>OZ240676.1:0-1210000 GCA_965198895.1 Acetobacteraceae bacterium
AATCCGAAGGGCAGCGTCGACGGGCCTCGCCAGTCGCTGGCCATCTACGACAACGACCAGCTCACGACCGGCGAGCAATACGGCAACGTCATCCTGGCCTATCGCAACGGCGCCCCGGTTCGGGTGAAAGACATCGGCGTCGCGGTCGACGGGCCGGAAAACGCCCGCCTCGCCGGTTGGCAGAACGGCCATCGCGGCATCCAATTGCTGATCTTCAAGCAGCCCGGCGCCAACGTGATCGATACGGTTGCTCACATCCGGCAGGAGCTGCCGCGCCTGCAGGCGGCGATCCCGCCCTCCGTCCACGTCGACACCGTGATGGATCGCACGCTCACGATCCAGGCTTCGGTGAAGGACGTCCAGTTCACCCTGATCCTGTCCATCTCCCTCGTGGTAATGGTGATTTTCGTCTTCCTGCGCAATTTCTGGGCGACGATCATCCCCAGCATCACCGTGCCATTGGCGCTGGTCGGCACCTTCGCCGTCATGTTCCTGCTCGGCTACAGCCTGGACAACCTCTCGCTCATGGCGCTCACCATCGCGGTGGGCTTCGTGGTGGACGACGCCATCGTCATGCTCGAGAACATCTACCGCTACGTCGAGGAAGGCATGAACCCGATGGACGCCGCGCTGAGGGGCGCCGGCGAAATCGGCTTCACCATCATCTCGATCAGCATCTCTCTGATCGCCGTATTCATCCCGTTGCTGCTGATGGGCGGCATCGTCGGCCGCCTGTTCCGCGAGTTCGCCATGACGGTGAGCATTGCCGTGGTCGTGTCCGGCGTGATTTCGCTGACGCTGACGCCAATGATGTGCTCGCGCTTCCTCAAGCACCATCACGGCGAGCATGGCCGCATGTACAAGTTCGTCGAGGCGATCTTCGACGGCATGATCGGCTTCTACCGCCGCACCCTCGATATCGCGCTGAAATACCGCTTCGTCACGCTCTGCATCTTCTTGGGTACTGTCTGCGTGACCGGCTACCTCGCCGTGATCATCCCCAAGGGGTTCTTTCCCACCCAGGACACCGGCATCATCGTCGGAATCACTCAGGGCGCGCAGGACATCTCGTTTGCGGAGATGGCGCAGCGGCAGATGGCGCTGGCGAAGGTGGTCGGCGATGACCCCGACGTGCAGGCGTATTCATCGTCGATGGGCGCCGGGTTGGGCGGGCAGACCGGTAACAATGGTCGCCTCTACATCAGCCTGAAGCCTTGGGAGGACCGTACTTCAGACGCGCAACAGATCATCCGCCGCCTGGCCGACAAGGCAAAGAGCGTTCCAGGCGCCCAGTTGTTCATGCAGGCCGGCCAGGACATCAACATCGGCGGCCGCCTGGCGAAAACGCAGTACCAGTATACGTTGCAGGACGCGAACATCGCCGAGCTCTATCAGTGGGCGCCCAAAGTCCTCGCGAAACTCGGCACCCTCCCCTCGCTGCGTGACTTGGCTACCGACCAGCAGATGGCGGGAACCACGGCTACGCTGACCATCGACCGGGACGCCGCGTCCCGCTTCGGCATCAATCCGCAGGTCATCGATGACACGCTCTACGATGCATTCGGGCAGCGGCAGATTACCCAGTATTTCACGCAGCTGAACTCCTACCACCTCATCCTGGAAGTGCCGCCGGGCATGCAGGGCGAGGCCGAAACACTGAACAAGCTGTACGTGAAATCTTCGAGCGGGGCCGCCGTGCCGCTCAGCACGTTCGTGAAGATCGACACGGCGCCGGTCTCTCCGCTGTCGATCTCCCACCAGAGCCAGTTCCCGTCGGTCACGCTGTCGTTCAACCTCGCACCGGGGGCGGCGCTCGGCGACGCGGTCACGGCGATCCAGACCGCGATGCAGCAACTCGGGACGCCAGCGTCCCTCACCGGGACGTTCCAGGGCACCGCGCAAGCGTTCCAGTCGTCGCTTAGCTCGGAGCCCTACCTGATCGCGGCCGCGGTGATCGCGGTCTACATCATCCTCGGCATCCTCTACGAGAGCTACATCCTGCCGCTTACCATCCTCTCCACCCTGCCTTCTGCTGGCGTCGGGGCGTTGCTGATGCTGATGATCGGCAAGTTCGACCTGTCCATCATCGCCATGATCGGCGTCATCCTGCTGATCGGGATCGTGAAGAAGAACGGCATCATGATGGTGGATTTCGCCATCTCTGCCGAACGACGCGATGGCGAGACGCCGCTCAACGCCATCCGGCAGGCTTGCCTGCTGCGCTTCCGGCCCATCCTGATGACGACGATGGCGGCCCTGCTCAGCGGCCTGCCGTTGATGTTGGGCAGTGGCGCCGGATCCGAACTGCGCAAGCCGCTCGGGTATGCCATGGTGGGTGGCCTGCTGCTCAGCCAGGTGCTTACGCTCTACACGACGCCGGTCATCTACCTGTATCTCGACAAGCTGCAGCATTGGCTGGCGCCGCGTCGTCGTAGCCACATGCCGGCATTGGCCGAGAAAATGGGCGCAACCGCCGATTGACCATGCCGTGCCGGTAGAGGGCGCGGTATGATCCTCCTCTAACGCCGGCTGAATCGGCAGGGGGAGGATCGATGCTCGGACTGATGCAAACGCGACCGCTGATGATCTCGTCGATCATCCAGCACGCCGCCCGCAACCATGGCACGACCGAGATCGTCTCGAAGACCGTCGAGGGCACGATCCACCGCACCACCTACCGCGAGACCGAGCGCCGGATGCGGCGTCTCGTGCGCGCGATGCAGCGGCTGGGCGTCAAGGAGGGCGACCGGGTCGGGACGCTTGCCTGGAACGGCTTCCGCCACCTCGAAGCCTATTACGCAGCGCCGGGCATGGGCGCGATGTACCATACGATCAATCCGCGCCTGGGGGTGGAGGACATCGCCTACATCATCGCCGATGCCGGCGATGCGGTGCTGTTCGCCGAGGCCAGCTTCGTGCCCTTGCTCGAGGCGTTGGCGCCCCGGATCGCCGTCCGCCACATCGTGATGATGACGGACCAGGCCAACCTGCCGGAGGTGAAACTCGCGCCGGGCATGTCGCTGCACTGCTACGAGACGCTGCTGGCCGAGGCGGATGACGACTTCGCCTGGCCGGAGTTCGACGAACAGACCGCGGCCGGGCTCTGCTACACGTCGGGCACCACCGGGCGGCCCAAGGGCGTGCTGTATAGCCATCGCTCGACCGTGCTGCACGCCTACGCCGTCAACATGGCCGACGTGTTCGGCCTGCGGGCGCGCGACCGGGTGATGCCGGTTGTACCGATGTTCCACGTCAACGCCTGGGGGACGCCCTTTGCCGCGCCGATGGCCGGTGCCAGCCTGATCCTGCCGGGCCGGCATCTGGACGGGGCCAGCCTCACGGCGTTGATGAACGAGGAAAAGGTCACCACCTCCGCCGGTGTGCCGACGATCTGGCTCGGTTTGTTGCAGCATCTGCGCGCGACTGGCGCACGGCTGGACACGGTGAAGTCGCTGGTGATCGGGGGTTCGGCCTGTCCGCCGATGCTGATCGACGCCTTCGCCCGCGAGTACGGGGTGCGGGTGGACCACGCCTGGGGCATGACCGAGATGAGCCCGCTCGGCACCTACAATGCCCCCAAGGCCGGCGAGGATACGATGCCGCCGGACGCAGTCGTGGCCCGGCGGTTGAACCAGGGACGCGGGATTTTCGGCGTCCAGATGAAGATCGTCGGCGAGGCCGGGACGGAACTGCCCTGGGATGGCGTCGCGTTCGGCGACCTGATGGTGCGTGGGCACTGGGTCTGCAAGCGCTACTATGGTCCGGACGCCACCGGCGGCGCCGATGCCGACGGCTGGTTTGCGACCGGTGACGTCGCCACGATCGACCCGGACGGCTACATGTCCATCACCGACCGGTCCAAGGACGTCATCAAGTCGGGCGGCGAGTGGATCAGTTCCATCATGCTGGAGAACATCGCGGTCGCCCATCCGGATGTGGCGGAGGCCGCGATCATCGCCGCTGCCCACCCGAAATGGGACGAGCGCCCACTCCTGCTGGTGGTACCGCGCGAAGGCCACACCATCGACCCGGCCGCGTTGCTGGCGAGCTACGAGGGTCAGGTGCCGAAATGGTGGCTGCCGGATGGGGTGCTGTCCGTCACCGAACTGCCGCATACGGCGACCGGCAAGCTCAACAAATTGGCGTTGAGGAATGAGTACGGCCAACATTTCTTTAAAACCGTTGCGGCGTAGTCGAACGCAGTCAATCGCGCGGCGTTGAAACCATGCAACTAACGGAGTTACCGCTATGAAGACGATCCTTGCCGCCGCGGCCGCCATCCTACTCGCAGCCTCCGCCCTGCCGGGTGCTGCACAGGCCGCCGGCTGCGCATCCGGCGCCGCTATGGGTGGCGTCGCCGGTCATGTGGCCGGCCATCACGCATTGCTGGGCGCCGCCGCTGGCTGTGCTATCGGCCACCACGAGAACGCCAAGCAGCAGCGCCGTGCTGCCGCGACCGCGCCCGCCTCACAACCGCAATAACTCCACTACGGTCGGAGAGACCTCATGAAGACGATCCTCGCCCTCGCCGCCCTGGTCGCGGTGGGCTCCGTCGCAGCCCCGCGTGATGCAGCGGCTATCGGCTGCCTGTCCGGTGCCGCCGTCGGCGGTGTCGCCGGTCACTTCGCGGGCCACCATGGCTTGCTTGGTGCTGCGGCCGGTTGTGCCGTTGGCCACCACGAGGCCGTCGTGCGGCATCGTCGTGCTGCCGCCGCCTACAACAATGGCGGTGCGTACAGCAACCGCCCCTACCAGCAGTAGCCTACGCTTTTGGGGGCGGCCATCAGGTCGCCTCCAGAACGCCCCCGGCTTTAGCGAGCTGTGCCAGGTGCGTGTCGGCGTCACCGAACAGCAATTCGATCATCGACATACGTTTGAAATAGTGGCCGACCATGTATTCCATGGTGACACCGATGCCGCCGTGGAGTTGGACCGCCTCCTGGCCAATCTTGCGTCCCGATCGCCCGATCTGCACTTTCGCGGCGGCAACGGCCTTGTGACGCTCGCCAGCGTCGTCATCCGCCGACATCATCGTCGCGAGCAGCGCCATGGAGCGGGCTTGCTCGAGCATCACGTACATGTCCACCGCGCGATGTTGGAGCGCTTGGAATTCGCCGATGGCGCGGCCGAACTGCTTGCGCTGCTTCATGTAATCGACCGTCGCCGCATGCATCGACGACATCACGCCCACGGCCTCCGCCGCCACATAGGCCAGCGCCTCGTCCACGGCGCGCTCGATATGGGGCAGTGCACCCGCCGGGTCACCGAGCGGCACGCCGGTCGCACCGGCCAGCGAAATCTCGGCCGCACGCAACCCGTCCTGCGTCGGATAGCCACGCACCGAGACGCCCTCACCCGGGACATCCACCAGGAACAAGCCGATCCCCGAGCGGTCGCGCGTGGCACCCGCGGTACGCGCGGTCACCAGCAGTTTCTGGGCGGTGTCGCCGTGCAGCACGACGCCCTTCTCGCCCTCGAGCCGCCAACGCGCACCGTCCTTACGGGCGATGGTGGTTACGTTGTGCAGTTCGTAGCGGGATTGCCGCTCGACATGGGCGAAGGCGAGCAGCAGTTCGCCGGCGGCGACTTGGGGCAGCAGCTCGGCCTGTGTCGCCGCATCGGCCGCACGGCGGATTAGTCCACCGCTCAGTACTACGGTGGCGAAATACGGCTCCAGCACCAAGCCGCGGCCGAAGGCTTCGGCGACGATCATCGTCTCGACCGGGCCCCCACCGAACCCACCATGCTCCTCGGCAAATGGCAGGCCCAGCAGCCCGAGTTCGGCGTATTGCGCCCACATCGTCCGGCTCCAGCCGCCGTCCTCCTGCATGAAGCCGCGGCGTTGCTCGAAGCCGTACTTATCGGCGATCAGGCGGTCGACGCTATCCTTGAGCAGGCGCTGATCGTCGTTGAGGTCGAAATCCATGGTCCATATTCGCCTTGGTTGATAGTGCGGGAGATCGCCCTGTCCCTCTCCCGTCCTTCACGGGAGAGGGACAGGGCAGAGGCGATTAAAATCCCAGGATGGCCTTTGCGACGATGTTGCGCTGGATCTCGTTCGACCCGCCGTAGATCGAGATCTTGCGCCAATTGAAATAGGTCGGGGCTGCCTCCGCGGCGTAGTCCGGGCCGATCGACATCGGGTCGTTGTCACCCTCGGCCTCGTTCTCGGGTAGGTAAGGCATGGCGTAGGGGCCAACTAATTCCATCAGCAGTTCGGTGGTGGCTTGCTGGATCTCGGAACCCTTGATCTTCAGGATCGAGCTCGCCGGGTTAGGCTTGCCCTTCGCGTGGTCGCGCGCACTCGCCACCACCCGCAGCTGCGTCATTTCCAGCGCCCGCAGCTCGATCTCCACCGCGGTCAGTTTCTCGGCGAAGTGGCGGTCCTCGATCATGGGCTTGTCGCCGATCCGCTCCAACTTCGCGAGTTCGCGCAACCGCAGCAGCCGCGCCTTCGACACGCCGACGCGGGCGATGCCGGTGCGCTCGTTGCCCAGCAGGAACTTGGCATAGTCCCAGCCTTTGTTCTCCTGCCCGACCAGGTTGCCATAGGGCACGCGCACCTCGTCGAACCAGACCTCGTTCACCTCGTGGCCGCCATCCAGGGTTTGGATCGGGCGCACGGTGATGCCGGGCGTCTTCATGTCGATCAGGATGAAGGAGATGCCTTCCTGCTTCTTGGCCGCATTCGGGTCTGTGCGGCACAGACAGAAGATCCAGTCGGCGTATTGCGCGAGCGTGGTCCACGTCTTCTGGCCGTTGACGATCCACTCGTCGCCCTCCCGCCGCGCCGTGGTGCGCAGCCCGGCCAGATCCGACCCGGCGCCGGGTTCGGAGAAACCTTGGCACCACCAGATGTCCAGGTTGGCCGTTGGTGGCAGAAAGCGCTGCTTCTGCTCCTCGCTGCCGAACTCGGCGATCACCGGGCCGACCATGCTGGTGTTGAAGGCCAGCGGGGCGGGAACGGAGGCGGTCTGCATCTCGTCCAGCCAGATGTAAGACTGCACGGACGTCCAATCCTTGCCGCCCCACTGCACCGGCCAGTGCGGTGTCGCCAGGCCGGCAGCGTTCATGGCGCGCTGGGTGACCTGCAGGTCGTGCTTGGAGACGTGCTCGCCCCGGCCCGCCTTTTCGCGGATCTCGGCCGGGATCTGGGTGCGGAAGAAGTCGCGCATCTCCTGGCGGAAGGCGCGTTCCTCGGGGGTGAAGCTTAGGTCCATACTGCCTGCTTTCTTGGTGTGGCACCCCTCACCCCGGCCCTCTCCCTCAAGGGGAGAGGGAGAAGGGAGAGGCTAGTGGATGATTTCGAATAGGCCGGCAGCGCCCTGGCCGCCACCGATGCACATGGTGACGACGGCGAGCTTGGCACCCCGGCGGCGGCCCTCGATCAAGGCGTGGCCGGCCATGCGCGATCCACTCATGCCGTAGGGGTGGCCTATGGCGATCGACCCGCCATCGACGTTGAGCCGATCGTTCGGGATCCCCAGCTTGTCGCGGCAATACAGCACCTGGCTGGCGAACGCCTCATTCAGCTCCCACAGATCGATGTCCTCGATCGTCAGCCCCTTGCGCTGTAGCAGGCGCGGAATGGCGTAGATCGGCCCAATCCCCATCTCGTCCGGCTCGCACCCGGCGGTCGCGTAGCCGCGGAAGATGCCGAGCGGCGTCAGCCCCAGGCGCTGCGCCTCCTCCGACGACATCATCACGCAGGCGGACGCGCCGTCACTCAACTGGCTGGCGTTGCCCGCGGTGATGAACTGATCCTCACCCCGCACCGGCTTCAGTTTGGCCAGCCCCTCCAGCGTCGTATCGGGGCGGTTGCACTCGTCGGACGTGAGCGTCACCTCCTCCTGGCTGACCGCCTTCGTCGCCTTGTCCACGACTTCCTTAATCACGGTCAGCGGAACGATCTCCTGCGACAGCCGGCCGGCCTGTTGCGCAGCGGCGGTGCGTCGTTGCGACTCAAGCGCGTATTCGTCCTGCGCTTCGCGGCTGATGCCGTAGCGCTGGGCCACGATGTCGGCGGTTTCGATCATCGGCATGTAGATGTCAGGCTGATGCTCGCTCAGCCATTCGTCGCGGTAATGGAACTGGTTCATGTGAAACTGCACCAGGCTGATCGACTCCAGCCCGCCGGCCACCGCCACGGGCGCACCATCATTCAGGATGCGCCCCGCCGCCAACGCCATCGCCTGCAGGCCGGAGGAGCAGAAGCGGTTCACCGTCATCGCCGACGCGGTCGGCGGAATGCCGGCGCGCAAGGCCGCCTGCCGCGCGATGTTGCCGCCGGTCGCGCCCTCGGGGTTGGCACAGCCCATCACCACGTCCTCGACGGAGGCCGGGTCGACCCCGGCACGCTCCATCGCGGCGCGGATGGCGTGGCCGCCGAGATCGGCGCCGTGGGTGATGTTGAAGGCACCGCGCTGCGCCTTGCCGATCGGCGTGCGGGCGGTGGAGACGATCACGGCTTCGGTCATGCTCATGCCTTTATAGCTTCTGGAAGACGGGCGCGCTCTTCTTCGGCGAGCTCCTTGCGGGACAGTTTGCCGACGGCTGTACGCGGCAAGGCGTCGCGGAACTCGACGGCGGCGGGCATTTCGTGGCGGCCCAACTTGTCGGCGAGGAAGCTGCGCAGCTCCTCGAGCGTGAAGGGTTCGGCGCCGTCGCGCAGCTTCACGAACGCCTTTGCCGCCTGGCCGCGATAGGCATCCGGAATGCCGACCACGGTGCATTCCTCGACGGCGGCGTGCTCGTAGATCGCGTCCTCGATCAGGCGCGGATACACGTTGAAGCCGCCGGAGATGATCATGTCCTTCTTGCGGTCCACGATGTAGAAATTGCCAGCCTCGTCCATGTATCCGATGTCGCCGGTCAGGAAATAGCCATCGGCGAACGCCGTCTTGTTCTCCTCCGGGCGGTTCCAATACCCGGCCGTGACGTTCGGGCCACGGATGCGGAGCTCGCCCGTCTCACCCACCGGCAACACGTGGTGCGGGTCGGTGAGGTCCGCCACGTCCATCTCGATGCCGGGCAGTGGCAGCCCGATCAGACCGGCGCGCATTTCCGTGTCGGGCAGGATGCTGGTGCCGGCCGGCGACGTCTCCGTCATGCCCCAGCCACCGCCGACCCGGCGTCCCGTCAGTGCCTCGAACCGCTGCGCGACCTCCACCGGCAGCGGTGCGCCGCCGCAACTTGCGGTGCGGAGGGAGGAAAGGTCCCGCTTGTCGATGCCGCGCTGGGCGGCCATGGCGATGAACATCGTGGGCACGCCGGGGAACACGGTGGCGCGGCCGGTCTCGATGTCGTCCAGCGTGTGGGCGGCGTCGAACCGTAGGCGCAGCATAATCTCCACACCGGAGTTCAGGCAGCGCAGCAGCACCGTGGTCAGCATGTAGATGTGGAACAGCGGCAGCACGCCGATCACCCGGTCCTGCGGCTCCCAACTGCGGTTGTTGCCCTTGAACCAGGTGTCATAGATCGCGGTCGCCGCGGTCAGGTTCGCATGCGTCAGCATCGCCGCGCGGGGCAGCCCGGTGGTGCCGCCGGTGTATTGCAGCACCGCGATGTCGGACGGGGTGGCGGCGGGCCAGGGCGCGACCTGGTCCATCTCGGCGAGCCGGGCGAAGGTGATGATGCGCGGCTCGGTGGGGATCGCCTGGGTCGGCACGCCGGGCCCGAATGCGGCGTCCTCGCCGACGATCAGGTGGTCGAGCAAGCCGTCCGCCAGCAGCGCCAAAGCTTGCGGCAGCATGGTCGGGTAGTCGGGGGCGACCATGATGCGGGCATCGCTATCCGCCAGCTTGCGGGCCAGCGAGCGTGGCGGATCGAGCGGGCTGAGATGCACGACCCGGCCCCCGGCGCGCAACACGCCGAAGAAGCTGATGGGGTGGTAGGGGGTGTTCGGCAGATACAATGCCACCGATACGCCGGGGCCGACGCCCAGCGCCTGGAAGCCGGCGGCGGCCCGGTCCGCGCGCTCGCCGAACTCGCGGAAGCTGATGCGCTTGCCGCGGAATTCGATGAACGGGCGGTCGGCAAATGCTGCAACTGCCGTATCCAACATGGTCGGCAGAGTGGTGATGGTCAGCGGGGCGTCCCACTTCAGCGCAGGCGGATAGGACGCCTCCCAGGCAAACGGGCGCGTTCCCATCACCCTCCCACTCCCCTTGTGGGCGGCGGCCGGGGGGAGAGTAACCGAGACCCCTCCCCTAACCCCTCCCTCAAGGGGAGGGGGATGAGAGTGCCGACTGTCATGCAGCCGCCTTCGCCTGGTTGGAGAAACCCTGGCCGCTGGCCGCCAATTGGCGCAGCAGCTTGGCAGGACGCAGGCGCTCGTTGCCGGTTTGCTCGGCATAGAACTCAAGCCGCTCGGCGATGTGCTTCAACCCCACTTTGTCGGCATAGAACATCGGCCCGCCGGTCCAGGACGGCCAGCCATAGCCGTTCATCCAGATCACATCGATATCGGACGGGCGGCTGGCGATGCCTTCCTCCAGGATGCGGGCGCCCTCGTTAATCATCGGATAGAACATCCGCTCGAAGATCTCGTCGTCGCCGATGCTGCGCGGGTTCACGCCAACCTTGCGCTGCTGATCGGCGATGATGCGCTCCACCTCCGGATCCGGAGTCGGCGTGCGGCCGTCGTATCGGTAATAACCGGCGCCGGTCTTCTGGCCGAACCGCCCGGCCTCGCACAGCGCGTCCGCGATCGGCGCCTTGGTGCCCTTGCCCTGCCGGATGCGCCAGCCGACGTCCAGCCCGGCCAAATCGCCCATCGCATACGGCCCCATCGGGAAGCCGAACCGGGTCACCACGGCGTCCACTTGCTGGGGCAAGGCGCCTTCCAGCAGCAACGCCTCCGACTGGGCCGAGCGCTGGTGCAGCATGCGGTTGCCGACGAAGCCCTCGGTCACGCCGACGACCGCCGACACCTTGTTGATCGCACGCCCGATCGCCAGCGCGCGTGCCAATGCCTCGTAGCTGGTCGCCTTGCCGCGCACGATCTCCAGCAGCTTCATCACGTTCGCGGGCGAAAAGAAGTGCATGCCCAGCACGTCCGCCGGCCGCTTGGTGAACGCGGCGATCTGGTCCACGTCCAGCGTCGACGTGTTGGACGCCAGCAGCGCCCCCGGCTTGCAGATCGCGTCCAGCTTGCCGAACACCTCGCGCTTGACCTCCATCGTCTCGAACACCGCCTCGATCACCACGTCGGCGTCGGCGATCGCGTTCCAGTCGGTGGTGGGCGTGAACAGCGCCATTCGCTTGGCAACGTCGCCCTCGGGCATCGAGCCGCGACTGACGGCCGTACGATAATTCTTTTCAACCACGCCCATACCGCGATCGAGCGCGTCCTGCTTCACCTCGACCACCGTCACGGGGATGCCGGCGTTGGCGAAGCACATCGCGATGCCGCCGCCCATCGTGCCCGCCCCGATGATCGCGGCCTTCGTCACGGGTGCGCCCTTCAGCCCCGGCGGCATGCCAGGCACCTTCTGCGCCTCGCGCTCGGAGAAGAAGGCGTGGCGCTGGGCGCGGCTCTCGTCGCTGCCGACCAGTTCCAGGAACAGCTTGCGTTCCAACGCCAGCCCGGCGTCCATGGGCATCGTGACGGCGGCCCGTACCGCCTCGATACAGGCGGCGGGGGCGCGCTGGCCGCGGGCACGCTTGAGCAGCGGGGCGGCGGCTTCGTCCAGCGACGCCGGGTTGGCGCGCGCCTCCTGCAGCTTGTCGTCGCGGTCGCGCACGCGGGCGAGCGGCTTGCCGATGACGCTACGGGCGAACGCAACCGCCTCCTCCCGCGTCTTGCAGATCGCGTCGGCAAAGCCGGGGACGGTTTCCACTGGCATATGGACGCCGCCCACGATCGCCTTCATGGCCGCGACCGGGCCGATGATCCGCGGCAGCCGCTGGGTGCCGCCGGCGCCGGGCAGCAGGCCGAGCTTGACCTCCGGCAGGCCGACCTTGGCGCCGGGTGCGGCCACGCGGTAGTGGCAGCCGAGCGCCAACTCCAGCCCGCCGCCTAGCGCCAGGCCGTGGATCGCAGCGATCACGGGGCGGTCGAACGACTCGATTTCGGCGATCACCTCGATCAGGATCGGCTTCTGCGGTGGCTTGCCGAACTCGGTAATGTCGGCGCCGCCCGAAAACGCCCGCGCCGTGCCTGTCAGCACCACCGCCGCCACGTCCTTGCGTGGCCTTATCTGTTCGAACGCCTGCATCAGCCCGACGCGCAGCACGTGCCCGAGCGCATTGACCGGCGGGTTGTCCATCGTGATGACCGCGACGTCGCCGTCCTGCTGCAGGTCCACGACCGCGTTGATGCTGCCCATGTCGTTAAATCTCCCTCTGCTCGCGGCCCGCACCGGCCACACTGCCATCCGGCCGCACGCTGCGCCGTCCACGGACGATAGGCGATTGCGCCGTTGGAGCGGCACCGAGGTGAGGCCGCATGATCATCCCTCCGGACGGACGCTTGTGCCCGGGTCCTTGACCGGCCCGGCCGCTATCCTGTTTCGTGATCCTGACGCCGGAAGCCCGGCAGCGTCAATGCCGCTCGGCCCTCCGCAAAAGAACAGCCAAGAATATCAGGAACCGCCATGTCCCTCCCCGCCCTGTTCGACCGCCTGCGCCTGCCGGTGATCGGCTCGCCGCTGTTCATCGTGTCCAACCCGGAGCTGGTTCTGGCGCAGTGCCGGGCCGGGATCGTGGGCTCCTTCCCTGCGCTCAACGCCCGCCCCGGCCCGGTGCTGGAGGACTGGCTGAAGCGGCTGACGGGCGAGCTGACCGAGGCGGACGCGCCGTTCGCGGTGAACCAGATCGTGCACCGTTCCAACGACCGGCTGATGCACGACGTGGAGCTGTGCGTGAAATACCGGGTGCCGATCGTGATCACCTCGCTGGGCGCGCGGGAGGAGGTGAACGAGGCAGTGCACTCGTATGGCGGCATCGTGTTGCACGACATCATCAACGACCGGTTCGCGCGCAAGGCGATCGAGAAGGGTGCCGACGGCCTGATCGCGGTGGCCGCGGGCGCTGGGGGGCATGCCGGCACGATCTCGCCGTTCGCGCTGATCGGCGAGATCCGCAGCTGGTTCGACGGCCCGGTGGCGTTATCCGGCGCGATCACCCGGGGCGACTCGATCCTGGCCGCGCAGGCGATGGGGGCGGACCTGGCCTACATAGGCTCCGCCTTCATCGCGACGGAGGAGGCCAACGCCGCGCCCGAATACAAGGCGATGCTGGTGCAGAGTGCGGCGAGTGACATCGTCTACACCAACCTGATCACGGGGGTGCACGGCAACTATCTTAGGGGCAGCCTGGTGGCGGCCGGGCTGGACCCGGACAACCTGCCGGTCTCGGACGCGACGGCGATGAATTTCGGCTCGGGCCGCACCAAGGCGTGGAAGGACATCTGGGGTTCGGGTCAGGGCATCGGCGCGCTGGGCAGCGTGGTGCCCGCCGCCGAGCTGGTGGCGCGCCTGGCCCGCGAATACACCGCCGCCCGATCCCGGTTGGGTCTAGCCGCAGCTTAAACGTCGTTCCTCGAAGCGGGGGATGATGGGCTGGGCTGACAGGAACGTTCTTTGACGACAAGGGGCGTGGCCTACAATATCGCTCATGACCAAGTTCGACCTCGATGGCGGCCACGCGATCGCCGCATGACCGAGTTCGTCATCACCCGCGCCCTGCTGGAGGCCGGCGGCATCGACGAGATGGTCGCCCGCTCCGGCTCCGGTATGCGGCTCCTGACCGAGGCGCAACGGGCCGAGTCGCTCCGCCAAACCCTGGCCGCGCGCCCGCCGGGTGAGCCGGTCTGGCTGTTCGGCTACGGCTCGTTGATCTGGAACCCGGCGATCCACTACGAGGAGCGCCGCACCGCCACCATCCATGGCTGGCACCGCGCCTTCTGCCTGTCCACCCGCGCCGGCCGCGGCACGCCGGACAACCCGGGCCTGGTACTGGGGCTCGACGAAGGCGGCGAGTGTACGGGCGTGGCGTTCCGCCTTGCCGAGAACGGGCTGGAGACGGAGTTGTCCCTGCTCTGGCGCCGCGAGATGCTGGCCGGCAGCTACGTGCCCCGTTGGGTGGGGCTCGAGGACAGCGCTGGCGTACGCTTCGGCACGGCGATCGCGTTCACCGTCAACACCAAGACCGAGCAGTACACCGCCGATTTGGCCAAGCAGGCCGTCATCGACCGTCTCGCCTCGGCCGCAGGCGAGTTGGGCAGCGCCGCGGATTATTTGTTCCGCACCTGCGCCGGGCTGCACGCCGAGGGGATCCCGGATCTGGAATTGGACCAGTTGGCCGAGACGGTCGCAGCCGCACAGACCATCGCCGCCGCCAAGCCGTAATCCGCCCGATACGAATTCGCGTGCAGCGCTGGCGAGCACAAGCGTAGGCTGCTCCCGACGAGACCCGACGGCCGATGCGCTGCGGTTTTACTCGACCCACCGCACCACCGCCCGGTCCTGTCCAAGACCGAAACGGAGGATCTGTGTGATGGGCTATATCTCAAGCACCTCAGCCGAAACCCGCCTCGCGACACCGAGCGTACGGCACATCGGCGTCGCGGACGTCAGGGCGGCGCTGGCCGCCGGCTGGGCCGACTTCCTCGCCATCCCGACCCAACTCGTGTTCCTCTGCGTGCTCTACCCCATCGTCGGGTTGGTCGCCGCCCGGGCCGCCGTGGGGACGGATCTGATGCCCCTGCTCTTTCCGCTCGTCGCCGGAATCGCCTTGCTCGGCCCGGTGCTGGCCGTCGGAGTGTACGAGCTCAGCCGGCGGCGGGAAGCGGGCAAGCCGGTGTCCTGGCTCAATGCATTCGACGTCCTGCGCTCCCCTGCCATCTTCCCGATCGCAGCCATGGGTGTGTTCTTGCTGGTGATCTTCAGCGCCTGGGTGGGCACAGCGAGGCTGATCTACGCCGCGACCTTGGGCGACTCCCCCGCATCCGCCGGCGCCTTCGTCAACTCCGTCCTGAGGACGGGCGCCGGGTGGGAGATGATGATCATCGGCAACCTCGTCGGGGCCGCGTTCGCGGTGGTCGTGCTCATGCTGACGGTCGTGTCGGTGCCGATGATGCTGGACCGTAACGTGTCGCCGATCGAGGCGGTGCAGACCTCGTTGCGGGCCGTGATGCTCAACCCGTGGCCGATGGCGCTGTGGGGCGTGATCGTCGGCGCCACGTTGCTCGCCGGCAGCATTCCGCTGTTCATCGGCCTCGCCATCGCCATGCCCGTGCTGGGGCACGCGACCTGGCATTTGTATCGACGTCTCGTCGCCTGAGCCGGGTTCGTCTTGACGGAACGCTGTCCATGAGTTAACGTTGTTCACTTATGGACAGCATCGAGCACACCGTCGTTCGCACCCGCAAGCCGCGCGGCCAAGGGGCATCGCGGCGCGGGGAAATTCTCGCGGCGGCCAAGCGTCTGTTCGTAGAGGACGGTGTTCAGCACGTCACCATGCGCCGGCTCGCGGCCGAGGTGGGCGTGTCGGCGACGGCGCTCTATGTCTATTTCCCCGACAAGGACGCCATCCTTCAGGCCATCGCCGCCGAGCATTTCGCGGCTTTGCTGGTCGAACTGGAGTCATGCATCCGCCCGGATCGGGCCACGCCGGACAATCTTCGCGCCGGACTGCGGGCGTTCGCGGCGTTCGGCCTTGCCCATCGGGACGAGTACCGCCTGACGTTCATCCGGTCTGGACGCCGGGACGGGATCGACCCGTGCGAGAAGCTGGCCGAAGCCGATAGTAGCTTCGCCATCCTGCTGCAAACCGTCGAGAAGATGATCGACGAAGGTTATTTCGCTCCAAAATCCCCGCTGCTGATCGCGGAGGCGCTGTGCGCCTGCGTCCATGGGGCGGTTGCGATGCTGCTCAACTCGCCCTGCGATGTGCTCTCCGATCCGGACGAGTTGCTCGAGTTGACGATCGACATGGCGATCCGCGGATTATACGTTAATGGTGTAAAGTTACCGTTGTTAAGTGAACGTCGTTAGGCTATAGCGCTGGCATCTTTCGTCAGGTGCCGCCATGCTCAACCGTGCTGCTCTGCTTCTAGCTGCCGCTTTCCTCCTCGCGGCCGGTGATCCGCCCCCGGCTTCGAACTCGCGCCCCGTTCGGGTCAGCACCATCGCCCTGGTCCAACCCGGCGCGTCGCTGACGCTGTCGGGGACGGTGCAGGCGCGCACCATGGCGGACCTCGCCTTCCGCGTTGCCGGCAAGGTGGTCGAGCGGCAGGCCGAGATCGGCGACCACGTTCACGCCGGCCAGGTGCTGGCCAAGCTCGATCCGGCGGACCTGCATCTGTCCGAGCAAGCCGCCCAGGCGGCCTTGCAAGCCGCTGAAGCCGACGCAGCAAACACCAAGACCGATCTGGGCCGCTACGATCAGCTCGGCCGACTCTCGCCAGCCTATCTCCCGTCGGAATACGACCGCCGGGTCTCGGCGGCGCGGATGGCAGCGGCGCGGCTGGTGCAGGCGGAGCGGCAGGTGGCGCTCGCTCACGACCAGAGCAGTTATGGCAGCCTGGTCGCGGATGCGGACGGCGTGATCACCGCCCTGCCCGTCCAGGTCGGCCAGGTGGTCGCCGCCGGGCAGACCGTCGCCAGCCTCGCCCACACCGACCAGACCGAGATCGTCGTCGACGTGCCGGAAAATCGCCTGGCCGACATCCGCGCCGCGGGGGACGTCACCGTCACGCTGTGGGCCGCACCCGGCGTGACGCTGCATGGTCACGTGCGCGAGGTCGGGGCGCTCGCCGACCCGGCCACCCGCACTTTCGCCGTCAAGGTCGCGTTGTCCGACACCCCGCCCAACCTGATGGCGCTCGGCATGACGGCGAGCGTGCGCTTCGCCACCGGTGGCAGGCCCGTCGCCGTGCTGCCGGCCACCGCGCTCGCCGACCAGGGCGGCCGGCCCGCGGTGTGGGTGCTGGACCCGACGGCCCAACGCGCCACGCTTCGCCCGGTGACACTGGCTGGCTACGCCGCCGATGGCAGCATGGTGATCGCGTCGGGGTTGGCGCCCGGCGACCAGGTCGTGACCGCGGGGGCGGGGCTGATCGAACCCGGCATGGCGCTCACAGTCTGGGGCGGGCCCGCGCGATGAACCTCTCGGCCCTGGCGCTCCGCCACCGCGCGCTGACCCTGTTCGCCATGATCGCGATCGCGGTCGGCGGCATCTGGGGCTATCTGTCGCTCGGCCGGGCGGAGGACCCGGCGTTCACCATCAAGCAGATGGTGATCATCGCCGACTGGCCCGGTGCCTCCGCCGACGAGATGGCCCGCCTGGTCACCGACCCGATCGAGCGCAAGCTGCAGGACCTGGCGCATCTGGACTACACGCAAAGCCAGACCCAGCCCGGCCACACCGTGGTGACCGTCTCGTTGCGGGACGACACGCCGGCCAAGCTGGTCGAAGGGCTGTGGTACCAGACCCGCAAGAAGATCGGCGACATTGCCAACACGCTGCCATCCGGCGTGCAGGGCCCGTATTTCAACGACGAATTCGGTGACACCTACGGCATCCTGTACGCGATCACCGGCGACGGCTTCACCCTGCCGGAGCTGAAGCACATCGCCGAAGACGTCCGCGAACAATTGCTGCCGGTGCCCGGCGTCGGAAAAGTGGCGCTGTTCGGCCAGCAGGACGAGCGCATCGAGATCGACGTCTCCTACCGCAAGCTCGCCGAACTGGGGCTGACGCTGCCCGACGTGATGGCCGCCGTCCGGTCCGAGAACAGCATCGTGTCCAGCGGCTTCGTCGACACGGCGCATGACCGCATTCGCGTCCGCACCCGCCCCGCGGCCGGTGCTGCGGAAACGCTCGCCGCCCTGCCCGTGCAGGCACATGGCCACCTGCTGCGCCTGGCCGACATCGCCACCGTGCACCGCACGACGGTGGACCCGCCCACCTCCACCATGCAGTTCAACGGCAAGCCGTCGCTCGGCATCGGCATCACCATGGCCGATGGCGGCAACATGCTGGATCTCGGCCGCCAGATCTCCGCCAAGCTGGCGACCATCGAGCCCACGCTTCCGCTGGGCGTGCACCTCACCGCGATCAGCGACCAGAGCGCCGTAGTTGCGGTGGACGTCGGCGACTTCCAGGAGAGCTTCCTCGAGGCGCTGGCAATCGTGCTGCTGGTCAGTTTCGTGAGCCTGGGCTGGCGCACCGGCATCGTGGTGGCGATCAGCGTGCCGTTGGTGCTGGCGGGCGTGTTCATCGGCATGAAGCTGATGGGCATCGACCTGCAGCGCATTTCGCTCGGCGCCATGGTAATCGCGCTGGGCTTGCTGGTGGACGACGCGATCATCGCGGTCGAAACTATGGCGGTGAAGCTGGAACAAGGCTGGGACCGCGTGCGCGCCGGCAGCTTCGCGTACACCTCGACGGCGTTCCCGATGTTGACCGGCACGCTGGTGACCGCGGCCGGCTATTTGCCGGTGGGATTGGCCCAATCCAGCACCGGCGAATACACGCAGGACATCTTCCGCGTGGTCGGCCTGGCGCTGGTGCTGTCCTGGTTCGTGGCGGTGCTGTTCGTGCCGTTCCTCGGCGCCGCGCTGCTGCCGGAACGCAAGCCGGGCGCCGTTCATCGCGACGTCTACGACAGCGGGGTCTATCGCCGGTTCCGTGGCCTGGTCCGCTGGTGCGTGCGCCGGCGCTGGGTGGTGATCGGCGCCACGGTGCTCGCCTTCGCCGTCTCCGTCGTCGGCTTCACCAAGGTGCCGCAACAATTCTTCCCCGCCTCCGACCGGCTGGAAGTGCTGATCGACATGCGCCTGCCCGAGGGCGCCAGCTTCGCCGCCACCGCCGAGCAGGTCGGCCGCATGGAGGAACTGCTCGGCAAGCAGCCCGGCATCGCGTCCTACGCCGCCTACACCGGCACCGGCACGCCGCGCTTCTTCCTGGCATTCTCGCCCGAGCTGGACCAGCCGAACTACGCTCAATTCGTCATCAACATGAAGACGATCCCCGACCGCGAGGCGCTGCTGAAGACGCTCGCCGGCATCATCGACGCCGGCTCCGCCGGGCCGTTCCCGGACGCAAGGCTGCGTGCGTCGCGGCTGGAACTGGGGCCGCCCGTGGGCTACCCGGTGCAGTTCCGCGTGATTGGCCCGGACCCGCTGGTGCTCCGCCGGGTCGGGCTGCAGATCAGCGCCGCGATGCGCGACACGCCCGTGCTGCGTAACGTCAGCGCCGCCTGGGGCGAGTGGGGCAAGGCCGTCACCATCGACCTCGACGGCGACAAGGCCCGCCTGCTCGGCCTGTCCAGCGAGGACGTGGCGAACACGCTGGCGACGCTGCAGCAAGGCGCCACCGTCACGCAATATCGCGAGGGCACCGACCTGATCCCGGTGATCGCCCGCGCCATCCCGTCGGAGCGCAACGACATCGGTGCGATCGGCGATGTCACGATCCAGGCCACCCTCCCGGGCGGCGGCGGCCGCGCCGTACCGTTGTCGCAAGTGGCGCAGATCGGCTGGGGCATCGAGCAGCCGGTGGTGTGGCGACGCGACCGCACGCCGATGCTGCTGATCCGCGGCGACACCCTGCCCGGCATCCAGGCCCCCGTCGCCACCGCCGCCGTACTGCCCCGTCTGGACGCGATCAAGGCCGCGCTGCCGACCGGCTACCGCATCGAGACCGCCGGCGCCGTGGAGGAGAGCGCCAAGGGCCAGGCCAGCATCAACAAGATCATGCCGCTGATGCTGGTGGTGATGCTGTCGCTGCTGATGCTGCAAATGCAGAGCTTCGGCCGCGTCGCCATGGTGATCCTGACGGCACCGCTCGGCCTGATCGGCGTCACCGCGGCGTTGCTGGTGACCGGCGCCCCGTTCGGCTTCGTGGCGACCCTGGGCTTCATCGCGCTGGCCGGGATCATCATGCGCAACTCGGTGATCCTGGTCAGCCAGATCGACCAGGACGTGCGCGACGGCCTGCCGGTGGCCGAGGCGATCGTGGAAGCCACCGTACGCCGCGCCCGCCCGATCCTACTCACCGCCGCCGCCGCGATCCTGGCGCTGGTACCGCTGGCCTTCTCGGTGTTCTGGGGCCCCATGGCGATCGCGATCATGGGCGGGTTGGTAAGCGCCACCGGCCTGACGTTGTGCTTCGTGCCCGCGCTCTACGCCGCCTGGTCCCGCGTGGGCCGGCGCAGCACAGCGAGTGCCCCTGCCATCGGCGCAATGCACGCCGCCGAATAACCTCTTCTCCCCTCCTCGTTGAGGGCCCTAGAGGGGAGGGGGAGATCATTGACTCCGGCCAGTTCACCCGGCAGGCCATCGCCAAACCCAAAGGAGGGATCGGCGATGACGGCGAAATCCATGCTTCTCGCGGCCATGACAATGATCGGCGCGGTGGCGGCCTCGGCTCAAGGCACCGGCCCGATCAACGTACTCGGGACGATCGACCACATCGATGCCACCTCGATCGCGATCAAGAGCGACGATGGCGCCGTCCAAACCTTTAAACTCGCCCCCAACCTGCTGGTCCTGCAGAACAAGCCCGCCACCCTCGCCGACATCAAGCCGGACGATTTCGTCGCCTCGGCCGCCCGCCGCGCACGGGACGGCAAGCTGCATTCGACGGAGCTGCGCATTTTTCCACCCGCCATGCGCGGGCTCGGCGAAGGTCAGCGGCCGATGAACGACGCCCAGGAGCAGACGATGACCAACGCGGTGGTCACCGGCGCGGCCGTGGCCAATGGCAGCAACGATCTCGATGTCACGTTCGCCGGCGGCAAGTCCGAGCTCGTGGTGGA
Organism: Acetobacteraceae bacterium; assembly: GCA_965198895.1. GTDB lineage: Bacteria > Pseudomonadota > Alphaproteobacteria > Acetobacterales > Acetobacteraceae > LMUY01. Next base: position 20,768 of record OZ240676.1, read on the forward strand.
CCCCGGCGTTCCCGTCACCCGCATCGATGTCGTGGACCGCAGCCTTGCCAAGCCCGGCGCCAAGGTCCGTGTGCAAGGAATGCCGGATTCGGGCGGCGGGACCGTCACCCGCATCACGGTGCAGTAGGCGAAAGGGTCAGCTGCGCTGGGGCATCCCCTCCGGCGTCACAGTCCGCACCAGGGAGGCATCCAGCGCCTCGTAGCCGTAGTAGTCGATCGTGGCATACAGCTCCTTGCGGGTCTGCATGGCGTCGAGCTTGTTCTGGGTGCCGCCGTCGCGCTTGATCGCGGCATACAGCTGTTCCTGCGCCTTGGCGGCGACCCGCAGCGCGCTCACCGGCCAGATCACCATCTTGTAGCCCATGGCCTCGAACTCGGACGCCGTGAAGAACGGGGTGCGGCCGAACTCGGTCATGTTGGCGAGCAATGGCACGCCCCCGGGCTTCACGTCGTGCATCCGGCGGGCGAATTCGCGGAACATCTCGGCGTCGTGCAACGCCTCCGGGAAGATCGCGTCCGCCCCCGCCTCCACGAACAGGCGGGCCCGTGCGACGGCGCCGTCCATGCCCTCGGACGCTGCGGCGTCGGTGCGGGCCAACACCAGCAAATGGCGCCTCGCCTTGGCACAGGCGGCGACCTTGGCGGCCATATCGTGCGCGTCGGCCAGCTTCTTGTCGTTCAAGTGGCCGCATTTCTTGGGCAGCAACTGGTCCTCGATATGCACCGCGGCCGCGCCGGCATCCTCGAACGAGCGGACCATGTGCATGCAGTTCAACGCCTCGCCATACCCGGTATCGCCGTCGACCAGCAGCGGCAGGCCCGAGGCGCGCACGACCTGGCGGATGAAGAAGCACACCTCGTCCACCGTGATCACGCCGAGGTCCGGCAGCCCCATCGAGGCCGTCATGGCCGCGCCTGACAGGTACAACGCCTCGAACCCGGCCTGCTTGGCCTGCAGCGCCGCCATGCCGTTATGGGTGCCGGGCATCTGGACGATGCCGGGTTGGGCCAGGAGCGCACGCAGGCGATCCCCGGCGTTCCCGCTCGGCAGGTCGGCGGCGACGAGATAGGTCATGGCGTGTGGCTCTCCCTGGTTGAGCCTTGAATAAGGGGGCGACCACCGATCGGCAAACCAGGCGCACCCCGGTTCGTTGTCGCCACAGTTATGCGTCCGGTTGCGTGCTGAGCCGCCATGTCGGACATTGCGCGGCCCAATGGAGACTCTTGATCGATGGACATGACAGGCGAGCGGCGTATCCCCGCCCCGCGGCAGACGGTGTGGGACGCGCTGAACGACCCGGAGGTGCTCCGTAGCGCAATCCCCGGCTGCAAGACGCTGGAGAAGACGTCCGACACCGATATGAAGGCCACGGCCGGCGTGCGCATCGGGCCGATCTCGGCCTCGTTCACCGGCAAGGTGCAGTTGCTAGACCTGGATCCGCCCAACTCATACCGGATTGCCGGCGAGGGCCAGGGTGGCGTGGCCGGATTCGCCAATGGCGGCGCCGTGGTGCGCCTGGCCGATGATGGGGCGGATACGCTGCTGACCTACGAGGTGAAGGCGCAGGTCGGCGGCAAGATCGCCCAGCTCGGCGCGCGGCTGATTGACGCCACCGCCAAGCAGATGGCCGACCAGTTCTTCGACAAATTCAGTGCCCAGGTGTCCAACATGTCCCAGAGCGTCCCACAGCAATTCCCCGGTCAAGTCGCGGCACCCGGTGCCACCCATGTACCGGGTCACGTCCCGGAATATGCGGCCGACGGCACGTTGACAGGGGGTGTGGAGGCGATCCGCGCCGTGGCGAACGCGCCTGCCACGGTCAGCCTGTTCAGCCTTATCCCCAAGGAGCCGGGCGGCTTCCCGCTGGTGTTCTGGATCGGCAGCGTGATTTTCCTGTTCATCTTCTTCCTGATCTTCGGCAGCCTGGTCTTTTGATCCCGGCCACGGTGGACGCGACTGCCGAGCTGCTCGCGGCCCAGGGCTACGTCGCCGACCGTGCGTTGGCGACCACCGTGCATCTGTCGTTGTGCATGGCTCGGCCGCTGTTCCTCGAGGGCGAGCCGGGCACGGGCAAGACCGAGATCGCCCGCGTGCTGGCCGCCGGGTTGGGCCGACGGCTGGTGCGGCTGCAATGCTACGACGGGATGGACCTATCGGCCGCGGCCTACGAGTGGGACCGCGCGCGGCAGCTGCTGGCCATCCGCCTGGCCGAGGCGCAGGGCACCGTGTCGTCCACCGCGACTGACATCTACGCCCGCCAGTATTTGCAGGCCCGCCCCCTGCTGTCGGCGATCGACCCCGACCTGCCGCCAGCCGTACTGCTGATCGACGAGTTGGACCGTGCGGATGAACCGTTCGAGGCTTTTTTGCTCGAGCTGCTGGCTGACTTCCAGATCACCGTGCCCGAATACGGCACTATCCGCGCCGTGACGCCGCCCGTCGTGATCCTCACCTCCAACCGCACGCGCGAGGTGCACGACGCAATTCGCCGCCGCTGCCTGTATCAGTGGGTGGACTACCCCGACGCCGCCCGCGAACGTGAAATTCTCCGCGCCCGCGCCCCGGGTGTCGCCGAGCGGCTGTCGGCCCAGGTGGTGGCCTTCGTGCAGGAGCTACGCGGGGCGGAGCTGTTCAAGCTGCCCGGTGTGGCGGAGACGATCGACTGGTCCCGGGCGCTGACGCATATGAACGCGGTGGAGCTGACCCCGCAGGCGGTCGATGCGACGCTGGGCGTGCTGCTGAAGTATCAGGACGATATCGCCAAGGTGCGGGGCGATATGGCGGCTGTGTTGTTGGCGGGTGTAAAGGACGCCGCCTAGAAAACGTAGGGTGCAATGCTCTTTGGCATTACACCAACCTGCACTTCGCACGTCTGTCTCGATGGCGACTGTTGCGGTGCAATGCCAAGGCCCCCTACCTCGACAAACCGGCTCGCGCTATTGCGGAGCCACCCGCGATCGGTGGCTGAACACCTCGAAGCCGTCGCTCCGCGCCACCGCAACCAGCGTGATGCCGGCCGCCTCCGCCACCCGGATCGCCAATGCCGTCGGCACCGAGACCGCCGCCAGTAGGCCAATGCCCGCCTTGGCCGCTTTCTGGATCAACTCGACCGACACGCGGCTGGTCAGCAGCAGAATGCCCGACGCCGGATCGTGCCCAGCCCGCAACAACGCCCCCGTCAGCTTGTCGAGCGCATTGTGCCGGCCGACATCCTCGCGCACCGCCAACAGGCCGTCGCGCCAGAACCCGGCGGCGTGAACCGCATGGGTCCGGTGGTTCAACGCCTGCGCCGGGCCGAGGCTTGCCACCGCCGCCGCGATCTCGGCCGGGCTCCAGCACCGCCCTCGCGGCACCGGCGGCGGCTCGCGCATCGCGTCCGCCAGGCTGTCCATGCCGCACAGGCCGCAACCGGTCGGCCCGGCGATGTGGCGACGGCGGCGTTCGAGCGTGGTCATCCGCGCCGGGTCGATCCACATGCGCAACTCGATGCCTTGCGGGGCGGGCACCACCTCCAGCTCCTCGATCTGCGCGGGGCCGTCGATGATCCCCTCCGCGCAGCTGAACCCGGCGGCGAAATCCTCCAGGTCCGAGGGCGTGGCCATCATCACCGCGTGCGTCGTGCGGTTATAGGTGAGCGCCACCGCCACCTCCTCCGGAACCACGCGTTCGCCTGGCTCGGCGCCGGGCCGCCAGGTCGGGACGGATAGGGCGGGCGGGGTCAATCCAACTTCACGTCCACATAGCGGAGGTAGGGCTTCTTCGCCTCCCAACCCTGCGGGAAGCGCTCCTTGGCGTCGGCGTCCGAAACGCTCGGCACGATGATCGCCCGGTCGCCGGGCTGCCAGTTCACGGGCGTGGCGACCTTCTGCTTGTCGGTCAGCTGCAGGCTGTCGATCACGCGCAGGATCTCGGGGAAGTTGCGACCGGCGGACGGCGGGTAGGTCAGCATCAGCCGCACCTTCTTCGCCGGGTCGATCACGAACACCGACCGCACGGTCAGCGCTGCGTCCGCCTCGGGGTGGATCATGCCGTAGAGCGTGCTGACCGTGCGGTCGGCATCGGACAGCATGGGAAAGTTCACGGCGGAGCCGGTGACGTCCAGGATGTCCTGGTTCCAGGTCGCGTGGTGCTCCAGGCTGTCCACCGACAGGCCGATGACCTTCACGTCGCGGCGGTCGAATTCGGGCTTCAGCCGGGCGACCTCGCCCAGTTCGGTGGTGCAGACGGGCGTAAAATCCTTCGGGTGACTGAACAGCACGCCCCAGCTGTAACCGAGCCACTCGTGGAACCGAATGCGACCTTCAGTGGAGTCCTGCTCGAAATCGGGGGCGACCTGGCCGAGTTGAATGCTCATGAACTCACTCCTCAAGTGCGCGGTGGCATCCGCGTTGCCATTCTAGCGTATTGCCAACGCCCACGGTATCGGGTGCGTCTGCACCTCCGTCCTTCACAAGCCCGTCGAGACCAACATCCATGAGCTGCGCGATTGCCGTGATGGCCAAGGCTCCCCGCCCCGGCCATTCGAAGACCCGCTTGTCCCCGCCGCTCACCCCGGACGAGGCAAGCGGCATGAGCGCGGCCTTTCTGCGCGACATCACGGAGAACATCCGCCTCGCCTCGCAACAGGCCGAAATCGCGGGATACGTCGCCTATGCGCCGGCCGGACTGGAGGGTTTATTCGACGGCGTTCTCGCCCAGGGCACCAAGCTCCTGCTCGCCGATGGCTCAGCGGGCGTGGCGGAAGGCGTGGAGGGGTTCGGGCGGTCGCTGCAGCACGCCACCACCGCCCTGTTCGCCCTGGGGCACAGCGCCGTCTGCGTGCTGAACTCCGACAGTCCCACGCTGCCGACGGCCTGCCTGGTGCAGGCGGCCCAGCTGCTTTCGGCTGGCGACCGGGTCGTGCTCGGGCCGGCGGAGGATGGCGGTTACTACCTGCTCGGCATGACGGCGCCGCACCCGCAACTCTATGCCGGCGTCAATTGGAGCACCGAGCGCGTCGCCGCCCAAACCCGCGCCGCGGCCGCCGCCATCGGCTTGCCGGCGCACGAGCTGCCGGCGTGGTACGACGTCGATGACCGGTCTGCCCTCGCGCGGCTGATTGCGGACCTGGATGACGGCACCGGGTTCGCGGCCCCGACCACCGCCGCCTACGTTCAGGCAATGAACCTGCGGGCGCGGTTGGCGGCGTGACGGAGCGGGGGCGCTTCGGGGCGCTCGCCGGGACCGGGGGCCTTCTGCTGCTGCTCGTCGTGGCGGAGTGGCTGTGCCATGTGCCCGGCTCGGTCGCCACCATCGGCTCGGACGACCGCATGCAGCTGTTCGTCGCGATCGAATGCGTGGCCGCCCTGGTGTATTTCGGGGCGGTCTGGCTCGTCCGCTCCGGCCCGGTGACGCGTCGAGCCACATGGCTCGTGCTGGCATTGGCGGCTGCGATGCGGGTGCTGCCGCTGGCGACCCCGCCGTTCCTGTCGTCCGATCTGTTCCGCTACGTCTGGGATGGCCGCGTGCAGGCGCACGGGATCAACCCGTACCTGTATCTCCCTGCAGCCCCCGAACTCACCTTCATGCGGGACGACGAGATCTATACCAGCGTCAACCGCTCCGAAGAGGCGCCGACGATCTATCCACCGGTCGCGCAGATCATCTTCGCCGCGATCGGGCAGGTCTGGTCGTCGCTCGCCATGGTAAAAATCGTGATGGCGGCGTTCGAGGCGGTGGCGATCGGCGTGGTGGCTTGGCTGCTGCACAAGGCCGGCCGGCCGGTGGCGGGGGTGCTGGTGTATGCCTGGAACCCACTGCCGATCTGGGAATATGCCGGAAACGGCCACATCGACGGCGCGAGCCTCGGCTTCATGGCCCTGGCCCTGCTGGTGGCTAGCACGTCCCGCCGCGGCTTGACCGGCGCGGTACTGGGGCTCGCAATCCTCTGCAAGTTGCTGCCGGCGGCGATCTTCCCCGCCTTCTGGCGGCGATGGGACTGGCCGATGCTCGCCGGCACACTTCTGGTGATCGTGGCGCTGTATGCCGTGTACACAGTGGGTGCGGGCTGGCACGTCCTCGGCTACCTGCCGGGCTATGCGGGCGAGGAAGGCTTGGAGACCGGCCAAGGCTTCTTCGCACTCCGGGCCGTGGCGCTGTTCACCCCGATCACTGCCTGGATGACCAAGGCTTACATGCTGCTGGCGGGGCTCGGGCTCCTCGGCCTGGCCGCGTGGTATATGCTCGGACCGAAGCTGCCGGCCGACCCGGGCGCGCGCACACTGGTGATCGGGCGGGCGGCCGCCGTGCTGGCGACGGCCACGACGGTCGCGATTTCGCCGCATTATCCGTGGTATCTTGGCTGGCTAGCGCTTTTCGCCTGCTTCGCACCGTATTTGAGCGTGGTGTATCTGTCGGCGAGCGGTGTCTTATTGTATCTGGACCCGTATCACCGCGAAGCCATCTACCCGTGGGTCATCTATGGCCCATGTATCGCTCTCGCCGTCGTGGACGTCGCGCGAGCCCGCCGCACTGCACGCTGAGGAGCAATACCGTATGTCGGCCACGCTGCTGAAAGATCCGCGCCGTTACTTCGAATCCGTCGAGGCGCGGGATGTGACCGCGGCCCCCCCGGTCTGCCTGTACCTCGAGACGACGAACCGCTGTAACCTGCTGTGCGAAACCTGTCCGCGCACCTTCGAGACGCTCGAGCCGCCGCAGGACATGACGTGGGAGCTGTTCACCTCGATCGTGGACCAGTTCCCGTCGATCGCCCGCGTGGTGCTGCACGGCGTGGGCGAGCCCATGCTGGTGAAAGAGCTGCCGCGCATGATCCGCTACTTGAAGGATCGCGGCATCTACGTGCTGTTCAACACCAACGGCACGCTGCTGAACCCCAAGAAGTTCCAGGAGCTGATCGACACCGGTCTGGACGAGCTGCGCGTCTCGGTCGACGCCGCCGATCGCAAGACCTACCTGCTGGTGCGCGGCAAGGACTTTTTCGACCGCATCGTGCGCGACGTCGGCAAGTTCACCGCGTTCCAGGCCAAGGTCGGCAGTGCCACCCCAAAAGTGTCGATCTGGCTGACCGGGCTGAAGGAAACGGTGCAGCAACTGCCCGACTTCGTCCGCATGGCGGCCAATATGGGCGTGAAGGAAGTTCACCTGCAGCGCCTGGTATTCGACGACGTCGGGTTCGGCATGGCGCGGGCCGAAAGCAGCCTGTTCGAGCAGACTCAGGTGGAGGAGGAGGAATACATCGCCGCCGCCCAGGCCCTGGGTGAGCAGATGGGCATCCTGCTGGACGCGTCCGGCGCCACCGAACCGGGCGTCAGCCTGAAGAACAACGACGGTGATCGCGCCTGGGCCACCTGCCGCCGTCCCTGGTCGCTGATGTATTTCACCGCCCACGGCCGCGCTCTGCCCTGCTGCATCGCGCCGTTCTCGGCGCGCGGCTACAGCAACTACACGCTCGGCGACGCCACCCAGCAAAGCCTGCGGGATATCTGGAACGGGCCGCTCTACAAGGACTTCCGCCAGTCCCTGCTCAGCGATACGCCACCAAAGCCGTGCGAGAATTGCGGGCTGAGGTGGTCGCTGTAACCAACGCCGTGCCGAGCGTCACCGTCGTCATTCCCACCCTGAACGAAGCCGATGCGATCGGACCGGTCGTCCGCGAAATCCCCGGGGACGTCGCGGCGGAGGTGATCGTCGCCGACAGCGGCAGCACCGATGGCACGCAGGTGGCCGCCCGCGATGCCGGTGCCCGCGTGCTGGACCTCGGCAAGCGGGGCTACGGCCTCGCCTGCGCCCGGGCGGCCGAGGCGGCGGACCCGGCCAGCGACATCATCGTGTTCATGGATGGCGACGGCGCGGACCGCGCGGACCTGATGCACCGCCTGGTCGACCCGATCCGCTCCGGCACCCATGATTTCGTCATCGCGTCACGCACCCGCGGGGAACGTGACCCGGGTTCGATGAGTTGGCACCAGGTCGCCGCCGGGCAAGCGGCTGGACTGGGGATGCGAGCATTGTATGGCGTTCGATACACCGATATGTGCGCCTTCCGGGCGATCCGGCGCACCAGCCTTGCATCCCTCGGGCTGCGCGAGATGACGTATGGCTGGAACATCGAGATGCAGATGCAGGCGGCACGCGCGGGGCTGCGGATTCTCGAAGTCCCGATGCCGTATCGCTGCCGAGCCGGTGGAGAGAGCAAGGTCGCCGGGTCGCTGCGCGGCACGATGCGGGCCGGATGGCGGATCGTGACGACCTTCGCACGGGTGGCCGCGTCGCCCCGGCCGTCTGCATGAAGCTGGTGCTCGTGGCGCTCGCCATGCTGGCCGCGGGGAGTGCGAGGGCGGCCGATCCGGACGCCGTGGAGGGGATCTGGTGGACCCAGAACCACGACGGTGTCGTCCAGATCTATTCGTGTCCGACCGGGCTGTGTGGCCGGGTCGTGGGGATCGCGACGTTCAAGCCGGACGGGTCGCCCCCGCTGGACCTGCATGGACACTCGCGATGCCGGCTTGAGATCATTCCCGACGGCAAGCTCGACTCGGACGGCATCTGGGACAGCCACATCACCGACCCGGATGACGACAAGACGTATACCATCCGCCTGCAGGTCGAGCCCGACGGACGGCTCCGGATGCGGGGCTATATTGGCCTGCCAATTCTGGGCCGGACGGTGTTCTGGACCCACTTCACCCAACGCCTGACCCCGGATTGTCACATTGTAGATTGACGAAGCCGTCGGCGTAAGGAATGCGTGCGGCCCAGTGGGGTGCCGAGGAAGACCGTGCCGTTCGATCCAATACCGAAGATGAGCGTGCTGATCGGGGCGGAGAGCCTTGCCTCCCGCCGCTCCGGCGTCGGCCGCATGACGCTCGAGATCGCGCGCGCAGCCCGTGTGTCCCCCTCGATCGAGCATCTTGCGCTGTTGCTGGCGGAGGGCCTGGCCGGGGCCGACATCCTCGACCATTTGGACGACCCGGTCTCCGGCCCGCGTCCGGTTCAGCCGGTGCCGATCCCGTGGAAGGTCGCGGTCGGCCGGGTTCCCGGGGTGCAAACGCTTCGGCGCATCAAGCATGGCGGCTTGAACCGGAAAGTGCGGGATCTGTCGCGCAGCTGCGGCGGCCGGTTGGTGTATCACGAGCCCAACATGATCGCGCGCCCGGTCGCGCTGCCGACCGTGGTCACGATGAACGACTTGTCGTGGCACCACGAGCCCTCGTGGCACCCGGTCGAGCGGCTGCAATGGATCGATCGCAATCTGAAGGCGACGCTGCGGCAGGCGTCGCGGTTCGTCGCGATCTCGCAGTTCACCAAGGACGTGGTAGTGCGCGACCTGGGCGTCTCCGCCAGCCGGATCGACGTGATCCCGCTCGCGCCGGCGGACGATTTCAGGCCCATTTCGGCCGTGGATGCCGTCGAGACTCTCGCGCGTTACGAGTTGGCCGACCATGGCTACGTGTTTTCCATCTCCACGATCGAGCCGCGCAAGAATTTCGACCGGCTGCTGGCCGCCCATTTGCGTTTGCCTGCGGCGATCCGCCGCCGGGCGCCCTTGGTGATCGCCGGCGGCAAGGGGTGGGGCAGCGTGCTGGCCCGGCCGGAGGCGGACGCCGCCATCCGCGACGGCACCGTCCGGCTGCTGGGCCATGTCAGCGACGCCGACCTGGTGGTGCTTTGTTCACGCGCCGCCGTTTTCGCCTATGTCAGTCTGTACGAGGGGTTCGGCTTGCCGGTGGTGGAAGCCATGGCCGCCGCAAGCCCGGTGCTGGCCTCCAGCACTACCGCAGTCGGCGAGTTGGCCACGGGCGCGGCCTTGACGGTGGACCCATTGGACGAGGACGCCATCATGCATGGCATGCAACGCCTGATCGAGGACACCGACCTCGCCGAGCAGTTGCGGCAGGCCGGGCTGGCCCGCGCGGCCGACTACACCTGGGGCCGCACCATCGAGACCCTGCTGCACAGCTGGCGCCAAGCCCTGGCATGACAGGAAGACATTAGCCAAAAAGCGCAATCACCCCTGAACGAGTGATCCGCCCGCCGGCGTGCGTTCCAGGGTCAACGTCGTGTCGTGCAGATCGGCGATCTCCGGGCGGTGCGCGATGGACACTACCGTCGTGTCCGGGAGGCGCTGCCGCAGCATGTGGTACAACTCCTCCTCGGCTTGCGGGTCCAAGCTGGCGGTCGCTTCGTCCATGAACAGCCAATCCGGGCGCGCCAGCAAGGCCCGGGCGAATGCCAGCCGCTGCTGCTCGCCGCCGGACAGGCGCTGACCCCAGGACATGTCGACATCGAGCTCGGAAGCCAGGCCACCCAATCCGGCATCGGCTAGCGCAGACGCGATGACCTCGGACGAATAGGCGTCCATGGCTGCCGGGTAGGTGACGACCCGGCGCAGCGTGCCCAGCGGGATATACGGCTTCTGCGGCAGGAACATGATCTGGCCCGCCGGGCGTTCGACCGTGCCCCGCCCGAACGGCCACACGCCGGCGATCGCCCGGAACAAGGTGGACTTGCCCGCCCCCGACCGGCCGCGCACGACGGTATTCTGGCCGTGCTCGAGATGCAGCTGGGCGCCATCCATCAGCACGGCGCCATTGGGCAGGTTCAGCAACAGGTCGTGCGCGACGAAGTTCTGTCCCTTCGCGGGGACGGTGATGATGCCGGACTCGGCGGCCCGCATGGCGTCCAGGCTGTGGCCGAAGGTGGCGAGACGCTCGACGGTGGCGGCCCAGTCGGCCAGCCCCATGTAGTTGTCGACGATCCACGAGGCGGCGCCCTGCACCTCCGAGAATGCGCCCGCGACCCGGCTCAGCGTGCCGAACGAGATCTGCTTGGCGAAATACAGCGGCGAGGCGGCGAAGAACGGGAAAATCGCGGCAACCTGCGCGAAGAAATAGGTGAAGGCGTTCACCAGCCGGTTGCGCGACATGATAGCGCGGTAGTTTGCGACGATCGCGCCGAAGCGCCCCGTCAGGATCCGGCCCTCGTCGCGCTCCCCGGCATACAGCGCCACGCCCTCCGCGTTTTCCCGCAGGCGGATCAAGGCATAACGAAAATTGGCCTCGAGCCGCTGGCGCAGGTAGTTCAGCGAGACGAGGGGGCGGCCGATCAGCTGGGCGAGCAGCGTGCCGATCACCGAGTAGCCCAGCGCGACCCAGACCAGGTAGGCCGGAATGCGCAGGCCGAAGATGGTCACCGGGAACGACAGCTCCCACAGCACCGCCAGGAACGAGGCGAGCGAGACGATGTTGGCGACGAAGCCGAACCCCAGCACGAGGCCGTTCTCGACAAAGTCCCGCACATCCTCCGAGAGCCGCTGGTCGGGGTTGTCGTTGCCCAGCGTCTCCGCCTGCAGCTGCATCTGGTAGTAGGCGCGGCCCGACAGCCACTCCTCCTGGTAGTATGCCGTCAGCCAGCGGCGCCACCGGATGGTGAGCCATTGGCGCAGGTAGCGGCCGTTCACGAAGATCAGCAGCGCCAGCGTCACCAGCGGCACGAAGCCCGGGATGATGCCGAACGGCCCCTCCGGGCTGGGTTCGTAGCTCAGCAGCAGGCGGTAGAACGCCGGCTCGTCATACTGCTGGAAGGCGTTCACCCAGGCGCCGCCGTTCAGGTTCAGCAGCACGTTGATCCGCACCAGCGCGATATCGGCGGCCAGCACCAGCACCAGCAGCCCAATGGCGGACCACTTTTCGTTGGAGCGGAAATAGGGGCCGGTGAGGTACCAGATATTGCGGAAAAAACGGCCCCAACGCGGCATTATTCATCCCCGCCTGGGATGATACGAAGGCGAATCACGCCGCGCACGCCGGCCGGGTCGACGGGCTTGCCCTTGCGCAGGATCTCGATGCGGCCGGCCTGCGCCAGGCGGATGGCGGCCTGGCGCACCGGGCCCATGAGCGGCTGCCACTCGGGCGCCAGTTCACGGGCGGCTTCACTGGGGCAGATCGACTTGTCGGGGCCGCGGGCCTGCACGAGGCGCAAGACGGTGGCCTCGATCGCCTGCTCGGTCGAAGGTTGGGGCATGCGGGGAAGCTGGCGCAAGGGCGGCGGCGAGGCAAGGCGACCCGGCCAGAATGGCGCGATTGTAACGCCGTGGCAGGCACCCAGTGCAGACCTCCGCGCCTATGCGGCCAAGTGCCGCTAATGCTCGCTTAACGTTCGTCTCCTAGCCTGATGTACGTCGCTACAAGCAGGAACAAATGGATCCGACGACCACCCCCTGCCCCGATCTACCCGATCGCTGCGAGCTCGAGCACCAAGTGTTCAGCAGCCTCGGCGAGGTGCACTTCCGGCTATCCACGACCGATGGCCTGCCGATGATGGCGCTGCGGCTGGGGGAGCGGGAGGCACAATTCCCGCTGGAGTCGCTGCGCCGGGAATACAGCATCGGCAAAGACAGTAACGACGGCCGCATGCTGGATCTGATCGGCTCCGCGCTGGACTTCGTCTCGTCGTTGCAGCCCGGCGACAAGCTCCCCTCCGAGATCCGCACCGGCGAGGCCAGTTGGAAGCCGAGCACCGGCCATCTCCGCCTGGTCACCACCCGTCTGCGTCTGGATCTGTGCACATGGCTGGAGCCGGGCGGCCGCTGGGCCAAGGTCGCGCGCGACGACGAGAGCCTGCGCCGCACCGCGTCCAGCACGACGCTGCGGGACGAGGCGGAGGCCGCCGCCGGGCAGGCCGCGATGACCCTGGGCATCAGCAGCGGCGGCGACGTGATCCAGATGATCGAGGGTGTGGCGCGGGAGTTGGCCTATATCGAGGCGCTGCGCGAACGCTTGCTGTCGCGGGTCGCCGACCTGCGGCGACGGGTCGGCGCCCTGTGGCGGGACCGCGGCCGCATGGGGACATCGTTCGACAACCTCTCACAGGTCCATCGCCTGTTGGGCATCGCGATGCGGCAGCTTTTTCAACGGTTCGAGGACGTGGACAGCCAGACCGCCAGCATCGAAAACATGCTCCGCAACATGGATACGCAGCGTAGCTTCATCCGGTCCAACCGAGACTGGCTGTATCGTAGCCAACGCGCGTGGGAGCCGATCCTGGATCGCTGGAGCCGCACGTCCAACACCGACGATACCGCCCCGCTACTGGGCGAGACCTACCAGTTCCTGGCGCCGAGGTTCATGCCCACGACGGCCTGGCGCTCGTGGACGGAGCGGAAACGCGGGCCGGCCGCGGCGCGGATGACATGGTGAAGAACGGAAGAAGAGCGATTGACAGGCCATCGCGTCCGGTGAGAATGCGAACCACTCGCAACACCTGGAGCCGCCATGTCCCCCTCGCCTGCCAAGCTCACCCGCACGGTGACCCTCGCCACCGGGTTGGACATGGTCTTCGCCTGCTACAAGCCGGTCCAACCGCCGGCACCGACGCTCGAGGCGCTGCTGGCCGAGGAAGCCGCCGCTCAGCAATGCGGCAATGGCGCCATCCAGGCGAGCGGGTCCACCGCCTGACCGTTCACCAGCACCGCGAAGAAAACATGCGTCCCGTAGGTCACCCCGGTGCGCGCGACGTGCCCGAGCGGCTCACCGGCCACGACCGTGCGCTTGCCCTCGGCGATCGCCGGCACGAGGTTGCCGAGATGGGCGTACAGGGTCGTCATCCCGCCCGGATGCGCCAGGTGCACGGTCACACCGCCGAGGCCCTGCCGCTTGATCACCAGCACCGTCCCGGCCGCCGCCGCGTGCACCAGGGCGCCGGCCGGGGCCGGTAGGTCGATCCCATTGTGGAACCCGGCCGGCGCGTGCGGCCCCACCGCATGCCGCCAGCCGAACGGCGATGAAACGCAGGCCGGTGTCACCGGCGGTTGCAGGACGGGGGCGGTCTGGGCCGCGGCCGAGCCGGCCAGCAGCAGCAGCAATGAGATGACGATGCGCATAACCAGACTGGGGTTGCCCCGTTCTCGTGGACGGTTTGTGGGCTTGGGAGCTACGTGTCGGCTTCTGCTGTTTGCATGGTGGCTTCGTAGGCCATGGGCGAGCGGTAACCCAGGGCCGAGTGCAGCCTGACCGGGTTGTACCAGCCCTCGATGTAGCTGAAGCAGGCCATCTTCGCCTCGGCCTGGGAGGCAAACCGGCGGCGGCTTAGCAACTCGGCTTCCAAGGTCGAGAAGAAGCTTTCTGCCATCGCGTTATCGTAGGCGTCGCCGACCGATCCCATCGATGGCCGCACTCCAGCTTCAGCGCAGCGCTTGCCAAACGATACGGATGTGTATTGGCTTCCCTGGTCGCTGTGATGGATCACGTCCTTCGGCCGACGCTGCCCAACTGCCGCCTCCATCGCGGCCAGCACCAGCTCGGTCCGCAGATGGTTGGCCATCGACCAGCCGACGATCTTGCGGCTCCACGCGTCCAGAACCACGGCCAGATACAGGAACCCGGTCGCTGTCGGCACATAGGTGATGTCGGCGACCCAGAGCTGGTTCGGCCCGGACGCGCTGAAGTTGCGGTCCACCAAGTCCGGCGCCGGTCGTGCCTCCTGGTCGCGCCGGGTCGTCACCGGCCCGCCATACCGGTGACTGGCACCGACCAAGCCAGCCTGCCGCATCAGCCGCGCAATCCGTTTGCGGCCGTGCTGCTCGCCATGCCCTTGCAGTTCGGCATGGACGCGGGGCGCTCCATACGTCTGGCGCGAGCTGGCGTGCACCGTGCGCACTCGCTTCAGCAACGCCGCGTCAGCCGCGGCATGGACCGACGGAGAGCGGTTAATCCAGGCGTAGTAGCCCGCCTTGGACACGCCGAGCACGCGCGACATGGTGGCAATTGGGAAGCAGGCCTGGTTGGCGCTCATGAACCGGAAGAGCCCGACGGCACCGCGCCGGTCTCCCGTGCAAACCAGGCCGCGGCTTTTGACAAGATATCCCGCTCCACCCGGAGCTGCTTGTTCTCACGCCGCAAACGCGCCAACTCATCTCGTTCAGACGCCGCTAAACCAGCGACCACCTCCTCCCGTCGGCCCTCTTGCTTGTCGGCCGCAGCCGCCCACGCGCCGATCGACTGCGCAGTGGGCTCAAACTCCCGGGCGAGATCCTCGGGAGATCGTCCAGCACGAACCAGGTCAACCATCTGGCGGCGGAACTCAGGCGAATACGGCGGACGCGTCTTGGGCATCAGGAGCACCTCTGGTGAAAGCTTCAGGGTGTCCACGAAACCGGGTCAATCCCAGACCTCTAGTGGATAACACCTGACGGAAGAGTCCCGTGGAGGATTCCCGTTGATCGCGCGTCATGCGAGTCTACGGCATGCGCACCGGGATCGCCATCAGCCTTAGCTCCTCCGATCACATCCGTTTGGCTGAGATAGTGGCCGATCGGAATAGTCCACAGAAGCACGTATGGCGTGCGCAAATCGTGCTGCTGTCCGCTCAGGGCGTCGGAACTAACGAGATCATGCGCGCCACGGGCAAAGCCAAGACCTGCATATGGCGGTGGCAGCAGCGCTTCATGGAAGCGGGCACGGACGGATTGCTGGTCGACAAGACGCGCCCGTCGCGCATCCCGCCGCTCGGCGACGCGCTCACTGAGCGCGTGGTGGCGCTGACGTTGAGCGAGCCGCCGGGTGAAGTCACGCACTGGACGGCGGCGGCCGTCGCCACGATCTGCGCAATCGGCATCAGTTCGGTGCATCGCATCTGGCGCAGCCATGGCTTGCGGCCACATCAAATACGACAATTCAAGCTGTCCAACGATCCGCAGTTCGCCGCCAAAGTGCGCGATATCGTCGGCCTCTACGTCAATCCGCCGGAGCATGCCGTCGTGCTGTCCGTGGACGAGAAAAGTCAGATCCAAGCACTCGACCGAACCCAGCCAGGCCTGCCCCTGAAGAAAGGGCGATGCGGCACCATGACCCACGACTATAAAAGGAACGGCACCACCACCCTGTTCGCCGCCTTCAACGTGCTCGAAGGCAACGTCATCGGCCGGTGTATGCAGCGCCACACCCACCAGGAGTTCATCCGTTTTCTGAACGTCGTCGAGAACCAGGTTCCGGCCAACAAGCAGGTCCACGTCGTGCTCGACAACTATGCAACACACAAACATCCCAAGGTCATTGAGTGGCTTGGTCGGCACGAGCGCTTCACCTTCCACTTCACGCCCACGTCGGCATCCTGGATCAACGCCGTCGAGGGCTTCTTCGCCAAGCTGACCAGGCGCAGGCTCAAACGCGGCGTGTTCCACTCCATCGTTGCCCTGCAAGCTGCCATCAACCGCTTCGTCAAAGACGCGAACCAGAACCCGAAGCCCTTCCAATGGACAAAGGACCCCGACGAAATCATCGCCGCCGTCAGGCGCGGGCACCAAGCGTTAGATTCGCACCACTAGCATGCGCGCGTCGTAGCTTCCGCGTCAGGCATCCTCCTGATCTGCGAAAACCGGGCTCTCTGATTTGCCCGGCGGCGCAATCTCCGGCGCAAGGCCAATCGCCGACAAGATACCCAGGAGCTGGTTCTGTGACCGTGCTCCGGCTTTGGCTCGGATCCGCTTGGCCTGGCTTCGGACGGTTTCCGCCTCGACACCGTGCTGGTCCGCGATCGCACTCAAGCCAAGGCCCGAGAGCATCGCGGAGGCGACCCTCGCCTCGGCACGGGTCAGCCCGAGGACGCTGCGCATTCGATCGGTGGAGGGGATCGGCCGGGCCGTCAAATCCGTCAGCCTCGCCACGACACGGCCGTTGCCGAGGCGGTGCAGGTCCAGCAGAACGACCGGAAAGCCCTCCCGGCTGCGCAGGCACAGGCTCCCGGTCGGGTCTGCAACGGACAGCTTGGCCATAGCGTCCTGAACGAACTTGTCCTCGTCCTTACGCCTCGCATGCAGCGTCGAATCCCGAAGGCACAGTACGGCTTGCTGGGCGAAAAGCCGCTCCGCCGCGGCGTTACCGTGGAGAACGCGCCCCGCGCGATCCAGCAGCAGGAGGCATGCGGGCGATAATCCCAGCAAGCTGGCGAGTTCATCGGCGGTAATGGGCGTCATTTCCGTCGACTGTACCCGCTTCGGGGGACGCGGGAGAAGTTTCTTATCTCGTAGTTAACCATCACGGCCGAGGATGGTCCGCCGGGTCGCAACGCGTTGGGGGGTGTTAGGCATGCCGCCGGGTTTTGGAATACTCGACACCCTCCTGGTCTCGCTGCCGATTTTCCTCGCCATCCTCGGGCTGATCCGGGGCGCGCCGGTCGAGTTGGCGTCGTGCCTCGGCTGCATCGCCGGCGTTGCGGCGGCTTGGGCGGTCAGCACGGTTCCCTTCGTGCATGATTTGGGGCAGCCGGCCAGCCCGCTGATCGCGCTCGCCAGCGGGGTGATTGCCTGGCGTTTGATGCGGGGGATCTCCGACCGGTTCGGCTTCGACACGCGCTGGTGCGATCTTGGGCGGTTGTTCGACTCGTTCGCCGGGTTCTCCATGGGTGCATTGCGGGGCGTGGCGCTGGTCTCTGCCGGCTGCCTCGCCTACGCCGTGGTCTTGGTGCCGCTCGGGCTTGCCAATCCGCTCGATACTGTTGCCTACCCCGTGTTCCTGTCGGTGGGCTCGCAAGTGACGAGCGCCGTGATCGCAAAGCTCGAGCCGCTGACGGCGACCCCCGGCGATACCGTCGGGCCGCAAAGCTTTGCCAGCGTCCCGTTGCCGCTACTGATGCCGCAGATCCCCAATACGGAGCCGCCGGCGGCAGCAGTCCCGGGTGCGGCACTCGCCTCGTTGATCCAGGCCGTGGCGCCGTCGGCCGTCGCCGCGACCATGCTGCCACCAGCGCGCGCCGTGCCGATGCCGGCCTATCATCCGGACATTCCCGTCCGCCAAGTGCCGGTGAGCCTGATCGAGACCCACCACAATCTCCTTCACCCCCGAGGGATCGGCTCCGTCAGGCATACCGTACGCCGCTGACAATACCAGCAGCCTCAAGCACTGACCCTCGTCTCACCTTGTAGGATGCAAAGCGCTTTGGCATTGCATCAGGCAAACGCGCTGATCATCGCGACGTGAAGGTGCAATCCTCCAAGCGGATTGCACCCTACGCCCTGACAGGCAAAGCCGTTTTCTCAGGGTGCCGATTGCGCGCTAAGGAGTGGGCATGCGCACCTCCTGCACGCCCAAGCTCTGTATCCTCCTAATCGCCAGCCTGCTGACGGCATGCGGGGTCCAGGGACCGCCCGAGTCCAAGGGCGTCTACCCGGTCGTCGACATGCACGCCGATCTCGGCAACTTCGGCGGGACGGCCGTTCTCGCCGCCCCCGCCGGCTGGATCCCGAAACCGACGGTGACGACGCCCACCTTCCCGGTGCCAGCGCCGGCGCTGTACGCCGCGATGCAGGACATCGTCGCCGCCCTGCCCCGGACCTGGCTGGTGAGCGCGCATCCCGACGAGCATCAGGCCTCCTACATCGTGCGGAGCCGCGCGATGAACCTCCCGGATATCGTCATCGTGCAGGCGGTGCCGGTCGGCGATGCGTCGAGCCAGGCGGTGATATTCTCGCACAGCCGATGGGACGTGAACCCGTTCAGCGACGTGAACCAGGAGCGCGTGCAGCGCGTGATCAGGGCCCTGACCGTCCGATTCGGGTCCGTGGCGCCTGGGAAGTCGCAAAGTTGAAGGCTTTCTATTAACATGGGTTAGTTTGCGCCGTCTTGCTGAAGGACGTGCCTTGCTGAAGCATCGGGGCCGCGCACATCAGCGCCGGTAAACGTCGGAGGCAGCTCTTGGCAGAGACAGAATTCCCGCTGGCCGGCGGCGTGGCCGTCGTCACCGGTGCGGCCGGCGGAATCGGACGTGCCTTGGCGCTGAACCTGGCTCGTCGCGGCTGCGCCCTCGCCCTTGTCGACCGTGACGAGGCCGGCCTGACCGCGACGGCGGAGGTCGCCCGGCAGGCAGGGCCTATCGTGAGCGAGCATCTGATGGATTTGGCGGACACTGCGGCCATCGCCGGCCTGCCCGAAGCTGTGTTGTCGCAGCACCGGCGCGTCAACCTGCTGGTCAACAACGCCGGCGTTGCCCTGATGGGGGACTTCCTGCAGACGAGCAGCGCGGATTTCGACTGGCTGTTCGCCATCAACTTCACCGCCGCCGTGCATGCGACCCGCGCCTTCCTCCCCCACCTGCTGCGGCAACCGGCGTCCCAGATCGTGAACCTGTCCTCGTTGTTCGGCCTCGTCGCACCGCCCGGCCAGTCCGCCTACGCCGCGGCGAAATTCGCACTCCGGGGCTTCAGCGAGGCCCTCGGCCACGAACTGGAAGCGAGCAGTGTTGGCGTTACCGTCGTGCACCCCGGCGGCGTTGCGACCAACATCGCCCGCAACGCCAAGGTCAGCGCCGACATCGAGCCGGAAGACGCCCGCAAAGCTCTCAGCCGGTTCAGCAGGAGCCTGGTCACCATGCCCGAAGCGGCCGCCGCCCGGATCGTGGAGGGCATCCTGCGCCGCGACACCCGGATCCTGATCGGCCGGGACGCGCGGGTGTTGGACATCGTGCAACGCCTTGCTCCGGTCGGCTATTATGCCCTGCTGCGAAAGCGCATGTCGCAGCGACCCGCCTCCTCTACTAGGACAACGCAATGGCAAGCTGGCAGTCCCACCTGATCGTTCTGCTGCTGAAACTCCGCGTGAAGCGCAAGCTGAATACGCAGACCGACGTGACGGCAGCGCGGGCGACGCTGAGCGCCATCAAGCACAAGGTCCCGGGCTCGGTCCGTGCGTCCAACCGGACGGTCGGCGGCATCGCGGGGGAGTGGCTAAGCCCGGTCGCCGGCAGCACCGCCGGAACACTGCTGTATTTGCATGGTGGCGGATATTTCGCGTGCTCGCCGCAGACCCACCGGCCGATTACCACGGGGTTCGCCCGGCGCGGGCTCGAAGTGTTCGCCCCGGATTACCGGCTTGCCCCGGAGCATCCCTTCCCGGCCGCGATCGAGGACGCCGTGGCGAGCTATCGCGGCCTGCGCGCGAGCGGCATCCCGGCGAACAGCCTGACGATCGCCGGCGATTCCGCAGGCGGGGGGCTCGCACTGGCGACCTTGCTGTCGCTACGCGATGCCGGCGATGAATTGCCAGCCGCCTGCGTGTTGTTCTCGCCCTGGACCGACCTGGCTGCGACCGGCGAGTCGTTGCGCACCAACACCAGCCGCGATGCCATGTTCGACGGCACCGGCATGGACCGCGCGATCATGCCCTATCTGGCCGGCGCGGACCCGCGCAACCCGCTCGCCTCGCCGCTCTATGCCGAGCTGCACGGCCTGCCCCCGACCCTGATCCATGCCGGCACCTACGAGGTGCTGCTCGACGACAGCCGCCGGTTGGCCGAACGCGCCCGCGAGGCCGGCACCGAGGTCGAGTTGCAGACCTGGCCGGTCGTGCCGCATGTATGGCAATTGTTCCGGATGCCCGAAAGCGTCCAGTCTATGGACGCCGCCGCAGCCTTCCTGAAGGCCAAGCTCGCCCACCACGACGAGCGACTGGCCGCCTGAGTTTAGGAGAGACATCATGCAGAACGCCGAACCGATTTGGACCCTGGTCGATGCCAAGCGCGATGCGCTGATCGCTCTGTCGGACCGCGTCTGGGGCATGCCGGAGACCTGCTACACCGAGAAGCGGTCGGTCGCCGAGCACATTGCCGAGTTGCACCGGCAGGGCTTCCAGGTCACCGAGAATATCGCCGACATCCCGACCGCCGTGATGGGCGAGGCAGGCGAAGGCGGCCCGGTGATCGCCATTCTCGGCGAGTACGATGCGCTGCCCGGACTCAGCCAGGAGGCCGGGGTTGCCGAGCACCGCCCGATCCCGGGCAACGGCAACGGGCATGGGTGCGGCCACAACCTGCTAGGGTCCGCCGCCATGCTGGCCGCCACCGCCGTGAAGGACTGGCTGGCGCAGACCGGCACGCCGGGCCGCGTACGGTACTATGGCTGCCCGGCCGAGGAAGGCGGCGCCGCCAAGGCGTTCATGGTCCGCGCCGGCGCGTTCGACGACGTGGACATCGCCATAACGTGGCATCCGAACGCCTTCAACGAGGTCGCCCCGGCGCTCGCCTTGGCCAACACGCGGGTCGACTTCGCGTTCCGCGGCCGTGCCTCACACGCCGCCGCCGCACCGCATCTCGGCCGCTCGGCGCTGGACGCGGTGGAGCTGATGAATGTCGGCGTGAACTATATGCGCGAGCACATGCCGTCCGACGCGCGCATCCACTACGCCATGATCGACGGCGGCGGCATCGCCCCCAACGTGGTGCAGGCCAAGGCCCGCGTGCGCTACTCGGTCCGCTCCGCCGACCTGCCGACCATGCTGGTGCTGCTGGAGCGGGTGAAAAATGTGGCCCGCGGTGCCGCGCTGATGACGGAGACGGAGGTGGACATCCACGTGCTCGCCGCCGTGTCCAACCTGGTGGACAACCCCACCCTGGAACACGCGATGTATGACGCAATGGTCCGCCTCGGCCCGCCCGCCTGGGACGACGCCGACCGCGCCTTCGCCAAGCAGATCCAGGGCACGCTGTCGGCGGAGGACCTGAGCACCGCCTACACCCGCGCCGGCGTGAAGCCGAAGCCAGAGGCACCGCTGCACGACGCGATCGTACCGATGGACACGGTGCGCAAGCCGATGATCGGCTCCACCGACGTGGGCGACGTGAGCTGGGTGGTGCCGACGGTGCAGGCGCACGCCGCGACCTATGCCGTGGGCACGCCGGGCCACTCGTGGCAGCTGACCGCGCAGGGCAAGAACCCGGCCGCGCACAAGGGGCTGACCTTCGTGGCCAAGGTGATGGCGGCGACGGCGGTCAGCGCGATCGAGAACCCGGCGTTGATCCAGCGCGCCAAGGCCGACCTTGCCGAGCGCACAGCCGCCACCCCGTATCAGAGCCCGGTGCCGGCGGGTGTCGAGCCACCGATCGCCGCGATGTCGATGGTTGCCGCTTGATGGACACCGTCATGCAGCTCGGCGGTGACCCGGCGATCGAGACGATGCTGTCCCGCGTCACCAATGGCTCCCTGCGCGACCCGGCGCCGTCTGGGGCAGACCTGGAGCGGATCGTGGCCGCCGGCTTGCGCGCGCCGGACCACGGCAAGCTGCGGCCTTGGCGCTTCGTCGCGATCCGCGGCGAGGCCAAAGCGCGGTTCGCCGAACTCTGCATCGCGGCCTTGCGGGCCCGCGATCCGGAGGCGACGGAGGCCGAAGCGATCCGCATGCGTGGCAAGCTGACCGATCCCCCGCTGATCCTGGCGCTCGGGATGCACGTCACGGCGACGCCCAAGGTGCCGGAAACCGAACAGGTCCAGTCGGTCGCGGCGGCGGCCATGAACATGCTGAACGCAGCGCACGCTTTGGGGTACGCCGGCAAGTGGGTCAGCGGACCGAATGCGTACGACCCGGCGGTCGCGGCCGCGTTGGGCTTCCAGGCTCCGGACCGGGTGATCGGCTACCTTTACTTGGGCACCCCCGCCGAACCTGCCGCCCCGGCACGGCGGCCCGACGTGTCCAGCCATCTGTCGGAATGGTCGCAGGAGTGATCTAGCCACAGCCAGGCAGTGGGCTGAAGCCTACCCTACGATTTGGCGGGTCGAGGCGAGCTACGGCAAGCGCGCGCCCCGCAGGGTCCGCCCGTGCTGATGCAGTACGAGGGCGGTGGCGTGGCCGTCCGGATCGAGGTCGAACGTCAACTGCGCGTCCACGGTCCGGTTGAAGAACCGCGTCCGGCTTTCAGGAAACATTGCCACTTCGTCCTGGCCGGTCGCCTGCACCACGAGGCGGCCGTCAGTTGGGCGGACGGTCAGCACGAACCGCGGCCTGATGGCGTAGCGTCCCGCACACGCGGCGAGATCGCCTGGATCGATCGCGACCCTCCGGTGCTCAGGTGGCAACGGAAATGCCGGATTCACCAGGTGCTTGCCGATCTCCGGCGTCGTGACAGGAGCGCTCGTGTTCGCCAGCAAGACGGCCTCGTGAGGGGCACGGGTCGAGTAGGCGATGAAGGCGGAATAACCGCCGGTGTCGCCGCCCTTCCACACCAACTCGTCGCCGTACTGCGTGCGGACGAACCAGCCGGCGGCAGCGTATTGGTTGACGGTGTCGGTCTGCCGCCGGACCTCTAGCAGGCTCGCCGCCGCTTGCGTCAGCGGCGTTTGCGCCCGGCCCGAGCACGCAGCCACGAAGCGCAGCAGATCGTTCGCCGTCGACCGCAACGCCCCAGCACCGGCCGCCGCCGGGAGATCCCAGTTCGGCACGGGCTGCCAAGCTTCATCGTGGCCAGGAGCGAGCCGGGCCTGCATCCCGGGCGTGAGCGTGACGCGGGTATCGTCCAAACCCAATGGTCCGCAAATACGCGAGACCACCAGGTCCTCGTAGCTGCGCCCCGCGTGGATCGAGAGGATCTGCCCGAGCAGCGCAAAGCCGAGATTGGCATCTTCGTAATGCGACCCCGGATAGTACAGCGGCGTGATCGCGGCAGCCGCCTCGAACAACTGGGCCGTCGTGTAATCGGCATAAGGGTTCTTCGGGTCTCTGGAGACGACATTGCCGGGCATGTTCGGCAATCCGGACGTGTAGGTCACCAGATCGAGCAGCGTGATCGGCTTGCCATCGAACGCGTGCAGTTGGACCGGCAAGTATTTGGCGAGCGGGTCCGAGAACGCCATCTCGCCGCGCTGCACCGCGTCGGCGAGCAGGAGCGCGGTGAACACCTTGGTGATCGATCCGGTCTCGAAGATCGTCTCGCCATCCAGCGGCCGGCCGTTCTCGGCACCGGACTGCCCGGCGGTCACCAGCCGCGTCACGCCGTCCTGTACGATCCCGGCGACGTAGCCGATGCTGTCAGCCCCCGGTTGGGTGCGATCCGTCAGCAGATCCCGGATCGCATCCGACGCCGGGTCGTCATGTGATGCAGCCTCGCCGTTCTGCGCCTTGGCACCCCAACATAAGCCGCTCGTGGCCAATGCTGTCAGCAGGAAACCACGCCGCCGCATCGAGACCTCCCACCCAGGCTAGGCGCTGATCACCATCTCGAGCTTGGCGGCCAGATCCTCGCGCATATACGGCTTGCGGAGCAGCGGCACTCCTTCCGGTAGGTCACGCGATCCGCCGGTCGCCGTCGCCATGTAACCGGAGGTCAGCAGCACCTTCAGCCCGCCGCGGATCTCTCTCGCTTGCACCGCGAGTTGGGCGCCGTTCATGCCGCCCGGCATCACCACGTCCGAGAACAGCACGTCGACCCGGTTCGGTCCGCGCAGCACGTCCAACGCAATGCGCGCATCCGGGGCCGTCACCACCTTGTAGCCCAAACCCTCGAGGCTCTCCGCGGCCATCTCGCGCACCGCTTGCTCGTCCTCCACGATGAGGACGACCTCGCCACCGGCGGCCCGGCGCAGCGGCACGACGTTGCTGGGGAGGGTCTCCTCCCGCACCGCGTCGACGACCCGCGGCAGGAAAATATCGAGCGAGACCCCCTTGCCGGGAGCGGTCCGCAACCGGCAATGACCGCCGGATTGCCGCACGAAGCCGTAGACCTGGCTGAGCCCCAGCCCGGTGCCCTTGCCGACCTCTTTCGTGGTGAAGAAAGGCTCGAACGCCCGGGCCGCCGTTGCCGCATCCATGCCGATGCCGGTGTCCGAGATGACGGTGAGGAGGTAATCCCCCGGCGCCAATTCGGGCAGCCCGGGTACCAGATCCCTACCGACCTTCACGTTACTGGTCTGCACCCGCAGCGCGCCCCCGCTCGGCATCGCGTCACGCGCGTTGCCGGCGACGTTGAGCAGAACGGCTTGGAACTGGTTCTGGTCCAGCCGCACAGGGTCAAGCGCAGGGTCGAGTTCCAGGCTGAGCTCCACGGTCTCGCCCACCGCCTGCTGCAGTAGCGGCCGGAAATCCGCGAGCAGACGATTGAGGTTCACCGTCTCCGGCTGGACCATCTGGCGGCGCGAGAAGGACAGCAGCTTGTCCGTGAGCTCGGTCCCGCGGCGACCCGCCATGAGGGCCACCTTGGCCAGCCGCTCGACCCGTGCCGGGTCACCGGGCCGGCGCGTGATCAGGTCCAAATTACCCAGGATCACGGTCAACAGATTGTTGAAGTCGTGCGCGACGCCCCCCGTGAGCTGGCCCACCGCCTCCATCCGCTCGGCTTGGCGTAGGCGTTCGTCGGTCAGGTGGCGATCCGTCACGTCCATCAGGCAGCCTGCCATGCCGACGGCGCGCCCGGCCTGGTTGTGCGAAGCGCGGCCGTGGACGGCCAGCCACCGGATGGCCCCCGTATCGACCCGTTGGATGCGGCATTCGAACTCGACCTGCCCCGTCTTCACGGCGCCGGCGAACGCGGCCTGCGCCAGGGGCCGGTCTTCGGGATACACGTGGCGGAGGAAAATCTCCGCGGTCCAGAGCGGCTGCACCTCATGGTAGCCGAACAAGCGGTCATGCCGCAGCGTGCGGCGAACGTGCCCGGTTGCGATGTCCAGGCTCCAATCGCCCATGTCGGAGGCATCGAGTGCGACCTCGAGGCTGTCGCGGGCCGATTGCGCCTCGGCCCGCGCGCGTTCACGCGAGGAGGCTGCCCGTTCGGCGCGGCCGTAGAGGTGGTCTACCTCCTGGAGGTAGACGCCGAGCACGACGATCCCGGCGAGCAAGGCCTCCACCCGGCCCACGAACCAGCCGACGGTTTCGCGCATGGCGCCGAGATCGGTGATGACGTTGTCGAGCAGCAGCAGTACGAGCGAGACAGCCAGCCAAAGCTGCAGCACGCTGCGAAGCCGGGTCGTCCAACACAGGGCCGCCAGTGCACCGATGGTCAGGACGATCAAGGCGGGGCCGACACCGGAGGTGGTGATCGCCCAATAGCCGCCATCCGGGTCCATCATCCGCGGCAAAGCGGACGTGTAGCGGCATACGACGAAGCCCAGGACGGCCATGATCGCGATCATGCCGGCAGACGTTCCGAAGGCCATCGTCTTCGTCCGGCCGGCCTGGGTTACCGGTGGACGGCCGCCGCGTTCGACGATCGCATAGACCAGGGCGAACAGCGGCGGACAGAGATGCCAGAGGTTCCACAGCCAGGTGAGCGTAGGGCCGCCCTGCCCGACCAGCAGGCCGGGACCGAACATGTTGGGGAAACAGACGAGTTGCAGCGCGACGGCCACCGTGGTGCACAGGCTACCAGCGCCCAAGATCAGGAGCGGAACGGCGCCGGTGCGGCGGTATTGCACCAACAGCAACCATGTCGTCAGGCTGTAGACCAGCACCAGGGCGGACTGATTCAACGCGAGGAAGCCGGGCATCACCGGCATCCGCAGCCCCGCCGCCGGGAGGAGGATCGCGGTCACAACGGCAACCACGGCGCACAGCAGCGCGGCAAGCCGCCGCTGCAGCGGGCTGGCACGCGAGGTGGCCAGCGTATCCAGCGCGAGCCGGTCACAAATCATGTCGCGCTCGGGACTATTGGACTGCGCCCCTGCTGCCGACCCAACGGCCGTAATCCTGTCGACCATTGCACCCTCAAGCTGGTTACTGCAGTGACGCGACCAGACTATACGGGGCGCCGGCGGCTTTCCAGCGTCAGGTTTTGTTAGCATTGGTGCGGCTATTTGCGCCGACACGGCCGGATGCGGTAGACGGCCCGCTTGCCTGGAGTAGCCGCCCCATGCCCGTCATGGCCGACCGTTGGATCCGCCGCATGGCCCTCGACCACGCCATGATCGAGCCATTCACCGAAGCGCAGAAGCGGGAAGGCGTGATCAGCTACGGCCTGTCCTCCTACGGCTACGACGCGCGGGTGGCCGACGATTTCAAGATCTTCACCAACGTCGACAGCGCCATCGTCGACCCGAAGAACTTCAATCCGAACAGCTTCGTGGACCGCAAAGGGCCGGTCGCGATCATCCCACCCAACAGCTTCGCGCTGACCCACACGGTCGAATATTTCCGTATCCCGCGCGACATCCTGGTGGTGTGCCTCGGCAAGTCCACCTACGCCCGCTGTGGGATCATCGTGAACGTGACCCCCCTGGAGCCGGAGTGGGAGGGCCAGGTTACCATCGAGATCAGCAACACCACCCCCCTGCCCGCCCGCATCTACGCCGGCGAGGGCATCTGCCAGTTCCTGTTCCTCCAGGGGTCCGAGCCCTGCGAGACCAGCTATGCCGACCGTGCCGGCAAATACATGCGCCAGCGCGGTACTTCCCTGCCCCGCATGTGACCCCCTTGCCTAGTATGTGACCCCCCCTGCCCAGTATCTGACAAGGACCGCCCTTTGATGGACAAAATCCGTATCCGCGGCGGACGCCCGCTTTCTGGTGAGATCCCGATCGGCGGGGCCAAGAACGCCGCCCTGCCGCTGATGGCCGCCGGGCTGCTGACCGAAGAGCGGCTGCAGCTGAGCAACGTGCCCCGCCTCGCCGACATCGACACCATGACGAGCCTGCTGCGGCAGCATGGCATCGCGATCGACCCGGTCGGCAATGACGGGCGCACCCTCTCGCTCGGCGGCGCGATCACCTCGACCGAGGCGCCTTACGACATCGTGCGCAAGATGCGCGCCTCCGTGCTGGTGCTGGGCCCGCTGCTGGCGCGCTGCCGGGAGGCGCGCGTCTCCCTGCCCGGCGGCTGCGCGATCGGCACCCGGCCGGTCGACCTGCACCTCAAGGGGTTGGAGCAGATGGGCGCCCGGATCGACCTGGAGTCAGGGTACATCAACGCGACGGCGCCGGGGGGGCTGAAGGGTGCCACCATCGTGCTCGCCTTCGCCTCGGTCGGCGCCACCGAGAACCTGCTGATGGCCGCGAGCCTGGCAGACGGCCAAACCACGATCGCCAACGCCGCGCGCGAGCCCGAGATCGGTGACCTGGTGGCCTGCCTACAAGCCATGGGCGCGCGCATCGAGGGCTCCGGCACCGGCACGCTGGTGGTGGAAGGCGTCAAGCAGCTGCACGGCGCCAGCCACCCGATCATCCCGGACCGGATCGAGACCGGCACCTACGCCTGCGCCGCGGCCATCACCGGCGGTACGGTGCTGCTGCGCGGCGCGGACCTCGCCCACCTGGCCTCCGTCCGCGCCGTGATGGCGTCGGCCGGCGTCGATCTGGAGGCCGAACCCGGCGGTGTGCGCGTGACCCGGCGCAACGGCCTGCGCGGCACCGACGCCATGACCGAGCCCTATCCCGGCTTCCCCACCGACATGCAGGCGCAGTTCCTGGTGCTGATGAGCGTCGCCGAGGGAGCCGCGATGGTGACGGAGACCATCTTCGAGAACCGCTTCATGCATGTCAGCGAGCTCACCCGCATGGGTGCCAGCATCAACGTGCACGGCGCTTCCGCCATCGTGCGCGGCGTGCCGCACTTGTCGGGGGCACCCGTGATGGCCACGGATCTGCGGGCCAGCGCGTCCCTGGTCATCGCCGGGCTGGCGGCGTCCGGCGAGACGGTGGTGAACCGCGTGTATCACCTGGACCGCGGCTACGAGGCTTTGGAACAGAAACTGGCCGCCTGTGGCGCGGACGTGGAGCGGGTCGCGAACTAGGTGGCTTCGCGCACCCTCGTCCTGGATCTGGATGGCACGCTGGTGGATTCGGTGCCGGACATCATGGCGGCGCTGAACCGGATGATGGCACGCCTCGGCACCCTGCCCTTCTCGCGGGCGCAGACCGTGGCGATGATCGGCGACGGCCTGCGCGTTCTGGCGGAGCGTGCGTTCCAGGCGCGAAGCCTGCCGTTCGACGAGGCCAGCTGCGCGGCGCTGGAGGCCGACTACACCGCCCACGCGGCGGTCGACACGGCCGCCTTCCCCGGCGTCGTCGAGGGCCTTCGCACGCTGCAGGATCATGGATGGCGGTTTGCGGTTTGCACCAACAAGCCGGAGGCGGCCGCGATCGCCCTGCTCGATGGCTTGGGCCTGAGGCCCTGGTTCGCTGCCGTCGGCGGCGGCGACAGCTTTCCCACCCGCAAGCCCGACCCGGCGCATCTCGCCGCGACCCTGGCCGCCGCCGGCGGCAGTGCGGACCAGGCGGTGATGGTCGGCGACCACCGCAACGACGTGCTCGCGGCGGCGGGCCTCGGCATCCCCTGCATCTTCGCCGGCTGGGGCTATGGCACCACGGACATGGCGCAGGGCGCCGCGATCGCCGCCAGTTTCGCCGATGTTCCAGCCCTGGCAGAAACCCTGCTCCGTCATCGTCTTGCCAGGGTTTGACCCTGGAATTCACGGCTTTAGGCGAGTGTTTGGCCCTGTCGCGTGTAGCACGGCATGGCCGGTGTCTGCGGAACGCCGTGGATACCAGGCTCAAGGCCTGGCATGACGGTACGGGGATGAGGCACGACTGAACGTCTGGGAGGGAGAAACAATGGCAGCGAATGCGGCCGATACGTTCGATTACGTCATCGTGGGCGGTGGCTCCGCCGGGTCCGTCCTGGCAAACCGCCTGACCGAGGATGGCACCACCACCGTCTGCGTGCTGGAGGCTGGACCGCCCGACCGCAATCCCTTCATCCATATCCCGGCCGGCTTCGTCAAAACGCTGTTCGACCCCTCCTGCACCTGGCAGTTCAAGACCGAGCCAACCGAGCGCACCGGCGGCCGGCCGATCGCCACCACGCAGGGGCGCACGCTCGGCGGGTCCAGTTCGGTGAACGGCATGGTGTGGAACCGTGGCCAGCCGGCCGACCTCGACAGCTGGGCGCAGCGCGGCAATCGCGGCTGGGGCTACGCGGACGTGCTGCCGTACTACCGGCAAACGGAGCGCCGCATCGGCTTCGGCAGCGACGACATCCGCGGGCGCGAGGGCGGCATTCCGGTGACCGACATGGACTGGATCCACGCGATGTCGGAGGCGTTCATCGCCGGCTGCGTCGCCTCGGGCATCCCCCGCAATCCCGACTACAACAGTGGCGAGCAAGCCGGCGTCGGCTATTTCCAGCGCGCGATCCTGAACGGCCGCCGGGTCAGCGCAGCCCGCGCCTTCCTCAAACCCGCCCGGTCCCGCCGCACCCTCGAGGTGCGGACCAACGCGCGAGCCTGCGGCATCGTGCTGGACGGGGTTCGTGCGACCGGGGTGCGCTACCTGACCCAGCGCGGCGGGGCGGAGCAGATCGTGCACGCCAGGCGGGAGGTCGTGGTGAGCGCCGGCACCGTCAACACGGCCCGGCTGTTGCAAGTATCGGGCATCGGCCCGGCCGGGTTGCTCGGGGAGATCGGTGTGCCCGTACGGCACGAGTTGCGCGGCGTTGGCGAGAACTTCCGTGACCACTACGCCGTCCGTGTCGTCGCTCGCGCCAAGGCCGGCACCACCACGCTGAACGAACTCTCCCGCGGGCCCCGGCTGGCGGCACAGATCGCCCGCTGGGCGGCCAAGCGGCCGAGCATCCTGGCCACGGCGCCGTCCCACGTGCACGTGTTCTGGCAGTCGTTCGCAGGGCTCGACGTGCCGGACCTGCAATGCGTGTTCACGCCGGGGTCGTACAAGCAGGGCAAGGTTTACGTGCTGGACGACTACCCCGGCATGACGGCCGGGGCCTGGGCGCATCGTCCGCAGAGCAGCGGCCATGTCCGCGCCCGCTCCGCCGACGTGTTCGTCGACCCGGTGATCCAGCCGAACTATCTGTCCGACGCGAACGACCGGCGCGTGACCCTCGGCGGCATTCGGCTGATCCGCCGCCTGTTGGCCACGCCGCAACTGGCCCCGTTCGTCGAGAGCGAAGTGCTGCCCGGCCCGGACCTGCAGTCGGACGACGAGCTGTTAGGCTTTGCCTACGCCAACGGTTCGACCACATATCACCTGATCGGCACCGCCCGCATGGGCCCGCAGACCGACCCTATGGCGGTCGTCGACGACCAGTTGCGCGTGCACGGGCTGCAGGGGCTTCGCGTGGTGGACGCCTCCATCATGCCCAGCATGCCCTCGGCCAACACCTACGCCACGACGCTGGCGATTGCGGCGAAGGCCGCGGACATGATTCGTGGGCGGGAGGCGGCCGGCATGGCGGAAGCGGCCTGAACCGGGCCATGCTATAGATCGAGTCATGCCGCACGCCGATTTCGTCCATCTCCGCACCCATTCCGCCTATTCGCTGAGCGAGGGCGCGATCAAGGCCGACAAGATCGCGTCGATGGCGCGCGAGGCGGGGATGCCGGCGGTGGCGATCACCGATTCGAGCAATCTGTTCGGCGCGCTGGAGTTCAGCCAGGCCTGCACCAAGGAGGGCGTGCAGCCGATCATCGGCTGCCAGATCAGCCTGGTGCGGACCGACAAGCCCGGCCTGTCGCCCGACCCGGTCGTGCTGTTGGCGCAGGATGCGGTAGGGCTGGCCAATCTGCAGCGCCTGTCGTCGTTGGGCTTCACCACCTCCGACCCGGCGGAACCGCAATTGCCGCTGCGCACGGTGCTTGACCACGCGGCCGGGCTGTTCCTGTTGACCGGGGGCACGCGCGGGCCGTTGGGGCGCTTGCTGGCCGAGGGGCGGCAGGGCGATGCCGAGGCGATGTTGCACGCGATGGCCGAGGCGTTCGGCGACCGCACGGTGGTGGAGTTGCATCGGCACGGATTGGCGCTGGAACGGGCCGTCGAGCCGGGGCTGATCGCGCTCGCCGATGGCGCCGGGCTGCCGCTGGTGGCGACCAACGAGTGCTTCTTTGCCAAGCCCGCGATGTACGAGGCGCACGACGCCTTGCTGTGCATCGCCGCCGGACGCGCGGTGGCGGATCCGGAGCGGCGCCGGGTCACCGCCGAGCACTGGTTCAAGCCGGCCGCCACGATGCGCGCGCTATTCGCCGACCTGCCGGAGGCCTGCGACAACAGCTTGGCCATCGCCCGCCGGTGCGCCGTGATGGCCGAGAGCCGCAAGCCGCTGCTGCCGGTCTGCCCCAAGGTCCGGCCAGGCGCCACCGAGGAGGAAACGGTTCGCGCCATGGCCCAGGAAGGGCTGGTGCGCCGCATGGATGCGGTGGGCGCCGACGAGGCCACGCGCGCAGTCTATGCCGGGCGGCTGGAGTACGAACTGGGCGTGATCGCGTCCATGGGCTTCCCCGGCTACTTCCTGATCGTGGCCGACTTCATCCAGTGGGCGAAGGCGCAAGGCATCCCGGTGGGGCCGGGCCGCGGGTCGGGCGCCGGGTCGGTGGTGGCGTGGGCGCTGACGATCACGGATCTGGATCCGCTGCGGTTCGGGCTGTTGTTCGAGCGGTTCCTGAACCCCGAGCGCGTGTCGATGCCGGACTTCGACATCGACTTCTGCCAGGACCGGCGCGATGAGGTGATCGAATACGTCCGCCAGGAATACGGTGCTGACCGGGTGGCGCAGATCATCACGTTCGGCAAGCTGCAGGCTCGTGCGGCGGTGCGCGACGTGGGGCGCGTGCTGGGGCTGCCGTTCTTCCAGGTGAACCGGGTGGCGGAGCTGATCCCGAACAACCCGGCCAAGCCTGTCACGCTGAAACAGGCGATCGACGGCGAGCCAAAGCTGCAGCAGATGCGCGACGACGACGAGGCGGTGCGCCGCCTGATGGAAGTGGCGCTGCAGTTGGAGGGGCTGTATCGCCACGCCAGCACGCACGCCGCCGGGCTGGTGATCGGGGACCGACCGCTGGTCGAGTTGGTGCCGCTGTACCGCGATCCGAAATCGGACACGCTGGTGACGCAATACTCGATGAAATACGTCGAGCAGGCGGGCCTGGTGAAGTTCGACTTCCTGGGCCTGACCACGCTGACCATCCTGCAGCGCGCGATCGGCTTCATGGCCGACCCGCCGGATTTGGACCGCCTGCCACTGGACGACGCACCCACCTACGCCATGCTGGCCAAGGGCGACGCCGGCGGCGTGTTCCAGTTCGAATCCGCGGGCATGCGGGACGTGCTGCGCCAGATGCAGCCCGACCGGTTCGAGGACCTGATCGCCGCCGTCGCCCTGTTCCGCCCCGGCCCGATGGCCAACATCCCCGATTACTGCCGCCGCAAGCACGGCGAGGCGTGGGAGGCACCGCATCCGGAGCTGAAGGCGGTGCTGGATGAGACCTACGGCATCATGGTCTACCAGGAGCAGGTGATGCAGATCGCCCAGACCATGGGCGGCTACAGCCTCGGCGGCGCGGACCTGCTGCGCCGCGCCATGGGCAAGAAGATCCGCGCCGAGATGGACAGCCAGCGCGAGACTTTTGTCGGCGGCGCCACGGCGCGTGGCATCCCGCAAGCGAAAGCCGTCGAAGTGTTCGAGCTGATGGCCAAGTTCGCCGATTACGGCTTCAACAAATCGCACGCCGCTGCCTACGCGCTCGTCGCGTATCAAACGGCGTGGATGAAGCAGAACCACCCGGTGGAGTTTCTAGCCGCCTGCATGTCGCTGGCGATCAACAACACCGACAAGCTGGCGGCGCTGCGGCAGGAAGCGGAGCGGTTGGGCATCAAGGTGCTGCCGCCCGACATCAATAAGTCCGGTGCCGACTTCAAGCCGGATGTGGATAAGGACGGCAAGCCCGCGATCCGCTACGCGCTGGCGGCCGTGAAGAAGGTCGGCATGGCGGCGATGCAGTCGCTGGTGGCGGTGCGGGGCGACCGCCCGTTCCGCGACGTGACCGACCTCGCCAGCCGCGTCGATCCGAAGCAGCTCAACAAAATGCAGATCGAGAACCTGGTCCGCGCCGGCGCCCTCGACACGATCGCACCGAACCGAGCGCAGGTGTTCGCCGGGGCCGAGCAGGTGCTGCGCCGCGCCCAGGCGGACGCCGAGCAAAAGGAGAGCGGCCAGATCGGCCTGTTCGGCGGGTCCGCCCCAGAACCGATCCGACTACCCGCCATCCCCGACTGGCCACAATTGGAGAAACTGGGGTTTGAATCCGAGGCGATCGGCTTCCACCTGACCGGCCACCCGCTCGACACCTATGCCGGACTGCTGACCCGGCTCGGTGCAATTGGCTCCGGCCGGCTGGAGCTGATGGCGGCGTCCGGGGTGACGCGGGTGAAACTGGCCGGCTGCGTGATCGGCCGCAAGGAGCGCCCCACCCGCACCGGCAACAAGATGGCCTGGGTGCGCCTGTCCGACGCCGCCGGCAGCTACGAGGTGACGTTCTTCTCCGAAACGCTGGCTGCCTGTGGCGAGCTGCTGCGAGAGGGCGCACCGATCCTGGTCACCGCCGACCTGAAGCAGGAGGGTGAGGCACTAAGGATCACCGCGGCCGGTGCCGTGTCGCTGGAGCAGGCGGCGGCGGATGCGGGGGCCACGATCCGGATCTGGCTCGGCCAGAGCGCCGCCGTGCCGCACATCCGCACCATCCTGGAGCGCGAACGCAAAGGAAAAGGCCGGGTGACGCTGCTGCCTCGGCTGGGCGACACGCAGGACGTGGAAATCGAGATCCCCGGCGGGTTCAACGTGACGCCGCGGCTGGCACAGGCGCTGAAGCTGATCCCCGGGGTGGAGCGGGTGGAGGAGGTGTGATACCCCAGTCAACCCCCTCCGACCACGGATGCACCCCATGACCTTCCCGATTACGCGGTCCGCAAGCCCTAAGCCTCATCCGGCCGACGATACGCTGCGGTTCGGCGAAGTGTTCACCGACCACATGTTCACCATGCCCTACGAGGAGGGGCGCGGCTGGCACGATCCGCAGATCGTTCCCTACGGGCCGTTCACGATGGATCCGGCCTGCTGCGTGCTGCACTACGCGCAGGCGGTGTTCGACGGCCTGAAGGCATTCCGCGGGCAGGATGGCGCCGTTAAGATTTTCCGTGGCGACGCCCATGCCGAGCGGCTGAACCGCTCCTGCGACTATCTCTGCATTCCTCGGCTCGACCCGGCGCTGGTTCAGGACTCGTTCCGGGCCCTGGTGGGTCTCGATCAGGGCTGGGTGCCGACCAAGAAGGGCACGGCGCTCTATATCCGCCCGACGGTCATCGCGACCGAGACCTTCCTCGGCGTGCATCCCTCCAAAACCTACCTGTACTACGTGATCCTCAGCCCTGTCGGCGCCTACTACAAGGAGGGGCTCAACCCCGTGAAGATCCTTGTTACCGACAAATACGTCCGCGCCGTGCCGGGCGGCCTGGGTGCGGCAAAGACGGCTGGCAACTACGCCGCCAGCCTGTTCGCCGCCCAGGAGGCCGAGCGCGAGGGCTATACCCAGGTGTTGTGGCTGGATGGCCGGCAGCGGGAGTTCCTCGACGAGGTCGGCACGATGAACATCATGCTCCGCATCGGCGACACGGTGATCACGCCCCCGCTCACCTCGGGCAGCATTTTGGCGGGCATCACCCGTGATTCGACGCTGACGCTGTTGCGGGATTGGGGCCTACCGATAGAGGAGCGGCCGATCTCGATCCACGAGGTTGTGTCGGCCCACGAAAGCGGCACCCTCGCCGAAATGTGGGGCACCGGCACCGCCGCCGTGATCTCCCCGGTGGGAGAGCTCGGCTATGCGGGCCACCGCATGGTGATCCGCAACGGCGGCATCGGCGATCTGACACAGAAACTCTATGATGCGGTCACTGGGATCCAATACGGCACGACAGCCGACAAGCATGGCTGGCTGACGCCGGTGGACACGTTCGGCGAGCGTTAGGCTACTTTGGAGTAACCATCACGTCGGGCGGGGCGCCGCTCGGTGGGGTCGTGGGCACGGGCGCGGTCGGCGCCGTCTGCGTCGCGGAACTACTCAGGCCGGGCACGGTCGAGGAATTATGGCTCGACGTGTCCGGGCTCGACGTGGGGCCTGGCGTTGGCTGTGCAGGTGGCGCCGTGCCTTGTGCGCACGCCAACCCCGGCACGGCGGCCAGCAACGTCATCGCCAAAATCGCTCGCTTCATGGCCATTCTCCAATCAGGCCCCTCAAACGAGCACGGCTCCATCCCGGTTGCAGCGCCTTGCCTTCGGGGCTGGTTTCCGCCATATCCCCGCGCGTCGGTCACTGCCCACAAAGGCGGTTCGATAATTCACACGCGGGGTGCCTCTTCCTGGCCGAAAGCCAGAACCGGTGCCGCAAGGCCAACCCCCGCGGAGGCTCAACCGGACTACTAGGAAGCACCATACTCATGGCGATGCCCGATTTCACTCTGCGTCAGCTGCTCGAGGCCGGCGTCCATTTCGGCCACCACACCCGCCGCTGGAACCCGCGCATGGCGCCGTACCTGTTCGGCATCCGCAACCAGGTCCACATCATCGACCTGCAGCAGACCGTGCCGATGCTGGACCGTGCGCTGCGCGCCGTGCGCGACACGACGGCCGGTGGCGGTCGCGTGCTGTTCGTCGGCACCAAGCGCGCCGCGGCCGAGCACGTGGCGGATGCGGCCAAGCGTTGCGGCCAGTACTACGTGAACCACCGCTGGCTCGGCGGCATGCTGACCAACTGGAAGACCATCACCGGGTCTATCAAGCGCCTGCGCCAGATCGAGGAGCTGCTCGCCGGCAACGTCGAGGGCTTGACCAAGAAAGAGGTGCTGGACATCACGCGCGACAGCGACAAGCTGGAACGCGCGCTGGGCGGCATCAAGGAGATGGGCGGCCTGCCCGACATCCTGTTCATCATCGACACCAACAAGGAGAAGTTGGCCGTCGAGGAAGCGAACAAGCTGGGCATCCCGGTCATCGCCATCCTGGACAGCAACTCCGACCCGGCCGGCGTCACCTATCCGATCCCCGGCAACGATGATGCCCTGCGCGCCATCACGCTGTATTGCGACCTGATCGCCGGCGCTGTGCTGGATGGCATCAGCGCCGAGATGGCGGCCTCGGGCCGTGATGTCGGCGCAGACGAGGAACTGCCGATGGGAGCCATGCCGGACGACGTGATGGCCGAGCTGCCCGCCGCCTGAACGAACCAGAGAGAGAAGAATATGGCTGAGATCACCGCCGCCCTGGTGAAGGACCTTCGCGAGAAGACCGGCGCCGGGATGATGGACTGCAAGAAGGCCCTGTCCGAGACGTCGGGCGACATCGAGGGCGCGATCGACTGGCTGCGGAAGAAAGGCCTGTCCGCCGCCGCCAAGAAAAGCGGCCGGGTGGCAGCCGAGGGCTTGGTTGGCGTGGCGACGATGCCGAACAGGGGCGCCGTCGTCGAAGTGAACGCCGAGACCGATTTCGTCGGCCGCAACGAGACGTTTCAGGGCTTCGTCGCTACGGTGGCCAAGCTGGCGCTGGATGTCGGCGAGGATGTCGAGGCGCTGAAGGCCGCCGCCTACCCCGGTACCGGCCGCACGGTCGCCGAGGAGCTGACGCAGTTGGTCGCGACGATCGGCGAGAACATGTCGCTGCGCCGCGTGCGGGTGCTGACAGTCACGTCTGGGGTGGTGGCGAGCTACGTCCACCAGGCGGTCAAGCCAGGCCTGGGCAAGATCGGCGTGCTGGTCGGCGTCGAGGGTGCGACCGAGCTGGACGCGCTGGAGCTGCTAGGCCGCCAGGTCGGCATGCACGTGGCTGCGACGGCCCCGTCCGCACTCGACATTGACGGTGTCGACCCGGCGGCGCTCGAGCGTGAGCGCACGGTGCTGACGCAGAAGGCCGAGGAAGAGGGCAAGGCCAAGACGCCCGAGATCATGCAGAAGATGGTCGATGGCCGGATCCGGAAGTATTACGAGGAAGTGGTGCTGCTGGAGCAGGTCTGGGTGATCGACGGCGAGAGCCGGGTCAAGGCGGTGGCGAAGAAGGCCGGCGCTACGATCAGCGGCTTCGTGCGATTTGCAATCGGTGAAGGCATCGAGAAGCAGACGGGCGATTTCGCGGCCGAAGTCGCCGCGGCCGCCGGGCTGTAGACTGCTCTTCTCCCTCTCCCCTTGAGGGAGAGGGCCGGGGTGAGGGGTGGTCGCCACACGCTGCTGGCCGGTTTAGATCGGGCGCTCCATCGGGTTGGTCGGGTGTGTGGCTTACCCCTCACCCCGACCCTCTCCCAAGGGGAGAGGGAGTAGGAAGGTTAGATCACTTTCTTCTCTCGCAACTGCGCCAATTCCTCCGCCGACAATCCCAACCTCGCCCCCAGCACCTCATCGGTGTGCTGCCCCAGTGTCGGCGGGGACAGGCGATAGGTCGGCGGCGTCTCGCTCAGCCGCACCGGGTTGGCGATCACCTTCACACCGTCCGGCGTTGCCGCATGGGGCATTTGCACCACAACACCGCGGGCCTGCGACTGGGGGTCGGCGAACACCTGCTCCAGCGTGTTGATGGGGCCGCAGCCGATCTTCAGCGCCTCGAGCCGTTCCACCCACCATGCCGTCGGGTGGCGCTGCGTCACCGGATTCAGCGTGTCGGTGACCAACTGGCGATTGGTGACACGGGCGGCGTTGGTGGCGAAACGCTCATCGGCCAGCAGATGGCTGAGCTCGAAATTGTCGCAGAACCGTTTGAACGTCGGATCGTTGCCCACGGAAAGCACCATGTAGCCGTCCGTCGTCGGGACCACCTGGTACGGCACGATATTGGGGTGCTGGTTGCCCAGCCGCACCGGGTTTTCGCCAGTCGCCAGGTAGTTCATGCCCTGGTTGGCGAGCCAGGCGACGTGGGTGTCCAGCATGCCGATATCGATCTGCTGCCCCTGCCCCGTCGCATCACGGTGACGCAAGGCAGCCATTACACCGATGCAGCCATACAGCCCTGCGAACAAGTCGGCCACGGGAATGCCGACCTTCTGCGGCTCCCCATCGGGCTCGCCGGTCAGGCTCATCACGCCGCCCATTGCCTGGATCAGCCCATCATAGCCGGGGCGCGGCGCGTAGGGGCCGGTCTGGCCGAAGCCGGTGATCGAGCAATACACCAGCCGAGGGAACGCCGCGTGCAGCTGCTGATAGCCGAGGCCGTATTTGGCGAGCGCGCCGACCTTGAAGTTCTCCACCAGGATGTCGCACTGCGCGATCAGCTTCAGCGCCAGCGCCTGGCCCTCCGGCGTCGCGATATCCAGCGTCACCGAGCGCTTGTTGCGGTTCACGCCGACGAAATAGGCGCTCTCCTGCGTGCCCGGCATGAAGGGCGGAGCGAAGCCGCGGGTATCGTCGCCGGAACCGGGCTTCTCGATCTTGATCACGTCCGCGCCGAGGTCGCCCAGCATCTGCACGCAAGTCGGGCCGGCCAGCACGCGCGTGAGGTCAAACACCGTCAGCCCGTGCAAGGGTCCCAGGCTGCCCTGGCCGGTCTGGCTTTGCTCCAAGTGTCGTCCTCCATCGCGTTGCCGCCCGCTTGCCCGCATGCCGGGCCAGGGCCATTGTCCGTTGGGATTACAAGCGACCGCCGTGGGAGGCAAACCAATGCTCGATCGTCCGCAACCGGAGGCTCAAGGCCCGAACCTGGATCAACGCGCCCTTGCGCGTAGCCTATCCGGCTTTCACCTGATCGGCGGCGAGTTCGTGCCGGCGCGATCCGGCAAGACGTTTGCCGTCGTGAACCCGGCCACTGGCGAGGAAGTCGGGCGCGCGGCCGAGGGCGATGCGTCCGACGTCGACGCAGCGGTGCAGGTCGCGGACAAGGCGCAGAAGGACTGGGCGAAAATGCCGTCGCGCAAGCGTGGCGCGCTGGTCGGGCAGTGCGCGGCGTTGCTGCGCGAGCACGTCGAGGAATTGGCCCGGCTGATCGCGATGGAAACCGGCAAGGCGCTGCGGACCGAAAGCCGGGTCGAGGCGAACACCATCGCCGACATCTTCGAATTCTTTGGCGGCCTGGGCGGCGAGCTCAAGGGCGAGTCGGTGCCGTTCGCACCAAACGTGCTGTCGGTCACCGTGCGCGAGCCGCTGGGCGTGGTCGGGGCGATCATCCCCTGGAACGTGCCGATGCTGCTGATGGCGCTGAAGGTCGCCCCAGCGCTGGTGGCGGGCAACACCGTGGTGGTGAAGTCGGCCGAGGAAGCGCCGCTGACCGTGCTACGCGTGTGCGAGTTGGTGAACCGCATCCTGCCGCCGGGCTGCTACAACATGCTGTCCGGCTACGGCCCGGAATGCGGCGCGCCGCTGGTGGAACACCCCCTGGTGCGCAAGGTGACGTTCACCGGCAGCGTCCAAGTGGGCCGCATCGTCAGCAAGGCCGCGGCGGAGAAGCTGATCCCGGTGACGCTGGAGCTGGGTGGCAAGTCCCCCATGCTGGTGTTCGCCGATTGCGACTTCGAGAAAACCGTGGCGGGCGCGCTGACCTCGATGCGTTTCACCCGGCAGGGCCAGAGCTGCACGGCGGCCAGCCGCATCTATGTCGAGCGGCCGATCTACCAGCGCTTCGTCGACGCGATGGCGGAGAAGGTGGACGCCATGGTGATGGGCGACCCGCTGGACGAAAAGACCGACATCGGCACCATCATCAGCACCGAGCAGTTCGGCAAGGTGCAGAGCTACATCGACCAGGGCAAGGCCACGGCCGGCGCCGAGGGCCGCGCCTGCTCCGCCATGCCGTCCGACCCGGCGTTGAAGAAGGGGCTGTTCATCCAGCCGCACATCTTCACCAACCTGCCGGACGACAGCCCGCTGGTGCAGGAGGAGATCTTCGGGCCGGTTACCGTGATCTTCCCGTTCGACGACGCGGAGGACGTTCTGGCCCGCGCGAACGGAACCGAATACGGCCTGGCCGCGTCTGTATGGACGAATAACCTAAAAGTCGGCCTCGACCTCGCCCACCGGCTGGAGGCGGGGCTGGTGCAGATCAATCAGAACCTGGTGGTTCAAGCCAACCTCTCCTATGGCGGCGTCAAGAGCAGCGGCCTGGGCAAGGAGGCGAGTTTGGAAGCGATGCTCGAGCACTTCATGCACAAGAAGACAATCATGGTGAACTACGCCTGACATGGCCAAAGAACGCGACATCCCGGCCGAGTTACAACCCGACCCGGCCGACTACGCCTTCGACCTCGACCGTGTGCTGAGCGCGGTCGTCGGACTGCGTGCGACCGCGCCCAACGATGCGTTCACCGCGGGGGCGCTCGGCACCGAGCGCGAGGGGTCGGGCATCGTCATCGGAGATGACGGGTTGCTGTTGACCATGGGCTACCTGATCACCGAGGCCGAGACCGTCTGGCTGACATCCGCCGACGGTCGCGCCGTGCCGGGTCATGCGCTGGCGTTCGATGGCGAGAGCGGTTTTGGCCTAGTGCAGCCGCTGGGGAAATTGGCCCTCCCCAAACTCGAGTTCGGCGACAGTTCCTCGCTGAAGCTGGGCCAGCAGGTGCTGTTCGCCTCGGCGGGTGGCCGCAAGCGTGCCATCGAGACCAAGATCGTCGGCCGGCAGGAGTTCGCCGGATATTGGGAATACCTGCTGGACGAGGCACTGTTCACGGCACCGGCGCATCCCTTCTGGGGCGGTGGGGCGCTGATCGGCAAGGACGCCAAGCTACTGGGTGTGGGCTCGTTGATCCTGCAGCAGGGCGACAACAAGGGCCGGCGGCACGACATGAATATGATCGTGCCCATCAGCATGCTGCCGCCAATTCTTGAGGATTTGCGTCGCTACGGCCAGGTGAACCGCCCTCCCCGCCCCTGGCTCGGCCTGTATGCGATGGAAGACGACGAGACGGTGGTGATCGGCGGCATCGCCGATGGCGGCCCGGCCGAACGCGCCGGATTGCGCACCGGCGACCACGTGCTGGCCGTGGAAGACGAGGAAGTCACCGATCTCGCTGGGCTGTGGCGCGGCGTGTGGGCGTGCGGTCCGGCAGGATCGCGGGTGACGCTGATGGTGCAGCGTGACGAGCGCCGGATGCCGGTGAGCATTGCGACGGTGGACCGCAGGTCGCTGCTGAAATCGCCGAGGATGCACTAAGCTTAACCCTCTCCCCTTGTGGTGGGAGAGGGGGATCTCTCACTCCTTTGCCAGCCGCTGTTTCGCCTCAGCGATGACGGCGTGAAACATGGCTTCGGTCAACCGGCCAGTATTCGTGTTGTAGCGGGACACATGATAGCTGTCGGCCAGCAACAGTCCGCCAGGCAGCGTGTGGACCGCGCCGTGGCCGAATTTGTAAGCGGCCTGGCGCAACCCCAAGCAGCGGATCACCGCCGCATGCGCCAGCAATCCGAGTACCACCGCCAACTTCAAGTTCGGCATGCCCGCGAGTTCCGCGGCAAGGAAGCCATTGCAGGTTTTCACCTCCGCCGGCACCGGCAGATTGGCGGGAGGAACGCAGCGAACGGCGTTGATAACGCGGGTATCCCGCAGCGTCAGCCCATCCGCCGGATCGGCCCGGTATTCACCTTGGGCGAACCCGAACCGGACCAGCGTCTGATACAACAAAATCCCCGCGTGATCCCCCGTGAACGGCCGTCCGGTCCGGTTGGCCCCGCGCACCCCCGGTGCCATGCCGACCACCAACAGCCGGGCATCGGGGCTACCGAAGCTCGGCACCGGCGCGTTGAACCAGTCGGGGTGCTCGGCCCGGTTAGCCTCCCGATAGGCGACCAGGCGCGGACAGAGTGGGCAATCTGGCCCGGGCGCCGCGATCAAGCGACTTCGGACGCCTCAGCGAACGGCTCGGCCGGGGTTGGACGGCCGGCGGTGCGGGTGCGCGGCTCCATTTGGCGGCGGGTGAAGCCCGGGGCGATCTCGGCCAATTCCAGGAACTGGTCGGCCTGGCGGCGCAATTCGTCGCCGATCATCGGCGGGCTGCTGCGCACGGTCGACACCACTGACACGCGCACGCCCTGGCGCTGCACAGCCTCGACCAGGCGGCGGAAGTCGCTGTCGCCACTGAACAGCACCGCATGGTCCAGCCGGGGCGCCATCTCCATCATGTCGATGGCAAGTTCGATGTCCATGTTGCCCTTGACCCGGCGCCGCCCCGCCGCATCGGTGAACTCCCGCGCCGCCTTGGTCACCAGATTGTAGCCATTATAGGCAAGCCAATCCGTCAGCGGCTTCAGCGGGGAATACTCTTCTGTCTCAAGAACTGCAGAATAGTAATATGCGCGCACAATATTTGTCTTAGCCCTGAAAAAATCGAGCATGTTGCGGTAGTCGACATCAAATCCGAGGTTACGTGAAGCGGAGTAGAGGTTCGCTCCGTCAATGAACAGGGCAGTACGTTCGTTGGGCTGGAAGAGCACGGCGGTATAATCCCAATGTTCTGGACGTGATCGCTAGGTTTGGATGATCGACGATACAGATCGGTGTCTATCATAGAAAGGTCAAAAACGCTGATGATCCTTATTGCCATCGGCGCCAATCTAGCATCTCGAGACGGCAAGACGCCGCTTTCGACGTGCCATGAGGCAGCTCAGGCCCTGAAAGGCCTAAGCGGCCTCACTTTCACGGCACTCTCTCGTTGGTACGAGACCGCGCCGCAACCGCCCTCGGCCCAACCGAACTACGTCAACGGCGTCGCCCGATTCGACGGCACGCCGGATCCGGCCGAACTGCTGCGTGCGCTGCAGGCGATCGAGGAGGAACACGGCCGCGAGCGCAGCGTGCCCAATGCGGCACGCACGCTCGACCTCGACATCATCGCAATAGGCGACCTAGTGCGTCACAGCCCCGACCCGGTGTTGCCGCATCCCCGCATGCACGAACGCGACTTCGTGCTGCGGCCGTTGATGGACGTGGCACCCGAGTGGCGGCATCCCCTGATCGGACAGACGGCACAGGCGTTGCTGAACGCTTTACCGGCCCAATCTATCGACCTCATTGTCCGTTCGCACTTGCGAGAAGAAGGCGTCGCGCCTAACTAACTTAATCGAATTCCTTTTCCGGAGACTGCCGTATGGCACGCGTGACTGTCGAGGATTGCGTACAGCGCGTCCCCAACCGCTTCGAGTTGGTGCTGTTTGCCGCCCAGCGCGCCCGCAATCTGAGCCGTGGCGAGGAACTGACCGTCGATCGCGACAACGACAAGAACCCCGTCGTTGCCCTGCGCGAGATCGCCGAGGAGACGATCGGCCTGCCCAAGCTGGAGCAGGACCTGATCAAGTCGCTCTCCCGCGCGCCCGAGCCGGAGCCGGCGGACGAGGAAGTGCTCGACCTCATCCCGACCGATCAGAACATCTTCGGTCTGCAAGACGTATCGGCCGAGGAAGAGGCGGCCAGCCTCCCCGTGGAGGAAATGTCGCCCGAGGACCTCGAAGCCGCCATCGAGGCCGAACTCGGCGGACGCCGCCGCTGATCGCCGCTTGCCACCATGCTAGGGCGTAACGCACCGTTCGCGTTCGCCCCTGACGGGGTTGGGACGGCCGCGCCGCCCCTCCGCAGCGGGATCATTCGTCAGTTCGAACTGACGGAGAAAGTTCTTGCCTACGATCCGAAGGCCGACACCGACCTGATCGACGCGGCCTATGTTGTGGCGATGCAGGCCCATGGCGACCAGCGGCGCGACAATGGCGATCCGTACATCACCCATCCGGTCGCCGTGGCCGATATCCTTGCAGATTATCGGCTCGACACCGGCAGCATCGTCACCGCCCTGCTGCACGACACAGTGGAGGACACCGGCCTCAAGCTTGCCGACATCGAGACACGCTTCGGCAAGCCGGTCGCCGGGTTGGTGGACGGGGTCACCAAGCTCACCAAGCTCGAACTGAAGGCCGGGCACGACAAGCAGGCGGAGAACTTCCGCAAGCTGGTGCTGGCGATGAGCCAGGATATCCGTGTCCTGCTGGTCAAGCTGGCGGACCGCCTCCACAACATGCGCACGCTGCATTTCGTCCGCTCCGACG
This sequence comes from Acetobacteraceae bacterium, assembly GCA_965198895.1. GTDB lineage: Bacteria > Pseudomonadota > Alphaproteobacteria > Acetobacterales > Acetobacteraceae > LMUY01. The sequence goes on from OZ240676.1 coordinate 65,293, forward strand.
AGCGACGGCTGCGGATCGCACGCGAGACGATGGAAATTTACGCGCCGCTCGCCGAACGCATCGGCATGGATGCGGTGAAAACCGAACTGCAGAACCTCGCCTTCGCCCAGTTGGAGAAGGAGGCGTTCGACACCATCCAGGCCCGGTTGAACTTCCTGCGCGGCCAGGGTGCGGACGTAATCGAGGACGTGCGGGCCGAACTGGGCCGGGTGGTGCGGGAAGCCGGCGTGACCTCGGTCGAGGTGACGGGGCGGGAAAAGAGCCCGTATTCGATCTGGGAGAAGATGCAGCGGCGCAACATCGCGTTCGAGCAACTGTCGGACATCATGGCATTCCGCGTCGTGGTTCCGACGCGGACGGATTGCTACATGGCGCTGGGCGCGGTGCACGAGAGCTACAAGCTGATCCCCGGGCGGTTCAAGGACTACATCTCCACCCCGAAATCCAACGGCTACCAGAGCATCCACACCGGCGTCACGCTGCGCCATCCTGTCAATCAGAAGATCGAGGTGCAGATCCGCACCCCCGAGATGCAGCGGGTCGCTGATAACGGCGTGGCGGCGCATTGGAGCTACAAGCAGAGCGTCGCCGGGTCGGAGGACAAAGGCAGCTTCCCGTGGGTGGAAGACCTACTGGAGATCCTGGACAACTCCAGCAACGGCGACGACTTCCTCGAGAACACCAAGCTCGAATTGTATCAGGACCAAGTGTTCTGCTTCTCGCCGAAGGGGCAGCTGATCCCACTGCCGCGCGGCGCGACACCGGTCGACTTCGCCTATGCCGTGCACAGCCAGGTGGGCGACACCTGCGTCGGCGCCAAGGTCAATGGCCGCATCATGCCGCTGCGGGCGGAGCTGCAAAACGGCGACCAGGTCGAGATCATCACCTCGCGCAACGGCACGCCCTCCCCGGCCTGGGAGCGGTTCGCTGTCACCGGCAAGGCGCGCGCTCGGATCCGCCGCTACGTCGCCCTGCAGCAGCGCCAGCAATACCTGGACGCGGGCCGAACCGCGTTGACCAAGGCGTTCCGGCAAGACGGGCTGGATGGGTCGGAGAAGATGCTCGAAAGCGCGCTGAAGGTGCTGAAGGCGGCTTCGGTCGACGATCTGTACGTCAGCGTGGGCAACGGCAACACCGGCCCAAAGGACGTGGTTCACGCGCTCTACCCCGAGTTGCGGCAGGCACCGCGCTCGCCCCGGATGATCCCGCCGCTGACGTCGCGCGCTCCGTCCCGGCCAGCGGGCGGCTCGTCGGCGATCAGTGGTCTGCTGCCGAACATGGTGGTGAGCTATGCCGGCTGCTGTCATCCCCTGCCCGGCGACCAGATCGTCGGCATCGTGACCACCGGGAAGGGCGTGACGGTCCATGCCAAAGGCTGCCAGACACTGGAAGGCTTTGCCGCGCCGGAGCGGTTCATCGACATCAGCTGGGAGCACGAGGCGACCGGCGGCGTGCACACCGGCCGGATCAGCGTGTTCGCGGCGCAGGAGCCGGGCATGCTAGCCAACGTAACCAACGCCGTGTCCAAGCAGGACGGGTCGATCACCAACCTCAAGATCGTCAACAAGCAGATCGACTTCCAGGAGATCCTGCTCGACGTCGAGGTCCGCGACCTGCGCCATCTGTCCAGCGTCATCGCCGGATTACGGGCGGCCCATGGAGTGACGCAGGTCGAGCGAGCGCGGGCATGATCATCGGTATCGGCGCCGACCTGTGCGACATCCGGCGAATCGAGCAGGTGATGACCCGGTTCGGTGACCGTTTCCTGCAGCGCGTGTTCACCGCGTCCGAGCGTGCCCGCGCCGCTCGCCGCCACCCCCGCATCCAGCCCGGCACCTTTGCAAAACGATTCGCGGCCAAGGAGGCGTGTTCCAAGGCGCTCGGCACCGGTTTCAGCCGTGGCGTGTTCCATTCCGACATGGGCGTGGTGAACCTGCCGAGTGGCCAGCCCACGCTGGCGCTGACCGGCGGAGCCGCCGCCCGCCTGCGGGAGATCACGCCGCCGGGCCAGGTGGCCCGCGTGCATCTGACGTTGACCGACGAACACCCCTACGCCTTCGCCCAGGTCACCATCACCGGCGAACCTGCCAGAGACGGCGAATGAGTGGCCGCACGTCCGCTCTGGACTGGGAGGCGCGGTTCCAGGCCGAACGTACCCCGTGGGAGCGCCCGAGCCTCAACCCAGCCTTCGTCGCCTGGCGCGCAGCGGGCGACCTGGCCCCTTGCCGCATCCTGCTCCCCGGTGCTGGCCGCAGCGGCGAGCCCCTGGCCATGGCGCGGGACGGCTTCGACGTCACCGTCGTGGATCTGACGCCAACCGCCGTGGAGGTGCAGCGCGTCCGGCTACACGCGGCCGCACTGCCCGGGTCGGTGTTCCAAGCCGACTTGCTGGAATGGGAACCGCCGGCTCCCTTCGACGCCATCTACGACCAGACCTGCCTGTGCGCGCTGCCGCCGGCAATCCTGCCGGACTACGTCGCCCGCCTGCACCGCTGGCTGCGGCCGGGCGGAATGCTATTCATCCTGTTCATGCAAACCGGCGCCGAGGGCGGCCCGCCGTTCGACTGCCCGCTCGACCGCATGCAGACGCTGTTCGGCGCGGGATGGATCTGGCCGCGGACCATTGCCGAGCCGGTGCTACACGGAATGACGACTCGGGAGATCCCGATGGTGCTGACGCGGGTCTGACCGCCTTACCGCGAGTGGTAGGCTCGCCGGTGCTGAGCGCGCTTGAGCTGGGCGAGCCGGGCCCGGCGCTCCGCCATCGTGCCGAGGCCGTCATCGAGGCGGCGCGGTTGTCCCAGGTTGAACAGATGCTGCGGCGGTGGATTGTTGACCGAACCCAACTGGGCGCGGGCCGGCGGGCACGCCAGCATCAGCGCCAGCGTGCCGAGCGCGAGGCCGGCCATGGTTCGTGAAGCGGGCATGAACGTCTCCTTAAACGAGCGCTCAACGTGCCACAACGGCCGGGGTGCCGCCACGGGGAACGCTGCACTTCCTTGACAGAACCACCCCCCATCGGCTTCATCCGCCCGCATTCTCCGGACCGCCCCATCTTCATGGCTAAAGCTAAAGCGAAAGCAAAATCGGGCGGCTGGCTCGATAACATCAAAACGATCGTCTATGCCGGGCTGATCGCCGTCGCCATCCGCACCGTCGCGTTCGAGCCATTCAACATCCCCTCCGGCTCGATGATCCCGACATTGCTGGTGGGCGACTACCTGTTCGTGTCCAAATTCGCCTACGGATACTCGATCCACTCGCTGCCGTTCTCGCCGCCGTTGTTCCACGGCCGCATCTTCGGCAGCCTGCCCAATCGGGGCGACGTGGTCGTGTTCAAGAACATGCATGCGGACTATGCCGACTACATCAAGCGGATCGTGGGCCTGCCCGGCGACCACATCCAAGTGAAGGCCGGCATCCTGTATGTGAACGGCCAACCCGCCGTGCGTCGCCCGCTCGGCGACATTATCGCGACCGACGAGAGCGGCGGGTCCATCGCCGAACAGGAATACTCGGAGACGCTGCCCGGCGGCACAACACACCTGATCGCCAAGATGGGCGACCGCGGCGATGCCAATAATACCGGCGAGTTCGTGGTGCCCGACGGCAATCTGTTCGCGATGGGCGACAACCGCGACAATAGCCTCGACAGTCGTTTCGGCGCCAGCGGCCCGCCGTTCTTGCAAGGCGACCAGGGCGTGGCGTTCCTGCCGGTGGAAAACTTGGTCGGCAAGGCCGAATTCATCTTCTTCTCCATCGACGCGACCGCGCCATGGTGGGAAGTATGGGAATGGCCGCTCGAAATCCGCTGGGGCCGGCTGCTGACCGGGATAAATTGACCGGGACGGCGTTCGGCCACAGGTTTTCCAACCCCCAATTGCTGCGCGAGGCACTCACCCATCGCTCGGCCATTCCCCGCACGCATGGCCGCGCCTCCGCCCTGCGATCCAACGAGCGGCTGGAGTTCGTCGGCGACCGGGTGCTCGGTCTGATGATGGCGGAGTGGCTAGCCGAGCGTTTTCCGACCGAGGCCGAGGGTTTGCTCGCCCGCCGCCATGCCGACCTGGTCTCGGAGCCGCGGCTGGCAGCCATCGGAACCTCACTCGGCCTGACCGACATGCTGGTCATCGGTCCCAACGAAGCCCGCGCCGGCGTCGGCAAAGGCGCGGCGGTGTTGGCGGACGCGGTGGAGGCGGTGCTGGGCGCGATCTACTACGACGGCGGCCTGGACGCGGCCCGGCGGTTCGTCCGCGAGTCCTGGGCCGATGCGGTGGGCGAGCAGTCCCGCGCGCCGAAACATCCGAAATCGGACTTGAAGGAGTGGCTGGAGGCCCGCGGTGCCTCCCTGCCCCCCTTCGTCGAGGCGGAACGCAGCGGTCCGGCTCACGCCTACGTCTTCACCGTATCGGTCACCGCCATGGGCCGGACTGGCAACGGTACGGCAAGCACCAAGCAGGTGGCCGAACGCGACGCGGCCGCCGATCTACTAAGGCAGCTGCAAGCATGAACACTTTGACATCATGACAACGCGATGCGGCTTCGCAGCCCTGGTGGGCGCGCCGAACGCCGGCAAGTCCACCCTGCTGAACCGGATGACCGGGGCCAAGCTCTCCATCGTCAGCCCCAAGGCACAGACCACCCGCTTCCGCGTGCTCGGCATCCTGATGCGGGGCGAGACGCAGATGCTGCTGGTGGACACACCCGGCATCTTCGCCCCCAAGCGCAAGCTCGACCGCGCGATGGTCAACGCCGCCTGGACCGGCTCGGAGGAAGCCGACGTCACGCTGCTGCTGGTGGACGCCAAGGCCGGCGCCCGCGACGCGGTGCGCGACATCGCGACCCGGCTGGCGCAGCGCGGCGGGCGTACCTGGCTGGTGCTGAACAAGTCCGACCTGGTTCCGCCGCAATCGCTGCTGCCGCTGATCGGCACCCTGAACGACCTCGCCGCCTTCGAGGAAACGTTCATGGTCAGCGCAACCACCGGAGACGGCGTCGACGTGCTGCTGGACCGCCTGGCCGCGATCATGCCCGCCGGGCCATACCTTTATCCGCCGGATGACCTCACCGACCTGCCGGACCGGCTGCTGGCGGCCGAGATCGTGCGGGAGCAAATCTTTCTGCAGACGCATGAGGAAGTCCCGTACGCCGCCACCGTGGAAACGGAGAGCTTCGTCGAGCGTCCGGACGGCTCCGTGCGGATCGATGCCACGATCTACGTCACGCGGCCCGGCCACAAGGCCATCCTGATCGGCGGCGGCGGCTCCCGCATTCGCGATATCGGCGCCCGCGCGCGCCACCAACTCGGCGGGTTGCTGGAGCGGCAGGTGCACTTGTTCCTGAACGTGAAGGAACGCGCCGGCTGGGACGAGGAGGGCGCACGGCTGCGCGCGATCGGGTTGGAGGATCCGGGCTGAAGCGCCTCAGGCAGACGCGATGAAGCCGCCACCCATCACGCGATCACCGGCGTAGAACACGCAGGCCTGTCCCGGAGCGGCCAGCGCGGGTTCGTCCAGGGTCACCAGGCCATCGGCGGTCACCTCCGCCCCGTGCATCGAATCGCGCGCCCGCAGCTTCACCTCGCATCGCAGCGCCTCGGGGGGATCGACCAGCCAGTTCACCTCTTGCAGCCTAACGATATGGCTGCCGGAGGTGCGCGGCCCGACCACGACCCGGCGGGACGCGGCATCCAACGCCACCACCACCTGGCCGGGCAAGCCCAGCCGCTTGGCCTGTCCGACGGTGAAGCGCCCGACCCCGTCATGCTGCCCCACCACCACGCCCTCTGCGGTGACGATCTCGCCGGGTGCCATCGCGTCGGGGCGTAGCTTGGCGACCGCCGCATCGTAGCGACCGGAGGGCACGAAGCAGATATCCTGGCTGTCCGGCTTGGCCGCGACCTCCAGCCCCAGCCGCGCGGCCTCCGCCCTGACCGCGGCCTTGTCCGGCATATCGCCCAGCGGGAACAGCGAGCGGGCCAGCTGCGCCCGGGTGGTTGCGAACAGGAACCAGCTCTGATCCCGCTGCGGATCGGCGGCGCGGTGCAGTTCCGGGCCGTCCGGGCCGTCGACCCGGCGCACATAATGCCCAGTCGCCATCGCGTCGCAGCCCAGATCACCGGCGAGCTGCATGAGATCGGTGAATTTGACCGTCTGATTGCAGCGCACGCACGGCACCGGAGTCAGCCCGGCGGCGTAGCTATCGGCGAAATCCTTGATCACGGCCGAGCGGAACCGGGCCTCCGCGTCGATCACGTAATGGGGGATGCCGATGCGGTCGGCGACCCGGCGGGCATCGTGGATGTCCTGCCCGGCGCAGCACGCCCCCTTGCGCGCGGACGCGGCGCCGTGGTCGTACAGCTGCAGCGTCGCGCCGATCACGTCGTGACCGGCCTCATGCAACACGGCGGCGGTGACGCTGCTGTCCACGCCGCCGGACATTGCGGCGAGGACCCGCATGACTTAGCCCTGAGCGTTACGGGTCGCGGCGGGCAAGCGCACCACCAACCCGTCCAGCGCCTCGGTCATCACCAGTTGGCAGCCGAGGCGGGAGGTCTTTTCCAGGCCGAACGCCAGGTCCAGCATGTCCTCCTCGTCCTCGGTGGGCGTCGGCAGCTTGGCGAACCAGGCCGGGTCGACAATCACGTGGCAGGTGGAGCAGGCGAGCGAGCCTTCGCAGGCGCCCTCGATGTCCACGCCATGCTTGTGGGCCACTTCCAGGACGGACAGGCCGAGCGGGGCGCTCACTTCCCGGCGGGTACCGTCGCGCTCGACAAAGATCATCTTGGGCATGGCGGTCGGGCCTCAAACAAGTTCGGGAACGGTGGACAGCGCCTGTATGGCGACATCCACATCGTCGGCGGAGGTAAAGCGTCCCAGCCCCACACGCAAGCTCCGGGCCGCCGCGGCGGCGCTCAGCCCCATGGCGGCCAGCACGTAGGACGGCGCCACCTCGGCCGACGAGCAAGCGGAGCCGGTGGAGACGCACAATTCGGGGGCCGCGCGCATGGCGTCGAGTGCGTCGGTGTGCGGCAGGGTAACGTTGAGGTTGCCCGGCAAGCGGTGGGCCATCGAGCCGTTCACCCGCAGTCCGGGCAGGCGCTGCTGCAGCCCGGCCAGCAGACGATCGCGCAGGCTTCCGATCCGGGTGGCTTCGGTGGCCATCTCAAGCCCGGCAATGCGGCAGGCCTCGCCGAAGCCCACGACCAGGGGCGTTGGCAATGTGCCGGACCGCAGCCCACGCTCCTGCCCGCCCCCTGAGAACAGCGGCTGCAGCCTGGCACGGGGCCGGCGGCGGACGTACAGGGCGCCGACGCCTTTCGGCCCGTACACTTTGTGGGCACTGAACGAAGCGAGATCGATCCCGGCCACATCGAATGGCACCTTGCCGAGGGCCTGGGCGGCGTCGGTGTGGAACAGCGCACCGGCGGCGCGGGCCATCGCGGCCAGGCGAGGCAGGTCCTGCAGCACGCCCGTCTCGTTGTTGGCGGCCATCACGCTGACCAGCACGGTTGGCTCGGCGAGTGCCGCCTGCAACGCCGCCGGGTCGACGAGGCCGTCGGCGCCAACCGGGAGGAACACCGGGTCGAACCCCTCGGCTTGCAGGTCGGCTGCGCTCTCCAGCACGCATTTGTGCTCGGTTGCCACCGTCACGACGCGACGGCGCTCGGAACCTTGGGAGGCGGCGTAGCGGGCGGCGCCCTTGATGGCGATGTTATTAGATTCGGTGGCGCCGGAGGTGAGCACGATCTCCCGCGGCTCCGCGCCGATCAGGGCGGCGATCTGGGCGCGTGCGGCCTCGACGGCGGTCTCGGCGTCGTGCCCCATGGCGTGTTCGGCGCTATGGGCGTTACCGAAGCGTTCGGTGAAAAACGGCAACATGGCGGCAACGACGCACGGATCGCAGGGGGTGGTTGCCTGGTTGTCGAGGTAGATCATACGGACACCGCGACAGCTGCCGTCAGGCCCGGATTTTTTTCTCCCTCTCCCGCGGGCGGGAGAGGGCCGGGGTGAGGGTGCGAGTGCTGTCCCACAACCGGCGAAACCACCCTCGCACCCCGATAGAGGCGTCTGGCCATGGCGGCGTAGGCGACTGCGAAATCGTCGGCGTCCGCCGGGGTGGCGTTCCACGGCAGCGAGACACGGATCGCTTCGCCGGCCAGTGCGCCCAGCCCCATCGCGTCCAGCACGTGGCTTCGCGCAACCTTGCCAGACGAGCAGGCGGCTCCCGCGGACACGTGGATGCCGGCCAGGTCCAGCGCTATCAACTGCGTCTGTGCCGCCACCCCGGGCAGCCCGATGCTAACGGTGTTGGGCAGGCGGTCCGGGCCGCCCAGCACGATCCCGCCGGCGCCCGTGGCCGCGTCTTCAATCGTGTGGCGTAAGGGTATCAGATCAGGTGGTTCCGCCTCCAAGGCAGCGGCAAACCCGGCGATCACGGCCACGGCCGGGGTGCCGCCGCGGCGGCCGCGTTCCTGCCCGCCTCCGACGATCAAGGCCGGCCCGGCGAAGTCACTGGCCAAGATCAGCGCGCCGGCACCGGCGGGGCCGCCCAGCTTGTGGGAAGATATGGCGAGGCTGTCCGCACCGAGTTCGCTCAGATCGACCGGCATGCGCCCCGCGGCTTGCACGGCGTCGACATGGAGCCGGGCGCCGAACCGGCGGCAGATCGCAGCAGCCTCGGCCACGGGCTGGATCGTGCCCGTCTCGTTGTTGGCCAGCATCAGGCACACCAGCGACGGACTGCCCTCGAGCATTGCCGCCAGCGCCTGCAGGTCGATCCGGCCGTCGCCGTCCACCGGCACCAGCATCGCGTCCGGCCGCGCAGCCCGAATCGCATCGTGTTCCGTGGCACCGATCAACAGGCGCCGGCCATCACCGAGGGCGTGGATGGCGAGCGCGTCGGCCTCCGTGCCGCCGGAGGTGAACACAACCTCGCCACCGAACCGCCGGGCGATTGCCTCCCGCGCATCCTCCAGCACGCGCCGGGCAGCGCGGCCCGAGCCGTGCACGGACGATGGATTGCCGACCTGGCCCAACGCGGCGACCAGGGCGGCCCGGGCGGCTGGGCGCAGCGGTTCGGTGGCGTTGGCGTCCAGATAGACGGGGCTATTCCGCGGCCCGGACATCTTCGGACTCCAGAGCACGGGAACGTGCCAGGGCCGCAAGGCGGGACTCCACGGCTAGCAGTTCGGCGCGCAATCCCTCGATCTGGCACATCATCGGGTCGGGCGCCCCGTCGCAGGGGGTGCCATAGGCGAGGAAGCTGGGTGCGGGAGCCGGCTTGGTATGGTCGCGCTCGACTGGCCGGGCCGGGATGCCGACCACGGTCTGGCCGGGCTGCACGTCCGACACCACCACGGCATTGGCACCGACTCGGGCGCCGTCGCCCACCACGATGTCGCCGAGGATCTTCGCCCCGGCCCCCAGGATCACGTTGCGACCCACCGTCGGATGGCGCTTGCCCTTGCTGGTGCTTGCCGTGCCCAGCGTCACCTGGTGATACAGATAGGCATCATCCCCCAGGATCGCAGTTTCGCCGATCACCACCCCCATGCCGTGATCGATCACCACCCGGCGGCCGATCTGCGCGCCGGGATGGATCTCGATGCCGGTCAGAAAGCGGCCCAGATGGGAGATCCAGCGGCCGAGCAGATAGAAGCGCCGTGTCCAGAGTCCGTGGGCGAGTCGGTGTATCATCAGGGCGTGCAACCCGGGGTAGCAGAGGAGAACCTCCATCCGGGAGCGGGCGGCCGGGTCCCGTTGATGATAGGCGGTGACCATTTCGCGCAAAAACATGAAGGCCATGCGTCAATTCCGTTATGAAAGCGCGGTCGCACCTCCTATATATCGGGTCGGCACCCAGGTTGAAGGCCCGCTCCGGCGGGCATCTTTCTTCGGGCCAGCGGATAACCCGGTTTCGGCGGCCGTCAGGGAGGCCCGCCCCTTCTGTCGCGTGAGCGATTTTACATGTGCGGTCCGCCAGGTAAGGCACTGCCTCGACGGACGCCGACGCAAATCGAAGCTTTTTCCGTGGCCGTGCCTGGTCATGGGTTCAGGAATCATCGGAACACCATGCCAGAGGTGATGTTTGCCGGCCCCGACGGCCGACTAGAAGGCCGTTACCACCACAGCAAGGACCCGGGCGCGCCGCTTGCTCTCGTGCTGCATCCCCACCCGATGCATGGCGGGACGATGAACAACCGCATCACCTTTACGATGTACCAGTCGTTCCAGAAGCTCGGCTTCTCCGTCATGCGGTTCAACTTCCGCGGCGTGGGCCGCAGCCAGGGCCGTTACGATGGCGGGATCGGCGAGATCAGCGATGCCGCGGCGGCGCTGGACTGGATGCAGATGGTGAACCCGTCGTCCAAGGGGCTGTGGATCGCCGGTTATTCCTTTGGCGCCTTCGTCGGCATGCAGCTTCTGATGCGACGCCCCGAGATTTCCGGTTGGATCAGCGTCGCCCCGCCGGCCAGCCATTACGATTTTGGCTTCCTCGCTCCCTGCCCCTGCGGTGGACTGCTGATCCATGGCGACTCGGACGAACTGGTGCCGGAGCCTTCCGTTCGCAAGCTGGTGGATAAGCTGAACACCCAAAAGGGCGTGACAGTGGATTATCGCGTCTATCCGGGTGCCGACCACGTGTTTGCCAGCCATGCCGAACAGGTCGGCGAAGCTTTGGAGGACCATGTCGGCATGGTCCAGGCCCGCAAGGCGATGGCCCTGGCGGCAGACTGAGGTTTCCGCCTCCCCCGCTCGCAGTCAGTGGGGGAGGACGGACGGTCCGATCACGACGTGGCGGCGGCTCCGGATTTCGCATCCGCGGGACCGTCGTCCGGGTCGGCTTTCATCGCAGCTTCGGCCTTGTCCTCCAGCCGGGACTCGTTGCGGCGGAGCATCACGATCGCGACCACGACCACGATTGCGGCCACAACGGCAATGCCGATCCCGATCGGCCCGGCTAGCCGCTTCATGGCATTGCCGAGGATATACGCACCGAACCCATACAGGCTGGCCCACGCAACCCCGCCGACGGCGTTCCACAGCAGGAATGTTCGCCATTCCATGTGGTTGGCGCCCGCGAACAACGCGACGAACGTGCGCAGGATGGCGATGAACCGCCCCACGAACACCACCTTGCCGCCCTGCGTCTTGAATAGGTAGCGGCTGAGGTCCATCCGCTTTTCGGTCAGGCCGACGTATTTCCCGAACCGGCGCAGTAGCGGAACGCCGGCCCAGCGCCCGATCAGGTAGCCGAAATTATCCCCCATGATCGCGCCGCCGATCGCCGCGACCACGACGAAGACGATCTGCAGCCGCCCCGTAGTCGCAGCGTAGACCGACGCCCCAATGATCAGGCTCTCGCCCGGAAACGGCACGCCCATCGCCTCGAGCATGATCACCACGAACACCAGCCCATAGCCGTATTCGCCGAGCAGATGCTCCAGCACATCCTTGCCAAACATCGGGGCTACGACCGGAAACTAGCGAGGGAGCGCCTGGCAGTGCCGTCATCGGCAAAATTCGCCGGGTCGAGCCAGGCGGCGATCGCGTCGCGGCAGCCCGGCCATTCGTCCGCCAGGATCGAGAACATCGCCGTGTCGCGCCGCCGTCCCTTGGTGATCAAGTGGGCGCGCAACTCGCCCTCGTAGCGGAAACCCAGCCGTTCCGCGGCCCGGCGCGATGGGGCGTTCAGCGCATTGCATTTCCACACCAGCCGCCGGTAGCCCAGCTCGTCGGCCGCCAGGCGCAGCAGCAGGTAGATCGCCTCGGTGCCGGCGCGGGTGCGCTGCATGCGGGGGGCGAACCAGATGTGCCCCAGCTCGATCGCGGCGTTGGCCGGCTGGATGTCCATCAGCGTGAGCCAGCCGCTCACCAGCCCCGTGGCCACGGGACGCACGGCCCACGCCATCGGATCGTGTGTCGCCGCGAACGCCGCCACGTGGCGCGTCATGGCGGCCTGGTCGGCGAATGGGCCGTAGCCGAGATAGGCCCAACTGTTACCGGCCTCTCGCGCCGCATCCCACAATTCGGCGGCGTGGCGCAAATGCAGCGGCTCCAGTTCGACGTCGCGGCCGCGGATGCGGATGCGGGCCGGCAAAGGGCGGGGCGTCGCATCGACCAATGGGCCGACCGGCGGCTCGACAATGCTGGACGCTTCCCCATAATTGTCGTGTTGGGAGGCGTCCTGCCCAGCTGATCCGACCCCGGAGTATGATCCCAAAATGAAAAATCCTGCCCTGCTACTCGCCGGTCTCGCGGCACTCGTTTCGGTTGCAGCCCATGCCGAGACCCTAACGTTCCACGCAACGATGAGTCCCAAGAGCGAAGTGCCCCCAAAGACCACGGACGGCAAGGGCACTGCGGAGGCTTCGCTGGACACGGCGACGAAGGTTTTGACGTACACGGTGACCTTCTCGGGTCTAACCGGCCCGGCAACGATGGGACATTTGCATGGTCCGGCCGACCCCGGCGCCAATGCCGGCGTGCTGGTTCCGTTCGCTCAGCCGGTGACGAGCCCGGTCCACGGCACGGCGACGCTGACCGATGCCCAGGTGACCGACCTCGAGTCAGGCAAGATGTACGCGAACATTCACACCGCGGCCAATCCGGGCGGTGAACTGCGCGGACAACTCGTAAAGTAGCCAAGAACGCCTACGCTTCTCCCTCTCCCGTTTTTCACGGGAGAGGGCCGGGGTGAGGGCTGCTTGAGACTCCCAGACCGTGAGTGGAGCGGCATTCGCATCCTCTCTCCCCGCCCGCGGGACAAAGAGAAGCATGGGCATGCGACCGCGCTGCCCCCAACGGGGCGGAGTTTATAGCATCCGCTGCAAAATGATTTTCTGGATGTCGCTGGTACCTTCGTAGATCTGGCACACCCGCACGTCGCGATAGATCCGTTCGACCGGGTAGTCGCACAGGAACCCATAGCCGCCCAGGGTCTGGATCGCTGCCGTGCAGATCGCCTCTGCCGCTTCGGACGCGAATAGCTTGGCCATCGCCGCCGCCTCCAGCGCCGGTTGACCCGCATCCCGTAGACGCGCCGCGTGCAGCACCAATTGGCGGCTCGCCTCCAGCTTGGTCTTGGCGTCCACCAGGCGGAAGCCGACCGCCTGATGGTCGATGATCGGCTTGCCGAACGATTTGCGCTCCTTGGCATACCCGATCGCGTACTCCAACGCCGCACGGGCCATGCCGACCGACTGCGCCGCGATCCCAATGCGCCCCGCTTCCAACGTGGAGAGCGCGATCTTGTAGCCCTCACCCTCCGCCCCGATCCGCTGCGATGCCGGAACGCGCATGCCGTCGAACACCAGGTGGCAGGTGTCGGACGCCTTTTGCCCCAGCTTCTCCTCGATCCGCGCCACCTGGTAGCCTGGGGTATCGTTGCGGACGACGAAGCAGCTCATGCCCTTCTTGCCGGCGGCCGGGTCGGTGATGGCAAACAGCAACGTGGTATGACCGATCGCCGCGTTGGAGATAAACTGCTTGGACCCGGTGATGACGTAGCCGTCGCCGTCCTTGACCGCCCGCGTGCGCAGCGCCGACGCCTCCGACCCGGCGCCCGGTTCGGTCAGCGCGAACGACCCGATCGCCTCGCCGACCGCCATCGGCCGCAGCCATTCATCGCGTTGCGCGTCGGTGCCGTATTGCTGCAGGATCTCGCAGGTCGGTGCGTTGTGAACGCTCACCAGGGTGGAGACGGAGCCATCGCCGGCCGCGATCTCCTCCACGACCCGGGCGTAGGTCTGGGTGTCGATCTCGGACCCGCCCCAATCGGCCGACAGCGTCGCGCCGAGAAAGCCCATCTCACCGAGTTCGCGAATGATCTCGGGCTCGATCCGCCCGGCCTTCTCGCGCGCGGCGGCGGTGGGCGCCAGCCGCTCCTGCGCAAATCGGCGAGCAGTTTCGACGATGAGATCGTTCGGATCAGTCTGTTCCAGCATTGACGTCCCCTTCGCTTCTCCCCCTCCCTCAAGAGGAGGGGGCTTTCTCAGCCTAGTGCAGCAACTCCACTGCAACCGCCGTCGCTTCGCCGCCACCGATGCAAATCGCCGCCACACCGCGCCGGACCCCACGTTGGCGCATCGCCGCGAGCAGCGTCACCACGATCCGGGCCCCACTCGCACCGATCGGATGGCCCACCGCGCAGGCGCCGCCCCGGACATTGATCTTCTCCAGCGGCAAGCCGAGTTCGCGCTGCGTCGCCAGCACCACCACCGCGAACGCCTCGTTGATCTCGAACAGATCCACGTCGTCGGTCGTCCAGCCGGCCTTCGCCAGCACCTTGCGGATCGCGGGCGCGGGCGCGGTGGTGAACCAGCCCGGCTCCTGCGCATGAGTCGCGTGCGCCACGATGCGGGCGATCGGGGTCAGCCCGCGATCCTCGGCCTCCGACAGGTGTGCCACCACCAGCGCCGCCGCGCCGTCGCTGATGGAGGACGCATTCGCCGCGGTGACCGTGCCGTCCTTGCCGAACGCAGGCCGCAACCCGGCGATCTTGGACGCGTCCGCCTTGCGCGGCTGCTCGTCCGCCGTGATCGTGATGTCGCCCTTGCGGCCCGGCACCAGCAGGTCCGCGATCTCGTCGCGCAGCGCCGCATTGCTGCCCGCCTCCTGGGCCAGCCGCAACGACCGCTCCGCAAAGGCGTCCTGGTCGCCGCGGGTGAACCCGAGTTCGCGGGCGGTGACGTCGGCATACGTGCCCATGGCGCGCCCAGGCTCGAACGCGTCCTCCAGCCCGTCCAGCGCCATGTGGTCGATGACCTGGCTGTGGCCGTATTTCACGCCACCCCGCAGCCTAGGCAGCAGGAACGGGGCGTTGCTCATGCTCTCCATGCCGCCCGCCACCAAGACGCCGGACCCACCGGCGGCCAACTGATCGTGGCACTGGATTAGCGCCTGCATGCCGGAGCCACACATCTTGTTCACCGTCACGGCCGGCGCCGAGACGGGAATGCCGGCCCCGACCGACGCCTGACGCGCCGGTGCCTGGCCGAGCCCGGCGGGCAGCACGTTGCCCATCACCACGCCGGCCACGCCATCCGCCGCCACCCCGGCGCGCTGCAGGGCCGCGGCGATCGCGGCCGAGCCCAGTTTCGGTGCGGTCAGTGGCGCCAATTCGCCCAGCAATCCGCCGATCGGCGTGCGTGCGGAGCCAACGATGCAGATGCTCAAGCCAGCCTCCTTATTCTGCCGCGACGGCCAGCGGCCGCGCATTCAATGCGTCGAGCAGGGCCGCACGTTGCGGGCCGGCGTCGCGCATCGCCTTCTCCTTGACCGGGCCGTAGCCGCGGATGTGGTTCGGAATGTCCGCCAGCGCCACCGCGGTGTCCAGCGTTTCGGGCCGTAGCGACTCGATGGCGGCCTGGATGCTGCGCTCGGTCTCGCCGATCAAGGCACGTTCGGCCCGCCGATCCGCCTGCCAGCCGAATGGATCGAGCGGGGTGCCGCGCAGGATCTTGCCGTGACGCAGAACCCGGAACAGCGGCAGGGCAAACCGGCCGGGAATGGCGATCTTGTTGCGGCGGCCCGTCGCCGGATCGACGCCGGAGATGAGCGGCGGCGCCATGTGGAACACCGGGCGCTCACCATACTCGGCCGCGGCGTGCAGCCGGGCGACCTCGTATTCGTCCTTGTAGGCCATGGCCCGGAACAGCCCCTCCGCCACCGCACGGGCGAACCGGCCAGGCTGGCCCAACACCGCGGCTTCCCGGGCAGACGCCCGATCCACCAGGCCGCGGTACCGCCGGGCGAGGCGCTTGCCCTGGTAGCGCACCAGTTCAGCCGCCCGCGCCGCGACCAGACCCTCGAGCGTGGTGGGTGGCACCTCTTCGCCGGCGAGCACGGCGTCGGCGAGTTCGGGGCGGGATTGCAGGATGCGGCCCCACGTGAACGCGCGGCGGTTCAGCGCCACGGCGGTGCCGTTCAGTTCGATGGCGCGCAGCAGCGCCTCCTGGCCCACCGGGATCAACCCGGCCTGCCAGGCCAGCCCCGTCATCAGCGTGTTCAGCGCCTGCGACTGGCCGAACAGCTTCTCGGACAACGCCGTCGCCCGCAGATACACGCTGGCATTGCCGCCCACCGCGCGGTCGATGACCCGGCGATGCAACCCGGCATCGATGACGAGGTCCCGATCCGACAGGAACCCGGTATTGGCCTGCAGATCGAGGTTGCCCAGCACGGCGCCGCCCCGGCGCATCCGCTCCAGCACGCCTTTCTGCGCGCCTACCGCCAGGTCGGCCGCAATCATCACGTCGGCCTCGCCGGTCGGGATGCGGACGACGTCCAGCTTCTCGTTGGCGATCTGGACGTGGGAGACGACCGCGCCGTTCTTCTGCGCCAAGCCGGTGAAATCGAGCGTGCTGACCTGTTTGCCCTCGATGCTGGCCGCCATCGCCACCACTGCGCCCGCGGTCACGATGCCGCCGCCGCCGATGCCGGCGAACAGGCCGCGCCACGGGGTCGCCAGGTCGGGCAGCACCGGGTCCGGCAGATTGGCAGCCAGTTCGCCCTCGCGCGCCTTCCAGGCCTCGGCATCGTCATGCTTGGGCGCATCGGTCGCCGAGGTCACGAAGGACGGGCAGAAGCCCTTCAGACACGACAGGTCGGTGTTGCAGCTCGTGGGCGAAATGCGGCGCTTGCGGCCATACTCGGTGTCGACCGGCTCGATCGCGATGCAGTGCGATTGCTCGGTGCAGTCGCCGCAATTCTCGCAAACCCGCTTGTTGATGGTGACCTTGACGTCGGCGGCGGCCATCTTGCCCCGCTTGCGGCGGCGGCGCTTCTCGGTGGCGCAGACCTGGTCGTAGATGATGGCCGACACACCCTCGAACGCCACGCACTCCGCCTGCACCTGCGGCAGCCTCTCGCGGCCATAGCGGAGCACGCCCGGCGGCAGCTCGCTCGCATCGGGCAGGCGCGCCGGATCGTCGGCGACGACATAGATGCGGCCGACGTTCTCGGCGGCAATCTGGCGGGCGATGTCGATCACGGTGGGGCCGCCCTCGGCCGGCTGCCCGCCGGTCATCGCGACCGCATCGTTGTAGAGCACCTTGTAAGTGATCCGCGTCCCCGCCGCGACCGATTGGCGGATCGCCAGCAGGCCGGAGTGCTGATACGTGCCGTCGCCCATGTTGGCGAACACGTGCTTGAGGCTGGTGAACGGGGACAGGCCGGTCCAGGCCACGCCCTCCCCGCCCATGACGCTGAACGGCCCCGTCCCCGGCGTGTTCTGCATCGCCATCACATGGCAGCCGATCCCCGCCATCGCGAACGATCCATCCGGCAGCCGGGTCGACGTGCTGTGTGGGCAGCCGGCGCAGAACGTCGGCGCGCGGGCGAGCAGGCCATCCGGACGCTCCGGCGCGTCGGGGGCTGCGGGCGCCACCGCCTCGATGCCGAACGGCGGCAGCACGCGGGCCAAGGCGCGAGCGACCAACTCGGGCGACGTCTCCATCACCGCAGGAATCAGCGGCCCGTCATCCAGCCCGGTCTTGCCGACCACCGCGGGGCGCGCATCGGCGGGCAGGTTGTAGAGCGAGGCCCGGATCTGCGCTTCGACGAAGGAGCGCTTCTCCTCCACCACGACCAGCAAACGCCGGCCGCTTGCGAACGCGCGCAACCCCTCGGTCTCGAGCGGCCATGTCATGCCGACCTTGTAGATCGCGAGCCCGGGGTGTTCCGACAGTCCCATCGTCTCGAGCGCGTGCAGCACGTCGAGATGCGCCTTGCCGACCGTGACGATGCCGACCGGGGCAGCGGCGGTGCCCTGCGTCACCCGGTCGATGCCGTTGGCGCGCCACCAGGCGCGAGCCGCGGGCAGTCGCTCGTCCAGCATCCGGCCTTCGATGACGAAGCGCTCTGCGGGCCATTTCAGGGTGGGGTCGATGTTGAAGCCGTACGGCGGAATGACGAGGTCGGGCGTCACGTAGCGGCGCACCGAGGGGACGAGCACGGTTGCGGCCTGCTCCGCCGTCTCCGCAATGGTCTTCATGGCGACCCACAGGCCGCAGAACCGCGACAGGGCGATGCCGGCCAGGCCGTATTCGATGATCTCCGCCGCGTCGGCCGGCTGCAGCACCGGCATCATCACCGCCTCGAAGATCTGGTCGGTCTGGTGCGGGAAGGTGGAGGAGTGGGCGCCGTGGTCGTCCCCGGCGATGGCCAGCACGCCGCCGTGCCGGTGGCTGCCGAAGGCGTTCGCGACCCGCAACGCGTCGGCGGAGCGGTCCACGCCCGGACCCTTGCCGTACCACATGCCGAACACGCCATCCACCTGCGAGCCGGGGTAGAAATCCAACTGCTGTGCGCCGGACAGCATGGTGACTGCCAGGTCTTCGTTCAGGCCGGGTTTGAAGTGGATTCCGGCCGCTTCCAGCAGCTTGGCCCGGCGCCATAGCTCCTGGTCCAGCCCGCCAAGCGGCGAGCCGCGATAGCCGGACACCAGCCCCCCCGTGTTCAACCCGGCGGCGCGATCCAGGCGCGCTTGTTCCAGCAGCACCCTGACGAGCGCCTGGATTCCGGTGAGCAATACCGGCTGATCCAGCTCGGCATAGCGGCTTTCGAGCGTGATGGGGGCGCTCGCGAGACCAATGTCCATTAGCGTTTCTCCACAGCCGATATGGGAAAAGCCTAGCCTAGAATTAGGAGGTGAATGCTGTCGTAATGCAGCCTGCAATCGGCGGTAATTAGCAGATCCTGCTAATGGTGCATTGCAATATGGGAGGTTTGCCCGTGAGACTGGACCGGATCGACCTATCCATCCTGGATCACCTTCAACGCGATGGCCGCGCCACGACCCTCGAACTGAGCGACGCCGCCGGCCTATCTCCCTCCCCCTGTCATCGCCGCCAGAAGCTGCTGGAGGAGGGCGGGGTGATCACCGGCTACGTGGCGCTGCTGGATCAGGACCGGGTCGGACTGCCGGTGAACGTGATGGTGTCGGTGCAACTGGCGGGCCAGACCCAGGAGTTGCTGGAGGCGTTCGAGGCCGCGGTCGCGGATCTGCCCGAGGTGATGGAGTGCATGCTGATGACGGGGGAGAGCGATTACCTGTTGCGCGTGGTTGCGGCGGATTTGGGCGCATACGAGGAGTTCCTACGCACCCGGCTCACGCGTTTGCCAGGGGTGCGCGGGGTGCGGTCGGCGTTCGCGTTGAAACGGGTCATCTACCGGACCAACCTGCCACTGAAGCGGAAGCGGTGATGGGGAGACCGTCTGCGGCCACGTGGTCAGCGGGCATTTTCTGAGCAAATCCAGACGGAGTGGTGCCGCCGCACCACCAGTGCGAATGCCGGGATGGATCGCGTTTATGGCCAGTTCGCGGTCAAGCTGGCAGAAGTCCCACCGACCGATAGTTCTCGATCATCGTATCGAATAGCGATATGTCCGACCGTCCCCGCGCAACGAGCTGAGCGCCAGCAACGGCGGAATAGATCGCCCGGGCTCGCGCTTGGCTATCCTTCGCTTCGACGATAGCGGCGGTGGTCAGAAGCTTTGCAAGCCAGGCCACATTGACGTCGGCAAAGGCCTGAACCTGCTTTTTCACTGGCTCGGGAAGGTCGTCATATTCAGCTGTCATAAAGCTGGCAAGGCACATGCGGTTATCGCTGGAAAGCGAGTTTCGGAAGATTTCCGGGTAGCGTCGAAGGGCTGAGATCGGATCAGGAGACGCTGCCGAAATCTCATCAAGAGCGACTACGATATCTTCCCAATATCGCTTTGCAACGGCCTCCCCAAGAGCCGTCTTGGTGGGGAAATAGTGGTAGATGGTGGGCGCTTTGATCCCCACCTCGGTAGCGAGATCACGGAAATTCAGGCCTGCGTAGCCATGCGCCATTGCTGTTCGCCGCGCGGCCGCGAGAATGGCCTCCTCTTTTGAACTGGTGTTCATACCGCTCCCATTCCAAAAACTCGATCAAGTGATTGATAGAGGTTGACAGCTCAAAAGGGAAGCTTCAGGGTGCATCTACCAACCACTTGGTCGGCAAGGAACCCACCATGAACATTCTGCCCGAAGTGCTGAACACCGCTCCTGCACAGAAGTCGCGTCTGTTTACCTCTCCGTCAGCCTTCCCGAACCCGCAGAGACTTCGCCTTTTCATGCACGAGAAGGGCATCAGCGAGCGTTTCGAAGAGGTGGTCTACGATATGACACCGATCGGCGAGCAGCGCGGATGGCGGCATCTCAAGATGAATTCCTGGGGTGAAACCCCGACGTTGACGCTCGCCGATGGCTCCTACCTCAGCGAGACGTCCGCCATCGCCCGTTATCTGGACGATACCTTCGACGGCCGGAAGATCATGGGTTCGACGCCTCTCGAGCGCGGCCTTGACCAAATGTGGGACAACCGGGTTTGGGTCCACATCCTCTATCCCATCGTGACCGCATTCCATGTGCTGCACCAAGGCCTGGGGCCGAAGTTGGAATTGACCAGCAATCCAGCCTGGGGCGAGCATTCGCGTAAGGTGGCTCTGACGCATGCTGGTCTGATCGACCGTCATCTGGCGGACGGCCGCGAGTGGCTGCTTGGCGGGAAGGCGCCGACCTTCTCCGACATCACCATGGCGACGGCAATCGCCTTCTCCAAGTTCCCGGTCAACGCGACCCCGCTTGATGAGCGCTTCGAGCATATCGATGCGTTTTGGCAGCGCTGGCAGCGCCGCCCGACCTTCCAGGCCGCTTATGCCGACCGCAGCAGCGGTGTGCCTGAGTTGGACAATCGGGCCTAGGACCAGACACCTCATTCAACAAGGGAGAGTATCATGCCGTTTGCACGCATCGACCTGAACAAGGGAAAGTCCGCCGCCTATCGCGCCACCGTCGCCGACGTGGTGTATGAAGGGATTGTTGGTGTGCTGAAGGCTCCCGATGGCGACCGCTTCATCGTCGTCAACGAGCACGAGCCCGAGAACCTGATCTACGACCGCACTTTTCTCGACATGGATCGGTCGCCGGATTTCATCCTGATCCAGGTGACCAGTACTGTCGGGAATACAAAGGACCTGAAGTTCGCTTTCTACCGGCAGGTCGCGGACGAGTTGAACAAAAAGCTCGGTATTCGTCCCGACGACATCATGATCAATATGGTGTTTGTTGCTAAGGAGGACTGGTCGTTCGGCAAGGGTCAGCCCTGGTAGGTACTTGCTCTGACTCGCTTCTGAACCGGGCAGGTTACCCGCCCCGGTTCAGTCGCTGCGAGATCTCGATTGCCGTACCACGATGCGCGTTCGCGTTCGGGCCTGCCCGCACTGTGTTGTTATGACGGAGTTGAGTCGGAAAGCGGCCATAAGTCAGGCGCGGGGCAGGCGACTATCCGGGACCCGGGCGCTTTCCGCTTCACATCCTTTGCGGGAAGCTCGCTGGCCGAGCTAGAATCCACGTCATGACGCTGGACGAGCTTGGCACGCGCATCTGCATCATGGGACCGTCCAACAGCGGCAAGTCCACGCTGGCGGAAGCGATCTCGCGGGCACGCAGCCTAGTGCCGATCCACCTCGATCAGCTTCACCACCTGCCGCATACCGATTGGGTTGCCCGGCCGGCAGACGAGTTTGGCGGCCTTCATGACGCGGTGATCATGGGGCCGCGCTGGGTCATTGATGGCAATTACTCGCGGCTTCTTGCTAAAAGGCTGCAGCGCGCTACCGGGTTCGTCTTGCTTGATGTTCCCACCGTGGTGAGCCTTTACCGCTATGTCCGGCGCTGCTGGTTCGAGCGTGATCGTCGAGGGGCACTTGAGGGCGGTCGCGACAGCGTGAAATGGGATGTCATCCACCACATTGCCGTAGCCACCAGAGCGAACCGCCGTCGCTATGAGCAGCTGTTCGGCGATATCCGTTTGCCGAAGGTGCGGCTCGACTCTACACCCGCGCTCGCCGCGTTCTATAGCGTGAACGGCTTGAGCCGCTAAGCCGCGACCCCCATCGATTGCAGGAAGGGGGGCGATAATCGGTCCATGCCTGACTGGACCAAGCGTCAGCCGTCCCGCGCCCGCGTCACGCAAACACCACGGTGCCACCCTTTGCCCGGCCCGCGGCGCATGCCATCATGTTCACACAGGGGAGACATTATGCGGGCTGGGCTGGGGGTGGCGGTCCTGCTTGCTTTACTGGCGCTGCGGCCGGGTGTTGGGTGGGCTCAGGGAATCGATTGCAGCCGTGCCCGCTCGCCGACGGAGAAAGCGATCTGCGCATCCCCCAGCCTGATCGCGCTGGACCACCAGGTCGCCGTCGCCTACGCCGGTGCGCTGGCCCGGCAGCCCGAGCGGCGGGATGTCATGCGGACGGACCTGCTAGCCTGGCTTCGGGCACGGGATGCCACCTGCAACGTACCAGCAGCCGCGATCGAGCGATGCCTGTCGGGCCAACTCACCGCGCGGCTGGCCGCCCTCGCCCCGCCCCCGACACCTGCCGCCGCGCCCGCGCAGTCCGCCGCCGCAGCGCCCGACCCGGCGATCCCGGCCGCCAGCTTCGACCAGCCGGCACCGGCCGCGACCCTTGATTCCCCCAGCCTGCCCGCCGCGGCCGAAGCGGACACGCTGTTGCACGTGACCTCGCCGGGCCGGTTCACCATCGCGGCGCACAGCCCCGCCGGAGCGGCGATGCAGTTGGTGGACATGCTGACCGGGCCGTCGGAGATCGCCGGCGCCGCTGGGTCGCAGGACGGCCGGCTGGACCGGCTGCTGGATGTGGGCACCTACAAGCTACGAACATTCGCCGCCCCCGGGGCAACCGGCGCCATTGGCCTCACGGTCACCCCGTTCCACGACGCCGCACCGCCCGCCGCCCTGCCCCAAGCCGCACACCCGCTCGACGCCACGTTGCGGGACGGCGAGCAGCGCGCCTACTGGCTGCTGGTTCCCCCCGGCGGCGGTGACAATGTGCGGATCGAGGCGGCCGGCCGCTCACTGGCCGACCTGCGGCTCTGGCGCGACGGCCGGGAGCTGACCGCGCTCGACCCGGCATCGCAGACCGTCACCCCCGCCTCGGGCCACCCGTTGACCGACTTGCGGATCGTGGGAAGGGTCGAGCCTGGCACCTATCTCGCCGTGGCCTATGGCGGGCCGGCGCTGTCCTGGACCGATAACGACGCCGCCCAGCCGTTCCACCTCCGCGCCGGCGCCAGCAACGCGTTGGCCGAGGGGTGGGCCGGCGGCACCGTGGGCCCGTTCGGCAGCGAGGTGTTCACCCTGCCCGCCTCCGCTCGCATGCTACGGCTCGACCTGCCCGCGCCGGCCGTGGCGGAATTGCGGGTCGGGGATGCGGCGGCGGCGATCGACAAGACCAGCCGGGAGCCCTCCGTCACGCTGATCGGTCCGCAGGGCCGGCAGCCGGTGGCCGAACTCCGCGCCGCCGCCGGGCAGGCTTTCACGATCCACGCGCTGGACAGCGCGACCCGGCGTGTCTGGACGCAGGCGGGGACGTGGTGGGTGTCGGCCACCACCACCGGCATGGGGGCGGACGAGCTGCCGCCGACCCTGCTGCTGCAGCGTACGGAAGGGCCGGACAAGCCGCCGCGCATCGTCGCCAGCACCGCGCCGGTGATCGGCGCCGGCCCACCCTGGCACGCCCGCTTCAACCTGCGCGGCCCCAGCACCCTGCTGTTCCAAACGCCCTCCGGCGGCGATGTCGCGTTCAGCAGCACTGGCGTCGACATTCGCCATGGCACCAACAGCCGCGCCACCCTGCCCCCCGGCTACATCGTGCTCAGCCTGGAGCCTAAGCCCGGCGCCATCGGCAGCATCGAGGCCAGTGTGGGCCCACCTGGCGCCAAGCCCCCACCGCTGGCGGCACCGCTTCCGGCGGACCCGGTCATCCCGCTCGGGCTGCAAACCGTGGCGCCGGGCCAGCAGCTGCGGCTCGACAGCGGCGAAGGGCCTGATACCACAACCGGGCTGGTGGTGCGCGCCGCCCCGGTCGCGCTGGCCGAAGGTCCGTTGCTGGCGACGATCGCCGCCGGCAACACGCTGTCTGTGCCGGTGCTGCTCGCGCCGGGCGGCACGTTGAGCGTAACGGAACTGGGCGTGGGGCCGATCGACGCGGGGCAGACCGACAATGCCCAACCTGGCCGCACGACCGTGGTCACACCCGTGTCGGACCACCCGCGCACGGTGGCGCTCGCCTGGCACCGCACCCCCGCGGCACCGGCCGCCATCCCCGACCCGGCACCACCAGGCCAGGTCGCTTCGGTCACGGCGGGGACGCCCAGCACTCTGGACCTGGCACGTGGCGAGGAGCGTGGTTTCGCGCTGACGGTGCCCCAGGGCGGGCTGTTCCGGGTGGAGACGACGGGCCGGCTGCACACCGCCGGCCGGCTGGCGACGCCGTTCATCCCGCAACTGGCAACGGCGGACGGCAACGGCGTCGGTCAGAACATGCTGATCCAATCTGCCTTGCGCGCCGGTCGCTACCGGGTGGATGTGCGAGCGGTGGACTCGGCCGGCCATCTCGGCCTGCTCGCCCGCCCCGCGCCGCTGCTCGCCGGCGGCACGCTGGTGCCCGGCGGCAGTGTGCGGGCCAGCCTACCCGGCGGCAGCGGCGCGTCGTTCCCGGTCAGCATCACGGCGGAAGGACGCTACCATTTCGACGTGCTGTCGCTCGGCACGCCCTGGACCGGGCGGCTGGAGGATGCCGAGGGCTGGCCGGTAGTCACACCGGGACCGCTGGACGCGCTGGAAACCGCGTTGCGCCCGGGCCAGTACCGCCTCGTCGTCGCGCCGGATGCCGTTGGCCGGCAGGTCGTGGCTCGGCTGACCGCAGTCACCAAGCCCGCCGAGATCACCGGGCACGGGCCGCATCCGCTGCCGTTCGAGGCGCCGCAAACCGCAACCTGGCGGGAGCCGGACAGTCGCGACCAGCCCCGTGCACCGGACGTCTGGACCTTCAGCCTGCCCGGGCCAGCCGAGGTCACATTGAAACTCGCAAACGGCATGGTGGGCGACCTGCACCGTGCCGGCGCGACCGTGGCCCGGGTGGCCGGGAGCTGGACCGGTACGCTGGAGGCTGGCGACTACCGGTTGCTCGCCAGCAGCCTCGGGCGCAACGACCGACTCGGCTACACGGTGGCGCTCAGCAGCCCCGATCTGCAGCCTGGTGCGCCCCGCAGTGTCACCCTTCCGGTCAGCCTGCCGTTCAGCCTGGCCGATAGCCGGGTGGTGAGCCTGACGAGTTGGGGCACGGTCCCGGTCAAGGCGGTGCTGCGGCAGGAGGGCGGCGCGGCCGTCGCCCGCTATAACAGCCGGGCCGACGACTGGAACATCGCCGCATCCCGCCGCCTGCCGGCAGGACGCTACGTGTTGGACCTGCAATCGGCGGCGCCGCCGGATGTGTCCGCGCCTTCCAGCCCCTCGGCGCCGGATGCGGACGACAGTGACGATGCGACCGATGACGGGGCAGCACAGACCGCCGCGACCCAAGGCGCCAAGCCACCCGCGAACGACGACACGCCGCCGGCCGCCAACGATGGTAGCGACGCGGCCGCCCCGACCGTGGATGTGTCACTGGCTCTCCCCGCCGAGTTGCCGCCCAAACCGGCCCCATCCGACTCGGCGGTGCTGCAGGGCACCGGCGTCCACGTGCTCACGCTGCCCCGGCCCGATGCGGGCAGCCTGGTCGTGGCGGCGGCCGGATCCACGGCTCCCGTGGTTCTGGCCTTGGAGCGGGCCGATGCCGGCGGGTGGCGCACGGTGGCGATCGGCACGGGAACCGGCCCGGTGGTTGCCGCCCCTGCCGATGCCGCCGCGGACGATTGGCGGCTGGAGAGCTGGACGATCGACGGCGGTCCCGAGCCCATCCACCTCGTGGCGCGCGCCCTGAATGCCGCGCCGCAATCCGACCAGGTCACACTCGCTGCGGTGGACGGGATGCCGGTCGCCGTCGGGCGGGCGGCTCTGCCCGAGGCAGGCATCGTGGCGGTGGCGGGGCAGGTGACTGGACTGCTCGCCGGGGGTTGGCCGGGCCACGCGCTGCAACCGGACGCTGGCAACCTGGTGGCGGACGGCAAGGACGTTTGGCTGCTGGCCCCGCGCCCCGGGGCCGTCACCGTCAGCGCCGTCGCGTTCCCGCCGGGTGCGGACATCGTGCTGCAACTCCCCGCCGGCCTCGGCGCGCGGCTGCCGGCGCAGGATGGGGCGATGTGGCGCGTCTCCACCGGAATGGGCCAGCCCGATCTGGGGATCGCGTCCGGCATCGCCGACGGAAGCGCGGTCGCACTCGCGACGGCGCCGGTCGAGATCCACGGCAGCGAGCCCATGCGGTTGCGCGTCACACGCGACACACCGCGGCGGCTGCCGGCTCAGACCGTGGCCGCGGCACTGCAGACGGAGGTGCCTCCCGGGTCCGCCTTGCCGCTGATCCTGCCGCAAGGCGACAAGCGTGTGGAGTTGGCCCTAGCCCCCGGGATCGCAGCGTTCGCGGGCTGGCACGACGCGGCGCCGGTGGCGGTGTGGACCGGCGGCAGCGCGGTCAGCCGTACGCTGGACGGCGCCTGGACGGAGCTATTGCTGGTCAACACCGCCGCCGTCGCGGCCCCGGCACGGATCACCACGCAACCGGCTCCGGCTGCATCCACTCTTCGGCCGGGTACGGTGCTGAAGCGGTTCTACGGCTCGGCCGGGTCGTTCGCCGTGGCATTCGATGCCCCGGCGGGCAGCCGCCTGATGACGGCAGGCGATGCCACCGTCACCGCCGTAACCAATGCCGCGATCAGCAACGGCACCGCTGTGTCCGGCCCAGGTCGCGCGGTCGTCCAGCACGGGGCCGGCGCGGTGGCACTCTGGCTGGAGGCGCCAGGCGTGTCGGCGTGGCCCGAGCCTGCGGCGCAGACGGTTTCGCTGCCGGCCCGAATGGCGCTGCCCGACCCTGCCGCCACGCTGCGGTTCGATGCGGCCACGCCGATGCTGCTGCATATCAGCACCACCGTGCCGGTGTTCGCCGGGTTGCAGCAGGCCGGGCGGACCGATGCGCCGGCCTTGTTCGCGGCCGGGGCGGAACTGCACTGCGCTGTGGCCGCGGGGCCGGTGACGCTACGGCTGGTCTCGGCGGATGACGGGCCGATGGGCGGCACGGTTTCGGTCTGGGCGGAGAAGCTGGTGCCGATCGGCGAGGGCCTGGGCGACAGCGTGGCAGTGGCGCCGGGCGGCACGGCGGCGTTCAGCTTCACCCTGCCCCGCGCCGGCACGATCGGCGTCGGCCTGCGCGCCGAGCCCGACCAGGCGCAGGCGAGGCTGCTCGATGCGCACGGCGCCATCGTTGGTGAAGGCGTCGCACAATTGCTACATCTCGCCGCCGGCGATTACGTGCTGGAGGCGCGCGTGCCGCCGTCTGCGCCCCCCACCCTGCTCCGGCCCGCCCTCGTCGGCGTCACCCCGCGCGGCAACGGACCGCCGCCGGACGTGGTGCAGGGCTACCTCGAATTGGTCGGCATGAAGCCGCAGAAGGCACCATGATGGCATTGCTGTCCGGTTTGTGTGGTTACCGCACGCGAGGCAAACCCACCGTCATGCCAAGGCTTGACCTTGGTATCCACGGGGTTGGGCTGGTGACGTCGGACGAGGGCTTGGCACCGTCGGGTGCAACACGGGCGGGCCATCATTTGCGGGACGCCGTGTTGACCAGGATCAACCCTGGCATGACGGTAGCGCTGCTCGCTGCCCTGGCGTTGCTCCCCGGGCTTGCCCTGGCCCAGGTGCCGCCACAGCTCGACCACCTGCAACGGGCCGATGGCGCGCGCGTCGTGCCCGACCATTTCCTCCGCAGCTGGGACCCGGTGACGCTGCTGTTCCCAACCGCCACCGGCCCCGCCGCGGGCGGCCCGGAGGACCATCCAGAGCGCTTTGCCACCCTCTCGCCGGCCAAGGATGGCGCCTGGACCTGGCTCACTCCCACCACGCTGCAGTTCCGCCCAACGGAACCTTGGCAGCCGCTGCGCCGCGAGACGGTGACCCTCGGCAGCGCGGCGACCACGCTGGTGCCGCTGCTGCCCGTGCCCTCCGCGACCGGCCCCGCCGCCGATGATAGCGGCAACGGCACCGCGGACCTGGACACGGTGGCGCTGCAGTTCCCGCAACCGGTGGACCTAGCCGCACTCGCCCGGCTCATCACCATCGAGATCGGCCCGCAGCCCGGCGTGACCGGCGCCACCGAGACGCTGCGCTCCGACGATTTCGACCTGCGTACCGCCGAGCGCACCGCCCGCAGCGACGCGCAGACGGTGCTGGTGGTGCTGCACCAGCCCGTGCCGGACGGCCGCGTGGCGACGCTGCGGCTACGCCTATCCGACGAGCCGGGCCTGGACGACCCGATCTTCGCACTGAAATTGCGCTCTGCCGCCCCGTTCCGCCTGTCCGACAGCTACTGCGGCGACAGCTACAACCACTCGGTGAAGGACGGCGTGACCGTCTGCGACCCCGATCCCAGCAGCCCGGCCCAGAGGCGACGGATGGTGCTGCAATTCACCTCGACGCCCGCCGCACTGGACATCGTCCATGCCCGCGACGCGCTGCGCTTCACCCCGCCGCTGGACGACCTCACCGTCGGCACCGGCGACAACGGCGAGCTGACGCTGGGCGGCAAGTTCGTGTCCGGCCAGGTTTACGATCTGCAGATCGCACCGGGCGCCATCAAGGACACGCGCGGCCGGGTGTTGGCCGAGGCGGTCCATGCCAGGGTGTCGTTCAACGCCGGGTCACCGGCGCTGGCCTGGGACGTGCCGCAGGGCATCGTGGAGCGGCTCGGCCCGCAATATGTGCCGTTGCGCGGCCATGGCTACGACCGGGCCGATGTCCGGGTTTATGCGATCGACCCGCTGAGCCGTGATTTCTGGCCGTTCCCGAAGGCCGGGCTCACAACCAGCGACGACCGCGCGCCGCCGCTGCCCGGCAACGAGCCGCTGCATTACGTGCAGCCGCGTGCGATCAGCGGCGACGCGATGGCCGCGCGGGTCATCGCCCTCGGATCACCGGCCGCCAGCGATCTGATGGATCTACCGATCCATCGCGGCGGGGTGGATGCCAAATTCGGGCTGGACCTCGGCCCAACCCTGGCCAAGATCGCCGGGCCACGCGCGCCGGGCACCTATCTGGTGGGCGTGCGCGCGGTGGATAGCGGCGCCCGCCAATGGGCACGGCTGCAGGTGACGGACCTGTCGCTGACGGGCGTGGAGGAGGCAGACCGGGTGCGGTTCGCGGTCACTTCGCTCGCCACCGCGCAGCCGGTCGCAGGTGCCGCGATCCACCTGGACGGGCTGCGCGACGGCCGCTTCGTTATATTGGCGCAGGGCACGACGGCGGATGACGGCAGTTGGACCATGCCCGCCCCGCTCGCGCGCGGACGCGACGGGCAGGATGCCGCCATCCAGCGCATCGTCGTCACCAAGGCCACCGACACGCTGGTGATCGAGCCGGGCCGCGGCCCCCAGGTCTATGCGGACGGACGCTGGAGCAAGCCGGACACGCCCTGGCTCGACTGGACCACAAGCGACGTCAGCGACCGCCGCCCCGCCCCGCAGACGCTCTGCCACGTGTTCACCGAGCGTCCGATCTACCGCCCGGAGGAGCCGGTGCTGATCGCCGGCATGATCCGCCGCTACGACCACGGTGCGCTCGCCTACAGCAGCGGCACCGGCGAGGTGATCGTGACCGCGCCCGGCGACCAGACCTGGCACCTGCCGGTCACGCTGGACGAAATCGGCGGCTTCCACGTGAAGTTCGATGCAAAGACCGAGGCGACCGGCGACTACTCCATCCAGTATCAGCCGAAGGACGGCCAGCCCTGCGGTTCGCTGACCGTCAAGAAAGAAGCGTATCGCCTGCCCACCTTCGAGGTGGTGCTGCACGGCCCCGACCGCACGCCGCTGGATGCGCCGTTCTCGGTCGACCTGCTGGCCCGGTTCTTTGCCGGCGGCATGCTATCCGACCGGCCGATCACCTGGCGCGTGACGCAGACACCGTATGTGTGGACCCCGCCGGGCCGCGACGGGTTCCTGTTCTCCTCGGACAGCCGATTTTCCGGCGATGCGACGTTCCGCTCCACCCCCGTGCTGAACCGGGAGGCCAAGACGGATGCGGGTGGCTCGGCGCAGCTGACGCTGGACCCGACGATCGAGCCGACGGCGCAGCCTCGCCAGTACCTGGTGGAGGCCACCGTCACCGGCGACGACGACATGCAGGTGCGCGGCGTGCAGCGTGTGACCGCCCTGCCCCCGTTCGTGCTGGGCGTAAAGGTGCCGCGCTACGTGGACCATCTCGGCGCGCTCGATCCGGAGATCGTGGCGCTGGATGGCGAAGGCCACGAGATCACCGGGCTGGCGATGTCGGTAAAACTGATCCACCGCCAGTGGAACTCGGTGCTGGAGGCCAGCGACTTCGCCCAGGGTTCGGCCAAATACCAGACGCAAGTGCTGGACGAAACGGTCGAGGACCGCACGATCACCAGCGGCCCGGCGCCGATCCCGGTGCATTTCGGCGTCAACGAGGCGGGCGTCTACCTCGTGGAAATCACCGCCGCGGACAAGGTCGGCCGCACCCAGACCGTCCGCGTCGACCTGTTCATGGCCGGCGACACGCCCGTGACCTGGCAGCGTCCGCCGGCCGAGACGGTCACCGTCTCCACCGACAAGGACCGCTACGACCCCGGCGACATCGCGACGCTGCTGATCCAGAGCCCGTTCCAGACCGCGCGCGCCCTGGCCATCGTCGAGGAGCCGGAGGGCCGCTTCCGCTATGACTGGGTCGATATCACCAACGGCTTCGGCCGCTACACCGTACCGATCCGCAAGCAGCAGACGCCGCGGCTGGCGGTCCATTTCCTGGTGATGCGCGGGCGGCTGGCGGTGCCGGTGGCGCCCAACGCGCCGTTCGACCAGGGCAAGCCCACGACGCTGGCCGCGACCAAATGGGTGACGGTGAACCCGACCGACAACCGGGTGAACGTCAGCTTCGACGCGCCCGCCGAAGCCCGCCCGGCGCAAGAGTTCGACATGCTGCTGCACATGGCCGACGCCCACGGCCGCCCCGTCTCGGGCGAGGCCACCGTGTGGATGGTAGACCAGGCCGTGCTGTCGTTGGCCAAGGAGGCGCCGCTCGATCCGCTCCCCGCCTTCATCGTGAACCGCCCCAGCACCATGCAGGCGCGCGACACCCGCAACATGGCGTACGGCGTGATCCCGCTGCAGGAGACGCCCGGCGGGGACGAGAACGGCGATTCCGGCATGGAGAATATTTCTGTTCGAAAGAACTTCACCCCGGTGCCGCTGTACGAACCGCGGGTGAAGTTCGGCCCCGACGGCACGGCGAAGGTCCACGTGAAACTGCCGGACACGCTCACCGTGTTCATGCTGCGGGCGGAGGCGGTGAGCGGCCCCGACCGGTTCGGTTTCGGCTCCGGGCAGATGCGGATTCGGCAGCCCGTGGTGGCGCAGCCTGCCCTGCCCCGCTTCGTGCGGCCGGGCGACAGCTTCAGCGCCGGGCTGATCGGCCGCGTGGTGGAGGGACCCGGCGGCGCCGGCCAAGCCGCCATTTCGGTCGAGAACCTGGCCGTCGACGGCGCCAAGCAGGTCCCGGTCACCTGGGACGGCTCCCGACCCGCCCGCACCGACTTCGCCGTGACCGTGCCCGAACCCGCCGCCGGCACCACCACGGCTCGGGTGCGGTATTTGCTGCAACGCCTGTCCGACCACGCAAGCGACGCCGTGCAGATCGACTTGCCGATCAAGCCGGACCGTCCTGTTGTGCACCGGCGCGACCTGCTCGCCACCGGACCTGGCGGCGGGTTGGATATTCCGGCCCTAGCCGACCCGGCGCGCCCCGCCAGCTACCGCCGCCAGGTCACGCTCGCCACCGACCCGGCGGTCGTCAGACTGGTCGGCGCCGCCGGTTTCCTTACCCGCCCGGCGGTGGACGGGGCGGCGCAACGTCTGGACCTCGCGCACGGCGAGTTGGCGCTGCTACCGTTCACGCCGTTGCTGGACGCCGCCGGGCTACGCACCCGCGTGGCCGGCGACGTTGCGGCGGCGATCGCGGGCGTAAAATTGACCACCGACGATAACGGGCTGGTCGCGTTCTTCCCGCACACCCAGGGCTCCGTCTGGCTGACTGCGCAGGCCTATCGCGTGCTGGTCGCAGCCGGGCGCGCCGGGCTACCGGTGGACAAGCCGACCGCCGACCGCATGGCGAAGGTGTTGCAAGCCGCCTTGCGCAGCGACTACCCCCACCTGATCGGGGGCGAGGAGCTGTTCGAACGCGTCACGGCCCTGCTCGCACTGGCCGATGGCGGGCAGATCTCCGCCGAATACGCGACCGAACTCGCCCGTACGGCGCCGCTTTTGCGCACGGGGTCGCTAGCCGATGTCGCCACCGTGCTGGCCCGCCTGCCCGGCGGCAGCAGCCAGTTGCAAGGCGTGCTGGATGCGATGTGGGGCCGGGTCAACCTGCTGGCCCGCGACGGCAAGCCGGTCTATGCCGGCCTGGTCGACCACCCGGCGACGCAGGCCATCCTGCCCTCCGAGGCCCGCAGCCTGGCGCAGGTGACGCAAGCCGCCGCCACCGCCGCGCCGGCCGACCCGCGTGACGCTGTGGTGCGCACGGCGCTGATCGGCATGGGCACCGGCCAGGGGTGGGGCAGCAGCGACGCCACCGCCGCCGCTCTGGAGGCACTGGCCGCCGCCTGGCAAGCCCCGCCCTTACCCGTCGCCGCCACGATCACCCTGCCCGACGCCAAGCCGGCCGGAACGCTGGATCGCACGCATCCGCTGTTTCAGGCCAGCACGACCACGCCCGGCCCGGTGCACGTGCAAGCCGGCCCGGGGATGGTGGCGCTGGATGCGACCGACTACGTGCCGACCCAACCCGGTGCCCAGGCGCTGGCCGACCAGCACGGCTTCGTCCTCACCCGCACCCTGTTTCGCGTGCCGCCGCCGCAGGGCGCGGTGCAGCCGCCGATGACCAAGCTGGACGCGGGCCCGGATGGCACGATCCACCTCGCCGTCGGCGACGTGGTCGAGGAGTTGGACGAGTTGGTGAACCCGGATGACCGCGCCCAGGTTGCGATGCGCGCGCCGCTCCCCGCCGGCCTGGAGCCGCTGAATCCGGCGCTCGCCACGGCCACGGCG
This sequence comes from Acetobacteraceae bacterium, assembly GCA_965198895.1. Classification (GTDB taxonomy): domain Bacteria; phylum Pseudomonadota; class Alphaproteobacteria; order Acetobacterales; family Acetobacteraceae; genus LMUY01. The sequence continues at coordinate 98,404 of OZ240676.1, forward strand.
GATGCGCAGCCCTCGGCCGGGCCGACGCTGGTGCCGTCCTGGGCGTCCTACGGCGATGACGAGGTGGTGGCGGTATGGCTGGATCTGCCACCGGGCACCTACGCGCTCCGCACCCGGCTGCGGGCGACGACCGCCGGCAGTTTCACCGAGCCGCCGGCGTCGGCAGAGATGCTTTACCAGCTGGGTGTGACGGGAAGCTCGGCGGGTGCGCGGGTGGTGGTTACTCGTTGACGCCTTGGTGCGAAGCGGCCCTCACCCCGGCCCTCTCCCGTGAAGGACGGGAGAGGGAGAAGAGGTGATGAAGTCTATGAAGGCGCGTAGCGGGGCTGGGACGTAGCGGCGGCCGGGGTAGTAGAGGAACGGCCCTGAGAAGCGGGGCCACCAGGGCTCCAGCACGGGCTCCAGCGCGCCGCTGTCGAGGTAGGGGCGGAGCCAGTCCTCGAACAGCGTGATGATCCCGGTGCCCGCGACTGCGGCGTCTACGGCGAGGTCGATTGCGGCGCCGACGCGGACGAGGAGCGGGCCCGCCGGGTCCAGCTTCACCACCTCGCCGTCCCGCTCGAACTCCCAGGTCAGCATGGCGCCGCTGGCGAACTGGCCGCGCAGGCAGGCATGGCCGAGCAGGTCGCGGGGATGCGCGGGACGGCCGCGGCGGTCGAGATAGGACCGGGCGGCGGCGGTCGCAAAACGCTGCTCGCGCGGGCCGATGGGGATGGCGATCATGTCCTGCTCGAGCCGCTCGCCGTAGCGGATGCCGGCGTCGCAGCCGGCCGCCAGCATGTCGACGAAGCTGTCCTCAGCGATCACTTCGAGCCGGATGTCGGGATAGGCGGCCAGGAACGGCGGCACGATGCGCGGCAGCACCAAGCGCGCCGCGCTGACCGGCACGTTCAGCCGCAACGTGCCGGCCGGGCGGTCGCGGAAGCCGTTGACCACGTCCAGCGCCGCCTCCACTTCGCCGAGCGCTGGGCCGAGGCGGTCCAGCAGGCGCGCCCCCGCCTCGGTCGGCGCCACGCTGCGGGTGGTTCGGTTGAGCAGCCGAACACCGAGGCGGGCCTCGAGCCGGGTCACGCCTTCGCTGAAGCCCGACGCGCTGCCGCCGTTCAGCCGGGCCGCCTCGCGGAAGCCGCCCGCACGGGCGACGGCGACGAATGCGGTGAGGTCGCCGAGGTCAGCCGCCATTGTTCGCCACCGCGCACAGCCTGTTCCGATTGTTACCCGTTATCGCTGGATTGGCACACCCCATCTAGACCTTCGTCAGAGGAGACAGAGCATGACGGACATCAGCAAAGCCGGAGTTTTCAAGCTTGGGGACCGCACTGTGAAGCGCCTGGGCTACGGTGCGATGCAGCTCGCCGGGCCGGGCGTTTTCGGGCCGCCGAAGGACCATGACAACGCCATCGCGGTGCTTCGGGAGGCAGTGGCGAGTGGCGTCGACCACATCGACACCAGCGACTTCTACGGCCCCCATGTCACCAACCAGCTGATCCGCGAGGCGCTGCACCCGTATCCTGCGGACCTGGTGATCGTCACCAAGATCGGCGCCAAGCGCGGCCCGGACAAATCCTGGAACCCGGCATTCTCGGCCGAGGCGCTGACCAATGCGGTGCACGACAACCTGCGAAATCTGGGTGTGGCGGCGCTGGATGTGGTGAACCTGCGCCTGATGTTCGGCACTCACGGGCCGGCCGAGGGCTCGCTCGAGGCGCCGCTCACGGTGCTGGCGGGGCTGCAAAAGCAGGGCCTGGTGCGCCACATCGGACTCAGCAACGTGACGCGGACGCAGATTAGCGAAGGTCGCGCCATCGCCGAGATCGTCTGCGTTCAGAATAACTACAACCTGGTACACCGCGAAGACGACGCGATGATCGACGAACTGGCGGCGGCGGGGATCGCGTATGCGCCGTTCTTCCCGCTCGGTGGCTTCACGCCGTTGCAGTCGACGGTGCTGTCCGATGTCGCCGCTCAACTCGGGGCCACACCGATGCAGGTGGCGCTGGCCTGGCTGTTGCAGCGCTCGCCGAACATTCTGCTGATCCCCGGCACGTCGTCGGTCCAGCATTTGCGCGAGAACCTGGCAGCGGCGGAGCTGAGCTTGTCGAGCGAAACGGTCGCCATGCTGAACGGGATCGCCGCAGAGGCTTAGCCGCTTCTCCCTCTCCCGTGCTTCACGGGAGAGGGAGAAGAATAGGGTTAGACCCGGCGGATGAGCCGCGCCCGGATCGTGCCCTCCAGCCCGCGCAGTTCCGTCAGGCACTCGTCGCACCCGGCGTCGCTCTGCGTTTCCACCACCACGTAGCCCAGCTCGCCGTCGGTCTGCAGGTACTGGCCGGCGATGTTCAAACCGCGCGAGGAGAAGATGGTGTTCACCCGCCCTAGCATGCCGGGGACGTTGCGGTGGATGTGGATGTAGCGCGTCGCCTTTGGCCGGCCAGGCAGCTGCACCTGGGGAAAGTTCACCGCCCCCAGCGTCGACCCGGCGTCGCTGTAGTCGATCAGCTTGTGCGCCACCTCGGCGCCGATCCGCTCCTGCGCCTCGCCCGTGGAGCCGCCGATATGCGGCGTGAGGATGACGTTCGGCAGGCCCTGCAGCGGCGTCACGAACGGCTCCGCCGCGCCCGCCGGTTCCACCGGGAACACGTCCACCGCCGCGCCCAGCAGATGCCCGCTCACCAGGCCGGCGCGCAGGGCGTCCAGGTCCACGACGGTGCCGCGGCTGTTGTTGATCAGGTAGGCGCCCGGCTTCATTGCCGCGATCTGCGCCGCGCCGATCATGCCCGCCGTCTCGGCCGTTTCCGGCACGTGCAGGCTGACCACGTCGCTCTGCGCCAGCAAGTCGTTGAGCGACACCACCGGCTCGGTGTTGCCGTGCCGCAGCTTGTCGATCACGTCGTAGTACACGACACGCATGCCCATCGCCTCGGCCATTGTGGAAAGCTGGCTGCCGATGGAACCGTAGCCCACGATGCCCAGCGTCTTGCCCCGCACTTCGAAGCTGTCGCTGGCGGATTTGTCCCACTTGCCGGCGTGGGCGGCGGCCGAGCGCGGCGTGATCCGGCGCAGCAGCATGACGATCTCGCCGATCACCAGCTCCGCCACGCTGCGGGTGTTGGAGAACGGCGCGTTGAACACGGGGATGCCCCGCACCCGCGCCGCCTCCAGATCCACCTGGTTAGTGCCGACGCTGAAGCAGCCCACCACCATCAGGCGGTTGGCAGCCGCGAACACCGCCTCCGTCAGCTGGCTGCGGGAGCGGATGCCGAGGATGTGCACGCCGTGCAGCGCCTCGATGAGCGCGGCGCCATCCAGGCCCTTGCTCACCTGCTCGATCCGCGAATACCCGGCGTCTTGAAGCAGCGACACGGCACTGCCGTGGACCCCTTCCAGCAGCAGGATGCGGATCTTGTCTTTGCTCAGGGACAGCGCGGCCATGGGTCCGACCTCGGGGGTGGTGGTGGTGGCTGGGTAGCGCCTCGGCGGCAGGTCGCCTAGCCTTCCCCGGACATAGCGGAGGTGATCAGATGGTGCACGGCGTCGGCGGCTCAACCTTTGCGGCAGAGTTGGACCGCATGGCCCCCATGACCAGCGGCGTGCAGCCTATCACGGTCGAGGAGTATCAGGGCCGGGTCGCCAAGGCGCAGCGCCTCATGCGGGAACAGGGCATCGACGCGCTGTATCTCGATACCTCCACCAACCTGCGTTACTTCACCGGCGTGCCGCTGAACCTGACGGAGCGGCTGCACGGCGCCGTCATCCCGGCCGAGGGGGAGATCGCGTATCTCAGCCCCACCTTCGAGGAGCCGAAAACCCGCGAACTGCTCCGCTTCGGCGCCGACGTGCGCTGCTGGGAGGAGCACGAAGACCCGACGGCGCTGGTGATCGAGACCGTCCGCAGCAAGGGCTATGAGAGCGGCACCGTGGCGCTGGACCCGCTGGCGCCGTTCTTCACGGTGGACGGGCTGCGCCGGGCCGGCAACAGCTTCGGCTTCACCAACGGCGCCAGCATCACCGGCGCCTGCCGGATGGTGAAATCCCCGGCCGAGGTGGCCCTGATGCAGATCGCGATGGACATCACGCTGGAGGTCCACAAGGCAACCGCACGCGGGCTGAAGCCGGGCATGGGGACGGCCGAGGTGCAGGCCTTCCTGGACGCCGCGCACAAGAAGCTGGGCGGCCAACCTGCCTCCCGCGCGGTGCAGTTCGGCGAGGCCACCGCCTACCCCCACGGCGTGCCCTACGCGCAAACGCTGGAGGACGGCGACATGGTGCTGGTGGACACCGGGTGCTTCATCGAGGGCTACCGCTCCGACATCACTCGTACTTACGTCTACGGCGACCCGACTCCCCGGCAGCGCGAGATCTGGGAACTTGAGCAGCGCGCCCAACTGGCCGGCTTCGGCGCCGCCGTGCTGGGCGCTCCCTGCGAAGCGGTGGATGCGGCCGCCCGCGGTGTGATCGTCGCCGCCGGGTTCGGACCCGGCTACAAGGTTCCCGGCCTGCCCCACCGCACCGGGCACGGCATCGGCATGGACGTGCACGAGGAGTCGTTCATGGTGAAAGGCAACATGACGCCGATTGCCCCCGGCATGTGTTTCAGCGACGAGCCGATGATCTGCATCTACGGCGAGTTCGGCGTACGGCTGGAAGACATCATCACCATGACCGACACGGGCGCGCGCTGGTTCACCCAGCCCTGCCCCTCCGTTGAAGACCCGTTTGGAGTGCAAGCATGACCCAGTACCTGTTCACCGGCGGCCAGGTCCTCGACCCCCGCAACGAGAGCCCCCGCGACGGGATGGAGGTGCTGGTCGAGGGCGGCACCATCCGCGAAGTGTCCGACCGGCCGATCCGTAGCGAGGGCGCCGAGCGCATCGACCTGGCCGGGAAGGTGCTGATGCCCGGGCTGATCGACGCCCATGTCCACGTGATCGCCGCCATGGCCAACCTGGCCGACAACGCCGGGCAATTGAACAGTATCGCCGCCATACGGGGCGGGCACATCATGCATGCGATGCTGATGCGCGGCTTCACCACCGTGCGCGACGTGGGCGGCGCGGATGCCGGGTTGAAGGAGGCGCAGGCGCTCGGCCTGATCACCGGGCCGCGCCTGGTGATCTCCGGCAAGGCGCTGAGCCAGACCGGCGGCCACTGCGACAGCCGCCCGCGCTCCGACGACCGGCCGTTCTTCAACCGGGTCGGTTCGATGGGCCGGCTGTGCGACGGCGTGGACGAGGTGCGCCGCGCAGCCCGGGAAGAACTCCGGGCCGGGGCCGATTTCATCAAGGTGATGGCCAATGGCGGCATCGCCTCTCCTGCCGACCCGATCCACATGCTGCAATTCTCCCGCGATGAATTGCTGGCGGCGGTGGAGGAGGCGAAGAACCTCGGCACCTACGTGTCCGCCCACCTGTATACGGACGAGGCGATCAGCCGGGCGCTGGATTGCGGCGTGCACTCGCTGGAGCACTGCAACCTGATCACGCTGCCGACGGCAAAGCGCGCAGCGGAACTGGGCGCGATCGCGGTACCGACGCTGATCACCTACCAGATCCTGGCGAAGGAAGCCGCCGGCCTGGGCATGCGCCCGGAGAGCACCGCGAAGATCGAGACGGTGCGGCAGGCCGGGCTGGACTCGCTGGCGATCATGCACGAGGCCGGGCTGCCGATGGCCTACGGCACCGACCTGCTGGGCGAGATGCACCGGCATCAGTCGGGCGAGTTCGCGCTGCGGGCACGGGCATTGCCGGCGTTGGACGTGCTGCGCTCGGCGACGACGCTGGCCGCAGAGTTGTGCGGCCTGGCCGGCAAGGCGGGCGTGATCGAGGCCGGCGCGGACGCGGATCTGCTGGTGGTGGCCGGTAATCCGCTGCGTGATTGGACACTGTTGGAGGCCCAGGGCGCGCACATGCCGGGCATCATGCAGGCGGGACGCTGGGTGAAGCAGCTGCCGCGCTAGACGCGACCGGATCAAGTCGGGTCGGCAGAAAATCGTCAGAGTTCATCAAACGCGACCCTCGTCTCATCCCGTAGGGTTGCAATGCGCTTTGGCATTGCACCGACAAACGCGCCGATCGTGACGACGTGAAGGTGCAATCCTTCGAGCGGATTGCACCCTACGCCGGCGCATCTACGTCTAGGGCGGTTCGTATAAGGCCATCATGACGCCGCGGGAGCCATTAGGGCCTCGTTAAGCACCGCTGGGTAAACTTGGCTTGCCCAGCGGAGCACCGGCATGGACAAGCCACGACGCTATACGACTCTTGAAGGCATGCGCGGGATCGGTGCGGTCTACGTCGTTCTGCTGCATGGCGAAGTGCTCTTTGGCAATGCGGCGCCGCAGAGTGCTTACCTCGGCGTCGACTTCTTCTTCGTGCTCAGCGGCTTCATCGTGGCGCACGTCTATGCCAAGCCTCTGGATAATGGCCTGCCCGTGACTGCTTTCCTGCGGAGCAGGCTGCTCCGGCTATACCCCGTCTACCTGCTGGGAACGCTGTCTGGCGTGGCTCTGGCCATCGAGTCGTCGCTGATCGGCCATAGCGACCTGCTATGGAACTACCAGCAGCCGCTGGTCAGCCTGCCGTTCGCGCTGGCCCTGCTGCCGTCCCCGGTGACGGACGCCATGTTCCCGTTGGACATCCCAGCCTGGTCGTTGTTCCTCGAATTCGTCATCAACATCGTCTTCGCCGTCCGCTATTTCCGTAGCACGCGATCCCTGCTGGCCATCATGGCCGTCTCGGGCCTGGCTCTGGTCGCGGCTCTCGTTACCAAGGACACGCTTAACTTCGGCTGGAACAAGCCGACCGGACTGCTTGGCCTGGCCCGGATCGCATTCAGCTTCCCGCTCGGGGTTTTCGTCTACCGTTTGCACGGGCGGCTGCCAGCCTTCGAACTGCCGGGTTGGTTCTTCCTCGTGCCGACCCTGGCACTGACGGTGCTGATGTATGCCACGCCCACCGGGACCGCCCGGATCGTGTTCGATGTGGCGTTCATCCTGATCATATCGCCTGCCTTGGTGCTGAGCGGCGCCGCGAGCAACCCGGGACCAAAATGGGTGGGAACGGCGTTCATTACCCTGGGTGCGCTGTCCTACCCGCTCTACACCCTGCACTACCCCACGTTGATGGCCGTCATGGGCACGATCCAACGGCACGTACCGAAAGGCGCGGCCGCGCTCGCCGCCGCGATCGTGATGCTGTTCGCCATGGTGGTCATCGCGCACTATGTGGCCGAACTCGATGGCCGGCTACGCGCTCGCCTGACCCGCCGCCGCCGTCGGGCTGCCATCGCCGCCGCAACCGGCTGATCCTCCCGTCCATCAACGCCGAGGCCACCATGAGCGTCATTCTGACGGGCACCGGACTTGCATAATCGCTGCCATCGCTTCGCCGATCCGAAGGACCATCGATGACACGCACGCCATTCCACCTGGCCTGGTTCGTCTCCCGCGGCTACGGACCGAAAGCCTGGCGGTTGCCCTGGGGCGGCCCAAGCCCGGAGAACTGGGTGAAGCCGGACCTGTTCGTCGACCTGGCACGAGCCATGGAACGCGCCTGTTTCGACTACATCATGATCGAGGACTCCTCGAACATCCCCTACACCTACAAGAACTCGCACGAGACCTACCTACGCCTCGCCGTCGACTCCCCCAAGCTGGATCCGGCCGTGCTGGCGCCGTTCATGATCGCGGCCACCAAACACCTCGGTATCGTCACCACGCTAGCCACCTTCGAATATCACCCGTTCCTGCTGGCGCGGCTGACCAACACGCTGGACCACGTCAGCGAAGGCCGGGCCGGCTGGAACCTGGTCACCGGCAGCAATGACGGCGGCGCACAGAACTACGGTCTCAAGGGCCAGTACAAGCACGACGAACGCTACGAGATGGCTGACGAGTATTGCGAGGCGGTGACCCGGCTCTGGGAATCGTGGGAGCCGGACGCCATGATCATCGACCAGGAGCGCGAGATTTTCGCCGATCCCGCAAAAGTCCACCCCGTGCACTTCGAGGGCAAATACTACAGTACTCGCGGTCCGCTGGCGGCCCCGCGCTCACCTCAGGGACGGCCGGTGATCTGCCAGGCCGGCGGCTCGCCGCGGGGGCGCACCTTCGCCGCTCGCTGGGCCGACACCATCATCGGCTCGGCCGGCAGCCTGGCTGGGATGAAGTTGTTTCGGGCGGACATTCGCAAGCAGGCGGCGGATTTCGGCCGCGACCCTGACAGCGTTAAGATCTTGTTCCTGGTCGCCCCGATCGTCGATGAGTTCCGCGACGTGGCAAAGCTGCGGCGGGACGCGCAGAAGGCCGATGCGGAGGCGCACATCGAGTGGCATCTGGCCTCGTCGTCGCGCCTCACGGGAATCGATTTCTCGAAATACGACTTGGACGAGCCGCTGCCGGAACTGGACTCCAACGGCCATCGCACCCTTGCCGCCGCCTATGCAGGCCGGACCCTGCGTGAGATCGCCGGGTCAGGGCGACAGATCGCCGACATCGACCTGGTCGGCACCTACCAAGACGTCGCGGCCAAGATGTCCGAGGTGATCGATGAGGTCGGTGGCGACGGCTTCCTCATCATGAACGGTGAGCTGACCCGGCGCTACGTTACGGAGATCACCGACGGCCTCGTCCCGGAACTGCAACGGCTCGGCGTTGCCCGCAAGCACTACGAACATAAACTCTTTCGGGATAACTTGCTGGCCTATTGACCCGCCGACACGCGCGGGCCGAGCACGGGTGGTGCTGCTGGAGGGGATTGAACTCTCGACCTCTCCCTTACCAAGGGAGTGCTCTACCACTGAGCTACAGCAGCGCCGGCATGCCAGCCGCCGCTACCTAGACGCGGAGGCTGTCGCGCGCAAGCCTCAGGGTTTGGTCGGCGTAACCTCACCATGATGGCGGTCGCTATTCGGTAGGCCCGTCGGCTCGTCGTCATGAACAGCTGGCGGGATGCCGTGCTCGACATGCTCGGCCGACTCGGAGCCGATACTTCCGTCGGCAGGGAGTTCGTCCGGCTGCTTCGGTTTGTTTTCCATGTCAGGCAAAACGGTCAGGGCTTCCTGCAGTTCCCTAACCCAGCGCCTTTGCGACGGCATCGCAGACCCGTTCGGCGTCCGCATCGCTCAGGTCCGGGTGGATCGGCAGAGCCATGATCCGGGTGGCGAGGTCCTCTGAGACCGGTAATGCACTTCCGTCATGGCTCGCTGCGTAAGCCGGCTGATGATGCAGGGCGCGTGGATAATACACCGCACTTGGCACCCCGTCCGCACGCAGAGCCGCCTGCAAACGGTCCCGGGTGGGCCCATCGGGCAGCAGAACCGCATACACCGCCCAGGCGCTCTGCGAGTCCGGCACCCGCGCCGGTATGCCGAGGATGTTGCCGAGACGGCGGTCATAGATCGCGGCGACGCGGTTGCGTTCGACCAATTCCTGCTCGAACACGTCGAGCTTCGCGAGCAAGACCGCCGCCTGCAGCGTATCCAGCCGGCCGTTCATGCCGGTGCGCATGACTTCGTAGCGCGTGGTGCCCTCGCCATGGGTGCGCAGCGAGCGATACAGCGCCGCACGCTCGGCCGAGTCGGTCAGCAGCGCGCCACCGTCGCCGTAGCCGCCCAGCGGCTTGGAGGGGAAGAAGCTGACGGCCGTCGCATCCGCCTCCCGACCGAGCTTGCGGCCAGCCAGGCTGGCGCCGAAGCTCTGGGCGCAGTCGTCCAGAGTGAACAGCCCCTCCCGCTCGGAAATCTCCCGCAGCGCAGGCCAGTCCGCCGGTTGGCCGAACAGGTCCACGCCGACCAGCGCGCGGGGGCTGAGCGCACCCGCGGTCCGGACCTCCGTGATGCGATGGGCGAGATGCGCCGGGTCGATTTGGAAGGTGGCAGGGTCCACGTCGACGAAGACGGGGGTGGCGCCGAGCACCAGCGGCACCTCTGCAGTGGCCGTGTAGGTGAAGGCGGGCAGGAACACCGCGTCGTCCCGGCCGATGCCCTCCGCCATCATGGCGATCTGCAGCGCATCGGTGCCGGAGCTGACGCTCACGCAATGCTCGGCGCCACAGTAGCCGGCGAGGCGGCCCTCCAGCTCGGCCACCTCGGGGCCGAGGATGAACTGGCAGTGGCCGAGCACCGCCTCCAGCCGGCGCCGGAGCTCCGGTTCGATGCGGGCCTGCTGCGCCTTGAGGTCGAGGAAAGGGATCACGCGGGGCTCCTAGCGGGTTCGGCGGCGATCGGGCGGCCGGTGTTGTGCTCGAATTCGGGGACCATGCGGCTGAGCGTCGAAAACGCCGGGTCGAGCTCCCCGGCACGGCAGGCGGTGCAGATGTCGGCGATGGCCCGGCGGACCTCCGCGATATCCACGGTGCGGGGCGCGGCCATCAACAGGCCAGGGTAGCCGGTCGGCACGGGGGGCTCCTCGCCGTGGAACAGCTCCTCGAACAGCTTCTCGCCGGGCCGCAATCCGGTGAAGTGGATGGGCACGTCAGCGTCGGGGCGCAATCCGGCGAGGCGGATCATTTGTCGCGCAAGATCAACGATCTTCACTGGTTTGCCCATATCGAGCACGAAGATTCCTCCCTCCTGGAGAGCCCCTTCTTCCACGCCCACCACGGTGGCCTGCAGCACCAGGCTGACTGCCTCCCGCACCGTCATGAAGTAGCGCTGCATATCCGGATGAGTGACGGTGAGCGGGCCGCCACGCTCCAATTGGCGGCGGAACAGCGGCACCACGCTGCCGGTCGAGCCCAACACGTTGCCGAACCGAACGGTGACGCAGCGCATCCCACCATGCGCCCGCGCCTCATCGTCGAAGGATTGGCAGTACATCTCGGCCAAGCGCTTGCTGGCGCCCATCAGGCTGCTCGGGTTCACCGCTTTGTCGGTGGAGATCAGCACCGTCGCCGCCGCACCCACCGCCGCCGCCGCATCCACCACGGCAAGGGTGCCGCCGGCGTTGGTCAGCAGCCCCTCCCCCGGGTTCGCCTCCACCATCGGCACGTGTTTCAACGCCGCGGCGTGGAAGACCAGTTCGGGCCGGGCCGCGGCGAAGGCAGCTTGCAGGCGCGCCTCGTCCCGCACGTCGGCGATCACGGCACGGCGGGGCACGGACGCGAAGCTCTCGCCGAGTTCGAGGTCGATCTGCCAGAGCGAGTATTCGCCATTATCCAGCAAAGTCAGCTCCGCCGGCGCCAAAGCTGCCACCTGGCGGGCTAGTTCGGAGCCGATCGTGCCCCCGGCCCCCGTCACCAGCACCCGGCGGCCACGCACCAGCCGGGCCATGCCGTCGCGATCGAGGCGCACCTGAGGGCGGTTCAACAGGTCCTCGATCGCAATCGGCTTCAGCGTGATCCTGCCCGCTTCGCGCAGTTCCGTCGGGCGCGGCGCCTGGCGGACGGGAATGCCCTGGCGCTGTGCCTCCTCCAGCAGGTAGCCCATGCGTGACCCGGCGAGCTTCGGCTCCGTCACCACCAGCGCGTCCGGCAGGCGGTCGGCGGCGCCCAGCCGCTCCAGCACGCGGCGCAGTTCGGACACGCCACCGAGGATCGGGCGCCCCTGCATGCGGCGCCCCGTTTGGTGGCGCCCCAGCGAGAGCAGGCCAATGACGCGCAATTGCGGCTCGCGCTCGGTGGCAAGGGCGCGCAGGAAGCTGTCGGCCCCCTCGCCTGCCCCCACCAACAGCACCGACTGGACGGCCTGGCCGGCGACGCGGAGTCGCCCTCGGGACAGGCGGTAGAACACGCGCGGCACGCCCAGGAACACCACCAGGGTCAGGGCATGCACGATGGGAAAGGTCGGCGTCGGCAGCGGATAGCCGGTGACGATCCAAACCAGCGCGAACAGTCCTGCACTCAACACGCTGCCGCCGGCGACACCCACGAGGTCCTCGATGCCGGAAAACCGCCAGTATTGCTGGGACAAGCGGAACGGCAGGCCGCTCACCAGCAGCGTGATGGCGCCGCCGCCGAGGAACCACAGCGGGTGCAGCAACCCGCCGCGCGGGTCGGCGATCCAGCGCGCCACCACGGCGGCCACGGCGGCGAGCGCCCCGTCGAGCGCCACGTTGGTCAGGATGCGCAGGGCGGAGCGTTGCGAGGGCATTCCGCCACCCCTATAGCCCAGGCGATCGCCCCCTAGCCAATCCCACCCCGCCGGAGCCGCCGTGACCGCTGCCGCCTTCGCCATTCATCTCGGCTTTTGCGCCTGTCTGGCGTTGCTGTCGGCGGCTGCCGTCCGGGGTATGATCCGGGTCGGCGCGATGGACACGCCGGGCAGCCGGAGCAGCCATACCAGGCCCACACCGAAGGGCGGCGGGGTGGGGATCGTCGCCGCGTTCCTGGTGGGCATGGGGATCCTGTACGAGTACGCCATCTTCAGCCGGATCGCCGACCCGTATTTCCGCGCGGTGATGCTTGCGGCGTTCGGCATCGCCGCCGTCGCCTGGCTGGATGACGTGTTATACTGGCCGGCCGCCGTGAAACTGCTCGCCCAAGTGGCGGCGGCCATGCTGGCGGTCGGCGGCGGCCTGAGCCTGACGTTCCTGCGGCTACCGGTGTTCGGCACCGTGCACCTCGGCTGGCTCGGCCCAGTCGTGACGGTGGCGTGGATCGTGGTCGCGACCAACGCCATGAACTTCATCGACGGGCTGAACGGCCTCGCGTCGGGGGTCACCGCCATCGCGTGTGCCGTGCTGGCCGCCATCGGGGCGTGGCTCGGGGCGCCGTTCATCTACTTCGCGTCGCTGATCCTGCTGGCGGGCATCGTTGGGTTCCTCCCGTTCAACTTTCCGAACGCGCGCATTTTCATGGGCGATGTCGGCAGCCAGTTCTGCGGCTTCCTGATGGCGGTGCTGGCAGTCGCGGCCGGTCGGTTCGAGGCGGTCGAATTGTCGATCGCCCTGGTGCCGATGCTGCTGTTCGGCGTGCTGTTCGACGTCGCGTTCACGCTGCTGCGCCGCTTTATGGCGGGGGACCGGCTGACCGAGGCGCACCGCTCCCATTTGTATCAACTCGCTCAGCAGAGCGGCATTCCGGCGCTTCGGGTAACGCTGGTGCATTGGGGGTTCGCGGCGTGGGGCGGCCTGTGCTGTGCCTTGTTTCTGCTGGTGCCGCCGAGTTGGAAGCTCGCCTGCGTACTGCTGGTGCTACCGCCGCAACTGGCCTGGCTGGCCCTGGTGGACCGGCTGACGGCCCGGGCCGGGATCATGCGGCCCCACCTGCGCTGGCGGCGTTGACCCGCTCAGCCCTCGGGTTTCGCGCGGCCGGCGACCTCGTCGGTTTGGATCTGCTCGCGTCGCAGCACCTCCACTTGGGCTGCGTCGCGCCGCCGTGTAAGCAGGCTATCGGCCGATTCGGCGGCGGCCCGCGCCACGGTCAACGCCGCCCGCGCTAGCGCCACCTCCGAACTCGCGCGATCGGCCGCAGCCTGCGCTGCGGTGACCTGCGCGCGGCCCACCGGCAGCCACCTGGCATAGGCCTCGACCGCACCGTCTCCGGCCATCAGGTCAGATGCAGCCTCGCCCTCCGCCCCGATCGCCGCTTCGGCGGCGAGTACCGCCATGTTGGCCTCCTCCTCGGCCCGAAGTGCGACGCCCAGTTGGCGCCTGGCGTCGTCGACGGTGATCCGGCGTATGCGCAGGACGGTGGCGAGCGGATCACGCATTCTGTATCTCCATGGCGGCAGCCAGCGCTGCAAAACTGACGTCCAGGCTGCTGTTTCCGGCCCGGTCCTGGTGCAGCGCGCGTTCGATCCGCGGTGCCAGGGCAACGGCTTCGTCCACCGCCGGGTCGGCCCCGGCCTTGTAGGCGCCGAGCCGGACCAGGTCGGCCATTTCCGCATAGGTGGCGAGGAGTGCGCGCGCCCGCCGAACCAGCACTTGCTCCGCTTGACGCAAGCATCCCGGGACGGTCCGCGACAGCGACCGCAGCACGTCGACCGCCGGGTAACGCCCCGCCTCGCCGATACGGCGGTCCAGGATCACGTGGCCGTCTAGGATGCCGCGGACCGCGTCGGCCACCGGCTCGTTATGGTCGTCGCCCTCGACCAGGACGGTGAACAGCGCGGTGATCTGCCCGGCCCGGCCGTCGATCTCGGGACCGGGGCCGGCCCGCTCCAGCAGCCGCGGCAGTTCGGCGAAAACGCTGGGGGGATAGCCACGCGTGGCCGGCGGCTCCCCGGCGGAAAGGCCGATCTCGCGCAGGGCGAGGCAAAACCGGGTGACGCTATCCATCAGGAGCAGCACCGATTTTCCCTCGTCGCGGAAATGCTCGGCCACCGTCATCGCGGCGTAGGCAGCCTCCCGCCGCATCAGGGGCGAAGTATCGGAGGTCGCGGTCACGATGACGGAGCGGGCCAGGCCCTGCGGCCCCAGATCGTCCTCCAGGAACTCGCGCACTTCGCGGCCACGCTCGCCGACCAGGGCCAGCACGGCGACGTCGCACGCCGTGTTCCGCGCAAGCATGGCCAGCAAGGTGGATTTGCCGACACCCGAGCCGGCGAACAGGCCGAGGCGCTGCCCGGCGCGGCAGGTGGCGAATAGGTTGAGCGCGGTCACCCCCAGGTCCAGCCGATCACCCAGGCGGGCACGCGTCGTGGCGGCGGGTGGATCCGCGCGGACCGGGCGCGGGCGATCGCCCTTGGGCAATGCGCCCAGGCCATCCATCGGACGGCCGAGCGGATCGATGACGCGGCCGAGCCATCCCGCATTCGGGGCAAGGGTGGCCTTGCCGCTGCCGACCTTGTTTCCAAGCACGGTTCGCGCCGGGCTGCCCGGGCCGACGCCGTCCAGCGACTCGTAGGCCATGACGCGCGCGTGGGTGCCGCGGAAGCCGACGACCTCCGCCGTGATGCCGCTGCCGATGCGCCGCTGTAGCTCCAGGCGGTCGCCGACGCTGAGTAGCCCGCCAATCCCCGCTACATCGGCGGAAAGTCCGGACACCGCGGTAACCCGGCCCTGTGCGATGGAGGGGTTAAGAGATCCGGTTCCTGCAGCCATTAGCTGTAACCGCTTATAAAGAGAAGATTGCCTCATTAATTCAAATATGTCCCAAATTATGATAATACTGAAAGCAGATTGTCCCGAAAGGGCATACCGGCTGCCTCATCTACAAATAATACACGCATAAGATGAAAAATCCGTAGCTAAGCACACGCATGGGTGGTAACTTTCCCGAAGTGAAATGAGGGAGTGCAACCCATGCGTGTCCTACTGGTCGAAGACGATATCACTGCAGCCCGCGGCATCACACTGATGCTGAAGTCGAGTGGCTTGATCGTGGACACCACCGACACGGGTGAGGAAGCGCTCGAGCTAGTGCGGCACTACGACTACGACATTGTGGTGCTCGACCTCATGCTGCCGGACATGGAAGGCTACGAGGTGGTGCGGCGGATGCGCCTGGCCCGTCTGGAAACCCCCGTCTTGATCCTGTCCGGCCTGTCTCGCCCGGCCGCCAAGGTGAAGGGGTTCGGCATGGGCGCCGACGACTTCATCTCCAAGCCATTCGACAAGGCGGAGCTGGTGGCCCGGATGCAGGCCGTCGTCCGTCGCAGCAAGGGCTACAGCCAGCCGACCCTTCGGGTGGGCAACCT
Organism: Acetobacteraceae bacterium; assembly: GCA_965198895.1. Taxonomy (GTDB): domain Bacteria; phylum Pseudomonadota; class Alphaproteobacteria; order Acetobacterales; family Acetobacteraceae; genus LMUY01. The sequence continues at coordinate 113,980 of OZ240676.1, forward strand.
GCAGCTGAATCTAGATAGCCGCGAGGTGCTGGTGAACAGCGCGCCCGTGCACCTCACGGGTAAGGAATACTCCATCCTCGAGCTGCTCGTGCTCCGTAAGGGCATGGTCCTCACCAAGGAAGCGTTCCTGAACCACCTCTATGGCGGGATGGATGAACCGGAGATGAAGATTATCGACGTCTTCATCTGCAAGCTCCGCAAGAAGCTGGCCCTCGCTGGCGCCGGCAGCTTGATCGGCACCGTGTGGGGTCGTGGTTACATGATGCGGGACGGCGGCGCAGAGCCGGTCATGGCTCCGATCGAGAGCCCTTACACCCCGGCGATGCGCAACCTCACCGCGGCTTGAAGCTGAGGCGGGGGCTAACCCGCCAAGGCTCCCAGCACCGCCCCGCCGGCCAACAGCCAAAGCGGATGCCACCGGGTCAGCAGGATGGTGGCAGCCGTGACCAGCGTGATCGCCCCGGTCAGCAAGCTTTGGGTGGTTGCGGCGGCGAGGATCCCGGCGCTGGCCGCGACGAGGCCGACGGTCACAGGCACCAACCCCGCCTGGACGACCCGCCGCCAGGACCGCTCCCGGAAGCGGTGCCAGGCGCGGGCCGTGACATAGGTCAGCACGCTGGATGGGCCGATCAAAGCACCCGTCGCGACGACGGCGCCGGCAAACCCGGCGACATGCCAGCCGATCAGGGTGGAGACCATCATGTTCGGTCCCGGTGCCGCCTGGGCGAGCGCAAACAGCGCCGAGAAGGTCGGACGGTCCATGTAGTGGTGGACGTCGACCACCTGGCGCTGCATCTCGGGAAGCACGGGCGCGACGCCGCCGACCGCCAGCACCGAGAGCTGTCCGAAAATTGCCGCCAGGGAGGGTAATTCGCTCACGTGCGTTCGCTCACTCCGGCCATTGCCGGGCGAGCAGAACGCTCACGGGCGCCAGCACCAGCATGGTCGGTAACAGCGGCAGGCGGGCCAGGGCGATGGCGACGAACGCGACTGCCGCAACCAAGCACGCCAGCCATTTGCCACGCAACGGCGCCGCGATCTTCACGGCCATGGAGATGACCAACCCGGACGCAGCCGCCGCCAATCCGCCGAACGCGTGCGCCACCACCGGTAAATGGCCGTAGCGGTCGTAAACGCCGCCCAGCGCGATCACGATCGCCATTGGGGCGGCGAGCAGTCCGGTCAGGCAGACGATGCTGCCGACGGCCCCGCGATACCGGTCGCCGATCGCAACCGCCATGTTGACGATGTTCGGCCCGGGCAGGAACTGACAGAGCGCCAGGAGGTCATTGAAATCGGCTGCGCTCATCCAGGCGCGCTGCTCGACCACCATGCGGCGCGCCCAGGGCAAGACACCGCCGAAGCCCATGATGCCGATGCCGAAAAAGCCGGCAAACAGGCCCCCCAGCCCCGGCGCCACAGGGTCTCGGGGGGAGCTTAGTGCGCCAGCGTCAGGCATGCGCCTCGGCGGTGCGGAGCGCCTGGGCTTGCCGCTCGATCAGCAGCACTGCGACCAGCCCGACGACGCCCGCCGCGGCCATCCATGCACCGGGAATGGCGCTGTCCCCGGACCACTTGATCAGCCCGGTGCAGATCGCCGGCGTCATCCCGCCGATCACCGTGGCCAGGCTGTAGGCGAGCGAAAAGCCGGAGGTGCGGACGTTCATCGGCATCACCTCGGTGAGATAGACCACCATGGCGCCGTTGTAGCAGCCGTAGATGAAGCTCAGCCAAAGCTCCGCGATCAGCAGATGGCCGAACGACGGACTGCCGACCAGCCAGGACATCACCGGGTAGGCGGTCAGGATCGCCAGCACCGTCATGGCGATCAGCAACGGCCGCCGGCCGATCCGGTCCGACAAGGCGCCGCTGACCGGCAGCCAGAACAGGTTGGACACCCCCACGCAGACCGTGACGATCAGCACGGCCAGGTCGTCGAGCTTGAGCACCGACTTGCCGAATGTCGGCGTGTAGGCCGTGATCAGGTAGAACGAGACAGTGGTCATCACCACCATCGCCATGCCGAGCAGCACGATGCGCCAGTTCGTCACCATCGACCGGACGATCTGCCCGGCCGTCAGGTGTTCCTTGCGGGTCAGGAACGCCTGCGTCTCCTCCAGCGAGCGGCGGACGAGGAACAGGAACGGGATGATCGCGCAGCCGATCAGCAGCGGAATGCGCCAGCCCCAAGCCTGCATCGTGGCCGAGCCGAGCGTTTGGTTCAGGATCACGCCGAGCAGCGCCGCGAAGATCACCGCGACCTGCTGGCTGCCCGACTGCCACGACACGTAGAAACCCTTGTTACCCGGCGTCGCGATTTCCGACAGATAGACGGACACGCCGCCTAGCTCCACGCCGGCCGAGAATCCCTGGATCAGCCGGCTGATCACCACCAGCAGCGGCGCCACCAAGCCGATGCTGGCGTACCCCGGCAGCACCGCGATCGCGATGGTGCCGACCGCCATTAGCGCGAGGGTCAGGATCAGGCCCTTCCGCCGGCCATGGGTGTCGATGTAGGCGCCCAGCACGAGCGCGCCGAGCGGTCGCATCAGGAACCCGGCGCCGAACGTCATCAGCGACAGCATTAGGGAAACGAAGTCGCCGTTGGCCCCACTCTGCGGGAAGAACGTCCGTCCGATCGCCGCAGCGAAATAGCCGAAGACGAAGAAGTCGTACTGCTCGAGGAAATTGCCGCTGGCGACCCGGATCACACCCATCAGCTTGGATTGCGGCGCGACGGCCATACTTGGTCCCCCTATTCTGGCCCGGAGCATAGCGGCCCGTTCCGCATCCGCCAGAGTGCGGTTTGCAGTTTTGGCAGGGGCAAAGCTGCTGCTAGCTTGGCCGTAACGAGATCAAGAGGAAACCACCATGGCCGACATCGAGGCATTCCTTGCCGCGCGGGATCTGTTGCTCGCGAACCGCACCGATGTCGCCGCTGCCCGCGCGGCGTTCCGTTGGCCGGTCCTGGAGCGCTTCAACTTCGCCCTGGATCATTTCGACCGCCTCGCCGCCGGCAACGACGCGGCTGCCCTGCGCTTCATCGGCCCGGGCGACCACGACAGCACCGTGAGCTTCGCCGCCCTGTCCGCGCGGTCCAACCAGGTGGCGAACCACTTGCGGGGCATGGGTGTGCGGCGCGGCGACCACGTGCTGCTGCTGCTCGGCAACGTGCCGGCGCTGTGGGAGGGCATGCTGGCCTGCTGCAAACTCGGCGCTGTCGTGATCCCGGCCACGACCATGCTGACGGAGGACGATCTGCGCGACCGGTTCGAGCGCGGTCGTATCCGCCACGCCATCGTGGCCGGCGAGCACACGGCCCGGTTCGCCGCCCTCGGCGACGGCTTCACCCGGATCGCGGTCGGGGGCGCGCCTGGGTGGCAGCACTTCGAGGACGGATACGATGCCTTGCCCGAGTTCGATCCCGAGGGCGAGACTCGGGCCACCGACCCGCTGTTGCTGTATTTCACCTCCGGCACCACGGCCAAGCCCAAGCTGGTGTTGCACTCGCACCAGAGCTACCCGGTCGGCCATCTGTCGACGATGTATTGGCTGGGCGTGCAGCCGGGCGACGTGCACCTGAACATCTCGTCGCCGGGCTGGGCCAAGCACGCCTGGAGCAGTTTCTTCGCACCGTGGATCGCGGGGGCGACGATCGTGATCCTGAACCAGGCGCGGTTCGACGCGAAGGGCGTGCTGGCGGTGCTGGACCGGGCGCGCGTCACCACCTTCTGCGCCCCGCCGACCGTGTGGCGCATGCTGATCCAGGAGGATTTGACCGCGCACCAAGTCCACCTGCGCGAGGCCTTGGCCGCCGGGGAGCCGCTCAACCCCGAAGTGATCGAGCAGGTGAAGCGCGCCTGGGGGCTGACCATCCGCGACGGCTACGGCCAGACGGAGACGACGCTGCAGATCGCCAACACGCCGGGCCAGGTGGCGCAAGCCGGGTCGATGGGCTGGCCCCTGCCCGGCTACGACATCGCCCTGCTCGACCCGGACGGCGAGCCGGCGAGCGAGGGTGAAATCGCGATCTCGCTCGAGCCGCGTCCGTTGTCGCTGATGGACGGCTACCTGGCGGAGGATGGCACGCTACGGGGGGTGGAGGGGCGCTGGTATCGCACCGGCGACACCGCCCTGCGCAATGCGGACGGCTCGCTGACCTATGTCGGCCGCTCCGACGACGTATTCAAATCGAGCGGCTATCGCATCAGCCCGTTCGAACTGGAGAGCGTATTGATCGAGCACCCGGCGGTGGCCGAGGCCGCCATCGTTCCCTCGCCGGACCCGACGCGGACGGCGCTACCGAAAGCGTTCGTGCTACTCGCCGCCGGGTTCGAGCCGGATGCGCGGACGGCGGCGAGTATTTTTGCCCATCTCCGGGCGCGGTTGGCGCCGTACAAGCGGGTGAAACGGCTGGAATTCGCGGAGTTGCCGAAGACGATCAGCGGCAAGATCCGCCGGGTCGAACTGCGGCGGCTGGAGGCGGGACGGCGATCGGCGGACGAGCGCGGGGCGGCGGAATTCTTGGAGGAAGAGGCCGCTTCTTCTCCCTCACCCGCGGGCGGGAGAGGGCCGGGGTGAGGGTGCGATTGCCGCGAAGCCTCGGTTTTAGCAGCTAAGCAGCCCTCACCCCGGCCCTCTCCCGTGAAGAACGGGAGAGGGAGAAGGACGGCTTGGCTAGGCGGCTTTCAGAACCACGCGTCCCGTTACCTTGCCGTCCTTGAGGCGCATCAGCGCCTCGTTCGCCTGGTTCATCGGCACCGTGCTGTACGGCAGCGGTTGGAGCATGCCGGCCTGGGCCAGCGCGACCAGCTCGCGCAACTCCTTCGGGTTGCCGACGTAGCTACCGCCGACCGTCAGTTCGCGCATGGCCATCACCGGCAGCATCAGCGTCATGTCGCCGCCGAACAGCCCGACCTGGACCAACCGGCCCCCCTTCGTCAGCGCACCCATGCTGAAGCGCGCGGTGGCCGTGCCGTTCACCAGGTCGACGATCCCGCGCACCGGGCCACCGGCCGCGGCCATGATCCGCGCCGCTACGTCCTCGCCGGTGCCGTCGACGGTGGCGGTAGCGCCGGCCTTGGTGGCGTTGGCCCGCTTCTCCTCGCTGATGTCGACCGAGATGATGTTGCGGTGCCCCATCGCCTTCAGCACGGAGATCGCGTTCAGCCCCAATCCGCCAGCGCCCACCAACACGATCGGCGCGTCGGGCGGCAACGGCATCAGCTTCTTGATGGCGGAATAAACGGTGATGCCGCTGCAGGCATAGGTCGCGGCTAGCGCCGGGTCGACGGTGCCGGGGTCGACCAGGTGGCGCGGCTCCATCGCCAGCACGTGGGTGGCATAGCCGCCGTTCTGGAACACGCCGAGCGACTTGCCCTCGAGGCACATGTTGTCCTCCTCGGCCAAACAGCGCTCGCAATGGCCGCAGCCCACCCAGGGGAAGACGATGCGGACGTCGCCCACCTTCACGCCGGTCGCGTCCGGGCCGAGCTTTACCACCCGGCCGACGATCTCGTGGCCCATCGCCAAGGGTAGCTTCACGCCACGATCTTTCAGCGACATGCGCTTGCCACCGCCGATATCGTAAAAACCCTCCCAGATATGCAGGTCGGAGTGACACACGCCGCAATACGTCACCTCCAGCAGCACCTGCTTGCCGGTCGGCTCCGGCGTCGGCATTTCGATTTCCTGCAGGTCAGCCCCGTTCTCGACCACGGCCCAGGCGCGCATCGATTTTCCCCCGTTTGTTTGCTGGCAGGATGACACACCCGGGCCGAGGGGAGGTCAACGCCGCGCCGCACCACCATAGTGTTTTCCATAGCGTGCTGAAATGTCTGCCTTGCGCCGAGCTTTGCCCAACTCTCGGGCGCGTCGAGCCTGCGCCATATCGAGCACGGGCTGCAAAGTCATCGTCAGCACCTCTACCATCTCGGCGTAGCCGTGAGGCAAGCCCTGGCATGACGGTAGGGGTCAGCTAATCGCCATCTCACCCAAATACGCTTCGCGGATCACCGGGTTGACCCGCATCTCCGCCGCAGTGCCGCTCAGCACCACCTGACCGGTCTGCAGGACATAGGCACGGTGCGCGATCTGCAGCGCCATGTTGGCGTTCTGCTCCACCATGAAGATGGTGGTGCCCTGACGGTTGATCGCCTGGATAATTGCGAAGGTCTGCTCCACGAAAAGCGGCGACAGGCCCATCGAGGGCTCGTCCATGCAGATCAGCCGCGGCCGTGCCATCAGCGCACGTCCGATCGCCACCATCTGTTGCTCGCCGCCGGACAGCGTACCCGCCAATTGCGTGCGGCGCTCCTTCACGCGTGGGAACAGGTCGTAGACACGCGCCAGATCCTGGTCGAACTCGGGACCCTTCTTGCGGGTGTAGGCGCCCATCTCGAGATTCTCGAACACGGTCATGCGCGGGAATAACCGGCGGGCCTCGAGCACCGGCGCCAGGCCGCGGCGAACGCGTTCGGCGGTGGACAGGCGCTCGATCGCCTTGCCGTCGAACAGCACGGTGCCGGTGGTCGGGCGGACGATGCCCATGATCGTCTTCATCGTCGTCGACTTGCCGCAAGCATTGCCGCCCAGCAGGCACACGATCTCGCCGGGCGCAATGTCGTAGTTCACGTCCTTGAGCACGTGCAGGTCGCCGTAATGCGTGTTGACCTGGCGGAACTCGAGCAGCGAGGGATTGGCGGCCATCATGTCAGGCAACGGCGATGCTCTCCGCCGCGGCGGTATGGCTGCGGCCGAGATAGGCATCGAGCACCGCCTCGTTGCGGCGCACCTCGTCGGGCAGCCCTTCGGTCAGCTTCTCGCCATGGTCCAGCACAACGACCGTGTCGGCCAGGCGCACGACGACGTCGAGCTTGTGTTCGATCACCAGGATGCTGAGCCCCAGCGTATGCAGTTGTTTCAATTGTTCGGCCAATTCCATCGTCTCCGCCGGGTTCATGCCGGCAGTCGGCTCGTCCAGCATGAGCAGCCGTGGGCCCGAGGCGAGCGCGCGCGCAATCTCGACCCGGCGGCGATTAGCGTAGGACAGGGCGGATACGGGCTGGTCGACCCGCGGCACCAGGCGATTGCCGAACAGCGACAGGATTTCCATCACCCTGTCCTTCGCTTCCCGCTCCTCCCGCCTTGTGACCGGCAGGCGCAGCACCGAGCGGACCGGGCCGCTGCGCAGGCGGCTATGCGCGCCGACCAGCACGTTGTCCATCACGGAGAGATTGTTGAACAGGCGGATGTTCTGGAACGTCCGCGCCGCGCCCGCCTTCAGGATGCGGTCCGGCGACAGGCCGATCAATTCGGTGCCGCCGAATTTGATGGAGCCGGATGCTGCCGGGGTGAGCCCGGTGATCACGTTGAACAGCGTCGACTTACCCGAGCCGTTCGGGCCGATCACCGCAAGCACGCCACCCTCGGGAACCGTGATGCTCATCGAGTTCAGCGCCACCAATCCGCCGAACCGCACTGTGACGTCCCGCACCTCGAGCAACGGACCGCCGCGCGCTTCCGGCGGCGCGATGCCGGGAAGGGCGAAGTTGGACACGCGTTCCACCACTGCGTGCTGCTGCTCGAAGGTCAGCGCGGTCGCCCGGCGATGCGCCGGGATCAGGCCGTCGCGCCGGTACAGCATCATCAGCACAAGGATGATGCCGAAGATCAGCTCGATCGATTGCGTGAGGTCGATCGCCTGCAGCGTGTCGCTCCCGACCCACTCACCGAGCACGTGCAGCCACTGCGTCAGGTCCTGCAGGAACCAGGATTGAAGCAGCTGCAGGATCATGGCGCCGAGCACCACGCCCCACACGCTGCCCATGCCGCCGAGCACGACCATGACCAGGATCATGACCGAAACGGGGAAGCCGAACATTTCCGGCGTCGCAGTTTGCAGCTTGGCGACGTAGAAGGTGCCCGTCATGCCCGCGAAGGATGCGCCTATGGCAAACGCCAGCAGCTTGAAGCGGACGAGGTTTACCCCCATCGCGCCGGCCGCGATCTCGTCATCGCGAATCGCCATCCAGGCGCGTCCGATCCGGCTGTCGCGCAATCGTATGCTGATGAAGATCAGCGCGGCCACGAGGGCCACGGCGACATAGTAGTAGGGTGTCGAGTCTACCCCAAAGCTGACACCACCCAGGCTCGGGGGCGCCACCCCGTTCAGACCCATGGCGCCGTTGGTGGCGCTGGTCCAGTTGCGCGCGATGATGGGAACGATCTCGCCGAAGCCGAGGGTGACGATCGCCAGGTAGTCGCCGCGCAGCCGCAAAGTGGGGGCGCCGAACACGACACCGCACAGCGCGGCGAAGGCCCCCGCCAGAGGGATCGCGAGCCAGAACGACAGCGTGGTGTGCACCACATCCACCGTGCCGGGGCCAGGCATGCGCGCGACCAGGCCGAGATAGGAGAACGGCTCCCAGAACGAGGACCATTCCGGCTGCAGTTGGAACGAGGACAGGATCCCGTAGAAATAGGCACCGATCGCAAAGAACGCCGCGTAGCCGAGGTCGAGCAGCCCGGCCATGCCGACCACGATATTCAACCCGAGCGCCAGCGCCGCGTAGGACATCGCATTGGCGGCAGAGTCGATGTTCGCGTCGTCGCCGCTGATGATCGGGAACAGCATCGCTCCGAGGGCGACGGCCGAGGTTCCGGCTGCCCGCAAGCGCGCTGGCGGAATATGGGCGAATGGTCGCCGCAGGGCCGTCATCACACCCGACATCAGGACTTGTTCGGCGCCATGCGGCCCAGCAATCCCGCCGGGCGGAACACCAGGACCAGCACCAGCAGCGAGAAGATGATCACGTCCGTCCACCGGACCGAGACGACCTGGCCGCTCAGTGTTTCGATCAGGCCGATGATCATGCCACCCAGCATCGCCCCCGGCACGTTGCCGATGCCGCCGAGCACCGCCGCCGTGAACGCCCGTAGCCCGGCGCTATAGCCGACCACGAAGCTGGTGAAGTTGTAGTACAGCCCGAAGATCATTCCCCCTGCCCCGGCCAAGGCGGAGCCTACGAAGAACGCCGTCATGATGACGCGGTCGACGTCGACGCCCATCATGCGCGCGGCCTCCGGATCCTGGGCGGTCGCGCGCATCGCCTTACCCATGCGGCTGCGGCGGGTGAACACCCACAACGCCGTCATCAGCACGCCGGAGATAATCCAGATCAATATTTCCCGCAGCCGCAGAACTGCGCCCCCGATCGCGAAGGTCATCGGTGGTAGCGGGTTGGGATAGTTCTTGGAGTCGGCACCGAGGAACAACAGCACCAGGTTGAACAGGATATAGGACACGCCGATGGTGGTGATCATCGCCGACGGGCCCTTCACACCGCGAAGGGGCCGCAGCGACAAACGCTCGATCACGACGCCGAGCAGCCCCGACCCGATCATCGTCACGCCCAGCGCGGCCATGAGTACGCCGACCAGCGCCCAGCCGGACATGACGGTTTCCTGGCCGGACACGCCGAACGCCTGCATCACATACATTGCGATGAAGGAGCCCACCATGAACACGTTGAAGTGGGCGAAGTTGATAAGCTCCATAATCCCGTACACCAGGGTGAACCCTAGCGCGATCAATGCATACATCGCGCCAAGGCTCACGCCGTTGATAGTCTGCTGGAGCAGCAGGTCGAAATTGGTCACGCGCCGGTCTTAGGACGTGGGGGCCACACCGATATACTTGAATTGCGCACTGACATCGTCGAGCGGAGCCTTGTCGTCCTTCTGGCACTGGAAGACGCTGACGACCTTGCTCTGGATGTCACCGTTCGCGTCGAAGCTCACCGGGCCCTGCAACGTCGTGAACTTGCCCGTCTGCAAAGCGTCCCGGACGGAGTCGCGCGTGATCGGCTTGCCGCTCGCCGCGATCTTCTCCATGGCCTGAATAATGCACTGGGCGCCATCGTACGCAGTGATGGTGTAGTCTTCCGGCGCGTATTTATACTTCTCCTTGAACGCCTTGATCCAGGCGGCAAGCTTGGTGTCGTCCGAGAGGTGCGGCGAGGCGATCGTGGCGTACCAGCCCTGGATCGCGGGGAAGCCGGCGCCCTTCAGCAGGTCCGCCCCATAAAGGCCGTCGCCGCCGCCCTTCTTGATGTCGGGCAGGATCTCGTAGCTTTGCTTGATCACCTTCACGCCCGCGGTGCCGACACCGCCATAGTACAGGCTGTCGGCGTTCATCGACTTGATCTTGGTCAGGATGCTGGAATAGTCGGCGTTCTTGGGGTCGAGCTGGTCGCGGCCGAGCACCTTCACGCCCTTGTCGGCGATGCGCTTCTGGAACGCATCCGCCAGGCCCACGCCATAGGCGCCCTGGTCGTCGAGCACGTAGATCGCCTTCACGCCCAGCTTCTCGGCGAAGAAGTCCGCCATGTTGGGCCCTTGGAAGGCGTCCGTGGTCACGGTGCGGAAGAACACCGCCTTGCCACCCGGGCGATACTGCGCCGCGAATTTCGGATCGGTGAGGTCTGGGTTGGTGGCCGAGGGCGTGATGATGGCCAGGTTGCCCATGCTCAGGATCGGCGCCATGGCCTTGCCGGCACCGCTCATCTGGGGGCCGATCACGCCGACGACTGTCTTGTCGGAGACGAACTTGCGCGCGTTGGTTGCGGCCTGCGCCGGGTCGTACTGGCCGGCGGTCGCGGTCGCGTCGTCCAGCACCATCGGCGTGATCTTATAGCCCTTGACCGTGCCCTTGGCGTTGGCCTCGTCGATCGCCATCAGCGCGCCGTCGCGCATGTGCTGCGCGCTGTCGGCGTCACCACCGGTCAACGAGAAGTTCAGGCCCATCTGCACGGTCTTGTCGGCAGCGGCGAATGCCCGCCCGCCGACGGTCGAGGCGATAGCGGTTCCGGCGAGCAGCCGGGCTGCGGATCGACGAGTGATCATGGTGGAATTGTTCTCCGTAGACATGGCTGCGTTGCGTGAACGGTATGCAACTGTGAAACAGCCCTGACAAGCGCGCCAGTGGAATTTTGCAACGTTAGCCAGTCCGGCTACAAAACTCAGCCATGACAGAGGACACTCCTCCCGTCCTGCGCGTCACGTTGCGGCTCGATGTGGCGGGCAAGGCGACGCTCGGCCCCGGCAAGGTTCGGTTGCTCGAACTGATCGGCGAGCACGGCTCGATTTCGGCGGCTGGTCGCGCCATGAGCATGAGCTACCGCCGGGCCTGGCTGCTGGTCGACGCGCTCAACACCAGCTTCACCAGCCCACTTGTCGCCGCCCGACCCGGCGGTGCGAATGGCGGCGGGGCGGTGTTGCTACCCATGGGGGTGGAAGTCGTTCGGCAATACCGCGCGATCGAAGCAGCCACGGCGATCCAGGGCGCCGGAGCCCTGAACGCCCTGGGTGCGCTGCTCGCCCGCTGAAGTGGCCGGGCGCGAGTGGCCGCGTCAAGACAGTCGTGCTAAGTGGAACGCGGCGATTTTTATTGGTTCACCCGTAGAAACGACCGCTCATTCCAATCAGTGTGGCGATAGTAGAGGTCGATACTCATGAAGATCAGCGCGCGCAACGTCCTACCTGGCACGATCGTCTCGGTACAACTCGGGACCACGACGGCACACGTGAAGATCGATGTCGGCGGCACGATCGTGACGGCCTCGATCACCAACGAATCGGTCACGGAACTGGCTTTGACGACGGGCATGAAGGTGAGCGCCGTCGTCAAGGCCAGCGACGTGATGGTCGCGATCGACTGACACCGGGTCTCGCAAGCGGCTAGCGGGGCGTGTAGCGCCACACGCTGGCCGGCGGGAAGTTCAGGGGCGTCCAGGCTTCCCGTTTTGCCACCAGGCCGTGCTTCTTCCAGGGCAACGGCGACGTCACACAGTAACTGTAATGTAAAAAACCCCGGCCCGGCGCCACCGCCTCGATCGCATCGATGAACCGGCGCTGTTCGCCGAGCGGCAGCAGAACGAGCGGGATGCCGCATACGACCGTGCCGATCCGGCCATGCCATGCCTCGGGCAACAGCTCCGGCAGGCGGCGGGCATCCCCGGTCAGAACATTGGCACCCGGGAGGATATGGCGCAGATGGCTCGCCATGTCCGCGACAATTTCCATTGTGAACAGACGGTTGGCCGGTACGCCGTTCTCGATCAGGGCGCGCGAGATCACGCCCGTGCCGGCGCCGAGTTCCAGCACCGCCTCGTCCGGCGCGCGCCTCACCTGGGCTGCAACCCGCTTGCACAGGGCTGGCGACGACGGCACGACGGAGCCCATCTGCAGCGGGTTGGCGGCCCAACGCTTCAAGAACAGGCGGAAGCCTTCGCTGTCCCTTTTGGGCCGAGAACCCGGTAATGCTACGGAGGGAGCGGCATGTTGAAATATTTGCTTCATCGTTTTGTCACTTTGCCTTCACCGGGACTGCAATTCGCAATTCGACGTAGCGCAGCAATCATCCTGATGAAAGGTCCGGCATTTGCTTCCGTCAAACTCGCGAGCCATCTATCATCGCTGAACCGACGACGATCCGCGCCGGGCACTGGAACCACGGTACATGACCGCCCGAATCCTCATCGTCGACGACGTTCCGGCCAACACCAAGCTTCTACAGGCCAAGCTTGTGGCGGAGTACTATCAGGTCGAGTGTGCCCAGGACGGCTTCGAGGCTTTGCGGTTGGCCCATTCCTGGCAGCCGGACCTGATCCTGCTGGACGTCATGATGCCCGGCATGGACGGCTACCAGACCTGCCGGCGCCTCAAGTCGGACAACATGACGACCCATATTCCCGTCGTGATGGTCACCGCACTCGGCGACCCGACGGAGCGGCTGCACGGACTGGAGGTGGGCGCCGACGACTTCCTCACCAAGCCATTGGAATACGACACGTTACTGGCCCGGGTGCGGGGCTTGGTGCGGCTGAAACGGCTGCTGGATGAATGGCGGGTGCGCGGCGAAACGGCGCAAGCCTTGGGCCTGTCCAGCGGCCCCCGGCAGGAGTTCTCCGTCGCCGGCGCGCGCGCGCTGGTGGTGGACGACTGGGACTTGGGCGCCTTGAAAGCGCAGGAGGCGCTCTCGCGGGAGGGGATCATCCCGGCCAGGGCGCGATCCGAGGCGGAGGCGCTGGCCATGTCGGACAGCATCAGCTTCGACCTCATCGTGCTCAGCCTATCGATCGCGGGCGACGATCCGCTGCGGCTCGCCTCTCGCCTGCGCGCCGAGCGGGCCACGATGGAGATCCCGCTGCTACTGGTCGCCGAACCGGAGCAGCACGACCGGCTGCTGCGCGGCTTCGACCTGGGCGCCAACGACTGGGTGCTCCGTCCGGTGGACGAGAACGAACTGCGGGTCCGGGCGCGCAACCAGATCCGGCGCAAATTCTACCAGGACCGGCTGCGTGCCGATCTGGGCCACGCGCTCGAACTGGCGCTGACCGACCCGCTGACGGGGCTATACAACCACCGCTACCTGATGCGGCATTTGGGGGGCCTACTGGCTGCTGGGCAGCCAGCCGGGATCGTGGTGATGATGATCGACATCGACCACTTCAAAATGGTGAACGACCGCTGGGGCCATGCGACCGGCGACCAAGTGCTGAAGCAAGTTGCCGAGACGCTGCGCAGCCGCACCCGGGTGTTCGACAGCCTGGCCCGCTACGGCGGCGAGGAATTCGTGGTCGTGATGGCCGGTGCCTCCGCCAGCGACGCGGTCCGCGCGGCGGAACGCCTGCGGGTCTCGATCCAGAACATGAGCTTCATGCCGGAGGCCGATACGGCGCACCGGCTGACGGTCAGCGTAGGGGTGTCGCGCAGCACGCGCCCCGACATCACGTCGGAAGCGCTGCTGGCCGCGGCGGACCGGGCACTGTACCGAGCCAAGCACCAGGGACGCAACCGGATCGAAGTCGAACTTTCGGACGAGTAGGGTGGGCTTCAGCCCACCACCTTGCTGGGGCTGGCGCGGCCATCGACGTCCTAGGATGCCGGCCGGACGCTTTTCATCAGGGCCTCGACTTCGGAGCGGTGGTCTGCCCGCTCCTTGGCCGACCCCCAGAGGGTGAGCATCACGACGGTATCCGGGCCACCGGCGAGCATGACGAAGTCGACCCGCGTCGGACCGTCGGCGTCCGTGGTGTCGAACCGGAGCACCGTGCCCGACATGCCGTTGAAATCTTCCTCGGACTTTTGCGGATTGACTTGCTTGATCTTGTTCTCGTCCATCCACTCCTTGTTGGTCTTCAGGAGGGCGTCGAGGTTCTTGGAGCTGGCAGACTCGATCGAGAAGAACACGTCCTTTCCCGGGGACATGGCGTTCCATCCGTAGTCGATCTCGTCCACCTTCCAGTTGCTCGGAATGGTGACCGTCACGGCGGGGTGCTTCGCCGGCAGGGCGATGTCGCGGGCCGCTGCGGGGAGCGCCAACAGGCACGCCATCGCCGCAGCAATAAGGAACTGCTTCATGGACCTGTGTCCTTGTGATGAGGCCGGCGGTTACGGATTGTATGTGAACGAGCTCAGCTGGCAGACGTCGATGCTCCGGCGCACCAGGCTGCGGCCGTTCTCGAACTCCGCCTTGAAGTCGAACTTGCAGGCGCCGGTCCCGTCGTCGATGTTCACCGCGATGGTGTCCCCGTCATCCAGCGTGTCGCGTCCCAGGATGTCCTCCTGCCACGAATCGGCGCCGGTGTTGGAGGCGTAGAACTTCGTCATGGTCATGCCGGTCTTGTTGACGATGTCGACGTGACGATCCGCCGCCTGGGCCATCCCGCCACTGCAGGCGAGGGCAATCGACGCAAATAGGGTAAAACGACGCATGACGGTCCGCTCCGTGGTTTATCGGCTCGCTGTTATCCCCGGGGCTGGTAAGCAGACCGTTAACGGCCCGGCAATGTGACGCCACTCGCCTGGCAATCAGTGCCGCCTCATGATTATGAGGCGGTTCCGCTCCCCAAACACCAGGACCCGGCCCCCGTTTGGACGACCCGCTCGCCCCGCTTCTCGCCCCCGTCTCCGACCTCCGCGGCGTGGGCCCCGTCACGGCGGAGAAGCTCGCCCGCCTGACCGGCGGTGGCCGGGTGCGGGACCTGCTGTTCCATTTGCCCGACAGCTTCATCGATCGCCGCGCCCGCGCTACGCTGCGCGACACGGTGGCCGGGCAGGTCGTCACCTGGTCGGTGGACGTCGTCGGCCACGAGCCGGCCAGCAAGCCCACCCACCCCTGGCGCGTGCGCGTGACCGACGGCACCGCGTTCGCCGAGATCGCCATCTGGGACAAGCAGCGCCTCGCCGCCCTAGTGCGCGCCGCGCCCAACACCAAGCTCACCGTCAACGGCCGGGTGGAGGCGTTCGGCAACCGGCTGTCCATGCGCGACCCGGCCTATGCCGTGCCGCAAGCCGACGAGGCGCTGATTCCCCCGGTCGACCCGGTGTGGCCGATGACCGCCCGGCTGTCCGCCCGCGAGTTGCGCGCCGCCATGCGCGCCGCCGCCGCCCGGGTGCCAGAGCTGCCGGAGTGGCACGACGCCCCCCTGCTCCGCCGGCAAAACTGGCCCAGTTTCCGCGAGGCACTGGTCGGCCTGCAATGCCCGCTCGAGCCACCGACGCCGCTGCACCGCGCACGCCTCGGCTACGACGAGATGCTGGCGCACCAACTCGCCATGGCCTGGATGAAGGCGCGGGAGAAGCACCGGCCCGGCCGTGCCATGCTCGCCACCGGGCGGTTGCGGACGGAAGCTTTGCAGCGGTTCGGTTTCCCGCCCACCGCCAGCCAGCACCAGGCACTCGCCGAGATCGACGCGGACATGGCCGCCCCGCGCCGCATGTTGCGCCTGCTGCAGGGCGATGTCGGCTCGGGCAAGACGCTGGTGGCACTGCTGGCCATGCTGGGCGCGGTGGAAGCGGGAACACAGGCGGCCCTAATGGCGCCGACCGAGGTACTGGCCAAGCAGCACCTGCGCACGCTGGAGCGGCTGGCCTCCTGCCCCGTTGGCCTGCTGACCGGGTCGGTGAAGGGAGCGGAACGGCGCAACCTGCTGCTGGCGCTGA
Organism: Acetobacteraceae bacterium; assembly: GCA_965198895.1. Taxonomy (GTDB): domain Bacteria; phylum Pseudomonadota; class Alphaproteobacteria; order Acetobacterales; family Acetobacteraceae; genus LMUY01. The sequence continues at coordinate 129,988 of OZ240676.1, forward strand.
ACAATGGCCGGCTGCCGATCGTGGTCGGCACCCACGCGCTGTTCCAGGACCACGTGGAGTTCCGCGATCTGGGCCTGGCCGTGATCGACGAGCAGCACCGCTTCGGCGTCGAGCAGCGCATGTTGCTGGGTGGCAAGGGCGAGCGCACCGACCTGCTGGTGATGACCGCGACCCCCATCCCGCGCACGCTGCTGCTGACGCAATGGGGCGAGATGGACGTCAGCCGGCTAACCGAGAAGCCGGCCGGGCGGCAGCCGATCCGCACCACCCTGCACTCGCTGGCCACGCTGGACGACGTGACGGACGGCATCGGCCGCGCCCTGGACCGGGGCGAGCAGGTTTATTGGGTGTGTCCGATGGTCAGCGAAAGCTTGGTCACCGATATCGCCGCCGCTGAGGACCGCTTCGCCACCCTACGCGCCCGTTTCGGCGACCGGGTCGGGCTGGCGCATGGACAGCAGGATGGGGCGGTGCGCGACGCCGCCTTGGCCGCGTTCAGCGCCGGGCGCACGCGGTTGCTGGTGGCCACCACGGTGATCGAGGTAGGCGTCGACGTGCCCGGTGCAAGCGTGATGGTGGTGGAGCACGCGGACCGGTTCGGCCTGGCGCAGTTGCATCAGTTGCGGGGCCGGGTCGGGCGCGGCGCGGCGCAGAGCTACTGCCTGCTGCTGCACGAGGACGGGCTGACCGAAACCGGCCGCCGCCGCATGACGCTGCTGCGCGATACCGAGGACGGGTTCACCATCGCCGACGAGGATTTTCGCCTGCGGGGCGGTGGCGATTTGCTCGGCAAGCGGCAGTCGGGGTTGCCGGGCTTCCGGCTGTCGGATCCGGAGGCGCAGGACGGGATGCTGCGCATGGCCAACCAGGACGCCGCCGTGCTGCTGGACCGCGATCCGAAGCTGGAAAGCGAACGCGGCAGGGCGGCGCGGCTGCTGCTGCGCCTGTTCGACCGGCGGGCGGCGCTGGAGACACTGGGGGCGGGGTGAGGGGTATTCCGCACGAACGATGCCCCAAGTGGCCCTAACCCGTGAAGGACGGGAGAGGCGTTGGGAACGCCCTACCCTGCCGCACTGCTCATAGCGTCTGGCGGAAGAACTCGGCCACGGCAGCGTAGCTTCGGCAGCGATCCGCCGGGCGGATGAAACCGTGCCCGGCGTAGCTGAACTGCTCGAACTGGACGTGGTGACCGCGCGCCCGAAGTGCGCCGACGATCTGCTCGCTCTCGCCGAACGGCACTCGCGGGTCCCGCGTGCCATGCAGCACCAGCAGGGGCGCGGTGATGCGCCCGGCCTGGTGAATGGGGGAGATACGAGCAAACAACTGTTCGTCGCGTACGGGGTCCCCGTATTCGCGGCTTCGATGCGCGCGGCGCCAGGGCCCGGTATCGGCCAGCAGCGTCGTGAAGTCGGCGATGCCGTAGTAATCCACGGCCGCCTTCCACAGCGCCGGGTATTCGCCGATCGCTGCCAGCACCATGTAGCCGCCGTAGGACTGGCCCATGATGCCGATCCGCCCGGGTGCGATGCCTGGCTGGGCCGCGAGCCAGTGATGCGCCGCAGCGAGATCGTGCACACTGTCCAACCGCAGCCCGACATCGTCGCGCGCGGTACTGGCGCGGCCATAACCGGTGCTGCCGCGCACGTTGGGCATCAGCACGGCGTAGCCTTCGTTCAGCAGCATCTGCATGTCCGGCCGCCAATTCGCCCGAGTTTGCGATGCGGGCCCACCATGCACCCACACGACCGCCGGCCAGCCACCTTGCGGGGGCTCTCCAGCCGGTTTCGCAAGCCAGCCCGGCACCGTGCCGCCGTCCAGGCTCGGCCACTCCACCAGCTCGAACGGCCGCACGTTGGGCGGCGCCGCCGGCTGGAACAGCGGCCGCACCGACGCGGACTCCACATCGTACAGGAACAGCCCGGGCGGGCGGCTCGGGGCGCTGGCGCTGAAAGCCAAGGTTGCACTGTCGGGGGACCAGGCGAGATCGGCGACCATCCCGGGCGACAGGTCCACGACCGACAACGACGCCTCGGCAGGACCGACGCGCAGCCGGGCGTAGCCGCGGTCATTCTCCACTGTGGCAAGTTGCAGGCCGTCCGGAGATAACGCCCAAACCTCCACATCGGCGCCCGGCGCGCTCACCCATGGTGTCACCGACCCGGTCTGCGGATCGATCCGGCACAGCGCCTGGAACTCTCCGCCGCCATCGGACAGGCCTAACAGGTGGCTCCCATCCTTCGCCCACCGCACGCTCTTGAACCCGGCCGGCCGGGGATGCGGCACGGCCTGAACGGCTCCGGTTTCGCTGTGGAGCACGAACAGCGCCTGGTCGCCCTCCGCCTCGTCCGCCAGCACCAGCAAGCGATCACCATCCGGGTGCCAGGCGGACACGGCGAGTTGGTGCGTCCCCTGATACAGCCGCCGCGCCGCTCCGCCGATCGGGTGGATCAGCACGTCGAAATGCGCCTCGTCCCGATCGTTGGCGGCGTAGGCGATGGCGCTGCCATCCGGCGACCACGCACCGAAATCGTGGATCGCACCCGGCGCCTCGGTCAACGGTGACACCGTCTCCCCGTGCGCGAGCCAAAGTTGCTGGCGCTCGTCGCCGCCCGCGTCGATGCCGAACACCAGCCGGTCGTCTTTGGGGGCGCGGCGAACGAACCCCACCTTCTCGCCCAGTTCGGCCAGCGGGCGTGCGCCGCTCCCGTCCACCGCCATCGCCCAAAGCTGCGGCATCCCGGCGCCGCGGAGGTGGAACACCGTCCCCCCATCGCAGGAGAATGACGGCGCAGTGGCGGCGCCGGTGGTGGCGAATTGGTCTGAGGGTCGGGTCATGCGGCTATTCTCGGCAACAGCGGCCGGAATGCAAACTCACGATGCGTGCAGATGGCAGGCGGCGCGATGGCCCGGTGCGATCTCCAGCAGCGGCGGCACCTCGGCAGCGCAGCGCGCAAACGCATGCGGACAGCGGTCGCGCAGATGGCAGCCGGAGGGCGGGTTGGCGACATTGCCCAGCGACCCCGAAAGCGGCAGCGGCGAATGCGACTGGTCGGTGCGGGGGCGCGGCGCCGCCTGGATCAGGGCCACGGTGTAAGGATGGCCGGGCCGGCGCACCACCGCGTCCGTTGGGCCGTCCTCCACGATGCGGCCCATGTACATGACGATGGTACGCTCGCAGACATACCGGACCAGCGTCAGGTCGTGCGAGATATACAGCGCCGTCAGCCCCAATTCGTCCCGTAGCTCACGCATCAGGTTCAGCACACCGGCACGGACGCTGACGTCCAGCATCGAGACGGGTTCGTCCGCCACCAGGAACTTCGGGCGCAGCACCAGCGCACGGGCCAGCACGGCGCGCTGCAACTGGCCGCCGGACAGCTCGCGCGGCCGCTTGCCGCCCAGGCGTGCGAGGTCGCCGAGATGCACCAGCCGCACCGCTTCCGCCACGCGCGCTTCCCGCTCCGCCCGGGGCACGCCGGTGTTGACCAGCGGCTCAGCCACGGCTTGGCGCAGCGTGAACCGTGGGTTGACCGCGTCGAACGGGTTCTGGAACACCAATTGCGCCTGCTGACGAAACTCCCGCAGCGCGGCTCCGGATAATCCGGCGAGCGGTTTGCCGGCGAACCGGATGCTCCCTGTCGTGGGCTCTGTCAGCTTCAGTAGCAGGCGGCCCACCGTGGTCTTGCCACTGCCAGATTCGCCCACCAGGCCGACGCTCTCCCCCGACTGCAGGACGAGTTCGATGCGATCGGTCGCGTTCACCGCCGGATGTTGGCGGCGTAGGAGCTGCCTCAGGTTGCGACCGAGCGGGTACCGTTTGGTGACGCCGGCGACCTCGATCAGTGCTGCCACGTGCTGACCTTCTCCGCCTCGGCGCGCAGAGCGACAGCCTCGCCGGCGCGGCGGCAGGCCGCCCAGTGACCGGGTGCGACCGTGACACTCGCCGGGTCGGTTTCGGTGCAGGCTGGCTCCACGAACGGGCAGCGTGGGGCGAAGCGGCAGCCCGGCGGCGGCGCGTGCAGATCGGGGGGTGCGCCCTCGATCGGTGCCAGCGTCTGGTGCGGCGTTTCGAGATCCGGGAAGGCATTCATCAGCCCCATCGTGTAGGGGTGGGCCGGACGCGCTAAAACCTCGCTGGTTGGACCGTATTCGATGACGCGCCCGGCATACATGACGGCGGTGACGTTGCAGAGATACGCCACCACGGAGATGTCGTGCGTGACGAACAGGCCAGACACACCCATCTCGGCGCTCAATCCGCGCAGGCAGTCGAGCACCTGGCGCTGCACGATCACGTCGAGTGCGGTGACGGGCTCGTCGGCAATCAGCAGCTTGGGGCGCAAGGCGAGGGCCAGGGCGATGGCGGCACGTTGACGCATGCCGCCGCTGAATTGGTGCGGATAGTCGGCCAGCCGCGCCGGGCTCAATCCTACCGACCCGAACAACTCCGCGGCGCGCGTGTCGGCAGCCGAGCGGGACAAGCCGCCGCGGCCACACAGCACCTCGCGCATCTGCTTGCCCAGGCGATACACCGGGTCGAGCGAGTTCATCGAGGATTGTGGGACGAAGCTGATGTCCCGCCACAGCAATGCCCGGCGGCGGGCCGGGGAGAGCGAGAGCAGATCGGTTCCGTCGAGCGTGATCGACCCGGTGGTGATGCGCGCATTGCCCGGCAGCACGCCCGTCAACGCACGGGCCAGCGTGGTCTTGCCGCAGCCAGACTCGCCCACCAGCCCCAGCATCGCACCTTGCGGCACTTGGAGGGTCACACCATCGACGGCATGGGCGAGGCCGGTTGCGGTCCGGTAGGTCACGGCAAGACCGGTGACCGAGAGAACGTCCGGCAAGTCAGCTTTCCAGCTTGGGGAAGATGAGGTTCTCGTAGCCGCGGCTGAGAAAAAAGCCGGCCACCACCACCAGCACGATGCACAGACCCGGCGGCACGAACCAGTTGTATTGCGCCTGGCTCAGCGCCTGCGAGGCATAAGCGTCCTGCAACATGAACCCCCAGGAGATGGTTTCCTGGTCGCCGAAGCCCAGGAACGAGACGCTGGCCTGGGTCAAGATCGCCCAACCGACCGCGATCGATCCGTAGAGCAATGAGAGCGGCAGGATCGTCGGCAGCACATGCACCAACATGACCCGGCCATGCCCTGCGCCGGTGACGCGGGCGGCTTCGATGAATTGGCGTTGCATGACGGTGAAGACCTGCGCGCGGATGACGCGCGCTGCGTTCGGCCAAAGCAGGATCGCCACCGCGAACACCACGTTGCGCAACGCCGGGCCGAGCAAGGCCACCAGCACGATCACGAACGGTAGGAAGGGAATGCCTAAGACGATGTCGGTCAGCCGCATCAGCACCTGGTCGACCCAGCCCCCGAAATAGCCAGCGACGATGCCCACCACGGTGCCGAGGGATGCGACGCCGATCGCGGCGGTGACACCGACGAACAGTGAGGGCCGCACACCCATGATGAGCTGGGCGAAGATGTCGCGGCCGAGATTGGTGGTACCGAGCCAGTGCTCGGCCGAGGGCGGGAGCGAGGCTGCCAATTGACCGTCATCGGTGAACAGGATTTCCGTCGGATCGTAGCCGGCGAGCCATCCGGCGCAGAGGGCAGCGACGATGAAAAACGCGTAGATGCCGACACCGATGACGGTATACCGGTCGAGTTTCGGCAATGGCGCAGGAGAAACGTCCACCATCAATTCTCGTAGGGTGGGCTACGCTCGGGCAGCCCACCATCGCGCGCACATTGGTGGGCTGCCCGAGCGCAGCCCACCCTACGGTCATTGCCGCGCATGAGCGATCCTTGGGTCTAGCAGACCGTACAGCACGTCGGCGACAAGGTTCATGGTGACCAACACAGCGGCGATCAGCAGGAAGGCACCTTGGGCGAGCGGGTAGTCGCTGCTGCTGACGGCGTCCACCAGCATGCGGCCGAGGCCGGGCCAGCTGAAGACCGTCTCCACCACCACGTTGCCGCCAACCGAGTTGCCGAAACCCAGCGCGAAGGCGGTGACCACGGGCAGCAGGGCGTTGCGCGCGGCGTGGCGCAACATGATGGTGCGCTCGGGCAGACCCTTCATGCGCGCCATGGAGACGAACTCCTCGCCCATCACGCCCAGCATGTTGGACCGCATGAGCAGCACCGGGAGGCCTTGGAAAACGATCGCTAGCGTCATCGCCGGCAGCACGAGGTGGCGGGCGAAATCCACCGACAAGAACTTGGCCCATGTTGACGGGAACACCGCACCTGGCGAGGTCGCACCCCCGGCCGGGAACCAGGCGAGCCCGAAGGCGAAGATCGCCAACATCACCATGCCAACCCAGAATTCCGGCGCCGCCCGCGTGATCAGTACGAGTGGGATGCTGATCGTCTCGAACAGGCTGCCACGCTTCCAGGCCAGCACGGCGCCGAACAGCGTTCCGAAGCCATAGGCGACCAACAGCGAACTCAACGTCAGCACAAGCGTGTTCGGCAGCACGCCCAGCACCAGGTCCGTTACCGGCAGGCGCTGGCGGAAGGACAATCCGAATTGTCCGTGCAGCAGATTGCCAAGATACAGCACGTACTGCCGCCACAGCGACTGGTCCAACCCGAACTCGTGCATGATCTGCCGCCGCTGGTCCTCGGTGAAGGACGGGTCCAGATAGGCGAGCGTTGGGTCCGCTGGCAGCAGGCGGAACATCAGGAACAAGATGGTGGCGATCGCCCATAGTACGAAAACCATGTGGGCGATGCGTTTGCCATAAAATAGCATCAGTTGCTGGCGAGCGTTTCCCGCTTGCCGGCCGGGTAATGCAGGGCACCGGCGTCCAGCGTGTAGCCCGCATCCTGCAGGATCTGCGCGGCCTTCTTCATGTCGCCGCCATCGATCAGCGAATCATCCGCGTGCCAGAACGGCAGCGCCGTGGACACACACGAGCCAGCAGGCACGCCGAAACCGTTATACGCGGCAGCCGCCATCAGCTTGCGGCTGACGGCAGCCGACAGGCCGCGACGGAACGCCGGGTCGTCGAACGGCGCGCGCCGCAGATTGAGCGCCAGGAACTGGAAGCCAAGATCGGTCGTGGTCACCACCGTTATCTGCGGAGCCTGCTTCGGCACCTCCGCCAGCACGCGCGGGTCGCCGGTGAACAGCGCCAGGAAGTTGAGCTCGCCCGTCTTCATCATGCCGAGCGCCGCCTCCTGGTTGGGGACGATGCGCAGCACCCAATTCTGCATCTTCGGCGCCGACCAGTGAGTGGGGTTGCGCTCGAGCATCACCTCCTCGTTGTGATGCCAGTGGACGAACCGGAACGGGCCGGAGCCGACATGCTTCTCCTCGTTGAAGTTCTCTACCATGTCCGGCTTGCCCGCCATGCCGGTCACGATCGGGTCCCACACGTGCTTCGGAACCAGGTTGATCTTGGACAGGGTCGTGGTCGGGAACGAGGCTTGTGGTGCGTGCAGGGTGAACACCACGGTTCGGGGCCCGGTCTGCTCCACGCTCTCGATGTTGCTGACGAAGGGGAAGAATTGCGGCGTCTTGTCCTTATGGGCCGGCAGGTCGAACGAGTACAGCACGTCATCCATCGTGACCGGCGAGCCATCGTGGAAGGTCATGCCGTCGCGCACGACCACTTCCATCGTGGTGTCGCTGGTCCATTTGAAGCTGTCGGCAGCCCAGGGGCGCGGCTCGCCGTCCGGCCCGACGCGCGTCAGCTTGTCCCACAACAGGTCGGTGACCCAACTGCCGATGGCGTCCATGCGGACGGGGTTGATGAAGTCGATCTCGTTGTTCGCGTTCAGCACCATGTCCTTCTGCGCGCCGAGCGGTTCGGCAGCGACGAAGGTCCAGAAGTTGCGGATGCCGATCCCCGCCTCGTTGACGATGCTGTCCGCCTTCCAGACCTGGTTGTTGAAGGCGGCGGAGCGGCGCGGGTACACCAGGTAGATATAAGGCACGTCCTTGCCGATGACGTCCTGCGCCTGCTTGACCAGCGCCTGGCGCTTGGTGCGGTCCAGTTCCTGCCGTTGCGCCTGGGCCAGCGCGTCGTAGTCCGGGTTCATATAGCCGACGAAATCGTAGCCGCTGGGCGCCAAGGCGGAGTTGAACAGGCTGTAGACCAACTCGTCCGGATCGCTGCGTTCGGGCCGGCCGACCATCTCCCAGGTCGTCATGTCCCATTTCTGCCGTTCGTTCCAAACCACGGCGTTCTGTTCGGAGCTGCTGATCACCTGAACCGACACTTGCAGCCCGAGCTTGCGCCATTGCTGGGCCGCGAGTTGCGCCGCCTGGAACAACGACGGGTCATTCGCCTGCGGCTTGGACAGCAGCACGATCGGGCGGATCTTGTCGCCGGCGGCCTGGGCCCGGGCGCCCGTGGCGGCGGTCGCCAGCGCGGCGGCGGAGCCGGCGAGCACGGCGCGGCGCGTAGGACGTAGATCGGTCCGCATGGTGAATTCCCCCCGGTTCGACAGGCGCTCGGTGGCGCCACCAAAAACCAGCAAGAAGCGCGCCAACGGCCCGGTGCTGTCAACAAAACCACCGGGCCGGGTTGACGCATCGGCAAAAGGGATCAGAGGATCATTCAGTCCCAAGGAGCAGGGTCCACAATGGATAATCGAGCGACATTGTTGGTCGAGGCTGTCGATGGCAGCCGCCTGATGGGCCATTGTGCGGAGTTCGCCCGCTGGGTGAAGCTGTCCGGCAGCGCCGATGAACTCAGCAGTATGCACACGGTGCAGGCGGCTCTGGACAGCTATGGCTACCGCACCACCCTGCTGAAGCACGAAGCCTATATCAGCCTGCCGGGCGGGGCGGCTGTGACCGTGGACGGGGTGAACCTGACGGCGATCACGCATTCCTTTGGGGTCGCCTCGCCGCCAGGTGGCCTGTCCGCGACGCTCGCCTTCGTTGGCGAGGGTGGCGCCGCCGATTTCGCCGGCCGCGACCTGCGGGGCTGCATCGTGATGGCCGAGGGCATCGCAAGCCCGGCCGTGGCCGCCCGCGCCGCACGGGCCGGCGCCGTCGGGCAATTGCACATCAGCCCGCACGAACATCTGCACGAAATGTGCATCTCCCCAGTATGGGGCAGCCCATCCACGAGCACGCTGTCGGATCTTCCCGCAACGGTGACCTGCACGATCTCCAACGCCGATGGCATGGCGCTGAGGGAGCGGCTGGAGCGCGGCGAGACCCCGTCCGTCGTATTGCATGCGGCGGTCGATACCGGATGGCGGCCGACGCCGATCCTGGTGGCCGACATGGACGGGCCGGATCCAGACGGCGAATTCATCCTGTTCTCCGGCCATCACGACACCTGGTATTATGGCGTGATGGACAATGGCAGCGCCAACGCCACCATGCTCGAATGCGCCCGGGTCCTGGCGCAAGGACGCGCGCAGTGGCGGCGCGGCGTGCGCTTCTGCTTCTGGTCCGGCCACTCGCACGGGCGCTATTCCGGGTCGAGCTGGTATGTGGACAACCACTGGGACGAACTGGAACGGCGCTGCGCCGTGCATGTGAACGTGGATTCCACCGGCGGCATCGGCGCCAACGTGCTGACCGAGAGTGCCGTCGCCTCCGAGCTGGCCGCGTTGGCCGCGGACGTGATCCGCGCCGAGACCAACGAGGCGCATGAGGGCCGACGTACCGGCCGCAACAGCGACATGTCGTTCTGGGGCGTAGGCATTCCCTCATTGTTCGGCAGCCTCAGTCACCAGCCGCCCGGCCCGGTAAAGATGCGCAACCCGCTCGGCTGGTGGTGGCACACGCCGCACGATCTGATCGACAAGGTGGACGAGGCCAATCTCGCGCGCGACACCCGCGTGTTCGTCCGCGCGTTGTGGCGGCTGCTCACCGAACCGGTGTTACCGCTCGACTACGCGGCGCATGCGACGGCCCTGCTAACGGAATTGGCGACGCTCGCGGGCAAGCTCGGCGACCGCCTGCCGCTGGCGCCGCTGGTGCAGGCCGCAGAGGCATTGCGGGACCGGGCCGGCACCCTGCGCGGCGACGACGCGGCGAAGAACCGCGCGCTCATGGCCGTCTCTCGCGCGCTGGTGCCTGTCGACTACACCAGCGGCGATCGCTTCCGGCACGACCCGGCCTTGCCACAGGCACCCTGGCCCGCGCTCGACCCGGTGCGCGCGCTCGCGGCCGCCGACGGTACCGACGCGATCCGCTTCGCGAGCGTGGACGCCGTCCGCGCACGAAACCGCGTTTTGCACGCTTTGCGGGAGGCACACCGCGCGCTGGACATAGCGGCTTGACCGAGCCGAAGAAACTCCGCTTCGGCGCGTTCTTCAGCGTGCCGGGCTGTCACCCAACGGGTTGGCGCCACCCCGATGCGATCACCGAGACCGACACCTCGTTCCGCTGGCTGGCCCACATGGCGCGCACGGCGGAACGCGGCAAGCTGGACGCGATGTTCTTCCAGGACAGCGTCGCCATCCCCGGCAGCAACGTCGGCTATGGCCACGCGCCGTTCAACCCGAAGAACGGGCGGCAGGCGCATATCGAACCAGTCACCGCCATTGCGGGTTTGGCCGCGATCACCAGCCATATCGGGCTGATCTCCACCTGCACCACGACCTATAACGAACCGTATAATCTTGCCCGCCGGTTTCTGACCATCGACCATATCAGCGGTGGCCGGGCCGGTTGGAATCTCGTCACCTCGCAGGCCGAGGACGAGGCGGTGAATTTTGGCTTCGACGCCCATCTCGAGCACGGCGCCCGCTACGATCGCGCCTCGGAATTCTACGATGTTGTGCGCGGTCTGTGGGACAGCTGGGAGGACGACGCGTTCCTGCGCGACAAGGAAAGCGGCATCTGGTTCGACGTGGACAAGATGCACATCCTGAACCACGCCGGGCCGCATTTCCGGGTGCGCGGGCCGTTGAACGTGTCGCGCTCGCCGCAGGGCCGGCCCGTGGTGGCGCAGGCCGGGTCGTCGCCTGTGGGCATGGATTTGGCGGCGCGCTCCGCCGACATGGTGTTCACGGCGCAGACCACCATCGCCGACGGCCGCGCATTCTGCGACGACTTGCGGGCCCGGGCGGTGGCCCATGGCCGCGGCCCCGACGACGTCCGCATCTTTCCCGGTATCATGCCGATCGTCGGGCGTACTGCCGCCGAAGCCCAAGACAAATACGAGGAATTGCGCGAACTGGTGGACGACGCGACCGGCTTGCGCAGCGTGGCGCGGCTGTCCGGCGGGCTGGATATCGGCTCGCTGGATCCCGACGGCCCCCTGCCGGAACTGCCGCCATCCAATGCGGCGCGGGCGCGGCAGCAGATGATCGTTGCAATGGGTAAGCGCGGTATGACCATCCGCCAGATCGGCCGCGTGCTGGGCATGTCGCAGGCGCACCGGGTGCTGTACGGCACCCCCGCCTCGATGGCCGACGACATGCAGGAGTGGCTCGAGGCCGGGGCATGCGACGGGTTCAACCTGCTATTCGCCCACTACCCCAAGCCGCTGGAGGAGTTCGTGGACCTGGTCGTGCCGGAACTGCAGCGGCGTGGCATTTTTCGTACAGAATACGAAGGCTCCACCTTGCGGGCGAATTTGGGCGTTCCTGTTCCAGCGAACAGTTTTCATGCCCGAGCGCATGCGAGTAGCTTTTGATGAGTGAGCGCATGCGAGTAGCTTTCGATGAGTGAGCGCATGCTGCATCTCGGCGCGTTCCTGAGCACGCCGGGCAACCACCTCGCCGGGTGGCGTCATCCGGACGCAGTGCCGACGGCCGACATGGATTGGAAGCAATACGTGCACCTTGCGCAGGTGGCGGAGGCCGCGCGGTACGACATGATCTTCTTCCAGGACACGGCCGCGGTGAACGGCAGCCGCGCCCTCGCCCGCGGCGATCACAGTAGGGCCAAGCTGAGCCGTACCGTTAAGTTGGAACCGACAGCGGTGCTGGCTGCGTTGGCCGCGATCACCACGCATATCGGCCTGGTCGCCACCGCTACCACGACGTATAACGAGCCCTACAACATCGCTCGCCGCTTCGCCGCCATCGACCTGATGAGCGACGGCCGCGCCGGCTGGAACCTGGTCACCAGCCAGATCGAGGACGAGGCGGAGAATTTCGGCTTCGACGCCCATATGGAGCACGCAAGCCGCTATGAACGCGCCAGCGAGTTCTACGATGTCGTGCTCGGCCTGTGGGACAGTATGGAAGACGGCGCGCTGCTGCGGGATAAGGCCAGCGGCGTTTATCTGGACCGTGAGCGCGTGCATTTCCTGGACCACGAAGGTCCGCACTTCAAAGTACGCGGGCCGCTGAACGTGGTGCGCTCACCCCAAGGCCGCCCGGTCGTGGCACAGGCCGGATCGTCGGAGGCAGGACGCGAACTGGCTGCCAAGACGGCCGACGTGATCTTTACCGCGCAGACCGAGATCGAACGTGCGCGCGCCTTCTACGCCGACGTGAAAGCCCGCACGGCACGCTACGGCCGCTCCCCGGACGACATCAAGATCATGCCCGGCATCACCCCCGTGCTCGGCCGCACCGAGGCGGAAGCGCGGGCGAAATACGACGCGTTGCAGGCGCTGCTGCCGGACGACGTGGCGTTGCAATCGCTCTCCCACATCAGCGGTGGATTGGACCTGCGGCAATATCCGCTGGACGGCCCCCTGCCCGACCTGCCGCCGTCCAACGCCGCTAAAGCCAGGCAGGAACTCGTGGTCCGCACCGCGCGCGAACGGAACATGACGCTTCGCGAAATCGCCCGGCACACCGCGGCTGGCACCGGGCATCGGGTGCTGGTGGGAACGGCGGAGTACATGGCCGACGAGCTCGAAACCTGGCTCAAGCAGGACGCAGCCGACGGTTTCAACGTGATCTGCAACCACTACCCCGTGCCCTTCGAGGAGTTCAGCCGGCAGGTGATCCCCGAACTGCAGCGCCGCGGCGTATTCCGGCGCGAGTACGAGGGCGACACGCTCCGAGCCAATCTCGGCTTGGCCGTGCCGGAGAATCGCTACACGGTAATGCGAGATGCCGTTCAGCTGTAGGGTGGGCTTTCAGCCCACCAGCCACAGCAAGGTGGTGGGCTGAGAGCCCACCCTACGGTCATCCACGAGTGGCGTGATCCAGCGTGCCGCTCGGCAGCCAGCCGCGCTGCGCCGCCCAATCCGTCTCCAGCCCATCGAAGCGGGACAGTTTCAGGGTGGACAGGTCGGCGAAACTGCAGGCGCCATCAGTCACCAGTTGCTGCACGGCGTGGCCGGTTGCGGGGGACAGGCCGAAGCCGATGGACGAGAGCGTGGCGACGGTGACGTTCGCCGGGTCGGGAAGGCGGTCGATCACGGGGCGGCCGTCGGGTGTGTTCTCGATGATGCCGGCCCAGCTGCGGATGATCCTGGCATGGCGTGCCCGCGGGAACATGTCGGCCAAATGGGCGGCGATGTTGCCCATCAGCGGCGTGGCGCTGCGCGGCGGTGCGGCCATATCCGACCCGTTCTCGAGCCACTCGTGCGGGCCGCCGCCATAAGCGAGATTGCCCCGCAGCGTCTGCCGTCCATAGAGCCCGTTGCCATCGGCGCCGCCTACCGGCATCAGCGGCAGCGGTTCGGTCACGATCATCTCCGCGCGGGCCGCGACGACGGGGATGGTGACGCCGAGCATCGCCGACAGCTTGCCCGTCTGCGGCCCGGCCGCCAGCACCAGTTGGTCGCAGCCTAGCGTACCCCGATCGGTCTGCACGGCGGTGACGCGGCCGCCGGTCAGCTCGAACCCATGCACTGTCGTGTGCTGCATGATCCGGCCGCCATGGTCCTGCATCGCCCAGGCATAACCCTGCACCGTCCGGTGCGGGTTCGCGTGGCCGCCGAAATGATGCCAGTACGCACCGTACGCTTCATCCACCAGTGGCACGAGCTCGCGCAGCTGCGCCGTATCGAGCCGTTCGCTGCGCATGCCGTGATGGTCGCCGTTGCGCACCATGCGGTCGGAATCGGACCACTGCCGTTCGGTCAGCGCGATGCGGATGCGGCCCGGCGAGAACTCCGTCGGATAGCCCAGCAGCTCATCCATCTGCGGCCACAGGCGTTGCTCCTCGACGAAAAGCGGGCTGAACCCGTGGGTGCAGCCGCCGCCGTTGCGGCCGGATGCCTCCCACGCGACGATGCCCTTGTCGATCACCAGCACGTCGACGCCGGCGCGGGCCAGCCACCAGCCGGCGCTCAATCCGCTGGCACCGCCGCCCACGATGACGACGGCCGCACCCTTAGGCGTATCCTCCGTCATGCCTTGATGTCCCAGTGCGATGTCACCTGGCCGGGAATGCCGAACCAGATGTCCCAGTGCTCCGCCATCTCGGGCGTTTCCGGCAGCTGTCCGGCCAGGCCGAGCGGGATCGGGCGGACGGGCGCGCGGTGGGTTGCGAGCGGGATGTCGCCCAGCGGCGAACCGGTCGCCAGTGCCATCAGCGCCGCTACCTGTTCGCGGCAGCGCCGTCCTTGGCATAGCCCCATGCCGGCGCGGGTCAGCCGCTTCACCTGGTCCGGGTTCGGGTCGCCGTTGCCGAGCAGCGCGGCCAGGTCGGTGCTGTTCCGCAGCGTGCCGTTCCAGCCGAGGTAGCGCGGTGGGCGTACTTCCAGGATTTCGCGCGCGGTCACCTCCTCGCATTGGCAGACATGCGCCTCGGCGAGACCGGGTATCATGGCGGCGTCGATCACGGCGGCCCGCACCCAGGCGAGCCGGTACTCGGACAAAGCGGCGGCATCGATTGCGGGCGGTGGGTCGGCCGCCGCGCTGACCGCGGCGACACCACCGAGCCGCGCCGCCGCATTGTCCGCGGCTCTGCGCCCTTCGGCTTCCGCCACAGCCGGATCGATCGATTTGGCGGCCCAAATCCCAGCACAATCGCCGACGGCGTAGACGTTTTGGACCGAGGTCATGTGCGCCGCGTCGGTGAGCGGCACGTGCCCGCCGCGGTCGGCCGCGAAGGCGCAGCGGCAGCCCATCGCGTCCAGCAATTCGACGACCGGGATCGTGCCGACGCCGAGCACGATGGTGTCGCAAGCGATCGGAATCGTGCCGGGCAGGCGCTGGCCCGCCGCATCCAGGCGCGCCAGCATCGCCGTCGTCACGCCGGCAGCGCCACCCTCGGCCGAGGCGATGACGTGCCGGGTCAGCAGCGTCACCCCTGCCCCTTGCAACTCCGCGACCAGGGCGGCCGGGCCGACCGGGGCGGCCGCCTGCTCCACGATGGCGGCCACATCCACACCGGCCTGCAGCATCGCACGCGCCGCCAGCAGCGCCTCGGCCGAGCTGCCGAGCACAATGGCGCGCCGCGCCTCCAGCGCGCCGTAAGTGGAGGCAAGGCGCTCCGCGGCGGTGGCGCCCATGACGCCGGGGATGTGCCATCCGGGGAACGCCAGCCCCATGTCGCGCCGGCCGCTGGCGACGATCACGGCCTTGAAGCCCAGCATGAAGGAACGCTCGCCATCAGACACGCCCGCCACCATGCCCGGCAGCCAACCGACGCTCGGCCCGTTTGCGTACAATCCCCAGACGATGGTGCCGAGCCGCACGTCGACGCCAGCTTCCATTGCGTCGGCCAAGGCCGGGCGGTTGGTCAGCAGGGCCTCGGTCATGGCCGTGCGGTTGCGGACGGCGCCGCTCATGCGCTGGCCAAAATGCAACGGCACGTCGTCGCCCATTGTGGCCGCGGGCACCGGGTTTTCGTCGACCAACACCACACTTAGCCCGCGCCCCGCGCCGGTGATCGCTGCCGCCAAGCCCGCCGGCCCGGCACCGATGACGAGCAGGTCGGTGTGGTCGGTCACCGCCAGGGTGGCGTTGGCGGTGGAACGGGGATCGATGACGCGCGGAGTGATCACGATAGCCTCCGGAGTGTTGCAAACCAATGTTTACTGGAAGGCATGGACGACCTGATCTGCTTTTGCCGCAGCCCGGTGGCCGAGTTGTTCGCGCGGCAAATGGCAGCGGATGGCGTGGTCGGTATCATCCGGCAGGTCGGGTTCGACCGTCTCGCACACCGCGCCGATCTTGCGCGGGCAGCGGCTGCTGAAGACGCAACCCGGCGGCGGGTTCAGCGGGTTCGGCATCTCCCCCTCGAGCCGGATGCGCGTGCGGGGTCCGGACAAGTCGGGCACGGCGGAGAGCAGCGCCTCGGTGTAGGGATGGTGGGGGCCGTCGAACACCGCCTCCGCCGGGCCGATCTCGACGATGCGCCCGAGATACAGCACGGCGATGCGGTCCGACACATAGCGCACCACGCCCAGATCGTGGCTGATGAAGATGTAGCTGACCCCGGCACTGGCCTGCAGCTCCGCCAACAGGTTCAGGATCGCCGCCTGCACCGAGACGTCCAGGGCCGAGGTGGGCTCGTCGCAGATCACCACCTGCGGGTCGCCGGCGAAGGCGCGGGCGATGGCCACGCGCTGCTTCAACCCGCCGGAGAGTTGGCGCGGCCGCATCGGCAGATGCTGCGGCGTGAGCCGGACGGCGGCGATCAACGCCGCCAGCCGGTCGTCGCGCTGGCGGCCGGACAGACCGGCCAGGCGAGACAGCGACCGGCCGATCAAATGGCGCACGGTGTGGGACCGGTTCAACGCCGAGTCCGGGTTCTGGAACACGATCTGCAGCGCCTTGCGGTCGGCACGGGTGCGGTTACGGGCGCGCCCGGCGGCGGCTTGGCCGTTCAGCGACGTCGTGCCACCCGGGTCGGGCTCCACCAGGCCCAGCAGCAGCCGGGCCAGGGTGGTCTTGCCGGATCCCGACTCGCCGACCAGCCCGAGCGTCTCGCCCTCCGCCAGTGACAGCGACACGTCACGCACCGCCTGCAGCGGCAATCCCCCGACGCGATAGGTTTTGGACACATGCTCGGCCTGCAGCACCGGCGGGCCGCGGTCTGCGTGCGGCGCGGCGGTGAGGCGATGGGGCGGCCGCGCCGACCCGCCGACGCGGTCGGTATGGAAGCATACCGCCATCTGCCCGCCGTCCCGCACGACGGGCGGCGTGGCGGTGCGGCAGGCTTCGTCGGCGAACTCGCAGCGCGGCGCGAACACGCAGCCGGTGGCGAGGCTGCCCGGCGCGGGCGGGAAGCCCGGGATGGTGTCGAGCGCGCCGTCGGACTTGCGCCGCCCGGCAACCGGCAGACAACGCACCAAACGCATCGTGTAGGGATGCAACGGACGCGCGAGAATTTTGGCGGCGGGCCCTTCCTCCACCAGGCTGCCGGCGTAGAGCACGCCGACCCGGTCGCACATGCGTTCGATGATCGCCAGATTGTGGCTGATGAACAGGATGGAGGTGGCGAACTCGTCTCGCAGCGCCGCCATCAGGTCCAGGACCTCGGCCTCGACCGTGGCGTCCAGCCCCGTGGTCGGCTCGTCCAGCACCAGCAGCGCCGGGTCCTTTGCGAGCGCCATCGCGATTACGACGCGCTGCTGCATGCCGCCGGATAGTTGATGCGGGTAGGCTGCCATCACGCGGCCAGGCGACGGGATACGCACCTTCAGCAGCATCGCCTCGGAGCGCGCCAATGCCTCGGTCTGTCGTATCCCGACGGCCTCGTACGTTTCGGAGAGCTGGCGCGCGATGGTGAGCGACGGGTTCAGCGCGCGGCCCGGGTCTTGGTACACCATCGAGACCTTGCGTAGCCGCAATTGCCGCAGCCCGCCTCCGTCCAGCGTCATCACGTCCTGCCCGGCGACCATCACCTGGCCCGAGCGGATCGTGCCGTTGCGTGGCAAGGCGCGCAGGGCGGCGAAGGCGGCAGTCGATTTGCCGCAGCCGCTCTCCCCTACCAGCCCGTAGGTTTCTCCTGCTGCGATGGCGAAGGACACGCCGCGAAGCACCGTCTGGTTGGCGCCGCGAATGCGATAGTCGACCACGACGTCGCGAAACTCGAGTGCCGCCGTCATTCGAGGGCACCCTGGATGCCATCGGCCACGAGGTTCACCGCCACGACCAGCGATGCTGTACCCGCCGCGGCGAACACCACGGTCCACCAGTAGCCGCCGGCGATCAGGCCGTAGTTCTCCGAGATCGTGAGACCCCAATCGGCGGACGGTGGCTGGATGCCGAAGCCCAGAAAACTGAGCGACGCGACGGTGAAGATCGCGTAGCCGAGCCGCACGGTGGTCTCCACCAGGATCGGCTGCAGCACGTTCGGCAGGATCTCGACGAACATGATGTGCCAGGCGTTTTCACCACGCAGTTCCGCCGCGTCGACGTAGTCCAACGAGCGTTCGCTGAGCACGGCGGCGCGCACGGTGCGGGCGATCAGTGGCGTGAAGATGATGCCAATCACGGCGATCACCGTGGGAGAGGACGGGCCGAGTGCCACCAGCACCAACAGCGCCACGACGATCAGCGGCAAAGCCAGCAGAACCTCGATCAACCGTCCGATCACGGTGTCGAGCCACCCGCCCATATAGCCGGTCACCAGGCCCACAGTCGTGCCCAGCACGGTCGCGATCAGCGTTGCGAGTGGTGCCACCGAAAGGATCGGGCGGGCACCCACGATCACGCGCGAGAAAATATCGCGGCCGATCTGGTCGGTACCGAACCAGTGCTCGGCGCTGGGCGGGGTCAGCGTGTTCAACAGATCGTCGGCGTAGGGGCTATACGGTGTCACCAACGGACCGAACACGGCGCAAAACACCCAGAACAGCAGGGTGGCCGCCCCGACCAGGAACGGCCCGGACCGCAGCACACGCGGGATCCGGCGGCGTGCCACCAGCGCGACGGTGGCGCTCATCGCCGCAGCCGCGGGTTGAGCACGGTATAGAGCGTATCGGCGAACAGGGTTGTGAGGACGTAGATCGCGCCGACCACCAGGACGCCTGCCTCCAGCATAGGGAAATCCTTCCCCCGGGCCGCCGTGAGAATGAGGCTCCCGATCCCCTGGTAGCGGAACAGCGATTCAACCACGACCAGGCCGCCGATCATGTAGCCGACCTGCGAGGCGATCACGGTAATGGTCGGCAGCAACGCGTTGCGCAGCACGTGCCGGCCGATGACGGTGGCGTAGGGTAGGCCTTTCAGGATCGCAGTGCGCGTGTAGTCGGCGTCCAGCGCCTCGATCGTCCCGGCTCGCGCCATTCGTGCGATATAGCCGAACAGCACCAGCACCAAGGGCAGCGCGGGCATGATCAGTCGGCGGAGTTGCTCCAGCGGCGGCGTGCCGGGCCGGGTCGCGGCCGAGAGCGGAAGCCAGCGTAGCCACACGCCCAGCACCAGCAATAGCATGATGGAGGACACGAACTCCGGCACCACGGTCAGCGACAGCCCCGCGATGCTGATCGTTCGGTCCTGCCATCGCCCGGCGCGC
Source organism: Acetobacteraceae bacterium (assembly GCA_965198895.1). Lineage (GTDB taxonomy): Bacteria > Pseudomonadota > Alphaproteobacteria > Acetobacterales > Acetobacteraceae > LMUY01. Next base: position 149,296 of record OZ240676.1, read on the forward strand.
ATGGCGGCGTACACGCCGCCGGCGATGGAGAGCGGCACAACGATGACGAACGCCATCGCCGCGAGCTTGAGCGAGTTCAGCAGCGCGGTGCCGACGAAGGGCGCCACGGGGGAGCGGAAGGTGTAGGATTCGCCCATGTCGCCGATCAGAAAATGGCTGACCCAGCCGAAATACTGAACCGGCAACGGCCGGTCGGCGCCCAACTGGTGGTTGATCGCCGCCACTGCTTCCGGATCGGCAAGGGGGCCGAGGATGGCGCGCCCGACATCGCCGGGCAGCAATTGGGCGCCGACGAACACCACCACGCTCAGCAGCGCCAACGTCACCAGGCTGAGGCCCAGCCTACGCCCGGCGGTTTGCAGAGCGCCGCGGAGCATCACGTGATCGTCGCGTTGGCCAGGAAGGTCTGCGAGATCGCGGTCACTTCCACGCCGCTTACATTGGACGCGGTTGCCGCCAGATAGTCGTAGAAATACGCATAGATCACCGGCGTCTCGTCCAGCAGCAGCGTCTGGATCTTGCCCGCCGTCTCCCGCTGGGTTTTGAGGTCGGTGGTGGCGATGTACTGCGCGACCAGTTTGTCGTAGTCGGCATTCTTGAAGTGCGCGGCGTTCCAGGCGCCCGTGCTCACCAATGGAGCGTTCAGCAGCACGTTGGGCACGCCACGATGGCCGTAATCGGTGATGCCCATCTCGGAATCGAGCCAGTCCGACTCGCCCGGGTGCGCCTTGCCGTAATAGGCGCTGTCGGCCTCGATCTTCAGATTGATCTTGACGCCGATCTGGGCCGCCGCGTTCTGGATCAGCACGGCGTAGTCGGGAATTTCCTGCACGCGTTCCGTGGTCAGCGTCGCCTCGAACCCGTTTGGCACGCCCGCGGCGGCCATCAGCGCCTTGGCGGCCGGAATGTCCTTCTTGCGTTGGGGTACTGCCGGGTCGGTCGACGGATACACCGGCGCAAACGGTGAATCGTTGCCCACTTCGGCCAAACCGCGGAACAGGCCGGCAACCAGGGCTGGGCGGTCCAGCGTCAGCGCGATCGCCTGGCGCACGCGCTTGTCGGCAAATTTCGGCACGTCGTTGCGCATGTGCACGGCGCGATGCGTGGCGGCGCGCAGCTTGATCAGCTTCACGTCCGGATCGTTGATCATGCCCTGCGCCCCCTGCACGGCGAGGATGCTGATCACGTCGACCTGGCCGCCCTGCAACGCGAGTACCTGCGGCTGCTGGTCGGCGTAGAAGGTGAATTCCGTCCGCGCCGGCAACGCCTTCGGTCCCCAATAATCCGGGTTGCGGACGAAGCTGGCGCCGACTTTCGCGGTATATTTCTCGAGCTTGAACGGGCCGGTGCCGTTGAAGGTCTTCTCGAAGTCACCGGCGTAATCGGCGGGCAGGATGATCGCGTTGTAGTTGTCCGACGATACGATGTAGGGGAAATTGCCATTCGGCGCGTCCAGATGGAACGCCACCGTCAGGTCGTCCACCTTGCGTGTGCCCCCCAGCGACAGCACGCCCCGGAACGCCGATAGAGCATTGGATCCGTTCTTCGGGTTGGCCAGACGGTCCATGGTGGCGACAACGTCGTCCGCATTCAGCACGTGGCCGCTATGGAATTTCACGTTCGGGCGCAGCTTGAACGTCCACACCGTGCCGTCGTCGTTCGGCCTCCACGACAGCGCCAGCGCCGGCTTCAGCACCAGATTGGGCTGGTCGACGGCGAGGAATTCCCCCGTTTGCATCAGCATCAAACCGCCGCCGGAATTTGCCACGGTCACCGGCTCGATGGCACCCGATGGCAACGGCGCGGCGACGCGAATGGTCGCATCGGCCTTGCCCTGGGCGCGCGCGCTTCGCGAGCCGAGCAGGTCCACCCCTAGCAATCCGCCCAGCAGCGGTAGCGCCAATCCGAATCGGCTGCCCTCGCGCAGCAGCGAGCGCCGGTCCAGCTGGCCGGTGAGGAATTCGTCGACGACATGGTTTTGCAAAGGGGTCGCTTCGGCGCGGATGCGATCCAACAAGATGCCATCCAAGAAACGGGGCGAACGGCGCATTGCTTGGACGCTCCTACGAGGCGGAAACAAAACAGGGGTAGCAATTACCGTGCCCAAAACGGAATGGGCGCGCAACCCGGCTTGCCTGCAGGATCGCCTGGGGCGAGCATGGTGCCCGCACAGCGGAGGCGAGCAGCTATGAAGGCCCTTATCGTCGGCGGCGGGATCGCCGGGCTTTCGACCGCTTGGGCCCTGGCCCGGCGTGGCGTCACCGTCGAACTGTTCGAGCAAGGGCCGCTGCCCAACCCCCGAGCGTCCTCCTACGACGAGCACCGCATCACTCGCCACGCCTATGGCCGCATGGAGGGCTACGCGCACCTGATGCCCGAGGCGTTCCGGGTGTGGGACCGGCTGTGGCAGGCCATCGGCACCTCGCACTACGAACCCTGCGGCGCCGTGTACTTCCTGCGCCGGGAGGACGGCTGGTACGACGCCGTCAGCCGCTCCCTCGGCGAGATGGGCATCGCGCAACACGAAGTCCCGCTGGACCAGGTGGAGCAGCGCTTCCCCATGGTGGACCCGACCGGCCTGCTTCGCGTGGTCGCCACCGATGGCGCGGGCATGCTGTTCCCGGTGCGCATCCTGACCGACCTGGTCGTGCTGCTCGGCCGCCTGGGCGTCACCCTGCGCACCGGCACGCACGTCGACGAGGTCGATCCCGAGCACGGCCGCGTGCGGGTGGGCGACACGACCTACGAGGGTGACGTCGTCGTGGTGGCGGCAGGCGCCTGGGCGGACCGGCTGGTACCGGGGCTACGCGGCGTGGGCGTGCCGTCGCGCCAGGCGGTGCTCTATCTGTCGCCGCCACCCGACCTGGCGCAGGCCTGGGCCGAGGCGCCGGTGATGCTGGACTTGCAGGCGGAGGGCGGACTCTACACCCTGCCACCGCGGCGCGGCACGAGGCTCAAGATCGGCGACCACGTGTTCTCCCGCACCGGCAACCCCGATGAGGACCGCGTCGCCACCGCGCACGATCTCGAACGGCTATGGCCGGCCGCGCGGGCCACGTATCGCGACCTCGACCGCTACGCCGTGCTCGAGCCCAAGGCCTGCTTCTACACCGTGACGGAGGATGAGGGCTTCCTGGTGCACCCGACGGGCGCCGCCGGGTGGCTGGTCAGCGCCTGTTCCGGGCACGGGTTCAAGCTCGGTTCCTTGATAGGAGACTTGGTCGCGCGTGCTATTACTAGGGAAATGCCGGCCGCCGAGGTCACCGAACTCGCGGGCGGGCGGACCACCACGCCGCGCTGGCGTCAATCGATCGCGGCCTGACGGTCGTAACTGAAGCTTTGGCAGGAGCACCGTTTTGCTGGACCTCGCGCGTATTCGCCGCCTGCTCGATCAACGCCGCCCCGGCCACTCCCTGCCGCAGGCGTTCTACACCGACCCGGACATCCTCCAGTTCGACATGGAGGCGATCTACGGCCGGAGTTGGATCATGGCCGGGTTCGAGGCGGAATTGCCGGAGCCCGGCTGCACCCTGGCGCTGACGATCGGCCGCAACCCGGTCGTGGTGGTGCGCGGGCGGGACGGGGCGCTGCGGGCGTTCCACAACTCCTGCCGGCATCGCGGCGCCCAGATCTGCGCGCCCGGTGCCGCCCGGCGCCCCCGCCTGGTGTGCCCGTACCACCAATGGAGCTACGACCTGGAAGGCCATTTGGTGAACGCCCCGCGCATGCCGGACTGGTTCCAGGCGTCGGAGCACAGCCTGCGCCCGGTGGCGCTGCGCACGGTGGCGGGCACGGTCTACATCTGCCTCGACGAACAGCCACCGCAATTCGACGACTTCCATGACCGGTTCGAGCCGATGCTGGCACCGCACCAGCTCGGCCGGGCCAAGGTCGCCCACGTCGCGACGCTGGTGGAGAAGGCCAACTGGAAGCTGGTGATGGAGAACGCGCGCGAATGCTACCACTGCGCGGTCAACCATCCGGAACTGTCCGTCACCTTCCCGGTCGGCCGCCGCTCGCTGTCGCAGGAGGAGCAGGCCAGCCTGCAAACCGGGTTCGCCGCCCGCATGGCCGAGCAGGGGCTACCCTGTGGCCCTGAAGAAGGCAGCTGGTGGCAGGCCGGGCGGTTCTCGCTCAACCCCGGCACGAGTTCGCTGACGCTGGACGGGCAACCCTGTGTGAAGCGGACGATCGGCGACGTGGGCAACGGCGATGTCGGCTCGCTGCGCTGGGCGCTGGAGCCGCATAGCTTCGCGCACGCGCTAGGGGACTACGTGTTCATGTTCAGCGCCATGCCGACCGGGCCGGAGGAGACGGTTGTGACGGCCAAGTGGCTGGTCAGCGCCGATGCGGTCGAGGGCGAAGATTATACCGTGGCAGGCCTGACGGAGCTGTGGGACCGTACGAACCTGCAGGACCGCGAACTGGCGGAGAACAACCAGCGCGGGGTGAACAGCCAAGGGTTCGTGCCGGGTCCGTATTCGGAACAGGCGGAGTCGCTGGTGCTTCGGTTCGTGGACTGGTATTGCGACACGACGCGCCGGTATTTGGACACGCACGCCCCGGCCAGGGAAGCGGCGTAGGGCGGATCAGCGGAGCGGAGCGAACGAGTTTGCGGGTCGCTCCAGCCCCAAATGATCGCGTAGCATCGTGCCTGCATACTCGGTCCGGAACAGCCCACGCTCCTGCAGCACCGGCACTACCGTGTCGACGAATGCCTCGAGCCCGTCCGGATGCGTCGGGGCCAAGATGTTGAAGCCGTCGCACGCCTCGGCCGCGAACCAGCCTGCCATCTCGTCGGCGATGCTCTCCGGCGTGCCGATCATCGTCAGATGGCCGCGGGCGAGCAACATACGGTGGGCGACCTGCCCCAAGGTCAGCCCCTCTCGCCCCAACAGCTCGATCATCTTGAACCGACCCTGGCCGCCATTGATGGCCGGCAGGTCGGGGAGCGGCCCATCGGGATCGTATCGCGTCAGATCGTGGTCCACGAGGTCCGACAGATAGGGGATGCCGATCTCGGCTGGGATCAGCGCTTGCAACGCGGCGTATTTCTCCTGCGCCTCCGCCTGTGTGCGGCCCACCACAGGCATCAGTCCGGGCATGATCTTCAGGCTGCCAGGCGACCGGCCCGCTTCCACCGCGAGCGATTTGAGGCGACGGGTGCGATCCCGCGCGTCGGCCATCGAGAGGTTGACGGTGAACACCAGATCCGCCTCGGCCGCCGCCAGCGCTTGCCCGGCGGGGGAGGTGCCGGCCTGGATCACCACCGGGTGGCCTTGCGGCGGGCGCGGCACGTTCAGCGGGCCGCGGACAGACAGGAACTCGCCCTGGTGGTGCAGATGGTGCACGCGCGCCGGGTCGGCGAAGCGGCCGGTGGCCTTGTCGGCGACGATCGCGCCGTCCTCCCAGCTATCCCATAGCCGGCGGACCACCCCCACGAACTCCGCGGCCCGGCGGTAGCGCGCATCGTGGTCCATGTGGCCGGCCGCGCCGAAATTCTGTGCCTCCTGCGCCGTCGAGGAGGTGACGACGTTCATCGCCGCCCGGCCGCCGCTCAGATGGTCCAGCGTGGCGAACTTGCGGGCCACGGCGTAGGGCTCGTTGTACGTAGTGGACACGGTGCCCGCGAGGCCGATCCGGTCCGTGCAGGCGGCCAGGGCGGAGAGCAGGCTGATCGGCTCCGGCCGGATCGTCACGGTGTGGCCGACGATCACGTCGTAGGTGTCGTTGATCCCCACGCCGTCCGAGTGGAACACGAAGTCGAACTTGCCCCGTTCGGCCGCCTGGGCGAGGTGGCGGTAGAAGCCGAGTTCCATCAGCCCTGCGACCGGCGTGTCCGGGTGGCGCCACGCGGCGACATGGTTGCCCAGGTTGAACAGGAAGGCACCCAGATGCATCTGGCGCGGCGCTTGCGTGGACATCGCGCAGATATGGCCAGACCCGCCACCGCGGTCTAGAGCCGGACTTTGCGAAGGAGAACCGCATGCGCATCCACATCCAGAACCAGCCCAGCATGTTCGGCGAGCCGATCACCGAAGCCGAGTGGCAGGCCGCCGCCGAACGGGCCAGTCTCGGCGACCGCCACCATGTGACCATGGGCCACGACATGGACGATTTCGCCGCCAACATCGGCGAGGTCGAGGCCCTGGTGTCCGGCACGCGCGGCACGCAGGACCTGTTTCCGGTCGAAGCGCCCAAGCTGAAAGTGCTGTTCTGCACCTCCGCCGGGCTCGACCCGGTGCCGTTCGACAGCATCCCGTCGCACGTGCACGTTCTGAACAACCGCGGCGTGCATGGCCCGAAGGCCGGTGAGTACGGCATCATGGCGCTGTTGATGCTGGCCAACCAGATCCCGGCCTTGATCACCAGCCAGCACGCCGGCAAGTGGGACCGGCGGCACTCCACGCTACTGGCCGGCCGCAATGTGACCGTAGTCGGCCTCGGTAGCCTGGGCGGCGCGATCGCGGAGCAGGCGGCGCATTTCGGCATGCGGGTCACCGGCGTGCGTGCCCGCCCGGCCGACCACCCGGCCTGCGAGCGCGTGCTGCCCACGTCCGAACTGGACAGCGTGTTGCCGCAAACCGAGTTCCTGGTGCTCGCCTGCCCGTTGACCGAGCAGACGCGCAACATCCTCGACCGCCGTCGCATTGGGTTATTGCCGAGGGGTGCGGGCGTGGTGAACGTCGGCCGAGGCGCATTGGTGGAGCAGGACGCGCTGCTCGACGCGCTGGACAGCGGCGCGCTTGGCGGGGCGGTGCTGGATGTGTTCGTGCCGGAGCCGGTGCCGGAGGGTCACCGCTTGTGGACGACGCCGAACCTGATCATGACGCCGCACGTGTCCAGCGACGACCAGGCTGCCTACAATGCGCGTAGCCTGGACGTGTTCCTCGCCAATATCGCGCTGTTCGAGGCGGGCCAGTCGATGCCCAACCTATTCGACCGGGCGCGGGGCTACTGACAGCGTATAGGCCTGCGGCTGCAGGTTCTCGGCGGGGTTGAGGAAAGCGCGGTAATACGCCGACAGATCCATGTTGGCGCGAGTCACGATCAGTTCGTCCCCCAGGGACTGGCTGGTCGCGACCACCTGGCCGCTGGGGGCGATGATGCAGCTGTGGCCGAGCAGCGGCACGCCCTCCTCCACCCCGGCCTTGGCGGCGGCGACGATCCACAGCCCGTTCTGATACGCCGCCGCCTGCATGCCGACGAGGTGGTGGAACACGCGCAATTCGTTCTGGTCGGGCCAGTCCGGCAGTTGCGCCGGCGTGTTGTAGCCGAGCAGCACGAGGTCGGCGTGGTTCATCGCGAGCGAGCGGAACGTCTCGGGCCAGCGGCGGTCGTTGCAGATGGCCATGCCGACCCGGGTGCCGAAGGCGGGGAAGCTTGGAAAGCCGAGGTCGCCGGTTTCGAAGTAGTACGGCTCCATGTGTTGGAACGGCAGCGCCGGGTCGAACACGCGGTTGCCGAGGATGTGGACCTTGCGGTACTTGCCGACGACTTTCCCGGTGGCGTCCACCAGCACCGAGCTGTTGAACCGGTGGCGGATGCCGTCGCGCCATTCCAGTTCGCAATAGCCGAGATAGAACCCGATCCCGAGCCGCGCCGCTTCGTCGAACAAGGGCTGCGTGTGCGGACCGGGCATCTCGGTTTCGAAGAAGCTGTCGATCTCGGAATTGTCGGTGAGGTGCCAGCGTGGGAAGAACGTGGTGAGCGCCATTTCCGGGAAGGTCACGACACTGCAGCCCGCGGCCGCGGCTTGGCGCAGCAGATCGATCAGCCGGCGGACGACCGCCTGCCGGCTATCGGTGCGAGCGATCGGCCCGAGTTGGGCGGCGCCTAGGGTTAGGAAATGGGGAATTAGGGTCCGCCTTTTCTTCTCCCTCTCCCGTTCTTCACGGGAGAGGGTCGGGGTGAGGGCTGCTTGGGCACTAAACCGAGCACGAGGCGGCAGTCGCACCCTCACCCCGGCCCTCTCCCGCCCGCGGGAGAGGGAGAAGTGAGTGGGAGCTAGTGTTCGTCGCCCATCGCCCAGATCAGCGACAACACTTCCTCCCGCGCCGCCACGAAATCCGGGCGGCTCTTCACGCTGCGGATCCCCTCCGCCGCGTGGCCGCGCGCGAACGGCATCGGCAAGCGCTGCACGATGCGGCCGGGACGGGGCGACATCACAACCACCTCGGTGCCGAGATACACCGCCTCCTCCACGCTGTGGGTGATGAACACCACCGTCATTCCGGTGCGCCGCCAGACCGCGTGCAGTTCCTCCTGCATGCGCTCCCGGGTCAGTGCGTCCAGGGCGCCGAACGGTTCGTCCATCAGCAGCACCTTGGGCTCGTTGCACAGGGCGCGCGCGATGGCCAGGCGTTGCTGCATGCCGCCGGATAGCTCGTACGGGTAGCGGTCGCGGAACTCCCACAGCCCGGTCGTGCGCAGCCACTGCTCCACCCGGCCCGCGCTGGCCGACCGCCCCTGCCCCGTCATGCGCGGGCCGAACCCGGCGTTGCCCGCCACCGTCAGCCATGGGAACAGCGCCGGTTGCTGGAACACCACGCCCCGCTCGGGCCCCGGCCCGGTGACCGCCTGGCCGTCCACGCTCACCACCCCCAGCGTCGGCGGCAGGAAGCCCGCGAGCGTCTGCATCATGGTGGTCTTGCCGCAACCGGAGGGACCCACGACGCAAACGAAATCGCCGCGTTCGAAACCGAGAGTGGCCCGCTCCAGCGCCCGCACCGCCGACGCCCCGGTGCCGTAATGCACCGAGACGTCGTCGAACTGGACGAAAGCCGTCAAGCCAGCGCCTTGTTCAGGAAGCTGGTGTTGGTCGCCTTCTGGAACGCGTCCAGGCCGGGCGCGCTCTTGATGCTTTTCTGCTCGACCAGGAAGTCGGCCGTGCCCTTCAGCACGTGGGCGAACTTGCCGGGGTCCTGCGGCGTGCCACCCAGCCACGCGGGAGTCGCCTGCTCTGCCAATGGCACGAAATCGTATTCCTTCATGTCCGACAACGCGACCGCCGGGGTCACGCCCGCCTGCTTGGCGACGATGTCGGCGGTCTGGTCGGGATTCGACCGGTACATCGCCAATGCGCGGCCATAGGCTTTCAGGAACCCGGTCACAGCGTCCGGATATTGCTCGGCAAAGCCGTTACGCACCACGATCAGGTCGGCGATCACGTAGCCGGCCTTGTCCAGCGCTTCGTAGGTCGGGAACACAGTGCCGCCGTCGGCCAGGATCTTGCTTTTAGCCGGCGCCCAGACATAGGCCGCGTCGATGTCGCCTCGGCTCCAGGCGGCGACGATGGCGGCGGCCTTCATGTCCAGCACCGTCACATCGCGCTGCGTCAGGCCGTTGGTTTTCAGGAAGCCCAGCAGGCGAAAATGGCTGGTGGAGCCGAACGGCGTCGCGACTTTCTTGCCCTTGAAATCGGCCGGCGTCTTGATGTTGGCGGCGGTGCGGACGGTCATCTCCTCCGCCGGGCCGATATTGTCCACCATGCCGATCAGCTGGAACGGCAGCTGCTGCGAGATGCCCGCGGCGGTGGCGGCGGACCCGGTGGCGAGCCCGATGTCACAGCTGCCCGCCGTGATGGCGGTGTTTATGTCGGCGCCGCTGCCCATCTCGGTCCAGTTCAGCTTGCCGCCGGTGCCGGCCTCGAACCAGCCTTCGCCCTTGGCGAGCATGGTGGGCTTGGTCTCGGTGAAGAAGCCGATGTTCACGGTAGTCGGCGTGGCCGCCCGGGCCCGGCCCGCGATACTCAAGGCTGCGGTGCCGGCGAGTGCGAGGCGTCGTGTGATCAGTGCGTTTTGCATGTCTTTCTCCTGAACGGTTACGATTGTAGGATAAGTTCCGTCATGCCAGGGCCTGACCCTGGTATCCACGGTGTTCCGCAGACACCGGCCCCGCCGTATTGCACGCGGTGGTGCAGACACTCGTCTGACGTCACCAGCCCAGCCCCGTGGATACCAGGGTCAAGCCCTGGCATGACGGGGTCATCGGCCGGCCCAGTGCACGGCGCGGCGCTCCAGTAGCAGGAGCAAGCGGTCGATCGTGATGCCGGCCACACCGATCATGACGATGCCGCTGAACACGTAGTCGGACCGCAGGAAGCGCCCGGCATCCATGATCATCCAGCCGATCCCGCTCGACCCGGCGATGATCTCCGCCGCGATCAGCGTGCCGTAGACGATGCCCGCCGCCAGCCGCGCGCCGACCAAAATCTCCGGCAGCGCCGAGGGCATGATCACGTGCAAGAACACTTGCCACTGGCTGGCCCCGAGCGCGCGGGCGACGCTCACCCGCTCCGGCGGCACGTTGGCCACGCCGTCCCGCGCCGCGATCGCGGACACGGGCAAGGCGGCCAGGAACAGCATGGTGATCTTGCTGGTCTCGCCGATCCCCAGCCAGATGATCAGCAGCACCAGGTAGGCCAGTTGCGGCAACGGGCGCAGGAACTCGACGAACGGGGCGGAGAGCGCGTTCAGCTTGGGCCAATACCCCATGCCCAACCCCAGCAACGTGCCCGCGGCGGCGCCGGTCAGGAAGCCGGTCAGCACGCGGAACAGGCTCATCCCGATGTGCAGCAGCAACGGGCGGCCTTTGTAGCCGTCGTCCACCAGCTCCATGAAGCCGTCCCATAGGTCGGATGGCCCGGGCAGGAACAGGTCCCGCACCAGCCCGCCGCTGGTGATTCCGACCCAGATCGCGGCCAGCACCGCCATCGAAAGCAGGGTGATCGCCCAACCTGGCACCGCTCGCTTCATTCGCGGCCGCGCCAGTGAATGACCCGCCGGTCCGCCGCCCGCAGCAGTGACGCCAGTGCCACGCCGAGCAGGCCCAGGATCAAGATGCACAGGATGATGATGTCGTTGCGCAGGAAGGTGCTGGCGGAGATCACCATCCAGCCCAGCCCGTCGGTAGAGGCGAGCAGTTCCGCCGACACCACGGTGGAGAACGCAGCGGCGAGCGCGATCTGCAGCCCCGTCATGATCATCGGCGCGGCGGAGGGCAGGATGACGTGGCGGAACACGGCCCGCCGGTTGGCCCCGAGCGCCAGCGCCACTTGGATGCGCTGCTGCTTCACCCCCCGCACCCCCGCCGCCGATGACGCGACGATGATCGGGAACGCCGTCAAAAACAGCAGCATGGCCTTGGACAGGTCGCCCGTCCCCAGCCACAGGATCAGCAGGATCATGTAGGACAGCGGCGGCAGCGGGCGCATGAACTGGATAATCCAGTCCAGGGCCGCATTGGCCACCCGGTCGGATCCCATCCACAGCCCCAACGGCACGCCGAGCAGCGTCGCCGCGCCGAACCCGCTCAGCAAGCGGCCCAGCGTGGATGCGGCATTGCCCCACAGCGTGGTGCCGCGATAGCCCTGGGTCGTAACCTCGACCAGGGCGTCCCATACGGCGGCTGGCGATGGCAGCAGATCGGCCCGGACGGCGCCAGTGGCAGCCAGTCCCCACCAGACGGCAATCATGGCCGCGACCGACAACGCGCCCAGCAGGACGGGACCGCCGGGCTTGGGCAAGGCGCGACGCCGCACCTGAGGCAGCGACAGGCCGGGCACGCTCACCGAGGCTTCGTTGACGGCGGGGTTGGGCATGCATCGGTATAGCAATGCACGTGCCAGCGCGGTTAGCCGGACAGGGCCGCCAAACTCGCCCGCAACTCCTCGATGCCGGCGCCGGTGTTGCTGCTCGTCACCGCGACGCCCGGAAATGCCGCCGGGTGCTTGCGCGTCAAGGCCAATACCTCGTCCTGCTTGGCCTCCAGCGCGCGGGGCTTCACGTCGTCTGCCTTGGTCAGCACGCACTGATACGTCACCGCGGCGCGGTCCAGCAGGTCCATCACGGCCGTGTCGGACGCCTTGATCTCGATCCGCGCGTCCAGCAGCAGCAGCACCCGGTGCAGTGTCGGACGGCCGCGCAGGTATTCGAACATCAGCCCCTGCCAGTCTTCCTTCACCGACTTCGCCGCCTGGGCGTAGCCGTAACCCGGCATGTCCACCAGCACGAGCCGGCCGCCCAGGTCGAAGAAGTTCAGCTGCCGAGTACGGCCCGGCGTGTGGGACGCGCGGGCGAGCGCGTGATGGCCCACCAGGGCATTAATCAGCGACGACTTGCCGACGTTGGACCGGCCGGCGAACGCGATCTCGTTGCGGCCGGGCGGAGGTAGCTGGTCCAGGCGCTGGGCGGCGAAGAAGAACTTGCACGGGGCGCCGAACAGCAGCCGCCCCGCTTCGAGGTCTAGCTCTTCGCCTGGCGAGGCAAGGCCGGGGTCTTCGCCGCCGGGCCGATCCTCGTCCGGCGCATGATCAGCCATTGTTGGCAGATGGTAAGGGTATTGTTCCAACTCCAGTAGATCAGCAGCCCGGCGGGGAACCGGCCCATCATGAACATGAATATCAGCGGCATGAACTTGAACAGCCGCGCCTGCATCGGGTCGGGCGGCGGCGGGTTCAACTGCTGCTGCATATACATGGTGAAGCCCATGATCAGCGTCCATGCCGACAGATGCAGGAACGGCGCGAGATGGGTGGGATCCCACGGGATCAGGCCAAACAGGTTGAACACGTTTGTCGGGTCAAGCGCCGACAGATCGTGAATCCAGCCGAAGAACGGCGCGTGCCGCATCTCGATGGTGACGAAGATGTCCTTGTACAGCGAGAAGAACACCGGGATCTGCACCACCATGGGCAAGCAGCCGGCCGCCGGGTTGACCTTCTCGGAGCGATAAAGCGCCATCGTCTCGGATTGCAGCTTGGCGGGCTCTTCCTTGTAGCGCTCCTTCAGCGCCGCCATTTTTGGCCCGAGCAGCTTCATCTTGCTCATCGAGCGGTACGACTTGTTGGCCAGCGGGAAGAACAGCAGCTTGGCAAACACGGTGAACACCATGATCGCCAGACCGAAATTGCCCAGCACGCCATTCAGCCAGTCCAGCGCGTAGAAGATCGGCTTGGTCAGGAACCAGAACCAGCCGAAATCGACCGCATAGGAGAACAGCGGCACATGGTCCCGCGACTCGTATAGCGACAGCAGGTGGACTTCCTTGGCCCCGGCGAAGGCGCGCGACGTCATCTCGGCCGTCGCACCGGGCGCCACCGTCTGCGCCGCCACGGCGGTATAATCGGCCTGGTAGCGGTCCGGGCCGTTCGCGGACTTGCCATACCGGAAGTCCGCGGTGACGGGCACGGCCTGGTCCGGGATGATCGCGGTCAGCCAGTACTTGTCGGTGATCCCGATCCAGCCGCCGGTGCTCTGCTCGGATTGCGCGATGCCGGCATTCTTCGCCGCTTCGGTCTTCGTGGTGGCGTAGCTCGGGTCCTGCAGTCGGCCATCGAGCACGCCCACCGGGCCCTCATGCAGAATGTAGTAGCCGGCCGTCACCGGCTGGTAGTCGCGACGCACGCGGGAGAACGGGTGCAGCGCTACGGGCGCCCCAGTGTTGTTCTTCACGCTTTGGGTGACAGTGAACATGTAGTCGCCGTCGACCGCGAACTTGATGGCGAACACCAGCCCGGCGCCATTATCCCAGCTCAGCGTGACCGGGGCATCCTGCGTCATCGTCGGTGCGGAGGGCGTCCACATCGTGGTCTCGTCCGGCAACTTCACGCCTGGCGTGTCGCTGGTCCAGCCATACTGGATGTAGTTCGGCTCGGGATCGGATTGCGGTTCCAGGATCCGCACCAGCGGCGAGGTGGGGCTCACCTCCTCGTGGTAGTCGCGCAGCACCAAGTCATCCAGCACGGCACCGCGAAGGCTGATGCTGCCGCTGACCCGGCCGGCGCTGACCGGCACGCGGGGCACGTTCTTGGGTGCGGGCACGGCCTCGGGCTCGGTCCCCGGGAACGACGGGTCGACGCGCGGTTGGGCATTCGGCGCCGGTTGATTGATCATGGCTGCCGTTTCCTGGCTGAGCGGAACCGGTGCCGGCCGCTTGGGCAGCAGGAACTGGAAGCCGAGCAGGATGGCAATAGAGACTGCGATGGCGATGATGAGGCGTTTCTGGTCCATGCGAAACCGTCAGCTCTCGGATTGTGGGGCGTCAGATTGTGAAGCGGGGGGCGGCACCGGGTCGAAGCCACCCTCGTGCCAGGGATTGCAGCGCAGGACGCGCCGGGCCGCGAGATAGCTGCCCCGTGCCGCGCCATGGGTTTGCAGGGCCTGCAACGCGTAGTCGCTACATCCCGGGTGGAAACGGCAATTCGGCCCCATCAGCGGGCGGATCGTCCACTGATAGACCGTCACTGCGCCCCCGAGCACGGCCACGGCAGGGCTCACGCGACACCCGCCTTGTCGAGCGCGCGGCGCAGATCATCCATCAATAGGGTGAAGGGCCGGGCCCGCGTGCCATCCCGGCCAATCACCACCAGGTCCACGCCCACCACCACGCGCTCCCGCAGCAAAAGGCGAGCGGCCTCCTTGAGGCGACGGCGGGTGCGGTTGCGGATCACGGCGTTGCCGACCTTCTTCGTGACGGTGAAGCCGAGTCGCGCCGGACCCAGGGCTTCGGGATTGGGTCGTTCAGGAGTGGGCTCCGTCCGCGCAAGCGCCTGGAGCACCAGGCCAGGCGTCGCCGCCTTTCGCCCGGTCTTGGCGACGCGCAGGAACTCCGCACGCCGCTTCAACCGTATCGGTGTCGGCGCCTGGGTCGGCGCCATGGGAAAGTCCTAAGCCGACAGCTTCTTGCGGCCCATGCGGCGGCGGTTGGCGATGACCTTGCGGCCGCCAACAGTCGCCATGCGGGCGCGGAAGCCATGCCGGTGCTTGCGGACCAGCTTCGAGGGTTGATAGGTGCGCTTCACGGCGAATGTCTCCAGCAACAGCAAGGGCGCACGCTTACGCGGACCCTGTTCAAGGCGCGGCTTATAGGCGTGCGTGGGCCGTCCCGTCAATCGAACCCGCGCGTGGACGCAAGCTTATCACAAGGCAGCGGAACGGGCGGGGGATGAACAACGTTTGATACAAAGATGATGTGAGTGATGGAGCTTGGCCAGTTTTTCACCCGCACAGCGGGACCGTGCATACCGGGCCCAGTTCTGGTTCGGCATCTGTGTCGTCATCGTGTTCTGCAGCGAGGCTGTTGGTTGCCTCATCGTTGGCGCCTTGCCGCAATACCCGTTGGCGTGGGTCGCGCTGGTCGGCGTGGCACTGATCGTCGGCGGCATCGGCACGGCGCTGCTGAACCGGCTCCTGCTCCGTCCGCTCGCGCAGGCAGCGATCGAGCGCGAAGACCTGGGGACAAGGGCGCTCGCCGGCGAAGCGTGTCAGGCACAGCTCTCCAGCCTTGCGGAGCAGCACCGCCGAGTGCGGCACGATATCCGCGGCGCGCTGTCGCCAGCGCTGCTCACGGCCGACCGGCTGCTTGGACATGCCGACCCGGCCGTCAAGCGCGCGGCCGATATCATGGTGCGCGCCGTGGAACGCACCTCCAACCTGCTGGCCGGCCCCGAGGAGGCTAGTCCTCCGGGCGAACCCCGAGAACCTCAGTCGTGAGCACGCCAAACTAGCGGGCTCGACGACACTCCGGCCAGCCGGTCTAGGCCACGGTACGAGTCGCATCGTGAAGCAAGCTGCAGGTCGCCCGCGTGCGCTGCTCGGCGCAGGGTTCACGGTCGTCGCCAGGCGCTAGTCCTCCCGGCGATCCTTGAACTCCACGTCGCGGTGGACATAGGCGCTCATCATGATGCCGAACCCGAGCATCACGGTCAGCGAGGCAGAGCCGCCGTACGACACCAGCGGCAAGGGCACCCCGCCGACCGGGATCGCGCCCGTGACCATGGCGATGTTCACGGCGACATACAGGAAGAAGTTCACCGAGATGCCGAGCGCCACCAGCCGGCCGAACTGGTGACGGCAGCGCAGCGCGATCACCATGCCGCCCAGCACGATCAGCAGCAGCAGGCCGAGGATCGCCAGGCAGCCGACGAAGCCGAACTCCTCCGCCATCATGGTGAAAATGAAGTCGGTCTGCTTTTCCGGCAGGAAGTTCAGGTGACCTTGCGTGCCCTGCAGGTAGCCCTTGCCCCACATACCGCCGGAGCCCAGCGCAATCTTGGACTGCTGGATGTTGTAGCCGGCGCCGAGCGGATCGCTTTCCGGGTTGAAGAAGGTCTCGATCCGGGCCTTCTGGTAGTCGTGCAGGTAGCCGTAGGCAATGCGGGCGGCGAACGGGATCGGCAGCACGACCAGCGCCATCTTCCACCATCGAACGCCTGCGGCCAGGAACACCGCCCCGCCGATCAGCGCCGTGATGACAGCGGTGCCGAGGTTCGGCTCCTTCAGGATCAGCGCCACCGGCGCGCCGACGGCGAGTGCGGGGGGGATCAGGAAAAGCGGGTTGCCCATCTTCTCCCAGGTCGCGCGATGGAACCAGGCGGCGAGCGCCACCACCAGGGCGATCTTCATCAGCTCGGACGGCTGCAGCTGGGTGCCGCCAAACTCGATCCAACGCTGCGCGCCTTTCCCCACATGGCCGACGCGCAGGACCAAGGCCAGCAGCGCCAGCGATACGGCGTAGAACGGCCAGGCGAGGCGCTCGATGAAGCGGATGTCGACCAGGGCGACGCACAGCATCATCACGAGGCCGAAGGCGAAGCGGATGGCTTGTTTGGAGGCGTACGGGTCGGGCGAGCCCCCGGCTGCGGAATACAGTGCGGCATAACCGACGCCGGCGAGGGCGCAGATCAGCAGGACGTAGGTCCACGAGATCTGGAACAGCTTGGTCGTGAGGCCGAAGGAGGGCTCGGCCCGGATCAATCGACGTTCGTTGATCATCGACAGAAAGCCCCCTCCCCTTGTGGGAGGGGGTTGGGGGAGGGGAAGTCGCGCCACCGACGGTCCGTGTGGCTACTCCTCACCCCGACCCTCTCCCGCAAGGGGAGAGGGAGAAGAAGGATGCTCAAGTGCGGTCTGCCAGCTTCTGGCCTTGCGGCTCGACGCGGTTCACCGGGTCGCGGGTCAGCACGTCGACCATGATATCGCGCGCCAGTGGGGCCGCGGCGGCGGCGCCGGCATTGCCGTGTTCGATCACCAGGCTCACTGCGTAGCGCGGCGCGTCGTAGGGCGCGAAGGCCACGAACAGCGCGTGCGGGCGATATTCCCAGGGCAGGTTCTCGGATTTGAAGTGGCCGCTCTCGCGCAACTCGCGGGACACATGGCGCACCTGGCTGGATCCGGTCTTACCGGCCAACTGCATGCCCGGCATGTTCAGCCTGGCCAGCGGCGCAGTCCCGCCAGGTTCGTTCACCACGGCGTACATCCCCTCGCGGCATAGCTGCAAGTGGCGCTCGGACAGGTTCATCGCGGGCCAATCGTCCGGCGTCGCCCCCGGCTGCGCGACCCCGGCCAGCGTGCGCGTCAGATGCGGCTGCACCGCACGCCCGGTCGCCACGCGCGAGACGTAAGTGCACAACGCAAGCGGCGTCACCTCCACATAGCCCTGGCCGATGCCGCAGTTCACCGTGTCGCCGATGCCCCAGGGATGGCCCTGGGCCATGCGCCACTCGCGCGTCGGCATCAGGCCCTTGCGCGCGCCGGGCAGCTCGATGTCCAGATCCACGCCGATGCCGAACCGGTTGGCCATCGCCGCCACCCGGTCGATGCCGACCCGGCGTGCCAGCTCGAAGAAGAACACGTCGCACGAGTTCTTCAGCCCGCCCTTCACGTCCAGCGCGCCGTGACCGTATTTGCTCCAGCAGTGGAACCGCGTATCGCCGACATCGAGGTAGCCCGGGCAGACGATGCGGTCGCCGGGTCCGATGACCTTGTTGTCCAGCCCGGCCATCGCCACGACCATCTTGAACGTCGAGCCGGGCGGATACACGCCCGCCGTCGCCTTGTTGATCAGCGGCGCGCGGCGGTTGTTGGTCCACTCCACCCACTGCGCCTGCGACACGCCGGAGTTGAACAGGCTCGGGTCGAACGACGGCGTGGTGGTCATCGCCAGCACCTCGCCGTTGCGGCAATCCATCACCACGGCCGAAGCGCTCTGGTCGCCCAGCCGCGCCAGCACCTGTTCCTGCAAGGCGACGTCGATCGTGAGGCCGAGCTCCTGGCCCGGCGTGCCCTCCTGGCGGTCCAACTCGCGGATCACCCGGCCGACGGCGTTCACCTCCATCTGCACCGCGCCGGCCCGACCGCGCAGCTTCAGGTCGTGGAATTTCTCCACCCCGGCGCGGCCGACGCGGATGCCGGGCAGCGCAAGCAGCGGGTCGTCCCCCATGTCGGTTTCCGACGGGGGCGCCACGTAGCCCACCACATGGGCGAGGGTCGGGCCCTCCGGATACAGGCGCGAGGTGCCGACGTCGACCAGGATGCCGGGCAGGTCGGGGGCGTTGACCTCGATGGCGGCCATCTCGTCCCAGGTCAGGAACTCGCGTACTACCAGGGGGATGAACCGGCGGCGGCGGTGCATCTCGCGGTCGATGCGGGCACGCTCGTGGTCGGCCAACGGCAGCACGCGGTTGAAGGCGTCCAAGGTGTCGCCGACGTCGGCGGTTTCCTCCACCATCAGCAGGGCGCGCCAGTTCAGCTTGTTGCCGGCGACCACGTTGCCGAAGCGGTCCAGGATGCGGCCGCGGGGCGGGGCGATCAGCCGGGCACTGATGCGGTTGCTCTCGGCAAGGGTGGCGTAACGCGCGCCCTCCTCCACCTGCACCTGATACAGGCGGGCGGCCAGCAGGCCGACCACACCGACCTGGCCAGCGCCGAGCAGCAGGGCACGGCGAGTGAACACGCCGTTGATGCGGCCTTCTTTCTTCATGCCTGATCCGGGTTCGCGAGCCCTCGGTGGGCGCGGGTGAACAGTGTGGCCAGCACGGGATAGAGGCCACAGGTCAGCGCCCATTGGAAGAGCGCCGGAGCCGGTGAGAACAGGTGCACGGTGAGGGCGCAGACCAGCCCCCATTGCAGCAGCGCGGCCCCGGCGGCGACGCCGACGAACGCCAGCCAGACGATCAGGAAGCCCTGCCGTGTCAGCACCCGGCGCCACCGCACCGCAAGGCCGTGCACGATCAGCAGCACCAGCACGGTGGCACCGATCGGCGACAGGCCGAGCAGGTCCGCCAATAGCCCGAGCGCAAAGACGATCGCGGGAGGCATCGAGGCGGGGCGGAACAGCGACCAGAAGAACACGCAGGCGAGTGCGGCGGCCGGCTGCCACTCGGCCTGGCCGGGCATGCCGAGCGGGAAGGATAGTGCGAGCAGGATGATCGCGGTGCAGGCGGCGGGGAAGGCGGCGCGGGAGGCGGCGTCGAGTTGACGCCACAACGTCGGGCGCGGTCGGATGCCTGGAGTTTTATCCATGGTAAGCAGCGGGGTGGCACACGTAGACGGTCCGGGGCGTGACACCCCTCATCCCGGCCCTCTCCCACAAGGGGAGAGGGAGACGATTTAGGCGCCTCACTTCTTCCGGTCGGCCACGAGGCGGGCGGGGCTTTCGGGGGGCTGGATGCCGGTCAGGCCGTAGTCGAAGATGCGCACGACCTCCAGCCGGTCCAGCCGGGCGAACGGCTCCACCTCCGGCACGTTGTTGGCGGTGTAGTGCACCACGCCGATCGGCAGCCCGGCGGGGAAGGCGTTGGCCTCGGCGCTGGTGACCACGCGGTCACCCTCGGCCGGCATGCTTCCCTCGGGCCAGAACATCAGCCGAGGCCGGGCATTGTTCGTGCCCACCAGCATCGCACGGGCGCGGCTGCCCTCGAGCGTTACCGGGATACGGCTGTTGATGTCGGTGATCAGCAGCACCCGCGCGCTGCGCATGCCGACCTCCGTCACGCGCCCGACCAGGCCGCGCTCGTCCAGCGCGATCTGGCCCTTGGTCACCACGTGGTTCGGCCCGGTAGAGAGCAACACTGCCCGCGCATACACCCCGCCGGCATCGGCCACCACGCGCGCGGTCACGTAGGAGGGCGCCGGGTCGGGGATCCAGTGCAGATTGCCCTTCAGCGACGTGTTCTCGGCGTCCAGCGCCATCGCCACCGCCTGCCACTGACGCAAACGGTCGTTTTCCTCGTGCAAGCGAACGTTTTCGGCGCGCAGCGTCAGCAGGTCGCCGGCATCGGCGATCGCGTCGTGAATGGTGGCGATCGGTTCCGACACCACCCCGAACAGCGGCGCCAGCGCATCGGCCAGGGCCATGCGCACGCGCTCCGCCAACACGGAATCCGCCTTGCCCAGCAGCATCACGCCAAAGGCCACCGCGATCAGCACCGGCAAAGTGAGCCGGGAAAGCGCCTGGCGAACGGGAATGGACAGACGGATCAAAGCCGGGCGGACCCCTTTAGTACATGGACGTAAGCACGTTGCGGAGGCGCTTCATCTCCTCCAGGGCACGCCCGGTACCGAGCGCCACGCACGACAACGGTTCCTCTGCCACGACGACCGGCAGCCCGGTGGCATCGCGAAGGACCTGGTCCAGACGGTATAGCAAGGCGCCCCCGCCGGTCAGCACAATTCCCTTGTCGACGATATCGGCGGCGAGTTCGGGCGGCGTGTTCTCCAACGCGACTTTCACCGCGTCCAGGATGGCGCTGACCGGTTCGGCCATGCTTTCGGCGATCTGGCGCTGGCTGACGTGCACTTCGCGCGGGACGCCGTTCATCAGGTCGCGGCCCTTGACCTCGCGGTAGGGGCCCTCGTCGCCGTGGTCCGGCGGGCAGGCGGCGCCGATATCCATCTTGATCCGCTCGGCCGAGCTCTCGCCGATCAGCAGGTTATGATTGCGGCGGATGTAGCTGATGATCGCCTCGTCCATCTTGTCGCCGCCGACGCGGACGCTACGGCTGTAGACGATGCCGCCGAGCGAGATCACCGCGACTTCGGTCGTCCCCCCACCGATGTCCACGATCATCGAGCCGGACGGCTCCGTCACCGGAAGCCCGGCGCCGATCGCGGCAGCCATCGGCTCCTCGATCAGCATCACCTTGCGGGCGCCGGCGCTCTCGGCGCTCTCCTGGATGGCGCGGCGCTCCACGGCGGTGCTGCCGGAGGGCACGCAGACGATGATCATGGGCGACGAGAAGCCCCGCCGGCCGTTCACCTTGCGGATGAAATGCTTGATCATCTCCTCCGCGACCTCGAAATCGGCGATCACGCCGTCCCGCAGCGGGCGAATAGCGGAGATGTTACCAGGGGTGCGGCCAAGCATCTGCTTGGCTTCCTCACCGACCGCCAATACCTGCTTCTTACCGCGAACGTCGGCGATGGCGACCACCGACGGCTCAGCCAGCACGATACCCCGCCCCTTGACGTATACCAGCGTATTAGCCGTGCCGAGATCGATGGCCATGTCGGCTGACATGAACCCGAACAGGTTTCCGAACATCGGGAAGAGCAATCCTGCGGTAAATTGGGGGGATCTAGATCGAGGCGAGGGCTTAGCCCCCTCCCCCTCCCGCGGCAAGCCCGCCTGATGATTCGTGGCGGGATGATGGCGAGTGCGCCATTCGGCCGCCATGAGGCCGGGAGACGTTGTTACAGGGAAAAATTCTCGGATCGGGGTTTGTACGTAAATCGTTCCTTTTCCCAAGGCGTTGGGATGTGCGTGCGGACCGGGTTCGCGGAACCCCGGCTTCAATGGAGTGGAAAGAATGAAGAAGACGAAGATGCTGGCAGTCGCAGCGCTTGGGCTCACCCTCGGTCTGGGCGCTTGCTCGGACCCGTATAGCCCGGGCCAGCGTGCGGTCGGTGGTGGCGTGATCGGCGGCCTTGGCGGGGCCGGGATCGGCGCGCTTGCCGGCGGCGGCAAGGGTGCGCTGATCGGCGGACTGGCCGGCAGCGCGGTTGGGGCCGGTGTCGGCGCGGCAACAACCCCGCAGCGCCCCGCTTACGGCTACTAAAAACACCCTCTCCCTTGCTTAAGGGGAAGGGACGCTTCGTGGAGGGGGCGCTTGGGCACGGACTGTGCCAACCCCCTCCGTCGGCTTTGCCGCCAGCTCTCCTTGTAGAGAGAGGTCGCGGCCGGCCGTGACCGGAACCCCGGTCAGCTGATCCCAATAGAAGAAGTGAAATCCGAACAGCGCCGGCTAGGTGGTGCTGAAGAAGGAACTTCACAGCAGCCCGATGAAGGGCAGCAATGGCAACAACGCCAAGGTCCGAGTCTCTCGGGTATAAACACATTAAGTGCCTGCAATCTATCGCTCTTAAAACATGGCCTGAGACCGGGCCAAGCGGCAATTTCCGGGCGGCCGGGCCTTTCCTTCCTCTTGTTCAGTTTGGTAAGCAGCCCATCCCCTGTCACAACAACCACATGACGTGCAGGCGAATGGCCTGCCGCGAATTGGGAAGACTGCCTGCATGCACGCCAGAACCATCGCCATCCCTTGTCTCGCAGCACTCGGGCTTGCCGCTTGCACCCCGCCTGTCGCGGGCCCGGCGGGCAGCCGCAATCAGATTTACAGCACCGACCTGGCCGGCAAGGCCGCCAACTGCACGGCCCCTGACGTGGCGCTGACGCAGGGCAAGGAGGCCACGGCCACGATCGTCACCGGCGGCGGCGGCTGGTGCGGGATCGCGGTGACGATGGGCGGCAACGCGCTCACCGCCGGGCTGCTGACCCAGCCGGCGCGCAACGGCCGAGTGTATGTGCACACGGTTGGCGACGTGACGCGCGTCGATTACACACCGGCCGCGGCGGCCGGGGCCGATAGTTTCGCAGTGCAATTCATCCCAGGAGACGAAATCATGCGAGTGACGGTGAGTGCAGCGACGGCGGTGCGCAAGTGACGGCCCGGCGTCTGACCAGTTTGCTGGCGGCCTGCGGCATCCTGGCGGCGTCCGGCGCGCAGGCGCATTGCAGCGCGACCAGCGACGAGCAGGCGTTCGACGTCAGCGCGTTGAAGAGCGAGCTCAGCGTGCTGGCCGTGGCCTGCGGTGACGACACCGACTACAACGCGTTCATCGAGCACAGCCGCGGCGAGCTGGTTCGCGAGGACGGGGTGGTGAACGCCTGGTTCAAGAAGAACTACGGCCGAGCGGCGCAGGCGAAATACGACAGCTACATCACGCTGCAGGCCAACGAGCAGGGCCTGTCGGGCCAGCACGAGGGCAGCGATTTCTGCCCCCGGCTCAAGCCGGTGTTCGCCGAGGCGATGGCGGTTCCGGTGGCCTCGCTGCCTGAATATGCCGCGGCCAAGAACATGATGCCGGTGGACGTCGCCTGCACGTCGATCGCCGAGAACGCCTCGGTCGCCACTCCCGCCCGTGGGCGCGCCGCTCCCCGCCGGGCTACGACCAAGAAGTAAGATCTCACTTCATCCTCCCCCTGCTTGAGGGGGAGGATCGGACAAACTCAAACCACGTTGCCCACTTCCGCGGTTTCGGTCTTCACCGCTGTCACGGCCTGCTGCAACGGTATCTTCTCCCGCACGCGCCCGCTCAGCTCATCCCCGGCATTCGGGCTCAGCCGCGCGCAGGTGGGGGCTGCTGCCAGCGACACCAGTGCCACCACCGCGAACGCCGCGCTGTAATCCGACAGCAGCGGGTGGCTGTGCCCGGTGATTGCCAGCGACCCGGCCAACGACCCCGCCGAGACGCAGATTCCGAGCGTCAGCATCAGCTGCTGGAACGTGGTGTAGAAGCTGGTCGCCGAGCTCATCCGCGCACGCTCGATGTCGGCGTAGGCGATCGTGTTGTAGGCGGTGAATTGCAGCGACTGGAAGAAGCCGCCCACCAGCAACACGGCATAGATCGCGACCGTCGGCCATGACGGCCGGAACGAGGCGATCGCCGCCAGGAAGATCGTCGACGTCATGCCGTTCCACATCATCACCTGGCGGAATCCCCAATGCCGCAGCACCGGCTTGGCCGCGCTCTTCATCAGCAGCGACCCGGCGCTGCTAGTGAAGGTGATCATCCCCGACTGCAGCGCCGACATGCCGAACCCAAGCTGCAGCATCATCGGCAGCAGGAACGGCACCGCCCCCGCCGCGATGCGGGTCAGGCTGCCGCCGATCACCGAGAGGCCGAAGGTCGGGACCCGCATCAGGGAGAAATCCAGCACCGGGTTTGGGTAGCCCTTGGCGTGGCGCAGATACAGCCAGCCGCTGACCAGGCCTGCCGCCAGGATGCTGGCCGTCTCCGGCAGCGAGCCGGCGCCGCGGCTTGCCAGTTCCAGGCCGAAGATCAGGCAGGACAGCGATATGCCGGAATACAGGAGCCCCCAGGCGTCGAAATCGACATGACCCTCCTCCTTGATGTCGCGGATGTACAGCGTGGCCAGCACCATCCCCAGCGCCCCGATCGGCACGTTGATGTAGAAAATCCAGCGCCAGTTCAGCGCGGTGACGATGAAGCCGCCGACGGGCGGACCCAGGATCGGCCCGATCGTCGCGGGCACCATCAGCCAGGTCATGGCCGTGACCAGTTCGCTCCGCTCGACCGTACGCAGGATCACCAGCCGGCCGACCGGCACCATCATGGCGCCGCCGACCCCCTGCAGGATACGGGCACCCACCAGTTCCGCGAGGCTGTCAGACAGGCCGCACAGGATACTACCCACCGTGAACAGCGCGATGGCCGCGCGGAACACGGTGCGGGTGCCAAACCGGTCCGCCACCTTGCCACTGGCCGGGATGAACACGGCCAAGCTCAGCAGATAGGCGGTCAGGGCCACATTCATCTGCAGCGGCTGGATATGGAAATCATGCGCCATCGTCGGCAACGCCGTCGCGAGCACGGTCCCGTCCAACTGCTCCATGAACATGGCGCTCGCCACAACAAGGGCGGTGAACCGCACCGAAACGTGCGATAACCGCTCCCGCTCGCGCGTGCGCGCCTCGTAGCGGCGCCGCGCGCGTTTGCGGATTTGGCGGCGCGATTGGGCGTTGAATGCGCCCGTGAGGATCGATCGCAAAGGCATTGGGTATTCTCGCAAGTTCGGCGGCGGGCGAGAACCCGTAGCTCGCGCATGGCGGATCGGCCGCGCCCGCGCTATGCCCATGGCATGCGGATGCGGTTCCTCGTGGTGGCAGCTGTCGGCCTGGCGCTCACCGCCGCAGTGGCGGGGGCGCTGATGGACCCTGCGCCGCCGCCCGCCCCGCCATCGCTCGCCTTCCCTGCCCTGGTGGCGCGAGTCGCCAGCGCCGACCGGATCGAACTGGTGCATGGTGGCAAGGTGCTGTGGCTGGAACGCCGCGGCCAGGTCTGGGGACTGGCACGGCAAGGCGGCTACCCGGCCCGGCCCGGCCTCGCGGAAGCCCTGATGCACGCGTTGCTGACGATGCAGATGCTGAAGCCGGCGCCCGGCACCTTCGACACCTTGCGCCTGGCGGACCCATTCGCACCCGGCGATGCCAGCGGCACGCTCGTGCGGGTGCTGGACGTGTCCGGGGCGGTCCTGTGCGCCGTGATCGTCGGTCCGCCTGGGTCCACCATTGTGCGGCGGCCCGGCGACGACCACGCCTCCGTCGCCAACACACCGGTTACGGCACCCGCCGACGCGCCGAGTTGGAGCCAACAGAATCTCCCGCCGCTCGATCCGGGCGAGATCCAGGCCGTGCTGGACGACGGCGGCTTGTCCGATAGCGAGGTTCGGCAGGCGGTGGCGCAAATCGAGTTCGTGGATGCCGGGCCGGCCCCCCAGCATCGCGCCGCCCCTGCCCGCACCATCCAACTGGAGTTGACGCCCGGCACCGCCGTGCTGACGGTATCGATGGAGCAGGGGCAGCCCTGGCTCGTGGTGTCGGGCACGGCGCCTTGGGCCAGCCGGCTCGCGCCCTATGCCTTCGCCCTGCCCGACGGTAGCCCGTTGGCGGAATTTTGAGCCGCGAGTATCCGGACCGGCCGCTGGTAGGCATCGGGACCGTGATGCTGCGGCCCGGCGCTGTTCTGCTGGTGCGCCGCGGCCGCCCGCCGGCCCAGGGCCAATGGAGCATCCCCGGCGGCGCGCAGGATCTTGGCGAGACCGCCGAGGCCGCGGCGCGGCGTGAGTTGCGCGAGGAGACCGGGTTGGACGCCGGGCCGATGACGCTGATCGCCAACGTCGACAGCATCCACCCGGATGCCGATGGGCGGATCCGCTACCACTACACCATCCTGGATTTCGCCACTGCCTGGCAGCACGGCGATCCCGTCGCCGGCGACGACGTCACAGACGCACGGTTCTTCGGCTTCGAGGAGCTTGCCGCCTTGGAGTTGTGGAGCGAGGCCTTGCGGGTAATCGCCCTGGCGCGATCGGCGCTGAAGCTCTGATCAGCTCCGGCGGCGGCGGGACGTCGGCGCTTTCTGCAAGCTCGCCGCCGTCATGGCGCAGCCGGCAAACAGCAGCCCGGCACAGGCGGGAACCAGCCAGACCGGCCGCTCCATCAGGGCCCGCATGGGATGATCCCAGAACCAGGAGGACAGATGAGTGCGGATATAGGCCTCCACCGCGGTGACGCGGATGTGGTCGAGCGAGGTCAGCGCCTCACCCAACGACGTGTCCGGCGGCCCGAGGGTCCCCGCGGCTACGGCCCCGACTAGCATGACCGCCGCGATGACGGCAAAGACCTTGGCCAGCATCATGCGAACAGCCGTTCGCTAGTCTTGTCGGCATACATGCCCGCGACCCACTGGCCGTAGCCGTTCCAGATGACGGTGGGAACGCGCTCGTTGGTGCCGAGCAGCTTCTCGGTTGCCTGGCTCCAGCGCGGGTGCGGCACAGCCGGGTTCACGTTTGCCCAGAAGCCATACTCCGCGGGCTGCATGGCGTGCCAGAACGTCTCGGGCTGGGTGTCGGTGAAGCTGACCTTCACGATCGACTTGCCGGATTTGAAGCCGTATTTCCAAGGCGTGTGCAACCGAAGCGGCGCGCCGTCCTGCTTCGGCAATTCCTTCCCGTACATTCCCGTCACCATGAAGGCGAGGTCGTTGCGGGCTTCCTGCATGGTCAGCCCCTCGACATAGGGCCAGTTGTAGAAGCTACCGCGCACGCCGGGCATCACCCGCGGCAGCACGGCCGACTCGAACACGACATACTTGGCGGAGGCCGTCGGCTGGGCCACGTTCAACAGCGCCGAGAGTGGAAAGCCGGTCCATGGCACCGTCATGGCCCATGCCTCGACGCAGCGGTGCCGGTAGATCCGGTCCTCCAGCTGAACCCGCTTCAGCAGGTCGGCGATGTCCATCTTCTGTGGCTTGGCCACCATGCCGGCGAACTCGATCTGCCACGGCGTCACGGGCATCTTCTGCGCGTCACGCCAGATCGACTTGTCGTCGCCGAATTCATAGAAATTGTTGTAGGTGGTGGCGTCGGCCTCGGGGGTGGTGGGCCGCCCGGGCGGATACTTCACCGCCGACTGGGCCAGGGCCGGCGCAACGTTGGCGACCATCATGCCGGCGGCACCAGCCATGATGGCGTGCCGACGGGTCACCAGATGCTCCGGTGTCACTTCGTTCTCGGGCAGTTCCCATCCACGGCGCCGATGGATGAACATGGAGAAGCCTCGCTGTCGCGGTTGGTGAAGATGTGGGTACACCGAGCCAAGATGCACAGTGGGCTGGTGAACCACATTCGTAAAGGATCATGCAACTTACGTCGGCGTAACGCATGGCGCGCTGCAACGCGATCGGCTAGCTTCCGCCGGCCCCGCCGCAGGAGTTGCCCCGTGCCCACGCCGTTCCGCACTGCCGCATCCATAGCAACCGCCATCTCTGCCCTCGTGTCCCTGGGCGGCTGCCAAACGACGTTCGACCTGGTAGGCGTGGCGCAGCCGCTCTCGGCCGGCGAGAGCCGCGATTACAACGGCAGCTACCAGGGCAATATCCGGCAGATCTCGGCGACCGCGCCGGGCTGCCCGAAGGAGCATGGCGAGAAGGTGATCATGGTGGGCGACGGCGTGCTCTGGTATGCCTACAGCCCGGTGATCCTGTTCACCTCCCCGATCCAATACGACGGCAAGATCGACGCGACGTCCGGCAACGCGCGCATGGAAGGCCAGGTCACGGGCAACCACCTCGAGGCGACCGTGACGTCGCCAAACTGCAAAACCACCCTCTCGCTGAACTTCATCCTGAACCACTCCGGCGGCGCCGGCTGACAATCGTCATGCCAGGCCTTGAGCCTGGTATCCACGGCGTTGGGCTAGTGACGTCAGACGAGATTTGACACGACCGCATGCAGCACGGCGGGGCCGGTGTCTGCGGCACCCCGTGGATCCAGGCTCAAGGCCCGGCATGACAGTCAGCCCGGAATCGCGAGGTCCGTGAGCTTGCGGTATTCCTCTACGGCGAAGCGGTCCGTCATCCCGGAAATATAGTCCGAAACGGTCAACGCCGCCTGCCTCGGATCGGCGTCGCCGGCCCGGCCCCGCCACTCGTCCGGCAAGGTGGACACGTCCTCCACCAACAGCGCGAACAGGTGCTCGGTCATTCGCCGAGCCTTTGCCGTCATGCGGTTCACGCGCCAGTGGTGATACATGCGGGCGCGCAGGAATTCCTTGATCGCATGATTGGCCTCGGCCATCTCCGGCGTGAAGGCGACCACCGGGTCGCGCGCACGGCGCACCGCCGGGCTGTCGGCCGGATCGAGCTTGTCCAGCCGGCGGCGCGTTTCGGCGATCAGGCCGCTGACAAGGTGGTTGATCACGCGGCGGATCGTCTCGTGCCGCAGCCGGGGCGCGGGAATGTCCAGGCTCGCGGCGCGGGCCTGGCGCAGCGCCTCGCCGACCAGCGGCAGGTGGCTGATGTCCTCCGGTCCGAACAGTCCGGCGCGCAGTCCGTCATCCATGTCGTGGCTGTGGTAGGCGATGTCGTCGGCGGCCGCCGCGATCTGCGCCTCCACGCCGGGCTGGGTGTGCAGGTCGAGCTTATGACGAGCGTCGTATTCAGCGATGTATGGCGGCGGGTTGGCGAGCGGGCCGTTATGCTTGGCCAGCCCCTCCAGCGTCTCCCAGGTCAGGTTCAGGCCGTCGAAGGCGGCGTAGCGGTTCTCCAGCTGCGTGACGATCTTCACCGCCTGCGCATTATGGTCGAACCCGCCCCACGGCTTCATCGGGCGGTTCAGCCCCTCCTCCCCGGCATGACCGAACGGGGGGTGGCCCAGATCGTGCGCCAGGGCCAGCGCCTCCGTCAGGTCCTCGTCCACCTGCAGTTCGCGGGCAATGGAGCGGGCGATCTGTGCCACCTCGATCGTGTGGGTGAGCCGGGTGCGGAAGAAATCGCCCTCGTGGTTGACGAACACCTGCGTCTTGTATTGCAGCTTGCGGAAGGCCGAGGAGTGAATGATCCGGTCGCGGTCGCGCTGCCACGGCGAGCGCGTCGGCGCCTCCGGCTCGGGGTACAGGCGTCCCCGCGCGGTCTCGGGACGGACGGCGTAGGGGGCGAGGGCCATGCCATGCGCGTAGCACCCTGCCACACGCCTCTTCAACAGGGGACCCTACTGCCCTATGTTGATGGCATGGAACAAGCATTCGCCATCAGCAGCCGCGCTGCCGAGCAGATCACCACGATCGTGGCCAGCCAGCCCCGCCCCACGGCGTTGCGGGTGGCGGTGCTGGCCGGGGGCTGCAGCGGCTTCCAATACAAGTTCGAACTGGACGAGGCGGTGCAGCCCGACGACCTGGTTGTCGAATCCGGCGCCGCCCGCGTGCTGGTCGACCCGGCGAGCCTCGATCTGCTGGCCGGGTCGGAGCTGGACTACACCGACGAACTGATGGGCAGCCACTTCACCGTGCGCAATCCCAACGCCAAAAGTGCCTGCGGCTGCGGAACGAGCTTTGCCGTCGATTAAGCCGGCTCGCCCGCGTTGAAGGTCGCCACCTGGAACGTCAACTCGGTCCGCATCCGCGAGCCTCATGTCTGCCGCTGGCTGCAAAAAGCCGAGCCGGACGTGCTGCTGCTGCAGGAGATCAAGTGCGAGCAGGCGCAATTCCCGGCCCTGGCGTTCAAGGCGCTCGGCTACGACAGCGTCATTGCGGGGCAGAAATCGTATAACGGGGTGGCCATCCTCAGCCGCCTGCCGATGACCGTGCACCACGTCACCCTCCCCGGCCTGCCCGCGGACGATGCCCAGGCCCGCTACCTGGAGATCGAGGCGGGCGGGATCACCATCGGCAACCTGTACCTCCCCAACGGCAATTCCGGCGGCGAGGCCGGCTATGCCTACAAGCTGGCCTGGATGGACTGCCTGGCCGACCGGGCGGACGCGCTGCTGGCCACCGACACCGCCTTCATGCTGGCCGGCGACTACAATGTCTGTCCGGCCGACGAGGACTACGCCCCCGGCACCCTGCCTGCCAACGACGCGCTGGTCCGGCCCGAGACGCGCCAGCGCTTCCGCCGCATGCTATGGGCCGGGCTGACTGACGCGGTGCGGGTGAGCAAGCCGTCCGGCCCGATCTGGACGTTCTGGGACTACCAGGCCGGCGCCTGGCAGCGGGATCGTGGATTGCGGATCGACCACGCCCTGCTGTCGCCCGTGCTGGCCGACCGGCTGATATCGGCAACCCCCGACAAGGACGTCCGCGGCGAGGACCAACCCTCCGACCACGTGCCTGTGCTGGTCACGCTGGAAGACTGACTGCTCCCTCTCCCACGAGGGGAGAGGGAGACGAACAGCCCGTCGTTTTTGCCAACCCAATTCGAATGGGTGTAGGCGCCTCTACCGTGAACACCCTTCGCATCCTCACCATCACTTGCCTGCTGACCCTCGCCCGGGTCGCCACCGCAGCGCCGGTGCCACCCGCCCCGACTTGGCTGGTCTCCCAAAGTGCCCTGTGCCAAAGCGCCATCGCCACCGCCGAGCAGAAATACGGCCTGCCGCACGACCTGCTGAACAGCATCGCGAAGGTCGAAAGTGGCCGCCCCACGAGCGGCATGGGGGACGTGCGGGCCTGGCCCTGGACCATCGATGCCGACGGCCAGGGCCTGTTCCTGGACAGCAAGGCCGCCGCAATCGCCTGGGTGCAGCAGGCGCAAGCCACCGGCCAGCACCATTTCATCGATGTCGGCTGCATGCAGGTAGACCTGCCGCTGCACCCCGGCGCCTTCCGCTCGCTGGACGAGGCGTTCGACCCGGTGGCCAACGCCGACTACGCGGCCCGCTATCTCACCTCCCTGCGCGCCGAGGCGCATGGCGACTGGAACGTGGCCGTCGGGCTGTACCACTCGCACACACCCGAACTAGCCGACGACTACCGCAACCGGGTCGCGGCTGTGGGTGCCGGCATCATCACCGGGATCGGCGGACCGGAGCCGCTCTATGCCCGTGCCATCCGGCAGGGCACGCTGCGGCTGGCGTTGGCGGGCGGCGGGATGCTGATGATCAACCTGCATCGCCAGCCTCGGCTGCGCCCGCAGCGGGCCATGTCGCGCTGCCAGATCGCCGCCATCCTGGACCCGCTGCTACCCAAGAAGGTGAAGGGCTGCAGTCTGCGGGGGTAGGAGCTAGACCGGGATGATGTCGTCCAACACCCCGGTCTAGCTGGAGCCTTGGCTCAGCTGGGCTGATGGACCGCGCACAGCTTGTTGCCAGCCGGATCGCGCAGATAGGCGAGGACCAACGGAGTGCCGGCACGCGGACCCGGGGGGTCTTCGCACGTCGTGCCGCCCGCAGCCACGCCGGCATCGTGCCACGCATGGAGCTGCTCGGCCGTCGCCGCCTTGAACCCGATCGTGCCGCCGTTGGCGCTGTTGGCCGGCTTGCCATCGAGGGGCTTGATGATCGCCAACACCCCGTCCGACGTTTTCCACCAGACGCGCCCCTTGTCGTCGGGTTTGCCCGGGCCGTGGCCGAGCGCGCCCAACGTGGCGTCATAGAACTTCTTCGAAACTTCGAGGTCGTTGGCACCGACCATGATGTGATTGAACACGCTCGTCTCCCTGGGTTACGGGGCCGTTCTACCAAAAAGGCCGCGCAACGCCACACCGGGCCGTCACCAAACCGTCACGGTTCACCCTGCACGACTGTAACAATGGAAGGCCAGACAGCGCGCCATGCCTGACGCGCTCCCTCCTCCCTCCGTCGCGCAGGCTGCGTCCGTGCGGCCGGTGCGGCTGCGACCGCTCACGGCCAGCGAGCGCGCAGCACTATGGCTGCTGCTGCCATCATTGGTGTTGCTGGCGGCGTTCACCTATTGGCCGATCGTCGAGGTGGCGTGGCGCTCGCTGAACCAGGCGCGCTTCGGTCAGCTGCCGCAGCTTGGCCTGGGCAACTACGAGCGGATGTTCGCCGACCCGCATTTCGCCCAGGCCGCCAGCAACAACGCGCTGTATGCCGTCTTCACGGTCGTCCCCTCGGTGCTGCTCGCCTTGCTGTTTGCGCTGGCCCTACGCGAGGGGACGCGTATCGATGCCATCCTGCGCACGCTGGTGGTGTTGCCGCTGCTGATCCCGCTGGTGGCCGCCGCGGCCCTGTTCACTTTTATCCTGCTCCCCGGCGAGGGACTGCTGGACCATTATCTCGCCCGGTTCGGTGTGGGGGCGACGAACTGGCTGGGCAATCCGTCCTTGGCGCTCGGCTCGGTCATCGCGATCACGGTTTGGAAGAACACCGGCTACTACATGCTGTTCTTCATCGCCGGGCTGGCGGCAGTGCCGGCGGAGCTGCTGGACGCCGCCCGCGTCGACGGCGCCGGCGCCTGGGCCCGGTTGCGCCACGTAACCCTGCCGATGCTGGGGCCGACGTTCAGCTTCGTCATCCCGATCGCCTTGCTCAACGCGCTGACCCAGGTCGATCACGTGGTGACCATGACCCAGGGCGGCCCATCCGATTCCACCAACCTGCTGTTGTACTATATCTACCAACAGGCGGAACAGAACTTCGACGTAGGCCTGGCCTCAGCTGCCACCGTGGTCAGCGTGGCGGCCTTGCTGACCCTGGCCTGGATCGCCTTCCGCGTCTCCGACCGCACGGCCCATCATGCGAGTTGAACGGCTGATCGCGGCGCCGGCAGCGATCCTGTGGGCGGTGCCGTTCATCTGGATGGCGGTCGCCACGATGCGGCCCGGCTACGCACCGGACATCGCCTCCCTCTGGCCGGCGGGGCCGTTCGACGCCAGCAACATCGTCGAGGCCTGGCAGGATGGCAGCTTCCCGATTTGGTACCTGAACACAGTACTGCTGTGCGCCGGCATCCTGATCGTGCAGTTCGTCACCGTGTCCATGGCCGGCTACGCCTTTGCCCGGCTACGCTTCCGCGGCGAGCGCCTGGTGTTCGCCGCCTTCCTGCTGCAGCTGCTGCTGGTGCCGACGCTGCTGATCGTGCCGAACCTCACCACCCTGTCCGCCGTTGGACTGTACGACACGCTGCCGGGGGTTGCCGCGCCCTATCTCGCCTCCGCGTTCGGCGTGTTCCTGATGCGGCAGACTTTTCGTGCCATCCCGCGCGACTACGAGGAAGCGGCGATGCTCGACGGCGCCAACCGGTGGCACATCATCACCCGCATCCTGCTGCCGATGGCCCGGCCCGGCCTCGCCGCCTTCGCCGTGGTTTCGGTCACGTCGCATTGGAACGAGTTCCTGTGGCCGCTGATGGTGATCTCGTCGCCGAGCCACCAGGTGCTGACCGTAGGCCTGGCCTCATTCACATCGAGCTCCGAGGCAGGCGGGTCGTGGGGCGTGCTCGCCGCCGGCACGCTGCTCGTCGCGGGGCCGTTGCTGGTGGGCTTTCTCGCGTTCCAGCGCTTCTTCACCAGTTCGTTCGTCTTCACCGGGATCAAGTAGGAGTATCCTTATGCGCCGTTCCTTGTTGGCCGCCGTCGCCACGTCATGCCTGTTCGCCACCGGCGCGCGGGCGGCGACGGAGATCGACTTCTTCTTTCCCGTGCCCGTGCAGGGCCGGCTGTCCAACGAGATCCAGCGGCTGGTGACCGATTTCAACACCCGCCATCCGGACATCCACGTCACGCCGTCCTACACCGGCACCTATGACGACACGAACCTGAAGACGCACGCCGCCATCCAGGCCGGGCACTCGCCCGCGGTGGTGCTGATGAGCGCCAATTTCGTGCGCGAATACGTCATCACCGGCGACGCGGTTTCGCTCGATCCGTTCATCAAGGCGGACGGGCAGACCGACGAGCAATACATGGACCGTTTCTGGCCCGCCCTGCGGATCAACGCGCAGGAAGCCGGCCAGGTCTACGGCGTGCCGTATCAGAACTCGACGCCCGTGCTGTACTACAACAAGGCCGCGTTCCAGGAGGTGGGGTTGGACCCCGAGCATCCGCCCGCCACCTGGGCCGAGTGGGTCGACGCCGCCAAGAAGCTGACCAAGCGCGACGGCACGAACACCACGCGTTGGGGGCTGGAGATCATTTCCTCCTACGACACGCTGGGCTGGCTGGTGTCGGGCTTCGCGATGTCCAATGGCGGCCAGTATTACGACCAGGCCTGGGGTGGCGAGGTGTACTACAACCAGCCCTCCACGCTCGGCGCCGTCACGTTCATGGACGACCTGGTGCACAAGTACAAAGTGATGCCCGAGGGCGTGACCGACCCGAACGCCGCCGCCTCGGCCTTCTTCTCCGGCCGGGCCGCGATGATCGTGAACTCCACTGGCGCGCTCAGCTTCGTGCGCGACAACATGAAGCAGCCGTATGGCGTGGCCTTCATTCCGCGCGCGATCCGCAACGCGGTGGCGATCGGTGGTGGCAGCCTGATCATCCCCAAGGGCAACTCGCCCGAGCGGGAGAAGGCCGCCTGGACCTTCATCAACGACATGACCAGTCCGGCGGTCTCCGGTGGTTGGAGCCGATTCACCGGCTATTTCGCGCCCAACCGCCACGCCTACGAACTGCCGGAGATGAAGGACTACCTGGCCCAGCACCCGGACGCCAAGGTGGCACTGGACCAGCTGCAATACGCCCAGCCCTGGTTCGCCACCTATGCCACCGTCGCCGTCCGCAAGGCGATGGAGGACCAGGTGCAGTCGGTGCTCTCCGGCCGCACCAAGCCCGTCGACGCCGTTGCCAACGCGCAGAAGGCGGCTGACGAACTGCTCCGCCCGTATGCCGAGAAGACCGCATTGGACATGCCGCAATGACCGTAACGATCGTCCAGCTGACTGACTTGCACGTCCGCCCGTCCGGGGTCGCGGCCTACCGGGTGTGCGAGAGCAACATGATGGCCGAACGCGCGCTGCGGGCGGTGGCAAGGCTCCAGCCCGACGCGCTGATGATCACGGGGGACCTGACGGATTGCGGTCTGCCGAGCGAGTACGAGCTGCTGAACGAGATGCTCGCGCGGCTGATCAGCTGCCCGGTGCACGTCATTCCCGGCAACCATGATCGGCGGGAAAACCTGCTGGCCGGGCTGGCGGGCGTGCCATCGCATGGCGGGTTCATCCAATACGCCGCGGAGGCCGGCCCGGTCCGGCTGGTGATGCTGGACACGATCGTGCCCGGCGCCGGCTGGGGCAGCATGGATGGCGGCCGGCTGGAGTGGTTGGACCGCACGCTCGCGGCAGCCCCGGATATGCCGACGCTGATCGGGATGCACCACCCGCCCTTCGTGTGCGGCATCGGCCACATGGACAACATCAACCTGCGCGACGCCGGTGCGTTCGCGGCCGTCATCGCCCGGCATCCGCAGGTGCGGCGCATTGTGTGCGGCCACCATCACCGCCCGGTGGTGGCGCAGGTGGCGCACGCGATCGCCTCCATCTCGCCGGCGACCGCGCACCAGGTGGAGCTGGACCTGACCAATACCGCCCCGGGCGCCTTCGTGTTGGAGCCGCCGGCGTTCCAGATCCACACCTGGTCGGAGCCGACCGGTTTCGTGTCCCACACGGCGTTGGTGGAGACCTACCCGGGTCCGTTCCCGTTCACCCTGGACCCAGACTACCCCGGCAAATCTTAACTGCGTCTCCCTCTCCCGTCCTTCACGGGAGAGGGAGAGGTAGAGTGTTAGGACAACGTGGTCAGGTCTTGGAACCAGTGTTGCGCCTGGGTGTAGGTCTTTACCCGGGCCGATAGCGCGTGCGGGTTGGTGTCGTGGACGACCCAGACCTGCACGGCATCGTTCACCACCTTTTCGTGGATACGGGCACAGAGACGGTCCTGCTCCGCCGGGTCGAAGCTGGCGCTGACCTGGTCGCACAGTGCGTCCACCTCCGCGTTCTTGTAGCCGCTCCAGTTCACGCCGACGGGGGCGATCTGCTTGCTGCTGTAGAAGCGGATCAGGGCGTAGAACGGGTCCGACGTGACATAAGCGATGTTGCTGGCCGTGATGCCCTTCAGCGACGGGTCCGCCGCCCCCTTGCGCCAGGCGGTGTAGGCGACCTCCAACTCCACCGGCTGGAACTCCACCTGCAGGCCGATATCGGTCCAACCCTGCTGAATGAACTCGTTGATCGGCATCGACAGCATCTGCCCGCTGCCGCCGGTGGGCACCATGAAAGTCGTCTTCAGCGGGTTCGACTTGGAATAGCCGGCGTCGGACATCAGCTTGCGGGCGGCGTCCATGTCGAGCTTGATCTTGAAGCTGGGATTGCCGAACCAGGGGCTCGCCGGGTCGACCTGGCCCACGGCTGGCTTGGCCAGGCCGCCCATCAGTTGCACGATGCTGTCCCGATCCACCGCCAGGTTGGCGGCCCGGCGCACCCGCAAATCCCGCCACGGGCTGCCCTCCACCATGGACAAGTGGTAGTTCCAGACATGCGGCGTGACGTTGCCCACCACCCGCGCGCCGCCTGCCGTCAATTGCGGCACGGCGTCCGGCGCCGGGGTCTCGATCAGGTCCACCTGGCCGGACAGCAGGGCGTTGGCGCGGGAGAAATCCTCCGGCACGCAGGTCAGCACCAGACGGTCCAGCTTGGCCAGCCGAGCCTTGTTCCAGTAGGCATCGTTGCGCACCAGCTCCACCCGCGTGCGCGGCACCAGGCTCGCCAGCTTGAAGGGCCCGGTGCCCGACGGCTCGAAGGCAAACTTCTCCCAGCTGTTGCCGAGCTTGGCGTATTGCGCGGGGGAGGAGACCAGGAACCACAGCATCTGGTACGGGAACAGCGCGTCCACTGCCTTCGTGGTGATCTCCACCGTCGACGCGTCGAGCTTGCGCCACGAAGCCACCGAGGGCAGCCGCGGCTTCACCTGCGCCGCCTGCCGGTTGTCGAAATGCGGCGCCTGCGGGTTGAGCACCTTCTCCAGGTTCCACACCACGGCGTCGGCATCGAACAACGAGCCGTCATGGAACGCCACGCCGGGCCGAAGGTGGAAGATCCAGCGGCGCGGATCCGCCTTGTCGGTCTCCCAGGATGTCGCGAGGCCCGGGATCAGCTTGCCGGGCCGGTCGGACACATCCAGTTCCCAGGCGACCAGCGGGTCGTACAGTGTCAACCCGGTAAATTGATAGGCTCCGGCGCCACGGTCCGGCTGTCCCGTGGTCAGGGGCACATCGGCCATCGAGATCCCGTAGTTCAACGACTTCACTGGCTGCGCCCGGCCGCGAACGGCATGTGTTGCGGCTAATCCGGCCGCGCCCGTGAGGGCGAGGCGGCGGGGGATCACAAAGGTCAAGGACGATCGCTCCAAACTTCGTTAGCGGCTATGTCACGCAAGACTTGCGCCACCGCTTGACGCGTTGCGAACGGCTCAGTTACTGCCGCGCGCATGCCGCGCCGTAGAAAGAGCTCCGTTTGACCCTATCGGCCAGTTTCGACGTGCGATGACCGGCGACATCGATCCGTCGGAGCCGATCGTCGGGTTCGCTCGCCACCCCGCCGCGTTCGCCAAGCGCGTCGTGCTGGCACCGGCCTACCCGGCGCACGACGCCCCGACCGAGGCCGCGTCCTGGGACCCGTCCGCCCGGTTCGCGCCGCCCGGCCCGGCGACGCTGTTCCAACCGTTGCTGCAAGTTCGGCTGAAGCTGACGCCCTCGCCGCTGCAGGCTCTGCCCGCGAACGCGCCGGCTTCGCAACCGCTGATCCAGCTGACCCCGGCCCGGCCAGTTGCAGCCCCGCGACCGAGTCCGCCGAAGCCAGAACCGGAACTGGAGCCGGAGGTCATCCCGGACGAGCCTCCGCCAGAGCCAGAACCGGAGGTTATCCCGCCGGAGCCCCCGCCAGAGCCCGAACCGGCGCCGGAGCCGGAGCCGGAGCCGATCACGGTCGCCTCCCCGCCGGAACCAGAACCAGAACCAGAGCCAGAGCTAGAGCCAGAGCCAGAGCTCCTGCCTCCGGCGTTCATCGACGAAGTGTGGGTCGATCAGGCGCACGGCGACCAGCCCGACTCGCCCGGCCTCAGTTCCGTACCTCTGGAGCTGGAACGCGAGGCTCCTGAGCACCCGGAGCCGCGTCACGCGCCGGCTACGAACCCGCAAGACTGGGCCGATCTCGCGCCCGCGTATGACGAACCGCTCCCCGCCGAGGAGCCGCTCTGGGATTCCCGTGCACGCCGGGCGCCGCTGCGCGAGCGTCTCTCGCATCCGGCACTGCGACGCGTGGCGCTTCCCGCGGTGGCGGCACTGGTGCTGCTCGGTCTGCTAGCGGGCGCCGCCTATGGCATCTCATCGCTGTTCAGCAGTGGCATCACGGGGGTGTTCAACGCGCCCATGATGGTGGTGCGCGCGGCGGTCAGCGGCCGGTTGATGGTGGTTTCGGCCAATGCCGGAGAGATCGTGGATCCGAGATCGCCCCTGTTCAGCATCCACACCCTCGATGCCGATAGCCCCGACAGAACTGTGCTGGCCGGTGTGCACGGCGTCGTTCGGTCGGTGGAGACCGTCCCGGGCGCCGACCTCATCGCAGGAACACCACTCGCGCGCATTCACGACTGCGACCGCGCGTTCGTGACGGTACCGCCGACAGCCAAGCTGGTGGCGGGGGAAAGCGTACGGGTTAAGCTGCCGAACTACGCTGTGCTGACAGGCACCGTGCGGCCATCCGCCGGGATCATGGAGCCGCCCAACGCCCTGGTGATCGGCCTGCCGCCGAACGCAATCGCCGGCGCCTGCCCCGTCGGCGCTACCGCCAACGTCACGCCAGCTACGGCCGGGTAGCTGTTTGGCATGCTCCCCAGCTAGGCGCGGCGGAAGCGGCTACTTGGCTGGGCAGGGGTAATTTGCCTTCAGCATCGCGTGCAGCAGGGCGACGCCGGAGCCGTGCGTGTCGTTGGCATGCTGTTCGCCGTAACGACCCAGCGCCTCCCGCAACACCGAGAGCTTGGTGCCCGCTGGCGGGCAGATCGTCGACCGCAACTCGGCGTTGCCAACCACCTCGTCCAACGCCCCGGCGATGAAGCCGTCGCACGAGCCGCTGTCCACGGGCGCCCGGCTGGCACACGCGTGCGCGAGTTGTACGCCGGAGATGAAGTCCGCCGCCCGGGCGGCCGATGCGGTCGTGACGACGATCGCGGCCAGTGCGGCAGCGGACAACAGGGAACGGATCACGCGCAAACCCTCCGGACGTTTCGGAGGCACCCTACTCCGGGATTTCGTCGGTCGTCACCTCGAACAGGCTCAGCCAGGCCGGGCCGAAGCTGGTGACCAGCGCTACGTCCGTCGCATCGCGCCCGCGCGCCATCAGCACCCGTCCGATACGCTGGATGTTGTGGCGGGCGTCGAAGGTGTACCACCGGCCGCCGTCGGGGCCGTCCAGATAGGCCTCGAACCAGGCGGAGAAATCCATCGGCGAATCGGCGGGTGGCACGCCGATGTCGCCCAGGTAGCCCGTGCAGTAGCGGGCCGGAATGTTCATGCAACGGCACAACGTCACGGCAAGGTGCGCAAAATCGCGGCAGACGCCGCGGCGTTCGTTGTAGCCGTCCCAGGCAGTCTTGTCGGGGCGGGCGTGCTCGTAGCCGAAGGTGATGCGCTCGTTGGTGAAGTCGCAGATCGCTTGTACCCGCGCCCAGCCGGGCGGGGTGCCGCCAAATAGCGACCACGCGATATTGGACAGCTTGTCGGTCTCGCAGTAGCGGCTGCCCAGCAAGTAGACCAGGGCTCCATCGGGCAACTCGTGGACGTGGAACTGCTTGGCCTCCGGCACGATCGGATCGGCGAGGCCGGAATCGGTGACCTCGAACTCGTCAGTCAACTCGGTCCGGCCAACCGGGGCCACGATCCGGTGACAGATATTGCCGAAATCGTCACGGTAGCGGTGGACGTCGATCTCCGGGCTGGTTCGCAGTTGCGGCTGGCTCAGCAGGTCCGCCTCACGGGACGGATGCAGGCTCAGCGCCAGCAGCATGGGCACCGGCTGTGAGCATTCGTAGGCAATTCGGTAGCCACAGCGGATACGCATGATAGGGGTTCCTCAGCGCACGGTTTGCAAGATTGGGCTCATTTCGGTCACCCGAACGGAAACGTCCATCCCCAGGCAATCGGCGGATGCTCCCGTCCAGCTGCCCGAGAGTGGAATAGCCATCGACGGGTCGCGTACGACCGCGACCCGGATGAGGCCGCGGCTGCCCACGATCCCGTTCGTCGGGTCGAAATCCACCCATCCGGCGCCCGGCAGATAGACCTGCAGCCAGGCATGGGTGTTGCCGCCGCCCTGACGCTCCGCCTCGCCCGGGTGCGCGCGGACCGGCACGTGCAGGTAGCCGCTGACGAAGCGGGCGGCCATGCCGAGCGAGCGCACCGCCTCCATCATCATCAGCGCGAAATCCCGGCAGGTGCCGGTCTCGAGGCGCAGTGTGGTCCGCGGGTCCTGGATGCCGGGCGTGTGGCGGGCACGGTACGTGAAGCGGTGGCGGATCGCTTTGGTCATCCCCGCCAGGAGATCCATCGTACCGGTCAGCCCGTGCTCCGACAGGAACCCGTGCGCCCAGCGATCCAGCACATGACCCGGGTCGGGCATCTGCCGTTCGATCGAGCGCAACAGGTCGGGCATATCCTCCACGTCGTAGGCGAATGGCACGGTCCGGGCGTGATCCGCGACCATACTGGCGATTTCGGGGGACTCGGCATGATCGACCGTCAGTGTGCTCTCAAAGATCAGCTTTTCGGCCCGGTGGGAGAACCGCGCCAGCGTCACGGAATTGCCGAACACGTCCTGGGTCCAGCGCAATGACACAGGCTCCGGATCGATGACGAGGCGATGCTCAACCAGGCGCTGGTCGTGGCTGTCACGCGGACGGAACATCATCCGGTGTTCGCCAAATGCAACGGGATGGCGGTACCGGTAGGTGGTTAGATGGCGTACAGTCAGCAGGGGCAAGGCACACCATGCGGCGCTCGGCCGCGTTGAGGGCGTTGAACTGGCCGGATGAGACTCCGGCCATTGGGGACTGTCACATGCATGTCTTGGACCAGCCTACGGCATGTCGTGGCTGGCGCAACCATGTTGCAGCGCAACGGTCGTCACTGAAATGGGATGAGCCGCCCGGCAACCCTGTTGCACCAAATGACATTGACCGCGTGTAATAGGAAAAACGCATGCGTTCCAACATCATCGTTCTTGTCGTCGGGCTGCTCGCCGCGCCGCTCTCGCTGCTCGCGACACCGGGGCCGACCCCGGCACCCACCACTGTTCTGCTGGCCGCCGATACGCTCGAAGGCAGCGTCAACGGCCACGCGCTGGAGCCGGCGCCTCTCCCGACCGTCGGGCCGGCGGGAGTGTCTCCGGTAGACCGCGTCGCCGGGCCGGGCAGTCACGCGCTCGACGCGGGCCCGACGAACAGCACCCCGTTCAGTGACACGCCATCCGGAACACTGTCGGAGGGTGGCTCGCAGGTTAGCCAGCGCGATCGCACCGAAGCCCCGAGCGATGCGACCGGTGTGACACCCAACCTCGGGAAGTAGCGCCTACCCAGGGAGGTGCAGCGTGGCCGCGGTACGCTCCTGCAGCCCGGCGAGGTCGAGCCCGGGGACGATGTCCAGCACCACGAAACCGCGCTCGGTCACGTCCAGCACGGCGAGGTTGGTATAGACCCGGCTGACGGCCCCCAAGGCGGTCAACGGGTAGGAGCATCGCTCGACCAGCCGCGACTCGCCGGACTTGGTGGTGTGTTCCATGACGGCCCATAGCCGCTTGGCCCCGACCGCCAGGTCCATCGCGCCGCCTACGGCGGGGGCGAAGTCGTTGTCAGAGCGCGACCAGTTGGCGATATCGCCGTTCTCCGCCACTTCGAATGCGCCGAGCACGCACAGATCGAGATGGCCCCCGCGGATCAGCGCGAAGCTGTCGGCATGGTGGACGTAGCTGCCACCGGGCCGCAGCGTGACATGGGTCTTGCCGGCGTTTATGAGCCAAGGGTTGACGTCCTCGGGGGCCGGCGCCGGCCCCATGCCGAGCACGCCGTTTTCGGAGTGGAACACCACCTCCCGCTCGAGCGGCACGTGGTCGGCGACCAGCACCGGAATACCGATCCCCAGGTTGACCCACCAACCCTCCGGAATGTCGGCGGCGACTCGGGCGGCCATCGCGACTCTGTCGCGTGGTTGGATCGCGACCCTGTCGCGTGGTTGGATCGCGACACTGTCGCGTGGTTCGGCCGCGACCTGGTCGCGTGGCTCTATCGTCATGGCGGCTCCCCTATCCTTGCGGCCCCTCGTGGGGCACTTCTACGAGCCGGTCGACGTACACGCCGGGTGTGACGACGCATTCCGGCGACAGCGCGCCCAGTTCGACGATGCGTTGTACCTGCGCGATAGTCAGCTTGGCTGCGGTCGCCATCACCGGGTTGAAGTTGCGGCCGCTGTCCTTGAAGACGAGGTTGCCCCATCGGTCGCCTTCCCAGGCCTCCACCAGCGCCACATCCCCGTGCAGGGCATATTCAAGCACGCAGTTGCGGCCCCCGATCTCGGCCGTGGGCTTACCCTCGCCCAATTTCGTACCGTAGGCAGTCGGCGTGTAGAAGGCCGGGATGCCGGCACCGGCGGCGCGCATGCGCTCGGCCATCGTGCCCTGTGGCACCAATTCGAGCTCGATTTTCCCGGCCCGGTACAGTTCCTCGAAGACCACCGACCCGGCCGATCGAGGATAGGAGCAGACGATCCGCCGCACCCGGCCGAGCTTCATCAGCTTGGCCAGGCCAAACTCGGCGACGCCGGAATTATTGGCGACAATGACCAGGTCCTTGGCGCCCTGCTCGATCAATCCGTCGATCAGTTGGTTCGGCTGCCCGACGGCGCCAAACCCACCGACCAGGACGACGGAGCCGTCAGCCACACCCTCGAGTGCCGCCGCGATGCTCGCAACGCGCTTGTCGATCATACTTCGCCTAGCCTCCCATCAGGAGAATGCCCAGAACTCC
Source organism: Acetobacteraceae bacterium (assembly GCA_965198895.1). Classification (GTDB taxonomy): domain Bacteria; phylum Pseudomonadota; class Alphaproteobacteria; order Acetobacterales; family Acetobacteraceae; genus LMUY01. Next base: position 192,405 of record OZ240676.1, read on the forward strand.
CGAGACGAGCAATCGCCCTTGAGGCTTCTCTCGCTTCGGCGGGCACGAGAGAGCCGGGGTGAGGGTACGACTGCCGCCCAACACTCGGTTTCCGTGGCTCAGCAGCCCTCACCCCGGCCCTCTCCCGTGAAGGACGGGAGAGAGAGAAGCGCGAACCGATCCCGAGCTACGACTGTGCGTCGGGAGACAGCACGATGCAGTTGGTCCGCCCGCGTAGGCGTTCGCAGGCCTGGGTCGCGGCGTCGCGGGACAGGCCGGTCAGGCGGGCGCGGTAGAGCGTGCCGTGCTGCTCGTGCACGCCCGCGACCGCCTGGTGTGCGCTGGACAGCACGGGACCGGCCTTCTCGCGGGCCTCACCGACCGCGATCTTGGCCAAGCCCTCGTTGCCGAAGGCGCCGACCTGAATGGCCCACTCGCCCGGCGCACCCCGATACACCGGGGCCGGCGCTGCCATGGCCGGGGACACCAGGCGGAAGCTCTGACGTCCGGACGACGCAAAGCCGTAGGCAGAGGCATTCTGCACGGTCGGGAGCATCGGCGGTTCCGGCAAGGCCGACGCGACCTGCACCTGGCGTGGCGGCGTCGGCGGCACGTAGGTGACCGGCGGGGGATTGTAGGCGACGGCAGCGCGCGGGGCGGGTGCCGCGTCCGGCTCGCGGAAGGGCATCGGCGCGGGCTCATACCGCACAGGCGGGGATACGGGCTCGTTCGACGCCACCGCCACCGGCGCTGTGTAGGCGGGGGCGGGGGCGGGGGCGGGCTCGGCCGGGGGCGGCACATAGGCGCGGGCCTCGGCGCGCGGCATGTTCTTGGGCGTCCAGCCGGGCGGCGGATCGAAGGCGCCATCCGTCGAGGACGGCGGCGCATACGCCACCTCGACCGGCGGCTGCACGGGCGTCGGCGGGTTGTACGGCTCGGCGGCCGGCGCGGCGTAGCGCGGCCCGGCCGGGATGCTCGTGGGCAGCGAGTTCATCGCATACATCTCGGCGGTCGAGCGCCGGGTCGGGAAGCTGTCGGTGATGTACGGTCCGATCTTGGCCACGTAACGCCGGGTCTCGTCCGGCAGCGGACGGTTGCGCGTCAGATAGTCGTCGAGCCGGCCCGGCCCACCGTTATAGGCGGCGAGGAACCCGGGGGAGCCATACAGGTCGTACAGCTCGCGGATATAGGCGGTGCCGGCGAGGATGCTGTTATGCGGGTCGTACGGATCGTCGCCTAGCGTGTAGCGGCTGCGCAGCTCGTCATACGTCGCCGGCATCACCTGCATCAGCCCCATCGCGCCGGCGCCGGACGTGATCGGCATGCCGTTCATCTCGGTTCGCCCACCGGTCTCCACGCGCATCACCTCGCGGATCCACCGCTCCGGCACATCGTATTTGCCCGACGCCTCGTGGATATACGGCCCCCACGGATCGCTGCGCGGCCCCGGAGGTGAGTAGGAGTGATGAGCATGCTGCTCGTAGTTGGACGCCTCCTGCGACGCACTGATGTGCTGACCGCCTGCACAGGCCGAAAGCAGCCCCAGAACGCCCAGGCACCCGGCACCCCGCAACGCGGATCGCGTGTTCGAGCGGAAGGAACGGGCTGGGAGGCCGAGGTCAGATCGCGTCATGCGGGGCAGTTCTCCGTGCTGGCGTGTCCGGACGAGGTCCGGATTGGGGCAGTGAGCGGACTGCCGCTCAGGTGATTCGCGAGGAAGCCGTGCTAAGGGCCTATCCAGGCGCGGCTTCTTCGGCAAGCACCTCGATCACGCCGTTGCGATTAATAACGTCGATTTCCCGATCGCTGTGGCATCCAAAGCACAGAAGCGTGAGCAAGCCGTGCTGCGATCGCCGCAGGCCGGTTGCAGGCCGCTCCCCGATCGGGTATCGCGCCGCTTACCATGCCAAGCACTCTCACGCCCGTGCCAGCGCAGCGGTCCGGACTGCCAGACACGCTGACGCCTAGCTCCGGCCGCCCAGCGTAGAATGGCCGGCATCATCGCCGAGGGTATCTCGGTCGACTTCCCGATCTATCATGGCCACAGCCGCAGCTTGAAAAAGACGATGCTGGCGGCGGCGTCCGGCCGGCTCGGCGAGGACCGCAAGCACCGCGTCGTCGTGCAGGCGCTGCGGGACGTCTCGTTCCGATTGCAGCCCGGCGACCGGCTCGGGCTGGTGGGTGGAAACGGTGCGGGCAAGTCCACCCTGCTGCGCGTCCTTGCCGGCATCTACGAACCGGTCGCCGGCCGTCTCCGCGTGAGCGGCGCCATAGGCTCGTTGCTTGACGTGAACTCCGGGATGAACAGCGATCTGTCCGGGCGGGAGAACATCATCCTGCGCGGCCTGTACAACGGCATGCGACCGGCCGCCGTCTCCCGCATGGTCGAGGACGTGGCCGATTTTGCCGCCCTGGGTGAGTTCATGGAACTGCCGGTGCGCCTGTATTCCTCCGGTATGGCCGTGCGGCTCGCCTTCGGGCTCGCCACTGCCATCCGACCGGAGGTGCTGCTGATGGACGAGTGGTTCCTCGCCGGCGATGCCAACTTCCTCGACAAGGCCCGCGCTCGCCTCGAAAGCCTCGTGAAAACGGCCGAGATCCTGGTGCTGTCCTCTCACAACAGCAGCATCGTGCTGGAATGGGCGACCCGCGTGATCTGGCTGGATCATGGCCGGGTGCGCGAGGACGGCCCGGCGCAGCAAGTGCTCGGCGAGTATCTGGACGCCGAGGTGGCCCAACCGGCCCGTCTAGAGCCGGCCGCCCCCTAGGGTCAAATCAGAGGCATAAGGGTCAAACGACGAGAAGCGTCGCCGCGAGAACCGTTACCCGCGCGGGACGTTTATCGCGCTATGCCAACCAGCAGCCATGCCCCGGCCCGGGATACCTCGATCGCCACCTACAAGGCGAAACGGGATTTCACCGTCACGCGCGAACCGGCACCGGGGGCGGCCAGCAGCACCGATGCGCCCGTCTTCGTCGTGCAGAAGCACGATGCCACCCGCCTGCACTACGATTTCCGGCTTGAGCACGGCGGTGTGCTGTGGAGTTGGGCGGTGCCGCGAGGCCCGTCGCTCGACCCGAAGGACAAGCGCCTGGCCGTCCATGTCGAGGACCATCCGCTCGATTACGCCGGGTTCGAAGGCACGATCCCGGAAGGCCAATATGGCGCTGGCACGGTCGAGATCTGGGACCGCGGCACCTGGGCGCCGGTGGGTAGCGACCCGGCCGCCGATCTCGCCCGCGGGGAGATGAAATTCACGCTCGAGGGCAGCCGTCTGCATGGCCGCTTCGTGCTGATCCGGTTGAAGCCGCGGCCCAAGGAGCGGGCAGAGAACTGGCTGCTGATCAAGGAACACGACGAGCACGAGAGCGCGGGCACCGGCGTCGACCAGATGAGCGAGCAACCACTGGCTACGGTACAGTCGATGCCGGTTCCCGTGTCACAGGTTCCAACGCCCCCTCCTCGCAAGACGGCTGCCACCGGGAAGGACGCGCCGGCCGCCGGTGCCAAACGTGCCAAGCTGCCGCAGAGCCAGGCGATCCAATTGGCCAGCCTCGCCGAACAGCCACCCGAGTCCGGCGAGTGGATCAGCGAGATCAAGTACGATGGCTACCGCTTGCTCGTCTTCAAGCAGGGCAAGGAGGTCCGCCTGCTGACACGCAACGGCCTCGACTGGACGCACCGTATCAAGGGCTTGGCCGAATCGGTCGCCGCGCTGCCACGGGAGACGATGCTGCTGGACGGCGAACTGGTCGCCCTGCGGCCCGACGGGTTCACTTCGTTCGCCGACCTGCAGGCGGCCATTTCCGACGGGAATACCGGGGGCCTGGTGTTCTACGCCTTCGACCTGCTGCATCTCGACGGCTGGGACCTCCGCCCCTGCCGGCTCGACGCGCGCAAGGCGGTGATGGCGGCGCTCGATGTCTGGACCAACACGATCCGCTACAGCGAACACTTGAGCGGCGACGCCGGGCCGATCCGGCGGGAGGCGTGCACGATGGGGCTCGAGGGCATCATCACCAAGAAGGCTGATGCCCCATACCGCGCCGGCCGCAGTGGCGATTGGCTGAAGCTGAAATGCAAGAACCGCGAGGAGTTCATCGTGCTCGGCTGGACGCCGCCGTCCGGCAGCCGCACCGGCATCGGCGCGCTGCATCTCGGCTTCCACGACGCATCCGGCACGCTGCACTACATCGGCGGCTGCGGCACTGGGTTCAAAGACGAGGAGCTGGCGTCGTTGCGTAAACGGCTGGACGCCTTGGCCGCGCCGGCGCCAGAGGGATTGCTGCTATCGGGAGAACGGCCGGACACCAAGATAAGCTGGGTGCGCCCGGAGTTGGTGGCGGAGGTCCAATACGCCGGCTGGTCCGGCGCCGGGCGAATTCGGCACGCAGTATACCTGGGACTGCGGGAGGACAAAGCCGCCGCCGAGGTCGTGCGGGATCTACCCGACCCGGAGGCCAAGCGCGAACCGTTCCGCGCTCGTCGCTCGGGCATGGTCGTCACGGCCAAGCCGCCCGACCGGACCGCCCCCGTGCCGCGCAAGGCCGGCGCCCCGCCCCCGCCGCCAAGGACCGGGGCGGTGAAGCTGACGCATCCGGACCGCGAGCTGTGGCCCGGCATCAGCAAGCAGATGTTGGCCGACTACTGGGCCGCCGTCGCGCCGGCCGCACTGCCCGAGTTGGCGAAACGGCCGCTCGCACTGGTGCGGTGCCCCGATGGGGTCGACGGCCAGCACTTCTTCCAAAAGCACGCCATGAAAGGCATGCAGAACCAGTTTCGCGAGGGCGACCAGGACGGCGCGCCCTACCTCACGTTCGACGACGCGGATGGGCTGCAGGCGGCGGCCCAGATGGCGGCGATCGAGCTGCATAGCTGGGGCAGCGCCGTCGCCGATGCCGGCCATGCCGACCGGCTGGTGTTCGACCTCGATCCCGGCCCCGGCGTCGACTGGGCCGTCACGGTGAAGGCGGCCCATACCGTGCGCGAGCGGCTGGAGAGGGTGGGGCTGGCGTCGTTCTGCCGCACCAGCGGCGGCAAGGGCCTGCACATCGTCGCCCCGGTGCTGACGGAGGCGGATTGGGACACCGTGCGCGCCTGGTGCCGCGCGTTCGCCGAGGCAATGGAGGCGGAGCTGCCAGACCAATTCGTGGCCTCGGTGCCGAAGGCGAGGCGCAGCGGGCGCATCCTGGTGGATTGGCTTCGCAACGGGCTCGGCTCCACCGCCGTTGGGTCGTTCTCGCCCCGCGCCCGGCCAGGCGCCACCGTGGCCACGCCGGTGACATGGCAGGAGGTGACGCCGAAGCTGGACCCGGCGGCCCTCACCATCGCCACGGTCCCGAAGCGTCTGGCCCGCCTGAAAGCCGACCCGTGGGACGGCTTCACGGCAGCCGCCCGGACCATCCCCATCGGTGATGTCACGCCGGCCAAGAAGCGGGCACGCTGATCGCAGCCGTATTAGGGTGGCGCTATGTTCGACCTTCGCAACCTGCCGCAGGGGTTCTACGACGACCCCTACCCAATCTATCGCACCCTGCAGGAGGCCGACCCCGTCCACCGATTGCCGGACGGCGGCTGGTTCCTGACGCGGTATGCCGATCTCGACGCGATCTACCGCGACACGGCGCGCTTCACTTCCGATAAGCGCGAGGAGTTCCGGCCGAAATTCGGCGCATCCCCACTGTACGAACACCACACGACCAGCCTCGTGTTCAACGACCCGCCGTTGCATGGCCGGGTTCGCAGGCTGATCGCCGGAGCGCTCACCCCCCGGGCCCTGGCAGCGATGGAGCCTTCGCTGGTGACACTGGTGGATCGTTTGCTGGATGCCCTGCCCCGCGAGGCCGACCTGATCGAAGGTTTCGCATCCGCCATCCCGGTGGAGGTGATCGGCAACCTGCTCGACGTTCCGCATGCCGATCGCGGGCCGCTGCGGGCATGGTCGCTGGCGATCCTCGGCGCGCTGGAGCCGGCAACGCCGCCCGATGTGCTCTCGCGTGGCAACGCTGCCGTGCAGGATTTCCTCGCCTACCTGAAGGGCCTGGTTGCGGATCGCCGTGCGCGACCCGGCGATCCGGCGCAGGACGTGCTCACCCGGCTGATCGGGACTGAGACGGATGCCGAGCGGCTGTCCGAGGCCGAGTTGCTGCACAACTGCATCTTCATCCTGAATGCCGGGCACGAGACCACGACGAACCTGATCGGCAACGGCCTGTATCTCCTGCTGCAATGGCCGGACGAGCGACGACGCCTGGCGGCTGATCCAACACTGATCCGGACCGCGGTCGAGGAGTTCCTACGCTTCGAGAGTTCGAACCAGCTCGGCAACCGCACTGCGTCGGAGGATGTCGAGCTCGGCGGCAAGACCATCCCGGGTGGTGCCACGCTGACACTCTGCATCGGCGCGGCCAACCGCGACCCGGCGTATTTCAGCGAGCCGGACAGGCTGGATGTGGGCCGGCAGCCCAATCGCCACTTGGCATTCGCCGCCGGGCCGCACCAATGCGTCGGCATGACGCTGGCCCGGCTGGAGGGACGCATTGCGATCGGGCGGTTCCTCGCGCGGTATCCAGACTATGGTATGGCCGGCCTCCCCACCCGTGCCCCGCGCGCTCGCTTCCGTGGATTTTTGAGATTGCCGGTTCTACTATGATTCCAGGAAACCTGTCTCTGTAATCTTAATAAGATAGTCACTTCTGGGTCAGGACGGATATTCGATAACAGAGTATCAACCTTTGCAACGTGCGTGTGTTCTTCTCTACTTGAGAGATTAACGAGATTAGCTTTAAGGACTCGACAATGTCTGTCTTTCACCGACGAGTGACTACTTAAGTATCGGCAAGTTGCATCTAAACGCCTCGCCCGGCGGTAACCCTAAGCGGTAGGGAGCCGGTTCGATGGATCTTAGCGTTTTATTTGCCAACGATGATGTGCTGACCCAGTGGGTCATGACGGAGGTGCTAATAGAGGCGGGCTTCACGGTGACGAGTGCTTGTCGCGGCAACCAAGTCGTCGAGTTGCTGGACGAAGCCGATCCCGATTTCGACATCCTGTTGGTCGATCTCGACTTACCCGACACTCGGACCGCATTCGACATCGGCAATGTCTGGCGCCGTGCCAGGCCTGGCCGGCCGATCATCTACACGGGCACCCGCCGAGACGCTCTAACGCAGCAGTTTCTGTTCCACGAGAGCTTTCTCGAGACACCGTTCACTGCCGCGACGCTGCTTCGTGCGATCGAGACGGCCCTGGAGGATGCCTCCTTCCGCCCGTTCCCCCTCGCCATGACGCCGCGCATCCAGCACGTTCACTGACAGGGGCGTCCGCTTTCCTCGCGGCAGGGCTTTCGTCTCCCTCTCCCGTGACGAACGGGAGAGGGAGACGCCATATGCAATCGCCCTGCTTCACGGGAAGGCCGACGCGAGCATCGCCCAGTTCACATCCACCGACGCTCCTGTGCGATGGGCGTCAGGACCGCGTTCATCGACTTTCCGAGCCGGGGGAGCGCGTCGACCCATGTGACGCAGGCGAACCGGTCGAACTCCGGCAATGCCCTTCCAGCGACGAGAAACGTCGACCGACAGACGAGCGTGCCAGGATCGGGCATCGCCACCACATGCCAGGCAAACAGCGCAAGGTCCTTTCGCGGCAGGTAGGCGTGCTGGCCGAGTGAGACGAGGCCAGGCGGAGCCTCCAGGCCGGTCTCCTCCAGCAATTCGCGGCGGGCCGTCTGCTCGGGCGCCTCGCCGGGTTCGGCGACGCCCTTGGGGATGTCCCACCGCGGCGAGCGCGTCGCATGGGCGATCAGCACCCGCTCGCCATCCGTCACGACCACGCCGCAGGATAGGGCGCGGATCACGGCTTCGGCGATCCCTCCGTTGTCTCACTGCCGCGCCGCCATTTGTGGCTGCTGCCCCCGAACGCGAGTACGCGGCCCTCGGCATCGGTGATCTCGTTCCGGGCGAAGTAAAGCGAGCGGCCGTGACTGACCAGGCTGCCAGTGCCGAAAATGCGACCGGCCTTGGCTTGGCCGACGAAGCGGCAGTCCAGATCGACCGTTACGGAGTAGCGCCGGTTGCCCTTTAAGCTACACCAGATGCCGCAGAGCGACCCGGCCTCGTCCAGCATCGTCAGCAGCACGCCACCGTGCAGAATGCCGGACGCATTCAGGTGCTTCGGCAGCAGGTCGAGCCCGACCCGGGCGAACCCATCCCGCCACTCCAGGAGTTCGAAGCCCATCTGCCCGTGGAAATCGTCGCGTGCTGCCACCATGGTCCTGGGTTGGCCGAGCAGCGCCGCCGCGTCAACCAGCCACGGCCCTTGGAACGTGGCCGGCGGTCACATCTGCACGGCCTGGATGGCCGTCTCCAGTTCGGCGAAGCTCGGCATGTGTTCGTTCGGCGCCATCTTACGCCCGGTCTCCACGGCCACCTGCGGATTGTTGCCGTGCAGATGGGCGACCAGGACGGCGCGGATCACCTCCATGTACTTCGCCTCCTCCTGCACGACGCCCTGGATGCGGGCGGCGAACGGACCGGCCATCCCATAGGCCAGCAACACGCCGAGGAAGGTGCCGACCAGCGCGCCGCCGATCATCGCCCCCAGCACCGCCGGCGGCTCGTTGATGTGGGACATCGTCTTGATCACGCCGAGCACCGCGGCCACGATCCCGAGTGCCGGCAGCGCATCGGCCACGGACTGGATGGCGTGGCTCGGATGCATCTCCTCGTTGAGGGTTTTCTTCAACTCCCGCGCCATGACGTCCTCGATCTGGTGCGGATCGTCGGCATTCATGCCGACCATCCGCATGTAGTCGCAGATCAGTGCGGTGGCGTGATGGTTGGCGAGGATCTTGGGGTATTTCTGGAAGGCTGTGCTTTCTTCCGGCTTCTCGATATGCGCCTCGAGCGCCATCGCACCCTTGGTGGTGGCAAGGCGCGTGAAATAGTACATCAGGCTCAACAGGTCGATGTAATCGGCTTTGTGGAACTTGGCGCCTTTCAGAACCTTTTTGAAGGCGCCGATCGTGTGCTTCACGTCATGCATGCTGTTGGACATCACGAAAGTGCCCAGCGCGGCCCCGCCGATCGTCAACATCTCGAACGGCATGGCCTCGATCAGCGGCTCGAGGCTGCCACCCGACATCATGTAGCTGCCGAAAACGCAGGCGAGCAGGAAGCCAAGGCCGCCGAATGTCAGCACGGCCGGCTTATCCCTTCGGCTTGCTGGGGATGGCGGCTTCCCGCAGCACGACGATAGCGATGCGGCGATTGACGGCCGCCGTCGGGTCCCCCGGCAGCAGGGGGTCGCGGTCGGCCTGACCCGACACGGTCCTGACCCGGGCTTCCGGCAACCCGGCATCCGCGAGCAAGCGGCGCGTCGCGTTGGCCCGCTCGGCCGACAACTCCCAGTTCGAGCGGTCACCGCCATGATACGGGGTGGAATCGGTGTGCCCGGTGATCGACAGCCGCTCCGGCAGCTTCATCAGTATGGGCGCGACCTTCAGCAGCAAGGCACGCGCGCGCTCGCTCGGTACGGACGAGCCGCTCGCGAACATGGCTTGCTTGTCTTCGTCCAGGATCTGGATGCGCAGGCCCTCCCGGGTGATATCGACCGAAAGCTCCCGGGAAAGATCGGCCAGCGCCGGATCCTTGGCGACTTCGTCGCGGATCTGCTGGGCGGCGGCATCGAAACTCGCGCGCTCCTTTTGGGCCAGTTCCACTCGCAACTGAGCCTCGCTGGTGTCGCCGACCGCCGTCAGGGTTCCGTCGGTAGGCTTGGGGGCGGGAGCAGCGGCCGGGCCGCCAGGGTGCTGTTGCGGCGCGGCCCGCCGGGTCAGGTCGCCATCACCATCCGTGCGGGTGGACGCGGCTGTGGCTGGAGTGTCGCTGTCATCGTCCTCGACGTCGAAATTCGGCTTGGCATCCTTGTTCATCACCGTGATCGTCCCCCGGTCCGATGCCATGGAGCCGTCGTCGTTGGGGGTGTGGCCGCCGAACATGCCGCCGAAGCCCGAACTGCCGCGCGCGGTCACGTTGGTGGGCGCGAAGTAATCCGCGATGCCGGCCCGCTGTTCGGAGGTGGTCGCGTTCAGCAGCCACATCAGCAGGAAGAACGCCATCATGGCCGTCACGAAATCGGCGTACGCCACCTTCCACGCACCGCCGTGGTGGCCACCGGCAACAACCTCCTCCTTGCGGATTACGATCGGCCGCTTGCCGTCCGCGTTTCCGCCCTTCGCCGCCATGAAGACACCCCCGGGTGTGAGAGGCCATTGTGGCGCGGAGTGCTTAACCAGGGACTAAGGCTGTTTGCGGGAGCCGGCGGGGTCGGGCGCGCCAGGATGGCCCTGTCAGGCGGCGAGCGCCCGGCTGAACACGGCAGGGTCGACGTTACCGCCGCTGATGACGATGCCGATTACCTTGCCGGGTGCCGCGTAGCGGCCGGACAGCAACGCCGCCAGTGCCACCGCGCCGCCGGGCTCCACCACAAGTTTGAGGTGCGTGAAGGCGAAGGCCATGGCGGCCAGCACGTCCGCGTCGGAAACGGCGACGGCGCCGGCGAGGTGGGCCTTGTTGACCGCGAAGGTCAGTTCGCCGGGAGTAGGCGCCAGCAGCGCGTCGCACAGCATCGAACCTCCGGGCGCGTTTGCCACGCGGTGCCCCTCGGCCAGCGAGCGGCCGGTGTCGTCCCAGCCCTCGGGCTCGACGGCGATCACCTTGGTGGCCGGGGAGGCGCCGGACATCGCCAGCGCGCAACCGCCGATCAACCCGCCGCCGCCGGTGCAGACCAGCAGCGCGTCCAGGCTGAGCTCGGCGGCCTTGGCGTCGGCGGCCAGTTCCAATCCCAGCGTGCCCTGTCCGGCGATCACGTCGGGATGGTCGAACGGCGGCACCAGCGACGCACCGGTGCGCTCGGCGTAAGCCTTCGACAGCGCCTCGCGGTTGTCGCGCACACGGTCATAATGGATGATCTCGGCGCCCCAGCGCTTGGTGCTCTCCACCTTCACGGCGGGAGCGTCGGCGGGCATGAACACGGTTGCGCGCGCGCCCACGCTGGCGGCGGCGCAGGCGACGGCCTGGCCGTGATTGCCGGACGAGTGCGTGACCAGCCCGGCCTGGCGCTGCGGTTCGGTGAGCTTCAGCGTGGCGTTGGTGGCGCCGCGCAGCTTGAACGACCCGGTGCGCTGCAGGGGTTCTGGCTTTATCAGCACGGTGGCGCCGGTGCGCTGGTCCAGCAGGGCGTTGCGCAGCATGGGGGTGCGCACGACGTGGCCGGCGATGCGGTCACGCGCGGCGAGCACGTCCTCGTAAGTGGGCAGGTCCATGGGTCGGGCTCCTCATCGGCTGGGTAGTTGCACCATGTCCTCCCGCGCGGTGACGCGGAAGAGGTCGTAGCGTTCGGCAACGATCCCGTCCCGGCTGCGGGTGGCGGTGCGGACCGGGGTGATGGTTGTCCAGGGCGCCGGGTCGGGCGGGCCGGCGCGGCGCTCGCTGCGCACCAGAATGCCAGATTTCAGCGCGACGGGCGCCAGCGGCCGGGAGAACAGGGTCCAGCGGGGCTCCGTGCCGAGGATCGGGCCGGGCAGGTCGTGGGCAAGGATCGAGGCCACGCCGTAATTGTCGGCGGCAATGAAGGCGGGGTGGCTGGCGTCCACTTGGCGGGCGAGATCGCCCCAGCCGGCGAGGCGGATCAGGGTCGGATCCATGGCACGGGGAAGCGGCAGGATGGCAGTGGCGGCCTGCAGGTAGACGATGGCGGCCACTACGAAACCGAGGGCCGCGGCAGGGCGCCAGAAGCGGGGCACGTAGATCGCGGCGGCGATGCAGGCAGCGGGGAACAGAATGGCGGGCCAGTTCGCCTGCACCCGGTCGCCGATCGCGTGCTGCAGGAACACGAGAATGCCCGGCAGGGTCAGCGCGGCGAGCAGCGCGGGGGCCGGTCCGTGCCGCCACCGTCGCGCCGCCGCCCAGATGCCCCCGGCGCACAAAAGCGCGATGATGGGTGTGCCGAGACCCAATTGGCTGCCCAGCAACTCGCCGATGTGGCGCAACGCGTCGGCCGGGCGCCAGTCGCCGGTGCGGCCACCCTGCTTGGCGAAGCTGGCCCAGCCATGCCCGGCGTTCCACCACAGCACGGGGGCGAAGCACAGGCCGGCCAGCAAGCCGCCGGCCCACGGCCAGATCGTGCGCAGCCAGCGCCGTCCCTCCGGCACCGCCACGAGCCAGAGAGCGATCCCCAGGCCGAGCAGTGCCGCGGTATATTTGCTGTCCAGCGCCGCGCCTGCGAGCACGCCCACCGCCAGCCACCAGGCGGGCCGGCCGGTTGCCAGCAGCCGGGCGAGGGCCCACAGCGTCGCGGTCCAGAAGAACAGCAGCGGCGTGTCCGGCGTCATGGTCACGGCGCCTGCCGCCATCAGCAGGGTGGCGTTCAGCAGCACCGCCGCCACCACGCCGGGTTTGCGGGCGGGGAACAGGTCGTTGGCCGCCCGGACGAGCAACACGGAGCCGAGTGCCGCCGACAAGGGGCCGAGCAGGCGGATGCCGAACGCCCCCTGGCCGGCCAGGGCCGTGCCCGCGCGGATCCACAGCGCCACCATGGGCGGGTGATCGAGGTAGCCCGGCTGCAAGGCGCGGGACCACACCCAGTAATACGCCTCGTCCGGCGACAACGGGGCTGCGGCCGCGACCAGCAAGCGCACCGCCGTCAGCAGCAACAGGAGAATTAGCGGGCGCGCCATACCAGGGTCGCCGATACGGCGTAGTTCCACACCAGCCCGATTGCCGCCCCAGCCAGCCCGGAGGCGGTCCAGCCGGTGTGGCCGGAGTATAGCACGCGGGCGATGCCGATATTGGCGTAGGCGCCAAGCCCGCACACCACCAGGAATAACAGCAAACCTCGCCACAGGGCCCGCCCGCGCAGCTTGGAATCGCGGTAGGTGATGACGTTGTTCAGTTGAAAGTTGGCGATCGTGGCGACCACCGTGGCGGCGATCTGCGCCACCTCGAATGTGGCGCCGAACCTGCGCGCCGCCGTCAGCACCGTCAGATGCACCGCCACGCCCACTGCACCCACCAACGCGAACGAGACGAAGCGCAGCGGCAGCATGCCCCGCGTCGCCTTGTCCAGCAGCAGGGCGGCGAATTGCACCAGCACCAGCACGTCGAGCTTGCTGTGGCCGGCGGTGCGGGGGTGGAACTGGCAGGGGATTTCCGCGATGCGCAGCTTGGTCCGCGAGGAGAGCAGCAGGTCCAGCAGGATCTTGAAGCCCTGCGCCGTCAAATCGGGGGCCAGCCGCTCGAACAGCGGACGCGGCAGGAGGAAGTAGCCGCTCATCGGATCGTTCAGCGCCACCGGAAGCACCCGCTGGGCCATCCGTGTTCCTGCGGCCGAGATGCGGTGGCGCCACGCATTGGCCAGCCCGGCCGAGTCGCCGCCGGGCACGTGGCGGCTGCCGACGGCCACGTCCGCCCCGGCGCGCACGGCGGCCAGCAGGTCGGGCAGCCGCGTCTCGTCGTGCTGCAGGTCGCCGTCGATCACCGCGAGATAGGGGGCGGAGGAGGATAGCGCGCCCTCCACCACGGCGGACGACAGGCCGCGGCGGCCGATGCGGCGGATACAGCGCACGCGCGGGTCGGCGGCGGCCACGGCGCGCACTTCGGCACCGGTGCCGTCCGGACTGTCATCGTCCACGAACACGGCTTCCCACGCGACATCGCGCAACGCCGCGTCCAGCCGAGCCACCAACGGACGGACATTCGCCCGCTCGTTGAAGCAGGGCACGATCACGGACAACTCGGGGGGCATGGGCGCTTGGTCCGCCGCGACGGGGCTGGCGTCAAGCTGTCGGATGGAACGGCCTGAGGTTGCCCCCGCCCGCGCCGCCGCCTACACCGCAAAGATGCAGGAGAGCGCATGGCTGGCTGACTCGGTCGGCACCACCCCTCCCCCCGTGGACGCCGCCGCCGAGCGGGCCATGGCCGACGCGCTGCGTGCGGTCGCCCTCCGCATGGCGCCGGATGGGCGGCTGGCGACCGGCATGGCCGATGCCGCGACGGTGCTATGGTCCGAATTCCACCGTTTCGACGCCGCCGACCCGCACTGGCCCGACCGCGACCGCTTCGTGCTCTCCCCGGGCTACGGCGCGCCCCTGCTGTATGCCTTGCTGCACCTGACCGGCCACGCCGGCATGGACGCGGCCGCCCTGCAGGGCCACCGCCGGCTCGGTAGCCCCGCCGCCGGCCATCCGGACCACGCCGCCCACCCGGCGGTCGAGGCCACTACCGGGCCGCTCGGCCAGGGGCTGGGGATGGCCGTGGGCATGGCGCTGGCCGAGCGATTGATGGCGGCTCGCTTCGGCAAAAGCCTGGTGGACCACCGCACCTGGGTGCTGGCCACGCTCGGCGACCTGATGGAAGGCGTCAGCCACGAGGCCGCAAGCCTGGCCGGGCATCTGCGGCTGGAGAAGCTGCTGGTCATCCTGGAGGACGATACCGGCACCGAGGAGTGCCGCAGCTTCCTGGCCGGCCCGGACGATGCGCTGCGGCGTTTCGCGGCACTGGGCTGGGCCACCCGCAGCGTGGACGCGCACGACCCAGCGGCGATTTCCTCCGCCCTGTCGCTGGCCGCGCGATCCCGTAAACCGACTCTGCTAGCCTGCCGCACTTCGATCGGCCGCAGCTGGACCCCGTCCCGCACCGATCCGGACGCGCTGAGCGCATGGCAAGACGCCGGCCATCGCGGCAGCGGCGCACGGCGGGGCTGGCTGAAGCGGCTGGCACACCATCCGCTGCGGGCCGAGTTCGAGCGGGTGATCGCGTGCCGGTTGCCCGATGGCTGGGGCGACAACCTGGCCGCGTTCAAAGCCGGGTTGGCCGGCAACCAGCAGCCGGCCAGCACCCGCGACTCCGCCGAGCAGTTGCTGGAGGCGATGGCCCCGGGCTTCCCCGAACTGGTCGGCGGGCAGACCGAATTGGGCCCGGGCCGTGGGCCGCCGGTGACGCCGGGCAGCTTCTCGGGCCGCCAGGTGCATTACGGCCCCCGCGAACATGGCATGGCGGCATGCCTGAACGGGCTCGCTTTGCACGGCGGCGTGCTGCCCTATGCCGTCGCCCCGCTGGCCACAACCGATGGGATGCGCCCGGCGCTGCGGCTGTCGGCCATGATGGGGCTGCGGGCGATCCACGTCGCGACCCACGACAGCATCGGCCTGGGTGCGGACGGCGCCGCCTACCAGCCGGTGGAGCAGTTGGCCGGGCTGCGGGCGATTCCGGGCCTGCTGGTGCTGCGCCCTGCCGATGCGATCGAGGCAGCGGAGTGCTGCGAACTGGCGGTGCGCCGCACCGACGGCCCGAGCCTGCTGGTATTGTCGGAGCAACCCCTCCCTGCCCTGCGCAGCGATGTCGGCGAGAACCGCTGCGCTCGCGGGGCCTACGTGCTGGCGGAGGCGAACGGGCCGCGCGCGGCGACGCTGATCGCCAGCGGGAGCGAAGTGTCGTTGGCGATGGCCGCGCGCGACCGGCTGGCGGCGGAGGGCATTGCCGTGGCCGTGGTGTCGATGCCGGCCTGGGCCTTGTTCGCACGCGCCGACCCGGCGGCCCGTGCCGCAATCCTTGGTGGCGCGCCGCGTTTTGGGATCGAAGCGGCCTGCGGGTTCGGCTGGGAGCGGTGGCTGGGCGAGGACGGCGTGTTCCTCGGCCTGTCCAGCTTCGGCGCGTCGGGCGACGCGGGTGACCTGTTCCGGCATTTCGGGCTGACGCCGGAGGCGGTGGCCGCTGCGGTGAAACGTCGGCTGGGCACCCTTGCTTCCCCCTCTCCCGCTAGCGGGAGAGGTAGAAGACCACCCTTGTCGCTAGGCCTCGGCGTCCTCGCGGCCGTGTTCTTGGGGACGGCGCTGCTTGGGTCGCCTATCGGCCTTGCCATGCTGTCCGGCGGGTTCGCCTACCTGATCACCACGCATCAAGACGTCGGCCTGGTCGTCGATCAGACGATGAACGGGCTGTACAACTCGTACCTGCTCATCGCGGTACCGCTGTTCATCTTCGTGGCCAACCTCATGAACGCCAGCGGGGTCACGCCGCGGCTGCTGGCGTTCGGGCTGGCTCTGGTCGGGCGGTATCCCGGCGGCCTCGCCCAGCTGAATGTGGTCGCCAACCTGGTGTTCTCCGGCATGAGCGGCAGCGCCGTCGCCGATGCCGCCGGACCGGGGCTGATCGTCGCGCGCATGATGACGCAGGGCGAACGCTACCCCGCCGGGTTCGCCGCTGCGACCTCGGTGGCGGCGGCGACGATCGGGCCGCTGGTGCCGCCCTCCATCCCGATGATCTTCTACGCGCTGATCGCCAACACGTCGGTCGGGGCCATGTTCCTGGCCGGGCTGCTACCGGCGGTGCTGATGGCGGGGGCGCTGATGGTGGCCATCGCGCTGATCGCCCGCCGTCGCGGCTTCCCGCGCGAACCGGCCACCCCGCTCGGCGCCATCCCGCGCCTGGTGTGGCGCGCATTGCCGCCGCTGCTGCTGCCGGCGCTGCTGCTTGGCATCATCTACTCGGGCATCGCCACGCCCACCGAGGCGGCAGCGGTCGCGGCGGCGTATGCCCTGGTGCTGGCCTTCGCCGTCTATCGCACGCTCACGGTGCGCTCGCTGCTGGCGGTGATGGCGGACACCGTGCGCACCACGGCCACCATCGGCCTGATCATGTCCGGCGCCTTCGTGTTCAACTACGCCGTCGCCAACGAAGGCGTGCCCGACGCGCTGCAGGCGGCCCTGCTGGGGATGCATCTGTCGGCGACCGGCTTCCTGCTGTGCACCAACCTGCTGATGTTGCTGCTGGCCGTGGTGATCGACGAGGTGACGATCCTGCTTGTCGTCGTGCCCCTGCTGGTGCCGGTGGCGCAGGGCCTGGGGATCGACCCGGTGCAATTCGGCGTGGTCGTCGTGGTGAACATGATGATCGGCCTCGCGCTGCCACCGCACGGGCTGATCATCTTCGTCGTGCATGGGCTGACCGGCACGCCCGTTTCGGAGATCTTCCGCGAGGTGCCGGTGTTCATCGCCGCCATGATCGCGGTGCTGCTGCTGGTGACCTACGTGCCGGACCTGGCACTCGCCTTGCCGCACGCGGCGGGGTACGCGACGAAGTAATCCAGCCAGGATCATTGCGCGCCGGGTGAATACGAGTGTAGGCGAAGGGACAATGACCTTCGTCGCCCCCACAGCGAGCTACCAGGACAGCCTCGCATCCATCCAGGCGGCGCTGGCAGCGGCCGAGGCACGGGTGGCGGGCAGCACCCAACGTCTGTTGGACGCGCTGCAGGCCGCCGGCCTAGCGCGCGACGACATCGGGCGCATGGCGGAGGAGTCGGTCTGGCTACGCAGCCTGATTGCGGAGGCGAAGGAGACCGCGGCGAAAAGCCGCGCGGAGGCGGCCTGGCTGCGCGATCAGATGGAGGCCACGCGGACGGCCGAGGCGGAGCAGGCGGCGAGGCTGCTGGCCCGGGTGGAGGAAATCGGCTGGCTACGCGGCTGCCTGGCCGACGCCGAGGCACGGATATCGGAGGAGGTCCGCAAGCGCGCCGAGGCGGAAGCGCGGGCGCATGGCCACGCCATGGAGGTGGCTTTGCTGCGGGCGAGCCCATCGTGGCAGATCACCGCTCCGCTCCGGCGCTGGCAGGGAACGAAGGTCACGCCGCTGCCCATAACGGAACCGGACGTAACGGTGCCGTCGGACGTCCCGCCTGTGACCATACCACCTCTTCTCCCTCTCCCGCTTGCGGGAGAGGGCAGGGGTGAGCGCCGCTTGGCCAGCGCTCAACCCGCCGCCGCGGATGGTGGCAAGACTGCGGACATCCGCCCTTCGAACCCACCGGTGCCATCCGACCTGCGTCCCCCGGCGGCAGAGAGCGAAGCGCTGCCTTTGCGGCACCAGAGATTGGTGGGGACGGTGCACCAGTTCCACGCCGGGTCGGCGGTGGGGGACGCGATCACGAATGCGATGCTGCTGATCCGCGCGCAGCTACGGGCGGCGGGGTTCCGCAGCGACATCTATGTGGCGCATCGCGGGCCGGGGCTCGGCCGCGACATCCGCCTGTTGGACAGCATCCCCGAGCACGACGGCTACGTCCTGCTGCTGCATCACTCGATGGGTTTCCCGGGCTTCGACCGGGTGGTCGCGCTGGCGGCCGCCAAGATACTGATCTACCACAACATCACGCCGCCCAAATTCCTGGCCGGTATCCCCCGCATCCAACGCCTTGCCGAGATCGGGCGCACCCAGCTGGCGGCGTTGCCGGGCCAGGTGGCGTTTGCCCTTGCCGATAGCGACTATAACGCGACCGAGCTCCATCGGCTGGGCTTTGCCGCCATCCGCACCTGCCCGCTGCTGTTCGACGTCGCCGCCCTGGCCCGCTCAGGCGCGGAAATGCGGCCCGAGGATGGCGTGTTCACCGTGCTGTTCGTCGGCCGGGTCACGCCGTCCAAGGCGCAGGACGCGCTGGTGGACGCCTTCGCCGTGTTCCGCCAACGCTTCGGCCAGCCCTGCCGCCTGGTCCTCGCCGGAGCCCTGGACGCCGACGAGCACGCCTTCATCACCATGATCCGCGAGCGCATCGCGGTCGCCGGGCTGGACGGCCACGTGCAGCTGACCGGCCTGGTCTCCGGCCGGGAGTTGCACGACTGGTATCGGCAGGCCGATCTGTATGTGTCGCTCAGCCATCACGAGGGGTTCGGCGTTCCCCTGGTGGAGGCTATGGCGCAGGGTATCCCCGTGGTCGCCTGGCCCACCGGGGCGGTGCCGTTCACCCTCGGCGGCGCGGGCCGGCTGCTCACCGCGCGCAACCCGGCCGCCGTGGCCGAGGCCATGCTGGACGCGATGGCGAACCGCCAGTCTTATAGCGCCCTCGGTACTAGCTCGATCGCGCGCTGGGCTTTGGATCGGCAGATGCCAGTGCTGCTGCAGGCGCTCGCGACCGCGGGGGCGGTGCCGCCCCGCGCGTACGGCCAGCAGGACGTGCTGGCCGCGAACCTGCAGGTGACGATCTGCGGCCACATGGCGAAAAGCTACAGCCTGGCCACCGTCAATCGCGGCCTGGCCCGCACGCTCGAGGCGCAGCGGCCCGGCAGCGTCTGCATCGTCCCCATCGAGGGCACCCTGATGACCAATCTGCGCGAGGTGCCCAGCGCCGACCGGCCGCTGATCGCCAGCCTCGCCCGGCGCGGCGAGTCGGAGACCGGGCCGGTGCTGGTGCTGAGCGGCCATTACCCGCTCCACGTCCCGGCCGAGCGCGGCGACCTGGTGGCGGCGCTGGTGTTCTGGGAGGAGTCGCTGCTCCCGGAGGCCATGGTGGCAACGCTGAACGCCGACTTCGAGGCCGTGTTCGCGCCGTCGCGCACGGTCGCGAAGGCGCTGGTCGATTCGGGCGTGTCGGTCCCGGTGGTCAATGTAGGCCAGGCGCCGGACCTCTCCGCGTTCGCAGCGCTCGACCCGGACCGCGAGCGGACGAGGCCGTTCATCTTCCTGCACGTCTCCTCCGCCTTTCTGCGCAAGGGGTTGGACGTGCTGCTTGCCGCCTGGGCGCGCAGCTTCACAGCTGGTGACGGGGTGCGGCTTGTGATCAAGACCTTCCCCAACCCGCATAACGACGCGGCGGCGCAGATCGCCAGGCTTTGCAACGAGCACCCCGGCCTTGCGCCGATCGAACTGGTCGACGAGGACCTGCCGCCTGACGCGCTGCTGGCGCTGTATCGCGACGCCGACGCCATGGTGCTGCCAACGCGAGGCGAGGGCTTCAACCTGCCGGCCGCCGAGGCGATGGCGGCCGGCCTGCCCGTGATCGTGACGGCGCATGGCGGCCACATGGATTTCTGCACGCCGGACACCACGCGGCTGCTACGGCGGCGCTTCGCCTTCTCGAACAGCCACGTGGCGCCGCCGCAATCGCTCTGGGCGGAACCCGACGCCGACGACCTGGTGGCCGCCCTGCGGGAGGCGGCATCCGGCGCGCTGGCCGGGCTCGCGGCCCCGGCCCGGCGCGCCATCGCCGCACACACCGACCCGGTGGCGTTCACCGCCCGGCTGTCCGGCGCAGCGGCGCGACTGCTGCTGGAACCCCCGCGATCGAAGCTACGGCTCACCTGGGTCACGAGCTGGGCCATACGCTGCGGCATTGCCGAGTATTCCAGCACCCTGCTGGACGCGCTGAAGCGGGATGGACTGCCCGATCCCATCCTCCTGGCCGATTCGCGCGTGCCGCCAGGGACCGCCGCCCGGGTTGCCTGGCAACTCGGCGACGGCGTGGACGGACTGCTTGCGGCGATCGCGAAGGCGGATGGCGATGTCACCATGATCCAGCACCAGCCGGCGCTGCTGGCGTGGCCGTCGCTCGGCCGGCTGCTCGAGGGGTTGGCCGATGCCGGACAGACCACCCTCGTCACGCTGCACAACACCGCCGACCTGATGGATGTCGACGATGCGGACCGCATTGCTGCCATTCAGGGGCTGGGCCGGGCGGCGCGTTTGCTGGTGCATACCCTCGCCGACATCGAGCGGCTGGACGCGCTGGGGCTGTCCGGCGTGACGACGCTGCTGCCCCATCCGGCCCCACCCCCGGCCAACGCCCCGGTGCGCGCCTTGCCCAACGACGCGGCGCCGGTGATCGGCTGCACGGGATTTTTCCTGCCGGGCAAAGGCATCGACACACTGATCGCCGTCACCGCGCGGCTCCGCAAGCGCTGGCCCGGCGTGCGGTTGCGCCTGGTCAACGCCGAGTACGAC
Source organism: Acetobacteraceae bacterium (assembly GCA_965198895.1). Classification (GTDB taxonomy): domain Bacteria; phylum Pseudomonadota; class Alphaproteobacteria; order Acetobacterales; family Acetobacteraceae; genus LMUY01. Next base: position 213,156 of record OZ240676.1, read on the forward strand.
GACCCCGCCTCCGCTGCCGAGATCGCCGCCTGCCGCCGCCTGGCCCGCAGCGAGGGGCTGGCGGTGGAGTGGCACACCGACTTCGTTCCCGCCGCCGAGCAGTTGGACCGGCTGCGCGGCTGTGACCTGATCGTGCTGCCCTACCAACAGTCCAAGGAAGCGGCCAGCGGTGCGGTCCGGGCAGCGTTGGCAACGGGCATTCCGGTCGCCGTGACGCCGCTGCCGCTGTTCGACGAGGCGGCCGGCGCCGTGTTCCGGCTGCCCGGCATGACCGCCCCACCGATCCAACTCGGGATTTCCAGCCTGCTCGACCATCCGGAGCGCCGCACGGCCTTGGCTGCCGCCGGCCGCGAGTGGCTGGCGGCGCGTTCGTTCCCAGCCACCGCCCGGCGGCTGCACGGCCTGCTGCAGGGGCTCGCCGCGCAGGGGCGGGCCGGCCAGGCGACGGACGGGTCGCTGTGGCGGGGGTAAACCGGGTCGCGTTTGCCAACCAGTTGCGGGGGCTGGCGGCGCTATGCGTGGTGCTGGTGCACTACACGGTGGTTTATCAGACCATGCGGCCGATGGTCGGCTGGGTAGTGGCGGCGCCGGACTACGATGGCCCAGTGGCGCCGATCGCGCACTGGGTCATGCCGCCCTGGTTCGATGCCGGGGCATTCGGGGTGGCACTGTTCTTCCTGATCAGCGGGTTCGTCATCCCATTCTCGCTCGCCGGCACGACAAGGTGGCGGTTCCTCGCCGCCCGGGCCCTGCGCATCTACCCGACGTTCTGGGCCGGGCTGACGCTGCAATACGCGGTGGCGGCGATCGGCGGTGCATATTGGGGCCGCCCGATCGTGTTCGGCTGGCAAGTGTTCCTGGCCAACGGCCTGCTGGTGAACTCGCTCACCGGCGGCCCCAGCGTGGACCTGGTCAGCTGGACGCTCTGCATCGAGGTGAAGTTCTACATCCTGATGGCGCTACTGCGCCCGCTCGTGCTGGCCTGCCGGGTCTGGCCCCTGATGGGGGTGGCGGCGCTGGCGGTGGCATTCACGCTCGGCTTGGGCCGCGTGCTGCCGGCGGAGCTGGTGAACGAGGGGATGTACCTGGCGTTCATGCTGGCCGGGACCTTGTTTCACTACCACTACCGCGCGGCGCTCAGAACACCGGGTCTCGTGGTAGGGTGTCTGGCGATCGCGTCGGCGATGGGGCTGTGCTGGGCGAACGGGCCGGATGCCGTGGTGTGGCCGGCCAAACCGGCCAATTACGTTTATGCGCTTGCCCTGTTCGCCACGTGCTACGCGCTACGGAGCCGGTTTGGCCAGGTGCGTGTGTTGGATGCACTGGCCGCAATCAGTTACCCACTTTACCTGGTGCATTCCGTGCTTGGCTTCACGGTGATGTCGTTCCTGACCATGGCGTTGCACCTGCCCTACCCCGCCGCGGCGATCCTCGCGCTCGGCACTGCGGGCCTGGCTGCCACCGCCCTGCACTGCACAGTGGAGCGCGCCTCGATCAAGGCCGGCCGCGCACTGAGATCTCCCCCTCCCCTTGAGGAAGGGAGCCGGGGGGAGGGGTGCCGCGCCTCCATCAGCGGCGTGTCAGGCGTCCTCGACCTCAGGATCGTGCCGTTGGCCACCCCTCCCCTAACCCCTCCCTCAAGGGGAGGGGGATAGGAGGCTTTACGCGCGGATTAGCGTGCCAATCCCGGTCTGCAGGAACATCTCCAGCAGGCACGCGTGGGGTAGCTTGCCGTCCATGATCACCGCGGCCTTCACGCCGCCGAGGACCGCGTTCACGCAGGTCTCCACCTTGGGGATCATGCCGCCGCTGATCACGCCGCTGTCAATGTGGCGTTGAACGTCGGCGACCGTCAGATCCGGCATCAGCTTCTTTTCGCCGTCCAGCACGCCGGGCACGTCCGTCAGCATCAGCAGCCGCTTGGCCCCAAGGGCGGCCGCAATCGCACCCGCCACGGTGTCGGCGTTGATGTTGAACGTCTGCCCGTTCTCGTCCTGCCCGACAGGGGCGATCACCGGGATCAGCCCCGACCCGGTGAGCGCGTGGATGACGCGCACGTCGATCTCGGCCGGCTCCCCCACGAAGCCCAAATCCAGCTCGCGTTCGATCCGGCTGCCCGGGTCCTTGACGGTGCGCTGCAGCTTGCGGGCGCGGATCAGGCCGCCATCCTTGCCACAGATGCCGACGGCAAGCGCACCGGCCTGGTTGATCAGCCCGGCCACGTGTTTGTTGACGGTGCCGGCCAGCACCATCTCCACGACCTCGACCATGGCCGCATCGGTGACGCGCAGGCCGTCGACGAAGGTGGACTGGATCGCCAGCCGCTTGAGCATGGCGTTGATCTGCGGGCCACCGCCATGCACCACCACCGGGTTGATCCCGACCTGCTTGAGCAGCGCGATGTCCCGGCCGAAGCCCTCCGCCAAATGCTGCTCGCCCATCGCGTGGCCGCCGTATTTCACCACGACCGTCGCCCCGGCATAGCGTCGCAAGTAGGGCAACGCGTGGGCGAGGATCCGCGCCTGCTCGGCAGGGTCGGCCTGGACGGAGTCTTCGACGGTTTGCACCATAGAGGCAGCTTTCTCAGTGGAAGAGCGCGGAAGGCAGTTGTGATACCCACCTAGGGATACGGCGGCGCACCGGTCAACCTACCGGTGGTGCAGCACGGGACGGGCACGGCTGAAGGTCATGCGTCCGGCCTTCATGCCCCAAAGCGGTTGCGCCAGTTCGGCCACCGCTGCCGCCGGGCCGGCCGCGTCCAGTAGCACGAGGTCAGCCGTCGCGCCGACATGCAGGCCATACTCGGGTACCCGCATCAACCGGGCCGCATCCGTGGTCACCATCTGCAGGCAGCCGGCCAAATCGTGCGGCCGGGCGACGTGGCAGACATTGGCATACAGATTGGCCATCCGGAGCAGATTGGCATCGCCATACGGCGTGAACGGGTTGAGCACGTTGTTGGTCGCGATCGAGCAGGTCACCCCCGCCGCCCGCAACCGCTCCGCCGCCACCACGCCGCGGGGCACGGCGTGATCGTGGTTGCGGCCCATCAGGTATAGATCGGTCGACGGCAGCACCGTCACCGCCACACCTGCCCGGGCCAGGGTCGCGGCCAGCTCGGCGAATCGGGCCGGCGGCAGCAGCGACATCTGGGTCACGTGGCCGATCGCAACCCGGCCGCCCCAGCCGTATTCCTCGGTCTTGCGGCAGACATACTCGGTCTGCATCCCGAGCGCCGTGTCCGCCAGGTCGAGATGCATGTCGATGTCGACGTCCCACTCGCGGGCGATGGCGAAGATGCGGTCGATCTGGCCCGCCGGGTCGGTGTCCACGTAGGGCACCGCGCCGATTACCCGCGCACCGCGGCGCAGGCCTTCGACCAGCAGGTCCTCGGTGCCGGGATTGTTCAGCAGGCCTTCCTGCGGGAAGACGCAGAGTTCGATGTCCATCGCCCAGGCGAAATCCCGGGCCAGGGCCTGCACGCCCTCGAAGCCGCGCAGGCCGATGCCAGGGTCGACCTCCACATGGGTGCGCATGCGGGTAGTGCCCCAGCCGATCGCCCGCTCCAGCACGCGGGCGCCGCGGGCGTAGACGTCCTCCGGCGTGAAGTCGCGTTTGGCGGCCGAGGTGAGCCGCACCGCCTCCGCCACCGTGCCCTCGGCGGGGGAGCAGCGGTCCATGATGCAGGTCTTGTCGAGGTGGAAGTGCGTCTCCACAAGGCCGGGCACGAGCAGGCAGCCCTCGGCGGGTACGACCGGCGCATCGGAATTGAGCCCGGCGGTGATGGCGACGATCCGGCCGGCGGTGATGCCGATGTCGACCGGACCGGACCCGTCCGCCAGCATCGCCCCTTGCACGACCAGGTCCATGGCGCCGGCTCCTTCAGCTTTCTTCCCCCTCTCCCGCGGGCGGGAGAGGGCCGGGGTGAGGGTGCGACTATGACCCCGCAGCGGGACGGGATCGGCGGTTAACCGGCGCTCACCCCGGCCCTCTCCCGTGAAGGACGGGAGAGGGAGAAGGTACCGGAAGCGTCCCCCAGTCCGACCGGCACCGGTCCAGCCAAATCCGCACACCGTCCGGCGTGCCGAACACACGCGGGACGAACAGCCCGGCGCCACCCATTTGGCGCGCCACCACCATGCCGTCCTCGTCCGTGACGTCGTCGCCGATGAACACCGGCAGCCGTCCGGAAAAAGCGGGCAGCGCCATGATGGCAGCTACCGCGCTGCCCTTGTCGGCGCCGCGCGGGCGGACTTCCCAGGCCATGTGCGCCGGCAGGGCCTGGAACTTGTCGGCCACCAGCGCGACCCAACTGGTCACCGCCGCCTCCACCGCCGGGCCGGCGTCGGGGGCCAGGCGATAGTGCAGCGCGAAGCCGCGAGCCTTGCGCTCCAGCAGCACGCCCGGATGGGCGGCGGCCAGCGCACCCGCCTGCTCCAGCATCTCAGGTGGCACGGCCGGCAGGTCCGGCCGCTGCAAGGCAGCCCCCGGCGCGGGACGCAGCGCACCGCCATGCTCGCCGGCCACGGCGGGGATGATACCGGGCAGCAGCGTATCGATCTGCTCCACCGGTCGCCCGGTAATCACGGCGAGCGCGCCGTCCAACTCGTCCCGCAGCCGCAGCAGGGTGGGCGGCAGCATGGCGGGGACGATCACCTCCATCGGGGTCGCGGCGAAATCGAGCAGCGTGCCGTCTAGATCGAGCAGCAACGCCGCCCGTGCAAACGGCGGCAGTGGGTCAGTGGCAGTCGACAAGGCGCACGTCGTAGATCGGGTGCTGCAGCATGGAGACGGCGGGCTCGTTCGCCAGCATCCAGCCGTGGAAACCGGGGGCACCCGGCCGGCTGTCGGTGATGTCGAAATACGCCGCATAGTCCTTCGGGACGTCCGGCGGCCGCGCCTCGCACGACCGCAGCGCGATCGACAGCGATGCATTCTCGGCCGCCTGACCGACCTTCAACGTCAGGCTGGTGGCCTTGGCATTGACCTTGTCCAGCACCAGCACGTCGGCGGTCTCGCGCGGCAACCAGGTATCGGGGGAGGCGGCCGGGGCCGCATCCGGCTTGGCGGGCGTCTGCGCGAACGCGGTAGACGCCACCATCAGGGCCACCAGCAATGCGACCCGCATCACAGCCGCTTGGGGCTGCGGAGCCGGGCCACGGCCTCGGTCAGGATCCGGCGCATGGCAGTCTCGTCGACACCTATCAGCACGGCGTCCTCGAACGCGTCCTGCATGATCTGCTGCAGTTCGGCGTGGTTCTCGGTCAGCATGCGCAGCTTCTCCCGGCAGCTGACCGGGGCACCATCGACGCCTGGCCAGACCAGGTCTTCGGTCATTGCGTGGTCGTCTTCTTGATCAGATCCATCTGCTTCTGCGAGGCGTCCGCCAAGCTGCCGACGTTGAAGATGAACTTGCCCAGCAGGTCTTCCAAATTCACGGCCGATTGCGTGATCGTGATGGTGCCGCCATTCCCCAGCGTCTTCTCGTCCCCGCCCGGCGCCAGCGAGACGAAGTTGCCCCCCAGCAAGCCGCCGGTCGCGATCGTCGCACTGCTGTCGTCCGACAGCTTGATATCCGACTGCACGGTGAAGGTGGCGACCGCCTGGTACGATTTCGGGTCGATCGACAGCCCCGTCACACTGCCGACCTTCAGCCCGGCGATCCGCACGTCGGCCCCCGGCGAGATCCCGCCGACATTGTCGAACGAGGCATGCAGGGTGTAGCCGCCGAGACCCCCTCGCCCGGTATTCGCCACGGCGTAGAACAGGAACCCGGCAGCTACGACCAGGACCACGGCGCCCGCCGCGATCTCGGTTACAGAACGTCGCGCCACGGTCAGCTACCCGGCGTCCAGGCTTCGTAATCGCCCGTGGCGGGTGCACGCTTGCCCCCCAGATAGTCGCTGCCCGGCGGCCGGTAGCCGAGCGGCGTTCCCGTCAGGTTTGGCTCGTGCGGCTTCTGCCAGGCGCGCCGAACCGTCTCGGGGATCGGCAGGTCGGTGGTGTAGTGCAGCCACGAGTGCCACTCCGGCGGGATGCTGCTCGCCTCCGCCTCGCCGCGATACATTACCCAGCGGCGGCGGCGCAGCTCCGGACGAGGCACCTTCTTCGCCTCGTAGTAAATGTTGCCAGCGGCGTCCTTGCCGACCAGGCGGCCGGTGAGCGAGGTGACGAGGCGCATCATGAGGGTCATGGCGCCGTTATAGCAGCGAACGAAGGCGGGTCCACCGGCGGGCATCATAGCAAGCGGGGCGAGAGTTGGTCGCGCTCCCATCCCAGCAGAAATTTCAACTCTCGCGCGAACCAGTCCGGCCACATCGCCTCCGTGCCCCAATAGGGCAGCTGGGCGGCCCAGCTGCCGACCAGCCAGAGATGCCGGATGGCAACGAACATCGGGATCGCAGCCTCGTCGGCCGGGGCCAGTCGGCGGATCGACTCGTAGCCCTGCCGGAAGGCGTGCCACATGGCCTGGCGGGTGCGCCCGAACGACACCTGCGCCCACAGATGCACGGCGAGGTCGTAGGCGAGGTAGCCGAACCCGCCATCGTCGAAATCGAAAAACACCGCCTGCCCGGCGTGCAGCCCCGCCGTCGCGATGCGCGAATTCGCCCCGTGGCAATCCCCGTGGCAGCGGGTGAACGTCAAATCGAGCCGCTCCACAGCCGCGGTGAGCCGATCCCGCAGCGCTAGCAGATCATCCCGCGGCTGCGACGGCTCCGGGTTGCGCGCCAGCATCGCGGCCACCGGCCGGTGCAGCAGATGGTCGAGGTCCAGCCGGTACCGTCCCGTTTCGCGACCCGGGTAGCGGTCCGCCTGGTCGTGGATGCGCGCCAGGGTGACGCCTTGGATCCAAGCGTCGCCGGGTGCATCGAGATCGGGGCGCCGCCCATCGAGATGGTGGAACAACACGGCAGGGCGCGGCCCCTCCGGGAGCGTGGCGACGCTGAACAGCTGGCCGTCGAGCGCCGGCAAGGCAGAAGCGACCGGTAAGCCCGCGCCCTCCAGGTCGGCGAGGAACGCTGTCTCTGCCGCCACATCGGCCGGCCCGCGAGCACGCGATGTCGACAGGCGCAGCACGAACCGCTCGCCGGCCTCGGTCTGCAGCCGATAGATGTCGTTGAAACCGCGGTTCAGAAAGGTGCACTCCAACCGCCCCGACAGGCCGTATTGCGCCGCCGCGAAGCTCGCCACCGCCTCCATCGTGGCAGTCGCGTAGATGACAGGCACTGGGCTGCTGGTTGCCATGTGCATCCCCACCGTTGTTCCGCCGCCATGCTAGCCGGGCCGCCCTCCACCGTCGATTTGGCGCGGCGCTCTCCAGTCTCCGTTGCATGTAGGGTGCGCTCCTTCAGCCCACCAACCGCAGCAAGGTGGTGGGCTAAAGGAGCCCACCCTACGGATAAGCAGCTCCACGAAGGACTTTACCCACAGCATTTTGTGCTCCGACCCTCCGCAGACGCAAAATGCGGCTTTCCAGCGTCCGAGTCGCGAGGTAGCGTCAAGCCATGAAAACCGACCGGACTTGGCAAGGCGTGCGCCTGCGGCAGATCGAAGCCGCCCCCGACCCGGACAGCGCAACCAGGCTGGTCCGCCTGCCCGTCGCCTGGGACGATGCCGCCGCCGCGGCCCTGTGCGAGCTTGCGCCCGGCACCAGCCGCGTGTCGCTGCCGGCGTTGGCGCAATCCTGGATCCTGCCGCTCTCGGCCCGGGCGAAGGAAGCGGGCATTGCCGGGCTTGCCGACCGGCTGCATGCGCTCCTGCTGCACCGGCAGGGGGCTCCTGGCCCATGCATCTGGCGAGGCAGTCCCGGGGATGCGCCGTCCTTCGTATTGAACCTGCCGGCGTTCCACGATCCCGTGGCCGGGTTCGACGTCGCCGCTTTCGCCGGAGCCGTCACGACCGCGGCGGAGGCCCTGTCCCTGCTCGCCCCCCACGCGCCTCGCTATGCCGTCGCGATGGCCGACCTGGCCGGGCTGCTCGCTGCCTTGGGGCTCGACTACGCCAGCAAGCCGGCCCGCGATGTCGCCTGCTGCCTGGCCGCCGTGTTGCGGGGGCGGGTCGATGCCTCCCTGGCCGGCCCGCAGCTCGATCTGCTGGCCACCATCCCGTCCTGGCCGGCGCCCCCCGCCAGCACCGTCGTCCCCGGACTGGCAGCCGAAGCGGCATCGGCCCGGTCTGCGGCCTTGCGGTCCGGCAACGCGCGAGCCGGCACCGCCATCCTGCCCCCAGGCGCGGCCGACGCCTTGTTGGGCATCGAGACCGGCGGGATCGCACCCTGCTTCGCCGCCGTCGGCGCCGCGGGCCTGTTGCGCGCCACCCGCGCCTGGCTGTCCGCGCGAGGCATTTCAACCGAGGCCGCACTCGCCGCCGCCCTGGCCGGTGAACCCATCGTGCCGCTGGCGACCACGGCCGACCACGCTGCCATGCACGACGCGGTCGCCCCCTATCTGCAAGCCATGCCGGCCCGCCCCTCCGCGGTCCCCGTGCCCGCCAACGATACGCACCGCACCGAACTCCCGGCCCGGCGCCGCGGCTACACCCAGAAGGCAGCGATTGGCGGGCATCGCGTGTTCCTCCGCACCGGCGAATATGCCGATGGCCGGCTGGGCGAGATCGACCTGGCCCTGCCCCGGGAAAGTGCGGCAGTGCGAGGCCTGGCCGACGCGTTCGCCACCGCCGTGTCGGTGGGGCTGCAGCACGGCACGCCGCTCGACGCCTTTTTGGACGCGCTGGCCCATGCCCGCTTCGCCCCGGCCGGCGTTGTGGACGGTGACCCGGGGGTCGACCGCGCCAGCTCCATCCCCGACTATGTGGTGCGCTCGCTCGCCGCCAGCTATCTTGGCCGGGTCGTCCCTGCTGACCAGACCGAGCCGGTCAGCCAACCCCAGGAGCCTCCGATGTTGCCACTCGACCTGCCGCCCAGCCGCCGCCGGGCCAATCTGCGCGTGGTGGCGGCATGACCGGCCGCGTCGACGCCAAGCTCGCCGAGTTGGGCATCACCCTACCCGCGCCGATGGCGCCGCTGGCCAATTACGTGCCGTTCGTGCGCACCGGGGACCTGGTGGTGGTGTCCGGCCAGGTTCCGGCGCGGGACGGCAAGATCGCCTTCACCGGCAAGCTCAGCGAGGGCGTGTCGGTCGAAACCGGTCAGGAGGCAGCCCGGCTCAGCTTCATCAACGTGCTGGTACATCTGCGCGCCGCCTGCGAGGGCGACCTGGACCGCGTCACCCAAGTGGTGCGCCTGGGCGGCTTCATCGCCTCGCCGGCAAGCTTCACCCAGCACGCGCTGGTAATGAACGGCGCCTCCGACCTCGCCGTCGCCGTCTTCGGCGACGCCGGCCGCCATGCGCGCTCAACCATCGGCGTCCCCGCCCTGCCCGGCGACGCCGCGGTCGAAGTCGAAGGCATGTTCACCATCCGCTGATCACCACCCGCTTCTCCCTCTCCCGTCTTGCGGGAGAGGGCCGGGGTGAGGGCCGCTTGGTTGCCTACCCACAGTCCGTTACTTCCCCATATCCGGGAAAACGACAGGACCATCAGCCAACATGGAACTCAGCTATAAGGGCCGCCGGGAAGACCAGCGGCTGACCACCGGTAACGGCCGCTACACCGCGGATTGGAACCGTCCCGGGCAACTGCACGCCGTGTTCCTCCGCTCGGACCGCGCCCACGCCACCATCACGGCAACCGACATCACCGCCGCCCTGGCCTCACCCGGGATCGTCGCCATTCTGACCGCGGCCGACATGGTCGCGGCCGGATACACTCGCGGCAAGGCGATGGTGCCCTACAAAGGGCGGGGTGAGCCGCTGCTCTCCCCGGTGTCGCCCGCTTTGGCCCACGGCCGCGTGCGCTACGTCGGCGAACCGGTGGCGTTGATCGTGGCGGAAACCGCCCACCAGGCGCAGGACGCGGCGGAACTGATCACGGTCGACTACAACCAGTTGGAATCCGTGGCGGAGGGCCGCGCCGCCCTGGCCCCCGGGGCGCCGCAATTGCACGACAACATCCCCGGCAACCTCTGTTTCGACTTCGATTTCGGTGACCGGGCGGCCGTCGAAGCCGCCTTCGCCCAGGCCGCCCATGTCGTCCAGCTGGACATGGAAAGCCCCCGCGTCGTCGGCAACCCGATGGAGCCCAAAGCAACCCTCGCCGCGTGGGACGGCGACGTGCTGGAGATGTGGAGCGCCAGCCAGGGCATGACATCCCTGCGCGACGCACTGGCCGGGCTGACGGGATTACCGCCGGACAAGATCCGCCTGTATGCGCAGGACGTTGGCGGCGCGTTCGGCATCCGCGGCGGCGCGTATCCCGAACACGCAGCCCTCGCACTGGCGGCGAAGAAGGTGGGCCGCCCCGTCAAATGGGTCGCGAGCCGGTCGGAGACCTTTCTCAGCGACTATCACGGCCGCGCCGTGCAGATGACGGCGCAGTTGGCGCTGGACGCCGCCGGCAAGTTCCTCGCGATCCGCCACGACTGGGTCTGCGACATTGGCGCCCACCCCTCCGCCGCCGGGCCAGGCACCAACACGCTGAACGCGTCGCTGATGGCCGCCGGCGCCTACCGGATCCCTGCCGTGTATGGCCGCATCCGGCTGGCGGTGACCAACACGGTGCCGATCACCGCCTATCGCGGCGCTGGCCGGCCGGACATGGCCTATGCCGTGGAGCGGATCGTGGAGGAGGCGGCACGGCAGAGCGGCATCGACCGCATCGCTCTGCGGCGGCAGAACTTTATTGCGTCGTCGGACTTCCCCTACAAGATTGTCACCGCACCGATGCCGAGCGCCTACGATAGTGCCGACTTCGCCGCCCTGCTGGACAAGGCGCTAGACCTCGCGGATTGGACCGGCTTCGACGCGCGGCGCGAGGAGACGGCACGCCGCGGCAAGCTGCGCGGCATCGGTTGCGCCGTGTTCATCGAACCCGCCGGCGGCGTGTCGCCAAGCGACGAGGCGGCGATCACGTTCGAGCCCGACGGCACGCTGCTGCTGCACGAAGTCGCCATCTCCTCCGGCCAGGGCCACGAGACGATCTTGCCGGAACTCGCCGCCCGCGCGCTGCAGATCGACCCGGCCCTGATCACACTGCGCGCCGGGCGTGCCGATAGCCCGGCGTTGAAGGGCGGCGGCGCGTTCGGCTCCCGCAGCATGATGTCGCAGGGCTCCGTCTCGGTCGAGTGCGCCGGCGTCGTGATTAGGAAGGGCCTCAGCCTGGCGAGCGAGACATTGGAGGCGTCCGAGGCCGACATCACCTACACCGACGGTGCCTATCGCATCGCAGGCACGGACCGTTCGATCGAGCTGACCGCCCTCGCCCGCCTGCATCCGGGCGCGCTCGACAGTCGCGCAGAACTGCCCTCCCCCCGCGCCTTTCCCTCCGGCGCACACGTGGCCGAGGTGGAGGTGGACCCCGACACCGGCATGACGGAACTGGTGCGCTACACCTCGATCGACGACTGCGGCGCCGTGATCAACCGCACCATGCTGGAGGGGCAGATCTGGGGCGGGTTGCTACAAGGATTGGGGCAGGTGTTCGGCGAGATATGCGTCTACGGCGAAGACGGCCAGATGCTGAGCGGCAGCTTCATGGACTACCCGATGCCGCACGCCGATCTGGCGCGTAAGGTCACGATCGACCTGATGCTGATGCCCTCGCCCAACAACCAGCTCGGCGTGAAGGGCGTGGGCGAGGCCGGCACCGTCGGCTCCCTACCCACGACGATGAACGCCATCCTGGACGCGCTCAACCCCGCCGGCGTAACGCGCCTGGACATGCCCGCGTCAGCACAGCGGGTGTGGCAGGCTCTGCAAGGGTCCGCGCTAAGCCCGGCGTAACGTCAGCCGCGGCAGGGGCGTAGGGTGCAATCCGCTCGGAGGATTGCACCTTCGTGTCGAGATGATCGGAGTGTTTGTCTGGTGCAATGCCAAATCGCATTGCACCCTACACGATCCCTAATAGGTCTCGAACATGCGCGTGATCTCCGCCGGGTCGCTGCTGCGGGTTAGCGCTAGCGCCAACAGCAAGCGTGCCTTCTGCGGATTGAGGTTGTCGGCGACGAGGAAGCCGCTCTCGCGCGCCCGCTTGCCGCGGAAGGTCCGGCCGCTACCGGCGCGGCTGGATTGCACGACCACCACTCCCTGCTTCACGGCCTCGATCAGCGCGTCGGCGTCGGCCGATCCCGGAAAGCCCGGTGCAAAGCCGGCGGAGACGATGCCCTTCGCGCCGGCCGCCAAAAAGGCACGCACCGCCGTCCCGTCGGAGCCGACGTAGGCATACTGGATGTCGACGCGGGGCAGCGAGTCCAAGACCGCGATGTCGAACTCGGTGTCCGGCATGTGGCGGCGCAGCGGGGCGCGGTAGAACACCACCTTGTCGCCATCGGCATGGCCGAGCACGCCGAAATCCGGGGTGCGAAACGTCTGCAACCGGAACGTGGAGGTTTTGGTCACTTCGCGCGCCGCGTGGATCTCGTCGTTCAGCAGCAGCAGCACTCCCATGCCCCGGGCTTGCGGACAGGCGGCGGTGCGGACCGCGTTCACCAGGTTCATGCCCGCGTCGGTGGACAGCGAGCTGGCCGGACGCTGGCTGCCGACGATGACGACGGGCACCTCCACCTTCAGCACCAGGTTGAGAAAGTAAGCGGTCTCCTCCATCGAGGCGGTGCCGTGCCCGATGACGATGCCGGCGAGATCCGGCGTCTCGGCCGCGACTTTGCTGCAGAGCGCAGACAGGCGCCTCCAGGCGTCGAAATAGATGTTGTGGCTTGGAATGTTGTCGAACGGCACGGCGAAGACGTCGGCCACCTCGGCCCATTGCGGAAACATCGCGATGATCGCGTCGGCCTGCATACGGTTCTCGGAGGCGCCATAATCCAGGATGTCGAGCGGCCCACTGCCGAGCGAGGCGATCGTGCCACCGGTTCCGATGAAGGCGACTTTTGGCTTGGTCACTTAGGTACTCCTACGCAATGCGCGGTAATGGGCCGCCCCCTCTTCTCCCTCTCCCGCGGGCGGGAGAGGGCCGGGGTGAGAGTGCGACTGCCGCCCCACACTCGGGTTTCGTGCCCAAGCACCCCTCACCCCGGCCCTCTCACTCAAGGGGAGAGGGAGAAGACAGCTTACGCGGCTAGGCGGCGTTCGTCTTCAGGGGACCAGACCAGGCGGGTCGGCGTGCCGGCTTGCACCGGGTCGGCGTCGTAGGCGGCGTCCGGCAGCAGCACGGAGGCGCCCTCGCCCGTGTCGGTGACGATGACGGCAATGCGCACGGTGCCGCCCTGGTATTCGACGGCTTCGACCTTTGCGGCCAGGCCCTCGCCGGAGGGCACCAGGCGGCATCGGTCGGCGCGTACCGCGATCGGGCCGGACGGGCCCGGCAGCACGTTGTGGCCGCCGATGAACCGCGCGACGAAGCTGCTGGCGGGAAAGCTGAACACCTCCCGCGGCGTGCCGGATTGGCGGATATGGCCGTCCTGCATCACCACCATCATGTCGGCCAGGGCCATCGCTTCGTCTTGGCTATGGGTGACGTGAATGAAGGTGATGCCTAATTCACGCTGCAGCCGCTTCAGCTCCTCGCGCACCCGGATGCGCAGGAACGGGTCGAGCGCGGACAGCGGCTCGTCTAGCAGCAGCACGCGGGGCTGGCTGACCAGGGCGCGGGCGAGCGCGATGCGCTGCTGCTGGCCGCCCGACAACTGGGCCGGCAGGCGCTCGGCGAATGCCTCCATGTGCACCAAGGCCAGGAAGTCCTTGGCACGCCGGATGCGCTCCGCCTTGGCGACGCCGCGCATCTTGAGGCTGAAGGCGACGTTGTCGGCACAGCTGAGATGGGGGAACAGGGCGTAGTTCTGGAACATCATCGCCGTGCCCCGCTTGATCGGCGGCAGCCCGGTGACGTTGGCGCCCTGGATCAGTACGTCGCCGTCGCTGATGCTCTCGTGCCCGGCGATCATCCGCAGCGTGCTGGTCTTACCGCAACCACTCGGGCCAAGCAGGCAGCAATAGCTGGCCTTAGGGATCCGCAGCGACACGGTGTCCACGGCAACGGCGTCGCCGTAGCGCTTGGTGACGGAGACGAGTTCAACGTCGAAGCGCGGGTCCATGGTGGCCTCCTTATGCGATCGCGCGGCGGCGACGTTGCAGGCGCAGGATGAACGTCAGGGTGATGCCGATCAGCACGAACGACACGGCCGTGGTGACGGTGCCGATCGCGAACAGCGTGGGGGTGCTGTCGCTTGAGATGAGCGCATAGATTTCGAGCGGCAACGTGTTGTAGCTGCCGATGGTGAGCGTCGTGCGGGCGTATTCGTCGTAGGACAGAGTGAAGGCGCCAACCGCGACGCCAATGATGCCGGGCAGCAGGATCGGCAGCGTGACGTAGCGCAACCGCTGCCAAGGCGAGGCGCCAAGATCGGTCGCGGCTTCCTCGTAGGATCGGTTGAAGCGCGCCACCACCGCGAACATGGTGAGCAGGCCGAACGGCAGCGTCCAGGTCAGCTGCGCGCCGAGGGCGGAGGTAAACAGTCCCTGCGGCAGATCGAGTAGTTGGAAGCCGAGGCCAATGCCGAAACCGACCAGCAGGCTCGGCATCACCAGGCTGGCGATCGCGATGTAGAACAGCAGCCCGGCGCCCGGGAAACGGCGGCGGAACCCGAGGCCGGCCGCCACCGAGATCACCACCGTGAGGAAGCTGACCAATGCCGCCAACACGATAGAGCGGGTGAACGAGGCGGGGATGTTCGCCATCTGCCCGGGTTTGATGATGTCAGCGAACCACTTGGTCGACACGCCAACCATCGGGAACGTCACGCCGCCATTCGGGCCTTGGAACGACAGGACGTAGATCACTACCATCGGGCCGTACAGGAATAACAGGAACAACGCCATGAGCCCGGCGAGCAGGTAGAACGTATACGGCCGCGGTTCGCGGGTCCGGGCCATCAGCTGACCAGTTCGCGGCGGACATCCACGACCCGCATCATTCCCGCCACCAGCAATGCCACGAACAGCACCAACACGACGGCGCTCGCAGACGCCGGCGGGTACTGCATGGCCTGGATCTCGGTGGACAATGCCGAGACGATGGAAGCGCTCTGCCCGCCGCTCATGCGCTTGACCACGAAGTAATCGCCCATGACTTGCGTGAACACCAGGATCGAGCCGAGCGTCACCCCGGTGCGGGACAGGGGGATGATCACGTGGCGCATCACCTGCCACCGGCCCGCACCCGCATCCACTGCAGCTTCCACCAGGGCCCGGTCGATCTTGCTGAGCGAGTTGGCGATCGGCCCCATCATCAACAGCGTGTACAGATGCACGTAGGTGACGATGACGGAGAAGTTGGAGAACAGCAGGAAGTCGAGCGGACGGCTCGTGATGTGCAGGTCGATCAGCATCGTGTTGAACACGCCATTGCGGCCCAAGAACGGAATCCACGCAATGGTGCGGATGATACCCGACGTCCAGAATGGGATCGCGCACAGCAGGAACAACACCATGCGCGCGGTACCGTTGCGGATGTGAAAGACCAGGAAATAGGCGAGATTGAAGCCCAGGAACAACGTCACCGCCCACACGATGGCCGCGAACTCGAGCGAACTGGCATAGATACGCAAGGTTGCCGGCGTGGTGAACAGGTCGCGGTAGTTGTCGAAGATGAAGGCCGGGTAGATCCCCACCCGGTCGTAATCGAAGAAGCTGATCACGAAGAACAACATCGTCGGCAACGCGAACAGAACGATCAAGATGATCGCCAGCGGGGCGACCTGCAGCCACGACACGGTCCACGGCGCCAGCCGCGGCCGGGCCCATCGCGGGCGCGTGGCTGCAAGGTTCCCGGCCGTGGTGTCCGATGCCATCAGGCCGCCTGCACCAGGGTTTCGCGGCAGCGCATCAGCGGTTGGATGCGGGTGCCGAACTGCTCCATGCCGATGACGAAATCGTCGAACGTCATCATCACGCCTTCGACGCCTGGCACCGCCGCCATTTCGTCCAGCATGGCCGCGACGTGCGCGTAGCTGCCGACCAGCACGCCCTGGTTGGTCGGCAGCTTGTCGCCACCGCCCAGCTTGCGGCGATTGGCGCGGGAGAACGTTCCCTTGTTGGGATCGTCGTCGGATTGCTCGTCACGCCAGGCCAGCGCCTCGTAGTCAGTGCCGGCCTTGTAGTGCTCCCACTTTGCGTTGGCCGCGTCGTCGGTCTCGTCGGCGATGATCATCACCAGAATGATGGCGCCGCAATGCCGCCCCGTCTCGGCGGTCGCCGCCACGAGCCGCTTGACGCTGTCGCCGATCGAGGCGGGCTGGTTGACGCCGAAGCTGGCGCAGAAGTTATAATCGGCATGGGTTGCGGCGTATTTGGTGCCGGCATCGCTCTGCGCGGCACAGATGATCTTGATCGGGCGCGACGGCAGCGGGCTGCAGCGGCAATCGTCCATCTGGAAGAAGTCGCCCTTGAAGTCCGAATGCCCGGTGGACCATAGCTCCTTCATGATGGTCACGTATTCGGCGCAGTATTCGTAGCGGCGGCGGTAGTGTTCGGCGCCGGGCCAGATGCCCATTTGCGCATACTCCGCACGCTGCCAGCCGGAGATGATGTTCACCCCGAAACGCCCATGCGAGATGCTGTCGATCGTCACCGCCATGCGCGCCGCGATCGGCGGCGGCATGGTTAGCACGGCGCAGGTGGCGAACAGCTCGATCCGCGTGGTGACCGCGGCGAGCCCGGCCATCAGCGTGAACGATTCGAGGTTGTGGTCCCAGAACTCCGACGGACCGCCGAAACCGTGCAGCTTGATCATGGACAATGCGAAGTCGAAGCCGAACCGCTCGGCCTTCTCCACGATCACGCGATTGAGGTCGAACGAGGGCATGTATTGCGGCGAAGTGGTGGAGATCAGCCAGCCATTGTTGCCGATCGGGATGAATACGCCGAGCTTCATAGGATCAGCCTTCGTTCAGGAGGTGATGAATTCGTTCCAACGCCGGGTCAGGTAGCGGTCCTCGTCCATGACCGAGTTCCAGACCGCGATGTTGCCCATTCGCTGCTCGAACGAGCCGCCGTCGCGCGCGCGACCCGCCTTTTCCATCAGCTTGCCAAACGGATCGTGGATGTCTGCCGCAGCGGGCTTGCCGCCGTACCAGTAGTCCCACTCGTCGGCGCTCAGGAACTTCTTCGCGTTCTGCGGTTGGGCGGAATAGTAGCCCTCGCGCGCCACGAAGGCGCCGGGGAAGCCCGCGGTGTACCAGTTCAGGTACTCGTAGGCGGCGTCCAGCTTCATGCCCGTCAGATGCTTCATCATGCCGAACATGTAGCCCCAGCCGCGGTAGCCTTCCTTCAGCGGCTGGAAGGTGCAGGGAATGCCGCGGGTGCGCACCGCTGTGACGGCGGGGGACCACATGGACTGGATCACCACCTCGCCCGAGGCCATGAGGTTCACCGACTGGTCGAAGCTGCCCCAGAACGAGCGGAACTGGCCGGATTGCTTGATCTCGGTCATCAGCTGGATCGTCTTGTCGATCTCAGCCTTCGTCATGTTGCCCTTGTTGACGTATTTGATGTCGCCTCGCGCCTCCACGGCCATGGCGACGTCGATCACGCCAACCGTAGGATTGTCCTGTAGCGCCGCCTTGCCCTTGAAAGCCGGGTTAATCAGGTCGGCCCAGCTATCCACCGGGCGCCCCACCAGGTCGGGGCGGATGCCGAGCGTGTCCGCGTTGGTGATGGTGGGCACGCTGGTCAGGAAATCGGTGGGCTCGGAGGCGAACTTATTGCCCGATGCGTCCGTCGTATACAGCACGGTGTAGGGCGCGATGCCCTGGGTCGAGGCCTTGCGGCCATCGGGGTAGACGCTTTTCGTGAACAGGGAATAGGTCGCGTCCCAGTTCTTGAACTTCGATACCGGAATTGTCTGCAGCACGTTGCGGCCGACCAGGTATTTCAGATACGGCAGGCTGACGTCAGCGATGTCGATATTGGCCGACTGGGTCAGAAAGCGGTTGAGCAGATCCGAACTCTCGGCCGCCTGCATGGTGACCTTGAAGCCAAGGTCCTTCTGCGCCTGGTCACCGATCGCCTGGATCGCAGTCACCGGCTGGCCCGCGTGCTTCAGTTCGATATCCTTGATGGTCTGCGCCCAGATCGTCGGGAAGCCGCGGATCGCGCCCGACCCGGCGGCCGCACCCGCAACGGCCGAGGCAGTGGTGAGCAGGCGGCGGCGCGAAAGGCCAGTCGTGTCGTCTGTCATGGCTGTCTCCTGTCGGGTTACGCGGAGAGCTTAAGCGCACGCCGGCTTTGCATGAGCGGCTGGATGCGGGTGCCGAACTGCTCCATGCCGATGACGAAATCGTCGAACGTCAGCATCGCACCCTGCACGCCGGGAACCGCGGCCATCTCGTCCAGCATGGCGGCAATATGCGCGTAGGAGCCGACCAGCACCCCCATGCTGGTCGGTAGCTTCTGCTTGGTGGTCAGCGCGAAGCGGCCGACGGTGGCATCCTTGTCCGCCTTCTTGTCGTTGGCGGCCTGCCCGTCCCGCCAGGCCAGCGCCTCGTAATCGGTACCGGCCTTGTAGTGCTCCCACTTCGCCATTGCCGCTTCGTCGGTCTCATCGGCGATCACCATGGTCAGCACCAGCGCTCCACAGGTGCGGCCGCTTGCGGCGGTGGCTTCGACGAGGCGGGTAACCGGGCCGGCGATCTTGGTCGGTTCGTTCAGGCCGGTGGTCGCGCAGAAATTGTAGTCGGCATATTCGGACGCGAACTTCGTCCCGCGGTCGCTCTGCCCGGCGCAGACGATCGGGATCTGCCGCGACGGCAGCGGGCTGCAGCGGCAATCGTCCATGGTGAAGAACTCACCCTTGAAGTCGGAGTGGCCGGTCGACCACAGCTGCTTCATGATGGTGACGTATTCCTCGCAGTATTCGTAGCGGCGCTGGTAGTGTGCCTCGCCGGGCCAGATGCCCATCTGCGAATACTCCGCCTCCTGCCAGCCGGATATCACATTTACGCCGAACCGGCCCTTGGAGATGCTATCGATCGTCACCGCCATGCGCGCCACGATCGGCGCCGGCATCGTCAGAACGCCGATGGTGGCGAATAGCTGGATCCGGCTGGTCACCGCCGCCAACCCGGCCATCAGGGTGAAGGATTCGAGGTTGTAATCCCAATACTCGGACGGCCCGCCGAAACCGCGCAGCTTGATCATCGACAGCGCGAAATCGAAGCCAAACTGCTCCGCCTTCTCGATCACGGTGCGGTTTAGATCGAAGGACGGCTTGTATTGCGGAGACGTGGTGGAGATCAGCCAACCGTTGTTCCCGATCGGAAGGAAGACGCCGAGTTGCATAGGCAGGTCCTCAGACTGGAGCTTGGAAGATGTTGGCCGGCTCGTCGCCGAATGACCGGCTGCGGCGCAACCGTGCGGTCAACGCCTCGACCAGCGGGGCGGCGACACAGACCATCTCGAACTGGCGGTCGGTCAGGCTGAGCCCGGCGCGACGGCAAGCCTGGGCGACTGCGTCCCGTGCCTCGGGGCCGAGATCGCTGGACGGCTCCGGAACCGGCGGCAGCGGTGGTGGCATATCGCCCGGCACCAAGTCCGGCCGGCGACCCCGCCAGGCGGTGGCGCTCTCGTAGGCGTGGCCTATGGCGAGTACCGTCGCGTCGTCGAACGGTCGTCCGGCGATCTGCAACGCCAGCGGCAAGCCGCTGCGGCTGAACCCCATGCATTGCGACAGCGCCGGGCCGCCCGAGATGTTCCACGGCGTGGTGAAGGAGGCCTTGGTCCAGAAATTAGCCGTCCGCCATGCACCGAACGGTGGCGCCGGCGCCGGGGCTGTCGGCGTGACCAGGGCGTTGTAGCGTTGCCAGACCGGCTTCAGCTCCGCCAGCATCACCCGGCGTTCGCGCTGCGCGTCCATGTAGTCGCTGCCGCTGATCAGCACGGCGCCGAGGGCACGGCCTAGGAAGTCCTCGCCGTAATCGCCGGGCCGGCTGCGGAACGTGGCCGAGTGGATGCTGTACAGTTCGCTCTCGGCGATGGCGATCTTCACATCGCTATATTGCTTGGCCGGACGGAGGCGCACGTCCTCGATCGTGGCACCCAGCGAGCGCAAAACGGAAAGCGCCTCCTCGAACGCCGCGACGACTTCCGGGTCGGTGTCGATATCGGTCTCGTGGAAATGGCGCACCACGCCGATCCGCATGCCCGCGAGGCTTTCTTGCAAGCCGGCGAGGTAATCGGGCACGGCACAATCGGCGCTGGCCGGGTCCTCGTCGTCGTAGCCGGCGATGGCCTGCAGCAGGATCGCGGCGTCGGCGACGGTCCAGGCCATCGGCCCGGCATGGTCGAAGCTGAAGGAGTTCGGATACACCCCCCGCCGGCTGACCAAACCATACGTGGGTTTCAGGCCGACGATCCCGCACAGCGCCGCGGGTAGCCGGATCGAGCCACCGGTGTCGGTGCCGAGCGCCGCCGGGGTCAGCCCAGCCGCCACCGCCGCGCCGGAACCGCTGGAGGAGCCGCCGGTGAAATGCCCGGTGTTCCACGGGTTACGCGCGGGCGGCCAGGCGAGATCGAACGAAGGGCCGCCATGCGCGAATTCATGCGTCGCCAGCTTGCCCAACAGCACGCCGCCGGCTTCGTACAGTCGCGTCACCGCGGTCGCATCCCGCGTCGGCACGCTGTAGGCGCAGACGCGGGAATGGCCGGTGGTGCGGATTCCGGCGGTCGAAAAAATATCTTTCAGCGCGAACGGAATGCCGTGCAGCTTACCGCGGTATTGGCCGGACGCGATCTCCGCCTCGGCCGCCCGGGCCTGCGCGAGCGCGCGCTCGCCGGTGAGCAGAAGATAGGCATTGAGCTGCGGGTCCAGCGCCTCCGCACGGTCGAGCAAGGCCTGCGTCAAATCGACCGGCGAGATCTCCCGCTGCTCGATCAGCCGCGCAGCCTGCAACAGGCCGAGTTGGTGGAGCTGGGTGGCCCCGGCACTGAGATCGTCGAGCACGATCAGAAAACCTGGCGGGTCGGAGACATGGCACGGACCTCATATGCAGCGGCTTGTCGAGACCTGGTCGTTCCATCCCACCCGGCATGCGGCGGAGATCCCTTGCCGATGCCGTAACGGGGGCAATGGATCGCACCCGGACCTATGAAGTCAAGCTCCCCAAGGCACGCGCCAAGACATTAGGAGGCACATTATCTGCGCCCATCCGCGCGATGCCGTTTCTTGCGGCATCGTCACAGTCACTTGCTGATTTCGTCGGCAGTCACTCCGCTGGTGGCGGTGGCGGCACGTACGGCTCACCTCGCCAAGCGAGCACTTTCCAGATGCCCTCGCCGGTCGCAACGACCCGATCGCCCACCATCATCACGCCGCGAACGAACACCAGGCTGCGGGTGGTCCGGATGATCTCGGCCTGCACCGTGGCGAACTCGCCGAGCTGCAGGGCGCCGACGTACTGGATGTTGAGCTGTATCGTGGCACTCGGCCGCTCGCCCGCCGCGTCCCAGCAGGCATTGCCCAAAGCGATGTCGAACGCGGTGGCCAGCATGCCGCCATGGGTGACGCCACGCTTGTTGCCGTGCCGCTCGTCGGCCACGAAACCGCAGAGCCGTTTGTTGCCATCCGGGCGATAGAACGGCCCGACATGGGTGCCGAACGCCTGCGTCGGAACACGCACCCAGCCTTCGGGGATGCCAGCCGGCACGGTGGTCAATGCCGTGCCGCCGGAACGAGCGATTGCGCGATCGCGGCCCATTCATCGGGGATCGGCCCCGTGGCCACGGGCTTGCCGGCGCGGCGATACCAGTAGCCGGCATTCGCCAGGTCACCCTCCACGCGGTGTAGATGCGCGTGCACCCAGTCGCAACGCGGCTCGCCTTCCTGTTGCTGGGCGCAGTCGTGGGCACGATCCCACTCCCCTTTGCCGACCCACCACAGCGCCTGTTGCGCCGGGTCGAGGCCGCCCGGGGGCACCGCATCGGCGAGGCTGCGGCGGTAGTCGTCGAGGGTGATCATTGATCGGGTTCCGGATGGTCGTTGATGTTGAACCCTCTGCCTTTCCCGTCCGTCACGGGATAGGGTTGGGGTGAGGGCCGCTTGAGCCAGCAAAACCGAGTGCTAGGCGGCAGTCGCACCCTCACCCCGGCCCTCTCCCGCCCGCGGGAGAGGTATAAGAGATTCTGTACGGTGCAAGGTCGATGTCGGTTGCCGCGCCGAGCGTCAACTGCGCCAGCAGCCGGCCGGCGTACGGGCCGACGGTCAGACCGCCCGCCCACAGCCCGTTGCCGAGCACCAGGCCCTCGATGCCGGGCGCGAGCGCCAAGACCGGGCGGATGCCCTGCCCCGCCGGGCGAAAGCCTATGCGAGTCTCGAGTACGGTGGCGTCGGCCAAACCCGGTGCGACGGCCAAAGCGGTCTGCAGCACCTCCATCATGCCCGCGGCCGTCACCCGGTAGTCGAAGCCGGAACCAGTCTCCCGCGTGGCGCCGATCACCACCCGGCTGCCGGGAAAGGCCAGCATGTAGGTGCTCGTCATGGGCAACACGACCGGCCACGACGCAGTGTCCACGCCGGGCAGGTGCAGGTGGACGATCTGCCCGCGCTGCGGCTGCACCGGGTCGTGTATGCCTACGCGCTGCAGCAGTGCCGGCGCCCAGGCCCCGGCTGTCACCACCACGCGGTCGGCAGCGATCGTCTCGCCGTCGACGGTGACGCCGGTCACCCGTCCTGCCTCGACGACCAGCTCCGCCGCACCATCGTGCCGGGTCGCGCCGAGCCGGACCGCTGCCCCCGTCAGCGCCGCCGCCAGCAAGCGGCCATCGACGCGGGCCGCGCCCTCGATGTGCAGGGCGGCCTGTCCCTCGCGTAATGGCGGGAACAGCGCGCGTGTCTCGTCGGGGCTAAGGCGGCTGACGGTGCCCGCTTCCGGCGCCAGCGCGACACGGTCGCGGACCTTGCGTTCCAGCGCGTCCAGGGCGGTGGCGTTCGTCGGCACGTTCAGCGCGCCGACCCGGCCGTATCCCGTGTCCGTCTCGCCGCGTTCGTGCAGGGCGGCGATCAGCTCCGGGTAATAGCGGGCCGCCGATGAGGACAGCCGGTAATACGCCTCGTCAGTCACGGCCGAGGACCATGGGCAGATAATGCCGGCGCCGGCTGCCGTGGCCCGGCCCTCGCGCGCCGGGTCGATCATGACGACCGCCGCCCCGGCCTGCGCCAAGTGGAACGCGCAGCTGGCGCCGAAGACCCCCGTGCCGACGACGGCGACTTTCACGGCTGCAGGCTCACTCCGACGAAGGGGGTGCCACCCAGCACATGCACCTTGAAGCCCACCACGTTCTTGCGCGCCACGACGAAGGCGTCCGTGCTGGCGAACAACACGGCAGGCACCTGGCGGGCGAATACGTCCTGCGCCTCGATGTACAGCTTCGCCCGCTCGGCCTGGTCGCTGATCACGTTGGCCTTGCTCACGAGGTCGCTGTACTCGGCATTGCACCAGTGGCTCCAATCGCCGGGGCGCGGTACGCCGTTGGGGCAGGCGAAGTAGCCGTAGAGAAGCTGGCTCGGATCGGGGTAGTCCCACGTGCCGCCCAGCATGCCGACGGGCGCCTCGCCGGCGCGGATGCGACGGAGGTACTCGCCCCATTCGTAGCTGACGATCTCCGCTTTCACGCCGAGTTTGGCCCAGTCCGCCTGGATCAGCTCGGCGGCCTGGCGACCGTTCGGCATGTAGGCGCGGGCGACCGGGATGGCCCAGATCTGCGTGCTGAACCCGTCCGGATAGCCGGCCTTCGCCAGCAGCGCCTTCGCCGCCCCCGGGTCGTAGATGGGCGGCTGCACGTGGTCGTCATGCCCCCACAGGCTGGCGGACACCATGGCCCCCGTCGGCGTCCCGGTGCCCTGGAACACAGATGCCACCAGCGCCTTCAGGTCGATCGCCTCGGCCAACGCCTGCCGCACCTCGAGTTTGTCGAACGGCGGCTTGTCGGCGCGAAAGGCGATGTAGCCCATGGAGGCGAGCGGCGCGCTGAGCAGCGACAACGCCGGGTCGGACTTGATGGAGCCGAAATCGGCCGGGTTGGGGTAGCGAGCCAATTGGCACTCGTTGGCGCGCAGCTTGGCGAGCCGCACCGCCGGATCGGGGGTGATGCTGAACACGAGGTTGTCCACCTTGGCGGTGCGGTCGTCGATGCCGGCCGCCTTCGCCCAGTTCTGCGGGAAGGCGCGGAACCGCACATCCGAATCCCGTAGGTAGCGCACGAACGAGAACGCGCCGGTGCCGATCGGGCTGCTGTCGATCGCCTCGGGCGTGTCCGCCTTCAGCATCGCCGCACCGTATTCGGCCGACATGATCGGGAACGACGGCATCGACAAGATGCCGAGCAGCGGCGCCACCGGCTCCTTCAGGGCTAAGCGGACGGTGTCGTCGTCCACCTTGGTGATGGCGGTGACCCGGTCCCCCAGCAACGCGTCCCACTCGTCGTAGGTGCCGCCGCCGACCTTGTAGAACGGACCGCTCTTGTCCTTCATGCGGTTGAAGCTGAACAGCACGTCGTCGGCGTTCAGGTCCCGCGTCGGGGTGAAATGGCTGTTGGACTGGAACTTCACCCCGTGGCGCAGGTGGAACGTGGCGGACAGGCCGTCCGGCGCAATCTCCCACGATGTCGCGATCGCCGGGATGATGGTGGAGGCGCCACGCTGCGTTTCCACCAGTTCGTCGTAGATCTGCGCCGCCACGTCGAACACCGTATTTGCGGTGGACAGCATGGCGTTGAGCGAGGTGGGGCTCGCCTCGGTGCACACCACCAGCGTGTCGGCCGAGGCGGTGCGCGCCGCTAGCAGTCCGACAGCGAGCCCGGCAGCCAAACGGAGCGAGCGGATCATGCAGACGGGTCCTTCGTAACGACGGGATTGTGCGGGGGACCTCACCCCATCCCCGCCACGTCCGTCAATCCGCCGCGGGTTTACCTGCCGCCCACGGGTGTTACTGTCGACGGCCACAGCAGGAGCCGTGAAGATGTCGCCACCGGTCCAACTCGTGCAGAGTGACGCCAAATTGCCGGAAACGGCCGATATCGTGGTGATCGGCGGCGGTATCGCCGGGGTCTCGGCGGCGTATCATTTGGCGCGCAAGGGGCATTCGGTGGCGCTTCTGGAGAAGGGCCGGGTCGCCGGGGAGCAATCGAGCCGCAACTGGGGTTGGTGCCGCCAACAGAACCGCGACGAGCGGGAGATCCCGCTGATCAAACACAGTTTGGATTTGTGGAGCCGCCTGTCGGAGGAGATCGGCGCCGAATCCAGCTTTCGCCGCAGCGGGCTGATCTACGTGACCAAGGACCCGGCGCAGCTGGCGGAGTGGGAGCGCTGGGTGGTGATGGCGCAGGGCTACCAGGTGCGCAGCCACATGCTGTCGGCGGAGGAGGCGCAGGCGCTGACACCGGGTGCGACGGAGCGCTGGATCGGCGGCGTGCACTCGCCGACCGACGGCCGGGCCGAACCCGGGCTGGCGGCCCCGGCGCTGGCGGAGGCGGCGCGCCGGCATGGGGCGACGATCCACCAGCGCTGCGCGGTGCGCGGTCTGGAACTGGCGGCCGGAGCCGTGTCCGGCGTGGTGACGGAGATGGGCACGATCCGCACCAGCCGGGTGCTGTGCGCGGCCGGTGCGTGGTCGTCCATGTTCTGCCGCCATCACGGTATCAGCCTGCCGCAAGCCGGCGTGCGGTCCACCGCGTTTTTCACCACCCCGGCGGCGGAGGTGACGCCCGGCGGTCTGTCCACGCCGGGCTTCACGATACGACGCCGCCTGGATGGCGGCTACACCGTCGCGATCCGTGACCGCGGCCGGATGGAGGTGACGCCACAGGGCATTCGCTACGCCCGCCAGTTCATGCCGCTGTTCAAGAAACACCGCTCCTCGACGATGCCGATCCGCATAGGCCAGTCCTTCTTCCGCGGTCCGGAGACGATCGCGCGCTGGCGGTTGGACAGCGTGTCGCCGTTCGAGCGCATCCGCGTGCTGGACCCGGAGCCGGTGGCCGGCATCGTGGAGGAAGCGTTGGGCGAATTGGTGAAAACCTACCCGGCGTTGGCCGGCATCAAGATGACCGAGGCCTGGGGCGGCTGGATCGATCACACGCCGGACGCGGTACCGGTGATCTCTCCGGTGGAGAAACTGCCGGGGTTCTTCCTGGCCACTGGGTTCAGCGGCCACGGGTTCGGCATCGGTCCTGCCGCGGGCCGGTTGGCGGCCGACCTGGTGACGGGGGATCCGCCGATCGTCGACCCGGCGCCGTTCCGCTACGAGCGCCTGGTGGACGGCAGCAAGCTTGCGGAACCGGCCGGATTGTAGCGGATGGCGGTTCCGATCCTGTTGGTCACCGGGTTCCTGGGGGCCGGCAAGACGACGCTGATCAACCATCTGCTGACCGAACCGAACGGCCGCCGGCTCGCCGCCGTGGTGAACGATTTCGGTGCGATCGACATCGATGCCGCGCTGCTGGCCAGCGTCGGCGAGGACATCGGCAGCCTGAAGAACGGCTGCATCTGCTGCAGCTTGCAGGGCGACCTGTTGCGCACGCTGTCCACGCTGCTGCGGCGGGATCCGGCACCCGACGGCATCGTCATCGAGACCAGCGGCGTGTCCGATCCGGCGGAGATCGTGCGCAGCCTGCTCGACCCGGTGATCTGGCAGGCCGCCGCACTGGACGCGGTGATCTGTGTGGCCGATGCCCGGCATTTGACCGACCGGCCGGATTTGCTGAGCGATGCGTTGTGCCAGTCGCAGCTGCGCGCCGCCGATTTCGTAGCGTTGAACAAGACCGACCTGGTCACTCCGGCGGAACTGGAGACGGTTAGGCATGCCCTAACCCGGTTCAAACCGGCGCGGGTCATCCAGGACACCGCGGATGGGCGCATGCCGCCGGACCTGCTGTTCGCCGCCGGTCTGCACCAGCCCGAAGCCGCGCGTCCGGCCAAGCCCGGTTTTTCCACACCCGCGTTCGAGAGCGTCAGCTGGACGGCGATGTCCGCCTTGTCCCTGCCCCGGTTTCAAACCGTCATCGGACGCATGGCGGGCCAGCTGTTGCGGGCGAAAGGGCTCGTGGTGTTCACGGAGCAACCGGGCCAGCCAATGGTGTTCCAACTCGTCGGCGATCGCGCGACCCTAGCCCCCGCCCCGCCGGCGATTGCCGCCGCTGAGCCGGTCCGGCTGGTGTTCATCGCCCGCAACGGTGCGCTAAACGAGGACGCCCTTAGGGCCAGCCTATCAAGCACGATAGGCTGACTTCCTGCTCCCTTTCCCGTCCTTCACGGGAGAGGGAGCAGGAAGTAAATGCAATGGCACTCTTCCCACAAGGGCGGAGCGACTGAGTCATAAGGACAGGGCGAACGAAATCAGGCCAGCCACTCCATCCCGCCGTCGATGCTCAGCGCTTGGCCGCTGATGGTGGCACCGAACGGGCTTGCCAAATACAGCGCCATGTTTGCGATGTCGTGCTGGGTGACGAAGCAGCGCAGACCGACCGGTGCCAACGCGCGTTCCGTCTGCTCGTTGTCGCCGATGCCCGCCGCGCGTGCCTTGTTCTGGATCACGCTGCGAATGCGCGGCCCTTCCACCAGCCCTGGCAGCAGGGCGTTCACCCGGATGCCGTCGGTGCCCAACTCGATCGCAAGCGTCCGGGTGAAACCGATCACGCCCCACTTCGCCGCGGCATAGGGCGAGCGCAGCGGAAAGCCGAACTTACCAGCGGCCGAACTGAGGTTGATGATGCTGCCGCCCCCAGCCTCGCGCAGGGCGGGCACGGCACGCCGGGCGCAATGGAACTGGCTGGCAAGGCAGATCTGCAGCGTCGCATCCAGCTCCGCAGGGTCGACAGCCTCGACCCGCTTCGTCGGCCCGGCGATCCCGGCATTGTTGATCAGCACATCCAGGCCGCCCAGGCTGCTCAACGCTGCATCCATGAACCGATCGAGGTCAGCCGCCGAGCCGGCGTCGGCCCGCATCGCCGGGTGTGGGCACTCCGCCAGTGCAACCCTGTCGATGTCGGAGACGAACAGCTTTGCCCCTGCGGCGGCGAAACAATCGGCCATCACCCGCCCAATCCCACCCGCCGCCGCCGTGATCGCCACCCGGAGTCCATCCAGCCGGATGGGTAGCGGGGCATTCGCACCTGTTGTCATCGTCGTCCTCCCTATTGTTACGCTGCACCGAATTTATGGAACAAACCCGCTTAAGCCCTCGCGCAACCAATCCATGCATGGCATGTTTAGCCGTCTTGTTAGTCGGGCTTCATCTCACATGCCGGTCAGCGTTGTCACGGGGTCGACCGGCGGAATAGGCCGGTGGATAGCGCTCGGCCTTGCGCGAGCCGGCTACACAGTCGTTCTCGTCGGCCGGGATCGCTCGAAGGGCGAAGTCGCGCTCGATTGGATCCGTGCCCGTGTGCCCGATGCCCAGCTAGACCTTCTCGTCACCGACTTGTCCTTGCTGGCCGGAGCGCGGCTGGCAGGCATGATGATCGACGCCCGCTATCCCGCGGTGGATGTCCTGGTGAACAACGCCGGCACGTTCTGCACCCGGCGCGAGGAGACCGAAGAAGGGCACGAACGCGTGCTGGCGACCAACCACCTGTCCGCCTTCGTGCTGACCCGCGCCTTGTTGCCTGCGATGCGCACAGCGGCCGAGAAGGGGACGGCCGCGCGCATCATCAACATCGGGTCGTCCACCTCCGACCGCGCCAAGATCGACCCGGAGGACCTTGAAATGCGGCGGCACTGGTCGATGGTGCGCTCCTACAGCCAGTCCAAGCTGGCCCTGATGATGCAGACCTTCCAATGGGCACAGCGTCTGCAAGGGACGGGCATCGTCGCCAACGTCGTCCACCCCGGCACGGTAGCCACCCAACTGGTGCGCGCCCGGGGGCCCGTTGGTTTGGCATGGCGACTGATGGCGCCGTTCATCTTCACCGAGGAGCAAGGCGCCGACACGCCGCTCCACGCGGCCCTCGCGCCGGAATACGGCAACCGGACCGGCATCTACATCAAGCGCCGCAAGATCGCCCGGCCTAACCGGCTGGCCCACGACAGCGCACTGTCCGAGCAGGTGTGGCTCGCTACGGAGACGCTGGTCGGCGGATAAGCCGGACTGCCGCCGCGCCTGCCAGGCCGGCAAAGACGATCGGGCGGAATTTCCGGCTCACCCAAAGCTGCACGCTAACGCCCCGGGCCGACCGCCCGAACGGTCCCCGCACCGCCCCGGCCTGCGTCGATGGGGCGAACAAGGTCGGCAATTCAAGCTTGGCCGCTTCCGGATCGCGCGTGAGTTGGCCGTCGAAACCGAGCCGGCACATCAGGAACCCGGTCAGCCGAGGCGAAATCCGCGTGACGAGGGAGAACACGGCCGCGGTCCCGCTCACGATCACCTCCGCCCGGCCGGTCGCCGCCGCGAAATAGATGCCCTGGGCCACGACTTCCGGCTGGTAGACCGGCCGGGCCGGCCGGGCCGGCCAGCCCATGTGGGACACGGCATGGGAGAAGAACGGCGTGTTTACGGCTGGCGGGAACACCGTGCTGAGCCGGATGCGGCTGCGTTCCATCGTCAGCTCCGCACGGAGCGCCTGCGCGAAGCCACGCACCGCCGATTTGGCCCC
Organism: Acetobacteraceae bacterium; assembly: GCA_965198895.1. Classification (GTDB taxonomy): domain Bacteria; phylum Pseudomonadota; class Alphaproteobacteria; order Acetobacterales; family Acetobacteraceae; genus LMUY01. Next base: position 242,804 of record OZ240676.1, read on the forward strand.
GGCATACGACGACATGAGCGGCAGGCCGTGGAAGGCGGCGGCTGAGCAGACGTTCACGATGGTGCCCCGACCCGCCGGCTTCATCAGCCGCAGTGCCACCCGGCAGCCATTGACCGTCCCGCCATAGGTCACAGCGGTGACCTGGTCGAACTCTGCTTCGGGCACGGTGTCGAACCGGCCATACACGCCGTTGCCGGCGCAATTGATCCACACATCCGGTATACCGAACTCGGCCACGATGGCGTCGGCTGCTGCCTGCAGGGCGCGGCAATCCGTCACGTCGGCCACGGCGGTCGCGGCTGGCATGCCGGCCGCGCGCACATCCGCCGCCGCCGCCGCCAACCCCACCTCGCCGCGGGCGATCAGGCCAACCTGCCAGCCCCGTTCGGCGAACAATCGTGCAGTGCCTCTTCCGATCCCGGACGACCCGCCCGTGATGACGACAGTTTTGGGCGGGCAGGTCAGGACGAAGTCTCCGGATAGCGGTCGAGGGGTTGCACCATGCCGTCCCCAGGAAGTCCACGTCTACATCGCCGCCGTCTCGAGCGGGAGGATTCAGTCCACCACGACCGCGAGCGGCCGGGAGATGCCGGCCTGCAGCGGCAGCCGAACCTGAATGCGATGGTGGCCCGGTGTCATCATCCAGGCGAAGGGCATGCCGGGCGGGGCCGTCGCGACCGGCTGGCCGTCGACCAGCCAGACGATCTGCGGCACGGAAGGTTCCACCGAGGCGCGGAACACCAGGCGGTTGAGCGATGGCGGCTCCTCCGGATTGCGCCACACATGGGTGTCCGGATCCGGCGAGATGATGGAGAGTCGCGGACCGGGCGGGGCCGCCGGACTGGCGCCGCCGGGCCGCACCCACTCGGCGAGGCGCTGGTCGCAGGCATGGTCCGCCAGGGCGCCGGTTCCCGTGCAGAGCTCCGCCTGTTCGCGGCCCGGCGGGGCGGGGAAATCGCCGGCCACCAGGTCCGCACGGCCCAACCCATGCAAATGCAGCATAATGGACTGCGCCAGCCCCGCCGCCGCCCGGGCACCGCTGAGGCCCGCCATCGGCCCGGCGTCCGCCCGTCCCAACCAGACCCCGACCACCTCGTCGCGCGACCACTCCAGCGTCCAGGCATCGCGGTAGCCCTGCGATGTGCCGGTCTTCAACGCCACCGCGAAGGGGAATTCCGACGAGCCATAGCGCGGGAAGGAGGGTAGCCGGGCCAGCGGGTCGCTCAGGAAGCGTCCCACCAGCCTGGCCGCATCGACCGAGATGACCGGCCGGGGCGGCTCGGCTGGTGCGGTGACCCACTGCAGCGGTGCGTCGGTGCCGTCTTCAGCCAGCGTGGTGTAGGCGCGCATGAGGCGGTCCAGCGAGGTGGGGAGCGCGCCGATTGCCATCGCCAAGCCGAAACGCTGCGCCGGGCCGTCCAGATCGTGCAAGCCCAGGGTGCGAAGGAAGCCGAACCCCTCCGCCAGCCCCACACGGCGCAGCAGGTTGGTCGCCGGAACGTTGCGGGAGTTGGCCAATGCCTGGCGGGGCAATAGCGGACCGAGGAAATCGTGGTCCGCATTGCTGATGCCGGCGGCGCCTTCGGGCAGGTCCGCCAGCACGTCCTCGGGGGCCAAGACGTGACGGTCGAGGCCGAGCGCGTACAGGAACGGCTTGAGCGTGCTGCCGGGCGAGCGCAGGGCGGCGGAATAGTCCATCGCACCAGCCGGCCGGCTGCCGTAGCCGGCGGAGGCGACATCGGCCAACACCTCGCGGCTACCGCGGCGCACCACCATGACGGCGACCTGCTGCGCCCCTGCCCGGCGCCAGGCGTCGAGATGGGCCAGGGCCGCCCGGGTGACGTCACGCTGCACCCGGCCGTCGATCGTGGCGCGGACCATGCCGCCCCCGGGCACCGACCGCGCCAATCGCAGCGCGAGTTGCAACGAGGCCGGGCGGCGCGGGGCTGGCCGGGGCGCCAGTCGATCGAGGTCCGCATCGGCTAGGGTGCGGTCGGCCGGCGACAATGCCATCGCCGCCAGCGCACGCCTGGCCCTGGCCATGGCCCGGTGCAGCCCGGCGTGCAACGCCATCGCCGTCGGAGCTTGCGGAATCGCCGACAGCAGGGCGGCCTGCGCGATGCTGAGATCCTCGGCGGGTTGGTCGAAATACCACCGCGCGGCATGCGCGATGCCGTGGCTGTTCTCACCATAGGGGGCGAGCCGCAGGTATTGGGCGAGCACCGCCGCGTGGCCGTACCGCGCCGTGAGCACGATCGCCGTGCCCGCTTCGACCGCCTTGGCCCAGAGTGTGCGCGGACGGGGATGTTGCATCCGCACCACCTGCATCGCGAGGGTGGACGCGCCGGAGCCGCCCCCGCGAACATGCTGCCAAGCGGCCCGCAGCACCGCGACCGGGTCGACGCCGGGGTGGGACCAGAACCGCCGGTCCTCCAGCGCCAGCGTCGCCGCGACCACGCGCGGCGGCGGCGTGACCGGCCAGTAACCGTAATCCACTTGGCGGCCGCCATCGGCCCGGCGGCTCTCGTGGCCAGACTGGGTTAGGAAGCCACCGTCCCGGTCGGTGATGAACGCGGTGGGGGCCGGCGCCAACAGCCCCGACCCGGCGGCCACCGCGACGGCCCAGGTCGCCAGCGTGCCGAGTGCGCAGGCCAGTAGGAGCCGCAGCGCCGCCGCCCACACCAAGCGCCGCATCCCAGACCGCACCCGCCGTTCTCCCGCGTCTAGCTCATGTTGCACGCAGCCCGTTCGGCGTCCACGAGACATGATGGGGGGTGGGCTGCTTGCAGCGCCCGCCAGCCGCGAAGGGTGGTGGGCTGCAAGCAGCCCACCCTACGTTTGAAGCGGTTCCACAGAACGGTGCGCCAACAAGGCCGCATGCCCCGCCTCGGACAGGCGATAGGTGCCGCGGGCCACGCGTTCGAACCAGCCATACGCGTTGCGTAGCAAGATGCCCGGAGCTTCCGGCGTGATCGCCGCCAAGCGGCGGGTGGTGGCCTCGCCCTGGTGCAGTGCTTCGGCACAGACCAGCGCGCGCTGCCGGTAGGCGGTCATGATCGTGCGGCGGGTGGAGCCGCCCGGCGTCGGATCGCCTCGCCGCCGCTCGTGCTCGCGCAGCAGCCGGCGGCGGCGGTGCAGGTTGGTGCGCGGGCGATACGGCTCCGGCTCGGCCAGCACGTCCACGACGCCGTCCGCGGCCACCGTGAGCAGCCCCAGACCGAGCAGGCGGCACAGCTTGGTCACCCGGCGATCCCGGTCCCGGCCCCGCCGCGTGCGCGGCACGGCCAGCCACACGGCATCCGCTACCGCCATCCGATCGGCGGCCTGCAGCAGCAGTTCGAGGTTGAACTGCAGCTTCAGCTCGCAGATCACCAGCATCGGCGGCTCGCCGGGCCGGACGGCGACGATGTCGCAGCCGATCACCTCGCCCTTCGCCTCGAAGCCCTGACGTTCCAGGAAGCGTTTCACCGCGCCGTACAGCGCCGTCTCGGCCGGCATGACTACAGCAGCAGACTGGCCAGCAACGGCACCAGGATGGCGGTGAAGATCCCGTTCAGGCCGATTGCGAGGCCGCCGAACGCCCCCGCCGTCTCGTTCAGCAACAGCAGCCGCGCCGTCGCCAGCCCATGCCCCGCCGTTCCCCCGGCCAAGCCCCGCGCCCGCCAGTCCAGCACCCCCAGGCCGCGCATGATGAGCGGCCCCAACACCACCGCCGTCAGTCCGGTGATCAGCACGAACACGGCCGCCAGCGAGGGCGAGCCGCCGATCTGCTCCGCGATGCCCATTGCGATCGGCGTCGTCACCGATTTCGGCGCCAGCGACAGCACGACCGTGCGCGATGCGCCCATCCACCGGGCGATCAGCATGGCGCTGGCCGCCGCCGTCACCGACCCGGCGATCATGGCCGGCAGGATCGCGGGGGCGGCGCGGCGGATCCGGCCGAGGTTGGCGTGCATCGGAACCGCCAGCGCCACGGTCGCCGGGCCGAGCAGAAACTGCACGTACTGGCCGCCCTCGAAATAGGCGCGGTATGGCGTGCCCGTGGCTAGCAGCAAGGACGCGAGCAGCACGATGCTGATCAGCATCGGATTGGCCAGCACGTGGCCGCGGGCCAAGCTGCTGATCGCGCTGGCGATCTCCCAGGCGACCAGCGTGACGGCGAGTCCCAGCAGCGGCGTCGTCTGCAGATAGACCCAGAGCTGCACGACGCCGGTCAGCCGCCCTCCTCCCGCGATAGGCGCTGCATGACCCAGCCGGTGACGGCCAGGCCCAGCGCGGTCGAGACGAGGATGGACACGGCGATGGCCTGCCAATCCCGCTCGATGGCGTCCAGTTGGGTGACGATGCCGACGCCGGCGGGCACGAACAGCAGCGACAAATGGCGGAGCAGGCCGCTCGACGTGGCCCGGAGGTCCTCGCCGGGCTTACCGCGGAGGACCAGGATGCCGAGCAGGATCACCAACCCGATCACCGGGCCAGGCAAGGGGATGCCGAGCCCGCGGGCAATCACCTCGCCAGCGAACTGGCAGAGCACCAGGATCGTGAGTGCGCGTAGCACCCGCTATTGCAGCGGCATGCTGAGTTTTATACCGGCGCCCGGCTTGGCGCGGCGGTCCTGCTCGATCTGGGCGGAGGAGGAGGCGGACAGGCCCTCGCCGCGATACTGGTCGCGTCGCGTGAACAACCCCGGCCCGACCGACGCGTCCTCCGACGCCTTGGTCTGCGGGGCGAAGCTGTCCTGATCCGGCGTCGGGGCCGAGGTATACCCCTGCGGCGTCGGGGCCGGCGGCGCGGCGCGGCGCGGCTGCCTGAAATCCGGCATCGGCGTCCCGGTAATGAACCCGCTGGGCGGGGATGCGCCGGTTGCGAGCAGCGCCATCACGGGCAGGAGCCTGATGACCCTCACAACGCCGGCTCAGCATCGATACGGCGCGTGCCGCGGCGGTCGCTGGCCGGATTGCTTGCCGGTGCGCCGAGCGGGCCGGTGCCGGCGTCGCGCCAGGCGTGCAGCGCCCAACGGACGGTGGGGAAAGCGATATCGTCCCAGGGTATCTCGTCCCAAGCGAACAGGCCGACCTCGAGGCTTTCCTCCCCGGCGGCGATGCCGGGCGTGGCGAAATGGGCCCGGTACATGACCTGAACCTGGCCGATGCGGCTCACATCATAGACGGCGAGGATGCCCTCGAGCACGATATCGGCTCCGGCCTCCTCCATCGCCTCGCGACGCGCGCCCTCGGCCGTGGTCTCGTGCAATTCGAGGTAGCCGGCTGGCAGCGTCCAGTAGCCGGCGCGCGGTTCGATAGCCCGGCGGCACAACAGTACCCTCTCGCCCTCGGCTACCACGGAGCCGACGACAATCTTGGGGTTCTCGTAAGCGACATAGCCGCACGTCACACAGACCTGCCGCTCTATCGTGTCGCCTGCCGGAACTGCTCGTAGGAACTCGGGCACGAAACGAGCGTGGCGCTACACCCAAGCCGGATCAAGCCCCCCATGACGAAATCCTTAAAGCGTGCAACCGGGTCACACTGACAAGTCGAGTAGCGACCCCCGAGGGGCGCTCTGGGGCTGGCTGCTGCCCGATGGCAGGGCAAGGAGCGGCTTCTGCACCTGGCTCGAGACCGCAGCCCGCGAGGTCGGCGGAGCGGCGACCCGCGTGGCCTGGCTGGCCGACGAGACGGACGAGGCGAACGCGGAAAGGCTGCTGGGGGCGATCATGCGGGGAAGCATGACGAAGATTGATTAAGAAGACGTTTCGTTTCGCCGGGAAAAAGCACTCTCCCCCATTGGTAGAGGGAGAAGGTGCTTCACTCCGTCATCAGGACGGCGACGCCCGGGAGGGTCTTGCCTTCCAGCCACTCCAGGAACGCACCGCCGGCAGACGACACGTAGGTCAGCCGCTCCATCACCCCGGCATGCCGCAGCGCGGACACGGTGTCGCCGCCGCCGGCCACACTGCACAGCGCCCCCGCCTCCGTCGCATCGGCAACGGCGTGGGCCAACGCTACCGTCGAGGCGTCGAACGGCGGCGTCTCGAACGCGCCCAGCGGGCCATTCCACACCAGCGTGCGCCAGCCGAGCAGGCGCTGCTTCAGGTCGTCCACCGTCTCCGGACCGACATCCAGCATCATGCTGCCGTCCGGGATGGCGCCTACGGTCACGGTTTCGGTCGCCGGGTTGGGCTTGAACTCGGTGGCGGTCACCGCATCCACCGGCAGCACGATCTCGCACCCGGCTTCCTCGGCGCGGGCAAGGATCGCGCGGGCGGTGATGTGCATGTCCGCCTCCTGCAGGGACTTGCCGACGGAGACGCCCTGGGCCGCCAGGAAGGTATTGGCCATGGCGCCGCCGATCACCAGCACATCCACCTTGGTCACCAGATTGCCCAGCAGTTCGAGCTTGGTGGACACCTTGGACCCGCCAACGATGGCGGCGACCGGCCGTTGCGGGTTGCCCAATGCGGCGTCCAACGCCTCCAGCTCCGCCTGCATCAGCCGCCCGGCATGGGCCGGAAGCAGCCGCCCGACGCCCTCGGTGCTGGCATGGGCTCGGTGAGCGGCGGAGAACGCGTCGTGCACGAAAATCTCCGCCAACGCGGCGAACTCGCGGGCGAGCGCCGGGTCGTTCTCCTCCTCGCCGGGGTGGTAACGGGTGTTCTCCAGCAGCAGCACGTCGCCATCCGCCATCGCATCGACGGCGGCGTGGGCGACTGGGCCGGTGCTGTCTTCCACGAAGCGCACCGGCTTGCCCAGAACCTCGGCCAAGGCGACCGCCATCGGCGCGAGCGACATGCTGGCCACCCGGCGACCCTTGGGCCGGTCGAAATGGCTGAACACGATCACCTTGGCCCCGCCCTCCGCCAGCTCGCGGATAGTGGGGGACAGGCGCTCGATACGGGTGAGGTCGGTGATCCGGCCGTCCCGCACCGGCACGTTGAGGTCGGCGCGCACCAACACACGTTTTCCGGTCACGTCGACGCCGTCCAGAGTGCGGTGCGCCACGCTACAGGCTGCCAAACAGGGCCGCAGTATCACTCATGCGGGAGCTGAACCCCCATTCGTTGTCATACCAGCCGGCGATCCGCACCATCTGCCCGCCATCCAGCGAGGCTGTCTGCGTCGCGTCGAACGAGCACGAAAAGTCCACGTGGTTGAAGTCGCTGCTCACCAGTTGGGCGGTGCTGTAGTCCAGGATACCCTTCAGCGGCCCCTCGGCGGCGGCGGCCTTGAATGCGGCGTTGATCTCCTCGACCGAGGCCGGCTTGGCCAGGTTCGCGTCCAGCGACACCAGCGACACATTGGGCGTCGGCACGCGGACGGACGTCCCGTCCAGCTTGCCCTTCAGCTCCGGCATCACCAGGCCAACGGCCTTGGCCGCACCGGTGGAGGTCGGGATCATCGACACGGCGGCGGCGCGGGCGCGGTGCAGGTCCTTGTGCAGGGTGTCCACCGTCTTTTGGTCGCCGGTGTAGGAGTGGATGGTCAGCATATAGCCGCGCAGCACGCCGAACGTGTCGTGCAGCACCTTCACCATCGGCACCAGGCAGTTGGTGGTGCAGGACGCGTTGGAGATCACCGTCATGTCCTTGGTGATCACCGACTGGTTCACGCCGAACACCACCGTCGCGTCCACGCCGTCGGCCGGGGCGCTGATCAGCACCTTGCGCGCGCCGGCCGTGATCAGCTTGGCGGCGTCCTCTTTCTTGGTGAACAGGCCGGTGCATTCCATCGCCACGTCCACGCCCTGATACGGCGCCTTCAATGGGTCGCGCTCGGCGCTGACCTTGATGGGCCCATAGGTACGGCCGTTGTGGTGGACTGTGATGGTGTCGCCTTCGACGCTCACCTGGCCCGGGAAGCGGCCGTGGACGCTGTCGTAACGGAACAGGTGGGCGTTGGCCTCCACGCTGCCGAGGTCGTTGATTGCAACCACGTCCACATCCGTCCGCCCGCTCTCGACGATGGCGCGCAGCACGAGGCGACCGATACGCCCAAATCCGTTGATAGCGACCTTGACGGCCATGGCTTCCGCTCTCCCTGCGTTCTGAAAAAATGGATGTAACCGGGGTAGCGCCCGCCCGCTAGCCTTCGCCGGCCCCAGACTGATCAGACCCGCGCTTGCAGCATCCCAGCCATGCGCGCACAGCTCCGAGCTAGGCTTGCAACAATAAACAGTTTACCAATATTAAAAGAGACGATTAACATTAAAGGAGACGATTGCATGCCTTATCAGACTCTACACCTTGATATCCCGCAGCCGCCCGACGATGCCCGACGAAATAGCGACCACATCGATCGACCCGGCCCTCGAACGCAATAACCGGCTGTTGATGATTTATGCCGTCCTGGGCGTCAGCGCCGCCATCGGCGCTGCAATCGGCCTCTCCGCGCTCTAAGGCCACTCAGCGGCTCGAAAAAAACGAGCCCGACCGCCAATAAAGGCGACCGCGCGTGGAACACCGCCCGGCCCCGGTCTAGGCTCGGCGCATGCATCACCCCCGCCTTAGCCGCTAAGCGCCACGATGGCGTTCTTCCAACTCGTGCTCGGCTTGCTGCTGATCGGCGCGGTGCTCACTGCCGTCGCACAGCGGATCGGAGCACCCTACCCTGCCCTGCTGGCCATCGCCGGCGCCCTGCTCGCCCTGGTGCCGTCCGGCGCGACCGCCCAGCTCGACCCGCAGATCGCGCTGGCCCTGTTCGTGGCCCCGACCCTGCTGGACGCAGCCTTCGACACGTCACCTCGGGACCTGAAGGCGAACTGGCTGCCGGTCAGCAGCCTGGTGCTGATCGCCGTCGTGCTGACGGTCGCCGCCGTCGCCGTCATCGCCCGCCTGCTGGTGCCGGGCATGCCGTGGGCTGTGGCCATCGTGCTGGGCGCGATCGTGGCACCCCCCGACGCTTCGGCCGCCACCGCCGTTTTGCGCCAGTTGTCCATGCCGCACCGGGTCATGGTGATCCTGGAGGGCGAGAGCCTGCTGAACGATGCCAGCGCCCTGATCATCTATCGCGTGGCCGTTGCGGCGGCAGGCGGCGCGGCGCTCTCGTTCTGGTCGGCCACCGGCGTGCTGGTCGTGGCCTGCCTGGGTGGCGCCGTGTTGGGCGTGGTCGCGGCACGCCTGTTCCTGCTGGCCATGCGGTGGATCGACGACATCGCCGTGTCGGTGGTGCTGCAATTCGTCGGCACCTTCGCGATTTGGATCATCGCGGACCGGCTGGGCGCATCGCCCGTGATCACCACCTTCGCCTATGCCCTGACCCTGGCCCGCCGTGCGCCGAGCCAAAGCGGGGCCGAGAACCGGCGCACCTCCTATGCGGTGTGGAACGTCGCGGTGTTCGTGCTCAATGCGCTGGCGTTCATTCTGATCGGGCTGCAGCTTCGCGGCGTGCTCGGGCGGCTGGACGGGCACGCCGCGCTCACCGGCGGGTTCGCGGCGGCGGTACTGCTGACGACGATTGCGGTGCGGATCGCCTGGGTGATGGGCTTCACCGAGTTCCTGCGACGCCGGCCAGGCCGGCCCGGCAGGATGCGGCCCCCGGTCGGTGGATCCGCCGTGATCGCGTGGTGCGGCATGCGCGGCATCGTGACCCTGGCGACGGCGCTCGCATTGCCGGACGGATCCGCCGGGGGAGCGGCGTTCCCGTTCCGCGACCTGCTGATCGCGGCCGCCTTCGCCGTCGTATTGGGCACGCTGGTGATCCAGGGGCTGACCCTGGCCCCGCTGATGCGCTGGCTCGCACTGGACGAAGACGGGGCCGAAGCCCGAGAAGTAGAATTGGCCCGGGCGGAGATCGCGCGGTTGGCGCTCGAGGTATTGCGGGCCGACGGCAGTCCGCAGGCGGAGGCGCTGCGCCGAGACCACGAGACGCCGGTTTCCCCGGAAGGTCATGCCCTGACCCTGCGCGTGATAGCGGCCAAACGGCTGCGGCTGTACGAGCTGCGGAGCAATGCCACGATCGCCGACAACGCCTACCATCTTCTCGAGGAGGAACTCGACTGGGCCGAGGGGCACACCACCCGGCGTATGCGCAACGCCACCAAGAACCGGCCGGAGCTGCCCGCGTCGCCGCCAGGATGATTACGGTCTGTTAACCTTCGGATGTCACGATCACGTCGCTAGATCGTTTCATTCGAAGGAGTATTGCCGTGCTGCGGATCATGACACTTGCCACGACGGTTCTGCTGGCAACTGGCGGTCTTGCGTTTGCCTCGGACGCAGATTTCACGCTGAAGAACAAGACCGGCTATCAGATCGACGAGGTGTATGTCTCGGCGCATTCCCGCAACAGCTGGGGCCGTGACCGGATGGGTAACGATTCCTTGGCGGATGGCGAGTCACTGGACGTGAATTTCCCGCACGGCGGCAGCGCCTGCAAGTTCGACATCCGGGTGAAGTACCACGACAACGACACGGCCGAGTGGGGCAACATAGATTTGTGCCAGTACAACACGATCTCGCTCTTCTGGGACGCAAAGGGCCAGACCACGCGCGCAGTCGGCGAGTAATCGCTCTACTCCCTCTCCCCTCGTGGGAGAGGGCCGGGGTGAGGATCGCAGTGCCTTTGGTGCCGGCTTCGTTGTTTGCGCAACAAACGCCGATGCGTGATATTTGGGGTATGGCTTGCCCCCGGCCTCCCACTTACTCTCCAGGGGATGGTGGAGCGAGGACGGTCATGGTGACCAAGGGTGGCCAGGTCGGCAGGGAAATTGCTACGGCTGTCAGGGAAATTGCTACGGCTGTCACACCGCGCCCGTGCGGTCACGGGCTGAGCGATGTTTACGAACTTCGTCCTGTCCCTCCGCCAAGCCGGCGTGCCTGCCTCGGTCACGGAGTACCTGGCCCTGCTCGGCGCCATGGAAAAAGGTGTGGCCGATTATAGCGTGGAAGATTTCTACTTCCTCAGCCGTGCCGCCCTGGTGAAGGACGAGCGCCATCTGGACCGGTTCGACCGCGTGTTCGGGACCTGTTTCAAGGGGCTGGAACCGGCTCAGGGCGCCGCCTCGGAAGGGGTGAGTGCCGAGATCCCGGCGGAGTGGTTGAAGCGGCTCGCGGAAAAGCTCCTCACCAAGGAGGAACAGGCCCAAATCGAGGCGATCGGCGGCTTCGACCAACTGATGGAAACGTTGCGGCAGCGCCTGGCCGAGCAGAAGGGGCGCCACCAGGGCGGGTCCAAATGGGTCGGCACGGCGGGCACCTCGCCATTCGGGGCATACGGCTACAATCCCGAAGGTGTCCGGATCGGACAGGACGAAAGCCGCCATCGGCGCGCGGTGAAGGTGTGGGACAAGCGCGAATTCCGCGACCTGGACGACACGCTGGAACTGGGCACGCGCAACATGAAGCTGGCTTTGCGCCGCCTGCGCCGCTTCGCACGCACCGGTGCTGCGAACGAGCTCGATCTGCATGGTACCATCCGCGCCACCGCCGCCAACGCCGGGTCGCTCGATTTGAAGATGCAGGCGGAGCGGCGCAACACCGTGCGGGTGCTGCTATTCCTGGATATCGGCGGCTCCATGGACGACCACGTGCGGGTGTCGGCCGAGCTGTTCTCCGCCGCCCGCAGCGAGTTCAAGCACCTGCAATTCTTCTATTTCCACAACTGCCCCTACGAGCGTCTGTGGACCGACAACCGCCGCCGGACCGAGAGCAGCGTGCCGACGGCCGAGGTTCTGCGCACCTATGGCCCGGAGTATCGCGCCATTTTCGTCGGCGACGCGACGATGAGCCCCTACGAGATCGCGATGGCAGGCGGCAGCGTCGAGCACTGGAACGAGGAAGCCGGCAGCGTGTGGCTCAACCGTATGACGGCGCAGTGGCGCCGGGCTGCCTGGCTCAACCCGGCGCCTGCGGTGGACTGGGCCTTGACGCAGTCGATCGGGATGGTGCGATCCCTGGTCGAGGGTCGGATGTTCCCGCTGTCGGTATCCGGTCTGGACGATATGGCCCGCGAACTGACGCGCTGACTGATGAACGACCAACCTGATCCGCAGCCGAACGACGGCGCAGCGTCTCACCGCGACGCCAACAGCACACAGGCCGGTCTGGGAATGGTGATCGTTATCGCATTCGCCGTGGTGGCCGCGGCGCTGCTGGCCGCCGCGGCGTGGCTCTGGCTATGAGCGACCCGGCGGCGATCTACCACTGGCACCGCCTGGATAGCCGGACAACGACGTCCGGGCAGCCGACGGAGGCGCAACTGGCCGACATCGCCGCCCTAGGAGTGCGCTGCGTCATCAATCTTGGGCTGCATAGCCACGAGAAGGCGCTGCGGGACGAAGCGGCCAGCGTCGCTGCACTCGGCATGGTTTACGTGCATATCCCGGTCGATTTCCAGAACCCGACGGACCACGACTTCCACCTGTTCTGCAACGCGATGGAGGCGGCCAGCGAAGGCCCGGTGCATGTCCACTGCATCGCCAACTACCGGGTGTCGGCGTTTTTCTACCGCTATCACCGCCGGCTCGGGATTGCGGCAAACCGGTCGCGGGCGAATCTCAATCGAATATGGCATCCGGATCCTGTCTGGACGGCGTTCATGGAACGCGAGGTTTGATGCCGCGGGACGATCACCACCGTGAAGGGAAAAATGCGCAGGAGACGCACTTTGGGTGCTCATCATACCATTCCATGCGCTAACGTGAGACATTCTTGCGCTACGTTTCGCCGCATGACCGATCTCGCTCGTCAAACTCAGTTTAAAGTATGGACAGCAAAATACCTCAGCGGTCTCATGAACCTGTCGCTGCCGACCCAGATGGCTCGAAGCGCATTGACGACGACGTACTACGGCGGTAACGCATACCGTCGCATTGTCATTAGTGGTGGCAGTTCATTGGATTGTCACGTCCTCGGGCCACTCATTTCAAAAAAGCGGACTCTGACCAAGATCGAGAGGCAAGATCCTAGCGCCCACTGCGACCCGATCTGATTGTGACACACCGGATTTCCACCGGAGAGCAGACCTGATGGATCGGACGGACCGCAAGCTACTGACTTTGTTGCAGGAGGATTGCACCCTATCGATCGCCCAGTTGGCCGAACATGTCGGGCTCTCTGCCACGCCCTGCTGGAAGCGCATCCAGCGACTGGAGGCCGATGGCGTGATCGAGCGCCGCGTCGCCCTGGTCGATCCGGACCGGGTTGGATTGGGGCTCACGACCTTCGTGGCGATCGAGGCTGGGGACCACTCGCCCGCCTGGCTGGAACGCTTCGCCGAAGCGGTCGCCGGCATGCCGGAGGTGATGGAGGCGCATCGGATGGCAGGCGATGTGGACTACATGCTGCGAGTGGTGACGACGGATCTTCGCGCGTACGATTCGTTTTATAAACGCCTGATCGCAGCGGTCGGGCCCAAGAACGTTAGTAGCCGGATGAGCATGGAGAGGGTCAAGGCGACAACGGCGCTGCCGTTGCCGGAAGCCGATCTACGGCCGCGAAAATCGCCGACATAGCCGCCCGTCATCGAGGCCGCCTTCGACTCCGGCAGCGGTTTTCGCGACGCTGTGGCGCGCCTTGAAGGCCGATTGGCTCGAGACGCCGATCGGCGCCATGCTCGCCGTCGCCGATCAGCACGCCCTGCATGTGCTGGAGTTCTTCGACCGCCAGGCCTTGGCCACCGAACTGACCCATGTGCGAAAGGCGACGCAGTCCTCCATCAGCTTCGGCCGGCTGCCGCCGATCGATCAGATCGAGTCAGAGCTTGCCGCCTATTTCGCCGGCACCTTGCAGCACTTCATCACGCCGCTTGCGCTGCATGGCACGTCATTCACGCGCGAGGTTTGGGACCAGCTGATCGCGATCCCGTTCGGGACGACCCGCTCCTACGGTCAGCTGGCAGCCTCGATCGAGCATCCGAGTGCGGTTCGAGCGGTCGGACGCGCCAATGGGGCAAACCAGATTTCGATTGTGGTTCCTTGCCACCGGGTCATCGGCTGGGACGGATCGCTGACGGGCTATGGCGGCGGGTTGTGGCGCAAACGCTGGCTACTGGAACACGAACGCCGGATAACCGGGCAATCAAACGCCTTCCGTTGAGGAAGCTCAAGGTCGCATCGGAACCGACGGCGCGCACGGCCCGCGCGCAAGCGACCCTCTGCCATGGTTAGCATCAGCGTCCCTCTCCCTGAGAAAAGGTGTCGATGCAGCTACTCGGCGGCCAACTGCACGCGCGTGCCGAGTAACTGCCGGGTGGCGGGCAGAAGCGTTTGGCCATATTCGACGGCATCACCCAGCGGATCGAACCCGCGGATCAGGAACGTCGTGACGCCGAGTGCATGATAGTCGGCAAACGCGGCAGCTACCTGCTCCGGCGTACCTACCAGCGCCGTGGTGTTGCCCCGGGCGCCGGTGGCGCGGGCGATTGCGGTGTAGAGAATTCCCTCGGGGCGATCGCCGAGTGCCGCCGCCGCCAGCAGCCGTTGCGACCCGGCGTTCGCGGGTGCGCCGGCAGCTGGGCCGAGTGCAGCCTCGCCTCGAACGCGCAGGGTCTCATGCAGTATCCGCTCCGCCTTCTCCCATGCCAGGCTCTCGGTGGCGGCAAGGATGGGGCGGAAGCTGAGGCTGAACCGGATGTCAGCCGCCGCTTGCGCTCCGCGATGCCGGGCTGTCGCGGCCCTGACCTTGGCGATGATCTCCCGCACCTGCGCCTGGGTCTCGCCCCAGAGTGCATAGACGTCCGCGTGCTTGCCCGCGACGTCCAAGGCGGCCTCGGAGGCACCCCCGAAATAAATCGGGATACGCGGGGACTGTACGGTGCGCACGGCCGGAGACGCGCCCTCGATATGGTAGTAGCTGCCTTGGTGGTCGACAGGGGCCGTTCCGCCCCAGACCGACTTGAGAATGCCCACGTATTCGTCGGTCCGGGCGTAGCGGTCATCCTTGCCCAGCCAGTCGCCGTCGCGGTGTTGATCGATGTCATCGCCCCCGGAAATGACGTGGATCGCAGCCCGGCCATTGCTGAGTTGGTCGAGCGTTGCGAAGGCCCGCGCCGCGAGGGTGGGCGCCTGGAACCCCGGGCGGTGGGCCACGAGAAATCCGACATGCTCGGTATGGGCCGCCGCGTAGGACGCTAGCTGGAATCCATCCGGACCGTTGCTGTACCAGCCGATCAGGATGCGGTCGAAACCGGCGACGTCGTGGGCCTGCGCACTCGCCCGCAGGTAGCCAGGATCGATCGCAGGGCCTTTGGCCGGCCGCGTCTCCGACTGCTCGCGGGGCTGAACCATGCCGATGAATTCGATGGGATGCGTCATGATGATCTCCCTTATTGGCCCAGAGCCGACTTGCCAGCCGCAAGAAGCGCGGCATCTGCCTGGGGTGTGTGGATGCGGGCGCAGAGCACGTCACGCAGGTGCCGCTCCAGCGGGTTGCTGCGGGACAGGCCGTGGTTGCCAGTCAGCTTCAACGCTTCCTCCACGGCCCGGATTGCGTTCTCGGCAGCGACCGTCTTGATCAGATTGCACGCATTCGCACCCGGCCCGCCGGTGCGGTCGTGCTCGGCGGCGGCGTCGGCGATCAGGCGGCGGTTGGTCAGCAGCAGCGCTTCGATACCACCCACTGCTTCCTGCATTCGGGGCAGGCTCGCCAAGGGTGCGCCCAGGTTGGCCGGGATCCGCTCGCGCAGGAATTTGACCAACCAGTCGCGGGCGGCCGTCGCCACGCCGGTGTAGAGGGCTGCGATGGTCAGGGTGTTCCAGGCCACCTGGACCGGATCTGGCCGCCACGCCGCCGGTGCTCGAACATCCACTGCATTGGCCTCGGGCACGATGACACCGTCGAAAATCACATCGTGGCTGCCCGACGCGCGCAAGCCGAGTTGGTCCCAGGTCTCCTCGATGGTGACGCCGGCGCTTTGCGCGGGAACCAGGAAAAAGCCCATTCGGGGCTCCGCCTCGTCCGTGCGAGCGTAGACCAGCATCCAATGCAGGCCAGGCGCACCGGTCGAGTAGATCTTGCGTCCGCTGAGCGACCAACCCTCCGGTATGCGGCGGGCAATCGTCTCAGGCATGCCACCGCGCGCCGGGGTACCCAGGGCCGGTTCGACACGCAGCGCGTTGATCAGCGCCCCCTCACCGGCACTTCTGCCGACGAGGCTGCGCAAACTCGCCGGCCAGTTCGGGTTCCGGCTGGACAGATGCACGTGGATCAACTGCATGGCCAATACCAGCGCAGTGGATGGGCAGCCCTCCGCCACCGTTCCGACCAAGGCGACGACGCGTGAAAGCCCTGCCCCGCCGCCACCGTCGGCCGGTGAGCCGGTGAGGCTCAGCATGCCCGCGTCGGCCAGCAGTTCGAAGTTCTCATGCGGAAAACTCGCAAGCCGGTCGTGCTCGGCGGCGCGTGTGGCGAAAACCGCGGCCAGAGCGGCATCGGGTGTCAGCGGGATAACGGCTCCGTCCATCAAACTGGCTCGTGGAGCTTGGGTAGTTCCACACCAAGCGCCCTCAGCAACTGCATGCGCAGCGCGCCGAACGCGGCCGGGTCACGCGGCCGGTCCAAGCCTACGACGAGGTCCGTCGCAATACGGCCTTGCTCCAAGACCAGGACCCGATCGGCTAGCAGGAGCGCCTCGTCAACGTCATGAGTGACGATCAAGGCCGTCGGATGATGGACGCGCCATAGCTCCAGTATCAGCGCGTGCATTCGCATCCGGGTGAGCGCATCCAAAGCCGCAAACGGCTCGTCCAGCAGGAGCAGGCGTGGCTCGCGAACCAGTGCTCGCGCCAGGGCTGCGCGCTGTGCCTCGCCGCCGGACAGGGTGACGGGCCAGGCGTCCACCCGGTGCCCAAGTTCCACTTCGCGCAGGGCTGCCTCGGCGCGTCCACGTGGGTTGGAGCCGGGTAGCCCAAGCGTCACGTTCTGCCATACCCGCTTCCAGGGGAGCAGGCGCGGTTCCTGGAAGACGACAGCCGTCGGCTGCGGTACCGCCACGACCGCGTCCTCCGGCACCGGGTCGAGGCCGGCCAACGTACGGAGCAGGGTCGTCTTGCCGGACCCACTTCGCCCTAGCAGAGCGACGAATTCGCCGGGACGGATTTCCAGATCGAGATCGTCCAGCACGCGTTGAGTTCCGAACTGGCGGACCAGTCCGCGAACGTGCACGCCGCCGTTCTGCACGGCGCTCACCGGCGCACCAGCGTCGGACGCCAGGCCAACAGCCGCCGTTCCGCCAACCGGACCAGCGAATCTGCCGTCAGACCGAGGATAGCGTAGACAACCAGCCCGACCACGATCACGTCGGTGCGCAAGAAGTCGCGTGCATCGTTGATCAGATAACCGATGCCGGCCGATGCATTCACCTGCTCGGCCACGACCAGCGAGAGCCACGCCGTTCCGAGAGCATAGCGCAGCCCGACCAACCCCGAGGGCAACGCCCCCGGCAACACGACCTCCCGGATGAGGCCCCACTGGCCGAGCCCGAACACGCGGCCCGCTTCCATCAACTTGGGGTCGATGCCGCGAATGCCGGCATAGAGATTGAGGTAAATGGGGAACATGCTTCCCAATGCGACGAGCGCCACCTTTGGCAATTCGCCGATGCCGAACCACAGAATGAACAGCGGCACCAGGGCAAGGAAGGGCAAGGTGCGAAGCATCTGCATCGGCGCATCGACGATGTCCTCCCCCAGCCGCGACAGGCCGGAGACCAGGGCCAACGCTGCACCGGCCGCAACGCCGAAAGCAAGCCCGGCGGCAACACGCTCGAGCGATACAATCATGTTGGTGATCAACTCGCCGGACAGCAGCAAGCCCCACGCGGCCGTCAGGATGGTCGCCGGCGCTGCAAGCACCCGCGGGGACAGCAGCCCACTCATCGATGCTGCCTGCCAGGCCAACAGGATGATCGCGGGAGATGCGACCCGGCGCAATGACCGCGGACGCCAGACTGGCCGGGCCGGGCGCGAAACCCGTGTTAAAGACGGCGCTTCAGGCACGAGCGGAGCGGCAGAAATCATAGACATCGCTTTCCCTTTCACCAAGATCGGGGAGCAGGAAAACGCCGCGCCGCCACGAGTGATACTTGGGAAAATTTCACGCTAAGTCAAAGAGTTAAGCGTTCTGTAGAATCCTCGACCGAGAGTTAACCGATTTCTCGACGCGTCGCTAAAGAGTATTCTATTCTCCGTATCTAGCGTGTCCGCCGCAGCAGCAGCCGGACCGCGCCGACATTGGCAGCATGAGGATGCGTGACCGCCAGCACCAGCGGTCGGAGTTGCGGGAGATTGAGCCAAAGCGGCAACTCGCGCCGGATCACCCCGCCAGTCTCGCCGCTGCCCCGCCCGGTGATCACTTCAACGCAGCGAACCCGGTCGGCATGCGCCCGCAGGAGGAAACCCTGTAGCGCGATGTAAGCGTGTTGCGCTGTTCGTCCGTGCAGATCGAGGCTCCGCTCCGGCAGCAGCTTGCCCGTCCGAAGGCGTGTCCAGCTTGCCTTGTCGAGGCCGGCCGGTTGCTGGCCGACCGAAACCTGCGTTGCGACCGGTGCGAGCTTCACCGCCGCTGGGAGAGGCGCCTGCGGTACGGGGGGCACCACCTGCTCGGGGGCCAAAACGGGTAGGGCACGACCCGGCAGAGCCGCGACATGCCGGGCGTAGGCGGCCCAAGCGTCCCGGTCGATATCGCTCAGGGTCCGGCGGGCCAACGCTCGGGCCAGGGGCCTAGGCGACGGCTGGGTGCTTGGCGGCCGGGTCATCCTCGATCAGCAACACGTGCAGCCGCCGCGGCCCATGGGCGCCGAGTTCCAGGGTTTGCTCGATGTCGGCGGAGCGAGACGGCCCGGTCACCAGCATCACGTTGCGGGGTATGGCTCCGTTGAGGCGTAGCAGGTCCCACGCCTCCTCATAGGCCCCTACGACCCGGCTGCTGCGCAACACCACGACCGCCGTATCCGGTAGCAGATTCAGCGTGGTTGGCCGTTCCGGCGCGGAGGGGAGCATCAGCGTGCCCGTCTCCGCGATCGCGGCGAAGGCGTGCTGCACACTCACAAGATCGGAGGCTTCCGCCCGGCCTTCCCGCAACCGCAGCATCGGGCGCTCGGACCAGGGGATCGCCTGCAACTCCGGATGCGGCGCCATGACACCTTGCGGAGGCAGATTGTGGGCGGCCAGGTAGGTGGCAAGGGCGGCGGGTACGGCGCCGGGTTCCGGGAGGCGATCCACCGTCCCGAACTCACGCTCGATGTAGTGGACGAGCAGGTCGATCTGTTTCGCGCGGCTCACCCGGGTACGCAGCGGGATCAGGTAGCGGGGATGGTGGGCCAGGCGGTCACGCAACATGGCCGCCTGATCGTCGGGCAGCGCCCCGCGCTTCAAGCCCCGGCGGATCGCTCCGAGAACCGCCTCCCGACTCATCTGCCGGCTCGCTGCTGGCTTTTGTAGCGGGCGAAGAACGTATCCCCCTCGGGCGCCGGCAGGTCGCGGCTGGCCGTCCAGCCACTGGCCAGCGGCAGCGAGGAGAAGCGTCCGCGGCGGCGGCCCATCAGCCCAAGCGTGGCCGCGGCCACCCGCGTCGCGAGCCGATAAAGCCGGGGGCGCCGGGCGAACCACGCCCACAGGCCGAGGTTGGTGCGTATGCCACTGGGCGTCAGATGGCGCTCGAACTCACGCTCTCGCCAATGCCGCATCATCTTGGGTAGTGGGATCTTGACGGGGCACACGCTTTCGCACTTGCCGCAGAAGGTGCTGGCGTTCGGCAGATGGCCGGCCTTGTCCACGCCAATGAGCGACGGTGTAAGCACGCTGCCCATCGGCCCCGGATAGACCCAGCCATAGGCATGGCCGCCGACGGCGCCATACACCGGACAATGGTTCATGCAGGCCGCACACCGGATGCAGCGCAGCATCTCGCCGAACTCGGTCCCCAGCATCGCCGACCGGCCGCCGTCCAGCAGCACGACGTGGTATTCCTCCGGCCCGTCCAGATCGCCGGGGCGGCGGGCGCCGGTGGAGAACGTGGTGTAGACGGAGAAATCTTGCCCGGTGGCCGAGCGCGCGAGCAGCCGCAGCAGGCTGGTTGCGTCCTCCAGCGTCGGCACGCATTTCTCGATGGAGGCGAGCACGATGTGCACCCGGGGCAAGGTCTGGGTGAGGTCACCGTTGCCCTCGTTGGTGACGATGACGGAGCTACCGGTCTCGGCGATCAGGAAATTGGCGCCGGTGATCCCGACATCGGCCGACAGGAAGCGCTCCCGCAGCTTCGTGCGCGCCTCCGTCAGGATGTCGCGCCGTTCGGAGAACACGCGATTCGGGTCGAGGTCGGTGTGGCTGAGGCGGAACGTGTCCTCCCAGTCCTCCCGGTTGAGGTGGAAGGCCGGTGCGATGATGTGGCTGGGGTGTTCCTGACGCAGTTGGATGATGTACTCGCCGAGATCGGTTTCGACTGGGGTAATGCCGAACCGCTCCAGGTGGTCGTTGATTCCGATCTCCTCGGAGATCATCGACTTTCCCTTCGTGACCGTCCTCGCCCCAACGCGCTGGCAAATCGCCAGGACCGCCGCCCGCGCGTCTTCGGCCGTGGAGCACCAATGCACCTTGCCACCGGTCCGCTCGACGTTGTCCGCGTAGGTCTCGAGGTAGAAGTCCAAATTGGCGAGGGCGTGGTCCTTGATGCCCTTGCCGATGTCTCGCAGCCGCTCGAATTCCGGAAGAGCTTCGACGGCACGCGTCCGCCGGGCCATGAATTGCGGCTTGCTGAACGCCAACGCCTTCTGCAACCCGGCATTGCCGAGCGCCTCGCGGGCGTTGCGTTTGAACGCCGGGGATGTAATCGCAACCATGGATGGTTTCCTCTGTCCCCACTGTAGCTCCGAACGACGGCGGCGCTACTGGATCCCGCTACTGATCCAGACTGCCGAACGTTGTTGCCATCCACCGGTCGGGGTGGGCGGGCGGCAAGCCGGGCTCCATCGAGTTCAGCCAGGCCATGACATGGTCCAGCATCGCCCGCGCGGGCGTTCCGTGCGGGTCGGGCGCGATATGGGCCTCACTGCGTGCCACTCGTTCGGCAAGCGGCTTGGGCTCGAGCGCACCTTGTTCGACCAACTCCGCTACCAACCCCTGGAAGAGTGCGAGCAAGATCGCGTGCGTCTCGTTGTGCCGGTGATCCCGGGTTTCGAGTACGGCGCGGACGACGTCGCGGGAGGCGGGGCTTTGCGGCTGGCGTTCCATGCTTGCACTTTGCGGGCCAACGGTCGTCCCTGCAAGTTGCCCACGTCCGAACGGAGCGCTAGGGAATTGCAATGTCCGAATCATGGCGTCCCACCGAACGTTATCCCGACCCGGCGGTCGAGGTCCTCGACCCGAGTTTTGCGCCCTACCGCGTCGTGCTCGGGGCGGTCGAGCGGCTGTATACCGGCTGCCGGTGGGCCGAGGGCCCGGTGTGGTTCGGCGACGCGCGTTGCGTTCTATGGAGCGACATCCCCAACAACCGCATCCTGCGCTGGGACGAGGAGACCGGTGCGACCACCGTGTTCCGGCGGCCGGCGAACAACGCGAATGGCAATACGCGGGACCGGCAAGGGCGGCTGGTGACCTGCGAACACGGCACGCGCCGGGTCACCCGCACGGAGTACGACGGCACGATCACCGTCCTGGCCGACAGTTTCGATGGCAAGCGATTGAATTCTCCGAACGACGTCGTGATCAAATCGGACGGCTCGATTTGGTTCACCGACCCCGATTTCGGCATTGGCGGCTTCTACGAGGGGGAAAAGGCCATCCCCGAACTCCCCACCAACGTCTACCGGATCGATGGCCAGACTGGGGCCATCAGCGTTGTCGCCGGGGAGGTCGGACGACCCAACGGGCTTGCCTTCTCCCCTGACGAACGCGTGCTGTATGTTGTCGAATGCGCCGCCACGCCGCGGCGCTTGCTGGCGTTCGACGTGTCTGCGGATGGGCGATCGCTTGCCAACCAGCGGATGTTCATCGATGCCGGCGAGGGCTCGCCCGACGGCTTCCGGGTCGATATCGATGGTAACCTTTGGTGCGGCTGGGGCATGACCCCCGAACTGGACGGCGTGATGGTGTTCAACGCGGCAGGCGCTCCGATCGGGCGCATCGCCCTGCCGGAGCGATGCGCCAATCTGTGTTTCGGCGGCCGCCACCGCAACCGGCTGTTCATGGCGTCCAGCCAGTCGCTGTATAGCCTGTATGTGCATACACAGGGCGTGCCGGGAGGTTAGACCGGCTTACCGCATCGAGGACTGGAGCGCTTGCAGCTTACCCAGATCCTCCTGCACGACCGGTAGGGCGCGATCGACCAGTGCCCGCATCGATGGGTCCTGCGTGCGCGCCTGTTCGGCTTGGAACGCCCGGATCGCACGCTGATGCGTCTCGACCTGGTCGGCCAGGTACAACCGGTCGAACGCGCCGCCATGCAGGGCCTGGGTCCGCTCCAGCCGGCCCCGCAGGTCGGCAGGCAACTCGCGCGGGGGCGTTATGCCGTTCTTCCGGACAGCGTCTTGCATTAGGGGATAGAGTTGGTTGGCCTTGCCGACGATCTCCGCCGCCAGGGCACGAACCTGCGGGTTGCCCGACTGGGTTGCCGCCAACTGTCCCTCGTCGTTGTCCATCTCGACAATGCGGTAGCTCTCGGTCACGAAGTTAGCGTCCGCCTGGCTGAGTTGCTGCCCCGTCAGGATCTGCTCCTGCGGCAGCGGCGCTTGGGCCCGAGTGGCACATCCCGCTACCGGTAGGGCGAGGCAGAGACCGGCCACAGCCGCCTTGATCGTGACATCCATCGGAAATCCCCCATGTGAAGCATCGTTGGGCGCAGCGCGCCGACACGCACCATTCCACACCCGAGCCATCTGACAACCCGCAGAGACCGTTCATACCCATGCCCACGCACAACAAGGCTGAGATAGTTGCACGACAGACACCGTGGCGGGACGTGATCCTCGTCTGCCGGAAGTGCAGCGGCAAGCTGGATGGTGGCTTTGGGCCGGATGGCGAGGACAGTCTCCCGCGTGAACTCAAGCGCGGTCTGCGCTCCACCGGCCAGCGCGCGAGTTGCCGCGTGATCGAGACCAAGTGTCTCGGGATCTGCCCCAAAGGCGCCGTCACAGTGCTGGCAGCACGGACCCCTGGGGCAATCCTGACGGTGCCCGCCGGGACGGACACGATGACGGTGTTGGCTAGGCTTCTGCCGCCTGCCTGACGGCGGCCTCGCCGAAGCGCCGCTCGAGACGGCGGATGGTGAAGTGGGCGCGGGCGAGGTCTCGGTAATGGCCGAGGAACGACGCATTCAGCGACGCACCTGCGACTGCGCCCAGGACTGGCACCGCTTGCAGCGCGAACTTTTGGGACAGCGTCACGCCGAACCGGCGGGCGACGTCGGTCAGCAGCATGGCCACCGGCCGGCCCTGCATGACGAAGCGCGCCGAGAAGTAGCTAGCCTCAGGCTCGCCGCTGCCCTTCTGCCCGGGGTTCAAAGCGAACACCTGCAAGCAGGCGGACCGCGCGTCCGGGTCGCTCAGATCCTCCCCTTCCTCCACGGCAATGCGGGCGATTTCACGCATGATGGTCAGGCTGGTGACCGTGGCATCCGGCACGAATCCGCCCATACCGATGAAGCCGCCCACGGCCCCCGACAGGAACACCAGCGGCCCAGCTAGGCGCCTGCTCTGCTCGAGCTGACCCTCCTTGCCCAGGCGCAGCACCGCGATGTCGAAGGCGCGCCTGAGGGCCACCTCCACGACGCTTTGGACCGCAGCTTGGGCGCCGGGAACAATCCCGAGCGAGCGTGTGCCGAAGCGGACCCCACGCCCCATCGCCCCGCCGACGACGTCGGCCAGGCGGACCACCAGCCCGCCGCCGTCCTGCAGCCGCCCCATCGCCTGCGATAGCTCCGCCAGGGACGCCGGGTCGAGTGCGGCACCGTCCCCGCCGGTCGTCATCGCCGTTCCAACCTGCGTCATGCTCATCGCTGCGCTCCCGCTGCACAGGCCTCAAACGCGCGGCTTGTCCATAGGCTCCCCGGCCGCGCGGGCGAGCCGCCGGGCCAGACGCAACACCTCGGCCCGCTGGTCCGGGCGGCAGACCCGGTAGAGCCTCAGCAGTGCGAGTTCGTCTCCCGTCAGCCCCTCCGGCCCGCGCGCCGCATCACCATGCAGCAGCACCTCGAGCGAGACGTCCAGGACCTGAGCGATGCGCGAGAGATTGCCGCTCACCTGGCCAGCGCGATCGGTTTCCCACTGTGCCACCGCGCTGCGGGAGACGCCGGTTGCAGCGGCCAGACCGGCCTGGCTCAAGCCGCGTTCGCGCCGGAGCACCGCGATCCGCTCCCCCAAACTCGACGTCATCGATTCCCCCCAGGCCGCAATTGCCACTTCAACGGCAAACTTACACGAATAAACTTCACGAGAACAATTGACGAACACTGTCAGTTATTCTAACAATTCCTCGTGACCGCCCGCCTGTCTCCTGCAGGCCTGCCGCATGTCCTCAAGGACCCACAAAATGTCCACTGCCATAATATGGTCGTCCCATGCGGACGCCCAGTTGCTCCATTTGCGTGCCGCCGGCATGCCTTGGCACGCGGTCGCCTCGCAACTCCAGGTCGGACGCAATTCGGTCATCGAGCGCGCCCGTCGCCTCGGGTTGCCGCCGATCACCCGCATGCAGCCGCTAGCCCGACCGGTTCCGCAGCGCACCGATCGGCCTGCCTTACCGCCGGGCCACCCGCTGTCGTGGCTGGCTATCACGAGCAACTCCACACTCGAAGGCGTCCCTTACCCGTTTCCCGTGTTCCTGTGACCCACAACAGCGAGATCCAGCTCATGACGTCACTCCGCCTTGGTAATGCTCCCACGGCCAGCGCCATACCGACCCGTGCGGCCACCTGCGACCTTGTTGTGCCGGAGCGTTTCGACATTCGCGCCACCCGTAGCCGCTCGTTTGTCCGCCCCGCCGTATTACGGCCAGAGCAGCGACCGCTCGTGGATGCGGAAACGGTGGGCGCACGGCTGGAGGAAGCCGGCCACGCACTGCTCAGCTTGCCACGCACCGGCCCTACGACGGCGCTTCGCCAGACCCGACACCAGTTCGTAGCCGAGGCACTCGACGCCTATGCAGCAGCCGATACTTCACGGCCGCGGGCGCCGACACCCTCGGCGGCGCAGATCACCCGGATGGATCAGGCACTGGCGTGGATCGCGCTAATTCCGGCCGACAAACTCGTCCTGCGGCGTATCGTGGGCTGCCGCAGTTTAGTGAGCCCACTGACCGGACGCCACCTGTTTAGTTGGCGGCGGCTGGCCCGCCTGCTAGGCGCGGACCACAAGGCGATCAGCCGGTGGCACGCCAACGGGATCGACTTGATTGTCACCGCGCTGAATCACGACGCTGCCATCGCCCGATCCTGGGATAGCGTTCGCTAGGTCCGGGCCAAATCCACCGACGCCCGGCAACGCGGCGTCGCAAAGGTTCCGTGCACGTGTTCCCCGGCACGACTCCCATCGAAGACTTGCGGGAAGGGCTTCTTGTCGGCGCCGGTCGCGTTGCTCCCCGCCAGCACGTGCCCGGCGCCATCCACATGTCCAGGCAGCACCGTCACACCGTCGGTGGGAGCGAACTGTGCCTCGCTGCCACGTAGGGTCAACGTCGCGGTCGCGTTTCCCTGCGAATCGAAGCCGAGCCCGCAATCGCCCTGGGTGGTCACGAGATGGCCGGCGTAGCGCCCGTCGCCGGCAGCGCCGCAGCCGGCGAGCGTGGTCGCGAGCAAACCGAGAAAAATCACTTTTCCGAGAGCAATGCCTTGCCCAAACGCTCCAGTTTGCATTAGGATCTTCCTTACAGTCGATTGTTTATCAATGCGATTGGGCTTTCTCCACAGGAAATGGCAGCCGGCTCTAAGCGGTGACATCTCCGCGACGGACGAGGCTGCTTGCTGAGCCTGTTCACGCCAGCAACCTGCCACCTCTAGGAAAATAACCCTTGCCCAAACTCCCCAGCGTGGACCATGTTGGTTCCCACGCTGATCCGCCCTGCCCCGTTAAGCCTTGCCCCGATGAACCCTGCCCAGACACACCGCTCGAGCTAATCTTGACCGAGATGCGGCGGAAATTCAGGGGGGGCGACAAGGACGGCGCAGTCGCACTCGCTCGGATCGCCGCGCCGTATCTGCACCCTCGCCTCCCTGCCGCAACTCCTGCCGCGGACCTCGCAACCATGCCCGATGCCGACCTGGACACAGTCAGACCTCAAAGCTGAGCGTATACTCCGCAAGAGCATACGCACAGATCTCGCCGCTTGGGCCAAACTTGCCCTCGCTCCCCGTGGCCATCAACCTGCAGCCCACCATCGCTTGATCCTACGCGAATTGGAAAGCCTATCCGCCGGCCGTACCGACAGGCTTATGCTTCTCCTACCACCAGGCTCCGCGAAATCCACGTATGCCTCCCTGGTCTTTCCACCCTGGTGGATCTCCCGTCATCCGACTTCGTCGATAATTGCGACGAGCCATACATCCTCTCTTGCCCGCCACTTCGGCCGCGGCGTCCGCGCGCTGGTCGAGCAGCACGCCCCTCGTTTGGGCTACGCACTCGATCCGGCCTCTCGGGCGGCCCACCGCTTCGGCACGAATACCGGCGCCGAATATTATGCGACGGGCGTGCGCGGCCCTATCACGGGTCGCCGCGCCGATCTCATCCTGATCGACGACCCCGTTAAATCCCAAGCCGAAGCCGATAGCCCAGCTGCCCGCGAGCAGCTCTGGAACTGGTTTCGCTCGGACCTCACGACCCGGCTCAAGCCCGGTGGCCGTATGATCCTCGTCATGACGCGGTGGCACCCCGACGACCTCGGAGGCCGCATCGCCGATGGCCCTGATCCGTGGCGTACGCTGCGCCTCCCTGCCCTCGCCGAGGCCGACGATCCGCTCGGACGCGAACCGGGCGCACCCTTGTGGCCGGAATGGGAAGATGCCGCGGCAATCGCTCGCAGACGCGAACTTCTCGGCGAGCGAACCTTTGCCTCTCTCTTCCAGCAAGATCCCAGGCCTCGTACCGGCCGGCTATTCCAAGCGGCGCGCATCACGATCGCCGAAGATCCCGCGACCCTCAACGCAGTGCGCGCATGGGATCTCGCGGCAACGGCCGAGACCCGCGGGCGCGATCCGGACTTCACCGTCGGCCTTAAGCTGGCGCGGGATGCCGCGGGCGGCTTCATCGTGCTCGACATCGTCCGCCTCCGCGGCGGACCGCACGAGGTGGAACAGGCGATCGCCGCCACCGCCGCGGCAGACGGCCCGTCGGTTCCGATTGGGCTCCCACAGGACCCTGGGCAAGCCGGACGCGCGCAGATCCGCTACTTGACGGGGCGGCTTGCCGGCTACCGCGTGATTTCCAGCCCCGAAACTGGGGCGAAGGAAACACGGGCAATGCCCGCCGCGAGCCAAGTCAACGCGGGTAACATGTCTGCCCGGCGGGCGCCCTGGAATCGGGCGTTCGTGGAGGAGTTGCAAGACTTTCCCGAGGGCGCCAAGGACGATCAGGTCGACGCGCTCAGCCGCGCGATGGCGATGTTGACGGAAACATCCGCGCCGAGCCGCCGCGCGAACGTCCCCATGCTCAGCCGCTGACGGAGCAAGACAAGCCTACCCAAACGCCCCGGTTTGGATTAGGATATTCCTTATACTGTTCGAACCTACGCCGACATCTTCTGCAAGGCCGCAGAGAGCGTAGCCGCACCGGGCACCGAAGCGGATCTCCTGGCCTTCCCGAGCCGTCCCCCCTTAAGGACCCGCATGTTTCAATCCATTTGCGACCTCATCCCGGCGGACCCGGATATGCCGGAGCGCGCCCGGCGTCTGGACATCATGCGCCGGGTCCTGAACGGTACTCTCTACGACGTGCTGCCCCACGATTTCCACGAAGAGCGTACGCCGGGCGGTGAATATATCCCACTGCGCCTGCGCCGCCCGTCGGTTCGATACGCCCTCTCGCGCATCGTCACGGAAGACAGCGTTGCGCTGCTGTTCTCCGAGGGCCATTTCCCAACCATCGACTCCCCCGATCGCTCAACGCGTGACACGCTGGCGGCGTTGCTGAAGTCAGCGCGGTTCAACGAAGTCATGATCGACGCGGCGCTGCGTGGCGCGATCGGCAGCGTCGCCATCATGATGCGCATCCTTGCCGGCCGTCCCTTCTTCACGACGATGGAGACGGTGAACCTCACCCCGATCTGGCGCCCCGAAGCGCCGGATACTCTGGCCGCAGTGATCGAGCGTTACAAGCTCCCTGGTGCCAATTTCGCCGCAGCAGGCTACTCTCTACCAGACTTAGGAGGCTCCTACTGGTTCAATCGCCGATGGGACGCGACCGCCGAAACTTGGTACCTTCCCCAACTCGTCGGCGATCCGAGCCCACCGACACCGGATCTATCGCGCTCGGTCAATCATGGCCTCGGCTTCGTTCCGATCGCCTGGATCCGCAATCTGCCGGGCGCTTCCTGGACTGGGGACGACGCCGATGGGGCCTGCACCTTTCGCGCCGCAATCGAGACCGGGATCGAGATCGACTATCAGCTCTCGCAAGCCGGGCGCGGGCTGAAATACAGCTCCGACCCAACGCTGCTGATCAAGGAGCCGGCCGGGATAGAAGGTGAACTCATCCGGGGCGCCGGGAATGCGCTCATCGTCAGTGAGCATGGTGACGCCAAGCTGTTGGAGATCGGCGGTACGGCGTCATCCGCGGTGATCGAATATGTCCGCACCTTGCGAGAGTTCGCGCTCGAAAGCGTCCATGGTAACCGGGCCGATGCATCTCGGTTGTCTGCCGCCACATCCGGCCGTGCGCTGGAGCTGATGAACCAAGGTCTGCTTTGGCTCGCCGACAATCTAAGGATCTCCTACGGCGAGGGCGCGATGCTGACCCTTGCACGTATGGTCTTGCGTGCCGGAGAGAAATATCAGCTCCGCCTTGCCGATAAGATCCTGCCCCAGCTTGATCCAGCTGCGACACTCTCGCTGATCTGGCCCAGCTGGTATCCGGAAACATCCCGAGATCGCCAGTGCGACGCCTCGACACTGACGACGCTGGTCGCGAACGGTCAACTCAGCCGGGAGACTGCGCTAAAGGCGATTGCTGCGACGTACGATATCGAAGACATCCCGGCCGAACTTGCCCGAATCGATGCAGCACGGGCCGCCGCTGGGCCTGCCCCCTCGGCATCGTCCTCCACGACATCTGAGGAAGGATCAAGCGAGGAAGCCTAACCCAAACCGAGCTGCCCCCCTCTTAAGACGGACCCCGCAATTCATGCCCGATGAAGCCGACGACGCCCCAAAACCCGACCCGACGGACATACTTCGCCAACAACTCGCCCAAGCGAACAGCCGTCTGGTTCACGCTGAACTCAAGGCCCATGCAATCCATGCCGGCATCATCGACCTGGACTGCCTGAAGTTGCTCGATACGTCGTCCCTGCAGCTCGACGCAGACGGCAACCTACCGAATGCCGCTGCAGCTTTGGCAACTCTGAAGCGCGACAAACCATGGCTATTCGCGAGAGCGAGCAGCAGCCATCCGGCGCTCACACCGGCGCCTGAAGCGCCTAAAACACGCATGGCCAAGGAAATGAGTCATGCGGAGTGGCAAGCTGCTCGAGAGCGCCTAATCCGAGGCCGCTGACCAGTGACCGCGTCGAGCCGCCGCTAATTCCTCGCCTCGCCGACCTCGCCCGTATGCATCATTCCCAAATGGCTGGTCAGCGCGCGGACCATCTTTTCCACCTCCGACGCGGGCAACACGAAGCCGACCGTTCCGAACGCCGGGTGCGCGAATGCGAGCATCGAGCCCTCGGTCATCGCTTCTGGTCGGACGACCCAAGCCGGCCCGACCACAGCCTGGACACCACTCGCCTCGAGCCGGCGTTCCTTCGCGTCCACCGGCAAAGCTGAAACCAACCGCGCCCGGGCCGAGCCGAGAGCCCCGATCAACTCGGTGATCTGGCCCAACGTCAGGGCGACTGCGCCGTCGGCCCCGCTACCCGGCAACAAAGTCAGCGTCGCGCCGCCCTCCTCGAGGGACACGTTCATCCGCGGCTGCGCCATACCCACTCTCTCCTCACGCAAGGGACCCCAATGGGCATCCAGAACTTCCCCCTCTCGCTCCAGCCCATCATCCAGCAGGGCTTCCTGGAACGAGAGTTCGAACACGCGCTCACGTCCCGCTTGGGCTATCGTGCCATCGCGGACCGTGAACCCTTCCAGGTCGGTATCGGCGAGACCCTCACCAAGACCCGCGCTGGCCTCAAGCCTTCCGTTACCACGCCGCTGATCCCGTCGACCAACACGAACTTGGACAACGGCCTGACCCCGCAGACGTGGGGTGTCGAACAATACACGATCACGATCAACCACTACGCGTCCACGTCCGATCTGAACATGGTCACGTCACGGGTCGGCATCCAAGGGCAGTTCCTGCTCAACGCCTACACAAACGGCGAACAGGCTGCCCGCTCGCTGGACGAACTAGCCCGCAATGCCCTGTTTGCACAGTATTTCGGAGGCAATACCCGCGTCCGAACGACGCTGGCATCGGCCGGGTCCGCCTTGGCGGTAGACGACATCCGGGGCTTTCAGACGGTGTTCGTGAACGGCGTGCAAACCGCCATCGCCAACTCGCCGGGTCTGACCGTCACGGTCGGCGCCGATGCATACGCATGCGTGGGAGCTAGCGCGGACACCACCAACTTATCGACCACGCCGGGCGGCATTTCTGGCGTCCTGACGTTTGGTACTGCGGTCAGCACCTCGGACGGCACCGCCGGCAATACCGTTCAATCCGCCACGGCCTCCGTGATCCTGCGCCCCAACCAGCGCACGAACACGTCCCAACTGGCTGTGACGGACACGCTCAGCATGTCCAACCTTCTGGACGCGGTCGCCAAGCTTCGTATGAACGCGGTTCCCGACATCGATGGCGTGTTCAACTGCTATCTAGATCCGGTCAGCGCCCGGCAGTTGTTCGCCGACCAGGATTTCCAGCGCCTGTTCCAGGGGGCAACCTCGGCGAACCAGGTTTTCAAGACGGGGATGATCAACGACTTCCTCGGCTTACGGTTCATTCCCACGACCGAGGCCTATGTTCAGCCGCATCCGACACTGCCAGGCGCCGTGATCCGACGTCCGATCATCTGTGGCAAGGGAGCGCTGATCGAGGGTGACTTCGCCGGCATGGCGGCCGACGACGTGGCCCCAAAGGATAGCATCGTGGCCATGGTCGACGGTGTCGCAATGGTGACCCGCGAGCCGATCGACCGGCTGCAGCAGATCATTGCCCAATCCTGGTATTGGATCGGCGGCTTCTGCGCGCCTAGCGACACCACTACGAATCCGACCATCATCCAGACAGCAACGAACGCGTCGTTCAAGCGCGCGGTGATGATCGAGCACGTAGGCTAGGACTACTCCGGTCCAGTGACTCCCGTCGCGCTTTTTCCCCCATGCGGTGGAAAAGCCGGCGCTGCGCTTGCCGACATCTTCGCAGGGGACCGACCCATGCTCACCGACGCTGAGAAGACTGACACACGCCGCTTTTGCGGTTATCCCGCCTACGGTGCGGCCCCGAGCGGCAACACCGGCTGGCGCTTTTATCAAGCCTACGGTGCGCTCGAATATCGGATGAACAATCTCTCCCCGTCGGAGGAGTCGGTCCTCCGCCAGCACCTCGGTACGCTCCGGATGTTCGAAACTGCCATTCCGGCCGCTTCCGACAATCTCGACACTGCAAGCGCCGCAGTGTGGACGCACAGCCCGACGGAGATCGCCGATCGCCAGCGCCTGGAGCGTGACTGGGGACGCAGGCTCTGTGGCTTTCTTGGGCTTCCGCCCGGCCCGGCGCTGCAGAACCAATCCTCCATTCCTCTGATCGTTTGACCCGGCCATGCGCCTCCATCGCCTTCAGGACCGCATTGCCCGCGGGCTCGGGACCGCAGCGCGCCACGCTGGCGCCGAATACGATGCTTACCGGCCCGCCGATGTGCAAACTCCGCTTGCGCCCGAGAACCGCTATCTCCGCCTCCCAGCCGCCTTTGCCGACGAGAACCTCTCGTTCCGACGCCCGGTTCAATATGGCCGTGCGACGTGGTCCGGCATCTTCGATACAGCTTACACCAGAACCGGTGACTATCTCGCGGGACCGGCCGGGGTTTTTTTTATCGCGGCGCAACAGTCACTGCTACCTCCGATCTGTATCCTCACCAGTGCAACCATCACATTGAGTCGTCCAGCTGCGCCGTCGGCGGCCGGGGTGAACAGTTACGGCGGTCTGACGGCCGCAACGGCAACTCCAGTCCTCACAGGTTGGCCCGCCTCGGTGTTGTTTGCGGGTTCCGGCTCCCCGGGCGAGTTACCGGGAGATGCGAGCACCCCTACGTGGACAATCCTCCTTCCCAATACCCCCGCCACGATCAGTTCGGCCGACGTGATCACTGATAACGCAGGCCGATCCTATGTCGTTGGATCGGCCGAGTTGACGGCGCTCGGCTGGCGCATCCTGGCCAAACAGGCCACAAACTGATGGCCTCGCAGTCTGACGCCGAAATTGCGCTCGTTCAGCTGGCAGCTGCTGCCCTGTATCCGGACGGCATTGCGTCCGCGTCCACGATTGGCGCTACGATCCGGATCTACCGCGGCTGGCCAAATGCCTCCGCTCTCGACACGGATCTCGCTTCCGGCCTGGTCAATGTCACCGTTTTCCCCGTTCCCGGCGCCACGCGGAATACCACACGCTATGCCCCCGACTGGGTTTCCGACCCGGTGACGCCGACACTCACTGTATCAGTATTGGGCGTGAGCGCTACGTTCGCAGGGACGGCCGATCTGGGGCAGTTGGCCGGCCTGTTGATCGATGGCGTGTCCTACGTGCACCGTACGGTCGTCGGGGACACGCCGGCCTTGGTCGCAGCAACACTAGCCGCCGCTATCAATCCCAACTCCATCGCGCTCGCCTCCGGGGCAAGCGTTACCATTCCCGGCGCCGCGAAATTGATCGCACGTACGGCAGCCGACGCGACGAGCAGCCAGGAGCTCCGCCGTCAGCGGCAGGAGTTCCGTGTTACGGCCTGGTGCCCCAACCCCGCTTTGAGAGATGCCGCGTGCGAGGCAATCGACGTCGCCTACGCCGCTACCCCGTTTCTTTCGCTGGCGGACGGCTCTGCTGCCCGCCTGCGCTATGTCTCCACGACCACCTTCGATACCCGCCAAGACGCGGCACTGTATCGACGCGATCTCCTCTACTCCGTCGAGTATCCGACCACCCAGGTTGTCACGGAGCCTTCCATGCTCTTTGGGGTCCTCGGTCTCGGCGCGACCACAATCACCGCCTGAACCGGAGCATCCATGGATATCACCCTCGTCGTAGTGCGCCCCTTTGGCCTGCACGTAATCGGCGACCGCATCACCGCGCCGGAGGTGGTGGCCGCCACCCTCGCCTCGGATCACGCCCACGCGGTCGTCGCTGTGCCTGCATCCTCGACCACGCCCATGTCGGAGCACTGAGCCATGCCGATCGTCCAGCAAGGCTCGATCAACACGACTGCATTGGTTGTTCCCGACCTTTACGTCCAGATCGTTCCACCGCAAAACCTCGTTCTCAACGGCGTACCCACGAACGTTCTCGGCGTTGTCGGAACGGCCTCATGGGGCCCGGTGAACCAGCCGGTCACGCTCGCGACCATGGCTGACTACGCGCGCACCTTTGGCCCGATCATGCCGCGCAAATACGATATGGGCACCCACGTCGCAACCGCCACCCAGCAGGGTGCCAGCAACTTCCGGTGCGTTCGCGTCACGGATGGGACGGCGCTCGCAGCTACCTACGCTCTGTTCTACACTGCTGGGGCCTGTCCACTCGAGTTGGTGGCCCTGTATCCGGGCACACTCGGCAATAGCATTGGTGTCAGTATCGCCGCCGGCTCTCAGGCCGGGTCCTGGCGCCTGACGTTGACGTTACCGGGTTTGACCCCGGAGGTGTTCGACAACGTCGCAGCGCCGACGCCGGCGGTGTTCTGGGCCAACTTGGCGAGCGCCATCAATACGGGCGCGTCCGCGTTGCGCGGCCCCAGTCAGCTCATCGTTGCTTCGTTGGGGACTGCATCTGCGACGGCGCCGCAATTGCTCTCGGGCCAGTCACTCTTTGGTGGCACCGACGGTGCGACCACGGTTTCGGCCGCAACGCTGGTGGGCGTTGACACACTGCCTCGGTCCGGCCTCTACGCCCTTCGCAGCCAGGCCTGCAGCCTGGTTGTTTTGGCCGACGCCGACGACCCAACGCAATATAGCGTCGAAGCGGCCTTTGCCCTTTCTGAAGGGCTGTACGTGATCGCAACAGGTCCGTCCGGCGACACGATCGCCAACGCCATCACGACGAAACAAGCCGCGGGCTTGGATTGCTATGGCGTGAAGCTGATGTTTGGTGACTGGGTATACTGGAACGACCAGGTGAATGGTTCGATCCGTCTCGTCTCGCCGCAAGGCTTTACCGCAGGGCGCTTGGCCAATCTCTCGCCGGAACAGTCGAGCCTGAACAAGCCGCTCTATGGTGTAATCGGCACGCAGAAGTCCGGCACCCCGGGCTCCGGGCAGACGACGACATACAGCAGTGCCGAACTGGCGCAACTGCTCGGCAATGGGATCGACGTGCTTGCCAATCCGCAGCCCGGTGGAAGCTACTGGGGGGTTCGGGGTGGGCACAACTCGTCATCCAATGCGGCCACGAACGGCGACAATTACACACGGCTGACCGATTACATTGCCAGCACACTCGCGGCTGGCATGGGGCAATATGTCGGCCAAGTCATCAACGCCATGCTTTTCCAGCGGATCCGGGCGACCCAGCTCTCGTTCCTGCAGAACATGCTGTCGCAGGGTATCCTGGGCAGCACTGATGGAACGCTGCCGTTTAGCGTGGTCTGCGACACGTCCAACAACCCGAATAGCCGTACCAACCTCGGCTATGTCCAGTCCGACGCGCAGATCCAGTACCAAGCGATCAACGAGAAGTTCATCGTGAATATGGAGGGCGGCCAGACTGTCCAGGTGAACCGTCAAACCCTTCCCACCGGCCAGGTCGGTACCTAAGGAGTAGCCCAGTGCCCACGAACGCATTTACGCTCGGCCGCGATTGCCAGTTGGTCGTCATCGGGCCGTCTGGCCGGGTCGACCTCTCCCACGTGACCGGCTTCGACAGCCGGCAGATGACACAGCCCATTCGCATCGACCGAATTGACGGCACCCAACTCGCCGCCGAACTGCCGAAAGGTTGGGAGGGATCGTTCGACCTCGAACGGGGTAGTAGCACGGTCGACGATTTCATTGCGTCAATGGAACAGGCCTATTTCACTAGTGGACAGCTCCCCGTCAGCACGCTCTATCAGTATGTAACGGAAGCAGACGGAAGCACCAGCACCTATCAGTATGACGGGGCGGTGTTCAAGCTTTCTGCAGCGGGGGCTTGGCGGGGTGATGCTGCCGTTAAGCAGAAGTTGGAGTTCTTTGCCGCGAGACGCCAGCGAGTCTGATGTTCGTCGACATCTCACGCGCCTTCGGAACGCCTGGAGTGGAGCGGGTGGTGCCCCCTAAGCGTCTTCCTGTTCACTGGAGCCTTCCATGACCCCCACCCATGCGTTCCTTGCCGCTGCTGATAGCCTCACAGACATTACTGATGCATCGGGAAGGGTCTTGACGATCAGGCGCCCCGGCACGCTCGACCGGCTGCACCTGTTCAAGGCCGTTGGTCCTACGTTGGCATCCAACGACCGCTATCTGGGGCTCGCAATGCTCGCATTCGCCGTGGTCGCGATCGACGGCGTACCTCTCCCACAACCGAGTAACGAGCATCAGATCGAGGCCGCCATACAACGCCTCGGTGACGATGCGGTGAACGCGATCGGGGCGTCCCTCCGCCCGCAGGATACGGAAGGTCTGGCCGTCGCCGACGCGGGAAACTGAGCAAGCACCCCGACCTCGTGGACAGCCTTTATCTCGTCCACAACGGGGTGCCATTCGACGTCGCTTTCTCGCTGGACCGACGGGAACGCCTGCATTGGATTGCTATCATTGGGGAATTCCACGGCAGGATTTTCGACTGGTCGAGCGAGAGATGGGTTCCTCTGGAATAGGATAGGTGACGATGACTATTCCGTCCGACGAGGTACGAATACCATTCTCGATACAGCTACGGATGCCCTCCAGACCCGACCGTATCATGACGCATCGCGGAGGTCTCGTGAACCATCCTGCGAATGGATGGGCACTTGATCGGGAGAAGCCTAATGCGGAGACGCTCTCGATAGGGATGGCAGCCGATCCTGCCCGCACGGAGAAGTCCGACGCTGGTCTAGTGCTGCCTCAGCATAGCTCAAAGGTCGAGCCATCCACCTCAGGTGAGACTTGATGGGCATGACAGCCGGCCAGGCCGCAGCCGCTCTCACCGACCTCCCCCTGACTGAACTCCTCAGCACTGCCCTCGCAACGCACGCCGCCGAGTTGGCCGAGGCGGTCCGCAATTCGCTGACCGCTCCGCCTGGCGGACCACACGATCAACCATGGCGAGAAACGGGCGGCCTACAAGGCAGCATCGCAAGTAGCGCGGATGGATTGGTTGCACAGGTCGGTTCGAACGACCCGGCCGCTGCGCCACAAGAACTCGGCACCGCTACCGTCCCGCCCCGGCCGTTCCTGGCACCAGCGGCCGCGGCCGCGGGCGAGCAGATCGCCCGCGACATCGGCGAAACCTTGGCCGACCTCCTCAGAGACCGCCTAAAGTAGGTCCACCCTAAACCAAACAGGCGTCAAGCTCATGCTAGAAGCCTATGAGATCGGCATCTCGCTCGCCCTTCAGGATGGCGTTAGCGACGGCATTGCCCTTATCCGTCGCGACCTGGCCGCCCTCGACCGTGCCATCGCCGCAACGTCGCAGAGCCTCACGCGCCTGCAGGTCCAGGCGGGCACGCCGAGCCCGGTACACGTGCCCTCGGCCACCCAGCCCAAGCCGATGGTGCAAGCGGCTTCCTCTCCCGCCGGGCCCGAGCAGCAAGCCCTGCCGGCTACGCCGAAGGACCCTGTCCAGCCGCCCATGAGCAACCAACCTCGCCCAGACGCGCCCGTCCTCGACATCCGATCACCGATCTCGGGTCGACCCACGTCAGCTATGGAACCGTCTATACAGAACCCGCCGCAGAGGCCTCAGCCGGCAATCTCCGTTGTCTCGACATCCAGTCTGCGATCGTCTCCATCGGCTACGACGCCACAGCAGTTGAGTACCGAAGCACCTCCGGCGAGCTCTCAGTTGCAAGCGAACCCCGTCGCTCCCCAGGGCCCAGCCAAGCTTGCTCCGCCGTCGGCACCGGCCGGTCCGTCCGTGCCCGCCGCGGTTCAGATCGTATCCAAAGTAGCCGCAGACCCGCCCACAGCGTCACCGCAGCCCCCGGTTGCAGCGGCCATACCCTTGCTCGCCACTCGCCCGCCTGACGTAGCTGTTCCTTTACTAGCAGCCCCCCCGCCTCGGGCAGCGCGCGCCTTGCTGGTGACACCAGGTTCGCCTGCCGCTCCGGCCCGGTTACCCCCTGCCGTGCAACACCTTCAGCAGCCTTCGCCTGTCCCCTCGCCAAGGCCCACTGGCCACAGTCAGCGTGTCGCATCACACCATGCTCAGACCCCAAGCCGTCGTGATTCCCCAGTCGAACCGGCGCCCCGGCCAAAGGCCGACAGCCCCGTCCACACGGGTCATCACGCTGCGGTCCCACAAGCACAGCCATCCGCCGCTGCCCGTGCTGCAGCGCCCGCCGGCCAATCGGTGCTGGCCCCCACATCGGCGCCACAGCCAACGCGGACCAGTTCCTTTGCGCCACCGCCCACGGCGTCGGAGCAGACCATCACTTTGCAAGGAGATATCATTCTGGATGGCGCCCGCCTCGGGCGCTGGATGACCAGCAGTCTCGCACGACAAGCCGCCCGCCCGCCCGCCGGCCCCACTGGTCCCGACCCTCGCCAGACCCCGCTCTGGTCCGGCCAAGCACAAGGCTTCTGAATGTCCGATTTTAGCCTGACCCTCGGCCCCGTCGCGTTCGCAGGCTTTGAGCTTCCGAGTTCCATCACTGTCGGCGGTCGTCAACGCCTTGCGGTGCATCGCCTCCCCGGCGGACTACGTATCATCGACGCGCTCGGCCCGGATCCAGCCGACATCAATTTCTCCGGGATCTTCACCGGGCCCGACGCTGCCGATCGAGCCCGACTGCTGGATGTCCTGCGTGTCGCAGGCGAGACACTTCCGCTGGCGTGGGACGCCTTCATCTATACCGTGATCGTCGAGAGCTTCGAGGCGGACTATCGCAGTCCTTGGTGGGTGCCGTACCGGCTGTCTTGTACCGTGTTACGGGATGAGGCAGCCTCGCTCACCACCGCTGCCATCGAACTCGCGCCGACGCTCAGCGTCGACCTTCTCTCTGCCGGCAGTTTCGCCGCTACAGCGAGCGCAGCTATCGGCGTTTCCGGAGCAACGACTGTCGGAACTGCCGCCAATGCTGCTGCCCAGGCCAGTCTCGGGGCGACCCTTGCCTCGATCGACACTCAGATCGCCTTTAATACGGCCGCCATGCAATCGTCCGACCTATCAGCAACCGTGTCGGCTGCCGGGCTTCTCGCGCAACTGACTGCGGCCCGTGCATACACCGCCCGGGCTGCTCGCAATCTTTCGTCGGCGAGCACCTGATGCAAACCTTGACGGTGGTCGGCGGCAATCTATTCCGTATAGCCGCGGAGCGATTGGGTGACGCCACGCAGTGGATTCGCATAGCTCAGCTAAACGACATCGGTGATCCCACGCTCTCGGGCCTCGTGACACTTCGCTTGCCAGATCCCGATCCAAGTGCGGGTGGCGGCATTGTCCAGCAGTAATTTCAGACGCCCGGGTCTGACCGTCCTCTCCGGAGGTGCCGCGCTCCCCAATCTGATCGATGCAGATATCCTGACAAACGCTCATTTCGCAGCAGCCCGGTTCCGCCTTCGGTTTGCTGTCGATCCGGTCGATGTCGAAAGCCTGTTCCCCCCTGGAGCTATCCTTGACATTCAGCTCGGTTTCAGCGGAAGCGCCACGAGCATTCTGCAAGGTGAAGCGGACACCATCCGTATCGACGTCTTGAACCGCACCGTCGAGGTGGATGGCCGTGATCTTACCGCGCGGCTACTCGACGCACGAACACAGGAAACGTTCAGCAACCAAACCGCGAGCGAAATCGCGCAAACGCTCGCAGGCCGGCACGGTCTGATCCCGGATATCACAGCAACCACGACCCTTGCCGGTCGCTATTACTCATCCGAGCATGACCGCATCACGCTCGGCCAATTTTCACGTACAACGACGGAATGGGATCTGCTCACGTTCCTTGCCGCTCGTGAAGGTTTCGAGACCTTCGTCAGCGGACAAACGCTGACCTTTGCCCCACTTCCCAGCGCGTCTCCGACGCTGACGCTCACGCCAGACCTCTGCGTCGGGCTGAACCTCGAGCACACTTTTACCCTCGCACGGGATATCGAGGTGACCGTAAAGTCCTGGAACACGAAACAGCAGGCAGCAATTACGCAGACGGCACGCAGCAGTGGACAGGGGCGGCGCACGGGCGGCGCACCGCAGCATGTCGTGGTAATTCGCCCAAACCTCTCTCCGAACGACGCACTACAACTCGCCGTGCGTATTCTTGCCGACCTGTCTGCCCATGAGCGCCTGGTCCACGCCGAACTTCCAGGAGAACTAGACCTGACACCGCGGACGCAGGTCCTGTTGTCCGGTACGGGAACTGATTTCGACCAGCTCTACTATGTTGCCGAACTCGACAGGCATTTCAGCCTAGATCACGGCTTTACTGAGCGGATCCGGCTCAAGAACAGCCCAGCCGGCAACACGGTCGCTTAGGAGGAACGATGGACAGTTTCCTCAACGCTTTGAAAGCCCAGGGGGCGAACCAGGACCAGGCGAGCGGTACGCCTCGGTTCGGGATAGTGACGTCGGTCGACCCTACGACCGCGACCGCGCGAGTTACCCTTCAGCCCGAGGGGGTGCTGACAGGATGGCTACCTCTTCTCACACCATGGGTGGGGAACGGCTGGGGGCTCGTTTGCCCCCCATCACCGGGCACCCAGGTTCTTGTGCTTCCTCAGGAAGGCGACGCAGAACATGGATTGATCATCGGTGCCAGTTGGTCAACGCAAACGACCGCGCCCGCCGCGCCATCAGGTGAGTTCTGGCTCGTCCATCAGTCCGGCAGTTATCTGAAACTGCAAAACGACGGCACGGTCCAAATCAAAGGCGACCTCCATGTGGCCGGCGACGTCTACGATCAGCACGGTCCAATGAGCGCCCTTAGAGCGCACTACAACGCCCATATCCATCCGCCCCAAGCAGGCGCCACGAATTTGCCGGACTAAGCCGGCATAGGAACACACTAATGCCGGATCTCGCCCATCTTTGGGGAAACGACCTCGACTGGTCGGCCACCGGTGATCTCGCAACAGCCGATACGCCTGCACTGACAGAACAGCGTGTACTTCGTCGCCTGCTAACCACACAGGTCGAGTACATTTGGCAAGTCGATTACGGTGCGAGTCTCGCGTCCTTCGTAGGCCAGCCAGGCGCCGCTCTCGCCATCCAGGCAGCCGTTCGTGGCCAGTTATCGAAGGAAACAGCCGTGGCGCAGACGCCTGCGCCCGCGGTCGACCTGATCGCTGACCCATCCGGCAGCCTCTATGTCACGATCCGCTACGCTGACTCGACCTCCGGGGCGACCGGAACGATCGCCTTAACCGCCTGACCTTCTCTCCTACTCCGGGGTGGATCAATGCAGCTTCAACTTCAAAGTTTTACCACTCTCGTCCAGAATATGGCAGCCAGTGTCCAAAGTAGCGCACGGGTTCTCCTCGATCTCACAACCGGGAGCGTTTTGCGAGCGATATTGGAGGCGAACGCCTCCGTGGCGCTTTGGCTGCAGTGGGTTGCTGTCCAAGTACTCTCAGCGACCCGTGCCGCGACATCATCAGGTGCTGACCTTGATAGCTGGGTGGGCGATTTCGGCCTGGCCCGATTGCCCGGTCAAGCGGCCAGCACGACATTGACGTTTTCTCGCTTCACACCCGGCGCGGTCGCCAACATTCCCGTGGGGGCTCAGGTCAAGACGGGTGATACGACCGTGACCTTTAGTGTTTTAGCTGATCCGACAAACGCCGCATACTCCGTTGCCCTGGCGAGCTACATCGTTCCCGCTGTGGCCAGTTCCCTTTCCGTTGCGGCGCAAGCCATCGCTCCCGGTGTGTTCGGTAATGTTGCCGTGGGGGCGATCTCGCTCCTGGCAACCGCAATGCCGGGCATCGACACCGTCACGAATACAAATGCGGCGGCCGGAGGGATCGATGCGGAGCCGGATGCCACACTCCGACTACGCTTTTCCAACTTCATCGACAGCCGATCACGAGCAACACCCGCCGCAATTGCATTCGCGATCCAGTCTTTGCAGCAAGGTCTCGGTTATGTTCTGTCTGAGAACGCCGATCCGTCGGGAGACACTC
The DNA here is from genome assembly GCA_965198895.1 of Acetobacteraceae bacterium. Lineage (GTDB taxonomy): Bacteria > Pseudomonadota > Alphaproteobacteria > Acetobacterales > Acetobacteraceae > LMUY01. Next base: position 284,361 of record OZ240676.1, read on the forward strand.
GACCAGGCTTTTTCACTGTGACCGTCGACGACGGGTCGGGGTACCCACCCTCCACGACGCTCGCAGCGGTTTCGGCGGCGCTGGAGGCCGTCCGCCCGATCGGTACGCAATTTGCCGTTCAACCACCAAACGTATTTACCGCAAACATTGCGATGACGGTCACTACTCCCCTGGCCACCCATCCGGCGGCCCAGGCTTCTGTCGCAGCGGCAGTGCAGGCCTATGCCGCTACCCTCCCAATCGGCACGGCCCTGCCACTCTCCCGGATTGCCGCAATTGCCTACGGGGCGGATCCGTCCATCACAAACGTCTCGCAACTTTCGATAAACGGCGCAGGGGATCTCGTGCCATCCGCGTCCGGGATCATCAAACTCGGCACCGTGACGGTCGACTGACATGACCGGTGACGTTGCCGACATGATATCTCGTATTAAAGCGGTGCTGCCGACGCGCTGGTTCCCTGATGCGTCGCCTGTGTTGGATTCACTACTCTGCGGTCCGGCGACGGCGTGGTCTACCCTCTACACGCTACTCGCCTTCGTGCGCTCCCAGTCACGCCTCGCCACCGTCAGTGGGGATTTCCTCGATGGCTTCTCGGCGGACTTCTTTGGCGGACGTCTCGGCCGACGGTCTACCGAGACTGACGATCAGTTTCGATCGAGGGTCGCCGCCGCTTTGGTCGGCGAGCATGCCACCCGCACTTCGCTCGAGGTTGCGCTCACGGACTTAACCGGGCGAGTGCCGGGTATTTTCGAGCCGGCACGCCCGGCCGACACGGGCGCGTATGCTGGCCCGGCACTCGGCTACGGCGTTGCCGGCGCATGGGGCAATATGACCATGCCGTTCCAAGTGTTCGTCTCAGCCTACCGGGCGCCACCTGCCGGGATAACCAACGTGGCGGGCTATGGCACCGGCGGTCCGCTGGCACTGGCGAGTCTCACTGAGACCGGTGGCCAGGTCTCCGATTTGGATATCTACGCGGCGATCACCTCCGTGATGCCGACCGCGTCAATTGCCTGGACACGCATCACAAACTGAGGATACCCCTACGTGGACCGCCAGATCGTCTATCCCGGAAGCATTCCGCTCGACACGGACCTTCTCTCCACTCAGCGTAATACCATGATAGCACTCGGCTATCTCGCTCAGGCCGCGCTTGGTTCAGGAATCGTTGTAGACGGGCTTGCATGCTCGCCAACTGCACCGGCTAGTCTCACAGTGACGATGGGACCCGGCAGCATCAGCAGCTTGAACGTGATCGACTCGGGCCCGTTCGGTTCACTATCGGCAGACAGTACAGATCCCCTGGTCAAAATGGGGATAGCCATCAAGCCGACGAGTTTCACGCTGACGGCACCAGGCACCTCGGGCCAGTCGATCAACTATCTTCTCCAGGCCACTCTCGCCGAGACCGACACCACACCCGTCGTGCTGCCTTACTATAATGCCGCAAGTCCGACGCAGCCGTTCAGCGGTCCTGCGAACACCGGTACACCACAGAATACACAGCGCTTACAGCAGGTTCAGCTCCAGTTAAAGCCATCGCCGCCCGCTAACGCCGGAGGTCAAGTCACCCCAGCCGTCGATAGCGGCTGGGTGGGACTTTACGTGATCACCGTAAATTACGGACAGATACAGATCACCACAACCAGCATCGCGGTTTATCCGGGTGCTCCATTTGTTGCGTTCAAGCTGAATACGCTGACACCCGGCTTCTCTAGAATAACGACCTTCACCATGTCAGGAAATTTCGTTGTGCCAAACGGCAGCACGACTGTGAAGGTTCGCGTTTGCGGCGGTGGCGGCGGTGGCGGTTCAGGCGCGCAAGGCTTTGGCGGCGGGGGTGGCGGAGCAGGCGGCTACGCGGAAGGCATTGTCCCCGTTGCGCCTGGTCAGATTTTTTCTATTGCTGTGGGCGCCGGCGGCGTCGCGAGCGGTGGTGGATACGGCGGGACGGGGGGCGCTAGTTCCTTCGGATCAGTGATCAGTGCGAGTGGTGGGGGTGGAGGCGCACCGGCTGCATCATTCGCGCCGGGCGGCAGTCCCGGTGGCGGCTCGGGTGGCGCTATCAACCTTGCTGGTGGCTATGGATCGGACGGCAACGGCGGCACGGTCATGTTCGCGGGCAACGGCGGGGCCTCGTTCTTCGGAGGTGGTGGCCGCGCAGCCTCTGCAGGTGGCGCACAACAGCAGAACGGTGCGGCATACGGATCAGGCGGCGGAGCTTGCTACGCAGTTGTCGGCGATGGCGGTAATGGCGCCCCCGGCGTCGTCATCGTGGAGTTCTGATCATGGTACGCCTTTTCATTCTTGCGGCGCTGTTTGCTCCAGTCCTGGTCCAGGCGCAGTCGATGGCCAGTTCCTATGCAACGCGCGATGGTCGTGCCGGCACCGTCGTCATCGCCTGCCCGAGTCAGGATGGCGCGTATACAGCGGGCCCTTGCGCCATAAGCAAGCCCGGGGCAGTTGCTTACTCCCCGCCCAATGTAGCAGCGATTTCCGCAGCTAACACAGCGGTTACGGTGTTCGGCGCAGGAACGGTGGCAACCGGTTGCGACTTCGTCAACACCGGGTCCGCAGTGCTCTATCTCGACTTCACGGCGGTCGCGTCGGCAGGTGCGCCAACATCAATTCCGCTGCAACCGGGACAGTCTTTTCATTGTCCATATCCGCCGGTCGGAGCGGTTTCCGCCATCGCCTCGCAGCCGCAGCCCTTTGTAGCAATCCGCTACTAAGGGCCCGAGCTACAATAACTGCTTCAGCATCCTTCAACATCGCTTTCGGCGCGGCGCGATGGTGTAGTTCCACTCGCCATGAAAGTTGGATGGCGTGATATTGAGTGCAGCCATGTCGGTGTCAGAAACTTTGACACCTTTCTCGTAGTCGTTCTTATCCAGGCGACACTGGACGGTGAGCCCCGTCGTGGTCGTGGTGTTGGCGATCAGCTGAATGATCACTTCGTGAGTCACCAGAGGTTTGCCCCGCCAGTTCTGCGTAATGAATGCAAACAAGCGATGCTCGATACGATTCCATTTGCTGGTGCCGGGCGGTAGATGTGCCACCGTTATGGACAGCCTCGTTTGGTCCGCGAGTTTTTGGAGTTCGCTTTTCCAAAGGCGAGCACGGGCACCGTTGCTGCCGCCGCAATCGGCTGTGATCAGGATCTTACGGGCCCTCTTGTAACGTGCCTGTCCGAGTTCGAACCACCAGCGGCGGATACTTTCGACGGCGAATGCCGCCGTGTCGCTGGTAATGCCGAGATTGATCCAGCCGGTATTGGCGGCAATGTCATACACGCCATAAGGCGATACCTTGCCAAGCTCTGGAATAGCGAAATCATGCACCCGAACGGGCTCGGGATGACCCCGAGGGCGCAACTCACGCCCGTTGTTCTTGAAGTCTCCAACGAGCTCCTTCTTTTTCGTGTCGACCGATATAGCAGGCTGCCCGGCCGCCTGAAACGCATTGACGAGCATATTGATGTGCTCGAATTGTGCATTGCGGTCCGGGTGGCTCGTGCCCTCACTGGTCTTGCGGTTGGCTTGCAGGCTGAAACCCAGGCGACGCAGCAAACGTCCAACCAGTTTCTGGCTCGCGGTGAAGCCCTGTTCCGCCAAGGCCGCGGCAAGGTGTCGCTGACTCTTGCTCACCCATAAGAGGGGGGCCTCCGGATCACCGCGGATCGCTGACTCCACCAACTTGGACAAAGCGTCCAGCAGCCCAGGTTCTGTGTCCACCTTCTGCTTGCGACCACCACCAGGACGGCGGACCCGATCAGAAAGCGGGGTTGCCTCACGCCGCAGTTCAGCCAAGCCACGGCCAATCGTGCTGCGCGCCACGCCAGTAGCGGTAGACACGGCGCTCACCCCACCCCGCCCAGCAAGACGAGCCTCCGTTGCAGCGAAAAGACGGCGAGCTCGCTCATTGAGAAAAGGCGCGAGTGCCTCAAAACGAGCTTTAATGGCAAGAGTGTCGATCACATTGTCAGGCTAGTACACCGTGCAACCCGATTCCTAGACCCCCGATTCGCTTGTTCTGCCTCAGGCCCTAAGCCATTCGATTGCGCCATGTCGAGGAGTTAGAGAATGCCCACAACTGCCGCTCATGTCTGGCGCCCGAGCGCCGCGCGGACAATCACGCTTGACGCTTTCGTCCCGGTACCACGGGGCACAACTGCCACGGTACCCGCACCGCCATCCTGGCCGCTAAAGGACCCGAATGATACGCTCGACTACCAATTCAACATCGCTCCGGCCCTTATCGGCAACGACGGCGATACAATCAGCACACTCGACATAAGCATCAGCCCATCAGCAACTGGTGATCTTGCGCTCACATCGGCCTTGGCAGACGGGGCGAGGGCCGTGCTATGGCTTGCCTCAGGACAGTCGGGGACAATCTATACCGTCACCCTCACGATCGGAACTCAAGCCGGACGCACAATCGCACGGTCGGTCCTGCTTCCGGTTCTGACGCTCGCAATCCAGCCGGTAGTTACGGATTCGCTACAGACGAGTAGCGGAACGCCGTTGGTCGACGGCAACGGCAACCCAATACTAGCGACATCCTGATGCCGACGGTCGATCAACTTGCAGCCGCACCCGCCGCGGCGGACACCGACGAGCTTGTGGCATCTCAGTCTGGTACCTTGCGACGGATGACACGGGCCCAATTGCTTGCCGGAACTCAATCGGAGATTACTCTGGCGAGCGGGTATCTGCTCGGTCGTCAGTCCAGCGGTGTCGGCACGACGGAGGCGATCGCGCTAGGGAGTGGCCTCACGATGGCCGCAGGCACGCTGTCTGCAGTCACACCACCTATCGTGCTTTCTGGATTGGACGCTTCTGCAAGTCTGGTGACTCCTGACGGGGCGACGACGGCTTGCCGTCTTGCAACTCTCCTAGCAGCCGCCGTCTCCCCCGAGTCATTCGGCGCTGTCGGCGATGGGGTGACGGACGACACAGCGGCGTTAGCCGCGGCCGTGGCTACACGACGACCGGTTCGTCTTGGTCCGCGCACGTACGCGACGTCGGGGCAGTGGACGGTCCCTATCACGGCCTTCCTCATCGGTACGCCAGGACAGTCAACTCTGCGCCGCATCGGGCAACAATCCGGTAGTGCCTGGATCAGCATCAACGGCCCCCGGTTTACGGCGGAAGGCATCACCTTCGATGCCAACAGCCCCGCCGTGCCCGGTGAGAGCTGGGCCGTGCTCGTCACGCCGGCCTGCCTACAGGCAACTTTTCGAGCATGCGGCTTCTGCAATGCCGGCGGTGCTACACTGGGTAACGGCTTGACGATTCTCGCGTCCGACCCGGCGCCATCCAAGCACGTCATCGATAGCTGCGAGGCTCAGGGAAATGCGGCGCATGGGGTATGGCTGCAGGCGGTCGACGGAGCCAGCGTCACGGGCAATCTTGCACATGACAATTCGGGCTACGGTCTCTGCGCCGACTACAACGACCCGAAACTTCAGCAGGCCGTCCGCCTCACGATCATCGCGGGAAATACCTGCTGGAATAACGAGCGCGGCATCGCACTCGGCAACTTCAACGCGACAAACCTTGAACCGCCAACGTGGGGGAACTCCAATCCCGACGCGGTCGGCGCTATCATCTCCGGTAACATCTGTCACGACAACCGGGTATATGGCATTGCCGTATCAGGCCGCTCCCTATTGGTGCAAGGCAACCTGCTCAGCAACAACGGGTCCGTTGCCAATGGCGGCGCCGGGATCCTCTCAAACTGCGCATATTCGCGGGTGTCAGGAAACACCATCGTCGGACCTGCACAATATGGGATCGATTGCGGCGGCAGCGTCGTTCTTGACGTTACCTCAAATCATATCAGCGGTGCGGCGGTGGGCATCAACCCGGGCGGCAGCCAGGGCGTGCGTATCGCTTCAAACTACTTGCGGGACAACACGTGGTCGATACTCGTCTATAATGTCGAAACCGACGGGGCCGGCAACAACTTTGGGCTTAACACGAGCAATCTTGCTCTGACCGATAATACGATCGGGATATCCTCGGGATCTGGCGGCGGCATTTGGCTCATCGATGCACCTCAGACAGTGCTCGTGGCGCGCAACAGCTTTTACGGCTCGAACGGCGCAGCAGTTGGACAGTGCCTTTATGTTCACACGGATTGCGCCATCATCGAGGGAAACCGTTGGAATAATAGCCAGAGGTTCTTCGCTAATCCAGCGTCCATTGGTGGATTGCAAACTGTCGCAGTGCCTGACATCGCCGACGAGGTGATGCTTAGCGTGGTGCCTTCGGGTGTCCAGTCGATCCAGACTGATCGTCAAATCGTCGTTTCCGGCCAGATTGGTTTCATCAAAGTGACGGCGGGCGGTAGCGGCTACACCCACGCTGCCATAACCATCAGCGGAGCTGGCACGGGAGCAACGGCGACGGCCTACATCTCCGCCGGCGTTATCATCGGTATTGCCCTCACCAACGCCGGGTCGGGCTACGGCCCGCAAAGCCCTACCGCGGCGGTAGCGATCGTGGGTGATGGCACAGGTGCTTTGGCCACCGTGTCGGTCGGTCTGCCGGTAATCGAGGGGCGCCGCATCCGCGTGGCTTGCAATACAGCAACGAATTTCGCTCGTTTAGGCTCATCGCCATTCCAGGAGAACTGGACGCTCAGCAGTATGACCGTTCCGGCGAATGCGACGGTCACGTTCGTGGGCACATTCGGATCTTGGCGGGCCGACACATCGTTTTTAGCCGATTATGTCGCGCCCCCTGGCGATGGCAGTCTGCTAATCCGCACACAGCCGAACTTCGACCTCACTCTTCGACCGGCCGCATCTGGACGTGTGCGCATCACAACCGACGCCGACCCTGGCGGCTACGTCGCTGCGACAGGCCATGGTTCGCCAGCCGGAATCGTCACTGCACCTCCCGGTTCCGACTACCGCAACTTGGACGGCGGGATCGGTCAGACCTTGTGGATCAAGCGAACCGGGACAGACTCCAGTGGATGGTTCGCCATCGCCTGACAGGAGGACAACAAAGATCCATGCATGAAGATTCGAGGCCGACGCCCGATACGATCTCACAACAAATGGCCGAACGCGCGGCACTACGTTCCATAACCGACACTTTCCGCCTTCTTGGTATCGACATCACGGAAATGGACGATTTAAACGATTTACGCGATGACTTTCGTTTCGTACGCAGGCAGCGGCAAAACACTGAAACGAGACGGACAGAGGCAACCAAGTCGGCGATCACAGCCGTCGTCGGCGGCGTAGTTGGTATGCTCGTCAGCACGATCACATGGCTCGTCACCGTCGCAAGACATCAACCATGATAGGAAACATCACTCGCGTTGGTCTTCGTGTGTGGCGGCAGACGGTTGCTGCCGGGCTTGCGGGCCTGTTGGTTGGAAGCCTCTCTGGCTGCATGTTAATTGTATGGGGACATCGCTACTCGCCGGTGGTTATGCACGAGGAACGCAGCGTTGAAGGAACGGCGCTGCTCAACGGTCACCTCGATCTGTACGTCGATCTCGACCGTGTTCGGGATTGCCCATCTGAGACATCACGTTGGCTCTGGACCTGGGTCGACCATGATGGACAGCAGATTAAGCAGTTCTATCCATTGTTCAACACGTCATCGGCAATCAGCACACTTGGCCGCGACCAGCGTTTCATCATTAGTATACCGATACCCCCCGGCCTGTGGGCGGGCGATTGGTACTATTGGTCCAAAACGGTCGAACGCTGCCCGTTTCTGTCTGGTCTGTTTCGCAATCCCGTGCTGGAAAGCGCTGACATACCCATCCACGTTCTCGGCAAGGCGCCTTAGTCCTGTTGGACGAAGCCTTTCTGCCGGCGGCGGGACATAGCGATCACCGCGAAGCTGTTTTCCCCGCAACTGAACCGGGGGTCCGTCAGCCCGTCGAAGTCAGCTCCAGTATCATGTGCACCTCTGTACCGGTCTTCGACGGCTGCCCTGGGTTTGCGTCCTCCCGACATGGCGCGTCTTCGAACTGCGTTTGGCGACAAGTCGTTGCTAGTTGCATTATTGCGCAATACCTTTGGAGTTTCTTAATGGGCGCCCTCATTCCACTTGCACTTGCTCTTGCCCCGGAGATTGGCCGGTGGCTGTTCGGCGAAGAGGCCGAGAAGACCACCGCAGCCGTGTCCCAGGCAGTGGAGGCGGTCACTGGCTCGGCTGATGCCGACACTGCAGCGGCCGTCTTGCAAAAGAGCCCTGCAGCAGTTGCACAGTTACGCCTTCAACTGGCCCAGATTGCGTCCGATCGCGAGACGGCGTCTCGGAGGGCGGATCTCGAGAAGCTCACTGCAACATTGCTCGATACGGCTGATGCGCGTCTCCAAAATATGGTAGTTGCGTCCCGCCAAAAGCCTGTCATCGCTTGGTCAGCCCCAGTGATCTCCGCCGTGGTACTTCTGACGTTTGGTGGCGTCATGGTGATCGTGCTGGTGTTCGGAATGCCAACGGGAAGCGAGACGGCGGCGAATATGCTCCTCGGCACCCTTGCCGCCATGGCGACATCCGTCGTCAGTTACTGGGTGGGTAGCAGCGCGGGAAGTGCCCGTAAGGACGATCGGCTGGCCCAATCGGGTAAATAAGGCCCAACCAATCAGGCAGGAGCCGCGGCGTTACAGTTTCGTACATTGCGCCACGGGCAATCCTGGCGTGAGAACGGTAAATGTCTGTCAGACGCTAGGAGCAAGCGAATGAACCACCGCACCCTCATCACACGGTTTCTGCTCGGCGCAAGCACCCTTGCGATGCTCGGCTGTATCACAGCAGCCTGCATACTCGGCTGAAGACGTCCTAATTCAAATCGGCAGAGTTGCAACCCTGACGGTATGCCCCTAGCTTCGCGCGAGCGAGGTGCATGATGAAAGTTACACGCGTCCATTATGCCTGGGTTGTGGCAGCCGTGACGTTTTGCGTGCTACTGACGGCCGCAGGGATCCGATCCGCGCCCGGCGTACTCATGGTGCCACTTCAAGTAGAGTTCGGCTGGTCTCGTGCGACGATCTCCTTCGCAGTCGCGCTCAACATATTCCTCTACGGACTTGCTGGCCCGTTTGCCGCGGCGATTTTGGGGCGGTTCGGCCTACGCCGGACGATCATCGTCGCCTTGGCCGTCATTTCGTCCGGCGTAGCCCTTACTCCGTTCATGCAGGAATCGTGGCAGCTGGCGCTGCTTTGGGGTGTTGTCGTCGGCTCGGGAAGCGGGGTTACCGCACTCGTGCTTGGGGCTACGGTCGCAGCCAGATGGTTCGAACGGCAGCGCGGCCTGGTGGTCGGCGTTCTCACGGCAAGTACAGCTACCGGCCAGCTTGTGTTTCTACCCTTGTTCGCAGCGCTCCTTGAGGCCCATGGTTGGCGGTCGGTATCCCTGACCATCGCGTCTGTCGCGGCCCTGATGATCATTCCCGTGGCGTTGCTGATGCGCGACTATCCCGCTGACCTGCAACTGCCGCCCTATGGCGGACCCAGAGTAGTTGCCCCACCAGCAACGGCAGCGAAGCCGTTCCGCCGCGCGGCTGTAGCGCTCCGTGAGGCTTGTGGTTACCGGAATTTTTGGCTGCTCAGCGGTAGCTTTTTCATCTGTGGGGCTTCGACGAATGGCCTGATCGGAACGCATCTGATCTCAGCCTGTCTAGACCATGGCATTCCGGAGGTCGCAGGAGCTAGCTTGCTCGCGGCGATGGGTATTTTCGACTTTTTTGGCACGACCCTCTCGGGGTGGCTGTCCGATCGTATAGATGGGCGTAAGCTGCTAGCTTGGTATTATGGCCTCAGAGGATTATCGCTGATTTTTCTCCCATTTACGTTCCAATACTCGTTCTACGGACTGGGGATTTTCGCAGTTTTTTATGGTCTTGATTGGATTGCAACGGTCCCGCCCACCGTTCGATTGACGGCGGAGACGTTTGGAGAACAGAATGTCGGCATATACTTCGGGTGGATTGCCGCTACGCATCAACTTGGAGCCGCATTCGCGGCGTGGTTGGCCGGAGTGCTACGATCCTCCACCGGGGATTACCTCAGCGCTTTCATGTCGGCCGGCGCTCTGTGCGTCGCCGCCAGCATTATGGTGACATTTATTGGACGAACACAGACCCGTCCTGTCCATGTTTGATTCTGTAACGTTGCGCCACCGAGGGGGATAAGACTACGTAGGAGCTATTTAAGGCGAAGCAGTCGCATGCTGCCCAAAGTCGCTGCCATCACCATGGCCTACAATGAGACCCTATTTCTTCCCATTTGGGCTCGCCACTACGCGCGCCAAGTTGGGGCAGATCAGTGCTATGTAGTCGACCATGGCTCGACGGCCAGCCCTTTGCTTCCGGCAGGGGTGAACAGCATTCGTCTACCTCGTTCGCCGCATGACGACGCACTTCGTGCCGCCTTCATCGCTGATCTCACCACAAGCATGTTGCACTACTATGATTGGGTGATTTACACTGACGTAGACGAACTGGTGATGGCCGATCCCTCGCTCTTTCGCGATCTCCCAACATTTTGTGCCGCAACAACCTCAGTCGACACCGTCACGGCGATAGGCCTCGACATCCAGCACATACCATCACTGGAGCCGCCGCTTGACTTCAACCGACCGGTCGGCAAACAGCGGGGCTGGGTTCGTTTTACCAGTGCCATGTGCAAACCGGTCCTTACGCGACAGCCTTTGGTCTGGGCTCCGGGCTTCCATAGTTCCGAGCATCCAATCGCGTTCTCCGGCCTCTACCTCTTTCACATGCATTGGGCTGATCTCAACCTGGGTTTGGAGCGAGCCCGAAGGACCCGTAACATGGCCTGGGCCGGGGATAAGTTCGGCAAGCACCAGCGCATGACCGACGCGGCGTGGTTGACGTTGTTCCAAAGCATGGCAGATCTGCCACGCGCAGGCGATGTGGTGGTCGACCCAAACAGCGCCCCGACGCGGGATTGGCTCGAGCGAACGAGGGAGAGCAGCGAGGACCGAGCGGGCCAGACCTTTGGAATTGATCTCGGGATCAATGCAGCCGAGCTATGGCCGATCCCGCCCCACTTCCGCGAGAGGCTTTGAGCGGGTAATCCAGCCCTCATGATAAGTGAGACTGCGGGGATGCTCCGCAACTTCTGGTATATCGCCGCCAGGGCAAGTGCACTGCCGAAGGGTGGGACGAACGCCGTGACCGTGCTCGGGGAGGACCTTCTGCTCGGTCGCAAGCCTGACGGAACTGTCTTCGCCTACGCCGATAAGTGCCCACACCGTGGTATGCCGATGCGGCACGGCACGTTCGACGGTTGCAACTTGCAATGTTGTTATCACGGCTGGGCGTTTTCCGCAGAGAATGGCGCGTGCACCAAGATCCCAGCTCTGGCCGAGCGGGATCCAACCCAGACGGAGCGGTTCCGCCTGCGTTCTTTCCCCTGCCAGGAGGTTCAGGGCAATGTGTGGGTGTTCATAGCCGCCGGGCGGAGTGTCCCGGACCTGCTCCCCCCAGTGCCACGGGTTCCGGGATTCGAGGGCGTCGCCCCGCAAATATCGACGACGATGCGCTTTCCGTCGAACGCCGACATTGCTGCATACGGCTTTTGTGATCCCGCCCACCCGGCGTTCGTTCACACTTCCCGGTGGTGGAAGTCAAAAGCCGGATTGAAACTACGGCCGAAGTCGAAGGACTTTGAGCCCGTCGAACACGGCTTTAGAATGAAGACGCATACGCTGACCGGGGGCGCGAGGCCGTACCGCCTCCTCGGGACAGACGTTAAGGTGGACGTTACGCTGAGCCTGCCAGGTCTGCGGATTGAACATATCAGAGGTAGCCGACACTCGGCTTGTGTGCTTGCCGCGGTCACTCCGATCACCGAAATGCAGACCGATGTCCACTATTGCGTTTACTGGACGCCCCGCTGGTTGGCGCCGTTTCGCCCGTTCGCTGCATGGATGGCGCGGGACTTTCTCCGCCAAGACCTCGACATGGCAGCGAAACTCGCCCACGGCTCCGGAACGCCCCCGATGTTGTTCGTCGGCGACGCCGACACCCAGATCGCTTGGATGATGCGCCTCAAGCGTGAGTACATCGCGAGCCAAGCTGAAGGTAGACAGTTTTCCAATCCGCTGCCGGAGCAGACCCTCAAGTGGAAGAGTTGACCTGAAGGGAACCGCTGCGCTCCCCCGCCGTTGCGTGGCGGGAGGCGAACATGGGACTTATAGGACATTCTGCGCTTGGCGCCTTCTGGCAGGTTCGCCGGGACACCGACACGCTTTGCGAGCATTTGACAGGTGAGGATCAGTGCATCCAGTCGATGCCGGATGCTAGCCCGGCAAAGTGGCACCGCGCGCATACAACGTGGTTTTTCGAGCAATTCATTCTACAGCCGCACGTTGCGGGTTACCGGCCATTCAGCTCGAAGTTCAGCTACTTGTTCAACTCGTATTACGAGGCAGTAGGGGCACGGCATCCACGCTTCGCCCGAGGGATGATTACGCGGCCGAGTGCTGCCGAGGTCACTGACTACCGGGCCCATGTCGACTCCGCGATGGCCGAACTTCTCGCCAGCGAAGCCGAATTGGGCTCTCTTCTCGTTCTGGGGCTTCAGCACGAGCAGCAACATCAGGAGTTGCTGCTGACCGATATGTTGCACGCCTTCAGCCAAAATCCGCTCAGTCCAGCGGTAGTCTCGGGTTGGACGCCGCCTCTCGCGTCTTCCGCCATTGACCGTTTCATAGCGTTTGATGGCGGGATCGTATCTGCCGGTTTCGAGGGTGACGGCTTCTCATTCGACAACGAGTCACCTCGGCATAGGACCTTCTTACAGCCGTTCAAGCTGGCAAATCGCCTGGTTCGAAATAGCGCCTGGATAGATTTCATCTCGGATGGAGGATACGCCAAACCCAACCTTTGGATGTCCGACGGTTGGTCGCAGGTGGTGGACCAAGCATGGACAGCACCGATGTATTGGCGGCGTGGTAAGGATGGAAGCTGGCTTATATTCACTCCCGCCGGCGAGATGCCCATCGACCCAAACCAACCGGTCCGACACATCAGCTGGTACGAGGCCGACGCCTTCGCGCGCTGGTCAGGCGCTCGGCTCCCCACTGAATTCGAGTGGGAGGCAGCGAGTAGCAGCCCGGAGCTCCAGGAAATGACTGATCACGTGTGGCAGTGGACTGGAAGTGCATACCTTCCTTACCCGGGGTTCACGCCCCCGAACGGCGCGATCGGCGAATACAACGGCAAGTTCATGATCAACCAGATGGTGCTGCGTGGCGGGTCGATGGCCACCTCACAGGGTCACACACGACCCACCTACCGGAACTTCTTCCATCCTGATCGCCGCTGGCAGTTCTCCGGCCTGCGGCTTGCGACGGGGGCTTGAATGCTCGACGACCTAACCCCTACCACGGACCCGGTTGTTGCAGAAGTCCTGAAGGGACTTGCGCAGCCGCAGAAAACGCTGCCAGCCAGATTATTCTATGACGCTGAGGGCTGCCGCCTCTTCGGCGAAATTACCCGCCTCCCGGAGTATTACGTGACGAGGGCGGAGAGCGCCCTCATCGATAAAATCCGCCGGGAACTTCCCAGCATCCCGGGAAGCGCGCTTGTCGAGTATGGTGGAAGCGACGAGTCTAAGGCTGTTGCCATCCTCGACCAGACCAAGGCATCGACATACGTTCCCATCGACGTAGCGGAGGGGGCACTGCAGGCCATCAAGCAGCGCCTCGCTGCATCCAGGCCGAACCTTCAGGTCTGCCCGGTTGCGGCTGACTTCCTCCAGCCGTTCCGGCTGCCATCGGCGATAGCTCTCCAGCCAAAGATCGGCTTCTTTCCAGGGTCGACGATTGGAAATCTCGATCCGAGCGCCGCCCGCTTGTTCCTCCAGCAAGTAAGGCAGACCCTCGGTTCCGGCGCAAATTTCATTGTCGGCGTCGACCTACGAAAAGATCCAGGGCTACTCGTTCCGGCTTACGATGACGCTCAGGGTGTCACCGCGGCTTTCAACAGGAACATGCTCACTCATCTGAACCGTCTCACGGACGCCGGATTTGATCCGCTTAGCTTCGAGCACCGCGTCTTGTGGAATGCTGCGCAATCACGGATCGAAATGCATCTTGTCAGCATTCAGAGCCAGACGGTCCACCTCGCCGGACACGCTATCGACTTTAGGCGCGGCGAGACAATCCACACCGAAAACAGTTACAAGCACAGCGTTGACAGCTTCGTCGAACTCGCCGAGGGAGCGGACTGGGCATCGCAAGCAGTTTGGACTGACGATGCCAACCTGTTCTCGATCCACTTACTTCGAGCGAGGAATGCGGTTCAATGAAGCTGTACGCAGTTGCAGTTTGCGTCGCGCTGCTAAGTGCGACTGCATCGGCGCAGACGGGCACGCCGGCTGAGCAAAGGAACAGTAACCCTACCGGGAGTTCAACCTCAAAGTTGCCAATGACACCGTCGGTTATTCACCCGGGGGACCCCGATCCAGCGATGGCTTTGAAGCCCCCTGTCACCGGTGTCACGCCCGTCGTCCCGCCGCCGGGAACGCCGGGCAACGGTTCAACGGTTGTGCCGAAGTAACTACGACGTCTTGAGATCCCGGCTTGGAGTTTGGGCGTGCTCCCCTTGATCGGAAAGCCGGTCAGGGAACTCTCCCAAATTGCTTTGGATCGACGCTTCCTCAACGGGTTGACCCATTATCACACTCGGATCGTCGATACTTGGAACCGGAAGCTGTCCTGTAGCTCGGCTGTCTTCCATGCCAACAAGTTCCCTCGCTCGCTCCCAGTATTCGAGATCGTTCCCATGCGGCCCGCCATCCGCCTGCCACAACTCGTAGGCGCGTTCGCGGATGCGCTCATCGCGAGCCGGGTTCTCTTCCAGTGGATTGTCGGACATTAACGCTCTCCTTCGATGGTTGAAGCGCCCGGACAGGCAATTGGTTCGCTGTTGGCGACGCGGCACTACCGAGGGCCATATGAAACCCGCCAGATTGTGCCGTTGCCATCCTCGCCGACCAGCAACGACCCGTCTTGCAGTTCCGTGACCCCGACAGGGCGCCCCCAAACCGCATCGTCGTTCAAGACAAAACCGGTTAGAAAATCTTCGTATTCTCCGGTCGGAATACCGTCATGCAGCCGTATCCGCACGACTTTGTAACCCGTTCGGCGTGCCCGATTCCAACTGCCGTGCAATATCACGAAAGCGTCGCCATGATACTCGGCCGGAAATTCGTCACCGTTGTAGAACGTGATGCCGAGCGGTGCAGAGTGCGGCTGTATCAGCACGTCGGGCACACTGACGCGCCCGCTGAGGTCCGGGCGTTCACCCTTGTGCCGGGGGTCACCATGATCGCCGATGTAGTACCACGGCCAGCCATAGAACGCGCCAGGCGTCACACGCGTCACGTAATCCGGCGGCAGGTCGTCACCCAAGCCGTCCCGCTCATTCGCAGCACACCACAGCGCCCCGGTTTTCGGCTCAATTGCGAGTCCGACGCAGTTGCGAATACCAGATGCCACGAGTTGAAGCGGCCCTCCCTGGGGCGAGAACTGAAACACCGCAGCACGTCCCGCTTCGTCACCTGTTGCAGCACCGGCCGCAGCAGCGGACCCGCTGCCACTCGTGCCATGCATCCCTCTCGCGACATTGGACGCGGAGCCCACGGAGACGAACAAAGTAGTCCCGTCCAGCGATGCTGCGAGATCCCGCGTCCAGTGTCCGCCCTCAGGAAGATGTGGCACGATACCCTCCGCCGGGCCGGCTGCCTCCGTCCGTCCGTCATACGGATAGCGCACGATGCGGGAGGTTTCGGCTACGTAGACGAAACGCGGGCGCGTTGGTGGCCAAAAGGCAATTCCGAACGGCTGGTCCAATTCCGAAGCAAAGATGGAGGGGACCCCGGGATGGCTTGCGCCGCCCTGTGGACGCCATACCAAAATGCGCCCCGAACCGCTCTCCGCAAGGAAAACGTCGCCGTTCGGGGCCGTCCGCAGCGAACGGGGCGTGTTCAGGCCAGTCGCCCATAGCTGCACCGTAAAGCCTCTTGGGACGAGTGGTGCGGCTCCTACCGGTCGGGGGATGACACGCGGACCACGGCTCGCCGAGGGAGTGGCATCGGGCGGGGGTAAGTCGCCCTCCGTCAAATGCCTGACCACTCCGGGCGCATCGGCATGCCAATCCCCGTAGGCAGCAGGACCCTGATGGATAACCTGCGCCTCGGCGATGCCAGACGCGAGCAAAGCGGCGGTAAGGACGAATCTCATCGTCAACACCTAACATCTGCCGCAATCCTTTGCATTGTCGGCAGCAGCCTTGCCAAACAACAAACCGTTGTAAGATGGATGGTTCGCCGGCCCAAGACACCGTATGAAACGGAGGCACAGAGGGGCGACAATGGCGGACACCGCACTGTTCAGCAGCTTCCACAGGCCCCGGACGCCTGTTGGCGAGCCGATTGAAGATTTACCAACGCAGGCAGCCACCCGCATTCGCGAGCCCGACCCGGCCCCGGCTAATTTGCCGGCAAGCTTCGAAGCGGACGGTCCGTCTCTGGACCTCGCCGGCGAGCCCGAATTCGAGAGTGTGCAAGCGGCGTTTGCGCCCGAACTCGACGAAGCTGGCAACGAGCAAAACATACCGGGATCCGACTGGGTCGACCTCACGGCGGTCCCGCTCGATTGTGACCAACTCGGCTTGGCAAACCCCATCGTCATCTCGGTTGTTGCCCGGTTGCCCGGCTTCCAACCCATCGCACTCGATGCCGCGACATCAGGCATCTACCGTCCTCAAGGCTTCCGGGCGGCGCCATGGAGCGGTTTCGCCTACGATCAAGCGAGCGACGTGCTCACCGGAGTGGCTGCGGGCACGCGCATCCTGACGGCCCGCGGCGAGATCGAAGTCGAAAGGCTGATGCCCGGCGATGCAGCCCTGACACTTCGCAACCCGGCGTTGCTTCCCATCTCATGGATCGGGCGGAGCGTTGCTTCCGCCCGGCCGATTCGGATAGAGCCTGGCGCGCTTGGCCCAAACGTCCCACGCCGCTCGTTATGTCTGGGACCGGACCAGGCCATTTTCATCAAGCCCGTTCCGGTGGCGGCACGCACGCTGGTCAACGGCACGACTATCCGGGAGGTCGACACAGACTCGTCGGACCTATTTCATGTCGACGTCGGCCGGGCTGAAATCCTCTTTGCAGAAGGTCTTCCGCTGTCCAGTAGCAGCCGTGTAAGTCTGCCTGGCAGATGAACCGAGGAATGACCGACCTCTTTGCCGACGATGAGGCCATCATGCTGGCCGACCTGGCGCAACTCACGCCGGAACCCGCGGCTCTCGGCTCTTTGCTATCCGGTCTGGGATACGAGCTGCAGCAGTTTGGCGATGGCCTGTACGCGGCCGGCAATATCGGCCACGCAGACTCCCCTGTGCTCCTCTTCCAGCTGTACAGCCGATCGGGACTCGCCGTCCGCAAACGAGAGCTTGTCGGCAAGCACATCTGCCGGAGTGCCACCTTGGCCGCCGGGCTTGCGGCTCTACGCTCCGTGGAGCGGCGGCCGCCGCTCTTGTTCCTGACCCGGCGGCAACCGCCCCCGAGCGGTATTCGGCCCGAGCAGATCATCAGCCTCGAGGGGGGCGTCGTTCCTCGCATATGGCGCAACTGCTTCGGACGGTTTGACGCATTGGTTCGCCTTGCCGGGCAGCAACCCCATCCTGGCCTTCCGAACACCGCAGTCAACGCGCTGGAGGCCGCAGTGCCGGTCCTGCAGGCCTTGCTGCACCTGAAGGCGGATATCCAGCTTCGAGCCGCCCACGGCGTGTTCTCGGATGCGCCGTTACAGCCTCGGCTGACCATCAGTGCGGCGCACGGTGGCTCGCACGGCTCCGCGCTGCCCGCACTGTTAGATATCCTCGTCAGTCGCCGGTACGACCCTGCCGAGAGCGTCCACGCAGCCTTGGAGGAGATCAGATCCATCGTCATCAGCGCGGCATCCCGATCGCTTCGCGTCGATGTCTCGATTACGGAGCACGAGTCTCCAGTACCGGATCCGGATGCAAGCAATCGGACACGGGAGGAACGGGCGCTCGCTGCAGGATGGGGATGGCCTCAGGTCGCGTTCTGCAGTTCGAGCGTGCTGATTCCAGGTGCTACCATCCTCGGAGGCCTGGAACGGCCGGAACATGACCCCGAATCGGACCA
Organism: Acetobacteraceae bacterium; assembly: GCA_965198895.1. GTDB lineage: Bacteria > Pseudomonadota > Alphaproteobacteria > Acetobacterales > Acetobacteraceae > LMUY01. The sequence continues at coordinate 302,546 of OZ240676.1, forward strand.
CGCATCGACGACGCTCGACGAGATGACGGCGCTCTCTCGTACCCTGCGTGCTCTTTTGCTCGATAGCTGACACGAGGCGGTTGCGCTCGATGAACCTTGCACATACTCGGTAGCCATGAACCGTCACTCTCGTTTCAATGTGCTCCCAGCGATGGTGGTTCTCACCAGTTTGGCTGCCGCACCGGCCATGGCCCAAAAGGGCGTTCCTCCGACTTCGGTCATCGTCGGTGGCCATCCCATGCAGTCCGACCACGACATCGCCGACAATCTCTCAGGCTCAGCGGAGCATACGGTGTTTGTCCGCCTGCTGCGGAGCGCGGGTATGTTCGATGCGCTGCAGGGGCACGGCCCATTCACCGTATTCGCGCCGACCGATGCCGCGTTCGGCCGGCTTCCACCGGGACTACTGGATGGGTTGGAGCATTCGGAAAACAAGGGCGGCTTGGTCGCCCTGCTCTCCATGCAGATCCTGCCTGGCAACTACTCGCTGGCCCGGCTGCGATACCTGATCCGAGGCGGCAAAGGTCAGGTCGAGATCGCCACCGTGGACGATGCCGAACTCAACGTGACGACGAATGGCCCCGCGAACCTTGTCCTGCGCGATCCCAAAGGCGACACCGCTGACATCGTGATTTACGACGCCAAACAAGCGAATGGCGTCGTATTCGTCACCGACCGGGTGCTGCTGCCGGGCTGATCGGGACCAGGGTACCGCCGAACAAAACCGCCCCCGTCGGTGCCCCTGTCGGTGACCCTCCGGCCGGCTCGTCAGACACCAGCAGTTGCTCTTGCGCCGTCGGACGCTGCGGTTCCGTGACGATCCGCTGGCCCGTTGGCAGGACGCCAAGCGGGATCGGGGCAGTTGCCCCCTGCGGCAACGCCCATAGCTCATAGGACCGGCCGGCCGGTGCAGGCTGACCGCTCAAATTGGTCACCGCGATGGTGCCATCGGGCCGCGTTTCCGCCAGGAAGCGGGCCGGCGTAGCGAGCGGTGCCAGAGCAGCAGCAAACCGCGGCGGGGCGACCTCGGGGCTTTGTGGCCGCGGCAGGAAGACGAACAGTGCCAGACTGGCTGCGATCGCCAATGAAATCGCTGTCGTCGCCTTCCACACACCGCTCCCAGGACGCCGGCGCGGTTGCGTCTCGTCGCCGATCGCCATCGAAAGGCGTGACCACAGCAGCGGAGGTGGCTGCACGCTTGGCACGAGTTCGCCAAGTACGCTGAGCCGGTCCTGCCAGTAATGGATCTCGCGCGCAAACTGTGGATCGCGCGCAGCCATCGCTTCGGCCTCACGCATCTCCGCAAGGTCCAGGCTCCCGAGCGCATACTCGGCAGCAACCAGCATGGGATCGTTCTCGGTGCCACTCATGAGGGTGCTCCCGTGGCGCGATCCATGCACGCCCGCAAGACCAGCAGCGCCCGGCGGATCGACGATTTTACAGTTCCAAGCGGTTGGCCGAGGCGGTTCGCGATTTCGCTCTGCGTCAGCCCCTCAATGAAGGCGAGCGTCACGAGGCGGCGCCTCGGTGCCTCGACCTCCTGCAAACACGCTCCAAGGGCAGAATTCTCCGCGCCTCGCACAAGGCGGCTCAGGACGTCCGGCTCCTCGTCGGCCACTTCGGGCATTTCCATCCCAGTGATCTCGCGGCCTTGTTTGCGTATAATGTCGAGTGCCCGATAACGCACCAGGCTTACAAGCCAGCCTTCTGGGTTCCCCCGACTCGGGTCGTAGCGATCGGAATTGCGCCAAACCTGCAGCATGGCATCGTGCACAGCATCTGACGCCAACGCCTGGCTGCGCGTGATCCGGAGCGCAACGCCGAATAGGCGGGCCGAATTGCTATCATACAATTTGCGGAACGCGACTTTGTCTCCAGCGCCGCAACGAGCCAGCAAATCGGCTGTCGGCGAAGTCTGAGTGCCAGCGACGACTTTAAGCCGTGGTGTTACGGACATGCTATCCCAAGCATTACCCGTGACAAACCCGAGTATCAAGCTGTTGGCGAGCATAAAAGCTGCCATTCGGGTTGCCCTTTCCTAAGCGACCTGTGCTGACTTTACGGAACAGCTTGGCACTTGGATGCGCGCTGCCAGAAAACAGCCGAGCGGACAATCCTCGAATGGTCTGCGGCAATGGCGCTAGCCGAGCGCCTTTGCCGCCTCCATTACCTCAGCGGCGTGGCCCGGCACCTTCACCTTGCGCCAGACACGGGCGATCTTGCCATCCTTGCCGATCAGGAACGTCGAGCGGTCGATCCCCATATAAGCCCGCCCGTACATCGACTTCTCGCCCCACGAGCCATAAGCCTCGGCAACACCGCCCGTATCGGAGGCGAGCGGAAAACTAAGCGAGTATTTCTCGGCGAATTTCTCGATCGGCTTCATCGCGTCTTTCGAGACGCCGATAACCTCGATGCCGATGTGGCCCAGCTGGGGCAATGCTTCCTGGAACGCGCAGGCTTCCTTGGTGCAGCCCGGCGTGTCGGCCTTGGGATAGAAATACAGCACGAAGGGGCGACCCTTCATCGCCGCCAGGCTAACGGTACGGCCCCCCGTCGCCGCCATCGTGAAATCCGGCGCCATATCACCTTCCGCCACGCTCATCGATCGATCCTACCCGGCTGTTGAACACCGCCCGTACGCCGGCGGCCACGCGAGCGATCCTGGCATGAAGTGCCCCGGCGTCACAGTCACCGATCGCACCCAGCAGCGCGTGCAGCGCCGCATCCGGCAACTCCGGCGGTGGCCGCGGGCCGACAGTGACGCGCAACATCCCCTGGATCGTTCGCCACAGCCGATCTGCTTCCGTCAGGGTCGCCGCCTCGGCATGGGTCAGTGCGCCGGCTTTGGCGAGGTTCTCGATCGCGATCCGCATGGTTTGCGCCGGCCGCGCCGACGGCGTCAACAACGCCCCGGTCTGCACGACGAATTCCACCTCGATCTGGCCTCCCGGCATCAGCTTTACGTCCCACGGCCCGTGGGCCGGCAAGTCTCGCAGCATGCGTAGCCGCATCGCGGCCGCATCCGGGCGCACCAGGGCCGGGTCGGCCGCGTTCATCGCGGTAATCAACGCGGACTCGATTGCCTCGCATAGGCTTGGCGACCCGGTGACCACCCGGGCGCGGGTCAACGCCATCCGCTCCCACGTCCAGGCTTCCGCCGCGTGATAATGATGAAACGACGCGAGGCTGACGGCGACCGGTCCTTTGTTACCGGACGGCCGCAGCCGCATGTCCACCGCATACAACGCCCCGTCCGCCCCGGGCGCGGTCAAGGCGGCGACGATCGCATGGGCCGCGCGGATGTAATACTGGCTGGCAGGCAGCTTGCGTTGGCCGTCACTCTCTGCGGCATCGGGCGCGTGGTCGTACACCAGCATCAAATCCAGGTCGGACCCGGCCATCATCTCGCGGCCGCCGCCTTTGCCCAGCAGCACAACGGCCATGCCGCCGCCTCCGACCTCGCCGTAGCGCTCGGCATGCGCGGCGAGCACGCGCGGCAGCAGCACCGTCAGCGTCGCATCCGCCAACCCCGTCCGCTGCAGCCCGGCGGCATCCGCGTCGAGCCGCCCCTCCATCTGGGCCACCGACAGCCTGAATTCCTCCGCCCGGACGGTTCGGCGCACGATGGAGATCGCGTCGTCGAGTGCCCTAGCGTCGCCGAGTTGCGAACGGAGCAGAGCCGCCGGATCCGGATTGGCGCCCTCCGGGGCGAGCAAGCCCTCGAGCGCCGACGGCACCTGCGCCAGATGGTCGGCTAGCGAGGGCGCAGCGCCCAGCACGGCCGCGATCCGCTCCAGCAGAACCGGCCGCCTTTGCAACAACGACAGCAGTTGCACGCCCGCCGGTAAGCGGCTCAGCAGCGTGTCGGCGCGAGCGAATGCCACGTCGGGCTGCCGCTGCCCGACCAACGCTTGCAACAGACCCGGCAAGATTGCTTCCAATAAGGCTCGCGCCCGACTGGAGCGGAACGCCCGCAGCCCGCCCTCCCGCCAGGACCGCACGGCGGTCTGCACCCGCTCCGGCTCCTTGAAGCCCAGTATGCGCAGCCCATCCGTTGTCAGGTTCACCGGTTCGAGCGTATCCGGCAGCTCGAACAGATGGGCGTCGAACTGACTGACCCTAGCCAGGTGGCCGAGCAGCACCTCGGCGAAGGCAAGGCCAGACCCGAAGCCCATGAAGTGGGCAAACCGCTCCACGCCCGCTGGATCGGGTGGCAGGCTATGGGTCTGCCGGTCGGCCACCATCTGCAGCCGGTGCTCCACCTGCCGCAGGAAGCGGTAGGCGGCCAACAGGTCGTCCGCGGTCAGTCGCGCGACATGCCCGGCCGAAACCAACGCCTCCAGCGCACCTTCCGTGGTGGGCTCCCGCAGGGCCGGGTTGCGGCCACCCCAGACGAGTTGCATCGTCTGCATGGCGAACTCTACGCCGCGGATGCCGCCCTGCCCCAACTTCACGTCGTGGCCGGCGATCCGCGCGACCGGATCCGGCACGTCCCCGAGCGCTGTGTCGTGGTGGTCGTCCATACGGCGCTTCATCGCCCGAATATCGGCTACGGCGGCAAAGTCCAGGTAGCGGCGCCAGATGAACGGGCGGATCTCGTGCAGGAACCGCTCGCCGAGGCCCCGGTCCCCGGCCACGGGGCGCGCCTTGATCATGGCCGCCCGCTCCCAGTTCTCCCCCATGCTCTCATAGTAGGACAATGCGGCGGGTAGACTGATAGCCGGCGGCGTTGCGGCGGGGTCGGGCCGCAGGCGAAGGTCGGTGCGGAATACGTAGCCGTCGGAGTCCCGCGTCTCCATAAGAGTGCAGATATCACGTGTGATTCGGGTGAACACCGAACCGAGCTCATCTGCGTTAGAGGCGTGACGGTCGGGGTCGTAGATCAGAACGAGGTCGATATCGCTGGAATAATTCAGCTCGCGCGCACCAAGCTTGCCCATGCCCAGCACCACCAGGCCACACTCGGTCAGGAGGTTGCGGCCGCGAGCCAGGCGCAGAGCTCCCCGGCGGCCGGCGGTAGCCAGGCAATGCGCGACGCTCGCGTCCAGCGCCGCTTCGGCAAGGGCGGAGAGCGTGGTGGTAACCCGTTCCAGTGGCCACACACCGCCGATGTCGGCCAAAGCTGCCGCGAGCGCCACGCGGCGTTTTGCCCGGCGAAGCGTAGCTGCCAACGTCGCTCGGTCGGCGCTGAGCGGAGAGCTCGCAACCTCCCGCAGCGCCGTGGTGACCACCGCTCCCGGACCGTCTCGCCAAATCCGGCGCAAACTGGCCAGTTCACGGATCGCCAGGTCCGACAAATAGGGGCTGTTGCCACCCAGGGCCCGCAGCATCGCCGCGACGTCCGGCTGCCGGAGCAGGCGTGCCTCGGCCGGGCCCTGGCTCCCGAACCGCTCCAGCAAGCGCTCGGCTGCCCCGGCATCGGCAGGAGCAGGCCAAGTCGCGGCACGCAAGCCAGTTGCATCCATGAGCAAGCCTCTCCCCAGGCACCACTCCCGGTCAACCCGTGTTAGGCGTCCGACAGGCCGCTTCTCGGGTCGTCACCTGGGTCGTCGCCCTGATCTTCGGTGTGGTGGTCCTCGTGTTGGCCGCAGCAGGTGGGCTGGCGTGGCGGCTCACTGATGGCCCGCTCGATATCACCCGTATTGCGGCGCGGCTCGCCCCAATCGTTGCACCGGATTTTACCGCAAGCCGGCTTACGGTCGAGCTTGTACCGGCCGCGACAGGGCACGCCCTGCGGCTGGATGTAACCGACGGCCAACGCCAGATCGGCGGAAAGCCGGTCCAATCCGTTCGCAGCGCCACGTTGAGTCTGGCGCTCGCACCGCTGCTCACGGGAAGGCTGGAACCGACAGACATCGGGCTGGACGGACTGCGGCTCCACATCGCGATCCCACAGTCCGACGGCCGACAGACGACACCGGACGAGAAAGTGGAACGCCTGGTGAGCCGTCTGCAGCACGTCACCGTGACGGATGCGCAAGCCGATTTCGACGGTGGTCTCGGTCAAGCCTGGACGCTGCAAGCTGGCAACGCCGAAATCACCCGTGATGCAAGCGGCATCCTGCATGGGCACGCCGACGCGACCGCATCCTCGGGTGGCGTCACCACGCAAGCGCAGATTGAGGCGAGCTACGGCCGCTCCGGCGGGCAAATCGAGGCGACGCTGCCATCGATCGATCCGGCGACGCTCGCGCATGCGGTTCCCGCCCTTGCCGCGGGTGGAGCGCTGGACGCTACGGTCGCGTTGCACGCCCAAGCGGCCTTCGGACCCGACTTCGTGATCCGCCATGCCAGCGTCCACGCGGAAACTGGCGCCGGCACGGTGCAGCTACCGGCAAAGGGCGGCGGCACCAGTCCCGGCCGCTTCACGTCGGTCACGCTGGATGCGGACGGAACCCCAGCCAAGATCAACCTGCAGGGGCTGCGCCTGGTTCTGACGCCGCCATCGGGCAGTCCGCCCTCCACGATCGTCTTCTCAGGCGCGGCGGATCGCACGGCCGGCAGCTTCACCGCGCATCTCGCCATCGACATCGACCACGTCGCCTTCGCAGATCTGGTCTCGCTGTGGCCACAGGGTGTCGGCGGCGATTCACGGATGTGGCTTACGGAGAACCTGACCGCAGGCACGGCGCATGACGGGCATTTCACTCTGACGCTGACGGGTGCGGATTCCGGCGACGGCCTGGATGTCACGCAGGCAGGCGGCTCGATCACCGGCGACGACGTCACAATCTGGTGGCTCCGTCCCGTGCCGCCGGTGCAGCACGCCCATGCGGTCTTGGTCTGGCAAACCCCGGACGTGGCGCTGATCACCGCGACCGGAGGGCGGCAAGGTGCCGTAGAGGCTAAGACGGGGACGATCCGGATCACCGGGCTGGCTGGCCACGACCAGGTCGCCTTCATCGACGCCGAGCTGGCGGGACCGTTGAACGACGTGCTCACGCTGCTGAAAAACCCTCGGCTTCAACTACTCAGCAAACGGCCGCTCGCCTTCACCTCGCCGACCGGCACCGTCGGAGCGCACCTATCGGTCCGGTTGCCGCTGGAGGCGAAGGTCGCCGTCGATCAGGTCGCGATCCACGCCAATGGGCAAGTCGCGAACACGCATCTGGGCAACGTTGCGTTGGGGCGAGACCTGGACCAGGGGCAGTTGGCGTTCGACGTCACCAATGATGGCCTGACTATTAACGGCCCCGCGCAGTTCAGCCACATCCCGGCCCAACTCGCCGTGCAGATGGACTTCAAGAACGGCCCCACGACCCAGGTTTTGCAGCACATCACCGCTGGATTGCGACTGACCAAGGCCGACGCCGACAAGGCCGGTCTGGGCTATGCCGGGCTCGACGGTGGCGTGCTCGCAGCCGCGATCGATTACGCCGAGCGACGGGACGACACGGCCACGATCCAGCTGGATCTGGATCTGAAAGACGCCAAGTTCATCACGCCGCTCGGCTGGTCGAAGGCCGCCGGGGCGCCCGGCCACGCCCAGGCTACGGTGACGCTGGATCATGGCCGCCTGGTCGGGCTGGATAACGTGCAGGCAAACGCCCCCGGGCTGGCGATCAAGGGGCGAAGTGATCTGGTAAATGGCCGGCCCTCCGTCGTGCATCTCGAGCGTGGAGAAATCGGCCGCAGCAATGCCACCGGCACGATCGTCCTACCGCAGCGTGAGGGAGAGCCGTTCCGGATCACCCTGACAGGTCCCCAGTTGGACCTTGAGGGCCGGCTGACGAGCGCGAACTCACCTGCTGCCTCGAACGCCCCCTCCGAGCCCGGCCGGCCCGGCACGCCCTATGCCGTCGACCTTCGGTTCGAACGCGTCGTGCTGGGACCGAACCACGGGGTGGGGCCGCTGTCGCTAACGGCCGCCGGCGACGGTCACCGTTTGACCTCCGCGAAGCTCACGATCGGGGGCCGGGTGAGCGCCCGGGCAGAGTTGGTTGCCTCAGCGGCGGGGCGGCGGCTCGACGTGACGACGGACGATTTCGGCGCCCTGTTGCAGCAACTGGATCTAGCCGACGAACTCAACGGTGGCGACTTGCACATTGAAGGCCATTTCGATGACCGGCTGCCGGCCAGCCCCTTCAACGGCACGTTCGACCTTCGCGGGTTCAAGGTGCAGGGTGCCCCAGTCGCCGGCAAGCTGCTGCAGGCCCTGACCGTCTACGGCATCGCCGACGCGCTCCGCGGCCCCGGCCTGGCGTTCGACCGGTTGGAGACACCCTTCCGCCTACAAGGTTCGGTATTGGACGTCGAGGACGCCCGCGCCTTCAGTTCCTCGCTTGGTTTCACCGCCACCGGCCGGCTCGATTTCGGCCGCAAGACGGTGGATCTGAGGGGCACGATCGTGCCAGCCTATTTCTTCAATTCGCTACCGGGTCGCATTCCTCTGATCGGTCAGATGTTCAGTCCCGAGAAGGGCAGCGGCCTATTCGCAGCAAATTACAGCGTGATCGGGCCGGTGGCGGATCCGTCGATCTCGATCAACCCGCTATCCGCCCTCACACCCGGCTTCACGCGGCGATTCTTCGATCTGTTCGACTGACGTGCTCAAACGTCGAGCGTCACCGCGACCGGAACATGGTCGGAGGTCTGCGGCCAGTCCCGCGCATCTTTCAGCACGGAAAAGTCGCGCAGGCTGGTCACGAGGTCCGGCGTGACCCAGACATGATCCAGCCGCCGCCCCCGGTCGGAACGCCGCCAATCCTGGTTGCGGTAGGACCACCACGTGTAAAGCTTTTCCTCCGCCGGCACGAAATGGCGCACGGCGTCGTACCAGCCGGCGCGTTGCCAGGCGACCATATGGGCCACCTCCACCGGCGTATGGCTCACCACGCCCAGCAGCTGTTTGTGGCTCCACACATCCTGCTCGAGCGGGGCGATGTTGAGATCGCCCACCAGAACGCCCCGGCGTAGTCCGGGCCGGGCGGCAAACCAGGTTGTGGCCTCGGTGACGAAGGCGAGCTTGTGAGCGAATTTTGGGTTCACCGCCGGGTCGGGCACGTCCCCGCCCGCTGGGACGTAGAAGTCGTGCAGTTCCACTGGGCCGGACGGGACTTGCAGCGAGACATGCAGGTGGCGGCAATCGCCCTTCTCGCACCAGTTCGGCGCCGTGTCCTCCGCCAGTAGCGGAATGCGGGACAGGATGGCGACGCCATTATAACCCTTCATGCCGCGCCGGGCGACGTGCGGGTAGCCCAATGCGGGCGGCCCGGCATCCGGGAACAGCTCGTCCGGCACCTTCGTCTCCTGCAGGCAGATCACGTCCGGGTCGAGCGCCTGCACCAGCCGCTCCAGCAAGGGGAGCCGCAGGCGGAGGGAGTTGATGTTCCAGGTAGCGATTCGCAGCGCGGTCATCGCCGGGCAATGCCGTTTGGTGCCCGAACACGCAAGCCGGCCCTGCGCGTTAACGAGGCTGGCTGTGCTTGATTATGTTACAAGTTGGACTAGGGTCGCGCGCACTTCGAATCCTGGGAGGATTGGACAATAATGTTGCGTCGGCACCTCAGCGCCGCCTTGGCAGGCTTGCTCCTGACGGCGGGCATCGCCCGTGCGCAGGAGCCTGTGCAGCTCGGCTCGATCGAGATCCTGTCCGGTCCAAACGCCGCCTATGGTACCGCGATCAAGGCCGGTTTGGAGTTGGCCCTGGCCGAGGTGAACGCGACCGGCGTGCTGGGTGGGCGCAAGATCAACCTCATCGTCGAGGACAGCGCCGCCAACAAGGACCAGGCGATCAATGCCGCGCGCAAGCTGATCGGCCGCGACAAGGTGGTGGCGATCATCGGCCCGACGCTGTCGAACGAGATGTTCGCTGTTGGGCCGGTCGCGCAGGAACGGCACATCCCGATCCTGGGCACATCGACCACCGCCAACGGCATCACCGCCATAGGCGACTACGTGTTCCGGACCTCACTGCCCGAGAGCGACGTCATTCCCGTGACGCTGAAAAAGGCCCAGAGCCGCGGCGTCAAGACCATTGCATTGATGTATGCAAACGACGACGCGTTCTCCAAGTCTGGGTTCGACGTGATGAAGGCCGCCGCGGAGAAGGTCGGGCTGAAGATCGTCGACATCGAGAGTTTCGGCAGCAAAGACAGTGACTTCTCGGCGCAGCTGACCAAGATCAAGGACCTGAAGCCGGACGCGATCGGCATCTCCGCCCTGGTCGAGCCCGTCTCGGGCGTCCTGCTCGCAGCCAGGCAGCTCGGCTTCGGGCCGGAGACGCTGTTCCTCGGCGGCAATGGCAGCAACTCACCCAAACTGGGAGAGATCGCCGGCAAGGCGGCGGACGGCCTGCTCGTCGGAAGCCCCTGGTTCGTGGGCAAGGACACGCCGGCCAACGACAAGTTCGTGGCCGATTTCCGCAAGGCGAACGGCCATGATCCGGACCAATTTGCGGCTCAGGCCTACGACGCGCTGAAGATCATGGCCGCCGCGATCGACCGCGCTGGTGCTGCCGACCCGGCGAAACTGCGGGACGCCTTGATGCAAACCAAGTTCGACGGCGTGATGGGCCCGTTCTCGTTCACCTCGGGCCGCGACCCGGCATCAACGGAGGGCGTCGTCGTGCTGGTGATGCAGAACGGCAAGTTCACCATCGCTCCGTGATGCCGAAATCGAGTCGTCTCCCTCTCCCCTCGAGGGAGAGGGCCGGGGTGAGGGCTGGCCATCGGTTCGGCTTAGCCACTTAACAGAAGATGTTAGCCCAACAACTCGTCAACGGCGTCCTGCTAGGCGCCACCTACGCCCTATTCGCACTCGGCTTCACGCTGATGTTCGGCGTACTTAAGGTCATCAATCTTACCTACGGCTTCTATTTCTCTGCCGGCGCCCTGATCGCATTATGGCTCGTGCGGTCCCTGGGGCTGGGGATCTGGCCAGCGCTCGTCCTCGCCGCCATCGCCGCCGGATTGATCGCGGTCGCCCTGGACTGGCTGCTGCTCACCCGGCTTCGGACCGCCCGAGCCCCTGAACTCGCCTCCTTGATGGTGACCCTGGGCGCGGTGCTCGCGCTGTACTCTGCCCTGACCGCCTGGCTCGGCTCCGACATCCGCCGCCTGCCGCCGGACGTGATCAACGGCGACGCGCTGCAGTTCGGCCCGGTGCGGGTGACGGAGGCGCAGTTGCTTATCCTGGGCGCCGTCATCGTGCTGATCGTGGCGCTGTTTTGGCTCTTGCGAGGCACCAAACTCGGCCTTGCGATCCGCGCCATGGCCGACCGGCCCGACGCCGCCGAGTTGATGGGCATCGACACGGCGCGTGCCTCGGCCATCGTCTCGTTCCTGTCCGGCTGCTTGGCCGGTGCCGGCGGCGTGCTGATCGGCCTGCAGCGCAACGCCATCGACCCCTACATGGGCGAGGAGATGATGCTGCGCGGCTTCGTCGTCGTGATCATCGGCGGCCTGGGGGACATCCGCGGCGCGGTCGTGGGCGGCATGCTGCTCGGTTTGGTCGAGGTGCTGACTGCCGGCTATATCGACTCCAACTTGAAGGAGGCGGTCGCCTTCCTCCTTCTCGTCGTGGTGCTGTGGACCAGGCCATCCGGCCTATTCGGCCGCGCGGTGACCCGGCGTGCATAGGATCCTGTCGTGACCATCCCGCCCTGGCTCGACGACTTCTTGTGGACCTATGGCAACCTGGTTCACGCACTTGGCGTGAACGGTTTGTTAGCGCTTTCCATGTACGTCGTGTTGGCGGTAGGGCAACTCTCGCTAGGCCAAGCCGCCTTCATGGGCTTGGGCGCCTATTCCTCTGCGCTGATGACGATGTCGCTCGGCTGGCCATTCTGGGCGGTCTTGCCACTGTCCGTCGTCGCGCCGGTGCTGTTCGCACTCGCCATTGGTGTGCCCACGCTCCGCCTCTCGGGAGTCTACCTCGCCATCGCCACCATCGGTCTTGGTGAAGTCCTGCGCGCCGTCTACATCAACGTCGACGTGTTCGGCGGCGCCTTGGGCCTGTCCGGCATCCCCGAACAGGCCGATGACACCATGATCTACGGCCTTCTGGTGGCCGCGATCGTCGCTTTCTGGCTGGTCGGCCGCAGCGGTATCGGCCGCGCGATGGAAGCCATGCGCGAGGACGAAACCGCCGCCGCCGTCATGGGCGTCAACCTGTTGCGCTACAAAATGGGCGCGCTGATCGCCTCTGCGGCACTCGCGGGCCTGGCTGGCTGCCTGAACGCGCACGTATCGTCCTTCATCGGCCCAACCGAGTATGGCTTCGAACCGGCCGTCACGATCTTGTCTTACGCGCTGTTGGGCGGCATCGCGACGCCACTCGGCCCGGTGCTGGGCGCCGTCATCCTGACCCTACTGCCCGAACTGCTGCGCGGCTTGTCGGACCTGCGCCTGGTACTAAACGGCGTGATCATCGTCGTGGCAGTGTTGTTCCTTCCCGGCGGGCTCCTGCCTTGGCGGTTGCGGCGCCGGGCTGCGTGACCATGCTGCTGGAGATCACGGGGCTGACCCGGCGCTTTTCGGGGCTCCTCGCCGTGGACAACGTGGACATGGCTGTGGCGCAAAGCGGCATCCACGCGGTGATCGGCCCCAATGGCGCGGGCAAGACCACGCTGTTCAACCTGGTCTCGGGCCTGCTGCCCCCAACCTCGGGCCGCATCGTGCTGGAGGGCCAGGATGTGACCCACCTGCCCGCGCATCGCCGGGCCGCCTTGGGCGTGGCGCGCACCTTCCAGAACATTCGCGTGTTCGGCGGCATGACGGTGCTCGAGAACGTGCTCACCGGCCTGCATCCAGCCGCTCGCGCCACCCTGCCCGAAGTGATCGCCCGCCTGCCCCGCTTCCGCCGCCAGGAACGCGCCGCCGTGGTCCAGGCCGAAGCCGCCCTCACTTTGGTCGGGCTCAGCGACGCCGCTGGCGTGCGGGCCGCCGCGCTGTCCTATGGCGACGCGCGCCGATTGGAGATCGCGCGGGCCATGGCCGGCCGTCCGCGCCTACTGCTGCTGGACGAGCCCGCCGCCGGGCTGAACCCATCCGAAACTACGGCGCTCGCCGCCCTCGTCCGCACCATCCGCGCGGCGGGCACCACCGTGCTGCTGGTCGAGCACGACATGGGTTTCGTGATGGGCATCTCGGACGACGTGACGGTGCTCAGCTTCGGACGCCGTATCTTCGGCGGCGCCCCTGCGGCCGTGCGGCAGGATCCGGCGGTAATCGAGGCCTATCTCGGCCACAAGGTCGCCGCCAAGCTTGCAGCCGGCGCCACGACAGGGGTGCGCGGCGCGTGAAAGGGCTGCGTGTCGAGGATCTTGTCGTCGCTTATGGCCGCACGGTCGCAGTCAAGGGCATCAACCTCGTGGTGGAGCCGGGCAAGGTCGTCAGCCTGATCGGTGCGAATGGCGCGGGCAAGACGACGGTTATGCGCGCGCTCTCTGGCCTGCTGCGCCCCCGCTCCGGACGGGTGCTGTTCGACGGCGCCGACATTGCAGGCCACCGCGCCTTCCGCATCGCGGCCGCCGGGCTGCGTCAGGTGCCGGAGGGGCGACAGGTGTTCGGCGAGCTGACCGTGTCGGATAATCTGCAACTCGGCGCCTATACGCTGTCCGACCGCTCTGAGCTCGTCCGCCGACGCGACGCGGTGCTGACCCGCTTTCCGCGCCTGCGGGAGCGGTTGGGCCAACTTGCCGGCTCGATGTCAGGCGGCGAGCAGCAGATGCTGGCGTTTGGTCGAGCCCTGATGGGCGCCCCGCAGCTGCTGCTCATGGACGAACCGTCGATGGGCCTGGCCCCGCTGTTCGTAGAAGAGATCTTCACCGCGATCAGCGATCTAAGGCGTGAGGGTGTCACGATTCTGCTCGTCGAGCAGAACGCGTCGGCAGCCTTGGACGTCGCGGATTACGCCTACGTGCTGGAGACAGGGCGGATCGTGCTGGAGGGTCCGGCGGCTCAGCTCGCCAACGACCCGGCCGTGATCGCGTCATATCTCGGCGGCCACTAAGGGAGTGACCCGCCGGTAAGCGCGAAGTCGTGATCCCGCCAAGCAATCGCCGCCGCAAATTTGCCACGACTTCCACGTATATCCAATGACATGCGCGGTGGGCGCCCCGTCCTCCGCCAGTCAGTCAGGAGTTCAGCATGAGCCCGAAATTCGGCCTTCTTGTTGCTGTCCCGGTAGCGGTTGGCCTACTCGCAGCCTCACCGGCGGACGCGTATTGGCGTCGCGGTTACTACCGCGGTGGCTTCGGTGTCGGCCCAGCCATCGCTGGCGCGGTCGTAGGCCTTGGTGTTGGCGCGGCGTTGTCGGGTGCCTACGCGCGTCCCTACTATGCTCCGCCGCCGGTGTACTATGCCCCGCCGCCGGTGGTTTACGCGCCTCCGCCGGCCTATTACGGCTACCCCGGCTACTACCGCTAGCCCACGTTCCCTCTCCCGCTTGCGGGAGAGGGTCGGTGACAAGCGGTCGGCACCGACTGGGTCAGACGATCTTCGTGCGCACCGACCCGACACCCTCGACGAAACCTTCCAAGACATCGCCACGGTTCACGGCAGCCACTCCCTCTGGAGTGCCTGTGAAGATTAGATCTCCCGGCTCCAGCCGAACCAGCTTGGACAGGTAGGCGATCACCTCGGGCACGCTCCAGATCAGCTTGCTCAAGTCGGAGGTCTGCCGGACTTCTCCGTTGACCTTCAGTTCGATCTTGCCCCTGCCGGGGTCTACACCCGCTGCCGGCACCATGGTGCCAATCGGGGCGGAGTGATCGAACCCCTTCCCCATGTCCCACGGGCGGCCGAGCTTCTTGGCCTCGCCCTGCAGATCTCGCCGGGTCATATCGAGCCCAACGGCATAGCCCCAAACGTGCTTCATCGCTTCGGCTTCCGCGATATCAGCTCCACCGGTGCCGATGGCGACGACCTGCTCCATCTCGTGGTGCAGGTCGGACGTCATCGGCGGATACGGCATGTCCGCCCCGTCGGTCACCAGTGAGTCGGCTGGCTTGGTAAAGAAGAACGGTGCCTCCCTGTCTGGGTCATGCCCCATCTCGCGAGCGTGCTCGGCGTAGTTTCGACCGACGCAGAACACCCGGCGAACGGGAAATGACCCGCCGCCAGCCACTGGAACGATGACTTGCGGGGGTGGCGGGATGACGGTATCGGCCATGCAGAACAACCCTGTGGTTAACCGGACGACAGTAGCGTTGACCGGTCCGATCTGCCACCCGGCTCAGTCCGCGGCGGCTCCGATCGCCCCCATCGACGCTCCGGCATGCGCCCGCACGGCCTCGCCAAAAGATGCCAGGATGGCGCGGGATACCGTATCCGTCATCCAGTCGTACTCAGGATGCCACTGCACCCCGACAGCAAAACCGGGCGCTGTCACGACGCGAACCGCTTCGACCGTGCCGTCCGGCGCAGTTCCCTCCGCAATTAAACCGGGCGCCAAGCGATCCATGCCCTGGTTGTGCAGCGAGTTGATGGCGATCGTTGTCGCTCCGGCCACCCGGTGAAGCCAACTGCCGGGCACAACCGCGATCGCATGGGCTTTGCCGGTTCTAACACGGCCATTCGCCTGCATCGGTGTGGAATGGTCCATCCGCCCGGGTAGATCCTGTAGGCGTTGGTGCAGCGAGCCGCCTAGCGCGACGTTCAGCTCCTGCATACCGCGGCAGATTGCCAGGAGAGGCGTGCCATTTCGGATGGCGGCGCGGATCAGCGGCAAGGTCACATCGTCACGCGCCGGATCCTCAGGAGTGCCCTCCGCGTGCGGCGGGCCGTCATACAGGCTTGGCTGGACGTTTGAACGGCTGCCAGTGAGGATGATCCCGTCCAACCGGGCCAGCAACGTTGGGATATCGCAGGCACCGCGGCTGGCCGGGAGCAGCACGGGGACCGCCTGGACCACCTGTTCCGTAGCGCGGACGTAGGTATCGGAGGCAGCGTGGTTCGGCATCCCGAACGTGCCAAACAACTTCGTGCAGCAAGAAATTCCGACGAGCGGTTTCATCACTCCATAATGGTCAATAACTGCGACGTTTTGAAGTCAAATCCGACGCGATCTGCTGCTATTGCGAGTTGTTGCCGAAAAACTTCGGGTCGATGAAGGTGAACAAGGATTGATCGAAGGTTCCCCCGAGCTGTACGTCGAACAGGCTGACGCGCGTTTCCTGCCGTTGTGCGTCCACGACCGTCCATGACCGCAGGGCCAGCGGGGTGTCGGCGAAGATCAGGGTGATCGTTCCATCCGCCGGGCTCGCGGTGCGCAGCATGGTCAATTGCAGCTGCCCGGGATAGCGCATGATTTGCGTCACGGTGATGTCGCCGGACAGCTTCAGGTTGTCGCGCAGAAGCAGGCCGAGCGGCGTCCGGTCCAGCGGGATGTTGGTCGTCTGCCCCAGTTGCGAATCGTGGAACACCAGCAGGCCATGTCCCGCCACGAGCAAGAACGGCGCTGGCGGATCATATTCGAAGCGCATGCGCCCCGGCCGTTCTAGCCAGGCTGTGCCGCCGCTGAGCGAGCCGTTGGGCGCGATCTGCTGAAACCGCGCCTTCAGCGTGTGAATGGAATTGAGATAGGCCTCCACCCGCGCGATATCCGCCTGGTCGCGCGCGGTCAGCGCCGGCTGCGCATGGGCCCATACGGGAAGTAGGAGTGCGACGGCCAGTAGGGTGCGACGGATCATACCCGGCGATATGCGCGTGTGGCAGGCTGGTGGAAAGGCCCAAGCCACACCACGGGTTGAGCGAGCAGTCAGATGAGCAGCGTACGTGTTCTGAATAGGGAGCCCGTCAACGTGGGGTTTAGCGAGCGTGACGTTTCGATCGTCGAGTTTCCGGCCACGCGAGTGACCGTGTTCGAGCATCGCGGCGACCCGGCCTCGATCGGACTCTCGGTGCAGCGCTTCATCGCGTGGCGCAAGCAAGCCGGATTGCCACCGACGGTGAGCGCCACATTCAATATTCTGCACGGCAATCCCGACACCACGCCGCCCGCAGATTACCGCATGGATCTCTGCGCCGGGACCGACCGTCCAGTCGCGCCGAACGGTGCAGGCGTCGTCGCCGGGCTGATCCCGGCCTGCCGGTGCGCAACACTCCGGGTCGTGGGGCCGAGCCACGCGCTCCGGTCCGGGCTTCTGTTCCTGCACCACGACTGGTTGCCGGGCAGCGGCGAGACAATCGGCAGATTCCCGCTTTTCGTTCAGCGCGTAACGCTGTTGCCTGACGTGCCGGAGAATGAGACCACCACGGACGTGTTCCTACCACTAGCATGACGACAGGCTTGAGGAGTCATGCCTTCTCCACGAAACGGTCCAGCACGCGTTTGTCGCCGGCCTTCTCGAACTGCACGTCCAGCCGGTCGTCGCTCACCGCATTGACGATGCCGTAGCCGAATTTCTGGTGGAACACCCGCGTGCCGACGGCCAGTTGGCCCTCCCGCTTGGGCCGCGCCGGCTGCTCCCAAACCTCCGTCACGCGGGGGCGGCGGGCGGCGAGCGGGAACTGCCCGGTGAACACAGTTGGCGCCGTCAGCCGCTGCTCGCGTGCCATCGCGGCAGAGCCGACACGCTGGATATGCTCCTCCGGCAGCTCGTCGATGAACCGGGACGGGATCGAACTCTGCCAGTTCGCATACAGCAGCCGGTTTGCAGCGTGGCTGATGATTGCGCGACGCCGGGCGCGGGTAATACCGACATAGGCGAGCCGGCGCTCCTCCTCCAGC
The DNA here is from genome assembly GCA_965198895.1 of Acetobacteraceae bacterium. Taxonomy (GTDB): domain Bacteria; phylum Pseudomonadota; class Alphaproteobacteria; order Acetobacterales; family Acetobacteraceae; genus LMUY01. The sequence goes on from OZ240676.1 coordinate 320,222, forward strand.
CCCTTGTTGCCGTTCTCGTCCATCGAGCGTTGCGACGGGAACAGCCCCTCCTCCCAACCCGGCAGGAACACCGTGTCGAACTCCAGCCCCTTGGCGCCGTGCAGGGTCATCATCGACAGCCGGTCGGTGTCGCCCTGCTGCTCGTTTTCCATGACCAGGCTGACGTGGTCGAGGAAGCCGGACAGCGTTTCGAACTCCTTCAGCGCCTGCATCAGCTCCTTCAAATTCTCCAGCCGGCCGGGCGCTTCAGGTGATTTGTCCTGCTTCCACATCTCAGTATAGCCGCTCTCGTCCAGCATAACCGCGATTGCGATCACGTGGCCCTCCTGCTCCAGCAGCTTGCGCCATTGGCCGAAGCCGGTCAGCAGCGTGCGTACGGACTGGCAGGCCTTGCCCTTCAGCGTGCCATCCCGCGTCACTCGGTCGGCAGCCTCGTAGAGCGACACATGGTGCTCCCGGGCTACCAAGTGCATGGCACGCAACGCGACGTCCCCCACGCCGCGGCGGGGCAGGTTGATGATGCGCTCGAACCCCAGATCGTCCGCCGGGGATTGCAGCACGCGCATATAGGCGACAGCGTCGCGGATCTCCTGCCGCTCGTAGAACCGCAAACCGCCGACCACGCGGTAGGGCAGTCCCAGTGTGAGCATGCGCTCCTCGAACGAACGGGTCTGCGCGCTGGTACGGACCAGGATGGCGATCTCGTTCAGCGGGTGGCCGTCGCGACGCAGTGCCTCCGCCTTGTCGCCGACCATGCGCGCCTCCTCCTGCGAGTCCCACAGGCTCACCACACTGACCGGGTCACCAGCCGAGTCGTTGCGGCCGGAGCGCAGCGTCTTGCCGAGCCGGCCCTCGTTATGCGCGATCAGCCCCGAAGCAGCGCCCAGGATCGGCGCGGTCGAGCGGTAGTTGCTTTCCAAACGGACAATTTGCGCGCCCGGGAAATCCTTCTCGAAGCGCAGGATGTTCTCGACTTCGGCACCTCGCCAAGAATAGATCGACTGGTCGTCGTCGCCCACGCAGCAAATGTTCTTGTGCTCCTGCGCCAGGAGGCGCAACCACATGTATTGTACCAAGTTGGTGTCCTGATACTCGTCCACCAGGATGTAGCGGAACATGCGATGATACTGCATCAGCACCTCCGGATGCCCCCGTAGGATCTCGGTCACGTGCAGCAGCAGATCGCCGAAATCGGCCGTGTTTAGCGCGGTCAGCCGCGCCTGATACGCGGCATACAGTCGCTTCGCCTCGCCGCCGGCAAAGTCGGTATCTTCCGAGGGTGTGACGCGCGCGGGCGTCAGGCCGCGGTCCTTCCAACGTTGGATCACGGCCATCAGCGCTTGTGGGGCCCAGCGCTTCGGATCGATCCGCCCCGCCTCCATCACCTGTTTCAGCAGGCGCAGTTGGTCGTCCGAGTCCAGAATGGTGAAGTTGGACTGCAATCCGACCAGTTGCGCGTGCCGCCGCAGCATCCGCGCGCACAGTGCGTGAAACGTGCCCAGCCATAGCCCCTCGGCGGGCTGGCCCAGGATGGCGCCCACACGCTCCCGCATCTCCCGCGCGGCCTTGTTGGTGAAGGTGACGGCCAGGACCTGGTTCGGGAAGGCCCGGCGTGTCAGCAGGATGTGGGCGAACCGGGTGGTCAGCACGCGCGTCTTGCCGGTGCCGGCGCCGGCCAGCACCAGCAACGGTCCATCTACCGTCTCGACGGCGGCACGTTGTTCGGGATTGAGGCGGGCAAGGTAGTCGGTCATGAGCGGGAAATGGTATCGCCCGGCGGCACGGGGAATAGTAGCCTTGCGAGTTCCATCGGATCAGCTCCTACCAGGTCCGGTCAGGTCGGCACCGGCTCGGTTCCGCGCGCTAGGTTTGGCTCGCGCTTCCTCGCGACCGGCTGACCGGTGAGGCTGGCAATGAGCGTCTCGTAATTGCGGATATAGTCGCCCATATCGAGATGCTGCTCCGCCCAGTGACGGGCATTCGCGCGCCGCTCCTCCACAGCCTGGCCGCCCTCCAAGGTCTCTCCTATCCGGTCGGCCAAGGCGCCGGGATCGAAAAACGGGCTCAGCAACCCCGTCTTCCCATGGGTGACGAACTCCCGCACCGGAGGCGTATCGCTCCCAACGATGGCACAGCCTATCGCCAAGGCCTCCCGCAGCGACCAGGAGGCGACAAAGGGGTAGGTCAAGTAGACATGCGCATCCGAACGCTGCAGCAGGCGGATGTAAGAGTCGTAGTCGAGCTTCCCTGGGAAGTGCACGCGGCTGGTGTCGAGCGTGGAGCCAACTTCGGCCAGCATGTGCTCACGCCAGGTTCGGTCGGGCAGCCGGGAGCCATAACTCACATCGTCACCGCCTACGATGATGGCGCGGGCGTTCTTGTTAGTGCGTAGCACGGCGGGCAATGCGCGCAGCATCACGTGGAAGCCGCGATAAGGCTCCAGATCGCGCGCGACGTAGGTGATCAGGTGTTCGTTCGCGCGAATCAAAACGCCGCCGACGGTCGTGTCCGTCCGCCTCTCGTCCAGCGGGGCGCATTTCTTCAGGTTCACTCCCTCCCGCAGGAGGTGGATGTTGTGACGAGACCACTCCGGATAGGTGTCAAGTTGAAACCGGGTGGGCGTCTGCCCGGTCCCAGGATTGGTCAGCGCAATCAGATTGACAGCATTCTTGGCTCGGATCGCGGAGTAGCTGTTGGCACCAATCCTGAACTCCGGGTCGAAGCCGACGTCCAACCCTTGCAGGTGGTAATAGAATTCGTGATAGCCGAGCAAGGGAACGTCTGGCCACACGTCCGGCAGGTTGAGCAGTTCCCCCCAGCCATGGTGGCCGATGATGATGTCGGGCTGGAAGCCTAGCGCCTTGACCTGGTTCGCCGCCTTGGCAACGGCCTCGGCTCGGGCCATCGCGTGCGAGAAGTCCCGTGCGTCGGAATGAGTGGACGGACCGGGACGAACTGGCGGCTTGTAGGTGATCCGGCGAACACCCGGCATCGAATTGGAATTCGGCTCGCAGATGAAAACCACGTCGTGTTCATGCTGCGCGAGCAAATGACGCACCAAGTGTAGGAACTGCCCAGGGAAGTTCTGGTGGACGAATAAATACTTCATGTCGAATGCAGGCGGGCTTTGTTCCTGGACTTGGCGGACGGACGGACGGGATCACACGGCACGAACGACTGGTCGCCTAATGCAAGGATCCAAGGTTCTTCCGGACCCGCCTTGAACGCAAGGGACGCTAGCTGCGACGCCCCTTTGACGACTTACCAGACGAGGGTTTCTCGGCCGCGACACGCCCCTTACCCTTGCCCCGTTTGCCGTCTGGATCAGCAGGCAGGTTGTCGTCGCCTAGTGGCTCGGTGCTTGCGGCCGCACTGGATACGGCGCGCTGCTCGCCGAGCGGCACCACGCTGATGCAAAACGCCTCGAGCGGTGCAAGGCTGGCTGCGTCACAGGCATCGCCGGGCCCAACCGGGCCGATCGCTGTGCCATCCGTGAAGGTCGCGCTCACCTCGACCGTATGGGTCTCGGCGGCCTTGCCGCGCAGGCGCACGCGCAAGCCCAGGATCGGCAGCGCCATGCCACGGCTACCGCAATACTGCCCACCCTCGGCCCAAGGTGACAGCCAGCCCCGGCCCAACACGGCCTGATACTCGATTTCCGACGGAACTACCGCCTCGTGGCGCGGCGAAACAGAGAACCCCTCCACCCAGCGCTGGCTACCGCGATCGCCAATCCATTCGCCAAGCCGGCCCAACACGTCGCCGCGGATCTGGAGGTGGGCCGCGATCTCCGACCGGGCAGCGACCTCGCTGTCGGTCTGGGTGACAGCGGTTGGAAGCTCTGGGTCTGCAGACTGGGTCAACGGCTGCAGAGGGGCTGAAACGCCCGCAGCCAGCTTCGTCACCTGCAGGCGCGGCGGTTCGTGGTCACTGCCATTGGCCTGGTAAATCGTCATCAGCACTTGGGCTGGGCCCTGAGCGACCCGGATCAGCGCCGCCGAGTCGAGGGCTCCCAGCCAACCGTCTTCGCTGAAGCCGGTGATGACGACGTGGCCCCTTCCCTGGTTCGGCGGCAGTGACACGCGCGCACCGGGCAATCCGGTGACCGGATCAGGAGGGGCCGAGCCGGGGCTGTGATATACGCAGTAGATGCCGGCCTCCAATTGCATCAGGTGAGCGGACACCTTCAGCTCTTGGATCAACTGCGGAGGAGAAGCGGCGTCGGACATGCGGGCGCTCATGGGCTTGTGGGGTCGGTTGCGTCAGATGGCAGGATTTTGCCGCGATGGCGATGGGGTCGATCCAGTTCTTGCAGGCCAGCCGCTCAGTACGTGGTTATGCGTAGGGCCGCAGCAGCCAGGTGTTCAGGGCAGCGGGTGGCATCCCCAGGGGCAAGACGTCACCCCAGCCCGTTCTGCGGACGCGCTCGGCCGGCGCTCCCAGGTCGAATACGGCGGCCCGAAGGCCCGCACGCCAGGCCAGACCCAAGGTGAAACACCAGGTTTCCGGCCATACCGATGGGATCAGGGCGATGTCGGCGTCCTGCTCCCGGATCAGCGACTCCCCATCGTCCTCCCGATATTGGCCGGTGATGAACACAGGCCCCGCGGCGAGCATGCGCTCGTCGTCAGCCGTATAGCCCGCAACGGTAAAGCGGAGTGGCAAGGACCGCGCCGCAGCGTCGCGGACGCATCCGAGCAGAACCTCGTAGCCCTTTTCCACGCCGATGCCGCCGATGACGCAGACGTGGCGAATCGGCCGGCGGGTGGGTGGCGGCACGGGGACGGTGTTGTCCTCCTCCCAGGGCGTCACAGCCGGCAGCACTGCCGGGAAATGCCGCCGTATTCGTGTCGCCACGTCGAAAGCGGGAGACACCACCCGCCGCGCACCGGCAAGCAACAGCGTGGATCGCGCGACCAGGGCTACCGGGCCGATGTCCTCCTCGAGATTGCTGCCATGATCGGCGACGCAGGCTTCACATCCGGCGATCGGTGGCTCACCGCAGTAACTGTGCTCCGGCACCAAGGCGATACGGGCGCAGAAGCTGGCATAGTCGTGCACGAACACCTCGTATGGGACCCCCAAGCGCTCCGGCAGACGGAGCAGTTCGGGGCTATGCCCGAGTGTATGGTGCAATTCGACCAGCGCGACCCGATCCGTCCGAAGCAGCCGCAATAGCCCGTCCCACTCGTGCGGCAGACGATAGCGCAGGTTCGGTGTGTCGCCATCGCCGACCACGGCGGCATCGCCATCGGGCCGGATCACGATCGGCCGGACCGAGGCGGCATGCAGCGCACGCACCCGCTCCCGGACGACGCGGTCCACCCCGCCGCCAGCGGCATGGGTCACCAGCACGACGGCCGATTGTTGGCGGCCCTCCCGCCAGCGGATTGCATCCATTCGCCGCCGGGCCGGGCCTAGCGGGTCGCTGTCGATCCAGGCCGCAACCATGGCGCCGTAGCCGGGGTGCAGCCGCTCGAGTTGCGCGCCGTTGCGGGCCAGCAAATGGCGCCGGGCCGGGCCGAACGAGGCGCCCCCCTCGTGCGCCACGAAGCAGCCCGGCGCTGCGACATGCCGCCAGCCGAGATGACGGGCCCGCAGGCACCAGTCGTTTTCCTCACCATACCCCTGGGCCCAAAGATCTTCGCGGAGCAAGCCCACGGCGTCGAGGCAGTCGCGCCGGATATACATGCAGAACCCAACCGCAACGGGGATGTCGACCGTCGCAAGGCCGTTGGCGCGCCGGGCGAGTGCCGAAAGCGCCACCGGGTCGCGCATCGGGTTGGGTGAATTGCGATTAGGGTAGCTCAGGATAGTGGCGTCGTTCGAAAGCGGGCACACGCTGCCGATCTCAGGCGCGCTGTAAGCCGTTTCCGCCAAATGCTGCAGCCAGCCAGGGGGCACGACCGTGTCGCTGTTCAGCAGCACCACGTCCCGCCCGGCGGCCGCCCGCAGCCCGGTATTGGCAGCGGACGGGAATCCGCGATTCGTGGGCAGCCGATGCAGCACGATGCTCCCTATGACCGCCAAACTGTCCAAAGCGTGCCCAAGTTCGGCATCGACGCCGCCGTCGTCCACGACATGCAGCCGGCTACCATCCGGCAAAGTCGGCAAAACCGAGTCGAGACAGGCCATGACGGTGCGCAAGCCGCGATAGACCGGTACCACGACATCGGCCCCGCGGCGAAGCGGCCCGCTGGAGGGCGTTGGCCCAACGACATCAGCCCAAACGGGTGTGAAGCTCGCCTCCAGCCCAGCGGCGGAGCGACGTTCCAAACCGGGGTCGATCGGGCTGCCCCAGAGCTGCCGACCCGATAGCACTTCGACCGGACCTGGGGGGATTGCTACCCGCGCCACGACGAAACGCCGGGCACGCATCAGTGGCCGGCCAGGTTCCGCCACTTCGAGGGGCAGCTTGGCTACGATCCGGCTTTGGCTGCCGTCCGCAAAGCGAAGCTCGATAACCGGGGCGCGTTCCGGATTGTTGGGATGCCATGCCCAGCCTGAAAGCCCCCCGTCCGCCGTACCTGCGACAAACCCCTCGACGGCGTTCAACGCCTGCAAGTCGATCGGGCTACCGAGCAGCGCCACGCCGTCCCGGGTCACGACAAGGCTTCTGCCCGCAGGAACTCGGACCCCGTTTGCGGTCCAGCGTGACGGGATCCGGACCCCGTCCAGGAACAGGTCGGCCGGTCCGTCGGCCTGTAGCCGGCCAGAGGCGTCGGTCGCACACCAGCCGGGCCAACCCGCCGCCTTGGCGACCAGGGCGGCAAGATCGTACGCGTCCGGCTTGATCGCGTGCCGCGACAACGCGGGCTGCAACGCCAGGACGGCCGCGGGCCAGTCCCGTGCCTGGACAGCAGCGGCAGCAAGGCCCACCCAAGCCTCGAAAAGGTCCCACCGGGCGGCGATAGGCGCAAGCAGGTCTCTCGCTGCCGCAAAGTCGCCCCCATTCAAGCAGGCCAGCGCGAGACTTAGGCCGATGACGTCGTCGTTCGGCACAATTCTCCTGGCCCGCTCCAGCCAGCGCCGCGACTCTGCCGGGTCGTGCGCGTCTCGCCCTCGGTTGACCGCATCCGTGGCAAGGTCGAACCACATGTCGTCGGCGGTTCGGGTGGGGGGCAAGCGACGATGCGGGACGGCACCCCGGTTAGCAGCGTCCGGCAGAATGTTCAGTCGGCGGCGGATGCGGACTGCGTTTGTGCAGTCTCGTAAGCGGTTAACGCGGCGAGGTCGCCCTCGACATCCTTCACGTTCTGGGCCAACGCTTGCTCGAACCAGAAGCGCGCTTGGCGTAAGTTCTGCTCACCAGCCAGGCTGCGCGCCAAGTAGCGACCGAGCATCATCTGCGCGAAACCATGCCCGCGCTCCGCTGCCTTAAGGAACCATTGCTGGGCCAGCGGCCGGTTCGGTTCGACATCGTGGCCGCCACCATACAGGGCGCCGGTTGCAAACATGGCGCCGACATGGCCCTCGTCGGCGGCCTTGCTGAACAGGGCCAAGGCGGCATGGTGGTCCCGTGCGCCGCCGCGCCCGTTCACCAGCATCTCGGCCAGGGCAACGCGGGCTTCCAGTAATCCGGCATCGGCGGCACGGGCGATCCATTCCCGCCCGCCTACCTCGTCGCGATCGACGCCGCGCCCATCCGCCAGCATCCGGCCATACCAATATTGCGCCGTGACGATGCCCTCGGCCGCCTTTCGCAACCAAAGAGCAGCCCGGCGTTCGTCTCGCTCGATGCCTACGCCCTCTGCAAGGCAGACGCCGAAGTTGAACGCCGCAACCAGGTCACCGCTGTCGGCGGCCTGCTCGAACCACTCGCGCGTGCGGATCCGGTCGTCCTCGTTGCCGCCACGCTGCAGCAGCAGATTGGCGAGGTCGGATTGCGACGCTTTGTCACCCGCCTCGCCCGCGCGGCGGAACCAGCGGGCTGCCTCCTCTGGATCGCGCGCGACGCCGGCACCGGTCAGGTGCAGCAATCCTAGTGCCCGCGCTGCAGCGGCATGGCCCTGCTCGGCGGCGCGGCTAAACCACATCGAAGCCTCGGCATAGTTCGGCGGCAATTCACCGCCCTTGGCATAGAGGTCGCCAACCAAGGCTGCGGCCTCGGCGTCCCCGGCCAGCGCCGCGCGGCGGAGCCAGGTCTCGCCAGTCACGCGATCCTGCTTGATCCCGCGCCCTTCCATCAAGGCCAGCCCATAGCGCGCCTGCCCCGGGCGAACGCCGGCCTCGGCAGCCTGGCCATACAGGACGGAGGCGCGCGCCTGATCCCGCTCCAGTCCCAGGGCAAAATCGTACATCACGCCGAGCAGGTATCGCGCCATCGGGAGCCCGGTCGCAGCGGCTTCCGCCATCAACTTGGCCGCTTCTTCCCGCTCGGCTTGGGTCGGCTCTCCGCGGACCAGCATCAACGCGAGGCCGAGTTTGCCCTGAGCACTGCCCAAGGCAGCCGCTTCCCGGTAGCGAAATTCGGCTTCTACCGCATCCCGCATGTCTTCCGGGCCGGATGTCAGGATCGTCGCAAGGACCGCCTTGCCTTCGGCCGAGCCGGAGTCGGACGCCTTGCGGGCCCATTCCAGGGCCGAAGGATAGTCCGGCCCCGCAACGTTGCCGGCCTCGAACAAGGCAGCCGAACGTCCGCCCTGCTTACCGCGGACGAGGCCGTGGAGGCACAGCGCGGCAAGGCGCGCTTGGGCGTCGCCATGGCCGGCCGACGCCGCACGCTGGAACCACACTGCCGCCTCCAACGCGGAGGGCGGCACGCCTGTAGCCTCCATGTAGCAGCGCCCGACGCGAAACTGGGCCTCGATGTCGCCCGACTTGGCAGCCCGGCCAAACTGAGCGAACGCCTTCGCCGGGTCGCCGGCTTGCAACGAGCGCTCTGCCCGCTGCAGCCTGGATCCGATCGGCAGGGCTCCTGCGAGCCGAGAGAACATCGCCTTCAAGCCGGCCTCCTCTCGATCGCCGGTTGCCCCTTGTATGCCCGCCAGATCACGGCTCGCGCATTCCGTCCATTGCAACCGGCAGCGCCCGGCTGAAGATGTAGGTCAGGACGGTGCGTTTTCCGACCATGATGTCGGCCGTGATCGGCATGCCTGGCGCCACATGGAACCCTCGCGGCGTGTCGTGCAGGTTGACCTTGTCGATCGAGATCTTGACTCGATAGTAGGCCTGTCCGGGGTCCGGGATCACGGCGGTGCTCGTATCAACGCCATGGGTGACGGTATCGGTGGACTGCTGGCCCATGAAGCTGTCGGGGCTCACCACAGTGACCGTGCCGTCGGCCGAGCCGTAATGCGTGAACGGGAACGTGTCGAATTTCAAAGTCACATGGTCACCAACCCGGACATAGCCTGCTTCGCTCCCCAAGATCGTGCCGTCTACTTCGAGCGGTGCATCAAGCGGAACGAGCTTGAGGAACTGGTCCCCGGACTGCAGCACGGACCCAACTGACACGGGAGCCACCGTCAGGACCGTTGCGTCCTGATCCGCACGGATCTCCACGAGCTTCGACCGCATCGAGTTCTTGGTCAGATCGCCCTGGGCCTGATCAAGCTTGCGCTGTGCGTCCGTTAAATCGGAGGCGTTCTGCGACTGCCAGTTCTGGTCATCGCCCGCCGCTTCGGCCTTCATTGCTTGTAAATCGTTCGCCGCCGACCGTGCCGTCTGTTGCGCCTCGGTCAAATTACGCTGCAGGTCCAGGCGGGTATCTTGCGCTGCCAACTGGTTCAACTGACTCCCCCAGCCGAGTTGCGCCAATTCACGCCGCTTGCCCTCGACGGTTTGGGCGACCTGCAGACGCTCGCTGTAGGCTTGGATATCGGAACCTGCCTTGGCCAACGTTGCCGTCAGGCTAGCAATCTTCTGCTTGTAGTTCTCGATCTTGAACTCGCGTTCCGCCTTCCGCTGGGCAAATATCGCTGCCTGAACTTGCACAGCCGGGTCGCTGCTTGCCGGATGGTAGTCGATACCGGCCCGCTCGTCTTGCCGGCGCTCCACTTCCGCCCGCAGACTGTTGACAGTCTGCACTGATGCCGTGGTGTCCGACGTAGTAAACGTCGGGTCTAACTTGGCAAGAAGCTGGCCCTTCTTGACGACCTGGCCTTCCTGAACGTCGATCTCACGTACGATCGCGGTTTCGAGTGGCTGGACGACGATCGTGTTCTGGACAGCCGTGACCTTGCCAGCCGACGTGACGACCTTGTCGATCGGAACCAAGGCTGCGGCGAGCGTACACGCTACGAACATGCTGCCGACGGTCCAGATCACCCCGCGCGCAGCGCCTTGGGCGCGTGTCTCGAGCAAGGCAGCGGATGGCGAATAGAACTCCAGCAGAGCCGGCATCTGAGCGTTTTGGCCGCGGGTCAGCTGCTTGGCATTCGTGGTGGTAATACTCATGAGCCCATATCCCTCTTCAATTCGCCAACCGCCGTTCAATCACCTTGGGCAGATACCGGGGATAGCAGCGCGGCGCGGGCACCCGCCGGATCCATGTGGCGGTTCTGCTGCAACCAGAGCGCGCGGTAGATCGCACACCGTTCGAGCAGGGTGTTGTGAGGTGCCACGTCCATCACCTTGCCTTTGTCCATCACCAGGATCTGGTCGCATTCCACCAGAGACGCTAGGCGGTGGGATACGATGACCATGGTACGGCCGCGCCCGATACGCGTGAGGTTGGCATTCACCAAAGCCTCGCTCTCGGGATCGAGCGCGCTGGTCGCCTCGTCCAAGATCAGGATCCTGGGATCGGTGATCAAGGCACGCGCGATCGCGAGTCGTTGTTTCTGGCCACCCGAGATGTTGGAGGAGCCTTCCTCGATCCAGGTGTCGTATCCCTGTGGCAGTCGCTCGATGAACTCCTCCGCACCAGCCAAGCGGGCTGCACGCACGACGTCCTCGATCGTGAGCCCTGCCCGGCCAGCCGAGATGTTGTCGCGTACCGACCCGCGGAACAGAAAGTTGTCCTGCAACACGACACCGAAGGAACGGCGTAAATGCGCGAGGTTGATTTCCCGCAATTCGGCGCCGTCAATTTTCAAGAAGCCGCTGTAGTCGCGGTTGATCCCTTGCAGGAGGCGCGTCAGCGTGGACTTTCCGGAGCCGGACCGCCCAACCACTCCGAGCATCGTCCCGGCCGGAATCGAGAAGCTAACCCGATCGAGCGCGGGGTTCTTGCCCGTAGGATAGGTGAATGTCAGCGCTTCGAAGCTGACCGCACCCTCGAACTGAGGCCGCAGACCCGATCCGCTTTGCTGCTCCGGCCGGTTGTTGAGGACCGAACCGACCTCGCCCACGGCGGCTCGCACCTCGGTAAATCTTCAAGCAATCGCGCCAAGCCGACCAGCGGTTGCGTCACCCGACCGCCAAGCATCATGAAGGCGACGAGAGCGCCGACCCCGATGGTGGTATCGCCGCTGAGGGCAAGATAGGCACCCACCATCAGGACGCCGCGGTTGATGAAAAGCTCGATTGGAGTGATCAGCGTCGATGGCCAGTTCGCCAGCCGCCCGACTTCGAGCCGCAACTCGCCGGCGGTAGCCACGCGGCTATCCCACTCCGCCTTGCGCTGTGGTTCCAAAGCGAGGGTCTTCAGCGTCCGGATGCCCTGCACGCTCTCGACCAGCACGCTGCTTTTCGCAGATTCCGCAGCCTGCACCCGGCCCATCAGGCGTCCGATAGGCTTCAGGAAAATCATGATGATGACGGCGATCATGCCGGCCCCGACAACGACCATCCAAGCCAGTGTCACATTCATCCAGAACAGGAACGGCAGCAGAAACACGAGGGTTATCGTGTCCAGGAACGTCCCCATTAGCTTCCCGGTCACGAACTCGCGCACTCGGTAGACCTGCATCAGGCGGAAGACGGTCTGGCCGGCCTGATTAACCTCGAAATAATCGATCGGCAACGAGAGTAGACGTGCAAAGATATGCAGGTTCAATCGAGTATCGACGCGCGTCGATACCACCTGGATCAACTCGCGCCGGGCATAACCGAGCAATGTTTCATAGACCGCAGCGATGGCCAGAATAAGCGAGAGCAGGATCAACGTAGACATGCTGTGATGGCCAACCACTCGGTCGATCACCGACATGACGAGCAATGGTGGGATGATCGTCAGCATGGACAGCGTCAGAGACGCAATCCCGATGTCGTTCATCAGCTTGCGCTGGTGCAGCAGCAGCCGCATCACCCACATCAAGGTGAACGGGCTCTCGTTCTCTGCTTGGCTGCTACGCGAGCGTCGCACCAGGATCGCCTCGCCCGACCAAAGCTGCGACAGCCGAAGCCGGTCGACAGCCACGGCGTCTTGCCCCTGGGAGCGCGGATCACGGATCCAGACGATATTCCGCGCCGCATCGGAGGCCACCAGCACGCCGGCCGAACCATCGGTGAACAGCAGCACAACCGGCGAGACCGTTCCTGTACCGGCTGCCTCCGTCAGGCGAAGCAACTGCCCCCAGACAAGCCGGCTCGCCTTGGCCACGAGGCCCTGGTCACGAAGCCACTTCACCAGCGACGCCGGCGATGGCACCGTATCGCCAGCATCCAAGTGGAAATCGTCGCGGTCCAGTTCGAGGCCGTGATGGCGGGCCACGGCTGCAACGGCCAGAAGCCGCATCTCCGTCGCATCGACCTCTGGATGAGAGCCGCTGATCGTGCCTGGAGTAATTTCCGGGTCGCGCTGGCTGGCCTCAGATGTGTCCACGTGTCTCATTCCTCGTGCAATTCAGGGCACCGCGCGCGGCTTTTACGCTGATTAGCAAGCCGCAGGGAAGCTTTTCGTTAATTGCTATTAGGCTAAGGGGCATCCGAGCCACTAAACTCGTGAAGGACAAAGAGTGTTTGTGGAGTCGCGAACGGTATGGATATCCGCCCCGCAACCAGTGCAGACGTTCCTGATATACAGGCTATATACGCTCACCACGTGCTAAACGGCACAGGAACATTCGAGGAGGTGCCTCCCTCTCTCGAAGAGATGACTGCACGTTTTGAGGCCGGCGGCCGCCGTGGTTGGCCATGGCTGGTCTCGACCGACGCCACCGGGGTTCTCGGATACGCCTACTATGCGCAGATCCGCGACCGCACGGCATATCGCTTCACGGCCGAAGACAGTATCTACGTCCGCGACGATGTCCGCGGGCAGGGTGTCGGCAAAGCCCTCGTCCTGCGACTGCTGACGGACGCGGAGCGGGCCGGCTTCCGGCAGATGGTCGCCGTGATCGGCGACAGCGAGAATGTTGGGTCGGTCGGGATGCATGCCTCGCTCGGCTTCCATCACGTCGGCACATTGCGGGCAGTGGGACTGAAGTTCGGCCGCTGGCTCGACACGGTCTACATGCAGAAGTCGCTTGGACTGGGAGATGAGGACGTTCCGAACTAACGCTGGCCCAATCAAGGCTGGCGCCGCTAGGGCTGGCGCGTCATGGCTGATCCCGGCTTATGCGATGCTTGCCACCTGCGCATCGTCGTGATCTCACGATCCTGCGCCGCGACGATCGTGGTGGCCAGTCGACGCATCGCCGGGTCCCGGCCGTAGCGAAGTTCGACACGCGCCATGTCGACCGCGCCCTGATGGTGCGGGATCATCATGGCGACGAAATCCTGATCGGGATCCCCCGTCACGGGTGCACTCGCCATCGCGTGGTTCATCGCGTCCATCCCCTTCATCATCGCCTGGTCAGCCGGAGCCTGAGGCATGTCTGGCATCTGGGCGAACGCCGGAGCAGCAAGGGCAACGTATAGCGGCAGGCTACGGACCAACGGAGACACGGCATCCCTCCCACACTCTGGCAGGAGTTTACCCCACCACCACCGTCCCTGCACCTGGTCACGCCGCATCCTGCCGTGCGTGGTCCGAGTGCAGCATGGCGGCCAGCCGGCGCCGCACCTCATTGAACTCAGGCGACGCCACGTCGCGGGGCCGAGGCAGCAAGATCCGCTCATCCGCCACGATGTGACCGGGGCCTGGGGACATCACGATCACCCGGTCCGCCAGCAGGATCGCCTCCTCGATGGCGTGGGTCACGAACAGGACGGTCAAAGCGCGTGCGGCCCAAATGCCCAGCAGCTCGTCCTGCAAACGCTCCCGGGTCATGGCGTCCAAGGCGCCGAACGGCTCGTCCATCAGCACCAACTCGGCGTCGTTGGCGAGCACCCGGGCGATCGCGACGCGCTGCTTCATGCCGCCCGAGAGCTGGTGAGGGTAAGCGTCGGCGAACCGGGTCAGCCCGACCGTCTCGACGAAGCGGTCGGCGATGCGCGCCACCTCCGCCCGGGGCAGGCCCCGAGCCTTCGGGCCGAAGCCGACATTGTCCCGCACGCTCAGCCACGGGAAAAGGCCGTAGTCCTGGAACACCATGCCCCGATTGGGACCAGGGCCGGCCACCGGCTTGCCCGCCACGATGACCCGGCCCGCACTCGCCGGTTCGAACCCGGCGACGATGCGCAACAGGGTGGATTTGCCACACCCGGACGCCCCCAACAGGCAGATGAACTCACCGCGTGGCACCAGCAGGTCGGCGCCGCGCAAGGCCTCCACCAAGCCGTAGCGCTTGCCCAACCCCTCGATCCGCAGCAACGGTTCAGCCAAAGGAGGGGCTCCAGCGCAGCAGCCGTCGGCCGAGCGCATACACCGCGGCGTCCGACAGGAACCCCAGCGCGCCGATCACCACCATGCCGGCGACCACGATATCGGTGCGCGACAACTGCCGGGCGTCCATGATCATGGCCCCGAGCCCGGTCTGCACCCCCGTCATCTCACCGACCACGATCACCACCCAGGCGAACCCCAGCCCCAACCGCAATCCGGTGAAGATGCCGGGCAGTGCCCCGGGCAGCACCACGACCGGGAACATTCGGGTGGAGGACACGCCGAGCATGGAGGCCGCCTCGAACAGCCGCGGCTCCACGCTCCGAACCGCAAAAATGGTGTTCACCAGCACGGGGAAGAACGCACCCAGCGCCACCAGGAAGAAGGCCGACCGCGCGCCCAGCCCGAACAAGATCATCGACATCGGCAGCCACGCCGTCACCGGGATCGGTCGTAGCACCTGAAGCAGCGGATCCAGCAGCACCTGCGCCAACTTCAGCCGCCCGATCAACATCCCGAGCGGCAAAGCCGCCAGGCAGGCCAGGCAAAAAGCCCCATACACCCGTCCGACCGAGGCCAGGATGTGTCCCGGCAGGGTGCCACTGAACGCGTCCGGATCGGTGCCGACGGAGAGATCGACCAGCGCACTCACCACCTCGCCTGGCGTCGGGATCAGTCCGTACTCACTGTTGCGCGTCGCGGCCCACCACCCGAGCAGCAGCAGCGCCGGCACCAGCAATCCGAGCCACCCCCGCCCGGGCAGGCGGGAACGCGCGGGGGGAACGGCCGCGGCGACGGTGACGCCCATCAGGCCCCGGTCGCGACTTCGTCGGAGAACTTGGTGTCGAAGAACGTGCTGAAATCCGGCAGCGAGCGGATCTGCCGCAGCGCCAGCATCTGGTCGGCATAGGTCTTGGACTGCGCGATCATCTCCGGCGTCATCTGCCAGTTCAACTCCACGTTGGGGACGGCCTGCTCCACCGCGGCCTTGCCCATGCCGAGCTTGGCCGTGGTCATCGCCACCATCGCGTCCGGATGCGCCGTCGCGTAGGCACTCGCCTGCCGCTGCAGCGACACCATCAGCTTGGCCAATTCCGGCCGCTTTTCCACCGTGTCCCGGCTGGTGGCGAGGATCATGTTCAGGCTGCCCATCGGCGTGGAATACGGGTACTCCACGATCTTGCCGACGCCCGTGGTGACGGACACGGAAGGCCCCGGCTCCGCGCCGACATAGGCGTCCACATCCCCCCGGGCCAGCGCCGCGTTCATCTCGCTGAATGACACGCGCACCGGGGTGATGTCGCGGATCGACATACCCTCCATGCGCAGGCGCTCCAGCACGAATACCTCCTGCGTGCTGCCGGGCCAGATGGCGACGCGCTTGCCCTTGAGGTCGGCGAGCTTGTCGATGCCACTATTCTTGCCGGCCACGATGGCCATGCCTTTGTTGCAGGCAGACCCGATCACGATCAGCGGCTGATGCTGGGTGGCGGCGAAGATGGCGGCGGCGATGCCGAACGTGCCGAAATCGATCGTGCCGCTGACCACCGCATCCTTGCAGTCGGCCGGCGCCTCGAAGGCGGTGATCTCGACCGTGGTGCCAGGGGGCGTGAACCGATCATAGAAATACGGTGTGATCGAGTGGATGAGCTTCAGCGCCCCCATGCGCACCACCGTGGCGGCCCGGGCGTGGCGCAGAATAACCGGCGCGGCGAGAGTGCCGAGAAGCGCCGTGCGTCGGGTCAGGGTCATGAAAGGTCTCTCCGCTCGTTGCGGAAGCAGCAGGCAAGATCCGTGCCTTACTCTCTGGCGTTCACCCGTCCGGCGCGTCGGCCGCCAGGATGCCGGCTCCTCGGACTAGATCACACGGCCTGCCACCGTCCCAAACCCTGGCGTCGCGGTAACCGGTATGCTCCCTCTCCCGTCCTTCACGGGAGAGGGCCGGGGTGAGGGCCGCTTGGGGTGCAATGGCCAAAGCGCATTGCACCCTACTCTGGAGGCCTCAGGCGGCTAGGCGGCGGCGGATCGCCTCCAGCGTGTAGCCGTCGGCGATGCGCGGCGCGAAATCCGTCACTGCCCCGCCTTCCGGACGGCCGGAGGCGTTGTGGAACAGGCCCGCGCTGTCGTGGTCGATGAACGTCTCGGACGGTGCACCCTCGGCCAGAATCGCGTCGTGCTGGTCGAGCTCGATATGCACGTAATGCACCTCGGTGCAGGCGTGGTCCTGCACGATCGTCGTGCCGTTCACCAACTCGCTGCCGGGCACCAGCACGCCGTCCAGCAACATGGCGTGGCAGGGGGAGATGCGTAGGTCCCGCCGCGGCAAGCCGCTCCCCAGCGCGCCGGCGCGGATCAGGATTGGGAGCACGTTGCGGTGTCCCGCGAGGAACCGCCCGCCATAGCTGCGGCGGCCCACCCAGCGGATCGGCTGCAGTGCGCCCGACACGGTCAGGACCCGGTCGCCCGCCTGCAGGGTCTCGACTGCGACCTCGCCGTGATCCGTCTCGATCAGGGTGCCGTGGCAGTAACAGGGCACGGACGCCGTGGCGGTGATCTCGACGCCCGTGCCGCTAAACGGCGCCAAGGCGAAGAAGCCGGGAGAGAACAGCCCGGCGAACATGAACGTCTCGCTGTTGCCGCCGCCGCTGACGGTCACGTCCGTGTTGCCGCCCGACACCGCCGAAGTGATCGTGGCGCCTGCCGAGGTGATGATCGGCAGCGCGATCACGTCACCGGCCGCGAAACCCTGGATTGGCGCCTGGTCGCCATACCCGCCGGTCGCGGCCGTTGCGGACGTCACCTCATACGTGGCCGCGCCGTTGAACGTCAGCGTGCCCTCGAGCGTCGGCTTGGGGGACTGCAGTTCCAGCAGCGCACCATTGTCCAGCACGGTGTTGGACGCGATCGCCGCCCCGCTGACCAGCAGTTCGCCGCCACTCGACACCGTCGTCCCCGTCGCCGTCGCACTCTTGATATAGAGTTCGAGGATGCCGCCGCTCATAACGGTCTCGTCCGAGACCGAGGCGCCGATCGTGGCGATGAGTTGAGTGCCATCGATGATGTCGCCCGTCGCCGAGCCCGACACCGTTTCGAACCCGCCGGACAAGATGGTCGAACCGCTATCCGTGCCGCCGGCGAGGATGACGCTACCACCCGCGAGGACGGTCGCGCTGGTGATCGAAGCGCCGGTCAGCACGCTCAGCGTTTCACCGGCGCTGACAATGACGCCGACATGGTTGCCGCTGCTGAAGGTGACGGTCGTGCCACTGCTCTGGACGGCACTCGTCACGACCAGTTCGGCACCGCTGGCGGTGGACGTGACCCCCAGCGACGAGACGACGTTGCCGGCAAACAGCAGCGTCTGCGTCACGCCGCCGCTCGTCACCGTCTCCGTCGTCACCGACGTCGTGCTGTTGTAGCTGCCGGTCACGGTGGCGCCGGAGGCGAAGCCGGTGAACAACACCGAGTCCCCGGTGGCGAAACCACTGATCGTCGCCTGGTCGCCGTAGCCGGCGCTGCTGGTGCCGAGCTGCAATTGACCGCCGGAGCCGCTGAAGGTCAGCGAACCGGTGAGTGTCGCCTTGTTGGACTGCAGCGCGACGATGCCGCCGGCGAGGATGGTCGTGTTGCTGGCGCTGATGTTGCCGTCGATCTGCAGCTGGCCGCCATTCTCGACCGTGACGTTCGCGGCCGAGGTGCCCTTGATCGACAGCGACGCGACACCGCCGTTGTAGACGGTCTCGTTGGAGATCGAGCCTTCGACCGTGCCGCCGCTGGCAACGAGCTGGGTCCCCTCGATGGAGTCGCCATTGGCCGAGCCATACAGCGTCTCGCTGGCACCACCCGCCAGGACCGTGCCGGACTCGATGCCGCCGGACGAAACGGTTTCGGTGGCACCCGACAGGACGGTGAAGCCCGTCGCCACGCCGCCGCTCGATACGGTGAGCGAGCCGCCGCTGTTGACCGTGCCGTCGCTCTGCGGCGTTCCGCTGACCACGGTCACGGCGCTGCCGGCCGGCAGTGCATCCACCGGCGCGAACGCGACACCACGGATGTTGCTGTCGGCCCCAGCCGACACCAGCGCCGAGAACGTCTCGCTCGCGGGCAGGGTCGTGGCCGCGAGGCTGTCGCTGATGGTGTAGAGATAGGTCTGGCCGGTGTCGGTCAGGGTCGAGTTGGTCGCGTACAGCACGACGGTGCCGCCGTTGACCACGCCGGTCAGGCCGATCAGGCCCGATGTGCCGGAGGCGGCGGTGTCCGGCACCAAATTCAAGCCGGAGGCGAGCGTGTAATCGAGGTGCCAGGTGCCGTCCACCAGCGACCATTTCTGCAAGCCGCCATCACCCAGCCCGCCCGACTTGGGGTTGCCGCCGTCGGCAACATAGAGCGTGCTCGAGTTGGCGAAGAAGTATTGCTCCGGGCTGAGGCTGACGCCGGAGCCGACATCCGCGTTGTTGATGCCGTTTTCCTCGGCAGCCGTCAGCGTGACCTGGCCGCTGATGCCCGGCAGCACCGTCTCGGTCGTCGCACTCGTCGGCAACGCAGCGCCGTAGGTACCGATGCTGGTCTGGTGCTGCTTGCTGTCCTTCGAGACATACAGCTGGCCGTTGACGATCTCGACCTCGCGCGCATCGCTGCTGGTGTCGATGGCGGTCGCCGCATTGGCGCCGTCCGGAGCGTAGAACACGCCTTGGGTGGTGTCGCCCGAGACGCCCTGGCCGCCGAGGTAGAAGCTGGTGCCGTTGACGGTGGCGACGCTGCGCGGGTTGTTCGTGTTGTAGATATTGTACAGCGTGGTGGTGCTGTCGGTGGCAATGGTGCCGGTGGTCTTGTCGAAGCTGATATCGGCGACGGTGCGGGCGATGGGGATGTATTGCGTCTGCGTCGTCAGGCTGGTCGACTGCGCGAGCGCCGCGTTGCCGTACACCGTCGTGCCGCCGGCGTTATACGTCCCGGCGTTCGTGTCATAGCCGGCGATCGTGAGCGACTTGCCGTTGCCCGAGAGCTGCAGGATGCCTTCCGAGGACGAGCCATACTCGCCCGAAACCGCGTATTCCGTGACACCGTTCACCGTCACCGTCTGCTGCGGCAGGACGTAGGTTCCGACGATGGCGCCGGTGCTTGGATCGATCTCCTCGAGCGTGATGGGAGCGGCCTGGTTGTCGCTATACGTGCCGCCGCCGCCGGCAGCGGTGGACCCGACAACGCTGATGATGATGTCGCCCGGCGTAAAACTCGACAACGTGCTGCCCGACATCAACTCTCTCCCATGGTGCTTGGGCGGCTTCTAGCGCGTCGCCCGCGCGACGCAATCACCTGGGCGTTGCAGTTTTATGACGATGAATTCCCTTGTTTCACTTGCGTTTAGTTGTCGACGTTCCCCCCCACCTATTCCCGCAGGTGGTCCCGTAGCGTCCTGCCGGTATACCCGGTGCGAAACACCCCGCGCCGCTGCAGGATCGGGACTACCGAGCGGCTGAACTGTTCGAACATGCCCGGCGACGTGGTGGGGGTCAGGACGAAACCGTCGCATGCCCCGGCTTCGAACAGGTCCGTCAGGTAATCCGCGATCATCTCCGGCGTGCCGACCAGTTGCGGGCACAGCTCGCTGGTGGCGAACCGCCGGGCCGCCTCGCCGAGCGTCAGGCCTTCCGCCTTGGTGCCCTGCAGGATCACGTCGAATGAGCCGCGAGACCCCTCCTCCAGTGCGATGTCCTCCAACGGTTGGTCAGGGTCCAGCCGGGCCAGGTCGACGCCAATGTGGCCGGAGATCAGCGCCATGCCCAGTTGCGTGTCCACCAGGCTGTTCACGTACTCGGCGCGCTCGCGGGCGAGGCTGTCGGTTTCGCCGATCACCACGTCGATGGAGGGCAGGATAACGCACTCCTCCGGCGCCCGGCCGTGCTTACCCATGCGGGATTTGAAGTCGGCGTAGAACGCCTGCATGTCCGCCTTGCTGTGCTGCAGGGTAAAGATGATCTCGCCCCAGCGCGCACCGAAATCCCGACCGCGGTCGGAGCTGCCGGCCTGCATGATCACGGGGTGGCCCTGCGGGCTGCGCGGGGTGGTCAGCGGGCCGCGCGTCTTGATCCAGCGGCCGGCGTAGTCGGCGTAGTGGATCTTGGCCGGGTCGGCGAACTGGCCCCCTGCCCGGTCCAGCAGCAACGCGCCCTCCTCCCAGCTGTCCCACAGGGCGAAGCAGGCCTCCAGCACCTCGTCGGCGCGGTCGTACCGTTCGGCGCGGCCCGGCATCTCGTCCATGCCGAAATTACGCGCCTCCAGCGTGGAGGTGGAGGCGACGACGTTCCAGGCGACCCGGCCCGCGCTCAGATGGTCGAGCGAGGCCAGCATGCGGGCGATCTGGTAGGGGTGGTTGAAAGTGGAGGAATAGGTCAGGCCTAAGCCGATGTGGCTGGTGACGCGCGCCATCATCGGCAGCACCATCGCCGGGTCGAGCAAGCACAATTGGCCGCCGCGCCCGGCCATGGTGTCGAAGCTGCCGCCGTACAGGTCGTAGATGCCGAGGATGTCGGCGAAGAACAGGCTGTCGAAGCAGCCGGCCTCCAGCACGCGGGCGATGTGCTCGTAGCGGGCGGGGCTGAGCAAATCGTCAACGTCGGATTCGGGGTGGCGCCAGGCACCGTGGTGGTGGCAGGTCGGCCCCGTCATCAGGAAGGCCACCAGGTGCATCTGCCGTTTCAATATCCTCGCCTTTTCCAAAGTCCGGGCCTTTCCGGTGCCGGCAAAGCGTAGCAAGTTCGGTGCCGCCCCTAACGGATGGTGTCCCGGATGAAGCTGCTCCTCGCCAACCCGAACACCAGCACCAGCATTACCGACCGCATCGCCGCCGTCGCCCGCGGCGTGGCCGCGCCCGGCACCGAGATCGTGGCGGTCACCGGGACGGCCGGCGTGCCCTATATCGCCACCCGGGCCGAAGCCGCGGTCGCCGGCCGCACGACGTTGGAGTTGATGGCCGAGCACGGCGCCGGCTGCGATGCCGCGATCGTGGCCGCCTTCGCCGACCCGGGGCTCGGCGGGGCGCGGGAACTGATGAGCATCCCCGTCATCGGGCTCGCGGAGGCGGCGATGCTGACGGCCTGCATGCTGGGGCGGCGGTTTTCGATCGTGACGTTCTCCGGCTCGCTCGGCCCCTGGTACCGCGAGTGCGTCGAGTATCACGGCCTGACGGCCCGCCTGGCCGCCATCCGCAGCGTGGAGTTGCCGTTCACCGGGGTCGACACGGTGCAGACCGAATTGGAGGCCGCCCTGGTTGCCCTCTGCGCGCGCACGGTGGCCGAGGACGAGGCCGACATGGTCATCCTGGGCGGCGCGCCCCTGGCCGGACTGGCCCGGCGCGTCGCCCACCTGGTGCCGGTGCCGCTGATCGATGCCGTCGAGGCGGCAGTCCTGCAGGCGGAGGCACTGGTGCGCCTGGCCCCGTGCAAAGCCACCGTCGGCAGCTTTCGCCGCCCGGCGCCTAAACCGGCGATCGGGCTGTCGGCGACGCTCACGACACTGCTGAGCGGGCCGCAAGACTGACGTGCCCATTGTGCAGCGCAGCAAATAGGCGCTGGGCAGGCCGTCCGCTTCGTGGAAAAACGGCGGGATGATCGCGGTACTCACTTCGGAAAGCGACGGCCTGCCGTCACCCAAGCTGCAATGGGCGGTGCTGGCCATCGTCCTGGCGCTGATCATGGCCGTGCTGGACAGTGCGATCGCGAACATCGCGCTGCCCACCATCGCCCGCGACCTGCACGTAACCGACGCCGCGTCGATCTGGGTGGTGAACGCCTACCAGCTCGCCGTGACCATGTCCCTGCTGCCGCTGGCCTCGCTGGGGGAGATCGTGGGCTACCGCCGGGTGCACATCTGGGGATTGGCGCTGTTCGTCGTGGCCTCGCTGCTGTGCGCGCTGTCCGGCAGCCTGATGCTGTTGACCCTGGCGCGCATCCTGCAGGGCTTGGGTGCGGCTGGAATGCTGAGCGTGAACGTGGCGCTGGTCCGTTTCGTGTTCCCGCGGCATCGGCTGGGCAATGGTATCGGCCTGAACGCGATGGTCGGCTCGGTGGCGACGGCGGTTGGGCCGACCGTCGCCTCCGCCATCCTGGCCGTGGCGAGTTGGCCGTGGTTGTTCGCGGTGAACGTGCCGATCGGCCTGTTTGCGCTCGTGGTGGCATGGCGGGCGTTGCCGCGCACTCCGCCTGCCCCCACGCGGTTCGATTTCACCAGCGCTGCGCTCAGTGCCGCGACGTTCGGCCTGCTGATCAGCGGCGTGGACGGATTGGCGCACGGCGAATCTGCACCGCTGGTGGTGGCCGAGGTGATCGGCATGCTGGTGATCGGCACAGCCCTGGTTCGGCGACAGGCGGCACTCACCTCGCCGTTATTGCCGGTGGATTTGTTGCGGGTGCCGCTGTTCGCCCTGTCGGTGGCGGCCTCGATCTGCTGTTTTGCGGCGCAAGGACTGGCCTATGTCGCGATGCCGTTCCTGCTGCAGAACACGCTCGGTTTGGACCAGGTCCGCACGGGGCTGCTGCTGACACCCTGGCCGCTGACGGTGGCGCTGATTTCGCCGGTGGCCGGCTGGCTGTCGGACCGCTTTCCACCGGCGGTCCTGGGCGGCATCGGCCTCGTCGTGATGGCGGTGGGGCTGGCGTTCATGGCGGCGCTGCCCCTGAATGCGTCCGCGTTCGACATCCTGTGGCGGACGGCGGTGTGCGGGCTGGGGTTCGGCTTCTTCAACGCGCCGAACAACCGGGCGATGATCGCCTCCGCCCCGCCCCATCGCAGCGGCGGCGCCAGCGGCATGGTGGCCACCGCGCGCTTGCTCGGGCAGACCACGGGGGCCGCCTTGGTGGCCTTGTGTTTCGAACTGCTCCCGACGCACGGTGCCTCGTCGGCGCTGTTGCTGGGGGCGGGCTTTGCCGGGGCGGCGGCGCTGGCCAGTTTCCTGCGGACGACGGCGCCCAAGGCTGCCGCGCGGTAAGCAACCAGCCTGCCCAACCGAGGTTCAAATACGGACCATGCCGGCCCCCTCTCCCCTGGACCGCTCCCTGGCGCTGGCCGCGGTCGAGGCCGGGACGCGCCGCTACTTCGCCGCGCGCCGCGACAAGGTGACGCCGTTCGTCGATGCGCATTTCTCGCTACGGGGCACGCTGGGCCTGCACCGCGCGGCTGTCGGTTGGGACATTGCCAAGGCGCCGCTGAACCTGACGCTGGCCGCGCCACAGATCGCGATGCAATTGGGCGCACTCGGCGCCCGCAAGCTCGGTGCGGCGCGGGTGGCCGGGGTGCTGGGCCGGTCCATCCTGCTGCGCACGGCTGTGTCGCGCGAGATCGAGTGGCTGGTGCAAACCGAATTGCTGGAGCTGCCCTGCCAGCAGCCCGGCCGCGAGAGCCAGCGCGACGCCCTGGCCGCCACCATCCTGGACGACCCGGCGCTGGGCGCTGCCATGCAAGCAGCCTTGGCCGAGCTGGGCCGCCACGGCGACGACCCGGCGTTCCGCCGTCGGCTGGAGCAAGCCATGGCCGAATACGCCACCAGCCGCGCCGCCGCCGCCGAGATCACCACGGGGCTGCTGACACTCAGCGCGGGCGCCCTGGCGCTGAACAAGCTCACGCCGGGTGCCGCAACGCTCGGCCCGGCGCTTGCCGGGCTGCTGGCGCAGCAGGCCGCCGTGTCCGCCTTTCCGCTGGGCGGCTGGCTGGGTGGCGTGTGGTACGGGCTGTTTCCGGTGGTCCCCTCCGCCCTGATGACGCTCGGCACCACTGGCGGGCTGATGCTGGGCGCCACTACCTTCGCCGCCTTCGCCGGGGTCGTGTCCGACCCGATCCAACGCGCACTCGGCCTGCACCGGGCGAGGCTGATGCGCATGGTCGACACCCTGGAGCGGCAGTTCTTCGATCCGGGCGCGAGCGGGTTCGCCGTGCACGACCACTACGTCGCACGCCTGCTCGACCTGTTCGACATGGTCGGCATGGCGTTGCGCCTCACGCGTGGATGATCACACGCAACGAATTCGTTTGACGCTGTCAGCGATCGAATGCATGACGTTAATTTTTGTATAGATACATATTTTTGACGGAGCGTTCACAAGCTGATTCGTCGCCGCTTCGCCAAACGTAGCCGATGCGGATCTTTGTTGAGAGATCGTATTACAAAATAGGCTCAACGATGCGCGATGTAGATGAAACACGCTTAGCAGGAACGTTGGATGCAATTTACGACGCTGCGATTCGGCCGTCGCGCTGGACCGGAGTGATCGAGCAACTCGGAACGCTGTTCAACAGCCACTTCGTTGACATCTTCGCCCGCACCGATGACTGGTCCGATATGCGCGGTCGCGCGATCGGGCTGGACCGGTCGGACTACGAGGACCAATTCCTCGGCTTCTGGTGCAACCGCAACATCTGGAGCCAGACGCGACCGGTCCGCGTCTCCGGCGAGGTCCTGCCGACCTGGCAGTTCGTCGATCGCGAGGACCTGCATCGCAGCGCGATCTATAACGAGTATCTGCATCGGCGCGGATTGGACGAAGGTCTGCGGATCGCGCTCTGGGCCGGCCATGGCTGGATCCTGGATATCTCGCTGCTGCGGTCCGCCTCGGTGGGCGCATTCGATCGCGCCGAGGTCGAGCTTGGCAAGTATGTGCTGCCCCATCTGCAGCGTGCCGCCTCCGTCTCGCAGACGCTGCAGGGGTCGCTCAACTTCGCCTCCTTCGACACGCACGGCCGACCGGCCTTCCTGTTGGACGGCGCGGGCCGGGTCCTGCAGCTCAACAAAGCGGCCGACGCACTGCTCGGCCGGACGACGGTGCTGAAGCTGCGGCATGGGCAACTGACCGCCGGGTCGGACGCCGACGCCACCGGCCTGTCGGCCGCGATCGCCGCCGCCTCCCGCATCGGGCGGCCGGACGCCGCGCATCTGGAGATGGTGGGAGGGCTCGGTCCGGGGTCGTTGCAACTCTCCATCCTGCCACTGCGCGAGGGCGACGACTGGGAGCTGCCGGGCCCGACCTGCGTGCTCGCGCTGGTCACAGACCAGGCCCCATCTGCACCAGAGGCGTTGATCGCGCGCTTCGCCCTCACCCCGGCCGAGGCCGAGTTCTCGCTCAAGCTGGCTGCCGGCAAGTCGCTGGCCGAGATCGCATCGGCGAGCAACCGCAGCATCAACACCGTGCGGACCCACCTGGCACGGGTGATGGCCAAGACGCGGACGCAGCGGCAGAGCCAGTTGGTGCCCCTGCTGATCGAGGCGAGCCGCACGCGGCAACTCGTTGGGTGGGCTGCACCGCACTCCTAGGTCGTAGCGCCGGTCGCGCCGATCTCGGCTGCCCTGGTTAAAGGTCCGGCATCGTTCGGGTGCGATACGGGCTACGCTTGCCAGGTCGCTTCGCCTACACCCCGGGGCATGACCGACACCCCTCTCACCCCCCGATCGGCTGACGCGGAGCTCGCGGCGTCTTACGCGCCGCATGACCTGCCGCCGCCGTCCAGCCTGCTCCGCCGGCTCGGGCCCGGGCTGATCACGGGGGCCGCGGACGACGATCCGAGCGGGATCGCGACCTACAGCCAGGTGGGCGCCCAGTTCGGCTACGGTCTGGCGTGGACGATGCTGTTCAGCCTGCCTTTCATGATCATTATCCAGGAAATCAGCGGCCGCATCGGCGCCGTCACCGGCCGCGGCATCGCCGACAACTTGCGGCGGCACTACAATCCCTGGCTCGTCCGCGGGATCGTGCTGCTGCTGCTGCTCGCGAACGCGATCAACCTCGGGGCCGATCTCGGGGCGATGGGTGCGGCGGTCGAGCTGTTGGTGGGCGGCAATCCGCGCCTCTACACCGTGTTGTTCGGCATCTTGTGCGTCGTCGCCGAAGTGTTCCTGAGCTACGGCTTCTATTCCCGCATCCTGAAATGGCTGACCTTGTCGCTGTTCACCTACGTGGGCGTGGTGTTCGCCGTGCACGTGCCATGGACCCAGGCGCTGCTTGCGACCTTCATACCCCACCTCGCCTTTGGCAACGGGCAGGCGATGGCACTGGTCGCGGTGCTGGGGACCACGATCAGCCCCTACCTGTTCTTCTGGCAGTCTTCCCTGGAAGTCGAAGACCTCGCGAAGCGCAAGGCACCGCCTTTGTGCCTCTCGCCGGCGGCGGCCCGGCCGCAACTGGTGCGGATCCGCACGGATACGATCGTCGGCATGACGGTCTCCAACCTCGTGGCCATCTTCATCATCTTCGCGACGGCCGCGACGCTGAACGCCACCGGCATCACCAACATCCAAACGTCGTCCCAGGCCGCCGAAGCCCTGCGCCCGATCGCGGGCGAACTGACCTTCGTGGTGTTCGCGGCGGGGATCATCGGCACCGGACTGCTCGCAATCCCGGTCCTGGCCGGGTCGGGCGCGTATGCGTTGTCGGAAACGTTCCGCTGGCGCCGGGGGCTCGACCGCCGGCTGCTGCAGGCGAAGTCGTTCTACGCCACGATCGCCGTCTCCACGCTGGCGGGCGTCGGCCTGAACTTCACCCGCCTCGACCCGGTGAAAGCCTTGTACTGGAGCGCCGTGCTCAACGGGCTCATCGCCGCGCCGGTGATGGCCGCGGTCATGCTGGCCGCGTCGAACGGGCGGATCATGGGACGCCTGGCGATCGGCCCGGCATTGCGCATCGGCGGCTGGATCGCCACCCTGGTCATGGCGGCGGCCAGCATCGCGTTCTTCGTGCTGTAGCGCTCACGCTCCCGTTTTCCAAACCCTTGACGCGGCAGCTTTCACTGCGGATGAAGGTAGACCGTGTTTGACAAGACGAGTCCCGCGCCTGGACAGATCACAAGTAGTCTGGCGCAGGCCAATCGCCGCCAGTTCAGCGTAGCCGTCCCCTCCTTCGGTGCGTCGCGGGACCATGTGCTGGCGCTCGAGCAGCTGTTGGCACAGACCAAGGCCGAACGCGCCCAGTTGCAGGCGGAGGTCGATGCGCTGCATGCCAGCAGCAGCTGGCGCCTGACCCGGCCGCTGCGCTGGGCCATGGAGACACTCGGCCCCAAGCCCCAGCCAGCGCCGGTTCGGCCGCCCCCGCCGCCGCCGGTTGCCGCCCCGATGCCGACCTATGACGATTGGCTCGCCCAGTCCGAGGCAGCGATCGTGGCCGCGCTGCTGCAGCGTGCCCAGGGCGAGACGACCGCGACACCACGCCCGGTCGGCATCGTGCAGACCGAAGGTGGTCCCGCCCGCCACGCCACGCGGGACGAAACCGGGCGTGTCCAGATCCTGACCGTTCCCGCCCTGAGCGAAGACGCACCGGCCGAGTTGGTGGCGGCGAGCCTGTCGCGACTGCAAGCGGGCCTCGTGTGCTTCCTGCCCTCGCACTGCCACCTGTCCCGAGATGCACTGGCCCTGGTGGCGGCGTTGGCCGCGCGCGAGCCTGGGCTGGACATCATCTTCGGCGACGAGGACTGGATCGACGGCGACGCCCGCACCCGGCCGTTCTTCAAGCCTGGATGGAGCCCAACCCTGCAGCGGGAGCGCGATCTCCTCGGCCCCTGCACCTTCCTCCGCACGGAGTTGGTCGCGGCCGCCACGATCGCGTCCGGACCGGCGTGGCGCCACGACCTGGCCAACCAGGTCGCCGCCGCGACCAGGCCCGAGCGGATCGCCCACATCCCGGCGGTGCTCTGCCACCGGACGACCCCACCGGAGGGGTTTGACCGCGCGATCCGGGCCGCGTCCCTGGCGCAACTGGCGCGGGATGGCGTGCGCGCTCGGGTCCGCCCGGCCACAGGCGAAACCAACCGGGTCAGCTACGACCTGCCCGACCCGGCGCCGGTCGTCTCGGTGATCATCCCGAACCGGGATCGCCCGGACCTGCTGGGCCCCTGCATGGCCGGGCTGCTGCACGGCACCGACTACGAGCGCATCGAGGTGCTGATCGTGGACAACGGTTCGGTCGACCCGGAGGCACTCGCCCTGCTCGACCGGCTGGCCGCCGACCCGCGCGTGACCGTGCTGCGCGACGCGGCCCCCTTCAACTGGGCGGCCCTGAACAACCGGGCAGCCCGGCACGCCACCGGCGACCTGCTGCTCCTGCTGAACAACGACATCGCGATCCTGCAGCCGGATTGGCTGACCGAATTGGTGGGCCAGGTGATCCAGCCCGGCGTCGGCGCCGCAGGGGCCAAGCTGCTGTATCCGGACGGTCGCATCCAACATGCCGGCGTCACCACGGATTTGCGCGGCTACCCGCGGCATCTGCTGCGCTTTGCCGATGGCGCGGAGCCCGGCCCGTTCGACCTGCTCGGCTCGGCCCGCGACGTGTGGGGCGTGACCGGCGCCTGCATGGCCATCCATCGGTCGGTGTTCTTTGCGGTTGGCGGGCTGAACGAAGCGTTCCCGATCTCCTACAACGACGTCGATCTATGCCTCCGGCTGACGGCGAGCGGCTATCGCATCGTTTGGACGCCCTGGTCGCTGCTAGAACATCGCGAGTTGGCGTCCCGGCCGCCCGACCACTCGCCGGGGCGGCGGGCTGCGGCCGAGTTGGAGCTGCGGCGGCTGCAGGCGGATTGGGGTGCCTTCGTGCAAAGCGACCCGTCGCTGCATCCCTCCCTGGAGTTGATCGACGAGCGGCCCTGCTTCCGCCTGGTAGGCCAGGGCTAAATTCTTCTCATCCTCCCCTTCGTCAGGGGAGGATGTAGGGAGTTGCAGCCCCGTGATTTCTTCGCCATCACAGGGGCGGTCTCGCGAGGGCGGGATGGACATCCGCGAAGGGTTGAGACGCTGGACGAAGAAGCGACGCCACCCTCGGACGCATCGGACACGCTGCCGGGCGAGAAACGCACGCTTTGGCTAATGGTGGCGATCCAGTTCTTCATGACGCTGTCGTTCACCGTGCTGAGCCCGGTCATGCCGCTGTTCCTGCCGCAACTCGGCGTGCACGGCGAGGCCGCGATCGACCTGTGGACCGGCGTGGTGAACGCGGCGACCCCGTTCGTGGCGGCGTTCGCCTCGCCGCTCTGGGGCCGGCTCAGCGACACCAAGGGCCGCAAGGTGATGTTGCTGCGCTCGATGGTAGCGGTGAGCATCTTCACGGGATTGATGGGCCTGTCGCAGAACGTCTGGGAGTTCTTCGCCATACGGGCGCTGATGGGGGCTTTTTCCGGCTTCTCCGCTTCCGCCATTACGCTGGTCGCGAGCCAAACCCCGGACCGGCGGCTCGGCTACGCGTTGGGTTGGCTCAGCACCGGGCAGTTGATCGGCGGGCTGATGGGCCCGTTGCTTGGCGGGTTGGTGGCCGACCTGGCGGGCAGCAACCGGGTGCCATTCTTCGTGACCAGCGCCATTGCGACCTGCGTCACGATCGCGGCGGCCTTGTTGGTGCGTGAACATTTCAGGCCGGGCGCCAAGGTGGCGGGCAAGCGTGCCACGGCCCCAAGTTTTCGCGCCATCGTGGCGTCGGGCGGGCTGCTGCCGCTGTTCGTGGTCTTGCTGCTGGCGCAACTGGGTGTGCGGTCGGTTCAGCCGGTGATCACCCTTTACGTGCAGACACTGGTCGGCAACGTGCCCACACTTGCCACGCTCAGCGGCTTCGCCTTCTCGGTGACGGGATTTGCCGACGTGCTGGCGTCGCCGTTCCTGGGAAAGCGAAGTGACGTGCTCGGGTACCGCCGGGTGTTGCTGATCAGCCTGTTCGGCGCGGCGTTGTTCAGCGCGCCGCAAGCCTTTGCCACCCATTACTGGATGTTCGTGGCCGAGCGCTTCGGCGTCGGCATGTTCATCGGCGGGATCCTACCGACCGCCAACGCCCTCATCGCCCGGATGGCCGGACCGGGACAGCGCGGCGCCGTGTTCGGCCTGACGGCGTCGGCGACGTTCCTCGGGAACTCGATCGGCCCGATGACGGGCGGTGCGGTGGCCGCGGCGTTCGGCCTGCACTGGGTGTTCCTGGTCACGGCCGCCATGTTGATCGGCAGCCTGGTCTGGACCTGGATTGCGGTGCCCGCCTCATACAATCATCCGGACCGCTGACGATCCGGGTTATGCGGCGCGGAGCGATCCGAACAAATGAGCGATCCAAGCCATCGGGCGCGACGAGGCCGCTGCTTCGGGTTCGGCTAAACGGTCGCGAGCCCCTGGCAGCCCGACCTCAGGAAGCTCGGGGTGCCAGAACGTGTCGGTCGCGGTCGTTGCGAAGATGGCGCGCGTTACGGTGCGAAGGGTCATTCAAAGCTGTCTTTAAAGGTAAACAGACCCTTAACGGACTTCGCGCCAGCCTCCAACCCTTTTGTCTAATTAATTACCTGACGATCAATCTTGAGACGAGACTACTCAGCTTTGGGGGGCTCGCTCGCATCGGCGGGCTTGGCCTCCGTCGCGGACTCGGCCTTGGCCGCGTTCGCCTTCTCGCGAACCTTGGCATCCTTCTTGGCCTGCTTCGCGCGATCGCGTTCACTCTTTTGGAAGCCGTAATTTACCTTCATCGCCATCGGAGCATCCTCTTCGTTGGGCTATGCCGCCCGGACCGTGTCAGCGCGCCTTGCGCTTCGCATACCGGAGATCGCGGGCGGCCTTCTGTTCTGCCGCCAACGCGAGAGCACGTGCCTTATACTCCGCTTGCGCCGCGGCTGCGTCATTTGCCTTCCGGGCCAGGTAGGCAGCCTGCTCGATCGCCTGCCGCTCCTGCTCGGCCACCAGCGCGGCCTTCTCGGCGGCGATCCTGGCGGCCTCCGCATCCCGGGCCGCACGGCGCTCGGCAGCACGGGCCTCCCGCGCCTCGAGGATGGCCTTTTGAGCAGCCTGGCGTTCCAGCACAGCCGGGTCGTCCGGCGGCGGCTTCGCCTTGAACTTCTCCAACATGGCCTTCTTGGCATTAGCCGCCGCAGCGATCCGGTCACCAGCGCTCTGGTGTTTAAAAGCAGACATGAGTGCGTAATAGGAAATGCCGGCGCTCAAGCCAAGACCCCACGTGGTCGGAACTACGTCGACAGGTCTTCCTCGAGCACGATCAGCGTCACCGCCCAGGACCGTTCGCCCTCGTCGTCCACCTGGTCCACCGTGCCCAGCACGTCGTCGCCGATGCGCAGATGCACCGTTCCGCCGGACCGCGCCGGCGCATCGAGAGCGACATCTGGGTTGCGGAGCATGGTCCGAAGGTAGGCCTGAAGCCGGGCGCGGTCGGCCGGGGACATGGACATGCTAATTTCCCGCCGTCTGAAGGTCGCGGAAATACGGCTCGACGGTGCCGCTCAGCTTCGTGGTCAATGGATTACCGCGGCGATCGAGCGTCTTGCCCACCGTGACCCGCACCCATCCTTCGCTCACGCAGTATTCTTCGACGGTGGTTTTCTCCGCACCATTGAGGCGGATGCCGACACCCCGCTCCAGCAGCTTCGCGTCGTAATGCGGGCTCGTCGGGTTGGACGACAGGCGGTCTGGGGGAATATCGCTCATAGGGGCTCGTCCTGGTGGTTAGCGACCGCCAGATACGGCGAATGTGATCGACTGGGAACGCCCGGGACCGAAAATCCCGTGTGCGGCCCCCGCGACCCGGCGCGGATCAGCCTGCAACACCCCCGGACCGGCCGGGGACGGCCGCGCCCTCCTCCATGATCAGATGGTAGACCCGCCCCTTGAACAGCGGCATCACGGCGGCGATCTTCTCGCGGACCCGCAAGCGGACGTCGCTGGCCAACGCTGCGTGCATTGCGTCCAGCGTCGGAAAATACAGGTCGAACTGGACGTAGATGGCGGGGGCGCCCGCCTCCGTTTCCGCCGGGCGCCGCAGCCGGACCTCGTGCAGACCCGGATAGGTGGCGATCGCCTGTAACACATCCTCCGCCATCTGACGGTCGAAATTCGCCCGATCGGGCTCGGCAACGCTGCCCTCGAGCACCGCGGTGCGGATTATCAACGTTTGAGCTCCCTGATCCCTGGCCTACAGCCGGACGCCAATGTGCCGCTCGATGATCGCCAGATTACGGAGGTTGGCCTTCAGCGCCATGTCGAACAGGTCACCCAGGATGGGCACGCTGCCGCCGACCACCTCCAACCCGACATTGGCGGCCATGCGGGCCAACTGAGCGCGCGGCACCCCCAATTGGGCCGCCTCGTAGATGATATACAGCGACATCGCGCCCAGCACGGCGTCGCCGCCCACGGGCAGCAGGCCGATCACGCTGTTCAGGCCGAAGCGGAAGCGCGTGCCGGGTAGCCGGAAGGCGCCGTCGATCAGCCATGCAAGGCGTCGAAGCCGTGCCAGGCGGGCCTGCGCGCCGGGGGAGGCGTTGAACGGAACAGCACCGGCGTACGCCATCATCGGTCTCCGTCAAGGACCGCGCCGATGTTGTGCGGCAGCGGCGAGTTATCAATACGGTTAACCATTGCACTCACATCCGTGCGTGCCGAGCAGGTTTGACAAGCATGCGCCAAGGCGTGACTGTCCAAGACATGCAAAACGCGCTATAGGTTCGCGGCATAGTTGTCGCCTTCCACTTCGACTCGCTGGGTGGCAGTTCGACTGCTCGACATATTTCCGAAATAATGGACACACCATTGACTGACGAGCCCAACGCCTTCGAAGGCCGCATGCGTGCAGCCCTGTCGCTTCCCCGGACGAATTCCTCGCCGGGCACCGTCCACCATGGCCGCCACCGCTACGTGCAGGATGGTGAGGTCCCGGTGGTCGTCATAAACCCGCGCAATCGCCACCCGGAGGAGAACCGGGCAGCATTGGCCGAGTTGGAACGCTCCCTGGCGACCGAGCGGGAGGCCCGCCGTGCCGCCGAAGACGCGCTGCACCAGGCCGAGGACACGATCCGTCAGTTGCAGACCCGCCTGGCCCACGCCGAGATCGCGCAGCGGGAGGCAGCCATGCCCGCCCCGTCGGCGCCCGTTGAAGTCGCTGCGACGCGCGACGAGGACAGCCCACCCCCGGCGCCGCGCGCCAAACGCAGCAAGCCCGCAGTGATGGAAGACGAGCCGGTCGAGTGGTGGAAGCCGGGCTGGCAGGAGCGGGCTTCGCGCTCTCGCTGATCAGGTGGCACGCCGGGGCAGTAGCCCCATCAGCGAGCACGCGACGGCCCCGATCAAAACCGCTGCCGCTGCCGTCGCGAAGATGCCCTGCACCGACCAGTGCGCCCCGAGCAGCGCGCCCACGGCGAGAGGCCCGCAGCACGAGCCAACCCGGCCGACTGCCGTGGCCCAGCCAACACCGGTCGACCGGATGGCGCTGGGGTAATAAATTGCCGCGAGCGCGATCAACCCGGAACTCGCACAGCCGAGCAGCAGTCCAAAAAGGCTCTCTGCCGCCATGACCGCCGCAGCCGACGAGGCAAACCAGCCGATTGCGCCGTACGCGATAGCACCGCCGGCCATCGTCACCGGCAGCACGCGGACCGGACCGAAACGGGCGACCAGCACGCCTGCGGCCGCGGATCCAAACAGCGAACCGAAATTATAGGCGGCCAACGCCACGGCCGACATTGCGATCGGCATCCCCTCGATGCGGAGCAGGATGGGGCTCCACGACGAGTTGGTGACCAGGATCATGAAGGCGAAGAAGAAGGCAATCCAGATCAGGATCGTGCCGGCGCCCCGTCCGTCGGTGAACAACAGCCGTAAGGCGGCATTGTGCGTCGCTTCCCGCCCCAGCACGAACCGTGCGTCCGGCGGGATGGTCTCGCGGGGATAGACCCGGCGTATGTTGCGCATCACCGACGCGGTTGGCCGGCCCCGGTTGATGAGGAACGCAACCGACTCGGGAAGCGCCAACAGCAGAAGCAGAGCCACCAGAATCGGCACCGCGCCGCCCAGGATGAAGATGGACGGCCAGCCATAGGCCGGAATGATGCGCGAGCCGACCAGGCCGCCGACGACGCCCCCTAGCGGAAATCCCGCCCACAGCAAGCTGACGATACCGGCCCGGCGGGCAGTGGGGACGTACTCCGAGGCAAGGCTGATGAAGCTCGGCATGGCGCCGCCCAATCCGGCGCCGGCCAGGAACCGGAAGATCAACAGCTCGCCCAGGCTGCCCACATAGGCCGTCGCCAGGGTGAACACGCCGAAGCAGAGCGTCGCGGCCACCAGCACGCCTTTCCGCCCTACCCGGTCCGCGACCGGACCCAGGATGAATGCGCCCAACGCCAGTCCCGCCAGGGCCGCACTGAACACGATCCCGAAGGATTGCGGCGGAATGTGCAACTGCGCCCCCATGGCTGGCGCGGCGAGGCCGATCGATTGCAGGTCCAGCCCGTCCAGCAGCGCCACCAGCGCGCATAGGCCGATCACCCCCCATTGCGCGCGGCCAATGCCGCTTCGATCGACGAGCGCGCCCACATCCACCGTCGGTCCTGTCGGCATGAGTATCGTTCCCTTTGCGCAGCCGTGACCGAGTCGGCCAGCTTCGGGCGATCCTGCCGGACACCGCTGCCAGGGCCAATCCGACGGTGCGCGTCATGAG
Organism: Acetobacteraceae bacterium; assembly: GCA_965198895.1. GTDB lineage: Bacteria > Pseudomonadota > Alphaproteobacteria > Acetobacterales > Acetobacteraceae > LMUY01. The sequence goes on from OZ240676.1 coordinate 355,262, forward strand.
ACAGCGGCGTCGAGCCGGGTTGAACACCTCTCGTTCATGATTGTAGCGGCATCTAGCCGGCGTAAGTCCCGGAGTGGTGTTTGATGCTCAAGTCCTATGTCGTCGCCGGTCTGTTCGTGGCTGTGCTGTACTCACCCGCGTTCGCGGCCTGCACGGCGGAGGACAGCATGACCAAGGCGTCGGACATCTCCGAACAGTTGGTTCCCAAGCTGTCGACCAAGCCCGACGAAGCCTCGAAGATCATGTCCGAAATGAGCGAAGCCACGGGAACGGGCACCGTGACGCCCGAGACCTGCACAAAGCTCGATGCGCTGCTGATACGCGCAAAGAAGCTCTGAACCCCTGCAAGTGTAGGGTGGGCTTCAGCCCACCAGCCCGCGGCAAGGTGGTGGGCCGAAGCCGCCCTACTAGTTGGCGGCCTGCTTCGCCGCCACGACGTCCAGGCTCGGGCGGTGCGAACGCCATTGCGTCGCCGCCTCGTAGGCTTGCGCCGCGCGGAACACCGTCGCTTCGGCGAAGGGCTTGCCCACGATCTGGATCGCGACCGGAAGTCCCCTCACGCCGAACCCGCTGCAGATCGAGATCGCGGGGAGGCCGGAGACGTTGAACGGCATGGTGAAGTTAGGCTTCTCCATATTGTCCCAATGCGGCACCGCGTCGATCTTGGCCGCCTCGGCCGGCTGCGCGGCGGTCAGCAACACGTCCACATCGGCCATCGCCAGCGCGACCTCGGCGCAGAGTTCGCGGCGGCGGCGCACCGCCTGCACGTAGTCCACGCCAGTGACGAACAGGCTCGTGAGCAGCCGGTCGCGCAAGCGCTTGCCGAACTTGCCGAGGCTGGTGCGCATCATGTCCTCGTAGGCTGCGGCGCGCTCCACGATGGAGATGATGGAGCCGCAGGCGCCCCAATCCTGCAGCGGCGACAGCGTCACCTCGCGGATCTCGGCACCCATGCCGCGGAAGCTCGCGATCGCATCGTCGATGCCCTTTTGCGTGGCGGCGCTGACCTTGTTGTCCACCTCGTGGAAGTGGTGGATGACGCCGATCTTCAGCCCCTTGGCGCCGAGGCCCAGTTCCGCACTAAAGTCCGGCACGGCGCGCTTGGCACTGCCCGGATCGGACGGATCGTAACCGGCCAGGGCCTGCAGCATGATGGCGCAGTCCTCCACCGTCCAGGCCATCGGGCCGATGTGGTCGAGGCTATAGGCCGCCGGCGCCACGCCGGAGCGGCTGACCAGGCCGTAGGTCGGCTTGATACCCGCGATGCCGCACAACGCCGCCGGGCCACGGATCGACCCGCCCGTATCGGTGCCGAGGCCGCCCAGGATCATGCCCACCGGCACCGCGGCGCCCGTGCCGCTGCTCGACCCGGCGGTGAAGTGGGCCGGGTCCCACGGGTTGCGCGCCGGCGGGAATGGCAGGTCGAAAGACGGGCCACCATCGGCGAACTCATGCGTCGACAGCTTGCCCATTAGCACGCTGCCGGCCTCCGCCAGCTTCACCGCGCAGGTGGCGTCCGCCGTAGGCACGTTGTCGAGCAGTTGCGCCGAGTGGCAGGTGGTGGGGATGCCTTTGGTGTCGATGATGTCCTTCAGCCCGAGCGGGATGCCGTGCAGCTTGGTCTTGGGCCCATTCGCCATGATGGCGGCTTCGGCGGCTTTGGCATCCGCCATGGCACGATCCGCCGTCACCAGGATGAAGGCGTGCAGCGTGCTGTTCAGCGCCTCGACCTGGGCGAGGCATTGCTGCGTCAGCTCCACCGGAGAGAGCGTCTTGGCCGCGATCTGCTTGGCCGCCTCGGCGATCGTGATGTTCATGGCGCGGTCCCCTCGCCGGGCACGAAGATATGGGCCGGTTCGGCCTGGCGCCCGCGGCCGGAGCGGTTGCGCTCGGCCATCGCGGCGACCAGCGGGTAGACCGACATCAGTTCCGCGCGCTGCGCCTCCGTCAGTGTCACACCGGCTTTTGCAGCCATGAAATCGAATTCGTCCGTGGTGAGCATGTGTAGCTTCCTCCTAAGTTCCTGGGCTAAGCCATGGTGATCTGCGTGAAATCCTGCGACCAACTCTGCGCCGGTTTGAAGTTCTGCACCCGCTTGCTCATCGCCCGCGGATTGAGGTCGTGGCAGATGTAAAGCCATGCTGCGTCATCCACCAACGTGGCATGGGCCTGGGCCAGCAGCTTGTTTTGCTCGCCCAAATCGAAGGTGGTCTGCGCGCGGCCGACCAGGTCATCGAAAGTCTTGTTGCTGTAGTGGCCCCAATTCGTGCTTGCGGGCGGGAAGCTCGCGGTGGCGAACAGGCGATACATGGTGGATGGATCGGTGTAGCCGAGGCTGTTGTTGATCCCGTCATCGCCGTGCGAGGTGGACGGGCTGGGCGGGTTGCGCCGGGCGACGAGCATGGTCCCCCACTCCACCACGTCGAAGTCGATATCGAAGCCGGCGGCTGCGAAGTTTTGCTGCAGGAATTCGTTGATCGGGATCGGTACCATCTGCCCCGACCCCGACGTGGAGATCATGATCTTCGCCTTGGCCGGCTTGTCCGGCCCGAACCCGGCTTGCTTCAGCAGGTCCCGCGCCCGGTCCGGATCGTGGCCGTAGCGGAGCTTCGGTTGGCCGAACAGCGGACTTTCCGGTGGGTAAAATCCATACGCGGGCTTTGCCGTGTTGTTCAGCATGGCGCACAGGCCATCGCGGTCGATCGCGAAGTTCAGCGCCTGCCGCACGCGCACATCGCTGAAGACATCTCCCGGCGCGCAGTTCAGCACGTAGGGATACGTGTGCGGGTACGGCCAAAGGCTGATCTGGAAGCCGGCGGCCTTCAGCGACGGGATCGTGTCGGGCGGCGGCACCTCGATCCAATCCACCTGACCGGACCGCAGCGCCGCCACGCGCGTCACCGCCTCCGCCATCGGATATACGATCAGCTTGTCCAACTTGGGAATTCGCGCCTTGTTCCAATAGGCATCGTTGCGCGACATCTCGGCATATTGGCCGGCCAAAACGCGGGTGATCTTGAACGGCCCGGTGCCCGAGGGGGATTTGGCAAATCCGATCCAGCTCCGCCCCATCTTCTCCCATTGCCGCGGGCTGGCGATCAGGAAGACGGTCAGCAGGTAATGCAGGAAGCTGAACGGCGTCTTGGTGTAAATCGCGATCTTGCCGTCATCGATCTTCTCCCAGCGATCCAGCATGCCCAGCGTGGACCGGACGATCGGCGCGGCCGGGGCGTCGTATTGCGGCGATTTGTCATCCCATACGCGCTGGAGGTTCCACACGATGTCGTCGATCGTCAGGGGCGAGCCGTCGTGAAACAGCACGCCTTGCCGCAGGGTGAAAATCCAGCGTGTCGGATTGCCGGGATCGATCGTCCACGCTTCGAACAGACCCGGCGTGGCATTCGCCGTCTGGTCCACGTGGCTGTAGTCCCAATTGACCACGCCGTCATAGGCGGGATAGCCGAGGAACCGGTAACCCTCGCCGCCATTGTTCGGAATGCCGGTCACGGTCGGCAAGTCGGATGCCGTCATGGCGATCCGCAGCACCTGAGCGGGTGCGGCTGACGCCTCGCGACCCACCATGGTGGCGGCGGTCGTCGCAGCCAGGAAACCACGTCGGTTCAGCATGGTGCCCTCCGGCCGAAAGCGGCTCCGGACATCAACGCGCTCGGCTGACGCGCTACGCCCGCTCGGCTCGCAAGCCCGCGACCGCTCCCTTCGACGTACGCGTGAGCACCCCTCGTTCTGTTATGCCCTTGCTCCGGGCGAACTCTTGGTCATGCCCGTCGATGAGGCGACGGCATACTTGCGTTAAAAGCCTGCCTTACCGCAACGCAGCATGCAATCGGGAACGACACGAAGCGGCAAATAATCGCGTGGCCCTAGGCGACGAAGGCGCTGACCAATGAAGCCGCAACGCAGAAGGCGACGATCGCGAGCGGCGGGATGCGCCAACGCTCGAGGAGCAGGAACCCGATCAACGCGATCGCGACATCCCGTCCGCCCATCACGGCGCTCGTCCAGATCGGATCGTAGAGTGCAGCCCCGAGAACCCCGACGACGGCAGCGTTGACACCTGCCAGCCCGGCCTTGGCCGCTGGGTGACGCGCCAGCCAAGTCCACAGCGGAAGCCCGGCGAGTGCGATCAGGATGCCGGGCAGAAACATGAAGACAAGCGCCGCAGCGGACCACAGCGCCGCCGACCCGGCGGGTGCGACAACGGCGCCGAGATAGGCTGCGAAGGTGAACAGCGGGCCAGGCATCGCCTGCGTTGCGCCATACCCGGCGAGGAACACATCATCCGGCAGCCAACCCGTCGGCACCAGCGCATCGCGCAGCAGCGGCAGCACCACGTGGCCGCCCCCGAACACCAAGGCGCCTGCCTGGTAGAAGATGGCGGCGAGCGCTGCCAGCGAATGCGGCGCAACGCGGCCAGCAAACGGAAGCCCCACCAGCAACACGAGGAACAGCGCGAGTGCGGTCCCGCCGGCCCGAAAGCTTACCGGCATGGCGGGCAGGGCCGGAAAGGCCGGCAGGTCGCGACAGAGCAACACGCCGCCGATCGCGCCGCCCATGAGCGCCAGGATTTGGACGCCTGCACTGCCAGCCACCAGCATCAACGCCGCGGCCGCGAGCGCCAGGCCCGCGCGCCGTCGGTCCGGGCACAGCTTCTGCGCCATGCTCCACACCGCCTGCGCCACGACGGCGACCGCGACGAGTTGCAAGCCGTGCAGCACGGCGGACAACGCCGGACCTTGCATCCGCGGTGCGAGCAGCGCGAAGGCGAACAGCACCACGGCGGAGGGCAGCGTGAAGCCGGCCCAGGCAGCCAACGCTCCCGCCCAGCCGGCGCGCCGCAAGCCCACCAGCAGGCCGACCTGGCTGCTGGCAGGGCCCGGCAGCAGCTGGCAGAGAGCGACGAGGCCAGCGTATTCGTCCGCCGACAACCATTGCAGTCTGCGCACATACGCCCGCTCGAAATAACCCAGATGCGCGATCGGGCCGCCGAACGAGGTCAAACCAAGCCCCAGCGTGACCCGGAATACCTCTGCGGCCCCGTGCCGCCCGTTGGTGGGTTTGCTCGCGGTGGTCATCCGGTCACAGCTTCGCCGCCCGCAGCCGCAATGCGTTCGCAATGACGGACACCGAGCTGAACGACATTGCCAGGGCCGCAACCACCGGGCTGAGCAGGATGCCAAAGATCGGGTAGAGCACGCCCGCCGCAACCGGGATGCCGACCAAGTTGTAGGCGAACGCAAACACCAGGTTCTGCCGGATATTCCGCATCGTCATCCGGCTAAGGGTCCTCGCGCGCGCGATACCGGCGAGATCGCCCTTCACCAGGGTGATCCCGGCACTTTGGATGGCGACCTCGGTTCCGGTGCCCATCGCGATCCCCACATCCGCCTCGGCCAAGGCCGGCGCATCGTTCACGCCGTCTCCCGCCATCGCAACGACCCTGCCCGCTCGCTTCAACTCACGGACGATGCGGTGCTTGTCGTCCGGTAGCACCCCGGCGTGCACATCGTCGATGCCGAGCTGCCGCGCAACAGCTTCGGCGGTTGTGCGGTTGTCCCCTGTGAGCATGACGATTTGGATGCCGGACGCCTTCAGGTCCGCGATGGCCGCCTCGGTGGTCGCCTTGACCGGGTCGGCCACGGTGATGACACCGCCAGGCTTGCCGTCCACCGCGACGAACAACGCGGTCGCCCCGTCCCGGCGAAGCGTGTCCGCTTGCGCGGCGAGCTCACCCAGCTTGACGTGACCGTCCGCCATCAAAGCCGCGTTGCCCAGGGCGACGCTCCGGCCGTCGACTGTTCCTGTGACGCCCTTCCCGGTGACGGATGCAAAGTGCGTCGCCTCCGCAACGACCGTCCCAGCGGCACTGGCCGCTCTCACGATCGCGGCGGCCAGCGGATGCTCGCTGGATTTTTCCAGGGCGGCCGCCATCGCCAGCAGGTCGCCCTCGGACAGGCCGGGTGCGGTGATGATCTTGGTCACCTTCGGCCGGCCCTCGGTCAGCGTGCCGGTCTTGTCCACGACCAGCGTGTCGACCTTCTCCATGCGTTCCAGGGCTTCGGCGGACTTGATGAGCACGCCCGCCCCGGCGCCCTTGCCGATCCCCACGCCTATGGACATCGGGGTCGCCAAGCCCAGCGCGCAGGGACAGGCGATGATCATCACCGAAACCGCGGCGATCAATGCGTAGGACATCGAGGGCGCCGGTCCCCAGATCGACCACGCGGCGAACGCCAGAACGGCGGCCAGCAGCACGGCAGGCACGAACCATCCTGCCACGGTGTCCGCCATTCGCTGGATCGGTGCGCGGCTGCGCTGGGCGTCCGCCACCATGGCGACGATTCGAGCAAGCATGGTGTCGGACCCGATTTTCTCCGCCCGCATCACCAGGGCGCCGGTCCCGTTCACCGTCCCGCCGATCAGCCGGCCGCCGGTCTCCTTGGCGGACGGCAGCGATTCACCCGTCACCATCGATTCGTCGACAGCACTCCTGCCCTCGGTCACGACCCCGTCCACCGGCACGCCGTCCCCGGGGCGGATGCGCAGGCGGTCGCCGACGGCCACCTGGTCGACCGGGATCTCCTCGTCATCGGCGCTGTCGCGCAGGCGTCGCGTGGTCTTGGGGGCGAGGTTCAGCAGCGAGCGGATCGCGCCGCCGGTCTGCTCCCTGGCACGCAGCTCCAACACCTGGCCGAGAAGGACCAGAACGGTGATGACCGCGGCAGCCTCGAAGTAGACTGCGACTATGCCGTCACGATCGCGGAACCCGGCAGGAAAGATGCCCGGCGCGAAGGTGGCCACCAGGCTGTAGAGGTAGGCCGCACCCGTCCCCAGTGCGATCAGGCTGAACATGTTCAGGTTGCGGCTGACCACGGACGCCCAGCCGCGCTGGAAGAACGGCCACCCCGCCCACAGCACGACCGGCGTGGACAGGACGAACTGGATCCAGATCGAAATCTGCATCGGCACCAGCCTGTCCATGCCGAGTGCCGGGATGTGGCTGCCCATCTCGAGGATGAACACCGGCAAGGCCAGGACCAGGCCGATCCAGAACCGCCGGGTCATGTCGATCAATTCGTGGTTGGGCCCGGCCTCGGCCGTTACCTCCATCGGCTCCAGCGCCATCCCGCATTTGGGGCAGCTTCCCGGCCCCTGCTGGCGGATTTCGGGATGCATGGGGCAGGTGTAGACGGCACCGGGTTTCGCCGGCGCGGGCGTCGCCTTTGGCGCGAGATATTTGGCCGGATCAGCCTCGAACTTCGTCCGGCAGCCCGCGCAGCAGAAGTGATACGTCACCCCACCATGCTCGAGCCGCTGCTTCGACGCGGCCGGATCGACGGTCATGCCGCAGACCGGATCTATCGTGTGGCTGCAATCGTCCATGGCACGTCCTCCCGAGTAGCCTGGACCGCAACATGGTGTCTCCCACGGTGGGAAGGTCAAGGGACAGCCCGAGCCTTGACCTTCCCCCGGTGGGAACCTTTATAGGAATGTTTGCTGGAGGGGCGGATGAATATCGGGCAAGCGGCGGCGGCCTCGGGCGTGAGCGCCAAGATGCTCCGCTACTACGAGAGCATCGGGCTGATCCCGCAGGCGGGACGGAGCCCGGCGGGCTACCGGATTTATGGCGACCGGGAGGTGGAAACGCTGCGCTTCATCCGGCGCGCCCGTGATTTCGGCCTGCCGATGGACCGGGTGAAGCTGCTCGTTGGTCTGTGGCAGGATGCCTCCAGACCCAGTCGCGAAGTCAAGAAGCTGGCCCTCGAGCAGGTCACGGAACTCGAAGCGAAAATCGCCGAGTTGACGGCGATGAAGGAGTCGCTGGCCGATCTTGCCCGCCGTTGCCGGGGGGATAGCCGCCCGGACTGTCCCATCCTCCACGACCTGGCGGGGTCGGCGGCGACAGCCCCGCATGCCGGGTCATCCTTGCGGCCTAGAACGGCGGGGTTGCGGGGAAGCCCCAAACTGTAATGCGGGACGCTTCTGATCAAGCTGGGGCGGCCTTGGTCTCGGGCATAGCAAAGAACAACGCGGCGAGCGCCACGCAAGCTGCCGCTCCGGATGCAAGGAACGCGGCCGAATAACCGAGATGGTCGACGATGATGCCCGCCGCCAGTCCACTCAGCGAGGCGCCGACCCCCTGCGTCGTCGCCACCGCGCCTTGGGCCAGGTTGTAGCGGCCTGTACCCCGCATCAGGTCGGCAATGACCAGCGGCGTGATCGCGCCGAAAATTCCGGCACCGACACCGTCGAGCAGTTGCACGCCGATCAGCCACGGCGCGCTGTCCGAGAGCGTGTAGAGCACGGCGCGGACCGGCAGCACCGCGAAGCCGAGCAGCAGGATCGGCTTACGTCCGACACGATCGGCCGTGCGCCCGACGACGAGTGCCACCGGGAGCATGATCAGTTGGGCGGCGACGATGCAGGACGACATCATCGCAGTGGCAAGTGCGGGGTGCGATTGCGCCAGCTTCTGGCCCACCAGAGGTAGCAGGGCGGCGTTGGCGAAGTGGAACAGCATGGCGCACAGCGCGAAGACGACCAGCGGCCGCGACCGCAGCAGCGCCCGGATGCCGGACGGCCCCTGCCCGCCCTCAGCCGTGTCTCCGCCGTCGTCGAGCCCACGGGCGAGATCCTGGTCGATGGCGCGGCCCGGGATCGACAGTGTCGCCGCGGCGGCAAGCATCGCGAACACGGGGACCATGAGGAAGACAGCACGCTGCGAGAACACGTAGCCGACCGCCCCGGCCGCGACCGCGATGGCGACGTTGCCCGCATGGTCGAAGGCGGAGTTGCGGCCCATGCGCCGGGCAAGCCGCTGGCGCGCATACAGCCCGAGGGTCAGCGCGGCGACCGCCGGGCCGAACACGTCACCCACGACGGCCATCAGGGTGTTCGCCAGCAAAACCGGCCAGAACACCGGCGCCGCAAATATCGTAGCAGCGCCCAGCGCGAGCACCACGAGCGCCACCACGACGACGCCCCGTTTACGCCGGGTCGAGTCGATCATGGCACCGGCCGGGGTCTGCGCGACCAAGCCGAGCAGGCCGCTGATGGTCGTCACCCAGCCGACCTCGGTCTGGCTCCAATGCCGCTGGGTGACCAGGAAGACGTTCAGGTACGGCCCGAGCGCGCCGCGCACATCGGCAAGCAGGAAGTTGACGGCATCCAGCGACCGTGGCCGGAAGCCCGCATCCCGCGCCTGCCTCAGCTCCCCGTCGTCGCCGGTTTCCAACTCAGAAAGCCGCGATCAGGACGATGCCGACCGTCATGATCGCGCCACCCAGAGGAACGCTACACGTCCAGGTTGGCCACCTTCAGCGCGTTCCCCACGATGAAGTCCCGCCGCGGTTCGACGACGTCGCCCATCAGCGTGGAGAAGACCTCCGCCGCATCCTCCAGATCGCCCACCCGAACCTGCAGCAACGTGCGAACCGACGGATCGAGCGTGGTCTTCCACAGCTGCTCCGGGTTCATCTCGCCGAGACCCTTGAACCGGTTGATCACCAGGCCCTTGCGCCCTTGCTGCAGAATACGGTCGAACGCGCTGGCCGGGCCATTGACGGCGACGATGTCGCGGTCGAGCTTCAGGCTCGCAGGCTGCCCGAATTTCGCGATCAGCAACGCGCTCCGCTCATGCAGCCACCGTGCCTCCACACTGCGGAGTGACCCGGCATCGATGCGGTGCCAATCCGCCACGCCGCGGACGGTACGGCGCATGCTCAGGCCGCGCTCATCGGCGTCCACCACCCAGCCACGCTCGTTCGGCAGCGAGATGTCGGCAAGGCGCTGGGCGAGAATGCGGCGTTCTTCCCCCGTGCCGGCGAAATCTGCCGTGAGCGCACCTGCGATCGCCGCCTGCTCGAGCATGCCGACCGGAATTCCGGTGGACAGCTTGCGTAGATTGACCCAGGCCTCGCGCAGGAACTTCGCCTCCGTCGCGAGTTCAGCGCCCTGCAGCACCGAGCCATCGGCATAGGTCAACGTCGCCTCGTTGAGCGCCTTGTCGATCAAGTATTCCTCGAGGGCGGCGTCGTCCTTGAGGTAGCGCTCGTCCTTGCCTCGGGTGGCTTTGAACAGCGGCGGCTGGGCGATGTACAGATAGCCGCGTTCGATCAGCTCCGGCATTTGGCGAAAGAAGAACGTCAGTAGCAACGTGCGGATGTGGCTGCCGTCCACGTCGGCGTCCGTCATGATGACGATGCGGTGGTAGCGCAGCTTGCTGATGTCGAAGCCGCCCTGCTCCGGCTCGCCGCGGCCGATGCCGGTGCCGAGGGCGGTGATCAGGGTGCCGATCTCGGCCGAACCGAGCATGCGGTCGAAGCGGGCGCGCTCCACGTTCAGGATCTTGCCTTTCAGCGGCAGGATGGCCTGGTGCTTACGGTCCCGCCCCTGCTTGGCGGAGCCGCCGGCGCTGTCGCCCTCGACGATGAACACTTCGGCCTTGGCCGGGTCGCGCTCCTGGCAGTCTGCCAGCTTGCCCGGCAGGGTGCTCACGTCCAGCACGCCCTTGCGCCGGGTCAGCTCGCGCGCCTTGCGGGCGGCTTCGCGGGCGCTGGCGGCGTCCATCACCTTCTGCACGATGGCCTTAGCCTCGCGCGGGTGGGTCTCGAACCAGTGGCTGATGGCGTCCGCGGCGGCGGCCTGCACCACCGGCTGCACCTCGGAGCTGACCAGCTTGTCCTTGGTCTGGCTGCTGAACTTCGGGTCCGGCACTTTCACCGACAGCACGGCGGTCATGCCCTCGCGCATATCCTCGCCGACCAGGGCCAGTTCCTTCTTGCCCATGCTCTCGGCGTATTTGGTCACCACCCGGGTCAACGCCTGGCGGAAGCCGGCCAGGTGGCTACCGCCGTCGCGCTGGGGAATGTTGTTGGTGAAGCACAGCATGGTTTCGTGGAAGCTGTCGTTCCACTCGAGCGCGAACTCCACGCGGATGCCGACCTGGCTTTCGAGCGTGGTGACGCTGATCGGTTCGGGCAACACGGGGGTTTTCGAGCGGTCGAGATAGCGGACGAACTCGACCAGACCGCCCTCGTAATGGAAATTCGTCTCCTGCGTGGGCGCGTGGCGCTCGTCGCACAGCCGGATCTTTAGCCCCGAGTTCAGGAACGCCAGCTCGCGCAGCCGCTTCTCGAGGATCGCGTATTCGAACTCGGTCTTGGTGAAGGTGGCCGGGCTTGGTTTGAAGGTGACTTCGGTGCCCTGATGCTCGGTGCTCGGCCCCACCACCTCGAGCGGGCTCACCGCGTCGCCGCCCTTGAAGCGGATGATGTGCTCCAGCCCGTTGCGCCAGATCCGCACGTTCATCCAGTCGGACAGCGCGTTCACCACGGCGGCCCCCACGCCGTGCAGGCCGCCCGACACCTTGTAGCTGTTCTGGTTGAACTTGCCGCCGGCGTGCAGCCGCGTCAGCACGACTTCGGCGGCGGAGACCCCCTCCTCCGAGTGGATGTCGGTCGGGATGCCGCGCCCGTCGTCGCGCACCGTGACCGAACCGTCCGCGTTCAGCGTGAGCGAGCACATCGTCGCGAACCCGGCCTGCGCCTCGTCCACCGCGTTGTCGATGATTTCGAACGCCATGTGGTGGAGCCCGGAGCCATCATCCGTGTCGCCGATATACATGCCCGGGCGCTTGCGGACCGCGTCCAACCCACGCAGGACGGAGATCGAATCAGCGTCGTAGGAGCCATTGCCCGGGGGTGATTCGGGGGGCGGCGCGGCGGGATCGGACATGCCGTCAGGGGACTCCGTAGTGATAAGGATGAAGGCTGCAATATACTCTCTCGCAGACCCTTTAGACACCCCTAACGGACGGAAACGACGGGTCTTGCCGGAGGTCGTTGGCCCCGGTGCGCCACCCCTGCGCAATCCCCTGCAGCGGGGCGAAAATCTCCGGGTCGGTGCCGGTCAACAGCACCGTCCCGGCTGACGCCGCCAGGGCGTCCAGCAGGTCGCGCCGGCGCTCCGTGTCCAGGTGCACGGCGGGTTCATCCAGCAGCAGCACCGGGGGCGTGCCGCGGGCGGCGGTGATCAGGGCCGCGTGGCCTAGGATCACGCCCAGCAGCAGCGCCTTCTGCTGCCCGGTGCTGGCCAGGGCGGCGGGCAGGCCGGTCGCGGCGTCGGCCAGGCCCATGTCGGCCCGGTGCGCTCCCAGTCTGGACGACCCGGCGGCGGCATCGGCCGGGCGGGAGTCGCGCAGGGCCGCCCGCAGCCAATCCTCCGCCTGCAGGGCCGGGCCAGCCTCCAGCCGGTCGGCGATCGGGTCGAGCAGCGTCATGCGGGCGGCGGGGAAACGGCCGGCCGCGCCGCCTTCCAGCGCGCCATTCAGCCGGGCCACCAGGGCGCGCCGGGCCGCAGCGGCGGCGACGGCGTGGCGCACCATGCTGTCCTCCAGCCCGGCCAACCACGCCGGGTCGGCGCTCCCCTGGGAGAGCAGGCGGTTGCGGTTGGCCATTGCGGTGTCGTGGGCGGCCACTTCGCGGGCGTGACCCGGCTCCAGCGCCCAGACCAGCCGGTCCAGGAAACGGCGGCGGCCGGAGGCGCTTTCGCCGAACAGCCGGTCCATCTGCGGGGTCAGCCATACCGCCGCCAACCGGGCGGCGATGGCGGCCTGGGATCGCGGGGGCTCGCCGTCCAGCCGGAAGACGCGCCGGTCGGCGGGGCCGTCGGGCGGGGCCCCGGTACCGATCGCCAGCCCGTCGGTGAACTGTGCCGCCACGCCCCAACGGCCGGAACTGCCTTGGCGGGGTAGGTCGCCCAGCCTCGCATTGCGCAGCCCGCGGCCCGGGACGAGCAGCGAAACCGCCTCCAGCAGGTTGGTCTTGCCGCTGCCATTCGGGCCGGTGACGACGTGCAGCCGTGCGGCCGGCTGCCAGGTCAGCGCCTGGTAGTTGCGGAACTCGGTCAAGGCAAGGCGGGAGAGAATCACGGCGGTGCGCACAGGCGGGTAAAACCGCGCCGGACACAATGGGGACGGACGTTACACGACGTGTGATCCGTGCGTGGATACCCCTCACCCCGGCCCTCTCCCGCAAGGGGGAGGGAGAAGGTTAGACTACGCTGGTTAGGCCGCCGTCTACGTAGAGGACGTGGCCGTTTACGAAGTCGGACGCCGGGGCGCACAGGAACACGATCGCGCCGCCCAGTTCGTCCACGTGCCCCCAGCGGCCGGCTGGGGTGCGGGCGCAGAGCCAGGCAGAGAAGGCGGGGTCATCCACCAGCGGCTTGGTCAGCTCGGTTGCGAAATAGCCCGGGCCGAGGCCGTTCACCTGGATGCCGAACTTGGCCCAGTCGGCGCACATGCCCTTGGTCAGCATCTTCACCGCCCCTTTGCTGGACGCGTAGGGCGCCGTACCGGGCCGGCCGAGCTCGCTCTGCACCGAGCAGACGTTGACGATCTTGCCGCCGCCCCGCTCGATCATGCGGCGGGCCACGGCCTGGCCGACGTAGAACACGGCGTCCAGGTTGGTGCGCATCACCTCGTGCCAGGTCGCTTGCGGCACGTCCTGCAGCGGGACACGCCGGGTCAGCCCGGCATTGTTCACCAGGATTTGGATCGGGCCGAGTTCGTCCTCGATGCGGGCGATGCCCGCGGTGACTGCGTCCTGGTCGGTGACGTCGAAGGCGGCGATGCCGACCGTCGCGCCGTCCGCGCGTAGGGCATCGGCGGCGCGGGCCAGCTTGGCCTCGTCACGGCCATTCAGCACGATTTCGGCGCCCGCCGCCGCCAGCGCGCGGGCCAGCGCCAAGCCGATCCCCTGCCCCGACCCGGTGATCAGCGCCCGGCGGCCCGTCAGATCGAATGGCGACATCGCTTGCTCCCCTGCTGACACCCGTGCGGCGGCGAGACGCGCATGCGCCCGGCAGGACTCGAACCCGCGACCAAGCCGTTATGAGCGGCCCGCTCTAACCAACTGAGCTACAGGCGCACACGCCCCCCTTCCATGCCCCAGGCGCCAACAACTTGGCAAGGATTGGGGCCGCAAGTAGGGTCCGCCGGCCTGACCACCCCCCCTCTCGAAGGACTTAGCCCATGGACATCGCCAAACTCTCCACCGGCAAGGAGCCGCCGCACGACATCAACGTCGTGATCGAGATCCCCCAGGGATCGGCCGTGAAGTACGAAGTGGACAAGGACAGCGGCGCCATCATGGTCGACCGCTTTCTGTTCACGCCGATGGCCTACCCGGCGGCCTATGGCTTCATCCCCGGCACCCTGGCCGATGACGGTGACCCGGCGGACGCCCTGGTGCTGACGCCGTATGCGCCCCTGGTGCCCGGCTGCGTCATCCGCTGCCGCCCGATCGGCATGCTGCAGATGGAGGACGAGAGCGGCCAGGACGAGAAGATCATCTGCGTCCCGCACGACAAGATCCACCCGCAGTTCAAGACGGTGCACGCTATCGAGGACCTGCCCGAGATCACCCGCCAGGCGATCGAGCACTTCTTCACCCGCTACAAGGATCTCGAGCCCGGCAAGTGGGTGAAGGTCACCGGCTGGGCCGACAAGGCCGCCGCCGAAGCTGTCATCATGAAGGCGATCGCCGCGGCGAAGTAGCATGTGGCGGCGCCAGCTCAGCCTGCACGGGCTGGCGCTGCTGCTGGTGCTGGCCGCCTGTGCGCTGCGCCAGGGAAGTGCGGACCCGGCGGCCTGCCGAGCGGTCGACGGTCCCGGCCTGCAGCACTGTCTGGACCAACTGGCGGACGGGGCCCAACTCGCACTGGCACCGGGCCGCTACGTGTTGACGCAAGCGCTGGAGCTGCACCGCCCGGTCATGCTGACGACGCAGGGGGCGCCGGATTGTGCCCAGGGCGGCTGTGCCACGCTGGTGCTGCGGCTGGCCGGGCCGGGTAATCCGTTCCAAAGGGCGATCACGGTCTCGGGCGCCGGCAGCGTGCTGGCACATTTGGCGATCGAGGGCGGCAAGGCCGATCCCGCCCGCGACGACACGCGCACCTGCGCCGGGGCCGGGCGGCCGTCCATGGGCGGGCTCGCCATCGCGGCGCCGGCAGTGACGGTGCGGGACAGCCTGATTACGCAGGTCGCTTGCTACAGCGCCGTGGTCGCCGATGCCGGGGCGCGCGGCTTGCGGTTCGAGCACAACCAGGTGCTGTCCAACGGCACGCACGACCGGGCGGCCATGTGGGCGGACGGGCTGACCGTGATCGACGGCGCCGACGACGTGGTCCGCGGCAATTTGTTCCGCGACAACACCGACGTTCAGATGGTGTTCGGCGGTTGTCGCAACTGCACCGTGGCGGATAACACGCTGGAGGAGACCGATGCACCGGGCGCGGGGGCCTTCGCCGGCTTGCTGGTTCATGCCTGGCCGGCGACGAGCGGCGACTACATGGGCACCGTCATCACCGGCAACCACATCGACTGCGGCCCCGCCCGGCGCTGCGGCTTCGGACTCGGGGTCGGCGGCCGGGCCTGGTACAAATCGTCCACGTCGGGCGGCAGGATTGTTGGCAACAGCGTCACCCGGGCGGCGATCGGCATTAACGTGGACGACGCCACCGGTCCGGTGACGATGGCGGACAACACCGTAACGGTGTCCGGCGGCCCGGTGCGGTCCCGTTGCGGGCTGTGGTTCGCTGGGCCGGTGAACATCTCAGAGGCGTCCCGCCGCTATGTGGACGCAACGGCGGGCGTGCTGATGCCGGCGGAAGCCGTGACGGACAGGACATTCAAGGGCTGCCTCCCCGGACTGTCTTGAGGAGAATGGAATAGCGCCTTCTCCCTCTCCCGCCCGCGGGAGAGGGAGAAGGGGAGCGAGGAGATGTGCGCGACTTACCGCGTGGCGGCGACCCGGCGGCGGCGGCGCAGCATGCGGACCATGCGGCGCCAGCCCGCACTCTGCTGCTCCCACCATGTGCCGGTGGCCAGCGCCTCCTCGCCCGAGGGGTCGCCGGTGCGGACGTATTCGCGGCCGAAATCCGCGGTGCCGAACGCCATGTCCCAAATCGGCAGGATCGCACCGTAGTTGCAGCTCTGCTGGCCCGCCGCCAACACGCCGTGATGCGCCCGATGGAAGCGCGGCGAGATCAGCAGGCGGTCCCCCACCGTTCCGAACGACACGCGGGCATTGGCGTGGCTAAGGCTCTCTAGGAACCGCAGCACCAGGATCAGCAGCGGGAACTGCAGCGGCGGGATGCCGATCAACAGGGCAATCGCGGCGGACCAGATGAACGAGATCACCTCGTCCACCACGTGGTTGCGGTCGTCGGACCAGAACGTCATCTGCCGCTGGGCGTGGTGCAAGGAGTGCAGCGCCCACCACCAGCCGAAGCTGTGGCTGAGGCGGTGGCGCCAGTATTCGCCGCAATCCAGGATCAGCACGTACAGCGCGAACGTCAGGATCTGATGGCCCAACAGCCCCGGGATCAGCATTTCAAGCGTGGGGGGTATGACACCGTGGTCGGTCAGCCAGCCGCTGAGCCACACCTGCACCTGGTAGAACAGCACGAAGGTGACCAGCGGCAGCACACCGATGCGATTGATCAGGGTGTAGAACACGTCGATCGTGACCGCCTTGGCGTTCGGCCAAGTCTCCACCGGGCGCCAGCGCTCCAGCGGCAAGCATACGGCCAGGGTGATGAACACCTGTGCCACGCCATAGACGGCGAACAGGGCCCAGCCGTAGCCGACGTCCTCCCACTGCATCAGGTCGAACTGATACAGCATCGGGATGACGAAATGTTCCTGCAGCCAACCTGCGGCGGTGTCGAACGGATCCATTGTCTAGCGCGCGCTCAGCTTTGTCGGGGCGGCGGCATTGGGATGGGTGTTCAGCCAGATGCCGTGCGGCGAGCGGCCGGTCTCGATCGTGCTGTATTGGCCGGTCGCCGGGTCGAGCAGAGCCACGGTATGGGCCCAGCGCCGGGTCACCCAGATCTTGCCGTCGGGGGCGAAATCCAGGTCGTCCGGACCGCCCGACAGCGGGATCCGGCTGCGGACCGCCAGCGTCTTGGGGTCGAGCAGGGAGATGCTGCCGTCGACCCGGTTGCACACATATAGTGTGTGGGAATCGGGCGACATGAACAGGTTA
Organism: Acetobacteraceae bacterium; assembly: GCA_965198895.1. Lineage (GTDB taxonomy): Bacteria > Pseudomonadota > Alphaproteobacteria > Acetobacterales > Acetobacteraceae > LMUY01. Next base: position 372,334 of record OZ240676.1, read on the forward strand.
TGCGCCCCCTTGGCGGTGACGACCTTGCGCTCCACCGCGCCGGTCGCCGGATTGACCACGGCCACGTAGTCCGACCCCATGATGCCGACCAGCAGCTTGCCATCCAGCCACAGCACGCCGGCGGGGGTCTTGCCGACCGGCGCCTTCCACAGCACCGAGCCGGATTTCACATCGATCGCCATTAGCGAATCGGTGCCCTGGAGGCTCACATAGGTCACCGAGCTATCCGGCGAGTAGTTTATGTGGCTCGGCATCGAGGATGCCGGGATGCGGTGCGCCAGGGTCAGCGTGGCCGCGTCGTAAATGTCGATCTGGTTGCGCGCCAGTCCGGCGACGGTCAGCCACTTGCCGTCCGGGCTGAACTGCAGCTGGTACGGGTCACTCATCACCGCCCTGCGCTGCATGTCGCCCGTTTTTGGGTCGAGGAAAAACACCGCATTGCCCGCCGTATCGCCCACCAGCAGGGACGATCCGTCCGGAGTCAGCGCCATATGGTGCGGTTCTCGCAGCACCGGGATGCGTTTGATCTCCTCGTGCGTGTCCATGTCGATCAAACTGACCGACGCTTCCGCAGAATTGATCACGAACGCGAGAGACCGAGCCGAGGCCAGGTGGGGTAGCAGCAACAGGGCAAGAAGCAGCTTCTTCATGATCTATCCACGACTTCCAAGGGGTTCCTACCACGCTTCCTTCACGCCGTGCCACGGTTTCCGCGTGTCGTTCCGCCCGAAGCGGGTTCGTTTCGCACATGCGAGATGCTTGCGTTGCTGAACCGCAACGGCTCAATCTGGTGTCAAAACGGGAGGCGGCAATGGGCTTACTCGTGGCTTTGGCGCTCGGATCGGCCGTGCTGCTGTTGTTCGGCAGCAAGTTGGTTGCTGTGCTCGGGCTCGTCGTGGCGTGTGCGGTGTTCTCCTTTCCGCTCGGCCTAATCGGATTAGTGGCTCTCGGCGTGGCGCTTCTGTTCCTGTTCGCGCCGCACCACACCACCGACCACCGGCTCGGCTAGCACCGGCTGCACCCGGCTGCCGAGCCCGTGCACGAACGAGGCCGGGCCGTGCCCGTGGCTTGCGACATCCCACGAGACGATGCTGCCTCGCCCGGTAATCGTGATCTTCGCCCCCGGTGCGATCTCGGCCTGCACGGTGAGCAGGTCCCCCTTTACGGTGAGTGATTTGCAGCCGCCCTGCAGCAGGTAGTCGCTCCGGTCCCCCGTGACCGTCACGTCGCGCCCGGTGCAGGTCTCGATCCGATGCGCGTCGTCGCCGGTTAAGGCGAGCGGCCCAGCCGGAGGCGGCACCGGTGGCGTTGGCGGTTCAGACGGTTTCGGGGCCGGGTTTGCCGCTTCTTTGGGCTGTCGCGGCGCGGGGATTGGTGGCGGGGAGACAGGTGGGGCCGGGACTGGCAGCGCGAGGGCTGGTGGCGCGGGCGGCGATGGTGCGGCGGGCGACGGTGCGGCGGGCGAACTGACCGGAACCACCTCGTTATCCGGCCCCAGCGCCACGATCGCGGGGGTTGCCCCGACCACCGTGAAGGCGACCCGGTTGCCGCTGCCTTCCACGTGGATGGAGCCGCCGGCCACGATCCCCATCCGCACCGTGTTGCTGACCCCCTTCAGCAGCAGCGAACCGCAGGCGCCCGTCAGCGTGACTGTATTGTGGTTGCCCTCCAGCCGCACCGGCTGACCCGTGCAGGTGCCGGACAGCGTCTGTGCCTCCGCCTGGAACAGCAAATCCGGCTGCTGCGCCGCGACAGGCCCCGCGACCAGCACCAACCCGGCAGCGATCGCAACCATCCTCGACATCGGCCCGCCTATACGCTGTCTGCGCTGGAAGCTATCGCTGAAAACAGGACAAGCGGGAAGGATTGGGTGATCGAGCCCGCCGGCCATTCACCACTCCGAACGAAAGCGATCTTGATGCGTTGGAGAGGTACGGCGGCAACACCGGCTGCATGAACGCTCGACATCGTGCGATTCGATTAGTTTACGGAGCGTCTAATGACCATGCCGTCAATACCGATAGCTGAAGGCGAGCCCGCGGCGACCAACAGCAGCCGGGTTCTCATCGTGGAAGACGAATTCCTCATCCGCCTCACTCTGGCGGAGGTGCTGTCGGACGAGGGCTACACGGTGATCGAGGCCGAGACCGCCGACGAGGCCGTCAAACTGCTCCAGGCAGGTCCGCCGATCGACGTGTTGCTGACCGACATCCAACTCCCAGGCCAGCTCGACGGCAAAGCGCTGGTCCGCCACGTGCGCGAGACTCAGCCCGATCTGCCGGTGATCTTTATGACCGGACGACCCGATACAATGGACGGACGCAGCCCCGACTCGAAGGAGATATACGTCGCTAAGCCGTATCTGCCGTCCGAGATCTGCGCCGCAGTGCGTCGCATGCTGGGCCGCTAGAGGTAGCCTGGCCTAGAAGTCCAGGTTCGCGTAGTGCGCCGGTGGCATGACACCGGGCACCCGGTCGGCCAGGATCGGACGGAACGAGGGGCGGGATTTCATCCTGGCGTACCAGTCATGGGCCGCCGGAACGGCAGCCCAGTCGACATCACCACAAAAATCCAACGTCGAGAGATGAGCCGCCGCCGCAAGGTCGGCCAGCGTCATGACGTTGCCGCCGAGCCACTTCCGGCTCTCCGCAAGCCAGCCGATATATTGCAGGTGTGTCTTGAGGTTCAGGAAACCGGCCCGCAACGCCGAGGCGTCGGGCTGGCCGGAGCCCGACAATCGCTTGATGATCTTCTCGCCATACAGATACCGGGTGACCTCCTGGGAGAACTTGCCGTCGAGCCACGCGACCAGGCGGCGCACCTCGACGCGCTCGGCCAGCGTGTGACCCAACAGCGGCGTGTCCGGATACGCCTCGTCCAGATACTCGCAGATGACGCCGGAATCCGGCACCGCGAGCCCGTTCTCCTCGACCAGCGTCGGCACCGAGCCGGACGGATTGAGTTCGAGGTATTCCGGCCGCCGATCCCACGGCCGCTCGATGCGGACCTCGAAGGCTAGCTTCTTCTCCGCGAGAGCCAGGCGGACCTTGCGGGAGTAGGGCGAGAGCGGGAGGTGATACAGCAGGCGCATACAGAGCCGCTTATGACATCCCGTGTCGCGCCGCGCCAACACAGCTCAAAGAACGACGGCATTCACTATCACGAGACGGTGACTTCTGCTTGGGTCGGACGGGGACTGCGCCGCCGGACGCGGTCCCGCCGTATTACGCCCGCTGCTGCTCGGGCTCCGCCGAAAGCGGCATGGGCAAGTATTTGGCGTAGCCCTTCGGCACGACCTGCCACAGCCGGGCCAGCGTTCCCGGCCAGTCGTGCAGCAGCCCGGCGGCGTAGCGACTGCTGGTCTCACGCACGTGCGTTTCGACCAGGCCGCGAACAACGCCTTCCCAGTGCGGGTGCGCCACACGCTGCCAGTCGATCGATTCGGGATTCGCGCGCTTGCCGAACATGTCCTCGGGGTCGAGCACGAACGCCATGCCACCGGTAAACCCGGCGCCGAAATTGTCGCCGACCGCGCCTAGCACCACCACCGTGCCGCCGGTCATGTACTCGCAGCAATTCGAGCCGCAGCCCTCGATCACCGTGACCGCGCCGGAGTTGCGGACCGCGAAGCGCTCGCCCGCCTGCCCCGCCGCATACAGCGCCCCGGCCGTGGCGCCATACAGGCAGGTGTTGCCGATGATCGTGTTGTTCTGGCTGATCAGCGCCGAGGACGGGGCCGGGCGCACCGCGATGGTCGCACCGGACAAGCCCTTGCCCACGTAGTCGTTGGCGTCCCCCAACACCTCGAGCTTCAAGCCCTGCACGGCGAACGCCCCCAGCGACTGGCCCGCCGAACCGCGCAGCCGCACCGTGACGTGGTCCGGCTGCAGCGTGCTCATGCCGAACTGGCGCGTGATGCGGGAGGACAGCTTGGTGCCGATCGCGCGATGCGTGTTGCGGATGTTGTACTGCAACTGCATCTTCTCGCCGCGGTCGAATAGCGGGGCCGCGTCGGCGATCATCTCGGCGTCCAGCGTCTCCGGCACCTCGTTGCGCCCGACCAGAGTGCAGTAGCGCTCGTGGCCGCCCGGGTCCGCCTGCACCAGCAGCGGGTTCAGGTCCAGATCGTCCAGCCACTCGCCGCCGCGGCTGACCTGGCGCAGGTATTCCGTGCGCCCGATGACGTCGCGCAGCCGCTTCACGCCGAGCGTGGCGAGGATGTTGCGCACCTCCTCGGCCACGAACGAGAACAGGTTGATCACCTTCTCCGGCGTGCCTTCGAATTTTTTGCGCAACACCGGGTCCTGGCTGCAAACGCCGACCGGGCAGGTGTTGGAGTGGCACTGCCGCACCATGATGCAGCCCATGGCGACCAGGCTGGCGGTACCGATGCCGAACTCCTCGGCACCGAGCATGGCCGCGATCACCACGTCGCGCCCGGTCTTGATGCCGCCATCGGTGCGCAAGCGAACCCGGTGGCGCAGACGGTTCAGCATCAGCACCTGGTGCGCCTCGGTCAGCCCCATTTCCCACGGGCCGCCGGCGTATTTCACGCTCGTCTGCGGCGCCGCCCCCGTGCCACCGGAATGGCCGCTGATCAGGATCGCATCCGCCTTCGCCTTCGCCACACCCGCCGCGATCGTGCCGATGCCAGAGCGCGCGACCAGCTTCACGCAGACGAACGCGTCGGGGTTGATCTGCTTCAGGTCGTAGATGAGCTGGGCCAGATCCTCGATCGAATAGATGTCGTGATGCGGCGGCGGGCTGATCAGCGTCACGCCCGGCGTCGAATGCCGCAGCTTGGCGATCAGCTCCGTCACCTTGAAGCCCGGTAGCTGGCCGCCCTCGCCGGGCTTGGCACCCTGGGCCACCTTGATTTCTATTTCACGGCACGCGTTCAGGTACTCCGCCGTGACGCCGAAGCGGCCGGAGGCGATCTGCTTGATGGCGGAGTTGGCGTTGTCGCCATTGGCCCGCGGCTTGTAACGCGCCTCGTCCTCACCGCCCTCACCGCTGTCGGATCGGGCGCCAATGCGGTTCATCGCGATCGCTAGCGTCTCGTGCGCTTCGGGGCTGAGTGCACCGAGCGAGATGCCGGGCGCGATGAGGTGTTTCCTAATCTCGGTGATGCTCTCCACCTCGTCCACCGGGATCGCCGTATGGCCCTCGGTGAAGTCCAGCAGGTCGCGCAACGCCACCGGCGGCTGCCGGCGGATCGCCTCGCTGTAGCGCATGTAGGTCTGGAAGCTGTCGTTGCTGACGGCGGTCTGCAGCGTGTGGATCAGGCTGCCCTCGAAGGCATGCGTCTCGCCCCGGCGCCGCAGCTTGTACAGCCCACCGACCGGAAGCGCGATCGCATCCTGGTCCCAGGCGATCTTGTGCAGGGCCGCCACGTCGCGGGCAATTCCGGGGATGCCGATGCCGCTGATGCGGGACTGCATGCCGGGGAAGAACTCGGCCACTAGCGCGCGCGAGAGGCCGATCGCCTCGAAATTATAGCCGCCGCGATAGGAGGAGACGACGGAAATGCCCATCTTGGACATCACCTTCAACAGCCCCTTGTCGACCGCCTTTTTGTAGCGCCGCACGGCGTCGCCGACGCTGATGTTGCCAAACAAGCCCTTACGCTGCCGCTCGGCGATGCTCTCCTGGGCGAGGTACGCGTTGATCGTGGTGGCTCCCACGCCGATCAGCACCGCGAAGGCGTGCACGTCCATGCACTCGGCCGAGCGGACGTTGAGGCTGGTGAAGGTGCGCAACGACGAGCGCACCAGGTGCGTGTGGATCGCCGCGGTAGCCAGGATCATCGGAATCCCGGCCCGCTCCGGCCCGATATGCTCGTCGGTCGCGACGATGTGGGTGCAGCCCGCGCGCACCGCCTCCTCCGCCTCGCGACGGATGCGGTTGATGCCACCGCGCAGGTCGATGTGATCGCCATCCACAGGCACGGTGCAGTCGATCACGCACACGCTCGTGCCCATGAATTCCTGCATCGCCGCGAACTCGGCATTGGACAGGACGGGGCTTTCGAGCTGCAGCAGGTCCAGTTGATCTGCGGCCTCGTCCAGCACGTTGCCGAGATTGCCGAGCCGGGTTTTCAGCGACATCACCCGCGTCTCCCGCAAGCTGTCGATCGGCGGGTTGGTGACCTGGCTGAACGCCTGGCGGAAATAATGGTGCAGGCCACGATAGCGCTCGGACAACACGGCCAGTGGCGTGTCATCCCCCATCGAACCGACGGCTTCGGCCGCATCCTCCACCATCGGATGCAGGATCATCTCGAGTTCCTCGAGCGTGGTGCCGACGGCGAGTTGGCGGCGGCGCAGCGCCTCGCCCTCGAACATGGTGGGCTCGGGCGCGTCGGTCTTGACGATGTGGTCGATCTCGACGATGCGGCGCGTCCAGGCGGCGTAATCGTGCCGGCCGGCCAGCATGTCCTTCACTTCCTCGTCGCCGTAGAACGTGCCGGTCTCGAGGTCCACCGCGATCGACTGCCCCGGCCCGACGCGGCCCTTGGAGCGAATGTCGCGCTCGTCGAACTTCACCATGCCGGCCTCGGAGCCCACCACCAGCAAGCCAGTGTGGGTTAGGCTGTACCGAAGCGGGCGCAACCCGTTACGGTCCAGCCCGGCGAGCATCCAGCGCCCGTCGGTGGCGGCGACGGCGGCCGGGCCGTCCCACGGCTCCATGACGGCGTTGCAGTACAGGAACATGTCCTTGTGCGCCTGCTTCATCGTCGCGTCGGTGCTGATGGAGGCGGGGATCAGCATCGCCTTGGCCATCGGCGCGTCGCGCCCGGCGCGCACCAGCAGTTCGAACGCACTGTCCAGCGCCGCGGTGTCGCTGCTGCCGGCCTGGATGACGGGCTTGATGTCATCGATGTACGGGTCGAGCGCCGGGTCGCTGAGCCGGGTCTCGTGGCTCTTCATCCAGTTGGTGTTGCCGCTGATCGTGTTGATCTCGCCGTTATGGGCGAGCATGCGGAACGGCTGCGCCAACCGCCAGGTCGGGAAGGTGTTGGTGGAGTAGCGCTGGTGGTAGATCGCGAAGCGGCTGACGAAGCGCTCGTCCAGCAGGTCTGGATAGAAGTCGGTCAGGTTCTCCGCCAGGAACATGCCCTTGTAGATGATCGACCGGCAGGACATCGAGCAGATGTACAGCTCGTTGATCTGTGCCGCGATCGCCTGCTTCTCGATGCGGCGGCGGATGACGTACAGGTCGCGCTCGAACGTCGCCTCGTCCGCGCCGGTGTCGTTGCGGATGATGATCTGCTCGATCTCAGGGCGGGTGGCGTTGGCCTTCTCGCCGATGCAGCGCACGTCGATCGGCACCTGGCGCCAGCCGTGGATGGCGTGGCCGAAGGTCAGGATCTCGGTCTCGACGATCTGCCGGCAGCGTTCCTGCGCGGCGAGGTCGGTCTTGGGCAGGAACACCTGGCCGACGGCGAGGCGCTCGTGCGGCAGGGCGTCGCCACCGCGCTGGATGTGCTCGGCGAAGAAGTCCTGCGGGATCTCCACATGGATGCCGGCGCCATCCCCGGTCTTGCCGTCGGCGTCGACCGCGCCGCGATGCCACACGGCCTTCAGCGCATCGATGCCAGCCTGCACGACGTCGCGCCGGGCACGTCCGTCTAGCGAGGCGACCAGGCCGACGCCGCAGTTGGCGTGCTCGTCTTCCGGACGGTACGTCTCGTGCAGAAGGGCGGCGTTGGCATTCCAGTCGGCGATATGGTCCACGGTACCCTCCACTCACTACTCCCCCTCCCCTTGTGGGAGGGGGCCGGGGGGAGGGGTGCAACGCGGCTGGATTGTGCCGGTGGCTTACCCCTCCCCCAACCCCCTCCCTCAAGGGGAGGGGGCTTTAAGACGTGCTACTCCGCAGCGACGGCCATCGCGTCCTGCTGCATGTATTCGTCCATGCGCGCCGCGGCGTCGCGGCCGTCCTTGATGGCCCACACCACCAGGCTCGCCCCGCGCACGATGTCGCCCGCGCCGAACACGCCGGGCAGCGTAGTCATCTGCGTGCGGTGATCGACCGCCAGCGTGCCCCAACGGCTCACCTCGAGGCCGGGCGTGCCCCACAGCTGCGGCAACGGCTCCGGGTCGAAGCCGAGCGCCTTGATCACCAAATCCGCTTCCACCGTGAAGCGCTCGCCCGAGGGTTCCACCGACTGGCGGCCGGACGCGTCGGGCATGCCCAGCCGCATCCGCTGCACCATCACGCCGGTCACGCTATCGTCGCCCAGGAACGCTTCGGGGGCGGAGAGCCAGACGAACTCCACCCCCTCCTCCTGCGCGTTCTTCACCTCGCGCAGCGAGCCGGGCATGTTGGCCTGGTCGCGTCGATACAGGCACTGCACGGACGTCGCACCCTGGCGCACCGCGGTCCGCACGCAGTCCATCGCCGTATCGCCGCCGCCGATCACCACCACCCGCTTGCCGGCCGCGTTCAGCGCCCCGCTGTCGAAATGCGGCACGTGGTCGCCGAGCCCTTGGCGGTTGGACGTGGTGAGGTAATCCAGCGCTGGCACGATTCCGCCCAAGCCGGAGCCGGGTCCGCCGATGTCGCGCGCCTTGTACACGCCCGTCGCGATCAGCAGCGTGTCATGGCGGGACCGCAGTTCGTCGAACGACATTCCCTCGCCAACGCCCTGGCCGAGATGGAACTGGATGCCGCCCTCCTCCAGCAGCTTCCAGCGGCGCAGCACGATCTCCTTCTCCAGCTTGAAGCCGGGGATGCCGTAGATCATCAGCCCGCCGACCCGGTCGTGCCGGTCGTACACGTGCACCTGGTAGCCCTTGGCCCGCAGCATCTCCGCCGCCGCCAGCCCGCCCGGCCCGGCGCCGACGATTCCCACGGATTGCTGCCGCTCATGCCGCGGGCGCAGCGGCTTCACCCAGCCCTCCATGAACGCGGTGTCGGTGATGTGGCGCTCGACTGCGCCGATGGTGACGCTCTCGAACCCCTTCTCGATGACGCAATTGCCTTCGCAAAGGCGGTCCTGCGGGCAGATGCGGCCGCAGATCTCGGGGAAGTTGTTGGTGGCGGAACTGACCTCGTACGCCTCCTCCATCCGCCCCTCGGCGCACAGCTTCAGCCAGTCGGGGATATTGTTGGAGAGCGGACAGTGGATCGAGCAGAACGGCACGCCGCATTGGCTGCACCGGCTGGCCTGCGCGCTGGCCGCCGCCGGGTCGAAGCGGCGGTAGATCTCGGCGAAATCCGCACGCCGGTCGGGGACGGCCCGCTTCTGGGGCGTCTGCTGAGGCAGGCGGACGAATTGCAGCATGCGTTCAGCCATGGACGTCGCCCCCCGAAACCTAGCGTGCGAGCCATATATGGCCAGAAAATCGGGCTGGCGAGACCTATCTCGCCGTTAGGACATGGATGCTGCCATATACCAGCCTTGACGTCAGTGCATAACGGTTCTGAAGCGGAACAGACGCGATTTATACGTCCGTTGCGGCCCTATGCGGGCACCCGTTCTAATTTGCCGCCACCGGGACGATACCGCTCGAGGTATTCCGGCACGATTAGCTCGACCGGCGTCGGCACTATGCCCAGCTCCGCAAGACCGGGCATGCCGGGCGAGACGACGTTGTCCCGCGACAGCATCAGCAACTGGTCACGGGTGAATGGTTTGGTCGGCAGCAATTCGGCGAGCCGGGCCTGCATACGCGCCAATCCCATCGGAATGTTCACCAGCCGCCGGTGGCGCTTCGTTTCGCTGAGGATGTAGGCGAGGATCTCGCGGAACGTCCAAACGCGGGGGCCACCCAGCTCATATGTCTTGCCGGCGGTATCGGGGCTCATCAGCCCGGCCATCACCGCGTCGGCGACGTCGCCGACATAGACGGGCTGCATCTTGGTATCGCCCGCGATCACCGGCATGAACGGCAGCACCTGTGACATTGCGCCGAAGCGGTTGAAGAACTGGTCCTCCGCGCCGAACACCAGCGACGGCCGCAGCACGGTGGCCGCCGGCAGGGCGGCACGCACGTTGGCCTCGCCGGCGGCCTTGCTGCGGCTGTATTGGCTCGGGCTGGCCGGGTCGGCGCCGATCGCGGAAACCTGGACCATACGGGTGACGCCAGCGGCCGCGGCCAGACTGGCGATGCGCCCGGCCCCCTCGCCCTGGATGCGGTCGAAATCACCGGCCCGTCGCTCGGCCAGGATGCCCACCAGGTTCACCACAACGCTTACGCCCTCGACGGCGCGGGCGATGGTCGCCTCGTGGCCCAGGGAGGCGTACATCGGCACGATCTGCCCCACCCGGCCCATTGGGCGGAGGAACATGGCGCCTTCGGTGTCCCGCACCGCGACGCGTGTCACATACCCGGCCGCCGCGAGTCGCTTGACGACATAGCGGCCGAGAAACCCCGATCCGCCGAAGACGGTCGCGACACTGCGCGTTTCCATGAACAAACCCTCTGGTTACCGGGCTTCAATATGCGGTGGCGCTGCTGCTCTCAAGGTAGTCACGACAGCTGACTTGCACAGGTTTGCCATTGACGCCCCCAGGGCTGGCCGCTACATCGCCGCTCCACCGCACGCTAAGTGCATGCCCAGGTGGCGGAATTGGTAGACGCGCAGGTTTCAGGTACCTGTGTCCGAAAGGACGTGAAAGTTCGAGTCTTTTCCTGGGCACCACCGCGGTTCGAGTAAGTACCGTTTGTTCGTCACCGACGACAAGCCCCCCCCCGCCAGGGAACGTCCTGGCTGGCCAGCATCATTTGGTGTACGGCCGGGCCTCCGGACATGAGAGGTCACTCGGCGTTGACGACGCAGTTCCAATCGAATGCCACCATTCACCTGCATCAGGGCGACCTGCCGGAGGGCGTTACGCTCGGCCCCGTGGTCGCGGTCGATACCGAGGCGATGGGGTTGAATTGGCATCGCGACCGGCTCTGCCTGGTGCAGTTGTCGAGTGGCGACGGGGTCGCTCACCTGGTGCAGATCGTCCCGGCCTCGCTCGGCGGCACCGGCACAGATTGCCCCAACCTCAAGCGCCTGCTCGCTGATCCCGGCACCGTCAAGCTTATGCACTTCGCCCGGTTCGACGTCGGCATCCTGCAGTACTCGCTCGGTATCACCGTCGCCCCGGTGCGCTGCACCAAGATCGCCGCCAAGCTGGTGCGCACCTTCACCGAACGCCACGGGTTGCGTGATCTCTGCCGGGAATTGCTCGGGGTAGACATCAGCAAGCAGCAGCAAACCTCCGATTGGGGCGCCTTGGAACTGAGCTCCGAACAGCTCGCCTATGCGGCGTCCGACGTGCTGCACCTGCACGCGCTCTGGGCCAAACTCGAGGCGCTGCTGCGGCGGGAGAACCGCCTCGAGTTGGCCGAGGCGTGCTTCGCCTTCCTCCCCACCCGCACGACGCTGGACGCGATGGGGTACGAAGCACCTGACATCTTCGCGCATTGAGACACTTGGCACAAAACGGCCGCCTGACTGGCACGAAATTTGTATGCGGAGCCGTCACAGGGCGCGGCTTCCATTGACCCGGCACGGGCGCCTGGCCATACCATAGCCTATGAGTGCCGTCGTAACCGCTATTTCCGACGTCGAAGTCGCGCGTTCCGTGCTTGGGACGGAGGCGGCTGGCCTGCATTCGCTCGCGGCCTCGCTAGACCGCAGCTTCGATCGCGCCATCGACTTGCTCGCCGCGTGCACGGGCCGCGTCGTCGCGTCCGGCATGGGCAAGTCCGGCCATGTGGCGCGCAAGGTCGCAGCGACCTTGGCCTCCACCGGCAGCCCGGCCATTTTCGTCCACCCGGCCGAAGCGTCCCACGGTGACCTGGGAATGGTGCAACCCGGCGATGCGCTGCTGCTGTTCTCCAATTCCGGCGAGACCACCGAGATGGCCGACCTGGTGGCGCATGCCCGCCGGTTCGGCCTGCCGCTGATCGCGGTTACCGGGCGAGCCGGCTCCACGTTGGCCGCCGCGGCGGATGTGGCCTTGGTGCTGCCGAGAGCGCCAGAGGCCTGCGCCGTGACCTCGGCGCCCACTACCAGCACCACCATGCAGATGGCGCTCGGGGATGCGCTGGCGGTCGTGCTGCTGAACCGGCGAGGCTTTACCGCGAGCGACTTCCAGACCTACCACCCCGGTGGCCGGCTGGGCGCACAATTGCGCCGGGTCCGCGAGCTGATGCACGAGGGCGACGCCGTGCCGCTCGCCGGGCCGGGGATGCCCATGCAACAGGCCTTGCTGCTGATGACGGGCAAGGGCTTCGGTTGCGTCGGCGTGGTCGAGGCGGGACGGCTGATCGGCATCGTGACGGACGGCGACCTGCGCCGCGCCATGGGGCCGGGCCTGCTGGACCAGCCGGTACGCGCCGTGATGACGGCCGACCCGCGCACGATCCGCCCGGACGCGCTCGCCGCAGATGCGCTGCGGGAGATGAATGACGGCGGACGGCGAATCACCAGCTTGTTCGTCGTCGATGCCACGGCGGTGCCGCTCGGCATCCTGCACATCCACGACCTGCTGCGGGCGGGCGTGGCGTGACCGTCGCCCCGCTTCCCCGGCCCCGCATCGACCGTCTCGCGACGACGTCGACGCTCGTCCGCAAGCTGCCGTCCCAGCGCAGCCTGGTCAGCCGGCGGCGGACATTGCTGCTGGCAAAGCTCACATTGCCCATGCTGTCGATGCTGCTGCTCGCGAGCCTGGCCCTGTGGCCGCAGATCAGCAGCCTGTTCGACGGCTCCCGCATCGGCTACCGGCCCGGCAAGGCCTCGGCGCAGTTGCAAACCGGCCGGCTGCTGACGTTGCGCTATCATGGCCTCGACGCCCGTAACCGGCCCTATACCGTGACGGCGGACGAGGCGGAGCAGATCGGGCCCGAGCGGGTCAATCTGGTCAGCCCCAAGGGAGACGTGCTGAGCGAGAACGGCTCGTGGACTTACGTGGAAGCCCAGCATGGCGTTTATCAGCAGCACGCCGGGTTGCTGGATCTGTCCGGGAACGTGGTGCTGTACCGCGACAATGGCGTGACGCTCTATACCCAGTCGGCGGCCATGGACATGAAGCAAGGCGCCGGCGCGGGCAATCAACCGACGCACGCCGAGGGGCCGTTCGGCACGCTGGATGCGCAAGGGTTCGCCCTGGTGGACAAGGGGGCGGTGATCCAGTTCGACGGCAAGTCCCGCCTGTTGCTGAACGGAACGCATCAATGAACCGAGTGTGGCTTGCCGCGGCGCTGGCGCTCGTCCCGCTGGGGCTACACGCCCAGGGCATCGACATGACCAAGGGCGGCCCGATCGAGGTCACGTCCGATAACGGTATGGAGTGGCGCCAGAACGAGCAGGTGATCATCGCCAAGGGCAACGCAAAGGCGGTCCGCGGCGACGTGACGGTAACAGCCGACCAGTTGCTGGCACATTACCGCAAGAAGGCCGCGGTCCCTGGTGCCCCGGGGGCAGCGGCCGGCACGTCCCCGCCGGCCGTGCCGGCTGCTCCCGGGGCAGCCGGCGCCCCAACTCCGGCAGTTCCGGCCGCCGCGCCCGCGACCGAGCCGGGCGATACCGGCAACAACGAGGTCTACCGGCTGGAAGCCGAGGGCCACGTGCACATCTTCACCCCGACCGACCAGGCGTTCGGCGATCACGCCATCTACGACATGGACCAGGCGGTGCTCGTACTGACCGGGCACGACCTGCACATCATCACGCCGCAGCAGACCATGTCGGCGCGCGACGTGATGGAGTACTGGTCGCAGAAGCACATGGCCGTGGGCCGTGGCGATGCCGTGGTCAACACCAATGACGGGCGGCGGCTGCGGGCCGATGTGCTGGTCGGCTACACCGCCGACCCGAACGCGCCCCCCGCTTCGCCCGTGCAGAAGGTGGCGGCGACACCGGCCAAGCCCAATGCCGACCCGTTGGTGGACGCCACCGGCAAGCTGCAGCGCGTCGACGCGTTCGGCCATGTCGAGGTGCGGACTGCAACCGAGATCTTCCATGCCGACAAGGGCGTCTATGTGCCCGATACCGGCATCGCGCGTTTGGTGGGCAACGTCCACCTGACCCGTGGCCAGAACCAGCTGAACGGCGATGAGGCGGTGATCAACCTCAAGACCGGCGTCTCCACGATGGAGCGCAACCCGGGCGGCCGGGTGCAGGGCCTGGTGGTGCCCAACGACGCGCAGGCGGGACCCGGGGCAACCCCGGGCGCCAAATCCGGTCCGGCCCCGGGAACGACGGCCAAACCGGGAGTGCAAGCCAAGTGAGCGGATTGCGGGTGATCGACGGCGGTGCCGGGCTGACGGCCAACGGTGTCGGCAAGACCTATAAGAAGCGTCCGGTGGTCCGTAACGTCTCGGTCAACGTCCGCCGCGGCGAGGCGGTCGGGCTACTGGGGCCAAACGGGGCCGGCAAGACCACTACGTTTTACATGATCGTGGGGTTGGTGCGGCCGGACACCGGCTCGATCAGCCTGGACGGCCACGACATCACCGGCCTGCCAATGTATCGCCGCGCCCGGCTCGGCATCGGCTACCTGCCGCAGGAAGCGAGCGTCTTCCGCGGCCTGACCGTAGAGGGCAACATCATGGCGGCCCTCGAGGTGGTGGAGCCGGACGGCGACAAGCGCGAGACTATGTTGGACGGCCTGCTGGCCGAGTTCGGCATCGGCCATCTGCGGCGCACGCCCGCGCTGGCGCTATCGGGCGGTGAGCGCCGCCGGGTCGAGATCGCGCGCGCCCTGGCGACCCAGCCCGGCTATATCCTGCTCGACGAACCGTTGGCCGGCATCGACCCGATCGCTGTCGGTGAGATCCGTGACCTGGTGGGCCATCTGAAGGACCGCGGGATCGGTGTGCTGATCACCGACCATAACGTACGCGAGACGCTGGAAATCATCGACCGCGCCTACATCATGCACGATGGGCAGCTGTTGATGGAGGGCCGTCCGGAGGAGGTGGTGATGCACGAGGATGTCCGCCGCGTGTACCTTGGGGAAAGGTTCAGCCTGTAGGCTGCGACCATGTCCATCGGTCCCAGGCTAGAATTCAGGCAGTCCCAATCGCTCGTGATGACCCCGCAGCTGCGGCAGGCCATCAAGCTGCTGCAGTTTTCGAACCTGGAGGTCGCCGCCTACGTCGAGGAGGAACTGGAGCGCAATCCGCTGCTGGAACGCGACGACCGCACGGAGGGCACGCCGGAATACTCCGCCCCCGACCAGCGGAAAGAGTCGCTGGAGGGCTTGGACGCGTCCGACCTCATCCGCCAGGAAAAGCTGCCGGACGTGGTGGAGGCGGACCACACCAATAGTTACGATTGCGGCAGCCTGGGGGACGGCGCGGCCGCCTTCAGCCGGGATGGCGGCAGCGGTCGCGGCTTCGACGGTGAAGACCGCGGGCCCGACGACCTGCGTGAGGCACCCCGATCCCTGCGCGAGCACCTGGCCGAGCAGCTCCGCCTCGGCTTTCCCGACCGGGTGGACCGGTTGATCGGCGCCTACCTGATCTCCCTGCTCGACCCGGCGGGACGTGTGACGGTGTGCAGCGAGGCGTTGGGGGAGGCACTCGGCATCGAGCCGGCCCGTGTGGAAGACGTCCGCTCCCGCATGCAGCGCTTCGATCCGCCGGGGCTGTTCGCGCGGGATTTGCGCGAGTGCCTAGCCGCCCAACTCGCTGACCGCAACCGGCTCGACCCGGCGATGCAGGCGCTACTCGACAACCTCGACATCCTGGCCCGGCGCGACATGCGTCGTCTGCGCGAATTGTGCGACGTGGACGCCGAGGATCTGGCGGACATGATTGCCGAGATCCGCTCGCTGGACCCGAAACCCGGCGCTAAATTCGATATCAACACCCCCGGCGCCATCCTGCCCGACGTGCTGATGCGGCGCGCGCCCATTGCGGGACCGGATGGGGACGAGTGGCTGCTGGAGCTCAACCCCGAAACCATGCCGCGCGTGCTGGTGAATGCCGGGTTCCATGCCCGCGTGATCACTCGGGCCAAGCGCGAAGATAGGGTGTTCCTGGGCGAGCAGCTGTCGTCGGCGAACTGGCTGGTGAAGTCGCTGCAGCAGCGTGCCCAGACCATCCTGAAGGTCTCGGCCGAAATCGTGCGGCGTCAGGACGGCTTCTTCCGGCACGGCGTGGCCTATCTGCGACCGCTGATCCTCCGCGACATTGCTGATGCGGTCGAAATGCACGAGAGCACGGTCAGCCGCGTGACCGCCAACAAGTATATCGCGACGCCCCGCGGCACGTTCGAGCTCAAATACTTCTTCACCACCGCGATTGCCGGGCTGGATGGCGAAAGTCACAGCGCCGAGGCCGTCCGCCAGCGTATCCGCGCGATGGTGGAGGCTGAAACGGCTGTGGAGGTGCTGTCAGACGATGCCATCGTCGCAGCGTTGCGTCGGGAAGGCGTGGACATTGCCCGCCGAACGGTGGCCAAATACCGGGATGCGCTGCGCATACCGAGTTCGGTGCAGCGCAAGCGGGAGAAAGCTCTGCCAGCCTGAGCAGGGCACCCCGCCAACACTGGAGGCGAGCCCCGATGCAGATCACGGTTTCCGGCAAGCAGGTTGACCTATCCGACGCACTGCGCACCCGCGTAGCCGACGGGTTGGACACGATTGCGGGCAAATACTTCGACGGCGCGCTCGAGGCCAACGTGACGTTCAGCCGTGCCCGGTCGTTTTTCACCTGCGATATCAATGTGCATGCTGGCCGTGGCCTGACCCTGCGCGGAGAGGGAGAGGCTGCGGATGCCAACAGCGCGTTCGACGACGCGGCGGAGCACATTGCAAAGCGCCTGCGCCGCTATCGCCGCCGGGTCAACGAGCACGCCCGCGACATCGCCAATCGCGAGCGCCCGCAGGCGGCCCGGCAGTATATCCTGCGCCAGGAAGATGAGGCTCCGCAGGCCCCCGCCGACGGCCATGCCGAGGCGTTCGCGACCGTCATTGCGGAGACCGCCACGACGATCGACATGCTGACCGTCAGCGAGGCGGTGATGCGGCTCGATCTAGCGGACCAGCAGGTGATGATGTTTCACAACAGCACCACGGGTGAATTGAACGTGGTGTATCGCCGCACAGACGGCCACATCGGCTGGATCGACCCGGCAGCGAAGGGCGGCTAAGCACCCCCAAAACCAGGAAGCCTCCTCATCCTCCCCCGTTCGGGGGAGGTGGCGGCGAAGCCGACGGAGGAAGTGGGCACGGTGGGTGCACGCTTCCATCCCCTGCTTCACCAGGGAGGCTAAGCCAGACGCCGTGATCCGGTTAGTGGAACGCCCAGCGCAGCGTGCGGGCGATCCCGAGCGTTCCGGCCCGGACCAGCGGACGGCTGAGGGCTGGCGACGACAGCCCATGCATCTGGCGGGCCCACTCCGGCAACAAATCCGTTCCGGCCTGCATCGTCAGCGCCTGCAGCGGTTCAGCCAGCCGGCTCGGCGCGTGCTGGTTCAGCACCAATGCCGCCACCTGCTGGGTGCGGGCATCACAGACCAGGTTTGGACGGGTCTCCTGGATTAGGCGCCGGGCCGCTGCCCGGCTCCGCGGGATCGGGTCGGCGCCCAAGGCTTGAGCCACCTGCGCCATCTCAGCAAAGTAGCGATCCTGGTCCGCGACCCGCATCCGCGGCTCGGCATACCGGATCCAGGCATCCAGGAAACTCACTGCCTCGGTCACGTTCACCCAGGCCAGCAGCGCGGGATCGTTGGCGGCGTAGGGCGTGCCGTCGGGAAGACTGCCGGTCACACGGTCGTGGATGCGGCGGACTTTGGCGATCACCGCCTCGGCCTCGTCGCGGCCACCATAGGTCGTCAGCGCGATGAACCGCGCCGTCCGCCGCAATCTCCCGTGCATGTCAGCGCGGAAATTGGAGTGGTCCCACACACCCGCCAGCACCGCCGGGTGCAGCATCTGCAGCAGCAGCCCGGCGACGCCACCGACCATCATCGATGCAACGTCCCCGTGCACCCGCCACGCCACCGAAGCAGGGCCGAACAGCCCATCGCCCCGCCGCTTCACGGGACTTTCGCCGCGGGATCGGTCGTTGAACAGCGCCACGACGTTGGCCGCGATCGCTTGCTTCAGCGGCCGTGCGACCAGCGACCGCAACGAGGGCGAGTTCGGCCGGGCTATCGCAGGATAAGCCATCAGTCCCGGCCGTACCGTATCGTCGGACCGCTCGCGTGGATCAATGTACCAGCGTCGGAATCATTTCGTGCTGGACGATCGCCGCCATGGCGAGGTTGCGATCCTCGGCAACAGCCATGGGCGAGCCGTCGGCGCCATGGATCGCAAACATCGCAGTGCCGTTCAGCATCACTGGCTTGACGTAGGCGAGTTGGGACAGGCCCAGTTGCTGAAGCTGGTCCTGGGTTATATGCCGCACGTCGAACCGCATCTCAGCCTGGGTATTCGTATCAGACGTATTCATCGTGTGCTCCTGGCACCGGCCCCCTGATCGGCGAGCCGAGTTCTACACGCGTGAGACCCGTTGCAGTTTCCGGGCCAGACAAACTCGATTTAGATAGGCCTAGCCGTTTTCGGCTTTGGACTGAACGAAGCGCTGTTCGGCATCGACGACCTTGGACCCGCCGGGGCGCGTGATTGGAATCATCTTCACCCGCGTCTCAGGCTGTGGCCGCGAAAGATCGATATGCAGCAGCCCGTTGTCCAACCACGCCCCCTTCACCTCGATCCCTTCCGCCATCACGAATGCACGCTGAAACTGACGGGCGGCGATTCCCCGGTGGAGGAAAATCCGCCCCTGCGTGTCGTCAGTCTGACGGCCACGGATTACCAATTGGTTGTCTTCCTGCGTTATCTGCAGGTCATCCATGGTGAATCCGGCAACTGCCAGCGTGATCCGCAGCGTGGTGCCGCTGACCTGCTCGATATTGTAGGGGGGATAGCCATCGGACGATGACTTCGACGCCCGCTCGATCATCTGCTCGAGTTGGTCGAAGCCCACGAAAAACGGCGACGCGAAGACGCGGGTAGACGACATGGCGGCCTCCTCCTCGGAGCGAGACGAGCTGGAGCCCGAATCGGCGCCCCAACGCAACTGTAGATTGATGGTCTGCCTGCCCGATTCAAGTGCAAACCGGGGGTCCGAACCGCCAACATTGATCGCAGGGGCCGACGCAGCTACATGCGACCGACGATGTCAGCCGTTGTACAGCCACTCCCCATCCTGATCACCCCAAATGCCGCCCTGCGAACCAAGGCTCGCCCCGTGCAGCCTTCGGACAGCGAGGCGGTGCGGGCGCTCGTACCCCGCATGTTCGAGACGATGTACAAGGCGCCCGGCATCGGCTTGGCTGCTCCCCAGGTTGGCGTCGGCCTGCGGGTCATGGTGGTCGACCTGATGCCCGACAACGAGCCCAAGCCGCTCACGCTGATCAACCCGCAGATCGTGGCCGTGAGCGAGGAATGGGCGACGCGCGAAGAGGGCTGCCTGTCCCTGCCCAACCAGTACGCCGACGTGTCCCGGCCGGCGCGCGTCACCCTACGCTACCACGACCTCGACGGCGCGCAGAAGCAAGTGGAGGCGGACGGCCTGCTCGCCGCTTGCCTGCAGCACGAGTTGGACCATCTGGACGGCGTGCTGTTCGTCGATCACCTATCCGCCCTGAAGCGCAACATGCTGCTGCGCCGCCTGGCCAAGGAGCTGAAGGCGAAGGCCAAGGACGGAGAAAGGGAGGCCGGCTGATGCGCCTGGCCTTCATGGGCAGCCCGGATTTCGCCGTCCCCGCGCTGCGGGCGCTGCATGGCGCCGGGCACGACATCGTCGCCGTCTACACCCAGCCGCCCCGCCCCGCCGGCCGTGGCCAGCACATGGCACGCTGCCCGGTCCAGGTGGCCGCGGAGGCGTGGGGCCTGACCGTTCACCACCCCGCCTCGTTGAAGCGCGACCCGGCGGCCCAGGCTGAGTTCGCTGCCTTGCAGCTGGATGCGGCCGTCGTCGCTGCCTATGGTCTGATCCTGCCGCAGGCGATGCTGGATGCACCGCGCCGGGGCTGCCTGAATATCCACGCCAGTCTGCTGCCCCGCTGGCGGGGGGCCGCGCCGATCCAGGCTGCGGTGCTGGCCGGCGACGCCGAGAGTGGGGTCACGATCATGCAAATGGATGCCGGGCTGGACACCGGCGACATGCTGCTGAGCGAAGCCGTCCCGATCGGGCCTCGGGGCACCGCCACGATCCTGCACGACGAACTGGCGGCGATCGGCGGCCGGCTGGTCCTGCGTGCGCTCGCGGAGCGCCCCAAACCCCAGCCGCAACCCGCCGAAGGCGCCTCCTACGCCCCCAAGCTGACCCGCGCGGATGGCGCGCTCGACTGGTCCCGCCCATCGGTGGACCTGGACCGCCAGGTGCGCGCGCTGAACCCCTGGCCCGGCACCTGGTGCCGGCTGGGGGGCGAGGTGTTGAAAGTGCTGGACGCAGAACCCTTCCCCGGCCGGGCGATGGCGAAACCGGGCGCGGTGCTGCGCGAGCTGATCGTCGCCTGTGGCGAGGGCGCCCTCCGCCTGCTCCGCGTGCAACGCGCCGGGCGGGCGCCCATGGCGGCCGACGCCTTCCTCCGCGGCACCCCGGTGCCGGCCGGAACCGTGCTCGGGGCCGCTTGACCGAACAGGCCTCGTTCGCGCTGCTGATAGAGTATGATGGCGCGCCCTTCGCCGGCTGGCAGATCCAGGATGGCGTGCTCACCGTCCAGCAAGTGCTGGAACAGGCGGCCTCCCGGCTCACCGGCGCCGTCATGCCTAGCGTCGTGGCCGGCCGGACCGATGCCGGCGTGCACGCGACCGGACAGGTGGCGATGCTCACCCTGCCCGCCCGCTTCTCGGCCGACCGGGTGCGCGATGCGCTGAACTTCCATATGAAGCCGCACCCCGTCGTGGTGCTGCGCGCCGCCGTGGCGCCGGAGGGCTGGAACCCGCGCTTTTCGGCGACCAGGCGGTGCTACGAGTACCGCATCCTCAACCGCCGGCCCCGGCCCGGCCTGGCCCTCGGCCGCATGTGGCACCTGCCACACGGGCTCGACGTCGACGCGATGGCGGAGGGGGCCGCGCACCTGCTGGGCCGGCACGATTTCACCTCGTTCCGCGCCTCCGCATGCCAGGCCAAGAGCCCGCTGCGGACCCTGGACCGGCTCGACGTGTGGCGCGAGGGCGACATCGTTCGCGTCGTGTCCGAGGCCCGCTCGTTTCTGCACCACCAGGTCCGCAATATGGTCGGCAGCCTGGCGCAGGTCGGCAGCGGACGGTGGCAGCCGGGGCGGATGGCCGAGGCGCTGGCCGCCTGCAACCGCGCCGCGGCCGGCCCGACCGCGCCGGCCGAGGGCCTGTGCCTACGCGCCGTGCATTACGACGGCGGCGACCCGTTCACGACGTAATCAGCCGCTTGCGGCAGGACGATCAGGACCGTCGTCAGCACGTTGACGGCGACCACCAGGATCACCGCCCGCATCGCCGAGAGATCGAGCGCATTGCGCGCCAGGAACCAGTGCAGCCACAGGCCATAGCCGAACAGGCACGCGACCCCGACCGTGGCCGCCGCCGTCTCGCCGATCCCGCCGGCCATCAGCACCGCCATGAGGATCAGCACCGCCATCAGCACCATCGGCGCCGCCCACTGGCACCAGCAGAACGCGGTGGCGAAGCGATACCAGTGCGCGGCGCGGCCCCAGTGCCGGGCCAGCTCGAACGACAGCACCAGCGGGCCCAGCAGCCCAACGGTGATCGCCGCGACATCCTCCACCGCATCCCGGCTGCCGCCGACCAGCCCGATCACCGCACCCACCAGCAGGAACGCGACCAGCGGCGCCAACGCGGCCAGCACGGCATGCGCGCTGTCGCCGAACTGCAGCAGCCCGTCCTTGCGGCCCCGCGCCACCCGGGCAATGCCGAGCAGCACGGTGGCCATACGGGGCGCGTTCTTAGCGGGTGGCTTCACGCGAATGCACGTAGCACGGCGCGGTAGATCTCGGTCAGCGCCAGCAGGTCGGCGACCGGCACGTTCTCGTCCGCCATGTGCATGGTGGCCCCCACCAGCCCGAACTCGGCGACCGGGCAATACCGGGCGATGAACCGCGCGTCCGACGTGCCGCCGCCGGTGTCCAGCTGCGGCGTCACCCCCGTCACGCCGGCGATCGCCGCGACCAAACGGTCGGTCTGCGGCCCGGGGGTGGTCAGGAACGCCTCGCCACTGACCGAGACGTCGAGCGTAGCCCGGTCGCCGTGGCGATCCAGCACGCCGCGCAGCCACTGTTCCAGCGACGCACCGGTGTGGCGGTCGTTGAAGCGGATGTTCAGCCGGGCAGTCGCGGTGGCGGGCACCACGTTGGTGGCGGTGTTGCCGACATCGATGCTGGTGATCTGCAGGCTGGTCGGCTCGAACCACTCGGTGCCGCCGTCCAGCGTCGTTCCCAGGATCTCCGACAGCGACCAAGTCAGCCGGTGCACCGGATTGTCCACCCGGGCCGGGTAGGCGACGTGGCCCTGCGTGCCATGCGCGGTGATCCGGGCATTGAGGCTGCCCCGCCGGCCGACCTTGACCATGTCGCCGAGCTGCCCCGGGTTGGTCGGCTCGCCCACCAGGCAGAAATCCGGGATGTGACTGTACTGCTGCATCCACTCGAGCACGCGGACGGTGCCGCCGGTCGCGGGCCCCTCCTCGTCGCCGGTGACAAGCAGGCTGACCGACCCGGCGCCCACCGGTTCGGCCGCCACCGCCGCCATGAACGCGGCGATGGCGCCCTTCATGTCGCAGGCGCCCCGCCCCCACACCGCGCCGTCCCGCAGCTCGCCGCCGAACGGATCCGCCGACCAGGCGGCGTCACCCGCCGGCACCACGTCGGTATGTCCGGCGAAGCAGAAATGCGGCCCCGTATCCCCCCGGCGCGCGAACAGATTGGGCGTGCCATCGAACTCGAGGCGGTGGACGGTGAAGCCCAGCCCCTGCAAGGCCGTCCCGACGACGTCCAGCGCCCCAGCATCGGCGGGAGTCACGGACTGGCAGCGGATCAGCGCCTGCGCGAGGGCGACCGGGTCGAGCACTGGCTGATCAAGCACGGGCTGTTCAAGCACGGGCGGGGCCTAGTCCCGCAGCAATTCGTTGATCGACGTCTTGGACCGGGTCTGCGCGTCCACCCGCTTCACGATCACCGCGCAATACAGCGACGGCCCCGGCGCGCCATCCGGCAGCGCGCGGCCGGGCACGTTGCCGGGCACGACGACGGAATACGGCGGGACCCGGCCGACGAACACCTCACCGGTGCTGCGATCGATGATCTTGGTTGAGGCGCCGAGGAACACGCCCATCGCGAGCACGCTGCCCTGCCCAACGATCACGCCCTCCGCGACCTCGGACCGGGCGCCGATGAAGCAGTCGTCCTCGATCACGACGGGGGCGGCTTGCAGCGGCTCCAACACGCCGCCGATCCCGGCGCCGCCGGAAATGTGGCACTTGCGGCCGATCTGCGCGCACGATCCGACGGTGGCCCAGGTGTCCACCATCGTGTCCGCGCCGACATGGGCGCCGACGTTGACGAAGGACGGCATCAGCACGACGCCGGGCGCGATGTAGGCCGAGCGCCGCACGACGGAGCCGGGCACGGCACGGAAGCCCGCCTCGCGGAACCGGTTGGCGCCCCAGCCTGCCGTTTTGAGCGGGACCTTGTCCCAGGCGCCGCCCTCCATGGCCGCAGAATCATGCAGCCGGAACGATAGCAGCACCGCCTTTTTCAGCCATTCGTGCACCGTCCAGCCGCCATTCCCGGGGCTCGCGACCCGCAGCCGGCCGGAGTCGAGCGATTCGAGCGCGGCCTCGACTGCCTCGCGAGGGGCGCCGGTGGTCGCGGCGGACAGCGTGTCCCGCGCGTCCCACAGGGCATCGATCGTGTGCTGCAGGCTGGTATCGTCCATCGTCGTGCAAAGCCCTCTGAGCGGTCGGCGCGGACCATGCGCAAGGGCGCTGGACGCTGTCAAACCGCATCGGCAGTCGCTTCTTCAGCACCGCCATCACAGAGCCCGGCCACTAACCCGGCATTTACACTTGGGGAGCAAGATTGCCGAAGGTGGAGCGAGACGACGCATGGACGAACCAGTGTTGGGCATGATCGGCATCGAGGTCGAGCGGAATGGGGCGGCTCTGCTGCGATCCGCGCTGCTGGACAGCCGCCATCGCTGGCGGGAGCTGGTTTCCCTTGCGGCGGATATGGCGTTCGAGACGGACGAGGCCGGCACGCTGGTGTTCCTGTCGCCGGACGAGGTTCTCGGCTGGCCCGCGTCGGCCCTGCTCGGCCACCCCGCCCAAATCCTGCTCGGCGCGTCCGCGGATGCGTTCGACCCGTTCGCGGTCGGCCCGGCGTTCCGCAACCGCCGCGCGTGGGTCAAGCGGGCCGATGGCAGCGCGGCCTGCCTCAGCTTCTCCGCCGCACCGATGATGGAGCGTACCCAATGCGTCGGGATGCGCGGGATCGCGCGCGACATGACGCTGCAGGACACCCAGGACGCCCAGGTTGCCGGTGCGCTGCGCCGGGGCGAAGTGGTGGAGCACATCCTATCGCAGATGCGGCAGGAGGTTTTGGCCCCCCGGATGATGCAGGCCGTGCTGGAGGGCTTGGGCGCCGCCCTGGGCGCATCGGGCACGCTGGTGCTCGACCTGCTGTCCAAGCCGGGCCGGGACGCCGTGATGCATCAGGCCGGGGCCGACGGGTCGGGGCTGCTGGCCGGCTTGTTCGAACTGCTCCAGGCCGAAACCACCAACCCGGTGATCGATCTCGTCTGCGGGCATCCGACGCTGACCTGCCTCAGCTACACGCGGTTCGGGGAACGGGCGGGGCTGTGCGTCTGGCGCTCCGCCGGGTCGCAGCCCTGGACGGAGGACGACGCCTTGCTCGCGTCCTCGGCCACCGCGATCATGCGCGTCGTACTCGAGCACGAGGCGATTCAGCGCGAACTTGCGCGCCAGGCCCGCACGGATCCGCTGACCGGGTTGCTCAATCGCCGCTCCTTCGTCGAGGAGGTGAACCGCCGCATCGACCGGCTGGACCGCGAGGATCTGCCGGGCACGTTGATGTACGTGGACCTCGACCACTTCAAGCGCCTGAATGATTGTTGCGGCCACGATGTCGGCGACGAGGCCCTGGTGCAGACGGCGGCGCTGCTGCGCAAGACGGTCCGCCCGGCGGACGTGGTGGCCCGGCTCGGCGGCGACGAATTCGCCCTTTGGCTCGACGGCTCGGACGAACTGACGGCGGCAGAACGGGCGGAGCGGCTGCGACTGGACGCGCCGGAGGTGCTCGCAGCCTGTCTGCCCCCCTCTGCCCCGGCCCTGTCGACCTCCATCGGCATCGCCTCGCGTGACCCGCACATGGCGGAAACGCTGGAGGCGATCATGCGCCGGGCCGACAGCGCGATGTATGAGGTGAAACGGGCTGGACGGGGTCAGTGGCGGGTCGCGCCCAACCCGCCACGTCCTTAGTGGAAGCGGCGCTGCCGGAGGTCGAGGCGGCGCTGCCGCGTATGGAGCCGCCCGCGGCATCGCTGGACCTGGACCGCCGGGTCAAGCTCGCCGCCAACCCCGCCACCGCGGCCGCCGTGCTGGTCGACCTGGCGGCAGACGGGGCCGTCACGGTGCGCGCGGCAGTGGCGCTCAATCCGTCGGTGCCCAAACTGGCGCAGCGATACCTCGCCACCGACGTGGACGAACGAGTGCGACTGCTGATCGCCCGAAAACTGGCGAACGCGCTGCCAGGCCTGTCCGGCCCCGCGCATCTGGACCTGCGCGAACAGACGCTGGCAATCCTGTCGAACCTGGTGCGCGACGAGGCCGTGCGGATCCGCGCCGCGATCGCGACCTGCCTCGCGGGCATCGCCGGCATCCCGCGGACCCTGATCCTCGCCCTCGCCCACGACACGGCCGTCGCGGTGAGTGAGCCGGTTTTGCGCCTCTCTCCGCTGCTTTCCGCCAAGGATCTGCTGATCCTGCTGGCCGCCCCGCCGCACGACCAGACCGCGTCGGCCATTGCCGGCCGCGCCAACCTGCCCGAGGCGGTGGCCGACGCGATCGCCATCTCCGCCGACAGTCCGGCGATTCGCGTGCTGCTCGCCAACGGCTCGGCCGCGATCCGGGAAGGAACCCTGAACGCCCTGATCGCACGAGCGACGGAGGAACCGGAATGGCACGTCCCTTTGGTCCGCCGCCCGCGCCTGCCGGATCACGCGGCGCGGGCCTTGGCGGAGATCGTGGGCAGGACCCTACTGGCTGACCTGGCGGCGCGGGCGGACCTGTCGCCGGCCGTCATTGCCGAAATCCGGCAGCGTCTTGCGGTCGGGACCAGCCAGCCCACTCCCGAACCGGGACGCGAAACGGATGTGGGCCTGTTAGACGAGGCGCGCCAGCTCGAGTCGGCGGGCACGCTGGACGAAGCCCGCCTACTGGCCGCTTTGCGTGCCGGGGAGGACCGGCGCGCCAGTGCCATGCTGGCCATCGCCGCCGGGGTGCCGCTCGCCATGGTGGATCGTGCGGCCTCTCTGCGGAGCGTCAAGGGCTTGGTGAGCCTGGTTTGGAAGGCCGGCTTCTCCATGCGGTCCGCCGGGCCGGTGCAGGCCACGCTCGGGCAGATCCGGCCGGACGCGATCATGCTGCCGACCCAATCCGGGGACTTCCCGCTCGGGCACGAGGAAATGGGCTGGCAGTTGGATTTCCTCGACGGGAGGCGCCGTTGACGAAGTGCTTGGCGCGACCACTTGGCACGACCACTTGGCACGACCACTTGGCGAAACCCGCAACGTTGGCAGATAGTGGTTCCAACATCATCCCCGGGAAACAGCTCATGGCCACGAAATTCGGTCTTGCCCAGCCTGTTCGGCGCGTCGAAGACCCTCGCCTGCTGAAGGGTAACGGCCGCTACACCGACGATATCTCGCTGCCCGGCATGCTGTGGGCCGCCGTGCTGCGGTCGCCGCACGCCGCCGCCAAGCTGGGCGCCATCGACACTGCGGCAGCCATGGCGGTGCCCGGCGTCGTCGCCGTCTATACCGGCGCGGACCTGGAGGCCGACGGCATCGGCGGCCTGCCCTGCGCAATCCCGCTCAAGAACCGCGATGGCTCCCCACGGTTCGATCCGCCGCACCCGGTGCTGGCCCAGGGTGCCGTGCGTCACGTCGGTGACCCGGTCGCCTTCATTGTCGCCGAAACCCAGAAGGCCGCCCGGGACGGGGCCGAAGCGGTCACCGTCGACTACGACGTGCTGCCCTCGGTGACCGACCTCGCCACCACGACGGACCCCAGTGAACCGGCCGTCTGGCCGGACGCCAAGAACAACACCTGCTTCGACTGGGACGTCGGCGACAAGGCCAAGGTCGACGAGTTGTTCGCCTCGGCCGCTCACGTGACCCGGCTCACGGTAGTCAACAACCGCGTCGTCGTGAACAGCATGGAGGCGCGCGCCGCGCTGGCCGACTACGCCGACGGGCGCTGGACGCTGCACACCAACACCCAGGGCGGCTGGGTCATCAAGTCGCTGCTCGGCAAGTTCGTGTTCAACGTGCCGGAGGAGCAGTTCCGCGTGGTGACGCCGGACGTGGGGGGCGGCTTCGGCATGAAGCTGTTCCTGTACGCCGAGCACGCACTGACCTGCTACGCCGCGCGCAAGCTCGGTCGCCCCGTCAAGTGGGTCAGCGAGCGGTCCGAGGCTTTCCTGTCGGACACGCAGGGGCGCGACAACATCACGGCGACCGAGCTCGCGCTGGACAAGGACGGCCGGTTCCTCGCGCTGCGCACCCGCAACGTGGCGAACATGGGCGCCTATCTGTCGACCTTTGCGCCGATGATCCCGACCATGGCGGGCACCAAGGTGCTGGCCAGCGTCTACGGATTCCAGGCGATCTACGCCAACGTCATCGGCGTCTTCACCAACACCGTTCCGGTCGACGCCTACCGCGGCGCTGGCCGGCCCGAGAGCAACTACGTCGTGGAGCGGGTGATCGACGCCGCCGCGCGGGAGATCGGGATGGACCGGGTGGCGATCCGCCGCCTCAACATGGTGAAGCCGGAGGCGATGCCATACCTCTCGGCGATGAAGCAGACCTATGACAGCGGCGACTTCAACCGTGTGCTGGATGCAGCGTTGGCCAAGATGGATTGGGCCAATTTCGAAGGCCGCCGGGCAGCGAGCGCGGCCCAAGGCAAGAAGCGCGGCATCGGCATGGCCTATTACCTGGAGGCCACTGGCGGTGCGCCGACGGAACGCGCGGAGATCAAGTTCGCCGCCGATGGTTTCGTGGACGTCTATGTCGGCACCCAGTCCACCGGCCAGGGTCACGAGACTGCCTACGTGATGCTGACGGCCGACCAACTCGGCATCGACGGGGACAAGATCCGCATCCTGCAGGGCGACACGGACAGCATCCCGACCGGCGGCGGCACGGGTGGCGCGCGCAGCCTGTATTCGGAGGGCCAAGCGATCCTGGTCACCGCGGCGAGCGTGATCGAGAAGGGCAAGCAGGCTGCCTCGGAAGCGCTCGAGGCGTCGGTCGCCGACATCGAGTTCAGCGCTGGCCGGTTCTCGGTGGTCGGCACGGACAAGGGCATCGACATCCTCAGCTTGGCAGCGTCGCAACTCGGCCGGGTGTCGCGCGGCGAACAGGCGACGACGCTGGACGCGGCGGAGATCGCCAAGATCGAGAGCCACACCTTCCCCAATGGCTGCCACATGGCCGAGGTGGAGGTGGATCCGGATACCGGGATGGTGGACGTGAAACGCTACATCGTGTGCGACGACGTGGGGCGCGCGGTGAACCCGTTGATCGTGCGCGGCCAGGTGCACGGCGGCGTCGCGCAAGGCTACGGCCAGGCGGTATTGGAGCACACGGCATACGACAAGGCGTCCGGCCAGCTGCTCTCCGGCAGCTTCATGGACTATGCGCTCCCCCGTGCGTCGGACCTGCCGGACATTGAGGTCGACCTGATCGAAGTGCCGTGCGGGACCAATCCGTTGGGCGTCAAGGGCGCGGGAGAGGCCGGTGCAGTCGGCAGCCCGCCGGCGATGATCAACGCAATCGTAGACGCGATGGCGAGCGCCGGCGTGAAGTCGATCGACATGCCGGCGACGCCGGAGAAAGTCTGGAAGGCGCTCCAAGCCGCCTGAGCCGTCCGTTCTTTCCTCTCCCGTGAGAGCGGGAGAGGAAACGCTTGCCGAGGCGGCGGGAAGGCCCGGACGCATGCAGCAACCTCAATACAGACCTTCCCGTCGAAGCGGCGGCATGGCTGGCGGGACTGTCCTAAGAAGCGTAGTGTGCCACTTACCAAACGCTTGTTTGGTAAGATTGGAGCGACGTCTTGCCCTTGGACACCACGAAACCAGACAGCAAGCGGCAGGAGATCCTTCAGCACGCGACGCTGCTGTTCGGGGCCCGCGGCTATGGGCGGACCTCGATCCGGGACATAGCGGCGTCGGTCGGGATGTTGCCCGGCTCGGTCTACTACCACTTTGCTTCCAAGGAAGCCCTGCTCGCCGCCGTGTATGAGGACGGCATCAACTTCGCCATCGCCAGCTTGAACGAGGCGATTACCGCCCAACGCGATCCGTGGGATCGGTTGGAAGCCGCCGCCGTGGCCCATCTGCGCCTGTTACTGACCGGGGGCGCCCTGGCCGCCGTAGTGATCGACGGCCCCAACCAACCCGGCGCGGCCCGCGAGGAATTAGTCCGCCAGCGGGACCGGTACGAGGCGGTGTTTCGCCGCCTGACCGCCGCCTTGCCCTTGCCGCCCGGCGTGCAACCCGGCCCGTTCCGCCTGGCCCTGCTCGGCGCCCTTAACTGGGCGTTGACCTGGTACCGGCAGGATGGAGACCCGCCCGAAGTCGTTGCGCGCGACCTGTTTGCCATCTTCCGCGCAAGTCAGCCCACCAAAACGGAGCGCCCAGCGAAGTCATGATGCTTTATCAGATGTACGAAATGCAGCGCCTGGCCTTGCAACCCATGCGCGCGATGGTGTCGGGCGCGCTCTCCATGATGGAGGACAACCCATTGCGGGCGACCCCCTTCGGCCGGGTCACGACGGCGGCGCTCGACAGCTTCGAGCATACCACCCGCACGTTCGGGAAGCCGGGGTTCGGTCACACGACCACCACCATCGACGGCGAGGCCGTTTCCATCACGGAGGAGATCGCGCTTCACCTCCCGTGGTGCGACCTGCTGCACTTCAAGCGCGCGGCCGACCGGCCGGCGGACCGCATGTTGCTGATCGTGGCCCCGCTGTCCGGTCACTATGCCACGCTGCTGCGCGGCACGGTCGCCGCTTTCCTGCCCGACCACGAGGTGTACATCACCGACTGGCAGGACGCGAAGGGTATGGCGCTGACCGAACCGACCTTCGACCTCGACGACTATATCGATTACATCCAGCTGTTCTGCGAGTATCTCGGCCCCAAGACGCATATGCTCGCGGTGTGTCAGCCGGCCGTCCCCGTGCTGGCGAGTACGGCACTGATGAACGCCAGTCCGAACGCCGAGGCGCCGCGCTCCATTACGCTGATCGGTGGCCCGATCGACACCCGCGCGGCGCCGACCGAGGTCAACAAGTTCGCCAAGAAGCACGATCTCGACTGGTTCAAGAGCAACGTGATCCACCAGGTGCCGTTCGGCAACGCCGGGTTCATGCGGCCCGTGTATCCGGGCTTCCTGCAGCTTGCCGGGTTCATGGCGATGAACATCGGCCGCCACATGGAGGCACACTGGCAGATGTTCACCCACCTGGTGGACGGCGACGGCGAGCCGTTGGCCTCCAAGCGGGCCTTCTACGACGAGTATCGCTCGGTGATGGACCTGTCGGCCGAGTATTACTTGCAGACCATCGACACGGTGTTCCAGCAGCACCTGCTGCCACGTAGCCTCATGGTCTCCCGGGACCGCCATGTCGACCCGGCCGCGATCAGCCGCACCGCCATCCTGACAGTCGAGGGCGAGCGGGACGATATCTCCGGCATCGGCCAGACGCGGGCCACGCACGACATCACGCCCAATCTCGACGCCGACAAGCACGAGCATTGGGAGCAGCCGGGCGTCGGTCATTACGGCCTGTTCAACGGCGCCCGCTTCTGCAACGAGATCGCACCGCGGATCAAGGCGTTCATCGCCAAGCACGACTAGGCAGCGACGGCGCTGGTGGTGGGGTGCCAGAGCGCGCCCCACCCACCGAAAACTATGCCGAGTTGTCAGCCGGGCGCGCCTGCGGGACAACGGGCCGATCATGCCGACCCTGACCCTGCACAACAGCCTCTCCCGCCGTCGTGAACCGATGGTGCCGATCGACCCGGTCCATGTCCGGATGTATGCCTGCGGCCCGACCGTCTACGACCGCGCGCATATCGGCAACGCCCGCCCGGAGGTCGTGAACGACGTCCTGGTGCGCCTGCTGCGGCATCTGTTCCCGCGCGTGACCTATGTCCGCAACATTACGGACGTCGACGACAAGATCAACGCGCGAGCAACCGCCACCGGCCAGACGATCGGCGCGGTGACCGAGCGGACGCTGGCCGACTATCATACCGACATCGCGGCCCTGGGCGTGACACCGCCCGATGTCGAGCCGCGCGCGACCGGGCATATCCTGGAGATGATCGAGGTGATCGAACGCCTGATCGCCTCCGGCCACGCCTACGCGGCGGAGGGCCACGTGCTGTTCGCAGTGGCAAGCTATGCCGAGTACGGCACCCTGTCCGGCCGCAGTCCCGACGAGCTCCTGGCCGGCGCCCGCGTCGACGTGGCGCCGTTCAAGCGCGACCCGGGCGATTTCGTGCTGTGGAAGCCGAGCGCGGCTGACCTGCCAGGCTGGGACAGCCCGTGGGGCCGCGGCCGGCCGGGCTGGCATATCGAGTGCAGTGCCATGGCGTGGCGCTACCTGGGCCCGAACTTCGATATCCACGCCGGCGGCGCCGACCTGCTATTCCCGCACCACGAGAACGAGCGCGCGCAATCGTGCTGCGCCTTCCCTGGCAGCAGCTTCGCCCGCATCTGGATCCATAACGGGATGTTGCGGGTGGAGGGGCAGAAGATGTCCAAGTCGCTCGGCAACTTCACCACGATCCGCGACGTGCTGAACCGCGCCCCTGCCGAGGCGGCGCGGCTGCTGCTGCTGCGGACGCATTATCGCGCACCACTGGACTTCACCGAGCACGCACTGGAGGAAAGCCGGCGGGAGTTGGACCGGTTCTACCGCGCCCTCGGCTCAGGCGCCGAACCGGGTGCGATCCCGCCGCAGGTGGTGGATGCGCTGTGCGACGACATCAACACCCCACTCGCTTTGGCAGAACTTCGCCGGTTGGCGGATGCGGCCATCGCCGGCGATACGGAGGCAGCCGCGGGACTGCGCGCCGGCGCCGGGATGCTCGGGCTACTCGGTGCCGACCCGGCGTCCTGGTTCCGCGGCGACGTCGACCCGGCGGCGGTGGAGGCTGCGATCGCGGAACGGCTCGCCGCCCGCAAATCCCGCGACTTCGCCCGGGCGGACGCGATCCGGGCTGAGTTGGCGGAGAAAGGCATCGTTCTCGAAGACGGCCCCAAAGGCACCACCTGGC
This sequence comes from Acetobacteraceae bacterium, assembly GCA_965198895.1. Taxonomy (GTDB): domain Bacteria; phylum Pseudomonadota; class Alphaproteobacteria; order Acetobacterales; family Acetobacteraceae; genus LMUY01. The sequence continues at coordinate 404,890 of OZ240676.1, forward strand.
GATCCAACAGCGCACCCCCTCCCCTTGAGGGAGGGGGCCGGGGGGAGGGGTAGAGCCGCCCATGCCGGACCTCCTCAACTACGCGCGAACCATGCGGCAACAGCCCACGCCGGCTGAGCGCAAGCTATGGCAGGCGCTGCGGCTCAAGCAGATCGGTCGCAAGTGGCGCAGGCAGGCGCCGATCGGGCCGTATATCGTGGATTTCTACTGCCCGGACTTACGGCTGGTCGTGGAGGTCGACGGGGCTACTCACGGCGAACCCGCAAGCGACAAACTTCGCGACGCCTGGCTGAATGCACGAGGATTCACACTCCTCCGCTTCTGGAACAACGACGTGACGGGGAACCTTCCCGGCGTGCTTGAGCGGATTGCGGCTTACCCCTCCCCCAACCCTTCTTCATGACGGGGCGCGACGGCGGGGCCGAACTCGTGCCCATTCCGGGCAGCCCGGTGGTGATCCTCGTGCGACCCCAACTCGCCGATAACATCGGGTCCGTTGCGCGCTGCATGGCCAATGGAGGGTTGTTTCACCTTCGCCTGGTCGCCCCGCGGGACGGCTGGCCGCAGGAACGGGCCTGGCGCACCGCATCCGGGGCGGACCGTATCCTGGACGAACTGACCCTGCATCCCAACGTCGCCGACGCGGTAGCGGACTTGCACCGCGTGTTCGCCACCTGCCCGCGCGACCGGCACATCATCAAGCCGGTGCTCACTGCCCGCACCGCCGCTATCGAGGTGCACGAGGCCGCCGGGCGGGGGCTGCGGTGCGGCATCCTGTTCGGGCCGGAGCGTGCCGGGCTCGACAACGACGACATGGCCGAGGCGGACACGCTCGTGCGCTACCCGCTGAACCCGGCGTTCTCGTCGTTGAACCTGGCGCAGGCCGTGATGGTCATGGCCTACGAATGGTGGACGGCGGTGGATGAAACGCCGGGCCGGGTGTTGATGACGAACGAGACCGAGATTGCGTCCAAGGGCGCGCTGAACGGCTTCCTGGACCATCTGATCACCGAGCTGGACGCCTGCGCCTTTCTCCGCAACCTCCCGAAGCGGCCCGGCATGGTGCGCAACATCCGCCACCTGTTCGAACGCGGCGAAGTGACGGAGCAGGAGATCCGCACCCTGCACGGGATCGTGGCCGAGTTGTCCCATGGACGCATGCAGCGGGGGCGCCCGGAGGATTAGAACCTCGTGGTGAGGTCGGTCAGCCAGTCGGGCGAGGCGTTGACCAGCACGGTTTCGACTTGGCGGTCCAGCCCGGTCAGGATCAGTAGCGACACGACGACCGCGCCGCCGCCCAGCAGCATCTTGCCCGCCTGCCCCGCCCGGGCCATGCGGCTGCGCCACCGGGTCAGCGCCGTGCGGGACAGGGTGGAAATCAGCAGCAACGGCGTCGCGGCCCCCAGGCCGAAAGCGAACATCACGGCGGCCACGGCCGGAATGTCCTTGCCGCTGGCGGCCAGCACGGACGCCGCACCGAGGGTTGGCCCGACGCAGGGGCTCCACACCGCTCCAAGAACCACGCCGACGGCGAGTTGTCCGCCCAGGCCGCGCGGGGTGAGCCGGGCGAGGAAGCGGTTGCCGGCGTCGCTCACACCGCCGGTGGCCAGTGCGAAGCGCGCCTGTAGCGCACCACTCAGCAACACCAGGCCGATCACCATCAGCAGCACGGCCGACACCGTGCGGAACACGCCACCGTCCAGCCCGATGGCGAACCCGACGGTGGCCACGAACAGCCCGATCACGGTGAACGACACCGCCAGTCCCGCTGCCAGAACCAGGGCACCCGCCCGGTGCGCCGCCAGCGCCGAGCCCACCACCAACGGCAACAACGGCAACACGCACGGCGACAGCGTGGAAAGCACCCCCGCCAGGAACCCGGCGCCGATGCTCCCCCCGTTCATGCTACGCGGTTACGAGTTCGACTTGGCCAACAGGTCGTGGATCGCCGGTGCCGCGGTCACGCCGGTGGCGCGGCCCTCCTCCGTGGCGCCGTGATAGACGATCATCGTGGACTGCATCTGGACGCCCAGCGTGTGCAACAACGGCTTGCTGGTGTCGAAATCGACGTTGAACACCTGCAGATCCTTGAACTCCGGCTTGGTGTAGAGATCCGCCAGGATCGGATGCTGCTTGGCGCAAACCGGGCACCAGGGGGCCGTGATGTCGATCAGGATCGGCTTGCCGGCCTTCCGGGCCGCGGCGAACGCGCCATCGCTATACGGTTGCTGCGTGGCGGCCAGGGCGGCACCGGACCCCAAGGCGACGAGAGCGAAGGCGGCGAGGATGGTCGAACGCATCAGTGACACTCCCATGGTCGTTGCGCGGGCGTAGCACGGGCGGAGGCAGATGTCCGAATGACAACTCCCTCATGCGCCGGATAGGGCTTCCGCCGACGCGTCGACCTGCGTCAACCTGCAACGATGCCCGACAATTTCCTGCGCGGTGGCGTGCTCATGCTCGCAGCGTGCGTCATGTTCTCGCTGTCGGACACGACCGCAAAATACGTCACCGAGGGCGTGCCGGCAGTCGAACTCGCCACCATCCGCTATGCCGTGTTCGTCGCCATGGCGAGCGTGCCGCTGCTCCGGCACCCCCGCCGTTCGGTCCGCAGCCGCCGGCCTGGGTTGCAGATCCTGCGCGGCATCGGCGTGGTGGGCAGCGCGGTGGCGTTCATCCTATCGCTCGGTGCCCTGCCGATCGCGGAGGCGACCGCGATCAACTTCATCACGCCGCTCATGATCACCGTGCTGGCCATTCCGATCCTGGGCGAGACGGTGCGCCTGCAGGGCTGGGTGGCGGTGGTCGTGGGCTTTCTCGGGATGCTCGTGGTGGTCCGCCCCGGCGTCGGCGGCCTACACCCGGCGGCATTGTATGTCGTGCTGTCGTCGTTGTGCTGGTGCGTGGCGATGTTGGTGACCCGCCGCCTGGTCAACGTGGACCGCTCCAGCGTGACGCTGCTCTGGACGGCCTGCACCGGGTTCGTGCTGCTGCTCTGTGCCGTGCCGTTCTTCCTCGCGCCGCTCTCGCTGCGGCAGGCCGGGCTCTGCCTGCTGGTCGGGGTGGTGGCCTCGACCGGCCAGTGGTTGGCGGTGCTAGCCTATCGCCACGCGCGCGCCACCGTCCTGGCGCCGCTGACCTACTCGCAACTGATCTGGTCGTCCGTGCTGGGCTACTTGGTATTCGGCAACATACCCGACCGCTGGATGCTGGTCGGTGCAGTGATCATCGCGGCCAGCGGCATCTACGTGGTGCATTTGGAGCGGGTACGGGTCGCGGCGCTACGGACGGGGGCGAGCTAGCGGGACGCGCTTGCGACGAAGCTGCGCTCCCCGCAATGACATGGTTTTGCTAAAGCTGCCGGGCCAGCCGCCGTGCCATCAGCCAGCCGATCAGGCCGGAGCACGGGCCGCCGATGCAGATCAGCAGCAGCCCGGCATAGACGCCCTCCAGCATCATCGCGATGCCGATGCCCAGCATCATGCCGCCGATCAGCCCGCCGGTGACGCCGGAGGCTACGCCAAGCCAGATTATCTCGCCACGATTGATCATGGCCCGTCCATGAACGGGGTCGGCCGGTTTGACAAGCCGGCCCGGTTTGACAACCAGGGTGCGGCGGCGTAACCCCCGGCCACTGCTGGGAACGTGGACGGGCCGTTCGGGTCTGATCCCGCCATACCTCATGAGTCCGAGATCGGGGTTGGACTACCGGTGCAACAAGCTCCAATGTGGGCGTATAGAATGGACTACTCAGGCCTATGACCAAGCGTACTGAATCCAAATACAAGATCAACCGCCGCCTGGGTGTGAACCTTTGGGGCCGCGCCAAGTCCCCGATCAACAAGCACGATTACGGCCCCGGCCAGCACGGGCAGCGCCGCAAGCAGAAGCCGACCGATTTCGGCATCCAGCTGATGGCGAAGCAGAAGCTTAAGGGCTATTACGGCAACATCGGCGAGAAGCAGTTCCGCAAGTATTACGACGAGGCCGTGCGCCGCAAGGGCGACACCTCCGAGAACCTGATCGAACTGCTGGAGCGCCGGCTGGACGCGGTGGTGTATCGCCTCAAGTTCGCCATCACCCCGTTCGCCGCCCGCCAGTTCATCAACCACGGCCACGTGACGGTGAACGGCAAGCGGGTGAACATTCCCTCCTACCTGCTGAAGGACGGCGACGAGATCGAAGTTCGCGAGAAATCCAAGCAGCTCGCCGTGGTGCTGGATAGCACGCAGAGCATCGAGCGCGACGTTCCGGAGTATCTGGACGTCGATCACCGCGCGATGAAGGGCAAGTTCAACCGCGCCCCCAAGCTCACCGATGTGCCGTATCCGGTGCAGATGGAGCCGAACCTGGTGGTTGAGTTCTACTCGCGGTAACGACGACTTCTCAGACGGCCCACTCCGTATAACTGCTCTATTCGTCGGGTGTGTTGCGCTTTGGCAACGCACCGCGGCGGCACCGATGGTGGGGTGCCAAAGCGCACCCCACCCTACGAGAATGTTGGTGGCTACCGCGCCGGGTCGAAATCCTCGCGGACGACGTAGGTGTGGAAGCGCACCGTCGCGTCCGGCTGCTTCTCCCGGTACACGCCCTGGATCTCCGTGCTGAGTCCCGGAAACCGGTTCTCCGCCCGCTCGAACGCGCACAGGTAATCGATCATCGGCGCGGATTGCCGCCCGACCCGCTCGCCCGGGATGATCGTGGCGATCCCCGGCGGGTACACCAGCATCAGCGTCGCTGCGACCCGGCCGCGGATCTTGTCGATCGGCAGGTAGTCCACCTTGTTGCGGGTCAGCAATTGGGACGCCTCGTACGGCGTCATCACCAGTTCCGGCAGATGATCGGCCTCGAATTGCTGCTTCTGCATCGTGCTGATCCCGGCCTGGCGGTAGTAGCTGTGCATCTCGCCGCACAAATCGCGCAGGCCCACGCCGTGATAGCGGTCCGGGCGCTTGCGGACGAAGTTGGGGATCACGTCTTGTAGACGGGCGTTTTCGTCATGCAGGCGCTTGAACGTGACCAGCCAGCTCAGCAGCGTGCCGGCCTTGCTGCTTTCCACGCCCGGGGTCAGCAAAAACAGGATACTGTGCAGGTCGTTCTTCTCGGGGACGATGCGGTTCTCGCGCAGATACTCGGCCAGCAGCACCGCGGGCACGCCGTGCTGCTCATACTCCCCGGTCACCCGGTCGAAGCCCGGCATCAGCAGCGTCAGCTTGTTCGGGTCGGTCATCGCGTAGCCGGGCGCGATCTTGGTGAAGCCGTGCCACGCCGCCCCCGGCGTCAGCGCCCAATGCGCCGGGTTGGATGCCAACTCGTCGGTCGGCACGTCCTCCCACGGGATCACGCGGTGCTCCGAGTCCTCGGGGCCACGATACGGCACGGTGTCGGGCACGAACGGGTCGGGGAACCAGCGGCGCGCCGGGTCGGCCTCCTTGGCGTCGTATTCACGGCGGATCATGCGCAGTTTCTTGCGCAGCTCGATGCCCAGCCGGATGGTGTCGTCCCACAGCACCATGCCGGAGCGGCCCTTCATCATGTGGGCACCGACGTCCAGCGAGGCGAAGATGGGGTAGAACGGCGAGGTGCTGGCATGCACCAGGAAGCTCTCGTTGAAGCGCCGCGCCTCGACCCGGCGGTCCTGCCCCTTGATGTGGGCGTCGCGCACGTGGATCTGCGACGCCTGGGAGAAGCTGGCCAACTGCTTGTGGGTGGATTGGGTGGCGATGATGCCGGGCTGCTGGCCGTCGAGCCCGGTCAGGCCCATGGCGAAGCGGCCGGCGAAGAGCGGGTGGAACTTCATGAAGCCCGCCCAGGCCTCGTCGAACAGGATGTAGTCGCACAGATGGCCGAGGCGCTGCAGGATCAGCTGGGCGTCGTAGATCGTGCCGTCATAGGTGCACTGCTCGATCACGGCGACGCGGAACGGGCGCTTGCGCTGCCAATGCTCCGGGTCCTGCACCAGCGGGTTGGCGCGGATGGCCTCGCGGATACGGGTTTCGTCCAGCGCCTCGTAGTCGATCGGGCCGATCATGCCGTAGGCGTTGCGGTCGGTCGGGAGGTACACCGGGACGCCGCCGCCCAGCAGCAGCGCGCCGTGGTGCGCCGCCTTGTGGTTGTTGCGGTCGAACAGCACTAGGTCGCCCTGGGCCACCAGCGAGCCGAGCACGATCTTGTTGGACGACGACGTGCCGTTCAGCACGAAATAGGTGCGTTCGGCGCCGAAAATCTTGGCCGCCGCCTTCTCCGCCGCAAGCGCCGGGCCCTCATGGGTCAGCAGGTCGCCGAGTTCGATGCACGAATTGTCCAGATCGTCGCGGAAGATCGCCGGGCCGAGGTGCTCGACGAAAATGCGCCCGATCGGGCTGCGGCTGTAGAAGATGCCGCCGTTATGGCCCGGGCAGGTCCAGAGCTGGTTGCCCTGCTCGGCATAGTCCACCAGCGCCCCGAAAAACGGCGTTTTCAGCGTGGCGGCGTAGTTGCGCAGCCGGCTGACCAGGTTGCGGGCGATGAACTCGGGCGTTTCCTCGGACAGGAAGATCGTGCCGTCGGTGTGGTTCAGCACCTCGACCGGGATGTCCTCCAGCCGTTTGCGGCGCAGCATGATCAGCACCGGCATCTCGAGCCCGCGGCGGCGGACCAGCGAGATCAGCCCGGCCGGCTTGCTCAGCAGGCCCCGCTTGCCCCAGTCCACCACCATGCAGCCGATCGCGGCGTCGGTGTGGATGGCCAATTCGGCGTCTTCGGTGTTGCGCGCGACCAGGACGCTGAAGCCGAGGCGCTCGGTCTCGTGGACGATCTCCTGCAGGCGGACCCAGTCCAGATCGGCGTCGTTGAACGACGGCGCGCAGATCAGGAACTTGAAGCGGCGTTCGTATTCCATGGGTACCCTCGGCAGCTCGACGCTGCAGGGGATGCTCGCAGCGCGCTCCCCTTACCAGCCGCGCGGGGTGCTTCCCAGGGGGCGTGGGCCGAAGGCAGTGGAACGGGGCGACTACCGGGCCCGGTATCCACGCCGCCCAACCGTCCCGCGCCGCCCGCCGGGTGACGCTACAGCCAGGCTCCGGGCCTCGGCACGGCGTGTGACTAGAAGTTACCGAAGATTGCAACGACCACTGCGGCGATCAGACCGACCACGATGATGATCTGAATAGTGCGTGCGTTGCTGGTAGTCTCGGGCCGATCAGCACTTCTAGGTGTGACAGGCAGAACTTCGAAATCGGAACCGTCTGTCGGATGGCGATCTTGATAGGGCATCCTGTCCGTCCTCAACACATCCGTACACAATGAAACGCGAGTAGTGCGAAACTCGCGAAAACCGGATGGCGTCAGTAATCTATCGTCAACACTCAGCAAAGAAAAGGCCGGAGTAGTTGCCCACCCCGGCCTATTCTTACGTACGGGCAGGTGTTCCGCAGGGGTCGCGGCGGTCGCCGCTAGGCTTTTACCAACATCGCCTGCGACGTCGGCAGCTCCATCGGGCGCTCCGGCCGGGTTGCGAAGAATTCGGCAAAGGCCTCGCGCACGCCGTCGAGATACGAATAGTCGTGCGTGAGCAGCACACCACCGGGCAGTAGACGCGGGTAGAAGAATTCGAGGCAGGCGCGCGTGCTGGACTTCAGATCCACGTCCAGATGCACGAACGAGAAGCGCCGATGCTCGACCGGGCCGGTGGTGTCGGGGAACAGCCCCGGGTAGAAGCTTACGTCCGGACGGCCGGTCATGAAGCTGCGAACGCCATCGAGCGAGGCGGCGTAGTGGCCGGTCCGCATCCGGTCATGCTCGTCCGCGGCGGGCGCGGGCAGGCCGGTGAAGGTGTCGAACAGGTGCAGCGGAACACCGCCGCTCGCCATGCTGATGATCTTGGCGGAACAGCCCTGGTAGACGCCGACCTCGGCCATCTCACCGCCCAGGCCGCTCTGCGAGCGGGCCAGCGAATACAGGGTGAACGCCTCGTTGCCGCTCAGCAGCGACTCACGCCCGGACCGGGCGGCCTTGATGGCGGCCATCACGGCCGGCTCCTTGTGGCCGCCCAGCAGCATCAGTTCGAACCGGGCCAGCAAGCCGATCGAGAGCGAGCGGACGACGCGGCTCGAGGCGATCAGGCGGTGAAGTTTGGCACTGTTGAAGCGGGTCGCGGTGGTGGCTGGAGCCGTGTCATAGGCAAGGGGCTCCATCGAGAGGGCTGAAGAACGGGAGATGGCGGAAACCCTTTCCGGGTGCAATGCGGCACCAGGATCGGGCCACGTCGCCGCGACAACGCCCGTCTTACAGCGATAGTTCGCGCGTAAAGTGATGAGCCTAGGGCTAGAGTCCCAGGTTGGGCAGCAAGATGTGCAGCACCAGCAAGATCAGGAACAGGGCCAGCAGGATCCGGAAGAAGCCGCCAAAGAAGCGCAGTACGGCGATGATGAATACGACAGCCACCACCAGGATCACGACACGCTGGATGTCGCCTGGAACGCCGAGCTGGTTCAGCAGGCCGCGCAGGCTGTCCTCGATCACGCCGAAGATGGTGGCGAGGAAGGCGATGATTGACACGATCCAGTATTCCACGGTCGAGAGCGCGCCGCCGGTCTGATTCATAGGTTCGGACTCCGTTTCGAGGCGCGTATAACCGCGCTCGCCGCGCCGTGTCACGCGACAGTGGCTTGACGGCGGCGCCGTCCGGACGGAACCCGGCCCCATGATAAGATGGTTCGAGACGATCCTGACCCCCACCGCGCCGCCGCCGCCGGGCGCGCCACCGGATGGCTTGGCCGCGTTCTACTGGCATTTCGTCCGCCAGTCCCGCTCGCTGGTCATCGCCCTGTTCACCGTCGGCACCCTCTCGGCGCTGCTGGACGCGCTGATCCCTGCCTTCCTCGGCCGGGTCGTTGCCTTGACCACGCGCTACCAGCCCGGCGAGCTATGGGCGCAAGCCGGCTGGCAGTTCGTCGGCATGGCGGCGGTGCTGCTGGTGGTGCGCCCGGGCGCGTTGCTGCTGCGCAACCTGGTGACCAACCAGGCCATCGTTCCCAACCTGACCAACCTGGTGCGCTGGCAGAGCCATTGGCACGTGGTGCGGCAGAGCTGGACGTTCTTCCAGAACGACTTCGCCGGCCGGGTCGCCAACCGGGTCATGCAGGTCGGCCCGGCCCTGCGCGAGAGCGTGGTCGCGACCACCAACGCCGTCTGGTACATCATCATCTACGGCGGCAGCGCGATGCTGCTGATGGGCCATGCCGATGCCCGCCTGGCGATCCCGATGGCGCTGTGGTTTGTCGTGTATGCCGTGTTGCTGCGCTGGTTCGTGCCCCGCGCCCGCGCCCGCTCGCGCCGCAACTCGGAGGCGCGCTCGGCGGTGACCGGCGGGGTGGTGGACAGCTACACCAACATCCTGACCGTCAAGCTGTTCGCCCGCGCGACCGACGAGGACGCGTATGTCTCCGACCTGATCGACGAACAGACCGGGTTCTACCGCAGCAGCACCCGCCTGCTGACGTTGTGGGCGCTGATGCTGCAGGTGACCAACGCGTTCATGGTGGTCGGCACCGCCGGGCTGTCGATTTGGCTGTGGCAACGCGGCACCGTCGGCGTGAGCGTGGTGGCGATGGCGCTGCCGCTGGCCTGGCAAGTGAACAACATCGCCGGCTGGGTGTCGGACAGCGTCACCAGCATCTTCGAAAACGTCGGCATCGTGCAGGACTCGATGCGCTCGATCGCGGTGCCCCAGCAGCAACCCGACGTTGCCGGCGCGAGGGGACTGCAGGTCACCGAGGGTGCCATCCGGTTCGAGGGCGTGCAGTTCGGCTACGGCACCCAGCGCGGCGTGCTGCACGGGGTGGACCTGTCGATCCGGCCCGGCGAGCGCATTGGGCTCGTGGGGCAATCGGGCGCCGGCAAGTCGACGCTGGTGAACCTGCTGCTCGGTTTCTACTCGCCGGAGGCTGGCCGCATCACCATCGATGGCCAAGATATCGCCCAGGTCACGCAGGAGAGCTTGCGCGGCCAGATCGGCATGGTGACGCAGGACACCTCGCTGCTGCACCGGTCGATCCGCGACAACATCCGCTACGGCCGCCCCTCCGCCCCGGAGGCCGAGGTGCTGGATGCTGCCCGGCGCGCCCATGCCGATGGCTTCATCACGACGCTGGAGGACTGGAACGGCCGGCGTGGCTACGACGCCCATGTCGGCGAGCGCGGCGTGAAGCTGTCGGGCGGTCAGCGCCAGCGCATCGCCATCGCGCGCGTGATCCTGAAGGACGCGCCGATCCTGGTGCTGGACGAGGCCACCAGCGCGCTCGACTCGGAGGTGGAGAACGCGATCCAGGAGCAGTTGGACGGCCTGATGGAGGGCCGCACGGTGATCGCCATCGCGCACCGGTTGTCGACGCTGGCCCGGATGGACCGAATCGTGGTGCTGGACCGGGGCGAGATCGTGGAACAGGGCACCCACGCGGCGCTGCTGGCGGCGGAGGGGGCGTATGCCAGGCTGTGGCAGCGCCAGTCGGGCGGGTTTCGCGACTCGGGAGCGGTCGAATCGGTCAGTGTTGGTTAGCGACGGTTGGGGATATCGGCGCTGTCGTAGAAGACGGCAATTATGGTCGGCACGGGTTGCAGGCCATATGCGATCCAGTAGCGCCCAATCTTGAGCCAGCGCTCTCCGGCGTGGGCCAACTGGGGATACGGACGCGGGGCGTAGAGACCTACGTCAGGAGTCAGCTCGATCCGGGCCGACGCTTCGTCGACAGCTGAAAGTAGACGATCCTGGGCCTCGGGCCGTCCCAGATTGGCAAAGTGGTCGAGTAGCTCCCGAAGCTGCCGTTCAGCGACAACGCTGAGAGGGATCAAGCCTTGCGGCGGTAAGACGCTGCATTCGCCGCGGCGATGTGCGCGACCAGTCTAGCCCGAACCTCATCCCAAGATGACACCCGGCCAGCGGCTACATCGGCTCGCCCACGCTCCAACGCTTCAATCCACTCCGGCGGCGGTGGCCTTGGCGTCTCGTCATCGTCGTCCATGACCCGTACATACGCCTGTCACGCCACGCACCCAAGCACCATCACTCGCGGCTCAGGGCGACAACCATTGCTCTCTCGTTCTTGACACTCCTGTAACCCGCCGTTAGCAAGCCCACGCCTTCTGACGGCTCGCACCAGCGGGCTCGGAGAGCAGGATGAGTGACGATTTCGAGCGCCGGCTGAAGGCGGCACGGGACCGCGGAGCTCCGGTTGATCGGTCCCCGCATGGGTCAGGACCGTCGCCCTGGGGCATCGGTGCCCGGGTTGGGGTGGAGTTGCTCTCCGCCTTGGTCGTGGGGCTCGGGATCGGTTGGGCGCTCGACCATTGGCTGCATACCACACCGCTGTTTCTGGTGGTGGGCGTGCTGCTGGGTGGGGCGGCCGGGGTTGCAAACGTGTGGCGCCTGATGGCGCCAAAGCCGGCCCGCGGGGCCGACGAGAAGGGACGGGATATTGGCTGAGGGTTCGGCGCCGCAGATCGACGCACTGTCGCAGTTCAAGCTGCATCATGGCTGGGGCTTGATCGGCAAGTCGGTCAACTTCACGCAGTCCAATGCCTGGATGGTCGCCGGTGGTGTGATCGTTCTGTTCATGCTGGTCTATGGCATGCGCAGCAAGGCCGTGGTGCCGGGCCGCCTGCAGTCGGCCGCCGAAATGAGCTACGGCTTCATCGAGAAGATGTGCCTCGACCAGATCGGTCCGGAGGGACGCCGCTTCTTCCCGTTCATCTTCACGCTGTTCTTCTTCGTGCTGATGGGCAACCTGCTCGGCCTGCTGCCCTTCGCCTTTACCTATACCAGCCACATCGCCGTCACGGCCGCGCTGGCCATAATGGTGATCGTGTTCGTGACCGTCGTGGCGATCCGTGAGAACGGCAGCCACTTCTTCACCGAATACTTTTTCCCGCCGGGCGCGCCCAAGCTGCTGGCGCCGCTGATCATCCCGGTGGAGATCATCTCCTATGTGTCGCGGCCGGTCAGCCTATCCATCCGTCTGTTCGCCAACATGGTCGCCGGACACGTCATGTTTGAGGTGTTCGCCACCTTCATCCTGATGCTGTCCGCCGCCGGCGTTCTCGGCACGATCGGCGCCATCGGCCCGCTGGCCATCAACGTGATCCTGGTCGGGTTCGAACTGCTGGTCGCTTGTCTGCAGGCATACGTGTTCGCCATCCTGACCTGCATCTACCTGCACGACGCGGTGCATCTGCACTAGCGCCGTCAGCTTCCGCCCTCTTCTTCCCTACATACAAAGGACTAGGACACATGGACGTCGCCGCTGCAAAGGCCCTCGGGGCTGGTATTGCCGTCATCGCGCTCGCGGGCGTGGGTATCGGCATCGGCAACATCTTCTCGGCACTGGTTACCAGCGTCGCCCGCAACCCGTCGGCTCGCGACCAGGTTTTCGGCCTCGGCATTCTCGGCTTCGCGCTGACGGAAGCCGTGGCGCTGTTCGCACTGCTGATCTCGTTCCTGATCCTGTTCACCTGATCAGATAGGCCGCCGCGATGCTCCGCCTTCGCCAGCAGCTTCAACTGGCTGGCATCGCCCTGTTTCTCATGGCCGCCGGGCCAGAGAAGGAGGGCATGCCGCAGTTGAACTTCAAAAGCCCGCTGACCGTCAGCCAGGTCGTGTGGGGTGCGATCATCTTCACGCTCCTCTACCTGCTGATGTCGCGTTGGGCGCTGCCGAAGGTTGGCACCGTGGTGGAAGACCGCCGCTCTCGGATCGCCGGCGATCTCGAGACCGCCCGGGCGTCCAAGGCCGAGGCGGACGGTGCAGTCGCCGAGTTGACCCAGGCCACCCGGCGCGCCCGGTCCGAGGCGCAATCCTCCATCGCTGCCGCAACGCAGCAGGCCAAGGCCGAGGCCGCCACCCAGGCCGCCACCATGAACGAGCGGCTCGACGCGCAACTGGCCGAGGCCGAAGGGCGGATCGCAACCGCACGGAACGCCGCCATGGGTGCGCTGCGCCAAGTGGCCGGCGAGGCCGCGACCGCGGTCGTGACCCGGCTGACCGGGCACGCCCCGGACGGCGCAGTGGTCGACCGCGCCGTCGCGTCGCGTCTCCCCGCAGCGGCCAACGGCTGAGGATACCGAAGTGCACGAGTTTTTTGCCGAACCCCGCTCCTGGGTCGCCATCGCGTTCGTCATCTTCTTCGTGCTGTTCGGCTCGAAGCTCTGGAAGGCGCTGTCCGGGATGCTGGACGCACATGCCGCCGCCGTTCGCGCCGAACTGGACGAGGCCAGCCGGCTGCGTGCCGAGGCAGAAGCCATGCTGACCGACGCCCGCGCCCGGCGTGAGGCCGCCCTCACCGACGCCCGGGCCATGCTCGAGGGCGCTCGCGCCGAGGCAGCCCGGGTCGCCGAGCAGGCCCGTGTAGACGCCGAGGCAGCCGGTCGCCGTCGCGAACAGATGGCCCTGGACCGCATTTCCGCCGCTGAAAAGGCCGCCGTGACCGATGTGCGCCTGGCCGCGGCCGATATCGCCGCACGCGCTGCCGAAGAGGTCATTGCCGCGACGCTTTCCGCCGAGGGCGACGCACCGATCATCGATCGGGCAATCGCCGGATTACCGGCTGCCCTCGCCAGACGCGCCGCTTAATAGAGAAACGCCTGAGGAGTTAAGACTCAGTGCACGGCCGGCTGCTTCGCGCGGGGAACCGGCCTTGGGCGCCGCTCACGCGGTCGAGCGGCGCGCGCGACGGCGGTCGGTTCGGCCCCCTGTGCGGGTGCGAGGCTACCCCACGACAGCAGGACGACATCGCCGGCGTCCGCCCCTGAACGGCGCAGCCACTTGTGCAGGCAATGCTCCCACGCCGTCACCTTTGGCGGATCGCAAGCCTCGGAAGGTTTCTCCAGGCTAGAAGCGCGGGCACCGACCCAAATGGCAACCAACGCAGCATCAGAGTGTCCCGGCGACGGCCGTATCATCGCCGACTCGATCGTATTCTGCAGTTCGAGGGGCGCGACGGAGTAATCGAACACTTTTACGACTGTGAACGCGCGCATTTCGTGGCCTCCTTCGATGAAGCGCACGCGAAAAGCGCGCCTCATGGGATCCCCTATCGAGAGGCTTGCAGACAATTGTGTGTAATATTAGTTTGTGAACAAATGACGTCTTCGTGAACACACGTCGAGCATCGTCACCGGTTGTTATCAAATGTTGCATAAAGAGGTCCCGTTCGGACCGGCTTGGTCTCGGCCGCTGGGAACAGGGACCTTTCGGTGTGGATATCGTTGCCTGGTCCGCGGTATCCCGGGCTGTGGCACACTTTCCGTGTCATGGGCATTTTCTCAGGCAAGGCGCTCGAGCTGTCAGTCCGCGGCAACCCGGCCCACGTACTGGTTCGCCGGCCGTGATAACCCGAGCCGGTCGCGCAACTGCCCTGGTTCATACTCGGTCCGATACAAACCGCGCCGTTGCAGTTCGGGCACCACCAGGTCGACGAAGGCGGTCATGTCGCCGGGCAACTGGTTGAACGTCACCATGAACCCGTCTGCCGCACCCGCCTCCATCCATTCCTGCATGGTGTCGGCAATATCGGCGGGGCTGCCGAGCATCGTGCTCTTGCCGCGCTCGTAGCTCATGAACAACTCCCGCAGCGTCGGATTGCGCTCGCGGATGGTGGCGACGATCTGGTCGAAATAGGCCTTGTGGAAGCGCGCCTCCGCCGGGATCAGATGCGGCGGGATCGGCTCGTCCAGCGGCAAGCCGGACAGGTCTACTTCCAGATCGTTGCCCAGGAAAAAGCGGCCGACGGTCGGGTGCATCAGCCCCTGCATGGCCTCGTGCTTGTCCCGTGCCTCGTCGCGCGTGCGGCCGACCACCACGCTCAGCCCGGGTAGGATCTTCATGTCGGCCGGGTCGCGGCCGAACTTGGCCATGCGGCCCTTCAGATCGGCGTAGAAGGCGACCCCCTCGGCAAGGTCGGTCGCCGTGCCGAAAACCAATTCGGCCAGTTCGGCCGCGAAATCCCGGCCGATGTCGGAGGCGCCCGCCTGGATGGTCACCGGATAGCCCTGCGGCGGGCGGGCGATGTTGAGCGCCCCGTGGACGCGGAAGTGGCGGCCGCTGTGGTCCAGCACATGGAACTTCGCCGGGTCGAAATACCGGCCGCTGCCGGCATCTTCGAGCACGGCGTCGTCCTCGTACGTGTCCCACAGGGCGCGCGTGACGGCGACGTGTTCGCGGGCGCGTTCGTAGCGCTCGGCGTGGGACGGCAGCGCGTCCAACCCGAAGTTCTGCGCGCAATACGCGTTGGCGGAGGTCACCACGTTCCAGGCCGCGCGGCCGTGGCTGATATGGTCGAGCGAGGCGAACTGGCGAGCCAGGTTGTATGGCTCGGTGAAACTGGTGGAGGCGGTGCCGCCAAGGCCGATATGCCGGGTCGACCCGGCGACCGCGGCCAGCAGCGTCATCGGCTCGAATGCGTTCATGAACAGCGGATAGCGGCTCCACGCCTGCAGATCGTCGGTGCGGGCCGCCGGGGTGTCGGCGATGAAGAACAGGTCGAACAGCCCGCGCTCCGCCAACTGCGCCATCGCCGTGTAGTATTCGATGCTGTTGGCCGCGCCGGGCACCGCGCCCGCATGCATCCACGAGCCAGGATGCAGCCCGGCGGCACATTGCATCAGCAAGGCCAGCTTGATCTGCGGAACTGGCATCTAGGACTCCTCTGGGCGAACGACCGTGCAGGCGAGCTGCCGCTGGTTGAGGCGCTGGCAAGCCGCCTGCGCCGCACCCGCCGATAGGTTGAGCAGGCGTGCCCGATACAGCGGCGCTCCCCCGGAGGGCGCTGTCGGAACCGCGACGGTGGCCCCGCCCAGCTGATCCGGCGCCTCGACCCGTGCGCCTTCGGCCACCGCCCGCGCCAGCCCCTCGCTCTGGAAGGCGCCGACCTGGATGCCCCAACCGCTCGCGAACGCACCCAACGCCGACGGGCTGGAGGCAAGTGCGGACAGGCTGACCGGCACGACCGGCGGGGTAGCTGGCGCGGACGCGGCCAGCTCCAGCGGCGCGCAGGGGTGGTCCGGATCATAGGCGGCATTGGGGTCACAGCCAGCCGCGAGGCTCGCCACATCGGGCGGGGGCGCCACGGTCACTGTGGCCTGGCCCTGGGGAGATTGGCCCTGGGCGAACTCGGCGAGTGGCCCCGATAGCGGCACGTCGCTGCCGAGGTTGGGGGCGATCGCGGCAAGGTAGTTCACCGTCTCGTCGGGGAGGGGCGATGCGCCGGTCAGATACTGGTCCAGCCGGTCGGGCCCGGCATTGTAGGCGGCGAGGAAGCCCGGTGCGCCGTAGCGGTCGTACATCTCGCGAATATAGGCAGTGCCGGCCAGGATATTGTTGTGCGGATCGTATGGATCGTCGCCGAGGCGATGGCGGGTTCGCAATCCCGCATAGGTGGCGGGCATGACCTGCATCAGCCCCATCGCCCCGACCGGGGAGACGGCCTGCTCCCGACCACCCGATTCCTGGTGCATGACGCCGCGCACCCACTGGTCCGGCACCCGGTAGCGTTTGGCGGCTTCCTGGATGTATGGCCCCCAGGGATCGTTCGGCGGACCCGGCGGTGGATAGTACCGGCCCGGGGCACGCAGCGGCGCCTGCCCCGCCGCCGGGTCGGTGCCGTCGTACGGGACCGCACCGTCATACGCGCTGGCACCATAGCCGCCGGTCCGGGCGCAACCGGCGACGGCCAGGATCAGCAGGAGCGCGGCGGCGCAGCCGGCGTCAGGACCGTTTGAGGAACGCATCGAGCGCGCCGATCTCCTGTTTCGGGCCAGCCTGGTCGATGGCAAGCCGCTGATACAGCGCCGCGATCCCGGTGTAGATCTCGTGCGTGGCGGCATCCTCGCCCGCAAAGGCGGCGATCTCCTCCATCTCGGCCACCCAGCGATACGCCTTGGGATACATGTCGGGCACCGAGCGGGTGAAATACTTCACCAGGTCCGGCTGGCTGGCCGCGAGTTCGGCGGCGAGCGCCGGCGCGGCGCCGAAGCGCGTGGCGGCCAGCATCATGGCGGCGGTCAGCGCCGTCAGCCCCTTGGTAATGCCGGCGTAGCTCATTTTCAGGCTGGACGCTGCGCCAAGCGGAGCGTGCAAGTCGGTCACCCGAATACCGTGCTGTGCCAGGATATCGAGCGCCGGCGCTTCCGGGCCGGAGGCGTAGAACACCGGGCCGGGCGTTCCGGGCTTCGGCGGGCCGCCAATGATGCCGGCATCGACGAAGCGCACCCCCTGCCCCTGCAGCACGCCGGCGACCGCCTCCGCGGTTTGCGGGCTGACCGCGTTGCAGTCGGCGTAGACCGGTTTGGAGGCCGCGCCGTGTAATACCGGGGCAAGCATACGGGCGAGTGCCATGGCCTCCCCCGGTGGGACGATCGACAGCACGATGTCGGCCTCGGCCAGCAGCGCCAGGTCGACGCCGCGCATCCCGGCCGCCTCCGCTCGTGCTGCGGTTGCTGGGCTGCGGCCCGTCAGCAGCGTGATGACATCCGCCCCGTGTGCGACAAGGCGCCCGCCGACGGCCGCCCCCATGGCACCGGGTGCAATGACGGCAACGATCGGCATGGTGGATCTCCGGAGCTTGTACTTGCCAGTGTGGCAACACCGCGGGCCCGCGGCAAACGCGAGTTCTTGGGGACTGCCGCATTTCTCCTAACAAAGAAATAATAAATTGTGACGCTGGAGAGATACCTACCCGGTATGGGTGACGCAGGAACACGTCCCGGTGGGCAGTATCACGTCACACGAGATGGTGAGGCTGCAGCGAAATGTCCGCTTCAATGATGTCGGAGACGACGGGCCAATTGGATGTGAGTGGCTTGCAACCGCCGGCCGGCACAGACGAAATGCTCCGTGGGCCGGCATTCGGCATAGTCGTGGGCTTCGCTGTCGCTGTGCCGATGTGGGGCATTATCGGCTGGATCGCTATGACTGTTCTGTAGTATTCACTGCCGCGCTAGCGAGACGCAGTCCCGCGGTGATGTTTGGCTATTTGATCTGATTTGCGTGATCCAACCCACGGCCAATCCGGTCAAAGGTGAGCCTAATTCTCCTCGCAGTTCCTGACATAGACTGTTTACTAACGAGATCGACGGCAACGTCGCCGTGGAGCCAAGGGAAGCCCGCCAACGGTGTGAGCCTGCCTATCCCAATGTGCTAAGCCCAGCTTGCTATGCCGCAACTTGCTAGGCGAGATGTCAGACGATGAACGTACCCTCCATCCAGCCGGCCGAGCTCGCGGCCGAAACGCCCGAGGCCTTCTCCGTCTCTGCCGCAGTGTCCCTGCAGGAGCGTCGCTACCGGACGCTGAAGAGCGGCGACACGTTCGGCGTGTTCGACCACGGCGGCGACATGATCTCGCAGCCGGGCAGCATCGACGGCCTCTACTTTCGCGACACCCGTCACCTGTCCCAGTTCGATCTGGTCCTCGGCGGCGTGCAGCCGCTGCTGCTAAGCTCGACGCTCGCCGCCGACGGCGTGATGTTGACCTCGGACTTGTCCAATTCCTCCACCTCGGATCTGGGCCAGGCCGCGCTCGACCAGGGTGCGATCCATATCCAGCGCTCGGTGTTCCTCGGCAACGGTGCCTGTCACGCCCGCATCGCCGTGCGGAACTACGCCTTCGAGCATCTGCGCATCCGGCTCGAGTTTCGCTTCCAGGCCGATTTCGCCGATCTGTTCGAGGTCAGGGGCATGTGCCGCCCGGTCCGCGGCACGCTGATGCCGGCGGCGCTCACCGACGACAGCACGACCCTCTCGTACTGCGGGCTTGACCGCCTCGTACGGACCACCCGGCTCGCCTTCGAGCCCGCGCCGCAGCTGCTGACCGGCAACCGGGCCGTGTTCGACCTTGCGCTGGACCCGCTGGGGCAGGCCACCATCTTCGTCGACGTGTCATGTGCCCCGCCCGCCGAACCGGCCGGCGCGCTGCTCGAACCGGCTAGCCCGCGCGCCTCCTTCCTGAGCGATTACGTGACGGCCAAGCGGGACCTGCGTGCCAGCACCCTGCGCGCCGCCGCGATCTCGTCGACGCATGAAGGCTTCAAGCAAACCCTACGCCGCTCGGCCGCGGACCTGCGGATGCTGCTGACCGAGAAGCCGACCGGGCCGTACCCGTATGCCGGGATCCCCTGGTTCAGTACCGCGTTCGGCCGCGACGGGCTGATCACCGCCCTGTTGACGCTGAGCTTGGACCCCGATCTCGCCCGCGGCGTGCTGGGCTACCTGGCGCAGGAGCAGGCGACCGAGTTCGACCCGGCGTCCGAGGCCGAGCCTGGCAAGATCCTGCACGAGGTGCGGGGCGGCGAAATGGCCGCGATGCGCGAAGTGCCGTTCCGCCGGTACTACGGCAGCGTCGATTCGACGCCGCTGTTCGTCATGCTGGCCGGCGCGTATCTGGACCGCACCGGCGATCTTGCGACGCTGCGGGCACTCTGGCCGAATATCGAGGCCGCGCTCGGCTGGATCGATCGCCGGGCCGACGCCAACGGGTTCGTCACCTACGAGCGCAGCACGGCCGACGGGCTGGCCAACCAGGGATGGAAGGACAGTCACGACGCCATCTCCCACGCCGAGGGAACGCTGGCGCGGGGAGCCATCGCGCTGTGCGAGGTGCAAGGCTACGTCTATGCCGCCCATCTCGCCGGCGCCCGCATCGCACGCCAGCTCGGCGACACTGCGAAGGTGGCGGCAAGGGAGACCAAGGCCGAGGCATTGCGGCAGACCTTCGAGGAACGGTTCTGGTGCGAGCGGCTCGGGATCTACGCGCTCGCGCTGGACGGGGCCGGGCGGCAATGCCAGGTGCGCTCGTCCAATGCCGGCCAGTTGTTGATGACGGGCATCGTATCGCCCGCGCGGGCCCGGATGGTGGCGTCGGCGCTGATGGACCCGACGTTCTTCACCGGTTGGGGGATTCGCACCCTGGCCTCGACCGAAGCGCGCTACAATCCGATGTCGTACCACAACGGCTCGGTCTGGCCGCACGACAATGCGCTGATCGCCTTGGGCATGGCGCGGATGGGCCTCCGCGCCGAAGCGGTGCGGCTGTTCGAGGCGCTGCAGGCGGCCGCGACGGCAATGGATTTGCATCGCCTGCCGGAGCTGTTTTGCGGCTTCCCTCGCCGTCCGAGCCAGGGCCCCACCTCCTACCCGGTCGCGTGCACGCCCCAGGCCTGGGCGTCTGCGGCCATACCCGGCCTGGTGCAGGCCTGTCTCGGGCTGACCTTCGACCCGGCGGCCCAGTCGGTGCGTTTCGCTTACCCGGCGCTGCCGAACTTCCTGGATTCGCTCTCGCTCCGGAACCTTGGCCTGAACGACTCCCGGGTCAGCGTTCAGATCACGCGATTGAACGGCGAACTCTCCGTCAGTGTGACCGGCCGAGCCGGTCCGAGCGATATCCACGTGGTGACCACGAGCTAGTGCATCAATCTAAAGACCCGGCACGCGCTGGGTCTTGAATGTTGGCATCACGCTAGAAGGATAAGCAGCAATACAAATCCGGTAGCGATGCCGAAAATTGTGCCACCCCAACTTCCAATGAACTTCGTGAAGGCGTTGCCGTATGCCGGCATTTGTTGTGCAGACTTCATGGCCTCTGGCTCCTGTCTTTTTGACAGTTACATCCTCGCTTTTTGGGCCGACGAGGCACTAGCCTCGAATGGGGCGACCAACGCGCCAATTCGTGAAGACGCAATCGACCGGCAATCCCGTGATAATCTTGCAACAGCTGACGCCGAGCAGTCCCGGCTGACGCGCCGGCCAGCTTTTGACATCACTCGTCCCAGAAGCCACCGTGACGCTTCATTTGCGTGAGCACAGGGGCGACATGGTCCAGGCTTGGAGTTTGACGACGGTCGAAATGGCGGGCGTCCCGGTGGGTTGCCTCGAGGTCGGGGGGCACTTCTACCCGATCGCCCCCACCCTCGCGCGGGCTGGGCGGCCCGGCATGGATCACGTGATGGATCTATATGTCGATTGGCCGGGCTCACTGGCCGCGCTGGACCAGGCCGAACTCGATCCAGCCGACCGGATCACACCGTCGCGGCGGCTCGCGCCCTTGCTGTATCCGGGCAAGATCCTGTGCGCGGGGGCGAACTATTACGACCACCTCGCCGAAATGGGCATGCCGGGCGCCCGCAAGGAAGATCAGCGGCTGTTCTTCTTCATGAAGCCGCCTCGCAATGCGGTCGTGGGCGAAGGCGACACCGTACGCATGCCGATCGGCACCCAGGCGTTCGACTGGGAAGTGGAACTGGGCGCCATCATCGGTACCACGGCACGCAACGTCAGCGTGGAGAACGCGATGCAGCACGTCGCCGGCTGGACGGTCGCGATCGACTTCTCGGCACGCGACCACAACCGCGCGCCCGAGACGTTCTACAAACTGGACTGGGTCGCCGGCAAAGCCAACGACACCTGCTGCCCGCTCGGACCGCGCATCGTGCCCACGGCGGCGCTGACCGATCCGCAGAACACGAAACTGACGCTCGACGTGAACGGCGTGCGCAAGCAGGACGGGCGGACGGCGGACATGATCTTCTCCGTGGCCGAGCAGATCAGCATCGCTTCCCGCATCATGACGCTGGACCCGGGCGACGTGCTGCTGACCGGTACGCCGGCCGGTGTGGGCGTTCCGAAAGGCACGTTCCTGGCCGTCGGCGACGTGGTGGAAGCCGCGGTCGAAGGCATCGGCCAATTGTGCGTGCGTATCCAGCCGGCCGCATAGGATCCTGTCGATGACAACCCGCCGCCTCGTTCTTGCCGGGGCCGCTGCCCTGGCCGTTCCGTTCGCCGCCCGCGCCCAGGCCGTGACCTTGCGCGTTTCCACCGCGGCCCCGCCGAGCGACTTCCTCAGCCGGGCGCTGGACGGGTTCAAGACCGCGGTCGAAGCCGGCGATGCGGGGATCAAGGTGCAGGTGTTCCCCGCCTCCACCCTGTTCAAGCAGGGCACCGAAGTTCCGGCCCTGCAGCGCGGCACGCTCGAGATGAGCACGATGACCACGTTCGAGGTGGCGCAACAGATCCCCGAGTTCGGGCTGTTCAACCGTGCGTACCTGTTCAACAGCTACGACCATCTGCGCCGGGTATTCGACGGCCCGGTGGGCACCGAGTACCGTGCGGCTGTCGCCGACAAGATGGGCATCGTGATCCTGGCCACGACCTATCTCGGGACGCGCCAGGTCAATCTGCGCAACGCCCGCCACGTCGCGACGCCGGAAGATCTGTCGGGCGTGAAGATGCGCATGCCGTCCGGCCCGGAATGGCTGCTGCTCGGCCGCACGATCGGGGTGAGCCCGGTGCCGATGGGCATGCCGGAGGTGTACCTGGCGCTGAAGACCGGCACGATCGACGGGCAGGAAAACCCGCTCACCATCCTGAACGCGGCCAAGTTCTACGAGGTGACGCAGCAGGTCGTCCTGACGGCGCACATGATCCAGCCGGTGTTCATCAACATTGCCAAGCCGGTCTGGGACAAGCTCTCCCCGGCGCAACAGGCCTTGGTGCAGGCGGCGGCGACCCAGGCGGCAAAGGCGAACCAGGACGCGAGGCTGGCGGACGAGCAATCGGTCGCCGCCAACCTGAAAACGCGCGGGCTGCAGGTGGACAGCATCGACCTCACCCCGTTCCGTGCCCTCGCGGACAAGGTGTATGCCGGGTCGGACATGGCCAAGAGTTGGGATGCGAGCTGGTTGAAGCGTGTTGCGGCGGCTGCCTAAGCTCGTCAACACCGCGGCGGAGGCGGTGGCGAGCGTGATGTTCGCCTGCGTCTTCGCCGTGTTCCTGCTGAAGGTGGTGATGCGCTACGTGGCGGGCGATCCGCTGGCCTGGGCGGACGAGGTAAGCACGGTCCTGTTCGTGTGGTTGATTTTCTGGGCCAACGCCTTCCTGGTGCCAGACCGGCAACAGATCGCGTTCGACCTTCTGTACCGTAATCTCCCGCCGGGGGGCCGACGCGCCGTGCGGGCGCTTCGCCTGCTGGTGGTGGGCGGTCTGTTCGCCTGGGCGCTGCCCGGTGTTATCGGCTACATCCGCTTCCTGTGGCGCGAGCGGACGGCCGTCCTGCAATGGCGGCTCGACTGGGTGTATTCGTGTTTCGGGTTGTTCGTGCTTGCCGTGGTGGTGCGGTCGGCCGTGGGGCTGATCGCGACAGTAAGAACACCTTCCCCGTCCCTTTGAAGCGAGGGCTTGAGGACGGTCGTCGCGGCAAGCCTTCGCCGATGGACGCCCGCGACCCCTCACCCCGGACCTCTCCCACAAGGGGAGAGGGAAAAGGACGCTTACTTTACGGACGAGAACGAAGTTGGCAGCAGAAACTCGTTCACGATGTTGGCGACAATGGCGCCGTCCTTCTCGGTCTCGGCCCGCTTGGCTTGCCACTCCGGGTCGGACTGGAAGGCAGCCCACTTCGTCTCGCGCTCCGCAAGGCTCTCCCACGCCACCATGTAGGTGAGTGTCTGGTTGGAGCTGCCCACGAGTGTGGTCCAGAATCCGGCCTGCTTGATCCCATGACGCTCCCAAAGCGCCAACGTGATCGTCTCGAAGCGCTTCATCAGCGCGGGTAGCCGGCCCGGGACACAGTGGTAGATGCGCATTTCGTAGATCATGGTCGTTCCCTGAAAACCTCATCGCACAATGCGGGTGCAATACGCGCCCTGCAACCGTCGCTGAAACGTGGCGTTCGCGTCTCATGCCAAGCGACGCAAGCCCTCCACCGCGGCGCCGCCGCCATATCGGACTTTGGATTCTCGGCACCTTCGTGGTTGCCATCATCGCCGTCGTGGCGCTTTGGGATTGGGATTGGTTCCTGCCCATCGTGGACAGCCAGGCCAGTTCCGCGATTGGCCGCAAGACCACGGCGCAGCACCTGCACGTGAGTCTCGGCCGGGTCACCACCGTGTCGCTCGACAATGTGGAGATCGCCAACGCGGACGGGTTCGACACCAACAAGCCGTTCACCCACGTGGACAAACTCACCGTCCAGCTGGACGTCATGGCCTACATCCACTCCCGCCAGATCGTGATCCCGCAAATCACGCTGGACCACCCGGTGGTGGAGGCGACCGAGCGGGCCGACAAATCCGCCAACTGGCCGACTGGTAGCAGCAGCAGCAAGCCGGCTGGGCAGAATGCAGACCCGAATGCCGGGCCGAAGATCGGTCAGCTCGTCATCAACAACGGAAGCGCGCACGTTGCGCTGGCGCCGCTCAAGGCGGACTTCAATCTCGATGTTGCCACCAAGCAGGGTGACAGCACGGCTGACACGCCGGACCAGCAGGAGGGCCAGATCGTCGTGGGTGTCAAAGGCACCTATGCCGCGCAACCGATCTCCGGCCAAGTGATCGGCGGCGCACTGCTCTCGCTCCGGGATACCGCGCACCCGTATCCAATCAGTCTCCATCTGGCGAACGGGCCGACCAAGGTGGCGCTGACCGGCACCGTAGAGAACCCGCTGAACTTCGCCGGCGCGAAGCTGACGTTGGAGTTCACCGGCCCGGATGCCGCGTTGCTGACGCCCCTGACGGGTATACCGATCCCGCAGACCCCCGCGTACTCCATCGCGGGCAAGCTCGACTACGCCGACAAGAAGGTGCGGTTCACCGACTTCAAGGGCCGCCTCGGGGAGAGCGACATCAACGGCGACATTCTGGTCGACCCGACAGGGGCGAAGCCGATAGTGGACGCGACGCTATTTTCCCACACTGTCCAGTTGGCCGATCTCGGCGGCTTCATCGGCACGACGCCGGGCCGCAAGGGCGAGGCGAACCAGAGCGCGGCGCAGAAGACGGAGTTGGTGCACAAAGAAGCGAGCAACCGCGTGCTGCCGGACACGCCGATCAGCCTGCCGAAGCTGAACGCGGCCAACGTCAAGCTCCGCTACAAGGGTGAGCACATCCTCGGCCGCTCCGTCCCACTCGACAACATCGTGGCCGATATCGACATCACGGATGGCCGGATCCAAGTCCATCCGCTCGAATTCGGCGTCGGCACCGGCCAGATCAGCCTGAATGCCGACTTGGCCCCCGCGACGGGGAAGGATCTGAAAGCCGACATCGGCGTCGAATTCCGCCGAGTCGACTTGGCTCGGCTATTGTCCGCGACCCACCTCGTCGAGGGGGCGGGTAGCATGAGCGGCAGCGCCAAGCTGGTCTCCACCGGCGACTCGCTCGGTTCTCTGCTAGGGCACGGGGACGGTGACCTCAGGCTCGGCATGTCGGGCGGAAATCTCAGCGCTCTGCTAGTGGACATCGCCGGTTTGGAATTCGGCAACGCGCTGCTCTCGGCGCTCGGTATTCCGCAGCGTGCGACCCTGGAGTGTTTCGCGGCCGATTACGTGCTGACGCACGGGGTGTTGAATACCAAGATGCTGATCCTGGATACTAGCGAGGCGCGAGTGCAGGGCACCGGCGACGTGAACCTTGCCAACGAGACGATCGACTACAAGCTAAAGACCGATTCGAAGCATTTTAGCGTCGGCACCCTGCCAACCCCGATCGACATCACCGGGCAATTGAAGAGCCCGTCGATCAAGCCGGAAATCGGTCCTCTCGCGGCTCGCGTCGGGGCGGCGGTTGGCCTGGGCATCCTGTTTCCGCCGGCGGCGCTCCTTCCGACCATCCAGTTCGGCACTGGTAACGACAACGCCTGCCTGGTGGCCGAAGCGCCCGATGCCCGCAGCACGGCTGCCGCGACGCCGGTGGCCAAGACGCACGCCCCGGTGAGACACCCGGTGCGCCGCCGCCGCTAGGACTTGGCGACCTGCAGCGCCAGTAGCAGTCCGGCCACGTGCATTGCCTGCCCCAGGAGCCCCGATCTCAGCCCGGCGACGACCTCGGCAACTGGCAAGCAGCGGGTCTGCATACCTTCTTCCCCGGCTTCGAGGGCCTTGTTCCCGGCAAACTGGCAGCCCATCGCCAGCACGGTGTGCGACAGGTTGGTTTGCGTCGCCGGGTTCGGATACAGGCTGCTGACGCGCTGCCATGTCGCGCCGGTGAACCCGGTCTCCTCGCGGAGTTCACGTTGCGCGGCAGCGACCGGGTCGGCATCGCCCGGGTCCATCATTCCGCCCGGTAGTTCCAGGACTGAAACCCCTGCGCCGTGGCGGTATTGCTCGACCAGCACGATGTGGTCGTCGGGCGTGAGTGCCACGACGTTCACGAAATCCGGGTAGGTCAGCACGTAATAGGGCGCGATCGGTGTCCCCTCGCCGGTCCGGCAGTCATCCGCGCGCAGGTTGATCCAGCGGTCGGCCAGCACGGTGCGGGAGGAGATCGTTTGCCAGGGAGCCACCATTCAAGGGGTGTAGCCGCGCCATAGCCGCCTCGCTAGCGCGGGCCGAGGCGATCGTTTAGAAAAACGCATGGCCGAGCCAATGCCCCCTCCCCCCTACGTCGTGGAGCTTGCCGGCGTCTCCAACCTGCGCGATCTCGGCGGCTATCGCACGGCAGACCGGCGGGTCGTGCGCCGTGGGCTGGTATTCCGGTCGGCCGCACTGGCGATGCTGACCGAGGCCGACATGCGTGTTGTAGCCGCGCTCGGGCTGCGGACGATCTGCGACTTCCGAGGCCTCGAGGAAAGCGCGCGTGCCCCGACCCGGCTGGCCGGACCACGGATCGTGCCGTTGCCGATCGAGCCGACGGTGGGCGCCGGGCTACGCGACATCCTCGCCACCAAGGAGGCGACCGGCGAGGCGCTGCAGGCCGTGCTGGAACGCGCCTACGTTGCCTATGCGCTCTCCAGTGTGCACCAGTACCGCTCGCTGCTGGAGATGGTGGCCCATGGCGGCACGCCGCTGCTGTTCCACTGTTCCGCCGGCAAGGACCGGACCGGCTTCGGTGCCGCGCTGCTGCTGACCGCGCTCGGCGTGCCGTGGGACACGGTGCTGGCGGATTTCGAGGCCACCAACCGGCTGTGGCGCCGCGATACCGTGCAGTCCAGTGATCTTCCGCCGTCCGTCCGCGAGACTCTGCTGCGCGCGGAACCGACCTTCCTGGCCGCCTCGTTCGACGGCGCCCGGCGGCAATACGGCTCCATCGACGCCTATTTGGCCGAGGCGCTGGGCCTGGACACGGCCGGCCGCGAGCGCCTGCAAGCCGTCATGCTGGAGGACGCCTGATGCCCGACCTGCTCGAAACCGTCGAGAATGGCGTCGCCATACTGACGCTGAACCGCGCGGACCGCCTGAACGCACTCAGCGAGGAGATGGTGCAGGCGCTGTGCGACGCCCTGCCCCGCCTTTCGGCCGACCCGGCGGTGGGCGCCATCGTGCTGACCGGGGCCGGCCGCGGGTTTTGCGCCGGCGGCGACGTCAAGCGCATGGCGACCACCGAACAGACTATGGAGGGGCGGCAAGAAGGGCTGCGCTGGCGCCACGAATCGGTGAAGCTGCTCCGCACCATCGGCAAAGTGGTGATCGCCGCCGTGAACGGACCGGCCGCAGGTGCCGGGCTCAGCATCGCGCTCGCCTGCGACCTGCGCATCGCCGCCCGCTCGGCCCGTTTCCGCACCGCGTTCGCCGGCGTTGGCTTCTCCGGTGATTTCGGCGGATCGTGGTCGCTGACCCGTCTGGTGGGGACCGCCAAAGCGCGGGAGATGTATTATCTCAACCCGCAGATCGACGCCGACGAGGCCGCCCGGCTCGGCATCGTGACCAAGGTGGTGGACGACGCAGCCCTGATGGACGAGGCCATGGCGATGGCGCGCCACATCGCCGACGGGCCGCGCGTGGCGTTCGCCTACATGAAACGCAACCTGCACGCCGCCGAGACCGAACCATTCGCGACGGTGTTGGACATGGAGGCGTTGGGCCAAGCCCGTACCGGGACAACCGAGGACCATAAGGAAGCCGCCAAGGCATTCGTGGAAAAACGCCCCCCGGTGTTCCGCGGCCGTTGAGCGAGGGTCGTTGAACGAAAGCCGTTGAGCGAAGGCCGGTGAGCGGCAGCGCATTGCCCGAGACCACCGCGCATCCGCTGATCCTCACCGTGATGCTCGACCCGGCGTCACAGGCACGGTTCGACGCCCTCCGCCGCCGGCTGTTCCCGCCGGCGCTCAACCACCTTCATGCGCACGTGACGATGTTCCATCACCTGCCGGGCGCGCACCAGCCGAACGTCATGGATCATCTGACGGAGGCGTGCCGGACGATGTCGCCCGCGCCGTTCACCGTTACCGGCCTGCGGTTCCTGGGCCGGGGGACCGCCTACGCGCTGGGCATGCCGGGCGTCGTAGGTCTGCGACAGTCTTTGGCCACAGTTTGGCAGTCCTCGTTGACCAGGCAGGACAGCCAACCCTGGCATCCGCACGTAACAGTGCAGAACAAGGTCGCGCCGGATGAGGCGAGGCAGGTGTATGACGCGCTTCTCGCCGAGCAGATGCCGCCGGGTGGGCAGGCAATTGGTGTGGAGCTGTGGTCTTACCTGGGCGGACCATGGCATCACTTGGGACGCCAGTTGTTTCGATCTCAACCGTTGAGCCGTTGTAGCTAAACGTGTATCACCAATTGGTGAACACCGACGTCACCCAGTTAGGCCAGACCGTGACCGAGCGAGAGGTTGCTGACCCCGCTCCGGGCAGTGTGGTCGTCGATCTGGCCGAACAGCGAACGGCACCGGAGCGCGAATTGGTGGTACGCCTGCAGCAGCAGGAACTGGTGGCGGCGTTTGGCCTGTTTGCGTTGCGAGAGCCGACGCTCGCGTCTGTGTTCGACCAGGCCTGCCAGATCGCAGCGCGAGGTTTGAGCACCCGCTTTGCCAAGATCCTTGCCTTCCGGCCAGCCACACAGGACTTCCTGCTGTGCAGCGGCGTCGGTTGGAACCCGGGTGTCGTTGGGCACGCCGTGATCGGTGCGGACCTCGCCAGCCCCGCCGGATTTGCGCTGCGGACCAAGATGCCGGTGGTGTCCAACCACCTGACCGCCGAGTCGCGGTTTCGGACTCCCTTGATCCTGGCCGAGCACGGGATCCACCGGGCCATCAACGTGATCATTTCGGAAGACGGCGGGCTGCCCTTCGGCGTGCTCGAGGCCGACAGCTCGGACCGGCTACAGTTCACCACGCACGACATCGCGTTCATGCAGGCGCTGGCCAATGTCGCTGCCGCGGCGATCGAACGGCACCGGCAGGTCGAAAACCAGACCGCGCTGCTGCGCGAGAAGGACATCCTGATGCAGGAAGTCCATCATCGCATCAAGAACAGTCTGCAACTCGTTCAAACCATGCTTCATCTGCAAGCGCGCTCGGTGACCGACGATGGCGAAAAATCCCGGCTGAACGATGCAGCCGCTCGGATCCTGTCGATCGCTGCAGTGCATGAACGTCTGTATAAAGAGGGCGCGATCGAACGGGTCGATGTCGCGTCCTACCTCACCGGCTTGCTCACCAACATCTGCACGTCGATCGGCGGTACCGTGCCGCCCTCCGTCGACGTCGAGCCGATGCTCCTCTCGCCGGAACACGTCACGCCGATCGGGTTGATCGCCGTCGAATTGGTGACGAATGCGCTCAAATATGGCGTCCCGCCGATCCGGGTCTCGGTCCGGCGAACCGAGACAGGGGTGGAGATCGTCGTGCGCGACAACGGCACCGGCTTCGCCGACGGCTACGAGGCCAGGACGACGGCGAGCCTCGGAATGCGATTGATCGGCGCGATGGCGAGGACGCCGAACGCCGTCACGATCGATCGTTCAGAGCCGACAACTTGCGTACGGGTTCAAATCACCTTCTCGGCACCCCGATCCGGCGCCTAGGGTAGGACGTTACGGATCCGGCAGGCGGCTTCGTCCGGACGATTCGATCCAACGAGGACGAGCCGGCGGCGGACGTCCGCTCCCACGCGACATCGAAGCCAACGATGGAAGCGCGATTTAGTAACGTTGTCTTGACCCTTCTTTACCGTTAATGATGGTAATCGAGACAGAGGTTGCGAATTGGGGGCAACCATTTTTGACGTCCCGTCTCAGCATATGCGAATTCATTGAGTAGGTGCGGCCAAATTGGAGCTAAACCGTTGTTAAACAGCCCGTGGGAGCATTCACAGTCTCGCGTGAGGACTGCCTCGGCAGACTTGCGTAGCGGGAGTGCTCGATTGCTCGCGGCTTCGGTGCCGCAGGGTCGCACATTATCGATCCCGGTGCTGTCTGGGCTTTGCCGTGCAGCCGACATCCTGATCATGGCGATCGCATCGCTCTGCATCGGTCTCGGTCTGCGCCGGATGAGCGGCACCCCGATGTGGGGCGAGTTCATCGTGGTCAGCACGATTGCAATCACCGTCTGCCGAGTCGTGTCCGAGCGTATGAAGGTCTACCGACTGGCCACGTTGCTCGATCCATTCACGCACCTCGCCGAGTTGGCGACCGGGGTCAGCGCGGGCGTCCTCGCCTGCATGGTGACCCTCGTTCTGTTGCATCATCATACGCCGGACCTGCCCTACCTCGTCACCCAGCCGTTCGCCTGGGGCCTCGGTACCGGAGCAACGCTGCTCGCATTTCGATCGATCCTGGCGTCGCGGCTGCAGGCGCACGATCGCGCCGGCCGGTTGACGACCCGGGTGGCCGTTATCGGGGCCACTGCCGCCAGCCTGAAGTTCATCAAAGATACCGCCGGCGATCCCGCGACGACCATCGTGGGAATATACGACGACCGCACCACCCGCCTGCCCGACTACGTGAGCCGGGAGTGGCTGCGCGGCAGCATCGACGACCTGTTGACCTTGACCAAGACGGCCTCGATCGATGCCATCGTGATCGCCCTCCCGCTCAGCGCGACCGACCGCATCGCCGCCATCCGCGAACGCCTGTCCGGCATCGCCGCCGATATTTTCCTGACGACCGACGTGCCGGCCCTGTCCTATGCCGGCGCCCAACTCATGCTGCTGGGATCGAGCACCGTGCTCTTGGTCTCCTCCCGGCCGCTCAAGGACTGGCCGGCTTTCAAGAAGGCCTGCTTCGACCGCGTCGCGGGCGCGCTGTTCCTGTTGGAGGCATTACCGATAATCCTGGTCATCGCCGTACTCGTGAAATTCGAGTCGCGCGGGCCGGTCCTGTTCCGCCAGGATCGGGAGGGGCTGAACGGGACGCCGTTCACCATGCTCAAGTTCCGCACCATGTATTGCCGTGACGCAAACGACGAGTTCATCCAGGCGACGGCAAACGACCGCCGCGTCACCCGGCTCGGCTACTGGCTTAGGCGCTTCAGTCTCGATGAGCTACCGCAGCTCTGGAACGTCCTGCGCGGCGACATGTCGCTGGTTGGGCCGCGCCCGCATCTAGCGACGACGCTCGCCGGCAAACGAATGTTCCGCGACGTGCCCCATTACCAGGCACGCCACCGCATGAAGCCGGGTCTGACTGGCTGGGCGCAGGTGCAGGGACTGCGGGGCGAGACGCGCACCGAACGGGAAATCGTCGAGCGGGTAGCCCAAGACCTGTACTACATCGATAATTGGTCGCTCGGCCTCGACCTGAGGATCATCGCCCGGACGCTGCTGCGCGAGATTTTCATAAGCAGCAGCGGCAAGGCCTACTGATAGTACGGTGCGTTGCCAAAGCGCAACCCAACCTACTGTTTAGGCCTAGCCGTAGGGTGAGGTGCGCTTTGGCACCCCACCACAGAGGATCGCCGCGTTAGTAACCAGGCGGCGGCATGAACGCTCGCCAACTCCGTTCCAGCATGCCCGCCACCGCGATCGTCGTTCGGTCGCCATAGAGCGGCCCGGCGATCTGCACGCCATACGGCAGCCCGCCCGGCGTCAGCCCCAGCGGCGCCACGCTGGCCGGCAGGTGATAGCCGCAGGTGATGCCCGCCCAGAACAGCAGATCGTTGTAGGACACGTCCTGCCCGCCCACGACGAGCCGCCGGTCCGCCACTTCGCCCTCCGTCATATGCGGCCAGGTCGGGGCTCCCAGTACCGGGCACAGCAGAACGTCCCAATCCTGGAAGAACGCGCCCCAGGCCCGGCGCACCCGGTGCCGCTGTTCGTTCAGGCCGAGCCACTCGGCGTGGGTCATGTCGACACTGCTCAGCATCACCGCGTTGGCGCTGCGGTCATCCTTGCCCAAGCCGCGTACTTTGGCGCGAACACGCTCCCGGTCCGCCTCCGTCGCGCGTCCGCTGAGAGCGGCGAACAGCAGCTTCAGGTACAGGGTGTAGGCGGCCTCGACGTCGAAGGCTGGGCGAGCGGACCGGCTCACCACGGCCCCTTCCCGCTCGAGCGAATCGGCCAGTTCCAGCAGGGAGGCGGTGATCGCCGGGTCGGTGATCTGGCCCGCCTGCTCCGCCCAAACCGCCACCCGTAAGCCGCGCAGCCCGGGCACGCGCGGGTCCGGCAGGTGGAAGCGCATCGCCGTCTCCGCCTCGTCCGGCCCGGCGACCACGTCCAGCGCCAGCCGCAGATCGTCGGCCGAGCGCGCCAGCGGGCCAATGACGGAGATGTCGGTGCCGGCCGCATTCTCGGCCAGCGCGTGGCCATACAACGGCAGCAGCGCATGGGTCGGCTTGTGGCCGAAGGTGCCGCAGGCATGGGCGGGCTGGCGGACGGAGCCGCCGATGTCGCTGCCCAACTCGAGGCCGGTCAGCCCCGCCGCGATCGCCGCCGCTGCGCCGCCGGAGGAGCCGCCCGGCGAGGTGCCGAGGTCCCACGGATTGTTGGTGCGGCCGTAATTGGCATTAAAGCTTTGCCATTCGCCCAGCCGGATCGGCACGTTGGTCTTGCCGAAGATCACCGCACCGGCATCCAGCAGCCGGTCCACGGCGAGCGCATTCTTCTCCGCCAGTTTGCCGTGATACTCCGGAATCCCCCAACTGGTGGGCAGCCCGGCGACGTTGAAGCTTTCCTTCACCGTCATCGGCACGCCGTGCAGCGGCCCGGTGAGGGTGCCGCTGTCCAGGGCCCGCGCCCGGGTGCGGGCCCGCTCGAAGTCACGCACTACCACGGCGTTCACCGCACCGTCATAGCGTTCGACGCGC
Organism: Acetobacteraceae bacterium; assembly: GCA_965198895.1. Lineage (GTDB taxonomy): Bacteria > Pseudomonadota > Alphaproteobacteria > Acetobacterales > Acetobacteraceae > LMUY01. The sequence goes on from OZ240676.1 coordinate 437,860, forward strand.
CCGATGTAATGGTCCAGCAGCTCGAGGCAGCCGATCTGCCGCGCCCGCACGGCCGCGGCGAGGAAGGAGGCAGGGGCGAAGGAAAGCTCCATGTCGGCCTATCCCATCATCGAGTTGAACGCACCGCCGTCGAGCAGCAGGTTCTGCCCGACGATGAAGCCGGAGGACGCGGCGCACAAGAACACGCAGGCGTCGCCGAACTCCGCCGGGTCGCCGGGCCGTCCGGTGGGGGTGGTGGACATGCGCGCCGCGATCTCCTCCTCCACCGTGCGGCCGGACTTGCTGGCGCCCGCGGCGGCGGTGGTGCGCAGGCGGTCGGTCAGGAACGGGCCCGGCAGCAGGCTGTTGATCGTCACGTTATGCCGCGCCACCTGCCGCGCCAGCCCGGCCACGAACCCGGTGAGCCCGGCGCGCGCGCCGTTGCTCATGCCAAGGGTTGCGATCGGCGACTTCACCGAGCCGGAGGTGATGTTGACGATGCGGCCGAACTTGCGGCCGATCATGCCGTCCACCGTCGCCTTGATCAGGAAGATCGGCGTCAGCATGTTGGCGTCGAGCGCACGGATCCAATCGTCGCGCTCCCAGTCGCGGAAGTCGCCGGGGGGCGGCCCACCGGCATTGTTGACCAGGATATCCGGCGACGGGCACGCCGCCAGCGCCGCCGCACGGCCGGCCTCGGTGGTGATGTCGCCGGCAACCGTCGTGACGGTGGCACCGGTGGCGGCGCGGATGTCCTGCGCCGTTTGCTCCAGCGCCTCGGCGCCGCGGGCGGTGATGGTGACGCTCACGCCCTCGCGGGCCAGCGCCATGGCACAGGCGCGGCCCAGCCCCTTGCTCGCGGCACAAACCAGGGCGGTGCGGCCTTGCAGTCCGGTGTCCATGTCGATCTTCCTATCGTTCTAGAGTGGCCAGCATAGTGCGGATCGCGTCCGGCACCGGCATGGGTCGGCGGGTGGCGCGGTCGACATGCACGTGGACGAAGTGCCCCTCCGCCGCCGCGCGGTCGTCATCGCTACGGAACACGGCGAGTTCGTAGCGTACCGAACTGGATCCGATCCGGCCGACCCGCAACCCGACGGTGACCAACTCGGGAAATGCGACCTCGCCAAAGAAACGGCAGCCGGTTTCGGCCACCATCCACATGGGTCCGTCGAGCAGGCCGATCAGGTGGCGCTCGGCCAGCCAGCCCGTCACGGCGGTGTCGAAATACGAGTAGTAGGTGACGTTGTTCACGTGGCCGAATACGTCATTGTCCATCCAGCGGGTGCTGATAGGGCGGAAAGCACGGAAATCTTCGCGTCGGCCGATGGATGGACGCGGGTTCGCGGCACTTTGCATCAAACGATCATGACACGTCTCACGGACGGCGCTAGACGCCCAACGCCATGAAAACGGCAATCATTCTGTCGCTCTCGTTCGCTGCCCTTTGGGCGCTCCCGGCGCGCGCGCATGCCATCCTGATCGACAGCACGCCGGCCATCCACGGAAGCATTCCGGCCGGTCACGAGGCGATGATGCTGAAGTTCAATTCGCGCATCGACCGCGAGCGCTCCCGCCTGACATTGATTACCCCCGACAACGCGCAGACCAAGCTGCCGATCGTGGACGACGGCCCGCCGGACATCATGACGACCGGCGCCGACCTGAAGCCCGGCGACTACACCGTGCGCTGGCAGGTGCTGGCGGTGGACGGCCACATCACTCGCGGCGATGTCCCCTTCACGGTCGCCGCTCCCTAGGTGACGCTCCTCGTCGACCTGTTCGGCTACCTGGAGATCATCCTCCACGGCCTGGTGATCCTCAGCCAGTCGATGGCACTCGGCGGCACGCTGTTCCTGTTACTCCTGGCACGTCCGCTCGCGGCGGAGCTGCCGTTCGGCTTCTCCATCGCCCGCCGCACGGCGGTGATCGCCGGCTGGGCGGCGCTTGCACTCGTCGTGTGTGAGGGCCTGACGCTGGGTCTGCAGGCATCGGTGCTCATGGACACGGTGGATTTGTCGTTGTTCGCGGTGCTGGGTGCGTCCTTCGCCATCGCCGGGCTGGTGAAATGCACCGCGGCGCTGCTGCTGGGCGGCTGCCTGCTGAGTCAGCGGAAAACCTCGGCCGCCTTGCTGCTGGCGCTCGGGGCAGTGGAGCTGGCGGCGGCCACGCTGTCCACCCACGCGGCGGCCCGCATGGAGTACAGCCTGCCGCTGCTGGGCGTGGAAGCGTTGCACCAACTGGGTGCGGCTATTTGGATCGGCGGCATCCCGTGCTTCATCATGGCACTGGCCCGGGTCAAGGATGGCTCCGCGTGGCGCCGGGTCGGGGCACGGTTCTCCCGCATGTCGATGGCCGGAGTCGCGTGTATCCTGCTGTCCGGCAGCGCCATGAGCGTCGCCTATATCGGCTCGTGGGACGCGGTGTACGGCACCGCTTACGGCGTCATGGTCACCGCCAAGGTGGCGATGTTCTGTGCCCTTCTGCTGCTCGGCCTTGGCAATTTCGTTACCACCGAGCGGCTGCGTTCCAACCCCGGGACGTCCGTGCTGCGGATGAAGCGGCTCGCCGAGGTGGAGATCGGCATCGGCATCTCGATCTTCTTCGCCGCTGCCTCGCTGACCTCGGTGCCGCCCGGCGTGGACCTGACGCAGGATCGTGCGACCTGGGCCGAGGTGGTTGAGCGCAACACGCCCGTCTGGCCTCGGATGACGTCGCCCGACCTGGACAAGCTGGCGCTGCTGCAGCTGCAATCCCAGTTGGACGCGCAAGCGGCGCAGCAGGCCAAGGAAGCGCCCCCGGCCTCCATCCCGGGGTCCGGCGAACTGCCGCCGCGCAACGCCGCCGACATCGCCTGGAGCGAGTACAACCACCACTGGGCCGGGCTGTTCGTGCTGCTAATGGGGGCACTGGCGCTGCTGAACCAGGCGGGGGTGCGCTGGGCGAAGCACTGGCCGTTGACGCTGCTGGGACTGGCGATTTTCCTCGCCATCCGGTCGGACCCCGAGGTCTGGCCGATGGGCTATGTCGGCGTGCTCGAATCCCTGCGCGACGTGGAAGTTCTGCAGCACCGCCTGTTCGTGCTGCTGATCGTCGTGTTCGCCGGCTTCGAGTGGAGCGTGCGGACCGGGCGGCTGCAATCACCCAAGGCCGCGCTGGTCTTTCCCCTGCTGACGGCGGCCGGCGGCGCCCTGCTGCTGACCCACAGCCACGCGATCGCCAACGTGAAGGACCAGTTGCTGATCGAGCTGACCCACACTCCGCTCGCCCTGGCCGGGATCGGCGCCGGCTGGGCGCGCTGGCTGGAGTTGCGGCTGACCGGACGCGGCGCGCGGATCGCCGGGTGGGTGTGGCCGGTCGGCTTCCTGATCTGCGGTGCGGTGCTGATGATCTACCGCGAGGCCTGACGCCGGAACACGACGAGCGTGTTGTTCGCTGGCATCGCCTCGACGGATGGCGCTTCGAACCCGGCCACCGCAGCCAGCGCGGCGACCTCTTCCAGCACACGCAGGCCCCAAGCCGGATTGCGGGCGCGCAGATCGGCGTCGAACGCGGCGTTGCCGGGTCCCATGTCACGCCCGATGCGGCGGAACGGCCCATATAGAACCAGCAGGCCGCCGGGCCCGAGCAGCCTTGCCGCCCCATCCACCAGCCCATGGGTCGCGGCGATGGGAGCGATATGGATCATGTTGCTGCACAGCACGATTTCGGCGCGCGACACCGGCCAGGGCTGCACGGTGGCATCCAGGGCCAAGGCGGGGCGCACATTGGCCAACCCGGCCGCCCAGGCGTCGATGCTCGCCCGGCGGTCCGCATCCAGGTCGGTCGGCTGCCACTCCAAGCCCGGCAACGCGGCCGCAAAATGGGCGACGTGCTCACCCGTTCCGCTCGCCACCTCCAGCACCAGGCCGTGGGGCGGCAGATGCGGCGTGAGGGCCTGCAGGATCGGGTCACGGTTGCGCCCCGCGGCGGGAGCGGACAGCTTGGCGTCGTTCGGAATGGGTCGGGTCCTTCCAGAAGCAGCATCGTCATGCCAAGCCTTGAGCCTGGTATCCACGGGGTCGGGCTGATGAGGTCAAAGCAGTTCGTGGCACCAGCCGTTGCGCAGGGGAAGACCGGTGTCTGCGGACTGGCATGACGATCTTCTTCACCGCCGACACGCATTTCGGCCATGGCGGCGCGCTGGGCCTGTATCGCCGCCCCTTTGCCTCCGTCCCCGAGATGGACGCCGCCATGACGGCCGCCTGGCAAGCCACGGTCGGCGCGAGCGACGAGGTTTGGCATCTCGGCGATTTCGCGGTGGGACGCCGGGTCGACGCGGCGGGCCTGCTTGCCGCCCTACCCGGCCGCAAGCACTTGGTGACCGGCAACAACGATCCGCCGTCGGTGACCGTCCTGCCCGGCTGGGCCAGCGTGCAGGCCTATGCCGAACTCACGGTGGACGGCACGGCGCTGGTGCTATGCCACTATGCGTTCCGCACATGGCGCGACATGGGGCGCGGCGCCTGGAACCTGCATGGCCACAGCCACGGCCGGCTGAAGCCACTGCCCCGGCAAGCCGATGTCGGAGTCGATGCCTGGCAGTTCCGGCCCGTGACTCTGGCGGAGATCACGGGCCGCCGTTGATTACCCGATCGAGCGAACCACGCCGCCATCAACCCGCAGATTGGCACCCGACGTCGCCGACGCCTGGGGCGAACACACGTACACCACCATGTTCGCCACCTCCTCCACCGTCGCCAGCCGGCCGATCAACGAGGTCGGGCGGTACTTGGCGACGAATTCGCGGCCTTTCGCCTCCGCATCGCCGCCGCCGAGCATCGTCGCTACGCCGTCCGACAAGGTCGGCCCGGGCAATACGCTGTTGACGGTCACGCCGGTGTTCGCGACGGACTCGGCCAACCCACGGCTGATCGCGAGTTGGGCTGTCTTGGTCATGCCGTAGTGGATCATCTCGACCGGAATATTCAGCCCGGACTCGCTGGAGATGAACACCACTCGGCCCCAGCCCTTGCCCACCATGGCCGGCAGATAGGCGCGGGACATGCGCACGCCGCTCATGACGTTGGTCTCGAAGAACGTGTGCCAATCCGAATCCGGGATCTCGGCAAACGGCTTGGGCTCGAAGATACCCAGATTGTTCACCAGGATGTCGGCCGCCGGCACCTGCTGCACGAAGGCGGCGACCCCCTCGGCCGTCGCGAGGTCGGCGGCGACGCCGGTCACGGCCGCGCCCGCACAATGCTGCTTCACCGCCGCGACCGCCTGTTCCACCCGGGCGGCGGTGCGCCCGTTCACCGTGACCGCCGCGCCGGCCTCGGCCAGCCCCTTCGCGATCGCCAGGCCGATCCCGCCCGTCGACCCGGTGACGACCGCGCTGCGGCCCGTGAGATCGATCTTCATGCTGCATCCCTTCTGTGTCGCCTGCCCGGCGTTATACAGTCTGCTACCATCGATCGAACGCCCGGGCGTGTCGCTGGATGTCACATCCCCAATCCCAAAGGTCTCGCTCGCATGGGTAGCAACATCGGTCCGGTTCTGGTGACGGGCGCGGGCGGTTTCATCGGCCGCCACCTCGTGCAGCGCCTGTCGGAGGATCCGGCGGCAACGGTGATCGCCACCACACGCGACGGACGCGACGGCACGCGACGGCTGGACCTGCGCGACACCGCCGGGCTGCAGGCCACCCTGTCCGGTGCTGGCGCCGTCGTGCATTGCGCCGTCGGGGATCGCAGCGTGACGGTGGACGGAACCCGCGCCCTGCTCGCCGCCGCGGCGCAGGCGGGCGTGCGCCGGTTCGTCCATATCAGTTCCGTTGCCGTCTATGGTGGCGCGTCCGGCACGGTCGACGAGACGAGGCCGCTCGTTTCCAGCACCGGCCCGGGCTACGGCGCCTGGAAGGTTGCGGCCGAGGAGGCGTGCCTCGCACAAACCGGGCTCGAAATCATTCGGCTGCGGCCCGCCATCGTCTACGGTCCGGGCAGTGCCTTGTGGACGGTGCAACTCGCTCGCCGCATCCAGTCCGGACGGTGGGGCGTGTTCGGGCCGGCGGGGGAAGGCACATGCAACCCTGTCAACGTGTCCGACGTCATAGAGGCGGTGATATCGGCACTTCACGCGCGCGATGTGTCGGGGCTCGCCGTAAACATCAGCGGGACCGAGGTGATGAGCTGGAACCAGTGGTTTAAGGCGAATGCCGACGCGTTGGGTGCGCCTTCGCTGCGCGACATTTCGCCGCTGGCCTTGAAAGCGCGAGTGTTGGGATCCCTCCCGCTCAAGGCACTTGCGCGCTTGTCACCTGGCCTCGCCGCCGACTGGCTGCTCGGCGCCCCGGCCCGTAGTGAGCTGAGCTTGTTCGCTCTCCGCGCCACCTACCCCGTCGATCTCGCGCACGATCGGCTGGGTTGGACGCCGAAGGTCGGCGTGCGTGACGGCCTCCAACAGTCCGCTGCATGGCTGCGTGCATCAGACGGCGGCGCGCTCACACCTTGACCGTTCCGGGCGCCGAGTTGAGCGCCTTCACGAACGGCAGTAGCGTGAACAGAATCGCGATGACCGGTTCCGTTCTGGAGACAGCTTTGCCCGGGCAAGAGCCGCACGGCGAGATCCTTGCTTTTGGCACCCACTTCTCACGGCTGAGCACGGCGGAGGCATTGACGGCCATTCTGGCGCGCCCCGCCGATGCGCCGTTCGCCTATGTCTGCACCCCGAATGCGGTCCACGTCGTCAACTACGAGCGCGGCGAGCCCCGCTTCCGCGCCGGCATCGACGGCGCCTGGCTGCGGTTGTGCGATAGCCGGGTGGTGGCGCGACTCGCAGCCCTGGCCAGCGGCGTGCAGCTGCCCTTGGCGCTCGGCAGCGACCTTACGCTGATGATGCTGCGGAACGGCGTCGTCGGGCCGGACGACCGGGTCACCATCATCGGCGGCACCGCGGAGATGGACCAGCGGCTGCGCGATAAGTTCGGCTGGCAGCATTTGGACCGGCACGATCCGCCGTTCGGCTTCATCGCCGACCCGGCCGAAGTGGATCGCTGTGTGGACTTCGTGCTCGCCCATCCCGCCCGCTTCGTCTTCCTGGCATGCGGCGCGCCGCAATCCGAAGTGCTCGGCCTGCGGATCGTCGAACGGGGCGGGGCGGTCGGCACCGGGCTGTGCATCGGCGCCTCCCTGCTGTTCGCCACCGGGCTGCAGGCGCGCGCGCCCATGGTCATGCAGCGCGCCGGGTTGGAGTGGCTGCACCGCCTGGCCCTGCAGCCGCGCCGCATGAGCCAGCGCTTCGTGAAGAGCCAGTTGCCACTGCTGTGGCTCGCCGCCCGCCACCGGATGCGCCGCTCTTGAGGGCTGGCGACGTGCTGGCCCGGATGGCGAGCCTGCCCTTCGGCGACCTGGGTACCATCATCGGCGACAAGCCCGTATTGCTCCTGGCCCCGCATCCCGACGACGAAAGCCTCGGCTGCGGCGGCCTGATCGCCCAGGCCTGTGCGGCCGGTCACGACATCCGCGTCGCCATCCTGACCGACGGCACGATGTCCCACCCCAATTCGCGTGCGTTCCCGGCCGCCCGGCTGGAAGCCCTGCGCCAGGCGGAGGCGACGGAGGCGCTGGCGACCCTTGGCCTGCCGGCGGAGTGCGTGCTGTTCCTGCGCTACAAGGATGCCGCCGCCCCACGATGGGGCAAGCCCCTCCGCGATGCCGGCGACCGTTTGGCGGGCGTGCTGCGGGACCACCGGGTCGGCACCGTCATTGCGAGTTGGCGGCACGACCCGCATTGCGACCACCAGGCCGCCCACCGGATCGCCGCCCGCGCCAGCCGGCTCACCGGCGCCCGGCATTTGTCGTACGCCGTCTGGGGTTGGACGTTGCCGCCGGCCCGCGTGCTGCCGCGGACCGTGGTGCGGGGATGGCGGCTGGATGTGACATCGAGTCTCGCGGTGAAACGCCAGGCGGTCGACTGCCACAATTCCCAGATGACGGGGCTGATCGACGACGATCCGGACGGCTTTACGGTGCCGCCCAACCTGCTCGACCTTTGTAATCGGCCGTTCGAAACCTACCTCACCAACGGTAGCTGACGTTTCGCTGCCAGTAAGGACGCCATCATGGATGAGACGCTCGAACTCGGGCTGGACACGTTCGGCGACGTGACGGCGGATGCGGCCGGCGCGCTGCTGCCGCATGCCCAGGTGATCCGCAACGTCGTCGCGGAGGGGGTGCTGGCCGACCAACTCGGCATCGATTTCTTCGGCGTCGGGGAGCACCACCGCGCGGACTATTCCATTTCCGCGCCGGACGTCGTGCTGGCCGCGATCGCCGCGAGGACCACCCGGATACGGCTTGGCTCGGCCGTCACAGTGCTCAGCTCGGACGAACCGGTGCGCCTGTTTCAGCGCTTCTCGACGTTGGACGCCGTGTCCAACGGGCGGGCGGAGGTGATCCTCGGGCGCGGCTCGTTCACCGAATCCTTTCCGCTGTTCGGGTTTGCGCTCGAGGATTACGAGACGCTGTTCGAGGAGAAGCTGGCCCTGTTCACGGCGCTGCTCGAGGGCGGCCCGGTGACGTGGCAGGGCACGGTCCGCCCGCCGTTGAAGGACCAACTCGTGTTCCCGCCCATCGAGCACGGCCGGTTGCGCACCTGGGTCGGCGTCGGCGGCAGCCCGCAATCCGTGGTGCGGGCGGCGAGCCATGGGCTGCCGCTGATGCTCGCCATCATCGGCGGCGACCCAGCGCGGTTCCAGCAATACGTGGACCTGCACCACCGCGCCTACGCGCATTTCGGCCGGCCGGTGGCGGCGATCGGTGTGCACTCGCCGGGCCACGTGGCCGAGACCGACGCCCAGGCGCGCGAGGAATTGTGGCCGCATTTCCAGCGCCAGAATGCAAAGATCGGCGCCGAGCGCGGCTGGCCGCCGATGCAGCGGGCCGATTTCGAGCGCGAGGCCGATAGCGGCTCGCTGTATGTCGGATCGCCCGAGACGGTGGCCCGCCGCATCGCCCGCACGGCCCGCCTGCTGCAGCTGTCGCGCTTCGACCTGAAATACAGCGTCAACCAACTGCCGCACGAGAGCCTGATGCGCAGTATCGAGCTTTACGGCACCCAAGTCATTCCGATGGTGCGAGACATCCTGGCGTCCCGGCCGACCCAAGCCGTCGCGTAGTCAGTGCGCCTGTATCATCGCGGCACTTGGCGTCGCATCGGCCGGCACCAAGCCCTGCGCCGCCGCGCCGGCCGGGCGCGCAGCAACCAGGTGTTTGGATAGCAACCGCTCCAGCCAGTTGCACACGCGGCTGATTGCTTCCGTGATCGCCAGATACAGGATCGCGGCATACAGATAGACGGTGAAGTCGAACGTGCGGGCGAAGATGAACCGGGTCTGACCCATGAGATCCAGCAGCGTGACGATTGCGGCCAAGGCGCTGGCCTTCACCATGCCGATCAGTTCGTTGCCGAACGGGCGTAGCGCCACCAACATCGCCTGCGGCAACACCACGTGCCGGGCGATGCGGTAGCGCGATAGGCCGAGTGCCTGGGCGGCCTGGATCTGGCCCTTCGGCACCGACTGGATGGCACCCCGCATGATCTCGCCCTGGTAAGCCCCGGTGTTCAGGGCGAAGGCGAAGATGCAGCAATCGAAAGCGTCGCGGAAGAACCACCAGAGCCCGATCGAGGTCAGGAAAGGCCTAATCTCGCCAGCCCCGTAATACACCAGGTACAACTGACACAGCAGCGGCGTGCCGCGGAAGAACGTGACGTAGGCCAATGCCAGCCATCGCACGACCAGGTTGCGCGCGACCCGCGCCCGGGCCAGCGGATACGACAACAGGAAGCCGATCGCGCACGAGATCAGCACCGTCTCCGCCGTCACCTGCAAGCCGAGCAACAGGCGTTGGCCGTAGCTGGCCAGCAGATCCGGATCCACCAGCCCGCTCAGGAAACCCATCAGGCGAAGCCGCGATTGGCGCGGCGTTCCAAGGCACCCTGCACACCGCCGGCCGCGATGCTGAACACGAGATAGATCATCGCCGCAGCGCCGTAGAACAGGATCGGCCGCAGCGTCGCATGCGCCGCCTCGGCCGCTGCGCGGAGCAGGTCGCTGACGGCGAGGGTGGAAATCAGCGACGTGTCCTTCAGCAGGATCGTCCACAGGTTGCCGAGCCCCGGCAGCGCAATCCGCCCCACTTGCGGCAGCACGACCAGGCGGAACACCAGCCGGCCATCGAGCCCGAGCGACCGCGCCGCTTCCTTTTGCCCGCCGGGGACTGCTCGCAGGGCGGCAACCCAGACCTCGCTGGAATAGGCGGCCATTACCACCGACAGCGCGATGACCCCGGCGGCGAACGCGTTCATGTCGATGCGCCACTCCGGACCGAGCAACTGCGACACGTCGTTGAGCAGCGCCTGCAGCCCGAAATACACGATGAACAGCGCCAGCAGGTCGGGAATGCCGCGGAAGAACGTCGTGTAGGCGTCACACGCGATCCGCAGCACCGGATTGCGGGACAGCTTCAGCACGGCGAGCAGCAGCCCGCCGCCGAAGCCGAACGGTACGGCCGTCACGGCCAGCATGATGGTGACGAGGCTGCCCCGCAGCAGTAGCTCGCCCCAGCCGTCGGCACCGAAAAGCAGGCTGAACCAACCCATTCCCAGTGCCCTCCTTCTGGCCCCGGCGCCCGACTACTTCGCGCTGATGTCCATCTTGAAGTACTCTTCGGACAGCTTCTTGAAGCTGCCGTCGGCCTGCGCCTCGCCGATCGCCTTGTTGAACATGGCGTCGAGATCGGTGTCGTCCGGCCGGAACGCGGCGGCGACGCCGGGCCCGAAGATGTCCGGGTCACGCGGGATCTTGGCCACGATCCGGCAGCAGCCCGGGTTCTTGTCGATGAACTTCTCGCTGACGAGGATGTCGCTCACCACGTAATCGGTACGACCGCTCGCCAGGTCCGCAAACGGCTCGTCGCCGCCCGGATACAGCTTCACGTCGATACCCTTGTAGTTCTTGTCCAGGTAGTTGGCGAAGGTCGTGGAGGACTGCGTACCCACGGTCTTGCCCTTCATCGCCGCAAGCGACGTGTCGTCGCTCTTGTTGCCGACGGTGGTGACCCAAACGGGCGAGGTCGCATAGTACACATCGGAGAACAGCACCCGCTTGGCGCGCGGCGGCGTCGCGTTCATCGACGACAGGATCACGTCGAACTTGCCGGACAGCAGGGCCGGGATGATGCCGTCCCAATCCTGGTTCTGGAACGTGCAGGTCACGTGCATCTTGCTGCACAGATTGTTGGCGTAATCGACTTCCCAGCCGACGATCTGCCCCTTGGGGTCGACGCTCTCGAACGGCGGATAGGTGGCGTCCATGCCGATGCGGACGGTCTTCCAATCCTTGGCGTGGGCGCCCATGGCCGACAGGCCAACCGCAAGCCCAAGTGCCGCCATCACTGTCTTGATCTTCATCGTCCACTCCGATTGCGCAACGTGCATCACGGCAGCAATAATTGTGCCAGTAGGCTCGATGCCGGGATGAAGCCGGTCAAACCGGTTGACGGCTGCAACCTGCTCTGCGAAGTGCTGAATCTCGACTTAGCAAGACGCCGCTGGACGAGCCGTTCGGTGACGAGGAATGGGCAGGGATCACCGGATGGCGGGGCTTTTGCAACCGGGTCATGACCCTCAGCGGAATGAACGTCCCGTCGATCCGGGGCCGTGCCGGCTGCAGGTGGCCCGGCGATGACCGTGGCACCCCGCCTGCTCCGGTCCGCCTTCGGCACCTACGCGACCGGCGTTACGATCATCACCACGCTCGATCTGCAGGGCGAGAATGCGGGCCTGACCGCCAACAGCTTCAGCTCGGTGTCACTGGAGCCACCGCTGCTGCTGTGGAGCCTCGCGCGCAACGCGAACAGTTTTGCCGCCTTCATGGCATGCGAGGGGTTTGCGGTGCACGTGCTGTCGGCCGACCAGCAGTCGCTGTCCGACCGGTTTGCCAAGAAGGACGACAACAAGTTCGCCGGGCTCGACGTTGGCCGTGGGCTGTATGGCGTCCCCTTGATCGACGGTTGTGCTGCGCGCTTCCAGTGCCGCACCTACGCCAGGCACGATGCCGGCGACCACGTGATCTTCCTCGGCCAGGTGGAGGAGTTCGATCACACCGACCTCCGTCCCCTGCTGTATCACGGTGGCCGGTATTCGCGCCTCGCCCCCGCGGCGGAGGGGTGAACGGCCGCGCTGCTTTACCGCCGGCATACCATCGTGCAAGGGTCCCGCCTATGATGGGTGGGAGAGCACGGTGAAGATCGCAGTCCTGGGTGGCGGCAACGGCTCGTTCGCCGCGGCGGCCGACCTCAGCCTCGCAGGGCACGAAATCCGGCTGTATCGCCGTACGGAGGCGGACGCCGCGGCGCATCGGGCAGCCGGTGGCACGATCGACATCACCGATCACAGCGGCACCCGAACCATCAGGCCCGCCCGGATCACCGCCGATTTGGCTGAGGCGATCGAGGGTGCGGCGCTGGTGCTCTGCCCGATGCCCGCCACCGCCCACCCTGCCCTGGCGCAGGCGCTGGGCCCCCTGCTGTGCCCCGGCCAGGTCGTGTTCCTGACCCCGGGCAGCTTCGGAAGCCTGCTGATCGCCCGCGCCACCACGGCGAGGAACTGCATCTTCGCCGAAACCGGAACGCTGCCCTGGCTCGCCCGCAAACAGGGCCTCTATGGCGTCCGCATCTCCGGGCGGGGCAAGCGGCTTCCCACCGGCGTCTATCCCCACCGCCTCGCGGGCCCGGCGTTGGCGGTGTTGTCCGAGGCATTCCCCGGCGCGATCGAGGCGTGTGGGGATGCGTTGTCCGGCGCGCTGATGAATGCCGGGCCGATTATCCATCCCCCACTGATCGTGATGAACGCCGGGCCGATCGAGCATTTTCCGCAGTGGGACATCCACAAGGAGGGCACGCAGCCCGCCATCCGCCGCGTGACCGACCAACTCGACGCGGAGCGGATCGCCGTGCGCGAGGCGTTGGGCTACGGGCCGCCGCACTTTCCGCTGGCCCACCATTATGCGTCGTCGGGCGAGGAGTGGATGTATGGCCGCAACGCGCATGAGATGCTGACCGGCTCCGGCGATTGGAATGAACGCCTGATCCTGCGCGAACACCGCTACATGCTGGAGGACACGCGCATCGGGCTCTCGTTCCTGTGCTCCGTGGCAGCCCTGGCGGGGGTGGCAGCGCCACTTGCGCGTGCCTTCCTGTCGATCGGCGGCGCCATCGTGGGCGAGGACTTCATGCAGACCGGCCGCACCCTCGACGGGATCGGGCTCGGTGGGCTGGACCGGGCCGGACTGCAGGCCTTGCTGCAGAACGGGCGTGCATGACCACGGAGCCACTTGTCGTCGCAGCCTTGGGTGCCGGCCGCATGGGGCGCGGCATCGCCGTGGTGTTCGCCTTCGCTGGCCACGATGTGGTGCTGGTGGACGCCAAGCCGCGCGATCCTGCCGCGTTCGCCACCCTGGCCGCAGACGTCGCGGCGGAAATCGCGGGCACGCTCGGTATGATGGCGCGCATCGGCCTGATGCAGCCGGACGACGTTGCCCCCTTGGCCGCCCGTGTCCGCACCGTACCCCATCACGAGGCCGGCCCAGCGCTCGCAGCCGCCGCGATCGTCTTCGAGGGTGTGCCCGAAGTGCTGGCGGTCAAGCTGGAGGCGTTGGCCTGGGCCTCCAACCTGGCAGCGCCGGATGCGATCATCGCCTCCACTACCTCCACCATCCTGGTGGACGAACTGTCCCCCGCCGTGCTGCACCCCGGGCGGTTTCTCAACGCGCACTGGCTCAACCCGGCGTTCCTGATGCCGCTGGTGGAGCTGCAAGCCGGCGCGCAGACCGACCCGGCGGTGACCGCTCGGCTCACCGCCCTGCTGGAGGCGATGGGCAAGGTCCCGGTGCCCTGCGCCGCTCGGCCGGGCTACATCGTGCCCCGCATCCAGATGCTGGCGATGAACGAGGCCGCCCGCATGGTGGAGGAAGGCGTCGCCTCCGCTGCCGACATCGACCGCGCTGTGCGCTACGGCTTCGGATTCCGGTTCGCCGTGCTGGGGTTGCTGGAGTTCATCGACTGGGGCGGTGGCGACATCCTGCACTACGCCAGCGACTACTTGACCAAGGCGCTGGACCACCCGCGCTACGAGGCGCCCCCGGTGATCGCGCGCAACATGGCGGAGGGCCGCATCGGGATGAAAACCGGGCGCGGCTTCCTGGACTACACCGGGGTCGACCTCGACGCCTACCGCGAAGGCCGGCTATCCGCCTTCGCCGACCTGTTGCGCGGCATGGGCCTCGCCCGCGCCCCCGTACTCTAACCGTTATGCCAGGATTGACCCTGGTATCCACGGGCTCAAGCACACACCGGCCAACCGTGTTGCAGGCGATGGTGGCAGCGCCCGTTTGACGTTGTCAGCCCAACCGCGTGGATACCAGGGACAAGCCCTGGCATGACGATGTTAAGCCACATGCACCGGGTCGTACGTGGCTTACCCCTCCCCTCGCCTCTCCCTCGAGGCGAGGGGGATAGTCAGAAGGCTACTTGATCTTGGCTTCCTTGAACGCGACGTGCTTGCGAGCCACCGGGTCGTACTTCTTCAGTTCGAGCTTGCCGGTCGCGGAGCGGGCGTTCTTCTTCGTCACATAGAAAAAGCCGGTGTCGGCTGTCGAGACGAGGCGGATCTGGACGGTGTTGGACTTGGCCATCGTACTTCTCTTGCAAAGGCGGGTGCGCGCCGGAGAGCGGGAAAATGCGCATGCCGGGCCGCGGGGTCAAGGAAAAGCTTACGGACGGCGCGCGATCAGGGCGATGGACTCGATCACCTCCGTCACCCAGCCATCCTGCGCGGCGGCCTCCGCCAGCGTTCGCACGGCATCGGACAATCGGTTCGCCCCGTCATCGCCCAACCGGGCCCGCGTGGTCATGGACATGGACAGCGCCCGGTGCACCAGGTCCGCCGGTGCCACGCGGTGGCGCTCGATAACTCCCACCCGATGCAGGTCGCTGAATGGCGAATCCAGCAGCACCGCCTCGTGCCGCACCCAACCAGGCTTGCGCCAGGCCGAACGCTGGCCGTCGCCGAGGGCTGCGTCCAGCACCGCTTGATACTCCGTCCGCCAGGCATTGTCCGGCACGTCGAGCGCGTTGACCTGCAACAGCACCAGCGCACCGCCCGGTTCGATCAATCCGTCCAGCGTCCGCGTGGTCACCGGCCGGTCCATCCAGTGGAATGCCCGCCCGATCGTCACCAGCCGGAACGGCCCCATGTCCGGGGTGAGGTCGTGCGCAGCCCCATGACGGAAGGCGATGTCGAGGCCGGCCGACTCGGACCGCGCCGCCGCCAGCGCGAGCATCTCCGGCTCCGGATCCATGCCCAGCGCAGAGGCAAAATAGGGCCGGAACGCCATCGCCAACTGGCCGGGGCCGCAGCCGAGGTCGAGCAGTCGCCCCGCCCCGTCCAGGCCACATAGCGTCGCGACATTCTGGATCAGCGCGGGCGCGTAGTCGGAACGGCCTTGCAGGTAGTGAGCAGCCGCCGAGCGGAAACGGGCAGGTTCGAACGGAATGGCGGCGATCATGCCGATTGCCTCAGAACACGCAGGACGGCGTCGCCGTAGCGGTCCAGCTTGGACGCGCCAACCCCCTTGATCATACCGAGATCTTCCAAATTGCGCGGCTGCACGACGGCCAGATCGCGCAGCACTGCATCGTGAAAGATCACATAGGGCGGCACCGACTGCGCCTTGGCCTCGGTCGACCGCCAGGCGCGCAGGGCTTCGAACGGGCCGGACGGCGCCTCGGGCTGGTCGCCAACCGGCTTGGCCGTCGCGCGGCTGCGGGTCCGCGGCCCGGCGCCCCCGTAACTCGCAATCGGGTCGGGCGGGTCCTCTCGCAGCATCACCGTTTCCTCGCCGCGCAGGATCGGGCGCGCCCGTTCGGTCACCAGCGCGAGGCCGGCCCGGTCCCCCTCGCCGCGACGAAGCGCGCCGATCGCGACCAACTGGCGGATCACGCCGCGCCAGAAGCCGTCGCTCTGCTCCGCGCCCGCGCCGTAGGTCGGCAGGCGGTCGTGGTTGTGCTTCTCCACCATGGGCGTGCGCTCGCCGCGCAGCACCGCCGTGATGTGCAAGGCGCCAAACATCTGGCCAGTGCGGTAGATCGCGGACAGCACCTTCTGCGCCGCCACGGTGCCGTCGAACAGCCGGGCCGGGTTGGCGCAGCTGTCGCAATGGCCGCAAGGCTCCGGCAACTCCTCGCCAAAGCAGGCCAGCAGCGAGCGGGTGCGGCATTGCGGCGTTTCGGTCAGCGCGATTATCGCCTCCAGCCGGCCGGCGCGCACCCGGCGTTCCGCTTCCGGGGCGGTGGACTGCTCCAGCCAGTGGCGGGCACGCACGATGTCTTCGCCGCCGAACAGCAGCAGCGTGTCGGCACGCTCGCCGTCGCGGCCGGCGCGGCCGATCTGCTGGTAGTAGGATTCGGGGCTGTCCGGCATGTCCAGATGCACGACAAAGCGCACGTCGGGCCGATCGATGCCCATGCCAAACGCGATCGTCGCCACCATCACCACCGACTCGCCGGAGCGGAAGCGGGTCAGGGCCACCCGCTTCTCCATCGGCGACAACCCGGCGTGGAACGGGATCGCCGCGTGCCCGGCGGTGCGCAGACTCTGCGCCACCCGCTCCGTTTTGCTGCGGCTGCCGCAATACACGATCCCCGCCTGCCCGGGATGGCGTTTGAGGAAGGCGGCCAACTGTGCGCTCTCCCCGGCCTTCGGCTGGGCGGCGATGTGCAGGTTGGAGCGGTGGAACGAGGCGGCGAACACCTCCGCATCCGCCATGTCCAGCGCCTGCAGGATGTCGGCGCGCGTCCGGGCATCGGCCGTCGCCGTCAGCGCGATGCGCGGCACGCCCGGGAAGTCAGTCCGTAACCGCCTGAGCATGCGGTATTCCGGCCTGAACTCATGCCCCCAGGCGGAGACGCAGTGCGCCTCATCCACCGCGATCAGAGCCAATTCCTGCCGCCACAGCCGCTCGAGCGTACCGGACATCATCAGCCGCTCGGGAGACACGTACAGCAGGTCCAGCGTTCCGTCGGACAGCGCCCGCGACGTGCGGGAGCTATCCTCCGGCTCCACCTCGGAGTGCAGCGCGCCGGCCGACACGCCCAGTTGGCGTAGCGCCGCCACCTGGTCGTCCATCAGCGCGATCAGCGGCGACACCACGACGGCGACGCCGTGCCGCACCAGGGCCGGAACCTGGTAGCAGACGCTCTTGCCACCGCCGGTCGGCATCAGCACGAGCGCGTCGCCACCAGCCACGACCTGGGACACGGCCTGTTCCTGCAGGCCACGGAACTCCGGAAACCCGAACACCCGGCGCAACACGTCCTTCGGGGTTTCCCCCCGTATTGCGCCGTCCGGCATCAGTTACTGCTCGTCGATATCGATCTCGACCCGGCGTCGCTCCACACCCGGCTGGCTGTTGGCCGGCGTGCCCACCGCGGCGCGACGGAGCCGCGTCGACGCAACACCGTCTTGCTGCAACAAGTTGGCTACGGCATCGGCCCTGGCGCGCGACAGGTCGATATCGGCCTGCGGCGAGCCCGCGCTGTCGGCGTAACCCGTCACTTTGACGACGTAGCGGGGGAAGCGGTTCGCCACGGCGGCGGCGTTCGAGACGATCGCCATGCCAGTCGGATCAACGTTGGACGAGAAGTCGTTGAAGAAGACCGGGAAGATGCGGTCCGGCGGCGTTTGCTGGGCGCAGGCCGAAAGCGCGAGCAGGGCCATGCCCGTGACAAGGCGTCGCATAGGGGAGACTCCGTTTTGTAGTTGTACCTACGTGCCCCGTGCCGGCCTCCCCCGTCAACGTTGACGGGCCTTGGACCGATAGGTTCACGCAGCGGCGGGAGTCGCGTGGCCGCCGGACAGGCGCCAGATCCGGTCCAGCGTCTCGACCCCGGTCAGGCGGTGAGTGATCAGCAGCAGCGTCCTCCCGGCCGGGAGGGCGTTGAGCGTCTGCAGGAAGGCACGTTCGGTCTGCGCATCCAGGCCCGACGCGGGCTCGTCCAGAATAAGGATGGGCGCGGCCGACAGCAGGGTGCGCGCCAAGGCGACCCGGCGCCCCTGCCCGCCCGACACCCGGGCGCCGCCTTCTCCAAGCCAGGTATCCAGCCGGTCGGGTAGGCCGCGAACAAACTCGCCGATCTCGGCCTCGTCCAGCGCGCGCCATAACGCGGCTTCATCCGCGTCGGGGCGGCCGAGCAGAAGGTTGGCGCGGATCGTGTCGTCGAACAGGTGGGTGGCCTGGGACAGCACGCCGAAGCGGCTGCGGAGCTCCGGCGCCGACAGGGTCGCGATGTCGACGCCGCCGAGCAGGACGCGGCCGGACTGGGGTACTGCGATCCTCAACAGCAACGCGGCGAGGGTCGACTTGCCGGCCCCCGAGGGGCCCAGCACGGCAACCCGGGCGCCTTGTGGCACCTCTAGCGTCAAGCCAGAGAACACGTCCGGGCGATCCGCGGTCCAACCGAAATCGACGGCTTCGAATCGGAGGGCCGTGCCTTTGGGCAGCGGCACCGGGTCGGATGGCTCGGCGATCTGGGCGCCGGGTCCGCCGGCCTCGAGCACGCGGCGGGCGGACGCGGCGGCGTACCCGGCCAGCACCCCGGCCCGCGGCAAGCCGCCTGCGACCTCGAAGGCTGCCACCAGCAGGAACACGGCGCCGGTCGCGAACACCGGCCGATCGGCGGCGCCGAGCAGGATAAGCAGGATCGCAACCTGGGCACAGAGGAACGCCGCCATCTGCGTCATAGCGCCACTCCGGGCCAGCCGCCGCTGTACGTCGCCGCAGGCAGCATCGCGGGCCCGCACCATGTCGAGCATGCGGCCCTCGGCGGCAAACACGCGCACCTCCCGTAGGCCTGATATCGCGTCCAGCACCGCGACTCGCATCGCCGCCTTCGCGGCCGTCAGAATTTCGCCGGATGCGCCGGCCGACCGCGCGGCCCATGCGGGCACCACGAAGGCCGCCACGGCGAACAGCAGCGTTGCACCCAAGCCCGCCAACCACAGGGCGCCGCCTTCGCCCACCAGAACCACCAGAAGCACGGGCAGCAGAGCCGCGGCGACGCCCAATGGGATCAGGATGCGGAGATACAGGCCGTCGAGCGCCTCCACGTCGGAGACCAGGCGGGATGCGAGATCGCCCGAGCGCTGCATTCCCAAGCCACCCGCCGAGCGTTGCGCCAGGCCGGTGAACAGCCACACCCGCAAATCCGCCAGGGCGCGAAAGGTGGCCCCATGGGTGACGAGCCGCTCGGCATAGCGCAGCACCACCCGCAGCGGTCCCAGCACCGTGAGCAATGCCCCGGCAGCCAGCCCCGCCCCCACCAGCAACACGGCGACATGCGCGCCGGCGACGGCCAGCAAGGCCACGCCGGTCAAGCCAGAGGCGAGTGCGACGACCGCGCCCAGCAGCAACCATCCCCAGCGGGTGCGCCACAACATCAAAATCTGCAGTAGCGCGCTCATGCCGCACCCCGCGCCGCGACCACTTTGCCATCGCGCAGATCCAGCCGGCGGGAGCCGAAACGGCTGGCGGATGCCGCGTGGCTGGCCATGATCACGGTGCGGCCCGCTGCCAGCCGCTGCAGGCTGTCCATCAAATCCCCCTCGCTCGCCGGGTCGAGATGCGCGGTCGGCTCGTCCAGCAGCAGCAGCGGCGCGTTTTTCAGGAAGGCGCGTGCAACGGCCACGCGCTGGGCCTGCCCGCCGGACAGGCCATAGCCGCCCTCGCCAATCGGGGTGTCGAGCCCCTGAGGCAGAGTCTCCAGCACCGAAGCCAACCCGGCACTGCGGATGGCGGAGTCCAGCTCGCGGTCGGTGGCATCCGGGCGGGCGAAGAGGATGTTCTCACGCACCGTGCTCGCGAACAGCACGGGGCGCTGGCCGATCGCGGCCGTCATGCGGGTGAGCGCCTCCGGGACGATCGAGGCGAGATCGGCCCCGTTCAGCAGCACGCGCCCGGATTGCGCCTGCACGAACCCGAGCAGCAGTTCGATCACCGTGGACTTGCCGGAACCGGACGGCCCGGCGAGCACCAGTGTCTCGCCGGCGGGCACTCGGAAACTGACATCGTCGAGCGCCGGGCCACGGGCGGGGTCCCAGGTGAAGCCGACATGTTCGAAGGCGATGTTGATGCCGCGCGCCGACACGGTCCGGATCGGCTGGTCCGGCACGACCGTCACCGGCAGCGGCGGCAACGCTGCCAACGCGTCGGCCGCCCCGGCGGCATGGGAGCGGTCCTGATAGGCCAGCGAGAACGCGCGCAACGGGGCGAAGAACTCCGGTACCAGCAACAGCACGAACAGGGCGGGCGCCGGGTCGAGCCGGTGCTCCAAAGCGGCGTCGCCGTAGCGGATGGCGAGCACGACCAGGGCTAGGGCCATCGCGCAATCAAGCGCCGCGGAGGCGATGAAAGCCACGCGCAGCACTCGCATGGTCCGGCGCCGCAACTCGTCGGCGGCCTTGGCGAGGGCAGCGGCCTCGTCGGCGGCGCGGCCGGCCAGCACGATGGTGGAGATACCCCGCACCCGGTCCAGGAACCGCGTCTGCAGGCGGCTGAGGGCGGTGAACTGGCGGCGGGAGGCGGCGGCGGCGCCGATGCCCGAGAACGCCTGGGCGATGGGCACGAGCAGACCGGCACCGGCCAGGATCAGGGCTCCCCGCCAATCCACCGCGGCCACCGCAGCTAGCACGATCAAGGGGGCGGCGATCGCCAGCGACGCCGCGGGCAGCCACCGCGCGTAGAAGCCGTCGAGCGCGTCGATCCGATCCACTACGGTGGTGGCAAACGCCGCCGAGTGGTCCTGCCGCAGGATGCTCGGCCCGATCGCCAGCAGCCGCGCCATGATGTCGTCGCGCAGACGGTGACGCGCTGCAATCCCCGTGTCCACGGCCGCCCGGTCGCCCAGGATCCCGACGATCGCGCGGCCGGCGAAGGCGATGCAGAAGGCCGCCAAGGCCCAGGCCACCGGCCGAACCTGTCCGGCCAATGCACTGCCCAGGATGGTGGCCGTGGCGCCGGTTTGCATGATGGCGAAACCGGTGCCGACGAGGCCGAACAGGATCGTCGGCCTGGCGGCCACCCGCCCTCGGCGGCTTTCGGCTCGCAGCCAATCCCGTCCCGGCTGAGTCTGATTGCTCATGCCGCTGATGTAGCGGCCCCTGCCCGGCCTGCCCAGGCGTCCGGGAGGTTAAAGCTACGTCAGGCGAGCGCCGTCTTTGCCGCGCTGGCCAGGAAGCGGGAGGCGGCGGGGAGGATCGCGTCGTTGTAGTCGTAATGGGGATTGTGCAGCTCCCGCCCGCCGTCGGACGGGCCGTTGCCGATCCACGCGAACGCACCGGGCCGCTGCATGAGGTAGGCGCCGAAATCCTCGCTCGCCATCGACGGCAGCAGATCCCGGTGCGTCACGATGCCGGCCGACTCGGCGGCGGCAACGGCAAGATCGGCCTCGGCGGCGGTGTTGGCGACGCCGGGCACACCGGTGGTGACCTGGACGCCGCCCTCGACACCGAAGGTTGCGGCGACGCCCGACACGACTCGGCGGATGCCCTCCTCGACCTGCGCGTGGATCTCGGGGCGATGGGTGCGGAAGGTGCCTCGCATCACGGCACGCTGGGGAATCTGGTTGGCCGCCATGCCGCCGTCCAGCATGCAGATGGAGATCACGGCGCTCTCCAACGGACTGATATTGCGGGAAACGACCGATTGCAGCGCCACCAACGCATGGGCGGCGGCGAGCACCGGGTCGCGGGTCAGATGCGGCAAGGCGGCGTGGCCGGCGTGGCCGTCCATCGTGATCTCGACCCGCGCACCCTGGGCCATCACCGGCCCGGCATGGATGGCGACCTCGCCAGCAGCCAGGCCGGGCCAATTGTGGTAGCCGAAGATGCGCTCCATCGGGAATCGCTCGAATAGGCCGTCGGCCAGCATGGCGCGCGCGCCGCCGTAGCCCTCCTCCGCCGGTTGGAAGACGAGCTGCACGGTGCCCGACCAATCGTCCTCGCGGCTCAGCAGGGCCGCGGCGCCGAGCAGGCTGGTGGTGTGGCCGTCATGGCCGCACGCATGCATGACCCCCGGCCGGGTCGAGGCGTAGGGGGCCCCGGTCAACTCCTCGATCGGCAGGGCGTCCATGTCGGCGCGGAGCCCGACGCTGCGGTTGGACTGGCCGCGGCTTATGGTGGCCACGATGCCGTTGCCGCCCACCCCGGTCACGAACGGCACCCCGAGCTCCGTCAGCCGCGCGGCAACGAAGGCGGCGGTGCCGGACTCCTGCAGCGACAGCTCGGGGTTGGCGTGCAGATGACGGCGCCACTGGGTCAGCGAGGCGGCAAGGACGGGATCGAATGCTTTCATGCGACATTATCCCGTTCAGGAACGCGAAGGTCTACCCGGCGAGGCTCACCCGCCACGGGAAGCTGCGGCGACAAGCGGACGGCATACCGCGTGCCCACGCCCTGCTCGACCTGCAACGACGCCCCCAATTGCCGGGCGAACCCGCGTATCAGCTGCAGCCCGATGCCATCCCGCGTGCCGCTCTCGGTTTCCGACTTGCCGGCCGGGATACCGATGCCGTCATCGCTGATCACGAGGTCGAGGAGCCCATCGCGCTCGCGCAGGGAGACGCTGACATGGCCGGACCGACCGCCCGGGAAGGCATATTTGACGGAATTGGTCACCGCCTCCGTCACGATCAGCGCTAGCGGAACTGCTTGGTCGCTGGACATCCGCAACTCCGGCGCCTCGATCGAGAGCTTGATGCGGTCGCCCTCCTTCTCGCCCATGGCCTGGAACAGTTGGCCGCACAGCTCCGTCAGGAACGAGCGCATGTTGATCGTGTGCAGCCCGCCATCCGCATAGAGGTGCCGGTGCAGCGTGGCCAACGCGCGAACCCGGTCCCGCGCCGCCTGGAACTCCGCCCGCGCCTCGGGAACGCGGATGCGGCTGGCTTGCAGGTTGAGCAGGCTGGCGATGACCTGGAGGTTGTTCTTCACCCGGTGATGGATCTCCAGCACGAGCAAATTCTGCTGTTCCTGCGACCGGACCAGCTCGGCTTCCTTCTCGCGCAACACCGCGGTGGCGTCCTTGAACGACTGGGCCAGTTCGAGCACTTCGTCGGGCGCGCCCGCGAGATTGCCGGGGTCGAACACCGCGCCCCCCTGCCAACGCCGCACCGCTTGACTCAGCCGGCGGAGCGGATTGCCGAACGCGACATCCGCCCCCATCACGACGGCCGTCAGCCCGGCGACCCAGAGTACGGCGAGCTCCACCATCCGGAACAGCAGCCGTCGCACCGCCAACTGAAGCTCACGCTGGGCCGACGTGGCAGCGATCAAGCGCCAGCCGCCCGGCAGCAGCGTCGTGGCATAGGCGTAGCGCAACCCGTGCGCCGAGACCGCTCGCAACGCCAATTGGCTCGAAGAGACCAGATGGATCATGGTCGGCAGGTCCGGCAAAGCATCGGTCGCATCGCCGCGCGAGGCGAGCACGTGGCGGTTGGCGTCCATCAGCCAGGTCGCATCGGTGTGCCTGACCGGCTCCGGCAGGCTCCGCAGGGCAAACCAGTCGAGCGGCATGAAGGCGGCAACGACCTCGCCCGTCGGGGCCCGCATGGCAACCGCAGGTACTTGCGTCTCGCCGATCGCGTCGAGCACGGCCGGCTCACCGGCCCGGACTCTGTCGTACCAAGGCCAGGGGCGCGGCTGCATCGGAGGGACGTCACCAAGCTGGCAGACGGTTCTGCCGTCGGTATCGACCGTGATCAGGCCGGCGATGCCCTGCCCGACGAGGGCTGGCTGCAGGCTTGTATCGCAGATTCCGCCCGAAGCCAGCCGCAGATCGCTGGAGAGCCGCCCGGTCGCCCTGGCAAACGCCGTGTTAAACTGCGTCAGCGACTGGCCATCCAGCAGGGCAGCCCGCTCCTGCGAGCCGCGGGCGATCGATTGGAATTCCTGCCATGCAATTGTCGCGGCCATTCCGGCCATCGGGACTGCCGCGACGAACGAAAGCAAGATGAGGCGGCCTCTCGTGTGACCGACCCGCGTAAGCCAGGCCGGTCGCCACCGGCTGGTCACTTCTTTCGGTCTTCCTCGATCAGTTTGAGGAGTTCCTCCGGAATCGGTTCCTTGGCGACCTCGTCGTAGATCTGATGCAAGCCGCGGGTCAGCCAGAGGTCGAACGCCTCCGGCTTCTTAGCCCCTCGCTTCTCGGCGGCTTTTGGGACTTTCGGGTTGGCCATATCCGGATGCTTCACGCCTCAAACGCTCCGGACAAAGAAACTGGCCAACACGTGGCCAGTTTCCATTACACGTAACAATGACAGGTATTTAGAATGGCAAGTCGGCAGCAGCGCCCTTGACCCGCTCCAGGATCGCATCTTTGGCAATACGCTGCGCAGACCTTGCGCTTTCCTTGACGTCGCCGAGCAGCCAGGCCTCGAGTTGACGACGGGCGCGGAACACGCGGCTCTTGGCAGTGCCTACGGCGCAACCCGTGGACTGCGCCAGGGCCTCGTAGCTCATGCCGTGGACCACGACCATCACCAGCGCCTCGCGCTGATCCGCCGGCAGGCGGTTCATGGCGGCGCCGAGTTCCTTGAGTGCCAAGCGATCCTCGTGGGCGGCGTCGGTGGCGAACACGGATTGCGGCACGTCATCGATGTCGGTCGTGTCACGGCGCTTACGCAGGTTGGAGATGAAGCGGTTGCGGAGGATGCGGTGCATCCAGGCAGCGAAGTTGGTCCCCGGAATGAACGTGGTCTGCGCCGATAGTGCGTTGCAGACGGCGTCCTGCACGAGGTCTTCGGCCGCCGCACGATTGCGGGTCAGCGCGAGTGCCTGGACACGCAGCTTGGGGAGAATGGATATAACCTGGTCATGGAAGGTCTTGGTGGCCGAAGCCGTAGCGGCGGTGGTCGTAGACATGGAAGCTATCTCCGTTCCTTATCCGACCAATGACGGACCCGAAAAAAGGGTTGCATCCTTCCGTTCACGAGAACGCGAGCCTAACATGGATGAACATGGTTGCCGTTGTCGCGACAAAATCGGCCGCTAGGGTGCCGCCAATGATGCCCCGCTACCCCATGATGCCCCGCTACCCCATGATGCTCCGCTCGAACGTCGCGCCCCAACTGGGTTCGCTCGGTCAAGCCGGCTGCATGATCCGCGATAGCTCCGTTCGCGCGCGGGATACGCGCGCCTTCATCGTGCCCACCGGCACGCCGCAGATCAGCGCGGCCTCCTCGTGAGTGAGTTCCTGAACGCCGACCAGCACCAGCGCCTCCCGCAAGACGGGGGACAGCTGCCACAGCACCAGCTCCAGGTCGCGCACCTCGGCTGCGTCGGACTGGTTGGGCCGCACGGCGTCTTCCGGCGGCAGGTGGGCGCTCAGCGCGGCAGCCTCCCGCCGACGTCGGCGGGACTGCTCGAAGAACAGGTTGCGCAGGATCGTGAACAGCCAGGCCTTGAGGTTCGTGCCGGGCTGGAACTGCGACAACGCGCCGAGCGCACGCACGACGGTGTCCTGCACCAAGTCGTCCGCCGCGATCCGGTCGCGGACGAGGAATCGGGCGAAGGCACGCAGGTCGGGCAACAACAGCAGCATCCGACCACGGGCCTCGTCGGCGACGCTGGAGAGGTGTTCGGGGCGCTCCCGGACGGGAACGTCTTGTCCATTCGGCCGCAACACCACATTCCCCAAATCTGGACCGGGTATCTGCCGGGCCCAGCCCTGGGGCAAGTAGAGGTTTCGTCATGACCAGCTTCCGACGCGAAGACCTGCTTCGCGCCCTGCCCTACGCCCGCCGCTACGCACGCGCTCTCGCGGGCGGCCAAGTGGCCGGCGACACCCTGGTCGCCGAGGCCGTGCGCGAGTTGCTGAGCGATGCGGAGGGCGAGGCCATCGAAGCCCGCCTTGCACTCTATAAGGGGGTCACACAGCGCTTGCCCGATCCCGAAGCACTGCTACCGGCCGACCGGTCGCTCTCGGGCGCCCAACGCAAGCTGCTGCTGCTCACCTCGCTGGAGGAGGTACCGCTGGCCAAGGCGGCGGCGATCCTGGGCCTGGAAGAACGGGAAGCGGAGGACATGCTCTCATCGGCCCGCGACCGCCTGCGCCTGGCTGCCGCTGCCGATGTCCTGATCATCGAGGACGAACCGATCATCGCGATGGACATCGAGGAACTCGTCGCCGGCTGCGGCCACCGCGTGGTCGGGGTCGCCGCAACCGAAGCCGACGCCGTCGAGATCGCCGAACGCTGTCGGCCCGGCCTGATCCTGGCCGACATCAACCTGGGTGCTGGCGGCGACGGCACGTCCGCGGTTTCGCGCATCCTGCGCAGCCATTACGCACCTGTGATCTTCGTGACCGCCTATCCCGAGCGCCTGCTGACCGGCGAAGCGCTGGAACCGGCCTTTGTCATCACCAAGCCGTTCGAGCCGCTCACCTTGGCGATCGCGACCTACCAGGCGGTAACTGGGGGCGTACGCATCGCGTAACGGGAACCCCGCTGGCGTCTGCACGTCTTTGCCCTCATGCGTTAGATGCCGCACGGGGGTCGGTAGCCAGCATGAACGTTACTCTCAAAGCTGCGACGGCCGCCGGCACCGCTGAAACGGTTGCAACGGCTGCTCATCCGCGTATTCGCTACCTCGATCCGATCGCCCTGGGCGATGCCAGGCCGACGGCCGTAGCACGGGCCGCAGCCTTGGGCTTCGACACGGTGCTGGCGCCTCCGCCCTGGGCTCCCGGCGCATCCGGTGACCGATTTACCCCTGCGACCCTGGATCGCGTCCACCCCGCGCTGGGAGGTGGCGACTTCGCAGCTTTTCTGGCCAATTACGTGCGCCTCTGCCGGCAACACGATCTGCGGCCGATGCTCGACCTGCCTCTGGCTTCGTTGGCGGCCGAGTTCGACGGCGACGCTGCGCCGTTCACCACCGCAGCCACCGGCCCCGACCCGCTCGACCCCCGCCATACGGGCTCGCCGACGCAACGCCGGGTCGCAGATCCTGCGGCACTTGGGGCATGGTGGGGCAGCCACCTGGCCCGGTGGGCCGACGCCGGCCTGGCGGGTGTCCGCCTGCTGGGGCTGGCCGATGCGCCGGGCGTGATGCCGGCGCTGCGCCAGGTGGCTGGCAGCATGACGCTCATCGCCTGGACACCGGGCGTGCCACGGGCAGCGCTTCCCGGCCTGGCAGGCGCATCGTATGTGGTATCGTCGCTGCCCTGGTGGGATCTGCAGGCGTCCTGGTTCTGGGATGAGTTGGCTGTGCTGCGCCAGGTTGCCCCTGTCCTCGCCTGTCCCGAGGCACCGTTCGGCCCCCGCGCTGCGTCTGGCGTGCACAACCCGGCGCAGTTGGCGGCGACGCTTCGGCGCGCAGCCTCGCTGGCCTGCGCGATCGGCGATGGCTGGCTGGTCCCCGACGGCTTCGAAACGGGTGCGCGGCGCGCCATGGACGTTTACGGCCGGGCGACCGTGGCCGGTGACCGCATCGTCGAGGCAGGGATCGATCTCGCCGCCTTGAACCGGATGATGCCCCAAGCCGGGGAGACCATGGGCCTCCAGCTGATGACCGGCGGTTCGTCGTCCCCGATGGCGGTGCTGCGGACGGACGGCGCCGACGCGCGATTTGCCCGGCATGCAACCGTGGCCCTGGTCAACACCGACCTCACCCGGCCACTCGCCATCGACCCGGCCTCGATCGTCATGGGCATCGACGGCACATTCGGCCCGTGGGAGCCGGCCGGGTTCGCGCCGGGCCAGCCGGTATCGCTGATGCCTGGGGAGTTGCGCCTGTTCACAGCCCCCGCCATCGGCAAGGGCCGCCTGTCCGCCTCGGTCGATGCCGACGCGGCGCGCCGGTTTGCCAACGGACCGCGGGTTGCCATCGAAGCTCCTTCCCCATGCGTCGATGATGGATCGTTGCCGGTGAAGCGCCTGGTCGGGGAGGTCATTGCCGTCGAGGTCGACGTCGTGTGCGACGGGCACGACAAGCTCGGCGTGGCCCTGCAATGGCGCGAGCCTGGCGATGCGACGACCCTCCAGGTCCGCATGGCTCCGATCGGCAACGATCGCTATCGCGCCGAACTGCCGCTGACCTCGATCGGCGCCTACGAATACAGCGTGCAGGCCTGGCGCGACGCCTTCGCCAGCTACAAGGACGAGCTCGCCAAAAAGAGCACCGCCGGCATCGACGTTTCGCTGGAACTGCGCGAAGGCATGGCGCTGTTGCGACGAACGGCGGAGCGCGCCGAAGGGGCTGTCCGCGTCGCCGTGCAAGCCGTCGTCGCGGACCTCGCCGATGCCGACGATGCCGCCAAACTGGCGCGTTTTCTGTCGACCGACTTGACGGAGTTGATGGCCAAGGCCGACGATCGGCCGCGCGCAGCCAGCCTACCCCACCCCGTCCGGATCGACGCCGAGCGAAGTGGCGCCGCATTCGCCGCCTGGTATGAGGTGTTCCCTCGCTCAATGAGCGATGACGCCTCCCGTCACGGCACGTTCCGCGATGTGGAACGCCATTTGCCCCGGGTTCGCGATATGGGCTTCGATGTGCTGTATTTTCCGCCGATCAGCCCGATCGGCCGCACCAATCGCAAGGGGCCGAACAACACCCTCACGCCAGTGGAAGGTGACCCTGGCAGCCCGTACGCGATCGGGTCGAGCGACGGCGGCCACGATGCCTTGCATCCTGAACTCGGCACGCTCGACGACTTCAAGCACCTGGTGGCGGCAGCCGCGGACCATGGGCTGGAGATCGCAATCGACTTCGCCATCCAGTGCTCGCCCGACCATCCCTGGCTGAAGCAGCACAAGGGATGGTTCGACTGGCGCCCGGACGGTTCGATCAAATATGCCGAGAACCCGCCGAAGAAGTATCAGGACATCGTCAACGTCGACTTCTATGCGGCGGACGCCATTCCCGGCTTGTGGGTAGCCCTCGCCGAAGTCGTGATGTTCTGGATGGAACAGGGCGTCCGGCTGATTCGCGTCGACAACCCGCACACCAAGCCGCTGCCGTTCTGGCAATGGATGATCTCCACGGTCCGCGAGCGGTATCCGGACGCCGTGTTCCTGGCGGAGGCGTTCACCCGGCCGAAGGTGATGTATCGTCTTGCCAAGGTCGGATTCAGTCAGTCGTACACCTACTTCACCTGGCGCGAGACCAAGCGCGAGATGGAGCAATACCTGACGGAACTGGCGGAACCAGGACCACGGGATTTCTTCCGGCCGCATTTCTTCGTCAATACGCCGGACATCAATCCGGTATATCTGCAGAATGCACCGCGCTCGGCCTACCTGATCCGTGCTGCACTGGCCGCTACGCTATCCGGCCTCTGGGGTGTGTACAACGGCTTCGAGCTCTGCGAGGGTTCACCCATTCCCGGGCGCGAAGAATACCTGGACAGCGAAAAATACCAGGTTCGGCAGTGGGATTGGGACCGGCCCGGCAACATCGTGCCAGAGATCACAGCGCTCAATCGCATCCGCCGCGCCAATCCGGCGCTCCGGTCGCACCTGAACACCGCCTTCCTGCCCGCCGGCAACGACGCAGTCAGCGTCTTCCTGAAATCGACCCCCGATCGCAGCAATGCCCTGGTGGTTGCCATTTCCTTCGACCCGAATCAGGCGCAAGAGTCTGCTTGGGAGTTTCCGTTCTGGCTGTGGCAAGTGAGCGAGTCGGTTCCGTTCGAGGCGGAAGACCTGTTCACCGGCGAGCGGCTTACCTGGCGTGACAAGTATCGGTCCGTCCGTCTAGAGCCGGGCCGCCCCTACACCATCTGGCGCGTACGCGTCGTTTCCTGACCCTGGCGCAAACGCGCCGTCTATTGAACTGAGGTTTCCTTGCCCGACACCGCTATCGCCGCCGCCGCAACGATCGCTGCCCCGGCTGCAGCAATGGATGATCCGACCTGGTTCAAGGACGCGATCATCTACCAGATCCACATCAAGAGCTTCTTCGACGCCAACAACGACGGCGTCGGCGACTTCCGCGGCGTGATGGAGAAGCTGGACTACATCGCCGAGTTGGGCGTGACGGCGATCTGGCTGCTGCCGTTCTACCCCTCGCCACGTCGCGACGACGGTTACGACATCGCCGACTATCGCGGCGTGCATCCCGATTACGGAACGTTGGCGGACGCCAGCGCCTTCGTGCAGGCGGCGCACGATCGTGGGCTGAAGGTGATCACCGAGTTGGTGATCAACCACACGTCCGACCAGCATCCTTGGTTCCAGCGCGCGCGCCATGCGCCGAAGGGCAGCCCGGAGCGGGACTTCTATGTCTGGTCCGACACTGATGCGAAGTACGCGGGCACGCGTATTATTTTCACCGACACCGAAAAGAGCAACTGGACCTGGGACGAGGTCGCCGGCCAATATTACTGGCACCGGTTCTTCTCCCACCAGCCGGACCTGAACTTCGACAACCCGGCGGTGATGGAGGAAGTACTCTCCGTCATGCGGTTCTGGCTCGACATCGGCATCGACGGGCTGCGCCTCGACGCGGTGCCCTATCTGGTGGAGCGCGAGGGCACCAACAACGAGAACCTGCCCGAGACGCACGCCCTGCTGAAGAAGATCCGGGCCGAGCTCGACATTCACGCGCCGGGCCGCATGCTGCTTGCCGAGGCGAACCAGTGGCCGGAAGACGCCCAGGTGTATTTCGGCGAGGGCGACGAATGCCACATGTCGTTCCACTTCCCCCTGATGCCGCGGATGTACATGGCGATCGCGCGGGAGGATCGTTTCCCGATCACCGACATCATGCGGCAGACCCCCGCCATTCCGGCGAACTGCCAGTGGGCCGTGTTCCTGCGTAACCATGACGAGCTGACGCTCGAGATGGTGACATCCGGCGAGCGCGATTACTTATGGGAAACCTACGCCGCCGACCGCCGCGCGCGCTTGAACCTGGGCATTCGCCGCCGCCTTGCCCCGCTGTTGCAGCGCGACCGCCGCCGGATCGAACTGATGAACGGCCTGTTGCTGTCGATGCCGGGCACGCCTGTGATCTACTACGGCGACGAGATCGGCATGGGCGACAACATCTTCATTGGCGACCGCGACGGCGTGCGGACCCCGATGCAATGGTCGGTAGACCGCAACGGCGGCTTCTCGCGCGCCGACCCGGCGAAGCTGGTGCTGCCGCCGATCATGGACCCGATCTACGGGTTCGCCGCCGTGAATGTCGAGGCACAGGCGAGTGATCCGTTCTCGGTGCTGAACTGGATGCGCCGCATGCTCGCGGTGCGGCAGCGCCACAAAGCATTTGGTCGCGGCACGCAGCGGTTCCTTTATCCCGGCAACCGAAAGGTTCTAGCGTATCTGCGCGAATACGAGGACGGGGTGAGCGAGACGATCTTGTGCGTCTCCAACTTGTCCCGCTCCGCACAGGCGGTCGAGTTGGATCTATCGGCGTTCGCTGGGCGGGTTCCCGTGGACATCGTCGGCGGTGCGGTTTTCCCCGCCGTCGGTCAGCTTCCTTACCTGCTGACTCTGCCGCCGTACACATTCCTCTGGTTCCTGCTGGCCTCCGAGGCGCAGCTGCCCACCTGGCATGTGCCGCAGCCGGAAGCCCTGCCCGAATTCTCCACCATCGTGCTCCGCTCCTCGTTGGAGGAAGTGCGGCCGGGATACGGGCGGACCGTACTCGAGAACGAGGCGCTCCCGCAGTATCTTCCGAAGCGGCGCTGGTTCGCCTCCAAGACGGAGAAGCTGACCGGGGTGAAGCTCGCGTATTTCGCCCAGATCAGCCCAGTGCCAGACCCGATCTTCATGACCGAGGTCGAAGTGCAATTGGGCGATCGGACCGAGCGCTACGCCCTGCCGATGGGCACCGTGTGGGAAGACGAGTCGATCGGAAACCTGCCGGCACAGCTCGCGATGGCGCGTGTGCGTCTCGGGCCTCGTGTCGGCTATCTGACGGACGCATTCGCCATCGACGCGTTCACCCGCGCGATGCTGAGGAATCTACGGGCAAGCGAAACGATCGCGATCGACGGCGGCAAGCTGGAGTTCCGGCCGACGTCGCTAATGTCCGGGCTCGAGCTCGCCGAAGATGCGGAGATCCGCCGGCTTTCGGCGGAGCAGTCGAATTCCTCGCTGATCGTCGGCGACACGCTGGTGATGAAGGTCGTCCGCCGCGTCGTGGCCGGTGTGCATCCGGAGGGCGAGATCACGCGCTTCCTGACCGAGCGTGGTTTCGGCAACACCGCCCCGCTCTATGGCGAAGTCGTGCGCGTCGACGATGCCGGCTCGCCGCATACGATCGGGCTGGTGCAAGGGTTCGTGCGCAACCAGGGCGATGGCTGGGGCTTCACGCTCGAATTCCTGGAACGAACCGTCGACGAACTGTCCACGACCGACAGCGAGGCCACGGGCGTCGAGGAGGCATTTGCGCCGTACAACATCTTCGCCGCCGCCATCGGCCAGCGCTTGGGTGAACTGCACGCGGTGTTCTCCGCCCCGTCGGATGATCCGGCGTTCGCACCGGAACCGACGACGCCGGCGGTGCTGGAAGCCTGGGCGGCTGGCGCGATCGAGCAGATCGATAGTGCGCTGGCAATGCTGGGCAAGGTCACCGAGTGGCCCACTCCCCGTGCGGAAGCGCGTGCCAAGGCTCTGGAAGGGCATGCCGACGCGCTGCGCGAAGCGGCTCGCACGCTCGCTGCGTCCGGCACAGGATCGCTGCAGACGCGGGTCCATGGCGACTTCCATCTCGGCCAGGTGCTGGTGGTGCAGTCTGACGCCTACCTTATCGACTTCGAGGGTGAGCCTGCGCGCACAATGGAACAGCGTCGAGCCAAGCAAGGCGCGATCCGCGACGTGGCCGGGTTGTTGCGCTCGTTCGACTACGCTGCGGCCGCTGCGTTGCCGGGCCGGGTTGCGGCGACACCGACTGCGGTCAGCCGCCGGGCCGAACTGCTGCAGCGGTTCCGGGCAGGTGCGGATGAGGCATTCCTAACGGCCTACCGGGCGGCCCTCGAAGCCTCGCCGGTGAAGTGGGTGACGCCCAAAGGGGAGGCGGCGCTGCTCGACCTCTTCCTGCTTGAGAAAGCGGCTTACGAGATCCGTTACGAGGCGGCGAACCGTCCGACATGGATCGGCATTCCGCTCGACGGGATGTATGCCATCGCTGCCCGCCTGCTGAACCTACCTCCGGAGGGCACCGATGCCTGACGCCTTCAATGATTTCGGCCTGAACCCCGGGGCGATCGACGCGATCGTCGGGGCGCGGCACGGCGATCCGTTCGCGGTCCTCGGTCCGCATGACGGCTCCGTTCGCGCGTTTATCCCGGACGCGGACAGCGTGGCGGTCGTCGAGCGCGACACCGGGCTCGTCGCCGGCGAGTTGCAGCTCATCCACCCGGCCGGCTTCTTCGCCGGGTCGGTGGCAACGAGCGGCCCCTACCGTCTGCGGATCGGCAAGGGCGCTTCCAGCTGGGAGACGGAGGATCCCTACTCCTTCCCGCCCGTGCTGGGCGACCTCGACGTCTACCTGCTCGCCGAGGGCCGCCACCTCGATTTCGGCCGCGCACTCGGAGCGCACCCGGCGGAGATGGACGGCGTGCCCGGCGTGCGCTTTGCCGTGTGGGCCCCGAATGCCCAGCGCGTCTCGGTGGTGGGCGACTTCAACGACTGGGATGGCCGCCGCAATCCGATGCGCAAGCGGCACGGTCCCGGTGTGTGGGAGCTGTTCATTCCGCGTATCGGGGCCGGTGTGCTCTACAAATACGAGATGCTTGGACCGTGGGGCGAATTGCTGCCGCTGAAGGCTGACCCTGTCGCCTGGGCGGCACAGATCCCCCCGCTCACGGCCTCGGTCGTCGTCGATGACATGCCATTCCCGTGGACCGACGCCGAGTGGGTCGCGAATCGCGGCGCGCGCCAGGCTGAGGGTGCGCCTATCTCGACCTACGAGGTGCATGCCGGCTCGTGGTCCCCTGCGGCCCATATGGGGGTGGACGGCTGGGATCGGCTGGCGGATCAGTTGGTGCCGTATGTCGCCGGGCTGGGCTTCACCCATATCGAGTTGCTCCCGATCATGGAGCATCCGTTCGGCGGCTCGTGGGGCTACCAGCCCCTCGGCCAATTCGCCCCCTCATCCCGTCTCGGGCCACCGGAAGCGTTTGCGCGCTTCGTGGACCGGTGCCATGCGGCCAACATTGGCGTGATCCTGGACTGGGTGCCGGCGCACTTCCCGACCGACGCCTACGGCCTGGCCCGGTTCGACGGCTCGGCGCTCTACGAGCACGAGGATCCGCGCCAAGGGTTCCACAAGGATTGGAACACGCTGATCTACAACCTCGGCCGCAACGAGGTTAGGGCGTTCCTCATCGGCTCAGCCTTGTTCTGGTTGGAGCACTACCATGCCGATGGCATCCGCGTGGACGCGGTTGCTTCCATGTTGTACCGCGATTACAGCCGCAACCCCGGCGAGTGGGTCCCCAACATCTATGGCGGCCGGGAGAACCTCGAGTCGGTATCGTTCCTGCAGGACCTCAGCCGCGCCGTGGCCCAGCGTGTTCCCGGCGCCGTGTTGATCGCCGAGGAAAGCACCGCCTGGCCCGGCGTCACGCGGCCGGCCGACGAGGGCGGGCTCGGCTTCAACTACAAATGGAACATGGGGTGGATGCACGACACCCTGCACTACATCGAGGAACAGCCGATCTATCGCCAGTATCACCACGGCGAGATCTCCTTCGGCCTGGTTTATGCCTTCAGCGAAAAGTTCGTGCTGCCGATCAGCCACGACGAGGTGGTCTACGGCAAGGGCTCGCTATTCGGCAAAATGCCCGGCGACCGCTGGCAGAAATTTGCCAACCTCCGGGCCTATCTCGGCTTCATGTGGACCCATCCCGGCAAGAAGCTGCTGTTCATGGGCAGCGAGATCGCCCAGGAAGCCGAGTGGAACCACGATCACGGCCTGGATTGGGGCGTGCTGGACGACCCGAGCAATCGCGGCATCCAAACGCTGGTGCGCGACCTCAACAAGCTTTACTCGGGCATGCCGGCGCTCCATGCACTGGACTGCGCGCCCGCGGGTTTCCGCTGGGTCGCGCTCGACGATGCGAGCCAGAGCGTCTACGCATACCTCCGGATGAGTGGCACCGATGCGCCACCTGTGCTGGTTGTTTGCAACTTCACGCCCGTGCCGCGTTACGGCTACCGCCTGGGGGTACCGCAAGGTGGCTCGTGGCGGGAGGTTTTGAACACGGATGCCGGCATCTATGGCGGGGGCAACATCGGTAACGGTGGTGGCGCCGTTGCCGAGGACGTCCCGAGCCATGATCTCCCGGGCTCGTTGCTGCTCACGCTGCCGCCATTGGCGACAATTGTCCTGACCGTGGGGTAACCTCGGCCATATCGGAGTAGCTACCATGACCGAACGGTTCGCCCACCCCCTCCCGTTCGGCGCCACACTCGAAGGCCAGACGACGCGATTCCGTATTTGGGCGCCCTCTGCCGACCAGTTGACGCTCGAGCTCGACGGAACCGACCATCCGATGACGGCGGAGGGGGAAGGCTGGTTTGACCTGTCCCTTCCGGCACCCGCCGGGTCGCAGTACAAGTTTCGCATGCCCGACGGGATGTCGTTCCCCGACCCGGTATCTCGCGCGCAAGCCGGCGACGTGCACGATCCGAGCCTGGTCGTCGACCCTCGTAGCTACGAGTGGCAACACGGCGACTGGCAAGGCCGGCCGTGGCACGAGACGGTGATCTACGAACTACACCCTGGCACGTTCGGCGGCTTCGGCGGAATTCGCGAGCAGCTCCCCCGCCTGAAGGCGCTCGGCGTGACAGCCATCGAACTGATGCCGGTCGCACAGTTCCCCGGCGCGCATAACTGGGGCTACGACGGGGTGCTGCCCTACGCGCCGGACTCGGCCTATGGCACGCCCGACGAGCTCAAGGCGATGATCGACGAAGCCCACGGAATGGGGCTGATGGTGTTCCTGGACGTGGTGTACAACCATTTCGGTCCCGACGGTGCCTACATCCACGCCTTCGCCAATGGCTTCTTCCGCGACGATTTGAACACGCCCTGGGGCGCTTCGATCGACTTCCGCCGCCCCGAGGTTCGAGCGTACTTCGAGCAGAACGCGCTGTACTGGTTGCAGGAATACCGCTTCGACGGCCTGCGGTTCGACGCGCTGCACGCCATTAGTGAGCCCGACTTCCTCGATGAGATGGCGGCCACCATCCGGTCCAGCGTCGACCGCGAGGTCCACCTCATCATGGAGCACGAGGGCAACGCCGCGAAGCATCTGCGCGCCACGCCGGACGCACCGGGGTTCGACGCGCAGTGGACCGACGACGTCCACCACGTCCTGCACGTTCTGCTGACGGGTGAGGTCGAGGGATATTACGAGGACTACAAGGACGCGATCACCAAGCTGTCCCGCGCCATGGCGGAGGGGTTTGTCTATCAAGGCGACTGGTCCGAGCACGCTTGCAAGTTCCGCGGCGAGAAATCGGCGCACTTGCCGACGACCGCCTTCGTCATCTTCCTGCAGAACCATGACCAGATCGGCAATCGCGCGCTTGGCGAGCGCCTGACCGTCCTCGCCGATCCGCGTGCGCTTCGCGCTGCCCAGGGTTTGCTGCTGTTGTCGCCGTTCATTCCGCTGCTGTTCATGGGCGAGGAAGTGCAGAGCAAAACGCCATTTCTGTTCTTCACCGACCATGGCGACGAACTGGCTGAGCTCGTTCGCCAAGGGCGCCGCGAGGAGTTCAAACACTTCCCAGCCTTCAAGGATCCAAGCCGCCGCGACGAGATCCCCGACCCGAACGCCAGGTCCACCTTTGAAGCGTCTGCACCCGATTTCAGCGGGAATGATAGCTTCATCCGCGGCCTGCTCACCTTGCGGCGGGACCGGATCATGCCCGGCATCCCTGGCGCGCGCAGCCTGGGCTCGGAGGTCATCGGCAAGAGCGCACTCGCGGCGCATTGGCGTATGGGCAATGGCGACGTGCTGGGGATCGCGATCAGCTTCGATGACCAGGCTGCCCTGCCAGTTCCGTCCGGCGCGTTACTGTTCGAGAGCGAACCCGGTGTTTGGGACCAGGCGCAAACCGGCACATTGCGTGACCGCTCCTCCATCGCCTGGATCGAGCCCGCCGGGAGAGTTCAGGAGTGAGCCTGCACGATCTAGCCCAGGAAGCCGGGCTGGCGCTGCACTGGAAAGACGTTCACGGCCAGTGGCACCAAGTCGGCGACGATACGGTCAGGGCGGTTCTCGCCGCTCTGGGCCTGCCCGCCGACAGCGATGCGGATATCGGCGACAGCCTCACGGCGCTGCGTAGCCCGAGCCGCCTGCCGCCGTTGGCAACGGGCGATACCGGCGGGACGCTGCGCTTGCCGATTGCGGCCGGTCCCTACCAGTTCGTGTTGGAAAGCGGCGCCACGCTGGACGGCGTGGCCGGCGATGAAGGCGGGGCCACGATCCCGTTGCCATCCGAACCGGGGTATCACCAGCTGCACATCGGCCGCCAGGACGTGCTGGTCGCGGTGGCTCCGGCGCAGGGCTGGACCATGGGCGAGGCGGCACCGGGCCGGCCATGGGCACTGGCGGCGCAGCTATACTCGCTGCGGCGCAAGGGCGATGGCGGGCTCGGCGATTTCGGCGGTTTGGAGCAGTTCGTGCGGAATGCGGCCGCCCATGGGGCGGCGGGCGTGGCGATCAGCCCGGTGCACGCGCAGTTCTCCGCCACGCTCGACCGGTTCAGCCCGTATTCACCGTCCAGCCGGACGCTGCTGAACGCGCTGCATGCCGCCGTCGATCTGCCTGGGGACGATGCCGCCCGACTGGAGGCCGACACGCTGGTGGACTGGCCCTCCGCGGCGCGGCACCGGTTCGAGCGCCTGGATGCCCTGTTCACCCAGGCGGAAGCCGGCGGCGCGCTGTGGGAGGAGTTCACCCGCTTCCGCGCCGCCGAGGGGCGCACGCTCGAAACCCACGCCCAGTTCGAGGTGCTGCATGCCCGCCTGGCGCCGCAGGGTCTGTGGCACTGGCGGCACTGGCCGGGCGGCCTGTCCGACGCTTCCAGCGCGGAGGTGGCACAGTTCGCCCAGGATCATGCGCGGGAGATCACCCGGCACGCCTTCTACCAGTTCATGGCCGACCGCAGCCTCGGCGCCGCCCAGGCCGCGGCGAAGCAGGCCGGCATGCCGGTCGGGCTGATCTCGGACCTGGCCGTCGGCGTCGACTCCGGCGGTAGCCAGTGCTGGTCGCATCCGTCACAGACCTTGCTGGGGCTGACGGTCGGTGCGCCGCCCGACCTGCTGAACACGAGCGGCCAGAACTGGGGGCTCGCCGCCTTCTCGCCGCGCGGCTTGCAGCTGAGCGGATTCAGCGCCTTCATCGAGATGCTGCGCGCCGCGATGCGCCATTCCGGCGGGGTCCGGATCGACCACGCGATGGGCTTGGCCCGGCTCTGGGTGCTGCCGGACGGGGCCAGCCCAAGGCACGGCGTATATCTGCACTTCCCCGTCGACGACATGCTGCGCCTGGTGCGGCTGGAATCGCGGCGCCACCAGGCGATCGTGTTGGGCGAGGACCTCGGCACCCTGCCCGACGGCTTCCAGGGCCGCATCAGCGCCTCCGGCATGCTCGGCATGCGCGTGCTGTGGTTCGAACGGGCGCTCGATCTCGGCTTCACTGCGCCATCGCTCTGGGATTACGGCGCTGTCTCGATGACGAGCACGCACGACTTGGCTACGGTCGCCGGCTGGTGGTCGGGCAACGACACCGCCTGGCGCCGCCGCCTCGGTCAACTGGATGAGGAAGGCGTTGCGCGGGAGAACAGCGAGCGGCATCGCGACCGGCACATGCTGTGGTCCGCCATGCTGGCCAGCGGCGCTGCCCAGGGCGATCCGCCGCCCCCCGATGCCCCTGCCGAAGCGGTGAACGCCGCCATCCGCCACGTCGGCGGCGCCGCTTGCGCGCTCACCATCATCCCGCTGGAGGACGTGCTGGCCCTCCCCGAGCAGCCGAACCTGCCGGGCACGCTGGACGAACACCCCAACTGGCGCCGCCGCATGCCGGGCGAGGCAGCGACGCTGCTGGACGACCCGGCGGTGGCGGCGCGCCTTCGCGACCTCGACGCCGCCAGGAAGAATTCATGAAGCCGTTTACCGCGACCGCCCGCCTGCAGTTCCACAAAGACTTCACGATGGATATGGCGGCGGCACTGGTGCCGTACTATGCCAGCCTCGGCGTCTCCCACATGTATGCCTCGCCGCTGCTGAAGTCCCGCCCCGGGTCGACGCACGGCTACGATATCGTCGACCACAACCAGATCGACCCGGAACTGGGCGGGGAGGAGGCGCTGCGGCGCCTGGTCGCCGAGTTGCGGAAACACGACATGGGTTTGGTGCTCGACATCGTGCCGAATCACATGGGCGTCGGCGGGGCGGACAACGCGTGGTGGCTGGACGTGCTGGAATGGGGCCGGGCGAGCCCCTATGCCGAGTATTTCGACATCGACTGGGATCCGCCGGACGCCTCGCTGCGTGGCCGGATGTTGGCGCCGTTCCTGGGCTCGCCCTATGGCGACTGCCTGAAGAACGGGGAGCTGACGCTGCAGTTCGACCCCGAGGACGGGCGGCTGTTCGCCAGCTACTACTCGCACCGCTTCCCGATCAACCCGCGCGACTACGCCTCGGTTCTGCTGACCGAGGGTGGCCCTCTGGAGGAACCGGCGCGCGCGTTCAACGAGTTGTCCACCAACAACCGCGACCTGATGCGCACCGAAGCCGCGACCGCACGGGAAGCGCTGCGTTCGCCCGACTACGCCCAGCCGATCGCCGAGTGCCTGCGCGCCTACGACCCGGCGACCGACACCGGTCGTGACCGGTTGCACCGCCTGTTGGAACGGCAGAGCTACCGCTTGTCATGGTGGCGGGCCGCGACCGACGAGATCAATTGGCGCCGCTTCTTCGACGTGAACGGCCTCGCCGGCGTGCGCGCCGAAGTGCCGACCGTGTTCGACGACACCCATCGCACGATCCTGCGCCTGTATACCGAGGGGCTGATCGACGCCGTCCGCATCGACCACGTGGACGGCCTGGCCGACCCGCGCGGCTATTGCCGCAAGCTGCGGCGCCTGCTGGATGCGGCCCACGAGCATCGCCCGCGCGAGCTGCAGGGGGAACGTGCCGGGCTGTGGATCGAGAAGATCCTGGCCACCCACGAATCGCTGACGAGCGACTGGCTGACGGATGGCACGACCGGCTACGACTATATGAACGACGTCTCCGCCGTGCTGCACGACGGGGCCGGCGAGGAAAGGATTACGGCGATCTGGACCGGCCTCACCGGCCGCCCGGGCGCGTTCGAAGTCGAGGCGGTGTCCGCCCGGCGGCAGATCCTGCGGGAAAGCCTGTCGAGCGAGATCTTCTCGACCGCCGCCGCGATCCACCGCGTTGCCCGGCGGGACCTGTCTACGCGCGACTACACGCTGACCGCGGTCCGCCGGACGCTGACCGAAATTCTGGTGCATTTCCACGTCTATCGCATCTACGCCGGGCTGGGCGGCATCTCCGAGACGGACAAGCGGGAGATGGATTGGGCGCTGGCTGGCGCCCGCCGCACGGTGCGCGCCACCGACCGCGAGCTGCTGGAGCTGATGGCGAGCTGGCTGTCCGGCGACGGCATCCGGCAGGTGCCGGCCGGTAGCCGCCGGGCCGAGCGGCTGCGGGCGATGGTGAAGTTCCAGCAGCTATCAGCGCCAACCGCCGCCAAGTCGGTGGAGGACACCGCGTTCTATCGCTACGGGCGGCTGATCTCGCGCAACGAGGTCGGCTCCGAGCCGTCGCAGTTTGCCATCACCCCCGCCGCCTTCCACAACGCCATGCGGACCCGCCGCAAGCGCTTTCCGCAGGCGCTGCTCGCCACTGCCACGCACGACCACAAGCGCGGCGAGGATACCCGTGCCCGCCTGGCGGTGATCAGCGAGCTGCCGGCCGAATGGGAAGCCGCCCTCACCCGGTGGACCCGGCTGAATGCCCCCCTGAAGAAGGATGTCGGGGTGCTCGCGCCGGACGCTTGCGACGAGATCATGCTGTATGAAAGCCTGGTCGGTGCCTGGCCGCTCGGTCTGTCGGCGAACGACCTCGAGGGCGTGGCCGCATTCGAGGAGCGGCTCGCCGCTTGGCAGGAGAAGGCACTGCGGGAGGGCAAGCGGCACACCGGCTGGGCGGCGCCGAACGCCGAGTACGAAGGCGCTTGCCGAGACTTCCTGCACCAGGTGATGGACCCCGGCCGGGTCTCGCACGTGCTGCAGGACGTGGCCGATTTCGTGGAGCGGATCGCGGCCCCGGGCGCGGTGAACGCCCTGTCGCAAGCGCTCATGCGGGTGACGTCACCGGGCGTCCCGGACCTATACCAAGGAACGGAATACTGGGATTTCAGCCTGGTCGACCCGGACAACCGCCGCCCCGTCGATTTCTCCGCCAGGCAGGCCTCGCTGGAGGCGGATATCAGCCCGGCCGACTTGCTGCAGGATTGGAAAGACGGCCGGGTGAAACAGGCCATGCTCGCGCGAGCCATGCGGTTCCGAGCCGACTCTGGCCGCCTGTTCACCGAGGGCAGCTACGTCCCGTTGCGGGTGGACGGCGAACGGGCCGACAACGTCGTCGCGTTTGCGCGGGTACATGAAGGCCGGGCATCAATTACGGTGGTGACCCGCCTGCCCGGTCACCTTCCCGGCATCGGATCGATTCCGGTCGCCGACCCGGCGGTTTGGTCTGGAACCTTTATTGTGACACCACGTAACTTCATAGGCCGCCGTACTGTGGACGTAATGACGGCGCAGAAGGGCGAAGGCGAGGGCAAGGAAATGATGGGACGCTTGCCACTATCTGAAATTCTGGCCACATTCCCGGTGGCGCTGTTGGAGGTTCGATGAACCGTCTCGTCGTCGTCTCTAACCGGGTCCCGACGCCGGGCAGTGGAACTCAGGCAGGTGGCCTCGCCGTGGCGTTGGCCGGGCTGATGGGCCAACGCGGCGGGTTGTGGTTTGGGTGGAGCGGCAACGTCTCCAACGAGCACACGTTGAAATCTAGCGTCGACGGTGGGGTGCAATACGCCACCATCGATCTGACGAAGACCGAGCACGAGCGTTACTATAACGAGTTCTCGAACAGCACGTTATGGCCGCTGCTTCACTCGATGCCTGAACTGATGACGTTCGATCGGCGCAACGCCCAGGTGTATCGTTCGGTGAACGAGCGAATGGCGGGTGCGCTGACCCCGCTGCTGCGGCCGAACGACATGATCTGGATCCACGACTACCATTTGATGGCGATGCCAGCGATGCTTCGCGCGCGCGGCGTCACCGCCCCGATCGGCTTCTTCCTCCACATCCCGTTCCCGTCTGCCGACATGCTGGCGAGCGTGCCGGAGGCTGGTGCACTCATTCGCGACCTAGTGTCGGCGGACTTGATCGGCTTCCAGACCCAGAATGACGTCGAGAATTTCGCCGACGCCGCCCACCGTCTGGCCGGAGCGACCCGGCTGACCGGCGGCTGGCTGCACGTGGACGGGCGCAGGGTGCGCCTGGGAGCGTTCCCGGTCGAGATTGAGGCCCGCGAGTTTGCGGCGACGGCCGAACACGCCTGGCGCGCGGCCCCCACGGAACGCCTGCGACGCAGCCTGCAGGGCCAGAAGCTGGTGTTGGGCGTAGACCGCCTCGACCCGACCAAGGGCCTGATCCAGCGGCTCGCCGGCTACCGCCGCCTGCTCGAAACCCGTCCCGATTGGCGCCGCCGGGTCACGATGCTGCAGATCGCCGCCGAGAGCCGCAAAGACGTCGTTGCGTATCGCACGTTGCGCGAAGGCGTCGATCGCGAGGCCGGCGCCATCAACAGCGAGTGGAGCGAGGCGGACTGGACGCCACTGCGCATCGTCGCGCGCGCCGGTGCCCGCGCGACGATGGCGGGCTACATGCGTGAGGCTCGGGTTGGGTTGGTGACGCCGCTTCGGGATGGCATGAACTTGGTCGCGAAG
The DNA here is from genome assembly GCA_965198895.1 of Acetobacteraceae bacterium. Taxonomy (GTDB): domain Bacteria; phylum Pseudomonadota; class Alphaproteobacteria; order Acetobacterales; family Acetobacteraceae; genus LMUY01. The sequence goes on from OZ240676.1 coordinate 480,944, forward strand.
GAGTTCATCGCGGCCCAGAACCCGCAGGATCCGGGTGTCCTAATCCTGTCTCGTTTTGCCGGCGCTGCCCGCCAACTCAGTTCGGCCATCATCATCAATCCGCACGATCCCGACGAGATGGCGGATGCCTTGGACAATTCGCTCCGCATGCCGCTCGCCGAGCGGCAGGAGCGGTGGCAGGCCTGCTGGCGTGCCATAGACGGGGCGACGCCGATGCTGTGGGGCCGCACGTTCCTGGCAACGCTGCTTCGCGTGGGAAGCGGCACGCCGGCGAATACCGTCTCGCCGATGAAGCCGGCTGCCGTGGAACTGGCCGTGGTCTCGCGCCAGTAATATCGGCAGCTACGCGCCCCCGCGGATCGGCCTGCTTCGCAAGGCATTTGGCTCGGGTTGACGTCTCAGGCCTGTGACAAGTAGCTCTTGATGTCTGCGGCCATTTTGTCGGCGCCCTCGTCCGCGCGAATAATCCCGATGAACTGCCCGGCCGGGTTCATCAAATACAGGATGGAACTGTGATCCATCGTGTAATCGCCGGGATTGGGACCGGTCTTATGCTGGGCGTAGTAGACCCGGTATTCGTGGGCCACCGTCGCGATCTGGGCCGGGGTTCCGGTTAGGCCCTGCAGCCGCGGGCTGAAAGCTGCGGCGTATTGCTTGACGACGTCGGCGGTGTCGCGGGCCGGGTCGACCGTGATGAACAGAGGGTCGATCGCGTCGGCTTGGGGGCCTAGCTTATCCATCGCCTGGGCCACGTCGTTCAGCGTCGTGGGACAGACGTCGGGGCAGAAGGTGTAACCGAAATACACCAGCATGTATTTGCCACGATAGGTCTGGTCAGTGACCGTCTGCCCGTTGCCATCCGTGAGCGTAAACGGGCCGCCTATCACCGCGGCCTGCTGCACCGGGGCGGGCGTGCCGAACACGAACAACTCCAGTCCCGCGATGACGAGCAGGATCGCCACCCCGGCTAACGCAGCGCGCATGACCCGGCGCGAAGCAGGTCTTCTCTCGACAGACATGACGGCGACCTCGATCTGTGACCGGCCTTATACCACGCCGGCGATTTGGTCCTTCCACTTCTACAGGTGAAGCCGACGGAGGGCACTAGGGGCAGTTCCAGCCCAAGCGCGGCTGACCGAGTTCGGACGCCGACGGTTGTCCGGAACGATCCGGTCTGGTAACATGTCGCGGTCCAACAATGTCGAGCCTCAGCAAGAGGGAGGGGTCGGATGGCTTTCAACGTGAGGGGCAGCGGCGCGCCACCCAACAAGCTCAGCCACGACCAAGCGGGCAAGTATTTCGCCGCCGCTATCAGCTATGTCACACAGTCGGACACGGCAAAGCTCGTCTACGACAGGCTGGACGCATTGCCGAACAAGATCCTCATCGAGTGCAATCTGACCGACGACGACGCCTATGCCCATGCATACGCTGGCGCCGGATACATCGCCTGGGACCCGCTGAGTTCCCTCAAGGTTACGGATACCGGATGGCAGTCACCGGCCGTGGGACTGATCCACGAGATGTATCACGCCTACCAGGAGTTCGTTCTGAGAGACATCTACCCGAATATTCCGCAGAAGCTGATCAGCGGTGGACCGGCCGGCGGAGGCAAGCAGCCGGTGAGCAAGGAGGAGATTGCCACCGTCATCTTCGAGACCAAGGTGTGCCAAGAACTTGCCGCACTCGGTCATACCAACGAGACGGTCCGGACGACCTACTTCCGCTGTGTCGGGACGGAACGGGTCAAGAGCCCAAGCGCTACGGGGCGCTGACCTCGCGCGTCGTTCAGACTTCAGCGCACACCCAAGCGCCTTGCCGCGACGAGACAGAGCAGGCTCAGCAGCATCACGGCGCACAGATACAAGCCCGGGCTCGTCGGGTCCCCGGTTGCCGCCACGATCGCGCCCACGACCAGCGGGGTCACGCCGCCAAAGAGCGTCTGCGCTAGCACGTAGCTGATGGAAACACCGGTGGTGCGCCGCCGGGTCAGGAACAGGTCGGCCAGGGCTGCCGGAACCGTCGCATAGTAGCCGCAGTAGAAAACCAGCGCGATCAGCGCCTGGATGCTGACCAGGGTGGCAACCGAAGGTGACGCCACCAGCCAACGGAACAGCGGGTAGATCATCACCAGGCCAACCACTCCCGCGACCGCCATCACCCGGATTCGTCCCACCTTGTCCGACAACGCGCCGAACACCGGCGGCAGCAGCGTATTCACCACCCCGGCCGCAATCGTGCCGAGCAGCGCAGTGGAGGCGGGCAGGCCGAGCTTGGTGAAGGCAAACGTCGGCATGTACGTGTTCAGGTAGCTGCCGCAGGCCCCGGCCGCCACGATCCCGGCCCCCACCACGATCCGCAGCTTGTCCAGGGAGGCAGCTTCCTGCAGCGGGGTGTCGGTATGGTCGGCGCGCAGGAACTCCTCCGGTTCGTCGAGGCGGCTGCGGATGTAGACCGCCGCCGGGCCGATCAGCAGGCCGAACAGGAACGGCACGCGCCAGCCCCAACTCGCCACCTGGTCAGCAGTCAGCGCGGCATTCACGGCGTAGGCGAACAGCGAGGCGAGGAACACGGCGAACCCCGACGCGGCCCATTGCAGGCTGGCGTAGAAGCCGCGGCGCGCCGGGTCCTGCTCGGCCAGCAGGGCGGTGGCGCTGCCGAACTCGCCGCCGGCCGAGAAGCCCTGCACCATGCGGGCCACGACCAGCAGAATCGGCGCCGCGAGCCCGATCGTGGCGTAGTTGGGCAGAACCGCGATCACCAGCGTGCCGAACGTCATCAGTGCCGCGGACAACGTCAGCCCCGGCTTGCGCCCCACCCGGTCGGAATAGGCGCCGATGAAGATCGCCCCCAGCGGCCGCACCAGCCACGCGATGGCGAAGGTGCCGAGGCTGAGCAGCGTCGACACCGCCGGGTCGCTGGACGGGAAGAACTGCCGCCCCAGCACCACCGCGAACAGGGCATACAGCACCAGGTCGTACCACTCGAGCGCCGCCCCGATATTGGCGGCGATAGCGGTATGCAGTCGGCTGGCCCGCGGCCTCGATGCTAGCGCCACGTCCATGCTGATCCCCTGCGAATGCAGCGGCGATGATGTCGATTGCGTGACCACGGGACAAGCCGGGTTTGCGCCGGGAAACTGCATTGGGGCGCTCGTGTTGCTTCGGTCTCGCTCAGGAAACCGCAATGCAACACCCTGCCCTTCCCCGCCGCACGCTGCTCGGTGCCGGCGCCGCCGTCTTGGCGCTGCCCTCGATGGTGGCCCAGGCCGCACCGGCGGCTAAGCTCGAGCTGGTCGCCACGTTCAGCCAGCCCCGCCAGGTCACCGGCGTCGCCGTCTCCCCCACCGGCCGCATCTTCGTGAACTTCCCCCGTTGGGAGGAGGACGTCGCGATGTCGGTGACCGAGGTGGGCCATGGCGGCGCGCTCACCCCCTATCCGAATGCCGACTGGAACGCCTTCCGCGACGCTGCCCCGGCCAATCCCGCCCAGCGCTTCGTCTGCGTGCAGAGCGTCACCTGCGACCCGCAAGGCAATCTGTGGGTGCTCGACCCGGCGGCCCCTGGGCTGAGCTTCGAGGTGACGGGCGGGCCGAAGCTGGTGTGCATCGACCTCAAGACCAACCAGGTGAGCCGTGTCTACGCCGTCGATCCCAGCATCGCGCCGCAGGGCAGCTACCTGAACGACATCCGCTTCACGCCGGACGGGCAGCGCGCTGTCCTGACCAATTCCGGCCAGCCCGGTTGCCTCATCACCTTCGACGTGCAGTCCGGCCAGATGCGCCGGGTGCTGGACGGCCATCCCAGCACGCAGTTCGAGAAGGGCATGGTGGTGACCGTGGACGGCAAGCCGTTGAAGCGCCTGGACGGTGAGACGGCCCAGTTCTCGGCCGACGGAATCGCGCTCGACAACCAGGGGGAGAACGTGTTCTGGCAGGCAACCACGGGCACGACGATGTACCGTGCCCCGGTGAAGGCCCTGTTCGACCCGCAGGTGACGGCGGACCAACTGGGCAGTGCCGTCGAGACCTACACCCGCACCTTCCTGGCCGACGGCTACTGGATGGCGAAAAGCGGCACGCTGTATTGCACGTCTTGCGCCGACAACTCGGTCAAGCGGATGATGCCGGACAAGACCTTCAGCGTCGCGGTGCAGGACAAACGGCTATTCTGGCCGGACAGCATGGCGGAGGGTGCGGACGGGTCGATCTACGTCACCGCCTCGCACATTCCGCAGATGAAAGCGTGGCAGGGCCCCGGGGTGCAGCAGAGCCAACTGTTCCGCTTCAAGCCCGCTTGAACACCGTCGTGCCAGGGCTTGACCGCTGGCATCCACGGCGTCCCGCAGACACCGGCCCCGCCGTGTGCATGCGGTCGTGTCAAATCTCGTCTGACGTCACCAGCCCAATCGCGTGGATACCAAGGTCAAGCCTTGGCATGGTGATGGTGTCACCGCACCAAGTTTGCCGGCTCGCGTCCGGCCAACACGGCGTCGATCCCGTCCAGCACCATCGCGCCCATCGCGTCGCGGGTGACGGAGGTGGCGCTGCCAAGATGCGGCAGCAGAACCGCATTGTCGCAGGTGAGATACTCGGGATTGAGGGCCGGCTCGCCCTCGAACACGTCGGCTCCATAAGCCGCGATCCGTCCGCTCCGAAGCGCCGCGATCATCGCCGCGTCGTCGACCAAAATGCCTCGGCCAGCATTGGCCACGACGGCCCCATGCGGCAGCTTGGCGATCCGCTCGGCATTGAGCCAGTGCTTGGTGCCCTCCCCGCCCGGTGCGTTCAGCGACAGCAAGTCGCAGACGGCGAGGAAGCTGTCGTCGTCATCGTGGTAGATCGCGCCGCGCTCCAGCTCCGGCGGCAAGCGCGCGACGTCGCGGTAGTGCACGATCATCGCCAGCCCCTGCGCCAGCTTGGCCAGTTCGCGCCCGATCCGGCCCATGCCGAAAATGCCGAGCGTGCGGCCGACAACCCCCGTGCCGAGCAGTTGCGTCGGCGCCCACCCTGTCCACTGGCCGCTCCGGACCAGGCGCTCGCCCTCGCCCGCCCGGCGTGCCGCGGCGAGCAACAGCAGCAGCGCGCACTCCGCCGTGGCGACGGACAGCACGTCGGGCGTGTTCACCACGGCAATGCCGCGGGCGCGGGCGGCGGCGACGTCGATGTGGTCGTAACCGACGCTGAACGTGCCGATCACCCGGACGGTATCCGGCAGCGCCGCGATGGTCGCGGCATCCAGTTTCTCCGCGGGGCAGCACAGCACGGCCGTGGCACCATCCGCCAGCCGCACGACATCGGCTCCGCTGCGGGGCGTGTCGTCGGCGTTCAGTCGGGCGTCGTAACTCTGCGTCGCGCGAGCTTCGACGGCAGGTGGCAAACGGCGGGTAACGAGCAGGATCGGCTTGGCCATGCTGGGGAGCTCCTTTTCCGCCATCCTGGCCGGAGATCCCTTGTTGCGCCAGCGCCAGGGTTAGGCGGTGATGCTGGCCGCCGCCACGGTCGCTGCCGTGCCGCCGTAATTGGCCAGCGTCTGCTGCAGGGTTTGCTGCAACTGATCCAGCACCGATTGCAGGCTTGTCGGCGCCGCCGTGCTCGCAGAGGCCGTGGAGGCAGCGGCGGATGGAGTTGCCGCGGAGCCATCCGCCGACTGGGACGAGTTGGCTAGCAACTGCTGCAACCGGCTTGCCAGGTTGCTGATCGGGCTGGACTGAGCCGAGGTCGTCGGGTCGGTGGCGCCCAGCGGGTTGGTCGACGTGGCGGAGGCGCTCGCCGTGGTGGCGGTGCCGGATGACTGGCCGGACTGCGCGTTCAGCAGGATGGATTGCAGTTCCGACGCAAACTTCTGCAGGCCCGCACCGGCTGGGGCGGCCTGGCTTGCCGACGCCGTGCTGGCCGACGATGTCGATGCACCGGTCGTGCTCGCGCTCAGCGGATCGGTCTGCGACGATGTAGCAGCCGCCGGCTTGTGGTGGTGGTGATGGGCGACCGGCGTAGCCGACTGCGTCGAACTGATACTTCCGCTCATGATGGCCTCCAGGGGTTCCGAACTCCCCTTTGCCAGCGTCGTGCCACAGCCAACTCCCAGGAACCGGGCCATTTTCCACCCCGACACGGCAGAAGTGACCCGGCAGGAATTGCCGCCCCGGCCGCGAACGCTGCCCCGCGGCTTACGAGAACATCCGGCTGAGCAGCGAACGAAGCTTCTCGCGGCCGTACGGCTTGCTCAGGAACTCGTCGCACCACGACTCGCCCGCGGTGCCCTGGCCATTCTCCGCGAAGCCGGACGTGAGCAACACGCGAAGCCCGGGCGAGAGGCGCTTGGCCTCCGCGGCCAGGTCAGTGCCGCTCATCGGGGGTGGCAGCACGATATCACTGAACAGCAGGTCGAACGCGGGGTGCTGGCCGAGCGCCGCCAAGGCCGCCCCCGCCGTCTCGACCGGCTCCACGACACAGCCGAACTGTTGCAGCATTCGGGTCACGGCCTTGAGCACCGGCAGCTGGTCTTCAACCACCAGCACCCGCAACCCGTCCGCCTGCCACTGGCTCTTGAGCGGGACCGTGTCGGTGCCGAGAGGGACGGCGGCTTTCAGGGGGAAGTACAGCGATACCGTCGTTCCGTGCCCTAATGCGCTTTCGATCCCGACATAGCCGCCCGACTGGCGCGCGAAGCCATACACCATGCTCAGCCCGAGCCCGCTGCCGCGATGGGGCGCCTTCGTCGTGAAAAACGGCTCGAAGACACGGGTCAGCAGTTCCGGCGACATGCCGGTCCCCTCGTCGGACACCTCAAGCACGGCGTACTCGCCTTTCGCGATCTCGCCATCCTGGCAGACGATGCCGGGAGTGATCTCGCGCCGGTTTGCGCTGATCGTGATCTTGCCACCGTCCGGCATCGCATCGCGGGCATTGATGGCGAGGTTCATCAGGGCGTTCTCGAGTTGCGCGGGATCGGCGTGCAACTCGTCGGTCAAAGACCCCGGACGGATCTGGACGCTGTGCTGTTCCCCCAGCGTCCGGCCGAGCAGGGTCGACAATTCCCCCAGCATCTTGGCAATATCGATGTATTTCGGCCGCAACTGCGCCTGCAGCGCATAGGACAGCAGCGAGGACGTCAGCTCCGCCGCACGCTCGGCGGCGATCAGCGCAGGCTTGAGCAGCTCATGCGCCGAATGGCCGGGGTCGAGCTCGATGATCGCTTCCTCGATGTTGAGCGTCGTGACCGTCAGCAGGTTGTTGAAGTCATGCGCGATGCCACCCGTCAGCTGACCGAGCGTCTTCAGCCGCTCCGAGCGAAGCAGCGCCTGCTCGGCTTTCTTGTGTTGCGTGATGTCCTGGCAAAACCCGAATGCGCCGTCGAGCGTCCCGTCCGCCCCCAGCACCGGGCGCGCCTCGATCCGGCAATACCGTACGTCATGCGTCCCGATCGGGATGGCGAATTCGATCTGCCGCGGTTCGCGCCGGTCGAACACGGCCTGCAGGCCAGCCTGAACGCTGTCGCGGTCCCTGGGCCGGATCACGGCCATCATTTCGGCAACGGTCGGCGGCTGATCACGTTTCGGCAAACCGAACATGGCATGCACGTCGCTCGACCAGAGCATCGTCTTCCGGTCGGCGGCCAGCCGCCACATTCCCATCCGCGCGATCCGGTGGGCTTCCATAAGCTCCTTCTCGGCCTCTTCGCTCTTGGTGACCTTGGCCGCAAGCAGCAGGTTTTCGGCCGCAATGCGCCGCGCATATTCCGCGATCTCCTGCGCCTCCTTGCGATCCGTGATGTCCCGCTGAACGGACACCCAGTGCGTATACCATCCCACCTCGTTCGCGACCGGCACGATGCTGATCTCGACCCAGAACTCGGTGCCGTCCTTGCGGCGGTTGAGCAGCTCGAGCTCGATCGGCTCCCACGCCACCAGGGCCGCACGCAGCTTGTCCAGCGCGGTACGATCGGTACGATTGGTCTGCAGGATGCGCGGGCTCTTGCCGATGATCTCGGCCTCGGTGTAGCCGGTCACCCTGGTGAACGCCGCGTTGCAATACAGAATGCGCGGCCCGGGCGCATCGATCGGCTCGGCTTCCGTGATCAGAACGGCATCGTTCCCGTTCACGACGACAGATTCCAGCAGGCGGAGCCGTTCGATCTGCGCCTGCCCACCGGCTCGCTCGGCGAAAGCGGGTGCTGCTTCGGTGCTCATGGCACCGTTTCCGCCGAAAACCGGCATTGCAATCAGGTCTGCGAGCATGGCGGCATGGGCCTTGACGACGAACTGCTTGGCTGCGCTCAGCGCCGGCCGCGGGCCGTGGTCGGCCACCACGAGCAGACCCTCGGGCGTATCCGAAACGCCATACAAGGGCGCAATTGCGATGAAGCGAGCCGCCTCGGCGACGGTCTCGACGGCATCCCCGGCCGGGAGCTCGATCATAACGAGGCTGTCGCGACCGAGTGCCAGGCTTTGAGCGCCGAGTAGGTGTGTGCGGACTGATGCAGCGATGCCGTCCATGGCCCCGAAAGAGGCTACGGAAGCCCAACCGCCATTGCTCGGGAAATATAGGCTAGTCCACCGACAATCGATGGAATGATATAGACTTTGCAATACGACATGGATTTTGTCGTCCTGCGGAGTGCGTACCAAAGTACTCATGTCGTTCATCGCTGACCTACCCTGAATCGACGCGCCGAATATTGGAAGCAGCTATCTAGGGTAACAGCCGCAGCGCCGCTGATATGCCAGCAAAGACCGTTTTTGCAACGTCTTGGTTTTGTAAGTTTGTGTCAGACTATGATTTATAACGTATGTCAGTATATTGATTGCTAATCAGGAAATTCAGTACGAATCCTTGCCGAGTGCTCGCCGATCGCCGGCACCGGACCAAGCTCCGGCTGCCCACCGCTTTCGATTACCGGCGGGGCCACCACCGAGGCCGGGCCGGCTGGGGTCTGCACCACGACCCGGCGTAGTGCCGGGTGGCTCGCCAGGCCCTTCAAATCGTTGACGAAGCCGAATGCGGTGCCCCCTGCGCGAAGGCGCTGCGCCGCCGCTTCCCGCGTCAAACCGGCGAAGACGGTGGCGACATGGCCGTCCACCGCCGGGCGGTTGGCCGTCCGAGCCGTGTTGGTCTCGAACCCGGGCATCTGCGACAGACCGGGCTCGCGCAGGACATGTGTGCAGAAAGCCTGCCACTCCCGCTCGTTTTGGATCGAGATCAGGATCGAGGCCCCATCCTGCGTTTGGAACGCGCCATACGGCGTGATGGTGGGATGCGCCAAGCCGACCCGGGCCGGTGCGTGGCCCATGCCTTCGAAGTATAGCAGTGGCACGTTCATCCAGTCTGCCATGCCGTCGAACAGGCTGACCTTCAGCCCCTTGCCCCGCCCGGTGCGCCCGCGCTCGATCAGCGCCTCCAGCACGCCGGCGTGGGCCGCCATGCCGCAGGCGATGTCGCAGACGGACACGCCGACCCGGCCCGGCCCGGCGGGGTGCCCGGTGATCGACGCCAGCCCGCTCTCCGCCTGCACCAACAGGTCGTAAGCCTTCATGTCGGCGTAGGAATTGCCTTCGCCGTAGCCGCTGATGTCGACGGTGATCAGCCGCTCGTGGGCCGCACGCAGTTCGTCGGACCCGAACCCCGCGCGGCCGGCGGCACCCGGTGCCAGGTTCTGGATGAACACGTCGGCTTGGGCGAGGATACGGTGCAGCAGCGCGGCGTCGTCCGGCTGTTTGATATCGGCAACCAGGCTCTGCTTGCCGCGGTTGAGCCACACGAAGTAGCTCGCCATGCCGTTCACCGACGCGTCGTAGCCGCGCGCGAAATCGCCCTCCGCGCGTTCGATCTTGATCACCCGCGCGCCGGCATCGGCGAGCCTGCTGGAGCAATACGGCGCCGCCACCGCCTGCTCCAGCGAGACGACCAGCACCCCATCGAGCGCGCCCATCAGTACAGGCGCCGTAGGGTGGGCTGCTCGCAGCCCACCGGGGCAAAACAGAAGGTGGGCCGCAAGCAGCCCACCCGACGGAACGACGTGTGCATGACTAATACGAACGGGGTAGGCCGAGCACGTGCTCGGCGACATAGGACAGGATTAGGTTTGTACTAATAGGGGCCACCTGATACAGCCGGGTCTCGCGGAACTTGCGTTCGATGTCGTATTCCTCCGCGAACCCATAGCCGCCATGGGTCTGGATGCACGCCTCGCCGGCGGCCCAGCTCGCCTCCGCGGCCAGCATCTTAGCCATGTTGGCCTGCTCGCCGCACGCAAGCCCGGCCTCGAACCGCTCCAGCCCCTCGCGCACCAGCAGTTCGGCGGCGCGCATTTGGGCGTAGGCGCGCGCGATCGGGAAGGCGACGCCCTGGTTCTGGCCGATCGCACGGCCGAACACGCGGCGCTCGTTGGCGTAGGCAGTGGATTTGGCGGTAAACCACTTGGCGTCGCCGATGCATTCGGCCGCGATCAGCAGCCGCTCGGCGTTCATGCCGTCCAGGATGTAGCGAAAGCCGCGCCCCTCCTCGCCCACCAGGTTGGCGGCGGGGACGGGCATGTTGTCGAAGAACACCTCGCACGAATTGTGGTTCATCATGGTGCGGATCGGGCGGATGGTCAGGCCGGGCGTGTTCTTCATGTCTACGATGAAGGTGCTAAGCCCCTCGGTCTTTTTGCCCACCTGATCGCGCGGCGTGGTGCGGGCGAGTAGCAGCATCAGGTCCGAATGCTCGGAGCGGCTGGTCCACACCTTCTGGCCGTTCACGACGTAGGTATCGCCTTCGCGCTTGGCGAACGTGCGCAGGCTGGTGGTGTCGGTCCCGCTGGTCGGCTCGGTCACGCCGAACGCCTGCAGGCGCAGTTCGCCGGTGGCGATCTTGGGCAGGTATTGCTGCTTCTGCTCGGCCGAGCCGTGCCGCAGGATGGTGCCCATGATGTACATCTGCGCGTGGCAGGCGGCGCCGTTGCAGCCCTCGGCTTGGATCGTTTCCAGGATCGCCGCCGCGGCAGTGATGCCGAGGCCGGAGCCGCCGTATTCCTCGGGGATCAGCACGGACAGGTAGCCGGCTTCGGTCAGCGCGTTGACGAACTCGGTCGGGTAGCCGCGCACCTCGTCCAGCTTGCGCCAGTATTCGCCGGGGAAGCGGGCGCACAGCTTGCGCACCTCCTCACGGATCTCGGCGTGGTCGTCTCGGGTGGTTAGTTGCTGGTCCATTGGCATCGTCCTTCGCGTGCTACCCCTCACCCCGCCCTCCACTGCCATTCCACGGGCTAAGCGAGCCCGCGGAACCTTTGGCAGTTCCGCCCTCTCCCTCAAGGGGAGAGGGAGAAGGATGTTACACGGGGTCCCAGCTGAATACGTCTTGGCTGCGGTCAAGCGGCACCAGGCTTGCCTTCAACGCCGGGGCACCGTGCTCCGCGATCAGTTCGGGCGTCCAGCCTTCGCCGCGATGCACGGAGCGCAAGGGGCGGCTTTGGCTCATCAGCATGATCTCGTTGTAGCGCGTGGCGAACACCTGGCCGGTGAAGGCGCTGGCCGCGTCCGACGCCAGGAACACGGCCATCGGTGCGTTCTTGTCCGGCGTCATCTGCTGCAGCTTGGCGACCCGCGCCTGCTGCTCCGGCGTCTCGGCCGGGATGGAACTGGTCATGCGGCTCCACGCGAACGGCGCGATGCAGTTGGAGCGCACGTTGTAGCGCTGCATGTCCAGCGCGATCGACTTGGACAGCGCGGTGATCCCCAGCTTGGCCGCCGAGTAGTTTGCCTGGCCGAAATTGCCCACCAGCCCCGACGTGCTGGTCATGTGCACATAGGCGCCGGATTGCTGCGCACGGAACTGATCGGCGGCGGCGCGGCTGACGAAGAACGAGCCGTTGAGGTGCACGCCGATCACGTCCAGCCAGTCCTTCGGCGACATCTTGTGGAAGATCACGTCGCGCAGGATGCCGGCGTTGTTGACCACGATGTCCACCCGGCCGAACGCGTCCATGGCGGTCTGCACGATCTTCTGCGCCGAGTCCCATTCGGCGACGCTGTCGGTGTTGATCGCCGCCCGTCCACCACGCTGCTCGATGATCTGCTTGGTCTGCTCGGCCGGCGAGGCGGACAGGCCTTCGCCGGTCAGCGAGGCTCCGACGTCGTTGATCACCACGTCGGCGCCGGCGAGCGCCATCGCCACTGCGATCTCCCGGCCGATTCCGCCACCGGCCCCGGTCACGATCGCCACTTTGCCGTTCAGCATGGTCCGCTCACTCCCTTAATCCTCGTCATCCGGCATCAGCCGGGCAAACCGGGCCCGGTGCGCCGCCGCCGAGCCGTACTGGTTGCTCAGCACCATCGCGCGCCGCAGGTACAGCCCGACGTCATACTCGTCCGTGTAGCCCACACCGCCATGCAGCTGCACTGCCTGGCGTGTGACAAGCATGCCCGCCGTCGCGGCCCGGGCCTTCGCACGGGACACGGCAGCCTGCCGCACCGGCAGCGACGCGCCGGCATCGAGGGTGGCTGCCGCAGCCGCAACGCTGGCGCGGGTGAGCTCCAGCTGCAGCTTCAGGTCGGCCGCCTTGTGCTGCAGGGCCTGGAAGCTGCCGATCGGCTTGCCGAATTGCTGGCGGGTGCGGAGGAAGTCGAGCGTGAGGGTGAACGCCTGCTCCATCGCGCCGAGCAGCATCGCGGCGGTGCCAAGGGTCGCGTCTTCCAGCGCATCCACCGGCGCGCCCGCCACGGCCGTGCCGGGCGCGCCATCGAACCCGACGGTGGCGACCTGGCCGCCATCCTGCAGCCGGGCGACGTCCAGCGTCACGCCCGGGGCGTCCCGATCGACCAAGGCGAGCCCCGACTGCGTGGTGACGAGGAACGCGCTGGCCCCCACAGGTGCTGGCACGAACAGCTTGCGGCCGGTCACGCGGCCGGCTTCGAACACCGTCTCGGGCGGGGCGCTCAGCGCGTCGGGGCGTTCCTGCCAGGCGAGCGGTACGAAAATCTCGCCCGTCAGCACCGCCGGCTCGGGGCGCAGTCGGGCGGACAGCGCGGCTGCGATCAGGGGCTCCGGGGCGAGCGCCGCGCCCAACTCCTCGGCCACGACGCAGAACTCGGCCATGCCCATCCCGGCGCCACCGGCGGCCTCCGGGACACGCAGGCCGATCCAGCCCATCTCGCCCATCTCGCGCAGCACCGCCGGGTCGTAGCCGAGCTCGCTGGTCCGCAGGGCCCGCACGCGGCGGACGTCGCTCCTCGGGGCAATGGCGGCGGCGCTGTCGCGGATCAGCCGCAGGTCTTCGGGGTCAGCCATCGATCTCCACCACTGCATCCACCGCAAACGCGCCGTCCGGCATCGCCAACACCGGGTTCAGGTCGACCGCCCGCAGGGCCGGCCCGGCGGCATGGGCAAAGACGGACAGGCGCGACAGCATCTGGGCCAGCGCCCCGATATCGGCCGCCGGCTGGCCCCGAATGCCGCGCAGCAGCGGGGCACCGCGTAAACCAACAATCATCGCCTCCGCCACGTCGGGACCGAACGGGCAGCGGCGTAGTGCCACGTCGCGCAGCACTTCGACGAAGATGCCACCCAGCCCCACCATCGCGACGGGGCCGAACACCGGGTCCTGGTGGATGCCGAGGATGCACTCGACACCGCCTTGCAACTGCTTGGCGACCAGCACGCCCAGGATCCGCGCATCCGGCGCTCGTTCGGCGGCGCGGGACAGCAGGGTGGCAAAGCCGTCCCGCACAGCCGCCGGGCCGGTCACATCCAGCAGCACGCCGCCGATGTCCGATTTGTGGACGATGTCGGGCGACAGGATCTTCAGCACCACCGGATAACCGATTGCCTCGGCGGCTTGCACCGCCGCCTCGGCGTCCGCGCAGGCGCGTTCCGGCGCGCTGACGATCCCGGCCTCGGCCAACAGCCGCTTGGCCCCCGCTTCGTCCGGCGACTGGGCCGGCAGCGCAACTGGACCGGTAGGGGCCGGGCGCGCTCCCGGACCGCGGGCGAAAGCGTCGCCCAGCCTGCCCATGGCACTGATCGCGTTCACCGCGCGTGTCGGGTCCTCGAACACGCTCCAGCCATCCGCCTCGTAGCCGTCCACCAGCGCGGGCGACGCCAGCACCGACAGCACGTACAGCCGGTCTGGGTGGCGCTGCTGCACGCCCTTCAGCTCGGCCCGCAACTTGGGCGCGATGGAGGCCGCGCCGCCGGTCTGGCTGAAGAAGGCGAGCACCGAGCGATAGCCGCCTTCCTCCACCATCGCATCGGTGAAGCGGCCGACCAGCGTCAGGTCGTTCAGCGCCTGCGCCGTGCAATCCACCGGGTTGTGCGGCGCGGCGAACGGCAGCATCTCCAGCAAACGCGCCTGGCTGGCCTGCGGCATGGGCGGCATCGGCAGGCCCAAAGTCTCGGCCGCATCGCTCACCAGCACGCCGGCGCCGCCACTCACCGTGACCATGCCCAGCGTGTTGCCGACCGGGTAGATCCTTCGCGTCGCGAGTTGGGCGAAATCCAGCATCTCCTCGGTCGTGCGCGCCCGGATTGCGCCGAACTCGGCCAGCACGGCGGAGGTCACTGCATCGTCCCCGGCGATGGCGGCGGTATGGGACCGCGCGGAGGCCTCGCCCAGCCTGGAACTGCCCACCTTCATCATGATCACCGGCTTGCGGGCCGCCCGCGCCGCCTCCAACGCGGCGATGAAACCGGCGCCGCCGCGAATGCCCTCCGCGTAGACGGCGATCACGTCGGTGCCTTCGTCCTGCACCATCCAGCCGAGCACATCACCGACCGCGACGTCGGCCTCGTTGCCGGTGGCGACGACGATCGGCGTGCCGATGCGGCGCTGCCGGGCGATGGTGAACACGTGGGTGCCATAGGCGCCGGACTGGCTGACGATGCCGATGCGGCCCGGCGGCGGATACCCGGTTTCGAGCGAGGCGGAGAAGATGCCGTAGAACCCGATCCGGTCGTTGAACAAACCGAGGGAGTTGGGGCCGATCAGCCGCATGCCCCGGGCCCGGGCGGTCTCGACCAGGCTGGCCTGCAGCGCCGCCCCGGCCGGCCCCGTCTCCGCAAACCCGGCGGAGAACACGATGGCCGCCTTCACCCCCCGGTCACCGAGGGCGGCGACCGTCTCCACGACCTGCGCCGCCGGAACGGCCACGATGGCGGCGTCCGGCACCTCGGGCAGGCTGGCGATGTCGGGATAGGCGGGTAGGCCCTGGATTTCGGTGCGGTTCGGGTTCACCGGCAGGATCGGCCCGGCAAATCCGCGCGCCTTCATATAGGCGATCGGCCGGCCACCGATGCGGGTCGGGTCTGCGGACGCGCCCACCACGGCCACCGACCGGGGCGCCAACAGCGGAGCCAAGGACGCGAACGCACTCACCCGGTCGTTCCCCCGATAGCATGGCGTGCAACCGCCTTGCCATCTGCGCTAGAACGGTTGCCCGCCGATTGCAAATGACTTCTCCCTTCCCGCTGGGGAGAAGGAAGCTACGGCGCGCGCAGGCCGAGGGCAGCCCGCATCAGCGCGTCGAGCCGGGCTTCCGACAACACGTCCGCGACATAGGCCAGCCCGGCGGTGCTGCAGGCCTGGTTGAAGGCCTCGTCGTTGTGGAGCCGCAGGATCATCTTGGCCAGGCCGGCCGCATCGGGCGTGACCGTGCCGAGCAGCGTCTCCGGCAAGTCCAGCCCTTCGGCCGCGATCGGAGTGCAGGCGCACGGCACGCCGGCCGCATAGCTGTCCAGCACCTTACCCTTCACCCCGGCCCCGAACGCCAGCGGCGCCACCGTCAGACGGATCTGGTCGAACAAGCCCGGCAGGCTCTCGACCCGCCCGACCGGCTGGATGCCGGGGGACGCCGCCGCCTTCAGCGAGTCCGGCATGTTGCTGCCCACCAGGCGGCACACGATGCTGTCGTCCTCGGCACGGACCAACGGCATCACCTCCTGGATCAGCCACCAGGCGGCATCCAGGTTCGGCGGATGCCCGTAGCTGCCGATGAAGGCGATGCCACGCCGCTCCGCCCAGGGCACCGCGGTCGGGCGGGGTTTGATCGACCACGGCACTACGTGGATCTTGCCGTCCGGTAACGCCTGCTTGAGCAGCGCCGCCTCGAAACTCGAATGGGTGATCACGCTGTCCACGAAGCGGGCGGCGGAGAGTTCAGCCGCACGCACGCGCTGGCTGGCCTCGGCGAGTTCGGGCCGCTGCTCCACCTCGGCCTGCCGGGCGAGCCGGACATGGTGCAGGTCGGCCACGCTGTAGACCACGCGGGCGCGGGGCTGGTGGTGGCGGATCAGCGGCAGATAGCGGGCGTTGCCGCCGCGATGCAGATAAACCAGCGAGAAGCCGCCGCCTTCACGGCGCAACACCTCCTCGACCGAGGCCGACCATGGAGCGCAGCAACACGCCACGCCCATGGCCTCCATCGCGGCCACGTCCGGCCCGCCCTCCATGTTCGCAGGGGCGAAGACCACGGCATAGCCCAGACGCTGCAGCGATCGCATGTGAGAGATCACGGCCTGCGACCCGGCGTCCCGGTCGGGGTCTGGCGTGGTGTCGTCGATCACCAAGGCCCGCGGCGGGCGCTCCGGCTCGGCCGCGGCGCCCCGGCCCGACCAGCGGGACCGGAAATGGCGATGCCCGGTCCGGTCCGGCCGGTTGCTCTGCCGATCCGACCGCATCTGCAGCAGACGGTCGGCCTGTTGCGCCAGGAACGTCGCGCGCTCGGTCAGTTCCTCATCGGTTTCGGCGTCGCCGAGCATCGTCGCGAGATGATCCTGCATCTCGACGTCGAAGTTCAGCGTCGGGGGGATGATGACCGGCGAGCCGGGCATTTCGGTTTTGTCGTCCTCGCGGCTGATCCGTACCGTGTGGGTGACGGTGGGCGGCAATCCGTCCAACTTCAGCAAAAACCCGTGGCGACCGTTCCCAAGACCGGCCTGTTCCAGATCCTGGCGGTAGACGTTCGCCAGCACGCGCGAGACGACCTCGTCGTTTACCGACACCACCAGGCTGACCGGAGAGCTGGGATCGACTTCGTCCCTCACCCAACCCTGGACACCGCGGCGATCCACCCGCTCAATATTTCCGAGCATTCCCATTATGTAACGTTTTTCCGTTTCTGCGAGACTCGATTGTTAAATTGAAGCATGCCATGCGCGAGCTGACCACAACTGATCCTTAACATCAGTCGCGCAAGCCTTCATGCTCCGGGACCACGCGCGGAGAACAACTAAATGAAGGTGACCGTCGACTTCGAGTGCACGCCCGATGAGGCGCGCGCGTTTCTTGGCCTGCCGGACGTGAAGCCCATGCAGGCCGCCGTGATGGCTACGCTAGAGAAACAGGCTTTACAGTCCGCGGAGCATTTCGCTCCGGACGCCATGTTGAAGCTGTGGTTCAACACACTGCCGCAAATGTCATCCCAGATGCAGGAGATGTTCGCCCGCATGGTGACAGGTGGAGGCACCCGAAGCTAGGAGCGTGCCCAAGACGCCAGCGGCAATCGGCGGACTCCGCCATTCCAGGAAATCGCCGTTCTAGTCGGCATAGTTCGGTTCCTTGCGGTTCAGCATCCGCTTGAGCGCGGCAAAGTGATACTCGGCGTCGGTCATCACCATGTTGGGATTGCCGATCATCGCCTGCTCCTTGGTCTTGGCGATGACCGCGTCGCTCACGACCTTGCGGCGTAGCCCCGTCCACATCGAGAACAGCTGGGTGCGGCAGGCCCGCTCCAGGAAATACAGGCGGTGATAGGCTTGGGCGACGGTCTTGCCGGCGACCACCACGCCGTGATTGGCCAGCATCAAGACCGGCTTGTCGCCCATCACGGCGGCCATCCGCTCGCCCTCGGCCGTGTCCGACGCGAAGCCGTTGTAGTCGTAGTCGTAGGCGATCTTGTCGTGGAAGTACAGCGCCGGCTGGCCCGTCATCTCCAGTTGCATGTTTTCCAACTGGGTCAGCGCGGTGGCGTACGGCATGTGGGTGTGCAGCACGCACTCGGCGCCCGGCACCAGGCGATGGATCGGCCCATGGATGCAGACCGCCGACCGGTCCGCGAACCCCTCGCCGGCCGCTACCTCGCCATCTTCGGTAACTTCGAGCAGGTTGCTGGCGGTCACTTCGGACCAGTGCAGCCCCCAGGCGTTCAGGTAGAACCGGCCCGTGCGGCCCGGCACCATCAGGGTGAAATGGTTGTCGATGCCCTCATGGAAGTCCTGATGGACCGCGATCCGGTGCGCCGCCGCGAGGTCGATGCGGGCATCGTGGCGCGCCTCCTTCTCGTTCCAGGCAGACCGGTCGACGAAACTGTCCATGGTGGGGCTCCTTGCTCGAGCGCGATGGGCGGTCTCCCGCGGCTCTGTAGACCCAAGCCTAGGCGACGGCTTGGCAAGCATCAACCATGCCGTGACGACGATCTGGTAAGCGGCTGGCCCGGCGTGTAAGCCTGTGTCTTGAGATCGACGGAGCGCAGCAATGGCCGAAATGCTCGCAAGCTTCCCCAAGGCCGGCAGTGACGACTCGCTTTGGGCCGTGATCGCCTGGATGGGCACGCAGCGCCGCATCGCCGAGGTCTACCCATCCCGCGCCCGCGCCCTCGCCGACCGCGACTGGCGGGAGCAGGAGGTCAAAGCCTATGTCCACCTCCTGCGCGGCAACGACCAACCGGTACCGCGCTACCTGGTGCAGCCGGTCCGCCGCTCCGACCTCCCCCGCCGCTGGCGCCCGCTGCCCGCCCTCGGCTTCCTCCGCGGCCAATGGATCTAGAATGATCGATCCCGTAGGGAACCGGCCGGCCCAGATCCTTGATCAGGAAGTCATGCACACGGACCTCCTCGGGATCGCCGTGCGGGCGCCACTCCCCTCCGGCGTTCTTGAAGTCGCCCACGAGCTTCTTCTTGGTGTCCGCCGGAATCACCGGTTGCTGCCCGGCCAGCGCACGGCTTGCGCAGGGTTCGACGTCTCGATCGGATTGCCGTTGGGCCTTGGGCAGATCGTTCGATTCCGGGGATGGCGTGCCTCGATGACTCCGCAGCCGGGCTCGCGGCTCAGCGTTGTCGGGTAGGACACGCTCGGGCTGCACCAGAGAGCAGGCCGTGTCTCACCCCAATGTTGCGACGGCAAGGCCGTAACCTCGGGAGCTTAATGCCTGAGGGCTACAGCCCATCGAAGGCCTCAGCCTGGCTCAAGAAGCTGTCGGCCTTTCCCGCGAGCGCTACGGTCGAAGATGTCTGTGCTGGCGCGATCTGCGCGAACTCCGTCACGCGGTCTCACTGCTGTCGCGCAGATGCCTCCACCCGAAACTGCGATCGAAGTTCGCGACGTGCCATCACCGGCGGCGTCCCGTATGACGCAGAATAGCCGTATCTAGATCGGCGCCACCTACGGGCATCCGGCACGCCGGGTTGGATCAGGCTCAATAGCGAGAGGTTCTCGAACGGACCGTTCGTTGCCGCGAACGCCGCGGCCGCCATCAACCAGGCCCGCCCGGGTTCGAGCGGCAACAAGAAGACGCCAACCCCGAAGACGTAGCCGATGGCCACCGGCGCGTCGGATTAGCCGCCGTTATCCGCCGGGTGGTAGTGCAGCGTCACCACGACATCCGCCGGCTGCGCGAGCGTGCCCGGCGGGAACGGCGGAAGATGAGCATTTCGAAACACCGCTAACGCCGCCGCGTCGAGCACACTCGACCCCGAGCCTTGCACCACTTCGATCGACGTGACCTGACCGTCCGCGGCAATGACGATGCGGACTTTAACGTTGCCTCCCTCATTGGTCTGCGACGCCTCCTTCGGATAGAAGGACCTCTGGTCCCACCACTGCTTCAGCTTCCCCATCCAGGCGGCACCGTTGTTCGCAGCGCTCGCGCGGTTCGCGGCCTCCTGCCCGTTTGTCGCCGGTTCAGCCGCCCCCTCCGGGTTGACCGGAGCGCGGCCGGCCGCAGACCGCGTGGCCACGCGGCGCGGCGCCGCTGGCGGGCGTGCCTGCGGGACCCGCGCGGCTGGCAGCGGGTGCGCTTGAGCCACCGGCGGCGGGGGCGGCGGCGGCGGTACAGGCACCATTGGGGGCGGTGGCGGCACAGGCACCGGTGGTGGTGGCGGCGTTGGTGACGGCATCTCAGCTTCCTGATCCGGTGTGGACGGCGATGGCACAGGCTCCGGCGGCTGCACAGGCACTGGCACTGGCGGCGGCGGTATCTCCACTTGCTGAACGGGCGGGGGTGGTGGCGGCACGGGGAGCGGCGGGGGCTGTACCGGCACCGGCATCGGAGGCGGCATAGGCACTGGCGGGAGCGCCGGTGTTGCTGGCGGTGTCTCGGCCTGTTGAACCGGTGGGGTGGGAGCAATCGGCGCGGTGGTTGCTTCCGTAGGGGCGGACGGCTCCGGCGACGCTGCCGGCCCTGGCTCCGCAACAACGTCCACCGAGAACGGCTCCGAGGCACTTGCTGTTGGCTGCGGCGGCGGAAGCATCAGCAAGCAAAGGAAGAACGTCAGGTGCAGCGCCAGAGAGAGCAAAACCAGCCAGCCCAGCGTTCTGGGCCGGCACACGCGCGCGGCCAAACGTTGGTCGTTGCCTAGCATCGATCGAAGCGGACTGCGCGGCGTTTCACCATAGGATGCATCAACTCGAAACGATGTTGAATCGAGACATCTCAGCGCCGGCGCGGCACTTGCGTCGTAGGCAGCGGGACCGGAACGGGCCGAACCGTCGGCGCGGCGGTTCCGGTCGTGTTGCTGCCGGGGGCCCCGTCCGTCTGCTCCACCAGCAGGGCCACCTTGTTGAAGCCGCCTTGCTTGATGGTGCCCATCACCTCGATCATGCGGCCGTACGGCACGGTCTTGTCGCCGCGCACGAAGATGCGGCGGTCGGGGTCGTTCTGCGACTGCGCCTGCAGCTTGGCCACCAGGTCGCCGAGGTCCATCCCGTCATTGCCGAGATACATCTTGCTGTCGGACGCGACGCTGACGGTGATCGGGTCCTTGTCCGGCGTGATCGGCGATGCGCTGGCCTTGGGCAGGTCCACGTTCACGCTGGAGGTCATCAGCGGCGCCGTGATCATGAAAATCACCAGCAGCACCAGCATCACGTCCACCATGGGAGTGACGTTGATCTCGGCCAGCGGGCGATACCGCCGGCCGCGCCCGTTGCCGTTATTTCCGATCTGTATCGCCATAACGTTAAACCCGTTCCTCGGACTGGCGGGACAGGATGGCACCGAACTCCGTGCCAAAGCCATTCAGCCGGTCGGCGAAACGCTGCAGGTTGGTGCTGATGGCGTTGTAGGCGAGCACCGCGGGAATGGCCGCGACCAGGCCGATCGCGGTGGCGAACAATGCCTCGGCGATGCCCGGCGCCACCACGGCCAGGCTGGTGTTCTTGCTGGCGGCGATGCCGGCGAACGAGTGCATGATGCCCCAGACCGTGCCGAACAGCCCGATGAACGGCGCGGTGGAGCCGACCGAGGCCAGGAAGATCATCCAGCGTTCCATCCGCTCCATCTCGCGGCTGACGGTAACGGTCATCGCGCGGTCCACCCGGTTCTGCACGCCGCCGCGGCTCATGTCCGCGCCGGCGATACGGGCGGAGCGCCGCCATTCCCCCATCGCCGCGCCAAACACGGCCGCGAACGGGTGGACAGGCTTGGCGCCCTCCTGGTCATACAGCTCGTCCAGGCTGCCGCCGGACCAGAACCGGTCCTCGAACGCATTGGCCTGGCGGTTGGCGCGGCGCAGGGCGGCGATCTTCTCGAAGATGATCGCCCACACCCAGACGCTGGCCAGCAGCAGCAGCACCATGACGATCTTCACGACGATGTCCGCCTGGAGGAACAGCGTCAGGATCGACAGGTCCGCGCCAGGCGGGGCTGCGCCAGCGGCCAGGTTCGTCGCATTAACCGTTTGATCCACGCCTAACCTCCTCGAACGCGGCGTGCCACGATGCTTCTGCCGTCGGGTGTCGCACCCCTCAGGGCCGACGCAGGGGACGTGCCACGTAGCAGGTCAACCGCGCGCGCCAGAACCGCGCCGAACCCCTCGCGCACGACTTGCCTTCCGAGCCAATGATCCCGAGTTCTCCCTCCCCATCGACCGTCCGGATCGTGCGGTCAGGGTGGATCGCCGGGTGGACTTACCCCGGGCGTTACCGAGATCGAACTCCATGTAATGGCGGGCACGGTTTCCGTTGCACACGTGAAATCGACCGTTCCGCCGAGATTGAGGTCGTGATCGCTCCTGGCATCGGCATCGTAGACGACAGTGAGGTTGCCACTGAGATGATTATCGCCCTCGGGCCATACCGTATATTGAGTATATCGACTTGTTCCGCTCCTGAGATGCTCGGCTCGGCCGGTCCACTGCACCATCTTGCCGACTTCGGTCACCGGAGAGAGGACAGGAAAGCCCGCTTCATAGAATTTGATCCATGGCGTTCCATCAGGCCGGCGGAAAAAGACGGCTTCGGCCGAAGTTCGCACGCCATACCAGGGATGGTTCCTGATCCCTTGGTGCACGACCGTTCCACTACAGGTCCGTTGCAACATCGTCTCCAGAATCGGTGACGTGACCGGATCGTTCGCTATGGTGAACGGCCTCTGGGAGGGGACCGGCTTGTAACCGGCCGCCACCGGCTGATCGTGCCGGTGCGCCAGGACATACTGCAACGTGATGTCCAGGTCGGCTTCCGCGGCGCCGTCCGGGAACGGTCGCACGAACCCTCCGGTGAACACGGCGGATCCCGCCGCGTCGATCGAACTCGAACCCGAACTCTCCACCACAGTCACGGCCCAGATCCTGCCGTCAGGAAGGATCGCCAAGTGGAGTTTGACGGTGCCACCCTCATCGTTGTTCGACGCGTGTCTGGGATAGTAGGCGTGCACGTCCCACCATGCCTGCAACTGCCGCATCAAGTCACGGTGACCCGCGGCAACCGGCTCCTCTGGGTTAGTGATGCTGAAGTCCTGGGCCAAAGCAGGCGCGTAGCCGGCGCCCACCGGGGTCATAACACAAGCCGCGGCAAGGGCGGCTGAAGCGACAGGCAACCGCATCGCGTTTAATCCTGTCCGATGGGACAACACATCAGCTTTCGCCGAATATTTGCTACAAAACGTAGCATTACACCTTGTCACACATGAGTCGAGGGGTTTCTGGAGAGTTCGCATTCTTCTACGAAAAGTGCCTGCCTCGAAGAAAACTGCCTGCCTCGAACGTCTTTTCTCGTCCCGGAGGACGCGTTCTTTCGCAAGGTCTGGGCTGGATCGCCCTACCCGGTCTGACCGCTGAGGTGGCCGGGGACGGTCATTTCGAGACTCTGCCGAACGTGCGGCCTCTTGGGCAACCTTGCCGTTTAATGAACATGCAGGGCCAAGGACGACACGGCTCGCGGAACCCCGTCAGCTCCTCCGATCGAACAGGTGAACGCCAGCTTCCCCACAGGTGAGATCAATCGTCCCCTCCGGGCGCTGGGTGATGCCTGTAAGGTGGTTTGCGCCCTGCGCCAGCATTTTGAACGAGGTGTTGTTGCCGGCGGTAAACTCCACCTCCTTGCCGGTGACCTCTACCGGAAGGTTCAAGGGGTCGCGCGTGCCAAAGTAGATCTTCAGCCAGGGCCTGCCATCGGCCTCACGAAAAAATCGCGCCCGCAAAATGTTGAGATACCCCCAACCGTTGCCACTCCCCGCACCACCAACCGCTCCGGGAAGATAGACGCCGTCGCAGCTCTGCTGATCGATCGCCTCGAGCAGCGATGGTTCGTTGATGGGCGGGCGAGCTTCGCGTGAGGAGGAGGAGGCGTGCCTCACTCCGCCAGCAACATCAGCAGTGCTGGAATGGTTTGCTTCGTCGACGGCGCCTGCAGTTCTTCTGGTAAGGCTCACAGTCGCGATACGCGCGCGCGCGGTTTCGTTGCTCGGTGCGTCACTGGCCCGGTTGCGCATCTGTGGAGCGCGCGCCGGCGGCAAAGGATGCGCTATGCTGGCGGTTGATTGTGCCATGGACCGCGCTGCCAGTTGCACGCCTGGAGATTGCTGCGGTGCTGCCGGAGCCGTTAGCGGTCCGGAAACTGGCCGGGCGGGGTCCTTGAGCTGCGGCGGTGGAGAGAGGGCGCCTACGACCGGCACAGGATTGGACACGAAGCCGTCCGTGAGAGCCAGGGCGGGCCGTATCCGCCCGATTGCGATCGAGGGCGGAGACGCACCTAGGTCGAAGTCCGGGATCGCGGCCACGAACGAGATGATCGCCGCACCAACGACGAGCACCGATCGCTGAAGCCCGTTGACCGGCGGGACTCCCAAGCTGTCCGACAGCACGCGCTCGATGCGGTAATGAAGTGTGGACGCGCGTGCCATAGCCAAGCCCCGCAGCAACGGGCCTGACCGGCGCCCCATTTCAAGCAGAACCTCGGCATAAGCGGTGCGATCGCCCGTGACCCTCATCGCATGGTCGTCGCTGGCAAGTTCGGCAAGAGCAGCCAGCCGGCGATGGAGTAACCATGACACGGGACTGAACCAGAACATCGCTCGATTCAGCTGCGATAGCACCAGCAACGCGAAATCCCCGCGTGCAACGTGGGCGCACTCATGCGCTACGACGGCCTGGCGCATAGCGGAGGGCCAGTCTACGACGTCGGGTGGCAGTAGGATGACATTGCCGACCGTCACTGGTGCCGAGACAACCTGGCTGATCCGGATACGAGCATTTTGCGCGGCGTCTAAATGCAGGGGCGCTGCCTTGATCAGCAAGCGGAAAGAGAGTGCGACCCCCACCGTCAGCCGCAGCATCATAAGGCTGCTCACGAGGAGATAGGCAATAATCAACCAAAATCCTATCGCGGGCAGTTTACTGGAGTCTGCGGTCGATGGAGGTGCGGATACGACTGGAGCAGCTTGTTGCTGGAGATCGGCAATGCTGCTCAGCCATGCGGTGGGATGGCTGGAACCTATGGACAATCGCAGTGGAGTGGCCCACTGGAGCGCCGGCATGGCAAGGGAAGCCGCCAGGACGACTGTCCATGTAACAAGCAGTAGTTGTGCCCGGCGGATGCGAAGCAGCCATAGGCCGAGTTGCACGATGGTCGCCAGCAGGAGGGTGCGAAGTGCTGCTTCTCCCAATATGTCCAGCATCACTGTTCACCTTTGGCCGCGTCGATCCGCTTGGCCAGCAGCTTCAGCACGCGTGGGTCCAGCATGCGTGCGTCGGCCATGCCGACGAGTACGTCCTCTACCGAACCGTTGCAGAACCACCCCACGATGCGCTTCACAGCCCTAGCGGCGACATCCTGCCTCGCTTCGGCGGCGCGAAAGATGTAGGTGCGGCCTTCCACCCTGTGGCCAACGTATCCTTTATCTTCGAGCCGCCGCAGCACCGTCCGGACAGTCGACTCTTTCGGTTTGCGCTTCAACTGGGACCGTACCTGGTCGGCCGTGACTTCGCCGGCATCCCAGACGATCTGCATTACCTCGAGCTCAAGCTCGCCAAGGTCAGACATAGTCTCATTCATGGAGTGTAAGCCGCCAATGCTACATTATGTAACGCCAGCTACAAAAGGGACGCAAGCGCAGGCAGCATCAATGTCTCACGTTCCACGGAGCCAGCGGTTAAGCCGGTCGAAGATAGGATCCCCGCCCGCTTCTGGGTGTCGCACCAAAATTGCTGCGCGGCGGGTATAGGGGCGCGAGCAGCCACCACACGGAACGGCAAGGTTTGGTGGAGGCTGTGTGGAAACTCGGTGAGCGGATAATCCGACAGGGCCGTTTAGGTCCAGCCACAGACGCAGCAGTGCTGTTCGTTTGTGGGGACAATCGTGGGATCATCTTGAAGGCCAAGACAAAACTAAGGCAAATCCAGAGAGATATGGCGGACAGGGTGGGATTCGAACCCACGTTACGCGTTAACGCAAACACGCTTTCCAAGCGTGCGCCTTCAGCCACTCGGCCACCTGTCCAGCGCGGCGGTCTCCATAGCAAGCCCGGGGCTAGGCGTCCATCTTCAAGGCGGCCAGGAACGCGCTCTGCGGGATCTCGACCTTGCCGAACTGCCGCATGCGCTTCTTGCCCTCTTTCTGCTTCTCCAGCAGCTTGCGCTTACGGCTGATGTCGCCGCCGTAGCACTTGGCGGTCACGTCCTTGCTCAGCGCGCCGATGGTCTCGCGGGCGATCACCCGGCCGCCGATCGCCGCCTGGATGGCGATCTTGAACAGCTGGCGGGGGATCAGGTCCTTCAGCTTGGCGCAGATCGCCCGGCCCCGCTGCTCGGCGGCACTGCGGTGGGCGATGAAGCTCAGCGCGTCCACCGGGTCCTGGTTCACCAGGATGGAAATGCGGACCAGGTCGCTCTCCTGGTAGTCGGCCATGGCGTAGTCGAAGCTGGCATAGCCGCGGCTGATCGACTTCAGGCGGTCGTAGAAGTCGAACACCACCTCGTTCAGCGGCAGGCGATACACCGCCATGGCGCGGTTGCCGACATAGGTCAGGTCCTGCTGCTGGCCACGGCGCTCGCTGCACAGCGTCAGCACGGAGCCGAGATACTCGTCGGGCACCATGATGGTCGCCTTGATCCAGGGCTCCTCCATGTGATCGATGTAGGTCGGATCGGGCATGTCCGCCGGGTTGTGCAGCTTCTCCACCGTGCCGTCGTTCCGGTAGATGTCGTACACCACCGAGGGCGCGGTCGCGATCAGGTCGAGGTCGAACTCGCGGCTGAGGCGCTCCTGGATGATCTCCAGGTGCAGCAGCCCCAAAAAGCCGCAGCGATAGCCGAAGCCCAGCGCCGCCGACGTCTCTGCCTCGTAGTGAAAACTGGCATCGTTCAGCCGCAGCTTGCCCAGGCTCTCGCGAAGCTTCTCGAAATCGTCGGCGTCGACCGGGAACAGGCCGCACCACACCACGGGGATGGAAGGCTTGAAGCCCGGCAGCGCCGCAGCGGCCGGGTTGCGGTCGTCGGTGACGGTATCGCCCACGTTGCAGTCGGCCACCGTCTTGATGGCGGCGGTGATGTAGCCCATCTCGCCCGGCCCGAGGTCGTCGGTGGGGATCATCTTGGGGGTGAACACGCCGACCTGCTCCACCGGGTGGGCAGCGCCGTTGGACATCATGCGGATCTTCATGCCGCGCTTCAGCCGCCCGTCGCGCACCCGCACCAGGATCACCACGCCCAGGTACTGGTCGTACCAGCTATCCACCAGTAGCGCGGTCAGCGGCTTGGTGGCATCACCGGTGGGCGGCGGCAGCCGGGTCACCAACGCCTCCAGCACGCCGCCGATGTTCAGCCCGGTCTTGGCGCTGATCATCACCGCGTCGTCGGCCGGGATGCCGATCACGTCCTCGATCTGCTGCTTCACCCGCTCCGGCTCGGCGGCCGGCAGGTCGATCTTGTTCAGCACGGGGACGATCTCGTGGTTGGCGTCCATCGCCTGGTAGACGTTGGCCAGCGTCTGCGCCTCCACGCCCTGGGAGGCATCCACCACCAGCAGCGAGCCTTCGCAGGCCGCCAGCGACCGGCTGACCTCGTAGGCGAAGTCCACGTGACCCGGCGTGTCCATCAGGTTCAGCTCGTAGGTCAGTCCGTCCTTGGCCTTGTAAGCCAGGCGGACGGTCTGCGCCTTGATAGTGATCCCGCGTTCTTTCTCCAGGTCCATGTTATCAAGGACTTGGGCGGTCATCTCGCGGTCGGTCAGCCCGCCGCAAGCCTGGATCAGCCGGTCGGCCAGCGTGGATTTGCCGTGGTCGATGTGGGCGATGATGGAGAAGTTGCGGATCAAGGCGAGCGGCGTGTCGGTCATGACACATGAGATAGTCGGAATCGGCCGGGATGTCAGCGTCGGCTTGCTGTTCACCTCACCTGCACGGAGGTCCCGTTGTTACAGAGCGAGCCGGCCGTCGCCACCGAGCAGGACGGCACGCCGCCATAGCTCACGAAAGCGGGGGCCAACGCCGCCGTGAACGTGCCACAACCCGTGTTCAAGCCGCCCGTCCCGCTGCAACCGGTTGACGTGACGGCGGGCGGCGATGTGTAGCCAGACCCGGGGTTGGTGACCTGGACGCTGCCGATGAACCAGCTCAGATGCGCGACGAACCCCGACCCGTTGGCCGCGGTGAAGGTAGCCGGATCCGCGGGCAGAACCGCGTACGACCCGGCGCCGCCGGCGTGGATCGCGGTCGGGTGGCCATCCGTCGCATTGACGGAGTCGATGACCGCGTAGGCAGCGGTGCCAGCCGGCGTCAGGGTTCCGCCGGCGACGTTGAGGGCCTCGCCAGCAGTATACGAGCGGCCCGGCGACGTAACGGCCTGTGCACCGGCCGAAGCCGTGCTCAACCCGAAGGTCGAGGGAGAAGCCGTCGCCGGTATGCCGGCGCCCGGGGGCGGTGCCAAAGTCAGGGTGGGGGGTGTCCAGAACACGCCACCGTTGGTCGGCGTGATGCTGCCGACTCCGCCGGCGGGAGCGCCGATGGCGGTCGCCGACACGGACCCCGCGATGATCCCGGCCGCCCCGAGCGCACCGATGGAGCCCGACGCTGCGCTGAGCGCGCCCGTGGCGAGGGCAGAGCCCGTCGGGCCGGTCCCGTCATCGTTCAAGCCGATCGTGGTGTTCGCACCCGACACCGAGACCATGGCGCCCGTGCAGGCGATCTCGTGATTGCCGGTGATCGTGCTGCCCGTCGCGGTGACCTGGATGTTCCCGGCGTAGCCGCTGCCGTGGCCGCAGTTGGTCAGGGTGTTGCCGGAAATGACGAGGCCGGTCGGGGTGCCGTAGACGGCCTGCACGAAGATGGCCGGCTGCACCTGCGAGCCATCCAGCATGTTGTCGGCCACGATGAAGCCGTTGCCGGGGGTGTTGAGGTAGATGCCGGGCATCGGTCCGCCAGGTGCCGTGACATACAGGTGGTTATTCGCGATCGTCAGGTGCGTGAGGTTGCCGCCCGGCACCGCTTCGGCACCGATCGGGGCCCCAGCCGTGCCCGCGTAATAGATCGTATTGTTCTCGATCTGCACGTCGTCGATCGGCGTCGGGTTGTTCGCGATATCCTGGCCCGTGACCTGGATGCCCCAGGAGTTGATCGTGGGGTTGTCGGCGACCTCGGCGTAGTTGTTCAGGATGCGATGCCTGCCGCCGCCAAAGAAGTTGTCGTAGGCCGCATTGGTGACACCGTAGGCACGGTTGCCCGAAACTTCCGTATCGCTCGAGCCGATCATCGCCGTCAGGTTCGCCCCGCCGTAGATGACGCTGTTGCGGACCGAGACATGGCTCGCGAACCAGAACTGCACGGCCTTGCCGACAGCGCCGACCTGCCAGTTGGGATAGACGAAGGTGCAGCCTTCGACGCTGATGTCGTGGTCGGTCAGCACCCGAGCGGCATTCCCCGCGTTTTGCACCAGAGCCAGCGAATTGGCGTTGGGGCCGCCGGCGGTGATCGTGGCACCGTCGCACCGCATCGCCGTATTACTGTGCAAGAGGATGGCATTGTACACCGAGATGCCGTCGACGAGGTAATTTCCCCGCGTCAGCAACAGCGTGCCGCCCCCGGCCGGTATGGCAGCCGCCGCCGCGTTGATCGCCGCAGTGTCATCGGTGACGCCGTCGCCGACGGCGCCAAAATCCCGCACCGAGGGCATGTCACCCAGCTTGCTGGAGAGCTCCCGGGCGGCTGTCGCGCCCGATGGAATGATCGTTGCCGTGCCGAGGTTGGAGGGCGACAGGCCGGGTGCTGGGCCGAGTTGGGCGTGGCCGATGACCGGCCAGACGCAAAGCGGACCAAGCAACAAGGCACGGATACAGGCATTCTTCAAAGGGAGATCACCGGAGGGTCACGCATCAACGGCTCACATGTTGGTAGAACTAACAGCTTCTAAACCGCGCGAGTGCCGTTTGCATAGGACTGGACCGGTTGCGCCTAGTCCAGCCCGCTGTCCGCGTCTGCCCTACCAGCCGGCGATGGTTCGATGGACGATGTGCACCTTGTTCCCGTCGAGATCCCGGAGATAGGCACCATAGTAGTCCGCCGCGTAGTGCGCCCGGGGGCCCGGGGGCCCCTCGTCCGAGCCGCCCGCAAGGAGCCCAGCCGCATAGGCCACGTCCACCGCCGCGGCCGTCGGCGCACGGAACGCGACCATTGTCCCATTGCCGACCGTGGCCGGCTGTCCGTCGAACGGCAACGAGACGAAGAACTTCGGCAAAGCCTGATCTGGCATGATCCAGCACGCCATCGCCGGCCCGCCATCGGGCGTCACCGCACGCTGTCGCAACCCGAGCGGCGTCAGCACGGCATCGTAGAAGCGAATGGCACGACCCAGATCGGTGCAACCGACAGTGATGTGACTGAACATGTTCGCCCGCTAGCCGATGGCTTAGTCGTTCTTTGCCGGCGCGCTGAACGAGCCAGGCTTCTTGCCCCGGGTCGGTGCTTTGTTCGTCCCGCCCGGGACGGCCTTGCCCGCCAACTGGCCTCCATTGGCGGAGGTCTTCACCGTCCGTCGCGTAGACGGCGCTGCACTGGTCCCCGCGTCGGACGAGCCCGCCGCGCCGGCGGCGGGCGCCACCGGGTCGGCCACGCGCACGATCGCCGGCGGTGTCTCGGCAAAGATCATGGCTGGGTGGACGAACGTGATCATGCTGACGGCTCCTTCTGGCTCACTCGGTTATTCCGGCTTCTCGACCACGCCGGTGGCCTCGATGTCGACGGCCGGGCGCGGGGCGGGGGCGACGCCGCGCGCCTCGGCGTATTCTTTGTCCAACACCAACTCGAACATCAGCAGCGAGCGACCGGTCACCACGTACTCGGTCTCGAACTCGAAGCGCGTGCTCTCCGGGTCACCCTCCTGATTGGTGTCGATCAGGCACACCCAGGCGAGTCCGCCGGGTACCGCGGGCAGCTTGAACGGCACACCGTCGTGATAGGAGTTCACGATCACCAGGACCGTTGCATCCGCACCGCGCCGCCGGATGCCCGAGACCTGAGCACGGCCATCCAGCAGAACGCCGATGCACCGCGTGTTGGCGTCGTCCCAGGCGCCCTGGTCCATCTCCTCGCCGGTCGGCTTGACCCAGGTGACGTCCTTGATGCCGAGTTCCTCGTTCCACTCCGCCGTCAGGAAGCGCGAGCGGTGCAGGATCGGCAGGCGGCGGCGGAGCGCATTCACGCTGGCGACGAAGCGAACCAGACTGCGGCCCTTGTCGTCCAGGTTCCAGTTCAGCCAGCTGATCTCGTTGTCCTGGCAATAGGCATTGTTGTTGCCGCCCTGGGTGCGGCCGAACTCGTCGCCAGCGAGCATCATCGGCGTGCCACGCGATAGCAGCAGCGTCGCGAGCATGTTCTTGATCTGGCGTTCGCGTAGCCCGTTGATCAGCGGGTCGTCCGTCGCGCCTTCGACGCCGCAGTTCCAACTCTCGTTGTTGCTGTTGCCGTCGTTGTTGTCCTCGCCGTTTGCCTCGTTGTGCTTCTCGTTGTACGAGGCCCAGTCGTTGAGCGTGAACCCGTCATGGGCGGTCAGGAAGTTCACCGACGACCAGGTGGGCCGCCCGCGATGGTTGAAGAAGTCGCTGCTGCCGGTGAAGCGGGTGGCGAAATCCTTGATCTTGCCCTCGTCGCCCTTCCAGAAGGCGCGCATGTTGTCGCGATAGCGATCGTTCCACTCGGCCCAGCCCGGCGGGAAGCCACCCACCTGATAACCGCCCGGGCCGCAATCCCAAGGCTCGGCGATCATCTTCACCTGGCTCAGCACCGGGTCCTGGCCGACGGCGCGCAGGAAGCCGCTTTCCTGGTCGAAGCCATAGGTCTCGCGCGCCAGGATCGTGCCGAGGTCGAAGCGAAAGCCGTCGACATGCATCTCGGTGACCCAGTAGCGCAGACTGTCCATCACCATCTGGATTACGCGCGCATTGCTCAAATTGAGCGTGTTACCGGTGCCCGTGTCGTTGATGTAGTAGCGTTTCTGGTCCGGTAGCAGCCGGTAGTAGCTCGCATTGTCCACACCCTTGAAGCTGAGCGTCGGCCCCTTTTCGTTACCCTCGCAGGTGTGGTTGTAGACGACGTCCAGGATCACCTCGATCCCGGCCGCGTGGAAGCGGCTGACCATCTCCTTGAACTCGGAGAAGGCGAAGTCGGGAACGCTGGCATATCGGCGGCTGGGAGCGAAGAAAGCGAGGGTCGAATAGCCCCAATAGTTCACCAGCCCCTTGTCCACCAGGTAGCTGTCGTCGGCGAACATGTGGATCGGCAGAAGTTCGACGCTGGTGACACCCAAATTCTTGATGTACGAAACGACTTCGGGTGTCGCGAGTCCACGGAAGGTGCCGCGAAGCTCCTCCGGAACGGCTGGGTGGAGCTTGGTGAAGCCCTTCACGTGCGTCTCGTACATCACCGTCCGCTCCCAGGGCACGCGCGGCGAGCGGTCGTCGCCCCAGGTGAAGGCGGGGTCGATCACGCGGCATTTCGGCATGAACGGGGCGCTGTCGCGCTCGTCGAACGTCGTGTCCTCCTCGCCCATCACGTAGCCGAACAGCTCGGGCGCCCAGGTAATCTGGCCGACGACGCCCTTGGCGTACGGGTCCATCACCAGCTTGTTCGGGTTGAAGCGGTGCCCGTTCTCCGGCTCGTAGGGGCCGTGGACGCGATAACCGTAGACGGTCCCGGGCCGCGCCTCGGGCAGGAAGCCGTGCCAGATCTCGTTGGTGTATTCCGGCAGCGTGACGCGGCCGATCTCCGTCCCGCCGGTATCGTCGAAGATGCACAGTTCGACCTTGGTGGCGTGCGCGGAGAACAGGGCGAAATTCACCCCCAGCCCGGTCCAAGTGGCGCCCTGCGGAAACGGGCGGCCTTCTTCGACCCGGAAGCTGTTTGCGTTGCTCATTGAATGGTCCTGGGGAATTGGATGGCGGAGAGTGCCGCCCGTCCAAGCGTTTGACAGCGATTGTAGTTCCGCAACAGTTGGGGCAGTTCGCAACCGGGCGGGGCTGATGTAGGGTTCAGCGACGGAGGACGCCGGATGCCAAGAACAATGTTTGCCAAGCTGTGGGACAGCCACGTGGTCGCCGACCTGGGCGACGGCTGGGCCCTGCTGCACATCGACCGGCACCTGCTGCACGACCTTTCGGGCGCCCGCGCCATGGAGGAAGTGGAGCAGCGCGGCCTGCCGGTTCGCAATCCGGAACTGGCCTTCGCCACGCCGGACCACGCCGTGTCGAGCGCGCCGGGCCGCACCGCCGCAACGTTCGCGCCCGGAGAACACCTGCTGGTGGGGTTGCGCCGCCGCTCGGCCCAGTACGGCATCAAGTTCTTCGATCTGGGCGAGGTCGGCCAGGGCATCGTCCACGTCATGGCGCCCGAACTGGGTATCGTGCTGCCCGGCACCACGCTGATCTGCGGCGACAGCCACACCTGCACCAATGGCGGCGTGGGCGCCCTGGCGTTCGGCGTCGGCTCGTCCGAACTGGTGCATGCGCTCGCGACCCAAACGCTGCGCCAACGTCGCCCTCGCACCATGCGGGTGCGGTTCGAGGGCGCTATCGGACCGGGGGTCACCCCCAAGGACATGATCCTGCACCTGATCGGCCGCCTGGGCGCCGCGGCCGGGACCGGCTACGCCCTCGAATACGCCGGCCCGGCGGTGCGCGCCCTGCCCCTCGAGGGCCGGCTGACGCTGTGTAACCTCTCGATCGAACTCGGGGCCAAGATGGGGTTCGTGGCTCCCGACGACACCACCTTCGACTACCTGCGCGGCCGCCGCTACGCCCCCCAGGGCGCCGCCTTCGACGCGGCCGTCGAACATTGGCGCACCCTGCCGACCGACGACGGCGCCGTATTCGACCGCGAGGAGGTGATCGACGCCGCCGCCATCGCCCCCACCGTCACCTGGGGCACCAGCCCCGAGCACGCCATCGGCATCGGCGGCCAAATCCCCGACCCGGCGGACGCTCCGGACGCCGAGCACCAGGCGTCATGGCGCGCCGCCCTCGACTACATGGCGCTGCAACCCGGCCGTTCGATCGCCGGCACGAAGGTCGATTGGGTGTTCGTCGGATCCTGCACCAACAGCCGCATCTCCGACCTGCGCGCCGCCGCCGCCATAGCCCGCGGCCGGCACGTGGCGAGCGGGGTGACCGCCTGGGTGGTGCCCGGCTCCGAAACCGTGAAGCGCCAGGCGGAGGCGGAGGGGCTGGACCAGGTGTTCCGCGACGCCGGGTTCGCATGGCGGGAGCCCGGCTGCAGCATGTGCGTGGCCGCCAATGGCGAGCGCGTGCCGCCGGGTGCGCGCTCGGTCTCCACCTCCAACCGCAACTTCGTGGGGCGGCAGGGTCCGGGCGCCCGGACCCATCTCGCCAGCCCGGCCATGGCCGTCGCGGCCGCCGTCACCGGCATGATCACCGACGTGAGGACGCTTATGGAGCCGGCGCTATGATGCAGGCCTTCACCACCGTCAGCGGGACCGCTGCCCCCCTGATGCGCGACAACATCGACACCGACGTCATCATCCGCGTCGAGAAGCTGACCGGCCTGCATCGCGACGCCATGGGGCCGTGGGCGTTCGAGACGCTGCGCTACAACCCGGATGGGACCGAGAACCCAGATTTTGTGCTGAACCAGGAGCCGTTCCGCGGCGCGCCGATCCTGATCGCCGGCGCCAATTTCGGCTGCGGTTCGTCCCGCGAAGGCGCCGTTTGGGCGCTGATGGGGACCGGGGTGCGCTGCGTGATCGCGCCTTCCTTCGGCGACATCTTCCTGAACAACTGCTTCCAGAACGGCATGCTACCGGTGCGCCTGTCCCATGCCGATGTCGTCCGGCTCGCCGAAGCCTGCGCCGGCGGCAATGCCCGCGTCACGGTGGACCTGCGGCGCCAGAAAGTGGTGTTCCCGCATGGCGAGGAAGTCGGCTTCGAGATCGAGCCGATCCGGCGCACCGCGATGCTGGAGGGCCTGGACGAGATCGGCCTCACCCTGAAGCACACCGACGCCATCGCCGCCTTCCAGTCGGCCGACCGCACCACGCGCCCCTGGGTCTGGCAGCCCGGCGTTTGACCTCCCACTCGTAGCGTGCGTTGCGCTTTGGCAACGCACCCATGCGGCGCGTGTCACCACACGAAATCTCGGGCGGCACTGGAATCTTCCTTTGAAAATGCTGTGCTAGTTGGGACAAACGAATATGGACCTTAGGAACGCCCTTCGTGAACGCCAGATCATCGCACCCGGCGTCTACGATGCCCTCACCGCCTCTGTCGCCGCCGCGTCCGGGTTCGAGGCGCTGTATGTGTCGGGCGGCGCGATCGCCTACACCAAGCTCGGGCGCCCCGATATCGGCCTCGTCGCTATGACCGAGGTGGTCGAGACGATTGCCCTGATCCGCGATCGGGTGGACCTGCCGCTCATCGTCGATGCCGACAATGGCTACGGCAACGCGCTGAACGTGCAGCGCACCGTGCGCATGTTCGAGCGCGCGGGCGCCACCGCGATCCAGCTGGAGGATCAGACGCTGCCCAAGCGCTGCGGCCATTTGCGCGACAAGACGGTGATCTCCAGCGCCGAGATGGCTGGCAAGATCAAGGCCGCCGTGGACGCCAGGGCCAGCGAGTCCACCCTGATCGTCGCCCGCACCGATGCAGTCGCGATCGAGGGCCTGCAACCCGCGATCGAACGCGCCCGCCGCTATGCCGAAGCCGGGGCGGACGTGCTGTTCGTGGAAGCCCCGCCGAGCCGGGATGACTTGGCCGAAGTCGGGCGCGCGCTGTCGGGCACCTTGCCGCTGCTGGCCAACATGGTGGATGGCGGCGACACGCCGCCGCTGCCCGCCGCCGAACTGGGCGAGCTCGGCTTCAAGCTGGTGATTTTCCCCGGCGGCATCGTCCGCACCCTGTTGCGCACGATGAGCGAGTATTACGGCTCGCTCGCCCTACACCGCAGCAACCGCCCGTTCGCCGGCCGCATGCTGACCTTCACGGAAATGAACGCCGTGCTGGGAACACCGGAGATGCTGGCGTTAGGCAAATCCTACGAAGCGTAAGATGACACCCGTAGAATGAGGTACGATCGCTTCGCCTTCGTCTCCCTCTCCCGTGAAAAACGGAAACGGAGAAGAACTATGAAACGGCCCTCCTCGGCGGGGGGGAGTTGCCCGCCAGCGCGTCCAGGTTCACGCTAGTCGCATCTGCGGAGGCACCATGAAAAAGCGCGGCATGCAATTCGGCATCTTCCTTGCCCCATTCCACCGCGTCGGCGACAACCCGACGCTGGCCATGGAGCGCGACCTCGAACTCATCGAGCACCTCGACCGGCTCGGCTTCGACGAGGCCTGGATCGGCGAGCACCACTCCGCCGGGTGGGAGATCATCGCCTCCCCCGAGCTCGTGATCGCCGCGGCGGCGCAGCGCACCCGCACCATCCGACTGGGCACGGGGGTCACCTCCCTGCCCTACCACCACCCATTCCTCGTGGCGCAGCGCTTCGTGCAGCTGGACCACATGACGCGCGGCCGGGCCATGCTGGGCTGCGGACCCGGCGCCCTCGTGTCCGACGCCTACATGCTCGGCATCGACGCCACCACCCAGCGCCGCCGCATGGACGAGTCGCTGGAGGCGATCATGGCCCTGTTGCGCTGCGACGGCCCGGTGACGCGCCACACCGACTGGTTCACCATGAACGAGGCCCGCCTGCACCTAAAACCGTACAGCGACCCACACTTCCCGATCGCCGTCGCCAGCACGCTCACCCCGTCCGGCCCGACGGTCGCGGGCAAGCATGGCGTCGGCATCCTCTCCCTCGGCGCCGGCGCCCCCGGTGGCATGGCGGCCATCGCCGGCCAGTGGCGCATCGCGGAGGAGGAAGCGGCCAAGAACGGCAAGACCATGGACCGGGCCGACTGGCGCATGGTGATGAACGTGCACGTCGCCGAGACCGACGAGGCCGCCATGGAGCAGGTCCGCATCGGTGAGCGGATGGAGACGGTGACCTATTTCGAAGACGCGCTCGGACGCCCCCCTGGTCGCTCCGAAGACCCGCTGACCGATGGCATAAAAGCAGGCACCACCCTGGTCGGCAGCCCCGAGACGGTCGCCCGCGGCATCCAGAACCTGTGGGACCACAGCGAGGGCGGCTTCGGCGGCTTCCTGTTCCGCGCCCACGATTGGGCGGACCGCGAGCAGAGCTGGCGCAGCTACGAGCTGTTCGCGCGCTGGGTGATGCCACACTTCCAGCAATCGCTGGACATGCCGCGCGCCAGCCACGAATGGGCCGTCGCCAACCGGAAAACCATCTTCGGCCCGAACGTCGAGGCCCTGCGCCGCGCCTTCACCGATTCGGGCCGCGCCGTGCCCGACGCGTTCGACGCCCGCGCCGCGGGCGCCCGCGACTTGCGGGAAGAGGCCGAACGCAGGAGTACCGCCGCCGAATGAGCCCCGGCTATCTGCCTTTCGCTGGCGCGCTCGAGCTTCCCGCCTTCCTCTGCGACAATTGCGGCTTCTGGCAGCGTCATTTCGCCCCGCCGCCCTCCTGCCCGCTCTGCCTCGACGCCCGCCACGTGGTGCCGCAGGAGGGCTGGCGCTTCTGGACCCGGGCGGAGGCACAGGCCCGGTTCCCCTGCCATTGGGCCGAGTTGGAGCCGGGCGTATGGCGGTTCTGGAACGACCCGGTGAGCGGCATCGGGTCGAGCTGCTACCTGGTCCAGACCGCCAACGGCAACATGGGCTTCGAGGGCTGCCCCGTGTTCAGCGATGCCGCCCTCGACCACATTGCCGCCCTGGGCGGCTTGGCCGTGCTGTCGGCCTCCCACCCCCATTCCTATGGCGCCCTGTGGCAGCTGCAGGACCGGTTCGATCCGGAACTGGCCCTGCACCCCGGCGACCTCGCCTGGTCCGCCGCCCTAAAGGTGAGCTGGCCGTTCGACGATGTCCTGGAGCCGCTGCCGGGCCTGGAGCTGCACCTTACGGCCGGCCATTTCGACGGGCATACCGTGCTGTTCGACCGCGGCCGCGGTATCCTGTTCTGCGGCGACGCGCTGAAGTTCGAGATGGCGCCGGGCGATCCCCGCCGCGCGGTCACGATTTCGGCCCACAAGGCGTTCGTCCGCGGCGTGCCGCTCACCCCGCGCGAGCTACGTCGCTACCGGGACGTGTTCGCACCCCTGCCGTTCATCCAGACCTGGACACCGTTCGAGCAGGCTCGCAACAGCGGCCGGGCGGAGGCTTTGGCCCTCATCGACGGCATGCTGGCCAGCCGCCCGCATGCCGCCCCCGTTCGGCTGGACGCGTTGGCGACGGGGTGACACAAGGGCGCTCGGTGGCTTAAGTGGCGGCATGAAGTTTAAGCGGCGACCCCTTGCTTTTGGTGCCTTGATACTCTCGGTCTCGGGAGCGCAGGGTGCTCCCCTTCCGGTTTGCCCCATCCAATCCGGCCAGATCGTCAGCTACGACATCGTGCGCGGCGGCAATGTGATCGGGCGGCAGACTGTCCAGTACACCGTCGACGGGCCGGACCTGACGGTGGACATCACGGTCGCTGCCGCGCTCCACGCACTCGGCATCCGCGTGTACAACTACGAGCACCACGGCACCGAGCACTGGCACGACGGCCAGATGGTCAGCCTGGTGACCCGGACCAACGATGACGGGACGCCGCGCCAGGTGAACGCCACCCGCGACGCGACCGGCTGGAAGGGCACCCACGGCCTGCCGCCCGGGCTGGCCCCGCTGCTCTCCACCAGCCTCTGGAATAGCGAGACGGTCACGCAGACCCGGCTACTCGACCGCGAGACCGGCGAGGTCGTCGCCGTGCGCGGGACGCAGGCGGGCGACGAGGTCCTGAAGCTCGGTGCGCGCCAGGTCACGGCGCATCGGTTCGACCTCGTGGGCGTGGTCTCCGGCACGGTATGGTACGATGCCGCCGGGTGCTGGGTGCAGGCGCTGTTCCATACCCGCGTCGATGGATCGCAGATCGAAGTCCGCGCCCGTTAGCGGCGCTTTTTAGTACTTTCTTCACCTTCTCCCGGCAGAACGGACGTGTCCCCGACCCGAGGAGCGGCCGATGCTTGGCGAGATCATCCAGAAATCCATGCTCGAATGGCTGCAGCTGAGCCCGGAGCTGCTGTCCGGTCTAGGCCGTCGGGCCGTGGCTCCCAAATCGCCAGCCGTTGCGGCATCTGTGCCACAGCCCGTCGCGGGCTCGTCGGACATCGCGCCGATCACGTTCGCAACGGTCCAACCGTCCACCTCCCCCATCGGCTTCTTCACGCCGCCAGCGACCAGAGGTACCGGCCTGCCGGAGCCTTGGCAGCGATCGATGGCCGACGCCTATTCCCCTGACGAAGGGCCCTATAGCCCGCTGGAAGCTGGCGGCAGCCAACGGGCGGCGCTGGCCGAGATGACCGGCTATTTGACGACCCGGCTGGCGCCCGCACCCGTGCAGCCAAACAGCTCGACAGCGTCGCCCATTTCCCTCGGCAGCAGCATCGCCAACGCTGGCGAGTGACGGCCCGCCTCTCGTTTGCTACAGCCTCCCAGAACGGGGGGCTCGCATTGTTGGGACGGACGCAGCAGATCGCGAGCTTCAGCATCGTGCTGGGGGTGGGCGTGCTGGCCCTGAAGACGGGGGCTTGGTGGCTGACCAACAGCGCAGCCCTGTTCTCCGACGCGCTGGAGAGCACGGTCAACGTCGCGGCCTCGATCATCGCCCTCGTCGCCCTGCGCTTCGCCGAGCGTCCGGCGGACGCCAACCACACCTACGGCCACCAGAAGGCCGAGTTCTTCGCCGCCGTGATCGAGGGCGCGCTGATCATCGTCGCCAGCGTGGCCATCCTGCAGCACGCCTGGCAAAGCTGGCGTTACCCGGTGCCGTTTGCCCTGCCCTGGCAGGGATTGGCTCTCAACGGCCTGGCAACCGTGCTCAACGGCGTCTGGGGCATGATCCTGCTCCGCGCCGGACGGCAGAACCGGTCCATGACCCTGACCGCGGATGGCCGGCATCTATGGGCCGACGTGGTGACGTCGGTGGCCATTCTCGCCGGGTTGGGTCTCGCGGCCTGGACCGGGCTGCCGGTGCTGGACCCGCTGATCGCGGCGATGATCGCAGTATATGTCCTGTGGTCCGGCACCAGCCTGATCACCGAATCCGTCAGCGGCCTGATGGATGCAGCCCCCCCGCCCGATGTGGTCGAGCGCATCCGCAACCTGGTCGGGGAGCATGCCGAAGGGGCGCTGGAGGTCCATGATCTGCGCACCCGGCATGCTGGACGGCTGACCTACCTGGAATTCCACTTGGTCGTGCCAGGTGACATGCGGGTTTCCGAGGCGCATGCCATATGCGATCGGATCGAGGCGGCGCTGAAGGCGGAGATGCAACAATTGACAATCACAATCCACGTCGAACCCGAGGGCAAG
This sequence comes from Acetobacteraceae bacterium, assembly GCA_965198895.1. Classification (GTDB taxonomy): domain Bacteria; phylum Pseudomonadota; class Alphaproteobacteria; order Acetobacterales; family Acetobacteraceae; genus LMUY01. The sequence continues at coordinate 521,263 of OZ240676.1, forward strand.
GCGAAGCATCACGGGGTTATCGTGCTATGACGATCCGGATCGACCGCGTCGTCACCCGGGGCGGCGATGGGGGGCAGACCTCCCTGGGCGACGGCACCCGCGTGCCGAAGGATGCCTTACGGGTGGAGGCCTACGGCACGGTGGACGAGGCGAATGCCACGATAGGGCTGCTTCGCCAGCACACCTCCGGCGAGTCGGATGCCATGCTCGCACGCATACAGAACGACCTGTTCGACGTTGGCTCGGATTTGTGCGTTCCAGGCGAGGCAGGGGACCGCCTGCGCCTGACCGACGCCCCTTCCAGCCGGCTGGAAGCCGAGATCGCCACCATGAACGCCAGCCTGCCCCCGCTGGACAGCTTCGTGCTGCCGGGGGGCTCGGCGGCTGCCGCGCACGCCCATCTGGCCCGCACGGTCGTGCGCCGTGCCGAGCGCCTGGTGGTGTCGCTGGCGCGGGAAGATGCGGTGAACCCGGCGGTCATCCGCTTCCTCAACCGGCTGTCCGACCACCTGTTCATACTCGGCCGCGTGCTGAACGAGAACGGTGCCGCCGACGTCAAATGGGTCCCCGGCGCGAACCGGTAGGCGGCCGGCTCAGCTCGATTTGCTGTTCGTGTCGTTCTCGACGGGAGCCTTGAGCCGGCTCGAGTCGCGAGGGACCGCGCGCCGCTCGGGCATCCAGCCATTCGTTCGCAGCCATTCCACGATGATCTTGCGACCCATCGCGGAAAGTGCGCGCTCGTCGGCCTTCGAGGCCCGCTCGAGCGCATCGCGTTCGTCAGGTTCCAAACGAATTCCAAGGGCCGCGTCTTTTGCCATGAATCCACCGTAAAGAAGACCGCCTTCCAACGCAAAAGCATCGCGCGGCTTTATATGCAGAGAAGCTTGGTTCAAGCCCGCCGCACACCCCAGAACACCGGTAACCCCCGTAACGTTCCCGTTAACGAGCGCTGTTGGACGGTGGATTGGAAATATTGTCCCAGCGGGAGGAACGGCACATCCTGGAAAGCCTGCATCTGCAAGGCACGACCGGCTGTCTTTTGTGCGGTTTCATCTGGCGCCGCGAACCATTGGTCACGCAGTGCCTCCAATTTCGGGGCATCGGGCCAGCCGAACCAGCTATCGGCGCCATTGCCGCGCATCCCCTGCGACGTCGCCGGGCTGGCCATGTCGATCCCGGTAAACGTGGAGAAGAACACGCTCCAGCCCCCCTTGTCCGGCGCTGCCTTGCTGGCCCGGCGCTGGATGATGGTGCCCCAATCGGTGGTCTGCTGGTCGACGTTCATGCCGGCCTTTCGCAGCATGTCCGCCCCGACATTGCCGAGCGCCGCCAGGGTCGGGAAGTCCGATGCGACCATCACCACCACCGGCTCGCCCTTGTAGCCCGCAGCGGCGAGGTCGTCCTTCACCCGGTCCAGGTCCCGCGGGCCGGTCAGCGCCGCCATGCCGGCGTCGCTCGCCAACGGCGTGCCCGGCGGGAAATAGCCGAGATCGGTGCGATAGGCCGCGGTATCGTCGCCGGCGACCGCCTGCATGTAGTCCGACTGGTTCACCGCGCCCAGCAACGCACGGCGGATCGCGGGGTTATCGAACGGCGGGTGCAGCGTGTTCATGCGCAGGAAGCCGCAGTTACCCGTGGTTTCGATTACGAAGATCTGCAGCTTCGGGTCCTTCGCCAGCAGTGGCTTTTGGTCGAAGTCGAGCTTCTCCCACCAATCCATCTCACCGCTCTGCATTGCGGCGGTTGCCGTGCCCACGTCCGGGATCACGGTCCACTCGACGCGGTCGAAATGCACCTGCTTCGGCCCGGCGGTCCACTCGGGCGTGCCACTCCCCCGCGGCACGTAGCCATCGAATCGGGCGTAAGCCACGCGGGAGCCGGATACCCGCTCGTCCGCAAGGAAGCGGAACGGGCCGCTGCCGACCATCTCCGTCACCTGCTTGAACGGGTCGGTGAGCGCCAGCCGCTCCGGCATGATCGGGCACATATTCGGCCCAGCCTTGCCCAGGGCGTCCGGCAGCAGGGGAAACGGCGTGCGCAGGCGGAACTGGATCGTGGTGTCGGTGGGAGCGGACAATTCGTCGGTGACGGCGAGCAGGGATTGGCCGAACGAATCGCGCTTGCCCCAGCGATTGATGCTCGCAACGCAGTCGCGCGCCAGCACGGGCGTGCCGTCGTGGAAGCGCAGCCCCGGGCGCAGGCCCAGCTTCCATGTCCGGTGATCGTCCTCCACCACGGCGCCCGCGACCATCTGTGGCTGGGCCTTGAACGCGCTGTCCTGCCCATACAGCGTGTCGAACACCATGAAGGCGTGATTGCGGGTCACGTAGGCGGACGTCCAGATTGGGTCGAGTACCGCCAGGTCCGCCTGCGGGATCAACTTCAGCGTGGTCTGCCCGGCGGCGCGTACGATGGCAGGGCGCGCAAGCATGGTAGCGGCGGTTGCGGTCAGGAAGCTGCGGCGGCTTTGCAACAGTTCATCTCCTCAGATGATCGGAGCCTATTACAGTAGGGTGGGCTTTGGCCCACCAGCCGCTGCAGGGTGGGCCGAAGCTCACCCTACATCATGCCGTTAGCTCAGCCGCTGCTTCAGCGCGTCGTTAATCAGCGCCGGATTACCCTTGCCCGCCATGGCCTTCATCACTTGGCCGACGAAGAAGCCGAACAGCTTGTCCTTGCCGGCGCGGTATTGCTCGACCTTGTCGCCATTCGCCGCGATCACCGCCTCGATGGCGGTATCGATCGCACCGGTGTCGGTCACCTGGCGCAGGCCACGCGCCTCCACGATGGCGCCGGGGGCCTCGCCGGTTTCCACCATCACCTCGAACACATCCTTGGCAATGCGGCCGTTGATGGTGCCGTCGGCCATCAGGTCCAGCATCTCGCCCAACGCCTGCGCGCTCACCGGCGAGTCCTCGATGGTTCGGCCCGTGCGGTTCAGTGCGGCGAACAGATCGCCCATGACGTAGTTCGCCGCGGCCTTGGCGTCGCGCCCCTTGGCCACCGTCTCGAAGAATGCGGCCGTGGATTGTTCCGCGACCAGCACGCCCGCGTCATACGGCGACAGGCCGTATTCCGCAACGAAGCGCGCCCGCTTGGCATCCGGCAGTTCCGGCAATTGGCTGCGCAAATCCTCGACCCACGCCTCATCCAGCACCAGCGGCAGCAGGTCGGGGTCGGGGAAATAGCGGTAGTCGTGCGCATCCTCCTTGGACCGCATCGAGCGCGTCTCACCGCGGACGTGGTCGTACAGCCGCGTTTCCTGCTCGACTTCGCCGCCCGATTCCCAAATCTCGATCTGCCGGTGCGCCTCCGCCTCCACCGCCTGCATCACGAAGCGGATGGAGTTCACGTTCTTCACCTCGCAGCGCGTGCGGAACGGCTCGCCGTGCTTGCGGACGGACACGTTCACGTCGGCGCGCATCGAGCCTTCGTCCATGTTGCCGTCGCAGGTGCCGAGATAGCGTAGGATGGACCTAAGCTTGCGCAGATACGCGCCGGCCTCCTCCGGGGAGCGGATGTCGGGCTCGGACACGATCTCCATCAGCGCCACCCCCGAGCGGTTGAGGTCGATGAACGAGCGCGACGGATCCTGGTCGTGCAGCGACTTGCCGGCGTCCTGCTCCAGATGCAGACGGGTGACGCCGATGCGGCGGGTGGTGCCATCGACCTCCACGTCCACGTGTCCAGCGCCGACGATCGGGTGATACAGCTGGCTGATCTGGTAGCCCTGCGGCAGGTCGGCATAGAAGTAGTTCTTGCGGTCGAACCGGCTCACCAGGTTGATCTGCGCGTCCAGCCCGAGCCCGGTGCGCACCGCCTGCGCCACGCACTCGCCGTTGATCACCGGCAGCATGCCCGGGAACCCGGCATCGACGAAGCTCACCTGGCTATTGGGCTCGGCGCCGAACTCGGTGGACGCGCCGGAGAACAACTTGGCGTTGCTGGTGACTTGCGCGTGGACTTCCAGCCCGCAGACGATCTCGTACTCGCCGATCGTGTAGCTCATGGCATCCGGCCGTCCTGTGCCGCCTTGAACACCGCCGCCTGCTGTTCCTTCAGGAACGCCGCCGGGTCCTCCACCACGTAGTTCAGCGTGGCGGCGCATTTGCAGAAACCCTCGAGCGTTGCCGGGTCCATGCCGCCATCGGCGACGTGGCTCTGGCTGACCACGATGGAGGAGATCATCGGCAGGCCCTTGCGATGGCCGTATTCGCACACGGCCAGCAGGTGCTTCGGCATGCTGACGTTCAGGTTGCTCGGCTTCACACCGCTTTGCACCGCGATCGTCTTGTAGCTGATGAACACGCCCTCCCGCGCCGCGGCCACGATCATCGCGAGCGTCCCGTCCAGCGTCAGCCCGGCGGTCGTGCGCTTGCCAAGTTCCGCCAGCGCCGCCTTGAACGATGGCGCGCCCGTCTTGCCCGCGACCTCGTGGTTGCGCAGGATCGTCTTGAGTGCGTCGGTCGACTTGCCGGCCAGATCAACAGCCATGTTCTTAATTCCCTACTCTCAGCCGCGGACGGGCTTTGAACCCGGCGGCATGTTCAATCACGGCACCGACCGCGAAGACAGTTTCCTCATCGAACGGGCGGCCCATCACCTGCAGGCCGAGCGGTAGCCCGGCGCTGTCCAGCCCGGCGGGCACCGACATGGCCGGAATGCCCGCCAGGTCGCCGGGCACGGTGAAGACGTCGTTCAGATACATCGTCACCGGGTCGGCCGTCTTGTCGCCCTGCGGAAAGGCGGCGTTGGGCGTCGTCGGTGTCAGCAGCGCATCCACGTGCCGGTAGGCCTCGTGGAAGTCCCGCAGGATCAAGGCGCGAATCTTCTGCGCCCGTGTGTAATACGCGTCGTAATACCCGGCGGACAGCACATAGGTGCCAATGAGGATGCGCCTACGCACTTCCTCGCCGAACCCTTCGGCACGGGTCCGCTCGTAAAGGTCGGCCAGGTCCTCCCCGTCGACGCGATGCCCGAACCGCACGCCATCGTAGCGCGCCAGGTTGGACGAGGCTTCGGCCGGCGCGATTATGTAGTAGGCGGCCAGGCCATATTTCGTGTGCGGCAACGACACATCGACGGTCTGCGCCCCCGCCTCGCGCAGCCACGCCAGGCCCTGGTCCCACAACGCCGCGATCTCGGGCGACATGCCGTCCTGCCGGTATTCGCGCGGCACGCCGATGCGCAGCCCCTTCAAGCCCCGCGCACAGGCGGCGGCGAAATCGGGCACCGGGCGGTCGGCGGAGGTGCTGTCCTTCGGGTCGAACCCGGCCATCGAGGCCAGCAGGGTCGCTGCATCGCTCACCGACCGCGCGAACGGGCCCGGATGGTCGAGCGAGGAGGCGAACGCCACGACTCCCCACCGGCTGCAGCGCCCGTAGGTCGGCTTCATGCCCACAATTCCGCACAGCGACGCCGGCTGGCGGATCGAGCCGCCGGTATCGGTGCCGGTCGCCCCCATCGCCAGGCCAGCCGCAACCGCCGCGGCCGACCCGCCGGAGGAGCCGCCGGGCACGAGCACGGTGCCCTCCGGCGACCAGGGGTTGGTCACCGGGCCGAACGCGCTGGTCTCGTTGGAGGAGCCCATGGCGAACTCGTCCAGGTTGGTCTTGCCCAGGAACACCGCGCCGTCGCGGAGCAGGTTGGCGGTGACGGTGCTCTCGTATGGCGGCACGAACGGCTCGAGGATGCGGCTGCCGGCCGTGGTGCGCACGCCAGCGGTGCAGAACAGGTCCTTGATGCCGAGCGGAATGCCGGTCAGCGGGCCAGTTTCCCCGCGGGCCAAGGCCGCGTCGGCGGCGTCCGCTTGGGTCAGCGCCGCTTCGGGCGTGGGCGTGATGAAGGCGTTGAGGGCGGCGAGTTGCTCCATGCCCTGTATGTGGGCCTGGGTCAGTTCACGGGCGGTGAATTGTTTCGCCCTCAGGCCCTCGGTGGCGGCGGTGATGCCGAGTTCGGTCAGACTCATGGCAAAAAGCCCTCTCCCCTCGAGGGCAAAGCAATCGCACTTGCCTTCTCCCTCTCCCGTCCTTCACGGGAGAGGGTCGGGGTGAGGCCCACTTCGATACCAAAAAGCGAGGGTGAGGCGGCCGGCGCAGCCTCACCCCGGCCCTCTCCCGCCCGCGGGAGAGGGGGAACGAAGCGGCTCATTCGACCACCTTCGGGACGGTGAAGAACGCGCCGACGCGGTCCGGGGCGTTGGCCAGCACCTGTTCGGCGATCCCGCCGTCGGTCACGCGGTCCTCGCGCAGGCGCAGCGCCATGTCGGCGGCGCCGGTCAGGGGAGCCACGCCCTCCACATCCACCTCGTTCAGCTGCTCGATCCAGCCCAGGATGCCGTTCAACTGCGCCTGTAGCGGGGCAACCTGCTCCTCCGTCACCCGGATACGGGCGAGTTTGGCGATGCGGCGGACGGTCGCGGGATCAAGCGACATTCATACTCCTTCACAGGCAGGACCGAGGGCGATCCGCTTGGCTGGCTGGGGAGTTGCGATCATAACGGCTCCGCATGCCCCTATTCAACCTGACCGATCTCCACGCGCGGCTATCCCGCAACCAGCGGCTCCTCGGGCTCGACCCCGGCACGCGCACGATCGGCCTCGCCCTGAGCGACGTGCGCCGCGTTTTGGCCAGCCCGTTCGGCTCCATCCGCCGCGGCAAGCTGGCCGAAGCCGTGGACGCGATCCACGCCATCGCCAAACGCGAGGACGTGGGCGGGCTGGTCGTCGGCCTGCCGCTGCAGATGGATGGGACGCTCGGCCCGGCCGCCCAGGCTGCGCGGGACTGGACCTTCGCCCTGACCGACGCCACGGGGCTGCCGGCCGCCATGTGGGATGAGCGGCTGAGCTCGGCGGAGGCCAACCGCGCGCTGACCGCCCAAGGCGCCAACAATGCCCGCCGGGCCGCGACCGTGGACCGGATGGCGGCGGCGGTAATCCTGCAGGCGGCGTTGGATTCGCTGCGGACCATGCCGGAGGATTGACCCGGCGCGTCCGGACCTCTACATCGTAACAATTGTTAAAATCAGTCGCATCCGGCGCGTGTTTTGAAAAGGCTGGCCCGTGGCGCTTGCAGCGACCCTGACCCCTTTGCGCGAGCGCCTCCGCTCGTTCGCGTTCATGTCCCCGCGGGACATCGGGCTGTTTTTGCGCAGCGCTCGCACCGATTACACGATCGCCAAAACCCGCGCGTCGGACGGCGACAGGGCGGCCTTCGACGCTGCCTATGACGGTGGCGATCCCTGGGCGTCGGGGGACAGCCGCTATCTGTATCAGCGGCGGAAATACGAGGTGCTGGCGGCTTTGCTGCCAGTAGGCCGCCAGTTCGGCGAGGTGCTGGATCTCGGTACCGGGCTCGGTTTGCTCGCCGAGCGGGTCGCGGGCCGGTCGGCGGCGGTGTTGGGGCTGGATATTTCGCAGAGTGCGGTCGCGGATGCGCGGATCCGCCACGCCGGTATCACCAACCTGCAATTCGAGCAGGGTGATGTGCGGGATTTGCCGGCGACGATGAACGGGCGGTTCGACCTCGTGATGATCGCCGACACGCTCTATTATCTGCAGCGGCCGATCACCGATGCGGTGCTGAAGGCGATGGCGCTGCGGATCGCGACCCTGCTGGCACCCGGCGGGTTGTGCTTGCTGGCGAACCACTATTTTTTCTCCTCCGCCGGAACAGATAGCCGCTTGTCCCGCCGCATCCACGACGCGTTTGCCTGGTCACCTGGTTTCCAGGTCACGTCGGAACACCGGCGCCCGTTCTATCTCGTCTCCCTGTTGGGAAAGTCCGCCTAGCGTCAAAACCGCCCGCCACGCTAAGCCTGCGCGAAGCAGGGGGATCGAGGCATGGCGCTGTGGGTAAGGTATGAGGGCGGTTTCGGCGTCCTGGCGGGCGACCAGGTGCAGCCTCATCGCGGCGACATGTTTGCGGCGGCCAAGCCGGATGGCGCGGCGGTTCCGCTCGCCAGCGTCGCGTTGTTGCCGCCGGTCACACCCGGCAAGTTCATCGGCCTGTGGAACAACTTCCACGCGTTGGCGGCCAAGCTCGGCCAGGCGATCCCCGAGACGCCACTGTATTTCCTCAAGGCGACCAGTGCCCTGCTCGCACCCGGCGGCACCATCCGGCCCCCGGCGGGCTACACCGGCAAGACGGTGTACGAGGGCGAGTTGGGCATCGTCATCGGGCACGAATGCTGCCGCGTCAGCCAGGCCGAGGCGGAGGCCGCCATCTTCGGCTACACCTGCGTGAACGACGTCACCGCGCTCGATCTGCTGCAGGCCGATCCGTCGTTCCCGCAATGGGCGCGCGCCAAGGGCTGCGACACGTTCGGCCCAGTCGGGCCCGCCATCGCCACCGGGCTCGACCCGGCGGCGCTCACCGTGCGCACTCTGCTGAACGGACGGGAGCGGCAGGGCTATCCGGTCGCCGACATGATCCTGCCGCCCCGCCGCATCGTCAGCCTGCTATCGCAGGAGATGACGCTGCACCCAGGCGACCTGATCGCCTGCGGCACGTCCATCGGCGTGCTGCCGATGCGGCCGGGCATGGAGGTCAGCGTCGTCATCGAGGGCATCGGCGCGCTGACCAACCGGTTCGAGGCCGCCGACGTTTAACGATCCACGCCCAATGGTCTGATTCCCGGCTCTGATTCTGGGCTCTGATTCTGGGCTCTGGTTCTGGCGCGGGCGGTCAATTACACCATTCCATCCGGATCAAGGGTGAGATGCCAGAATGAATGCCACCGTTTGGGATATCGTCTCCTCCGTCACCAGTGCACGGGCGATCGGCGCGCCGGGCCGGCCCTGGATGGATGGCGCCGGGCTGCGCGCCCTGGCACAGAGTGTACGAGAAACCTTGGCGTTGGCGGGGATCGGACGGGGCGACCGGGTCGCCATCGTGCTGCCGAACGGGCCGGAGATGGCCACCGCCTTCCTCACCATCGCCGCCAGTTGCTGCGCCGCTCCGCTCAACCCCGCCTACAAGGCCGACGAGTTCGAGTTCTACCTGCAGGACCTGCAGCCCGCCGCCATCCTGCTCACCGCCGACGAGACCGGCCCGGCGAAGGACGTGGCGGACCGGCTGCAGATCCCCGTGTTAGTACTGCAGGCCGAAGGTCCGGCGGGTGGTTTCACCCTGGACGCGTCCGCCCTGCCCTCCGGCGGCGGCGCGGCGCAAGCGTCCCGCCCGGAGGACCCGGCCTTGGTGCTGCACACGTCCGGCACGACGGCGCGGCCCAAGATCGTGCCGCTGACCAATGCGAACCTTGCAGCTTCGGCCCGCCATATCGCGACCGCGTTGGGTCTGAGCCCGGCGGACACCTGCCTGAACGTGATGCCGCTGTTCCACATCCACGGCCTGATCGCCGCCGTAACGGCCTCGTTGTCGGCGGGGGCGGCGGTGTGCTGCACCCCGGGCTTCAACGCGTTCAAGTTCGGCGAGTGGCTCGCCGATGTGCGGCCCACCTGGTACACGGCCGTGCCCACCATGCACCAGGCGATCCTGATGCGGATGCGCGCCCATACCGAGCAGGCGCGTGCGGCGCAGTTGCGGTTCATCCGCTCGTCCTCCGCCTCGCTGCCGCCGCAGGTGATGGCGGAGCTGGAGGCGGTGTTCGGCGCCCCCGTGATCGAGTCCTACGGCATGACGGAGGCGACGCATCAGATGGCGTCCAATCCGTTGCCCCCACGCGCCCGCAAACCGGGATCGGTCGGCGTGCAGGCCGGGCCGGAGGTCGCGATCATGGACGATGACGGGCGCCTGCTGGCCCAGGGCGACATCGGCGAGGTGGTCATCCGCGGCCCGAACGTCACGGCAGGCTACGACAACAACCCGTCGGCCAACGTGAAAGCCTACACCGACGGCTGGTTTCGCACCGGCGACCAGGGGCGGCTGGACGAGGAAGGCTACCTGTTCCTCACGGGGCGTCTGAAGGAACAGATCAACCGCGGCGGGGAAAAAATCAGCCCGCTGGAGGTGGATGTCGTGCTGCTCGACCATCCCGGCGTTGCGCAGGCCTGCACCTTCGGCATCCCGCACGACAAACTGGGCGAGGAGGTCGGCGTCGTCATCGTGCCCCGCCCCGGCCAGAGCGTGACCGAGGCCGAGATCCGCGAGTTCGCCGCCACACGGCTGGCCGCATTCAAAGTGCCCCGGCGGGTGCTGGTGATGGACGACATCCCGAAAGGCGCCACCGGCAAGGTGCAGCGCATCGGCCTGGCCGCGAAGCTGGGCCTGGCGCCGGAGACCGCCGGCTGATGTCCCCGAGCATCTGCGTGTTCGGCGCCGGCGCGATCGGCGGCTACCTGGCCGCCAAGCTGGAAGCGGCGGGCACCAAGGTCTCGATCGTGGCTCGCGGACCTCATTTGGCGGCCGTGCAGCAGGGCGGGCTGGTGCTGCAATCCAGCGGCGAGCGGATCGTCACCCGGCCGAACGCGGTGGCGCATGGCGACGCGATCGGCCCCCAGGACTACCTGCTGATCACGCTGAAGGCGCATTCGCTCGAACCGGCGCTGCCGCAATTGGCGCCGCTGATCGGGCCCGGCACCACCATCGTCAGCGCGGTGAACGGCGTACCCTGGTGGTATACCTACCGCCTGCCCGCGCCGTTCGCCGATCGCCGGATCACCGCCATCGACCCGGATGGCGCGTTGTGCGCCGCGCTGCCCCCGGCGCAATGCCTGGGATGCATCGTCTACCCAGCCGCGACCGTTCCCACCCCCGGCGTGGTCGACCACACCTATGGCGACCGCTTCAGCCTCGGCGAACCCAGCGGCGAGCGCTCCGAGCGGGCCAGCACGCTCTCGGCCCTGATGATCGCGGCCGGCCTGAAAGCCCCCGTCCGCCCCCGCATCCGCGACGAGCTTTGGGTGAAGCTGTGGGGCAACATGGCGTTTAACCCGATCAGCGCGCTCACCACCGCGACGCTGGACGTGATCACCAGCGATCCCGGCAGTCGCGAGGTGGCGCGCGCCATGATGCTGGAGGGCCAGGCGGTGGCCGAGGCGCTCGGCACCCGGTTCACGCTGGATGTGGACAAGCGCATCGAGGGCGCGGCCGAGGTCGGACGGCACAAGACGTCGATGCTGCAGGACCTGGAACTTGGCCGCCCCTTGGAGATCGAGGCGATCCTGGGCGCGGTGGTGGAGATGGCCGGCTGGGTCGACCTGCCCACACCGATCAGCCGCGCAATGTTGGCGCTGGTTCGGCAGCGTGCCGCGATGCGGGCCGGCATCTAGGGGGCGAGCGAGTCAGGTCGAGCCGGCCGGAAATCGTCGTTGCGAGCCAACCGAGCGGAATTCCATGTTCGTGTTGCATTGCAGCAATTTCGCTCTTGTGCATCGCAGCATGAACGCCTATGTAGGGTTCACCAACAAGGAAACGTCCTTCCGTATCTCTCGAAAGGACCTCGACAATGGATCTATTTCAGCAATCCGGCGAAGCGATGCTGTTGGCCCAGGAAGGCCAGCGCCAGATCGCACATGCCATCGCCGCCAAGGTGGGCAGCTGGATTTCTCGCTTCAAGGCTTGGCAGTCGGCAATGCCGATCACGCTGCCGCCGACCGAGTCGCATAGCCGCTGATCAGCGCCTCTCTCCACCTCGCACCGCAACGGAAATTCGGTTTTCCGGCGGTGCGAGGGGGCAGATGTAACGCTCCGAGTAGCTGCAGGATGGGTTGTAGGCGAAGTTGAAGTCCAACACCGTGCGACCGTCCGCATCGCTCCCGAGATCGGCGCCCTTGATGGTGTCGAGCAAGTAGCGCCCCCCGCCGTAGGTCTCGCGGCCATTCGTCGCGTCCGAGAACGGCAAGAACACGCCGCCTCCATAGGCCTCGATCCAGAACAAAGTCAGTTCCCGGCCAAGCGCGACCTGCAAGCCGATCGTGCGAGCGAAGGGACGCAGCCGAACATCCCCGTCGGCCCCGGCCGGGCTGAGAAACGATGGCTCGTCGACCGCGCGAAGACCGACCGTAAACCGCAGGTCCGGGTCGTAGCCAAAGAATGGCAGCGCCTCGAAATTCGCCCACTGGTGGGCTTCCAGTGGTGATTGGGCATGCGACCGGAACAGCGCGTCCCGTGCCGTCCGCCACACCGCCCAGCCGGCGGCGGCATCCGGACCGTCACGCAACTCGGCATAGATCGCACCAACCTGGCGCCGCCAGTCCCATAGGCTGGCGTAACCCGGATCGTCAGGCATCCACGCGGGATGGCTCCAGGACCAGGCTTTGCAAGCTGCGAACCACCTCGGCCGGCTCCAGCCGGCGATGGGCGACAGGCTCCACATGGGCGCGGACGACCAGGCCGTCGGCACCGATGATGAACGTGGCCGGCAATGGCACCCGCCAATCGCCGGTGCGGTTCAATTGGGGCAGGTCGTGACCGAGCCGCGCATAGAGCCGGCGCAGCGCCGGGGCCAGTTCGTAGGCGACGCCATACCGGTCGGCCACCTCGTTACCCTGGTCGGACAAGACCGGAAACGCCAGCAGATCGCGCTCGGCGACAGCGCTGCAGCTGCCCTCCTGCTGCGGCGTGATGGCAAGCAGATGGGCGCCGGCAGCTTCCATCGCCGGGAGCGCGTCCTGATACGCCCGCAAGGTCAATGTGCAGAACGGACACCAGCCACCGCGTATGAACAACACCACCACAGGCCCGTGCGCCAACAGATCCGCCAGCCGCACGATCCGGCCATGTTGGTCCGGCAGCGCAAAGTCGGGTGCGGGCTCGCCGGCATCCGGCGACTTGCGGCCATCCGCGTTGGCGCGCAAATCCTCTGCCGCGTGGAGGATCGCCAGCCGATCCGCCGCTGGCAACCGCGCGAGGAGGCCGGCCCGAAAGGCCTCCAACTGTCGGGTAAGGGGTGTTTCACCTATGTGCATGGCTGACCCAATCTTAGCGAACATTGACACGTTCGCCTACTGCAATCTCGGTGGCGGCGTTGGCATCGGTAAGCGTGACATCGCGGATAAGACCAATGCAGGGGCAGCATAAGTTATGGACGTACTCGCGGCGTTCCGCGTGTTCGTGCGCGTCGCTGAGTCGCAATCCTTCTCCGCCGTCGCTCGGGAGATGGGCACCACGCAACCGGCCGTGTCCCGCCAGGTCGCCGCTTTGGAGGAGCATCTCGGCGCCCGGCTCATCCAGCGCACGACCCGCAGCCTCGGCCTGACGGAGGATGGGCGGGACCTGCTGGGCCATGCCCGCCGGGTGCTGGACACCGTGGAGGAAGCGGAGGCTTCGGTAGGCCGCCGCCACAATATGCCCGGCGGTCTGGTGCGGCTCGGCACGTCGTCCACCTTCGGCCGGCTCTACGTGGCACCCCGCATCCCGCGCCTGCTGGAGCGCTATCCGGAGTTGTCGCTCGAACTCCGCATGTCGGACGGCGTCTCCGACATCGTGGCGGAGGGCATCGACCTCGCGATCCGGGTCAGTGCGGTGCAGGATTCGAGCCTTGTGGCTCGCAAGATCGGGTCCTACCGCCGGGTGGCCGTCGCATCGCAATCCTGCATCGCCGAGTTCGGCGAGCCGCAGCATCCGGCCGAACTCGCCCGCCTGCCCTGCATCGTGTTCACCGGCGGGGCGAACCCCGGCGAGTGGCGCTTCGAGAGCCCGGACGGCCCGGTGACCGTCAACGTGTCCGGCCGGTTCCGCACCGACAATGGCGAGGGCGTGCGCGAGGCGGTGCTCGCCGGGGTGGGGTTCGCAGTGTTGCCGATCTGGTTCTTCGGCACCGAACTCTCGGATGGCCGGCTGCAGCCGATCCTGACCGGCTGGGAACCGCCGCGCAACGCGATCTCCGCCGTCTACCCCTCGCGGCGCAACCTGGCGCCGCGGGTGCGGGCGGTGATCGATTACTTCCTCGATGAGTTCCGGATCGACCCGATCATCTCATCCTACGGCGAGGCTTGAGCGTCCCGATGGCAAGATGATCCCCTTCCCCACTCCGCTCCCGCGAGGGCCCTCGTGGGCGGGGGAGATTAGGTCAGCTTCGGTAGGACCCGTTGATGTCGATGTAGCCGTGGGTCAGGTCGCACGTCCAGGCGGTGGCGCGGCCGTCGCCCAGCCCAAGATCGACCGCGATTTCAATCTCGTGCCCCTTCATGTGCGCCACCACCGGTGCTTCGTCGTAGCCAGGCACCACCGTGCCATCGCGCGCCATCCACGTGCCGCCGACGCCGACCGAGAGGCGGTCGCGATCGGCTGGTTCACCGGCTTTGCCCACCGCCATCACGATGCGGCCCCAGTTCGCGTCCTCGCCGGCGATCGCGGTCTTCACCAAGGGCGAGTTGGCCACCGCCATCGCAACCCGCTTGGCCGAACCGTTATCCACCGCGCCGGCCACGTCGATCCGCACCAGCTTCTGCGCACCCTCGCCGTCGCGGATCACCTGCAGCGCCAGATCCAGCAACACCGCGTCGAGCGCCTTGGCAAAAGCGGTCGTATCACCCTCCGGATTGCCGGCGGCGCCGGTGGCGAACAGCAGCACGGTGTCGCTGGTGGAGGTGTCGCTGTCGACCGTGGTGCAGTTGAAACTGCGGTCGGTGCCAGCCGCCAGCATGGATTGCAGCGCCGCCGCCGGGATCTTGGCATCGGTGAAGACGAAGCACAGCATCGTCGCCATGTCGGGCGCGATCATGCCGCTGCCCTTAGCGAAACCGGTGATCCGAACCGCCGTGCCGCCGATCTCCACCGTGCGGGTCGACGCCTTGGGGAAGGTGTCGGTCGTCATGATCCCGCGGGCGGCGGCTTCCCAGTTTTCGGCTGCCAGCGTGGCGTGGAGCGCGGGCAGCGCTGTGGTGATGCGCTCGTGGGGAAGTACCTCGCCGATCACGCCGGTGCTGGCCAGGAACACCTCCGTCGGCCGGCAGCCAAGCAGGCTGGCCGCGGCGTCGGCCGTCGCCTGCGTGGTCTCGCGGCCGCGTGCGCCGGTGAACACGTTGGCGTTGCCGGCGTTCACCACCACGCCCCGCGCCGTGCCCCCGGCGAGGGCTGCGCGGCACCAATCGATCGGCGCACCCGGGCATTTGTTGCGGGTGAACACGCCGGCAACGGTGGTGCCCGGTGCCAGCGCGATCATCACCAGGTCGGTCCGGCCCTTGTAGCGAATGCCCGCCGCGGCAGCCCCGAGCCTCACGCCCCCGAGCGGCGGCAGCGCCGGAAGGGCCACCGCCAGCGGCGAGACCTTCGCCATCCTACTTGGGAACGGCCGGCGTGGTGCCCGGCGTCGGCGGCAGGTCGGTGGTGGGCGTGGAGGTCGGGTTCGGCGGCACCGTCGCGGAGGCGGCATCGGCCGTCATCGGCGTGCCGTCCATGTTGAACTTCTGGATGGTCAAACCCTGCCGCGCCTGGTCCAGCGCCTTGCGGACGCCGGCCTGGATGATTTGCTGGCGGATCTCGTCCTTGGCCTGGTCGAAGGTGGGCGGCGGGGCCGTGCGGGTGTCGATCACCTTGATCACGTGCCAGCCGAACTGGGTGTGGACCGGGGTCTGGGTGACCTGGCCGGGCTTCAGCGCGAAGGCGGCATTGGCGAATTCCGGCACCATGTCCGTCTTCTTGAAGTAGCCGAGGTCGCCGCCGTTCTGCGCGCCCGGATCCTTGCTGTTGGCTTTGGCCAAAGCCGCGAAATCACCGCCATGGTTCAGCTGGTCGATGATCTTCTTCGCCTGGTCCTCGTTGTCGACCAGGATGTGCATGGCATGCACTTCCTCCTCGCCGGGCTTCTTGGCGTAGTCGGCGTCGTATTTGGCGTGGATCGCGGCATCGGTCACGGTCGGGGCGATGTCGCGGCTTAGGATGGCGTTCTGCAGCACCGTGTCGGTGGCCCGGCCGATCGCGCGCTGCACCTGCGGATCCTTCTCGAGCCCTTCTTTCTCCGCCTCGATGACGAGCGCTTCGCGGTCCACCATCTGGTCCAGCAGCATCGGGTAGAGTACCTGCGGCGGCATGGACCGAACCTCGTCCGGCAGGGTCTGCGCGGCCTCGGACACGTCGCTGAGGTGCAGTTCGCGGTTGTTCACCTTGGCGACCACCGGGTCGGCCGGAGGCTGGGCCGCGGTAGGGGCGGTGCTGGCCGCAGGCGGCACGACCGATGGCTTCTGGCTCGTTGACGGTTGGGTCGTTGACGGTTGGGTCGTTGACGGTTGAGCCGATGGCGTCTGGGCCATGGCGGCGGGGGTGCAGAGCAGGGCGGCCGCGATGGCGAGCGACAGGCGCATGGGTTTCGAGCCTCGGATTCTAATTTCGCCGCTTATGACCGAACACTTTGCAATCGCCAAGTTGCCCAGCCGTTAAGATGGCGTAAGTGATAGGGCGGAGGATACTGCGCCCGATGCCGTGCGTTGACCGCGGGCAGCGCGGTGCCTATCTCAGGCCCGCCCCGCCATACACCGGAAACCTCATGTTCGCCAGCCTCGCCCGCTCCATCTTCGGCAACGCCAACGATCGCTCGCTGAAAAGCTACCAGCGCCGGGTGCCGGAGATCAACGCCTTCGAGCCGGCCATGGAGGCACTGAGCGACGAGGCGCTCCGTGGCAAGACGGCCGAGTTCCGCCAGCGCCTGGCCGACGGCACCGCGCTGGACGATCTGTTGCCAGAGGCGTTTGCCGTGGTGCGCGAGGGGGCGAAGCGAGCGCTCGGCATGCGCCATTTCGACGTGCAGATGATCGGTGGCATGGTCCTGCACGACGGCAAGATCGCCGAGATGAAGACCGGCGAGGGCAAGACGCTGGTGGCGACGCTGCCGGTGTATCTCAACGCGCTGCCTGCCAAGGGCGTGCACGTCGTCACCGTGAACGACTACCTGGCCCGGCGCGATGCCGAGTGGATGGGGCAGCTGTATGGCTTCCTCGGTCTGACGACGGGCATCATCGTCCACGGCCTGGACGACCAGCAGCGCAAGGCGAACTACGCGGCCGACATCACCTACGGCACCAACAACGAGTTCGGCTTCGACTACCTGCGCGACAATATGAAGTACCGGCTGGAGGATATGTCCCAGCGGCCGTTCGCCTACGCCATTGTGGACGAGGTCGACAGCATCCTGATCGACGAGGCCCGCACCCCGCTCATCATCAGCGGCCCGGCGGAGGATAGCTCGGACTTGTACCGCCAGGTGAACGCCGTGGTGCGGGACCTGGTGAAGGACCCCGAGACCTTCGAGAAAGAAGAAAAATTCAAGACGGTCACCCTGACGGAGACCGGGTCCGAGCAGGTCGAGGACCGGCTGCGCGAGGCCAACGTGCTCACCGAGGGTAACCTGTACGACATCTTCAACGTGTCGGTCGTGCACCACGTGCAGCAGAGCCTGCGCGCGCACACCCTGTTCGCCCGCGACGTCGACTACATCGTCGGCGACGACAAGGTGGTGATCATCGACGAGTTCACCGGCCGCAAGATGGAGGGCCGCCGCTATTCCGACGGCCTGCACCAGGCGCTGGAGGCCAAGGAGGGCGTGACCGTCCAGGCGGAAAACCAGACGCTCGCCTCCATCACCTTCCAGAACTACTTCCGCATCTACCCCAAGCTTGCCGGCATGACGGGCACCGCGCTGACCGAGGCGGACGAGTTCGCCGAGATCTACAAGCTCGACGTGGTCGAAATCCCGACCAACGTCCCGGTCACCCGCAAGGACGGCGACGACGAGGTGTACCGCTCGGCCGCCGAGAAGTACGAGGCGGTGGCCACCCTGATCGCCGAGGCGCGCGCGCGTAACCAGCCCGTCCTGGTCGGCACGACGTCGATCGAGAAGAGCGAGATCATCAGCGAACTGCTGAAGGGCAAGAAGGTCCCGCACGCGGTCCTGAACGCGCGCTTCCACGAGCAGGAAGCCAAGATCGTCAGCCAGGCCGGTGCACCCGGCGCCATCACCATCGCCACCAACATGGCCGGCCGCGGCACCGACATCAAACTCGGCGGCAATCTGGACATGCGGCTCAAGATCGAGCTCGAGGGGCTGGAAGGCGAGGCGAAAGCCGCGCGCGAAGCAGAAATCACCGCCGAGGTCGCGGCCTCCCACGATGTGGTCAAGGCGGCCGGCGGGCTGATGGTGATCGGCACCGAACGCCACGAGAGCCGCCGGATCGACAACCAGCTGCGGGGCCGCTCCGGCCGGCAGGGCGACCCGGGCGCGAGCCGCTTCTTCCTCAGCCTCGAGGACGACTTGATGCGGATCTTCGGGTCCGAGCGGATGGGCGGCATGCTGCAGAAGCTCGGCTTGAAGCCCGGCGAGGCGATCATCCATCCCTGGATCAACCGGGCACTGGAGAAAGCGCAGAAGAAGGTCGAGGCGCGCAACTTCGACACGCGCAAGAACGTGCTGAAATACGACGACGTGATGAACAGCCAGCGCAAAGAAGTCTACGGCCAGCGCCGCGAGTTCATGATGGCCAACGACGTGAGCGAGACGATCGCCGACATGCAGGCGGAGGTGGTGGACGCCGCGGTGTCGCTGCGCATTCCCGCCAAGGCCTTCGCCGAGCAGTGGCAGGCGGCCGAACTGGCCGAGGATTGCAAGCGGCTGCTGAACCTGGACCTGCCTGTCGTGGCCTGGGCCGCCGAGGACGGCATCGACGAGGAGGGCATTCGCGAGCGCATCAACGAAGCCGCCGCCGCCCATATGGAGGCGAAGGCCGACCAGTTCGGCGCGGACCTGATGCGGTTCGTCGAGAAATCGGTGCTGCTGCAAACCCTGGATGCCGTCTGGAAAGAGCATCTGCTGGTGCTCGACCAGCTCCGCCAGGGCATCTACCTGCGCTCCTATGGCCAGCGGGACCCGTTGAACGAGTACAAGAGCGAGGCGTTCGCGCTGTTCAACGCCATGCTGGACGATTTGAAGGAGCGGGTGACGTCCACGGTCACGGGTCTGCAGTTACAGGCCGAGCCGCCGCAGCCGCCACCGCTCCCGCCGATGATGTGGGAAAATCACCCGGAGGCGGTGCTCGATGCCCCGGCCTTCACAATGGTCGCCTCTGAGCCGGTCGAGGTCATGACGCTGCCGCAGCGCGACGACGTGGTCGTGTCCGACGACCCGGCGACCTGGCGCAACACCCCCCGCAACGCCTTGTGCCCCTGCGGCTCCGGCAAGAAGTTCAAGCATTGCCACGGCCGAATGGGCTAATTCTCGAGCGAACGGGGACACCCCCTCGATCGCGCTAGTCGCCTGCCAGATACCGCGCGCGCCAGGCGTCGTTGACGTGATTACTTTGGCGGGTGATCCGGATCCGGCTGCGGTCCAATTGCATGGCGGGTAAGCCGAGCCGGGCCGCGATCTCGTCGAGATGGCGCTGCGGCTGTGCGACGAACGCCTCGTAGGTGAAGTGAATGGGCTTGCCGCCGACGTCCGCCATGAACCGGTAGAGCCGGCCCTTTTCGAACTGTATCTGGCGTATTTGCTGGTCGATGTGCTCGCGCGCGTAATCCAGCGCCTCGTCCGGAATGGATCTCGGCTGTTCGGACGTCCAGCGCTGGTTCTGCCAGGCGATGCAGCGCGAGATCGCCTGGGCGAGCTCGTCCTGACGATCCAGCAGAATGAAGTGACTGCGCCCGAGGACAGCGTCCAAAATGCCCGCTTCCCGCAAGAGGTCGACGTGAACGACGGCAAGTTTCGATGCCAACCAGCCGTCGCATGGGATCAACTCAGGCAGACGGCAGAAGTAATCCTGCAGCGATACCAACTGCAGTCGGCGGGAGTGCGCCAGAATGGCGTCGGCGTTGAAGAACTCGCCAGCCTCGTTCAATTCACCAGTCGAGGCGAGAGCCTGTGCCACAAAATTGGAACCACAGCGATTGGTGTACAACAGAAACAAATAATTGAGGTCAGGTGGAAGAAAGTTTGCCGCCGGCGCAAGTGTTCTAAAATTTTCGACGATTGCAGCACGATGTGGGTTGGGGTTTTGAGTGTTGAGGTAAATGCCGATTACTCCAAATGTTAAAGCCTCATTTGATAATTTACTGCGGTTCTTCAGACATCGTTTGCCGACGCTAGTTCATAGTGTTGTCACAGACACGAGCAACGATGGTTACAAAGTGCAACGACTATCTTGTTCGCTGACGGTTGCCGGGCCAAGCGATCCGCTGTCGCAGTGACGAATCCGCGCTCGCGGGCCGCGCGGTAGCGGTTGATTGCTGCGGCGCACACCTGTTTTTTGCGTGTGTCATTACAAACGCGCAAGATATTCAAACCGGGGCGTGAGACCTCGGAGCACCCAGAACGAGGATCCAAGACATGAGCGTGGCAGCAATCCTCCGTCACAAGGCCGGCGAGACCGTCACCGTGACTCCGGCCATGACGCTCGCGGAGGCGGCAACCCAGCTATCCCAGCACCGGATCGGCGCCGCTCCCGTCATGGAGGGTGACACGCTGGCCGGAATCGTCAGCGAACGCGATATCGTCCATTTCCTGGCCCGGCACGGCGCGGCGGCGCTCGACATGCCTGTCCGGGACGCCATGAGCCGAGCCGTGCAAACCGCCACGCCACGCACCACCATACCCGAGGCGATGTCTGCGATGACGGCCGGCCGCTTCCGCCACCTCCCCGTCATGGAGGAGGCGCGCATGGTCGGCATCATCAGCATCGGCGACGTGGTAAAGGCGCGGCTGGACGAGCAGGCCAACGAGGTGGAGAGCCTGCGGGCCTACGTCGCCGGCGGTTAGCGGCAATCGACGGTATTGGGGGTGGCGCGTTACCGCGTGCCGGCCGCCCCCACCGACCCCTTCAACCGGGCCAGCAACCGCATCAATTGGCCGATATCGTCTTCGCTCAATCCACCGAACGCGTCGGCCACCCAGCTCTCGTGCTCGGCCGCCATCTGTGCGAATTCGCGCCGCCCAGACTCGGTCAGCGCCACCGAGACGGTGCGTCGATCGGCCGGCCGGGGCGTGCGCGCGACCAAGCCGTCGGCGACCAACCGCTCCACTAACCCGGTCACGTTGCCGTTGGTGACCATCATGCGGCGCGACAGATCGCCCAGCGTCATCCCCTCCCCTGCCCGCGCGAGCTGGGCCAGCAGATCGAACCGCGGCAACGTCACGCCGAAGCGTTCCCGCAGGCGACCGCGTATCAGGGTCTCCGTCATGGTGGTGCAGGTCAGCAGCCGCAGCCACAGCCGCAGCTCGTCCTTGTGCGCTTGCGCCCCGGTCTCGGCGTCCAGCGGCTCGGCATCCAATGTTTCTGAAATCAGGATCTCTAACTCTGGGGTGAGCATGTCTTCGACCAAGTCGCGACCATCCATTGCAGCGGCAATCCTTCAACCCTAAAACATTTCAGCTTCATTGGTGAGGGGGTTGCGATGCGGATTGCCATTCTTGGCGGCGGCCCGGCGGGCCTGTATTTCGCGATCCTGATGAAGCGCGCCGACCCGGCGCACGACATCACCGTGTATGAGCGCAACCGCGCCGACGACACGTTCGGCTTCGGCGTCGTGTTCAGCGACCAGACGCTCGAAACGTTCGAACGCTACGATCGCCCCAGTTTCGAGGCGATCACGCGCGAATTCGCCTACTGGCAGGACATCGAGATCCGCCACAAGGGCACCGTGCACCGCATCGGCGGCAACGGTTTCTGCGGCTGTGCCCGGCGCACCCTGCTGATGCTGCTGCAAGCCCGCGCCCGCTCGCTCGGCGTGGCGCTCGAATTCCGCCACGAGATCACCAGCCTGGCCGAAGTGCAGGGCGCCGACCTGATCGTGGCCGCCGACGGCATCAACTCCGCCATCCGCCAGAGCCATGCCGAGCATTTCCGCCCGGTGGTCGACCTCCGCTCCAATAAATTCACCTGGATGGGGTCCACCAAGCCGCTCGACGCCTTCCTGTTCTCGTTCCGTGAGACGGAGTGGGGCGTATTCATCGCCCACGCCTACCAATACGAAGCCGGGCGCTCGACCTGGGTGCTGGAGACAGACCCCGCCACCTGGGAGCGGGCCGGGCTGGACCGGATGAGCGAGGACGAGTCGGCGCGGTTCATGGAGGGCGTGTTCGCCGCCGACCTGGACGGCCACGCGCTGATCACCAACCGGTCGCTGTGGCGCTCGTTCCCGATGATCCGCAACGGCACATCGGTCATGGGCAACGTGGTGCTGTTGGGCGATGCCAAGGCCACCGCACATTTCTCCATCGGCTCCGGCACCAAGCTCGCCATGGAGGACGCCATCGGGCTATTCGAGGCCTTCCGGGCCCAGCCCGACGTACCCGGTGCGTTGCAGCACTTCGAGGCGACCCGGCGGGAGGACGTGGAGAAGATCCAGCACGCCGCGGACGTCTCGCTGGTATGGTTCGAGCAGGTGCGGCGGTTCTGGGGCATGGACCCGGTGCAGTTCGCGTTCGGCGTGATGACCCGGTCCAAATCCATCACCTACGACAATCTGCGGTTGCGTGCCCCGGATTTCGTGGACCAGACCGACCAGATGTTCGCCAGCCAGGTGCGCGCTGCCGGGTTCGACGTGGCGGTAGATCGCACGCTGCCCCCCATGTTCCAGCCGTTCAAGCTGCGCGGCATGGTGCTGGCGAACCGCGTGGTGGTGTCGCCGATGTGCATGTATTCGGCGCAGGACGGCGTGCCCGGCGACTGGCACATGGTGCATTACGGCACCCGCGCGATCGGCGGCGCCGGGCTGGTGTTCACCGAGATGACGGACGTCTCGCCCGAGGCCCGCATCACGCCGGGCTGCACGGGCCTATACACCGACGAGCAGGAAGCCGCCTGGGCGCGCATCACCGATTTCGTGCACACGCGTTCGCAGGCCAAGATGTGCCTGCAACTGGGCCATGCCGGCCGCAAGGGTGCGACGCGGCTGATGTGGGAGGGCATGGACCGCCCCCTGCCCAGCGGCGGCTGGGATATCGTGGCCCCATCGGCCTTGCCGTACTACCCCGAAAGCGCCGTGCCGCGGGAGATGACTCGCGCCGACATGGACCGCGTGGTGAGCGATTTCCGCCAAGCCGCCATTCGGGCAGAGCGCGCCGGGTTCGACATGCTGGAGGTGCATTGTGCGCACGGCTATTTGCTGGCGACGTTCCTCTCGCCGCTGACCAACCGGCGCACCGACGCGTATGGCGGCACGCTGGAGAACCGGTTGCGTTTTCCGCTCGAGGTTTGGGACGCGGTACGGGCTGCTTGGCCCGACGACAAGCCTATGTCCATGCGCATTTCGGCGAGCGACTGGGCGGAGGGCGGGATCACTTCGGCCGAGGTGCTGGAGATCGCCCGGGCTTTCGCCGACCATGGCTGTGACCTGATCGACGTCTCGTCCGGCCAGACGGTGCATGATGCGCGGGCGATTTACGGGCGGATGTTCCAGGTCCCGTTCAGTGACGCGATCCGCAACGAGGCCGGGTTCGCGACGATGTGCGTCGGCAACATCACGACGGCGGACCAGGTGAACACGATTTTGGCTGCGGGCCGCGCGGATTTGGTGGCGTTGGGCCGGCCGCATCTGGCCAACCCGTATTTCACGCTGCAGGCGGCTGCCCAGTATGGCGTGACGATGCTGCCTTGCCCGCCGCAATACGTGCCCGGCAAGCAGCAGCTTTTCCGGACTGAGGAGCAGGCACGGCAGGAACTGGCTGAGCTACGGCGCAAGGCGAAGCCGAAGGTGACAGTGGCAGGGGAGGTCGCGCGGGCGGCGGAGTAGGCGCTTGCGCACAAGTGCAACTAAGCGACGTTCGTCCTTGACAAGGAGTCGCGTAATTGCAGACGATTTGTGTAAAATACACAACGAGGGGAGGCGGTCAGTGGAGTCGGTTAAAAGGTCTGATGAGGCAAGTGAAGCGTTTCTGGCGCTTCAGCATGCGATAGCTACATTCGGGGAGTCTTTGTCCGCGATTGGACATTACCGTCCTCGTCTCCGAGAGTTGGCTACGTTGAACGATGCGTCCAAAGGACACAATTGCGACGCCTACGAAAGCTTTCTTACGAGTTTTCGTAATCGTCCCGTCAATCTGCTCGAGATCGGGATCGGAGGCGATTGGAATGATCCGCAAACTGGCGGAGGATCTCTTCGGATGTGGAGGGACTACTTTCCATTTGGCCAGATTTCCGGCATCGACGTCTTCGATAAGTCACCACATGCTGCCGATCGGATCCACGTCAGAAAAGGGAGTCAAGATGACGCCGACTTCCTGCGATCGGTTGCCGAAGAAATGTCAGAGGTCGACATCATCATCGACGACGGGAGCCATTTCAGCTCCCACGTCATCAAATCGTTCGAAACCCTTTGTCCTTACCTGAAAAGCGGCGGTATCTACATCGTTGAGGATATTGGCACGTCATACTGGCCGGAGAGGGAGGGCAGCCTTGACTTGAATGATCCGAATACATCAATGAATTACTTCAAGCGTGTTGCAGACGGCGTGCAATGGCCACACTCCCGTGGTTTGGTCGAGCCAACGCCGATCACTCGATGTCTGGAATTTGTCCACTTTGGCAACAATTTCGTAGTCATGCGGAAATTATAATTTGTTGGGCCTTGCTTACTCTGATCCAAGTAAATCCGCGTATGGTTCGCTAGAGTATTGTCTGGTTTCGATATTGCGGCAGCTTGGCCAAGGCAGCTTACGCTAATTGAAGGAGCAGGCTCGGTAAGAACTGGCTGAACTGCGGCCCAAGGCAAGCCGAAGGTGGTGGTGGCGGGAGAGGTGGCAGCGGCGTAGGGTTGCCGACGTCCGCCGGTCTATCGTCAGCCAAAGTGCCTCATGCGGCGCCGCTAACGGTCATACAGACTTTGGTCTGCCAACAATCATGGAATGCGATTGCTGCTGATCGGGCGCACGAGCGTCAACTTTGTAGATCTTTTGCCTCGGGCTGAGACTAAGACGACAAGCCGAACCTGTTCACTCCGTGACTGCCAGGAGCATAGCAACGTGGTAGTCCAAGGCCGCAAGAGCAACGCACGCGGCCCTGTATCAGCGCACAGCAAGGGAGGCTCGTCATATGTCGAGTCTTTGATCGAGATCTGGAGCAAGGGCTACGGCATGTTCCAAAAGTCACCTGACACCCCGCTTCCGGTTGGAAAAGCCAGTTCTGTTGCTTGCGATAGGCCAAGACTATCGATCTTCGCTAACGATTCCGGCGTAAGAATAAGACGTTTATTACGACCAAGAAACGATGCCCAGTTGCTGAATGTACTCGGGGGGCCAACAACGTAGTCACAGGCAGACAGGGCTACAAAGTCGTCATAGGTATCGCCTTGTTCGTAAATACACGGGATTCCCTGCAACATGTCGAGGTCCCATACTTCGTTAGAACATATCACAAATAAATGCGAAATGTCTCTCAGGTGCTTAGATAGATCTTTCATTACATTGATATAGGTTTCGAGTTCCCAAAAAAACTGTCCGCCAACATAATCCTTATAGTCTCCGCGCCTGACATGTACGCCAATTTTTACGATATTCTTCGATTTATCCGTCATCACTGCTAAACGCTTTTGCTGGGTATCAACGTGGACAATTGGCAACGCAGCTCGAACTGCTCCGGCAGCTTCTGTCGGAAGATCTCGATACTGCCACCAGTATGCCCCAGGAACTACAAGGATATTTCCTCTGGATGCTGAGCGGGTGAATGTATTCTCATAAACCCCGAGATCAGAAAAATTCATGCTGTACCGGATGAATATAGTCGCCGACGAAAGACTTTTTAGATGTGAAAGCCATTCGGCTGGAATAGTCCGAAGACGCTCCATATAGCCAGGATAGTAATTCTCAAGCGCCTGAGTCTCGATATAATACCGAAGTGCCCGCAACCCATCCTTATCGGGGTGAAATGGTTCTACATGAAATATAAACGGGAAATCCTCTTCTTTAAAGCCGAACAACTTAGCATGGTTCATGATCTGTGGATACATCACAGGTATACGGTTGCGTATTGAAAATGCAATCAGATTTCCAAACGCCGATAATGCATTGCCCAAGTAAGCTGCTTCGATCCCGTATATGAAACCAGACGAGCTTACCAAATTCGGCGTTATCGAGAGCTCCGGAAGGAAGGGCAGTTCATCTTCCTGAGCTTTTGGTGACGAATTCATTCTTAGCCCAATCTGTAAGTTGCTGGAGTGTGTGCCGGGGAGTCTCTTGTCTGGGGAGGCTCCCAAACCGGGGTGTAATTCACAATTACGACGCTGCCTTTCTAAGTGCTGCCACATAGTCACGCATTCGATCCAGCTTTGGTCGATCCTTTACGGGTGGCCAGAAATGGACGAGGCCGAGCCGGCGTGACACGTCGAACTCATCATTCTCCCAGCCATATCGAATATACCTCAGGAGCGCCGATGTGTTGAAATTCCCGACGCAAAACGAGACGTAGTTGAGGACCTCCTGATCCACCCAACGGAAGTACTCCCGTCCGAAAATCTCACTGTGGTTGGTGATAATGGCTCTCGTCAGCTCCATCAGCTCGGCACTGGACTGGAGGTTGGGTATACCAACGGTTCCCCCATTCAATCCGCACGCGAACCGGGCATCCAAGCCGGCGCGTTGAATGAGACTTGCACCAACCGAGGGGTTGGTCTGGAGCGACGATACGTCCTCGAGCGGCGCGCTTATTCGGTCGAGCGCCAGAATCGTCGCCAGCAGCGGCTCGAGCGGGGCATCGCAAACAACGTCGGTATCCAGAAACAGGAGCGGCTGGAAATTGTAAGCATCGGCGTGTTCAAGGATGCAGTATTTGGAGGCGACGTATCCAACCCAATCCTGCGAGGCCAGGTTCTGGACCGTCAGGCGCTCGGGTAACAGGGCTGGAACGTTCTGCAGGAACGGAGCTGCCTGCTGGTCGGTGATAACGTGGACGTGGCCATCATATCCGCCGAATTCGATCAATGAAGCGATCGATGTGTAGGCTTGTTCAAGTGCATAGGGCGAGCCGAAGGCCGTAAAGTAAATGAAGGGGCGATACAGGTGGATCCGCTCGATCTTCCAACCGTCAATCAAGACGTTGAACGACATCGCGCCAAGTCCCTCACGACCCGCGGCCTGGTTGTGGGGCAGCATCGGCAGGTTATAACGCAGATCTAGATCAAGGTCGCCGATCGACAAGATAAAGCCTTCGCGAAAGCGGATCGACCCCGCCCGAACGACCTGTTTCGATGTCGCCCTTACCCAATCATGGCGGAAGATATGCTTGATTGCAGCAAAGTCCTCCTCGGTCAGGAACAGGAAGCTCTCCCACAAGCCCGCGCTAGATCGGTCATGCGCAAGCGCTCGGTGCATCGGTTCGGCGGAGTAGAACTGCCCGTCCTGCTGTAATGTCGCGGTGCGCCGGCTTGGCTCGATCAGTATCTCGCACCCTGGTGGCAGCCCCGGATGTGTTACCATCAGGGGAGTGTTCGTTCGCGTCAGCATCCGCGCGTGTCGCCCGGCGCGGGTTACTTCGTGCAAATCAACCAGCAGGGGTATGTCCGCCTCAGAGAGGGCATCCATGGCCACGTGGTACAGACCCGAGGCGCCCGCGCACAGCAGGGTGCCGTGCGTCGTCATCAACACCATCGGTCGTTCCATCAAGGGCCCTCACTGTCGTACTGACATGTGCTGGCTAGATGGCACAATCTCGGTCCAACGCACATCCCCCGTAGTTGTGCCTAAGTCAAGCCGCACTTGACGGCCACCCTGTTTGCAACCTGATCTGCGCAAAGTCTAAGGGTCCAGGGCTGTCTACCACGACAGTGCGGATTTGGCCGCCGAAGTGCCTACTGCCGCTTTTCTGTGATGAGGGAGGATAACTGCGTGGCCGACGATCATCCAGAGGCAGGATTTTTCAAAGTGGTCACAGCACATGCCACGCAAATAGCGGCTGACCCGAACTCGGGCGTGCTCATCCACGGGCCGCAGGGAACTGGCATTCCCGTCATCTGCCGTCGGGTGGACGATCAGGTCGCGTTGCTAGGTCGTGCCGATGCAGGCCTCATCGACCATCTTGGAACAGTGCCGGGCGAGGTCGTCAGGGCCTATCCCATCCTATTAGAGGACGGCCCCGATGGCGCGGTGATCCGCCTGCCGGGGCACCGGCTACTGACCGCAATTCCTGGCGGCGAGGTCAGCCTGAACCGCCAATCTCCCGGTGGCTGGGAGACGGTCGATCTCGAGCCGATACATGCGCCACCGCCCGCCGTTCTGTCCCTCGACTATTCAGGCACCCTCAAATCCCGGTGTGAGGACCCGGAGGCCGACCCGGCGATTTTGACCGTGCTGCTCGCCGGGTTGCCAACTCGGGACCGTGTGCAGTTGATGCCAACGATCAGCCGGCGAGCGGATTACGAGCGCATTTTTCCTATGCTTCGGACCGTCTTGTCAGTCGGGATGGAGCGCAGTGCCTGGGATACCCAGAGCCGCTTGCGAGACGGGATCACGACACATGGGTGGGCCGTTGGAGACCACACCTACGGCGATCCCACGATTGTAGACGGCCAATACGGTTCGCTTCGGATTGGCCGCTACTGCTCCATCGCCGGCCAAGTACGCATTGTCGTCGCAAATCATGCAATCGACACCGTGACAACGTATCCATTCTCGGCGTTGAGCCAGTTCTGGCCGTCTGCGTCGCTCGAAAATGCGGATCATGGCGGCACGGGCGTGGTGATCGGTAATAGCGTATGGATCGGGGCGGGAGCTACGATCCTTCCTGGAGCGCGGATCGGCGATGGCGCAATCGTCGGCGCGATGGCGGTCGTAGCTGGCAGCGTGGCGCCTTACTCGGTGGTCGTCGGCAATCCTGCGCGAATGACCCGTCAGCGTTTTGATCCGCTCACGATTGAACGCCTACTCGCTACAAGATGGTGGGACTGGCCGGACTACGAAGTCGACCGCGTCATATCTCTGCTCTTGACCGATAACGTAGCGGACTTCCTCGCCCATGCTGATGCCCGAGCCTCGCTCACTCGATAGTCGCTCGAAGCAGCGCTCGCATCTCTTCTCCCGCCGCCCCCAAATGGCTCAGCTTCGGGTCGCTCAGCAACTTGCTTTTCACGGTATCCAGCCGCTGACGGAACTGCGTGACCACTGCGCGCTCCGCAACCGCCACGCCAGGCAATGCGCGTAGCCGTTGCATCTCGCCCTCCAGACCTGGAGCCGAGCGAGCAATGCGGTCGCTTTGTGTTATCGCGGTCGAGGTGTGCTGGTTCATGAAGCTGCCGACGGCCACGGGATCGAGGCCTTCGAAGTTGATCTCGTGCGACATCGGGAAATCGCCTCGATTACGCGAGACCTTCCAGGCAAATTCTTCGACCGACTTGAAGTTGTAATGGTACAGGCAAGCGTCTGCCGTGGACGGTTCGTCGGTGAAAGCGCGTGCATGGTACTTGCCCATGGGTTGGTTGCGATATTCATGCATCGCGCCGCTTGCAAGCCGGAACGTGGTGCTGCGCCGCCGGTCGGCGAATGGGAAATGCGGGTGCGCCTGGATGAATTGGCGAGGCGCCATCATGACTTTGATGTGGGCGTTGGGCTCGGTCAGCAGATGTGTATTGCGCCGGGTCAAGGGCGCGTACGCCCAGCGCAACTGGCCGGAGGAGCCGACCATCACCCAGTTGAGTCCAACAGCGTCAGTCTGCCGCAACTCGTGCCAGCGGGCGAAGTCTGCGATGCCGCGATACCGACTGGGATTGAGCACCAGGAATTCATCGAGGTCGATGAACAGCGCCCAGCGGTGCTCTAGCAGCGGCAAACATACATTCAACGCGTGCCCATACGCCTTGTTCTGCGCGGATGTACCGGTCGCGAGTACGCTGGGTGTCCACGTGATAACCCCTGCCGCGTGCAGCGCCGCCAACAGTGCATCGGATCCGTCGTCGTTATCGTTGGTATAAAGGAAGATCGCCTCGATCCCAAGCAGGCGATGATGCGCGATCCACTCCAGCAGGTACACGCCTTCCGAACGGGCCGTCGCAACGATCGCCGTGCCCTTGGAGGGGACGACGCATTGGCGAAGCGAGGCGTTGCAAGCATGCGCAAACGACGACAGCGCGCCATCATAACCGTCCCTGGCAAGGTGATCGAGATCGGGGCCGATCACGTGGGGCGGGGCTCGCGACGAAACCGAAACCGAAGCGGACGCGGCCTGGGGTTCGCGCCAGCGCCACGGCGTCGGGGCTACCTCCTGCCGTGTGGACCAAGGTTTTTCCTGCGAAGCAGGCGCGAGGGCGGCTTGCTCGGGTTCGTGTTTCGCCATCCAGGCAACCAGGGCCGGGATCGCGGTCACAGCGTAATAATCGGCGCTGAACAACTCCAGCAGACGGCCTGAGAGCGCCTTGTCATGTCTCAGGCGCCCGGCAAGCCGATCGAATTCATCGAGCGTCAGCAAGGGCCAGATGGCATTGGTCAGCGCGGCGTTGAGATCCGCGGGACCCGACATCAGAACGGTGTTGATCGAGTCCACCCATGGCACTGAACCGGCGAGGATCGCTTTGGCACGGGCGAAAAAATGTTCCGCGACGGGGCCGGCGCCGCGCTGCACTTCGGAGATCGCGGTGAGGGTGAAGCGCTCCCAGTCGGCCGGGATCGCGCGATCCGCTTCTAATGCCCCGCCGGGGATGGCGGAAAGAAATCGATTGCTGATCAGGCTGCGCAGCGTACCCGACTCGTCCCCCTGTCCAGTTTGCAGCAGGAGTCCTCCGCCTGGCGAGATCTCCATCGGCAATACGGGGCGACCGGTCACCGGGTCAATTCCGAGCGGGATGCAGCGTGTCGCGGGCGCTCCGCCGGCCAGCAGACAGAGTGGGACGACGCGGTTATTCAGATCAGCCGGCAGGACGTGGCACGCCCGCCTATCGGACACATCGATCGCAAGCACCGTTCCATGGCTCGTGTGGGCGGTGAACACCGTGTCCATTCAAACCTCCCGTGGGCGGAAGGGTAAACCTTCGGATACGTCGCGACCTAGCGGTTTGGACAGCAAACGCGGGACAACTCCAATCACAGTATCATGTCCAAGCCGCCTCGCGCCTAGGTTGCAATAACATACACGGGCAACCCGGATCCGAACAATGGGACCAGTTCGCCGCAGCTAGTCAGAACTACCATCTTTCAGATGGGATGGTGGTGCTACCAGCGGGCCGGATTGTTTGTTGACGTCCCGGCTTGGGTTGTCGCCCAAATCGATACCATTGCAACCGGCCAGCACGAGACAGAGGAGGATAGTGATGGTCCGGATTCTCATGCGCGAAAATCCCTCAGCCACGCATCTCCGTCAACAAGCCTTGCTGTTAAGCTGCGCGGCAGGAGCCGCCAATGTGCAACGATTTCGGTAACCAAATCCCCTACAGCGTCTATGTGGAGGAGTTCAGTCAGCTCCGCCTGCCCGTCAACACTGCGGCCAGTGCGGTGCCGAATCTGGAGCCGCGGGACGAGATTTGGCCCACCGACACGGCCGTGGTGTTCCGGCCCGTGCCCGGGGGCGTCGCCCTCGAGCAGCATCCGTGGGGCTTGGCGCCCGCAAGGGCAGGGGCGCGGGCGGTCATCAACATGCGCGCGGAGGGGCGACGCTTTGCCAACGGGCGATGCCTCGTGCCGGCGTCGCACTATTACGAATTCACCGGGACCCGCAGCCCGAAAACCCGCTGGCGGTTCACCCAGGCGGGCCGCGACTGGTTCTGCTTCGCCGGGCTACTGGGGCGCGGCCCGGCGGGAGAGGCGTTTACGCTCCTAACCGTGGATGCCGGGCCGGACGTCCAGCCCTACCATACCAGGCAACCAGTGGTGTTGGACCGAACCCACTGGGCGGCGTGGTTGGACGGCGCGGAAGGGCTGCTGCAACCCTCGCCGGCCGGAAGCCTCGTGGTCGCGCAAGCGCCACGGGCTCCGGACAAGGGTATGCTGCTGTAGCCGCTACTTGATCATGCCGCCGGTCAGCGCCGACAGGTCCACCCCGTTCACCAGGACCTTGGCGTTGTTCACCGTAATCTGCCAGACGGCCTGGTCGCCGGACATGTGGGCGATCCCCTTCAGGAAAATCACCACAGGCACGGCACGCTGCAGCATCGGGTCCGACTGGGCCTTGGCGATCAGCGCATCCAGCCCGCGGGCGGACAGTTCCGCCTGACCGGTGACCGATTTCGGCCCGGTGCTGACGAACTTGCCCGAGCCTGCGATCTGCATGCCGGCAACGTCCAGGGCCAGCGAGTCGAACCCGAAATCGATGCCGCCCTTGGAATACATCGCCGCAAAATCGGCATCCGGCACTTTCGTCTTCTCGCCCGGCGGCGACGGGGCGGTCGCGTCCAGGCCCATCTTCGTCAGGGCGCCGATGCTGACGTTGGACAGCGTCGGGTGGATCGTGAAATGCGTCGGAACATAGACGGCCAAAGCCGGGGGCAGCGCGTCCACCACCAGCCCGTCCAGCGTGAACCCGAACATCGCCGTCAACATGTCCGCCGGGGCATCGCCGCTAACGCTCACCTCGGCCTTGGCCACGGCGCCCGTATTCCCGCCGAAGTCGAACTTCGCACCCTCCATCGTCTCGTCGAGCTTGCCGCCGTTCAGGATGGCGTGGGCCTGCTCCAGCATGGCGCGCAGCTTGGCCTTCTGCTCGGGCGTCGGGCCGTCCTGGTCGTTCGAACCCGGCTTCGCCATGCGGCCCAGATCGGCGGCCAACTGCACCAGCGGGATCAGCTTGTCGTGCGCGAGCCCGGTCAGCCCGGACACGATGTGCAGCCGCTCGGCCTGCAGTGCGAAGGCGGACCCGTCCGGCAGCGCCGACTTCGTGGAATAGCCGGTGGCCGTCGCGTCCGTCAGCAGGTCGGCATGCGCCGGGTCGACCGGCTGGGTGGTCGTATGCGACGTCGCCTGGTCGATATGCGTCAGGGAGGCCGCAGTGCCGCCCTCCTTCTCGATGTCGATGGAGGCGACCGTCCCGCCACTGGTCGTGGCGGAGGCAAACTTGGTGTCGAGGATCCCGTGGGCGTCCTGCTGCCCGAGCTTGATGCGGTAGGTGACGGGTTGGACGTGCGTCCCGTGCACGGTCGGGTTCTGGTCATCGGGTGGGTTCGCGACCATCTCGGTCGTGCTGAGTGTCAGGGTGGTGGGGAATTGCTCGTCATCCACCGCCCAACGCGTGCCATCCAACTGGTGCGCTTTGGCGGTGAAGGCGGCGTCCGCCGGGTCGACCTTGCCCAGCGGCGCCAGCGGTACGCGCACCAAATAGTGGTCGCCCTCGGCCGTGAGTTCGACCGGGCGCGCCGGGAACGTGATCGTGCCGGCGGTCGCCGTCTTCAGCCAGGCACCGATCTGCGTCTCGAGCGTCTTGGCCTCTTGCGGTGTCGGCTGCGTCTGGGCTGCAGCCGTCCCGCCGATTGCCATGGCCATGCCGATGGCAGGCAGCAAAGCGCGGGCGAAGGTCATGGGGCGTCCTATTAGTGCGTGTTATGCCCAGATGGTGCCCGAAATTGGCGCACGAGGCGACCCCATCACGCGATCTGCCGCCGCATGGGGAAGGCGGGCTTGCCACCGAACGAGGCCACCGGCGGACCGTCATCGCGGTAACCCCGGCTGAGGTAGAACCCATGGGCCGTGACGGTGCTGGTCAGGGTGCAGGTCGTGTGGCCCAGTTCGGCCGCCCGCGCCTCCATGGCCGCCATCAGGCCCTTGCTGACGCCCTGAAAGCGCGCCCGGGGCGCCACGTAGTTCACGGCGATGCGGCCGTCCGGCATCACGGTGCCGACGCCGGCGATCCCGTCCGGGTCGGCCGCTACGATGACGCCGCCGGGGTTGCTCTCGATCCAGCCTCTGACCCGGTCGGGCGTCTTGCTGGCAAGCCAGGGTTGGAGGATGGCAGGGTTGCCGTCATGGTCTGCAACGCAGAGTTGCTCGATCGACTGGCGGACGACCGCGCAAACCTCCGCCGCCTCGGAAGGATGGGCGAGCCTGACGACCCATGGGCGCGTGTCGGCCGAGCTGCTCAGTCGTTCGCCATCTGCACGGCGGCCACGTCCAGCAGCCGCTCGATCACTTCGGGTTCCTGCGCGCCGGCGATGGCGTGGCGGCCGGCGACCACGAAGCAGGGGACGCCGTTGATCCCCAGCCGATGCGCCCGCAGATTGTCGGCGTGCACACCATCCAGTTCTGCGTCGCTGGCCAGCATGGCACGTGCGGCGGCCTGATCGAGCCCGCAGGACGTGGCGATCGCGCACAGCACGCCGAGATCACCGAGGTCGCGGCCGTCGGCGAAATGGGCGGCGAACAATGCCTCCACCACCTCGTCGGCGCGGCCGAACCGGGCCGACCAGCGGGCCAGGCGGTGAGCATCGACGCTGGAGGGGGTGCGGCGCATGCGGTCGAAGCGGAACTGCACACCTTCGGCGCGGCCGATCTCGGTGATGGATGCATACAGCCGGCGGGCGCGGTCCTCGCCGCCGAACTTGCGGACGACGTAGTCGGACCGGGCCATGCCCAGCCGCGGCATGTCCGGGTTGAGCAGGAACGGCCGCCAAATCAGGTCAACCAGCAGGTCGGGACGGCGCCGGATCGTACGGATCAGGCGTCGGGTGCCCAGATAGCACCACGGGCAGACCAAGTCGTGCACGACTTCGAGCGTAAGGCGTGCCTTCGGCGGGGCAAGGACGTTCACCGAACCACTATAGCCCCACCGTCGAAAGCGTCACTGGGTTTCTGAGCCTGCCCCGAAGTAGGGCACGCATATGCGCACCCTACTTCGCTGGAGAGACTGTCGGAGAAGCACGTCTCTTCTCAGGCGGCTTCGGCTAGCCGGCCGTTGATCACCAGCCCGTCGCGATCCGCGCTGACGTGGATCGTTTCCCCGTCATGGATCGTGCCATCCAGCAGCTGCCCGGCCAGGGGGTTCTGCAGCGTGCGCTGGATCACCCGCTTCAGCGGCCGGGCCCCGTACACCGGGTCATACCCGGCCTCACCCAGCCAATTCAGCGCGAGATCGTCCAGCTCCAGCGTGATATGCCGGGCGGCCAGCAATTGGTCCAACCGCTCCAGCTGGATCTTCACGATCGCCGCCATATCGCCGCGCTGCAGGCGGTTGAACTGCACGATCTCATCCAACCGGTTCAGGAACTCCGGCCGGAAATGCTCGCGCACCGCCCGCATCACCTGCGCCTTGACCAGCTCCGTCGTCTCGCCTTCCGGCAGCGAGGCCATCAGGTCGCTGCCCAGGTTGGACGTCAGCACGATGATGGTGTTGCGGAAGTCGACCGTGCGCCCCTGCCCGTCTGTCAGGCGGCCGTCATCCAGCACCTGCAGCAGAACGTTGAACACGTCCTCGTGCGCCTTCTCGACCTCGTCGAACAGGATCACCTGGTAGGGCCGCCGCCGGATCGCCTCCGTCAGCACGCCGCCCTCGTCGTAGCCGACATAGCCCGGCGGCGCCCCGATCAGGCGGCTGACCGAGTGCTTCTCCATGAACTCGCTCATGTCGATGCGCAGCATGGCGCGGTCGTCGTCGAACAGGAAAGCGGCCAGCGCCTTGGTCAGCTCCGTCTTGCCAACGCCGGTCGGGCCCAGGAACAGGAACGAGCCGATCGGCCGGTTCGGGTCCTGCAACCCGGCGCGGGCGCGGCGGACGGCGTGCGCCACCGCCTCCAACGCAGGCTCCTGCCCCACGACCCGGCGGCGCAGTTCCTCCTCCATGCGCATCAGCTTGGCGCGCTCGCCCTCCAGCATCCGGTCCACCGGCACGCCGGTCCAACGGCTGACGACGCCGGCGATCTGGTCGGCGGTCACCGCCTCGTTCACCAGTTGGCCGCCAGCCTGAGCGGCAGCGATCTTCTGCTCCAACTCCGGGATCACGCCGTACATCAGCTCCGATGCACGGGTCAGGTCACCCCGGCGCTGCGCCACTTCCACCTCGCTGCGAGCGGTGTCCAGCTGCTCCTTCAGCTTCTGGGAGCCGGCAAGCTGGTCCTTCTCGGCATGCCACGCGGCCGTCATCGCATTGGATTTTTCTTCAATCTCCGCCAACTCGTGCTCGAGCTTCTCCAGTCGCTCGCGCGACGCCGGGTCTTCCTCGCGCTTCAGCGCCTCCCGCTCGATCTTGAGCTGCAGCAGGCGGCGGTCCAATTCGTCGAGCGCCTCGGGCTTGCTGTCCACCTGCATGCGCAGGCGGCTGGCGGCCTCGTCCATCAGGTCGATGGCCTTGTCCGGCAGGAAACGGTCGGCGATGTAGCGGTTGGACAGCGTCGCCGCGGCCACCAGTGCGCCGTCCGTGATGCGGACACCGTGGTGCAGCTCGTACTTTTCCTTGATGCCGCGCAGGATGCTGATCGTGTCCTCGACCGACGGCTCGCCCACGAACACGGGCTGGAAACGCCGGGCCAGGGCCGCGTCCTTCTCCACGTGCTTGCGGTACTCGTCGAGCGTGGTGGCGCCGATACAGTGCAGCGCGCCGCGGGCCAGTTCCGGCTTCAGCAGGTTGGAGGCGTCCATCGCGCCATCCGCCTTGCCGGCCCCGACCAGGGTGTGCATTTCGTCGATGAACAGGATGACCTCGCCGGCCGCGCTCTCGATCTCCTTGAGCACGGCCTTCAGCCGCTCCTCGAACTCGCCGCGATACTTGGCGCCTGCCACCAGCGCACCGAGGTCGAGCGCCATCACCCGCTTGTTGCGGAGCGATTCGGGCACGTCGCCGTTGACGATCCGCAGCGCCAGCCCCTCGACGATCGCGGTCTTGCCGACGCCGGGCTCACCGATCAGCACGGGATTATTCTTGGTACGCCGGGCCAGCACCTGAATTGCGCGGCGGATTTCCTCGTCGCGGCCGATCACCGGGTCGAGCTTGCCTTCCCGCGCGATGGCGGTGACGTCGCGGGCGTACTTCTTCAGCGCGTCAAAGTTTTCCTCCGCATTGGCGCTGGTGACCTTGCGCCCCTTGCGGATGTCGGCAACTGCCTTGTCCAGCGCCTGCGGAGTCGCACCGGCCTGGCGCAGGGCGCGGGCGGAGGGCGTGTCGGACGCGGCGAGCGCCAGCAGCAACCGGTCCTGCGCGACATACTCGTCACCGGCCTTCTGCGCATCGCGTTCGGCAGCGTCCAGCACCCGCACCAGTTCGGGCGTCGCTTGCGGCTGCCCGGCGCCAGACCCCTTGACCTGCGGATTGCGCGCGACCTCGGCATCGACGGCCATCTGGGCGGCCTTGGGGTCCGCACCCGCCGCACGAAGCAAGCCGGCAGCCGCACCCTCCTCGTCATCCAGCAAGGCCTTGAGCAGGTGCTCGGGCGTCAGACGCTGGTGGTATTCGCGCATGGCGATGGTCGAAGCGGCTTGCAAGAAACCCTTCGCGCGGTCGGTGAATTTCTCGATGTTCATATTTGTCCCTTTCGATCAGGCGACATGGGTTTTCACGCGTCCCTCACGAGGCAACGCGTCCTGCCCGAAATGGTGATCGGGTCGCCCCGGCTCAAGAGCCGCCGTGCTCACCGGCGTCGGGATTGCCCTTAGAAAGCCCTTCTACAACTCCCTCTCCCGTCTTCTACAGGAGAGGGCCGGGGTGAGGGCCGCTTTGCGCTGCTGAACCTGTATGTAGCTCCCCGGGGAGGTTCAGGGGACGACGGCGACCTCGACGTTTACCTTCATGCTGCCGAACGACTCCGGCGGCCCGAGGAAGCTGCCGGCGATCGGTACCGCCTGTTGCGGCGTGCGGGCGACGCTGACGCGGATCAGGTTGCGTCCGGCCACCCAGCCGTTGGTGGGGTCGAACTCGACCCAGCCGGCGCCGGGCAGGTAAACCTCGACCCAGGCATGGGTAGCGCCGCCCCCGATCACGGGCGCCCCGCTGGACACCAGGCGCTCGTCATAGAGATAGCCACTGACAAACCGCGCGGCGAGGCCTAGCGAGCGCACCGCCTCCATCATGAACAGGG
Source organism: Acetobacteraceae bacterium (assembly GCA_965198895.1). Taxonomy (GTDB): domain Bacteria; phylum Pseudomonadota; class Alphaproteobacteria; order Acetobacterales; family Acetobacteraceae; genus LMUY01. The sequence continues at coordinate 559,051 of OZ240676.1, forward strand.
TGTAGTCGCGGCAGGCGCCGGTCTTGGTCGCGAGCGTGACCAGCGGGTCGTTCGTGCCCTCCGCTTGCCGGCCCTCATAGCGGAACTCCGCCTTAATCGCCTGCGTGATGGCGGTGAGCATCGCCATGGTCCCCGTGGGCCCGCTGGTGGACAGAAACCGATGCGCCCATTCGTCAACGATCCGCTCCGGGTCGGCGTAATGGCGCTCGATCGAGCGGGCGAGGTCCGGCACTTCGGTCGAGGTGTAGCTGAACGGGAAAGTCTCCGCCCGCGGGTCCAGCGGAAGCTCGGCGCGCGTGGGATAATGCCGCAGGTCGAGGGTGGAGACGATCCGCAGCGTCTCCACCTGGCGTTCCGGCGCGAAGGTCAGGTAGCAGACCGAGTTGCCGAACACGTCGTGTGCCCACCGCGTGGTGCGCGCCGGCGGCGACACCGTCAGCGCGGTCTCCAGCAAGCGAAGGTCGTGGCTGTCCCGTGGCCGGAGCATCAGGCGATGTGACAGCAACTGCACCGGTTTCTCGTACCGATACTCCGTCTCGTGCGTGACGAGGACCCGTGGCACCTACTGGCGACCGGGCATCAGATCACGTGGAAGATCAGAAGCAAGATAATGATCGGGATCGGGATTCCGATCAGCCACAACAAGATGCTGCGCACGGCGGTCGCTCCATCGGTTGGATTATGCAGCCCGAACGCCTGCGGAGGCGGCGGGGTTCGTTCAGCCAGCGGTGCTGGGCCGGAAGCGTTGCATAAGCGCATCACTCTTCCGGCGCAATTTCCCGATCCGCCCGACCCCGGCCAGGCGGCGATCGAGGAAGGCCAGGCTATCCTCGTTGTCCTCGCTGTCGTCCCGCAGCCAGTAGAGCAGCGTAGTACTGTAGACGCCGGCGAGGATGGCCCGCTTGCTGTACCAGCTCCAATCCGCGCTCCGGTCGCCAGCCAGGTGCCAGATCGTATCCACCGACCGGGCGGCCGTGCGCAGTGTGGTGGCCGGGTCGGTCGCGAGCACGGCCAGCCCGCGGCGCACCGCCTCCTTATACGGACGGAGTGACAACAGCCGCTGCGCAATCACCGCCCGCACCCGGTCTGGCAGCCGTTCAGCGGTGGACGGCACCATCCGCCGATCGGTGAGGTCGATCCAGGTCTCCACCATGTCGACCGGGCCGCCGGGGAACAACAGGTCCGCGTCCGGCCCGGCGGCATCGCGCAGCGCCGCGATGGTCCAGCCTGGGAACGGCACCACGGCCACCAGCGCGTCGAGCGCCGCATCCCGTTCGGGCGAGCGTTCGGGCATCATCACCCGCCGGCCCTCGCCAACTCCTCGTTGAACCCGAACAATGTGAAATCATTCATGCGCATCGGATACAGGATCCCGTCCAGATGGTCGTATTCATGTTGCACGACGCCCGCATGGAAGCCGCCCACCTCGCCGCCGACCGGGTTGCCGTCGCAATCCACGCCGCTGTAGCGCACCCTCGCCCAGCGCGGCACGGCGGCCCGTAGCCCCGGGATGGACAGGCAGCCTTCCCAGCGCATCACGCGCTCCTCGCCGACAGGCTCGATGGTCGGATTGATCACGACGGTGTTGCCGATCGTCTCGTCGTCCGGGGCATCGCTGGCGCGGTGAGGCTGAACGCGGAACACGAACAGGCGCAGCGGCACGTGGACCTGGGGGGCGGCCAGGCCGGCGCCCGGCGCGTCCTCCATCGTTTCCATCATGTCGGCGACGAGGCGGCGGATTTCAGGGGCTCCGGGGTCGGCGACCGGTTCGGCGCGCTGGAGCAGGACGGGGTGGCCCATGCGGGCGATTTTGAGGATGGCCATTGTTCACCAATCTGGGGTTGCGAAAGCCTTTGGCGAGGGCGGCGACTCGTGCTATAGCGCCCGTCTTCGCCGACAGCAGTGTCGGATGGAAACCCTTTAACGCGCCTGCTCGGAAGGCGTAGCGACAGGAGAAGGCGTCTAGTGCAGGTTCTGGTTCGTGATAACAACGTCGATCAGGCGCTCAAAGCGCTGAAGAAGAAGATGCAGCGCGAAGGCATCTTCCGCGAGATGAAACTGCGCCGCCATTTCGAAAAGCCCTCCGAGCGCCGCGCCCGTGAGGCCGCCGAAGCCGTTCGCCGTGCCCGCAAGATGGAGCGCAAGCGTCTCGAGCGCGAAGGCTTCTAGCCCACCCGTCCAATGGATGAGCCCGTAGGGTGCGTTGCGCTTTGGCAACGCACCATTGGTGACGCGGGTGGTGGAATGCCAAAGGGCACCCCACCAGACGAACCGAACGTCTGATACGCGCTACTAGGACGTCGGGGCGGAGCAGCCGTCCGCGGGAATGCTCTGCCCAGGTTCAACCGACACGTTGAAGCTCGTCGTCGCCAGCATCCGCGGACCCTGGCTGATCGTGAAGGTCCAAGTACCGGGGACCATCGACCAATTCTCCTCGAGCGTATAGCCGACATAGGTCCAACGGTCCGCCGTGACCGTGCTGATGTTCGTCTCAGTGGTGCCACTCTGCCCGTCCGGCCGAGTCCACAGCGGATGGGTCAGCTGCACCATCACCGGGACCGACACACCCGGCGGCAGGTTCACCGCGCGGAACTCCATCCCGAACTGGCGGCACGGCGTGCCGTCGATGTCGGGGCCGAGCTGGAGGAATTTCGGGTCCGACACCGGCGTGCTGCCGGCCACATTGCCGGGCCGCGGCGGCTCCGGCGGGCCGGCCTCGGCGGCGACCACCTCCCCCACCCGGCCTATCCGCACGACCAGTGGGTCGGCAAACGCCTGGATCGGCGCGGAGCACAGCAGAACTGCGACGAGAGCCGTGCGGATCATTCCCATATCCTTTCCAGGGCGGAGCGCGGCAGCCTCGCATCGTCGCCTCAACGCGGCTCCCTATGCACCCGGGCCGCTATTGCAGGAACCCCCAACGCTCCACCGCGGGTTCCGCGCTCGCCCATTTCCACCTGTCCTGCTGCTGGCAGATATCGACGGAGTACCACGCTGGGGGCGCCTTGCCTTCCTCCACCGAGAACAGAACCTGCTTGCACGCAGCCAGCGGGTTGGGAATCGCGCGCACGACCTCGAGTTGCCCGTGCTCGTTGCCGAGCGGCAGGCTGTGCACGACACGCCATGGGCTCGTCGCGCCGGCAGCCAGCCCGGCGGCGGCATCGGCGATGGCGTCCTGCTCGCCCTGATGCCACGATCTCGTGACGCGTTTGATCGCGTAGTCGGACACGGCCGCGGTGGCGACGCCCACGCCGAAGCCGACCGCCGGGTTGGCCGACGCCCCACCGGCCGCGGCACCCACCACGACGCCGATCAGGTTGCCGGCCGAGGAACATCCCGCCAGCGACAGCAGCAACAGCCCGGCCGCAAACCTCACTGCAGCGATCCCCACCGCTCCGTGGCCGGTTCGGCGGACGCCCATTTCCACTGCGCGCCGTCCTGGCAGACGGTCGCGGTGTAGAACGCCCGGCGGGGTTGGTGGTCCTGCATCGTGTCGACGGAGAACACGATCTCCTTGCATGCGATCGCCGGGCCGCCCAGTGCGCGGACGACGGCGACCTGGCCGTGCTCGTCATCCTCGATCGGGACGTCGTGAGACACGCTCCACGGCCCCACCCCGCCGGCGCCGAGCGACCCGGCGGCCTCCGCAATGCGGTCCTGCTCGGCACGGTGCACGACGCGCTCCTCGTACTGCAGGCCCGCATTGGCCGCGGCGGCGACCCCCAGGCCGATTGCGGTCGCGGCCGTGGCGCTCTTGGTGATCGTGGTGGCCACGCCGGTGCCGGCGATGCCCGCCACCTCCTGCGTCGTGCCGGTCAGGACGGAGGCGCAGCCGGGGAGCAGCAGCAAACCGAGCAGGCCGAATGCGGCAGGAATCAGACGGGTAGGCGCTTGCAGGGCAGTGATCATGAATCCTGCCTAGGCAAGAACCTCGACGCGGTCCATCACCGAGGCGATAAAGGTAAACCGCCGTTGATGTTAACTGAGAAGATTTGGCGCTTGTGTTGCAAACTTGCTGCCCTTTTCAGGCCGCCGCCACCACCGCGCGGGCCTGCGGCAGGGTTAGATCCGACCGCATGGCATGGGACAGAATCGCCGCGGCGCGGTCCCGTGCGCAGATCAGGGCGGCCTGGACATGGCCGGACTTCAGGTACCAGGCGATGAAGTCGAACGCCTCCACGTCGCCGTCGAACGCGACCTCCTCCCAGCCCGACGCATGCCCGAGCATCTGCAGCCGCTTGCCGGCCTGCGCGCTCCAGAAGAACGGCACGCCTTCGTAGGCGGCGGCCTGTCCCAGCATGCCAAGCGCCGCGATACGGCCGTGCTGCTGGGCGACCCGCCAGTGCTCGATCCGGGGCCAGCCATCTGGCGAGGCGATGTCGCCCGCCGCCCACACGCCGTCGCACACGCGCAGGGAGGCATCGGTTGCCAGCCCGGCATCGCCGGCGCGTTTCAGGGCAGGCGCATAGTCCAGCACCGGCGACACCCCCAGACCGGCGACGACCAAATCCGCCGGCAGGCTCTCGCCCGAGGCAAGGACCACCGCTTGCCGTTCCACCCGGTCCACCTTGGCCGCCATGCGGAATTCGACGCCCTTGCTCTCGTGCAGGGTGCGGAGTGCCGCCCCGACGCGGTCGCCGAGCAGCGTCGCGAACGGCACCGCGTCGCGGCCCACCACCGTGACCTGCATCTCCCGCTCGGCCAGGGCGGAGGCGGCCTCCATGGCGATGAAGCTGGTTCCGATCACCACCGCCGGGCGCCCCGGCCGCACCGAGGCGAGGATGGCGTCGACGTCGCCGAGATGGCGCAGCGTCAGCACCCGCCCGTCGCCAGGAAACGCCGGCGGCTTGGGCGAGCCGCCGGTCGCAAGCAGGACCGCGTCGTAGTGGATGGCCGCACCGGTCGAAACGGTGATCGTGCGGGATGCGGGGTCGATCGCGGTGACGGTGGCCTGCAGCCGCTCCAAACCCAGTTCGGCGGCATCCACCAGCGGCAACGTGCCACGATCGAAGTCGGCCGAGGCGATCGCCATCTTGCTCAGTTGCGTGCGGTCCAGCGGTTCGGCGCCATCCGGGCCGATCATCACGATGCGGCCGGTAAAGCCCTCGTCCCGCAGGGTCGCCGCCGCCATCGCCGCCGCCGCACCCGACCCGGCGAGGACGAACACGCGCCCGTCTGGCTCCCGCAACGCATCGGCCGTCGCAGGCGGTGCCGTGTCGACGAGCACGTCGTCGCCTTCGATCGCCACGGGATAGCGCCGCAAGCCCCGCATGGCGACCGGTTCCAGCAACGCCCCGGTCCGCGCGTCGAACGTGCCCATGTGCCAGGGACAGATGATGCGGCCGTCGCACAACGCGCCATCCTCCAAGGGGGCCTCGGCATGCGGGCACGTGCCCTCGAACGCACGCACATCGTCGCCCGCGCGGACGAGCAGCACTTTGACGCCGTCGAGTTCGACCGCAGTCATCCCCGTCCGCAGGTCAGCGAGGCTGGCCGCCCGTATTGCCGTCATGGAACGCTCCCGTGTTGGTCAAATCCAGGAACGCACGAGCGCCCAAAACGACCGCCGATCGATGCCGCTAGCTTTTCACCAGCGGGCAACCGCCCTCGCTCATCGGCCGGAACGCCTCGTCGGCCGGCGTGGTGGCCACCAGCTTCAGCCCGTCCCATGGCTGCTTGCTCTCGGCCGGAGACTTCGCCTGGAACAGGTACGACGGGTGGATCTTGCGGCCGTCCTCCCGGATCTTGCCGGCGCCGAAGCAATCGTCATCGGTCGGCATCGCCTTCATCCGGGCGACCACATCCTTCCCACTCGCCTTCGCCGGCCCGATCCCCAAATCCGCCACCGCCTTCAGGTAGTGCAGCGTCGCGGCGTAACACCCGGCCTGCACCATGTTCGGCCACTGGTTCGGCGTCTTGGGCTTGACCCGCTCGTTGAACGCGCGCGTGCGGTCGTTGAGGTCCCAATAGTAGCTCTCGGTCAGCAGCAGCCCCTGCGCTGCCTCCAGCCCCAGGGCATGCACGTTGCTGTTGTACATCAGCATGGCCGCGACCTTCATGCTCTTCATCAGGCCGAACTCACCCGCCTGCTTGATGCAGTTGATCGTGTCGCTGCCACTATTGGCCAGCCCGAGCACCTTCGCCCCGCTCGCCTGCGCCTGCACCAGCAGGTTGCTGAAATCGGACGTGTCCGGGAACGGGTAGCTGGCGCTGCCAAGCACCTTGCCGCCGGCCTCCTTGATGAAGCGCGTCGTGTCCCGCTCCAGTTGGTGGCCGAACACGTAGTCTGCGGTCAGGAAGAACCAGCTGTCGCCCCCCGCCCGAACCATCGCCCCGCCAGTGGAGCGCGCCAGCATATAGGTGTCGTACGTCCAGTGGACCGTATTGGGCGAACACTGCGACCCGGTGAGGTCGGTGGTCGCGGCACCGCTGTTCAGCATGATCTTGTTCTTCTCGCGGCACACGCTGGCCACCGCGAGCGCCACCGACGAGGTCGGCACGTCCACGATCACGTCCACCCCGTCCTGGTCGAACCAGCGGCGCGCGATGCCGGCGCCGATATCGGGCTTGTTCTGGTGATCGGCGACGACGACCTCGATCGGGAAGCCCCGGTTACCGAATTCCGCCACCGCCTGGCGCGTGCAGATCGCGCTGGTCGGCCCGCCATCGTCGCGATACGGGCCCGACTGGTCGTTCAGCACGCCGATCCGCAGCGTCGGCGTTTGGGCCCGGGCAAGACGAGGCAGCAGGGCCGTGGTGGCAGCGGCGCCGGCGAAGGCGCGTCGGGATAGGGACATGCTCTCTCCTCGGAGCGCCTCTTGACCGGGCGCCGTTCCCGCAGCCTAGCGATGCCGCGGGGTCTTCCGCAATCGTCCGCGCAACCTCTTTCTGCTCCCTCTCCCGTCCTTCACGGGAGAGGGCCGGGGTGAGGGCCGCTTCGCTGCTTACCCCGATCACGTTGCGGCAGTCGCACCCTCGCCTCGACCCTCTCCCGTCCGCGGGAGAGGAAGACGATGGCAGCGGTGGTTTTCGCGACCCCGCCGGTTTAGCCTGGCCAGCATGCCCCCATCCCCTGCCCCGACCCGGCGCGACCTGCTCGGCTTGATCGGCGCCGCCGCGGGCGGGTCCGCCATGTATCTCGCCATGACCGCCCTCGGGCACGCGGCGGAGAGCACCTACACCGGCCCGCTACAACTCGACGGCGATGCCAAGGGCGCCAGCGTGCTCGTGCTCGGCGCGGGGGTCGCCGGCATGGTCGCCACGATGGAGTTGCGCCGGGCCGGCTACCGCGTCGAGCTGCTCGAATACAACGACCGGCCCGGCGGCCGCACTTGGACCCTGCGCGGCGGCGACCGCTACACCGAACTGGGCGGCGCCACGCAGGACTGCAACTTCGACGCCGGGCTGTACCTCAACCCCGGACCGTGGCGCATCCCATACCATCACCGCGGCCTGCTGGATTACTGCAAGCGGCTGGGAGTGACGCTGGAGCCGTTCGTCCAGGCCAACCACAACGCCTACCTGCACGCCACCACGGCCTTCGGCGGCAAGCCGCAGCGCTACCGCACGATCCAGGCCGACTTCCACGGCACCATCGCCGACATGCTGGCCAAGGCCGTCAGCCGCGACAATCTCGACTCCACCGTCACGCCGGAGGATAGCGAGATCCTGCTCGCCGCCCTTCGCAGCTGGGGCGGTCTGGACGGCGACTACCGCTACCGCACCGGCTGGGACAGCAGCGAGCGCCGCGGTTGGGACAAGCCACCCGGCGGCGGGCTGGACGGCGCACCCACGCCGTCCCAACCGGTTGCCCCGGCCGACCTGTTGCACAGCCGGCTGTGGCGGGCGTTGTCGGTTGCTGCCGACTTCGACTACCAGACCACCCTGTTCCAGCCCGTCGGCGGCATGGACGCCATCGCCCACGCCATGGGCCGCGAGGTGGCACCCGTGCTGCGGCTGCACACCAAGGTCACCGCCATCCACCAGGACGACGGCGGCGTCACCGCCCAGTGGCAGGACACGGCGACCGGCGCCACCGGCCAGTCCCGCGCCGACTGGTGCGTGTGCGCCATTCCACTCAGCATCCTCAGCCAGATCGAGCTGAACGTGTCCCCCGCGATGGCGCAGGCGATCCAGGCCGTGCCCTACGCCCCTGGCCTCAAGATCGGCCTGCAGTTCCGCCGCCGCTTCTGGGAGGAGGACGAGGCGATCTATGGCGGCATCAGCTACACCGACCTGCCGATCTCCGTCATCGGCTACCCGCAATCCGGCTTCCATACCGCCAAGGGCGTGCTGCTCGGCGCCTACCCGTTCGGCCCGTATGCCTACGAGTTCACCGCCCTCGACCCGGCGGAACGCGTGCGCCGCGCGGTGGCCTTCGGCGCGCAGATCCACCCGCAATACGCCACCGAGTTCGAGAACGGCATCGCCGTCGGGTGGCACCGCGTGCCTTGGTCGCTCGGCTGCTACGGCCAGTGGACGGAGGAGACCCGCAAGCAACACTACGCCAATCTTTGCCGCCTGGACGGGCGCATCTTGCTGGCCGGTGAACACGCCTCCTACATCCCCGCCTGGCAGGAGGGCGCGGTGCTCTCCGCCTTGGACGCCGTGAAGCGGCTGCACGCCCGGGTGCTGGCAGGATGATCCGGGCGGCGTTGCTGTTGCTGCTGCTGTCCACGGCCGCCTGGGCCGACGAGCCAGGCCCTACCTTCGGCAGCCCGTTCCACTTCACCGAGGCCGGGGGCGCCAGCCTCTACCGCTCCGTTTGCGCCGGTTGCCATATGCCGGACGGACGCGGCGCGGCCGGCGCCGGCCGCTACCCGGCGCTGGCCGGGGACGCGCGGCTCGCCTCCTCCGGTTACGCGATCGCGCTCGTGCTGCATGGCCACGGTGCCATGCCGCCCTTCGCCCGCACGCTGAGCGATGACCAGGTCGCCGCCGTGGTCGGCTACATCCGGACCAATCTCGGCAACGCCTATCCCGGTGGCCCAACCGCCGCCGAGGTCGCCGCCGCCCGCTGAGCCGGACTGTGCCGGGTCGCCGTGCGGCGGCTGCCATCCCAAGGAAAATCGCTGCAACTGAGGCGTGCAGTTCGCGGGCGTAATGGTCCGCCCAGACGGCGACCGTGGGTGCTTCGCCGCGCCTCGACGCGTGGACCCGCGGCACCAGTGCCGCCTCTCCGCCCGTGCGCTGAGCAGTGCCATCATTCCCTAGGAATTGACGCTGTAATGCCGCCCAAATCTTAGGTGGAGCGCGCCACCAGCCGCAGCCCGGCGCAGACACCCGTCGATATCAGCCATCCTAATTCGAGGCGCAGGCACCGTTAACGTTTGAGTAACGGACGCCATGATTAACTTCAACTTGCATACGAAGGTCTTCTATCAAGGCGTGCTGGCTGTCCGAGCCGACACCGCGAAGAATGTTGCGCTGTCAAGTTCCTCATTGCGCGTACGGCGTCTGACTCGGCTCACAACTCCAGCGTGCGATGACTAACAACGGACACGGTTTCTTGTTCTTGTTCTACCCCGATACCGCCAATGTTGTTGCTTGACGCTTAAGGCATACGATTGTAACTCTCGAAAACGTGATCAGATAGGAGGCGTAGAATGGCAAGAGTTCTTCCTCACCAATCCCAAAAACCGGCCTGACGTCGTGGTCGCAGGGTTTGTCTTCGAGTCGGGAACGCCTCTCCGCTCCGTTCACACAAAGCTAACCGGCCGGTCCGTGTGGTCGTTTCGTAAGGTGACCGCTTGCAGCCTCACGGGCGAACGCGTCGCGTTTCTGGGCAGCGGGCCAGTCGCCGACGAGTTGCACGCCCGCGCGCAGACAGACCAGTCCTTGCAGGTGGTGGGCCGCTTCGACGCGCCGAGCCCGGCAGCGGGGCTGCTCTCGCCCCTGATCGAGCTCGCCCGCAACCGCGAGGTGGATCGGGTCGTGCTCGCAATTCCCGACATGACCGGCCCGGCGAATGCGATCCAACCCGTTCCGTCCGAAGCGTCGGGCGCCGGGCCAACGCGGCCCACCATTCAGCCGCAGCTCCAAGGCACGGCTGAAGGCGGGCGGGCATTGCCGACCGAGCCTTCGATCCCGCAATGGAAACTCCTCTGCAAAACCCTGCTCGATCGTTTGATTGCCGCCATCGCGTTGTTCCTGCTCATTCCGCTGTTCCTCCTGATTGCTGTGATCATACGGATCGACAGCGCCGGCCCGGTGATCTTCAGGCAGCGCCGCCATGGCTGCGGCACCCGGGAATTCGCAATCCTCAAATTCCGCACCATGCGGCCGGCCGACACCGCTGGAGAGCTTAGGCAAACCCTACGCGGCGACAGCCGGATCACTTCGGTTGGCGGGTTCCTGCGACGCACCAGCCTCGACGAATTGCCGCAACTCTGGAACGTCCTGAACGGAACGATGTCCCTGGTCGGACCGCGTCCCCACCCGGTCGCGATGCGCACCGAAGGATTGCTCTGCGAGGAGATCGCGCCCGACTACCAGGCGCGCCACCGCGTCAAGCCGGGCATCACCGGCCTCGCTCAGATCAACGGTAGCCGAGGTGCCACCGCAACGGCCGAGCAGCTGCGGACCCGCGTCGCCTACGACCTCCAGTACATCGAGGCGTGGTCGTTGAGCCTCGACCTACAAATCCTCGCCCTCACCCCGGTCCGGCTGATCCTGCAGAGGGAACATGCGTTTTGAACCTATCCCGTAGAGCGGCCCTGATGATGGTCGGCGGCGCCGCACAGGGCATCCCCCGGCTACGGGCGGAGATGGCTCCGCTTTGGCAACTCGCAGCCGCTGCCGGGCTCCGGTTCGGCAGCAACAGCGATGTCGCGATTGCAAAAGCCCCTGCCGCCTACACCGCCGCCTTTGCCTCACAATGCGAGTTGCTGGCGCCGAACATGGGCTGGCACCGGGTGGCGGCCACACCAGGCGCCACCCGGCCCACTTGGGAGGATCCTAATATCGCGTTCGCCCGCGCGCACGCCATGCACCTCACCGGGGGCCATCTGCTCTGGCACGAGGCGCTGCCGTCCTACTTCCTCGAGGCCGATGCGGGGCCACCGGCGCTGGAGTTCGCCCGCGCCCACATCCGGATGATGGGACGCCACTATGCCGGGCAGGTCTTCAGCTGGAATGTCGTGAACGAAGCGATCGACACCAAGGACGGCGACAAGGACGGTCTACGGCGCTCGCCTCTGCTCGAGAAGCTCGGCCCCGACTACATCGCCGACGCCTTCCATACCGCCCACGAGGCGAAGCCGGCTGCACTGCTGACCTACAACGACACGCATTTCGAGATGGACAACCCGCACGACGCACCCCGGCGCGACGCCCTGCTCCGGCTGCTCGACCGGTTGACCCGAAGTGCCGCCCCGATCGACGCCGTGGGCCTGCAAACCCACCTGCGGCTGGACGGCAGCCGGTTCGACACCCGCATCTACCGGCAGTTCCTGCGCGACGTCGCCGCCCGCGGCGTGCGTATCCTGATCACCGAGTTGGATGTGTTCGACATCGGCACCCCCGGCAGCATCGCCGAACGCGACGCCACCGTCGCCGGTGTCTACCGCGACGCTCTGGCCGTGATCCTGGACGAGCCCGCCGTTGCCAGCGTGGTCACCTGGGGGTTGTCCGACCGCTACACCTGGCTCGTGCCGCGCAGCGACCCCGCCTACCACCGCGCCGACGGCCAGCCCGCGCGCCCCTTGCCGCTGGATGCGGATTTCCACCCGAAACCGGCCTTCATTGCGCTCGCATCGGCCCTCCGCAACGCCCGAACGAGGAAGCGCGCATGAACATCACCGTATACGGCATCGGCTATGTCGGGGCCGTGGTCGCCGGCTGCATGTCGGCTGCCGGGCACGACGTCGTCGCCATCGACGTGAACCCGGCCAAGGTCGCCACCCTGAACGCCGGGCGCTCGCCGCTGACCGAACCCGGGTTGCCGGAGCTGATCGCCGCCTCCATCGCCGACGGCCGCCTCCGCGCGACCACCGACGCTGCCGACGCCTTCGAGCACGGCGAGATCCTGTTCGTGTGCGTAGGCACTCCGGGCCTGCCCAACAATAGGCTCGACCTAAGTTATCTGGAGGGCGTCGCCGAGGATCTCGGCCATATGCTAGCCGCCGCCAAAGACGGTCGCCGCCGGACGATCGTGATCCGCTCGACGGTGCTGCCCGGCACGATGGACGGCGTGATCCGCCCTGCCCTGGAACGCGCGTCCGGCCTGGTCGCCGGGCGCGATTTCGGCCTGGGAACGATGCCGGAGTTCCTGCGCGAGGGCCAAGGGTTGGACGACTTCAACCACCCCGCCGTCGTCGTGATCGGCGCCGAGGACGACCAGACGCGCACCTTGCTGCAGGCCCTGAACGACGGCAACGGCGGCACCGCGTTCACCTGCGACTTCCGCACCGCCGAGGCGATCAAGTTCACCAACAACGCCTTCCACGCGCTCAAGGTGGCCTTCGCCAACGAGGTCGGCGCCATCTGCAAAAGCTCCGGCATCGACGGCCGCACGGTGCTGGACATCCTGTGCGCCGACACGCGGCTGAACATCTCGCGCGCCTACATGCGGCCCGGCTTCGCGTTCGGCGGCTCGTGCCTGCCGAAAGACGTGAAGGCCCTGTGCGCCCACGCCCAGGCCGCCGGCGTCCGGACCGACGTGCTGGACGCATTGCTGCCGTCCAACGACGCCCATGTCGGCCGCGCCGTCGCGGTGGTGAACGGCTTCGGCCGCCGCCGCGTGTCGCTGCTCGGGCTGACGTTCAAGCCGGGCACCGACGACCTGCGCGACAGTGCCTTGGTGGAACTCGCCGAGCGCCTGATCGGCAAGGGTTACACGCTGAGGATCTACGATCCCAACTTCTCCTACGACGACATCATGGGGCGCAACCGGGCGTTCATCCAGAACGCACTCCCCCATGTCGGCAGCCTATTGGTCGACACGCTGGACGAGGCGCTCGAACACGGCGAGACCATCGTGGTCGGCCACAACAGCCCCGAATTCAGCGACCTCCCCGGGCGCGCGACGGCCGACCACCGGGTGCTGGACCTCGCCTCCGCCGCCTCCGCCATGATGGGCAGCCCGCATTACCAAGGCATCTGCTGGTGAAGCTGCTGGCTACCGTGCTGATCGCGATGCTTGCCGGCTGTGGGCCCATCCTGAGCCACGGCACTCCCCTCGCGGCCGTGCTGGCGGCTGAGCAACGCGAGTCCGGACCGTACCGCCTGCAACCCGGCGACCAGGTCGAGGTGCATCACATCCTGGACCCGGATTACAGCGCCGTGCTGATCATCGCACCGGACGGGACGATGAACGTGCCCGGCATCAAGCAAACCGTCCCAGCCCGCGGCAAGACGGTGCTGGAGCTGCAAGCCGACCTCGACCGGCTGTACCAATCCAACGACGTGCTCAGCCGGCCGTTCTTTTCCGTCACCCTGCGCGGCTATGGCAGCCTGCAGGTGTTCGTCGGCGGCGAGGTGCAACGCCCCGGCTATCTGGAGTTGAGCGGCGGCGAACGCCGGGTACTGCAAGTGATCACCTCGGGCGGCGGCTTCCTGCAGACGGCGCGGCGGAGCGAGGTGATCATCCTCCGCACCGAGGCGAATGGCGGGCAAACGATCTTTTCCGTGGATCTGACCAAGGCACTGAGCGGGGAAGACTTGTCGCAGAACGTGCGCATCCGGCCGCTCGATGTGGTGATCGTGCCCAAGACCGATATCGCGTCGCTCGACGTGTGGATGGACCAGTATGTTCGCCAGGCTTTGCCGCTCTCCACCGCCGCCTCGCTGAGCTTCACCAACAACCCGGCGCTGTTCGCAAAATGAGCGCCGCGACGATGGAGCTCCCCGCCAAGGCATCGCGCGCCCCGGCCCGCCCGGAACTCGGCGCCTTGATGGCGACGCTCGCCATGATGATGGCCGACCAACGTGCCGTCGTGCTGCACGTGACGTCGTCGCGTCATGGTGAGGGCACGACCACGGTCGCGCGCGAACTGGCCGCCGCGGCCGCCCGGGCGCCGTGGTGCCGGGTCGCGCTGGTGGATGCCGCCGCCGGCTTGGATTTCACCTTGCCGTCCCTGCTCGGAGCCTTCGAGCGCGGGCACGAGCCAGCCTTGCGAACGGCCCGGATCGGCGGTGCCGAGATCGCCGTCGGCCGCCTGGCCGGCTTGGGTGAGGGCACGCCCCGCCTGGAAACATTGCGCGGTGTGTTCGCCTGGGCACGCAGCCGGTTCGCCCTGGTCGTGGTCGATAGCCCGCCCGTCCTGCCTTGCCGCGAGGCCGCCATCGCCGCCGCCGTCGCCGACGCGACATTGCTGGTCGTGCAAGCAGAAAGCGCCCGCCGGTCGGAGATCGTGCAGGCCCGCCAGATCCTGGACCAATTGGGCGCCACGATGTTGGGCGTGGTGCTGAACAAGCGGCGCCGCCGGGTGCCACGCTTCGTGGAGCGGCTGCTGTGATGGACGTCGCCACTTCGCTCCGCCCCCTTGCCACCCCGCTGACCGTGCGGGAGATGGTGGCGATCGGCTTCCGCCACCGCTTCAAGGTGCTGGCGGCGCTGCTGCTGCCGCAACTGCTGGTCGCCGCCCTGCTGATCGTGTTGCCACCGAAGTATCGCGCGTCGAGCGACCTGATGGTGAAGACCGGGCGCGAATACCTGGCGCAGTCCGACGGGGACGCCGGGCTGACGGCGCCGACCTCCACCAAGCAGGAAGGCATCAATTCGGAAATCAGCCTGCTCACCAGCCGCGCCGTGGTCGAGGCCGCCATCAATGCGATCGGAATCCAGACGCTGTACCCGAGCCTGATAACCAGCCCACCCTGGTTCAAGAGCGTGCTCGATGGCGCCGTCGACAAGTTCCACAAGGACCTGACGGTCGAGCCGGTGAAGCTGTCCAACGTGATAGCGGTCAGCTTCGACGCCGGGACGCCCGATAAGGCCAAAATGGTGCTGGACCGCTTGATCGGCATCTACATCGACAAGCACACCCAGGTGTTCTCGGCATCGCGCTCCGAAAGCTATGCCGACGCCATCGCCCGCGACGTGGCACAGGCCACGACACTCGAGCAGCACCTCACCCAGGTGAAACTGGATACGGGCATCTACGACATCTCGGCGCAACGGGCCGCCCTCATCAGCCAGCGCGTCGCGGCCGAGGCGCATCTCCAGGACGTGGTGAACCAGCAGGCCATGCTGACCGGGCGCTTGCGCTACCTCAATCAGGAGCTTCCTAAGACCCCGGCGGTGCTGCGGTCGACCGGCACCGACCGTAACGACGCGGTGGACCATGCCCGGCAGACCCTGATCGACCTGCGCGCGTCCGAGGCTGCGATGGCGGCCCGCTACGCCCCCGGCAATCCGGACCTGCAGCGTGTGCGTGGCCAGATTGCATCACTATGGCCGGCAGCGGCCGGCGGGGACCGGGTGAACGTGACGACCACCCCCTCCCCGCTGGTCCAGCAGATGAAGACCGAGATCGTGATGGGGCAGGCGCAACTCGTTCCCCTCACCGCCGAGCAACGCCGTTACGAGACCTTGGTTGGCAGCCTCGGGGATGAACTTCACCGGCTAGAGGCGGGCGACCTCGAGTTGCGGACCACGGCGTCACGGATCGACGCGCTGAACGACAACCTCAAGCTCGTGCAGACGCGCTACGACCAGGCCCGCACGCAGGAGCAGATGGATATCGCGAAGCAGGTGAGCGTGGTGCAGGTGGCGCCTGCCATCGCGCCCGATCGCGCCGCCAAACCCAACAAGCCTATGTTCATCGCCGGAAGTTTCCTCCTGGGCGTGTTCGCCGCTTGTGGCATCGTGGTGCTCGCGGTGCTGACCAGCAGCACCATCGTCACCGAAGACGGGCTGGAGGGTCTGCTCGGCCTTCCGGTCCTGCTGACGCTGCCGGTCGCGCGCAAACGAGTTGGCCCCGCCACCCTGGCGCTCGAATGAAACCCGGATGGTACCTCCGCCGCCTGCGCCGGATGTCCGCCCGCGAGGTGGCGTCCCGCGGTACCGTCGCGGCCCGGCAGTGGTGGTGGGCGAAGCCGGCCCGGCGCCCCGACCTGCTGGCGACGGTGCTCCCCGGGCCGCGCCGCCCCCGCTGCACGCTGCAGGCCGCACAACGGCCCCAGGGTGCGGCGGCCGATGCGGTCGTGCAGGCGGCGGAGGCGTTGCTGCACGGGAATTGGCAGGTGTTCCATCTCCCGCTCGCCGGCGTCGCGGCCGAGCCGGATTGGTTCCACGATCCGCTCACCGGCATCCGGGCACCGAGCGCCGGCTATTGCTTCGATATCGCGTATCGCGACGAGGCGGTGGTCGGGAACATCAAATTCGTTTGGGAGCTCTCGCGCCACCAGCCTGCGACGCTGCTGGCCTGCGCCTGGTGGCTGACGGGGGACGAACGGTTCGCCAGCCGTGCGGCGGCGCATCTGGCGTCGTGGTGGGGTGCCAACCCTTTCCTGCAGGGCGTCCACTGGGTCAGCGGCATCGAGGTGGGCCTGCGCCTGCTATCCTGGACCTGGATCCGCGCGTTGCTGGGGAACTGGCGCGGCGCCCCGGCGCTGTTCGAGGAGAACGAGACCTTCGTCGGCCAAGCCTACGCCCATAGCCGCTACCTAAGTGCCTTCCACAGCAGCGGATCGTCCGCAAACAACCATCTCATCGCCGAGCTCGCCGGCCTGGCCGCCGCGTCCGTAGCGTTTCCCTGGTTTGCCGAGTCCGCACGCTGGGCCAAGACCGCCCGGACGGGGCTGGCCCGCGAGGCAGCAGCGCAGACCCATGCCGACGGCTGGAACCGCGAACAGGCCAGCGCCTACCACCTGTTCGTGGCCGAGATGCTGCTTGCCGCGGCGCTCCCGGCGCGCATGGCGGGCGGGCGGCTCGCCGAAGTCGAAGACACGCTCCGGCGGATGATGGACGCGCTGGCCGCCAGTTTGGACCAGGCTGGCCAGCCACCCCGCTTCGGTGACGCGGACGATGCAAGGGGGCTGCTGGTGGATGCGCCCGGCGCCGATCCCGCCGCTGCCCTGCTCGATGCCGGCCGCGCGCTGTTTGGCGCCGCTCCGTGGTGGCCACCGAGTGCTGGCAGTGTCCTGGGCTCGATCGCCGCCGGCCTACGAAGGCAGACGCCGCCCGAGCGTGCCGTGCCTCGGGCCGCGCTGTTCGAGAATGCCGGCATCGCCATTCTGCGGGCCGGTGACATCTGGCTGCGGTGTGACGCCGGGCCGCACGGCTACCGGTCCATCGCCGCCCACGGCCACGCGGACGCGCTCTCGGCCGAGTTGCGCTACGCCGGGGTGGAGGTGCTGGCCGATCCCGGCACCTATTGCTACCACGGCGAGCCGGAGTGGCGGTCGCTGTTCCGCGGCACGCGTGGGCACAACACGCTGACGATCGCCGACGCCGACCAGGCGGCGTCGGGCGGCCCGTTCCTCTGGCTGACGCATCCCCGCTCCACGCTCGAGGAATGGGAGCCGGACCAGGTTTGGCAGGCCAGCCACGACGGCTACCGCCACACGCTCCACCGCCGCCGCATCACGCTGACCGCCCCGTACGTGATGGTGCAGGACTGGATCGAGGCGCCCGGGCCGCGCGCCGTATTGCTCGCCTTCCATCTCGGCCCGGCGGTGCAGGCCACGCTCCAGGGCCGCAACGCCCGTCTCGAATGGTGCGGCGGGTCGGCCCGCGTGGCGCTGCCGCCGAGCCTGGTCTGGCAGATGCACCGGGGCGAGGAGAACCCGCCGTTCGGCTGGTATTCCGCGGGCTTCGGCCACCGCCAACCCACCACCACGCTGGCCGGCCGCGGCACCCTGCCGCCGGGCACCGTGCTCGAGAGCCGCTTCACGCTTGCCGCCAAGAAAGGCTGACACGATGGCCCAGCGCCGCATCCTGATCGTCGTCGAGAACCTGCCGGTGCCGTTCGATCGCCGGGTCTGGCTGGAAGCGACCACCCTGGCCCGGCACGGCGCCGCGGTCAGCGTGATCTGCCCCAAGGCACGGGGGTTCACCAAGGCCCACGAGGTGCTGGAGGACGTGGCGATCTACCGCTATCCGCTGCCGTTCGAGGCCGCCGGGCCGCTCGGCTTCGTGGCCGAGTTCACCTGGTGCTTCATCGCGACGGCGGTATTGAGCCTGTGGATCGCGCTGTTCGGCCGCGGGTTCGACGTGCTGCACGCGTGCAATCCGCCCGACACGTTCTGGCTGCTGGGGCGGTTCTGGCAGATCTTCGGGCGACGCTTCATCTTCGACCACCACGACCTGGCGCCCGAGATGTTCGCCGCGAAATTCGGCCGGGAGAGCGGCTGGCTGGCCCAGGGCCTGCGTTGGCTGGAGCGCCGGAGCATGCAGGCGGCGGACGTGGTGATCACCACCAACGACAGCCACAAGCGCGTCGCGATCGAGCGCGGCGGCAAGCGGCCCGGCGACGTCTACGTGGTGCGCTCCGGGCCCGACCTCGACCGGTTCCAGGTCTACCCAGCCGACCCGGCGTATCGCGCCGGCAAGCCGCATCTGCTGGTGTATCTGGGTGAGATCTGCCAGCAGGACGGCGTCGACTACATGGTCCGCGCGATCAAGCTGCTGGCGCGCGACCGCCTGGATTTCCATGTGCTGTTCGTGGGCGGCGGCCCGCACCAGCCAGCGATCCGCCGCTATGCCGACGAGCAGGGGATCGCGGCCATCGCCGGCTTCACCGGCCGGGTCAGCGACGAGGAACTGTGCCGCATCCTGTCGTCGGCCACGCTGGGCATCGACCCCGACCCAAAGACGCCATGGTCGGACCAGAGCACGATGAACAAGGTGGTGGAATACATGTTCTTCGGGCTTCCCGTCGTCGCGTTCGACCTGCACGAGACGCGTGTGTCGGCCAACGGCGCCGGCCTGTATGCCGAGGCAAATTCCGAACGGGCCCTGGCCGATGCGATGGGTGCGCTGCTGGACGACCCGGAGCGGCGGACGAATATGGCGGATGCCGGCCGCCTGCGCGTTCGCCATCTCCTCGCCTGGGAACATTCAGTAGCGCCGCTGCTGGCGGCCTACGATCAAGCGTTCACCGGGTTGGGAGCTCGACGGCCGGCGCTGTCACCCGGGCCCGACCACATGGCCGCGGAGTGACCTTCCCTGGCAGGACTATTGCGTTCGCAAGATCCTTCCCGTTCTTCAAGGGATACGGCGATCCAATCCGAGCTACGCACGCCGTTGAACGCAGTATAGGGTCGCGGCCGGCCGGGGTTCTCCGCTGAGGGAGGATTTCCCCGGCGGAGAGCGCAGATGGCATACGAACTTTACTACTGGGATGGGCTGCAAGGCCGGGGCGAGTTCGTCAGGCTCGCCCTTGAGGATGCCGGCGCTCCGTACATCGACGTGACCCGATCGACGAAGCGGGGAGCGGGCACTGCGGCGATGACGGGGCTGCTCGCGGGTACGCAGCCCTACCCGCCTTTTGCACCGCCCTTCCTCAAGGATGGCGAGTTGATCGTCTCCCACGTCGCCAATATCCTGCAGTATCTCGGGCCGAGGCTCGGACTTTTGCCAGCGGACGAAGGGCTGAGGTCGACTGCCCTCGGCTTGCAGCTGACGATCACCGACTTGGTGAGCGAGGTGCACGACACGCATCACCCCATCGCCAACGGCCTGTATTACGAGGATCAGAAGGAGGCGGCAGCCGCACGATCGGCCGAGTTCCTCGACAGCCGCATGCCCAAATTCATGGGGTTTTTCGAACGTGTGCTAACCCGCAACCCGCACGGCCCGGCGCAGGCCGTCGGCGACTCGGTCAGCACGGTGGACCTGTCGCTGTTCCAGGTTTTCGCCGGGCTGCGCTACGCCTTTCCCCGTGCGACGGCAGCGTTCCCGGCCGACTACCCGGCCGTCGCCGCGCTGCACGAGGCCATCGCCGCCCGGCCGACAATCGCGCGCTATTTGGCGTCCAAGCGGCGGCTGCCCTTCAACGAATCCGGCATTTTCCGCCACTACCCAGAACTGGACCGCGAACCCTGATCCGCACATGTCGTAGGGTGGGGTGCGCTTTGGCACCCCACCAGCCGCGCAACGCCGCCTAGACCGTGGCGGGCGTCACCACGACCTGTCCGGGAGCGCCATCCCGAACCGCGTGAGAGCCGAAGCGTCGCCGCAGGGCCACCATCGGCATCTCGACGAACTTGTAGGACAAGGCTGCGACCGCGACTGACAGCACGACCACGACGGGAATGCCGACCAAATCCCAACCCAGGCTGATCCGGCCGTCCGTCACCGCAGGCCGCCAAACCCAGCCCGGGAGCGCGGACACCAGACAGAGCAGCACGAAGGAGTGCCACAGATACAGCGAGTAGCTCCAGCGCCCGAGCAGCAGCAGGGGGCGCAGCGCCAGCAGGCCCCGCAGCCAGCCGAGCCGGGCGGAGAACAGCGCAGAACCGCCCGCCAGGAACAGCCCAATCCCCTGGATGGTGAAGCGGGCCGAATCCCGGAACGTCGGGTCACGGATCACGAACGAGAGGCAGAGCAGCACCAACCCGGCCGCGAAAACGGCGCGGCTCTGCAGGATCTTCAGCAGGGGCGCGGCCAGCCGGGTGCCCAGGAGCGTCGCCAGCAACGCGCCATACAGGATGGAGTCGATCCGCGTGTCGGTCGACTGCAGGATCCGGTCGTTGAACCCATCGCCGACACAGCGCGGCACCGCGACGCTACAGGCCTGCGCGAGGTGGAACCGCCACAGCGTGACCACGGCGATGATCACGCACAAGGCAACGACGAACTCCAGCCGACGGCGGCCGAGCAGGAACACCAGGCCGGGATAGACGAGATAATAATGCTCCTCGACCGCGAGCGACCACAGGATGCCGAAGGGATTGTACATGCCGTCCGGCACGCCGATATAGGAGCTGACCCGCTCGTAATAGTTTGTGAAATAGAATACCGCCGCCGTGATCTGACCGGCGGGGAAATGCCCGCCGAACGAGACGAAAAGCGTGCCGCCCACCGCCACCGACACCAGCAGCGCCGGATACAACCGCAGCAGGCGCCGTATGTAAAAGGCACCGAGCGCCAACTGGCCGCGCCGCTGCTGCTCGGCCAGAACTTGGCGGGTGATCAGGAACCCGCTGATGAAGAAGAACGCGGTGACGCCGAAACCGCCGGGCAGGTAATGCTTGAAGCCGATATGGCTCAGGATCACCAACCCGACCGACAGCGCACGCAGGCCGTCGAGCGCCGGCACGTATTCGTAGGACGGTGCGGCCGAATAGGCGACCATGCCCCTCCGGGCATCCGCTGTCATCGAAGCGTATCGATCGTCAGATGGGCCAGCACGGCGTCGGCGCTCCCTTCGATGTGGACAGGGCCGTCGAGTTCGATCGCGTCCAACACGGCCGGGACGAGCCGGGTGCCAGCGCTCGCCGTCACCGACCCCTGCAACACTACCAGAAAAGAGGCGATGGCGCCTGCCACCGGAACGATATCGGAGGCGGGCTGGATGGTGACACTGTGGCGAAGCCGCTCGCGCGCGGTCATCACGTTCAGCACCCGGCAGGGCCCGGCAATGCGGCACTGCGTCGGCGCGCCGCCGTCGAAGGGGGCGGGTTGGAACGCGGTGTCCACGACCAGGGCCGGACGGGAGGCGATGTCCAGCGTGAAGCCCGGCCCTTGCACCAGGGTGATCGTGCGATCGATGCCTGGCAGTGACGAGAATGGCGCGTCCTGGTCCAACCAGGCGAAACCGACCAGCCAGCCATCGCCGGTCGCGATGTCGGATTTCTGGCCGACGCCATTCGGCCATCGCGACTCGGCGAGCCCGGCGTTGCGAATGAGGCGCACCCTATGCGTCCGGCATCGGGATTGTGGCCTTGGACGGATCGCGACGGTTCACGTGTGGCCCCTCGGTTTACCACTCGACGCTGCCACACGCCGCCACCCTCCGTGAAGTACCATGTAGGGTTGGCTTTAGCCAACCCTACCGCACGGCCACGATGAACAGCCTGGGGAATGGCAGCAGCACGGTGCCGTCGTCCATCGCTTCGTAGGCCTGGGCGATCTCGGCCTCGTAGCGGTGCAGGAAGGCCGCCCGCTCCGCATCGTCCAGCCGCGCCAGGAACGGCCGCAGACCACTGCCCTTGAACCATTCCACGACCGCCGCAGCACCCCCGGCGAGCGGGTGGTGGTAGGTCGTCCGCCACACATCGAGCCGGCTGCACTCGGGGCGGAGGAGACGATAATACCACTCGGGCGTCCCCCGCGAGGCCCGCGCAGCCGCCGCGTCGCCGAGTTTGGCGGCCCAGGGGCCTTCGGCCGCCAATTCGCGCATGAAGCGATGGGCGGGCTCGTCCAGATTGTCGGGCATCTGCACGGCCAGGCAGCCACCCGGCGTCAGCTGGCGCATCAACCGGGGCAGCAGCGTGGCGTGGTCCGGCAGCCATTGCAGCACCGCGTTGGACAGGATGACGTCGACCGCCGGGCCATCCCAGCTCGCGAGGTCCCCGACCTCGAACGGGATAGCCGGCAAGCGCTTCCGCGCCGCGTCGATCATGTCGGCCGAGCTATCCAGCCCACGCAATTCGCACTCTGGAAAGCGCGCCGCCAGGACCTCGGTGGAATTGCCGGGGCCGCAGCCGAGATCGATGGCGGTGCGGACGCTCTGGTTCGGGATCGCCGCCACCAGGTCGCGCACCGGGCGGGTCCGTTCGTCCTCGAACGTGACGTATTGCTTCGCCGACCAAGTCATCCGCGTGTCTCCCCTTGTGCGGGGACACTTTACCGAAGCGTCTCGTGCGTTGCCACGCAGTGACAAGAAGCCCGCATTGCCAAGGCAACAACCGTCATGCCGGGGCTTGACCTGGCATCCACGGCGTCCCGCAGACACCGGCCCCGCCATGTTGCATGCGGCCGTGGCAATACTCGTCCGACGTCACCAGCCCAACCCCGTGGATGCCAGGGTCAAGCCCTGGCAAGACGGTGAGGCTGACGCTATTGCGACAGCCGGCGTAGGAACGACTGGGCGGCGTCCGGCGCGCGAACCTTGTCGCCGCTGATGAAGAACACGAAGCACTCGCGCGGGGCCGGGTCGGCCGGCGGGGCGGCGAGTGTGAGGTCCGTGACCGGACTGCCGGATGCCCAGTTCGTTGCCCGCTCGGCCCAGCGGTCCAAACCATCGGCGGAGTAGCCTTCAGGCTCCGCCTCGGCGTTGCGTTGCAGGCGCACGTAGACGAACGGGGCGGTCAGGTCGCCCAGCAGCGTGTGCTTGTCGGAGTCGATGATGGCCGCCGCCACACCGTGCTGCCGTAGCAACGCGAACCATTCGGGACAGGCGAAGCTCGCGTGGCGGGCCTCGATCACGTGGCGCAGGGCCACGCCGTTATGGGCAGCCGGGAGCAGGGACAGGAAGTCCGCGAAGTGGTCGGGGTCGAAATGCCGGGTCGGGGGGAACTGCCACAGAATGGGGCCGAGCCGGTCGCCGAGTTCCACCACGCCCGAATCCAGGAAGCGCGCGACCGACGGCTGCGACTCCAGCAAAGCGGTGCGGTGGGTCGCGACGCGCGGCGCCTTGACCGAGAACACGAAACCGTCCGGCACCTCGCTGCGCCATTTGACGAAGCTGGCCGGCGCCTGGGTGCGGTAGAAGGTGCCATTGATCTCGATCGCCGTCAGCTTGCTACCGGCGTAGGCGAGCTCCTTCGCCTGGGTCAGGCCGGGCGGATAGAACGGGCCGCGCCATGGGGCAAAGGTCCAGCCGCCGATCCCGACGCGGATGGGTTTCACTCCGCTTGCGCACTCGCCTCGCTACGGGTGCCCCCGACGCGCGCGGCCAGCGCCGCCGCCATGAAATCGTCCAGCGCGCCGTCGAGCACCGCAGCCGGGTTGCTCTTTTCGACGCCGGTGCGCAGGTCCTTCACCATCTGGTACGGCGCCAGCACGTAGGAGCGGATCTGGTGCCCCCAGCCGATCTCGGTCTTGCCCGCTTCGGTCAGCGCACTGGCCGCCTCGCGCTTCTGCAGTTCGGCCTCGTACATGCGGGCGCGCAGCATCTCCATCGCGGTGGCGCGGTTGCGGTGCTGCGAGCGGTCGGTCTGGCAGGCGACGATGATGCCGGTCGGGACGTGGGTGATCCGGATGGCGGACTCGGTCTTGTTCACGTGCTGGCCGCCGGCACCGGAGGCTCGGAACGTGTCCACCTTCAGGTCCGACGGGTCGATCTCGATGTGGATCGTGTCGTCGATCACCGGGTAGACGTAGATGGAGGCGAACGAGGTCTGCCGCCGGGCCGCGCTGTCGAACGGACTGATACGGACCAGCCGGTGCACGCCGCCCTCGGTCTTGAGCCAGCCATAGGCGTTCGGCCCGGTGATCTGAAACGTGGCGGACTTGATGCCGGCCTGCTCGCCCTCGCTCTGCTCCAACAGCTGCATCTTGTAGCCGCGCGCCTCGGCCCAGCGCGTGTACATGCGGGCCAGCATCTCGGCCCAGTCCTGCGCCTCGGTGCCGCCCGCGCCGGCGTTGACCTCGAGGAATGCGTCGCGACCGTCGGCCTCGCCGGACAGCAGGCTCTCGATCTCGCGCCGCTTGGCCTCTGCGGCCGCCTTGCGCAGCGCCGCCTCACCCTCTGCCACCAGCCCGGCATCGCTGTCGGCCTCGGCCATACCGATGAGTTCGAGCGTATCGGCGACTTCGCTCTCGAGCGCCTGCACGCCCTCGACCTGGCCGGCCAGCAAGGTGCGCTCGCGCATCAATGCCTGGGCCGCCGTCGCATCGTTCCAGAGGTCGGGATCCTCGGCGCGATGGTTCAGTTCGGCGAGGCGCTCCGTGGCGACATCCCAGTCAAAGATGCCTCCTCAGCAGCGCGACGGACTGCTTGATCTGTTCGTTGAGAGCGTCGGATTCAGTGGACATCAGGGGGCGCTTAGTAGAGTCCGCCGACGCCGCTGTCCACACCCGTACCGGTGCCGCTGCTGCTTGCGGTGACACCGCTGCCCTGGCTGCCGTCGCCACCCTCGCCGGTGCCACCGCCGCCACCGCCGATCGTCGGGCCGCTCTGCCCGGGGACCTGACCCGGCTTGAAGGCGTCGATGTTGTTGCCGCCCCACGTCGCCAGGGTCACGCCATCGGGCACCCGGAACGGGATATTCGGCCGGTCTTTCAGCGCAACCTGCATGAAGTCGTGCCAGATCGGCACCGCAACCGCCGCCCCAGTCTCGTCCTTGCCGAGGCTGGACGGGTTGTCGAAGCCGACCCAAACCGCCGTCACCAGGTCGGGCGAGAAGCCCACGAACCAGGCGTCGTTGAAGTCCTGCGTGGTGCCGGTCTTGCCGGCCAGGCCCAGCCGGCCCAGCCCCTTGCCGGCCTCGTAGCCCGTGCCGTGCGCAATGACGCCCTCCATCATCGCGACGGTCTGGAACACGCTCTGCGGGTCGGACACTTGCCGGCGCGTGTCGGTCAGCGCCGGCGGACGCGACGGATTGCCGCAACTGTCGCAAAGCTCACCCGGCGCCCGCCACATCACGTGGCCGTCACGATCCTGCACCGAGTCGATCAGGGTTGGGATGATCTCCTTGCCACCCTGCTCGAGCATCGCGTAGGCGCCGGCCTGGCGCATGACGGTGGTGTCGACGGCGCCCAAGGCGTTCGGCAGATACCGGCTCATCTGGTCCACGACGTGGAAGGCGATCGCATTGGCTGCAACGGCGTCCATGCCGACCCGTTGCGCCAGCCGGATGGTGACCAGGTTCAGCGATTTCGCCAGGGCCTCGTGCAGCGAGACCGGGCCCAGGAAGCCCTTCTCGTAGTTGCCCGGACGCCAGACGCCGGCCGCGCCCTGGTCCAGTTCGAACGGTCCATCCAGCACCTTCTGGCTGGGAGAGATGTTCTGCTCCATCGCCGATAGATAGACCATCGGCTTGAACGAACTGCCGGGCTGGCGCATCGCCTGCGTGGCGCGGTTGAACTGGCTGGCGTCGAAATTCCAGCCGCCGGACATCGCCAGCACCCGACCGGTTGCCGGGTCGAGCGATACCAGCGCGCCTTGCACCTGTGGCACCTGGCGCAGCAGCAGCTTACCGGCCCCGCCAGCCGTTGGCTCGGTCATCACGACGTCGCCTACCTGCACCACGTCGGCCATCCGCCGCGGGGAGCCGCCGATCGAACCGTTATGGTTCGGGCGAGCCCAACCGGAGTCCGACAGCAGCATCGGGGAGGTGTGGGGGGCGCCGCTGGCGTCGGTCCAGCCAAGCTTGGCGTCCGCCCCGTTCACCTCGAGCGCCACAGCGAGCCGCCAATCGGGCAGCATGCCGGGTGGGCGCGGCAAGGTCGCCAGCGACCGCGGCCAGCCAGTCCGCATGGCAACCGACGGGTCCAGCCGGGCCACCGGACCGCGGAAGCCGCCATGGCTGCGGTCGTACGCCATAAGCCCTTTGCGGAGTACCTGGTCGGCAGTCGCCTGCAACGCCGGGTCGAGGCTGGTGCGCACCACCAGACCGCCCTCTGTGGTGGCCTCGGCACCGAAGCGGTCCACCATTTGGCGGCGGACTTCCTCGCCGAACCAGTCGGAGCCGGCGACCACCTCGGGACGGTGGAACTGGCCGGTTACGACCGGGCCGGTTTTTGCGGCGGCGGCCTGCTCGGCGGTGATCGCCTTGTCGTCCACCATGCGGTCGAGCACCCAGTCACGCCGGGCACGGGCAGCCTCGGGGAAGCGGAACGGGTTGTAGTTGTTCGGCGCCTTGGGCAACGACGCCAGGAAGGCGGCCTCCGGCAGCGTGATCTCGTCCAGCGACTTGTTGAAGTAGGTCTGGGCCGCCGCGGCGACCCCGTAGGACTGCAAGCCGAAATAGATCTCGTTCAGATACAGCTCGAGGATGCGCTCCTTCGTGAGGGTCTGCTCGACGCGCATTGCGAGCACCGCCTCCTTCACCTTGCGCTCCAGCGTGCGCTCGTTGCTGCCAAGCAGCATGTTGCGGGCGACCTGCTGGGTGATGGTGGAGGCGCCGATCGGGCGGCGGTTGTGGCCGATCTGCATGAGGTCGGTGAAGGCGGCGCGGGCCATGGCGCCGGGATCGACTCCCTTATGGGTCCAGAAGTTCTGGTCCTCGGCGGAGACGAAGGCCTGCTTGATCACGTCCGGGATGGCGGTGAAGGGGACGAAGATCCGGCGCTCCTTGGCCAACTCCGCAATCAGTCCGTCGTTCCCGGCGTAAATCCGGCTCATGACGGGCGGCTGATACTGGCGCAGCCCGTCGACGGTCGGCAGTTCGCCCGACAGCTTCTCGAACGAGTGGTAGGCGACGGCGCCCCCCAGGATCGCCGTGACCATCACGCCGGTCAGCGCAATCCCGGCCAGCCGCCCGACGGCGCGCAACGGCGAACGGCGTGGGCGGGCCGCACGAGCACGGCGCCGCGGTGGCTCGGGTGCCCGCTCGGGCGGCAGCAAGCGCTCGTCCGCTCGTAAATCAGTCATTCGGTCACAACCCCCAGCACGTCAGCCCGCCATGCGGACCCCGGGCCCGTCGAAGAAGGCGTCCACCGCACGCTTCATCGCCGCTGCCACGATCGCGCGGTGCTCTGGGCGACGTAACGCAGCTTCGTCTTGCGCGTTCGACATGAATCCCATCTCAACGAGTACGGACGGGATGTCGGCGGCCTTCAGCACGACGAAACCGGCGTGCCGTGCGGGGTTCTGCAACATTGGCAGGTCGCGGTCCAGTGTGGTCACTAATCCGTGTTGCAGGCGGGCCGACCCGGCGCGTGTCTCCTGACGCACGAGGCTGGCCAGGATGTGTGCAACTTCAGGTGGTTGGTTCGCGAATGCGGCGCCGGCGAAACGGTCTGAACTGTTCTCGCGCACCGCCAAGGCCGCAGTCTGCGGGTCCGACGCGGTGTCGGACAAGGTGTAGATGCTGGCGCCGCGAACGCTGTGATCACCAACCGCATCCGCATGCATCGATACGAACAAGGCGGCCCCTTGCCGCTGCGCCCAGCCGACCCGGTCCTCCAACGGAATGAACGCGTCCCGCCCCCGCGTCAGCACTACGCGGACGCGGCGGTCCGCCTGCAACTGGCGCTGCAGTTCGGTGGCGGCGGCGAAGGCGACGTGTTTTTCATAGGTGCCGGTGATGCCGATCGCCCCCGGATCCTTACCGCCATGGCCCGGATCCAGCACCACCAGCGGCAGCGCCGCGGCGGGTGGTGGCAGTCGCTTGCGACTCGCGGCGCGGGCCAGGCCGGTCATCAATGCGAGCGCGCCACCGCCCAGCAAGGCCCGCCGTGCAACAAAAGCTTCGTTCATGGCACATGCTCCAGTGCCGCCACTCTAACACTTGAGGTGCGCTTCCCGACGTTGCGCCTTGATTATGGCCGTACCATGTTGCTAACGGGCCACATTTGCGAAGGCTTGCGGGGGCGGCGGCTTTCGGTCATGGTCAGTTTGCTGCGGTGGGGTCTGCCCCGTGAACGCGCTGACGTGCCATAAATGGCGGCAGCGCCCACGATCGGAACGGCCTCCCTGCCCGCACTGCGCGGCAATCACGCGCTGGGGCTTGTTCCAGAACTCTCGTTCACGGATCCAGGCCGGCACCGACCCAACACCGGCTTCGCAGCGTTTTGCTCGCGCAGCCGATCGAATAGGACCGTTCAAGGCCGAATGAGTGCCGCCGTGACCGTATACCGCCCTTTCAGTCCGTCCACCCCCGCTTCGAAAGCACTCGCTTCGAAAGCATGGGGCGGCTGGGCCGGGCGGCGCGACGGTGGGTGCTCCTCGCGGTCCGGCCCTACCCTTTCCTCTACACTATCAGGCCGCCGCCGCCCTGCGCTCGTTGCGCGGGGCCGCTTGGCGCACCGGAGTTCCCACTTCAATGACGAAGCGTATGCTCATCGACGCCACCCACGCGGAAGAAACCCGCGTGGTGGTCCTGGACGGTAATCGCCTCGAGGATTTCGACGTCGAGACCGCTGCCAAGAAGCAGCTCAAGGGTAACATCTACCTGGCTAAAGTCGTCCGCGTGGAGCCCAGCCTCCAGGCGGCGTTCGTAGAATACGGCGGCGGGCGCCACGGCTTCCTGGCGTTCGGCGAGATCCATCCGGACTACTACCAGATCCCCGTGGCCGACCGGCAGCGCCTGCTGGAGATGCAGGAAGCCGAAGCCCGTGCCGACGAGGAAGCGGAGGACGCCGCTGCGGCCGCTGCCGAAGCCGAGATGTCCGGTAACGGATCGGGCGACGAACCCGGCGAGCCGCCAGACACCGACATGGCGGCCGAGCCGCCGGACACCGACATGGCGGCCGAGCCGCCTGACGCCGACATGGCGGCTGAGCCGCCGGACGCCGACATGGCGGCTGAGCCGCCGGACACCGACATGGCGGCCGAGCCGCCACTTCCGATGGAGGAAGGCACCGGGTCCAACGCCGAGCAGCCAGCTTTGGCAGCCGCCGTGTCGCAGGATTTCATCGTGGCCCGCGAGGAGGCCGAGCAAGGCACCGATCTGTTCGACGAGCCCGGCGTCGACATGGCCCCCGAAACGGCCGAACCGGCGACGGCCGATCCCGAACCCGAGCCAGCGATGGCAGCCGCCGAACCGGATGCGCCTGAGCCGCAAGCCGCTGCCCCGGAGCCAGAGGCCGAGACCTACGCTGCGGCCACCGACATACCCGACCCCATCGTGACCGCTGTCGAGATCGTGCCTTCTGCTGCGCCGCCGGAAATGCTCCACGGCAGCGAGCCCGAACACGCCGACGACGACCAGCATCGGGACGACGACGTCGAGGAAGCCGGCAACAGCGACCGGCGCGAGTCTCGCCCCCCGGCCCGCTACATGCGCTCCTACAAGATCCAGGAGGTGATCCGTCGCCGCCAGATCCTGCTGATCCAAGTCGTCAAGGAGGAACGCGGCACCAAGGGCGCGGCGCTGACCACCTTCATCTCGCTCGCCGGGCGGTTCTCGGTGCTGATGCCGAACTCGCCCCGGGGCGGCGGCATCTCGCGTAAGATCACCTCCGCCGCCGACCGCCGCCGCCTCAAGGAAGTCACCGCCGAGCTGCAGATCCCGCGCGGCATGGGGCTGATCGTGCGCACCGCCGGGGCCGCCCGGCCGAAGGCGGAGATCAAGCGGGATTGCGAATACCTGCTCGAGCTGTGGGACAGCATCCGCGAGACCACGATGGCGTCGATCGCGCCGGCGCTGATCCACGAGGAAGCCAGCCTCATCAAGCGTTCCATCCGCGACAACTACTCGCGCGACGTGGACGAAGTGACGGTCGACGGCGAATTGGGCTGGAAGGCGGCGCGCGACTTCATGCGCATGCTGATGCCGGCGCATGCCCGAAAGGTCGTGCTGTGGAACGAGCCCCAGCCTCTCTTCGCCAAGCACGGCGTGGAAGCCCAGCTGGACGCGATGCTGGAGCCGACGGTGCAGTTGCGCTCCGGCGGCTATCTGGTGATCAACCAGACGGAAGCGCTGGTCGCCATCGACGTGAACTCCGGCCGCTCCACCCGCGAGCGCGGCATCGAGGAGACGGCGCTCAAGACCAATCTGGAGGCCGCCGACGAGGTGGCGCGCCAGTTGCGGTTGCGCGATCTGGCCGGGCTGATCGTGATCGACTTCATCGATATGGAGAGCCGCCGCAACAACGCCGCCGTCGAGAAGCGCATCAAGGACGCGTTGCGCGACGACCGGGCGCGCATCCAGTTGGGCTCGATCAGCCATTTCGGCCTGCTGGAGCTGAGCCGCCAACGCTTGCGTCCATCCTTGGCCGAGACGAGCTTCACCGTTTGCCCGCATTGTGGCGGCACCGGGCATGTCCGGACCACCGAAATGGCCGCCCTGGCCGTGCTGCGCGCAGTGGAGGAGGAAGGGTCCAAGCGCCGGGCCGCCGCCATCGTGGTGCACGTGGCCGGCGCCGTGGCGCTGTATGTGCTGAACCACAAGCGCACCCGCCTGGCCGAGATCGAGGCGCGATACGGCATGGAGGTCACCTTCGCAGCCGATGAGAGCCTGCTGCCGCCGCAAACCCGGATCGAGCGGGTGCGGGCGCAGACGTCCGAACTCCCCTACACGCCGCCGCCGGTGACCGCGCTGGCTCCGCCGACGCCCGAAGAGGACGATCTGGTGGAGGAAGAGGCCGATCGCGAGGACGAGGAGGAGGCGGAGGTCGCCGTCGCGGGCGAGACGGCCGAGGAGGCCGACACCCGCCAGCGCAAGCGCCGCCGTCGCCGGCGTGGCGGCCGTCGCGAGGATGGCGCGAGCATGCCGGCGGTCGACCCCGCCAACCTCGATCAGCCCGACATCCACCCGATCGCCATCGAGGCCGCCCCACCGCCCGAGCCCGCGCCCGACGCTGAACCCGGCGATGCCGCCACGCAGGAACCGGTTGCAGCCGAGGCCACGGGCGAGGACGATGGCCGGGCCCGCCGCCGCGGCCGCCGCGGTGGCCGCCGTCGCCGCCGCGAGCCGGGCGAGGGAGAGCTTCCCGCCGCCGAGGGCGAGGGCGAACAGACCGCCTCGTTCGATGCGCCGCAGGAGCCGGTGTTCACCTACACCGGCCCCACCCCGGCCGATCCGTTCGGTGGCCAGCCGTTCGACATCTTCGACATCATGGACGAGCCGGAGGTGCGGCAGGCATCGCCGAGCCCTGCCCCCGTCTCACCCGAGCCACCGCCGGTCGCGCTGCCGGAGCACCGGCCCGAGCAGGAAGCGGCCGCAGCGGAAGCGACCGTTGCGGCCGAGCCGGAGCCCAGCATCCCGGTGGCGCCGGAACCCGAGCCCGAGGTAGCGACGCTCGCCGTCCCGCCGGCGCCGGCCCCGATCGAAGAAGAGCTGCCCCTGTCGAACGGACATGCTCCGCAGCCGCCCGCAGCCGCCGCGCCGGAACCGGAGCCGGAGCCGGTCAGCTCTCCCGTCCCGCCCCCGGTGCTGGTCGGCTCCGTTCCGGTCACGGAAAAGAAGCGCGGATGGTGGCGGCGCTGATCGCAGGCTGAAAAGCGGCCACTCCCTCTGCCGCAAGCCGGAGGGAGTGGCTTCAGCCTCCGATCTGCGCTCGTGACGTAACGCGTTGTTCAGGTTTGGCGATCAGCATGGTGCCCATGGACACATGGGAAGCCAACGCTGTGTCCGCTCGCTTCGTGGCCCACACCAATCAACCCCAACGCCGCCTGACCTCGCTCGATGCGGTCCGTGGTATCGCGTCCTGTGCCGTCGTGCTGTCGCACTGCTACCTGATCCTTCCGGAGCAGCAGCGCCCCAGCCTGGACGGCGTGACCTGGGCGCGGCTGCTGCTACCGCTCTACAACGGCAATGCCGCCGTGGTCATATTCTTCGCGCTGAGTGGCTACGTGCTGTCACTCCCCTACCTCAGCGGCAACCAACTGCCCTATTTGCACTACCTGGTCCGGCGCGGCTGCCGGATCTACATTCCGTTTGCGGTCTCGATCGTGATGGCGATGGCGCTGTTTGCCGCCACGAGCCACGCGCCGACCGCCAACGTCAGTCTCTGGTTCAACGAACTGTGGCCGACTGCATGGCCGTCGACCTCGACCATTGCCGGTCACTTTCTAATGGTCGGAACGAGCCGGGACATGCAGCTGAACCCGCCCATGTGGACCCTGGTCTACGAGCTGCGGCTCTCGCTGATGTTCCCTCTTCTCGTGCTGTTCTGCCGCAACACCGGGCTGGCCGTGGCCGTGTCCCTCGTGATGCTCGTGGGCTCGGTCAAGCTCATCGGCATGCTCGGGCAGGTTCCGCATCCCAGCTTCGCGACGGATTTCGGCACGACGCTGCTTTGGACGGCCCATATCATCCCGTATTTCGTGACGGGCATCCTGCTGAGCAAGCATCGCGCATGGATCAGTCTGTGGCTACGGCGAATGCCGTCGGTCCTGCGGCTTAGCCTGTTCGGGGCGGCGTTCGCGATATTCTGCATGCCGCCGAGCTTCGGTTCCGCAAAGGAGAACATCCTCTACACGATCGCGGCGGCCCTGATGATCGTCCTGGCCATCGAGAGCCGGGGGCTGTGCGGTCTGCTGGAGTCTGCGGTGCCGCAATATCTCGGCCGCATATCCTACAGCCTATACCTGGTCCACTTGCCAATCACGCTCGTCCTGGTTCCCGCCCTGATCGACCGCGTGCCGTTCGCGCTGCTCGTCGTGATCATCATCGCGGTCTCGCTCGCCGCCGCCTCCGTGATGCACAAGCTGGTCGAGATCCCCTCCATCAAGCTGGGCCATCGGCTGGCAAGGCGAGCCAGACAGCAGCAGGCCATGAGCCGCGTCTAGCGACTACGGGTGAAGCGAAGCGCCTTTGGTCGCCTTGTCGACGTCCTTCCTTGGGCCGCGCAGGGCCAGACCAACCAGGTCGGGCGCGTCGCCCGGCTCGGCAAGGAAGGCGGCACGGTTGGCGGCATCGTGCCCCGTGGCGAACATGGCCCGCACGTAGACCGCCCGTGTAAGCCCGCGCTCGATCGCCTGCCGGTAAGCGCGTTGCAGCGCGGCGGGCTGCGCCGCAAATACGAGAATGGGTTGTCCGAGCAAAGCGGCGTGGGTTCGGCCCGCCGCGTCTTCGTAGGGCAATCCCATCGCCTCGGGCGCCGCGGCGGCGATCCCGGTGGCGAGGAAGCCGGTG
Organism: Acetobacteraceae bacterium; assembly: GCA_965198895.1. Classification (GTDB taxonomy): domain Bacteria; phylum Pseudomonadota; class Alphaproteobacteria; order Acetobacterales; family Acetobacteraceae; genus LMUY01. The sequence goes on from OZ240676.1 coordinate 592,630, forward strand.
ACGTTCAGCTTCTGCCAAACCGCCAGGTCCTCCAGCACCAGGATCGCGACCTTGGTATCGAAACTGACCGCCTCCTCCATGGTCTAGAACATCGCCTCGTCCATCGCCATCATCGCGCCCTTCCCCGACTTGATCGCCAGGTATAACGACGCGGTCTGTGGCAGCAGCCGGTCGACGAAGAACTGCGCGGTGTGCAGCTTCGCCTGGTAGAACCGCGCGTCGCCGTTCGCGGTCGGCAGCTTACGGTGCGCGATCTGCGCCGAGCGGACCCACATGTAGCCAAGCCCCACCAAGCCGAACAGCCGCAGGTAATCGGTCGCGGCGGCCCCGGCTTCCTCCGGATCCTTCAGCCCGGTCATCGCAATCTGCGCGGTGGCGAGTTGCAAGGCGCCGAATGCGCGCTCCAGCCCTTTAACCATGCCGCCGATATGCGCATCGTCGCGGTGGGCGGCGATGTACTCGCTGACGGGGTGAAAGAACCGGCGCAGCGAGCGGCCCATGTTCGCCGGCATCTTGCGGCCGACCAGGTCGAGCGCCTGGATGCCGTTAGTGCCCTCGTAGATCATGGAGATGCGGGCGTCGCGGACGTATTGCTCCATGCCGTGGTCGCGGATGTAGCCATGGCCGCCATAGACCTGCATGCCCATGCTCGCCATCTCGAAGCCGAGATCGGTGAACAGCGCCTTCACGATGGGCGTCATGAGAGCAGTAAAGTCCTCCGCCTCCGCGCGGATCGCCGGGTCGTCGGAGCGGGCCACCAGGTCGAGTTGCTGCGCGACCCAACCGCCGAACGCGCGGCAGCCCTCAGTGTAGGCGCGGATGGTCATCAGCATGCGGCGCACGTCCGGATGCACGATGATCGGGTCGGCCGCCTGCGTCTTGTCCTTGATGCCCGACAGCGAGCGGCCCTGGATGCGGTCCTTGGCGTAGAACACCGCGCCTTGGTAGGCGGCTTCGGCGGCGCCTAAGCCCTGCACGCCGACGGACAGGCGCTCGCTGTTCATCATGGTGAACATGGCGCGCATGCCCTTGTGCTTCTCACCGACCAGCCAGCCGGTCGCCTCGTCGAAGCTCATCTGGCAGGTGGCGGAGGCCTTGATGCCCATCTTGTGCTCGATGGCGGTGCACACGACCCCGTTGCGCGCGCCGGGACCACCGGCATCATCGGGCAGGAATTTCGGGACCAGGAACAGGCTGATGCCCTTGATGCCCGGCGGTGCATCCGGCATCCGGGCCAACACCAAATGGATGATGTTCTCGGTCAGATCGTGCTCGCCGGCGGAGATAAAGATCTTGCTGCCACTGATCTTGTAGCTGCCGTCATCCTGCGGCACGGCCTTGGTGCGCAGCATGCCGAGATCGGTTCCGCATTGCGCCTCCGTCAGGCACATCGTGCCGGACCAGGTGCCGTCCACCATCTTGGGCAGGAAGCGTTGCTTCAGCTCGTCGGTGGCGTGGTCGAGGATCGCCTGATAGGCACCGTGGGTCAGGCCGGGATACAGGCCGAACGACAGATTGGTGGACGAGGTCATCTCCTCGATCTGTTTGTTCACCACTTCGGGCAGACCCTGGCCGCCATAGGCCGGGTCGGCGGCAATCGCGCTCCAACCGGCTTCACGGAACTGCCGGTAGGCGTCCTTGAACCCCTTGGGCGTGCGGACGACGCCGTTCTCGTAGGTACAACCTTCCTCGTCGCCGCTGGCGTTGATCGGCAGCAGCACGTTCTCCGCAAACTTGCCGGCCTCTTCGAGGATGCTGTCGATGAGCTCGGGACTGACCTCCTCGAGGCCCTTCAGCTTCGTGAGCGCGGTGCTGTCGTGCAGCTCGTGGATGACGAACTGCATGTCGCGGACCGGGGCTTTATAGACTTGCATTGGCTCTCTCCATGTGTGCGGCTTACCCCTCACCCCGACCCTCTCCCTCAAGGGGAGAGGGAGCAGTCTTGCTTCTCCCTCGCCCGCTCTTCGCGGGAGAGGGCCGGGGTGAGGGCCGCTTGTTCAGTTCCGCAGCGGCTTGCCGGTCACCAGCGTGTGCTCCACGCGGGCCAGCGTCGCCGCGGTCTTCATCAGCTTCATGAAGCCGGCACGTTCGAGCGCCAGCATCTTGTCCTCGGTCACCATGTCCATCAGGTCGGTATCGCCACCGGCCAGCACATCGGCGAGCGCGCTCGAAACCACCACGTCGTGATCCGTTGCGATGCCGCGCTTGTGGAAGCCCTGCGCCGCCAGCTTCATCGCCAGCGCGCCGGACGGGCCGGGCAATTGCATCTCCTGCGGCTCGGGCGGCTTGTAGCCCTCCACCAGCGCGAGCGCCTTTGCCTTTGCGTCCGCCAGCAGCCGGTCGCGGTTCATCGTGATGCCGTCGGTCGGGCGCAGGAACAGATACTCCTTCGCCTGCGCCGCCGATTTGGACGTGGTAGCGGTGCTGACCATCTCGAACACTTTGGCCGGCACCGGCATCGGGCCGCCAGGCAGCTTGCCGAGCGTCTTCCAACGCGACAGCATCTCCTTGCAACCGCCCCAACCCGGCAACAGCCCGACGCCGCATTCCACCAGGCCGATATAGCTCTCGGCATGTGCCTGCACCGCGCTGGAATGCAGCAGGATCTCGCAGCCGCCGCCCAGCGCCATGCCGGCCGGGGCGGCCACGGTGGGGAACGGCGCGTATTTCAACTGCTTGTAGGTCTGCTGCCCGCCCGCGATGGCCTTCTCGATTTCGCTCCACGCCGCGATGTTGGCGGCGAACAGCGCGGTGCCAAGGTTCGCGCCGACGGAGAAATTCTGGCCCTCGTTGTAGATCACCAGCGCCTTGTACTTCTCCTTCACCAGCGCGATCGTCTTGCCGAGCAGGCCGATAATGCCCTCGTCCAGCGAGTTCGACTTGCTGGTGAACTCCAGGCACACCACGCCGTCGCCGATATCCCACAAGCTGGCCGACCCATTCTTCAGCACCGGCTGGGACACGCGTTTGATGTCCTCCAGCAGCAGCACGCCGGCTGCACGCGGCACGTCGCGGTAGTCGCCCTCGAGCGTGAGGAACTGCTGCCGCCCGGCCTCGATCCGGTAGAACGGCCGCCCGGCGGCGAGCTCGAGCAGCTTAGGTACTGCCTTGCCTTCGGCCCGCAGCCGATCGGCGAACCAGGCGGTGCCGAGTTTATCGATCAGTTCGAACGGGCCCCAACGCCAGTTATAGCCGAGGCGCATGGCCGCATCGACGTCCACCAGGGTGCCCGCCGCTTCCGGCACCACGCTCGCGGCGTAGGCCAGCGTCTTGCCCATGACGTCCCAGGCGTAATGCCCGGCCTTCGTCGGCGCATCCATCACGCGGGTCAGGTCGCGCGTGTCCAGTTCGGGCAGATCGGGCTTGATCTCGGCGCGGTGTTCGCCCGTTTGCAAATCGATCGCCTGCTTCTTCCGCGTCTTGCGGTCGAACAAGTAGAAGCCGCCCTTGCCTTTTCGCCCGATAATCCCCTGCTCGATCATGCGGCCCAACAGCGGCATGTCGCGGTTCGACGCATGGAACGCGTCGTCCGGTGCCAGGGTGCGGGCCAGGCTCGCATTCACGTGTGGCATCAGGTCCAGCCCGACCAAATCGAGCAAGCCGAACACGCCGGTCTTCGGGATGCCGAAGGGCCGTCCTATGACGGCATCCGCTTCCTCGACCGTGATCCCGGCGTCGAAGGCTTCCACCACGGCCACTTGCAACCAGTAATTGCCGACACGGTTGGCGATGAAGCCCGGCGCGTCGTTGCACACGACGATGGATTTACCGAGGGCGATGTCGGCGAACTCGCTGACCGACTGCACGGTCGCCGGGTCGGAGTGCGGACCGGGTACCACTTCCAGCAGTCGCATGTAGCGGGGCGGGTTGAAGAAGTGGGTGATCAGGAAGTCGCGCTTGAACTGCTCGCTCATTCCCTCCGTGAGCACGCGCAGCGGGATGGTGGATGTGTTGGAGGAAATGGCGCTGCCGGGCCGGCGCACCGCTTCCAGCTTGCGATAAAGCTCCTGCTTCACATCCGGGCGCTCGACGATCACCTCGATGATCCAGTCGCACTCCGCCAGGCGGCCGAGGTCGTCCTCGATGTTGCCGGTCTCGACCAGTTTGGCCGCCCGCGTGCTCATGAACGGCGCGGGCTCGGTCTTCAGCATCTTCTGCACGGCACCGCTGGCAACGGACGACCGGTCGTTGGCCCCCGCCGGCACGATGTCCAGCAGCACTACCGGGATGCCGGCATTGGCCACCTGGGCTGCGATGCCGGCGCCCATCACGCCGGCGCCGATGACGCCGACTTTCTTAATGGCCATCAAACGCGCTCCAGCACGGTGGCGATCCCCTGCCCGCCGCCGATGCACTGCGTCGCCAGCGCGTAGCGGCCGCCGGTACGCTGCAGCAGGCTCGCCGCCTTGCCGACGATGCGCGCGCCGGTTGCCCCCAACGGATGGCCGATCGCGAGCGCCCCGCCATCCAGGTTCAACGTCTCCTCACGGATGCCGATGTCGCGCGCGCTGGCGATGGCCTGGCTGCTGAACGCCTCGTTCAGCTCCACAACATCGATGGCGCCGATCTCCAGTCCCGCGCGGGCCAACGCCTTGCGGGTGGCGCTGATCGGCCCGACGCCCATGATCTCGGGCCCGCACCCGGCCACCGCCTGGCTGCGCAGCCGGGCCAGCGGGGTCAGGCCGTGGCGCTCGGCATACGCCTCGGTGGTGACCAGCACGACGGCGCACCCATCGGTCAGCGGCGACGACGTGCCGGCGGTCACCGAGCCATCCTTGTCGAACGCCGGCTTCAACCCGGCGAGTACCTCGGCTGTGGTTTCGGGGCGAATGCAGCCATCCTTCTCGACGACGGTCTTGCCGTCGCGGATGGCGACGATCTCGGCATCCAACCGGCCCTCGGCCTGCGCGGCAGCGGCCTTGGCGTGGCTTTTCACCGCGAACGCCTCCTGCTCGGCGCGCGGCACCTGCCACTGGTTGGCGACGTTCTCCGCCGTTTCGCCCATTCCCATGTAGGCGCCGGGCTGCTTGTGCTGCAGCACCGGGTTGAACAGCGGGTTATAACCGCCGAGCGGGATGCGGCTCATGCTCTCCACCCCCGCGCAGATGAACACCTCGCCGGCGCCCATCGCGATCGCCCCGGCGGCGATGTGCACCGACTGCATGGAACTGCCGCAGAACCGGTTCACCGTCATGCCGGCCACCGAGATCGGCAGGTCGCTCAGCAGGCCGATCAGTCGGGCGACGTTCATGCCCTGCTCGCCCTCGGGGAAGGCGCAGCCCATGATGACGTCCTCGATGTCCTCGGGCTTCACCTTGGTGCGGGCGATGAGTTCGCGGATCACCTGCGCGGCCAGATCGTCCGGGCGGACGCGTGCCAAGCCGCCTTTTTTGGCAAGCGTGAACGGTGACCGGGCATACCCGGCGATGACGATGGGGGACGTGGCGGCCATGGTTCGACTCCGTTATTCAGCCCGTTGTTCGAGCATCTGTTTGGTTTGCCTGGCGATCTCGTGCAGCTCGGACAGGGTTTGCGTGAGCGCCGTCCGCTGCTCCTCGAGCGTGGCGATGCGGTCGGCGACGGCCGAATCGAGCGCGCGCAATTGCTCCGCGCCCGTGTGGTCCGCGTCATACAGGTTGAGGAACTCGGTGATCTCTCGCAGCGAGAACCCGAGTCGCTTGCCGCGCAGGATCAGCACCATGCGCGCTCGATCGCGATGCGAGTAGACGCGGGTGGTCCCAAGACGACGTGGGCTGATCAGCCCGCGATCTTCGTAGAAGCGCAGCGTTCGCGCCGTGACACCCAGCTCCAGCGCCAATTCCGTGACGGTGAACAGCCGCTCAGACTGGCCCGGTGACTTCACCAATGCGTGCACTGGTTTCCCTATACGGCAACCTGGTACCACAAATAATAAGCCCGCCCTGCTGATGCAAGGGCGGGCCCGGTCGCGAGGATAACCTGGCCAGCGACAAGCGCCGGCCGGGGAGTGAAGCCTTAGCCGGCCTTCAGCAGGTCGTAGATGGTGTGGCAGTTGGAGATGTTGCCACGTGCGACCATGGCACGGTTCGTGATCTTGCCCGAGAAATATGTCCCGCCGTTCTGCGCCGCGAACGCCCCGTCGTTTGCAATCGGAGCATAGAATGTGCCGCCGCCGTTGGGCCAAACGACTCTGCCGTTCTGCACCGTGAGAGAGGCGGGCTGCTGGCCCGGCGCCGCACAGTAGGTGCCGGCGATGCCAGATCCGGGCGACGCGGCGGTCATCGTCACGGTGCCCTGGTAGGCCCCGTCGAACGCGCTCGGGCTTTGGCCGGGCGAGTTATACGAAACGCATGCCCCAAGGGAGAGGCAGAGTGCGATCGGGGAAAGGAGACGGCGCATCAGTTGATCCTCAAGTTTTCGTGACCCGGATTACACTACATTAAGGTCAATCCCTCGCAAGTTAAATTGCTGTCGAACCAGCCGACGATTTTTGCAAAAATTGCGCTGACACCGCGAAAGCACAGTTGCAAATTGCGCTCCCACGTGGAGCTCGCTACCCTGCCATGCACGTCAGGAATGTACGCCCTCATGTCTGATCGCATCGGCATCAACCCGTCTCGCCATCTGTTGAAGTTTGGTGGCGACTTCGTTCCCTTCGTTGCCCATCGCGCCGCCGGTGCCTTCGTGTACGACGCGAGCGGCCGCCGGGTGCTCGACTTCACGTCCGGCCAGATGAGCGCGATCCTCGGTCACTCGCACCCCGAGATCACCGAGACCATCCGCGAGGGTGCCGGGCGGCTGGTGCACCTGTTCTCCTCGATGTTGAGCGAGCCCGTGATCGCCCTGGCCGAACGGCTGGCCGGCCTGGTGCCGGGCCTGCCCCGGGTCATGCTGCTGTCCACCGGCGGCGAGGCCAACGAAGCGGCGATCCGGATCGCCAAACTGGTGACCGGCAAGTGGGAGATCGTGGGCTTCGCGCAGTCCTGGCACGGCATGACGGGCGGTGCGGCGGCGGCCACCTACAAGGCGGGGCGTCGCGGCTACGGCCCGGTCGCGGCGGGCTCGTTCGCCATCCCCGCGCCGAACCCGTACCGTCCCCGGTTCCCCGGGGTCACCTGGCAGCAGGAACTGGACGACAGCTTCGACCTGCTGGACCGGCAGAGCACGGGCAACCTCGCCGCCTTCATCGCCGAGCCGGTGCTGTCCAGCGGCGGCATTCTGGATTTACCGCCGGGCTACCTCCGCGCCCTGCAGGTCAAATGCCAGGAGCGCGGGATGCTGCTGATCCTGGATGAGGCGCAGACCGGCGTCGGACGCACCGGGACGATGTTCGCATTCGAGCGCGACGGGGTGGTGCCCGACATCCTGACGCTGTCGAAAACGCTCGGCGCCGGCCTTCCGCTGTCGGCGGTCATGACGACGGACGCCATTTCGGCCGAGTGCGACGCGCGCGACTTCCTGTTCTACACGACCCATGTGAACGATCCGCTGCCCGCGATGGTCGGCCTGAAAGTGCTGGAGATCGTCGAGCGTGACGGGCTTGCCGGCCGGGCCGAGGCGATGGGGGCGAGGTTGCGGGCCGGGTTGCAGGCGATCCAGGCGGATTATGCGTGCGTCGGCGACGTCCGCGGCCGGGGCTTGCTGCAGGGCATGGAGTTCGCCGATACGCCGCTAGTGGCTGCTGCCGCGCTGTCGGACATGGTTACGGATCGGGCGCTCGAGCTTGGGCTGTCGGCCAACATCGTCCGCGCCGGAAGTTCGGGCGGGGTGATGCGCATTGCCCCGCCACTGACGATCACCGAGGACGAACTGGAGCTCGGCCTGTCGATCCTGCGCGCCGCGATCCGGGACGCGATGGACGGATCGCTCGCAGCGGCCGCGGAGTAGAAGCGGCTTCTTCACCTCTCCCGTCGTTCACGGACAGGCAGACGCCGCTAGACCGAGCCCCCGCGCCAGACGACACGCCCGACGACGTGGACTTCCTTGGCCAGGTCACTCTCGATGTACTCGGGCTGATATACGGGGTTGTCGCTGATCAGGATCAGGCTGCCGTCGAACTTGCGCTGCACGCGCTTCACCAGCCGCTCGTCCCGCACCTCGATGACGTAGACGCCGAAATTGCGGAACGTGGTGTCCGTGGTGTCGACCAGCAGCATATCGTTGTTGTGGATGTTCGGCTCCATCGACTCACCGATTGCCGTTTCCATGACGACTTCGCCCGGTTCACGGCCCAACGCTGCGCGAATCCAATCGTGACGAAACCCAATGAACTCGGTCGCGCCGCTGGTCTCGACGTGGCCGGCGCCGGCGGCCGCGGCTTCGGCCACCTTGGGCAGGATCAGGAACCGGGCCGCGTTGAAACTATCGCCGCCCCTGCGGCTATGGGCACGCGCACCGAGCGCCGCGAAATCCGGTTCCGGCCCCTCGCCCTGCGCCAACCAGGCGAGATCCACCCCTGCCGCGCTCGCCAACGCCACGAGGCGGTCACGGCTTGGCTCGGCCTCTCCCTTCAGCCATTTGCGGAAGGCAGACGGAGACACGCCAGTGGCTTTGGCGAGCCGGTCCGCACTCGGCCACTCCGCAGCAACCAGTTGCAAGCGGGCGACGAATTCCGCCTGGTCAGCTCCTGCACCCGGACTCGACGGTCTACGCTTGGTTGGCACGTTGATATCCATTCTGTTCTCGGTGCAGCCCCGGACGAGCGCGACGCCAGAACGGGGTCGGCCTGCTCGGCGATGCACGGCATTACATCACACTTACGTCGCGAAAACATCATCTGTGTCGTCGTCAACACGTTTCGGGCAGCGGCATTGTGGTTACGCTCGCGTATCGCGCTGTGAAGTCCGTCGTTGCTTGCGTCATATACGGGGCTCGACCTGCAGACGGACCAGCAAGCCCTCGCGTCTGTTGGATGGCCAGGCTTGTGGCGATCTCAGCCGGCGCTCCCCGCCTCCTCGGCCACCAGTTCCTTCTTCGACAACTTGCCGATCATGGTCTTCGGAAGACTGTCGCGGATCACCACCTCGCGTGGCAGTTCGATCTTCGAGACGTAGCCGGCGAGGAAGCTCTTGAGTTCATCCGGCGTCACCGGGATTCCTTTGCGCAGGACGACGAACGCCTTCGGAGCCTGGCCGCGATACGCATCGGCGACACCGATCACGGTCGCCTCCAACACGGCCGGGTGCTCGTACAGCGCGTCTTCCAGCACGCGCGGATAGACATTGTAGCCGCCGCACAAGATGATGTCCTTGATGCGGTCGACCAGGAACAGGTAGCCGTCCTCGTCCAGGTAACCGATATCGCCGGTGCGCAGCGCCCCGTCCACGAACACCGCCGCCGTGTCGTCCGGGCGCTGCCAGTAACCGCCCATCACCTGTGGCCCGCGCACGCAGACCTCGCCGCGTTCACCGGTGGCGCGGAGCTGGCCCGAATCGGGATCGCGGATCTCGATCACCGTGTCCACCATCGCCACCCCGGCAGAGCCCGGCTTCACCAACCCGTCCGGGGGATTGCACGAGACGACGGGCGAGGCCTCGCTCAACCCGTATCCCTCGACCAGCTTGCAACCGGTCAATTTGACGAACTGCTCCCGCACCTCCGGCGGCAGCGACGCGCCGCCCGATACGCTGAATACGAGCGAGCCGAGGTCCACCTTGCCAGCCGCCGCCGCAGCGTTCACGGCGGTGTAGATGGTGGGCACGGCGTTCACGATCGTGACCCGGCGCCGTGTGATCGCCTTCAGCATCGCCGTGAGTTCGAAGCGCGGCAGCATCACGATTTCTCCCGCGAGTCCGATGGCGTAGTTCAACACCGACGTCATGGCGAAGACGTGGAAGAACGGCAGCACCGCCAACACCCGCTCGTGCCCCGGCCGCGCTGCACGCCAATGCACGCGCGCCTGGTAGGCATTGGCGGCCAGGTTGGCGTGGCTCAGCATGACGCCCTTCGGCACGCCGGTGGTGCCCCCGGTATATTGCAGCACGGCGAGATCCGCCGGGTCGATGGTCACAGGGCTCGCCGGGGCAGGATTGCCGACGATGTCGGCAAAGCTCACGTGCAGCCCGCCCATCGCGATCCTCGCCCGGTCCCGGCGCTTGAACAGGCGGAACAGCATGGCCTTGGCCGGCGGCAGGATACCCGTCATGGGGCAGACGATCAGCCGCCTCAGCCCGGCGCCCGCAGCCACGTTGGCAACTCTGCGGTACACCGCCTCGAGATCCATGACGGCCATGATCGTCGTGCCGGAATCGCGGATCTGGTGGGTGAGCTCCCGCTCGACATAGAGCGGATTGTAATTGACCACCGTCCCGCCGGCCCGCAGCACGGCGTAGTACAGCACGACGTAATAGGGCGTGTTCGGCAGACAAAGCCCCACCTTCACGCCGGGCCCAACCCCCAGATCCTGCAAGCCGCGTGTCGCGCGGTCGACCAGGGCGCCCAGTTGCCAATACATCCAGCGCCGGCCGAGGAAGTCCATGGCAGGGCACCCGCCGAATTGCGCCACCGCCGCGCGGAGCAGGTCGTCGAGCAACTGCGGGCTGTCCAGCGACTCTGGACGACCCTGCGTATTGTTCTGCATCCGCTCCTCCCGCCTGCGCCCGGTTAGCCGGCGCGGCGTAGAAAATCCGCGAAGGCGTCCAGAGTCGCCTCCGACACGTAGTGCTCGATGCCCTCCGCGTCACCCTCGGCCGCCTCCTCGGGAACGCCCACGGCGAGGAGCAGGTCCACCACCAGGCGGTGCCGCGCGCGCACCCGATCGGCCAAGGCCTGCCCGGCCTCGGTCAGGAACACGCCGCGATAGGGCTTGCCGGTCGCCAACCCCTCGCGCCGCAGCCGCGCGATGGTCTTGACTGCGGTCGCGTGGGAGACGCCGAAGCGCCGGGCGATGTCGGTGGCCCGTGCCTCGCCACCGGCCGCCATCAGGTCGGCGATCAGCTCGGCATAGTCCTCCAGCATCGCGGCCCCGCGCGCGGTTCGCGTCCGTTCGAAGCGCCGCGCCTGGGTCGGCTCCTCCGGCAGCGTCTGGTCGGTCGGTGGCATCGGCTCTCCCCTGCATCACCTCAGTAGCAAGTTGGCGCGGGGCACACAAAATCATTTGTCTTGACCGGAGTGTAGCCTACGCTACAACTTGAGCCATGAACGACGCCATCCCACTTCGCTCGGACGTGACGACCGGCAATCTCACGACCCGCACCGAATTCGCGATGGCCGAGACGCTCGCCGGCCGGCGACGAGGCATCGGTGCGCTGCTGCCCTTCATCGGCCCGGCCTTCGTCGCGTCAGTCGCCTATATCGATCCGGGCAATTTCGCGACCAACATCCAGGCCGGCGCGAAATACGGCTACGGGCTGCTGTTCGTCGTGATCCTGGCCAATGCCGCGGCGATGCTGTTCCAGGCGCTCTCGGCGCGGCTCGGCATCGCCACCGGCAAGAACCTCGCCGAACTCAGCCGCGACCACTTCCCCCGCCCCGTCGTGCTGGGCATGTGGGCCGTCAGCGAAGTCGCCGCGATGGCCACCGACCTCGCCGAGTTCCTGGGGGGCGCAATCGGGCTATCCCTGCTGTTCCACATCCCGCTGCTGGCCGGGATGCTGATCACCGCCGCCGCCACCTATGCCATCCTGATGCTGGACCGCGGCGGCTACCGGCCCCTGGAGATCGCGATCACCGCCATGGTCGGCGTGATCACCGTCAGCTACCTGGTCGAGTTGTTCCTGTCGCCGCCCGCCTGGGGTGAGGCCGCGCAGCAGATCCTGCATCCGGTGCTGCAGAATGGCGACGAACTGGGCCTGGCCGTCGCCATCGTGGGCGCCACGGTGATGCCGCATGCGATCTACCTGCATTCCGGGCTGACCCAGGCGCGAGGGCGGACCGAAACGAAGGGCGGCCTCGCGCGCCTACTGCACTACTCCAACATCGAGGTGCTGGTGGCGCTCAGCCTGGCCGGGTTGGTGAACATGGCCATGGTGATGATGGCCGCCTCCGCCTTCCACACCGGGCACCCGGACGTGGCGGAGATCGAGACCGCGTATCAGACGCTGGTGCCGCTGTTCGGCGGCGCCGCGGCCGCCGTGTTCCTTACGGCGCTGATCGCCTCGGGCCTGTCGTCCTCGGCGGTCGGCACGATGGCCGGGCAGATCGTGATGCAGGGCTTCGTCGGCTGGCGGATCCCGGTCTGGGTGCGACGGCTGGTGACCATGCTGCCGGCCTTCGTCGTGGTCGCGGCCGGTGCCGACGCGACCACCTCGCTGGTGGTCAGCCAGATCGTGCTGAGCCTGGCTCTACCGGTGCCGCTCGTCGCCTTGATCCTGTTCGTCGGCCGCCGCGACCTGATGGGCGACCTCGTCTGTGGCCGTAAAATGCTCTGGCTCGCTTCCGTAGTGACGGCGATCGTGCTGCTGCTGAACGTGACGCTGCTGTTGCAGCTGGCCGGCATCGACGTACCGTTCCTGTCCTGAGCGGCTACTCCGGGAAGAAGCTGTATTCGGCGGTATACGGCACCTGGGTTTCCGCGCCGCCATGGCTGGCATCGCAACCGGTCGGCGGTGCGACGCCGCCCTGGGTGCGGCTGCGAACGATCGCCTTCACCGACGCGAACAGGCCCTCGCCGGCATGGGTTTTCGCCCGCAGGACCAGCCACGGGATCGCCCCCGCCCCGCCGCTGGCCGCCGTCTCGACCTCGCCGGTGACGAGGCTGCCATCCTTGCCCTGCCAACTCGGCCCGGCGAAGTGGTGGCCGACTTCGGTACCTTGCGCGTTCGTCAGCGTCGCATCCGGCGCCTTCAACCGCCAGGCAAAGCCGCCCTGCCCGTCCGTGCAGGTGTAGATCTGCACGCCCTTGCCCTGCAGTTCGAAGGCGGGGGCGGCACGGGCCGGTGCGATGAAAGCTGGCAATCCAAGGCAGACCAAGACCTGAACGGCCGTCCTTAAGCTGGCAATGCGTAGGAGTGGCGCTGGCATTCCTTATCTCCATTCAGTCCGCTGGGATGAAGCGGAGTGTGCCGGCCCGACGCGTTGGCCTGCCGGTGTCGTTGGTATGGTTGACGCCATCGGTGACAGGAACCTCGGCGAAATCGAACGGGCTCACCCCGTCCAGGCAGGCCACGTTCACGGCATACAGACTCTGGTCGGATCGTCGTTGGTGATGTGTGTAGATCCCGCAGCGGGAACAGAAGAAGTGCTGCGCCGATCCGGTATGAAAGCGGTAGCTCGTCAACGCGTCCTCGCCCTGCAGGATCTTGATCCCGCCCATTTCCGCCATGGCAACGACGGCGCCTCGCATTCGGCAGTACGAGCAGGTGCAGCGGCGGATCGAGTTGAACCCGTCGCTGAGCGTCACCTCGAAACGCACCGCACCGCAATGGCACTGGCCAGCCCGAAAATTCGCGTCGCCCGGCATGTTGCCCCACTCTTCTGCTGGTAGGGTGGGCTTCAGCCCACCAAAACGCTCGTGCCCGACCCGACAGCGCTCAACCGTCCCCAAGCTGGCGGGCAGCTGCCTCGGCCGTGTCCTCTGGGCGCGTGTTGAACGCGATGGCTGCATGCGGCGCCGCTTTGTGGATGGCGTTGACCACGTTTTCGAACAGCGCCAGGCCCTTCGGAGGTAACCGAAGCCCCGCCCCGATCACCACGCAGTCGTAGTGTGCGCCCGACAACTGCGCCGCGAGCATCGGGCCGGCCGATTCATCTGGCACGATCATGCATGTATCGCCGTGCCAGCCGCGCTCTTTGATCTTTGCGACGGCGACGGCGATGCCGGCGTTGATCTTCGCCGCATCGAAGCCCGGGGGCAGAGCCGGGTCGGAGAAATCGACGGTTTCAGGTTTCTGGCCGACAAACAGGATACGGGTCATGGCCTTTTCTCCCTCCGGACCGTTGCGAGCTATGTTGCCGTCCGCCCCCCGCCGGTTCAACCCCGCCGCAACAGCCCCGCAGGCAGCCGCTCAAGGAGACGAACCATGCAGCCTCGTTCGTGCCGGATCCCCTCAACTCGCATCCGATGACGCTGGCCCCCCTGCTCGCCCATTGGCGCGAGCGGCCGCAGCGGACCTGGTCCGTCGTGGTCACCGTATTCGGCGACGCGATCGTGCCGCATGGCGGGACGGTGTGGCTGGCCACGCTGATCGAGCTGTTCGCCGCGATGGGGGTGGACGCCGGGGCGGTGCGCACGGCGATGTCCCGCCTGGTGGCCGATGGCTGGACGGAACGCACCCGGGTCGGCCGCAACAGTGCCTACCGGCTGACCGAGAAGGGGCACACCGCCTCCACCCAGGCCGCCGATCGGATCTACGCCGCCGGGCCGCCGGACTGGGACGGGCAGTTCCAACTGGTGTTGCAACCGCGGCATCGTGAAGCCTTGTCGGAGGCCGGGTATGGCCAGGCCGTCCCCGGCCTATGGGTCAGCCCCGGGGCCGGCCGGCCGGCCGGCGAGGCGGTGACGCTGACCGCGACCACCACTCCGGACGCCGCGCGCATCCTGGCCGCACGGTCCTGGCCGCTGGACCGGCTGGCGGCGTCGTTCTCCCGGTTCATCGCCGCCTTTGCCACCCTGCCCGGCTGGGCCGACCCGGCGCCGCTGGAGGCCGCCGTCGCGCGTACGCTGCTGATCCACGAATACCGCCGCGTCGTGCTGCACGCCCCCGCTTTGCCCGCCGAAATCTTGCCGCCGGACTGGCCCGGCACGGCGGCGCGCCAGCTGTGCGCCAAGGCCTACACCGCCCTGCTGGCCCCCTCGGAACAGTGGCTCACCAGCCAAGACCTGCCGCCCGCCAACCCCGGCATGCGACACCGGTTCCAAGAACGTGTTACCGAATTAGCTTGACGATCACAGTTTCTGTGACGTATCCTGTGAAAAATCAACGAGGCTGCCATGTACACGCAAGCCCTGAACGCACCATCGCTTAGCGGCGGCGACAAAGTCCGCAGCACCGAAGATCCCGCTCTGCTCGCCCGCTTCCAGGAGCGCGTGGACGCCGAGGAGCGGATAGAGGCCAACGACTGGATGCCGGCGGCGTATCGCCGCACCCTCACCCGCCAGATCAGCCAGCACGCCCATAGCGAGATCGTGGGGCAGTTACCGGAGGGCGCGTGGCTGACCCGCGCGCCATCGCTGCGCCGCAAGGCGGCGCTGCTCGCCAAGGTGCAAGACGAGTGCGGCCACGGCCTCTACCTGTATGCCGCCGCCGAAACGCTCGGCACCAGCCGCGAGGCGCTGGTCGATGCGTTGTTGGAGGGCCGCGCGAAGTATTCCTCCATCTTCAACTACCCGACGCTGACCTGGGCCGATATCGGCGCGATCGGCTGGCTGGTGGACGGCGCGGCGATCATGAACCAGATCCCGCTCTGCCGCTGTTCGTACGGCCCGTACGCCCGCGCCATGATCCGCGTCTGCAAGGAAGAAAGTTTTCATCAGCGCCAGGGCTACGAGATCATGCTGACGCTGTGCGCCGGGTCGCCGGAGCAGAAGGCGATGGCGCAGGACGCGCTGAACCGCTGGTGGTGGCCGTGCCTGATGATGTTCGGCCCGCCCGACGGCGAGAGCATGCACTCCGACCAGAGCACGGCGTGGAAGATCAAGCGGTTCAGCAACGACGAACTGCGGCAGAAATTCATCGACGCCACCGTACCGCAGGCAACCTATCTCGGCCTGGCCATCCCCGACCCGGCGATGACCCAGGATGCCGACGGCCACTGGCGCCACGGCCCGATCGACTGGGAGGAGTTCCGCCAGGTGCTCGCCGGCAACGGCCCGTGCAATCGTGAGCGCCTCGCCACCCGCCGCCGCAGCCACGCCGACGGCGAATGGGTGCGGGAGGCCGCCGCCGCCCACGCCGCCAAGCGCGCCGCGTTGAAGCAGGCGGCGTAGATGGCCACCCCCGACACCGCCCTGTGGGAAGTCTTCATCCGCAGTCGCAACGGTCTGGCGCACAAGCATGTCGGCTCGCTGCACGCCGCGGACGCCACCATGGCGCTGCAGGCGGCCCGGGATGTTTACACACGCCGGGGTGAGGGATTGTCGGTGTGGGTGGTGCCCTCCAACGCCATCACCGCGAGTGACCCGGCGGACAAGGGCATGATGTTCGAGCCGGCGGAGAGCAAGATCTACCGCCATCCGACCTTCTACGACGTGCCGGACGAAGTCGGGCACATGTGATGGGCGCGTCCATCACCGTCACCGAAACGCCGCTCGTGCTGTATACTTTGCGCCGCGCGGACGATGCGTTGGTGCTGGGCCATCGGCTGTCGGAATGGTGCGGCCACGCCCCCACGCTCGAGGAAGATATGGCGCTCGCCAACATCGGGCTCGACCTGCTGGGCCAGGCACGCTCGATGTATACCTACGCCGCCGAAGTGGAGGCAGCCGGGCACGACGAGGACGGCTTCGCCTACCTGCGCGACGCGCCGCAATATCGCAACCTGCTGTTGCTGGAGCAGCCGAACGGCGATTTCGCCTACACGATCGTGCGGCAGTTTTTCTATTCCGCCTTCGCCGATCCGTATTGGCGGGCGATGATGGCATCGGACGATCCGACCTTGGCCGCCATCGCCGCCAAGAGCGAGAAGGAAAGTGCCTACCATCTGCGCCACAGTAGCGAGTGGCTGATCCGCCTGGGTGACGGCACGGACGAGAGCCACCGCCGGGCGCAGGACGCGGTGAATGCGCTATGGCCCTACACCGGCGAGATGTTCGAGTCCGACGATCCGTCCTTGGCCGGCATCGCCGCCGACCCGGCTGCCTTGCAGCAAGGCTGGCTGCACACTGTGGACGACGTATTGTCGCAAGCCACGCTGCAACGCCCGAGCGGCACCTGGATGCATCGCGGTGGCCGCACCGGCCGGCACACCGAGCATCTCGGCCCCATGCTGGCGGAAATGCAGCACCTCCAACGCAGCTACCCCGGCGCGCGATGGTAGCGCTGCTGGACCGCGCCCGCGAGGCCGCCGCCACGGTGGTGGACCCGGAAATCCCCGTGCTGACGATCGCCGACCTCGGTGTATTGCGCGACGTGCAGATGCGCGGGGAGTCGGTCGAGGTGACGATCACGCCAACCTATTCCGGCTGCCCGGCGATGAACATGATCGCGGTCGAGATCGGCGTGGCGTTGGACCGCGCCGGCATCCCGGACGCGAAGGTTAGGACCGTCCTATCCCCGGCCTGGACCACCGACTGGCTGACCGAAGCCGGCCGTCGGAAACTGACCGAGTACGGCATCGCGCCCCCCGTCCCCGGCAGCGGCCGCCGCGCGCTGTTCGGCGTTGAAACCGTCGCCTGCCCACGTTGCGGGTCGGAGGACACGAGGGTGCTGGCGGAGTTCGCCTCCACGTCGTGCAAAGCGCTGTGGCAATGCCAGACCTGCCGCGAGCCGTTCGACTATTTCAAATGCCACTGATCATAGCGACGCCCAGACCTTCCTACTCCCTCTCCCGTTCTTCACGGGAGAGGGCCGGGGTGAGGGCGGCTTCCCTTCCGAAACCGCCCCCGCCGCGCCTTTCGCACCCTCACCCCGGCCCTCTCCCGCCCTCGGGAGAGGGAGCAGAAAGCAAGCGCGCGTGAACGGCGGCGCAAACCGCGGGGAGGCGTCCGGCACACGGCCACCCCGCTTCCACACCCTGGAAATAGCCGACCTCCGCCGCGAAACCGCCGACGCGATCTCCGTCACCTTCAGCATCCCGCCCAACCTCGCCACCGACTACGCCTTCACCCCCGGCCAATACCTCACTCTTCGCGCCACGGTGAACGGCGAGGACATCCGCCGCTCCTATTCCATCTGCTCCGGCCCCGACGACGGCGAGCTCCGCATCGCGGTCAAGCGCGTGGACGGCGGCGCGTTCAGCACCTGGGCCAACGAAGCGCTCGCACCCGGCCACGCTGTCGACGTGATGACCCCCACCGGCCGCTTCGGCCTGGCCTACGAACCCGCCATTGCCCGCACCCATGTCGGTTTCGCCGCCGGGTCGGGCATCACGCCCATCCTGTCGATCGCCCGCGGCATCCTCTCTCGCGAACCGCTCAGCCGCTTCTTCCTGTTCTACGGCAACCAAACCATCCGCGGCATGCTGTTCCGCGAGGCGCTGGAGGAGCTGAAAGACCGCTATCTCGGCCGCTTCTCCGTCTTCCACGTGCTGAGCCAGGAGGAGCAGGACATCCCCGTCCTCAACGGTCGCATCGATGCCGACCGGGTTCGGCTTCTCCTACGCCACATCGTCCCCGCCGCCAGCGTCGACCACGTGTTCCTGTGTGGCCCCACCGGCATGCTGGACGCCGCCGAGCCCGTGCTCACCGAACTCGGCATCCCGCCCGAGCACATCCACATCGAACGCTTCGTCTCCGCCGAGGGCGGCATCCCCCGCCTGCGCGCCCCCCGCATCGACGCCCCGGCCCGCGCCACCGCCAGCATGATCGTGGACGGCAACCGGCGCGATGTGCCGGTGGCCGAGGGCGAGACCGTGCTGGACGCGGCCCTGCGCGCTGGCATGGACCTGCCCTTCGCCTGCAAGGGCGGCATGTGCAGCACCTGCCGCGCCCGCGTGGTGGAGGGTGCCGTGGAAATGACGGTGAACTACTCGCTGGAGCCATGGGAGACGCAGGCCGGCTTCGTGCTGACCTGCCAGGCGCATCCGACCACGCCCCGGGTGGTGATCGACTACGACGCAGTGTAACCCGGGTCGGCAACAGCCGGGGTGGTGGCATGCGGGGACTATTTGGCTGGCTGGCACTGTTGGCTCTCGCCTGGTTGCTGAGCGAGCGGCGCTGGCAGATTCCGCTGCGCGTCGTGGCGGGTGGCCTGGTGCTGCAAGTGGCGCTCGCGGTGCTGCTGATCGCGGTCCCGGCGGCCAGGTCGACGGTGATGCTGCTCAACGGAGCGGTCGATGCCCTGCAACGCGCAACCGATGACGGCACCGCATTCGTGTTCGGCTACCTGGGCGGGGGCACCCTGCCGTTCGCGGAAATCCACCCCGGCGCGAGCTTCATCCTGGCGTTCAAGATCCTGCCGCTGGTGTTGGTGATCAGCGCAATCGGTTCTCTGCTGTTCCATTGGGGCGTGCTGCAGCGGATCACCGGTGCGTTTGCCTTTCTGTTGCGCCGGGCCGTGGGGATCGACGGCCCGCTGGCACTGGCAGCCGCGGTGCACATCTTCGTCGGCAACATCGAGGCACCGTTGTTGATCCGGCCCTATTTGCTCGGGCTGCAACGCGGCGAGTTGTTCGCGGTGATGAGCTGCGGCATGGCCGGGATCGCGGGAACGGTGATGGTGATCTACAGCACCATTCTCGGGCCGGTGATCCCGGACGCGCTGGGCACGATCATCACCGCGTCCGTCATCAGCACGCCGGCGGCCTTGGCGGTGGCGGCCCTGATGGTGCCGTTCACCCCGGCCACGATCACCCACGCGGCCGAACCCGAAACCCGGCGCGCGCTGGGCAGCCTGGATGCATTGATGCGCGGCACGGCGGACGGCATCGGCCCGCTGGTCGGCATCACCACGACGTTGCTGGTGGCTGTGGCGTTGGTCAGCCTGGTGAACATGATCCTCGCCAATCTGCCCGGGTCGCCGTCGCTGGAGGGCTTGTTCGCGCTGCCGTTCCGCCCCGTGTTGTGGCTGATGGGGGTGGCTTGGGCCGAGACGGGTGCTGCCGGATTGCTGATGGGAACGAAGACGGTACTGAACGAATTTGTCGCCTATCTGCACCTGGCCGCCTTGCCGCCGGGCGTGCTGGGTGACCGGTCGCGGGTGATCCTGACCTATGCCATGTGCGGATTCGCCAATTTCGGCAGCGTGGGGATCATGGTGGGCGGGATGAGCGCGATGGTGCCCGAACGCCGGGCGGAGATCGCCACGCTGGGGCTGCGGTCGATCGTCAGCGGGACGATCGCGACGTGCATGTCCGGGGCGCTCGCGGGAGTGCTGACGTCGTTAGGCTGAGACTACGACCGCACCCGGGTCGGGTGGGGGTGCGAGGAGGTCGACGGGGTTACCACTTAGGACCGCGGTGAGGATTTTCAGTGGGCCGCCATGGGTGATGATGACGTGATCGCCGGTGGCGCACTCCGCGGCGAAGGCTTGGACGCGGGCGTTCAGGGCCGTGCCGGTTTCGCCGTTCGGCGGGGCGAAGTTCCACGGGTCGGCGGCCCATCGGTCGAGGCTGGCGCGGGGAACGCTGTCCCACGGCAGGCCCTCCCAGTCGCCGAAATCGAGTTCTTGCAGGCGGGGATCGACGTGGTGGGGGCCGAGGTGTTCTGCGACGAGGCGGCATCTTCGCGCGGGGCTGGTCCAGATGGTTGCTGAGTGCGGCAGGCCCCGACGTAGGATCTCCGCCGCAAGCGAGGCAACCGCATCCGGCTCGGCCTCCAGATCCAATCGCCCATAGCACCGTCCGGCCGACGCCACGGGCGGGTGGCGGACCAGGACGATCACGCGTCGATCAAACTCACATGCGCCGCCACCACGCGCCAGCCGTCCGCCATCCGCACCCAACTCTGCATCTGCCGCCCCACCTTGCCCGACGCCGTGTCGCGGTGGAACAACGTGGAGGCAGTGGCGAAATCCGTGCCGAACGTCGTGATCACCGTACGGCTTAGGCTACGCATAAGGCCCTTGCTCGGTCGGCCGGCTCGGAACGCGGCTATTTCTCCCGCGCCATATAGATTCTCCGACATACCGTAGCGGATCACCAGCGCGTCGTCCCAGAACAGTTCGTCCAGCACGGCCACGTCGTTTCCGGTCAGCGCCGCTTCGTAGCGCGCGAAAGCGGCTTGCATCTCGGCCAGCACGGCCGGCAGGTTCACATCCATCAGGTCCATTCCTTCGGCGGCAGCGCCGCGCAAACACCGTCGCGTTCCAGCACGCGGGCCACCCGCAACGCCCAATCCTCACGCCAGGCCGGCGCGATCACTTGCACGCCGACCGGCATGCCGTCCCCGAACACCGGCACGGCGGCGACGGGGAGCCCGATGAAACTGATCGGCTGGGTGAACACGCCGAGATTGGCCCGCACCGGCACTTCGGCACCGTCCAGCATGAAGGTCTGTTGCCCGAGCAAGGGGGCGCTGCACGGCGTGGACGGCGCCAGGATTACGTCTACCCGCTCGAACAATGCGCGGATGTCAGCCTGGAACTGCCGCCGGAATTTTTGCGCCTGGGCCACCAACGGCGCCGGGACCAGGGCACCGGCCAGCAGGCGATCGCGTACCGCCGGGTCGAACTCGGCGGCGCGGGTACGGAGGCGGTCCAGATGCAGCGCGGCACCCTCGGTCGCGGTGATCACATACGCGGCGGCGCGGGCACGGGCGGCGCCGGGCAGGTCAACCTCGTGGGTGGCCCCCAAAGCCGCGGCGACGCGATGCAGCGCGGCCAAGACGTCCGGGAATGCGCCGCGCTGGAAGTAACCTCCGGCGACCGCTATCCGCAGGCCCGCGGTGCCCTCCTCAAGCGACGGCATCGTGGGCTCGAGACGGCCGGTGCAAGCCGGATCATCCCCAGACGGCCCCTGCATGGCGTCGTAGCACAGGGCTAAATCGGTGACGCACCGCGCCAGTGGCCCGAGATGATCGAGCGAGGCCACGAACGGAAACGTGCCGTGACGCGACAACCGGCCATAGGTGGGTTTCAGTCCAAACAGGCCGCACAACGACGAGGGCACGCGGATCGAGCCGTTGGTGTCCGACCCGAGCGCGATCGGCACCATTCCGCCCGCCACCGCCGAACCGGAGCCGCCGGACGATCCGCCGGACATCCGCGTCGGGTCGTGCGGGTTGCGCGACGGGCCGTCATGCACGTTCTCGCCCGTAAAGTCGTAGGCGTATTCGCCCATGTTCAGCGCGCCGACCAGGATCGCCCCGGCCGCCTCCATGCGCGCAATCAACGGCGCGTCCGCGGCGGCAGGCGGTAAGCTGCGGTTGATCGCCGACCCGGCGCGCGTCGGCAGCCCGGCGACGTCGAACAGGTTCTTCACCGCAAACGGCACGCCGCCGAGCGGTCCCTGCGGCGCGGTGGCCGCACGGGCCAAGGCGCGCTCCGCCACGACATCGGTGAACGCGTTCAGCACACCGTTGTCGCGGGCGATGCTATCGAGCGAGTCTTGCACCGCCGCCGTGGCGGTGGTTCGGCCAGCGCGGATGTCGGCGGCGAGGCTGGTCGCCGTGGGCCAGGTCATGCGCGGAACACTCATGCGCGGAACACCGGCGCCGGGTCGATCGTATCCGACACGCCGATCGTTGCGGCTTGCGCCAGGATGGTGCGGAGGTTGAACGCAATGCCTACCTGCCAGGCCGGATCGATCGGCAAGTTCAGCAGCGCGGCGCCGGCCTGGATGAAGTCGGCCACCGGGCCGCCCGCTGCCTGATAGGCCCGCCAGCCGCCGTGATGCGTGATGTCCGGCGCGCCGGCGACGCCCTCCGCTTCGGCCAGGAAACCGAGGCAGGGGCCGCTCTCCAGCATCACCGTGCCGAAGCCGAGCGGGCGCGGCACTTCGGCCAGCAGCGCACCGATCGCGGCGGTGGGGATCGCCCAGATCTCGCCGGCGATGGCCGCGCCACCCGCAGAGGCCAGCAGGCCGGGCCGGTTGCCCAGGGCAAACAGCCGATACTGCGGCTGGGTGCGCGCTTCGGCGATGAAGCGGCCACCGCGCTCCGTCAGCTGTCCGTTGAGCGGCAGCCCGGCCATGTGGCCCCCGATGCAGAACAGCGCCGTCTCGTCGGGGCCAACACCGTCCGGCGTCGCAGGCGGCGGGATGGTCATCGGCGTGCTCCCTATCGTTGCAGTAGACGCGCGATGCAAGCGGTCGGCCAGCGCGGCCAGCCGGCCCTCGGACCAGGCCGGGCCCACGATGGTCACACCGCCCGGCAACCCGTCGGCACCGAGGCCGGAGGGCACCGCCCAGGCGGCCAGATCGCACAGATTGACGAAGTTGGTCCAGGTGCCAAGGCGGCTGTTCGGGCCGATCGGGTCCGCCTCCAACTCGGCCAGCAACGGCGTCTTGGGCGCCGTCGGCAGCAGCAGCGCGTCGTAGCGGCGGAATAGCTGCAGAGCGAAGCGGCGCGCCTTGGCCAGCAGGTGAAACGCGTCGAACGCATCGACCGTCCGCCGATCCAGCCCACCCTGCAGGATGGCGCGCGTGGTGGAGTGCAGCATCTCCGGCGTCGCCAGCGTCGCGCGCAGGGCCGCGGTGCGCTCGGCCACCCACGGTCCGTCATACAGCAGCCGGGCGATGGCGAGCAGCGGCGCGATGTTCACTTCCTCCGCCCCCATTGCGGCCGCCCGGTAAAGCCGCTCCTGCTCCGGCGCGCAGCCATCCGGCGCGACGCAGGCCAATCGCATCGGCGCGTCCGGTGCGCGCCGCAGATGCGCGAAGGGAGCGGCGCGGGAATACACATCCGCCTCGTCCCAGCCCACGATGAC
Organism: Acetobacteraceae bacterium; assembly: GCA_965198895.1. Classification (GTDB taxonomy): domain Bacteria; phylum Pseudomonadota; class Alphaproteobacteria; order Acetobacterales; family Acetobacteraceae; genus LMUY01. Next base: position 616,008 of record OZ240676.1, read on the forward strand.
CCGGGCCGCCATCAACGCCTCGTCGACGCTGCGGGCAAAGACCGAGATGGTGTCGATCGAGCGGCAGGCCGGCACCATGCCGCGAGCCGAAACGCTGCCGATGGTCGGCTTCAATCCCACGATGTTGCCGAACATGGCCGGCACTCGGCCCGACCCGGCGGTGTCCGTGCCGAGCGCGAACGGCACGATCCCCGCCGCCACCGCGACCGCCGACCCTGAGGAGGATCCGCCCGGCACACGCGCCGGGTCGAACACATTGCGCGGCACGCCGTACGGGCTGCGCACCCCCACCAGGCCGGTGGCGAACTGGTCCAGGTTGGTCTTGCCGATCAAAACCGCCCCCGCATCCAGCAGGCGCTGCACGGCCGGCGCACTCTCCGCCGGAGCGTAAGTGTAGCCGGGACAACCAGCGGTGGTGGGCAGCCCGGCAGCGTCGATGTTGTCCTTCACTGCGAACGGCACCCCCCATAGCGGGCGGCCACGGGGCCCCTCCGCCTCCAACGCCGCGGCACGGGCGAGGATGGCATCGTCGGGCAGGCGCGCGATCCACATCGCGGGGTCGGCGTGGGCGCGATCGGCATCCAGCGCGGCGCGTGCGGCGGCGAGGGGGGATGGGTGGTCCATGGCGGCAAACTCCGGTGCGCGGCCGCTGCGGTCGAGCAACAATCGGGCCGCTCGACAGGGCTGGAGCCGATCTGTAGATTTCGGCGCATGAGCTCCACCGGAATCCTCAGCTTTCTGCCCTTCTTCGCCGCATGCTTTTGCGTGGCGTTATCGGGCGCAGTGTTTCGGCCCGGGCCGTGGTATCAGGAGATGGCCAAGCCGAGCTGGTGCCCGCCCAACTGGTTGTTCGGGCCGGCCTGGACGGTGCTGTATATCTGCATCGCGGTCGCGGGCTGGCTGGCCTGGCGCGCCACCACGCCGGCGAACATCCCGGCCCTGTCCGTCTACGCCATCCAGCTTCTGCTCAACGCCGGCTGGTCCGCCGTCTTCTTCGGCCTACGCCGCCCGGATTGGGCATTCGGCGAGTTGGTGCTGCTGTGGCTGTCGATCGCGTTCAACATTGCGGTGTTCGCCCCACTCAGCACCGCCGCCGCGCTGCTGCTGGCGCCGTATCTCTGCTGGGTGACGTTCGCGGGGGCGCTCAACCTCAGTCTCTGGCAGCTCAACCGTCCGTTTCCCTTCTCCGCTGCGCCTTGAGGGCCGCGGCCGGGGGACTTGGCCCGCCGGCCGCCCCCGTGCATTGTTCGCCCATGCCACTCGACACCGTTGGATCGCGTGAGATCCGCTCCTCCGTCTGTCCGCATGATTGCCCCTCCGCCTGCGCGCTGGACGTGGAGGTGCTGGACGGCAACCGCATCGGCGCCGTGCGCGGGGCGGATAACAGCTACACCTCGGGCGTCGTCTGCGCGAAGGTCGGCCGCTATGCCGAGCGCGCCCACCACTCGGACCGGCTAACGCATCCGCTGCTGCGGACGGGGCCGAAGGGCTCGGGCCAGTTCACCCGGATCGGCTGGGACGAGGCGCTGGACCGCACCGCCACCGCCTTCCGCGAGACCGAGGCCAAGCACGGCAAATTGGCGGTGTGGCCGTATCACTCCGCCGGCACGATGGGCCTGGTGCATCGCGACGGCATCGAGCGGCTGCGCAACGTGATGGGCTACTCGCGGCAGAAGATGACGATCTGCACCGCCATCGCCGCAGCCGGCTGGCAGGCGGGCGTGGGCGACGTCTGGGGACCGGATACGCGCGAGGTCGCCGGGTCGGACCTGATCGTGGTGTGGGGCGGCAACCCCGTCTCCACCCAGGTGAACCTGATGAGCCACATCACCCGCGCCCGGAAGGAGCGCGGCGCCAAGATGGTGGTGATCGACCCCTATCGCACGCCCAGCGCAGCCACCGCCGACATGCACCTGGCGCTGCGACCCGGCACCGACGCCGCCCTCGCCTGCGCCGTGATGCACGTGGCCTTCCGCGATGGTTATGCCGACCGCGCCTTCATGGAACGCCACGCCGACCAGCCGGCGCAATTGGAAGCGCATCTGGCGACCCGAGGCCCGGAATGGGCCGCTGGCATCACCGGCCTCAGCGTGGCGGAAATAGAAAACTTCGCCCGGCTGTACGGCACGACCCAGCGCGCCTACATCCGCGTCGGCTACGGTTTCACCCGCAGCCGCAACGGCGCCGCAAACATGCACGCCGTCACTTGCCTGCCCACCGTCTGCGGCAAGTGGCAGCACGAGGGTGGCGGCGCCACCTGGAGCCAGCGCGGTATCTACGGCTGGAACAAAACCCTCATCGAGGGGCTAGAGCACCGCGACACTTCTATTCGCGAACTGGACATGAGCCGCATCGCCAGCGTGCTCACCAACGACAAGGTGGCCCTGTGCGGCGGCCCGCCCGTCCACGCCATCCTGATCCAAAGCAGCAACCCGGCCAGCATCGCCCCCGACAGCCACCGCGTGCGCCAGGGCATGCTGCGGGAAGACCTGTTCGTCGCCGTGCACGACCAATTCATGACCGACACGGCCCAACTCGCCGACATCGTGCTCCCCGCCACCATGTTCTTCGAGCACGACGACATCTACCAGGCCGGCGGCCACAGCCATATCCAATTGGGCCCCAAGCTGATCGACCCGCCCGGCGAGGCCCGCTCCAACCACGATGTGGTCTGCGCGCTGGCAGCCAGGCTCGGCGCCGAACATCGCGGCTTCGGCATGACAGCGCTGGAGATGGCGGACGAAACCTTGCGCGTCTCCGGCTGGCCCGACGTGGAAACGCTGCGCGCCAACCGCTGGGTCGACGCGCAGCCGGACTTCGACCGCAGCCACCACCTCAGCGGCTTCGGCCACCCCGACGGCAAGTTCCGCTTCGCCGCCGATTGGGCGGCGCTCGGCCCCCACACCGCCGGGCTGCCCACCCTGCCCGACCACGCCGACCTCACGGACGGCGCCGGGCCGTTCCGCCTGGTGGCACCCCCACCGCGCCAGTTCCTCAATTCCACGTTCACCGAGACCGGCGGCTCCCGCAAGCGCGAGGTGCGCCCCACGGTAAAACTGTGCGCGGTGGATGCGGCGACGTTGGGCGTGACCGAGGGCAGCCGGGTGCGGCTGGGCAACGCGCGCGGCTCGGTGGAGCTGCACGCCACCATCGCCGAGGGCCAGCAGAGCGGCGTGGTGATCGCCGAGGGCGTGTGGCCGAATGCGGATTGGAACGGCGGCATCGGCATCAACGCGCTGACCTCCGACGAGCCCGCCGGCCCGGCGGGTGGCGCCGTGTTCCACGATACCTCGGTGTGGGTAGAAGCCGCCTAACACCGGCGTTCGCCGCCCCAACCACTCGATCGGTTTCTTATGCTGTCCACGCTGACTGTCGTGCTGCCCATTTTCGCGCTCATCTTCGTGGGCTGGGGGGCGCGGCGCTCGGGCGTGCTCGGCCCCAACAGCACCAGCGAGTTGAACCGTTTCGTCGTCTACCTGGCGCTGCCGGCTCTGCTGTTCGACATCATCGGCCATGCCAGCTGGGCTGACGTTTGGCAGCCAGGCTTCATCGCCACCTTCGGCCTGAGCACGGCGGTGATCTTCGTGCTGGCCCTGCTGGTGCGGCTGCGGCGGCCGCTGCATTTGGCCGATGCGGCGATCGACGGGCTGAACGCGTCGTATGCCAACACCGGTTTCATCGGCTTCCCGCTGGCGTTGGTCGCCCTCGGCCGCGGCGCACTCGCGCCCACGCTGGTGGCGACGATCATCACCGTGTGCGTGCTGTTCGCCGCGGCCATCATCCTGATCGAGATCGGCTTGCAGACGGAGGCAAGGCGGTCGCGCCTGGTGCTAAAAGTCGGCCGCTCCCTGCTCCGCAACCCGCTGCTGATGGCGCCGCTGCTGGGTGCCCTCATCCCGATTTTCGGCGTGACCATCCCGGCGCCGGTGGAGACGTTTCTGAAACTGCTGGGCGGCGCCGCCTCCCCCTGCGCGCTGGTGGCGCTCGGCCTGTTCTTGGCGACGGAGCGCGATACGTCGGCGCGGGACACATTCGGCACGGTGTTCCTGGTGGGCGCCAAGCTCGTGCTGCAGCCGGTGGTAGCCTGGTTACTGGCCACACGCGTCTTCGGCCTGCCCCCGCTCCTCACCCACGCCGCGGTGCTGCTCTCCGCGCTGCCCACCGGCACCGGCCCGTTCATGCTGGCCGAGTTCTACCGGCGCGAGGCTAGCGTGACGTGCAACGCGATCCTGGTGTCCACGGTGGTTTCGATTGTTACGGTGTCCGTTTATTTGTCGCTGGCGGGTTAGGACATTTACCGCAACTGGCTTGCGCTTGTGGAGAGAAGAGAGCAGCTCGACCGAGGTGCTCTCTGTTCCAAACACAAGCAGTCGAACCGCCGACCTGTGATGATCGCCCAGTCTAGCAAGCGTAGGGTGCAATGCGCTTTGGCATTGCACCAGCACAGGACAGGGCGCCAAGAGTTCGCCGACTTGGGTAAATGCTGATCTCTGCCATAGTTGTTGGGCATGCCAAGAAGTTGGTGCAATGCCCGAGCGCATTGCACCCTACGTGACTGATCCTTGTGACGACCGTGGCGGTGCAATGCCCAAACGCATTGCACCCTACGTGGAGAGCGCTTGCAGCAAGCGTAGGGTGCAATGCGCTTTGGCATTGCACCACCTCAGGACCATACAGAGCCCACCAACGGCCTTCAGCTCGATCGTTCGCCCATAAGAGCGTCATCGCAACCATCCACGCTCCATGAACTCGGATAATGACCCTGGGCCACGGCGCGGTGGAAGCTGGAGTAAGGCCAAGCGGCCGCGGATGAAGCCAGGCCGTGCTTGACCGGATTGAAGTGAATGTAGTCGAAGTGACGAGCATAGTCCTGCTCGTCGCGAATGGTGTGTTCCCAGAAGCGCCGCTGCCAAATGCCCCGTTCGCCACGCACCCGGCGGCTGGTGCTGAGGGGTTCCGCCGGGTTGATGGATTTGGAAAAGCCCATCTTGATCGCCTGCCAACGGTGCGAGAAATCCACGTCGCCTTCGGGGAGGGTCCAGAGGGCATGCATATGGTCGGGCAGCACCACCCACGCATCGATATGGAACGGCATCAAGTGCCGAACTCGGGCGACGGAGGCGCGGAGCGATCCGATGTGGGTAACGAGCAGGTCGGAGCGCCGGTCGAGCAAGTTCACCGTGAAGAAGTAAGTGCCGCCGGGTACGCGGTTCCGCCGGTACTCAGGCATTTGGCAACAGGGCTCCTTACCGGAGTGTAAGTTAGGTTCGTCGGCGAGGGGGGCTGGTGCAATGCCAAAGCGCATTGCACCCTACAAGGGGGTTTGGCGGCACAATCAATGCTTGAAACTGTCCGGCGCGCCGTCGTCTTCTTCCGGCCATGGACGCCACCGACGCTCCCGACCCAAACTTCGAGACCATGCTCAGCGAATTGGCCACACTCGGCATGCGGGCGGCGCGGGCGGTGACGCGGATGATCGAGATCGAACAAGCCGCCGCCGAAGTTGCCGCGAGTTGGTTGCCCGGCTTGGGCCCAACGGACGCGTAGCTGGGTGAGGCGGTCGCGGCTGGGCAGGCCGTCGACGCGGTTACTGTGGCGATGGCCGCGGCTGTGCCGCGCGTCGAGGTGTTGGCGCTCGCGCTCGATCGGGTGTCGCGCTCGGTACGGCGGAGTGTGGCGCTGATGCGGCGGTTGCAGGCCGGATGGCCGCGTGCCGCAGGCCCGGATGACCGGACGGCCATGGTGCGGCGGCAGGTGGCACGCCGGGTCGCGGGCATGATCCGGCGCCAGACGGACGGCGAGGCGGCCGAACGCCTGTTCGACGAGCTGGCCGAGCGGCTGGATGATCCCGCCCTGGAGCAGGATATCCTCGCGCTGCCCGTGGACGAGATCGTGCGGCGGATCGGCCGCGATCTGAACCTCGCGGCCGAATTCCACGCAGCGGACCTCGGAACCCCGCCGTCACGCAGCGGGACGACGCCCGATTCCAGCTAGCGCCCGTTCCTAATGCGCCAACCCCGCCCGGCCCGGCGCCAGCATCTCCGCCTGCACCCCACGATCCATCAAATCGGACGGAATACCGCGCCCGGCCACCAGCGCCGCCGTGGTGCGGCTCATCGCGGGCGCCGTCTGGAAGCCGTAGCCGCCCTGCCCGGCCAGCCAGAAAAACCCAGGCACCGCCGGGTCGAACCCGACCACCGGCGTCTTGTCCGCGACGAAGCTGCGCAGGCCGGCCCACGAGCGGATCACCCGCTGCACCGGCAGGTCGGCCGCCTGCTGGATGCGGTCGATGCAGATCGCGATATCCAACTCGTCCGGCTGCACGTCGTGCGGATCCATCGGCGTTTCGTCGGCCGGCGAGGCGAACAGGCGGCCGGCTTCCGGCTTGAAATAGAACGCCTCGTCGGCGTCGTTCAGCATCGGCCAGCGGCCGGCATCGATGCCCTCCGGCAGCGCCAGGATCATGGCGGTGCGCCGCTTCGGCACCAGCCCGATCGACGCCGCACCCGCCATCGCGCCCACCCCGTCGGCCCACGCGCCGGCGGCGTTCACCACCACCCCCGCCCGGAACGCGCCGGCGGTGGAGCGGATCAGCCAACCGCCCGGCACCGGCTCCAGCGCCTGCAGGCTGGCGTCGCAGACCAGCCGCACACCGCGGCTGCGGGCACCGCGGAGGTAGCCGTCATGCAGCGCCGCCACGTCGATATCCATCGCCGACGGCTCGATCGCGCCGCCCACCACGTAGTCCGGATGCAGGATCGGCACGAGCCCAAGCAGGTCGGCCTTGCTGATCATCGTCGTGTCCGGCGCCAGCGGACGCACGCGGTCGATCATCGCCTCCAACCGGTCCATCTGGTCCACCCGGGCGACGTAGGCCACGCCGCGGGGGCTGAGCAGGCGCGTTTCGGTGAAGCCCGCTGGCGGCGCCTCGTAGAACGCGCGGCTGCCGGTAGTCAGGCCCTGGATGGTGGTGTTGCCGTAGGTCTCGGTGAACACGGCGGCGGAGCGGCCGCTGGTGTGATAGCCGGGCCGGCTCTCGCCCTCCAGGATCAGCACGGAGCGCTCCGCCGCCAACTCGTAGGCGGCCGATGCCCCCGCGATCCCGGCCCCGATCACCACCACGTCGAACGCGTCCATGCCTGCCCCCTGGGTCAAGGGCGGAAATTGGACCGCTCCTGCCCGTTGCCGCAAGCCGCGCGCACCATTACGAAGGCGGCGATCACGGGAGAGCGTCAGGTGGAGCTACGGATCAACAACGGCCAGGTGCTGCTCGACGGCGAATTGCAGGCGGCCGATCTCGGCGTGGCGGACGGGCGCGTCGCGCGACCCGGCCCGGCCCGGCACACGATCGATGCCAGCGGCCTGCTGGTGCTGCCCGGCATCGTGGACCTGCATGGCGACGCGCACGAGCGGCAGATCCAGCCGCGGCCCGGCGTCGACTTCCCGATGGACGTGGCACTCGCCGAGACCGAGGCGCAACTGCTCGCCAACGGCATCACCACCGCCTTCTTCGGCGTGACGCTGTCGTGGGAGCCGGGGCTGCGCAGCGCCGCCACCTGGACCACCCTGCTGGACGCTCTGGACGCCGCCCGGCCCCGCAGCGCGTGCGACATCCGCGTGCATCTGCGGTGGGAGGCGTTCAACCTGGACGCGCTGGACCTGGCGCTGGCCGACATCGCCGCCGGGCGGGTGCATCTGCTGGCGTTCAACGACCACACGCCGTCGATCCTGCGCAAAGTGGCCGACCCGGTGACCGCGGCGAAATTCAGCGACCGCGCCAATATGACCGTGGCCGCGTTCCGCACCCTGGCCGAACGCATCGGCGGCGCCGCGCCGCATGTCCCCGCCGCGCTGCAGCGGATCGCCGCGGCGGCACGCGAGGCCGGGTTGCCGATGGCGAGCCACGACGATTCGACGGTGGCGGAGCGCGATCAGTTCCGCGCGTTGGGCGCCCGCATCTGCGAGTTCCCCACGACGGAGGAGGTCGCGCGCGCCGCCGTGGACCGGGGCGACTGGGTGGCGATGGGCAGCCCCAACGTGGTGCGGGGCGGCTCGCATATCGGCTGGGCGTCGGCGGCGGACATGGCGGAGGCCGGGCTGTGCCGCGTGCTGACGAGCGACTATTTCTACCCGGCGCTGTTGCAGGCCCCCTTCATCCTGGCAACGCGCGGCATCGTGGATTTTCCGGCGGCCTGGGCGCTGGTTTCTTCCAACCCGGCCGAGGCGGCGCGGCTGCACGACCGTGGGTCGCTGGCGCCGGGCATGCGGGCGGACATCGTTCTGGTGGAGCCTGGCCCGCTGCCCCGCATCGTGGCGACGATCGCGAATGGGCGGCTGGCTGCGGCAACGGCCGAGGGCACTCGCCGGTTGGGCTAGACCGGCTTAGGCTGCACCAAAAAGGGAGTGGGTCCGTGGCAGCGATTTCCGTCCGCAAGATCGTCAAGTCGTACGAGAGCACGGCCGTCGTCCACGGCATCGACCTCGAGATCGCGGACCGGGAGTTCGTGGTGCTGGTCGGGCCCTCCGGCTGCGGCAAGTCGACCACGCTGCGGATGATCGCGGGGCTGGAGGAGATCAGCTCGGGCGAGATCCATATCGGCGGCCGGCTGGTGAACGACGTGCCGCCGCGGGACCGCGATATCGCGATGGTGTTCCAGAACTACGCGCTGTATCCGCACATGACGGTGTTCGACAACATGGCGTTCGGGCTGAAGCTGCGCGGCACCGACAAGGGCGAGATCCGCAAGCGGGTGGATGCCGCGGCGCAGATGCTGGACATCACGCCGCTGCTGCAGCGCAAGCCCAAGGCGTTGTCCGGCGGGCAGCGGCAGCGTGTGGCGATGGGGCGCGCGATCGTGCGCAATCCGCAGGTGTTCCTGTTCGACGAGCCGCTGTCCAACCTGGACGCCAAGCTGCGCGTGCAGATGCGCACCGAGATCAAGAAGGTGCACCAGATCGTCCCCACCACCACCGTCTACGTAACGCACGACCAGGTGGAGGCGATGACGCTGGCCGACCGGGTGGTGGTGATGAATGGCGGCCGGATCGAGCAGGTGGGTGCGCCGCAGGAGCTGTATCACCGCCCGGCCAGCCGTTTCGTCGCCGGGTTCATCGGCAGCCCCGGCATGAACTTCTTGGCCGCCCACATGGTGGCTGCGGGGGATGGGTTGGCGATCCGGCTGGCCGACGGCAATTTGCTGCCGGTGCCGGCGGCCCGGACGGCGCGGTATGCCTCGCTGCGAGACCAGCCCGTGGTGTTCGGCATCCGCCCGGAACACCTCACCGACAGCCCGGCCGAGAGCCGCGCCGGCTTCGCCCCGTTCAGCGCCCCTGCCGAGGTGGTGGAGCCGATGGGCGCCGAAACGCTGGTGCATCTGCGGATCGGCGACACCCAAGTTTGCGCCCGCTGCACCCCCGAAACCGCCGCGGCCCCGGGCGCCCCGCTGACGCTGTGGGCCGACATGAACCAGATGCACGTGATGGAGCCGGAGTCGGGCCGGGTCGTCTGACAAATACCGTCATGCCAGTGCTTGACCCTGGCATCCACGCCGGTCCGCAGACACCGGTGCGGCCGTGTTGCACGCGCCAGTGCCAAGCCCTCGTCTTACGTCATCAGCCCAGCCCCGTGGATACCAGGCTCAAGGCCTGGCAAGACGACCCGGTCAACTGGCCAGCGACGCGGCGATATTCACACCCAGGGCGATCACCGCGGTGTTGAACAGATATGCGATCAGCGAGTGCAGCAGAACGATTCGGCGCATGGCAGCCGACTGGGTCGACACGTCGCTCACCTGGCTCGCCACCGCGATGCAGAACGAGAAATACAGGAACTCCATGTAGCCCGGCGCCGCGTTGCCGGGGAACGTCAGGCCGCCGTCGCGCCGCCAAAACTCGTGCGCGTAGTGGGTGGCGAAGATCATGTGGATGAACACCCACGACAGCAGCACCGTCGTGCCCGCCAGCGCCTCCGTCCAGCCGGCATCGGGGTGGCCGTGCACACGGGCCAACTCCGCCACGATCGCGCCGAGGGACGCCAGCGCCGCCGCGATGGTGGCGACCAACGCACCGGAACTGCCCTCGTCCAGGTCCGCCGATACGCGTTTCAAACCCTCGAGCGTGGAGCGCCGGATGACCACGAGGAAGCGGGCAACATAGGCGATCACCCCGGCGTTCCAGCCGACCAGCAGCGCCGTGCCGATCGGCAGCCACACCGTCGCGATCGCCACCACGGGAACCGCCACGGCCATCCCCACGAGCAGGGAGGGACGGCGACGGATGTGACGCAGGGTGCTGAGCATGGTCCGCATTGTTCCTTTACGCGGGTCGGGCGCAACACATTGCCACGCCGGACCGCGGCAGGGTCAGGCGAACATCAACGTCACGGAACGCAGCATGCTTTCCCACTCAACGAGTTCAGTCCTTCCCTGGTCCAACCGGCCGGCCGTCGATCCGGAGGCCGCATTGCTCGACCTGCTCGGCCCGGTCGACGGGTTCCACGTGCTGGTGATCGGGCCCGGCGGCCTCGGCCCGATGCTCGCATTGCACCAGCGCGGCGCGGCGAGCGTCACCACGCTGCGCGCCGGCCGCTGCGTGGCGGCAGAGCCGGCCGATGCCGCGCTGATCCCCCGTATCGGCAGCAGCGAATTCGCCGACATCGCGATCGCCCGGGCACGCCGCGCCATCCGGCCGCTGAACGGCCTCGTCGTGCGCCTGGTTCCGAACGCCCCGGGCACGCTGCTGCAGCACACGCGACGCCGGCTGGCGATCGAAGGGTTCAGCGTCGGCCGCCCGATCACCATCGGGAGCAGCATCGCAATGGTGGCCGAGTTGCCGCTGTATGGCCGGCTGGCCTGCGCGTGACGCCATGCGGGTCGTCCGCATCGATGTGGTCGCGAACCTCGTCATCGGCGCGCTGGTCGCTTCGGGTTTGTCGATGATCGTGCGTCCCGTCACGGCGGAGCTGAACAATACGCTCGGCACCGTGTGGCCGTTCTCGACGATCCATTGCGAGAACCGCGCGGTGCCGGGTTGCGAGCCCAACGTGCACGAGGCCGGGGCTTTCGGCGGTCGGTTTCGGCTGGCGGTCCGATGAGCGGAGCGGTTCGCCGGCGCGGGCTGGATGCAGCGTCTCGCCGGACGCTGGCCCGGTTCACGCTCGAGCTCTGCTGGTTCGCGGCCATTGCCGCGGGCCCGGCAGTGATGGGGCACGGATCCCAGGCGGAAGCGGCGGCCTCCTTCGGCACCTACTGCTCGTTCGCCGCCCTGATCCGGGTGGTTATCTCGGCGCGCCGGCGAGAGCGGCCCGGCGGACCGAGCTTGAACGGCTGGGACCAGTGCCTCGGCATGACCGCGGCCGCCATGCTCGGCTACGCCGCCGCCCGCATGCTCGGCTGAGGTTCTCAGATCCATGGCGGCGGTCTAGCCTCGGGGCTTCCAAGCGCGGAGGTGAGGATGCCCGAGATCATGGTGTTTGCGGCAGTCGGCCGGACGACCGAACAGAAGCGTGGCCTGGCGAAGGATCTGACGGAGGCGATGGTGCGCAACTTCGGCGTGCCTGCGGAGTCCGTTACCGTTCAGATCGTCGAGTCGGCACTGGATTCCAAGGCGAAAGGTGGCGTGCTGTTCAGCGACAGGTAACCCTCCCCCCGTAAGGGGGGAGGTGACAGCGAAGCCGGCGAGGGGGAGCATAATCCGTGCGCCCCCTCCACCACGCTTCGCGCGGCTCTTTCTCCGTGAAGAACGGGGAGAGCTTCGGTAGGCCCTTGCCCCTCAATCCACCACGGCCGCGTAGGTCAGCACGCGTAGCTCGCGGCGGATCGGATAGGCGGAGGACGGCATCAGCTGGGTCAGCATCACCACGGCCATGTCCTCCACCGGGTCGACCCAGAACGCCGTGCTGGCGGCGCCGCCCCAGGCCACCTCGCCCGGCGTGCCGACGATTTGCGCGCGCGCAGGGTCGAGCATGACGGAGAAACCGAGGCCGAAGCCGACGCCCTCGTACGAGCTCTCGCTGAAGCGCGGCATGCCCATCGCCGCCATATCGCCGCGTAGGTGATTGCTCGTCATCAGCTCCACGGTCTTGCGGCCGAGCAGGCGGACACCGTCCAGCTCGCCGCGGTTCAGCACGAAGCGGCAGAATCGCATGTAGTCGCCCGCGGTGGACACCAGCCCGCCGCCGCCGGAACAGATGCCACGCGGGGCCAGATAGGGGCTGGTCGCCGGGTCATCGATGAGGGTCAGGCCGCCGGCGCTCGACTTGGCGTAATTTGCGGCGAACCGGCCGTGCTTCTGCGCCGGCACGTGGAAATCGGTGTCCACCATGCCGAGCGGCTTGATCACGCGGTTCAGCAGGAACTCCCCGAACGGCTCGCCCGACACGACGGCGACCAGGTGGCCGAGCACGTCGGTGGCGACGCTGTAGTTCCACTCGGCGCCGGGTTGGGCCAACAACGGCAGGGCCGCCACGCGCTCCACCATTTCGCCCAGGGTGCATTCGCTGGCCTGGAAATCGATCCCTTCGTCGCGATACAGCGCGTCCACCTGGGTCGATTGCATGAACCCGTAGGTGAGCCCCGAGGTGTGCGTCAGGAGGTCGCGGATGGTGATCGGGCGGTGGGCCGGCACGGTGTCGATCTTGCCCCGCTGGCCGCCGGCCGCCACGCGCATCGTGGTGAAGCAGGGTAGGAACTGGCTGACCGGGTCGTCCAGCTGGAAGCGGCCCTGCTCGTACAGCATCATGATGGCCACGCTGGTGAGCGGCTTCGTCATGGAGTAGATGCGCACGATCGTGTCGGGTGACATTGCCTGCCCGGTCTCGCGGTTTGCCAGGCCGCAGCTGTGCAGATGCGCCACCCGGCCCCGCCGCGCCACCATCGTGGTCACGCCCGCAAGCTTGCCGCCGTCCACCAGGCGCTGGGACCAGTCCTTCACGCGGCCGAGTTGTGCGGAGGAAAGACCGACGTCCTCCGGCGTGGTTGCCACAGTGGTGTCCATCGCTGCCATCCTTCCCTGTCGTTTGGCGCACGCTAGCGCAAAGGTCGCCCGCCGTCAGTCCCGGCGGGTGACCTGTTGGTTTGACACGCCCGCCCCCTACCCCGATCGTCCGGCCGAACGCACAGGGAGCGGGACGATGCGGGCAATGGTGGTTGGCGAGAACGGGCTCGAACTGCGGGACATTCCCATGCCGCAACCGGGGCCGGGCCAGGTGCTGGTGCGGGTGCGTGCGGCCGGGCTGAACCGGGCGGAGCTGGCGATGGCGGCCGGCCACGCGCACGGCGCGCTCGGCGGCAAGGGCGCCACGATCGGGCTGGAATGGGCCGGCGAGGTGGCGGCAATCGGCGAGGGCGTATCCGGCGTGCACGAGGGCGACCGCGTCATGTGCTCCGGCAATGGCGGCTACGCGGAGTATGCGCTGACCGATTGGGGCCGGGTGAGCCCGCTGCCCGGCAACAATATGGGATGGGAGCAGGCTGCCACCCTGCCGATCGCGCTGCAGACGATGCACAACGCGGTGGTGACGATCGGCCAAATGCAGCCGGGCCAGGCGGTGCTGATCCAGGGCGCCAGTTCCGGCGTCGGGCTGATGGGCCTGCAGATCGCGAAGGAGATGGGCGCCGGGCTGGTGATCGGCACATCCACCAACCCCGAGCGCCGCGCCAAGCTTGCCGAGTTCGGCGCCGATCTGGCCGTCGACAGTTCCGACCCGGCCTGGCCGGATGCGGTGCTGCAGGCAACTCAGGGCAACGGCGTGGACCTGATCGTGGACCAGATCTCGGCCCCTGTGGCGAACGCCAATCTGCGGGCCACGCGCATCCTCGGCCGTATCGTCAATGTCGGCCGTCTCGGCGGTGCGAAGGGCGAGTTCGACTTCGACCTGCACGCGGCACGGCGCATCAGCTACGTAGGCGTAACCTTCCGCACCCGCAGCGTGGAGGAGGTGCGGGAGATCAACCGGCTGATGCGCGACGACCTGTGGGACGCGGTGGAGGCCGGCCGTCTGCGGCTGCCGATCGACCGCGTGTTCCCCCTGGAACAAGCGAACGAGGCCCAGGCCCACATGAAAGGCAACGCGCATTTCGGCAAGATCGTGCTGACAGTCTAACCCGTCACGCCAGGGCTTGACCCTGGCATCCACGGGGCTGGGCGGATGGCGTCAGCCGAGTGCGTGACACCGTCGCATGCAACACGGCGCGGCCGGTGTCTACGGAGCGCCGTGGATGCCAGTGTCAAGCCCTGGCACGACGGTACTACTTGCGCATCCGGCGGGCGAGATTTTCGCCAATCATTACGCACGTAAAATGCAAATTGGCCCGGCAATCCGACGGCATGATGGAGGCATCCGCGATCCGCAAACCCTCCACGCCGCGCACGCACAGGTCTGGGTCCACCACACCGCGCGGATCCTCGAACGCCGTCATGCGGCAGGTGCCGGCGGCGTGCTGGATATCGGCCGCTTCGGCCAGCATGACGGCGTCCAATTCATGCGGCGGTAGGGCCACGGCTTCGGCCGGGGTCAACGCCGTATCGCCGATCCGTATGCCGTTGCAGATCGCCTGCAACGCGGGTCGGGCGGCGAGTTCGGCCAGGCGGCGCACGGCGTCGCGCATCCGCACCCGGTCACGCTCGTCGGCCAGCATGTTCTCCTCCACCACCGGGTTCGCGTGCGGATCGGCAGAGGTGAGGCGCAACTCGCCGCGGGAGAACGCATCGTATAGCGCCGCCCCCACGGCCCCCTCCGGCCCCGGGCGGGTCTGACCCGGCAATGGCAGCCCGCGGTGGTTGTACGCAATCAGGATCATGTCGCGCACGCCCCCGCCAGCCAGCCCGCTGCTATAAGTGACGCAGCAATTCGTGTGGCGCGCGTCCGCGTCCTGCGCCTGGAACTGCGGCTTGAGCGCGAGGGTGGCGCGAAGGATCGGGTGGTCCATCAGCTGGCGGCCCACGTAAGGGTTGTCGTGCAACACGGGGATGCCGAGTTCCACCAGATCCGCCGCCCGTCCGATGCCAGAACGCATCAGGATGCACGGGCTGTGGATCGCGCCGGCGCACAGCACCACGGTTGCGGCGCGCAGCTCGGTTTTGGGGCCGTCGCCGAACCGGACCAGCACGCCCGTCGCACGCTTGCCGTCGAACATCACGCGTTCGACGAGCGCCTCGCCGCGGATCTCGAGGTTGGGGCGGCCGCGCGCCGGCTCGAGGTAGCCGTCGTTGGTCGTGACGCGGACGCCGTCCCGAAGGTTGATCGGGTTGCAGGCGACGCCTTCGCCAACGGGCGCGTTCAGGTCCGCCATCGCCGGGTAGCCGACGGCGAGGGCCGCATCGCGCAACGCAAGGTCCACCGCGCCCCATTGTGCTTCGGCCATGCGGAACACCGGCAGCGGCCCGCCCCGGCGCACGCCCGGTGCGGTGCCGGTATCGGCATCGTCCTCGATCTTGTCGTACAGCGGTAGCACGTCGGAGGCGGACCAGCCTTCGCAGCCAGCCTCGGCCCAGGCATCGAACGCGGCCGGTACACCACGAATCGCGATCTGAGCGTTGACGACGGAACTGCCGCCCATTGTCTTGCCGCGCCAGTAGAACCGTGGCGCCTGCACTGCGGTGCGCCGAGTCATCAGCCCGGGCCACTGCCAGGCGGCCTGGTGCGCCGGGTCGTTCATGAACGGAATGATGTTGGGGCTGCGCAACGCGTGCGGCGCGTCGGCACTCCGCCAGTCGCGACCGGCCTCCAGCAGCAGCACGCGACACGCCGGGTCCTCCGACAGCCGCGCAGCGAGCGGCGCACCGGCCGAACCGCCGCCGACGATGATCACGTCATACATAGGATAATCCTTCTCCCTCTCCCGTCCTTAACGGGAGAGGATCGGGGTGAGGGCCGCTTGAGGCCTTGATTGATGGGTCGAGTTGGGGCGTTGCTCACCCCTCACCCCGACCCTCTCCCTCAAGGGGAGAGGGAGAAGGAACAGGAGTCATCAGGCGGCTCCTAAGCTTTGCGCTTCGTCCAGCCGGATGCAGGCAGCGCTATGACCCGGCTCGGCCGCAACCAGCGGCGGCACCGTCGTCGCGCAGGCATCGATCGCCAAGGGACAGCGGGTCCGGAACACGCAGCCAGAGGGCGGCGCGGACGGGCTGGGCGGATCGCCTCCCAATAAAATGCGCACCTGCCGGCGCGCCGGGTCGAGACTGGGGGAGGCCGAAAGTAGCGCCCGCGTATAAGGGTGCAACGGGCGTTCGAGCACCCGGTCCGCCGGTCCCTCCTCCATGATGCGTCCGAGATACATCACGGCGACCCGGTCGCACAGCGCGCGCACCACTTTCAGGTCGTGGCTGATGAACAGCAGGCCGATGCCGAGCCGGCTGCGCAGATCGGCGAACAGCGCCAGGATCTGCGCCTGCACCGACACGTCCAACGCGGAGACGGCCTCGTCCGCCACCAGGAACTCCGGGTTCGGCGCCAGGGCGCGCGCGATGGCGATGCGCTGCCGCTGGCCGCCGCTGAATTCGTGCGGAAAACGGTCGGCGTGGGCGGCGGTCAGCCCCACCTCGGTCAGCAACGCCTCCACCCGGGCGCGCTGCCCGGCCTTGTCGGCGAGGCGGTGGATCGCCATGCCATCCGCCACCTGCACGCCAATCCGGCGGCGCGCGTCGAGCGAGGCGAACGGGTCCTGGAACACCAATTGCATCCGCCGCCGCTGCTCCGGCTGTACGCCGCCGGAAATGTCGGCGCCGTCCAGCAGCACCCGGCCGGCGGTGGGTTTCAGCAAGCCGAGCATCAGCCGGCCGACTGTGCTCTTGCCCGAGCCGCTCTCCCCCACCAGCCCTACCGCCTCGCCGCGGCCAACCGCGAGCGACACGTCGGACACGGCATGCACCGGACGGCTGCGGCCGAACAACCCGCCGCCGAATTGCCGGCTCAGTCCCTCCGCTGCGACCAGCGCGGTCATGCCATGACGCCGACATTGGCTTCGGCGGCGTCCAATACTTGCCAGCGGATGCAGCGTGTCGTGCGGCCCGGTCGCGCGGGGATCAGGGCCGGGTGCGCCGCCTCGCATTCCGGGCGGCAATGGGCGCAACGCGGGGCGAACACGCAGCCGGATGGCAAAGCGAGCGGCGGCGGCACCACGCCGCCGATGCCGGTGGGCAAGCCCCCGGATTCGGAGGGGGCGCTCTGCAGCAGCGCGGCGGTGTAGGGGTGCAGCGGGCGGCCGAACACGGCGGCGGCCGGCCCCTGCTCCAGGATCTCTCCGGCGTACATCACAGCCACGCTGTCCGCGATCTCGGCCACGACGGGCAGGCTGTGGCTGATGAACACCATGCCCATGTTGCCCTCGCGCTTCAGGGTAGCAAGCAGGTCCAGCACCTGGGCCTGGATGGTGACGTCCAGCGCGGTGGTCGGCTCATCGGCGATCAGCAGGCGTGGGTTGTTGGCGACGGCCACCGCGATCATCACGCGCTGCCGCATCCCACCCGACAGTTCGTGCGGAAACGATCGTATCCGGCGCTGCGGTTCGGGGATGCCCACGTGGCGCAGCAACTCGAGCACCCGGCCCCTGCCTGCGGACGGGCTATGCGCCCCGAGCGCTTCGGCGATCTGCGTGCCGACCCGGTGCACAGGGTTCAGGCTGCTGAGCGGATCCTGGAACACCATCGCCACGGCGCCGCCGCGCATCCGCCGCAACGCTGCCTCGGGCGCGCGCACGATTTCGGTGCCGTCCACCCAGATAGCGCCCGCCTCGACCCGGGCGGCCGAGGGCAATAGGCCCATCACCGCCAGCCCCAGAATCGACTTGCCGGAACCGCTCTCGCCCAGGATCGCCAGGGTCTCGCCGGGCTGGGCCTGCAATGAAACGTCACGCACCGGCCGCATGATGCCGGCGGGCGTGTCGATGGCGACGGTGAGGCCGCGCACCTCCAGCACCGCCCCGGTGGCGGGCAGCATGCCGGGGGCCAGCCGGTCGAGCAGGCGCCGCCGGCGTTGCGGGCGGCGGACCGGGTCGGTGGCATCGCGCAGCCGGTCGCACACCGCGTTGAGCGTCAGTATGGTCAGCGACAAAGCGAGGCACGGCCAGACCAGTAGCAACGGGGCCTGCGCCATCGTGGTGCGGGCGGCGCTGATCATCAGCCCCCAGGACGCCGCGGGCGGCACGACGCCAAGCCCCAGGAACGACAGGCCGCTCTCCAGCAGCACCGCGGCCGAACCGACCAGGCTGATCTGCACCAGGATCGGCCCGGCGATATTGGGCAGCACCGTCCGCAGCAGAATGCGCAACGACCCAGCGCCGAGCACACGCTGCGCCTCCACGAACTCCTGCCCGCGCACCGCGAGCACGCCGCCATAGGTCACCCGCACGAAGCCTGGCAGGTAGACGAGCGCCAGCACCGGGATCAGTGTCTCGGCGCCCGGCCCCAGCAGGGTCACCACCAGCAACGCCAGAAGCAACGGTGGGAAGCAAAGCACCACGTCGACGCTGCGAACCGCGAGCAACTCGGCCAACCGGCCCATGAAGCCGCCGGCCAACCCCAGGCTGGTACCGATGACGCAGGCCAAGACGGTGGACGCGCCCGACACCGCCAGCGACACGCGGGCGCCCCAGATCAGCCGGGTCAGCACGTCGCGGCCGTATTCGTCCTGCCCGAGCCAGTGCCCCGCGGACGGCGAGGACAGGCGGTGCGCCACATCCATCGCGAGCGGCGGCTGCAATGGCAGCACCGGGGCAAGCACGGCCAACGCGACGATCAGCACGAGCAACAGGAACGGCCACGAGAGGATGGTGCGCCGCATCAGCCGTGCCGCACCTTTGGGTCCAGCACGGCGTACAGCAGATCCGTCAACAGGTTCAACGTCACGAACAGGACGGAGATCACCAGCACCACGCCCTGCACTTCCGGATAGTCGCGCGCGTTCACGGCGTCGACCAGCAGCCCCGACATGCCCGGGTAGTTGAACACGTATTCTACCAGCACGGTACCCCCCAGCAGGCCACCGAGATTGAGCGACACGACCGTCACCACCGGCATCAGCGCGTTGCGCAACACGTGCCGGGTCAGCACGCGGGCGGAGGACAAACCCTTTGCCCGCGCGGTGCGGACGTGGTCGCGCCAGAACACGTCCAGCACCGAGGCGCGGGTCATGCGGAACACGGTGGCGAACAGCCCGGCGGCGATGGTGAGGGCTGGCATGGCCAACAGCGCGAAGTGGCGGCCCGGCGCCTGCATCAGCGGCACGTAGCCGCCGGCCGACACCCAATGCAATGTCTGCGCGAACAGCAGAACCATCAGCGTGCCCAGTACGAACACGGGCAGCGCGAGCCCAAGCGCTGCCACGAACGACAACGCGCGATCCAGTAGTCCGCCCCGGCGCAGCGCCGCCCACAGTCCGAGCGGCAAGCCGACCACCAAGGCCAGCACCGCGGCCGCGCCGATCAGCTCCAGGGTGCGGGGCAGCCGGCGTAGCACATCCGGGCCGACGGGGCTGCCATCCTGCAGGCTCTCGCCGAGGTCGCCGTGCAAGGCCCCGGTGAGACTTGCGGCGTATTGCGCGATCAGTGGTTGGTCTAGGCCCAATTGTTCGCGCAGTTGCTCGACGGCCGCCGGGTCGGGAGCGGAGCCGCCCTGGGAGAGCAGAAGCTCCGCCGGGTCACCCGGCACGAGGTGGATGGCAAGGAACACGACGGTGGCGACCACCCAGATCAGCACGATCGCCACGCCGACTCGCTTCGCCACCCAAGTCATGACGCCTCCTTAGGTGAAACTCGTCTCTTCCAAAGTCGCGCCGGAGAAGAAGGTCAGGGCGCCAGGCATGTTGGTGAAGCCCTGCACGTCCCGGCTCATGGCGTAGCCTTGCGAACGCCATGCCAAGAAGGTTGCCGGCACCTGCTCGACCGCGATTTTCTGTATGTCGAGATAGATGTCGCGGCGCTTGGCGGGGTCGAACTCGGACCGGCCGGCTGCGAACAGCTTGGTCATTTCCGGCAAGGGCAGATCGTAGCTACGCGACGCGCTGGCGCCGAGAGAGGAGTCCAGCAGCGGCGCCATGCCGTCCGGGTCGTTCCCGTCCGTCGTGGTGCCGGAGACGGCAAACTCGTATTGGCCGCGATTGCCCAAGGCGACCCGTGTTGGCCAATCGGGCAGCGCCAATTCCACCTGGATGCCGACCGTCGCCAGATGCTGCTGCATCAGCACGGCCGTGTCCTTGTGCATGCCGTATTGCGCGGTGGAGAGCAGCGTGCAGGAGAAGCCACCCGCCTTGCCCGCGGCCGATAGCAGTTGCTTCGCCTTGTCCGGGTCGTAGTTCCAGCTATGCGCCAGCGTCTCGTCGTAGAACGGGCTGGATTTTACGATCGGCAGCCCTTCCAAATTGCTGCCGCGGCCGAAGAACACCGTCTTGACGATCTCGTCCCGCTTGATGGCATGCGACACCGCGAGCCGCACGCGCGGGTCGGTGAACGGGCCGTGGGCGCCATTGTAGGTGACGTACATCACCGGGCCGTCGGTGGTCTCGAGCTTGAGCTTAGGATTGGCCTCAATGCCCGCCATGGACTGCCACGGGACGTATTCGATCAGGTCGACGTCGCCGGATTGCAGGGCCGCGACCCGCGCCGTCTCGTCCGCATACACGATGACGTTGATCCCGGGCAGCTTGGGCAGCCCCGGGCGGTAGAACTTGTCGTAGGGCTTCAGTTGTATCGACACGCCGCGATCCTGACTGTCGATGACGAACGGGCCGCAGCCGATGGCGGTGCCGGTGCGGTCCAGCGAGCCCTTGGCCACGATCGGCATCTCGTAGGCCGCGAGCCAAATCGGCAAGGTCGCCGTCGGCTGTTTCATGATGATGCGCACGGTGCGCGCGTCGGGCGTCTCGATCCGGTCTATACCGGCGAATTGGCCGCGCATGTAGGCGATGGATTTCTCGGCGGCGACCTGTTCCAGCGTCCACTTCACGTCGTCTGAGGTGACGGGCGCGCCGTTGTGGAATGTGGCCTGGCGCAGATGGAACAGCCAGCCGGAATCGCCGTCCCGCTCGTAGCTTTCGGCCAATTCGCCGCGCAGGTTACCCGCGGCGTCGTAGGACATCAGGCCGCGATGGGTCAGCAGCGTAATCGTGCCCGCGGCCGTACCCGCCTGCACCCAGGGCTGGAACGACGGCGGATAGGAGGAAAGACCGAACCGCAGCACGCGCTGCGCCCCAGCCGCGAAGGCGGGGCCACGCAGGAAGGGCAATCCGGCGCCAGCGGCCAAGAGGGTACGGCGAGTGATAGCCATCTTAGGATCCTCCTTCTATCGTCATGCCAGGCCTTGAGCCTGGTATCCACGGCGTGCCGCAGACACCGGCCCCGCCGTGCTGCCAAACCACTCGTCTGACGTCATCAGCCCAACCCCGTGGATGCCAGGCCCAAGGCCTGGCATGACGGTATTTGTTGCAACATGACGCCATACCTCAAACGAATTGCGGGTAGGTCGTACGGGCATCCTCGGCTGAAATAACGCCTTCCGCAACGTCACGGTGCACCGCCTCCAGCGATCGGGCCGACGGCGGACCGTAGCCGCCAGCGCCGGGCGTGACGACGGTGACCGTCTGCCCTTCCGCCAACTGGCCGGACCCGCCCTCGAACGGGGCGACGCCGGGGCCGTAGCTGAACGAGGCCTTGCCGCCGGGCAGCCCGCCCGCCAGCCCCCATGGCGCCGACTGCAGGCGCGAACCGCCGACGCGCAGGCGAGACGGTTCCTCCGCCCGGTAGATGCGCCGCAACCCCATGCCGCCGCGCTGTTGCCCGGCGCCGCCGGAGCCGTCCACCAATTCGTAGCGCAGGACTGTCAGCGGGTATTCGATCTCCAGCGCCTCCACCGGCAGGTTGCTGGTGTTGGTCATGTGCACGTGCACGCCGTCCAGCCCGTCGCGGCCCAACCGGCCGCCGAACCCGCCGCCGATCGTCTCGAGATAGATCCACGTGGAGCCGTCCGACTTGCGGTTGCCAATGAAACTCGCCACTGCGACGGAGCCGTTGGAGGCGGCGGACACCCGCTCCGGCACCACTTGGGCCAGGGCGCCGTGGATCAGGTCCACCACGCGCTGGCATGCGCCGATGCGGCCGTTCACTGCGGCCGGATGCACGCAGTTGACGATGGAGCCTTCGCGCGCGGTGACGTGGATCGGGCGGGCCAGCCCGGCATTCGGCAGCACCGTCGGGTCTACGACCGTCTTCACCGCGTAGTACACGGTGGACAGCAGCGCCGTGTAGACCATGTTCAGCCCGGCGCGCACCTGGTCTGGTGCTTCGAACGACAGGTGCATCTCGTCGCCGTCGATGCGGATCTCGCAGGACATCGGCAGTTCGTCGGGGATCTCCAGGTCGTCGTACAGATCCGCGAAGCGGTACGTGCCGTCCGGGATGGCAGCGATGCCAGCGCGCATTTTTCGTTCGGCATAATCCAGCAGCGCGTCACCGGCTTGCATCACGACGTCGCGGCCGTATTTGGCGCACAGTGCCGTCAGCCGTTCGACGCCCAGCCGATTGGCGGCCATTTGCGCCCGCAAGTCGGAGAGGCGCTCGCGCGGCACCTGGCAGTTCAGCAGGATCAACTCCTGCACGTCCGTCTGCAGCACGCCGGCGCGATACAGGCGGATCGGCGGAATGCGTAGCCCCTCCTGATAGATATGGGCATGGCCGCGATCGGCGAAGTCGGAGTGATGGGCGGTGTTCACAGCCCACGCGACCATCGTGCCGTCGACGAAGATCGGCTCCGCCAGCACGATATCCGGCAAGTGGGTGCCGCCGCCTTCATACGCGTCGTTGCCCACGAACACGTCGCCGGGCCGCATGTCGGCGACGGGGTGGCGCTTCATGATGTGCGGGATGATCCCGATGAAACTCCCCAAATGCATGGGGATATGCTCGGCCTGGCACAGCGTGTCGCCGCCGGTGTTGAACAATGCGGTGGAGCAGTCCCGCCGCTCCTTGATGTTTGTGGAATAGCTGGCGCGCACCAACGCCTCGCCCATCTCCTCGGTGATGGAAGATAAGGCGCTGCCTATGACCTCGACGGTGATGGGGTCGATGGGCTTCATGCGCCGGCCTCCAGGATGAGGTTCATGTACGGTTCCACCACGGCCACCATACCGGGCAGCACGATGGTGGTGGTGTCCATTTGCTCGACGATTGCCGGGCCGGCGATGCGGTTGCCGGCCTGCAGGCGCTCGCGATCATACACTGGACATGAAACGAACCCGCCCGCCTCTGGCAGCCACATGTCGCGCCGCCCGGTGATCGCGGCGGAGGCATCCGGCCCGGCCTCGGCTTGAGGCTGGAACCGTGCCTTGCGCACCAGCCCGGCGGCCTCGATACGGAAAGTGACCAGTTGCACCGCCTCGCCCTCGGCCACGAAGCCGTACATACGGCGATGCGCTTCGGCGAACCCCTCGGCCAGGTGATCGAGACTGGCCGGCGTCACCGGGCCGTCCGGCAGGCTGATCGGCAGTTCGTAGTTCTGTCCGGCGTAGCGCATGTCCACCGTGCGAGTGATCTTTTTCGACCCGGCGGCGATCCCCTCGCCCTCGAACCAGGCATCCGCATCCGCCCGCAATGTGCGAAACGCGTCTTCCATCGCCGGCGTGATCGCGCGGCCCAGCGTCATCAGCCGCGTGGTGGCGAAATCAGCGCGCAGATCCGTCAGCAGCAGGCCCATCGCGCACAGGATGCCAGGATTGCGCGGCACCAGGATGCGGCTGATATCCAATTCCTTCGCGAGCCGCGCCGCGTGCAAAGGCCCGGCGCCGCCGAACGCGGCCAGCGTGTAGTCCCGCGGATCGTGGCCGCGCTGCACGCTCACCACGCGAATGGCGCGCGCCATGTTGGCGGTGACGACCGAGATAATGCCCTGCGCCGTTTCCATCACGCCCATGCCGAGTTGGTCGGCCAACCGCGCGATCGCAGCCCGCGCCAGATCCTGCCGCACGGCCATGCGCCCACCGAGCAAATGCGTCGGGTTCAGCGTCTGCAGCACGACGTTGGCATCGGTCACCGCGGCCTCGGTGTTGCCCTTGTCGTAGCACACCGGGCCGGGGAAGGAGCCGCAGGAGCGTGGGCCTACCTTCAGCAACCCGCCGCTATCGACATAGGCGATCGAGCCGCCGCCAGCGCCCACCGTATGGATGTCCAGCATCGGTGCCTTGATCGGATAGCCGTGGACGATCGCCTCGTTGGTCAGCCGGCAGGCCCCACCCTGCAGCAACGCCACGTCCGTGCTGGTGCCGCCCATGTCGAAGGTGATCAGGTCCGGCAGGCCGATCATGCGCCCAACCTCCTGCGCCGCTACCACCCCGGTGCTGGGGCCGGAGAGTACAGTCCGCACGGGCAAACGCGCCGCCTGCTCGAAGCCGATCACGCCGCCATTGGACTGGGTCAAATGCGGGGCGGCGGTGAGCCCGAGGGCGGTCAGGCGTTCGGCGAGGCGGCTTATGTAGCGGCCCATCACCGGACCGAGATAGGCGTTCACCACGGCCGTGCTCATCCGCTCGTACTCGCGGAACTCGGGGGCGACTTCGTGGCTGGTGCAGGCGAACGCTTCGGGAAATTCCGCCGCAACGATGCGGCGTGCGGCGTCCTCGTGCTCCGGGCGGACGAAGCCGTAGAGAAAGCAAATTGCGACGGCTTCGACACCGGCCGCCTTCAGCGTGCGCACGGCGTCGCGCACCGCCTGCTCGTCCAGCGCGGTTTCGATCGTGCCGTCGTGACGCACTCGCTCCGGCACTTCCAGCCGGAGGTCGCGGGCAACCAGCACGGGGGCCTTCTCCGCCTGTAGGTCATACAGATCAGGGCGTTTCTGGCGGCCGATCTCAAGCAGGTCGCGGAAGCCGGCCGTCGTGATCAAGCCTGTCTTCACGCCGCGATGCTGGATCAGCGCGTTGGTACCGACCGTCGTGCCATGGCCGAAATAGGCGACGTCCGCCGCTAGGGCGCCGATACGGCCGATACCCTGTTCCACGCCTTCGGCAATGCCGCGCGACGGGTCATCGGGCGTGGAGGACACCTTCCAAACCTCCACGCGGCCGCTGACATCTTCGAAAAGGCAGATGTCGGTGAACGTACCGCCCGAATCCACACCAACGCGCCACGCCATGCCGCAATCCCATACCAGCTATGAACATACCACCATGTATACACGACGCATGCAACAGATATCCGCCACTTGACCCTGCGCTCCGGGCGACCACACAAGCGAGGGTAACAACGGGAACGATCCGCACGTGTCGGCATCCAACGAGGCGGCGTCGCGCTGGTCGCCGGCGCGAGGACGGGTCTACAGCTACGTCCGCGAAGGCATCCTGCACGGCCGTCTCCCTGGCGGAACGTTCCTGGAGGAGGAAGCAATCTCGCTTGCCGTCGGTGTTTCCCGCACGCCTGTCCGCGAGGCGTTCCAGCAACTGCATAGCGAGCGGCTGATCGATCTGCTGCCCCGCCGCGGCGCCATGGTCCGCACGGTGACGGTGCAGGAACTGCTGGAAGTGTATGACGCGCGGCTGATGATCGAGTCTCACGCCCTGCGCGCCATCTGCGCCGCCCGACTCGGGCCGCCCGCGGAGATGGTCATGGTGCTCGACCAGATGCAGCGCCTGCCGGTGGAACATTTGGTAGACCACGCGCGGCTCAACAGCACTTTCCATCGCGCGATCGTAACCGCCGGGCGCAATGCCGTCGTAATGGAACTGTATGCCGCACTGGGGTCGCGGCAGGAACGCGTGGCGGTGACGTCGGTCGGAATCGACCCGGGCCGGCACGGCCTGATCCAGCGGGAGCACGCCGCGTTGATCCAGGCGATCGGCCGTCATGACGCGGAGGCAGCCATCGCTGTGTTGCAGCGGCATTTTCAGCCTGTGCGCGAGATCCTTTCCCACCTGCCGGGCGGAGCCTAAAGCACAACCGTGGCAAGGCAATCCAGGCCGGCGCGTAGATCCGTGCCGGTTAGCCCGGGGCGCTCGCGACGACGAAGTTCTGCCGACCGGACTTGATCCGTTCGCGCCCTAGCGAGTGGCTCTAAGCGATCGAGGCGGTCATGCGCGAAAGCCGGTCCCGGGCCGCCTGTGGTAGCGACATCATGTCCAGGGTCGGCACCCGGCGCGCTTCCTTCAGCGTCATCACGATGTTCGACACGCCGCCGTGCTGGGTCAGATTTTCATGCAGGAAGACGAGCGGTTCACGATCACCCTCCACATCGAAGCTGTCCCATATCGCCCGGACGAACGCCGCCGGACTATGTCCCGCGAACGCGTTGAGCGTCCAGGAATTGAATTCCATATACACCGCCGGCCGGAATCGCTCGATGGTCGCCGCCGCGCCGGCCAGCGCTTCAGGCTCATGTCCTTCGACGTCGAGCTTGATGAAGCTAGGCTCCAAGCCACGCTCGGCGACGAAATCGTCGAGCGACAGCGCGGCAACTTTCAGTGTCGGCATGTCGTCGCGGATGTGCCCCGAGCCGACCACGTGCGACCCGGCCGCGTAGAGCGATGGATGGAAGTTCAGCACGGTAGCCCGGTCCGAGACTGCGGCTTGCACCGCCTCGATATTGGCGAAACCCGCTATGTTCTGGCGCAAGTAGCCGTAGGTGACCGGATTAGGCTCGAACGCGATCACGCGCGCGCGGGGTTGTGCAATTGCCATCGCAATCGCCGACAGGCCGAGATTGGCACCCACATCCAGGATCAATGCGCCGTCGGGAAGTGCGGCGACGCGGCGGGCAAGGTCTTCCAAGTCGGCAGCGTGCGATGCTGCCTCGTTGAAATAGGCGTCGGCCGGATCACCGGTCAGCGTCACGGCCTGGCCGGCCAGACGCACGAGTTTCGTCAACTCCACCCGGGCCGGGTGGACGATACCCTCGCTGGAACCGGCCTCGGCACTATCCCCGACATGGGTGATATATTCCAACCAGTGCACGAAGATACCGAGCAGCCGGCTATCCGCAGCGGCCGGCGCCCGGACATCCTCGGTGGTGATCTCGACCACGCGGCTGCCCCGGGGACACGGCAGGGTGACAACAAGGTGCTCCGTGCCATCCAGCTTGAAGCTCACCGATGAGTCGCCGCACGTAAGCTGGCACGCCATCGGCTCGACGTGGTGATTGCTGAGCGCGATGCGGAGATGTGTGTAGCCGCCACCCGCATCGATCGGTAGCAGCGCCTGCCGCATGGTCCACCGGCCGGTGGGTTCGGGAGCGTGCCAACCCGATCGCTCCGCCCCCGGTATGGCATACTGCGCCATTTCGACCCGTCTCGGCCGAGGCCTGAATTCGTGCACGTCACCATAATGCGTCATTGCGCAGGGATGCTTGGTCCAGACGAAGCCATTCGCAATGAACATGCGGGCCAGGTAGTCCTCCTGAAACCCGAGTTCGAACCACTGACGCCAGCGAACGACGGCGACGGTCTCCGCGTCGAGGCGTAGCCCCCACGGGTAGGGCACGCTCTCGTCGCCGGCGACCACCGGCTCTCCTGCCAGGAGCACCTTTCCGCCGGGGTTGACCAGGCTTCGCAGAGTCAGGACCAACGCCGCCGGGTCGGGACAATGGTGGAACGCCTCATAGAACAGAACCGCGTCATACCGCGACCCGGGCTTTGGATTGTCGCCGAAGCTGCCCTGGACGGCCCGCAGCGGCACACCGTAGAACTCCGCCTGCGCGCGGATGACCTCGTTGTACATCGGGCTGATATCCACCGCGTCGACATGCACACCTAGTCTTGCGAGCGTGAGCGCGACCTGTCCGAACCCAGCGCCATACTCGATGGCGGTGTCGCCAGGTCGCAGGCCGGACCGTTGAACCATATGTCCCAGCGCGATCAGGTGATCCGCAGCACTGGTCACAGCCAGGGGGTCGCGCCTGGAATAAAACCCAGGTGCCCGGATCGCATCGAAACCCGCGACTTCCGGAGTTTGTTCATCGCGAATGGCACTATACGCTGCCTGCGAACCCGCGATGGTCTGCCAGAGCCGCAACTGCTGAGCCCTGTAAGCCTCACCCTCGGGATCGAGCCCCGGGTCGAACCAATCCGGCAGGGCGAGCACCCGCCCGGCGAACGCGGCCCACCGCCCGTCCAGGCTGGTTCCGTCAAGGCGCATCACCTCGGCCATCAGGTCGAGCTCGTCCAAGGTAATGGGCTCAGCCATGATAGACCTCGTTCACGGGCGGTTCGTTCGACGGTCTGCCATCATACGAGCAGATTGCGGCTCTCGGAAACCGCGCATCTGGCGGGGGTGACGCTCTGTGGGTCGGCTCACCGGGCCGGGCGCGCAGCCCGCCTCACCCGCGACCCGCCCTGCGACGCGATGTGCGCAAGGCGGTCGGAATAGCGCTGAGCAACGACGGTCGGGGAGAAGTGCTGGTCCACGAACGCCTTGGCATGCGCGGTCCTTTGCTCTCTCTCCTCCACGTTGCTCACCACGGCCCGCATCTGGCGCACGGCGTCGGCGTGATCGGGTTCGGCCCAGACCTGCCCTGGCTCCACGAAGATGTAGTCCCCTGGCCCGACGGGGCGCAGCGTATGACCGACGATCCAGCACGTATCGGGGGAACAGAACTCGGTGTTGCCCGAGTAGCCGGTCGCGAGCACGGCCACGCCCAAATGCATAGCCTCGATCATGCCGAAGCCCCAGCCCTCGGAGCGGTGGAGCGAGACGTAGCAATCGCATCCGGTTTTCAGCTGCAGCAACTGCTCGTATGGAAGCGTCTCGTTGATGATCGCGATCCGCGGATCGGCATGCGCCGCCTCATCCAGCAATTGCCATATCTTGCGCTGGACCGGGTCGTTGATGAAGTCACGGTTATGGGTCTTGAGCACGAGGCGGACATTGGCGCCGGCGGGGAAGGCGTCGATGAACGCCTTGACCACTGCCTGCGGATTTTTGCGCTGGATGAACGAGAACAGATCGAACGCTGCGAAGAACACGAAGCAATCATCGCCATACCCCAGCAGGGAGCGGACGTATGCGCGAGCGCCCTGCCGGTCCGGCACCGCCACGTCCTCGTACGACATGCTGATCTTGGTGACCGGGATGGTGGCGAACGGGGTGTATTGATCGACCCCGTACTGCGACGACACCCAGACCTCATCCAACAACTCCAACGCCAGCGAATGGCAGGAGGCCGGAGAGTCGAGCTCCCAGAAGAAATAGCCGATGTTATAGGCGTCGGTGAATACGTCTGGCAGAAAAGCGAAGGCTAGCGGGATCGACTCCGCATTCAGATGGATGAGGTTGACCTTGGCACGCCTTAACGGCGAACTCGGCCGCTTGGACCCGATCGGAGCCGGGTTGTCCAAATCGAAATCATAGGCGCTGCAATCGCCATGGTGACGGACCAGCGCGTCGTACGACAGCCGCGTGGCCTGCCCTAAGCCCGATGCCTTCTGCAGCGGCCCGATGACCTGGACCGATACTGGACCGAAAGCCGCGATCTCGGGGCGAAGGCCGACATTGGCGACGCGGTGGCCTTCGGTCGTAACGGAGGTACTCTTCCGGCGGTCGAGATCGAAGCCAATCGCCCTGATCGCTTGTTTATAGTTCAGCACATAGTCTATCGCGGGGCTTGGCTCGGCGACCTGGCGCAAGAAACCCTCCAGCATCGATGTGCCCTCGTAGCGGGGCTGCAGCAACCGTTCGATCCAGGTGTGCGGAATATACTGCAGCGACGATGGCTGCCGGCTGGCATCGAGTAGCAGCAGAGCGTAGAAAATGCTGCGGTCTTGTTCGTGTTCCAGGTTGAGGAAGTGCCAGTCGATCCGCCGGCTGAAATACAGTTCCATGAAGCGGCTCAGCGGAAAGTTCGACGTCCGCCAGCGGTCGGCGACTGCGCTCAACGCCTGGATGTAGCTCGACGTGACCAGGCAATCCTCGGCCCACAACTCACGGCTGCGCTGGATGGACCACCAGTAGATCACTTCCAGATAACTGTCGGGAGAGTTGAGGTTGAGCCGGCTCAGCAGAACCTTGTCGTCCAGCAAGAACGTCCATGTCACCCGGCTGAGGTGATATTGCTGCCCACCGTAGACGATGAGTTCGTTGAGATAAGCGATCTCGGTCGATGACAAAGGGGCGCGTTGGTCGGCGCGGAGGCGAAGATAGACCTCCAGATACCACTTAATATAGTTGTCGGTCTCGATAGACGCCTGGCCGACCTTGAATTGGTCCTCGACCCGGAAGCGCTGGCGGGCGAAGTTGGCATATTTAGAAATCGTGACCCTGCGTAGCCCAGGACCGTCGGTTTCCATCGGTTGCACGATCGGCGCAGCCACGCGGTCGGCAAACCCGAGGGTGTCCGGAAAGCCCCACTCCATCCGCCCCCGCCCATACAACTCCTCGACGAGCCGAGGGATATGCTTCTGCAGGTGTTCGATGGCCGCGGACGTCAGTTCGAGGTTGTCGGCGACGGTCGGCCGCAGTTCGATGGACGAAAACGGCCTGCCCGGCGTGTCGGCGGCGCAGGCGGATATCAGCACGGCTTCGTCCACCGCTATCATCTGGGAGCCGCTGAAGTCCACGGTCAGCCCGTGATGGCCGCTCCCCTTGCCCGCCACCTCCAGGTCGGGCCGGTATTCACTGGCAACGAACCGGCCAAACAGACGGCCATTGACGAGGATGTCCACCAGCACAGCCCGGTCCGGCGCGGACACATCCTGGCACCAGAGATGCATCACCTTCCCGTCCAGGCGGTCGATATTGCCCTCGATCGGGGTGTCGGCGCGCGCCGCGAATGGGACTGAATTAGGCAAAGTCGGCACGCGCGCAGTTCGGCCCGGACCTCACCGGGATTGCCTGGACGAGATCCGCCCGCGGGTCGCCTGGATCTGCATCGAACGCATTGAGACTGGCCCTTTGATTTACGGCGAAGTCGGCGCGCAGTGGTACTGCATCATTTTCGCAGCCCAAACTGTCGGCCAGCGGTCTAGCCTATCCACGATCACCGTCAAGTTGCCAGCAACCGCAGCCGGCGCCGATCAATACCACTGCATGTACAGCAGTCCCCGCCGCTCGCCTACGGAAGTTGGACGTTCTCCGCGGCGGAACGGACAACTCCTGACGCTGTTGAATGCGTAGGCGTGTCACCTGGCGTAATGCGATAGAGGCGCGCGTAGCCACGGTCGGCCAGCATCTCGAGTCCTGGCAGCGACGATTCGTCGTCCTTATCCGGTTCCTGCGCGTTGATCACCAACATGTAGCCGAAGCGCTCGCGCCAATGCGCAACGTATCCGACCTGATATGCCGCCTGCGCCGTCAGCACGCGGCCACTCAAAAAAGCGACCGGGACCGGTTGGCCCTCCATCACCGAAATATCGGCCCAGGGCGGAAGCACGCGCAACGGCTGCTTGCCCGGCGCCGTAAACAATGTTGGTACGAATGCATGGCGCAGGGGGACTGCGAGTGCAGGAAGATGCCAAAAGGTCGGCCGGCCACTGACCAGGATACGGCCCCGCGGCACAATGGCGTTTTTGGCCCCGAGGTGCTGCACCGGTAAGACCGCGGCACCGGCAGGCACGAAGGCCAGGACGTCCTCGACTGCTGCCACGTCGGCCTGACGTTCGTGCCAGACTTCGCCAATCCATGCGGTACGCGTGACAGCCACCAGCATGAGCGCAAGAGCCATGAGAGAGCCGGACCGCACGGAGCACATGTCGGGCCGAATGGCTGCCACACCGGTTAGGATTGCCATAATCGGGAAGCGCCAGTCCACGAACGCTGTGCCTCCGAGCGTGGACGGAACCACGATCGCCAAAAAGACCAGGCCGCCCGCACCGAGGATCAAGCCGGCATGGCATTGTAGAACCTTACGGGGTGCCATGATCCGGATTGCTGCCCAAAGAAAAAGGACAGCCGCGACGTCCACCCGGAGATCGTAGGTTGCGATCGCTGTCAGCAGGGTCGTGATCTTGTTGGTGACCGTGTAGCCGGCCCAAAGATCGTAGACGCCCGGCGGGGCATGTCCGCCCGGCAGCCTTGGCGCTAGCAGGACCAAACAGGCAACCGGAATGCCCACGGCGAGCCCAGCGGCTTGTATCGCGTTCCAGGCCCGGCGAGCGAGCGGCGCGGCACCTCCGACCGGCTTACCCGGACCAAATACCAGGCCAGCGAGCAAAACTGCGTAGAACCCGGCTGCGAAGGGATGGAACAACAGCAAGATCGTCCCCAACGCGATCCGTACGACCGCTGTGCCCCACGGTCCCACCCGGCGGAGTACAGCCGAGTCCGCGGCGGCCGCCAACAGCCCAAGACCGATCCCCAACTGGAAGTTGAGGAACCCCGCCAGCATCGTGCTGTTCCAGGCCAGGACGGCGAACCCGGCCTGCCACCAGTGCCACCCGCCGAATACCGCGCGATTGAGCAGGACTGCGCCGAGCGGCGGTAACAGTGCTGCCGCCCCGAGCAGCAGCATCGCCAGCGACCAACCCCCAGTGAACCGCCCGACCGTCGCCGCCAAAAGGTCGATCCCGATATTGGTCGAGGCACCCGACCAGTCCACACCGTAGATGCTGTCCAGTGGTGCGTGGTCGGCCCCCCCGGCGAGGAGCCACATGCGTGCCAGGTGGTTTGGGAAATCGAGCAGCGGCGGCATGTGCGTGAGCGCCACCGGCAGCGCAAGCGTCGCTAAAGATACGACGATGCAGGCCAGCGGAAGTGCTGCG
Source organism: Acetobacteraceae bacterium (assembly GCA_965198895.1). Classification (GTDB taxonomy): domain Bacteria; phylum Pseudomonadota; class Alphaproteobacteria; order Acetobacterales; family Acetobacteraceae; genus LMUY01. The sequence goes on from OZ240676.1 coordinate 648,667, forward strand.
AGCGCCCGTTCACCGGTGCGACCGCGTGACCGTGTCAGGAGCGCCGGCGGTGCCGCTGGCCCTACGCGATATTGGCTGTGGTAACCATCGGAGAAGCTGTCTGACTCGGCGACATCCACTGCGTCATTCCCCGAAGGCGCTGCCGGATCTACTGTTCGGCACTGGACATTTGTGACGCCGCTCGCGCTCGGCACAAGTCAAGAAGTGTCATACTGCTTCAGAGACTGTAATAAACTACTGCTCTAGCGATAGTATTCATGCACGAGCCTCGCGGGAGATCTGCATTCATACGCTGGGCGGTGCAAATCTCGCATTCAAGGGCATGGCGCCACTCGGGACAACTGAGCCAACGCCCATGCCAATCGCGACGACCCGGCTGCGGCAATGACGGAAATGGTTAGGGCGGTGGTGGGCGGTGTGCATGCGTGATAGAGCGGAGCGCACGATCCCTTGACGCTTCCCGCGGCTGGGGTAAACCGCCCCCCTAAGCCAGGGCGGGGCGACTTATGGTAGGGGATTGCGGGGCGTGCGGATCCTTTACAGTTCGGTCCACCAGGTGCTGGAGTACGACGAACTCCGCCTGCTCCGCGATCTGGGCCATGACGTGTTCTCGCTCGGAGCCTTTTTCCGGGGCGGCGCAGGCGACACGTTCCGGCCCCCGCTCGATTTAGGGCCAGTGAACGCCATGCTGTTGGAACAATTCTCCACGCTTGGCTGCCACATGTTGCCAGGTGATATCCATCTTTCCGCCGAGTGGGTGTCCCTGTTCGACGTCTGCATCGTGATGCACGACACGCAACTGCTCGCGTCCCACTGGGACGTGCTCTCAATCCGGCCGGTCTTCCTGCGCCTCATCGGCCAGTCGATCGAGGCGACGAACGTGGCTGCGTTGCCGTGGAGGAACCTGGGACTGCGGGTCATCCGCTATTCTCCCAACGAGATGCTCGCCGACAGTTATGTCTTCGGCGACACGACCATCCGTTTCGGAAAGTATGCCATGGACTATGGCCCCTGGACCGGTGGTGACCCCCGAGTGCTCACCTTCGCCAACAATTTCCGATCGCGCTATCCGGAGGATTTCGCGCGTTGGTGCGAGGTCACCGAGGATCTTGGCCCCGCGCTAGGCGGCGTCGGCAACGTGGGCTGCCCCGGCGACCTCGGACTGGTCTCGTCCGAGCAGCAGCAGACGCTGCTTCGCCAGTGTGCTGCCTATCTCTACTGCACGGGGGAAAACGTGCCCTACACCCTGAACTTCATCGAGGCCTGGATGAGTGGCATTCCCCTCGTGGTTCTCGATGCCGGCGCTCGGCGCCACCGATTTTTCGAGATTGCGCACCTGATCCGTCATGGCGTGGATGGCTTCGTCTGCTCCGATCCCGAGACGACCCGTGAGGCCATCGCAACCTTGCAAGCCGACCCGGCGTTGGGCGAGCGCATCGGCCAGGCCGGACGCGCGTCGGCCATTGCCCTGTTCGGTGACAGCGTGATCAAAGCCGAGTGGCAGGCACTGCTAGCCGGCGCCGCTTGTGGCACGGCGTAGGACGAGAACTTGGCAAACGATCACTCTAGCCGGACCGAGCTGATACGGGCCTTGAGCCTGCTCCGCCCAAGCGATGGGCAGGGACTGCACAAGCGACGGCTCGGTAGCCGATTGGATGGCGGCTACGTGGTGGCCGACGATCTCGACGACATCCATGCCGCATACAGCTTCGGGATCAGTGTGGAGGTCTCGTTCGATCACGCCCTGGCCGAAGCCGGGATACCCGTCCGCATGTTCGACCACACGGTCGAGGGTCCTCCAGTCAGCCACCCGAACTTCAGCTTCCACAAGCAGGGATTGGGGCCCATCGACGATCCCAACGCGTCGCTCTTCACGCTCGAACACCATATCCGGCAGTGCGGCGACATGGGCCGCACGGACATGCTGCTGAAGCTGGACATAGAAGGTGCCGAGTTCGACTCGTTGATCGCCGCCGGCCCCGGGCTGCTGCGCAGCTTCCGCCAGATCGTCATCGAGATCCATTGGCTCCATCGCCTGGCCGAACCAGCCTACCGAGACGCTTTCTGCCGCATGATGTTGTGTTTGCTGCACGGCTTCCACCTGGTCCATGTGCACGGCAACAATTGCGGTCCGGTGGTGATCCTGGAGGGGCTGCCGGTGGCCGACGTGCTGGAACTGACGTTCGTGCGGGCTGATTTGATCGTTCCGCTTTCGTCCAGTACGGTATATCCGACGTCGCTCGACTACGCTAACGACCACACGCGGCCGGACCATCTGCTCTGGTTCTTCCCTTTCCTGCCCGATCGTGGGCCGGAGGCGATCCAGCGATCACTGGTGGCCGCGCTGCAAAGCGATCAGGACCAACACGTGTTCGTGGCGAGAATGCACCTGGTGGCCCATGAGAATGCCGTCGCAACTTTGCAACGGCAGATCGACCAACTCGAGCGGCAGCGTCTGGCCCTGAGCACCGATCTGACGCTCCTGCCGTCTGGAGCCACCACGCCCGACTGAACGATAGGGCCGCGTCTTGCCGTTCAGCATGTGGCTGCGCGGTGGAGATTGACACCACCCTCTACACTCGTCCCACCCACTCAACCCGCTGGCCGAGCCTCACGTCGATGAACATCTATGTCTACGGAAACTGCCAGTCCACAGCGTTGCGCAAGCTCATCACGGAGGCCCAGCCCGGCTGGACCGTGGCGAACACGGACATTTCCGCCGTCCCGGTCTTCACAGACGCCATCGTCGCGGCCCATCTCGCACGCGCCGCCGCCGCCGACATCGTCATCGCTCAGCCGATCGGCGCCTTTCGCGACCGGGCAGACCTGTCGATCGATCACCTCCGCGCCTCACTCCCGCCGCACGTCACGCTGATGACCTTCCCATCCATGTTCTTCAACGGCCTGCAATCCGCGTACGACTACATGGTGGGCCATTTTTCGGGTCACCGCTCGGACTACCACAATGCTCACAGCATCGACATGTTCCTGACCGGCTATAATTGGCACGATATCGCCGCCGTGCAGCTCTCCCCCGAGTTCTACAATCGAGATCTCGTGTTCAGCTGGATCGACGCAGCCCTAGCTGACCTTAAACGGCGCGAGATTGATCACCAGACGACGATCCGGTTCTCGCCGTTCCTTGAGGAGCGGTGTTGGACCGAGGTGACGGTGAACACCGTCAACCATCCCCGGCGGCCCGCGCTGGCCTACATGGTGCGGGAGATCTTCCCAGATCCTGGGTCTGCACGGCACGGTCCGCGACGAAGGGGAGGAGTGTATCCCCACCCCGGTGTATCCGCCTCTGCCCACTGTGCTGCACCACCTCGGTCTGCCCGGCCACGCCGCTGTTGGTATTCCCCGACGGCGTGTGTTCGCGGTCCGAACATGTGTTCGGCTCGCTGCGGCTTTGCGCACATTATGGCCGAACCGCCATCCGTGCCGGGTATGCGCAGTCCCGCCTCGCCGCCTTCATCGAGGCGTTCCGCGCGGCGCCCCTTCCCCTGATCGACGCCCTGGCGCCGGCAGAAATGCTGACCTTCGCGCCGGACGTGCTGGTCAAGGAGACATACCGCAATTTGCTAAGGCGGGAGGCGTCCGCCGAGGACGTCAGCCACCACGCGCGTGCCGTCCAGGCCATGGGCGTATCCGTCTGGCTACACGCGATGACCCAATCTGCGGAGTTCAAGGCGCTAACAGCCAGCCACTCGTAGCCAGGCTACTCTGGAAAACCGCAGGCACCGCTGGTAAGGCCCGCCCGACCTGTATTCGTCCCGATCGCGCTGGTGCCGGCGCACAGAATTGAACTGTGGACCTACTGATTACGAATCAGTTGCTCTACCCCTGAGCTACGCCGGCAGCGGCGCCGATATATCGCCACCCGGCGGCGCGCGCAACGGCTGCTAAACGATGCCTCGCAGCCACGTGCTCCAACACAGGCTGGCGTGCAGGCCCGGCCTCCGGCAGGTTGCCGGCCATGATCGGTGAAACTTTGCCCAACAAGGCACTGGAGACGCAACGGGAATGCCCCGATTGTGGCCTACTTCAAGTCCTGCCATCCCTGCCGCCCAATGCCGAGGCGAACTGTCTGCGCTGCGACGGAACACTGCGCCGCACCCGCACGCAGTGGTCAACGCGAGCACTCACACTCACGCTCACGTCGCTCATCCTCTATATGATCGCGGTGCTGGCACCGTTCTTGTCCGTCGACATCGTGGGCATGCAGCGGCAAACCACCATGATATCCCTGCCCGCCTCCTTCACCAGCCATGGCGCGTGGGAACTAGCGATCATCGTCACAGTGACCGCCATCGTCGCACCCTTGGCGAAGATCCTGGTCATGCTCTTCGTCCTGGTGGGGTTGCGAACCGCCGAACCGCCAAAAATCCTGCCGATCGTGTTCAAATGGTACCACCGTATCGGCCCCTGGGCGATGGTGGAGGTTTTCCTACTCGGGGTGTTCGTGGCATTCACCCGCCTCGGCGCGATCGCGACGGTACAGACGGGGGTCGCGCTGTATGCGGTCGGCGCACTCATGATCTCCATGGTGACGGCCGACTACCTGCTCGATTCGCAAGGCGTCTGGGAGGAGATGGAGGCGCGCGGACTGGTCCCGCCCAACCAACCGGGGCGCGGCACGCCGATCAGCTGCCACGTGTGTAGCCGGGTCAACCACGCTGACGAAGGGGACCGGTGCAGCCGCTGTGCGGCGGTGCTCCATTTGCGGTTGCCCAACAGCATCACCAACACCTGGGCGCTGCTGATCGCGTCGGCGGCCCTGTATATTCCCGCCAACGTGTTCCCCGTCCTGACGACGATCCGGCTGGGCCGGGCGACCCCCTCCACCATTCTTGGCGGCGCGCAGGAGTTGCTGGACGCGGGAATGTGGCCGCTCGCCCTGCTCGTGTTCGTGGCCAGCATCATGGTGCCGCTGCTCAAGCTGCTCAGCCTGACGTTCATGCTGATCATGACCCACCGCCGATCCACCTGGCGGCTGCACGATCGAACGCGCCTGTTCCGGCTGGTGGATTTCATCGGCCGATGGTCCATGATCGACGTGTTCATGCTGTCGACTCTGGTCGGTCTGGTGCAGGCCGGAGTGATCGCCAGCATCGAGCCCGGCACCGGCGCGATCTGCTTTGGCAGCGTCGTGGTCTTGACGATGGTCGCTGCGGCGTGCTTCGACCCACGCTTGATGTGGGATGCAGCAGGCGCCGGGGCGCTCGATCACCTATTCCCGCACGAAGCAGCCCACAGCACCGATCGCCCGGCCGGCGCGCCGGCAACCGCGGGAACCGCGTGAGCGATGACAACGGAAACCGCATGAGCGATAACAAGCCGACCGACGCCGACCGCACGCAAGCCGATCAAGCCGCTATCCCCCTCGCCCATGTGAGGCGCCGCTCGGCCTTCTCGTTCGTCTGGATCCTGCCGATCGTGGCGGCAATCATTGGCGCCTACCTGGCCTTCACAACGCTCAGCCAGCGCGGTCCGGAGATCGTCATCACCTTCAAGGGCGCCGATGGACTAACCGCCGGGCAGACCAAAGTCCGGCACAAGGCGGTCGATCTAGGCACGGTTACGAGCATCCGCCTGGCCCAGGACATGAGCCACGTGATCGTCCACGTGCGGATGAACAGCGAGGCGGACGCCTACCTCACGGACCACGCCCGGTTCTGGGTCGTGCGGCCGCGGCTGTCGGCCAGCAACATTTCCGGGCTCGAGACGCTGATCTCCGGCGGCTATATCGAAATGGACCCGGGCGAAAAAGGCGGCAAAAAGCAGACCGAGTTCGTCGGTCTCGAGGACCCGCCGGGCGTGCGGTCCGACGAGCCCGGCACCACGTTCGTGCTGAATACAGCGCGCATTGGCTCGCTCGGGAGCGGCTCGCCGGTGTTCTACCGTGACATATCGGTGGGCGAAGTGCTGGGGTACCACCTGCCGGAGGGGAACGGTCCGATCACGGTGAACGTGTTCGTTCGCGCGCCCTACGACAAGTGGGTCCGCACCGGCACCCGATTCTGGAACGCGTCGGGCATCAACATCGCATTCGGCGGGAGCGGCCTGCACGTTGAACTGGAGTCGATCCAGGCTGTCCTGTCCGGCGGCGTCGCGTTCAGCACGCCCGAGGATAGCCGCGATTCCCCAAGTGCCAGACAAGATGCCTCGTTCGAACTGTTCCCAAGCGAAAACGACGCAAACGCCGCCGGTTACAAGCAGCGCATCAACACGGTGATGTACTTCCAGACCTCGACCAGCGGCCTGGCGAATGGCTCGCCGGTGCTGATTTATGGGCAGCAGGTCGGCACGGTCAGCGACGTCAAGCTGGAGTTGGATCCGACCAACGCCACCGCCCGTGTGCGGGTGACCGCTGAGGTGCAGCCGGAGCGGCTGGCCGCCGTCAACACGAAAACACTGGACCAGCCGATGGATGTGGCCCGCCGCCTGGTGGACCACGGGATGCGGGCCGAGTTGGTGACGACCAGCTACGTCACAGGTGCGCTCGCCGTCTCGCTGGAGTTCCCACCCAACCCTGCTCCGGCGACGATCTCCATGGAGGGGGATGCGATCGTACTGCCGACGCTGGGTGGCGGGTTGAGCGGCCTGATCACCTCCGCCTCCGAGATCCTGCAAAAGGTGGACGCCATCCCGTTCACCCAGATCGGCAACAATGCCAACGCGTTGCTCAGCACCCTCAGCGCCACGATCGGCGGCCCCGAGGTCAAGCAGGCGCTGAATGCAGCCACCGGGGCGCTGGTGGACGTGCAGGGCCTGGTGAAGCGGACGGATGCCGGCTTGACGCCGCTATTGAAGCGGTTGCCGGAGATCAGCAACAACCTCGATCAGACGCTGTCACGCGCCAGCCAGTTGGTGGGATCAGTGGATAATGGCTACGGCAGCAACTCCCAGTTCTCGCGGGACTTGGAACGGCTGATGTCGCAGTTCAATGACGCCGCGCGGTCCATCCGCCTGCTTGCCAACTTCCTCGATGCCCATCCGGAGGCGCTGATCCGGGGCCGCACCAACCAGGGGTCCGAACGATGAGGCGCCGCGATTTCGTGGTGGCACCCGCCTTGTTGGCGCTGTGGGGCTGCGCCTCACCCGACCCGGCGATCTACACGCTGCGGGCGGTGCCGGGTCAGCCGGTCGGCGGCGGGCCGGCGACCGTCAAGCTGGCGCGGCCGGGAATCGCCGGCTACCTCGACCGGCCGGAGATCGTGCGTGACAGCTCCGCCAGCCGGCTGCAGCTGAACAGCGGTGAGCGCTGGGGCGAGCCGGTGGGCGATATGATCGGTCGCGTGCTGGCGCTGGACCTAGCGCAGCGTCTTCCGGGCAGCAGCGTGTTCACCGAGGCGGGCACCATCTCGGTCGACGCGGCCGCCACTGTGGAGCTGGACGTGCAGCGGTTCGACCTGGATACGAGCGGCGTCGTGGTACTGCTCGCGCAGGTAGCCGTCGAGCAATCCCGCAACCACGATGCGGCAGCCACGCGTTCGCTGCGGGAAACGGTGACCCCGACCGGCACGGGCACCCCGCAATTGGTAGCAGCGATGAGCACGGCGCTTGGTCAAATGGCCGACCAGGTCGCAGACATGCTGCGAGGGCTGGCGCCGGTCAGCTTGCCGGCGGCGGCGGCGCGGGTGCGGCGCTGAGAAAGCATTTCAAGCCGGGGTTGACGGAGAGCTTGGCCTTTTGACCCAACAACCCCAGTCAGAGAAGACACTCAGGCCCTGGAGATGGAACTGCTACAGAGGCTTTCAGGCACGCACTCCGGCCAGAAGCGCGAGCACCTCCGTTGTCGTCGGCCCCGGTAACATCTCCGTCAGCAATCATCTCTCAGAAGCTTGCGGATCGGAGTTCTGTGTGGTCCTCTTAAATCGGCCAGAAGCTCGAACGAGTGCATCTGGGTTCAGGTAGCCAAGATGCCTCCAGTTGACGATCAAAGCTTTACGGCCGCGAGTGCCTCAGAATCGATTGAGGATCTTCGTCGGAAGGGTCTCGTTTCACGATCCGAGGGGAGGCACGAGGCTGCGCGAGCAGCGTTTGACGAGTTGCTTTCCCGCCAGCCCCGCGATGCACGTAGCCATGTGGATCTTGCCATTTCGCTGCGGGCATTAGGTCGATCGAGTGAAGCTATTGAGATACTCGAGGAAGCACTGGATGACGTTTGCTCCGTTGCGTTCAGGCGTCAATGCGCCCTACAGCTTGCGCGATGTCACCAAACGGTCGGACATCTCAAAGCTGCGAGGCTTTATCTTGAAGAGGTTGTCCGGCTGGCACCAGACGACGTTCCTGCTTTACTTGAGTTAGCGTCGATTTGTTCTCGCTCTCTTGAGCGCGAAGTGGCGCGGAGTTGTCTTACGCGGGTTGCGACTTTGGTCGCGTCAACTACAAACGATTCCCATAAAAGTTCCTACGTGAACCAACTGGCCGATTTCGAGTGGCTGCATGGCGACCCTGACGCTGCCATACAGGCGTTAAGCTATCACTCACACCTATACCCTGATTTCCCGACTATGCGGCGGTTGCTCAGTTACCTCGTAAGATGCGGCCGGCCGCGAGAAGCCATCGAAGAGCTTCAGCGTTGCTACGCTACAGGAGTGTTTTCGACGAAGGACGAGAAATGCCTTGCCCTCCACATAGAGACGCTCGAGTTTTGCGGCGATTTAGCAACAGCGAGCGCACTTGCTGAACTGGGTATTTCCGTTTTCCCGAATAGTGAATCAATAAGGCTCATTCTTTCAGATATTCACGCGTCAAAGCTCGACATTCAAGCTGCTCATGACGTGCTCATTCCGCAGCAGCCCGGCGATGCAATGTCGTTAGCAAGAGCTAGGCTGTTCAAGCTGCAAGGGAAAATCCATAATTCTAGACTTTTATTGCAAGAATGTATTGATTTGAACAACTTAACCAACTTCCAAAGAACTTTAGCTCTAAGGAGTCTTTTTCATATCGAAATGTTTTCACTCAATTGTGATAGATCACGATTTATACTCAATTTATTATCCGAAAATAGTTCAGAGCAACATTTAGTTCTACTGTATAGCGACCAATGCAACATCTTCGAAATATATAGAGACGAGTTGGAAGCGTATCTCAATACTAGAGACCTGAGAGAGCTTTGTAAAATTCATCTTAACAAAATGAAGCCTGGCTTTGACGTTAAAATATGTTGTGCCTCTTGGATGTTCATGAATAGGATTGGAAAAGAGCGGCGCTGGTGGTCTCTTTGCCTAAAGGACATATTCGTGAGAACTCTTAAAAATCCAATAATACCAGCAATCATAGTTCAATACTGGGATCAAAACGATGTTCCAAGCGATGTTGCGAAGGCAATTGAAAGCTGGAGGGTCACTTATCCAGATTTCAAACACGTAATATACAATAGGATTACTGCCTCTAAATTTTTGCTGGAGAACTTTCGAGAAGAGCTTTTAAGTCGTTTCGATGCGTCTTCACACCCGGCGATGCGCTCCGACATATTTAGGATGGCCTGGCTGTTCAAAAATGGCGGATTTTATGTCGATGCAGATGAGATCTGCCTAGGAAGGTCGCCGGTCTTTTTTCTCAGCACTCAGTTTATATCTCCGATTGTCATCGCGGAAGAATACGAAACACAAAATGGATTTATCGGATCAGTAGCTGGCCATCAGATATTACTTGGCTTCCTTGAGAATCTACTTTCAACTCCCGAGGAAGAATTTCGAACAAGCCTAATTTGGTGGTTGACCGGCCCTGGGCACATGGGCCGACTACTCTCCACTCATGTCGCTAATCGACTTCTCGCGGCTGGCCAACACAATGAAGAGTTGGACGAGCTCATATCAGATGAAGCGATAATTCTGCCAAAACCGGTTTTGGAAATGTCAATGATGACGCCGCGGATGAAATATAAACAGTCGGAATTATCGTGGCAACGCGCGCGATCTCAATCAAACGGGGCGACAGGGACTATATAGTTTCGACCTTCATCGAAAGGTGGCGCGCAAGGGCTTTAAACATTCAAGATCAGCAGTTCGGTGGGCTCAAACTTCCACAGTCGGGTCGGGAACCAATAGGCTGACGCTGGCACGCCTTCTCTAGGCGTGGGAGAAGTTATACCCGCGGCCTAAAGCGATGACCCTCGTCTCATCCCGTAGGGTGCAATGCGCTTTAGCATTGCACCGACCAAACGCGCCGACCGTGACGACGTGAAGGTGCAATCCTCCAAGAGGCTGGGCAAGAATTCGCTGCGGCGAGTCAGAAGCGCCTCTTGGCGCTGCCCGGCGTGGGTTTGCGAGCACCGAAGCGGAGCGACCGCGTGGGTCGTGAGCATCGGAGCGCAGTAAACCCGTGTCGGATGACCGCCGCAGTAGAATTCTTGCCCAGCCTCCAAGCGGATTGCACTGCACCCCACGCCGGCGAGTCTACGTCAACGGCGCTTGGTATGAGTCTGGACCGCGACCGGATCAAGTCGAGTCGGCCGCAGGTCCTCACCAGAGCTGAATTCCATACTGTTGAGGTTGTCGCTCCGAGGGCGGCGTGAGAAACGATCCGGGCCCGGTGTCAGGCGGTGACGTATCCCCGCGCCACATCCGTCGCCACCGCCGTCGCATCGCGGGCCGAGGCCAGCCCGAACCCGCCGCCACCCGACGTCTCCAAACGGATCCGATCCCCCCGCTTCAGCCGTAGGTTCCCGATCTTCGACGGCAGCGCGTGCTCCACCCCATCGCGCACGTGCAGCAGCCGGCCAGGCGCCCCCGGGCCGCCCCCGCTCAACCCGTAAGGCTGGAACTTGAACCGCTCCAAATTAGCCGTGAACACGGCCGCTGCGCAGTCGATGCGCCACTCCCGGACCAGGCCCAACCCGCCCCTATATTGCCCCGCACCGCCCGTGCCGGGCAGCAGACCGTACTGCGTGATCGTCAGCGGCAGTTCGCTCTCCACCATTTCGACCGGGATGTTGGCGTTGTTGTGCATGCCGTGGCTGTGCGCATGCAGCCCGTCTCCAAGGGGGTGGCCGCCGCCGCCGCCCACCTCGATCTCCACCAGCACGGCGCGGACGCCGTCGTCGGCGATGGTTTGGAAGCTGCAAACGTAGCTGGCGCCGTAATACGCGGCCGGTATGCGCTCGGGCACCGCCTTGGCCAGCGCACCCAGGATGGTGGTCGCCAGCCGATGCGTCGTAGTGATCCGGTTGGCCACGGGGGCCGGATGACGGGCGTTCACGATCGTGCCTTCCGGGGCGATCACCGTAACCGGGCGATAGCAGCCGGCATTCGCCGGGATTGGCTCGTCGGCACAGGCCATCACAGCGTAGAACACGCCCGACAGCGACGAGGCGAGCGTCGCGTTCACCGGGCCGAGCGCCTGGGGACCGCAGCCCGACAGGTCCACCACCATCGCGTCGCCATCGACGGTCACGCTCGCATGGATGCGGATCGCGCCCTCCGCGATGCCGTCGTCGTCCACCCAGTCCTCGAAGCTGTATCTGCCATCCGGGATGCGCCCGATCATCGCCCGCATCGCCCGCTCCGACCCGTCCAGCAACTGCGCGCAGGCGTCGAGCAGGGTCGGCACGCCGGTGCGCGCGGCCAGGCGCTGCAGGTTCGCCTCCCCCACCGCGAGCGAGGCGAGTTGGGCCTGTAGGTCGCCCCACAGCATGTCCGGCCGGCGGACGTTCTGGCGCATCATGGCCAGCACCTCGGCGTTCATCACCCCGCGGCGGACCAGCTTCATCGGGGGTATGCGCAGGCCTTCCTGGAACACCTCGGTGGCCGTCGCGCCGTAGCTGCCGGCCGAGATACCGCCCATGTCGAGGTGATGGCACAGCGTCCCCACGATCGCGATCCGCCGGCCGTCCACGAACACCCCACGAAAGGCCAGGATGTCGGGGATGTGCTGGCCGCCGCAATACGGGTCGTTGGTGATGACGACATCGCCTTCGTCCCACTCGTCCGCGGGGATGAAGTCGCGCAGCACAGTCAGCAGCCCGGCCCCCATGGAGTTCAGGTGCTGCGGAATGCGTGCGGACTGCGCGACATTGTGGCCTGCCGGGTCGAACACCGCGGTGGAGTAGTCCAGCAACTCGCGCACCACGGTCGAGCGGCTGGTGCGCCAGATGGTGACATCCATCTCGGCCGCGGCGGCGGTCAGCGCGCTGCGGAGGATTTCCAGTTCCACCGCATCGATGGCAGTTGGTAACTCGCGGGTCGTTGCCATTTGCAACCCCTCATCCCGACCCTCTCCCGCAACGGGAGAGGGAGACGCTTTCATCGCCACCAGCGTGCCGTCGGCTCCTGGGCCGCAGGACCAACCCGGAGGCACCAGCACGGTCGTGTAATCCTCCTCCACCACCAGCGGACCCGGCGTCCCCTCGACCAGGCTAGAGCGGTGCACCACAGGCACGTCGGACCAAGCGCCGCCGGTAAATACCGGCCGAAGGTGCCTAGGGCGCCCAATTCCATCAGCAACGCCGGACGCGGCCGGCAGGGTGGGCAGCAAGCCGGACGCGGTGAGCCGGACCGTGACGATCTCCACAGGTTCGGACGGGTTCGAGTACGAGAAGCGCTGGGCATGCAGAGCGTGGAACGCCTCGAGTAGCGGCGCCAGGTTCCCGGCCGGGTCGGCCCAAGGCACCAACAACTCGAACGCCTGACCGTGGTAGCGCATGTCCGCGGTGAACGCGTGCCGCCGCCGGTCGCGCGGAGTGCCATCCGCATCCGCCAACGCCTCCGCTTGCGTGGCCAAGGCGGCGCACATTTCGCGCAGGGCAGGCAGGCTCGCCTCCGTCGCGGGCAGCACCTGGCTGCGCGCCAGGTCGTGCACGATGTCCGACCCAAGAATGCCGCCGGCGGAAAACGTGCTGGCGCCGGCCGGGAACACCACGCGGTCCATGCCGAGTTCCTCCGCCACCTCGATGGCGTGCAGCCCGCCCGCGCCGCCGAACGACATCAGGGCGAAGCGGCGCGGGTCCAGCCCACGCTCGAACAGGCTCAGCCGGATGGCGGCGGCCAGGCTGGTGTTGGTCAGAGCCAGCACCCCGGAGGCGGCCCGGTCTTCTGGCAGCCGCAGCGTGGTGCCCAAGCTCGCAAGCGCGGCAGCGGCGGCCGGTGCATCGAGCCGCATCGCCCCACCGAGGAAAAACGCCGGGTCGAGCCGGCCGAGGTGCAAGTTGGCGTCGGTGACCGTGGGCAGGGTGCCGCCATGGCCGTAGCAGGCGGGCCCCGGGCGGGCGCCGGCGCTGCGCGGACCGACGGTGAACCGCCCCGCCCCGTCCACCGACGCGATGGAGCCACCGCCGGCACCGATCGTGCGGATTTCCACCATCGGCAGGCGAACTGGCAGCCCGTCCACCTCGCCCTGGGTGCGCTGCGTGATCCTGCCATCCGCCACCACGCACACGTCGAAGCTGGTGCCCCCCATGTCGACACCGACCAGGTCTGGCATGCCGAGCCGCCCGGCCAGCCGCTGCGCCGCCAGTGCCCCGCCGCTCGGCCCGGACAGCAGCAAGCGGACCGGCTGTTCCGAGGCGGTCTGCGGGCTGCACACCCCGCCATTGGACTGCACCAGCAACAGCCGGGCGGTGATCCCGTGTTCGCCCAAGCGCGCACGCAGGCGGTCGATGTAGGAGCGCACGATCGGCACCAGCAGCGCGTTCAGCACCGTGGTGGAGGTCCGCTCGTATTCGCGGATCTCCGGGCTGACCTCGGACGAGATCGACACCGGCAGGCCGGGACACGCGGCGGCCAGGTAGTCGCGCATCTGCTGCTCGTGCGCCGGGTTGGCGTTGGCGTTCAGCAGCGTGATGGCAACGGTCTCCGCGCCATGCGCCCGCACGGCCAGGACGGCCTCGTGCATCGCGGCCTCGGTCAATGCGAGCTCCACCGAGCCATCCGCCCGTACCCGTTCGGGGAGGCCCAGCCGCCGCTCCCGCGGGATCAGCGGCGGTTCCTTGTGCGGACGCAGGCCGTAGACGTCGGTGCGCGCGTGGCGCCCGATCTCCAGCACGTCGCGGAACCCGGCGGTGGTGATCAGCACGCCGCGCGCCAGCCTGCGCTCCAGCACGGCGTTGGTCGCGATGGTGGTGCCGTGCAGCAGCAGGCCGATATCCGCGAGGGCGAAGCCGTAGCGCTCGGCGGCCTGGGTCAGCCCGTTGAGCAAACCCAGCGAAGGATCCGCCGGCGTGGTGGGCGTTTTGACGCTGCCGCCCGCGCCGGTGCGCTCGTCCAGGACCTGGAGGTCGGTGAACGTCCCGCCGATATCGATGCCAACCCGCACGCTCACCCGCCTACTCCCTCGCCTGACTCGGCGCATCCATCGCCATCGCTGACGGCCGGGGGGACGTCAAGCCGGGTCAGACAAGCCGTCGCCGTAATGGCGCTGCAGCGGCTTCTGCTCTCCCATGAGGAGAAGCATGGGAAGCGGCACGCGCCGCCAGATCACTGGATACGCGTTCGATCACGCCGGTCCAATCGCCCGCGCTCGTTTGGCGGTAGATGCGCATGCCCGGATACCAAGGGCTGTCGTCCCGGTCCTGCAGCCAACGCCAGCACCCCAGGAAGCGCGACAGCAGCCACACCTCCCGGCCCATGGTGGCTGCGAGATGAGCCACGGCGGAGTCGACGGCGATCACGAGGTCCAACCCCGCGACGCGGGACGCCGTGTCCGCAAAGTCCGCCACGTCAGCCATGCGGTCGATGATCGGGAGGCCGCCCGTGGCGCCGGCCGGAAGTTGCAAGCTGTGCAGGGCGATGCCGGGCACGTCCGCCAGCGGGCCGATGGCGTCCAGCCCGACCGACCGGGCGCGGTCATGCACGAAGCCCGGGCTGCCGGCCCAGACCAGCCCTACCTGCAGGCCCTGCACCGCTTGTGGCGGCACGCCCGCGGCATCCGGCACCAACGTGACCAGCGGCGGGATCGTCCCGAGCGTCGTGCCGAACACGCCGGGCAGGCTGAGGAGCGGGCAGAACACATCGTGCGGCGGCATCGCTTCCCTGGTCGAGACGACGCAATCCGTCCCCGGCGCATCGGCCAGCAACCGGCACAAAGCGGGTTGCACGGCAAGGATCACCCGGGCACCCAGCGCCTTCACCAGGGGGGCATAGCGCGCGAACTGTATGGTGTCCCCGAAGCCCTGTTCTGCGTGGAGCAGCACGGTCTTGCCGGCGACATCCTCGCCGGCCCAGCGCGGCAGGCTCGCCAAATGACGTTCCGCCGGGTTCAACTGAAGGCGGCAATCGTACCATGCCCAGCTCTCTGCCGTCATCCGGCCGGACCGGAGCAGCATGCAGGCCAGGTTGTGGCGCACCTCGGCATTGCCGGACGGCGCCAGAGTGATTGCCTCCCGCCCTGCGGCCTCGGCCTCCGCCAAGTGGCCCAGCGCCTCCAGGGCAACCGACTCGTTCGCCTTGGCTTGATACAACTCCGGCGCTAGCTCGGCGGCCCGCCGGGAATTGGCGGCGGCATGGGCGTAGTCGCCAAGCATGTACTGCACCGCCCCCAGCGTCGCCACCGCGCCGCCGTCATCCGGGGCAAGGCGGACGGCGGCGAGCGCAGGTGCCAAGGCCTGCTCACTACGGCCCGCGCAGTGCAGCGCGCGCGCCAGGTTGGCCTGGGCAAACGGGGTCTCCGGCGCCAGCCGCACGGCGGCCAGCCCGGCTTCCACGGCGGCGAGAGGCTCCCCAACGTCGACCAGCAATCCGGCAACGTTCGCCACCAGCACCGCGTTGGTGTCGTCCAGGCGAACGGCCTCGAGCATCGGCGGGACAGCCTCCGGTTTGCGGCCGGCGGCAATGAACGCAAGGCCCAGGAATTGGTGGTGCTTGGCCAGGCGAGGGGCCAACCTGGCCGCCTCCTGCAACGGGGCCAACGCTTCGGCATACTCACCGGCCGAGAGCAGCACGCAGCCGAGGTTGAAGTGCGACCCGGCATCCCCGGTCCGCATCCGCACGACAGCGCGGTAACTGCGGGCAGCCTCGCCCAACTGGCCCATCGCGGCCTGGCAGCAGCCCAAATTCTGCGCCGCATCCGCGAAATCCGGCGCCTCCCGCAGCGCGGCGGTGAAGCAGGCTGCCGCAGCCTCGTGCCGGCCGGCGCGCAGCAAGGCACAACCTTCCCCATACACCACTTTGAGGCGGCCAAGCCTGGCACCGGCATAGCGCGCGCCCTTGCTCCGGGCACTGGTCTGAGCTTGCAGCGCAGCCTCCTGAAAGGTGACGGCGCCATAGTGAGTTCGCGAGGTTGAGAAAGCCTGAACGGCCGTGGTCAGCGGGACCCGTCGCTAAACCTCTGGCACGATCATGCTGCGCTGCCATATCGTGCGGTATGCCCGACGGCTCGCCCAGCTTCACGTTGACCCTGCATCCCTCGATCAACACGATCGAGGCCGCCGACTGGGACGCCTGCGCCGGCGACGACAACCCCTTCGTCAGTCACGCCTTCCTCTCCACCGTCGAAGATAGCGGGTCGGCCGGTCCCCGCACCGGATGGCTGCCCCAGCACGCGGCGCTGCGGGACGGGCAAGGGCGACTGGTCGCGGCGGCGCCAATGTACGCCAAGTCCAACAGCTACGGGGAATACGTGTTCGATCACGGCTGGGCCAACGCGTTCGAGCGGGCCGGGGGTGACTACTACCCGAAGCTGCAAGTCGCGGTCCCGTTCTCCCCCGTGCCCGGCCCCCGCCTGCTGTGCCGCCCGGACGGCGGCGTTCCCCCCGGGGCTTTGGCGCAGGCCCTGGTGCAGGCCTGCACCGAGCTGAACCTGTCCGGTGTCCACGCCACGTTCTGTCAGGCCGACGAGTGGGAAGCGCTGGGCGAAGCCGGGTGGCTGCAGCGGCTCGGCCAGCAATATCACTGGGAGAACGCCGGCTACGCGACATTCGACGATTTCCTGGGCGCGCTCTCCTCCCGCAAACGGAAAGTGCTGCGGCGCGAGCGGCGCGACGCCAACGATTGCGGCCTGGTGTTCCGGACCTTGCGCGGGCCCGAGATCGGCCGGCGGGAGTGGGATGCATTCTATCGCTTCTACCAGTCCACCGTGGACCGCAAATGGGGCAGCGCCTACCTGACCAAGAAGTTTTTTTCCATGCTGGGCGACCGGCTGGGCGATCGCGTCGTGCTGATGATTGCGGAGAACCAGGGTGAGCCCGTCGCCGGTGCACTGAACCTGATGGGCAAGGAGGCGCTATACGGCCGCAACTGGGGCTGCCGCGGCGAGTTTCCGTTCCTGCATTTCGAATTGTGCTACTATCGCGCTATCGATTTCGCCATCGAGCACGGCCTGCCCCGGGTGGAAGCGGGCGCCCAGGGCCAGCATAAAATCCAGCGCGGCTACCTGCCGAAGCCGACCTACTCCGCCCATTGGCTCAGCCATTCGGGGCTACGCGGCGCTGTCGACGACTTCCTGCAGCGCGAACGACCGGCGGTGCTGGAGGGTATGGCGGAGTTGGAGGCGGAGTTTTCCCCGTATCGCAAGGGTGACGATCCGGCCTGACAGGTCAGCGGTATCCCAAGTCGACCAGGCGTTCGCTTGCTGATCGCCGGTAGCTCCGTTCAGCTCTCCAGGCGGAAGCGGGCGGATAGCAACGGGTCGGCAGTCAGGGCAGCGCGCAACGCCGGGTCGTCGGCTGGCACAACCACCCGCCGAAACCAGGGCACTTCGCCGCGGACGCGGGCGAGGAACAGCCGGTCGAGGGCCAGTGCGTCCTCTGAACGAGCCACGCAACAGGTGCAGCCGGCGGGATGGGAGGGCTGCGCGGACGGCACGAAACGCGCGTCGCCCTCCCGGACGTCGGCACCGAAAGCGACAGGAATGCGGGCATCGATGAACAGGGTCATCCGCTAGACATAAGGATATCTTTATGTCATATCAACGGCCATGGACCCGCTTCTCACAGCCTTGCGTGCCTGCGCCGAGCCGACCCGGCTTCGCCTGCTGGCCCTGGCTGGCCGGGGTGCATTCTGCGTGATGGAGTTTACCGAGATCTTAGGGCAATCGCAGCCCCGCCTGTCCCGCCACCTCCGCCTGCTGGTCGAGGCCGGCGTGATGGAACGGGTGCGCGAGGGCGCCAACGTGTGGTTCACCCTGCCCCCCGACGCCGGTTTGGTGCAGGACCTGCTCGCCCGCCTGCCCGCCGACGACCCGGTGTTGGAAAGCGACCGCCGACAAGCCGCCCGCGTGTTGGCCGAACGCGCGCGCATCGCGTCCGACAGCTTCCGCAAGCAAGGCGCGGAATGGGACGAGGCGCACGCCCTCGCCCTACCAGTGGACGCGGTGGAACAGGCGGTGCTTGCGACCGTCGGCGACGCGCCCGGCCGGCTGCTTGACATCGGCACCGGCACCGGCCAGTTGCTGGCCTTGCTGGCGCCGCGCCTGGAGCGTGGGCTGGGCGTTGATGCCAGCCGGGCCATGCTGGCGCTCGCCCGCTCCCGCCTGTCCCGGCGTGAACTGGCCCATTGCGCCGTCCGCCAAGCGGACATGTATCGCCTGCCGCTGCCCGATGGCGCGTTCGACACCGCCGTGCTGCAGATGGTACTGCACTATGCCGAGGACCCGGCCGCCGCTGTCACGGAGGCCGCCCGCGTGCTGCGCCCCGGTGGCCGGCTGCTGATCGTGGACCTGCTGCACCACGTTCGCACCGACTTGCTTGACCGCCTTGCCCATCGTTGGCCCGGCTTCCACGATGGCACCATCCGCGCGCTGATGGAGGATGCCGGGCTGCAACCCGGCGACCCCGTCACCGTGCCGGGCCCCCTCCCCGTCCGCCTCTGGCCCGCCACCCAGCCCGTGGCCGTTGCCTCGCCCGCCCTGAAGGAGCTTGCATGACCCGACCGCATTTGCTGGACGCCCTGCGTGACCGCGTGTTGCTGTGCGACGGCGGCATGGGCAGCCGGGTGCAGGCGCTGACGCTCGACGTCGAGAAGGATTACTGGAACCGGGAGAACTGCACCGAGGTGCTGAACCTCTCGCGCCCCGACATGGTCAGGGAGATCCACCGCGGCTATTTCGCCGCCGGTGCCGACATGGTGGAGACCAACAGCTTCGGGGGCAGCCCGATCACGCTGGCCGAGTTCGACCTGCAGGACCGCACGCACGAGATCAACAAGGTCGCCGCCGAACTGGCCCGTGAGGCCGCCGAGAGCTTCGGCGATGGCCGGCATCGCTGGGTGGTGGGCTCGATCGGGCCGGGCACCAAGCTGCCGTCGCTGGGCAACATCGCCTACGACCCGCTGGAAGCCGCGTTGGCCCAGCAATCCGCCGGGCTGATCGATGGCGGGGTGGACGCGATCCTGATCGAGACCTGCCAGGACACGCTGCAGATCAAGGCCGCGGTGAACGGCGCCAAGATCGCGCGGGCCGCCGCCGGAAAGGATACGCCTATTTTCGTGCAGGTGACGGTGGAGACCACCGGCACGCTGCTCGTAGGTCCGGACATCGCTGCGGCAGCAACCGTCGTCCACGCGCTGGACGTGCCGCTGATGGGCCTGAACTGCGCCACCGGCCCGCAGGAAATGAGCGAGCACGTGCGCTGGCTCGCTGCCAACTGGCCCGGTCTGATTTCGGTACAGCCTAACGCCGGGCTACCGGAACTGGTGAACGGCGCCACACACTACCCCCTCGGTGCTGCCGAGATGGCGAGCTGGGTCGAGCGCTTCGTGCTCGAGGACGGGCTGAACCTGGTCGGCGGCTGCTGCGGCACGTCGCTGCCCCACATCGAGGCGCTCGATGCGATGCTACGCAAGCTGGGTGACCACCGTCCGGCCCCGGCAGCGCGCACGCATCATTGGGTGCCCTCCGTCGCCAGCCTGTATGGCCAGACGCCGCTGCGGCAGGAGAACAGCTACTTCTCGATCGGCGAGCGCTGCAACGCAAACGGGTCCAAGAAGTGGCGCGAGCTGCAGGAGAAGGGCGACTGGGACGGCTGCGTGTCGGTCGGCCGCGAGCAGGTCGGCGAAGGTTCCAACAGCCTGGACATCTGCACCGCCTTCGTCGGGCGGGACGAAGTGTTCGAGATGAACGAGGTCATCACCCGCTTCACCTCGAGCGTGAACGCGCCGCTGGTGATCGACAGCACCGAGACCAACGTGATCACCGCCGCGCTGAAGCTGCATGGCGGCAAGCCGATCATCAACTCGATCAACTTCGAGGATGGCGAGGGTGCGGCGCACGACCGACTCGTGCTGGCCAAGAAGTTTGGCGCCGCCGTGATCGCGCTGACCATCGACGAAGTCGGCATGGCCAAGACACCGGAGGACAAGATCCGCGTCGCACGGCGCCTGGTGGCGTTCGCCTGTGACCAACACGGCTTGGCGCAGAGCGACCTGCTGATCGATCCACTCACGTTCACCGTCGCAACCGGCAACGAAGACGACCGCAAGCTCGCGCAATGGACGCTGGAGGGTATCGCCGCGATCAGTCGCGAATTCCCGGACATCCAGATTATCCTAGGCCTGTCCAACGTCTCCTTCGGCCTGAATGCCGCCGCCCGTGCCGTGCTGAACAGCGTGTTCCTGGACCACGCGGTGAAGGCCGGCATGACGGGCGCGATCGTTCACGTGTCCAAGATCCGCCCGCTCCACCTGATCGCACCGGAGGAGGTGCAGGTCTGCGAGGACCTGATCTTCGACCGCCGCCGCGAGGGCTACGACCCGCTGCAAAAACTGCTGGAGATCTTCGCCGACCGGAAACTCGCCGACGCCACCAAGAAGGTGCGCGCCGACACCGTGCAGGGCCGGCTGAAGGACCGCATCGTCGACGGCGACCGCAAGGGCTTGGGCGACGAGCTGGACGAAGCAATGGCCACCATGCCACCGCTCGACATTATCAACACCGTTCTGCTGGACGGCATGAAGGTGGTGGGCGAACTGTTTGGCGCGGGCAAGATGCAGCTGCCCTTCGTGCTGCAATCGGCGGAGACCATGAAGGCCGCCGTGGCGCACCTCGAACCGCACATGGAGAAGGTCGAGGGGCAAGAGAAAGGCACCATCGTGCTCGCCACCGTGAAGGGCGACGTGCACGACATCGGCAAGAACCTGGTCGACATCATCCTGACCAATAACGGCTACCGGGTGGTGAACCTCGGCATCAAGGTACCGCTGGCCGACATGGTGGCCGCCGCGAAGGAGCACCGCGCCCACGCCATCGGCATGTCGGGCCTGCTGGTGAAATCCACCGTCGTGATGCGCGAGAACCTCGAGGAAATGAGCCGCCAGGGGCTGGACATCCCCGTCATGCTGGGCGGCGCCGCGCTGACCCGCAACTACGTCGAGGATGACTGCGTGCAGTCCTATGCCTCGGGCCGGGTGGCCTATGCCCGCGATGCCTTCGATGGGTTGCATCTGATGGACCGGGTGACCGGCAACGGCTTCGACGACTACCTCGCCGCACTGCAAGCCAAGCGCACCGGCAAGTCGCGCAACACCAAGCGCACGCTGGGCCAAGCCGACAAGGCGGCGTTCCGCCCGGTCGACGTGGCCACGGTGCGCGAACGTAGGCGGGCCCTGACCCGGGACGTTCCGGTTGTGCAGCCGCCGTTCTGGGGCCCGCGGGTGCTGGAAAGCACGGCCAAGGCGGTTCTGCCGTTTCTGAACGAGCGCAGCCTGTATCAATTCCAGTGGGGCTTCCGCAAGCAGGGCCGCACGCTGGAGGAGTTCCTGGGCTGGGCCAAACAGGAACTACGCCCGATCATGAAGCGCATGTTCGCCCTGTGCGAGCAGGACGACATCCTGAAGCCGCAAGCCGTCTACGGCTACTGGAAGGCGGCCGGCCAGGGCAACGACCTCATCATCTTCGACGAAGACGGCACCACCGAGCTTGCCCGCTTTGCCCTGCCCCGCCAACCCAAGGACGACGGCGAGTGCATCGCCGACTTCTTCCGCGACGTGGACGATGAGGAGCGCGACGTGATCGGCCTGCAGGTGGTAACCGTCGGGCAAAAGGCCTCCGACACCGCCCGGCTGTGGTTCGAGGACAACCGGTACCAGGACTATTTGTATCTGCACGGGCTATCGGTCGAATTGGCCGAGGCAATGGCGGAGTACACGCACAAGCGCATCCGCGCTGAATGCGGCTTTGCCGGCGAGGATGACCGCGACATGGAAAAGGTGCTCGCCCAGAGCTACCGTGGCAGCCGGTATAGCTTTGGTTACCCGGCGTGTCCGAAGTTGGAGGACCAGGCGCCCTTGCTGTCTTTGCTCGGTGCGGAGCGCATCGGCGTGGAGATCAGCGACGAGTGGCAATTGCACCCAGAGCAGAGCACGAGCGCGATCGTTGTGTTGAACCCGAAGGCGAAGTACTTCTCGGTCTGAAGCCTTGGGCTCGCCCCTGCCCCGGAAGGTAGGGCGCTTCCCTCAACTTCCTTCTCCCTCTCCCGCGGGCGGGAGAGGGCCGGGGTGAGGGTGCGACTGCCGCGACGCCATCGGTGTCAACCGATAAGCAGCCCTCACCCCAGCCCTCTCCCGTGAAGGACGGGAGAGGGAGAAGCGAGAAAGAGAACGATGACCGAAGCCTCCATGAAACTCGGCCTGTCGATGCGCTATCTTGGCTATCACGACGCCGCATGGCGCCATCCTGAGGTTCCGTCCGGCGGCTCATCCGACTACCAACACTTTCTCCGCTGCGCCCAAGCCGCCGAGCGCGGCTTGTTCGACATGGTGTTCTTTGCCGACGGCATCGGCGTTCGCGCCAACGACGAGCCGCCGGGCTCGCTCAGCCACTCCAACCGCAATGTGGAGTTGGAGCCGCTGACCCTGCTCTCGGCCATCGCGCCGATGACGAAGCATATCGGCCTGGTGAGCACCGCCTCCACCACCTACAACGAGCCGTACCACATCGCCCGCAAATTTGCCTCGCTGGACCACATCAGCGGCGGCCGGGCTGGCTGGAACATCGTCACATCGTGGTCCGAGCAGGAGGCGTGGAATTTCAGCCGCGAGACGCACCTCGACTACGATACGCGCTACGACCGCGCGCGGGAGTTCGTCGACGTCGTCACCGGGCTATGGGACAGCTGGGAGCCCGATGCCTTCATCCACGACAAGGCGACAGGGCAATTCTACGACCCGGCCAAGCTCCACGTGCTCAATCACAAGGGCAAGCACTTCCAGGTGCGCGGCCCGCTCAGCTCCAAGCCGACGCCGCAGGGCCGGCCGCTGCTGGTGCAGGCCGGCGGCAACCCGATGGGGCAGGAGATCGCGGCGGCCGATGCCGACGTGGTGTATTCCTCCATCAACAGCATCGAGCAGGCACAGGCATATTACGAGTCGGTGAAGGGGCGCATGGCCAAATACGGCCGCGACCGGAGCCTACTGAAGATCATGCCGGCGATCATCCCCATCGTAGGAGAAACCGAAGCCGCCGCCCACGCCAAACTCGACCAGTTGCAGGCGCTGATCGACCCGCTGGTCGGCCAGGCACGGTTGTACGGCCTGATGGGCGATCTGTCCGCCTACGATTTCGATGGCCCGGTGCCGGAGCCGACGGGCGCCAAGGTCCGCAGCCTCGCCTATGGCTGGTGGGAGAAGGCCAAGACGGAAGGCTGGTCGATCCGGCAGATGTACAGCCAGTATGCCGTCGGCGAGGGCTTCCGCGTGATCGGTAGCGCGGAGCAGATCGCCGACGTCATGGAACACTGGATGGACAATGGCGCCGCCGACGGCTTCAACGTCACGCCGACCCACCTTCCCCACGGCATCGATGATTTCGTAGCCCTTGTGGTTCCCGAACTGCAGCGGCGCGGCCGCTTCCGCACCGCCTACGAAGGCCGCACGCTGCGGGAAAATCTGGGCCTGCCCCCCTATGTCAGCCGGTGGCAACGTCCCGCCTGAGCCGTCAAAAGTTTGACGCTGGGCAAGTCATGTTCATACGATGCGTCGCAGCATAGGAGCAGCGACGCTTTGGCCCACCAGCGGCAGATGAAACTCGGTCTGAACATCGTCGCCAACGGTGCCCACGCCGCCGGTTGGCGGATGCCGGGCGCCCTGACCGATGCCGCGCTCGACATTCGTTTGTGGAAGCGCATGGCGCAGGCAGCCGAACGCGCGCGGATCCACTTCATGTTCTGGGCCGATGGCATCGCCGTCCGCCACTCCGCCCGCGACGATGACGAACTGAGCTACAACGCCCGCATCGACGTCTACGAACCGCTCACCCTGATCGGTGCGCTGTCGGCGGTGACGGAGCGTATGGGCTTCGTCGCCAGCGCCTCCACCACCTACAACGACCCTTACAACATCGCCCGCAAGTTCGCGTCGCTGGATTACGTCAGTGAAGGCCGGGTCGGCTGGAACGTCGTCACCTCGTGGAGCGAGCAGGAGGCGTATAATTTCGGCCGCGACGCGCATATGGAGCACGCCCTGCGCTATCGCCGGGCCGAGGAGTTCGTGGACGTCGTCTTCGGCCTGTGGGACAGTTGGGAAGACGACGCCTTCATTCGCGACAAGGTCGGCGGCCAGTATTTCGACCCGGCCAAGCTGCACACCCTGAACCATCGCGGCGAAACCTTCGCCGTCAAAGGCCCGCTGAACGTTGCGCGGCCGATCCAGGGCTACCCGGTGATCGCCCAGGCTGGTTCCTCCGGGCCAGGACAGAATTTGGGCTCGCGCATCGCCGACCTGATCTACACCGCGCAAAAGACGAAGGAGGATGCGGTCGCCTTCTACGCCAGCGTGAAGGAGCATGGCGCGGCCGCCGGGCGCGATCCGGACAGTATGCTGGTGATGCCCGGCATCCTCGCCATCATGGGCCGTACCCGGCAGGAGGCGCAGGACCGCTTCGACCAATTGCAGGGCCTGGTGCATCCGCGCGTCGGCTTGCCGATGCTCACCGATACGTTCGGTGACCTGTCCGGCCACGATCCGGACAGCCCCCTGCCGCCGCCGCTCAACCGGCACAATGCGGTGAAGAGCGCGCACGAAAAGCTGGCCAAGCTCGGCGCGCAACCCGGCATGACGATCCGCAAGCTATACCAGATCATGGCCGGCGCCTCCGGCCACAACGTGGTCGTCGGCACCCCCGCCGACGTCGCCGACCTGATGGAGGATTGGTTCACCGCCCGCGGCTGCGACGGCTTCAACATCATGCCCCCCTTCCTGCCCGACCCGGCGATCGAAGCGTTCGAATGGCTGGTACCGGAATTGCAACGCCGTGGCCTGTTCCAAACCGAATACCAGGGCGATGGCACGCTCCGCGGCAGCCTCGGCCTGGCCCGCCCCGAATTCGGCAGCCACCGCCGCCGCGCCTGAACAGGAATTTACCGATGAGAACGCCCCTCCGCCTCGCCTTGGCCGCAAGCCTTGCCTGGGCCCTGCACGCAACGCCGGGCCACGCGCAGACCGACGCGGTGATCCCGACGCAAACGGTGCAGCCCGATCTGGTCAAGCTGCTGCCGGCTGATGTCGCGGCCTCGAAAACCTTCACCTTGGCCGTTGCACTCGGCTCGCCGCCCGACGATTTCCGGGACGCAAAGGGCGAGATCACGGGGTGGGAGATCGACATCATGCGCGGCGCAACCGAGGCGCTCGGTCTGAAGCTGGACATGCGGCCGACCACGTTCGACACGCTGATCCCCGGTCTGCAATCCAAGCGCTTCGACGGCGCGACCGGCCAGATGGGCATCACCGATGCGCGCGAGAAGGTGCTGGACATGGTCGGCACCCTGATCGCCAACGAGCTGTTCGCGTCGCTGTCCGACCGCGACATCAAGATCACCGGGCTGCAGGATCTGTGTGGGATGACGGTGGGCACCACCCGCGGCTCGCGCGAACTGGTGTTTGTGGAGAGCGAGCAGCCGCAATGCGCGACCGCCGGTAAGCCGCCCATCAACGCGCTCGCGTTCAACGATGGCAACGGCGCGGTGGAAGCGCTGATGAGCCGGCGGTCCGACCTGTTCTGGCTCGGGTCCACGGCGGTCAGCTACTTCGTGGGGCAGTCCAAAGGGCGGACCAAGGTCGTCGGCAGCTACACCGACCGAAGCTACCTCGGCGTAGGCCTGCCCAAAGGGTCGGAGATGGTAAAGCCATTGCAGGCCGCCATCCAGTACCTGGTCGATAACGGCACCTACACCAAGATTATCACGAAGTGGGGTCTGGAGGACGGTGCCATCAAGCAGGTTCCGGTGAACCCGACCGGCACGCCGCGCTGATGTCCGTCGCTGCCTCGCCGAATGAGGCGGCGCCGCTTCGGGTGGTCCCGCTGCGCCACCCGTGGACGTGGGCGGCGACGGCCGTGGCGGTGCTGATCGCGGCGGGTGCGCTGGGGAGCGTGGCCACCAACCCGGCGTTCGAATGGCCGGTCGTCGCCGAGTACCTTTTCGACCGGCAAATTCTTCTGGGCCTCGCGCGCACGCTAGAACTGACCGTCATCGCGATGGCGATCGGCTTGGTGTTGGGCACGGTGCTGGCGGTCATGCGGCTGTCGCCGAACCGGCTGCTATCGACACTGAGCTGGGTCTACATCTGGTTCTTCCGCAGCGTACCCACGCTGGTGCAACTGATCTTCTGGTACAATTTCGGCGCGCTCTATCCCGTCATCGCCTTGCGCCTACCCGGCGGTCCGACGCTGTTCAGCGCCAGCGCCAACACGTTGATCACCCCGATGTTCGCCGCCCTCGCAGGCTTAGGCCTGGCCCAAGCCGCCTACACCGCGGAGGTCGTGCGCGCGGGGATCACCGCGGTTCCGCTTGGGCAGACGCGGGCGGCCAAGGCACTCGGCATGCGGCCGATGACGATCTTCCGCCGCATCATCTTCCCACAAGCGATGCGCGTGATCATCCCGCCGGTGGGCAACGAAGTGATCTCGATGGTCAAGAACACGTCGCTGGTCAGCGTGATCGCATTGGCGGAGCTGCTTTACACGGCCCAGCTGATTTACGCCCGCACCTACGAGACGATCCCGCTGCTGATCGTCGCCTCGCTCTGGTACCTGTTCGTCGTCTCCATCCTGTCCGCCGGTCAGCACGTGCTCGAACGCCGCTACCGCGCACGATGACCAGCATGGTTCGCATCCGCGGCCTCGCCAAATCCTATGGCACCCGCCAGGTGCTGTCCGGCATCGACCTGGACGTGGAAGCCGGCAGCGTCATGTGCATCATCGGCCCGTCCGGCTCGGGCAAGAGCACGCTGCTGTCCTGCATCAACCACCTGGAGCGGATCGACGCGGGGCAGATCTGGGTCGACGGCCAACTCGTTGGCTACCGCGAGCACAACGGCAAGCTTTACGAATTGCCGGAGCGGCATGTCGCCACCATGCGGCAACGGGTCGGCATGGTATTCCAGCAATTCAACCTGTTCCCACACATGACGGCGCTGCAGAACATCATGGAGGCGCCGGTCCAGGTTAAACGCGCCAAACCGATGGATGCGCGGGCGCGCGGGATGTCGCTGCTGGAGCGCGTCGGCCTGGCAACCAAACATGCGAACTACCCGGCGCAACTCTCCGGCGGCGAGCAGCAGCGCGTGGCGATCGCCCGCGCACTGGCGATGGACCCACAGTTGATGCTGTTCGACGAGCCGACATCGGCGCTCGATCCCGAACTGGTCGGCGAAGTTCTGGCCGTCATGAAGGATCTTGCCCGCAGTGGGATGACGATGGTGGTGGTCACGCACGAACTCGCCTTCGCCCGCGAGGTGGGCGACGAGCTGACGTTCATGGACGCCGGCCGTGTCGTGGAACGCGGCGCGCCCCGGGCCGTGCTGAGCGCCCCGCAAGAACGCCGCACGCAGGATTTCCTGTCGCGGGTGCTGTAGCGCGGGCGAGTTGTCTAAGCCGCTAAATCCCGCATGACGCGGATCAGGTCCGACTTGCCCTCGAAGCCGATGCCCGGCAGGTCGGGCATGACGATGTGGCTGTCCTCCACGCGCACGCCGTCGGGGAACCCGCCATAGGGTTGGAACAGGTCGGGGTAGCTCTCGTTACCGCCCAGCCCCAGCCCGGCCGCGATGTTCAGCGACATCTGGTGGCCGCCATGCGGGATGCACCGGCTGGGCGACCAACCCGCCACCTGCAGCGCCGCCAGGGTGCGCTGGTATTCGCAGAGGCCGTAGGACAACGCGCAGTCGAATTGCAGCCAGTCGCGGTCCGGGCGCATCCCGCCGTAGCGCAGCAGGTTGCGCGCGTCCTGGTGGCTGAACAGGTTCTCGCCCGTCGCCATCGCGCCCGGATAGAACTCGGCGAGCGCCGCCTGCAGCGCGAAATCCAGCGGGTCGCCGGCCTCCTCGTACCAGAACAGCGGGTAGTCGCGCAGCATCTTGGCGTAGGCGATCGCGTCTTCCAGCGTCAGCCGCCCGTTGGCGTCGACGGCGAGCCGCGCTTTGCCGTCCAACTCGGCGAGCACGCCATCGATACGGGGGCGGTCCTCGGCGATCCCGTTGCCGATCTTCATCTTCACCACGGTGTAGCCGCGGTCCAGGTAGCTGCGCATCTCGGCACGCAACTGCTCGATGCCTTTGCCGGGATAATAGTAGCCGCCGGCGGCATACACGAAGACGCGGGGATCGGCTTCTCGCCCGTGACGCTCCGCCAGCAGGCGGAACAACGGCTTCCCGGCGATCTTGGCGGCCGCGTCCCACACCGCCATGTCGATCGTGCCGACGGCCACCGAGCGCTCGCCATGCCCGCCAGGTTTTTCGTTACGCATGAGCGCGGTCCAGATCCGATCCGGATCGAGATTGTCACCCGCCGCGTTCAGCAGCGCCGCCGGGTCCGCTTCCCGCAGGCGGGGTGCGAAGCGCTCCCGGATGAGGCCGCCCTGCCCATATCGCCCATTCGAGTTGAAGCCGTAGCCGATCACCGTGCGGCCATCGCGCACGACGTCGGTCACCACGGCAACCAGCGAGAGCGTCATTTTCGAAAAGTCGATATAGGCGTTTGCGATCGACGAGGCGATCGGCGCCGTTACTTCACGAACATCGACGATGCGCATGCATCCCCCTTCCAGTGTTTCAGCCTGACGCCTTGCGGGCAGCTTGGGCGGCCAGGAACGCGGTCATGGCACGGCTCGGTTCGTCCGTCGCGAACGCCCCGGCAAACGAGTCGATCCCAGCGGCGACCGCGGCGCGCAGCGGCAGGTCTTCCCAGGCGCGGATCAGGTGCTTTTGGCGCCGGATCGCGCCCGGCGGGCTGGCCAGCACCTGGTCGAGCCATTGGCTCACCGCGTGATGCAGGTCCGCCGGCGGCACCACGCGTTCCACCAGTCTCCACTCCGCCGCTTCGTCAGCGCTGAAGGTCTCGCCCAGCAGCAGCATCTGCCGGGTGCGGCCCCAGCCGACCAGCATCGGCAGCAGCGCCGCCTCCACCACCGAGGGAATGCCGAGCCGCACTTCGGGCATGCCGAAGCGTGCGGTCGACACGGCGAGGCGCAGATCGCAGGCGGCCGCAATCTCCAGCCCGGCGCCGAAGGTGTAGCCGTTGATGCGGGCGATCGTCGGAACCGGGACGGCCCGGATCGCATGGCAGCAGTCATGCACGCGGGTGATGAAGGCTCGCGCATCATGCCCGTTCTGCAGCGCCGCCATCTCGTTGATGTCGGCACCGCCGATGAACGCCTTGTCCCCTGCCCCGGTCAGCACCACGGCACGCAGGTCGTCGTGCCGCGCCAGGTCGTGCACTGCCGCGGCTAGCGCCTCCAGCAGGGGCGTGTTGAGGGCGTTCAGGCGAGCCGGGTTGTCGACCGTCACGGTTGCGATCAGCCCAGCCGGCCGCGCTTCTGTCTCGACCTTGATTGTTGCTTCGCTCATGGCATTCGCCCCCGGCATCTGCCTAGCGCGGATGCGGCCGCGATTCTACTCCGCCATCTCCAGGCGCTCGGGCTGCGGGATCGGGGCCGCGGCGTAGCGGGCGGCGGCGAACAGCAACCCGGACACGGCGAGGTAGCTGAATGCCACTGCCGGCGCGCGGCCGATACCGATCGCCTCGCCGTGGATGAAGCCGAAGAAGGTCAGCACCGCACCGGCCAAGGCAAATGCCGCGCCCCTCGCCATCTGCCGGTCGATGATGCAGACGGCGATGGCACCCAGCACGATCCCGGCCAGGGTTGCGCCACCGCCGAGCACCTCGAGCCCGTGATACAGCACGCCGACCTGGCCCAATTTGTCGATCCCGACCTGCGCCGCGTTCGTACCGGCCGCGCCCAACGCGCCGTCGATCTGCGTTTTACCCCAGGCGGCGATCTGCGGCAGAAAGGCGAGGATGATGGCGGGGGCATGCCGGGCCGGCGTTTCCTGGAACGCCTGGCTGCCGATCAGCATGCCGATATACAGTAGGATCGGCAGGATCGCGACGACGGGGATCAGCGAGCTTATCAGCGACAGCACGCCGAAGCAGCACAGCAGCAGCATCAGCACTCCGGTGGCAGCCGAGTAGCCGATGCGGCCGCCCATCGCCTTCCAGCCGGGGTGGCCGATATAGACGGCGTTGATGAATGGGTTGCCCATGAGGCAGCCAATCAGGCTGATCACCCCGTCGGCGGTCAGTACGCGCGTGGTGGGATACGGGTCGCCGGCGGCTTCGGCGCTCTCGACGTTGTCCATGGCCTCGACCAGGTCGTAGATGCCGAACGGGATGGCGGTGACCAGGATCACGCCGATGAAGCTGAAGCCGGACAGCACCTGCGACACCGCCGGCGACGGCAGCGACAGGCCGAAATTAGCGACCGAGGCCGCGACGGCTCCGCCGCTCAGCCCGCCATAGCCCAGTCCGAGCAGGGTGGAGCCCCAGGCAATGGCGGTGCCAACGGCGATCGCCACCAGGCCCCCGGGCACGCCGCCGAACTTGATACCGCCGAACCAGCTGCACAGGATGATGGCGAAGCACACCAGGCCGATCACGGGCGTGGTGAACATCTGGTTGGCCGGGCTCATGGCGATGAAGGTGATGGAG
This sequence comes from Acetobacteraceae bacterium, assembly GCA_965198895.1. Classification (GTDB taxonomy): domain Bacteria; phylum Pseudomonadota; class Alphaproteobacteria; order Acetobacterales; family Acetobacteraceae; genus LMUY01. The sequence goes on from OZ240676.1 coordinate 679,519, forward strand.
ATGCCGGCCAGCGAGCCCAGCAATGCCGCGCGGGGTGTGATGCGGCGGATGATCGGCGCCACGAAGCCGCCCGCCATCAGTACGAAGCTCTGCAGGAACACCCACGTCAACCCGGCCTGCCAGGCCTGTTGCGGGTCGCCGGTGCGGATCTCGACTGGCAGCATGATCACGAACGTGACGATGAACATGTGCGGCACGCTCATGCCCGACGGCAGCGCGCAGACGTCGCTGCGCCCGGTGCGCTTCGCCAGCCCCCAGCCGAGCCACGCATAGTACAGGGTGGACAGGCACAGCATCAGCCCGGTCGCGGGCAGGATGCGGCCGAACACCAGCGCGTCCGGCATCTTCAACACGAATCGCAATAGCCCGGTCAGCACCAGCAGGTTGACCAGGATGTTGGTGCCGAAGCCAAAGAACGCGTTCCAGTCGCCGGGCACCCACAGGCGCGGCCGGGTTGCAAGCGTGGTCATGGCAGCTCCTGTTGCAATGCTTCGATGAAGGAGGCGGACCGGCCGACCCAGCCAAAAATGCCGCCCTGGGCGCAGATCATCGCCAGAGCGGAGCGATGGAAGCCGGGATCGTAGGAGGCGGTACAATCCTCCAGCACCAGGCAGTCGTAGCCGCGGTCATTGGCCTCGCGCACGGTCGTGTTGACGCAGACCTCGGTGGTCACGCCGGCCACGACCAGTTGGGAGATGTCGCGGTGGGTGAGGATGGCGTGCAGGTCGGTGGCGAAGAACGCGCCCTTGCCTGGCTTGTCGACGACGGGCTCGCCGGGTTGCGGCGCCAGTTCGGCGATAATGTCGTGCCCCGCTTCGCCGCGGACGAGGATGCGGCCCATTGGCCCGGCATCGCCGATCCGGATGGTGGCGCTGCCACGGGCGTATTTGGCGGGCGGCAAGTCACTCAGGTCAGGCCGGTGGCCCTCCCGGGTGTGGATCACTGCGAGCCCGGCGGCGCGCCAGGCGGCCAGCAGGCGAGCGGTCGGCGCCACGGCCCGGCGCAGCAGGGCGACCTCGTTGCCAAGGGCGGCACCGAAACCGCCGGGCTCCAGGAAGTCGCGTTGCATGTCGATGATCAGCAGCGCGCAGTGGCGCGGACTGAACGCGAAGGCGTAGGGCTTGGCTTCGATCTCCATGGGCCGCTCCGCTGGCTAGCTCGTCTCGGCTAACACAATTCTTATGCGGAACGACTAGCAACAATCGTGCCTGTTTGGAGGAGGCGAAGGCAGCCCTGCGTCCTCCGGGGCGAGCAAGTGCGTTTTACTTCTTCTCCCTCTCCCGCGGGCGGGAGAGGGCCGGGGTGAGGGTGCGACTGCGTGTGTAGACGCGGCATAAACATGGTCTAAGCGGCCCTCACCCCGGCCCTCTCCCGTGAAGAACGGGAGAGGGAGAAGCGATGGGCCATCGCCCTTTGCGACGTCACACGTCCCGCAGCGCCCACTCGCCCTTGCGCATCACCGGCTCGCTTTGTCCGCCCGGCACCACACCGTCGATGTCGATTTCGCCCGAGCCGATCATCCAGTCGATGTGGATCAGGCTGGTGTTGGCACCCCGGCGCTCGAGTTCGGCGTCGTCCGCCGTGGCGCTCCCCTCCAGGCAGGTGCGGTAGGACTGGCCTATGGCGACGTGGCTCGCCGCGTTCTCGTCGAACAGGGTGTTGTAGAACAACAGATTGCTGGCGGAGATCGGCGAAGAATTCGGCACCAGGGCCACCTCGCCCAAACGTCGCGCCCCGCCATCGGTGTCCAGCACCTTGCGCAACACGTCCTCGCCAGTGCTCGCGGTGGCGTCGACGATGCGCCCGGCCTCGAACCGGACCGCGATGTCCCGGATCAGCGTGCCGCCATAGGAGAGCGGCTTGGTGCTGCGGACGTGACCCTCGACGCGGCCGAGATGCGGCGTGGTGAACACCTCCTCGCTCGGGATGTTAGGATTGCAGACGATGCCGTTCTTCGCGCGCTCCGACCCGCCCATCCAGAGATGGCGCTCCGACAAGCCGACACGCAGATCGGTGCCGGGGCCGCGGAAATGCAGCGTCTCGTATTGCTTGGACGTGAGATACGCGGTGCGGGCGTGCAGTGCCGTATTGTGCGCGTTCCAGGCGGCGACCGGGTCCGGCCCGTCGATGCGGGACGCGGCGAAGATTGCATCCCACAGCTTTTCCACCGCCTCGGCCTCTGGCAGGTCTGGGAACATGAGCGTGGCCCAGGCGGGAGTCGCGTAGCAGACGATGCTCCAGTTGGTGGCAAAGGTGGTGATCAGCTCCATCGCAGGCTTGTAGGCAATGGAGCGGGCGCGGTTGGAACGGGCCACCTTGTCCGGATCCTGCCCGGCCAGCAGCGCCGGGTTCTCGCCACCGATCGCCATTCGGGCCGCACCGTTGCGGAACGCGGCGGCCATGCCCTCGAACATCCAGGCCGGCGCGTAGTCGAACGCCGCGTCCGGGGCGTGGTTGAAGCGCGCGAGGGTGCATTCCTCGTCGGAATACAGCGTCGTCACCAGGCTGGCGCCGGCTTTGTAGGCAAACTCCGTGACCCGGCGCACCAGCGGCGCCGCCTGGATCGGCGCGGTAAGAACCAGCTCCTGCCCGGTGGCCAGACCCAAGCCAACACGCACCGCCACTTCGGCCAGGCGGTCGAGCCGGTCCGTCCGAGTGGGAGAAGGGGGCATTGCGTCCATGGGGTGATCCTCGTGTCGTGGGGTCAGACCGTAATACGTGGGCGCTACCCCGGCGTCCGTCCAGCCAGGAACAGGCTATGACGGCATCTTGCAGCCGGATGCGTCCGGGAACGCGGTCGCGGCCGGGATGGTCGCCAGCACGTCGTACCAACCGTGCGGCTCGGTCAGTGCCGCGCTGGGCTTCACCTTCACGACATACAAGTCGTGGACGACGGCGTGGTCGCTGGCCCGGAACTCGCCATCATGGGCGAACATGTCGTTGAAGCGGTGCCCGTCCAGCGCGTGCACGACCGCGTCCGCGTCGGTCGACCCGGCGGTGCGCACCGCCTGCAGCCACTGCATCGTCGCCGAGTAATCGGCCGCCTGCGGGGCGGTCGGGCGCAGGCCGCCATGGCTGGCCGCAAAACGATCGGCCCAGGCGCGCGAGCTCGCATCCAGGTTCCAATACCACGGCGTCGCTACCGCGACGCCGGCGTAGCCATCCTTCACGCGGTCGACGTCGGACAGGAACACGACCGCCGTCGTCGTGTGCCCCGCGAGCTTCGCCTTGGTCACGTCCGTCATCTCGATGTCATTGTTGGCGCCGGCATTGAACACCGCGACCACGTCGGGTTTGACCCCGCGGATGTCCTGCAGGACACTGGTCAGGTCGGTCGTGGCGGGCGGCACGACGAAGGTCTTCACGATCTCGCCGCCATGGGCGGTGATCACGGGGGTCATGGTTGCCAAGGCCCCTTTGCCGAACCCGGCATCGGCCACGATGGCGACCCAGCGCTTGCCGTCGGGCAGCGCCGCCAGGTAGCCCGCCGTCGCCGTCTCGAGCGCGATCGAGTCGTAGGAGTAGTGGTAGAAGTACTTGCTGCATGCACCGCGGTTCAGGGCCGGGTTGGCGGAATTGGTGCTGATAGCCAGCTTGCGGCGCTCCGTCGCGACCTTGCTGACCGCGAGGGCGATGGGTGCATTCTGGATGTCCATCAGCAGGTCGGCGCCCGCGTCGTAGGCTTGGTTGGCCAAGCCGGGTGCCTCGGCGGCCTTGTTGTGATCGTTCAGCGCGTCCACGACGATCGGGCGTCCCAGCACGGTGCCGCCGAAATCGGCCACCGCCATCTTGGTGGCGTCCACGCCGCCGCGTCCCGCGCGCGCGTCGTAGATGTCATCATCGAGGTCACCGATGACCGTGATGTGGACGGGCGCCGGATCGGCCGCATGGGCGATGCCGGTCAGCATGCAGGTGGCAAGCAGGGCGACGGCCAGTTTTGACATCTGTTCCACTTTTCGGTGCGGTTGACGGCCCACTCGGATGGGCCCGCGGCCCGGCAGCGCTACCCAATCGCCGAGCCGGAAACAAGCCGCCCGGCCCCGGCCCCCTTGCCACCCAAACCTCGTATCTATAAGCCTCGACGCTGACGGAGGGGTGGCCGAGCGGCTGAAGGCGGCGGTTTGCTAATACACCGTCTCAAATTCGAACACGCATGTTTTACGCAATTATTTCAGTCGGTTATCGCCACGTATATAGCGGTTTGAAGAGTGTTGTGCCGGTTTTTGTGCTGGGTTCGTCCGTTGCCGGAGCCGGTTACGCGACCGCCTTTAAGCGCCGATTTCCGCGACGGGAAGGTGCCCCTAAGCTCCCGAAAAGGTCTACCCTTCGGACGTATTTTCTCTGCGCGCCTTCGCCTCTCAGGTAGCTGGTGTAGCGCTCCGTAGTCGAGAGATTGGCGTGCCCCAGGTGGTCCCGAAGGCGGTAGGCGCACGTATCATCGTCGATGATGGAGGCGATCGCGTATGCGTGCCGGAGGTCGTGCAAGCGGAAGGTGCGGAGGATTTGCACCGGGCGCCCGGCTGTGTCGGCGGCGCGGTTCTCGCGATCCTGACGCTGACGTCGCCATTGGCCGTATCGCGTCGAAACCACATCTGCATCTGTATGCAAGCCGGAGAACAAGCGCCCGGCGGTTGGCATGCCGACCAGGAGCGCGGTCGCCCGCCCGAGCAGGATCGTCCGAGTTTTGGTGCCCCGTTTGTTCCCCTTCACGCCGTATCGCAAGGTGGCGCTTCCACCGCCTGGATGCAGGTCCTCCGCGCGGAGCAGTAGAGCCTCCGATAGCCGCATGCCGGTCTCCCGAAGCCAAACGACAAGCTTCGCCATCTCCGGCTTCCAGGCCCCGATCTCATCCACGAGCGCTTGCACCTCGTCATCCGTGGGTGGGTTCAGAGGCTCCTCGCCCGTTCCGAAAAACCCCTTGCGGTCGAATGCCAGGGCCGGGTTCGCCTTCACCATCCCTCGTTGCATCGCGTAAATGTGAACTTTAGACCAAGCCGTCAGATCATTACCGATCGTCCGAACCGTCCTGCTTCTATTGATTTCGGCTTCGACGAAGGCCGTCACGACGGTGACGTCGATCGCGTCGATTGGCGTCTTCTTCAGGAATAAGGAGATCTTCACGACGCTTCCGGCATACCGTTTGGCCGTTTTGGGCGCGAGCGTTCGGGTCTGCACCTGATTTTCCAAGTGCGCCAGCCAAACGTCGACGGCGTGTTCCCATAGGTAAATCGGAACCCTTTCAACCTTAGCTTCAAGGCGCTCAATTTCGGCCGAGCGGAGAATTCGGTCTCGATTTACGCGAGCCTTCCCGACATGAGAAGTTTGAAGCGAGAGCCGTCGCTCCACACCCTCGACATAATATTTGATCCAGTAGAGGTCCCCTCGTTGAAAGAGGTGGTGGTCGAGCGGCGACTTTGCGGGCTTGCTTGGGGTCTTTGTACTGCGGCTTTCGGGCATGTGCGGTTCTCCTGATCGGTTACGTGTTGACGAAGTTTCTCCTCCGAGAACGTCCACCCCCGCCCAAATCTAGCCGCGCCCGGTAGCCGCCCCCGCAAGGCGAGGTCCTGCACAGTCCGCGAGGGAACTCCCAAAATCAGGGCGGCGGTGGCAACGGTGATCCGTTCGGGCTGTGGCATATCGGGCGCTCTCGGTGCCAGACCGTTGTATCCGAAATCCGCCATTCGTCAACGTTTTAGTGGTAGACTACCTATCGTTAACGTTCTCTGTTTTATAGAAAGCGTCTCGTTGAAAGTTAACTATCCACACTAATGCTGCGGTTTGATGTCGGCCATCCGGATAGCAACCGTCCATGACCGGCACATTTTAATAATGTCACCGCCCCGCCCGCCAACCCAACGCTGTTTATACGGTAGCCCCTGGGTCGATTACACACCCAGAAGCGAACGTTAACCTTCTGTTGGCGGGCTAATTCACGAGCAGCGGAGATTGACTTACGGGTCCCCGCCGGGACAAAGGCGATTTGGCTCGAACTTTATTCTGAGGCGGCAAAATCGCAGGCCTTCCTCAAACGTCGCCAAGCCATGTTCCTGTCTTGTTCTAGCCTCTGAGCACGGCTACGATCGGGCGTGGCGCACAACCATCCCCCGAAGTCTTCGCTCCGAGGTAATGGCGACCCGCCTAGAACCCTCGGCACAGGCTAGCTCCTGGAGGTCGAGTGCGGTGGCTCACGGTGTCCGACCGGCCGCTCGCACAGGATCGACAGGCTATCAGCGATTTATGAGGGCGGCACTGCGGGGAGTGCGGGGCAACGCCTCCGATGCGTCGTCTGCGGCGCCGGGGCGACTACGGCCGTGCTTGTGGCGATCACCGAAAACAGGCGGTTTCCCTTGATCGGGCCGGAAGTCCGCTACTGATTGGGCATCATCGAACCTACGAATTCCGCGCGAACGTTGACGAATACACGGCAAGTAATGTTGACACGAATGGAAACCGTGATCTGGAAGACACGGTTTTGGCTGCGGGAGCAAAAATCGAGGGAAATAACCCTTCTGGAGGTATCAAAAGCCTATCGAGGGAAGATGGGCGGATGATACCTTGGCTACTCGCGATCGTGCAGGTGCCCGCCCCGGGAGCGCCGCCGTCGCTGGAGGAAGACCGCCATGGACGAGAGCATTCAAACGGGGGAAGCGGTTGCGCTTCCCGAAGCCCCAATTTCTGCTTCGGACTACGGCGACGCATACTTGTATAAAGGCGACTGCATGGTCTCCATGCGAACGATGATCGCCGATGGCTTCGCCGGGAAGTTCGCGGCCGTAATTTGCGATCCGCCCTACGGTATCGGGTTCTCCGGTAAAAAATGGGACTCGCCCGATACGGTGGCTTTCAGGCCCGAGGTTTGGGGCTTGGCGATGGAACTCCTCGCGCCTGGCGGCCATCTTGTGGCATTCGGAGCGCCGCGCACCTACCACCGCCTCGCATGCGCGGTTGAGGAGGCTGGTTTCGAAATTCGCGACCAACTCTTGTGGCTGCACAGTCAGGGCAAGCCGGTCTGCCAAGATGTCGGTCAGTTTATAGATCTCGCGCTAGGGTGCGTGAGAGAACCAAAGGTAATCCCTTACACAAAATCCCGTATCGGCAACCCGAAGAACCGAGCCGTAGAACGGCCCTACATCACTCGCGCTCGCGAACTCGGACACCACATCAAAGCGGGAGATGTTCCCGTGTCGCCAGAGGCCAATCACTGGAACGGATGGGGGGACAACTTGAAACCCGGGCACGAATCTATCGTCCTCGCCCGCAAACCTCTTGCGTCCCCGACTCTTGCCCGGAACGCCTTGGCCTACGGTTGCGGCCCTATCAACGTCGCCGCGTGCCCAGGCCCCAACGGCACCACGACCTGCAACGTGCTCCGGGATGATTCCGCCGAGGTTGAGGATGCGTTTCCAGACGTCGGCAAGGACAAATCGGCCGCAAACTACTTCAGCGCCTTTGGATGGACACCTGAAGAGGCAGACGTCCGGCAGTGGCACTACTGTGGGAAAGACAAGGGTAACGACTACACCCACTGCACCGTCAAGCCGCTGTCGTTGATGCGATGGCTGGTGCGGCTGCTGTGCCCGCCCGGCGGTGTCGTCCTCGATCCATTCAGCGGATCCGGCACGACGCTGGAAGCGGCACTCCTGGAAGGCCGCTACTCGGTCGGATGCGAAATGAACGAAGAGTCCTGGGCGGACACCGACAAGCGAATCGCACGCGTTCAGGCCAAGCTCGCCGCCTGACCCCATCGCCACCGCCGATCGTCGAAAACGCCCGCCACCGGCGCCACCCGGAGCGGGCGTTTTCATGCTCGGATGATCACGTCGACTTCCATGTCTCCCAATCCTTCCGTAAGCGGTGCGGAGCTGACCTCCTGGCGTGCTCGATGCCCTGACCTCAATTTCGTGACGTTACGATTGGGAGTTTGGGATGTCGCGCAAGCCACTTGGTGAGAGAGCGATGACCGACGCCGAGCGCCAGGCCCGCTATCGTGCCGCTCGCGCCGGCGGTCAGCCGATTATCCGGTTCCGGCGCCCCGCGGACCATCGCGGTCGCGCCAAGCGGTGGTGCGCCACTGTGGATGAGCTGGTCCAGTTACAGGCCGAGTATCAAGCTTGGCTCGACGCGTTGCCGGAGGCGCTGCAGGAGACCGCAACGGCCGAGGCGTTGCGGGCGATCTGCGATCTGGACCTCCAGGAGCTTCACACCGTTGAGCCGCCAAAAGGTTTCGGACGCGACTGAGACAGATGGACGATCGCGTTATGCCGCCAATGCTGCCGTATGAAGGTCGAGCGTTGGCCTGCTCGGTTGCCAGGTCCACGGCAGCAGCGTTTGCATCTCGTGCGCCTTGGTCCGGCCGGAGACGACCCGCTCGAGCACGTCGGTCAGCCAAGCCAGCGGGTCGACACCGTTCAGCTTGGCCGTCTGGATCAGCGTCATCGCCAGCGCCCAGTGCTTCGCCCCGCCATCCGACCCGGCAAATAGCGCATTTTTTCTTGTCAGAGTGTTCGGACGGATCGCGCGCTCGACCACGTTGGTGTCCATCTCGACCCGGCCGTCATCAAGGAACACCACCAGCCCCGGCCAGTGCCGGATCGCGTAGCGCATTGCTTTAGCCAGATCGGACGGGCCGGGCACTCGCTTGACCTGATCGTGCAGCCAGCCGTGCAGCGCCTCCACGATCGGACGGCTTCGTTCCTGGCGAACGGCCCGGCGATGCTCGGCCGGGTGGCCGCGGATCTCGGCCTCGATCGCATATAGCGTGCGAACCCGCACCAGCACCTCGGCCGCCAGCGGCGACTTGTTGGAGACATATTCGTCGTAGAAATACCGCCGCATGTGCGACCAGCAGAACGCCAGCGTTACCGAAGCGTCGGCGCGCGCGTCGGCCAGCGCCTTGAAGCCGTTGTAGCCATCGACCTGCAGCACGCCCCGGAACCCGGCCAGGTGCCCAGCCGGGCGCTCGTTCTTGCGGTCATCCGAGTAGACGTAGGCCGCCATTGGATGGCCGGGACCGCGCCAAGGCCGGTCATCGACCGCGTAGCACCACAGCCGTCCGGTCTTGGTCCGCCCCCGACCGGGGTCGAGCACCGGCAACGTCGTGTCGTCGGCGAACACCTTTGGCGCCGCCAGCACCGTGCCGAGCAACAGCTCATAGAGCGGCGTCAGCCACCAGCACGCGCGTCCGACCCAGTTCGCCAGCGTCGAGCGGTCCAGCTTGATGCCCTGTCGTTCCAGCATCTGCACCTGGCGATACAGCGGCAGTGAGTCCGCGAACTTGCTGACCACCACGTGGGCGATCAGCGCCTCTGTCGGCATGCCGCCGTCAACGGGCCGGTCGGGCGCGGGGGCAACGACGACGGCACTCTCGCAGCCATGGCAGGCGTAGCGCGGCCGCCGGGTCACTCGCACGCGTAGTTGGGACGGCACCATGTCGAGTTGCTCGGTCGTTAGCGCGCCGATGGGGTGCAGGGCGTGGCCGCAGCACGGGCAGACCCGGTCCTCGACGTCGATCACCACCTCGTAGCGCGGCAAATGTGCCGGCAGGGCGCCGTGGTTGCGGGCCGGCGCCTCGGTGCGCGGCTTGCGCGTCAGGCCTGCAGCAGCGGCTGCGGCGTCCTGGCCGGCCTGATTGGCGGCGATGGTCTGCTCCAGCTCCTCCAAAGCGAGCTGCAGCTGGTCGGGCGTCAGTTGCTCCGATCGGCGGCCGAACTGATGGCGGGTGAGGCGCTGGATCAGCAGCCGCAGCTTGTCGTTCTCGGCGGCGAGCTCGCCCTGCTGGAGCACCACCGCCCGCAGCATCAGCTGCAGCGTGGCGGCGTCGTCAGGCAGGGCGGAGAGATCGATCTGCACACGGTGATGATGACCGACGCCGCCGCGTCGCGGCCAGCATTTTCAGCCAGCATTTCAGGCGGATCGGCGACTTTTTAGCCCGCCAGTTCCGGCCGCCGCACCGGCACCGGCGCGCGCCACTCGCAACCGTCGAGCAGGGCGGCCAACTGGGGCGCCGACAGCGCGATCCGACCGCTCGACGTCGCAGACGGCCAGACGAACTGGCCCTGCTCCAACCGTTTTGTCAGCATGCACAAACCGACCCCGTCATGCCAGATCAGCTTGATGAGCCCAGCGCGGCGACCCCGAAAGGCGAAAACGGCGCCGTCAAAAGGATCAGCAGAAAGCCCCTGCTGCACCAACATCGCCAAACCCGTCATGCCCTTGCGCATATCGGTAATCCCGCACGCCAAATAGACCCGAAGCCCGGACGTCAACGCGATCATCGACCCTCGAGTGCCCCCAGCACCCGGCGCAGCGCACGGCCGTCGACATGAGCGTCGACGCGCAACGACACCCCGGAGGGCAGCACGATCTCGATCAAGCCATCAGCATGGGCCGCCGACGGAGGAGCAACCGGGGTCGGCGGTTCAGGCGACATCGGGGACGGCAACGACGGCGATGCCGCTGTCGCCAGTTCAACCGCAGCAAACTGCATCGGCGCGCGGGTGATCACGGAGCCCGCCAGGCTCACCAATTGCTGCCGCCAAGTGTAAAGCTGGCCGGAGCTGATCCGGTATTTGCGGGCGACCTCGGTTGCGGTCAAATCCGGCCCCAGGCTTTCGGCGACGATCTGGCGCTTTTGGTCGGCCGTCCACGACCGCCTCGGTTCAGCCCGGGTCAGAACCTCGACGCGAGCCTTACGAGTGCTCCTGTGATCACTCGTACGAGCGCTCTCAGCTTCCGCGACCAGGTCCGGCGACATCACATCCATCCGCAAACCCGATCATACTCGGGTCACGAGCCGCCAGATGTCGCCGACGCACCGCTTACATCCTTCCTGCAGCCATGAATTTTTGCCAGCCCACGATTGCCTCCGGCGTGCCCATCACGGACGCCAGGTGCTCGATCACCAATTCGATCTCGCGCGCCGTGATGTCGGGCCGCGTCCGCATCGTGTCCACTGCGAATGAAACCACCAAGCGCGCGAGAGGCTCGTCTATCGAACCTGTAGGTGTCTGCCACTGGGGCCGCCACCCTCGCCAGGATCTCGCGGGCGACAATCAGTGTAGGAGCCTGCCTCGCGGAAATGAACGAGCTTCCAGGCGCTCTCCGCGTGTCCAGCCAATGCCGCCTGCATCGCCTCCGCATCGACGAGAGGCACCCGATCCGGGTTCATCCCGATCGGCATACCCACTTTCGCTGCATGATGCGTATATCGCTTCCATGCGACGGTGATTTCCTCTGGCGTAGTCGCCATCGCCACAGCCCAGAGGACGCTCAGCTTGCCGACCTCTTCCAAGGCTAGAACGGCCAGCGATGCCGCCGACGGCCACCGTCTATGCGCCAACAAAAGCTCCGCGTCCTCCGTCAACCGCCGCGCGTTGGCGATCGCACGATTGATGCCGCCCGCCGCCTGCTGTGCTGAAAGTTTGCCCTTGTAGGTCGCCTCCTTCGCCAAGATCGCCGACCCTCCCAAGGGGAATTCGCCTCAAACACGCGCTGGCGAGGTTTGCCGCCGTCCCATACTTGCACCCTACCCGACCGGAAACGGCCGCCACGGAGAGTTTGCGACGGTTGTTTCGAATCCGGTATCGTCCACCGGCAACACTCCAGGCAGAAATGGCGCTGACAGTAGCATGGAAAACGGGCCTGTCACCTCTGTCCGATTGAGAGACGCTGTCGAGGAGGAATCCTTCCAAGGAGGGATCCCTCCCGGTAGCCCCGGAGTCAAAAAAGGCGGCCCCAAGTACCAGGGGCCGCCTTTTCATTTGTCGCCGACGTCCGCCAGCCGCAACGCCGCAATGTGCGCCGCCGTCCGCGCCGCCGCCGTTGCCATCATCGCCCGCCGACGATCTCGTTCGATATCCGTGATCGTCGGCTCCCGACGCACCAAGCGAGGTGGACACGGCGACAAGACGGATTCAACTGTGGGTGGGCTGCGGTCGTTCATGGCGGCGATCTGGCGCGCGGGCATCGACGGCCTGAGGTCGAACTGTGGAGAGCGGCAGGCACAATGCTCCCAGACCCGGGACGGCCCACCTCTCGGGCCGTTACGGCGAGCCGTGACGGTTTTGGGTCTACCGGGTGATGCTCACCTTCCAGCGGACAAGCGGTCGCCATTTGTCCGGTCGACGCGATTCTCGTGGCCGTCGATCAGAATCGACTCTTCGATGTGGATCCGCTGGACGAACATCTCGAAGGTGGTGAGGAATCCTTCGAGCGGTCCCCCTTCGTCCAACGGCCTTTCCGCAACCAGCACGGCCTCTAGCTGAATCGAGCATTCCAGCACCCGCGGCGGTTCGATCGTCTCCGACTTGACCTCAGTGAGGCCCGCGACCTCGAACTTGCTCTTTTCGTAGCGGAAGCCATGGGCCAGCTTGTCCGGTGGGACGGCGATGGTCCCCGTGGTCTTTGCCAAACGATCGACCGCGGACACCAAGTCAACCGAGGGAAAATTGATCACCATTTGCTTCGTGCGCCGCAGGTTCTCCACGGTCTTTGAATTCCGCAGCGTTCACCCCCCTCATGAGGTGTTCCCGGAGAATGTAGGCTAGGTCGCCCTTGCCGGAACGGTCCGACCTTAGTGAGTTCCTCGCCGCGAATCCGCGGATGGCGCGGCTGGTCGCCGACATCTTCAACCTGACCTACACGCGGGTGCGACGGATGGTGCATGAGCATGTCGGCGCCGTCGAGGCCGTAGCGATCACGCTGCTGGAGCGGGGAGTGCTCGACGGGCCGGAAGTGGAGGCCATCGTGCGTGAGCACTCGCCGCCGAAGCAGGGCAAGCCTACGTGTGGCGAGAGCAACAATGAGTGCATCGGTATCGGCGTGCCGAGACGTTCTCCAGGAAGGCCAGCGGGTCGGATGGTTCCTCAGCCTCAGGGACCGGGACGGGACGCTGTACGCCGTTGTCGCCGGATCGGTGGGAGCGATGTGCCAGGTCGAAGACGGCACCCTGATGATGTTACCCGGCGGTCGTATGCTCCAAGTGAGCAGGCCGATGGAGACGGTGCTGGCGTGGTTGGACGGGCGGGCGTGAGCAGGCGCTGAGTGTATGCAGAACCGCTCGACCCCGCCTAGTCCTGCCAGACATAGGCTCGCGGGGATTCGACCGTGAACAATTGTCGAACATTTTCCTTGCGTAACCCGATCATGGCTGACAGCCTTTTGTATCGCTGGCTCGCCGAGTCGGCCGAAAGAACGAGCCGCACCGCATGTGGTCAGACGTCGAGACCCGCCAGGACTTCCTCAACTACTCCGAACTTGCCGAAGTCGTCGCTGATCTGCTGAGCGACCCCAAGATGCTCCCGCTATCCGTCGGCGTCTCCGGCGGTTGGGGAACGGGCAAGTCTTCGATGCTGAACCTGATAGAAGCCAAGCTCCCCGAGGACACGCCGGACCGCAAGTTCGTCGTCGTCCGTTTCGACGCCTGGCTCTACCAGGGCTACGACGACGCGCGAGCGGCTCTCATGGAGGCTATCGCGAGACGCCTGGTCGAAGAAGCAAAGCACAAGGACAGGACGCTCTTCGAGAAAACGACAGGCTTGTTGAAGCGCGTCGACAAGATGCGCCTCCTAGGGTTGATGGGGGAGGCCACCGCCGCGTTTGCGGGGTTCCCCGCCTTCGGGTTCATCTCCAAGGCGGCCATCGCGGCCAGTCGCATCGCCCAGGGCGAGAGGGATCCGGATGAAGTCAGGGATCTCAAGGAGGCCGGAGAGGAAGCGAAGAAGGCGAGCGACGGCCTGTTCAAGCCGGAGGAGAGCATCACTCCGCCGCAGGAAATCGACGCGTTCCGCGCCGAATTCGGCAAGGTGCTTGGGGAAATGAAGGCCACTTTGATCGTCTTCATCGACAATCTCGACCGTTGCCTGCCCCCGCAGACCATCCACACGTTGGAAGCGTTGCGGCTCTTCTTGTTCATGAACAACACGGCGTTCTGCGTGGCAGCCGACGAGGACATGATCCGGCATTCGGTGTCCAAGCACTTCAGTTCGGCGACCATGGATCATTTGGTCACCGACTACCTGGACAAGCTGATTCAGATCCCCGTTCGCGTGCCGCGCCTGGGCGTGCAGGAAATCCGAAGCTACTTGTTTCTGCTATTCGCCAGCGCCAGCGCAGGCGTCGACGAGGAGCAGGTCGCCAAGCTCAGGGAGACGCTCGGCGCCAACTTGCGACAGGCTTGGTCGGATGAGCCTCTGTCAGTCAGGAAGGCACTGGAGGCGCTCTCGGCGACGCCATCGCAGGAACTTGCCGCCGCATTCGACATGGCCGACCGCATGGCCCCGCTGCTGGCGAATTCGTCGGCCATCAACGGCAATCCCAGAATCATCAAGCGTCTTTTGAACACCGTTCGCATTCGGGCGAAGATAGCGAAGCTCCGCCGCGTGCCGGTGGAGGAGACCCTCATTGCCAAGCTGGCGTTGTTTGAACGTTGCATGGGAGAAGGAGCAGCCGTCCATCTTTACTCCGTGATCCAGACTGCGGTCGATGGTAGGCCCGATCTGTTCGAGAAGCTCCAAAACGCCAGCACGCCGGAAGCTTTCGCCGCTCTGTGTCCCTTGCCGTGGCAGGACAAAGAACGCGTGCGGTTCCTCCAAGAGTGGATTGGGCTGGAGCCGTCGTTGGCCGGGCATGATCTCAGGCCGATGCTCCATCTGAGCAGGGACACGGTGGCATTGGTCGGCCGTCGCCGCGGACTTTCCGACGCAGCGGCTGAAGCTCTGCAAGTGTTGGGGGCGGCTCAGAGGAGCAGTTCCATAGCGGGGATTGAGGCGGTGAAAAAGCTCCCGGTCGAGGAAGCAAGAGATGTCATGGACGCTCTCGTCTCCGACATGCGACGTCACACCGATTGGAGCACGCGTCCGGAGAAATGGCCGGGTGCGCAGCTTCTGGCCCAGCAGGTGCCCTCCTGCGCACCTATCCTTCGGGCCTTCGCAGTCCAGGCTTCCGGCGAGAAACTCCATCCCTGGCTGAATGCCCTACTCGCACCGGGTGCGGCGCTCGCAGGTGGTAGCCGCTAATGGGCACGTCCGCACCCCACCCCGGCTCGGGGCCGCCGCAGCCACTCGTGCCCGACTGGGCGGATGCCGGTGGCCCGGATCCATTGCCGCAGCCCCAAACGGCGCGGTTCCAGGCATTCAGGGGACAACTCGGGCGGTTCGTCAGAACTGGATCCGGCGATCACCTCAACGCTGCACTAAAGCATTTCGCCCAGACGTCTCTCGGCGGCTCGACGGCCGGAGCCAGAAGGTTCGGCGCGATGGCCCGAGCCGGTTCGGCCATGTTCGGGGCGTTCGGCGCGGGAGGCGGCGGCCTTTCGCAAGCGCTTGAACGCGCTGGCGTCGATCTGGCCGCTTTGCGTGGCGCTCCGCTCCAAACGGTCATCGACGCCATCGTTCATGCTTTCACTCCGCAAAACGGCGACGCCGACAAGATCGAGGCGGCGTTGCGCGAGGCCCTCGAAGAAGCCCTCGACGGCAAAGCGGGGTTCGACGTCGAAAATTTCCAAGGGTTCGACGAGCAGACCTACGTCGACATGATCACCAACTACATCGAGTCTTGCGTCGTCCAGCAAATCATGACCGAAGGGAAGGACTCTTTCGACAAGGCGGCGTCGGGGCCGGAGCAAATGGCCCGGGAGAACCAGTTGCGCGACACGGTCTCGACGGTGGTGGAGAGCAGCATGGTGCCCCTGGTGCAAGCGGGCATCACGAGCATGACCCAGCCCCAACTCGAAAGGCTGCAAATCCAGTGCGTCGCCGCCGTTCTGCGTGTTTGGGAGGGATACGATGGTTGATGTGTTCTGCTACGGAGCGGTTCCGCCGACGGTGGCCAATGTTGCCACTGTCCGTGTCGCCATGTTCGACGCTCCCAAAATGTCGGGCGATGCCAGGATAGGTGGCCCGGTGATAAACGCCGTGCGGCGTCTCGGGGTAAAGCCCAGCGTGCGGTCGTTTGACCTACTGAGCGTGGCCATGGCGGTCACGGCAGCCGACACCTTCGTATCGCGGGAAAAGTCGTCGGACGTCGCCTGGGGACGGGTCTTGAACGTCAGCGTCCCTTTGGCCGAGCCAGCCGCCTTTGCCCAGGTAACCTCAACGCTGGAGGCTGCTCTCGGATTCCTAACCGGTGATCAGTGGAAGGTGGAGTTCCGCTCTGGAGGTCGACTGCCGCCGGAACCGCAAATGCGGGGAGACGTGCTGGACCTGAGAAGGGCCGATTCGGTCTGTCTTTTTTCAGGTGGTCTCGACAGTGCCATCGGCGTCATCGACATGGCGGCGGCCGGTAAGTCTCCGGTGCTGGTGAGCCACTCCTATCCGAGCGACAAAGCTCGCCAGGAGGAAATCCAGAATGCGATCCTGAGCGGACTGCCTCGCTTCTCGTGCGTCGCGCATCCACGCTGGAAGAAGTCCTCTTCCGACACCACCATGAGGGGCCGCAGCTTCGACTTTCTGGCCATGGCCGCGCTGACTGCATCGGCGGTTCAAGTGGCAACCAAACTCGAACGTATTCCGCTCATCGTCCCGGAGAACGGCTTCATCGCCATTAATGCGCCGCTGAGCATTCGCCGGGTAGGGTCGCTCAGCACACGCACCACTCACCCGCATTATCTCGCTCTCATGCAGCAGATCTTCGATGGGCTTCAACTCGGAGTGGACATCGACAATCCGTACGGTCACAGCACCAAGGGAGAGATGCTCCGCAACTGCAGCGATCCCGTCGCCCTGGCAAAAGTGGCGGCAAGAACGGTTTCCTGCGGTAAGTGGAAGCGAAGCCACAAGCAGTGCGGCCGATGCGTGCCTTGCCTGATCAGGCGCCTGTCTTTCCACTCGGCGGGCATGCCGGACCCGACCACTCCTCCCTATCGTAACCCGGTATTGCTGACCGCTTTGAACGATGAGGCACAGCGGGCCGATATTCTCGCCCTGTCGGGCGGCGTCGCTTGGCTGGAGGAACCGCGTAAGCTGGCCAGCCGCGTTGGCGCGTCTGGACCACTGCCTCCTGACCCTGGTGAACGGGCGGCGTTGCAGTCGGTGGTGGAACGTGGCCTGATCGAAGCCAGGGACTTCTTCCTGGCGAACAGCATTCCAGTTTGATCGACTTTCACTGCCATCTTGACCTTTACCCATCGCCGCAGGAGACAGCCGCTACTTGTGGAGCGGGTGGCGCATTCGTGCTGTCCGTCACCACGACCCCCAAGGCATGGCGTGGAACCCTGGCCTTGAGCCAAGGGCACGCGCGCATACGGACCGCCCTCGGTCTTCATCCTCAGGTGGCCCACGAACGCCATCGCGAACTTGCGCTGTTCGAGGGCCTACTGCCCGAGACGAAATACGTCGGGGAGATCGGCCTCGACGGGTCGGCTGATTACCGGCAGCACGCGGCAATCCAAAGCAAGTGCTTCGACCACGTGCTCAAGGCATCCGCCAAGGCGGGAGGACGCATCCTGACCATTCACAGCCGGGGGGCCGCAGACGAAGTCATGGACGGTTTGTCGCGCCATCCGAATGCGGGCACCCCGGTTCTGCATTGGTTCAGTGGGACGAAGACGCAGCTTCGGCGGGCTACGGACATGGGATGCTGGTTTTCGGTCGGACCCGCGATGGTGCAAGGACGCAAGGGCGCCGAATTGTTGGCTGCGATGCCGCCGGACCGCGTTCTGACTGAGACCGACGGTCCGTTCGCTACCCGCGCGGGTCGTGCCCTCCAGCCTGCTGAAGTCGGCGATGCCGTCCTCGCTTGTGGCGCAGCCTGGAAGACGGACGCTCGGGAGGCGTCTTCCCGCATCACCGCAAACTTCCGCCGAATGGTCACGACGCTGGGTCATGCGACAGAACCGCCTGAGCCAGTGATCCGCTAGCTCGACCCAAGGCTTTTCGTCTCCACGCTCGTATACCTTTAATCACGTAAATGTGATGAAAGTGCGCGACTGCGATAAATCGAAGTTGGGGATTCGCTCGACTCCCGGTTTTCGCTTCGCGGTCCACGGCGCCTGACATACCCTAGACTTACCTACCATGAATCCCAGAACCGGTCCCAGACCGGCTTAGATACCCGTGGCCCGCTCCCGGCCACCCATCAAGGAACGTCCATGCTCCTGACCGTTCGCGACTGCTGCGTTCCCCACGATTACGTCTTGAAGCCGGACGGTCGGGCCGACATCGAGGACATTGCACTTGCGGTTCGGGCTGCCGAGGAGGACGCGGACGCCTTTTTCTCCCGGAACCACGTCACGGCAGGTATGCGGGTGTTGTTCCAGACCGGCTTGGAGCGCCTGGACGGACGGAGCCAACAGGCGGACTTCCTGCTTGCCCAGGCCATGGGCGGCGGTAAGACCCACTTGATGGTGGCTTTCGCACTGATTGCGAAGTCCCCGACCGTCCGTCAACGAGTCATGGACGAGGCCAAGATGCACGTCCCAACCGGGTTTGGAGCCGCCCGCGTCGTGGCCTTCTCAGGCCGGAACAACCCCGATCACTACTTTTGGGGCGAGATCGCCCGCCAGTTGGGCAAAGCGGACACTGCGTTCAACAAGCACTGGCTGAACGGTCCAAAGGGGCCGGACGAGGCGGCATGGATCGAGTTAATCGGCAATGAGCCGACGGTCATTCTCATTGACGAAATGGCGCCGTGGTTCCGCATGGCCGCCGCCGTCCAGATCGCCTCAGGCACCCTCGCCTCCCATGGCGAATACGCCCTTGCCAACCTCCGAGAGGCGGCCCGCAAGCTGCCACGGTGCATCCTCATCGGGTCGAGTCTTACCGGCACATACGGCGACGAGTCCCGGTCGCTGCTCCAAACCTTCGGAAACATCGAAGGTGAAGCTAAACGCGGCGCCAAGGTAATCGAGCCGGTCGCGGTCAACAACGACGAGATCTTCGACATCCTCAAGCGGAGGATTTTTGCCAAGCTGGCCACCCCGGACCAAGTCGAAGAGGTGGCCCAAGCTTATGCCGCAGCCATGGATGAGGCTGTCCGGTCCAAAACGGTCGCCCGCACGCCGGAGCAGTACGCGGACGACATCCGCCGCTGCCATCCGTTCCAGCCGAGCCTGCGAGAGGTGATCTCCCTCTTCCAGAACAACGAACGCTTCCGCAAAACGCGCGGCCTTCTATCCCTGATGCAGGCAATCGTCCGATGCGTTTGGCTCCCGGAGAGGACGAATACGGTCCACTTGATCGGCGTTCAGCACATGGACCTGAACCAGCCGGAGATGCGGACGTCCGATCTGCCTTTTGCTGAGTTGCTCCCTGCGATCACGGAAGACATCGCCCAGGGCGGCCAAGCGGTGGCCGAAACCGTTGACCGCCAACTCGGCTCGGACGCCGGAACCCAGGCAGCCAACGTGATCTTGGCAGCGTCCCTAAAGCCGGACGTGGACGATAAGATCGGTCTCCCGGCTAAGCAGGTTGTCGAATACCTGGTGGCGCCGGGTCGCTTGGCTTCCGAATTTGAAACCGCCATCGCCAAGCTGGAGACGGGATACCACCTCCACCGCGACCCACGTGACGGTAGGCTCTATTACTCGCCGAACGAGACCATCGAGAAGCGGCTTGCCCGCGAGGCAACTAACGCTCCCGGGAACAAAATAGACGCCGAGATCGAGGCCCGCCTTGCCGACGCGTTCTCCCCTACGACGAAGCGGGCCTATCAGTCGGTCATGGCTCTGCCGGAAGTCGGTCGCATTGCCAACGAACTCGGACGCGAACGCCGTCTGATCGTCATCAATCCAGATAGCGACGTTCCTCCGAAGTTTGCCAACGAACTGTTCATGCATCAGCAGAACAAGAACAACTTCGTAATCGTCAACGGGTCCGCAACCGAGTTTGCAAACATCGAAAAGTGCATCCGCCGGATCTACGCATGCAAGAAGGTGCTCTCGACACTGTCGGTGGATCACCCCAACCACGGCGAAGTCGAGAAGAAGGGCGCCACGGCCGAGTTCGATTTGACCAGCACAATCGAGGCTACCTTCAACCAGGTCTGGTATCCGGCATATGACCCGGCCACCAAGGCCGTCCGACTGGTTCCCACCAAGCTAAGTCTCCGTTCCGCTCGGGAGGTGGGTCAGAAGCCGCAACTCCAAGGCGAAGCGGCCGTGGAAGAGGCTCTGGTCGGCGTCGGCAAGCTCTACGTTCAAGTCGAGGGCGACGAAAAGGTATTAGACACCCTGCTCGTCCGCGCCAATGACCAATTGTGGGGCAGCGATAAGCGCCTTTCATGGTCCGACCTTCAGGCTCGGAGCCGCGAGGTCGGGCGCTTTCCGTTCCTGCCGCCCGGCGGGCTAGACGCCCTGCGGAAGCACGCTCTGGTAAGGGATAGCTGGAGAGTCCGTGACGACAAGCTGGTCAAAGGCCCTTTCGAGCCGGACAAGACGAGGATCTCCGTCAGCACGGAGAGCCTCGATCCTTTGACGGGAGAAGCCACCATCTCGGTCCAGGCACTCGACGCCGGGCCGTCTCCCAAGATCCACTGGGAGTCGGGCACGGTCGTGTCCGAAGCATCGGATGAGTTGGCCGAACTCAGGTTCAAGACGAGGGAACTGCGACTGGCATTCCTCGCCGTGGATCCAACGAAGGCTTCGCCCACTGGCGATCCCACCATCTGGCGGAACACCATCTCGATCCTATTCGAGGAGACGCCATCGGTTGACGGACGGGACGTCCATATCGTCGTCAAGCCGGATGTCGCATCAGTGCGTTACACGACGGACGCGTCATCGCCCCGTCAAGGCGGTTCGAGCTACGACGCCCCTTTCTCCATCCCCTCCGACCAGGACATCCTGGTCCGGGTTCTCGCGGTCGACGGCGACATGGAGGCCGAGGAAACGAAGCGCTTCGACCGGCGATCGTCGTTCGAACGCACCAAGGGTGACGGTTTCGCCGGGGAAGACCGCACTCCGACCGTGCGCGAACACGTGGACGAGCGCAAACCGGCTCAACTTACCTCCGCGTCATTGGCCTGGACCGCGACCAAGGGAACCTACGACGCCTTGGATGCACTTCAAGCGGCGTCCGCTACCACCGTCGGCAAGCGTTTGTCCGTAGGTGAAGGCGATAAAGCCATAACCATGGTCCTGGGAAGCGACACGTCAGTTTCGGGCGCGAGCCTAAAGGCTTTGCTGACCGCGGCGAGAACTGCGCTGATGGTCGAGGAAACTCCGGCCACCATGAGCCTCAAGAGCATCCGGTTCTCAACCGGGGCGGACCTCATCGCTTTCCTAGAGGCGACCAAGATCGACATCGGCGATCCCCGTCAAGCTATCACCCAAGACGGAGTCGCCTAGGGTGGCCCGCATTGCCGCCGTCGAACAGAACCCGGAACGGACGGCACCCATCCGTTCTAAGTCGGTCGCTCGGACCCGGCGCCCCGATGTCGAGGGATTTGGCTGCCCGCGTACAGACTGGCCCCATCATTTCCGGGTGACGATACCTGAAGTCCGAGGTGGAGAGGTCCGCATCGTCGAGGATTTCGGCGTCGGCGGCCATTCGGCGGGCCAGGGCGACGAAGCCGTGCGCTGCGTGCTCCCCCGTGCCCGCTGGAACGCGATCGCCGATCTCGCGCGGCGGGAGTTCAACGAACGGCTTCGTGCCCTCGGCCTCCCGACGGGCGCGTGGAAACCGGGTACGACTAAGATTGAACGCATGTTGGGTCAGGAACTGGTCCTGCTCGCGTGCGCGACCGGTGCCGCCGACAACGCAGACGTCGCAGCTATAGGAGCGAGTTGGGCCTCACTTCGTCCCGAGGAGCGTTGGTGGTTCGCGGGCTGGCTTCAAGGCCGGGCATCTGATCGGGTGATGCTAGGCGCAGCGCTTCTCCTGTCGGGCGGACCGGCGGAGAACCGGACGCCAATCCCGCCCCCCTCCAAGCCCCAGGCGGCATTGCCTCTATTCGACGTGCCTCCGGGGAAACACTGAGCCATGCCAATGGACGATGTGAGTGAAGTCAATCCGCCAAACCGGGGTTTGGCGCCGTTCTCCCTTAAAGATGCGCCTTCATTGATCGAGCGGGTTTTTCCGGCGCAAAAGGTCGGCATTGAGGCGCAGAAGGAGCGGAAGGCAGTTGCTGGGCAAACGCTAACTGCGCTCGGTGCATACTGGAAGGGACGTAAACCGCTGGTTCTGGTGCGGGCCTGCGTGCTGGCTAGTTTGTTGCCCGCGACGGATGATCCTGAAGGTGATCTTGAACTCTTCGAAGCTTTGATGCGCATGGACCTTCAGGGACTGATCCGCAGATCGCCCGATGTGACGGCCGGGATGGTGGCCACATCACCTGTCGTAGCCGTGGACGATTGGGTGCAGCACATTGAGTTAGGGGGGCGAGAACTTGCCTCCACCCAAGTCAATTCCGAAAAATCCACCGATGCCGTCGTAAGGGGAAAATGGCGCAAGATCGAATTGGGCCATCTATCTTCCAGGGAAGAGCGGATACAGGAGCGAGAGCGCTTAGAGGCGGCGCGAGACGAGTTGCGACTGCGGGCCTTCTCGGCACTTCCGTTTGCAGAGCAGGTCGGCATCAGCGAGCGCGTAGAGAAGGTAGAGGTAATACAGAGAGCAGATGATCCATTGTATGCCGGAGTTTTGCCGAGGGCGAACCAGAAGCTGGGTACGACGGCTTCAACCCTTCAGGAACTCGTTCTGCAACTCGGCATTGCTCGCTTTGGGCATCGTACTATCGTTGGGGATCCTTTTTGCGGCGGAGGCAGCATTCCGTTCGAGGCGACCCGACTGGGGTGTGGAATCGTCGCGAGGGATCTTAATCCGATTGCTGCCATGTTGACTTGGGGCGCATTAAATATTGTAGGTGCCGACAGCACTGCGAAAGAGATGCTACGTAAACGCCAAGTCAGCGTTGAGCAAAAAGTGGCTTTGGAGATCGAGGATCTCGGGATTGAGCATGATGAGTTGGGCAATCAGGCCAAGGCATACTTGTATTGCCTGGAGGCTCTGGATCCTCAGACGGGATGGTTAATCCCCGCGATTCCTTCGTTAGTCATCAGCGAGACTCGGAGGTGTGTGGTCAGACTACTCCCCAACCATGCCAAGAAGCGCTTCGACCTAGAACTTGATGAGGGTGTTGACCAAGCGGTAATGCAGGAGGCCGCCAAAGGGACCGTTCGCGATGGCGCGCTCGTCTACCGTCTTGCGGTGATAGCGGGAGGCGAAGAAGAGGAATTCAGAGTGTCGATCGCTCGGATCCGCGGCGACGGAGAAGGCAGTCAACAGCCCGATGGCTCTGTCCTGAACCTGCTCCGTCGATGGGGGAAGGAAGACGTCATGCCGCGTCCGTATAGGTGGATCCCCGATGCGAAACCGGTGGTTTCGGGCACGAGTCCCGGCGCCTGGTCGGACGGAGATCTATGGCAAGAACGCTTGTACGCAATTCAATGGACGAGATCCTCCAACCAAACTGAATCGACCGGGAAGCGTCGTCTTGAGACATTCTTCGCTGCTCCCACGAAGCGCGATGTTGAGGTGGAGGATCGTATCAGGCACCTCGTGCAAGAGAATTTACTCCGCTGGCAGGCTGAAGGCTTTGTCTCCGATATGGAGATTGAGACAGGCAAGGAAACCGAAGGCCCTATCAGGACAAATGGCTGGAAGTTTTGGCATCAGCTTTTCGTTCCTAGGGCCATTCTAACGGCCCAGATCATAGGGCGGGCCTGGGGTAAAACTCCCGACGGCGCTTTAGCAATAGCCCGCTACCTCGACAACAGTTCGAAGGGCTGCCGGTGGAAAGTTTCGCAATCAGGCGGGGATGGAGGTGCCATTGCAACCTTCGACAGCCAAGCTTTGAAGACTGGTTTCAATTGGGCAGTTCGTTCGTCATCCTCTACGCCATGGCCTATGCGCAATCAGCCAGCCTATGGAGTTGGCGCGGTGACCGAGATTTCGACAGGTCCAGTGAGTGAAATGCGTGAGACCGCAGATATCTTTATTACAGATCCACCCTATGCAGATGCAGTTCACTACCACGAGATTACAGAGTTTTTCATCTCGTGGTTACGGAAAGACCCACCGCCACCTTTTGATCGCTGGACGTGGGACAGTCGTCGGCCCCTGGCAATTCAAGGCAAGGGGGAGAAGTTCCGATCCGACATGGTTGACGCCTTTCGGGCCATGGCTGAGCGCATGCCGGACAACGGCCTACAGGTCTGCATGTTCACGCACCAGGACGCGGGCGTCTGGGCAGACATGGCCGGGATCGTCTGGGGTGCCGGATTGCGAGTCACTGCGGCTTGGTACGTCTCGACCGAGACAACCAGCGAACTGAAGAAGGGAGGTTACGTCCAGGGCACCGTCCTTCTGGTTCTACGAAAACGTCGTGGGGATGAGCGCGCTTACAAAGACGAGATTGTGCTGGAAGTTCGGGGAGCGGTGGAGAAACAGGTGGCATTGCTTACGGGCCTGAACCAGAGCGCAAAAGCCCATCAGCGCAGTGAAAACCCGTTTAGCGATGCAGATATGCAAATGGCCGGGTATGCGGCCGCTTTGGAGGTGTTGACCGGATACACCCACATTGAGGGTGTAGACATGACGCGCGAGGCACTTCGCCCCCGCGTCAAAGGGCAGGTTGGGATCGTTGAGGAGATGATTGGCCTAGCTGTCCAAACTGCGACGGAGATGATGCGACCTATCGGGATTGAAGGTTCCCTTTGGGAGCGCTTGTCACCAACAGAGCGGTTCTGGCTGAAGATGACCGAGGCTGAAGCCAACTTCCCTGCCGGTCAACGAGCGGGGAAACTCGACGACTACCAGAATTTCGCCAAAGCCTACCGTGCTGAAGGCTGGGATGGACTCATGGCCGACCAGACGCCCAACAAAGCTCGTTTGAAAA
The DNA here is from genome assembly GCA_965198895.1 of Acetobacteraceae bacterium. GTDB lineage: Bacteria > Pseudomonadota > Alphaproteobacteria > Acetobacterales > Acetobacteraceae > LMUY01. The sequence goes on from OZ240676.1 coordinate 704,350, forward strand.
GCGCGGCTGACTTCAAGCGCGCCATGATGACCGGGCATCCCTTCGCTGGCGGGTTGCTGCGCCCGGTTCTATACTCAGTGAACGAACTCAGGATCGCCGCCGAGCGCGAGGATGACCATGAGGTATCGGGCCAGCGTGCCGTGTCTGGTCTGCGGGACAATTTGATTTCATGGGCAGGCCAGCGCCAATTGGCTATGGTAGTTGCAGAATGGCTGGGCAGGACCCTCAACCGCCAGCATCCCGGTGAAGCCAGCGCTGCCAGAACCCTCGCCGCGCTGATACGCACCGAACGGTTGGGCTAGCCCTGAACAAGATTGAGAAGGCCATGCTAAATGCCAACTTCGCAAGAAGAAGGCGGCCCTGGCCGCCGATCGAAAGAACCGGGCCGCAATGAACGCAGCAGGCCGCATCTCGCCGTCCCCGACTAGATCAGTTGTGTTCCCAGGCAAGGTTCAGCAGCAGTTCACGAGAGGCCGTGTGCACGAGGTCACGGTCGAGGTCCGTTCTCCACCCCGGCGCGCGAGCAAAACGCCGACAAGGTCCAAATGACCACGGCTCCGACGAATGCTTCCCGTGACCGCAGTTCCGGTTTCGGAATCCGGCGTTTTTCGTCCCGGATTGTCCGGCTGGACCACGCGTTCCTCCGCGATCGTCTGCGGGGCGCTCAACAATACGATCGCATTGCGGGGTATTTCCGCTCCTCGATCTTCGAAGTCGCCTCCGAGGAGCTACAATCCGTCGGGCGAGTCCGCGTGGTTTGCAACTCCGACCTCAACCCCGAGGATCTCCGCGCATCGAAGGAGGCTCGGGCGAGCGCCATGCTTCAACGCTGGTGGCAGGACAGTGCCGACGGCACGTCCATCGAGATGGACACGTTGCTCAAGGGCGACCGATACGCCCGCCTGAAGCAAATGCTCCAGGCTCGCGACGCCAACGGTGCCCCGAAAGTCCAAATCAAGGTCATCGACCGGGTGACCGCGCCGCTGCTGCACGGGAAAGCCGGGATCATCACCCTCGCCGACGGGCGACAGACCTGCTTCATGGGGTCCGTCAACGAGACCAGGGACGCTTGGCAGGACCACTACGAACTGCTCTGGGAGGACGAGAGCGCCGAGGGTATTGCCTGGACCCAAGACGAGTTCGACTTCCTCTGGAAGAAGGCCGTCGATCTGCCGGACGCCGTGATTCAGGAAGTCGAACGCTGCGCCGACCGCATCGAGATTAGGCTGGAAGATTGCCCGGCTTGGTCACTCGGCACCGCGACTGACCTGCCGCGCGCCGCACTGGCGGAGTCTCCGATCTCTCGCGCCGGGGAAGGGTTGCAGCCCTGGCAGAAGTCCTACGTGGCCGAGTTCCTTAGGCATCGCGAAGTCTACGGAAAGGCCCGGCTATTGCTGGCCGATGAGGTTGGCGTCGGAAAGACGCTGTCATTGGCAACGGCCGCCCTCCTGACGGCTCTGATGGGCGACGGACCGGCGCTGATCCTCGTCCCCTCCACGCTAACCCAGCAATGGCAGGTGGAACTCTGGGATCGGCTCGGGGTGCCCTCCGCCCGCTGGTGGTCAGCGCGAAAGGTATGGGTCGATCACCTCGGCCATATCATCCGCGCCAATGGTCCAGCCGACATCGTCAGGTGCCCCTTCCGTGTTGCCGTGGTCTCCACCGGCTTGCTCATGCGGCTGTCCGAGGAACGCAAAGCACTCCTGGAGAAGCGGACCGGCAAAGGGGAGGCAACCTATGGCGTGGTGGTCCTCGATGAGGCGCATCGGGCACGCGGAGCGGTGGAGCGCGGCAGCGACGACCGGAAGCCGAACCGCCTGATGTCGTTCATGCTGGAGATCTCGCATCGTGCCAGGCACGTTCTGCTGGGCACGGCGACACCCATCCAAACGGATCCCTTGGATCTCTGGGATCTCATGCAGATTCTCGCCAGCGGCGCGGACCACGTGCTGGGTAACCAGATGAGCTACTGGCGCAATGCGCCCTCCCGGTCTCTCGAACTGGTAAGCGGCAAGGAAAAGCCGCGGGAGGAGGCTGACGCATGGCAATGGCTCAACAACCCCATCCCGCCAGGCAGCGAGCACGCCGTCTTCGATCATGCACGCTCCGACTTGTCGATGACCTCCAACGACTACTCGACCGCCAAGTCCTACACCGAACTGGACGACATCCTCACTCGGGACGAGCTACGCGACCTCATCCAGCAAGACCAAGGCGGGATGGGCTTCCTGCAACGGCACAACCCCGTCGTCAGACACGTCGTCCTCCGTCGCCGCAAGGCGCTTGAGGAAGCCGGATTGATGAAGCCGGTGGCGGTCGAGATTCATCCCCGCGAAGCCGAACCGGACCGACGGTCGCGGTTGTACTTCGGGGCTACCGGGAGGGCCGTTGAAACCTCGCACACGCTGCGAGAGGCGTTCGAGGTGGCGGAGGAGTTCACCAAAGCGCTGATGGCCCGCAACAAGGGTGCCGGGTTCATGCGCAGCCTATTGCTTCAACGCATATGCTCTTCCACGACGGCAGGCCTGGGAACTGCCAGAGCACTTGGAAAGGGACCGGACGGGCGGGAGACCCTGTTGGCCGCGCTCGGCGATGAGGAAGACGATGATGCCGTGTCGGTGTTGCAGACCGTCGAAGAGCCGTCCCCGGCTGAGACGGATGCGCTAAGGCGGCTGACCTCCCTCCTCGAAGCTTCAGTGGCCGAGGCGGAAGATCCCAAGTTCCTGGTTCTCCGCCACTACCTACGGGACCGGGATTGGCTGACGCTCGGCTGCATCGTTTTCAGCCAGTACTTCGATACCGCCAAATGGATCGCCGCCCGGTTGGCGAACGATCTTCCGGACGAACCGATCGCGCTTTATGCAGGCGCCGGGAAGTCGGGGGTCCACCGGAACGGCCGCTTCAACGCCGTCGAGCGGGATGCCATCAAGACGGCCGTCCGGGATCGGTCTGTCCGTCTGGTCATTGCCACGGACGCCGCTTGCGAAGGCCTGAACCTGCAAACCCTCGGCACCCTGATCAACGTCGACCTGCCGTGGAACCCCTCCCGCTTGGAACAGCGCATCGGTCGGATCAAGCGGTTCGGCCAACTGAGGGACGGCGTCGACATGCTGAACCTCGTCTACGAGGGCAGCCGCGACGAGGACGTCTACGACAAGATCTCCGAGCGCATGAAGGACAAGTTCGACATCTTCGGGCAGTTGCCGGACACACTGTCCGACGACTGGATCGACGACGCCCAGGGTCTCGACAAGGAGTTGAAGAAGTTCGTCACGGGTCGCCAGCGGGCGAACGCCTTCGATGCACGGTGGGGGAACACCGCGACCGGCGTCACGATGTCCAACGCGGAACGCGAGTGGCAGAAGGGTTGGCAGACCTGCCGGGAGGTCCTCTCCCGTCGCGACATCGCCAAGAAGCTTGGCGAAGGCTGGTGAGCACGCTGACCGACCTCTCCGGCTTGCCGGGACGTTCTCGAAACCCATGATGGAAAGCCGGGATGGGGCCAAAGCTGCAAACAATGCGGTCGAGTACGGCGGGCTCTTGGAGTTATTCGTGCGGCCGTTCTACTCGAAATTGCTGAATGGCAATTTTCTCCGGGAAGATCCCGACGCTGAGTCGTTCCTCCCGGCTCACCTTGCGTTGGCCGTGCAGGCCATCACCGATGGACAGTTACGCCGTTTGTTTCGGGACGAGAACTGGCGCACTCGCCTTACCGCGGCGTGGTTTGCCGGGATGGACGGCCGGATGCGCTTCGCCGCGCCAATCGCTCGCCGTCTCGCCGCTTCGAACGGGAACTACGCGGACCAAGGTTACTGCATGGCCCTTGGCCTGCTCGGTAGCGGAGAGTGCAGGCAGGCCCTCGTGCGGTATCTGGAAGCCAACCTTCCCTGCCAAGACCATTCCGGACATCAGAAGTGGGCAGTCGGCGCCATCGCCCACATCGACGGAAGAATGCCGCCGGAGTTCATGGTTCCGGACTTGTGGCGTTCGGCGGACGGCGAAACGAACCAGGTAGAAACCGGTTCCAGGCTGTTCAGGGACGTAGTCGGCTACCTTCGGACGCATGCCATCGGCCAATTCGGGCAAACGGCCAATCCCTCAACCACGACTTTAGACCCAGCACGTGAATGAAATATGGCAAATCAGTCTGGCTGAATTTCTCGGTCCTGGGCGAGTAAGCAAGGAGCAGAGGGAGTTTGCAGACTCCATGTTCCGACACGTGGAACGTGAGATCGAACGGCAGAACGTTTCTTTAGAACCTCCGATCTCGTTCTGCCTATTTACCTGCCGTCGGGGCGGCCGTCACCTCAGGGAGCGGGAATATGGCATTGGTCCGAACCCTGCCGATCCGGCAGTTTCGCTTCTCGTCTTCCGTAAAGCTGAGGGCAAATGGCATGTCGCGGGTGCGTATGCTCATAATGGTTTCGCAATAAAGAACGAACATCAACGACTTGGACTGAGTCGTTTTCTCATTGAAGACGCGTATCATCGCCGTGGCGGTCCGACCAATGCTGCGGGTCGTGTATTATCAATTGCTGGACGAAATGCTGTCGTTGCGGTTTGGCGTGCAGTCGTGTGGGAGGCGCTTGAGCACGGGCGACAAGTTCCGGAGCGAGTAATTACGGACTATGTACTTCACTTTGCAAAGGCGCTCAGAGAAGCCTTCATTGAAGGCGATGGGCTGCCACCATCAATTCTACGAGTTGTTCCATGTTGGGTTTTGTTGTGGTGGCGAGCGCTTCGCTTCCAGCGGCATAGCAATTCTGGATGACCAAGCTGACACAACATCGCCGAAACCGCGTCACCCCTTTGGAGAAAACGAGGCGACCTCCGCTCGCGGGACTCTCATGGGCAACCGCGGCATCCTCCATGACGACCGAGGGCACGTCCGCAACCGTCGTTGGACCCATCGGGTATGGATGACTTGCGAGCAATCGTTCCAGGCCATCCCTCGAACGATTGCGGCTACGGGGAACTACACCGAGTGGCCAAGGGGCGCCCCATTGGGACGGAGGCCTCCCTGCGAGAGCTCCCGGACGGCGTTTTCGTTGCCCTTGCCGACGCGCCCGAGCAGCCCATCCCGCTGTGGCACGGAGACCTGCATCACTGGACGCACGAGGGCTATCATCCTCCGAAGGTCGTCACTTCGGACGCGCCGGTGAAAGTTCTCACGCCCTCGGCCACTGCCGAGGTTATGAATGCAGGATACGAACCCGCTGTTGCACTCACGGATGTGGTCACAGCAAAAGAAATGCCGTCCTGAATGTCGGTCTACAGTTCCCTCTTCGATTACCGCCCACGTCCGAACAGGCGCCCCCTTGAAGATTTCCTGTCCGAAGCGTTGGTTGACCTTCTCAGGCGACTGTCGTTTGCGGAGCAGATGTCGTTTGTCGCCGAAGTCCTTCTAGAAGGCGTCCTAGGCGCTGAGAAATGGCGGACCTGTGCCCAGGAAACGCCCGACGCACGGCTTGGCTGGGAAACTCAGAGAGGAATTCCAGGCGGTCGTCTCGACATCCTGTTAGTGATTGACGGTCACCCTCGGGTGATCGTCGAAAACAAGATTGGGGCGCTCGTGCGCAAGCACGGCTCCGACGACGAAATCACGGATGAAGACCCAGCCACTGAGGTCGTCATAGTTGACGGAAATCAGTTGCGGACTTACGGCCGATGGCTTGCGAAGTCAGCGGATCTTTCACCCTGGCCGGTATGCTTGGTTTTGCTGACCCACTTCTGCAAGGCACCCGACGATTTCGGCTCAGGCACTTATGGCGTCGATACGGTATCCATCTGCCGCTGGAGATCAGTGTGGAAGTGGGCGCGCAACATAGCGTCAGACCCCGCCGGTAATGGTAAACATGAAAATCTCCTCATGGGCGAGTTCGCCAAATTCCTGGAAGAGAAGTCAATGTCATCTGATTACGCGACACTGCAAGACCTGGCCAAGGCCCAAATTTTCACGGAGAGCGCTCAGAGGATGGAGAACCTCTTTGCATTGATTGATGAAAGCGTAAATTCGGTAAGGAAGCCGCTTGAACCCGCAGTTACCCGGATACGGTCACTAACATACTTCAGCGAACCGGCTGCGATTTGGTCCTGGTTCTATCTTGCGAAACCAAAGAGCGTAAGAAACTCTTGGCACGTCGGATGGGGCATAAGGTTTCCGACCGATCAGGAAGACTGGTGGGCGAATTGCACGCCTGGGACGCCATCAGTCCCGCATGCGTTCGTGACGGCGATGACGGAAGGAAAGCAACCGGACATTCCGGTGTCCGAAATCAAGAAAGGAGAGCTTCACAAGGGCTGGTCAAGGGACGAGGAAGGAGGACTTGTAATCATCGGCAAGCCCATCCACGAGTTCGACCATGATCCCGGAAAGATGGCCGAGGAAATGGCTGCATGGATTACCGCCGAAGTCGGCAACATTATACCCATCCTGATCAGGCTAGCGTCGCGGTTCGATTAAGAGGTTCGAATTCGAAACTGATCAGGCCGCTAAAAGTGTAAGAACCTGACGCGTCGGGGCTGAGTGCTCTCCTGAATTTGCGATAGAAACTGGTGCAGTGAGGATGAATTGCTGCGAGGCCTCCGCCGCTCTAGTTTCCATCGCTTCCGGAACCCTCCACACTCCCCTCGTGCATCAGATTCGCAAGCATTCGATTCTCGGTGCCGAACTCCGCGCTGCCCGCAAATCGGCCAAGGTCACCCAGCAATCCCTGGCCGCCACGGTTGAGGCTTCGATCCCGGCGCTACGCCAATCCGAGCGCGGCCAAGGATTGCTCTCCACCTTCGTGGCACTCGCCCTGGAACTGGGATTGACCATCGACAGCCGGTCCCTCCCGCCCGGCGAATCCCTCCAAATCCGGTTGGCAATGCTCCGTAAACGGCGCGGGCTGAGTCGTCGAACCGTAGCGGACTTGGCCCAGATTAGTCCCACTACGCTCGCCGGGATGGAGAACGGCATCGGAACCCATCTTGCGACGGTGATCAGGGTGGCGGCGGCTCTCGGTACCACACTGCACTTGGCCCCCCTGGGAGCTTCCAAGGGCTACTGGACAGCTACGGCCGTCTCAAGCGCCCACGATGGGTGGACCACGCCCAGAGACATCCTGGAGCGCCTCTATGTTGTCGTAGGCGGGATATTCGGACTGGACCCCTGCTCACCCGTGCGAAGAGGCCCCAAGGCGCCCGTAAAGGCCAGGCTGCGCTACGTGCTGGGCGATGATGGTCTCGCCCTTCCCTGGAAGGCGTCATCCGTGTTCCTCAACCCGCCTTACGGTCGAGGCCTGGTGTCCTGGGTAGCCCGCGCAGATCAGGAGGCAACCTCGGGACGAGCGGGCGTGATTTTCGCGCTGGTTCCGGCCCGCTCCGATACCGGCTGGTGGCACAACCACATCGCTGGCCGTGCGGATGTATGGATGCTTCGGGGACGGTTGTCGTTCGGCAAAGGCGGCCAGCCCGCGCCTTTCGCATCGGCGATCGTCATCTGGCGCGCCACGGAAGAGCATAGAACCCGGATGGCTGCCGCCTTCCCCGACGCCTGGCACATCCGCCCCGTCAATGAGCGGCGCGTGGGTGATGCCCTAGCTGCTGACTGACAAGCTCGCGCTCGTGCCGCAGCCCCGTCCAGATCTGCCAAGCGCTGGTAGACAAGCGTCTGCGCTCGCGAGCGACGGTCACCACGGCCAACGGGCTTGCACGGGTTCGGCTGGACATGGCGGAAGGCCGACTACGAGATCCAGATTGTGAACGCGCTCTTGGCCGTAATCGACGGCGCCAATCACCGTGAAGGTGTCGTCCTGCTGGGGGCGTGCAAGGGTCGCGGTTTGCAGCGCGGCAGCTATGGGTGACGTGGCGTCTGGTCACGGCCGAGGCGATCACGGCGGCCCACGTCCTGCAAGAGGTTGCTCCATGAGTATTGGGTCCCTCGCGGCGCCGCGAGGCCTGGAACTGGAGGAAGGCGAGCGTGTGGGCCGGTTCCTGATCCTGCGGGATCCGGATGGGGTGATGCATGCCGTGGCCGCCGGGTCAGTGGCAGCCGTCTGCCAGACTGACGATGGCGCCTGCTGATGCTGCCCGCGGGTAGGATGGTCCAAGTGGCGAGGCCGCTGCGGGTGGTGTTGGAATGGCTGGATGGGCGGTAAAAGGCCGAGGAAAGCGAAAAGCCCGCCATAACGGCGGCAAAACCGCGCTGCTGGGCATGCTCGCTGACGTCCTGGCGCCCGAGGACGAACAGGGCCGACTATTTCGGATTGTGATCGGCCCAAACAGCAAGACGCCACCTGATGGCACCCTGCGCGATGGTGTGCTGATGGTGGTTCTGCGGCGGCAGCGGGTGACCATTCGTGGATACATCCTCTCGGCCACATCCCAGGCATCTATAAATGCCAGAAAATGGGGTTGGAGTACCCGGACGATGTTCACCGTCAAACGCATCGTCGTAGCTTTGACCTACGTAAGCTGGAACTTTGTACAAGGCCATCTTCATTCCTTTCCATAACCGGCGCGATGCCGGTTGGATTACCAATCCATGAGTTGATTTCGTTCGCTTCTACCAACTTAGTTCTTGGTTGAGGTTGGCATGAACCGCGCTGGGCGACAGGCTCCGGACGAAGGGGTGCCATGGACGCGGCGCGATGAAGCCACCGTTCCAGACGGCAACGACCCTGCCCCGTAAACCTGCACTGGTGGCACGGCGCTGCAGGTCATCGATGAACCGGTGTTGCTGCGTTGAGGGTTCCCTGCCGAAGCTGGCGTCCAGGGGGACGATGATCATGTCCTGACCTTGTTCCATGACGTGGGCTACTTTGTATGACGGCACGTTCGAATCCTTCTTTCAATGGCCGCCCCGGGGAACGCCGTTTGGCATTCCCCGGGGCGGCCGAATTATCACTTGTGGCCTTGGTGGTGGGCGGGCTTGGCCACGACGTATCCCTGCCCGGGCCGCTGCGTCGGTGGCAACGGCTTGGATGCCGTGGACACGACCTGCTCACCGGTTTTGCCACCCCGCGGACCCACCGTGTTGTAGATGGCGGATGCCGGTGCTGGCTGGCCGGGCTTGTAAACTTTTGACATCTGCTGTTCCTTTCATGAACCGCATGAGTGACATCGCACTCACCGTGAGCGACGATGTTAGCCACGGCCGCCGTGCCCTTCGCAGGTCAATGGCCTCAATGACCTATGCAGGCGACGACTGCGAATTTGGACGTCCGGTATGCGGCGAGATTAGTTGGAAAAAAAAGAGTTGGTCGCGTCCAAATCCGAATGGATGCCCAGCATGGGGTTGCAGACGATGAACGGGGAACCCGGACAGGACATGGAACCGGCTCTGCACACCTCGAAGGACTTCGAGCAGGCCGTCGCGGCCTTGTCGGGACCCGATAAGAACCGGCTAAGTGCCGTGGCCCGCGCGCTGCAGGGAAGCACGGGCATGACCTGGGAGGATCTCTACCAGGAGGCATACGTCAGCGGACTCAGCTTGGACCGCAAATGGCGGGATGGCATTGATGTCGTCAAATTCCTGGCTGAGGCTATGAGGAGCATTGCCAATCGACGGCGCAAGTCGGTCGGGCTTGCTAAGCAAGTGTCTGCGATGTCCGTTGGTGAAGGAGGTCCGGCCGATACGCAGGGATTTACCACGGCTAAGGGAGTCTTATTCGAGATTCGAGCCGCTACACCGAGCGCGGAGGACGTCCTAATCGCGAACGAAGACCGGGAAGCCGAATCGGCCAGACTCCGAGCGAGACGGGATCAACTCCTCGACTTGTTCGAAGACGACGAGGACGCACAAGGTCTAGTGCTGGGAATGCTGGACGGCCAAAAAGGCGCCAAGTTGATGGAGACGACGGGACTCGTTCCCGGAGAATTCGCGTCCAAATACAGAAAAGTTGCACGTCGAATAGACGCGCTCCAGAGGAGGCAACCATGACCGAAAACGGCGGGAGCAAGGATCTGGAAGAACTGCGCAACATTGAGGATGCCGTGGTTGACCGTCTGCTGGAGTTGCCGGAGGCTGAGTTGTTGGCCGAGATGGCGGAAGACGGCATTGATCTCGAAGCCGATGCCACCCGCATTGGCGCACTGTCGAAAAGCGCGGCGGGGAAAGCACGGATGGCTGCGGCGAAGGCGTCCGTAGTAGTCCACGGCGTCCGATTCGGACAGCGCAGCCCGGCATCGCAGCGTCCCGTCCAGGATATCAGGGATGCCAAGGGTCTGACGATGGCGGCCCGGAATGGATCCTCGCAGAGCGAGGCTGACATCAACAGTGTGGCCGATGATTTGGTGTTGCTAAAGAAATTGGAGGAAGAGGGCGGCGGAGAATGACGCCGCCGCCCTCGGCGGCCGAGCAACTGCTTCAGTCCCTAGCCGTCGAGCTTCCGTGCGAAATCGATCTTCGTGCGGTCGCTTGGAGCGTCGGTATAGTCGACATCGTGAAACGGCCGCTGGACGGGTGTGAAGCCAGGATCGTGGGATGTGCCGGGCGGGCTGTGATCAGCGTAAAGGAGGGCGTCCGTTCCACCAGGCAGCGGTTCTCTATCTGCCACGAGCTTGGCCACTGGCATCATCACCGCGGTCAATTGCTCTACTGCAAGACGGCTGACATGCACCAGCGCGAGGTGGCCGAAGCGAAGGAGGCAGTCGCCAATCGGTTCGCCTCCGATCTTTTACTTCCACCTTATCTTGTCCGCCCGTACCTGAGCGGTCGAGCCACGGTGGATATGAAGCTGGTCAATCTCGTCGCGAACGAATTCCAGGCGAGTTTTACGGCTACCGCCATCAAGCTGGCGAAAATGGTGGACTCACCGAGCATGGTTGTCTGCCACGGGAAATCGGGACGCAAATGGCATGTCCCGCACTCGCGGATCCCGAGAAACTGGTTCCCCAGAAAAAATCTGGATGAGAGGAGCCCGGCATTCCAGATGCTCTTCTCCACCGGCCAGGATCAAGCCACTCCGCGCAAGGTCAAGGCAAGCACTTGGTTCGAACGGTGGGATGCCGAACGCTACGACATTCTTGAACAATCATTCCAGCCGCAGGATGGCGAGGTAGTGACTATCCTGACGTTTGCGGACGCCAGGATGATCGACGAATCAAGGTAGCTGCGCAACCCGCTAACAAACGACCCGTCACAACTACCACGTTGGCGCCAACAAAGCTTCCAGCACGTCATTCCCCGTCCTCGTCCGGAAGCAGCGTCCAAACCCGCTTGAGCGGTATTTCCACCCTAACGGTTTCCGGCAACGCCTCGTAGTGGTCCTGGACGGCGCGAACGACGTCACCCGCATCCCAGAGCCGGAGCTTGAAGTAGTCGGCCGCCGTCTCTGCTCTCGCCGGGCCGGTGAAGCCTCCCCAGCCTACCAGAAGGGCATGGTCAGCGTGGAACCTCCCCATCACCCCGGTCAACTCCCGCAGCACCTTCACATCGACCTTTGCGTCTTGCGACTTCACTTGGACGATCATGCGCGGCGCGTCGAAACCGAGGGGTCCGGTGCCCGCCATGATGTCCACGCCGCCATCTACGCCGGGCGGAGACACACGAGCACGGTAACCCTGAGCTTCCAGGATCGCGGCAATCAGGTTTGCCAACCCGTGCCCCTTGAACCGCTGTGCTATCCGTTCGCGGATGAGATCCCGCGATTGCTCCTCGATGTCGGGCGTGGCAACCAACTCGGTTGCGTCCACGGTGCCGACAGGCGTGGACTTCGAGAGCTTGGAGGTTTGGGCGAAATTCCCACTCGAACCGCCTCCCAGTTTGGACTGGACACGCTGCTCCGCGTTGTTCCGCTCAATCCGGCAGACCGTCATGAAGGCGCCGAAGGAGAACAGCAGATCCTGGTCGAAGGCGCTGCGGGGATATTCCCGCACCCAATCGACGGGCCGGGAGTGAACGGGGCCGCCGGGCAAATCGGTGCGATATTGGTAGGCGCCGGTCACCTTGCCAATGGCGATATCCGACCTTGTCTTCAAAGGTAGGACGACCAGGTCGCCGACCTGGATAGTCTCCCGAACCGGCCATAGCTGGCTCTCCCAGTTCATGAGCGTTTTAACCTTCTGATCCGGGTAGGCCGTCCTGAGCATTTCCCGCAGCGCCTCCCTGGTCGCGCAGGAAGAAAGGTCGGGCATCTCGTCCCAGCCGACGATGGCAGCCTTGTTCTCCAAGGCCAGCTTCTCGTTCTCCCCGGCCTTGCCAGCACGCACCATCCACATCGTCATCGTTGTCGGCCTGCCCCGGTTCTAAAGCAGTTTCAACGGGATCTGGCCAATCTGGCACTATTCCGCCACGGGCTGCCCGGGATCATGGCAAACCGTCTGCAGTGGCATTAGTACCTAGATCGGTATCCATGGCGTCTCGGAGCCTGACATGTGTTACGGCCCCCTGACGCTCGGCCATGAAGCTTGGTCAACAGGCAGCGCGCTTTCCGGATCGACAGCTTGGACGCGGCTGCCTGGTTGATTGTCCAGATTAAACAACACTAGGTTTACGCCGCCCGGCTGTGCCGCGGACGGAACTCGAATGCCACGGGCACCCCAAGCCAATACTTTGTCTGCAATTACCCAAGTCGGAGGGTCGCCCCCGTTAGCTTTTATGTATTTCCAGGCACAACCGAACTCGGTCTGGTCAAGGGTTAAGTCATGGATTACGGTTGCATTCGTAAGATCTAAAATGCCATCGAAGTCTATTTCGTAAGGTACGAGCGTTCCAATTCGAGTTCCAATATCTTGTTGATACTCAGCCCACGCAGTGGCCGTCGGATTTGCTCCAGGTAGTTGCTCGGACAAATACAAGGCCGGGGTACCAACTCTATTCCACCTTCCTCCGTGGTACTGCGCACCTGTGGCGCTTAATGGGGAGTGAGACCACTTTGGAGCCATCACACGCCAAAGGCACTCATCTCGTGCCGCCGTCCGCCTGAACGTTTGAAGCAGACCAGAATGAAACGGCACTACGCATAGACGCCATCAGAAAGCATCTCCAAATGTTCGAGGACGGCCTGTCCCTTTCCTTCTTGCACCAACTCTTGTGCTGTTCTGCCGCCGAAGCCACTTAGAGGCTGGGTTTTGAACCAGAGCACAGCTTTACCTGGTGCTGTCGGCCCTTCCATAAGCTTTGCAGCGTTGAGCAAGATGCGTACAACTTCTCCAAGGCCGGTTTGAACCTGTGGGCTATACGGCGAACGTGTGATGGTATTTCGGTGAGTGCGTACTAAGCCCGCAACTCCTTCGATGGAGAGTCCGAGGTGCTTCGCAATGGCTTGCGGCTGAAGTCGGCCAGCACTTGCGTCGCCCAGGCTGACGAGAACAAAATCCAACATGTCGTCTCCTCCCACCAATGCACTATTTATGCACCTTTAATGCACCTTGTCAATGCATGAGTGGGCGTGAAAAACAGATTCGACGCTACCCGGGTTCATAGCAAACCCTCTGCCCCGGCATCACCACCAAGCTCGGGATCCACGGCGTCTCGGAGTCGGACATGTAGTCATCTTCGAAGATCGCGTTGACGTTTCCGCACTGCGGGCACCCCACGTCGATTTCGTCATCAGGCTCCGCGTCCTGGACCTGTTGGACGCATTCACAGGATTGGCATTCGACAAAATGCCAGGGTTCTCTCGCGACGGCCATTCCAGTTCTCCCTGATGAGAGGATACCTGGTAATACCTCATTGGACAGGTTGTCGTCCGCTCGCACTGCCACTGCAACCTCGCCGGGCGCGTCGAACGGCGCTACCTGGGCGTTCGACACCGCGACGGCGCCGCCACGGTCGCCGACATAAAACTGTGGAAACTGGTGCGTCTCGCAGCCCAGCACCTATTCAAATAAGATAGAAACTGTGTCACCGGCATTCGTTTGCGGCGGTTGTCCCTTTTCGGCTTACCGGCGAGCTTCAAGGCCTATATCGCCGACTCCGCGTTGGCGGCATCAGAGGCATCGCACGCTTGGGATCGAGAAGCTCCCATTAATAACCCCATCCCAGGGATTGGCGGCAGGCCAATACATCCTGCCGCCAACGCTATGCGCTACACCGTCACCCATGGAAACTTGGTTTGCACGATGTCGAAATCCTCTGGCTCCAGGCCGCAATACTCGAACAGGCCATCCCCGTTCTTCGAATTCCGCTTGCCAACAATGGCGAACGGCCCGAACACCGGAAAGGTGGTTCCGTTCTTCAATCGCAAAGCCAGGCCAATCGGGAGTGCCTTGAGCCGCCCCTCCTCATCGCAGATGACGCAGTATTTTTGGTTAAGCGCGAAGGCTTCGAAAAGACAATTGCCTCCGGCCATGGCCTGCAGTTCGCCGACAGCGAAGCCTTTGGCCTTGATGCGGAAATCCTCCACAATCCATTCTAAGTTGCCGGGAACACGGCGGAGCACGGAGGCGGTCTTTTTGGGCATTGCGACCTCATGGTGGTTGGTTGCGGCGGGAGATGCGTTCGCGGACGATGCAGTCGAACGCGGTAACGGGGAGCGGGAGCGACACGGGGGATGAACTCGTCGCATGCGATGACACGCAGGCGCATGATTGCGAACGCCAACTTCATAGACTTCAGCCGATCGGAACATACTCTCAGCGGCGACTTGCTGATCTTGTGCCAATGACGTCGCTGAAGATCTGCCGCCGTGGCCAGTGCGTAGGCGAAGAGTGCAGCAACGTCAGTCGTGGCGTTGCCCGCATACCCTGAAGGTTAGGGCGTTATATTCGCCGGGGTATTTTCAAATTCAGCACGACCGTCCTTTTAAGCAGCATTCGCGCTGTGTCGATCGTTATATTTCACTGCTGTGCTAGGATTATGGCTTGACGCAGACCTGCACTTTGTACGCTTTGGCTTCATCAAGCCTATTTACGGCGCCTTCTTGGTCAGAGACGATTGCCCTCAGGGCACTCCGGAAATGTTGCATGCGATACCCAGTCACGCCGGACGGCCGTTATTTCGTCGTTCGAGGACGCTTGTGGCGCTGCACGGATCCTGGGTTAGCTCCAGATGTCCGGGAGCGGTTGACGAAGGAGTTGATGTCCGCGCGCCGGGCAAAACAGGGTGCAATGCGGCTCGAAGATGACGCGGGTCGCGACGAGGCCAGGGCGAAAATCGATACAGCCAAGATCGCACTCGGGGAACGCGGACCCGTATGGTGGGACGACGGCTCGCCGGACCTAAACCGCAAGATGGCGCGGACGACGGCATACGCCGCCTGGTTCGCCGCGCTCTCGGGCGGCAACGCTACCGCCACCCCATCTTGATGATTGTCCCTGCCCGAAGGGGAAACGGCGAAGACGTTTGTCCCGGCGCGTCGTCGCCACATCTGGCGGCGGGGATCCGTTGCCGGGGGCCTGTGACTGTTGACTCAGGCGCTCGGCAGCGGCGGTGCTGCCACTCACTTTGGGCGCACGTGCGAAATCTGCGGCGGTGTCTTAGCGACGGCGCTACGTCCTTCGCGGTCAAGAGGATGCGACCCGCGTTCGTCAGGTGGACCAACCTATGTTGGTCAACTTCGGCAGGAGTATCGGACCTAGCGGCGCATGTTGCGCATAGAATTCGTCGACGTTGGGACCGCCCTTGATGCCGCATACATATGCGAGGGCAAGTCTTTCGGTTTCGGTCATGAGCGGGATCCACCTGTCGATTGGCCCCTGAAGCTACCATAAGCCGACCGGCCGCCTGGGTGTTGAGGCTTCGGACGGCAGGCCTGCGACACGGTGGCCGTGAGCAACGGGTCGCTTCGCCGTCGCATCTGTCGGGATTTTCGGCCCCGAACCTGAGGCGGGTATGGCGTTCACGGTCCCGCCGGAGTTCGTGCGGCTGGCGGAAACACGCCTAAGCAAGCTCGGTAAACGGAGCTTGCTGGCCATTCAGTGTCCGTCCAGAAGTTCGGGACCATGGGCGCACGCTTCAACCGCAAAGAACTGCCGCACTTGTATGGTCAGGACCGATGTCCAAGATCGCGGGCAGCCTCGGCGTCTCGGTCGTCGTCTTGTCGAAAGCCTGCGCCAAGATCCACGTCCCGGCTCCGCCCAGGGGATATTGGGCGCGCAAAGCGGCTGGTAAGCCGACCGTCATAACCGATCTTCCGCCGCGTGCCCTGGGACTCGATGACGAAATCCAGATCCCTGGGGGACTCGCCGTTCTACTACGGCTGCAGCGATGCCGAAGCAGGCGCGCACTCGATAACGTGGAACGCGCTGAAACGCTTTGGTATCGCTAGCACAAGCATCTGCAAGGCGGGAACTCCGATGAAAACCGACGACAGGATGGACTCGCCTGGCCCCAACCCGACCTCCGGTGAGCTAGTCGAAAGCACGATCAAGGCGATTGGTGTCTGGAAGGCGGAGGAACCCGGCGTCCTGTCCCAGACGATGGGCGTCGTCCTTGGTCCGTTAATCTGGGTCGTCAGGAAGATCGTGCCGCAGTCCGCGATCGAGGGCGCGATCGGGGGCATGGATTGGGCCGCGAAGAAGCTCACGACAAACCGGGTGGAAGGCGACCTCGAAAACCTGGCGAACTGCGACGCGCACGCGGACTCCACTGTCAACTTCCACATAGGCTTGGCGATCGTGGAAGGAGGAGCCGCTGGTTTTTTCGGCGCCATCAGCCTGCCCGCCGACATCCCGGCGCTCATCGTGCTGGCGCTCCGGCTCATACGCCAGGTCGGCGTGGAGTACGGCTACGACTGCGCGGGCGAGGAGGACCGGGCCTTCGTGCTATCGATCCTCGCCGCATCCGGCGCGAACAGCCAAGCCGAGAAGATCGAAGCCCTCGCACTCGCCTCCTTCATCATGAACCGGATTGCCACCACTACCTGGAAATCGATGGCGGCTCGGGCGGCCACCCAGACAGTCGGCGTCGACGCGGCCATAATCGCCACCAAAAACCTTGCCAAGGCCCTGGGCTACAACCTGACCAAGAGGAAGGCGCTGGCGGCCATACCCGCCGTTGGCGCTGTGATCGGGAGCAGCGCAAACGGCTGGTACTTACGAGAGGTCGGTGTGGCGGCTCAACGCAGCTTCCAGGAGAGATGGCTCCGAGATCGGGGTCTGTTCGAAGCCGATGGTGAAAACCCGGTTAGCAAGGTGGTGGCGTAGCTGTCTTGTGTCCTAAAACTATCCTACTCTTGGAAGGTTTTGCCAACCAACGTGCCCAGGGTGACCGCTGGCGGCAGAGGCGGCAGGTCGACCATGCAGCATCCATACGTGGACTCCTCTATCATCAAATCTTGGGCCGGGCAGGCGATTGTGGACCGGCGGATGAGGCAGCAAACGGCTGCGTCAGGCAAATCGCTCTGGATGCCAGTGGGTCTCGCTCCGTAGATCTCCCAGTTCTTCGTTCTGGCCGAACCCGGATGCAAAACTCCCGGCCCGAAATCGCTCTCGACCTTGATACCCGTCCCATCTCCGGCGAAAACCCGGTTCCATGGGCCGTTGTCTAACCCGCAAGGAACTGCACGCGCTCGTCTGGTCGGAGCCGATGTCCAAGCTCGCGAAGGGATTCGGCGTGTCGGACGTGGCCATGGCCAAGGCCTGCGCCAAAGTCCACGTTCCTGTCCCGCCCCGGGGCTACTGGGCGCGGAAGGCCGCCGGGAAGCCCGCCTCCGTAACGGACTTGCCGCCACGCGGCCTGGGGATGACCGACAGGGTCGAAATCCCTGCCAGCGCATACGGCAGCTACTATTCGCCGACCGAGGCTGAACTCCTGGGTCCAGCGCCGGAGCCTCCAAGCTTCGAAGAGTCTATCGAGGAGGTCCGCCTTGCGATCGAATCCATGGTCCACCCGTTCACGGTCCCGCGACTGGCGAACGTCTGCCATCCCCTAGTGGCTCGCCTTCTGGCCGAGGACGAGGACCGGAAGGCCAAGGTGGCGGCCCATCCTTATATGGCGTCGTATCACTCCCCAAAGTTCAGCGACCCGGTCGGACGGCGGCAACTGCGCCTGCTCTCTTCCGTGTTGACGGAAGTCGCCCGCCATGGCGGGCGGACGACCGGCCAGGGCAATGTGGACCCCGAACGCATCTGGGTGGGCGTCGGCAACCAGGGTGTGACCGTTGGGGTGCGGGCTGTCGAGACGAGAACAAGGACCGGAAAGAGCGCGGATAGAAGGCTGGTCGTCAACCGGCGGCTCGTGGTGGAACTCAACCCCAGCCACGACGGCACCCGCCCCGCGAGACGCAGGTGGGAGGACGGGGATACAACCCTGGAGAGACAGCTACACGAGGTGGTGGTGGAGATCCTGGTCACCGCCGAGAGCGACCATCGGGATGGGGTGAACCGGGCATACCAGTATCGGGTGGATCGCAAGGCACAGCTTGAGGCAGAGGCCAGGCGCCGGGTCGCGCAGGCGGAGGCGGCCGAACTCGCCCGGCTTGCCGAACTGGAGCGGCAGAGAGTTGAGCGCCTGCTCGGCGAAGCGGCAGGACTAAAGAAGGCGCGCGGCATCCGACGCTACGTGTCCGACGTCACTGCTGAGAATGCGAGATCGAGCACGCCGATGGACGAAATCGAGTTGGAGGAATGGAGCCGATGGGCGCTGGCACAGGCCGACCGACTCGACCCCCTACTAAACGGTGATTTCAAACGGCGGCGAGACGGATGACGCTCCGACTCCGTTGGGCTTCATGCTCCGGACGAGGCCAGCGTGACAGTGGCAAATACCTTTGTCTGTCAAACGCTCCCCTCCGCGGCGGCCTGTAGTCCAGACTTTCAAGTCGGGGGTGCCTAAGTGGGCGAGGCAAGGCGCTACGGGCGCGAATGGTCAAGACCTGTCAATCCACCATTCCCCCACCCCGGCAGGCGAGGAGGCGGTCCAGGGGGCATGGCGGGACGGCAGGCTGCGGCCGCGTTGGCCTCACACGAAGACTAGCATCGGAAGAGTGTCACGCGGGCAAAATGCAAAGGATTCTTTATCGTCTTGCCATCGCCGGGAGGTCGGAAATCCAAAGTTTCTTTATCGGATCGGTCGGATGCAGCCGCCTCTTTTAGGATTGCCGTCGCGCTGACGGACTCGCTCTGCGGGTCTACGGTCATCCTCCATCCGGCCCCCGTGCCTCGACGTCAGGTGCCGGGCGGGAACACGGCCGAGCGCCATACGGGGCCTGCCGGTCGTCTGCTTGTGGGGCAATAGCCGCACGCCGGGCGGAGCCTCCAGAGCGGACAGCTAGTCCGCGTTCGGCGCTGCCCTGACCAGTCGTTCAAGTCGGGGGCACCACCTATTTCGCACATGGCGTCCCCACTCGCCATCCTGGCGTCTCGCTTTTCCAAGGCCATCCGAGTGGAAAGCTGTCGGATGACCTTGGGCTTCCATCGGGAGGGCGTAGACAGAAGCTGTTGCAAGCTGGCACGAGCTTCCCCACCCTCCCGGCAAATCTTCAGGCGGCACCATGTCTCGCAAACCAACTCCGCAGGACGAAACTCAGAACCCGTATGCTGAGAGCATCGACGCCGCTGGGCTAAAGGAATTGGTCTCCACCTACTACGGTACCAAGACTTTGCTCATCGACAAGTCGTTGGCCGCCGCCCTGTTGGAATACAACACAGGCAACCGGAGTTTGAACCGGCGCAAGGTCGATCGCCTGGTGGAGCAAATGCGTACCAACACGTTCGAAAACACCGGCGAACCCATAATCCTGTCCCGAGAAGGCGTCCTCAACGACGGCCAGCATAGATTGGTTGCGCTGTTGGAAGCGGACGTAGTCGTAGACCTTGACGTAAGGTTCGGGATCGCGCGAAAGGCATTCACGAAGACGAATACCGGCACGTCGCGCTCCAGCAGCGACGTCCTGGCAATCCGGGGCGTGACCGGGGGGACCGCAATAGCGCCTGCGGTGCGGCTGCTGATTCTTTATCGAAGGGGCTTGCCGGACTCCATCAGGGAGTTCGTCTCGAACGCCGAAGTGGATGAGGGCTATCAGCGTTGGCCTGGCTTCGAGGCGGTGGCCAAACAGATCGCAGGCCTCGGGTATCCCCGTGGCGTGCGTTCGACCCCACTGCTGACAACCGCCTTTCTCGCGTCCCGCTCCCAGGGCAAGGAGAGGCTTTCGAATTGGCTGGAAACTTTGGCGACCG
Source organism: Acetobacteraceae bacterium (assembly GCA_965198895.1). GTDB lineage: Bacteria > Pseudomonadota > Alphaproteobacteria > Acetobacterales > Acetobacteraceae > LMUY01. Next base: position 724,396 of record OZ240676.1, read on the forward strand.
GCGTTGGCACGGGCAAGGGCGATCCCGCCTACGTCCTTCGCGAGCGCCTGATGCGGGGAGTCGATGCCGCGATTGGCACCCGCGAATCGCTGGTCGAGAGGTTCGCGCTGATGGTTCTTTCTTGGAATGCCTACGCATCCGGAGCGACCATGACCGGCAAAGGTCTACGCTGGTCCGCCGTTGGAAGGCTTGCAACGCCATTCCCCGTGGTGGAGGATTCCCGCCTCTAAAGACTTTGCATGGCCGAACCCGTCATCCATCGGCCGGATCGGCGCCGAGGCGCTGAAAAGTCCATTACTGCTCGACGGTGTGCTTACGCCATAGCTTTGCCCTTCCAGGGTCGCGCCGCGTCCCGTCTGGGTCAGGTTTTAGGGCGCGGCACCGCTTTTTTCGGAGAAGCGCCGCGCTTCACCTCCTCCGAAATAGCCCGCCATGTTCGCCAGAGGCGCTTGGCATCCGCCAACGCGCTGCGATCACCGCTAGGGCATGCCGGTTCGACACTGCGGCAACGGTCAACGACCGTGTGAGCATTGCGCTGATAATCCGCTACCATGGCCGCGAGACCCGGCTTATTTCGAGAGGAAACCCTGGGCATCAACGGCAGGCAGGCGTCGGCGTAAGCCTTCTCGATCCCTTGGATTGGGATCATCCAGGCGTGTCGCGCTTGGCCGAGCAAGGATCCGAGCCGCTTCGCGGTCTCGCCTTCCGCATAGTTCTGAGAGTCGGGAGTGAGCAGGATGATACGGGCGCGTGCTGCCACCCGGTCGAGGTCTTCACCCTCGTCCTGCAGTTGTTGCAAGCTGGCGGCGGGATACCCGGGCGCGTTCTGCCACTTTTGCTCCCGAAAACGCAGGAGCCACGCTTGCGGGGGTTTGATCAGGTGGCTTTCGCCGTTACCCGCCCGGTCGACCCAGGCAATTTCGACAGGAAGATGTTCCAGCGGAACGGGAGCCGCCGCGATGGCAAGGAAAATGATGCCCATGATGATCTCTCCGGCGTTGGATTGCGGGTAGGCCTTGATTGCTAGGTGACCGCCGTCAGGCTCCTCTTCCGCGATTCCGCACGAGAGAAATTGGCGGAATGTTCTGAGCCGCGAAAGTAGCGCCCATTCGCCACCGATGGGCGTCGGTCGCGCCCCACGCCACGGTGCGCCGACGACCCAAGCCGCGCCGTGTCCGCAACGCGAGCAGCCGTGCCGGTAAGTCGACGCCCGGCGGCAACGCCGTGCCCGAGATCGCCATCCCCATCGTCGACGCGAGCGACTCGAATGTGGCCAGCGTCCCGGCGGCACGCTCCGCCCTCCACACCGTCGACTCCGCGACACCGGCCTCCGCACCCAACGCCAGTCGGGTGCGCGCCGCGGCTTCGCGCACGGCACCAAGACCGGAATTGCGATTCTGGCGCTTCGGGGTCACCCCAGAGCGGGTAAAGGATTGCGAAACTAATACGTCGCGGGAAACGTCCTGGCCGCGTCTGAATTCCGTTGTGCAAGAGTATGGCACGGGCGCGCCGTCGAGCGTCGATTTCATGTGAATCCCGCATTGCCCAATGTCGTGCCGCGGACGAGAGCCAGGCGGGCGTGTGAGGTCACGACTACCCTCCGGAATGGATCCGGTCGCCAACCGTGACGATACGGATTGGCTAGTGCAGCCTGGTAGGTATTCGCAACGCGCCTTGAGACGTCGACCGGGACAACACCAATCCGTAGACCAACCGGTGTTTCCAGAAAGCTGAAACGGCAGTAATCACACTTATTGCAGCCTCCTGACGATCAAGGAGGATAACAACCCTTGTGCCGTTTGTCGATCGATTTCTGCACGATCTAGAAACATAGTTGGAGACGAGGATGGGCGGCGCACTTACGGTTTCTGAGCACCTGTTCGAAGACTTCTTGCGGCTGCACGCGTTGCCGTTTGAAAGGATCCCAGAGGCGGAGGAACACCGTCCGGATTACCTCGTATCCGTCGATAAGCTGAGGCTGGTTTTCGAGGTCAAAGAAATCTCGACTGATGCGAACTTCGGTCGCGGGGAGTTGGCCGTGAGTTCCCGCACCGTCGGCGAACACGTCCGGCCAAAAATCCAGCAAGCTCGGAAGCAGGTTAGGTACGGTGCGAGTCTGGGGTTGCCCACTGTCCTGCTAATCTACAATGCCCTGGACCCGCTGCACCGCTTCGGCACCGAGGACCACGACTTCGAACACGCCATGTATGGCGAGCGAACGCTGGTCGTGGATGTTGCGACGACACGTGTCACGGACGACTACCACGGGAGAAACAAGTCGTTCTCTCCGACCGCCAAGACCTACTTCAGCGCACTGCGAAGGCTGAAGCCGACGGTGAATGGCCCGTCCGTCACTCTGTTCGAGAACTTGCACGCGGCGTTGCCGCTTCCGTACGCGATCCTGCCTGCTTGCTTCGACGTGGTCCGGTCCGAGATCGCCAACTCAGATCCTCTAGCAGAGAACAGAGTTGCGGGGCCTGTGCCCCGGGGATAGGACCTTGGACTGTCTAGGGACGGACGCGCGTTCGAGAGCGATTCCTTCGGGATGCGTCTGGCGCTCTTGACCCTGGGCGAGGGTTTGTCCGACCTGAGCGGCGTTTGCTGTTGAATGTCGTGCGGGTTGACGCGTCTGGATTGGATCCATCTTTCCTGATGCTAGAAGTCTGGCTACGCGTTATGAGTGACGACGAAAGATGAACTGATCGGAAAGCTCGTGTTCAATAGTGACAAGCAGCCGCTTGAAACGCTACTCCGGCGGGCGCACGAGGGAAAGCTGCAGCTCCCTGACTTTCAGCGTAGTTACGTGTGGACCGAAGATAGCGTGATCGGCCTACTTGCAAGCATTCTTAGAGGCTACCCAGTCGGTGCGCTGCTCACTTTGGAACGCGGTGGAGAGGTTGACTTCAAACCACGCGGTTTGGAGGGAACCAACGTCCAAGGTCTTCGACCCGAAACCTTATTGCTCGACGGCCAGCAGCGGATCACATCGCTTTACCAAGCGCTTTACAGTGAGCAACCGGCTCTGATGGATCGTGGACGAGGCACCTACGCAAAGCGGCACTTCTTTCTCGATATTGCGAAGGCACTAAGTGAAGCTGTCGATATTGCGGATGCTATCACGGCCGTTCCGGAGGACCGGATAATCCGCTCCGACTTCGGCAGAGTCGTCGATCTAGACGTGTCTACAAAAGACCGACAATTCGAGCAGCACCTGTTCCCTCTTGATCGCGTGTTCGATGACCGAGACTGGATCTATGGTTGGCGCGATCATTGGCGCGACAGGCCCGAACGGCCCCACGTCGACGATATGGAGCGTGGGTTGGAGAAGCGCGTGCTTCGGCCGCTTCGCGAATACCAGATGCCCATCATAAATCTGGACAAGACAAACAGTCGAGCAGCAATCTGCACCATTTTTGAAAAGGTTAATGTCGGGGGTGTAAAACTGGACGCCTTCGAACTGCTAACCGCAATGTATGCTGGCGAGGGACAGGGCTACGACCTTAGAGAGGATTGGCTCGGGACAGCTACCCAGCATGGACGTCGCGCACGAATATCACAGAAAAGCCCACCTGAGGGCGGTATTTTTATTAAGCTTGCATCGACTGACTTTCTCCAAGCATGCACGCTGCTTTACACTGCCGAGCGTCGTGACCGGGCTGCCGTCGCGGGTAAGGTTGGGCTTGATCTGCCCCAGGTCAGTTGCAAGCGAGAGACATTACTACAACTTCCGCTTGATGCTTACCTGCGCTTAGCGCCAAAAGTAGAACAGGGCTTTGCTGAAGCGGCAAAGTTTCTAGGTGAGCAACGCATTCTGTATAACGATGCTTTGCCTTATGCGCCACAGATCCTGGCGCTTGCTGCCTACTTCGCTTTGACTGGTCAGCAAGGTGGAAGCGCCGCCGCCAAAGCTAAATTAGCACGCTGGTTCTGGGTGGGAGTTTTGGGAGAGCATTACGGAAGCGGGACAGATACCAAGATCGCCCGCGATGTGCCCGAACTGCGCCGATGGATTTTGGACGCGAACTCACCAGACCCAATAATCTTTAGCGTAACTTACATGCAGGCCGATCGCCTCAACTCGCTTCGCAATCGGCGGGCGGCAGCTTACAAGGGATTTCATGCTCTATTGATGAAGCGGGGATGCCGCGATTTCGTGACGGGCGACGGCTTCGACGTGATGAGCTTATGGCAAGAGCCAATCGACGTTCACCACATCTTTCCAGAAGCGTGGTGCAAGGTGCATGGAAAGTCGCCCGATGATTACAACAGCATAATAAACAAGACTCCGCTTTCGGCAGCAACTAATCGCTGGGTTATACGTGGGGATGCACCTTCCGAGTATCTCGCCCGAATCGAGCAGGATCATAAAATCGACAGGCAGGATCTGGACGACCTTTTACGCCAGCATTTGATTAATCCCACTCTTCTGCGTGCTGACGATTTCGAGGGGTTCTTTGCGGATCGGAAAGCGCAGTTGGGGGCATTGGCGGGTGATGCCATGGGCAGACCGGTATTACAGACAATGGCTGTCGAGCCGGACCTAGTTGCAGCACCCGCTCTCACACTCGATGAACGTGAACAGCTTGAGGCTGATTTGTGATCGCGTTGCTTATGTCGCGCAAAGAGAGCGGTTGATGTCTGCCTCCGCTATCGACTTCCAGACGCAAGAGACGACTTTCTATAATTTGAAGCCATGGTGATCCTTGCAGCTACCATGCTTCTGACCGCGCGGGTCGTTACCTGAAGTCGCGCGTAGGCAGTTTAATGCCCGACCCGAGCCGTAGGTCCGGCACGTAGATGTCCCTCACGGGCCGCCCTACCGGTCCCGCGCCCGGCCCGATGCGGGGATCGCGTCCGGCGGGGTGGGTCGCCCCGTCCCCGCGCCCGTGGCGGATTGGGAACGCCTCGTCACGCTCGCCCACGCTGCTCAGCATGTCCGACAGATCCTCCAGACGGTCTGTGACGACGTGTATGACGTCCCCCTCCCGCTGAACGCGGCCGTGGCAAGCGATCATGCCCGCCGAAAGAACGAGCCGCCGCTGCGCCTCAAATCGGTCTGCCCACAGCACCAGATTCGCCACCCCGGTCTCGTCCTCGATCGTGATGAACATGACACCCTTTGCCGATCCCGGTTTCTGCCGAACCAGCACGATGCCCGGAACCACGACCCGGCGGCCGTCTCGCAAATGGATCAGGTTGCCGCACTCAATCATGCCGCGCGTCCGCAGATCGGCTCGGAGGAACGCCACCGGGTGCCGCCCCAGGGTCAGCCCGACGCTGCGGTAGTCCTCCACCACCTCGCGGCCTTCCTTCATCGGGGCCAAAGGAACGTCCCGCTCGGCCAGTTCCGGCTGTGGCGGTCCATGCCCGTCGGCCGCAGCGAACAGCGGCAGCACCGTGTCCGCCAGCCCTCGCACCGCCCACAGCGCCGCTCGCCGGTCCAAGCCGAGGGTTTGGAAGGCATCCGCCTCGGCCAGCCGCTCCAGCATCGTCGCAGGGATACCCGCCCGGCGCCAAACCTCCTCGACGCTGCCGTAGGGGGTCTCACCCCGGCGCGCGACCATCTGCGCCGCATGCTCGTTGACCAAGCCCTTCACCATCCGCAGCCCCAGCCGGACAGCACGGCCAGGCCCGCCGTCGCCTCGGCGTTCCAGCGAGCAATCCCACCGCGAGGCGTTGACGCAGACCGGGCGCACCATCACGCGATGCTCCCGGGCGTCCCGCACGATCTGCGCTGGAGCGTAGAACCCCATCGGCTGCGCGTTCAGCAACGCGGCGCAGAACACGTCGGGATGGTGGCACTTCACCCATGCACTGGCGTAGGCCACCAGCGCGAAGGATGCCGCGTGGCTCTCGGGGAAACCGTAGGAGCCAAACCCCTCAAGCTGGGAGAAGGTCCGCTCCGCGAACTCACGCTCGTATCCGTTGTCGACCATTCCCTCCACCAGCTTGTCCTTAAAGTGCGACACGCCGCCAGTGAACTTGAAGGTCGCCATCGACCGCCGTAGCTGGTCGGCTTCGCCCGGCGTGAAGCCTGCGCAGACGATGGCCACCTGCATGGCCTGTTCCTGGAACAACGGCACACCCAGGGTCTTGCCCAGCACCCGCTTCAGTTCCGGCTGCGGGTAGACCGGCAACTCCATCCCTTCCCGCCGCCGCAGGTAAGGATGCACCATGTCGCCCTGGATTGGGCCGGGCCGCACGATCGCGACCTGCACGACCAGGTCGTAAAATGTCGTGGGCTTCAGCCGCGGCAGCATGGCCATCTGCGCCCGGCTCTCGATCTGAAAGGTGCCTAGCGTGTCCGCCTTGCGGATCATCGCGTAGGTCCGAGGATCCTCCGGGGGGATGGTGGCGATGTCGACCGACACCCCCCTATGCTCCTCCAGCATCTCGAACGCACGGCGCAGACAGCCCAGCATGCCCAGGCCGAGCACGTCGACTTTCATGAACTTCAGCGCGTCGATGTCGTCCTTGTCCCACTCGATCACCTGCCGTCCGGCCATGGCGGCGGGTTCGACCGGGACCAGTTCATCCAGACGGTCGCGCGTCAGTACGAAGCCGCCCGGGTGCGTGCCCAACTGTCGGGGGAAGCCGATCAACTCTCGGGCCAGGGTAATCGACAAGCGCAGGCGGCGGTCGGCCAGGTTGAGGTTCAGTTCTGCCGCGTGCTCCTCCAGCACCCCGTCGTCCGACCAGCCCCAAACCTGAGAAGCCAGCAGGGCGGTGACGTCCTCGGTCAGGCCCATGACCTTGCCCACGTCGCGGATGGCGCCACGAGGGCCGAAGCACATGGCGGTCGCGCACAGGGCAGCGCGGTCGCGGCCATAGCGCTCGTAAACCCACTGGATGACCTCCTCGCGGCGCTCGCTCTCGAAATCCACGTCGATGTCGGGGGGCTCGCGACGCTCGGCCGAGATGAAGCGTTCGAACAGCAGGCCGGAGCGGACCGGGTCGATGGCGGTGACGCCCAACACATAGCAGACGGCGGAGTTGGCGGCCGAGCCGCGACCCTGACACAGGATGCCCTTCGACCGGGCATACCGGACGATGCTGTTCACCGTCAGGAAGTAGGGCGCGTATTCGAGGGATCCGATCAGCGCCAACTCGTGCCGTAGCTGTCTGTCCACTTCCGACGGCAGGCCGTCCGGGTAGCGCAGGGGCACGCTCTCGGCCACCAGGCGCTCCAGCCCCTGTTGCGGTGTCTCATCGCCCCGCTCCAATTCGTCCGGATACTGGTAGCGGAGTTCGGCCAGGCTGAAGGTGCAGCGGGCGGCGATCTCTGCCGTGCGGGCGACTGCCTCGGGGTAGTTGCGGAACAGTCGGGCCACCTCATCCGGCGGCTTGAGGTGGCGGTCGGCGAAGATTTCCAACCGGAACCCGGCCTGCTCGACGGTGCAGCCCTCGCGGATGCAGGTGACCACGTCCTGGAGAATGCGGCGTTCGGGGGCGTGATAGAGCACGTCTCCCGTGACCACGGTCGGCACCCGGGCCGCCTGCGCCGCCTCGAACAGCAGGCGCGATCGTACATGGTCGCCGGGACGGCGATGCAGGGTCAATGCGAGGTAGCAGCGTCCCGCGAAGGCACCGCGCATGCGGCGGAGTTCCCCGTCCAGGTGCTCGTCGGGCTGGTCGGGCAGCAGGATCAGCAGCAGGCCCTCCCCGACAGCAGCCAGGTCGGCCCAAGCGATGTCGCAACCACCCTTGCCAGTGCGGCCCTTCCCCAGAGTTAGCAAGCGGCAGAGGCGGCCGTATCCGGCGCGGTCCAACGGGTAGGCCAGCACGGGCAAGCCATCCCGCAGATCCAGACGGCAGCCCACCACGAGGCGGATGCCGACCTCGGCGGCGCGGGCATGGGCGCGAACGATCCCGGCCAGGGTGTTGCGGTCGGTGACGGCCAAGGCGCCGTAGCCGAGCGCCTTGGCCTGGAGCATGAGTTCTTCGATGCGGCTCGCCCCTCGCAGGAACGAGTAGTTGGAGGTGACCTGCAGTTCGACGTAGCCGGACACGGCCGCGCCTCAGTCTGCCGCGTTGGGATGGCTATGACCGCTGGTGCTGGGCGGGGTGGCTGGTGGTCGTTTCATCAGCACGAACCCCGATCGTTCGAGATGCTGGACCAGCCGTTCAGCGGTGATGCGGGCCATGGCATCGTCGGCGTGGTGGACCCGCTTGCGACCGGAAAACCGCAGGGCGAAGGACAGGCTTTCCTCAATCTCCTGCGCCGAGGCCGGGCGCAAATTCAGCTTGTCGTCGTCGCTCATGTCCCCCGGCTCCGCAAAAGGGCGAGTTGCAAGGTGTTCGACAGCGAGCGCCACACCACTGTCCCGTTCCGCCCCGCGCAGGCGCTCAGACGCGGCGCATGCGTCCCGCAGGAGGAGGCGGGGCGTTGTGGATGGTAGTAGGCGTAAGCCTGCACCAAGCTGGGCGCGCTGCTTTGGAAGAAGGCGCTCATGGGCGCGGTTGCGTGCGCCGGAAAGGCGACGAGGAGGATGAGCAGGCCACCGAGGGCGATTGAAGGGAGGCGGAGCATGGCAAGAACGTAAAGAGAACATGCTCGTCGAGTCGAGTCCTTTCTTCGGCCGTGGCTGTGCTAAGGATCCCGCCTGGCGTCGCGGCCCCAGCCGGATGTTGGATCTCTTGGACCAGGCGGGGGCCATTTATTGTCGCGACCTTCGACGGTGCGGAAATCACGGAGATGGAAGTAAGCGGCTTGGGAGGCTTAACGCCTAAGTTTGCGCGGCTCCGCCGTCCACGTAGAACTCGGTCGCGTTGACGAAACTCGACTCATCGGATGCCAGGAACAACGCGGCGTTGGCGACCTCGTTCGGGTCGGCGATCGTGCCGCGGAGAACCTGAGAGGCCAAGAACGCCTTCACCTCGGGCGAAGCTCCGGCAAGCGCGGCCGTGGCGGTTGGCCCGGGAACGAGAAGGTTCACCCGGATGTTTCGGCCTTTGAGTTCCTGCGCCCACGTGCGTGCGAACGAGCGCAAAGCCGCCTTGCTAGCATTGTAGACGCTCCGACCCGGGCGTCCCCGGCTGCCAGCGATCGAGCCCTGCAGGATGATGGACGCGCCATCGGTCAGTAACGAAAGCGCTTTCTGCACCGTGAACAGCGTACCCCGCATGTTGGTGCCGACGATCGCGTCGAAATGCTCTTCGCTCACCTCGGCCAGGGGCGAACCGGCTCCGGCACCCGCGTTGGCATACAGGATGTCGATCCGTCCCTTCTCCGATCTCACGACTTCGAACAGGCGGTCGAGGTCGGCCAAGTTCGCTACGTCACCCTGGATCCCGCGCACGTTCAGTCCGATGGTCTCGACAGCCGCGTCGAGCCTTTCCTGATTACGGCCGTTCATGAACACGAAAGCGCCTTCGGCCGCGAACCTCTTGGCAGTTGCGAGGCCGATCCCCGACGAGGAGCCGGTGATGACGGCGACCTTCCCCTCCAAGCGCAGTCGGTTGGAGAGTGCGCCTCCGGTGGATGATTCAAGCATTGAAGCCTCCGTCGGCGTCGATGGACGACCCGGTGATGAACGAAGCTGCGGGACTGGCGAAAAACAAAATCGGGGCGACCACCTCTTCGATCCGGGCAAACCGGGGGAAGCAGAGGGTACTGAAGAAGCTCTTGAACGCGCTCTCACCCGCGTCGCGGTGAATTTCGGTATCCATGATGCCGGAATGCACCACGTTGACGGTGACCCTGCGGGAAGCGAGATCGCGGGCCACGCCGCGGGCGAAGCCGTCGATGGCGCCCTTGACCGCGGCGAGGTCGGCGAACCCGGTCGCACCGGTTCGAGTCCCTAGGTTCGAGCCAATCATGACGATCCGGCCATCCTCCGAGATGACTTTCGCGGTCGCGCGAACGGTCGCCATGTATCCGGCAAGTGCCACCGACCAGAAATGGTCGAATGTGGGCTGATGCCGCTCGGGATCGGTGACGGAGCCGTGGGCATCGATGGACGCGTTGCTGACAAGAATGTCGATGCATCCAAATCTCTCGACGACCCGGTCGACGATCGTCGATGCGGCGACCGGGTCACCCTGATCGGCTTGGAACGATGAACCACGCACACCCAGAGCTTCGATGCCGCGCACGACCCCCTCGGCTCGCTCCTTGGCCACGACGTAGCTGATCGCGACATCAGCGCCTTGCCCGGCGAGAGCCAAGGCAGTCGCCGCACCGAGGCCACGGGAGCCGCCGGTAACTAGGGCAACTTTGCCCGTCAAAGTCTTCATGGAAGCTCCTCGAAGAACGCCGATTGGGCCAGTTTTGATTCATGTTTGCGCATGGGGGGTGACGGAGTCGGCTGCGCCTCTAATCAGGTAGTACGGGCTAGAAGGAGGTCCTGACCTGTCAATCAGCATCCAATAGTTTCCAGGTAACAGCGTCCAATAGTTTCCATTTGGTCAGAGGGGTTTTGCCTGCTGTTTGCGGTGTTTGAAGCGGAAGGAGTCGTTGCCGGTCTCCAGGATGTCGCAGTGGTGGGTGATGCGATCGAGCAAGGCTGTGGTCATTTTGGCGTCGCCGAACACCGTAACCCATTCGGCGAATGACAAGTTGGTGGTAATAATCAGCGAAGTCTTCTCGTAGAGTTGGCTGATCAGATGGAATAACAGGGCGCCCCCAGAGGTAGGGAACGGCAAGTAGCCCAGTTCATCGAGGATGACGGCGTCGGCCTGGACGAGTTGTCTGGCCATGTTGCCTGCTTTGCCTTGCTGCTTTTCCCGCTCCAGTTGATTCACCAGGTCGACGGCGTTGTAGAAGCGGACGCGTTTGCGTTGGTGGATGGCGGCAACCCCCAACGCCGTGGCGACGTGGGTTTTGCCAGTGCCCGTTCCGCCGACCAGGATCAGGTTCTGCGCCGTGTCCATAAAGGCCGCGGTTGCCAGTGTCTCGATGTCGGGTTTTGGCAGCGGTGTTTCCGCCCAATCGATGCCGGTGAGATCGCGATGCACAGGGAAGCGCGCTGCCTTGAGTTGATAGCGCAAGCTGCGTACCTGGCGATCGGCGAGTTCGGCCTCGATAAGCCGGTCCATCCAGGCTTCGGGCTGCATTGGCCGCCGCGGCCCTTCGGCCAGCAACTCACTCCAGGCGGTTGCCATGCCGTAGAGATGCAGCGCGTTGAGTTGGGCCAGGCGATCAATGGATGACATTGGACACCCCGCGCAGCCGGTCGTAGCGGCTGCAATCCGCCAGCGGTTCGACTTCGAGCTTCAGCATGTCGGGCACGTTCATCGCGACCGGCTGCGTCGGTGCGATCAGCCGCTGCATCGCGTTCATCACCACGGACGCAGTGACGACGTTGCCGTCCAGCACCAGATCACAAGCCACTTCCAGCGTTTCCAACCCGACATCGCGTGCCATCAGCAGCAGCTCGACGAAGGCCCGGTCGCCCTTGGGCTGTTTGAGGATGCGGTCACGCACAAGCTGGATGGATTGCGGCAGGTCCCACTCGCGGAACGGCGTGCCGTTGCGCAACGCGCCGGGCTTGCGCTCCAGGATGGGCAGGTAATGCCAGGGATCGCAGATCAGCTGATCGCGTCCGAAACGCCGGGCATGCTGGGCGATTACCGCGCCCTCGGCCACCACGCTGACCTGTGTGGCGGTGCTGCGGACCGAGACTGCACGGCCAGCAAACAATGCTGGGACGCTGTATCGATTGCGGTCCAGCACCACGAGACAAGTGCTGGAGACCCGCAGCATGTGCTCCACATACCCGTCGAAGGTCGCGGTGATCTGGCGTAAAGCAAGCTGCTCTTCAACGAAGCAAGCCGCGATGGACCGGTCCGGTGTCGCCGGGTGCTTGCGCTGGGCCAGCTCCCGGCAGCGCATGGCCAGCCACTCGTTCAACGCCTCGAAGTCAGCAAACCGGGCCAGCGGCGTAAACAGCCACTCCCGGACGTTGCCGACCTGGTTTTCGACTTGGCCCTTCTCCCACCCCGACGCCGGAGTGCAGGCGATCGGCTCGAAGACATAGTGGTTCGCCAGCACCAGGAAGCGGCGGTTGAACAGCCGATCCTTGCCGGTGAAGATCGTCTCGACCACCGCCTTGAGATTGTCGTACACCATGCGCTGCGGCACGCCGCCAAAGAAGGCAAACGCGCGGTTGTGCGCATCGAACACCATCTCCTGGGTCTCCCGCGGATAGGCGACGATGAACATCTGGCGGCTGAACGTCAGGCGGAAATGCGCCACCTTGATGGTCTGCATGACCCCGCCGAGCTCGACGTACTCGTGGCTCCAATCGAACTGGCAGACCTCGCCTGGCGAGAACGACAGCGGCACGTAGGCCTGGGTGAGAGCAGGGCCGGACTTGACGGCTTTCCAACGCCGGACGAACCGCTGCACGCTGTCATACGCCCCCCGGTAGCCCTCTGCCTGCAACCCTTCGAACAGGCGGCGTGCCGTCCGGCGCTGGGCTTTCGGCAGATCGCGCTCCACCCGCAGCCAGGTTTCCAGCGTCGCCTCGAACGCCCCCAGCATCGGCGTCGGTTGCTTCTGGCGGCGGTAGAGCGGCTCGCACAGACTGCGACAATGCTTGCGGACCGTCGGCCGGGATAGGCTCAGCTCACGCGCGATCGAACTGATGCTCTCCTTGCTGACAAGACGACGGCGCCGGATCTCGGCAATCAAATCCATGAACAACACCCCAGACTCTCCAGCGCAAACGCCGGATGATCGCACGGACCAGGGTGGAAACTATTGGACGCTGTTTACCCCCGGAATCTGGAAACTTTTGCACGCTGTTTCACACTTTCGCGTGCATGCGGCGCTCCGGAATCACTTCCCGTGCGAAGTGAGCCAGCTTTTCTATCAGCCACACATCCTGCAGCAGCGCTGGACCGCGACGGCCTGCCGTCTCGATGTTCATGTTGTCGACGACGGGCGCGCCCGCAGCAGTTGTGAGCTTGTAATTGGGCATGACTTACCTCGACAATATAAGAATGGTGCGTAATAGTCCGGGCGATCCGCTCCTCCGACGCGCAGCAGCATAAACGTCGTGCGGAGTAGACGGCGAGTGGTATCTGGTAAGAAGCATCCGGAATTACGTCTGTCTCAGTCGGCAATCTCTCGGACCAAGGAACCGGCTACTGTTACTTGGCGACTGAGCATCGGCGACTTGGCAACCCGGAGTAGCCAACGCTCGGCCCGAGGAGCGCTTTGCTAACTCTATTCTGCTACGTGCAGGCTCCGCCCTCTGCCAGGGGGACGGTAGGCGTCCATTTCAACATTCTCATATTCGGTAGGCGGATGAGTGACGCCCAGAGCGTTCTTCGGAGGATTGAAAGGCCGCCGGACGCCCCGAAATTGGGTGGACAGTGCGGGCCAGGGACATACCGCGACCTGCCGGTCTCAACTCGCGTGCTGGAAGTGGATGACGACTTTCCCAACATGCTGTCGGTGCCTAAGTAGGCAAGCGCGTCCTGCGCCGCCTCGCAGTCGAAAACCCGGTCGATAACCGGCTGGATCTTCGCCATTTCGATAGTTCGTGCCAAATCTTCCAGGCCAGCCCGGTCGCCGACCATGATGTTCCGAAACACGGCACCGCTGTGCTTGAGCTTGAAGAAGTCCAAGCTCGGGTTGTCTTTGCTCAGGTAGCCCATGAAAGCAATCTCGCCGCCGTAGGCTACGGCCCTCAAGGATTGCTCGATCGTGCCCGGCCCGCCGACTTCGACGACCCGTTCGACGCCCCTCCCGTTGGTCAATTCGCGAACTCGCTCGCCCCATTCTGGGACTTCCAGGTAGTTCACCACCGCATCGGCGCCGAGCGCTCGCAGCCTGTACGCCTTGGTCGAATGCGACGTCGTGGCAATCACGGTGCAGCCGAAAGCCTTGCGAACTGCAGCGCGAAGATGGAGACGCCACCCGTTCCTTGGATCAGCACACTCTGCCCGGCGCGAACCGGCGTGCGGCCGCCGAGGGCGCTCCACGCAGTCAACGCCGCGCACGGCAAGGTGGCCGCCTGCTCGTAGGAGAAGCTGTCCGGTATCGGCACGACAGCCTCCTGATTCACTGCCTTCAACTCCACCAAGAGCACCGGCGGCGTGATGGCCAGTCCGACCCGCATATATTGGCCCCACGAAATCCGAATGCCCTTTGTGGAGAGCACGTGCAGCCACAGCAGCGTTGCCAGCGACCCTATCGGCGTGATTTTGGATCCGAGGTCGCAGCCGATGAAGTTGGCGTAGATCATGCCTCGCGGGTCGCCGCCGGGATGCCGTGCGCGCCTTCGATTGACAGGGCGCCGACCAACACGCCGGGCATGTTGTTCATGATGGACGACAGGACCACCGCGTCGAAGCCGGTGCCGCTGGTTGCCGCCCACCGGACTATCCGGCCAGCCAGACCAACGCGGCCGGTCAGCACGGGATGGATGGCAAACCAAGCGCAACCCGATACTCTGCCGTGATGAACACCACCGAGCGGCGTGCCTTGGAGTTTGTCAGAAGCGTCAAAGGCGGACCAACGCCAGCCGAGTTCGACGCGATGCACGTACCACTCGGCCCCATCCTGGCGCCGAAGCTGGTCAATTTGGGACTGATCCGGATATCCGACGGACGGTTCCGTCTTACCAAGGAAGGTATAAGCGCGCTGGCGAATGCCGCGCCGGATCTCGGCTAGCTGGCAGTCTCCGTAGCCTGCGGGACCAGCACCCGAATACTTGCATGACCGTCGACCAGCAATTTCGAAGACGGACACGGTGGATTCCGGCGTGGACACGGCACCCAAAGTATTGGTTTCCAAAACATCAACCTAAGCGGAGTGCCCTGCAACGAAGACCGCTGGAGCCGGACGACTTCCGATAGCTCGACGCCGCCCCGCACCTCTATCCTCGTCACTGGTCTATCGAGAGGCGCTAGTTGCCTTCAAGCGACGCGAGATGGGACGGGGAGTTTACCTTTGCCCGAAGCACCTCGGAAATGTTGCCGACCACGCATCCCCACGTGTTGGCTCGCTCGGGACGAACCGAGGCGCAGACCATGGTGAAGATGCAGGATGCGTTTGCGGCGTGGGTTCAAGTCATGCTTGCACGCAACGTGGATGCAATTAGGCATCTGAACGACGGCCCGTAATCTGAACAACGGTCGGCCCGAAGCCAACGAACCGACTGCCGACCTGAACCTTTTGCTTCCACATGGTTCGACGCCTTGATTGTTCCTTCCTTCGATGGGTGTGCCGATGTCATTTGAAACCCTGATTGTCGCTTACGAACGAGCCGATCGAGCCAGCGCCGCAGTCTCGGCCCTGCGTTCGCTTGGCGTGTCGCCGGGGAGACATCAAACGCCACTCCGTCTCGGCGGAAACAACCGAAGAGGTGGCCGTCGCTTCGGAACCGCCGACTGGCAGCGGCTTTTTCGCGTGGCTGTTCGGGCACGACGCCATCGCGGCGCGGGTCGAACTATATCGGAAGGCCTTGGATGCGGGCGGGACCGTGATCAGCGTCAGACTCGGGGTTGACGACGTGCAAGCTGTCTACCGGTTGTTGCAAGACTTCGGACCGCTCGACTGGGAAATCGCGCCCGGCGGCGGCTGAGACCAAGAAGCCTTTTTAAGCTTTCCGACCCACGTCTTGGACTCGCCCGGCGCCCTATCCGCAACGGAGGGTGTTGACGCTCCACTACAGTAGGAAGTAAAACTTTACAGTTAGCTGTCTATGTGTGACCTTCGTTCGATGAGAATGGATCCGGACGACGTTCAACTTGCCCGCGTCTCCGCCTTGGCGGCGGATCTCCGCGCGTTGGTCGGCAAGCTGAAGCGCCGCCTACGCGAACAGGCGAACGCTGGCGACCTGGCGCCGTCGCAGACATCCGTGCTGCTCAGGCTGGAACGAGAGGGTCCCACGACGACGTCCAATCTCGCCCGGCTGGAAGGGATGCGTCCGCAGTCGATGGGCACGTTGATTCTCGCCCTCGAAGCTGCGGGCCACGTGATCGGTTCGCCGGACCCGAAGGACGGACGACGGACCATCCTGTCGCTTTCGGACTCCTGCCGGGAATGGATTAGCCAAGGGCGGACGGCCCGGCAGGACTGGCTGTGCCGTACCATCGAAGCGCGGCTTTCGTCGGAGCGCCAGGATGACCTCGCTGCGGCCATCGACGTGCTCAAGCTGCTGGTCGAAGACTGAACGCCCGGCGTGCCAACTTGATTCCCAAGGATCGAATATGGCAGTCACCACCCTCGACCCCAAGACGGCCCTCATCGTCGTCGACCTGCAAAAGGGCATCGTCGGATACCCCTGCGCTCACCCGATCGGGGGCGTCATCAGGCGAGCTACGGCCTTGGCGGAAGGTTCCGCCGTGTCGGCCTGCCGGTAGTGCTCGTCAATGTGTCCGGCAGCCCGCCGGGCCGAACGGAACGTCCGTCGCGCATAAGCGAGCCGCTGCCGGAAGACTGGACGGACCTCATAAACGACCTGGATCGGCACACCGGCGATATCGTCGTGACCAAACGGTCTTGGGGCGCGTTCGCGACCACCGAGCTCTATGCGATACTGAAGGCGTTGGGCATCACCCAGGTCGTGATTGCCGGTGTCGCCACAGGCACGGGCGTCGAAGCGACGGCGCGTCAGGCATACGAGCAAGGTTACAACGTCACCCTAGCCATCGACGCCATGACGGACACGCGGTCCGAGGCGCACGACTACAGCGTGGCGAACGTCTTTCCCCGGTTGGGCGAGACAGGGCTGACCGAGGACCTCCTCGGCTTGCTGAAAAAAAGGAGCGCCTAGGAATGCAGTGGACCCATCTTCTCGCCTGCTTTTTCGGCACCGTATTTCTGGTCAATGCCGTTCCGCATTTCGTCAGCGGGGTGACCGGTCGGGCATTCCAGACACCTTTCGCCAAGCCTCCCGGGCAAGGTCTGTCGTCGTCGACCGTGAACGTCCTCTGGGCGTTCGCGAACATCGTCATCGGATACGTGCTGCTCTGCCGGGCTGGCGAACTCGACTTCCGTTGCGGCGGTGACGCTGCGGCGGCAGGACTGGGTCTGCTGGTGATGAGCGTAATTCACGCGCGACTTTTCAGCCGCTTCCACGGTGGTAGCGAGCCGAAGATCCCGTGAACGTCGCAGGGGCGCGTGTTTTTGGGTCGCTGAGAAGCTACGACTATCGGCTTTGGTCCGCTGGCCCGGTGGTGTCCAACATTGGCACTTGGAGGCAGCGAGCGGGCTTCTAACCACTGAACTGCAAGTTGATAACTCTTCACACTGTCGGATTCTCGCGACCGGTCAGCGGCGCAGTGGCCGAACGCATGCGGCCCTATTCTCGCTAGGAAGAACACCGAGGATGCTGGGCCGCGATAGACGCCAGTTCGAACCCGTTGGCAACGACGGTTGCCAGCGCAGCGATTTTTAGAATCGTAACTTCTTAGCCGCCCGTCCCAAATACGGGGCGTGACCGGCGAGCGTGGTCATAGCGCCTCCGGCAGCTTGAATGCCGCCGTCCGCTCGCCGTAGCGGTCGACCAGGTAGTCTGCCCGGTCCCGCAGCAGCCACGTGAACCGCACCAGTTCCTCCATGACGTCTACCACCCGGTCGTAATTCGCGCCGGGCAGCATCCGACCGGCTTCGTCAAACTGCTTGAATGCTTTGGGCACGCTGGACTGGTTGGGGATGGTGAACATCCGCATCCACCGCCCCAGCAGCCGTAGCCCGTTCACGGCATTGAACGACTGCGATCCGCCAGACACCTGCATGACCGCCAGCGTCCGCCCCTGGGTGGGACGCACCGATCCCTCCTCCAGCGGCAACCAGTCGATCTGGTTCTTGAACACGGCCGTCATGGCGCCGTGCCGCTCCGGGCTGCACCAGACTTGGCCCTCCGACCACAGCGACAGCGCCCTCAACTCCTGAACTTTGGGATGGTCCTTGGTCACGCTGTCCACGATCGGCAACTCGCGAGGGTCGAACATGCGTGTCTCGGCGCCCATGAGCCGCAGCAGCCGGTCCGCCTCCTCGACCAGCAGTCGGCTGTAGGAGCGTTCTCGCAGCGAACCGTAAAGCAGCAGGATACGCGGCGGGTGCGTCATCCGCTCGACCGGCTCCAGCTTGGCCAGATCCGGTACGTGCAGCAGGTCGGCGCGCATGGCTGGCATGGCGTCATCCATCGCATTCATCCTCAAGCGGGTCAGAGCAGCGGCAGCCACAACGCCAGCGCGGCGAGCACGACCAAGAGCACCGGCGGCGTGATGGCCAGCCCGACGCGCATGTATTGGCCCCACGAAATCCGAATATCCTTGGTGGAGAGCACGTGCAGCCACAGCAGCGTCGCAAGCGACCCGATCGGCGTGAACTTGGGTCCGAGGTCGCAGCCGATGACGTTGGCGTAAACCATGGCTTCGCGGGTCGCCGCCGGGATGCCGTGAGCGCCTTCGATGGACAGGGCGCCGACCAGCACGCCGGGCATGTTGTTCATGATGGACGACAGGATCGCCGCGCCGAAGCCGGTGCCGATGGTTGCCGCCCACGGACCGTATCCGGCGAGCCAGACCAGGGCGATGGCCAAGTGGTCGGTTAGCCCGGCGTTTCGCAGGCCGTAGACCACGAGATACATGCCGAGCGAGAACACCACGATCTGCCAGGGCGCGCCGCGCAGCACCTTGCCAACCGGCACGACGGCGCCGCGGCCGCCTCGATGCCAGCGACCGGCCAACGCCAGCAACAGCGACGCCCCGGCGCCTGTCACCGCCGACACTGGCACGCCCAATGGGGCCAGGATGAAATAGGCGACGAGCAGCACGGCCAGCAGCGGGAACGCGGCGTGGAAGACGGCATGATCGCGAATGGCGGTGCCCGGGGCTTCCAGTTGCGCCGTCTGGTAGGTCGCGGGAACCTGAAGACGGTAGAAGGTCCACAAGACGGCTAGGGTGGCGACGAGCGCCACGACATCTACCGGCACCATGACCGCGGCGTAGCGGTCGAAGGAGACCCCGAAGTAATTGGCGCTGACGATGTTGACCAGATTGCTGATGATCAGCGGCAGGCTGGTGCTGTCGGCCACGAAGCCGGTGGCGACGATGAACGCCAAGGTGGCCGCCGGGCTGAACTCCAGCCGAACCAGGATCGCCACGACGATGGGCGTCAACAGCAACGCCGCGCCGTCGTTGGCGAAGACGGCCGCGATGGCCGCGCCCAGGAGCACGACCATCGGGAACAGCCTGCGTCCGTTGCCGCCGCCCCAGCGCGCCACGTGCAGGGCGGCCCATTGGAAGAACCCGGCCTCGTCGAGCAGCAGCGAAATCACGATCAGGCCGATGAACGTGAAGGTGGCGTCCCAGACGATGTGCCAGACGACCGGCACGTCGCCCCAACCGATGACGCCGGTCAGCAGCGCGAGCGCCGCGCCAGCCATGGCGCTCCAGCCGATGCCGAGACCGCGCGGCTGCCAGATGACGAAGACGAGGGTGGCGACGAAGATCGCGAGCGCGAGCATTGCTGGAATCCAATCGGACGATGGGGCCGCGAACCGGATGGCGTCAGGTGGTGCGGCGACCGTCCGCATCGACGACGACTTCGCCGTCTTCCTTGGCGAAGGCGCCGCGTTGTGCCTGCGGGAGAACGTCCAGGACCGCTTCGGAAGGACGGCACAGGCTCACGCCGAGCGGCGTCACCACCAGCGGACGATTGATGAGAATGGGATGCGCCATCATAGCGTCCAGCAGTTGGTCGTCCGTCAGGTCCGGATTGCCCAGGCCGAGTTCGGCGTAGGGCGTGCCCTTCTCGCGAAGGAGGGTGCGTGGCGTCAGACCCGCGCGGGCGATGAGTTGCACCAGCAACGCCCGCGCGGGCGGCGTCTTGAGGTATTCAACGACGTGCGGTTCGATGCCCGCGTTCCGGATCATCGCCAGGGTGTTCCGGGACGTGCCGCAGTCCGGATTGTGGTAGATGACGACGTCTTCGCTCGACATCATGCAACGTCCCTGCGTCGTGAAGACGCACCCGGAGCTTGGCCGATCTCCCGCACCTTCGCGGTCAACGTCGCACGCTCCAATCCTGCGAGCGGGAGTGCCGTGAACAGCGAGATGCGCTGCTTCATGTGGCGAAAGGCGGTTACGAAAGCTCGTTCGCGCTCGATCTCACTGCCTGAAGCGACCGCCGGATCAGCAATGCCCCAGTGGGCCGTAACCGGCTGACCCGGCCACACCGGGCACGTTTCCCCGGCGGCGTCGTCGCAGACGGTGAAAACGAAGTCCATGACAGGCGCACCGGGTTCGGCGAACTCGTCCCAACCCTTCGACCGAGCGCCCTCGACCGGGTAGTCGGCATCCGCGAGCACTTTCACCGCCAGCGGCTGGACCGTCCCCTTGGGGTGGCTACCGGCGGAGAACGCCCGGAACCTGCCACCGCCGTCCTTGGCGAGGATGCTTTCGGCGAGAATGGAGCGCGCCGAATTGCCGGTGCATAGGAACAGCACGTTGAAAACGCGGTCGGTCATTGCAAAACCTTCTCGGGAACGCAGCAGGGAGCGAGGTCCGCCAGCAGCGGTTCGCACAACTCGGGTCGACCGCCGCAGCAATCCTTGGCCAGGAACAGCATCATGTCGCGAAGCCGGTCGATGTCGGCGCGGTAGACCACCGAGCGACTGCGCCGTTCCGAACGCACCAGTCCGGCGCGGGCGAGAACGGCGAGATGCGTCGACATCGTGTTTTGGGGCGTGCCGATTTGCCGGGAGATCTCGCCAGCGGCGAGTCCCTCCGGTTCGCACGTCACCAGGAGGCGGAACGTCTCCAGACGAGTGGTCTGCGCCAGGGCGCCGAGGGCGAGGACGGCCGCGCCAATATCCATGCATCGAGAATAACCGATATGACACCTGCTGTCCAGTGCGACTTCGCTATGTCCGTAGCCTTCGTACGGACGGGACGAGAGCCACCACCAGCGCCACATTCACGACGGCCGCACCGCATAGCACCGCCAAGGTCGGCGTTGCACCCCATCGTGCCAGCAGCCAGGAGCCGACTAGCGGAGAAGCTGCCTGGGCGACGAGAGTGGGCATGGCGATACGGCCCATCAGCGCGGCGTAGCCTTCGCGCCCAAACAAGGCCAATGGCACCGTCCCGCGCGCGATGGAACGGATCCCGCTACCGGAGCCGTAAAGCATGATTCCAACCGCCATCGTGCCCGGCGCGCCGATCAGCATGCCCAAGCCGACGGCAACTAGGATGGCGGAGACCAACAAGCTCCAAATCGGATGCGCCCGGCGCCCGAGCAGCATCTCGAAAACGCGCGCGCCGACCTGCGAGGGACCGACCAAGGCGCCCAGGCCGACCGCCGCCGCCATCGCCACGCCTTGTGACTGCAGCAGCGCCAGCAAATCGACGGCGATCACTGTCATGATTACGGACGCCAGGGTGAAGCCCGACGCAAGAAGGACGAACGCCAGCCGGTCCACCGGCGCCATCGCCGCGACCTTGCCGGGCGCGTGCCGACGCTGGGTCTCCTGCGGCACGCCGAAAGCGTAGAGCGGCAGTACGACTGCGATGTGGATGGCTGCATAGGTGAGGCAGGCGCCACGCCATCCTAGGTGGTCGGTCAGGAATGCGGAGATCGGCCAGCAGACCGTGCTGGCAAAACCGCCCCAGAGGGTGACGCCCGTGATAAGCGGCCGCGCCGCTTCGCCGTAGACCCGGCCGAGCGTGGAGAATGCCGGGTCGTAAAGGCCGCATCCCATGCCGCAGCCCACGAGGACCCAAGCCGCCACGAAGCTCGTCAGGTTCGGCGCCAATCCCAAGCCAAGCAGCCCGAGCGCCAGCAGGACGGCACTGGCCATCAGAATGGGCCGACCGCCGAATCGCTCGATGGCCCGACCGACGCGGGGCGAGACGACGCCGGACACGAGGAAACCGAGGGACAAGCCGCCGACGATCCAAGTGGGAGACCATCCGGTGTCGCGGGCGATCGGCACGGCCAGCACGGCGAGCAAGTAGTAGCTGCTGCCCCAGGCCAAGATTTGGCATATGCCCATGGCGGACACCACGATCCACCGCTGGCGACCGCTCTCGACTGCCACGACGGCCTGGCTCATTCCGCCCGTTCGGTCATGCGCGCTGTGTCCATGAGGACGGTCGTCGCATCCATCCAAGCGCCAAGACCGACGCGGAACGCCTCGCGTCCTCGTTCGGTGAGCGTGTAGACCTTGCGTTCCCGGCCGGAGACGACCTCGGTAGCCGAAGTCAGGTAGCCGCCCTGCTCGAACTCCTTCAGCGTCGGATACAGGGCGCCCTCACTGGGCGAGCAGCATCCCTTGGTCGTGCGCTCGACCGCCCGGGCGATGTCGTAGCCGTGGGCGGGGCCGTCGTGGAGAACCTGGAGCACGAAGAAGCGGCTGAGCGCCATCTTAATGGTTCCGGCCCAGTAGCCGCGATCGGTGAGGTCGGGCGCGGAACGGACAACTGCTTGGACTGACATTCGGCGGGCCTATGCATCGGACAGCGATGCGTCAAGAGGCGGGGCACTCCACCGCAGGATATGTCGTCATCGAACTGCAACGTTCAAAGCTTGTCGATATCTGCTAGGCGCCGACACCGTCCCCGGTTGAGGTCATCATATGCGTCGCCTGTTGCTCGCCACCGCCGCCATTGTCGGCTGCTCTGCCTTGTGCGGGGCGGCATCCGCCCGGCCCCACAACCTGCTTCTCTTCGTGGCGGACGCCCTGCGGCCCGGCATGGTCAACGAGGGGACCGCCCCGAACATGACGGCCCTGATGAACCGCGGCGTTCGCTTCACGAACACGCATTCCCTCTTCCCGACCTTCACGACGGCGAACGCCTCGGCGATGGCCACTGGGCACATGCTTGGGGACACCGGGGACTTCAGCAACACGATCTACACGGGCTTCCAAGTTCCCGGCGCGGGCAATAGCCTGACGCCCTTCCTGGAGAGCGACCCCGTGCTAGGCGACGTCGACGAGCATTTCTCCGGCGATTACCTGGACGAGGAAACCATCCTGAAGGCGGCTCGCAAGGCGGGGCTTGCCACGGCCACCATCGGCAAGCTCGGCCCCGCCTTGATATTCGACCACACCGAGCGCACCGGCGCGCAAACCGTGGTGATGGACGATATGACGGGTCGCCTCGGTGGCATCCCGCTTTCGGACGTGGTGAAGCAGCGGCTGGATGCGGCCCACCTCGCGGCGCAGGCCCCGACCCGCGGCGCGAACGGCCAGTCCGGCAACAACGTGACGGCCGGAACCCAGGCGGCCAATGTCGAGCAGCAGAATTGGTTCGCTGACGCCGCCACCGGTGCCGTGATGCCGATGTTCAAGGAGGGCGGCAAGCCGTTCGCGATGGTCTTCTGGTCGCGCGATCCAGACGGGACGCAGCACAATCAGGGCGACAGCCTCGGGCGCTTGATGCCGGGCATCAACGGCCCCACGTCGCTCGCCGCCATCAAGAATGTCGACGACGATCTGGGCAAATTGCTGGCCGGGCTGAAGGCGCAGGGATTGGACGCCGACACCGACGTCATTCTGACATCGGACCACGGCTTCTCGACCATCTCCAAGGAGAGCGCCACGAGTTGGTCCGCGAGCCAGACCTTCAATGGCGTCACCGCCAAGCAGGTGCCGCCGGGATTCTTGGCCGTCGACCTAGCCCACGATCTGGGCATGACCCTGTACGATCCGGACGCCAAGAGCGCGCAACTCGCAGCAGGCGCATTCCCGAGCAAGGGCAATGGTCTGATCGGCAGCGACCCGGCCAAACCGGATATCGTCATCGCGGCCAACGGTGGCTCGGACCTCGTCTACCTGCCGAACGGCGACAAGGCGCTCGCTGCCAAGGTCGTCGCGGCACTGTCCAAGCAGGATTACGTCAGCGGCCTGTTCGTCGCCGACAGCCTGGGCAGCATTCCGGGCACCTTGCCCCTGTCAGCCATCGCGCTGAACGGGACCGCCGTGACTCCCATGCCCGCCATTGCCGTGAACTTCCGCAGCTTCTCCCTGGGGTGCGCCGACCTGACTACCTGCGGCGTGGAGATTGCCGACACCGGCCTGCAGCAAGGCCAAGGCATGCACGGCAGCTTCTCGCGCGCTGACACGCGCAACATCATGGGCGCAGCCGGGCCGAGCTTCCGGACGGGCTTCGTCGACGCGGCGCCCGCCAGCAACGCGGACATCGGCAAGACCGTGGCCAGCCTGCTGGGCCTGAAGATCGCCAATAAGGGCACGCTCATGGGCCGGACGCTAAGCGAGGCAATGCCGAACGGTGCCATGCCGCAGGCCCGCTCGGCGGCCGTTCGTTCCGCACCGGATTCGGCAGGAAACGTCACGGTGGTCCTGACGCAAACCGTGGGAACAACCCGCTACTTTGACGCCGCCGGGTATCCGGGCCGGACGCTCGGGCTTCCTGCCGAGATGCCGTCAGCCGCACCTGCCCGAACCACGAAAAAGTAGCCAACGGCCCAACGGATGTCGGCTCGACGAGTGACCGATTGTCGGATTGAACAGACCTGACGCGGACCGCGACGTTGTGCCTGCGCAACTGGCGACACCAAGAGAGATGCAGATCGACCTCGGCTATCAAGCTCGGTCGGCTGCGTCGATGCAGGCCGATCGGATTTCCAACACGTCTTCCGTCCCGGAGGGCATCCTTTCGGTAGTCGCTGGAGGCAAACCCATCCGCGATGGCGCCGTGCTCGGAACACGGCGCCACCGTGACTTTCGAAGTCTCACAGCTTCGCTGATCGCAGCCGCAACGCGTTGCCGATAACCGACACCGAACTCAGCGACATGGCCAACGCGGCTACGACAGGGCTGAGCAGGATGCCGAAGACCGGGTAAAGCACGCCCGCCGCGACCGGAATGCCGATGGCGTTGTAGGCGAAGGCGAACACGAGGTTCTGGCGGATGTTGCGCATCGTGGCCCGGCTGAGCGCGCGGGCGCGGGCGATACCGGCGAGGTCGCCCTTCACCAAGGTGACACCGGCGCTCTGGATGGCGACTTCGGTCCCCGTTCCCATGGCTATGCCCACGTCCGCTTCGGCCAGCGCGGGCGCGTCGTTCACACCATCCCCGGCCATCGCGACCACCTTGCCGGAGTCGCGCAGTTTGCGGACGATGCGGTTCTTGTCCTCCGGCAACACGTCGGCCTGGACGTCGTCGATGCCGAGTTGCCGGGCGACCGCCTCGGCCGTCTTCCGGTTGTCGCCGGTCAGCATCACGACGTGGATGCCGTCCGACCGCAGGCTGTCCAACGCCGCACGCGTCGACGCCTTGATGGGGTCCGCGATTGCGATAACGCCGCCCGGCTTGCCGTCGATGGCGACGAACAGGGCCGTGACGCCGGAACCGCGAAGCTCGTCGGCCTTCGCCTTGAGGTCGCCAAGTTCGACCCCGAGGTCGGCCATGAGCTTTGCGTTTCCCAGAGAAACGGCTCGGCCGTGCACCTTGCCGGACACTCCCTTGCCGGTTTCGGAGGCGAACTCGGACGGCTCCAACACCTCGACGCCCTTCTCCTTGGCGGCGCCGACGATGGCCGCCGCCAGGGGATGCTCGCTCGATCGTTCCAAGCTGGCGGCCAGACGCAGCAGGTCGGCCTCGTCGAATCCTGCCGCCGGATGGACACCGGTCACCTTGGGCTTGCCTTCGGTCAGGGTGCCGGTCTTGTCGACGACGAGCGTGTCGACCTTCTCCATGCGCTCCAGGGACTCGGCCGATTTGATGAGCACGCCCATTCCGGCGCCCTTTCCGACGGCGACCATGATGGACATCGGCGTGGCCAGCCCGAGCGCGCACGGGCAAGCAATGATGACGACCGACACGGCGGCAATCAGCGCGTACGCAAGCGAGGGAGCCGGTCCCCAAATAGCCCAGGCGGCAAAGGCGGCAGCCGCGACCCCAAGGACGGTCGGGACGAAGTAGCCCGCCACCGTGTCAGCCATGCGCTGAATGGGCGCCCGGCTGCGTTGCGCCTCGGCGACCATCGAAACGATGCGGGCCAGCATACCGCCCGAACCGACCACATCGGCCCGGACGACCAACGAGCCGGTGCCGTTCACGGTGCCTCCGATGACCTTGTCGCCCGGGCCTTTGGCGGACGGCATGGACTCGCCCGTCACCATGGACTCGTCGACGGCGCCATTTCCGTCGAGCACTTCGCCATCCACCGGCACCCCGTCGCCAGGGCGCACGCGGAGCCGATCGCCGACCTGCACCTGGTCGATGCCGATTTCCTCGTCGTCCGAGCCGTCGCGCAGGCGGTGGGCCGTCTTGGGTGTGAGGTTCAGCAGCGCGCGGATGGCGCCGCCGGTCTGGTCACGCGCGCGCAGTTCCAACATCTGGCCGAGGAGGACCAACACGGTAATGACCGCGGCGGCCTCGTAGTAGACCCCCACTGCGCCGTCCATCATGCGGAATCCGGACGGGAAGACGCCGGGCGCGAAGGTGGCGACGAGACTATAGAGATAGGCCGCGCCCGTCCCCAAGGCGATGAGCGTGAACATGTTGAGGTGGCCCGAGCGAACCGATGCCCAGCCACGCTGGAAGAACGGCAGCCCGGCCCAAAGGACCACCGGCGTCGCCAAGACAAACTGGATCCAGGTGGAGACCATTGGCGGAACGAGGTCGTGCAGCCCAAGTGCCTGGATGTGGCCGCCCATCTCCAGGACGAACACCGGGAGGGTCAGCCCCAATCCTATCCAGAAACGGCGCGACATGTCGGCAAGTTCGTGGTTCGGCGTGGCCTCGGCGGAAACCTCGACGGGTTCGAGCGCCATGCCGCATATCGGACAACTGCCGGGACCTTCCTGCCGGATCTCCGGGTGCATGGGACAGGTGTAGATGGCACCGGGCTTTGCCGGTTCGGCGGCCGCCGTCTTGGGTTTCAGGTAGGCATCCGGGTCCGCCGCGAACTTGGTCCGGCAGCCTGCCGAGCAGAAATGATAAAGCGTCCCGTCCCGGTCGAAGCGGTGCTTCGATGTCGCCGGATCCACCTTCATGCCGCAGACGGGATCGGTAGCGACCGACGCCACCTTGAGGTATTTCTCCGAATCGGCTTCGAACTTCGAGCGGCAACCGCCGCAGCAGAAATGGTATGTCTCGCCGCCGTGTTCGACCCGGTGCTTGGACGTGGCCGGATCCACCTCCATACCGCAAACGGGGTCGGTGACCGAAGACGTCGCCTTCGGAGTCGCAGCCGAACCGCTACAGCAGCAACCGCCTTTGGCGGGGGCATGGGCCTCCTGGTCGTGGTGATCGCTCATGGCGCGCTCCTGCAGTCCGAAGGCCGGATTTCCGACCCCAACCGGGACATGGGGGTTCCCATTGTGGGAAGGTCAAGGGGCGAAAACGCCCGATTGCGGGGTGGTTTGTCCGTGAACATCATGCGACGCCGTCGTAAACGACTTCGGTCATCATACCGGCGGCCATGTGGAACAGGTTGTGGCAGTGGAAGAGCCACCGTCCGGGATTGTCCGCATCGAAAGCGACGGTCACCACCCCGTTCACCGGAACCAAGACCGTGTCGCGAACCGCTCCGGCCATGGAGACACCGTCCATCCCGATCACTTGGAAATGGTGACCGTGCAGATGCATGGGGTGGGCCATCTTGGTTTCGTTCGTCATCTCCAGGATGACGCAGCCGCTCCCGGCAACGCGCAGCGGGACGTGGTCGGCCCAAGTTCGGTCGTCCAGGGACCAGACGTAGGGTACCATCGCTCCAGTCAGCCTGACGCGATGGGTGACCGGGCCGACCGAGGCGGAAAGGGGAAACTCGGCCCTCAGCCGTTGTTCCAGTGAATTGTCGACTGGGGAACAAGCCTTATCCGCCGTGCCGGAGAGTTTGCGGACCACGCCACCGGCAGAAGCCAGGATGATGCCGGTCCGTTTCCGGTCGCCCTCGCGTTGCGCGAACACCGGATGGGCGCCACCGCCCACCGGCATGGTGATGAGCACGTCCAGACGCTGCCCTTGGGCAAGGGGGAACCGATTGCCGGTGACGGAACGCACCGGGTTGCCGTCCACCGCCACGACACGCCCTTCCAACTCCCCGGTGTCGATCCAGAAAGCGGTCGTCGTGGCCCCGTTGATGAGCCGCAACCTGACCGTGCCGCCCGGCGCGGCGCGGACCACGAGAGGATCGGCGAGCATGCGGTCGTTCGCGAGGTAGGCATCGTAATCCACGTCGTTCAGGTCCGGGTTGCCCGCGCCGGATGGCTTGCTCCCGTGCTGCCCCATGTCCATACCCGGCATGGCGCTGCCCGCCGATCCGACCGCTTTCGCCAGCAACTCGGCCGGATCCTTGAAGCTGAAGTCGTGCAGGAGGACGGTCACCTCCTGGACGTCGGCCTTCAGGTCGTCCGATGTCCTCACGATCAAGGGCGCCGCCATCAACGCCTGCTCCTGCAGGCCGTGATGCGAGTGCATCCAATGCGTTCCTGGCCGAGGAACGAAATCGTAAGCCTGGACGGTTCCGGGCTTGAGGATCGTTCCGCCGGTTTCGGCGACGCCGTCTTGCAGGAACGGCGGCGTCTGGCCATGCCAATGCACGATGGTGTCCTCGGCGCATCGGTTGGCCAGGTCCACGGAAAACCGCTGACCGGGGTCAAGGATGATGCCAGGCGAGCCGTCCGGACGGCGAATGCCGAAAACCGACGCAGCGCGCCCGTTCACCTCAATGATGCGCCTTTCGGCGGCCAAGGCGATGCGGGTCGGACGTTCGGCGGCACTGGCTTTGAACCCGGTGGTCCCCGGCATAGCCGCGGCGGCGGCGGCACCGACCAACAAAGACCGCTTGGACAGGGGATTGTACATTTTGTCTCCAATGGTCCGGAACGTGGGCACGCCGTTCAGTCGAGCACGCGCGCATCTGCATCCTCGGTCGTGGGGCTTCCTACCGTGGGAAGGTCAAGGGAAACCTCTTCGCGGGCATTGACCTTCCTACGTTGGGAACCCTCATCTGCAGTGAATGGAGAACGAACATGGTCATCGGAGAGGCGGCCCGGGCGTCGGGCGTCAGCGCCAAGATGCTGCGCTACTACGAGAGTATCGGCTTGGTGCCGGACGCGGCCCGCACCCAAGGTGGTTACCGGACTTACGGGACCCGCGAGGTGGAGACGCTCCGGTTCATCCGCCGGGCACGCGACCTCGGCCTGTCGATGGATCGCATCAAGCTGCTGGTCGGCTTGTGGCACGATCGGGAACGGCCGAGCCGGGACGTCAAACGCATCGCGCTGGAGCATGTCGCAGAGCTTAAGACCAAGATCGGAGAACTGACCTCCATGTGCGACACCTTGGAAGAACTGGCGTCCAACTGCCGCGGTGATCAGCGCCCGGACTGCCCCATCCTACGCGACCTGGCGGCGGGCGGCGGCCGAACGCTGGCATGAACCGCATCGGCATCCCGTTCGCCTTGCTCTCCGCCGTCCTGTTCGGCGCCAGCACGCCGTTCGCCAAGCTGCTGCTCGGGTCCGTCGACCCCTGGATGCTTGCCGGACTGCTCTACCTGGGCGCGGGCATCGGCTTGGCTGCCGTCCACCTATCCCGATCGGCGTTCAACCTCCCGGTAGTTGAAGCCCCGTTGCGCCGGGCCGACGTTCCGTGGCTCGCCCTCGTCATTCTGGTAGGCGGCGTGCTCGGGCCGCTGCTGCTCATGTTCGGCCTTGCCCGTACGGACGCGTCGGGAGCCTCGCTGCTCCTGAACCTCGAAGGGTTGGCGACCATGGGCATCGCCTGGTCGGCGTTTCGGGAGAATGTGGATCGGCGACTGCTACTGGGAGCGTTCGCCATCCTGGCCGGTGCGGCGCTCCTGTCCTGGCAAGGTCATGCGACCTTTCAGCTTGGCGCCGTCCTGATCGCGGGCGCCTGCCTGTGCTGGGGCATCGACAACAATCTGACGCGCAAGTTGTCGTCCGCCGACCCGGTGCAGATCGCCATGCTCAAGGGACTCGTCGCCGGGGCCGTGAACCTCGGGCTGGCATTCGCGTCCGGCGCCGCTTGCCCCGCGCCGGGCATCGTCCTTGCGGCGGCCGTCGTCGGCTTCCTAGGCTACGGCGTGAGCTTGGCCTTGTTCGTGCTGGGACTGCGCCATCTCGGCGCCGCGCGGACAGGAGCCTACTTCTCGGCTGCGCCGTTCGTTGGCGCGGCGTTGGCGGTGCCGATGCTCGGTGAGCCGGTCAACGTCACCCTGCTGACTTCGGGCGGGCTGATGGCGATTGGTCTATGGCTGCACCTCGCCGAGCGTCACGAGCACGAGCACGCCCACGAGGACTTGGAGCACGAACATCGGCACGAACACGACCAGCACCATCGGCACTCCCACGCCTCCGATGTCGTGGCGAGCGAACCCCATACGCACCGGCATCGGCATGCGCCACAGGTCCATCGCCACCCACACTATCCGGACCTTCACCATCGACATGGCCACGCGCACTGACCTTCGAGGTATCCGATGCGCACCTTCGTCGTCTACGTCTTCGCCGCCGCGGCTGAGATCGGCGGCTGCTTTCCTTCTGGGCTTGGCTCCGCAACGGCAGGTCGCCGTTTTGGCTCCCGGCGCGCGTCGCGTCCCTGGTGCTGTTCGCCTACCTGCTGACCCTGGTAGAAAGTGACGCGGCCGGGCGAACCTACGCGGCCTATGGCGGCATCTACATCGCGTCCTCCCTGCTCTGGCTTTGGGCAGTCGAGGGAATGCGGCCGGACCGGTGGGACGTCTGCGGCGCCGTGCTGTGCCTGGCAGGAACGTTAGTCATCCTGCTTGGACACCGGTCGGCCTGAGGAGGCGGACTAGACGACCTCCGCCGTGGCGTGGGCATCGGTCAGGCAGTGACCATGATCGTGGTCCGCCAGGGTGGCCAGGATCCGGCAGTCGGCGGGAGCGCCCCGGCAACCGGTGTCCACCATGTGGGCCAGTTCCGCCCGCAGGGTTTCCAGTCGTTTGAGCTTGCCCTCGACCGAGGCCAACTGGGCCGAGGCGATGTCGTGCGCCGCCTCGCAGGACGGCTTGCCCGCCAAGTCGAGCAGTTCGCTAATGGCGTCCAAGGGAAAGCCGAACTCCCTGGCGTGCCTGATGAAATCCAGCCGCTGCAGATGCTCGCGGCCGTACGCACGATGACCACCGGAGGTCCGCGCCGGGGTGGAAAGCATGCCGACCTGCTCGTACCAGCGGATGAGTGGAATCTTGCAGCCGGTCTGCCGGGATAGATCGCCTATGGACAGGGACACTTGGGTCATGAGCGCTCCATAGCATCTTAGACCTTGCACCTCTAGCGGCTAGAGGTCCCATGACAGGCGGGAAGCTTTGGAGCATCCCGGCATGGACGGCGGCGCGAAACTGGATGACGGCATCGAAATCCTCTCCTGGAAGGTGTCCGGGATGGATTGCGGCGCCTGCGTGGCCAAGGTCGAGAAGGCCGTCCGCCGTTTGCCGGGCATCTCCGACGTGCAGGTCAACCTGATGTCCGAGACGATGACCTTGGGCCGAACGCCGGACGGCGCGTCGGCGGACGTCGTCGAGCGGCAGGTGGCTGCACTGGGATACCGAACCTCGCGCACGGCCTCCAAGGAGATGGTGGTTCCGACGGCGGGATGCGGAGACGGCTGTTGCGGCCACGATCACGGTCACCACCAAGGCCACGAACTCCCCGCTGCCGAACCGGGGATGCACGTCCACGGCCATGACGAACCCCTGACCGACGTCCCGTGGTGGCGGACCGGCAAGGCGCGGCTGGTCGGCGTTTTGGCGGTGCTGGTCGGCCTAGCGTGGGCGCTGTCGCTTGCGGTCCCCCGGGAGGCTTACTGGATCTTCCTTGTCGCCACGGTCGTCGCCGTTGCCCCGTTTGGACGCCGGGCCGTCGCACTGGCATGGGCCGGGTCGCCATTCTCGATAGAGACGTTGATGTGCGTGGCGGCGCTGGGTGCGGTTGCAATCGGCGCGGCGGAGGAAGCGGCGACGGTCGTGCTGCTCTTCGCGCTCGGCGAGATGTTAGAGAGAGTGGCGGCGGGTCGCGCCCGCGCGGGAATCCGCGCCCTGGGCGGTCTCATCCCCCGGACGGCCCGCCGAGAAGGCGCGAGCGGAGCCGTCGAGGAGGTCGCGGCCGAGCGACTGGCCGTCGGCGACATGGTGCAGGTTCGCCCCGGCGACCGCGTGCCGTGCGACGGCGAAATCGTCGAGGGCACCTCAGCCCTGGACGAGAGTTCGGTCACCGGCGAGAGCGTGCCGGTGCCGCGCGGACCCGGCGAGCCGGTCTTGGCAGGGTCGGTGAACGCGGATGCCGGGCTGCTCCGGATTCGCACGAGGCGCGGCGCCTCGGACAACACCGTCGCGCGCATCGTCAAGCTCGTGGAGGAGGCCGCCTCCTCCCGCGCCCCGACGCAGCGCTTCGTGGAGCGGTTCGCCGAATGGTGGACGCCCGCCGCGATAGTCGCCGCCATCGCCGTCATCCTGGTCCCACCGCTGCTGTTCGGCGGGGACTGGTGGACCTGGACCTACCGCGGTTTGGCGCTCCTGCTCATCGCGTGCCCATGCGCGCTGGTGATCTCGGTTCCGGCCGCCGTCGCGTCCGGCCTGTCTGCAGGCGCGAAGCGCGGGCTGCTGGTCAAGGGCGGAGCCGCGCTGGAGGCAATCGGCGCGGCGAAGACCGTGGCCTTCGACAAGACCGGTACCCTGACGGAAGGTCGCCCCAAGGTCACGGATGTCCTCGTTCTGGGGCCGGGCGCGGACGAGCGCTCGCTGCTGCGTTTGGCCGGGGCAGTCGAACAAGGCTCCTCGCATCCGCTGGGCCGAGCCATCTTGGAACGCGCCGCCGTCCTGGGCATCGACATCCCGGCAGCGACGGGCGCCCGTGCGGTTCCAGGCTGCGCCGTCCAGGCGACGGTGGATGGACGGGTCGTCGCGGTGGGTAGTCCGCGCCATGCCGAAGAGAACGGCAGCGGCATCGGGACGCAGGCGGATGCTTTGGAGGCAGAGGGCAAGACCGTGGTCACAGTTTTGGTCGATGGCGCCGTCCTGGGTCTCATCGCTTTGCGTGACGAGCCGCGAGCGGACGCCGTTGAGGGCATCGCCGCGCTCAAGCGCATGGGCCTGGATACCGTGATGCTGACCGGCGACAACGAACGGACCGGTCACGCCATTGCGGGGATACTGGGCCTGGACGTTCGGGCGAGTCTGCTGCCTGAAGACAAACTTCGGGAGCTTGCGCGGCTCAGGAAAGTCGGTCCCGTAGTGATGGTCGGCGACGGCATCAACGACGCTCCGGCGTTGGCTGCGGCCTCGGTCGGCGTGGCGATGGGGGGCGGCACGGACGTCGCCCTGGAGACGGCGGACGCGGCATTGCTGCGCGAAAGGGTGGCGGGTGTCGCGGAACTGGTCGGGCTGTCGCGGTCGACGTTGGCGAACATCCGGCAGAACGTGGGGGTGGCGCTGGGACTGAAGGCGATTTTCCTGTTCACGACGCTGGCGGGGATCACCGGGCTGTGGCCCGCGATCCTGGCGGACACGGGGGCGACGGTGCTGGTCACGATGAACGCGCTGCGCCTGCTGCGCTGGAAGCCTGCGGTCTCTCGCGCAACCTAGTTCCCAGGTCGATCCGCGGGATCATGCGACTTTTTCGGCACCCGAAACTCAGACTGTGGAGCGAAGCTAGCGGCTCGCAGCTTTGTTGGTCCCCACGTTCTCGTGCAATTCGATCGGACTGCCGTTCCAGGAAGTGACCTGCTTGCCGATCCATTTGCGGCGAACGTAGACGTGCAAGACGTCACCTTGCGCCTCAACGTATCCAGACTTGCCATCTGTGAGCCGTAGGGAGTTGGCAAGCTCCTCAGCAAGTTCAATCATATAGCTGTCTGATCCGGCCATATACATTCCCTTCGAACAATGTATAGGCGAAATCCATCTGACGGTGCTGAAACGGCTCGCCCAAGGTCGTCGTGGCGCTGGTGGACGCGCCCGAAGGCATGTTCTTCGTCGTGAAGATCGGCACCGCCCTCGAACTGTTGAAGTCGAACCGCGGTCGCGTGCTGCTCGCCTTCCAGGATGAGGAGGTGGAACGCCTCCTCTTCCTGGTAGAACCCGAGGCAAGCGGCACCGACGGTGCGGCAACATTCGTCAACCAGCAGCGGCAAGTGGCGCAAGGCCATCGAGACGGGAAACGCCCTCTGGCAGCCGGTCGCCGCCAGCCAGGACGATTTCGTCTGGTTGGCGGGGGCCGCCACCCGGCCCTACCTGCAGGCAATGACGGAATACGCCGACTCGGCGGCCCGACAAGGGCGCCACCAGCCACGGCACAGAGCACGTAGGTCATGGGGCGCATCCCTATCGAAATCGTGGTGGCCTTGCGTCGGGCGTGGTCGCCAGCTTCAAAAGAAGGAGCCGCAATTCTCTCGGCCCAATGGCGCTCAAACGCCATAGCAGTCGGTACGAGGCTTTCACCCACTTGTCCGACGCTAACCAAAACGTACCGAAGCCCCCGCACAGTCCAACCGGTAAGTTTTTTTACAGTGGACGGGAAGGTAGTCAGACACTATAATTACATACATCAGAGGAGACGCTACCATGGCGCGCACCGGGTTCCAGGCTGTCGAGAACTTCGAAACCGGCTGCAAGGTCGGCGCCGGTCTTATGGCGGCGAACGCGGCGACCGCCTGGCGCCGTGAGGGTGCCTACCAGGAGGCTCTCGCCGGTGGTCGCATTCAGTGCGCCCAGGCTGCAACCGCCGCCGTCGCCCGAGTGGAACGCGACACGGTGTCCGGCCTGGTCTACGAACTTCGCGGCGTGCGGGCCGACGTCGACGCCGCCCACCACCGGGTGAACGCCCTGGAAGCCGCCATCTCCGGCACGGCCGTCACATTCCGCGACGCAACGCCGACCACCGAACGCGACGAAGCCGCCCTGCGCCTCGCCCTGGTGTGGTCGCGCGCCGAGCGGTCGGCGTTGCATGAGGAAATCGAAGACCTTGAGGACGAACTGGCCGCCTGAAACCTCAGGCGGCCATTCGCGGCAACACCGTCTCCTCGTAGGCGGGCACGGACACGTCCATGCCCTGCTCCTTCGCGTTGCGCTTGGCGCGCTTCATCTCGACCACCCAATCGCGCTCAATCTCCGTCCGGGTGCGAACACCCTCCTGGACGCGCTCGCCTCCGATCGTCGCCGCCAGGATGGGCGGCGGCAAGGCGCGGAGGATCCGGGCCTCCTCCGGCAGCAGCCGGTAAAGGTATTCCGCCGTGTCCTGCGGCAGGCGCTGAAGCAGCGCAAGGTCCTGCGGTCCGATACCGCCACGGGCGATTTTTCGCAGAACGGCGCGAACGTCCGTGTGCTGGGAAACGGCGTCGGTGGCGGCATTGACCTTGGCGGTTACCACCTTGGCCTTGGCTTCTGCGGCCTTGGCGGCATCCTCCGGGCGGGGCGCGGGCGGCTTGATGCCGAGCACGCCTTTGATCAAAGCCATCGGCATGCCCAGGATGCCTTCGGCAGCTTGTTCGATGGCCTGCATGATCGGGGGCGACGATTCGATGAATGGGCGCAAAACGGCCTTGCCGCCCTCGTAAACGGTGCGGAACACGATCCGAGTGCCACGGAGAAACGAGGCAATGGCGGCACTGCAGGACTTCAGGAAACTCTTGAAACGGCCCATTTGCTCGGCTCCGACTGGATGGTGATTGCGTATCGTCGCCCGCGCGCGTGCAAGGGAGCTACCCTTAGGGTGATCCACCTGGACCAATGCACCCCAAAAGGCTGTGAATGCACAGGAAAGTCGGACGTCGCCCTCGTACGATAGCCCAGGTTGCCGACGCGGTATTGAGCGGGACCGCATACCATAATGCGGTGAAGGAATTTTCCGACACGATCCTGGCGGCGCTTATTTCGGACAACGTTCACGGAGTGGTATCGACCCTTCCAATCCATGCCTCCACATTCGAGGAGCGCCCATCGCGCTTGGAGCAGGATATCTTCAGAACCCACCTCGCCGGACTGGCCGAGCATCTTGCTAATATCTCCGCTCAGCCCCCTCCTCCTTGGTCGGAGGACGCCGATTACTTCCTGAAGAAGCCGGTGTATTTCGGCAACGAAAAGCACTGGAACGCTGCGATCGCAACGACTCCTTCTGCATTTCGGAGGCGGCTACTATTCTGCGGTCCCGTGTTGGAAAAGTTGAGTGCGGTTCTAGCCAGAAGGGTACAAAACAAGGAAGTTCCCGGTGCCTGAGTCCGCCCCTACGACGCTTTCGCCCACCCACCGCCTTCTTCCCACCCACCGAAAAGCTCCGCCTGGTGGCCCGCACGTCGTAGCGGGCCATCGCCTCATTGGCGTAATCCACATTCAACTCGGTCCCTACCGCGTCGCGTCCGGTCCGATTAGCCGCCAGCGCCGTCGTGCCCGCGCCCAGAAACGGATCCATCACCACGCCGCCGACCGGACACCTCGCGAGCGCAGCGTTCGGCCGACGCCACCGGCATCATCGCTGGATGCGGTCCGTGATACGCTGCGTTGGGTAGCTTCATACCGAGCGGATGTTCCGCGTCTCCCGTTCGACGCGCTCCCCTACCCCCGCGTCGGGTTTCGACGCCTTACCGCCGGTGAAACCAGACCCGGCGCCGCCCTTGCTGCACGGCTCCGCAATTGCATTGAGGTCGTAGAAGTAGATTGGTGATTTGCTCAGGAAGAAAACCGTCTCATGCGCACGCGTTGGGCGATCGGTTACGCTCTCGGGCGTCGGACACGGCTTCGCCCATATGATCTCGCTCCGCAGAAACCAACCGTCCGCCCTCAACGCGAACGCCAACATCCAAGGGATTCCAATCAGATCCTTGGTTTCAGCCCATTACCGGCACCACACGTTTTATGGCTCACGTATGAGTCGCCGACGTTCAAAAACATCGTTCCCTGCGGCTTGAGCGCTATCCGAACGCCACGGAAAACTTCCACGAGGCTGGACACGTACGCCTCAGGCGTTGCCTCCCGTCCGATTTGGCCGGGCATCCCACAGTCCCGAGTGCAGTATACGGTGGCGACGTCACGCAACAGTCGACGGACTCCGGGGCGAGATCGGCGAGCCGGTCGGATGCATCGCCAAGGAGGATTTCGGTGTATGGCACGGCTGTCACTCCCGGTGGTGACCATCCGCGACGGCCGTCGACCAGTATAGCGGCGCACCGTTGAAAGGCTACTCGCGGGTCCGAAAAGTGCGTCCGTCGTCGGTCCAGATCAGGCCGCGCACCTGATCGATCCCCGACACGGGCGTCGACACTGAGGCAGTGTCGACGGCGCCGACCAGGGACACCGTGCCCCAGCCGTCCGCGATCAGTTTCCAGGGAGCGATCAGCGGAAACCGTCACGGACTGCGGGCAACACCAGGGCGCGCGCCCCAGCGCGGCAAGCTCGTGTGCGGTGGGTTCCCGGCTTTCGGCCGTCAGCCAGACGTCGACGCCCTGGACGACAGACCGCCAGGTGGCTCGCAAGTTCTCGGCGTCCGGCAGTGCCCTGTGCGCCACGCGGCCGCTGAGCGCCTCCATTTCCTCGGCGAACTCAAGAACTCCCTTCGCGATGTTCGCTATTCTCTGCAGGGCGAACGCGTAACCGGGCGCGTCCGGCGGCGGAAGGAGGCGCCGCAGAGGAGTGCACGCCTCCCGGAGGCAGGATCCGAAGTCGCTTACCGGGATCGACGCGTCGACGCCGCCCTCGCGCAGGAGTCTCCACAACCACGTCGAATCCCAAACCGACGAGGCAACCACCGTGGCGCGGCCGTGCCCCAAGGCGGCTTCCGCCCGCCGGGCGACGTCCAGCACATCCTCGTCCTCATCCAAGAGGCGTTGGCGGCTGATCCCATGGATCCCCTCCGCGATGGGATCCCAGTCGGTCCAGCCCGGCGCCGGGCGGATCAGGTGGCTCTCGCCGTCACCGGTCTCGTCTACCCAGGCGATTTCGATTGGGTAGGATTCAGTGCGGAGCGATGATGCTTCCAAGTCCAGGAAGTAGATCATGGACGCACGCGGAAGATCCGGCCGTCCTCTACCCAAAGGATTCCGCTGGAATTGTCGATCCCTGCGACCGGCTCCAGGATCGCCTCGCCGACGGCCATCCCAATTACGGATACGCAACGCGTGTCTCCGACTACGTAGAGGGCGCACGGGGCGATCAGTGGTAACCGCTGGCGGTCGGCGGCGCCGAGGATGCCGGAAGCGTCCAGCGCGGAAAGCTCGCGGGCCGTCGGGGAACGGCCGTGCTGGAGCGCCTTCAAAGCGGGCACTCCCATAGCTCGTGTTTCGCCAACCCTTTGACAAGCACGCCGGACGGCAACGTGGCTTCGTAGGAACGATGATGGTGTCCGTGTACATGCCAGCGCACACGCATTGCCGCACCCAATTCGTCAGGGCTGGAAACCCATATGGATGCGTCGTCGGTGCCTCGTGCGTCGCCAGCACATCGGCGCTGTGCATTGCCAGGTCGAAATATTCCTCAGGGTAGATCGCGTCCCTGGCGACGAGAGGCAGCCCCTTCCGCCAGCGCCGATGGTGAGCGAGCGCGCTCAGCCGTTCCGCCCGACTGTGGATCAACGGCGCCTCGTCACCCACCCGTGGATACCAGACAGCCCCTTTGAAGATACCGCCCAGGCCACCAACGGACCGCCCGCCGAGCGACTGCACGCGGCAATGCAAGTCGCCCTCGGGGTAGTCGACGGTTAAATTGTCGTACCAAATCTCGCGGTCGGTGTCATGGTTGCCGACGATCCAACGGATCGTTACGCCACGCTGGATAAGTGGCGCAAGCTTGGTGCGGATTGGCTGATCGAGATCGCAGTCGCCGACGAGCACTACCGTGTCGTCGGGGCCAAGTTCGGCACGCAGGAGTGGGCGCCACTCGCCGTGGGGATCGCCGTAAAAATAGAGGGACATGAAACACTCGCACGCAACAGGAACGCGGAAGCCGCCGGTTATGGCGGCTGCTAGAGGCCGGTGGGCCGTCCTATCGAGCGTTGAATGAATGTTGTCATTGCGGGGGCAGTATAGCGAACTCACGCGTCGACGTATACTGCAAAGCAAAGCGGTCGACCCCCTTCTGCGGCATCGGCGGCTTCGAGGCTTTCGGGCGTGCCGCCTTCAGTGGGCGTAGCTTTCGATCAGGTCGGCGGCTGCGTGGTGCCCCTGCGACCGGTGCATCTTGGCTTCCGCCAGGCGCTCACGAATTCGATTGGCCCGGCAGGTCTCACTCAGTTCGGAAGCGTCTGGGCGGTATTCCGCCACCGGCCAGTCGGACCCGGCTTGAACGGGCCAGTCGGAAACATCGTCTGTATTGTCCATCGTTTTCGCTCCTGGTTGCCGATCCTGGATGGATACAGCGAAGCACCAGGATACGTGAAGGTCGGGCGCCGACATAGGAAGATGGCGCCAACTGAACCAATCAAAATTCGTCAAAATGACGAAAATACCCGATCCAGGATCCCGACAAAGAGAAGGCCCGGTCACCCCGTCAAGGATGCCGGGCCGGTGGCTGTTTCCGTCGCTGAGACGTTCACGCCGCTAGGGGCAACCCCTGACCGTCGATGAATGCCTCAAGGCGGCATACGTTGCTTTCGAAATCGGACGTATCTCCGGGCACTTCCCAGGCAGTGAATGCGCCAACTTCAACACCTTCCCGTATGTCGATTTCGACGGCATGACGGCGCAAACCCCAAGCTGCCCACCACGCGCGGGCTTCGACGATGGATCGCTCACCGCCATTCACTTCATCCACCAGAGCCGGGCAGCACTCGGTGGCTGCGGTCACGAAGTGAATGCGGGCAGTCTTGACCTTGGCAGCGGGCACCTCGAAGTCGGCGGTGAACGTCTCGAACAACGGCACCTCGGTTTGAGCGATGGCACGCATGGCGGATACTCCCTGTGATCGCCGCCCTTAATGGGACGGAGACGGCCATTTGGGGCCTTCAACGGCTAAGGCCCGGTCACCCCTTTGCGGGATGCCGGGCCGGTGGCCGGAGCCGGTGATAGAGGGTTCAGGCGTGGACGAACTCAAGCTCGGGTTCGAGACCCTCAAGGAAGGCATCGTGCTCCTCGTCGCCAAGCTCGTCGGCCAGCGCCGCGCTGATCGCCACCAAAGTCGCCTTCGCCACGGCAAGGCTGCCGCCACCGAATGAAAGCTCCGAGCGGATTGCCTTCATGAAGGCGTCGGCGTCGTGGTCAGTCCAGCCGCCCATGTCCATCGAAAGAGATGGCCCTGCCCAGGCGACGAGCACTGCGCCGGGGTGTTTTGACGGCACATAGCGGGCATCAAGGCGAGCGGCTTTCGACATGGCGGGATTCCTTGGTGAATGGTGGCGGCACCAATACGGCACCCCTTGATCGCTCAGGCCCGCCGTGGTTTTCCAGGCGGGCCGTAAAGTCGTTTTCGTTCAGGGTAGCTTACGCCGCGACGGCAAGCTCCATGGACGCAACCGGCGTGGGCGCCAGCACGCGCTTGTGGCTAGCTATCTCGGTGAGGGCACGCTGGATCCGGGTTGCGCTGGGCATCGTGCGTGCGAGCACCTCGTTGCGGTCCTCCGAAACGCAAACGAGGTGCATCAGGGCGCCAGCCAAATCGAGGCCAGCAATCCCTAGCTCACGGGCCGCACGGATACGGTCGAAGCTGTCGCTCCAGGAGACGTCCGTCACGGCAAGCGCGGCGATTGCTGCTTCCAACCGGTCGGCGGAAGCGCGCAGCGGAGCCGGAAACGAACGCGGGGCGAAAGCCTCCGCCTCGCCGAAAACGTCAGCGGCGGCTACCGCTACGGCTTCGCACGCTAGAATGTATGTGGATGCGTTCGACATTTGGGTTTCTCCGGCTGCGGTCTTCATGGTTGAGGGGCAATCCCCTTACACAGAAGTTATGCCCCGCAGCCGCGATCCACCTATGGTCTTGTCGTCAACCGTTTTAACTATTTTCGCCCGACCAGGCGCTGGTATTGAAGGTCGGATTGCACGCGCCGGTCGACGAGGATCCGGCGCGGGAAGCCAACCGCAATGGGACCATCCTTGGATATCGAGACGGCAGCGCGCTGCTCGATTTCAACCCAGATGCCGTCTCGCATGAGAACGGCGTCGATTCTGATATGACCGCCGCCCGTGTCGGACGCGCCGAGAACTTCGAGGTCGCAAAACTTCGTCGCCAGCCTTGCCAGGCAGCCTTCGACGGCGCGGTTTGCATACCGTTCGGATGCGTCCTGAAGAAGGTCAGCGCCGATGTGCAGGATGCCGCCCTGGCCGGAAACGGTCAGGGGGCGCAGGTGCATCTCAAAGATGCCCGCCCACTTTTCGGACCGGCAGATCTCGCGGTATGTTGGCGCCTGGGGGGCGATGTCCCCGACGAGGCGGTGCCATTGGAGTTGGATCGCCTCGCGGTATTCAAAGGCGACGTATTCGTGGGTGCCGCTCATCGCCGTGGCGACCAGGGGACTCACCGGCGGCGCTCCCAACGCTGGCCTAGAAGGTGGCACGCGACGACCTGCGCTTGCGTCGTCAGGCGGGAGTGCATGTAGAAGTCGACGAAATCTGGTGCTTCGATCAGACGTCCATCGGCGTCGTAGGAGCGATGGGCAAGCTCCCCCCCACCGTGTTCGCAGGACAACCAGGCGACGCGGCCCTTGGCGGACACCCGGACTGCGAGACCACCCGTCTTGGGATTCCGCCGGGGGTGGCAAACGGCCGTCAGAGCGGTTGCGGCCAGAATAGCCTGCGTCACCTTCGTGACGTAGGCCGGATCCATTGGATCTTTGCGGCATGTGGACATTGGGTCGCTCCCGCTGTTAAGGGGCAAACCCCTTACCAATACGAATGCGATCCAATGTTGCATCCCGCCACCTGATTCGTATGGCGGCCGTCAGATTGTGGAAAACGTTTACGGTTTGCGTGAAATCTTCAGATCGCCGACTGCCTCGATCTCCAAGGCTTCGACGTCCAGGTTCGCGAAGAAGTCGTTCTCGACGGCGAGTTCGGCGGCGGATACGTCACCGGCGGCG
Organism: Acetobacteraceae bacterium; assembly: GCA_965198895.1. GTDB lineage: Bacteria > Pseudomonadota > Alphaproteobacteria > Acetobacterales > Acetobacteraceae > LMUY01. The sequence goes on from OZ240676.1 coordinate 766,307, forward strand.
AGCCGTTTGCGGTCGGCTTCGCGTGCGGCCTGCTTCTCGGCGGCCCTCTGGGCCTGATCCAGTACAACCGGCTTCTGGTCCATGGCTCGTATCCCGGTTCGGAGCGGACGTCCCACCCGCGCTTGCATTAGCACGGGCGGAATGGGCGATGAAGTTGGGCGTAGCGCCTGGGCGTGCATCAGAGGGTAAACCAGAAAACCAGGCGGTCTACCCGGTCCTGCCGCATCTGGCTCACCTGGTCCATGAAGTCGGATCCCAGGTAAGATGCGTAGGCTTCCGGCCCTAGGTCGCCGTCGACTGTCTGCCCATAATCGAATGCCTCCAGTTCCTCGATCGTAACCCATCCGTGGTTGTAGTCGCCCAGGGTGGGATATCCTTCTTCGAACTCGACAAGCTTTGGCCTGGACGCGTCGGACGGATAGCCTCGTCCGTACGGTGCTGCCTCTCCGTCTGGGCACCAGACGATGTTGGTGAGGAAGTCGTACGGCGCGCCCCGGCCGTAGAACCAATAGTCGCGGCTCTTTACCTCCTCGTAAGATCCGTCCGGGCGACGGCGCTCGGCGAAGCCGTGCATGTCCTGGCCCATTACGCGGTCCCCCTTTACCGGGCGCTTTCCGCCCTGGACGCATCCCTTCGCTCGACCGGTGCCGACCCAAAGGGATGCGGTGGCAGGCTGGCGCGGTGTTCGGCGGCGGCGCGGTAGCCGGGCCGGAGATGGGCGGGAACCATGTCATCCCAGGGTTTGCGCTGATCCTTCTTGCGGCTCGCCACCGTGTTGTAGTGGGCAACAAGCGTCTCCAAGGTCTCGATCACGAGCTTGGTGGCCTTGGTGACATTGTGGCCGCTGGATGCCGGATTCAAATACCGGCCGAGAGCGGATAGGCTGATGCAGCGGTGCGCGATCAAGATCATGCACGCGGTGCCCTTGCTCCCCAGCGCCAACGTAGCCTCGCGATCGCGGCTCAGCGCGTCACAGATCGCGATCGGGATTCCGTCGGGAGACCCAGTGCCGGAGCCGACGCACTCGGGATCGCGTGCGTGATGGTGCCCAAGCTCATAGTCCCTGAGCCAGCGTGCAGCGGCGCCTTGCTCCTCGCCGCCGATGGCGCCGCTCGCCAATAGGGTTCCCACGATGGTGCGAAGCCGTTGCGGCGGCTGGACCCTGGCGCGGGTTTCGGGATCTGGTTCGCGCTCGTTATGTTGCCAACGCTCATCCGGCGCGGACTGATATGACGTGGCTTTGATGTTCTTGGCGGACTTTTTACGGGGTCGGCTGGCGGCCATGGAATGTCGGCTCCCGGAGGAACGGCGGCGCGGACCCAGCGGGCGGCGGCGGCGAACGGGAAACATTACAACGTTAGGATGCCGTGGCCCAAGGAAGTCGGCGATCGGGGCGGTCCGCTGTCAACTTTGGTCAACCATTTTTGCGATTGGCGCTTACCCGGTGAGGGGGATCCGCGACGGACGTTGGATGGGGTTGGCGCCGGTAAGGACCGGCTTGCGGGGCCGGATGGGGAGCACCACGACGGTTGCCGGGGGCTGGGCGGACGTCAGGGCCGGGGTGGAGGTCGGCATGGGTGTCGCCTCCGGCTGGCGACCCGGCAACGCCACGACGATGGTCTCGGCGGCGGCGGCGAGTTCGGCTTCGGCGGCGGCAATCAGCGCGGGCATCTGCGGGTGAGCGAGCGCGCGGACAAGTTTGCCGCGCGGCAGACCCAGTATCCGCCCGGCTTCGCGCCCGCTTTTGCCCTGCGCGATCAGGTGCGCAAGCTGGCAGTCGCATTCACAAGCCCGCCGGGTTTCAGCGAATTGTTCCATCGGCGTCATACCGGCCTGGTGCCGCTCGGCGGCACGGACGGTTTGCCGATCTCCGAAATTCAGGCCGTAGGTGAGGATCTCATCCGTCTGCGGGTCGAACGCCGCCGAAACGCCGACTTTACGATAGTGATAGCGTCGGTCGCGCCCGAGGGTGTCCTTCTCGCCCGCCTTGGCTTGCTCGTAGCGATCCAGAACCGAACGCTCGTAAGCGCACCCGATCCACTCAGACGCGAGCCACCCGGAGCACACGAGCGGCGACAACAGCGCATGCACGTAAGCGGCGACTTCGGACCGGCTCATGGTGAGGGGGAGGCTTTCGACGATCAAGCTCGCAACGCAGTTGGTCAGGCCGTCGCGCTGCCCTTCGGGGAAACCACCCTCGGCGTGCCAGGCAGAGAAACGAGGATCGTGCTCGCCGGATGCGACGCGTCCATACGTCAAATTGTAGACGCCGGTGATCGCGCGCGAGACGAAGATTGCCTCGGCCCGACCGCGACGTCCGACGGCGCCTTCAATTCGGTCGCCCTCGCGACATGCCACGGCATCTCTGGCGGCACGTAGAGCATCCAAACTGTAGATCCGGGCGGTGCCAACCGGAGGCATCTTGGAAGAGTTGCCCGTTGGGACGCGGTCGCGGGGCTTCCCCGGCGAGGGGACGGCGCTGGGTCGCGTGGCCCGCCATCCCTCAATCTCCGACCCCACGGCGTTCAGGTCGACCGTATCGTATTCCCCCCGGTGCATGCCGAAGGCCCGAAGCCCAGGGAAAGGATCGCAGGCGCCGTCGATGAAACGGGGCCGCGCTAGAAAGTGTGGCTGGTGCGCTTCCGATAGCTTTGGATCGACGTATTTGGCGATCCTGAGGTGTCCGCGTTCCGAAAGGCGGGAGAGCACGTAATCGTTCAGGTCCTTGAGGAAGAACTTGGCCTGGCCTTCGTCGAGCGGTTCGTCTAGCGCGAGGAAGAGATGAAGCCCCAGGTCGGGCGGCACGTCGTCAGACCCAACGCAGGTTGAGGAGGACCATTGATAACCGATGCAGGACCGCGCCATGGCCTTCGGCAACAGAGACAGGATGTAAGCGAATGCCGCCTCCCCGTAGGTCCGGGGGTCGATGCTAAAGAGATTTGGAACGTGATCGAAGTCAGCCATCAAGAATCCGTTCGGCACGTTCGCGAGGGTCGCGCGGTCGCCGTTCTTCTGGTCCGACTTCAGGCGCCTGATCCCGCGCGTTGGACCGACGACGCTGCCGCGCACGATAATGCAGTCACCGGCGGCCATGAGCTTGCGTGCAAGATTCGCCAGTTGAACGCCGTCGCGGAAATACACGGTAGTCGCGTCGAAGCGGTATCCGGCGGAGAAGGCCGCTTTGCCCGTAAGCTTCACGCAGTTAGCGCCAACGTACGTCTTTCCGGGAAAGCCGCCCTTGATGTCACGAAGAACGGTGAAGTGGCCGACCGCTTCCAACTTCTTGCAGCCCTTGATCTTTGCGACGTTTTGACTCATTTTAGCTCGTGCCCCTAAGCGCTCTTGTTCGGGTGACTGCAATCACCCGGCGGGTGGAAATCAAGCCGAGACGTCTGCAAACGTCTCGGCTGCACCACTGGCGGGCCAATCCCAATTCAGCTTGAAAGCCCAGAGCCGCGCTCCATTACCCGGCTTCGGGCGTTCGGTCCGATGAAGAAGACCGGACTTCACCATCTTGGCGCGAGCGTTGCAGATTGCGATTTCGTGCGCGCCCGTCGCGGCCGCACCGTCCTTGATTGTCATGGGTAGACCGACAGGCGTTGCATCCTCTCCGACCGATACATGCAGGGCGACGAGGATTTCGGACGGGCTGAGATGCGGTGCCCAGGAGAGGAGTTTTTGAAGCTTTTCGGTCTCGGTCATGGCATGCCCTCGGAGGCTATCGTTGTTCGATTAGGGAGTATGCCAGATCAAGTTGCGCAACACCTAGCAAACCACCTACCTTTTTTTTAGTCGATGGACGGGCCTGGATGCTCCGTCCACGGCGGATCTCCAACCTCCGATGACAAGGTTTCGCAGGGGTGGATCGGGTGTTGGTGTGATAGAAAGGTTAGTGGTGGTGGGTGCCTTTTAGGGGCAAGAACACGGCACCTCCGTCGAGTGGATCGGGTCTGGTCGTATAGAAAGTAGTTGTGGTGTGTGTGCCTCAGGTGACGGTTATAGGTCTCCGGCTGAACCGGCCACAGCCTGATGGTCTCCGTCGTCCACCAGCGCCACTCGATCCGCCCCAAACCTTCGTCGCATTTCAGTGCTGACGGCCTTCAGCCCCTCGATCCAATCCTACAACCAACCCCATCGTAGCCCCGCTGCAGCGCCCCACGGCCAGTCACCAGGGACGGCAAACGGGGGAAGCCAAATGTCACCCCCGTGCTCTTTTTCGCCGGGCAGATTTCGGTGATTGTGTCGCTTTGACAACTGTTTAGTCTCTCATTCCGTAACGAATAGGAATGATCGGGAATGATGAAGCCTACGACCTCGGCCATAGTCCTAGCGGCATGTCTTCTATCGACTGCCTGTGCCTCGATCCCGGACGTCACGGTGGCCTACGCTCCGCCACAAGCCTCCACTACCCTGACGGTGACACAGGTCATTGCTTGCAGCGCGGATGGTTCCAAGTTCACCGTAACCACGACACCCACCGAGACCACGAGTTACTCTGCCGATCCAGATGCGACGCTGGTTCGACACTTTAGGTTCAAAAATGTAGACAGCACGTTTGGGAATACAAATGTATTGTTTAAGCTTACCGATGACGGTCGGCTGAGCGGCCTCAATTCAACCGCCGAAGGACAAGCTCAGCAGGTGGTGACGGCGGCAATTGCCCTTGGAACGGCGGTCAACGGCGTAGTTCTCGATCGAGCGCTCAAGTCGCCAGGTTCGTTTAATATTACTGGCCTTGAGCCTCCCGTTGAGAAAAGCAAACCGCAGACGATTTGCGGTAAAACCGGTTTCGTCGATAATGGTAAGGATGTGACCGTAAAGTATACATTGCAAATTGATGGTCAAGACTATCAGAACGAATCAAGTAGCAAGTTTGGTCTGTTGAATGCGGACGCCGGATATGCCAGCGTATTCGATAAATTCAAAGACAACTCTAAAATTGGAAGGCCACTACTCAAAGTAGCCCCCGCCGCGGGTTTCCCGGTGCTGACTCCCGCCAAGGTGGAAAGCGGCGATCAGGATCCGTGCCCGGCTGCAGTGGGTGACTCCAAGGGCGTAATCCAAGAGGATCCGCACACGTTGTGCCTGAGGCCGGTGCAGGTCAAATTGATGACGATCGCTACAGGTGGCGAGGTCATTTGGTCGCAGGGAGTGATAGTGCCCAATGGCCCTCCCACGTTGGCGGTACCGGTGCCCACGTCCGAGCCATTCGGAAAACTGGATACGACTCTCGTTCTCGGCGATTCCGGTGCGATCGAGCAGATCGGCTACAACAAAAGCTCGGGCGCGGCGGCGGTGCTCGCTACCTTGGCGGCCATCATTACCTTCGGCGCCACCCGGTAGACGGACGTCGCTGCGTAGGCCCGCTTCCTGTATAGGAGGCGGACCGACCGCTACCGGAAACCTTGCTCTTGCGAAACTCCCACAACACCAACGCCCGCTTCAGCCTCATCCTCTCCCGCCTAGTCGCCCAGCGCCTTCGCGAGGATCCGTCGCTGATTGAAGCCGCCCGGCACGTTCTCCAAGCACGGGAGGAAGCCGGACGTGACGGTTACGTCGAGGAATGGCGGGCACTTTTGGATCTCGGGCACACCGAGGTGGCGCGCCGCCTTCCGTTGCGGACGGACGAGATGGCGTTGCTTCGGTCGTGCAGCCCGTTCTCCATTGCGAGGGGCGTCGATTTCAGAGATCCGGCATGGAGGGTGCGGGCGTGGCTGAAGGCAAAGCTGCAGGAGACACCGTGACAACATTACGGGCTCACAGCCAGACCGGCACCCGCTATAAGCGCCAGCCATGTCTCTTCTCGCATACGGCGATCCCCACGGCGTTTTCAAACCGTTGAAGACGGCCGTCCAGGATCACGCACCCGACGCTGTGGTGCTGCTCGGCGACTACGATCTTACCCAACCTCTGCAAGCCGTGCTCAACTGGGCCGCGCCGGGCGTGCCAACCCGGTGGGTCCACGGTAACCACGATGTCGACACGGAGGCGTTCTACGACCACTTATACGGGTCGGACCCGTCTGAAAGCCTCCATGCCACCCGCGCCAACCTGGGCGGCTTTTGGGTGGGCGGACTTGGCGGCGTGTTCCGCACCAGCCTGTGGGACGGCGAGAGCACGCCCAGATTCAAATCCCGCGCGAAAATGCTGGCGTCGACCCGGCGCGAGGATCGCTGGCGCGACGGCCTGCCGCTGCGGGATCGGGCAACGATCTTCCAAGAAGATTTCGACCGCGTGGCGAGCATGCGGCTCGACGTCCTGGTGACCCACGAAGCCCCCAGTTGTCACCGTTACGGGTGGAAAGCCATTGACCGGCTGGCGGCGGCGTGTCGGGCCAAGTTAATCGTCCATGGGCACCAGCACGAGACCTACGACGCTTACCTGCCCGGCGGGATCCAAGTGCGGGGGCTTGGGCTTCACGAAGCGTGGCCGGTGACGATCTACTGAGAGGGGCGGCGTTCAGCCCCGCGCCGTTGGCTCACCTGGTCGCCGTCATCTTGTTTCCCCACCGATCCAGCGCCAGAACCCGCCCGGTCCGGCCGAACCAAACCAGATTCGCCGTCTGCCGGTAGAGATCCCATTCGATCACGTCCGCCCACCTAGCGACCGGGCGGGACGTCGGGGTGTCGTAGTCGGTTGCCCACCACCGGTTGAGCAGCACGGCCGACGTTTGGGGCGGATTGACGCGTTTCTTGTCGTTGAACGGGATCCGCAAGAAATATGCCGACATCCATTCGGCGATATCCAAGTTGGGATTCGTGCGCTTCAGGCGTTTGCCCGGTATCCCCGCCGAGCCGATCTCGCCCATCCAAATGCTCGAAATCGACAGGCTCGCGAGCGTGGTGTGCGCGGGCGTCACCCGCGAAGCGAGATGGGAACTCAGTCCCATATATAACAGCGTCAGCGGTCCGCGCCGGATGGTCTGCCCGTGCCCGACCGCCATATACAAGCCCGCCCCGTAATCCGCCGCTGCCGCCACCTGGGCTGCGCGGACGGCGCCCCCGTTGCCGCCGGTGTACGGCCCATACCAATCGACCACCGTGGCCATGCTACCTGCCAAATTGAAGATCCCCCTATCTTCAGCAGCCTAAGCGGCGCTTTTTTACGTAGTCGTTCCAGGCGGTCTCCAGGGATGTGAAGTTCACCGCCGCCAGGATCTCGCGGTTGCCGGGGTGCCGGTGGGCATCGAACGCCGTCAGGAGTTGCTGTTCCATTCGAAACGCCTCGCGCGCCGTCTCCCACCGCTGGGTGAGCACCACGCTGTATTCGAGACCGTTCAGACCGGGCATGCCAATTTTGTTGAATTCACGCATCCTAAGGGTGGGATCGAACGCCCATCCCACTTTGTATCCGACGATCGACTTGCCCAGGAGAGTGTCGTCAGGTCGAAGTTTGAAGCGGCTTAGCCTGAAAAGGTAGGTCGAAGCTGGGACGTCGCGCATCCGCATGATCCATCGGATCACCTCGGACGGCGGCGGCGCCCCACGTCGCCAGACCTTACCCTTTCCCTGCTCCCGCTGATCGGAGGTTGCGCTGGTCAGAAGCGCAATCTCCCGCCGTGGCTGGGCCAAAACGGCGCTCGCTTCTTCCGGGGTAAGCTCCTCGATCCCAGTGGCGGCGCTCGTGCCGAACCGGCGCGGGACCAGCGCCTTGAATTCGGGCTTGCCGTCAAACGTCCATGCCTTCTCATTCTTGAGGCCATAGGGCCAGCGGTAATTGCCAGCGGCGTCAACCGTGTCCTTGTTGCGGACGATCGGGTAATCCAAAGTGGATACCCTCGTCAGCGACGGCTGCATCATTCCGAGCAGCGCCCCAATATCGTCGTCGGCGGGGTGATCGTTCAAGGTGCCAACGACAGCTACCAGGTCGCCGGGCTTCAACTTGCGTTCCGCATTCGCCCGCCAGCCGAGGGCCGAGAACACCAAAGGCCCGCATGGCTCGTCGAAGCCCCAAACTTTGGTCAAGAAGACGGTCACCGACGCTTCACGCCCAGACGGCCCATGATCTGGTCCATCGACGTGAACCCAGGGAATGACAACATCTCGCGTTGGACGGCCAGCGTGTCGGCGCCCAGCCCTCGGGTTTTCCTCAAGGCGTCGGACACCTCCACGGTGAGGTCGCCCACGCCGCCGATCACCAACAGCCCCAGAAGCCGGTCGTGGCCTTGAGCGGTCATTTGGAGGGCGACTTTGCCGTCCACGTCCAGGTCGGAAGTCACGGCATAGGTCACGTCGGCCGTCTCGGGAGGCCCATCAATCCAGGCCGCAATCGGGGCGCCGCGCTCGGCCGACACCGGCAGCGCTACGTAATTGTGGCTACTCATCACATTCCGTAGCACCTGCAGGTCGGCATCCCGGCACGCGTCTCGGCAGATCACCGCCGTCCGCCCGATCCTCTGCGCGACCTGCCGCACTCGTTTCCGTCCGAACCCGAACACCTTCCGTTCTCCCGCTCCTCACCAGAACGGTAGCCGGGCAACGCATCAAGAACCAGAGGGCGGGATCATACGCGGGAACGCCTGCCAGCATGCGCTGTAGTCGGCGTTGGACGCCGCACGCCCCGGGTGCTACGCCGGTTGAAACCCTCCGGGAATGAAAACCATGAAGATCGCGCTCGCCGTCGCCATGATAACGTCCGTTGTTGGCGCCGCCGCCGCTGCGCCTCCTCCAAGTGTCGGTGCCGTCGCCAAAGCCGGGGCGGCGATCACTGCCGCAATGCGGGATCCGCAGTCGACGCAGTTTCGGGACATCAAATTAGGAGGCACCTGTGGCTCGACGACCTACGTGACAGGGTGGGCGAACGGCAAAAACGGATACGGCGGATACGGTGGCTTCAAGATATTCATGGTGCGCATCGACGCCGGGAAAGCCACCGTGATGCAGGCGGACGGATCATCGACGGCGACCGACGCGGAGTTCAAAACGGCGGCGATTTGCAACGGCGATGCGGCCAAATAGGGGCGATTCATACGGTGCCCATACCCGCCGGAGACCGTGCCCGCACCTTTTCTACCGAGACTTTACGGTTTCCGCACGGTCCGGCGTTTGCGATCCCAAAGCCTGAATATCCGTTATCAGATTCCTGAAATGTGTTACCCGCCGCCCATAATGTGTTTTCGGGGTATCGGGGGTGTGATCTCGAAACACGAAGTAGTGGGACAGAGAGCAATCGGGCTGACGGAATTCCTCAGCGGTCGTTTCCAACCGCCTCGCGGAACCACTCGTGTGAGTGTTCGCATTCAGGATGTCGAAAACAGCCGTTTGGAGGCGATCGGAGGCTGCAAATCCGTTGACGCTATTCGGCGCGGGCTGCTCGCAGGTGGGCATCGTGGTGCATTAGATGCCCTAGGAAAGTTGAGTGAACTTCGTAGCTGTCGGATTCGAAGTCGAGGCCGCCGAGGCGATTGAACGTTTCCAGCACAGCCTCCCGCGAACGCACGCACGGGTTTTCCGTCTTTCCCTGGGAGGCCAGGATCGACGCCGCCATCTCGCCGGGCGTCGCATCGAACGGACCGCGGTAGTCGATCCCCAGTGAACGCGCGAACTCACCGCTGTAAACGGCTTCGAACATTGCGGTCATCGTAGGATCCTCGCCAGGCTTCGAGGACGTGCCCAGCACGAGCATCCCCGGCATCTCGTCGCGGAGGGTCGCGTAGGCGGCGTACGCTCTTGCCCGGCGCTCAATGTCGGACATGAGGTAGCGGTCAACGTCGTATTCGTTTCCCAAACGGCACGCCTTCGTGATGCGGGCGATGGTGGCGGCGTTCATCGCGTCGTTTTCCAGTGCGTGCCAAATCTCGTGATGTAGCGTTGACAGATAAAGCGGGCGGCTGAGATCCAACCGCATGAGGTTCACAGACGGCGAGATCCCGTCGTTCGACAGGACGGCGACACCGGCGGGCTGGTGATGTTGTCGCTCTTGGAGACGCGACCGATCCTTGAACCGGCGTAAACCCGAAGCCAAGGAGCGCACCTGGCGATCACGCGCAAAGTCTGGTCGATCTTCCATGCGGTCTGGTCGGGATCTATGTTTCCGTTGTGGAATCAAAGGACGCCCGTGTGCTCCGGCAGAGCCAAGTTGTCGGCGAAGTGGAGCTTGCGAACATGGCCGCGCTCGATGTGGTGGATTTCGTTCGTGTAGTGGGTTGCCTTGCGCTCGGCAGGCCGATCCAGGTATTCGACGTCGAAACCCATATCGACTGGCGTATCCGGCCTTGGGGGCAGCACGCCTCCCAAGGCGAAAACGATCCTGAGACGCAGGCTTTCGAGGATGCTGTCGAGCATGATTTGATCTCCCATGTAGGGAGATTACCCTTGCTGCTCGCGACGGAGTTACGAAGTCGACGTCAACGGCTTTGACTATTTTCACGAGTGACCGTTTTCAAGGCGCCGGTGACGACGCCCGTGAAAGAGCCACCTGCGCCGGTGCCGCCCGCGCTGCCTTCGCTTCCGGCGACCAGTACGGATTCGACCAGGGGCTGACCGTGGCGACGTTCGCGTCCGACGGCATCACGGCTCCCGGACGATCCTCCCGCGCCCACGCCGACGTCCGACGGCCGTAACGGCTCTGGGCGGTGCGTTCGGTTTTGTGCCCTGCCATGGCCGACACCTCTGCCCGCGACATGCTGTCCTTTGCGTTTGCGAGCGCTTGGTGACGTGCGCTGTAGAGCGCGTAGTGGCGGCGGGGATGCGGCCAAATCCGAAGGCACGCTGCATACAAGGCGGCAGCGCACTGCTGCTGGCGCTGAGCGTATTCGCGTTGCAATTCCCAACTGGCGCCGACCGCAGCCATCCTCGCTACGATCTGGAGGTCTGCATCCGAAAGGGCAGACAGGTGCAGGGTACGTTCAACGCCGTTTCCGCGACCATTCGAGGTCTTGGCGTTTTTCACGATCAGGTCGGTGCCGTCGATGACGGCGTGCCGCCATTCGCCGGGGCGAAGGCCGGTGAGGCAACCGGCTCTAATCCAGTCAGCCGTCTCGCGGCTGACCGTGGAGCATGAAAACCTCCGTAGGTAAGTTTCGAGCTTGTCGAAATCGGCGAGCGGGATCCGTTTTGCCTTGAGTGCAGAGGTGCGGGCGGGAAGATCACGATCCACGGTCGCGCTCCAATGTTGTCACAGATGATAGGCGTCGACCGTCGTGCCCGAAATCCGGCCGTACAGCGCGACACGTTCGGCTTGGACGTCGGCCGGGAGATCCGCCCACGTAAGCAGGCCCTTGGGGGTGCGATGCGGCGCCGGACGCAGAGCGAACGGCATTGGTTCGCCGCGACGCAGGCGCATTTTCAGACAGTTTGCGGACAGCCCCGCCCGCCGCGCCCATGTTGCGATGGTAGCCGCTTCACCCTGGCAGACGACCATGTTCAGGCCGCCTCTTCAAGGTCGGGAGTCGATCCGGCGTAGTCGTTGGCGCGCCGGGCCACGGCCTCGATCCGCGACAAGCGGACACCGTAGCCGGGCGTCCTGAGGTCGTTGACGAATTTGTTGTCTCCCGCGAACCTCAGGCCGAACGCGGAATCGCTCATCCGGTGCGTTTCGCAGAACGCAGCGATTTGATCGACGATGTGCGGGCGAATTTCTTCGAAGTTCAATCCCATGGTGGTCTCCGGGTGTGAGGGCGTTGACCCTTACGATACCACCGGCGACGGCTCCCTACCTAGCAAACGACGTAGGCATAGCCTTGAGCGCCTACGCCGCCACGCGCAGCCCGCCCTCCGCCGTCGGCGTGAAGATCGGATCCACGCCGGTCAATCCGGCGATCACCGCTCGGCAGGATTCCTGCGAGTGACCGGGTCGCCACACCGTGCCGGACCACGCTCGGCACAGGCCACGGTCTGCATGGTCCTGAGCCGTATACCCGCGCACCGTTTCCGGCGGACCCGACGTCACCGCCGGTTTCGAGACGGCCGTCGTCGTCGATGCCTTCTTCAAGCCGCCCTCCGCTCACCGGTCGAAGCCCGCCTGATTTGAGTGATCGTATTCAGGAGCGCACGCCTGTCACTGGGCGTGTCGGCGGCATAAACCGGCGTTCTCATGTCGGACCTGGTTATCCGCCAATGACCGCCGCCGGTTTTTAGAAGCTCGTAACCCTCGGACGTGAGCTTCGCCCGAAGATCCTTCATTTCCCGGTTCCCGTTCATGCCCCGATCCTCCCAAGCTCGCGGGCGACATCAGCGGCCCTCGCGGCAGCCGCGACGACGCCCGGAGACGGGTAGACGGTGCCCTCCAAAAGGGTGCCGCGCGTGATCGCGCCCCAAGACGTCGGGTTTCCAGGAGGCATCGCCGTGCCGCGCCCGGCGGACCTGTGGCTACCCAGATCTGCGTTCCCATCGGGCATGCAACTACCTCCCAAATGTTGACAACGATGCGTTTCGATGCCTACGGAAGGCGTTGAACAACTATACGATCGTTTGCGACCACTCGGAGAGGGATTTGATCCATGGCCCGCGCTGCAAAGCAGTCGCCTCCACGAGATCCAGCGCCGCCCGCGAAGAAGGCGCGCGCGCCTCGCCGGACGTCAATCGAACTCGACGCAGAGATCGTGCCCGGCTCGCTCGCGGAGAAAGTCCTCGGGATGATGCGGAGCAAGGGTTTGACCGCTAAAGCGTTGTCCAAGCGCGCTGGTCTCAGCCCCGATGGGGTTCGTTCAATCCTGCGCGGTCGCGTCGAATCCCCGCGCGCTCAATCCCTCGTTCAACTTGCCGCCGCGCTCGGCGTGTCCATCGATGATTTGACCGGCAGCACGATCGCGCTGCCGGATGCGGTGCGGGCGGCGACAGGCGCCGCTACTGACATCCTGGAGACGGACGTACCGGAATACGATTTGAGGCCTAGGGCTGATTTGGTGCTGCCCGGCGAGATCCAGAAAGGTAACCGCCGCAAGTCGTGGCGGCTGCCGATCGATCTTCTCGAAGAGCGCGGTTTCCCATCAATGGGGCTCGCGGTGATACGGATTGCGGGGGGACTGGACGGATACGACCCTACCGACCGAATCCTGGTCGACACCACCAACCGACGGCCGTCAGCGAATTCCGTTCTCGTGGTGCATGAGGGCGGCGAGCGGCATGTCCTGGCGCGGATCGCGCCAGGCTACGTTCACCCACGCGGCGCAATGACCTGGACAGACGATGCCGGAGCTTCCCGGCTTCCTCAAGAGATCGTCGGCACCGTCCTCGGCAAGTGGTGGTGGGCATAGTGCGTAATACCGACCGCCGCAAAGGCTCCCGCACCGCCAAAGTCCCCGCTCCGGGTATGCTCGCCCCAACTGACAAAAACGCCAGCCACCGACCGTTTGCGAAGATTGATGCACCCGATCCGCGTTCGTTAACGATTGAAGAGACCGCTTTCGATTTGGAGGCCCGCTGACTGTCACCGGTGCCGACGCAGGTTCTGATACCTGTAAGGGGAATTCCCCTTGTCAGCGCGCATTTGCGGCGGTCGGCATTTCGCGACGTGCGCGTGTTTGGATCGGATCCACATCGGCGGTGGTATCCTCGGCGGTCCGAACAGCCGTCGAGATTACCTCCATGCCGACAGAAATCACGCCTGCGTTGGCCGAGCGCGTCTGGGACGTCGTGCACGGCAGCGCCAGCGGCTATCCGACCGACGTCTCGACCGCCACCAAGCGCCTCAAGCTCAGCAATTTCAAGGTGTTCGAGGCCCGGGCGCGCACCAGCCCGTCAACGAGGCGCATGATGCGGTGCGTATGAGGATGGCTGATCTCGGCAGCGCGCCGGATACCGGCTTTAGTTCGGAGTATCTATACAAGGGTCGCCGACAGACCGTGGCCGCTTGGTGCGCGGAGCTTGGCGTTTCGGCACGCACGGTCCACGACCGGTTACGTCGCGGCTACAGTTTTGCGGAATCGATCCGGCCATTCGTAATCCCCGACGATGATAAGCGTCCGGGCACCGGCGCGATCTGGGAGCACAACGGTCGCGCCCAAAACATCAAAGCGTGGGCCAAGGAGGTCGATCTCCATGAAAACCTCATACTCATGCGATTGACGCACGGGTCGGACTTCGCGGAGGCGATCAGCAAGCCCCGCGGCAAACGTCGGGAAACGTTCAAGTCGCCTGGGATATCGACTGAAAGAGAGGATCCGGTGGCGGTCGTTTCTGCTGTAAGATTGTTGACCGCCGTTGGAGGTTTCCCGTGAGCAAAACGCCATACATGACCATCGAACGCTGGGCCACGCTGGCAGGGGTTTCGGCAGAAGCGATTGCGCGCGGGCCTGATGGGATTCGGCAGTCAGGTGGCTCCGGGCGGACGGCGAACAGTAGGTTGGTCGAATTCCGGGGAGAGACGCTGACGGTGGGGGACCTCGCCAAACGCCTTGGGGTGCCGTGGATCGTGTGTAAGCGCCATTTCGAGAGCGGTCGCATCGAGGAACTGGCAAGCCGGGCCTAATCTGCTTTCTCGCCAACATCTCGTGCTTGCCTATGCCTGCCGGTCGGTGATCTAAGCGCGTTCCGCAACAACCGGGGGGATGCGCATGGGATCGGATACGACGGCGGAGTTGCCGCTGCACGGGAGAATGGCCTGCACGGCGTGTTTCGATGGCAATGCCAGGTGGGGCAGATCCACTGTTTCCTCCGGCGACGGCTGGACGATGGAAAACAATCCTTGCGCCTGGGGATCCCGAAATCCGCGTAATCTCTTGCTCGGCTTTTCCAAGGGAGCCAGGCAGACCAACAAGATCTTGACGATGAAGCATAACGAGATCCCCTACAAAGGCTTCCGTCCCAAACTCACCGACGGACTTCGCATCCTGGGGCTGCTCGCACCTTACGACACCATCGATGCTCACATCCGTGACGATGATCCCGATTGGGCGTTCGGTTCCCTGGTGCGATGCGGTCTGGCGAAGGACGGAAAGAAGTCGGGTACGATAATCCCGTCTTCGAACAAGGCGGGCGATCATCGCTCCTGGATCGCCAAATGCACCGAACTCTATTTAGGCCGCCTCCCGGAAAGGCTGCAGACCGTTGTGCTGCTCTCGAACGCGACGAATACGTTGACCAATGTTTCCTTCGGGTGCGCGAACTTCATCCGGGGACACGTCGCATAAACCAGGTGGCCTATGGAGACGGCAAGGTGAAGTGGGTTCACATGATCCACTTCGGCGGCACTGGGTTCAACCACATGACATCCTGGCTGGAGAACTCACCAAACAAGGCCGGAGAAAAACGACGTATGGCGGTGGAGGCCCTGGCGAAGCGGTAAAAGCCGGTCAGAGGCGATACGTCGATCATGCATGTCACTCCTGCATTGAATGATAGTCTAATTGATGGTAACGGCTGGAATGGGCTCGCTGAGCAACGGCGTCCGTTTTATTCTCGTCAATAAACATCAGAGATAGAGCAGATGACAACATTTCATATTTTATGCTGGATTTTCGCTGCAGCATCTATTGCCTTGTGCATAGCCTTCCCGCCACTGTTTGGTGTCGTTGTGTTTGGGTCAATGGTCTATGGGGCCACTAGGGGCGGACGGCGGTCCGGCGGGACTAAGATCGAACCCAAGGGCCGGGACTACTAACGCACGTGAGCTTCTAGCCGGACGATCGCGTAAACGGATCGGATCCGTTCAACTGGTGGTATCCTCGTCAGTCCCCAATTCAGTGGAGGCTACGATGACGCACGAAGCCCATGAGACGCGTGTTTCCCAAGTCGAGGCAACCGTCCAAATGCTGATCTCCGACCTGCAGCAACTGGACACGATGACGCAGGCGCAGATTTTGGGTTTGAGTTCGCAAGTGCATGGACTGGAAACCCGTTCTTCGTTCACGCGACCGACGCCGAAGGAAACGTGCCTGCGGATCTCCGACAGGATCTGCGGGACGCGTGCAGCGATGTCCGAGTGTCGGACGTCGAGGCGGGCCGCGAGATTCCCGCACCCGATCTCGAATCCCACACCAGAGATCGAAACCTGAGATCGAGCGCCACCTTGCAGCGACCACGAACGAGGTGGCGCGGATGCAAGGCGCAATCGACGCGCTTCGGTCGGGTGAGCATGTGGGTCCGGTTTACTCTTTGGGCACCGCGCCGATCACGCCGGAAACGACCTTCGTTCTGAGTGTCGCCAACGCGTGCCAGCGAGAGATCTGGGGCGGTCGCGAGACTTGGGAGCGATGGGGGATCTACGACCGGTTCGCGCAGGAGCTATCCCTGGCCGGTGGGGACATCGCGCAGAAATACGTCGAGGAAGTCCGAGCAAGGGTCAAATCGTAGCCAGATTTGGAGTTTTCGATTTGTAGCTTCACTGACAGCCATGGCCGCTACCCCGTAGTCGGATACCAACCGCAAGGGGAATGCCCCTTACAGCGTGTTTGCGACGGTCGTTTCGAAAGCGGCTAACTGACGAAATCACGAGAACCGATCGGATTCTTGGCTCCGGCAACCACTACGTCGACCTCCTGGAGGATGAGGACGGCTTCGTGTGGATCGGCGTCCATTTTGGCAGTCGCGGCCTGGGGCACACGACAGCCACGCGATTTATCTGCGGATTCCGACGTAAGCCGCCCACCTATTCCGATCTGATGCCGCCCACCGTTCTGACGTGATGGCGCCCAGCATTCCAATCTGAAGCCGCCCACCATTCCGATGATGCCGCCCACCCTGTTTGGGTAGAGGGCATCCGGGAAAGGATTGTCTCGCGGGTCAGCAATGACCTGGCCTCCAGTGCCGCCATCGCAATCGATGGAGGGGTGGGATGCCGACACAGAGGCTATCTATGCGGCGGATCAAGCAGTTGCTGACGATGCGTTTTGGCGCTGGAGCGAGCATCCGGGAGATCGCGCGCGAGTTGGGCGTGGCACCGAGCACGGTGCGAGAGTACCTGGGCCGGGCGGCCGCGGCCGAGATTGGTTGGCCGCTGGCGGCGGACATGACGGACGAGAGCCTGATGGCGCGGCTGTTCGTCAACGCGGGCGTGCGCGCCGGGGCGCGGTATCACGCCGAGCCTGACTGGGCGGCTCTGGTCCGCGAGCTCAAGCGGCCCGGCGTCAATCTGCTGGTGCTGTGGGAGGAATACCGGGCGGTTCACCCGGAGGGCTACGCGTATAGCCGTTTTTGTCAGTTGTTCCGTGAGTTCGAGCGGCGTCTGTCGCCGACGATGCGGCAGAGCCACGCCGCCGGGCACAAGGCGTTCGTGGACTATTCCGGCAAGCAGGTGCCGATCACCGATCCGATGACGGGCGAGGTTCGCACGGCGGAGATCTTCGTCGCCGTGCTCGGCGCGTCCAGCCTGACCTACGCCGAGGTCACTTGGACGCAGACGTTGCCGGACTGGATCGGCGCGCACGTGCGCATGTTCCGGTTCTGGGGCGTGGTTCCCCGCCTGCTGGTGCCGGACAATCTCAAGAGCGCCATCCACAAGGCCTCGTTCTACGACCCGGAGGTGAACCGCAGCTACGGCATGATGGCGGCGCACTATGGCGTGGGTATCTTGCCAGCTCGGCCGAAGCGCCCGCGCGACAAGGCCGCCGTGGAGGCAGGGGTGCGGTTTGCGCAGTCCTACATCGTCGGCCGCCTGCGCAACGTGACGTTCTTCTCCTTGGCCGAGTGCAACGCCGCCGTCGCGGTCGCGGTCGAGCGGATCAACAGCCGCGAGATGCGCCGCCTCGGGATGAGCCGCCGCCAGCTGTTCGAGGCGATCGAGCAGCCAGTGATGCGGGAGCTACCGCAGAACGACTTCGAGTATGCCGAGTGGCACCTGGCCCGCGTTGGTATCGACTACCACGTCGAGGTGCAGGGCTTTTTCTACTCGGTGCCGCACGCGCTGATCCGCGAGCAGGTCGACACCCGCGCGACACAGCGCACGATCGAGGTGTTCCACCGCGGCAATCGTGTCGCTGCCCACGCCCGACGCTATGGCGGGCCGCGACACGGCACCCAGCCCGAGCACATGCCCAGCGCGCACCGGCGCTACGCCGAGTGGACGCCGGAGCGGCTGCAACGTGACGCCCGCGGCATCGGGCCCGCTACCGAGGCGCTGGTCATCGCCGTGATGGCGAGGCGACCACACCCCGAACAAGGCTTCCGCACCTGCCTTGGCATGTTGCGGCTGTTCCGCGGCCTGGAGGCGGCCCGCGTCGAGGCTGTCAGCCTGCGCGCCGTCGAGATCGGCGCGCTGTCCTACGCCTCGGTCGCCTCGATCCTCAAACACCGCCTCGACCGGGGAGTGCCGCCGCAGGCCGCGGACGACCCACCCCTGCTGCACGAGAACATCCGCGGCTCTGGCTACTATCATTAGGAGAACGACCTTGCTCACCCATCCCACGCTCGATCTGCTGGCAAACCTCGGCCTGCATGGCATGGCCAAAGGCTTCCACGACCTGGCCAACAATCCGGAGGCGGCCAGCCTCGGCCATGCCGAGTGGTTGGGCATCCTGCTGGAGCGGGAGAGCACGTTGCGCCAGCAGAAGCGGTTCCAGAGTCGAGCCAAATCCGCCAAGCTGCGCCATTTGGCTGCTGTCGAAGATGTCGACTACCGCGCGCCCCGCGGCCTGGACCGGGCGATGTTCATGAAGCTGACGAGCTGCGACTGGATCCGGGAGCGGCGGCACTGCCTACTAACCGGGCCATCTGGCGTCGGCAAATCGTGGCTGGCCTGCGCGCTTGGCTACAAGGCGTGCCGGGAGAACCTGTCGGTGTTTTACCAGCGGGTGCCGCGGCTGTTCGCCGCACTTGCCTTGGCCCGCGGTGACGGCAGTTACGCAAAGCTGTTGCGCCAGTTGGCTCGCGTGGACCTGCTGATCCTGGACGATTGGGGCCCAGAGCCGCTGATCGCCGAACAACAGCGCGACCTGCTGGAGATCGTCGAGGATCGCTACAGCGCCGGATCGCTGATCATCACCAGCCAAGTGCCGATCGACCATTGGTACGAGATCGTCGGCAACCCGACCCTGGCCGACGCCATCCTGGACCGGTTCATCCACAGCGCCCACCGCATCGAGCTCAAGGGCGAGAGCCTGCGCAAGCGGCACGTCCCTAGCTGAGCGCTCCCGCCCCACTGCAATGCGTTACAGTAACGGAGAACAAGCATGCCGAGAGGTCGTAGACCAGATGGCGAGAAGGCGATGAGCAACGCCGAGCGCCAAGCTCGCCATCGCGCCAATCGGTTGACGACGCCGGTCGAGGTGATCACCAAGCCGCGCCGCCCAACCGATCGCCGCAGCCGTCCGCAGCGTTGGCGTGACGCGGTCAAGGAATTGCTGGACCTCCAGGCAACCTATGCCGACTGGCTTGAGACACTGCCTGACGGCCTACGCACCAGCCGAATGGCCGAAGCGCTCGAGGCCATGGTCGATCTCGACCTCACCGATCTGGCGGAGTGCCAACCACCCCGCGGCTATGGCCGCGACTAGAGAAAGACTGCCGACGCAGCGTGCGATTGCTTGACCCAGACTTCACCAGCGTGACATGACGAAAGTGGCCTGCGAGACCACCCTACCTGGGCGCCATCAGATCAGAATGGTGGGCGCCATCAGATTGGAACGGTGCACGGATTAGGATTGGAATACCCGGGCGGCATCGTCGGAATACGCAATTTATCAAAGCCGCTGGCGGCAGGAATGGGATCCACGTGGCCCCTGCAATCGTCGACGAGAAATCTCACCTGGGGGAACGCTATCTCGCTGGGATGGCCCTCGCCGGGCGATATGCTTACGCCGGTCGGGAGTGGGTCGTTGACCGCGTTCGCCAGATCGTCGGCGGCTCCGTGATGGATTCCGTTCACAACCACCACAACTTCGCGTGGTCGGAGGTGCACGGCGGCCGTCGCTTGTGGGTCGTCAGGAAAGGCGCCACGCCCGCCATTCCCTTCCAGCGCGGATTTATCGGCGGGTCGATGGGAGACAATGCCGTGATCGTGGAGGGCGTCGACAGCGCGGCATCGTCGGCATCGCTGTTTTCCACGATCCACGGCGCTGGTCGGACGTTCGGTAGGATGGCCGCCAAGCGAGCGTTCACCAGGGCACAGATGGATTCGTGGCTGGCGGAACTCGGCGTGCTGGTTTCGGGCGGCGACGTCGATGAAAGCCCTATGGCCTACCGGCGCTTGCCGGATGTGTTGGCTCACCACGCGGGGACGATCCGCGTATTGCACACACTGCGGCCGTTCGCGGTGGCGATGGCGGGTGACGGTGAGTTCGACCCCATCAAGGATTGAAGCGATGACGCTCGATGAACTGATCTCCTACCTTTCGGACTTTCGCGTCGACGCTGTTACCGGTGGGATGCGCGTCCTTGTTTGCGATCGGGACGGAGACCCAGAGACGCTGACGTGCATTGGGCTTGTTCCGTCGTGCGCGAGAGACGACCAACATTCCGCCAAGATTATCTTCTTGGGTCAGGGCCACGAGTCGGACTGGCTCTTGGAGAGGACGGAAGCGGCTGCGCGTGCCGCCGAAGAAGCTCGCCGTGATGACCTCCGCGATGCTGTGTCTCCGACGCAGTGGATTGATGCCGCGATCTCAGCTTGCGCGACCTACACGCTCCCATCTGACCCGCCGTCTCCGTCGGACCGTGTTCGCCGGTTTACGGCAGCGCGTTGCATGTCGGCGATCAGCGAACTCTACTTCGACGCGCAGGCTCAGGAGCACGATAGGCTCTGGTCGGCGCGGATGTGGATCTCGGAGGCCGCCAAAGCTTGCGAGCGCGTTTTGGTGCTGGGCATCCGACCTTCCGAGCCGGGCACGGCGGAGGACAAAGACCAAATTTGGCGCACCTCCAAGGCGTGCGCTGCAGACGTCCAAGCCGTCCTTGATGACGAGGAGATCTTCGCATGAGGATCACGCCCACGTTCTCCGTCAGTTACGGCACTACCCAGGTGGCTCCGCCGTTGCCGGAATATGCCGCCGTCTCCTCCTTCGCTATGGCGCATCCGATGGTGGATGCCACCCTCGAACGTGCGCGGCTCGCGCTCGAAGACGGTCTCCAACGCGAGGTCGGAATCGCGCAGGCGCCGATCACTTCAAGTGCGGGGTATGCCGAAGCGCGCCGGGTCGCCGCAACGGTGAGGGCGCGGATCGAGGGTATGCGGATCTTGGGCGCGTTGCCGCCGGGTCCGGCGCTGTCGGCGGCGCTCGGCGTGCTGACGGCCGTCACCACGCGGGTGCGCGAGTGGGAGGCGACGCAAGACATGAAGCTCGTCTCCGCCCGAAAGCGGAGCCGGTCGGCGGCGGTGTTGCCAGCGCTAACGGACGCGATGAAGGAAGGGCGCCGCTGCCGCTGATTACGGCGCCTTGGGTTCCCGATACTTCACCACGGAAACCGTGAAGCCACTAATCGGATCGTGCAAAGCTTCAAAATGTCTGGCGTAAAACTCCACGTCTTCCGCCGTGTAGCAGAAGCTGGGGTTTCCGCGTCGTCCCCACTTCTTACCGTCGATATAAGACGGGACAAGGTACCACCTGCCACCTGGCCCGGGAATATCCTTGGACGGACCATGCCGGAGGACGGCGCCGTGAGCTATGTCATTCCTCCGCTCGCTAAATCCTCTCCACACGGTCTTGATGTTACGATGCAGGTCTGTCTTGAAGTTCGGAATTGCAGTGTTGAAGATCTTGTCATTCGGATCGACGATGACCTCTGTCGCATCCGGTATGTTGTCTCTCTTGCGTATGAGACCTTCCTCTTCCCGCCCGATGAATACATCGGCTGCCGCCAGTAGCATGTCGAGTTTACCTGACGTGGTGGTGACGGCTCCAAAAGCTCGACCGGCCACTTCTAGTCCTCCATGCGCATTGATGAACACCCCAAAAAGGTAGGCAAGGCTCAACTCGACCCTGTTCCATGCCGATACTGCTTTACCGACCGCCGAGTAGAGGGCGTCGGGGGTTTCATCTCCTGTCGGTCTCGTCTCCAGCCTTTCCCATGCAGGCTTGGTGGTTGGCTGCTTCTCTTTAGCCATGCTCTTTATTTCCCTAGTTAGAGGCACTACGGCCCCTCGCAGTTCCACACCGCGGGATCGGCGGCTACGGCGCGGTCGATCAGAACGTAGGATGCAGGTGGCCATACGGCCCCGGCTTGCTCGGCGGCATCCATCAACTGCCGTATCCGGGTGGGCGAAACCGTCCATTTAGCGGATCCCAGACCGGCATACGCCTTCAACATTGCGGCAAGCGCCACTCGCTTAGGTTCCAAGCTTCGGTTCAGGTTGACCTGCCGCGCTCGATCAATGGCCCCAAACAGGATTCGGGAGATCCCCTTCCGAGTGCGACCAGGAGCCAGGATATCCGCCGCTCGGAAGGTGATGTCGCCCCATGACTCCACCGTCGCCCACCGGATCATGGCGTCGAAAAGCATCCAGTCTATCCAGGGATGCCTCGAATCACCGGCGAATAGACCATCCCGCCCGCCGCGGCATCAGGCCGTGTAGACTTTGCGACGACGCATTCCATGACGTTTGGCTGCCAATACCCGGCAACTTGATAGACCATGTTGACAACCCAAGTCCAATACTGACGGTTGGATCCGTAAACACAAACCGCAGGATAGTCGTAATACCCGCCGTCTTGCTTGGTATCTACGTGGTGGCGAACCGTATGGTCGCAGTCATCAGCCGTTTCAAAGGTTTCGAACGGGAATATCCATACGTTTTTCCGGCTGGCTTTCTCGGTGGCGTATGCGATCCAATGTCGTGTGCCCGGCGGGGATCCGTCGCATCCTGCGAGGAGGACGGTTGCTGTCAGGGCGGCCACGGCAAGGGCGAGCTTCATTGCGGCACGGTAGCGGCACGGCGCGCGATCCGTATAGTGCGGGAGCGCACCAACGGAGACCGCCTGAATGCGGACGCTGTGGCTTGGGATTCTGGCTCTCGCGATAACCCTGGGTTCGGTCCGGGCAGCGACCGTTGAGCAGGCTTGGGATACCGACGGCCATTACCGCTGGATCCTGAAAGTCGAAGGCAGCATCGAGCCTGGCGACGCCAACAAACTGCGGACCAAGCTTTTGGACTATTTCAACATCTTCGGTTCCAAGATCGAAACCATCGACCTTGCTTCCCCGGGCGGCGACGTCGAGGAAGCGATGAAGATGGGCGCCCTGATCCGGCGGCTGCGGTTGAAGACAGAGGTTGCCGTCGGCGATCCTACCCATTCCCCGGCGAGCAGGGTCGTCCATGCCGATACGGATTTGGTCTGCGCCAGCGCTTGTTTCCTGATTTACGCAGGCGGAGTTGACCGAGACGGCACCTATTTAGCCCTACATCGCCCGTATATGCCGCGCAAAACAGCAAGCCAAATGTCTGACCTGGAGTATGAAGGCTCGCAAAGGCAAGCGTCTGCGACTGTAACCAAATACTTGCAGAGCATGGATATCGACCAATTCTGGATCGACAGAATGATGGGGACCAACTCTCAGAACGCATACTTTGTCCCTCTCGAAGTTGGCGACCTGAAGAGCTACCATCTTCAGGGTCTGGTGCCGTCCATTGAGGAAATCGTTCTCGCAAAATGCACCGATGATAGTGCCGACCTTGAGCGCCAACTGACCGCGCTCCGGGCCGCCGACCCGGCGCTTTCGCCGGGCACGGTCGCCAAGATGAACGCGGTTCTCGCCCGCTCCGACGTGTTCGCCGCCTGCCAAACGGGCGTGCTAACGGAAATCAGGGAGGCGGCGTTTGCCCGCGAGGCAGCCGCCGTTTTCGCGCCTGAGTGCTCCGGCTTCAAGGACGCCGAAACGGTCGAGGCTGGCGCGATCAAGGCGAAGGTGGCCGCCGGAACGCCCCTGACGTCGGGAGAGAAGTCAGCGGCCGTGGCCCTGACGATGAAGCAGTATGCTTTTGCGGAGTGCTATTCAGCCGCCGCCAAGCCTTTCATCAGCGCATCCTGGACGCGGCAGTCGAGTGATCTGAGACGGATGGACGCGCGCGACAAGCAAGGTAAGTAGGCATGCGGAAACGGTGGCTCGCTCTCTGCGCGGTGACGGTTCTCGGAGCGGTCGCCGTGGCCAACAACAGCCGGGATCCGGCTGAGGTCGCCAACATTCCGGGATTGGAAAGAGCGCAGGCGGCTACCGCACCGGCGCCCAAGCTGCCCGACCTTACGCCCCAGGAGGAACGCGACACGATCGCCACCATCCGAACCAAATGGCGCGCCGAACCGGGGGAGAGTGCCGACGAGATTCTGGCGCGAGTCGCAAAAGTCGCCCACTTTGTCCTACGCGGACCCTGGGAGGCGTACCGGGATTTCGACGGAAGGCCGCTTGCGGGGATCGCATTCTCCCGCGAAGACGACGCCCGACGACGAGGCCATTACGATCTACTGGCGCCTAGAGGCGGACGGCTCGATCACCACCGGGCCGACGGGCCTGAGAGCGGTCGAACTCGGGTCGCACGCCCTAGCTTTGGAACTGATCCAAACCGAGGTCGACGACGAGGTGCGGGGGGCCAATACCCGCTTTCTCTACGACCCCAAGAACCTCGACTACTTGAAAACTGAGGCCGGTCCGCTCTCCGACCTATTTGCACGGAGCAAGTGCACCCCCAAAACAGCCCTTCACGCGGCGGGCTTCATGCCAATGCACTCGCCGGGCAATGCCACCGATCATGACACTTGGGATTTCGATACCACCGTAGACTGCCGCATGTCCGGCGCGCGCTACTGCACCGACGGCGGAGCGCTGGTGTTCAAACGCCAGGATCAGGGCACGTGGCACCCTGCCACCGCGTGCGCCAGCGTCCTGGTCGACCGGGAGCCAGCAGACTTTATGAAGCCATCTCTGAAGGAACGTTCCAACTAAGAAAAAATGGTAGCAGCTAAGATTTAGTTGATAGCGGCTAAGATGAGGTGCTACATCGTCTTTAGACCCAATCAGCAATGAGATGACGACATGCAAACCACTGCCGCATACTCCGAATTCATCGGCATCAGCCCGCGAACGTCGGCTCTGATCGAGACATTCCGCCGGTCGCCGGACGAGCCGAAGGACGAGATCATCGAACGGGCGCTCTCCGGCATCGCGCGGGAGACCGGCTCCGAGCACACCAAGATCCCCGGAATGCTGGATCTAGGGGAAGGCGCCCAGGCCGTGGTCGGCGAGCGCCTGTACCTGTTCTTGTCCAAAGCAGCGAAGGAGGCCGGAAAGCCAGACGGCGTGGCCCTGGTCGGGTCGACCGCTATTTCGATGGGGGCGCAGGTGTTTCCCCAGCGCTACGGGTTCCTCCACGCAGCGATGAAAGCTGTTCAAACCAAGCTCAAGCACGTCAATGGCAAAGGCGAGGTAATCTCCCTCTCGGCGTGGCGGCAGTGGCATGTTCAGCGAGGTGACAAGTTGGTCCCGGTCGTCGACCTGAAAAACCCGGCGCTGGCGAAGCGGCGCGGAGGCACATTGAGCACTCCGCTCTCGTTGGAGGATCTCGGACTGTAGGGAACGACTTCGATCAGGATCTGCGCCGGGCATGGTATTCTCCTCGCACGCCCCAGCCTGCCCCGCCGACGATAGCGGATGCCAAGCGCGTCACCTGATTCGCCAGGGATGCGACCGCGCAAGTTCGAACCTCTGCGCGGTCACGGGTCATCAATTGCATACGGGAACGTCGCCATGGGCCGAGTCGCGCAGCCGGGTAAGCCGTCCTATCGCCTCGACTGGCGTCAGGACGAGCACCTCAAAATCGATACCGGGTTCAGGCTCGTGGCGGTGCTCACCCACGACGACGAAGAAGGCATGCGGGAGTAGCCGCGGTAGCCGGAACCATCCGCCGCCTGGCTGAGGTTCAAGGCGCCGAGCTACGCGAGCAAGACCGGTTTTCCTGACGTGAACGCTCCGGGAACACCGGCCTTCCCAATTGTGCTGACCGGTGTGCTGGTTTTAACCGCGCGTTCCCGTAACGTTCGCGGTATCCGCGTCAGGAATTTGGCGGGGCTTGCCTTAAAACCCCGCCATCTATAAAGAAAACCGTGACGGAGGGGTGGCCGAGCGGCTGAAGGCGGCGGTTTGCTAAACCGTTGTGCACTGTCAAGGTGTACCGTGGGTTCGAATCCCATCCCCTCCTCCATGATCAAGGCGGCAACCGCATTGTCGCAAGCTCGTTCGACTCCCGGTAGAAGGGAGATGCACCATGCCAGACAAGAACGAACACACCGGCCGTTTTGGCGGCCCCGGATCAAGCCATCAAGATCGTGAACATCCCGGCAAGAACCACCAGGATACCGGCCACAAGAGCGGCGGCGGGCATCCGGGTTCGGAGAAGGACCACCTGAAAGATACCGGCGGCGACAATGCCGGTGGCGGTCACCACTACCGCGAACACGGACGCACCAAATCGTAATCGAGACCGCCAAGGGCGGCGCCCTAGCCGCCAACGTGTTGGAGTTCGCTCGGCTGCTACGCCGGGCGGGCCTCCCCGTCGGGCCGGCGGATATGCTGGCCGCGGTGTCGGCGCTCGATCATACCGGCATCGCCTCGCGGGCCGATGCGCGCACTGCGCTCCGCGCCACCATGGTCCATCGTCACGACCAAGCAGAGGTGTTCGACAGCGCCTTCGATCTGTTCTGGCGCGACCCGGCCGCCAGCCAATACGACGCCGCCATGGCATTGCTGGGCGAACAAGTGCCGCGCCAAGACACCCGGTTGAGCCCGGGAGCCCGACGGGTCGCCGAAGCGTTCAACGACCGCAAGGACCGGCGGGAAACCGACGAACCACCCGACATCGATGCCGCCTTTACCGTGAGCGACACCGAGCGCCTGCAAACGATGGACTTCGAGGCGATGAGCGCCGCCGAAATCGGGGCCGCGAAGGAAGAGATCCGCCGGCTTCGCCTGCCGCTCGACCTGCGACGCACCCGCCGAACGCGCCCCGCCACCCGTGGCACGCATATCGACATGGCCGCCACCCTGCGCGCCGGCCTGCGGCACGGCGGCGAGTTGGTCGATTTCGCCTACGCCAGCCGCACCGTGCGGCCGCCGCCGTTGGTCGTGCTATGCGACATTTCCGGCTCGATGGCGCGTTACGCACAGATTCTACTGCATTTCCTGCATGCGGTCGCCAACGACCGGGACCGGGTCAGCGTGTTCCTGTTCGGCACCCGGCTCACCAACATCACCCGGGTGCTCCGCCACAAGGACCCGGAGGCTGCCTTCGCCGCCGTAGCCGGGCTGGTGCCCGACTGGTCCGGTGGCACCCGCATCGGCGATACGATCTCGCAGTTCAACCGTGACTGGGCCAAGCGCGTGCTGGGCCAGGGTGCCGTGGTGCTGCTGGTCACCGACGGGCTGGACCGGGCGGGCGCGGAGGGGCTGCCGGAAGCGATGGAGCGGTTGCATAAATCCTGCCGCCGGCTGATCTGGCTCAATCCCCTGTTGCGTTGGGATGGGTTCGAACCGAGATCACAGGGCATCCGGGCCATGCTGCCACATGTGGACGAGTTCCGGCCCGTCCATAACATCGCCAGCCTGCGCACGCTGATCGAGTCACTGTCCCGCCCTGCCCCCACGCGCGAGCGCCCGGGGGGGCCAGGGCGATTGGGGGAGAAAGCCGCATGACCGAAGCCGAAGACGTCCTGTCCGTCGCCACGGAATGGCTGCGGCAAGGTGAAACCGTGGCCCTCGCCACCGTGACGGAGACGTGGGGCAGTTCGCCCCGCCCGCCGGGCAGCCAGATGGCGGTGACGGCGTCGGGCCGCATGGCCGGGTCGGTCAGCGGCGGCTGCATCGAGGGCGCGGTGGCCGAGGCAGCCCAGGCCACGATGGCCGGCGGCCCGCCGCAACTGCTGGATTTCGGCGTGACCGACGAGCGGGCGTGGGAGGTCGGGTTGGCCTGTGGCGGCAAGCTGAAGGTGTTCGTGGAAGCTTTGGCGTGAAAGCCGCCCTGCTGCAGGCGGTGCAGGAAGCGCGCATCGCCGGCAGACCGGTCGTGGTCGCGACCCGGCTGCCCGACGGCGAGCAGATCCTGCTGCCACATCCTGATCAGCCAGCGCTGAACCACGCTGCTCGCCAAGCCTTGCTCGCCGAGAAGAGCGGCACCCATGAAGTCGGCGGCGTCACCTGGTTCCTGCACGCGCACAACCCGCCGGCCCGCATCGTCATCGTGGGCGCGGTGCACATCGCGCAGGCCTTGGTGCCGCTCGCCGCCCAACTCGGCTACGGCGTGACCGTCGCCGACCCGCGTCGCGCATTTGCCACCGACGAGCGCTTCCCCAATGTGTCCGTCTCCACCGAATGGCCGGACGAGGCGCTCGATGCGCTCCGCCCCGACAGCCGCACGGCCATCGTGACGTTGACGCACGACCCGAAGCTGGACGACCCGGCGCTCGACCGCGCGCTCAAGTCCGAGGCCTTCTATATCGGTGCGCTCGGCAGCCGGAAAACCCATGCCAAGCGGCTAGACCGCCTCCGCGCCCTCGGCCACGGGGAGGACGCGCTGGCCCGTATTCGCGGACCGGTGGGGCTGAACATCGCCGCCGTGACCGCGCCGGAGATTGCATTGTCGGTGTTGGCGGAGATCGTAGCCGTGCGACGCGGTTCGCCCCTCGCGTGATCTTCGGGCCGACGAAGCTGGCGGACGCGGAAGGTGCTGTACTCGCCCATACCCACCGCACGCCGGGCCGGGTGGTGAAGAAAGGCTCGGTGCTGGATGCGGACGCCATAGCAGCGCTGAGCGCAGCCGGGCTCGACCCGGTGATCACCGCCCGGCTCGAGCCGGGGGACGTCAATGAGGACGCCGCTGCCCGCCGAATCGCCACGGCCCTGCTCGGCCCGGGGCTGAAGACCAGCCGGGCGGCGACGGGCCGGGTCAATTTGCTGGCTGGCTCCGCGGGTCTGTTGCGGGCGGACCGGGCCAAGATCGACGCACTGAACGCGGTGGACGAGGCGGTGACCGTCGCCACCCTGCCCGACGCCACGCCCGTCGCCGCCGGGGAGATGGTCGCCACCATCAAGATCATCCCATTCGCCCTGCCCGGCGCCACCCTCGCCCATGCGGAAGCAGCTTGCGCGGGTGGCGCGATGACCGTGCTCGCCTGGCAGGCCCGCCGGGTCGGGCTGGTGTTGAGCACGCTGCCGGGTCTGAAGCCGTCGGTGATCGCGGGCACCATCGAGGCGACCGAGGGCCGCGTTGCCAGCATCGGCGCCACCATGCTGCCGCCGCTGCAATGCCCGCACCGCTCCGAACCGATCGCCGCCGCCCTGCGCGAGTTGCTGGCCGACGGGGCCGACCTGCTGCTGGTCGCGGGTGCCTCCGCAGTGGTGGACCGGCGGGATGTGGGCCCGGCGGGGATCGTCGCGGCCGGGGGCGAGATCCTGCATTTCGGCATGCCGGTCGACCCAGGCAACCTGATCTGCCTCGGCCGCATCGGATCGGTGCCGGCCCTGGTGCTGCCGGGTTGCGCGCGCAGCCCAAAGCCGAACGGGATCGACCTCGTGCTCCATCGCCTCGCCGCCGGGCTGCCCGTAACGGGTGCCGTGGTGGCGCACATGGGCGTCGGCGGGCTGCTGAAGGACGTGACCGCACGCCCCCTGCCACGCGCCCGTGCCACGGCCCGAAGCAGCGTGGCCGCCGTGGTGCTGGCGGCCGGACAGTCCAGCCGGATGGCGCCCCGCCACAAGCTGCTGGTGGAGGACAGCGCCGGCCGGCCGATGATCGCTCGCGTGGTGGACGCCGTGCTGGCCAGCCAGGCCCGCCCAGTGCTGGTGGTGACGGGGCATCGCGCGGCAGAGGTGCAGGCGGCACTGGCCGGCCGCCCGGTTCGCTTCGTCGCAGCCGAGGACCACGCGTCGGGGCTGTCTGCCAGCCTTCGCGCGGGCCTGGCTGCCGTCCCGGCCACGTCGCCGGCGGCACTGATCGTGCTCGGCGACATGCCGTTGGTCACCGGAGCCACGATCGACAGCCTGATCGAGACCTACGATCCCGACGAGGGCCGCACCATCGTCGTTCCCGTGCATGACGGGCAGATGGGTAATCCGGTGTTGTGGGACCGGCGCTACTTCGCCGCGATGATGGGGCTGAGTGGCGACAGCGGCGCCCGCTCGCTCTTGCGCCAGCACGCCGAGGGGGTGGCCGAGTTCGTCACAGATGCCACAGTGTTGCGCGATTTCGACACTCCGGAGAGCTTACGCGATCTCCCCGGGTGACATACGGGGCGGCACGTTCCATCTTCCGGACTGATCGCCCTAGGAGCCTTGCATGCCTCGCCCAACGTCCTTTCTGCCCTGCCTGGCGCTGCTCGCCATCGCCGGGTGCGCTGGGCCCCAGCCGCAAACGCCGGAGACCCGTGCGAGCGCGGCCGCGGCAGCCGCCTGCCGGGCCTCGACCGAGACGTCGTTCAACCGGCAAAACCGCTACTTGTTGTCCGAGCGCGACACGACCGATGCGCCGTTCTCGACGTCCGGTGTGACCGGCATCACGACGCGCGGACTGACCCAGCAATACGATTACAACCGGCAGCTCAACTCCTGCCTGTCTTCCTCGAACAGCGACGCCGCGGTTCCGGCGGTGCAGACAGCGCCGCAGCTCGGGACCCCCGTCGCCCCCTATTAGGGCGCGGGTGCCGCGGTGACGCGCGGGTGCTGGTGCTGCTACAACGCGGTCTCTGCACGAAGGAGCGCTTTGCATGAGCAAGATCATCCGTACGAGCCCTGGGAAGGTTCTCTCCCAAGCCGTTGAATATCATAATTTCGTCTACCTCGCCGGCATGACCGCCGACGACACGTCGCAGGACGTCGCCGGCCAGACCAAGCAGATCCTCGCCAAGATAGACGCCGCGCTCGAGACGCATGGCACCGACAATACCCGCCTCCTGCAGGCGCAGATCTGGGTCAAGGACATCCGCGACCGCGACGCCATGAACGCGGTCTGGACCGCGTGGCTGCCCGAGGGCGGGGCCCCGGTGCGGGCGTGCGTGGAGGCCAGCATGGCCGATCCGCGGCTGCTGGTGGAGATCATGGTCACCGCCTGCAAATAATCGCGGGATTCGGGCTGGGAACCGCATCGAAGACGATCGGTGCGGTTTCATCACGAGCCCGTGATTAGGATCATAGTCCGCAAATCGCGAGCTATCCACATGGGCGAACTGTTAGATCGGCGCCCAAGCTGCAACAAACTGAAATACCGCATTGCCAGCCAGTCAAACGCATTGCTACCGGATCCTCACGAGTGTGTGACTTCGTGAGGAAGACGTTATGAATGCGGGTCAGCTTAGACTGATGGTATTGAGCGCTGCGGTCGCAATCGGGTGCGGTGGCATGGCAGAAGCCAAGTCCCACGGTGGTCACCAAAGCGGGCATAGCTCCTCCCCCTCGTCGCATGGCGGACAATCGGTCGGCGGCGCACTGTCCCGCGGGCATCATGCGACCGCAATCAGCTTCAGCACCGGGCGGCATGGCCGGTCGGAGTTCACATCGCGGGCCGTCGGCTTCTTCGGCCGGCGCCATGGCGGCCACGCCGCTGGCCGCTCCTACGCGTCCGAGACCGGGCACAGCGGCGGCACGATCCAGTGCGTCACCTTTGCACGTGCCGACTCCGGCATCGAGCTGTCCGGCAATGCCAGTTCGTGGTGGTCCAACGCTGAGGGTCTGTATCAGCGCGGTGCCCGGCCCGAAGCTGGCAGCGTGCTCAACTTCCGCGCCAATGGCTCGATGCGCATGGGCCACGTCGCAGTGGTAAACCAGGTCGTCGACAGCCGCACGATCGAGATCGACCACGCCAATTGGGGCGGCCCCGGCGCTGTCCGGGGCGGCATCAGCCGCGACATCTCCGTCGTGGACGTTTCGCCGGCCAACGACTGGAGCGCCGTCCGCGTCGCACTCGGCCACAGCGGCGAATACGGCAGCATCTACCCGACTTACGGCTTCATCTATAACCGCCCGGACCGCGGCACGATGGTGGCAGCCAACGCCGCTTCGGCGCCCGTACCCGCCCTGAACCCGGCCCCGCGCGACCTGCGCGGCGGGACTCGCGACGTCGCCTATGACGAGGTCGCCGAGGCCCCCGACAGCCCGGAGCCGATGCTGAGCCATCGCAGCGTCATGGAACACCATCGCCGCCATAGCCTGTCGGTGTCGTCGCGCCACCGGTCGCACGGCCGCTATTAACTCGTAGAAACAATAGCTTAGCCCAAACTCCGTCTCTCAAACGCCGGTGCCGTTGAGCACCGGCGTTTTTTCGTTTGCAGCATCGCCCGGTGGGCGAATCCAGCGCCTCGCGGGACGACCATGGCGATTGTATTCGCATTGAGTTAAGGTGTTTGGGCACCAACGACGGCGGATGAGCGATTGGGAGTCGAACGTTGCCTTTAGCGCTCGGGTGAAGCGATGAACACCTACGCCGCGGGCGGCCGTCGTTTATGAGGCTGCTCTCGCAACGGCTGAGCCTTCGCACACGGTTCGCTCTCGCGCTTGCTGGCCTGGTTGTCATCGTCGCCGGGCTGTTCGGGGGGGTGATCGGGCAGCATCTCGTGGAGCAGACGCGCGAGCGGATTGGCTTGTCCATGGCCAGCGATGCCCAGCGTGTGGCCGATCGCTTGAACAAGGAAATGGCCGACCGGTCGCGCGACCTCGCCCTGATCGGCGCGCTCGACCCGATGCGTAACCTGGGCGACGTTTCGGCGGTCCAAGCTTTGCTCGATAGCCTCCGTCGCAGCGAGCCCAGCTATCTATGGGTTGCGGTGACCGACTTGCAGGGCCGCGTGCTGGCGGCGACCGATGGTGGCCCCAACGGCAGCGATCTCAGCACGATGTACGATCTGCGGGACGCCCTGCGGGGCCGCGCGACGAGCACGGCCGACCCGCTTCGCGTCGTGCGGCCCGGCGAGTCGGATCGCCGGGCGCCCGACCAGCCGCACCAAATCAACATCAGCCGCCCGATCCGCGCCGCCGACGGTTCGGCCGTGGGCGTGATCGCCGCCCAGCTCAGTTGGGACTGGATGCGCGACAGCTTGCGCGGCTTGCTGAGCCAAGACGAGAACGGCAATCGCTACCGCCAGACGGTGGTGGTGTCGTCCAACGACACGGTGTTGATCGGGCCGCCTGATATCGTAGGCCGCCGGCTCGACCTGCCGGAGGTCAACCGCTCCAGGGCCGGCATCTTCGGCTGGTCGGCGCAGGTCTGGCCCGATGGCCGCACCTACATCACGGGTGTGAATTTCGCGGCCGGCGAAGGCCAATTCCCCGGCGCCGGCACTATTCCCATGCGATGGACCGTGCTGGTGCGCGAACCCATCGACACGGCCTTTGCCCCCGCCCGCGCGCTCCAGATCGATCTATTGGCGACGGGCCTGGCGCTGACCGTGATGGTTGCGGCGCTCGGCTGGGTGATCGCTGGCGTGATCACCGGGCCGCTGCGGCAGATCGCCGCCGCCGCCGACCGCCTGCGCCGCGGCGAGTCGGTCGAGATGCCGATCCTGCGCAGTTCCCGAGAAGTGGAGACGCTCTCCGCCTCGCTACGCGCCCTGGTGGCGACGCTGACCTTCAAGCAGGGCAAGTTGGACGAATTGGAGAGCGCCAGCCAGCGCGACGTGCTGACCGGACTGCTGAACCGGGCTGGGCTACAGACCTGGCTGTCCCATGCGGTCGCCCGCGCCCGGACCGAGCCGTCCGGGCTGCTGGTGCTCGTGGGGGACCTGGACGGGTTCAAGGAAGTCAACGACACGCGCGGCCATAGCTGTGGCGACAAGGTGCTGCAGCAGGTTGCTGCACGCTTGCAATCCTCCGTCCGTTCGCGCGATGCCGTGGCCCGTATGGGCGGCGACGAGTTCTTCGTGATCCTGCACGCCCCGCTGGGACTGAGCGACCGCCTGGCGCTGGACACGGCGCAACGGCTGCTGACCAGGGTGACGGAGCCGTACATGATCGACGGCGAGATGATCACGATCGGCCTGAGCCTGGGCGGCGCTGGCTGGCCGGAGGACGACCGGCAAGTGGATCTGGCACTGAACAAGGCAGACGCCGCGCTTTACACCGCCAAGCGGGCTGGCAAGGGCCGGATAGTCTTTCATCGGGAGCCGGTTGTCGGCTAGGCGCAGTTTGCGCTAGGTGTTCGCGGGCGCCGGGTTAGCACAGTGGTAGTGCAGCGGTTTTGTAAACCGAAGGTCGCGGGTTCAAATCCTGCACCCGGCACCATCCCACTGCTACGCGAGATCGTTGACTCACCCTTCCGCACTGTGGGTGATGAGGCCGTCCGGCACGGCCGCATCTCCGGTAAGTCGGCGAGCGTCGGCACAACACTGACGCCGCCGATCCTGCCGTCAGACTAGCGGTTTTTATACCAGTCGAAGACCAGGTAGATGCTCGGCAGGCAAACGATTGCGAAAAAGATCCAATCAAACGTCTGTTCCGACACATTCATTTTGAATTCCTCACGTTTGGTGTCTTTCGGAGCAACGCCATCCAAACCCCGGAGTTGCAGCGGCGTGCACCATCGAAAAGAGTGGTTGACCACCATTTTCGATGGCTTTGCGCCGTCGTACTCGGACGATCGTCACGAATGTGCCGGTATGAACAGGTCGATGCCGCTTACCCGTGCGGCTTGAACACTACCTTGGTGCAGTGATCGGTCTTGTCACGAAAGGCCTCATAAAGCGCCGGACCGTCCTCAAGCGAAGTCGAGCGGTGGCTGATGATGAACGACGGGTCGATCTCACCCTTCTGGATGCGCTCCATCAGCGGCTGAAGATAACGCACCATGTGCGTCTGCCCCGTCTTCAACGTGAGGCCCTTGTTCATCAACACCCCAAGCGCCACCGGACCGACCGGGCCAGCAAACACGCCAGGCATGGACACGATGCCGCCCGGCCGGCAGGCCAGGATTGCCTGGTTCAATGCGAACGGGCGCTCCATGCTGACGGTCGCAGCCATGACGGCAGAGCTGACCTTCTGCACCAGCGTATCGGCGCCGTGCGATTCCATGCCGACGGCCTCGATCACGGCGTCCGGGCCCAGGCCGTGCGTCATCTCCATGATTGTGTCCTGCACGGTCTGAGTGCCGAAATCGATCGTTTCCGCTCCAGCCTGCCGCGCCAAGGCGAGGCGTTCGGGCACCGTGTCGATTGCGATCACCCGCTTTGCGCCGAGCAAGAAGCAGGACTTGATCGCCAGCAGGCCGACGGGGCCGCAGCCCCAGATCGCGATCGTGTCCTCGGGGGTGATGTCACAATGTTCGGCCGCCTGGTACGCGGTCGGGAAGATGTCGCTCAGGAATAACACCTGTTCGTCGGTGAGCCCCTCGGGCACGACGATCGGGCCTACGTCGGCATACGGAACCCGCAGGTATTCGGCCTGGCCGCCCGCGAACCCGCCCGTGATGTGGGAGAACCCGAACAACCCGGCGAGCGGATATCCGAACGTCTCGGCTTGCATCTTTCCGTTCGGATTGGTGCGCTCACAGCAACTCCAATTCCCCCATTTGCACTGGCGGCACTCACCGCAACATATGGTGAATGGCACGACGATCCGGTCCCCGACCTTCAGCTTGGCGTTGTCGCGGCCGACCTCGATCACCTCGCCCATTGTCTCGTGGCCCAGCACGTCGCCGTGCTCCATCGTGGGCATGAACCCGCCCATCAAATGAAGGTCCGAACCGCAGATCGCGCAGGCGGTCACCTTGATGATGACATCGCGACCATGCTCGATGACCGGGTCCGGAACCGTCTCACATCGGATAGTGCCTTTGCCCTGCCAAGTGAGCGCTTTCATCGACTGCCTCCCGACGCCTTTTTGGCGTGGCAGCCTTACGTCAGCGTGTGGCCAAAGTTGCCCACATCCGATGACTACGGTGTGCCGCCTCTATCGACAGGGTGATTCGGGCGCGAAAGCCAGCAACTGTCCCGAAGGTCGCAACTTTGCCACGAAGTTGGTCGACTGGAGCTAACAGTCGTCGAAGGCGATCCGAACCAGGTTGCTCGCGATCCCGCTCCAATTATGCTTTTCGACAATCCCCTCGCGGGACGATCCCGAGCGAGCGCGGTCAGGGACAGAGCCCCGCGCGACCATGATCATTGCGTCGACCAGCATGGCGAAATCGGGCTCGATATAGGCGGTCGGCGCGCCGACGCGGTCGCGCCCTCGCTGGAACCGGCCCGGAACGCTGATCGATACGGTGTCGTCGCAATAATCGTCCGTGGCCCCTCCAGCCGTGACGATCGTGGGAACGCCGCACGCAATGGCCTCGAGCACAGGCAGATTGAAGCCTTCAGCTCGATACGGCGCGACATAGCAATCCGCGATGCCAAAGAGATTCGAAAGTTCTTCCTGGGTCAGGTTGTTGGGAATGGTCGCGATCCCCGACAGCACCCGTTCGTCCCGAAGACGCTGGTCCTGAGTGCCGACTTCAGCAATGACGCTCTCGAGTTTCACGCCGTAGAGCGCGCTCTGGTCTTTGATCAAAAGTCGCACATTGTATCCGGACTGCCGTAGTACGCCGAATGCGCAAAGCAGAAGATCGATCCCCTTGTACCAGACCGGCGCAGCGATGTTCAGGAAGAGGAACTCGTCGTCGCCCACCCCTAGTCGCGCGCGGATCGTATTGCGTGCATCGGTCTGCAAAGGCGTAAATCGCGCTGCATCGACTCCGAGCGGCACGACCTCGACTCTTCCCGGTTGGAAGCCGCCTTCGATCACACGTTGTCTCGACCACACGCTGGGCGTGACGATAGGATCGTCGTTCGCGAGAAGCGCCGCCTGGTGTTCTGGCGAGACGAAACTTTCAGGCCCGAATACGAACTCGACCGCCATGAACGTCACAGCGCGAGGCGATCGGCTTCGACTTTCCAGTGTCGCCCTGAACGGTGCACAGATGCGGTAAACCGCATCGACTTCGTCCGTCAGATCGTTTGGCTCGGCGAGGCCGTCGATGATTTGCCGCTCTTCTTCCGTGAAGCCTGGGTCGTTATCTGTCGTATTCCACTGTGGGTGGATGAAGGGCATATCCCGATGGAAGAGACGCAAATCCGGCATCCCCGCCAACCGCAGGATTTGATGCTGATTGACCAGAGCGTAGGAGTGGTTGATTCCGCGCCACCCGTCGATCAGGAGCGTCCTCAAGACATGGCGCCTGACATGACGAGGGACCTCCTGATGGATTATCACCTTCTGACACGAGCAGGCTCGCCGCGCTCGAGAACGGTTGCCGAGTTTAGGCCGCTGCCTGCTTCGCCACTTCCGGCGTAACTCGGCGGCAGAAACTCAGAGCGTCAGCAGGCTTCGCACCAGCAGGAGCAATGCCGCAATCGCTCCCGCGATGATGATACGGAAAATCGGACGACCCGGCGCGGGATCCCGAGCCATCGTCTCGCTTGCTTGATCATCGATGAGGCTGCCCGATGACCGGTCGGAGCGAGCACGCTGCGGCGATGAATTTCGATCGAACTGCATCGTGCGGCCTTCCAACAACGATGCACCCGCCATACCACTTCATCGGTTGGCGAGAAGGACAGCCGGCTACGTACGGGGAGCATCATCGCGTACGCAACCGCCTGGCCGCAGACGGCCGTCATTGCTGCTCGCCATGCACCCGTGTTCAGCACCCGTTATTACCTGGGCAACTCCAAGCATTGGGTCTCGATCCCGCTCGATCGCGTCGTTCGCTTGAAGAAAGCCACAACCGGCGGTTTGGCTGCGTCACACGCTGCCAGCGAGTGGAAGCCCGGTATGATCACCGGACCATGAATGCTGACAGTGATCAGCATGACGACGAGCTTCATCGCCCGATGCCAGCGGGCTGCCCGCCTCGTGGATCGCACCCCATCGCCACCTCCTCGCGTTGTCTACGCATCAGTATGGACCAAACCAGAGGCTGCCGCGTCACCGTCAGACCGGCTTGAAGCCGAGCAGCCGCCCGACCCGGCCGATCGTCCAGCCCTGCACCAACAAGGATGTCACGACCACGCCGAATGCCACGCCGAACAAGACGGCACCATCCTTTGCCCCTGCCAGAACGGGAATGAGCGTCAGGTAAATCGGCACGGCGCCGCGCAGCCCCACCCAGGACGCGAACGCCGACTCCTTCACGGTGAAGCCGAACGGCAACAGGCACGGGAACGTCGCCAACGGCCGGGCGACCACGATCAACACGGCAGAAATCGCCAGGATCGGCACCGCATGTGGCAACAGCGCGTGCGGGGTCACCAGCAACCCCAACATCAGGAACAAAGCGACCTGCGCCAGCCAGGCGAACGCCTCGAAGACCTGCACCATCTGCCCCCGCGATGGGTATTCCGCGTTCCCAGCCACGACGCCCATCAGATAGACCGCCAGGAATCCGCTGGCCCCCAGCACCTGCGCCCCGCCGAACACCGCGAGCACCGCCGCCAGCGCCAGCACCGGCAACACGGACGCCTCCGCCAATACCCGCCGCAACACCGCCTGCAGCGCCCAGCCACCCGCGAGGCCCAGGATCACGCCACCGCCCATCTCCTCCAGCAGCAGCAATCCCGCCTGGCCGGCGGTCATCCCGGCCGGGTTGGTCATCAGTCGCACCAGCGCCACCGTCAGTACGACGGACATCGGGTCATTGAGACCGGATTCGACCTCCAACAGCGCTGTCACCCGGTCCGACACGCCGATCCGGGCGCGGTGCAACAGCATCGCCACCGCGGCGGCATCCGTGGGCGCCAACGCGGCCCCGATCGACAGCCCATCCACCCAGGTCACGCCGAACATCGCCACCGCCGAGGCGCCAACGATCGCCGTGGTGATCGCCACCCCGCCGGTCGCCATCGCCGCCGCCGGCCAAAATGCCAGCCGCAGCATCGACCGCTCGGTCTTCAGCCCGCCCTCGAACAGGATCGCTGCCAGCGCGATGCTACCGATCAGGTAGGCCGCATTGAAATCGGAGAATTGGATGCCGCCCGGCCCATCCTCGCCCGCCAGCATTCCGGCCACCAGGAACACCAGCAGCAGCGGCGCTCCCAGCCGGGCGGAGGCAAGCCCCGCGAACAGACTGGCCAGACCCAAGGCGCCGCCGACCAGAATCAATTCGTGAGCGTGTTCCACCGCCTGCAGGATAGCAGGGTCACCGGGGGCCTCCCATCCGCTTCAGCAAGTTCCTGTGCCCCGCCCCACCGTCTTCATCACCGTGCACGAGCACAGCAACGCCATGCGGCACCGGGTCGAGCGTGAGAAAGGGCTCACTCTGGCGAAGCACAATCTGGCGAACTACGGGGGCGCCCGGCCCGTGCCGACCCGGTGCGTCGCGGTGGGGTAGCGCGCGCCATTGACGGGATTCGCTGGTGGAAAATCTCACGCGTGCTACAGATCGATAAATGTAAAGATATAGTGGTTCACAAATGTTGATGATCCTCGTCATCGTGCTGGTCGTGTTAGCGATCGGCGGCTTCGGCCACAGCGGCTATCGCCGGGGCTACTATGGTGGCTACGCTGGTCCGCGTGGTGGTGGCTGGGGTGGCGGGCTCGTGGGCCTCGTCCTCGTCCTGGTCGTGTTGTACCTCCTGTTCGGGGGCGCTGGCGGGCTCGCTCACTGACCGGACGCAGTGGCGGCCGGGGAGCTCGCCGTCAGTTCAGGCGCAGGTCGAGGATGTGCCGTTTGTCGGCGGTCAACTCGCCCCTTTCCACGCGCTTGACGATGTCGGTCAATGCCGTGTTGGCCGGGGTCAGGAGAGCGATTTCGGCCCCACGGGCGGCGACGAAGCCGTTGATGAACTCGATTTCGGTGCGCCGACCCTTCATCATGTCCTGGCCCATGGACGGCCGATGCTCGCCCCCACCCGCCTCCGCCAAGCGGTGCTGGTCCACGAATCTCGTGGCCTCGGTATCGCCCTCGCCAGCCCGGGCGATGCTCTCCGGCGGCATGTGCAGGATGTCCTCCAAGGTGTAGCCGAGCGCCTGGCCGACCCGGATCGCCTCGCTGCCGAGGCGTGACGAGAAGTGCCGCAGCGTGTCGTCGGCGATGATCTCCTTGCTGAGCAGCCCGGTGCAGGCCGACAGCCCGTTACCCATGACGTTGACGACGAGCTTGGACCACCGCTCGCCCCACAGGTTGGAGGTGACGTGGGCGCTGTCGGCCAGCGCGAGCAGGCGGCACACCTCCTGCACCCGGCCGGTGGTACGGCCGTGGACCTCGCCGACGCGGAACACGGTGTGCTTGGACCCACTCTTTCCGGCCGCGCGGCGCACATGCCCGGCTTCGCACAGATCCACCGTGATGGAACTGGCGATTGCGCCCATGGTGCGGCCCCAGCCCACCACCGCAGCGACCGTCTCCTCGTTCATGCAGTTCTGCAGCGACACCACGAAGCCGCCAGGCGAAAGATATTGCGCGATCATCGCCGTTGCCCACGCCGTGTCGTAGGATTTGACGCAGACGAAGGCGATGTCGATCGGGGCCTGCTTGGCCAGCCCCTGCACGTCGGTGATGTGCATCGCCTGCACCGGGACGGTGAATTCCGGCACGTCGCGGATATGCGAGATGCGCAGCCCCTTCGCGCGCATGACCTCGACGTTTTCGGGCCAAAAGTCGATGAACACCACGTCCTCACCGGCCTGCGCCATATGGGAGCCTGCATAGCCGCCCACCGCTCCAGTACCGACGATCGCGATTCGTGGCTTCATGGTGTCTCTCCCGTGCTTCCAGGGCGGCCAGCCTAGGCTCCGGCTGCCGGCACGCAACCCCGCGTTAACCACCTCTCGGCTACCCTCGTCGCGGAGGCGCGCGGCGCCTGGCGGTGATGCAAGGCAATTGCAAATGGCTTCTTCCTCTCCCGCCCGCGGGAGAGGGAGAAGAGAGCATATGCAATCGCCGGAGGCCGTGATGGGGAGGTCGCCGAAATGCGTGAACCCGAGCCGGGCCAAACGGTAGCGCCCGCTGTCCTGGCCAGCCAAATGTTCGCCGAGGCGGTTCAGCATCACCGGGCCGACCGGCTGGACGAAGCGAAAGGCTTGTACCGGCAAACGCTCGCGCTGCAGCCGGGCCACGCGAAGGCGCTCAGCAATCTCGGCGTTATCGCGCTGGACCAAGGCCGCCCGGTGGACGCCGTGGCTTGGTACCGCCGCGCGATCGAACTCCAGCCGGACCTCTCGGCCACGCACAGCAACCTCGGGATCGCCCTGCAGACGCTCGGCCGCCGGGAGGAGGCGCTCGCCTGCTATCGCCGGGCTATCGAGCTCGACCCGGCTTTCGCAGACGCGCACTACAACCTCGGCCTCGTGTTGCGGGGACAAGGGCAGTTGGACGGGGCGGTTGCAAGCTATCGGCGCGCTCTCGACCTCCGGCCGGATTACGCCGATGCGCACATCAATCTGGGAATCGCGCTGCAGCAGCAGGGCCGTTTGAGCGACGCGGTGGCCAGCTACGAGCGCGCCATCGTTCTGCGGCCGGGCCATGCGGACGCACACAGCAATCTCGGCACAGCGCTGCAGCAGCTCGGCACGCTGCCGGCGGCGGTGGCGAGCTACCGGCGCGCCACCTCGATCCGGCCCAACCACGCCGACGCCCACTGCAATCTTGCCCTCGCGCTTCTGAAGGGCGGGCAGTTCGCGGAAGGCTGGGCGGAATATGAGTGGCGATGGCGGACGCCCGAATGGGCCGGTCAGCAGCGCGACTTCGCCCAGCCGCTCTGGCGCGGTGAGGCGGCGCCGGGCCGCACCTTGCTGATCCACGCCGAACAGGGCTTTGGCGACACGCTGCAGGTCTGCCGCTACGCTGCCTTCGCCGCGTCGAAGGGGCTGCGCGTGGTGATGGAGGTGCAGCCGCCGCTGGTCCGGCTGCTGCGAAGCCTGGCCGGCGTGGACGTGCTGATCGCACGCGGAGACGACTTGCCGCCCTTCGACCTGCACTGCCCCATGCTCAGCCTGCCCCTGGCGGCAGGGACGACCCTGGCGACCATCCCGGGTCCGGCAGCCTATCTGCGGGCCGACCCGGCCCAGGCGGTGATGTGGCAGACGCGTCTGGCCGGGACCAAGGGTTTGCGTGTCGGCCTGGCCTGGGCTGGCCTGGCGGCATTGGTCAGCGACGGGCGGCGCTCGGTCGCGCCGGCCCAGCTGGCGCCCCTGCTCGAGCACTCCGGCGTGCAGTTCGTCAGCCTGCAAAAAGGCGGGGCGTCCGTCCCGGGCGCGTTCCCCATCATCGACGTGATGGGCGAAATGCGGGATTTCGCGGACACCGCTGCCGTGATCGCAACCCTCGACCTCGTCATCTCCGTCGACACCGCGGTCGCCCACTTGGCGGGCGCCTTGGGCAAGCCGGTCTGGCTGCTGGACCGGTTCGACAATGACTGGCGCTGGTTGACCGGCCGAAGCGACAGCCCATGGTACCCGACGTTGCGCTTGTTCCGGCAGCCAAGCCCAGGTGACTGGGAGAGCGTGATCTGTGCCGTCGCCCACGAGTTGAAAAGCATTGCGATAATCGTCCCCCAGCACCGCTGCTCCCTGGAGGGGAGTCTTTACGAAGGGTCGTAGCCGAAGCGCTGCAGGAACGGGGCGAACGCTTGGGTCAGCGCCGCGCCGTTGCCCGGGGACAGCCGGTCGCGCCACTTGCCCACTCTCCCGTCGCCGAGATGGCTGCGGTGGATCTGAGTCACCTGATCCAGCTGCACCGCTCCCGCTTCGAGCACCCGGCCCGGCGGCAGGCCGGCCAGGTTCGATGCAATCGACCGAACGCCCTCCGTGGTATAACGCGCGCCGATCTCGCGGCAGGTCGGGCCGGGCACGTCCAGGCCGAGCTTTGCTGCCAACTGCCCAGCCAGCGTCTCGTCTTCGAAGAACCGATCCTCGTAGCGGAACGCCGTGTGGCCGGCCTCCGCGCAGCGCTCAGCCCGGCGGCAATCCGCCATGATGGCCCGTGCCGATGGCTCCAATTGCATGCCGAACCGCTCCATCAGCGACAGCACGGCATCCCGGGGATCGCGCACGCTGAGGATGACCGGTGCACGGGACAGGCGGACCAGCCACTCCCAGCCCGGGCTGCCCGAATGCGATTTCAGCACGACGTGGCGCCGATCGGACGCCAGCGGCGCGGGCAGCGCGGACACGTCCTCGCCATACAGCGCCAGAACCTCGTCCACACCCACCGCCTCGATCATCAGCTCGCGCACGATGTTGAATAGGCTGGTCGACGCACTGCCATGCAGCCCGACCGTTGCGACCAGGCGTGGCGCGATCACGGCCGCCAGTCGGGCGGCTCCACCGCACCCACCTGCTCGACCAGCCGCCCATAGGCCTCCGGCCGGCGGTGGCGGTCGAAGGCGAAGATGGTGGTGCGCCCCAGCGTGCAGTGGTCCAGGTTGCAGTCGGCGGTGATCAGCTCGTCGTCCCAGCTGGTCGCCTCGGCCATGATCTCGCCTTGCGGGCTCACGATGATGGAGTTGCCGAACAACTCGCAGCCATCCTCCACACCCGCCTTCGCCGTCGCCACGGCAAAGGTGGAGTTCTGGTAGGCACCGGCCTGGATGCTGAGATGGCTGTGCAGCACGCGCAAATGATGCGCCTCGAAGCCTTTGGCATCCTGATTGATCGAGGGCGTGTTGTAGCCCAGCATCACCAGTTCGACCGATTGCAGCCCCATCACCCGCCACGCTTCCGGCCAGCGGCGGTCGTTGCAGATCATCAGCCCGGCGTTCACCCGCGTGTCGCCCAACGACGCGCGCACCACGGGAAATCCTAAGTCGCCGACTTCGAAGTAGCGCTTCTCCAGATGCTGGACTTTGCGTGCCGGCTCGTACTCGGCGTGCCCTGGCAGATGGATCTTGCGGTATTTCAACATGATCTCGCCGGCGGGGTTGACGAGAATGGCAGTGTTGAAGTGCCGCCCCTCCGCCGTGCGTTCGGCGTAGCCTAAGTGGAAGGCAATTCCGAAGCGCCTCGCTGCCTCGAACAGCGGCGCAGTTTCATTGGACGGCATCGCGCTTTCGAACCAACCATCCGCCTCCGCACGGTCTTCGTGATAGTGGCGGGGGAAGAACGTCGTCAGCGCCAGCTCGGGGAACACGACCACCTGCACGCCGCGGGCATGGGCGCGTTCCATCAGCCGCACCATGCGGCCCACGGCTTCGGCGCGCGGTTCGGCGCGCTGGATGGGGCCGAGCTGGGCGGCCGCGACGGTGAGGATGCGCGCCATCAGATGACCCCCCGGCGCAGGAACTGCCCCGTGCCCGGCGCAGCACTAACCACGGCACCGTCCCAGATCACCTGCCCGCGCAGCAGCGTCGCCGCGACCCGGCCTCGCATCGCCCGGCCTTGATAGGGCGACCAGCGCAACTCGGCGCGGTCCTGGATCTCGGCCTCGTCAAACTCGAAATTGCCCGGTTCGATCACCACGAAATCCGCATCCTTGTCTGCTTCGATCGCGCCTTTGCGACCGGCCAGCCCATGATGCCGGGCCGGGCGTTCGGCGCAATACCGCGCCATCAGCGTCAAAGGCAGCCCGCGTTCCTGCAGCAGCGTGAACATCAGCGGCGCGAAACTCTGCATCCCGGTCAGCCCGGCGCCGCACGCGAAGATGTCGGCCGATTGCTTGCGGTCCGCCGGCCAGGGAGCGTGGTCGGTCGAGACGTATTCGACCTTGCCCGCCTGCAGCGCCGCCCACATCCGCTCCACCTCGGCCGCGGTGCGGAACGGCGGATTGCATTTGCCTCGGCCGCCCAGGCGGACGATGTCCGCCTCCGTCATGCACAGGTACTGGATGCAAGCCTCCCCGGTCGCCTGGCCGCCGGCACGCCGAAACCCGTCCGCGATATCGAAGCCGCGCGCGACCGACGAGTGGGCGATATGCACGTGCGCGCCCGTTGCCAACCCGATCTCGAAGATCTCGTTGTCCGCCATCGTTTCGGCGAGCGGCGGCCGGGTGCGGCAATGCATGATCGCGTGCGTCTTGCCGGCG
The DNA here is from genome assembly GCA_965198895.1 of Acetobacteraceae bacterium. Taxonomy (GTDB): domain Bacteria; phylum Pseudomonadota; class Alphaproteobacteria; order Acetobacterales; family Acetobacteraceae; genus LMUY01. The sequence goes on from OZ240676.1 coordinate 811,073, forward strand.
GCGCGCGCGTCTTCGGTCAGCCGCTCCACCAACTCCTGGTCCTCGTTGTGCACCGATACTGGCAACCCGGTCTTCGCGATCGCGGCGAAGGCTTCGACCATGGTGGGGTGGTCGATGCGCGGGAAGCGCGTCGCATCGTATTCGTAGGTGGACAGCTTGAACGAGCACACGCCGGCCTCGGCCAGGCCGGCGATCGCATCGGTGCCGCCATGCTTGGCGATCGTGCCATACAGCGCGACGTCCACATGCGCCGTGCGCTCCACCCAGCCGATCTTGTCCGCGAGCACGGCGGCGCTGGTCACGGCTTGTGGCACGTCATACGGCATGTCCACGCAGGTGGTCACCCCGCCCGCCGCGGCCGAGCGCGTGGCGCCCTCGATGCCCGCCCAGCCGATCGCCGAACTCGTGTGCATGTGGCCGTCGACCAGGCCGGGGAGCACATACTTCCCGCCGTAATCGTGGGTGGTCCGCGCCTCTGGCGGGGTGCCGGTGCCGATCGCGCTGATCCGACCCTCCGTAACCGCGACCCAGCCGTCAGGAATGATTTCGGCCGACGTCACGACCGTGCCTCGGACGACGCTGTCTTGCATGGGGGTTCTCCTCCGGCCGCCTAGGTTAGGCATGGGCATTCGGGGCGGCAACGTGGCCGGTGTTGGCCGGGCGAGGCGCAGGAGCGTCGGCCAGCATGCCGCCATACACACGCAGCAGCGTCGCCATGTAGCTCTCAACGGCGCGCCGGGTCAGGAACGAGCGGGCGAAACGTTGCCCGGCGGCACTGATGTCGCGGAACAAGTCAGGTTTCTCGCGCGCGAGGGAGAGCACGTTCAGCACGTCCTCGTCCTTGTTGATGGGCACGTAGTGTTTCCACGGCCTCAGGCCATCGAAATAGTAAAGCTGCCGGTTCGAAGCATATTTCAGCAGCACCGACCGGCTGCGCAACGTGATGGCCACGCGCGAACATGTCGCGCCGTTGCCGTCCATCGAGATGATGAAGCGGTGCCGGAACTGCGCCCGCCACGACAGGCGTTGTTGCGCCCCGAAGCCCAGGCCTTGGAGCATCGCCTTCGTTTCCGGCGTGTCACAGCCCACGAGGTTGGTGAGCCGGAACAGCACGCCCGGCTTGTCGTGGAAGAATACCCCCGCGCGCAGCCGCGGCAGCGAGACGTCGCGCACAACGTCGGCCGTAATCGGGCCGCCCGTCGTGGACCCGGCGAATACCGCGCTGGTCTGTTTGCGCCACCACGGCACATGGTCCGAGACCAGCCACGAGGGCAAGGCATTGTTCGCGTCGAGCAGGAAGTCCACGTCCGGGATCAGCACCAGCTTGGACCCATGGACCTTCTGGAATGCGAACACGGGCACGTCGGCGCTGGCCATCGGGTCGTCGTTGAGGTCGACGGCGATGGTGATCGCGTCGGCCAGGTTCGCCTTGCGGGCCGCGCCATCAAGGAATCGATGGTAGTACTCCAGGCGCCGCTTTGCCGGCTCCCCACCCGTGTCGATCATCGGAGGTTTCGGCATCACGGTGGCGCCGTGGGGACCGACGCTGAACAAGAAGGTCCAGGGCCGCGTCGCATTCAGCGCCTGCAATGCGTCCTGGTTGACCGGAATACGGCCGTTTCGGCTCCAGACCGCGAGTTCGCGCTGGCACCAATCATGCAAAATCGGGCCGACGAAGTGATCCGGTCGCGGGCGGAAGCGGGAGATGAGAGCCTCGGTCAGGCCTGCGATCCAAGAGAACACGGGCCTTATTTCGGCGCTCCTTGGGGGACGGTCGGCGGGCAACCGCCTCGTGCCCGTCCCGGCCACCGTACGGTGGTGATACAACAGAGCTAAGATCCTATATAGGCCTTTCCGGCTGCGGTGACCGCAATAACTTCGGTTAGCGTGCCGCTCGTGTTGAGCAGGTATTGAGTGTAGGCGTATCCGTCGAGCGCTTCCGCCCCTGAGTAGAACGTGGCGGTCAACGCGCCATCGGGGTGGTAGGCGAACAGGTCCACCGCGGTCAACGCACCATTGGTGCCGATGCTGTAATCAACCGAAATTGCTCCGGCATTGGTCGTGGACGTTGCCCCACGAAGATAATACGTGACGTTCTCCTGTGCATTGACCGTTTCAACGGAAATGGTTGCGACGCTCCATCCTGCAGTCCCGGTTGGGTCGGCGACAGTAACGGTGTTGGCAGCTGTAACAGTCAATGCCCGCTCTCCTCGCCATATACATGGGGTAAGTCCAATGTATCATGGCGGGAGGACATTAATGGCGAAGCTGCGGCCTGCGGACGGGAGAATGACCGGGTTACACTTTACAAACTGGGCGCCGCTTACGTTACAAACGTCACGCAAACAGCCGATCGATGTCGGCCGGGTCGACGGCCTCAAAACGATCGGGCGACCATTTCGGAGTACGGTCCTTGTCCACGACCATGGCCCGGACGCCCTCGGCGAAGTCCGGGTGCTTGGTCACCTGCCGGGTGAGTTTCAACTCGGCATGCAGGCACTCCGGCAGCGTCCGCCCGGCTCCTGCACGCACGATGTGAAACGTCCACATTACGGCACTCGGCGACATGGTCCGCAGCGTGGCGAGTGTCTGGCGGGACCATTCGGTATCGGCGGCCTCCAGCCTCGCCACGATCTCGGCGACGCTGCTGGCGCCGAAGCAATGGTCGATCGTGTCCATATGCTGGGCGATCGGGGGCTCGAAGACCCGCGTTACCGAGGCCAGTGCGGACGCGCCATGCTTCGCGAGGGATGCGGGCAGCGCGGCAATCGTGTCCCGGTCGGTGAAATGGGTCACGAGCCCAGCGAACGCCGCATCCGCGCCGTGCAGACGCGCGCCGGTCAAGGCCATGTACATGCCCACCTCGCCACGAAGACGAGGCAGCAGATAGGTCGCACCCACATCCGGGAACAGCGCGATCCCCGTCTCCGGCATGGCGAACATGGCGGCCTCGGTTGCCACCCGGGCGGAGCCGTGGACCGACACGCCGATGCCGCCGCCCATGCAGATCCCGTCGATCAAGGCGACGTAGGGCTTCGGATAGTCGGCGATCGCCTGGTTCAACGCGTATTCGGCGCTGAAAAACGCCTCGATCACGTCATGCCGTTGCTCGAGGCTTGCGGATCGAACCGCCCGGATATCGCCGCCGGCGCAGAACGCACGTCCCCCAGCGCCTTCGATCACGACCGCATGGACCGACGGATCGTCACGCCATTCCCAGAGGGCGGCGGCGATGTCGTGGATCATTCCGGCGTCCAGCGCATTCAGCGCCTTCGGCCGGTTCATCAAAATATGTCCGACCCGGCCATCACGCCGGGTCAGAATGGTTCGTTCGGCCGGTTCGCTCACCTCCGCCGCTTACGCGACAGGAAGCCGGGGGTCAATGCGCCGAGCGCACCACGCCCGGCCGCCTTGAGAACGACCCGTCCGACCGGGTTCAGCAGGGCGGAGACCGCCATGCTCTCCCGCATCTCGAGCAACGCCAGATCGCGCACTTCACGGGCCTGGATTTCGATCCGGTCGGGCTTTCCATTGACTGCGATGAGGCCGAAAATCACCAGCATCAGCAAGTCGAATGCCAGCACGACCACGGCGCTCCAAATCGGCGTGATCAGCGGTTCGAGGATCACGAACGCCAGCACGTGGATCATAGCCAGAACGGCGACAGCGAAAACGGCCGCGACGGCCCCCCACACCCCGCGCATCGCCTGGCGGCGAAGCATCCGCTTGAAACGGAGTAGCTCGGCCTGAGCGGCCGTCCGCCCGAGTTCGACTGTGCGCACCTGGATTAGCGGACGAAGCGGCCGAGCACGTAACCGACGGCGCCGGCGATGGCGATGGCGATCAGCGGACGCCCGCGAACCTGTTCCGCCACGGCGTCGGCCTGTTCGCGGGTGTAGTCGGTTGCCTGACGGGCGGCTACCTGCGCACGATCCGCCGCATCGTTCAGCGTGGGTGTGACGTGCTCACCCATCAGCTGATTTACCTGCTTGCGGAGGGCGGAAATCTGCGCTTGGGCGTCGTCAACGGTGAAGGAAGCGGCCATGGTCATCGGCTCCTGGTTTACAATCGTTCGGCGTCGCAAGAACGCTCGCGCCTTCGTGGGGGTTGCCCGCCACGAAGCTTATTCCTCGTGGTTTTTTCCACCCTTTGCGGACGGTATCGCATTGCTAGACTGGGGATCGCCCCGGTAGGGTCGGCCGGACCCATCCTGGCCAGGACCGCCCCGCGCTGATGACGCTCCGTAAGTTTTTGGCTGTCGGCCCTTTGCCTTTGACGATTGGGTTCTGCGCGATACTCCCGGCAGCTCCCCTGGCCGCCCGCGACTTGTCCGTGGTTACCCGGTCCGAGATGCAGCAGGCGCAGGACGACGCCTATTTCAAGCCATTCACCGCCGCGTTCGGAAAACCGCTGCAGGTGCTCGACTGGACCGGCGGATTGGGCGTGCTGCGGTCCCGCATCGAGGGTGGCGCGAACGACTGGGACGTCGTGCTGGTCGCCGCCGACGAACTGCTGGCCGGTTGCGACGACGGTCTGTTCGAGAAGCTGAACTGGGCGGCGATCGGCGGGCGCGACCACTACATCCCCCAGGCTTCGAGCGATTGCGGCGTCGGGGCCGCTATCGGCAGCCTGGTGCTGGCCTGGGATCGCGACAAGTTCCCGGCGACGCCGACCTGGGCCGATTTCTGGGACGTCGCCCGCTACCCCGGCAAGCGCGGGCTGCGCCGCACCGCCCGGAGCAACCTCGAGATCGCCCTCTTGGCCGATGGCGTGGCGCCGGGTGACGTCTATCGCCTGCTGCGCACCGACGATGGCGTCGACCGCGCGTTCCGCAAGCTGGACCAGATCAAACCGTACCTCGTCTGGTGGACCCCGGACGCGCAGGCCGCGCAACTGCTAGGGTCCGGCGAGGTCCTGCTGTCCAGCGCCGACAATGCGTCGGTCACTCAGGCCGACCGGATCCAGAAGCGGCATTTCGGGCTGCAATGGGCGGGCAGTCTGTACTCTATACGGTCGTGGATCATCATGAAGGGCAGCCCGAATATCGTCGATGCCCTCAAGCTGCTGGCCTTCGCCGGTGACCCGGCGCGCCAGGCCATGTTCGCGAGCGCGGTTCCGTATGGCCCGGTGGCGAAAGGGGCGACCGACCAGATGGCGGCGGACGCGCTGGCCGTCTCGCCCGCGGCGCCAGCCAATTTGCAAAATGCGTTGCAGGTGGATGAGCAGTTTTGGCGCGACAACGGCGACAAGCTGAACCAGCGGTTCGACGCCTGGCTGGCGCATTAGCCACCGAGGCCACGGCCGCCCGCCTGGCAGAGGCGCCAGGCGTGCTCACCTTGTCGGGCGCGTTGGACACCAATGCGGCCGCAGGTCTATGGGCCCCTGTGCTCCGCGCGGCCGGGGCGGCAAAGGGCCGCCCCCTGGTCATCGACGTCACGGATGCCACGGCGGCCACGGCCGGGGCGGCCCTGCTTGCCGCGGCTTTGGCCCGGCATGGCGACGCCCGCCTCCAGGGAGCGGACCCGGCGCTGACCACCCTGGTCGCGCAGGCGGGTGTCCAACCACCCCTCAGGACGGCACCGCCGCCATGGACCTTCACCGGGATCGGCCGTGCCGCGCTGGGCCAGCTCGCCTCCATCGTGGGCTTCGTCGGCGAGAGCGTGGTGGCGGCGGCGCTCATTCCCCGGCGGCGGCGCCAGATCCGGCTCGGCGACTTCCTGCGAATCGCCGACCAGGCCGGCGGGCAAGCGATCCCGCTGATCGTGCTGCTTGGCTACTTGATGGGGCTGATCCTGTCGTTCCAATCCTCCATCCCGCTGCGGCGGTTCGGGGCGGACCTGTTCGTCGTGAACCTGGTCGGACTATCCCTGCTGCGGGAATTGGGGCCGCTGCTGGCGGCCGTGATCCTGGCCGGACGCACCGGCTCTGCGTTCGCCGCCGAGCTCGGCACCATGAAGGTGAACGAGGAGGTAGCCGCGCTGCAAACCCTGGGTATCAGCCCGATGACGATGCTGGTGCTGCCGCGGCTGGCAGCGGCGGTGCTGGTGATGCCGGTGCTGACGCTGTTCCTGGAGTTGGCCGGCCTGCTCGGGATGCTGACGGTGATGCTGGCATTCGGGTTCTCGCCCTCGGCCGTGGCCACCCAGCTGGGTCGCGCGGTCCATGGCCGGGACCTATGGGGCGGGCTGTTCAAGGCCGTCTGCTTCGGTGCGGCCATCGCGGGCATCGGCTGCCGGGCCGGCCTGGCCACCGGCATCGGCCCGCGTGCCGTCGGGCAGGCGGCGACGGCAGCGGTGGTGGGCGGCATCGTCGCCACGATCCTGCTGGACGGCCTGTTTGCCATCCTGTTCTACCGGTTGGGCGTTTGACCCACGCGGTTGAAGCCCACGGCCTGACGCAGGTGTTCGGCGCGCGGACCGTGTTCCGCGACGTGACGTTCACCGTCGCGCGCGGCGAGGTGTTCGCCATCCTCGGGGGTTCGGGGTGTGGCAAATCCACCCTGCTGCGCCAGTTGATCGGCCTGCAACCGCCCACCGCCGGCGATGCTTTCGTGCTGGGCCGCGACATCGCCACCGAGCCCGACATCATCCGGCGGCAGATTGGCGTGCTGTTCCAATCCGGCGCGCTGTTTGGTTCGTTGAGTCTGCTGGAGAACGTGATGTTGCCCCTGCAGACCCTGACCAACCTGCCGCCCGAAGCCTGCGCCGCCATCGCCCGGGTGAAGCTGGCCCAAGTCGGGCTCGCCGATGCCGCGGCGCTGCGGCCAGCCGAAATCTCCGGCGGCATGGCCAAACGCGCCGGCATCGCCCGCGCCCTGGCGTTGGACCCGCCGCTGCTGTTCCTGGACGAACCCTCCGCCGGGCTCGACCCGGTGACTTCGGCCGGGCTGGACAAGCTGATCCTGCAGCTGCGCGACACGCTCGGGGCGACCTTCGTCGTGGTGACGCACGAGGTGCCCTCGGTGATGACGATCGCCGACCGCTGCCTGATGCTGGACCGCACGGCGGAGGGCGTGGTCGCAACCGGCAACCCGCACGTTCTGGCGCGCGACAGCGAGGTGCCTGCGGTGCGCGGCTTCTTCCGGCGGCAGGCGGCCTGATGCGCGGCACCTACCTGCGCGTCGGCGTCCTGGTGTTTGCCGGTGTCGCATTGGTGGTTGCGGCCGTGCTGTTCCTGGGACGCAACCAGATCGCCCATGGCCGCGCCTACGAGACTTATTTCCGCGACAGCGTGCAGGGCCTCGACGTGGGTGCGCAGGTGAAATACCGCGGCGTGACGATCGGCGCGGTGACCGAGATCGGGCTCAGCAGCGCCGCCTATGGCCGCGGCGCTCCCGACGAGATCCGCCGGGCTACGTTCCGCACCGTCTACGTCCGGTTCGATATCGATACCGGGCGGGTGGGGCAGGCCCCGAACGCGACCAGCATCGAGGAAGGCCTGCGCGCCCGGATCGCCCCCCAGGGCCTGACCGGCCAGAGCTATGTGGAGCTTGATTTCGCCAATGCCGAGAGATACCCGCCACTCGAAGTGCCCTGGACGCCGCGCTACAGCTACATCCCGTCCATGCCTTCCACGCTCAGCCAGGTGCAGGATGCGGCGACGGTGCTGCTCGGCAAGTTCCAGCAGGTGGACATCAACGGCTTGGCTACGGGCGTGCTGGGCTTGGTGACCGACCTGCGCAGCACGCTGAAGGACGGCGACACCCACGCACTGCTCGTGCAGGCCACCGCCACGCTCCGCACGCTGCAATCGGCGCTGACCGACGCCGATGTTCCGGCGTTGGCCGGCGAGTTGCGGCAGACCTTGGCGGCTGCACGGGGCCTGGCGCAGGGCCCGCAGACCAAGGAATTGCTGAGAACCGCCACCGCCGCGACCGATCGGCTGTCGCAGACCGCAGCAAAACTGCCGCAGCTGATCACCGCGCTGGACGCGGTGGCCCACCGGGCGGACACCGGTTCGGCGGATTTGGAGGCCGGGCTGGTGCCGTTGCTGCGGGACGCGCGGACGGCGGTCTCGTCCCTGCGGCAAGCAAGCGAGGAGCTCCGGCGCGACCCGGGCCAGGTCGTGCTCGGGGGCGCCCCGCCGCGGGGCTTGGACCGTTGAGGCGCCGCTGGCTGCTGGCAGCGTCGGCCAATCTGGCCGGCGCCGGTTTGGCGGGCTGCAGCGTGCTGCCGGCCCGGCCGTATCTGGAAAAGCGCGAATGGCCGCTGGACGTGCGCCGCCCCGAGTTGCTGCCGCCGAACCCGCGGGGCAAGGTCCTGCTGGTGCGCACGTTGCAGGCGGCGCCGGGCCTGGAGGCGCGGGGGCTGCAGGTGCTCCAGTCCGACGGCAGCATCCGCACAGATTTCTACGAAGAGTGGAGCGTCCCGCCCGCCGACGCGGTGGAGGACGTGTTGCGCCGCTGGTTGGCCGCAAGTGGGCTGTTCTCTGCCGTGCTGGCCCCTGGCAGCCGCTTGCGGGCCGATCTGGCTTTGGAGGGGGAGCTGCTGTCTTTGCTTGCGACCCCGGAGAGCCATAGCAGCCGGGCATCGCTTGGGCTGGTGCTGCTGGACCTTCGCCCCTCGCCGGTGCGAGTGCTGCTGCAGGGGGAAGCGGTGGGGACTGCGCCGATCGAGGCCGCCGGGCCGCCGGGGATTGCGCGGGCCGGGCAGACGGCCGTGGCGCGCCTGATGACGCAGGTCGAGAGCCGGATCGCGGGCGCGCTCAACTCGTGACGAACCTGCACAGTTTTGACACGTTTCGTCACGAGTGTGGCCGTAATCGCCGTTCAGTGTCGTACGGTCAATAAGTGGAGGATCGCATGCGTATCGCAGTCGTGTTGGCCCTTGCAGGCCTTGTTGCTCTGCCAGCGGTGGCCGGGGCCCAGTCGTATTACGGCGGTGGCAATGGCTACGGCAATCAGAACGGCTATGGCGACCAAGGCTACGGCGACCAGGGCTACGGCAACCAGGGCTACGGCAACCAGCGCCGCCAGCAGCAGCTTCAGCAGCAACAGCAGCAGCAGAACAACCGCGCGGTGCAGCAGGAGCAGCAGTACAACCAGAACCTGCTCGCCCAACAGCAGCAGCACAACGCGGTCGTGCAGCAGCAGCAGACCTACAACAAAGCCCTTCTGGCGCAGCAGAACGCCTACAACCAGGCGCTCCTCGCCCAGCAGCGCGCCGCCCAGGGTCACTGACCGTAATCCTCCCCTCGATGGTTCTCGAGGGGAGGACAGCGACGCCGGCGGGTGAATTGCGCTTCCCGTCGGGGCCCGCGGCAGCGCATGCTGGCCGCAAACATGACTCGGGGACAGCATGGTTGAACCAAGCGCCATCACCCAGGTCGCCGTTATCGGCGCAGGCACGATCGGGGCCAGTTGGGCGGCATACTTCCAGTCACGCGGCCTGCGTGTGGCCGTTTGGGACCCGGCACCCAACGCCGAAAAGTTCGTCCGCAGCTTCGTCGACCGCGCCTGGCCAACCCTGCAGGCGCTCGGCGCCCCCGCCGCCGAACCCGCCGGACTGAGCTTCCACCCCGACCCGGCCACCTGCGTCATCGGCGCCCAATTCGTGCAGGAGAGCGCACCCGAACGCACCGACGCCAAGCGCGCCCTATTCGCCACCCTGGAGCACGGCTTGCCGCCGGACGTGGTGGTCGCGTCCTCCTCCTCCGGCCTGATGATGACCGACCTGGCGCGCGACCTGCGCACGCCGGGCCGCTTCGTGATCGGCCATCCGTTCAACCCGCCGCATCTGATCCCGCTGGTGGAGGTCGTGGGCGGCGAGCGCACCACCGCCGAGACGGTCGCGTTCTGCGTCAAATTCTACCGCCACATCGGCAAGCATCCGATCCATCTCCGCAAGGAAGCCCCCGGCCACCTGGCCAACCGCCTGCAATCCGCACTGTGGCGGGAGGCGGTGCACGCGGTGGCGGAGGGCGTCGCCACCGTAGCCGACGTGGACGCGGCCGTTGCCTACGGTCCCGGCCTGCGCTGGGCGCTGATGGGGCCGCATCTAACCTTTCACCTGGCCGGCGGCGAGGGCGGCATGGCCCACTTCATGGAGCATCTCGGCCCAGCGAACGAGGTTTGGTGGCGTTCGCTCGGCCAACCGACGCTGACGCCCGAGGTTTGCCAGGCCATCATCGACGGGGTGGCGGCCGAGACCAAGGGGCAGAGCGTGCCAGCCCTGGCCGCCCAACGCGACGCGTTGCTGGTGGCGTTGCTGCAGACGATCGGGACCAAGCGTCCGGGCCAGGACGTCGGGCAGTAAGGCCTTCCCGCTCGGGCCAGGCCGCTGCTAGGGTCAGGCAACAAGAATTTGGAGGAATGCCCGATGTCCTTGCGCGCCCTGCTCCGGCAGCCCGGCATCTTCACGCTGCCCGGCGTGTTCGATGGCATCTCCGCCCGCATGGCCGACAGCCTCGGCTTTCCCGCGCTGTACATGACCGGCTACGGCGTGGTCGCGTCCTCGCTCGGCGTGGCGGATGCGGGCGTGGCCACCTACACCGAGATGCTGGACCGCGTGCGCATGATCGCCAGCGCCGTGAGCGTGCCGTTCATCGCGGACGGCGACACCGGCTATGGCGGGCTGCTGAACGTGGACCGCACGGTGCGCGGCTACGCGGCAGCGGGGGCGGCGGGCATCCAGATCGAGGACCAGGAATTCCCTAAGAAGTGCGGCCACACCGAATTCCGCCGGGTCATCCCCGCGGCCGATGCGGTGGCCAAGATCCGCGTCGCATCCGATGCACGGCCGAGCGACGAGTTCCTGATCGTGGCCCGCACCGACGCCCGCTACGCCCACGGCATCGACGAGGCGCTGCGCCGTGCCGAGCAGTTCCTGAAAGCGGGGGCGGACGTGCTGTTCGTGGAAAGCCCCGAGAGCCTGGAGGAAATGCGCCGCATCGCCGAGACGTTCCGCGGCGCCACCCTGCTGGCCAACATGGTGGAGGGCGGGCGCACGCCGTATCTCTCCGCCGCCGAGTTGGAGGCGATGGGGTTCAAGATCGCGCTGTTCCCCGGCGTCGGCTTCATGGCCGCCGCCGCCGCGCTGAAGACCGCCTATGCGCATCTGAAGCAGGCCGGCACCGCGACCGGCGGCCCGGCGCTGTTGCCGTTTTCCGAGATGAACGCGCTGATGGGCTTCGGCCGCGTCCACGCCTTCGAAGCGAAGTGGGCCGAGGCTGCAGAATGAGCGCGATTCGCTAGCCTGCAATCAATTGCCGCTTGAACGGCATGGAGGAACCAAGTCCATGAACAAGACACTCGGCTCACTGATCGCGGGGGCGCTGCTCGCTTTCGTGAGCGCGGCGCGTGCGGACACCATCACCGTCACGCATTGGGGCGCGGAGTTCTATGGCGCGCCCTACGCCGTCGCGATGGACAAGGGCTTCTTCAAGTCGCGCGGGCTGGACATCACCGGCATCCTGACCAGCACCGGCGGCGGCACCTCCGTGCGCAACACGCTGGCCGGGGATCTGCCATTCGGTGAGGTGTCCTTGGCCGCGGCGGTGCAAGCGGAGAATGCGGGGCAGCCGATCGTGATCATCGGCGCCGGCGTGCGAAGCGTGCGCGATATCGGCTGGATCGCCAAGATCGGCTCGCCATTGCACGGGGTGAAGTCGCTGGCGGGCAAAAAGGTCGGCTACACCTCGCCGGGTTCGGTGACCAACATGCTGATCCTGATGGCGCTGCGCGATGCCGGCATGACAGCCAAGGACGTCACCCTGGTGCCGGCCGGCGGCGTGGGGGCGAATTTGTCCGCCGTGGTCAACGGCGCCGTAGACACCGCGATGACCGGGGCGCCGATCTACGACGAGAATACCGACAAGGTGCAGCCTGTGTTTTGGGTACGCGACGTGATGTCCCCCGACATCATGCAGACCGTGCTCGTCACCACCAAGGACTACGCCAAGGAGCATCCGGATGTGCTCCGCAAGCTGATCGACGCCCGGCGTGAAGGCGTGCAGTTCATCGCGGACCATTCGGACGAGGCAGCGGAGATCACCGCGCGGGCCTATAATGGTGACCCGGCGCTGTACAAGCGCGTGTTCCACACCCTTACCGCGAGCTACTGGTCCGACGGCCGAATGGAATACCCGGCGATGGACAAGATGGTGGAGGGGCTGCAGATCGTCGGCCAGTTGAAGGGGCCGGTGGACTGGGCGAAATACGTCGATACGTCGTTCCTGCCGCCGGACTTGCACGCATCGAAATGAGCAACGTCCCGCACGTCGAAATGCGCGCCGTCACCCGCGTGTATCCGGGCGGGGTTCACGCGCTCGGCCCGATCGACCTCGATCTGCCGCCGGGCGAGTTCTTCTCGGTGGTGGGGCCATCCGGCTGCGGCAAGTCGACCCTGTTGGACGTGCTGGCCGGGCTGAACGCCCCCTCCGACGGGACGGTCCGCTTCGAGGGCAAGCCGGTGGCGGGCGTGGTGCCGGACGGGGTCGGCGTGGTGTTCCAGGAGGATGCGAGTTTCCCCTGGCTCACGGTTGCCGACAACGTTGCGTTCGGCCTGCGCCGCGCCGGGATGGACGCGGCCGAAACGCGCCGCCGGGTCGAGTATGCGGTGGGCTTCATGGGCCTGCGCGAGTTCGCCGCCAGCTACCCCGCGCAACTCTCGGGCGGCATGCGGCAGCGTGTCTGCATCGCGCGCACTTTGGTCATGCAGCCGCGACTGATCCTGCTCGACGAACCGTTCGGCGCGCTGGACCAGCAGACCCGGTTGCTGATGGGCGACGAGTTGCTCCGGCTGTGGCGCGAAACCAAGGCGACGGTGCTGCTGATCACCCACGCGCTGGACGAGGCGGCGCTGCTATCGGACCGCGTCGGCGTGATGTCTGCCCGGCCCGGCTGTTTCATCGACCTGGTTTCGACCGGCTGGGACTCCGCCCGCGACAGCCGCATCGTCTCCGACCCGGCGTTCGGTGCGCTTACGGCCCGGCTTTGGACCGGCCTAAGGGGCGAGGCGATGCGCTCGATGGGCCGCGCCGCGTGACAAGCGACTTCTACTCCCCCTCCCCTTGTGGGAGGGGGCCGGGGGGAGGGGTGGCCCCACGCTCCCAGCAATGTACCGCGACCACCCCTCCCCTAGCCCCTCCCGCAAGGGGAGGGGGATGACATCGTGACACGCGGCCACAAACTCGCACTCGCCCGGGTCGCGACCGTGCTCGGCGCCGTGCTGCTGCTGGAACTCCTGTGCCGCACGGCGGTGATCAACCCGCTGACGGTGATCCCACCCTCGGCGATGCTGGCGGCGATGCTGGACCTGCTGGGCTCCGGCACGGTCACCGCCGACATCGTGCAGACATTCAGCACCGTAGGGATTGCCTTTGTGGCCTCTGTGCTTGTGGGCACGGTAGCGGGTGTGGCGCTGCATGGCGTTCCGCTGGTGCGCCGCGCGGTAAACCCCCTGCTCGCATCGTACTACTCGGTGCCGACCTTCGTGTTCTATCCCCTGCTGGTGGCGCTGTTCGGGCTCGGCAAACTCCCGCTGATCGCGATCGGCTTCATCTTCGCCATGCCGGCCGTGATCATCGCGACCCTGATCGGACTGGACCGGGTGCCCCCCGTGTTGCGCCGGGTTGCCCGCATGCACCGCCTCGGGGCCGTCACGACGGCAACACGGGTCGTGCTGCCGGCGGCGGCGCCGTACTTGTTCAACGGCGTGAAGCTTGCCCTGGCGTACGCGTTCATCGGCGTGATCGCGGGGGAGTTCATCCTGTCCGGCTCGGGCCTGGGCTATGCCATAGCCTACGCCTACGAGAGCTTCGACAACCGGACGATGTATGGACTGCTGCTGTTCGTGCTGCTGACGGCGACGCTGTCGAACGGGCTGCTGTATGCGTGGGAACAGCGGCTGCTGCGCCGGCGGGCCCGGGCGTGAGCGCCTCCACCAGCCGGCCGTTCGCGATCCCGTCCGGCGCGCTCTCCGGCCTGGGCATCGCGATCGTCTTGTTGTTGCTGTGGCAGGCGGTGTTCGCCTATGCCGGGGACGTGGCGATCACGCCGCCCGTCCGCACCATCATTTATGCCGCGACGTTGCTGGCGAGCCCGTTTTTCTGGGGGCATGTCGCAGCGACGGCGCTGGCGTTTGCCTATTCGCTGGTGATCTCCGCCGTGCTGGGCGTGCTGCTCGGGCTGGTGCTCGGCATGCGCCGGTTTGCGGGCGACGTGATGGAGCCGTTGATTGCGGCGCTCTACACCATCCCGAAGGTGACGCTGTATCCGGTGATCCTGCTGCTATTCGGGCTCGGCATCTCGGCCAAGGTGGCGTTCGGGGTGATCCACGGGATGGTGCCGGTAATCCTGTTCACCTTGGCCGCCGTGAAGAACGTGCGCCCCGTTCTGCTCCGCACCGCCGCTGCGCTGCGCCTGACAAAGTGGCAGATCGCGACCACCGTGCTCGCCCCCGCGGTGATGCCGGAGATCGTCAGCGGGTTGCGCGTGGGATTTTCGCTGTGCTTGCTGGGTGTGATGATCGGCGAGATGTTCTCGTCGCAGCGCGGGTTAGGCTTCCTGATCATCAACGGCATCAACAGCCACAACGTGCTGATGACGACCGCCGTGACGCTGCTGGTGGTGGTTGTGGCAGTGGTCATGAACGGTGGCCTGCTGTGGTTGGACCACCGCCTACACCACAGGGCCTAAGCTTACTTGCCCTAATCCATCGCCGCGTGCGCGTCCGCGGGCATGGCCACGTTCCGCCCGGGACGGCGCAGCAGCAGCAGCAACAGCACGGTCGGCGCTGACGTCAGCAGCATCAGCTTGAAATCGTCGATGTAGGCAATAATCGTCGCCTGGTGGTTCAGCACCGAATCCAGCAACGCCGCATTGGCATACTGCGTGTTCAGCATCTGCGTGTTCACCAATCCGCCCGGGACCACCAGCGGCGCGGACCCCGGGACCGGGTTCAGCATCTGCTGCGCCCAGTTGCCCGCCTGCAGCGCCCGGTTGAACGGCGTGATGTACTGCGCCAGGTCGGCATGCGAGGCCTGGATGTTGCGCGCCAGCATGGTGGACGTGACCGATACGCCGATTGCGCTTCCCACGTTGCGAAACAGGCTCAGCAGTGACGTCCCATCCGTGCGGACCGCGGCCGGCAGCGTCGCGAATGCCACGACTTGCAACGGGATGAATACGAAACCAATCCCAGCCCCTTGGATGATAGTGTTCGTCGCGACCGTCCATGCCGAGGCATCCGGTGTCCATCCCGTCATCGACCACAGCGAATAGCACAGCAGCGCCACCCCCAGCGCCATCAGCTTGCGCGGATCCACCCGGCCCGAGAGCCGGCCGGCGATCATCATCGCCCCCATCGTGCCGACGCCGCGCGGCGCCAGCAGCAGCCCGGCACTCTCCACCGGATAATTGGCCAGCGTCTGCAGCCAGGGCGCCAGCAGCGCCGACGTCGCGAGCAGCAGCATGCCGACGGAGAACATCACCACGAAGCTGACGGACAGATTGCGGTCACGGAAGACGGCGGGGTTGATGAACGGGCGCTCGGACGTCGCCATGTGAACGATGAACAGATACAGGCCAAGCCCCGCCAATACCGCCTCGATCACGACCTCGCGGGAGCTGAACCAATCTTTCGTCTCGCCGCGGTCCAGCATCAGCTGCAGCGCGCCGATGCCGATGGCGAGCACGGCGAACCCGGTCCAGTCGAACTTCATGTCGGTTTTGGCATCGGTCTTCGGCAGGAACAGCGCCATGCCAGTGATGGCCAGGATGCCGAACGGCAGGTTCACGTAGAACACCCAGCGCCAATTGTACAACTCGGTCAGGTAACCGCCGAGCGTCGGGCCCAGGATCGGCCCCACCATCACGCCCATGCCCCAGATCGCCATCGCCGAGCCACGCTGCGCCGGCGGGTAGATGTCCAGCATCGTGGATTGCGACAGTGGCACCAGTGCCGCGCCGAACACGCCCTGTAGCAGGCGGAATAGCACCATCTGCTCCAGCGACTGCGCCACGCCGCACAGCATGGATGCGCCGGTGAAGCCCACCAGGCAGGTGATGAACAGGTTCTTTCGTCCGAAGCGCGTGGCCAGCCAGCCGACCGGCGCCGTCATGATCGCCGCCGCCACGATGTAGGACGTCAGCACCCAGGTGATCTGGTCCGACGTCGCCGACAGGCTGCCCTGCATGTACGGCAGCGCCACGTTGGCTATGGTGGAGTCGAGCGCCTGCATCAGCGTCGCCACCATCGCGCAGATCGTGATGATCGTGCGGTTGGGAACCCGGTCCATCGTAGGCCGAGCCTTAGTACAGGTCGTGCAGGCTGCGAGTGTGCCCGGTGTCGATGTCGGCCACCACGCTCATGCCGGCCCGCAGCGGCGGATCACCGGGCTTGGTCTGCACCTCGATCCGCAGCGGGATGCGCTGCACCACCTTCACCCAGTTGCCGGACGCGTTCTGCGCCGGGATGATCGAGAACTGCGAGCCGCTGCCGGCCGAGATGCTCTCCACCACGCCGGTCCAGGTCCGGCCCGGATAGGTGTCGATCGTCACGTCGACGGTGTCGCCGGGCTTCACCCAGGTCAGCTCCGTCTCCTTCGGGTTGGCGTCGATCCAGACCCGCTCGGTCGAGATCAGACCGAACGCGGAGGTACCGGCCGGCAGGTACATGCCGGGCTGCAGCATGGGCACCTGCGTCACGATTCCATCGAACGGCGCGCGCACCACCGTGTCGTCCAACTGCCGCTGCGCCTCGTCCACCCGGGCCTGGCCTTGGAGATAGGACGGCAGGGTGGTGACGTCGGCATTCGCGTTGCCGTCCAGCTTGGCCAGTTGCACCTCGGCCGCCATGCTGCTGGAGGCGACGCCCTGCTGGTCGGAGGCGAGCTTGTAACGCGCGTCGTCGTAGGATGAACGGGCGAGATCGCCGCGGCCGACCAGGGCGTTGTAGCGGTCGAACGTCGCCTGGTCCGCCTGCACCTGCGCCGACTTCGCCGCGGTATCGCGTTGCATGCGCGAATAGTCCCGCTTCATCGATTCCAGCATGAGACGGGTCTGTGCCAAATCCGCCTTCGCCGACTCCACGGCGATCTGCGCCTGGCGCGGGTTCAGGCGGAACAGCACATCGCCCTTGTGAACCGGCTGGCCTTCGTGGACGGGGATGTCCATCACCTCGCCGGACACGTCCGTGGACAGCGCCACCTTGTCGGCATTGGTGTAGGCATTGTCGATGGACACGTAGCGCCCGCCGGACAGCCACATATACGATCCGCCGACCGCCACGACGGCGATGCCGCCCAGCATCAGCACGCCCCGCACCATCCGGCGGGATAAACCTTTCGTGCGTACGGGCGCACCCGCGTCGAGGTCGCGGGCAGTGGCGGCGTGGGACATCAGGCGACTTCCTTGATCTTATTGGGCCTGTCGGTGGTGAGCAGGCATTTGATGTGGACGAGCGATTGGATCAGGTGCGCTCGCGCAGACGGCGACATGTCGTCGGTCAGCGAAGCGGTCAGAGCTATTCGATATTCATGGATTTCCTGTAGGACCGGAGTGGCGGCGCTCGTCAGGTGCAGCCGCCAGATCCGCCGGTCGTTCTCGTCGGCCCGGCGGACCACCATGCCCCGCCGCTCCAGCCGGTCGACGAGGCGGGCGACGGTGATCGGCTCAACCTCGAGGATCTCGGCCAGTTCGCGCTGGGACAGGCCGGGTTGGCGCTCCAGCCAGACCAGGATGCCCCACTGGGCGCGGGTCATGCCATGGACCCTCGCCCGACGGTCCGCGTCGGTCCGCAACAGGCGGCCGACATCGTTCAACAGGAAGAGGAGGTCGCGGCTGTAATCGGTCACAGCCGCATTATGATAACGCGCGTTACGATAAGCTAGTCCACGAACGCAGTGGTCCCATGCGTCCCAAGCATGCGGCTGGGTTTACGTTTTCTTAGCTCCTGCCCGGCAGTCTAGGCCCCGGTTGCCAAGGAGCGTCCGGTCGTTGAGCCTGTCCCTGCATCATCCCGACGCGATCGTGGCCCATTGCGAGGGCTTGCTGGCCGGCGGCCAAGCCGATGCAGCCGCTATCTGCCTGTCCCGCGCCAATCGCCAGTATCCGGAAGACAGCCGTCTCCTGGTGTTGAACGGGCGGGCGCTGCTCGCCTTGGGCCAGACCCAGGCTGCGATCGGGGCGTTGATGCTGGCGCTGCGCCTGCAGCCCGGCTGCGCCGCCGCCCATGCCAGGCTGGTCGAGCCGCTTGCCCGAGCAGGCGACCTCGATGGGGCGGTGAAGCATGGTAGCGAAGCGTTCCGCTTGGAACCAAGCGGGCCGCATGCCGGCGTGCTGAGCGGCCTGCTGTCCCAACGATGCCAGTATGCCGAGGCGTTGACCCTTGCCGATACCGCGCTCGGACTGGAGCCGGAGGATCCGATCGCCTGGGTGAACCGTGCCCTGGCGCTGGACGGCCTGGGCCGGACGAAGGACGCGACAGACGCTGGGCAAAGGGCCGTGGCGCTTGCGCCCGACGATGCCAGGGCACGCTATCACCATGCGGAACGATTGCTGCGTCGGGGTGAACTGACGCAAGCTGCGTGGCGCCTGTACGAGGCGCGTTTGGCGCTGAATGGGTATCGGGCATCCCCGAGCCTGCGGGTCTGGGCTGGCGAAGATATCACCGGCCTCACGATCCTGCTCCATGCGGAGCAGGGTCTGGGCGATACGCTGCAATTCGTGCGCTACGCTCCCCTGGTCGCAGCGCGGGCTGGGCGGGTCATCCTGGCCGTGCCGCCGCCCTTGCTTCGACTGTTGCACGCCGTGCCCGGCGTCGAAGCGGTCGTTCCCACCGGCGGCCCAATGCCGCCCTTCGATATCGTTTGCCCGCTGCTGAGCCTGCCCCGCCTGTTCGCCACCACGCTCGACACCGTTCCGCCGGCCCTACCCTATGCCGATGCCTTCGAGGGTTGGGATGATGCCACGACCGGGCTGCGGGTCGGGCTCGTATGGGCGGGCGAGGCAGGTTTCACGCACGATCGGCAGCGCTCATTGGCGCTGGACCATCTGGCGCTGCTGGCCGGCGTGCCCGGTATTCAGTTCTACAGCCTGCAGCATCATACCGGCTTGCCGCCCGCTTTACCGCCGGAGCTCGGCGCGATCGACCTGATGCTCGGCGTGGAGGATTTCAGCGAGACGGCCGCGCTGATCGCCGGGCTGGACCTGGTGATCGCCGTGGACACGGCGGCGGTGGCGCATCTGGCGGCCACGATGGGCAAGCCGGTGTGGCTGCTGTCCCGTTTGCAGGGCTGCTGGCGCTGGTTCGAGAAGCGTGCCGACAGCCCGTGGTATCCAAGCCTGCGCATCATCCGCCAGCAATCGCCGAATGATTGGGGCACGCCGCTGTGCCACATCCGCCGCGACCTGGCCGAGCTCGGCCGGTGCCCGCCACGGCGTATCCCGACGACCCGGCGGCGTCCGGACCCGCCGGGACCGCTGGCGTGCAAACTGTGCGGCACCGCATCATCGGCGATCGGCGTGGTCGATTTCAACCGCAGTTGCGAGGATGCGCGGCAGGCGCCGCTGCCGCGCTCTGGCCGCCGGGTCACCTACCATCGATGCCCGGGTTGCGCGCTGGTGTTCACCGGTGACTTCGACCGCTGGGGCTCGGACGAGTTCCGCCGCCATATCTACAACGACGGCTATGCCCGCGTGGACCCGGACTATGCCGTGGAGCGGCCAGCCGGCTCCGCCGCGTTCATCGCGTCGCTGTTCGGTGAGGCATGCCGCGATATGGACGTGCTGGATTACGGCGGCGGAAACGGGGCGCTCGCGGGATTGCTGTGCCGCGATCTTGGCATGCGGGCGGTCAGCTACGATCCGTTCGACCCGGCGAGCCAGGGGATGCCTACGCGGCGCTTCCCGCTCGTCACCTGCTTCGAGGTGCTCGAGCACTCGCCCGATCCGCGCGCCACGATCCGGGCGATCGCCGGTTTGGTGCAGGATGGCGGGTTCGTGCTGTTCTCCACCCTGGTGCAGCCAGACGATTTCGATCGGCAGGGCATGACCTGGTGGTATGTGGCGCCGCGCAACGGCCATGTGACGCTGTTTTCGAAGCAGGCACTCGCGGCGGCCTGGGCAGAAGCAGGGTTCGAGATCCGCAGCCACACGGACAACCTGCACTGGGCGCAAGGACGGTGAGTGGAAGGTTCTCCGACAGCGCGCAAGTGTCCACGAAGTCAAAACGCCGTCGCTCCGGCGCGTGAGCCAATAATGTCCGGTTCACCTGAAACACTGTTATTACACGCACTTACCCGTCTTGCCAGGGCTTGACCCTGGTATCCACGGCGTTCCGCAGACACCGGCTCCGCCTTGTTGCATGCGGCCGTGTCAAGTACTCGTCCGACGTCACCAGCCCAACCCCGTGGATGCCAGTGTCAAGCACTGGCATGACGGTAGAGCGTTGACGCAGCGAGGTGTGAGGCGAAGCGGACAGGGGTGGCGCAGAAAGGTGCAGAGCGTCCCGCTCGCTTGGGCTAAGCGGCGGCCCGCGCTATGTGTCAGCCATGCTGAGCCAATTTTTTGCCTATTACCGCCCTCATCGCCGGCTGTTCGCGCTCGATTTCGGCTGTGCCGTAATCTCGGGGCTGCTCGAGCTCGGCTTCCCGATGGCCATCCGTGGCTTCGTGGACCAATTGCTGCCAAGCCGCGACTGGGGTCTGATCCTGATCGCCTCCACCATCCTGCTGGCAATCTATCTCGCCAACACCGGGCTCACCGCGGTCGTGGTGTATTGGGGCCACCTGCTCGGCATCAACATCGAGACGGAGATGCGCCGCCGGGCCTTCGACCACCTGCAGAAGCTGTCGTTCTCGTTCTATGACAACAGCAAGACCGGCAACCTGATCACCCACGTCACCAAGGATCTCGAGGACGTCGGCGAGGTCGCGCATCACGGTCCGGAAGACCTCTTTATTGCCATCATGACGTTCGTCGGCGCGTTCGCGCTGATGTTCACGATCAATTGGCGCCTGGCGCTGCTGACCACGGTGATCACCCCGATCGTGACCATCGTCTCGTCGCGCTACGGCAACCGGATGACGCAGAACTTCCGCGCGCTGTTCCGCCAGGTCGGCGCGTTCAACGCCCGTATCGAGGAGAACGTGGGCGGCATGCGCGTCGTGCAGGCCTTCGCCAACGAGGAACACGAGCGCCGGCTGTTCGCCGTGGACAACGCGCAATACCGCACCACCAAGCTGCAGGCGTATCGGCTAATGGCCGCGTCATCGTCGATCACCTATCTGGGCATGCGGCTGACGCAGATGGTGGTCATGGTCGCCGGCACCTGGTTCGTGCTGCACGGGCAGCTATCGGAGGGCGGCTTCGTGTCGTTCCTGCTGCTGGTCGGCGTGTTCCTGCGCCCGGTCGACAAGATCAACGGCGTGCTCGAAACCTACCCCAAGGGCATCGCCGGGTTCCGCCGCTATACCGAGCTGCTGGCCACCGAGGCCGACATCGTCGACCGGCCCGGCGCCGCACCCGCTGGCGCGCTGCGCGGCGACATCCGGTTCGAGGGCGTGACCTTCGGCTATGGCGACGGCCGAACCGTGCTGAACGACATCCATCTGTCGATCGCGGCCGGTGAGACCATCGCCTTCGTTGGCCCGTCCGGCGCCGGCAAGACCACGCTGTGCTCGCTGCTGCCGCGCTTCTACGAGGCGACGGCGGGCCGCATCACGATCGATGGCCAAGATATCCGCGACATGACGCTGGCCTCCTTGCGCAGCCAGATCGGCATCGTGCAGCAGGACGTGTTCCTGTTTGGCGGCACGGTGCGGGAAAACATCGCCTATGGCCGCCTGGATGCGCCGGAGGCCGACATCGTCGAGGCTGCCCGGCGAGCCCAATTGGCCGAGGTGATCGCGGCCCTGCCGGACGGCTTGGACACGGTGGTGGGGGAACGCGGGGTCAAGCTCTCGGGGGGCCAGAAGCAGCGCCTGGCGATCGCGCGCATGTTCCTGAAAAACCCGCCGATCCTGATCCTAGACGAAGCGACCAGTGCGCTGGACACCGAGACGGAGCGGGCGGTGCAGCGCGCCTTGGCGGATCTGTCGGCTGGGCGAACCACTCTGGTGATCGCGCACCGGTTGGCCACGATCCGCAACGCCGACCGCATCGTGGTGGTCGACCGCTCGGGCCTGGCCGAGCAGGGCCGGCACACCGAACTGCTGGCAGCAGGCGGCGTCTATGGGCGGCTGCACGCCGCGCAATACGGCGAAGCGGTCTAACCCGCGCCTGGCCGACGGTTCGTACCGAGGCTGCGACGTCAGGGATGCGTGACCTGCAACGGAGCCCGCCGTGAGTAGTGCAGCAAAATAGGTTTTTCCGAACTCAATTGCCGCGCGGCGCTTGCATCCAAAATTGGACCCCGCCGTATATCAATTGCGAGCTCGTCTGTTTGCCCACTCTTCCACCTCCGCCCTGCTCGATGCAGGGCTGGGCGTGGTGGAGGTGGATCGTGTCGATCCGCTCGTTCGATAAACCCTGATCAATGAGGTTCCACCCATGCGTACCAAATTGCGTGCTGGCTTGCTTGCCCTCGGCCTCGCGACGGTGTCGCTACCTGCCTTCGCGTTAACCGATCCGAACGTCGGTGGCGCAGCGATGTATCCGAACAAGGACATCGTGGACAACGCCGTCAACTCCAAGGACCACACGACACTGGTCGCCGCCGTAAAGGCCGCGGGCCTGGTCGACACCCTCAAGAGCAAGGGCCCGTTCACCGTGTTCGCGCCGACCAACGAGGCGTTCGGCGCGCTGCCGGCCGGCACCGTGGACACGCTGGTCAAGCCCGAGAACAAGGCGACGCTGACCAAGATCCTAACCTACCACGTCGTTGCGGGCCGGATCACAGCAGAAGAGCTGATGAAAATGATCAAGGCGGGCCATGGTTCAGCCTCGCTGAAGACGGTCGAGGGCGGCACATTGGTGGCGAAGATGGCCGGCAAGGGCATCACGGTGACCGACGAAAAGGGAGACGTTGCCCATGTGACGATCGCCGACGTCTATCAGTCCAATGGCGTCATTCACGTCATCGACACGGTCATGATGCCGGGCTGAGCCGTCCAGCGTGGCTTCCCCTCCCCCGACGTTCGGGGGAGGATCCTATCCGTCCGCCCTGGGCTGCGATTCCGGCAACGGCGTAGCCGCCGCAGCGGCATCGCCCGTAAACTCGGCCGTGCTGATGTCGGCTGCCGCGAAGCCTCGGTTCACGTCCAAGCCGGTCATCTGCCAGTCGTGCACGGGCAAGGGCACCGGACGGAGCAGGCGCTCGTGGAACCGGGTCGGCCAGCGCACGCCGTGACGCGTGAGATGTGCCCAAGCATCCACCTCCGCGACGGCACCGCGGGTCGAGTCTAGCCCGTCCAGCGTAAAGCGCACTCGGCGCATCAACTGCTCCTGGCGATCGATGAAAACGGCGAGTTGGTCGGATTGGGACAGGCCTAGTCCCGCCACCAAGCCGACTCGCAGCACGTCGCACTCGTGCTGCTGGCCGTCGACCGTGATCCGTTGCCGGGATGCCAATTGCATCACGAGCGAACGGTCGGCGGCCCAGGCTCCCGCCAGCAGCATCGGGCCGCACAGGAACAGGGCGTAGCCGTCAGCCACCAGGGCGGCGGCGTCACGGGGCGCGGCATTATGCGTTTCCTGGCCATTGAACCAGACGCGCACTTCGCCTTCGTTGTGCGCGGCTGTGCGACGAACGACATGCTTGCTCCCCTTCGGCCCGGTATACGCCTGGGCCAGCAGGCGCCCGCGCGGCAGCAATCGCTCTTCCGAGCGGCCGCGGAAACCGGAGTCGACCAAGTCGGGCTGGAGCGTATTGACGAGCGCGCGCCATTGGCCGGCGTAGCTGACGCTGACGTCGGTGAGCATCGCGAAGGCCGCCGCACCTTGTGCCGCCGCGCTCGCTTGCAGCAGCGCCTGGGCTTCCGCGGTGGTGGCGTTGTCCGGCAACGGTGGGAACTGCGCCGCACACCCCTGCAGCGCCGGCAGAGCCAGGGACGCCAGCAACGCTCGGCGGGGGAATAGGGGCATACTGGTTATACGACGCTCAGTTTGCCTGGCTCGCTGGACACCCGCTCTGATCCGCGGCCTGGAACGCGGTCGTGGCGGGGATGCTGCGCACCAGCTTGTAGTCGTCCCATGGCCCGGCAGACTCTTGCGGCGTCTTGACTTCGTACAGCGCCAGATCGTGCATGAAGCGCCCGTTCGACTGGAACGTGCCGGTCTGCCCGAAATATGCCATCGGGGTGGTCTTCATCCGGGCGACCACGGTCGCGGCATCGTCGGTTCCCGCTGCCTGCACCGCCTCGAGGTAGTGAAGGATTGTCGCGTAGGCAGTCGCCTGCTCGCGGGTCGGCATCCGGCCGAAGCGTTGTTCGAACCGGTGCGACCACTCCCGCGCCGCCTCGTTCATGTCCCAATAGAAACCAGCCGTCAGGAGCAGCCCGTGGGCGGCGCGGAGGCCAAGTGCCCGAACATCCGTGATAAACAGGATCAGCCCGACCAGCTTCTGGCCTCCTGCCGCGATGCCGAACTCACCGGCCTGCTTGATCGCGTTGATCGTGTCGCTACCGGCGTTGGCCAGCGCGATCGCCTTAGCGTGCGACGCCTGCGCCTTTAGCAGATAGGCGGCGAAATCGGACGTACCCTGCGGATGCATGGCGTCACCGAGGACCTTGCCACCGGCCGCGGTGATGATGCGCGTGCTCTCGGCCTCGATCGCATGGCCGAACGCGAAATCGGCGGTGATGAAGAACCAGGTGTCCGCGCCGCTCTCGACCACTGCCCGCGTCGTGCCGACCGAGAGCGCATAGGTGTCGTCCGCGGTCTGGATGCTGAAGGGCGAACAGCTCTTGCCGCTCAATTCCGCCACCGCGCCGCCTGAATCCAGGAACACCGTCTGCTTCTCTCGCGTGATGTCCTGCACTGCCAAGGCCACAGACGAGGTGGGAACGTCCGCCACCGCAGAGACTTTCTCGCTATCGATCCAGCGCCGCACGATGGTCGAGCCGATATCGGCCTTGTTCTGGTGGTCGCCGGCGATGATTTCGATCGGCACGTTCAGCACCTTGCCGCCGAAATCCTCGGCGGCCATGCGCGCCGCCAGCACCGACCCCGGGCCGCCGATATCGGCGTACGGGCCGGACATGTCGTTCAGCACGCCGATCCGCATTACGTCGTAAGTCGCCTGGGCATGGGCCAGCGCGGTGGCGGTGCAGAGGGTGGCTGTCAGGAGCAGGCGCTTCAGAAGCGGCAAGGCGGCCTCCCATGGATCGTTGCCGGGGGTCATCGAACGTCCACTTCGCCAGCGAACACCGTGTGGGCAAATGGCTGCAGATTACGAATTCAGTGACGTCAACACTCGATCGATATCACGGCTATTCACTCCAGCAAACCCGCATACGTCAGGAGCATTGGTGGCCGGGGCTGCGCGCGTTGTATAGGCGTTTCCTAACACCGGGCGGCGACGTCACGGTCGCCGAGCGCGAAGCAGATATCGCGACGGCCGCTCCCGAAGACTGCCCTGCCCAAGGGAGCGGAGATCGGTTACGGCACGGCGTCGCTCTCCGGTACGGGCTCGCCGCGGCTGACGTGGCCGATGTTGGTGAACATGTGTCGCACCGTCTTGTCGAACGTGTCAGCCGAGCTGGCGGCGATGTGTGGCGTGATGGTCAAGCCGTCGACACCCATCAGCGGGCTGTCGGGCGGCAGCGGTTCGGTCGCGAACACATCCATCGCGGCACCCTGGATGATCCGTTCCTGCAGCGCCCAGAGCAGGTCGGGCTCCACCACCACACCGCCGCGTGCCATGTTGATCAGCACCGCGGTCCGCTTCATCGACGACAAGGCGGCCCGGTCGATCAGCCCTTCCGTTTCCGGCGTCAGGGGACAATGCAGCGAAACGACGTCGGAGCGGGTCAGCAACTCGGCGACCGAGACCTTTCGCGCCCGGAGCGCCTGCTCGACCGGCGGGTCGGCCTGGCGGCGCTGGTAATACAGCACCTCGCAGCCGAAACTGCCCAGCAAACGCGCGACCGTCTGACCGATCGCGCCGAACCCGATCAAACCCACGGTCTTGCCGGACAGCAGGAACGAGGGCCGGGCGAAATTGCCGCCGTTCCATTCGCCCCGGTCCAGCCGGGCGGCGGCGTTGGCCAGGCCGCGGAGGGTGCCGATCATCGAGGCGATGGTGAATTCCGCGACCGGCACGGCATTGCTGCCGGTGGTGCGCGCCACCTTCACCCCCAGCCTGCGAGCCGCGTCGAGGTCGAAATTATCGGTTCCCACGCCCCATTTATGCAGCAACTTCAATCGGGTCGCCGCTTGCAGCACCGCGCCGCCGACAGCGATCTGGCCGGAGATCGCGTAGTCCGCCTCGGCGATCATCGCCTGCAGATGCGCCTCGTCGCGGGCGGTGCTGTGCGTCAGCTGCAGGCCCGGCGGCAACAGCGCACGCATGCGCTCGGCAGTCTGGGGGGAGATCGGGTCAAGCACCACGACAGTCTCGGTCATCGTCATTCCTCAGGATACATCCGGTCAGCCAAGCACAACGCGTGCCTGTCGATCGATCCTCCCCCGCTTGGCGAAGGGGGCGGCGACGGGCGGAGGGGGTCGCTCGGCCGGTGCCCGCGCCCTCCACCATGCTTTGCATGGTCCCCCTTCTGCGTGAAGAACGGAGCAGGAATAAGTCTCTCCCGAATTTTATTGCTGGGGTAGTACCTACCCTGTATGTTCTTCGTCATGGAACGAGGTTTTTGCCCGGATAGTATCCGGGCGTGCAATTGACGACCGAGAAGCCAGGCACCCGGCTAGACCAATGTTGCAGGCTTTCTCGTGTAAACGAAGGTTCCCATGTTATCCCCAAGGGGCTCAGTGCCCCTCAGCTATCGCCGCCTGAAACGAACTGAGTTCGGAACGCTCGGCGCACTCGAGTTCGATCCTGATCAGCTCGAGCGGTTCCTCGGCCCCATCCCCGACATCCTCAATGCGGTCCAGCATGGCCTGGCACACTCGGTCTTCGCCATTGAGGCCGGCGGCGCATTGGCCGGATTTTTCATCCTCCATCCGGAGTTGCGCGACGCGTCATGCTGGTGGCTCGGCTGGCTGGCGCTGGACAGCCGCCAGCAAGGGCGTGGCTTCGGCAAGCAGACCATGCACGAGATCGTGGAGCGACTTCGCCGGATCGATGGTTGCCGCCGGGTGCGGCTGTTGGTGGCACCCGACAACCTGCGTGCGCGTATGTTGTATGAAAGCGCCGGCTTCCAAATCATCGGGCCGTGGCCGAGCACCGGGGAACTGGTGCTGGAACTCGTGCTGCCGCCGGCCGTCGATGCGGGCCGCTTGAACGCGTTCAACCTGGTCGCCGTCGCCGCACGGGCCCGCCGGGTGTTCCGTCACCGGCGCTTGCGGCTGACCGTCGGGCCGCATGCCGCCTGGGTGATCGGCGTGGAGCGCGGTCCGCCCGTGCGGCTAAAGGCTTCGCACGTACGCGACGATGTCCACGATAGCGGCGACCGACACCGGCATCACCAGCAGCGCCAACGCGAACGCCACGATGATGAACGTGACCATGTTGTCGCTTGGCGCCGACGGCCCCGGTCCCCGCTCCGGTTGAAAACCTGCTCCATCGAACGGCATGTCGCCCCCTTTACCAACCAGTAGATGGGGCCGGAGTCTGGCATGCAAAGATTGCCACCAAGCAAACGGCCGGCAACCTATTACGCCAGAGTGTCGGCCATGCGGTCCAGCGCCGTCGCCAACTGCCCGGCATCCCGGCACACGCACATGCGCAGCCAACCGGGAGCGCCGAACAGCTCCCCTGGCGCCAGGCCGACCCGGGCCCGCTCCAGCACGTGCAGGCAAGCGGCGGTCGCGTCGGGCCAGCCTTCGATCTGAAAGAAGGCGTACATGCCGCCCCGCGGCGGCTCCGTCAGCCGCACCCCGTCCAGGCGACCGAGGCGCGTATGGGCCATCGCCACGCCGGCCCGGCAGCGTTCGCGGATCTCGGCGACGAACACCTCGCCCTCGGTGATCGCAGCGGCCCCGGCCTCCTGGATGAACGCCGCCGTGCCACTGTTGAGGTATTGCGTCATGGCCCCGATACGGTCCGCGAGGGCCGCCGGGTGGGTCAGCCAGCCCAGGCGGAACCCGGTCATCGCCCAGGCCTTGCTGAAGCTGTTCACGCACAACAGCAGGTCGTCCGGATCGGCGACCTGCAGCATCGACGGGGCGATGTCGCCGTCGAAATACAATCTCGCATACACCTCGTCGGCCACGATCCAGATGCCGCGCTCCCGGCCGAGCGCCAGCAGATCTTGCAGGTCTTGCTTCGTGGCGGTCCATCCCGTCGGATTATTCGGTGACGAGAACACGATCGCCCGGGTCCGCGCGTCGCACAAAGCTGCGACCTGGACGATGTCCAGCGTCCAGCGATTGTCCCGCAACACCAGCGGGCAAGGGCGCGGCTCGGCCCCGGCGACGTGGATGGCGTTGTGGATATTGGGCCATTGGGGCGTGATGTAGACGGCGTTCGTCCCCGTCTCGAGCACGAGTTCCAGGGCGAGTGCCATCGCCTGCATGCCACCCGGCGTCACCGTCGTGCGATCGCGGCTGATCGGGCGGTCGTGCAGCCGGGTCTGGTAGGCCGCCAGTGCCGCCGTCAAATTGGCAGTGCCCCGCATGTCCGGCACGTAGAACGTGCGGCCGTCGTCCAGCGCGCGCTTGGCGGCGTCGCGGATGAAGCCCGGCGTGACCAGGTCGCCCTCGCCGAACCAGAGCGGGATGACACCCTCCAGATGGCGCGCCTTGTCGGCCAGCACGGCGATGTTGTCCGTCACCATGTCCTGGATTTGCGGACGGATGCGGGTCTCCGGCCCACCCGGTGGGGCGTTGCTGAACGACGAATGGCCCAATGTGGCTGCGGACACGGCTTGCTCCTGGCGAACGACGCAAGTCTAAGCCCTTGCGGTTGCAGAGGGAACCGCCGCCCGGCCTGAGTGATCGCTGCCGTATCGTGTCGTGACCGGGCGCGACGTCAGAACACCGTCTTGCCTTGGCATGACGGCGTTTGCGTCCTGGGAACGCCGTGGATACCGGGCTCAAGGCCTGGCATGAGGGTCGTATGAGTGAGCAAATCTCGGCCGCAATCGCCCGGCGCATCGCGCTGGCCGCCACCGGGCTCGCTGGGGATCGACCGGCCGCCGTGGATCGCGGCCATGTGCGGCGGGTCGTGGCAAGGCTCGGGCTGCTGCAGATCGACTCCGTCTCGGTGCTCGCGCGGGCGCATTATCTGCCGCTGTTCTCCCGCCTCGGCGCCTATGACCGCACCCTGCTGGACGAAGCCGCCTGGGGCCGCCGTCCGTCGTTGTTCGAATATTGGGCGCACGAGGCTTCGCTGCTGCCCCACAGCGCGCATCGGCTGCTGCGCTGGCGCATGGCCCGGGCAGAGCAATGCGAGGGCGTCTATGGCGAATTGGCTCGATTCGCGACCGAGCGCCGCCCGTTCGTCGACGCCCTGCTCGCCCGCATCCGCAGCGATGGCCCGATGTCCGCCTCCGACGCCGAAGGGGAGCGCGGGCCCGGCGGCTGGTGGGGCTGGAGCGACGCCAAACGGGCCATGGAGTGGCTGTTCTGGGCCGGCCACGTCGCCGCGGCCACACGCCGGGCCAGCTTCGAACGGGTCTACGACCTGCCGGAGCGCGTGCTGCCGGCCGCCGTGCTGGCCGAGCCCACCCCCTCGCCAGCGGAGGCGCACCGCGAATTGTTGCTGCTGGCGGCAAAGGCGCTCGGCATCGCCACCGCGTCGGATTTGCGCGACTACTACCGCCTCTCCCCCGGCGACTGCGCCGCCCCGCTGACGGAGTTGGCCGAGGCCGGCGAGATCATCCCCGTCGCCGTCACAGGATGGCGGCAACCCGCCTACGTCCATCGCGACGCGCGCTGGCCGCGAAAGGTGGCCGCCTGCGCCCTGCTCTCCCCGTTCGACCCGGCGGTGTGGGAGCGCACCCGCGCCGAGCGGCTGTTCGGCTTCCGCTACCGGTTGGAGATCTACACGCCCGCCCACAAGCGCCTCCACGGCTACTACGTGCTTCCGTTCCTGCTCGGCGACCGGATGGTGGCGCGGGTGGACCTGAAGGCTGGCCGGTCCACCTCGACGCTGCAGGTGTTGTCGGCCCACGCCGAACAGCATGCCCCACCGGACACGGCGGCGCGGCTGCTTACGGAGTTGCGCCTGATGGCGGACTGGCTGGGGCTGGAGCGGCTGGACATCACCCCAGCCGGCGATTTCGGCCCGGCGCTGGCGCACGCCGCCGGGCAACCGTCGCCGCGCCGGCGCGCTATGGAGGAAGGAGGTCCAACCATGGCCAAACAGCACGATTCCGCCGATGCCGTTCCCCCCGAGACCGAGAAGGACGAAGCCGTCCAGGCAACAGGCCAATCGGCCGAGGCGCATCCGGCGGAAAACGCCGAGAACGATCGCGAAGTCGCCGCCATGACGCGGACGATCAAGCCGCACAGCGACGCGCCGTCCCGTAGTGGGATCAGCGGATCCGGCAGCGGGGCGGATGGGGAGCGGGGCTAAGCGTGCTGCGGGTCCTAGCAGCCGCCTTCCTGCTGCTGCCTGGAGTGGCCGCGGCGCAGACGATGGTAGCAACCCGCCCAGGCCTGATGTGCGTCTCGCCCGCGGCGCTCGCGACGCTGACGTTGCCGGATGGCAGCAATCGCGGCGCGAGTTCGCGGGCGCATCCGGAGGACGAGGCCACCAAACAGGCCGGTCAGTGTATCGACATTCCATCCGGCGCGCGGGTCCAAGCGCAGCAACGGCGGATCAACACCAGCCTCGTCAGGTTCGACCCGGGTGACGGCGCCCGCACGTTCATAGTCCCGAACATCGACTTTGCCGTCGAACGGCCGGCTCCGTCGGCGGCTCCGGCTACAGACGATCCCATCGACGCGTTTTTCTCGGGGCTGAACCAGCACTGCCCGGGGCTGGGATGGGAGCACGCGGATATGCGGTCCTACGGGCCACCGTTGGAGGAGGCGGCGAAGGCTCTGACGCCGTCACAACACGGCGCGTTGTCCAGTGCGGTCGGGAGCGAATGCCAGGACGACGCCGGGCTGGAATGTGGCAACACGGTCGCGATCCGCCACCTCGTCCAGGCGGGGCGATTGGACGCGCTGACCCATGCGTTCTGCACAGCTGCCCCGGCGACGGCGGAGTCTGTCCGCTACTAGTAGGGTGGGATGCGCTTTGGCATCCCACCTCCAGCCGCGCGAGGGTGGGATGCCAAAGCGCATTTCATCCTATGTGTCGAGCGACATCAACAAGGTTTGTGCGGCAGCTACTTCCGCGAAGGCGGGTGTTTCTTCGAACCCGTCGAGAGCACTGCGAAGGTCGGTCACGGCGTCGCGTCCCTCAAGTCGGGCGAGGCTAGAGGCAGCGCGCAACGTGAAGCTGCGGGTGCGCTGCGAACGGGATACGGCAATGGCCTCGCGGAACGCTGCGGCGGCGCCCGCGCCATCGCGTTCGTCCCGCCGTAGTAGCAGTTCGCCGCGCATTCGCAGCATCTCTGCCCCCAGCCAGTAGCCATCGGTGCCGTTCCGCCGCAGGCAGTCGTCCACCGCCTCCAACGCGGCCTCCACCTCGGCCGGGGAGCGCGCGACGTCGGCCTGCAGGTACTGGACGGTCGGGATCATCGAGCCGAGCCCCTCCTCGCCATGGGCCGCCAACGCCCGGCGGATCATGTCCATGCCTTCCTCGTGGTTGCCACGGCGGCATTGCACCCAGCCGCCCAGGCCTAGCCCGGCACGGTTCCAGAACGCGAGGCCATGGGCCTGCGTGACGGTCTCCAGGGCCTCTAACGAGGGCGCGGCGCACTCCGGCTCCAGCCGGATGCATTCGAACAGCGACTTGTAATAGTGGACGTAGGCGATCGACCCGCCATGGCCGCTGGCGATCCCCATCTCGCCGGCCTTGCGCATGGTCTCGCAACCGCGATCCACCTCGCCGAGCGGCCACAGTGCGTAGCCCAGGTAGTTCATTGCCGATAGCCCGGCGTCCTGGGCGAACTTGAACGCAAGCGGCCGGTCCCGCTCGGGATCGTACAGCGAGAGCGCGCGCTCCAGGTGCCACTGCCCCGTCAGGTAATCGCCGAGATACCAGCGCGTGACGCCGTACGCCCGGTGCGCCACACCGATATACGGGAGATCCGGCTGCGAGGTCGCGTCGTCGAGGAAGGATTGCGCCGCTTCGGCCATGGCAGGCATGTCGCCGCGGACGTAATGGCCGGACCATAGGCCGTAGAAGATCGAATAGCGTTCCAGCGGGTCTTCGATGCGCGTCGCCAGCAGGTTGGCCCGAACGAACGCCGCCGAGGTCTCGGGGGCGGCGAACCCGCGCACGGCGATCAGCGCCTGGCCGTAGCTGACCTGCAGCTTCAGCAGCAACGCCAGGTCGATGTTGCTCTCCCCCAGGGTCTCGATCACGGGCAGCACGTTGCGGAAGTGCCCGAGCGCCTCCGGGTAGGCGGACCGGCGCAGGGCGCGCTCGATGCCCTGGCCCCACCATCCGACCGCCTCCGCCAGCAACCCAGCCCGTGCGTAGTGCTGGGCCACCAGTTCGGGTTCCGCACCGGGTTGATCGGGGCGCTGGGCGCCGAGGATCTCGGCAATGGTCCGGTGCAGCTCGGTTCGCCGGCTTCTCAGCAAGCTATCGTACGCCGCATCCTGCAGCAGGGCGTGCTTGAACACATAGGTGGCGTCCACGCCCTCGCCCCGCCGATACACCACGGCCGCGTTCTGCAGCCGGACCAGCGCGGCGCCGAGCACCGACGGCTCCTGGTCGCAAACCTGCTGCAGCAGCGGACCGGTGAACTCCCGGCCGATGGCTGCCCCGATCTGGGCGATCTCCTTGGCCACGCCCATGCTGTCCAGACGCGCCATCAGCAAGTCGTGCAGAGTATCGGGCACGCCCAGCCCGGTGGCGTCCGGATCCGCCGGCAGGCCGGTGTCCACAACGGTGCGCGTGATCTCCTCGGCAAACAGCGGGTTGCCCTCGGCCTCGACGACGATCTGCTGCAGGGCATCGGCACTCAGGCCCGCGTCGGTTGCGGCGTTCGCCACGATGGCGAGCATGCTGTCCGGCTCCAGCCGGTCGAGTGCCAGCGTCGTCGCGTTGGTCAGCCCCTGCCACCACAGCCGCGTCTCGGGCCGGGTCGTCGCCAGCAGGATCACCGGCAGCGTGCGGATCCGCGCCGCGATCAGGTTGAGCAGTTCGAGCGACGTCGCGTCGGCCCAGTGCATGTCCTCGAACAGGATCAGCACCGGCCGTTGCTGCGACATCTCGACCACCGCCTGGACGCACGCGGCAAACGTCTCGGCGCGCTGCTGGGCGGGGCTCAGACCCGTCGTTGCGCCCGGCAACTCGACCAAGGCGGCGAGTGGGGTAATCAACCGGGCCGGTTCCGCCGCGAAATCGGCGACCATCGCCTCGAACCTCTGCCACTGCGTCGCCGTGTCCATGTCCGGCGTCAGCCCGGCGGCCTGCCGAATGCGCTTGATGAACGGAAACAGCGGGCTGTCCTGGTGGGCGGGCGAGCATTGGTAGCCGATGCGCCGGTGCGGCTGCCCGGCGCTGTCGTCACAGAACCAGGCGGCGAGGCGCGACTTGCCGATGCCCGGGTCGCCGGTCAGCACCACCACCTGCCCCTCCCCGCCCCAGGCGCGATCCCGCAACCTGGTCAGCGTGTCGCGTTCCGAGAGGCGTCCGGCCATGGTCGCCATCTGGCTGCGACGGGTGACCTCGAAGCGGTTCGCCGGCTCCACGAGGTCCAAAACGGCCCAGGCGCGGACCGGCTGGGGGATGCCCTTCACGTCCTGCTCGCCCAGGTCGTGCAGGCGGAACTCGTCGCCCAACATCCGGCGCGTGGCGGAAGCGATGACCATCTGGTTAGGCGCGGCGATAGCCTGCAGCCGCGCGGCCAGGTTGGGGGTCTCGCCGACGACGGATTGCTCCTGCGCCGCCCCCTCGCCGATCAGATCCCCCACGACCACGCGCCCGGTCGCCAGCCCGATGCGGGCCTGCAGCGGACCGGACAGCAGTTGCATCGCCTTCAAACCCGCCAGGATCCCCAAGCCGGCGCGCACCGCACGCTCCGGGTCGTCCTCGTGCGCGTGCGGGTAGCCGAAATAGATCAGCACGCCATCGCCCATGAACTTCGCGATGAGCCCGTCATGATGGCGCACCTGATCCAGCACGACGGCGTGGTACTGGTTCAGCACGGCCCGCAGATCCTCGGGATCGATCAGGTTTGACAGGGCGGTGAAGCCGACCAAGTCGCAGAACATCACCGTCATCTGCCGGCGCTCGGCCCGGCTGCCGGCACCGGCGGACATGGCGTCGACACGCAGCGCCGCGATCGCGACCGCCAGCTTGCGGCGATGGCCGACGGATTGGACGCCCAACTGGACGAGGTCCGCCTCGGTCAGCTCGCGGAGGATATCGAGGTCGATGTCGTTGGCCTGGAAGGCCGCTGCGTAACGCGCGAGACCCAGGTCGCCGAGCCAAGCCGTTATGTTCACTTGCTGAACCATTCCGACGGGCATCATGCCACAGGTCGGAGTGCGCTTCCTGTCTCAATTTGCAGCGTAACGTTCCGGGTTGCGCTCGCAGCTTCATACCGTCAGCATTTCGGCGCTGAAGTTGGAGGCACCATGCTTGTCGCCGCGCCCCTCCCCGTCCGTACGGCATTGCCGGTACTTCCACTGCCGCCGATCGACGACACGGTGCTGCGCAAACCGAACTGGAAAGTTCGGCTGGTCAACGCCCTCTCCCACCGGCCGCAGCGTGGCTACGCGGTGTTGCGCCGGGTGGCGCCGATCCTGCGCGTGAAAAGCTTCGTCTGCGTCACCCGCGACGACGACGTGCGCGAGGTGCTCGGCCGCGATGCCGACTTCCCCGTCCCGTTCGGCCGCAACTTCCAGGCGATCGATCCGACCGGGACCAACTTCGTGCTCGGCATGCCGAACAGCGAGCAGTACCGCGCCATCCGGGCCGCGACGATGCGGGTGTTCAGCCTGCAGGACGTTCCCCGGATCGCGCAAATCGCCCGCACCCGGGCCGAAGCGATCATGGCCGAAAGCGGCGGGGCGATGGACGTCGTGCGCGACCTGCTGATTCGGGTGCTGCTGGACGTGACGCGCGAGTATTACGGCGTCGATTTCCCCCTGCCGGACGGTGCGCACTGGCTACAGGCCGTCAGCTTCTTCGACTTTTCGCCCGTCGCCGACCCGGCGATCAAGAAAGTCGCCTTCGCCTCCGCCGAGCGCATCGCCGTGGTGGTGGACCATGCGATCGCCCGCGCCCGGGACGGCGAACTACCGGGCACCATCGTCGCTCGGTATGTGGACGCGCAGCCCGGCAATCCCGTGCTGACCGACGACGTGATCCGCGCCACCGTCACCGGCATGATCGCAGGTTTCATCCCCACGAACTCGATCACCACGGGGCACATCGTGGACCTGCTGCTGGACAAGCCGGCCATGATGGCAGCGTGCCAGGCAGCGGCGCGCGCCGGTGACGACGACCGGCTGGATCGTTGCCTGTTCGAGGTGCTGCGCTGGCATCCGCTCAACCCCGGCCCGTTCCGCAACTGCGCCGCCGAGACCACGATCGCGGCCGGCACGCGGCGGGAGGCCCGAATGCGGCCCGGCGACCTGATCATGGCGGGCACGGGGTCGGCCATGTTCGATCCACGCCGGGTCAAGGCGCCGAACACGTTCGACCCGGACCGCGAGCCGAGCGACTACCTGCATTTCGGCTACGGCCAGCACTGGTGCATCGGGTTTGCCCTGGCGCGGGCGCAGATGACGCAGACGATCAAGCCGTTGCTGCTGCACACCGACATCCGCCGCGCCTCGGGCAAGGCCGGCAAGCTCGCGGTCTACGGCAGCTTCCCCGACCAGATGACGATCCTGCACGGGCCCCGCGCACCATGATGCACCGTTTCGTCACCATCACAATTCCGTTCGCGACCCACCGGGCCGCCGCTGTGGACGCGGTGCTGGACCGGATGGGCAACCCGCCCTCCCCCGCGACCCGCGCCGCTTTGGACACCGCCGGGATCGTCCATTTCATGAGCATCACGGCGGTGCGGGACACGGCGCCGGGTCGCGCGCATTTGGTGATCGAGGCATCGACCGACCTCGGCGGCACCGACCCGGTAGTGTCGATCGCCGACGCCCTCGGGACGGAGTTCCAGTGCCTGTTCGCGGCGGCGGGGATCGCCTATCGCCAGCCGACCCTGGCCGCCTTTCTCGCCAGCCAGGACCTGCGGATCGGCGGGTTATGGAGCCAGACCGCCGGGCTTGGGTTCGACGGATCGCCCGGCATGTCGGTGCGGCGCATCCGGGCAGAGGCCGCTTTCGCCGAGCGCATCACCACCGAGATGGGCGGCGTGCTGGCCTCGGCGATGCCCGCCCGCGACAAGCTGCAGAAGGTGCGCGACTGGGCCTGGCAGACGGACCAGAAATGGGCGTTCTCCGCCGAGGCCACGCCTTTCCTGTTCGGCGGCAAGGAGCGCACGCCGATCGTGGTCGCGACCCTGGCCGCGATCACCGCCGCACAGTTGGGGTGGCCGCTGCTGGTGGTGCCGATAGTACTGATGCTGCTGGCCGGCATCCCGCTCGGCCTGCTGATCACGCTGGTGCTGCTGGTCGCGGTGGCGGCCCTGGGGCTGATGGAACTGCGCCAGTTGGAGGCGGCCAACACGCCCAACGACACCGCCCCCGACGCGGCCCGGCTCGGCGAGGTGCTGCGGAGGGAGAATTTGGGCGCCCAGAACCTTCTCGCCGCCTGCTCCACGATGCAGGCGGGGTGGTTCCGCCGCTTCACCCTGCGCGTCGCGTTCTGCATGGTGACCCTGGGGGCGTCGCGGGTGTATCGCCCCGGCTATCTGCGCACGATCGCCGTCATCCATTTCGCCCGGTGGGTAATGATCCCCGGCACCGACAAGCTGCTGTTCTACAGCAATTTCAGCGACACCTGGGAAAGCTACCTCGAGGACTTCATCTCCAAGGCCGCCGACGGCCTGACGGCGGTGTGGAGCAACACGGTCGGCTTCCCGCGCGCCCGGTTCCTGTTCGGCGGCGGGGCCGCCGATGGCGACCGCTTCCGCCGCTGGGCCCGGCGACAGCAGATGCCGGTGCTGTTCTGGTATTGCGCCTACCCGACGCTGAAAGCTCCGCGCATCCGGTTGAACGCCGCCATCCGCCGCGGCCTGGCCGACGCCCGCACCGATGCCGAGGCGGAGGATTGGCTGAGCTGCTTCGGTTCCGTCCCGCGCGCCCCGTTCGAGCTACAGAAACCGGAGATCCAGACGCTGCTGTTCGGCGGGTTGAGCCGGCTGCGCTACTCCGCCGGCGTGATCCTGAGCTTCGACGGCGCTCCGAAAGCCGCGAGAGCCTGGCTCGCCAGCGTCGCCGACCGCATCACCTACGCCGAGCACGTGGCGTCCGACCACGCCATGACTGTCGCCTTCTCCGCCACCGGTCTGACCAAACTGGGCCTGGCAGCGGACGATCTGGCAACGTTCTCGGTCGCCTTCCAGCAGGGCATGA
This sequence comes from Acetobacteraceae bacterium, assembly GCA_965198895.1. GTDB lineage: Bacteria > Pseudomonadota > Alphaproteobacteria > Acetobacterales > Acetobacteraceae > LMUY01. Next base: position 848,679 of record OZ240676.1, read on the forward strand.
CGGTCCCGTGGCGCGCCCGGTTGCTCGGCGACGAGGGCAACCAGGCGCCGGAAAGCTGGTTGTGGGGCGCGGCGGACACCACCGACGCGCTGGTCTATCTGTTTGCGCGCGACGAGGCAGGGCTGGCCCAGGCGATGGCCACGTTGCAGTCCGGCGCGCAGGCACACGGCCACCGCGTGGTGTTCCAGCAGGTGATGAAGCCGCTGCCGCCGCACGGGCAGGTCTACGAGCCGTTCGGGTTCGCCGACGGCGTGTCGCAACCGGTGCTGCGCGACACCCCCCGCGCCCGGGTGCCGCGCAACGCCGGCCACGTCGTCGATGCCGGCGAATTCGTGCTCGGCTACCCGGATCTACGCGGCTACTTGCCGCCGACCCCCACGGTCGGCGCCAGCCGCGACCCGGCAGGCCTGCTGCCGGAATACGTGGCCGACCTGAACGGGACGCGCGAGCCGTACAGCAGCGGCGGTTCCGACCTGCGCGATTTCGGCCGCAACGGCAGCTACATGGTGGTGCGCCACCTGGAGCAGGACGTGGCGGCGCTGCACCAATGGGCGGACACGGCGGCGGGTCAGTTGATCCGCGACGAACAGAATGTCTGGGGCTTGCCGCAGCCGGACCTGGCGGAACTCGTCACCGCCAAGGTAGTCGGGCGCTGGAAAGACGGCCGCTCGCTGGTGCGCCACGACCATGCGCCGAACTCGGCGATAGCGGTCCGCCACAACGCCGCGCCGGACAACGACTTCCTATTCTCCCGGGAGGATCCGCAGGGCCTGAAATGCCCGCTGGGCTCCCACATGCGACGCGCCAACCCCCGCGACGACCTGGACATCGACGGCCCCGCCCAGCTCGCCATCGTGAACCGGCACCGCCTGATGCGCGTCGGACGGCAGTATGAGGCCGTGGAGGGCGGCAAGCCCGGCCTGCTGTTCACCTGCCTCAACGCCGATATCGAGCGGCAATTCGAGTTCGTGCAGCAGACCTGGCTGCGCGGCCCGAACTTCCACGACCTGCCCAACGAGCCCGACCCGATGCTTGGCGCCGGTGACCGGGTGTTCACCCTGCCCACGCGACAGGGCCCGGTGCGGTTGACGGGTCTGGCCGATTTCGTCCGCGTCCGCGGTGGCGGCTATTTCTTCATGCCGAGCCGCAGCGCGATCCGCTATCTTTCCAGCTAGGCGTAAGCGCGCAGATCCAGCGTTCGCGGTAGCTCGGCGGATGCGTCGCCGACGGGCGGTTCCATCGCCCCCGCCGTGTGGCCGAACGGCAGGAAACGCGCCCGGCGGCGGGCCTCCGCCTCGTTGGCGTTGACCGGGAAGCGATCGTACGAGCGTCCCCCCGGATGCGCTACGTGATGGGTGAGCCCGCCCAGCGAGCGCCCATTCCAGCGGTCGTAGACGTCGAACACCAGCGGCGATTGGGCGGGGATGGTCGGGTGCAGCGCGCTATACGGCTGCCACGCCTTGAACCGGACCCCGGCGACGTATTCCCCGGCGATGTCGGTCGGCCGCATCGGCACCGCCACGCCATTGCACGACAGGGCGAAGCGCTCCGGCTCCCACCCGGTCACCCGCGCCTGCAGCCGCTCCACCGAGCTGTCGACGTAGCGGACGGTGCCGCCGCCGCCCGCCGTTTCGCCCAGCGCGTGCCAGGGCTCGAGCGCGTGGCGCAGTTCGAGGGTCGCGCCGTGGACCGTGACCTCGCCGATGACGGGGAAGCGGAAGGCCAGATGGGGAGCGAACCACGCCGGGTCGAGCTCGGCCCCGAAGCCGGCGCCGTGCACGGTCAATTCCTCCAGCGCGTCCTGGAAGTTCTCCCACACGTAGTGCGGCAGCATGAAGTCGTCGTGGATGCGCGTGCCCCAGCGCACCAGGCGGCGCTCGTACGGCACCTGCCAGAACGCGGCGACGGCGGTGCGCATCAGCAGGATCTGGGCGGCGGCCATCTCGGGGTGCGGCGGCATCTCGAAGGCGCGGAACTCGACCAGCCCCAAGCGGCCGGAGGAACTGTCCGGCGAGTACATCTTGTCGATGCAGAACTCGGTCCGGTGGGTGTTGCCGGTCATGTCCACGAGGATGTTGCGGAACAGCCGGTCGGTGATCCAGGGCGCCGGCGGGGCGTCGCGCTTCACCTGGGCGAAGGCAATTTCAAGCTCGCGCACGGCGTCCTGGCGGGCCTCGTCGATGCGGGGGTGCTGGCTCATCGGGCCGATGAACAGGCCGCTGAACAGGTACGACAGGCTCGGATGGTTGTGCCAGAAGCCGAGCAGCGAGCGCAGCAGGTCGGGGCGGCGCAGGAACGGGCTATCCTCGGGCGTAGCCGAGCCCATCACCACGTGGTTGCCGCCGCCGGTGCCGACATGGCGGCCGTCCAGCATGAATTTTTCCGCCCGTAACCCACACCGGCGAGCCTCTTCGTACAGCTGCTCGGTGTGCAGCACGATCTCGTCCCAACTCGCCGCGGGCTGCACGTTGACCTCGATCACGCCGGGATCCGGGGTCACGGAGAAGCTGTCGAGCCGCCGGTCGTAGGGCGCCTTGTAGCCCTCCAACACCAGCTTCTGCCCCAGGGACACGGCCGCCTGCTCGATCGCGGCGATCAGCGACAGCCAGTCCTCCGCCGAGGTGAGGGGCGGAATGTAGACATAGAGCAGCCCGTCACGCGCCTGCACAGTCAGCGCGGTGCGGATGCCGCGGCCGCTGGACGCCTCTCCGGGTCCGGGCAGGGCGGAATGGGGCGGCAACGCACCGGCGGGGGCCAGAGGATCGGGCTCCGGCTCGTCGCCCTCGAGTTCCTTGGGATCGACATACGGCAGTGCCGCCAGCGGCAGGCGAACACCCATGGAGCTGTCGCCCTGCACCAGGAAGATTTTGCCCTCGCGCATCTCCCAGGCCTCGGACTGCCAGCGGCGGCGCTCCCCCGCCCCGAAGCGGCGCAGCGGCAGTACGTAGCCGACCACGGCGTCCAGCCCCTGACTGAAGATTCGCCGTAACCGTGCACGTTCCTGCGGATCGGCTGCGTGGCTCGCCTCCGCCACCACGTTGGCGGGGAGCCGGCCCTCGCGCATCAGGAAATACGGCTGGTCCTCGTAGGCCGGCATGGCGCCACCTGGCGTCACGCCCAGCGCGGCCGCCAGCGCCTTGGCAAATTCTGCCGCCGTGTTCGAATCCGCTTCGCCCTTGGTCTCGTCGGGGTCGGCCAGCAGCGCCGGGTCGGCCCAGACCGGCTCGCCGTCGCGCCGCCAGGTGGCGTTCAGCGCCCAACGCGGCGTCTGCTCGCCGGGATAGTGCTTGCCGGCGCCGTATTGCAGCGCGGCGCCCTTGGACCACAGCACCAGCAGCTTGCGGATCAGCTTGCCGGCCTCGCGCCGCTTCGTCGGGCCCAGCGCATCGATGGTCCACTCGGCGCCGTCCGGGTCCTTGTCGGAGACGAAGGTCGGCTCGCCCCCCATGGTCAAGCGCACGTCGCCCTGCTGCAGCGCCGTGTCGACCCGGGTGCCAGCCGCCTTGATCGCCTGCCACTGGGCGGGGGCGTAGGGCTTGGTGACCCGGGGCGTCTCCTCGATCCGGGTGACCCGCATCTCGAAGCCGAACTCGGTCTGCGCCGGCTCCACCATCCCTGAGATCGGCGCCGCCGAACTGGGCTCCGGCGTGGCGGCGAGCGGAATGTGCCCCTCCCCCGTCAACAACCCACTGGTCGCATCCAGCCCGACCCACCCGGCGCCGGGCAGATAGACCTCGGCCCAGGCGTGCAGGTCGGTGAAATCTTCGGTGGCCCCCGCCGGCCCCTCGATGGAGGTGATGTCGGGCTTGAGCTGGATCAGGTAGCCGGAGACGAACCGCGCCGCGTAGCCGAGATGGCGGAAGGCCTGCACCAATACCCAGGCGCTGTCGCGGCACGAGCCCTGCGCCTCCCCCAAGGTCTGTTCCGGTGTCCAGACCCCCGGCTCCATCCGCACGATGTAGCCAATGCGGTCGCGCACCGCCTGGTTGACCTGGACGAGGTAATCCACCGTCCGCTGCCCCTCCGGCGTCACGGTCGCGAGCAGCGCTTGCAGGCGCGGGCCGGCGGGTTCGGTGAGCAGGAACGGCGCCAGCTCGGTCTTCAACTGGGGGTCGTAGGTGAACGGGACGGTCTCGGCCTCGGGCTCCAGGAAGAAGTCGAACGGGTTGATCGTCGCCATGTCCGCCAGCAGGTCGACCGTGACCTGGAACTGCGTCACCCGCTCGGGAAACACCACGCGGGCGAGGAAATTACCCTGCGGATCCTGCTGCCAGTTCACGAAGTGGCCGGCCGGCTCGATGCCGAGCGTGTACGACAGGATGGGCGTGCGCGCATGTGGGGCCGGACGCAGCCGAATGGTTTGCGGACCGAGTTGGACCGGGTGGTCGTAGCGGTAACTGGTCCGGTGGGTCAGGGCCACATGCAACGCCATCGGCGAGGAAACTCCGGTTCGCGGGGTGAGCAATGCAGCATCGGGGCCGCTGGCGATCTAAGCAAGCGGCGTGCAACTAAGCCCGGCGCCGACCGATAGTCACGTTGAAGGAGAAACGAACCATGCGGTCCACCGCCATCATCACGGCAGCCCTTCTAGCTCTGCCGCTCGCCGCCACGGCCCAGGGTGTCACTCAGAGCCGCGACGGGCTGAGCACCGCGTCCCAGGGCAAGACGTCCAACAACGCGATGCCGGCCGGCTCCGTCAATGCCACGACCGGTCCGCAGAGCCGGCCAGCCTACCCGAGCGGCTCGACGTCGGCCAACCCAGGCGCCGCCTTCGTCGCGACCCAGCCCAAGCCGGCGACCGGCGCACTCGCGACACCGAGCGGCATTACCACCACCACCAAGACGACGGCGAGCGGCTCGACCTCACACCCGGCAGCTGTCGGCGTCGGGCAGGCGGCAACCGTGCCGAAATAGCTACTGGTTGCTGCCGGCATAGACCTGCCGGTAGAGCTCGATGATCTCCGCCTTGTCCGGCACGCGCGGGTTGTTCGCCGGGCTGCCCGACGCGAGGGCCTGGTCGGCCATCGTGTCCATCGCGGTCTCCCAGTCGCTCCAGGCAATACCGTAAGCCTGGGGTGACGGGACCCCCAGGTCCCGGTTCAGCGCGATCAGGCCATCGCACAGCGCCTCCCCGGCCCAGACCTCGTCGGCGGCGTGGGGCGCGAAACCGGCGGCGCGCGAGGCGGCGGCGTAGCGCGCGAGCGAGGCCTCCAGCCCGAACTTCGTCACCGCCGGCAGCAGCATGGCGTTGGACAGGCCGTGCGGCACGTGGAACCTGGCGCCAATCGGGCGCGACATGCCGTGCACCAGCGCCACCGAGCTGTTGCAGAACGCCATCCCCGCCTGGGTCGCCCCCATCATCATGCCCTCGCGAGCCTCGGCGTTCTGGGGTTCGGCATAGGCGGTGCGAAGGTGGTGGCCGATCAGGGCGATCGCACCGAGGGCCAGCGAGTCGGACACCGGGTTCGCGCGCTTGGACACGTAGGCCTCCAACGCGTGGGTAAAACTGTCCACGCCGGTGTCGGCGGTCGTGCGCGGGGGCACCGTGTAGGTCAGCTCGTAATCCACGATCGCGGCCAGCGGCAGGGCGGCCAGCCCGGCGATCAGCATCTTCTCGCCCCGTTCGGTGTCGGTGATGACGGTGAATCGCGTGCACTCGCTGCCGGTGCCGGCGGTGGTGGGGATGGCGATCACCGGCAGCACCGGCGTGTCGTTCTGTAGCGGAACCTTGAACTCGCGGATGTGGGCGCCGGGGCGCTGCGCCAGAATCGCCATCGCCTTCGCCGTGTCGATCGGCGAGCCGCCCCCGAACGCCAGCAGGCAGTCGTGCCCGCCGTTCGCCAGCAGCTTCACCCCGGCCACGATCACCGTGTCCTCGGGCTCCGGGATCGTGTCGCTGAACACGGCATAGGCGATCCCGGCGGCGTCCAGCGGCTCGGTGCAGCGGCGCAGCAGGCCGGTGGAGACCATCACCGGGTCGGTGACGATCAGCGGGCGGGACAGGCCGAACGTTTTCAGCACGCTCGCCACGGTGGCGACGGTGCCGCCACCGACATGGATGGCGCGGGGGGCGACGAGGGAGAATTGGGTCATGGGCTAATGTCGATGGCCCGACTGCACTGGTCAAGCAAACTGCCAACAGCGGCGCCTCGGCAATCCAACCCGGTCGCGGCAGAGGTCGTACGACCTTAGCCCAATAGAACAGCGGTCGTAGCTTGATTAACACCGCGTTATGAAATCGGTCGACGGCCCGTAATTGAACGACATTCCTCACCGGCCGAAGCGTCATGGCTCAATCGAGACGAATGATCGGGACCTGGCGGATGTTCAAATCTGGCCGGCGCCAGAAGGCATCGTTCTCGAAACGTTGGAAAATTTCCGGCGGCAACACCGTCTGCCGCTCCACCCACTCGACCTTGCGGCGGATGGTGTGCAGCCCGGGCGCACCCAGGGCCATATCGAACTCGTCGGCGGCGTAGTCCACATTGTCGAGGTCGTGCTCGAAATGCGGCTCGCCCAGCACCGTGTAGAGATGCCGCAGGGTGCTCAGCGGCGCCTTGGCGAGCGCCTCGTATTCGACCAGGACCATGCGCCGGGCCTGCTCGCCGAAGAAGCCTTCCTTCAGCGCATCGAGCGCGAACCCGACCAGGCCGTCGCTGCTCGCCACCCGGTTCACCCGGGTGAACACCGTGTTGCCGGGTTCAAAGCCGAACAGTCCGGACAGCTCGAAGGCGTTCTTGCGGACCAGCCGCTCGATCGAGTCCATGATCCACGCGACACTGCGAACACAGCAGATGGTCCGCGCCTGCGGAAACAGCTGCGTCAAGGCGGGCAGCTTGGCACACCACATGCGGTTGGTGTCGAACACCAGCCGGTCCGCCTCGACGCCGCGGTAGTAGTTCGAGAACAGGCCCTGCAGCAGGTCCCGCCGCTGCGTTTCATTGATGAAGACGGCGGTTTCGTTGCGGCGGCTCATGGCCCCCTCGAGCGCCATGTACATCGCGCCGACCGGGCTCGTCATCGCCGCGTAGAAGCGCGGGTTCTGCCGCAGGATCGCCGCAAGCAGCGTGGAGCCGGACCGCGGCAGTCCCGAGATGAAATGAATACCCTGGCGCACGCGAACATCCAGTTCTGGAACTTCGCAGCAACAAGCTGCGGCGATAACAGTCTTAGGCCAGGACGGTTAACGCCCGCCACGGCCGAATACAATCCAATGCAAGAAGATAGGGGAGTTTCTCGTCCATGAAAGTCACGCAACAGGGCACTCAGGGTACTCCCGGCACCTATCCCAGTGGGAACGGCGGGGCTGGTGGCGATGCGACAGCGGTCAACTACGGAAACGGCAGCGATACCAGCAACTACGCTTACGCAAATAGCGGCATAGGCGGTTCTGGAGCCAGGGGTATTTACGGCTCCTCCAACCCAACGGGCACCGGCGGGGCCGGTGGCAATGCGTCCGCGACCGCGGCGACGATTCTGCCGGGCGGCGCGGCGGCGAACGCCATCGCCCGCGCAGGCTCCGGGTATGGCGGCGCCGGCGGGACCGCGGGCGCCGGCGGTGCGGCGACGGCGTCGGCGACCGCCTCGTCCGCCGGCGCCTCGACGGCGCGTGCCGTCTCCGCTGGGGGTAGTGGCGGTCAATCGGTCGGTGCAGGCGCCACGGGCGCCGCCGGCGGCGTCGCGAGTGGCACGACCGCGTCCGCGTTCTCGACCGGACCAGGAGGAAGCGCATCCGCGTCGGTCACGCAAACGGGCGGCACCGGCGGAACGTCGTTCGGCGGAGCAGGCGTGCCGCAGGGCCCCGGGGGGGCTGGTGCGTCGAGCACGCTGATCAATGCTGTGAACGGCAGTACTGTGGGCGGTACTCTGAGCCTGTCGCAGTATGCGTCCGGCGGAGCGGGCGGCAGTGGCGCGACTGGCGGTACGGCTGGGGCCGCCAAGTCCAGCCTGACCTTCAACGACGTCACGACGAATGCCACCCCGTCAGCCTCGCTTTCTGCGGTCAGCAAGGCCGGTGGCGGCGGCGGTGGCGTGGATGCTTTGATCGCCGGCCCCGGCGCCGCGGGATATAACTTCATTGCTTTGACCGGCGCTGCCGCCGTGGCTGCCTATGGCCAGGCCGCCGGCGGCGGCGGCGGCTCGTACACCCCGGGGAATGGCGGGGCTGGCGGTACCGCCGCCGACTATGTGTCGGTGACCAGCCTGAGCACCGGCTCTGCCTCACCCTACGCCCGTGCGCGGGTGTTCGGCGGCGGCGGCGGCAACGCCGGAACTGGCATGGGCGGCGCCGGGGGCACCGTGACGGGCGCCAATGCCACGGCGACGAGTCTGGAGGCCACTGGCGGCCAAGCCACCGCCTTCCTCGGCTCGTATGGCGGGCCGGGCGGTGCCGGCGGGGGCAGCGGCAATGACGGCGGGGCTGGCGCTGACGTCGCCGGTGGAACAGCATCGGCGACCGGCTTCAACGCGTCTGCCAGCGTCCTTCAGGCCGGCGGCGCTGGTGGTGATGGAAGCTCCGGCACAAACGGCGCGACCGGCGGCGCCGGCGGCAGCAGCACCCTGATCAACGCCGTGTCGGGTGCAACGCTGGGCGGCACTCTCTCACTGTCCCAGACCGCCCGCGGCGGCACCGGGGGCGCCGGTTACAACACGGTGGGCGGGGGCGCCGGAGGCAGCGCCACATCCAGCCTGACCTTCAGCGACATCGGCAATACGGTCGCCGCGAGCCGGGTCACGGGGGCGAGTTACGCCCAGGGCGGCTCGGGCGTCGCCGGCAGCAACAGCAGTGGCACGGGCGGTGCCGGCACCGCCACCATCTCGCTAACAGCGTTCAACACGGTCAACGCCGCTGCGAGCGCCACCGGGGGCAACTACGGCGGAACCGCGGCGCCCGGCGCCGACGCCACGGCGACCGCGCTGGCCACCGCGACCGGCCCGACGGCGACGAGCACCGCCACCGCCGTTGCCACCGGCGGCACCGGCTCCGTCCGCGGGAACGCTTCGGCCACCGCGACGGCGGTGACCGTCGACGGCCAATTGGCCACCGCAAATACCACGGCCACCGGCACCGTCGGCGCAGTCCACTCGACGGCCGAGACAAGCGGCGCGGGATTGGTGAGCGCCGTCAGCGTTTCGGCATCCACGCCGGTCGGCACGCTGGATACGGCCGTAGCGCAAGCCGATTACGGCAATTTGGCATCGCCGGGCCTTGGGTTCGATGGCAACAACAACGTCGCCTTCGCAACCGCCCTGCCGAGCGGGTCGGCCGCCAGTTACGACGGAAACGCCAGCAATGTGATCGCGGTGTTCGCGGCGCCGAATGCAGAACTGCTCGGCGGCGATGTGCAGGACGGCAACTACCAGAATTACTACACACCAGCCACCGGGCCGGTAGAATACCGCAGCACGGTGGCCTACACGCTCGATTCTTCCAACCTGCCCGGGGACCTCTATGCCGGGTTGCTGACGTCGCAGACGACTGGCAACGGCTTCGACTCCCTGGGCTTCAGCATCGACGTCGGCGGCGTGCAGGTGGTGAACCAGACCTTCACCGACGCCTCGGCCGCCGCAGCGTATTTCGATGACAATGCGATCGATCTCGGCGCAGCCCCCGCCTCGGCCGACCTCACCGTGGACTTCAACTTCGACTTCGTAAGCTCGACGTATGGCAATGGATTCGGCATCGAGGCGCTGCTCGGCGTCGCGTGCTACTGCCCCGGGACACGGATCGCCACCGATCGGGGCGAGGTTGAGATCGAGACGCTGCAGATCGGCGACCGGGTTCGCACTGCGTCCGGTGCGCTGCGGCCGATACGCTGGATCGGACGACGCAGCTACGGCGCCCGGTTCGCCCGGCGCAACAAGCAGCTGTGGCCAGTGCTGATCAGCGCCGGTGCGCTCGGAACGGGGATCCCGGCGCGGGACCTGTTCGTCTCGCCCCGGCACGCGATGTATCTGGACGGGGTACTCATCCCCGCTCAAGCCTTGGTGAACGGCAGTTCGATCGTGCAGACCACGCCGGGCCAGGTGGACTACATCCACATCGAACTCGACACCCACGACGTCATCCTGGCCGAAGGTGCGGCGTCGGAGAGCTTCGTTGACGATGACAGCCGCGCGATGTTCCAGAACGCGGCGGAACATGCTGCGCTGTATCCACATGCGGCCTGCTCGCCCGCGATCTACTGTGCGCCGCGGGTGGAGGACGGGTTTGCACTCGAGGCGGTGCGTCGCCTTATCGCTCGCCACCCCCCCAGCAGGTTGGCACGTTCGCGCTAGGCCGCTTCGCCTCGGCGCTCGGCATACAGCGCCATCCGCTTGGCCGCATTCGGCGCGATCGGCCGGGCGATTGCCGTCTCGAACGGGGGCAGTTCCTCGGCATAGTGGCAGGCCGACCAATGGCCCGGCGCGATGGCGCGCAACGGCGGACTGTCCACCCTGCATTTGTCCGTCGCGAATGGGCAGCGTGTGTGGAAATGGCAGCCCGGCGGCGGGTTGAGCGGGCTGGGGACGTCTCCGCCGGGCACCTGCCGCGCCAGCTTCTGCGCCGGGTCGGGGCGCGGGATCGCGGAGAGTAACGCGCGGGTGTACGGATGCAGCGGGCGGGCGAACAACTCGTCGCGCGAGGCGGTCTCGACAATGCGGCCGAGATACATGACCGCCACCCGGGTCGCCACGTGCTTCACCACGGCCAAATCGTGCGCGATGAACAGGTAAGACAGGCCGAGGCGCTTCTGCAGGTCGCTCAGCAGGTTCACCACCTGAGCTTGCACCGAAACATCCAGCGCGGACACCGGCTCGTCGCACACGACCAGCGCGGGCTCCAGCGCCAAGGCGCGGGCGATGCCGACGCGCTGGCGCTGGCCGCCGGAGAATTCGTGCGGGAAGCGGCGGGCGTGCTCGGGGGTCAGGCCGACCAGGTTCAGCAGCTCGTCCACGCGTTCGCGGCGGCGTGCGGCGCTGCCGTAGCCGTGGATCTGCAGCGGCTCGTCCAGCGTGTCGCCCACGGTCATGCGCGGGTTGAGCGAGGCGAACGGATCCTGGAATACGATCTGCATCCGCCGGCGCAGGCGGCGCAATTCGCCGGCGGGGATGGCGGTGATGTCCCGCCCCTCGAACTGGACGCTGCCGGAGGTGGGCTCGATCAGGCGGAGCACGAGGCGGGCGGTGGTGGACTTGCCGCAACCGCTTTCGCCGACGAGGGCGAGGGTCTCGCCTTTGCCCAGAGTGAGGGAGACGCCGTCTACCGCGCGGACCAGGCCGGAGCGGGTGCGAAAGTGTTTTTTGAGGTCGGTGGCTTGGAGGAGTGGGGCGGCCGCCCCCTCACCCCGGCCCTCTCCCTCAAGGGGAGAGGGAGTAGAAAGCCCCCTCCCCGTGAGGGAGGGGGTTGGGGGAGGGGTGACGCTGGCACTCATGCCGCCAAAAGCTCCACCGGCGCGCGGATACAGGCGGCCTCGTGCCCCGGCGACATCGGCAACAACGGCGGCTGCGCCTCCATGCACTTGGACGCGCCGAACACGCAACGCGGATGGAAGCGGCAACCCGGCGGCAACCGGCCGGCCGAGGGCACGGTGCCCTCGATGGCCAGCAGGCGGTCGCGCGATTGTTCCAGCCGCGGGACGCTGCCGAGCAGGCCGAGCGTGTAGGGATGCTGCGGATCGTCAAACAGCGCCGCCGCGGGAGCATGCTCGACCACGCGGCCCGCGTACATCACGGCCACGTCGTCGGCCATCTCCGCCACCACGCCCAGATCGTGGGTGATCAGCACGATCGCCATCCCCGTCTCCCGCTGCAGGTCGCGCAGCAAATCCAGAATCTGCGCCTGCACCGTCACGTCCAGCGCCGTAGTCGGTTCGTCGGCGATCACCAGGTCGGGCGCGCAGGACAGTGCCATCGCGATCATGATGCGCTGGCGCATGCCGCCGGACATCTGGTGCGGATATTCGTCCAGCCGCCGGTCGGGGGCCGGGATGCGCACCCGGTCCAGCGCCGCCGCGGCGCGCTGGCGCAGGTTGCGGGCGCCGCGCTCGTGGGCCCGCATCGCCTCCTCGATCTGGTCGCCGACGGTGTAGGCCGGGTTCAGGCTGGTCATCGGCTCCTGGAAGATCATCGCGATCTTCTTGCCGCGCACGGCCCGCATCGCGGCTGGGGGAAGGCCCAGCACGTCCTGGCCGCCGAACAGCACCCGTCCGGCCGCGATCCGACCCGGCGGTGGCACCAGCCGCATCACCGATAGCGACAGCATCGACTTGCCACAGCCGCTTTCGCCCACGATGCCGAGCGTCTTGCCGCGATCCACCGCGAGACTGACGCCATCCACGGCGGCGAAGGGGGTGCGCTCGCCGGGGAATTCGGTCCGCAGGCCCTCGATCTGCAACAGGGCGGTCATCGGCGCAGCACCCGGCGCTCGAGCCATGGCCCGGCTGCAAGACCAAACGCGGCGGCGTAGGCGGGCACCAGCATCAGGCTGTAGCGGGGCGTGGCGACGGTGGTTGCGGCATGCAGCGCCAGCACGAACAGCGGCGGCAGCACGAAGGCGAGCCGCAGCCGGTCCCGCCGCCGAACGGCCTGCCACACCATCACCGCGAAGAACGGCACCGCCACCAGGCTAAAATACTTGCGCACCCACAGTGACTTCCACGCCATCACCACCGTCACGGCGGCGAAGCGAAACGGGTGCGGCCAGACGTAGGTATGGAGCAAATAGCCCACCTGGTCCGCCGGGTTCGGGGCATTGGCCGCCAACTCCTGCACCATGGTCGTGTTGCCGACCATGTAGAACGTGTCGGGCCGGTCCTGCCAGCCGAGCCGGGCCACGGCGTCCGGGAACACGATCCGCGCCGCCGCCGGGCCGAAGCCGGGCAGCGCGTACAGCCATTGGGCGGTCCACTCGGCCGGCGTCATCGCGTCATACGCCATGCGCTGCGCCAGGATGAAGCCGGCATATCCCGACGTGGGAGCGGCGGTGCCGAACAGGCGCTCGTTGCGCACCGACCAGGGCGCCATCGTGGCCCCTGCCAGCAGGCACGCCCCAAGCATCGCCAGCCCCAGCCGGCGCTGCCACACCGCGATCACCGCACCGGCCAGCCCGATCATGATTGCGAGATACAGATACTCCGGGCGCGCCAGCGTCAGCAGCCCGAGGCAGACGCCCAGGCCGATCGCCGTCACCACCCGGGCCCGGCGCACCAGCAGCACCAGCAGCAAGCCGCTCAGCGCCGCCAGCGGCAGGCTGAGCGCCTCCGTCATCGCCGTGCGGGCATAGACGGCATATTCCGTCGTCCCCAGCCCGGCTGCCAGCAGCGCACACCACGCCGCCGAGCGCGGGCCGCCGATGGCCAGCGTCGACCGCCAAACCAGCAGCAGCGTCCCCGCCATCAGCACGATCTGCAGCGGTACCAGCAAGCCCAGCGAACCGGGGCAGGACGGGATCGCCTGCCACTCCGCCACCCGCACGCACGCCGCCGCCGTGGCCAGCCGCGGATCGAGCGACGCCACCGCCGCGATCAGCGCAGGATAGAGCGGGGCGGTGTAGGCGCCCGGCTTGCCGGCCTCGCCCCAGCGGCCGTTGGTGTAGGTGCCGGTCTGCTGCAGGTCGCTGGCGATACCGAGATAGAGCGGCTGGTCGTACGCGGCCAGGTTCGCTGGTTTGAGCGTCGACACGCCGAACAGGATGCAGCCGAGCGCCACGGCAGCGGCCAAAAGCCACTCCCAGCGACGCGGCACACTCAATGCGGGCTGCGGAAACGACGCCCCGGCCGGGATAGCACCCGCCGGGGCACCCATCAGAAGACTCAGGTGCGATAATCCGTCTTGCCACCCTCGATCTGGCGCAGCGCGGATTCCCAGGCCCACTCGCAATGAGCCAGCGTGCCCTCGTGGGAGAACTGCGCCGCCGTGTGCAGACGCACCTCCTCGGGCGGCAGGATCAGTTCGCCGTCGCCGGCGGCCACCTGGGCCTGGCAGGCGCGCTCGAGGTAATACAGGTCGCTCCAGGCCTCGGGGATGGTCCGCCCGCCGACCAGCAGGCCGTGGTTGCGCAGGATCATCGCGCGGTTCTCGCCCAGGTCGTGCACCAGGCGGTCCCGCTCATCCAGGTCCAGGGCGATGCCCTCGTAGCCGTGGTACGACATCTTGCCGTAGAACCGCAGCGCGTGCTGGCTCATCGGCAGCAATCCGCGCTTCTGGGCAGAGATGGCAATGCCGGCCGCGGTGTGGGTGTGCACCACGCAAATCAGGTCGGGCCTGGCCATGTGGATGGCGGAGTGGATGCAGAACCCGGCGGCATTCACCTTGCGCGGCGACATGCCGGCGTGGTGCGATTCCTCGATGATGTTGCCGTCCAGGTCGATCTTCACCAGGTCGGAGGCGCGCATCTCGTCGAACAGCACCCCATACTGGTTGATCAGAAAGTGATGCTCCGGCCCGGGGATACGGGCGGACAAATGGGTGTAGATCCAGTCGGTCATGCGGTGGTGCGCCACCAACCGATACAGAGCGGCCAGGTCGCAGCGGATCTGCCACTCTTCAGACGACATACTGCCGAGCGCACGTGGCGCGGTTTGAATGTTCATGGCTGAACTCCATCGAGAGGCCTGGACTTTCCGCCCTGGACACGTCAGCGGTCAAGCCAGATGGCGGGCCAGGCGCCCTCACGACCGGAGCAATCGTTGGCCTACACCGTCAAAAGCATCTTTCTGACCCAGCAAGGCGAGGGTGCCAATCTCGGCCGCACCTGCGTGTTCCTGCGCTTTGCCGGCTGCAATCTGTGGTCCGGCCGCGAGGAGGACCGCGCCACCGCGACCTGCCGGTTCTGCGACACCGATTTCGTCGGCGGCGAGAAATACCGCTCCGCCGACGCGCTGGCCGACGCCGTGGCCGCACTTTGGCCCGCCGGGCAGGGCCATCGGCGCACGGTGCTGACCGGCGGCGAGCCCTTGCTGCAAGCCGACCCGGCGTTGCTCGACGCGTTGCACGCGCGCGGCTTCTGGATCGCGGTCGAGACCAACGGCACCCAGACGCTGCCAGGCCGGGTCAACTGGCTGTGCGTCAGCCCCAAGGCCGGCGCGCCGATCGTGCTGCGAGCCGCCGACGAGTTGAAGCTGGTGTATCCGCAAGCCGGCGTCGAACCGGAGCTGTTCGACGGGTTTGAGACGCGCGAACGCTGGCTCTCGCCAATGGACGGCCCGGACGTCGCCGCCCACACCGCTGCGGCTGCGGCCTATTGCGCAGCACACCCGGCCTGGCGATTGAACATCCAGGCGCACAAGACCTGGGACATCCCATGATGTTCACCCGCGCCGCCACCGTCCCGCTGGAGATCGCCCATCTCGGCACCGATGGCGTTTTGCACGGCCACAGCCTTACGGCCGAGGTCTGGACGCACGACAGCGTCGACCTGGATGTATGGCGCGAACAGGTGGCACTGGCTGCCGCCCGCATCGAGGGCCGATTGGAAGCCACCATCGAGGGCCGCACGTTCGAAGATGTAGCGCTGACGTTGCTCACCAGCCTGCCGACTGCCCACCGGGTCGTCATCCGGCTGCCGACCCGAGGCCACGCGGTTGAACTCTGCCGCGCTTCTTCTCCCTCTCCCCTTGTGGGAGAGGGCCGGGGTGAGGGGTAAGCCACACACCGACCTGACGCGGGGGCGTGGCCACGCCTTCCCCAAACCCCTCCCTCAAGGGGAAGGGGGCTCTCAGCCTCAATACCCGCGCACCGGGTCGTACACGTTGGGCAACGCCTCTCCCGCCTCGAACCGGCGGATCGCGTCGGCCACGTAGCGGGAGCGCGCGCGGCGGCTGGCCATGCTGGCGACGTGAGGGGTCACGGTCACCAACGGATGCACCCAGGCGGGATGCGCCGCCGGTAGCGGTTCCTCGGCGAACACGTCCAGCACGGCACCGCTCAGCTGCCCGGTGTCCAGCGCCGCGACCAAATCGTCCCACACCACGTGGCCGCCGCGGGCGACATTCACCACGGCGGCGCCCCGGGGCAGCAGCGCGATCGTCTCTGCGCAAATAGCGCCGCGCGTCTCGGGCGTGTCCGGCAGCAGGCACACCAGGATGTCCGACCGCCGCAGGAACGCATCGCGCTCCGCATCCCCGGCGTAGCACTCCACCCCCGGCAGCGATTTCGCGGAGCGCGCCCAGCCGACGACGTTGAAGCCGAGCCCGGCCAGCATGGTGGCAGACCGGGCGCCGAGATTGCCCAGGCCCATCACGCCCACGGTCACGTCCGGGGCGCAGCGTTCCGCCTCCCACGACCGCCATCGCCGGGCCGCCTGGTCCAGCGTCACGGCGCGCCAGTTCCGCAGCAGCGACAGGCAGGCGAGGCTGACGAACTCGCCCATGCGCTGCGCCGGTTCCTCGCCGCCCATCCGCACCAGCGGCAGATGGGCGGGCCAGGCCGGGTCGCGGGTGATGTGGTCGACGCCGACCGCGGGCGACAGGATCAGGCGCAGGTTCGGCAGGGTGGCCAGCCGGCCCGGCTCCGGCTCCCACGGCAGCACATAGTGAACCTCGTCCGGGCTGACCGCCGGGTCGTGCCACCAGTGGACGCGCAGATGCGGCGCCAGTTCGGCGAAATGGTCCTGCCATTCGGGCACGGCCGCCTCGCCGCCGGATTTGACCAGCAGGACGCTCAGTGTATTTCCCCCGACTTCAAGACGGCGGCACGCAGCTTGGCGGGCGTAAATTCCGGGTCGGCGCAGATGTCGAGGATGACCTTTTCGCGGCGGGCGATCAGGTCGATCGCGTCCGGCAGCTTTCTCACCGCATCGGCCGGGATCACGACGGCGCCGTGCGCGTCGGCATGGATCACGTCGTCATGGGCGCAGTTCATGCCGAACACGTTCACCGGCTGGCCGAAGCTGACCATGTGCACGTGCGCGTGGCTCGGCCCCACCTTGCCGCCGACGATCTGGAAGCCGGGCGCCAGCATCGCCGTGTCGCGGAACGAGCCATTGGTGACACAGCCCAGCGAGCCCAGCGCCTTGTGCACGTTCGAATGCACCTCGCCCCACCAGGCGCCGTAGCCGGGCTCGTCATCCAGATCCTGCAGCACGACGATGGTGGGCATGATGGCCCCGGCGACGTAATCGAACCAATCCAGCCGGTCCGCCACGGGGGCGCGCGGCGGCTCCTTGGCGCGGATGAAGCCGACGCGGGCGAGCCCCACCATCGGCTTGCCCTCCGGCACCGCGGCCACCATCGAGGCGGTGGTGAAGCCGATCGCCCGGCGTTCCGGCACGATGAGCTCGAGCCCGTTGCAGATCGTGGGCGTGTCCCAGACGGCCAGCGCCTCCAGGTCGTCCGCGGTGAATGGGTATGACATGCGCGTTCCCCGTATGTGGCTGGAAGCAGCATCCCCCGAGCGCGCGGGAGTGACAAGCAAAGCCGCAGCGTCATGCCACTGACTTCATACGGGCGATCATAAGAATCATGCCCGATGAGTGCGTTCTGGCCCGGTGCTGCCACTCCTAGTTTCCGCCTCGCAGCAAGCCGCCCCCCCGTTTTCGGCGCCGGCGGTTTCTGCCGAGTAATCGGTCCCGCACAAGCGGGCCACCTAGGAGCCGCCGTCATGAAGTCCTCCCTTATCGTCGCCACGATCGCCCTCGCGCTGGGCGCCCACGCCGCCTATGCCGGCGAGGGCGCCGGCGATCCGTTCCCATTCCGCGCCCCCGGCGTAACCACCAGCATGCAGAGTTTCAAGCAAGCCCCGGGCGGCCTCGACGATCCGTATCCGATGAAGATTCCCGGTCAGGTCCTGACACCCACCCAGGCGGAGGCGCTGGCGCCCTCCAACGGGGCCCAGGGCACCGTCCAGAGCCTGAATGGGCTGCCGCGCGGGTTTACCAACGGCATGCCATCCTACGCACAGGTTCGCTCCGCATCGCCGACTGCCATCGCGCAGACCACCACTGCTGGCGGACGGCATAGCTAACACGGCCTCTCCCCGCCTGGCGGCGTCCGGCTTCGGGCCAACCAGGCGGGGCTTCCACGCCCGATCGCGATCGGGCAGCTTTCCGTCATCGAGGGAGAGCACAAGCATGCCCATCGCGCGTGGCGGACAAGCGGTCTACGGCGCGACCATCGGCATTCTGATGCTCGACGCCCGCTTTGCACGCGTTCCCGGCGATATGGGCAACGCGCTCACCTGGCCCTTCCCCGTCCAATACCGCGTCGTCCGCGGCGCCAGTCCGGAACGGGTGGTGCTGCACCGGGCCGAGGGTTTGCTGCAGCCGTTTCTGGACGCCGCGGCGGACCTGGTGGCCCATGGCTGCGCGGCAATTACCACCAATTGTGGTTTCTTGTCGTTGTTCCAGCGCGAATTGGCGGCCCATGTCGGCGTGCCCGTCGCAACCAGTGCGCTGATGCAGGTGCCGTGGGTGCAGGCGACACTGCCGCCGGGCAAGCGCGTCGGCGTGGTCACCATATCGGCCGGCAGCCTGACCCCCGCCCATCTCCGCGCGGCCGGCGCACCGGACGACACCCCGATCACCGGCTGCGACGGTGGCCGCGAGCTGTTCGCGGTACTGATCCAAGCGGAACGGAACGATCTGGACACGGACGCAGCCGAAGCGGACGTGGTGGACGCCGCCCGCGCGCTCGTCTCGGCGCATCCGGAGGTCGGCGCGATCGTGCTGGAGTGCACGAACATGCCGCCCTACGCCGACGCGGTGCGGGCGGCAACTGGGCTGGCGGTATTCGATTCGGTGACGCTGGTGCGCTGGCTACACGCGTCGTTGCCTAAGTAGTTGGGCTTCAGCCCATCATCGCAACGCCGGGCGGCAATGGTGGGCTGAAGCGCACGCTACGTCGACGCGTGCCGGAACCATACGCCGGAGGCGACGGCGGTGCCCATCATCACGCCGTAGCAGACGAGCGCCACGCCCAGCACCGCGAAGGTCCAGGTCAGCGAGCCAGTGAGCGCAAAGGCGGCCCAGCCTCCGCCGATGGCAACCACTGCCCGCAGCAGCCCGGCCAGCAACGGCCAACCGAGCCGGCCAGCCCCCTGCGACGCGAAATAAAGCGACAGCCCGAGGCCGAAGAAGCCGTAGGTCGGTCCTACGCAGTGCAGATACGCCGTGCCGCTGGCGAGCATGCGTGGATCGTTACCGAACAAATTCAGCCACGACACCGGCCAGATCGCCGCGGCCAGCCCGATCGCCTCCGTCAGCACGAACGACAGCGCGCCGCCGGTGAGTGCGATGCGCAACGCCCGCCGCCGCTGTCCGGCGCCGATATTGGTGCCGACCAAGGCCACCAGCGGCGCACCCAACCCGAACACCAGCGGGATCAGCAGATACTCGAGCCGCGCGCCGGTGCCGAACCCGGCCACCGCATCCGGCCCGGCCGCCGCCCCCACCAGCGCCGTCACCGCCGCCATGGTCAGCGTCGTGTTCAGCGTGTTGACCGCCCCGATCCCGCCCACCCGCAGGATGTCGGCCGTGAGGTGCCAGGTGAGCCGGGCGCGCTGCAGCCGCACCACGCAGCGCCCGGACATCACATACCAGGCCAGGATCAGCAGCATCAGCCCGGTCGTCAGCACCACCGCCATCCCGCCGCCGGCGATGCCCATCGCCGGGATCGGGCCGAAGCCGAAGATCAGCAGCGGCGACAACGGCACCAATAGCACCACGCCGATGCAGATCGCGATCGATGGCACCAGCATGTTGCCCGTCCCGCGGATCACGCTGGCGAAAGCGTTCATCGTCCAGATCAGGATATTGCCGGCGAACACCACGTTGGAATAAGCCAGCGCCGCATCCAGCGAGGCCCCCTGCCCGCCCATCGCGCTGTAGATCTGCCGCCCAAACACCAGGAACAGCACCGACATCGCCAGGCCGAGCGCGCCGTTGATCACCAGCGCATGCAGCACCAGCGCATCGCCCTCAAGCCGCCGCCCGGCCCCCAACGCGCGCGCGATCGCCGACGAGATGCCGCCACCCAGCGCACCGGCCGACAGCATCGTCATCATCAGGTAGCCCGGGAACACCAGCGCCATCCCCGTCAGCGCATCGATCCCGAGATGGGACACCCACCAGGTCTCGATCAGCCCGGTCGAAGCCTGCGCCATCATCACCAGCACGTTCGGCCAGGCGAGATGCAGCAGCGTCGGGATGATCCGCCCGTGCAGCAACTGCCGGGTGCGCGGACTCATCGCGATGGACTCGGGCACGAGGTCGGGTTGCGGGGCCAGGCTGGCGGGGGCGAGCGCGTTCATGATTTCGAGGTAACACAGAAGATATCATCATGCAACTTACTAAATTAGAGGCGCTGAAAGCAACCTGCGCTGCCCTCTGGCGTCCCGTAGAAGCGGGCTTTCCCTAGCAAGCCGGCCGCTGTTCACCGGCAAATCCCGTTCGCTCCAAACCTCCGAGGCATCGTTCCATGACCCATCCCGCCCTCCTCCCTGGCCGCGCGGCCGTCATCACCGGGGCCGCCAGCGGCATCGGCCTTGCCGCCGCCCAGCGGTTCGCGGCGCTCGGCATGGCTGTGTGCATGGCCGATGTGGACACGGCCGCCCTCGAGCGCGAAGCCGCCGCCCTGACCGCTGGCGGCGCCGATGTGTTGGCCATGCCCACCGACGTCAGCGACCCGGCGCAGGTGGCCGCTTTGCGCGACGCCGCGCTGCAGCGCTGGGGCCATGTCGCCGTGCTGATGAACAATGCCGGGCGCGAGGCCCATAGCCCGCTCGCGGCCGGGCCGGAAGTGTGGCGGCGCATCCTGGAGACCAATCTGTGGGGCGTGATCAACGGCCTGCAGGTCTTCACCCCGGCGATGGTTGAGGCCGGGCAGCCGGCGCTGATCATCAACACCGGGTCGAAACAAGGCATCACCACGCCGCCGGGCAATACCGCCTACAACGTCAGCAAGGCGGGTGTGAAGGTCCTGACGGAGGCGTTGGCGCACGACCTCCTGGGCACGGCGGTCAGCGCCCACCTGCTGATCCCCGGCTTCACCTTCACCGGCTTCACCCGCGTCCGCACCGACACGCAGCCGCCGGGTGCCTGGTCGCCGGAGCAGGTGATCGACTTCATGCTGCCGGCTTTGAAGCGCAACGATTTCTACATCCTGTGCCCCGATAACGACACCACGCGCGCCCAGGACGAGAAGCGTATCCGCTGGGCGGCCGAGGACATCATCCAGAACCGCCCTGCCCTCTCCCGCTGGCATCCCGACCACGCAGAAGCCTTCCGCGCCTACATGAACGAATAGCCGTCGCCGGCTTCGTAGGGTGGGCTGCTACAGCCCACCATCTTACTGCGGCTGGTGGGCTGTAGCAGCCCACCCTACATTCGCCTTCACTCGCGATGCGGCGCGAGGATGACACAGCGCGGGCGGCGGAGCTTGCCGACGACCAGGTAAATCGCCGAGGTGGTAGACGTTTTGAGCAATTCCACCCAATTGCGTCCTAGGAGTGGGCCGACAGCACAAGGGGAGACTCGCCATGCACCGCCGTATCTTGCTTGGAGGCTTCGCCGCACTCGCGGTTTGCGCGCCGGCCCACGCCCAAACCGCCCCGAGAGAACACCGCGTCGCTTTCCAGGTCGACGATGGCGATGACGACCTGATGAACCAGGTACTGAACAACATCGGCAGTATGTATTCGTACTACCAAGGCCGGGGCGAGAAGCTAACGATCGAACTGGTTGCGTTCGGCAGCGGCCTGAAGATGCTTCGCGACGACATCTCGCCCGTCAAGCCGAGGCTGGCTGCGATGCACGCGCAATATCCAACTCTGGTGTTCTCCGCCTGCGCGAATTCGCTACGGGCCGCCAGCCGATCGGAAGGCAAGGAGATCAAGATCGTGCCCGAAGCCGGCATAGTACCGTCCGGAGTCGTCCGGCTCAGCGAATTGCAGGAGCAGGGCTGGACGTATCTCCGGCCCTGACGTCAGATCTTGTGCGTCTCGATCGACGCCGGGTGGAACAACTCTTCCGGCTGCAGGAGCCGCGATGACAGTCCCTCCGCGTGGTGCTGCTTCAGAAAGCGCTGCAGCACCATCCGGTTTGGCTCCAGCCCGTAGGACCAGAAATCCGGCCCCATCAAGGTGCGAGCGGCGCGCAATTGCTCCTCGACGAAGGGCAACGTGACCTTGGTGGCAGAGGTGTCGCCCAGCTTGGCCAGCGCCACCGCCTTGGACCGTTCGAACGCCTTGACCACGGCGGCCGGCAGCCAAGGGTGCTTCTCCGCCAAGGTCTTGCGGATCCCGAGCGTGTGCATGATGGGGAACATTCCCGTCCGCCGATACCAGTCCTGCCCGGCCTGCATCGGATCGGCGAACAGGTAGCCGACATCGGGGTGACCGCGATCGAAGCAAGACGGCGCGCGCGGCCCGATCACCGCATCGATCCCGCCCGAGGCCAGCAGGCCGGAGATCGTCTCGCCCGGTGCCACGCTTTCCACCTGGACATCGGATGGCAGGTTCAGGTCGATCTTCTCCACCCGGCCCGGGTCCTCGTAGCCGCCCCGCACCCAGGTCACATCCGACGGACGGATTCCGTAGTCCTCCTCAAGGAACATCCTAACCCAGACATTGGCGGTGAGTTGGTATTCCGGAACGCCGACCCGCTTGCCCCTCAAATCCGCCGGCTCGCGGATGCGGTCGGTGCGGACGTAGACGGAGGTGTGGCGGAACGCGCGCGACGGAAAAATCGGCACGGCGATGTAGGGGCAGTTCCCGGCGGCGGTCTTGACGCTGTAGCTGCTCATCGACAGTTCGCAGATGTCGAAATCGGCATGGCGGAAGGCGCGAAAGAAGATTTCCTCCGGATCCAGCAGCATGTATTGCGGGTCGACCGCATCGATTGCCACCGCGCCGTCGACGAGGGGACGGATCCGGTCGTAATCGCCGACAGCGACGGAAAGTTGAAGCTTTGCCAAGGGAACCTCCTCGAGAGCGTTACGCGGCGACGGTGCCGCGAGGCAACACCGCAGACGGTCGGCAATATTATGGGTCGAAACCGGCCGCGAGGTGGTAACGCGGCCGAGCTAGGTTCGTGCCGCCCCGATGTCCTCTTAGGCTGCGGATACGGCGCGGGCGTGGGCGGAATTGGGGGCGGATAGGCGGAAGCCGCTATAGCCCTCCGCCGCAATCTCCGCGCAGCGCCGCCGATAGTTCCCGAAGCCGCCGACATAGGGCATGAACACGCGCGGCTTGCCCGGCACGTTGGCGCCCATGTACCAGCTGTTCGCCTGCGGAAACAGCGTGCGGTCCGCGACCTCGTTCACGTGGTCGACCCATTCGTCCTGGGCGGACAGTTCCGCTTCCATGATGGAGACCCCGCTTGCCCGCAGATGCGCCAGGCACTCGGCAATCCAGTCGACATGCTGCTCGATGCTCACGATCATGTTGGTCAGCACCGATGGGCTGCCCGGCCCGGTGATCGTGAACAGATTGGGGAAGCCGGCCACCATCAGCCCCAAATACGTCCGCGGCCCAGCCTGCCACGCATCGGCCAGGCGCTCGCCGTTCCGCCCGGTGATGTCGATTCGCAGCAGCGGGCCTGTCATCGCGTCGAACCCGGTGGCGAGGATCAGGCTGTCGAAGGCGAAGTCCTCCGTGCTGGTCTTGACCCCGGTCGGGGTGATCGCCTCGATCGGCGTCGCGCGGCTGTCCACCAGGCGGACGTTGTTGCGGTTGAAGGTGTGGTAGTACAGATCGTCGACGCAGATGCGCTTGGTGCCGATCGGGTGGTTGTGCGGCGTCAGCATCGCGGCGGTCGCCGGGTCCTTCACGATCGAGCGGATTTTCTCGCGCACGAAGTCCGCGGCGGTGTCGTTGGCGCGCTTGTCCGCCAGCAGGTCGATGTAGGACCGCATGAAGTTGGTGCCGCCCCGCGCCCAACGCTGCTCGTAATGCGCGGTGCGTTCGGCCTCCGGGACCTGGTTGGCCTTGGTGTCGGTATAATCATACAGGATGCCCGCCGGGGTTTCGCGCGCGCGGTCCCGCAGTTCGGGATAGCGGGCCTTCCAGGCCTGGATCGTATCGGCATCGTCAGTGCCGTTGCGCGCGGGGATGCTGAAATTGGGCGTGCGCTGGAACACCACCAATTGGTCCGCCTGCGCGGCCACCACCGGCGTGGTCTGGATGCCGGACGACCCGGTGCCGATCAGGCCGACGCGCTGCCCGGTAAAATCCACCGGCTCGTGCGGCCATTGTCCGGTGTGATAGATGCGGCCTGCGAACGACGCCAAGCCCTCGATCTCCGGCGCGCGGGCGGCGGACAGGCAGCCGGACGCCATGATGCAGAACTGGGCCCTGACCTCCTCGCCCGTGTCGGTGCAAACGGTCCACTCGGCCGCGTCCTCGTCGAAGCTCATCCGGGTGACGCGGGCGTTGAAGGTGATGTCACGGCGCAGATCGAACCGGTCCGCGACGTGGTTCACATAGCGCAGGATTTCCGGCTGGGTGGCGTAGCGCTCGCTCCACTCCCACTCCTGCTGCAGCGCGTCGGAGAACGAGTAGGAGTATTCAAGACTCTGCACGTCGCAGCGCGCGCCGGGATAGCGGTTCCAATACCAGGTACCGCCTACGCCCGACCCGGCCTCGAACACCCGGGCCGATAGGCCCTTGGCGCGCAGTTGGTGCAACATATAAAGCCCGGCCAACCCGGCGCCCACGATCACGACATCGGCCATGCTCACAACCCCATGTAAGTTTCACGGATCAGGCTATCTTCGCGCAGCGCCGCGGCCGGACCACCTTGGGTCATGCGGCCGTGGTCCAGGATGTAAGCGCGGTCGCTCACCAGCAGCGCCTCGGTCACGTTCTGCTCCACCAACACGACGGTCAGGCCGCGCTCGCGGGCCAATTGCTCGACGATGTCGAACACGCGCTCCACCATCAGCGGCGACAGGCCGACGGAGGGTTCGTCCAGCATCAGCAGCGACGGGCCGCACATCAGGGCGCGGGCGATGGCGCACATCTGCCGCTCGCCGCCGGACAGCTTGCCAGCCATCTGCGTGCGGCGGTCCCGCAGCACGGGGAACAGCGTCATCGCCTCGTCCAGCCGGGCCGCCAATTGGGCGCGGCTGGAATAGGCGCCGAGCTGCAGGTTCTCCTCCACTGTCATGAAGGGGAACAGCCGGCCGCCCTCGGGCACCAGGGCAAGGCCGTCGGCGGGAAGGTGATGGGCGCCGCGACGGGTGATGTCGTTGCCGCGAAACTGCACGCTGCCCGAGCGCGGCCGCAATAGCCCGGTGATCACCGAAAGCAGGGTGGACTTGCCGGCGCCGTTCGCCCCCACGACGGACACGATCTCGCCCTGCTCGACCGTTATGCCAACGTCCCACAGCACGGTCGCATCGCCGTAGCCCGCGGTAATGCCGGTGACCTCCAGCATCATTGCCGACGTCCCGCGCCGATATAGGCGGCGACCACGGCCGGGTTGGCGAGAACGTCGTCGGCACTACCCTCGGCGAGCTTGGCGCCGCGCTCGAGCACGATCACCCGGTTGGAGAACTGGCGCACGACTTTCAAATTGTGCTCGATCACCAGGAAGGTGTGGCCTTGCCGGTTCAGCGTTTGCACCAGGCTCGCCACGTCCTGGATCTCGGTCGGGTTCAGCCCGGCCATCACCTCGTCCAGCAACAGGATCTTGGGGTCCAACGCCAGGGCGCGCGCCACTTCCAGCCGGCGGCGTTCGCTCAAGGTCAGCACACCGGCCTGCACACCGGCGCGCGGACCCAGGCCGACCAGTTCCAGCACCGCAGCGGCCCGGCGCGCCGCTTCCGGCAGGCAGCGATGATGCAGGAACGCTCCAACCATGGCGTTTTCCAGCGTGGTGAGCGAGGTCAGCGTCTGCGAGATCTGGAAGGTGCGGCCGAAGCCGATCATGGCGCGGCGATTGGGCGGCATGGCGCCGACATCCTGGCCATCCAGCGACACGGTTCCGCTGGACGGCGCCAATTGCCCGGTCAGCAGGTTGAACAACGTGGTCTTGCCGGCGCCGTTGGGGCCGATGATGCTGACGATCTCGCCGGGCGCCACGTCGAAGCTGACGTCGTCCACCGCCAGCAAGCCGCCGAAGCGCTTGGACACACCCTGCACGCGCAGTGCCCCGGTCATCGCCGCCATCCGGCACGCCGGGCCACCTGCTTCAGCGCGCCGACCAGGCCCTGCTTCAGGAACAGCGCAGCCAGGATCAGCACCGCGCCCAGCACCGCCACCGACAGGCCCGGCGCCATCCCGCCGAGCGTGGCGCGCAACCAGTTCTCCAGCGGGATCACCAGCAACGCGCCCAGCACCGGGCCATACACGGTGCCGAGCCCGCCGATCAGCGCGATAAGGGCAAACTTGATGCCGAAGTCGAACAGCGACAGCAGGGCCGCCGGATCGGCGACGCGGACGCTCATCATGAACAAACCGCCGCCGATCCCGGTCAGCGCGGCGCTGATCGCCATGCCCGCCAATTTGGTGCGCGTGACGTCGATGCCGGAGGCCTTGGACGCCTGCTCGTTATCGCGCACCGCTTGCAAGTAGTAGCCCAGGCGCGAGCGGGTCACGGCGAGCACGACCAGCAGGCAGAGTGTGGCGAAGGCGAGCATCAGCGCCACGCCGGAGAGCCGGTCGCGGAAGATCATGTTCGCGGCGCCCAGCCGGAATGGGACCGACAGGCCGCGTGTGCCCCCGGTGACCGACGTGAAGTAGTTGCCCAGTGCCAGCGCCACCTCGGTCGAGGCCATCGTGGCGATTGCGAAGAACGGCCCGCGCAGGCGGAACACCGGCCACGATATCAGGCTGGCGACGGCGGTCGCCAGCAGCGCCGCCGGGATCAGGCCCAGCCACGGGGTGATGCCCAGTTTCAAGTACAGGTCGGCCGTGGTCCAGGCGCCGACGGCGAAGAACACGCTATGGCCGAGCGAGAACTGGCCGCCATAGCCGCCGATCAGGTTCCAGGCACTGGCGAGCCCCGCGAACAGGAACGTGGTCGCCAGGATGTTCAGCGAGAAATTGTCGCCGGATAGCGCATAGGTCAGCAGGCATCCCAGCCCGACCACGAGCGCCAGCAAAGGCAGTTCCTGGGTGAAGGTGCGAATGCGCGGCGCTGCCGCCCGAGGTGGCGCGCGCACTGGCGCCGCCGCCAGCAGCGCGGCACTAGGCTTGTCCACGCAACCCGACCTCTTCCGCGCCGATCTGTCCGAACAGCCCGGACGGCTTGACGACCAGCACGACGATGAACACCGCGAACAGCACGGCATGCCGCAGCGACGGGTCTATATAGTAACCGGCCAACGTCTCGGTCATGCCGACGATGAAGCCGCCGACATAGGCGCCTTTCACGCTGCCCAACCCGCCCAGCACGACGACCGCGAAGGCCGGCAGGATGAAGTCGAGCCCGATCTGCGGCGACAGGCTGTACAGCGGCGCCAACAGGCACCCCGCCAACCCGGCCAGCGCCGCCCCAAGGCCGAAGCTGATCATGTAGATGCGTTCGACGTTCACGCCCATCAGCGTGGCGGCCCGGCTGTCCTGCGCCACCGCGCGGATCGCCCGCCCCAGCATCGACCGCTGCAGAAACGCCCCGAGCCCGGCGGCCACCGCCGTCGCGGCCAGCAGGATGATGATCCGTACAATGCCCACGCGCACCGGCCCCAGCGCGATGTTGATCGTTGCCGCTTCCGTTTGCACGGTGTAGCCGGCCCCCCCGGTGGCCGCGAGCACCAGGTTCTGCAGCAGCAGCAACAGGCCGAAGGTGGCGAAGATCTGCATCACCGGCTCGGACCGCAGCCGCGACAAGATCAGACGCTGCACCAGCGCACCCAGCACGAACAACGCCGGCACGACCAGCAGCACCGCCCAGTACGGCCCGATGCCGAACACGGTATAGGCGGCATAGGCGCCGTACATGCCCAGCATCACGAACTCGCCCTGGGCGAAGTTCACCACGCGGATCACGCCGAAAATCAGGTTCAGCCCGACACTGACCAGGGCGTAGATGCCGCCCAGCAGGATACCGACCACGATGATGTTGAGCAGACCCTGCATCGCCGGGCCGCCGGGTCAGGCGCGCGCGAGGGGCAGCAGCTTGGCTCCGGCGGCCATCGCCTCCTCGGGGAACACCGCGACCACCTGGCCGGCCTGCCATTGTGCGATCAGCGGCAAGGCGCGCGTGTTCTGCATCGTCTTGTCGAACTTCACGCCGTAGCCGGTGGCGTAGCTGCCGAATGGCTTGTCCATTTTGGCCGCGGCGGCGATGACCTTCTCGTAGTCGGTCGACCCGGCAGACGCGAGGCAATCGAACAGCATCTGGGTCCCGACATAGCTCCCCAGCGATTGCGGTGCGATCGGGTCGCGGCTGTACTTGGCTCGGTAGGCGGCCAGGAACTCCTTCGCACCGGGCCCGTACTTGTCACCGATATCGGCGCGCGGGTAGGCCGCGAGCAGGATGCCGTCCAGGAACTCCTTGCCCACCGCGTCGACCGTCTCCTGCGTGTCCCCGGTGCCGACCAGCATCATCGCCGCCGGCTTGAACGACTGCTCGCGCGCCGTGCGCAGCAGCAGGTTGTGGTCGGCCACATAGGCTGTGCTGAGCCAAAGATCCGGCCCGAAGTTCTTGGCGTGCAGTATCGAATCCGTCAGGTCGAGCGCGCGGGCGCTGTGGCTGCCCGCCATCACCTGCGTCACGCCGGCCGCCTTCAGCAGCTTCTGCTGCTCGGTGGCGATGGACGTGCCGTAGACCGAGTCCTCGTACTCGATCCAGATCTTCAGATCCTTCGGCGCCTTGCCCAGCTTCGGCGCGACGAGCGAGACCGCGCCCTCTACCGAGCGTTGCGCAAAACTGTCGCTGTCGGGGCCGGTGCGGGCATAGTTGGGCAGCCCGCGATCGGTCAGGTCGCGGGCCAGGGCACAGGTTTCCCAATACAGCTTGCCATTGTTCAGCGCCGCCTCGCTGCCGGCCTGGGAGATGGCGCTCGTGTAGGTCCCGGTCAGCAGATCGACATTGTCGCGCCCGACCAGTTGCTCGACCGCGGCGATGCCTTCTTGGGCGGTGGTGGCACTGGCGCGGACGATCTGGATCTGCCGGCCGAGCACGCCGCCCTTGGCGTTCGCGGCGTCGGCCGCGAGTTCGTATCCGCGCGTCGTTTCGTCGCCATACAGCGCCATCGGACCGGAATACGGATTGACCGCGCCAATCCGCAGCGGCGCCGCGGCGCGGGCACGGCTCGTCACCGTGATCAGGCTTGTGGTCAGTGCAGCGAAGCCGCGCCTTGTCAGCATCTTTAGCCCCCCAATAGCCGGCGCCTTTTTGGTCCGCCGCGATCGTCGCGCGTCGCCGCCGCGATCGGTTGTCGCGAGACTAGCAGCCGCAATACCGTTCGCAAGCGCATTATTTTCCGGTGACATGGTCCTTGTTGCGGGTGGCGGCGAGGGCACGGCGGTAGTCGCGCGGATCCAGTTCCAGGCCGTAGCGCGGGCTGTCCGGATAGAGCCGCGTGATGGTGCGGCGCTCGGACGCGATGGCGGCGCGCATCACCGGGTCGGACGGGAGCGTGGCGCGCCCCGTCTCGATTGCGGCGACCCAGTCCGCCTGGTCGTCCATCATGCGAATGTTGCCGCCGCCGGTGACGTTGAAGAAGCCAACGAAATAGAGATGCGGAAAGCCGGGGCGCACCACGCGGTGGAACAGGTCCAGCCAGTGGCCGTCCACCGGCGACGTGGCGGCGTCGAGGAACGGTAGCTCGACCGCGTAGCCGGTGGCGCCGATCATCGCGTCGAACTCGGCGCGGCTGCCATCGGTGAAGGTGACGGTCTGGCCCTCCACCGCGGCCACGCCGGGCTTGGCGCAGACCCGGCCCCAGACGAATTGCGACATCAGCAGATGGTGGCCGGCCGGGTGGGTGCGCTTGGTCGGGGTGGTGAAGCCCCACTGTTCCATCCGGCCGTGTGCCAGGCGGGAGATCACCTCCCGGATGCGGCGGCGCAGCCCCCAGGGCATCCACGGCTTCTCGATCCGGCCGAGGATGCGCGACGTCGGCACGCCCGCGAACATGCGCGGCATCATCAGCACCGGCGAGCGCGCGGCGATGGTCGTCGACGTCGCGACCGGCGCCAGATCGGCCGCGATGTCGCACGCACTGTTGCCGACGCCCACCACCAGCACGCGCTTGCCACGAAATGGCTCGGGCTCGCGGTACGTGTGGGAGTGCAGGTACTGGCCGGCGAACGACCCGGCGAATGGCGGATGCTTCGGCACGCCCTGATGCCCGCTGGCGACTACGGCGCAGTCGAACCGCCCGGTCCAGCCGCCGGCCAGCGTCACCTGCCAGCCATCGCCATCCCGGGCCAGCGAGGCGACCTCGGATCGGAAGCGGATGCGCGGGGTCACGCCGAACTGGTCGGCATAGGCGCGCAGATAGGCCGCGACCTCCGCATGATCCGGGTACAGCGGCGACCCGGCGGGGAAAGGAAAGTCCTTATACGCCGTCACCCGGTTCTCGGAATTCAAATGCAACGAGCGGTAGGCGGGCGAGAGGCCGTTGTCGTTCTCGTACACCCACAGGCCGCCGATCTGCGACCCCAGTTCGAACACCGTTACGTCGAGCCCGGCTGCGATCAGGTGCTTGGCCGCCGACAGCCCGGCGGCACCGGCGCCGATGACGGCCGCATTTCTCACGGACGGTCGTAGCCTGGCCGGGGTATCAGCCCCATGATGCCGCGCGTGAAGCCGCCATCGACGGTGA
Organism: Acetobacteraceae bacterium; assembly: GCA_965198895.1. Taxonomy (GTDB): domain Bacteria; phylum Pseudomonadota; class Alphaproteobacteria; order Acetobacterales; family Acetobacteraceae; genus LMUY01. The sequence continues at coordinate 879,371 of OZ240676.1, forward strand.
TCTCGTCGCCGGTGATGTAGGTCGCCCGCTTGCTGGCGAGGAATAGCACGGCGTCGGCGATGTCCTCCGGGCGGCCGATGCGGCCGGCGGGGATGACGGCGCTGCGGGCGGCGGTGACGGCCGGGTCGGCGTAGAAGGCCTCGCTGAGCGGGGTCAGGATCATGCCGGGATTGACGACGTTGGAGCGGATGCCGGCATCGCTCCACTCGGTCGCCAATTGGCGCGACAGCATCACGATCCCGGCCTTCGCCACGCTGTACGCGCCGCCGAAGCCGGTCGCGTGGTGCGCCGCGATGGAGGCGATGTGGACCAGCGCGCCACTACCGCCGGTGCGCATCTGGGCGCCGAACGCCTGGGCGCAGAGCAGGTAGCCCGTCAGGTTCACCGCCAGCAGGGCGTTCCACTCGGCGAGGCTCAAGGTTTCCAACGGCCCGGGGCGCAGCAGGCCGGCATTGTTGACCAGCACGTCGCACGGGCCGTGGGCCGCAAGGCTCGTTTCGGCAGCCGCGGCGACGGAGGCCGGGTCGGACACGTCGCAGGCAATGGCCACGGCGCCCGGTGCCAGGTGGGCGGTTTCGGCCAGCCCGGCCGCGTCCCGGTCCAGCAACGCCAGCCGGGCACCGGCACCGGCCAAGCCCAGTGCGACGGCGCGGCCGATCCCGCCGCCGGCACCCGTCACGGCGCAGACCTTGCCGGCCAGGCCCAACCACTCGGCGCTCATGGCATTGCCGCCCGGCGTGCAGCCGATCGGTCGAGTGTGTAGCGCGCCCGGTCCCCAACCGGCTCGGTGCTGGTAATGACGGCGCCGTAAACCTGCTCGGCCACGGCGGCGGTGATCAACCCGGCATCCAGATCGGCAGTGATTGCCGCCAGGTCGCGTGCAGTGGGTGGGCCGAAGCCGCCGCCGCCAGGCGAGGCCAACTGGACGCTATCGCCAGCGGCCAAGGGATGGCGCTCGATCTTGGACCGGAAGGGGGGCGTCCAGCTCTGCCCGCCCGTCGTGATCCGCACCTCGTTGGCAGCGGCCGGCCCGCCGCCTTGCGCGCCCGGCGGCTGGTGGTCCACGCGGTCGCCCAGCACGCTCAGCACGCAGTCGCTAAGGGCGGTGATGCCATACGCGCTGCCGCAGCCGCCCCGGCGCGTGCCGTCGCCGCCAGAGCCCTCGCGGATGCGGTAGTAGTCGAACCGTAGCGGATAGCGGTGCTCGGACATCTCGACCGACATGAACTTCGCCATCGAGCCCGGCGGTGTGCCGTTGACCAGGCCGTCCGACCCGGCGCTGGCCCCATACCCGCCAGGATAGGGATATACCGCCACGAAGAAGCCGCCGGTTCGCGCGTCCCGCCCCGAGAGCGTCGCGACCCCCGTGGTGCCGAACGGCGCGGCCGGCACCAGCGCGGGGATCGCCTGCACCAGGCTGGCGAACACCACGTCCACCACGCGCTGGGTCACATCCGTGGTGCCCCCCACCGGCGAGGGATATTCCGCCGCCAGGATGGACCGCGGCGGGATGGTGAACCGTGCCGGGCGAAACGCGCCGCCATTCACCGGGACCTCGGGGAAGACGTGCTTCAGCGCCACCAGGCACATGGATTTGGTGGTGCTATCAGAAATGTTCATCGGCCCGCGTGCCGCCCCGGCAGTGCCGGTGAAATCGAAATGCAGGTCGCTGCCCGCCACCGTCAGCGACAGCACCACGCGCAGCGGCGCATCCTGCACGCCGTCATTGTCGAACCAGTCGAGCGCGCGGTAGGTCCCGTCCGGGATCTCCGCGATGTAGGAGCGCATCTGCCGCTCCGACCGGTCCATCATCTCGTTGATGCAGGCCTGCAGCGTGGCCTCGCCGTATTTGGCCACCAACGCATCGAGCCCGCGGCGGCCGATATGGAAGACGTTGACCATCGCCGCCAGGTCGCCCTCGATCTGGCGCGGCAGGCGCACGTTGGCGGTGATCAGCCGGACCAGGGCGGCGTTGTAGCGCCCCGCCTCGTACAGCTTCAGCGGCGGGATGATGATGCCTTCCTGGTGGATCTCGGTCGCGGAGGGCGCCCAGCCGCCGGGCACGCTGCCGCCCATGTCCATCCAGTGGCCGGTGTTGGCGAACAGCGCGAACAGCCGCCCGTTCACGAACACCGGCGAGACCAGGATCACGTCGTTCAGGTGGGTGCCGCTGAGATACGGATCGTTCAGCATCCACAGATCGCCGTCCTGGAAGCCACCCTCGTCCGCCGCCGCCGCGATCACCCGCTGCACGGTGAACTGCATGTTGGCGAGGAATTGCGGCAGGCCGTATGACCCCTGTGCGATCGTCTCGCCGGACACCGGGTCGTAGATGCCGTGGGCGCAATCGTTGGTCTCGGAGATGATCGGCGAGATGGCGGCACGAATCAGGTGCAGGTCCATCTCGTCGGCGACCTGTTCCAGCGCGCCGCGCACCACGGCGAGGGTAACCGGATCGATCATGCGATCTCCACCAGGATGTTGTGGAACGCGTCGACCCGGGCGGTCATCCCGGGTTCGATGACGCTCGTGGTGTCCGCCTGCTCGATGATCGCCGGGCCGGAGAAAGTGTGGCCGGGGCGCAGGCTGGCGCGCTGGAACACCGGCGTGTCCAGCCATGCACCGAAATACACTGGCCGGATCGCGGAGGGCGAGGCGGGCATGGGGTCCATCGCGGCCGGCGGACGGGCCTGCTGGCCGGTGCGCACGCCGCGGATGACGGTCTTCAGGCTGACCACCATCGCGGGGATGTCGCCGAGCGTGTTGCCGTACTCGCGGCGATACACCTCGGCGAAGGCCTCGGCCATGCGGGCGGGGGACCAGTCCGGCTCGATCGGCACGCGCAAAGTATGGATCTGGCCGGCATAGGACATCTCGGCCGCGTGGCTCAGCACGGTGTCGGCAATGGGTGTTTCGCTGGCCTGCAGGCGGGCCCGTGCCTCCTTGGCCTGCGCGGCGAGGATGGCGGCGATGTCGTCGCCGCGCAGGTCGGCGGTGCGGCGCTCGACGGTCTGGGACATGTCGTAGCGGATATCGGCGATGGCGCAGCCCAGGGCGCAGAGCACACCGGGATGCGGCGGAATCAGCATGGTGCGCACCCCCACCTCGCGCATGATCGCGGCGCCGTGCAGTGGCCCGGCGCCACCGAACACGACCAGCACGAAGTCGCGCGGATCGTGGCCCTGCTCCACCGACAGCAGGCGCGTGCGGCCGGCCATGCGCTGGTTGACGACGGTCAGGATCGCCTCGGCCGTCTGTTCGACCCCCAGGCCCAACTCAGCCCCCAACCGGCCGATGGCGGCGCGGGCAGCGGGGAGATCGAGGCTGGCCAGGTGTTTCAGACCAATCGGCTGGTCGGCGTTGATGCGGGCCAGCACGGCGTTCACGTCGGTCACGGTCGGCTCGGTGCCGCCGCGGCCGAAGCAGACCGGGCCGGGCACCGCGCCGGCGGAGCGCGGGCCCACCTGCAGAATGCCGCCCCGGTCCAGATACGCGATGGAGCCGCCGCCGGCGCCGATCGTGTGCACGTCGATCATCGGCAAGCGCAGCGGGATGCGGAAATCCAGGTCGGTCATCTCGGCCACCGCGGGGGTGCCCCCGACGACCACCGCCACGTCGTAGCTGGTGCCGCCCATGTCGCCGGTGATGACGTTGGCGAACCCCGCCTCCGCCGCCAGCCGGGCCGCCGCCATCACCCCCGCCGCCGGGCCGGAGCGCACGATGTTCGCCGCCCTGCCCGGCAGCTGCGCCAGCGGGACCAGGCCGCCGTTGGACTGCATCACCAGCGTCTGGCTGCGGAAGCCCCGGTCGGCCAGCTTGGACTGCACATTGGCCGCGTAGCGCGTAACCAGCGGCTGCAGGTAGCCTTGCACGACGGCGGTGCTGGTGCGCTCGAACTCGTAATACTCACGCACCACGCTGGACGATGTCACGACCTGCCAGGCCGGGTTGGCGGCCAGCAGGATCTCGCGGGCGCGGTCCTCGTGGGCGGGGTTGGCGTAGGAGTGCAGGAAGGCGATCACCACCGCCTCCAAATCGCAGCCGCGCAGGGTTTCGGCCAAGCGCGCCATCGCGTCTTCGTCCAGCGGGCGCAGTACGGCACCGGTGTGGTCCAGGCGTTCGTCGACCTCCCACCGATCGGCGCGCGGGATCAGCGGCGTGTGCGTGCCGGTCAGCCCGTACATGCGCTGCCGGTCGCGGCGGCCCAACTCGAGGATGTCGCGAAACCCCGCCGACGTGACCAGGGCGCAGCGTGCGCCGGTACGCTCGATCACCGCGTTGGTCGCGATCGTGGTGCCGTGCAGGATCAGGTCGATCTGGCCTGGTTCGATCTCGGCAGCGGTCAGCGCGTCGATCAGTCCCTGGGATGGGTCGGCGGGAACCGAGGGCACTTTCAACACCCGGTCGACGCTCACACCGTCGCTGGAGAAGAACAGGTCGGTGAACGTACCGCCGACGTCGATACCCACGACCCCGGCCATCAGACCACCTTGTCTTGCCGTAGCGCCGCGATCTGCGAGGCGGTTAGGTGCAGCCTATCGCGCAGCACCGCATCCGTGTCGGCGCCCAAAGCATGGCTCGGTTCCAGCCGGCGCGCGTCGTCGCCGTGGAAGCGGAGAGGCGAGCCCTGCACGGTGATCGGCCCCAGTTCCGGATGGTCCTGGTGCTGCAAGAAGCCACGCTCGTGCAGATGCGGGTCGGCCACCACCTCGGCCAGGTCGCGCACGGGGGCGCAGGGCACGCGATGCGCCATCAGATGACGGAACAGCACTTCCTTCGACTGCGGCGCGGTCCACTCGCCGACCAGCGCGTCCACCACGTCGACATGCGCGACCCGGTCCTTCAGCGAGGCGAACCGCGGATCGGTGGCCAGGTCGGAGCGGCCCATCGCCTCCAACAGCGAGCGCCAGTGCACGTCGCCCACGCAGATGATGGCGATGTAGCCGTCGCTGGCCGGGTAGACGTTGTACGGTGCCTCGGCCAGCCCACCGTGGCGGTTGCCGGTGCGCTGCGGCACGCCGCCGCCGGAGCCGTAATGCAGCCCCAGGCTGGAGGAGAGCGACGCGTAGACCGCATCGAGCATCGCCACTTCCACCTGGCGGCCGATGCCGGTTTTTTCGCGTTCGTACAGCGCGGTGACGATGGCGCCGTACAAGTGAGTGCCAGCGAAGAAGTCGCACAGCGCCGGGCCCGCCTTCACCGGCGGGCGGTCGGGAAAGCCGGTGATGCTCATCACGCCAGCCATGGCCTGCACGGTCAGGTCCATCGCCGGGTAGTCGCGATAGGGGCCGCTGCTGCCGAAGCCGCTGCTCTGGGCGTAGATCAGGCGCGGGTTTATGTCCTGCAGCGCGTCGGCTCCCAGACCCAGGCGCGTCATGACGCCCGGCGCAAAATTCTCCACCAGCACATCGGCGCCGCGCACCAGGTTGCGGAGGATCTCCTTCCCGGCCTCGGCCTTCAGGTTGAGTTGGATGCTGTCCTTGCAGCCATTCAGCATGGCGAACGGCAGCGCGGCACCGCCCACCACGCCGCGGCGGCGCAGGGACTCACCGCCATGCGGCTCGACCTTGATGACGGTGGCGCCGGCCCCCGCCATCAGGAACGTAGCGTAGGGGCCGTTATAGATCTGGCTGAGGTCGATGACGGTGACGCCATCCAACGGAAGCGCCATCTAGCGCGCCGCGCGCCGGAAATCGGCCCAGTCGTGCACCGGCCACATGTCCTGGTCCTCGCCATGGCCGGCATGGCCGTTGATGGTCCAGTCGATCAGCCCGTTGGAGTCGATGAAGCTGTGGCGGTTGATGATCATGCCGCTCAGCCGCGTGCCGGTGGCGTGCAGGGTGCGGCCGCGGTCGTCCGTGCCCTCGATGGTGATGCGGGTGACCCAGCCCTGCGCCGGGTCGCGCTCCACGACGCGTGTGCCGCTGACCAGGTCGGCGGTTTCGCCATCGCGGGTCATGAAGCCGTAGGCGATTTCCTCCCGCTCGCCGTTCCAGCGCGTCACCGCCAGGAAGCCGTCGCGCTCGGTGGCGATGCCGGTGACGTAGGCGCTCTTCTTCGGCCGGTGCTCGGGCCGCGGGCCCCACGAGCGATCGCGCGTTGCCAGGCAGTCGATGGCGATGCGCTCGCCCAGAAGGGTGATCTCGCCGGTCACGCGGCCGAACTGGTCGAAATGCTTGGCGCCACCGAACGGCGAGCCGTCCTTACGCAGCGCGCGTGGCGGCATGATGCCGGCGAATTCCAGCGCCATGGTACAGCGCTCGCCATCCTTGAAGCCCAGGGCGTAGCGCCGCGCCGGCTCCAGCATTTTCACGGTGACGCCGGTGGGCAGCGCGATGTCGGTCAGGTCCTGATCGCGCGGCAGGCGCAGTGCGGTGTAGTTGGCGGAGTACAGCACGTCCCACGGCAGATGCGCGGTATCGTCCCACACCCAGGCACCGCCGGCGACGGTGCCGATGTTCGGCCGCGCCATGGTGTAGAGCCAGCCGCCCAACTTGCGCGCGGGATGGCAGAACGAGAACCAGCTCGTCTCGGTCATCCACCAGCGGTCACCCATCTCGTCGAAGTGGAAGCCGTCATCCCGGGCGGTGAAGTCCATCGGTGGCTCCGTTACAATGCGGGGTAGTGGCGGTGGGCGATCCCGCCCGAGGCGGTGGCCGCCAGTTGCGCCTGACGCGCGGCCCGGCCGGCATGGTATTGCAGCGTTTCGGCCAGGCTCGCGCCGGCACTGGGTGCGTCCGGTTCGGCGGCCGCGATGGCGGCGCCGTAGCGGTCCTGCGCCTGCAGGTATTTGATGATCTTCGCCGCGTTCTTCGCCTTCGCGATCACCTGGCCGTCGGTGCTGCGCGCCACCACGACGTCGCGCAGATCGGCCAACACATGATCGTAGAGCGGCGTCTGCGGCGTGGGTGGCGCCTCGATCGGGACGGTCGCCGCGAGGGTGATACCGGCGGCGTCCGCCAGTGCCTCGATCAGCAGACGGCGGTTCAAAGCGAGGCTGACCAAGGCGTGCGCCGGCTCGCCGGTGACATTGCGGTGCCGGATCACCAGCACCCGGGTGGACACGAACACCCGGTGATACAGCACCCGGGCGCGATCGATCGCAGCCTCGGCAAAACGCTCGTAGGCGCGTAAGGAGGATCCGAAGTCCGGCACCGGTTCCATCACGCAGCGCATGGAGTACCAGGCCAGGTCCTCCATGGGGTCGCCGAGATGGGCCAACTCCCAATCGATCAGCGCTGTGAGGTGCCCGTGCTCGAACAGGAAGTTCCCCGGCCCGGCATCGCCATGGGCCAGCACGACGGCGCCATCCGGATCGGGCATGTTCGCGTCCAGCCAGCCGAACGCGAGATCGATCACCGGGTCGGCGCTCCCGGTTTCGTCATACATGGCGCGCCAGATGCGAAGCTCCGCGCGAACGTGATCGGCGATCCGGGGACCGAAACTGCCGCCATCCAGCACCACGCCATCCACGGGCACGCGGTGCAGCGAAGCCAATGTCTGCATGAACTCGGTGGCGATCGCCTGCTTCATGGCCGGGTCGCTCAGGTGGCGGAATTCGGCGATCCCAGCGGCCCGCTCCGTCAGCACCGCCTGATGCTGCGGATGCTCGGCCAGCAGCCGCGGCGCCCGCAACCCGGCGCCATCGATGGCCCGATAAACCTGCGCCTCGCGGTGCACGGTGTAGGGCTCGACACCCACGGGCCGGGGTGGTGCGTAGCGCAGAAACACGGCGTGAGTCTTGCCATCGGCTTGGACGTCGATCGCCCAGGACTGGCAGCGATTGCCGCCCGCAGTCTGGATGCAGCGGGTGATCTCGCCGCGATACAGCCCGGCGACCCAGGCGAACAGATCCGCCTGGGTCTCGCCCACATCCTGCGTCGGTGGCGGAGCCGCCAGCACTGACACGTCGAACCTCCTGCCACCGTCCCTGCGGCGGGCTGGCCGGTTGACCCGGCCGGTTTCCGCTCTGTCCGGCGGCAGCAAATAATTAAACCGCTAGCTTACCATCGGCAAGCGAATTATGTCTCGGTGCAGAGCCGCAGCAAGCGGCCATCGAACGAGGGAGGTCCAGGCATGTCCGGTCTGTATTTCGACGAACTCACGGTTGGCCAGCAGTTCCAGCATCCGATCCGCCGCACCATCACCGAGGCGGACAACGTCTGGTTCTCGTGCATGACGCACAACCCGGCGATGCTGCACCTGGACGAGGAATACTGCCGCACCCAAACCGAATACGGCCAACGCCTGGTCAACAGCGCGTTCACCCTGGGGCTGATGGTCGGCATCTCCGTCGGCGACACCACGCTCGGCACCGCGGTGGCCAATCTCGGCTGGGACGAGGTGCGCTTCCCCAAGCCGGTGTTCCACGGCGACACGCTACGGATCGAGACCGAAGTGGTGGAGTTGCGCCCCTCCAAGTCGCGGCCCAATGCCGGCATCGTGACGTTCATGCACCGCGCCTATAATCAGCGGAACGAGCTGGTGGCGCACTGCAAGCGCTCCGGCCTGCAACTGAAGCGGAGCCCGACATGATTCCCCTACGATCGTTCCTGTTCGTTCCCGGCGATAGCGAACGCAAGCTGGCGAAGGGCGCAACCACCGGGTCGGACGCGCTGATCCTGGACCTGGAGGACTCCGTCGCCCCGGCGCGCAAACCAGTGGCGCGGCAGATGGTGACGGAGTACCTGCAGGCGGCCGAGCGGGCGTCGCAGCTCTGGGTCCGCATCAACCCGCTGGACGAGGCCGGGCTGGACGACCTGGCCGCCGTCGTGCGCGCCCGGCCGGACGGCATCATGGTGCCGAAGATCGACGGCCCGGCGGATGTGCAGCGGCTTAGCCATTACCTATCGGCGCTGGAACGCCGCGACGGCATCGCCACCGCCATCCCCATCCTGCCCGTCGCCACCGAAACCGCGCGCGCACCATTTCGCCTCGGCGACTTTGCCAACGTGCCTCTGCCCCGCCTGTATGGCCTGACCTGGGGCGCCGAGGACCTCAGCGCCGCATTGGGCGCCAGCACCAATCAGGACGCGTCCGGCGGCTGGGCGTTCACCTACCACATGGTCCGATCCGCTTGCTTGATGGCGGCAGTGGCGGCCGGGGTGCAGCCGGTCGAGACACTGTATGCCGACTTCCGCGACAGCGCCGGGCTGGAGAAATCCTGCATCGCCGCGGCCAGCGAGGGCTTCACCGGCCGCATTGCGATCCACCCGGACCAGGTGGCGGTGATCAACGCTACCTTCGTGCCCTCCGCCGAAGCGGTGGCGTTTGCGCAGCGCGTGGTGGCCGCCTTTGCGGCGTCCGAAGCGGGCGCGGTCGGCATGGATGGCAAGATGCTGGACATGCCGCATCTGAAGCAAGCCGAGGCCGTGCTGCGGCGGGTCCGCTAGGTGCGATGCCGCCCACGCTGACGCTTTCCGAACTGGCGGACAGCCTGGTCCCGGGGCGGACCGTGTTCATGCCCGGCTCGGCCGCGGAGCCGACACCGCTGCTCGAGCTGTGGCGGTGCGACCCGGCGCGCACGCGCTCCCTCCGCTTGCTGCACAGCTTCGTGCCGGGGATCAACGCGTTCGACATGGACTCGCTGGATGCGTCCGCCGTGGTCACCGGACTGTTCATGCAGCCCGCCTGGCAGCGAGCGCAGGCTAGCGGCCGGTTCCGGCATTTACCCCTGTCTTACTCCGGCTTCGTTCGGTACATCGGCGAGAGCACGCCGGTCGATACCTGCGTCGTTCACGTCGCACCGCCAGACGCGCACGGACACTGCTCGTTGGGGCCGGCGGTGGAGTTCACACCCCTGGTGCAGGCGCGCAGCCGCCGGACGGTGGCGCTGCTGAACCCCAGCCTGCCCGCCATGCCCGGTTCGGCCTTTCTGCCGCTGGACGCGTTCGATGCGGTGGCTGAGGTCGACTGCACACCCAAGGGCTACGACGTAGGCCTAGCCAACGCCCAGGCGATCGCGATTGCGACGCTCATCGCCGGGTTCATCGACGATGGCTGCACCGTACAGGTCGGTTTGGGCAAGGTCCCGAACGCGCTGTTCGCCCTGCTGCACGACCGCCGCCGGCTGCGTCTGTACTCCGGCATGCTGTCGGACTCTGCGCTCGATCTGTGGGAGGCCGGCGCGCTCGACCCGGCGATGCAACCCACGAGCTGCGTTTGGGTCGGCTCCCCCGCCCTGTACCCCCGCCTGCACGGTCTGGCGGGAGTGGTGGTCGCCGGCTGCGACCGAACCCATGCGGCCGCCACCTTGATGGCGTTGCCCAAGCTGCGAGCGGTGAACTCGGCTTTGTCGGTGGATCTGTTCGGCCAGGCCAATCTGGAGGTTGCCGGCGGCCAGGCGATCAGCGGGCTGGGTGGCGCCGCCGATTTCGCCCGCGCCGCCCGCTCGGCCCCGGGCGGGTTGAGCATCGTCGCCCTGCCCGCCAGCTACAGCGGCGGCACACGCACGCGCATCGTGCCACGCCTGGATGACGGCATCGCCTCACTGGGCCGCACGGACATCGATGTGGTGGTCACCGAACACGGCGCCGCGGATTTGCGCGGGTTGAGCGTGCATGAACGCGCGGAGGCGCTGGTGTCGGTCGCGGAGCCCGCCTTGCGCGACGGGCTGCTTGCGGAGTGGGCCGTTATCGCGGCGAGGCTTTAGGGAGGAAATCGTCATGGACTTCCAGTTCACCGAACAGCAGGTCGCAATCGACGAAGGCGTGCGGAAAGTCTGCTCCGCGTTCGACGATAATTACTGGACCGAATGCGAAGAGAAGATGCGCTTCCCGGAGGAATATTACACCGCCATGGCCGAGGGCGGCTGGCTGGGTATGACCATGCCGGAACGCCTGGGTGGCTCCGGCCTGGGCGTGACGGAGGCCGCGGTGATGATGCAGGCCGCCACGTCCTCCAATGGCGGCTACTCGGCGGCGTCGGCCATCCACATCAACATGTTCGGCCCGCACGCCATCGTGGTGCACGGCACGCCCGAGCAGCAGGAGCGCTGGCTGAAGCCGCTGATCCGGGGCGAGGAAAAAGCCTGCTTCGGCGTCACCGAGCCGGATGCCGGGCTGGACACCACCAGCCTGAAGACGTTCGCCAAGCGCACGAACGACGGCTACCGCGTGACGGGTCGCAAGATGTGGACGTCGACCGGCCAGGTTGCGCACAAGATCCTGCTGCTGACGCGCACCACGGCCAAGAAGGACTGCAAGAAGCCCACCGACGGGATGACGCTGTTCTACACCGACCTGGACCGCACGAAGGTCGAGGTGCGCCGCATCCACAAGATGGGCCGCAACGCCGTCGACTCGAATGCCGTGTTCATCGACGATCTGTTCGTGCCGGACGAGGACCGGGTCGGCGAGGAGGGCCAAGGGTTCAAATACATCCTCGACAGTTTGAACCCCGAACGCATCCTGGTCGCCAGCGAGGCGATCGGTGTGGGGCGCGATGCGCTACGCCGGGCCACGCAGTACGCGAAGGACCGCGTGGTGTTCGGCCGCCCGATCGGCCAGAACCAAGGCATCCAGCATCCGCTCGCGGAGAACTGGGCGTACCTGGAATCCGCCTATTGGTCGGTGCTCCGGGCCGGCTGGCTGTATGACAACGGCCAGTCCTGCGGGGCGGAGGCCAACATGGCCAAGTTCCTCGCCGGCCGGGCTGCGTTCAACGCTGCGACACAGGCGGTTCTCACCCATGGCGGTATGGGATACGCGCGGGAATATCAGGTGGAACGGCTATTCCGGGAGGCAATCCTGACCCGCATCGCGCCCGTCACCGAGCAGTTGATCCTGTCGTTCCTGGCCGAGCGCGTATTGGGCCTGCCTAAGTCGTACTAGCCTTCCTCGAACACGCCGACCGGCAGATCCGCCTCCGTCGCATCGGTGATCGACCGCCGCAAATTGTCCTTCATCGCCGACAGGATCTCCTCCGTCCGCTCGACGTCGGCGCGGGAAAGCCCGTCCAGGATCAGCCCGTTCAGCCGCTCGCCGACCGACACCATCTGCTTCAGCACCACCCGCCCCTGCTCGGTGATGACGATGCGTTTGGCCCGGCGATCCAGGGCGTCGGGCGTGCGGGTGACGTAGCCCGCGGCCTCCAGCCGGTCGACCAGGCCGCCGACCGTCACCTTGCCGACGTCCAGGTCACGCGCAAGCTCCGTCTGCAGCATGCCTTTGCGGGAGTGGCGGGACAGTTGGCTCAGGACCCACCATTGCGACCGGGTGATGCCGAGCGGCTTCATCGCCTGATCGAACAGCGTCCGGCGCATCCGCGAAACATCGTGCACCAGGAAGCCAATTCGGAAATCTTGCGGTAGCTTTTGCACACTCGTCGTCCGGCTTTGGCCCGGCATCAATACCGGATAGGATGCTCACAGACTATACGCAATCGAACCACCCTGTTGACAGCATCGCAACGGGGGACGTGAATGTTCGACCGTCAAACAGCTCCCACGCGAGCTGAAGTCCGGTGGGGATAGAACGGCATGGTCACGTCGTGAATAGCGGCATTGCCGGGACGGTCGCCGTCGTCGGCACGGGGGTCATCGGCGCAAGCTGGGCCGCCGCATTCCTTGCGTCCGGCCGCGACGTCGCTGCCACCGACCCGGCGCCGGACGCCCAGGCCGCCTTGCGCCGCGCCGTGGACGCACACTGGCCCACCCTGGAGCGTCTCGGCCTCGCGGCGGGAGCCTCGCCGGACCGCCTGCGCTTCTGCGCAACGCTGGAGGACGCCGTGGCGGGCGCCGGCTTCGTGCAGGAGAACGGACCCGAGCGGCTGGACGTCAAGCAGGACCTGTTCCGCCGCATGGATGCAGCCGCCCCACCCGACGCCATCCTGGCCACCAGCACCTCCACCATCACCGTCACCGAATTCCAGGGCGCCTGCGCGCGCCATCCCGAACGTGTCGTGCTCGGCCATCCCTTCAACCCACCGCATCTGATCCCCCTGGTGGAAGTGGGCGGCGGCACGCGCACTTCGCCCGAAAGCGTGGATCGCGCGATGGCGTTCTACCGCGCCTGCGGCAAGCACCCGATCGCGCTCCGCAAGGAAATCCGCGGCCACGTCGCCAACCGCCTGCAAGCCGCGCTCTGGCAGGAGGCGTTCAACCTGGTGCAGGCCGGGGTCGCCAGCGTGGCTGACGTGGACGCCGCCATCGCCCACGGGCCGGGGCTACGCTGGGCGCTGCTGGGGCCGTTCCTGAACCTGCATCTGTCCGGCGGCGAAGGCGGGATCGCCGCGCTGTTCGGCAAGCCGCTCTGGGGTGCGACGGAGGCGATGTGGCGTGACCTCGGCACCGTCACGGTCGACCCGGCGCTGTCCGCACAAGTCGCGGCTGGCGTGGCGGCGGAAATGGCGCCGCACGACCCGGCGGCCCTGCTGCGCGACCGCGACCACGTGCTCACCGCCCTGTTGCAGCTGAAAGCCGCTGCGGCGGACCTGCCATGACCCAACCGGTCGGCGTGGCACACGACACCTGGCGGCAAAACCGGGCGGACGGCAGCATCCTGCTCGGCTCCAACGTGCCCATGGGCCCGATCGCGCGCACCACGGGTGAGTGGGTGCACCGCTGGGCCGCCGAAACCCCCGACCGCGTGTTCGTGGCCGAGCGTTCCGGCGCAGGCTGGCGGGCGTTGACCTACGGCGAGTTGCTGCAGCAGGTGCGCCAGGTCGCGGCGGCCTTGGCGGGCCGCGGGTTGAATGCCGGCGCGCCCATCGCCGTGCTGTCCGGGCCCGGTGTGGACCACGCCGTGCTGGCCCTGGCGGCGCAGTATGCCGGCATTCCGCTGGTGCCGTTGGCCGAGCAGTATTCCCTGGTGCCGGCCGCCCATCCCCGCCTGGTCCACGCGATCCAGACCGTCCGCCCGCATCTGGTGTTCGCCGACCGGGCCGGCCCGTACGCGGCGGCGCTGCAGCTGGAGTGCATGGCGGGGGCCGAACTGGTCTGCAGCGACACCGAAGGCGCCGGCGTTCCCGTCACGCCGTTCGCGGCGTTGCTGCGTGGAGCGGCCGGGGTCGATCTGGATGCGGTGCATGCGGCGACCGGCCCCGACACGGTCGCCAAGATCCTGTTCACCTCGGGCTCAACCAGCAATCCCAAGGGCGTGCTGACGACGCAGCACATGATGTGCGTGAACCAGGCGCAGATGCTGGCCGCCATGCCGCTGCTGCGGCAGCGGGCCCACCGCATCCTGGACTGGCTGCCGTGGAACCACGTGTTCGGCGGCAGCCACAACTTCAACCTGATGCTCGCCAATGGCGGGAGCCTGTACATCGACCACGGCAAGCCAACCCGCGCGGGCGTGGCGGACACGATCCGCAACATCCATGACCACGCCGGCACGCTCGCCTTCAACGTGCCGGTCGGCTTCTCGCTGCTGGTGGCCGCGATGCGATCGGATGCGGCTCTGCGACGGGCCTACTTCGCCGAACTGGAGCTGATCTTCTACGCCGCCGCCGCCGTCACGCGGGAGATCTGGGACGAGTTGGCGGCGATGGCGCGGGCGGAGTCGGGGCGCGTGCCGCTGATGTTCGGCGCCTGGGGCATGTCGGAAACTGCCCCGGCCGCCACGCAGACGCACCAGCCGGTGGAGCGGCCCGGCAATGTCGGCGTGCCGCTGCCCGGTGTCACGCTCAAGCTGCTGCCGGACGCGGCCGGGCGCTGCGAGCTGCGCGTCGCCGGGCCGAACGTCATGCCGGGCTATTTCAACGACCCGGAGAAGACGCGGGACGCCTTCGACGCGGAGGGTTTCCTGCTGACTGGGGACGCCGTGCGCTTCATCGACCCGGCGGATGCGAATGCCGGGTTGGCCTTCGACGGCCGCGTGGCGGAGGATTTCAAGCTGTCGACCGGCACCTGGGTGCGGGCGACCACGCTGCGGCTCGCGGTATTGGGCCGCGTGTCCGATTTCGCCGCCGATATCGTGCTGACCGGGCATGACCGGGATGAGCTCGGCGTGCTGATCTTCCCCGACACCAAAGCGCTGGAGGCGCTGGGCCTCGCGATGGCCGAGGACCGGGGCGCCCTGACCGCACCCGGCCTGCACGCGCTGGTTGGGCGCGCGCTGGCGGGCCAGGGGACGGCGTCGTCCACCCGCATCGCGCGGGCGATGGTGCTGGCGGATCCGCCCTCCATGACGGCAGGGGAGCTGACGGCCAAGGGCAGCATCAACGCCCGGCAGTTGCTCGCGGGCCGCCAGGCGATGGTGCAACGGTTGTATGACGATGCGGACCCGTGCGTCATACGGCTGCTGCAGGAGGAATTACGATGAACGCGTTCGGGCTGCCGGAGTCCCTGTCGTGCACCGTGTCGGATGCGGTCGCGGTGCTGCGGCTCAACCGCCCGGCCAAGCGCAACGCGATGAACGTGGAGATGGTGGAGGGCCTGCGACGCTTCTTCACCGACCCCCCGCCCGGCGTGCGCGCGGTGGTGTTGGACGGCGAAGGCCCGCATTTCTGCGCCGGCCTGGACCTGGCCGACATCCGCGAGCAGGACGCAGCGGAAGGCGTGTTCCACAGCCGCCTTTGGCATCGCGCCTTCGCAGCGCTCGAGGGCGGCGACCTGCCCGTGGTGTCGGTGTTGCGCGGCGCGGTGATCGGCGGGGGGCTGGAACTGGCAGCCGCCACCCATATTCGCGTGGCCGAGCCCAGCACCTTCTACGCCCTGCCCGAGGGCCAGCGCGGCATCTTCGTGGGTGGTGGCGGCTCGGTTCGCATTCCCCGCCTGATCGGGGTGGCGCGGATGGCGGACATGATGCTGACAGGACGTACCTACGGTGCGGCCGACGGGGGCGCGATCGGCCTGTCGCAATATCTTCCCGCCGAGGGACAAGGCTTGGCGCTGGCGACCGAGCTGGCCGGCCGGATCGCCGGAAACGCCAAGTTGACCAATTTCGCGGTGCTGCAGGCCTTGCCACGGATCGCCACGGCGGACCCGGCCACCGGCTACTTGACCGAGAGCCTGATGTCCGCCATCGCCGCGTCCGACGGGGAGGCGAAGCAGCGCCTGGCCGACTTCCTGGAGAAGCGTAGTCCCAAGGTCCAACACGACGACTAAACAATAAGCAAAAACGGGGAATGATCCGCCATGAAACGCCGCACCATCCTGCTCGCCGCCGCAGCATCCGCGTTCGCCGGGAAAGGCCGGGCAGCCGACCGTACGCTGAAGATCGGCGTGCTGAACGACATGAACGGCGTGTTCGCCGACTACCAGGGGCCGGGTGCGGTCCTGGCCACGCAGATGGCGGTGGAGGATGCGGGCGGCCATGCCGGCAACGTCCCGATCGAGGTCGTCTCGGGCGACCATCAGAACAAGCCGGACCTCGGCATGACCATCGCCCGCCGCTGGCTGGACCAGGACGGTGTGGATGTCGTGATGGACGTACCTAATTCGGCCATCGCGCTCGCCGTGTCGCAGTTCGTGACCGAGCGCAACAAGGTGTTCATCGGCTCCGGCGCGGGGACCGCCGACCTGACCGGATCTGCCTGCACGCCCAACACGCTGCACTGGGATTACGACACGTGGGAGACGAGCCACGCACTGGGCCGCGCCATCGTGCAGCGCGGCGGCAAGACCTGGTTCACCCTGGCCGCGGATTACGTGTTCGGCGCCGACCTGGACCGCAACATCACCGAGGCGGTGAACGCGGCCGGCGGCAAGGTGATCGGCGGCGTGAAGGCCCCGTTTCCCACCTCCGATTTCAGTTCGTTCCTGTTGCAGGCCCAGGCCTCCGGCGCGCAGGTGCTGGCGCTGAACAACTCCGGCGACGACACCACCACGTCGTTGAAGCAGGCAGCGGAGTTCGGCTTGACCAAGTCGATGCAGGTTTGCGGCCCGATCTACAACATCAACATCACCAAGGGCGTGGGCCTGACCGTCGCGCAGGGCGTGCTGGGCGTGACGCCGTTCTATTGGGACACGAACGAGGGCACGCGCAGCTTCTCCCGCCGCTATGCCACGCGGTCCAAGAACGGTGCGATGCCGAACGACATGCAGGCCGGCATGTATTCGGCCACCGCCCACCTGATCAAGGCCGTGGCGGCCGGGGCCGATCCGTCGGATGGCCGGGCCGTGGTGGCGGCGATGAAGGCGATGCCGACCGACGACCCGATCTACGGACCCGGCGTCATCCGCGCCGACGGCCGCAAGATGCATCCGGTTTATTTGTTCCAGACCAAGAGCCCGGCGGAGAGCACGGGGCCTTGGGACTTCTACAAGATCCTCGCCACCATCCCGCCCGAGGAAGCCTTCCGCTCCCTGGCGGACGGCAAGTGCCCGCTGGTGAAAAGCTAGGCACGACCGGGCAATAGAATTTGCTTTCTTCTCCCTCTCCCGCGGGCGGGAGAGGGCCGGGGTGAGGGTGCGACTGCCGCCCCACACTCGGTCGCTATTGCCCAAGCTGCCCTCACCCCGGCCCTCTCCCGTGAAAAACGGGAGAGGGAGAAGAAGCCAATGAGGGGGTGGATCTGGCCTTAGTTGACCTGGCCGATATAGTTCTCGGCCAGCACGGTCTGCAGCATGCGCGATCCGGCGAGCGCGTCGAACTCGGCGCGCTGGATGCGACGGGTGAACGCGTCCGCATCCGGGAACGTGTGCAGCAACGACGTCATCGACCACGAGAAGCGTTCCGTGCGCCAGATGCGGTCCAGCACCCGGCTGGAGTAATGGTCGATCCCCGCACTCGACCCGGCACGGTAGTGGTCGGCGAACGCGTCGAACAAATACCGCACGTCGTGGATCGCCAGGTTCAGCCCCTTGGCGCCGGTCGGTGGCACGATATGCGCCGCGTCCCCGGCCAGGAACAGGCGGCCGAACCGCAGCGGCTCCACCACGAACGAACGCAACGGCGCAATCGACTTCTCGATCGACGGGCCGGGCTGCAGGTCGGCCGCGGTGGCAGCCGGCAGGCGGCGGGCGAGCTCGGCGTAGAACCGGTCGTCCGGCCATTCGGCGACCTGCTCGTCCATGCGGCATTGCAGGTAGTAGCGGCTGCGCGTCGCCGAACGCATGGAACACAGCGCGAAGCCGCGTTCGTGGTGCGCGTAGATCAGCTCGTGCGCGACCGGGGGCTTGTCCACCAGCACACCCAACCAGCCGAACGGATACACACGCTCGAACACGCGCATGGCATCCGCCGGCACGCTGGCGCGGGAGACGCCGTGGTAGCCGTCGCAGCCGGCGATGAAGTCGCATTCCAGCGTGGTGCGCACGCCATCCCGGGTCAGGCTGACGCTGGGGCTGCCGCCGATGTCGTGCAGCGCCACGTCCTTCGCTTCGTACAGCGTCTCGGCCCCGGAGGCAGCGCGTTGCGCCATCAGGTCCCGTGTGACCTCGGTCTGGCCGTAAACCATGACGGAGCGACCGGTCAGCCCCGCAAGGTCGATCCTAAGCGGGTCGCCGTCGAAGCATAGGGTGAAGCCGGCGTGCGGAATGCCCTCCGCCCGCATGCGCGCCCCCGCGCCGGTCGCTTCCAGCAGGTCGACCGTGCCTTGCTCCAGCACGCCGGCGCGGATGCGGCCCAGCACGTAATCGCCCGACTGCCGCTCCACGATGACGTTGTCGATTCCGGCACGCGTCAGCAATTCGCCGAGCATCAGCCCTGCCGGCCCGGCCCCGATGATGGCGACCTGGGTCTTCATGCGATGCGCTCCCGGGCTGCCTCGGCCGCCGCGATCGCGCCCGATAGATTGAGGATGCGGGTCGCGTTGGCCACGAACAGCTTGTCGGTGACGCCTGCGCGAAACCCCTCCATCTCCCATTCGTCGCAGCACTGCCCCGGGCTCCAGCCGGGATAGTCGGAGCCGAACAGCACACGGTCCTGCAGGCGGCGCTGCATGTCGTGCTTCAGCGCGGCGGGCATGTATTTCGGCGACCAGCCGGAGATGTCGATCGACACGTTGCGCTTGTGCAGGGCGACGGCGATCAGCTCCTCCGTCCAGGGCCAGCCGGGATGCGCGGCGACGATGTTCAGCCGGGGGAACTCGGCGGCGATGCTGTCGATGTGGATGGGGCGGCCGTGGTCCAGCTTGAAGCCCAACCCACCCGGCTCGTTGGCGCCGATCGCCGTGGTGCCGCAATGGATCAGCACGGGGGCGCCAAGGGATTGCAGCAGGTCCCAGATCGGCGCGAACTGCTTGTCGGCGGGGCAGAAGCCCTGCACCGGTGGCTGGTATTTCACCCCCATCAGCCCGAGCGTCTTGATGGCGCGCTCAATCTCCTCGAGCCCGTTGCGGCCGCGCCAGGGATCGACCATCGCCCAGCCCGGCAGGAACACGTCGGGGAAGCGCGCGCACAGCGCGGCTAACTCGTCGTTGGTGAACACGGCCCCGGCGGCGCCGTGCATCGCGTCCCACGCGATCGGGATCGCCAGCGCGTCGTCGCGGCGGAAATCGGCGGCGATCTGCTCGTCGGGGCGGGCCTCGAACTTGCCGGGGAACATGCGCTGCGCCGCCGGCATGAAGTGGATGCTGGCGTCGACGTAGGCGGCGTTCATGGGGTGGACGTGGACGTCGATGGCTCTCACGCGGGCACTCCTTCTGTCAGCTCGGGCAGGGCGGCGCGCCAACTCGCGGCGATGTCTGCCGCTAAAATAGGGCCGCGGACGATCAGCACCAGGCGGGACCGGCGATCGGCGTCCGGCCAATCGGGCAATTCCGTCGGCGGATGCAGCACGTGATGCACGCCCTGCACCACCACGGGGCAGGCGCGGCCGGCCACGGCCAGGATGCCCTTCACCCGCAGCAGGTCGGCGGCATGCCCGGTCCGCACGGTTCGCAGCCAGCGGTCGAACGCCGGCCAATTCAACGGCACGTCCGCCAGCAGCGACACGGCTTGCACCTCCGCGCCATGATCGTGGCCATGCGGCGGCGCGTCCCGGTGGCGGTCCAGCCAATCGGCGATCGGGGAGCTCCGGCTGTCCGGATGCAGGAAGGCAGCGGAGAACAGCATCGCCGGGTCGACCTGGCCGTGGCGGATGTCGAGCACCGGGGAGGCCGCGTTGATGGTCCGCAACCGCGCCACCAGGGCCGCCGTGTCCGCGAGATCCCCCTTCGACACCAGGCGCAAATCGCCGATCGCGGCCTGCTTGCGCGCTTCCGGGTGCTGGTCCAGCTGGCGCAGGCCGAACACGCCGTCCACCACCGTAATGATCGTCTCCAGCCGCATGACGCGGGACAGCGTGGGCTGGCGCAGGATGGCCTGGGCGATCGGCGCCGGGTCTGCGAGCCCCGACGGCTCCACGATCATACGGTCGAAATGCGGGATGGCGCCGCTTTCCCGCCGGCTGAAGATGCGCATCACCGCATCCTCCATGTCGCCGGCCAGGTTGCAGCACAGGCAGCCATTGGCCATCACCACGGTCTTGTCGGCGCCGTGGTCGATCAAATGCTGGTCCAGCGGCACGGCGCCGAACTCGTTGATGGCGACGGCGGTGTTGGCCATCCTCGGGTCTTGCAGCAGCCGGTTCAGCAGCGTGGTCTTGCCGCTGCCGAGGAACCCGCTCAGCACGGCGACCGGCAGCCGCGCGGTGTCCTCGGCCGGGCTGAGCGGGAACATCAGTGCTTCACCAGCGGGCAGTCGCTCTCGGACAGTGGGCGGAAGGCCTGGTCGCCGGGGATCGTGGTGACGATGCGGGCCAGGTCCCACGGGCCGTGGCTGTCCTTCGGCGCCTTGACCTGCAGTACTTGGATCGGGCGGATCACCCGTCCATCGACCCGGACGGTGCCGCCGCCGGGCGTCATGAAATCCTGCACCGGCAGCTCGCGCATCTTGGCCATGACGACCTGAGGGTCCGCGGTGCCGGCGGCCTTCACGGCCTTCAGATAGTGGGTGATGGCGCCGTAAATGCCCGCCTGGTAGCTGTTCGGCTCGGCGCCGACCCGGTCGTAGAATCGCTTGGACCACGCCCGCGCGGCGTCGTCCTGGTCCCAGTAGAAGGCTTCGGCGAAGTAGATCCCGGCCGCCGTGTCCAGGCCGATCGCCTTCACGTCCGTCACCGTCATCCAGAACCCGGCCAGCTTCTGCCCGCCGGCGATCAGCCCGAACTCGCTGGCCTGCTTGGCGGCGTTCACCAGGTCGCCGCCGACATCCATCAGCGCCACCACCTGCGCCTTGGACGCCTGCGCGGCCAGGATCGGCGACGACAGGTCGGTCGCGAACAGCGGATGCGACGTCTGCCCCACGACCGATCCGCCGCCGGCCTTCAGCACCGGCAGGATGTCGCGCACCAACGCCTTGCCGAGCGTGATGTCGACCCACAGCAGGAACCAGCTTTTGTCGCCCTGGGCCAGCAGCGGCGCCGGCACGGCGTGGTCGATCGCGTAGGTGTCGATCACCCAGTGCAGTCCGTTCGGCGAGCACTGCGCCCCCGTGATCTCCGGCGCGCCCGACCCGGTGATGATGCTGATGCGGTTCTTGTCGCGCGCCATGCCCTGCACCGCCAGCCCGATCGCCGAGTTGGACAGGCCCGTCACCATCTGCACGTCCTTGGTGTCGAACCATTCGCGCACCAGGGCCGAGGCCACGTCCGGCTTGCTTTGCCCGTCACCGGTCAACAGTTCGATCTTGCGGCCGATCACCTCGGGGCCGAAATCCTCCACGGCCATTTGCGCCGCCACCACGGCGCCCTTGCCGTAGACAGACGACATGGAGGTGCTGAGATCCTCCTCCATCCCGATCCGCAGCGGCGCGGGTTGCGCCATGACGGGCGCGGCGAGCGTGGCAAGCATCGTCGCGGCGAGTAGTGTGCGTTTGAGTGCCTTCATGGCTTATCTCTCCCTTGGTTGGTTCAGGCGTCGAATTGGATGCCGACCGTTTGCGGCTCCTGCCCGACCGTGTTGCCCCAGGCGTCGGCGATGCTGTCCGCGGTCCAGCCGCCATCGCGATAGGCGGCGCCTATTTCCTGCGGATGCGCCCACAGCGAGAGCTTGTCGCCGCCGATGCCGATGCACTGCCCGGTGATCCCGGCCGACTGGTCCGATGCGAGGAACACGAACAGCGGCGCCACGTCCTCGGCCGTCCCCATGCCCATGCCGTGCCGCAGCTTGGCCGGGATCGGCTCGCCGCGTTCGGCGGCGGCGGCGGCTTCGGCGAAGATCGGGATGGTCGCGACCATACGGGTCAGTGCGTTCGGCACGATGGCGTTCACGGTAACACCGGCCTTGCCGCATTCCATCGACCAGGTGCGCGCATAGGCGGCGATCCCGGCCTTGGCCGCGGAATAGGCCGTCTGGCCGAAATTGCCACGCTGCCCGGCGATCGAAGCCAGCAGGATCAATCGGCCGCCGCCGGGCCGGGAGCGAAAGTGCCGCATCGCCGCCCGCGCGCAGGTGAAGGTGCCGCGGAGATGCGTCGCGATCACCGCGTCGAAATCCTCGTCGGTGGTGTTCCACAACACCCGGTCCCGCAGGATGCCCGCGTTGGCGCACATGGCATCCAGCCGGCCGAATGCGGACAGCGCACGCTCCACGCACAGATCGGCCGCCTCCGCCGTGCCGATCGGTGCGACCGCGGCCACTGCCTTGCCGCCAGCCGCGACGATCGCCGCCACGGCTGCGTCGGCGGCTTGTTGGTCGACGTCGTTCACCACGACCGAGGCACCGGCTGCCGCCAACGCGCGCACCGCCGCCAAGCCGATGCCCCGCCCGCTGCCGGTCACCACCGCCACTTTGCCGTCCAGATCGATCATTGCCGTCTCCCCAATTACGCCCTCTCGTCGCATCCCGTAGAGTGCAATGCGCTTTGGCATTGCACCGGACAAGCGCGCCGATCGTCACGACGTGACGGTGCAATCCTCCAAGCGGATTGCACCCTACGGCGGCGAGTCTACGGGGTTGGTATTAACCTCACCCATCGCACTCTGATGCTCTCACCTTCGAAACTATGTGCCGGTGAACCGCGCCGGGCGCTTTTGCATGAAGGCGAGCGGGCCCTCACGCGCGTCCGCCGTCGCCATCACCACGCGCTTGCTCGCGTCCTCCAGCCGGAAGCCCGCCTCCAGCGGCACGCCGCTGCTGGCGCGGACCGTTCGCTTGATCTCGCGCAGTGCCACGGGACCGTTGGCGGCCAGGCGCCCGGCGATCTCCATCGCGCGCGGCAGCACCTCCGGCCCCGGCAGCACATGGTTCAGCAGGCCCATCCGCAACGCGTCCGCGGCGCTCACCATGTCGCCGAGCAGCAGCAATTCCATCGCCTGGCAGTACGGGATCTGCCGCGGCAACCGCACCAGCGAGCCGGCGAACGGGATCAGCGCGCGCTTCACCTCGGGCAGGCCGAAGCGCGCGTGATCGGCGGCGATGCGCAGGTCGGTGGCCAGCATCGTCTCCATTCCGCCGGCCAGGCAGGCGCCGTTGATCGCGGCCACCACCGGCTTGTCGAACGCGAACTCCCGCATGGCGGAGCGCGCCATCACCGCCGGGTCGTCCAGCAGGCGGTGGTCCCACGCATCGGATGGCTCGCGCGCGCCGGTCATCAGCGGCAGTGTCAGCGCGAGGTCCCCGCCGCTGCAGAACGCCTTGTCTCCTGCGCCCGTCAGCACGACGACGCGCACGGCATCGTCGGCGGCCGCCTCGGCCAGGGCGTCGGCCAGTAGGCACGCCATCTGGGGCGAGATGGCGTTGCGGGCCTCCGGACGGTTCAGCGTCAGCAGGGCGATGCCGGCTTGGATGTCCACGAGAAGATGCGGCTCGGTCATGCGCCGGCAATCTTGCGCCGGGCCGCCTCGCGCAATTCGAACTTCTTGATCTTGCCGCTGGCGGTTTGCGGCAGCGCTTCGACGAATTCCATGTAGCGGGGCACCTTGTGGCGGCTGAAACTGGCGCGGCAGTGCTCCCGCAGCGCCGGCACCGTCAATGCGGCGCCGTCTCGCAGGACGATGAAGGCATAGGCCTCCTCGCCGAACTCGGGATCGGGGACGCCGACCACCTGCACCTGCTCGAGCATCGGGTGCTGCATCAGCAAGTGCTCGATCTCCGCCGGATAGATGTTCTCGCCGCCGCGGATGATCATGTCCTTGGCCCGGCCGACGATGCGCAGATAGCCACGCGCGTCGAGCGTCGCGAGGTCGCCGCTATGCAGCCAGCCGGCCGGATCGATCGCCTCGGCGGTGCGCTCCGGCATGTCGAAATAGCCCAGCGTCACGCCGTAGCCGCGGATGCAAAGTTCACCCGCCTGTCCGGTGGGCAGCACATCGCCGGTCACCGGGTCGATCACCTTGATGGCGGTGAACGGCAGGGGAATGCCGGCGGTGGTGCTGCACAGGTCGAAGCTGTCGGCCGGCAGCGTTTGGGTGATCAGCGGGCTGGCCTCGGTCATGCCCATGATCACCATCGGGTCGGCGCCGAACGCGGTCTTCATGTCCTGCAGCACGACCGGCGGAATGGCGGTGCCGCCCATGAATGCGATCCGCAGCGACGACCCGGCATACGCGCCCTCCCGCACGCCGGGTTCGGCCAGCAAGCGGAGATACATGGTGGGAACGCCATTCATGATGGTCGCGCGTTCGGCGGTGACCATCGCGAGCGCCTTTGTGGGCTCGAACACCACCAGCGCGAGCAGCGTGCCGCCCCGCGCCAGCATGCCGAGCGCGTTGCAGACGCAGCCAGCGGTGTGGAACAGCGGCATCACGGCGAGCAGCCGGTCGTGCTCGGTCCAACCCGCGCGCAGCCCCATCAGGTTGGCGTTGTTGACCGTGCCGCGATGGGTCAGCATCACGCCTTTCGGCGCCCCCGTGGTGCCGCTGGTGTACTGGATCTGGACGACGTCGCCCGGCTTCACCGCTTCCTGCCGCGCGCGCAAGACTTCCTGCGGCACGGCCTCGCCGAGGCGGAGCAGTTCGGCAAACGGCAACGCACCGGTCGCCGCCTTCCCGATCAGCACGATGTGTTCCAGGTCCGGCAGCGCCGCCTCCCGCTGGAGCGCGTGCACGCTTTGCAGATAGGGGTTGCCGCGGAATTCCGCGACCGTGACCAACGCCCGCACCCGCCCCTGCCGCAATAAGTAGCCGAGTTCGTGCTGCCGGAAGGCGGTGTTCACGGTCACCAGCACGGCGCCGATCTTGGCCAACGCGTATTCCAGCAGGATCCACTCCGGCAGGTTCGGCGCAAGCACGGCGACGCGGTCACCGGCCACCAGCCCGAGCCCGATCAGCGCCCGGGCCAGATGGTCCACGCGGGACTGCAATGCGGCGTAGCTCCAGCGCACGTCGAGGCCGAACTCCGGATCGACGCAGACCAGCGCTTCCCGATCGGCAAACCGCGCCGCCTGCTGGTCGAGCAGGTCGCCGACCGTCAGCTCCAGCAATTCGGTGCCGAATGGATCGGCCGCCCAGATCGATCGGTCGCCCTCGATGGCCACGATTTCCCCTCACCCCCGCGGACATGTTCGCCATGCCTTCGACGGATGGTTTGCAAACCTGTTTGGTAGTCGAACAATCTCCCCCCGCATGGGGCGCTGTCAAGCAGCTTCAACCGGGGCAGACGGGACCGGAGCCGTCGGGTAACCTCCCTGTCATGACGACGACGAAGACGGGACCGGACCTGCGCCTCACCCCGGGCAAGCTCACGGAGACAATCGGCTTCCAGTTGCGGCTGGCCCAGATCGCGGCCTACCGACGGTTCGAGGGCAGTCTCGGCAAATACGGGATCGCCCCCCGCTACCTGGGTCTGCTCGGAATCATCGAGACCCATCCCGGGCAGCCACAGAGCCGGTTGGCCGAAGCGATCGCGCTGAAGCGATCGAGCCTGGTTCCGATCATCGACCGGCTGGAAGCGGACGGGCTGGTGGAGCGCCGACCCTCGGCGGCCGACCGGCGCTACAAATCCGTGTGGCTGACGTCCAAGGGCAAGCGCGTCGTCGTGGACCTCAAGGCCAAAGCCGAGTTGCAGGAGGAACGCATGAGCGCCGGTATGACGGCAGCGCAACGGCAAACCTTGCTCGAGCTGTTGGCGAGCGTCGTGCGCAACCTGACCGAGGAGTGATGCGCGTCAGGTGTGTGGCCGCTCGATCGCGTGGCGGATCAAGGCGCCGCTGCGATATAGCCCGTGGACGAATTTCGAGTACGGCATGGTTACGAAAAACGCCAGGATCAGGCCAAGATGCACGGCGAGCACGCTGCCCATCGCCCCGGTCGCGCGCACCGAGAGCAGCAGCAGCCCGGTCACACCGATCGACATCAGCAGCAGAAGCAGGCCGGCATCCGCGCCCAGCAGCTTGGCGGCTTGTGGCTCGTGGTCACCCGCCAGCTTCAGCCAGAACAGCCCGGCGGTGCCCAGCACCAACCCGATCCCGCCCGCGGTCCCGAGCAGCACGGGCACGCTCCAGAACGGGTACGGCGCCGGCCAGCCGAGGAAGTGGTCGTAGACGGTGCCCATCGACGTGGAGGCGAAGCAGAGCAGGAACCCGGACGCCATGAGGTGGTGCAACCAGCGCCGGTGCGTGGAAAAACTCTCGTCGCGATCGTTGCAACCATGCCCGGCGCCGCCGAGGTAGCGCAGCGTCGCCGCATCCCGGAACGCCTGCCATAACGGCCGCGGCTGCGTGAGTTCGGCGGCCCGCCCGCCGATGTCGGTCCAGAACCGCGCGAACCCGATGCCCAGCGCCAGCAGCGAGAACAGGAAGGTGATGGAGGCGACCCACACCATCGCACCATACGGGACGACGTTGTAGAACCCCTGCCCCGGCACGACCGGTTGCGGGGCGAACAGCACGGCATGCGATTGCAGCACGATCGCCAACAGCAGCACGCCGCCAACACCGGCCGCCATGGCCAGCGACATCACCAGGCCGTTGCGCTGGTACAACTTCGCCAGCGGGCCGGGCCAGGCGTATTGGGCGTAGCTCTCGCCGCGCACCTCCGCCAGCACGCGCGGTACGTTGATGCCGAACTCATGCGGCGGGGCGTACTGGCAGGCATAGTAGCAGCCGCGGCACGAATGGCAGAGATTGGCGAGGTAGTTGAGGTCGCCGGCCGCGAACTCCCGCCGCAGCTCCATGGCGGGGAACACGGCGCAGAAGCCCTCGCAGAAGCGGCAGGCGTTGCACACCTCCATGGCCCGCCGCGCCTCGACCATCGCGGGCGTCTCGTCCACTGGTCCGCCATCGAGCCGGGTCAGGTCAATTGTTTGCACGCTTCGCTGCCTCCTGTCCCGCGATGCGGCCGAACACGGTGCCGATCGCCATGCCGAACCCGGCCAGGTAGCCCTTGCCGAGAATGCTGCCGGCCATGATCTCGCCGGACGCGAACAGGTTCGCGGTGGGCCGGCCATCGTCCATGATCACCTGCGCGCGCTCGTTCACCTTCACGCCGAGATAGGTGAAGGTAATGCCGGGCCGCAGCGGATAGCCGATGAACGGCGGCTCGGCGATCGGGCGCGCCCAGTTGGTTTTCGGTGGGTCCAACCCCTCGGTGTGCACGCCGTCCAGCCTGCTGCTGTCGAACGCGCCGGGCTGGCAGGCGGCGTTGAAGCCGGCGACCGTTCCCTCCACCGCCGCCGGGTCGAGGCCGAGCTTGGCCGCGAGTTCACCCACCGACCCGGCCTTGATGGCGGGGAAGACGGACGGCATGAACAGCCGCTCGCTGCGGCTGTCGATGATGCTGTAGGCGACCTGGTCGGGCTGCTGCGCCACCAGCCGGCCCCAGATGGCGTAGCGCTTCGGCCAGACATCCTGGCCCTCGTCGTAGAAGCGCTGGCCGTGCTTGTTCACCACCACGGAGAACGGCACGCAGTCCAGCCGGGTCGCGATGCCGCCGTCAAACTTGGGCGAGCGGCCGTCGATGGCGACGGCGTGACACTGCGTCGGGTCACCGACCGACGCCACGCCCTGCCCCAACAGGCTTTTCAGCACGCGTCCCTTGGCATACGGCGTGCCGCGGATCAGGAAGTTTTCGGCGGCGTCGCCCCAGCCCTGCTTCAGCCATTCGATGTTGGCCTGGAAGCCGCCGGAGGACACGACCACAACCTTGGCGCGAACCTCCAATGGAAAGCCCTTGCTCGTCACAGTCAGCTTGCGGACCGCGCCGTCGTCCAGGACGACATCGGTCACCTCCGTGTCGTACAGCACGGCGATGCCCAGGCGGGCGGCGGTGGCGTAATAGGCGTTGAGCAACGCCTTGCCGCCGCCCAGGAAGAACGCGTTGGTGCGTGACAGGTTCAGCGTGCCGGTGAGCGACGGCTGGAACCGCACGCCGCAGCGCGCCATGAAGGGCAGTGCATCCTGGGTCGCGCGGATGGTCAACCGGGCCAGGTGCTCGTCGGTTTCGCCGCCGGTGACCCGCAGCAGGTCGTCCCAGTACTCGTCCTCGAGATATTGGTCCGTCAGCACCGAGGTCGGGGCGGTGTGCATGGCGCGCAGGTTGCGGGTGTGCCGGCTGTTGCCGCCGCGCATGGGCTTGGGTGCGTGTTCCAGCACGAGCACGGTCGCGCCCGCCTCGCGCGCGGTAACAGCGGCCGTGATCGCAGCATTGCCGCCGCCCACCACGACGACATCGTAGCTCAACGCCGGGTCAGCCATCGATGCCCGTACCCTCGTTGGCCGCGAACAGCTTATCAAATGCTTCGGATGCGCCCGACCGTGCCGATTTCATGACTGCGCCGCTAACGTAAACCGCGCGGTCCCGCAACCGGTTTTCGCGGCCTACGGTGACGTTGACAACGCACGAAGCCAGGTGTGGGAATGCGCCAACAATAAGCCGCAGCGTGAAGGACGGCGATGGATTTGCCCTGGAGGCCGTAATGCCAACCATCCCCATCTACGAAGCCATCGCCGACGCCTTTCGCGCCGAGGGCACGCAGACGCTGTTCGTGCTCACCGGCGACGGCAACATGCATTGGGAGGTGGCGCTGTCGGAGAGCGGCGGCGTCCGCTCGGTCCATGTGCGCCACGAGCATTGCGCCTGCGCCATGGCGACAGCCTACGCCGCCGCCACCGGCGAGGTCGGCGTGGCCTCGGTCACTTGCGGGCCAGGCCTGACACAGATCATGACCGCGCTGGCGACGGCGGCACAGGCGCGCATCCCGCTCGTGGTGTTCGCGGGCGAGAGCCCGATGCATGCCGCCTGGTACAACCAACACATCGACCAGGCGCCCTTGGTGACGGGAACCGGCGCGCACTACATCGGCGGTCGCAGCGCCGTGCAGATCCTGAACAATGTCCGCGACGCCTTCTATATCGCACGCACCCGGCGGCAATCCGTGGTGCTCGGCGTCCCGCTCGACCTACAACAGCAGTCGATAGAGCGCACCGACTACACGCCTTCGACCGATTTCATTCCCGACACCGGCCCGATGGCGGCGCACCCGCGCTACGTCGAGACGGCAGCAAACCTCATCACGGCCGCCCGGCGGATCGTCATCGTCGGTGGGCGCGGCGTCATGCGCTCGGAGGCACGCGGCGCGTGTGAGCAACTGGCCGAGCGAACGGGCGCGCTGCTGGCATCGACCCTCCCGGTTCGCGGGTTGTTCGATCACAACGAGCGATCGCTCGGCGTTGCCGGTGGTTTCTCCCACCACGTGGCGCGGGAGCGATTCCAGCAAGCCGACCTCGTCATCGCGGTCGGTGCCAGCCTCACGCATCACACCGTCGATGGCGGGGCATTATTTCCGAATGCGACCGTGCTGCAGATCGACCCCGAGCCGCAGGGATTGCGGCAGGGCCGCAAAGGCGCCGACTTCCATCTTCGCGCCGATGCACGCGAAGGCGTGGAGGCATTGCTGCGGGCGCTCGGCTCCGAGCCTGTGTCGAGCGATTGGCCGGCGGAGGATCTGCGTGCGCTCATGGCCGGGCCGTCCGACTTGGCCGACGACCCGAGCGAGCCCGGCGTGCACGATCCGCGCGCGGTGATGGCCGCCCTCGATGCCGTCATCCCGAAGGACTGGGAGGTCGTCAATTCCTCCGGCCACTGCTCGTATTTCTCGGCACAGATGCGCGGCCGGTCGGCGGACCATTTCCTCGCGATCCGCGAGTTCGGCGCCATCGGCAATGGCCTGAGCTATGCGGCCGGGCTCGCCGCCGCCCGGCCGGGCCGGCCGCTCGTGCTGATCGACGGCGATGGCGGGTTGCTGATGCATGTGCAGGAGCTGGAGACGATCCGCCGGCACGGGCTGAAGATGCTCATCTGCGTGTTGAACGACGGCGCGTTCGGCTCGGAAATCCACAAGTTGCGCGCCGATGGCCTGAGCGACCACGGCGCCACATTCGGACGCGGCAACCTCGCCCACATGGCGCAGGGCTTTGGCCTGCGGGGCCAGACGATCTCCGATCTCGGCCGCCTCCCGGACCTGCTGGAGGCACATCGGACTGCAGAGCAGTCTGAGATCTGGGATTTTCCGATCTCCGACCGTGTCATGTCCCCGGTCATGCGCAAGAGCGTCGCCAAAAAGAAGAAATGACCGCGAGACAACGCTCGTCCGAACGTCACGCCGGACGGCCAGAACCATAAAAAGAACTCGGAGGACTCATGACCATCAACCGACGCCACCTGCTGCAGGTGGCAGGCGGGGCCGCCGCAACACTGGCCGCACCTCGGATCGCCCGTAGCCAGGGTAAGAACGTGCTTCGGTTCGTGCCCTATGTCGACCTCGCCATCCTGGACCCGGTGGTCAACACCGCAGCGCAAACCCGCACGCACGGCTACATGGTGTTCGACACGCTCTATGCGCAGGACGCCGAGTACAGGGCTCAGCCGGAGATGGTCGCCGGCCATCAGATCGATGACGACCACAAATTGTGGACGCTGACGCTACGGGACGGATTGCTGTTCCACGACAACACGCCGGTGCTCGCCCGCGACGTCGTGGCCAGCCTGAAGCGATGGGGCGCCGCAGACCCGGCCGGACGCGCGCTGTTCGCCGTGGTGGCGGAGATCGCGGCGCCCTCCGACAAAGTCGTCACGATCCGGATGCAGCGCCCGTACCGCTTGCTGCCGGATGTGCTCGGCAAGATCGCGCCCAGCATGGCCTGCATCATGCCCGAGCGGCTGGCCGACACCTCGCCCAGCAAGGCAATCACCGAGGTCGTGGGCAGCGGCCCGTTTCGCTTCGTCGCCAACGAGCGCGTGCCCGGCTCGCGCGCGGTCTACGAGCGGTTTGCGGGATACGTGCCGCGGCCCGGCGGCGGAGTGCCGGGTCTGACCACCGGGCCCAAGATCGTCAATGTCGACCGTGTCGAGTGGATCACCATGCCGGAGGCCGGCACGGCAGTCACCGCACTGCAGACCGGCGAGATCGACTGGTGGGAGGTGCCATCGCCCGACTTGCTTCCGCTGCTGCGCCAGGACCGCAAGTTGATGACAGTGGTGAAGGACATGACCGGCGTGTTGCCGATCCTGCGGTTCAACGCACTGCAAAAGCCGTTCGATAACCAGGCAATCCGATGCGCCGCCTTGTCCGCCGCCCGGCAGCCAGTGTTCATGGAGGCGTTCAGCAGCGATCCGTCGGAGTGGCGTGATGGGGTCGGACTGTTCACGCCCGGCACGCCGATGGCCACGTCCGCCGGGCTGGATCGTTTCCCCGCGAAGCCTGATCTGGAAGCGGCCAAGCGCGCCATAGCGGCCGCCGGCTACAAGGGCGAACGCGTCGTCGTGATGCAGCCGACCGACCATCCCGTGAACAACGCGATGGCACAGGTCGGGGCCGATTTGTTCAAGCGCATCGGCCTGAATGTCGACATCCAGGCGATGGATGCCGGCACCATGTTCCAGCGGCGCGCGAACCGCGAGAGCGTGGACAACGGTGGCTGGAGCGTGTTCCCGTCCATGGTCGGCGGTGCGGACGCCCTGAACCCGGCGGTGTCGTTCCTGACCCGCGGCAATGGTGCGAACGCCTGGTATGGCTGGCCCACGATCCCGGCGCTCGAGACCGAGCGGTCCGCGTGGTTCGATGCGCCGGACCTCCCGGCGCAGCAGGCTCTGTGCAGCCAGATGCAAATCGCCGTGCTGGACAACGCGCCGCATATTCAGCTGGGCCAGATCCTGCAACCGACGTCATACCGCACGACCGTCACCGGCGTGCTCGACGGCTTTCCAAAGTTTTGGAACGTAAAAATAGGCTGAACAGCGCCTTGTAAGCGCTTCGACCGAGCTGGTCGGCGGCGGTGAGCAACATGATCACGCTCCGAATCTTCGCCCCCCTTCGCCGTTGACTGTCACATCAAATTTTGGTTACGTATCTGCAAGGAAGACGTAAACGGGGTGGAACGTCTATTCAGTCGGGAGCGGTAAGTGGCCTTTTACGTTTGGCGGGTGACCAACGGTGCGTTCGACAACGCCGAGAATTGGAACGATGTCACGACCGGGGCCGACCCGGCGCCGACACCACCGGGTCCGTCCGACAATGTCGATTTCAATACGGCAGGCGGCACGATCACCGGCAACGGGTCGGTTGGTCCGTTCACGATCGAGCCCGGGGCGGCGGGCGCTTGGGTCTTCACCGGCCAGATCACCACCCCGAGCGGATCGATCGAGAGCACGACGAGCTTCACCACCGGTGCGGTGCTGACGGTTACCGGGAGCACCGATAGCAACGGTTATCTTCCATTCGGGATGACCTTGAACGCGCCGGTCACGTTCGACGACGCAACACTCGCCAGCGCCGCCGCAACATTGAGCGTCGGTGCCGGCTATTCGGCGCTTGCTGCGGCAGGGGCAAGCCTGACACTGCAGGACGGCAGCTCCGCCACCGTGTTGGGCGCCGTCATCGGCCAGGGGGCGAGCGGAACGCTGACGGTGACGGGCAGTAGCACATTCAGCACGGTCGCCGACGCCACGCTCAATACGACCAGTGCGAGTTCCGGCTATCTGATAATCGGCCAGCAGTCCACGACCAGTAACGGGACGACGGACGGGAATGGCACGCTGATCGTGACCAGCAGTGGGACGGTCAACGTCGGTAGCGGTTTCATCATCGGCCTCGACCAGGGATCGATCGGCTCCGCAACGATCGCCAGTGGCGGCACGATCAGCGCCCAGGGCGGCTACACGACGATCGGGGCCGACGGCGGTTCGTTCGGCTCCCTGGTCGTCAGTTCCGGCGGGACCTTCTCGCTCGGCGCCAATTCGATCGCGGTGGGCAATCAAGCGGGCTCGGTCGGTAGCCTGACGGTCAGCTCGGGCGGCACGTTCACGGTGACGGAGGCGCCGCAGAGCGTCAACTATGTTCTGGAAATCGGTGAGAACGCGACATCGGGTGTTTTCGTCAATGCCTCGGGGACGGTGACGGTTACCGGGTCCGGCGCGCTGCTGACCACGAACGACAATCCCATCGCGGTCGGCCTGGGCGGTACCGGCGTGCTCAACGTGTTGTCGGGCGGCACGGTCAGCGCTGGTACGACGAACGATGCGACCATTGCGGCGATCTCGCTCGGGCGTGCGGGATCGGCCACGGTCAACATCGCCGGACCGGGATCGCTGCTGGATTTGGCTGGTTATTTCTACGCAGGCCGCGCTGGCGACGCCACGATCAACGTGACATCCAGTGGCAGTCTCGTCGATACGTCGATCAGCGCCGGGGACTTTGCCGGGATCGGCGACGGTGGGTCGATCAACGGCGTCTTCTCCGACGGCGGCACGGCAAGCCTGAACATCAACACGGGCGGGTCGGCAAGTTTCGGGGCAGACCTCATTGCCGGCTACAATGGTGATAGCGGTTCGATCAGTGTGTCGGGCGGGCTGCTAACGGTCGCCAGCGCACTCGACTTGGGCGGTGGCTCGCTCGCGAGCGGCGGCGAAGGTTATCTCACCGTTGCCGGCGGCGGCGTGGTCGAAAACACCGGCGGTGCGATCACGTCGGCCTACCAACTGACGGCGGGCATAAGCGCCGGCACCACGGGAACGATCCTGGTCAGCGGGCCCGGCTCGCTCGTGAACGAAGGGCCGAATGCCGCGCGCATCGGCGACTACGGGGACGGCAGCCTGACGGTGACGGATGGCGGGACGTTTGATGCCGCATCGCCGGATTCGAACGTGCTCACTGCGTTCAACGTTGGCGCAAATGCCGGCGCTTCCGGGACCGTTACCCTTTCTGGTTCAGGATCGACGATCAACGTCTCCGGTTATGCGATATTTGGAGAAGGCGGCAACGCGACCGTCACGATCGAAGACGGCGCAGTGTTCACTGGCGGCCAGGTATCCAACGGAAGCACGCCGGGCGAAGCGATTGCGATCGGCGGCGGCAATCTCTTGTCCAACCTCGAAACCGGATCGGCCCAGACGCCCAATTACGGCGGGTCGGGCTTGGTGCAGGTGCTCAGCGGCGGAACGTTGAGTTCAGTCGCCGGCATACGCATCGGCTATGACGGTGATAGCGGCACGCTGGTGGTGAGCGGCGACAGCCTTGCCGAAGCCAGCGGGAGCATCCGCGTCGGGACCGAATATAGTTCGGCCGACGGGAGAGCTGGCGGAAGCGGGACTGTGGTGGTCGAGGGTGGGGCGACGCTGCGCAGCCTGGGCCCACACATCACAAGCGACGCCAGCATCGTCATCGCGGATGCGGCGGGCACCACGGGCTCGATCACCGTCGCAGGCAGTGGGTCCCTGCTCGATGCGGGGGGTGACCGGGTCGGTGTTGGTACCGCCGGGTCGGGAACGCTGGTCGTCAGTAGCGGTGGTACCGTATCGGCCGGCAGCACGTTCTACAGCGACACGGAGGCGGGCTTCAGCCTGGGCACCTCGGGCGGCACAGGTTCGGTGCTCGTCACCGGCTCCGGCAGCTTGATCGCCATCGACGGCGCGCTCACCGTCGATGGCAATCTGTCAGCCTCCGGCGGCGGCACAGACCTGCTGACGGTCACCAACGGCGGCACCGTCACGGCCACCGGGTTGACACTGTGGGCCGGCGGATCGGTGAGCGTCGATGCCGCCAGCCTGGTCCAGATCGGCATGGCGGCGGTGCCCGTCAGTGCGACCGGCCTGGTGATCGAGGCGGGGATGAGCGTGGCCGCCGACGGTGGAACGATCACCGGCGCCGTCAGCAATGAGGGTGCGCTGTCCAATGCCGGCGCGCTGACGATCAGCGGTGACGTGACCGGAACGGGCACGCTGGCGCTGGCGGCCGGTAGCACCACGGCGATCGACGGCAGTTTCACTGGACAGACGATCGAATTCTCGGGCTCAGGCGACACGCTGACGTTAGACTCGCTCCTCGGCGCTTCCAGCGTGACCCAGATCCAAGCCGGCGACACGGTTGACCTGGCCGGGGTCACCGATGCGGGCTTTGCCGACGACACACTATCCACGCCCACGGGAAGCATGAGTTTCAGCGGGTTTGCGCCGGGCTCCGTGCCGGTCTTCATGTCGGACGGCATGGGTGGCGAGGAGGTGTATGTCGCCTGCTATTGTGTCGGAACGGCGATCCTGACGGTTGCGGGCGAGCGACCAGTCGAGACTCTGTGCGCCGGCGATTTCGTCGTGACGCAAACGGGCCGGGCGCGAACGATCCGGTGGCTCGGGCGGCGCAGTTATGCCGCTCGGTTCGTGGCGCGGCACCCGAACGTGCAGCCGATCCGCTTGCGTGCCGGCGCACTTGGTGGCGGCCTGCCCCGCCGCGACCTCCTGGTCTCCCCCGAGCACGCCATGTTCATCGATGGCATTCTTGTCCCTGCCCGCTGTCTGGTGAATGGCATCAGCATCGTGCAGGAGCGTGGGCTCGAGCGGGTCGACTATGTCCATGTGGAACTCGAGAGCCACGACGTGCTACTGGCTGAGGGCGCTCCGTCCGAGACGTTCCTGGACGACAACTCACGGCAAATGTTCCACAACTCTGCCGAGTTCGCGCGATTGTATCCAGATGCGCCGGCACCGGGGCAGTTCTGCGCGCCCAAGGTGGATCACGGTTACGAGTTGGAGGCGATCCGGCGACGATTGGCGGAGGTAGCGGGGGTCGTGGCGGTGGCGGCGTAAGGGGCCGCCGCTGGCAACAAAGCCGCCTTTAGCGGGCCGGAGTGGTGCGCCACTCCGGTCTGGAACGCCTGGACGGCGGCCGCAACTCGATCCGGTGCCGCTGTATCTCGGAACGCCTCCGCCCCGATGCATGGCCGCCCAAGCCGGTCGACCCGGCCGCTAGCGGAGATTTGCAACATCTTTGCAGCGTTGCAGCCGGGATTGCTGCCGCAGAACATTGACCAGTACGGCAAGGGATGCGACGTCTTCCCGACAAGGTTGAACACAACCACTCGAGGAAACGACGCCATGAAATCGCCTCGCATTCATGGACCGGCCTAGGTGAGCGGATGGCTGCTTCGCCGCCTTGTCCAGGCATGCTTCGTGATGCTTGCAATGACGGTGATCGTCTTTATCGGCGTGAACGTCATCGGCAACCCGATCGACATCCTGATCTCACCCGACGCAACACAGGCCGACCGCGCTCGCACGATCGCCGCACTTGGCCTCGACCAGCCGCTGTGGCGGCAATACTTGTTGTTCCTATGGGGCGCACTGCACGGCAATCTCGGCCAGAGCTTCGTGTTCGGCGAGCCGGCCCTCCGGCTTATTCTCGAGCGCATGCCGGCAACACTGGAGTTGGCGGTCTCCGCGGTCCTGCTCTCGGTGCTAATCGGCATCCCACTCGGGCTGATGGCGGGCTTGCGGCCCGATAACATCGTCTCGCGAGCCGTGATGGCAGTCAGCATCGTCGGCTTCTCGTTGCCCACATTCTGGGTTGGGCTGATGCTGATCATGGTTTTCGCCGTACAGCTCGGCTGGCTGCCGAGCACCGGCCGCGGCCAAACCGCGCCGTTGCTCGGTGTGCAATGGGCGTTCATGACCGCCGACGGACTGCGCCATCTGCTGCTTCCCGCGCTGAACCTGGCCTTGTTCAACATCGCTCTGGTGCTGCGGCTAACACGCGCCGGCGTGCGGGAGACGCTGCCGATGGACTACATTCGCTTCGCCCACGCCAAAGGGCTCTCGCCGTTCCGCGTCGTGGGCGTGCACGTTCTGAAGAACATCCTGATCCCGATCGTGACCGTCGTCGGGCTGGAGTTCGGCTCCACCATCGCCTTCGCCGTCGTCACCGAGACGGTGTTCGCCTGGCCCGGCATGGGCAAGCTGATCATCGACAGCATCAACAAGCTCGACCGCCCGGTGATCACCGCCTACCTCATGATCATTGTCGTGCTGTTCGTCGTCATCAACCTCGTGGTGGACCTGCTCTACACGGCGCTCGACCCACGCGTGCGACTGGATGCCGGGCAATGAGCAGCAGCACGGCTCCCGTTGCGGCGCGTGCCGAGGAATCGCCGCTTCGGCGTTTCGCGCGGGATTTCGCGGGCTCGAAGTTGGCATTGTTGGGCCTTGGAGTGCTGGTGCTGATCGTGCTGGCCGCGATCTTCGCGTCGGTCATCGCGCCACAGAACCCCTACGATCTCGACGAGATCTCGATCATGGACGGCCGGATGCCGCCCGGGTCGGCGATGGGCGCCGGGTTCACGGCGTGGCTCGGCACCGACGACCAAGGCCGCGATATGATATCGGCCATGCTGTACGGGCTGCGCATTTCGCTCGGTGTGGGTATCGGTTCGGCCATCGTCGCCGGGATGATCGGGACCGCGCTTGGCTTGCTCGCGGCCTATCGCGGCCGCCGCACCGAGAGCGTGATCATGCGACTGGTGGATCTGCAGCTCTCGTTCCCGTCCATACTGGTCGCTCTCATGATCCTCGCCTTCCTCGGCAAGGGCGTCTTGAACGTCGTGCTGGCATTGGTGCTGGTCGAGTGGGCCTACTACGCCCGCGCCACCCGCAGCACTGCGTTGGCCGAGCGGCGGCGCGAGTACATCGAGGCGGCGGAGAGCTTGGTCCTGCCGGGTTGGCGGGTGCTGTTTCGCCACCTGCTGCCCAACTGTCTGCCACCCCTGATTGTAATCTGCACCATGCAGGTGGCACGGGCGATCGCGCTCGAAGCGACGCTGTCCTTCCTGGGGCTCGGCGTCCCGGTGACGGAGCCGTCGCTCGGCCTGCTGATCGCCAATGGATATCAGTACATGCTCTCGGGCGAGTATTGGATGAGCTTCTATCCCGGCATCGCCCTGCTGATCACCATCGTCGCGATCAACCTCGTCGGGGACCAACTGCGCGACGTGTTGAACCCGAGGCTGCAGCGGTGACCGTGGCGCTCCATCCGGCTTTGGCGCGCGTGCCGGCGAGCGTCGCCACGCCGACGCTGGAGGTGCAGGACCTACGGGCGCATTTCCAAACCCGCGCCGGCCTGGTCCGGGCAGTGGATGGCGTGTCGTTCAGCCTGGCCGCCGGCCGGATCCTCGGCCTCGTCGGCGAGTCTGGCTCTGGCAAGTCGGTCACAGGTTTCTCGATCCTGCGCCTGATCGAGCCCCCTGGGCGGATCGCTGGCGGGCGCATCCTGTTCCATGGGCGCGATCTGCTGACGCTGTCGGAACGGGAAATGCGCGGCCTACGCGGCAATCGCATCGCGACCGTGTTCCAGAACCCGATGATGACGCTGAACCCCGTCCTGCGCATCGAGACTCAGATGATCGAGGCGGTGCAGGCCCACGCCCGCACCAGCCGGAGAGAGGCGCGCGCACGGTCGGTGGAGGCGCTCGGCATCGTCGGTATCCCGAGTCCGGAGGAGCGGCTGTCCGCCTACCCGCACCAATTCTCCGGCGGGATGCGCCAGCGCGTCGCCATCGCCATCGCCATGCTGCACCGGCCGGAACTGATCATCGCCGACGAGCCGACCACGGCGCTCGACGTCACCATTCAGTCGCAAATCCTGGCCGAAGTGCAGACGCTGGCGCGCGAACGCGGCACGGCGTTGCTGTGGATCACACACGATTTGTCCGTCGTCTCCGGGCTGGCGGATGACGTGGCGGTCATGTACGCCGGCCGCATCGTCGAACAGGGCAGGGTCGGGGCCGTGATCCGCGAGCCGCTGCATCCCTATACCAGCGGCCTGATCGGTAGCGTGCCGAGCCGCGATCGGCGCGGCGAGCGGCTGCGGCAAATCCCCGGCATGACGCCCAGCCTGCTCGACCTGCCCGTAGGCTGCGCCTTTCGCACCCGCTGCCCGCGTGCACTCGCCCGCTGCGCCGAAGATCCGGAAGTCACGGAGCCGCAGCCGGCCCACCGGGTCCGCTGCTTCAATCCCGAGCCCACCCCATGAGCGCCGTGCTGGACCAGCGTTCCACCGAACCTGTCGCAGACACCGCACCCGTCATCGAGGCACGCGGCCTGTCCAAGCACTTCTCGCGCAGCCAGGATTGGGTTGGGCGCCTCGCCACCCGCATGGGGGTGACGCAGCACCCATTGGTGGTTCGCGCCGTCGACGACGTAAGCTTGCACGTGAACCGTGGCGAAGTGTTGGGGCTGGTCGGCGAGTCTGGCTGCGGCAAATCGACGCTGGGGCGGATGATCGCCGGCATCCACAAACCGTCCGCGGGCCAGGTGCTGTATCGCGGGCACGACCTCGCATCGCTTACCGCCGCTTCCGCCCGCGATGCCAAGCTCAAGATCCAAATGATCTTTCAGGATCCGCAAGGCAGCCTCAATCCCCGCATGAGGGTGTCCGATATCGTCGGCGAAGCGCCCCGCGTGCACGGCCTGGCGGGCGGTGACGCGTCCGGCTACGTGGACGCGCAGCTGAGGCGCGCCGGGCTCGACCCGGCGTATAAGCGTCGCTTCCCGCATCAGTTCAGCGGCGGGCAGCGGCAACGTATCGGGATCGCCCGCGCCCTGGCGGTGCAGCCGGAGTTCCTGGTTTGCGACGAATCGGTGGCGGCGTTGGACGTGTCGATCCAGGCCCAGATCATCAACCTGTTCATCGATCTGCGCGAGCAGCTCGGTCTCACCTACCTGTTCATCAGTCACGATCTTGGCGTGGTGGAACACATCTCGGACCGCGTCGCGATCATGTATCTCGGTCGCATCGTCGAGGAGGCTACGGCCGAGCAGGTCTTCAACCGTCCGAACCATCCCTACACGCAAGCCCTGCTGGCCGAGATGCCGCGGGTGGATGCGAAGCGCCGCGTGTTCGCCGCGATCAAGGGCGAACTACCCAGCCCGCTGCGGCCGCCGCCGGGTTGCCACTTCCACCCGCGTTGCCCGCATGCCATGCCGCGCTGCCAAGTCGAGCCACCGATACTACGCGAGGTCGCGCCGGGCCAGCGCAGCGCGTGTCATCTCAACGACATGGGCTGAAAGCGGTCCGCAATACGATGCAGCCAAACTCTCGGCCGGATTCCGGCTGGCGCTCATGCCGCCTCGTTCATCGTCCAGCCGACACCGGATTCAGCCGCGATGGCCTTGATCTTCGCCAGCAGGTTCGGACCAACCGGGATGCCGTCCCGCAGCCGGCGCTCGGCGTTGCGCCGCTCCGGGTCGCCAGCCACCATCACGGGCTTGGCCGGATCCACCGGTAGGGTGGCACGCAGGGTGTCGCACAACGTGGCGACGTCTGCCTCGAACGCGCCCTCGTCACGAAACAGGGTGGAGCTTAGCGCCAGGAAGAAATGGCCGATGTCCATGCCTTGCGGCTTCTTGGTGTGCATCGGATCGGTGATCAGCGTGGCGCCCGACAAGCAGGAGCCGAGAATGTTCACCATCATCGACAGGCCGTAACCCTTGTAGCTGCTGCCTTCCGGACTGCCGCCCAGCGATGTGAGGAAGCCGCCATGCTGCACCGCCTCCAACGGGTTCGTGGAAGGCAGGCCCTCCCGGGTCAGCAACCATCCCGCGGGCGCAGGCAGGTTCTCGTTAGCCTTGTTGCGAATACGGCCAGCAGCGACCGTGGTCGTCGCCATGTCGAGCAGGAACGGCTCGCCGTGCCGGCCCGGGGCGGCGAACGCCCACGGATCGGTTCCGAGCCGCGCCTGTGCCCCCCCGGTCGGGGCCACCTGGACCATGGAGGCGGAGGTCGCGACCATGCCGATCATGCCGGCGTCCGCAGCCATTTTGGCGTAAAATCCGCAAGCACCGAAATGCGAGGAATTGTGCACGGAGACGATGCCCACGCCGATCGTACGCGCCTTCTCGATCGCGAGCTCCATTGCCTGGCGCGACGGTTCGTGGCCGAGCCCGCCATCGCCGTTCAGCAACGCAGACACCGGAGTTTGCCGCTCCACGACCGGTTCGGCCGCCATCTTTACCCGGCCGCTGTTATGGCGCTCGAAATAGCTCGGGACCATGGAAATGCCGTGGCTGTCGATGCCGTGCAGGTCGGCCCACGACATGACTTCGGCAGTCCGCTCGGCGAACGTCGGACGCATACCCCAGGCAGTCAGCAACGACTGCAAAAGCTCACGGTGGGCGGTGTATGAGGCGGGCATCAGGCCTGCTCCTCGAGGGTGAACGGGTTACGCAAAGTGCCGATTCCGGTGATGTCGATTTCCACCACATCACCCGGCTTGAGGTCTGGCGAGACGCCGTCAGTGCCCATCCAGATCACGTCGCCAGGATGCAGCGTGAGGTAGTGCGTCATCGTGCTGATGAACTTGGCGATGCCGAACAGCATGTGGTTGGTCTTGAAGCGCAGTGTTTCCTCGCCGTTCAGCCGCACCACCGTTTCGGCCGTTTCGAGATCGAGCTCGGTTTCAATCCATGGACCCATCGGCTTGAAGGTGTCGGTGTTCTTGCTGCGCCAGAACGTGCGGTCGGATTTCTGCCAGTTGCGCTCGCTCACGTCGTTGCCGATGGTGTAGCCGAGCACGCAGGACAGCGCGTTCGCCTCGGTGAGGTGCTTGGCCTTCTTGCCGATCACCGCAACGATCTCGCCCTCGTACTGCACCTTGGTGGCGTCACGCGGGATCACCACCGGTTCATCGTGCGCGATCAGCGCATTGGTGGCGCGATAGCCCATATCCGGCTTCTGCGGGATGACCGGCGTCTCGCCGCGTTTGGCCGCCATCTCGATCACGTGCTCGGAGTAGTTCAGCCCAGCTGCGTAGAACGTGCGGGGCAGCAACGGCACCTCGATCTTTATCTCCGCAAGGGAGTGAATTTGTCCGGTGCGCGCCGGTGGTTCGAACAATCCGCCGCGCAACTCGGCGACTTGATCGCCCTCGACTACTCCGTACGCAGTTTGGCCGGACTTGGTGAACTTGAGTAGACGCATGGTGGTTCTGCCCGTTTGGGTAAGGCAAGGCCCGAGGCCCTGCCATATGACAGCCGTCCTCTAGACACCTTCAGACGCGGGGCTACGCCGCCGCGAAGGAGGGCGGGTCGCCGGCCAGGCGGACGATACGCCAACCGTCGGACGTTTGCCGCAAGCGGGCCCGCGTCGTGCGGATGTTCTCGATACCCGACAAGGGCGAGGGGCCCGTAGGCTCCACCTTCGCATCGTGGCGGACCACGAGCATGTATCCGGTCACCTCGGCCTCGTCGTCGCCACGGGGTTCGGCAAACAGGTTGCTCAGCAGATGGTGGATGCGCATCGTGGGCGACCGCTTCTCCATCGCGGCCAGGATGTCGGCCTCGTTGCGCAGGATCGCCCCCTGCCGGTGCCATTCGCCATCCTTCGCGAGCAAGGCCGCGAGCGTGCCGTACTCCCGGTCATCCAGCGCGCGGAAGAACCGGGTGACCGTTTGGACCGGGTCGATCGCTGGGGCCGGCATCAGGCCGCCTGCGCCAACGTGCGGAACTCAGGGGTGAACACTTTCGTCGCCATCACCTGGCAACGCTTGATCAGCCGTATCTCGTCCGGCCGGTAATCTGCGATGGCCTGGTGAATGGTGCCGAGATGGTCCCAGATCAGCAGGTCGTTCTCGGTCCACTCGTGCATGTAGCGGTATTTCGACTGCAGTTGGTGCGTGAAGAAAAACTGCAGGAGCTCATCACTTTCCGCCTCCGGCACGCCCTGAATACGCACCGCGTAGCCGGGGTTGCAGTACAGCACCTTGCGGCCCGTGAGCGGATGCGTGAGGAACAATGGGTGCACCACCGGCGGACGTTGCGCCTTCTGTTCCGCCGTCATTGCCGGGCGTTGGCTGCCCTTCTCCCGGCGCATCATCTCCCAGAACTTTTCAAAATCATGCACCACGGTGGCATCCGCCAGTCGTAACCGCAGCTCTTGCGGCAGGTCATCATATGCGGCGTGCATGTTGGCGAACTCGGTGCCCCCGAGTGGCTTCCCGTCCCGGCGCGGGATCTTGATCCCGTAGAGCACGTTCACAAAGCCCATCACGTCGCGATACGACATGTCGGTGTGCCAGTCCTGCCCGGCGTCCGGCGTCCCGATATAGGCGCCCGCCTCCTTCAGGTTCGACAGCACACCCACCTCAGGGCACGGGTCGCCGCTATTCTGCCGCGTGATACTGGTCTGCAGC
This sequence comes from Acetobacteraceae bacterium, assembly GCA_965198895.1. GTDB lineage: Bacteria > Pseudomonadota > Alphaproteobacteria > Acetobacterales > Acetobacteraceae > LMUY01. The sequence continues at coordinate 922,620 of OZ240676.1, forward strand.
TCACCGAACCGGGCGGAAAAGGCGCGGACATCCTCGGACTGCAAATGCTGGTCCGGGAAGCGTAGCACGCCGTATTGGCCGAGTGCGGTGAGCACGCCGCCGAACTCGGTCTCCGTCATCGGGCGCGACAGGTCGAGCCCTGCAACTGTGGCGCCGAGCGTGGCGCCGGTCGGAATGATGTTCATGTTTCCTCCACTCCATTTGGCTTGTCGCCGCGCGTTATTCCGCGGCTTGCAGCAGACCCTCGCGCACGAAAGCAGGATCGAACACGCGATCCGCCATGACCTGGCAGCGCTTGATCAACCGGTGCTCGTCCGGCCTGTAATCCGGGATTGCGTTGTGCAGCGTGCCGATATGGTCCCACATCAGCACGTCGCCCTCCGTCCAAAGATGGCTGTACTGGTATTTCGCCTGCAGTTGATGCGCGAACAGGTGCGCCAACACGCGGTCGCTCTCGGCCTCGTCGAGCTCGTTGATGCGGGTGGCGTAGCCTGGGTTGCAATACAGCACGGTACGGCCGGTGATCGGATGCGTCATGAACACCGGGTGGATTGCTGGCAGGCGCTTGGCTCGCTGCTCCGGCGTCAGCGGCGGACGCGTGCTGCCGGGGCGGCGACGCATTTCCTCCCAGAACTTGTTGAAGTCGTGCGTGGCCGTCATGCCGGCCAGAAGCTGCTTCAAAGACTGGTCGAGGTCGTCATACGCCGCGTGCATGTTGGCGAACACGGTGTTGCCCAGCGGCTTGCCTCCACGCCGGGGGATTTTTATACCGTAGAGCACGTTGGTGAAACCGATCAGGTCGTTGTACGACATGTCCGTGTGCCAATCCTGTCCGGCGTCGGCAAGGCCGAGCGGCTCCCCGTTTTCCACGATGTTGGACAGGATCATCACCTCCGGCATGCCCGGCTCGCAATAGGTTCCCGTGAGCGACGCCTGCAGCTCGCCAAAGTGTTCAGAGAATTCCTTGAGCTGCATCGCGTCCAGCGTTTGCCGCGGAAAGCACAGCACGCCGTATTCGCCGAGCGCCCGCAGGATCTGGCCGAACTCCGCGCGGCCAAGCGGCTGCGAGAGGTCGATATCCTCGATGTCGACACCCAGTATCGCATCTTTCGGTGTAAGTCTCACGGACGTCTCCCTACGATTTGTTTGTTGTTAGAATCCGCTCCGGTAGCTCTGCGAACGCCGTTGTTCCGGCGCGCGGAACGAGGTCGACCACAAAGCGGTACCGGTCCGGATGATACCGCACCACCAGGTATTGGATCGGCGTGTCGCCCGCCGAGTAATATACCCGGCGAGCCCGAATGATCGGCGTACCGCGCGCGATGCCCAGGTGCTTGGCAACCACCGCGTCGGCGGGCAGCGCATCCAACTCCTGCTCGGCGCGGCTGATCTGGCAGCCCAGGCGTTGCCCCATTTTCTGCGCCACCGGAACGCGAGTGGCGAAATCCACCTCGTCGACCCGGCGGTCCGGCAGGTCGGCGGTAAATGCGTCGGCGACGGTGAACGGCTCGCCATCACGATGGACCACGGTGCAGATGTGACGCACCGGGCTGCCGGGTTCGAGCCCGAGCGCGGCCGCGATCCGCTCGTCCGCGTGCTCGACCGCGTTGCAGATCATCTGATGGTCGAATTCGAGCTTGTCGTCGAGGAAGCCGACCAGGTGGAACTCGCGCAGATCGGCAGACCGCCCCGTGACGAACGAACCAACTCCGCGCCGCCGTGTGATCAGGCGGCGGGCCACCAGTTCGGCGACAGCACGCCGAATGGTGATGCGGCTGACGCCGTATTCGCGACAGAGCTCGACCTCGGTCGGGATGGCCTCGCCAGGCTGGAAATGGCCGCTCTGGATACGCGCCAGCAAATCGTTCGTGACCTGCTGGTGCAGGCTGGTCGACGAGGTCTGGATGTTGGTGCGCGCCATTGCAGCGAAGTCCTGGGACGTCTTGTCAGGTGCGATATGATAATGTCATAACAAAGTCAAGCTGGCGTGCTCAAGCCACAAGGGAGAGCAAACAAATGACCGGTCACTTGATCAGCCGCAGAACGATCCTTGGCACCACCGCGGCCCTGCCGGCACTCTGCCTGCCGCTCGCCGCGCGATCGGCGCCGACGCCCGGGTTGTTGCGAATGGGAGTGGGCGCGGAGGTGACCTCACTCGATCCCGAATACCACAACATCTCGCCGAACAACGCGTTCGCCTCGATGGTGTTCGACGCGCTGGTCGCCACCGACGGCCAGTCCCGCCTATTGCCCGGCCTGGCTTTGAGCTGGACGCCGATCGCCGACGACGTTTGGGAGTTCAAGCTGCGGCCCGGCGTCAAATTCCAGAACGGCGAGCCGTTCACCGCTGACGACGTGGTGTTCACCTTCGAGCGGATCCCGACGATCATCAACAGCCCCGGATCGTATTCCACCTACATCTATTCGATCTCGAAGGCGGAGGTGATCGATCCGCTCACGTTGCATCTGCACACCAAGGGACCTGATCCCTTGCTCCCTGCGGACCTGTCGCAAGTCTGGATACTGAATCGTAAGACGCACACCGGCGCGACCACCGGGGATTTCAACTCCGGCAAGACCACGATCGGCACGGGCCCGTACAAGGTCACGTCCGTCCGCTTCGGGGACCGCGTGGAACTGGAACGCAACGACGGCTATTGGCGGGGTACGCCGCAGTGGCAGCATGTCAGCTATCGCCAGATCACGAATGAGGCGAGCCGTGCGGCGGCCCTGTTGTCGGGCGACGTCGACGTGATCGACCAAGTGCCTACTGCAGACGTCAAGCGCATGGCAGATCAGGCGTCCGTCACGCTGTCGGAATGCGACAGCTTGCGGGTGATCTACATTGCGATGGATCAGATGCGGACCGGCTCCTCGCCGTTCATCACCGACAACGATGGCAAGCCGTTCGATCACAACCCGCTGAAGGACCAGCGCGTTCGCAAGGCCCTGTCGCTCGCGATCGATCGCGGTGCGGAGGTGTCGCGGGTGATGGAGGGGGTCGCGACGCCCACGCTGCAGTTCATGGCCAAAGGCACGTATGGCTACGTGCCCGACCTACTGCCGCCGCCGCACGGTGACCCGCAAGAGGCACGTCGCCTGCTTGCCGAGGCGGGTTACCCCGACGGTTTCCACATTACCCTGCACGGCTCCAACGACCGCTATCCGAACGACTACCGTATCGTGCAGGCGGTGGCACAGATGTGGACCCGCGCCGGAATCCGCACCGCAGTCGACACGGGGCCGTACGCGTCCTTCATTACCAAGGCGTCCAATCAGGCGTTCTCGGCCTTCCTCGTGTCGTGGGGCACGTCGACCGGCGAGCCCGGCGCCGGGCTACGGTCCACGGTCGCGACTTACGATGCAGCCAAGGGCATGGGGTCGGTCAACCGGGCCCGCTACTCCAACCCGGTGTTCGACCAACAACTGATCGCCGCGATGCGCGAATTGGACGATGCCAAGCGGGAGCAGATGCTCGAGACAGCGACCCGCACCGTTATCGACGACGTGGGGATCATCCCAATCCACCTGCAGAAAAACGTCTGGGCGATGGGGCCCGGCGTCTCGCATGATACGCGCGTCGACGAGCTGACCCGTCCACAGGATTTCCACGTTGCGGCGACCTGATCGTTCGGCACGGCTGCAAACAGCCTATGGTTCGGTGGGCGCCAGGCTCACCGCCCCCAGCGCAACACGAGCGGGTCCAGCCGGCGCGCGACACGCAGCATTCCCTCCCGTGCCGCCGGGTGCAGCGGGGCGAGCGGGGCCCGTGGCAGGTCGCACGCGATCACGCCGCCTTCTTTCATCAACGCCTTGCTGACCAGCAGGCCGCCCTGGCGGTTCTCGGTGTTGATCAGCGGCAGCCAGCGCTCGTAGCCCTCGCGGGCCTGTTCGTGACGCCCGGCCAGCCAATGGGCCACGATCGGGGCCAGGCCATCCGGATAGGCGCCGCCTGTCATGCTGCCGGTCGCGCCGGCTTCCAAATCGGCCAGCAGGGTGATGGCTTCCTCACCGTCCCAAGGGCCCTCGATCGCATCGCCCCCCAACTCGATCAGTTCGCGCAGCTTGCCCGCGGCGCCCGGCGTCTCGATTTTGAACCAGGCAACGTGCTCCACCTCGCGGGCGAGTTGCGCCAGGAAGCGGGCGGAGAGCGGCGTGCCCGCGACCGGCGCGTCCTGGATCATGATCGGGATGTCGATCGCGTCCGACACCGCTCGGTAGAAGCCGGCGATCTGCGCCTCGCCCACGCGGATGGTCGCGCCGTGATACGGCGGCATGATCATCACCATCGCCGCCCCAAGCTCCTGCGCGCGGCGGCTGCGGGCGGCGCACACGGCGGTGGAGAAATGCGTCGTGGTGACGATCACCGGCACCCGGCCGTCGACATGGCGCAGGATCGCCTCGGTCAGCACCTCCCGTTCACCGTCCGACAGAACGAATTGTTCCGAGAAATTGGCCAGGATGCACAAGCCGTTCGACCCGGCGTCGATCATGAAGTCCACGCAGCGCTGCTGGCTCTCGAGGTCCAGCGCGCCGCTCTCGGTGAAGGTCGTGGGCACGACCGGATAGACGCCCTGATGATGTGCGTGGGGCAACGGTGCTCTCCGTCAGTCATTGTCGCGCGATACCGGCCAGCCGCTGCGGCCCGCCAGAACGGTCAGGTCCGCATCCTCGTGGGCTTGCAGCCCGTGGTCCACATACATCTTTTTCACATGGCTCCGTGCGGCACGGCAGCCGGCGGTCACCAGGCAGCCCGGCGATGCCCGCCGACCGGGTGCGTGACCCGGTCGGCGTTCGTGTCCCGGCGGGTCAGGCCGCGGTCCGGGTCCTGAGTTCGTCCAACACCCGGCCCGAGTTCGGGCGGCGCGTTCGGCTTCGGCAGGGCTTTGTAGGCGTCCAGCTTATCTTGCAGGCTCATGTCCATCTCTTTGTTGTAGCAGGCGATACAATCTGGAGCCGGAGACGATCGCCGCCGTTGTTGTCACATACGCGCAGGGGATTTGGCGCATGGCGTTGGTTGACTACGACCGGCCCCGTTTCGAGCGGCAGACCGACGCTTTCCTGACGGCACTGGGGCTTTAGCCGCCGGCTCGCTTCACGCGCAGGCAAGTTGCACACTGCGCAGCACAAGCCGCCGCATCGGCGCCGGACATGACCGAAAGGGACGACACGATGGACACCGATCTGCGCGACGCAGCCAAGGAGTACCTGGTGCGCTACGGTGGCGATGTGTTCCCGAACCTGTTCCGCTCCGCCAAGGGAACGATCGTGCAGGACAGCGACGGCCGCGAGTATCTGGATTTCACGTCTGGCCAGATGTGCGCCACGATCGGCCACAACCACCCCGCCATCGTCGCGGCGGTGCACCGGGCGGGCGAGAAAGCGTTCCACTTCTTCAGCGGCATGATCCCCGAAGTGGTGGCGGAGTTGGCGCGGACGCTGGCGCATGACTGGCTGCCCGGCGATCTCAAGCGGACGATCTTCATCAACACCGGGTCCGAGGCGACCGAAGTCGCCCTGCGCATGGCGAAGATGTACACCGGCGGCTACGAGGTCCTGGTCCTGGGTGGTTCGTGGCATGGCATCACGGGCGGCGCCAGCTCCGTCTCGATGGCTAGCGACCGCAAGGGCTACGGCGTTCCGACACCTGGCGTCTTCGTCATCCCGGAGCCCAACGCGTACCGTCCCCTGATACCCGGCCTGGACGCGGAAGCGTCGGCGCTCGCCGGCCTGGACCTCGCACTGAAGCTGTTCGACATGCAATCCGCCGGCCGGGGAGCAGCCATCATGGTCGAGCCGGTGATCAGCGCCGGTGGCGTCCTGGTGCCGCCGCAATCATTCATGCAAGCTCTTCGCAAGGCTGCGGACGACCGTGGCATGCTGCTGATCTTCGACGAGGCGCAGACGGCGTTCGGCCGGATCGGCACTCGCACCGGGTCCGAGTATTTCGGCGTCGTACCCGACATCATGACGATGTCCAAGACGCTGGGCGGCGGCCTTCCGCTGGCCGCAGTCGCGACGACAGCAAAGATCGAGGAGGTCCTGCACGATCGCCACTTCACCTTCTACACGAGCCATGTCTCCGACCCGCTGACGGCGGAGGTCGGACTGGCCGTCCTGAAGGTGATCGCCGACGAGCATCTCGTCGCACGGGCAAACGAGATGGGCACCTACCTGCGCAGCGGCCTGGAGCAGTTGCAGCAGCGCTACGACGCGATCGGCGACGTGCGCGGGTTGGGGTTGCTGCTCGGCGTGGAACTGGTCGAGGACCGGGAGTCGCGCGTCCCGGCCCATAGGCTTGGCGCATTGACGACGCAGAAATGCTTCGAGAAGGGTCTGAGCATGAACATCCGGCGACGCCCCGAACGTGGCTCGGTCTGGCGGATCGCGCCGCCGCTGACGGTGTCGCACGAGCAGATCGATCGTGCGGTCGCCATTCTGAACGAGGCGTTGGGGGAGAGCCTCGATGAACTCGCTTCGGCGACCGCATGACCCCGGCGTACGTGGCCGGACAGGAGTTTCATGACCGGGCTGGGGCGTCACCCGGCCGGTTCGACGACGTCCGCTTCGGAGCACGCGGCAGACGGTGTTGAGCGTCCGACGCGCTGCCGCATCAGGCACGTCAGGGCGATGATGCCACCCGTATCCAGCAGACCTGCCGTCTATCCCACCCTCGTAGGATGGAGCGGGCTTCAAGGCTGGGCAAGAATTCGCTGCGGCGAGTGAGAGGCGCCTCTTGGCGCCCGGCGTGGGTTTGCGAGCACCGAAGCGGAGCGACCGCGAGGGTCGTGAGCATCGGAGCGCCGTAAACCCGCGTCGGATGGCCGCCGCAGTAGAATTCTCGCCCAGCCTCTTTGGCACCCCACCACGATCCGCGCGGTGGTGCCACTTGCCGCTGCCGGCGATTGCGGGAAACTTTGCAGCCGATGCCAAATCGACGGAGCCCTGCCGATGCCCCGCAGCATGCACCTGATCGCCTTCCTGAAGACCGGCCCCACCTTCCACCATCACGGAGGCTGGCGGCACCCGGAAGCACCGCTGGGGGATATGCTGAAGCCCGAGCGCTACGAGCATATCGGGCGGGTGCTGGAGGCCGGGCTGTTCGACGCCTGCTTCTTCGAGGACCTCGCCGGCGTCTACGACACCTATGGCGGCAACTTCGACACCATCCTCGGCCGCGGCGGCCAGCTCAACCTGCTCGACCCACTGATGGTGCTGCCCTTCATCGCGCGCGCCACCAGCCGGCTGGGCCTGGGCATCACCCTGTCCACCAGCTTCTATCACCCGTTCCACATCGCCCGGCTACTGGCCTCGCTGGACCACCTCAGCAGCGGCCGGGTGGCGTGGAACGTGGTGACCTCCGCGTCCGACATGGAGGCGCGGAATTTCGGCATGGACCGCATCCCGGACCGGGACACGCGCTATGACAAGGCCGAAGAAACCGTGGAAGCCTGCCTCGCGCTGTGGGATGGGTGGGATGAAGACGCGCTGATCCTGGACAAGTCCGGTGGGCGGTTCGCCGACCCGGCGAAGGTGCGCTACGCCGACTACAACGGCCGCCACGTGCGCAGCCGCGGCCCGCTTCCCACGCCGCGTTGCCCGCAGGGCCACCCGGTGATCATGCAGGCCGGCTCTCCTCCCCGTGGGCGCGCCTTCGCGGCGCGGTTCGCGGAGGTGATCTTCACCTTCCAGCACGACAAGGCGAACATGCAGGCGTTCCGCGCCGACATGCACGACCGCATGCGCGCCGCCGGGCGGGACCCGGCGGAGTGTGTGATCCTGCCATCGCTCGATGTGGTCCTCGGGGATACCCAGGCGATGGCAGAGGACCGGCGGGACTACCTGGACAGGCTGGTCGACCCGGAACTGGCACTGGCCATCACGTCCTGCCACATCGGCATCGACCTGGCCGGGTATCCGCTGGACGAGACGTTGGAGGTGCTGGCGCGGGACCAGACGGTCAGCGGCGCACTCGACGTGTTGGCGCAGGGTTCGGCCGCCGAGGGGCTGACGCTGCGGCAGGCGGCGCAGCGTTATGGCACCAGCGTGATGGCGCCGCAGCTGGTCGGCACGGCGGAAACGGTGGCCGACCGGATGCAGGACCTGTTCGAAGCCGGCGCGTGCGACGGTTTCATCGTCACGCCGACCACGTTTCCGGGGATGTTCGAGCAGTTCGCCCGTTCCGTGGTCCCGGCGCTGCAAAAACGTGGGGTGTTCCGGACCGCCTACACGGGGACGACGCTGAGGCAGACCCTAAGGGAGTGACCCGGCGATGACCTCAGGGCGAGAGCGGCGGCGTCCGCAACGGCCGCCTCGACAGCCGCAGCAGCCAGCGCTGTGCCGGCACTTCGACCAGATAGTGGCCGAGCACCGCGAGACCGATCGCCACAGCGGCCGTGCAAGCGACGGCGCTGATCCAACTGTGCGGGACGCTTGCCGCATCGAAGCGCCGCGCGAGTACGTCGCGCAACGGCAGGAGCGCGATGTGGATGATGTAGATCGAATAGGAAATCACACCCAATGCGTGAGCGGGTCCCGAAGCGAGCAGCCGCGACAGTGCCGAACGGTCGAACGAAAGGCCGAGGATCAGCAAGCCGGACAACAGGACGAACGCGACGTCGAGCGCCGGGTCGAGCAACAGCAGGACCATGGCGGCCACGAGCCCCGCCTGCACGGCGTCACCCGAGAAGACACGAGGCCAGCGGGCTCGGGACTTCACTCGCCACAGATACATCCCGATGATGAATTCGCTGACGCAACGGCCGAGCGCCTCCGGGCCGCTGATGATGTTGACGGCACCCCGCGCCGGAACGTCAAACAGGGTCCCGAACAGGACCGCGCTGACCAGCAGCGCCACCACACTTGCTGCCGCGAACACGGCCGCGCTCCTGCTCGACCGCGCCAGCATGACAGGCATCAGCGCCGGGAATAGCAGGTTGGCTGCCCACTCGGCGCTCAACGACCAGCCTGGCCCGTCCAGGCTGTTTCCCGGCCAGATCCAAGTCTGGATCGCGAGCAGATTGGCTGCGAGCGCCGACCAAGACGCGTCGGGCGACAGGAAAGTGAGCCACCCGAGCCGGCAGAGCACGAAGCAGGCGAGCGTCATGAGGGCGTAGATCGGATAGAGGCGAGCGATACGGGTCTTGAGAAAAAGCGTGGTGAAAGCGGGCGTGGCCATCGTGGCAAACCGCGCCTCGTAACTCATGGCCAGCACGAAACCGCTCAGGATCATGAACAGATCGACCGCCACATAGCCGTGCGGCAGGAGCGGCCAGGGAAATGGCCTGGTGAAATCGACGGCCATATAGTGGTCGATCATCACCGCCGTCGCAGCCGCGCCGCGAAGCCCGGTCAGGGCGCGGATCTCCACTTTCATGACTGCCACCGGCGCTACGCGTTCAGCGGGTTACGATACTTTATGTCCGGCATGGGCCAACGCCACCACTTCGGCCTGGCGGTTCGTCTGGGTCTTTTGAAAGACTCTGTCCATGTGGCTGTGCGCCGTCGACCGGCTGATACCCAACTCGCGTGCGGCCCATGACAGGCCTTTGCCGATCACGATCGCCTCGACCACGCGCGTCTCGGCGGGCGTAAGCTGGTAGTTGCGCGACAAGGCGGATACGCCGGCATCGTCGATCAGGATCATGCACGCAGGCCGTGCAGCGCCGGTCTCGGCCGCCGCGTCCCACGCATCGCCATCCGGCAGCGGCGAGAGCGTCAAGGTGATCGTGCCGACGCCTTCGGGCCGCTGGATCGCAACGGCCGTGCCGCGAGGCGGCGTCTCGGTGGCGAGCGCAAGCGACAACGCGGCCTGCAGCCTGCTATCGGACGCCGGGTCACGTGCCACGACCTCGCCCCGGACGATGCCGAGCGGCTGGCGGGCGGCATGATCCAGGAAAGGCTCCGCAGATGGGTTGGCGAACACGACCCGGCGGCGATCGTCGACGAGGATGGCGCCATTTTGCAGGCACGACAGGGCAAGAAGAAGCTGGTCGTGGCCTGCTTTGGTACCCCGGAGCTGCAATGCCACGGTCACGGCATGGATCAGATGAGGGGCGAAGCGGGCAATGATCGCGCGGTCGTCGTCCGATGCCTCGCCGGCTCCGTCGGGCTTCACAAGTGTCAGCGGCAGGTAACGCCCTGGCGTCCGGTGCGTCACCAGCGTGATCGGGCTGCATAGACCCTGCGGGCGGGCCCAGCCATTGTAGAATTCCGACCGCCGGAACTCCTCCAGCGGCACGACATCGCCATTGGCGACGATGAAGCCGGGCTGCATGCGGTCCGCAATTCCAAATAACGGGTTCATCGGCAGGAAATGATCGAACGTCCGCTCGACATGGCTCGAGTCGAAGCCGAAATAGGTGATGGGGGCGCCGTGCCCGGTATGCGGATCCTCGTGTGTCAATCCTCCGGCGACGCATCCGGTCAGATCGGCCAAACGCCGTAGTACACTGTCCCAACCCGCTGGAGCGAGGGCGGCTTCGTGGATGAGCTGCAGCGTGGTGAGATAAGTCTCCTCCTGCAAGGCACGATCCTTTCACGGTCTGGCACGAACGGGCAGCGATCCCCGTCAAGCAAATGTAATCGTATAAAGAGGTTTCGATCAAATATCGACCGTTTGCACGCGGCACATGCTGGTGGCCCGGCCCGCATCCCCCGCCCGTCGGCGTAAAGGCTGGACGTACGCGCTCGATCATTGAAACGCCCAGGGTCCGTGTGCTCATGTCGCCGGCCATGAGCGACACCACCACTCCCGCACCAAGCGACGATGCCATGCTGAGCGAACTCGCAACGCTTGGCATGCGAGCAGCGCGCGTGGTGGTGCGGCTGATGGAGATCGAACAGCAAGCGGCGGACATGGTCGCGGGCTGGCTGGCCGAGCCGAAGCACGAGTTGACCTCCATGCACGAGGCGATCACCGCGGGCCAAGCCCTCGATGCGGTGAACACGGCGATGCGGGAGACTGTGCCGCGGGCCGAACTATTGGCGCGGGCCCTGGACCGGGTGTCACGCTCGGTGCGGCGCACCATCGCGCTGCAGCGGCGGTTGCAAGCCGGGTGGCCGCGCACCGGGTCGGACGACCGGGGAGCGATGCTTCGGCGGCAGGTGGCACGCGGCGTGGCGGAGGCGATCCGGCGTGAGACGGACGGCGAGGCGGCCGAGCGACTGTTCGACGAACTGGCCGAACGCCTGGACGAGCCCGGCTTTGCCGAGGCGGCACTCGCGCTGCCGGTGGCGGAGATCGTGCGCCGGATCTGCCGCGACCTCGGATTGGCAGACGGGGCCGCGCGGGACCTGGGCGGTGCGCCGCCACCGGCGGATGAGAGTTGGCGGGCGGTCGATACCTGTTAAGAGACGAGCACGGCCCGCCCGGTAACCCGGCCATGTTGCAGCATCATCAGAGCGTCGTTCGCTGCGCCCTTCGGGTATTCCTGTACCGGGGTGGCGGCGAGCTTGCCGGACTGAGCCAACTCCACCACGGCATGCAAATCTGCCACCGTCCCGGTCAGGCTGCCCACCACGCTCTGCGCCCGGAAAATCATGGTGGCCAGCGACAGCGTGATCTCGCCCCCGGCCACACCAACCAGCACGAGGCGGCCACCCTTGGCCAATGCATCCAAGCCCGTGCGGGCGGTTTGCGAGGTGTTGACGAAGTCGATCGCCGCCGCGACCGGACCGCCGGCCGCCGCCTGCACACGGGCGACGACATCGTCCCCGGTGCCGTCCACCGTGACCGTCGCGCCAGCTTCCGCCGCGGCGCTTCGCTTAGCCTCCGAGATGTCCAGCGACACGATCCGCCGATGGCCCATGGCCTTCAGCATCGCGATTGCGGCCAGCCCGAGCCCACCGGCACCGATCAGAAGTGTTGGCTCATCGGGGTCCAGCGGCATCACCTTGCGGATCGCGGAATAGACCGTGATACCGGAGCAGGCATAGGTCGCGGCGAGTGACGGGTCGATACCATCATAGGCGACGAGATAGCGCGGATGCGGCACCTTCACCTGGCTGCCGAAACCACCATTCTCCAGCACGCCCAGGCTGCGTTGTGCCAGGCAGAGATTGTCCTGCCCGGCGGCGCAGCGGGCGCAGTGGCCGCAACCGATCCAGGGATAAACGATCCGCTCGTCACCCACCGCCACACCTTGGGCCGCCGGGCCGAAGGCAACCACGCGCCCGGTGATCTCGTGGCCCGGCGCCCGCGGCAGGGTCACGCCGCGGTCTTGCAGGCTCATCACCTTGCCGCCGCCCATGTTGTAGAACCCGTGCCAGAAATGCAGATCCGAGTGACACACACCGCAGCGCGTGACCTCCAGAACGACCTCGGACCCCGTGGGCACCGGGTCCGGCAGTTCGACGCATTCCAACGGTTGCTCGTTTCGAACCACGACCCAGGCCTTCATGAGCTTGCTCCTATCTCAGCCGGCTTCGGCACGTGAGGGGTGCCGCGGGCCATTGTTTCACTCCCGCAGCCGCTCCCGATTGGCTGCTGCGGCCTATGCGTTCGCAAGGCTTGCCCTACGCATCAGGCCTTGTTGAGGTAGCAGTCCGGACTGGGGGGCTGGAATGCTTCGGCGCCGGGGATGGTGCCGACGACGGTCTCCAAATCCCACTCACCTTTGGAGTCCGCCGGGGTTTTGACCTGCAGGATGTACATGTCGCGGACCACCCGGCCATCGGTGCGGATGACCCCGTTCTTGGTCATGAAGTCGTTGACGGGTGTGGCCTTCATTTTGGCGATCACCGGCTCGGTGGCCGTGGTACCGACCGCCTGCACGGCTTTCAGGTAATGGGTGACCGCACCCCAGCCACTCGCCTGCACCATGTTGGGCATCTTGCCGACCCGCTTCATATACCGGGCGGCGAAGGCTCGCGTTTCGTCGTTCTGGTCCCAGTAGTAGGGCCCGGTTTCGATCATCCCCTGGGCCGACGGCAGGCCGATCGCTTTCACGTCGTGCAGCGTCAGGCTCAGCGGCGCGAGCTTTTGCCCAGATGCCCGGATGCCGAACTCGTCGGCCTGCTTGACCAGGTTCGCCGCATGCGCCGTCGTCGTCGCCAGCGCGATCACGTCGGCCTTGGAGGCTTGCGCCGCCAGGATGGAAGACGAAAAGTCCGTGGTGTCGAAGCCGTGCAGCGTGGTGCCAAGGATGCGGCCGCCGACCGCATCGATCATCGCGGTTGTGTCCCGCTGCACATTGCGGCCATAGGCGTAATCGATGGTCAAGAAGTACCAAGTCTTGGCGCCGTGCTCGCTTTGGTATCGAACCGCCCCCAACGCCTGGGAATAGTTGTTGAACGTCCAATGGATGCCGTTGGGCGAACAGTTGCTGCCCGTCAGATCCGCACTGGCCGACCCGGTGAAGATGATGAGCTGGTTCTTTTCCTTCGCCATCGTCTGCACGGGTATGGCGACTGCGGTGGATCCGATATCGAAGATTGCCGTCACGCCCGAATCGTACCATTGCCGCGCAATCGCGGAGCCAATGTCCGGCTTGTTCAAATGGTCGGCTTTGAGGATCTCGATCGGGCGACCTGCCACTTTGCCACCGAAATCCTCCACCGCCATCGTCACGGATGCCAGCGTTCCCGCGCCGGAATAGTCCATCATGATGCCGGAAAAATCTGTCAGGACGCCGATCTTGACCGGGTCGCGCACCTGCGCTTGCGCACGCCGAAGCGGCAAGAGGGCCGCAGCCGCCGCTGCAGTGCCGAGTGCGCCGCGGCGGGTCGGGCCCGTTATATGGTTCGTCATGGCGTTTCCCCTCTTGTTGATTTTTCTAGAGGCTGGTCGAGGCTTTGCCTGCTACTGGACCAAAGGGCAGCCGCCGGCCGCCATCGGGCGGAACGCCTCCGTCGCCGGCACGGTCGAGATCAGGCGGTAGTCGTCCCAAGCGCCCTTGGACTCGGCTGGCGCTTTCACCTGGAACAAGTGGAAGTCGTGGATTGCGCGCCCGTCCTTACGCACCGCGCCCTTGCCGAAGGCGTCGTCATCGGCCGGCAGGCGCTGCATCGCCGCCATCACCGCAGGGGCCGCGGTGTCATTCACATCCTTGACCGCCTTCAAGTAGTGCAGCACGCCGGAATACACGCCAGCCTGCAACATGGTCGGCTTGCGGCCGCTCATGCGTGCACTGAAGCGGGCGGAGAAGGCGCGCGTGCGGTCGTCGTAGTCCCAGTAGAACGGCGATGCCAGATACAGCCCCTGCGCCGTATCCAATCCCAGCGACTCGACGTCGGTGATCAGGGTCAGCAAGGCTGCCAGCCGCTGCCCCTTGGCGTCCCGGCCGATGCCGAATTCATGCGCCTGCTTGACGAGGTTGATCATGTCGATGGAGGCGTTGGCAATGGCCACGACCTGGGCACCACTGGCCTGGGCCGTGAGCAGATAGGACGAGAAATCGGGCGCGAAAGGCGGGTTCTTCACATCGCCGACAACGGTGCCGCCGAGCGCCTTGACCGTCTCGCTGGTATCGCGCTCGAGCGAGGCACCGAACGCATAATCGGCGGCGACGAAGAACCAGGTCTTCTCCCCCTGCCCCACCAGCGCCCGGGCGACGACGTTGCCGGTGGCATAGGTGTCGTAGGTCCACTGCACCGTGTTGGGCGAACACGCCTTTCCCGTCATGTCACTGGTGCCCGAGCCGGACGCAACGAAGATCGTACGGGGTGCGCCGCGGGCTGCCTCGCTGACCGCCAACCCGGCGGAGGAGAACGGGACGTCCGCAATGATGTTCACGCCGCGATTGGCAATCCATTCGCGGGCGATCGTGGATGCGGTATTGGGGTTGTTCTGGTGATCGGCACCAATGACATCGATGGTCACGCCGGGCAGGAACGTCGCCGCGTCCTCCGCCGCCAGCCGGGCCGCGATAACGGAACCCTGCCCCGTCGCGTCGGCGTTGCCGGCGTTCATATCGGTCAACACCCCGATCGTGACCTTGTTCCCAGGGATCTCGGCGGCGGCCGGCATCGCGCTCGCCATGACCAAGGCCGCGGCGAGTACACTGAAGTTCACAGGTCGAGTTCCTCATGGTGGGACGCGGTGCGCCGGGCGGCTGGGTGGTCGTCGGGGATGTCGATCTCCAGCGCCAGCATTACGGCGGATCGAGATTTGCCGTGGGTGTCTAGCGCCAGGCTGTCATTGACCCCACCCTGCAGCGCGTCCTCCAGAACGAAGGTGAAGGCGGCGAGGTTCGGCAGGTCGTAGCGATGCACCGCGCCCTCCACCAGCGAACCGAACTGCGCCTTGACGGCGGCCGGCGTCACCGATTGCGCCAGCAGCGCGTAATCAGCGCGGTCGTAGGGGATGACGGAGACAGTCTGGCTGTTGCCCTTATCTCCCGTGCGGCTATGGGCGAGGTAGAAGAGCGGGACGCGCATCGCTCAGCCCTCCACGAAAACGCAGCGTGGCGGCGCATGGGCGCGATCGACCAGCGCGGTAAAGGTGCGGATGGTTTGCCGCTGGCCCGACCGCACGCCCCCGCCCCCTGCCGGACCGTTCACGTACAGCGCTTCCACCTCCGTGATCACCAGTTCGGCCGCCGCCCGGTCCGGCACCCGCGCCGCCACGCGCAACCGGATGTCGCGCATCGCCGCGTGCGAGGCTGGGTGCGGCCAGAGGCTGTCGACCCCGATCAGGTCGTAGCGGCGGGGACACGAGGCGATGGGGCTGCGGCCGAACCGCGCCTCCAGCACGGTGCGGGCGAGTTTGGCGCGGGCGGGCGCGTTTATGCCCGCATAGGAGATTTCGGCCTCCACCAAAACGCCGCTATCGATTCCCACCAGGACCTTCAGCGTTGGTGGGGGCGGATGGCCTCGCATGCCCCACAAGCGCACCGTGTCAGTGCCAGTCTCCTCCAGCTCGAGCCCGGTAATGTCCAGCACGACGTCGGGCGTGATGTAGGCTGCCGGGTCGTGCATCTCGTACAGGATCTGCTCGGTCACTGTGTGCCGATCGACCAAGCCGCCTGTGCCGGGTGTCTTCGTCAACGTAATCACCAGGTCGGGTGAGACCTCCGCGATTGGGAAGCCGATATCATCCAGTCCGGGCACGTCCTTCATTCCGGGCTCGGCAAAGTAGCCGCCGGTTGCCTGGCCGCCGCATTCCAGCAGATGCCCCGCCAACACGCCACACGCCAGTGCATCGTGCTGGCCGGCCGTCCACTGGAACGTTGCCATCAGCGGCCCCAGTGCCAACGCCGAGTCCGTCACACGTCCGGTGACGATGACCTCGGCCCCGGCGGCATAGGCCTCGGCGATCGCCGCCGCGCCAAGGTATGCATTGGCGGCCAGGATCGGCTTACCGAGGGCAGACAGGACCTCACCGTTCTCGAGCAGCAGCGGATCGATGCCGGGAAGGCTGCCCGACATATCGTCTCCGGTCACGGCTGCGACACGCAACGAGCCCAAGCCGGCCTCGCGCGCGACCGTCTGCACCATGGCAGCCGTTTCCATGGGAGCGACACCGCCGCAATTCGAAACCAGCACCGTGCCATGCCGGCGGCAAACCGGCAGCAAATGGCGCAGGCGCTCGGGCAAGGCTGGAAAGTAGGCTGGTCCGCCGGCCTGATGTGCAACGTGAAGCATGGTGAGCGTTCGCTCGGCCAGAGTGTCCAGCATGAGCACGTCGATCTCACCGCGCTCGACAAGCGCGATCGCTGCATCCAGCCGATCGTTGAAGAACGCCGCGCCTCCGCCAACGCGGAGTCGGTTCGGCCGCTTGGTCACCCTGGCAATCCTCACAACCGGACTCGACTGCCGGATTGGAACAAATGCTAGAAGCGGCGAACTCAGCATGTCAATGCAATCTGGCGGAGTACTGGCGGCCGTGGGTGACCGATTGGAGGAAGCCCGTGGCCAGGGCGCAAAGGAAGCTCGGGATATCTATTTGCCGATTGCGATCTACCATGGCGCAGACGATGCAAGCGAAGCTTGGTCCATCGCGCGGGAGCGCAGCCGTCAATGATGCAGCCGGAGTTTACAACAGCGTGATGCACGACCTCATGGCTGTGACGGCAACGCCAGCAGAAGATGAGCGCGAGTGGGGATCGAAGCCTTCGGTGCAACAATGACGCTGCGTCTCTCGCACATCGGAAGCTTCTTCGCCGGGGGCCGCCGGGTCAGAGTGGAAGGCGAGCCACTCCGACAGGTCCGGTTCTCGGCGCAGGCTGGGATCGAGCATGACCCGAACGGCACGTTCCACATCGAGCAAGCTTATGTCCAGAGCTTCGTGCCAGAGGATTCGCGGTCGCGCCCCGCGTTGGTTCTTTTGCACGGCGGTTGCCTTACCGGGGCGATGTGGGAGACGACATCGGACGGGCGGCCGGGTTGGCTCGAGCTTTTCCTGCGCGCCGGATTTCCCGTGCACGTGGTCGATGGGGTCGAGCGGGGGCGCGCCGGATGGTGCTCACTGCCGGGCATATGGCCGGAGGCCCCGGTTGTCCGAAGCGCGGAAGAGATGTGGTCGTTGTACCGGCTCGGGGCGTCGGGAAGCACCGTGCCGTTCCCAGGGCAACGTTTCCCGGTGGAAACCATCTCGACGCTGCTGATGCAGCATGTGCCGCGCTGGTTCTCGACCATTCCGGCGGCGGCCGGAGCGCTGGTCGCCGTGCTGGAGCGGGTCGGGCCGGCCGTCGTGGTTTCGCACAGCAACGGTGGATCGATCGCACTCGAGGCGGCATGGCGGCGTCCCGACCTGATTGCCGGCCTGGTATGCGTCGAGCCCTCTGGTTTTCCGGACCGGCCGCCTCCGCCACTGGCTGCCGTTCAGAGCTTGATCGTGCTCGGCGACTTCCTTGACGCAACGCCGCTATGGCAAGATCTGTCGAAGGCGATGGATCGGCTGACTGAACTCCTGACCCATGCCGGAGCGGACGTGGAGCTTTGGCGATTGCCGGAACGCGGCGTGTTCGGGAATAGCCACATGCTGATGATGGACGACAACAGCGCCGAGATCGCTGCCGACATCATCGGCTGGCTGGCGGCGCGATTCCCGGTCAGCGGATAGCCAGGGTGGTCCACCACGTAGGTAGGGCAACATCATGGAGGGGCACGGAGCCCCCCCAAGTCGTGCCGGGCGATGTAAATTTTGCCGTTGCGCATCCCCGGTTTGGGGTGCGCGCCCAACCGAGTGGCTGGGGTATATCCGCGTTATCCCCTACCATCTCCGTGGGGCGGGTCCAGACGCCGAAAATCTGGAAAACTGGCGCGAGTGGGATCTCGGTGGCCAGCTACGCCGCTCGCGCCGTCTGCTCAGCCACTGCCGCCAGCCGCCGCCGGATGGCTTCCAACTGGTAGCCGTCCGTCACGCGAGGAGCGCAGAACGGACGGGGCTCAGGCGCCTCCGGATAGAGCGTTTTGAACTCCGAAGCATTGTGGAACATCCCGCGGCTGTCGTCGTCCAGGAAGCTCTCGGAGGGGGCTCCCTCGGCCAGGAGTACGTCGTGCGTGTCGAGCTCGACATGGACGTAGTCGACCCGGTCCAGTCCTCGCTCCTCGCTGATGGTCGTGCCGTTCACCAGGCAGCGCGCCGGGATCAACAGGCCGTCTAGGACCATGGCATGCTGGGGCGACACCAACAGGTCCCGCCGAGGCAGGCCGTGGCCCAGCGAACCAGACCGAAAGCGGATCGGCTGGACCGCCGGGTTGGCGGCGAGGAAGCGCCCGGCGTAGCTGCGCTTGCCGATCCAACGCACGGCACGATGGGCGCCGAACGCCGTCAGAACGAGATCGCCGATGGCGAGCATCTCGACGGGTCGAGCACCGATGGGAGTGGCAATCAGCGTCCCGTGACCGTAGCAGGCGATCGCGGTGAGCTCTGCTGCACCGTAGTCACTGGGCCCGACCGCCAAATCGAGTGCCGACGCATTGACGATATCGACTTGCACGCTGCCAGCCGACGTCGTCACGGTCACCTGGTCGCCAGTGGTGCTGACAGTCGTGCCACCGCTGACAAACTCGAGGTTATCCAGGATGATCGCGTCGCCTGCGGCAAAACCGGAGATCGGTGCTGTGATGGTGTTTTCGTCGTCATAGATCTCACCGGCCGTCCCAGTCACGAAGTTGGCGCCGGCGCTGCCAAGCACCGCATCGACTTCAAGCTGCCCGCCGGCGATCTGCACACCGTCCAGCGAGCCACCGAAAAAATCGACGAACCCGCCGGAGGAGATCGTCACGACACTGTTGGCGCCGCCGAACAGCTCGAGATAACCCGCGCTGGTGACCAGCGTGTCCGTCGTTGTACCCCCGGAATACACTTGCACGGTTGCGTTATCGGTGATGCCGCTGACCAGCCCGCCTGAGTAGACGAAGACGCTGCCGGACGTCACTGACCCGCCGATCGCCACGCCGTTTGATAGGACGTATTCCGTAGCATTGCCGCTGACCGCAATCCCGCTGGCGACCAGGCCATAGAACGTCGCCCCCGAGGATCCCGCGACGACGATGCCAGCCGAGGTAACCACCCCGCCGGCCGACATCGCGCCAGTGTCGGTCGCGCCGGGCAACACGACCACGACCCCTCCGGACGCGACGGCGTCGCCGCTCGCCGTGGCTCCTGAGTTCACCAGTTCGAACCCGCCACTCTGGATGACGCCGGCGCCGGCGCTACCTGCGTTCACGGACAAACGCCCACCCGCCTGCACGATGCTTCCGCTCGCGACGGCGCTGGTGAACACGAACTCGGTCGCTCCAC
Source organism: Acetobacteraceae bacterium (assembly GCA_965198895.1). Lineage (GTDB taxonomy): Bacteria > Pseudomonadota > Alphaproteobacteria > Acetobacterales > Acetobacteraceae > LMUY01. The sequence goes on from OZ240676.1 coordinate 942,310, forward strand.
TCTGGACGGCGAGGCCGTTGGTGGAGCCGCCATAGAGATAGGCTTCGGCGCCGCTGGCGAGGCTGCCACCCGAAACCGTACCGGCCGAGGCGACTTCCAGCACCCCAGAGACGGTCGCGCCCATCACCGTCCCACTGACGCCGACATCGAGGAACCCGTTGCTGGCGACGACAGTTCCGCTCGCCACCCCGCGGTTGAGAACGTATTGCTCGGCGCCGGATCCCACGGAGGTGTCGTATGCGATACCGCTGAATTGGACGTATTCGATGCCGCTGACGACGTAGGTGTCGTAGCCGGATCCATAGATCAACTGGTCGCGGCCGCCGTCGATCACGGTGCCAGACATCGACCCGGCATAGACATCGGCCTCGCCACCGACCACGTGCACGCCGCTCGCCGTGCCGCCATTCAGCTGGATGCTGCCCCCGGCGCTGACGATCGTGCCAAACGCCTCGGCGCCCGAAGACACGTACTGACCGCCGCTGCTCACCACCGTCGTGCCGAAGGCGGTACTACCGGATCGCAAGGTTTCGCCGAAATTGTACCCGCTGACGTAAGTCCCGGACGTGGTGCCGTAGTCAATGAGAGTGCCGCTCGTGCCGACGATCGTGCCGGTGGCAATGCCATTGCTCAGCACGTACTCCGTGGCGCCGCTGCCAAGCGAGATGTTGCTGACCGTGGGAGCGTAGAACCCGCCCTCCGGGGTCACCACGACCACGCCGGTGGAGACGAGAGCGCCGCCATCGAAGATCGTTCCCGTGGCACTGGTGCCGGGCAGCACGACGAGGGTGCCGCCGCTCAGCAGCTCGGTGCCGCTCGCGGTTCCAGCCGATAGCAGGAGCACCAGGCCGCCACTATCGACCAGGTCGCCAGCCGCGATGGACGAAGCGGAGATCACCTCCTGCAGACCGCCAGACGCGATTTCGGTGCCCTGAACCGTCGCGTAGGGACCGACTTCCTGGATGCCGCCACCGGACACGATCGTGCCGTTGGCGCTGCCGCTGAAATTGACCGATTGCAAGCCGCCACTGCTGACCACCGTGCCGAGCGCCGTGGCACTGGCGGTGCTGACGACCTCTGTGCCGCCGCGGAGGATGGTGCCGTTGACCGTCCCCTGGTCCACGACCTGCGTGCCACCCGACTGCACGAGTGTTCCCGTCGCCGACCCGGCGCTGACGACGACGCTGCCGCCGCTGCCAACCACGGCCCCGGTCACGCTGCCGCCATTCAGCGCGTACAGGGTATCGCCCGAGCCGACCGAGACGGCATTGGCGCTGGTGCCATACGCAACAGGCGGCGCCATGGCGTTTTCGAGCACGATCCCGGCGGTGACGACTTGGCCGCCGGCCGCCACCATCTGACCAGACGTGTAGCCTTGCGGCAGGACAACCAGCAGGGCGCCGCTGTTGACGTCGATGCCCGCGGCATAGGCATAGGCGTCGACGACGGCGCCGGCTCCGCTTTCCAGCACCGTGTTGCTTGCCGTCCCGTAGGATTGCACCAGCTCCACCCCGCCGCTGAGGATCGTCGTGCCGACCGTGGTCCCCTCGCCCGTTGTCTGGGTGCCACCGCCCATCACGAGGGCGTTTACGGCCGAGGCGTACTCACCCACTCGCTCGACACCGCCGGCACTGATCACCGTGCTGGTGCTCAAACTGCCCTCCTGCAGGAGCTGTTGGCCGCCACTTTGGATGATCGTACCGGACGCGACACCGCCGCTGATGGTCTCGAAGGCGCCGGATGTCACGACCGTTGAGATCGTTGTGCCGCCGTAGAGGACCGTGACCGTATCCCCGGCGGCCAGGGTAACACCTCTGAGGGTCTGTCCAGAACTCACGATATAGGCGGTCATGTCACGCTCCAGCGAAACGGCCTCTTGGAAGAGGGCAGGGATAACGGTTAACAGGGGCCGTTTCGCCCGGCGTCATCCATTTGCATGACGTCGCGGGAATTGCTGAGCGTCCTGGTCAGCGGGCTTGCCTTGCGAACAGGGGCTCCCCACCCGCCAAAGTGGGCCCAGGGGCTCAAAGCTCATCGTCCGATCCAACCAGTCGCTGAACAATCAGTTAGCGAGACAGACCCGGGGCCGGACTGCGACTGTACGTTGGGTATAGAAGTGGGTGTGTAGTTGCGGTGGCTGCGGAGGGCCCACCGACGCACGTGGCGGCCAGCGAGGCTCACGTCGCGGTTGGCGATCTGGCCTCACATTCGCCGCCCTCGCCAGAATTGCATGGCCACCGCCTACCTGGCATGGTAGTTTCGGCATCTGCGGCCAGCGAAGCGACGACACCCCTTTACGGCCGGCCCCGCGACGGCTACGGGCGCAAGATGGCCCTCGCCGTGTCCACCGTCGTGCACCTGATCGGCACGGTTGCCGCTTTGGTCCGGCAGTCCCGGGCGATTGCCCTTCCGACACGCCGGTGCGAGACAGGCAGCCAACAATCATCGATCGTTCAACCCAGCCGAGCCCCACTCGGCGCACAGAGGTGCAAGCATGTCAGATCTCGAAATCGTGTGGACGCAGGTCGACGAAGCGCCAGGGCTTGCGACATTCTCCCTCTTGCCGATCGTCGAAGCGTTCGTCGGCGTGGCCGGCGTGGCGATAAAGCTCAAGGACATTTCGCTGACCGGCCGCATCATCGCCAATTTCCCCGAGAAACTGACGGAAAACCAGCGGATCAGCGACGAGCTTGCCGAGCTCGGCAAGCTCACGATGCAACCCGAGGCCAACATCATCAAGCTGCCCAACATCTCGGCCTCGATCCCCCAGCTCAAGGGCGCGATCAAGGAACTGCAGGCCAAGGGCTATGACGTGCCGGACTATCCGGACAGTGACGCGACCCCGGCGGACAAGGACATCCGCGCCCGCTACGGCCGCGTCCTCGGCAGCGCTGTCAACCCCGTGCTGCGGGAAGGCAATTCCGATCGCCGCGCCGCCGGCGCCGTCAAGCAGTATGCCCGCAACAACCCGCACAAGATGGGCGCCTGGAGTGCCGACTCCAAGACGCATGTGGCATACATGCCGGGTCAGGACTTTTACGGCTCGGAGGTCGCGACCACCGTCCCGTCGGCAACCAGTGCCCGCATCGAGCTGGTCGCTTCCGGCGGCGCCGTCACGGTGCTGAAGGCGAAGACGGCGCTTCGGGCGGGCGAGATTATCGATGCGTCGGCGATGAGCCGCAAAGCGTTGCGCACCTTCCTCGCCGAGCAGATCGACGCCGCGAAGAAAGAAGACGTGCTGTTCTCGCTGCACGTGAAGACGACCATGATGAAGATCTCCGATCCAATCATCTTCGGTCACGCGGTGTCCGTGTACTTCGCCGATGTGTTCGAAAAGCACGCCGCCACGCTGGCGCGGCTGGGCGTCGATCCCGACAACGGCGTCGCCGACATGCTGACGCGGATCGAAGCTTTGCCGGACGCCGAAAAGGCGGCCATCAAGGCCGATATCGCCGCCGTCTACGCGAAGCGCCCGGCCCTCGCCATGGTCAACTCCGACCGGGGCATCACAAACCTGCACGTGCCGAGCGATGTGATCATCGATGCGTCGATGCCAGCGATGATCCGCGAATCAGGCCGCATGTGGGGGCCGGATGGCAAGCTGCACGACGTTCTCGCCGCGATTCCGGATCGCAGCTATGCCCGGCTGTACCAGACCGTCATCGAGGACTGCAAGGCGCACGGTGCGTTCGACCCGAAAACGATGGGCTCGGTACCGAACGTGGGCCTGATGGCGCAGCAGGCCGAGGAATACGGCTCGCACGACAAGACGTTTGAAATTCCCGCTGACGGCACGGTTCGCGTTGTGGCCGAGGACGGCACGGTGCTGCTGTCCCTGCCGGTTGAGACCGGCGACATCTTCCGTATGTGCCAGGTGAAGGACGAGCCGATCCAGGATTGGGTGAAGCTTGGGGTACGCCGCGCGCGGCTCAGCAACACCCCGGCGGTGTTCTGGCTCGACGCCAATCGTGCGCACGATGCCCAGGTCATCGCGAAGGTCGAGAAATACCTGAAGGAGCAGGACACCGCGGGGCTCGACATTCGAATTCTGCCGTCGGTCGAGGCGATGAAATTTTCGTTGGCACGTATTCGCGAGGGGAAGGATACGATCTCCGTCACCGGCAACGTGCTGCGCGACTACCTCACGGATCTATTCCCGATCATGGAGCTCGGCACCTCGGCCAAGATGCTGTCGATCGTCCCTCTGCTGTCGGGTGGCGGATTGTTCGAGACAGGCGCTGGCGGTTCCGCGCCTAAGCACGTCGAACAATTCCAGCATGAGGGCTACCTCCGATGGGATTCGCTCGGCGAGTTCCTGGCCCTGGGTGCGTCGCTCGAACATCTGGCGCAAACCCATAAGAACGCCGACGTTCAGGTGCTTGCCGAGACGCTTGATGAGGCCAATGGCAAGATCCTTGAATACAACCGCTCACCCGCGCGCAAGGTCGGCGAACTCGACAATCGAGGCACCCATTTCTACCTGGCGCTCTATTGGGCACAGGCGCTGGCTGCGCGAGACAACAGCACGGCGATGGCAGCCCGCTTCAGGCCCTTGGCCGAGACGCTCGCGGCCCAGGAGGCCAAGATCAATGCCGAACTAATCGCCGCGCAAGGCAAGCCGGCGGACACGGGAGGTTATTACTTGCCCGATGCGACGAAGACCTCGGCAGCGATGCGGCCGAGTGAGACCCTGAACGCCGCGCTCGCGGCGCTCTAACGCGGCGTCGGACGGAGCGGCTTGTCCAGCGTCGACACGCGCACAAACACGGCGACACGTGGGTGTGACCCGGCGTGCTCGCAAAGCGGCGGCGCCATCCTGCCCACCCGGGCAACGGCACCGCCGCTTTCACTTCGTGACGTCAAGCTGCGTTCTGACCCAGTTTCGATGGTCGACATGTAATGTGCGGCAGGTGCGTACAGATACAGCGCCTCGAACTCGTGTGCGTTGTGGAACACGGCCCGGCTGTCATCGTCCAAAGAGCTTCCGGACGGAGTCAGCCCACTCGACGCGGTCCCGGACGATGGTGCTGCCGTTCACAAGGCAGCGTGCGGATGGCTGCAGCACCGTCACCAAGCCCTAGTGGATGCTCAGGGCGGCATGACTCGCGGCCGATCGCCCCCTGCTGGAGGACTGGTCCGAGCGCATCGTCCGCTACGCGAACGAGACACCCAGCCGAGTTCCGTTCTCCGATCTCTATTTCGTCGAGAGCGGGCGCAAGATGGGCTTCCAAGCGCGCTCGGTTGTCGGCGGGTTCTGGGTTGCGACCTTGGCGGAGCGTTGGAAGGCCTGATACCATGGCAGGGTAATCAGACCGAGCCGAACGCACGCGGTATGGCATTGCTGGGTAACCCGTTCGCCATACTCGGCGTCACGCCGCGCACCCCGGTCGACGAGCTATTCGATAGGGCGGACACGCCGGAGGCGGCCACCGCGGCGCGGGCGCTGTCCGTGCCGCGCAGCCGGTTGGCGGCGGAAGCCTCGTTCCTGCCAGGCGTGTCGGATGCGGCGACGGGTATCCTCGCGGCGTTGCGCGCCGGGCGGCGAGTGGACCCGGCCGGGCTGCCCCCCTTGGCTGCCGCAAATCTACGGGCGCATCTCTGCGCCGCCGGGCTGGCGACGGGGGAGGACGTGGCCGCACTGGCCTCCTCCATGCCGGCGGGCGCCGACGCGGCGTTGGTTGCGGCGATCGACGTCGATCGCGCCGTGGCCGGAATGCCGCCCTGCCAACAAGCGGCCTTGGCGGAGGAGATCGAGGCGCTCACCGACTCGCACGCCGCCGCTTTGGTGACCGCCTGCGAGGCCGGCGCCGACCCGGCCGGTCAACTGGCCGGGCTGATCGAGGACGGCCCGGCCCCGCCCTCCCCCATCCTGCGCCGGGCCGCCGCCGCCTGGATACGCCGCAGGGCCTCCGCACTCGCAGGTTTGCAGGCCGACGCGAATGCCGCCGTCGGGGCCTGGCAGGCCCGTCCGGACGCAAACACCTGGTCCGAGTTCGAGCGGACGGTCCGAAGCTGGGCCACATTGAGCCGGCCGCAACGGCTGATCGATGCCCGCGCCGGATTGGACCATCCGCCGGCGGTGCGGGCCTTGGCGCCCTGGCGAGCATCGATCCGGCAGCTCGCACAGTCCGGGCAGGACAAGGCGGCGCTGCCGGCCGCCCAGCTGCTGGCGACCTGCCTCGGCGACCTCCCCAGCGTGGCCGCTGCCCTGCAGGGGGAGGCACGCAGCATCGCCGCGCTGGGCGAAGTACAGGCGCTCGCCCCGCATCTGACGCGGCTGAACGAGGTGGTCGCCCGGCTGACCGCCGATCCCGCGCCGCTGCGGGCCGGGCTGGCGACCCGCGGGTTCGGCCCGGCCGCGCGCAAAGATGCCGGCGCGCTCTGGGCCGCGTTCGACGCCGCCGCGTCGGCCAGCACCGTGTCGGAGGCGCCTTGGGAGGCGGTGGCGCCGATCGCCGGGCTGCTGGACATCCCGAACCGGGCTGGCGGGGCGGCGGCGGCGGTGGCGCTGTTCACGGGGCTGATCGGACGGGCCGAGGCGGCTGGCCGCGCCGAACTCGCCGCACGGCTGCGCACCAGGTTGCGCGCGCATCAGGCGACAGCAGCCTTGCAGGTGTATGCAAGGCGGACCCGCAAGCGTTGGGTGCCGTGGTTTCTGGCCCCGGTGCGGCGCTGGCGCGTGGCCGCCGCAATCGACCGCGCGCTGCTGCTGGTGGACGACCCGGCGGAGCGCCGCAGGCTGGAAGCGCACCGGTCCACCCTGCGCAGCCGGAGCCGGCTGTTCTGGATCACCGGCGGCGTCACTTTGGCCGTGCTTGGGCTCGGTAGCGGGATCGGGCAGTTGGACGAGCAATACGCGGCGACGGCACCCTACCGGCAGCACCCGCCGATCTCGCTGGCCGTGCCGGTGTTGCCGGTTGCGCCCGCACTGCCTTTTGCCCTGGCGCCACTGATGCCGTCCCTGAACGGCTTGACCTTTCCCGCCCACCCCGGCGAGCACGCGCCGGACTTGGCCGCGCCCAGGCTCGGCCGGGCGGAGCTGCGCTGGTGCCTGGCCAACGCCGTGCGCATCTATGCCGCCTCCGCTGCGGCCGGGCCCGGGGACCACGCCGGGCTGAGCGCGCTGTCCGCCCAGCTGTCTGAGCGCTGCGAAGGTAAGACCGCGCGCCGTCTGGACGAGGATGCCGTGCGGGCCGATGTTGAGGCCAACCAAGACCGCCTGCGGGTCGAAGGAGAAGCGATGCTGGGACCCTCCCCACCTTGAGCGCCCCACCTTGAGCGCAGATGCAACGGTGCCGCGTGCCACGCTGGTGCTGCTGGCCGCCGAGTGGTGGAAGGCCAACCGCCGCCTGTTGCGCCTGGCCGCCGAGGCCGCGCCGGGCCGGCTGGACCGCGAGCGGGCCCAGGCCGCGTATGCCACCCGCCGCATCGAGGCCGCACTGGAGGCTTCGGGGCTGCGCCTGGCGGACCACACGGGGCAGCCTTACTCGCCAGCCCTGCCTGCCGAGCCGGTGAACCCGGAGGATTTCGAGACCGAGGAAGGACTTGAAGTGGCGGACACGATCGAGCCGACCGTCCTGGCGCACGGCCGCATCCTGCAGCGCGGCAAGGTCGTGCTGCGCCGGGCCGGCGGGGGCTGAGCGGTGCAGCTCGGGATCGACCTCGGCACCTCCAACAGCTCGGTCGCCGGCTACCGCGACGGGCGGCCGCATCTGTATCGCACCCCGGAGGGCACGGAGATCATGCCCTCCGTCATCCACATCGACCGGCGCGGCAACCGCACCGTGGGGGTGCGGGCGTACGACCAGGCGATCCTGTCGCCCGAGAACGTGGCGCAGGGCTTCAAGCGCATGATGGGCACGGCGACCCCTCTGCGGTTCGCCGCCTCCGGGCAGGAGATGTCCCCGCAGGCCTGCAGTGCCGAGCTGCTTCGCACCCTGGTAGGCTACGCCCTCGTGGAGGCCGGCGAGACGACGGTGGACGGCGCCGTCGTCACCATCCCCGCCGCCTTCAACCAGTTGCAGAGCGAGGCGACGCTGGCCGCCGCGGGCGAGGCCGGGCTGGAGCGAGTGGCGCTGCTACAAGAACCGGTCGCGGCGGCAATGGCGGCGATGGCCGCGTCCAGCGAACGCAGCGGCCAATTCCTGATCTACGATCTGGGCGGTGGCACCTTCGACCTGGCCCTGGTGCAGGCCGCCGCCGGGACCGTCAACGTGGTGGCGCATGAGGGCGTCAACATGCTTGGCGGGCGCGACATCGATCGGCTGATCCTGCAGGAGGTGGTGCATCCCTGGCTACGGCAGACCTTCCAGCTGCCGGACAAATTCGGCTCCGATCGGCGCTACGACCGGCTGGCCCGGGTGGCCCGGCTGGCGGCGGAGCGGGCCAAGGTGGAGCTGTCGAGCCGGACCGAGACCTCGGTCAGCGCGTCGGACGACCTGGTCCGGCTGGAGGACGAGCGGGGCGAGCCGATCTACCTGGACGCGCCGCTGACCCGTGCCCGGCTGGAGGCGATGATCGAGCCGATCGTCACCCGCACCGCCGAGCTATCGCGCGCCATCGTCGAGCGTGCGGGATACGGGCTGAGCGATATCAACCGCGTGGTGCTGATCGGCGGGCCGACCAAGATGCCGCTGCTGCGGGCCCGGATCGCCGCCGCACTCGATGTGCCGATCGAGGATCCCAGCCGGGTCGACCCGATGACCGCGGTGGCCGTGGGGGCCGCCATCTACAGCGACAGCCGCGACTGGTCCGGCGTGGCGAGCACCGCCAAGCCACGACGCGCCGCCGCCGAGGCCACGGGCGGAGATATCGCGATCGGCTACGACTACGACGCGCGCACCGCCGGGTCGCTCGCCAAGCTGCGCATCACCCGCCGCGCCGGGCCGGACGGCATCCAGGTGCAGGTGGAGAGCGCGCTCGGCTGGAGCAGCGGGCGTGTGGGGCTCGACAGCCCGGCCGAGCTGCAACTGCCGCTGCCCGACATGGGCGCCAACCAGTTCCGCGCCGTGGTGTTCGACGCCGCCGGCCGCCCGGTGCCGAGCGCCGGCCAGGAATGGACGATCGAACGCGCGCCCGCGGCGAGCGCCGGGATTCCGGCCACCCAGACCATCGGCCTGAAGGTGCAGGACGACGCCGGGCGCAACACGATCGCGCCGGTGGTCGAAAAGGGGGCGCTGTTGCCGCAGGCCGGCACGGCCCGGTTTCGCGCCGCCCAGCTGCTGCGCGCCGGCGGTCGCGGGGTGCTGCGGCTGGAACTGTTCCAGGTCAGCGATCCCGCCGTGCTCGACCCGGCGCTGAACCTTGCCATCGGCGAATTCCGCATCCGCGGCACCGACCTGCCGGAGGGCCTCTCCATCCGCCGCGGCAGCGAACTCGTCGTGCACTGGGCAATGAACGACGGCCAGACCATCGAGGCCGAGGTCGAGATCCCCGATCTCGGTCAAACCTTCGACGAGGCGAATTTCTACGACTGGCAGGCCGGGCTGCACTCGTTCGAGGGCGAGGATGGCGCGAAGCTGGCCTCCGTCATGCTCGATGGTGCGGAGGAGGAGCTGGACGAGGCGGCGAGCGCGCTGCCGCTGGCCGCCCGCACCACCATCCCGGCGTTACGCGCCCGGCTGGACGCGGCACGCCGGGCCACCGACGGGACGGCGGAACCCGATGCACGGCGGGGTGCGGCGGAGGAAGCGCGGCTGGTCCGCCAGGCGGTCGCCGCGCTGTGCAGCCGTCCGGAGGTGCGCGCCGCGCTGCTGCGGCGGGAGCTGAACTCGCAGCTCCGTTTCTTCGATCGCGACGTTCGCCCCGCCGCTCCCCCTGCCGCGGCGGCCCGTGCGGACCAACTCGCCAGCAGCGTGCGGGCGGAGCTGGAGGGCGGCACGGCCGACGGCTTCACCGTGGCCGACAGCCTGATCCGCGAGATCAATGGGCTGTACTGGGGCGAAGGGCTCCGCCTGCCCAGCTTCTGCGCGATGTATTGGCGCTGGGTCCGGGTCGAACGCCACCTGATGCGCGACAAGGACCGCTTCGACACCGTGCTCGAGGCAGGCGACCGGCAGCTTGCCGCCGGGGACATGGAGGGGCTGCGCGACAGCCTGCGGGCGATGTGGAACAACAAGATCGCCTCTGGCCGGCGCGAGGATGTGTCGGCCCCCGCGGACGTGCTGCGGGAGTGATCAGCGCGTTTCCCTGGCTGCCGATCGGCACCGCCCTGCCCAACGGCGCCCTGTCCGGCCGTCGGCTGGAGGGCGGCGCGGGTTGGCAACTCTGCGACGCCGGACATGGCGGCACGGTACTCCTGTTGCGCCCCGGCGCCGGCCCGGCCTGGTGGGCGGGAGAACTGGACCGGCTGGCAGACGCAGCGGGACCGCTCGCCACGGTGGATGATTGCTTGTGCCTCGCCTGCCCCCGTGATGAACGCCCGCACACGGTGAGTGGACTGGCGCTGCGCAGCCCGCCGGTGGGCAAGGACGAGGCCCTGGCCCTGGTGCAGGCCGTGCTCGCGATGGCGGCCCGCCAGCCCAGCGCGGGCTGGTGTTCCGCCTTGTTCCTGCCCGGCCCTGGCCTGGCCCTCGCCACCGCCGAGTTGGCGCCCGGTGAGGACCGGCGCGCTACCCTGCTCGCCGCACTATCGGGCGGGATCAGCGAGGATGCGGGGTCGCCGGCCAGGCTGGTGCAGCTCAACGCTCGGCTGGATTTCGCCACCGCCCGCGCCGCGCTGGAGCTGATGGCGGACATGCCTGCATCGCCCGTGTCAGCCGTGGCTGCGCCCGAAGGCTTCGTGCTGCCCGGCCAGCCGGCGCTGGAACTACTCCTGCGGGAGCAGGTGCTGGACGTTCTGCACCGCCCGGCAGAGTACGCCCGGCTGGGCGTGTCCTGGCCCGGCGGCGTGCTGCTGGCCGGGCCGCCGGGCTGCGGCAAGAGCTTCGCCGCCGCCCAGCTGGCCACTTTCCTCGGCTGGACGTTGCACGAGATCTCGGTCGCCGGGGTAGGCAGCATGTGGCTGCACGAGACGCCGCGGCAGCTCGCCCGCGCCTTCGCCCAGGCCGCCGCATCGGCGCCCGGCGTGATCCTGCTGGAGGAATTGGACGCGCTCGGCCGCAAGCGGGAGGGCGAGCACGGCCCAGGCGTGGAGGAGGTCAACACCCTGCTGCGGGAGGTGGAGACGGCCGCGCAACGCCGGCTGCTGGTGATCGGCACCACCAACCGGCTGGATGCGATCGACCGGGCCCTGCTGCGGCGCGGCCGCTTCGACCTGGTGTTCACCATGGACTACCCCGATGCGGCCGCTGCCGCGGCGATGCTGCAGGCGCTGCTGGACGAGCGGCCGCATGCGACGGGCATGGATGTGGCGGCGATCGGAAGGCGCCTGGCCCGGCGTCCGGCCAGCGACCTGGCCTGGGTGGTGGACCAGGCGGCGCGGATGGCAGTGCGCGCCGGGCGGGACGCGATCGACGAGTTGCTACTGGCCCGTGCCGCTGCGGAACTGGCCCCGGTCCGAGGGGACCCGGCTTTGGGCAAGTAGCCGCCATGGCCCGCGTGTTCAGCGCGCTTCCCGTCCGGGGGCTACGCGCCCGGCCGCCCGGCTCGCGCGCCAGGGTGGCTTGGAGCTCGGTAGGGGTGCTGATGTTCGGCGGCATGCTCGCCTTCGTCTTGGTATTCTTCCCGCCCGGCCTGGTGACCGACTGGCAGGTTAGAGGCAGTGCACTGACCCTGCGCGACGGAACGGTACGAGGCAGCGATTGCAATAGCAGCGACTTGCTCGAGATCTGCAGTATGACGATTGCGGCACCTGTCGGCACGGCCGTGGTGCAACGCCGGGTGCATTATGCCTTTGTGTCCTCGCAGGACACCCCGATCACCGTCCATGTCGTGGCCGACCCGGCGCACCCTGGCTGGCTCACCACCGATCTCGGGCTGGATGTGTTCTGGGACCGATTAGCCATGCTCGTCGGCGTCACCTTCATGCTCAGCTGCCTCGTCTTTGGCGGCGGCTGGGCGGCGCTGCGTAGCTATCGACGTTCCCAGGTATGGCAACGGACCGACTCGCTGGCGGTCGCACTTCAATTGGTTTCCCGCCAGCGCCTCCGCAGCGGCGAGATCTGGACCGTGCGGAGCGGCGACGGCCAGACCACGAAGTGGGCGGTGCCCCGGCGTTCAACACCTTTCACACTGGGCTCGGCGGACAAGATCCTGGGACTGCAACTCATAGATGGCAGCGAGATCATGCCGCTGGACCAGAAACTGCGCTGGGTGGATCTGTCACCCGCCGAGCGCGCATCCGCCCTCGGCACCGCGCATCCTCGTGAGGGCCAAGTCGGAAAGTTGCGTGGGATTAATCGATGACTGAGAGCACCATGATAGATCGGCAATCCAACCGCCTGCCCGCGTGGACGACCCTGGCGGGCTGACGGCTTTGCAAGGCCAGGAGGCCCGGTGGGAAGTCGACAGTGATGTGCGCTTTGCAGAAGCCGAAGACGCTCTGCAGCCCCGGCGAAGGCGCTGCGCGCAGGGTCGACGGGAAAGACGCCAGGACGATGAGCGCCACGGTGAGCATCCGGACCACCATAATCATGCTTGTACCTAGCCCGGCGCCCGGCCCAGGTCGACGGTCAATCGTTGCAAGCAGCGCTTAACGAGTTGAGTGGTGCTTGTGGCTTGTTGAGCAGTCTCTCGCTACGGCATCACCTGTTTCGGCTGCCGGTTCCTGACGCTTGTAGCCGATAGCGTAACGGCGGCTTTGGATCGCGCACAACGGTGAAGCAGACACAAAATCACAGAGCCAGACAGCGCTCTGGCACACCGGCGGCTTCTCCCACTTCGAGAACACGGGCGGCGAGATGCCGGTCAGCGCCTCGGTCGACCCGTTTTATTGGCAGAACCCCGAGCACCTGGTCTCGCCGCCGACTGAAAGGAAGCAGCCCTCCCCCCAACGGTCGCTCGAAACCGGCGAAATCGGTGGTGTAATCGAGGATTATCGGTTGGCGGCACAGCAAGCATCCTGGACACCGAGATCCTGCGGCGGCGCGCCCTCTGTCAGGCGGCGATGGTCGGCGCCTTCCGCGTGTTCTGAACCGCCGGACCGACCCGGCGTCTCCGTGCTGGGCAGTGGGCTTCCCACCCTGGCCCTGCTGTACTGGCTAATTGTATCCCGTAGGGACGCCCAGCAGATCACGGCGGGGGTGGCAGACTGAAGTGCCATGCAGCTGCCAGCCGATGATTGAGGACCAATCGGCGAACGTTACGATTGCGGCGGGTGATATCTACTTCCGGCGGATCAAACGACTGGTCGGGTTGCCGTGCATGCCGTTGCTGCCAAAGACCAAGGCGTTCGAGCGGTAGGGATCGCCCGAGACGACGACCGAAATATCTTCCGGGCGCTCTACGATGGGCACGAGACGGTTTGGATCGTCCGATAGAGCAAATTGCGCGGATGCCGTCCCTGCGGCATGCATCTCCAACAGGGTTGGACGACCCGGCACCATGTTGGTGAATTCACCAACATATTGCTCCATCTTCCATGCCGGTATGCGAGCGTAGTCGTATAGACGCCGCCGCAGCGCGTCCCTATCAACGCCGGCCCTTGCCAGCGTCTTGGCGATCATCGGGCTGATGGCGATCAATGGCCGGTGCGTATCGGGCGCGAAACCGACCGTGAAGCAAAGTTCCCAGCTCGATTGGCGAACCAGCCCGTCGGCGAGATACCGCGCGATCACCTCTGGATCCCGTCCATAAGCCGATCCGACGACCGTATCGCCGGTGAACCGGCCGATGGTGACCACGTCGCTATCCGACGCGAAACCACGTTGTTCGGCAAATGTCCGCCAACCCAGCTTCGCGACTTCCGCCTCATGTTCGGCCAGGACGATCCGCGCGGCATGGCCAAATGTGCATCTGTCGCCTGCACCTGGGTGCAGTCCGACAACATTACGTAGGAAGAGGCGCAGGAACCGGCCCACCGAGCTATTTGCCCGATAACCATCACGCATAACGCCGTTCTCGTGGTTGAAACCCAGATCCCTCACGATCGGCCCACTGAGCACGATGAGCGCATCGCCGCCGGTCGTATCGCCGCTATGCTCGACCCCGTATTGCGGATCTGCCAGGATTTCTGCAATCGCAACCAGGATCGGCATAACCTCGGGACGGCAATTCGCCATGACGCCGTTCACCGCGACGTTCCAGACCGTGATGGCCGATCCGGAAGGCTGGGCGGCGCCGATCACGCGATCGGGACTGTCTGGTGTCTCTGCCAGGAAGGCCTTGACGGCTTCAAGCGTGGGCGGGGCAATCAGCATCCCGTCCGACCAGCCCTTCGCCTCATAGACACGGTTGATCTCCTCGAAGCTGCCTTTTGCCACGATTTCGTCCAGGGCGAACCGCTCGGAAACGGCGCCCTGAGGCTGCGGCGCTTGGGTCAAGCATCTAACGACTTGCGGCAAAGTGTACTCCAGCACGGAGGCGCGCAATTCCGCCATCGACATACTATCGACATGCCCGAGTGTCGCCACCGGCAAGGCGGCGCATCCAAGCCCTGGCGCGATGGCTTGCGCCTGGCCGACGAAGCCGTCGCAAATGAGAGAGGCGGTTGGGATACCGGCTCTTTCCATGATGGCGCTCGCGCGCATCACCGCTGGCGTGCAGGCTCCACAGCAACCGACACCGCAGATCGCAACATCGGCCCCCGCTTCGGCGAGACGCCCGGGAAGCAGTCGAACCCCCATGTGCTCATCGCTGCCGAAAATCGGGCCGAAGAAGTCGTAGTTGACGAATTTCGTGCCCGGGTAAGCCGTGGCCAAGGCCTCCTGCATGATGGGGAAGATTTCGTCGCCGCGGAAAATGTAATCCCAGACGAAAGCGACCGTCAGCCCATCGAGGGTCGAGGGTCGAGGTGCGGCATCGAAGGTCGGAACCGCAGCGCTGCCACCCGGCCAAAGTGTTTCGTATTGCGGTGCGAGATAAACCTGATCGAGCATGCCGCTCTCCTTGGAGACGCTGGTTCTGATCCGAGCTTCCTCCTCAGGGGTAGAAATTTCTTGAACGTTCTTGGTTATTTTTCGATCACTTGGAAAGATGCCCAATATCGATGCATGAGCTATTGAGGCGCACGATACGCCGTCTTACGTTCATCTCATGGCGACGACGGAAGACACCGCAACCGGTTTGCAACTCAATGCGTTAGGCGGCGCGGAGATGGTTTGGGGCCGATTCCGCAACCAGCGGATCCCTAGGCACCATCACGACGGACTGATGCTGTCGATGTTCGACGACGGCGCCCAACGCATCCGCTATCGGGGCGAAAATCACGTCGGCCGGCCTGGCGTCATCATCGCGATTCCCCCGGAGGAAGCCCATACCGGCGAACCCTGCGATGAGAATGGTTGGCTCTATCGTACGATCACGATCCCGACCCAGCTCATCCGATCGCTGACAGGAACGAAGAATCCGTATTTTCTGTGCCGGACGACGCTTGCTGATCGCGCGCTCAACAAGATGCTGGCGCAAGTCTTCGGCCAGTTCGGCAATGCACCGATCCTGGCGTTGGAAGAAATCCTCCAATCGATCCTGATCCATTTCATGCTGCTCTACGCCGAGACTAAGACCGCGCCGGTGACGGTGGGGCCGGAGGCTAGGGCCGTTGCGGCCTGCAAGGCCTACCTGGCATCGCGCCTGGATCAAAACGTCCAGCTTGCCGAGCTCGAGGCGATCTCGGGCATGGAACAGTTTCGGCTCGTCAAGAGTTTCACCCGCCTCGAAGGGTTACCTCCGCATACCTGGCATATTCAACAGCGGCTCTACGGTGCTCAAGATCTACTGTCCCGCGGTGCAGCGGTGGCCGACGCCGCCTATGCCACGGGCTTCGCCGATCAAGCGCATTTCACCCGCGCCTTTCGGCGGCTGAAAGGGATTACGCCCGGCCATTACCGGCGCAATCACCTCAACCTCGTCTAGGACGGACGCGGCCCCACGCCGGTGCGATAGACGCTCTGGTGCGCGTGCTGGCACTCGAGCTTGCGTGGCGTTCGACGTGACGCCAGCGACATCCGCGATGCCTACCTGGAGCAGGTGAAGTTCGCAGCATCGTCCATGCTCCCCGTCCCATTGTATCGCGTGATGGCAGGGTATTCGCACGGCGGCCGGGTTTGCCGTAGGTGTCTACGTTGAAGAAGACGCGAGACGTGGCGGGCGTATTGATTGCAGCGCGTTACGGCCGGCGTCCCGACAAGGTGTATTTCCACGGCAGTTCAAATGGCGGGAAGGACACGGACCGGTGATGGTGTTCTCCTTGCTCTCGCAGCGTCGCTTCAGGGATTGCAGATCTGACTGCCCGCGCTCGCATTGCCATCCGGACCGGCCGAGCAGAGGTCGTAATCGTGCCCGCTGCGCTGGGACGGGATCCGGTAGCTGTAGGGGTGGTTCCATGCATCCACTGGAGTGCCGTTACCCTGCAGGTAGGGTCCGTTCCAGTTGCTCACGCCCGCCGGGCGGGTGACCAGGGCCTGCAATCCGTCCTCGGTCGAGGGGTAACTCCCGATGTCCAGCTTGTAGAGATCCAGCACGGAGCCCAACCGCTCGATGGACTGCCGCGCAACCGACTGCCGCGCACCACCGAGTTGGCGCAGCACGGCAGGTGCCACCAGGCCGATCAACAGGCCGAGAATGGCGATGACGACGAGGATCTCGAGCAGGGTGAAGCCTGCTTCGCCCTTGGCTTCGTCACCGTTGAAGATTGAAGGATTTTCGCTTACCCCAGATGTGCTGTCCAAACGATGGAGACAGAGGGATCGTCGCACTGATGGTTGTTCCACTTGCCGTCTCAACGACGCTTATCGCGTCGCTCCACAATCTGACAGCCCGATGCCCAGCGCCGTGCACATCTTGAGGGTGGCCAGGTCAACACGGTTGACGTGAGACGACGGTGCCCGAATACGGGCGCCGTCGTTAGACCATCCGCGCTATTCGCCACGTCACCACTGCCGGCATAAGCAGACCTAAAGGGTCCCGTTCCTCCTTCCGGCCACGACGATTTCGCTCCCGCAGCCTGAGCGCTGCTGGGCTTCCATCTGCATGGCCCGCGCCGCGATGCGCTGCCAAACCGGCTCGAGCATCGGCCCGTCTTCCACCCGCTGGGCGCAGTACACCGCCGGCTCCTCGGACGCGTTTGGATATAGCGTCTCATACGCCCGGGCGTTGTGGAACATCCCGCGGCTATCGTCGTTCACGAACGTCTCCGACGGCGCGCCTTCCGCCAGGATCACGTCGTGCGTGTCGAGCTCGACGTGGAAGTATTCCACCAACGCCGCTACCCGCACCTGCGTGATGGTCGCGCCATTGATAAGCGACTTCGCCGGGATCAGCAGCCCATCCAGATACATCGCGTGCAAGGGCGATACGCTCAGGTCCCGCCGCGGCAAGCCATCGCCGAGTGCCCCGGCGCGGATCAGCACCGGCAGCACCTCACGGTTACCTACGGTGAACCGGCCGCCGAAGGAGCGTTTGCCGATCCACTTGACCGGGCGCACCGCTCCCGACGCCGTCACCACTTGGTCGCCGATCACGAGGTCTTCCACTGCAACCTCACCGAGCGCGGTCTCGATCAGCGTACCACGGCAGTAGCAGGGCGTATTGGTCGTGATCTGCACGCCCGACGTCGCGTCTGCACCGAGCATGAAGTAGCCCGGCGCGTACGTCCCGGCGAAGGTGAATGTCTCGGACAGTCCACCGCCCGAGATCGTCTCCATCGTGTTGCCGCCGGAGATCGTAGTAGTCAGCGTGGCGCTCACCCCGCTGCTCGTCGGCGCGATCGTGGTGACGTCGATCGTGGCCCCACTGCCGAAGCCCGAGATCACCGCAAGATCGCCAAACCCGGCACTGACGATCCCCGTCTCCTCGAGCGTGCCGCCGGCGAAGGTCAGCGTGCCGGTGACGTTCGCCTTGGGCGACACGAGGTCGAGCACGCCCCCGCTCGTCAGAACGGTATCGCTGGCCGTGGCGTTGCCGCGGATGTGCAGCGTGCCGCCGCTCGAGATGGTGAGCGCGGAGATGACGGCACCCTTGATGAACTCGTTCACCACGCCGCCGCTGAACACCGTCTCGCTGCTGACCATCGCGTTCGCCGCGCTGACCAGTTGCGTGCCGTACACCTGGTCGCCGGTGGCCGAGCCCGCGATCGTCTCGCTGCCGCCGGTGGAGATGACCGAGCCCGAATCGGTACCGCTCACCGTCGCAGATCCGCCGGACAGGATGGTAGCGCTGACGATCGTGCCGCCACTGCTCACCAGCAGCGTGCTGCCGTCGGTCACGGTCAGGCCGCTCGACGTGACCTCGGCGGACACGACCACGTAGGTGGGCGTCGGCTGCACGTAGGCGATCTCGGCCTGGCCGTTGGCGTCGGTACTCGAGGTTAGCGACGCGCCGGCCGACCCGGCGAATGTGAAGCTCTCACTGACGCCGCCGCTGGTGAGCATAGCGACGGTGTTGCCGCCAACCAATTTTTCGCTGAACGTGGCGCCGCCGCCGATCGCCGTCACGTCGACCACGTCACCGACACCGAAGCCCGAAATCACACCGGTGACACCGAAGCCGGACCCGGCCACCGCGGTCACGTCGATCGTGCCCGAACCGGCAAAGGTCGTTGGGCCCGCCAACGTCGCGCTGGCGTCGGCCAACACGACGGTGCCGCCGCTGATCAGCGTGCCGGCCGCCGTGCCACCGCTGCCGACCGAAACTGTGCCGCCGGTTGCAACCGTCGTGCCGCTGGCGGTCGCACCGCCAAGCAGCGTAACCACGCCGTGGTTATCCACCGCCTCGTTGCCGACGGTGGCCGACATGGAGCTGACGGTTTGGAAGCCGTTGATCTTGTCGCCAATGGCCGAACCGTACACCGTCTCGGTGCCACCACGGGAGATGATGGCGGACTGGTCGGTGCCAAAAATCGTCGCCGCACCACCCGAGAGGATGGTGGTGCCGGTGACCACGCCGCCCGATAGCACGCTGAGCGTGCTGCCCTTGGAAACGGTGAGGCTGGATGACGTGGTTCCGCTGGAAACCACCGTGAACGTCTTTGCCATTACAGCTGCCCCACGCTGCGAACTGGGGAGGAAGCGGCCTGATCGACCACGCCAGGGGTGAAGAAGTTCAGGTCCGTTCCGGACATAAGAGATCCCACTTTTGCCAATCGTTGATTGGCTGGTAATGGGGCAATCCTGCTGACGCCAATGATAGATTGATGTCAAACTATCATGTGTTTGGAGGGATAAAGACCGAGCGGTTCAAACGAGCCAGCGCTACTCGTCGTCGAACCGCCGCATCGGAGCGACGATCAGGTCCGGCCAAGTCTGTCCCGTCACGAAACGGATATGCACCCGGATCAGCGACGGCGGGTTGACGTCGCTCCAATGGGTGACCCAACCCGCCTGGCCAGCCGTGGCCCCGCTCGCGCCGAAGTAACTGAGGTCGATGCCGCCAACGCCCCCGATCAGCACGTCGCTCCGCGAGGGTGGCGGCGACAGCACGCGGGCATGCAGATGCGGCACCCAGCGCAGCACGAGTTGGTGATGAGTGTCCACGCCGAGCGCAATATCGGCGAGCCGCACCGGGTCGATCGGGGCTGCGGCCGGCATCGGCGCCGTCATGACCAGGGTGTGCGCATCACCGGCAATGGCAGGCTGCAGCGGACCACCGCCGGGAAGCATGCTCTCGATCAGGCTCCGCAGGGTTCGCGAGGTCGAGTCCAGCGTCGCGTCGTGATCGATCGCCCGCGCTTGCCGATCCCACGCGACCAACCCAAGCCGTGATCCCTGGGCAAGGCCCGTCACGATGAACCCGAGTATCACCAGCGCCACCAGCACTTCCAGCAACGTGAACCCGGCGGTGCTGCTACGGCGGTCCTGCATCATGGCGGGCTCGGCGCTCCACTCGCGGCGACGCGCTCGCTGTCGAGTTCGACGCTGCGGTGCCGCTCGCCGCCCCACGATATTGCGACACTGACCGCCATCAGCGTCACGTGTGGCCTCGGTGCACTTGCGGTGCCGGACAGGCTGACGACGAGCGTGCGCCGTTCGGTCTGGCCCAGAGCCGAGTCGGCGATCGGCGCTATGCGGACGCGCCAGTGATAGCCGTCGCCCTCGTCACCCTGGCGGTCGCTTGGCACCGGGTTGTCCCCGATCGCTGCTAGATGCGATTGCGCCCGCACTATTGCTTCCTGATACCGGCCGGAGAGCGTGGCGCCGCGGATGCCATCCATTCCGGCGCGCGCGAGCACGGCCAAGGCCAGGCCGGCGATGATGAACGCAACCAGAACCTCGATCAGCGTGAAGCCGCGGTCATCCTTCATCGAGGACGACCCGGCCGCTGATCCAATCGACGGAAATGCCGATATGGCCGGCGCCGGTTCCGAGCAGGACGCGGCCACCGGACGCGCTGCCGTCGGGCGCGAACATAAACACCGCCTGCTCCACGCCGGCACCCGACGGCGACACGGCCCGTATGGTGACGGGCCCTGCCAGCACGCCCCGCGGAACGCCGTCGATCAGCAACGCGCGGGATCGCAGGTCCAATACCACGGCGACCCTCGCGTCGTTAGCGATCGCGTGGCTTCGGGCTAGCCTAAGTGCCTGGACCACCGTGCCCGCGGTCTGGCGCAGCTGTAGTCCTGCGCTGGCGGGCGGGCCGCGCGAAATGATGACCGACGCCGCGAAGCCAAGGATCGCCAGCACGACGAGGATCTCGATCAGCGTGAAGCCGGCTTGCCTTCGAAAACGGGAGCGGCCCCTACTGCACAAGATCGTTCAGCCCGAGCATGGCTTGCAACAGCGAGCTCACGATGGCGGCGATCACCGCGCCCATGCCGATCGTAATGGCTGGCGTCAGCAATGACACGAGCCGCTGGACCGCCAGACGGGTCTTCTCCTCGTGAATGTCCGCGGCGCGCAACGCCATGGCTCCGAGCTTGGCCGTCTCCTCCCCGAGTTGCAGCAGATAGGTGGTGCGCGGCGGGAACAGGCCGGTGGCCGCCAACGGGCCCGCAAGCCCCGCACCCTCGCGCGTGTCCCGCGTCGCCGCTTCGACCGCCGCCGCCCCGGCCGCGTTGCCGAGCGCGTCCCGCACGACGTCGAGCGCCTCGACGAGCGGCATACCATTGACCAGCAGCGTGCCGAGTGTACGGGTCAGGCGCGCTGCCAGCACTTCGCGCGCCAGTGGCCCCACTACCGGAAGCCGCAGCAACAGACGGTCGATGAACAGCCGCGGCGCGGGCCGCCGCAGCAGCCGGGATGCCGCGAACAGCAACGGTACCGACCCGGCGAGCACCCAGGGTCCCCAATCTGACACGATATCGCCGGCGGCGATCATCATACGCGTCGACGCTGGCAGTTTCGCACCGCTCTCCTCGAACAAGGGCACGAATTGGGGCAAGACGCTGGTGAGCAGCAGCGCCACCGAACCGACCGCCGCCAGCAATAGCACGCCGGGATAGATCAGCGCCGAGGTCACCGTCGACGCCAGCGCGCGTTCCCGTTCCAGCAGCACGGCCAGGCGCTCCAGCGTCGCAGCCAGGGCGCCGCCCGCCTCGCCGGCGCGGATCAAGCCGACATACAGGCGGGAAAAACTGGCCGGATGGTCGGCGAGCGCTGCGGCGAAGGCGGCGCCGTCACGTACCGCGTCACGGATCCGGCCGAGAATGCGCACCACGCGCGGCGTGCGGTTGGTCTCGATCAGGAAGCGCAAGGCCCGGTCCAGATCCTGCCCGGCATCGAGCATGATGGCGAGTTCGCGTGTGAAGTCGGCGACCTCCTGGCGGCGCAGGCCACGGCCGAGGGCTGGCCATCCGGATACGCCGGCCAGGCGGCTTTGGCGTGCGAGTTCGGCCCGCATCGGGATGTTGCCCCGGCTGCGAAGCCGCTGGACGACCGTGGCAACATCGGGCGCATCCATATCGCCCTTGGTCATGGCGCCGGACGGCGTGATGGCAACGTAACGGAAGCTCGGCATCAGTGCGGCTTCATGTGTCGGAACGTATGCTGCGCACCACTTCCTGGATGGTCGTATCGCCGGTCAGCGCCGCATCCAGCCCGGCGTCGAACATCGTGCGCATGCCATCGGCCACGGCCGCGCGCTCGATCTCCGAGTGGTCGGCGCGGGAGAAGATCAAACGCTCGATGACGTCGTTTGGCCGCAGGAACTCCGCGATCGCCTGCCGGCCGCGGTACCCCGTCTGACGGCATTGCGGGCAACCGACCGGATGCCAGAGCATGGCGGGCCCAGCCACGCCGCGACGGTCCAGTGAATAACGCGCGATCAGTTCGGCCGGTGCCGGCGCCGGACGTCGGCACGCGAAACACAGCCGGCGCACCAGGCGCTGCGCCAGCACGCCCCGCAGCACCGCCGTCATCAGATAATCCTCGAGCCCCATGTCACGCAGCCGCGTGATGGTCGCCGCCGCGGAATTCGTGTGCACGGTGGACAGCACCAGGTGCCCGGTCAGCGCGGCTTGCACGGCGATCTGCGCCGTCTCGATGTCACGGATTTCGCCAACCATGATCACGTCCGGATCCTGCCGCAGGATGCTGCGCAACAGGGCGGCGAAGTTCAGCCCGATCTGCGGCTTGACCTGCAATTGGTTGATGCCCGTGAGCTGGTACTCGACCGGGTCCTCGATGGTGAGCACCTTGCGCGACACCGAGTTGAGCCCGAGCAGCCCGGTGTACAGCGTCGTGGTCTTGCCGCTGCCGGTGGGCCCGGTGACCAGGACGATGCCGTTGGGCAGCTCCAGCGTCGTACGGAAACTGTCGGCGACGGCGGGGGACAGCCCCAGGCGCGCGTAGTCGAACTCGACGGCGCTGCGGTCCAGCACACGCAGCACGACGCTCTCGCCGTGGATCGATGCCACGGTGGAGACGCGAAAGTCCACCTCCTGACCGCGCACCACCAATCGGATCCGGCCGTCCTGCGGCAGGCGCCGTTCAGCGATGTCGAGATGGGCCATGATCTTCACGCGCGAGATGATGGCCGCGGTCAATTGCGGCGGCGGCGCTTCCACCTCGTGCAGCACACCGTCGTAGCGGTAGCGCAGCCGAAGCCGGGCCTCGAACGGTTCGATATGAATGTCGCTGGCCTGGGTCTCGACGGCGCGGGCGATGATCTGGTTGACCAGCCGGATGACCGGGGCGTCGCTGGCCAGGTCGCGCAGCCGCTCGGCGTCTTCCTCGATCGCGGCGGCGGAGCTCTCGACGACCTCCTCACCCTCGGCACGACGGTCTGAATACAGCCGCCCGATTGCTGCCTCGAGCTCGATCGGCACGCAGACGCGGCGCCGGATCTTGCGCCGGGTCGCGGTCGCGACTGCCTCCGCGGTGAACAGGTCCAGCGGATCCGCCATGCCGAGCACCAGGCCATCGGCGTCCTCAGCCAGCGGCAAGGCCCGGGCGTCGCGCAGAAACGCGATCGACAGGTGGTCCGCCCACAGCGGCTCGGAGGGGTAGTCGTCGGGGGTTACGATCGACAGGCCGAGAAGCTGTGCGTAGCCGGTGGCCAGGTCCCGCTCGGTCACAAGCCCAAGCTGGCTCAACACCGCGTCCAACCGCTGGCCACTTTCCTCGGCAACCCGGCGGCTTCGCTCGATCGATTTCGCGTCACAACGGCCCTCGCGCACGAGCAATGCCACCAGCGTTTCGACCGTTGCCGAACCGGCGATGTCCGAGCTCGGGCCGTCGTCAAGCTCGGTGACAGTCAATAGCGGGGCTGCGTCCGGTCGCATCCTCATTCAGCGAACGCCTGTCTTCCGTATTCGGTCGGCCACTCTGTTGCGATTAGCCGCGTGCACAAGTGTCAATGCGATGACAATTGGCGGTTGGCTGGCTCCCATCAGAGTGTTTGCCAATTGACGATCTTGAATCCTGGCGCCTGCCCTGGGATCAACCGCAGCGTGGCACGCCGAATGAAGCGGCCGCCGGGGACCGAGGCAGTCGCGGTGACGATCACCGCATCGGTGGGCGACGTATTCGAAGCATCGGCGAGGCCGACATCACCATTCTTTGCCGCGATCGCGAGGGCCTGCTTGACAACTGGGTCGCTGCTTTGCAGCGTGGGCGAGCCATCCTGGTAGACCGAGACATGCGGCCCAACGCAGGCCAATACGGCGGGCGTCATGCCGGGCACCAAAGCAAGTTCATCGTCCGTCTGCATCGGCAGACGCGGTGGAGTGTACAAGGCGCCGGCCGCGTTCAGTTCGACCGGTGGCTTCGTGTCGTCATCGACCGTGGTGCCGCGCCAGGCCATGATCGCCTGGGCAAATTGCACCTGCTCGGCCGCCCCCAGTCCGCATGCGCCGAACAGCCCCCGCAGTAACGGCATCCCGGCGGTATTCAGATTGATCTTGTCCGACAAGTCCTCGACGGACACAGCGGCGCTGCCGGCTCCGATCCGGACCGTGTGGACACCGTGCAGCGCCCAGGCAGCGGCTCCGCTGGCCACCAGGTGGAACGCGGCGTCCTGCACGGCCCCGTCAGCGACCGCCTCGGCTGCAGCGGCGGCGCGCAGATTGCCCGCCAGTTGCGCCTCGCTGCGCCCGGCCGAGAGTAGCTTGGTCAGGGTAAGGGCCAGGAACACCAGGCTCCAAAGCACGAGTATCAGGGCGAAGCCGGCCTGCCTGCGTACGCTGCCAGAGGCTGCTGCCGTGCTCACGGGCGTTCTATAACGGCGCCCGGGGGCCGCGCATCGGCCCGCAAGGCATCGTTTCTACTGCGCGCCTTTCCAGGCTGATCGGTCTCGGCGGTCCTGAAGCCGATCACCACGAAGCTGGTCTCGACGGGGCCCGTGCTCGCTGTGACCGGTCCCATCCTGGAGGCCGCGTGGAGTTGGAGATCGTCGATGAGAAGCTGGTAGGGGCTGGTCTCGACCGACTGCAGCAACGCCATCAGCACCGGCCAATCTGCCGTGAGCGTGATGCGCAGGCTGATGCGCCGGAACCGACCCTGCTGCTCCGCTGGCAACACCTCCTCGCTGACGAGTGTCGTCCCAGCGGCTGCCGCCATGTCCTGCAGCAAGCCTTGCAACGACGCGCCGGCCATTGCGTCATTGTCGCCGGCGAGGAAGTTGCCACCTGCCCCGGTGGGAGACCGGACCGCTTCGGCCGCCGCGTTGCGCAAAGCCGGTAGCCCGTCCACCGTCGCGAGGGCGTGGTCGAGGTAGGCTTGACGGTCCGCCAGATGCCCGGACCTGTCATGGTAGAGGCCGAGTAATGGCGAGACGACGGCCACGTAGGCCAGGGCTATCACCAGCAGCAACAAACCGGCCGCGGCAAGCTGTCCGCGCCGCCCTTCGGGAAGGCTCGGGTGCGTCACGGCACGAGGTCCACACCAATCGAAAACAGATCCCCTTTGCCGTTTTCGATCCGGGTCACCGGGGCGTCGAAAGCGGCCCCGCGTAGCACGTGGTCGGCGGACAGCAGCGCGATCAGCCGCACCGCATTCGCCGATCGGCCCGACATGTTCAGATGCCGCTGGTGCAGGGTGAAGTCGGTCAGGTACGTATCATCCGGCAACGCCGTCGTGAGCGTCGCGACCGCTTGCAGCGCATCGCCGATCGATTGCCGGGCACTCGACACGGCGTCCAGGCTGGCACCCGCGAGCGCGATGTGCCGCCGAAGCGTTGCCGCCTCGGCCAGGTCCGGAGCGATATGATCAACCTGCGCTTCGACCTGCGACAAAGCGAGAGATTGACGCACGAACGGCACGCACACGACGGCGATTGCCAAGGCGGCGTAGCCGGCGAGTGCGCAGGCCATGACCGCTGGCCGCTTCGGCCGGCCTGGAACGGCAAGCGGCAAGCGTCGCCAGCCCGGCGTCGCGCCCCCGGCCGGTGCTTCGAGCCCGGGCGGTGCTTCCAAAAGGACGGGTGTGAGGCCAGCCGATTGCAGCCAGTCGAGGACCGGCGCAAGCAATGTACGGGGTGCCACGGTTAGGCGCAGCCGAATGCGCCCCCTGACC
Organism: Acetobacteraceae bacterium; assembly: GCA_965198895.1. Taxonomy (GTDB): domain Bacteria; phylum Pseudomonadota; class Alphaproteobacteria; order Acetobacterales; family Acetobacteraceae; genus LMUY01. Next base: position 968,295 of record OZ240676.1, read on the forward strand.
GTGTCGCGGGCGATCACGTCCCAGCCCCAGAGTGTCTGGTCGGCAGGGAACGGGGTGAGCCGGTCGAGCTCGAGCGCCAGGACCTCGGCCGGCGCGCGTTCCGCGGCAATCGGCAGCACCAATTCGCGCTCGAGCAACTCGCCCGGCTGCAGGCGGATCCGGACGCGCTGGCGCCCGGTGACGGCGCCGCGCAACATCGCCAGATCGTCCGGTGTCATTGCGGTGACGTGACGTGCGGCGGCCTGCCCACGCCGGGCTGGCAAGGCCACGACGAGACGTGCCGGGTGACTGCCGAGCGGGGTCAGCAGCTCCGCTACCGCAAGTTTCGCGTTGGCAGCTCGCGGCGATACCCACTTGGCCGGCAGCAGACTGGCAAGCTGCCTGACCCACCAGTGAAAGACAGTGCCGATCATCGGCTGACATCCGAACTGCTCGCCGGCAGCGGTTGCACGCTTACGGGCCGATCGGCGAACGCGAGCTCGAGCCGTACGCGTTGACCATTCCGCGCCAGCACCACGGCGTCGTTCGCGATATCGACCACGGTCCAGCCCGCGATGTCCGCGTCTTGGCGAACGACAACGAGCCGGGTCGCGGCGTCCGGCGCGAACAGGGCAACCACCTCATGGCCGACCTTGATCGTCCCGGCCAATCGCGGCAGCGGGGCATCCGGCGAGACGGCGGTCGATGGCGGCCGTCGTGCCGGGGAGAACAAGGGGCGCGCCAGGGCCGCGTCGATCCAAGTGCCGATCGGGCGTGTTGCCACCGGCCTGCCTGGCGCGCTTGCGGGAGCCCCGACACTGCGGGCGCGGTCTGGCGGTGTTGCCGGAGACATCAGCTCGACCGCCAGGAGCGACGCCAGGGCCAAGGCCGGCAGAGCCGCCGCAGCAACCAGGGCCGGGGAGAGCGCGAGGCCGTTCGAGTCGCGTGTTGCGGCAGATTGATAGTCGCTACCCATGGCCCCTCAGGACATCCGACGCGCTGACGACGGTTTCGGACCGCGTAGCGGCTTCCAGCATCCGAGGCAATTCGTCCGTGGGGGCAAGGAGCTTCCCGAGCTACCCAAACCGGCTCGTCACCTCTTTTGCGTTGCTACTCGCACTATATTTTACACCTAAGTTATGTTCGGCAAGAAATTTTGGACGCTGGGGCATTTGTCATCAAACCGTCGCCGTTGTGACAAAGTGGCCGAGATTTACTTCAACTTAATGGTGCCTCCACAGCGGCGATGAAGCCGCTTCCCAGGAGCATCCGAGATGATGAGCCGACTAAGTCGATTGAAGCTTTCCACGGCTATGACGATTGCACTGCTGCAGCCGACGATGGTGTTCGCCCAAGCTGCACCCGAGAATGTACGCGCCATGCCCGCGAGCAGCGCCATGGTCCGCGCGAAGGCGAGCGACGTCACCCGCGAGCCGCATTTGTCGACTGCCGACAAAATCGCGCTGCTGCGGCAGAAGGTGAAGTACGTCTTCGTGCTGTTCCAGGAGAACCGTGCGTTCGACTTCTATTTCGGAACGTTCCCCGGCGCGGCCGGCACGTTCTCGCAGACCTCCGCACAAACCCCGGGCTTCACGCAGCCGCTGGTCGGCACTGACGGTACGGTTGGCACGATCTCGCCGTTCCTGATCCCGCAAACGGTGAAAACGACCGCCGCCGGAACTGCCGGACCGGTCGGCACCACGGTGCAAATCTACCCGGCCGACACGGCGTCGCTCGACCACTCCCACGCTGGCATCATCAACAGCATGGATTTCACCAGCGGCACTTCGAAGAACGATCGCTTCGCGCTGGATGAGGAAGGCCTGACCACCAACGCACAGGGCGCCATCGTCAGCAAGACGACCGGTGCCGCAGCCACCTCCAATCCCACACTGGCGCAGAAGCAGATGGGCGAGCTCGTCATGGGCCACGTCGACTGCGACACGGCGCCCTATCTTTGGCAGTTCGCCGACCGGTTCGCGCTGTTCGACAACTTCCACATGACGGTGACCGGCCCCTCCACGCCGAATGCGCTCGCGATGATCGCGGGTCAGTCGGGCTTGACCCAGTGGGCGCTGCACCCGGGTGTTGCGAGCAACAACACGGCGAGCTCCACCGTTTCCAAAAGCGGCGGTGAGCCCATCGTGGGCGACCCGGGCCCGTTCCCCGGCTCCAACCTCGATACCTCGCCGGTGAAGCCGCCGTACAATCCGGGTGACGAGAACCCGGCCACGCCGGCGCTGAACCAGACCTACGCCTCGCTGCCGCTGTCGTTCATGGGCAAGGCCATCCAGAAGACCGTCGCGAGCGACCCGAACCCGGCGCTCGATCTGCTCGATGTCCAGCAGGACATCCTCCGCATCGCCGGCGACGGCAACAAGCCGACGAACTGGGGCTGGTTCCAGCAAGGCTACGACCACGAGCCGACGGACCCTGCCGGCACGGCGACCCATAACAACTACATCATCCACCACGACGCGCCGCAGTATTTCGGCTACGTGGCTGACAACGCACCGGTCGCGCAAGCGCATCTGTTCGGCCAGCAGGACTTCTTCACCTCGGTCAGCAACCAGACGCTCGGGAGCGGTGGCGGCGTGTTCTACGTTCGCGGCGGCTACGGCAACAACGACAACCTGAAGCCGGTCGACCCGAACACGACCGTTCAGGCGGCGTACTCCGGCAACGATGACCACCCCGGCTACTCGGACGTGCAGATCTCGGAGCAGCTGCTGGCCGACGAAGTCAACGCCATCGCTGCAAGTCCGTATTGGAAGGACAGCGCCATCATCATCAGCTACGACGAAACCGATGGCATGTACGACCACCAGCCGGTGACCAGCCGTGTCAACGACCCGGAAGGCGCGCCACTGGAACCGGCCTCCCGCATCCCGACGATCGTGATCTCGCCGTATGGCAAGTCGCACGTGCTGGTTGGCCAGAACTCCGAACACAGCTCGATCATCAAGTTCATCGATCAACTGTTCAACCTCACTCCGCTTGCCGACCTGCCGGACGAGAAGAAGGGCTTCAAGCTCGGCCAGTCTGAGTTCAACCAGGAGTACATGGGACCAGCCGATGCCGTGGTTCCAGGCATTGGCGACCTGCTGCCGGCGTTCGACAATGCCCGCCTGATGGGCACGACTCCGCCACTGCCGGCGTCCTATGCCGAAATCCTGCCCGGTACGGCGCCGGCCCTGCCGCATTACACGGCGGGTGGCTGCTACACGCTGAACATCGTTCCGACCGACTATCAGAACGGTGCGCTGCTCGACCCGGCGCCGGCCGACTTCAACCCGCGGCCGTCCACCAACCCGGGCACGCCGACGTCCGGCAACTGGACGCCCTGACACACTGAGACTGCGCGTGAAGGGGACCGGCCACGGCCGGTCCCCTTTTCCTATGTGACACGGAGAGATTATGTTTTCTCGTCTGCTGCTGCCCGGCTGCCTGGCGTTTCTGGCCCTGTGGGGTGCGTCGGGATCGAGCGCCGCCACGCTTGACGATGTGCGCAAGGCCGGCGCCCTGCACTGCGGTGTGGTGACCGATGTGGACGATTATTCCGAGGCCGATACCCACGGCGACCTCTCGAAATTTGGCAGCGATTTCTGTCGCGCCCTGGCGGCCGAAATCTTCGGTAAATCAGGTTCGCTCGCGATCACTTCGTTGCCGGATGAACCCAGCGGCCTGGCCGCGGTGCGGGACGGCAAGATCGATGTGTTGTACGGGGCGACGCCCAACCCGATCGTAGGTCAGTCCTACGGCGTTGAGTTTGGGCCACCCATCCTGTTCGACGGTCAGGGCTTCCTGGTCGCAAAGACGAGCGGGATAAACCATGTCGCCGACCTCTCGGGCCGGCACGTCTGCTTCATCAATGCCTCCCCCGCCGAGCGTACTCTTTATGATGCCCTGGAGCCGCAGCTCGCCGTCAAGGAGGCGCGCTTTCCCTATAGCGAACGCGGCGAAATGGAAGCCGCGCTCGTCGGTGGCCACTGCGATGCGATAGCGGGTGACATCTCGTGGATGGCGAACGCGCGCGCAGGCTTCCATGCCTATACGGCGCGATTCGACGTGCTCCCCGAAACCATCTCTCTGGACCCATTCGCACCCGCAATCCGGGCGGGGGATGCGCAGTGGAAGGCGCTTATCGACTGGAGTGTCTGGATCCTGCTGCAGGCTGAAGAGCACGGCATCAGTCAAGCCAGCGCTGCATCCAGCGAGGAGAATGCAGATATCGCGACGCAGCGTCTACTCGGTGACGTGCCTTGGATCGCGCGCCAGTGGAACCTTCCGGACACCGCCTTCCGCTCGGCCATTCAGGCCGTCGGCAATTATGGTGAGATGTATGATCGTGATGTGGGCGCCGCATCGAACTTGCAGCTCCCGCGCGGCAAGAACGCGCTCGCGTCTCACGGTGGGCTACTTTGGGCGTTGCCGATCGAACCTCTGCAGTGAACCGCGGTCACGGAGCTTTCTCGCAATTGTCTCACCAATTGGTGATCTGATTTGGCAAAAGCGTGAACATGGAATTGCGGGTGGAATGACGTGAGGCATGTTGTAGGTACGTTCGCGTTGGTGGGCTTGGGGCTCGGCGTTCACACGGCGCAAGGCCAGACGTTGAACCGTTGGATCCAATACGGACCGAACAACACCGTGCTTGCCCGCGCGATCACGAGCGGCACCGTATGCCCGGCGCTGTCGGTGGACGGTACGGCGGTGACGCTGAACCAGCGGTCCGCTCCCAATTCCACGTTCCCGGTGCTGGAGTGCGAGGCCTCGATCGGGACGGGCCACACGTCGGCGGTGCTGGACGGCGTGCAGATGAAGCTGCCGACGCCGAACCCGCGCCGGATCGTCGTGGTGGGTGACACCGGCTGCCGGCTCAAGGGCACGTCGATCCAGGCGTGCAACGATCCGTCGGCCTTCCCGCTGGCGCGCATCTCGAACTTCGTCGCCTCGTTCGTTCCGGACCTGATCGTGCACGTCGGCGACTACTACTACCGTGAGAACGCCTGCCCCGCCGCCTCCGCCGGCAATGGCACCACGACCGGCTGTGGAGGCTCGCCCTACGGCGACCAGTGGACGAGCTGGAACGCCGACTGGTTCACCCCGGCGCAGGCCATGATGTCGGCCGCCCCGCTCGCCCTGACGCGCGGTAACCACGAGAGCTGTGCGCGCGGCAACAAGGGCTGGTTCACGCTGCTCGACCCGTCCACGTACAATGTCGCGTCGTTCACCTGCACCGCCGGGTCGACGTATGATTTCACCACGCCGTATCTCGTCGCCGTCGGGCAGGCCACGCTGCTGATGTTCGACAGCAGCTACGCCAATGACAGCGCCGTGACGTCGGCCGACGTCAGCATGTATCAGGCCCAGCTCTCGGCGATCCAGCCTTCACTGCCCGCGAACACGATCTTCGTGACGCACAAGCCCGCCTACGGCTTGTCGGCGACCACCGGCACCGGCACCTCGCAGAGCACCAATGGTGGCGACGAGGACGAGCAGGCGCTGTTCGCGAACGGCGTGCCGCAGCCGATCAAGCTGCTGCTGTCGGGTCATATCCACAACTTCCAGGCGGTGAAGCTGAACAACGCCGCCTACGCGCCGCAACTCGTCGTCGGCGACAGCGGCACCCTGCTCGATCCGCAATTCGTCCCGAGCACGACACCCGGTTCGACCTACACGATGCCGGGCGCGGGCAGCGCTGCCCCGATCACCAGCACGTCGGACACGTCGGAGTTCGGGTTCGCTGTGTTGGATCTGATCACCGGCGGCTACGTGGTCAACCTCTACGACCTGACCGGCACGCCGCATGGCCGCTGCGTGATCCAGTTCAACAACCGCAACCTGTCCTGCACGAGCTGACGGGATAGGAACCGTGCCGGCCACCGAGACCCCCTGGGACCTACCCTCCCAGGGATTGCTCGACCGAACCCACCGCCTGCTGCTTCGGCTGACCGTCTGCTACGCCACCGTTTCCGTCGCGGGCCTCGCCGCCACTCAGGCGCCGTTGCCCTGGGTGCACGAGGCGCGCGAGGCCGGGGTCGCGGGCCTGACGCTCGGGGCGGCGCTTTTGGCGACGTCGGCCCTTGGCTCCGTCTGCCTGATCACCGGGGCGCGGCGCGTTTGGCGCAACCGGATCGAGCGGACCCTTCTCCCTCTCCCGCGGGCGGGAGAGGGAGCGAAAGCGTCGACACTCTCGCGGTTCCGTGCACGAAGAGCCCTCACCCCGACCCTCTCCCGTGAAGAACGGGAGAGGGAGACGCATCATTTTTCGCTACGGGTGAGTAGCACTGGGCGCCTGGCGCAGGGCGTGTTGCTGCCTGTGCTCGCTGGGCTTGCCGGTTACGTCGCCTGGCGCTGGCGCGGCTGGCCGCCGGGACCGGCCGCCGACCCGGCGCTCGCAACCGTGCTGGCCGGACTCGCCGCCCTGCTGGCATTCCCGGCCCTCGTGGCCGAGCGCTTCGTCGCAGCCCTGTCGGGTTCGGTGCTGCCGGAAGCGCCTGCCCTGCGCCGCCTGCTGGCCGTGCCGGTGGCCACGGCACTGGTCGCCGCCGCCATCGAGGCGTTCCGCGCCCAGGGGATCACCGGCACCGCCTATACCGCCGGCGTGGCGGCGGCGTGCCTGGTGCTGCAATCGGCCGAACTCGCGGCCCGCGGCTTGGCCCGGTGGTTCCAACCGCCCACCGACCCCGCCACTACGCGCGCCCCGATCGGCAGCCTGGTTGCCTCGCTGCCCGGCTGGCTGTTGCGCCCCGGCACCGCCGCCGAACCGCTGCGCACCCATTTCGGCCTCGACTTCTCGCGCAGTTGGGCCCTGTCCTTCCTTCGCACCGCCGCCCTGCCTGCGACTGTGCTCACCGGGCTGGCGTGCTGGGGGCTGAGCGGCGTCGTGCTGCTGCCGCTGGACGGCCGCGGGGTCTACGAACGCTTCGGCAAGCCTGTCGCCGTGCTGGAACCCGGCCTGCACATGACCCTGCCTTGGCCGATGGGCCGGGTGCGCCCGGTCGATTTTGGCGCCGTGCACGAGATCCCGCTCGGCGGCGACGCGCCGGCCGTGGCGCTGGTGTCCGCCGACGCCCCCGCGCCGCCCGATGCCGATCGCCTCTGGGACAAGCCTCACCCGAACGAGGCCGACTGGCTGATCGCCGGCAGCGGCACGTCGGGGCAGAGCTTCCAGGTAATGAGCGCCGACATCCGAATCCTGTATCGTATCGGGCTGACCGACGCCGATGCGATGCACGCAGCCTACGGCGTGTCCGATCCGGACCTGCTGGTGCGGACGCTGGCGGGCCAGACCGTCTCCCGCTTCTTCGCCGGGCGCACCCTGGACAGCGTACTCGACCAACGCCGCGAGCACATGGCGGCAGACCTCCAGGTGGCGCTGGCAAGGGCGCTGGACCGCGATCGCACCGGGCTCGAGATCGTGTCCGTGACGGTGGAGGCGGTGCATCCCCCGGCCGCCGCCGCGTCGGCCTACCACAACGTGCAAGCGGCCGAGATCATCGCCAACACCAGCATCGCGACCGAGATCGGACGTGCCAAGGGGACGGCGAGCTTGGCGCGCGAGCAATCCTGGGACGCACTGGACAAGTCGCGTGCAGCGGCGGCGGAGACCGTCTCGGCTGCCGATGGCGACGGCCGCCGCTTCGCCGGCGACCAGGCCGCGCAAGCCGCCGGCGGGCAGGCCTTCCTGCTGGAACGCTATTTCCAGACCCTGTCGGCGGCTCTGTCGCGCAGCCCGCTGACCATCCTGGACCACCGTGTCGCCCCCGGCACGGCCCCCGTCATCGACCTGCGCCCCTTCGCCACAGCCGCGAAGACCACGGGCAACGAAGATCCGGATTAGCCGCATGTTTCACAACCACAGCCACGCCGGACACGACCATCACGGCCACCACCACGACGCCGAGGCGGCCCCTGCCTCCGGCGTGATGGGCGCGCTGCGGTTCGGGCTCGCGGGCGTGATCGTCGCGGGCGCCGTCGCCTCCGCCTGCCTGGTCAGCGTGCCGGCCGGGGAGGCGGTTGTCGTCACCCGCTTCGGCGACCCGGCGCGCGTGCTGGTGGATCCGGGCCTGGCCTGGACGCTGCCGCCGCCGATCGACGCCACCATCCCGGTGGACCTGCGGCTCAAGACGACGTCGTCCGGGCAACAGGATGTCGGCACGCGCGACGGGCTGCGCGTGCTGGTGCAGGCCTATGTCGCCTGGCAGGTGCCAGCCGATGCGGACGGCGTGCGCCACTTCCTGCGGTCCGTCCGCAACCAGCCGGACGAGGCGGCGCGGCAGATCCGCTCGTTCCTCGGCGCCGCCCTGCACATCACCGCCAGCTCGTTCGACCTGGCCGACCTCGTCAACACCGACCCGGCGCGCATCCGAACCGGTGAGTTCGAGACCAAGCTGGGCGAGCAGATCGCCGGCCGGCTGCACGACATCTACGGCATCGACGTGCGCCAGGTCGGCATCGAGCGCCTGAGCCTGCCCACCGAAACGCTGAGCGCTACCGTCGCCCGCATGCGCGCCGAGCGCGAAACCGTGGCGGCCGAACGCACCGCGGAGGGCTTGCGCCAGGCCGCGGCGATCCGCGCCGACGCCGAGCGGGATGCGCGTATCCAGGTCGCCGCCGCCCACGCCGCGGCCGCCGGGATCGAGGCCGCCGCGCAGAAGCAGGCCGCCACTATTCATGCCCGCGCTTTCAACGCGGACCCGAAGCTATACCTGCTGCTGCGCTCGCTGGACACCGTGGCGTCGGTGATCGGCGCCAACTCGCGGCTGGTGCTGCGGACCGATGCGGCGCCATTCAACGCGCTGGTGGATGGGCCGCCGACGGTGCCCAGCGCGGACAGCGTCCAGAGCACCCACCTGGCAGGGGCGCCATGAGCGCACGCACCCTGCGCACCGGGCCGGTCGTGCAATCCGTCAGCCTGGGGCTGCGCGGGCTGTACGTGGTCACGTTGCTGATGGCGGCGGTGTGGCTAGCCTCCAACATCCGCCGCGTGCCGCCGGATAGCAGCGCCGTGGTGTTCCGCTTCGGCGCGGTCGTGCGGGTGCAGGATGCCGGGCTATTGCTGGCCCTGCCGCCGCCGTTCGAGACGGTGACGATCCTGCCGGGCCCGTCGCAGCAGATCAGCCAGACGGTCGCCGCCCAACCGCGCAGCCCGGGGCTCGACGACATTTACACCCAGGCGATGGGCGTGCCGATGCAGGGCGCGGCCGGCGCTTACCTCACCGGCGACGGCAATGCCGTGCTGCTGGACGCGATGCTGACCTATCGCATCACCGACCCGGCCGCCTACGTCGTGGCGCGCGACCATGTCGGCCCGGCGCTGGACCGGCTGTTCCGCACCAGCGCCATCGATGTCGCAGGCCGTCAGTCGCTAGACGATTTCCTCGTGGCCCAGCCGGACCGTAGCGCCGGGCAAGCGGTGCAGACCGTGGCCGCGATCCGTCAGAAGGTGCGCGACGATCTCCTTGCTCTGCTGAACGCCAGGCTCGCGGCGTTGGGCAACACGGGTGCGCCGCTCGGCATCATGGTGGACCGGATCGACCTGACCGCCTGGTTGCCGCCCCAGGCCAAGCTCGCCTTCGACGCGCTGCTGGTCGCCGAACAGGTCGCCAATCAAGGGCTCGCCCTTGCCCACACCCAGGCCCTGCGCACCCGGCAGGAGGCCGACCGTGAGTCCCGCCGCGTGCTGGATAGCGCCCAGGCCGCCGCGGCGGAACGCATCAGCACTGCGACCGCCGAGATCTCACCGGTGCTCGCCTTGGAGACGGAGGCGGCGCAGCCGGCGCGCGCGGGGCTGCTGATGGACGCGTATCGCAGCCGGGTCGCTGCCATCCTGAACAGCGCCGGCGAAGTGGTCGTGGTGGATGGAGCGGGCGGCAACCGCCTCCTGCTGCCGGCCGGCAAATGAGCGTCACCACGATCGGCGCGATGCCGCAAACCGCCCGGCCGCTGCTGATCCGCTCGGAGCGCTTCATGCTCGGGCTGCGCCTGACCCTGGCTCTGGTCGCCGCCTGTTTGCTGCTGGTGGCGGTCGGGCTGCGGCTGATCGAGCAGCGGGCGCTGTCCGACCTGGCGGCCGGCGTGGCGGCGGCGATGGTCGCGGTTCCGGTGCTGTCCGCCGCCTGGCATAGCCTGCGCCATCCGAGCCTGCACGGCATTACCGACCGGCTGGTGGCACTGGCGCTGATCGCGGCCTGGGCCAGCGGCGACCTGCTCACCGCCGCCCTGCTGCCGATCGTCATGACCGCCGGCCACGTGCTGGAGGAGCGCAGCCTGCTCGGCTCCCAGGAAGCCATCCGCGCGCTCGGCCGGCTCACCGCCTCCACCGCCCGCCGCATCCGCGCCGACGGCACGACCGAGGCGGTGGACACCAGCGCGCTGCGTCCCGGCGACCTCGTGGAACTGCGTGCCGGCGACCGGGTGCCTGCGGACGGCATCGTGGTGCGTGGTCACGCCAGCCTGGACGTGGCCGCGCTGACCGGCGAGTCCGAACCCGTGGACGTCGCCCCCGGCTCGCAAGCCGCGGCCGGCGCGCTGAACACCGATGGCTGGCTGGAGATGTCGGTCGAGCGGGTAGGCGCCGCGACCACGCTGGGCCGCATCATCGCCCTGATGCAAGAGGCCGAGACTGCCAAGCCACCGTTGACCCGGCTGCTCGACGAACATGCCGGGCAATACATGGGCCTGGTGATGCTGATCGCGGCGATCGCCTGGTTCTGGACCGGCAATGGTTCGGTGATGCTGGCCGTGCTGGTGGCGTCCTGCCCCTGCGCGCTGGTGCTGGCGGCCCCGGCGACGGCGGTGGCGGCGATCGCGGTCGCCGCCCGGCACGGTATCCTGATCAAGGGCGCGGCCTTCCTGGAACATTTGGCCGAGGTTTCCTCCGTCGTGTTCGACAAAACCGGCACGATCACGACGGGCAAGCTGGCTTTGGTGGCGACGCAGCCGATGGGCGGGGACGATACGGTGCTGCGCCGGATCGCCGCGAACCTGGGTGCAGCCAGCAACCACCCGGTCAGCCGCGCCGCCGGGTCGCTGGCGCCCCATACCTTGGCGCTGAACGACCTGCACGAGGCCGGTGGCCAGGGGATGACGGCCACGCTGGCAGCCGCCGATTGCGGCGCCCCCGCCGGCGCCATCGCAGCCCTCGGCCGGCCGGCGCTGTTCGACGCGCTCGGCATCGCGCTGCCGGAGGCACCGTCGCACGATGGCCCGATCGCGGGCGTGGCGTTGGACGGCCGCTTCCTCGGCTGGCTGCTGTTCGCCGACCAGGCCCGCCCCGAAGCGCGCGCCGCGGTGGCGGACCTGGTGGCGCTCGGGCTGGACCGGCAGGTGCTGCTGACCGGCGACCGCGCGGCCGTCGCGCGCCGGGTCGCCGACGCGGTGGGGATCGCCGACGTGCAGGCCGGGATGCTGCCGGAGGGCAAACTCGCGCGCGTGCTAGCGGAGATCGCCGCCGGCCACCGTCCGCTGGTGGTGGGCGACGGCATCAACGACTCGTTGGCACTGAAGGCCGGCGCCGTTGGGATCGCCATGGGGGCCGGCGGGACCGACGCCGCCCTCGCCTCCGCCGACCTCGTGCTGATGGGCAGCGACCTGCGCCGCCTCGGCACCGCCATCCGCCTCAGCCGCCTGTGCCGGCGGACCATCCACGTCAACGTGGCGATCGGGCTCGGCTGGACCGTCGTGCTGATCACCGCCGCCGCTGCTGGGTTGCTGGGGGCGGAAGGCGCGATCGTCGCCGCCCTGCTGCACAATTTCAGCACCCTGCTGGGGCTGGGCAATGCCGGACGGCTGTTGCTGTTCGACGAGACCCGGCCTGCCACCCCCTTCACGCATCCCCAAGGAGTACCTTCATGAGCGGCACCACCTACAGCGTTGCCTACCCGATCGACCCCAGTTCCGGCTCCACCGTGCTGTCCGCGTTCATCAACAACGCGGGTGAAGTCGTCGGCACCTATTTCGACTCCAGCTTCAACACCCATGGCTTCACCGATGTCGGCGGGGTCATCACCACCATCGACGACGGCACCAACCCGACGACGGACGTCACCGCGGTCAACAATGGCGGCAGCTTCGTCGGCTATGGCGTGGACGCGGCCGGCAACACGGTGGCTTGGTTCGTCACCAACTCCGCCGGCGTGCAGACCACCTTCGCCGACCCGGCGGGCGTGCAGGTGACACCCGTCGCGATCAACGCGGGCGGCACCGTGGTGGGCGAATACAACTCGGCCGGCTTCATCGGCAACGCGGCCTCGGGCGTGGTCTCCGTGATCAGCGTGGCCGGGGCCGAGACCACCACCATCTCCGCCATCAACGCGGGCGGCACCGTCGTTGGCGACTACTACGACGCGAGCGACGTGCAGCACGGCTTCATCGACGCCGCGGGCCTGGTCACGACGGTCGACCCGACCGGCTCCACGCAGACCACGATCAACGCGGTGAACACGGCGGGCACCGTGGCCGGCACGTTCCTGGGTGCGGACGGCAATACAAGCGGGTTCACCGACACGGCCGGCGTGATCAGCAGTTTCACCGTCTCCGGCAACGAGGGCCTGGTGGTGACGGCGATCAACGACCCGGGCACCGTCGCCGGCTACTACTTGAACGGCAACACCTTTGACTACGAAGGTTTTACCGAGTCCGCCGGGGTCGTCAGCAGCTTCAGCATCGCGGGCTCGCCCGACACCGAGATCCTCGGCATCAACAACGGCGGCACGCTGGTGGGCGTCGCGGACGACACGAATTACAACGAGCACGCCTTCACCGCGACGCCGGCCTGCTACTGCCTCGACACGGCCATCGCCACGCCCGCTGGGCCGGTTGCGGTGCAGGCGCTGTCGATCGGCGACCTGGTGTGCACGGCCTCCGGTGAGGCCCGGCCGGTGAAATGGATCGGCCGCCGCAGCTACGCCAACCGCTTTCTCGCGGGCAACCCGGCGTTGCAGCCCGTGCGCTTCCACGCCGGCTCGCTCGGCCACGGCCTGCCGACCCGCGACCTGCTGGTCTCGCCGGCGCACGCGATGTTCCTGGATGGAGTGCTTATCCCGGCGCACTGCCTCGTGAACGGCCAGTCGATCACGCAGGAGCGTGCCTTCGGTCAACTCGACTATTTTCACATCGAGCTCGAAACGCACGATGTGATCCTGGCCGAGGGCGCGCCGTCCGAGTCGTTCCTCGACGATGACAGCCGCTTCATCTTTCACAACGCGACAGAGTTCGCGCGGCTGTATCCCGAGGCTCCGCAACACGGCAAGCGCTACTGCGCACCGCGGGTGGAACACGGCTGGGCGGTCGAGGCTGTGCGCCAGCGCTTGGCGGTAATAGCCGGAGCCATGACGGAAGCGGCTTAGCCGTATCGAGCGGTCCCGCGCTGCGGAACGGACGATCACGTCCTTGTTCGGGACCCAAGGTCCACGCACCAACCCTGCACGGGAAGGGTTGGTGGTGGTAAGCCCCGGCCCTTTTCCGCGTACCCGCGGCAGACAGCCCATACCGGTCAGCTTCGCGATCGGTGAGAAGCCTCGTACAACAGGAATGCGTGAAGCCTATGACGCTGAGACTGGTGCACTTTACGCCACGTGTTCTTAGGCATGCCGGAGCCAACACCGGCTCATGACGGCCATTCCTCCCGACACTCACTTGCCGCAACGCGCCACGGGCCGCCGCCACAAAGCCATAACCGCACGACGACTGCTTGCCCTGCTGCCCGTGGCAGCCTTGATGGGCTGCCAACCGCCGCGTGAAGACACTCGCCTGCCGACACTGCCCGAGCCTGGTTTTGCCGCCGGACAGGCGACCGCACGCGTCAATGGCGAAGTGGGGACGCCGACCGCAAATCCGCCACCGCAGATCAGCCTGGCGCCGGCCCCGAACGTGATCCTGCGGCAGCCGGCTCCGGCCGGCGACGGTGGTGGCGACGTGTCACTGAATTTCGCCGACACCGATATTCGCGAGGTGGTGAACCAGATTCTCGGGACCACGCTGGGCAAGACCTACACGATCGACCCGTCGGTCCACGGGACGGCGACGCTGCGCACCGTCCAGCCGCTGAACCGTCAGCAACTCATGGCCGTGCTGGAAACGCTGCTGTCGCAGAACGGGGCGGCGCTGGTGCAGTCGGCTGGCGTGTATCGCGTGATGCCCGCCGCGGCCGCGGCGACCGTGCCGGGGCTTGCCAGTGGCAATGGCGGAGCGGGCACCAGCCTTCGCCCGCTGAAATACGCCAGCGCCGACGATCTCGCCAAGACGCTGCAGCCCTTCGTGCAGAACGGTGGGCGCATCGTGGCGGATCCGGCACAAAATGCGCTGATCATCAGCGGTGACCCCTCCACCCAGCAGGTGCTGACGGGCCTGATCGACGCGTTCGATATCGACGCGCTCGCAGGCCAGTCCTACGCGCTGCTGCCGGTGACGTCGGGCGATGCCAAGGATTTCGCCTCCGCCATGCAAGACGCGCTGCGCGGGGCCGGCGTAGGGCCGTCCAACGTGATCCGGGTCATCCCGATGGCGCGGATCGAGTCGGTGCTCGTCGTCTCGAGCCAGCCGCGCTATATCGACGAGGCGCGGCGGGTCTACGCGCTGGTGGAGCGCAAGCAGCGGCTGACGGTGCGCTCGTGGCACGTGTACTACCTGCAGAACAGCCGCAGCAACGACACCGCCTATGTGTTGCAGCAGGCCTTCACGCCCAACAACGTGACCGCCGTGCCGACGCCGCAAACCAGCGCCAACCAGAGCGGCATCCGGTCCCAGAGCAGCGGGATCACGCCGACCACAGGCAGCGGGATCACCAGCAACGGCCTGAGTTCGGGAGGATCGAGCAGTGGTTTGGGCGGGTCGGGCCTCGGTGGCGCAACGGCAGCGGCCCCCGCGGCGGCCACGTCCCCGGCGGCGCCCGCATCCGCCAACCCGCTGCTCGGCGGGTTGGATCCGAGCGATGCGGCGAGCGGCGGCGCGGGTGCCGCCACCATGCGGATCATCCCCAATGGGCAGAACAATGCGCTGCTGGTCTATGCGACCCCGCAGGAGAACGACACGGTCGAAACCATGCTTCGCAAGCTGGACATCGTCCCGCTCCAGGTCCGCATCGACGCAACAATCGCGGAGGTGGACCTGAACGACGCCTTATCCTACGGCACGCAGTTCTTCTTCTCGGCGGGGCTGCAGGGTGCGTTATCCTACGCGGCGCCCGCGACTGCGGTGGCCGGTTTCCCGGGCTTCGCCAGCGGCTTCCCCGGCTTCGTGCTCAGCGGGCCGAGCAGCACGTCCGCCGCGCTCAGCCTGCTGCAGTCGGTGACCAAGGTGAAGGTGCTATCGTCGCCGCAATTGCTGGTGCTGGACAATCAACCGGCCAAGCTGGAAGTGGGCGCGCTGGTGCCCTACCTGAGCCAGACCTCGCAGAGCACGATCACGACCGGGTCGCCGGTGATCAACTCGGTGAATTACCAGCAGACCGGCGTGATCATGCAGGTGACCCCGCGGGTGAACAGTGGCGGCCTGGTCACGCTGGACATCTCGCAGGAGGTCAGCTCGGTCGCGCCCACCGTGACCACCGCCGGCATCAGCAGCCCCACCTTCAACGAGCGTAACGTGACCTCGCGGGTCGTGATCCAGGACGGTCAGACGGTGGGGCTCGCGGGGCTGATCTCCGACCAGGACTCGCGGCAGAACCAGGGCATTCCGTGGTTGAAGGACATCCCCCTGCTCGGTGCGTTCGCCAGCCAACAAACCAATGCCCGCACCCGGACGGAACTGCTGGTGCTGATCACGCCCCACGTGGTGCATGACCAGCGCGACGCCCGTTCGCTGACGGAGGATCTGCGCGAAAGCCTGAGCGGGGCAGCGGCGGTGCCGCAGCAGTTGAACCAGCTAGCGCCCTCGGGATCTGCCGATCCGAACCAGACGCTGCGCAGCCGCATCGGGTTGCAGCGGTAAGCTACGGGTTACAGATTGCCCGTCGTTCGCACGGCGCTTGGATCGCGCCTTCCCATACCGGTGTTACCTACGGGTTGCTGCCGTCCTTACAGTGCTGGCCCCGGTGCCATCGTCATCAGACGTGCTAGGGGCGATCTACGCGACAGCGGCCAAGCTACTGCTAGCCGCGCGCAACCGTCTCGGAGGGAAACGAGCAGGTCCGACACTACATCCATTCCAGGCTGCGCCGTTATGCCCGCGAGCGGGGTAAGCGTGAGGTCCGGGTCGCAAATCGCGAGACTGACAGTACGGGGGCAGCCGATGCCAGCCTTGATCCCGCTGCGAAAAATGACGACGGCGGAGCGGCCCACTTCGCTGCCGCTGCCGGTCGGTGGCGACGAGCGGACGGTTGATGCGCAGTGTGCACAAGTCGCCCGCCCACAGCGACCGAACGCCGCGGCCGAAGCGAACCGCGGTGTTCGTTGCAGCGTCGTGATCGCCAGACGCGGCTCAGTCATGCTGTAGGATGATCAAGCCTGCACCGCCTGGACCTGGCCGGCCGGAGTCTTCACCGTCTGTGCCTGCACCGTCTGTGCCCGGGCGGGAGCCTGCCAGCGCAGCAGCCGCACCTCGACCTGGGACACGGCGATGTCCAGCAGGAGGGCGAACACCGTTAGCAACAGGATGCCGGCGATCACGCTGTCAATGTCGAATACGCCCTCGGCCTGCAGGATCAGGTAGCCGATGCCACGGGCCGAGCCGAGGTATTCGCCGATGACGGCACCCACGAAGGCCAACCCTACGGCATTGTGCAGCGAGGAGAACACCCAGCTTGTGGCCGATGGCAGATAGACCCAGCGCATCAACTGCCGCCGGTTGGCACCCATCAGCCGCACGTTGGCAAGCACGACCGGGCTGACCTCGCGCACGCCTTGGAACACGTTGAAGAACACGACGAAGAACACCAGCGTGACGCCCAACGCCACCTTCGACCAGATGCCCAAGCCGAACCACAGCGCGAAGATCGGCGCGAAGATCAGGCGTGGCATGGAGTTGGCGGCCTTGATGAACGGATCGAACACGCGGGCCAGGGTCGGGTTCAGCGCCAGCCACAGGCCGCAGACCAGGCCACTGCCGGTACCGATGACGAAGCCGAGCATCGTCTCGACCAGGGTATTGATCAGATGTTTCCAGATGCTGCCGGTGACGAACCACTTGACCAGCCGCTGCGCCACGCCGACGGGGTCGCCGAAGAAGAATTGCGGAATGATCTCTAGCTTCACCAGCGCCCACCAGGCGACGAACACGCCCAGCAACAGGATGATCTGGAAGTGCAGCACGGAGCGGGCGGCGGCGGCGCCCCGGCGTTTAGCCTTCGGCATGCGCATGGCTTTTCAGCACCTCTTTCTTCAGCACTTGCCAAATCGCGGTATGCAGCTCGAGGAAGTCCTGCGTCATGCGGATTTCGGACACTTCGCGTGGGCGCGGCAGGGTGATGTTGAATTCCGCCACGGGGCGCGTGCCCGGGCCGGCCGCAAGAACCACCACGCGATCAGCCAGGGAAATCGCTTCCTCTAGATCGTGTGTCACGAAAATCACCGATTTGCGATTGACGGACCAGAGCTGCAGCAACTCATCCTCCATCAACTGCCGGGTCTGGATGTCGAGTGCACTGAATGGCTCGTCCATCAGCAGGATGGGCGGATCCAGGATCAGCGCCTGGGCCAGCGCCACGCGTTTGCGCATGCCGCCCGACATTTGGTGCGGGTAGCGGTCGGCGTGGGCGCGCAGGCCGACACGGGCGAGCCAGTCGCGCGCCTGGGCCTCCGCCTCGGCCTTGCGCATTTTGCGGAACAGCAACCCGGCGGCGATGTTGTCCAGCGCCGTCCGCCACGGCATCAGCGCGTCGGCCTGGAACAGATAGGCGGATTGACGGTTGAGCCCGGCGAGCGGTTTGCCGAACACCAGCACGTCGCCGGAGGAGGGTTCCAGTAGCCCCGAGGCGACGTTGAGCAGCGTGCTTTTGCCGCAGCCGGTGGGGCCGACAACGGCGACGAACTCCGCATCCTCGATGCGGAGGTCGACGTTGGAGACGGCGGTGTAGGTGCCACCGCCGGACCCGGCGAATTGGCAGGTGACGTTCTTCAGCTCCACCGCCGCCGTGGGTGCAACCCTACTTTGTGGCGGCCGAAGCGTGCTCGACAAAGTGATTGTCATAGGTTGCCTCTATGTTGATTTTCGCGTCACGCACGGAGTCGTCGAAGGCGCGCAGGATCTTCAGCACCGTTTCTGCCGCGGCCTGGCTCATCAGCCCATCCGGCGAATAGCAACTCCGCATGGCGTTCAGGGCGTTGATGTAGGTGGGCCGGTCGCCGAGCAGGTATTCCTCCGGCAGGGCATCGGCGATCTGGTCGGGCGTGGCTTTTGCCATCCACTGCTCCGCTTTCACCACGGCGTTTGCAACGGCCTGCATCGTGTGCGGGTTCTTTGCGGCGAAGGCGGCGGTCGTGTAGACGCTCGCCTCCGGATAAGGGCCGCCGAACACGGCGTCGCTGGTGGCAGGAGACCGCATGTCGATCGCGTCGATGGCATCGCCATGCTGCAGCAAGATGGTGATGACCGGGTCGCTGTTCACGATGGCGTCGATCTGCCCGGCGCGCATCGCGGCGACCGCGCCAGCGGAGGTGCCGACGCCGATCACCGACACATCGGAGGGCTGCAATCCGCCCTTCGAGAGGATGTAGTTCAACACCATGTTCGTGCTGGACCCTGGCGCGCTGACGCCGACATTCCAGCCCTTCAGATCCGCCGGCCCCTTATACGTGGCGGCCTTGCGCTTGGACACGGCGAGCACGAAGCCGGGGCAGCGGATCTGCTCCACGAACTCCACCAGTTTCTGGTTCTTCGCGGCCATGGTGAGCGTGTTGGAATACGCGCCGGACACCATGTCCAGGCTGCCGCCCATCAGGGCTTCCAATGCCTTCGAGCCACCGGCGAAAGCGGCGATTTCGACCGTCAGCCCCTGCTCCTTGAAGAAGCCTTTCCGGTCCGCGATGATAACGGGCAGGTAGGTCAGGCCGAGTGAGGCCGTTCCTATCTCCAAGGATTTCTTCTCGAGCTGTTCGTCGGCGTGGGCCGGCCCGACCGAGAGTGACGCTGCGAGTATCAGCGCCAGGTAGACTAGTTTCTTTTTCATTGTATCCCCCCAACGTTAGGCGGTTTCGTAGGGTGGGCTGCTTGCAGCCCACCGGCGGCATGGTGGGCTGCAAGCAGCCCACCCTACTAGGCGGCGATCTCCAACGCGGCGGCAATGGCGTCGCCCATTTCCGCGGTGCCAACAAGGCGCGTGCCAGGTTGCTGGATGTCCACCGTTCGCAGCCCGGAGGCCAACACGTTACGCACGGCGCGTTCCACCTTGTCCGCCTCCTCCGGCAGGCCGAGGGAATAGCGCAGCATCATGGCGGACGAGAGAATCGAGGCGATCGGGTTCGCGATATCCTGCCCCGCGATGTCGGGGGCGGAGCCGTGTACCGGCTCGAACAAGCCCTGCGTGCCCGGCCCCATCGAGGCGGAAGGCAGCATTCCGATCGACCCGGTGAGCATGGCGGCGGCGTCGGACAGAATGTCGCCGAACACGTTGCCGGTCACGATCACGTCGAACTGCGTCGGCTTGCGGATAAGCATCATCGAGGCAGCGTCAATATACAGGTGCGACAGCTCGACATCGGGATACTCGCGGCCGACCTCCATCACCACTTCACGCCAAAGCTGCATCGTCTCCAGCACGTTCGACTTATCGACCGAGCATAGTTTGCCGCGCCGGCCCTGGGCAGCCTTGAACCCGGCATGGGCGATACGGGCGATCTCGTCCTCGGTATAGCGCATCGTATTGATGCCGACGCGCTTGCCGTTTTCCATGTGCACGCCGCGGGGCTCGCCGAAATACAAATCGCCGTTCAGCTCGCGCAGGATCAGCATGTCGACGCCACGCACGATCTCGGGGCGCAGGGTGGAGGCGCCGATCAGCTCCTCGAACAGCACCGCCGGGCGGTAATTGGCGAATAGCGTGAGTTCCTTGCGCAATTTCAGCAGACCGGCGCCCGGGCGCTTCTTGCGGTCGGGCAACTCGTCGGTGGGACCGCCGACCGAGCCGAATAGGATCGCATCGGACTCGCGCGCAAGCTTCAGCGTCGCGTCCGGCAGCGGCACGCCGTCGGCATCGACGCCGGCCTGGCCGATCGGGGCGGTGGTCATTTGGAAATCCAGCCGATTGCCGGCCAGGGTGCGCAGAACCTTCACAGATTGGGCGGTGACTTCGGGACCGATACCATCCCCAGCGAGCACTGCGATCTTCATTCCATATTCTCCCGGCCGTAGCGATTTTCGAAGGCGGTGATCTGCGCGGATTGTTCCAGCGTGAAGCTGATCTCGTCGACGCCATTCAGCAGGCAGTGCTTGCGGAACGGATCGATATCGAATTCATGCTCCGACCCGTCTGGAAACGTGACGGTCTGCGACGGTAGATCGACCTGCACGTGCGCACCGGGGTCAGCTTGCAATTGGGCCAGCAGGCTGTCCACGGTTTCCCGCGGCAGGATGATGGGCAGCATGCCGTTCTGGAAACAGTTGTTGCGGAAGATATCGCCGAAGGAGGGCGCGATCGCCACCCGGAACCCGTAATCGTGGAACGCCCACACGGCATTTTCACGCGACGACCCGCAGCCGAAATTGTGCTCCCCCACCACCACGCGGGCGTCGCGATACGGCGGCTGGTTCAACACGAAATCCGGCTTCTCCGTGCCGTCGGCGTCGAAGCGGAGGTCGCGGAACAGGCATTCGGCCAACCCCAACTCCCGCGGGCGGCTGAGGTAACGGGCGGGTATGATCTGGTCGGTGTCGACATTCTGCCCCGGCACCGGCAAGGCCACGGCATCGATGCCGGTAAACTGGGTGCTCATGCTGCCAGGGTGCGGAAATCGGCCAGACGGCCGATAACGGCTGTCGCCGCAGCCATGGCCGGGCTCATCAGATGGGTGCGTGCGCCGGGCCCCTGCCGGCCCTGGAAGTTGCGGTTGGAAGTGGAGGCACAGCGCTGACCCGGCGCCACGATGTCGCCATTCGTGCCCAGGCACATGGAACATCCGGCCTGCCGCCATTCGAACCCGGCATCCACCAGGATACGGTCCAACCCCTCCGCCTCCGCCTGGCGCTTGATCAGGCCGCTGCCGGGCACCACCCAGGCCACCACGCCAGGGGCCACATGGCGGCCGCGCGCGATGGCGGCGGCGGCGCGCAAATCCTCGATCCGGCCATTGGTGCACGAGCCGATGAACACGCGGTCGACCGCGACATCGGTCATCGGCGTGCCGGGTTGCAGGCCCATATAGGCGAGCGCCTTTTCCATGCCCTGCCGCCGATCCAGGTCCGGCTGGTTCGCCGGGTCGGGGATGGCGGCGGAGATCGGGACGGCGTCTTGCGGGCTGGTGCCCCAGGTGACCATCGGCTCGATCGTGCTCGCGTCCAGCGCCACTTCGGTGTCGAACACGGCACCGGGGTCGGTCGGCAGACGGCGCCAGCGCTGCACCGCCTGCTCCCAGGCTTGGTTGGCGGGGGCGTAGGGGCGGCCTTTCAGGTAGTCGAACGTCGTCTCGTCCGGGGCCACCATGCCAGCGCGGCCCCCGGCCTCGATCGACATGTTGCACAGCGTCAACCGCCCCTCCATCGACAGGCCGCGAATGGCGCTGCCGGCGTATTCGATCACGTGCCCGGTCGCCCCGGCGGCCGTGATGGTGGCGATGATGGCCAGGATCACGTCCTTGCCGGTGACGCCGTCCGCCAGGTCGCCCTCCACCGTGATCCGCATGCTTTTCGGCTTGCGCTGCCACAGCGTCTGCGTCGCCAGGACATGCGTGACCTCCGACAAGCCGATGCCGAAAGCCAGCGCCCCCAAGGCGCCGTGGGTCGAGGTATGGCTGTCGCCGCAAACCAGCAGGATGCCGGGCTGGCTCAACCCCTCCTCCGGACCGACGATATGGACGATGCCCTGCCGCGGATCGCCCAGCCCGAACATGGTGACGCCCTCGCGCGCCGTATTCTCTGCCAGCCGCTCGACCAGGAAACGGTGCTCCGGGTTGCCGATCGCGGTGACGTCGCGGCTGGAGGTGGGGACGTAGTGGTCGGGCGTCGCGAAGGTGCGGCGCGGGACCCGAACCGGAAGGTTGCGGCTGGCAAGGCGCTCGAAAGCGGGAGCCGAGCCGTCATGCACCAGGTGGCAGTCGACATAGAGCAGCGTCTGTCCGTCCGGGCGTTCCAGCACCTTGTGCCGATCCCAGATCTTGTCGAACAGCGTGCGCGGACCCGTATCGTCCAGCATGCGTCATCCCCTCCGCCGGTGTCATTGCACCGTTGACGGGAACGCTAGCGCAGGGATCGCCGACGGCGAAGGCCTTTTACGGCAAGTCGCTTTCGCCAGCCGCGAAAGCTGCACCGGCCGTCACCAGGTGGTCCACCAGCAGCTTGACGTGCGGCGGCGGTTGCCCGACCGACAGGCAGATGCTCAGCCGGCGATGCGACCAGGCCTCGTTCAGCGGCCGCATCACCAGGTTCATGGCGGCGCAATGCCGCCGCGCCGGGCGCGACGGTCCGATCCCGATGCCTAGCCCGGCCTGGATCATACGATACAGCGTCTCGAACCCCGAGATGCGGGCCCGGATGCGCAACGCCACGCCGAGTTCGGCAGCGCCCGTCAGCACCAGTTGCTCCAGCGCGCTGCCCTTGCTGGAGCCGATGACGTCGTAGGGCGCGATCTCCGCCAGGCCCACCGGGCAAGACCCGGCAAGCGGGTGACCCGGCGGCATGATGGCCACCAGATGGTCGCCGGCATAGGGCAGCAAATGGAGCCCCTCGCCCCCCATCTCGCTGATGACGATGCCGATATCGGCGGTGCCGTCGCGCACGGCGCGGAGCGTCTCGACGCTGACGGCCTCCTCGATCTCCACATTCAGCAGCGGGTGGGCAGCCAGGAAGGCGCTGATATGGGCGGGCACGTATTCCGCGATGGCCCAGGTGTTGGCGTACAGCCGGATGGTGCCGCGCACGCCATCCATGCGCTGGGCGAGATCTGCCTCCATCTGCCTCACGTCGCGCAGGATGATATTGGCGTGCTGCAACATCGCCAGCCCGGCGCTCGTCGGTTCGACCCCGCGGCTGTGGCGGCGCAGCAGGGTCAGGCCAAGCACCGCCTCCAGATCGGAGATGCGGCGGCTGAGGGCGGACAGGGCGATATGCTCCCGTGCTGCGGCCCGATTGATGCTGCCTTCCTCGCACACCGCAGCGAACAGCCGAAGCGTGAGCAAGTCGAACCCGGCGAGAAGGGGGTTGCGGCCCATCGTGGTCCCGGCAGTGGCTGAAGCAATCGAGGCTGCCGGAGTTGGGCGCGCACGACAAGCGCAGCACTACCCTCCCCTCGTGACGTCAAGCTGCGTTCTGACCCAGTTCCGAAACTTGCGCAGCGCCGGCGAGGCGGGGCGGTCCCGTGGCCGCACGAGGTAATAGGCATCGGTGAGCACATGGGACCCAGGCAAAGGCGCGATCAACAAGCCATCCTTCAGATTCTGCTCGACGAGCACGTGGATGCCCATCGCCACCCCGAGGCCACGTAGGGCCGCCTCGTAGGCGAGGGCGGAGCTTTCGAAACTGATCTGGTGGGCCGCTTGCAACGTGCCGCAACGATTGGCCTTCAGCCACGCGGCCCAATCGTGCTCGCGGACGAGCGAGTAGAGCAGCGTGCACCGCGCCAAATCCCGCGGCTTCGTCAGGCCGCAGCGTTCTTTCACCGCCGGCGTACAAACCGGTAGCAACTCGATCGTCGCAAGCCGGTCTGCCTCCATGCCGGGGTGCTCGGACGGCCCCGAGCGGATGGCGGCGTCGATTTCACCGGATGCGAAATCGACCGGCCCGGTGGCAGACGTCAGGCGCAGCGTGATCGACGGAAACTCGCGCTGGAAGATCGGCAGGCGGGGGATCAGCCAGCGCTGCGAGAACGTCGTGTAGGACTGGATGGTCAGCACGTCGCCCCGATCCGTGCCCGATATACGGCGGGATGCAGCAGCGATCAGGTCCAGCGCCTCGGTGGCGCTTTCGCGCAGCACCTGCCCCGCCCGAGTGAGCGCGATCGCCCGATGGCGGCGGTGGAACAGCGGCACGCGCAGGTGTTGCTCCAGCACCCGAACCTGCCGGCCGACAGCCACGGGCGACACCCCCATCTCGGCGGCGGCCAGGGTGAAGCTGCCGAGACGCGCGGCCGCCTCGAACGCACGCAGCGGATTGAGCGGAGGAAGGCGGCGGGACATTGGGCCGATGACTAACATATTGTTCGTCAGGAGGCACCGAAAAGTCGTTTGCGCCGCCATTGCGAGGGGCGGAGGCTTCGGATCCAGAAGAGCGGCACGCCAAGCCGCTCACGGAGGACCGACCATGCCCGACTCAGCAACCGAGTCCGCCATCCTCACCGAACTGCAGGACGGCATTGCCACGCTGACGTTGAACCGCCCCGCGGTGCGCAACGCGATCGACGACGCGATGCGCACCGACCTGGTCGAGGCGCTCGACCGGCTGGGGCGCGATCCAGCGGTGCGCGCCGTGGTCGTGACCGGTGCGGGACGCGGCTTCTGTTCCGGTGGCGACGTGAAGAGCATGATGCAGCGCATGGCCGAGCCTGCCGCCGCGCTCGCCATCAACGGTTGGCGCCGGCAACAGCGCACCCATCACGCCGTGGCCGCCCTGCACGCGTTGGGCAAGCCCACAATCGCGGCGGTGAACGGCGCCGCCACCGGGCTCGGCTGCGACGTGGCGCTGTGCTGCGACTTCATCATCGCCTCGGAGGCCGCGAGCTTCGCCATGAGCTACATCCATCGCGGGTTGATCCCGGATGGCGGGGGGCTGTATTTCCTGCCCCGCCGGGTCGGCCTGCCGCGCGCGAAGGAGCTGATCTTCACCGGCCGCAAGGTCGACCCGGCGGAGGCCCTGTCGCTCGGCATGATCGACCGCGTGACCACCCCGGACCGGCTGCTGGACGACGCGCGAAACTGGGCCGCCGAACTGTCGCACGGCTCGTCCGCGGCGCTGGCGCTGAGCAAGGCGATCCTCGACCAGACGTTCGAAGCCACGATGGACCAGGTGTTCGCCGCGGGCAGCCAGGCGCAGGCGATCTGCTACACCACCGCCGAGCACCACAAATCGGTGAACGACTTCCTGGCCAAATCCGGCAAGGCGGGGGGCTGACCCGGTGTCGCTGCAACAGCTGATCCGTCCCCGCTCGGTCGCGGTTGTGGGCGCCTCGGCCGATCCCGCGAAGCTCACAGGGCGGCCAGTCAGCTACCTGCGCCGGCATGGCTTCACCGGCGCCATCTATCCGGTCAATCCGCGGGTCACCAGCATCGGCGACCTGGCCTGCTTCCCCGACGTGGCGAGCCTGCCCGAGGCGCCGGATGCCGCGATCGTGCTGTTGGGCGCCAAGAGCGCCGCGGCGGCGGTGGCGGCCCTGGCGGCAAAGGGCTGCGGCGCGGCCGTGGTGCTGGCCGGCGGCTTCGGCGAAACCGGGGCCGCCGGCGCGGAGCGGCAAGCGGCGCTGCGGGCGGCGGCGGGCAGCATGCGCGTGCTGGGGCCGAACACGATCGGCCTGGTGAACCTCACCGATCACATCACGCTGTCGGCCACCGGTGCGCTCGAGCTGGAGGGCTTGCAGGCTGGCCGGGTCGCCGTGGTTTCGCAGAGCGGCGGCATCATGGGCTCGCTGCTCTCCCGCGCCGCCGACCGGGGCTTGGGGCTGAGCAAGCTGATCGCGACCGGCAACGAGGTGGATGTCGATCTCGCAGACTGCATCGACTTCCTGGTGGAAGACCCGGCCACGTCGGTGATCGCACTCTACATGGAGGGATTGCGGGATCCGGCGAAGTTCCGCCACGCCGCCGCCCGGGCCGCGGCGGCAGGCAAGCAGCTGGTGGTGTTCAAGGTGGGCCGCTCGGAGTTCGGCGCCCGCTCCGCCGTGTCCCACACCGGCGCGCTGGCCGGCGCTGACCGGATGTACGACGCACTGTTCCGCCAACTCGGCGTGATCCGGGCGACCAACTTCGTCGACCTGCTGGACATCCCGGCGGCGCTGGTCACCGGCCGCCGCCCCGCCGGCAACCGCGTCGCCGTGCTGACCTCCACAGGCGGCGCCGGCACGCTGGTGGCGGATAGTTGCGGGATGGCAGGGCTGGACGTGCCGCTGCCCGACGCCGCCACCGCGGAGAAGATCGCCGCCCTGCAGCCGAACGATCCGGACGCGGCCGGGCGCAACCCGGTGGACGTGACCCTCGCCGGCCTGCAGCCCGCCTTGTTCCGCACCGCCATCAGCGCCCTGCTGGAGAGCCCGAGCTTCGACGCGGTGGTGGTGATCGCGGGCTCATCCGCGCTCGCCGACCCCAGCCTGGTGGCCGACGCCGTGTTCGAGTGCCAGGGCACGAGCAGCAAGCCGCTGCTGGTCTATGTCAGCCCCCATGCGCCCCAACTGGTGGCAATGCTGAACCGCGGCGGCGTGCCGGCCTTCAGCACCCCGGAAAGCTGCGCCACCGTCCTCGCGGCGATGCAGCCACGGCCCGCTCCGACCGCCCCGCTCCCGACAGCACTCGCGGATTGGTCGGCCCTGCCGCACGGACCGTTGGACGAGGCTGAGAGCAAGCAGTTGTTTGCGCGCTTCGGGATACAATCGGTTCGCGAGGTCGTCGTCTCGCCCGGCGCCCCGGTCCACGGCTTTCACGGGCCAGTGGTGGTGAAGCTGCTGTCGCGCCACGTGCTGCACAAAAGCGAGGTGGGCGGCGTGAAGGTGGGCGTGGCACCCGATGGGGTCGGCGCGGCCATCGAGGCCATGAACGCCTCGCTCCAGTCGCGCGGCATCATCCCCGAGGGGTTCCTGGTGCAGGAAATGGTGCGTGGCGGCGTGGAAATGATCCTCGGCTTCCACCGCGACCCGCAACTGGGCCCGGCGGTGCTGCTGGGCTTGGGCGGCGTCACGGCCGAGTTGTTCGAAGACGTATCCATCCGTCTGCTGCCGATCGGCCGCAGCGATGCGGAGGCCATGGTCGGCGAACTCAAAGCCCGCAAGCTGCTCGCCGGGTTCCGCGGCGCGCCCCCCGCCGACGTTCCGGCCCTGGTGGACGCGGTGCTGGCCTTCGCCGGCTTGGCGGAGAGTCTGGGCGCGCGGTTGGTGGAAGCCGAGATCAACCCTCTGTTCGTTCTGCCCAAGGGCGTGCGCGCCGCGGACGGGCTCGTCGTGCTGGCATAACAACCTCCGCGCCAAGGCTGAGGACGACAAAGGATAGGGAGACAAGCATGCAGGGTTCGACGCTGAACGCGGCTTCGGCCGGGGTGGGCAATCACGCGCAGGTCCGGCGTGCGGTGATCGCCAGCACGGTCGGCACCTCGATCGAGTGGTATGACTTCATCTTGTACAGCGTTGCAACGGCGCTGGTGTTCCCGACCCTGTTCTTCCCGGGGTCCACCGCGCTCTCCGGCGAACTGCAATCCTCGGCGATCTTCGCGATCGGGTTCTTCGCCCGCCCGGTGGGCGCCGTCATCTTCGGGCATTATGGCGACCGGCTGGGGCGCAAAGCCTCGCTCGTCGCGACCTTGCTGCTGATGGGCTTCGGCACGTTCATGGTCGCCTTCCTGCCAAGCTACGCGCAGGCCGGGCCCTGGGGCGCGATCATCCTGGTGGCCCTGCGCTTCATCCAAGGGGTCGGCGTCGGCGGCGAATGGAGCGGCGCGGTGCTGGTGGCAATGGAATGGGCGCCCCCGGGACGCCGCGGCTTCTACGCCAGTTGGCCGCAGATCGGCGTGCCGCTCGGCCTGATCCTGGCCAACGCCGCCTTTGCCGCGGCCGGCGCCTTCAGCGGCGACGCGTTCCTGCAGTGGGGCTGGCGGCTGCCATTCCTGGCGAGTGGCCTGCTGGTGATCGTCGGCCTGCTGATCCGCCTGGGCGTGGAGGAGACACCGGTGTTCCGCCAGATCGCCGAACGCCGCGCCATCCAGAAGCGCCCGGTGCTGGAGGCGCTGCGAACGGGGTGGCGCACCATCATCGCCACCGCGCTGCTGCGGGTATCGGAGATGTCGAACTACCAGGTCATGACAGTGTTCATCTACGTGTTCGCCCACGACGTGCTGCATCTTTCGCGCAGCTTCACTTTGCTGGCGCTGCTCTGCGCGGCGATGTTGGCGGTGGTGCTGATCCCGGTGTTCGGCGGGCTGTCCGACCGGGTCGGGCACAAGCGGCTGTTCATAATCGGCGTCGCCGTGACCGGAGCCTACGGTTTCGTCTACTTTGGCCTGCTCTCGACCGGCAGCACGGCGCTGATCGCCGCAGCGATCGTGCTGTCGCTGGTGCCGCACGCGATGCAGTACGGGCCGGAGGCGGCTTTGATCACCGAGGGCTATGCCGCGGAGACGCGTTACAGTGGTTCCGCCGTGGGCTATCAGCTCGCCTCCATCGTTGCCGGGCCAGTTCCGGCCATTACGGTCACGCTGTTCGCCGCCGACCGAAGCGGCTTCGCCATCGCGATTTATCTGGCGGTGTGTGCATTGATCAGCATCGTCGCGGCCGCGTTCATGCCCACGCCAGCGCGGCAGGCGCCGCGATAATTCGCCGGGCTCGCCGGAGCTAGGCTGTCTCCTCCAGCCAGCCACCCGGGGCACGGCGGAATCTCGGCGTAGCGAAAGCGGCGCGTAGGGGGATCTCCGCCGGCCATCTCGCGCGCCATTGATCGGTCTGGGCCATTGCGACGCACGCCGCCACGGGCTGGATCCCCGCCGCAGCCAGCAGAGCCAGCCCTGCGAGCGCCGACGTGCCGGTGCAGATCACGTCGTCCACCAGCAGCACGCGCTTGCCCGCAAGCCGGTCCAACAGCCGCGGGTCCAGCCACATGCGCCGACCCGCCTGCGGCGAGGTGACGGAGCTAGTCGGCACGGAGAGCGCCTCATCATACCAAAGCTTGCGCGTGGTCCCGGGGGCCACCCAATGGGAGTGGCCTAGGGCGCGGGCGACGCCTTGGCCCATCATGTGACCGAGGGTCGGCAACCCGGCTACGACGTCCACTTCGTCGGCAGCCACGGCGTCCGCCATCCAGCCGCACAGCCGGTCCACCACGGCGAACGAGGCCTGGTTGGCGATCAATCCCGCGACGGCGTGGCTGCCCAGGTCACGCAGGGGCAGCACCAGGGCGCTGCCGTCGGGCATGGTGGCATCGTAGCGGTCGGTCCAGACAGCTTGCCGCGGGCGAGGCGAGACGAACTCCTGCCAAAACATCGTGCAGCCCCGATTTGTCCCTGGGGCGTTGTTGCGCGCGTCGCGGCGATCCGCAACACCCGGCCTCGCCGCTAATCTGGCATGGATCGTGCCTGGCCCTAGCCGGGTTGACGGAGGGAGGGATCGTATTTGGACGGAAACGCACCCTCGGCGACGGGCGTCGGTGCCCGGCTGGAACGGATGGAGGACGACCGCTACATGCGCGGCCGCGGCCGGTTCGTGGCCGATCTCCGGCTGCCCGGAATGCTCGACATCGCGTTCGTCCGCAGCCCGCTCGCGCATGCCCTCCTGCTCGGCGTCCGCACGCCAGCGGGCGGGCGCGTGTTCACCGCGGAGGATTTTTCGGGGGTTGCCGGCATCAGGGCGGATTCCGCATTGGCCGGTTTTCGCAGCTCCGTCCAACCGATCCTGGCCACGGGCAAGCTACGCTACGTGGGGGAGCCGATCGCCGCGTGCCTCGCACCCACCCGCGCCGAAGCGGAAGACCTGGCCGAGCAGGTGCAACTCGATCTCGAGGCGTTGCCGGCGGTCGCCGACATGGCCCATGCCCGCGATCCCGCCGCCTCTCTCGTCCACGAGCACTGGGCGGAGAACGTGTTCCTCGAGACGGGTGTCGACATCGGGTTCGACGCCGCCGTCGCCGGGGCCGCCGTCACCTTCCACACCGAGTTGCGCACCGCCCGGCAATGCATGGCGCCGATCGAGGGGCGCGGCGTGGTCGCGGTTTGGGACAACCAGGCCGAACAGCTCGTCGTGACCACCTCCACCCAGCAGCCGCACATCGTGCGCAGCGGACTGGCGGAGTGCCTTGGGATGGAGGAGGGCCGCATCCGCGTGATCGCGCCGGATGTTGGGGGAGGCTTCGGCTACAAGGGCGTCCTGCTGACCGAGGAGGTGTGCGCCGCCTTCCTGGCCATGAAGCTGCGGCGGCCGGTGCGCTGGATCGAGGACCGGCGCGAGCATCTGACCGGCGGCGCCAATTGCCGGGAGCATAGCTACGACATCACGGGCTATGCCGCAGCGGACGGCACGTTGCTGGCGGTCGATTGCCAGGCCATCGTCGATTCCGGAGCCTATTCCGCCTACCCCTTCTCAGCCTGTCTGGAGGCGGCGCAGGTGGCGAGCATCCTGCCCGGACCGTACCGCATGGCGGGATTTCGCTGCCACACCTGGTCGGTCTGCACCAACAAGCCGCCGATCCTGCCGTATCGCGGCGTGGCGCGCACGGGCGTGTGCTTCGCGATGGAGACGGTGATGGACGGGCTGGCGCGCGCCCTGGATATGGAGCCATGGGCGTTCCGCCTGCGCAACTTGCCGGGCGCCGCAGCGATGCCGTTCACCAACATCACTGCCAAATACTTCGACAGCGGCAACTACCCCGAGGCGTTGCAGCGCGCCGTGGCTGCCATCGGCCTGCCCGCGATCCGCGCGCGGCAGGCAGCCGGCGAGACGGACGGCCGCCGCATCGGCGTCGGCCTGTCCATCTTCTGCGAGCAGGGCGCGCATGGCACCACGGTCTATGCCGGCTGGGGCATCCCGATGGTGCCGGGCTTCGAGCAGGCGACGGCGCGGCTCACACCCGATGGTGGGCTGGAGCTGCGCGTGGGCGTGCAGAGCCATGGCCAGGGGCTGGAAACCACGCTGGCACAGGTCGCGAGCGAGATCCTGGGCATCCACCCGGCCCGCATGCGCGTGGTGCACGGCGACACGGCGCTGACGCCCTACTCCACCGGCACCTGGGGGTCGCGTTGCATCGTCATGGCCGGTGGCGCAGTGGCCGCCGCATCCGACATCCTGGCAGTCCGCATCCAGCGCATCGCCGCCCATCTATTGCAATGCCAGCCGGGGGACGTGACGCTGGCCGACGGGATGGCGCACGGCCTGGCCGGCCAGGTGAGCATCGCCGAGATTGCCCGATTGTGGTACCGCACGCCGCAGCATTTGCCGGCGGACGTGGACCCTGCGGGGCTGGAGGCGATCGGCGGTTACAAGCCGCTGCGCGACAGCGGCACGTTCTCCTACGCCTGCCACGCCGCCCTGGTGGCGGTCGACCCGGCAACCGGCGGGGTCGAGCTGCTGGACTACGTGATCGTCGAGGATGGCGGCACGCTGATCAATCCGCTCGTCGTCGACGGCCAGGTGATCGGTGGCGCGGCCCAGGGCATCGGCACAGCTTTGTTCGAGGAAATGGCGTTCAGCGCGGACGGGCAGCCGATGGCCTCGACCTTCGCCGACTATCTGCTGCCGGGTGCGGCGGAGATGCCGCCGCTGCGGATCGAGCACATGCACACGCCGTCGCCACTGACGCGGTTCGGCCAAAAGGGCATCGGCGAAAGCGGCGCGATCGGGCCGCCTGCCGCGATCGCCTGCGCCGTGACGGACGCGCTGCGGCCGCTTGGCGTGGCGGTGACGCGCCTGCCGATCGAGCCGGCACGGCTGCGGGCCCAAATCGCGGCGGTCGGGGCGTGAAGGCCGCCGGGTTCGACTTTGCCGCGGCGGACACCCTGGGCGCCGCCTTGGAGCATTTGGTGGCTCCTGGCGCCAGACCGTTGGCCGGGGGACAGTCCCTGGGTCCGATGATGAACCTGCGCCTCGCCCGCCCCGCGATGGTGGTCGAACTGTCGCGCGCGGCCGAACTGCGGCGCACGGTGGATGAGGGCCGGGCCGTGCTGTACGGCGCCGCGACCACCCACGCCGAGATCGAGGACGGCGCGGTGCCGGACGCAACCCCCGGCTGGCTGGCTGCCGTCGCCGGCGGCATCGCCTATCGCGCCGTGCGCAACCGCGGCACGATCGGCGGCAGCTTGGCCCATGCCGACCCGGCGGCCGACTGGCTGGTGACACTGTCCGCCCTGGGAGCGGAGGTGGTGCTGGCCGGACGGCACGGGGAGCGCGTGGTGGCCATGCCGGGCTTCGTCACCGGCCCCTTCCAAACCGTGCTGGCGCCGGACGAGGTAATCACCGGTGTGCGAGTGCCAAAGCCCGGGGCGGGTGCGCGCTGGGGCTACTGGAAGTTCACGCGCAAGATCGGCGAGTTCGCCAAGGCCAGTGCGGCGGTGCTGCTGGACGGCTCTCGCTCGCGGATTGCGGTGGGCGCGCTGGAGCAGGTGCCCATCTTGCTGCCGCACTCCGCGGTGGACGATCCGGAAACTGCTTTGCGCGCCGCACTGCCCGGCCGTGAACCCGGCTCGCTGTCACTGCACGCGGTTGCCGTCGCGCGCGCGGCGGCCATTGCATCGGGGACGCCGCAATGAGTCTGAGCCTAAGAGTGAACGGCGAGGACTGCTCGGCAGACGTGGAACCGCGCACCCATCTGGCGGATGTGGTGCGGGACGCGCTGTTGCTGACCGGGACGCATCTCGGCTGCGAGCACGGCGTGTGCGGCGCGTGCACGCTGATGCTGGACGGCCGGCCGGTGCGGTCCTGCTTGACGCTTGCGGCCGCTTGCGAAGGCGCGGACGTGCGCACGATCGAGGGGTTCGAGGACGACGCACTGATGGCGGCGCTACGCCAGGCGTTCAAGCGCCATCACGCGCTGCAGTGCGGCTATTGCACGCCGGGTATGCTGGTCACGGCCTACGACATCGTGCGGCGCTTCCCCGGCGCGAGCGAGACGCGGATCCGGGTCGAGCTTGCCGGCAATCTATGCCGCTGCACCGGCTATGCCGGGATCGTTGCCGCGATTGCAGAGGTGGCTGGCGCCGGGCTGGCGGCGGCGCTGCAACCCACCACCCGCGCGGCGATAACGTCCAGTGTGGCCGTCCGCGCAAAGTCGGCCAGCCTCCTGGCTGCCCCGGCGCGCGCCTGGACAGTCCCCGACTTGTCCGGTGCTGCGATGCTCACACGGCAATTCGATCTGCCGATGCCGGCCGATGCCGCCTGGACGCTGTTGCATGATATCGGCACGGTCGTCGCCTGCGTGCCGGGCGCCGCGCTGACCCGGGTCGATGGCGACGAAATGGAAGGCGACCTCGCCGTGGCGATCGGCCCGATGCGCGCCACATTCGGTGGGCGCGCCCGGATCGGCTATGACGATGAGGCGCGATCCGGGACATTGACCGGCAGGGCCGGCGACCAGGCGACGCGGTCGGAAGCTGCGGGCTCGCTGACGTTCCGGGTGCTCGAAGGCGATGCCGGACGCTGCACCGTTCACGCGGAGATACGCTACCGCCTGACCGGCCCGCTCGCGCAGGCAGGCCGTCCGGCGATCGTGGCAGGTGTGGTGGACCAGATGCTGCAACGCTTCAGCGCAAACCTCGTGGCGACAGCCGCCGGACACGACGCCGACCTGCGGCCGATCAAAGGCTTGCGCATGCTCGCCAGCATCTTGGTTCAGGCAGTCCGGCGCTGGTTCCAGCCATCGGCGCCCCTTTAAACCACTTCGTAGGGTGGGGTGCGCTTTGGCACCCCACCACGATCGGCCGCGGCGGTGCGTTGCCAAAGTGCAACGCACCCTACGGTTTGTCCAATTGACCCACTATACTACGCTGCAACCGCCACCGGCAGGATCGAGGCATCGGAGTCGAAGCGCCGCCCCGCTCGCAAACAAAAACTCGGCTGCAAGAGCCGCTCCGCCACGACCGTGTTGCTGTCGTTGTCCGATAACGCGAACCGCCCCCGCAAATCGTCCAGCACCGACACATCCGCGACCCGGCCAACCGCCAGCGAGCCGATCTCCTCCGTCCGGCCGAGCATCGCCGCCGGGTTGGTCGTCACCATCGGGACCACCTCCCCCAGGCTCAGGCCGAGCGCCATCATCGAGCTCATCGCCTGGGTCAGGCTGAACTTGGCCTGGCCCTTGAACGGGTGGTTCTCCTCGTCGGCATGTTCCGCAGGCGTGCCGGGGGGCGGCGGCACATGCGTGTTGTAGCCGT
This sequence comes from Acetobacteraceae bacterium, assembly GCA_965198895.1. Classification (GTDB taxonomy): domain Bacteria; phylum Pseudomonadota; class Alphaproteobacteria; order Acetobacterales; family Acetobacteraceae; genus LMUY01. Next base: position 1,002,405 of record OZ240676.1, read on the forward strand.
GCATGTCCGCGCCGAGCGTGTGCGGCACGATGCCGGCGGCCAGCGCCATTCGCGCGAGGCGGTAGGAAAAGTGGCTGCCATGGCCGACGTCGATCTTCAGCCCGCGGTCGAGTGCCGCCTGGATCACAGGATGCACCTGGCCGGACTGATCCACGAAGCCGCCGGGATGCTTGGTGAACGGATGCGCCAGGATGTCGCCCTCGCGCAGCAGCGGGATGACGCGTTCGAGGATGGTGTCCACGTCCTCGCCATTCGTGCCGCTCTCCGGCAGGCCCCAGAGCTGGCCGAAATGCACGTAGACCGGCAAGTCGGCCTCCCGCCCGATGTCGGCGGCCATCTCGATCACGCGGATCCCCCAGCGGGCAAAGCCGCCGATCTCGGCATGCGCCTTGATACCGCGCACGATGTCCGGGTTGGCGCGGGCGGCGGCCACGGTTGCCGCCACGTCCACGCCGTCCGGGCTGTACAGCTTCGGGTAGAAATGCCCCTCCAAGCCGCCGACGAGGTAGGCGGACAGGAAGGCGTAAACACGGGTGGCAGCCGGCTCGGCGCAGAAATAGCGGAAGCCCGGCAGCGTCATGCAGGACGGGCCGCCTTGGTCCACAACGGTGGTGACACCCGACTGCACGCCCACTAGGTCGGGCGCCAGGCCGAAGCGGCCGGTAACGTATTGGTAGACGTGGGCGTGGGTGTCGATCATGCCCGGCAGCACCAGCTTGCCGTGCACGTCCACGACCTCCGTCCGGCCCTGCGGCATGATGCCGGGCGCCACAGCCGCGATCCGGCCGGCGCTGACCAGCACGTCCATCACGCCGTCGAGGCCAGAGGCGGGGCAGATCACATGGCCGCCGCGGAGCAGGGTATCTTGCATCGGAACTATAGCCATGGGCGCCTCCGGTAAAGCTTGGACGCTAACCCGGGGCCGGTACGCTTTCAACGATCTTCCGATGCCTACGATGCGGCGTTTGAGGGGGTATTAGGTGCTTGATGATGACGACGAATGCGCGTCACGGCTCTGGTGCTCGCCTGCTATAAGCGGGCGACCGCGGCCAGGAGCGCTTGCGCGTAGGGATGCCGGTCGGCGGTGGCGAAATGCATCTATCCTAAGCCCGCAGCTTCTCACGCAGCGTGCCCGGTAAGTACTCGGTCTGCACGAAGCCACGCCGTTGCAACTCCGGCACGACAAGCCGGCCGAACTCCTCGAACATCATGGGTGACACCGTCGGCCACACGATGAAGCCATCGCAACCACCGGCCTCGAACACGTCCTGCATCTGATCGGCAATCGACCGCGCCGTGCCCACGACCACGCTACGGGGCTTGCGGGCGGCAGCGGCGTAGCTGATTCCCTCGGCGCGAGCTACTTGCTGCATCCGCTCGTCGATGCCGGTGATCCCCGCGTCGCCTTGGGCCGACGCCACCGCGTCCGCCGTCCCGTGCTTGGCGAGGTCGGCGCCCACCATGGTGGAGTTGTGGGCGAGGACAAGGTCGCCATCCGCTAGTGCATCGAGCTCCGCCGCCTTCTCCCGCGCGATGGCCTCCGTCTCGCCGATCACGATCGCCATCGAGTTCAGCACGTCGCACTCGTGCTGCGGGCGCCCGATCGCCTGCATGCGTCGCTTGATGTCACTGCGGAACGCGATGCTGTCCTCCTTGGCGTGGCTCGCGGCAAAGATCATCTCGGCCCAACGCGCCGCAAACGCCCGGCCTCGCGGTGATGACCCGGCCTGCAGCAGCACCGGGCGAACCTGCGGGCTGCGCGGCATCGCGAGCGGCCCGCGGGTGCTGACCCATTTGCCTTTGAAATCGGCGTAGCGGATCTTGTCCGGATCGGCGAACACGCCGCGCTCCCGGTCGAGCACCAGCGCATCCTCGTCCCAGCACTCCCACAGCGCGCAGCACGCCTCCAGCACCTCGTCCGCCTGGTCGTAGCGCGCCTCCTTTGGTGGCAGCCGGTCCAGGCCGAAATTACGCGCCTCCATGTCGGTCGCCGAGGTGACGACGTTCCACGCCGCCCGGCCCTCGCTCAGCAGGTCGAGCGAGGCGAGCATGCGCGCGAGCAGATAGGGCGGATGGAACGTGGTGGAGAGCGTGGCGCCCAAACCGAGATGGCGAGTGACGCGCGCCATCAACGGCAGCACCAGCATCGGGTCCAGATAGCTGATCTGGCCGCCGCGCTCGACGTAGGTGCGAAAGTTATCGCCGTAGACGTCCGGGATACCGAACGTGTCGGCAAAGAAGCATGCGTCGAAGCAAGCCCCCTCCAGCGTCAGCGCAAGCTGCTCGTAGCGGCGTGGGTCGAACATGTCATGCAGCGACGAGGCCGGGTGCCGCCAGCCACCGGCATGGCTCGCCGTCGGCCCGGTCTTGAGATAAGCGACGAGCTTCATGCGTGGTTTCGCGCGCAACCTGGTCCCCTTGTGCGAGTAAGGAGAGATCATCCGCCCGGCACGCCCGGTTGGCAATGAGGCGGGCTACCATTTGCATGGCCGGGCCGTTGCGCGAATTCTCATCCAGTCGCAAGACGATCGTGGTCACGAAGACAGGCAGCGAGCGACTGACGAACTTCCCTCGCCGTCTGCTTGTGACGTAGGCGGCTGCCCACCGGGGTCAAGCGTCTGGATGCGCGACGCACTAATGAGCACCCGCACCGGAAGCCACACCTTTTTTGAGCAACGCAACAAGTCCAGCGGCGACGAGCAAGACGACGCCGAGCAATGCGAAGCAATCGGCGTAACCCATGATCGTTGCCTGAGCGTGGACCGTGTCACCGACGGCGATGATGGCACGGTGCATCGCGCTCGCCGGGTCGGGGAAACCGTGCGACATGAAGTATTGCTGCAAATCGGCCAACCGGCTCCGCGTCGCCGGTTGGAGCAGTGAGACATGCGGGGTGATGATGGCCGAGTGGAACTGCTCGCGCTTGGTGAAGAATGTTCCGACCGCCGCAGTGCCGATCGCGCCGCCAAGATTTCGCATCATGTTGAACAGACCCGACGCCCCGCCCGCCTCCTGAGGCGTAATCCCCAGCATCGCGATCGCCGAAAGCGGCGTCATCACCATCGCCTGACCGATGGCGCGTACGATGTTGGGCCAAAATAGCTGCGGTCCGGCATAGTTCTGGTCCATTTCGGTATTCATGAAACAGCTGACGGCAAAGACGACCAGGCCGAACCCGACCAGCAAACGCGCATCGATGCGCTTCATCAGCAGCGGCACCATGGGGATCAATACCAACTGCGGCAGGCCAACCCAGGCCATGACCTCACCGATCTGCTCCGAGTCGAAATGTTGTGTTGCGGTGAGGTACTCTGGCAGCAGATAGACCGAGCCGTAGAGCGCGAAACCGAGCAGGAAATTGCCTGCGGTGCCCAGGCTGAAATTGCGCCGGCTGAACAGCCGCAGATTGACCAGCGGTGAAGGCGTGATGAACTCGAGCACGACAAAAGTGCCGAGTGCCACGGCCGCGACGATGCTCAACTCAATGATGAGCGTCGAGCCGAACCAATCGAACACGTTTCCGTCGTCGAGTACGGCCTGGAGCGCGGCGAGCCCGACCGCCATCAGTGCGATGCCCCGCCAGTCGCCGCGGCGCAGTAATTTAAGCTGCATTGCCGACTTGGGCAGGCCGTACCAAAGTGCCGCCAACATCACCAGACCGGGGACGAGGTTGATGTAAAAGATGTAGGGCCAGCCGTAGTTGTCGGTGAAATAGCCGCCGATCGTCGGGCCGATCGCCGGCGCGAAGGTCGCGGTCACGGCAAACCCAGCCAGACCGATGGAATGCTTCGAGCGCGGCAGCAAGGTCATCCCGATGGTGAACGCAAGCGGGATCATGACTCCGCCGCTAAAGCCTTGCAGCGCTCGAAACACGATCATCTCACTCAAGCTGTGCGCCTGGCCGCACAAAGCCGAAAACAGCAGGAACAGCGCGACGTTGGCGAGCAGATACCGCCGCAGAGAAAATACCTGGCTCAAGAAGCTGGTCAGCGGGATGACGATGATTTCGCCAATCAGATAAGCGGTCGAGATCCAAGTGCCGTAGACGCCGCCAGTCCCGATACCGCCTTCGATGTACGGCAGCGAGGAGTTGGCGATCATGACATCGAGAACCGCCATGAAGGCGCCGAGTAGCGAACCGCCGACGGCGATCCAGGTCCGCAGCGAGACGGGCGCCTCCTCTGCGCGAACGGCGTTCATGGCGCGCTCTTCGGGTTCTGCACCAGGCTCGCCGGCTTCGTATCGATCGTCGGCTCGACCGACATGCCCGGGCGCAGCAAATTGGCCAGGGCGCTATTTGCGTCCACGACGATCTTGACGGGAATACGTTGGACGATCTTGGTGAAGTTGCCGGTCGCATTGTCGGGTGGCAGCAGTGCGAACTCCTGGCCGCTCGCCGGCGCGACGCTGTCGACGTGGCCGGTCACCTTGGCGCCCGGATAGGTGTCGACCTCGATCGTGACCGGCTGGCCCGGCCGTACATCGGTCAGTTGCGTTTCCTTGTAGTTCGCGACGATGTACACCGCCTGCAACGGGACGACCGCCATCAGCTGCGTTCCGGCTTGCACGTATTGCCCGACCTGCAAGGTGCGGACGCCGAGAGTGCCGTCGACCGGTGCCGTGATGATGGTGTAGCTGAGGTTGAGTTCGGCCTGGTGCTCCATGGCCTGCTGTTGAGCGAGCTTCGCAGTGGCCTGGCTGACCTGCGCCTTCAGAACGCCGACCTGCCTCTCCGCGGCAGAGACAACGGCGAGGTCGTGCTGCAGCCCGGCATCTTTTTCGCTGATATCGGCCTGCGCCTGTTGTGAGCGTTGTATGGTGCCGTATCCGTCCTTGGCCAGTTGCGTGTAACGTTGGAAATCCTGCTGCGAAAAGGTCAATGCCCCTCGATCCGAGGCGACCTGATGGCGGCCTTGGTCGACAACGAGCATCTGCTGACCGATTTGCTGATTGAGCGCGTCGATCGCCGCCTGCGCGGCGGCGACATTCGCGCGAGCCTGGTCTAGCGCGGTCTGGTAATCGCGCGGGTCGATGCGTGCGAGCACTTCGCCCGCCTTCAGCGGCTGATTGTCGTCGACCGGAGCATCGGAGAGATAGCCCGACACCTTGGGGCTGATCAGAACCGAATGCGCCTCGACGTAGGCGTCATCGGTCGAGACCAAAAAGCGGCCCGTTCTCCAGTAGTAGCTGCCATACTGCGTGATAGCTGCGATCAACGCCAGAATTCCGGCGGCGATCACCATCCGCTTCAGCGACCGTCGGCCGCGGACGGCCCTGGTCGCGGTCCGGTCTATCGGCCCGGCGTAGTCAACGAGCTTCGAGCCGTCCATCACAACGGGTTCGCCGACGTCCATAATCGCACCTCCAGCCGCCCAGGGTGTCGGGAACCGCCCGGCACACCATGATCCTGGGTTCGGCTCACGAGATGGAAACCACAGCTGTATCTGATAATATGGCGTTCATCGGACACACTATCCGTCCGTGCTTCACAATGGGACCTCGATGGATCGCTTCGAAACGATGCGGGTCTTCACCAAGATCGCAGAAATCGGCAGCTTCGCTGGCGCGGCGGCACGACTCGACATGTCGCCAAGCATGGCCAGCCAGCATGTGAAGGCCTTGGAGGAGAGCCTTGGCGTGCGTCTCCTAAACCGCACCACGCGCCAAGTAAGCCTGACCGAGATAGGGCGCGAGTATTACGAGCGCTGCACGCAGATCCTGGTCGAGATCGATGAAGCCGACCGGATCGCGAGCGCATTGCAGCTGGCGCCGCGCGGCCGCTTGAGGGTCTATTGCGACACGAATATCGCGCGCTTCATCGCGCCGGTCGTGACCCGGTTCCTGGAAGACTTCCAAGAAGCGGCAATCGACCTCCGGACAGGCGACCGGATGCCCGATCTTGTCGAGGAAGGGTTCGATCTCGCCATCCGCGCCGTCGTGCCGCCGGATTCGAGCCTGATCGTGCGGCGCTTGGCCGAGTGGCGGCATGTTCTGTGTTGCACGCCGCGCTACCTCGAAAACCATCCTGCGCCGGCGCACCTGGCCGATCTCGCCAGACATAATTGCCTGCGATATGCGTATTACCCATTCGGCGATGACTGGCACTTCACCGAGCGAGACGGGAAACCGGCAGTCGTGCGCATATCCGGCAATCTGGTGACCAGCAGCGCCGAAGTACTTCGCACCGCCCTTCTCAGCGACTGCGGTGTTGCTCTTGCCGCGCCTTTTATCGTGGAACAAGAGCTTAAAGCCGGGACATTGGTCGCGCTGTTAACCGAGTACCACCCCGTCGACTTCGCAATCAACGCGATTTACCCACACCGGCGCTATTTGGCGGCGACGGTTCGTACCTTCATCGACCGGTCGGTTGAGCGGTTCGTCCAGCATGAACGCTGGATTGAACCTCCTGACGCGAAGGGCTCCTGAACAACGAGAGGAAGACGCCCTGCTGCACCGTAGCTTGATCAACGCCGAACGCCTTGGAAAGTGCATGTGGATCTGGTGGCAGGGCGTCGGGGCGATGCGACCCACAGTTGCAGCTAGCTTCGTCCTTGCTTCCGTGGCCATTCGGATGCCACTGAAGCCATGGTTCCCCGCCGTCTCCTCCTGCTTGCCGTCCCATTCCTGCTCGCCGCGTCCCCCGAAGCGGCCCCGCCAGCGGTGACAGTCGTGCCCGCGAGCGCCGGAACCCTGGCGGAAACCGTGCTGGTCACGGGCACGCTGGTGCCGCGCGAGGAAGTGCTGGTCAGCCAGCAGATCGACGGCCTGGCGATCACCAGCATTGCCGTCGAGGAGGGGGACCGGGTCGCCGCCGGGCAGGTGCTGGCAACCCTGTCCCACGATGCGCTGGATGCCAGCCTGGCGCAGAACACGGCGCAACAGGCCCGAGCCGACGCCGCCGTGGCGCAGGCCCAGAACGCCATCGCCGAGGCCCAGGCCTCCCGCACCCAGGCCGACGCTGCCTATGCCCGCTCCAAGGACTTGGTGACCTCCGGCATCACCTCCCGCGAGACCTTCGACACCCGCCAGCAGGCGGCGCAGGTGGGGGTGGCGCGGCTGAATGCCTCGGTTAACGCCCTCCACGCGGCGGAGGCGGATGCCGCGTTGACCCGGGCGCAGCGGCAGGAGCTGCAGGTGAAGCTGGACCGCACGGTGATCCGCGCCCCCACCGCCGGCGTGGTCAGCCGTCGCACCGCCCGCCTCGGCGCCGTGGTGGGGATGACCGGGGAGCCGCTGTTTCGCCTGATTGCCGACGGCGCAATCGAGTTGGAGGCGGCGGTGCCCGAAACCCGGCTGGTGCAGCTGCACCCCGGCCAGCCCGCTACGCTGACCACCGCCGCCGGCCCGGTGGCCGCCCACGTGCGGCTGGTGGCGCCCGAGGTGAGCCAGACGACCCGGCTCGGCCGGGTGCGGATCGCGCCCGACGGCGACACCGCGCCGGGTGTGGTCGGCACCTTCGCGCGGGCGGTGGTGGAGGTGGCGCGGCAGACGGGGGTGATCGTGCCGCTGTCCGCCGTGCTGTTCGACCCGGATAGCGCCCATGTGCAGGTGGTGCAGGGCGGCGTGGTGCAGACCCGGGCTGTGACGGTGGCGTTGCGCAACGGCGGCCGCGCCCTGCTGAGCGCCGGGGTGCAACCGGGCGACGCGGTGGTCGCCGTGTCCGGCACCTTCGTGCGCGATGGCGACCGGGTCGACGCCATCAGCCCGGCTGGGGGCTGACAACATGGCCCTAAAAATATCCGGCGCGTCGATCCGCCACCCGATCCCGGCGCTGGTGCTGTTCGCCGTGTTGCTGGTGCTGGGCGTGGTCGCCTTCCGCGCCATCCCGATCACCCGCGCGCCCAACGTCGACGTGCCGATCGTCTCCGTCACCGTGACCGAATCCGGCGCAGCGCCCGCCGAGCTGGAGACGCAGGTCACCCGCAAGATCGAGGACGCGATCGCCAGCGTGTCCGGCGTGAAGCACATCACCTCCTCCGTCACCGACGGCGCCTCCACCACGCTGGTCGAGCTGCGGCTGGAGGTCAGCACCGACCGGGCGCTGAACGACGTGAAGGACGCCGTGGCCAAGATCCGCGAAGACCTGCCGCGCACCATCGACGAGCCGATCATCGAACGCATCGACGTGGTGGGCCAGGCGATCCAAACCTTCGCCGCGTCGGCCCCGGGCATGACGGCCGAGCAGCTCTCGTGGTTCATCGACGACACCGTGATCCGCGAGCTGCAGGGCGTGCCCGGCGTGGGGCGGGTGGACCGCATCGGCGGCGTGACCCGCGAGATCGAGGTGGATTTGCAGCCGGACCGCATGGCGGCCCTGGGCGTCACCGCCGGGCAGGTCAACGCCCAGCTACGCGCGACCAACGTCGAACTGGCGGGCGGCCGCGGCGAGGTGGGGGGCAAGGAGCAGGCGATCCGCACCCTCGCCAACGCGCCCAGCATCGCGGCCCTGGCGGACACCGACATCGTGATGGCAGACGGCCGCGAGATCCGCCTGTCCGACGTCGCCACCGTGACCGACGGATTCGAGGAGCCCCGCAAATTCGCTCGCCTGGATGGCACGACGCCGGTGGTGGCCTTCGCGGTGTTCCGGGCCAAGGGCGCCAGCGACGTGACCGTGGCCGAGCGGGTGCACGCCAAGCTCGACGGGCTGATGGCCGCCCACCCCGGGGTGCGCCTGACGCTGATCGACGATTCGGTGCGGGGCACCTATGGCGGCTACGTGTCGGCCATGCACTCGCTGCTGGAGGGCGCGGTGCTGGCCACGATCGTGGTGTTCATCTTCCTGCGGGACTGGCGGGCGACGCTGCTGGCGGCGGTGGCGCTGCCGCTCTCGATCCTGCCGGCGTTCTTCTTCATGGACGCGATGGGCTTCTCGCTCAACTTCGTCAGCCTGCTGGCGATCACGCTGGTCACCGGCATCCTGGTGGACGACGCGATCGTGGAGATCGAGAACATCGTCCGCCACATGCGCATGGGCAAATCCGCCTGGAACGCGGCCATCGAGGCGGCGGACGAGATCGGGCTGGCGGTGGTGGCGATCACGCTCACCATTGTGGCCGTGTTCGCCCCCGTCAGCTTCATGGGCGGCATACCGGGGCAGTATTTCAAGCAGTTCGGCCTGACGGTCTCCGCCGCCGTGCTGGTCAGCCTGCTGGTGGCCCGGCTGCTGACCCCGGTCATGGCCGCCTATTTCCTCAAGCCGCACCGCGAGCGGGTGGTCGTCGACGGCCCGGTGATGCGGTTCTACCAGTGGCTGCTGCGGGTGACCCTGTCGCAGCCCTACGTGACACTCGTGGCCGGGTTGGCGCTGTTCGGCCTGTCGCTGTGGTCCACCACTTTGCTGCCGACCGGGTTCATCCCACCGCAGGATGACAGCCGCATCGTCATGTCGCTCGAGCTGCCGCCGGGTGCCACCCTGGCCGACACGCGGTCCAAGACGGATGCGGTGGCAAAGCAATTCCTGACCGAACCCGGCGTCACCAACGTCTTCGTGGTGGGGGGCGGCACGCCGACGGGCGCCGGCGCCTCGATCCGCACCGCCTCGCTAGTGGCGACGCTCACCCCCAAATCGGACCGCGCCCGCAGCCAAAAGGCGATCGAGGAGGCGCTGTCCCGCCACCTTGCCACCATCCCCGACCTGCATGGCTGGCTGGTGAACGACCGTGGCGAGCGCGAGCTGTCCGTCACTGTGCTGGGCGACGAGCCGGTGGCGCTGAACCACGCCGTCGCCCGGCTGGAGGGGGCGATGCGCCGCTTGCCCGGCTTCCGCGACGTGGCCGCCAACGCCGGCGTGGACCGCCCTGAAATCCGCGTCACCCCCCGCAACGAGGAGGCCAGCCGCTTCGGCGTGACCACGGAGGCGATCGCGGACGCCGTACGCATCGCCAGCATCGGCGACATTCCCGCCAACCTGGCCAAATACCGCGACGGCGACCGGCTGATCCCGATCCGCGTCCAGCTCGACCCGGCGGCGCGCGCGGACCTCTCGGGGCTGGAGGTAATGCCGGTGCCGGGCACCAACGGCCTGGCGGTGCCGCTGACGGCGGTGGCCGATGTCGGGTTCGGCAGCGGCCCGTCCTCCATCGAGCGGTATGACCGGGTGCGCCGGGTGCTGATCGGCGCCGATCTGGAGCGCGGCGAGGCGCTGGGGGCGGCGCTGGCCAAGGTCTATGCGCTTCCCGAGGTCCAAAACCTGCCGAAAGGCGTGCGCGTGCAGAATGGCGGCGATGCCGAGATCATGGCCGAGGTGTTCAGCGGTTTCGCCAGCGCCATGGGGGCGGGGCTGCTGATCGTACTGGCGGTGCTGGTGCTGCTGTTTGGCGACGTCTTCCAGCCGATCACCATCCTGCTCTCCCTGCCGCTGTCGATCGGCGGCGTGATTCTGGCGCTGCTGCTGACCGGGGAGGCGCTGAGCATGCCGGTGGTGATCGGCGTGTTGATGCTGATCGGCATCGTGACCAAGAACGCCATCATGCTGGTGGATTTCGCCATCGAGGCCCGCGCCCGCGGCACCCCGCGCCGCCAGGCCATCACCGAGGCCGGCAGCAAGCGCGCGCGCCCGATCGTGATGACCACGGTGGCGATGGTGGCCGGCATGATCCCGTCCGCGCTCGGCATCGGCGACGGCGGCGAGTTCCGCGCGCCCATGGCGATTGGCGTGATCGGCGGGCTGGTGGTGAGCACGCTGCTCAGCCTGGTGTTCGTGCCGAGCTTCTACACCGTGATGGACGACCTATCGGGCCTGGCCCGGCGCATCGGGCGGCGGCGGCGGCCGGCCCCGGACGCGGTGAAGCAGTTGGCGGAATAGTCAGGCCTGTTTCCTTGGAAAGCGCGGCCTGAGGTCATGCCGCGATCGCGACCGAGCGGCTGCTGCGGACCGCAAAGACGACGGCAAGCGCGCCGGCGATCGCCAGGACACCGGCGAGGATGAAGGACGCACTGTAACCGCCGCCATATTCGACGATGAACCCGGTGAGCGCCGGACCGATAATGCCCGCAGTGTTGGCCAGCAGGTGCACGAAGCCGCCGACGCCACCCACTTGGCGTGCAGGCACCATCTCCTGGATCAACACCCAGCAATTCTGCGGCGCCATCAGCAAGAACAGGTTGGCACACGCGATCAGGGTGATCGCCGTCCCGAGGTCGGTCGCCTGCGATGCAAAGATCACCGAGACCGCCGCGAGCAGCAATCCTCCGACCAGCACGATCTTGCGCGCCAACACGGAATTGCCCGTGCGGCGGAACAGCAGGTCCGACAGCAGACCACCCCCCAGCATGCCCACGCTGCCGCACAGCCACGGGATGACGGTGAGCAGGCTCATATTCCTGAGGTCGAGGTGGTGGACGGTGGTGAGATAGCTCGGCAGCCAGGTCAGGAAGAAATACAGCACGTAGTTATAGCTGAAGAACGCCAGGGCGATCGCCAGGACGGCCGGCGTCTTCAGCCATTGTCCGAGCGATACCTCGGCACCTTCGCGCAGGACAGCAGCGGCGCGACTGTTGGCGACCAGTTGCTTCTCGGCGGCGCCGACCCGCGCGTTCTCCGCCGGTGTGTCCGTGACGAAGACCAGCCAGAATACCAGCCAAACCAGGCCGATCGCGGTGATGACGAGAAAGGAGATGCGCCAGCTGAAATAGACCGCGATCAAACCGACGATCGGCCCGGCGACCGCGCCACCCAGCGGATTACCGGCGTTGGTCAGCCCAACCATGGTGCCGGCCTCCTCGCGGGGGAACCAGTTGCTGATGGTCTTGTTCGTCGTGCTGCCCATCGGGCCCTCGCCGAAGCCGAACAGCACACGTAGGATCAGCAGTGAGACAAATCCGGTCGCGATCACGGTGAGGCCGCAGAACACCGACCACCATGCCATGGCGACGGCGAATACCAATCTCGGCCCCCAGCGATCGGACGCCCAGCCACCGACGAAACAGAAGATGGAATAGCCGATAAAGAACGCGCTGAACACGAGCCCGAGCTGCGCGGGATCGAAATTCAACTCCTTCGATATCACCGGCGCAAGGATCGAGAGCGCCGATCGGTCAAGGTAATTGATGGCGTTCGCAAGGAACAACAGGGTAGCGATCGTCCAGCGGAACCGGCCGATCGTTGCTCCGATAGTTCCTGTCAGCATCTCGACCGCCTTTGTCTTGGTAGTTGGCTAGGCACGAACGACGGGATGAGCCAAGCCCATCCCGTTCGTGGCAGGGGCTCGGTCAGGCTGCCGCGCGCGACGCCCCGAGCAGGCCCCAACCGCTCAGCGCAGCTTGAAGCTTGCCCATCTGCCGCTCGGTCAACGGCCAGGCGCCCGGCGGCCGCACGTGGCCGCAATCGTTGCCCAGCAGCTGCAGCGCCGCCTTCACGACCGACACGTTGGTGCCGTTGCCTTCCTCGGCGCGCGATTCCTCGAACACACTCATCTTTGCGATCAGCGTCATAGCGGTGGCGTAGTCACCACGGTCCAGAGCTGCGTGGATCGCCACCGAATGCTCGGGCCAGACGTTGATGAGACCGGACGTGAAGCCTCGCGCGCCCACCGCACACAGCGGCGGTGCCCAGGTCTCGGCGAGGCCGCCAACCCACACGATGCCCGGGTCGGCACGACGGATCGCCTCGGCGAGGCGCAAGGGCGTCGGTGCCGCCCATTTCACGCCAGCCACGGCCGGGACCCGGCACAGCGCCTCGATCGCGTCGAGGCCGATCCCGTCATTGCGCAGATACAGCATCACGGGCAGCCCCTGCCCGGCTTCGGCGATGCGCTCCACATACGCGACGACGCCGCGCGGCGAGACGAACGGGTCGGGCGGCTGATGCACCATCAGCGCAGTGGCGCCCGCCGCACGCGAGGCGCGGGTCAGCGCCAGGGCGTCGTTGATGCTGCGGCCGATGCCGGCCAGCAACGGCACCCGGCCGTCCACCAGTTCGGCGGCCGCGTGGACCATGGTCTCGGCCTCGGCGGTCGTCAGCCCATAAAATTCGCCGGTGTTGCCGTTGGCCACCAGGATGTGGACGCCAGCCTTCACCGCACGATCGACGATCGGCTTCAACTGCTTCGGCGCCACCGCATCGGAGGTGTCGAACGGCGTGACCAGGATGCCCGAGATACCCGTCAGCGCGGCCCGGAAAGTGGCAGGATCGTAGGTCATGGCGAGGCTCCTTCTGCAGTCGGGGCGAGGGCCTACCCTCGAACGGGATCGCATTCTGCCATCTGATATTGCAGATGGCAAATCGTATGGTATGCTCCCGTAATGTCGCGGTCAGCCACCACGCCGATCCAGGCCTTCACCGCCAGTGAAACCGAGTCATTGTCGGTGCGCGCGTATACCCGTCTGCGCGACGCGATCGTCGACGGCACGCTGCCGCCGGACAGCCGGATTTCGGAGCGGTCGCTGGCATTGTCGCTCGGCATTTCGGCACAGCCGGTGCGAGACGCGTTACGCCGTCTCGAGGCGGACGGAATGGTGATTACGTCGCCACGGCGCGGCACCGTGGTCGCCGAGTTCTCGCCTGAACGGCTGGAGGAAGTGGGGTTGATTCGGATCGCCCTGGAGGGCGCTGCCGCGGCGTTGGCTGCGCGGCGCGCGACCGAGGCGGACATCGTTGCGCTACGGCACCAGTTGCAGGCGATGCAGCCGAGCACCGTCACCGGTGATCTGGCCGCGCTCGCAGAGGCCAACGAGCGTTTCCACGACATGCTCCACGCGATGACGGGCAACGTCATTCTCATCCGGTCGCTAGCCGCCTTGCGTGCCCACGAATACATCGGGCGCGTTCATGCCTTGCGCAGTTCGGCCTATGAGCCGAGGCTTGCGTTGCGCGAGCACGCAGGGCTGGTGGCCGCGGTACGACGGCACAACCCGAAGCTCGCCGAGGCCCGCATGCGGGCCCATGTCGAGCGGTCGCTGATTGCCAGTGGCTTTATCCGGCCGTCTTGATGTCCGGTCAGCGTATCGAAGAAATGAAGGAGAGTTCTATGTCTTTGACAGGTGAGCTGCTGATCGGTGCTGCCGCCGTGCCCGGCACCGGCGGCTCTTTCCAGGGCATCAACCCGGCGACCGGTGAAGCAATGGCACCGCGTTTCACCAGTGCTGGTGTAACCGAGGTGGAGCGCGCCTGCGCCTTGGCGGACGCGGCGTTCGACGTCTACCGCGAGACCACGCCCGAGGCGCGGGCGATCTTCCTCGAGACGATCGCTGACAATATTCAAGCGCTGGGCGATGCGTTGATCGAACGCGCCGTGGCCGAAAGCGGGCTGCCAACCGCCAGGATCGCCGGCGAACGCGGCCGCACGACGGGGCAATTGCGGCTGTTCGCATCGGTCGTGCGTGACGGCAGTTGGATGGATTTGCGGATCGACCCGGCGATGCCGGACCGCACCCCCCTGCCCCGGTCGGATTTGCGGCTGCGGATGATCGCCATCGGCCCGGTCGCGGTCTTCGGCGCCAGTAATTTCCCGCTGGCTTTCTCGGTCGCTGGCGGGGACACCGCGTCCGCGCTCGCCGCTGGCTGCCCCGTCGTGTTCAAGGGGCATCCGGCGCATCCCGGCACGTCGGAATTGATCGGCCGCGCCATCCAGCAGGCGGTCGCCTCGTGCGGTTTGCCCGAGGGCGTGTTTTCCCTGTTGTCCGGGGTCGGGAATGCGCTCGGTAGCGCCTTGGTCGCGGACCCCCGCATCTGCGCGGTGGGCTTCACCGGGTCCCGCAGCGGCGGTTTGGCGCTGCTCGGCATCGCGCAGCAGCGGCCGGTGCCGATCCCGGTTTATGCCGAGATGAGCAGCATCAATCCGGTGCTGCTGATGCCAGGCGCGCTGGCCGCCCGGGGTGCGGCGATCGGCAAGGCGTTCGCCGGGTCGCTGACGATGGGGGCCGGCCAGTTCTGTACCAATCCCGGTCTTGTCCTGGCGATACCCGGACCGGGATTGGACAGTTTCATTGGCGCCGCTTCGGATGCGCTGCAGGCCGGGTCCGCCACGACGATGCTGACCAAGGGCATCGCCCAGGCCTACCAAAGCGGGGTCGAGCGTGTGGCCGGCACGGCGGGTGTCGAAACCGTCGCGCGCGGCGGCAACGGAACGACGGCGACCTCCGCCCCGGCGGCGCTGTTTGCCACCGATGCAGAGACGTTCCTGGCAAACCATAGTCTCGAGAACGAAGTCTTCGGCGCCGCAGCGCTGGTCGTGCGTTGCCCCGATCTGGCGACAATGCGCCGGGTCATGCAGCGGACGGAAGGCCAACTCACCGTCACGCTGCAGATGGATACCGGCGACACCGACGATGCGCGCACGCTGCTGCCGGTGCTCGAGCGGCGATGCGGACGCATCCTGGTGAATGGCTGGCCGACCGGCGTGGAAGTCGGGCACGCAATGGTGCATGGCGGCCCCTTTCCGTCCACGTCGGATGCTCGCACGACGTCGGTCGGCACTTTGGCGATAAGGCGGTTCCTACGCCCGGTCTGCTACCAGGACATGCCGGTCGGGCTGTTGCCGCAGGCTCTGAAGCCCGATAGCAAGCTTCCCCGCATGATGGATGGTGTTCTCCTCAGCGCGTAACCTGGCGGCAGGATATCGCGCCGATCGAGCCAGGTCGACGCTTTGCGCGGAAAATGGCTTGTGACAGCCGGCCCACGGGGCCGAAGGGAGACATATCCCATGCGAACGCTTAGCTTGGCGTAGTAGCCATTTGTGAGTGAACCGATGAAGCCGCAAGTCATCTGCCACATGATTGCGTCCCTGGACGGGAGCCTCCACCCCAGCCGTTGCACCACGAGTCCGGATGGCAGCCGAGGCGAATGGTCGGACATCTACGAGGAGGTTCATCGGGCCTTCGAAGCCGACGCGTGGCTCGTTGGGCGCGTGACCATGGCCGAGATGAGCAAGGCTGGTCCGCACGCGCCGACGCAGCCCGGCGTAGTCGAGCGGCCGTTCCACTTTGCTGCTCGGGGCACCGGCAGTTATGCCCTCGCGCTCGATCCCTCGGGTAGACTTCACTTCGCCAAAGCAGAGATCAACGGCGACCATGTCGTTGTGCTGCTCGGCCGCGACGTGCCCGACAGCCATCTTGCCGAGTTGGCAGGGGACGGCGTCTCCTACATCGTCGCTGAGGCGGCCAACATAGATCTCGCCGCGATGCTTGATGTACTTGGCGGCGAACTCAAGATCCGCCGGTTGCTGCTCGAGGGCGGCGCCACCATCAACGGCGCTTTCTTCGCTGCGGGCCTTGTCGATGAACTCAGCCTCATCGTAGCACCCGCCGTCGAAGGGCGGGCCGGCGTGCAGAGCTTCGTGGAGTTCGGCGAAAAAGGACTGGCCGGCAAGGTGCGCCTCTCGCTGACGGGCTGCGAGAAGCTCACCCATGGGCTTGTTCATCTTCGATATACCGTTGCGCCCTGCTGAGGTCCCAAGCGGCTAATCCATGTCAGGGTGCGAAGGTCGCGTCGTCGACATTCTCATACATCACAGGGATCGTAGTTGGCATGATGCGCTCCAGCCGGTTGGTCTTCGATTGCTGCAGCAAGGCTTATGCCAAGTGTGCCTACCCCGAGCGGAATGCCGAACTCTGCCGAGACGCAACGCGTGCCGTCGTTCCGCAACGCGTGTTACGCGTCACCGGGGATGGACGACCCTCCGGGCGTACGCCAGTTGCGTACCTGCTTTCATCTAGTTATGCCACCGGTCGGTAACTTGCGGATACAATCGCGCCACCAAAGCGCCTCACTGCTGACCTACGAAGCTCCTGCAATTTGGACGGAATTCCCATGCCACGTAATCGTTTCACGCTTGTTGTGGTTCTTTCGGGATGCCTGGCGGGTTGTGTCGCCGCGCCTGCACCGGTTGCGTACGTTCAGCCAGTTCGGAGACCGCCGCCGCCTCAAGTCATCGTCAGTTATCCCCCCATTCCGCAGCCCCGCGTCGAGATGATTCCGCCACCACCGCCACGGCGTGAGGCGGTCGTATGGCAGCCGGGTCACTGGCACTGGGACGGTTACAGTTACGAGTGGCTTGCGGGACATTACGTGGAGAGGGTCGCTGGGGCGACACGCTGGGTTCCAGGACACTGGGAGCCCCGCCCTGGTGGTTATGGATGGGTTCCGGGCCGCTGGGTTTGATCTAGAGTGCCCGACTGCGCAGCGGAGCGATTATCGAGGCCGACATAGGAATCCGGCAGCTGTTGGCGATGTGCCGGGCGAGCAAGGCCGGGTTGAGGGAGCGACTGGTCTCGAGGCGGCGGCGGGCTGCAAAGGCGGCGGCTTGCGCCTCGGACTCCGGGAGCCCAGACATGTTCGAGCGCCGCCTGCATGGCGACCCCGCTTCGGCGGTTAGGGTGTTATCGCCAGAGAATTAGGCCTGCCCTACTGCGATCCGACTTGCTCCGCGATCGGCCGTCAGCCCGGGGCGAACATCGCCAAAAGGGCATCTCCGGCATGGCTTTGATAGCGCTCCCGGTGGCGCAGCACGTAGAACCGCCGCTCTGGCAGCGCCAGGTTCACCGCATGCAGCAACCCAGCCTCGATGCTAGGCGCGGCAACCGAGGCAGAGATGGCCGTGGCCCCCATCCCCGCTTCGACCGCTGCGCGAACGCTCTCGTTGGAGGGCAGCTCCAACGCCACACAGAGGTTGGCGGCCGGCACGCCTAATTCTGCGAGTGCCACCTCGAACACCGAACGCGTGCCGGATCCGGCCTCCCGCATCACCCACTCGCTCTCGGTCAGGCGCTGAGGCGTGACCACTTGCCCGGTCCGCGCCCAGTCGTGATCCGGACCAACCACGATCACGAGCTGATCGCGTGCAACGACCTGGCGCTCGAACGAGGGATCGTCGACGACCCCCTCGACGAAGCCTAGCTCCGCCGAGCCCTGGGTGATCGCGGTGGCGACCTGGGCCGTGTTGCCGACCTTCAGCGAGATGGAGATACCCGGATAGGATCGGCGGAATGCGACGAGGTATCTTGGCAACCAGTAGCTTGCGATCGTCTGGCTGGCCTGCACGACCAGCGTGCCGCGCTTCAGGCCACCCAGTTCCGATAGCACCAGCTCAGCCGCTTCCGCCCGCGCCAGCACGGCCCGCGCCTCGACGAGGAACAAGGCCCCTGCCTCGGTCAGCGCGATGCCGCGGCCGAGTCTGTGGAACAGCTTCGCTCCGTGCCGGGCCTCCAGCGCGGCGATCGAGGCACTGACCGCCGACTGCGCCACGTTCAGCGCTTCAGCCGCACGAGTGACGTGCTGCCGATCGGCAACCGCCACGAAGATCCGCAACTGCTCCAGAGTCATGCCACCACCCTCCCCACCCCGCGCGCAGATCGATCGTATAATCAGATTGGTTCCATCGAAACACGGTCTTAGACCGATGGATGCGGATGGTTCAGTATCCGGTCAGCAGAAGGACACCGCTCATGGCCATCGCGACCGCCGTACCGCCACCGATCGGTTCCGGCCATGTCATCCCCCGGGCCAACGCGGCGCGCAGGATGGTCCAGGCCGGCGGCGGCATCCTTCCGGGGGTCCTGCTTTGCATCGGTGTCACGGCGGTGTCGTTCGGGCTGGAGCGGATCGAAGCACGATTGGCAGGCCGCGCCTGGTTGGAAGCGCTGGTACTGGCCATCCTGGTTGGGACGGCCATCCGCACCGCCTGGACACCGGGCCGGCGCTGGGCGGGCGGGATCGGCTTCAGCGCCAAGATGCTGCTGGAGATCGCGGTGGTGCTGCTCGGCGCGTCCGTCAGCGCTCGCACCGTGCTGGCCGCCGGGCCCGGCCTGCTGGTGGGGATCGCGGCCGTGGTGGTGGTCGCAATCGCCTCCAGCTACGGAATGGGGCGGCTGCTCGGCCTGCCGCACCGGATGGCGACGCTGATCGCCTGCGGCAACTCGATCTGCGGCAACTCCGCCATCGCGGCGGTCGCCCCCGTGATCGGCGCCGACGGCGAGGACGTGGCTGCATCCATTGCCTTCACGGCGGTGCTCGGCGTGGTCGTGGTGCTGACGCTGCCGCTGACCGTCCCCCTGCTCCATCTCAGCGTCCTGCAATACGGTGCGCTCGCCGGGCTGACCGTCTACGCCGTGCCGCAGGTGCTCGCCGCCACGGCGCCGGTGGGCGCGGTGGCGGTGCAGCTCGGGACGTTGGTCAAGCTGGTGCGCGTGTTGATGCTGGGCCCCGTCGTGCTCGGCCTGTCGCTGCTGACCCGGCGTATGCGCGACGAGACGGACGAGGCGGCACCGCACGTGACGGCAGGCGACCGCCCGGCGCCGGGCCGGCTGCCGCTGCATAAAATGGTGCCGTGGTTCATCGCCGGCTTCCTGCTCCTCGCCGCGCTGCGGTCAGCCGGCGCAGTTCCCCAAGCGGTGCTCGCGCCCACGGCATGGGTCGCCAACTTGCTGACCGTCATCTCCATGGCCGCGCTCGGCCTCGGCACGGATCTGCGCGTGGTGGCCCGGGCTGGTGGCCGGGTGACCGCGGCGGTCACCCTCTCGCTTCTTGTATTGGGTACGATCAGCCTGGGTCTGATCCGCCTGCTGGGTGTCGCCTGAGCGGAAGCCACGCCCCAGCCCGATGCGGGGCCGACATCAAAAAGGCACCGGTCACTGGGCAAAGGCGGAGAGCCCCTCAGTCCGGCCCAGCTTGCAAAGCCAGGCTCGGTGCATAGTCTGGCCGGACAGGAGACTGCCGACCATGCATAAACTGACCGGCTACACCGACCGATGGAGCGTCAAGCCCGGCGAAAGCATCCGGTTCATGGTCAGCAGCGCCGTCGACGCGCCGTTCAACCTGCGGTTCGCCCGTCACCTCTGCGCCGACCCGAATCCGGCGGGACCGGGCTACAGGGAGGTGACGATGCCGACCATTTTGGACGGCGAGCATGCCGGGCAGGAGCAGGCGGCATTGCCCGGCAGCTACGGTCATGCGACCGGGCTCGCGATCGACCCGGCGCGAGGGCTGACCCTCACGGCCACGATCTGGCCGACGCTTCCGAACGAACGGCAGGGCTTGCTCAGTCTCTCGGGCCAGGACGGCTGCCGGGTCTCGCTGGGTCTGAACGCCGGCGGCGCTTTCGCCGAACTCGTTCTTGCGGATGGCAGCGTGACGCGCGCCAGCACCGGCGTCGCGATGCTCACTCGCCGCTGGTACGACATCACCGGCACGATCGGGCCGGACGGCACGCTCACGGTCGTGCAGCAGCCACGTCACCCCCTCGGCACAATCCGCGATGCGGGCGAGGCCAGCGTGCAGGCCACCATGCCGCAGGCGGACGTGTTCGACGTGCATGTGGCCGTGCTGCCGGGCCGCGAAGGGCACTATAACGGCAAGCTCGAACGCCCGACGATCCACGTGGGTGCTGATCTGCAGGCCTGCTGGGATTTTTCGCGCGATATCGAACGCAATGTGGCCACCGACATCGGGCCGCACGCCCGCCATGCGCAGCTGCACAACCTTCCGACGCGCGCGATGACCGGGGCCAACTGGACGGGCGCCGTGCATGATTGGAAGAGCGCACCCGACCAGTATGGCGCCATCCACTTTCACGACGACGACCAAGGTGATCTCGGGTGGCGGCCCAGCGCCGCGCTGGTCGTCCCGGATGACTGGCCTTCCGGCATCTACAGCGCCCATATCAGCAACGCGCAAGGCGAGGATCGCATCCCGTTCTTCGTCCGCCCGAAGCAGCCGAGCTGCGATACGGTGCTGCTGATGCCGACGTACACCTACCAGGTGTATGGCTGCTACGTCCGGCCCGGCCGTGGCGCCGAGAACCGGGAGCGGGCACGCGGTTGGGGCGCACTGGCCGAGACGCCGGACACGAACCCGCACTTCGGCCTGTCCACCTACAACTACCATCGCGACGGATCGGGTGTCGCCATCGCGAGCATGCACCGACCCATGCTGGACAACCGCCTCCGCCAGATCAGCCTGATGGACCCGGTGCCGGATGGGTCGGGCACCGGGCGCATCTGTGCCGACAGCTACATCACCGATTGGCTCGATCGCGCCGGGGTCGCCTGCGACGTGGTGACCGACCACGATTTGCACGAGGACGGGGTGGGGCTGCTCGCGCCCTACCGGGTGGTGATCGCCGGCCAGCACCCGGAATACCACTCGGAGCGGATGATGCAGGCGCTCGAGGAGTATCTCGGCGGGGGCGGCCGGCTGATGTATCTGGGCGGCAACGGCTTCTACTGGCGCGCCGAGCCGTCCGCGGCAGATCCGCATGCAATCGAAGTGCGCCGGGCCGAAAGCGGCATCCGCGTTTGGGCGACGGAGGCGGGCGAGAGCTATCACGCGTATGGCGGGGGCTACGGCGGGTTGTGGCGGCGTATCGGCCGCCCGGCGCATCGGCTGGTGGGCAACGGCTTCTCCGTCCAGGGACGCCACTTAGGGTTTCCCTATCGCTTCACCGATGCCATCGGCGACGCCCGCGTGGCTTTCATGACGGAAGGGCTCGAGGTTGCGCCCGGTGCCGTGTTCGGCGACAGCGGCTATATGGGCGGTGGCGCCGCGGGCTTCGAGATGGACAGCGCGGACGAGCATTGGGGCACGCCGCCGGGTGCGCTGGTGGTGGCGAAGGGTGTAGTGATCCATCCCGATTACGGCCCGGTGAACGAGGACATGCTGGTGCTCAACCATCCAAAACGCCAGGAGGACTGGTCGTGCGCCGACATGGTGTTCTTCGAGACGCCGGCCGGTGGCGCCGTGTTCTCGGTGGGCTCGATGACCTATGTCGGCAGCCTGCCGCCGGAGGGCTACGGCAATACGCTGGCCCGGCTGACCAGCAACGTGCTGCAACGCTTCCGCGACCCGGCACCGTTCGGCGAGACTGCCCCATGACGGATTGGCCGGCGCTGGTGGCCGAGCCCGGTGCGAACGACACATGGCGGGCCGATCACAAACGGCAGATGCAATTTTCTACAGCAGGAATCCCAAAGCCTCGGCGCATGGCCGCTCGACTTTCAGTGTCAAAAGATCATCGGCGCGGGTGCGCCCCAGATTGATGGCGCCGATCGGCTTGTTCGCCCGTGCCGCCGCCTGAACGAAGCGGAAGCCGGAATACACCATCAGCGACGACCCGACGACGAGCACCGCATCGGCCTGCTCCAGCGCGCGAAACGCCGCATCTACAGAATCCCGTGGGACGTTCTCGCCGAAGAACACGACGTCCGGCTTCAGCACGCCGCCGCAGACCAGGCAGGGCGGCACGGCGAACGAGCCGAACTCCGCACCCTCAAGGTCCGAGTCGCCATCGGGCGCCGGGGCCGCGTCCCGTTCGGACCACGAGGGATTTTGCTGGGTCAACTCGTCTTGCATGACCTCCCGCGGCATCGTGGCACCGCAACCCATGCAGCGCACGACGTCCAGCCGGCCGTGCAGGTCGATGACGTGGCGGCTTCCGGCTGCCTGGTGCAGGCGGTCCACGTTTTGCGTGAGCAGGATCTCACTCTTTCCCAACCCTTCCAGCCGTGCCAGGGCGTGGTGGGCCGGGTTGGGCTGTACGTGGCCGAACACTCGCCAGCCGATCAGGCTTCGTGCCCAATAGCGCTGTCGGGTCGCCAGGCTGCTCATGAACGCCTGGTAGGTCACCGGCTGGGGCCGCTTCCACTTACCGTCCGCGTCGCGGTAATCGGGAATGCCCGAGTTCGTGCTGCACCCGGCTCCCGTCAGTACGAAGAGCCGCTGGTGGCGGCCGATGAAATCCTGCAGTTGCGCTTGGTCGTCCATTTCACCGATGTAGGGTCAAGCTCCGCAGGCCGCTACTCCGGTAGGCCTGGGAATATGGCTCCGTCGCCGGGCGAACGAAGATGCACGACCGGACGCCTTCCAAAAACCCCGCTCCACCCGCTGGCTGCATGATCAGGGTGTGTCGCCGTGGTATCAGGGCGCACTGCATACTCCCCCGATCTCCAGCGCCACCCCACCGCCGATCAAGACCCGAACCGAGCGCGATACTCTTGCGGGGTTGCCGCAAGTAGCCGAAGGAAGCTGCGCCGCATCGTCTCCTCCGAACCAAACCCACAACGTTGCGCGACGCGCTTTACCGGTAACTGCGAGTCCAGCAGCAGGCTGCGGGCTGCCTCGACACGGAGAGTTTCGATTGCGCGGGCGGGGGTTTGACCCGTCGCATCCAGGAAGTGGCGGCTGAAACTGCGCTCGCTCATCCCGGCTTGGTGAGCCAGACGAGACAGGGAGAGATCACCGGATAGGTTCGCGCCGATCCAGCCTTGCAGCGTGTCGAACCTCCCGTTGTCTTGCAGCGCCAGAGCGGCGCTGAACTGGGCTTGTCCTCCGGGCCGCTTCAGGAACACGACCAAATAGCGCGCCACCGAGAGCGCGACGGTGCGTCCGAGATCCTCCTCCACCAATGCCAACGCCAGGTCGATGCCGGCGGTTACACCGGCCGACGTCCAGGCCGGGCCGTCATGCACGAAGATTGGGTCAGCCTGGACCTCCACGGAGGGGAAGCGCCGGGCCAACTCGGAGCAGAGCGACCAGTGCGTGGCGGCCCGGCGTCCATCCAACAAGCCGGATGTCGCCAGCAGGACCGCTCCGGTGCAGACGGACGCGAACCGGCGGGCTTGGCGTGCGCGGCCTCGTACCCAATCGACGACGGTGTCATCTGCCGCCGCCGCCTCGATCCCAGGGCCGCCCGCGACGATCAGCGTATCCAACGGGTCGCCGAGCTGCGGCAGTGGATCGGCTAGCAACGCCACCCCCGAGGAGGAAACGACGGCGCCACCCGCCTGAGACACGACCCGGATGGCGTAGGGCGGGACATTGCCACCCGCGATGTCGTTCGCCGTGACGAACACCTGCAGCGGCCCTGTCACGTCCAGAATCTGGACCTGCGGGAAGGCGAACAGTTCGATGAGCCGGGGCCGCTTTGGCTGGATTCGAGGGTTATTTGGCATTTTCGCCAATCCTGTCAGCCCTATCTTCCGTGTCAAGGCAATGAGGAACGGAACGCAACCATGATCCCGCACGAACACCATCTCGAAATTGGCTCCCTCTTGTTCGAGGGCCTGGACCAGATCGATCTCACTGGACCGTTCGAAGTTTTATCGCGCATTCCAAACGCGACCTACCGCATCTACGGCAAGACCGCAGCGCCGATCAGGGACATCAAGGGCCTTCGCCTAACGCCAGATGCCGCGCTGGCCGACGCCCCGCAACTGGACGTGCTGCACGTGCCCGGCGGCTTCGGGCAGGAGATGCTGATGGACGACGAAGCCGTGCTCGGCTGCATCCGCGAGCAGGCGGCTGGCGCCCGTAGCGTCTTCTCCGTCTGCACCGGCGCCCTGCTATGCGGTGCCGCCGGGCTGCTGCAAGGACGCCGGGCCACGACACATTGGGCGTCGTTCCACCTGTTGCCGTTCTTCGGGGCGATCCCGGTAAATGAGCGGGTGGTCATCGACGGCAACTGGGTATTCGCAGCCGGTGTGACAGCCGGGATCGACGGCGCCCTTCGCCTCGCCGCCGAACTGCGAGGCGAGGCGGTCGCGCAGGCCATCCAATTGGACATGGTCTACGCACCCGAACCGCCTTTCGATAGCGGCACACCCGAGACCGCGCCGCCGCCGATCTTAGCGGCAGCCAGGCAAGCGCTGCAGCGCATCACCACGCAGCGGGAAGCGACGGCAAGGCGCATCGCCACCCGGCTCGGCATCCACGTAGCGGACACCGCAGCCGCATGACCCCCGAGCACACTCGTTCAACCAAGGAGACGACCATGAGCACCATCACTTTTACCAAGACCGAACCGCCGGCCTGGCTGCTGGCCATGTGGAAGGAGATCGATGACAAGACTTTCGGACAGGGATTCGACTGCTTTGCCGAAGACGCGATTTGCAACCTGGGCGTCGCGGACTGGCACGGGCGGGAAGCGATCCGGCAAAATCTGCGCGACTTCATCGACAAGGGCTTCACCGCTCACCACGAGGTGGTGGAATACCTCGACAGCCCACTGCTCAAGATCTTCCACGGCAAGGTCGGCATGACCTTCGACGACCCGGCCATTCCGCCGGTTCGTCCGACGATGACACACTTCTTTTACATGAGCGAAAAGGACCCCTCGAAGGTCAGCCGCTGGATCGGCTCGGTCGGGCCGACCGGCTTCTGACCATTAGTCAGGGCGGCCGCGAGGCCGTCCTGGGCTATCTTCCTTGCCTTCCAGTCAGATCGTTCGAGCCAGATGGCGTGAGCACGATCGACCCGGTCAGTACTTGCGCCGCCGAGCTTGGACCGGGGCGCGCGGACTCGGCCGCGATCGCGGGAGCAGTTCGGCTCCTCACCGCCGCCGAGAACCCGGTCGTGCTGCTTGGCCTACTCGCCAGCAAGCCCGCGAACGCAGAGGCGGTTCGGGACTTTCTCGACCACAACAAGCTTGCCGTGGTCGGCACATTCCAGAGCGCCGGCGCCGTCGGCGAGCACCTGCTGGAGAGCGAGCGCTCTGCCTGGACATGGGCTCCTTCCACTTGTGGCTTGCGCGCTACCTCTACAGCTTCCGTGCGCGCCAGGTGCTGATCTCGAACGGCCAGTAAACGCTTGGCGTGGCGCTACCCTGGGGGATCGCAGCGTGCCTGGTTCGCCCGCATGAGAAGGTCATCTGGATCTCCGGCGACGGCGGCTTCCTGTTCTCGGCGATGGAGTTGAAGACCGCGGTGCGGCTTAGGTGCAAACCGTCCGATCGTGTCTGCGTCCCCGTCTACCCGACGAGACCCAGGCTTCGCATCAGCGGCAGCCGCACTTCGGCCGCATCGCGGAGCATTTCTCGCAAGGTGGCATGGTTCTCCTCCGGGATGTCGCGGCAGAGCTGCTGGAACCAGCTGTCGAAAGCGCCTGCATCCTCGCCGTCCAGCGCCCGGGCGCACACGAATTGCATGATCCGCGTGGCAGGGAGGCCCGTCGCCAGGCGGGTTGCAGCCAGCACACCCGACACCTCCGGACCGGCGAGCGAGGTAATCCTGCGTCCCAGCACCCGGTTGAGCCGGTCAGCACCGGGGGCCTGCACCGCGTCCGGGCGCGGCATCAGGACGGCTTGATTGGTGCCGACCATCAGTCCGGCCAGTTCGGCCGGATTACCCTGGCCCGAGATGGTGGCCAGCAGCGACGCCACACTGGCCGGGCCGGCTTGCAATGCGGCCACATGGTCGCGGTAGGTTGCCCCCATTCCCGCGTTGCCGGCTGGAACGGTCAAGTCATAGGAGAATTCCGCCGCTGGTACGCGCAAAGCGAGCACTAACCTGCCCAGTGCCGCATCACGCTGAGCACTGCTCAAGCGCCGTGCGCCGCGGACGAACAGGTCGTGTCGCAGTTGACGCGATATGCAGAAATCCTTGACCGTTTCCTGCATCACCGGGTCGTCTTGCCGCTCGAACAACACCCGCTGCTCAGGGGTAAGCATCAGATCGGGGAAAGTCTCGAGCAGGTTGGCCGAGCCGGCCCAATCGAGCTTAGCCTCGGCCATCGCCGCCGCGACGTCGCTGTGGAAGCAGGGCGACCAATGCGTATTCATGTACTCGTGGGCCAGGTAATTGGTCGAGAGGCTTGCGAGCCGCCCCAACAGCTCACCTGCGAGCGGATTGGCCCGAAGGTGGAGGGCCTCGGCCTGGTGCATCTCTTGCACGAAGGCGAAACCGGCCCTGACCTGCCGGTCGCTGCGCCCGGCGCTACGGTGGCCTGCTTCGAACACCAGGCGTTGCAACCCGATCAAGCCTTGCCACGCTGGTAGCGAGTTATAGCTGAGGTGGACGAGCCCGCCCGGCGAGACCACGGCGGCCAGCAGCCGCACAATGGCGGCACGCGCTTGAAGGCCGACCCAGCTCCATATGCCGTGCAGGCTGACGACATCGGCCTGTGGCAGATCACGCTGGGCAAGAGCCCCGAAATCGGCCTCGATAAATGTGATGTTGTCCAACGCGGCTTCGTGTGCGAGGGCCATTCCGAAGGCGATGTGCGCGGGGTTGTAGTCAACCGCCGTCACCCGCCAGGCTGGGTTGGCAGCGGCGATTGTCACCGCGTTCATGCCGCGGCCACAGCCCAGCTCGAGGTAGTGGGCCTGCTCCGTTCCAGCAGGCAGGCGGCTATCGACACCGCCCAGCAGAGCTGCCAGTTCCAGCTGCGGCGGTGATTGTTGGCGGTAGAAGCCAGGGATGTACTCTACATCGGTGACATAGCCGCCGGCCCAATCCGTCACGCCGCACACCCTTCCGACAGTTTCGCTGTAACCACCACGTTTTCTCCTGAACGTCTTGACTGGATACTTGCGTCTTTAGAGAACCAGCAGCCCATCTGCTTTGCGTGATGGAACAATACCTGATCCGCCTCTAGCCACCGCGTTGCTGATCGCGGCCGACCCACGGTCGTAGGTCGAACCGTCTATACCGATATGAAGGTTACCGTCGGACAGTACGGATTTGCAATGAGTCGGCGCTTGGACCGATTGCCACAAAGAATGTTAAGCCGGCGATGATGGGTTGCCAAGAGGTCGGCCAGGTCGGCCACGCCGCGAACACCGCCTGGCGTTGCGGGAACAGGCGGCAAACGTGGCGAACACTTTTGGCACCCGAGTGGCCGACGATCCAGGCCGCCATGGCTGGAAACCAGTCGGCCATTACACGACTGAGCCGTTCGTCGGCCAGGGCTGCATCGCGCAGGAGCAAGCCCGGTCGGGCTGTTCGACAAACCGGGCTACGCTCCTTTCTAGGCAGCTGGCTCCGGGCCTGGCCCATCAACCGACGGTTCCGCAGTTGCAGCTTCCTCGGTTGGATCGGCCACGACCTCCGCCACCTGCGCGTTCTCCGGTGGTGCCTCTTTGGCGCGGGCTCTGGCAGCGCCAAAGTGGTCGAACACCAGCGGATCGTGGCCCTCGAAAATCAGGTGGTACTCGGCCCCCACGGCGACGTGGGAGGCCTGGTCGATCTTGCCGATCTTTCGGATGATCCACCCCTCGCCGCGATCAACCAAAGTGGGGGGCAGGTTCACGATGCGGCTGGGCGGACGCTTTTCGTCGCGACCGCGGCCCGGACCACCAGGCCCGCCCTTGCCGCCCTTCCGCTCGCGGCTGTTCATGTCGAACTGCGCAGGCGCATCCGCCTTGGCCTTTGGCGTGCCAGGTGTTTTAGCCATAAGACGTCTCCTTACTCGAGCCGAAGCGGGTAGCCATCCCTTAAAGAAATCCGACGGTGACGGATATAGATCTTGTCGGTCCGGCGACGCAGGGGACCGAGACTGCCCATGCATGACCGAGATAGAACCCCGGCCGGACGGCGGTGAGGGTCCGTCGTGGCTGGCCCGGCAGCCGGCTTCGCCTGTGGCCATCCTGAACGGGCGCGGACACTGGTAGGGCCGCGCCCGTTCGTCAAGCCGAGCCCGGGCTGTTCGCCGCCTCGATCACGGCATCAGCCAGCACGCGCAGGCCGATACCGGCCCACTCGCGGGAGATCGACTCGGTCGGATGGTGGCTGATCCCGCCGTGGCAGGGGATGAATAGCATCACGGCCGGCATGCGCCCGGCAGCATGATAGGCGTCGTGCCCGGCGCCACTGAGCATGTCGCGGTGCTTCGCGCCATGGCGCCGGGCGGCGTCGCGCAACCGGCCGGCCAGGGTCGCGTCGAACTGCACACGCGGAAACGCCCAATAGGTCTCGCGGGACACGGCAACCTTGCGACGGGCGGCGCAGGCGGCAAATGCGGCGTCCGCATCAGCCCACAGCGCCCGCAGCGTGTCGGTCGAGGGGTGGCGATAGTCCATGGCGAAATGGGCGCCACCCGGCACGACGCCATCCGCGCCGGGTTCGACGATCAGGCGGTTCACCGTCATGCGGCCCTCCGGCGCGGTGTCGAGCAGGATGCGTTCCGCCAGCCCCATCATCTCGGCGGCGGCCAGCAAGGCGTCCTGCCGCATCTCCATCGGCGTGGTGCCGGCATGGCTGTCCTTGCCCCGCACGCTCACCATGGCGCGTTCCGTGGCAAAGCCGCCGGTGACGATACCGATGTCGAAGCCGTCCGCCTCCAGGGTCGGCCCCTGCTCGATATGCGCCTCGAAATACGCGCTCGCATCGCGTAGGAGCGCCGGGTCGGCAGTGCCGGCCCAACCGGTGGCATTCAGAGCATCACCGTAGCGCTCACCGTCATCGATGGCCCGGCGGTCCAGCACCTCCGCCTCTGGCAACACACCCATGGCCCCTGCAGCGCCGATCATCGAGGGGCTGAAGCGGCACCCCTCCTCGCTCGTCCAGTTCACCACGACGATCGGTGCCTCGGTCGTGGCACCCGCCTCATGCAACGCCCGCAGGATCTCGAGCCCGGCGAGCACGCCGTACGGGCCATCGAACTTGCCCCCGGTCGGTTGCGTGTCGAGGTGGCTTCCGACCAACACAGGCTTGCGCCCGGGGTCGCGCCCGTCGCGGCGCAGCGCCATGTTGCCCAGCCGATCGGTGGTGACCGCGAGCCCGATCTGCGCCCCCCATCGCGCCAGCAGCGCCCTGGCCTGGCCATCGAGGGCCGAGAGTGCGGGGCGGTTGTTGCCACCCCCGGGCGTCGCGCCGATGGCAGCCATGTCCATCAAGCTGTCCCAGAGCCGCTCGGTGGAGAGGGGCAGGTTCGATAAGCCGGTCACGTCATGTCCCCTCATCCATCGCGGCGAAGTATGGACGCCGCTTCTATCTGGGTCCAAGCCAAACGGGGCGGGAGACGTTCTCGCGTCGGCCCGATGGGTAGCCCGTTCGATGACTGGCCACTGCTACAGGCTCGCTTGGGATCGATCTGGGCAAAATCCGGCCAAACCGCCAAAGTCGCGCACCTACTCAATCAGGCGATTGATGCTCGCCCGGAAAACGCCTGGTTAACAGCACCCGGGCGAGGCAGGATAATGGAGACACTCTGAGGAAACATCACCGTGCCGGACATCACGCTCTGGGGCTTTGACGCCTCCACCTACGTACGCACCGTGAAGATGCTGCTTGCCGAGAAGGGGGTAACCGAATTCAAGCAAGTGCCGCTCGACGTGCTGAAAGGCGAGCCACGGAGCGAGGAGCATCGGCAGCGCCACCCGTTCGGTAAGGTGCCGGTGCTGGACTATGACGGTACGCGGGTGCTGGAGACCGCGGCGATCACGCGCTTCCTCAATGATAAGCTACCCGGCGTGTCGCTTATCCCGGCAAGCGCGGAGGACCGTGCGCGGATGGACATGGTCATCGGCGTCATCGACTCGTATGGCTACGGCGCGCTACTCGGCGGTGTCGTTGCCTATCACTTGTTTCCCGATTTCGTCGGCGGCAAAAGCGAGACGGCGCGCCAGCAGGGCCTCGAAACGGGCCGCAAGGTCATCGAGTTCGCTATGAGGATTCGCGGCAGTTCGCGCTTCATCGCGGGGGAACTGAGTCTGGCGGACCTCTATTTCGCTCCCATTATCGCATACGTTGCGATGACATCCGACAAGGGCGCCTTGTTTGAAACCGAGGGCTTCTCCGAGTGGTGGGATCGGGTGCAGGCGCTGACGAGCTTCAAAGCGACGCAGCCGAAGGCCGGCTAGAAGCGGCGCCGGCCGGATCGCCCGCGGACGGGTCCGCCTTCCGTCGACGAGGTTCTGAGCGCGAACCCGTGACGAAAACAGGGGCGGTGCAATCCAATGGCATTCATCCACAAGACTAAGACGCGGGTCGAGGAAGGCTCGATCGCCGAGCTGCTTCGCAGGCTTTGGGAGGAGATCTTCAGCGATCATGCGACGATGGTGGCAGCGGGATTGGCCTACTACGCCATCTTCGGCTTGCTGCCGGCCCTGGCTGCCGCAGCTGCGATATGGGGGCAATTCGGCGACATCGGCGCGCTAAAGCAAGGGTTGCAGCACAACGGAAGCATGCTCCCCGCAGCCACCGTCCAGTTGATGGACGAATTCTTGACCAGCGTGCCACGCGGCTTCGGTGGCGGGGTCGCGCTGTTGGTCAACCTGGTATTCGTCCTGTGGATCGCGTTCCGGGCCGCGGGCGGCCTGCTGACCGCGCTCAACATCGTCTACGACCAGGAGGAGACTCGCAGCCGGACGAGGCGGGCCGCAGTGGCACTGGCGGTCGGCACGGCGGGCATCGCGATGCTATTCGTGGTGATCGGGCTGCTCGCCTTGGCCCCCCTGCTCGCCTCGTGGCTGCAGATGGAGACGGCGCTGCGGCTGTTGTGGCTGCGCTGGCCGGTCATGATCGCGATCTTCGCCGCAAGCTTGGCGCTGTTGTTCCGTTACGCTCCAAACCGCACGCCAAGCCACCTGCTACCACTGTGCTGGGGGACGGCCGTCGCGACCCTGCTCTGCCTCGCTGCATCGGCCGGCATCTCGCTCTACGTCGCGCACCTTGCCAATTTCGGCCGGCTGTACGGTTCGCTCGGGAGCATCGCGGTGGTTCTGCTGTGGCTGTATGCCAACGCACTCGCCCTGCTGGTGGGCGCCGAAGTGGACAATGTTCTGAGCGAGCGGTTGGACGCGGCGTGACCCATCGGGCGGGCCCGGCCCACCGAAGGCGGCCGCGTATGAACAATCTTCCACATCGAAATCGGTCCGAAACTACAAGGAAGCCGTCGGCTTAGCCAATCGTGCCCGCCACGCGGTGGGCATGCAGCGGTTCGGCTTCGTCTTACGTCCCGACTGAGAAGCCCTCTCACCCAAGGATAATCCGACTATGCCGAAAATCGTCGTCGTGACAGGTGCGAGTGCGGGTGTCGGCCGCGCAACGGTCGAGGAGTTTGCCAAGCAGGGTTACGACGTGGCACTTCTGGCACGCGATCCAGAGCGGCTGGAGCGGGCGGCTGGCGAGTTGCGGTCCACCCACGGCGTTCGCGCGCTCGCCATCCCGACCGACGTGGCCGATGCCGATGCCGTCGAGAGTGCAGCGACGAAGGTGGAGCACGAACTGGGCCCCATCGACGTCTGGGTGAATGTCGCCATGGCGACGGTGTTCGCACCCGTCTCCAAACTCACGGCGCAGGAAATCGAGCGCGGCACCCGGGTCACCTATCTGGGCCAGGTACACGGCATGATGGCG
This sequence comes from Acetobacteraceae bacterium, assembly GCA_965198895.1. Lineage (GTDB taxonomy): Bacteria > Pseudomonadota > Alphaproteobacteria > Acetobacterales > Acetobacteraceae > LMUY01. The sequence goes on from OZ240676.1 coordinate 1,034,409, forward strand.
GCACTTTCCCGCATGCGGGGGCGCAATAGCGGCACGATCGTGAATGTCGGCTCGGCGCTCGCCTATCGCTCGGTGCCGCTGCAATCGATCTATTGTGGTGCCAAGTCCGCCATTAGGGGCTTCACCGACGCGCTGCGGTCCGAGATCATCCACGACAAGCTCGCCGTCCATCTGACGACAGTGGATCTGCCGGCGGTGAATACCCCGCAATTCGACTGGGCGATGAACAAGATGGGCGTGAAGGCCAAGCCGGTCGCGCCGATTTTCGAGCCGGAAGTCCCTGCCCGGGCGATCTTCTTCGCTGCCACCCATAAGCGGCGTGAAGTGTGGGTTGGCTTTCCTACAGTGAAGGCGATCCTTGCCAATCGGATCGCGCCCGGGTGGATCGACAAATATCTCGCGAGCGCGGGCTATAGTGGGCAGCTCACCGACGAGACATTGCCGCCGAATGCCCCAGCCAATCTGTTCAACGCGGTACCCGGCAATTACGGGGCGCATGGCCGCTTCGACAGCCAATCCAAACTGGGAAGTTGGGAGATGTTCACTGATCGGCACCGCACCGCATTTTGGGCAGCCGTCGCAGGCGTCGGGCTGGTCACCGGCGTTCATCTGCTCGCCAAGAAGCTGAAGATCTAGACGGGTCGCCGCCATGAGCAACCCCATCGAGGACTATGCCCTTCTGGGTGACGGCGAGACGGCCGCGTTGTTGAACCGCGACGGATCGATCGATTGGCTGTGCTGGCCACGCTTCGACGACGATGCCTGCTTCGCGGCCCTCCTGGGGACCAATGAGAACGGCCACTGGTCGATCGCGCCCACCGAGCCCGTCACGCAACGCAGCCGCCACTATCAGCACGACACCCTGATCATGGAGACGACGCTGGAAACGGCGGATGGCGCCGTGCTGGTCATCGACTTCATGCCGATGCGCAAGGGTGCGTCCTGCCTGGTCCGGATCGTCGTCGGGGTACGCGGCACGGTGCGGATGCGGAGCCAGATGCGCCTGCGGTTCGATTATGGTGCGTTGCCGCCCTGGTCCGAAATGTCGGGCGACGACATGGTGGCCAAGGTCGGCCCCGACCTCGTCGTGCTGCGCGCGCCGGTGAGGCTGGACGTGCAGGCCCGCCTCACCTCGGCGGAGTTCGAGGTGGCCGAGGGTGAACGGCGCGCCTTCGTGCTCAGCTATGGCCCGGCGCACCAAACGCCGCCGGAGCCGGTCGACGCCGAGGCCGCCCTGGTCGAAACGCAAAGCTTCTGGCGCGAGTGGATCGGCCGGTTCGACGATGCGAAGACCGATTGGCCAGGCCCCATCCGCCGCTCGCTCATTACGCTGAAGGCGTTGATCCATGCGCCGACCGGCGGGCTCGTCGCCGCCCCCACCACGTCGCTGCCCGAGGCACCCGGCGGCAAGATGAATTGGGATTACCGGTATTGCTGGCTGCGCGACGCCAGCTTCACTCTCTGCGCCCTGTTGAACGCCGGGTTCCATGCCGAGGCCACGAGTTGGCGGGACTGGCTGTTGCGCGCCATCGCCGGGTCGCCGGAACGGCTGCGGATTATGTATCGGGTGGATGGCTCGCGGCATCTGTCGGAGTGGATGGTCGAGACGTTGCCGGGGTATCGCTACGCCAGCCCGGTGCGGGTCGGCAACGCCGCCTCAACGCAGCATCAGATCGACGTATTCGGCGAGGTCCTCGACGCGCTCGCTCTGGCCCGGCGTGGCGGCCTGCCGACGACGCAGCAGGAGGCGGCGGCAGAACGCCAGATCGTCGCGCACCTGGAGACAGTGTGGAACACCGAAGGCTCGGGTGTGTGGGAATCGCGCTCCGAATTACGGCAATACACCTATTCCAAGGTAATGGCGTGGGTGGGGCTGGACCGGTTCCTGCGCTATCACGCCGAGGCTGGAGCGGTGGATTCGGCAACCGTGGCACGGCTCACGGCGCTCCGTCAGACTATCCACGACGAGGTTTGCCGGGAGGGCTGGAACGAGGGATTGGGCACGTTCACCCAGCATTATGGCGGGCAGGCGATCGACGCCAGCCTATTGCTGCTGCCTCTGGTGGGCTTCCTGCCGGCGGACGATCCCCGCATGGCCGCCACCATCGCGACGATCCAGCGTGAACTGTCCGAGGGCGGGCTGATCCGCCGCACCAAGGCGAAAGCCGAGCCGCCGAACGAGGGCGCGTTCCTCGCCTGCTCCTGCTGGATGGCGGACTGCCTCAACCTGCAGGGCCGCAAGGACGAGGCCCGCGCCCAATTCGAACGCGTGCTTGCCGTGGCCAACGACCTCGGCCTGCTGTCCGAGGAATACAACGGCCCCGGCAAGCACCTGGCAGGCAATTTCCCCCAGGCGTTGACCCATCTTGCCGTTGTCAACACCGCGCTCGGCCTGTGCGGACCGACGCTGCAACGCGGCGGAGGCTGAGCGGGACCGCGCTACATCATTCTCTGCCGCAAGTTGAACAGCACGACCAGCGTGCCGCCAACCATCAGTGCCACGATCAAGCTCGAGAACAGGATCAGCACCAAATCGGCCCGGGCCGAGCGCTTGAGGTCGATGTGGAGGAAGCAGCGGAAGTGCACGACCATCTGCACCAGTCCGAGGCCCAGCACGGTGTAGAAAGCTTCCAGTCCATCGAGCACATGCAGGTAGACGAGGCCGAACGCGACGCAGGTGAGCAGCAGAGCCAGCCCATATCCGACGACATAGGTCATCGTCTCGCGCTGTTCGATCCGTGGCGACGTCATCGGATCAGGCCCTGGAGGTAGACGACGGAGAAGATGGCGATCCAAATCACGTCGAGAAAATGCCAAAACAGGCTGAGCCGGATGAGGTTCACCTTGACCCTCAGGTCCCGCCCGAAAACGGCGACCTGCACCAGCATCACCATCGTCCAGATCGCGCCGATGGTCACGTGCAGCCCATGCATCCCGACAAGCACAAAGAACGCCGACAGAAACCCGCTGCGATCGGGCGTCGCGTGATCCGCCGCCATCGTTGCGAAATCATGCGCCTCCATGCCCAGGAAGGCGAGGCCGAGCAGCAGCGTGGCCCCGAGCCAGAGCACCAGGCGGCGGGACCGCACATCCCGCTTCAGCGCGATGGACGCCATGCCGAAGGTGAAGGACGACGTGAGCAGCAGCAGCGTCTCGATGAAGGCGGACCCGATCTTGAATTCCTGCGCCGGGCCGGGTGCACCGACCGTGGCGTCCAGCGAGGTGCCGTAGACTGCGAACAGCAGCGCGAACAGCACCGCGTCGCTCATCAGGAATATCCAGAAGCCGAACACGTCGCTCTCGACATGCTCGCGGACCTCGAGCGGATCGTCCGTGAGATTCAACCCCGCATGTCGAAGCTGTGGCCCGCCTACGCCGTCCATTGCGCGAGCCCCTGGTTACGTTCGCTTTGTTCCAGCTCGCGCGGGACTGGCGCCGCCATCTGTGCCTGCGCGAGCCATCGGCGATCGACGGCCTCCACAGTCGCCGCGGGGACGATCCGGGTCACGTCGCGCATGAAGGAGCGCGCGATCACAGTCAGCACGATCACCGCGGTAAATAGGCCCGCCATCCACCAGATGCGCCAGACCAGGCCGAAGCTGCCGGCAGCGGCGGCGAGGCCGATGATCATGCCGCAGGCAGACTCCTTGGGCAACTCGATGTCGTGGTAGTGGTCGGCCGGCTTGTAGGCGCCGCCGTTGCGCTTGCGCCAGTAGAACGGGTCACGGCTGCCGACATGCGGAATGGTGGCGAAGTTCCACTCCGGCGGCGGTGCGGCGACCGACCATTCCAAGCCGCGTGCATCCCACGGATCGCCGACGGTCACGCGGTTGGCGTCGCGGTCCCGGATGCTGACATAGAGCTGTAGAAACAGGGTGGCGAGCGCCGCGAACAGCACGAAGGCACCGCACAACGCTGCCAACAACCAAGGGCGGAACGCGGGGTCGAACACCTCCTGCGTGCGCCGCGCCATCCCGGCGGCGCCGAGCACATACAACGGCATGAATGCCAGGTAGAAGCCGACCACCCAGCAGGCGACGGAGATGCGGCCGAGGCGCTCGTTCAGCCGGAAGCCGAACGCCTTGGGAAACCAGAACATATAGCCCGCGATCATCCCGTAGAGCGTGCCGGGGATGAGCATGTTGTGGAAATGCGCCACGAGGAAAAGCGTGTTGTGCATCATGTAGTCGAGCGGCGGCGTGGCCAGGATGATGCCGGTGAAGCCGCCAAGCACGAAGGTCATCATGAAGGCGATGGACAGCAGCATCGACGGGGTGAAGCGCACCTCGCCGCGAAACATGGTCCAGATCCAGTCGTAGATCTTCACCCCAGTCGGCACGCCGATGAGCATGGTGGCGATGCCGAAGGCGGCATTCACATTCGCACTCTGCCCCATGGTGAAGAAGTGGTGCAGCCAGACGGTGAAGGAGAGCACGGCGATCGCGCAGGTGGCGAGGACCAGCGAGGTGTAGCCGTAGAGCTCCTTGGACGAGAAGGCGGAGATGACTTCGGAATACACGCCGAAGGCCGGCAGCACGACGATGTAGACCTCGGGGTGGCCGAACAACCAGAACAGGTTGACGTAGTTCATCATGTTGCCGCCGAGATCGTCGGTGAAGAAATGCATCCCGGCGTAGCGGTCGGCGGCCAGCAGCAATGTCGCGACGGTGAGCGCCGGCATGGCGAAGATCATCAGGATGGACGTGCACAGCGATGTCCAGCAGAACAGCGGCATGCGCATCCAGGTCATGCCCGGTGCGCGCAGCTTATAGATCGTGCAGGCGACGTTGATGCCGACCGCCGTGCTGCCGACGGAGGCGAGCGTCACCGCCCAGATCCAGTAGTCCGGCCCGGCACCACCGCTATACGAAAGCTCGGTATAGGGTGGGTAGCCGCTCCAGCCACCGGTCGAGAATTCGCCCACCACCAGCGAGACCATCATCAACCCCGCGCCGCCCGCAGTGAGCCAGAGGCCGACGGAGTTGAAATAGGGAAACGCCATGTCGCGCGCACCGATCTGCAGCGGCACGACATAATTGATCAGTCCGGTGAGGAAGGGCATCGCCATGAAGAAGATCATGATGCTGCCATGGGTCGAGAATAGCTGGGCGAAATGGTTGGGCTCGACGAAGCCGGGCGAATTGACGGCGAACGCCTGCTGAGCACGCATCAACACCGCCTCGATCAAGGCGCGGCTCAGCATCACACCGGCGATCACGATGTACATGATACCGATCTTCTTATGGTCCAGGCTGGTGAACCATTCGGTCCAGAGATACCGCCACGCCTTGAGGTAGGTCAGCAGCGCCAGCATCGCGACCGCGCCGATCACCACCACCGAACCCGCCCCGGCACCGATGATCTCGCTGATGCTCGGGTCGCGCCAAGCCCGCACGAACGGCAGCGCGCCCCAACTCAGGTTGCCGAGCAGGACGTGCCAGAAGTCAGGTTCGGTCATGGCAGGCTGGTTCCCATCGGCAAGGGGCGTGGTGGCAGCGTTTGCAGCGCGATCGTGTGCCCGCTGGGTTGGGCCAGGCCGACGATCCGGTCGAACAGGCCGGGATCGACCGCGCCGAAAGCCAGCGGGTGCGGCAGGGTGGAGCGGTGGGAGAGCGTCTCGTATTCCGCCGTATCGAGCCGGTTCGGTTGCGCCTTGGTTTCGGCCAGCCAATGCGCGAAGCCGGCGGGGTCGAGCGCTGCGATGTCGAACTTCTCGTTCTGGAATCCCATGCCATTGAACTGTGCGTTCTCGCCCCAGAATGCGCCGGGGGCGTCCGCCGCAAAGTTCAACTGCGTCCGCATGCCCGCCATCGCGTAGATCTGCCCGGCCAGCCTTGGCATCAGCAGCGACTGCATCACCGTGCCACTGGTCAGGCTGAGATGCACTGGCTGGCCCGCCGGGATCACCAGCCGGTTCACCGTCGCGACACCCTGGTCCGGGTAGATGAACAGCCATTTCCAGTCGAGCGCCACCGCCTGGATTTCGATCGCCTGGCCGGGCAGCCGCTTATACGGGTCGAGCCGGTGGGTGTCCCGCCACAGGAAGACCGCGAGCCCGACGACGATCATGCTGGGCGGAATCCAGATCAGCCCCTCGAGCGACCAGCTAAATGCCCATTGCGGCCGGTAGGCGCTGCGCGTGTTGGATAGACGATAGTGCCAGGCGAACAACGGCGCGAGCAGCAGCACTGGCCCGATCACGAACAGCATGATGAGGCAGACCAGCAGGAACTCGCTTCTGGTCGCGGCCGCGATTGGGCCGCCCGGAGCCAGGAACCCGCGCTCGAAGACGCCGCATCCGCTCAGGAGCAAACAAATGAGGGGAATTGCCCTCCGTAGTGCATGACCGATCAACGAGGCGCCTCCCGCCCTTACCGCGATGGTCAGGCTTGCTCAACATACGCAAGTCCATGCCGGTTGTTGCCCTAAATTTCAGGCTCTCGCCTTTGTCACAATGGCACGGCGCAGATCGAGGTTCAGGCCAATGCTGGAATACTTCGCGTGGTCAGCCTGGTTCCGGACGAACGTCGATGCCGATCGCATCCAGGAGTAGGTGCTGCTGCCCCTGATCGATCTTCATTCGCGCAAAGCTTGCAAGCTCCATCAGATTGAGGCCGCTGATCTCCGCGCCGCGCAAATCGGCGCCCGCGAGCTTCGTGCCAGTCAGGATCGCCTGAAATAGGTCGGCGTCGCGCAGCATGGCATCGGTCAAGTCGGCGCCGCTGAGGTCGGCCTCGCGGAAGCGGCAGGAAGCGAGCTCGCAGCCGGGTAGGCGCGCCTCGCTTAGATCGGCTAGTTCGAAGTTGCAGGTTCGGAAAATAGCCCGCGTGGTAACCAGCTTGCGGGAATAGGCATGACTGAAGTCTACCTTGTTGAACCGTGCGCCGCGCAGCACACACTGGTCCATCTCGATCGCAAACAGGTCGGACCGATCGAACTGGCACAGCGAGAGGTCGCAGGTCGTGAACCTTGCATCGCGAAGATTGCTGAACGCGAAGCTACAGCCGGTTGCAGCCGTATCTCGCGTCGCGAACTGGCACTCCTCGAACGCCGCCTCGCCCAATTCAGCGTGCGAAAAGCGCGCGCCGAGAAACCGGCAGCCTACGAAACGGGCACCCGAAAACACCGTGTTGGTGAACTGCGCGCCGGCAAAGCTGCACCGGTTGAACTTCGCCCCCTCGCAATCGAGGTCGGTCCAGGCGACCTCGTCGAGCTGAGCGTCTTCGATCGGGCCTTTGGCAAGTCTGGCCCTGAGTTGCCCGGTATCCATCAGGTCAGCAGGGGCGTCATCCCGGGATCGCCCTTCTGCATCGCCCGCTGGTACGCCGGGCGGCCGCCGATGCGCTGTAGGTAGGCGAGGATGTTCGGATAGGGCGACAGGTCGAGCGGCAGGAAGATCCGCATCGTGGTCAGCGAGAACACCGTCATGATGTCCGCTGCCGTGAACTCGCTCCCGGCAAGATACGTCGCCTCGCCGAGCCGGGCCTCGATCAACCCGAACACCAGGTCAAGCCGGCGTTTCGCATCCCTCCGCACCGGATTGTCGGGCGCCAGGTCGAGCCGTCGCAGCATCAGGTTGCGGCCCATGACGGGTTGCAAATTGCCGTTTGCGAAATGCAGCCAATAAAGATAGGGCGCGAAATCGGGATGGTCCGGCCCGAGTGTCAGGCGGCCACCGCCTTGCCTGGCCATGATGTAGTCGACGATCGCGCCCGATTCAGCGAGCAGCACGTCGGAGTCTTCGATCACCGGTGCCGCGCCGATCGGGTGCAGCGCCTTCAGGTCCGGCGGCGACAGAATGGTGACGGGATCGCGGTCATAGATTTTCAGCTCGTAGGGAATACCCAATTCCTCACAAAGCCAGATGATCCGCTCGGACTGGGATTTGCCGAGATGGTGGATGGTCAGCATAGGAAAATCCTCAGCAGATGCGGCAGGACGGTCACGCGAGGCTGACGTAGCAGGGCAGGCGCTTGCCCGGCAGCAGGTCGTAGGGTGCTTGCCACCCCGGCAGCGCCGCGATGCGCTGCAGCCAGGCCGCCACCCCCGGATGGGTCGTGACCAGGTCGTAGCCCGCCTCGTGCTTGGGGAAGCTCAGGTACCCGCACATCGACAAATCCACCACCGTCGCGCGATCGCCGACGATGAAGGCCTGGCCTTGCAGGCGCTGCTCGATGATGCCCAGGAAGTCGTCGACCCGGCCCTTGAGGAAGGCGAGCACGGCCGGGTCGGAGTCGCGGGTGAAGGCGCGCCGGTAGCGGTAGGCAGCCATGAAGCCCGACAGCTTCTGGTTGTCCCAAAATAGCCAGCGCAGCACCTCGTAGCGCTCGGCTTCATCCGTACCCTGGAAGCGGCCATACGTATCCGCCAGGCGAAGCAGGATCGGCGCGGTCTGCGTCAGCTTCACGCCATCCGCCTCCAGCACGGGGATCTCCCCCATTGGATTGACGGCGGCGCGCCACTCCGGCGTCCAGGTCACGCCGCTGCCGAAATCGGTCCAGACCGGTTCGAAGCGCTGGCCGCATAGCGTCAGCATCAATGCAAGTTTGTAGCTGTTTCCAGACTCCGGGAAGTAGTGCAGCCGGTATTCCGCCATGTCGCGTTCGCCCATCACACGCAGCCGATCGTAGACGCCCAAAATCGGGGTGGCCAGGGCGGTTTAGCGGGTGCCTCATGCATTTGCATGACGCCCGGAGGCTTACTCGGAGGACGGGAGGTTCAGCCGGCCGCGCCGAGCCGCGCCAGGATATCGCCGTCCAGCAGATCACCGATGTGGTCCACGGTCATGTCGGGCGTGGGGCACTCGGCGATCGCCTTCAGGTCCCGGGCGAATTGGCCCTGCTTGACGAAGACGGTGGTGAGCCGGTCGCCCCAGACCTGCTTGCACGCAGTCAGGATGCGAATCTTGTCGTCCACGAGCACGTAGTGCCGGGCCGGGAAGGCTGCCTCGACGCGGGCCAATTCCTTGTCCTTGTGCACGCAGATCACGACCCGGCGTTGCAATGCCTCCGCCAGGCCGGAGCGGAGCAGCTTGCGCGGTTGGAACACCGCGTCGCCGTCGGTCAGCGCGACGGTCGGGTGCATGGCCCGCATCCGCGCCAAGACGTCCAGCGCCCCGGGATAGACCAGTTTGTCGTAGGCGAAATCCACCACGAACTCGCTCAGCCAGATCGCATCCAACTCGTCGGGGCGTTCCAGGCGGTATTGCTGGAATGCGCCCAAATAATCGCGGTAGCCGAGCGTGTGGAACAGGCCCTCCTGAATGGTCCAATAACGATCCTTCGCCTCGGTGCCGGCTTTTTCCTCGATGTATGCCTTCAATTCATTCTGATACTGGTCGTTGTCGAGCAGCGTGTTGTCCACGTCGACCAGGAACACCAATGCGTCGGCTGCCATCTGAACTCTCCCCGGCGTGTGCCGCCAATCTTGCCCGGTATTCGCGGCGGCGGACAGTGGACGGCCCGGTGCATCGTCCGACATAGTGCTGCCGTGAAGCCGGAGGCTGACATGGACGACGATTTCCTCGCCAAGACCGAGGCCTATATCGAGGCTTGGCATGGCGTGAAACCACCGAACGAGCCGGGCCGCCGGCTGGCAGCCGAACTCGCCGCCACCATCGCCGCCTTTGAGGCGCAGCGCGGCCGGCTCCGGTTCGAGGACGAGCCGAGCAGCTTCGAGGCAGCCCTTCGGGAGATGAAGGAATGACCCCGAACAGGCTGAGCCTAACCGAGGCCGCCGACGCCGTCGCCCGCCGCGAGATTACCGCCACGGCGCTGCTCGACGCGTGCCTGGCCGAGATCGACGCGCACGAGGGCACCGTCAACGCCACGATCTGGATCGACCGCGAGGGTGCGCACGAGGCCGCTGCCGCCGCCGACAAGCAGGTCGCAGCCGGCGCTAAGCTGGGCAAGCTGCACGGCATCCCGATGGCGCACAAGGACATGTACTACCAGGCCGGCAAGGTCAGTACCTGCGGGTCCATGATCCGCGGCGAGTGGGTTGCGGAGCGCACGGCGACGGTGTTGGAGCGGCTGCACGAGGCCGGGTCGATCACCTTCGCCGGGCTGAACATGGCGGAGTTTGCGCAGAACCCGACCGGGCATAACCGCCACCACGGCGACTGCCACAACCCGTGGAACCCGCCGTTCATCACGGGCGGTTCGTCGAGTGGGTCGGGGGCCGCGGTGGCGGCGCGCTTCACCTTTGCCGCCCTCGGGTCCGACACCGGCGGGTCCATCCGTTTGCCGGCCTCGGCGTGCGGCGTGGTGGGGCTGAAGCCAACGCAGACTCGGGTCAGCCGCGCGGGCGTGATGCCGCTCAGTTTCTCGGCGGACAACGTGGGGCCTTTGACGCGTACGGTGCGGGATTGCGCCCGGGTCACCGGCCTGATCGCCGGGCACGACCCGGCGGACCCGACCTCCGCCGACGAACCGGTGCCGGATTACGAGGCCGCACTATCTGGCGATCTGCGCGGCGTGCGCGTCGGCCTGGTGACGAACGCCGCGTTGAGGGGCAGCGACGAAGCCATCGTGGCAGCGATCGCCGAGGCAGCCCGGGTGCTGGCCGGTCGGGGCGCCACCGTCGTGCCGGTCGAGATGCCGCACATGGACGCGGTGGCGGCCTATGGCGGAATCGTGTCGCGCTGCGAGGGCGCCACGATCCACTCCCGCTGGATGCGCGAACGGCCGCAGGACTACGCGGTGCATCTGAGCGCACGGATGTATGCGGGCTTTGCCATCCCCGCCGTCTATTACGTGGAGGCACTATCAGCCCGGGGGCCCGTGTTACGCGCCGTGGTGGGCGAGGCGTTCGCCAATGTGGACGTGCTGGTGCTGCCGACCATCCCGACGGTGCTGCCGACGCTGGCCGAGACGGATATCGACCACGGCCCGCCGGGCACCGAGACACGGTTCCTGGCTGTGTCGCACAACACGCGGCCGTTCAACTATCTCGGCCTGCCGGTGTTGAGCGTGCCCTGCGGGTTGGACCCGAATGGTTGCCCGATCGGCTTGCAGATCGTAGGGCGGCCCTTTGCCGAGTCACGCGTGCTGACGGTCGGCGACGCGTATCAGCGCGACACCGACTGGCATAGCCGGCTACCGCCGCTACTGGCCTAAGACCAAGAAAAAGCTCCTCCCTCAAAAACAGCAGGGAGCAAGGAGACAGTCACGATGACACGACTCTTGCTGGCAACGGCCCTGACGTCTGTGCTGTTCGCATGGGGCGCATTGGCCCAGGAGCCCGCACCCAAGCAGGCGGACTGGGTTGCGCACGATTTCCATTTCCACACCGGCGAGGTCGTGCCCGAGTTGCGCCTGCACTACGTCACGGTCGGCGATCCGTCGGGCGAACCGGTGTTGATCCTGCACGGAACCGCCGGGTCGGGAACCGGCATGCTGAACCCGGCGTTCGCCGGCGAGTTGTTCGGCCCCGGCCAACCGCTGGACGCGCATAAGTATTTCGTGATCCTGCCGGATGCGATCGGCGCCGGAAAATCCGCCAAGCCGTCCGACGGGCTGCGGACCAAATTCCCCCGCTACGACTACGCCGACATGGTCCTGGCCCAATACCGTCTGCTGACTGAAGGGCTCGGCATCCACCATTTGCGCCTCGTGCTCGGCAACTCCATGGGCGGCATGGAGACCTGGGTATGGGGCGAAGCCTATCCCGACTTCATGGACGCGCTGGTGCCGATGGCGTCGCAGCCCACCGCCATGGCCAGCCGGAATTGGATGCTCCGCCGCATGCTGATCGAGACGATCCGCAGCGACCCCGGCTACGACGGCGGCAACTACACGAAGCAGCCGGCGACGCTACGGACCGCGAACGTCTTGTTCGGCATCGCCACGAACGGCGGGACCCTTGGCTACCAGTCCATCGCGCCGACGCATGCGCAAGCCGACGCCTACGTCGACCACCAGTTGGCCGAGCCCGGGCCGGCCGATGCGAACGACTTCATCTACCAGTGGGACGCATCCCGCGATTTTGACGCGGCACCCGCTCTCGGACAAATCACGGCACCGCTGCTGGCGATCAACTCGGCCGACGACGAGCGCAACCCGCCGGACACGGGCGTCGAGGACCGCGAGATCAAGCTGATGAAGAACGCGCGGCTCTATCTCATCCCGGCCAGCGCGGCGACCCGCGGGCATGGCACGACCGGCATGGCGCATTTTTGGTCGGCCCAGTTGGCGTCATTCCTGCAGACCGTGCCGGACAAGGCACGGTGACACAAACCTTCATCCTCCCCACTTCAGCGGAAGGATGAAGCAGGTTTATTCCTCTACCCGGCGATACCGCGCGCGCGCCGCTCGCTCGATGGCGCTGGCGACCAGCGGATCGATCTGCAATTCCCCCAGCACGAATTCGAGCATCTGCAGCGTGGGCTGAGCGGCGAACCCGTCGCCAGCGATGATCTCGCAAGCCAGCGCGTAGGCCGTTTCCCGCAAGCGCGGCGGCAGCGCGTCGCGGATCAGCCGGCCGGCGTGGCTCAGCCCGTCATCCTCTCGCAGCAAGTCGATCGCGGCGTCGGTCGCGCTGCTCAGCTGCTCGGAGGAGAAGCCGTTGAAGGCGGGCAGCGTCTGGACCAAGCCGGACATCACACCGATCTCGCGGTCGGTGATGCCGCCATCGGTCGCAGCGACCAGGACCATCGTGCAGACCAGGGCCTCCTGTGGGTCCAACCCAATCTGAGCCAGCATCATTACCTCTCCCATTCCGGCGGGACCGTGATCGAAGCGGGCGGGGATATCAAGTCCGAGGCCGGGAGAAAACTTGGGCCGCCAAGGAATGCACGGGTTTGGGCCGCAATATCCGCAAGCCCGAGCCGCGCCACCGCCACCCCCGCCGGCAGCGCCGAGAGAAGTCGGGACGGGGCGCGGCGGTCCAGCAGCACGAACACGCCGCGGTCGCCTGCGGCGCGGATCAGGCGGCCGAACGCCTGGCGCAGCTTCAGCCGCGCGACCGCGTCGTCGTAGGCGCGGGGGTCGCCGGCAGACAGATGGATGCGACGTTCCCGGTGCAGGATGTCGGGCCGGGGCCAGGGCACGCGCTCGAACACAACCAGGCGCAAGGCGCGGCCGGGCACGTCCACTCCGTCGCGCATGGCGTCGGTTCCGAGCAGGCAGGAATCGGTTTCGGTGCGGAAAACATCCACCAAAGTGGCATTGTCCATGCCGTCCACGTGCTGGGCGAGCAGCGGGATCCCCGCATTTTCGAGCGCCGGAGCGATGCGGGCATGCACCGCCTGCAATCGGGAAATCGCGGTGAACAGCCCCAAACCGCCGCCGCCCGCCGCGAGGAACAGGGTACGGAAGGCGCCGGCCAGCGCGGGCACGTCCGTCCCCACATCCGTCACGACGAACGCGCGGGTTTGGTTGGCGTAGTCGAACGGGCTGGCGACGGCGGCGCGGATCGCGGGGGACGGCAGATGCGGCGTGCCGACCCGGGCCTCGGCCGCCGCCCAGGCCGCTTCGGGCTCCCCCTCGGCCCCGTCGCGCAGGGTGGCGCTGGTGATCAACAAGCCGTGCGCGGAGGCCGCGAGGGTTCCCGCGAATGGCACCGTCGGGTCCAGCCAGTGGCGGTGCACCCCCGCGTCGCGGTCGCCGGCTTCGCGCCGGTCCAGTTGCAGGAAGGTCACGTGGGAGCGGCGCTCGCCGGGTTCACCGGGCGGGGCGGCCAACTCGTTGAGCATCGCCTGCCAGGCCGCCAGTCGATCTACCGCACGATGCTTGACCACGCGGGACGCGGCCTCGATGCGGGCGCGGATGGCGGGTTCGAGCTCGTCGGCCTCGGTATCCAGGCGCTCGTTCAGGCGCGAGACGAGAATGCGGAGCGGCTCGGCAATGCGGCCCAGGGCGCGTTCCAGGCGTGATGCCGCCTCGTCCAGCCCGGGCAGCAGAGGGTGCAGGTCGCACTCGAAATTGGCCCGCCGCCGTTCCGAAGCGGCCAGTTCTGGGCCCGGGGTGCGGGCGAGCACCTGGTGGCGCACCAGTCCCAGCAGCACCTCGGATGCGTTGGCCTGCCCCGCCTCCAACCCGCCGAGTTCCGGCATCACTTCGGACAGGCGGATCGACCAGCCGGGCGCGGGCAAGGCGCGTGCAGCCTGTAGCGCGGCGTCGAGCGGCGCCTCCAGCTCCGGCCGGCCGCCGACCAACTCGTCCAGGCGGCGACGCAGCCCCCGGGCCCGGGACGCGCCGCCCTCTGCGCCCAACAGCCAACGGCGCAGTTCGGCGCCCTCGATCCCGCTGAACACGGCGGCAAAGGCGCTGTCGGCGGCGTCGAACACATGGTGGCCTTCGTCGAACACATAGCGGGTTGGCACGGCGCCGCCGTCGATGCCCCCCGTGCCGGTGCCGTCGGTGAAACCATGGGCAGCCTGGATCATGACGAGGGCGTGGTTGGCCACCACCAGCTCGGCGGTGCGGGCACGGCGGATGGTGTGTTCGACGTAGCAGCGTTTATAGTGCGGGCAGGCGCCGTGGATGCATTCGCCACGCCGGTCGGCCAGGCCCAGCACGGCAGCGGGACCGAACAGCTCGCCGAACCAGCCTGGCAGGTCGCCGCCCGAAATATCGCCGTCGGCGGTGGCGAGCGCCCAACGGGCCAGCAGCGCCAGGGGGATGACCCCGGCCGATACGCCCGAGCCGGCCAGGCTGTTCACCCGGTCCTCCAGGTTCAGCAGGCAGAGGTAGTTCTCCCGCCCCTTACGCACCACGACCCGGCGGCGGCGCTCGGCCGGGTTGGGATAGAGCCGGGCGAGTTCGGTTTCCACCTGTCGCTGCAGGTGGCGGGTGTAGGTGCTGATCCACACCGGCGCCCCGTTGAGCTGCGCCCATAGGCTGGCCGGGGCGACGTAGCCAAGGGTCTTGCCGGTGCCTGTGCCCGCTTCGGCCAGCACGGTCGCCGGGTCGCCGCGGGTCTGACGCGGGGCGAAAGCGGCCGCGGCGGCGGAGGCGTAGTCCCCCTGCCCGGGCCGCTGCTCGGCCGCCGGCCCCAGGATGTCGGCGAGCCGGCGGCGGGCGTCGGCCGGCAGCACGGGATGGGCGGCGGGCGGCGGTGGCGGGGCTTCCTCCTCCCACTCGGGCAGCCGTTTCCACACCCGCAGCGCGTCGGTGGGCTTGCCGGGGCCCCCGAGGGCGGCGAGCACGTAGGGCGCCCAGGCCCAACCGGACGCTCCCATCCGGTTCGCCAGGCTGGCGGCGTCCGCATTGGCCGGCGTGTCCCGGCCCGCGGCCAGCCGGGCCAGGAGCGTCTCGGCGATGGCGGGCAGCAGGGCCGCCGCGTTCTCCATATCGGCTGGCGGCGGCATGTCGAGGGCGAGGGCCAGGCCGCGGGGCGTCGGTGCCGCCGGGCAGGCCGGGCGCACGAAGGCCCAGAGCTCGAGCAGGTCGAAAGTGGGGCATGGGCGCAGGTTCAGGCGGCGCAGGGTGACAGGCGCGTGCACCAGCAGGGGCATGGCGTCGCCCAGCATGGCGGCGATCCGGGCCGGGGTGCCGCTGGCGAGTTCACCGTCTTCGGTCAGGATGCTCGCCCGGCCATGGCCCGCGACGACGGCTGCAGTTTGCGGGGTGGCGAGCGGGAACGGCGGCATAACGTGGTATATGTCGTGCGACGGAGCCGATGCGAGCGAGGAGGCGCGGAATGGGGGATCTAACGCTGACCGGACTGGATGAAGCGGTGCTGGAACGGCTGAGCCAGCTTGCGACACGACATGGGCGCAGTGCCGAAGGGGACGCCAAGCAGCTACTGACCTCGACCGTATTGCCGGGCGAGAAGCCCTCCTCCAAGCTCGCTATGTTGGCTGAGGCCAGGCGTCAGGCCGCAGCCTGCGTCAAGTCGGACACGCTGGGCCTGATACGAGAGGGCCGCGACGAGCTCGCATGAGGTTTGTCATCGAGTGCAGCAGCGCTTCGAAGGAGCAACTCCAGTCTTGCAACTATGGCGTAGGGTGGGCTTCAGCCCACCACCAGCCGCGGCACGATGGTGGGCTGCAGCCCCCCCTACGTTTGGAGGAGGTGCACGGCATCGCCGTGGTCGTCTCCGCCGCAATGCCTCTAGCCCCCCTCTCCCATCTCGGGATCCTCCTCCAAGAGGCCACCGCCAATTGACCCCACCCGGCGCAATTCCTAGCGTGCGCGCGATGTCCGACACAGTTCGCAATATTGACGCGCTCCCCAAGGCCTGGCCGTTCGAAGAGGCCGCCAAAGTCGCCGCCCGCCTCGAGCAGTCGGGCAAGGCCGAAGCGCTGTTCGAAACCGGCTACGGCCCCTCCGGCCTGCCGCATATCGGCACCTTCGGGGAGGTCGCGCGCACCAGTTGGGTGCGGCGGGCGTTCACCACGCTGACGGGCAAGCCATCCCGCCTGATCGCGTTCAGCGACGACATGGACGGGCTGCGCAAGGTGCCGGACAACGTGCCGAACGGCGCGATGCTGCGCGAATACCTCGGCAAGCCGCTGACCCGCATCCCCGACCCGTTCGGCACCCACGACAGCTTCGGCGCCCACAACAACGCGCGATTGCGGGCCTTCCTGGACAGCTTCGGCTTCGAGTACGAATTCGCCTCCGCTACCGACTACTATGTCTCCGGCCGCTTCGACGCGGCCCTGCTGCGGGTTCTGTCGCTGCACGACGAGATCCGCGCCGTCATCCTGCCCACGCTCGGCCCAGACCGGCGGGCGACCTACTCGCCGATCCTGCCGATCCACCCCGTCACCGGCCAGGTCATGCAGGTGGTGATCGAGGCGAAGGACCCGGCAGCGGGCACGGTGACCTGGACCGACGACGCCGGCGAACGATTTACCACGCCCGTCACCGGGGGCGCCTGCAAGCTGCAGTGGAAGGCGGACTGGGCGATGCGCTGGTTCGCCCTCGGCATCGACTACGAGATGAGCGGCAAGGACCTGATCGACAGCGTCCGCCTGTCCGGACGGATCTGCCAGGTGCTGGGGTCCACCCCGCCCGTGGGCTTCACCTACGAACTGTTCTTGGACGAACGGGCGCAGAAGATCAGCAAGAGCAAGGGCAACGGCCTTTCGGTCGACGAGTGGCTGCGATACGCGCCGCCCGAAAGCCTGGGGCAGTTCATGTACCACCAGCCGCAACGCGCCAAGCGGCTGTTCTTCGACGTGATCCCGCGCGCGGTGGACGACTACATCGCCAACGTGGCCAAGGGCGGCGACGACCCGGCGAACCCCGCCTGGCATATCGGCGACGGCCGCATCCCGAACGAGGGCGGCAGCCCGGTCCCGTTCACCATGCTGCTGAACCTGGCCAGCGTGGTGAACGCCGACACGCCCGACATGCTATGGGGCTTCATCCAGCGCTACCACCCAGGGGCGGGGCCCGAGACGACGCCGTTCCTGGCCCGGCTGGTCGACTACGCCGTCGCCTACTACCGCGACTTCGTGCGCACGGCCAAGCGCTACCGCCCCGCCACCGAAGTCGAGGCGGCAGCGCTGACGGACCTCGCCGACACCCTGGCCGCGATGCCCTCGGACAGCACGCCCGAGGCGATCCAGGACGAGGTGTACGCCGTCGGCAAGCGCCACCCGTTCCCGGCTCTTAAGAATTGGTTCGAGTGTTTGTATCAGGTTCTGCTCGGGCAGCAGGAGGGGCCGCGCTTCGGCGGGTTTGTGGCATTGTATGGGGTTGCAGAAACAGTGGCCCTGATACGGCGCGCCCTGACCGGGTCGGCAGCAGCAGCTTGAAGCGTTACCTTCGCCACTTGCCCGCCCTGCTCGGGGTGTTGCTGCTGTTCGGCGCGATCTATGTCGTGCAGCGGGAATTCCGCCACCTCAAGCTCGCGGACATCAAGCTGTCTTTGGCGGCGATCCCGAAGACCGCGCTGTTGATCGCCGCCGGTTGGACGGTGCTGTCCTATGGCGTGCTGACGTTCTACGACCGGCTCGGTACGATCTATGCGGGGCACAAGGTGCGGTACCGCCGGGTCGCCTTCGCCTCGTTCTGCGCCTATGCGCTGTCGCACAATTTGGGCTTCGCCGCCGTGTCCGGCGCGGCCGTGCGCTACCGGCTGTATTCGCATTGGGGGCTGAGCCCGGTGCAGATCGCTAAAGTGGTGGGCTTCTGTTCCCTGACCTTCGGGCTGGGCGGCCTGGTACTCGGCGGCTGCATCCTGTTCTTCGAGCCAATGGCAGTGCCGTTTTTCGGCCACATCCTGCCACTCTGGGCGTTCTACGCCATCGGCGCGGCCATGTGGCTGATCGTGGCCACCTACGTCGTTATCTCCAAGACGGTCGGCAAGCTGCGGGTACGCGGGCACGAGTTCAATCTGCCCGACTGGCGCATGGCAATTGTGCAGGTGACGCTGGCGTCCGTCGACGTCGCGATTACCGCCGCCATTTTCTACGCCCTGCTGCCGTCAGAGCCAGGGCTGACCTACCTGCGGTTCCTGGCCTGCTATCTGGCGTCCTACACTGCCGGGTTGATGACCAATCTGCCCGGCGGCATCGGCGTGTTCGATACGGCGATGCTGCTGGGGCTGGAGCCGTATCTGCCTGCGCCCGTCGTGCTCGGCGCGATCCTGGTGTTCCGACTGTATTACTATGTGATCCCGCTGTTCCTCGCCGGCTCGATGTTCGCGGGCAACGAGATCCTGCTCCGGGGCGGCGCGCTACTGAAAAGTGGCATGATCGCCAGGAGCGCTGCCTCGTTCGGCCGCATCAGCGAGCCCGACTTCGCAGTCGGCGCCGCCACCGGAACGGTGGCCTTGTGCGGCGCCCTGCTGCTGTGCCTGGGCGTGCTGGACGACCGGCCGGACTTCACGTGGATCGACCCGGACTTCGCCGACATGGCGGCCAGCGCGGGCCAATTCGTGCCGTCGCTGATCGGGGCCGCGCTCATGGCGCTGGCGGTGGGGCTGTCGCAACGGGTGACGCTGGCCTGGGGCGCCACCGTCGCACTGTTACTGGTGGCGGCCGGCTACACGGCTGCCCAGGGCAATGAGTTGTGGATTTCTGCCGTACTGGTGCTGTCCGCCATCCTGGTCGCCCCCTTCCGCGACGCTTTCTATCGGGATGCAAGGCTCCTGACCGGCACGCTGCAGGCCGACGTGCTGGTGCCGCTGATCGCCCTGGCCATCTGCGTCGCCGCGCTCGCCGCCTTCGAACCGCAGGTGCGCCGCCTGTCCGAAAACTCGTGGTGGGAGATCGTTCTCTCCCCCGACCTGCCCAACAGCCTACGCATGATCATGGCGATGGCGGTGCTCCTCGCGCTGCTGGCGATCTGGCGGCTGCTGCGACCCGGTCACGTCCAATGGCTACCCTGGGCTGGCGAGGGCCGGCTGCGCTACGCCTCGCTCGGCGCCGACCCGCCCGCCTGGGCGGACGGAGTGGTCATGGGAGAGGCTGGCCGCTCCGGCATCCCGTTCCGCCGCCTCGGCCGTGTCATGCTGGGGATCGGCGACCCGGCGGGCGCACCGGCGGACCGTATCTCCGCGATCTGGCGGCTGCGGGACCTCGCGGTGCAGGAGGGCATGGACCCGGCCGTCTGGCGCGCCGGCCCCGGGTTGCTCAAGGTCTATGGTGACCTCGGCCTGACCGCGCTACCGCTCGACGAAGACGGCCAGTTGCTGCCCGAGAGCGAGCACGAGGCGCCTGCCTCCACCCACTATCTATGCTGCGTTGCGGAGCGCGACCTGGTCACGTTGGCGCCGCAACTCCCCTTCTTGGCCGAGCCCGGGCTGGATCACGCCGCGGAGTGAACTGGCCGCACCACCGCATCGCTTCGCAGCACCAGCAAAGTGCCCGTCATCTGCTGGACGGGTTCGTCGTTCTGGTTGAGCGTCGTCGTCCGAATGACCACCAATCCGCGGTCCGGCTTGGAGCGCGACGGCCGCAGTTCCAGCACTTCGTTCACGACATGAAGTTCGTCGTCGGGTCGCACGGGCAGCGACCAGGTGATGTCATTGATGCGCACACCGAGGGCGCGTCCGCTGACGCCGCCAATGGCGCTGTCCAGCATCAGGCGCATGGTGAGCGAGGCTGTGTGCCAGCCACTCGCGACCAGGCTGCCGAACAGGGTATGTTGCGCGGCGTCCTCGTCTATATGCTGGGCCTGGGTGTCGAATTGGGCAGCGAACGCCTTGATGGCGGTTGCGTCGATCGAGCGTGGGGCCGAAGTGAACACCTGGCCCACCTCGAACTGTTCAAAGCCGGTGATTGCCATCGATCGTCGTTCCTCCCAGCCGGCTCCTGCCGGTTGCAAACCTAAGCACGTTCCGAGTTAACGAGCACCTTAACCCGACGAATGCATGATCGCCCGACGATGCCCAGTACCTGCCGCGATCGCGCATTCCGCGACGCAACCATACCGGAGTAGCCATTCTTGCCCATCACGACCGGAGAACGCATCAGCGAGGGCCGGCCCCACCCGCTTGGCGCGACTTGGGATGGGCTCGGGGTCAATTTCGCGCTGTTCTCGGCCCATGCGGAGAAGGTCGAGCTCTGCCTGTTCGACGAGTCTGGCACGCGCGAGATCGAGCGGATCGAGCTGCCGGAATACACCGACGAGGTGTTCCACGGCTACCTGCGCGACGCACGGCCGGGCACGGTCTATGCCTACCGCGTGCACGGCCCGTATGCTCCAGAGGCCGGGCACCGGTTCAACCGGCACAAGCTGCTGCTCGACCCCTACGCCAAGGCGCATGTCGGCCAGTTGGAATGGGATCCGGCGTGCTACGGCTACACTCTGGGCGCCAAGACGGGGGATCTGTCGTTCGACCGGCGGGACAGCGCGCCTTTCATGCCGAAATGCCGTGTGATCGATCCGGCCTATACTTGGGGCCGCGACACCGGGCCGCTGGTCCCTTGGGAACGCACCATTCTGTATGAGGCCCATGTCCGGGGCTTCACCAAACTCGATCCGAAGGTGCCGCAGGAATTGCGCGGCACGTTTGCCGGCATGGCGACCCCGGCTGTGCTCAGCTACATCCGCTCGCTGGGCGTGACCTCGGTGGAATTGCTGCCGGTGCAGACCTTCGTCAACGATGATTACCTGTTGAAGCAGAAGCTGACCAACTACTGGGGCTACAACACGATCGGGTTTTTCGCACCCGACCCGCGTTACGCCTACAGCCCGGCCTTCGCGTTCTCCGAGTTCAAGCAGATGGTCGCGCGGTTCCACGATGCCGGGCTCGAGGTGATCCTGGACGTCGTCTACAACCACACCGCCGAGGGTAACGAGAACGGGGCCACGCTGTCGTTCCGCGGGATCGACAATCTCAGCTACTACCGCCTGCTGCCGACCGACAAACGGCGCTACATCAATGACACCGGCACCGGGAACACGATCAACATCGCCCATCCCCGGGTGCTGCAGATGGTAACCGACAGCCTGCGCTACTGGGTGACGGAAATGCACGTGGACGGCTTCCGCTTCGACTTGGCCACGATCCTGGCGCGGGAGGAGCACGGCTTCGACGAGGGTGGCGGCTTCCTCGATACCTGCCGGCAGGACCCGGTGCTGTCCGGCGTGAAGTTGATCGCCGAGCCCTGGGACATCGGCCCCGGCGGCTATCAGGTCGGGCAGTTTCCGCCAGGCTGGGCCGAATGGAACGACAAATTCCGCGATACCACGCGGGCGTTCTGGAAGGCGGCGGCCCCCGCCTCCGCCATGGCGGCACGGCTGTCGGCGTCGGCGGGCGAGTTCAATCGCCGCGGGCGGCGCCCCTGGTCGTCGGTGAACTTCGTCACGGCGCATGACGGGTTCACGCTAAACGACACCGTCACCTACAACGACAAGCACAACGAGGCGAACGGCGAGGAAAACCGCGACGGACACAGCAACAACCATAGCTGGAACTGCGGCGTAGAGGGACCAACCGCCGACCCGGCCATCAATGCGATCCGCGCCCGCCAGATCCGGAACATGATGGCCACGTTGCTGCTTAGCCAGGGCACGCCGATGCTGCTGGCGGGCGACGAGTTCGGCCGGACGCAGGGCGGCAACAACAACGCCTACAATCAGGACAACGAGACCAGTTGGCTGAACTGGTCGATCAACGAGCGCGGCCAGCAGCTGATCAAATTCGTCCAGGAGCTGACGGGCTTGCGCGACCGCTTCCCGATCCTGCGCCGCGGACGCTATCTGACCGGCGAGCTCGATCCGGAATCTGGCGTGCGGGACGTGACGTGGCTCAACGCACTCGGCCAGGAGATGGGCGGGTCGGACTGGCACGACGGCAATCTACGCTGCTTCGGCATGCTTCTGGACGGCCGTGCCCGAGCGACGGGAGTGCGCCGGGTGTCTGGCGATGCCTCCGTGCTGATCGTGCTGAACGCCCACCACGAGGGCGTCGGCTTTATCCTGCCGGCGATCACCGGCGGCACAGTGTGGCGGCTGGTGTTCGACACGAATGCCCCGAACCATGTCGAGGACGTGGGCGTGGGTGACGAATACGTCGTGACCGGCCGCTCCGTGCTGCTGTTCGAACGCGTGCAGGACTGGCGCGGTCCCGAACGCCGCCGCCCGCTTCGGCGACGCGCCTCCGACGCGGCGTAACGCGCCGACTTAACCCTCCCTCGGTTCTGACCGAGGGAGGGGGACCTGCAAGCATGGTGGAGGGGGCACTCGGGTACGAACCGTGCCCCCTCCGCTCGGCTGGCCGGCCCGCATCGCCCCATCGCGATACGGGCTACGGCTTGCTAGAACTCCTCCCAGTTTTCGGCGGCGGCCGCCGCGGCCGGTTGCGCGCTTCGACCGGCCACGACCTTCAGCGCGGGCTGTCTCGCTGCACGTGCCAGGGTCGCGGCAGGTGCTTTCGCCGGCGGCGCGGCGGGTCGGCTTTGCCGCGCCCCCACCTGGAAGTAGCTCGTTAACCGGTCAAGCTCGACCGTCTCGTTCGTGAGGCTATGACTGGCAGCCGTACTCTGCTCGACCATCGCCGCGTTTTGCTGCGTCACCTGGTCCATCTGATTGATGGCCGTGTTGATCTCGGCAAGTGCGCTCGCCTGTTCCTTGGTCGAAGCCGCGATGTCGTTGATCGCGGTGTAGAAACCCGCGACGTGCACGACGATGCGCTCCAGCGAACTGCCCGTCTCGGACACCAACTCCACTCCCCGGCCAACCTGCTGCGACGAGGTCGAAATGAGCTGCTTGATCTCCTTGGCAGCCTGGGCGGACCTTTGAGCGAGCGCCCGCACTTCGGACGCCACCACGGCGAACCCACGCCCAGCGTCCCCAGCCCGCGCAGCCTCCACCCCGGCGTTCAACGCGAGCAGATTGGTCTGGAAGGCGATCTCGTCGATCACCCCGATGATCTGACCGATCTGCTGCGCCGATGACTCGATCGCGCTCATGGCGCTGACGGCATCGCGCATGACCCCGCTCGAGCGTTCGGCGTCGGCCTTGGCGGCGGATACGATGGTCTGTGCACCCGTCGCGCCCTCGGACGTCTTGCGTACGGTCGCGGTGATCTCGTCCAGCGCTGCGGCGGTTTGCTCCAGGCTCGCGGCCTGATTTTCCGTTCGCCGCGAAAGGTCGTCGGATGCGCGGCCGATCTCCGCGGTGCCTGTGCTGATGTTCCGAATGGAGACGGATATGGTGGATATCGTCTCCCGGAGGCGGGTCGCGGTGAGGTTGAAATCGTCTTTCAGCCGTTGCGTTTTCGGCGCGAGCATCGCCGTGATCTGATGCGTCAGGTTGCCGTGGGTTAGCGCATCGAGGCCCTGTTGCAACGCTTCGAAGGCAACCTGATCCTCCGCCGCCTCACGGGCCTTCTCGGCCTCCTCCTGGGACCGCGTGGCCTCGGCCGCTGCACGATCCGCGACGATCCCTGCTTCCATCGTGACCGTCTTCACCGCGTTGGCCTTGAACACCTGCACGGTGTTCGCCATGGCGCCGATCTCGTCCTTCCGCTCCTGACCCGGCACAGCCGCCGTAAGGTCGCCGTTCGCCAGGCTCCCCATCGCCCGCCCTAGGGCTTCCAACGGGCGGCTGATCTTGGCCACCGAAACCCAGACTGAAACCGAGACACCGAGCAACACGGCCAGTGCGCCCAAGCCAATCATCATCCAGAACGTGCTCTCGGACGCTGCCGTGAGATCTGTCACTTTCTGGACAATGGCATCATTGACCTTGTTATTGCCAGCGGTCACGTCGGTGGTGAAAACAAGCAAACGGGCCGCAATCTCGTTCATAGCCAATGCGCTCGCGTGGTCGTCTCGAAGTCCGCCAGCCATCGCGGGCTTCATATCGGCAACCATCTGATCAAATATTTGCTTATAGGTGCTGAATTCAGCCAGGCGAGAGGGATCGACCGAACCCGCCTGCCCAAGATACTCCCGTGCCGTAGTCTCGTGCACATGCGCCTCCGCTACCGCCGCTGTGCACTTCGCCGCGTCGCCCTGGGTGCATTCGTAAGACTGCACGAGGAGCCCATCGATCACCATCAAAGCCGCTGTGCGATTGAAGCGTAACACAGCGGTAGCGGCAGGACTCGATTGCGTCGTCAGCTTGACGTAGCTGGATGATACTTTGCTCATCGTGCTGGCGGACATCGCGATCACGCCGGCAAATAATGCCGCCATCAACACGAGCGGGAGCATCGACTTGGTCTTGAGTTTGAGATTGTCCAGTATCACGCGCTACTCCAGTTCAAGAAGGTGATGTAGGGTTCACCACTCACCGCGGTGACGATTACTTGAAAAACCTAAATAATCCGTTGCCGCCGAATTTCATTTAGCAGCATCCGTCGCGACGGCCTTCAATCACGCGGGTCGGATTACGCCGTGGCGAACTAAGCGACCGCCCTTAATGGCTGAGTCGATGCGCCGGTGCGGAAGGAGCCGGTCAGGCGATCCAGTTCGGTAATCTCGTTGGCCAGGCTGTGGCTGGCGGCGGTGCTCTGCTCCACCATCGCGGCATTCTGCTGAGTGATCTGGTCCATCTGGTTCACCGCCGTGCTAACCTCGCGCAGGCCGCTCGACTGCTCGTGCGCGCTGGCCGCGATCTCGACGACCACGTCGTTGATCTTCCCCACCTCGGCGATGATCTGCGACAGCGACCGGCCGGTCGCGCCGACGAGTTCCACGCCTCGCTCTACCTGTGTGGTGGAGGTCGAGATCAGGGCCTTGATCTCCTTGGCAGCTTGGGCGCTGCGCTGCGCCAGGGCGCGGACCTCGCTCGCGACCACCGCGAAGCCACGGCCGGCATCGCCGGCCCGCGCCGCCTCGACACCGGCGTTCAGGGCCAGCAGGTTGGTTTGGAAGGCGATCTCGTCGATGACGCCGATGATCTGGCTGATCTCCTTGGCCGATTTCTCGATCATCGTCATGGCCCTGACCGCGTCCTGGACCACTTGGCTGGACGTCTGGGCGCCGGCCTGAGTTGTGGCGACGATATCCCGCGCATGGCTCGCCGACTCGGCCGTCTTGCGGACGGTCGTCGTGATCTGCTCCAGGGCGGCCGCGGTTTGCTCCAGACTGGCGGCCTGCTGCTCGGTTCGCCGCGACAGATCGTCAGCCGCGCTGGTAATCTCGCCGGTGCCGGTCCGGATGGCGCTGGTCGTCTCGGCAATCGCACCGAGCGTTTTGGCCAGTTGGTCCGCCGTGCGGTTGAAGTCGCTGCGCAGCCGCTCGTAGTCCGCCGCGAACGCTTCGGTCAGCCGCACCGTCAGGTCGCCACCTGCGAGCCGGTCCATGCCCGCGGCGAGCGCATCCACCACCGCGACCTGCTGGGCGGCGATACGGGCCGATGCTTCCTCGTGCAGGCCGCGGGCTCGATCTGCCTGGTGCCGGCTCGCTTCGGCCGCCGCTTCGGCGCGGGCTTTCTCGATCGCCGCATCCTTGAAAACCTGCACGGTGGCCGCCATCGCCTGGGTCTCGGCGATCGCGCCGCCATCGGGAACGGCGGTGTTGGTGTCACCGGTGGCCAAGCTGCGCATTGCGTGCACCATCCCGGCAATCGGCCGAACGACCGAGCGGACGACGAGCGCGGACGCGGCAACCAGGATCGCCAGTATCCCGATCGCGATGCATCCCAGCGTCAGCGCTGTGGCGTGAAATTCAGCCGTGAGATCGTTGACATAGGCGCCGGTCCCGACTGCTAAGTTCCAGGGACGGTAAAAGCGGTACACAGCCAGCTTCGGCGAGGTCGTTTGCTCGCCGAGCCGAGGGTACTGGTAGCTCACCATCGCGGATCCGTCGCGAACCGCGCGCGGAAGCACGTCGGCAACGAAGGCGAATCCCGTCGGATCCCTCGATTCCATCGAGTTCGTTCCGACCTGCTTCGGATTCGGGTGAGCCACGACTTTGCCCGTTCCGACATCGATCACCGAAACATAGTCGCCGTTGCCATACGTCATCGCCGTGAGCTGCACGAACGAGCGGGCCTTGGCTGCGTCCTCCGTCAAGGCGCCGGAAGTGACCAGAGCCCGATTGCTATCGATGACTTTGATAGCGAGCTCGGTCACCACCTGCAGCTCCCCGATCCGGGACTGACGGGCGGCGTTCCACTGCGACCACAGCGCCGAGCCGCCAAGCGCAAGGAGGCCCAAGCCGAAGAGCGCGGTAAGGGCATAGAGGCGGACCGACAGGCGGTTCAGCGCTGAGACGCGGATCATGAAACCTCGGGCGAGAATTCCACCATCATTGCCGGACAAAGCTGAACGCATCGTTACCCGGCCGCGGCGCGCGCCCCGATCATACGGTCAGCTCCAACCCTACCGAGACGATCCGGTCCGGCGGCAAGTTGAAATACTCCACTGGCGTGAGTCCTGTCCGACCCAGGAACAGGTAGATCCGCCGCAGCCCGCGACGCCACCATGGCCAGGTGCCGATCGCGGTGATCTGGGGCAGGAAGAACACCGCCTCGTCGCTCTCGAACGGCGCGCCGCAAGTGAGCGCCTGCTTCAGGTCGGGGTTGTGCATGAAACCGAAGCGGACGACACCGCGGTAGATACCGTCCCCCAGATGCTCGACGCTCAGGCGCTCGCTGTCTGGTACATGCGGGCGGCCGGTCGTCTCCACACGGAGCAGCAGCACCTTTTCGTGCCGCACGTGCGCCAGCAGCCACGCGTGATGCCCGACCAGCGGCACCGTGTCCGGCGATTCGGTCAGGAACACGGCGCCGCCGGCCTCGCGGTCCTTCCAGCCGTGAGCGAGCGCCTGAAACTGCTTCAGCGGCATGGCCCACCCGGCCAACGCCTGGCGGAAGCGGGAGCGGCCCTCCGTCCAAATGAACAGGATCGCGAACACGAAGCCACCGATCAGCAGCGGCACCCAGGCGCCGGAGAACAGCTTGGCGAGGTTGGCGCCGAGGAAGGCGCAGTCAATCACCAGGAATAAGCCGGCCAGCGGCACCGACCGGAGCAATGGCCAGCCCCAGACCCGGCGCGTCACGACGAAGAAGGTAACGGAGGTCACCGTCATGGTCCCGATCACCGCCAGGCCATACGCTGCGCCCAACGCGTTGGAAGACCGGAAGCCGAGCACCAGCGCCAGGCATCCCACCATCAGCGCGTAGTTGACGACAGGCATATAGACCTGGCCCCGCTCCTCCTCCGAGGTGTGGACCACGGCGTAACGGGGGGCAAACCCCATGTTGATCGCCTGTTGGGTGAGCGAGAACGCGCCGGAGATCAGCGCCTGCGACGCGATCACCGTTGCAGCGGTGGCGAGGACCACCATCGGGTAGATCGCCCAATGCGGGATGAGGGCGAAGAACGGGTTGTCCGCCGCCGCCGGGCTCTGCAGCAACTGGGCGCCCTGGCCGAGATAGTTCAGGCCCAGCGCGGGTAGCACGATCAGGTACCAAGCGAGCACGATCGGGCGGCGGCCGAAATGGCCGAGGTCGGCGAACAACGCCTCGGTGCCGGAGAAGCAGAGCACGACGGCGCCCAGGACGGCATACCCGGCCCAACCCTGGCCGAACAGCAGCCGCAGCCCGGCCAGCGGGTTGAAAGCTGCCAGCGCGGCCGGGTGTTGCACGGTGCTCACGATTCCCGCCAGCGCAATCGCCGCGAACCACAGCAGCATCACCGGGCCGAACAGCCGCCCCACCTTTGCAGTGCCGAGGCGTTGGACCAGGAACAATGCCAGCAGGATGCCGACGGAGAGCGGCACGACATAGGTGCCGAAGGCGGGGCTCGCGACTTTCAGCCCCTCCACCGCCGACAGGACCGAAATCGCGGGGGTCACCACGCCGTCGCCATACAGCAGGGCCGAGCCGAACAGCACGAGCAGGGTCAGCCAGTTCGGGCGGGCGAATTTCAGCGGCGGGATTTTGGTGCGGATCAGGCCGAGCATGGCCAGCGTGCCGCCCTCCCCGTCATGGTCGGCGCGCAGGATGAAGGTGGCATATTTCAGGCAGACGACGAGGATGATCGACCAGATGATCAGCGACAGGATGCCGATGATCAGCGCCGGGTCGTGGGCGAACGCCGGGTCGTCGGTAAAGCATTGCTGCACGGCATACAGCGGGCTGGTGCCGATATCGCCGAACACCACGCCAAGTGCGCCGAGGGCCATGACCGGAAGCTTCTTCGACTCGGCCATCGGCGTGTCCTTGAGAATCGGGCTACTCGGGTAGCCTGCCCAAAGAACGCTGGAGAACCGTCGGTGTCCATCGCGGATTTGCCCGCCCCGTTGCTCGGCGGCGCGGTGTTGCTGGGCGGCGTGGCCATCCTGCTGCTGGCGACCCTTGGCGGCGTGTTGCGGCTGCTGGCGGCGGTGCACGCGGCCGGTGTCACGTCGCACCAGGGGCTGGAGGCCGCCCGCGCCCAAATGCAGGCCGGCGAGCGCGCGCTGTCCGGCCAGATCGACCAGGTCCGGCTCGAGGCGCAGGGGGCGTCCAGCCGGGTGGCACTGCTGCTGGAGGCCAAGCTGCGGGAGATGGCGGAGGCGAGCAACACGCGGCTGCTGGCGATCGAGCGGACGGTGGGCGAGCAGCTGCACGCGGCGGTGGAGCAGCAGATGACGGCGAGCTTCGGCCGCGTGGTGGAGCAATTCGCCGCCATGCAGAAGGCGATGGGGGAGGTGGCCGCGGTGAGCGCCGGGATCGGCGACCTCAAGCGCATCTTCTCCAACGTGAAGACCCGGGGCGGCTGGGGCGAGACGCAGTTGCGCACCCTGCTGGACGATTTGCTGCCGGTGGGCAGCTACGAGAGCAACGTGGCAATCGGCGACGGCCGGGTGGTGGAGTTCGCCGTGCGGATGCCGGGCCAGGGCGAGCAGCGGCCGCTGCTGCCGATCGACGCGAAGTTACCACTGGCCGACTACGAACGGCTGCTGGACGCGGCCGAGGCCGGCGACCCCGAGGCGGAACGTGCGGCAAGGCGCGCCTTGGAGGCGGCGTTGCGGGTGGAGGCCAGGCGGATCGCCAGCAAGTATATCGCGCCCCCGCTGACCACCGAGTTCGCCGTGCTGTACTTGCCCACCGACGGGCTGTATGCCGAGGCCGCCCGGATGCCCGGCCTGGTGGACGATCTCGGCCGCAACGACCGCGTGCTCCTGATGGGGCCGGGGCTGCTGCCGGGACTGCTCCGGACCGTGCATCTGGGCTACGTCACCCTAGCGTTGGAGCAGAAAGCCGAGCAGATCGGCCGCCTGCTGGGCGCCACAAGGCAGGAGATGCTGCGGATGGACGAGGTCCTGGACCGCCTCGGCCGGAACGCGGGCACCATGGCCCGCACCATCGAGGACGCGCGCACACGGACCCGGGTGGTGGCACGCAAGCTGCGGGATATCGAGGGCCACGACACAGAGGTGGCCGACCCGGTGTGGGACGATCTGCCGCCCGTCACCCCAGCATTTTCGTAGGGTGGGGTGCGCTTTGGCACCCCACCACAAGCACCGCACTGGTGCGTTGCCAAAGCGCAACACACCCTACGGAGTGGAGCAGTCCCGCAGCTTACTTCGCGGGTGCCGGTGCTGGTGCAGCCGGCAGCGGTTCCGGCGACTGGGAGAGGGTGTGCAGATAGTCGATCACGTCGGCACGCTTCTTCGGATCGGCCAAACCGGCATAGCTCATCTTCGTGCCGGGCGCATACGCACTGGGCTTCTTCAACCACTCGTATAGTTCGTCATACGTCCACGGCCCCTGCTTGCTCTTGAGCGCGGCCGAGTATTCGAAGCCGGGCATGTGGCCGTGAATAGCGCCGACGACGCCGTACAGGTTCGGGCCCACGCCCGCCTTGCCGCCCTCGTTGAACGTGTGGCAGGCGACGCAGCCCTGCTGCTTGGTCAGCGCCTCGCCAGCCGCCGGGTCGGCCGAGGCAAGTTCGAGCGCGACCGGCGGATCGGCAACCGCGACGGGAGCGGGGCCACCCTCGGTCGGCACTGCGATCTTGATCGCGGAGGTCTCCAGGCGCCGCGGATGCACCAACGAGTCCCCGATCAACCCCGCGACCATGAAGGTTATCCCGGCCACGAGCACTGCGGCACAGGCTTTGTTGACCTCCAAACTGTCCATGCGGCGGCTCCCGGCGACGTAAACGGGCCCAAGGACCCCAACCAACTTGGCCATAACTCGCGGATTGCAGCAGCCCACGGGCAAGGCGCAGAGCGTTTAGCATCGCATCGGCAGGGCGGCTACCCGTGAGGAGCCGGGGAGGAGCCGACTAGTTGAGGCCGACGGCGCCGAGGAGTTCGGATGACGAGACATCCGCCCCGCCAAGTCCCGTTTGGGTCGATCCGGCGAGTCCCAGGGGCGGCAAGGTCGCCTGGAAAGCGCGCAGGTGGTCGACGGCAAGCGAGAGATCCACCATGGCCAGCCCGATGGCGATCACGGCCATGAACGGATTGAGCCCGGCCGCAGCCCGATCGAGCCCCGTGAAATACTTCGGCATCTTGTTTGCACCCGCGTCAGGTTTTCCGACGAGGAACAGTCTGCCCGTGCCAGGTTAGCAGACCGTAAATACGGAACTAGCCCAGTAGCGCCTCGGTCAAGGTCGCGATCTGAGCCTCCTCGTTCGTGGGGATGACCCAGACCCGGGTTCCGATCTCGGCAGGCCCCTGGTCCGGCCGATACGCCGCATTGCGCGCCGGGTCGCAGGCCACGCCTAACCACTCCAGCCCGGCCGCGATCCTTTGCCGAATGTCGGCCTGGTGCTCTCCGATCCCGGCCGTGAACACGAACCCGTCGATCCCGCCCAGCATCGCGGCCAAGGCGCCTGCCTCCCGCACCACGCTGCGGGCGAACAGGTCGAGCGCGAAGCGGGCCGTTTCCGATCCGCTCGCAGCGAGCTTGCGCGAATCCGGGCTTTCGCCGCTCACGCCCAGCAGGCCGCTTCGATGGTATAACAGGTCCTCGACGGCGGCGACGTCCATGCCGCGCGCCTGCATGAGCCACAGCACCACGCCAGGGTCGAGCCGGCCTGGGCGGGTGCCCATCATCACACCGTCCAGCGCCGTCATGCCCATGGTGGTGTCGACGCTGCGGCCGTCGTGCAAGGCACAGAGGCTGGCGCCGGAACCAAGGTGGGCCACGATCACCCGGCCTCGCGCCAGCGCCGGCGCGACCTCCGGCAGCCGCCCGGCAATGAACTGGTAGCTGATGCCGTGGAAGCCGTAGCGTTGCGCTCCGATGTCGCGGGGCAGCGGCACGGCCTTGGCCAGGTCGCTCATCGTCGTGTGGAAACTCGTGTCGAAGCAGGCCACTTGCGGCAGGCCCGGCCGCGCCTCCGTCACAGCCCGGATCGCGGCCAGATTGTGCGGCTGGTGCAAAGGTGCCAGGGGCACGAGTGCCTCGAGTTCGGCGAGCACCGCGTCGTCGATGCGAACCGGCTCCGCGCGATTGCCGCCATGCACGATCCGGTGGCCCACGGCGGCGACCGGCCCGGCGCCGTCATGCGCGTCGATCCATATCAGCAACTCGTGCAGGCCGGCAGCTTCGATGCCGTGCGGCCACGGCTCGTCGGTGTCGCCGGCCTGCAGCTTGCCGTCGGAGATCTGACCGTGCAGCACGGGCTTCGCACCCGGCTGGAACGCAGCGAACTTAAGGCTGCTGCTACCCGCGTTCAGCGTTAGGTACAGCCTATCGCGTGCACCGCTCATGAGGTACAGCCTATCGCGTGCACCGCTCATGCCGCGGGCCACTTCCAGTCGCGGATCTCCGGCATGTCGACGCCGTACTCGCACACGTAGCGGTGATGCTCGCTCAGCTTGTCGCGCAGGGTCTGGTGGGCATAGGCGGCCAACGGCCCGAGCGACGGCACGCGCTCGATCACCGCCTCCGCGAGATGGAAGCGGTCGAGGTTGTTGCGCACGACCATGTCGAAGGTGGTGGTGGTGGAGCCCTCCTCCATGTAGCCGCGGACGTGGAAATTGGCGTGGTTGGTGCGCTTGTAGGCGAGGTGGTGGATCAACGCCGGGTAGCCGTGATAGGCGAAGATCACCGGCTTGTCCTTGGTGAACAGCGCGTCGAACTGATGGTCCGCCAGGCCGTGCGGATGGTCGGCGGGGAGTTCCAAGGTCATGATGTCCACCACGTTGACGACGCGGATCTTCAACTTCGGCAGCATCGTGCGCAGCAGGTCCACGGCGGCCAGGGTCTCGAGCGTCGGCACGTCGCCGGCGCAGGCCATCACCACGTCCGGCTCGCTCAGCCCGTCCTCGCCGGCGTCGTTGCTGGCCCACGGCCAGATGCCGATGCCCGCCGTGCAATGCGTGATCGCGGCGTCCATGTTCAGCCACTGCGGCGACGGCGCCTTGCCGGCCACGATCACGTTGATGCGGTCCCAACTGCGCAGGCAGTGGTCCGTGACGTAAAGCAGCGTGTTCGCGTCGGGGGGAAAATACACGCGAACGATCGAGGCCTTCTTGGTCACGACGTGGTCCACGAAGCCCGGATCCTGGTGGCTGAAGCCGTTATGGTCCTGCTGCCAGACGTGGGACGTCAGCAGATAGTTCAACGACGCGATCGGCCGGCGCCACTCCACCTCGCGCGACGTCTTCAGCCACTTGGCGTGCTGGTTGAACATCGAATCAACGATGTGGATGAACGCCTCGTAGCACGAGAACAGGCCGTGGCGGCCGGTCAACAGATAGCCCTCGAGCCAACCCTGGCAGGTGTGCTCGCTTAGGATCTCCATAACCCGGCCATACGGCGCGAGGTGCGAGTCCTCCGGAACCGTTTCGGCGTCCCAGGCCCGCTCGGTCACCTCGAACAGGGCGGACAGGCGGTTGGAGTCGGTCTCGTCCGGGCCCATCACGCGGAAGTTCTTGCTCGCCGCGTTGTCGCGCATCACGTCGCGCAGGAACGCGCCCATCACCCGCGTCGCCTCTGCATCGACGGCGCCCGGCGAGGGCACGTCCACGGCCAGCTTGCAATAATCCGGCATCCGCAGCGGGCGCATCAGCGCGCCGCCATTGGCGTGCGGATTGGCCCCCATCCGCCGTTCGCCTTCGGGCGCCAGCGCGGCGATCTCGGGCAGCAGGCGGCCCGCCTCGTCGAACAGTTCCTCCGGCTTGTAGCTGCGCATCCAGTCCTCGAGCAACTGCAGATGGCCGGGCTTGGTCACGTCGGCGATCGGCACCTGGTGCGAGCGCCACGAGCCTTCGGTCTTCTTGCCGTCGACCTCCTTCGGCCCGGTCCAACCCTTGAGGCTGCGCAACACGATCATCGGCCAGATCGGGCGGCGCGGCCCGGTGCCGTCGCGGGCGGCCTGCTGGATCGCGCGGATCTGCGCGAACACGCTGTCCATCGCCGCGGCCATCTTCGGGTGCATGACAGTCGGGTCGTCGCCCTCGACGAAGACGGGGGCGTAGCCGTAGCCGCGGAGCAGCGCGTCCAACTCGTCGTGGCTGATGCGGGCGAGCACTGTCGGATTGGCGATCTTGTAGCCGTTGAGGTGCAGGATCGGCAGCACCGCGCCATCGGTCGCCGGGTTGAGGAACTTGTTGCTGTGCCACGACGTCGCGAGCGGCCCGGTTTCCGCCTCGCCATCACCGATCACGCAGGCGGCAATCAGGTCCGGGTTGTCGAACACCGCCCCGTAGGCGTGCGACAGCGAGTAGCCCAACTCGCCACCCTCGTGGATCGAGCCCGGTGTTTCCGGCGCGGCGTGGCTTGGGATGCCGCCGGGGAAGGAGAACTGGCGGAACAGCTTGTGCATGCCCTCGGCGTCCTGCGAAACGTCGGGGTAGATCTCGCTGTAGGTGCCTTCGAGGTAGGTGTTGGCCACCACGCCCGGTGCGCCATGGCCGGGCCCGGCGATGAACAGCACGTTCAGGTCGTGCGCCTTGATCACCCGGTTGAGGTGAACGTAGATGAAGTTCAATCCCGGCACTGTGCCGAAATGACCAAGTAGCCGCTTCTTCACATGGCCAAGCTCCAGCCTTTCCCGTAGCAATGGATTGGCCAGCAGGTAGACCTGGCCTACTGAAAGGTAGTTGGCGGCCCGCCAATACGCGTTCATGAGTTGAAACTCGGCAGACGGACTCTGGTCCGGTCGCGGCATGGCGGCGCTCTCTTTCTGCAAAGCCGGAACCATCTGAAGGCCGGCACAGCGCGTCCATAGCACGGGCGGAACCGGACTCCATGTTTTGATAATCCGGCGGAACAAGCTTCACAAAGGCGTCATGGGCTGGAATGTTCGCCGCGCAGCACGACGCTGCCGGGGAGCATCGTGGGGATCGACGACGAGGAGGCATCCGGACGCCTGATGGCAGCCGAGATCGCCGAGCAGCCGGACCTCTGGAAAGCAGGCCTTGCGCGTCGCAGCGAGGCCATGGCGATCGCCCGTGCCATCGCAGCACGCCGCCCGCGTTTCGTGTTGCTGGCGGCTCGCGGCACGTCGGACCACGCTGCGCTGTATGCGAAATACCTGGTCGAGATCCTGCACCGCCTGCCGGCCGGACTGGTGTCGCCCTCGACGATGACAGCATACGAGGCCGAGCCCGATCTGCGGGACGTGCTGCTGATCGCGGTCAGCCAGTCCGGTGGCTCGCCCGACCTGTTGCGCACCATTGAGGTCGGCCGCCACGGCGGTGCCACGACGCTGGCGGTGACGAACGCACCCGAGTCGCCGCTGGCCCGCGCGGCGGAACTGCATCTCGATGTGGGTGCCGGAGCGGAACGCGCGGTCGCCGCGACAAAATCGTACACCGCCCAGTTACTTGCACTCTACCTGGTGCTCGATGCGCTCCGCGGCGGGACGGCCGCGGACGCGGAGTCGCTGCCAGACCGCGGCCATGCGGTGTTGGCAGCGGCCGGCCGGGTCATGCCGGGCCAGGCGGCGCGCTATCGGTTCGCGCAGCGGATGGTGGTGACCGGGCGGGGCTACGCCTACGCGACGGCTCGGGAGGCGGCGCTCAAGCTGATGGAGACCAGCTACGTCGCCGCCCAGGCGTTTTCGGGCGCGGACCTGTTGCACGGGCCCCTCGCCATGCTGGACGCGCAGGTCCCGGTGCTCGCCATCGTGCCCGAGGGCATCGCCGGGGCCGCGATGGCGGCGGTGCTGCCGCGGGTGCGCCAAACAGGAGCGGAGGTGTTCGTCGTCGGCCATCAGCCGGACGCCGGGTTCAAGCTTCCGGAGGGCACGGCGGAGGCGTTGTCGCCGCTGCTCGAGATCTTGCCGTTCCAACTGCTGGCGCTGCACCTCGCCATCGCGCGCGGTGAGAACCCGGACGCGCCACGTGGCCTGCACAAGATCACGCGGACGCTGTGAACCGCACCGTGCTCGCCATCGACCTGGGCAAGACCGGCGGCCGGGCGGCGCTCTGGGTCGGCGAATGGCGCACAGACGCCGAGGGTCCCGGGGCACCCGGTCTCGCCTCCCCACACGGCGGCACCCTGGCGGAAGCCGCGATCGTGGCCGCCGCCGGCCCCCTGCTGCAGGAGGCTGGGCTGGACCGGATCGATGTCGTTTGCGCCGGGGTTGCGGGCGCGATCGCCGCTCCGGACGCAGCGCGCGACCTGGCACGGAGGCTCTGCGACGGCCTGCCCTCGGCGGAGGCGGTGGTGACGAGTGACGCCGTGACATCCCACGCCGGGGCCCTGGGCGGTGGACCCGGCACCGTCCTCGCGGCGGGCACCGGTGCCGTGGCGATCGCCGTGTCGGCGGACGGGGCGCTGCGCCGCACCGACGGATGGGGGCCGTGGCTGGGCGACGAGGGCGGCGGCGCCTGGATCGGCCTGCGCGGCCTGCGAGCGGCGTTGCGCGCGGGGGACGGGCGCGGCCCGGCAACCCTGCTGCAGGCGGCGGCCGAGGCTGAGTTGG
Source organism: Acetobacteraceae bacterium (assembly GCA_965198895.1). Lineage (GTDB taxonomy): Bacteria > Pseudomonadota > Alphaproteobacteria > Acetobacterales > Acetobacteraceae > LMUY01. Next base: position 1,070,586 of record OZ240676.1, read on the forward strand.
GCCCCCTCGCCGGCCTCGCCGCCGTCGTGGAAGGGCATGACAACCCGGCGCGCCTGGCCGCCAGCTTCGCCCCCGCCGTCGCCCGAGCGGCCGAGGCAGGTGATGGCGTCGCGATCACGCTGCTGCGCCGTGCTGCCGAGGCCCTGGCCGCGACCGCCCGGGCTGCGGCCGGGACGCAGACCGGCGCCGTTGCGATCACCGGCGGCCTGGTCCAACTCGGACCCGCCCTACTCGATCCATTGCGGCAGGCACTGGGTGCCGGGCTGACACTCGTGCAGCCGGCGGGGACGGCGCTGGACGGGGCGCGCTACCTCGCCCTGCGCCGCGACACTCTGCACGAACACCTGATGATCCGTGCCAACTCTCGCCTGAAGGAGCCAGAATGCGCCTGCTCGACCTGATCGTGATCGTCGTCTACCTCGTGGCCATCGCCGCCATCGGGCTGCGCCTGTCGGGCCGGCAGCAGAGCGCCACCGCGTATTTCGTGGGCGAGCGCGACCTGCCGTGGTGGGCGGTATGCTTCTCGGTCGTGGCGACGGAAACCAGCACGCTCACCGTCATCTCCGTGCCCGGCGTCGCCTATATGGGCGCGTTCGGCTTCGTGGAGCTGGCGATCGGCTACCTGGTCGGGCGGTCGCTGGTCGCGTGGCTACTGTTGCCGCTGTACATGCGCGGCGGGTTCGTCAGCGCCTACCAGTACCTCGGCCTGCGCTTCGGCCCGGGGCTGCAGGGCGTGGCGTCGGTCACGTTCCTGGGCACGCGGCTGCTGGCCGAGGGCGTGCGCCTGTTCGCCTCCGCCATCCCGATCAAGCTGCTGTTCGACGCAATCGGCGTGCCGACCAGCTTCATCACGATCATCGCAGTGATCTCGTTGCTGACGCTGCTTTACACCTATGTCGGCGGCATCCGCGCGGTGATCTGGACGGACGCGATCCAGATGTCGATCTACGTCGGCGGGGCAGCGATCTGCGTGCTGGTGCTGCTGGGCGAGGTGGGGCTCGGCGGAGTAGGCCAGGCCTACGCCGCCGGCAAGTTCCAGGTGTTGAACTTCACCGCACCGATGCTGACCAGCCCGTTCAACGCGGTCGCCGCTATCGTTGGGGGCGCGGTGTTCGGCATGGCGTCCCACGGGACGGACCAGCTGATGGTGCAACGCGTGCTCGCCTGCCGCACGCTGTCCGATGGGCGACGCGCGATGGTGGGCAGCGCGGTCGTCGTCGGCATCCAATTCGCGCTATTCTCGCTGATCGGCGCGCTGCTCTGGGTGCATCTCGGCGGCAAGACGCCGGCGCAGATGGGCCTGCGGTCGTCGGACGATCTGTTCCCGCGCTTCATCCTCGACGAATTGCCGCCGGGCCTCTCCGGCCTGCTGATCGCGGGCATCCTGTCGGCCACGATGGGCTCGCTGTCGTCGGCGCTGAACTCGATGGCGAACTCGACGGTGGCGGACCTGTTGCGCAACGTCATCCGCAGCGCCGATGGGTTGAAGGTCTCGCGGCTGCTTACGGTGGTTTGGGCGGTGGTGATGGCGGGCTTCGCCTGCCTGTTCACCGACACCCACAGCCAGGTCGTGCTGCTCGGGCTGGGGATCGCCGCCTACACCTACGGAGCGCTGTTGGGCGCTTTCCTGCTGGGCTTGGCGATACCCCGGGCCAATCAGCGCGACGCCGTCGTGGCTTTCCTGGCAACGCTCGTGGTGATGACCTACGTGATCCGCAGCTACACGATCGCCTTCACCTGGTACGTTCCGATGGGTGTCGTGGTGTCGCTGGTGGTGGGCGGGCTGCTGTCGCTGACCCACCGGGCTGACGTGCGGGTCTCGGCGTAGAGCATGACACCGGTTTGGGCCATCGGGCTGATGACGGGTACCGTGCTCGACGGCATGATCGATATCGCGATGCTCCGCACCGACGGCGAGAGCGTGGCGGAGTTCGGCCCCTGGACGCTCGCCCCCTATCCGCCGGAGGTGCGCACGCTGCTTGCCCGCGCCCTGGCCGAGGCGCTGGAATGGCAGTTCACCGGCCCCGAGCCCGCCATCTTTCACGAGGCGGAGCAGGCGCTGACACGCGGGCAATCGGCTGCGGTGACGGCCTTCCTCGCCACCAACGGCATCGACCCGGCGTCCGTGGCCGTCATCGGCTTCCACGGCCAGACCGTGCTGCACCGGCCGCCGCTCCCGGGGCAGCCTGGCGACACCCGCCAGCTCGGCGACGGGGCGCTGATGGCAGCGCTGACCGGCATCGACGTGGTGCATGATTTCCGCACCGCCGACATCCGCGCGGGCGGCCAGGGTGCGCCACTCTCCGCCAGCTACCATGCGGCCCTGCTGCAGAGCCTAGGGGCACCGTCCACCACCGCCGTGCTCAATCTCGGGGGCGTCGCCAACGTGACCTGGCGGGGGTCGGACGGCACGCTCGCCGCGTTCGACACTGGGCCGGCCAATGCGCCGCTGAACGACTGGGTGGAGCAGGCCACCGGTATCGGGATGGACCGTGACGGTGCCCTCGCCCGGCGGGGCCAAGTGGACGAGCCGCTTCTGGCCCGCCTGCTCGACCATCCGTGGCTGGCGGCGCCTTATCCGAAGTCGCTCGACCGCTACAGCTTCCGCGCTGCCATGGCCGACGGGCTGAGCCTGGAGGACGGCGCTGCCACCCTCACCGCGTTCACCGCCGGCTGCGTTGGCCGGGGGTTGGACCTGCTGCCGGACCGCCCGACCCGGCTGATCGTCTGCGGCGGCGGCCGCAAGAACCCGGCGATCATGGACGCACTACGCAGCCGGGCCAGGGTGGAGCCGATTTTGGCCGAAGCGGTCGGCTGGCGCGGCGACGCGATCGAAGCGGAGTGTTTTGCGCTACTCGCGGTCCGAACCCTGCGAGGTCTGCCGATCAGCTTTCCAACCACGACGGGCGTGCCGGTGCGGATGACCGGCGGCAAGCTCTGGCCAGCCACCTAGCACGTCTTCGTGTTGTGCGATGCACAAAAACCTCTTGCGGTCAGAGTGGCTTGGTGGCAAACAGGGTTCGCGGCGTTCGCGCCGCATTCTTGGACGTTTCCTCCCTAAACTTCGGCGGCATCGCAAGGTGCCGCCCTTTTTTTATGCATTTGCCCCAGGGATTTGCGTTGTGCAGTGCAGCACGACGGCGCATAAAACTGTCATGTCTGGTCTCGCTCGCCCTGTCGCAACGACCGTAAGCCGAGGCAGAAGCCTCCGCTTCCTGCTCATCCTGAGCGCGCTGATGGCGTTCGCGTCGATCTCCACCGACATGTATCTTCCCGCGCTGCCGGCGCTCAGCGTTGCCCTGCACAGTACCTCGGGCGGCATCCAGATGACGCTGTCGGGCTTCCTGGTCGGGTTCAGCCTGGGGCAGTTGTTCTGGGGACCGATCGGCGACCGGTTCGGCCGCCGTGCCCCCATCGCGGTCGGTGCCCTATTGTTCGTGGTCGGTTCGGTCGGCTGCGCCTTGTCGAGCACGGCCTGGCAGATGGTTGGGTGGCGCGTGGTGCAAGCGGTGGGCGCGTGCGCTGGGCCGGTGCTGGCGCGGGCCATGGTGCGGGACCTGTATGCGCGCGAGCGGTCCGCCCAGATGCTGTCCACCCTGATGCTGGTAATGGGGATCGCGCCGCTGCTCGGGCCGATCCTGGGCGGCCAGGTACTCGTCTACGGCTCGTGGCAGGACATCTTCTGGATCCTGGCGTGCCTGGGGACGCTGGCGCTGCTCAGCCTGCTGGCGCTGCCTGAAACGCTGCCGGTGCAGAACCGCACTTCGCAGCGGCTCAGCGAGGCGCTGATCGGCTATGTCACCCTGGCGAGCAGCCGCAAACTGCTCGGCTATGCGGCAGTCGGCGGATTCTTCTACGGCGGCATCTACGCCTACCTGGCCGGAACGCCGTTTGCGTACATTGAATACTACCATCTGCCATCGCAGGCGTATGGGTTGCTGTTCGGGATCAATATCGCGGGCATGATGGCCACCAACCTGATCAACAGCCGGCTGGTGACACGCTTCGGGATCCACCCGATGCTCGGGGTGGGCGGCGCCATCGCGGCCCTGGCCGGCATCGCGCTGGCGCTGGACGCGCGGTTCGGCTGGGGCGGGCTGGCGGGTTTGGCGATCCCGCTGTTCTGCTACATCTCGATGCTCGGCTTCATCGTGGCGAACTCGGTCGCCGGCGCGCTGTCCGCCTTCCCGCACAAGGCAGGGGCTGCCTCGGCGTTCGTCGGCGCGTTGCAGTACGGCACCGGCATCCTGACCGCGGCCATGGTCGGCTGGTTCGCCGACGGGACGCCCTGGGCGATGGGCTGGATCATCGGCTTGGGTGGCGTCGGCACCTTCCTGACCGCGATGCTGCTGATGCGGTCAGACCGGCCGGCCTGATTGCCCGCTCCCAGCCCACCCGGCACCGCCGGTGCCGCCCCCGAGCCGGTCTACGCCGCCCTCCGCAGCCGCAAGCTGCGCCTGCTGATCCCGCTGATCGTGGCCTTCGCGTTCATGATGGAGCAGTTGGACTCGACCATCGTGACCACGGCCATTCCCGACATGGCGCACAGCCTGGGCGTCAGCGCGCTGCAGATGAACGTCACGATCACCGCCTACATCCTCAGCCTGGCCGTGTTCATGCCGGTGAGTGGCTGGATCGCGGACCGCTACGGCACCCGCCGGGTGTTCGCGGCAGCGCTGATGATCTTCACCGCCGCGTCCGCCCTGTGCGGGCTGGCCGAGAGCTTCCCCGTGCTGGTCGCGATGCGCACGCTACAGGGTTTCGGCGGGGCCATGATGACGCCGGTGGGGCGCCTGGTGCTGATCCGGGCCTTTCCGCGCAACCAGTTGGTCACCGCGATGACCTACATGACGGTGCCGGCGGTGATCGGCCCGGTGATGGGCCCGCTGCTCGGTGGCTTCCTCACCACCTACGCCAACTGGCGCTGGGTGTTCTACGTCAACGTCCCGATCGGGCTCGTCGGCATCCTGCTGGCCCTGCGTTTCGTCGACGACGAGCGCCTCCCCACGCCGGCCCGGTTTGACGTCGTGGGCTTCCTGCTCTGCGGCAGCGGCCTGGGGCTGGTGCAGTTCGCGCTGGAGAATATCGGCCATCCGACGCTGCCGGCCGCCGCGGTCTGGGCGGTGCTGGCGGTGGGGCTGCTCCTGCTGGCGGGCTACGTCCCGTACTCGCGGGGGCGCGCCAATGCGGCGCTGGACCTCAGCCTGTTCGCCATCCGCAGCTTCCGCGTCAGCACCCTGGCCGGCGGATTGAGCCGCATCGGGGTGAACGCCGTGCCGTTCATGCTGCCGCTGCTGTTCCAGATCGGCTTCGGCCTCAGCCCGGCGACGTCCGGCATGCTGACCTTCGTGGCCAGCGTGGGCACCCTGGCGGTGCGGACGATCTCGTCGCGCCTGCTGCGATGGTTCGGCTTCCGCACCTTGCTTGCGGCCAACGGCGTGCTGTGTGCCGGCATGATCGCGAGCTTCGCCGCCGTGGAGCCGTCCACCCCGCACTGGGTGGTGTTCCTGATGGTGCTGGTATTCGGCGTGTTCCGCAGCACGCAGTTCATGACCACCAACACGCTGACCTACGCCGATACGCCGAGCGAGAAGCTGAGCCGCAGCACCGCCCTCGGGGGTGTGATCCAGCAGCTGACGATTTCGTTCGGGATTTCCACGGCGGCGGCGGTGCTCGGGATGATCGCCGGGCCGGGCCGGCCGCCGGACGTGCGGGACTTCCACTTGGCCTTCCTGCTGGTGGCGCTGATCACGCTGATCTCCGCGCCCGGCTTCCTGCAACTCCGCCGCGAAGATGGCGCGCATGTCAGCGGCCACGGCGCACGGCACTGACCCTCGTCTCACCTTGTAGGGTGCAATGCGCTTTGGCATTGCACCAGGCGAATGCGCCGATCGTCGCGACGTGACGGTGCAATCCTCCAACCGGATTGCACTCTACGGCAATTCAGGTGTTCGCGGCGCCAGACCCCTCTCCCTCAAGAGGAGAGGGAGAAGCGAGGTGGTGGCGCAGCATGGCGCGTAGCTCGGCCAGCACGCCGTCCCGCAGCGATTTGGTTTCGCCGCGCAGCATCATCGTGGTCCGCATCAGCTGGGGCACGATCACCGCCAGCCGTTCGGCCTGGCCCGGGGGTAGGCTAGGGCTCGCCTGCGCGAACAAGGCTGCGATCTGTCGGCGCCGGCGGGCCCGAACCGCCGTGCGCCACGCATCATCGCCCGGCAAGTCGATCAACACGGTGTAGACCGGGTGCTCCGCCAGGAAGCGGGCCAACGTGTCGAACAACGCATCGGCCAGGGCGACCGCACTCCATCCCGCCGAGCGCGCCTGCAGCGCGTCCAACCGGGTGGACATCGCGTCCGAGATCGTCGTCAGCATCGAATGGGCCAGCACCTGCTTGGTCGGGAAGAACAAATAGAGCGACCCGATCGACGCACCCGCCCGCGCCGCGATCTCGGTCATCGTGGCCGCGTCGTAGCCCTTCTCCACGAACAACGCCGCCGCAGCCGCCATGAGCCCGGCCACACGGTCCCGCCCCCGCTGCCGCTGCGGGCTGCGCAAGACGGCCGGTTCGCTTGCAATTCCTGAGGACATCCTCTTATACCATTATATGAGCTTACCCTCATCTATAGCCGGAAGCAGCCCGGCGTGCACGCGGAGAGTTCCATGACGCAGCCCGCGACTGCCGATGACGGCTACAAGTGGGTGGTGCTGAGCAACACCACGCTCGGGATGCTGGCCGCCGCGATCAATAGCTCCATTCTCCTGATCAGCCTGCCCGCGGTGTTCCGCGGCATCGGGCTGAAGGCGCTGGAGCCCGGCAACATCAATTATCTGCTGTGGGCGATCATCGGCTACATGATCGCGACCGCGGTGCTGGTGGTGGCGTTCGGGCGGCTGGGTGACCAGTTCGGCCGCGTCCGGATGTACAATCTCGGGTTCGCCATATTCACCGTGGCCTCCGTGGCGCTCAGCCTGCTGCCGGGTCAAGGCGACTTCGCGGCGATGTACCTGATCGGGGTTCGCGTCGTGCAAGGCGTCGGCGGCGCTTTGATCATGGCCAACTCGACAGCGCTGCTGACCGATGCCTTCCCGGCGCACGAGCGGGGCTTGGCGCTGGGCATCAACGTGGTGGCCGCGATCGGCGGCCAGTTCCTCGGGCTGCTGATCGGCGGGCTGCTGGCGGACACGAACTGGCGGCTGGTGTTCTGGATCAACGTGCCGTTCGGGCTTCTGGGTACAGTCTGGGCTTACTGGAAATTGCGCGACGTCCGCACGCGGGTCAGCCACAAGATCGACTGGGCCGGCAATATCAGCTTCGGCCTGGGGCTGGTGCTGATCCTGACGGCGATCACCTACGGCATCCAGCCCTACGGCACGCACGTGATGGCGTGGGGTAGCCCGCGCGTGCTGCTGCTGTTCGCTGGCGGCGTGATCAGCCTGGCCGTGTTCATCGTGGCAGAGCGCCGGGCCGTCCGGCCGATGATGGATTTCCGTCTGTTCCGGATCCCGGCCTTCGCCTACGGCAATCTCGCCAACCTGTCCTCGGCCATCGCGCGCGGCGGCCTGCAGTTCATGCTGATCATCTGGCTGCAAGGGATTTGGCTGCCGCTACACGGCTACTCGTTCGAGGAAACGCCGCTCTGGTCGGCCATCTTCATGCTCCCGCTGACGGCGGGCTTCCTGATCGCCGGGCCGCTGGCGGGCTGGCTGTCCGACAAACTGGGCGGGCGGCCATTCGCCGTCGGCGGCATGGTGCTGGGGGCGGCGAGCTTCTTGGCGCTGATGGTGCTGCCGGCCGATTTCTCCTACGGGTTGTTTGCGTTGCTGTTGTTCGTGAACGGCCTCGGCTCCGGCGTGTTCGTGGCACCGAATGCCACGCAGATCATGAACTCGGTGCCGCCGAACGAGCGTGGCCAGGCGTCCGGCATGCGCGCCACGACGACCAATGCCGGGCAGGTGCTGTCCATCGGGCTGTTCTTTAGTTTGATGCTAGTGGGGCTGGCGTCCACCCTGCCGGGCTCGATGGAGGCGGGGCTGATCGCGCAGCACGTCCCGGCCGACGTGGCCCGGCAGGTTGCCGCCACGCCGCCGGTGTCCAGCCTGTTCGCGGCATTCCTGGGCTACAACCCGATGGGCGAACTGATCCCGCCCGCCGTGTTGCACGCCCTGCCCCCGGACAGCGTCGCGGCGCTGACTGGCAAGACGTTCTTCCCCGGGCTGATGTCGGCACCATTCAAACACGGGTTGATGTTTGCATTCAGCTTCTCGGCCCTGCTCTATTTGGCAGCCGCGGCAGCCTCGTGGCTCGGCTCGATACCGGCCAAGGTCGACGGCCGCGAGCCTGCCGAACTTCAACGGAGCGCCACGCGATCGGCGTAGCGCCGAAACACGGAGACGCACCATGGCAACGGTCACGATGATGCGCGACGAGGAGCTCTCGCCCGACGCGCAGGCGGTGTTCGCCGAGATCCGGGCCGTGCGCCAATCCGACTTCGTCAACAATTTCTGGCGCGCCTTGGCGCACGACCCCAAGACGCTGCGCCGCACCTGGGATTCGGCGCAGGCGGTGATGGCGCCAGGTGCACTCGAGCCCAAGATGAAGGAGATGCTGTATGTCGCGGTGTCGATCGCCAATGGCTGCGCGTATTGCATCCACTCCCACACCGCCGCCGCGCGGGCCAAGGGCATGACCGAGGCGGAGTATGCCGAGATGGTCGCAATCGTCGGCATGGCGTCCGAAACCAACCGCATCGTCACCGCGCTCGGCGTGCCCACAGATCCGGAATTCCTGGTCGGCGAACCGTAGGCTCCCGCCATGCCAGGCCTTGAGCCTGGTGTTCACGAGGTTGGGCTGGTGACGTCAGGCGAGTATTTGACACTGCCGCATGCAACACTGGCGGGGCCGGTGTCTACGAAACGCCGTGGATACCAGGGTCAAGCCCTGGCAAGACGGTCGGTGCATGGCGAAGCGAGGTTCTGGTGAGGTGGACACCCCTGGCGCAAGGCCCGGCATGACGGTCGCTCGCCTGCCCTGGCCAATCCCCCGCGGCAATGGTTACGTGGCGCCGTGTCCGACACCGTAGCGCCCGCCGAGCACGACCTGCTGCCGCTACCCGGGTTCCTGCCCGATGCGGTGCCGTTTGCTATCCGGACCACGATGGCGTTGCTGCTGGCCTACCTGGTCTCGTTCACGATCCAGCTCGACACCGCGTCCAGCGCCGGGTTGTGCGTCGCCATCGTGGCCCAGCCATCGCCGGGCATGGCGGTGTCCAAGGCGATCTATCGCGCCGCCGGCACCATTCTGGGCGGGGTGGCGGCGGTGGTCTTCGTCGCCTGCTTCCCGCAGAACCGCACGATGCTGCTGCTGTGCTTCACGCTGTGGCTCGGCGGCTGCACCTTCGTTGCGGCCCTGCTCCGCGATTTCCGGTCCTATGGCGCCGTCCTCTGCGGCTACACCGTCGGCATCATCGCGGTCAGCGGCATCGACACGCCCGACGCGGCCTGGGGTGCCGCGCTGAACCGGGTGGCGGCGATCCTGATCGGCATCCTGTCGGTCGCGGTCGTGAACACGCTGATGTCCCGCCCGATCGCCTACGAAGGCCTGGTCGACGAGCTGAAACACTTCATCGGGCTGACCCGCAACCTGGCACTGGATACGCTCGAGGGACGACAGACGCCCGATATCGTGACCACCGTCACCGACGCCACCCACATCCTGGCGCTGCGCACGCAGGCGACCTATGCCTCCGCCGAAACCGCGGGCGGCGGGGTTCGCCGCGACGGCGCGGTCGCGGCGATCGGCGGCATGCTGAGCATGCTGTCGGCCTGCCGCGCGCTGGCCAGCGAGACCCCGGGCCCGGAATCGACCGACGTGCTGCGAAAGGCCGCCGCCGCCTTGCGGGCGGGCGAACCGAGCGTGCCGGTGACGGCGCCGCAAACCCCGTCCGAAGCCTTCTTCGCCGAACGCGCGAATGATCTTCTCAACCACTACGCCCACGCGACCGAGGGTTTACGAGTACTCGAGGGCGAAGGCCGGGTCAGCGAGCCCATTCGCATGCGCATCCACTACGACACCATCGGCGCCGCGCTCAGCGCGATCCGCACCGTGATCGGCGTGTCCCTGGGCTGCGTGTTCTGTATCGTGGCGGGCTGGCCGGGTGCCACGTTGCTACTGGTGCAGCAGGCCGCCTTCACCGCGCTGCTGGGCATGACGCCGAACCCGTCTGCCGGCGGCGTTGCGATGGGATGGGCACTGCCGCTCCCCGCCGTCGCGTGCTGGCTAGTCGGTTACATCCTGCTGCCGACAGTGTCCGGCTTCGTGCCATTCTCGCTGGCCGTCGGAACATTTGCCTTCATCTTCGCGCTGGCTGGGCGCCATCACCGGCTGGTTACCTATGGGCCGGGGTTCATGCTGTACTACGCCCTGCTACTCTCACCGTCGGAGACCGAGACGTTCGATCTCAGCGCATACGGCAATAACGTTCTGGTTCAGGTCGTGGCGATCGTGTTCATGATCGTGGCCTTCCACATCGTGCTACCCGTGTCGCGCCGCCGCCGCTTATTCCGCATCTTCGAGTCCGTCGCCCGCGACCTGCAGAAAACCATGGCGCGGGGACGCACCTTGAACGAGGCGCCGACTCACCTGTTGGAATACGACCGGCTAGCGCAGGCGCAGGTTTGGGTCGGCCGGCGCACACCCGCGCGGTCGGCAGTTCTGAGGCGGATGGGGGCGATGATCGATCTGGACCTGGAGTTACGTCGGGCCTGGTCGGGCTTGCTGCGGTCCGACTCGGATCCGGCGGCAGTGGCGCAGGCCAGGGCCGCCTTGCTGTCCCGCGATCCCGGCCAGCTCGAGGCGGCCGCCACGCTGCTGCTGACCACCGCCGGGCCGGATGCGCCGCGCCACGGCATCGCGGGACTGCACCGCGCCTCGCGCATCATGGCCCAGCAATGCCATGCCATGCGCCATTACGGGATGTTGCGTCGCCGATGATGCATGAGACGAACCTGGCCGGCGTGCTGATCTCGCCGTTGGTCGCCTATATCGCGGTGGCGGTGGTGCTCTGGCTCCCGGTCCGCTGGGCCTTCGAGCACTTCCGCCTCGATCGCTGGACCTACAACTCGCCATTGGCCGAGGCTGCGGTATTCGTCTGCATTCTCGGCGCACTGGTGGTGTGGCTATGACGTTCATCTGGGCCCGCCGGGCCGGCCGGGTGATGATCACCGTCCTCCTGCTGGCAGTCGCCGTGGTCGCGGGATTGGCGATCTGGACGAACTACGTGAACGGGCCCTGGACGCGGGACGGCCAGGTGATCGCCAACGTGGTGAACATCGCCCCGGAGGTATCGGGCCGCATCACCCACCTGCACGTGTCGGACAACCAGGTGGTCCATAAGGGGGACGTGCTGTACGAGATCGACCCGGTGGACTACCAGGTTGCCGTGTCCCTGGCCGAGGCCAACGTCAACAGCAAGCTCGCCGACCTGAAGCTGAAGCGGACCGAGGCGACAAGGCGCGACACGCTGACCACGCTGTCCACCTCGCAGGAGGAACAGCAGACCTACGCCAGCAACGCAGATATGGCGGTCGCCGCCTATGCCGGTGCGCTGGCACAGCTCAGCCAGGCGCATGTGAACCTGGACCGCACCCATGTGCTGTCCCCGGTGAACGGCTATGTGACGAACCTGCTGCTGCGCGAGGGCGACTACGCCACCACCGGCAGCCGCAACATCGCCGTGCTGGACAGCGACAGCTTCTACGTCTCCGGCTATTTCGAGGAGACCAAGCTGGCCAACATCCACGTCGGCGACCCGGCGCTCGCGGCACTGATGGGCTACAAAGACCCTTTGCGCGGCCACGTGGAGAGCATCGCGCGCGGCATCAGCACCCCCAACACCGACCCCGGATCGTTGGGACTGGCCTCGGTCAACCCGGTGTTCACCTGGGTGCGGCTGGCCCAGCGCATCCCGGTACGCATCCACATCGATGCGGTGCCGGACACCGTACACCTCGCGGCCGGCATGACGGCGACGGTAACGGTGGGGGCTGACGCGGTGGCGAACTCGCCCCACGGCTTGATCTCCCGGCTGACGGCCGGCGGAGGCTAGAAAAGCTCCCCTCTCCTCCAGGACTCACGGAGGGAGAGGAGGCGCTACTCGCGGACGGTTGGGCGCTGCACGCCGCCGCCGGGCGGTAGCAGGCCTTTCAGCTGCAGGCAGCGATGGGCGGCGTCCTGCTTGGCGAACTTGAGTTCGTCTTCATGATCACGAGCGAAGTTGTAGCTGCCAGCGCTCTTCATCAGCAGGTCCTTCACGTGCGGGTCGGCGTATACTTGCGCCTCGCAGACGTCCGGCACGCTGGCTGCCGGGGCTGCGTCGAAACGCTGGCACCCGGCGACGGTGACGGCGAGCAATACGAGTGCAACCCCCCTCATGCTGCAATCCAGTCCTCGATCAGGCGGCGGGCGATGCTGTCGGCGCGCGGCAAGGCGAAACCGTGTTCCTTCGGGTCGCGCATCTGCTCCTTGCTGAACCATCGGGCGTCGACCAGTTCGTCCTTGTCCAGGATGATCTCCTCCGACAGCCCGTCGGCGTAGAAGCCCAGCATGATGCTGCCGGGGAACGGCCAGGGCTGGCTGCTGTGGTAGCGCACCTGGCCGACCCGCACGCCCGACTCCTCCAGCACCTCGCGTGCCACCGCTTCCTCGAGGCTCTCGCCCGGTTCCACGAAACCGGCGAGGGTCGAGTACATGACGCTGTTGGGGAACCGCGCCGAGTGGCCCAGCAAGGCCCGATCACCGCGCGTGACCAGCATGATCACCGCCGGGTCGGTACGCGGAAAATGGTGCGTCTTGCAGGCGGTACAAACCATGACGTTGCCGGCGCTGTGTGGCTCGCAAGCGGCCCCGCACAGGCCGCAGAAGCGGTGGCGGCTGCGCCAGTGCATCAGGCCGCGGGCATGCGCCAGGATGGCCATGTGGTCCGCCGACAAGCCGGCGCCCACCGAGCGCAGATCGATGAATTCGCCGGCGATGCCGGGGGGCAGCAGGGGAAGAGGGTCTTCCGCGGCGCTCAGGTCGACGGCCACGTGCGCGACGCCGCCGGCATTGCCGAGGAATGCCCAGGGATGGTCGCCGACAGCGATCGGCGGCACGAACACGGCCTCCGGCGCGCCGTCACCGGATGGGCGGAACAGGCTACGCGCCCGCCACACCGGCACGAACCGCGTCGCCGGGTCGGCCAGGGCGGACGCCACCCACTCCGCATCGGTCCGGAGGTGGGAGGCGCGGTCTAACGGGCTGCCGGTATAGGGGTTCGGCCGGCTGGGGGAGATGAGGGTCATGCGATCACGGCCATAGGGCGCGGAACCTCGCACGCGCCAACCAAACCGGCAACCGGGGGATCAGGTGCTGGCGGCCGCCTCTGCTTCCCGCACCTGTGCCGGGCCGGCCTGTCCGAGGTTCATGGCCGTCGCAATCAGCGCGGTATGGCTGAAGGCCTGCGGGAAGTTCCCCGTCATGCGTTTGTGGGCCGGATCGTATTCCTCGCTCAGCAGGCCGAGGTCGTTGCGTAGCGCGAGCAGCCGTTCGAACATCGAGCGCGCGTCCGCCTCGCGGTCCTGCATGTGCCAGTTGTCCACCAGCCAGAACGAGCAGGCCAGGAACGCGCCCTCGCCGGGGGGGAGCCCATCCTTGCTGTCGGTAGTGCTATAGCGGAGCACGAAGCCGTCCTTCAGCAGTTCCCTCTCGATCGCCGCCGTCGTGCCGCGCACCCGCGGATCGTCATGCGGCAAGAAGCCCACCAGCGGGATTAGCAACAGACTGGCATCGAGCTCGTCGGTGTCGAAATGCTGGGTGAAGCTGTTCTTGCCGGCGTGGAAGCCACGTTTGACAACTTCATCCATGATCTGGTCGCGGATTTCGCGCCAGCGGTCGACTGGGCCAGGCAATTTGTGGTCCTCGGCGTCCTTGATCATACGGTCGAAGGCGACCCAGGCCATGACTTTGGAATACGTGAAGTGCTTGCGGCCGCCGCGCGTCTCCCAGATGCCCTCGTCGGGCTCCTGCCAGATCTGCTCCAGGTGGTCGATGATGGCGCATTGCAGCTTCCAGCTCGCCATCGGGTCGGCCAGGCCGCCGCTGCGGGCTTGGTGCAGCGCCTCCATCATCTCGCCGAACACGTCGAGCTGCAGCTGCTCCGAGGCGGCGTTGCCGATACGCACGGGCGCGGCCCCTTGGTAGCCGGTCAGCCAGGGAACCTCCCACTCTGCCAGGCGGCGCTCGCCGGAGATGCCGTACATGATCTGGATCTGGTCCGGACTGCCGGCGACGCTGCGGTGCAGCCAGTCACGCCACGCGCCAGCCTCCTCGAAATAGCCGGCGTGCATCAGCGAGAACAGCGTCAGCGTGGCGTCCCGCAGCCAGCAATAGCGGTAGTCCCAGTTGCGCGAGCCGCCCAACTGCTCGGGCAACGACGTCGTTGCCGCCGCCGCAATGCCGCCGGTGGGGTTGTAGGTCAGCGCCTTGAGCACCCGCAGCGACGTCATCACGGCTTCGGAATGCTCGCCCTTGTACGTGCAGCGGGCGGACCATTCGGACCATGTCAGTTCGGTGTGGGCCAACGCCGACTCGGCATCCAGCCCCGCCGGGGCTGGGAGATGCGACGGGCCGTGGGACAGCACGAAGGGGCAGCGCTGCCCCTTGCTGACGGTAAACTGGGTGACGGTTCGCAGGTCCTCGCTGGTGAACTCCACCATCGAGCGGAACACCACCTGTTCCGGCCCGGCCTTCGCAACCAAGGCATGGCGGCCCTCGTAGCGGGTCACCCACGGGACCGAGTCGCCGTAATCGAAACGCAGCGCCAGATCCATGTTGAATTGGACCTCGCCAGACCGTCCCTCGACAATCCGGACCAGGGCCGAACCGGGGGTGCCCATAACCATGAAGTCGATCACGGCGGCCGTGCCGGTAGGCGTTGTGAACACTGTCTCCAACACCATCCCGCCATCGCGGTACGACCGGGTGATCGTCACGTCGCTGCCAACAACGACGGCCGTTGGCGTCAGCAGCCAGCGGCCGTTCTTCGGCGTGCCGAGCAAGGCCGCGAAGCACGCCGCACTGTCGAACCGCGGCCAGCACAGCCAATCGATCGAGCCGTTCCGCCCGACCAGCGCACAGGTGTTGCAGTCGCCGATGAGAGCGTAGTCTTCGATCGGTAACGGTTGGTCCGTTGCAGGCATGTCGCACCCCTGTGTCGCCGCTGCTCCTACGCGCCCGGCAACGAACTGTTGCTTATCCATCCTTCGGTAAATCCTTGACTTTCGGGCTGTGGGGCAAGATATCCCCGCCTGAGGCGCCAGACTGCGCGCCCGCGCCAACATGGCGCTTTCGGCCGGTGCGACCTAGCCGGCACAATTGCAGGCGACCGGAACCACTTGTTGACCGAAATGACCACCGCTCAGGCGGACCACACCTCACAACCCGAGCCTGAGGCGGATGCGCCTCCGGAACAGGGCAACGCTGCCCCCATCGCTGCCGTCGCGCCAGCCGACGAGCTTGCTGTGCAGGGTGACGAGTCCCCGCCCGTCACACTGGTGGAAGATATACCGGCCCAGCCCGAGTTGGAGCTGCCCGAGTCGTCGGGATCGCCCACGACGGACAATGGCCACTCGATGCACGTCGGCGGCGGCACGTCTGGCCTGGTGCAGGAAGAAGACGAAGCCATCCCCGAGCCGGCGCCGCTCGCCGTTTTCGCCGATCTCGGCCTGTCCGAGCCGCTGCTACGGGCGATCGCCGAAATGGGCTACAAGCACCCGACCCCGATCCAGGAGCAGGCGATCCCGATCGTGCTGCAGGGCCGCGACGTGCTGGGCGTGGCGCAAACCGGCACCGGGAAGACCGCCTCCTTTACCCTGCCGCTGATGGACATCCTGGCAGGTAGCCGCGCCCGTGCTCGCATGCCGCGCTCCTTGATCCTGGAACCCACCCGCGAGCTCGCTTTGCAGGTGGCGGAAAACTTCGTCCAGTACGGCAAGCACCTGAAGCTGAACCACGCGCTGCTGATCGGCGGCGAGAGCATGAACGACCAGAAGGACGCCCTGATGAAGGGCGTCGATGTGCTGATCGCGACGCCGGGCCGGCTGATCGATTTGTTCGAGCGCGGCGGCCTTCTGATGACCGACGCTCGCATCCTGGTGATCGACGAGGCGGACCGGATGCTCGACATGGGGTTCATCCCCGACGTCGAGCGCATCGTGCAGATGCTGCCCCGCACCCGGCAGACGCTGTTCTTCTCCGCCACCATGGCGCCGGAGATCAAGCGGCTGGCCGACGCCTTCCTGCAGAATCCGAAGCTGATCACCGTGTCGCGCCCCGCCTCGGTGGCGACCACGATCGTGGCCGGGCTGGCGCTGGTCGCGGAGACCGACAAGCGCGAGGCACTGCGCCGGCTGATCCGGTCGGAGGACGTGCAGAACGCGCTGATCTTCTGCAACCGCAAGACCGAAGTGGACATCCTGTTCAAGTCGCTGAAGAAGCACGGCTTCGACGTCGGCGCCCTGCATGGCGACCTGTCGCAATCCGAGCGCACCGCCACCATGGCCCGGTTCAAGGCGAACGAATTGCGCCTGCTGGTGTGCAGCGACGTGGCGGCGCGCGGCGTGGACATCAGCGGCCTGAGCCACGTGTTCAACTTCGACGTCCCGCATCATGCCGAGGATTACGTGCACCGCATCGGCCGCACGGGTCGTGCCGGGCTGGTGGGGCACGCGTTCACCCTGGCGAGTCCGGATGACCGCTTGGCGGTGGAAGCCATCGAGAAGCTGGTCAGCGCGCCCATCCCCCGCCTGACTGTGGATGGGCTGGACGTGGTGGAATGGGCCGAGGGCGACGGCCGCAAGCGCCGTGGCCGCGGCCGAACCGCCGCGGCCAAGCCGGACGCCAAGACCCGGGAGCGCAAGCCCGCCGCCGAGAAGGCCGAGCCCGCCCCGCGCCGTGCCCGCGCCCCGCGCGCCGAGCCAGCCGTGATCACGGAGGAGGTGGCCGAGGCCGTGCCCGTCCGCGCCCCACGCGAGCGCC
This sequence comes from Acetobacteraceae bacterium, assembly GCA_965198895.1. GTDB lineage: Bacteria > Pseudomonadota > Alphaproteobacteria > Acetobacterales > Acetobacteraceae > LMUY01. The sequence goes on from OZ240676.1 coordinate 1,087,657, forward strand.
GCCCGCGCGAACAGCCGCCGGTGCGCGAACCGGCACCCGTGATAGCCGCCGAGCGTAGCCGCGAGCGTCCGCCGCGCCGCGAGGGCCGCTACCGCGACGATGATCTCGGGCCGTCGGTGCAGGGCTTTGGCGATGACGTGCCGGCCTTCATGCTGATACGGTCCCCCATCCGCGCAACTCAAGCGCGCCAAACGGAGGATACCCCGGCATGAACGTCACCACCCCCATCCCCATGCCGGAAGCGGCCGAAGCCAAGCCGGAACAGGACCTGCCGCCCGGCGGCGCGCCGCAAAACCGTCCGATGGGCCCGTTCAGCTGGGACGACGCGCTGCTGCTGGACGACCAACTGACCGAGGACGAGCGCGCCATCCGCGATGCCGCTCGCGCCTACTGCCAAGACAAGCTCATGCCGCGCGTGCTGATGGCCAACCGGCACGAGACGTTCGATCGCGAGATCATGAACGAGATGGGCGAGATGGGCTTCCTGGGCGCGACGCTCGAGGGCTACGGCTGCGCCGGCGTCGGCTACGTCGCCTACGGCCTGATCGCACGAGAAGTGGAGCGGGTCGATAGCGGCTACCGGTCCGCGTTCTCCGTGCAGTCCTCCCTGGTGATGTATCCGATCTGGGCGTTCGGCTCGGAGGAACAGCGCCAGAAATTCCTACCCAAACTGCAGAACGGCACCTTCGTCGGCTGCTTCGGGCTGACCGAACCGGACGCCGGGTCGGACCCGGGCAGCATGCGCACCCGCGCCAAGAGCGTCGATGGCGGGTATTTGGTCAGCGGTTCCAAGACCTGGATCACCAACTCACCGCTGGCCGATGTGTTCGTGGTTTGGGCGAAGGACGACAGCGGCACGATCCGCGGCTTCATCCTGGAAAAGGGCATGAAGGGCCTGACCGCCCCCGCGATCGAGGGCAAGTTCAGCCTGCGCGCGTCGAAGACCGGCATGATCATGATGGACGACGTCTTCGTCCCTGCCGCGAACATGCTGCCGGGTGTGAAGGGGCTGCGTGGCCCGTTCTCGTGCCTGAACAACGCGCGCTACGGCATCTCCTGGGGCGCCCTGGGTGCCGCCGAGTTCTGCTGGCACGCCGCCCGCGACTATACGCTGCAGCGCATGATGTTCGGCCGCCCGCTAGCCGCGACGCAGCTGATCCAGAAGAAGCTCGCGGACATGCAGACCGAGATCACCATCGGTTTGCAAAGCGTGCTGCGCCTGGGCCGGCTCATGGAGGAGCACCGTGCGGCGCCTGAGATGATCAGCCTGTGCAAGCGCAACAGTTGCGGCAAGGCCTTGGCCATCGCCCGTGACGCCCGCGACATGCACGGCGGCAACGGCATCGCCGACGAGTACCATGTGATCCGTCACGTGATGAACCTCGAGGCGGTGAACACCTACGAGGGCACGCACGACGTGCACGCTTTGATCCTGGGCCGCGCGCAGACCGGGCTATCCGCGTTCGGCGCCTAGGTCCGCTCCCTTCTCCCTCTCCCCTTGCGGGAGAGGGTCGGGGTGAGGGGTGTCACACACTCGAAATCAGCCAACTGGGCGCCGACGGCGACGGCCTGACCGCGCTCCCGAACGGCGATCCCGCGTACCTCCCCTACACGCTCCCAGGTGAAGTCGTCCGCGCGACACAGCTCACCAAGCGCGGTAAGGGCTGGACCGGCACCGCGGAGATCCTCACCGCCTCCCCCGATCGCCAACCTGCCCCCTGCCCCCATTTCGGCGCGTGCGGCGGCTGCACGTTGCAACACTGGCAAGACGCCCCCTACGCCGACTGGAAAGTCGACCAACTCCGGATCAGCCTTTTTCGCGCCGGGTTCACCGACGTACCAACAGCCGCGCTCGCCCGGACCCCGCCGGGTGGCCGCCGCCGGGTCGACCTGGCCCTCACGCGAGAGGGCGGCGTGATAAAAGTAGGCCTTCATCGCCATCGCGGGCGAGAAGTGATCGACCTGCACACCTGCCTCGTGCTGGACCCGCGCCTCACCGCATTGATCGGGGCGCTCCGCCAAGTGCTCCCGGGCGTCTCCGGTTTGCGCCGCACCGGCTCTGCTCTCGCGAACTTGCTGGATAGCGGCATCGATCTGCTGCTCCGCACAGATGCCGAACTCAGTGCCGCCGATCGGATCGTCCTGACTGCAATGGCACGCAGCGCTGGCGTGTGCCGCATCTCCGCCGCGGTCAACACGGGCCCGACCGAACCCGCCGCCCATCTCGGCCCCGTGGTGACGGCCCTCGCCGGAGTGGAGGTCACGCCACCGCCCGGCGCGTTCCTCCAGGCCTCCAACCTGGGCGAAGCTGCCATCACGGCCGCCGTGTTGGCGGGGCTGCCCCGCTTGACCACACGCGCCCGCATCGTCGAATTGTATGCCGGCTGCGGAACGCTGACCTTCGCCCTCGCCGAGCACGCCCGCGTCGTCGCCTACGAAGGTGACCCGGCGGCCCACGCCGCGCTGCGCCGGGCCAGCGCCGGTCGGCGTGTCGAAGCGATCCACCGCGACCTGGCCCGTCAGCCGCTGACGGTGAAGGACCTGGCCGGGGCCGCGGCGATCGTGCTGGACCCGCCTTATGCCGGGGCCGGACCGCAGATGGCGGCGGTGGCCGCGTCGGGCGCGCCGCGGGTGATCTATGTCAGCTGCAATCCTGCCGCCTTGGCGCAAGATGCCCGCCTGTTGAAACAGGCGGGCTACGTTGCGTTGCAAGCCTCGCCGGTGGACCAGTTCCTCTGGTCTGCCGCGGTGGAGAGCGTGGTCATCTTCGAGCGGCAATCCCGCCATACAACGTGAGACATGACCGCGGGATGAGGGCGCCGTCATATTGAGTCGGCGGGGTGGCTGCAGGGAGCGCGACCCACCATCTATCCGATGTCATGACGGACGCCTTGCGGCGCCCGCCGAGTTGTGGGGCGGCCCTTGGGCCGTTCGCCAGTGTGGGAGAGATTGACATGCGTATTTCAGACGTTTTGCGCGGCAAGGGTCACGAGGTCATTACGATCCGCCCCGACGAAACGGTGCGCGAGGCGGTCGAGCGGCTGGCCAAGCACAAGATCGGCGCCCTCGTCGTGGAGCAGATGCTGAAGCCGATCGGCGTGTTTTCCGAGCGTGACCTGGTCAACCGTCTCGCGACGAGCGGCGCACGGGCCTACGAGTTCAAGGTGAGCGAGCTGATGAGTTCACCCATCGTGAGCGGTCGTCCGGATGACACGGTGGAGCATGCGATGCAGCTGATGACCAAGCATCGGATCCGCCACTTGCCGATTATGGACGGCGGCGACTTGGCCGGCATGGTCAGCATCGGCGACCTGGTGAAACACCGGCTCGACCAGAAGGAGCTCGAGGCTAACACCCTGCTCGACATCGCCCGCCTGCGGGCGTGATGTCGCGGGCTCGCCGCCGGGTCAGCCCAGCAGCGAGCCCAGCTTCATTGCCGGCCCCATGTCGCCGCTGACCTCAAGCTTGCCAAGCGTGAATGCCTCCATGGGATTGAGATCGCCCGCCATCATGTCCTTAAGGTCGGACGCGGACACCGTGATCGTCGTATCTGCCGTCGGGCCGCTGTCGCTCACGGAAGGCGGGACGGACTTACCGTCGAGATAAATCGACCCGTCCGACCCGAGATCGAACAGAATGGTTGCGTCGATCGGTGTAGAGCCCTGCAGCTTGGACCGCATGGCTGCCTCGAGATCATCACGGATCATCTACAATTCCTTTTCCCTCTCCCCTTGCGGGAGAGGGCCGGGGAGAGGGGTCGTGAGCAGCGCCGACGCACTAGACGTGGAAGCTCTCGCCACACCCGCACCGGCCCTTCTCGTTCGGATTGATAAACGTGAAGCCGCTCGTGAGGTTCTTCACCTCGTAGTCCATCATCGTCCCGATCAGGAACAGGCTGGCCTTACGGTCTACCAGCACCGTCAAGCCGTGATCGGTGACGACCTCGTCGCCAGGACCGGGCTCGGCAACCCACTCCATCTTGTAGGACATGCCGGAGCAGCCCTTGGTGCTGACGTCGATCCGCAGCAGCATGCCCTTCTGACCGCCGGCATACAGCTTTGCCAAGCGCTCGGCGGCGCCGTCCGTCATCGTCATCAACGGCGGCAGGGCGCGGCGGGGCTTCGGGGTGGTTTGGGTCTGGCTCATGATGCGTCCTAGATCGGTCGGCGTCAGAACATATTCAACGACAGGCGGGCTTCCTCGGTCATCCGGCTCGGGTCCCAGGGTGGATCCCACACGGTTGCGACCTCGCAATCCGTCACGCCGGGAACGGCCATGATCGCCTCGCGCGCTTGCACCGGCAACTCTTGCGCCGAGGGGCAGCCGGGCGCGGTCAAGGTCATTTCAACCTTCACCCGGCCGTCATCGCCGATGTCGATGGCGTAGATCAGGCCGAGTTCGTAGATGTTCACCGGAATTTCCGGGTCATACACCGTGCCGATCGCGGCGATCACCGCGTCTTCGTTCGGGGCGGGCTCGGTCACGCCATCGGGTGTCCAGGCGCCATGCGCTTCAGCCATGAGCGGTGTTCTCCAGAGCGGCCAGAAGCGCGTCCCATGGTAGGGTCGCGCATTTCAGCCGGGACTTGTATTCGTGCACGCCAGCAAGCGGTTTCAACGCAGCCATGTCGGCGCAATCCGGGCAGTCGCCGCTGTGCACCATAGCACGGAACCGCTGCGCCAAATCGTGGATCTCGGCCGACGAGTGGCCCGCCACCGCCTCGGCCATGAGATCGGCCGACGCGACGCTAATAGCGCAGCCGCGTGCCTCGAACCCAGCCTCGGCGACCCGGCCGTCGTCGAGGCGCACGCGCACCTCCACCCGGTCCCCGCACATCGGGTTGTCTCCCTTTGCGGCGCCATCGAACGGATCGAGCCGGTGCTGGTGACGCGGGTGGCGGCTGTGTTCCAGGATGACCTCCTGATACAAATCGCGCAGGTCGGCGAACTCGCTCATTCGAAGAACGCTCGCACGCGATCCAGCGTGTCCGCCAACACGTCGATCTCGCCGATCGTCGTGTAGATCCCGAAGCTGGCCCGTGCCGTGCTGTCCACGCCCAGGCGACGCATCAGCGGTTCGGCGCAGTGATTGCCGGCGCGAACGGCGATGCCATTGCGGTCCAGCAGAGTCGCCACGTCGTGCGCGTGGGCGCCGTCGAGCGTGAAGGAGATCACGCCGCCCCGGTCCTGCGCCTGGCCGAGCACGCGTAGTCCCTTTACGCCGGCGAGCCGGGTCAGGGCGTGATCGGTCAGCGCAGCCTCGTGGGCTGCAATGGCGTCGTAGCCGATGGCCTCGACCCATTCGATCGCGCGCTTCAGTCCGATCGCTTCGACGATGGGGGGCGTGCCGGCTTCGAATTTGTGCGGCACGTGCGCCCAGGTGCTGTGCTCGAAGCTGACGCTGCCGATCATGTCGCCGCCGCCCATGAACGGGGGCATCGCCTCTAGCAGCTCCATGCGGCCCCACAGCACGCCGATGCCGGTCGGGCCATACAGCTTGTGGCCGGTGAAGACGTAGAAATCGGCATCCAACGCCTGCACGTCGACCCGGCGATGTACCACCGCCTGGCTGCCGTCGAACAGCACCTTCGCACCCGCCGCGTGGGCCGCTGCGGCGATTCGGGCAGCGGGAGTATAGGTGCCGAGCACGTTGGACATGTGCGTTATCGCGACTAGCCCAACGCGGCCATCCGCCAGCTTGGCCTCAAAATCGGCCCAGTCCAGCTCGCCCGCATCGGTCACGCGCGCAACTCGCATCTCGATCCCGGCACGATCCCGCAGCATCTGCCACGGCACCAGGTTGGCGTGGTGCTCCATTTCGGAGATCAGCACCGCTTGACCCGGCTGCATCAGCGAGCCGTAGCTGTGCGCCAGCAGGTTGATCGCCTCGGTGCTGTTCTTGGCGAACACGATCTCGTCGCGCGACGGCGCGTTCAGCAGCCGCGCGACCGCATCCCGTGTGCCCTCGTAGGCATCGGTGGTGCGCTCGCTCATCCAATGCAGGCCGCGATGCACGTTGGCGTATTGCGTGCGCATCGTGTCGGACATGGCGTCGATCACCGCGTCCGGCTTCATGGCGGAAGCGGCGCTGTCCAGGAAAACCAGCGGTTTGCCGTGAACGCACTGCTGCAGGATCGGGAACTGCGCCCGGATCCGCTCGACGTCCAACACGGCAGGAGCCATCATGTCCATAAGCAATCCCCTTAGAGTGCCTGGCGCTGCCACCAGCCCTCGACGGCCTGCTCCAGCAGCGCGCGGCCGGCCTGGTGGGTGACGGCTTCGAGCGCGTCATCCAGGAAAGCGCGGACCAGCATCGACCGAGCCTCGGCCTCCGGAATGCCGCGGGCGCGCAAATAAAACAACTGGTCCGTGTCCAACTCGCCAATCGTGGCGCCGTGGCTGCATTTCACGTCGTCGGCGTAGATCTGCAGCTCGGGTTTGCAGTCGATCTCGGCGTCGGGAGAGAGCAGCAGCGCCTGGCTCATCTGGTAGCCGTCTGTCTTCTGCGCCACCCGCGCGACCTCGATCCGGCCCTGGAACACGCCGCGGGAGCGCCCGGCCAGCACGTTCTTCACCGCCTGCCGGCTGGAGCAATTCGGGGCATCGTGGGCGACGACCGTGGTCACGTCGCCCACCTGGTTGCCGCCCAGCATCTGCGCCGCGTTGAGGTGCACCGTTGCCCCGGGCCCCCGCAGACGCGCGTGGAATTCGGCGCGAGACGTGCGCCCGCCGAGCGTCAGCGTGAACGCATCGTAGAACCCGGCGCGCGCGATGTCGGCGTAGATCGTCGCCAGGTGGAACGCCTCGGGCGCTTCGTCCTGCAGCCGGATGTGGGTGAGCGTGGCACTTTCGGCGACGTCGATCTCGGTCACCGGGTTGTGGAGATAGCGGCCCCGGCCAAGGCACAATTCCAACACCGTCAAGCGCGCGCCGGCGCCGAGGCGGATGGAATGGCGCGGGTGGAAGGCAACCGTGCGGCCCTCGGTCTCGGCGGCCAGGTTCACCAGGAGGACGGTGCCAGCATCCACACCGGCAGCCACGGACAGGATCGCGCCGTCTTCCGCCAGCATCGTATTCAGCGCGACGACGGGCTGCTGGTCCGGGCGTGACAGCGGGCCGAATTCAGTGGCGTCGGCGAAACGCTGAAAGGTGAGCGTGTCCGGTGGATTGGACATGTCCTCGCGCAAGCGGCCGTCGACGAACACGATGCGCGGGGCATCCATGGCGGGGATAGCCGGCAGGAGTCCTCCTTCGACGGAGGTGAGAGCCTCGCGGAAATCGTTCTCGGCCAGGGCGCGCAGGGAGGTGTATTTCCATGCTTCGTTGCGCACGGTCGGCAGGCCGGCACGGCGGAATTCAGCCGCGGCGGTATCACGGGCCGCTTGATCGCCGGGTAGCCGAGCGCGTAAGCCTTCGTAGCGTGACAAAAAGGCTTCGGCGCCTTGGTGCAGCGTCGTGCTCATCGTGCGTCAGCCCCGCACCGAAGGGATCGCGCCCCCTCGCCTCGCCCTATGCTGCTCACGCCGCTTCCGCCACGATCTGGGCGTAGCCGTCGGCCTCGAGTTGCTTGGCGAGCTCCGGCCCGCCAGAACGGACGATCCGGCCAGCCGCCAGAACATGCACGCGATCCGGCACGATGTAGTCCAGCAGGCGCTGGTAGTGGGTGATCACCAGGGCCGAGAAGGCCGGGCCGCGCAGTGCATTCACGCCATCGGCCACGATCTTCAACGCGTCGATATCGAGGCCGCTATCGGTCTCGTCCAGGATGGCGAGCTTCGGCATCAGCACTGCCATCTGCAGCACCTCGTTGCGCTTCTTCTCACCGCCGCTGAAGCCGACGTTCACGTTGCGCTTCAACATGTCGTCCGGCATCGCCAGACGCTTCATGGCCTCGCGTGCGACACGGAGGAATTTGATCGCGTCCAACTCCGGCTCGCCACGGGCGCGAGCCTGGGCGTTATAGGCGGTGCGGAGGAAGTTCGCATTACCGACACCGGGCAGTTCGACGGGATACTGGAACGCGAGGAACAGCCCTGCGGCCGCACGCTCCTCCGGCTCCATCTCGAGCAGATCTTTGCCGTCGAAGCTCGCCGAGCCCGCGGTGACTTCGTATCCGGCACGTCCGGACAGCACGTAGCTCAGCGTGCTCTTACCGGAGCCGTTCGGTCCCATGATCGCATGCACTTCGCCGGTCGGCACGACCAGGTCGATCCCGTTCAGGATCGCCTTGCCCACACCTTCGCCAGCATCCAGCGACGCCGCCAGTCCCTTGATCTCGAGCATCAGCCAACCGACCCCTCGAGCGAGATGGCGAGCAGCTTCTGCGCCTCCACGGCGAACTCCATCGGCAATTCCTTCAGCACGTCTTTGCAGAACCCGTTCACGATCAACCCCACCGCGTCCTCCTGGCTGAGCCCGCGCTGACGGCAGTAGAACAGCTGGTCGTCGTTGATCTTGCTGGTGGTCGCCTCGTGCTCCACCTGCGAAGTCGCATTGCGGCTCTCGATATACGGCACCGTGTGCGCGCCGCACTGGTCACCGATCAGCAGGCTGTCGCACTGGGTGAAGTTCCGTGCGTTGGCCGCCTTCGGCAGGATCCGCACCAGGCCGCGATACGTATTGTCCGAGTGCCCGGCACTGATGCCCTTGCTGACGATGGTCGAGCGGCTGCCCTTGCCGATGTGGATCATCTTGGTGCCGGTGTCGGCTTGCTGGCGGTTGTTGGTCAACGCCACCGAGTAGAACTCGCCGACACTGTCTTCGCCCTGCAGGATGCACGACGGATACTTCCAGGTGATCGCCGACCCGGTTTCCACCTGCGTCCAGCTCACCTTCGACCGCGCACCGCGGCAAGCCGCGCGCTTGGTGACGAAGTTGTAGATGCCGCCCTTGCCGTTCGCGTCGCCCGGATACCAGTTCTGCACCGTGCTGTACTTGATCGACGCATCGTCCAGCGCGATCAGCTCCACCACGGCAGCATGAAGCTGGTTTTCGTCGCGCATCGGGGCCGTGCAGCCCTCGAGGTAGGAGACGCTGGCGCCTTCCTCGGCGATGATCAGCGTGCGCTCGAACTGCCCGGTGTTCTTGGCATTGATGCGGAAATAGGTGGACAGCTCCATCGGGCAGCGCACGCCCTTGGGGATGAACACGAACGAGCCATCCGTGAACACGGCGCTGTTGAGCGCGGCAAAGAAGTTGTCACCGGCCGGAACCACGCTGCCGAGATATTTCTGGACCAGGTCCGGATGGTCGTGCACCGCCTCGGAGATCGGGCAGAAGATCACGCCCGCCTCGTACAGGCTCTTGCGGAACGTGGTCGCGACCGAGACGCTGTCGAATACCGCGTCCACCGCGATCTGACGGCCGGGCTCGGCCGTATCCTCGCCATCGGCACCGATCACGCCGGCCAGCAGCGCCTGCTCCTTGATGGGGATGCCGAGCTTCTCGTAGGTGCGGAGCAGCTCCGGATCGACCTCGTCCAGCGAGCGCGGGCCGTCCTTTTTCTTGGGGGCGGCGTAGTAGTGGATGCCCTGGTAGTCGATCGCCGGGTAACCGACCTTGGCCCAGTTCGGCTCCGCCATCTGAAGCCACGACGCATAGGCCTTCAGCCGCCACGCGAGCAGCCACTCGGGCTCCTCCTTGCGAGCGGAGATCATGCGGATGGTGTCTTCGCTCAGGCCCTTGGGGGCGACATCCATCTCGATGTCGGTTTCGAACCCCCACTTGTAGCCGGAATCGGTCAGCGACTGGACGGTATCGAGTGTTTCGGCGACGGCGGCCATACGGGGCGTCCTACTCGGCAGAAAGGGAAAGGGATGGCGCGGCATAGCGTCGCGCCGGCGGGACCATATCGGCCAGGGTGATGCCGGTCAGGGCATCGCGGACAGCGTCGTTCACAGGGTCCCACCGGCCGCGTATCGGGCAGCTACACGACGCCTCGCACGACGCGCCAGAGCCCTCGACACAGGCCGTCATCGCGATCGGGCCGTCGATGGCCACGATCACATCGGCAACCGAGATGCTCGCGATCGGACGCATGAGCCGGTAGCCACCCCGTGCGCCACGCTGCGACGCGACAAGACCGGCGGCAGCCAGCGCCTTCAGCACCTTCGCCACCGTGGGCTCGGGCACGCCGGTGGCCTGGGCAACGCCCGGCGAGGTTTGCACCCCCTCGCTGTCGGCCAGGCGGATGAGCACCACCACCGCGTAATCGGTGAGCTTGGAGAGCCTGAACATGCCGACCCACTGCCAGTTCTACAAACGGGACCCTTCTGGTCCTGTATGACGGCAGATGAGCCGTCAGAGCCGCAACGTCAACCCCGCGCGGAGGCTATTCCGCACATCGCGGCCGGTGCCAGCAGGGCCGTGATCAAAGGCATGCCATACCACCAGGCCTCGCCGGCCGACAATGCTGCCAACAGCGCGCCCGGCACGGGACGCCGGACCACGCAGCCCGCGCAGCCCGCCGCCAGCAGCAATCCGGCCGCAGCTTCCGCGGCATTCAAGAGGGGAGAAGCATGAAGCCGTTGCACGGTCCCGGCGATGTCGGCACCGGTCGAACGAAGCAGTGCTTCGGCCACGCTTTCTCCGACGACGAATAAGCTGCCGAAACCGTACTGCAGCAGTGCCAGAAGGCCGGAGGCCAGCATCGGCAAGGACCACAGCACAGCACTCATGAGCGCCAGCCCGGCTGCCGCAAGCCGGGCTGCCTGCCGGACCAGCGTCGCCAGGCGCGCCTGCGTCAGTTCCTGTCGCGCATGTCCGGGCCGCGTTCGCCTTCCTCGAGATCGTCGTCGTCCAGCCGTTCCATGTGGACACTGTGGTCGCCGCCGTGCTGCAGAATATCGCGCTCCCGCGGCCCGGCGGTGCGATCGATCACCTGCACCGCTGCTATGCCGGCCTCGTCGGCGACCCGGCGTGCCGCCTCGACCGCCTCTTCGAGGTCCATCGCCGTGCCATTCGGGCGCGCGGGACGGGTGCGTTCGGGCAGACCGTGACGATGGGTCAGCGTGACTTCGACGACGACCTTGTGGGGGTCATCTTCGTCGAAGCGGCGAAGCACGATGACGGAGTGGCCTCCCTCGGGCATCGGGTCGTGTGGATTCAGTCGAACGATTTCAGCCATGAGGAGGTCTCCACCTTAGCCTTCTAACGGCACAGGCACACTCCGGTTCAAACGGCCCCGGAACGGCAGGCGAACAGCCGCGCCTTGAGGCGGCACGGGTTCAATCCTTGGCTATGCTGAGCTATGCAGGGCTGGTGAAGCACGGCCAATTCCCGCCGCCGCGGCCGGTTTGCGCGCGGCGTTGCGCTGGCTGGACGGCTTCGTCGAAAATGAAGGATAAATCGTGTCCGACACCGCCCTGACCGCCCCTGCCCGCATCGCCACCGTGCGGGCCCGGCACGCATCCAGCCTGATCGTGCTGCGCGGAATGGCGCCGGAGATGCTGATGGGGATGCGCGGCGCCGGCCACCGCTTCATGCCCAACCGCCTGGTATTCCCCGGCGGGGCAGTGGACCGGGCGGATTCGACCGCTGCTGTCGCAGCCCCCCTGCCGGCCCATGTCGCGGCCATGCTGGCCAAATCCGCCAAGCCCCGCCTCGTCCACGGCCTGGCCGTTGCCGCCGCGCGCGAATTGGCGGAGGAGACCGGGCTTACCGTGGGAACGCCCCCCGACCTGTCGGGCTTCGACTATCTCGGCCGGGCCATTACGCCGCCCGACAGCCCGGTTCGGTTCAATGCCCGATTCTTCACCGTCAACGCCGACGCGGTCAGTGGCGACCTTGCCGGGTCGGGCGAACTGGAAGGGCTGCGCTGGTACGGCGTGGAAGAGGCACTCGCCCTGGACCTGGCGCGGCCGACCCGAGCGGTGATCGGGCTGTTGCAGGAGTGGCTGGCGCTCCCCCCCGCACAGCGGGCGGCGCGCGCACAAACACCGGTGATGCGGTTGCGAAAATGGGGAATGGAGTAGTCCCGGCGTCAGCGCGCGCCTGCGAGTGGTGATCAACGTCTCCGCCGAACACCGGCGTTGCCCGGCCTTTTAGCGAAGCCCATACGCCGCCATACGCCGCCACACGGCCTGCCACGCAGTTATGACCGCTTCTTCGACACTCTCGAACAAGATGGCTGGCTGGGCAGAGCCATCCACGACCTTGAAGCCACCGGGGACGAGCGAGATGCGGACCAGGTCTACCAAGGTGTAGTTGCCGCCGTTGCCGCTGATCACCGCCCTTTCGGTGAGTCCGTCCTCGCTCTCGAACGAGACTTCGTAGCCGGGGACATGACCGAGCACCGACACGATCTTCCTTTCGGCGCTGGTGAACCGCAGCCGGTGCCCATTGGCCGCACCCGTTCTGAAAGCGATCACGTTTCCTGCCACGGCACGCCCTTTTGGCCGGATATTGTTTGTTTGCCCGATGTTGGCAGAGACCATGCCCGTTGCAAATCGTTTGCGAGCTAATGGCGTGGCCGGACCGAGGCAATCCAACGCCGGAGGCACCCAGACCCTGGCAACGGCAATCCGCCGGGCCGTCATCAACGCTGTAGGCACTGTGGGGTGTTTTGGTGAGAATGGGTGTTCAACCAGTCATGCCAACCGGCAGGAAAGTCCGAACCCCATGCCTCTTCGTATCGCGCTCGCCGCCCTCGTGCTCTGCCTGTCCGGATGTGGGCCGGACATGCTGACCAGCGAACCCGGCGCCGGCTACATCGCCAATGGGCAATCCGTGCTCGTGGATGACGGACGCTGCCCGGCGGGCCAGGTGAGCAAGGTCACCGGCCCGGCGAACCTCACCTCGGGACGGACCTATGCCTGCGTCCGCAAGCCCAGCGGCGGTCTGTTCTGACCAGACACTCAATTCACCATGTCATACTATAGTACTCGACTTTTACATCCACTGGGCGGCAGATTGCAACCGAGCAGCGGCCAGCCGACGCGGCGGCCGCACGCGGCCAGAGGTGGGGGCATTCGATTATGCTAGAGTCGATCGCATTTTGGCTCCCCACCCCGGCCGGGAAGTTGCGGGAGGTCCCGTATCCAGCTTGGACGCCAGAGCTGATCTGGACGAATGCCGCTGCCGATGCCGTGCTCGCGCTGGCGTATTTCACTATCCCGGCCACCCTCGGGATCGTGGCGTGGCGGCGCGGGCTCATATTCCATCCCCTGCATTGGCTGTTCGCCGCCTTCGTCCTGCTCTGCGGAGCCGAACACCTGTCCGAAGCCGCAAGCATGTGGGTGGTGGCGGACAACACGGAGGGGGTCATAAAAATCGCCACCGCGATCCTCGCCGTCGTCGCCGCCGTCGCTTTGTGGTGGTTGCGACCGGCCTTGATGGCGCTTCCCTCTCCCAGCCAGCTTCACACGACCATCAAGGCCCTGCAGGAGAGCGACACGCGCTACCGCTCCAGTTTCGAGCGTTCCCCCGCGCCGACCTGCACTTTGAACATGGCCGGCGTCATCACAGGCATATCGGATAGCTGGCTCGCCTTGCTCGGCTACAAGGCGGGGGACGTCGTCGGCCACCCGATCTCGGAATTCACCGAGGGGCGATGGGATCCGGTCGTTCTCGAGCGGCTCCAGGCAGAAGGTGAACTGCACGACCTGGAACGGCGCTTCACCCGCAAGGACGGTGCGAGCCTCGATACGCTGGTGTCCGTCCGGCTGGAGAACCCGGGCGGGGCGAACTGGATCGTCTGCGTCCTGTTCGATATCTCGGCCCGCCGCAAAGCCGAAAAGGCGCTTCGGATCAGCGAAGAGCGTCTGCACCGGGCGCAGCGGATGGACGCCGTTGGCCAGTTGTCGGGCGGCATCGCACACGACTTCAACAATATGCTGCAAGGCATCTCCGGCGGGCTCGATCTGATCGAACGCCGCATCAAAACCGGGCGCTTCGAGGAGGCCGGGCAGTATCTCGCGATGTCGCGGCAGTCCATCGACCAGGCCGCGGCGCTCACACACCGCATGCTCGCCTTCGCACGGCGGCAAGCGTTGCAGCCGCGCGACGTCTCGCCAGCCGATCTGATCGCCGGCATGAAGGACCTGATGGCCACGACGCTGGGCCGCAACGTGCCGCTGGTGCTGAACCTCGGCGGGGGCGATTGGCACGCCCGATGCGATCCAAACCAGCTCCAGAGCGCGATGCTGAACGTCGTGATCAATGCGCGGGACGCCATGCCGGACGGCGGCTCCCTAGCGATAACCTTGGCAGACCGGCGGCTCGAGGCGGACAGTCTGCCCAACAATCCGGAACTCGAGGCGGGCGATTATATCGAGATCATCGTGACGGACACCGGCACCGGCATGCCACCAGACGTGCTTGGACGAGCATTCGAGCCGTTCTTCACGACGAAGCCTGCCGGGCGCGGCACCGGGCTCGGCCTGTCGCAGATCTACGGGTTCGTGCGGCAATCGGGCGGCGCCGTGCAACTGGAGAGCCCCCCGGGCGAGGGTGTCACCGTTCGCCTGTATCTGCCGCGACACGCACAGCCTGCCTTCCTGCCGGCCGACCCGGTATCGACAACTCGAGCGCCCACCAAGCAGATCCGCGGCACCGTGCTGCTGGTCGAGGACGAGGAGAAAGTGCGCGCGGTCATCGCCGAGACGTTGAGCGACCTCGGTTGCCGCGTGCTGGAGGCAGAGGACGGCACGAAGGGCCTTGCCATTGTTCAATCACGCAACAACTTCGATCTGCTCCTGACCGATATCGGTCTGCCGGGGCTGACTGGGCGCCAACTTGCGGACGCGGCTCGGGAGCGAAATCCGCAGCTGCCCGTTCTGCTCATCACGGGCTACGCCGGTGCGGCGATCGACGACACGGCGCTGGCACCAGGCGTCGAACTGATGCGCAAACCGTTCACGATGGACACGCTGGTGGCCCAAGTCGCCACCATGCTCGAGGGCGTGCTGGTCAGCTCGTAGTAGGATGGGCTTCAGCCCACCGCTTTTGCTGCGGCTGGTGGGCTGAAGCCCACCCTAGACCATGAGCAGGCATCAACCGATCGCCATCAGGCTAGCATTGCCCCCGGCGGCGGCCGTGTTGGTGCTGACCACGCATTCCTGGACCAGGTTGTCCAGCCGATAGACGCCATCCCGGCCCGTCGTGACGGACACGATCGGTCCGCCGCAGGTCGCCAAAGCGGCGTTGAGCGCCATCAACTCGGCCACAGTCCCGGCGAACAGTATTGCGTCGGCCGGGCCGGCACTGGCCATGACATCGGCCGCCAGCGCGCCCGGCAGGTCCGCCAGCATGCCCGGCGGTACCAGCGCGCGATTGCCGGTTGCCAGCGTGGCGCTGACCTGCGGGATCAGGGACTGACGATCGGGTGCCACGCATCGCACGACGCCACGGCCCTGCGTGCGATAGACGTTGCGCTCGCCAACCGGCCCCGGCAGTTCGAGTTCGATGCCCGCCGGCGTGGCCTCGCCATACCCCGCTTCCGCCACGCCCTGTTCGGCGAGCCACGCCAGCCAGGCACCGAACGCCGGGCCGGGCTGGCCGGGCTGGCTGAACTGCGGGCAGGCCGCGAGCAGGCGGCGTAGATACAACGGCCCGCCCGCCTTTGGTCCCGTCCCCGACAGCGCGTGGCCGCCGAATGGCTGCACCCCCACGACGGCGCCGATCAGGTTGCGATTGACGTAGATGTTGCCCGCATTCGACTGCGCGGTGACGCGGGCGATGGTCTCGTCCAGCCGCGTATGGAGTCCGAAGGTGAGCCCGTAACCGGTGGCGTTGATGGCAGCCATCATCCGATCCATGCCGTCCCGCCGGAAGCGCACGACGTGCAGGACGGGGCCGAACACCTCGCGCTGCAACTCCGCCAGGCTGCCGAGCTCGATGATCGTGGGGGCAACGAACGTGCCGTGTCTGCACTCCGGCGGCAGGGCGGCCGCGTGGACTGGTCGGCCAGCCGCACGCATCGCCTCGACATGGCCGAGAATGGCGTCCCGCGCCTCGGCGGAAATGACGGGGCCGACATCGGTTGCAAGATGCGCCGGGTCACCGACGGTCAGTTCCGCGGCCGCGCCGCGCACCATCGTCAGCACCCGGTCCGCAACGTCCTCCTGCAGGCAGAGCACGCGCAGGGCAGAGCAGCGCTGTCCGGCGCTGTCGAAGGCGCTCACCAGCACGTCGGCGACCACCTGCTCGGCCAGGGCGGAGGAGTCGACCAGCATGGCGTTCTGCCCGCCGGTCTCGGCGATCAGTGGCACGGGAGTGCCATCGGGGTTCAGCCGGGTAGCGAGTTGGCGGGCGATCAGCCGGGCGACATCGGTGGATCCGGTGAACATCACCCCGCACACGCGCGGATCGCCGACCAGGGCCGCACCGGTTTCGCCATCGCCGGGCAGGAGTTGAAGCACACCAGGCGGCACGCCCGCCGCGTGTAGCAGGCGCACGGCTTCGGCCGCGATCAGGGGTGTCTCCTCCGCCGGCTTGGCCAGCACGGCGTTGCCCGCGGCGAGGGCGGCGGCGACCTGGCCAGTGAAGATGGCGAGCGGGAAGTTCCAGGGCGAGATGCACACGATGACGCCGAGCGGGCGATGCGTGTCGTTGCTGAAGCCGTCGCGAACCGCGGCCGCGTAATAACGGAGGAAATCCACCGCCTCGCGCACCTCGGCGACCGCGTTGCTGAAGGATTTGCCGGCCTCGCGAATGATCAGTCCCATCAGGCGCGGCATATCGGTTTCGAGCATGTCGGCAGCCCGGAATAGAATGGCGGCGCGTTCGGCGGGGGGCGTGTCGCGCCAGCCGGGAGCGGCTTGAACAGCCTGGGTCAGGGCGTGGTCGACGGCGGCGGCATCGGGTTCGACACTATGGCCAATGATGTCTGCGGGGTTGGCCGGGTTGCACACTGGCCGTGCCGGCGGGCCTCCTCCGTCACGCTGCGCGTGGCCCCCCTCCCCCGCTGCGCGAGGGAGGACCAACGTGGCGGCCAGCGACGCCAACACCTGCTCGTTCGCCAGATCCAGCCCGGCCGAATTCACCCGGCCCGGCCCGAATAGATCGCGCGGCAATGCAATCCTCTGGTGCGCCGCCCCAACTGGCAACCGCGCCGCAACGGCAGCCAACGGGTCCGCCACCAGTTCCGCCACGGGCACCGCCGGATCCTGGATCCGGTTCACGAACGAGGTATTTGCCCCATTCTCCAACAGCCGGCGCACCAGGTAGGCCAGCAACGTCTCGTGGGTGCCGACCGGCGCGTAGATGCGGCAGGGGCGGTTCAGCTTGTTGTGCCCCACCACGTCCTCGTACAGCGGCTCGCCCATGCCGTGCAGGCACTGGAACTCGTATTGGCCCGGCGTCCATCCGTCCCCGGCCATGCTGTGGATCGCGGCGACGGTGTAGGCGTTGTGCGTCGCGAATTGCGGGAACACCGCGTCGGGTGCCGACAGCATCGCGCGGGCACAGGCCAGATACGCCACGTCGGTGTGCAGCTTGCGGGTGTAGACCGGGAAACCCTCGAGCCCATCCACCTGGGCGCGCTTGATCTCACTGTCCCAATACGCGCCCTTGACCAAGCGGACCATGATGCGATGGCCACTGCGCCGGGCCAGTTCGATCAACCAGTCGATGACGAAGGGCGCACGCTTGCCATAGGCCTGCACCACGAAACCGATGCCGTCCCAACCCGCGAACGCCGGGTCCGTGCACAGGGCCTCCAGCAGGTCGAGCGACAGCTCCAGCCGCTCCGACTCCTCGGCGTCGATGTTCAGCCCGATGCCGTAGCCCATCGCCAGCCGGGCCAATTCCTGCAGGCGGGGCAGCAACTCGGCCATCACCCGGTCGCGTTGCTGGCGACTGTAGCGTGGGTGCAGCGCCGACAGCTTCACCGAAATGCCCGGCCCGGCGACCACGCCGCGACCGTCGGAGGCCCGTCCGATAGCGTGGATGGCGCGCTCGTAATCGCCGTAATAGCGGGCGGCGTCCTCCGCGGTGGTCGCCGCCTCCCCCAGCATGTCGTAGGAGTAGCGGAAGCCAGCCGCCTCCAGCCGGCGGCTGTTCCGAAGCGCCTCCTCGATCGTCTGCCCGGTGACGAACTGCTCGCCCATCATGCGCATGGCCATGTCCACGCCGCGCCGCACCAGCGGCTCGCCGCCGCGCGCGATCAGCCGGGTGAGCGCCTGGGCCAGCCCGGTCTCGTTCGCAGTCGCCGTCAGCTTGCCGGTCACCACCAGGCCCCAGGTTGCGGCGTTCACGAACAGGGACGGCGAGTGTCCGATATGGGCGCGCCAATCGCCGGCGCCGATCTTGTCGCGGATCAATGCGTCGCGGGTGGCGCGATCGGGGATGCGCAGCAACGCCTCGGCGAGGCACATCAGCGCGACGCCCTCCTGGCTGGACAGGTCGTATTCGCGCACCAGGCCCTCCACCGTACCGCGCGCGCCCTTGGCTCGCAGGCTGGTGACCAGGGTGGTGGCCAGCACGCGCGTACGCTCCAGCTCCGCCGCCGTCATGGCGGCCGCTTCGAGCAGCGGCGGAAGACATTGTTCCTCGGGCCGGCGGGTGGCCGCCGTGATGCGCGCGCGGAGCGGCGGCTGCGGGCGTAGTGATTGGGCGAAGGCGGCGAACGGGGTGCTCTGCGTCATGGCACCGTATCTAGGGGCGGCCGCAAGTCAGGTCATCGGGGCGGCCTTGCGACCGCCCGGATGCAGCCCCCGACGGTCGGCTAGATGGCGTCCTTGAGTTCCTTGGCGGCCCGGAACGCGATCTTCTTGCTGGCCTTGATCTGGATCGCCTCGCCCGTCGCCGGGTTGCGGCCCATGCGGGCCGGACGATCCTTCACCTCGATGATGCCGAGGCCACCGATGCGGACGCGCTCACCCGCCTTCAAGTGGTCGACCAGCTGGGAGAACACGCCGTTGACCAGGGTGTCCGCCTCTTTCTTGCCCATTTCGCTCCGCTCCACCAGGCCGGCAGCGAGGTGCTTCAGCGTCACTGTGGTGGGAGGCGCCGCCTTCACCGGAGCCGGTGGGGCCTTCCCGGCAGCCTTGGCCGGGGCTTTCGCCGGGGCCTTGGCCTTCGGGGCAGGCTTCGCTTCGGTAACCTTTTTTGCCATAGCCTAAAATCTCCGTCCAATTCGTGGGGCCACGGAATCATGTGCGCGTCGCACAAACAAGCCTCAGACGCGCTCATTTCCGGCAGAACTGCGATATTGCACCCGCTTCACGTTCGAAAGAAAGACCACTAGGCCGATTCTCGGCAATGGACCGGTGAGATTAACGGGGCGAAAACGCCGCTCTTCGCCCCGCCGAGGTCGTGACGGCCGTCCCCCGCACGCGTCGCGGCTCCATCGCGCCCGAGTCGCGGGCCGCTTGCCGCCGCCAAATTCCCTCTTAAGCTCGTTCGGCACTGACCGGACGGAAGCCATGCCCGACTACGACCTCATCATCCGCGGCGGCACCGTCGTCACCGCGTCCGACCAGTTCCGGGCCGATGTCGGCATCCGCGCCGGCCGCATCGCCGCCCTGGCGGAACACCTCGACGGCGGTCCGGTGCTCGACGCCGCCGGGCTGCTGGTGCTGCCCGGCGGGGTCGACGGCCATTGCCATATCGAGCAGCTGCAACAGGGCGGCGGGGCGGACGAGGAGACCTTCACCACGGGAAGCCGGGCTGCCCTGGCGGGCGGCACGACGTCGGTCGTGACCTTCTCAACACAGTTCAAGGGCGGCGGCGTGCTGGAGCCGCTGGCGGAGTATCGCCGCCGGGCCGAGGCGGGGGCTGCGGTGGATTACGCGTTTCACCAGATCATTACCGATCCGACGGACGCCGTCATCGTGGACGAGTTGCCGCAGATCGTGGCCGCCGGCGTGCGCAGCCTCAAGGTCTTCCTGACCTACGATCCGCTGCATCTGGACGACCGCCAATACCTGGCCGTGCTCGCCGCCGCGCGCCGGCTCGGCTGCCTGGTCACGGTGCATTGCGAGAATTACGACGCCATCGCCTGGCGCACCGCCGCCCTGCTCGCCGATGGCCGGACCGCGCCGAAATACCACGCCTGGTCCCGCCCCTCGGTCGTGGAACGGGAGGCGACGCACCGCGCCATCGCATTGGCCGAACTGGTCGACACGCCGATCGAGGTCTTCCACGTCTCCTGCATGGAGGCCGCCGAGGAAATCGCCCGCGCCCAGGCGCGCGGCGTGAAGGTCTGGGGCGAGACCTGCCCGCAATACTTCACGCTCACCGCCGCCGACATGGACCGGCCCGGCTTCGAAGGCGCGAAGTTCATGTGCAGCCCGGCCCCACGCGGCCCCGAGGCCGCCGCCGGATTGTGGCAAGCGATCCGGCAGCGCACGCTCACCATCGTCAGCTCCGACCACAGCGGCTGGAGCTATGACGGACCCCGCGGCAAACGCGTCGCGGGGGACGACGTGCCGTTCCGCGATATCCCGAACGGCGTCCCCGGGCTGGCCGCGCGCCTGCCGCTGCTCTGGAGCCTGGGTGTCGCGGCCGGGCACATCACCGCCAGCGACTTCGTCCGCCTCACCGCGACCGAGCCCGCCGCGTTGTTCGGTTTGCACGCGAAGGGCCGCATCGCACCGGGAGCCGATGCCGACCTGGTGCTGTGGGATCCGGCGCGTCGTACGGTGCTGACCAATGCGCTCATGCAGCACGCGATCGACTACACGCCCTACGAGGGGATGGAGGTTACCGGCTGGCCAGTTGCCACCATCCGGCGCGGCGACGTGGTGATGCGGAACGGCGTCGTGACAGCGGCGCCCGGCAGCGGCCGCTACCTTCCCGTGGCGCCGTACGACCTGATCCGCCCGCGCGGCGTGCTGCCGGACGGGTTCGATGGCGCGGCGTTCACCCACCGCTCTCCATAGACGAGGGGCGCCCCATGAACGCCAGGCTGTCGCGCAGGGTCGGTGCCAGGAAGTGCAGCGGGGTGCCGACCGCGCCGATGATCTCGATGTGGTCGATGCCCTCGTAGTAGCGCGCCTCCACGAAGCCGCCCTTCTCGCGGATGCGGTCCGCCAGGCGGGTGGTGTTGCCGGGCTTCACCGTGGTGTCGGCAGTGCCGGTCAGCAGCAGCATCGGCGGGGCGTGCCCGTCCACGAAATTGATCGGCTGGGTTTGCGGGTAGTGGTCCGGGGGACCGAAGATATCCCGCAGCGCGTCGGTGTCCGGGACGAAATCGTACGGGCCGGACACGCCGATCACGCCGCGCAGGTTCGCCCGCGCCATGCCCACCTGGCCCAGCCACTCGCCGTCCAGCCCGAGCATCGCTGCGTTATAGGCGCCGGCCGAGTGGCCCATCAGAAAGAACGGCCCCGCATCCCCGCCGTAACGACCGATATTGTCCCGCGTCCAGCGCACGGCGGCGGCACAATCCTGCAGGAAGGAGGGGAATTTCACCTCGGGATAGAGCCGGTAATCCGGGATCACGGTCACCAGTCCGTGACTGGCGAACGCCCCACCCAGGAAGCGGTAGATGGCACGGCTGCCACTGTCCCATGCGCCGCCATACAGGAAAACGAGCACCGGAAACGGCCCCGCCCCGGCCGGCGCATAGATGTCGAGCTTGCGCCGCTCTCCCTCGCCATAGGCCACGCCATCGGCAACCAGCCGGGATGGGGCGAGTGTGTTCAAAACCGTAACGGGGGAGCAGCCCGCGACGGCGAGTGCGGCGGCCGTGCCAAGCACGCCCCGGCGGTTCAGTGACAAGCGGTCTCTACGGTCGACCCCATGGATCATCTCCCTCGATCACGGTAGAACCCGGCACGACCGGGCCAGTTGCCGAACGCACGTCACCGGCGTGCCCGACCTGATACCGGGCTCTCCGGCCCAAGTCCCAAACCGACTGCATTTCAGGAAGCCGACCATGTTCACGGAAGTCATCGTTGCTATCTACGAAACGGACGAAGACGCCGAACACGCCGTGGCCGAGATGCTGGCCGCGCACGTGCCGGAATCGGCGATCCACCGCCACACCAAGGCCGATATGCCGGAACCCGCCCCGGCCCCTCCGCCCGCGGACGAGCAGGAGCATGTCGGTTTCTGGGCGCGCATGTTCGGCGGCCACAGCACGGAGCACGCCGTGTATGACCAGGCCCTGCACAACGGTGGCAACGTGGTCACTGTGACGACGGTCCCGGACAATGACTTTGAGCCCGTGATGGCCATCCTGGAGCGTCACAACCCGATCGATCTCGAGGAAATGGCCGCCAGCTTCACCGGCATCGCGCACTCCCCCGATCCCGTGGTGCGAGGCTCCGAGGCGATGCCGACCGACAACAAGCCTCTGTTCTCTCAGTCTGGCCCGCGCGTTCGCCGCTTCGCAGTGGCACCGCCTTTGAAGCTCTAGGGGCGATTGGCGCCTGGCTGTGGCAGGATAGCCCGGCCGCCTTTCTTCTACCCGGCCGCCTTTCTTCTACCGGAACGTCACCAGTTCGACACCCTCATCCACCATCTCGCCGACAGCGGCCCGGATGCTATCCACGACCCCCTCCGCCGGCGCGCTCAGCGTGATCTCCGTCTTCATCGCCTCCACAACGATCAGCGCCGCGCCCTTGGCCACGGTATCGCCCGATACAACCAGCACGCGCGTGACACGGCCCGGGATCGGCGCCGCGACCCGGCCCGTCCCCGCCGTCTCGCCACCCGGCGCGGCAAGCGGGTCGACATGGCGCAGAACTTGGCCGACGCCGGCCACGAATACGGTGAGCTGATCGCCACTCCGCACGACACGAACGGGGCGAACCACCCCATTCAAGCGAAGCATGTCGTCCGCCCAAGATGCATCCACGCTGCCTCCCGGCCCATCCAGCCGGGTCAGCGCACCGATATGCGCCCGCACCGTAACGGCCACGTCAGCGGCAACGAAATGCAGATCCTGATAACCATCACCGTTCATGCGCCACGCATCCAGTTGCGCCCATGGCGAGTGCGGGTCGGCGGCGTAGGCTGCGCCTTGCCCCTCGTTCAGCACGAACAGACTGGCAGCGGCCCACACCGCTTGATCGAGGTCTGCCGGTGGCGCGGCCAGCACCTCGGGATGCCGGCCGATGAACCCGGTGTCGAACACGCCGCTGGCGAACGCCGGGTGCGCAACCACGGCGCGTAGCAGGCCGAGATTGGTCTGCACGCCCACCACTTCGTAGTCGTCCAATGCGGCCGACATGCGCCCCAATGCGTCCGCCCGGTCGGTGCCGTGCACGATGAGCTTGGCAATCATCGGATCGTAGCTGGGCGTGATCGTGTCGCCCTGCCGCACGCCCGTGTCCACGCGCACGCCGGCGCGTTCCAAGGGTTGGCGCAGGTGAACCAGCGTGCCGACAGACGGCAGGAAGTCGCGCGCCGGGTCTTCGGCATAGATGCGGGCCTCGATCGCGTGGCCCGTGATGGTGGGCGAAAGGCTGGGAAGCGGCTCGCCGGCGGCGACGCGAAGCTGCCACTCCACCAGGTCCTGGCCGGTGATCGCCTCCGTCACCGGATGCTCGACCTGCAGGCGGGTGTTCATCTCCATGAAGTAGAATTCGCCCGCCTCCGCGATGAACTCCACGGTGCCGGCGCCGACATAGCCGACCGCGCGGGCCGCTGCGACGGCCGCATCGCCCATGGCCAGGCGCCGGGCCGGGTCCATGCCGGGGGCGGGCGCCTCCTCCAGCACCTTCTGGTGCCGGCGCTGGACGGAGCAGTCGCGCTCGAACAACGAGATGGCGTTGCCGTGCGTGTCGGCGAACACCTGGATCTCGATGTGGCGCGGCGCCGTCAGGTATTTCTCGACCAGAACGCGGTCGTCGCCGAATGAGGCTGCGGCTTCGCGCTTAGCCCCGTCCAAAGCCGCTCCGAATGCGTTTGCCTCGGTCACGACGCGCATCCCTTTGCCGCCGCCGCCGGCGCTGGCCTTGATGAGCACAGGAAAGCCGATGCTCACTGCCTCGGCATGCAGCAAAGCCGGGTCCTGGTTGTCGCCGTGATAGCCTGGCACCGAAGGCACGCCAGCCCGCGCCATCAGCGCCTTGGCCGCAGCCTTCGAGCCCATGGCACGGATGGCAGCCGCGGGCGGCCCGATGAACACCAGCCCGGCCTCGGCGCAGGCCTGGGCGAACTCGGCATTTTCCGACAGGAAGCCATAGCCGGGGTGCACCGCCTGCGCCCCCGACCGCTTCGCCACATCCAGGATCGTGTCGGCCCGTAGATAGCTGTCCCGGGCAGGCGCCGGACCGATCGGCCAGGCCTCGTCCGCCATGTGGACGTGCCGGGCGTTGGCGTCCGCGTCCGAATAAACAGCCACGGTCGCGATCCCCATGCGGCGCGCCGTGGTGATGACGCGGCACGCGATCTCGCCGCGGTTGGCGATCAGCATCTTGCGGAACATGCCCATCACATCCGGAACAGGCCGAAGCGGGTTTGCGGGATCGGCGCGTTAAGGCTGGCCGACAAACCGAGTGCCAGAACGCGGCGCGTGTCCGCCGGGTCGATCACCCCATCGTCCCATAGCCGGGCGGAGGAGTAATAAGGATGCCCCTGAGTCTCGTACTGGGCGCGGATCGGTGCCTTGAACGCGTCTTCCTCCTCGGGTGACCACGCCCCGCCCTTGGCCTCGACCGCATCGCGGCGGATGGTGGCCATGACCGATGCGGCCTGCTCGCCCCCCATGACGCCGATGCGGGCGTTCGGCCACATCCAGAGGAAGCGCGGCGAGTAGGCGCGTCCGCACATGCCGTAATTGCCCGCGCCAAAACTGCCGCCGATGACGATGGTGAATTTCGGCACGGCGGCGGTGGCGACGGCGGTCACCATCTTGGCGCCATCCTTGGCGATGCCGCCCGCCTCGTACTTTCGGCCGACCATGAACCCGGCAATGTTCTGCAGGAACACCAGCGGGATGCCACGCTGGGCGCAGAGTTCGATGAAATGGGCGCCTTTCTGCGCGCTCTCCGAAAATAGAATACCGTTGTTGGCGACGATGCCGACGGGGTAACCCCAAACATGGGCGAACCCGGTCACCAGCGTCGCACCATACAGCCGCTTGAACTCGTCGAACTCGCTGTCGTCGACGATTCGGGCGATCACCTCGCGGATGTCGAACGGGCGGCGCGTGTCGGTCGGGATGACGGAATACAGCTCCTTCGGATCGAAGCGCGGCGGGAGCGGCGTGCGCAGCGCCACGTCCGGCCGCTTCACCGTATTCAGCGACGCCACGATCCGGCGCGCGATGCCGAGCGCGTGGGCATCGTTCTCGGCATAGTGGTCGGTGACGCCGGACACGCGGCTGTGCACGTCGGCTCCGCCTAGGTCTTCGGCGGTGACGATTTCCCCCGTGGCGGCTTTCACCAACGGTGGCCCGGCCAGGAAGATGGTGCCCTGGTTGCGGACGATGATGCTCTCGTCGCACATGGCGGGGACGTAGGCGCCGCCTGCGGTGCAGGACCCCATGACCACGGCCACCTGGGCGATCCCCGCCGCGGACATCTGGGCCTGGTTGTAGAAGATGCGGCCGAAATGGTCGCGATCCGGGAACACCTCGTCCTGGTTCGGCAGGTTGGCGCCGCCGCTATCCACCAGGTAGACGCAGGGCAGCCGGTTCTGCAGTGCGATTTCCTGCGCGCGCAGATGCTTCTTCACCGTGAGCGGGAAATAGGATCCGCCTTTCACCGTGGCGTCGTTGGCGACCACCATGCACTCGCGCCCGGCGACCCGGCCAATGCCGGTGATGATCCCGGCGGAGGGGACCTCGCCGTTGTAAAGGCCGTGGGCCGCGAGTTGGCCGACTTCGAGGAACGCGGACGCCGGGTCGATCAGGGCCCGGATGCGATCGCGCGGGAGCAGCTTGCCGCGGGCGAGATGGCGCTTGCGCGACACTTCGCCGCCGCCTTCGCGCACGGTGCCGGCAACTTGGCGCAAATCGGCAACCAGGGCGGACATGGCATCGGCGCTAGCTCGGGCGTCGGGGGAGCGGAGATCTAGCGCGGATTGGAGTGTGGGCATCTTATCTCCCCCTCCCCTTGAGGAAGGGGGTTGGGGGGAGGGGTTCCACGCGCATGATGTGTGCCTTGGGCTTACCCCTCACCCCGACCCTCTCCCTCAAGGGGAGAGGGAGAAGCGAAGGGTTCATTATGCGGTTTCCAGGAAGAGTTCTCGGCCGATGAGCATGCGGCGGATTTCGCTGGTGCCGGCGCCGATCTCGTAGAGCTTGGCATCTCGCAACAACCGTCCCGTGGGATAGTCGTTGATATAGCCGTTGCCGCCGAGCGCTTGGATCGCTTCCAGCGCCATCCACGTCGCTTTCTCGGCCGCATACAGGATCGCGCCGGCGGCGTCCTTGCGCGTGGTCTGGCCGCGGTCGCACGCCTTCGCCACCGCATACACGTAGGCGCGGCTGGCGTTCATCGTCGTGTACATGTCGGCGATCTTGCCCTGCATCAGCTGGAACTCGCCGATCGCCTGGCCGAACTGCTTGCGCTCGTGCACATAGGGCAGAACGACGTCCATGCAGGCCTGCATGATGCCGAGCGGCCCGGCAGCCAACACCGCGCGCTCGTAATCCAGGCCGCTCATCAGCACGTTCACGCCGCGGCCGAGCGAGCCGAGCACGTTCTCCTCCGGCACTTCGCAATCCTGGAACACCAACTCGCACGTGTTGCTGCCGCGCATGCCGAGCTTGTCGAGCTTTTGCGCCGTGCTGAAGCCCTTGAAGCCGCGCTCGATCAGGAACGCCGTGATCCCGCGCGAACCGGCACTCGGATCGGTCTTGGCGTACACCACCAGCGTGTCCGCGTTCGGGCCGTTGGTGATCCACATCTTGCTGCCGTTCAGCACCCAGCGGTCACCGCGCTTCTCCGCCTTCGTCCGCATGCCCACGACATCCGACCCGGCGCCCGGCTCGCTCATCGCCAGCGCGCCGACATGCTCGCCGCTGATCAGCTTCGGGAGATAGCGGGCCTTCTGCTCGGCATTGCCGTTGCGACTGATCTGGTTCACGCAGAGATTGGAATGCGCACCGTAGGACAGGCCGACGGAGGCAGAGGCGCGGCTGATCTCCTCCATGGCGACGCAGTGATCGAGGTAGCCCATGGCGGCGCCGCCATACTCGTCGGACGCGGTGATGCCGAGTACGCCCAATGCGCCGAACTTGCGCCATAGATCGGCGGGGAATTCGTTCTCCCGATCGATCGCGGCGGCGCGCGGGGCGATCTCGTCGGCGGCAAACCCGGCGACCAGGTCGCGTAGGGCGTCGGTGGTCTCGCCGAGGTCGAAATCCAGGCCCCGGAAGCTGTTCAGCATGGTTTGTTCCCCATCTCCGTCCAGCCCTGACGGGCGGCGGGTTTTTCAGCCGTCAAGCAACGCCAGAGCAGCCGCCGGGTCAACCCGGCCGTCATACAGGGCGCGGCCTACGATCACGCCCTCGATGTTGGGGTGATGCAGCGCTTGCAAAGCCCGCAGATCGTCCAGGCTGCCGACGCCGCCGCTGGCAATCACGGGGATCGCGCTGGCGGTCGCGAGGTCGGCGGTTTGCTGCAGGTTCAGGCCGCCCAGCATGCCATCGCGTCCGATGTCGGTGTAGATGATCGCGGCCACGCCGGCGTCGGCGAAGCGGGCGGCCAAGTCGGGCGCGGAGAGGGTGGAGGTTGCGGCCCAGCCGTCGGTGGCAACAAAGCCGTCGCGGGCGTCGATGCCGACGGCGACTTGGCCGGGGAAACGGCGGCAGGCGTCGCGGACCAAAGCCGGGTCCCGCACGGCAGCGCTGCCGAGGATGACGCGGCGCACCCCTGCTTCGAGCCAACGCTCCACGCCTGCCATGTCGCGGATACCGCCGCCGAGTTGGACCGGCACGGTGGCAGCGACGAGGATCGCGGCGACGGCGGACGCGTTCACGGCCTGGCCGGCGAACGCGCCGTTGAGGTCGACGACGTGGAGCCAGCGGCAGCCGGAATCCTGCCACGCGCGGGCCTGGGCGGCGGGGTCGTCGGAGTAAACGGTGGCGTCGTCCATCTCGCCGCGGCGGAGGCGGACGCAGGCACCGTCCTTGAGGTCGATGGCCGGGTAGAGGGTCAGCATCTCAAATTGCTTTCTTCTCCCTCTCCCGCGGGCGGGAGAGGGCCGGGGTGAGGGTGCGACTGCCGCCCCATACTCGGTGTCAGTAGCGAAGCAGCCCTCACCCCGGCCCTCTCCCGTGAAGGACGGGCGAGGGAGAAGTAGAGGCTCATGCGGGGAGCATTTGGTCGAGCGTGGCGAGCACGTGCTCGGTGGTGATCAGCCGGGTGCATTCGAACTGGCGCGGCGTGCCGGCCTGGCGGGGGCACCACAGGAAGTCCTTGTGGTCGAAGCGCAGCTTGGGATCGTTCCAACAACTGTTGCAGGCGTGCCAGTTGTGCACGCGCCATGGGGTCGCGAACTCGTTGGTGGGGTGGGTGAAGCCGCTGATCATCAGCACCTTGGTGCCGGCCGCCCAGGCCAGCCAGGCGAGGCCGCTGGACAGGCCGACGAAACCGTCGGCGTGACGGAGCCATCGGGCGCGTTCCGCAAGCGGGTGGTCGCCCGTCTGGTCCTCGGCGCCGTTCGGGATGTGGGTCCAGAACAGCCCGGTGCCGTGAACCGGCTTTTGGTCGATGCAGATCACACGGTAGCCGCGCTCCTTCAGCCGCAGCACCACGGCGCGCCAGCCGCTCGGGTTGTTCCAGTATTTGCAACCGCTGGAGCTTTGCACGCCGATGCAGACATAGGGCTCGGCGATGGGCCGGCTCTCATCGGGCAGGGCCAGGGTGGGGGCTTCCTCCGCCGGGTCGACGCCGAGAATGTAGCCGGCGGTACGGTGCAAGCCCACCATGCGGAAATCGGTCGGCTGCCACACCGTGTCGGTGTCGTCGAAGAACAGGCCCAGGCAGTAGGTGGCGTAGAACACCTCGGGCTTGACCTCCTCGTGGGTGACGAAGGTGATGTGCGGATAGGCGTCCTTGAACAGGGGGATGATCAGCGCGGACATCGCGCAGGTCAGCTTGCAGCCGTGCACGCTGGCGAAGCGGGCGGCGTAGGGGAACCAGCCCATGGTGTCGCCCAAAGTGCCGATCGGGAACTGGATCAACACGGGGCGGCCGCGCGCATCGTAGTCGTGTTGCAGGACGAGGTCCTCGCCGCTCCAGACCTCGATGCGGAAACGGACGAACCAGCGCTTGCTGCTGTTGATGAAGCCTTGCTTCAGCGTGGTCTCGAACAGCGTGTTGCCCGAACCCAAATCGCGCAGCCTGACACGCCACTGACGATCTTCGTCCTGTGGCGGCAGCACCACCCGGCAGCCGAGGTTGAAATCGTAGCGGATCCCGCGCGGCCCTTCCTGGGTGGGGCTCGCCGCGGGGGGTGGATACGCTGGTTTGGCCGGTGCCGAGGCGCTCCCGCTGCTGTTCGGTGCGCTGGTTTCCGACGTCGTCTCGATTGCACTCATGGCGGGCGGCTTACCTGCCGTGGTCGCGTCTGTCACTCCGGCCGCATTGCTGTAATGATCTCTTCGGTGATTGCGAACGCAGTATTGGCGGCAGGTACCCCGGCATAGATCGCGGACTGGATCAGCACCTCGCGCACTTCCTCCTCGGTCAGGCCCTTCTGTTCCAGGGCTGCGCGTGTATGCAGGCGGAATTCCTCCCAGCGTCCGAGCGCCGTCGTGATGGCCAGCACGATGATACGCCGGGTCCGGTGGTCGAGCCCCGGGCGGCCCCACACCTCGCTCCAGGCGAAGCGGGTGATGAATTGCTGGAATTCCCAGGCGAACCCGCCCTTTTTTGCGAGCGCGCGGTCCACCCAGGCGTCGCCCAGGACGGCGCGGCGATTGTTGATGCCGGCGTCGAACAGGGCGTCGCGACCCGCCTCCAAGTCGCCTGCCTCGCCGGGCAGAAAGAAGTCGGCCAGCAGCGCGGCCAGTGCGTCCGGCCGTTCCAGGGCGGAAATGTGGCCGGTCGGCAGGCTGACCAGCTTGGCGCCGGGAATGGCGGCCGCGATCGGCTCGGAGCCGGTGGCGGGCGGGGTCGCCTCGTCCAGCGACCCGGCCACGACCAGAGTGGGAGTGGTGATGCCCGGCAGCTTGTCCTTCACGTCCAGGCCGGCAATGGCCATGCAGCAACCGGCATAGCCCTGCTTGTCCAGTGCCTCGAACGTCGCGCGGGCGGTGGCGAGATAGGGCGGGTTGGCCGCGCGCACCGCCGGCGGGAACCAGCGCGCCATGATCGCATCGGCCATGGCAGCCGTGCCGCCCGACCGGATCGCCGCCGCCCGGTCGTGCCAGGACTGCGCGGGGATGTCGGCGGTGCTGTTGCAGATCGCGATCGCCGTCAGCCGGTCCGGCGCCGTTACGGCAAGCTGCATCGCCGTCATGCCGCCCAGCGACACGCCGGCCACCGCGGCCTTGGGTGCTCCAGCCGCGTCCAGCACCGCCAGTGCGTCCAGGGCCAGATCCTGCATCGTGTAGTCGCCCGGGGGAACGTCGGAGGCGCCGTGGCCGCGGGCGTCCATCCGCAGCAGCCGGAACCGCCCGGAGAGCGCACGCACCACGCCGCTCCACATCGCATGGTCGGCGCCAACCGAGTTCAGCAGCAGCAGAACGGGACGATCGGGGTGACCGTCGGCGCGCCAATACAGGCGTACACCGTCTCGTAGGGCAAAAGGCATGCTGTTTCCTCGTGGGCCGCGTGACGGTCGCAGTGAAGGAGAAACCGGCCGCACAGGCAACACCGCTCGGGCGGTCTAGCCTACCACGACGGCGATCGGCACGGGTGCGTTGCTGATGGACACCGGCGTCTCACCGGCGGGATCGCCATCGGCCTGGGCGGGGACGCTGCCATTGCCCAGGATCTCCACCGCCATCGCCGTCCGGATCTGCAGACCGGGCATGCGGGGCAGCAGGTTGAGCGGCAGGGCGGCACCGTACATCAGCGCCGCCGCCGTCCCATAGCGCTCGAACAGGGCCACGCTGAACCCTGGCTGGCAGGCATCCGCCCCCGGCGCCAGTATGAACCGGCCGGCATACAACCGGCCCTTGCTGACGATCACGCTGGCCGCCTCGGTCTCGGCGCCGTCCAGCCGCAGCCGGAGCCGGGGATAGCGATAGCGCCCCATCTCGCGGACGGTCTGCGCGACATAGGCGCCCTTCCCCAGGAACCGCTTCAGCGACGGGCTGATGCCGTGCACGACCTGGGCATCCAGCCCGACTCCGAGCATCTGCACGAACAACCGCTTTATGGCCGGCCCTTGGGCGATGCCGGGCCACAGCATACAGGTGCGTCCAAATGCCAGTGCGGCCGCGACGGCACGTGGACTGAACGGCAGCGCGAGTTCGTGGGCCAGGACGTTGGCGGTGCCCAACGGGATCACCCCGAGATGGGCGCCGCTGCCGGCAAGCCCGTTGGCGACTTCGGCGATCGTGCCGTCGCCGCCCGCCGCGACGATCAGCCTGGTTCCGGCAGCGGCTGCGTCACGCGCCAGCTCGGTCGCGTGCCCCGCCCAATGCGTCTCGGCCAGTTCCATCCGCATGCCATTGGCCGACATGACGTCGAGTACCTGCCACAAGGCATGCGCGCGTCGACGGCCCGCCGTGGGGTTGAAGATCACGATGGGTGGGGGAGGACGGGAAAGCCGAGTCGACATGATCGGGCACCCTGGCCAGGTTGCCATTGCGTTCGAATGACAGACTGGGGTCAGTTTCGTGACGTTCCAGTCCAAGTCCTGTGTTCAGCGCCCGTCATCTAATCTTAACTGACACGACGCGGGACTGCCGCCTATGAGCAGACCATGTACGATGAGTATTCCGGGAAGCAGGTGCGGCCCTCATGAACGCCTCAATCGAAGCTAACCGGCCAACCTACCGCTACCGAGCCATCTTTATCTCCGATGTGCATCTTGGAACCCGAGATTGCCGCAGCGATTTCCTTGCCGATTTCTTGCGGCAAAGCAGCAGCGACTACCTTTATCTCGTCGGCGATATCGTCGACGGCTGGCGGCTGCGGAAATCCTGGTATTGGGATGCCTCGCATGACGAGGTGATCCGTCTCGTTCTGAAAAAGGCGCGTTCCGGCACGCAAATCACCTACATTCCGGGCAACCACGACGAGATGTTCCGCGCCTGGCTGCCGCTCGGCTTGGAAGTCGCCGGCGTGAAGCTGCGCAAGGATGCCGAGCATACCACGGTGGACGGCCGCCGGCTCCTGGTAATGCATGGTGACGAGTTCGACAGCGTCGTTCGTTACGCCAAATTCCTGGCCCTACTAGGCGACCGGGCCTATACTGCCGCTCTGGTGGCAAACCGTTACTTCAACGCGATTCGCCGGCGCCTGGGGCACCCCTACTGGTCCCTGTCCGCCTGGTTGAAGCGTCGCGTGAAGGAAGCGGTGAAGGCCATCGACCGGTTTGAGACCGCCGTGGCTGGCGAGGCCCGGCGGCGCGGCTTCGATGGGGTGGTCTGCGGCCACATCCATCACGCCGAAATGCGAGAGGTGGGTGGCGTGCTATATCTCAACGACGGGGACTGGGTGGAGAGCTGCACCGCACTCGTCGAGCACGAGGACGGGCGGTTGGAGCTGATCGACTGGGCGGCCATCAACCGTCTGTCGTTCACGGCCCCGAGACGCACGGTGGTGGCTGTTCCTGCCTGACATCGGCCTGGCTCCGCGCTCCGCAACGCCACAGCGTATCCTCATCATATCGGATGCCTGGCAGCCGCAGGTGAACGGTGTCGTGCGGACGTTGTCGACGCTCGTGCGCGAACTGACCGCGATGGGGCACATCGCCGAGGTCATCGGCCCCGACCGCTTCCGGACACTGCCCTGCCCGACGTATCCGGACATCCGTCTGTCGATCCTGCCCCGGCGCCGCTTGGCCAAGATGATCGACGCCTTTGCACCCGATGCGCTCCACATTTCGACCGAGGGCCCGCTCGGCCTTGCCGCCCGGGCGATCGCCGTCAAGCGTGGCTGGCAGTTCACGACGGCCTTCCACACGCGGTTCGCGGAATACCTGTATGCGCGGACCCGGATTCCGGTGTCGCTAAGCTATGCCTGGCTGCGGTGGTTTCACGGGGCCGGCGCCGGACTCATGGTCGCGACCGAGAGCTTGCGGCAGGAACTGGCCGGGCGCGGCTTCCGCACTATCAAGTCCTGGTCCCGCGGCGTGGACCTCGATCTGTTCCAGCCGGAGCCGCGGGAGAATTGGCCGTATCCACGCCCGATCTTCGCCTATGTCGGGCGGGTCGCGGTGGAAAAGAACATCGGCGCTTTCCTCAGCCTCGAGCTGCCCGGCACCAAGGTCGTCGTCGGCGATGGTCCGGCGCGGGCGTCGCTGGAGCGGCGATTTCCCGATGCGCATTTCGTCGGCATGCGCCATGGCGTGCCTCTGGCGGCGTCGTTCGCCGGGTCCGACGTCTTCGTGTTCCCGTCGCTGACGGACACGTTCGGGCTGGTGATCCTGGAAAGTCTCGCGTGCGGCACGCCAGTTGCCGCCTTCCCCGTAACCGGCCCGCGCGACGTGTTGCTCGAGGGGGGACCCGGCGTCGGCGCCACCGACCCCGACCTCCGCACCGCCGCCCTGCAAGCGCTCGCCACGGGCGACCGCGCCGCCTGCCGGGCCCACGCGGACCGTTTCTCGTGGCGCGCCTGCAGCGAAACGTTCTTCCAGAACCTGGTGCCGATCACTCAACCGGTGCTCGAAGCCACGTCTTAGCCGCGGCAAAGCGGTGGGCTGCGAGCAGCCCACCCTACGGTTTGGAGCCGCTAGGGGCGGCCACCGGCAAACAGGCTGTGGTCGAGTTGCTGCAACAAGTCCGCCGGGTCCTGGTAGATCGCCACGCAGCCGGCTTGCCTCAAATCCGCCTCGGCAAAGCCACCGCATAGCATGCCAATGGTGCGAATTCCGAGCTTGCCAGCGGCTTCGGCGTCGTATGGCGTGTCGCCGATGGCGATGAGTTCGACCGGGGGCGGGTTGCCGAGACGGCGCATCGCGGCGGCGAAGATGTCCGGGTGCGGCTTGGATCGCTCGGCATCGGCGGAGGACGCCTCGACGTCGATCAGATCCTCGATGCCCGCGATCTTCTTGTAGATCTCGAGCTCGTCCTTTTTGGCCGAGGACGCGAGCGCGACATCGAACCCCAAATCGCGAAGTCGGCCGATCAGTTCGGGTACACGGGCGAAAGGGCGCAGGCCGGACAGATAGCGTTCCTTGAACACCTCGCTCCGATGCGCCTCGAGCTTATCCCCGATCTCGGACCGTTCGGCGTCGGACAGGAAAACCGGCAGCAATTGGTCGCCACCTTTGCCGATCTGACTGCGAATCGCATCGAATGCGATCTCATGCCCGAAATCGGCAAACGCGTCCTGCCAGGCGTGAGCGTGGGCGTCGACGGAATCGATTAACGTGCCGTCTATGTCGAAAATCGCGGCGGTGACCATGCGTTTGCTCCTGCCCGTCAGCCCCCAACGGGCGCGGACTGGCATGGTTCGTGGCGTCATGCTACCCGCCCCGCCGATGACAAGACCGCGACCGTGCTGAAGAAGCTGCTGCGGAGTGCAGGAATCCAGGCAGTGACCGCGCGGATCGTGGGGCTGTACCTCCACGCTGCCCTGCGCACCACCCGCTGGACCGTGGTGGGAGCGGAGAACATCGCCGCCCACATCGCCGGCCGGCCCGCCATCGCGGCGTTCTGGCACGAGCGGCTGCCGCTGCTACCGGCGCTGTGGTTCCACATGCGGGCCAAGGGCGCCCAGGGCACGCCACGCGTCCTGGTCAGCAAGCACCGGGACGGCCGGTTCATCGGCACGGTGGTGCGGCGGTTCGGGGTGCAGGTGGTGCACGGCTCCTCCTCCAAGGACGGATCGGCGCGGGATGTCACGGAGAAAGGCGGAGCGACCAGCATCCGCGTGCTGCTGGGCGAGTTGCAAGCCGGGCAACATGTGCTGATCACGCCCGACGGACCGCGCGGCCCACGGCGGCGGGCAGCCCCTGGGGTCGCGCAACTGGCGGGCCTGTCCGGGGCGCCGGTTCTGCCGGTGGGCGCGCAGACCAGCCGGCATCGCGTGCTGCCGACATGGGACCGGATGTACGTGCCGCTGCCATTCGGGCGCGGCGTGATCGTGTGCGGCGAGCCGATCGAGGTGCCGCGGGACGGCTGGGAGGCCGCGTTGCCGGCGATCGAGGCCGCGCTGAGCGATGTCGCCGACGCTGCGGATCTGCTGTGCCCGCGGTAGGTGGCCTCGGGATCGCCGTCGCCTGGCAGGTGGCGGCCACGCTCGCCGCCCCCGGGTTGCGATTGATGCTGCGTCGCCGGGTCGGGCGCGGCAAGGAGATCGCCAGCCGCCTGCCAGAACGGCGCGGCATCGAAGCCTCGCCTCGGCCACCCGGCCGGCTGATCTGGATCCACGCCGCCAGCGTGGGGGAGACGGTGTCTGTGATCCCAGTGCTGGAAGCATTGCGCGACCGGGCCGTGACCGTGCTGATGACGACCGGGACGGTCGCCTCGGCGAAGCTGTTGCTGCAGCGCTGCCCCGATGCGCTGCACCGCTTCGTGCCGCTCGATGTTCCGCGCTGGGTCGGACGCTTTCTGGACCATTGGCGGCCCGACGCGGCGGCGTTCCTGGAAAGCGAGCTGTGGCCGAACATGCTGGCCGCGTGCCGCCGGCGAGGGGTGCGGTTGATGCTGCTGAACGGCCGGATGTCGGACCGCAGCCAAGCCGGGTGGGCGCGTGCTCCCGGCTTTGCTCGCCGCGTGATCGGCGCGTTCGACAGCGTGTGGGCGCAGTCCGATGCCGATGCGCAGCGGCTCCGGTCGCTTGGCGGTCACGAGGTCACCTCACCGGGCAATCTGAAGTTCGCCGCCGCCCCGTTGCCGGCCGATGCGGCCGAACTGGCCAGGCTCGGCGCCCTGCTCGGCGACCGGCCACGGTGGCTGGCGGCCAGCACGCACCCGGGCGAGGAGGCCATCGCCGCCGCAATCCATCGCCGCCTGCGTCCGCGCTACCCCGGGCTTCTCACCGCCATCGCGCCCCGCCACCCCGATCGTGGCCCGGCGATCGCGGCCGAGTTGGGTGCGTCCCGCCGCGGCGCCGGCCAGGACCCACCCGAAGGCGGCCTGTGGGTCGCGGACGGGCTGGGCGAGATGGGGCTGCTCTACCGATTGTTCCCCACCGTGTTCATCGGCAAGAGCCTGACTTCGGAGGGTGGCGGACAAAATCCGCTGGAGCCCGGCCGACTCGGCTGCTCGCTGGCCGCGGGCCCGGCCATGGCCAACCAGGCCGGGGCGGCGGCCATCCTGACCCGCGCGGGAGGCCTTGTGACCGTGGCAGACGAAGCCGCCTTGGCTGCCTGGGTGGACCTGCAGCTTCGTGACGCTGCCGCGCGCCAAGCGGCCGGGCGGGCGGCACAGGCGGCGGCCGGGGCGGACGCGGACCTGCCGCGCCGGGCCGCCGAGGCGCTGCTGGCGATGGCCGATAAAAGCCGCGGGACCGGCTGATGCGGGCACCGGCGTTCTGGCAGCGCGACGGGATCTTGCCCCGCCTGCTCGCCCCGATCTCCGCCCTGGTGGAGGGTGCGACGGCGCGGCGTGTCGCTCAACCCGGCTGGCGCGCGCCCGTGCCGGTCGTGTGCTGCGGCAATGCCGGGGTGGGCGGGGCTGGCAAGACGACGCTGGCGTTGGACCTCGGCGCCCGGCTGCTGCGACGCGGGGCACGGGTGGCCTTCGTCACGCGGGGCTATGGCGGGCAGGTGACGCGCACCGTTCAGGTCGACACCAGCCACGATGCCGCCGATGTCGGGGATGAGGCGTTACTGCTGGCCACCTTGGCCCCCGTGTTCGTGGGGGCGGACAGGGTCGCGAGCGCGCGCGCGGCGGTGGCGGATGGGGCAACGGTGTTGGTGATGGACGACGGCTTGCAGAACCCTGGCCTGGTCAAGGACCTCTCGTTCCTGGTGATCGACGGCGCCGCCGGCTTCGGTAACGGCCGTGTGCTGCCGGCGGGGCCGCTGCGCGAGCCGGTCCACGCCGCCGCCGCCCGCTGCCGCGCCGCCGTGCTGATCGGGGCTGACGTCGCGGGCGCCGCCGCCGCGTTGCCGGGCGGCCTCCCCGTTCTAGACGCGACCTTGCGACCGGAGGCGAATGGGCTGGCCGGAACCCGCGTGCTCGCCTTCGCCGGGATCGGGCGCCCGGCCAAGTTCTTCGCCACGCTGGCCGAGTCCGGCGCCGTGATCGCCGGCCAGCGCGCCTTCCCCGACCACCACCGCTTCAGCCTGGCCGAACTCCGCCGGCTGGCACGCCGGGCCGAGGCGCTCGGCGCCGTGCTGGTGACCACCCCCAAGGACGCCGTTCGCCTGCCCGCGGAGTGGCGCGCGCGGGTGCAGGTCGCCAGCGTGGCGCTCGCCTGGGCCGACGAAGCATCGCTGGAGGCACTGCTGGGAGACGTGGCGTGAGCCCGCTGATGATCCGCCTGGAGGCGTTCGCCGCGCGGACGCTGTTGCGGCTGTTCCAGGCGCTCGGGCCGGTACGGGCGTCCAATCTCGGCGGCGCGGCGGCCCGCGCGATCGGCCCTTTGCTGCCCGTTACCCGCGTGGCCGACACCAATTTGCGCCTGGCGATGCCGGAGTTGGACGCGGCCGCTCGCCGCCGGATCATCCGCGGCGCGTGGGACAATCTCGGCCGCACCATGGGCGAATTTCCGCACATCGCCAGCTTACGCCAGAACACGCCCGCCGGACCGGGGTGGGAGATGGTGGGCGAGGACACGCTGAAGGCCCTGGCCTCGCGCGGTGGCCCGGCGATCTTCTTCTCCGGCCATATCGGCAATTGGGAGATGCTGCCCGCCGCCTGCGCCGCCTATGGGCTGCCGTTCTCCTCCATGTTCCGTGCCGCCAGCAACCCGGAGGTCGACGCGCTGGTGATCCAGCTTCGCCAGCAGGCCGTCGGCGCCCCCGTGCCGATGTTCAGCAAAGGCGCCGCCGGGGCCAAAGCCGCCCTAGGGCACTTGAGAGCCGGCGGCTATCTCGGCCTGCTGATGGACCAGAAGATGAACGACGGCGTGCCAGTGACCCTGTTCGGCCGCACCGCGATGACAGCCCCGGCCATGGCCGCCCTCGCCCTGCGCTTCCGCTGCCCCGTCGTCCCAGGCCACGTCCAGCGCATCGGCCCGGCCCGCTTCCGCCTAGTGTGCGAGCCCTTGATGGACCTGCCCGACACCGGCGACCGCAAGGCCGACACGCTGACCATGACTCAGGCGATGAATGAATACCTGGAGCGGTGGATCCGTGCCCGGCCCGAGGGCTGGCTATGGATGCACCGCCGCTGGCCGAAGGAGCTGTACCGGTAGACCTCGTAATCCCACGTAGCCCGTATCGCGCTTCGGCGATGCGGGAACTGGGCAGCCAACCCAGGTCCCAACTCAGCTGGCTCGGCGCTCTCCCGCATCGCCCAAGCGCGATACGGGCTACAAGGCTGGGCCGCTATCCATCTGCCCCCATCCGCGTCCCCTTCGGCTCCCGGCCGAGGGCCACCAGCACGGCGATCACCACCGCTACGACGCCGATGACGATGGCCAGCGCCATACCGTAATTCCCGTCGAACTGGCCGGCCAGCCACACCTGGATGTTGGCGTTGGCGGAGGCAAGGAAGTTGCCCAGTTGGTACACCAATCCTGGGAAGGTGCCGCGGATCGTCGCCGGCGACAGCTCGTTCAGATACACAGGCACAACGCCCCAGGCCCCCTGCACGCAGATCTGCATCAGGAACGCGCCCAACCCCAACATCACCGCACTGGTCGAGAACGCCCACAACGGCAGCACGGGCAGCGCCAGCAGCGCCGCGATCACGATCGCCCATTTGCGCCCGATCCGCTGCGACAACGTGCCGAAACCAATGCCGCCGATCATCGCCCCGACATTGGCGATGATGGTGATCACCGAGATCGAACTCGGCGCCATCTTATGCTGCGCACCCAGGAACTGGCTCGGATACAGATCCTGCGAGCCATGGCTGAAGAAGTTGAATCCCATCATCACCACGGCGGCGAACACCACCAGCCCGGCGTGCTGCCGCAAAACGGTCCAGATGCTCACCTTGTGCTCGGCGACCGTGCGGGCCAGCCAGTCCGGGCTCTCCGGCACATTGCTGCGAATGTACAGCACCAGCAGCGCAGGGATCACACCCACCATGAACATGCCGCGCCAGCCCAGCAGCGGCAGCGCGAAATACAGCACCGACGCGAGCAGGTAGCCGGTCGGATACCCAGCCTGCAGCAGCCCCGACACCGGGCCGCGCCACTTCGCCGGGATGCTCTCCATCGTCAGCGAGGCACCGACGCCCCACTCCCCGCCCATCGCCACGCCGTAAAGCGCGCGCAGCACCAGGAATACCGTCAGGCTGGGCGCCAGTCCCGAGAAGAACTCCAGCAGCGAATAGCACAGCACGTTGACCATCAGGGTGGGGCGCCGGCCATACCGGTCGGCAAGGCGGCCGAAGATGAAGGCACCCAGGGCCCGGCACGCCAGCGTCAGCGTGATGGCGAAGGCCACGCTGCTGATCGGGGCGCCGAATTCCGCTGCGACCTCCCGCAGCACGAACGCCATGATGAAGAAATCGAACGCGTCTAGAGTCTAGCCGAGATAGGCGGCCAGGACGACGTGAACTTGCTGGCTTGTTGGCCGACTCCGGCCCGGTTGTGATTCGCTCATGCCAGGACCATGACCGCGTATCACAGGGCTGACTACTCCCCGACCGCCATCTTCTGCCCTTCAGCTGGCGGCTTCGTGCGGCCTCAAAACACACTCACGCCCGGTCAGCTTGGCTGCATGGCCGGGCGTGAGGAGGATCACGGTCTGCGACGCTTAGTAGGTCGTGCGGCGTCCGAAGATCGCGTGGTAGACGAACAGCACGATCACGGAGCCGACGATCGATACGATCATGCTCGGGATGTCGAAGTGGTTCTGCCACTGGCCGCCCGTGAAGAACGACACGAGATATCCACCGACGACCGCACCCACGACGCCCAGGATGATGTCGAGGAAGAGCCCCTCGCCCTGCTTGTTGACGATCTTGCTGGCGATGAAGCCGGCGATAAGACCGAAGATGATCCAACCAATGATGCTCACGGCACGCTCCTACTACTTTCGATGAAACGACTAACGAAGATTTGTGTTCCGAGTTTCGGCCGCGCTCGCAGCAACTCAGACGTTGAATCGGAAGAGCAACACATCGCCGTCGCGGACCACGTAGTCGCGGCCTTCGACGCGCATCCGGCCGGCTTCCTTTGCCCCGGCCTCGCCCTTCAACGTTACGAAATCGTCGTAGGCGATCGTCTCGACGGCGATGAAGCCGCGTTCGAAATCGTTGTGGATCACCGCAGCCGCCTGCGGGCCCTTGGTGCCGGCAACGATGGTCCAGGCCCGCGTCTCCTTCGGCCCAACTGTGAAATACGTGATCAGCCCGAGGAGCCCATAGCCAGCACGGATCACCCGGTCCAGGCCGCTATCCTCGAGCCCGAGCCCGGTCAGGAACTCGGCCCGGTCCTCCTCCGGGAGTTGGCTCACCTCCGCCTCGATCGCGGCGGAGACGACGACGCAGGCCGCACCCTCCCGGGCCGCCATCGCAGCCACGGCCTGCGACCGGGCATTGCCCTCGGCCGCATCCGCTTCGGCTACGTTGCAGACATACAGCACCGGCTTGGACGTGAGCAGCTGCAGACGCCGTACCGCCTCCGCCTCGCCGGCCGGGATCGCGGTTCGGGCGGGGCGGCCGGCTTGCAGGGCTGCGATCAGCGGCTCCATCACCGCCACCAGCGCCAGGCTGTCGCGGTCGCCGCCGCGGGCCTTTTTCTGGGCGGGGATCAGGCGCTTTTCCAGGCTGTCCAGGTCGGACAGCATCAGCTCGGTCTCAACCGTCTCGGCATCGCGGATCGGATCGATGCTGCCCTCGACGTGGGTGACGTCGTCGTCGTCGAAGCAGCGCAACACGTGCACGATGGCATCCACTTCGCGGATGTTGGCCAGGAACTGGTTGCCCAGGCCCTCGCCCTTGCTCGCGCCGCGCACCAGCCCGGCGATGTCGACGAACTCGAGGCTGGTCGGCACGATCTTGGCCGACTTGCCGATGGCGGACAGCGCGGCCAGGCGCTTGTCCGGCACCGCCACCCGGCCGACGTTGGGCTCGATCGTGCAGAACGGGTAGTTGGCCGCCTGCGCCGCCGCCGTGGCGGTCAGGGCGTTGAACAGAGTGGATTTGCCGACATTCGGCAGCCCCACGATACCGCAGTTGAACCCCATCTAGCTGCTCTCCTGCGTGGCCAATGAGACCTTGGTCATGAATTGCTCGGGCTGGCCGTCGGCCAACAACGGCGCCGCGTCGGCGACCGCGTCCAGCAGCGCCGTCAGCCACGGGCCGTCCACCTTGGCGAAGTCGCCCAGCACGTGGCCGGTGACCCGGTCCTTATGCCCCGGATGGCCGATGCCGAGCCGCACGCGCCAGTAATCCGGGTTGCCCAGTAGCCGGTCCATGCTGCGCAGGCCGTTATGGCCGGCAGCTCCGCCACCGCGCTTGACCCGGACCTTGCCTGGCACGAGGTCCAACTCGTCGTGGAAGGCGGTGACATCGCCGGGCTGCAGCTTGAAGAAGGCGACGGCCGGTTGCACCGAGGCGCCGCTGTCGTTCATGTAGGTCAGCGGTTTCAACGCCAGCACTTTCTGGCCGCCGACCAGGCCCTCCGCC
The DNA here is from genome assembly GCA_965198895.1 of Acetobacteraceae bacterium. Taxonomy (GTDB): domain Bacteria; phylum Pseudomonadota; class Alphaproteobacteria; order Acetobacterales; family Acetobacteraceae; genus LMUY01. The sequence goes on from OZ240676.1 coordinate 1,129,315, forward strand.
ACCAAACCCTTGAAACGGGCGCGCCAGGGGCTGAACCCCCAGCGCGCCGCGATCCGGTCGACGGCCATGAAGCCGATATTGTGCCGCTGCCGGGCCATGCCGGGCTCGGGGTTGCCGAGCCCTACCCACAGCTGCACCGGCTACTTCTTGGCGGCAGGCTTCGCTGCTGGCGCCTTTGCCGGGGCTGCGCCCTTGGCCGGCGCAGCCTTGGCGGCTGCGGCCGGAGCAGCGGCCGCTTCGGCCGCCGCCGCCTCGGCAGCCTTGGTCGGGGCAACGGTTGCCACGACGAAGTCGCGATCGGTGATCGTTGCCTTCACGTTCTCGGTGCCCGTGAGGTCGGAGAAGCGGATATTGTCGTGGATGTCGAGCGAGCCGAGATCGGCATCGAAGCCTTCCGGCACGTTATCCGGGTCGCACAGCACTTCCACACTGTGGCGGACGACGTTCAGCACGCCGCCGCGCTTCAGGCCGGGGGACGTCGCCTCGTTCAGGAAGTTCACCTTCACGGCCACGCGGATCTGCTCGCCCGCGGCGAGGCGCTGGAAGTCCACGTGCTCGGGCTTGTCGCTGACCGGGTGGAACTGCACGGCGCGCATCAGGGCCCGCTCGGTGGCGCCGTTGACGGACACTTCGAACAGGCGCGACCGCCAGCCGCCACGAACCAGTTCGCGCGTGACTTCGCGGGGATCGAGGGCGATCAAGGTCGGCGTCTGCTTGGCGCCGTAGATGATGGCAGGAACCTTCCCTGCTCGCCGAGTTGCGCGTGCCGCCCCCTTACCTGCAAGCTCGCGCGCCTCGGCCGTGATCGTGGTGAAATTGGCCATGAGACACTCCGTGCGTGGATCAAATGCGTGCGGACGAGACCGCAAACGCGTACGGCCGGCCTCCAGGGGTGCCGGCACGAGGGGTGAGTAGCGGATCGGCCCCAGTGGTGCAAGCGCGCAACGCTGCGGGCGAAGCGACATCACCAAGTCGAACCTCGCGGGAATCTTACAAGGCGTTTAGGCCGGCCCGTGCCTAAACAAACAGGCACTTGGCGACCCTACCCCTCAAGGTACTCGATTGAATGTCGTATTGCGTCCTACTGGTCGAAGACGAAGGGCTCATCCGCTCGACTTTGGCGGAGACACTAGAGGATGCCGGATACGTGGTCGTATCCGCCGAGAACGGCGATGCCGCCTGTGACCTGCTCAGAGACACCGATGACGGGTTCGACGTGCTGCTGACCGACATCCAGATGCCGGGCTTCCACGACGGCATCGATGTCGCGCGCAGCTTCCACGAGCGCCATCCCAATCGTCCGGTGGTGTTCATGACGGGTCGGCCGGACATGCTCAGCCGGATGGGCAGGTTGGCCTGCACCGAGCGCCTGCTACGCAAGCCGTTCCGCTCGGCGCAGATGCTGAACGCGATCGAGACTTTGCTGTGCCGCGAGTAGCTACCCGGTCACGATAGCTGAGTAGGGTGCGTTGCGCTTTGGCAACGCACCACTGCGGCGATTGTGGTGGGGTGCCAAGGCGAACCCCACCCTACGAAGCGTTGGGCGGCGTTAGAGCCGCTGGTTGGAACGCTCTGTACTAGAACGTGGGTAGCGGCGGCAGGGGCTGGTGGAACCACTTCTGCCACAAGGCGTCCAACTCGCCGTCGTTCTTGGTGAAGTAGACGAACGTGTTCATCCACTGATGCAGGTTCCACTGGTTGGCCCGCATCGTAATGCCGTTCGGCTGGCGTAGCAGGATCACCTTGCGCTCGATATTGGCCGACGGGTTCTTGGCGTAGAACTCGTCGCCGGTCAGCCCCGTCTCCGCCACGGCATCGACCTGGCCGGCGATCAGGGCCTGATACGTGCTCGGGTCGTCGTCGAAGCGTGCCACCTTGACGGCAGTGCCGAACTTCTTGGTCAGCAGCACGTCCTGCACACTGCCCCGCGGCACGCCCACGCGGAGGCCCTTGAGGTCGTCCAGGGTGGCGATGTGCTTGTCCTTGGCCGCAAAGATCACGTTCTCGATCGCGGCGTAGGGGATCGAGAACATCACCTGCTTGGCCCGCTCCGGCGTGATGCCGAAGGTTGCGACCAGGATGTCCACCTTGTTGGTCAGCAGGAAGGGAATGCGGTTCGGGCTGGTCAACGGCACGAGGTTGACCTTCACCCCCATGTATTGGCCGATCAGCTTGGCGACCTCGATGTCGTAGCCGTCCGGCTCCTGCTTGTCGTTCAGCAGGCCGTAGGGCGGCAGATCCACCAGCACGCCGATGTTGATGGTGCCTCGGCTGACGATCTCGTCCACGGTCTGCGCCCGCGCGGTCGCCATGCCCAGCAGCCAACCGACACCCAGCAACAGGATGGCGGCGCCAAACTTCACAGCTCTCATGTCAACATTCCGTCCCGTTTCTTATTATCATCGCCCCGCAAGCGTTAACCGCGCCTCAAGACGTCGGCTCACGATTGTGAGAGGCCAACAGAGCAGGAAGTAGAGGGCGGCGACAATCCCAAAAATCTTGAACGGCTGGAACGTCGCGTTGTTGATCATCTGGCCCGCCCGGGTCAGCTCGACGAAGCCGATGATCGCCGCCAGAGACGTGCTCTTCACCAGGTTCACCAGGTAGCCGACGGTCGGCGGGATCGCGATCCGCAGCGCCTGCGGGCCCACCACGCGGAGCATACGGGCCCGATAGCGGAGCCCCAGGGCGCGCGCCGCTTCGGTCTGTCCGCTGGGCACCGCCTGCAAGGCGCCGCGCCAAATCTCGCCCAGGAAAGCGCCGGCGTTCAGGCTCAGGCCCAGGATGGCGGACAGGTATGGGCCGAGATCGAGGCCGATGAGGTCGCCACCGAAGAACACCAGGAACAGCTGCAGCAGCAGCGGCGTGCCCTGGAACAACCGGATGTAGCCGACGGCGCCCCATCGCAAAGGGCGGCGATTGGAAACCCGGGCGAGCGCCACGCCAGCCCCGATCAAGCCGCCGAACACGAAGGCGCCGGCCGACAGCACCAGGGTCCAGCGGATCGCCAACAGCAGGAAGACGAAGTCGCCGAAGCTGAAGGACCTCACCGGGACAGCGCCTTGCGCCCGAAGGCCAGGCGTTCCAGCACGGCGAACCCACCCTGGAACACCAGGGACAGCGCGAAGTAGATCACGGTGACGACGATGTAGGCCTCGAACGAGCGGAACGTGCGGCCCGCGATGTCCTGCGCCGCCGCCGTCAGATCGTCCGCGGCGATCACCGATACGATGGAAGAATTCAGCATCAGCAGGATGAACTGGCTGCCCAGCGGTGCCACCACCACCCGCAAGGCCTGCGGCAACACGATCAGCCGGAACACGCCCAGCCCGTGCAGCCCGAGCGCGCGGCCGGCTTCGATCTGACCATGACCCACGGCCTCGATCCCGGCGCGGACGATCTCGATCGTATAGGCGGTGCCGTTCAGCACCATGGCGATCAGCGCGCCCTGATTGGCGTCCAACCGCACGCCGACGGAAGGCAGGCCGAAGAAGATCAGGAACAGCTGCACCAGGAAGGGCGTGTTGCGGATCAGCTCGACGTAGGCCGCGACCAAACCGCGCAGCCAACGCGGCCCCGACGTTCGGGCCAAGGCGCCGAGCACGGCGAGCACCAGGCTGATCGCCATCGAGGCTGCCGAGAGCCACACCGTGAAGATCGCGCCGTCCAGGAGTTCGGGCCACGCGTCCCAGACCGCGCCGAAATGGAACGTGTAGTCCAAGGCTACTCCCCTCTCCGCCATGTTCCTGGCGTCGAGGGGAGTAGATCAGCCCGCGCGGGAGAAGGCTAGCCGATTGCCGAGAAGCTCAGATCCACGCTCGTGCGGACATCCAGCTTATTGGGCAGCAAGCCGAACGCGACCGACTGGTCCGCGACCTGCTGATACTCCGCCAATAAGGCTGCATCGAGCGGGACGGCCTTGGTTTGCTGCTCGGTGTAGGCGCGCTCCAGGACGGATTGCGGGAAGTGGGTGAGCACGGAATTGTATTTCGCGTAGTCGGGGATGTGGGTCTGCGACCACTGCCACCCGGCGTCGAACCGCTTCAGGAAATCGACCAGCAGCGGCCGCTTGGTCTTGATCGCATCGTCGGTGGCGGCGACGAAGGTGATGGAGGGGGACAGCCCGGCCGCATCCACCAACACGCGAGCGCCGAACTGCTCGACTTCGAGGGCCACGTATGGGTCCCACACCGCCCAGGCGTCCACGGTGCCGGACCGGAAGGCCAGGGCGGCATCGGCGGGGGTCAGTAGGGTGATGCCGACCTCGGACGCCGGCACACCCGCCTTCTGCAGGGCCGCGTCGATCAGATACTGGCCCCAGCCGGCGCGGTTGCCGGCGACCTTGCGCCCGCGCAGGTCTGCGACGGTTTTGATCGCCGGGTCGTGGACCAGAATGGCCTGCCCGGCCGGCAGGGCGCGGCTGGCCCCGATCGCCTTGAGCGGCGCCCCGGCGGCGAACACGGTGACGAAGGCGAAGTCGCCTTGGTGGCCCAGATCGAGCGCCCCGGCGTTCATTGCCTCCAGCAAGGGGGCGGCCGCGCCGAACTCGCTCCATTCGATCTTGTACGGCAGGTCCTTCTCGATGCCCGACGCCTCGAACAGCGACCGCAGGCCGCCCTTCTGGTTGCCGATCCGCAAGACGCCCGATGGGGCCGCGCGCGACGGGCCGGGCAAGGCAGCCAACCCGGCCGATGCGGCGACGGCGGCCATCAGGCTGCGGCGAGGGAGGGAATAGGGCGCTTGCGACATGGTTTGGCTCTCCGAACGTCCCGAATAAACGGGTTCGGGGCGCGGAAAGCATCAGGCCGGCTCGAATTAGCACGCATCCTGTCGCCGATCGCGACGGGTGGAGAGGTGCATGCTGCAAGCCCTTCCAGCGGGAGACGGTTTTACCCCAGGCCGGACACGAATCCCGCCAAACCGGGCTGCCGGGCGGTGGCACAGCGGGCCGCGTGGAGCACGCTGCGCACCGCGTCCACCGCGTCCTCCAGCCGGTCGTTCACCACGGTGTGCTCGAACTCGGACCAGTGCGCGATTTCGTCCCGGGCGGCTTGCATGCGCCGGGCGATCTCGGCCGCATCGTCGCCGGCCCGGCCCTGCAACCGTTGCTCGAGCGCCTCCAGCGACGGGGGCAGGATGAACACGCTCACAACGTCCCCCGGCAGGGCCGCCACCAGCTGGCGATGTCCCTGCCAGTCGACGTCGAACGCCACGTCCCGCCCGGCGGCAAGCGCCTGTTCCACCGGGGCACGCGGGGTGCCGTAGCGGCGGCCGAACACCTCGGCCCATTCGAGCAGTTCTCCGGCGGCCACCATGGCGGCGAACGCGTCCAGGGAGCGGAAGAAGTAGTGTTGCCCTTCCTGCTCGCCGGGCCGGGGTTGCCTTGTCGTCGCGCTGACCGAGAGGGTGAGCGCCGGCTCGCTGGCCAGCAGCGCACGCGTGATGGTGCTCTTGCCCGCGCCGGACGGGGCGGAGATGACGAGGCAGACTCCACGGCGGGCGGGTTGGGTCATGCGAAGGGTGATAGCATCGCGGGGACGTTGCACCAGCCTTGTGTACACCAGTCCTGGGGAGCGCGAATGAACGACCGGGTCCGTTGCCGCTGGGCGCAGAGCGACGCGCTGATGGCGGCCTACCACGACACCGAGTGGGGCATTCCGGTGCGCGACAGCCGCGCGCTGTGGGAGATGCTGATGCTGGAGGGCTTCCAGGCGGGGCTCTCGTGGCAAATCGTGCTGCGGCGGCGGGAGACGTTGCGGACGGCGTTCGAGGGCTTCGTCCCCGAGACCGTGGCCGCGTTCGATGCCGCCAAGGTCGAGCGACTGATGCTGGATCCGGGGATCATCCGCAGCCGCGCCAAGATCCTGGCCACGATCGGCAATGCGAAGGCGTACCTGGCGATGCAGGCGGCGGGGGAGGATCTTTCCGCCTTTGCCTGGGGGGTCGTGGGCGGCGCGCCAATCCTTGGGGATGGCGAGAGCCTGCCGGCGAGCACGGAGCTGTCGCAAGCGATGTCGGCCGCGCTGAAGAAACGTGGGTTCAAGTTCGTGGGGCCGGTGATCGTCTACGCCTGGATGCAGGCGGTCGGGATGGTTAACGACCATGCGGCCGATTGTTTTCGGCGGGCGGCGGGTTAGCGGCTAATGCAGCGCTGCCGATGAACGACTCTGGTCTATGGGGTGGGCTTCAGCCGTCAGCGGCAGCAAGGTGGTGGGCTGAGAGCCCACCCTACGTTTTGAAGTGGTTCCGCGCAGGTTCCACTACTGCTCAGGGCGCCAATGACACACCTGTCAGCCGTATCAGGCCGTCCGGTACCTGCACGAACCCGGTCACCTGCTTGCGCATGCCCACCACGTTCTTCGGCGTCCAGAGATAGATCAGCGGCAGATCGCGCCGTTCCAACTCCACGACCTGCCGGTACAGCGCCTTGCGCTCGTCCATGTTGGTGGTCAGCCGGGCGCGGTCCAGCAGGTCGTCCATCGCCGGGCTGTCGTAATGGCCGTAGTTGAAGGTGCCGCCGGTGTGCAGGAACGGCCACAAATTGCCGTCCGGGTCGATCCGGCCCGACCAGGCGATGTTGTAGGCCTGGAAATCGCCCCGATAGCCGGCCTGCAAGGACGAGGCGAATTCCATCGAGCGCAGCGTCACCTCGAACCCGGCCTCGCTCGCCATGGACTGGATCACCTCGCCCACCTGCTGCAGGTCGGGGTTGTTGGGCGCCACCAGCGTCACCTTCACCGGCAGCGTCGCGCCGGACTGCTTCAGCAGCGCGCGTGCCTTGTCCACGTCGCGCGCCGGCGGCTGGATGTCGGCGAAATAATACGGCGAGGAAGGCGGGTTGGCCTGCACCGTCGGCGTGTACAGGCCGTCATACACCACGTCGATCAGTGCCTTGCGGTCGATCGACAGCTCGAACGCGTGGCGGATCAACGCCTGGTCGCCGATCGGGGTGTGGGCGCCGGGGCCGTTGCCGGTGTTGATCGTGATGCCCTGATAGGTCAGCGCGTCGCCGATCGCGAGCGTCAGCTTCGGGTCGCGCCGGACCGCCTCCACATCCGTCGGCACGATGTATTCCACCAGATCCACGGCGCCGGCCTGCAAGTTCGCCAGGCGCACCGACGAGTTGGGCTGCGGCAGGTAGTCCACCTCGTCGAAATGGATGTTGGCGGCGTTCCAGTAGCCGGGGAAGCGCTTCAGCACGATGCGGTCCTGCGCGACCCGGCTCTCGAACGCGAACGGGCCGGCGCAAACCGGGTGCAGGCCGAACTGATCCCCCGCCGCCTCGGCCGCCTTGGGGGCGATCATGATACCGGCGCGGTCCGTCAGTTGGGCCAGCAGCCCGGCGGAGGGCGCCTTGAGCACCAGTTCGACCGTCGCCGGGTCACGCACGACGATGTCCTTGATGGCGCTGATCTCGCCGGCGCGCATGCTGCCCTTGATGGTGAGGTCGCGGTTCAGCTTGTACTTCACGGCGTCGGCGTCGAACGGTTCGCCGTCCTGGAAGGTGACGTTTTGGCGCAGATGCAGCACCAGATGCGTCGGGTCGGTCCACTCGTAGCCGGTGGCGAGCTGCGGGACGATGGCCAGGTTGGCGTCGATGTCGAATAGCTTGTCGCACATGGCGGCGTAGACGATGCGGCCGACATAGGAGGAGCCGAGCGTCGGGTCGAGGACGTCCGGGTCCTCCCGCAGGCCGATGCGGAGTGTTTGGGCGGTGGCTGGGAGGCTGAGGGCGAGGAGGATGGCGGCGAAAGCGGCCCTCACCCCGGCCCTCTCCCGCAGGCGGGAGAGGGAGGAGCGCATCATAGCGGCAGCCCTTCGCGCTCGACGGCGGCGTTGATCACGTCGCGGTCGATCGTGCCATACGGGTTGTCGGTGCCGGCTAGAAAGCGTCGGAACACCGCGTACCGTTCCAGGCTGACCCGGTGCAGGCGGCGGAGTTCGGCAAACGGATCGGGATGGTCGTCCGCGCGGATATCCAGGTCCGGATACGGGTCGCGCGAGCAGACTTTCAGCGCCGCGGATTGCCGGCCGCGCTTGTCGCCGCCGGCTGCATCACCTGCTTCCATCGCCGTCATCAGGCGTTCGGCCATCGTCCCCGTCGCGGCCAAATAGGCGTCGCGGGTGGCGCGCACCACCTCCGGCCCGGCGAGCATGTTGCCGGCGACCGAGACGTCCTCGCCCCACAAATGCCCGGCCCAGGTCACGCAACCCTCGCCGGTGTGCTGCGCGATGCGGCCGCGCGCGTCCAGGACGTGGAATTGGCGCTGGGCGCCGCCGGGGTCCGGCACCACGCAGTCGCCGACGACCACCGCCGGGTCGGCGCCCGCGCGCAGGCGGGGCATGGCCTGGAAGGCATACATAGGGTTGACGAGCGCCTGGGTGGCGAGAGCCGCGACCCCGCCCTCGACGTGGATGCACACGGCGCCCACGGCAAAGAACTTGGAGGCGACGGCGGCCCCGAGCGCACCGGTCGACGAGTCGCGGACGAGGATGGACCAGGTCACGGTAGGGGGCGCTCCTCTTTATTGCTGAACCGGCACCGGCGGCTGAACCCGGGCGCGTTCGATCTCGCGCCAACGGGCCACGTTGCGCAAGTGGTCGTCCTGGCTGCGGGCGAACGCGTGGCCGCCCGTGCCGTCGGCGACGAAATACAGCGCGTCGGACGTAGCGGGCTGGGTCGCGGCGCGGATCGCGGCCAGCCCCGGCATGCAGATCGGCGCCGGCGGCAGGCCCGCGATGACGTAGGTGTTGTAGGGGTCGACCTGGTCCAGTTCGCTGCGGGTGATCGGGTGGCCCAGCGCGCCCAATCCGCCACTCGCGACGTAGACCACGGTCGGATCCGATTGCAGCTTCATCCCCTGGCGCAGCCGGTTCATGAACACCGCCGCGATCAACGGGCGCTCGGCGGGCTTCCCCGTCTCCTTCTCCACGATGCTGGCGAGCACCAGCGCCTCCGCCTTTGACACGAGCGGCAAGCCGGGCTGGCGCGCCTCCCAGGCGGCCTCGAGCGCGCGGTCCATGGCGAGCCGGGCGCGGTCGAGCAGTTGTTCGCGGCTCGTGCCCCGCTCGTAGTTATAGGTGTCCGGCAGGATCGACCCCTCGGCGGGTATAGGGGCATCGCCGGTCAGGGCGTCCGCCGCATCCACGATGCCGGCGACCTGGGCAGCCGTCAGCCCTTCCGGGATCGTCAGGCGGTGCTGCACCGGGCGCGCGTTGCGCAGCACGGTAAGCACCTGGTGGATGCTGGCGGATTCAGGGAAGAAGAGTTCGCCGGCATGCAACGGGCCGTGCCGTGTCGTGGCGAGCGCCAGCGCGCGGAACACGAGGGGACGCGCGATGACGCCCTGCTGGGCGAGGTCGGTCGCGACCTCCTGAAGGCCGCCGCGGGGTACTACGATGGCGGTCGCAGATGGCAGCGGGCCGGGTTCGTCGTACTGCAGATAGAGCCAGCCAGCGGAGCCCCCGAGCAGGACGACCAGAACGAGGAGTGCGGCGGCTAGCCTGCGCATACCACGTCGTGGTCGTATAGGGCGGGCTTCAGCCCACCATCGCCGGTCACAAGCTCAGGCCGCGCGGCGAAACAGGATACTGGCGTTGGTGCCACCGAAGCCGAAGCTGTTGGACAGCGCCACGTCCACACGACGCTCCTGCGCCTGCTTGGCGACACGGTCGATCGCGCTCACCCGGCTCGGGCTGTCCAGGTTCAACGTGGGGGGCACCACGCTATCGCGGATGGCGAGAATGGAGAAAATCGCCTCGATCGCGCCCGCCGCTCCCAGCAGATGCCCGGTCGCCGACTTGGTGGACGACATCGCGACCCGGCCAGCATCGTCGCCGAACAGCCGCTCAGCCGCCTCGAGCTCCAGATCGTCGCCCAGCGGCGTCGAGGTGCCGTGCGCGTTCACGTACTGAATGTCTGCCGGCTGGATACCGCCGTTCTTCAACGCCGCTTTCATCGCCCGGTAGGCACCCTCGTGACCATCGGCAGGCGCCGTGATGTGGTGCGCGTCCCCGGACATGCCGTAGCCGGACACTTCGGCGTAGATCTTCGCACCCCGGGCACGGGCGTGCTCCAATTCCTCGAGCACCAAGACGCCGGCGCCCTCGCCCATGACGAAGCCGTCGCGGTCCTTGTCCCAAGGCCGGCTCGCCTGCTGCGGCGAGTCGTTGAACGCCGTCGACAACGCGCGGGAGGCGCAGAAGCCAGCGATTCCAAGCGGGTTCACCGCAGCCTCGGCCCCGCCTGCCACCATCACATCGGCATCGCCGAGCATGATCAGCCGGGCGGCGTCACCCACGGCGTGAACGCCGGTGGCGCAGGCCGTCACGACCGAGTGGTTTGGACCCTTGAAGCCGTATTTGATCGAGACGTGGCCGGACGACAGATTGATCAACGAGGCCGGGATGAAGAACGGCGACAACCGCCGCGACTTGCCCTGGCTGACCAGGAGCGCGGCCTCGTAGATGGTATGCAGGCCGCCGATGCCGGAGCCGATCATCACGCCTGACGCGCAACGATCTTCCTCGGTCGCCGGCACCCAGCCCGAATCCTCCACCGCCTCGGTCGCAGCGACCATGGCGAGGTGGATGAAGCGGTCCATCTTCTTCTGATCCTTGACGGGAACCCACTCGCCGATGTCCAGGCCGCCGGTGGCCCGGGTGCCAGGCGGCACCTGGCCGCCGATCTTGGTCGGGAGATCGGATGTATCGAAGGACTGGATCGCCGAGATCCCCGATTCCCCCTCGATCAGCCGCTTCCAGACATGGGCGACGCCCACACCCAGCGGACAGGCGATGCCCATCCCGGTCACGACTACCCGGCGCATGCGTTCTCTCCCGGCCTTCGCTCGACGTCCTGGCTCGTCTGCCGCGCGCTCAGGCCGCCTTCTGCTTCTCGATGTAGTCGATGGCGTCCTTTACGGTGCCGATCTTCTCGGCAGCGTCCTCGGGGATCTCCACGCCGAACGCTTCCTCGAACGCCATGACGAGCTCGACCGTATCGAGGCTGTCCGCGCCGAGGTCATCGATGAACGAGGCCTCGGGCGTAACCTTGCTCTCCTCGACGCCCAGGTGCTCGACTACGATCTTCTTAACCTTGTCGGCGATCTCGCTCATGTCTCTTCCATTCTTGCCGGCCAGATGCCGCATTAGGGGGGCTGGGCGCCTCGTTTCGAGGCAAGCCGGGCGCTTAGCATGGTTTCACGGCGTGCGCCAAGGAGGCTCCGTCCTGAAGGCCAGCGATGCGGACATCCAGCCGGGATCTTCGGTCAATCGTCGCCGGGCTCGGCATCGAGCGGCCGCGGGCGGCCTTCACTGTCGACGGCGACCATCACGAACTTGGCCTCCGTCACCTTGAGCCGGTTGGCGCGACGGTCCCGCACGACCCAAGCCTCGACGTCGAGCGTGAGCGAGGTGCGGCCGGTGCCGATCACCTGGGTGTAGCAGCACACCACGTCCCCCACTTTGACCGGGTGCAGGAAACTCAGGCTCGAGACGGAGGCTGTCACGACCCGGCCCCGCGCGCGATCCCGCGCGGCGACGCCGGCCGACAAGTCCATCAGCCCCATGATCCAGCCGCCGAAGATATCGCCGGACGGGTTGGTGTCGCCGGGCATGGCGACGATGCGGACGGTGAGCTCCCCTTTGGGTGGAGCGGCTGACGGCAGGTCGGGCGCGAGCATGAACGGGGCTCCGATGGGCGATGCAAGCCCGTTATACACGTCCCCCAGCTACGTCGAGCCTCCGCTGGAGGGCTATGGTGCAACGCACCAGGACGGAGCAGAAACGATTTCCGGCTCCACGCTCAATTCTTCTTGATAAATGTTACGGCAAATACGAATGTAGTAATCAGTCGATTTGAGGGTAAAACGCGACTGATCCCAATCTGACTATTGGATGGATCCAGCAGTTTTACTCCCGATACGGCCTGGCTCTACGGGGCAGGACTGCTGGCCACAGCCCCGCAGTGACCGCTGAATCACGACTCTGCTGGACAGAATCCTTCAATTTAGGCGGTTCAAATGGTTACAAAGACTGACTTCCAAGCGACGTCGATGTCGAATGCATCCATAACTGTAACGTGCGGCTCCACAGGTCAGACGTTCGAGTTCAAGACGATCTCTGGGCTGATCAGCCCCGGCGATCCGGTCCTCACGGGCGGGGTTTCGCATCATCCCCCATGGCTGCTGAGTTGGCTCGCTCGCCGAGTCGCGCAGCAGGCCATCGTTCGAGACCGCTAACAGCCTGGACGGCGAGATCCTCCCGCGAATACCGGGAGGATCTCACCGTCACCTACTCGGCTGCGCGGCGCTGGGCGACATAGCGGTTCTCTGGCCGTGGCAAGCCCAAATTCTCGCGCAACGTCACGCCCTCGTATTCACGACGGAACAAACCGCGGCGTTGCAATTCGGGTACGACCTTGTCGACGAAATCGTCCAGCCCGGCCGGGAGGAACGGGAACATCACGTTGAAGCCGTCGCAGGCGTTCCCGTTCAGCCATGCTTCCATCTCGTCGGCGATCGTGCTGGCGGTGCCGACCATGGTCAGCCCGCCGTAACCGGCGCCGCGTTGCGCGAGTTGGCGCACGGTGAGGTTCTCCCGCTTGGCCAGGTCGATCGCCGCCTGCCGGCCACTCTTGCCGGCATTGGTCTCGGGAATCGGCGGTAGCGGCCCGTCCAGGTCGAACTTCGAGGCATCGGTCCCGAGCCGCATCGACAAATTGGGCAACGCGCTGTCGGTATGCACCAGGCTGTCGAGCTTGGCGTGCTTGGCTTGCGCCTCGGCCACCGTGTCGCCGACGATCACCAGCGCGCCCGGCAGGATCTTCAGATGGTCGGGGTTGCGGCCGAGCCGGGCCATCCGCCCCTTCACGTCGGCGTAGTAGCTCTGCCCGTCTGCCATGGTCAGCGCACTGGCGAACACGACCTCGGCCGTCTCCGCCGCGAGTTGCCGGCCCATCTCGGAGGCACCCGCCTGCACGATCACCGGCCAGCCCTGGGGCGACCGGGCGACATTCAGCGGGCCGCGGACGGACAGGTACTGCCCCTTGTGGTTCAGCACGTGCATCTTCGCCGGATCGAAGAACACGCCGCTCTCGACGTCCTTGATGAAGGCGTCGTCGTCCCAGCTGTCCCACAACCCGGTGACGACGTCGTAGAACTCGCGGGCGCGGCGGTAGCGCTCGTCGTGGTCCATCTGGTCGTCCATGCCGAAATTCAGCGCGGCATCCGGATTGGCCGTGGTCACGATGTTCCACCCCGCCCGGCCGTTGCTCAGGTGGTCGAGCGAGGCGAACTTGCGGGCGATGATGTAGGGTTGCTCGAATGTGGTGGAGGCGGTCGCGACCAGGCCGAGCCGCTCCGTCACCACGGCGAGCGCCGGCAGCAAGGTCAACGGATCGAACGAGGTGACGGTGGCGCTGCGCTTGAGCGCGTCGATCGGCATGTTCAGTACGGCCAGGTGGTCGGCCATGAAGAAGGCGTCGAACTTGCCGCGCTCGAGCGTCTGGGCGAACTGCTTCAGGTGGGTGAAGTTGACGTTCGCGTCGGGCAGGCTACCGGGATAACGCCACCAAGCCGTATGGATACTGACCGGGCGCATGAAGGCGCCAAGGCGAAGCTGTCGGGTCATCGTGCGAAGGTCCCCTAGATCCGCGGGCACAGATCGGTATGCGACCCCGCAGTGTCAAACGGTCGCCCGCAAAACGAACCCCGACGCACCGGACTGCCGTCATCCGATACGGACGGGATGATCGGGGGCTTGGCGATCTACGGTCGTTGCTGCACATCTGCGTCATGGGTTGGCCTTTGCTCGCTGGCGACGCTTCGGTAGCTGCTTCGATGGCGGCAGGACTTGGCATGCTCCAAGCCTGCGCCGGCGTGCTTGCCGTACGCCGGTTTGCCGCGAGGCCGCCGGTGCTGCCGGGTCCGCGCGTTCCGGTGACAGTGCTGAAGCCGCTGCATGGCGACGAGCCGCTGTTGGAAGCCGCGCTGACAACGTTCTTCACGCAGGACTACCCGGCCTACCAGCTGGTGTTCGGCGTGGCGCACATGCACGATCCGGCCATCGCGCTGGTGGCCCGGCTGCGGCAGCGTTTCCCGGCCGCCGACGTGGAGCTCGTCGTGTGCGACGCCTTGCACGGCAGCAACCGCAAGGTCTCCAACCTCATCAACATGTTCGGCGCTGCCCGGCACGATTGGCTGGTGATCGCCGACAGCGACGTTCATGCCACGCCAGACTACCTCAGCAGCGTCGTGGCCGAGCTGGGGCGGCCCGGCACAGGTCTGGTCACCACGCTCTCGGTTGGCCTCGCCGCCGCCGAACGCCTCCCGGAACGGCTGGCGGCGAGCCAGATCACCTATAGCTTCCTGCCCGGCGTGTTGATGGCGCGGGCGCTGGGCCGGCAGGATTGCCTGGGCATCACGATGGCGCTGCGGCGCGAGACGCTGGACCGGGCTGGTGGGCTGGAGGCGCTGGCAAACCACCTTGCCGACGACAGCGTGCTGGGCGGGCTGGTGCGGGCGCAGGGTCTGTCGGTGAACCTGGCCACGACGCTGCCGGCCACGACCGTGGCGGACCGGACGCTCGGCACCGGCTTCGAGCACGAACTGCGCTGGGCGCGGACGATCCGCACACAGGCGGCCGCCGGGTATGCCGCCTCCGTGTTGCAGTACCCGATCGCGTGGGCCTGTCTTGCCGTGGTGTTGTCGGGCGGCGCGCCCGGCATGCTGCTCGTGCTCGCGCTCGCATGGGCGACCCGCGGCCTGGCTGGCTGGCAGATCGACCGCACCCTGCGCCCGCTGATCCGCGGATCCGGCTATGTCCGGGCGTTGCGGTCCCCGTTCCTGCTATTCCCGCTGCGCGAGGCCGTTTCGGTCGCCGTCATGATGGCGAGCTACCGGACCCGGCGGGTGGTATGGCGAGGCCACACCATGGTCGCCAGCCGCGGTCCGGGCCGCGCACCGCTGACCGTGCGGACGCCGCAACCGGTGTCCGCGATTCCGCCGGGTCCCTGATGGTGGGCGGCGCGATGGGCGGTGCGATGGGTGGTGCGATCTTGGCGATCGACCAGGGCACCACCTCCACCCGGGCCATCGTATTCAGCGCCGCGGGCCGCCCGCTCGCCATCGCGCGCCGCGACCTCAAGCAGCATTACCCCCACGCGGGCTGGGTGGAGCATGACGGCGAGGCAATCTGGCAAGACGCGGTCGCCGTGGCGCGGGAGGCGTTGGCCAGTGCCGGAGTTCCTGTCCTGGCGCTCGGCATCACCAACCAGCGCGAGACGACCTTGCTGTGGGACCGCCGCACCGGGGAGCCGGTCGCACCCGCGATCGTCTGGCAGGACCGCCGCACCGCCGATGCCTGCGCGAAGTTACGTGCCGACGGGGCCGAGCCCCTGGTTCGGGCGCGCACCGGGTTGCTGTTGGACCCGTATTTCTCGGCCACGAAGCTGGCATGGTTGCTGGACCGGCCCGGCATCCGCGCCCGGGCCGAGCGCGGCGAGCTGGCCTTCGGCACGGTCGATTCCTTCTTGTTGTGGCGGCTGACCGAGGGCCGTGTGCACGCGACCGACGCGGCGAATGCGTCGCGCACCCTGCTGTTCGATATCCACCGGCAAAGCTGGGACGACGACCTGCTGGCGCTGTTCGGCATCCCGGCCTCCCTGCTGCCCGAGGTGCGCGACAACAGCACCATCTTTGGCGAGACGACGCTGCTGGGCGGCACGATCCCGATCGGCGGCATGGCGGGGGATCAGCAGGCCGCCCTGGTGGGTCAGGCCTGCTTCACGCCGGGCATGGTGAAATCTACCTACGGCACTGGCTGCTTCGCGCTGCTGAACACGGGCACGCAGGCCGTCACGTCCAGCCGCGGCATGCTGACGACGGTGGCGTGCCGGCTGGGCGGCGAGGTGCAGTATGCGCTGGAGGGCTCCATCTTCGTCGCCGGCGCGGCGATAAAATGGCTGCGGGATGGGATCGGGCTGATCACCCATGCCAGCCAGACCGACGACATGGCGACCCGGGTCGCGGACAACCACGGCGTCTACATGGTGCCGGGCTTCACCGGGCTGGGCGCGCCGCATTGGGACCCGCATGCCCGTGGGCTGATCTGCGGCCTGACGCTGGACGCGACGGCCGCCCACATCGCGAGGGCAGCGCTGGAGAGCGTCGCCTATCAAACGCTGGACCTGCTGGACGCGATGGCGGCCGACGCCGGCCGGGGAGCGGATGCGCTGCGGGTGGATGGTGGCATGGCGGCCAACGACTGGTTTTGCCAGTTCCTCGCCGACATGCTGCAGACCCCGGTGGAACGCCCGGCGGTGCTGGAGACGACCGCACTCGGGGCTGCGTTCCTGGCTGGGTTGGCGGTCGGACTCTACAGCGAGCCCGCGGACATCGCCGCCCAGTGGCAGTGCGAACGGCGCTTCGAACCCCGCATGACCGAGGACATGAGGGCGCAGTTGGTGGCAGGCTGGAAGATTGCGGTGGCACGTTCGCTGACATAGCGACCGGCTTTTTTCACGATCGCGTCAGCCGTTTGTGATGCCACGTTGTTGCCGCGAATCGAGGCGTAGTTGGTGGCCATGGCACATCTGACACGTCGTCGCAGCGTTCGGGCCACCCTCGCTGCCCTCATCGGCCTTGGCCTGGCGGCCAGTGCGGGCCCCGCTTCCGCACAGCCGGGCCCCCATGGCGGCGGCTTCCATGGCGGCGAAGGATTCCATGGAGGCGGCCATTTCGGCGGCTTCGGTCCGCGCGCCGGGTTCGACGGCCATGGTCGCGCACCCTTCTTCGCCGGCGGTCCCGGCTTCGGCGGCCACCGTTTCGATGGTCCCCGCTTCGTCGGCCCCCGCTTCATCGGCCCCCGCTTTATCGGCCCGCGTTTCGGTGGCCCGCGTCCGTTCGTGTCCTTCGCGCGCCCCGCCTACGGGTATCACGACCAGCCCTGGTCGCTTGAGCGGAGTTGGGGCTATCGGTCGCCAGCGTTCGGCTTGGCGGCGGTCGGCCTGGCGACTGTGGCACTCGGCAGCCTCGCTGTGGTGTATGCGCCGCCGACGTACATCGTGCCGCCGCCGATCTACGTGGCGCCGCCGCCCATCATCGTCGGCCTTCCCGCCATCGCCCCCCTACCCTTCGCGACGACCGCCCCACCCGTGATTGCCGCGGCGCGCGCGGTCGATTGTGGGCCGGTGATCGCCGCAGCGGCGCCACCGCCCGTAATCGTGCCGCCGCCCGCTAGCCTGGTCGCGGAAGCCGCACCGCCCTGGCCGATCCTGGCGCCGCCGGAAGATGGCCTGGTCATCGCACCCCCCGTGCTCGCCTATGCCGAAATTCCGGCCGATTGGAGGGTGGGCGGTTTCGTGACGGGTGCACTCGTCGCCAGCAGCGTCGCCGTTGCGCACACGGTCGTGCGTCATAGGGTTTACGGCCGCGCGTACTATGCGCCGCCGCCGCCGCTCGTTGTCTACGCACCCCCGCCGGTGTTCCTGGGTCCGCCCGTATACTTGCACCGTTGGGGTGGTGGCCCGCGCTGGGGTGGCGGCCCGCGGTGGGGCGGCGGCTGGCATGGCGGCTGGGACCATCGCGGCCGGTTCTGACCACCCATCGCATCAACGAGGATATTCACCATGCTTAGACTTCATCGCACCGTGTTGATGGTAGCTGCGCTCTCGCCCGGGCTCGCCAGTGTCGCTGTCGCGCAAACCCCGACCCAGGTCGCATCGTCCGCAACCACGACGGCGGTCGACCAGCGGATTCAATTGCTGCAGACCCAGTTGGGCATCACCCCGGAGCAGATGCCCTTGTGGAACGCCTTCGCCCAGGCGATGCGGGACAATGCCGCAAGTACCGAGCAGTTGTTCCAGCAGCGCGCCGGCGCTGCGGCGACCATGACTGCGGTCGACAACATGCACTCCTACGCCACCTTGGCCCGCGCCTACGCTGACGACACGGCGAAGCTGTCGACCGCATTCGACAGCCTCTACGCCAGCCTCACCCCCACACAGAAGCAGGCTGCGGACACGCTGTTCCGCCAGCAGGCGACGGCTAAGGCCGCGACGAGACGCTAAATTCCTACGCGCAGGGCAATGGTCAGAAACGGCTGACCCGGTAAGGTGCCGGGTCGATGACGGGGTCGCGGCCGGCGACGAGGTCCGCCACCAGCGCTCCCGTCAGCGGTCCGGCGGCCAAGCCGATATGCCCGTGGCCGAAGGCATGCACCACGTCGGCGCACCCGGTCGCCAGACCGATCACCGGCAGGCCATCCGCCATCGAGGGACGGTGACCCATCCACATCGACACGCGGTCCGCTTGTAGATCCCGCGGCAGGCCGGGGTAGGTGCGCAGAGCGAAGTCACGCAGGATGTCCGCCCGCTTCCAGTTCGGTGGCGCATCCAGCCCGGCGAGTTCGATCTGCCCCGCGATCCGCAGCGCCCCCGCGGTGACAGTGTTCGCCATCTTGCCGTCGCTGGGCATGATCGGATGGCGCGGCGTCGCTTCGGGCGAGGCGATCGCGATATGATAGCCCCGCTCCGTCTCCAGCGGCACGCGATCGCCAGCCAACGCTGCCAGCGGCGCCGAGCGAGCCCCGGCGGCGATGATGGCGCGGCTGGCCGGGACCTCGCCGGCGCCGGTCTGCACCGCCTGCAGCCGACCGCCCTCGATGCGGAACCCGGTGGCATCCGCCCGCCGGCGCCGCAGGCCGAGCGTCTCGGCATGGGCCATGAGCGCTGCGACATAGGCGCCGGGGTCCAGGCAATGGGCACCCTCCTGCACCAGCACGCCGAAGGTGTAGCGGCGGTCGATCGTGGGTTCCTGCTGGCGCAGTTCGTCCTGATCCAGTTCGATCCAGCGTACGCCGTTGTCGCGGCGCAGACGCCAGGCGAGCGACTCCGCCTCGAACGCGGCACGGGACGGAAACACGTAGAGCAGCCCCTGGCGCGCAACCAGGTGCGCGACCCCTGCTTCCTCGGCAAGCTGGCGATGCCGGTCGGGGGCGTCGGCGATCAGCGGGCGCAGGGCCCGGGCAGTCGCCTCCACGCGGGGGATCGTCGATCCGGCGCGCAGGTATCGCACCAGCCACGGGAGAAGGTGCGGCAGATAGCGCCAGCGTATGGCGAGCGGGCCGAGTGGATCGCGCAGGTAGCCGGGCACGTGACGCCACGCGCCCGGGAGCGAGGTGGGGACCACCGAAGCGGGGCTGAACCAGGCGCCGTTGCCGAAGCTGGCCTGCTGCGGTCCACCGGGCTCACCAGGCTCCAGCAGGGTGACGGCGCGGCCGTCGCGGAGGAGTTCGATCGCGCAGCAAACGCCGATGATACCACCACCGATGACGACGATTTCGGGGTCGCGCTCAGTCACTGAACCGACGGCCACCCCTCACACCTCTCCCACAAGGCAGACGATTGCAGACGCTCTCTCCTCCCTCTCCCGTGAAGAACGGGAGAGGGAGATGCATCAGCTTCACTCCGCCGGGCGGAGCATCGTCATCGCGAACTCGCCGGCGATCAGTTCCTTGGTCTCGGCCACCAGCGTCTTGAAATGCGGCTGCTGCATGTGCTGCTTCAGCGCGTCCCGGCTGGCGTATTCCTCGACGAAAAAGAAATGACCGGGCGCCTTGATGTCCTCTTGCACGACGTAGGACACCACGCCGGCATCGCCCCGCGAGGGAGCGACTGCGGCCAGGAGAACCTTACGCAGGGCGTCCTCCTGTCCCGGCTTGGCACGGCACTCGGCGACGATGTGGATTGGCTGCGTGTCCGACACGGTTCAGGCCCCCGCCACGGCGCGCCGGGTCATCACGCCGATCAGGTGGGCGCGATACTCGGCCGAAGCGTGGATGTCGCTGTTCAGGCCGTCCGCCGGGGTCGTGATGTCCTTGATGGCCTCGGCCGACCAGTTGGCAGTCAGCGCCTGCTCCATCGCGGTGTGGCGGAACACGCCGTCCTGCGCGGCGCCGGTGATCGCGACGCGCACGCCGGCGGGGCCGCGGGCCACGAAGACGCCGACCATGGCGTAGCGCGACGCCGGGTTGCGGAACTTCTCGTAGTTGCTCTTCTCGGGGATCGGCCACTCGATCGAGGTGATCAGCTCGTCCGGTGCCAGGGCAGTGGTGAACATGCCCTGGAAATACTCGTCGATCGGGATGCGGCGCTTATCCGTCACGATGGTGGCGCCGATCGCCAACGCGGCCGCCGGGTAGCAGGACGACGGGTCGTTGTTGGCCAGCGAGCCGCCCATGGTGCCGCGGTGGCGCACCTGGGTGTCTCCGATCCACGAAGCCATCTTGGCCAGCCCGGGGATGCGGGTCTGGATATCGGCATTGGCCATGATCTCGCCATGCGTGGTCATGGCGCCGATGGTGATTTTGTCGGGCGACGACGTGATACCGGCCAGCCCAAGCTTGTGCAGGTCGATCACGCTGGAGGGCTTGTTCAGGCGCTGCTTCAGCACGGGAATGAAAGTCTGGCCGCCGGCGAGCGCCTTGGCATCCATGTCCTCGCCCATCAGCTTGACGGTCTCGGCCACGGTACTCGGCGTGTGAAAGGCGAAATCGTACATTCTTCGCTCCTACTCGGCAGCCATGGCCATCGGGTGCATCAGCTTCTGCGCAGCGTCGATGGCCTTGACGATGTTGTGGTAACCCGTGCAGCGGCAGAGATTGCCCTCCAGACCGTGGCGGATCTCGTCCTCGGTCATGCCCTGGGGGTGCATCTTCACCAGGTCGATCGCGCTCATCACCATGCCCGGCGTGCAGAAGCCGCATTGCAGCGCGTGGTGCTCGCGGAACATCTCCTGCATCGGGTGCAGCGTGCCATCGGCGGCGGCGAGGCCTTCGATGGTCAACACCTCGGTGCCATTCGCCTGCAACGCCAGCATCGTGCACGACTTCACGCTGTCGCCGTCCACGTGCACGACGCAGGCGCCGCACTGGCTGGTGTCGCAGCCGACATGGGTGCCGGTCAGGCCCAGCTTCTCCCGCAGCAACTCGACCAGCAGGGTGCGGCCCTCGACTTCGACCGTGTGTGATTTGCCGTTCACCGACAGGCTGACCTGGGGCATGGCTATTCTCCCGATTTCGCGAAATGGTCTGCAGAGTGTGGCGAGGCAGGGCGTGCGGTCAAGTGGAACGGCCTTCGCCAACGGTGTCGACCGAGTGCCACAGCGCGCCGCCCACCACCATGCTGTCCAGGGCGAAACGCTGCCGGCCGGACCGTTTGTTGCCGGAAACGTCCTCGAACGTGAACTCCCCCTCCTCGATCCGCATCACCGTCACGTCGCCGGTGGTGCCGATCGACAGATCCGCCAGATCGGGGCGTTTCAGCACGCCAGCCGGGGTCGCGGTGACGGCGCGCACGATCTCCGGCAGGGGCATGCCGAGATAGAGGAATTTGCTCATCGTCGCCATATTGTCATAGGCCGGGCCGTCGATGCACAGCACGTGCACGTCCGAACTGATGATGTCCGGCATGAAACCGCCCGTCATCATCGCCTCCGCCACATTGAAGTCGAACGAGCCCTTGCCGTGGGCGATGTCGAAGATCACGCCGCGCTCGCGGGCTTCCCAGCAGGCCTCTTTGATCCGGCCGTCGGCATGCACGGGGGCGTTGGGGAACGGCTTGAAGCAATGGGTCAGCGTATCGCCAGGCCGCAGCTCCTTGAGCACGTCGGTGTAGCGCGGCGGTGGACGGTCGATATGGCACATGACCGGCAAGCCCGCGCGGTCCGCTGCCTCCAGCGCATGGTACAGCGGATTGATCCCATTGGTGCCGCTGGCGATCGCGCCGACTCGCACCTTCACGCCGCGGATCAGGTCCTGGTTCGCCAGCGCCATGGACGCGCACGTTTCCGGGTCCATCAGCCGCATGTCCGAACTCTCGCCCACCATCAGCTGGGGGGCGAACGCGAAGATGCCGGCGTGGCTGACGTGCAGGTAGGCCAGGATGCGCGTCTCGCTGACCTCCATCACGTGCTTGCGGAAGCCCGGGAAATTGCCCGGCCCGGCGGAGCCCACGTCCAGCCAGGTCGTGGTACCGCAGCGCCGGGCGAGTTTGTCGCCGTCGATGCTGATGGAGGTGCCGCCCCAGTAGACATGGGCGTGGAAGTCGATGTTGCCGGGCATGACGATGCAACCACTGACATCGCGCTCGGCGGCGCCGGTCATGCCGGGCCCGATGCCGGAGATCTTGCCGCCGGCGAAGGCGATGTCCACGACCTCGTGGCGTCCGGGGCCGGGGTCGATCAGGCGGCCATTGCGGAGGATGAAGTCGTGGTTCATCGATCGGGGATTCCTGCGGCTAAAACGCTACTCTGCAACCGGGAGTGGGCTGCCACAACCGGGACGGTCAGGCGGGTTACGGCGCCTTGGGGCGCTCGACGGTCACGGCGGCCTCGTTGCGGCGCAGGAAGGGCAGAGTCCAGGGCGGATCGTAGAACCAGCTGACCGGCTCGCCTGTCGGTGACCAGCCACTACCCTGCAGCAACCGCAGCAACTCGCGCCGGGCCGTTTCGGTGGCGGCGGCGTCGATCGAGCCGGTGTAGCGGTACACACCGTAGGTTTGCGGCGGGACGGAAACGATGTGGACCGCCGGGTCGTTCGGCCGCGGCAAGGTGTCCAAGGTGTAGTTGGCGGGCATGAAGAAGCGGATGCGCCACTCGCCCGGCGCGGTCTGGTCCTGCACGACGGGCGCCGTCATGGCGATCGTTTTAGAGGTCGATTGAGCGACAGGGGCCGTCATCGCGATGCTGGCGCGACTGCTATTGCCGCCAAAGATGTAGCCAGCCAGCCTGCGGAACCCGTCACTCCGGCTCGACAACTCATTGCCGGTGACCGTCGTCTCGGCGGCGATGCGGGGGCCGTACTCCCGGATCTGGAGCGCACCCAAAGTCTCGACGACGGTGTAATGCGGCTCCTCGGTGCCGGACCGGATGCCCACGACGGAGCAGCCTGCAAGCAAAACGGATGACAGCAGGGCGACTGTTTTGGATCCCATCAAGTCAGGCCGGCCCGTGCTCGCGGACGATGCACGGGCCGTTGCTCACCTCAATCCGCGATGATCGAGCGAACTTCAGGGCCTTTCTGGCCCTGGCCGACGACAACACGCACCGACTGGCCTTCGGTCAGCGGCGGATGGCCAGCGCGCTCCAGGGCGGTGGCGTGGACGAACACGTCCTTGCCGCCATCCTGCGGGGAGATGAAGCCGAAGCCCTTGTTCGGGTCGTACCACTTGACGGTGCCGGTCATCTCGACGCCGGGCCCGCTATCCTGCACGCGCGGCGGGCGGGGCCCGCGGGGGGCATCACCACCGAAACCACCCGGACCACCAGGCGGACGCGGGCTGCGCGGGGCAGCACTCGCGGTGCTCTCGTCGACCGTGATGACCTGCTCGACCTGCCGGCCCTTCTGGCCCTGCCCGACGCGGACCTCGAGCGTGGCACCTGGGCTGACCTGCTGAAAACCGGACGCTTGCAGCGCATTGGCGTGAAGGAATACGTCCCCCGTGCCATCGGCCAACTCGACGAAACCGAATCCCTTCTCGGGATTGTACCACTTCACCGTCGCCTTCAACTGCGGCGCTGCGGATGGCGTGGAGAAGGACGGAAACACCGGCGGGGAAGGTGTGTTGCCGTAAAAATTGTCGTCGTCGAATCCGCGACGACGCGGTTGCCGCTGACGGCTATCCTTAGGGGGTCTCAAGTACTACGTCCTCTGCCCAAATCTCTCGTGTTCCGCCCAGATGGTGCCTTAATTACGCGCTCCAATCCAGCGCGAAAATCAATCTACCATCACGCCACACGTTGTTGACGATCACCAGAGGTAATTCAAGGCCGCCTGCCCGTTAAATGTCGAGCTCACGAGAAGCTTGCTCAGGCTGCCCGCGCCGAGTCCAATGTGCACTCGAAAGTCGGAGATAACTTTATGACAGAGTGGACCGGACGCCGCGTGGTGGTGATGGGTGGCAGCCGCGGGATCGGCCGCTCCATCGCGCTCGGCTTCGCGGCGGGTGGTGCGGCGGTGGCGATCTGTGCTCGCGGGCCCGAAGCGCTCGAGCGCGCACGCGGCGAACTCGGCACCGGCGCCTTCGCAGCGTCCGTGGACCTGGCCGATGCGGACGCGATCGCCCGCTTCGTCCCGCAGGCCGCCGAGGCGCTGGGCGGCATCGACGTGCTGATCAACAACGCGTCAGGCTTCGGTTCGGCCGATGACGAGGCTGGCTGGGCCGCCTCCGTCGCGGTCGATCTGATGGCCATCGTGCGCGCCAGCCAGGCCGCCGTGCCGTTCCTCAAGCAGCGGCCCGGCGGTAACATCGTGAACATTTCGTCGATCTCGGCGTTCCGCGCCACCAAGCGCAACCCGCCTTATGGTGCGATCAAGGCGGCGGTGATGCACTACACCGCGAGCCAGGCGAAGATGCTGGCAGCCGACGGACTGCGGGTGAACTGCGTCTGCCCCGGATCGATCGAATTCCCGGGCGGCACCTGGGAGCAGCGCCGCACCAGCGACCCGGCGTTGTATAACGGCACCCTGGCGCAGATCCCGTTCGGCCGCATGGGCAAGCCTGAGGAAGTAGCGGAAATGGTCTTGTTCCTCGCATCCCCCAAGGCAAGCTGGGTCACCGGGCAGAGCATCGTCGTCGATGGCGGGCAGCTGCTCGGGCCATGAGCGACACCCCCCCGAGCGAAACCGCGACTAAGATCTCGCCCCACGTTCCCTCGGACGTGCTCGAAGCGGTGGTACCGCCGCGGCATGCCCGTGCCCGCCAGGCCTGGGATGCGGCGTTGCAAAAACCGCTCGGGTTGGGCGGCACCACACAGGGTGTGCCGGAATCATGGTTCCTCGGGCCCAAGGCCGAGAACCTCGATCTGCTCAAGGCGATGATCATCGAGGCGCTGGACAGCCACGCCGCCTTCCGCCGCGGCTTCCACCCGGAGGACCCCAGCCACATCACAGAGGCGATCCGCCAGTCGCCGGGCTTCGTCGAGGGCGTGGCGCACATGCGCACCCAGCTCGCCGCGCTGCTGGACAAGCTGAAGATGTCGGCGTCGTTCACCTCCATGCGCTACCAGGGGCACATGCTCTGGGACCAGGCGTTGCCGGCCGTGATCGGCCTGTTCGCCGGCATGCTGTACAACCAGAACAACGTCGCCGCCGAAGCCTCGCCGGTCACCACCCGGCTGGAGATCGAGGTCGGCAACGATCTGTGCCGCATGCTGGGCTATCCCGTGCCGAAGGACGGCAAGCCGCCGAAATCGGGCAAGGCGGTGCCGTGGGGCCACATCACCAGCGGTGGCACCGTCGCCAACATCGAGGCGCTGTGGGCGGCGCGGAACCTTAAGTTCGCCGCCGTCGGGATCCGCCGCGCCATCCGCGAACTGCCCGCCCTCGCCATGGCACGAGACCTGGAGGTGCCGCTCTGGCAGGGCGGCACCGCGCGGCTGGTAGATCTGGACACCTGGACGCTGCTGAACCTGGACCTGGACGCGATCGCCGCCCTGCCCGCCCGCATCATCGAGCTCGGGATACCGGCAGCGCGGCTGACCCGGATGCTCGGCGGCTTCACCGTGCAGAACGTTGGCCTCGTTGGCTTCTATCGCTCGTTCATGGGCGACGTGAGCGAGGCGCCCGTGCTGCTCGCCCCCGCCACCAGCCACTATTCCTGGCCGAAGGCTGCGACCTTGCTCGGCCTCGGTCAGAACGCGGTCGCAATCCAGCGAGTGACCCGCGACGCCCGGCTGGACCTGGAGCACGTCGAGACGACGCTGCTCGACCTGCTGCGCCGCCGCGCGCCGGTGCTGTGCGCGGTCGCGGTGATCGGCAGCACGGAGGAAAGTGCAGTCGATCCGCTGGCCGGACTGCTGGAGTTGCGAGAGCGGTTCCGCGGCTATGGGCTGAATTTCTACATCCACGCCGACGCCGCCTGGGGCGGGTATTTCCGCTCCATGCTGCGCGAGGAAGGTACTGACGACGAGGAGGCCGGCGTGCCGACGCTGGCGATGAGCGACTACGTGCAGCGCCAGTACGAGGTGCTGGGCCACGCCGACAGCATCACGGTCGACCCGCACAAAAGCGGCTACGTCCCCTACCCGGCCGGCGCGCTGTGCTATCGCAACGCCGCGATGCGGGACGCGATCTCGTTGCAGGCGCCCGTCGTGTTCCACAGCCAGGCGGAGCCGACGGTCGGCATCTACGGCGTGGAAGGCTCCAAGCCCGGATCGGCCGCTGCCGCCGTGTGGCTGGCGCATCGGGTGATCCGGCCGGACCGGTCGGGCTATGGGCGCATTCTCGGCCAGTGCATGTGGACGTCCAAGCGCCTGTTTTGCCGGCTGCACACGCTGGACGACCCACGCTTTCGCATCACGATGTTCAACCAGACCCCGGCCGAGCGGCTGCGGCGCCCCGATGACGAGCTGCAGGCGGAACGGGAGGCGATCCGCCGCTTCGTCGATATCGACAACGCCGGGCTGGACGCGATGCTGCACGCCGACCCGGCGGCGAAAACGCTGTTCACCTCGCTCGGTTCGGACCAGGTGATCCTTGCCTTCTCGTTGAACTTCCGCATGGCAGACGGCCGGATGAACAACGACCTGGCTTTGGCCAACGCGTTCAACGACCGCGTGTTCAACCATTGCAGCCTGATCGAGCCGCGCGCCGATGTCAGCGACCTCGAGCTGATCCTGACCTCCTCGCGCTACGAGCCCGGCGTCTACGGCCACCATTTCGTGGACGCGTTCTGCCGCCGCTTGGGCGTCACCCCGCATGCGGCTTTGGGGGTGGATTTCCTGATCTCCACCACGATGGACCCCTGGACCACCGAAACCGAAGGCGGCGACTTCCTCGTCACCATCGAAGCGGCGTTGCGCAAGGCAGCGTACCGCTCGCTGGACGAACTCGGCTTCGGGTGAGGATCGCTACCTTCAATGTCAACAACGTCAACAAGCGTCTGCCCAACCTGCTGCGCTGGCTGGCGGCGGCGCAGCCGGACGTGGTTTGCCTGCAGGAGCTGAAGGCGGAGAACGGCGCCTTCCCGATCGCAGCGATCCGGGACGCCGGGTATGGTGCCGTGTGGCACGGACAGCGCAGTTGGAACGGCGTCGCCATCCTCGCCCGCGGGGCAGATCCGGTGGAGACCCGGCGCGCCCTGCCCGGTGATCCGTCCGACGTGCAGAGCCGGTATATCGAGGCAGCGGTCGGTGGCGTGCTGATCGCCTCGTTGTACCTGCCGAACGGCAATCCGCAGCCGGGGCCGAAATTCGACTACAAGCTGGCGTGGTTCGAGCGGCTGATCGCGCACGCCGCCAGCCTGATCGCGAGCGATCTGCCAGTAGTGCTGGCCGGCGACTACAACGTGGTGCCGACGCCAGCGGACATGTACGCTTCCAAATCCCACGACGACAACGCCCTGGTGCAACCGCAAAGCCGCGCCGCCTACGCCCGGCTGGTGGCGCAAGGCTGGACAGATGCGTTGCGGACCAAGCACCCAGACGAGCCGATGTACACGTTCTGGGCCTACCTGCGGGATGGCTGGGGACGCGACGCCGGCTGGCGGCTCGACCATCTGCTGCTCAGCCCCGCGCTCGCCGCGCAGTTGGCCGAGGCCGGGGTGGACCGGGCGGTGCGCGGCGAAGAGGGCGCCAGCGATCACGCCCCCGCCTGGGTAGAGCTACAAACTCCGAAACGCCGCCGCAAAGCCTCGCTTCCTTCTCCCTCTCCCGTTCTTCACGGGAGAGGGAGAAGGAAGGCCTATCGCGCCGGCGCGATCACGTTGGGGATCAGCGGGTCGTCGATCACCGGCGTGCCGGAGATGTGCTGGTACGTCCCGTAGAGCAGCATCCCCGTCGGAATATCCTTCCACACCGTGCTGACGGAACGGTAGTTGTTGCCGTTGGCGCCCTCGCGGTAGTGGCTGATCTTGAGCGCGTGATATGGCTTGTTCAGCAGCCAGATGTCCTCCACGCCCTCGTTGCGGATCAGGTCGTAATAGTCCCGCCCCGCCGCAACGTGGGTGGCGAACCCGGTGAGCGTGCCGCTCGGGCCGTTCAGCACTTGCTTAAGCGCGCGATGGCCGTCGTCGGCGCCGGGCCAGTCGGTCAGCCAGATGTCGTACCAGGCCTTTGCCGGCTGGCCGTCGATCGTCATCAGGCATAGGTCCGGGTTGGACGGATCGGCGCCCCCGAATACGAACGTCGGACCGCCCTTGGCCTCGACGCGCGAACCGGCCGTGGCGCAGGAGCGGGGCGGCTCGTGGCCGTCGGTCGGCAGGACCGTCCCATACAGGATCATCGGCGGGTAATTGGCCGCTGCCGCTTGCACCGGCAGCGGCAACGAGCTCGGGACGCCCTGGGCGCAGCCGGCGGCCGCAAGCGGCAACAGTAGCCAAAGAAGCCGGGTTCGCATGGTCTCTCCCACGATCGTTTGACCCGAGTAAAGAAGCGGGCGCCAAGTGCTGCAAGGTATAAAGACAGACCGGCTGCCGCTGTGCCATGACGCGCCCGATGAGCGAGCCTGACCCACCAACCGCACGCAAGGGATGGCACCGGGCCGCCCTCCTGTTCGCAGCCGGCGCGATGCTGTTGGTGCTGCTCGCGGTGGCGCTGTTGTCGTTCGACACGCCCCTGACCCAAGTGCGCGATCCCGAGACCGACGATGCCTATGTCGGCGGCGACACCGTGCCCATCGCCGCCCGGGTGCAGGGCTACCTGGTCGCCCTGCCGATCACCGACAACCAGCCCGTGCGCGCCGGCGACGCGCTCGGGCAGATCGAGCAGTCCGACTACCGCGCCCAACTCGAACAGGCGCAGGCGGCGCTGAAGGCGGCCCGCGCCCAGGTCGGGACGCTCGACGCGCAACGCGGCCAGTTGCTGGCCCAGATCGGGCAGGCGCAGACCCAGCAGGCCTCGCAACAGGCCGACACCGTCCGCACCTCGCCCGAACTGGTCCGGCAGGAAAAACTGATCAACACCGATGTCGGCGTGCGGCGGACGCTCGAGCAGGCGCAGGCCGACCAGCGGCGCACCGAAGCGGGGGTGGAGCAGGCCCGCGCCACGGTGGGGGTGCGGCAGAAGCAGCTGGACACCCTCACAGCCCAGCGTGACGAGGCGCAGGCCGCTGTGCTTGCGCGGCAGGCCGACGTGCGATTGGCCGAGATCAACCTCGGCTGGACGCTGATCACAGCCCCCGCCGACGGAACGCTGGCCGCCCGGCGCGTGCGGGTGGGCGACCTGATGCAGCCGGGCACCGCGCTCACCTCGCTGACCCCGCTGGATACCGTTTGGGTCGACGCGAACTTCACCGAGCGGCAGATCCCCCGCATCCGCATCGGCCAGCTGGCCCGGCTGGTTGTGGACGCCTTCCCGAACTCGCCGCTGGACGGTCACGTGATCGGGATGGCGCCGCTCACCGGCGGCCAGCTCAGCCCGATCCCGCCGGACAACACCACCGGCAACTTCACCAAGGTGGTGCAACGCGTGCCGGTGCGGATCGCGATCGACTGGCATGGCAGCCCGCTGATCGGCCGCGTCCGGCCCGGCATGTCGGCGGTGGCCACCGTGCACACGGCACCCTGATGCGGAACCTCGTCATCCGTGCCGTCGTCGCCGCGTTCCTGCTACTCGCAATCGCCATGTTCGCGATCGACTGGAACGAACTCGTCCTGTCCGGCACCCGCCGCAACACCGACGACGCGACGCTGCAGGGGGACCCGGTCACGCTGCAGACCCGCGTCACCGGCTACCTGGCGAGCGTGCCGGCCGTCGACTACCGATTGGTCCACCGCGGTGACCTGCTGTTCCAGATCGAGGACACCGACTATCGCGCCCGCGTCGCCCGCGCCGAAGCGGATCTGGCGCAGGCCGACGCGGCCGTGCGGGTCGCCGACGCCCAGGTTGCGCAGGGGCAGGCGCAGCTGGGTGTCGCCGTCGCCGCGATCCACAGCGCGGATGCCGGGCTGGTCCAGTCGCGGCAGGAACTGGCACGGCAATCGGACCTGCTGAACACGGAATCGTTCCTGCAACGCGACTACCAGAGGGCGCAGGCCTCGGCACAAAGCCAGCAGGCCGCCAAGGACGGACGTCTGAAGGACCTGGCCGCCGCCGAAGCGCAGGTGGACGTGCTGCGGGCCCAGGCCGATCAGGCGCGAGCCCAGCGTTTCGCCCGCGAGGCCGCGCTGGACTTCGCGCGCATTCAACTCGGCTACACCCGCATCACCGCCCCCGTCGACGGCGTGCTGACCACGCGGCTGCTACGCCGGGGCGCCTTCGCGGCTGCGGGCAGCTCGCTGATCACCATCGTTCCGCTGACGCCGGTGTGGGTGGTGGCAAACTACCGGGAGGTCGCGCTGACCCGTATGCTGCCCGGCCAGGGCGTGCGCATCCACGTGGACGCACTGCCGAACGTCGTGCTGCACGGCCACGTCGACAGCCTGGAGCCACAGAGCCAGGCCGACCTGTCCGCCCTGCCGCCGGACCGCGCGGCGGGCAATTTCACCAAGATCACCCAGCGCGTGCCGGTGAAGATCGACCTCGACCCCCGGCCCGAACTGGAGGGCGCGCTGCGGCCCGGCCTGTCGGCGGAAACCTGGGTCGACACCGCACGATGAGCCTGCTCTCACCCGAACCGATGGCTCCGCCCAAGGGGCCGGACGGCAAACCGCAACCGGGGCCGCCGCCGATCACAGGTATGCTGGCGCTCGGCATGCTCGGAGCCATTCTGGGGTCGCTGGCGTCGAACCTGGACACCAGGCTGACGGTGTTCTCGCTGGCCGATCTGCGCGGCGGGGTCGGGCTCGGCGTGGACGAGGCGTCGTGGGTGTCGACCGCCTACAACATCGCCGAAATTGCCGTCGTGCCGATGACGCCGTGGCTGGCCGCGATCATCTCGCCGCGCCGGGGCATTGCCGCCGCCGTGGCCCTGCTGACATTGGCCGGCGCGTTCGTGCCGTCGGAGGCAGCGAACTACCCCGTGCTCGTCGCGCTGCGCTTCCTACAGGGCATGGGCGGCGGCGCGCTGATCCCTTTGCTGCTGCTGACCGTCCTGCGGTTCACCCCGGCGCACCAGCGCGTGTTCGGCCTGGCCATCTACGGCTTCGTCACCGCCGTCACCCCCCTGCTGGCCGAGAGCCTGGCGGGGATCCTGACCGACCTGATCAACTGGCAGTCGGTGTTCTACATCGCCATCCCGCTCGGCCCGCTGGTGGTGCTGATGGTGATGCTGGGACTGCCGGAGGAACCGATCAAACCCGAGCCATTCGTCAAGACCGACTATGCCGGCATGGTGCTGCTCTCGGTATTCGCCGGCACGCTGGTCGCCGGGTTGGCCCAGGGGCAGCGGCTGGACTGGTTCGACTCGCCGCTGATCGACAGCTTGTTCGGCAGTGCCACCTGCGTGCTGATCGCCTTCGTCGTGCTGGAACTGTCGATCGAGCACCCGCTGATCAACCTGAAACTGCTGTTGCGGCTGAATTTCAGCGGTGGGTTGTTGATGATCTTTGCGTTCGCCTTCGCCTCGCTGTTCACTGGCGACATCCTGCCGATGTTCGGCTCCCAGGTGAGCGGCTACCGCGAGTTGCAAGTCGGTGGAATCCTGATCTGGGGGGCGCTGGTGCAAGTGGTCGTATGCATCGGTTTGCCGTTCCTGCTGCGGGTGCTCGAGGCCCGGATCGTGCTCGCGATCGGCCTGTTCCTGGCCGCACTCGCCAGCCGCCTGGCGACCTTCATCGATAGCGATTGGGTGGCGGTGGACGTGATGCTGGCGCTGCTGATCTCGTCGGCGGCCCAGGTCATCATCCTGGTTCCGACCACGATCGTCAGCACGTCGGTGCTCCAGCCGCAGGATGCGCTGTCCGGCGGCACCATCTTCAACGTCGTGCGCAATATCGCCACCGGCCTGGGCGGCGCGGTCGTGGGCGGCATCCTGACAGTGCGGGAGCGGGTGCATTCGTTCTACATCACCAACCACCTGGTCGCGGGCGCGCCGCTGACGATGTCGCGGGAAACCGCGGGCCTGGGCGCGCTTTCAACCGTCGTGCGCGCCCAGGCGGTGACCCAGGCGACGGCCGACGCGTTCGGCTGGGTCGGGGTCGCGGCGATGATCTCGTTCGGCGTCGTGCTGCTGCTGAACCCGACGCGGATCCCCTTCCCCCCGGCGACCAGCAAATGACCCGGCGTGCCTTGGTACTGGTTCTGCTAGCCAAGGTTTGGCTGCCCGCCACCGCCCTGGCCCAGCCCAAGCCGCTCGACCCGGCGTTCGATCGCGCGCTGTCCGAGGCCTATCTCTACAACCCCCAACTGCTAGCCGAACGCCAGCGCCTGCGCGAGACCGACGAGGGCGTGCCGCGCGCCATGTCCGGCTGGCGGCCGAACGTGCAGCTGCGGGGGAGCATTGGCGCGTCGCTCTATGACGACAACATCCAGGCGGAGCGCGAGCCCCAGAAACGCACGCCGCAGGAGACCGACCTGGTGCTCAACCAGCCGCTGTATACCGGCGGCCGGGTCGGTGCACAGGTGGCCCAGGCCGAAGCCTTGGTGGTCGCCGAACGCGCAGCGCTGCAGGCCAGCGAGGCCGCCGTGCTGCTCGCCGCCGCCACCGCCTACCTGGACGTGGCCCGGGACGAGCGGATCGTGCTGCTCGACCGCAACCAGACCGCGGTGCTTGAGCGCACGTTGCGAGCCACCCAACAGGAACTGGCCGCCGGTGCGGTGACCGAGACCGACGTCGCCCAGTCCGTTGCCCGCCTGGCCGACCAACGCGCCAACCAGGCCCAGGCCGAGGGCGAACTCGCCGCGTCGCGGGCGTCGTTCCAGCAGGAGGTGGGAGAGTTACCGGGGGATTTGGCCCTGCCCACGCTTGCTTTGCCACTGCCCGCCGATCGCCGCGCGACCCTGGCCCTGGTGCCCGGCAGTAATTTCGACATCCAGCAGGCCCGCAGCGCGCTCGCGGCCAGCCGACAAGGCATCGACATCGCGCGCGCCGGGTTGCTGCCCAAGTTGTCGCTGGAACTGCGTGGGTCGCGCTTGAGAGACACGGACGTGCAGGCGCTGCACGAGCGCGACAATATCGCCGAGGGCACCCTGCAATTCACCGTGCCGCTGTATCAGGGCGGTGGCCCTGCGGCCGAGACGCGGCAGGCGAAGGAAGCGGAATCGCGCAGCCTGCTGCAGATCGACGTCGTGCTGCGCCAGGCCCAACGTCAGGCGCAGACCGCCTGGGACATGCTGGAGGCCGGCCGGACGCGGGTGGCCCAAGCGCGCATCTCGATCGATGCCAACACCGTGGCCACCCGTGGTGTCGCCCGCCAGCAGAGCGTCGGCGCCCGCACGTTGCTCGACGTGCTGAACGCCCAGCAGGAGCTGCTGAACGCGGAGGTGAACCTGGCGCGCGCGACCCGCGACGAGGAGGTCGCGGAGTTGCAATTGCTGGCCGTCACCGGCCGTCTGACGGCGGAGCAGATCGGGCTGCACGTGCCGGTCTACGACCCGGTGCGCCACTACGATGCGACGCGGGACCGCTGGGGCGGGCTGACCCCCGCGCCGTAGCAACGCCGCTACGGGAGAGGATCGAGCGAGGGGTGTCACGGCACACTGTTACATCCGAGCCAAGCGATCCGGTCGCGCCCCAAGCTACATCCGGCGGGGGCTAAATCCGGCGGGGGCTACATCCGGCGGAGTGGGATCGTCCAGGCCATGGTCAGGCCGAGCCCGCCGATCGCCGCGATCGCCAGGAACGCCGAGCGGAATGCGTCGCGGATCTCCGCCGACACCACCGCCCGGTGCGCTGCGTCCAGGGCGTTCATCGCCACCGGGCCACGCTCGACCATTTCCGCGAACATCGTGGCCGTCCCGCGGTCGGTTGCGGCGAGCACGGCGAACAGCACCGCGCCCACCGCGGCGGTGCCGAACGCGGCGCCAACCGAGCGGCTGAACTGCACAGAGGCGGCGGCCGCACCGAGGTTGGCGCGCCCCGCCACCAGCTGAACGGTCAGCTGCACGACCGGCATCGCCGTGCCAACGCTGACCGAGTAGATCACGAACAGGATCGGCACCGCCACGTTGGACAGATGCGGCGCCGCGAACGCCAACACGAGCAGCGCCGAAATCGTAATTGCCAGCCCGATCGAGGGGAAGATCGCGGTCCGTTGGGTGATCGCCATCATGCGGCCGGTGAACATCGAGCCGAATGCGATCCCGGCCGTCATCGGCAGCAGCATCAGGCCCACCTGGCTCGGGCCGATGCCGCGGACCACCTGCAGCCAGATCGGCACGAACGTCACCATGCCGACCAGCATCGCGCCGACGCACGCCGCCATCAGGTCGCAGCGCCAGATCGCGGATTGGCGCAGCAGGTGCAGCGGCAGCAGCGGGCTGGCGGCCCGGCGCTCCTGGCGCAGCAACAGCAGCAGGGACGCGATCGAGACGGCGATCAGCAGGGCCACCACGGGCAGCGATGCGAGGTCGAATTGTTGCAGCCGCTCGAGGGCCACCAGCAAGGGGGTGATGAAGCCGGCGAACAGCACCACGCCTGCGAAGTCGAACTGCAGCCGCCCGCCGGTGCCGGCCGTGTTGGGCAGGCGCAGTGCGAGCACCGCGGCGCACAGCCCCAGCGGCAGGTTGATCAGGAACACGGAGGGCCAGCCGAATTGCTGCGTCAACCAGCCGCCAGCCACCGGGCCGAAGGTGGAGGAGGCGACGAAAATGGACGCGAGGTAGCCCTGGTAACGCCCTCGCTCGCGCGGCGGGACGACCTCGCCGACCAGGGCCTGGCTGGTGGTCATCAGCCCGCCGCCGCCGAGCCCCTGCAGCACCCGGGCCGCGGTCAGCAGCAGGACGGTGGGGGCGAGCGCGCAGGCCAGCGACGCCGTGACGAATAGGCCGAGCGCCACGAACAGCAACCGCCGCCGCCCGAGCACGTCGCCCAAACGGCCATACACGGGCGCCGCGATCGTGGTCGCCACCAGGTAGGAAACGACGACCCACGACACCCGCTCCACATCGCCCAGCGACCCGGCGATCGCGGGCAGCGCGGTGGCCACGATGGTCTGGTCCACCGCCGCCATGAACATCGGCAGCATGATCGACGGGAACAGGGTGAAGAACAGGGCACGTGCGGAGGGTTCGGCGCCGCTGGCCGGCGCGCGTTCTGCAGAGGACGACATCCCGATACCATCCGCCCGGTCAGCCCGGTGCGACACCACGGGATCGGTCACGATCCCGTGAAATCCATTCTGCGCGAGGGTCTGGACGGGGACGCCGCCGGCTTCGATACAAGGGGCCGCAATGACCAACCTCATCCCGCTCGACGGCCTGCCCCCAGAACGTATGCGGTGGGCAGTGGCCACCGTGATGGTGGCGGTCTCGATGGCGTCGCTCGACACGTCCATCGCCAATGCGGTGCTGCCGACCATCGCGGTGGACGTGCACGCGACACCGGCCGCCTCCATCTGGGTGGTGAATGCCTACCAGTTGGCGCTGGTGGCGTGCCTGCTGCCATTCTCGTCGCTGGGGGAGATCTTAGGCTACCGCCGGGTCTACACCTACGGGCTGGT
Organism: Acetobacteraceae bacterium; assembly: GCA_965198895.1. Taxonomy (GTDB): domain Bacteria; phylum Pseudomonadota; class Alphaproteobacteria; order Acetobacterales; family Acetobacteraceae; genus LMUY01. The sequence goes on from OZ240676.1 coordinate 1,164,851, forward strand.
GGTGTTCACCGTGGCGTCGTTGATCTGCGCGTGCAGCTGGTCGCTCGGCACCCTCACGGCCGCGCGGGTGCTGCAGGGCATCGGCGCGGCGGGGATCATGAGCGTCAACACGGCACTGATCCGCTTCATCTACCCTGCCCGCAAACTGGGCAAAGGCGTTGGCCTGAACGCACTGACGGTCGCGGTCTCCACGGCGCTGGGCCCGACGGTCGCGGCCGGCATCCTGTCGGTCGCCTCGTGGCAGTGGCTGTTCGCCATCAACGTCCCGCTGGGCGGGGTGGCCCTGGTGCTGGCCGCGCGGTCCTTGCCGCTGACACCCCGTGCGACCCACCGGTTCGACCTGGGCAGCGCAGTGCTGAATGCCGGCACGTTCGGACTGCTGATTTTTGGCATCGGCGAGGGCGCGCACAGTGCCTCCACCCTCACGACGGTGGCGGTGCTGTGCGGGGCGGCGGTGCTGGGAGCGTTGCTGGTGCGCCGTCAACTGGGGCTGTCCGCGCCGATGCTGCCGGTGGATCTCTACCGCCGTCCGCTGTTCGCGCTGTCGTCGGCGACCAGCATGTGCTCGTTCGCGGCGCAGGGCCTGTCGTTCGTGTCGCTGCCGTTCTACTTCCAGACGGTGCTGGGCCGCTCGGCGGTGGAAACGGGGCTGCTGCTGACGCCATGGCCGGTGATGACGGGGCTGCTCGCGCCGATCGCCGGGCCACTGTCCGACAAGTATCCGCCGGCGATCCTGGGCGGCATCGGCATGATCGTGCTGTGCACCGGGCTGCTGCTGATGGCGTCGCTGCCGGCGCATCCGGATTCGTTCGCCATCGTTTGGCGCATGATGATCTGCGGCGCCGGGTTCGGGTTCTTCCAATCGCCCAACCTGAAGGCGATCATGTCCGCCGCCCCGCCCGAACGCAGCGGTGGCGCCAGCGGCATCATCGCGACGTCGCGCCTGGTCGGGCAGTCCACCGGCGCCGCGCTGGTTGCGCTGTGTTTCGGGATCTCGGCGATGCATGGCCCGGCTTTGGCGCTGACGCTGGCCGCCTGCTTCTCGGGCGCCGCCGGCGTCGTCAGCTTCTCCCGGCTGCTGGCCCGGTAGCGTCACTGGGACGGGTCACATTTCAATCGGAACACCATGCATCGCTCTCTCTTCGCCCTTCTGATCCTGCTCGCCGGCTGTGCGTCCGCTTACGACCCACCCGTGACCGGGGATCGCAGCAGCACCAAATTCCAGGCCGACCTGGTGCGGTGCCGCAAGCAGGCGTCGACCGCCGCCTCCCGACGGGCCAACGCAACCCCGCAATCGGCCGTGAAGGCGATGTTCGATTCAGGCGACCAGGAGCGGCAAGACCTCACGACCTGCATGCAAGGTCGCGGATATGCCCCGCGGAGCCCCAGTTGAACCGCGTCTGTGTGCTGGCTCTGGCGCTAGGCTCGTGCACGGCGCCCGGCCCCACGCCTGCCGATATCGCCGCCGATCGCTCGACCACCAGGACGGGCGCGGTGGCACCCGCCTTGTCCGTGACATCGGCGTATGACGGTTTCTACGTCGGCACCTGGACGCCCGCTGCCGGCGCGTGCGCCGGCGCCGGCCCGATCACACGGACGCTGCAGGTGGAAACGCTGCTGGCAAGCTCGGGTGTGAACTACCCCTTGCGTGGGCCGGTGCAGCCGGATGGAACGGTTTCGCTCAGCTACGGCAAATCCGCGTTGATCGGCCGCTTCGAGGCAAACGGCGAGTTCCGCGGCAAGGCCAACACGGGCAAGACCTGCGCCTGGGACGTCGCCATGACCCGGCAGCCACCGATCGCGTCCGCGACCTCGAACCGCCTCCTGCCCGCCGCCGTCGTGAACCAGGACGAGATTCCGCAATTTCCCGCGGCTGCCGCCCGCTCGGTCGGGCCCCCGCCCGCCGCGTCGTCGCGCGATTGAGTGATCACCGTCCGTGACCAAGTCTCCCTCCCCCTGAGGCCAGGGCGATTGCCTTCGGCTTCTCCCTCTCCCGTCCTTCAACGGGAGAGGGTCGGGGTGAGGGCCGCTTCGACGCTGGAACCGAACCTTTGGACGCTTCGCACCCTCACCCCGGCCCTCTCCCGCCCGCGGGAGAGGGAGAAGAAGCCAAAGGCAATCGTCCTCCCCCTGCTTCAGGGGGAGGACGTCCATCACTCCGGCGGGGTGAGCGCTTCGGGGTTGACCACGTTATCCATCTCGGGCGCGCCATCGAGCACGCTGAGGATGTTGCGAGCCGTTGCGACCGACATGGCCGCCACCGATTCGGCCGTGACCCCGGCCATGTGCGGCGAGGCGATCAACGTCGGAAGCTGCAGCAACGGATGCGCCGCATCTGGCGGTTCCGGATCGAACACATCCAACGCCGCGCCGCCCAGATGCTCGGACCGCAAGGCGTCCGCCAGTGCCGCCTCATCCACCAGGCCGCCGCGGGCGGTGTTGATCAGGAAGGCGCCCGGCTTCATGCGGGCGAGCCGTTCGGCACCGAACATGCCGATCGTCTCCGGATTTTTCGGGCAGTGGATCGTGACGAAGTCGGCGCGGGGCAGCGCGGCATCCAGGTCGGCCACCGGTTCGCAGCCCGCAGCGCGGACCACATCGGCGGGCACGTAGGGATCGTAGACCAGCACCTCCATCCCCATCGCCTGACAGCGCGGCGCCGCGCGCGTGCCGATGCGGCCGAAGCCGACGATCAGCACCGTCTTGCCGAAGATCTCCCCCGGCAAGCCGCCCTTGCGATCGTGGCCGATGCCCTGGATCACCCGTCCGTGCAGGTCGTGCGCGCGTTTCGCCAGGGCGAACATGAAATACAGCGCATGCTCGGCCACGCTGCGGGCATTGGCGGTGCCCACCACCATCAGCGGTATGCCCCGTGCCGTGAGCGCCGGCACATCCACCGCATCGAAGCCGACACCGAGCCGGGCCGCCACCTGCAGCACCGGCGCCGCCGCGATCGCCGCCTGGTCCAGACGCGTATAGGACAGGGCTATGGCCGAGGCGTCCCGCAGCAGCGCGTGCAACTCGGCGGGCGGCAAGGCGGGGTTGTACGACACGACGCTGATGTCCTCGCGATGCTCCAGCACGGCGAGGCCCTCCCAGCCCATGGACGCCGCTACGAGCACGGTCTTCATGTTCTGCACTTAGGCTGCTCCTTTCCCAGCCGAAAGGTAGTCCGCCATCCAACTCCGATAATCGGCATCGCGGGTGACACGCTTCATCATCGCCTCGTCGGCGATACCCGGGACGTCGCCCGGTTTCATGCCATCCCGCAGCGCCTTGAGCGTGTCATGGATCGCACGGATCGCGGCGGCGAACGGCAAATGGCCCTGCAACGCAATCCGCACGCCGCGCTCGGCCAAGTAAGCACGGTCCGACAGGGCCGCCGGGGTGCCACCCAGCATCAGCGGCACGGTGACGGCCCCCGCCACCGCGTCGAGCTGCGCGCGCGTCGTCACGCCCACCAGGAAGATCGCGTCGACACCCGCCGCCTCGTAGGCACGGGCACGCGCGATCGTCTCCGCCTCGCCGGCGATCTGCATCGCGCTGGTGCGGCCGGCGATGACGAGCGCCGGGTCCTGCCGGGCGGCGACGGCGGCGCGCATCTTGCCAACGCCCTCCTCGATCGAAATCATCTGCGGCTTGCTGCCGGCACCGAATGCCGTGGGCAGCAGCGTGTCCTCGATCGTCATGCCCGCGACGCCGGCCGTTTCCAGCTCCTGCACCGTGCGCATCACGTTCAGTGCGTTGCCGTAGCCGTGGTCCGCATCCACCATCAGCGGCAGCGTGCTCGCCGCACGGTTGATGCGCAGCGCCTGCTGGGCGAACTCGGTCAGCGTCAGCACGATCAGGTCCGGCGCCCCGAGCACCGCCAGTGACCCCGTCGAGCCGGCGAACATGCCAACCTCGAACCCCAGATCCTCGGCGATGCGCGCCGATACCGGCTCGTGCACCGAGGCCGGATGAACGCACGCCGGCCCGGCAAGTATTTCGCGAAAGCGGGCCCTGCGTGCGGACCAGTTCAACGCACGCCCTCCGGTCCGAAGCCGCGCAATGGGAACGCGCTGTGCACGCCGGGCACCACGACCGGCATCGCCGGCGCCAGGCAGTTGGCGTCCAGCATGTCGAGCCGGGGCACGCCGAGCAGGCCGAGCGCGATCGTCACTTCTTCCTCCAGCAAGGCCAGCATGTGCTCGACGCCGGCCGCCCCCGCCACGGCGAGCGCATAGCAATACAGCCGGCCGATGCATACGAGGTCAGCACCGGCGGCGATGCCCTTCACCACGTCGGTGCCCCGGCTGAACCCGCCATCGACGATGACCTTGGCGCGGCCCCGCACGGCGCTCACCACCTCCGGCAGCACCGTGAAGGACCCTCGCCCGTGATCCAACTGGCGGCCGCCATGATTGGACACGTAGACAAAATCGACGCCGTTCGCGCACGCAATGGCGGCATCCTCACCCGTGCCGATGCCCTTCACCATCAGCGGGATTCGGTGCGTGTCCTTGACGCGCTTGATGTCGTCCCAGCTCAGCGCGGCCTGGAATTCCATGCCGCTGGCCCGGGCGCGCCAGGGCTTGACGAAGCGATTGGCGACATCGCGCTCCCGCCGGGAATAGTGCGCGGTGTCGACAGTGATGCAGAACGCGTCGTAGCCGGCGGCTATCGCGCGACGGGCATGGTCGTCGATGAAGTCGCGATCGCCGCGAACATAAAGCTGGAACACCTTGGGGCCGCTCGAGGCCGCGGCGACCGCCTCCAGGCCGGGTTGGGTGACCGAGCTGACGATCACCGGCACCCCAGCCGCGGCCGCACCGCGCGCCGCCTCGGCACCGCCGGCGGGATGGAAGCTTTCCAGCGAGCCGACAGGGGCCAGGGCCACCGGCAGCGTAATCTTGTGACCCAGGAACGTCGTCGAGGTGTCCACGGCGGAAACATCGCGCAGCACCCGCGGCCGGAAGGCGGCCATGTCCAGCGCCTGGCGGTTGCGCGCCAGCGTCGTCTCGGTCTCGGTACCGCCGACCAGGTAACCCCAGGTGTTGCGGTGCAGGCGCTGCTGCGCGTCATCGATGAATTCGTGCAGGGCCTGGTAGCGCTCGCTCAAATCGTTGCCCACGTCCGGCGCCGTGGGCACCTCCATCGCTCGGCGTTCCATGCCACGATCCTCCCCACAATTTGGAGGCCAGGCAACTGCGGGACGGCGCCCGCGTCAACTGCTGGCGCCGCTTTAGCCGACCATCTTGCCTGAATGTGCGGCATGTCCAGTGGTCAGGAGCTTCTCCCCAATCTGGCCAAACGAAGTCACGCTGCGATGCCTGCGGCCTGATGGGCGACGAACCGTGCATAGGCGCCGCGGCGGGCAACGAGTTCGGCATGGCGACCGGCTTCCACGACACGCCCGGCCTCCATGACCAGTATGGTATCCGCGTTTTGGATGGTGGATAGCCGGTGCGCGATGATGATGGACGTCCGGTCCGCCATCAGCGTGTCGAGCGCGGTGCGGATCTGCTGCTCGCTGACGGTGTCCAGGTGCGATGTCGCCTCGTCCAGGATCAGGATCGGTGCGTCCTTCAGGAACGCCCGCGCGATGGCGACGCGTTGCCGCTGCCCGCCCGAGAGCTGCACGCCGCGCTCGCCGACCCGGGTTGCCAGCCCGTCCGGCAACCCGGCCACGAACGGGCCCAGCGCCGCCAGGTCCACCGCACGCTGCACGTCCGCCTGCGTCACGGCACGGCCGGCCAAGCGAATGTTTGCCTCGAGCGTGTCGTTGAACAGGTAGGTGTCCTGCGCCACCAGGGCGATGTGGCGGCGCAGGTCGTCCTGCCGCAGCCGGCGCAGGTCCACCCCGCCAAGGGTTACGGCGCCGCTGTCGGGGTCCCAGAACCGCAGCAGCAGGTTGGCGACGGTGGACTTCCCCGCCCCGGACGACCCGACCACGGCGACGGTGCTGCCTGGCCGGACCGTGAAGGTCACGCCATCCAGCGCTACCTTGCTGCGTCCGGGATAGGCGAAGCGCACGGCGTCGAACCGCACCAGCGGGGCGTCGGGCAGAGATTGGTCGCCGTCGGTGATCGGCTCCGGCTCGCACTCTACGACATGCAGCCGCCGGGTGGAGGCGATGGTGTCGGCGAGCTGGCGGCCGGCCTGCCCGATTTCCGCCACCGGCATGAACCCGGCAACCGACACCAGCACGGTCAATGGCAGCCATTGCGGCGAGAACCAGCCATGCCGCGCCAGCGCGGCGCCGGTGAGCGCCACGGCAAGGCCACCCAACCCGGTCGCAACCTCGAACAGCGCCGTTTGCCGCGACAGGTCGTCCAGCAGCGCCGAACGGTCGCATTGGTAGGCGGCGGTGTCGGCGAGGAACACGTCCCGCCGGCGGACGACGGCGCCGAACGCGGTCAGTTCGGCCAGGCCCTGGATCGTCTCCGTCAGATGGGCGCCCAGCAGACCCAGCGTGCCGCGTGCCCGGCCAGCCAAACGGTCGATCTTGCCGCGAGCGAACACCGGGGCGAGGCCGGCCCAGGCCAGGAACGGCAGCAGCACCAGGGCGAGCGGCCACGCGACCGCAGCGAGCAGAGCCAGCACGGAAGCCGGGATCACGATCGCGACGACGGAGGGGGCCACGGTGTGGGCGTAGAAATACTCCACGGTCTCCACGTCCTGCGTCGCCAGCGCCACCAGATCGCCGGAGCGGCGGCGCAGCAGGTACGCGGGAGCCAGCCGGTCCAGCTTGGCGAACAGGGCGATCCGCATCTCGGCTAGCAGGCGATACGCCATGTCGTGCGCCAGCCAGGATTCGAGCCAGTGCAGCGTCGCGGCCACAGGCGCCGCGAGCACCAGCGCCACCAGCAGCCAAAAGGTCGGACGGCCCGCGGAAACCGCGGCCACGGCCAGTGCGCCGAGCACGCTGACGCCGATGAACCCGGCCACACGCCCGACGCCGCACAGCACCGTCAACGCGAGCTTGCCGCGCCAGGGGCGGATCACGCCCAGCAGGCTGCGCAGCGTTTCCGCCCAGCCGATTTGGGCCGCATCCTCGTTCAACGACCGTTTCGCAAGGTCTTCGACCGTAACGACCGCCTCCACTGCGGCAGTGATGGCGGGACGTTCGCCGCCCTGGCCGAGTTGCGGACCCATCAGACGACGATAGGCGCCGGGGCGGGCGATCAGCTCGGCATGACGGCCGCTCTCAACCACGCGGCCGCCATCCAGCACCAGAATGCGGTCGGCCCCGATCACGCTGGACAGACGGTGCGCCAGGATGAGCGTCGTGCGGCCCACCATCAAGCGATCGAGCGCCTGCTGGATCACGGCCTCGTTCTCCGCATCCACCGCCGAAAGCGCCTCATCCAGCACCAGGATGGGGGCGTCGCGCAGCAGCGCGCGGGCAATGGCGATGCGTTGGCGCTGCCCCCCGGACAGCGTGGCGCCGCGCTCGCCGATGCGGCTGGCATAGCCGCCGGGCAGCGCCGTGATAAAGCCGTGCGCGTTGGCCGCGCGGGCCGCCGCCTCCATCTCGGCGTCGCTGGCCTCGGGGCGGCCCAGGCGTAGGTTGTCGGCGATGGTGCCGTCGAACAGGGTGGTGTCCTGCGCGACGATGGCGATCAGGCCGCGCACCTGCGCCGGGTCGAGGGTGCGAATGTCGTGGCCGCCTATGCGGACGGTACCCGCCGTCACGTCGTGCTGGCGCAGCAGCAGGCGCAGGATGGTGGACTTGCCCGCCCCACTCGGGCCGACCACGCCGACGGTCTCGCCGGCGGCCACGGTGAAGCTCAGCCCGGCATGCGCCTCGCCGCGACGCCCGGGATAGGCGAACCCTACGTCCTCGAACGTGATATCGGTCCCCAGATCCGCGATCATGGCTTGGCCGCCAGCCGGTGCGTCGCTGCGCGCGTCCAGCAGCGTGTTGATGCGGTCTGCGGCGGATTGCCCGGTCATGCCCTGGTGCAGCACGCCGCGCAAGTCCCGCAGCGGCCGGAAGATCTCGGTGCCAGCCATCAGGATGATCAGCAGCGCCTCGATGGTCATCTCGCCGTGCCGCACCCGCCACGCCCCGAGCGCGATCGCCGCGGCGGCCCCGAGTGCGGTGCCGAGGTCGGTGAAAAACCGGGTCAGCAGCCCGAGCGCCAGCACCCAGAACGTGCTGCCCGACAAGCTGCGTGCCCGGTCCGCCAGCCGTTCGGCGAAGGCCGCGCTCTGGCCGAAGGCCTTCAGGGTCGGCAGACCTTGCAGGGCGTCGAGGAACTCCTCTCCGAACGCCTTGAACGCTGCGGAGCGAGCGCGTGCGGCCCGCTTGTCGGCGTTGTGCACCAGCATCGGCAGGATCAGCGTCACCAGCGCCGCCACCAGCAACACGGCGGCGGTCGGCACGTCCCACCAAGCCAGTACGACGAAGATCGCCACGGGTGCGCAGGCGGCGATGATCAGTTGCGGGAGGTAGGCGCCGAAGAAGGTCTGCAACTGTTCCACGCCGTCGATCACGGCCAGCATCACGCCGCCGGTCCGCTCGGCGCCGAACCAGGCGGGTCCGAGTTCGGCGATGCGGTCGAACAGCCGGGCGCGCAAGGCGGACTGCACCGCCCCCGCCGTCGCCTGCGCCACCACGACCCGGTGATGATCCAGCCAAGCGCGCACCAGCATGCAAGCCGCCGTGGCAAGGGCCGCGACCGCAATCTGGCCAACCGGTGCGCCCCTGAGGCTCAGCGCAAGCACGCGCGCCAGGAAGACGAACCGCAGGATGCCGAACACCATCGCCACCAGGCCCAGCGCCGCCGCGCCGAACACCCGGCCATGCAGCCCCGCCATCAATCCCCAGAGCCGTCGGTCGAAATACATGAGCCTGCCTCCTGATCCTAGAAAAGCTGGCGGAACCGGAGCCCGCAGGCAAAAGATGGTTTCTCAAGGGTGTTGAGCAAAGTAGGATACCGCCATGCGCGACATCCCGCCCCTGCCTGCCCTTCGTGCGTTCGAGGCTGCGGCGCGGCTGGGCGGGTTTGCCCGGGCGGCCACGGATCTGAACATCTCCACCAGTGCCGTCAGCCACCAGATCCGCGGTTTGGAGGCGGCGCTCGGAACCAGGCTGTTGGATCGCAGCACCGGGGTCGGAGGCGTTGGAGTGACCGCCGCCGGGCAAAGGCTGCTCGCGGCGGTGGGCCCCGCCCTGGCATCCTTGCAGGACGCCTGTGCCGCGATCCGCGGTGAGCCCGTCAGGCTGACGGTTTCGGCCAACCCGTCTTTCTCGGCGATGTGGCTGGCTCGTCGCCTGGCCGAGTTTTCCAGCCGCCACCCCGATACCCCGATCAACGCCGTCGTGCAGGACGAGCCTGGCTCTGGGTTCCACGCGATCGATCTGTCGATCGTCAACGTCAAGCCGACGCAGGTCCGGCCGGGCGACGAAATCCTGTTGCGGGAGGAGGTGTTCCCGGTCTGCAGCCCAGATCTTCACCCGTTCGCGTCCAAGGCGGTCTGCAAATGCCGGCTGCTGCAGGAGGCACACGAGGACAGCCCGGAGATCGACTGGCGCAGCTGGTCGGCGGAGTTCGGCCTACCGGACGATTTCCAGTCCAAGATCGTCCACTACACCAGCTTCACTCAGGTTATCGGGGCGGCGGTGGGCGGTGCCGGGTTGGCACTCGGCCGAAGGCCGCTGATCGATCCGGAACTCGCAAGTGGCCGGTTGGTCCGGCTGTTCCCAACGGGGTCACGGCCGGCGTCCTGGTGCTTTGCTCTGCGACGGGGCCCAGGGCCAAGGCATCGCATGCTCGAGCCACTCGTTGCTTATCTCAAGCAGCAGGCAAGTACGGATTAGCATCGCGGAGGGAGCGATTGTCATGAAACCGGCGTTCTGCAGCCTGCTAGACCAAACCTGGTCGTCGCCATCTACCCTCCGCAGCGTCAGGCGGCCGAGTATTGCTCGATAATGCGCAGGTAGTTGGCACGGGTATAGACACTACGATCCTTGCTGCGCTCCCAACTCAGCAGGCCGCGCATCGCGTCCAGGTCGACGAACTCCCGCTCCTCCATCCAGGTGCGCAGCCCTTTTACCAGGGTGGAAACCGTGCCGGTGCCGCCGTGCAGGATCGCGGACGTCGTCATCACCACGTCTGCGCCAGCCAGAATGCACTTCGCGACGTCTGTCGACGTAGCGACGCCGCTCGAGGCAGCCAGGCTGGCCTTGGTCCGGCCAGCCAGAAGAGCGGTCCATAGCAGTGGCAACCGCAACTCAGCCGGTGTACTCAGCTCCAACGTGTCGGTTAATCGCAGCCGCACCAAATCGAAGTCGGGCTGCAGCAGCCGATTGAACAGCACCAGGCCCGCGGCGCCCTGTTCGACCAAGATGTTGGCGAAGTGACCGATGGAACTGAGATACGGCGTCAGCTTGATCGAGACAGGCAGTGTGACGGAGCGGCACACCGCGCCCACGATGTCGGTATAACGCGCCTCGATGTCGCGCCCGGATTCCGACAGGTCCGTCGGCACGTGATACATGTTCAGCTCGAGCGCCGCCGCGCCGGCCTGCTCGATCGATTTGGCATAGTCGATCCAACCGGCCTTGGACGAGCCGTTCAGGCTGGCAATGACAGGAATGCCGGCGGCCTCACGGGCGCGCCGCACGAAGTCCAGGTAACGATCCGGCCCAAGTCCATAGGGGCCGGTGATGGACGGCGGGAAGTAGCTCTGCGCTTCGGGCGAACTATTCGCATAGGCGCCCATCAGGCCGTCATGCGTCTCCGCCTCGGCCTCGATTTGCTCCTGGAACAGCGACGGCAGCACGATCGCCGCGGCGCCGGCATCTTCCAACCGCCGGATGTTGTCCAGCTTGCTGTTCAGTGGCGACGCAGACGCCACCAGCGGGTTCTTTAGCGCGAGGCCGAGATAGTGAGTGGCGAGGGACAGCGTCATCAGATGGCTCCTACGGCACGCAATGGATTGGGCCGGAACCGGGAGCCGTCGTACCCGGCGAGTTCCTCGTACTGACGGTATTTGGCCGTCACCGCAGCCTGCGCCTCGGCCATCACTTCCTCGGCTTCCGCAGGCCGTGTGGTGGCGAGCGAGCGATAGCGTAGCTCGTTGTAGGCATAGGATTTCAGCGGTATGTGCGGACGCGGACTGTCCAGACGGAACGGGTTTGCGCCCACGGAGCGCATGTCCGGGTTGAACCGGAACAGCGGCCAGTAACCGCTGGCTGTGGCCAGGTCCTGCTGCTTCATTCCCAGGCGCATGTCGATCCCGTGGGCGATGCAATGGCTGTAGGCCAGGATGATGGACGGGCCAGGATAGGCCTCGGCCTCCCGGAACGCCTGCAGCGTGTGCTGCGGGTTGGCGCCCATCGCCACCTGCGCGACATAGACGTTGCCATAGGCGATCATCTGCAGCCCAAGATCCTTGCGCGGCGTCCGTTTGCCGGACGCGGCAAACTTCGCGACCGCGCCGAGCGGCGTTGCCTTGGACGCCTGTCCACCCGTGTTGGAGTAGACCTCGGTATCCAGCACCAGCACGTTCACGTCCCGCCCGGTGGCGAGCACGTGGTCCAGGCCGCCATAGCCGATGTCGTAGGACCAGCCGTCGCCCCCCACGATCCAGATGCTGCGGCGAACCAGGCTGTCGATGACCGAGAGCATGTTGAGCGCCGCCGGGTCGTCCTGCATCGACAACAGCCGCGTCTTGAGCTGTGCCACGCGGATACGCTGGGCGCGGATGTCGGACTCGGCGATCTGCGGCGCCTTGGCGATCGCGTCCGCCAACTCGGCCCCGACGATCGGCGCGAGGGCGGCGAGTTGAGCCAGGGCAATCTCCAGATGCTTATCCGCTGCCAGACGGAAGCCGAGGCCGAACTCGGCATTATCCTCGAACAGGGAGTTGGACCAAGCCGGGCCGCGCCCCTCGGCATTCTTCGTCCAGGGCGTCACGGGCAGGTTGCCGCCATAGATGGACGAGCACCCGGTCGCATTGGCGATCTGCAGCCTGTCGCCAAAGAGCTGGCTGAGCAGTTTCAAATACGGCGTTTCACCGCAGCCGCCGCACGCGCCGGAAAATTCGAACAAGGGCTGCAGGAATTGCACGCCACGCACGTCGGCGAAATCCACCCGGGCGCGGTCATTCACCGGGAGCGTTTCGAAGAACGTGATGTTCTCACGCTCGGCCTCCAGCAGAGGCGCCTTGGCGACCATGTTGATGGCGCGGGTATCCGGCTCCCGTGGGCTGAGCGCCGGACAGGCCTCGACGCAAAGCCCACACCCGGTGCAATCCTCGACATAGAATTGCAGGGTGAAGCGTGCTTCCGGATAACCGCGCGCGTTCACCGGGGCGGATTTGAAGCTGGCCGGAGCGCCCACGAGCTTGTCGTCGCCGTAGTATTTGGCGCGGATCACGCTATGGGGGCAGACGAAGCTGCACTGGCCGCATTGGACGCAGAGATCCTCGCGCCAGGCCGGCACGATTTCAGACACGTTGCGCTTCTCGTAGGCGCTAGTGCCGGAGGGGAAGGTACCGTCGGCTGGCACGAGGCTGACGGGGATCTCGTCGCCCAGGCCCTCGAACATGCGGGCGGTGAAATTGCGGACGAAGTCGGGTGCGTCGGCGCGCACCTGCACCGCAAGCTCCCGCGTGCTGCTGACCTGCGCTGGCACCGTAACTTCGCTCAAGCGGGCCAGGGTGCCATCGACCGCGGCGAAATTCTTGTCCACCACGCTCTGGCCCTTCCGTCCATAGGATTTGCGGATCGACTCCTTGATGTGCTCGATCGCCTCGTCGCGCGGCAACACGCCCGAGATGGCGAAGAAGCAGGTCTGCAGGATCGTGTTGGTGCGCCCGCCGAGCCCGACTTCGCGCGCGACCGCCGATGCATCGATGGTGAACAGGCGCAATTTGCGGTCGATGATGGTCCGTTGCACCGGACGTGGCAGTTCTGCCCACACGGCGTGGGCCGGGAACGGTGCGTTCAGCAGCAGGGTGGCGCCGGGCGCTGCCAGGCGGAGCAGATCCTGTCGCTCCAGTGCCGCGAATTGGTGGCAGGCGACGAACCCGGCCTGCGCGATCTCGTACGGCGCATGGATCGGATCCGGCCCGAACCGCAGATGGGACACGGTCTGCGCACCGGATTTATGGCTGTCATAGACGAAGTAGCCCTGGGCATAGCGCCCCGCATCCTCGGCGATGATCTTCACGCTGTTCTTGTTGGCACCCACCGTGCCGTCGGCCCCCAAGCCGTAGAATACCGCCCGGGTCACTTCCGGCTTCTCGATCATGAAATCGGGGTCGATCGACAGGCTGGTATGCGTCACGTCGTCGATGATGCCCAGGGTGAAGCCATTCTTCGGCTTCGCGGCCAGCAATTCGTCGAACGCGGCTTTCGCCATCGCGGGCGTAAAATCCTTTGATGACAGGCCGTAGCGTCCGCCGATGACGCGGGGCATCACCGCGCGCTCGCCACTGGCAACGGCTCCCGCCATGGCCGCGACGACGTCTAGGAACAGCGGCTCGCCGATGCCGCCGGGCTCCTTCGTCCGGTCCAGCACAACGATGCCGCGCACCGTCTCCGGCAAGGCCGCCAACAGATGGGCGACGGAAAATGGCCGGTATAGCCGCACCTGCAGCACGCCGACTTTCTGGCCCCGCTCGCGCAGCACGGCGGCGGCGGCACGGGCCGTCTCGGCGCCCGATCCCATGAGGATGACCACCCGCTCGGCCTGTGCATCGCCCTCGTAGTCGAACGGGTGGTACATCCGCCCTGTCATCGCGCCGAAGCGCTGCATTGCGGCGTCGACGATGCCGGGCACCCGGTCGTAGTAGACGTTCACCGCTTCGCGCGCCTGGAAGAACGTGTCCGGGTTCTGCGCCGTACCGCGGATGAACGGGTTCTCCGGACTGAGGCCGCGGGCACGATGCGCACGCACCAGGCCGTCATCGATCATCGAACGGATTTCGGCATCGCTCAGCAGGTCCAACGTGTTCAGCTCGTGCGAGGTGCGGAACCCGTCAAAGAAGTGCAGGAACGGCACCCGTGCCTCCAGCGTCGCCATCTGCGCGATCAGGGCGCTGTCATGCGCCTCCTGCACCGACCCGGAGGAGAACAACGCAAACCCCGTGGGGCGGCAGGTCATCACGTCGGCATGGTCGCCGAAGATCGACAAAGCGGAGGTTGCGAGCGATCGCGACGCCACGTGGAAGACGGTCGAGGTTAGCTCGCCGGCAATCTTGAACATGTTCGGCACCATCAGCATCAGCCCCTGCGAGGCCGTGAAGGTGGTCGTCAACGCGCCCGATTGCAGCGCGCCGTGCGTGGCCCCCGCGGCACCACCCTCGGCCTGCATCTCCTGCACGGCCGGGACATTGCCCCAGATGTTCTTCAATCCCTCGGACATCCATTGATCGGCCGAGTCCGCCATCCCGGACGACGGCGTGATCGGGAAGATCGCGCAGACCTCGTTGGTTCGGTAGGCGACGTAAGCCACGGCGGTGTTGCCGTCCAGCGTAGTGCGTGTGCTCACAGCGCGAACTCCTTGGCCAGAACAGGGGCGGCTTCAGGCACCATTTCCATCGCGTGGCAGGGACACTGCTCGACGCAGACCGAACAGCCGGTGCAAAGCGCCATATCGACGCTGTAGCCGTGAGTCGGGCCCAGCTTTACGATTGCCGTTTCAGGACACGCGGCGAAGCAATTGTCGCATTCGAAGCAATTGCCGCAGGACAGGCATCGCTTCGCCTCGTGCCGCGCTTCGATCGGGCTCAACCCGGCGGTTACCTCGGCAAAGCCTTCACGGAGCGCGGCGGGCACGTCGATTTCGTGCGAGGGGATGGCGTCGCTGTAGATCGGCAGATGCAGGTCGCTGAAGCCGACGCCCGGATGCTTCGCCGGCGCGACGAACGCCTGGCCGCGCAGCCAGCCATCGATATGGCGCGCGGCCTTCTTGCCGTGGCCGGTTGCGGTGGTCACGGTGCGTGTGCTCGGCACCATGTCGCCGCCGGCGAAGATGCCGGGGTGTCCCGTCATCATGTCGGCTCCGACGACGACGGTGCTGTCGGGCTTGATGACGATGCCCGGAATGCCAGCGAGAAACCCGCTCTCCGCCTGCTGGCCGAGCGCCAGGATCACGCTATCGGCTATCAGCGTTTCGAATGTGCCCGTCGGCTGCGGAACGCCCTTGGCGTCGAGCGCCATGATCTCGACCGTCAACGCGGTCTCGTCGATGTCGCGGATGCTGCTGAGCCACTTGATCTTGACGCCCTCGGAGAGCGCTTCGGCCGCCTCGAAGCTATGCGCCTCCATATGGGCGCGATCGCTGAAGAACACGATCAGCGCTTCGGTTGCGCCTAACCGCTTGGCGGTACGGGCGGCATCCATGGCAGTGTCGCCCGCGCCGTAGATCACCACGCGCCGACCGATCTTGGGTGCGAGCCCGGCACCCACATCGTGCAACAGGCTGACGGCCGTCACGACATGGGCGGCATCGCGCGCCGGGATGCCGATATGGCGCCCGGCCTGCGCACCGATCGCCACGAACACGGCGTCGAAGCCACCGGCGGCTTCTTCGGCCAGCAGGTCCTCGACCTTGTGGTTCAGCACGATCTTGACACCCATCGCCTCGATCCGGCCAATCTCCTGCATCAGCACGTCGCGCGGCAGGCGGTAGGCCGGGATGCCGAAATGCAGCATGCCGCCCGGCAGCGGGCCGGCCTCGTGCACCTCCACCTGATGCCCCAACCGCGCTAAATGGTAGGCAGCCGACAACCCGCTGGGCCCGGCGCCAACCACGAGCACGCGCTTGCCGCTCGGCGTGCCGGTGATCGGCAAGGGCCAGTTCCCCGCCGTAGCGCAGTCACCCAGATAGCGCTCGATGCTATGAATACCGACGCTGCTGTCCAGTTCGGCGCGATTGCACGAGGTTTCACAGGGATGGTAGCAGACCCGGCCATGCACGCTCGGCATCGGGTTGTCGCGCACCAGATGCTCCCACGCCTTGCGGTCTTTCCCCGCCTGCGCCAGGGCCAGCCAGCCCTGAATGTCCTCCCCGGCCGGACAGGCGCCGTTGCAGGGCGGCAGCAGGTCGACATAGATGGGTCTGGCAGCACGGGCCGGGCCCGTGACACGCCGCCGGGTCATGTCGATCGGCGGGCTCATGTCGGGATGATGATCGCTCATGACAGGACCTTTGCAGCAAGGGGAATTATGCGCGCTTGGTGTCCGGTTTCGCGAAGGAAACAGGCCAGCACGATCGCCAGTGCGATGCCGCCGATCCCGACCGCGCTCGCGTGCTGGAACACGCCCAGCGTCAACGTGCCGCCGCCGGATAGATGGCCCAGCAGCCAGCCGTAGGCGGGCGCCAGCAAAGCACTGAGGGTGAAGACGAGGAAGTTGATCGCCCCGGTGGCGCTACCCTTCACCCCGTCCGGATTCACTTCCTTGATGATGCTGTACGGGATCATTGCGGCACCGGAGCCGATGCCGAGCAACAATCCAAGCACGTAGGGCGGTAGCACCCCGGGGAGGTAGACAAAGCATGACGTGGCCGCCAGCATCAGCAGCGCACCACCGATCAGCACCGGCTTGCGCCGCCCGATCCGGTCCGCAAGATAGCCGAGCAGCGGGCACCCAATCACCCAGCCGAGCGGCACCATGGATGCACGGTCCACCGCCTCCGCATAGCCGACGCCGAGGCCATCACGCAGGAACGGCACGCCCCAGATCATGTCGCCGATCGTCGTCGGCAGGAAAAGTAGCCCGGCGGTGAAGCCGCATAGGTAGGATTGCGGGTTCGACAGCACGGTTCTGTAGGGCTTGAACATCGACAGCCAGGGCAAGCCGGCTGCCGGTGTTTCATCATGGCCGGCCGGCGTCGTGACAAGCACGATCAAGGCCACCACCAGCAAGAGTGCACCAGCGATGAACCAGAATTGCTGCCATGGTATCAGGCCGTGGATCAGCGGTGCGACGGCAAACTGCCCGGCGGAGCCGCCGAGCATGCCGAACATCTGGGTGAAGCCGATGGCGGTGGCGAGATAGGCGGCGCCGAAGCCGTGGCTGGCGAGATAAACCGCGCCGGTGAATGCGAAGGCTGCACCCATACCTTGCAGCAAACGGCCGATCTCGGCGGTCTGGTAGGAACCGAGACCGAACAGGATACTGCCAATCGCAGTAATGACAATGCCAGCGGGGATGACGTATTTGGCGCCGAGCCGGTCCAGTGAGGCACCGGCGATAATCGAGAAAGTGGAGTAGGTGTAGTAATAGAGTCCCAGCAACGAACTCACGCCCAACGTTGTCAGGCCGAACGCCCCGGTCAACTCCGGAACCATAACGCCTGGTGCGGACCGCAGTGCATACTGCCCGAAGTAGAACAGCAGACAGAAGCCCCACGCGACGATAAAGCCGATCGGACGTACCCGTAGGGGGAGAGCGGTTATCGCGGTCACCGACATTGGGTTACCCTTCTTGATTTCGTGTTCGACGCTAGCCGCAGGAGTGGGCACGGCGGCAGCATCGGAAACTACTCACGCCGCTCGCGCCGCTATCCGGCCCAGTTCAGCACGAGGCCGAAGTCACCGATCCTGCCATCCGCGAAACTGAGAGTGGGAGCTTGCAGCCCGAAGCCCTTCGGCTTCAGGTCATGGTCCCACCGCGCGTATATTTCGGCGGCCTTGCCGCGTAGCGTCTTCTCCCAGCCTTCTTCCACGTTCGCGATTGCACGGCCGCCATCACTGCAGACACCGGACGGGAAGCGCAGCAGCAGCAGTTCCTTCTCGCCATTCTTGGCCGAGAGTTCGGCATGGCCGAGGAGTTCCTGCCACGACTCGTTGGTGACGTGCTGCTCGAGCACCGCCGCAACCTGCTTGCTACGCTCGACGCCCATCGCGCGCTTCAGCTCGGCGGCCTCCTCGATCTTCGCCTGGTCGGACGCGGTCACCAGGTCACGGAAACCACCGGCGGAAAGCCCGGGTGTCGCAGTCGCCGCATCGGACGGTTCCTGCGGGCCGGCAGCGGCGGGCGGCGTGCCGCCTGCGAGGGATTGCAGCATTCCGTAGAGGCCGCCGGTGGTGCCCGCGGCCTCCGCTGCCGTCTTCGGCAAGCGGGCGACGAGGCTGAGCAGGTCTGTGCGACTGATGATCCCGACGAGCTTGTCGTCGAGCACGACGGGAAGCCGCTTGATCCGGTGGGTTTGCAGCAGTCGAACCACCTCGCGCACTGGCGTATAGGGACTGACGCTGACCAACGGTGCGGTCATGACATCGCGCACCGAACGATCGCGGGCAGCGTCCGATACTGGCGTCGGTAGCGTTGCCCGCGCGAGCAGATCGAGCCACCAATCCTGCCGCTTATCGTCTGTGCGTCGGCCGAGCAGGTCGCCGTCGCTCACCATGCCGACGGGTTTGCCCGATGCGTCGGTGACCGGCACCGCGCCAATATGGCTTTCCAGCAGCCGTTCCGCCACGGCCTGCACGCTGGCATCTGCCGTGACCGAGATGACGGTTTCCGTCATGAGATCGCTTGCGACCATGTCCGTCGCTTCGCGCCGCGTTTGATGAGACGTCAACACGCCCTCCCGTCCTTGCTAAACAGGCGGCATCCTAGTTGCCGTCCATACGGGTCAGCAGGCTCGGAAACTACTCAGGCTGCCCCGGGGGCGCCGCGGCATCGTGCGCAACGCTGCCAAAATCCTCGGCGGTAATTCCATTCGCATGCCCCATTGGAGCGCTCAGCATATCCGTGGCAGTTGTTCGCCGGCGAGCCAATCCACGATACGGCCGCCGCCGAACGCCGTCGTCATCTGCACGAAGCGCTGGTCATCATCGGTCACCACTCCGATCAGCGCTGCAGCGGCGCCGAGGGGATGGGCCCGCATAGCAGTCAGAAGGATCTCCTCCGCATCTTGTGCCACGATTGCGACTAGCTTGCCTTCGTTGGCAACCGTGAGCGGGTCCAATCCCAAAAGTTCGCATGCCGCGGCGACTTCTGCGCGAACCGGGATTGCCGCCTCCTCGATCAGAAACCCCACGCCGGATTGGTGGGCGATCTCGTTCAGGGTCGCCGCCAGGCCGCCGCGGGTCGGATCGCGTAGCAGCCGGATGGAGGCACCCGCCACCCGCACCATCTCGGCGACCAGACCATGCAGCGCGGCGCTGTCGGACAGGATGTCGGTCTCGAACCCCAGATTGCTCCGCTGGGACATCACCGCGACGCCGTGATCGCCGACGCTGCCGGACACGATCACCCGGTCGCCCGGGCGCGCCTGATCGCCTGACAGAACCAGGCGCGGCGGCACGATACCGATCCCGGTGGTGGCGATGAAAACGCCGTCGCCCTTGCCGCGCTCCACGACCTTGGTGTCCCCGGTCACGATCGCGACCCCCGCCTCCTGCGCGGCGCGCCCCATGCTGCGGGCGATACGCTGCAGATCCGCCAGCGGAAAGCCTTCCTCGAGGATGTAGCTTGCTGCCAGATGCAGCGGCTGGGCGCCAGCCATGGCCAGGTCATTGATCGTGCCGTGCACCGCCAGCGAGCCGATATCGCCGCCGGGGAAGAACAGCGGCGAAATGACGTACCCGTCGGTCGACATGACCATCCGCCCCGCCGCCACTTGAAACGCCGCCTGGTCGTTACCCTGGTCGAGGTAAGGGTTGGCGAAGGCGGGGCGAAAAATCTCGTCGATGAGTTGTGCCGTGGCCCGTCCCCCGGCGCCATGCGACAGGTCCACGCGGGCATTGCGGATGTCCAACCCACGCGTGCGGAGGCGCGGCGCGCTCAAGCGGCAGCTCGCGCGCGAAAACGGCCGTAGGTCCAGTAGGCGGCACAGGCGCCTTCGGGCGACACCATGCAGGACCCCATCGGCATCTCCGGCGAGCACAGCGTTCCGAACAGTTTGCACTCCGCCGGCTTCTTCAGCCCGCGGAGAACATCGCCGCACTCGCACGCCGGGTTGTCGGCGGCCGGCACCGTGCGGACGGGGAAGCGCTGCTCGGCATCGAACTCGGCGTAGGCTGGGCGTAAGCGCAACGCACTGTCGGGAAGCTCGCCCAGGCCTCGCCACTCGAAACTCTCGCGCAGTTCGAACACGTCATCCATTTGCCGTTGCGCGATCAGATTGCCGGCGGCGGTGACGGCGCGAATGTATTGGTTCTCCACGTCGCACCGCCCGGCATTCACCTGGCGCACCAGCATGAGGACCGCCTGCACAACATCCAGCGGCTCGAACCCGGCGACCACGACCGGTTTGCGGAATGCTGCCGCGAGGCGCTCGTATGGCTGCGTCCCGATCACCGTGCTGACATGCGCCGGGCCCACGAACCCGTCGACCAGGACCTGCTGTTCGTCGTCCGCCGAAGGGGCGAGAATGGCCTCGATCGCGGATGGCGTCCGGACGTGGTTGCAGAACACCGTAAAATTGGCCAGCCGCTTCTTGCGCGCCAGCTGGATCGCCAGCGCCGTTGGCGGGGTCGTGGTCTCGAAGCCGATCGCGAAGAACACCACCTCCCGGCCCGGCTCGGTCTCCGCGATGCGGATCGCGTCCAGCGTCGAGTAGACCATGCGGATATCTGCCCCCGCCGCTTTCGCCTTCAGCAGGCTGTGGCCGTTCGTGGCCGGCACGCGCATCAGGTCGGCGTAGGTGCAAAGGGTGATTTCGGGCCGCATGGCAAGCCGGATCGCGTGATCGATCCGCCCCACCGGCAACACGCAGACCGGGCAGCCCGGGCCATGCACCATCTGCACGTTCGCCGGCAGCAGGTCCTCGATCCCGTAGCGGGAGATGGCGTGGGTATGGCCGCCGCAGAACTCCATGAACTGATAGTGCCGGCCCGGCACGGCTTCGGCCGCAATGGTCGCGGCGATCGCGCGGGCGAGCGTGCCGTCGCGGTATTCGTCGATGTATTTCATGGTGCGTACGCCTCCATGCCCGGCACGGCGGCTTCCCGCATCAAGGCCAGCGTGTGTTCGGCCTCCTCCGGATCAAGCCGGGTCAGCGCGTAGCCAACATGGATGAGCACGTAGTCGCCGACCTCCACGCCCTCCAGCAGCGCGATGCACACGATCTTCGACACGCCACTGAGCGTGACCCGCGCCATGCCGTCGGGCAGCAAGGCTTCGACGCGGATGGGGATGGCGAGGCACATCAGGTCACCTGCGGGAGGAGGGGTGCGGTCATCAGATGCGCCCGCGCCATGGCCGCCTGGCCGAGGGACAGGCCGCCGTCGTTGGTCGGCACCATGCGGGCGAATAGCGGCAGGAGTCCGCGCTGCCGCAGGGCATCGGCGAGACCCTCCGCGAGAACACGGTTGAGCAAGCACCCGCCGCCCAGCACGATCGTCGTGTGGCCGAGTTGCTCCGCGGCTTGGCCGATCCAGGCCGCGAGGCCCGCGATCAGCGTGCCGTGGAACAACTCTGCCCCCGCGCAGGCTTGCTGACCCGGCGTCAGCAAAGCCGAGAGTAGCGGTCGAAAGTCCAGCACGTTGTCGGCGATATGATAGCCGTCTGGCAGGCATTGCGTCGTGGTGACCAGGGCCTCGAGCTCCATGGCTGCCTGGCCCTCATAGCTCTGTTGTGGGCAGAGCCCGAGCAACGCCGACGCGGCGTCGAACAGGCGGCCCATGCTGGTGGTCGTCGGATAGCCGGCGCCCGCCGCCACTCGGCCCGCCAGGGGAAACGCGGCAAACCGCTGTGCAGCCTCGCTGCCCCGGCCAAGGGCGTGTAGCGCCGCAATACCCATGCGCCATGGTTCCCGCGCCGCCCGGTCGCCGCCAGGCAGCGCAAGCGGCAGCAGATGGCCGACCCGGCGCCATGCCGCGCCGTGCACCAGCATCAACTCGCCCCCCCAGGCAGCGCCGCCCTCACCTTGGCCGTGCCCGTCGAGCGCCACGCCGAGCACGCTCCCGGTTAGCCGGTGCTCGGCGGCGACGGCGGCCAAATGCGCCGCGTGGTGTTGCACGCGCAGCATCGGCAGGCCGGTGCTTTCCGCGAACCGGGTCGAGCGATAGTCGGGATGCAGGTCGCAGGCGACGATCTCGGGCGTAACGTGCAGCAGTCTCAGCATGTCGCGCGCGGTGTCGGTGTAGAAGCGGACCGTCTGCGCCGTGTTCAGATCGCCGATGTGTTGGGACATAAATGCCTCGCGGCCCCGGGTGACACACAGCGTCGCCTTCAGGTGGCCGCCGGTTGCGAGCACGGCGGGGCCGTCCTGCCCCAGATCGATCGGCTCCGGCACGAAGCCACGGGACCGCCGGATGATGGCAGGCGCGCCGTCGATCACCCGCACGACGGAATCGTCCGCTCGCGCGAGGATGGGCCGGTCATGGGTGACGACCAGGTCGGCGATCCCGCTCAGGCTCCGTACGGCGTCGTCGTTACCGATGATCAAAGGGTCGCCACCCGCGTTGGCGCTGGTGGCAACCAGGGCGATCGGGGGGCCGGCCAGTGCATGGAACAGCAGTTGATGCAGGGGGGAGGACGGCAGCATGACCCCGACACGATCCAATCCAGGTGCCACCGAGGCCGCCCATTCGGCCCGAGGCCGCAGCAGCACGATCGGGCGGCTGGCTTGACCCAACAAGACCCGTTCCGCCTCGGTTGGTGCGGCGAACACCTCGGCCGAGGCATGATCGGCGACCATCACGGCGAAGGGTTTTGCCGGGCGCTGCTTGCGCTGGCGAAGTTTGGCAACAGCCGGTGCGTTCGCCGCATCACACAGCAAGTGAAAGCCGCCGATCCCCTTCAACGCGACGATCTGGCCGCTCAGCAGAGCAGCGGCGACGTCCTCGATAGAGTGGCTGAGTTGCTGGCCGCAGCGGGAACACGCGATGGTTTCAGCGTGGAAGCGGCGGCTGGCCGGGTTGCGATAGTCGGCTTCGCAGGACGGGCACATGGCGAACCCCGCCATCGCCGTGTTCGCCCGATCGTAAGGCAGGCGATCAATGATCGTGAAGCGCGGGCCGCATTGCGTGCAGGTGATGAACGGGTAGTGGTGGAAGCGGCTCGCCGGGTCGAACATTTCGTCCGAGCAGGCCTGGCACGGCGCGGTGTCCGGCACGCTGCGTGCCCGCCCAACTGGCCCGACGCTGTCGCGGATCGAAAAGCCGCATTGCCCGTCCAGTTCGACCGCGGTGACGTCGATCTGGTCGATGTGAGCAAGCGGTGGTGGCCCCTGCCGCAGCGCCGTCAGGAACGGGCCCGTTGCCGCTCCCTCGATCTCCGCGAGCACGCCGTCCGGGTCGTTGCGCACGAAACCGGACAAGCCGTAGCGCTCCGCCAGGCCGTGCACGAACGGGCGAAACCCGACACCCTGCACGGCCCCCCTTACCCGAAGCCGTAGCCGGGTCGGTGCTGCGTTCATGCGCGGCGGCTTGCCGCGATCCAGGCGTAGAACGCGGCCAGCCCCTCGCCCGTGCGGGCAGAGACGGGCAGCACGTGCATCGCCGGGTTGGCACGCGACGCCGCATCCAGACAGGCCGCCATGTCGAAATCCAAATGCGGCAGCAGGTCGATCTTGTTCAGCAGCATCAGGTCGGCGGCCGCGAACATGTCGGGGTATTTGAGCGGCTTGTCCTCGCCTTCGGTAACCGACAGCACGACGATTTTATGCGCTTCGCCGAGATCGAACGCGGCGGGGCAGACCAGATTGCCCACGTTCTCGATGAACAGCAGGCCCCCCGGCATCGGTGGCAAATGGTCGAGCGCGTGGCCGACCATGTGGGCGTCCAGATGGCAACCCTTGCCGGTGTTGACCTGCACCGCAGGCGCACCGGTGGCACGGATCCGGTCGGCGTCGCGCGAGGTTTGCTGATCGCCCTCGATCACGGCGACGGGCCAGCGTTGCTTCAAGTCCGTCACGGCGCGGACCAGCAACGACGTCTTGCCGGATCCCGGGCTCGAGACGAGGTTGAGCGCGAAGATACCTGCCTCGTGAAACCGGGCCCGGTTGGCTGCGGCGTAGCCATCGTTCTTCGACAGGATGTCGCGTTCGACGCTGATGGCCCGGCTTTGGCTCGTATGCGATCCGCCGGTGAAGTCGATCGTGCCGTGCTCGTGTCCATGGTCATGCCCGAGTACGGCCGTGCCGCAACCGCAGATGGCGCACATCACTCGACCTCCAATTCAGCCAACCGCAGTTCGTCGCCCGCGACCAGCCGCACCGGCCCATCGCCGCAGAGCGGGCACGCTGCGAAGCGCTCTTCTACTGGCACGGTCTGCCGGCACACTGCGCACCAGCCGGCGCCGGCAACCATGTCGATCTCCAAGGCGGCGCCGTCGGCGATGGTGCCGCGCGTCACCGCGTCGAAGCAGAAGCGCAGTGCGTCCGGCTCGGCATGCCCGAGCGCGCCCACTGTGAGCCGGATCGATAGCACCCGGGAAAACGCCTGCTTGCGGCGCTCCTCCACGACCAGATCCACGATGCTCTCGACGAGCGAGACTTCATGCATCGCTCACCGGCCGATCGACGCGCAACCGTCCCTTGAGGGTCTGGATGACGATCGCGGGATCGATCGGCTTGAGGAACACGCCTTCCACGCCGAGCTCATGCAGCCCGACCGACCCCATCAGCGCCTCGCCCGCCGTGCTGACGATGTAGCAGGGGATCGTGCTGCCGGCCGCCTTGAGCCGCTCGCTCAGCGTCCCGGCGATCCCGTGCACGTCCATCATCAGCTCGGAGAGGATCGCGTCGGGGTTGACCCGCAGCGCCGTTCGCTCGCCCTCGTTGCCATTCGCAGCCTCCCCAACAGAGAATCCTGCATTCTCCAGGGCGAGGCGCAGCGCCGCACGCGCATGCGGATCGGAGTCGACCAGAAGGACCGTCCTACGCCGCGCGCCAAGGCCGATATTCATCACGGGCAAGGCTCCATGCGGCGGACGCGCTCCATCAGCATGGAGAGCGCGGCGGCTAAATTCGCCACAGCTCCCGGCGTCAGCGCTTCGACGAACTCGAATTCGTAGCCACGTATGCCCAGCAAGAATGCCGTTGGCGCTTTACCCCAACATTGTTGCGCTATCGCGAGAACGGTTTGCGGGCCCATGATGTGACTGGTGAAGTGCACGCTCCTAACGGGCTCCAGGGCGCTCACCGTGAACGGTGCCGCGCCCGTCTTCGTGGCGTCGACGAACCAGACGGCGTCGTGTGCGGCGACTTCGAGCGCGTCCTCGATGTTGAGCTGGTAGTTGTCGTAGGCGGTCACGCCTGGCCAACCGAGGCGGTCGATCGCATTCGCAACCGCCGGGCCCAGCCCGTCATCCTGACGCCCAGGGTTGCCGTAGCCGAGAACGAGGACGCTCATTGCTTCACTCTCGTGGCGATCACCGAACCATCGGCATCTTCCAGCGTGACGATCAGCGGCATGTCTCCCAACGCATGGGTGGCGCAGGACAGGCACGGATCGTACGCCCGAATCGCCACCTCGATGTGGTTGAGCAGTCCTTCGGTGATCTCGTGCCCGGTCAGGTATTCCACCGCCACCTGCGTCACCGAGCGGTTCATCGCCTCGTTGTTGTTGGTGGTGGAGACGATGAGGTTGGCGCCCGTCACCTGGTCGTTCTTGTCCACTGTGTAGTGGTGGAACAGCGTCCCCCGCGGCGCCTCGATCACCGCGATCCCCTCGGGACGGCGCTCCCCCGTGACGACGAGGTCGGTGCCCTGCAGGTCATCGTCGAACAGCAGCTCCCTGATCTTTTCGGCGCAGTGGATCATGGAGATCAGTCGGGCCCAGTGGTAACCGAGCGTCGCATGCACCAGCCCGCCGCGGCCGAGCAGCATGAACTCCCGGCGCGCGGCCTCGGCGATCGGGGTGTTGATGAAACTGCAGCAATTCATCTGCGCGAGCGGACCGACGCGGTACCAGCCATCGTCCCGCCCCAGCGAACGGATGTGCGGGAACTTCATGTAGCTCCACGAGCGGACTTCCTCGACCAGGTAGTCGCGGTACTTCGTCGGGTCGACATCGCCCAGGATCGGCTGGCCCGCCGCATCGATCACGCGGAGCAGGCCGTCATACAATTCGAGGCTGCCATCCGCACCCACCAGGCTCATGTAGCTGGACGGGATGGTGGCGAAGCGCTCGTGCAGCGCCTCGTGGCCGTGGACGAAGGATTTGTGCAGCTCCAACGCGTCGCAGCACCACTGGATAATCTGGTCGACGTCTTTGCGAAGCGCGTCGCGGTCCTCCACAGACAGGTTCTGGTTGACGCCGCCGGGCACGCACAGGCGGGGATGGATGCGCCTTCCGCCGGTGGCCGCGATCACCTGCTGGCCGAATTTGCGGATGAAGATCGCCCATTTCCCGACCTCGGGGAAACTCTCCATCACGCCGATGATGTTCCGCTGGGCCACTGGCGATTCGAAGCCCAGCAGCAGGTCGGGCGAGGCGAGGTGGAAGAAGTTCACCGCGTTGGATTGCAGCACCTGGCCGTAATGCATCAGGCGGCGCATTTTATCGGCCGTCGGTGTCACGCGGTCCACACCGGCGACGATGTCCATCGCCTTGGCTGCGCACAGATGGTGGCTCACCGGGCAGATGCCGCAGAGGCGCTGCACGATGACCGGGACCTCCCAGTACATCCGCCCCTGGATGAACCGCTCGAAGCCGCGGAACTCGACGATGTGGAAGCGCGCCTGCTCGACCTCGCCGGCCTCGTTCAGGCGGATGGTGACCTTGCCATGGCCCTCCACCCGTGTGACCGGGTCGATGACGATTTTTCGTGCGCCGAGCTCGCTCATTCGTATTTGCAAAGCTGGTAGGGAAGCTGTGGCTCCCGGCCCGTGAGGAGCGCCTTAAGCCCCTCCCAAATGGCATCGCCAGACGGCGGGCAGCCCGGCAGGAAATAGTCGATCTTTACGACCTCATGCGCCGGGTAGACCCGATCCAGCAGCAGCGGCAAATCCTCGTCGCCGGGGATCATCCCGCCATCCTCGACGCCGGTGCCGTGCAGATACACCGCCTCGAGGCACTCCCGGAGTGAGATGCTGTTACGCATCGCCGGTACTCCGCCATTGATCGCACAAGCGCCAACCGAAACCAGCACCCGGCAATAGCTGCGGAATTCCCGCAGCTCGCGGACGTTGTATTCGTTCGAACATCCGCCCTCGATGAAGCCGACATCCACCGGGCGGTCGAACGCCTTCTTGTCGTCGAACGGCGAGCGGTCGAGTTCGACCAGGTCGGCCAATTCCAGCAGCCGTTCGTCGATGTCGAGCAGGGACATGTGACAGCCGAAACACCCGGTGAGCGAGCAGGTCGCCAGTGTCGGTTTGGCCATCAGCGTTTGCGCCTTGCTTCGATATCGCTGCCGATCGGCGCCAGGTCGAACCGGCGGCTGCCATTGGGCACGGTGTAGCTGTGCCGCTTGACGACGATGCAGGCGACCGGACACACGCTCGCCGCCTTGTCGATGGCGGCCATCTGGGTCTCGCCGAGCCCGCCCGCCGCGTCGACGTTCAACCGCATGGCAATGCCGCGCCCCTCGAAGCCGAACACGGTCTTGCCGTCTTCCATCCGCGATGCGCGGATGCAGCGCGAACACAGGATGCAACGGTCGTGATCGAGGCTGATGTCCGGATGGGTGGCGTCGATGCCCCGCCTCGGCCACTGGTACGGCTGGGTCGGCGCCACCATGCCGAGACGGTAGCCGAGAGCCTGCAGCTCGCAATCCCCGCTGGCGACGCAGTAGGGACAGGGATGGTCCCCCTCGACGAACAGCATCTCGATCACCGCGCGCCGGTCGTCGGTGAGCAGCTTCGTGTCGTTTTCCACCACCATGCCGTGGATGGCGGGCGTCACGCACGCAGCGGCATTGCGGCCGTTGATCTTGCACGTGCAGACCCGGCAATTGCCGGCGGGTTCGAGCTCCGGATGGTGGCAAAGGCGCGGAATATAAATCCCCGCCGCGTCGCAAGCCTGGATGACGCTCTGGCCCTCTGTGGCATCGATCTCGACGCCATCGACGGTGATGCGAAAACTGTCCACGCTACCCATCCACAGTCGCTGGTTCGCGGCCCTGAATGGCAATGGCGTCCTGCAGCGCGGCGGCCAGGTCGAGCCGGGGTGACGTGTCGGGACACAGCCGCGCTTCGTACAAATGCGGGAAGCTGCGCATGGTGGACAGGATCGGGTTCGGCGCGGTCTGCCCCAACCCGCAACGGCTCATGCGTGCGACGGTGTTGGCCAGTGCTTCCGTGGCGGCGATGTCCGCCAGCGTGGCGCGCCCGGCCACGATCGTCTGCATACCCTGCTCCAGCAAGGTCGTCCCGACCCGGCACGGTGTGCACCAGCCGCACGATTCGTCGACGAAGAACCGCGCGAACTGCAGCGCGATGTCCAGCACGTCGCGCTGCGGGCCGAACACCATGGTGGAGCCCCCCGTCGACAGATCCTCATACGCGATGCGCCGGCCGAAATCCCGGGGCGCGACCGATTGGCCGGATGGCCCCCCGACCTGCACGAACCCGGCCTCCGGCGCGCCCACCAGGTCCAGCAGGGCATTGACGGTGATGCCGAACGGCACCTCGTACACGCCGGGCCGGGGGCAATCGCCGGACACGCTCATCAGCTTGGTGCCGGTGGATTCGGGGGTGCCATCGGCGGTGAACCAGGCGGCGCCGTGGTCCAGGATGCGGGCGGCGCAGACGAAGGTTTCGACGTTGTCGACGGCAGTGGGCTGGTGCAGGTAACCGCGCTCGGTCGGGAATGGCGGCCGGTCCCGCGGGGCGCCGCGCTTGCCCTCCAGCGATTCCAGCAGCGACGATTCCTCGCCGCAGATATAAGCGCCGGCGCCGAGCTGGATGCGGATGTCGAAATCGAACCCGGCGCGCCCGGCGATCCCCACGCCGAGCAGCCCGGCGGCACGGCGGCGCTGCAGCGCTGCTTGTAAGGAATCCCAAAGATACGCGTATTCGCCGCGCAAATAGACCAGTCCATGCCGGGCGCCGAGGGCATAGCCGGCGATCGTCATGCCCTCGAACATCAGGTCCGCAAACTCGGTCAGCAGCACCCGGTCCTTGAAAGTGCCGGGCTCGCCCTCGTCGGCATTGCAGACGACGTAGTGCTCGTCGCCGATCGCCTTGCGGGAGAGGCGCCATTTCATGCCGGTCGGAAACCCGGCACCGCCGCGGCCGCGCAGCTTCGCCGCCGTGATCGTCTCGATGACTTTTTCGGGCGTCAGGGCAAGGGCAGCGTGCAGCCCCGCCACCCCATCCCGGTTACCCGACAGCAGCGGACCAGCCTGTACGAGGCTGGAAGCGATAGCGGTATTGGGCGGCGTGGCGCCTTGCCGTAGGGCTGCGACGATCCCCGGCACGTCGTGCGGCGTCAGGGACGTGAGGACCATCCCATTGACCAGCGCGGACGGCTCCTGATCCGCCATGCCGATATCGCTGGTCCAGCTGAGCGTGAACGACCCATCGGCCGAGGTCTCGCCGATCGCGATGCCAAGCGCGTCTTCGAAGGCCTGGCGGACAGCCTGGGCGCCCTTCAGCATGGCGATCGGCGTCTTGGAAAGCCGGATGTGGTAGCGGCCCTGGGGCTCCCGGGAAAACAGGGCATAGAAGGACACCATGTCCGCAACCTCGACCGGATGCATCCCAAGGCCAGCGGCGATGGTTTGGATCGCGGCCTCGTCGATGCAGCCGAATTGGCGCTGCACCGCGTGGGCGATGTCCAGCAACCTGCTCCGATCGCCCGCGAATTTTGCGACGCAATCCTCCACCAAGGCAGTCCCGGCCGATGTCATCCGCGGATGATACCCGATCGCCGGACCGGCACGAGCCTCGGGAACTACTCAGTCCGGCGTGGCCGAACCCGCGGCACCGCCTGAGTAGTCACCGTGAGAGGGCCAAAGTGGGCCCGGTCGGAGACCCGGCTAACCAGGCTTAAAGCAGCGACAAGATGAACGTGTAGACGACCATCGCGGAGATCAGCAGGACGAAGACACGCAACACCCACAGCGCCAGGTTGGCCGTGCGGCCCAGAACGCAGCGCGGCAAGGCGACCGACGACGCAGCAACGATCTGGTCCGGTTCCAGAGCGAGCAACAACTCTTCGTCCGGGTGCCCCTCGCTCAGGTTGTGGAGGTCGGTGTCCCGCATGGCTCAGCTGCTCCCGCCACCGAACGAGTTGGCGAAAGCGACGACTGCGTAACCGGCGCCGGCCAGCGTGACGAGCACCGTGATCAGGATGCCAAGGGCGTTGGTCACCCGCGAGTTCACCCGCGAGCCCATCAGGGCCGGGTCGTTCGCCATCATCAGGAGGAAGACCAGCGCGGGCGGCATCAGCACCGTCGCCAGCAGGTTTGCATTCAGCGCGATGGCCAGCAACGGGACGCCCGGGATCAGCACGATCGCACCGGCGGCGACCGCCATTCCCAGATTGGCGGCGTAGAATGCCGGGGCGGTGCGGATCGTCCGATTGAAGCTGTGCCCGGCGCCGCCGATGACCTCACCCACGGCATACGCCGTGCTCGCCGAGATCGTCAGCATCGCCACCGCCCCGGCCTCGATCAGGCCGAGCGCGAACAGCGCGGCGCCGGGTGCGCCGATGAGCGGCCGGAGTGCCTCGGCATACCCCGTGCCGCCCTGGAGCCCACTCGTGTCCACATGATGGGTGAACAGCACCGAGGTGCCGACGACAGCCGCGCATCCGGCGAGCGCCGCCAGGATCGTGCCGATGAGCGTGTCCAGGCGGCCCTGGCCGATGTCGCGCGGTGTCAGGCCCTTATCGACCGAGGCGCTCTGTTGGAAGAACAACATCCACGGCGTCACCGTCGCGCCGATGTTGGAGGCGACGATCAGCAGGAGCGCCTGCACCGTGCCATGCGGCAGCGGCGTCCACGTCGCCATCGCGTCCGCGATCGCGGCCGGGGACGGATGGGCCAGTACCGCCACGACCACGAACAGCAGGTTGAACAGCACCAGCCCCATGGTGAAACGTTCCCAGCGCCAATAGCGGCCGCCGCTCGTGCTGATCGCAACCAGCAGGACGGCGAAGGCGACGGATACGACCGGGGAGATGCCGAAATAGGCCATGCCGACCCGGATGGCGATGATCTCGGTGACCAGCGTGATCAGGTTCGTGACGACCAGGTCGCCCGCCGACAGCCATCCCCAGAACGGCCCGAACCGCTGGAAGATGAGCTCGCCATAGCCGCGATGGGTCACCGCTCCCAGCCGCATCGCCATTTCCTGTACGACATAGGCGGCGAGGAAGGTCACGGCGATGAACGGCAGAAAGAACCCGATGCCATAGGTGGCGCCGGTCGCCGCGTAGGACAGCATGCTCGGCCCGTCATTCTCGCCCAGCATGGCGAGCACGCCCGGCCCGGTGAGCAACCAGAGCAGCATCGGCGCCCGCCGGTTCCGGCGTGCATCCAGAACGCGCGTGCGGTCCTTCGAGCGGCTCAAATCCTCCGGCGTAAGCTCGGCGCGCGCGGGCGGATGGATGGTGGCCGTCATTGCGGCATCACGCACGTTAGGCCGCTGCTAGGCAATCCCAGCTTGCGATCGTTTGTAATGCCGCATCCGGCCGCTCGGTGATCACGCTGAGCTGTTCTGCATGAACCGCCCCGCTATTGCCGTCGAGCGCCAGCATGTCGCCCTCGTTCAGCAGGACGCCGCCGACCCGGCATTGCCTTCGCGCCAGGTCGATCTCCAGGTCCGGGCAGCCGACCAGGCACACCTTGCCCAATTGCCGCGCGACCACCGAGGCGTGCGACGTGCGTCCGCCCGAGCCGGTCAGGATGCCGGCGGCCGCTGCCATCCCCTCGATGTCGGAAGGACGAAGGAACTACCTACTTAGGCGTTCGATTTTTTGATGGATCGATGCAACCCGCCGAGCGCGCCATCAGCACGCCCAATGCGCAAGACGCCACTTTCGTGACCGTGCTGTCGGCCCTGCTCGTCAGCACGATCGGCACGGCCGCCCCCATCACGACGCCCGCTGCCTCGGCGCCTGCGAGGAACGTCAACTGCTTGGCGAGCATGTTGCCTGCCTCGAGATCGGGCACGACAAGAATGTCCGCCCGCCCCGCGACCGGCGAGACGATGCCCTTCTCCGTGGCGGCCGCGGCGCTGACAGCGTTGTCGAACGCGAGCGGCCCGTCCAGCAATCCGCCGGTGATCTGGCGGCGATCGGCCATCTTGCACAGCGCGGCGGCGTCGACGGTCGATTGCAGCCTGGGGTTCACCACCTCGACCGCAGCCAGGATCGCCACGCGTGGGTTGGCGATGCCGATCACGTGGGCGCAGTCGATCGCGTTCTGCACGATGCAAACCTTCTCGGCGAGCGTCGGGGCGATGTTGATCGCCATGTCC
Source organism: Acetobacteraceae bacterium (assembly GCA_965198895.1). GTDB lineage: Bacteria > Pseudomonadota > Alphaproteobacteria > Acetobacterales > Acetobacteraceae > LMUY01. Next base: position 1,197,124 of record OZ240676.1, read on the forward strand.
GTCAGCAGCAGCAGCCTTGGGTAGTCCGGCACATCCAGGAGGTAGACGTGGCTGATATGCTTCTCGGTGCGCAAGCCGGTTTGGCTGGCGACGATCGGATGCATGAACTGGTCGGTGTGCAGATCGCCCTTCATGATCATGGCCACGTCGCCGGCGCGCGCCATCGCGACCGCCTTCGCCGCCGCGGCCGGCGCGTCCGGCACGTCCACGACGCGAAAACCCGCAATATCCATCGTGCCGGCCTTTGCCACTGCCTGGATCACCGTGGCCGGCCCGATCAGCACGGGCACGATCAGCCCGGCCACCGCCGCCGCCAATGCCGCTTGCAGGGATGCAGCATCCACCGGACAGACCACCGCCGTCACGACCGCCGGGCCAGCGGCGGCGCGCGCCAGGATGGCCTGCATCGCGTCGTGCCGTCCTACGCGCACGTAGGGAAGCACCGCACGCGGCAGCCGCACCTTGGCATCGGGCGCACGAATTTCGGCGGTGCCGGTAATGACGGCCTGGCCATCCTGGTTGCGGCAAACGCAATCCAGCGTCACATCCCCGGCGCCCAGGGTTTTGCCGGGCCTTTTCTCGGTTACCGTCACCGTGGCCGTGATCGTATCGCCGATGCCGACCGGGTGGCGGAAGCGTAGGTTCTGGCCCAAATAGATCGTCCCGGGCCCGGGAAGCCGAGTCCCCAAAACGGCCGAGATCAGCCCGGCGCCCCACATACCGTGGATGATGATATGGTGGAACAGGTCGGTTGCCGCGTAAGCCGGATCGACATGCGCCGGATTGAAATCCCCGGTGGCGGCCGCGAACAGATCGATGTCACGCTGAGCCACGGTATGCGAAAGGCTCGCGGTGTCACCCAGAGCGATTTCGTCGAAAGGCCGGTTTTCCAGGATTTCATCGTCGGGGACGCCAAGAGGGAGGTCAGGCATACGAAATCCCGCGTGTGGTGACGTCGTCGATCTCGACCATGGTGTGAGCCCTCGTATGTTGAGCCAAAGCTGCCCCTATGCCCGATGATGGGCCGATCGAGCCGGCGCAATCAGCTTCGGAAAATACTCAGTCCGGTCGGGCGCTGTCCGCTGTGGTCGTAGCCAAGCAGCGCGGCCTCCGTCGGATCCGGCAACCTGACGCTCAGGCAGGTTGGGATCAAGGCTGGTGGTTGTTGGGCTGGTCACGGCCGGTCACCGCGTCCGAAGCGGCACGGCGCCAGCCTTCGGCCAAGCCTTCCATGCCCGACAGTTCGGCAAGCTCGTCCGGCGTCGCCGCACGATGCAGGAGGCTCTTGGCGAGCCGCCTCACCGACCAGGTTGGGTTCGGGCGTGTCGCAAGCAGGACGGGATCGCCGTGGCCGATGGAGCCTTCTCGCACCACCCGCGCGTACCAGCCGGATCGGCCCGATCGCACCATGGCTTGCGGCAACCGCCTGTCGCCGAAATACAGCGCCAGCTTGAAGCAGGGCTGACGGAATTGCGTCACCTGAAGCCGCGCCGAGCCGATGTCGAGCACGTCGCCGATGCAGGTCGTGTCCTCGTCCAGGCCGGATACGGTCAGGTTCTCGCCAAAGCCGCCGGCCCGGAGCAGCGCCGCATGCTCGGGCAGCGCATCGGACCACCAGGCGTAATGGGCGCCGGGATAAACGTAGACGGCCTTGTCGGGCCCGCCATGGACGGCGAGGTCGGCTTGCGCATCCCCCTCCAGGCCGAGACGCCCGACCGCGACGCGGCCAGCCGCCGCGATCTTGCGGAAGCCGCTCGGGACGCCATTCGGTCCTAGGGGCGCGACGGGGCCGACCTGCACCGACCGGATCACGGCCACGGACAGGTCGCTCGTCATGGCAAGGTGCCCTTCTGCTTGGCCATGAAATTGAGAATGAGGCTGGCAATCCCGTCATTCTTCTCCTCCAGCGCGAAGTGGCCGGCGTCCAGCAGGTGGATCTCCGCATCCGGCAGGTCGGCGTGGTAGGCGGTCGCACCCGCGGCGATGAAGGACGGGTCATTGGCGCCCCAGGCGATCAGCGTCGGCGGCTTGTGTTCGCGCAGCCACGCCTGCCAGGCGGGGTAGGCTGCGACGTTCGTGCGGTAGTCGTAGAGCAGGGCCGCCTGGATCTCACGCTGGCCGGGCCGCGAGAGATGGGCGAACTCGTCGTTCCAGCTGTCCGGGTCATAGGCATCCGGATGCGACGTGCCGGCCAGGTGTCGCTGCTTCGTCGCCTCAAAGGACATAAAGGCGTCGACGACCTCCGGGTGCGCTTTCGGATCGGCCCAAAACTGCGCGATCTGTGCCCATTTCGGTCCAAGCCCCTCTTGGTAGGCATTGCCGTTCTGGACGATCAGCGCCTGCAGCCGCTCGGGATGGGCCAGGATGATGCGGTAACCGACCGGTGCCCCGTAGTCGAACAGGTAGAGCGTGTAGCGGCTGACCTTGAGCTGATCGAGCAGGGCGCCGATCGTCCCGGCGAGGTGGTCGAAGGTGTAGGTGTACTCTGCCGGCGACGGGGCGTCGCTTTGTCCGAAACCCGGGAAATCCGGTGCAACCACGTGATAATGCGTCGCCAGCATGGGGATCAGCATCGCATATCCCCGCGACGACGAGGGGAACCCTTGCAGCAGGACGATGGTGGGCGCGTCCCTGGGACCCGCCTCCCGGTAGAAAACCCCGACGCCGTCGACCTGGGCCCGGTGATACGTGGTCGTCGCCGTGGTCGCCGGGACGGGGGCGGCGACCGCCGCGCCCGCCAGCGCCGCGCCGAGGATCGCGGCTCCAACCGTTCTGAGTGTCATCGTCCTGCTCCTTCCAATGAGGTCGGCTGAATGGGGTGGACATTACCGATGCATGGCCGTCGCGCGTCCGATGCCGCGGCTCGCGCCGGTGGCGATGGCCACACGGTCCATCAGACGCGCGCCTGGGCGATGGCCAGCGTGTCGATGTACTGGCGGAAGGTGGTGATCCTGCCATCGCTGACGGTCCAGACGTGCGCGTAACGCGCTTCGCAGGTCTTACCGGTGGCGCCATGGACGCCTTTGAAATCGCCGAGCGACACCACGGTCCCACCCTCGGTGACGAACTCGGTGGGCACGAGCGAGAAGCTGGTCCACTCGGCCATCAACGGTTTGAACAGCCCCTCGGCGACGGCACTGGGGCCGCGGCCCTCGACCTTGTAGTGCCACATGGTGGTCCACTGGATGTCGGGAGCCATCAGGCCCAGGGCGCCAGGGGCGTCGCCAGTGGCGAGCTTGCCGTAGAAGTTGCGGATGATGTCTGTCGGGGTGGCGGTCATGATCAGCCTCTGTCAGAGGAGGCGCGCTCGGCGGCCTCGGAGAGCAGGTGGGGGCCGGGCGCCCCGAGGGGCGTGCGACCTCAGTCGGGGTCAGTGCAGGTGCTTGCCGAGGAAGTCGCGCATGGCGGCGCCAATCTCGCGGGCGTGGGTCTCCAGGGCGAAGTGGCCGCTGTCGACGAAGCGGATGTCGGCGTCCGGGACGTCCCGCTTGAAGGCCTCGGCACCTGCCGGGACGAAGAACGGATCGTTCTTGCCCCAGATGGCCAGCACCGGCGGTCGCTTGTCGCGCAGATAGGCCTGGATATTCCCATAGAGGGCGACGTTGGTCTTGTAGTCGCCCAGCAGGTCCAGCTGGATCTCGTCGCTGCCCGGCCGCGCCAGATAGAAGTCGTCAAGGTTGCGGCCGTCGGGCGACACCAGCGCCGGGTCGCTCACGCCGTGGGTGTACTGGAACAGGGTGGTCTGCGGGGCCAGGAAGCCGCGCAGGGCGTCCCGGTTGGCCTGCGTCGGCTCGTCCCAATATGCCTTGGTCGGCGCCCAGGCGTCGGACAAGCCTTCCACGTAGGCGTTGCCGTTTTGGGAGACGATCGCGCTGATGCGGTCAGGATGGGCCAGCGCCAGACGGAACCCGACCGGGGCGCCGTAGTCGAACACGTAGATGGCGAACCGTTCAAGGCCGAGCACTTCGGTGAAGCGGCCGATCACCGTGGCGATGCTGTCGAAGGTGTAGGTGAAGACGTCACGGACGGGTTGCTCGGTCAGGCCGAAGCCGGGCAGGTCCGGGGCGACGACGTGATAGGTGCCGGCCAGCTCCGGGATCAGGTCGCGGAACATGTGGCTGGCGCTGGGAAAGCCGTGCAGCAGCAGCACGGTCGGCGCGCTCGGGTCGCCGGCAGATCGGTAGAACACCTTCAGGCCGTCGACGTCGACGGTTTCAAAGCGGACGGTCATCACGCGGTTCCTCGGATCTTGCGGCCTCGACCGCGTTGCTGGACGTGAGGGATGTCGGCCTTTCCAGGCCGGCCGGGCAGCGGTCGGGGCCGGGAAGCGCCCTTCCACCCAGTGGAAGGGCGCTGGCCCCGCGACTAGGATGGGGACGACATTCCACATTCTGGCAGGCTCATGGACCGTCTGGACGCGATGCAGGTGATGCTCACGGCGGTGGAGTGCGGCAGCCTGTCCAAGGCCAGCCGCAAGCTCGGCCAGCCGCTCGCCACCGTGAGCCGCAAGGTGTCCGAGCTCGAAAGCCACCTGAAGGCGGACCTGTTGATCCGCTCGTCCAGAGGGCTGGAGCTGACGCAAGCTGGCCGGACCTACATCGAGTCAGCCAAGGCCATTTTGGAGCAGCTGAACGAGGCCGAGCGCGCCGCAGCCGGCGAGTACACCCAGCCCAAGGGCGATCTTGTCGTCACCGTCCCGACGATGTTCGGCCGGTTGCACGTCCTGCCCGTCGTCACCGCGTTCCTGGCGGCGTTTCCCCAGGTCTCCATCGAGCTGATGCTGACCGACCGCGTGGCCCACTTCCTCGACGACCACGTCGACGTGGCCCTGCGGATCGGCGACCTGCCGGACAGCGGCCTGATCGCGACCCGGCTGGGCGCCGTGCGCCGGGTCACGTGCGCCAGCCCGGCATACTTGGCCTCGCGCGCGGCACCGGCCGTCCCGCAGGATCTCGCCGGCCACGACGTCATCTCGTTCGAACGCGTATCGTCCCCCACCACATGGCGCTACTGGTCGGAGGGGAACGAGCTCGCCGTGACCTTCAGCTCGCGTCTCAGCGTCAGCACCATCGAAGCCGCGATCGATGCGGGCGTGGCGGGCGCAGGGGTGGTCAGGGCCGTGTCATACCAGGTCGCCGACCATGTGCGCGGTGGTCGGCTGCGACTGGTGCTCGAAGCCTACGAGCCTACCCCCCGTCCGGTGCATCTGGTCTACGACAAGCAAAACCGCCTGCCGCTCAAGCTGCGCGCCTTTGTCGATTTCGTCGTTCCGCGCCTGCGGGACCGCCTGGTAGCCGTTGCGCTCTAGCAGGCTGCTTCGCCGCATTCGTCGTCGGTACGCTCGACCGTGCCGCGGTGAACCATGGCCATCGCCGACGGTTCACAGATATGGCCAAAGAGGAACCGGCGACAGTGGGCTAACGCCGGCTATCGAGAAGCCGGCCGGAACACTTGCACATCCGGGATTCTACGCAAAGCGGAAGGCCCGTTTACGGTAAGCGGTGCGTCGGCGACATCTGGCGGCTCGTGACCCGAGTATGATCGGGTTTGCGGATGGATGTGATGTCGCCGGACCTGGTCGCGGAAGCTGAGAGCGCTCGTACGAGTGATCACAGGAGCACTCGTAAGGCTCGCGTCGAGGTTCTGACCCGGGCTGAACCGAGGCGGTCGTGGACGGCCGACCAAAAGCGCCAGATCGTCGCCGAAAGCCTGGGGCCGGATTTGACCGCAACCGAGGTCGCCCGCAAATACCGGATCAGCTCCGGCCAGCTTTACACTTGGCGGCAGCAATTGGTGAGCCTGGCGGGCTCCGTGATCACCCGCGCGCCGATGCAGTTTGCTGCGGTTGAACTGGCGACAGCGGCATCGCCGTCGTTGCCGTCCCCGATGTCGCCTGAACCGCCGACCCCGGTTGCTCCTCCGTCGGCGGCCCATGCTGATGGCTTGATCGAGATCGTGCTGCCCTCCGGGGTGTCGTTGCGCGTCGACGCTCATGTCGACGGCCGTGCGCTGCGCCGGGTGCTGGGGGCACTCGAGGGTCGATGATCGCGTTGACGTCCGGGCTTCGGGTCTATTTGGCGTGCGGGATTACCGATATGCGCAAGGGCATGACGGGTTTGGCGATGTTGGTGCAGCAGGGGCTTTCTGCTGATCCTTTTGACGGCGCCGTTTTCGCCTTTCGGGGTCGCCGCGCTGGGCTCATCAAGCTGATCTGGCATGACGGGGTCGGTTTGTGCATGCTGACAAAACGGTTGGAGCAGGGCCAGTTCGTCTGGCCGTCTGCGACGTCGAGCGGTCGGATCGCGCTGTCGGCGCCCCAGTTGGCCGCCCTGCTCGACGGTTGCGAGTGGCGCGCGCCGGTGCCGGTGCGGCGGCCGGAACTGGCGGGCTAAAAAGTCGCCGATCCGCCTGAAATGCTGGCTGAAAATGCTGGCCGCGACGCGGCGGCGTCGGTCATCATCACCGTGTGCAGATCGATCTCTCCGCCCTGCCTGACGACGCCGCCACGCTGCAGCTGATGCTGCGGGCGGTGGTGCTCCAGCAGGGCGAGCTCGCCGCCGAGAACGACAAGCTGCGGCTGCTGATCCAGCGCCTCACCCGCCATCAGTTCGGCCGCCGATCGGAGCAACTGACGCCCGACCAGCTGCAGCTCGCTTTGGAGGAGCTGGAGCAGACCATCGCCGCCAATCAGGCCGGCCAGGACGCCGCAGCCGCTGCTGCAGGCCTGACGCGCAAGCCGCGCACCGAGGCGCCGGCCCGCAACCACGGCGCCCTGCCGGCACATTTGCCGCGCTACGAGGTGGTGATCGACGTCGAGGACCGGGTCTGCCCGTGCTGCGGCCACGCCCTGCACCCCATCGGCGCGCTAACGACCGAGCAACTCGACATGGTGCCGTCCCAACTACGCGTGCGAGTGACCCGGCGGCCGCGCTACGCCTGCCATGGCTGCGAGAGTGCCGTCGTCGTTGCCCCCGCGCCCGACCGGCCCGTTGACGGCGGCATGCCGACAGAGGCGCTGATCGCCCACGTGGTGGTCAGCAAGTTCGCGGACTCACTGCCGCTGTATCGCCAGGTGCAGATGCTGGAACGACAGGGCATCAAGCTGGACCGCTCGACGCTGGCGAACTGGGTCGGACGCGCGTGCTGGTGGCTGACGCCGCTCTATGAGCTGTTGCTCGGCACGGTGCTGGCGGCGCCAAAGGTGTTCGCCGACGACACGACGTTGCCGGTGCTCGACCCCGGTCGGGGGCGGACCAAGACCGGACGGCTGTGGTGCTACGCGGTCGATGACCGGCCTTGGCGCGGTCCCGGCCATCCAATGGCGGCCTACGTCTACTCGGATGACCGCAAGAACGAGCGCCCGGCTGGGCACCTGGCCGGGTTCCGGGGCGTGCTGCAGGTCGATGGCTACAACGGCTTCAAGGCGCTGGCCGACGCGCGCGCCGACGCTTCGGTAACGCTGGCGTTCTGCTGGTCGCACATGCGGCGGTATTTCTACGACGAATATGTCTCCAACAAGTCGCCGCTGGCGGCCGAGGTGCTGGTGCGGGTTCGCACGCTATATGCGATCGAGGCCGAGATCCGCGGCCACCCGGCCGAGCATCGCCGGGCCGTTCGCCAGGAACGAAGCCGTCCGATCGTGGAGGCGCTGCACGGCTGGCTGCACGATCAGGTCAAGCGAGTGCCCGGCCCGTCCGATCTGGCTAAAGCAATGCGCTACGCGATCCGGCACTGGCCGGGGCTGGTGGTGTTCCTTGATGACGGCCGGGTCGAGATGGGTAGAGTCGACGACTGGCGCGGTGGCTGTAGGCCCCGAGGAGTAGCTGTTGTCCGGCGGCTTTCGCCTCGTGCCGGTGCCTTATTTCCGTGGACCATGGCTCCGTTTCCAGTCGCCGCTCGTCAAACCGGACGTGCGGATTACCCGCATCCGGCTTTCTCCCGTCTCATCAAACCTTCGCTCTCGGCAGGTCGGCGCGTCGTCGCGGGACGGCATATAGGCCGAGCGTCTCATAGAGATACTCGTCCCGGATCTGGGCGAATCCGGCGCCCCTCCGTCCCGATCGTCGCAGCAACCAGCGACGGACCCGCCGTTCGGTGTATCTGTAGATGAGGTCGTAAATCCTGACGACCGGACCCTGGTCAAAGTAGCCGCACCAACCGCGTAGCATGCTGCTGAGACGGGCCACTGTGCTTTCGGGTTCATCCGCATACCACTCTCGGGTAGTCCGTGCATGGATACGCCTCAGCAAGCTCTTCACCGACTTCCGCGATGGCCGGGTACCGATATACGGCCGCCCGTCCTTGCCGTGGAAGCGACCGACCGTATACCCGAGAAAGTCGAACGACTCCTCGGGCAGCCGGGCGATCCGGGTCTTCGTGGCGTTCACCTCCAACCCCAGCCGCGTCATCAACCCCGCCATGCGCGTCATCGCCGCCGGCGCGTTACCGGGTCGGCAGCAAATGACGAAGTCATCGGCGTAGTTCACGACATGGGCGTCGAGTTGGTCCTGGTGGCCGTGGCCATGCCACGCCAGCAGGAAGCGTCGGAAGTAGCAGTTGGCCAGCAGGGGCGAGATTACCCCGCCCTGTGGCGTTCCCCGCTTTGTCCTTCGCGCCTCGGTGGTCTGAACCGCACGCCCCTTGACGACCTCCACCACCGGTGCCGTAAGCCAGCCCTTGATGACGTAGAGCACACGCCCGTCGGCGATGCGGCGGCTCAGACTACGCATCAACGGTGCGTGCGGAATCGAGGTGAAGTAGTCGCGTAAATCCGCGTCCACCACCTCCCGCCGCCCGTGCTGCGTCACGTGCCAGTAGACCCGTCGGAGAGCCATCTTGGCATCAAGTCCAGGGCGGAAGCCATACTGCTGGGGCAGTAGGTCCGCCTCGAAGATGGGGCCAATGACCAACATCACCGCCATCTGGACCACACGGTCCCTGATGCACGGGATGCCGAGAGGCCGTTGGCCTCCGTTGCTCTTCGGTATCCACACCCGCAGAAGGGGCCTGGGCACGTAGCAACCCGAGGTCAGCTCCTCCCGCAGCGTTCCCAGCCACCGTTCTTGTCCGAAGGCATCGATCTGCCCGAACGTCACGCCGTCCACCCCCGCCGCTCCCGCATTGGCGCGGCAGCGACGATAGGCTTCGAACAGGACGTCCTTACGGTAGACCTTGTCCCATAGAACATAGAAGCGAAAAGCCGGTTCAGCCTTAGCTTTCGTCTGTAGCGAGGTCTGGAGCGTCTCAACGTTTTCAGACGGCGTTGGTAGACTCATCGTCAATCACCGGGCTGTCAGCCCTTCCCTCACCTGAGACGGGTCAGGGCTCCTTCCCTCGACCGGCGTTACCCGGCGTCATCAGTACTACGAGCCCATCCGCCATCTGGGTCCGCCGGCCCTGGCCCTCACGGGTTCGCCGTTGGCATGGAGTTGCCAATTCCTGCCACGATCCCAGACTTCCCTTGTTGCGCACTGTCCATGTCCCGTGCGTGCTGCCATCACTACCCCGGTGGAATCATCGGCTGCGTGTCTCGCTCGCTTCACCGACGACAGCGGCCTTCCCCGTTATTGTGGCGGGTCGGCTCCCACATTGACTATTTCGAGGCCTGCTTGATGTTCACTCACGTTGCGGCCCGCACGGTCCGCTGACCCCCTACGGGGCCGTTTCTCGAAGTGCTTCAGACCATTCGTCGCCTCCTGATCCGCCCCGAGTGCTTCCGGCTGGAGCGAGAGTTTGCCGGCCCGGATTTCCACCGGGGAGAACAGTGCACCTTGACAAGGCACACACACCAACGTGGTCGAGCGCGCGATCCGTCCGAACACTCTGACAAGAAAAAATGCGCTATTTGCCGGGTCGGATGGCGGGGCGAAGCACTGGGCGCTGGCGATGACGCTGATCCAGACGGCCAAGCTGAACGGTGTCGACCCGCTGGCTTGGCTGACCGACGTGCTCGAGCGGGTCGTCTCCGGCCGGACCAAGGCGCACGAGATGCAAACGCTGCTGCCGTGGACCTGGCAACCGAGCAGGCCAACGCTCGACCTTCATACGGCAGCATTGGCGGCATAACGCGATCGTCCATCTGTCTCAGTCGCGTCCGAAACCTTTTGGCGGCTCAACGGTGTGAAGCTCCTGGAGGTCCAGATCGCAGATCGCCCGCAACGCCTCGGCCGTTGCGGTCTCCTGCAGCGCCTCCGGCAACGCGTCGAGCCAAGCTTGATACTCGGCCTGTAACTGGACCAGCTCATCCACAGTGGCGCACCACCGCTTGGCGCGACCGCGATGGTCCGCGGGGCGCCGGAACCGGATAATCGGCTGACCGCCGGCGCGAGCGGCACGATAGCGGGCCTGGCGCTCGGCGTCGGTCATCGCTCTCTCACCAAGTGGCTTGCGCGACATCCCAAACTCCCAATCGTAACGTCACGAAATTGAGGTCAGGGCATCGAGCACGCCAGGAGGTCAGCTCCGCACCGCTTACCGTTTACGGGCATCGGCCGTGGCAGGAGTAGAAGGCCGCTGACACCGTGGTCACATGACTTGCGACCCGGCGAAGATCAATCGCGCGAGCGCTCGTAGCCGTATGGGATTATCCAGGGAAGTTGGTTGCGGGGACAGGATTTGAACCTGTGACCTTCAGGTTATGAGCCTGACGAGCTACCGGGCTGCTCCACCCCGCGTTACCTGCGGCTTCGTATTTTGAAGCGCGCGTCTGAGCGGCTTTTTGTGAGAGCGCGCTGTATGTTTGTGTTTTGGTTCTGGTGTTTGGAAGACCTGGCGGCGACCGACTTTCCCGCACCTTGGGGTGCAGTATCATAGGCGCTGGGGGTTTTCACGTCCGAGTTCGGGATGGGATCGGGTGTAGGCTCCCCGCCAAAGCCACCAGGTCATCAGAACACCAGAGTTGTTGGTGTTGTGATGTGGTTCTGGTGGTGTGTTTGTGTGTGCTGTGCTTGGCGCCGTTGTACGGCGATGACTGCTATGCATGGTGGTGTATGGAGCCTATTGGGCGATTAGGACCAGTTAGCTGCACGCCTTACGGCGCTTCCACATCTGGCCTATCAACGTCGTGGTCTACGACGGCCCTCGGGGAGACCTGGTTTTGAGGTGGGTTTCCCGCTTAGATGCTTTCAGCGGTTATCCCGTCCGCACATAGCTACCCGGCCGTGCCACTGGCGTGACAACCGGTTCACCAGAGGTGCGTCCATCCCGGTCCTCTCGTACTAGGGACAGATCCTCTCAAGTCTCCTTCACCCACGGCAGATAGGGACCGAACTGTCTCACGACGTTCTAAACCCAGCTCACGTACCACTTTAATCGGCGAACAGCCGAACCCTTGGGACCTGCTCCAGCCCCAGGATGTGATGAGCCGACATCGAGGTGCCAAACCTCCCCGTCGATGTGGACTCTTGGGGGAGATCAGCCTGTTATCCCTAGAGTACCTTTTATCCGTTGAGCGATGGCCCTTCCACGCGGGACCACCGGATCACTATGGCCGACTTTCGTCTCTGCTCGAACTGTCGCTCTCGCAGTCAGGCGGGCTTATGCCATTGCACTCAGCAGCCGATGTCCGACCGGCCTGAGCCCACCATCGCGCGCCTCCGTTACACTTTGGGAGGCGACCGCCCCAGTCAAACTGCCCACCATGCAGGGTCCCGGTCCGGGCTGACCGGACGCGGTTAGACATCAGAAGAGATCAGGGCGGTATTTCAAGGGTGGCTCCACACAAGCTAGCGCCCATGCTTCAAAGCCTCCCGCCTATCCTACACAGCTCTCCCCTGAGGCCACTGCAAAGTTGCAGTAAAGGTTCATAGGGTCTTTCCGTCTGACCGCGGGTACCCCGCATCTTCACGGGGAATTCAATTTCGCTGAGCCCATGCCGGAGACAGTGGGGAAGTCGTTACGCCATTCGTGCAGGTCGGAACTTACCCGACAAGGAATTTCGCTACCTTAGGACCGTTATAGTTACGGCCGCCGTTTACCGGGGCTTCAATTCAGTGCTTGCACACCTCCTCTTAACCTTCCGGCACCGGGCAGGCGTCAGACCGTATACGTCGTCTCTCGACTTCGCACAGCCCTGTGTTTTTACTAAACAGTCGCTACCCCCTGCTTTGTGCCACCCAGCCATGGTTGCCCACAACTGGGTCTCGCTTATCCCGAAGTTACGCGAGCAATTTGCCTAGTTCCTTCGGCATGGTTCTCCCAAGCGCCTTGGTATGCTCTACCAGTCCACCTGTGTCGGTTTAGGGTACGGTCTATATGCTGGAGCTATTTCCCGGTGTGATCCAAAAGCCAGGACAATCCAGTAAGCCCTGACAACATCTCTCACACGTCACTTCCAGCAGGCCCAGTAATATTCAACTGGTTCCCATCGACTACGGCTCTCGCCCTCGCCTTAGGGGCCGGCTCACCCTGCGCGGATTAACCTTGCGCAGGAACCCTTGGACTTTCGGCGACAGAGTTTCTCACTCTGTTTGTCGCTACTCATGTCAGCATTCGCACTTCGGATACCTCCAGCAGGGGTCACCCCTCCGCCTTCACAGGCTTACCGAACGCTCCGCTACCGATCAGTCACACCACCCACGTCGCTCATCGATGCCGCCACATTGCTGCAATCAACACCGACAAGAGACGTGAATGAATGTTTCCAATCCCACAGCTTCGGTACGTGGCTTGAGCCCCGTTACATCTTCGGCGCAAGGTTTCTATTAGACCAGTGAGCTATTACGCTTTCTTTAAAGGATGGCTGCTTCTAAGCCAACCTCCTGGTTGTTTTGGAATCCTCACATCCTTTCCCACTTAGCCACGATTTGGGGACCTTAGCTGGTGGTCTGGGCTGTTTCCCTCTCGACAATGGACCTTAGCACCCACTGTCTGTCTGCCA
>OZ240676.1:1215000-2312500 GCA_965198895.1 Acetobacteraceae bacterium
TCGACCCGGCGGACACCCCGCTCGACATCATCCGCCGCGCCCGCCCCGAGGACAACGAGACGACGTACCGCTCGCGCCTGGCCGGGTTCGGGATCGGGTTCGAGAAACAGTCCACCACGGTCGAGAACTTGTCCGGCGGGGAACGTGCGCGGTTGCTGCTGAACATGGTGGCGATGGCGGCGCCGCACTTGCTGATTTTGGACGAGCCGACGAACCATTTGGACATCGATAGCCGCCGGGCCTTGCTCGACGGGCTGAACGATTACCAGGGCGCCGTGATCCTGATCACCCATGATCGCTCGCTGATGGAGTTGGTCGCGGACCGGCTGTGGCTTGCGGCGGATGGGACGGTGGTGCCGTTCGACGGCGACATGGACGATTACGCCAGGCTGGTGCTGGACCGCTCACGCGGCGTGGCGCCGGGTCAGGGGCGGGCGGCGAAAACCAAGAAGAAGAAAGCGGCATGACACAGGATGAGTTGAAGGCCTGGGCGCTGAAGAGCGGCTGGGTGGTGATTGCAGGCCATCCGAGCCTGACGAAGCCGTCGTCCCCGAAGGAGGCAATCGTGCGCATGGTGCTGAAGGCGACCGTGGTGCACGTGGAAGCCAAGAAGCCGGCCGGGAAATGGGAGAAGCTGAGCGGCGCCAACTATGGCGACGTGGTCGCCGATGAGGAGAGCGGCGTGCCGGGCGGCCTCGGGCTCGATACCATTCCTGGGTTTCGGATGCTGATGCAGGAGAACAAGGATCGGCAGGTGTTTGCTAAGTTCGGCGCCTAGCGGCAGGGCTCTGCCCTTTACCCCTTCAACCAGGTGTCCAGAGGACGACTGTCCTCTGGCGGGGTTCGGGGCAGAGCCCTGATCTTAGATAGCCCGGCGGCCAGACACGGCGTGGTAGATGAACAGCACCACCACGGCGCCGACGACGGCAACGACCATGCTGTAGATATTCAGCCCGGTCACCGGCGCAGCCCCGAAGAAGGTGAACAGAAACCCACCGACAACGGCGCCCACGATACCGAGCACGATGTCGAGCACCACGCCCTCACCGGTCCGGTTGACGATTTTACTCGCGATGAACCCGGCGATGAGGCCGAGGATAAGCCAACCAATGATCGACATTCTGCAGCTCCTTCAGATGCGCGCGTTGCGGGTGGTCGTCGTTTCGGTCCGGCCGGGGATCTGTTCGACCTCGACCTCTTCCTTGCGGACGCTGTCGCGAACCGTCTCCACGTGCTCGGTCGCCTCCTTGCGCAGGGCCACCTCCTCGTAAACGTGCGCCGTCTTCGACACCACGGCCTCTTCCGCGGTTTCCATCAGCTCGATCGTCTTGTCGGAGAAGCTGTCGGCGGCGACACTGGCGTCCGTGACGGGGCGGCGTTCGAGCGTGACCTGCTCGCTGTGCAGGGTGACGTTCTCCTCGACCGGCGTCTCCACCACGTAGCGGCGCACGCGGGTGCCGCCGCGGTTGACCACGCGCTTGCCAACCGAGAGCTGCTCTTCGGCGAGGCGTAGCGTCTCGTTACCCTGCGCCGTCACCGCGGGACGTTCCGTCACCACGGGGCGTTCGGCCACCACGGGCGTGCCTGCGACGCCGTAGCTCGTCGCCCGGTCGTCGATGTCCACCGGGTTGTGGCTCTCCAGCGTCTCCATCACGCGAGCGATATGCGCCTCCGGCACCCTCACGGTGACGACGGTCGAGCCACTCTGCAGGCTGCGGTCATACACGCTGGTGTCATGGTCCGGCTCGCCACCGAACAGGCCCGACCAGAACCCCTGCTCCCGCACCGGTGCCGTGCCGGTCGCACGGGCGGTGTCGGCGTGCAGGCTGATCGCACTGTCCGGGATGCCGTCGCTGCGGAGCGAGGCAACAGCGGCTTGCGCCTGGGTCGCGGTATCGTAGACGGCAACAATGGTCTCGTCTGTCATAGGATTTTCCTTAGATTGTCTGATTGCGCTCGGACGCGGTCACGTCCGTTCGGGTCACGGTGACGGTCTGCTCCCGCAGCGCCACCGTTTCGCTGTAGCGTTCCATCGTCTGCACGCGGCGGAAATGAACCTCTTCCTTCAGGACCAGTCGCCGCTCGAGAACGACGATCTCCTCCATCACGGGCAGGATCGTCACGTCGCCCTCCTGCCGGATCGGCGGTGCGGCATCCACGACGCGGCCGATCGGCACCCGCTCGACGACGACATGATCGTGCGCCAGGTCGGCCTCGACGCACACGTCGCGCATGCTGGTTTTGCGGGTGGCGCGGACCAGCGTCTTGCGAACCCGCTTGGATAGTGTGGCGGCCTCCGCGTGCAGCAGCAGCACGCGAACATCGTCATTCTCCGAGGCAGCGGGTCCGGACATGCTGGCTACTTCTTCACTGCGTCGCGGACGCTGTCCTTGGCGCCGCCGACAGCGTTCTGCGCGGTGCCGGCTGTCTTCTGTGCGGCACCCTTGGCTTCGAGCTTCGCATCGCCGGTTACCTTACCGGCAGCTTGCTTGACGGACCCGGCGATCTTGTTGCCGACACCGTCCACACGATCCTTATCCATGATGGATTCTCCTAAGCGCATCCCAGATCGCCCGATGCGAACCGTGGCGTGCCTACGCGTAGGAAAGGACTATGTTGCGCTTAGGTCCAGCAGATGTTTAAGGCACTTACATGCCAGTTTTCGTAGTGCTGCAGCACTATGCCGGCATGACGCCTGGACTAGGTCGTTTTCTTCGGTTTCGATTTCGCACGCTTTGTCTGTGGCTTGCCGGACGCGCCCAAACCGCGTTCCCGCGCCCAAACGACCACCGCACTTCGCGTGTGCACGCCAACCCTCGCGTAGATCGCGGCGATGTGATTGCGCAGCGTGTTCCGGGTGATCCCGAGCCTGCCCGCGATGGCCTCGTCCGACAACCCTTGCGCCACCAGGCCCAGCACCTCGCGCGCCCGCGCCGACAGTGCCGACAGCTCCGGCTGGCTCGCAGCCGAGCCCTTCGCCCGCGTCAAATTCGCCAACTTCTCGGCGATCGCCTGGCCCAGGAACGACGTGTCCTCCAGCACGGACTTCACCGCCGCCATCAATTCGGTTTCGGTCTGCTTGCGCTCGGTGATGTCCAGCATGACGCTGAGCACGCAGCGCTCGTCGTGGATCTCCACAGTGTCGGCCGACAGCAGATAGTCGTGCAGCGCTCCCGTCTTGGACCGGAGCTGAATGTCGGCGCTCTGCACCCGGCCGGTCTGCTTGATCTGCCGCTCCAGCTGATCGCGCAGGTCGCCCCGGCCCCACATCTCGATCTCGGCCTCGCTGCGGCCGACGATTTCCTCCCGCCGCCAGCCCGTCGCCGCGGTGAAGGCGCCGTTCACGTCCAGGATGCGCAAGCCGTCCAGCGCGAGGATCGCCATCGGGCCCGGCGCCATGTGGAACGCTTTGGCAAACCGCTCCTCGCTCTGCCGCAACGCGTTCTCCGCCTGCTGCCGCGGGTGCAAATCGGCGAAGGTGAACAGCATGCACGCTTCATCGCCGATTTCGAGCGGCTGACCACCCAGCAACACCGTCTTGTCGCGGCCGTCCGCCATCAGCAGGCAGCCTTCCATCTGCGGAATGGTCTCCCCGGCATGCAGCCGCTTCACCGCCAAATCCCGACGCTCGGCCCCGCGCAGCACGTCGATCTCGTGCATCGAGTGGCCGATCAGCGCGCCGGGCTGGTAGCCGGTCAGCTCCATGAAACCGATATTGACCTTCACGAAGCGCATGTCCGACAGCCGCACGATGATGGCGGGGGCCGGGTTGGCCGCAAACGCGCGCTCGAACCGCTCCTCCGCATTGAACCGCTCCGTCTCGTCGTTCAGGATCACCACCAGGCTATCGGTGCGCCGGTCCTTGTCGGTCAGCGCCATGGTGCGGATTTCGTGCACCCAGCGCTTGCCGTCGGCCCGCCGCGTGACCTGGAACAGCGCGCGGTCGATCGTGACGCCGCGCAGCAATTGCTGGATCGGGTAGTCGCCGGTGGCCAGCGGCTCGCCCCCGATATACGCCAGCTTGAACCGCTTGGCGTACCCGGCCGCCGTCTCCCCGAGATCGGTCAATGTGCCGGCACCATGCAGCTCCAGCGCCGTGTCGTCGGCCCAGTCCAGCGCGCCATCCGCCGCCACGATGATCACCCCCTCGGTCAACCCGGCGATGATCTGCTGCATGTGGCTCGCAGCCGTCGGGATCGGTCCAGCCATGTCAGCGACGGAAGGCGAGGCTCGATCCGCGCGCCCGCCAGCCGGCCTCCAGCACGTCCAGATCGGTTTCCCCCGACGGGTTGGCCCGGCTCGGCGCGGTGCGCAGCCGCATCTCCCCCTGATCGCGCCACAGCCCGAGCAGGCGGCGCAATTCGCCGAGCGGATCGGCGTGGTCATCGACGCGCAGGTTGAGGTCCGGGAAATCCTCCGTGGTGGTCAGCACCATCGCCGCCGATTGCTTGCCGCGCCGATCCCCGCCCGCGCCCTGCCCGGCGTCCAACGCGCCCATCAGCCGCTCGGGCAGCGCAGCACCGTCCGACAGGAACTGGGCGAGCGTATCGGCCACCACCGCCGGGCCGGCCAGCATGTTGCCGGCGACGCTGACACCCTCCGCCGACTCGCTCCCGCACCACTCGACGCAGTTGCGCCCCGTCCAGGCGGCGGTGCGGCCCAGGCGGTCCACGGCGTGCACCTGGCGCAGATGCTTGCCGTCATCCCCGGCCAGCGCGCCCTCGATCGCGGCGGCAGGGGACAGGCCACGAGCCAGGCCGTCCAGGATCGCCGGGCCGAGATAGCGGTTGGTCATCGACTGCGTGGACACAGCCCCCACGCCCGACCGCACGAACGGGCAACTCGCCCCCACGGCAAAGGCGCAGGTGGTGACGGCAACGGCAAACGCGCCGGTGTGCGGGTCGTGGGCGACGATGGACCAGGTCATGGGCACTCTCCTGTGGCCGGGCAGCCACGCGCCCGCCCGTCTTCCCCCGCAATCCAACGCGACAGCCCCGCCGTTTGCAACCGCCCTTGCCCCGCCCTACCCGCCTGCGCCATTTTGCCGTAGCATGCCCCCCGCCAAGCGCCGCGCCCCTCCCCCGCCACCCGACACACCCAATGTGTCCGACACGCTGGCGACCGAGCGGCTGATCCTGCGCCCCCCCGTCCCCGCCGACGCCGAACAGCTGCACCGCCTGGTCAACGACTGGAGCGTGGTGCGCATGCTGTCGCGCCTGCCCTTCCCCTATCCCCGCACCCTGACCGACGAGTGGATCGCCTCCACCGTGGACCAGCGCGCCCGCGGCACCGGCTATCACCTGGTGATCACCGGGCACGAGGACGGGCAGGAGCTGGTGATCGGCTGCGTCGGCCTGAACCTCGACGTCACGCCGGGCACGGCCAACCTCGGCTACTGGGTCGGCCGCCGCTATTGGGGCCACGGCGTCGCGACCGAGGCCGTCGGCCGTGCCGCGCGCTGGGCGCTGGCCAACCTGCCGGTCACCCGGCTCGAGGCGCATGTGGCGGAGGACAACCCGGCCTCCTCCGCCGTGCTGCGCCGCATCGGCCTGCGCGAAACCGGCCACGACCGCCGCCCCTTCCTGGCCCGCGGCGGCGAGCACCCGGTGATCTGCTTCGAAGCCACGCGGGAGGACCTGTTCGGCGAAGTGGAAGCCCCCCTGCCGCCCGCCACACCGGATGCGGTGCCCGGTGCGGCCTTGGGCAAGCCCCTGTTGCTGGTCGCCGCCTGCGCGCTGATCGACACCGACAACCGCGTGCTGCTGGCCCGGC
Organism: Acetobacteraceae bacterium; assembly: GCA_965198895.1. GTDB lineage: Bacteria > Pseudomonadota > Alphaproteobacteria > Acetobacterales > Acetobacteraceae > LMUY01. The sequence continues at coordinate 1,220,773 of OZ240676.1, forward strand.
GGCCCGAGGGCAAGAAAATGGCCGGCCTGTGGGAATTCCCCGGCGGCAAGCTCAACCCCGGCGAGATCCCCGAACACGCCCTGATCCGCGAGCTGAAGGAGGAACTGGGCATCGACGTGGCCGAGGCCTGCCTTGCCGCCTTCGCGTTTGCCTCGCATGATTACGACCGCTTCCACTTGCTGATGCCGCTGTTCCTGTGCCGCCGCTGGAAAGGCACCCCGGCCGGCCTGGAGGGCCAAGCCCTCGCCTGGGTCCGGCCCAACAAGCTCACCGACTACGACATGCCCCCGGCCGACAAGCCGCTCATCCCCCTATTGAGGGACTTTCTGTAGATGGCCACCAATCCAACCGCCTGCCTGCTGGTGATCGGCAACGAGGTCCTGTCCGGCCGCACCCAGGACCTGAACATCAAGTTCATCGCCACCGGGCTGGGCGCGATCGGCATCCCGCTGCGCGAGGTCCGCGTCATCCCGGACGTGGAGGCGACCATCATCGCGGTGGTCAACGAGGTGCGCGCCAAGTTCGACCACGTGTTCACCACCGGCGGCATCGGCCCGACCCACGACGACATCACCAGCGAGTGCGTGTCCAAGGCGTTCGGCGTCCCGTGGGAGCCGCATCCCGAAGCCTGGGCGCGCATGGAAGCAAGCTACAAGCCCGGCGAGTTCAACGCGGCCCGGCAGCGTATGGCCACCATGCCGCGCGGCGCCACCCTGATCGAGAACGCGATCTCCAGTGCGCCGGGCTTCACCATCGGCAACGTGCACGTAATGGCGGGCGTGCCCCGCATCATGCAGTCGATGTTCACCTGGCTGGCCCCGCAGCTCGCCGGCGGCCCGCCGATCGTGTCCCGCGCGGTCCACGCGATGGGCCTGTTGGAGGGCCGCGTCGCCGACGGGCTGCGCGCGGTGCAGGACCGTCACCCGGCGCTCGACCTGGGCTCGTACCCGTTCTACCGCCCGACCGGAAACGGAGTAGCGCTGGTGGCGAAGGGCCCGGACGCAGCCGATGCCGAGGCGGCGATTGCGGAGGTCACGGCGCTGATCACGGGGATGGGGCTGGTGCCGGTGCCTGGGGAGCCGCCGGCTTAGCCGCACCCTAAGAAGCCCGCTGCCTTCGGGGAAGGGGATCGCCGGGAACGCCACGAGGGTCGGCACTTGCCAATGCGCAGCCAACGGCGGCATACTTCGACGTCGATGGTCCTGCGCGAGCGGGTGAAAAGGGAACGCCGTGCGCCTCGGCTGGGTTTTTGTCCCGGGGGCAAGTCGGCGGCTGCCCCCGCAACTGTCAGCGGTGAGTCGCTTGCCTGTCTGCTCCTTGGGGCAAACCACTTAGCCTCGCTAGAGGGCTTGGGAAGGTAAGGCTAGCGGCGTTGACCCGTGAGTCAGGAGACCTGCCATCGTCGCGCTAGCGGATGCTGCCGGGCGGGGTGCCACGGCGGCTGGAGACGATCATGCAGCCCACCGCCAGACATGCATCAAGCGCGGGGGCAAGCAGCCTTCGCCGCCCACTCATCGGCGTCTACAGCGTCCTGATCGTGGCCAACCTGGCGGTGTGGGTCTGGGCGGTGCTGGTGTTTCAGCATCAACCGGTCTTCCTCGGGACAGCGCTACTGGCCTATGGCTTCGGCCTGCGCCACGCCGTCGACGCCGACCACATCGCGGCGATCGACAACGTAACGCGCAAGCTGATGCAAGAGGGCAAGCGGCCGGTCACCGTGGGCTTTTTCTTCGCGCTGGGGCATTCGACGGTCGTGATCCTGGCAGCCGCCGGCGTGGCCGCGACCGCAACGGCGCTGAGCGGACGCTTCGACCAGTTCAAGTCGATCGGCGGGTTCATCGGCACGCTGGTGTCGGCGGGGTTCCTGTTCGTGATTGCGATCGCCAACCTGCTCATCTTGCGCTCGGTCTGGCGGACTTACCGCCATGTGAGGGCCGGCGGCCGCTACGTGGACGAAGACTTCGACATCCTGCTCAATAGCCGCGGCGTCCTCGCCCGCCTGTTCCGTCCGCTGTTCCGGCTCGTGACCAAGGGGTGGCACATGTTCCCGCTCGGCTTCCTGTTCGGGCTGGGGTTCGACACCGCCACCGAGGTTGCCCTGCTGGGCATTTCGGCGACCCAGGCAGCCAAGGGCGTCTCGATCTGGTCCATCATGGTGTTTCCGGCGCTGTTCGCAGCCGGCATGTCCCTGATCGACACGACCGATGGCGTGCTGATGTTGGGCGCATACAACTGGGCGTTCGTGAAGCCGATCCGCAAGCTGTACTACAACCTGACCATCACCCTGGTCTCCGTGATCGTCGCCTTCCTGATCGGCGGCATCGAGGCACTTGGACTGATCGGCGGCCAGCTCAATCTGTCTGGCTGGTTCTGGGACGGCATCGGTGCCCTGAACGACAATTTCAACAATTTGGGCTTCCTCATCATCGGCATCTTCATCGTCGCCTGGGTCGGTTCGATCATCGTCTACCGCTACAAGGGCCTGGACGACGTCGAGGTTACCAGCGCACGCAGCTAAGGAACGAAGACGGTCATCCATCCATGTCCGTCTCCCCCGCCATAAATTTCGCATGACGCCGGCGCAGTCCACAGCACGAAACTCTGGATTGAACAAACAGCGCTGGCGTCACGAGGCCGGCCCGGGCACGGCCTTTAGTCCCGCGATGATTTCTTACACGCGCCCTCCCGCGACCCGACATCCATCCTCGACACAGGATCATCGTCGTTGGGTGGCGCCACGGACCGATACGAACCACGATCGAGGTTAGAGCCGTGGTTTCAAAGCGTGGCATCACCGTCTCGCTGCGCTGCGCCCGCATTTCGACCGACGTCCCTGCCTCAATCCGCGAGCAGCCAACATAGGCTCGTGCCGCACTCGGGTCATGCGGGACCTCTGGCATCTATCTGTGTGGTGAGGTGGTGCGGTCGAACTCGGGATGCTCCAACGGGCAAGTCGCGCATCACGCAAGCGCGATACGGGCTACCGACTGTGTAACGGTGGGACCTGATCGGCCGCTTGTGGTGGGAAGCTGCCTGTCTGCTTCCAAGCTTGGCACCGCGCCAAAGCCACGGTGGCTCAATGTCATACCAGCCGCCGCAGACGTAGACTCACGGGCGTAGGGTGCAATCCGCTTGGAGGATTGCACCTTCACGTCGCGATGATCGGCGCGTTTGCCTGATGCAATGCCAAAGCGCATTGCATCCTACAAGCTGATACTAGGGTCAGTGCTTGAGGCTGTTGGTATCAGTTGATCCGGCTGTTCATGCAGCCAGAGCTAATGCACTCCCGATATCTGCTTTGGAGAAACTCGGTTTGGTTTGTCGTTGTTTGGGTAGCGCAAGCTAGATTGACATAGAAGCCCGAATCCTCGTGCTTGCTACAGCTTTGGTCGCGTGTTTTCAGCCACGCAAGCTGGCTAGTCCGAAGTGCTTCTTTGCCTGCTGCGTCGAGCTTCCCACGCAGACGCGTAAAAACCGAATTTAGGTCGATATCGGCCTGCTGATAGACTTTACTGAGACAGTATAGACCATCGAAGTCGTTACGAGGCTTGTCACAAGCTGAATCCGCGACGGCCTGCGTGGACTGCAGCGCAGCTTCTCGGCCGCCCTGAGTCCAAGGCTGCGTTCTGCTTCGGCTAGATCGGGCCGTCATCGACGCACACCGGCGTTTGGCTAGAACCGGCTATTGTCCGGAGCCGGAAATCCAACTCATGGCTCCACGTCCCGAGAGCCCGTAATCGGTTGTTGAAACTGCCCCGTCCCGTGTGGCCTTGTTCCCATTCATGAGCGATCAGACCTCCCCTCCCAAGCCTCCGGATGCCGCCCCGGTCTTTGAGGCAGAGTTGAGTGAACTCGTCTCCCTCGGGATGCGGGGCGCGCGCGTGGTCACGCGAATGATGGAGATCGAGCACCAGGCCGCCGAGATCGTTGCGGCGTCGTTGCCCGAGGCCGCTGCGATCCCGGGCTCGTTGGGCGAGGCGCTGGCGGGTGGGCAAGGCGTCGATACCGCGGTCGCAGCCATGGCCGAGGCGGTGCCGCGGGTCGAGGTGTTGGCGCGGTCGCTGGACCGGCTGTCGCGCGCGGTGCGGCGCAGTGTCGCCCTGATGCAGCGGATGCAGGCAGGGTGGCCGCGTGCTGCGGCAGATGACCGGCAGGCGATGGTGCGGCGCCAGGTGGCCCGCGGCGTGGCAGAGGTGATCCGGCGCGAGAGCAGTGGCGAGGCGGCCGAACGGTTGTTCGACGATCTGGCCGAGCGCCTGGAGAACCCGGCGCTAGAAACCGAGATTGGCGTGCTGCCCGTGCAGGACGTCGTCCGGCGGATTTGCCGCGACCTCGGATTGGCGGCGGAGCCAGGTGTCCAGAGGGCGAATGTCCTCTGGCGAGGCGCGGGGCAGAGCCCCGTTCTTGACACAGGCTAGCCGGGTGTCTTCGTCTTGTAACAATCACCGCCCGATCCACTTGAAACCTATGTTAGAACACTATCGCCTGCTGCTTTGGCCGCTCGCTGCCGCCTCTCTGGGCCTGATCACGCCCAGCCGGGCCGCCGAGAGCGCGCAACCTGTTGAATGTCCCGCCACCCCGATCCGGGTCGTGCGGTCCACCGGCCTTTGGACCGACTATGTCGGCACGATTGCCGGCATCCCCGGCCTGTGCCGTCTGAACCGTCCGGATGGTTCGGGAGGCAACTTCTATGACGGCCAGTGGCGCAGCGACTGGCCCGGCGCGGGGGATGCCTACCCGGCCATTCAAACGGCCCTTCTCGGTGGCAAGGGCACGCGTGCCAGCTTCACCACGCATTCGATCCCCGGCTGGCAGTGGCACGACACCATCATCAATGAGGGCACCACGACGTTGACAGTGGGTGGCCGTCCCTACACGACGCTGATGTTGGCGCACGAGCGCGAGGGCTTCGACGGCAACACCTACCACTCGATCATCACCACGTGGCGGGATGTGGCGACCGGGGTGGCGCTAAAGGTCGTCGAGACCCAGATCGCCGGCCAATCCTACGGACCCGGCACGACCTGGACGGCGACCCAAGTGTTGCCGCTTCCGGGGAGCTAAACCGGGACTGTCAAATCTCACGCCGCCCTTCCCCCTTGGGCGGGGAAAGGGCGGGCTACCGTGTAACGGCTGCGAACCTGACGGCTTCCTCCGCGGCGCGGAACAATGCGCGGGCTTTTTGCCGGCTTTCCTCGTATTCCGCTTCGGGGGTGCTGTCCGCGACCACGCCGCCGCCGGCTTGGACGTGCATCACACCCTCCTTCACCACCGCGGTCCGCAGGCCGATGCAGGTGTCCATCGTGCCGTCGGCGGCGAAATAGCCGATGCAGCCGCCGTACAAGCCGCGGCGGACCGGTTCCAATTCCTCGATGATCTCCATCGCCCGGATCTTGGGCGCCCCCGTCAGCGTGCCCGCGGGGAAGCCGGCGACCAGGGCGTCCACCGCGTCCAGTCCTTCGGCGATGCGGCCCTCGACGTTGGAGGAAATGTGCATCACGTGGCTGAACCGTTCGATGGCGAAGCTCTGCGTCACGCGCACGGTGCCGGTCTGCGACACCCGGCCGACATCGTTACGGCCGAGGTCGAGCAGCATCAGGTGCTCGGCCCGCTCCTTCGGGTCGCCCAGCAATTCGGCTTCCAGCGCCGCATCCTCCTCGGGCGTGGCGCCGCGGCGGCGGGTGCCGGCGAGGGGGCGGATGGTGACGGTGTCGTCGCGCAGGCGGACCAGGATCTCGGGGCTGCTCCCCACCACCGCGAACCCGCCGAAATCGAGGAAGAACAGGAACGGCGCCGGGTTGATCCGTCGCAACGCGCGATACAGGGCGAACGGCGGCAGCGCGAACGGGGCGGAGAAGCGCTGCGACGGCACCGCCTGGAAGATATCGCCGGCGACGATGTACTCCTTCATCCGCACCACCATCGCCTCGAAGGCGGCGCGGTCCATGTTGGGCACCGGGTCCGGCGGCGGCAGTGCCACCGGTGGGGCGGCGCGGGGCAGCGGGCGGGCCAGGGCGGCCTGGGCGTCGGCGATGCGGGCCTGCGCCTCGGTCCAGGCCTGCTCGGCGGTCACGTCCGCGGTGGGGCGCACGGGGACGGCGAGGGTCAGTTCGTCCTTCACGGTGTCGAACACGGCGAACAGGGTCGGGCGCATCATGAGCGCGTCGGGCAGGCCCAGCACGTCCGCGTTCTTGGCCGGCAGGCGCTCCATCAGCCGCACCATGTCGTAGCCCAGGAACCCGAACAGCCCGCCGCACATCGGCGGCACACCCGGCGGCAGCGCCATCTGGCACTCGGCGATAACCGCGCGCAGGCTGTCCAGGGCCGGTTCGTCGGAGGGCACGAAGGCGTGTGGGGCCGACAAGGCGTGGCGGTTGACCTCGGCGCGTCCGCCGATACAGCGCCACAGCAGGTCCGGCGCCATGCCGATGATGGAGTAGCGCCCGCGCGCCGCCCCACCCTCCACACTCTCGAGCAGGAAGCTGTTGGGCTGGCCGTGGGCGAGCTTCAGAAAGGCGGCGACCGGGGTCTGCAGGTCCGCCACGTCCGTCGCCGCCACCAGGGTGCCCTGCCCGGCCGCATAGGCGGCGGCGAAGTCGGGCGTCATTGCGCGATACTGTCGAACAACTGCCGGTTGACCACCACCTTCTCGCGGGTGCGCAGTGCGGCGGCGTAGGTCATTTCCAGATCGTCGCTCGTGGCAGCGCTGAGGGCGAGCCGGACCCGATCGAGCCCGGCGGTGTCGGTGGCCGGGTCGGGCTTGGTGATGGCCACGGTGACGGCAACGACGAAACCGGTCGGCGACTCGACCATGGTTGCGTGCCCGACATCGGTGGCGAACAGCGGCTGCACCAGTTGGGCCGGAATGCCTGGCGGCGGGGTTGTGCGGCCGATCGGCGGGCTCCGCGTCATCGGGAGCTTCGCCGCCTCCGCCGCGTCTTTGAGCGAGGTGCCGCCCTCGACCGCCGTCAGCAGCGCGGTAGCAGCAAGGTCCTGCTCGTGACGACGTGCATCGCGCAGCCAGTCGTCGCGCACGCGGTCCTTCACCGCGTCGAAGGGCTGCTGGGCGGGCGGCGTGATGGCATCGACGGTGACGGCGTAGAACGAGTGGTCGGGACCGTCCTCCAGCGTCGCCGGGTCGGTGGGCGCGAGGGCGAAGGCTTTGGTGATGATCGCTTGGCGCAGCGGCGGTGCGGCCGGGATCGGGGCGGGGGTGCCGTCCGGCGTGTTGCCCTGCGCGTCCATGGTGCCCGTCACGGCCAGCAACCCGAGGCCCGCGGGCAGTTCGTCCAGCTTGGCGCCGCCGGCCAGCAGGTCCTGCACCTTGTTGGCGCGGTCGTAGACCTGGTCGGTGGCCTGATCGAGCGCCATGCGCTGCTTGATCTCGGCGGCATGGGCCTCGAACGGCTGCTCGCTGCCGCCCGCGACCTTGGTGACCCGGAACACCGCCCAGCTGCCCTCGGCATTCACCGGGCCGGTGATGGCGTTGGCCGCGGCCGCGAACACCGGGGCGGCCAGCTCGGGCGAGGGGAACGCGGCCTGGGTCGTATCGTCCAGCGCGATGGCGGAGGCGTTGGCGGCGCTGGCCTGCTTCTGGATGGCGTCCCAATCGGCTCCGGTCAGCCAGGCGTTGGCGAGCGTCTTGGCGGCGGCCTCGGTCTGCGCCACGACCACCTCGACGGAGCGGGTTTCCGGCCTGCTGAAATCGGCCTTGTGCGAGGCGTAATAGGCCTTCGCATCGTCGTCGCTCACCGTGATGTCCTTCGCGACACCCTCCGGCGACAGGATCACCATCTTGACCCGGCGATACTCCGGCGCGCGGTAATCGTTGGCGTTGTCGTCGTATTGCCGCTGCAGCTGCTCGTCCGTCGGGGCGGGCGGCTCGGCGGCGGCGGCGAAGGGCAGCGACACCAGGTCGGCGGTGCGGGTCTCGCCTTGGAAGGTGAACACCAGGCGGTTCACCAGGTCGGACGAGTAGCCGCCGGCGCGCACCGCCTCGGCCACCTGGCGCTGGGCCAGGTCGGTGCGCATCAGACTCAGGTAGCGCGCCTCGGTGTAGTTGTTATTGCGCAGCACGGTGTTGAACGTCGCGCGGTCGAACTGCCCGTTCGGCCCCTGGAAGGCGCGGGTCTCGAACGTGGCCCGGCGTAGCGCCTCATCCGGCACCTGCACGTTCAGGCGCGCCACCTCGGCCGCGAAGGAGGCCTGCACCACCAATTGCTGCAACGCCTGCTCCGCCACGCCGCGGCGCATCTCGGGGGTGGGGGCGGCGGTGCTGCCGGATTGCTGCATCATCTGCGCCAGCATGCGGCGCGACACGTCCTGCAGGTCCTGCGGGTCGATCTTCTGGTTGCCGACAGTGGCGACGGAGTTCGGGTCGCCGCCGGTCAGGCTGCCGCCCAGCATGCCGGCCACGCCCCACAGCCCGAACGAGCCGCACAGGAGGACGAACAGCACCCTGGCAGGCCAGGTATTGGCAAAACGGCGGAGGGTTGCGAGCATGTTGGACCTAGAGGCGAAAAGCGGCGCACCATACGGAGGCGCTCCCTCCATTGCCAGCCCCGCCCCTGGCCGGTTAGGGACGGGTAACGGAGGACCCGATGCGTCAACTGATCGCCGGCAACTGGAAGATGAACGGTACTGCGGCCGAGGCGTCGGCACTTTGCCAGGCATTGCGCGGTGGGGCGGCGGGCTGCGACCTGCTGGTGTGCCCCCCCGCGACACAATTGATGGCGGTGGCAGCGGCGCTGGCGGGCTCTCCGGTCATGGTCGGGGGGCAGGACTGCCATGCGGAGGCATGTGGCGCCCACACGGGCGACATCGCCGCCTCGATGCTGCGGGACGCTGGGGCCAGTTGGGTGATCCTCGGCCATTCCGAGCGCCGGGCCGAGCATCACGAATTGGACGAGTTGGTCCGGCAAAAGACGGTCACGGCGATGGCGGCCGGCCTCACCCCCATCGTCTGTGTGGGCGAGACGGACGAGCAGCGCAGCAGCGGGCGGGAGACGGAGGTGGTCGGCTGGCAGCTATCCGGCAGCTTGCCGGAGGGATTCACGGGCGTCGTAGCCTACGAACCGATCTGGGCCATCGGCTCCGGCAAGAGCGCCACGGAGGAGGATGTTCAGTCGATGCACGCCTTCATCCGGTCGGAGTTGGTGCGGCAGTTTCCGCAGATCGGTGCGGCGACCCGGATCCTGTATGGCGGATCGGTCAAGCCGAGCAACGCGGCGGGGCTGCTGGCGCTGCCGGATGTGGGCGGGGCGCTAGTGGGTGGTGCCAGCCTGGTAGCTGCGGACTTCCTGGCGGTCGCCGCGGCGGCGCGGACGGGCTAGCCAGCCGGGTTCGGCAAGAACTCTCGGGAGAGCACCTGATCGGTCGCCCACTCACACACCTCAGGAAAGCTGTCCTCGAACAGCCCAGTCTCAAGAGCCGCATCCGAAACGGCGTTCGCATACTGGTCGGCGATTTCATCCTCGATCGAGGGCCGCAGACTTGGGCTCTCTCGGAGGAGGTCGGCAATCTTGCGGCGCTGGACGAAAATCGTAGAGCGCCAGCTTCGCCCTGTAAGATCAGGCTGATATCGCCATGTCAGAAGGTGAACAAGAAGAACCCGCAAGCGGTTTGCAATCTCCCGCTTGTCGCGCCGGGACAAACTCTCGATCTCCTCCGCGATATTTTCCATGTCGAGGCCAGGGATGTGGACCTGACGAAGGCGGCGGCTCTGTTCCTCGGACCACGCGGCGAAGTCCGCTTCGTAACCCGGCCCGTCGCCCTCGAAGACTGACGTTTGGACGCTGTCCACTTTACCCATCATCCGAGTATAGCATCTCAGTCCCCGGGGGTTCCAGCGCCGCGGCAAAAGGCCTAGAAGGCCCGCTCCCCAAAGGACTAGCCATGACGACCGTGCTGCTCATCGTCCATCTGTTCGTTACGCTTGCGCTGATCGGCGTGGTCCTGATCCAGCGCAGCGAGGGCGGTGGGTTGGGCGTGGGCACGTCGCAGGGCATGGGCTCGTTCATGTCGGGGCGGGGCACGGCCAACCTGCTGACCCGCACCACGGCTATCCTGGCCACAGCCTTTTTCGTGCTCTCGATGGCGCTGGCGCTGCTGAACCGCGGCACCACCGTTCGCGGCGGCAGCTCCATTCTGGACGCGCCGCCGGCCAGCACGGCCCCGGCGGTCCCCGCGACTCCGACGTCCCCGGCCTCGAAGGCTCCGGCCTCCGCAACTCCGCCGGTCGCCGCTCCGCCCGTTACGACTCCGCCCGTCGCGACCGTGCCCGCCCCCGCGGCACCGGTTTCGCCCACTCCGGCCGCGCCAGCGCCAGCAACCAAGCAGCCCTGACACGGGGCGGCTTCACGCCGGGTCATTCCGTCGCTAAGGAGGCGGTCCATGACGCGGTTCGTATTCATCACCGGCGGCGTGGTCTCCTCCTTGGGCAAAGGTGTCGCTTCGGCGGCCCTCGGCGCTCTGCTGCAGGCCAGGGGTTACTCCGTCCGACTTCGCAAGCTCGACCCCTACCTCAACGTCGATCCGGGCACGATGAGCCCGTATCAGCACGGTGAGGTTTTCGTCACCGATGACGGGGCGGAGACCGATCTCGACCTCGGTCACTACGAGCGGTTCACCGGGGTCCACGCGACCCGCAGCGACAACGCCACTACCGGGCGCATCTACTCCGAGGTGATCGCGAAGGAGCGGCGGGGCGACTATTTGGGTGCGACGGTCCAGGTGATCCCCCACATCACCGACGCCATCAAGGACGTGATCGTCCGCGACCTGCAGGACGAGAACGGCAACGAGCTGGATTTCGCCCTGATCGAGATCGGCGGTACCGTCGGCGACATCGAGAGCCTGCCGTTCCTGGAAGCCATCCGGCAGCTCGGCAACGAATTGGGCCCGCAACGGACCATGTTCGTGCACCTGACGCTGGTGCCCTACATTCCGTCAGCCGGCGAATTGAAGACGAAGCCGACGCAGCACTCGGTGAAGGAGCTGCAGAACGTCGGCATCCAGCCGCAGATGCTGCTGTGCCGCTGCGACCGCGAGATCCCCGAGGCGGAGCGGCGCAAGATCGCCAGCTTCTGCAACGTCCGGGTCGAGGCGGTGGTGGCGGCGCTGGACGTGGACACGATCTACGCCGTGCCGATCAGCTACCACCGCGAGGGTATGGACGGCGAGGTGCTGCGCCATTTCGGCCTGCCGCAACACGATGCCTCGCCGGATTTGGCCCGGTGGCAGCGCATCGTGGACGTGGTCCGCGCGCCGGAGGGCGAGGTGCGGATCGCCGTCGTGGGCAAATACACCAACCTGCTGGACAGCTATAAGTCGCTGAACGAGGCGCTAAGCCATGGCGGCATCGCCAACGGTGTGAAGGTGCACCTGGACTGGGTCGACAGCCAGGTGTTCGAGCAGCCGCACACGATAGCCCGGCTCGAGGGCGTGCACGGCATCCTGGTGCCCGGCGGCTTCGGCGAACGCGGCACCGAGGGCAAGATCGAAGCGGTGCGCTTCGCCCGCGAGCACCGGGTGCCGTTCTTCGGCATCTGCTTCGGCATGCAGATGGCCGTGATCGAGGCAGCCCGGCACCTCGCCGGCCTGCCCCACGCCTCCTCGACCGAGTTCGGCCCCTGCGACGAGCCGGTGGTGGGCTTGCTCACCGAGTGGGCCCGCGGCAACGAAATGGAGGTGCGTGAGGAAGGTGGCGATCTGGGGGGCACCATGCGCCTGGGCTCCTACCCGGCTTCACTGGGCGAGGGATCGCTGGTGCGGGCCATGTACGGCCAATCGCCCGAGATCCACGAACGTCACCGGCACCGTTTCGAGGTGAACATCCATTATCGCGAGCGGTTGGAAGCGGCGGGGCTGCGCTTCAGCGGCCTATCCCCGGACGGCATTTTGCCCGAGACGGTGGAATTACCGGGTCACCCGTGGTTCGTGGGCGTCCAGTATCATCCGGAGCTGAAGAGCAAGCCGCTCGACCCCCATCCATTGTTCCGCGGCTTCATCGCCGCCGCGGTGAAGCAAGCCAGGCTGGTCTAACCCTTTTCGCTCTCTCCCTGAGGGAGAGCCGGGTGAGGGGTCCAGACAAGAGGAAGATCGATGCCCGACGTCACCATCCGCGACATCATCGTTGGCAACTCCCGTCCCTTCACCTTGATCGCGGGCCCCTGCCAGATCGAGTCCGAGGCGCACGCCTTCGAAGTCGCCGAGGCACTCGTCGACCTCTGCCGCGCCGCCAAGGTGCCTTTGATCTACAAAAGCAGCTTCGACAAGGCCAACCGCACCAGCGCCTCTGCCGCGCGGGGGGTGGGCATCGAGCAAGGCCTCGGCATCCTCGCGGCCGTGCGAGAGAAGTTCGGCATCCCCGTGCTGACCGACGTGCACGATGCCGGCCAGTGCGGCCCGGCGGCGCAGGCGGTAGACGTGCTGCAGATCCCCGCCTTCCTCTGCCGCCAGACCGACCTGCTGATCGCCGCCGGGGAAACGGGGGCAGCCATCAACGTGAAAAAGGGCCAGTTCCTCGCACCTTGGGACATGACCAACGTCGCCGCCAAGATCGCGGCCACTGGCAACGAGCGCATCTTGCTGACCGAACGCGGCGCCTCGTTCGGCTACAATACACTCGTGTCCGACATGCGCTCGCTGCCGATCATGGCGCGGACTGGCTATCCGGTGGTGTTCGACGCGACCCACTCCGTTCAGCAGCCCGGCGGCCAGGGCACCAGCAGCGGAGGCCAGCGGGAGTTCGCCCCCGTGCTGGCCCGGGCCGCCCTAGCGGTCGGGGTAGCGGCCGTATTTATCGAGTGCCACCCGGATCCGGATCATGCCCCGAGCGATGGGCCAAACATGATCCCGCTGCGGGAGATGCCGGCGCTGGTGCAGCGGCTGGCCGCGTTCGATCGGTTGGCGAAAAGCTAACTCCCCCTCGCACAAGGGGAGGGGGATAAGGTCGATTCAGACCGCTACTACCTGCCCGTCCTGCAACGTCACCCGGCGGTCCATCCTGGCCGCCAACTCCGGGTTGTGCGTCGCGATCAGCGCGGCGACGCCCTGGCCCCGCACCGTCGCGAGCAGCGCGTCGAACACCACGTGGGACGTACCCACGTCCAAATTGCCGGTTGGCTCGTCGGCCAGCAGCACCCGGGGCGCATTGGCCAGCGCGCGGGCGATGGCGACGCGCTGCTGCTCGCCACCCGACAGCTTGCCGGGTAGGTGGCAAGTCCGCGCCCCAAGCCCGAGCGTTTCCAGCAATTCGCGCCCGCGCGCCTCGGCGTCGCGGCGTCGCTTATTGGAGATCAGTTGCGGCAGCACGACGTTCTCGAGCGCCGTGAACTCACCTAGCAGATGGTGGAATTGGTAGACGAAACCGATCGAATCCCGCCGGATCGCGGTACGCGCCGGATCGGGTAAGGTGCCGGCATCGCGGCCGTCCACGAACACGGCGCCGCTGTCCGGACGCTCCAGCAAGCCGGCCAAGTGCAGCAGCGTGGACTTGCCCGTGCCCGAGGGCGCCACCAGGGCCACGATCTCGCCGGGGCGTAGCACCAGGTTCGCGCCCCGCAACACCTCCAGCGAGGTGGCGTCGCCGGTGCGATAGGTGCGGCTGACGGCGCGGAGTTCTAGCGGGTCAGACATTCCGCAAAGCTTCGACCGGGTCAGTGCGGGCGGCGCGCCACGAGGGATAGATCGTGGCCAAAAGGGACAAGGCCAGCGCCATGACGATGATCTGCGCCACCTCGTGCCAATCCAGCCGGGCCGGCAGGTGGGCCAGGTAGTAGACGGTCGGATCGAACACGGTGCGGCCAGTCACCGCCTCCACCCAGCCCTGAATGGTTTCGATGTTCAGGCAAAACAGCACGCCGAGCACCGTGCCCAGTAACGTCCCGGTCACGCCGATGGTGGCTCCGACCATCAGGAAGATGCGCATGACGGCACCGCGCCCGGCGCCGATGGTGCGCAGCACGGCGATGTCCCGTGTTTTGTCCTTCACCATCATGATCAGCGAGCTGATCACGTTGAATGCCGCCACCAGGATGATCAGGGTGAGGATCAGGAACATTACGTTCTGCTCCACCTGGATCGCGGCGAAGAAGCTGTTGTTGTTCTGCTGCCAGTCGATGATGTTCACCGGCGTGCCGGACAGGGCCTGCTTGATGCGTTGGCCGATCGGCCCGGCCTGGTCGGGATCGTCGACCGTCACCTCGATCTGGGTTGCCTGATTCGGCTGCTGGAAGAAGATCTGCGCGGACTCTAGCGGCAGGAACACGTAGCCGCTGTCGTAATCGTTCATTCCTACCTGGAAGATCGCCGCCACGGTGTAAGCCCGTATGCGCGGGATCGACCCGAACGGCGTGGCCGCCCCCTGCGGCGAGAGCAGCGTGATCTTGCTACCCACCCCCAGCCCAAAGCGGTTGGCCAAGGTGATCCCGATCGCGATCGCATCCGGCCCTTTGAAAGCGTCGAGCGATCCCGCGCGGATGTGATCACTGACGGCGTGTAGGCTCTCCAGATCGGCCTGCCGGATGCCGCGAACGTAGCCGCCACTGTTGTTGCCCCGGTCGTCGGTCAGCAGCACTTGGCCGTCCACGACGGGGATCGCGGAGACGACACCGGGAACGGTGCGGATCTTGGTGACATCGGCATCGTAGCTGACGAGCGGCTGCCCGGCGCCGTACACGCCGATGTCGCCGTTGAAGCCCAGGATGCGGCTCAGCAGGTCGGTCTTGAAGCCGCCCATTACGGACATGACGATGATCAGCGTGCCCACGCCCAGAGCGATGCCCACAAGACTGAAACCGGCGATGACGGAGACGAACCGCTCCCCCCGGCGCGCGCGCAAATAGCGCCCGGCGACCGCACGCTCAAACGGACCAAACATGGCGCCTACTCCCTCTCCCCTTGTGGGAGCAGGCCGGGGTGAGGGGTGCGACGCGCACGGACTTGGGAGGTGGCCATCCTTCCACCAATACCCTCCCTCAGGGAGAGGGGGCTGTTCCCCGCCAACGGTTGGATCACGCCGTCACTTTCGCCAGCGCGTCCTCGACCGACAGTTCCACCCGCTCGCCACCGGCGCGCCGCTTCAGCTCCACCTTGCCGTTCGCGGCGCCACGGGGTCCGACGACAATCTGCCAGGGGTGGCCCATGAGGTCGGCGTCGTTGAACTTTACGCCGGCGCGTTCCTCGCGGTCGTCGTAGAGCGCGGTGGTTCCCAGCTTGGCATAGAGCGTCTCGCAGATCGCCCCAGTCGCCGCATCACCTTGCTTTAAATTCAGGATCGCGGCCCGAAACGGGGCGATGCTGTCGGGCCAGATGATGCCGGCTTCGTCGTGGCTCGCCTCGATCACCGCGCCCACCAGTCGGGATATGCCGATGCCGTAGCTGCCCATCTCCGGGATGATGGGCGCGCCATCGGGCCCGGCGACGGTCAGGCCCATCGGCTCGCTGTAGGTGCGTCCGAAATAGAAGATGTGGCCGACCTCGATCCCGCGGCCCTCGCGCCGGCGGTCCTGCGGGACTTGGGCCCAGGCGGCTTCGTCATGCTTCTCGTCGGTCGCGGCGTATAGGCTGGTCATCTGGCCGTAGAACCGCTCCATGTCCTCGGGCTTGGTGTGGTCGATGGCGGCCCCCACCCAGTCGATCTCCTCGAAACCGGCGTCGAAGAAGACGCCGCTCTCGCCGGTCGGGGCCAGGATGATGAACTCGTGGCTGAGATCGCCGCCGATTGGGCCGGTGTCGGCCACCATGGGGATCGCTTTCAAGCCCAAGCGCTGGAATGTGCGCATATAGGCCAGCATCATGCGGCGATAGCTCAGCACCGCACCGGCGTAGTCGAGATCGAAGCTATAGGCGTCCTTCATCAGGAACTCGCGCCCACGCATGACACCGAAACGGGGGCGGACCTCGTCGCGAAACTTCCACTGGATATGGTACAGCATCTGCGGCAGTTCGCGGTAGGACTTCACGGACTGGCGGACCAAGTCGGTGATCACCTCCTCGTTGGTGGGACCATAAAGCAGGTCCCGCTCGTGGCGGTCGCGGATGCGGAGCATTTCCTGGCCATACGCGTCGTAGCGGCCGGATTGCCGCCAAAGATCCGCGGTCTGCACCGTCGGCATCAGGACTTCCTGGCAGCCGATCGCGTCCTGCTCCTCGCGCACTACCTGGCCAATGTTGCGCAGCACCCGTAGCCCGGCCGGGAGCCAGGCATAGATCCCCGCCGCGGTTTGGCGCACGAGCCCGGCGCGTAGCATCAGCCGGTGCGACGCGATCTGTGCCTCGGCCGGCGTTTCCTTCAGCGTGGGCAGCAGTGAGCGGGACAGACGCATATTGCAGGTAGCTCCAGGCCGGGAAACTTGCGTCGGTTCGGCAGGAGCCGGAAGCCAGCGCGAGGGGCGGACCCTACAAGCCACGCCCGGTAGAGCGCAATGTACTGGCGCCCCACCACCTTTGGACAGGTTCCGAAACGAAACCCAATAGTTGATAAGCCGAATACAACCCTGCGACGAACTAGGGTAGCACACTGCTATAACTTCGCCTGTGGTCCAGAGTACGGCATCAGATCAAGAGGCCGGCAAATGAACCCGACCGTCATTCACTAATTATGCTGCGTCGCACAACGGCATAACGCAACAATTTTGCCTTATCATGGGTAACCTTACGTAAAGGGCGTGACATTACGGGGGAGTTTCTTTAAATCCAAAAAGAAGGCCCGCGCACCGAAAGGCGCAGCGGGCCAAGTTTAGGGAGGAAACGCCAGTCACACGGCAGGATGAGGGAAGACCCTCTTCCTGACGTGATGATTGGCCCGCTCTCATTAAAAAACTACAAAATAAGTGCACCATTTAGGGGCTATTTTGGCCGCTCAGAGCCGGAATGCCGATTTTGCGCGCACCTCCCGGCATTTCTCAGCTATTTGCCTAGTTATCAGGCATCACGGCGGCCATGCTCCGGAAGCTGATATACGGGCTGTTGATCAGAGCGACACCGCCTGCCCAAAGCACGAGAGAGACCAAGGTCGTCGCGATGACCTTGCGGAGCAAATGTGGTCGGTCGGGAGCGCCACGCCACCCGCCAGAGTCCTGGTCGGCATCGGCCACGGGACGCGTGCCGAACGGGAGGACTGCAAACAGCACCGTCCACCAGATCAACACATAGAGGACGGCCGCGGTGAACCAGCCCATCAGACGCGCAAGAGATGGACGTCCACGAGGGGACGCTTCTGCAGCCGCCGGCCCAATGCCCGCCGCAAGGCAGCCTTTGCTGCATCCAACAGCGCCGGGTCGTCGCGCCTAAGCGCTGCGGGCAGGTCGGCGAAGGCCGCCGTGAACTCCCGCGTGACGCGCTCGCTCTCGCTGTCTTCCGGCTCGAACAGGCCGGGTGCGCTGATCTTCGGGCGCCCGAGCAGGGTGCCGGCTTCGTCCACCGCCACGCTCGCAAGCACGATGCCGTTGAACAACATCCGGCGCCGGGCCGCCATGACGCCGCCCGTCATGGGCACCAAGCGGTTGCCGTCCAGCACGAGGCGGCCCACCGGCGCGGAGTCGGTCACCTCCGGCCGGTTGCCGGTGAGGCTGAGGATATCGCCGTCCTCCAACAGGATCGGGGTCGCACCGGCCTCCTTTGCCAAGGCCGCATGGGCGGACAAATGGCGCCACTCGCCATGCACCGGCACGGAATAGGTCGGGCGAACCATCGCATACATCCGGCGCAACTCGTCGCGCGCCGGATGGCCGGAGACGTGGACCATGTGATCGTCCGCCGTCATGAGACGGACGCCACGGCGGATCAGGTTGTCCTGCACGGCGCCGATTGCCCGCTCGTTGCCGGGGATGACCCGGCTGCTGAACACGACGGTGTCGCCCTCGCCGAGCGCCACGTTGCGGTGGGTGTCATTGGCGATGCGGGCCAGAGCACTGCGCGCCTCGCCCTGGCTGCCGGTGACCAGAATCAAAAGGTTCTCGTCCGGTACGACGTCGAGCGCGTCTTCCGGGACGAAGTCTGGGATATCCTGGAGCATGCCGCAGTCGCGGGCGGCAGCCTCCAAATTGCGGAGGGAACGACCGACGAGGGCCACCGATCGCCCGGCATCCCTGGCAGCCATCGCGATGCTCTCGACCCGGGCGACGTTGCTCGCGAAGCACGTGACGGCGACCCGGCCCCGCCCCTGCATCGAGCGGATTAGCGCAGCCAGGCTGGACCGCACATCGCCCTCGGAGCCGGAATGGCCCTCCACCATCGCGTTGGTGCTGTCGCACACGATGGCCAGCACGCCCTCGTCGCCCAGCGCGATGAAGGCGGCCTCGTCCGTTGGGGGGCCGACCATGGGGTGGGGATCGAGCTTGAAGTCACCGGTGTGCAGGATCGTGCCATACGGCGTACGGATCACCAGCGCCTGGGATTGCGGGACGGAGTGGGTCACGCCCAGGAATTGCAGGCGGAACGGCGACAGCTCGAACGAACCACCCGGCTGGACTACGGTGATCCTCGCCTCGTTCACCAATCCGGCCTCGCCCAGCTTGCGCTTGAGGACGGCCGCGGCGAACGGGGTAGCGTAGATCGGGCAGCGGAGTTGACGCCACAGATGGGCGACGGCGCCGAGATGGTCCTCGTGCGCATGGGTGATGACCAGGCCGACCAAGCTGTCGCGGCGATCGGCGATGAACGCCGGGTCGGGCATCATGATCTCGACCTCGGGGTTCTCCGAGCCACCGAAGCCGATGCCGCAATCGACGGCGAGCCAGCGCCCGTTGCAGCGATAAAGGTTGAGGTTCATGCCGATCTCGCCCGTCCCACCCAAAGGCAGGAAGGCCAGATCGTTCGTTAATGCATCCAAATCAGTCGCTTTCTATGGATCTCGTCCGGTCTCTGGGTAATGTGGGAGCGGGGTTGCGCTCCGCCAACAGCCGCAGACCGTCCAACGTCAGATCGGGGTCGATCTGCTCAATGATAGTCGTTCCCTCGGAGAATAGCGGCGCAAGGCCCCCGGTAGCGAGGACTTTCAGTGGCCGCTCGAATTCAGCCTGAATTCGGGTCGTCAGCCCCTCAATCATGCCGATGTAGCCCCAATAGAGGCCGGACTGCATGGCGGGCACCGTAGCGCGGCCAATAACAGCCTGCGGGCGGCCGATGCCGATGCGTGGCAGGCGGGCGGCGGCCTGATGCAGCGCCTCGATCGACAGGTTGATGCCGGGGGCGATTGCCCCACCGATATAGGCGCCGTCGGCATCCACCACGTCGAATGTGGTCGCCGTGCCGAAGTCGATGACCATCAGCGGCCCTTGGTAGCGCTGATGGGCGGCCAGCGCATTCAACAGGCGGTCGGCGCCGACCTCGGCCGGGTTGTCCACCTTGATCTCGAACCCCCAGTCCAGGTTCGAGCGGGCGATGAGCGGCTCCACGTTGAACCAATCCCGGCTGAGGCGCCGCAAATGGTAGAGCGCGGCGGGCACGACGGTACCGATCACCGCACGGTTCACCTGGGCTGCGTTGAGCCCCCTGTGCTGCAGCAAGGTCAGCAACCAAACGGCGTATTCGTCCGAGGTACGTTGGGCATCGGTACGGATGCGCCAAATGCCACGCCATTCAGAGCCGTCATGGACGGCGAAGACGATATTGGTATTGCCGGCGTCGACGACGAGCAGCATCAGTGCGTCCCTTTGGGATCGTTCTCGGTGGCTCCTCCGAGCCGCAGGAGCCGTGCCGGGTTACCCGCAACCGTAGCGCCCGGCGGGACGTCGCGGGTCACCACGCTGCCGGCGCCGATCACGGCGTCCGCACCCACGGTCACGCCGGGCAGAATGATGGCGCCGCCGCCGATCCAGGCAAACGGACCGATTCGGACGGGCCGTCCGAATTCGAGGCCGTCCCGACGTTGCGCCGGGTCGCGCGGGTGGTCGGCGGCATAGATCTGCACGGCGGGGCCAATCTGAACGCCCTCCCCGATCTCCACGGCAACGACGTCGAGGATGACGCAGCCGAAATTCAGGAAAGCGTCGCGGCCAAGGCTGATGTTGAAACCGTAGTCACAGTGGAAGGGCGGCCGGACGACCGCCCCCTCGCCAACCGAGCCGAACTGCTCGGCCAGCAGATGGCGGCGCTCGGCCACGGAGGCCGCACTGGATGCATTGTAGCGGACCAGCCACGCCTTGGTAGCGGCCTGGTCGGCTTGGATCTGCGGGTCGCCTGGCCGGTACAGATCCCCGGCCAGCATCTTCTGCTTCTCACTGCGGCCCGGGGCCGTTTGGGTCACCCGAACAGCACGGCCGCCGCAGCTTGGGCGGCGGTCACGATCGGAGCCGGGAACACGAAGAACAGCGTCGTCACGAGGGCGCCGACGGCGGCCACGAATGACAGCGAAGGCGCCCGCAGGTCGAAGGCAGGTTGGGCGTCGTCGAAATACATCACCTTGATGACGCGCAGATAGTAGTATGCGCCAACTACCGACGTCAGCACGCCGATCACCGCCAACGTCCAGTAGCCGGATTGAACGGCCGCGTAGAACACATACAGCTTGCCGAAGAAGCCGCTGAACGGCGGGATGCCGGCCATCGAGAACATGAAGATGGCGAAGGCCAGCGCCAGCATCGGATCCGTTCGGGCCAGGCCCGACAGGTCCGCGATCTTGTCCAGCGGCAGGCCGCGGCGGCGCATGGCAATGATGCAGGCGAACACGCCAGCCGACATGAACACGTAGGTGACCATGTAGATCAGCACGCCCTGGATGCCCGCCTGGGTGTTCACCGCGAGGCCGATGAGCGCGTATCCCATATGGCCGATCGACGAATACGCCATCAGCCGCTTGATCGAGGTCTGCCCGATCGCCGCCAGCGAGCCGAGCAGCATGGACGCGATCGAGATCAGCACGATCAACTGCTGCCACGAGGCACCGAGGTGTCCGAACGGCACCTCCAGGGCACGGAGCAACAGCGCGATAGCGGCCACCTTGGGCGCCGTCGACATAAAGGCGGTCACGGCCGTGGGGGCGCCCTCGTAGACGTCCGGCGTCCACATGTGGAACGGCACGGCACTGATCTTGAACGCCAGCCCGGCCACGATGAACACCACGCCGATGATGAGCCCAGCGGCCGGGTGATCGCCCGTCAGGCCCGCACGCAGCTGACCGAAATCCATCGAACCGTTGAACCCGTAGGCGAGCGAGATGCCGTACAGCAGCAAACCCGACGCCAGCGCGCCTAGCACAAAGTATTTCAGGCCCGCTTCCGACGATCGCAGGTCGTCACGATTGAATGCGGCCATGACGTAGATCGCCAGCGACTGCAGCTCGAGTCCGATATACAACGACATAAGGTTCGCAGCGGACACCATGATCATCATGCCGACCGTGCACAGCATGATCAGCACGGGGAACTCGAACCGATCGATCCCAGTCTTGACGTTATAATCAATCGATAGGATCAGCGCCAAAGCCGACCCGGTCAGGATCAGCAGCTTGGCGAACACCGCGAAGTGGTCGACCGCAAACAGCCCGGCGTAGCCGATGCCCATCGGCGTGGTGAGGGTCAACACGGCGGTTAGCAGAAGCGCGCCCAGGCCGAGCATGGAACACGCGAGCGACGGATTGCTGCGCTTCCAAAGCACCCCGAATACCAGGATCGCCATCGCACAGAGCGCGAGGACGATCTCCGGCCCGGCGAGCGTCCAGTTCAAGGCGATCATGGCAAAACCCCTGCCAGCTTGGTCGTGGCGGCGATCGCGGCGGTGTGCTGATCCACCATCGCGCCCACGCTGGCGTCAAAGAACTGGGTGAAGCTACTGGGGTAGATCCCCATCCAGAAGGTCAGGAAAATCAGCGGCGTGAAGATCGCGATCTCGCGCGGCGTGACGTCGAGGATGGAGCGCAGATCGTCGCGCGTGATCGAACCGAAGATGATCCGGCGATACAGCCACAGTGCGTAGGCGGCACCCAGGATCATGCCGGTGCTGCCGAGCAGGGACACCCAGAAGTTCACCTTGAAGGCACCCACGAGCACCATGAATTCGCCAATGAAGCCCGACGTGCCTGGCAGACCCATGCTGGCCAAGGTGAAGAACAGGAAGATGAGCGCGTAGCCGGGCATCCGGTCCCCAAGGCCGCCATACCGCGCGATCTCGCGCGTGTGCATCCGGTCGTAGATGACGCCGACGCACAGGAACAAGGCCGCGGAGACGATGCCGTGACTCAGCATCTGCAGCATCGCGCCCTCGATGCCTTGCATGTTGAACGTGAAGGTGCCGATGACCACGACGCCCATGTGAGCGACCGAGGAATAGGCGATCAGCTTCTTCATGTCGGTTTGCGCGATCGCAACGAGGCTGGTGTAGATCACGGCGATCACGCCGAGGGCGAACATCAGCGGCGCGAATTGCTGCGAGGCGTAGGGCAGCATCGGCACCGAGAAGCGCAGGAAGCCGTATCCGCCCATCTTCAGCAGCACGCCGGCCAGGATCACCGACCCGGCAGTCGGGGCCTCCACGTGCGCGTCCGGCAGCCACGTGTGCACCGGCCACATCGGCACCTTGACCGCAAACGAGGCAAGGAAGGCCAGGAACAGCCAGATCTGCATCTGCGTCGAGAACTGCGTGTGCATCAGCACTGTGATGTCGGTCGTGCCCGCCTGGAACCACATCGCCAGCAGCGCCAGCAGCATCAGAACGGAGCCGGCCAAAGTATACAGGAAGAACTTGAACGAAGCGTAAACCCGGCGTGGACCGCCCCAGACCCCGATGATGATGTACATCGGGATCAAAAGGCCCTCGAAGAACATGTAGAACACGATGAAGTCGGTCGCGGCGAACGCGCCGATCATCATGGTCTCGAGCACCAGGAACGCGATCATGTACTCGCGGACCCGGACTTGGACCGACTCCCAGCTGGCGAGGATACAGATCGGGGTCAGCGCCGTGGCCAACAGCACGAACAGCACGCTGATGCCGTCGACGCCCATCTTGTAGCCGACCTTGAAGTCCGGCAACCACGCGACGCTCTCGTTGAACTGGAAGCCGGGCTGTGCCGGATCGAATTCCACCCACAGCGTGAGGCTGATCGCGAAAACGATCAGGCTGGTCCACAGCGCGGCCCAGCGGGCGTTGCGAGCGACCACGGCGTCGTCGCCGCGGATGGTCATGATCACCAGGCAACCGACGATCGGCAGCCAGGTGATCAGCGAGAGGAGCGGAAAGCCGGCGGCGTTTGTCAGGGGGTTCACTGGGCCTTACCGGAACAGGAGGAAGACGCTGATGAGCACGGTCAGCCCGATCAGCATGGTGAAGGCGTAGACGGCGATGGAACCGGTCTGGATCTTGACCACCTCGGCCGAGCCGCCGGCCATGATCGCGGCCGCACCATTGGGCATGCCGTCGATCAGCTTCTCGTCGCCGGTATGCCACAGGAAGCGGGCCAACCGCTGCGATGGCCGGACGAGAATGGCGTCGTACAGCTCGTCGAAATACCATTTGTGCAGCAGGAATTGGTAGATCGGCTGGAACGCGGTGGCGACGCGAGCCGGGAGCGTCGGCATCAGCATGTACATCACGTAGGCGAGGGCGATCCCCAGCACGCCGGTGATCGTCGGCAGCAGCGCGATGAACGACGGAACGTGCTCCATATCCACCAGGATATGGTTGTTCGGGCCCGAGGCGATGGCGCCGGCCCAGAACGCCAGCTGATCGGTGCCGATAAACTCCTCATGCAGCGCCCAGCCGGAGAAAATGGCGCCGAGCGACAGGATCATCAGCGGGACCGTCATCCACGGCGTGCTCTCGTGCACATGGTCCATGGTGTGTGCACTCGCCCGCGGCTTGCCGTGGAACGTCATGATGATCAGCCGCCACGAGTAGAACGCCGTCAGGAACGCGGCGAGGGTGCCCATAACGAAGCCGTACATCCCGATGCCGGTATTCGCGGCGTAAGCCGATTCCAGGATCGCGTCCTTGGACCAGTAGCCGGCGAAGAACGGGATACCGGCGATGGCCAGGCTGCCGATCCACATGCAGGTGTAAGTGATCGGCACCTTACGCCAGATCCCGCCCATCTTGCGCATGTCCTGCTCGTCGCTCATCGCGTGGATCACCGACCCGGCGCATAGGAACAGCAGCGCCTTGAAGAAGGCATGCGTGATGAGGTGGAACACCGACGCCTGATACGCGCCGGCACCCGCCGCCATGAACATGTAGCCGAGTTGCGAACACGTGGAGTAGGCGATCACCCGCTTGATGTCGGTCTGCACGCAGGCAATCGTCGCGGCAAAGATGCAAGTCGTCGCGCCGATGAACATCACGAAGTCCAGCGCACCCGGCGCATCCTCCATGATGGGGGACATGCGGGCCATCAGGAACACTCCCGCGGTCACCATGGTCGCCGCGTGGATTAACGCGGAGACGGGGGTCGGCCCCTCCATCGCATCCGGCAGCCAGGTGTGCAGGCCGATCTGCGCGGACTTGCCCATCGCGCCGAGGAACAGCAGCACGCCGATCACCTCGTAGGCGCGATAGGTGTGGCCGAAGATCGTGTAGAGCGCGTCGTGGTGCTGTTGCACGGCGGCGAAGATGGCCGGGAATTCCACCGAGCCGAACAGCGTGAAAACCAGCGCGATCCCGACGGCGAAGAACAGGTCGCCGACGCGGTTCACGATGAAGGCCTTCATGGCGGCGCGGTTGGCGCTCGGGCGGTCATACCAGTAGCCGATGAGCAGGTAGCTCGCGAGGCCAACGCCCTCCCAGCCGAAGAACAGCTGGACGAGGTTGTTTGCGGTCACCAGCATCAGCATGGCAAAGGTGAACATCGACAGATAAGCGAAGAAGCGGAAGGAGTGCTTCTCGTGCGCCATGTAGCCGACGCTGTAGATATGGATCAGCGTCGCCACGGGCGCCACCATCGCCACCATGACGGAGGATAGCGTGTCCCGGCGCAGTGCCCAATCCAGCCGGAAGCCGCCGATATCGAACCAGGTGCCGAGCACAACCGGGTCGGGCTGCGGGGTGGCGTAGATCACGTCGAACAGGTTGGCCTCGGCGCAGACCGTGGCCAGCAGCATGAAGGCGATGGTGACGGTGAGGGCGAAACGGTCCCCGAAGGCGCGACCGAAGATGCCGGCGAACAGGAAACCGACGAGGGGGCTGAAAATGCCAGCAGCGTAGATCATCGGCGCGTCAACCCTTCATCATCCGCACGTCCTCGACCTGGATCGAGCCCCGATTGCGGAAATACACCACCACGATGGCCAAGCCGATCGCGGCCTCCGCTGCGGCAACGGTCAGCACGAACATCGCGAATACCTGACCCGCCAAGTCGCCGAGGGACGCCGAGAACGCCACCAGGTTGATGTTCACCGCCAGCAGGATCAGCTCGATCGACATCATGATGACGATGATGTTCTTACGGTTCAGGAAAATCCCGAACACCCCAAGCAGCAGCAGCACCGCGCCAACGACCACGTAATGGCCAACGCCGACGGCCATGATCAATGCTCCCCAGGATGGGCGTGTTCGGGCTTGTGCTGGTCCTGCTCGACCTCAGGCACCGGGTCAGGGCGGGGTCGCAGGAAGCCGCCGAGCTGGTTGGTCCCGGAATTGAGCGACACCGTCATGATCTCGAGCGTCGAGCCGACGCTGCGGGCCTGCTGGCGGGCGATGTTCTGCCGGCGGGAGGCACCAGGCCGTTCACGGTGCGTCAACACGATGGCGCCGATCATGGCCACCAGCAGGATCAGCCCCGAGACCTGGAACAGGAAGATATAATTGGTGTAGATCAACCGGCCGAGCGCAACGGTGTTCGATACGCCCACTGGCGTCGCCGAAGCCAGATGTAGCGCGGTGTTGGGCACGAACTGCAACCCGGCGACCGTCACGATCACTTCCAGGAACAACACCGCGCCCACGGCAGCCCCGATCGGGGCGTAGCGCTGGACGCCCTCGCGCAGCTGGTCGAAGTTCACGTCCAGCATCATCACGACGAACAGGAACAGCACTGCGACCGCGCCGACGTAGACCACGATCAGGATCATCGCCAGGAACTCGGCCCCGGCGAGCAGGAACAAGGCTGCCGCGTTGAAGAAGGCGAGGATCAGGAACAACACCGAATGAACGGGGTTGCGGCTGCTCACGACGAAGGCCGCCGAGGCGATCAGCACGGCGGCGAATACGTAGAACGCGATGGTGGCGATGATCATCGGTAGGGTGCGTCCAGCTCCAGTCGCTTGGCCAACTCCGGCTCCCAACGGTCACCGTTCGCGAGCAGCTTGTCCTTGTTGTACATCAGCTCCTCGCGGGTCTCGGTGCTGAACTCGATGTTTGGCCCCTCCACGATGGCGTCCACCGGGCAGGCCTCCTCGCAGAGGCCGCAATAGATGCACTTGGTCATGTCGATGTCGTAGCGCGTGGTACGGCGGGAGCCGTCTTCGCGCGGCTCGGCCTCGATCGTGATTGCGAGCGCCGGGCAGATCGCCTCGCACAGCTTGCAGGCGATACAGCGCTCCTCGCCATTCGGATAGCGGCGCAACGCGTGCTCGCCCTTGAACCGCGGCGAGTATGGATTGCGCTCGTAGGGGTAATTGATGGTGACCTTTGGCTTGAACATGTACTTCAAGGTCAGCCACATGCCCGAGAGCAACTCGACGAGCAGGAAGGAACGCGCCGTGCGGTCCATGAATGCCATAACGGGATACCCTCTCGATACCGGCGGCTTACATCAAGCCGAGTGCGGCAGCCAGCCCATGAACACCAGGACGCCCGACGTCAGCACCAACCAGCCCAGCGACAATGGCAGGAATACCTTCCACCCCAGCCGCATCAACTGATCGTAGCGGAAGCGCGGGAACGTGGCCCTGATCCAGATCATGACGAACAGGCAGAACAGGATCTTGCCGATGAACCAGATCGGCCCCGGGATCCAGGTGAACGGGGCCAACGGAATGAGCGGCAACCAGCCACCCAGGAACAAGATGGTGACCATCGCCGATTGCAGGATCATGTTGGCGTATTCGCCTAGGAAGAACAGCGCCCACGAGATGCCGCTATATTCCACCATGAACCCTGCGACGATCTCGCTCTCGCCCTCCGCCATGTCGAACGGTGCCCGATTGGTCTCGGCCAGCGCAGAGATGAAGTAGACGATCGCCATCGGGAACAGCGGGACAACGAACCACACGGTGGTCTGCGCGCGCACGATCCCCGTCAGGTTCAGCGTGCCGGCGCACAGCAGCACGGTAACGATCACGAAGCCGATCGAGACTTCGTAGCTGACCATCTGGGCCGCGGACCGCAGCGCGCCGAGGAATGCGTATTTCGAGTTGGACGCCCAGCCGGCGATGATGATGCCGTAGACGCCCAGCGACGAGATCGCGAACAGGTACAGCACGCCCACGTTGATGTCGGCGATCGCCCAGCCATCCGTAACGGGGATCACCGCCCAGGCAATGATCGCCAGGATCATGGTCAGCATGGGCGCCATCACGAACAGGGCCCGGTTGGCCCCCGTGGGGATGATCTGTTCCTTCATGAACATCTTGGCCGCGTCGGCCAGCACCTGCATCGAACCCCAGAAGCCCACCACGTTCGGGCCCTTGCGGAGCTGCATCGCGCCCAGGATTTTTCGCTCAGCAATGGTCGTGTAGGCGACGGCCAGCAGCAGGGGCACGATCAGCGCCAACGATTCCACCAAAGTGATGAGAACCTGGCCGGGGGCGGAGGCGAAGAAACCAGTCATCTTATTCCGCTGCCATGGCCGGAACGGGCGCGTAGGTAGCGGTACATTCCGCCATCACGGCACTCGCCCGGCTGATCGGGTTGGTCTGATAATAATCGGGCACGATTTCGGCAAACGGCGAGTCGCTAACGGTGGCCGGATCACCGACGGGGCCGGTCAGGTCGTTGGCGCCGAACCGCGGCAAGTGGCCGATCGTGGCGAATACCGGGTTCACCTGCTCCAACCGGTCGCGCAGGGCATCGAGCGTGTCGTAGGGCAGCGGCTTGCCGATCACGGCGGAGAAGGCGCGCAGGATAGACCAATCCTCCTTCGCCTCGCCCGGCGCGAACGATGCCTTGTGGCCACGTTGCACGCGGCCCTCGGTATTCACGTAGGTGCCCGGCTTCTCGACATAGGCGCTGCCGGGCAGGATCACGTCCGCCCTGGCGGCGCCACGGTCGCCGTGGTGACCCTGGTAGACGACGAAGGTATCGGCGCCGATGCGGCTGGTGTCGAACTCGTCGGCTCCCAGCAGCCAGAGCAGGTCCACGCCGCCGCGGAGCATAGCGTCCATCGTCTTGGCACCCGGCCCAGGTAAGAAGCCGAGATCCAGCGCGCCGACCCTTGCCGCCGCGGTGTGCAGCACGTTAAAGCCGTGCCACTCCGGCGTCAGCGCGCCGATGCTGGCCGCCAGCTTCCAAGCGGCCGCAAGCACGGCGGACCCATCCGGCCGGGATAGCGCACCCTGCCCCACGATCACCATCGGCCGCTTGGCATCGGCTAGCAACGACGCGAACGCTTCCGGCAGGGCGTGCACGACGGACGGTCCGTCGCCGAGCCACTGGTAGGCGTAAGTCAGGTCGACTTCCGGACCGATCACCCCGACAGGAAACGGGCCCATCTGGTGTCGCTTGCGGATGCGGGCGTTCAGCACCGGCGCTTCGCGGCGAGGGTTGCTGCCGATGATCAGCAGCGCATCAGCCTCCTCGATCCCAGCGATAGTGGTGTTGAACGTGTACATATCCCGACGGGACGTATCCAGCCGCGCGCCATCCTGCCGGCAGTCGAGGTTCGCCGACCCGAGGGCTGCCATGAGATCCTTCAGGGCCAGCATGCTCTCGGCGTCGCACAGGTCACCGGCGATGGCGCCGATCCGTTCGCCCGCCAGGCCGTGCAGCTTGGCGGCAATGGCACCGAACGCTTCGGGCCAACTGGCCGGACGCAGCTTGCCGGCCTCCCGGATCCAAGGCTTATCGAGCCGACGGCGCTTCAGGCCGTCGAACGAGAAGCGGGACTTGTCGCCCAGCCACTCCTCATTCACTTCGTCGTTCGGCCGGGGCAGGATGCGCAGCACCTCCGCCCCGCGCGCGTCCACCCGGATCGCCGCACCGACCGCGTCAAGCACATCCACGCTGTCGGTTTTGCGCAGCTCCCACGGGCGGGCGACGAAGGCGTAGGGCTTGGAGGTCAGCGCACCGACAGGGCAGATGTCGATCAGGTTACCGGACAGCTCTGACGTCAGCGCCTTCTCGACGTAGGTGGTGATCTCCATGTTCTCGCCGCGCGCCGTCGCACCCAGTTCCGGCACGCCCGCCACTTCAGTCGCGAAGCGCACGCAGCGGGTGCACTGAATGCAGCGGGTCATGATCGTCTTGACCAGCGGGCCGAGATACTTGTCCTTCACCGCCCGCTTGTTCTCGTCGTAGCGGGAGTGGTCGCGCCCGTAGGAAAACGCCTGGTCCTGCAGGTCGCACTCGCCGCCCTGGTCGCAGATCGGGCAGTCCAGCGGATGGTTGATCAGCAGGAATTCCATCACGCCGCGGCGGCCGTTGCGCACCATCGGGGTGTCGGTCTTGATGACCATGCCCTCGGCGACCGGGTAGGAGCAAGACGCGATCGGCTTCGGCGCCTTCTCCACTTCCACCAGGCACATGCGGCAGTTGCCGGCGACCGATAGGCGCTCGTGGTAGCAGAAGCGGGGGATCTCGACGCCGGCCAGTTCGCAGGCCTGCAGCACGGACGAGCCGTTTGCAATCTCGACCTCGCGGCCGTCAACTGTGACTTTTGCCATGGGTCAGCCTTTTTCGTGTGCCGCCAGGAGTGCCGCGATATCGACTCCATCGATTCGCAGCCCGGCGATGTTGCAATCGTTGATGGACAGTCCCGAGAGATCTGCATCCACCAGCGTGGCGCCGGCGAGCGATGCGTCCTCGAACCGAGCGCCGGCCAGGTTGGCCGCGTGAAACACGGCCTTCGCCAATGTGACGTCCGACAGCGACACGCCCGATAGGTCGGCCCGATGGAACGTGGTGCCGGACAGGTTCACGTCGGTGAAATGGCTGCCGTGCAGGTCGGCGTCCCGTGCGGTAATCGGTTCGGCGGTCTTTGTCAGGGTGGTCACGGGTGGTGGTACTCGGAACGAGGGGTGGTCCGGAGACATCCCTCACCCCGGCCCTGTCCCCCAAGGAGAGGGGGAGGAGTACTGTTTCTCATTCCGCCGCCATTGGCAGGCTTGGCGCACGGCTGCGCTTGTAGGTTGCGATCCGCTCCTCGATCACCGGGCGGAAGTGGCGGATCAGCCCCTGAATCGGCCACGCCGCGGCGTCACCCAGGGCACAGATCGTGTGGCCCTCGATCTGCCGGGTCACCTGGTCGAGCGTGTCGATCTCGTCGACTTCGGCGCGGCCTTGGACCATGCGGTTCATGACCCGCATCATCCAGCCGGTGCCCTCGCGGCAAGGGGTACACTGGCCGCAGCTCTCGTGCTTGTAGAAGTGCGCCAGCCGGGCGATCGCCTCGATCAAGTCGGTCGACTTGTCCATCACGATGACCCCGGCGGTGCCAAGGCCGGATTTGACGTCGCGCAGGCTGTCGAAATCCATCAAGACCGTGTCGCAGATGTCCTTCGGCAGCAGGGGCACCGACGACCCACCCGGGATAACGGCCAGCAGATTGTCCCACCCGCCGCGCACGCCGCCGCAATATTTGTCGATCAGTTCGCGCAGGGGGATGCCAAGCTCCTCCTCCACGTTGCACGGCTTGTTCACATGGCCGGAAATGCAGAACACCTTCGTGCCCGCATTCTTCGGCCGGCCCAACGCGCTGAACCAGCCCGCGCCGCGACGGAGGATCGTCGGCACGACAGCGATCGTCTCGACGTTGTTCACCGTGGTGGGGCAGCCATACAGCCCGACAGCGGCCGGGAACGGCGGCTTCAACCGCGGCATGCCCTTCTTGCCCTCGAGAGATTCCAGCATCGCGGTTTCCTCGCCGCAGATGTAGGCGCCAGCACCACGATGCAGATAACAGTCGAAGTCCCAGCCGGACCCGCAGGCATTCTTGCCGATCAGCCCCGCTTCATAAGCCTGCTCGATAGCGCGATCGAGGTTGAGGGCCTCGTTGAAGTACTCACCGCGGATGTAGATGTAACAAGCGTGCGCCCCCATGGCGAAAGCCGCGATCAGCGCGCCCTCCACCAATTTGTGCGGATCGTGCCGCATGATGTCGCGGTCCTTGCAGGTGCCCGGCTCGGACTCATCGGCGTTGATCGCCAGAAACGAGGGTCGGCCGTCCGACACCTTGGGCATGAACGACCACTTCATTCCGGTCGGGAAACCCGCGCCACCGCGACCTCGCAAGCCCGAGGCTTTCATCTCGTCGATCAGCGCGTCCCGGCCACGGGCGAGGATCGCGGCCGTGCCATCCCAGTCGCCACGCTTGCGGGCCCCCTCTAGCGTCCAGTCATGGATGCCATAGAGGTTGGTGAAAATCCGGTCCTTGTCGTCGAGCACTTGCCTACTCCGTGACCGTCAGCAGCGTGTTGGGCCCGCCCTCGGGTGCCGAGGTTTGGCGGCCGATCATGCTGCCGGGTTGCGGACGCTCACCGCGGGCCAAAGCCGCCAGCAGGCGCTCGACCGCCGGGCCGTCCATATCCTCGTAGTAATCGTCGTCTACCTGCAGCACCGGCGCGTTCACGCAGGCACCGAGGCACTCGACCTGGCTCATGGTGAACATCCCATCGGCACTGGTCTCGTGCCAGCCCTTGATGCCGGTGACCTTGCGGCAGGTCGCCTCGATGGCGTCTGAGCCCCGCAGCCAGCACGGCGTCGTGGTGCAGACCTGCAAGTGGTAGCGCCCGATCGGGGTCGTGTTGAACATCAGGTAGAAGGTCGCGACCTCGTACACCCGGATCGGCGCCATGTTCAGCCGGTGCGCCACCGCATCCATACCCACGCGCGGCACCCAGGCGCTGCCGGTCTGCCGGAACATCTGCTTCTGCACCTCGTATAGCGAGGCGATCACGGCACTCGCCTCCCGGCCCGGCGGATATTTGGCGCAGTGCGCATCGATCGCCGTAAGACTGTGCTGGTCGAATTCGAAATGGGTCGGCTGGTCGATCTGCGGGTTCTCCCCCGTCGAGCCATCTCCGATATTCTCGGCCATCTAGCGGTCAACCTCTCCGAATACGATGTCGATCGAGCCGATGATGGCGACCGCGTCCGCCAGCATGTGCCTGCGGGCCATCACCTCCATCGCCTGCAGATGGCTGAACCCGGTCGGCCGAATCTTGCAACGATACGGCCGGTTACTGCCATCCGACACCAAATACACGCCGAACTCGCCCTTGGGGCTCTCGACCACGGTGTAGGTCGCCCCGGCCGGCACGTGATAACCCTCGGTGTAGAGCTTGAAGTGATGGATCAGCGCCTCCATTGAGCGCTTCATCTCCTCACGTTTCGGCGGGGTGAATTTGCGGTCCTGGACCTTAACCGGGCCGGGCTTCATGTTGGCCAGGCACTGCTGAATGATCTTCACGCTCTCCCGCATCTCGACGACGCGGACAAGATAGCGGTCGTAGCAGTCGCCGTTGCGGGAGACGGGGATGTTGAAGTCCACCTCGGCATATTTGTCGTACGGCTGCGAGCGGCGCAGGTCCCACGGCACGCCCGACGCGCGAAGGTTCGGGCCGCTGAAGCCCCAGGCCAGCGCCATCTCCGCCGTCATGATGCCGATGTCGACGGTGCGCTGCTTCCAGATGCGATTGTTGGTCAGCAACGTCTCGAGGTCATCGATGAACTTTGGAAACCGCTCGGACCATGCCGAGATCTTTTCCTCGAGCCCAGCCGGCAGGTCCTTGGCGACGCCGCCCGGGCGGAAATAATTGGCGTGCAACCGGGCACCGGAGGCCGCCTCGTGAAACTCCATCAGGATCTCGCGCTCCTCATAACCCCACAAAGACGGGGTGAGTGCGCCGACATCGAGGGCGTAGCTGGTGACGTTGAGCAGGTGGTTCAGGATGCGGGTGATTTCCGCAAACATCGTCCGGATCCACTGTGCCCGCTCCGGCGCCACGATCCCCAGCAGCTTCTCAGTGCCAAGGGCGAAAGCGTGCTCCATGCACATGGGCGACACGTAGTCGAGCCGATCGAAATACGGCACCGCCTGCATGTAGGTCTTGTGCTCGATCAGCTTCTCGGTGCCACGATGCAGCAGCCCGATATGCGGGTCGGCACGTTCCACGACCTCGCCGTCCATCTCGAGGATGAGACGCAGAACGCCGTGGGCGGCCGGGTGCTGAGGCCCGAAATTGATCGAGTGACTGTCGATCTCGACCGTCTTGGTGCGCTTGGCGCCATCCGGCTCCATGGTCTCCGGCCATTCGCGGCGCTCGGAGCCGGCCTCGTCCACGGCGGGGGTGTAATCCATCGGATGGCCGTCGGGTGCAGTGACGGTGGTGCTCATGCGGGCTTACCCCCCTCCGCCTTGGCGTGGGCATTGATCGCGTCGCGGGCGGGATGCGCCTTCTCATCGCCGGGCAATGTCAGCATGCCTTCCCAAGGGGAAACGAAGTCGAAGTTGCGGAAATCTTGCGTCAGGCTGACCGGGACGTTGATGACGCGCTTCTGCTCCTCGTCGTAGCGGACCTCGACGAAGCCGGAGAGTGGGAAGTCCTTGCGCAGCGGATGACCGTCGAAGCCGTAATCGGTCAAGATCCGCCGCAGGTCCGGCTGGCCGCTGAACAGGATGCCGAACAGATCCCAAGCCTCGCGCTCCCACCAGGTGGCGCACGGCCAAATCTCGTGCACCGAGGGGATCGGGCTGATACCGTCCGACTGCACGATGATGCGGATGCGATGGTTCAGCGTGACCGACAGCAGGTTGTAGACGACGTCGAACCGCTTAGGCCGCTCGGGCCAGTCGACACCGCACAGCTCCATCAGCTGCTCGAACGCGGTATTCGGGCCGTCCCGGAGGGCCATCATCACGGCGATCAAGCTTTCGCCCTCGGCGTGGATGACGACCTCGCCGGCATCGACCACCGCCCGTGACACGCCGGGGATCAGGGAGGCCTGGTGGACCAGCGCCTCCAGCGCGCTCACAGCGGTGTCGAGCCCGTCAACCACGCAGGATCGTCCCCGTGCGACGAATCTTCTTCTGCAACTGCATGATGCCGTAGACCAGCGCCTCGGCCGTCGGAGGGCAGCCCGGCACATACACATCGACCGGCACGACGTGGTCGCAACCACGCACGACCGAGTAGCTGTAGTGGTAATACCCACCACCATTGGCGCAGGAGCCCATGGAGATCACCCAGCGCGGCTCGCTCATCTGGTCGTAAACCTTGCGCAGTGCCGGGGCCATTTTATTGGTCAGCGTGCCGGCGACGATCATCACGTCACTCTGCCGCGGGCTGGCGCGGGGGATGACGCCGAAGCGGTCCAGGTCGAACCGCGGCATGTAGGCGTGGATCATCTCCACCGCGCAGCAGGCCAGGCCGAACGTCATCGGCCACAGGCTGCCGGTGCGGGCCCAGTTCACCACCTTATCGAGATTGGCGACGACGAAGCCCTTGTCCGTCATCTCGCCGGTGATGCCCTTGATCACGGCCTCCTGCTCTACGCCGGGGCCGAGGGCCTCCCGGTTCCAAGCCAGGCCGTCTGCTGTCGTGACGCTCATCGTGCTACTCCCACTCAAGCGCGCCCTTGTTCCACTCGTAGATGAAACCGACCGTCAGAACGGCAAGGAAGCCCATCATCGAGAGGAAGCCAAACACGCCGATATCACCCAGCGTGACGGCCCAGGGGAACAGGAACGCAACTTCTAGGTCGAAAATGATGAAAAGAATGGCAACGAGGTAGAACCGCACGTCGAACCGGCGGCGTGCATCGTCGAACGCCTCGAAGCCGCATTCGTAGGCGGAGAGCTTCTCCGGATACGGCCGCTGCGGCGCGGCGAGACGCGATCCGCCGACCATGACGCAAGCGACGACCCCCGCGATCAGCAGGAAGATTAGGATGGGGTAGTAGTTGAGCAGTAGCGCGTCGACCGACTGCATCGGCGGGGACCCTTCATGGAGCGGCGTGCGCCGCACAATAACCACATTGTGGCGGACAGGCCATGGGGGTAGGCCGTTTGCGCCAGCTTGTGAAGGCGGCTCGGGACGAAGAAAGACGCTGCTGGCGCGAGTGACGGGGCTCGAACCCGCGACCTCCGGCGTGACAGGCCGGCGCTCTAACCAACTGAGCTACACCCGCAGCGAGGGGGAGCGTTTAGAGGCGGTGCGCCAAGGCGTCAAGGCGAGCCGGCCGACTTCCTGCCATTTCAGTCAGAGTGGCAACTGGTAGACGGCTCCATCCTGCGTTTGGCACTCGGCATTGCCATGCCCGGCGACCATGTTGCCATGGCACGTCAGCGCTGTCCTGGGCCCCCGAGCGGTCGCTTGGAAGTTTCCGGGGCCGCCGGCCCGCGTCAACGAGGCAGCGTTCTCGCTGACGGTGTAGCTACCGGGCAGACTTTCGCCGTCCGGCATCGTCACTTTCATGATCCCGCCCGGCATACCGCGGGCAAAGTGGAACACCGGTGTGCCAATCGCCTGCGCACGTGCATTGGCCGGCGTCAAATTCACGGTATCCACGCAGCCACCCAGCCCGAGCGCCGAGACCGCCGCAATCACCCATCCAGCCCGCATTGTCGGTTTCCGTTCGTCGAAGTGCCGCGTGCCGGCATGGAACCGGCATGATGGTGGGCGGTGACGGTTTCGAACCGCCGACCCTCTCGGTGTAAACGAGACGCTCTACCGCTGAGCTAACCGCCCTCAACGCCTATTCAGCCGAACTAAGGCGTTCGTTCAAGCCTTTAACAGCGATGGTGGGCTGCCTGGCCGGGGACACCGGCCAGGCAGACGCCTCAATGCGGCAGCGAGGTCAACGCAGCGGTTGCGGGCGGGGAGACCGGCTCCGGCGGCTCCTCCCAGTGGATCGGCTCTGGCTTGCGCGACAGGGCGCGGGCAATCACGTCGTCCACGTGCGCGACGGGGAAGATCTTCAGCCCCTTTTTCACGTTGTCCGGGATATCGGCCAAGTCCTTCTCGTTATCCTTCGGGATGAACACCGTGGTGATCCCGGAGCGCAGCGCCGCCAGCATCTTCTCCTTCAACCCGCCGATCGGCAGAATTCGGCCTCTGAGCGTGATCTCTCCCGTCATGGCGATGTCACGCCGGATCGGAATACCCGTCATGACACTGACAAGGCTGGTCGCCATCGCAACGCCGGCCGACGGGCCGTCTTTGGGCGTGGCGCCTTCCGGCACATGGACGTGGATGTCCCGCTTCTCGAATAGCGTCGGTTTGATGCCGAACTGGGGAGCGCGGCTGCGGACATAGCTCAGCGCCGCAGACACACTCTCCTGCATGACGTCACCTAGCTTGCCGGTGTATTTCAGGTTGCCCTTACCCGGTAGCAGCACGCTCTCGATGGTCAGGATCTCGCCACCCACTTCGGTCCAGGCCAGCCCGGTCACCACACCGACCATGTCCTCGTCCTCGGTTTCGCCGTAGCGGAACACCCGCACACCGGCGAACTTGTCGAGGTTCTTGCGGGTGAAGCTGACCTTCTTGGCCTTCTTGGTGACGATCTCCATCACCGCCTTGCGGGCGAGCTTGGCGATCTCCCGCTCCAGCGAGCGCACTCCCGCCTCCCGCGTGTAATAGCGGATCAGGTCGTGCAGCGCCTCGTCGGTGATCGCCCACTCTTCCGGCTTCAGCCCGTTGGCCTCGCCCTGCTTGGCGACCAGATGCCGCTTGGCGATCTCCACCTTCTCGTCCTCGGTGTAGCCGGGGATGCGGATGATCTCCATGCGGTCCAGCAGCGGCTGGGGCATGCGCAGGCTGTTAGCCGTGGTGATGAACATCACGTCCGACAGGTCGTAATCCACCTCGAGGTAGTGGTCGGCGAAGGTCGCGTTCTGCTCCGGATCCAGCACCTCCAGCAACGCGCTGGACGGGTCACCCCGCCAGTCCGCCCCCAGCTTGTCAATCTCGTCCAACAAGAACAACGGGTTGGAGCTCTTGGCCTTCTTCATACCCTGGATGACCTTGCCAGGCATCGAGCCGATATAGGTCCGCCGGTGGCCGCGCACCTCCGCCTCGTCCCGCACGCCGCCGAGCGACATGCGAACGAAGTTACGGCCCGTGGCCTTGGCGATCGACTTCCCGAGCGACGTCTTGCCGACACCGGGAGGCCCGACGAGGCACAGGATGGGCCCACGGATCTTCGACGAGCGGCCCTGGACGGCGAGATACTCAAGGATCCGCTCCTTGACCTTGTCCAGACCATAATGGTCGTCGTCCAGCACCTTTTTGGCGATTTCGACGTCGTTGCGAGACTTCGAGCGCTTCTTCCAGGGGATGGACAGCATCCAATCTAGGTAGTTGCGCACCACCGTGGCCTCGGCCGACATCGGGCTCATGGTGCGGAGCTTCTTCAGCTCGCCCATCGCCTTGTCGCGCGCTTCCTTGGTGAAGCGGGTCTTCTTGATGCGGTCCTCGAGCTCGGCGGTCTCGTCCTTACCGTCTTCGCCCTCGCCCAGCTCCTTCTGGATCGCCTTCAGCTGCTCGTTCAGGTAGTACTCGCGCTGTGTCTTCTCCATCTGCCGCTTGACGCGATTGCGGATGCGCTTCTCCACCTGCAGCACGCCGATCTCGGACTCCATGTGTCCGAACACCCGCTCGAGCCGCTCGCCGACTGGCGCCGTTTCCAGCAATTCCTGCTTCTCGGCGATCTTGAGGTTCAAATGACTGGCGATGGTGTCGGCGAGCTTGGTCGGCTCGTCGATCCCGTTCAGCGAGACCAGCACCTCGGGCGCGATCTTCTTGTTAAGTTTGATGTACTGCTCGAACTGGCTGATCACCGTGCGGCCGAGCGCTTCCAGCTCCGCCTTGTCCGAATCCTGGTCCGGCATCGGCTCGGTCAGAGCCTCGAAGAAGTTCTCCGTCTCGGTGAAGCTGGTGATCTTGGCCCGGCGGCCACCCTCGACCAGCACCTTCACCGTGCCGTCCGGCAGCTTCAGCAACTGCAGGATCGTGGAAACGGTGCCGATGCGGAAGATGTCGTCGGCGGACGGCTCGTCCTGTGCGGCGTTCTTCTGGGCGACGAGCAGGATCTGCTTGTCTTCCTTCATTACGGCCTCGAGCGCGCGGACCGATTTCTCGCGGCCAACGAACAACGGAACGATCATGTGCGGGAACACGACGATGTCGCGCAGCGGTAGCACCGCAAGCGCCTCACCCTGCCGTCGCGTCTTTTCGGATTCAGGCATAGAGACCTCCTATTGGACAGTCAGGGGCAAGGCGCCCAGAATGGCACGCCGCATCCCTACAAAGGGTAAAAACCCATCCACAGTTCGATATCGGAAATCGGACGGGCCGCGCCAAGAACTTGAAAACGGCCCGTCATGATCAGAAAGACGTCGCGATACAGAAAGCCTTAGGCGCCCTCGGCGCGCTCCTTGCCGTAGGTGAACAAGGGGTTCGCACGCCCTTCCGCAACCTCGCGGTTCACCACCACCTCCTCAACGCCGTCCAATCCGGGCAGGTCGAACATGGTGGATAGCAAAATCGCCTCCATGATCGAGCGCAAACCGCGCGCACCGGTCTTGCGGGCGATGGCGCGGGTCGACACCGACCGTAGCGCGTCCTCCGTGAAGGACAGCTTAACGCCCTCCATTTCGAACAACCGACCATATTGCTTGACGAGCGCGTTCTTCGGCTTGGTGAGGATCTCGACCAGAGCGCCCTCGTCCAGATCCTCCAGTGTCGCCACGACGGGCAAGCGGCCGATGAACTCGGGAATCAGCCCGAAGCGCAACAGGTCTTCAGGCTCTACCTCGCGCAGGATGGCCCCGGTACGGCGCTCGTCCGGCGAGCGAACGTCGGCGCCATAGCCGATTCCACTGCCCTTGCCGCGGGCGCCAATGATCTTCTCCAGCCCGGCGAACGCACCGCCGCAGATAAACAGGATGTTCGTCGTGTCCACCTGCAGGAACTCCTGCTGGGGATGCTTCCGGCCCCCCTGGGGTGGGACGGAGGCAACCGTGCCCTCCATGATCTTCAGCAACGCCTGTTGCACGCCCTCGCCCGACACGTCCCGCGTGATCGACGGGTTGTCGGATTTGCGGCTGATCTTGTCGACCTCGTCGATATAGACGATGCCGCGCTGCGCCCGCTCCACGTTGTAGTCGGCCGACTGCAGCAGCTTGAGGATGATGTTCTCCACATCCTCGCCGACATAGCCCGCCTCGGTGAGCGTGGTCGCGTCGGCCATCGTGAACGGCACGTCCAGGATGCGGGCCAAGGTCTGCGCCAACAGCGTCTTGCCCGAGCCAGTCGGGCCCACCAGCAGGATGTTGGATTTGGCGATCTCGATATCGTTGTTCTTAGCCCCGTGGGCCAACCGCTTGTAATGGTTGTGCACGGCGACCGAGAGAACCTTCTTCGCGTGGGCCTGGCCGATGACGTAGTCGTCCAGGACCTTGCAGATCTCCTTCGGCGTCGGAACGCCGTCGCGCGACTTCACGAGGTGCGTCTTGTGCTCCTCGCGGATAATATCCATGCACAGTTCCACGCATTCGTCGCAGATGAACACCGTCGGCCCGGCAATCAGCTTGCGGACCTCGTGCTGCGACTTGCCGCAAAACGAGCAGTACAGGGTGTTCTTGGAATCGGGGCTCTTACTCATGAACACTCCTCCCCCGGAACGGGCCGGGGTATCTCCAGAAGTCTAGACCCCGCTCAGGCCGAGAAACAAGCGGGGGGCTCGCTGCAACCACCGAGCCACTTCTGGCAAGAATTATGCCTAGCTCTTGGACGGATCGGCCACGGGCGGCCGGTTCTCCACGACGGTGTCCACCAACCCGAAATCGCGCGCTTCCTCGGCGGACATGAAGCTGTCCCGCTCCAGCTTGCGCTCGATCACTTCGAGGGCTTTGCCGGTATGCTTGACGTAGATTTCGTTCAGACGATGGCGGAGCGCCAGGATCTCACGCGCCTGGATCTCGATATCCGCCGCCTGGCCCTGCGCCCCGCCCGAGGGCTGGTGCACCATGATGCGGGCATTCGGCAGCGCAAACCGCTTCTCCTTGGCGCCGGCGCATAGCAGCAAGCTGCCCATCGAGGCGGCCTGGCCGATGCAAACGGTGCTGATCGGGCTACGCACGTACTGCATCGTATCGTAGATCGCGAGACCGGCCGAGACGACGCCACCCGGGCTGTTGATGTAGAACGAGATATCCTTGCCAGGATTCTCGCTCTCCAGGAACAGGAGCTGGGCGCAGCACAACGCGCTCATCTCGTCATAGACCGGGCCGGTCAGGAAGATGATGCGCTCCTTGAGCAGGCGGGAATAGATATCGTACGCCCGCTCTCCCCGTGCAGACTGCTCGACCACCATGGGCACGAGCGAACTGTAGGTCTCAACGGGATGGCGGTCCCTCATGAACTAGCTTCCTCAAACGGGCTGAACGGGCACCGGGATCTCATGGCGCCGCGAGTGTAAATAGAGTGTCACTGGTCGGATTCCAGTGACAGCCTTATTCAAGCGGCCGGCGCAGGCTCTGTGGCCGGCTCTGCAGGCGCGTCCGGCGCGTCCTCCGGCTCGGCGGCCAGTTCCTCCGGAGTGACCATCCGCTCATCGATCGTGGCCTGATCGAGGATGTAATCCACCACCTTGTCCTCGTAGATCGGCCCGCGCAGCGACTCGGCGGCCTGCGGGGTCTTGCGGAAGAACTCCATCACCTGGGCCTCCTGGCCGCCGTAGCGCGCAGCCTCGGCCCGCATCGCCCGGGTCATCTCCTCAGCCGTCACCTGCACGCCCTGCGCCCGCCCGATCTCGGCCAGCAGCAGTCCCAGGCGAACCCGGCGTTCGGCGATCGCGCGGTATTCGGACTTGAGCGTGTCCTCGTCCTTGCCCTTGTCCTCGTCGTCCAACCGTCCGGCCGTCCGGTCCGCCTCGATGCGCGTCCATATCTGGGCGAATTCGCTCTCCACCATGGACGGCGGGACCGGGAAGGCCGCTTCCTTAGACAGCCGGTCGAGCAGGTCCCGCTTGATCCGCATCCGGCTCATGCCGTCGAACTCGCGTTGCATCTGGCGAGAGATGGCGCTGCGCAGGTCTTCCAGCGTGTCAAATCCGATCTTTTCCGCCAACGTCTCGTCAATCGGCGGAACAGATGCCGTCTTGAGAGACTTTACGACGATTTCGAACTGCGCCGCCTTGCCTGCCAAGTCCCGCGTGCCATAATCTTCCGGAAACGTAACGTCTATGGTCCGGGTCTCACCCGGGGTAAGGCCCTCGAGTTGCTCGGTGAAGCCGGGAATAAAGTTCGGCCCGGCGACTTCGATGTCCACGTCGGTGCCAGCACCGCCGGGGAATGGCGTACCATCGACGCGGCCGGTGTAATCCACCGTAAGCGTTTCGCCCTTGGCAGCCGGGCGGGGCTCGGCCACCGGCTCCAGCACGCGCTGGCGCGCCGCAATGTCGGCGAGCGCCTTATCGATCGACTCGGCAGACGGCTCGGCCTTGAGCCGGGTCAGCGACAGGGCTGCAAAATCCGGCGGCATGATGTCCGGCAGCAATTCCACCTCGACACTGAACTCCAGGTCCGTCGGAGCATCCGCCGGCTCCGGCATCGTCTTCACGTCGACCTTCGGCTGAGTCGCGGCCCGCAGCCCGCGGTCGGACAGCACCTGTTGCGTCGCCTCGTTGACGCTGTCTTCCAGCACTTCGGCCATCACCGCCGTACCGTAGCGCTGGCGAATGACGCGATCCGGAACCTTGCCGGGGCGGAATCCCGGCAACTTCAACTGGCGCCCGATCTCGCCAAGTTTCGCGGACCGGCGGTCCTCGATGGTGGCGGAGGGGACAACGACGGTGAAGCCGCGCTTCAGCCCTTCGGAGAGGGTCTCGGTAACCTGCATGGGGGTGGAACTTCCTCGGTATCCAGTAGGGCGTCAGAGCCAGGCGATGAGCCACGG
Source organism: Acetobacteraceae bacterium (assembly GCA_965198895.1). Taxonomy (GTDB): domain Bacteria; phylum Pseudomonadota; class Alphaproteobacteria; order Acetobacterales; family Acetobacteraceae; genus LMUY01. The sequence continues at coordinate 1,262,763 of OZ240676.1, forward strand.
TCGGACGGCGGATGCGGGCGGAGGGACTTGAACCCCCACGGCTTACGCCACCAGAACCTAAATCTGGCGTGTCTACCAATTTCACCACGCCCGCCAGCCGCGCGGCCATGAACGCGGCGTGTTACCCCACCCACCCCGCCGCCACAAGCAGCTCGATTCGCCGTTTCAGTAGGGGACCCGACACCGGATGGCCGCCCACCCGCCCGAGTACGGGATCGCCGCCGTGGCGCGGACGGCTGCATTGGTGGCGGCGATGATGCGGCTAGGCCCCTCCCCTCTCACCCGATTGGCCGCCGAAGCGAACTGCACTGCGGCCAATGCCTTCCGGATCTTGCACACGTTGAACGCGCTCGGACTCGCCGCGCAGGATGGCAGACGCGGCCCATGGCAGCTGGGCGTTGGCTGGCTGGCGGTGTCCCGGGCGGCGGAACAGCAGGATGCAATCCCGCTCGCCTCCCGCCCTGTGCTGGCCGAGTTTTCGGAGCGGATCGGCGAGGCGGTCAGCCTTGCGATGCGTGATGGGGAGCAGTGCGTTATCGCCGCAGCCTACCCGGCGGATCTGGCGAGCCGCCCATTTTGCACGATGGGGGAACGCTGGCCACTACACGCCGGGCCGGGCCGGCTGCTGCTCGCCTACGCCCCGGCGGTGGTGCAACGCGGCGTGCTCGCCAGCCGCCTCGGCCGGCTTGGTCCCGCCACCCGGACCGACGCTCCCTGGGTGAATGCCGACCTTCCCCGGATTCGAGATCGCAATTGGCTGATCACCATCAATGAAATCGACGCTGACGCCGTCACGGTCAGTACAGCCGTTCGAGGCCGCGATGGAGCGGTCATCGCGGCGCTCAGCATCGTGTCATCTGCGGTGCGGTTGGGGCCGCTCCGGCCACACGGCATGGTCACCCAGCTCATCGAGGCCGCGGCGGAGCTCGGCCGGGTGCTCGGGTAGATTTGTGCCGCTACACCCGCATTGGCATCAGCACGTACAGCGCGCTGCTATCGCCGGCATCTCGCACAACGGTCGGCGCCGCGCCGTCGCTGAACAGGAACTCCACTTCGCCGCCGATCTGGTCGGTGATGTCGTTCAAATAGCGCGCCTGGAAGCCGATCTCGAGCGGCCCGGCCTCATACTTCACGCGGTCGCCGTCCAGTTCCTCGCTGGCCGTGCCCTGTTCCGGGCTCGCCGCCGACAGCACCAGCAGGTCGCGGGCCAGCGACATCTTCACCGGGCGGGACCGCTCGTTGCTGATGGCCGCCACCCGGCTGACGGCTTCGGCGAAATCCTTCTTGCCGACGCGCAGGATCTTCTCGTTGTCGCGCGGGATCACCCGCTCGTACTCCGGGAACGTGCCATCGATCAGCTTGCTGGTGAGCTGCACGTTGCCAACGGTGAACTGGATGCGGGTGTCGGACAGCGCGCACTCCACATCGCCCTGCGCCTCGTCCAGCAGCTTGCGCAGTTCGGCCACGGTCTTGCGGGGCACGATCACGCCGGGCATCGAGCCGGCGCCCTCGGGCAGCGGCTCCTCGACGCGGGCCAGGCGGTGGCCGTCGGTGGCTACGGCGCGCAGCACGCGGCCGTCGTCGCCGTCGGCGGCGTGCAGGAAGATGCCGTTGAGGTAGTAGCGCGTCTCCTCCGTGCTGATGGCGAAGCGCGTGCGATCGATCAGCCCGCGCAGGGCCAGGGCGGACAGGTGGAAACGGTGCGGCAGCGCCCCGGCCGTCATCGACGGGAAGTCGTCGGTCGGCAGCGTCACCAGACTGGTGGAATACCGGCCGGCCCGCAACGCCAACTGGGCGTCGCCGCCCGGGAAATCCAGCTCCACCTCGGCCCCGTCCGGAAGCTTGCGGACGATTTCGTACAGGGTGATGGCGGGGGCGGTAGTGGCGCCGTCGCGGCTGGTGGCAGCCGGAACTTCCTCCACGACGGCGATTTCCATATCGGTCGCGGTAAAGCTCAGCTTGCCGTCGCGCACCGCGATCAGCGCGTTGGCGAGGATCGGGATGGTGTTGCGCTTCTCAGCCACGCTTTGGATGTGGGCAAGCGCCTTGAAAAGAGTGGCGCGGTCGGCCTTGAGCTTCATGGATAGGTCCTCCGCGCGGGCCAGACTCGGGCGCGAGTAGCAAGTCCTGCAGGATAGCAGGCGCGCACCGCCGCGCAAACGTGAACCTTTGCAGCTGCTGGGTTAGCTTTCCAGCATCCGTCGAAGCAGCTCCACGTCCTCGGCGAACCCGGCGTCCACGCCCATGATCTCCTGCACGCGGCTGCAGGCGTGCATCACGGTGGTGTGGTCGCGGTTGCCGAATTTCTTCCCGATCTCCGGCAGCGAGCGGCTGGTCAGCTGCTTGGCCAGGTACATCGCCACCTGGCGCGGCCGGGCGACGTTGCGGGCGCGCCGGGCGCTGCTCATCTCCACCAGCTTGAGGTGGTAGTGCTCGGAGACCTTCTTCTGGATCTCCTCGATCGTCACCTTGCGGTCGTGCGCCTTCAGCACGTCGCGCAGCACGTCCTGGGTCGATTCCAGCGTCACAGCGCGGCCGAATAGGCTGGCATGAGCCAGCAGCCGGTTGAGCGCGCCTTCTAACTCACGGACGTTGGTGGTGATCTTGTGGGCGAGGAACTCCAACACCCGGCGGGGCACGTCGACCCCGGCGCGGGCCGCCTTGGCGTCCAGGATCGAGACGCGGAGTTCGAAGGTGGTGGCATGGATGTCGGCCACCATCCCACAGCCCAGCCGGGTGCGCAGGCGCTGCTCCACATCCAGTTCCGACGGGCTCTTGTCGGAGGAGATGACGATCTGCTTGCCTTCGTCCACCAGCGCATTGAACGTGTGGAAGAATTCTTCCTGCGTGCTGTCCTTGCCGATCAGGAACTGGACATCGTCCACCATCAGCACGTCGACGGAGCGCATGCTCTCCTTGAAGTCCATCGTGGACTTGTTCCGGAGCGCCGCGATGAAGCGATACATGAACTTCTCGGCCGACATGTAAATGACGGCCGGCGGGCGGGCGTTGTCACGCCGGGTCAGCTCGAGGCCGACGGCGTGCATCAGGTGGGTCTTGCCCAAGCCGACGCCGCCATACAGGAACAGCGGGTTGAAGCCCTGGCTGGCCGGTTGCTCGGCCACGCGCCGGGCGCAGGCATAGGCAAATTCGTTCGGCTTACCGACGACGAACGCATCGAACGAGAACCGCGGGTCCAGGGCACCGGCGAGGTCGGCGAAGCGAGACTCGGCCCGGTCGTCGGCTCGGACGACCCGGGCTGGCTCGGAGGGCTCGGCCGACAGGCTCTCGGCCAGCGGAGGCGGCGCGGTACGGGCGGTGCCCACGCGCAGGTCGACCCGTTGCACGGTGCCGTTCTCGGCCCGCCACAACACGTTCAGCTTGTCGCCGTAATGGCTGCGCACCCAATCGCGCAAGAAGCGGGTCGGCAGCTGGATGGTGAGCTCGTCGCCATCGAGGCCGACGAGGGTCATTTGGCGCAGCCAGGTCCGATACTCTACCTCACCGACGTCCGATTTCAGGCGGTCCCGAACCCGGGTCCACTGGGCAGCCAGATCAAGGCCAGGACCTGCATCGGTGACACCCTGCACGTCCTGCAGATTGGTCGGGCCGCCAAATGTGATCATCCGCACCTGCCTCAACGTTTCCCGGCCCGCTGTTTTATTGCGGAGCAACAACGGCGCTCTGCAATGAAACGACAGGTCTTGTGTAAGTCAGCGCGGCTTCCGAAGCAATCCAAATCACTAAAAATCATGTAATGAGGAAGTATGGTTCAAATACAAAAGGCCGGGTGTCCCTTTAGGGTCACCCGGCCTTGACGTCGCTTAAGATTACGACTGGCGGGATCGTGCCAGCCGTTTAGTCAGTAGACTTCAAGGGGTAGCAGGCGCCGCCAGGTTCTTGATGCGCTTGGACATGCGCGACAGCTTGCGGGCCACGGTATTGGCGTGGATGACCCCCTTGCCGGCGGCGCGCTGCATCTCCGGTTGGGCTGCCTGGAACGCCGCAGCGGCCAACGCCTTGTCACCGCCGGCGATGGCTGCCTCGACTTTCTTGACGAAAGTACGCATGCGGGACCTGCGAGCCTGGTTGCGCTCCGTGCGGCGCTCGGTCTGACGGATGCGCTTGCGCGCGGAAGCGGTGTTCGCCATCGGGTTCTATGTCTCAATCAAGCAGTGTGGATCGGCCCATGATCACGGACGCGCCGCGGCATGAGCAAGGCGCGGTTTCTAGAAGCCAGCCCGCCCCCGAGTCAAGCACGCTCACGGGGCGCCAAAGCTGGGCTTACGCTTTTCGACGAAGGCGGCCATGCCTTCCCGCTGGTCGGCCGTGCCAAACAGCGACAGGAACAGGCCGCGCTCGGTCGCGACCCCCTGGGTGAGCGTCGTCTCGAACGCGGCATTGACGGCGCGCTTGGTCAGCAGCGCCGCGACCCTGGATTGGGCGCCGATCTTGGCGGCGATCTTGATCGCCTCCTCCAGCATCGTGTCGGCCGGAAACACGCGGGTTACGAGGTTGGACCGCTCCGCCTCCTGCGCGTCCATCATCCGTCCCGTCAGGCACATGTCCATCGCCTTGGACTTGCCGACGGCCCGGGTGAAGCGCTGGGTGCCGCCGGCCCCGGGCATGACGCCCAGGTTGATTTCCGGCTGGCCGAACTTCGCCGTGTCGGCGCACACGATCATGTCGCACATCATCGCCAACTCGCAGCCGCCACCCAGGGCGAAGCCAGCGACGGCGGCGATCACCGGCTTTTTCACCCGCAGTACGGTCTCCCAAGCCGCGATGAAATCTTCCTGCAGCACGCCCGGATAGGTGCGGGACTGCATCTCTTTTATGTCGGCCCCGGCGGCGAACGCTTTCTCCGATCCGGTGATTACGATCGCACCCACATCCGGATTCGCATCGAAATCAAGCAACTGCGCACCGATTTCGGCCACAAGTTGATCGCAAAGTGCGTTTAGGGCGGTAGGACGATGTAAACGAATGAGCCCGACAGCACCGTGTGTTTCGACTAGGATTAACTCCGGCACTATCTTCATCCTCAAATTACTTTTCTGATTTGTTAACGCAAGCAGGGTAACGTTGGAAGAACTTAGTGACCGAAGAACCGGATTGCGGACGGGGCGCCGAAGCGGGCGACACCGTGCCGGCGGACGACACGTTTGTCGCTCGACCCTATCAGACGTTCGCCTCGCCTGCGAAGCCTCTCAACGTTGCGTCTTCGTACAATAGAACGTCGACCGGGCAGACTGCACCATCCGCGAAACACCGTCGCAGGCTGGCGGTCCCGGGCAGCGTTCACACGGTTTGCCCTCGCGCCCATAGACCTTCCAAGCATGCTGGAAATATCCCAGTTCGCCATCCGGCTGCACATAATCGCGCAACGACGACCCGCCGGCAGCGATCGCCTCGGTAAGCGTCGCCTTGATGGCCGTGACCAGCCGGGCGGCGCCCGCGCGAGGAATGGTCGAGGCCGTGCGATCCGGCGCGATGCGGGCGCGGAACAGCGCCTCGCACACATATATGTTGCCGAGCCCGGCCACGAGCCGCTGGTCCAACAGCGCGGCCTTCACGGGGGTGCGCTTGCCAGCCAGCGCCCGCGCCAGGACGCCGGTGGAAAACGCCTCGTCCAGCGGCTCCGGCCCGAGCCCGGTCAACAGGCGATGCTCGTCCTCCCGCTCGGTCGCGATCAGGTCCACCGAGCCGAACCGCCTCGGGTCCACGAAGCCCACCCGCCAGCCGTCGTCGGTCTCCAGCACGATGTGCTCATGTAGTGTCACGCTGTTGGGGCGGGCGGGCCCGAGAACCATCCGGCCGGACATGCCAAGGTGCAGCAGCACGCTGTCGCCGCCGCTCAGCCGCATCAGGATGTACTTGGCCCGGCGGCGGAACCCCTCGACCCGCGCCCCGGTCAGCCGCTCGGCCAAGTGGGGCGGCAGCGCCCAGCGCAGGTCGGGCCGGTGCACCTGGGCACTCACGATCACCCGCCCCTCGAGCCGCGCCTGCAGGCCGCGCATCACCGTCTCGACTTCGGGGAGTTCCGGCATATGTGCCGCTCAGGCTATACAGAGCAGGCATGAGCAACAATCCCCCAGGTTTCCTACCCGGCGCTACCACGGATTTCGGCTACCAGACCGTTCCGCGCGACGCCAAAAAGCCGCTGGTGCGGGCGGTGTTCGACAGCGTGGCGCCCCGCTACGACCTGATGAACGACCTGATGTCGCTCGGCATCCACCGGGCCTGGAAGCGGGATTTCATTGCAGCCCTGCAGCCATCCGCCCGGTGCCGACTGCTCGATCTGGCGGGTGGCACCGGGGACATCACCTTCGGCTGGCGATCGGCGGGCGGCGGGCCGGCGATCCTGTCCGACATCAACGCCGCCATGCTGGGGGTCGGGCGTGACCGGGCCGTCTCCCGTGCGCAGGCCGGCGACGTCATGTTCCTGGTGGCCGACGCCGAAATGCTGCCGCTGCCCGACCGCAGCGTGGACGTGGTCTCCATCGCGTTCGGCCTGCGCAACGTGACCGACAAGCCCGCGGCGCTACGGGAGGCCCGGCGTGTGCTGAAGCCGGGCGGACGGTTCGCCTGCCTGGAGTTCTCCCGCGTGCAGGTGGCCGCACTCGCCCCGGTGTACGATGCATGGTCGTTCTCAGTGCTGCCCCGCCTGGGCCAGGCGATCGCGGGGGACGCCGACAGCTACCGCTATCTGGCCGAGAGCATTCGCACCTTCCCCGATCAGGTCACGCTGGAGGACATGATGCGCGACGCCGGGCTGGAGCAGGTGCGCCACCGCAACCTGACGGGCGGCATCGCTGCGATCCACACCGGGCGCCGCCTGTGAAGCGCGTCCTGCTCGTCGTGGCGGGGGGGATCGCGGCGTTCAAGGTGCTCGAGTTGGTGCGGCTGCTGCGCAAGGCCGGGCTCGGGGTGACGGCGGTGCTGACGGAGGGTGGCGCGCATTTCGTGACGCCCCTCAGCTTGCAGGCGCTGACGGAGACGAAGGTCTACACCGATCTCTGGTCGCTGACCGACGAGAGCGAGATGGGGCATATCGAGCTGTCCCGCGCCGCCGACCTGGTCGTGGTGGCCCCCGCCAGCGCCGATATCCTGGCCTCGATGGCGGCCGGCCGGGCGCACGACCTGGCCACAACCTTACTGCTCGCCACCGACAAGCCGGTGCTGGCCGCCCCCGCGATGAACGTGCGGATGTGGCTGCACCCGGCGACCGTGGCCAATATGGCGACCCTGCGCCACCGCGGCGTGCTGTTCGTGGGTCCGGACGAGGGTGTCATGGCGTGCAACGAGTTCGGGCCGGGCCGGCTGTCGGAGCCGCCCGCTATCCTTGCCGCCATCCAGGCGTTTTTTGGTCCCAAGAAACTGATTGGCAAGCACGCCTTGGTCACCAGCGGTCCGACCCACGAGCCGATCGACCCGGTGCGTTACATCGCCAACCGCTCCTCCGGCCGCCAAGGCACGGCGATCGCCGCGGCCCTGCTGGATTTGGGCGCGCGGGTGACGCTGGTCACCGGCCCTACGTCTGTGCAACCACCCGTGGCCGCCATGGTGGTCCGGGTGGAAACCGCCGCCGAGATGCTGGCCGCCTGCCAGGCTGCGCTGCCGGCCGATATTGCGGTTTGCGCCGCGGCGGTGGCCGATTGGCACGTGGAGCCGGCCCCCGAAAAGCTGAAGAAGCAACCTGGCGCCGCACCCCCGACGCTCACGCTGCAGCCGAACCCGGACATTCTCGCGATGCTCTCCGCCCCCGGGCCAGGCCGTCCGCGGCTCGTGGTCGGGTTCGCGGCGGAGACGCAGGACGTGGCGGAGAACGCCGCCGCCAAACGTCTGCGCAAGGGCTGCGACTGGATCGTGGCCAACGACGTACGGCCCGCGACCGGCATCATGGCCGGGGAGAACAATCAGGTCCGGCTCGTCACCGCGGACGGCGCGGAGGACTGGCCGATGCTGCCCAAGACCGAAGTCGCGACCCGGCTTGCCGCCCGCATCGCCGAGGCTCTGGCGTGACCGCCTCGCTTCTCACTCTCCCGCCTGCGGGAGAGGGCCGGGGTAAGGGCGACTTTGGCACCAACCCGGGCGCGACGCGCCTCACCCCGATCCTCTCCCACAAGGGGAGAGGGAGTTGATTGGGGTCGAAATGGTCGTGCTGGATCCTCGGCTGCACGAATGGGGACTGCCCACCTACCAGAGTGCCATGGCAGCGGCGATCGACCTGCATGCCTGCCTCGACGCTCCGCTCGTCATCGAGCCCGGCACCGCCCCGGCGCTGATCCCCGCCGGGTTCGCCATGCACTTGGCCGACCCGAACATGGCCGCCCTGGTGCTGCCACGCTCGGGCATGGGGCATCGCAAAGGGCTCGTGCTGGGCAACTTGGTCGGGCTGATCGACCCCGATTACACCGGCCCCATCCTGGTCAGCGCCTGGAACCGCAACGCGCCCGGCAGCGAGCCGATCATGCTGCAACCCGGCGAGCGGTTCGCCCAGATGCTGTTCGTCCCCATCCTGCGGCCCACCCTCCGCGTCGTGGGTGCGTTCTCCGCCAGCAGCGAGCGCGGCTTGGGCGGGTTTGGCTCGACCGGGTAGCGTCACACAATCGCAATGCGATGCCTGCGTGACAGCGCCGGGGGAGCCAGCTATGGGGCGTCCATAGCCCTGTAGCCGAGGAATACCCCATGTCCGGAAGCACCTTCCCGGCCTTCGCCTCGGCCCGCCGGCTTCCGAACGTGTTCGATATCGCGGCGGTGCTCTGCATCGGCGGCCTGCTATTCGCCTTCGCCAGCGGAGCGCGGCAGACGGTCATCCCCTTGGCGCAGGTGGCCGATATCAATCTTGATCCGTACTACCTGCCGGGCTACGCGCTGCGAACGACGCTGCGGATGGCGCTGGCGCTGGTGTGTTCGCTGATTTTCACCTTCACCTACGCCACCTGGGCTGCAAAAAGCCGCCGGGCCGGGCTGGTTCTGGTGCCCATCCTGGATATGCTTCAATCGGTGCCGATCATCGGCTTCCTGACGTTCACCGTGGTGTTCTTCATGGGCCTGTTCCCGGGCCGCGTGCTGGGCGTCGAACTAGCCGCGATCTTCGCCATTTTCACCAGCCAGGCCTGGAACATGGCGTTCAGCTTCTACCAGTCGCTGAAGACCGTGCCCGCCGACCTGGCCGAATGCGCCACCGCCTTCCGCCTGTCCCCTTGGCAGAAGTTCTGGCGCATGGAAGTGCCGTTCGCCATGCCCGGCCTGGTGTGGAACACCATGATGTCGGTGTCCGGCGGCTGGTTCTTCGTCGTCGCCAGCGAGGCCGTGACCGTCGGCAGCAACACCTGGAAGCTGCCCGGCATCGGATCCTACGTTGCGGAGGCGCTGGAGAAGCGGGACATCTGGGCCGTGTTCTACGCCATCGGCACCATGCTGCTGGTGATCCTTGCCTACGACCAGCTGCTATTCCGCCCGCTGGTCGCCTGGTCGGCCAAGTTCCGCTTCGAAATGACGTCGGGCGCGGTAGCCGACGACCCCTGGGTGCTGAAGTTGCTGCGCCGGACCCGCGTGCTGTCCGCCGGGGTGGACGCGCTGGCGTCGGTGTTCAACCTGTTCACCGGGCTGCGCCTGTCGCGCACCAAGCCGCGGGCCGTGAGTGCCGATAACAGGCCGTCGCGGGCCTGGGACATCTTCTACGGCGTCGTGCTCGCGATCGTGGTGGCGGCGGCGGCGTGGCAGATCGTGATCTACGTCTCCGTCAGCCTGAGATGGGGCGACCTGGCCGAGGCCCTGCTGCTCGGCGTCTACACCATGATCCGGGTCATCGTGCTGATGATCGTGGCTACCGCGATCTGGGTGCCGATCGGGGTGTGGCTCGGCTTGCGGCCGACCTGGGCGCGGCGCGCGCAGCCGGTGGCGCAGTTCCTGGCGGCCTTCCCGGCCAACCTGTTCTTCCCGATCTTCGTCGTCGCGATCGTGCACTGGCAGCTCAGCCCGGACATCTGGCTGACGCCGCTGATGGTGCTGGGCGCCCAGTGGTACATCCTGTTCAACGTTATCGCTGGCGCGGCCGCCTTCCCGGGGGACCTGCTGGAGGCGTCCAACAATTTCCGCATCGGCGGCCTGTTGTGGTGGCGCCGGGTGATCCTGCCGGGCATCTTCTCGTACTACGTGACGGGGGCGATCACGGCCTCCGGCGGCGCCTGGAACGCCGCGATCGTGTCGGAGGTCGCCAGTTGGGGTCGCGACCACATCAGCGCGCACGGGCTCGGCGCCTATATCGCGCAGGCCAGCGCCGACGATAACGGCACACCGAAGGTCGTCCTGGGCGTGGCGGTGATGAGTGCGTTCGTCCTGATGTTCAACCGCATCGTGTGGCGCCCGATGTATGCCTACGCCGCCCGCCGTTTCACCTTCAGCTGAGGCCCGCGCCATGGACACGCCCCTGCCGGCCACCACGCTCACCAACATTCTCGAGGTGCGCGGCGTCCGCCAGTCGTATCACAAGGATAGTTCGGCCGACCTGCTGGTACTGGACAACGTCGACCTCACCCTGCGCTCCGGCGAGATCGTGGGCCTGCTGGGGCGCTCCGGCTCCGGCAAATCCACCCTGCTGCGCATCGTGGCCGGGCTGCTGCGCCCGACCGACGGCCGCGTGCAGTGGCGCGGCACCCCGCTCACCGGCCCGGCGGAGGGGGTGGCGATGGTGTTCCAGTCCTTCGCTCTGTTCCCCTGGCTGACGGTGCAGGAAAACGTGGAACTCGGCCTGGAAGCGCAAAGCGTTCCCAAGGCCGAGCGCGAGAAGCGGGCCGAGGCGGCGATCGACCTCATCGGCCTCGGCGGGTACGAGAGCGCCTACCCGAAGGAGCTGTCCGGCGGCATGCGCCAACGCGTCGGCCTGGCGCGCGCCCTGGTGGTGCACCCGGACCTGCTGCTGATGGACGAGCCGTTCTCCGCCCTGGACGTGCTGACCGCCGAGACGCTGCGCACCGACCTCATCGACCTGTGGATGGAGGGCAAGCTGCCCATCAAATCCGTCCTGATGGTCACCCACAACATCGAGGAGGCGGTGCTGATGTGCGACCGCGTGCTCGTGTTCAGCTCCAACCCCGGCCGGGTCGCCAGCGAGCTGATCGTGCCCTTCCCGCACCCGCGCGACCGACTCGACCCGGCGTTCCGCCAATTGGTGGACGACATCTATGCGCTGATGACCAAGCGCGCCGCCGCCCGCTCCGCCCCGCAGGCGGTCACCACGGCGACGGCGCTGCAGCCGGTGTCGACCAACATCATGGCCGGCCTGCTCGAGGCGCTGATGGCGCCGCCCTATAACGGCCGCGCCGACTTGCCCGCCTTGGCCGACGACCTGCAGTTGGAGGCGGACGAGTTGCTGCCGATCGGCGAGGCGCTGCAATTGCTGCGCTTGGGCACCCTGGCCGACGGCGACCTCGTGGTGAGCGACACCGGACGTCAGTTCGTCGCCGCCGACACCGACCCGCGCAAGGCGCAGTTCGCCGCGGCGCTGCGGGCTCACGTGCCGTTGGTGGCGCAGATCCGTCAGGTGCTGGACGAACGCTGGAATCACCGCGCCTCCGCCGTGCGCTTCCGCGACGAGCTGGAAGACAAGATGAGCCCCGACTACGCCGACGCCACGATGCGCACGGTGATCAGCTGGGGCCGCTACGCCGAGCTGTACAGCTACGACGAGGACGCGGACCAGTTCTACCTGGACGAGGATGGCGACTAAACCACGGTTTCGGATCCAGCGCTGCTGTGGAACGGCTCACCGTAGGGTGGGCTTCAGCCCATCAGGCGCAGCAAGGTGGTGGGCTGAAGCCCACCCTACTAACTCGCCCGTGTTGCCAGGCGACGCCGGCCACGCCCGCGAGCAACAGCACCACCCCGCACCAGCGGTAGAACCGAACCGGCGAGAGTGCTGCCTGCCGCTCCGCCGCTCGGGCTGCGCGCTGCTCCGGCGGGCCGCCCTCCTCCATGCCGGCTCGGAATACGTGGCGACCCCAACCCGGCGCGTGTTCATCTAGGGTGAATTGGCTGCAGACGAACACGGTGAGCAAGCCGAGTAGCACCAGCCCGAACGGCCCGAGCACGACCACCAGCACGACGGCGACCGCGGCGAGGCCCAGCAACACCGCCCAGGCAGCCCCGTTCGCCAGGCCGCCGGGCGAGACGCGCATCTACGCCGCCCAGCCAAACAGCGGGAACATCCAGCCGAGTTCCTGCAGGACGAGGCGGTTCATCTCAGGGGTGAGCGTCGACCGCCAATCCCCCACCACGCCCTTGCGGTAGAATGCCCCGCGCTCCTCCACCCCGGCCGGCCGGCCCCCGGTGGCGGCGGCGAACGAGGTGCGCTCGAGGCAGGTGGCGACGATCGCCGGGTCGTCCGGGACGCCGAGCAGGCGGAACAGGCGGGCGACGAGCGGCACCGGGTCACGCACCATCGCCTCGTACGTGACGATCACGGCGTCGTCGGGGAAGCGCCGAGTGAGGTCGAGCATGACCCGGGCGCCCTCGGCCAGCGACGGGAACGCTGCCTTTAGGAAGTTGGTCTTCGCGGCAACCTCGTCCGCCCCGGCCGGCACTTTCTGGAACAGGTGCCAGGCGGAGGTCAGCACGTCACGCGGGTCCCGGGCGACGCCGATGAACTTCGCGCCCGGAAACAGCTGCTTCAGGCGCTGGAAGAAGAAGACGTTCTCAGGCGTCTTCTCGCCCACCGCGCGGCATGCCTTGGCGCCCATCTGCTGCGATAGCGCGAGCAGGATGGCGGTGCCGGCCAGATGTTCGGTGTCGGCGGACGCGGGTAGCGGGAAGCCGCCGGTGCTCTGAAATAAGGTCGTGTTCTTCGCCGTCAGCACCTTGCTCCGCGCCACCATCATCGCGTCCAGCGGGACCGCGAGGTGGTTGAGGAAGAAGCCCTCGCCACAGCACGAAACCTCCGGGTGCGCGTCCAGGATCCGCTGAATCCAGGTCGTTCCGGACCGGGGCGCGCCGCCCACGAAGAACAACTGCCGCTCCGCCATGCGCGCGAGGTCGGTCTGACGGTCGAGCCAGCTTTGCACTTCGGCGCGACCCGGATGTTGCGTAGACCGGAGTGTGCCCCACCTGACAATGGGTATCCAGCCGGGAGATGCGCTTGCACCACCGCCCCATCACCTTGGCCGTATAGCGGAGGCGGCCGGCGTGCTAGGACTGGGTACGATGTCCCGCCGCACCGTCGAGGTTACTCCGGAGCTCCTTTTGCGCGCCTACCGCGTGGGCCTTTTCCCCATGGCGGAGACGCGGCGCGGCAGCCGCCTGTATTGGCTGGATCCGGAGCATCGCGGCGTGCTGCCGCTCGATCGCTTCCACCTTCCGCGGCGCCTGATGCGCACGGTGCTGCGCGGCCCCTACCAGGTCACCACAGACACGGACTTCTCCGCCGTGATCGCCGCTTGTGCCGCGGCCGGGCCGGGGCGGGAGGATACCTGGATCAACCGCGACATCGAGCGGCTGTTTGGGGAATTGCACCACTCCGGGATGGCGCACAGCGTCGAATGCCGCCTCGACGGCTTGCTGGTGGGCGGCTTGTACGGCGTGAGCCTGGGGGCCGCATTTTTCGGCGAGAGCATGTTCAGCCTGGCGCGCGATGCTTCGAAAGTGGCACTGGTCCACCTGGTGGCCCGGTTGCGCCTGGGCGATTACCGGCTGCTGGACACCCAGTTCGTGACCAGTCACCTGTCGCAATTCGGCACGGAGGAGGTTCCGCGCGAACGCTACAAGGCGCTGCTCGCTGCCGCGGTAGACGAACCCGCGCGTTGGCAGGCAGATAGCGCGGAGATCGAAGCGGAGATTCGGAGAATGGCCAGTTGAGAGTGGGTCCTGTCGTGCGCATCGCCGCGATCGGCTGTCTGCTGCTTCCCGGCCTGGGTCTCGGGTTGGGGGCCGCCGCCCAGCCCCGCCTGGTGCCGACCGGCGACGTGGACGTGCTGTATCAGGTGGACGGCGCCGCCGCCCAGCAGATCCCCGGCGGCGCCGCAGGTGGCGTGCGGCTGATGTGGGACGCCGCCGGCGAGCGGTTGCGGGCCGAGCCGGTCGGGCAGCCGGTCTACGCGATCACCGATCTGCGGCGCCGCTTGGCGGAACTGGTGTTCGCCGCTCAATCCTCCGTTCTGGAGCTGCCGCTGCGGGGCGGTGACCCCCAAACGCTGCTTGCCGGAGCCGACGCGCACTTCACCCGCCAGGGCAGCAGCCACGTGCTTGGCATGGAGTGCACCGAGTGGACGATCCAGGCCCGCCATGTGGACGCGACCGGCTGCGTCACCCCGGACGGCGTGATCCTGCGTGCGGAGGGTACCTGGAACGGGCAACCCGGCCGTGCCGTGGCTCAGTCCGTCGTCCGCGGTCACATCCCTGACGAACGGTTCGTCCCGCCGCCGAACTTCTTCCGCCTGCCCCTGGGCATCAAACAGTGAGCCCCACTGCCTTGCATCCTCACCCTCTTTCAGAGGGAAGCGGACCGTGCAAAGCATGGTGGCGGGGGCGCTTTGGCACGGCCGGGGCCCACCCCCTCCGTCTGTTTCGCCGCAACATTTCCCTGAAGAAGCGGCGGGGTGTGGTTATCCTGTTCGCTATCGTGTCGGCCGGCCCGGCGTTTGCGGCCGACCGTCCGCCCACCATGCCGCAACGCGACGTGGACGTGACCTACCAGGTCGCGCAACCGATCGAGGGTGGCCCGGCACTCAGCCAACGCATGCGGTGGTCCGTCGCCACCGGCCGCCTGCGGGTCGATCCACCGTCCCCGGGGCTGTACATGATCGTCGACTACACGGCGAAACGCATGTCCGTGGTGAAGCCGGCCGATCGCGCCGTCCTCGACTTGCCGACCGCCGCCCCTGGATTGCCCGGAGCACCGGCCGGTGACTACACGCGGCAGGACGCAGCGGTGGTCGCCGGGTTACCCTGCACCAACTGGCGGACAACCGATGCGGGCGGCCACCCGACGTTGCTTTGCCTGACCGCGGACGGCGTGATGTTGCGTGCAAGCCAGGGAGGCCAAGTGCTGCTGCAAGCCACGACCGTCAGCTACGGCCCGCAGGATCCAGCCGCCTTCGTGCCGCCCGACGGCTTCCGCCATGTGTCCGGAGCAGCCCCTTGAGCGACGCCGCCCCGATCCGGGAGCGGGTGAACCCCCGCCGTCCCCGCTCTACCCACCCGATGCAGAAGACGCCCTGGCCGTGGCACGACCGGTCGGGGCGGTTCTCCTGGCTGAAGACCGTCGTGCTGGTGCTGGAATGCGTTCCGGCCATCTGGATCGCGTTCGCGCTGGTCACCGGCCGCCTCGGTGCCCGCCCCATTCTCGAGGCAAACCACGAGGCCGGGCTGTGGGCGATCCGCTTCCTGATGCTGACCCTGCTCGCCACGCCCGCGCGCGCGATCTTCAACTGGCATCGGCTGGTGTTGGTGCGGCGCCAACTCGGCCTCACGACGCTGTTCTATGCGCTGGCGCACGTCGTGCTGTACGCGTGGGACGAGAAGTGGAACCTTCATACCGTCGCAAGCGAGATCCTGCTCCGGTTCTACCTGGAAGTGGGTTTCGTGGCCCTGGTTGCGCTGGCGCTGCTCGGCGTGACTTCGACCGACCGGGCCCTGCGCACGTTGGGGCACGCCTGGAAGCGGCTGCACCGCATCATTTACCTGCTCACCGTGTTGGCGCTGTTCCACTACTTCCTGCAGACCAAGGCGAACGTGGCCGAGCCGATCCTGCTCACCGGCCTCTTCATCTGGCTGATGGGGTGGCGCCTGCTGCCCTCCGGACCGGACCGCCAACCGCTTCCGGTGCTCGGCCTCGGGATTGCCGCGACCGTGCTGACGGCGGCCGTGGAATTTGCGTGGTATGCCCTGGCCACCCGGATCAGTCCGATGCGGGTGATACGCAGCGAGACGGACCTGTCCTATGGTCCGCACTCAGTCGGCCAGGTGTTCCTGGTGTGCCTTTGCATGGCGATCGCGACTGCTTTGTTCTGGGCCCGGCATCGCGAGCGGCTTCGCAAGTCGATCGGGTTCGACATCGCTCTGTATGCCGGCGGGGCGGTGATCGCGTCGGCGCTGCTGTTCGCTTTCAACCTGACGGATAGCTGGCTGCCCGACGACTGGACGTTCTGGCAAGCTGCAGGATGCCTGGTCGCAGCGGGCGTACTGCTGGGCTTGCTACGGTCGATGCTGCCGCGGCAGCAGCGCGTGCTGGACGCGATTTGCACCCTTGCCGTGCTTCTGCCGCTGATTGCCGGCCTCACCACCTAGGCAAGCGGCACATCGCCGCCGGACTGGCCGGGGAGGCACGGCCAGTTTAGAAACGGGCGATGACCACGCCCCCAGACCTCATCGTCGATTCCACCGAGACCGTTTGGAAGGGCCGCACCCAGCTCGACGTCGTGCGGTTCCGCAACCGGCGGTTCGACGGCGCGATGTCCGGCGTGCGCACGTGGGAGGTCTGGCTGCGCGGCCATGCCGTGGGCGTGCTGCCGTATGATCCGCGCACCGACCAACTCGTGATGATCGAGCAGTTCCGCTACCCGGCCATGCTCGCCGGCGTCGACCCGGTCATGCTGGAGGTCCCCGGCGGCTTCATGGATGAAGGCGAGACTGAGGAACAAACCGCCGCCCGCGAGATGCAGGAGGAGATGCACCTGGCCACAGACCGCGTGCACCGGGTGGGCCATTTCGTACTGACGGCCGGCGGGTCGGATGAGAGGGTGACCATCTTCGCCGGCCGCGTTGCGACCCCGGCCGCCGATGCCGATGGGATCGCCGGGTATGGCGGACTGGCCAGCGAGCGCGAGGACATCCGCATCCGCGTGCTGCCCGCCGACGAGGCGATCGAGAACGCGCTGGCCGGCCGCTACGCCAACTCGATCACCGTGATGGCCCTGCTTTGGTTCGCCGCTAAACGGGACTGGCTGCGCGCGGAGTGGGCCGCGTGAAGCTGTTTCTGGACGATGCCTACGCCCAGAGCTCGGAAGGTATTGTCCTGTCCGTGCTGCCCACCGGCGTGGTGCTGGATCGCTCGGTGTTCTACGCGCGCAGCGGTGGCCAGCCCGGCGACATGGGGCGGCTCACCTGGCCCGGCGGCGAGGCGGTGGTCGCGGAGGCGATCAAGGGCGAGGGCGACACCGTCATCCTGCCGCTGGCCGGCGAACCGCCGGCGCCGGGCACGCCGGTCACTGCCACGATCGACTGGCCGCGCCGCTTCGCCCACATGCAAATGCACACCGCACTGCATCTGCTGTGTAGCCTGATCCCCGGGGCCGCGGTCACTGGCGGCCAGATCGGCGCGGAAAAATCCCGGCTGGATTTCGACCTGCCGGACAAACCCGAACCCGCCGCGATCGAGGCGGGGCTCGCCGCGCTGATCGCCGCCGACCATCCCGTGACGACGGAGTGGGTGGACGAGAGCGTGCTCGACACCAATCCCGGCCTGGTGCGCACCCTGTCGGTACAGCCGCCACGGGGCACGGGACGGCTGCGCCTGGTGCGGATCGGCACGGTGGATCTGCAGCCCTGCGGCGGCACCCACGTGGCCCACACCGGCGAGATCGGCCCGATCAAGGTCGCCAAGATCGAGAACAAGGGGCGGCAAAATCGCCGCATCACCCTGACGCTAGGAGCATGAGCGCTCTGTCGCCTTCACTCTCCCTCGCCCGTCCGTCACGGGAGAGGGTCGGGGTGAGGGCCGCTTGGCCAACGAAACGACGAATGAGGCGGCAGTCGCATCCTCACCCCGGCCCTCTCCCGCCCGCGGGAGAGGGAGAAGGAAACAGCGGAGCACGGACATGATGGATGATCTCGTTTCGGTCGAGTGGTTGGCGAGCAACATTGGGGCGCCCGACTTGGTCGTGCTCGAATCGACCAAATATCTACCGACTGAGAACAAGGACGGACGCGAGGCCTTCCTCCGCGCGCACATTCCCGGCGCGCGATATTTCGACCTGGACCTGATCGCTGACGTCGACAGCGCTTTGCCGCACATGGCCCCCGCCGCCGGGCGGTTTGCCAAGTTGGTCGGGGCGCTCGGGGTGGGCGACACGAGCCGGGTCGTGTTCTACGACCAGAACAGCACGATGTGGGCGACCCGCGGTTGGTGGATGATGGGCCTGTTCGGCCACGACAACTCCACCGTGCTGGATGGCGGGCTGGCCGCGTGGGAGGCCGCCGGCCACGCGGTGCAATCCGGCGACCCGGCCCCGCCCGAAGCCGCGCACTTCACCCCCCGCCTGCGCGCCGAGCGACTACGCGGGCTGACCGACATGCTCGAAACCGAAGCACTGATCATCGACGCCCGCAGCGCCATCCGCTTCGCCGGCCACGCACCGGAGCCCCGGCCCGGCTTGGCCTCCGGGCACATGCCGGGTGCGGTGAACCTGCCTTCCTCCATCTTCTTCGGCGCCGACGGCCTGTTCCTGCCGACCGACCAGTTGCGCACCCGGCTGACCGAGGCCGGGGTGGACGGCACCCGCCCGGTCATTACCACCTGCGGCAGCGGTGTGTCCGCCACGGTGGTGACGATGGCCTTGAAGCGCGCGGGCTTTCCGCAAGGCGCCGTGTATGACGGCTCCTGGACCGAATGGGGTGCCGACCCCACCACCCCGAAGGAGACCAGTTGATGCCAGATCACGCCCTGCCCCCTGCCAAGCTTGGTTTCGCCACCCAGACCTCCCATCTCGGGCGCGCTGGGACACGGGTGAACGGCTTCGTCAATCCGCCGGTGCTCCGCGGCTCCACGATGCTCTACACGTCGTGCACGGACCGGCGTTCCAAGAGCGTCGACCATATGGGCCGCGGCTTCCTGTACGGCACTGCCGGCAACCCCACCCACCACGCGCTGGAAGACATGGTGGCGGCCATCGAGGGCGGCACGCGCTGCCAGATCGTCTCCACCGGGCTCGCCGCGATCACGGTACCGCTGCTCGCCTACCTCGGCGCCGGCGACCATCTGCTGCTGCCCGACAGCGCGTATGGCCCCGCGCGCAACTTCGCCGACAATTTCCTGCCCCGCATGGGCGTCGGCACTACCTATTACGACCCGGTAATCGCGCCGGACGCCCTTGCCGCCTTGATCCGCCCCGAGACCCGCGTGCTGTATACCGAGAGCCCCGGCAGCCACACCTTCGAGGTGCAGGATATCCCCGCTCTGGCCGCCGTCGCGCACGAGCGCGGGCTGACGGTGATGATGGACAACACTTGGGGCATCCGTTCCTTCCAGCCGTTCGCGCACGGTGTCGACGTCTCGATCCAGGCGCTGACCAAGTATGTCGCCGGCCACTCGGACGTGCTGCTCGGTGGCATCACCGTCGCGGATAACGCGCATTGGGAGCGGGTGCGCACCACCGCCATGGTGCTCGGCCAGTATGCCAGCCCCGACGATTGCTGGCTCGCCTTGCGCGGCGCCCGCACGATGGCGGTGCGGCTGGAACGGCAGATGCAGTCGGGGCTGGAGGTCGCCGCCTGGTTCGCCGCCCGCCCCGAGGTGGCCCGCGTGCTGCACCCGGCCCTGCCCGGCGCGCCCGGGCACGAATTGTGGAAGCGCGACTTCACCGGTGCCTGCAGCCTGTTCGGCGTCGAGTTCCAGCCGCAGTACTCGCCGGCGGCGGTCGACGGCTTCATCGACAGCCTGACCCTGTTCGGCATCGGCGCGTCCTGGGGCGGCTTCGAGAGCCTGGCGATCCCCACCACCGGGCACATCACCCGCACGGCAGGCGGCGCCAGGTATGCCGGAACGATCGCGCGTTTCCATATCGGCCTAGAGGAGCCGGCGGACCTGATCGCCGACCTCGACCGTGCCATGACCGCAGCCGGGCTGGCGCCCGAGGGAGCGCTCCGTGCCAGCTGACCTGCCGATCAAATTCGACGCCGACGGCCTGGTTCCGGCCATCGCCCAGCAGCACGACACCGGCGAGGTGCTCATGATGGCTTGGATGAACGCCGCCAGCATAGCCGAGACGCTGGAGACGGGGCGCGTCTGCTACTGGAGCCGCAGCCGCGGCGCACCCTGGCGCAAGGGCGAGACCTCCGGCCAGCACCAGCGCCTGGTCGAGCTGCGCATCGACTGCGACGGCGACACGCTGCTGCTGCTGGTCGACCAGACCGGCGCTGCCTGCCACACCGGGCAGCGCAGCTGCTTCCACCGCGCCGTCCGCGACGGCGCACTGGTTACGATCGCCCACCCCATCGCCGACCCGGCGGTGCTCTACGCCCGTGTCTAGGGCGGCCGCACTTCTGGTGCTGCTTTTGGCGTCGCTGCCGGCGCGCGCGGCCGACGTGGGACGCGCGCACCAGGTCGTGACGATGATCTACGACATCAGCCTGTATGATTCAGAACTCGACCGCATCATGGACCAGGCCGACTCCCGCGGCGTGTACGGCGGTGCCGGCAGCACGCCGTTCAGCCGCGCGCGCGACAAATCACTGACCCACGTCACGATGCTCTCCCAGCGCGAGGCGGTGCTCAGCCTGGCCACGCAGAAGCTCGCCGCCCGCGCGACCGACCAGCAGCTCGGCGCCTTGATCGACCTGGCCGGCGGCATCAAGCCGCTCGACCAGAGCCAGCTCGATGCCGCCGTCACGAACGTGAAAGCGAGTTTCGAGGAGGCGATGTGGGACCAACTGGCTCGCACGGCCCGCGGCAACACCATGTTCCCCTGCACCAAGGACCAACGCAGCCGCTGCTAGAGGAGCCCAGTCATGTACATTCCGACCCAGTTCCGCATGGAGGCCCTGCCCGACATGCACGCGGCGATCCGCGCGACCCGGCTTGCCACGTTGGTGACGATGGGACCGGACGGCCTGGTCGGGACACCGCTACCCTTCATGCTGGATGCGGAGGACGGCGAATACGGCACGCTGCATGCCCACGTCGCCAAGGCCAACGGGCAGTGGCATACCGGCGGCCAGGAGGCGCTGGTGACGTTCATGGGCCCGGACGCCTACGTCACGCCCTCGTGGTACGCGACCAAGCAGCGCGACGGCAAGGTGGTGCCGACCTGGAACTACGTGGCGGTGCACGCCTATGGCCCGGTCGAGTTCTACGAGGACGCCGAGCGCCTGCTGGATGTGGTGAGCCGGCTGACCAACCTGCACGAGAAGCCTCGTCCCGCGCCCTGGGCCGTCGGCGACGCGCCGGAAACGTTCATCCGCTCGCAATTGAAAGGCATTGTCGGCGTGCGCATCCCGATCACGCGGCTGGATGCCAAGCATAAGCTGAGCCAGAACCGGAACGCGGAGGACCGCGGTGGCGTGAAGGCCGGGTTGGCCGCGAGTCCATCCCCGGACGACCAGCACGTCGCGGCGATGATCGTGGACTAGCGCCCGGCCGCATCCTGGTTGCGAGGATATTGTTCGCGCGTGTTTCCCTAGCAAATGTTAACGAAAAACCTTGACGTACGATCACGGTAACGTCATTGCTTTGCCAGAATGTGTCTATGAACCAAGTCCAGGGCACCGCGACCGGAATCGCATCAGTCTATGTCGTTGCGATGTATTGAAAGAGGCGCGCATGCACGCATTCACAACAGTCAAAGTATTCGATTTCTCCGACGCACCAGCCGAACTACAAAATACCGTCGAGGCGACAATGCTAAGGCCGCCTCAGGGTGAGTCCGATGCTTTGCTGATTGCAGTCTGGGTCGGCACGCGCTCCTCCAGCCTCGAGCAACCCATCGGGGCGTCCGAGAGGCCCAAGGTGACGGCCTGGGAGCATGGCTTGCACAAATGGCTTCGCCGGTCAGGAGCGGATATCGGCGACGTGGTGCTGCTGTCCTGGGGTGGACTGGCAGTCGATCTGGCGGCCGCCGAACGCAGCGCCGAGCCAGCCGACACGCACCCACGGACGGGTGCCCACGCGAAGCAGCCAGCGGTGCACTGAACGGCGCGATCGGCCGCCTTCGGCAGGTGCCATCGATCCCGGCGCTGCTATCTAGGTCGATATTCCGCCAGGGATGTCGAATGCGGCCTGGCCGCCGTTGTGCGAGGCCGGCGCCGTCGATCCGGGCGAAGACGAGACTGGTGCATTTGTCACCGGGGCGAGAGCAGCCCCCAAGCCAATCTTGACCGCCGTCTCTGAAAAAACTTGCGTCATCAAATCGAAGCCGGCCACTGCACTGGCCCGGTTCAGCGCGGGATTGTCGTGAAGCTGCACGATGAGAGACGCCAATTCGCAGGCGCTCTGGCCGATCCACTGGCTCAGCAAGGGCGGCAGCGCGATGCCCTCTGCCGCGACCTGCGTCATGACACACGGCAATGCGGCGGCCAGGCTGTCGACCACCTTGCCGTCGACCCCTGCCCCGAAGCGGGTCGGCGCTACGGTGAGACGAACCTGGTCGAACACGGCCGAGAGATCGCCGACCTCGCCCAATGGCATGATCCCCGGCTTGCGCATGGCACGCATCGCCCTGGGCATCTCGCTCCCCGCTAACAGGCATTCGATGCCGGGCCGGCGCTCCCAAACGGCAGGCATGACATCATGCACGAGCCAGGCCGCGGCATCGAGGTTCGGGGCGTCACCGTAGGCGCCGATAAAGGCCACGCCAGCCCGCTTCGCGAACGGCCGGCGGCGGGGACGCGGCGAAACGGACCAGGGCACGACATGGACCCGCGCCGACGGCACCGCTTCGCGCAACCACTCCGCCTCGACTGCCGAGTGGGTGACCACCGCATCGGCCTGCAGGGCTGCCAAGCACTCGGCGGCACGGATCCGGCCGCTCGTCTCCAGCAAGGCCGGCCGCCCCTCCAGGGCAGCCTGCCGTGCCAGCCGGACGTGATGCAGGTCGGCCACGTTGTAGACGATCCGCGCCCGCGGGGCATACTCGCGGGCAAGGGACAGGTAGCGCGACGCCATGTCGACGCGATGCAGATAGACCAGGTCGAGGCCTTCGCCCCATCGGTGCAGCACGTCCTCGATCGAACCGTAGAACGGCGCGGCGCAGACCTCGACGCCTAGGCTTCGCAACGCCGGGTCACCCCCGCGCGCCATCTCGTCGGCGGCGGCGAAGGTCACGGCGTAGCCTAGGTCCTGCAGCGCGGCGATGTGGGACAACAACACCGCACTGCCGGGGTCTCGCCCGGCGGTCGGGCAACGTGCGTCCAGCACCAGCGCCCGCCAACCTGGCTTGCACGGCGCGGCTGACGCGCCGAAGCGATGGCTGGCGCGCCGTTGCTCCTCGCGCTGGCGTATTTGGCCGTCGTCGTCGGCCCGCTGCTGCATCAGCTTCTCGGCCTGCGCCAGCGTGAAGGAGAGGACGCGGGCCTGCTCTCCGCCGGCCGGGAGTGCTGCGACGGCGGCCTCCATCGCCTGTTGCAGCGCTCCATCCAAGCCATAAGCCGGCTCGACCACGATGGGCGACCCCGGCAAGGGGCTGCCATCGTCTTCCCGCAGCACGTCGATCACGTGGCGCATGAAGGGGCACAGGCCGCCCGGAACGGTGATGTCGAACCCGTACCCGCCGGTGCCGATGCCGGTCTCCACCAGGTCCAGCCGCATCCGGTTGGCCAGGACACGCGCCAACACCACACCGTTGTCCAGTACTTGGAGCCCGACCGGCGCGTCGCATGTCGCATCGCGGGCCCAGCCGGCGATCCGCTCCCGCGTGGCGACGTCCAGGCGGCCGTGCCATGGCATGGCCGGGGGTTGTGGCGCGGGCAATGCGCGCGGCGCGGCCATTGCCTTCGCCTCGATCACGTAGGGCGACCCGGCGAGGGCCTGCCCGTCCTTCACCCGGCGCACGTCGATTACATGCCGCAGGGCTGGCGACAAGCCACCCGACACGACCAACTCGAACGCGTGGTCGCCGATCCCCGCCGCGGCAAGGTCGGGCCGATGCCGTCCGGCCAACACCTCGCCCAGGACGACGCCGTTATCCGTCACCCGCAGGCGAACCGTGGCGTCCAATGCCAGCCGGTCCTGCGCCCAGCCGGACACGCGCTCGGCACCAACGCCGTCGAGGAAGCCGTCCAGCGGCCCCGGCGGGGTCGAAGGCTCGGCAAGGGCCGCGAGCGACCATCGCAGCCGTTCGAG
This sequence comes from Acetobacteraceae bacterium, assembly GCA_965198895.1. Lineage (GTDB taxonomy): Bacteria > Pseudomonadota > Alphaproteobacteria > Acetobacterales > Acetobacteraceae > LMUY01. Next base: position 1,286,815 of record OZ240676.1, read on the forward strand.
CATTTCACCACTTTCCAGCCTGGGCGCGCAGAACACGGCCCCTGGAACCGGCGCGGCCCCGGGATAGAGCAAGTGATACTCGCACGCGTTCTGAAACATGCCGCGGCTGCCGTCGTCCACGAACGACTCGGAAGGCGCGCCCTCAGCCAGCAGCACGTCGTGCGTATCCAACTCGACATGGAGGTACTCCACGCGGTCGATTCCGTGTTCCTGCAGGATGGTGTTGCCGTTCAACAGCCGTTCGGCCGGAACGAGCATGCCGTCCAGCAGCATGCAGTGCGCCGGGGACACCAGGAGGTCGCGGTGCGGAAGCTCGCGTCCGAGCGCACCGGCACGGAAGCGGACCGGGTGGACACGCTCGTTGCTCGCGAAGAACAGCCCGGCATAGCTGCGCCGGCCGATCCAGCGGATGGCACGGAGCGCACCGGAGGCAGTGCGGACCAAGTCGCCGATCCGCAACGTCTCGACCGGGCGCTCGCCAGCGCGGACGGCGATCTGAGTGCCCGACGCGTAGCACGTCATCGTCGCGGCCGTTCCGTTCGGTCATTGCTTGCGGTCCCGGACTTCGCGATCCGGGTGTCAGTCGGCATGAGAGCTCCCGTGTTCACCGTGGCGTCACAGCCGCTAATAACACGTTCGTATGCCGGGCATACAGTGGCCCGCATCATTTCCGAGGTAAAATGATCCCGGTCAGCCGCCCTTGACGCCGCCTGCGGTGAGGCCGGCCACGATCTCCCGCTGCATCGCCAGGGTCAGCAGCAGCACCGGGGCGGTGACGAGCAGGGCGGAGGCAGCGAGCGGTCCCCAACTGATCTGCTCGAATGTCAGCGTGTTGTAGACCGCGACCGGCAACGTGCGGGAATGCCGCCCTGCCAGCACGACGGCGAAGATGAAGTTGTTCCAGCTGAAGATGAACGACAGGATCGTGGCGACGGTGATGCCGGGCCGGGCCAGTGGGAGGGCCACGCGGCGAAACGCCTGCCATATGGTGGCGCCATCCACCAGCGCTGCTTCTTCCAACTCGCTGGGGAGGCCCTCGAAAAAGCCAACCATCACGTAGACGACGATCGGCACGGTGATGACCAGATGGGTGATCACGATCGGCAGCAGCGTGCCCGTCATGTTCAGCCATTGGAACAGCAGGAACAGCGGCACCAGGTAGCTCAGCCCCGGCGTGATGCGCGCCACCAGGATGAGCGCCGCGGAGGCGGACGCCTTCGCCTTGGCGATGCCATAGCCCGCCGGCACGCCCACCAGCAGCGCCAGCCCGGTCGCCGAGAACGAAACGATGACCGAGTTCAGCGTGTAGCCGAGGAAATCAGTCTGCGCGAACACGGCGCGGAAATTGTCGAGCGTGAGGCTGCTGGGGATGAACACGGGCGGGTAGGCGACGTTGTCCGCCTCGGTCTTCAGCGACAGCGACAGCATCCAGAAGAAGAACAGCAGCGCCGGCGACACCAGGATCAGAACGCAGGCCGCCAGACCCGCCTGCCCGCCGAGGCGTTTTATCCGCCGGCCCGGCGTCACGTGCCTGCCTTCCGCCGGGTCGCCATGAGCAAGACTGTCACCAGCATGACGAGGACGAAGAACACCACCACGATCGCGGAGGCGTAGCCTATGTCGTAGTAGCTGAAGGCCTGCTGATACAGATACAGGTTCAGCGTCTCGCTGGACGTGCCCGGCCCACCGCCGGTGATTACGAAGATGGTGTCGAACGCCTTCAGCGCGTCCACCGCCCGCAGTACCAGCGCGACCATGATGAACGGCCAGACCAGCGGCAAGGTGATGTGGCGGAAGCACTGCCAGCCGCTGGCGCCATCCAGTTCCGCGGCTTCGTACGGATCCTGTGGCAGGCTGGCGAGGCCGCCGAGCACGATCAGCATGATCAGCGGCGTCCACTGCCAGGTTTCCACCATCACCAGTGTCGGGATCACGGTGCTGCTGTCGTAGATCCAGGTGGAGGGCGGCAGCCCCATTTCGGTCAGCAGATAGTTGAGCACACCCAATTGCGGGTGGAACATCATCGTCCAGACCAGCGCCACGGCGACCGGGGTGGCCATCATCGGCAGGATGAAAATCGTCCGCGCCAACCCTCGCATCACAAAGCGCTTGTTGAAGCAGACCGCCGCCGCGACGCCGATCACCGTGGGGCAGATTACCGCCAACACGGTGAAATACAGCGTGCGTGCGATCGACCAAAGGAACCGGTCATCGGCCAGCATGCGCGTGTAGTTGTTCAGCCCGGCGAAGCTCATCGGGCTGCCGACCCGGTAGTCCTGCAGCGACATGAACAGGGTGAAGACCCAGGGAAACACGATCACCGCGGCGACCACGATCCCGGCCGGCAGGATGAACAGCCAGTAGCGGCGGGCGTAGTTTCGTCCTACGCGCCGAGCTGCCGTCCGGCTGGGCGCCGCCTGGATCGCGAGACCGCTCATCCTTGCAGCGACTTCTCCAGGATCGGTTTGAAGCTCTCGGTCGCTTTCTTCAGCTCGGCAGCCGGGTCGGCGCCGCCGATCATGTTGGTCAGCGCAACGCCGAACGTATCGCGGAATTCGTTCACCGGCACGATCTCCGGCAGCCCGGAGCGGGCGATCTTGGCGCTGGTCAGCAGGGTTTCGAGCCACTCCTTTCCAAACGGGCTGTTCGCCATCAGGCCGGGGTCCTGATACGTGCTCAGCCGTGGCGACGCGCCGCCACCCATCTGCACCAGGTTCAGCATCATCTGCTTGCTGGTGGCCCACTGGCAGTAGAGATACGCCGCGTTCTTCACCCGGCTTTTGCTCGTGACGCCAATCGCGTCGGTGAAGACCGAGCAGTTATGCGCCTTGGGCCCGGCAGGCATCACCCCGAACCCGACATGGTCGGCGATCTTGGACTTGGTCGGATCCACCAGCGGCGGCGTGAACCCCACGCCGTCCATCCACATCGCGACCTTGCCCTGCATGAAGCTGGTCTGGCATTCGTTCCAGTTGAACCCGACCACGCCGGGGGGCGCGCAGTCCCGCATGATGGTGGTGTACATCTGCGCCGCGGCGATCGCGTCCGGCGTGTTGGTCAACAATGTGCGGCCGTCGGGGGTGACCGTCTCCTGGTCCTGGCCGAGCAGGAAGTTGGTCCAGACCGGGACGTTGGCGTTCCGCAGTCCGCGTCCGACAAAGCCGTAGGTTTGCGTTGATTTGTCGGTCAGGGCGCGGCCGGCAGCGAGCATCTCGTCGAAGGTCTTGGGGAATGCGATCTTCTTCTGATCGAAAAGCTGCTTGTTGTAGTAGATCAGCCAGAAATCGGTTTCGACCGGGAACGAGTCCATGCGGCCATCCGGCTGGGTCGCCGCCTTGATGCTCGGCGGGCTGAAATCGCCGATGTCGAAATCGGGCGACGTCAGCGCCTTGTTGGCGAGGTACGGATGCAGGTCCTCCAGCCACTTGTCGTTCCCGACGATGCGCTTGGACACGTGCAGCGAGTAATGCATCACGTCGAAGCTCGGCCGCCCGGTGGACAGTTCGAGGATCGCCTTGGTGCGTTGCTGCTGTTCCGGCAGCTGCTCCGAATCGACGCTGATGCCGGTGAGCGCCTCGAACTCCTTTTCGTGCTTCTGCAGGTTGTCGGCGCGCGGATTCTTGGTCAGCGAGACGACGACGTTCTGGCCCTTGCACTGCTTCCAGTCGAAGCTGGTGTCGGCGGCACGGGCCAGCGCGGGCGCCACCAGGGCCGCGGTGCTAGCCTGCAACAGGGTGCGACGATTGATCATCGGTCTCGTTTCCTTGCCGGTCCGGCCGGTCTGTTTCGGCTCTCACGCCGCTTCCGTTCGCCAATCTGCCGAAATCTTTGCTGTCCCGCAATCGTCCCGCAGAACTGACATGTCAGCAAGCAGACATCAATCCATCACCAGGCCCGGCAACCAGGTGGTGAGCGGCGGGAATAGCGTGATCGCGGCCAGGATGATCAGCAGCGGCACCAGCCAGGGCAGCACCGCGCGGGACATCCTCTCGAACGAGATCTCCGCGATGCGGGAGGTGATGAACAGCACGACCCCGACCGGCGGGTGAATGGTGCCCAGGATCAGGTTGAAGATCATGATGATGCCAAATTGCACCGGGGCAATGCCGAAGCTGTGCGCCGCCGGCACCAGGATCGGGATCAGGATCAGCAGCGCCGCCAACGTCTCCATGAAGCAGCCGACCACCAGCAGCAGCACGTTGCACACCAGCAGGAACAGGAGCGGGCTGTGGATGGAGGCCGTCAGCGCCGGGGTCACGGTTTGCGGAATGCGCGAGATCGACATGCACCAGCCGAGCGCACCGGCCGCCATCACCAGCACCGTCACGATGCCGGCCGTCTCCACCGTTTCAACCAGCACGCGCATGATGTCGGCCATGCGCAGAGTGCGGTAGACGACGATCCCCAGCAGCAGCGCATACAGGCTGGCGACAGAGGCGGCCTCGGTCGGCGTGAAGTAACCGCTGAACATGCCGCCGAGCAGGATCACCGGCGCCATCAACGCGAAGAACCCGTCGCGGAAGGAGCGTCCTATTTCGCCGAACCCGGCGAAGCGCTGGCTGGGGAAGCCCTGGCGCTTGCCGATCACCACCACCATCGTCATCAGCGACGCCGCCATCAGCAGGCCCGGGATGATGCCCGCCAGGAACAGCCGGCCAACCGAAATGTCCGACGTCACGCCGAAGATCACGATCGGCAGGCTGGGCGGCACGATGGCGCCGATGGTGGCAGCGGAGGCATTGATCGCCGCCGCCGTCTCCGCCCGGTAGCCGGCGCGCTTCATCGCGCGGATCTCCACCGCACCCGTGCCCGCGGCGTCCGCCACCGCCGAGCCCGCCATGCCCGCGAAGATCAGGCTGGAGAGGATGCTGGCCTGCGCATAGCCGCCACGCAGCGACCCGGTGATCGCGGTGGCGAAGCGCACGATACGGTCGGTGATGCGCGACGCGCTGAGCAGGTTGCCCATCAGGATGAACAGCGGCGCCGCCACGATCGGAAACGAGTTCATCGCCTGCGCCATCTTCTGCGGCACGATGGACGGCGATAGCCCCGCCAGCGACACGAAGCCCAGGGCCGCGAGCCCCATCGCGGCAAACAGCGGCAAGCCCAGCAGGATCGACACCAGCCAGGCTGCGCCTACGCCGAACATCAGGTTCGTCATTCGATCAGTGTCTCGCCGATCGGGGAGAGGTTGCGCTGCACCGCTAGGCTCGCCGCCTGCACCGCCATCACGATGCCGGCCGGGATCAGCGGGGCATAGAGCCAGGCCATGGAGATCGGCAGCGACGTCGCCTCGAGCTCGAGGTTGCGCTGTACAAGCGACCAACCGAAGAAGGCGACGGCACAGCCGAAGACCGCCAGGGCCAGTTGGATCACCCGCTCCGCCGCCCGATGCAGCGTGGGGGGCAACAGGCCCTGGAAGTAGCGGATGCGGACATGGGCGTGCTTGCGCCCGGCCACCATCCAGCCGAACGAGGCGAGCCACACCATGAGGAAGCGGGCGCCCTCGTCGGTCCAAATCAGCGGATCGCCATCGGCGCGGGTGACGACGCCGAGCAGCACCACGACGAGCAATGTCACCAGCAGCGCGCAGCCGAAGATCTCGAGCGCGCGGTCGAGCAGGCGGATCACGCTGCGGCGATCTTGTCCCACAGGCCCTTGCCCCATTTCGCCTCGAACTTGGCCGGCATCGCGGCGAGCACCGGCTTGCGGAAGCTGTCGACGTCCACCGCCTCCACCTGCATGCCGGCGGCGCGGAACGTGTCCACCAGGCCGCCTTCCTGCCGCACGATCTCGTCGTCCTGTTGGCGGCCACACTCGGCCAGAGCGTCGCGCAGGATGCCCTGTTGCGCAGGGGTCAACCCCGACCAGGCCGCCTCGTTGATGGCGATCAGGCGGGGGCTCATGATGTGCGCCGTCAGGATCAAGTGCTTCTGGACCTCGAAGAACTTCGAACTCTGGATCGTCGGCAACGGGTTCTCCTCCCCGTCCACCGCCCCCTGGCTCAGCGCCAGGTATAATTCGCCGATGTTGAGCGGCGTCGGCCGGGCGCCCCAGGCCTCGGCCATGGTGCGATAGGTATCGACCTCCGGGATGCGCAGCTTGAAGCCGCCCATATCCGCCACCGTCTTCACCGCACGGGAGCCACTGGTCACGTGGCGTGTGCCGTAATAGGTGCCGCCTATGATCCGCATGTCGCGCTTGGCGACCAGCTGCGCGTTCATCGGGTCGACGATCGCAGAGCCCAGAACGCGGCGGATATGGTCCGGCCCGGTCCAGATATAGGGTGCCTCCAGGATGGAGAACGCGGGCACGAACTGGCCGAACTGCGCCGCGCCCTCGTCCACCATCTGGATCGCGCCGGAGGACGTCGCCTCGATCACGTCGCGCGAGGAGCCCAACTGGCCGCTGGGGAACGTCTCAATCGAGACGGCGCCGGAGGTTGCGTCCTTCACCTTCTTGGCCACCTTGTCCATCATCGCAACGGACGGATGGCTGACCGGCAGCACCGTGCCCCATCGCAGGGTAGTGGTGGCGGCCCGGGCCGTGCGGCCGAGCGCGCCGGCAGCGGCCAAGCCCGCGAGCACGGAGCGGCGATGGATGGTCATGGTCAAAGTCCCCCTGTCTTTTTCTTGTCGCTAGAGTTCCCTCGCACCCACCCTAATCCGGGCCGCCGGCATTGGGCAACGCTGTTGACACACTGACATGTCAGTCATCATGATGCCGCCATGACGCTTCGCGCCCAGGCCTATGACGCGTTCACCCGGCAATTGCTGGAACGGCGCCTCGTGCCGGGTCAATTCGTGACGCAGCGGGATCTGGCGGCTCTGGTCGGCTTCCCGCTCGGCGCCATCCGGGAGATGATTCCGCGGCTGGAGGCAGAAGGGCTGGTGCAAACGCTGGCCCAGCGCGGCCTGCAGATAACGGGCGCAGATCCTCGCCTGATCCGCGACGCCTTCCGATTGCGCGAGATGATCGAGAGCGACGCGATCACCCATTTCGTCCGCACCGCATCCGACGAGATCGTCGCGCGCGAGGTGGATGCGTTGGCCAGCCTGTCGGCGCAGGCGCGCGCAGGACACATCGACGACGGGTTGGTGGCGCGCGCCCAAGCCGTCGATTGGGGATTCCACGACGCGATCGTGGAGAGCCTCGGCAACCCGCTGGTCAACGACGTGCACCGCGTCAACGCGATCCGCATCCGCCTCATGATGTACGACCGGGTGACGTTGACGCCCGAACTGCTGGCCCCGGCCTTGGAGGAGCATCGGCCGATGCTCGACGCCGTGCAGCGTCGCGACGCGAAGTCGGCTGTCAGGGCACTCAGAGCGCACCTCGCCTCCGCACGCCGCCGCGCGCTTGGGCTGGACGAGGGCGGCAGGAACTAGCGAGAAGGCAAGTGATATGAACGACGGCATTGGCGGGCATTGGGTGGCAGCGGCGACCCCGCTGGCGGCGGATGGCAGCGTGGACCATGCCCGGCTCGCCGCGCACGGCGAGTGGCTGTTCGGCTACGGCGTGGCCGGTCTGGTGCTGTTCGGCACGACCGGCGAAGGCACCTCGTTCTCCGCGCGTGAACGGCTGGACACGGTGGCGGCGTTGCTGAAGCACGGCATCGCACCGGAGCGGCTGGCCTTGGGGACGGGGTTCCCGTCCATCGTCGATAGCATCAGCCTAAGCCGCGAGGCGCTCGCTTTGGGCCTGCGCGACGTGCTGATCCTGCCGCCGTATTTCTACCGGGACGTGGATGCGGCCGGGCTGGAGGCCGCGTTCGCAGCCATCATCGACGGTGTTGCCGACCAGCGGCTGCGCGCAATGCTGTATCACATTCCCCAGGTGTCCGGCGTCGGTATCCCACCCTCCGTGCTCGCCGCGTTGCGCCGCCGCTTCGGCACGGTGCTGGCGGGTATCAAGGACAGCAGCGGCGACTTCGAGCACTTTCGCGCGTTCCGCGCCGCCGCGCCCGACGTCGCCGTTACCATCGGCAACGAGGTCGATATCGGCCGCGCGCTGGCCGAGGGCGGTGCCGGCACGATCTGCGGCATGTCGAACCTGGTGCCGGACCTGGTAGCCGCCATGTTCACCGACAGCAACGCCGCGACCGCGATGCAAGGCGCCGTCGCGCTCATGCAGGGGCCGTTCGTGCCGACGCTGAAGGCCGCCATGGCCGACCTGACCGGCGAGCCCGCGTGGGCCCGGGTCAGGCCACCGTTGCGGCCCGGCAGCACGGCGGACGGAACGCGCGTGGCAGCAGGCTTGCGCGCCTTGAGTCAACGGACGGCCGCCTGACCACGCCCGTTCGGAACTTCTGACGAAGCATCAAGGCGCTGGCGCCGGTGGATCCCGCTCAGCCGCCAGCATGTCGGAACAGTGCCGCAGCACCTCGGCGCCGGACGCGTTCCACGTCGTGATCCCGCCGACCATGATGACCTGGACCAAGCCCTCCGAGAGCTCCGGCAAGGTCAGACCTAGGCGCATCGCCGCTGCTGCGTGGTTCTTGGCGCCGCGCGTCTGCCCCGCCAGCGTGTCGAGCAGCGCGAAGATCAGCTCCTTCGTCTTGAGCTCCAGCGCGCCGCCATCCGGACGATCCTGCATCACGTAGTCCCGCATCAAGCCGTAGCCGGCGAATGCGCCTGGCGCGTGCTGGGCGAGAAGCTCGAAATTGTCAGGCACGCGGCCGAAGGTCGCCATGAAGCTGGCAAGCCCCTTTGCCACCGCGGCATCCGTGAGGTCGCTCATGGTGTCTCCTTTCCGACCGGCGGCCACACCAGACTCCGGCCAGTGAAAAGTGGCGCGCCCTGGTGGATTCGAACCACCGACCTTCGGATTAGAAGTCCGTTGCTCTATCCAGCTGAGCTAAGGGCGCCCAGGCGTGACGGTGCGCGTTAGCATCGAGCCGTCAGTGGGTCCAGTTCTCGGACCGGCCATAGCGGAAATTGTCGGCATAGGCCTTCGGCTTGTGCTTCACCGGCGCGGGCGGCAATTCCACGTCGTAGGGAATGTTGTTGGACGTCGCATAGGCCACCGCCTGGTCGCAGCTGTCGAACCGCAGGCGAACCTGGCCGCGCGTGTCGCCGCGGCCCCACCAACCCATCAAGGGGTCGTTCACTTCGGGCCGGGTCGGGACGAAATCCAGCACCCAATTCTCGGTACCGGCGACGCCGGATTGCATGGCGGTCTTGGGGCGCTGGAAAATACGCGCACGCATGGGGGCACCTCGTTGACTGCTTCCTACACCGAACCCGTGCCATAGGCCAGACGACAGGGCGTCGATGGTCGGGGCGCCCGGACTCGAACCGGGGGCCTCCTGTACCCAAAACAGGCGCGCTACCAGGCTGCGCCACGCCCCGCCATCGGCGCGGACCCTAGAAGCCAGGGCCCCCGTGATCAAGCGGGCCCGATCAAGCGTTGCCGAAGATCCGCTGCTGCACCTTGTCGCCGACGCGGATGTGCAGCCGGGCGGCGGTTCCGGCGGCCAACTCCAGCGTGGCCCGCACCTCGCCGCCCGACGGGATCGTCGCCAGGCTGCGCGGGGTCGCGTTCTCGGCGATGTGGCGGATGGTGCCGTCCGGGTTGATGAACAGCATGTCCAGCGGCGCAATCGTGTTCTTCATCCACATCGTGCTGTCCCGCACGCCGCCCCAATCGAACAGCATGCCGCCATCGGCCGGCACCGTCGGGCGAAACATCAGCCCCGTCTCCTGCTGCAATCCAGTGGTCGCCATCTCCACGTTGAAGTCGTGGTGCTGGCCGTCACTCGTCACGATGACGAGCTTTTCCTTCGGCAGTTCCGGCTGTGCCGCGGTCGGGCTGGATTGGGCGTAGGCGAGCGCCGGCAACAGCGCCAGGCCAGCCAGCAGAAGACGCCGGTTCAACAGGGGGGTCATGCGGGGACGGTCTCCATCAGCGCTCCGGCGGCCAAAAGCCGGATTTCGGGCCGGACGGTGCCTTCGCGCGGCGCGTCGCGCAAGGTGGTGAACCAGTGCTCCGGCGGATGGCGGCCGGCGGCGCGGTTGTAGGTCAGGCTGCGCAGCACGCCCTCGGCGGCCGGCGTGGTACGGTCGGGAATGGCGATGTCGTTCAGCACCGCCCACACCCCCGCCCAGCAGCGTCCGACGGTGTAGGGATTGTAGCCACCGCCCCCGGTCACCACGAGCCGCGGCGCCAGGTCGCGGATCGCCTGCACCACGGCCCAATGGGCGTTGTTGGACAAAGACAGCTTGGCGAGCGGATCCTCCTCCAGCGCGTCGGCGCCGCATTGCAGGAAGATCGCCTGCGGCCGGTGCGCCTGGATCAGCGGCAAGATGGCCCCCTCCAGCAGCACCCGCATCTCGGTGTCGTTGAACCCGGCGGGCACCGGAAAATTTCGCGCCGCCCCTCCGGCCCGGTCCGCGGCGAGCCCGGTGTGCGGCCAACGCCCGGCCTCGTGCACGCTGATCGTCAGCACCCGATCGTCGTCGGCGAACGCGTCCTGCACCCCGTCGCCGTGATGGGCGTCGATGTCGAGATACACGATCCGCTCCAACCCGGCGTCGAGCCAGGTGAGGATGCCCAGCACCGGGTCGTTCAAATAGCAGAAGCCGGACGCGCGGTCGGGCCGGCCGTGATGCGTGCCGCCGCCGGGACAGAACACGGTGCCCCCCGCCGCGGTGAGCCGGGCCGCCAGCATGACGCCGCCGGCGGAGGTCATCGGCCTGCGAAAGATCTCGCGGTACACCAGGTTGCCCTCGGCGCCGATGCGGTAGCGGGCGCGGTCTGCGTCGCTGACGGACTGGGTGTCCTCGGCCCGGCGCAGGGCAGCGACATAGGCCGGATCGTGAAAACGGGTGACCGCGGCGACGCTGGCCATGGGGGCGGACACGAATACCGCCTCGTCCAGCCAGCCCATGGCGCGGATGAGGTCGGTCGCGGTGGAAACGCGCGGGATCGCGAGCGGGTGCTTCGGGCCATAGGTGGAGCCGCGATAGATCTCGCTGCCGATCAGGACGGGGCGAAGGCGTGCATCTGGCAGCGGGGGATCTGGAAGCATCGCTGCAGATATTGGGGTGGTGGGCCGCGTCGGCTAGCGTCAGCCCGTATCGGCCGGCCATCGTTCGTCGGGCGGTTGCGGCTCGGGGCAGATCGTTTGCGGCGACGCCGTGGCCAGGCCCAGATCGCGGCAAACCCGGCGGACGACTTCCTCGGGCGGCAGGGCCAGCACTTCGTCCACGAACGCCGGGTCATGCAGCCGCTCGGCCAGTTCGTCGAACAGCCGCTCGGCTGAATCGCCTTCCGCCTCGCGCCGGATCACCTCCGCAACGCTGCGCGCCACCTGCCGCCGCACCATCGCGGTGCGGTCGTCCGCGGCCCGCGGCCAGCCGGCCTGCATCCGCCGCATCAGCGCAACACTGCGCCGCACGGAGCGCGACAGCCGGTCCAGCGCCCGCGCCAAACTCTCGACGCGTGGCACGCTCTGGGCCATGGCGGCGATGGCCGTGTCGACTCCGAGCCCGGCCGCCTGCGCCTCACCGAGCGAGGCGTGGACCGACCCTGCCTCCGGCAACCACCCGGCCACGATGTCTGCCGCCGCCTGCTCTATTTCCATCATTCGCGTCACCACCCGCGCCGCGCGCATGCCGAGGGCGGCCAATTCGCTGAGCGTGGCGTCGAGTTCGGGGATGGGAGGGGCGTTGGCGTCCATGGCCGGGGAGATGGCGCCACGGGAGGGCACCGTTTCAAGGGTTTTGTCGCGGAGGATGGCCGTTGCCTCAGGCTGCGATCAAAGGTGACTTGAAGGCGCTAGCCTGCCTCCATTCACCACACATGCGGCTTTGGCTCCCCGCTGATGAGCCTACGACCTTCGGCAGTAGGCGGAGGCGGTCGTTGCGCAATCGAAGAAGCAAGATTAGCCTCGGACAAGGACCAATTGCTACGACCAGCTCAAGCCTCTTGCATGTTTTGGGGAAGATAGAATGGGCATCGAACAGTTTATAAAAGACCCGAAGGTCTATCTGAGTAGCCACGATGAGGTCAGGGTTAGTCAAACAGCTTCATTGATTCTGGCGTTCAGCGAGGGAGCAAGGCTTCAGAACCCGGCGGGCGGCTTCTCAAAGCAATTCACACCACGGGGTGCTGGTCCGTTCCCGACACTGGTTCCGTTCATCGGCACAGCCGCAGCAGCCGAAAAGAAGGACGCCATGACGTTTGGAAACACCGTCAAGAGGCATCTTGGTATATCGAAGGGTTTAAAACGAACCTACAACGTGCAGAGCGCGTCTGTTGATCTTGGAGTTCGTTGGTTACCCTACGAAGCCGGCGTAGTGACCTACATGTTTGTAGATAATGCTGCTACTTTTATTGGCACAGGCGAACTAACTGGATGCACTGTCGCGGCTGGCACGATGGGGACTAGTATTTGCTACTTCCATGCTTTTGCGCCAGCAGGCACACATGGAACTGGGGCACGACTACTACAGCACGCCATGATTGATCATATCGCAACCTCTTCCGGGGTTGGAAATATGATCTACGCCGACAATACCGTCGATTATGATGGCTTTGCTTTCAGTTATGGACGAAAGGATGGCCGCACGTGGAAAATGTATGTGTATGGAACTAACTCTGGCGTTGTTAAATTCGGGGAGGTGAGAGTGTGAATACTAGCGGTCAGCGCTGCAGGATCCAACCCTCCACAGTCGCGGAGATTTTTCAGATCCACTATTACCGTGGAACCCACGACCAATCACTGTTGACAATGTCGCAGATCCGGCTATCCAACAATTTCCGCCAGGTTGCATAATTACTGTTCGTTGGATCAGAAACATCGTCACCATGCTTGACGTCGTAGCTGACCTGCATCGTGTAAAGCCCGTAGCACCAAGACAGAATAACGCCTCCAGAACTCAGGCCTGTCATGATCTTGCTACGCAGTCCGGCAGTGGTTCTGAATTCGTCGTCACGAACGTCAACGACTTTTACCCGCTCTCCCTTTCCACCGTTTATGCTGGCTGCCTTCTTCCGGTCCAGCGCAGGATCCGCAGCATCGTCCGCGGTGTGGGCTTCCTCTGCGCGACGCAGCCAGCCGCTGCTGTCGATGGGATTGATCACGTTGCCGTGGCGACCGGCCAAGACGGTGAATTGTTGACTGGGGCTTTTCTTAACAACGTAGTCCCAACTGTTATCACCAAGGACGGTCAGAGAGACGTACAGGTTTCCGATCTTGACGAAAGGCGGTTTGTCCCAGTTGACATTCGTGCTGTCGTATATCGCTGCCGGTGAAGGGATTTGGAAAATCTGACAAATATTCTCGGTCGTGTTCGCGTCGATGATGTCTCGCACAGCGTTCCTCCACCTTGATTTGTGACATTTGCAAAACGAATTCCGCCCTCTTCTTTATCCAGCGCGTTGGCGTTGAGTGTCAACGACAGCGAGGCTGCATTTTGGTGTTGGGCGACATTTGGTTCGCCCCTAACCTGACGTCGCCACGATTGGCAGCGGAGGTGGTTGTATCAACGGCCGGGAGTATTCGGTGTCAAAGCACGTGCCACCGCTGCAATCGCATGCCGAACGCGGGTTCGGCTTAACGGCGCGCGTAAAGCAAAAACTCATACTGGCGGGCTTTGACCTGTACTGCACGACTCAACACTCAGGGCCGTTGATATCAGTTCACGAGATTTCCGGACGTCTCGATTTGGCAATCCTCGTCGCGAACACTTGCACGTCCGTGGCCGGTTGAGACGCCTTCCAGAACCGCAGAGCGCGAGCCTATAGGGGCTCGGGCGCTGCCGGACGCTCATCCGCCTGCGCCGTGACAGCCGGCGCTTGTGGACGTTGCTGCAGCAATTGCCAGATCGCAGCGTCGCGATGGTAGAAATCGGGGCGGAATTGCAGCGTCCCGCCGGTGTCCACGAACGCGGTCTGGTAGACCACGAACACCGGCACTGGCGTCGGCAGGTCGACCCGGGTGGTGTTGCCCGCCGCGATCCCCTGGTCGATCACCTCGATCGGACGGTCCATCAACAAGGCAGCGAAGTCGCGCGGGTTCTGCACGCGGATGCAGCCATGGCTGATACGGCGGTTCTCACGGTTGAAGATGACGGCGCGATCCGGCGTGTCGTGCAGATACACGTCGAACTTGTTCGGCATGTCGAACATGATCAGGCCGAGCCCGGCGTCGGGGCCCGGGAGCTGCTCGGCCTCGCCACCGGCCAGCAGGATCATCTTGTTCTTCGTCAAGTAATTCGGGTCGCGACTGAGCTTGGGCAGGATCTCCGCCTTGGTGATATCGGCCGGGATGACCCAGGGCGGGTTGTAGAAACTGGCGTCGATCGTCGCGCTGAACTCGGGGCTTTGGTTCTGCAGGACATCCTCGCCGACGACCACGCGCGTCGAGAACACCGGCTTGTCGGCGCGGTACAGCACCAGCCGCTCGTCGGCGACGTTGACCCAGGCGCGGCTCGCCGGCAGTTCCCGCGGCAGCCAGCGTTGGCGTTCGAGGTTCACCTCGATCGTGCGCAAACGGTCGGTCAAGCCGCGGCTGGCCGCCGGGTTGGCGCCGCGGACCGCCTGCAGGGCCAGGCGCAGCATCCGGTAGCTCGGCGATGTCGGGGCCAGTGCCTCGATCACGCGCGCCGGGTCGGGGGCGTCGAGCGCGTCGTCGAGCACGGCCGCCACATCGACCGGCTCAGGCGTCAAAACCTCGTCGTCTTTGCGGCGCTCGACCGGCACGGCGCCCCGGGCGAGCGCGTCGGCGTACGACAGGGCGGCGTCCGACAGGAGCACCTCGCGTTCGAGCGGCGTTAGTGCCCCGCCATTGCGCAGCAGGCTGGCGTGGAACAGTTCGGGGTCGAGGCCCTGGTCGCGGGCGCGCAGCACGGCCGCCACGAGCGAATCGGCCTGCTCTTGCCGGGTCGCCCAGACACGATCGAAGTCGTGGCGCGCGTAAAAGCGGTTCAACAACCCGGCATTCAGGTGCGCGCCGGAGACGACCAACTCACGCTGGCCGTCGATCAGGTCGTGCAGATCCGTGTTGGTTTGCGGTGCCAGCACACTGGGAAAGTCGCGGGGATCGGTGTCGGTTTGGGGCGTCAGCACGCTGGCCACGTCATCGAGCCTTGGATCGTCGCTGCACGCAGCCAATGCCAAGGCCGCGGCGAGAGCCATCGTGCCCTTCACCACCGTGGCGCGCCGGGACAGCTGCACCCCTTCGGCGAGCGATGGCGTCGAGTGACCGATGCCGTCCTTGCGCCACGGCTTACCCACTGCTGCCATTCCACAACCTTCACAACTCGTGCCACAGGAGAATTGACTCTTGGTTGACAAGAGCCGTTTGATTTTGCGTTGTCTACGTGCGTCTCAACAGAAGGAAAAGCGTATGGTCGCAATTTTTGGAACAAGTCTCCGTAACACGCTGGTCCGCGGCGCGGTGATGGCTGCCGTCGTGGTGCCCATGTCGCTGCTTGCGGCGTGTTCGCAGCCGGCGCCCGCTCCGCAGCCGGCGGTGTATCAGGCTCCGCCGCCGCCGCCGCCGGCTCCGATGCCCACGGGGGTTCCGCCAGCCCGCGGCTAGTCTCTAGCCCAAGGCCTTGAGCGCGCACCCTGCCACGCGAGTGGCAGGGTGCGTCATCGGCCGTTCTGCACGGGTTAGCTCACCGCACCCTCGGGTCCAGCACGCGGTAGGCCAGATCCGCCACCAGGTTCAGCGCCACATAGGTCAGCCCGATCACCAGGGTGGCCCCCAACACCGCGTTCATGTCGGCGTTCAGCAGCGAACCGGTAAGGTATTGGCCGATTCCGGGCCACGAGAACACCGTCTCCGTCAGCACCGCGCCTTCCAGCAGCCCGGCATAGGTCAGGGCCAGCACGGTCACCAACCGCACGCCGATGTTGGCGAACGCGTGGCGCCACACGACGCGCATCGCGGACAGCCCTTTGGCGCGGGCGGTGATGATGTATTCACCGGATAGCGCGTCCAGCATGAAGCCGCGGGTCATTCGCGCGATGGTCGCAAGGTTGGTCACCGCCAACACCAGCGATGGCAGCACCAGGTGCGCGACCGCGTCGTGAAAACTGTCCCAGTCGCCGGCCAGCGCCGCGTCCACCGTCAGCAGTCCGGTGACGGGGGGGACCATGTCCTGGAACACCACGTCCTGCCGCCCCGGGCCCGGGGCCCAGCCGAGTTTGGCGTAGAACACCAGCAAGGCCAGTAGCGCCAGCACGAACACCGGGATCGACCAGCCGCATAACGTGCCGACGCGAATCGCCTGGTCCGCCCAGCTGCCCCGGCGCACCGCGGCGAGCACGCCGAGCGGAATTCCGACCACCGTCGCGATCACGATTGCGACGGTGGCCAGCTCCATCGTGGCCGGGAAGAACGTCGCGATGTCGGTGGTGACCCTATGCGACGTCATCACGGAGCGGCCGAGGTCGCCGTGCAGCAGGCTGACCAAGTAGCGCCAGAACTGGATCGGCAGCGGCTGGTCGAGCCCCATGGCGTGCCGGGTCGCCTCCACCACGGATTGCGGGGCACGGTCGCCCACCACGGCGAGCACCGGGTCGATCGGCACCACGCGGCCGATCAGGAAGGTGATCAGCACGAGGCCGAACAGCGTGATGGGCACGCTGCCCAGCGTGCCCGCCAAACCGCGGAGGCGCCTCAAGCTTTCGCGATGTCCGTATACCGCGTGCCGTCGGACAGCGTGCCGAGCGTGAAGCCGCTCACGCCCTTGCGCAGCACCGCCACGCCGACCTGCTGCTGGAAGATCACGAACGGGGCGCGCTGCATGAAGTCCTTCTGCAGCTGCTCGTAATCGGCGACGCGCTTGGTGGCGTCGGTTTCCTTCAACGCGTCCAGGGCGCGGCCGTTCAGGTCCTTGTCCTCCCACTTGGAGCGCCAGGCGACGGTGCGGTTGGTCGAGGCGTCGCTGTTGTCGGTGTTCTCGCAGAACGTCTGAGCGTTGGAGTTCGGGTCGAGGTAGTCGCTGCCCCACCGCAGCATCGCCATCTGGTGCTGGCGCGCCCGGGTCTTGGTGATGACCTGGCGAAACTCGCCGGCGATCAGCTGCACCTGGATGCCGATGGCGGCCAAATCCGCCTGCACCGCCTGCGCCACGTCGCTGAACGGGGGCGCGGACTGGTGGTCCAGCGTCACCGTGAAGCCCTTCTCCAACCCGGCCTGCTTCATCAGGGCCTTGGCCTTGTCGACGTCCTTGTGGAACGGGTTCTCGGTCACGGCACCGGGGAAGCCCTCGGGCAGGAAGGCCTGGTGCGTCTTGAACGTGTCCGGCGTGATGTTCTGCTGGATCGCGTCGTAGTCGATGGCCCACTTCACCGCCTGCGCCACGTCCGGATGCGCCAGTTCCGGCGTGCCCTGGTTCATCGCGATGTAGTTCACCACTCCCAGGCTCTGGGTCACGAGCGAGAACTCCGGCTTGCCCTTCACGGCCTTCAGTTGTTCCACGTTGAAGTTGCGGGCGATGTCCGCGTCGCCCTTCTGCAGCAGCAGCAGCTGGGTCGACGGCTCGCTGACGTGGCGGATCACCATGCGCTTCAGCTTGGTCGCCGCACCCGGCGTGGCATCCAGCACCACGCTGTCGCTCGCCTTCCACGACCGCACCGCCCAGGCGTTCGACCCGGCGGAGGCGCCCTTCAGCCAGCCATTGCCGAAATCGTCGTTCTGCGCGTGGCTCATCGCCAGCTTCTTTTCCACGACGCTGCCGACATTGGCGGACAGGCAATACAGCAGGAAGGTGGGGGCGTTCGCCTCGGCCATCTGCATCACCAGCGTGTGGTCGTCCATCGCCTTGATGCGGGCGGTGGCGTTGTCCTTGTTGAAGCCCAACTGGGTCAGGATGAAGCCGGGCGCCTTGTCCATGATCACCGCCCGCTGCAGCGACCACTCCACGTCCTGCGCCGTGATGAGATTGCCGGAGGCGAACTTGCGGCCCTGGTTCAGGTAGAACGTGTAGGTCAGCCCGTCGCCGGCCACTTCCCAATGCTGGGCCAGCACGCCGTTGATGGTGGTCGGGTCGGCCGGGTCCGGCTCCACCAGCTTCTCGTAGCAGTTGGAGCCGATCTCGTTGCCGGAGAACTCGAAGCTCTCGCCGGGGTCGAGGCTGATGATGTCGTCGATCTGCATCGCCATGACGGCCACGTCCTTCGGCGTCTCGGCGAAGGCGGTGTTCCAAATCAGCGGGGTCGCGGCGGCCGAGCCGATCAGGGTGCGGCGGGTGAGCATCGAGGGGGTTCCTCCAGAGGGGCGGGCGTGCCCCGGACCATAGCCGGGTCGCGCGCACCGGCAAGCCGCGCTGGAGCCGCTAGGGGTGGCTCGCGGCGGCGACGGCCTGCTGCAGTTCGGCCAGGTCTACCGCGCCGGGGATGAGGTGGTCGCCGATGATCAGCGCCGGCGTGCCTTCGATATGCAGGGCGCTGGCAAGCTGCACGTTCTGGTCGAGCCGGGCCCGGATCGCCGGGTCGGCCATGTCCCGCTCCAGGCGCGCGCCGTCCAGCCCCTCGTGCTCCGCCTCGGCCACGATCGAGGCCATGGTGGGCGGGGTGGTCGAATGCATCAGCGCCGCCTGCAACGGGGCGTAGCCGCCCTGGCGCTGCGCCGCGAGCAGGGCGTGGGATTCGAGCACCGAGGCCGGGCCGAGGATCGGGATGTCTTTCAGCACCAGCCGGATTTTCGGGTCCGCCTGCAGGAGTGCCGCGAGCACCGGCAGCATCTGGCGGCAATACGGGCAGCGCGGGTCGTAGAACTCCACCAGCGTCACCGGGCCGGCCGGGTTGCCTTCCACCGGATCGGCCGGGTCCGCGACCAGGGCGGCGCGCTGGGCGGCGATGGCGCCGGCGGCCTCCGAGGCCTGCTGAGCGGTCTCGTCCGCCTGCAGCGAGGTCAGTGCGTCGCGCAGGATGGACGGATCGTCCCGCAGCGCCTGTCGCACGATCTGCACCACTTCGGCCCGCTGATCCGTCGTGAGCGGCGCGGCGTGGGCAGTTGTGAGGGTTGCAGCCAGGATGACCGACACCTGCAGCCAAGCCTTCATCATCCCTCGGTTCCTTCGGTTTGCCATCTTTCTGCTCCAACTCGCGATATAGGAACAGCGTTGCCGCTCACGTGGAACCCGGTTATGGGCACGGGGAGGCTGGTCCAGGGGTCGGCCGGTGGGGGGTGCGTTACTGCGATGGCGGCTATGAAGCGGATGTGCAGCGGCGTCATCGCTGTTGCGCTGAGCGTCTCGTTGAGCGCTTGCGAAACCCTCAACAGCGTACAACAGGAATTCCTGGGTGGCGGGGTGAGTGGCCCAGGGTCACAGCCCAAACGGATCAGCGGCTTCATCGGCGGTGTCGTGGCCGACGAGCCGACGGCGACGCTCGCCGGGCGCGAAGTGCTGTCGCTGGGCGGCACGGCGGCCGATGCGGCCGTGGCCATCGGGTTCACCCTGTCGGTGACGTACCCATCACGCGCCAGCCTCGGCGCCGGTGGCGCCTGCCTCGCGTACAGCCCGGCGCGGACCGGCGCCGGCGAGGGCACCCCGGAAGCGATCGTGTTCACCTCGGTGGCGCCGGGCACGGTGCCGCCCCGCACCGACCGGCCGGCCGCCGTTCCCATGCTCGCGCGCGGCCTGTTCGCGCTGCACGCCCGCTATGGCCGCCGCCCGTTCGAGACGCTGGTCGCCCCGGCCGAGCAACTGGCCCGGTTCGGCACCCCTGCGTCCCGCGCGCTGGTCCGCGACCTGCAGGTCGTGTCGGGGCCGCTGCTGGCGGACCCGGATGCCAGGGCCGTGTTCGCCCCCAATGGCACCGTCCTGACCGAAGGCGTCACGATGATCCAGCCGGATTTGGGCGCAACGCTGGCGCAATTGCGCGTCGCCGGGGTCGGGGACCTGTACCAGGGTGCGCTCGCGGCCAAGTTCCAGGCGGCGGCGACAGCGGCAGGGGGCGGCATGTCCGCCGCCGATCTGCGGGGGGCGCTGCCCAAGACGGTGTCGCCGCTGTTCCTGGCCTCCGGGCGGGACCGTGTCGCCTTCCTGCCACCCCCGGCCGATGGCGGGCTGGCCGCCGCCGCCGCCTACGAGACGCTGCTGAGCAACCCTGCCAACCTGGCCGCGGCCAACGAACGAGCCCTGGCCGTTGCCGCCCGCTACCGCGCCGGTGGTGCCGACCCGGCGTCCCTGCTCGGCGCTGGCGCGGCAATTCCGTCCGGTGCGCCATTGCCGGCTTTGCCCGCCTCGACCACATTCGCCACACTCGATCGCGATGGCAACGCCGTGGTGTGTGCGCTGACGATGAACAACCTGTTCGGCACCGGGCGGATCGCGTCCGGCACCGGCATCGTCATGGCCGCATCGCCCGCCAGCACGCCGCCCGCGCTGCTCGCCGCCGCCATCGCATGGAACCCGAACCTGCGCGCGTTCCACGCCGAAGTGGGCGGCAGCGGACAGGCGGGCGCACCGCTGGCCACCGCCGCCGGCCTGTCCAACGCGATCCGGAGTGGCACCGCGATCCCGGTGCCGGTGCCGGACCCCGGGCGCGAAAATGCCATCGTCTGCGCGCGCTATTTGCCGGATTCCGAAGGCACGTGCGGCTGGGCGACCGATAGCCGCGGCAGTGGCCTTGCCGCGGGTGGCAACTGATGCTGCACCGCGGGCGGCAAGCGATGTGGCGCCTGCTCCCAGCCCTCGCGGTGCTGATGGCAACGGCCGCACAGGCCAAACCCGCGACGATCCAGGTCGGCCCGGCCCACACCCCCTCGGTCGATTACGGGCCCGCCGACATGCTGTGCGACCTGAATACCTGCCGGCTGTTCAATCTCCCGAAGGAGACGGGCCTGCCGCCCAACGCGATCGTGCAGTTCGGCCTGCCGCAGCTCGACGGCCAGGATCGCGTCGATCTGCGGCGATGCTTCCAGATCTGCCGGGCAAGCGTTATTGGTTACGCCGCCCCGCAAAAGGCTCCGCAAGGGCCAGAGAATCCCACTGTGTCCATCATCCCGATCGAGATGCGGCTGGAATGACCGCGCGGTCGTTGTCTCATCGAAGGACTAGTCCCATGCGCCGTTCTTTGCTGATTGCCTCGGTGCTCCTGATGGCCGCCGACCTGCCGCCGGTGACGCTAAAGCTCGGGCCGCCGCATGAGGGCTCGGTCACCTATGGCCCGGCCGACATGCTGTGCGATCTCGATAAATGCCACATGTTCAAGGTGCCGGGCCTGCCGCCGAACGGCACGGTGGACTTCCAGATGCCGTTCCTGTCGGGGCAGGATCGCAAGGACCTGACCCGGTGCTACTCGCTGTGCCACGGCTCGGTCGTGGGCTATCCGAACGAGCCAGAGCATCGCACGCCGGACCAGCGCAACCCCTCCATCTCCATCGCCGCGATCGAGATGCGGCTGCAATAAGCCAGCGTTGTGCTGAAGGTCGGGCGCAACGCCCGGATCCCGCCGTTCCGCGTGATGGACGTGATCGCGGCCGCCAACGCCCGGCAGGCCGCCCTACCCCCGGGCGCGCCGCACGTGATCCGCATGGAAGTGGGCCAGCCCGGCACCGGCGCCCCCGCCGGTGCAGTGGAGGCAGCCCGCCTCGCCCTCGCCGGCGGTGCTCCGCTCGGCTACACGGAGGCATTCGGCCGCCTGTCGCTGCGCGCCCGCATCGCCGCCCACGGGCACGACTGGTACGGGTTCGCCGCCGACCCGGCGCGCATCGCGGTCACGATGGGCGCCTCGGCCGCCTTCCCGCTCGTCTTCCTCGCCGCCTTCGACCCGGGCGACCGCGTCGCGATGGCCGCGCCCTACTACCCGCCGTACCGCAACATCGCCGCGGCGCTCGGCCTGGTTCCCGTCGTGATCGAAACCGGCATCGAGACCCGCTACCAGCCCACGGTGGCGCTGCTCGAGCAATTGGACCCGCGTCCGGACGGCCTGATCGTGGCCTCCCCCTGCAACCCGGCGGGCACCATGCTGCACCGGGACGAGTTGGCCGCCATCGCCTCGTGGTGCGACCGCAACGGCGTGCGGCTGATCAGCGACGAGATCTACCACGGCCTGCAATACGGCCAGCCGGTCGCGACGGCCGCCCAGTTCAGCCCCAGCGCCGTGGTGGTGAACAGTTTCAGCAAATACTTCTCGATGACCGGCTGGCGCGTCGGCTGGACCGTGCTGCCGGAGGATTTGGTGCGCCCCGTCGAGTGCCTGGCGCAGAACCTATTTATTTCCGCCCCGCACATCGCCCAGATTGCGGCCGAGGCGGCGTTCGACTGCGCGCCGGAGCTGGACGCCAACGTCGCCCGCTACCGCCGCTCCCGTGACTTGCTCGTATCCGCCCTGCCCGCCGCCGGGTTCGACCGGCTGTCGCCAGCGGAGGGCGCGTTCTATTTGTATGCCGATGTCGGCGCGCGAACCAACGACAGCGCCGCCTTTTGCGCCCGCATGCTCGCTGAGGCGGGCGTGGCTGCCGCTGCGGGTGTCGATTTCGACGCGGGCCGCGGGCATCGCACGATGCGGTTCAGCTATTGCGGCCCGGAAGCCGACATGGCGGAAGCGGTGGAACGGCTACGCGCCTTCCAGTGATCACCAACGCACTCTCCCCTCCAGGGTAGGCGAGGGGAGGCTGCGGCGCAGGGGGGGGCTGCTTCGCAGGGACTGCCGCCTTGCCGTCGCGTTGACCCTCCCCACCTCCGGCAGTAAGCACGTTTGTGCATTGCGGCGCGCCCGGGCGCCGCGCCCCCGGAGCTCGGTATGAAGGACGTCCGCGACGCGTTGATGATCGGCAGCAGAACGGATGGCACCACAGTGCGCCGCCCCCTGTCGCCCCACCTGCAGGTCTATCGCCCACAACTGACGTCCATGCTGTCGATCATGAACCGGTTGAGCGGCATCGCCACCTCCGTCGGCACGCTGATAATGGTGTGGTGGCTGGTCGCCTCCGCCGGGTCGCCGAGCACCTATGGCCACATGCAGGGCTTCGTCGGGTCGTGGTTCGGCATCCTGCTGATGTTCGGCTGGACGATCGCGCTGGTCTATCACTTCGTCGGCGGGCTTCGGCATCTGGCGTGGGACGCCGGCTACGGCTTCGACCTGCCACAGGTCTACGCCAGCGGCTATGCGGCCATGATCGCGACCGCGGTGTTGACCGTGCTGATTTGGATCATTGCTTTGGTGGTGTGGTAATGTCGGACGTGAACGTCACGCGCAACGCGCACACGGCCGGCACCAGCGCCCCCAAGGTCGAGGTCATGCGCTCGTATCTGAGCCGGGCGCGCGGCATGGGCGCGGCCGGGTCGGGCATCCATCACTGGCGGGCCGAGCGCATCACCGCCATCGCGCTGGTGCCGCTTACCATTTGGTTCATCTATGCCGTGCTGCACTTGCTGGGCGCGCCTCAGCCGGCTGTGCACCGGTTCGTGGCCAACCCGGTCAACACCGTGCTGCTGCTCGCTATGGTGGTGATGACGTTTCACCACATGCAACTGGGTTTGCAGGTGGTGATGGAGGACTACATTCCCGATCGGAAGCAGCAGTCGATCGCCCTTCTGCTGAACAAGGCAGTGGCGCTGATTCTCGGATTGCTCTGCGTCGTGTCGATCCTGCGGATGGCTTTCACGGCCTAAACTCTCTCGGACAAAGCGAACCATGAACGCGATTTCGAAGCCTTCGAACGGTGCTTACCAGATTGTCGACCATACCTACGACGTGGTGGTGGTGGGTGCCGGCGGTGCCGGGCTGCGCGCGACGCTGGGCATGGGCGCTGCCGGGCTGAAGACGGCCTGCATCACCAAGGTGTTCCCCACCCGCTCCCACACCGTGGCGGCGCAGGGCGGCATTGGCGCGGCGCTCGGCAACATGGGCGAGGACGATTGGCGCTGGCACATGTACGACACCGTGAAGGGGTCGGACTGGCTCGGCGACCAGGACAGCATCGAATACATGTGCCGCGAAGCGGTGCCCGCGATCTACGAACTGGAGCATTTCGGCGTCCCGTTCTCCCGCACCGAGGATGGCCGCATCTACCAGCGCCCGTTCGGCGGCCACATGCAGGAATACGGCAAGACCCCCGCCAACCGCGCCTGCGCGGCGGCCGACCGCACCGGGCATGCCATCCTGCACACGCTGTATCAGCAGTCGCTGAAGCATGAGGTGGAGTTCTTCGTCGAGTATTTCGCACTCGACCTGATCATGGACGAGGAAGGCGCCTGCCGCGGTGTCATCGCCTGGTGCCTCGAGGACGGCAGCATCCACCGCTTCCGCGCCCAGAGCACGGTGCTGGCGACCGGCGGCTATGGCCGCGCGTACCTGTCGTGCACCTCCGCCCACACCTGCACGGGTGACGGCGGCGGCATGGTGATGCGCGCCGGGTTGCCGGTGCAGGACATGGAATTCGTGCAATTCCACCCGACCGGCATCTTCCCCGCCGGCTGCCTGATCACCGAGGGCGTGCGCGGCGAGGGCGGCTACCTGACCAACGGCAACGGCGAGCGCTTCATGGAGCGTTACGCGCCGACCGCGAAGGACCTGGCCAGCCGTGACGTGGTGAGCCGCTCGATGACGATCGAGATCAACGAGGGCCGCGGCGTGGGTCCGAACAAGGACCACATCAACCTGCACATCGAGCATCTCGGCGCCGAGTTGCTGAACGAGCGGCTGCCCGGCATCTCCGAGACCGCCAAGGTGTTCGCCGGCGTCGACGTGACCAAGGACCCGATCCCGGTGCTGCCGACGGTGCACTACAACATGGGCGGGATTCCCACGAACTACCGCACCGAAGTGCTGCGCCCGACCGCCGCCGATCCGGACGCCGTTGTGCCCGGCCTGATGGCGGTCGGTGAGGCGGCCTGCGTCTCGGTGCATGGCGCCAACCGGCTGGGCACCAACTCGCTGCTGGACCTGGTCGTGTTCGGCCGCGCCGCGGCGCACCGTGCGCAGGAGATCCTCAAGCCGGGTGCCTCGCAGGCCCCGCTCCCGGCCCGCGCCGGCGAGAACGGGTTGGACCGGCTGGACCGCAAGCGCCACAACCCCGGCACCACCAAGACCGGCGAGGTGCGCGAGCAGATGCAGCGCGCCATGCAGGCCCACGCCGCCGTATTCCGCACCAGCGCCAGCCTGAAGCAGGGCGTGTCGAAGATGCGCGGCATCTGGGATGCGCAGGACAATATCGGCGTCACCGACCGTTCGATGATCTGGAACAGCGACCTGGCCGAGGCGCTCGAACTGGACAACCTGGTGGCCAATGCGATGACCACCATGGTCGGCGCCGAGGCCCGGCACGAGAGCCGTGGCGCCCACGCGCACGACGACTTCCCCGATCGCGACGATGCCGAGTGGATGAAGCACACGGTCGCACATTTGGACGATACCGGAAACGTGGGGCTGTCCTACCGGCCGGTGCGGATGCAGACGCTGACCAACGAGGTCAGCGTGTTCCCGCCGAAGAAGCGGGTGTATTGAGGCCGGTGCTTCTGCCCCAATGGGGAACTGCCGTAGGGTGGGCTGCGCTCGGGCAGCCCACCACCTGCGCGATGGTGGGATGCCAAGCGCATCTCACCCAACGAGATCGAGTTGCCGGTAGCGCTGACCGGCTTTTGTAAGAGAACGCAGAATGGTTGAACTGACCCTCCCGAAGAACAGCCGCGTCACCGCCGGCCGCACGTGGAAAGCGCCCGCGGGCGCCAAGACGGTGCGCGAGTTCAAGATCTACCGGTGGAACCCCGATGACGGCGAGAACCCTCGGCTCGACACCTACGAGGTCGATCTCGACAAGATCGGCCCCATGGTGCTGGACGCGCTGATCCACATCAAGAACGACATCGACCCGACGCTCACCTTCCGCCGCTCGTGCCGCGAAGGCATCTGCGGGTCCTGCTCGATGAACATCGACGGCGTCAATACCTTGGCCTGCCTCAAGCCGGTCGAGGACGTGAAGGGCGCGGTCAAGATCTACCCGCTGCCGCACATGGCCGTGGTCAAGGATCTCGTGCCCGACCTGTCTCTCGCCTACGCGCAGCTTCGCTCGGTCGAGCCGTGGCTGAAATCCGACACGCCGCCGCCGCCCGATGCCGAACGCCGCCAGAGCGTTCCGGAGCGTCACAAGCTGGACGGCATGTGGGAGTGCATCCTGTGCTTCTGCTGCACGACGTCCTGCCCGTCCTACTGGTGGAACGGCGACCGCTATCTCGGCCCGGCCACTCTGCTGGCCGCCTATCGCTGGATCGCCGACAGCCGCGACGAATACACCGGCCAGCGCCTCGATGCGCTCGAGGATCCGTTCAAGCTGTACGCCTGCCGGACGATCATGAACTGCACCAAGACCTGCCCGAAGGGCCTGAACCCGGCGAAGGCGATCGCCGAGATCAAGCAGATGCTCGTCGAACGGGCGGGCTGACCCGCACGCGGGGCATCCATGGCGTTTTCCGGAGACTTGGCCGCCCGGCGGGATCGGGCGGCCGCCTGGCGCGACTCGCTGCTGATCGATCACGCCGTATTCCGCGTCCTGTGGGACAATCTGGCCGAGGTGGTTCCCTGTAAGCTGTATCGCTCGAACCATCCCACGCCCGCCCGGCTGGCGGCGGCCAAGCGGAAATTCGGCCTGCACACGCTGATCAACCTTCGCGGCCACCGGCAGTGCGGATCCGACGCCCTGTCTCGCCAGGCTGCCGCCGATCTCGGCCTCAAGCATATCGACATGGCCTTCGAGAGCCGCGGCGCACCGCACCGCGACCGGATCCTGCGGTTCGCCGACATCTACCGCTCGCTCGACACGCCGGCCCTGATGCACTGCAAGTCGGGCGCGGACCGGGCCGGACTTGCGTCGGGGTTGGCAGTGCTGTTCGAGGGCGGCAGCAGCCAGGATGCGCTCGCCCAGTTGTCGTGGCGGTTCGGGCACTGGCGCCGCTCCCGCACCGG
Organism: Acetobacteraceae bacterium; assembly: GCA_965198895.1. Taxonomy (GTDB): domain Bacteria; phylum Pseudomonadota; class Alphaproteobacteria; order Acetobacterales; family Acetobacteraceae; genus LMUY01. Next base: position 1,313,686 of record OZ240676.1, read on the forward strand.
CATCCTGGACGCATTCTTCGTGCGCTACGCCGCCGAAGCCGAGGGCCGGGTGCCGTTCCTCCAATGGGTGGAGCACGACTACGACGAGGCGGCGCTGCGGCGGGACTTCGTGGCGGGCGGATTGTCATCGTTCGTGGTGGACCGGGTGCTGGTCCGCGAATAACAGGCGGGCTAAGCAGCAGCATGTCTGCTTGCGCCCTTTGCGGAACGCCTGCCCCGCCGCCGTTCCGGGCCCCGGCGCAGGAGGGCTCTCCCGACCTGGATGGCCGGCCCGGCGAGCCGACGCGCTCCACCCTGCGGCGCTGGGTGCTGTCCTGCCGCGGCTGCCGCGCCTGCGCCCCCGACCTTGCCGCCCTGCCCGAAGCCGCTCGGGGCATCGTAGCGACGGAAAGCTATCGCCGGCTGGCCTCGCCGTTCCTGCGCTGGGCCGCGTTGGTGGAGGGAACGCCGGATGAGGCGGAGGCGCTGTTGCAGGCTGCCTGGGACGCGGAGGACGGGGGGCGCGACGCATTGGACCTCCGCCGCCGGGCCGCCGAGCACTGGCCACATCCGGCCGACGCCGAGGCGGCGCTGCGGCTGGCCGACATCCAGCGCCGGGCGGGATTGCTGACGGAGGCTGCCGGCACGATCGACGCACTAGGGCCGGGTCTGGACGACGCAGTGTCCCGGATCGCGGCGTTCGAGCGCGCCCGCATTTCGGCGGCGGACACGGGCCGCCATCTTCTGAGCAGCGCGCTTCGGCCGCCCGCACGCACGCCGCACGTGGTGCATGGCAAGCGCGAGGCCGGGGGATTTTGGACCCGATTGCTGGGGAGTAGATCATGACCTTCGACGCCCTGATCGCGGCCATCGTGGTCGCCGACGAACTGCCGGAGCCCGCGGCGCAAGCCATCTTGGATGGGTGGGACGAATACGGCCCGCGCTGCCGGGAGATGCTGCACGGCTATGTCGGCGGCCAGGATTTGTCGGAACAGACCGAAAGTGCGCTGTTCACCCTCGTGCACCTGATCGGCGAGAAGGCGGACACCGCCAGCTTCCCCGATCTCTGCGCGCTGGCCCGCGACCCGGACCGGTTCGCGTCGGTGCTGGGCGACGCTGCCGCGACGATCTCCTACCCGCTCATCCTCGTGAGCACATTCGGCGGTGACCCGGCGCCGCTGCACCAGCTGATCGAGGATGAAGCTGCGGATGAATTGGCACGGGGCGACGCCCTCCTGGTGCTGGCCTATCTCGCCCGAACCGAGCGCCTGCCAGAGCGGCAGGTCTACGATTATCTGGCCGCCCTGCCGGCCCGGCTTCGACCCGCGGAAGAGCACTTCGTCTGGTTCGGCTATGCCCGGGCCGTTGCCGCACTTGGCTTCGCCGGGTTGTCGGGCGCCGTGGAAGCGGCGATCAGCCGGGACTTCATCGCCTCCAACCTCATGACGTCCGTCGATTTCTGGGAGCACCTCCGCGACTCGCAACAGAACCCCACTGATTTCTCGAGCCCGATCTGGGACGGGGTGCAGCCGCTCGGCAACGCGATCGAGCACCTCCAGGCCTTGAACGAGGAGTCCGAGTTCGACGATGCACCGGGCTACGTCGTTGCAGAACCCGTCCGCAATCCGTTGCGCAATGTCGGCCGCAACGATCCCTGCCCATGCGGAAGCGGCAAAAAGTTCAAGAAATGCTGTCTCGACGCGAGCCAGTAGAGCGTTCCCGAAAAGCAACTCCATTCTGTCAGGCATGATGTAGGGGGGCTTCAGCCCGCCACCTCGTTGCGGGTGGTGGGCTGAAGCCCACGCTACGGTTCGCCGCGGTCAGGCTGCCGGCTCTTTCGGGCCGCCTGTTCCGCCGCGTTCACGAGTTCGGCGGACCCGCTGTTCGGGAGCGAGTACACCACGCCGATCTTGACGCTCAGCAGCCCGCCCGGAACGCCTGCGTGCTCCAATCGGAGTTCGTCCACCCCTTCCACCAGCCGGCTGGCGACCTCCGCCGCGCCGCCTGTCACCGTGGCGGGCAACATCAGGCCGAGCACGCCGCCGCTCAGCCGGCCGCCGATGTCCCCCGGCCGGCGCATGACGCAGCGCAGCGTTTCGGCAACCTTGCAGACGGTTTCCTCCGCCGGGTCGTGACCGTAGAGCTCGCCGAGAAGGCTGAACGCCTCGACCTCGACTGCGAGCACCGAAAGGCCGACGCCGTCGCGCCGGGCCCGGCGAAGTTCGCGTTCCAGGCCGGCGATGAAGTGGCCGCGATTGGCGAGGCCGGTCGCCGGGTCCTCGCTGGCGCGGCGGCGGAGCAGGCTGTTGGCTTCCTCCAGCACTGCCTCCCCCTCCTTGCGGGCGGTGATGTCGCGCAGGGCGAGCACAGCCCCGGCACCGGCGGGAACACGCCTGGCATTGCCCTCCATCCAGACCCAGCCACCGCCGTTGCGGCGCACCCGAAGCGACACGGTGGCGCAGCGCTCCCCGGCACCCAGCCGGTCCAGCAGATCGCCAACCGCGTGCTGATCGTCCTCGATCACCAGGTCCCGCAGGTCGGTGCCCGATAGCGCGCCGGGCGCATGACCCAGCAGCGACATGCTGGCCGGTGACACGTGGCGGCAACGGCCATCCGGCTGAAGCAGCACCATCATGTCGGGTGCCGCCTCCACCAGGAGGCGCAGAGCCTGCTCCGGTATCGCAGTGGTTTCAATCGTCGAAGAACTCATCGCGTGTCCCGCCCAACTGGAGCGAGCATCACAGATGAACCGCAATAAAAGGTTAGCGATCAGCCCTCGCGAGGGGTGACCATGCGGCCCGATAGCGGCTGGCCGCCGAACAGGTGCACGTGGAAATGCGGCACCTCCTGGCCGCCATGCCCACCCACGTTGGCGAGCGCCCGGTAGCCCGGCTGCTCCAACCCCAACTGCCGCGCGACCTGGCCCACGGCGCGGAAAAATCCAACGATTTCAGCGTCTGACGCGCCGGAACTGAAGTCGGCCATGGACACCCAGCGGCCCCGTGGAATGACCAGAACATGCACCGTCGCCTGGGGCGAGATGTCGTGGAATGCGACCGCCCACTCGTCCTCGTAGACGCGGCGGGACGGGATTTCGCCGCGCAACACCCGGGCAAAGATATTATTGTCGTCGTATGGGCCTAGTCCGCTCACCGGCATGGCTCACTCCCCTGTTACGGAATTTTGCGGGTGCGCCCGCCCTGCAGCAACGGCAGCGACCGGGCCGCCTTCTCGGCGACGCCAGACACGCCCTCGCGCCGCTCCAGCTCGGCCCAGATCATCGCCGGCTCCACGCCGCACGACACCCACAGGACGAGGAGGTGGTACAGCACGTCGGCGCTTTCGGCCACGAGCGCCTGCGGGTTGCCGCCCACGGCCTCGATCAGGCATTCGACCGATTCCTCGCCGAACTTCTGCGCGACCTTCGCGGTACCGCGGCTGAGCAGCCTGGCCGAGTGGCTGACCGACGGGTCGGCCGACCGGCGCTTCAGGATCACGGACCACAGACGGTCCAGCACGGCACCCGACGGACCCTCGAGAGCCGGCAGGTCGTCGCCAGCTTTTGGCCCGGGGCGCTTCAGGGCCGCCCGCAATTTCTCGACCTTCTTCGCCATCACAGATCCTCGTGCCCGCGGGGCAGGCGCACCGGCAGGCCGGCCTCCGACAACGCTCGTTTAACCCCTGGGATCGTCAGCGCGCCGAAATGGAACACCGAGGCGGCAAGCAACCCCGTGGCGCCGGCCCGTGCCCCTTCGACGAAATGCTCGACGCTTCCCACGCCGCCCGAAGCGACCACGGGCAGGCGCACCGCCCCGCACACGGCATGCAGCAAATCGAGGTCGAAGCCGCGGCCGGTGCCGTCACGGTCCATGCTGGTGAGCAGGATCTCGCCCGCGCCCAGGCTCGCCGCCTGCTTGCACCACTCCACCGCATCGAGGCCGGCCGGGTTGCGGCCGCCATGGGTGAACACTTCCCACCGGCCCGGCGCGACCATGCGCGCGTCCACCGCGACCACCACGCATTGGCTGCCGAACTTCTCCGCCGCCTCCGCGATCAGCGCCGGGCGTGCGATGGCGGCCGAGTTCATGCTGCATTTGTCCGCGCCGGCCAGCAGCAGCTTGCGCATGTCCGCGGTGGAGCGCACGCCGCCGCCGACGGTCAGCGGCAGGAACACGCTGGCCGCGGTCCGGCTGACCACGTCGTAGATCGTGTCGCGGTTCTCGTGGCTGGCGGTGATGTCGAGGAAGGTGAGCTCGTCCGCACCCGCCGCATCGTAGACCGCGGCCTGTTCGACCGGATCGCCGGCGTCCCGCAGGGAGACGAAGTTCACACCCTTCACGACCCGGCCGTCCTTGACGTCCAGGCAAGGAATCACGCGTAGCTTCAGCATGCGCTGGTTTTGGCCACGTCGGGCGGCGTGGCGCAAGGCTGCACGTCGCCCGCGACGATCGGCTGCACGTCGCGAGCGACGATCGGCTGCACGTCGCCGGCGACGATCGCGCGCCGGCCCGTCGGCGTCTGCAGCAGCAAGGCGCCGTCGTCGCGCAGCCCGGCGAACGCCCCGTCGATCGTGTCCGGGCCGAGTTGTACGCGTAAAATCGTGCCGATTGCCGGGCCGCGCTCGAGCCAACGCTCCCGCACGCGGGCAAAGCCGTGGTCGCGCCAGATCGTCCACTCGCCCTGCAGCGCGCGCTGGATGGCCGCCAGCACCGACTCGGGCGTGGTGTCGCAGCCGAGGGCCGCCAGGCTGGTGACCGGATAGGGCATGCCGGGCGGATGGTGGCGCACATTCATGCCGATCCCGGCCAGTACGGCGTCGTCGTCGAGCCGCTCGAGCAGGATGCCCGCGAGCTTGGCGCCGTCGCGCATGACGTCGTTCGGCCATTTCAACGCGGTTGGCGGGCCGGCCAAGGCATCCACCGCCCGTGCGACGGCCACCGCCACCACGAAGGCGAGTTGCGGCGCGTGCTGCGGCGACCCGCCGGGCCGTAGTATAAAGGTCGCGTGCAGGTTGCCCGGCGGGCTGGCCCAGACGCGCCCGCCCCGACCACGCCCGGCGGCTTGCTGTTCGGCCAACACGACACTGCCATGGGGGGCGCCGTCCGCGACCAGGGTGCGAGCCGCGTCCATCGTCGAGCCGACGGTCGCGAAGCGGTGAACGAGCTTCTGCCACTGATTCGGGTGTTCGGCCTCAACAACCTGCGCCGGCGTGCGTTCATCGATCATGACGGGCATCCTACGCGAAAAAAATGACGACGGAGCAGCACGGCCAACGGCCGACCCCATGCAGGGGGAGAGGACCAAAGCGAAGTTCGGGATCGAGGGCTTGGACAGCATCCTGAACGGCGGGATCGAGCGTAACCGCCTCTACCTCGTCGAAGGCAATCCCGGGACCGGCAAGACCACGATGGCGGTGCAATTCCTCATCGAGGGCGTGCGCTCGGGCGAGCCGGCGCTGTACATCACGCTTTCGGAGACGGAGGAGGAACTACGGGCCACGGCGCGCGCGCATAATTGGGTGCTGGACGGGATCACCATCTGCGAGTTGGTGCCGCCCGAAAGCCTGCTCGACGAGGCCCAGCAGCAAAGCTTGCTGTATTCCTCCGATCTCGAACTCGGGGAAACCACGCGGGCCGTTTTCGACATCGTCGGGCGCCTGAAGCCGAGCCGGGTTGTCGTGGATAGCCTGTCGGAGATCCGCCTGCTCGCCCAATCCTCGTTGCGCTACCGCCGTCAGATGCTGGGGCTCAAGCACTTCCTGTCTCGCCACGACTGCACGGCCCTCCTGCTGGACGACATGACGGCGGAGTTGTCGGAACGCACCGTGCACAGCATCGCCCACGGCGTGCTGCACCTGGAGGAATTGTCGCCGCTCTACGGCTCCGATCGCCGCCGCATGCGCGTGACCAAGCTGCGCGGGCAAGCCTACCGCGGCGGCTACCACGACTTCGCCATCGTCGAGGGTGGCGTTCGCGTCTTTCCCCGCCTGGTCGCGTCGGAGCACTTCGGGCCCTTCCCGGACGGACGGCTGCAGAGCGGCATTGCGACGCTAGACGAACTGCTCGGCGGTGGCCTGGACCGCGGCACCAGCACCCTCCTGATCGGTCCGTCCGGTACTGGCAAGACGCTGATGGCGCTCGTATTCGCCGCCGCCGCCGTGCGCGATGGCCGGCGCGCCGCAATGTTCGTTCTCGACGAGGACATCCGGATGCTGGTGATCCGCGCCGCCGGTATCGGGCTGGACCTGGGCGCAATGCAGGCCAGCGGCCACCTCGTTCTGCAGCAGATCGACCCGGCAGAACTCTCGCCCGGAGAGTTCGCCCATCGCGTGCGCCACGTGGTGGAGATCGGGGGCGCCACCACTGTCGTGATCGACAGCCTCAACGGCTACAACGCCGCGATGCCGGAAGAGCAGTTCCTGATGCTGCACATGCACGAACTGCTGAGCTATCTCGGCCGGCGCGGGGTGGTGTCCCTGCTGACCATGGCGCAGCAGGGCGTGACCGGCGACATGCGCTCGCCGGTGGACGTGACCTACCTCGCCGACGCGGTGATCCTGCTGCGCTTCTTTGAGGCCAGTGGGGAGGTGCGGCGCGCAGTCTCGATCATCAAAAAGCGCTCTGGGCCGCATGAGGACACCATCCGGGAACTGCGGGTGACGGCTGCCGGTATCGAGGTCGGTGCGCCGTTGCGGCACTTCCAGGGCATTCTTCGCGGCACGCCGACCTACGCCGGGCCAGCCGGGCTCGAAATGCTGGGACACGGCCCATAAGTGTGAACGCCGGGTCGGCCGAAATCGAGCGCCGGGCGCTCGTCCTCGCCCCAGCAGGCCGCGACGCTGCGGTCGCGGTCGCCCTGATGGCCGAAGCCGGTCTCGCCAGCCTGGCCTGCCGCGACATCTCGGACCTTGCGGCCGTCATCCGCGAAGGGTGTGCCGTGGTGCTGGTCACCGAGGAAGCCCTGCGGACGACCGATTTGCGCCCTCTGGTCGCCGTCATCGCCGACCAGCCGGCTTGGTCCGACCTTCCGTTCGTCGTGTTCGCGTCGCAGAATCAGTCCGACCGCATCGTTGCGGCGACCCGTTACACCGGGCTGCTGGGCAACGTGACCTTTCTCGAGCGCCCGTTCCACCCAACGACCCTGTTGTCGATGGTGCAGTCGGCGCTCCGCACGCGGGACCGCCAATACCAGGCTCGCGCCCATTTGGAGGAACGGACCCGGCGCGAGGCGGCCCTGCACGAGACCCAGGCGGAACTGCTGCAGCACCGGGCCGAACTGGAGAGCCTCGTCAGCGCCCGCACTGCGGCGCTGGAACGAGCCAACGCCCGCCTGCGGCAGGAGATGCTGGAGCGGAACCGGGCCGAGACTGCGCTGCGGCAGAGCCAGAAGATGGAGGCGATCGGCCAGCTCACTGGCGGGATTGCGCACGATTTCAACAATCTGCTCTCCGCAGTCCTCGGAGGGCTGGAGCTGATCATGCGTCGCACCGCTGACGAGCAGGTCCGCCGGTTGGCGGTCGCGGCGGTCGACGCCACTCGTCGCGGCGCCAAGCTCACGGCCCAATTGCTGGCCTTCTCGCGCACGCAGCAATTGGATTTGGCGCCGGTCGACCTGAACGCCTTGGTGACCGGCATGCAAGACCTGCTGAGCCACTCGATCGGGGCGGTCATCGAGTTGCACTGCGTGCCGGCCCGGGAGCCGGTCTGGGCAGTAGCGGACGCGAACCAACTCGAGTTGGCGCTCCTGAACCTCGCCATCAATGCGCGGGACGCGATGCCGGAAGGCGGCCACTTGGCCGTGTCGGTGAGCATCACGCAGCCGGACGGCCGCAGGATGGCCAGCCTAGCGGTGGCCGACACCGGGACCGGCATGTCTCCCGACGTCGTGGACCGCGCGTTCGAGCCGTTCTTCACCACCAAGGATGTCGGCAAGGGCACCGGTCTCGGCTTGGCGCAGGTCTACGGCATCGCGAACCAGTCCGGCGGCTCCGCCACCATCGAGAGCGAACCCGGCCGCGGCACCACCGTGCGGCTAATGCTTCCGTTGCTGGAGCAAGCACCGGGCGAAGTCGCCAGCCGGGCTGGGCCAGAGCATTCTGCTGCCGTCCCGCTGGGTCGTTCGTCGGACATCATCCTCGTCGTGGACGATGACCCGGCGGTTCGCGGCGCGTTGGTGGAGATGCTGAGGACGCTCGGCTACCGCGTGCTGGAGGCCCCACATGGCCGGGCCGGGCTGGATCTGCTGCTGGCACAGCCGTGTCCGCATGTCATGATCGTGGACTACGTCATGCCTGGGATGTCGGGGGCAGAGGTGGCGCTGGCTGCGCGCTTCCACCATCCGACTCTGCCGATCCTGTTCTCGACCGGGTATGCCGATACCAATGCGCTCCAGGGCGAACTTGCAGCGATGCCGGTTTTGCGCAAACCGTTCCGCTTGGCGGACCTTGCTACATCCGTCGCGACGGCACTGGGCCATTCCAGGCGGGATCGCGCGCCGGCAGAGATGGACTGAGGCGTAATTCGGGATACCAGACGATGCAAGGTGGCGGGCTGAATGCCCACCCTACATCAGTGGTACTCGTCTTCGGTCGTGCTAATCCTCGAAGTTCAGCGCTGCCAGCAAGTCCTCGGCCACAGGCCCGCGCACAGTGGCGAGGCACTCGGCATAGAGCTTGAGAACCTCTTCCTTCTTGTGCGGCGATGGCATCAGCGGGAGCACTTTCTCCAGCAGGCGGAACGCGACGGCCTCGGCTGTGCCGGCCTCGACGACCCAGTCCGGCACGTCATTGCGCCGGGGCGGTGTGGGCGGCAGCCCGGCGGGCAGCCCGGGCCGTCCTCGCATGGTCGCGGATCTGGTCGATCGTGACGTAACCCTTGTTGTCGGTGTCGATCGCCGCGAAGTCCCGCGCCACCGACGGCATTTTGGACCGCGCCTGCTCCAGCGTCAGATGACCGTCATGCGTGACGTTGGCGGCGTCGAAGCGGTCTTGCAGCGACCGGCCGCGACGGCGGGGCGTGGTCGTGCTGGTGGCGGGCGGTGCCACCTGTTCGGTGCCCGAGCCCGTGCCGGTGGCGTTCGGCGTCCCGAGCGGGCCGGTCGTCCCGGTCAGCGGGGCTTGCGCCCAAGCGGACCCGGCAAGCACGACGAAAGCGGCGGCAATTGCTGTTAGACGCATGATGGCGGCTCCTTCGGTCGGCGGCTGCAACGACGGCGCGGCTCAGGCGGCGATGGCTCGGATCACGGCGGCCGCCTCGGCGACCTGCTCGGCCGACACGTCCAGATGGGTGCAGGCGCGGGCCTTGTGCTTGCCCATGACGGAGATCAGCACGCCTTGGTGGGCCGCACGCTCGGCGAGTTGGGTCGCATCCATGCCGGAGGCCGAGGTATCGATGTAGACCAGGTTCGTCTCCGGCATCGCCACCGACAGGCCCGGCACCTGGGCCAGTCCGCGGGCGAGCTCGCGCGCGTTGGCGTGGTCCTCGGCCAAACGGTCGATGTTGTTGTCCAGCGCATACAGGCAGGCGGCGGCGCAGATGCCACCCTGGCGCAGCGAGCCGCCCATGCGCTGCTTCCACCGCCAGGCCGCGCCGATGAACTCGGTGGTGCCGCACAGCACCGCCCCGAGCGGCGCGCCGAGACCCTTGGTGAAATCGAGCCAAACGGTGTCGTAGCTGGCCACCATCTCCGCCGCGGGGACGCCGCTGGCAACGACCGCGTTCATCAGCCGCGCGCCGTCCATGTGGGTGGCGAGGCCGTTCTCGTGCGCCACGGCGGCAACGGCGTTCAGTTCGTCCACCGGCCAGATCGCACCGCCGCCCATGTTGGCGGTCTGCTCGACCTCGAGCATCGCCTGCGGCGGGGAGTAGCGGGATTTCGGGCGGATCGCCTCCCGCACGGCGTCGGCGGAAAACTGGCCGTGCTCACCCGGCAGGCCGAAGATCATGGCGCCGGCGAGCGCACCCGGGCCACCGCCCTCGCTGGTCAGGATATGGGCGGTGTGATGGGCGAGGATCTCGTCGCCGGGCCGGCAGTGGCCGAGGATGGCGATCTGGTTGCACATGGTTCCGGTGGGCAGGAACATGGCGGCTTGCTTGCCCATCAGCGCGGCCATGCGCTCGCACAGCGCGTTGATGGTGGGATCGTCGCCGTGCTGCTCGTCGCCGACCTCCGCCTCCATCATGGCGGCCTTCATCGCGCGCGTGGGGCGGGTCTGGGTGTCGGAGAACAGGTTGACCCGAACCGGGACCGGCGACTTGAACGGCGGCGGAGCGAACGTCATCAGCCTTTTACCGACATGGGGGTGGCAGACACGGGGGCGGGCGCTCGGCCATACACGTCGCGCGCGCGCTTGAGGAACGCATTGACCATCGCTTGCACCGCCTGGTTGAACACGACGCCGATCGCTGCCTGCAGCATCCGGCTCTTGAATTCGAAATCGACGAAGAAATCCACCCGGCAGCCATTCGGCGCCGGCGTGAACGTCCATTGGTTGTTGAGGTAGCGGAACGGGCCGTTCTCGTATTTCACGTTCACGGTCTTGGGCTTGTCGAGCGCGACCCGGCTGGTGAAGCTCTCGCGAAACGGGCCGAAGCCGATGGTGAGATCGGCCACCAGCTCGGTCTCGGTCCGCGTGCGCACGCGGGAGGCGGCGCACCAGGGCAGGAAGCTGTGGTATTTGCCGACGTCGGCGACCAGGTCGAACATCTGTTCGGCGGTATACGGCACCAGCTTGTGTTCGGCGTGGGTCGGCACCTAACGGGCGCTCAGGCGGGCCGCCCGCAAGGCCGCGAAGTCGCTGTCGGCGTGGTAGGAGGACCGGGTGAGCGGCGTCGCCGACACCATCAGGAAGCCCTTGGCGCGTGCCAGGCTGGCATAGCTGGCGAACTCGTCCGGGGTGACGAACCGGTCCACCGCGGCGTGCTTCGGCGTGGGCTGCAGGTATTGGCCGAGGGTGAGGAAGTCGATGTCGGCCATGCGCATGTCGTCCATGACCTGCATGATCTCGCCCTTGGCCTCCCCGAGCCCGACCATCAGGCCGGACTTGGTAAAGATCGTCGGGTCCAGCGTCTTCACGTGGTCGAGCAGGCGGAGCGACTGGAAGTAGCGTGCGCCGGGCCGGATCGTGGGATACAGCCGGGGCACGGTTTCCAGATTGTGGTTGAAGACGTCCGGCTTGGCGGCGACGACCATCTCGGCCGCGCCCGGCTTGCGCAGGAAGTCCGGCGTCAGCACCTCGATCGTGGTGTCGGGCGCTGCATTGCGAATGGCGCGGATCACGGCGGCGATGTGGGCCGCGCCGCCATCCGTGAGATCGTCCCGGTCGACCGAGGTGATCACAACGTGCCGCAGGCCGAGCTTGGCCACAGCATCGGCGACCCGGCCCGGCTCGGACGCATCGAGCGCGTCCGGCTGGCCGGTGGCGACGTTGCAGAACGCGCAGGCGCGGGTGCAGGTGTCGCCCATGATCATCATGGTGGCGTGGCGCTGCGACCAGCACTCGCCGATGTTGGGGCAGGCGGCTTCCTCGCACACCGTGACGAGCTTGTTCTCGCGCATCAGGGCGCGGGTCTCGTGGTAGGTGGGATGGTTCGGCGCACGCACGCGGATCCAGTCGGGCTTGCGCAGGGCCGTCGTGCTGGGGCGGCCGACTTTCTCGGGATGCCGCACGGTGGAAGCCGGCTCCGTCACCTGGATGACGCCGCCGGCGCGATGATCGATCAGGACGCGGGTTGACATGGCGACGCTTGGTGATCCCTCGGTACGGGCTGAACCGACAGATCGTTAAGTGGCTTGGGTGACGGGGTTGGTCAAGCGGGGGAGCGTCAGTCGAACAGGTCCGAGTGGGTGCCGGTCCGGGCGAGGTGCAGTTCATCACCGATGACCGCATAGATCAGGATCCAGTCGGGCTGGATATGCAGATCGCGGTGACCCGTCGATCCACCGCTCAGTGGGTGACCCCTGAGCCCCGCCGGGAGCGATTCGCCGGCCAGGAACAGGAGGACGATCAGCCCGGTGCCTTATGGCGCTGACTGCACCACATCGCTGTCCATGACACCCTATCGGCCTAGCTGGCGCAGCATACACTATAGCAGACCCTCCTGCTGAAAGCTCAGCCACCGCCCGTTGCCGATGATCACGTGGTCCCGTACCGTCACGCCGACCGCGGACGCTGCCTCGCGGATGCGGTCGGTCATTTCCATGTCCTCCATGGAAGCCGCCGGGTCGCCGCTCGGGTGGTTGTGCACCAGGATCACGGCGGCGGCGTCCAGTTCGAGCGCGCGCCGCACCACCTCGCGCGGGTAGACCGGGGTGTGGTTCACGGTGCCCCTGGCCTGGGCCTCGTCGGCGCGCAGGCGGCCCTCGGCGTCCAGGAACAGGATGCGGAACTGCTCGATCCGCTCGCGGGCCATCACCGCCATCAAGTAGGCGATCATCCCGTCCCACCCGTCCAGCACCGGGCGGCCGATCACCCCGGCGCGGGCGAGGCGCACGGCGGCGGCGTGCACGAGCTTGACGGCGGCGATGCCCTGGGTGCCCAGCCCCCGGATGCTGCGCAGGTCGCGCTCCGCCGCCGCCAGCACACCGGCGAAGCTGCCGAAGCGCAGGACGGCGCGGGCAGCCACCGCCGCCGCGTCCGAGAACAACACCAGGGATAGCAGGTCGGCGAGCAACGCTTCGTCCGGCGCGTTGTGGCGCAGTGGGGGGGCCTCGGCGGGCGGCAGCCACCGGACGATCTGGCCATCGGCAAAGCCCGGCGGCATGCCATCCATCACAGCAGGTGGAACTCGCGGAAGCTGAACGGTGCGCCCTGCCCGATCACCAAATGGTCGTGCAGCACCAGCGACAGTGCCTTGCCGGCCCGGTGGCAGTCGCGGACCAGCTCCTTGTCCGCCGGCACGCAGCCCGGGCGCGTGCCGGGGCGGCTGCGCACCAGCACGACGGCCGTGGCGTGGAGGTGGATGGCGCGCCGGGCCAGGTGCTGCACCACGCCGCTGGCCGCGTCATTGCCGGTCCACGCCTCGTCGGCCAACAACTGGTTGCGATTATTCAGGAACAGCCCCGCCAAATGCGCTGGCCGAGCCACGCGGCGCGGCACGTCGAGGTAGTCCAGCAAACGCTCGGGCGTATTCAGCAGCGGGCGGGAGATGGTCTCCGCCCGGGCCAGCCGCGCCCCGGCCTCCTGCACCAGGTCCCAAACCCGCAGGCTCTCGCCGTTCAGCCCGGCGTCCGACAGCGCCGGCGGCGTGGCGGACAGGGTGTGCAACAGGTTGCCGAAGCGGTTGATCAGCGCCTTCGCGAACGGCTTGGTGTCCCGGCGGGGCACGCCGAGGAACAGCAGCATCTCCACCAGCTCGTAATCGGCCAGCCCATCCGGCCCGCCGGAGAGCAGGCGGGCCCGCATGCGGCCGCGGTGCCCTTGTGGTCCGGTGCTGCCGAACGGGCGACTCGGGACGGGGGGTTCGGCCCAGCCAGGCTGCATACTACCCTCACGCGTCTGTTACCGGCGCGATAAGAACACGGACGTATGCAATTGGCGAGCGGATTCGGCGTCTGATGACGAGGGTTGCCCTTGGCCAGCCGTTCAGGCGCTGGCCCTACCCAACGACGAAGCCGTGCGCGAACGGGTCCCGGTCGTCGACGAAGATGGTGTTGTGGCCGGTGATCCGTGCCCAACCGGCGACGCTCGGGTTGATCGCGTCGCGGTTGCCGACATGGGCCGCGCTCTCGACCCGGCAGTCGAACAGGCTGCCGATGATGCTCTCGTGGATGAACTCCTCACCCACGGCCAGCCGCCCCCGCGCCACCAGTTGCGCCATGCGGGCGGACGAGCCGGTGCCGCAGGGCGAGCGGTCGATCGCGGCGTCGCCATAGAACACGGCGTTGCGGGCGTGGGCGCGTTTGTTGCGCGCCGGGCCGCACCACTGGATGTGGGTGACGTCGCGGATGCGGTCGTCCTCCGGATGCACGGGGGCGACGGCTTCCTGCGCGGCGCGGCGCACGGCGGGGCTCCAGCGGATCAGGTCGCCGGCGCTCGCCGCATCGAGGCCGGGCCAGCCGGGTTGCGGCTCGATGATGGCGTAGAAGTTACCGCCGTAGGCGACGTCGATGCGCAGCTCGCCCAGGCCGGGGACGGTGATCGGCACGTCGGCCGCGTGCAGGTAGGCGGGGACATTGTGCAGCCGGACCTGCTCGACATACTGGCCCTCCTGCACGTACTCGACCTCGACCCGGCCAGCCGGCGCCTCGATGGCGAAGCGGCCGGGGGTGCGGGGCACCACCAGCCCCTCCTCGATCGCGACGGTGACGGTGCCGATGGTGCCATGGCCGCACATCGGCAGGCAGCCGCTGACCTCGATATACAGCACGCCCAGCTCGCAATCCTCGCGCGTGGGCGGATACAGGATGGAGCCGGACATCACGTCGTGCCCGCGCGGCTCGAACATCAGGGCGCGGCGCACCCAGTCGTGCTGCTGCATGAAGATTTGGCGTTTCTCCGCCATCGGGACGTTCGGAAGGATGGGGCCGCCGCCCGCGACCACCCGCACCGGGTTGCCGCAGGTATGGGCGTCGATGCAGAAGAAGGTGTGCCGTGCCATCCGCCGATCGTGGCACGGGTGGCCGCGGGGAGGAAAGCCGGCATGACCGAAACATTGGACCGCCTGGGCGCGCGCCGCCGCATTGCGGCCGTGCTGGCGCCCTGGCGCGATACGCCGGGCGTAACCCTGGGCGTGGTGCAGGATGGTTCGCTCGTGCTGCGCGAGAGCGCCGGGCTGGCCAGCGTGGAACTCGGCGTGCCGATCGGGCCCGAGACGTGCTTCCGCATCGCCTCCGTCAGCAAGCAGTTCACCTGCGCTGCCATCCTGATGCTGGCCGCCGAGGGCCGGTTGAAGGTCACCGACCCGATCCAGCAGCATCTGCCGGAACTGCCGCACTTCGAGCCTCCGGTGACGCTCGACCACATGATGCACAACAGCAGCGGCCTGCGCGACATGCTGGAGATCATGCGGCAAGGCGGCGTGGACCTCAGCCTCGCGGTGACGACGGAGGACCTGCTGGAGGGGATGGACCGCCAGCGCATCCTGAATTTCGCGCCGGGCAGCCGGTTCTTGTACAGTAACAGCAACTTCCTGCTGCTCGGCCGGATCGTGGAGCGCGTGTCCGGCGAAACGCTGGCCGCGTTCCTGGAGCGTCGTATCTTCGCGCCCCTGGGCATGACCCGCACCTGCCACGCCCCGGATACCCGCACGCCGGTGCCCGGCCTCGCCACCGGCTACCTGCCCCGCGAGGGCGGCTACCAACGCGCGGTGTCGGCCTTCCCGATCGGGGGCGAGGGCGGCCTGGTCTCGTGCGTGGAGGATTTGGCGTTGTGGGACCAGGCGCACCGGCGAGGCCATATCGGTGGCTTGCAGGTGATCACGGCCCTGCACAAGGTCGAGGCCTTCACCAATGGCACGCCGAGCCTGTACCTGCGCGGCTTGCGGGCGGACGTGTATCGCGGCGTCGCCACGATCAGCCATGGCGGGTTATGGCCCGGCTACCGCACCGAGTTCCTGCGCGCGCCGGCCCTGGGCTGCAGCGTGATCGCGATCGCGAACAATGGCGGCATCGACCCGGCGGCCCTTGCCCACCGGGTGCTCGACATCTGGGCGGAGGGGCGGCCGGAACTGCACCCCGTGCCGCCGATGCCGGGCCCGCAGGAGCTGGCGAAGATTGCCGGCCGTTGGCTGGACCGGGCCAACACCGTGACGCTGGATCTGGCCGTGGACGAAACCGGGCTCGCCATCACGGCGGGCGGCACCACGGTGCATCCGGCCGTCGGCCCGGATGGCCGGTTGACCGTCACCCACGGCACCATCCTGCTGGCGCTCAAGCAGACCAGCGGCGACACGCTGGAGGTGGAGTCCGACGCTGGCCAGGTCGGCATTTTCGCCCGCCTGGGTCCGAAGCCTACCTTGCCCCCCGACCTGCCCGGCACCTACGCGAGCGGCGAGATGGCGGCGACGTGGACCGTGGTCGCGCAAGATGGCGGCATGGCGGTGCATGTCGACGGGCCGAAGCTGCGCGGCACCGTGTGGGCAGTCGAGCCGGTCGAAGGGGATGTGGTGCGCATCTGGGTGCCCGGCGCCCTGCAACGCGGCTGGTTCGATGTGCGGCTACTCCGCAACGCCGCCGGGCGGCCGTCGGGACTGCTGGTCAACACCAACCGTCTGAAAGGTGTTTCCTACGTAAGACGGTAACTTGGGCGTAAGACGGTAACGCGGGCGTAAGACGGTAACGCGGGCTCCCTCTCCCGTTCTCCACGGGAGAGGGAGACGCCAATAGAACGGCGAAGATTAAGGGTCCATGCCGAGGGCGTATGCCTGGCCCATCTCCCTGATCGCTGCGATCTTCGCTTGGAACGCCGACCAATCGTCGGAGGCGGCGATCGGCGCCCAGATCGCCTCCACTTCGTCGATCAGCATGCTGCACGCGGCCGGCCGGTGGAAATACGGGTGATCCGGACGGCCCGGGCAGTCACGCGCGGCCAACGCCGCCCGCACGGGGGCGAAGTGCTCGCCGAAGGATGCGCCCAACTCACCGCCGAACGCCTGGAAGAACGCCTGCTCGAACGGCATCTGGCTTTCCGCCAGCGCGACCCACCACGCCTTCGCCAACACCGCATCGGCCTCCGCCCCGGCGGACGGCACGCCCAGGCGGCGCAGCGTGGCGACGTCGTATTCGGCGCGGAAAGCCGGCACGAAGCTTCCCAGCGCCTCGATCAACGGCTCCTTGTCGGCGAACGGCAGCAGGCACTCGGCAAGCCGGGTCAGGTTCCACTGCAAGGTCTCGGGCTGGCGGCCATAGGAGTACAGGCCGCTCTCGTCGAAATAGGCGGCGGTGAACGCCGGGTCGTAGGTCGGCAGCCAGCGCCAGGGGCCGTAGTCGAAGCTCTCGCCGGTGATGTTGATGTTGTCGGTGTTCAGCACGCCGTGCACGAACCCGGCCGCCATCCACTGCGCGCCCAGCCGCGCCACGCGGGCACACACCGCCGCCAGGAACGCCACCGCCTGCTCCGCCTCGTCGTCCCGTGCGGCCTCCGGCACGTAGGTCTGCACGGAATACGCCAGCAGCCGGTGCAGCGCATCCGCGTCCTCCAACGCCGCCTGCCGCTGGAACGAGCCGATGCGGATATGCCCGTGGTTCAGCCGCACCAGCACCGCGCTGCGGGTGGGCGACGGCTCGTCGTGGCGCACCAGGTCCTCCCCCGTTTCGATCAGGCTCAGCGATTTGGAGGTGTAGACGCCCTGCGCCTCCAGCATCTCGGTCGCCAGCACCTCGCGCACGCCGCCTTTCAGCGTCAGCCGCCCGTCGCCGCCGCGCGACCACGGGGTGGTGCCGCTGCCCTTGGTGCCGAGGTCGAGCAGCCGCCCGTCCTGCAGATCGTGCAACTGCGCGTACAGAAAGCCGCGGCCGTCGCCGAGGCCGGGGTTGTAGTGGCGGAACTGGTGGCCGTGGTAGCGCAGCGCCAGCGGCTGCGGATGGCTGCCGGGCAGCGGTTGGAACCGCCCCATGAACGCGAGCCACTCGGCGTCGGTCAAGGCGTCCAGCCCGACCCGGCTTGCCCAGCGGTCGTCGCGGTGGCGCAGGATGGTGGCGGGGAAATTCGCCGGGGCCACGACGTCGAAGAACACGTCGCCCAAGGCGGCGTGCGCCGTCGACGGCCGGAATGTGGGGGATAGCGGCATCAGGCAGCCCGTGCCCGTTGGACCAAGTCGATCATGAACCCTCGCTCCCGGCCACCTGGGCCGCTAGCTTGTGTGGTAACACCAAGCGAAGGCGATGGAACGATGGCCACAGTTCAGTCCGGCGTGATGTTGGCAGGCAGCGGGATCGACGGCATCGTCTGGGACATATTGGGGCAGACCTACGTGCCCAAGCTGCACAATGCGGACGTCTTCCTGTGGGACGCGATCCTGCCCCCGCGCAGCTTCGTCCCGCCGCACATCCACCCGACGCAAGACGAGTTCCTCCACATCGTGGAAGGCCGGCTGGACTTCTGGATGGATGGCGAGGAAACCAACGGCAACCCCGGCGACGTGGTGCGGCTGGCGCGCGGCGTACCGCACGCGATCTACAACCGGTCCGGCGCCGTGGCGCGCACCCTGTTCGGCGTCGCCCCTTCCCGAAGCCTGTGGGAACTGTTCGCCGCGATCGACCAGGTCAGCGACCCGGCGGAGGTCGTGCGGCTCGCGGCACTGCACGAAGTCGACTTCCTACCGCCGCGCTAACCTATGCGCCGCCAGTATGGATGATACGGTATCTCGGCTGTTTCGGAATGGATCGTCCTGGGCCAGATAGCGTGTGGGCGAGTTGCCCAGCGACAAAGGACGAGACGAATGCCCCAACCCCAATCAGCCAAGGCCAGCCGGCCAGCGGTCGGAAAACTCTACTTGCGAAACATCGTAGCCCTGGTGCTGCAATCCGGCGTGGTGCTCGGTGCTTGCTTCCTGGTGCATATGTGGGGCGTTAGCTAGAGGCGTTCAAATGGCGGTTTTCACCGTGATGATGATCGGGCCAGGGTCAAGACGATCGTGGCCAACGACCCGTTCGCGGTCGAGGACCTAGTCGTCGATCTGGTCATCACGGAATGGGACCCGGTCTTCGGCGCCTTCCACGACATCTCCAGCAAGACGCTGCCCGCCGGGATCTGACCCCTCCTACCCCTGGAGGGAGGCGGGAGAACCGACGCTCCAGGCGTTTGCCTCCCTCAGGGGCTGGCCGAGGGGTCGTCTTCCGATAGGCGAGCGCCATCCAAGCGATTGGCTGCCTGCTCCGCGCCGAGGCGGTCGAGCTCGCGTTCGGCCAGCGTGCGGCCGTGGCGGGCGCGGTTGGCGTCGGCCACGGCCGCCTGTTCGGCCCGCGCCTTGGCTTTGCGCACCCTGCGTAGACTGATGACCTCTCCCATGGCAACACCGTGCCACGAGCGAAGGAGCGACGGAATGGGACAGATGATCAAGTTGACCGCGGCCGACGGACACGGTCTCGGCGCCTATCGCGCCGGCCCCGAAAATGCCAAAGGCGGGCTGGTCGTCATCCAGGAAATCTTCGGCGTCAACAATCATATGCGGTTCGTCTGCGACCAGTTCGCCGAAGCCGGCTACGCGGTGATCGCGCCGGCCCTGTTCGACCGCGCCGAACCGGACGTCGAACTCGGCTATGGCGATGCGGACCGCAAACGCGGCATCGAACTGCGCGCCAAGGTCCCGACGGACGGGGCCATGGCCGACGTCGCCGCGGCCGCCGATGCGCTGGGTGGCATGACCCTCGGCATCGTCGGCTATTGCTGGGGCGGGACGCTCGCCTGGTGGGGCGCCACGCGCATGGACCGCTTCCGCGCTGCGGTCGGCTGGTATGGCGGCGGCATCGCGGCGACACGCGACGAGGCACCGCATTGCTCGGTGCAATTGCATTTCGGCGCCGAGGACCACGGAATCCCGCTGTCGGATGTAGACGCCATCCGCGCATCGCAGCCGGGTGTGGAGATCTACGTCTATGACGGCGCCGGCCATGGCTTCGGCTGCGAAGAGCGCGACAGCTTCAACCCGGTCGCCCACGACCAGGCGCAAACCCGCACGCTGGACTTTCTTCGCCGTCACCTATCGTCCTGAAGGGGACGAGGGATGGTCTTAATGGCGAAAGGTCAACCCTAGGCACGCGGCCGTGAACTTACGTTGTGGACACGCGTTCACATAAAGCAAGCAACACCGGAAGGGGTGTCACCCGTGGGTACGATTCTCGTCATTATCCTGATTGTTCTACTGCTCGGCGGCGGCGGCTACGGATACAGCGCAGGGTGGGGCATGGGCCCGACCGGCGGCATCGGCCTGATCGTTCTGATCCTGATCGTTCTGCTGGTTCTCGGTCGAATCTAGCCGGATGAACCGCTCGCCAGGGCGATCCTGGCGGGCGGTGACTAGCTTAGACGGGGCGACACCTCGGAAGGTGGTGGGCTGAGCCCACCCTACGCCAGGACGCGGGCGGCGACGGCGTCCAGTTTAGCCATCAACGCCGGGTCACGCTGATCGGGCGGCGTGACGATCGCATAGGACAGGGCGCGATCGCATCCCGCCGGGCATGCCCCGCGCGACTGCCCCAAGGTTGGCACCACCGAGCGCACCAAGGCTCGCGCATTGTCCGCGTTGGCACCCAGGATCCGGTGGATTTGCTCGACCGTGACGTGGTCGTGCTCCGGGTGCCAGCAATCGTAGTCCGTCACCATGGCCACGGTCGCGTAGCAGAGTTCGGCTTCGCGGGCGAGCTTGGCCTCCGGCATGTTGGTCATGCCGATCACGCTGCAGTCCCAGCTTCGATACAGGTTGCTCTCGGCCACGGTCGAGAATTGCGGCCCTTCCATCACGAGGTAGCTGCCGCCGCGGCTGACCGGCAGCCCCAGTTGCCGGGCCGACGCCTCGAGCGCATCGCCGAGCCGGGGACAGACCGGGTGGGCCACGCTCACATGGGCAACGCAGCCGTCACCGAAGAAACTCTTCTCACGGGCAAAGCTGCGATCGATGAACTGGTCGACGATCACGAAGTGACCCGGCGGGTATTCCTCCTTCAGGCTGCCGACGGCCGAGAGCGACAGTACGTCGGTCACGCCGGACCGCTTCAACGCATCGATATTAGCGCGGTAGTTGAGGTGGCTGGGGGATAGCCGATGCCCCCGCCCATGCCGGGGCAGGAACACGCACTGCACCCCGTCCAGCCGCCCGAACAGCAACTGATCGGACGGCTCACCCCACGGGGTGGGGACGTGACGCCATTCCTTGTCCTCGAGCCCGTCGATATCATACAGGCCCGACCCGCCGATGATGCCGATCACCGGCTGGATCGTGCCCGTGTCCGACATCTAGTGGAGGTCCGCCCAGATCTTGCGCTTCACCGCGTAGGTCACGACCGTCATGCCCGCGAGGAACAGGACGATCTTCACGCCCATCCGCTTGCGCTGCTCCATCTCCGGATTGGCCATGTAGGTCAGGAACGTCGCGACGTCCTTCGCCATCTGCTCGACCGTTGCCGGGGTGCCGTCCGCGTAATCCACGGCGCCGTCGTGCAGCGGCTGCGCCATCGCGATCTGGCGGCCCGGGAAGTAGATGTTGTAGTTCATCCCGGCGCCCATCTTCATGTCGGCCGGCGGGTCGCGGTAGCCGGTCATCAGACCGTAGATGTAGTCGGCACCGCCCTCCCGCGCCTTCTCGATCAGCGAGTGGTCGGGCGGCAGGGCGCCGTTATTCGCAGCCCGGGCGGCCTTGTCGTTGGCGAACGGCGAGCGGAAATGATCCGCCGGCAGCGCAGGCCGGTCGATTGGATTGCCGGAATCGTCGGTGCTGCCGGACACGGTGATGGCCGCGGCGAACGCCTTGACCTGGTCCGCCGTCAGCCCGATGCCCATGAGGTTGCGGTAATACGCCTCCTTCATCGAGTGGCAGGCCGAACACACCTGCTGCCACACCTGCAAACCGCGCTGTTCGGACGCCCGGTCGAACGTGCCGAACGGGCCGCTGAACGACCAGTTGATGTTGGGCAGCGGCGCCGGTTCGGTGTCGGCCGCGTTTGCCAGCCCGGGCAGGGCCAGCATCGCGACGGCGGCAAGGGCGGCTAGGCGCATTACGACTTCTCCATGGGCTTGGCAGTGGCCGGTTGCGGCAGCGCGCCACCGCCGGGCCCTCGTGGATTGCGGCCCTTGAGGACGGGGCTGCTGATGCTCTCCGGCAACGGCAGCGTACGCTCGATCTTGCCCAGGATCGGCAGCAGCACCAGGAAGTGCAGGAAGTAGTAGGTCGTCCCCACCCGGCCCAGGATGACCCAGATGCCCTCCGGGCGGTGCGCGCCGACCTCGCCCAGGACGAACATGCAGATCACCAGCACGACCATCAGCTGGCGGTAGATCGGGCGGAACCGCGCCGAACGCACGGGGGAGGTGTCGAGCCAGGGCAGGAAGAACAGGATCAGGATGGAGCCGCCCATCATGGCAACACCCCCAAGCTTGTTCGGGACGGAGCGCAGGATCGCGTAGAACGGCAGGAAGTACCATTCGGGCACGATTTCCGCCGGCGTCGCCAGCGGGTTCGCCGGGATGTAGTTGTCGGCGTGACCGAAATAGTTTGGCAGGAAGAACACGAGGAGTGCGAATACCAGCAGGTAGACGCACATGCCGACGCTGTCTTTGATCGTGTAGTACGGGTGGAACGGGATGGTGTCCTGCGGGGTCTTTACGTCGATGCCCAGCGGGTTGTTCGACCCGGTGATGTGCAGCGCCACGATGTGCAGGAAGACCACGCCGGTGATCATGAACGGCAGCAGGTAATGCAGCGCGAAGAACCGGTTCAGCGTCGGGTTATCGACCGAGAAGCCGCCCCACAGCCACGTCACGACACTGTCGCCGACCAACGGGATGGCGGAGAACAGATTGGTGATGACGGTCGCACCCCAGTAGCTCATTTGGCCCCAGGGCAGCACGTAGCCCATGAACGCGGTGGCCATCATCAGCAGCAGGATCACCACGCCGAGCATGAACAGCAGCTCCCGCGGGGCCTTGTAGGAGCCGTAGTACAGCGCGCGGAAGATGTGGATGTAGACCACGATGAAAAACATCGAGGCGCCGTTGGCGTGCACGTAGCGCAGCAGCCAGCCGTAGTTCACGTCGCGCATGATGCGCTCGACGCTGTCGAAGGCGAGTGCGGTGTTCGGCGTGTAGTTCATCGCCAGGAACACGCCGGTGGCGATCATGATCACCAGGTTGATCATCGCCAGCGCGCCAAAGTTCCAGAAGTAGTTGAAGTTCTTCGGCGTCGGGAACGTGCCGTATTCCTTCTGCATCATCGTCAGAACAGGCATACGGGAGTCGAACCAGTTCAGGACTGGGTTCTTGAGCTCGCTCTTGAATAATCCGGCCATTCTGCTTCTCCCTCAGCCGACCTTGATTTTTGTATCAGTCTCGAACGCATACGGCGGCAGATAGAGGTTCGCCGGCGCCGGGCCATGCCGGACCCGGCCGGAAACGTCGTATTGGCTGCCGTGGCAGGGGCAGAACCAGCCGCCCCACTCGCCGCGCGGGTCGGTTGGCTTGTTGCCGAGTGGGATGCAGCCAAGATGGGTGCAGATGCCGATCAGCACGATCCACTCCGCGTGGCCGGCCTTGATGCGGGACTGGTCGGTCGCCGGCTCGATCAGCTGGTTCAACGGGACCGCCTCGACCGTCTTGATCTCGTCGGCGGTGCGGTGGCGCACGAAGATCGGCTTGCCCCGCCACACGGCGGTGATGCCCATGCCCAGGGTGATCGGGGTGAGGTCGATCTCCACCGAGGACAGCGCCAGCACGTCGCTGGCCGGGTTCATGCTGTCGATCAGCGGCCAGGCGATAGCGCCCACGCCGATCGCCGCGCCCGCGCCCGCAACCAGCTTCAGGAAGTCCCGCTTGGTCGCCTGGGGTGCGCCGGCATGGCCCAACGTCGTGGAGATCCCGTCAGGGTGGGTGGTGGACATGGAACGGCATCCCTTCTCAAGCGCGGCGGGGCATGTTCTAGGGGACGAAAATCCACCCTGCAACATAGCCCGTTCATCACGACACGTTGGAGCCTTCTGGAATGTTGCAATATCCTGACCATGCATCCGTGCGCGACGAGGCCGCGACGTGGTTCGCCAGTTTGCGCGACCGCCTGTGCGCCGCCTTCGAAGCGATCGAGGATGACGCGAACCTGCTGACCGATCGCCAGGCCGGCCGGTTCCTCCGCACCTCGTGGAATCGACCTGAATTGGACGGCGGCGGCACGATGGCGGTCATGCATGGCCGCGTTTTCGAGAAAGTGGGCGTGAACGTGTCGGTCGTGTCCGGCGAGTTCAGCCCCGAGATGCGCGCCACCATGCCCGGTGCCGACCAGGACCCGCGGTTCTGGGCCGCCGGCATCAGCGTCGTGGCCCACCCGCAGAGCCCGCTGGTGCCCGCCGCGCACATGAACACCCGTCTGATCGTCACCACCGCCGGCTGGTTCGGCGGCGGCGGTGACATCACTCCGATGCGGCCCGAGTCGCCGGAGGCGCTGGAGGACGCCGCGACCTTCCACGCGGCCTTCCGGCGCGCCTGCGACCAGCACGACCCGGCGTACTACCCCGAGTTCAAGGCGTGGTGCGACCGCTACTTCTTCCTGCCCCACCGCAACGAGCCGCGCGGGCTGGGCGGCATCTTCTATGACCATCTCGTCCGCCGCGGCGTCGCCGACGATTTCGCCTTCACCCGCGATGTCGGGCTCGCCTTCCTCGAATCGTATCCCGCCATCGTGCGCCGGCGCATGGCGCAGCCCTGGACGACGGAGGACCGGGAGCACCAATTGGTCCGCCGCGGCCGCTACGTGGAGTTCAACCTGCTGTATGACCGCGGCACCCTGTTCGGGCTCAAGACCGGCGGTAACGTGGACGCCATCCTGATGAGCATGCCCCCCGAAGTTCGCTGGCCTTAGACGCGGTTTTCGTGTCTCGTTCGCGGACGGAACGACGGAGGATGCCGGTGACGCTTCGACTTCTCACCCTGCTCGCCTGGATGCTGGCGCTGCCCGGGCTGGCGATGGCCCAAACCCCCACGCATGCCCCCACGCGGCAGTCCGCCCCGATCACCGCCGGGCACGTGGCCCCCGCGCCCGCCGGCCCGGCGCTGGTCGACGTGAACTCGGCCGACGAGAAGACGCTGGATGCGCTGCCGGGTATCGGCCCGGTGCGTGCGAAGGCGATCGTGGCGAACCGGCCCTATGCCGAGAAGCAGGATTTGGTGACCAAGAAGGCCATTCCGGCCAACGTGCTGGACCAGATCGGCGACAAGATCGCGCTGGTCAACGTAAACACCGCGACGGCGGCGTTCATGGCGAAGATCCTGCCGAATGTGGGTCCGGTGCGGGCGCAGCAGATCGTGGACAAGCGCCCGTATGCCACGCCGCAGGACCTGGTGACCAAGGGCGCGCTGACCGGGGGCGTATTCGCCGGGCTGAAGGGGCTGATCACAGCCGGGTCGTGACGGCGTGGATCGTGCGGCCATCCTGGCGCTGAACAACACCGACGCCGTGCATACGTCGCTGCTGACGGCGGATCGGCTGGACGCACTGATCTCGACGGCCTTCCATGTCGGGCTGGTCGACGAGGGCCGGACCGCCTTTCTGCTCGCCTTCGACCAGGCGGCCGATTACCACAGCCCGAATTTCCTCTGGTTCCAGGCGCGCTACCGTCGGTTCACCTATGTCGACCGCATCGTCACCGCGGCGGCTTCACGCGGCCGGGGGCATGGGCGCGCCCTCTATCAGGGTTTGTTCGAACAGGCGTTGGCGCAGGGCCACGACCAGGTCGGTTGCGAGGTGAACATCGAGCCGCCCAACGCCGGGTCCGACCGCTTCCATGCGGCACTCGGATTCGAGGAAGTCGGGCGAGCTACGCCGTTCGAAGGCAAAGTGGTGCGCTATATGCTGCGAACCCTCGCCGCCACCCCAGAAACCCGTCATGCCAGGGCTTGACCCTGGTATCCACGGGGTTGGGCTGGTGACGTTAGACGAGATTTGACACGACCGCATGCAACTCGGCGAGGCCGGTGTCTGCGGGACGCCGTGGATACCAGGGTCAAGCCCTGGCAAGACGGTATTAGTGGCCGCCTCCGCCGCCCTTTGCCTTCACGCCGGAGAACAGGAAGGCGAACGGCACGACGGTGAACGCCGCGACGGCGCAGAACATGAATACGTCGGAATACGCCAGCACCTGCGCCTGGGTGCGCAGCATCTGATACACCTGGCCGGTGGCCGTGGTCATCGTGGTCGCCGCCGCATGGCCGGTCGAGATGAGGGTCTGCTGGTAGCGCTGGATCAGGGCGTTATACCCCGGATTAAAGGTGTCCAGATGGGTCACCAAATGCGCCGTCCGCACCTGCGACCGCTCCGTCACCATGGCCGTGGACAGGCTGATCCCGATCGCCCCCGACACGTTGCGGAACATGGTGTAGAGCGCCGCAGCGTCGCTGTTCAGCTCCTTCGCGAGCGTCGCGTAGGACAATGTGCTGATCGGCACGAACAATAGCGCGATGCCGAAGGACTGCGCCGCCCGCATCTTCGCCAGCGTGTCGTAGTCGATATACGGCACCAGGTTCATCGAATACGTGAGCCCCGCCCCCATCACCAAAAACCCGAAGGCGATGATGTATTTGGTCGGCACCACGGTCATCACCCGCTGCACCATCGGGATGGTGATGCACACCAGCGCCGCACCCGGCGACAGCACCAGGCCGGCATTGGTCGAGTTGTAGTTCAGCACCTCCTGCGCCAGCTGCGGGATCAGCACGGCGGACGCATACAGGATCGCGAACATCACGAACGTGCAGAAACAGCCGAGCGCGAAGTTGCGGTCCTGCATCACCCGCAGGCTGACGATCGGCTTCTTCGCCGTCAGCAGCCACCCGATCGCCCCGAGGATCCCCACCACCGAGGCGATCGACATGCCGACGATGAAGTTGGAGCCGAACCAGTCGTCGTCCTCGCCGCGATCCATCACGATCTGCAGGCAGCCGAGGCCGATCGCGATCAAGCCCAGCCCGATGCCGTCGATGCTGCGCTTCGGCTGGTTGGCGACCCAGGGCGGGTCCTCCACCAGCGTGCTGACCGCGAAGAAGGTGAGGGTCGCGACGGGGATGTTGATGAAGAAGATCCACCGCCACGTGTAGTTGTCGGTGATCCAGCCGCCGAGCGTCGGCCCCAGCACGGGCGCCACGATGGTCGCGACCGCGGTGATGGAGAACGCCATGCCGCGCTTCTCGGGCGGGAAGGTGTCCAGGATGATCGCCTGCTGGTTCGGCTGCAGCCCGCCGCCAAAGAACCCCTGCGCCAGCCGGAAGATGATCAGCTGCGGCAGGCTGGTGGCGATACCGCACAGGAACGAGCACAGGCCGAACGCGCCGATGCAGATGAGGAAGTAACGCTTGCGCCCCAGCCGGTTGCCGAAGAACCCCGAGATCGGCAGCACGATGCCGTTTGCCACCAGGTAGGAGGTGAGCGTCCACGTCGCCTCGTCGTTGGAGGACGACAGCGCGCCGGCGATGTGCGGCAGCGCCACGTTGACGATGGTGGTGTCCAGGATCTCCATGAAGGCCGCCATGGTGACGACCAGCGCGATCAGCCAGGGATTGCCGCGCGGTTTCCAGTCCTGGCTGCCGCTCACATTCAGTGGCCGCCACCGCCTGGGCCCGCGGAGGTGCGGGCTTCGAACAAAAAGGTGATCGGCACGATGCAGAACGCGGCGATGGCGCAGTAGCCGAACACGTCGCGGTAGGCGAGCACCGCCGCCTGCAGGTTCAGCGTCTGCAGCGCCATCCCCATGGCCTGGCTGGTGGCATCGCCGGCGGCCCGGCCCATCGCGCGCAGGGCGGCGGCGGTCTGCGCGATGTATTCGTTGAACGCCGGGTTGAAGGTGTTGAGGTGGCCGGCGAGGTAGGATTGGCGGACCTGCGTGCGCTCGGTGATCCCCGCCGTCGCCAGCGAGATGCCGATCGACCCGGCCACGTTGCGCAGCATCACGTATAGCGAACTGGCGTCGCCATTCAGCGCCCGGGGCATCGTCGAGTAGCTGATCGTGCTGGTGGGGACGAACAGGAACGCCAGCCCCAGCGTCTGCGTCGCCCGCATCAGCGCCAAGGTCGTGAACGTCGCGTCCGGCGTGACCCCATGGGCGTAGCTGTAGGCGAACCCGAGGATAAGAAAGCCGAAGCCGATCAGGTATCGGGTTTGGATATACGGCAGCAGGCGGCCGATGAACGGGATCAGGATCAGGATCACCGCGCCACCCGGGGACAGCACGAGCCCCGCCAACGTGGCATTGTAGCCCAGCCGCTGCTGCGCCAGCTGCGGGATCAGTACGGAGCCAGAGTACAGGATCGCGCCCAGGGCGAAGATCATGACGGAGCCTACCGCGAAGTTGCGGTTGGCAAAGACACGTAGGTTAACGATCGGCTTTTTTGCGGTCAGCAACCAGCCGATCGCCCCGAAGATGCCCAGCACGGCAAAGATCGCTGCGAACACGATCAGCGGCGAACCGAACCAGTCGTCGTCCTCGCCGCGGTCGAGCATAATCTGCAGTGCGCCCAGGCCGAGCGCGATCAGCCCGAGGCCGATATAGTCGAAGTCCACGAACTTGGCGCGCGCCCGCAGCACCCAGGGCGGGTCCTCCACCAGGGCGGTGACGGCGAAGAACGCGAAGATCCCGACGGGGACGTTGATGAAGAAGATCCACCGCCACGAGTAGTTGTCGGTGATCCAGCCCCCCAGCGTTGGCCCGATGATAGGTGCGAAGATCACCGCGATGGCCACCACCCCGAACGCCTTGCCGCGCATGGCCGGGGGGAAGACGTCCAGGATGATCGATTGCTGGTTCGGCTGCAGCCCGCCGCCGAAGAAGCCCTGCATCAACCGGAAACAGATCAGCTCGCCCAGGCTGGTGCTGGTGCCGCACAGGAACGACGAGACGGTGAACATGGCGATGCAGATCAGGAAGTAACGCTTGCGCCCGATCAGCCGCCCCAGAAAGCCCGAGATCGGCAGCACGATCCCGTTCGCCACCAGGTAGGACGTGAGCGCCCAGGTCGCATCGTCGTACGACGCCGACACCGACCCGGCGATGTGCGGCAGGCTGACGTTGACGATGGTGGTGTCCAGGATCTCCATGAACGCCGCCGTGGTCACCACCACCGCGATCAGCCACGGGTTCGCCCGCGGCTTCCAGTCCGCGTCGGACGCGGGGGCGGAACCGCTCACCTCGCTTCTCCCTCTCCCGCCTGCGGGAGAGGGCCGGGGTGAGGGCCGCTTAGCCACCGAAACTGAGTCTGGAGCGGCAGTCGCACCCTCACCCCGCCCCTCTCCCGCCCGCGGGAGAGGGAGAGCAAGGGCG
Source organism: Acetobacteraceae bacterium (assembly GCA_965198895.1). GTDB lineage: Bacteria > Pseudomonadota > Alphaproteobacteria > Acetobacterales > Acetobacteraceae > LMUY01. The sequence goes on from OZ240676.1 coordinate 1,342,609, forward strand.
TCACTTCAGCATCACCGTCGGCTCGACCGAGATCCCCAGCGGCAGCGGGTTCTGCGGGTCCATCCCGCGGTCGATCAGCAGCTTCACCGGCACCCGCTGCACGATCTTCACGAAGTTGCCCGTCGCGTTCTCCGGCGGAAACGCGGTGAACTTGGACCCGGAGCCGAGTTGCACGCTATCCACATGCCCCTCCAGCTTCAAACCGGGATAGGCGTCGACGCTGATCAGCACCTTCTGCCCGGGACGCATGCGGTTGAGCTGCGTCTCCTTGAAGTTGGCGGTGACCCAGACCTGCGGCGTCACGATCGAGAAAATCGTCGACCCCACCTGCAGATAGTTGCCGACCTCGATGTTGCGCTTGGTGATCCAGCCGTCCTGCGGCGCCGTGATCGTGGTGTAGCTCAGGTTCAGCTCGGCCTGGTCCAACTGCGCTTGCGCCGTCTTCAGCTGGGCGTCGATTTCGCTGACCTGCTGCTGGGTATTGCCGATGTTCTGCTGCACCGGCTCGGCTTGCTGCACCGCCGCCTGCGCCGCCGTCACCTGGCCCTGGGCGAGCTGCAGCTGCGCCGTGGACTGGTCCACGTTCTGCTGCGTCGTCGCCTCGCGGGACACGCTGTGCTGGCGCTTGTAGTCGGTCTGCGCCTGGAACAGCTGGCCCTGCGCCTGCTGCAACTGGCCCTGCGCCTGGAGCAAGCGGGCCGGGAAGTTCTTCTGCGCGATCTCCACGTTCAACTGCGCCGCACGCTGCTGTGCCTGCGCATTGAGCAGACTGGCGCGCGCCTGGTCACGGGCCACGATGTAGTCCCGCGGGTCGATCCGGGCGAGTACGTCACCCGCCTTGACCCGCTGGTTGTCGTCCACCAGCAGCTCCACGACGTAGCCGCTGACCTTTGGCGCGATCGTCAGCGCCCGGCCATCGACATAGGCGTCGTCGGTCGATTCCTGGTCCTTCGTCGACAGGTAATAATAAACGCCGCCCGTAATCGCCAGCACGAGAGCAATGCCGCCGATGATCTTCACCCAAGGTGAGGATTTCTTGGCGACCTTCTCCTGCTCTTTCTCTTGCTGCTTTTCCTCTCCCGACTCGTCTTTGGTCTTAGCCTCGGATTTGGTCTTGTCGTCATCGGTCTTGGCAGGCCGGTTACGATCCGGAGATTGCTCCTCGGCGTGCGGCTCGTCGTGACCGCTCGCGTCCTTCTCATCCAAGCTCAAGGTGCAACTCCCGCAGTGACAGGCGACTGACCGATCGGTCATCGCATATTACGGGCTATCCCGCAAAGGCCTGCGTGCGCACCAATCGGGCATATAGCCCATCCTTGGCCATCAGTTCCGCGTGCGTCCCCTGCTCCATCGCGGCCCCGTCGGCCATGGCCACGACCAGGTCGGCATCCCGCACCGTCGACAGCCGGTGGGCCACGACGATGGTGGTGCGGCCGTGCCGCAACCGGGCCAGCGCCTCCTGCACCGCCGCCTCGCTCTCGGCATCCAGGGCGGATGTCGCCTCGTCCAGCAGCAGGATGCGGGGGTCGCGCAGCAGCGCACGGGCCAAGGCGACACGCTGCCGCTGCCCGCCCGACAGCCGGCCGCCGCCCGAGCCGACCGGCATCTCGAACTGCTCCGGCAGGTCGGCGATGAACCCGGCGGCAGCTGCCTCGGCGGCGGCGGCGATCTGCTCCTGCGTGGCACCGGGCCGGCCGAGCGCGATGTTGGCGCCGACCGAGGTGTCGAACAGGAACGTGTCCTGGCCGACATAGGCGATGGCGTCCCGCAGGCTGTCCAGGCTGACGTCGCGCACGTCGGCGCCGTCTACGGTGATGCGGCCGTTGGTCGCGTCGTGCAGCCGCGGGATCAGCGCGAGCGCCGTCGACTTACCCGCGCCGGACGCGCCCACCAGGGCCACCGTGGTGCCCGGCTCGGCCACGAACGACAGCCCGCGCAGCCCAGCCCGTCCGTCCGGATAATTGAAGCCGACGCCCTCGAACACCACCCGGCCGTGACCCGGCGGCAGCACGACGGCGCCGGGTCGCTGGGTGATGCCGCGCGGCTCGTCGATCACGGAGAATACCCGGGACAGGCCCGCCAGCCCTTCCTGCACCGCCGCGTTCAACGAGCCGAGCGCGCGCAGCGGCTGCGACGCGATCAGCAGGGCGGCGACGAAGCCGGTGAAATTGCCGACCGTGCTGTTGCCGGTCGCCGCCCGCCACCCGGCGAACCCCATCACGGCGGCCACCGCGGCGCCACCCAGCACCTCCAGCATCGGGTCCACCCCCGAGCGGGTGCGGGTCATGCGCATCAGGGCCCGGTTCAGCTGGCCGAAGACGTGGGTGGCGCGCGCCGTCTCCACCGCCTCCAACCGGTAGGCACGCACGGTGCGGGCCTGGGTGAAGCTCTCGGTCAGCATGCTCGCCGCCTCGCCCATGCGCTCCTGCATGCCGCCCGAGGCGCGGCGGATGCGCTTGCCGATGCGCTGGATCGGCAGCGCGGCAAGCGGATACAGGCAGGCGGCGATCAGGCTCAGCACCCAGTCCAGCCACAGCATCGAGGCGATCAGGCCGAGCACGGTGATCCCGTTGGCCACGCCGCCGATCGCGCGGGTGAGCGCCTCGCGGATGATGGCGGCGTCGGTGGTGAAGCGGGCGGCGAGTTGGGCGGGCGATTCCCGCTCGACCCGCGCCAGGTCCGCCTCCGTCAAATGGGCGAACATGCGGACCTGCAGCTCGCGGATGGTGCGCAGCACCAGCGATTGGGTGAGCACGGTCTGGCCGTAGGTCGCGGCGGCCTTGGCGGCGGTGATGAGCACGACCAGCGCCGGCACCTGGTACAGGATGCGGCGGTCGCGCGCGGCGAACATGGAGAACGCGCGGTCGATCACCACCGGATACAGCCCGGTCAGCCCTGCCATGATCGCCGTCAGCACCAGCACGACGATCAGCCGGCCACGATGGCGATGCAGGTGTTCCCGCCACAAGCGCCGGAGCAGCGAGGTGCTGCGGCGGTCGGACATCAATTGCAGCGGAGTGGTCGCGTCCATGACCCCGCCCCTTATCAGGCGCGGGCCAGCCTCGCCAGTTCCGCCCGGCACACCGTGGCATCCGCGACACACCCGCCCGCCAGCCACCACGCCCGGACCTGCCGCAACAAGGCGCCGACCGCCGGCCCGGGCGGGATGCCGATGGCCAGCGCGTCGCGCCCTTCCAGGGGGAAAACCGGGCGCGGCATGGCCTGGATGCGGTCGCGCATCGCCTCCTCCTGCCGGGCGAGGTGCGAGCGGCCGATCAGTGTGTCCGCATCCGTATCGGCCAGTTGGCGGCGCAGATCGGCGTCATCCCCCCAGGGTGGCGGGCCTTGCAGCGCCATCAACCGGGCGGCCTCGGCGAGCGAGAGCTTGAGCCGGGCGGCGAAGGCGGCACGGTCACCGGTCAGGATCGCGGCCATCCGCAACACCGGGTCGGTCGGCAGATGGGACAGGTCGATCGCCGCCGCACCCTCGGGCACGGTCGCGGCAAGCACGCCGGTCTGCGCCATCAGCTGCACGGCCGCGGTTGGATCGGGCGCCTGCAGGATGCGTTTGAGCTCGCCCCAGACCCGCTCGCCGGAGAGCCGCGCGATGCCGTCCACACCGGCCCGGATCGCGGCCATCGCAGCGGTGTCGGGCTCGCCCTCGCCGTAGCGGGCCTGGAAACGGAAGAAACGCAGGATGCGAAGGTAGTCCTCGGCCACCCGGGTCGTGGCATCCCCCACGAAGCGGACCCGGCCAGCCCGCAAGTCCGCAGCGCCCCCGAAGTAGTCGTGCAGGGTCCCGTCAGGCGAGAGCGACATGGCGTTGATGGTGAAGTCCCGCCGCGCGGCGTCCTCCTGCCAATCGCTCGTCCAGGCGACCTCCGCATGGCGGCCATCGGTCAGCACGTCGCGGCGCAGGGTGGTGATCTCGAACGGGCGGCCGTCGATCACGGCGGTGACGGTGCCGTGGGCGATCCCGGTGGGAATGGCGCGGATCTTGGCGGCTTCGAGCGCGGCGGCCACGCTCTCAGGAGCTTGCGGCGTGGCCAGATCGATGTCGGCGCTGGGCTTGCCGGCGAGGGCATCGCGCACGCAGCCGCCCACCAGGCGGGCATCGGGCAGGATCGTGAACAGGCGCTGCACCGCCGGGTCAGCCAGCGGCACTACGTCAGTGCCCGGCTGCATAGCGCTTCTCCCTCTCCGGAAAGGCAGGGCGCTTGCACATGCTTTCTTCTCCCTCTCCCGCGGGCGGGAGAGGGAGAAGCCAGATCCAATTGCCCTGCCCACAAGGGGGGAGAGGCGGCTCTAGCCGCCATGGCCCTCGACCAGGTCGCCGTGTTGCAGCTGGGCTGGGACGTAGCGTTCGTGCGGCCGCAAGCCCTCGGTGCCTTGCCAGATCAGCGCGCCGGCGAATACCAGCTCGGCCACGCACAGGCCCAGCACGGCCCGGCGGCTCGGCAGGCGGCGGTACCAGACGCCGTACAACAGGGCGGCAGCGAGCAGCGGGGCGATCGCCATGAACGCCTCGCCGAAGCGGAACATCAGCCCCCGGCCGCGCGCAAGCGGTGCGCCAGGTGGACCAGGATCGCCGCCGTCGCACCCCATATATAGTGGCGCGTGTGCGGCCAGACCCAGAACTCCCGCTCCCGGCCCTTCCAGGTCGCCCGGCGCTTCTCGGGCGCCGACGGGTCCAACAGCACCGACAGGGGCAGCTCGAACACTTCCTCCACCTCCGCGGCCGAGGGCACGGGCATGAAGCCGGGCGCCAGCAAGCCGACGATGGGAGTGATGCGGAACCCGGTCCCGGTCATGTAGTCGGGCAGCCGGCCGGTGACCTCGATCAGGTCCGCTGGCAAGCCGACTTCCTCGTGGGCCTCCCGCAGCGCCGCCGTCACGGCGTCCTCGCCCGGTTCGATACGGCCGCCCGGGAACGCCACCTGCCCGGCGTGGGAGGACAAGGTGGTGGTGCGTTTGGTCAGCAGGATGCCGGGTTCGCTGCCGTGGATGATGGGCACCAGCACCGCCGCGGGCTTCGACGGGGTGGTTGCGAGATCCGCCATGTCGTCGCTCGTGGCGGGGAAGGCCACGGCATCGGTCGGCAGGGTGGGCACAGTTCCGTCCCGCACCCGCAGCCGGGCCCGCAGTTCCGACAGCTCCAAAGGCTAGTCCTCGCCGCGGGGCAGGTCGCCGAGGGAGAAAAACTTGCCGCAGCTCCATACGCCGAGCACCGGGCGGCAGCCGATCATGCCCGGGACCGCCAGCGCCACCAATTCGTAGTAGACGGCCCGGCCGATCCGCGCCTCGACCGCCGCGGGACCGAGGCCATCGCGCACCCGAAGGTAGGGAGTCGGCTCGCAGGTCAGTAAATCATGCGCGACCCGGATGGGGTGCTCGGGCCCTGCGGTGATCATCTGGTCGATGTTCAGCCGGAAGCTCAGCACTTGGTCGCGCCCGCATCCGGTCCAGCCAAGCTCGACGGCGACGAACGGTGCGTCCTCCACCTCGATTCGCCCGCGTTCCGCCGGCGTCTCGAGCCAGAAAGAGCCGTCTTCTTCGCGTTTGAGCACGCTGGAGAACAGGCAGACCAGCTCTTTCCGGTTGATCGGGGTGCCGCGATACAGCCACGTCCCATCCCGTTTGATCAGGAAGGGCAGGTCTCCGCATTCCGTTCGTGGCCGCCGGAGCTTGGGCTGAGGCAGCGCAAGCCCGGCTTTGCAGGGGGGTGGGGCGTCACCGGTATCCGGCGCGCGAGCCCAATCAGGCATGGCATCGTTCACAACGCGCTCCCCGCCCTCCGCTTCTGCTTCCGTTGACAGCGGATATAGGTAGCATCCCCCTGACGATGAAAGACCTGCGCGCCATATCAGCAGCGACCGCGAAAGGGCACGCCTCGGAATGTCGGTAACAGTGAGAGACGGACTGGTCGCGGATGTGGAGGCGTTGGGCGCCCGCGCGACGGCCGCGAGGGCCGAGGTGGGACGGATCATCTTCGGCCAGGAGGAGGTGGTGGACCAGGTACTGGTCTGCTTGCTGTCGGGCGGCCACGTGCTGCTGGTGGGCGTGCCTGGCCTGGGCAAGACGCTGCTGGTGGAGACGCTGGGCACCGTGCTCGGGCTGCAGCCGAAGCGGGTGCAGTTCACCCCCGACCTGATGCCGGCCGACATCACCGGGTCCGAGATATTGGACGAGGACACCGCTGGCCGCCGCTCCTTCCGGTTCGTGCCGGGGCCGGTGTTCTGCCAGCTGTTGATGGCCGACGAGATCAACCGCGCCAGCCCGCGCACGCAATCGGCGCTGCTGCAGGCGATGGCAGAGGGCAAGGTGGCGGTCGCTGGCCACGACCACCCCCTGCCCCGCCCGTTCCACGTGCTGGCGACGCAGAACCCGATCGAGCAGGAGGGCACCTACCCCCTGCCCGAGGCGCAGTTGGATCGCTTCTTGCTTCAAGTGGATGTGTCCTATCCGGATCTCGCGAACGAGCGGACGATGCTGCTGGCGACCACCGGGTCGCAGATGGCGAAGGCTCGGCCGGTGCTCACGGGCGAGGAGTTGCTGGCCGCCCAGGCGCTGATCCGCCGCGTGCCCGTCGGCGAGAGTGTCGTAGAGGCGATCCTGACCCTGGTACGCGGCGCCCGCCCGGAATCGGCGGCCGACGACACCGTACGCCATCACGTCGCCTGGGGGCCCGGTCCCCGCGCGGCGCAGGCACTGATGCTGGCGACCCGGGCGCGGGCGCTGCTGGACGGGCGCTTGTCGCCGTCGGTGGAAGACGTTGCGGCGTTGGCGCACCCGGTGCTGCGCCACCGCATGGCGCTGAACTTTGCCGCGCGGGCCGAGGGGGTCGAACTGCGGGACGTGATCGCAGGTTTGGTCAAACGGCTTTGAATAGCCGCTATTTAGGGGAGGGGCTGCCAACTACGCTCGAGCCGGTGCGGCGACACCCGTCCCCTAACCCCTTCCTCAACAGGAGGGGGATCCTTTTGCGATGAAACCTGCTGCCGTCTCGTCCTCTCATCCGGTTCTCCGCGCCGAAGCGCTGGGCTCGACCCTGCCGCCGCTGCTGGTCGCGGCCGAACGGGTGGCGGCAACGGTGGCGCAGGGGGTGCACGGGCGGCGCCGGGTCGGCCAGGGGGACAGCTTCTGGCAGTTCCGCCCCTACCAGGCCGGCGACGCTCCCTCCCGCATCGACTGGCGGCAATCCGCCAAATCCGCCCGCACCTATGTGCGCGAGACCGAGTGGGAAGCGGCGCAGACCGTGCACCTGTGGCGGGACGGCTCCGCTTCGATGCACTGGCGCTCCGGCGCCGCCATGCCGGAGAAAGTGGAGCGCGCCGACTTGCTGCTGCTCGCCACCGCCTCGCTACTGCAGCGCGGCGGCGAGCGGGTGCGCTTGCTCGGCGAACGCACCGGTGGGTCGCTGCAGGCCATGGCGGCGGCGCTCGGGGGCATGAAGAGCGGCGAACCGCCGGACGTTCCCCTGCCCGCGCATGGCCGGGCCGTGCTGTTCGGTGACTTTCTGCATCCGCTCGAGGAGATCCGCACCACCATCGCCCGGCTCTCCGCCATCCCGGTCCGCGGCCATCTCCTGCAGGTGCTCGACCCGGCGGAGGCGCTGCTGCCCTATTCCGGCCGCATCCGCTTCCGCGGCGTGGAGGCAGACGGCGAGATGCTGATCCCGCAGGTCGACGGCATCCGTGACGCCTATGCCGGCGCACTGGCGGCGCAGCAGGCTGGCCTCGCCTCGCTCTGCCGGGCAGCCGGCTGGGGGTTCGCCACCCATCGTACCGACACGCCGCCGGGAACCGCGTTGCTCGCCTTGTATACCGCACTGGCGGGCATCGCTTGATCTTCGCCGCTCCCTGGGTGCTGCTGGCGATGGTCGCGCTGCCAGCGCTGTGGTGGCTGCTGCGCGTCACGCCGCCGGCGCCACGGGTGCAGGATTTCCCTGCGATCCGGCTGCTGCTCGGGCTGCGGGCGCGCGAGCAGACGGCGGCTCGCACGCCCTGGTGGCTACTGCTGCTGCGGATGGTCGCGGCGGCCCTGCTGATCGTCGGTCTTGCGGGCCCGGTGCTGGACGCGGCCAGCGCATTGCCGGGCTCGGGCCCCCTGCTGCTGGTGGTGGACGACGGCTGGGCTGCGGCGCCGGACTGGCAGGCGCGAATGGCCGCTGCCGGCGCGGCGCTGGACCGGGCAGAGCGGGCCGGCCGGGAAGCGGCACTGCTGACCACCGCACGCTCCGGCCAAAATGCCCCGCCGGCGCTGAGCCCGGTGATGCCGATCGCCGAACTGCGGCCTCGGCTCGCAGCCCTGCAACCGCAGCCCTGGCCAGCCGACCACATGGCGGCGGCGCAGGCCTTGCGCGGCATATCCGGCACGGTCGTCTACGTCGCCGACGGCCTGAAGGCACCGGGCGACGAAGCGCTCGCCGCAGCCCTGGCCGCCGCCGGGCCGGTGACCGAGATTGCTCCCGCCGCCCCCGCCGTGCAACTGATGCTGGCACCCCGTGCCGAGGCGGACCGCCTGGTGGCGCGCGTCGCCACCCTGCCAGGGCCGGGCATGGACCTTGCCGTGCTGGCCCAGAGCGGCGACGGCCGCAGCCTGGCGCGTGCGACCGCCCGGGCCGCCCCGGGCTCGACCGAGACGGAGCTGCCGATCGTCCTGCCCCCCGAGTTGCGCAACCGGCTGACCCGGCTGGTGCTGGAAGGGCCGGCCTCGGCGGGCGCGACCGTGCTGCTGGACGAGGGCCTACGGCGGCGCCCCGTCGGCCTGGTGACGGCAGAGGCCGGGGGCGACACCCCCCTGGTCGGCGCGCTGTATTACCTGGAGAAGGCGCTCGGCCCATTCACCGAACTGCGCAAGGGTGACCTCCATACCCTGCTGCAGCGGGAAATCGCGGTCATCGTGCTGGCGGACCGCCCGGTTGCCCCGACCGAAGAAGCCGATTTGCGGCACTGGGTCGAGAATGGCGGCCTGTTGTTGCGCTTCGCCGGCCCCCGCAGCGCCGAGACCACCGACGATCTGGGTCAGCCGGTGGCCGAGCCGCTGATGCCCGAACGGCTGCTGGCGGAAGACCGGCAGCTCGGCGGCGCCCTGTCGTGGAGCCAACCGGCCAAGCTCGCGCCGTTCCCGCCGGACACCCCCTTCGCCGGGCTGACCATCCCGGACGACGTCACCGTCAACCGGCAGGTGCTGGCCGAACCCTCGGCCACGCTCGCCGCACACACCTGGGCGCGGCTGGCCGACGGCACGCCGCTGGTGACGGAGGCGACACGGGGCTCCGGCCGGATCGTGCTGTTCCACGTCACCGCCAATGCGGATTGGTCCAACCTGCCGCTGTCGGGCTTGTTCCCCGACATGCTGCGCCGGCTGGTGGCGCTGTCGGCCGGGATTTCGGCGGCGCCCGACGCCCAGCCGCTGAGCCCGGCGGAGACGCTCGACGGGTTCGGTGTGCTCGGCCCGCCGCCGCCCGCGGCGACCGGGCTGGCCGGCACGGCGTTCGCCACGACCACCGTCTCGCCGCAACATCCGCCCGGCATGTACGGGCCGGAAGCAGGGCGGCGCGCGCTGAACCTGTCCAATGCGATGGGGCCGCTGGTGCAGGCGACGCCCGTGTCCGGCGCGGCGCAGCAATCGCTGACGGGCGGCGTGCGGGAGCGGGCGATCGGGCCGTTCCTGGTGGCGGCCGGGCTCGCGATCCTGGCCATCGACCTGCTGATCGCGCTGCGGCTGCGCGGCCTGCTGCGGCCGGCCGTCGCCGCCCCCCTGCTCGGCGCGATGATACTGCTCGCCGGGCCGGCACGGGCACAGCTGCCCTCGCCACCATGGCGGGCGGCATTGGAAACGCGGCTGGCCTTCATTCAATCGGGCGATCCGGCCGTCGATGACGTGGCCCGCGCCGGGCTGGCGGGGCTATCGACCTACGTGAACAGCAGGACCGCGGCCCATCTCGGCGACCCGTCGGGCGTGCAACCCGGCACGGACGACCTCAGCTTCTACCCGCTGCTGTATTGGCCGGTGTCCCAGGCGCAGCCGTTATCCGGCCCGGCGGTCACCGCGCTGAACGACTACATGCGCGATGGCGGAATCATCGTCATCGATACGCGGGGCGACCAATCCGCCCTGCGCACCGCCGCCGCCGGGCTGGCCATTCCGCCGCTCACGCCGCTCACGACGGAGCACGTGCTGGCGCGCTCGTTCTACTTGCTCAGCGAATATCCCGGCCGCACCAGCGGCGACACGGTGTGGGTGCAGCGGCAAGGCGACCGCAGCAACGACGACGTGAGCCCGGTCGTGATCGGCTCGAACGACTGGGCCTCGGCCTGGGCGGTCGATGCGGCCGGGCGGAACACCATCGCGGTCGATGGCGGGCCGCGGCAACGCACCCTGGCCTACCGGTTCGGCGTCAACCTCGTGATGTACGCGTTGACCGGCAACTACAAAGGCGACCAGGTCCACGTGCCGCACATCCTCGAACGGTTGGGCCAATAGATGACGGCACTCGCCTCGATCCGCTTCATTCCCGTGGTGCCGCTCTGGCTGCTCGGCGTGCTGGCGGCCTTGTGCGTGCTGGCCTTGGTACCCGCGGCCCTGCGTCGGGCGCGCGGGTCGATCCTGCGGCTGCTGTGCTTTGCCGTGGTGCTGCTGTGGCTCGCCGGGCCGCGGCTGATCCGCGAGACGCAGGAAGCCTTGGGCGACATCGCAGTGATGGTGGTGGACCACACCGGGTCGATGGCCACCGGCCAGCGCGCGGCCCTGGTGGACGCCGCCGCCACCAGGCTGCAGGCCGAGGTGAGCGCGATGCCCGGCATGGACCTGCGCACCGTGACGGTGCCGGAGGCCGGGCATGACGGCACGCGCCTGTTCACCGCGCTGAACCGCACGCTGGCCGACATCCCGCGTTCGCGGCTGGCCGGGATCATGATGCTGACCGACGGCGTGGTGCACGACGTGCCCAGCGCCGCGCCGCCTGCCCCGCTCCACGCCCTGATCGCGGCGGCCGGCGAGGAGACCGACCGGCGCATCCGCATCGTCGAAGCGCCCACCTACGGCATCGTCGGCAAGTCGGTCGTGCTGCGGGTCGCGGTGGACGATCTGGGCGTCGACCATGCCGGTATCACCGCACCGCTGACCATCCGCCGCGACGGCCAGGCGCCGCAGATCGTGAGCGTGCCGGTGGGCGTGGTGCAGCCAATCGAGATCCCGATCACCCGCGCCGGGCCGACCGTCGTGGAACTGACCGCCGGCCCCAAGCCGGGCGAGGTGAGTGACTTGAACAACCATGCCGTCGTCTCGATCAATGGCGTGCGCGACCGGCTGCGCGTGCTGCTGGTGAGCGGCGAGCCGCATGCCGGCGAACGCACGTGGCGGCGGCTGCTGAAGGCCGATCCGTCGGTCGACCTGGTGCATTTCACCATCCTCAGGCCGCCCGAGAAGGACGATCTGACGCCGTTGAACGAGCTCGCGCTGATCGCCTTCCCAGTGCGCGAGCTGTTCCAGGTCAAGATCAAGGATTTCGACCTGATCATCCTGGACCGGTTCTCCAACCGCGGGATCCTGCCGCTGCCGTATCTGCGCAACATCGCCGATTACGTGCGCGGCGGCGGGGCGCTGCTGCTGTCGGTCGGTCCGGAATTCAGCGGCCCGGCGTCGCTCGCCTACAGCCCGCTCGCCCCCGTGCTGCCAGCCGAACCGATGAGCGGCAACGCTGGCACCATCGATGGGCCGTTCCGCCCGCTAGTCACCGCCCTGGGCGAGCGCCACCCCGTTACCGAGGGGCTGCCCGGCGACCGATCCGGCGCCACGCCGACCTGGGGCGACTGGTATCGGCGCCTGCAACCCAGCTCCTCGCACGGCCAGGCGCTGATGAGCGGCCCGGACGGGCAGCCCTTGCTGCTGCTGGACCGGGTCGGCCAGGGCCGTACGGCCTTGCTGCTGTCCGACCAGATCTGGCTGTGGTCGCGCGATCACGAGGGTGGCGGCCCGCAAGCGGAGTTGCTGCGCCGGGTCGCGCACTGGCTGATGAAGGAGCCGGCGCTGGAGGAGGAAGCCCTCACCGCGACGGTGGATGACGGGCAACTGACGGTCGCGCGACGTTCGGTGTCCGATGCGGCGCCGCCACCGGTGACGGTGACCTCGCCGGGTGGCCAGAGCACCAAACTGGCGCTCGCGCCGGCCACGCCCGGGCGTGCGACGGCGACGATGCCGGCACCGGACCCTGGCGTCTGGCAGGTGAGCGACGGCACACGCACCGCCTTCGCCGCCGCCGGGTCATCCAACCCGCTGGAGATCGCCGATTTACGGGCCACGGCCGACTATCTCGCACCGCTCACGCGGGCGTCGGGCGGCAGTGTGCATTGGCTCGAACCGGCGGGCGCACCGGAGTTGCGGTCGGTCGAGCCTGGCCGCGTGGCGTCGGGTGCGGGCTGGATCGGCTTGCGGCGTAACCACGACCACCTGGTCACGGGCGTGGATGCAACGCCGCTGCTGCCGGCCTGGCTGGCGCTGCCGCTGCTCCTGGGTCTGACACTCGCGGCGTGGCGGCGGGAGGGAGCTGGCTAGCTGTATTTTGAGTTGCCTGCACAACCGCGTTAGATTGACGTTATGCGCATGACACTCCGCTCTTCCCCGCTGATCGCGAGCCTTCGCTTCCCCCTGCTGCTGTCGGCCATCGTCATGATCGCCCTGCCAGCCGCGGCGCAGATCGGCGCACCGCTGACCGAGCAGAACCTTCGGTCCGGGGCGCCGAAAGCCCCCGTTCAAGCCAAGACGGAAGCGCCGCCGCCGGCCGCCGTGCCCGGGGCGCGCGCCCGTCCCGACTCGGTCGCGCCCGCCGACCGCGCCGCGGCCGATCTGCCGCCGACCGAGGCCCTGTTCGACGCCATCAACCGCGGCGACATCGTCACCGCCCGCGACGCCGTATCGCGCGGCGCCGACCTCGACGGCACCAACTTGCTCGGCCTGACGCCGCTGGAGCTGTCGGTGGACCTTGGCCGCAACGACATCTCGTTCCTGCTGCTGTCGTTGCGCGGCACCGGCGCCGGCAGTGCCAGCAGCCGCCCGCCACCGGGCGCCGAAACGTCGGGTGCCCCGCCCACCGCCGCCGAGCGTCGCAAAGCTGCGGCTGAAGCGCGCCAGCAGGCGCTGGCCCAGGCGCGCGCCAACCGGGCACAAACCGCATCCGCCGCCCCCGTCCAGAAAGGTCCGGTTCTGTTCGCCGGGGATGGTGGCACTCCCGTGCCGTCCGCCGGCTTCCTGGGCTTCGACCGTCACTGAGCCCGGCCTAGCGAACCAAGGCTAGCGCCGGGTTCATGGACGCAGCCAGCGGCGAGGCGGCGCTTGCGGCGTTGGACTGCGCCGCCGTTCCAATCCTGTTGCTCGCGCCGGGTGCGGTCATCGTCCATGCCAGCCGGGCCGCCAAGCGGCTGCTCGACGCCGGACGGACGTTCAGCGCGCAAGGCGGCGTGCTGACCGTCCAGCGGCAGGTCGACCAGGATGCGATCCTGGCGCGCGTGGCCGCCACGCTGCGGTCGGGCAGTCCGGCCACCTTGCAGATGGCCAACCGGCAGGGCGACGTTCAGCACGTGCTGGCGTTCTCGCCGCTCAACGGAGCGTTGGTCGCCGTCTCGATCTCGGAGCTCCGCGCTCCCTTGCTGTTGCCGCCGAAATGGTCGCAGGCCAGCCTGTCGCTGCCCCCGGCGTCTGCCGAACTCGCCGAGGCCTTGGCAGGCGGCGAGAACCTGGCGGAGTTTGCAGAGCGCACCGGCCTGTCGATCGGCGGCGCTCGGACCCGGCTGAAGAAGCTGTTGCGCCGGCTCGGCGTGCGCTCGCAGTCCGACCTGGTCGCCGTGCTGCTACGGACTGCGGCGGCGCTGCCGGTCCCCTAATACCAACGGCCTTAATCGCTGACCCTCGTCTCACCTTGTAGGATGCAATGCGCTTTGGCATTGCATCAGGCAAACGCGCGATCATCGCGACGTAAGGGTGCAATCCTCCAAGCGGATTGCACCCTACACCCGTGGGTCTACGTCTACGGCGGCTGGGCCTACCCTGAAGGAGGGGGGAGGATGGATCGTCTTAGTGGTAGTGGGCGCCGGCTTGGACTTTGCCGCGGAACACCCAGTAGCTGAAACCCGAGTAGCACAGGATCAGCGGGATCAGCACGGAGGCACCGACGAGCACGAACACCTGGCTCGCCCGGGGGGCCGCGGCCTGCCAGATGGTGATGTCGGGCGGCACCATCAGCGGATAGAAGCTGATACCCAGCCCGGCGAAGCACAGGACGAAGATCGCCAACGCGCACAGGAAGGGCGACAAGTGATGCTTGCGCCGGATGCTGGCGGCGAAGCCGAACGCCAGGAGCGCCACCAGGACGGGGATCGGGCTGGTGAGCAGGATCCCGGGCCAGCCGAACCAGCGCGTCATGAACAGCGGGTTCAGGAACGGCGTCCATAGGCTCACCACGATGATCAGCCCGAGGATCATCCAGGCCAGCGCAGACGCCTGCGAGCGGGCGCGGCGTTGCAGCGAGCCCTCGGTGCGCCAGATCAGCCAGCACGACCCGAGCCAGGCGTAGCCCACCACCACGGCCACGCCGCACAGGACGGTGAACGGCGTCAGCCAGTCGAACCAGCCACCGGCATATTGGCGGTTCACGACGTGGATGCCCTGCAGCAATCCGCCCAGTGTCAGCCCCTGGCACAGTGCGGCGATCGTCGAACCGGCGAAGAAGGACAGATCCCATAGCCGCTGGCCCAGGCTGGTTTGGGCTCGGAAGCGCAGTTCGAAGGCGACGCCGCGGAAGATCAAGCCGAACAGCATGCCAAGGATCGTCGGATACAGCGCCGGCATGATCACCGCGTAGGCGAGCGGGAACACGGCGAACAGGCCGCCGCCGCCCAGCACCAGCCAGGTCTCGTTGCCGTCCCACATGGGCGCGATGGTGTTGACCATCGTGTCCCGGTCCTCCTTGCCGCGCTCGGCGGCGAACAGGATGCCGACGCCGAGGTCGAACCCGTCCAGCACCACGTAGGCGAGCACGGCGAAGGCGAGCAATCCGGCCCAGATCGTGGCCACGGTTTCTGCGCTCATCGGTTCACTCCGCCGGCAAGGGTGAGGCGGCGCCGGTGCCGGGGGGCACGGCGCCGGCCAGGCCGGGATGGATGCCGGCGGAGCGGATCGGCTTGTTGGGATCGAGCCCGGTCTCGCCGGCCGTTGGTGGCTTGGCCATCATGCGCAGGATCACCATGATCCCGGCGCCGAACACGACGAAGTAGACCACGGCGAACACCGCCAGCGAGGTCGCAATGCCGGGCAGCGCGATCGGCGAGACGCTGTCGATCGTGCGCAACACGCCGTATACGGTGTAGGGCTGGCGGCCGATTTCGGTCGTCATCCAGCCGCACAGCATGGCCACGATCGGGGCCGGCGACATCACCAGGGCGATCCGGTGCAGCCAGCGGTTCTTGAACAGCGTGCCGCGCCAGCGGGCCAGCAAGCTCAGCAACCCGACGCCGAACATCAGGAAGCCGATCCCCACCATGGCGCGGAAGGTCCAGAACACCGCGGGGGAATAGGGCCGGTCCGCGGCGGGCACCTGCTTCAGCCCGGGCACCCGGCCGTCCCACGTGTGGGTCAGGATCAGCGAGGAGGCGTGCGGGATCTCGATCTTATAGTCGGTGCGTTCCTTGGCCATGTTGGGCAGGCCGAACAGGATCAGCGGCGCGCCGTTGGGGCCGGATGGGTCCCAGTCACCCTCCATGGCGGCGATCTTCATCGGCTGGTGCTCGAGCGTGTTCAGCCCGTGCAGGTCGCCCATGCCGATCTGCAGCGGCGTGACGATCGCTGCCATCCACATCGCCATCGAAAACATCTTGCGGACGGCTTCGGTCTGCCGCCCGTGCAGCAGGTGCCAGGCGGCAACGCCGGCCACGATGAACGCCACGATCAGGTACGACGCCAGCACCATGTGGGGCACGCGCACGAACACCGACGGGTTGAAGATCACCTGCCAGTAGTCGGTGGGGAACATCCGCCCGTCGGGGCCGATGCCGAAACCGGCCGGAGTCTGCATCCAGCTGTTCACCGACAGGATCCAGAACGCGGACATGAACGTGCCGGCCGCGACCATGCAGGTGGCGAAGAAATGCAGGCGGCGGCCGACCCGCTCCATGCCGAACAGCATCACGCCGAGGAACCCGGCCTCCAGGAAAAAGGCCGTCAGCACCTCGTAGGCCATCACCGGGCCGATCACCGGGCCGGCCTTGTCGGCGTATTGCGACCAGTTGGTGCCGAATTGGTAGGACATCACCAGGCCGGACACGACGCCCATCGCGAACCCGATGGAGAAGATCTTGATCCAGTAGCGGAACAAGTCGAGGTAGACCTGCTTGCCGGTCCGCAACCACAGCCCTTCCAGCACCATCAGGAAGCTCGCCAACCCGATCGAGAACGCCGGGAAGGTGATGTGGAACGCGATGGTGAATCCGAACTGGATCCGCGCGAGATGGAATGCGTCGATCATGGCGTTGCCTTCGTCTCGGTGGCGGTCCCTTTACGGCCCACGAACACGGCCACCTTGTTCTTCACTTCGAGCAATTTGGACACGCCAGCCCCCAACGCCAGCAGCCGCATGAGGCTGGTGTTGTCGAGTTTTTGCACATCGTCGGCCCAGCCGGTGAGAAGTTCGATCATGTCATGCATCTGTCGCATCTTGGCTTGCGCGTGCTGCTCGACCGCGCTGGCCGGTGTTTCCATCAGCACGTCGCGCAGCAGCGACAAGGTGGGATCCACCTCCCGCCTGCGCCGCTCCTCGGCCAAGGTGCGGACGATCTGCCAGATGTCGTCCGGGGCCTCGAAGTAATCCCGGCGGTCGTCCGGCAGATGCCGCTTACGGACTAGGCGCCAGGCTTCGAGTTCCTTCATGCCCATGCTGACGTTGGATCGGGAGACGCCGAGTGCCTCGGTGATCTCCTCCGCGTTCAGCGGGCGGTCGGACAGGAACAGCAGGGCATAGATCTGGCCGACGGTGCGGTTGATACCCCACCGGCCGCCCATCTCGCCGAAATGCAGCACGAATGTCTCGATCAGCGGCGGCAAGTTCATCACAGCGTTCTGACATTTCAGGAGTTACTGAAATCACAGATAGCATCGCCTCCGGGATCGTGCCAGGCCTCGAGCCTTGGTATTCACGCGGTTTTGCGGACACTAGGCTGAGCTTACCGTCTTGCCAGGGCTTGACCCTGGTATCCACGGCGTCCCGCAGACACCGGCTCCGCCTTGTTGCATGCGGCAGTGCCAAGTACTCGTCTGACGTCACCAGCCCAACCCCGTGGATGCCAGTGTCAAGCACTGGCATGACGGTGTCTTACTTTATCTGCCGCAGTAACGTGAACCGGACAGCCGTGGGTCAAACCCTGGCACGACAGGGTTAGGGGTGACTGTGCCGCAGTTCCGCAAGTTGCTCCGGTAGGTCGCGCAGGTCCATGTCGCCCTTGCGCAGCACCTTGTCGGCGCTGCTTAGGCGCTGCCGGTCGCCCTGCGTGAGGTCGCGCGCGCTCAGCACGATCACCGGGATGTCCGCCCCGCCGGGCCGCTGCCGGAGCGCTTCCAGGAACGAGAACCCGTCCATCACCGGCATCGTCAGGTCCAGCAGAATGGCCTGCGGCGTCGCCTGGTCGACCGATGCCAAAGCGTCCTGCCCGTTGCTCGCCTCGGTCACCGACCAGTCGTCCCGTTCGAGCACCGTGCGCAGGCGGGAACGGGCGTCCGGATCGTCGTCCACCACCAACACGGCCCCCTCGTTGGCGCGGAACCGCTTCATGATCGCCTTGAGATGGTCCCACTCGACCGGCTTCAGCACGTAGTCCACGGCGCCCAACGCGCTGGCCAAGGCGGGCTCGTTCACGAAGCTCGCCATGATCACGGGGATCGCCGCCAGCGCCGGCTCCGCCTTCAGCGCCGTCAGCACCGACCAGCCGTCCATCTGCGGCATCATCACGTCCAGCAGGATCGCGCGGGGGCGCAGCGCACGGGCCATCTCGAGCCCCGCCCGGCCGTCCGCCGCGGTCGCGACCGCGAACCCCTCGCGCGTCAGGAACCGGCTCAGCAGATCGCGCTGGGAGGCGTCGTCGTCCACCACCAGCACCAGTTGCTGGTCCTGGCGCTTCGCCTCGTCCGGTGCGTTGATAGCCTCGGCCGGCGCCTGCTCCGGCATGATGGCGGGCAGGCGGATCGTGAAGGTGGTGCCCTCGCCCAGCTTGCTCTCGACCAGCACCTCGCCGCCCAGCAGCCGGCAGAATGCGCGGGTCAGGGCCAACCCGAGCCCGGTGCCGCCGAAATTGCGCGTCGTGCTCTCGTCGGCCTGGGAGAAGCGCTGAAACAGGCGGCCCAACTGTTCCTCCGACATGCCGATGCCGGTGTCGGCGATGACGAACTCCACCCAGTCCTCGTTCCGGTGCACGGACAGGCTGATCTGCCCCTTCTCGGTGAACTTGGCCGCGTTGCTGATCAGGTTGAACAGGCACTGCCGCAGCTTGACGACGTCGGTGTGCATCGTGCCCAGCCCGTCATCCAGCTGCAGCACCATCGTGTTCTCCTTGCGCTGCACCAGCGCGTCGACGGTGGCCACCGCCTCCCGCGCGACGGTCGCAACCTCGAAATCCTCCGCGTAGCTGGTCATGCGGTTGGCCTCGATCTTGGACAGGTCGAGCACGTCGTTGATCAGGCTGAGCAGGTGGCGGGCGTTGGTTTTGATCTTCTGCAGGTCGGCGATCAGGTGCGGCTCGCCCAGATCCTCCATCTCCTCCTCGAGCATCTCGCTGTAGCCGATCACCGCCGACAGGGGCGTGCGCAGTTCGTGGCTCATATTGGCGAGGAAGACGCTCTTGGCCCGGTTGGCGGATTCGGCGGCGTCCTTGGCGGCGGCCAGGGCGGTCTCGGCCAGGCGGCGCTCCGTGATGTCGGAATGGGTGCCGACCCACTCGCGGATCGTGCCGTCCTCCTCGCGCACGGCAACCCCCTGGACCGCCATGTAGCGCCACGCGCCATCGGCCCGGCGCAACCGGTGCTCCACGGCGTACGGCTCGCCCGAGCTGACGGCGCGCGTCCAGGCCTGGATGGTCGCCTCACGGTCCTCGGGCTCGACGGCATCGAGCCAGCCCATGCCGGACGCGGCCGCCCATTCCTGGCCGGTGAACGCCATCCACTGGCGCTGCTCGTGGATGTACTCCCCGGTCGGCGAGGTGGTCCAGATGATCGAGGCGCTGCTCTCCGTCAGAGTGCGGAACCGCTCCTCGCTCTCCCGCACCCGGCGTTCCAGGCGGTTGCGCACCGTCACGTCGGTCACCACCATGCCGGCGCCGACGTTCTCGCTGGACGTCCCTCCCTGGCCTACTGGGTAGAAGCTGACCAGGAACTGCCGCACGTGGTTCGGGCGCGCCGGGTCGGCGGCCTCGATCTCGGTGTTGGGGATCGGCCGGCCGCCATCCAGCACACGTTGCAGCTTGCCTGCGAACGTCTCCTGCAGCTCGGGCATCACGTCCCAGATGCTGCTGCCGACCTCGACGCCAAGCGCGCGGCCGCTCATGGCGACCAAGGCGCGGTTCATGTGGCGGATGCGCAGCGAGCGGTCCAGCAGGCCCAGGCCGACAGGGGCGTTTTGCAGCACGTCCTGCAGCAGCGCGCCCGCCGCCCGGCTATCCCGCCGGCGGCGCACGGAATACAACGCAACCATGGCGATCGCGCCAGCCAGGGCGAGCAGGCCGAGGGCGTAGACCCACGGGGTCTCGTGGTTCACCCGCCGCTGCCGGCGATCGGTGCGGGACACGGCGGCGGCCTGCAACCCGGCGACCTTCGCGCGCACGGTGTCCATCA
Organism: Acetobacteraceae bacterium; assembly: GCA_965198895.1. Lineage (GTDB taxonomy): Bacteria > Pseudomonadota > Alphaproteobacteria > Acetobacterales > Acetobacteraceae > LMUY01. The sequence continues at coordinate 1,362,478 of OZ240676.1, forward strand.
GCAGCCGGCCGCGCCCCTGGCTGATGGAGTCGACCGCGGCCGCGATGCCGCCCGCACGGCGCGCGGCCATGCCCGCCTCGGCGCTGTCGATCCGCTCCTTCACCGCTTCGGGCAACCCGTCCAGGGCCACGCCGAGCGCCGACAGCGCGTTCAGATGCGCCTGAACCTGGGGCAAGGCGGCGGTGTAGGGTTGCAGGTAGGCCGGGTCGCCGGTCAGCAGGAAGCCGCGTTGCCCGGTTTCCACATCCTTGGCGGCAGATAGCAGCCGCTCCGCCTCGATCACCAGGGTGCGGTCCCGCTGGTCTCCCATGTCACGCTGGGCCTCGATGAGCCGCTCGGCGACGAACGCCCCCAGCGCCACCGCGACCAACACCGCCGCCAGGGCAAGCTCGCGGCCGGCGGAGAGCCGCCGCTTCAACGACGCGGGCAGGATGGGGGCGGCGACGTGGCCGGTTTCAGGCATGGGGCTTCCTTGGGAGATCTGACGCGCGATAGTCCAACGCGCGGATCGGCGAAACGATCTGGCGTGCGGGCCATCATTCGGCTACGCCCTGCCAGCATGATCGTATCCGACATCATGAGCCGCGAGGTGGAGTTCCTCGAGTCCACCGCAACCGTCCAGGCCGCTGCCGAGCTGATGGGCGAACTCGACGTCGGCGCGCTTCCCGTCGGCAGCGAAACCAAGCTGGACGGTATCGTCACCGACCGCGATATCCTCTACCGGGTGGTGGCCCGCGGGCTCGACCCGGCGACCACGCCGATCCGCGACGTGCTGTCCCGTCCGGTAGTAAGCTGCGGCGAGGCGGACACCCTTCAGGCCGCAATGGACGTGATGGCCACCAACCACATCCGCCGCCTGCCCGTGCACGACCAGGCGGGGTCGGTGGCCGGCTGGATCACCATGGCCGACGTCTCCCGCCGCCTGTTGGTCGACAGCAAATCTCTGCAATCCGCGCTGCTGGAACTGACGGAGGCCAGTTGATGCCAGCGCCGCGCTGCCTAGGTTATGGCGCTGTCATGTGGGGTAGGCTCTAGCCCACCATTGGCGGCAAAGTGGTGGGCTGAAGCCCACCCTAACACTCTAGCTCAGCGCCGGTAGCGTCGTGTGGCACTCCGCACCACGGTCGTCGGAAGCGCCAGGCGCGCGGCCACGTAGTCCAGGAAGGGCGGAGTCGCCGCGTCACGCGGGTCGGTCGCGATCAGCGCCGCGACGTAGGCGTAGGCCGACAAGCCCTGGGTGGCGACGGCAACGAGGGTACGGTCCAAGGCGGGCGGCGCCGTGATCGCGGCATCCAGAGCGGCCAGGGTCGCGGCATCGGCGCCGACAGAGGCCAGCCAATTCCGAGTCTCCAGCGCCGCCGTCTCGGCCTGCGCTGCATCGCGAGTCGCGAGCGCGGCCACGGCAGTCCACTGGGCCAGGGTTGCCGCCTGCCCACCGTCCAGCGTGCGCAGGTTCACCGTCAGTGGGAACAGCGTCTGGTGACGGTTCTGCAACCATCCGTGGAGCACCTTCTCCGCCATGCTGTCCATCAGGACCCGTTGCCCGCCCTCGAGGACGCGATCGCGCCGTCCGGCAACGATGGGGGCTTCGATCTCCGGCTCCAGCAACGCCGGCGGCACACCGGTCACGATCTCCTCCAGCACGGCCGAGGTGCCGTCCGGCTCCGTGCGGCCTTGGAACAGCCGGCCGAACACGCCCGTCAGCTAGCGGTCGCCGCGCGGGCCACCAGCGCGTCGATCTGGGTCAACAGGCGGGAGAAATCGACCGGCTTGGGGTGATAGTCGTCGCACCCGGCCGCAATCGCCTTCTCCCGGTCGCCGGACATGGCGTGGGCGGTCAGGGCAATTACCGGTGTATCCTTGGTCTCGGGGCTGGCCTTCAGGATGCCGGCCGCGGTCCATCCGTCCATCACCGGCAGGTTCATGTCCAACAGCACGATGTCCGGACGCTCGGCCCGGGCCTTGTCCACGCCCTCCTGCCCATCGGTGGCGAGGATCACGTCGTGGCCGCGGCGCTTCAGGCGCCGGGTCAGGAAGTCCCAGATCTCCTCGTGGTCTTCGACTAGCAGGATGCGGCTCAAGGCATTCTCCCCTGGGAGTGGGCGGGCCTCTGCCGGCCGGCGGTGTGGATATGATGCAACGCACCGCGAGCCGAATAGCTCCCAGAGGCGGTGGACAACGCAACTGTCGGGGGCGCTCCGGGTTCCGCTCCTTCGAAGTGGAAGGCAGTTTCATGACGGTTGACCAGGCGCTGGCGTTCGGCCTGATCGGGGCGACGGTGGCGTGCTTCCTGTGGGGGCGGCTGCCCTACGACCTGGTCGCCATGGCGGCGCTGGTGGTGGGGATCGCCATCGGGATCGTCCCCGCCAGCCACGCGTTCGAGGGGTTCTCGGACGAGGTGGTGATCATCATCGCCGCCGCCCTGGTGGTCAGCGCCGCGATCGCCCGGTCCGGCGTGGTGGAGGCGGCGATGCGCCCGCTCACGCCGCATTTGCGCAGCACCAAGGTGCAGGTGCCGGCGCTGGTCGGGTGCACGATGCTGCTGTCGATGGTGACCAAGAACGTGGGCGCGCTCGCCATCTTCATGCCGCTGGCGCTGCAGCTGGCCCGGCGCAACAAGACGCCGGCCTCGGCGCTGCTGATGCCGATGGCCGCCGCCTCGATGATCGGCGGGTTGGTGACGCTGGTCGGCACCTCGCCCAACATCCTGGTGGCCAAGGTGCGCGCGGACGCCACCGGCAAGCCGTTCGGCATGTTCGATTTCACGCCGGTCGGGCTGTGCATCGCGCTGATCGGGTTCGCCTTCCTGACGGTAGGGTGGCGCCTGCTGCCCACCGGACGCCGCGGCGCCTCGGGCATGGAGGCCGCCTTCGCCATGGAGGACTACACCGCCGAGGCCCGCATCATGCCCGGGTCGCCCATCGCCGGCCACACGGTGGCGGAACTCGAGGTGATGAGCGAGGGCGACGTGCAGGTCGGCCTGGTCATCCGCGAGCGTTTCCGCCGCCTGCTGCCGACGCCGGGCTGGACCCTGCGCGACGACGACCTGCTGCTGCTGCGCGGCGAGCCGGAGGCGCTGGAGCGGGTGGTGAGCCGCGCCAAGCTCGGCCTGGCCGGCGGCAACAGCGGCACGGCGACGGTGGTGGAGGGCGTGGTCACCGCCGACAGCCCGTTGATGGGCCAGACGCTGGCGCATGCCCAATTGGAGGAACGGTTCGCCATCGCCGTGGTCGCGGTCAGCCGCAGCGGGCAGCGGATCGCGCAACGGCTCGGCACCGTTCGCATGCGCGCGGGCGACGTGATCGTGATCCGCAGCGCCTCCCCCAAGCTGCCGGATATCCTGGGCGAACTGCACATCCTGCCGCTGGCGGAGCGCTCGATCACCCTGGGCCGTAGCAATCGCAGCCTGGTCCCGGCGGGTGTGCTGCTGGTTGCGATGGCGCTGGTGGCGCTGCATTTGGCGCCGGTCGCGGTGGCGTTCTTCGGCGCGGCCGTGGTGCTGCTGCTACTGCGCGTGATGACGATGCACGAGGCCTATGCCACCGTGGAGTGGCACGTGTTGATCCTGTTGGGGGCGCTGATTCCGATCAGCCACGCCGTCCGGGACACCGGCGGCACGGCGCTGATCGCCGGCTGGATGACCCATGCGGTGCAGGGCTTCCCAGGGATCGGTGCGCTGGCCGTGGTGCTGGTGCTCACCATGGCGGTGACCCCGTTCCTGCACAACGCGCCGACCGTGCTGATCATGGGGCCGATCGCGCTAAGCCTGGCCAAGCAGTTGGGATTGAACGGGGATTCGTTCCTGATGGCGGTGGCGTTGGGCGCGGGTTGCGACTTCCTCACCCCGATCGGGCACCAGTGCAACACGCTGGTGATGGGCCCGGGCGGCTACCGGTTCGGCGACTATGCCCGCCTGGGGGCGCCGCTCTCGGTGGTGGTGATCCTGGCCGGCGTGCCGTTGATCGCGTTCTTCTGGCCGCTCGGTGGGCATTGACGCCGAAAATCCCCCTCCCGTTGAGGGAGAGGGGTGGCCGACGCACCAAAATGCCGGCTTACGGTGCGGTGCGACCCCTCCCCCCAGCCCCCTCCCGCAAGGGGAGGGGGAGGTTTATCTGCTTTCCTCCCGACGGAGCAGCACGTCGTCCATCTGTTGCAGCAGCAGCTCGAAGTCGACCGGCTTGGTATGATACTCGTCGCAGCCGGCGGCCAGCGCCTTCGCCCGGTCGCCCGTCATGGCATGCGCGGTGAGCGCGATGATCGGCGTCTCGTCCGCCCGGCCACGAAGGGTCCGGGCGACGGTCCAGCCGTCCATGATGGGAAGGTCCATGTCCAGCAGCATCACGTCCGGCGTCTCGGCGGCCACCTGCTCCAGCGCTTGCGCCCCGTCATGGGCCAGCACCACCTCGAAGCCGCGGCGGCGCAACCGCCTGGACAGGAAGGTCCAAAGCTCCTCGTGATCCTCGACCAGCAAAACCTTCGTCAATGGCAGCTCCAGGGTGGGCTATGCACGCCGCCGTGCTACCGATCCGGTATTGAAGCGTTCCGCGTCCCAGCCGGGTTCCCTGAAAGACCATCTCGATGACGCTTATCCCGCCCCCCGCACCTGCCCCGGCCGTGGCGGAGGTCCGCGACCCTCGCGCAGTGCTGATGATGCTGAACGCCGGGGCCATCATCGTCGCCGCGCTGTATTTCGGGCAGGAACTGCTGGTGCCGCTCGCTTTGGCCGCGATGCTGGCCTTCGTGCTGGCACCGGCCAGCGCCATGCTGCAGCGCCTCTGGCTGCCGCGAGGGATCGCCGTGCTGATCGCGGTGGTGCTCGCCTTCGTCGTGATCGGCGGGATCGGGCTGGTCGTGGGGCGCCAGCTCGGACTGCTGGCGGACAACCTGCCCACCTACGAGGCCACCGTGCTGGCCAAATGGCACGCGCTGACCCAAGGCAGCGGTATCGTGGCCCAGATCACCGCCTCCGTGCCGGTCGGCAGCGCGGGCGACGGCGCTATCCTGGGCATCGATCCATCGACCGGGATCGCGTTGGCCCGCAAATTCGCCCCGACCGTGCTGGGGCCGCTCGGCACGGCGTTCATCGTGCTGGTCTTCACCATCTTCATGCTGCTCGCCAGCGACGATCTGCGCGACCGGCTGGTGCGGCTGGTGGGGCGGCGGGACATGCACCGCACCATCCTGGCGATGAACGAGGCGGCACGGCGGCTGTCGCGCTACTTCCTGTTCCAGCTCAGCCTGAACAGCAGCTTCGGCGTGCTGATCGGCGTCAGCCTGTGGATCGCCGGGCTGCCGAACCCGGTGCTGTGGGGCATCCTGGCCGCCTGCATGCGCTTCGTGCCCTATGTCGGCACGGTGATCGCGCTGGTGCCGCCGCTACTGCTCGCCACCGCCGTGGTGCCGGGCTGGGAACTGGCGCTGGTCGTGGGCGCGCTATTCCTCGGCTGCGAGCTGATCATGGGCCAGGTGGTCGAGCCGCTGATCTACGGCCATAGCACCGGGCTGTCGCCGATCGCGGTAATCGTCGCAACGGCGTTCTGGGCCTTGCTCTGGGGCCCGGTTGGCCTGTTGCTGGCCACGCCGCTGACCGTCTGCCTGGTGGTGATCGGCCGCAACGTCGAGGCGCTGGCCTTCCTGGACGTGATCCTGGGCGACAGCTCCCCGCTGGAGGCGGCCGAGACGTTCTACCAACGAGCGCTCGAGGGCCAGGTGACGACCCTGGTGGCCGGCGCCCGCCAGCAGATCGCCGCCGCCTCGCTGACCGACTACTACGACCGGGTGGCGCTGCCCGGCCTGGCGCTGGCCCAAGGCGACCTGTCGCGCGACGAGGCAGCGTTCGAGCGGCTGGAGGCGATCCATGCCCAGGTGGAGTTGTTCCTGCGTTTGATCGACCGCAGCACACCACAATCCGACGATTTGGTCGTCGCGCCGGCCTGGCGGGCGCCGGGCGCGGTGGCCTGCATCCCCGGGCGCGGTCAGTTGGACGACCTGGCGGCGGCCATGGCGGTGCAGGTGCTTGGCGGGGCCGGGTTCGGGGCGCTGATGGTACCGAACCAGGTTCTGGGTGCCAGCGGCGACCTGCCGCCCGGGGTCGAGGGGACGCTGCTCTGCTGCCTGTCGGTGCTGGAGGACGGCAGCAACGTCTCCGGCATCCGCTATCTGGTGCGGCGCATCGAGAAGCGCATGCCAGGCGCGGTCGTGGTCATTTGCCTGTGGCACGCGGAGCGTGACAGCCCCACACTGACAGAGCTGCGGGCCGACGAGCACGGCAAGCATGTGGTCCTGTCGGCCGGCGAGTTGCTCGCCTACACGCAGACCCTGGTGACCCGCATCAGCCGCGCCGCGCCGATCCCGGTTGAGGGGAACGTCGCGTGACCCGGCAAGGCATCATCGATGCGTGCCGCGAGATGAATGCCGCCGGGCTGAACCAAGGCACGTCCGGCAACATCAGCGTGCGCGAGGGCGAGACGATGCTGATCACACCGTCCGCGACGCCGTACGACCGGATGCGCCCGGAGATGATCGCGGCGATGCCGTTCGCAGAGGACGGCAGCTGGTCCGGCCCGCTGAAGCCGTCGACGGAGTGGCGGTTCCACTTGGACATCTTCCGCAGCCGGCCGGATGTGGGCGCCGTGGTCCACGCCCACCCGCCCTATTGCACGACGCTGGCTGTCGCACGGCGGGGCATCCCGGCCTGCCACTATATGATCGCAGCGTTCGGCGGCACGGACGTACGATGCGCGCCGTATGCCACGTTCGGCACGGCGGAGCTGTCGGTGCATGTTCTGGCCGCGCTGGAAGGCCGCAGCGGCTGCCTGATGGCCAATCACGGCATGCTCGTCTGCGGGCCGACGCTGGAGCGGGCGATGTGGCTCGCCGTCGAGCTGGAGACGATCGCCCGGCAATACTATCAATCGCTGCTGATCGGCGGCCCGGTGCTGCTAAGCGACGCCGAAATCGCGGAAGCGGCAGAAAAATTCGGCAGCTACGGTGCCGCCTCTACTCCCTCTCCCATCCCTCACGGGAGAGGGCCGGGGTGAGGGCCGCTTCTGACACCGGGCCGGAGAGGGAGGAGAAGCGTTAAGCCACGCAATCCGCGCGCAGCACGCAGTGATCTGCGTCCTCGACCGTCTCGACCTGGAACGTGCAGTGCACGATCCCGAACTCCTCCTGCAGCAGCGTGCAAGCCATCGGCACGAGCCGCGGGGTTGCCGCCCCCGACACCAGATGCGCCGTGGCCGCCGTGCGGGTGGTGGACAGCGCCCAGATGTGCAGGTCGTGAACCTCGGTCACGTCCGGCAGCGCCAGCAAGCGGGTGCGCACGGCCGCCGGGTCGATGCCGGGGGGAACCGCGTCCATCGCGAGCGCCGTGCCGTCCCGCAGCAGTCCCCAGCTGCCGGCCAGGATCACGGCCGAAATCACCAGGCTCGCCACCGGGTCGATCCACAACGCGCCGGTGAGCGTGATCACGAACGCCGCCACCAGCACACCGGCCGACACGCCGGCGTCGCCGGCCATGTGCAGGAAGGCGCCGCGGATATTCAGGTCGTCGTGCCGGCCGCGCATGAACATCAGCGCCACGGCCCCGTTGATCACGATCGCCGCCGCCGCCACGACCATCACCGCGCCGCCCGCGACCGGGGCCGGGTTGAACAGGCGCTGCACCGCCTCGACCGCGATGGCGCCGGTGCCCACCAGCAGCACGCTGGCATTGGCCAGGGCCGCCAAAATGCTGCCGCGGCCGAAACCGTAGGTCTGCCGCACCGTCGGCCGCCGCCGCTCCAGCACCGAGGCGAGCCAGGCGAACGCCAACCCCAGCACGTCGCCGAAATTGTGCACGGCATCGGCCAGCAGCGCCGTGGAGTGCGCCCACGCTCCCACGCCGATCTGCGCCACGACCAAGGCGACGTTCAGCGTGATGCCGATTCCGAATGCGAGGCCGAACGTGGCCGGCGCATGGGAGTGTCCACCATGTCCGTGATGGTGGTCATGATCGTGGCCGTGATCATGCGCGTGGTCGTGCCCAGGCGTGGGTGGATGGTCGTGGTCGTGGGCCATGCCGCACTATGCCGAGCCACGCCCGCGCATTCCATCCCTTTGACGGATGGATGCGGCACCTTAGATGGAGGGCATGACACACACCCATTTTCGGGCGCACCTCGCCCGCGTGCCCGAAGGTTCGGCCTCGATTTCACCTAGCCAGCCGGCCAGTCTTCCCGCTTGGGATCTGTCGGACCTGTATCCCGCGATCGACAGCCCCCGGGTCACCGCCGACCTGGACGCCACTGACGAGGCCGCCGCCGCGTTCAACGAGCGCTACGCCGGCAAGCTCGCCGGGCTGCCGGGTGCGGCGCTCGCGCAGGCATTGGCAGACTACGAGCGCATCGAGGAAGCGCTCGGCCGGGTGATGTCGTTCGCCCAATTGAAGTTCGCCGGTGACAGCACGAGCGGCGAGATAGGCCAATTCATGCAGTCCTGCTCCGAGCGGGTGACGGCGATCAGTTCGCATCTGATCTTTTTCTCGCTGGAACTGAACCGCCTGGACGACGCCGTGCTGGAGCGTCAGGCCACCGACCCGGCCCTCGCCCGCTGGCAGCCCTTCCTGCGCGACCTGCGTGTATTCCGCCCGCACCAGCTCTCGGACGAGGCGGAGAAGCTGCTGCACGACAAATCCGTCACCGGGCACCAGGCTTGGAGCCGCCTGTTCGACGAGACGGTCGCCGGCATGCGCATCCCGTTCGGTGAGGCGGACCTCACGGTCAGCGACGTGCTGAACAAGCTGTCCGACCGGGACCGCGCGGTGCGCGAGCAGGCCGGGCACGCAATTGGCAAGGCGTTCGGCGAGCGGGTCAAGCTGTTCAGCCTGATCACGAATACACTCGCCAAGGACAAGGCGATCAGTGATTCGTGGCGCCGCTATGCCCGCCCGTCGAGCAGCCGCAACCGTTCCAACATGGTCGAGGACGAGGTGGTGGACGCGCTGGTCTCGGCCGTGACCTCCGACTACGCAAGGCTGTCGCACCGCTACTACACCATGAAGGCGAAGTGGCTGGGCCTGCCCAAGCTGCAGCACTGGGACCGCAACGCCCCCTTGCCCGGCGATGACGACCGGGCGATCACGTGGGACGAGGCGCGCAACCGCGTGCTGACCGCCTATGGCGCGTTCAGCCCCGAACTCGCCGACGTCGGGCGGCGGTTCTTCGACAAGCCATGGATCGACGCCGGGCTGCGCCCGGGCAAGTCCGGCGGCGCTTTCGCCCACCCGACCGTGCCGTCCGCCCATCCCTACCTGCTGGTGAACTATCACGGCCGCACCCGCGACGTGATGACGCTGGCCCACGAACTGGGTCACGGCGTGCACCAGGTGCTGGCTGCAAAGCAGGGCTACCTGCAGTCCGGCACACCGCTGACCCTGGCCGAAACCGCCAGCGTGTTCGGTGAGATGCTGACCTTCCGCGCCCTGCTGGACGCCGAGACCGACCCGGACCGGCGCCGCATCATGCTGGCCAGCAAGGTCGAGGACATGCTCAACACGGTGGTGCGCCAAACCGCGTTCTACCAGTTCGAAGCCCGGCTGCACGACGAACGCCGCGACGGCGAATTGCTGCCGGAGCGCATCGGCGAAATCTGGCGCCAGGTGCAGACCGAGAGCCTTGGCCCGGCGTTCGAATTCACGCCCGAATACGATGTGTTCTGGGCGTATGTGCCGCATTTCGTGCACTCGCCGTTCTACGTGTATGCGTACGCGTTCGGCGACTGCCTGGTGAACGCGCTGTATGGCGTGTTCCAGGACGGTCATCCCGGCTTCCAGGCAAAATACTTGGACATGCTGCGGGCCGGCGGCACCAAGCGCCACAAGGAACTGCTGGCCCCATTCGGTCTCGACGCCTCCGAGCCGGCGTTCTGGCGCCGCGGGTTGGACGTGATCTCCGGCTTCATCGACGAATTGGAAGGCTGAGCCCCGTGAATGAGGACCGGCCGAACTTTCTAGGCGAAATGCGCCGTATGGCCCGGACATCCGGCGCCGTCGGCGGCATCGGGCTCCGCGTGGCCCGGCAACGTGTGTTCGGCACCAAGGGCAACCAGGCCGCCCATGCCGAGGACCTGAAGGTGCTGCTCGGCGGGCTGAAAGGGCCGTTGATGAAGGTGGCGCAGTTCCTGTCCACCATCCCGGACGCGCTGCCGGCCGCCTATGCCGCTGAACTCGCCCAGTTGCAGGCCAATGCGCCGCCGATGGGGTGGAGCTTCGTCCGCCGCCGCATGGCCGGCGAGTTGGGGCCGGACTGGCAGTCCAAGTTCAAGACCTTCGGCCAGGAAGCCTCGGCGGCGGCCAGCCTGGGCCAGGTGCACCGCGCCACCCTGCCGGATGGCACGCTGGTCGCCTGCAAGCTGCAGTATCCGGACATGGCGAGCACGATGGAGGCGGATCTGCGCCAACTCCGCCTCGGCATGTCGGTGTACAAGCGGATGGAGTCGGCCATCCAATTGGACGACATCTACGACGAGTTGGCCGAACGCCTGCGGGAGGAGTTGGACTACCGCCGCGAAGCCACACAGATGAAGCTGTACGGTCTCATGCTGGCCGGCGATGAACTGGTCAGCGTCCCCAGCCCGGTCGAGACGCACTCCACCGGCCGCTTGCTGACGATGACCTGGCTGGAGGGCCGCGGGCTGCAATCGCGGCTGGACGAGGGCATGGCACTGGAGGAGCGCAACCGGCTCGCCACGGCGATTTTCCACGCCTGGTACCTGCCGCTGTATCGGTACGGTGTGATCCACGGCGACCCGCATCTGGGCAACTACCAGGTGCGCGCCGACAATGGCCTGAACCTGCTGGATTACGGCACGATCCGGGTGTTCCCGGCCAAGTTCGTACGCGGCGTGATCGACCTATACCAGGCGATCCGCGATGAAGACATGGACCGCGCCCACCACGCCTACGAGCAATGGGGCTTCACCGGGCTCAGCCGTGAGAAGATGGAGATCCTGAACCAGTGGGCGCGCTTCATCTACGAACCATTGCTCGATGACCGCGTCCGGTTGATCCAGGAGCACGGCAATCCCGATTACGGCCGCTCCGTCGCCGAACAGGTGCACGCCGGGCTGAAGACGACGGGTGGCGTGCGGCCACCGCGCGAGTTCGTCCTGATGGACCGGTCGGCGGTGGGCTTGGGCAGCGTCTTCCTGCGGCTCAAGGCCGAGTTGAACTGGTCGCGGATGTTCAACGAGATGGTCCAGGACTTCGACGCCGACGAACTGGCCACCCGGCAAGCCGCGGCGTTGGCGGAAGCGGGGGTCCCGGCCAGCCTGTCAGCGGCAACCTAGACACCGTCATGCCCGGCTTTGCTCCACGGCTGTCCGGTTCACCTGAAACAGTGTTCTTTCATGCATTTACCCGTCTTGCCAGGGCATGACGGCGCTTTAGTCGGCGTAGACGGGCGTGGGGATGTTTTCGTATCGCGCCTTCAACTGCAGCGCCAAGTACCGCGAATAGTGCCGCGACTGCGCGAGGTTGCCGCCGTGGAACCAGAGCGCTTCCACGGCTGTCGGCTTCCACATGTTGCGGAGTTCGCCCTCCCACGGCCCGGGATCGCGCGCGGTGCCGGAGCCCAGGCCCCAACACGGTCCGACCGCGTCGGCAGCGGCCTTCGAGATCAGCATTTCGGCCCAGCCGTTCATGCTGCCGTAGCCGGTCGCGTAAACGATCAGGTCGGCGGGAAGCTCGCTGCCATCCTGCAGCCGCACCCCGGTGGGCGTGATCGCGGCGGGCGAGCCCCGCAGCTTGATGGTGCCGGTCGCGATCATCTCGGACGCGCCGACGTCGATGTAGTAGCCCGAGCCGCGGCGCAGGTATTTTAGCGACAACCCCGACGCATCCTCGCCGAAATCGAGCTGGAAGCCCACGGCGCGCAGCCGGTCGTAGAACAGGGCATCCTCGGCGGCGATGCGCTCCCACAACGGGCGTTGCACCGAGGGCAGCAGCCGGTAGGGCATGGAGGCGGCCAGCAGATCCGCCTGGTCGGTGCCGATGCCGTTGGCCACCGCCTGCTCGGAATACAGCGTGGCGTAGGACAGGCGCAGCATCGTCTCCGAGCGCACCACCAGGGTGGAGGAGCGCTGCAGCATGGTCACGTCGGCGCCGTGCTCCACCAGGTCGGCACAGATGTCGTGGGCCGAGTTGTTCGAGCCGATCACCACGCAGCGTTTGCCGGCATAGGGCTCACCGGTGCGATGGCGGCTGGAGTGGTGTTGCTCGCCGGTGAAACTGTCCATGCCGGGGATCGAGGGCATTTGCGGCACCCCCGCCATTCCGGTGGCCAGGATCAATTGGGCGGGGTGCAGCGTGATCGTCTCGCCGGCGCGGTCGACGGTGACGATCCAGCGTTGTGCGGCCGCGTCGTATTCGGCGTGCTGGCAGGTCGTGTCGTTCCAGCAGTTCAGTTCCATGACCCGGGCGTACATCTCGAGCCAGTCGCCCAGCTTGTCCTTGGGCGTGAACACCGGCCAGTGCTCGGGGAAGGGCAGGTACGGCATGTGGTCGTACCAGACCGGGTCGTGCAGGCAGAGCGATTTGTAGCGGCTGCGCCAGTTGTCGCCGGGCCGCTTGTGCGTGTCGACGATCAGGGTGGGGACGCCGAGACGCTTCAGCCGCGCCCCCAGAGCGAGCCCGCCCTGGCCGCCGCCGATGATCAGGCAATAGGGCTGCGTGTCGGTGCCGAGCGTGGCGTCCTCGTCGGCCCGGCGTTCCAGCCAGGTGCGGCGGTCGGTGGCACCGGGCGGCAGCACGCCCATTTCGCGCGTGAAACCCTGCTTCTCCTCGTGGCCCTTCAGCTCCCGGGCCGCGGTCAGCAGTGTCCAGCATTGTCCATCGCGCAGGCGGACGTAGCCGCGGCCACGGGCGACCGCCGTTTCGAAGGTGATCCAGCCCTCGACGACGCCGTTCGCCTCCTTCGACGGGCCATCGACGGCCCAGTTCGTGGCACCCACATCGCAGGCGGCGGCCATGGCGGTGATCGCGTTGCGGCCCTCCAGGGTACGGATCGTCCAGGTGAAGGCGATCAGGTCGCGCCAGTAGCATTCCTCGGCGAAGAGCGGCGCGACGGGTTCGCCCCGCTCCAGCGCCTGAGCGAAGGCCGCCAGCCAGGCCTGCAGCATCGCTTAGCGCGCCACGTGGCGGAAGCCGGCGTCGGCAGCCTCCAGCGCGGCGTCGACATCGGACTCGGTGTGGGCGCAGGACAGGAACATGTTGTGCTTGGGGTGCAGATAGGCGCCGTGGCGCAACGCCTCGGCGCAGAAGGCGAAGCCGCGCTTCCACTCGGGGTCGTCCTCGAACAGCACCGTCGGCATCTGCACCGGGCCGCTCTGGTCGATGCGCATGCCGTGGTGCAGGGCGCGTTCGGCCAGGCCGTCGCGCAGGCGCTGGCCCATGCGGGCCATGTGCGCCGGGCCGTCGATACGGCGCAGTTCGGTCAGCGTCGCCACCGCCGCGGCCATCGGGACGGAGCCGCACCAGAACGACCCGGTGGTGAACACGGTGGTGGCTGCGTGGCGGAACCGCTCCCGCCCGGTGACCGCGGCCAAGGCGTGGCCGTTGGCGATCGCCTTGCTCCAGGCGGCGAGGTCGGGGCGGACGCCCAGGGGTTCCCACGAGCCGCCGAGGTCGAGGCGGAAGCCGGCGCGCACGTCGTCCAGCACCAGGGCGGCGCCGGTTTCGTCGCACAACGCGCGCATGCGGCGGGCGAATTCGGGGGTGGGCAGTTCCTGGCTCTTGCCCATGTCGTGGCGGTAGGCGGACACGACGATGGCGGCCAGGTCGGTGCCCGCCTGTTCGACGGCGGCCTCCAGGCTGGCGATGTCATTAAAAGTGTAGTGCAGCAGATGCGCCCGGTCCTCGGCCGTGACGCCGGCGACACTGGGGGAGCACCAGGGCACCGCGCCGTGATACGCGCCGGTGGCGGTCAGCACCTTGCGGCGGCCGGTTTCGGCGCGGGCGACGGTGATGCAGGTGGTGGTGGCGTCGGTGCCGTTCTTGCCGAAGATGCACCAGTCGGCGTGGGGCACCATATCCACGATCAGTTCGGCCAGTTCGACCAGCACGGGCGCCGGGCCGTTCATGCAGTCGCCGAGGGCGGTCTGCTCGCGCACCGCCTGCTCGACGGCGGGGTGGCGGTGGCCGAGGATGACCGGGCCCCACGAGCACATGAAGTCGACGAATTGGCGTCCGTCGACGTCGATCAGGTGGCAGCCTTCGGCGCGGGTGAAATATTGCGGGTAGCCGTCGGGCAGATGGGCGGCGTTCTGGTGGCCCCACAGCCCGCCCGGGATCACGCGCTGAGCCCGCGCGCGCAAGGCGGAGTCGGCCGAGTTCAATTTGGTGGCCGTCTGAGTTTCTGACACGGAATTGTCCCCTTCGCCGTCCGGGCTGATATATCAAATACCAAGCGGCAGGGAAACCAGGCGATGATGCACACACCGCTGCCGTCCGTGACGCGCAGCAGCCTCAACGGCCAGGTGTATGACGCGTTGCGGGCCGCCTTGCTGGAGGGCCGGTTGCGCCCGCACCAGCGGCTCAAGATCCGCGACGTCGCCGCCGCCATGCAAGTGTCGGAAACGCCGGTGCGCGAGGCGGTGATGCAGCTGGTGCGGGAGCGTGCGCTGGTGTTGCAGACCAGCCGGTCGCTGACCGTGCCGCGACTGTCGGTGGCGCAATATCTGGAGCTGCGCCGCATCCGGCTGGAATTGGAAGGGCTCGCGGCGGCGGAGGCGGCGGTTCACGTCACGCCCCGCGACATCGCGGCGCTGGAGAAGCTGCACGCCCGCTATGCCAAGTCCGACTCCGCCGGCCTGGCCGACGCGGTGCCGCAAAACTGGCATTTCCACGCTCAGGTGTACCGGTGCGCCGACATGCCGGAGCTGTTCAACATGATCCAGGGCCTGTGGCTGCGCACCGGGCCGCTGCTCACCTACCAGTACCCGCACGCCCTGCCGGTCTACCCCGGCCGGCACCGCCACCTCGACGTGATCGACCGCCTGCGCGAGCGCGACGCGCCCGGCGTGCGCGAGGCGATCCAGGCCGACACGATCGAGGGCGGTGCCGCGCTGCTGCAGCTGCTGATGGACCTGGATGCCGGGCGGGTGGACGAGGCGACGCTGGGATCGCCCGGCCCATTCGCGCCGGCCGTACTCGCGGGCACGAAGTTCAACGCATCCGCGGTTCCGCCGGGTCCGGGCCCGGGTTCGGGGCGTGCGCCGCCTGCCGGATCAGCCACATGATGTGGCCGAACTCCCGCCGGCGCACGCGAGTGCCATTGGTCTGGTGCACGACGACGAGGTCATCGGCCGGATCGACGACGACGAGCTGACCCCCGGCGCCATCGGCCCAGAACGCACCCGGCGGCAGGCCCATGTCCGGTACGCCCTGGCCCGGCAAGCCGGTCCACCAGAGATAGGCATAGCCCGAGGGGATGCTTGTGACCGAGCGGGGCGTGGTGCTCTCGCTGACCCAGGAGGCGGGCACGATCTGGCGGCCATTCCACTGTCCGCCGTGCAGATACAGCAGACCGAAGCGGGCGAGGTCGCGCGCGCTCATGTGGAACGGGTAGGCGGGGATGGCGGATTGCGAACCGATGACGTAGCGGCCGTCGAACGGCCGGTAATCCTGCATGCCGATCGGCTGCGCGATGCGGGACTGGAAGGCGGCGAAGATCGACTGCCCGGTGGCGTGCTCGTAGATGGCTCCGAGCGCGTTGAAGTCCCAGTTGTTATAGTACCAGAACGTGCCCGGGGGGTGGCTGCCGCGCGCCGGGCGGTGGAGGCGTTCGCCATCCGTCTCGTACAGCGCCACGTGATAGACGCCCGAGCGGGATTGCAGCAGGTCCTGAACGGTTGCCTGTTTCTCCTCGGGCGTGAGGGGCGGCGGCACGTCGTCGATGCCGAGTTGGGCCAGGGTTTGATCCAGGCCGATCCGCCGTTCGCCGACGGCGATGCCGATGAGGGCGCTGATCAGGCTCTTGCGGACGGAGTGCAGCTCCAGCCGGTTGGACGTGGTGCCCAGGCTGTCCACGATCACCCCGTGCTGG
Organism: Acetobacteraceae bacterium; assembly: GCA_965198895.1. Taxonomy (GTDB): domain Bacteria; phylum Pseudomonadota; class Alphaproteobacteria; order Acetobacterales; family Acetobacteraceae; genus LMUY01. The sequence goes on from OZ240676.1 coordinate 1,378,557, forward strand.
ACGACGAGGAGGGTCGCCGTGCCGATGCCGTCAGCATACTCGTTGGCGCGTGCCACCAGATCGGGCGACCAACCCGCTTCCTGCGGCGTGGTCGTGGCCCACGCAGCGCCAGGCACGGTCTGCGCGATGGAAGCAGCTGGAGCGAGCAGCAGCAGCGCAATGGCCGCCAATGCCGACACAATATCTTCGTAGGGTGGGGTGCGCTTTGGCACCCCACCACAAGCGCCGCAGCGGTGCGTTGCCAAAGCGCAACGCACCCTGCAAGTGAGCCGGATCGGCTTAGGCCTCTGTACTTGCATTCGGTTCCTCCAACAGGGTCGCGCTTGCAGGCGTATTGTCTTGACTTCGCTGCGGTGCAGCACTAAACATCCGTTCGCGCACCTAGATGCCCAGACTCCTGCCGTTTTCGAACGCAGTTTTCCATCTCATCCTGTGTCTTGCGCCGGTTCGTGGTCCTGTTGATCGCGATATGACGCACCCGAGCACATACAGGCGATGGCGCGTCCGCAAAACGAAAGAGTATCCATTTGTCATCCTTCCAAGACCTCGGCCTGGCCGCGCCCCTGCTCGCCGCGCTGACCACCGAGGGCTATACCGAGCCGACGCCGATCCAGGCGCAGGCCATTCCGCACGTGCTCGCCGGGCACGACGTTCAGGGCATCGCCCAGACCGGCACCGGCAAGACGGCCGCCTTCGCCCTCCCGATCCTCCATCGCCTGCTGTCCGAGCGGAAGCACCCGGGCAAGAAGGGCACGCGCTGCCTGGTGATGGCGCCGACGCGTGAACTGGCCAGCCAGATCGCCGAGAGCTTCAAGGCGTATGCCGCCGGGTCGCCGATCCGCGTGGCGCTGATGTTCGGTGGCGTGCCGAAGCCGCGCCAGGCGCGCGCGATGGACAACGGCGTGGACGTGCTGGTGGCGACGCCGGGCCGCCTGCTGGACCATATGAACGATCGCGCCGTGAACCTCGGCAACGTCGAGTTCCTGGTGCTGGACGAGGCCGACCACATGCTCGACCTCGGATTCATAATCCCGATCAAGAAGATCGTCTCCCACATCCCCAAGCAGCGCCAGACGCTGTTCTTCTCGGCCACCATGCCGAAGGAGATCGAGAGCCTGGCCGGCGCCCTGTTGCGTGACCCGGTGCATGTCGCCGTGACGCCGATCGCCAAGACGGCGGACCGGGTGGAGCAGAGCGTCGTGTTCGTGGAGGCGCCCCGCAAGCGCGCTTTGCTGTCCGCGATCCTGAAGCGGCCGGACATGGGCCGCACGTTGGTGTTCACCCGCACCAAGCACGGCGCCGACAAGGTCGTGCAGCATCTGGAGGCCTCGGGCCAAAAGGCCGCGGCGATCCACGGCAACAAGAGCCAGGGCCAGCGCGAGCGTGCCTTGGCGATGTTCAAAAGTGGCGCGGTGACGGTGCTGATCGCAACCGACATCGCGGCGCGCGGCATCGACGTGGACGGCATCACCCACGTGATCAACTTCGACCTGCCGAACGTGCCGGAAAGCTACGTCCATCGCATCGGGCGGACGGCGCGAGCCGGGCATGACGGCATCGCAATCAGCTTCTGCGACTCAACGGAGCGTTCACATTTGCGCGGTATAGAGAAGCTGATACGCACTCGCCTGCCCGTCGCGGAACCGGACGCACTGGCTGCCTAAACCGTCACGCTGGCGGGGCGACGTCACCGGGGGAGTTGGTTTCCGCGATGGTGTTGCCCGACGGTTTCGGCCTTCCGCTTACCCGCCGCTCCGCGCTCACCGGCGTTGGGGCGGCGCTTGCTGCCCCGGTGGTGCCCATGGTGAAGCCAGATCCCGGGCTGAACCAGCGCGCCATGGCGGGCAACCGCTTTTTCGGCACGGCGGTGAACGACCTGCTGCTGGCGGACGACCGCGCGTACATGAACCGGGTGCGGGCCGATTGCGGCATCGTCACCGGTGAGACGGCGTTCAAATGGGGCGAGTTGCGCGCCAAGAAAGACGAGTGGAACTGGAAGCCCGCCGATGCCGTGATGGCGTTCGCGGCCCGGCGCAGTATCCAGGTTCGCGGCCACACCATGCTGTGGCACGAAGACAATCCGAAATGGCTGGTCGACGAACTGACGCAAGGGAATGCCGAGCGGCTGCTGACCGACCACATCAAGACGATCACCACCCATTTCAAGGACCACATGGTCCACTGGGACGTGGTGAACGAGGTGCTGGACCCGAAGGACGGCAAACCGTTCGGCTTCCGCGACACGCTCTGGTACCGGGCACTCGGCCCCGCGCTGATGGAGGTGGCCTTCCACGCCTGCGCCGAGGCCGAGCCGTTGGCACTGCGGTTCATCAACGATTACGGCATGGAATACACCTGGCCTGAGCACGAGGCGAAGCGGCAGGCGATGCTGGCGTTGCTGGAGCGGATGCGCGTGCAGAACGTTCCGGTGCAGGGGCTGGGCTTCCAGGCGCATCTCGAGGCCGGGGTGAACGATCTGGACCAGGCCCGGCTGGCCAAGTTCTTCGCCGATGTCGGCTCGCTCGGCACCAAGATCGTCATCACCGAACTGGACGTGCGCGACAATCGCGTCACCGGAGACGCCGCCACGCGGGACGCCGCCGTCGCCAGCCACGCGCGCGAGTTTCTGGACGTGGCGCTGGATTGCCCGGCGGTGATGGGCGTGCTGAGCTGGGGCCTGTCGGACCGCCGGACCTGGCTGAACGACGAGATGCCGCGGGATGACAAACAGGCCCAACGCGCGTTGCCGCTGGACAGCAATTTGCAACGCAAGCCGCTTTGGGACGTGCTGGCGCAGGCGTTCGCAACCGCCCCGGCCCGGGTTTAAGCCCCCCCTTCTCCCGCTCCCGCCCGCGGGAGAGGGAGAAGAAGGCCAAAGGCGATTGCCCTCCGTCAACGGGGCGGAATAAGGGCCTTAATCGGTGCCAGTCGCACTCTTTTTGCAACCAATCCCAAATGCAGCACTTCATCCAGCGACCGCATGGATGAAGGCGAACGAATGGCCAAAGACTCCGGGCCGAGCACCGCTCTGCTTCTCGCACTGGCTGCCGCCGGGCTGCTGGCGTCCACCTATGGCATCAAAGGCCGCACCCAAGTGCCTGCCGAGTCGCACCCGCACGATCTCACGCCGGGTCAGGCCAAGAAGGAGTCCGGCACCTCCGGCGCAGGGCGTGACGCCGATAGCCCGGCGCAGATCCCCGCGCGCGGCTGGTGGGACGTTCTGAAGCGAGTCTATGCCGGCTTCAACGACGACCGGCTGATGACGGAAGCAGCCGGGGTCACGTTCTACACCCTGCTCGCGATTTTCCCGGCGATTGCGACTCTGATTTCGCTGTACGGCATGATCTCGGACCCGGCGTCGGTCAACGATCAGATCGCCGCGCTCAATGGCGTCGTGCCGGGCGGCGGTCTCGACATCCTCAGCCAGCAGGTGAAGGCGCTGACGTCCAACCCGAAACAGGCGCTCGGCTTCGCGTTCGTGATCGGGCTGCTGACGTCGATGTGGAGCTCGAACCAGGGCATCAAGGGCCTGTTTGACGCGCTGAACGTCGTCTACCACGAGAAGGAGAAGCGCTCGTTCTTCCGGCGCACGCTGGTAACGCTGGCATTCACGCTGGGGGCGATCGTGTTCATCATCCTGGCCATGGTGTCGATCGTCGTGGTGCCGATCGTGTTCAGCTTCCTCGGTCTCGGCAGTTGGGCGACCACGTTGCTGGCGGCGTGCCGGTGGCCGATCCTGCTCGTCGTCTTGGCGGTGTTCCTGTCGGTGATCTACCGATTCGGGCCGAGCCGGGAACATGCGCGTTGGAAATGGGTCAGTTGGGGAAGCGCGTTCGCGACGATCATGTGGCTCGCGGCCTCGGTCGGCTTCTCGTACTACGTGGCCAATTTCGGCAGCTACAACAAGACGTACGGCTCGCTCGGGGCCGCGATCGGGTTCATGACGTGGATCTGGATCTCGTCGATCATCGTGCTGCTGGGCGGGGAGTTGAACGCCGAATTGGAACAACAGACGGAGAAGGACACCACGACAGGCGCGCCGATGCCGATCGGGCAGCGGGGGGCCTACAAGGCCGACGTGAAGCTATAACAACGTCTCCCTCTCCCGTGGAGAACGGGAGAGGGAGACGGCAGATGCAATGCTTTCCTCGAGAGGAAGGGGATGGATCTTACATCCAGCCTTTGATGCGGAACCAGATCAGCGGCACGATGACGCTGAACAGGATCACGACCCAGGCATACTCGTAGCCGAACGACCAATCGTATTCCGGCATATTCTTGAAGTTCATGCCATAGAGCCCCACCACGAACGTGGGCGGAATGCCGACCACCGACACGACGGTGAGAACCTTCACACTGTTGTTCTGCTCGATATTGATGAACCCGAGCACCGCATCCAGCAGGAAGCTCACCTTCTGGTTCAACTGCTGGTCGTAGTCGTTGAGCGAAGTGATGTCCTGCTTCAGCGTGGCGAGTCGCGTCTTGAGCTCGGCAGGCACCCATTCGGTGCGCGACTGCTGGGCGTAGGCAGCGATCCGGCCAAGCGACAACACACTGTCGCGCAGATTGCCCAGCGCGTCGCCGCAACGGCCGACCGAGGTCAGAATGCCGCGCAAACGGCGGTCCGCTCGCCTCGCATTTGACCTCACGGACATGTCCTCGCTGCTGAACGTCTCCTTCGACAGGCCATCCAACTCCGCGCCCACGTGCTCGAGCACGTCGGCGACCCGGTCGACGATGGCTTCGATCAGCCCGACGAATACCTCGGAGCTGTTGGGCTTTCCGGCATGGGCGAAGCGCTCGGTAAAAAGCTCGAAGGCGGGCAGCACGGCGTAGCGCAACGTTATCAGGTGGCTGTTGGACAGCACGAAGCCCACCGGCACCAACTCGGAGCGGCCGTCCCCCCCGCGATAGCTGTAGGGCATGCTGAAATACATCACGCCATCTTCGGCATACAGCCGGCTCGAGCTTTGGATCTCGGCCACGTCGTCGCGCGATGGCACGCGCACGCCGGTCAGCTTCTCGGCCGCGTCGCGCTCGCCCTCTGTCGGGTTCACGAGGTCGAACCAAACCGCGTCGCTCGCCAGATGTGAGCCTGGCTCTAGCGTTTGGCGAGGCGAGGCGCCGTCATTGGCGTAGAGCATTTGATGTTTCCGCTACTGGCGGCGACAATTTGCCGACAAAGCAAACTCGTGGCCAGCCCAGGCCCGGTCAGCTTCGCCGGAATGTCACGACCAGCACGTCGCGGAACGCGGGGAAGGCCGGGTCCCGCGGCTCGACTGGGGTCACGCCGTGATACACCCGGCCGTCATCCACCCAGGCCGCATCCATCGGCCGCGCAAGGGTGAACGAGCCGAGCAGCCGCTTGTCCAGGTCGTGGATGGTGGTCTCGCCGCTGGCGATGTTTTCGCGGCGCACCAGCAGCACCAGCACCCAATCCACCCCGTCGCGGTGCATGCCCTCGGGCGTGGGCTGCCCGGCCTGCCCTGGCTGGGCCTCGATGCGGAATTGGTGGGTTTCCACCTCCCACGCCGCCACGCCCGGCGAGAGCGTGTCGAACACGCGGTGGCAGGTGCGCAGGATGGCGGTAAAGGCGGGCATGGCGGCCACGGCTTCGGTCACCGGGTCGAACCAGCGGGCGACGCCGCCGTTCAGCGCATTGTAGTCGCGGCTCTGGTAGTGCGGGCGGTGCTCCAGCCGGGCGATGCCCCCGGAGCCGGCGGAGAACACGGCGTGGCGGCGGCGGCGGTAGCGGCCACCATCGGCCATGTAGGTGTCGAGGCCGAGATCATCCCAACTGGCGGCGAAGTCGTCCCACCCGGCCAGGCCGTTCGCCTCGAGCACGCCGCGCATCTCGGCGTCGTGGACGAAGGCGAAACCGTCGCGCCCGATCAGCTCGGCGATGGTGGGGCGGCTGGTGGCTGGGTTGGTCATGGGCTTACTGGGCAGCTTGCTGCCTCTGTCCTGCGTCTTGTGGTGAAGGCTCCGGCCGCGGCATCGGCCGTTCGGCGCCCGGCGGTAGCCAGCCCTGAACCTTATACGCGGTGATCGGGCTCTGCACTGCATTCTCGTCAAAGCAGTACTTCACCCGCCGGTTGAATTCCCGGTTCACCGCCCAGCGCTGCGAGGGCGTGGTGCGGATACGGATGCGCATCGTCCAGGCGGTGTCGGTGAAGGCGTAGACGCCCATCAGCTCCATGTCGGCGGTGATCACATCCTGCCAGCGCGGCTCGCTGCGCATGTCCTTGACGATCGGGGCCAACAGATCGGCGACGCGGTCCGGCTCCTCGTTCAGGCCGATCGGCAGGTCGACCAGGGCATAGGAGAAATCCCGCGTCTGGTTGGTCACCGTGGTCACCGACGAGAACGGGATGATGTGCAGCGATCCGTCCAGCGCGCGCAGCCGGATGGTGCGGATGGACAGGTATTCCACCGTGCCCGACAGGCTGGCGAGCGTCACCACGTCGCCGACCTGCATGGTGTTCTCCAGCAGCAGGAACAGCCCGGTGATCAGGTCCTGCACCAGCTTTTGCGAGCCGAAGCCGATGGCGACGCCCAGCACCCCGGCGCCGGCCAGCAGCGGGGCGATGTTCACGCCCACCTGGCTCAACACGATCAGCCCGGCGATGATCAGGATGGTTACCAGCAGCGCCGTCCGCATCATCGGCAGCAAAGTCCGCAGCCGCGCCGCCCGCGCCGTCTGTGCCGCCCGGGTCAGGCTGGCGACCTTGTTCTCGACGCCGGCGTTGGCCGCCTCCCACACCACCACGGCGAGCAGCACGGTGATGGCCGAGGTCACCAGGGCCGACACCAGGCGCTCGCCCAATTGGCCGCCGGTGAACCAGGTGACCGGGCTGAACCCCCAGACCGCGAGCAGCGCGACCCCGGTGGCCGCGGTCAGCAGTGCGATCAGCGCCGTGCGGGCGAACGGGTAGTAGTTCAGCAGTCGCTGCTCCAGGCCCGGGTAGGTCTCGGACGTCCGGTCGCCGATGTGCACGCTGCGGTCCAGTGCGCCGAGCAGGATGATGCCGACCAAGCGGGCCACGATGATCGTTCCCGTGGTCACCACGAAGAAGTGCAGCAGCCGTTCGTAGCCGTTCTGGATCTCGGCGGCGGCCACCAGCCACAGCGCGATGATGTAGAAGATCGCGATCAGGTGCCACTGCGCGGCGAAATGGTTCTGCAGCGCGGCGAGCGCGCCTTTGCGGGTGCGGCGGGCACGCAGCCGGTGGGCCACGGCGTTGCGGGACTGCAGCACCACGACCACCAGCATGATGTGCACCGCCAGCGCCACCAGCTTGATGAACACGTCGTGGGCCGAGCGGTACAGCCCGAACAGCAGCCCCACCTCGGCCGCTGCGAAGCCGAACACCGCCACGGCGCTGATGCGGCGGACCCAGCGCTCGATATACAGCGCCCAGAAATCGTCGCACTGGATCAGCCGCAGCCGGTGGTTGGCCGGCGAGACGAAGGTGCGGGTGATACACATGATCACCCGGCAGATCACGTAGGCATTCACCACCGCCAGCACCACCAGGCGGGTGTTGGTGGTGGCTCCGAGCGGCGTGGTCAGCAGCGCGTTGCCGACGGCCGCGAAGACCGCGACGGGCACCAGGTCGAGCAGCAGGGCGCACACCACGAACGGCAGCCGCCGCAACATGCGCCACGCGACACTCAGGCCGCGCCGGTGGGCGATGTGCGGCTCGTGGGCTGCGGAGTCGGGGTCGTCCTCCGCGATCGGCTCGTCGGCCGGGGCGCGGGTATCGAGGAAGCGGCGGAAGCGGGCCAGCACCCGGCGCGCGCCCCATTCGACGGCGCGGGCGATCAGCAGGATCAGCGCCAGTTTCCAGGCGGTGTCCACGATGCGGGTGCGCGCCGCCGGGTCGGAGGCGGTGCCGATGGTCCAGCGCCACAGCAGCGGCACGTCGCCGACCGCCTCGGCCGTGGACTCGAATTGGCTGCCGAGCTGGCCGGCCCAGTGCGACCCCTCCACCAGCAGTTGGGCGGCCACGCTGTTGGCTGCGAGCGGGACGACCGCGGGCTTGGCCGGTGCCACGGCGGGGACGCCGCGGACCATGTCCTCCAGCACGGTGGTGAATTCGGCGCGTTTCTTGTCGTCTTTCAGCACGTCCAGCACGGCTTGGGCCTGCGCCGGCGTGAGCGTTGCCGAAGCAGGGGCAGGTGCCGGGGCGGCGCTTTGCGCCCGGGCGAGGCCGGGGAGCAGCGCCAGGCAGACCAGAAACACGATGCAAGCTCTACGCATGGCGCCGTACCGCCACAGCGGGGCGCCCGGAGTCAACCGAGAGCCGTGCAACGGGGTGCACAAACGGGCGAGCACACCCATTTCGATGCGATGAAAGTCGTTTTGATCGTGCTCGTGGCGGGTCTGATGCTGGCCACCGTCGGCGTGTTGTTTGCCGGGCTGTTCGGGCTGACCCGCAAGGACCACGACCCCTACCGCTCCAACCGCCTGATGCGCTACCGGGTGCTGTTGCAGGCAGGCACGCTGGTGCTGTTCGGCCTGCTGCTGCACCTGCTGCGGTCGTAAGGTGGCCTGCTCGCAGCCCACCCTACGCAGGCGGACAGGTGGGCTGCGAGCAGCCCACCCTACGCGTGATCCGGGCCAAGATCGGAAAGACCGGGCCAGGTTTGACACTGCGCGGCGGCCGCTTCTAAGTTCTGTTGCATCAAGTGTAAGCGGCCTCGCAGCCGGAACCGCCCGGTAGCGAGAGCGTAGGCTTACCCAGACCCCAGGAAACCACGGCTCACCAATGAAAATCCTCGTCCCCGTCAAGCGAGTGGTCGACTACAACGTCAAAGTGCGCGTCAAGGCTGATGGCACCGGCGTCGAGACCTCCGGCGTCAAGATGTCGATGAACCCGTTCGACGAGATCGCCGTCGAGGAAGCCGTGCGCCTGAAGGAAAAAGGCGTCGCTACCGAGGTGATCGCCGTGTCGATGGGGCTCCCGGCCTGCGCCGAGACCATCCGCACCGCCCTCGCGATGGGCGCCGACCGCGGCATCCTGGTCGAGACCGATGTGGAGCTGCAGCCGCTGGCCGTCGCCAAGATGCTGAAGGCGCTGGTGGATAAGGAGCAGCCGCGCCTGGTGATCATGGGCAAGCAGGCGATCGACGACGACATGAACGCGACGGGCCAGATGCTCGCCGCCCTGCTCGGCTGGCCGCAGGGCACCTTCGCGTCCAAGATTACGGTCGAGGGCGACAATCTGACCGTGACCCGCGAGATCGACGGCGGGCTCGAGACGCTGCAGCTGACGCTGCCGGCCATCATCACCAGCGATCTTCGGCTGAACGAGCCGCGCTATGCGTCGCTGCCGAACATCATGAAGGCGCGCAAAAAGCCGATCGAGAACATCAAGCCGGACGCCCTGGGTGTCGACCCGGCGCCGCGCCTGAAGCTGGTCAGCGTCGCCGAGCCGCCCAAGCGGGTCGCCGGCAAAAAGGTCGCCTCGGTGGCCGAACTGGTCGACAAACTCCGCACCGAAGCGAAGGTAATCTGACATGGCATCGCTCGTCCTGCTCGATTTCGAGGGATCCACCATCAAGCAGCCGTCGCGCAGCGCCGTCGCCGCCGCGCTGAAGCTGGGTGAGGTCCACGTGCTGCTGGCCGGCAAAGATATCGGCCCGGCCTGCGAGGCCGCCGCCAAGCTGGCTGGCGTCACCAAGGTGCACAAGGCTGACGACGCCGTATACGAGCACTCGCTGGCCGAGCCGCTGGCCGATCTGCTGGTGTCGCTGGCTGGCCACCACGACCACCTGTTCGCCGCCTCCACGGCCACCGGCAAAAACGTGATGCCGCGGGTTGCGGCGCTGCTGGACGTGCAGCCGATCAGCGACATCTCCGGCGTGGTGGACGCCGACACGTTCATCCGGCCGATCTATGCCGGCAACGCGATGGCGACGGTGAAATCCTCCGACACCAAGAAGGTGCTGACGGTCCGCGCCGCCTCGTTCGACCCGGTAGCCACCGAAGGCGGCAACGCCCCCATCGAGGACGTCGCCGCGACCCCCGGGCAAACTGCCTCCAAGTTCGTGTCGGCCGAGCTGTCCAAATCCGAGCGTCCCGAGTTGACGGCGGCCAAGATCGTGATCTCCGGCGGCCGTGGCATGCAGAACGGCGACAACTTCAAGCTGATCGACCCGATCGCCGACAAACTCGGCGCCGCCGTGGGTGCGTCGCGCGCCGCAGTGGACGCCGGCTATGTGCCGAACGACTACCAGGTGGGGCAGACCGGCAAGATCGTGGCGCCGGACCTGTACATGGCCATTGGCATCTCCGGCGCGATCCAGCATCTCGCGGGCATGAAGGACAGCAAGGTCATCGTCGCCATCAACAAGGACGAGGACGCACCGATCTTCCAGGTCGCCGATTACGGCCTGGTGCAGGATCTGTTCACCGCCCTGCCTGAGCTGAAAGCCGAGCTGGAGCGCACCTGACGATGGAAATCACCCGGGTCGGGGTGATCGGCGCCGGGCAGATGGGCAACGGCATAGCGCATGTTTGCGCGTTGGCCGGGCTGCCGGTGGTGTTGCTGGATGCCAATGCGGAGGCCCTGCCCCGGACCATGGCGGCGATGGCCAAGTCCATGGACCGGCAGGTCGGCAAGGGCACGATCACGGCCGAGGCGAAGGAGCAGGCACTCGGCCGCATCCAGACCACGACCGATTACGCCGCCTTCGCCGCCTGCGACTTCGTCATCGAGGCGGCGACCGAGCGCGAGGAGATCAAGCATAGCATCTTCCGGACCCTGACGCCGCATTTGGCCGAGGGCGCGATGCTGGCGACCAACACCTCTTCCATCTCGATCACCCGTCTGGCGGCGGCGACCGATCGTCCGGAGCGGTTCATCGGCATGCACTTCATGAACCCGGTCCCGGTCATGAAGCTCGTGGAGGTGATCCGCGGCATCGCCACCGGCGAGCCGACGTTCCAGGCGGTGCAGGCCCTGGCCCAGCGTCTCGGCAAGACGACGGCGGTGGCGGAGGACTTCCCGGGCTTCATCGTCAACCGCATCCTGGTGCCGATGATCAACGAGGCCGCCTACACGCTGCACGAAGGCGTGGGCAGCGTCACCAGCATCGATACGGCGCTGAAGCTCGGCGCCAATCACCCGATGGGCCCGTTCGAACTCGCCGATTTCATCGGGTTGGACACCTGCCTGTCGATCATGCAGGTGGTCCATGGCGGGCTGTCGGACAGCAAATACCGGCCCTGCCCACTATTGGCCAAATACGTCGAAGCCGGCTGGTTAGGCCGCAAGACCGGGCGCGGGTTCTACGACTACTCGGTCACCCCACCCAAACCGACAAGATGAACCCGGGGCAGTAAGACCAACAGCACCTCACCCCCTAGGGTGCAATGCGCTTTGGCATTGCACCAGACAAACGCCCCGATCATCGCGACGGGAAGGTCGATTAGTCAGTCTAAGGCGGCTAGCGGTCAGCGGCGGCTGTAGCTCATCACCACCACATTGCCCGAGCCGCGGTCGAGGCGGCGGGCGGTGAGGCTCGACTTGCTGCCGGGCTGCTGGGCAAGCCAGGCGTCGTACAGCCCCTCCAGCAGCGCGCTGAGCCACTGCCCGGCCGGCGTGCCCAGCGAGCCGATCCGTGGCAAGCCGGTGTGGGTGACCTCGAGCGCGCGATCGGCCTCGTTCAGGTGCAGGCTCACCTCGCCCCAGCCGAGACCGTCCAGGGCGTCGTTGATCTCCATCTCAAGCGCGGCGAGCGTGGTCACGGGGGGGATCGGCACCATCCGCGCCATCCGCCGCCCCACGCCGCGCAGCATGTCGTCGCGCTCGTCACGGCCGGCGAGGCTGTCCACTTCCTCGGCCAAGGCCCTCAGGAAGGTCCGCCAATCGATCGAAGAAGCGGCCCGGGTGCGACGCAGGCTCAACGCTTGGTCCACGCTTGCGGCGCTCCTATTGCGGCGGGTTGTTGAAGGTGTAGCGGGCATAGACCAGCCCGGTTCCCTCGGTGAAGTTACCCGAGCGGTCGAACCCGGCCTGGGCGCCGACATGCAGGTTGTTGTTGACGCGGTAGTCGATGTCGCCGTGCGCCCCGCCCGCCAGCCCCGTGCCGCTGAAGCCGCCGAACCGCGTCCCGAAGGTGCTGCCCGCCGTCGTCTCCAGCAACCCTTCCAGGTTGTTGTCGGTCGGGAACACGCGGGCGCTCTTGGCGCGGTAGCTCTGGACGCCGATGGACCCGCCGACGTTGTAGACGAGGTCGTCGGTCAGTTGCTGCTTGTAGGACACGGGGATCAGGAACGCGACGTATTGCTGCGGACTGAAGTAGCCACCGTTGCCGATCGTAAAGTTGCCGAGGTTCTGGCGGAAGCCGAAATACACCGCATTGGCGCCGAGCCGCACCTCCTGCGTCGACGTCGTCCAGACCGGGGTGCTGAATCCGGCCCCCGCCTCGACATCGGTGTTGTTGGCGACCTGCTCGCCCACCAGGGCCGCAAACCCGGCGCCGGCATAGTAATAGGTGCTCCCGACGGAACCCTCGAAGTTTGCATAGAGGCGATTCTTGGTAACGCCGCCGAACTTCTCGCCCGTTCGCCCATCGGTCTGCCCGGCAAACGACAGCAGGCTGTCCGTCACCGCGCGGCGGTCGGCCGTGAGCCGCAGGTACAAGTCATTGGTCAGCCGGGGCAGGAACTGGACGCCGCCAACGATCTGGTTCTGCTCGAAGCCGATCGGGGTCGTGCCGATATCGGCGGTGACGAAGCTATAGGCATAGCTCACGTCGAGCCCCGCCCCGGCCGCATCCGTCGTTGGGCTGCGCGAATAGAACGTATTGGTCGTGCCCGCCTGCGCCGCCGTGATCGGATTGCTGCCGAACAAGGCGCGCGTCGAGCCCGAGGGCTGCCCGGTATACAGGTAGGTCGGCGTCACCTGCACCTTCAGCCGCCCATAACCGTTTGGCGAGAAGCTGGCCTCGACCGGTGCCTCCACGTCGAACAGTTTGGACAGGCCGCGGCTGCCGGAGCGGCCACGCAGGGACAGGCTGCCATCCACCTCGGGGGCGATGGATGCCGAGACCTGCTGGATGCTGCGGTCGATATCGGCGGTCAGCGGATCGGCCGGCAGTTGCTGCGTGGTGCGCAGGCCGGCCCCGTTCGCCCCCGAACCGGGCTCGTCCGGCGTGGGCGAACTGCTCGAACGGTTCGGGCCGGCCGTTGGGACCAGCGACAGCACGCCGAGATCGTTCTGCGCGACCACCTCGCCACGTGGCGCCTGGGTCACGCCCGCCTGTTGCGGAACAGCCGCGTCCGGCGCAGGGCCCGCACGAAGCGCGACGCCAGGCGGCACCGAGAGCGGCTGCGCCGTCGGGCTCGAAGCGAACGGGGCGTAGCCCTGGGACGACCCGGCATTCAAAGGCGTCGCGGTATTCTGGGCGTAGCGCTCGTATTCGCGCGTTACCGGCTCGGCGTTGGCCACGGGCGCCGGATCGGGCGACGCGTCGTTCATCACATCGGCCGGCTGGTTCAGCGCGTACTGCCGCCCCGGCAGCCAGCCCGGCACCATCACGTCCGACGCGTCGGAACTGCTGTCGTTCGCCAATTGCTGCTTGCGCAGGTCACGTGCCTTGCGCAGATCCGCCAACGCCGTCCCGTTATCGCCCCGTGCCCGCGCCACCTGGGCGGCAGCGAACCAGCCCTGCGGCTCCTCGGGGGAGTCGGTCGTGAGTTGGCGGGCCAACTGCGCGGCGCGACCCATGTCACCGGCCGACATGGCGGCCGACACGGCAGCGACTTGCACCGAAACGTCGTTCGGGTTGCGCTTCAGCAGTTCCTGGGTGATCGCGACCGCCGTGCCGGGCTGCTTCTGCGCCTGGTAGACCCGGGCGAGCGCCATGTTGAGCGCCGGATTCGCCGGGTCCTGCTGCAGGCGCGGCCGCAATTCGCTCAGTGCCTGGGTGGTGTTGCCGTCGGCGTTCAGGCTGTCGGCCGCCGATACGGCCGCATCGTCCTGCACCGATTGCAGGTTGCTGCGCTGTAGCGGGTTCAACCCGGTCGTCTGCAGCCCGGCGGTTACGACGTTGGCGTCCCGCGGGTAGCCGGCGCCGACCAGAGCCGCGGCGTAGGCGATCCGCTGCTGCGGCGTCGGCGTACGCGTTGCACCCAGCGCCGCGCGGATCACCTCGCGGGCCCCCGCCTTGTCGCCGGCCCGCGTGAGAACCTGCGCGAACTGGGCGGCGCGGCCTCCGGTCGGGTCTGGCTTGGCGGCGAGTGCCACCATGCGCTGTTCCATCGCGGCGGTGCTGGGCTGCGACTTGGCGTCCTGCACATCGCTGGCGATCTCCGACCGCACCCCGACCTCCTGCATCTCGGGGGTGCGGGCCGCCGGCGGGAGACGGCTGACGAGCGAGCTGGCCAGGCTGTTCTCGTGGTCGGAATCGGCAAAGTAGATGCCGGCGCGCAACTGGTCGACGCTCGGGCGCGGCACGTCGGTGACCGAGGCCATGACCTGGCGCGCCTCTGCCTCCCGGTCCTGGCCGAGCAGCGAGCGAGCCAGGGCAAGCCGCAGCCAGGGATTGGACGGATCGGCGGCCACGGCGGCGCGGAACAGCCCGGTGCGAGCCGCCGGGTCGGACACGCCCTCGGCCTGCTTGCTGAGCGCCTGGGCCCGGTTCTGCCCCACGGCGTTGCCGCCGCCGAGCGACTGCGCCTGCGAGAATATCTGGTTGGCGTCGTCCGTCTTGCCCTCGCGGGACAGCACATTGCCCAGGCCGCCCAGGGCCGCGACGTTGCGCGGTTGGCTGCGCAAGGCGGTGCGGAACGATGCCTCCGCCTCCGGTAGCTGGCCCGCGCGGGACTGGATGTCGCCGAGTTGCAGGTAATTGCCCGCATTCGGCCGCCTGCCCATCAGTTGGCGCAGCAGCGCCTCGGCCGCGGCGTACTCGCCCCGCTGCGTCAGCGCCGCGACCCGGGCATATTCGCCGCGGATCTTGCGGGCCGCCTGGGCCCCGTAATTGATGCCGTTGCCATTGCCGTTGCCGCCGCGGGACGCCGCCGAGGTATCGAGCATCGACTGGTATTGCGTCGCCTTGGACGGATCGATCTCGATCGCCCGGCGGATCAGGTCGCGCCCCTCCGCCTGCCGGTTCTGCTTGAAGCGGACCAGCGCCAACCCGATGAGCGAGTCGGAATCCTTGTCGTCGGCCGCCACTGCCTTGCTGAACTGCGCATCCGCCTGAGCGATCTTGTTGTTCGACAGATCCTCGAACCCGGTGGCCCGCAGGCTGCCGGTATCGGCCTGGGCCACATTCAGCAGATGCTGCACGTCGGTGTCGTTCGGATTATGCGCCAGGTAATCCTGGTATTTCGCCACGCTGGCCTGGGTGGCAGGCAGCCAGCTCAGCGTCTGGCGCCACGCCTTGTCGGCGGCGTCGGCGACCTGCGGCTCGTGGGTCAGGAATGCCAGCCGCTTGATGCCCTCGTCGCGCGATTCGTCTCGGTAGGTCAGGAGCTCGGCATAGGCGAGTTGGGCCGGCAAGTCCTGCGGGTTGGCGCGCAGATGCGCCGCCAGGCCGTCGCGAGCGGCCTGCCAGTTGCCCTCGGTCGCGCCGAGCGTCTGGTAGAACTCGGTCGCCAGGCTCGGCGGCGGCGAGTCGCCCTTGAACACCCGGCGATAGGCCGCGAGCGCATCCGCGGCCTTGCCCTGCTGGGCCAGGGCACGCGCCTGGGCCAGGGCGGTCTGGTCGATCGGCCCGACCGTCAGGGATTGCTGGATGCTGGCAATCCGAGGATCGTCCGGCCGGGCCGCCTTCAGCTTGGCCAGCGCGTCCTGCGCTGCCTTCTGATCACCCCGGTCCGCCGCGGCCTGGGCCTGCGCGGCCAAGGCATCGACGTTGTTGGGATCCAGTGCCAGCACCCGGGCCAGCGCCTCGTCGGCGAGCTTGGTCTCCGACTTGCTGCGCCAGTAGGCCGACTGGTCGAGCAGGACGCGGATGACGTCGGACGTGCCGGACTGGTTCCCCGGTGTCTGCGCGCCCGCCCCGAGCGGAAAGGAGGCCACCGAGGCGAGCAGGAAGGCACGGAAGGCAGCGAGGCGGAACGTCATTGGCAAGCTTTCCTCAGAGTCGCCGCGTCGGGATCGTACGGGTCCGCAGGGCCGCCCGCCGGCGTAGAGCAAAGAAGTAGAAGACGGCGACCAGGATGGAGCCGATCACCATCACACCCACGATCCCGAGCGGCTGGTCGCGCAGGAACCAGGCCGGGTAGAGCCAGAACGGCAGCCGCCCCGTCGTGTAGACGCCGCCCACCCGGTAGGAGGTGAACCGCCCGCCGGTCAGCAACGACAGGTCGCCCTGGATCAGCGGGGCCTGGTCCGGGTCGCGCAGCGTCGTCACCAACGCCTCGACGGCCTCCGGAGACCCGCCGAGCAAGGCCACGACGCTGCGTCCGGTGGTCAACGGGCTCTCCGTCCCGACCAGCGCGCCGGTTTCAGGACCGGCCGAGGCCAGCACCGTCGCGGCCCGCGTGCGATCGCTCCGCTGCGGGTCGCCGAACAGCCGCCGGACGCTATCCAACCCGGCAGGCATCTCGATCGTGAGCTTGCCGTTGTTGTCGACCCGGTAGGGCGAGTTCTTCAGCAAATCCGCCGCCGAACCCAGACGCGTGGTGGTGCCCATCAGCAGCAGGTTGCGGTCCGCCACGCTGTTGACGCCGTCGGGCTTGACCACGAGCAGGCGCACCACCGGGTAGCCGGTCAGCGAGCCGATGCGCCCCATCATGTCCAGATACGCGCCGACTTCGACCGAGGTCGGCTGCGCGGGCAGCACCACGGCCGTCTCGGACATGTCGGCCAGGCGGGAGAACGGGAAGCCCGAGCTCACGAAATAGGCGAGGTTCGGCAGTTCGGCGAAGCGGTAGGCACGGCTGATGTCGAAGGTGCTGTCCGGGTCGACCGCCATCCGCACGTCCTGTGGGATGGCCACGCAGTCGCCGCGGTGCAGCGGCCTGGTGTCGAAGAAGAACTGCAGGTCGTTCTGCCCGAACACCTGGTACACCGGCACGTCGACCCGCGAGGTGGGCTGCGTCACGCCGAAGTTGAACAGGCGGGAGAACCACGACGCCGTGCGCGACGGCTCGGCCGCCAAGGGCAGGCTGGCGAGGTAGAGGTCGTTGATGCCGATATCCAGGCGGGAGACGGCCAGGTCCTCGATCGGGCCCGGGGGCGCGCGATACCGCAGGTCCATCGGGAACGCCCGGTTGCGCCAGGTATACAGGTCGGGCGCGGTGCGGAACGGCACGCGCATGGTGCCCGGCACGTAGCCGGTGCCCTGTAGGTCGGACGCGTCGACCAGTTCGCCGAAGCGGACCGGGCGGTCGGACGGGATCCACGCCGGCGCATCGTAGGCCACGCGCTTCGGCACGTCGGGTGCGGTCACGGTGGAGGCGTCGCCCGACAGCGTCCGGCTGCCCAGCGTGAGCGCGGTGGCCGCGGCGACCGCTTCGGGCCCGGTGCGGCCGGCGATCACCAGCAGGGAGGACGACGGATCGTTCGGGTTCGGCACCACGGCCAGGGTCGGGCCGTTCAGCGGCGGCAGCACGACATTGGCCGGGCGGTCCGCGCCCGTGACCACGAGGATGGCATTGCCCTCGGTCGGCGCGCTGTTCACCACCGGGAAGGTCGCGCCGCGGAAATCGGCCAGCTGGCCGAACCACGACGAGGCGATGCCGGCGGCTTCCAGCGACTCGTTGGACGCATTGCCCGGCAGCACGAACGGCAGCGACAGCATGGTCTTTTCGTGCGGATCGAAGAACGGCAGCGGCAGGCGGGACAGGTCGCGCTGCGGCGGCAGACGCTCGAGCGTGAGCGTCAGCGTGGACGCATCCGAGATTGTCGACCACAGCAGCCCGCTCAGCGGGTCGTTGCATTCGGGGGTGTAGCGGCCGGTGAAGCGGAAGTTCAGCCGGTTGTTGTCCTGGAAGAACACCGGGCTGATCGGCAGGGTGAAGTTCTCGAACCGCGGCTGGTCACGGTTGACCGGGATGGTGCCGACATATTGCTCGTTCAGCGTCACGGTGACGTTGCTGAACTCCGGGATCAGCGCCGGGGACATGGCGCCCGACAGGTTCAGCGTCGCGGCGGTCACCACCTCGTCGGCGCGGATGCCGAACTGCACGCCCTGCAGTTCGCTGGTGCCGCGCAGGGTGAGCGGGCCGAGTGCGCCCAGCTGGTGGATGGTCAGCACCAGCTGCCGTGTCTGCGGCGTGCCGGTTCCGGCCGCCGGCTGGAACGTGCCGGCGGCGGCCGTGCTGCCCGGCAGCGGGGCCGTCGAAGCGTTGGTTCCAACGTCGCGCGGCAATGGCGGCGGCGGGCCCGCCGCCGGCGCCACGGCCTGCGAGGCATTGAGCGGGGTGGCGGGCGACGAGACCGGTTGGGCGTTCGGATCGGGCGCGGCGGGCACCCCCAACAGACCGGGCGCGCGCGGCTGCGCGGCCGGGGGCGGCGCGGCGGAGGCGGAGAGCGACGGCGCGACGCCCGGGATCGGGCGGACAACGAAGCCGCTGCTCTGGCCATTCTGGCCGACCGTCTGCGGGTGGGCGGCGGCCGGAACCAGCATCAGCGCGATCGCGGCCGCGGTGCCGATCAGCTGCCGGCGGCCAGGCTTGGCCGGGCCGGTGCCGGTCGGGCGGCGCGGTGCCTTATCCGGCGGACGGAACAGGCCACCGATGCTGACCAGCACGCGGAACAGGCTGGCCATTGGGCGGTCGACCGGATAGGCGCTCCAATCCGTCCAGGCGTCGGCGCGGCCGAACACCACCTGCACGATGGCGGCCTCGTCGGCCACGTTGGCGGGCTGGAAGCTCACCTGCATGAAGCGGGCGTCCCAGCGCAGCAGACGGGCCGGCACCACCACGGGCTCGCCGCCGATGATGAACTCGAACTGCACCAGCGAACCGTCGGTGACGCCCAGCGGACGCTCGGCCACGACGGAACTGCCGCCCTGCGACAGGTCCTGCGTGATGCCGCTGACGGCGCGGCCGTCAGGCAGGTAGATCGACACTGGCACCGTGGCACGCACCCGGGCGCGGGACCGCACCTGCCGCGTCTCACGCCCAACGGCGAGCGCCGCCATGACGGTGAGCAGCGAGAAGAAGCCCCAGATCGAGTTCAGCAGCAGCGCCTGGAAGGTCAGCAGCTCGGTTTTCAGGAACAGCAGGCCGAACAGGCCGCGGATCACGCCGGCGACCAGGAAGAAGGCCAGGATCAGGTTCGGATAGACCGCGCCGAGGTCGAAATAGCCGTTCTCGAGCAGGCCGCCCTTGTTGGTCACGTTGAACTTGCCGCGGCGCGGGGCGAACAGCGTCACGATAGTCACCCGCACCAGGAACAGCGCCAGCACCGTCTCGTAGATCTCGGACCAGAACGAGTGGCGGTTGTTGCGCTGCAGCCGCGAGTTGGTGGCGACCGAGTGGAAGATGTGCGGCAGCGCGTAGGACACGATGGCCAGCGGCGAGGCGGCGATGATGTTCAGGCCGAACAGCAGGAAGGCGAGCGGTGCGGTCAGGAACACGATGCGCGGCAGGGCGAAGAAGAAATGCCCCATCGCCTGCAGGTAGCAGATGCGCTGGCCGATGGTCAGGCCGGGGCCGAACATCGGGTTGTCGATGCGGAAGATCTGGATCATGCCGCGCGCCCAGCGGACGCGCTGGCCGATGTGCAGGATCAGCCGCTCCGTCGCGAGCCCGGCCGCCAGCGGCAGGCGCAGGTAGCAACTGTCCCAGCCGCGGCGATGCATCTTCAGCATCGTGTGGGCGTCCTCGGTCACCGTCTCGACCGCGAAGCCGCCGATTTCCTCAAGCGCCACGCGGCGCAGCACGGCGCACGAGCCGCAGAAGAACGCCGAGTTCCAGTAGTCGTTGGCGTCCTGCACCAGGCCGTAGAACATGTTGCCCTCGGCGGGCACGCGGGTGCCGGCGGCGAGGTTCCGCTGGAACGGGTCGGGCGAGTAGAAATGGTGTGGCGTCTGCACCAGCGCGTTGCGCGGCTCGGCGATCATCCAGCCCATCGTCATCTGCAGGAACGCGCGGGTCGGCACGTGGTCGCTGTCGAAGATGCAGATGAACTCACCCTCGGTCTGCGCCATGGCATTGTTCAGGTTGCCGGCCTTGGCGTGCAGGTTGTCGTTGCGGGTGACGTAGCCGATGCCGCATTCGGCGGCGAACTCGCGGAATTCCTCGCGCCGGCCGTCATCGAGCAGGTAGACGCGGATCTTCTCGGGCGGCCAGTCCATCGCGATGGCGCCCAGCACGGTGGCGCGCACGATCGACATCGGCTCGTTGTAGGTCGGGATATACACGTCGACGGTCGGCCACAGCGCGATGTCGTCCGGCATCGGGATCGGCTTGCGCTCCAGCGGCCAGAGCGTCTGCACGTAGCCGAGCACCAGCACGATGATCGCATACATCTCGGCCACGGCCAGGCCGACGCCCAGCACCAACTCGGCGAAGCTGCCGAAGTCCAGCGTCTCGGTCACGCGCCAGAAGATATAGCGCAGCGAGACTGCGAGGCTGAGCACCACGAGGAAGACGGAGACCGCGCGTCCCTTGAAGCGGTTGGCGATGAAGAACACGATCGCGGCGGTCACGGCCAGGATCGCCTGCTGGCGCGGGTTCAGCGGAACGGTGGCGACCGCGATCAGCAACGCCAGCCCGATGACGCCGCAGACGATGTCGATCAGCCGGCTGCCTAGGCTGCTGTGGGACACCCCTTGCCAGCGGGCGCGTCGAACTCGGGCCGTCTCACTCATAGCAACATTTCCCAATTCGGCACATGCCGCCCGTATACGGTGCTCGAACGGCTGTGTGCGACAGATTTCGCGCTCCCGCCATAGGTGGAAGCCGTCGTATAATCATGGGCCTACCGACTAACACAGTTTGTGGCCGCAGAGCCACATCGTGTGTCCACGCGATCAGTGTCGCGGTGGAATGCTGCCAGCAACCAGCTAGCGGGGCATTGGCGTCACAGCCGCTCGACTCGGGGCTGCCGCCAGGAATTCGAACACCTCCTGCAGGGTCCGCTGACCTGCCCGGGCGGACAGTGGCTCCTGTACCACAGGGGCGGCCGCCACGAGGGGCGGCACCGATCGGGGCTGCGGCGGTGGCTGATGCATCGGCGGCGGCGGAATCGTTGCAACCGGCGGCAACGGCGGCGGGTGGGGTGTGGGGAAGACCGGAGCGGCGGGAAACGCCGCAGCTTCGGCGACCGGCATCGGAGCAGGCGTGTGTGCCGGTGGAGGCATCCGCGCCATCACCGGGGGGGCGACGGGCCGCGGCGCCGGCGTGGTGACCGGCGCGGCCCACTCGGCCAGCGGGCGCGGCGGCGGCGCGACGTTGGGCACCGGCTGCGTAGCGGCCAGCGGCTCGACCAGCGGCAGCGGCGCCCGCAGCGGCTCTGCCTGGCGCAGCAACGGCGCCGGCCGCGGCTCGACATACGGCTGGACCGGCGCCTGCATCACCGGTGGTGGAGACATCGGCACCATCGGCGCCGGCTCTGCGAGCGGCGCAAGCTCGGGTGCGGCGACCGGCTCGTCCTGGCGGACCACCGACAGTTCTTCCGGCGGAAGCACCCGTCGCGGCAGGACGACGCTCGACGGCTTTATCTGTCCTTGGCCGAAGCTGTGATACCGGATGGACGGCGCGCCGAATGCCGCCAAGGCTTTCGAAACATCGTTCGCGTCGTCGCTCATGCAACTCTCTCCGGTCTGTCAGCCCACTATAGCGACAGGCGCGCCGCGTGCCTACGCAACCGAGGCAAAGATCTCCTCGGTCGCCAGGCGGGACAGCAGCACAAGACCAGCGCCATAATAATCCGAAGCTGCAATAACAGACGGCATCGCCCGTGTCGCGTCCGCAGCATTGGACTTCAATGCCGCCGCCGCCACTGCACGCATGCCTGCCGGAGCGGCGTAGGGTGCCACCTCGCCGGTACGAAGGTCGGCCCAGGCCGGCGGATTGCCGGGCGACCCGGCCCAATACTGGCGGAACGACTCCGTCAGCGGCGCGGCCGGGACCTGCCCCCATGCGACGTGCAACGGCACGCGGATCGCGTCCCACGAGAACCGCGGCGGCCAGCCCGGTGCGATTGACAGCGCACCGTTGCTGCGGTCGACGCGGACCCAGTCGGGCGGCAGCATCCACTTGCCGTAGCGGCCCTGCAGGATCAGCGCAGTGCCGTCCTGCCGCAGCAGACTCCAGCTGCGCGACGGCACCAGCGGCGCCAGGTCGTTGAACAGGGCGAACGCGTAGTAGGACGGGTTGACGATGTAGCAGTCCCCCTTCTCGAACCCGGTCGCACCTGGAAGCAGAATCGTACGCGCACCGGCCGTGCGGACGAGCCCCAGGATGTCGTGGCCGATCTTGGCCGCCTTCTCGGCATAGTCCGGCCGGTTCCAGCGCACCGCCGCCCGCGCCAGCGCCGCCGCGATGAACAGGTCGCCGTCGACAGCATTGTTCAGGTCGGCGACCGGATTGGCGTCGGTCGGCTTGTAGCGCCAGGCATGCAGATGGTCGTACGGACGGCGCTGCAGGTTCTGGCTGGTCCAGTCGTGCAACATCTTGAACGTGTCGTGGTCGTCCGCCGCCTGCGCCGCCATCATGCCCCAGCCCTGGCCTTCGCTGTGCGACGCATTGCCGTTGCCGGTGTCGATCACGCGACCCTCCGGCGTGACATACAGATGCCGGAAGGCCGCCCAGTCCTGCCGCAACTTGGCCGAATGGGTGACCACGGCCTGCGAGGGCAGCGGCTGCGAGACGACCGACGGCATGCTCACCGTCTCGGCCTGGATATCGGCGCCAACGTCGGACAGGGCCCGCATCGGCCGGCTCGGGGCAGATCCATCGCCCCAGCGTGGCCCGAATTCCACTGCACCGGCCAGCCCGGCGGTGAGCAGCGCGAAGCCAGGAAGAAAGCGGCGCCGGCCATGCGGAATGGAACCGGAGTAGCCAATGGCTTGGGTGGTAGCGGACACACGCATACTCCTGCGTGTCCGGACACCCCGCGGCAGCCGCGGTGGCGCAAGACGGTGAACAGCGCTCGCGTTCTGCGGTGCTGTCCGCCAGTCTCAGCCCAAGAGATTAAGGTAAACTTTCTTCGGCGAGATCTTTTTGTCTCAGCGATGCCCGTTCGGCGGGGCTGCGGAGGCCTGCCGCACCACCCCGTCCGGGGCGAACAGCGTCAGCTCCGTCTTGCGGCCGCGCGAGTAATTCACCCCGCTCGCCGTGCCGAACGCGTGGAACCCGAGCCCGATCCGCGCCGCCTCGTCCAGGAACGAGGCCATGTCCGGCCGGGCGACCGACGCTGCGGAGGCGCGGCCATCCAGCAGCGCCTCCGCCGCCGCGGCGCCGTTGGGGGCGAAGATCGTGCGGGTACCGGCCAGGAACATCAGGCTCGGTTCGGCGAACCCGGCGGAGACCAGCGGCTGACCGGCCAGCCCGGCGGCAGCGAGGGCGTGCTCGACCTGCGGCGCGATCCACAGCGGCCGCGCCTCGGGCAGCTCGAAGCCCAGCAGGGAAACGGTGAATAGCGGCATCGCTGCCAGGGCCAGGCCGGGCCGTCCCGGCTGCAGCGCCAGCCAGCCGAGCAAACCCACCGCCAGCAGGGCCGGGATGCCGAGCAGCGGCGCGCCAGCCGCGATCGCCAGCGCCGCAGCAGCCACGCCGAGCACGCACGCCACCAGCACGCTCAGCGCCGGCGCGATCGTGCGGCCCCAGCGTCCGGCGGGCACCCGGTCCCACAGCAGCGCGGCCAGCAGGAAGATCGCCGGGTAGAGCGGCAGAGTATAGTGGGGCAGCTTGGTCGGCACCGCCTCGAACACGACCCAGGCCGGGATGATCCAGGCGAGCAGGAAGCGGAACGCCGGGTCGCGCCGCTCGTGCCACCAGCCGGGCAGCGAGCGCAGCACGGGCAGGGTCGCGGGGAAGGCGAGCAGCAGCAGCAGCACCAGGTGGGTGCCCGGCGGTGCACCGTGGGCGTCGTCGCCGCCGGACAGTTTGTGGCCGAGATCGCCGCCGACGGCGTCGCCGAAGAACGCGCCGTGGGTGGCGAACGCGATGGCGATGAACCACGGCAGCACGATGACGGCCAGCAAGGCCACGCCGCTGGCCGGGCGCAGCACGCGCAACCAGGCGGCCCGGCGGTCCACCGCGGCGAGGGTGATGCAGGTGAAGCCGGCCACCATGGGGGTGATCGGGCCCTTGAGCAGGATGCCCACACCCATGGCCACCCAGAACAGCGCGGCCTGGCCGCGCCCGACCGGCAGGCCGCGATAGGCCCGGGCGAGCACCGCCATCGCCACCGTGGTCGCCCCCAGCAAAGCGGCGTCGGTCTTCGCGATGTGGCTTTCGACCGTCAGGATCACGCAGCTCGCCAGCATGCCGGCGGCGAGCAGGGCTTTGCGGCGATCGGCCATCGCCAGGCCGATCTCGAACGTCGCCAGCACGGCCACCATGCCGCCGGCCAGCGAGGGCAGGCGGTAGGGCCAGATCGGGTTGGCGGTGGCGACGTGCAGCGCCCGCGCCGCTTCGGCGAACGGCACCTGCAACCAGTAGATCCCGATCGGCTTGAGGTTGCGCGGGACGTTGCCGTTCATGATGCGGACGTAGTCGCCGGTTTCGATCATCTGCTTGCTGGCCTGGGCGAAGCGGCTCTCGTCGCGGTCGGTCGGCGGCAGGGTGAAGAACCCGGGCAGCCAAACGAGCAGGCAGAAGGCGAGCAGCAGCAAGCGCGGCCGCCTGGTGTCCAGCAGGTCCATGGCCGCGCGCTCGTGCTCTGACACGATAGACCGATTCAGCATGCGTCAGAGCACTCGCTTGATTTGGTGGGCCGATTCAGCCGTCAGGCTGAAGAGCCTGTCAGCATCGGACCACTAGCATGCACCCCCGATCCGCGCCATGAACCGCCGCCATGGCTACTCCCCACTCCGACCCGACCCGCGAAGGCGCGTTCGACCTGCTCGCCGGCGTGCTGGTCCGCCACCGCTCGCTGGAAGATGCGCTTGCCGCGTTACCTGCGATGGAGTCGCGGGACCGCGCCGCCGCGCACCGGCTGGCGGCGTCGGTGCTGCGGCGCGCCGGGTCGCTGGACGCGGTGCTGGAGCCGCATCTGCGCCGCGCCCCGCCCGACCCGGTGCGCCAGGTGCTACGGCTGGGGGCGGCGCAACTCCTTCTATTGGACACGCCGGCCCACGCCGCCGTCGCGACCAGCGTGGCGCTGGCCCGGGCGAAGGGGCTCGCGCCGTTCACCGGGCTGGTGAATGCGGTGCTGCGCCGGGTGTCGGAGAGCGGGGCCGCCGAGCTGGCCGAGCTCGATGCCCCCCGGCTGGACACGCCGCCCTGGCTCTGGACCAGTTGGGGGGCGGACGCCCGCGCCATCGCCACCGGGCACGGCACCGAGGCGCCGCTCGACCTGACGGTGCAGGGCGAGGCGCCGCCGGGGGGCACCGTCCTGCCCACCGGGTCGGTGCGCTACCCCGCCGGCACCCGCGTGACGGAGTTGGCGGGGTACGACTCGGGCGCATTCTGGGTGCAGGATGCCGCGGCCGCCCTGCCAGCCCGATTGCTCGCCGCCCGGCCGGGGGAGCGCGTGGCTGATTTGTGTGCCGCGCCGGGCGGCAAGGCAGCCCAGCTCGCGGCGTCCGGCGCGGAGGTGTTCGCGATCGAGCGTGACCGCCACCGGATCGTACGGCTGCGGGAGAACCTGGAGCGGCTGCACCTGAACGCAACGATCATCGAGGCGGACGCGACGGCGTGGCAGCCCCCCACCCTGCTGGACGCGGTGTTGCTGGACGCGCCGTGCAGCGCCACCGGCACGATCCGCCGCCATCCCGACATCCCGCACCTGAAGCGCCAGGCCGACGTGAAGCATTCCGCCGAGCAGCAGCGCGCCCTGATCGCCGCCGCTGCCGCCATGCTGCGGCCCGGCGGGCGTCTGGTCTACGCCGTGTGCTCGCTGCAGCCGGAGGAAGGCCCGGGCGCCGCCGGAGCGCTGCAGCAGGCCGGGCTGCAATTCAGTGCGTTCACGCGGGAGGAGCTCGCCGCGATCCCGGAGGCGCGGACGCATAGTGGCAGCCTGCGCACGCATCCGGGGCTGTGGCCGGACCTCGGCGGCCTGGACGGCTTCTTCGCGATGCGGTGGCTCAAGCCCTGAGACTGCCGAGCCCACCACCGTCATACCTGCAGGAATGGAGTTGCTCTTTGGAAACGCTCTACTAGAACCCGTCGCTATGTCCCAGCCGATCCTGATCGCCCCCAGCCTGCTCGCCGCCGATTTCGGCCGCCTTCGTGACGAGGCCGTCGCCGTGGAACAGGCGGGCGCCGATTGGCTGCACCTGGACATCATGGACGGTCATTTCGTGCCCAACCTCAGCTTCGGCCCCGCCGTGCTGAAGGCGCTGCGCCCGCATGTGAAGATGAAGTTCGACGTGCACCTGATGATCGCGCCGGCCGATCCGTATATCGCCGCGTTCGCCGAGGCGGGGGCCGACCACATCTCCGTCCATGTCGAGGCCGGGCCGCATCTGCACCGGTCGCTGCAGCTGATCCGCTCGCTGGGCGTGTCGGCCGGGGTCGCCATCAACCCGGCCACGCCTGCCAGCGCGGTGAGCGAGGTGCTGGACCTGGTCGACATCATCCTGGTGATGACGGTGAACCCTGGGTTCGGCGGGCAGTCGTTCATCCCCTCCGTGCTGCCCAAGGCGCGCACCCTGCGCACGATGGCGGACGCGACCGGGCGGGCGATCCGGATCACGGCCGATGGCGGGGTGGCGCACGACACGGCACCCGGCATGATCGCCGCCGGGTTCGACACGATGGTGGCCGGGACCGCCGTATACGGCGCCAAGGACTATGCCGCCGCGATCGCCAGCCTGCGTCCGGCGGGTCCATGACCTTGCGTTGGGTGCGTGACGCCCGCCGTGCGATGGCCAAGATGCCGAGTTTTCGCATGGGCCGCATCCCGGACGGCCCGACGCTGCCGGTGCGCGACCTGTGGCCCGGCGACCCGGCGCGCGGCGCGCGGCTGCTGAAAGGCGAGCTGGAGTTCGGCGGCGGGGTGTTGCGGCTGAAGCCGGGCCAGTGGGGCGACCCGGACAGCTCCCCCGTGATGCTGACCACGGCCCATAGCTTCACCTGGCTGCGCGACCTGCGCGCCCTGGGCACCGACGCTGCCCGCGGTCGCGCCCGCGCCTTGATCGCCGACTGGATCGCGCAGCCGCCCAGCCCACTGATGCGGCGGCCGGACATCGCGGGGGCTCGGCTGGCGGCCTGGCTCGGTCACTGGGATTTTTTCGCCGCCTCCGCCGACGACGTGTTCCGCACTCGCATGATGACCCGCCTGGTCGCCGACGCCCGCGCGCTAGCGGCCGATCTGCCGGCGGAGCAGCTGGACGCCCGCGCGCTGACCGCGCTGAAGGGGTTGATCGCGGCGGCGGTGGCGCTGCCGGACCAGGCGTCGTTCCTGACCCGGGCGTTGCGTTTCCTGCCGCAGGAGATCGCGCGCCAGGTGCTGCCGGATGGCTGCCACGCCGAGCGCAGCCCCGCTGCCCAACTCGTCGCCCTGCAAGATCTGGTCGAGATCCGCGCGCTGTTGCAGGCGGCCCAGGCGCAACCGCCCGCCGCCCTGGGCACCGCGATCGAGCGCATGGGCCCTGCCCTGCGCGCCATGCGGCACGGCGATGGCGGGTTGGCGCTGTTCAACGGCAGCAAGGAGGATTCTGCCGCGCTGATCGAGGCCGTGCTGACGCAGGCGGGTCGCAGCGGGCGCTCCCCGGTCAGCCTGACCGAGGGCGGCTTCCAGCGCATGCAGGCCGGGCGCACGGTGATGCTGATCGATTGCGGCCGCCCGCCACCGCCGGGCGTGGACCGCTTGTCGCATGCGGGCACGCTGTCGCTCGAGCTGTCGGTGGGGCGGGAGCGGGTGATCGTGAACTGCGGCGCCGCGCCGGCCGCCGGGCCGCAATGGCGCGACGCGACCCGGGCGACGGCGGCGCATTCGACGTTGACGATTGCCGACACGAACTCCTCCGAGTTGAAGGGCGCCGCGATCGGCCGCCAACCGGAGAAGGTCGAGGCACAGCGGCAGGAGGCGAATGGCGCGCATTGGCTGGAGGCGAGCCATGACGGCTACCAGAAGCCGTTCGGCGCGATCCACCGCCGCCGCCTGTACCTGGCCGAGAGCGGCGACGACATCCGCGGCGAGGACGCGATCGAAGCTGCGACGCCTCAGCCCTACACGCTACGCTTCCACCTCCACCCCAGCGTGAACGCCAGTTTGCAGCAGGATGGCGAGGCGGTGCTGCTGCGCCTGCCCTCCGGCATCGGCTGGCGGCTGCGGGCGGAGGGCGCGCGGATGACGCTGGAGGAGAGCATCTATCTGGGCGGCGCGGAGCCGAAGCGCACGGACCAGGTGGTGCTGACCGGCTACGCCGACGGCCCCCAGCAGGTGAAATGGGCGATTTCCAAGGTCGGGTAAGGCCTTCCCTTGAAACGCAAGGCAATCGCATAGGCTGTCTTCTCCCTCTCCCGCGGGCGGGAGAGGGCCGGGGTGAGGGTGCGATTGCCGCCCAACACTCGGTGTTCGGTGCCCAAGCAGCCCTCACCCGTGAAGAACGGGAGAGGGAGGCGATATGAAAATCGTCGAGGTCGCCAACGTCGATTTTTCGCTGCGCCACTTCGTCCTCCCCCTCATGCGCGGCATCCGCGCGCGCGGCCACGAGGTTGTGGGCGTCGCGGCCGAGGGCCCGCTGCTCGCCGACATCCGCGCCGAGGGATTCCGCGTCGAACCCGCCCCGTTCGTCCGGCGCGTCTCTCCCCTCGCCCAGTTGCGTGCCTTCCGCGCCCTGGTGGCCCTGCTGCGGCGGGAGCGGCCCGACATCGTACACGGGCACATGCCGATCAGCGGCTTTCTCGCCCGCCTGGCCGCCCGTGCCGCCGGGGTGCCTCGAGTCGCCTATACCTGCCACGGCTTCCTGTTCAACCAGCCGGCGCCGCTGCCGCGCCGGGTTGCCTCGTTCGTCATGGAGTGGATCGCCGGGCGGGTGACGCACGTGTTCCTGACCGTCTCCCGCGAGGAAGCCGCCGACGCCCGCCGGCTGTTCATCGCCCGCCACGCCATTTTCGTCGGCAACGGGCGAGACCCGGCGGTGTTCCACCCCGACGCGGCGGCCCGGCAACGCATCCGCGCCGAGTTGGGCGTGGCGACCGACCGGGTGGTGATCGTCGCCGTCTCCCGCCTGGTGCGCCACAAGGGCACGCCCGAACTGCTCGCTGCCATGGAGCAGGTGCCGCATGCCGAACTTTGGGTCGTGGGCGAGCGCCTGGCCTCCGACCGCGGCGACGATCTCGGCCCGGCGCTGGACCGGGCGGTGGCGACCGGCCGGGTGCGCCGTCTGGGCTACCGGACCGACATCCCCGCCCTGCTAGCCGCCGCCGACATCTTTGCACTGCCGAGCCATTTCGAAGGACTGCCGATGTCGGTGATCGAGGCCATGCTCACCGGGCTGCCGGTGGTGAGCACCACGATCCGCGGCCCCCGCGAGCAGGTGGTGGACGGGCAGACCGGGCTGCTGGTGCCGCCGGCCACCGTGCCCCCGCTCGCCGCCGCGTTAAACCGCCTGGCCGGCGACCCGGCCGCGCGCGCCGCCATGGGGGCGGCCGGGCGCGAGCGGGCGATGGCGCTGTATGACGAGGCGGCCGTGGTCAACCGCACGCTGGACCTGCTGGGGCTGTAGGGCTATGCGCCGGGCCATGAGCACCGTCAGCGACATCGTCCCCATCACCCGCGCCCTCATTTCGGTGTCCGACAAGCAGGGGTTGGTCGAACTGGCGCAGGCCCTGGTGGCGCACGGGGCGGAGATCCTGTCCACCGGCGGGTCCGCCGCGGCGCTGCGGCAGGCGGGCGTGCCGGTGAAGGAGGTTTCGGACCACACGGGGTTCCCGGAAATCCTGGACGGCCGGGTCAAGACGCTGGTGCCGCAGATCCATGGCGGGCTGCTCGGTCGGCGCGACCTGCCGGCGCACCAGGCGCAAATGACGGAGCACGGGATCGCGCCGATCGACCTGCTGGTGAGCAATCTGTATCCGTTCGAGGCTACCGTCGCATCCGGCGCGTCCGCCGACGATTGCATCGAGAACATCGACATCGGCGGCCCCGCGCTGATCCGCGCCGGCGCCAAGAACCACGACCACGTCGCCGTCGTCACCGACCCGGCCCAGTATGCCGATCTGCTGGCAGCCTTGCCGAACGGGGGCACCTCGCTCGCCCTGCGCCGTTCGTTCGCCGCCGCGGCGTATGCGCGCACCGCGGCCTACGACTCCGCCATCGCCGCCTGGTTCGCCAGCCAGCAGGGCACCGAGTTCCCGGCCCGCATCACCGTATCCGGCAGCCTGCGGCAGACCCTGCGCTACGGCGAAAACCCCCATCAGCGCGCCGCCCTCTACGTCACCGGCGATCGGCCCGGCGTGGCGCACGCGCGGCAGATCCAGGGCAAGGAGCTGTCGTTCAACAACCTGAACGACACCGACGCCGCGCTGGAATGCGTGGCCGAGTTCACCGAGCCGACCATCGTGATCGTCAAGCACGCCAACCCCTGCGGCGTCGCTTCTGCCGCGACCCTGGCCGAGGCCTGGGATGCGGCGTTGCGCTGCGACCCCGTGTCCGCCTTTGGGGGTATCGTGGCGGCCAACCGCACGCTGGACGCCGCCGCGGCCGAGCGCATCGCGGCGATCTTCAGCGAGGTGATCGTGGCGCCCGACGCCGACGACGCGGCCCGCGCGATCCTGTCCCGCAAGAAGGCCCTGCGCCTGTTGCTGACCGGCACCCTGCCCGACCCGGCGTCCCCCGGCTTGCAAATGCGCAGCATTGCCGGCGGGCTGCTGGTGCAGACGCGCGACGCCGGCCGGGCCAGCGCCGCGGACCTGAAGGTGGTGACGCAGCGCGCGCCCACCGCGGCCGAACTGGCGGACCTGCTATTCGCCTTCCGCGTCTGCAAGCACGTGAAATCCAACGCGATCGTCTATGCGCGCGGCGGTGCCACGGTGGGCGTCGGCGCCGGGCAGATGAGCCGGGTCGACTCCGCGCGCGTTGCGGCCTGGAAAGGCGAGGCTGCGGCCAAGGCGGCGGGTGCATCAGCCAACCTCACGCAGGGCAGCGTGGCGGCATCCGATGCGTTCTTCCCGTTTGCCGACGGATTGGAGGCACTGATCGAGGCCGGGGCCACAGCGGTGATCCAGCCGGGAGGGTCGGTGCGCGACCCCGAAGTCATTGCGGCCGCAGACAAAGCCGGCATTGCCATGGTCTTTACTGGGATGCGCCACTTCCGACACTGAGAAGCATTCGCAACACCTTCGACATGACTTGCTGAATACACGAAACGCCACTATGTGCAGGGCATGCGTGCTTTCGACTCCCTCTCCGAACGTGAGATTCTAGCGCTCGCCATCAGTAACGAGGAGGAGGACGGCCGCGTCTATGCCGACTTCGCCGAAGGTCTGCGCGAGCATTTTCCGGACACCGCCAAGATCTTCACCGACATGGCGGTGGAGGAGGACGGTCACCGCCGGATGCTGATCGAGACCTATAGCGAACGGTTCGGCAACCATATCCCGCTGATCCGCCGCGAGGACATCAAGGGCCTCACGTCCCGCCGCCCCGTTTGGCAGGTGCGCCCGCTGGGGGTGGAGGCGGTCCGCCGCCACGCGAGCCAGATGGAGAACGACGCCGCCCGGTTCTACACGACCGCGGCCGGGCGCGCGACCGACACCGACGTGCGCCGCCTGCTGGGGGACCTGGCCGCCGCCGAAGCCGCCCACGAGCTGACAGCCGGCGAGATCGTGGCCAAGCGCCTGCCAGGCGACGTGCGCGAGCGCGAGGACAGCGACGCCAAGCGCCGCTTCATCCTGCAGATCGTGCAGCCCGGCCTGGTGGGGCTGATGGATGGCTCCGTCTCCACCCTGGCCCCGGTGTTTGCCGCGGCGTTCGCGACGCACTCGACGTGGAACACCTTCCTGGTCGGGCTGGCGGCGTCGATCGGCGCGGGGATCTCGATGGGGTTCGCCGAGGCGCTGGCCGATGACGGCAAGCTGTCCGGCCGCGGCACGCCATACCTGCGCGGGCTGGTGTGCGGGCTGATGACGATGGCGGGCGGGATCGGGCATACATTGCCTTACTTGATTCCGGACTTCTGGACCGCGACCGGCGTGTCGATCGTGGTGGTGTTCTTCGAGCTGGCGGCGATCGCCTGGATCCAGTGGAAATACATGCAAACCTCGCCGATCTCGGCGATGGCGAAGGTCATGCTGGGCGGCGCCGTGGTGCTCGCCGTCGGTATCCTGATCGGCAGCGGCTAGCGCCCCTTCCTCTTCCTCTCCCGTCCTTCACGGGAGCGGGAGAGGAAAGGTCGCGCGCGGGCGGTTTCGGCTGCTTGACAGTCTTGAGGGCCTGGGTTCACGTCTTCGTTCCAAAGGCGCGATAGAAGCCAGGGAGAGAAACGGCGATGGGGGATTCAGTGGATCACGCGGGGCGCCGCAGCCTGCTGCAGGGTGCTGCACTCGGCTCGGCCATGGCCTTGCTCGCCGGTGCACGCACGGCTCGCGCGGCGGAGGCCGGGCCGTTTCCGGATCACCCGCGCTGGCGCTTCGTGTTCGTCAACCACGTCACCACCAACCCGTTCTTCGTCCCCACGCAATACGGCATCGCCGATGCCTGCGACCTGTTGGGATGCGACCATCAATGGACGGGGTCGGCGAACTCCGACGTGGCCGAGATGGTCAACGCGATGAACGCGGCGATCGCGGGCAAGGCCGCGGCCATCGCCGTGCCGCTGATCGACCCGAAAGCATTCGACGGCCCGACCAACCGGGCGCTGGCGGCGGGCATTCCCGTATTCGCGTACAACGCCGACTCACCGCAGGGCAGCGCGAACAAGCGGCTCTCGTATATCGGCCAGGACCTGTACAAGGCCGGCTACGCGATGGGCGAGCGGATCGTGAGCATGGTGAGCGGCGGCACCGTTGCGCTGTTCATCGCGACGCCGGGTGCGCTGAACATCCAGCCCCGCATCGACGGTGCGCAGGACGCGATCAAGAAATCCGGCAAGACGTACGACATCCAGGTGATCGCGACAGGCGCCACGGTGAACGAGGAAATATCCAAGGTCGAGTCGTTCTATCTGGGCCATCAGGACCTGAAGGGCATGTTCGCCGTCGATGGCGGCACCACCCAGGGCGTCGCCGAGACGATGAACAAGCACGGCCTGGCAGCGACAGGCGTGGTCGGCGGCGGCTTCGACCTGCTGCCGCGCACGCTGACCCTGATCCAGGCGGGCGCGATGCATTTCACCATCGATCAGCAGCCCTATCTGCAGGGCTTCTACACGGTGATGCAGATGTTCACGTTCCTTGCGTCCGGCGGCCTGGTCGGCCCGGCGGACTGCAATACCGGGCTGAAATTCGTCACCAAAGACACCGTTGGCAGCTATCTCAGCACCAGCACGCGCTACGAGGGCAAGACGGACAAGCGGGAAATCGTGCCGCGCTCCGGCCCGATCGGTACGTAGCCGTCGCGTGCTGAACCGCGTGCTGCGCTGGCAGGAGCTGAGCATCCTGGTGGTGGCGGTGATCCTCACCGCCTATTTCGAATGGGCGAACACGGACTTCCTCCTGACCGACGCCAGCCTGCAGAACCTGTCGCAATTCGTGGCCCCGGCGGCGATCATCGCGTGCGGCGAGGTGATGCTGATGATCGGCGGCGAGATCGACCTGTCCGCCGGGATGGTGTTCGCGCTGGCGCCGTTCGTGATGCACTTCGCCCACGCCGCCGGCGCGCCCTTGCCGCTGGCGGTGGCGGCGGCGCTGGCCGTGAGTGCGCTGGTCGGGCTGATCAACGGGGTGCTGACGGTGCTGCTGAAGGTGCCGTCTTTCATCACCACGCTCGGCACCAACTTCCTGCTCAACGGGCTGACGTTGACGCTGTCGCACGGCACGCCGGTCGAGGCGCCGGACGAGCCGGGGTTCGCGGCGGCGTTCGGCAACTGGGGCTACAGCGAGATCATCTGGGCGGTGGCGATCGTGGCCGTCATGCACGTGCTGCTGCGGCAAACCCGCTGGGGGCTGCACACGATCGCCGCCGGCGCCAATCCGGTGGGCGCGCTGGAGGCGGGCATCCGGGTGAGCCGCCTGAAAATCGGCAACTTCATGATCGCCGCGTGCCTGGCCGGGTTGACCGGCATCCTCGAGGGGTTCCGTATCTCGTCGATCGACCCGCAGGCGGGCGGCAACGCGATCATGTTCCTGGCGGTGGCCGCCGGGGTGATCGGCGGCACGCCGCTGGCCGGCGGCTCCGGCACGATCGTGGGCGGGCTGATCGGGGCGTTCGTGCTGGGCGTGCTGAGCGACGGCTTCACACTGATCGGCATCAACGCGTTCACCTTCAACATCATCCTGGGCGCGGCTATTCTCGCCGCGATGCTGTTCAACATCCATGTTGGCCGCCTGCGCCGCACGGGTCGGGCATGAGCGCCGTGCTCGACGCCCCCGTCTCCACCACGGAGGCGCTGCGGGCGGACGGCATCGTCAAGCGGTTCGGTGCCGTGACCGCGTTGGCGGGGGTGTCGCTGCACCTGCAGCAGGGCGAGATCCTGGGGATCCTCGGCGATAACGGCGCCGGGAAATCCACGCTTATGAAGATCCTAACCGGCTTCCAGCAGCAGACCGAGGGCACGCTGCACGTCGCGGGCCGGGAGGTCCTGTTGCGCTCGGTGGACCATGCGCGCTCGCTGGGGATCGAGTGCGTGTATCAGGATCTCGCGTTGGCCAATTCGCTGAGCGTGTACCACAACCTGTTCCTGAACCGGGAGATCCTGTACCGGGGCCCGTTCAAGCTGTTGAACAACCGCGCGATGAAGCGCCAGGCGGAGGCGTGCCTGGAGCAGATCGGCGTGCACATCCCGTCGGTCACGCTGCCGGTGGAGCGCTTGTCGGGCGGTCAGCGGCAGGCGATCGCGGTGGCGCGCGCGGTGAACTCGAACGCGCGCGTGCTGCTGCTGGACGAACCGCTGGCGGCGATGGGCGCCCGGGAAGCCGGGTTGATCATCGACCTGATCCTGCGGCTGAAGCGGGCGGGCAATTTGTCGATCGTCATGATCATGCACAATTACGCCCAGGCGCTGGAGATCGCCGACCGGATCATGCTGATGCAGCGCGGGCGGGTGACTTACGAGAACGACGCCGGGTCGATGTCGGTCGCGGAACTGATGGACATCGTGCGCCGGGAATACCGTTCGGCGCGGGAGAGCTGAACACAGCCTACCGTCATGCCAGGGCTTGACCCTGGTATCCACGGCGCTCCGCAAACGCCGGCTCGGCCGTGTTGCATTCGATAGTGCCAAACACTCGGCTGACGTCACCAGCCCCACCGCGTGGATACCAGGGTCAAGCCCTGGCACGACGGTGGCTGGTTAGCCGCGTCCTTCTTCTACGGCGTGACAGGCAACCTGGACCGGGCCGGCTTGCGTGTAGGCCGGCCGTTCGACCCGGCAGCGCTCGTTGGCCAGCGGGCAGCGCGGGTGGAACGTGCAGCCCGGCGGCGGGGCGATCGGGCTCGGCACTTCGCCGCCAACACCGGTGCGCTCGCGGCCGGGGCCACCGGCGGCGGCGAGATCCGGGATCGCTTCCAGCAGAAGGCGCGTGTAGGGGTGGCGCGGTTCGGTGAAGATCGCCTCGCCCGGGCCGTGCTCCACGATACGGCCGAGATACATCACGCCGAGTTGGTCCGACATGTGCCGGATCACCGCCAGGTTGTGGCTGATGAACAGGTAGGTCAGGCCTAAGCGACCCTGAAGTTCGCGCATCAGGTTCAGGATCTGCGCCTGCACCGATACGTCCAGCGCGCTGGTCGGCTCGTCGCACACCAGGAAGTCGGGCTCGGACGACAAGGCGCGGGCGATCGAGATGCGTTGGCGCTGTCCGCCGCTGAACTCGTGCGGGAATTTCATCCCGTCGGCGGGGGACAGGCCCACCTGGGTCAGCAGCGCACCGACCCGCTCGGCGACCGCCGCGCCGTGCAGCATATGGAAGGCACGCAACGGCTCCGCCACGATGTCGCGCACCCGCCAACGGGGGTTCAGCGAGGCATACGGGTCCTGGAAGATCATGTTCATTCGCCGCCGCAACGCCGGCTGCGCGCGGGCGGAGGACAACGGCTGGCCCTCGAACCGGATCTCGCCGGAGGACGGCGGATACAGCCCGACCGCCAGCCGGGCCACGGTGCTCTTGCCGCAGCCGCTCTCGCCCACCAGGGACAACGTGCTGCCCTTGGGAATGCTGAAACTGACCTCGTCGACCGCGCGCAGGGTACGGCGGCCGGAGCCGGACAGCACGCGTTGCAGCCACGGCTTCGACACGTCGAACACGCGGCTGACTTTGGTCGCGACCATGACGTCAGCCATTCGGTCCCTCGGCGTACAGCCAGCACGCGGCCAGGTTTTCTTTCGCGGGCATCAGATCGGGGCGCTCCGTGCGGCAGCGGTCGAACACGCGGGGGCAGCGCGGATTATAGGGGCACCCAGCGGGCATCGCGTTCAGCCGCGGCATCGCGCCGTCGATCTGCGCCAGGCGATCCACCCGGTGGCCGAGCACGGGGATCGAGGCCATCAGGCCCACCGTGTAGGGATGCGCCGGGCGGTGCACCACGGCGCCGACGCTGCCGATCTCGATCACCCGGCCGGCATACATCACCGCCACCCGGTCGCAGGTCTCGGCGATCACGCCCATATCGTGCGTCACCAGCATCACCGCCGTGCCGTGTTCGCGGGCCAGGCGGCGCAGCAGGGCGATCACCTGGGCCTGGATGGAGACGTCGAGCGCCGTGGTCGGCTCGTCCGCGATCACCAGCTTGGGTTCGGCGCACAAGGCGAGCGCGATCACCACTCGCTGGCGCATGCCGCCGCTGAACTCGTGCGGGTAGGCGCCGATGCGCTCCTCGGCACCGGGTATGCCGACGTCCTGCAGCCACCGGATCGCACGCGCCTTCGCGTCGCGGTCGGAGAGGCCGAGATGGGTTTGCATCGTTTCCACCAGCTGGCGGCCGACGGTGTAGAGCGGGTTCAGCGTGGTCAGCGGGTCCTGGAACACGGCGCCGATCTGGCGGCCCCGGATGCGGCGCATCTGCTCCGGCGGCAGCTTGTCGATGCGTTTGCCCTCGAGGCTCACCGACCCGGCGGAGATCCGTCCCGGCGGCTCCAGCAGGCCGATGACGGCGGCGCCGGTCAGCGATTTGCCGGCGCCGCTCTCGCCCACCACGCCCAGGATTTCACCGGCGGAGATGGAGAACGAGATGCGGTCGAGCGCGTGCAGCACACCACGCCGGGTCGGGAAGTCGACCGATAGATTTTCGATATCTAGCAGCGCGCTCATTTCAGCGGCGCCGTAGGGTGACGGTTATGCTCATTTGAGGCGCGGATTCAGCGCGTCACGCAGCCAGTCGCCGAGCAGGTTGATGGCCAGCACCATCAGCGCCAGCATCACGCCCGGAAAAATCGTGATCCACCACTCGCCGCTGTACAGGAAATCGTTGCCGACGCGGATCAGCGTGCCGAGTGACGGCTGCGTCGATGGCAAGCCGATGCCGAGGAACGACAGCGTCGCCTCGTCCAGGATCGACAGGCCGATATTGATGGTGGCGATCACCACCACCGGGCCCCAGGCGTTCGGCAGGATGTGGGTCAGCACGATGCGCGGCCCGGACAGGCCGATCACCTGGGCGGCCAGCACGTAGTCGCGCCCGCGCTCCACCATGGTCGAACTGCGCACCGTGCGGGCGAATTGCGGCCAGCGGCTGATGCCGATGGAGAAGATCAGCACATACACCTCCAGCCGCTCGTGCAGGCCGGAGGGCAGGACGACGTTCACGATGCCGCTGACCAGCAGCGCGATCAGGATGGCGGGGAAGGTCAGTTGGACGTCGGCCACCCGCATCAGCAGCGCGTCGAGCGCGCCACCGGCATACCCGGCGGCCAGGCCGAACACGATGCCGACCACGCCGGCGAACACCACGGCCGACAGCCCGATCACCAGGCTGATGCGCGCGCCGTACATCATGGCGGACAACAGGTCCCGCCCCTGGTTGTCGGTGCCCAGCACGTGCGCCCAGCTGCCATCCGGCAAGAAGGCCGGCGGAATAAAACTGTCCATGAGGTTGAGGCTGGCGAGGTCGAACGGATTGTACGGCGCGAGCAATGGGGCCAGCGCCGCCGCCCCGACGCAGATCACCACGACCAGGGTGGAGATCACCGCCACGGGAGAGCGGCGGAAGGAATAGAACAGGTCGCTGTCGAGCGCCCGCGCGATATTTCCGCGCATTGGGGTTCCGCTCATCGGCCGACCCTCAACCGCGGATCGACGGCGAAATACAGCAGGTCCACCACCAGGTTGATCACCACGAACAGCACGGCCACCAGCAGTAGATAGGTGGACATGACGGGGATGTCGCCGACCTGGATCGACTGCACCAGCAGCAGGCCCATGCCAGGCCACTGGAACACCGTCTCGGTCACGATGGAGAAGGCGACGATGCCGCCCAATTGCAGCCCGGCCACCGTGATCACCGGCACCAGCGTGTTCTTCAGCGCGTGGCCGAAATGGATGGCGCGGCTGGGCAGGCCACGGGCGCGGGCGAACTTGATGTAGTCGGAGCGCAGCACCTCCAGCATCTCGGCCCGCACCAGGCGCATGATCAGCGTCATCTGGAACAGCCCCAGCGTGATCGCCGGCAGCACCAGCGCCTTCAAGCCGGACACCGTCAGCAGCCCCGTGGTCCACCAGCCGCCGAGGTTGACCGTGGTGCCGCGGCCGTAGGACGGCAGCCAGCCGAGCAGCACGCTGAACACCAGGATCAGCAGGATGCCGATCAGGAAGGTCGGCAGCGACACGCCGATCAGGCTCACCACCATGAACAGCCGCGACGAGAACGCCGAGCGGTAGATCCCGGTATAGACGCCGGCCGGCACGCCGATCAGCAGCGCGAACAGCGCCGCGGCGACGGAAAGTTCGGCGGTGGCCGGCAACCGCTCGGCGATCAGGCTCGAGACGGGGCGGGCCAGGCGGTAGCTGACGCCGAACTGACCGTGCAGCACCGCCCAGATGTATTTCACGTATTGCACCAGGAATGGCTGGTCGAGCCCGAGTTCGTGCGTGACGCGCACCCGGTCGGCCTCGGTGTAGGAGGTGCCGAGGATGATGTTCACCGGGTCGCCCACGAAGGCGAATAGGGCGAATGCGATGAACCCGACCACCAGCAGGACCGGAACCGCCTGCAGGATGCGCGACAGGATGAAGGCTGGTATGGCGGTCGGACTCCGGTTGGCTGGCCACGCTATGACGTCAGGTCGGGAACGAGCAACACATCCATCGCATGGCGCAATAAACAATCATGCCCTGTCGGGGGGCTACCGGCCAGCGAGCAGCCCCATTCTGCGATCACGGCTGCATGCGTTATCCTGCAACCCGCACGCTGCCAACCCAAGATGACCCTGAAGGGACAAGGGAATGCCTCGCTTCTGCGCCAATCTGACGATGATGTTCAACGAGCACGCCTTCCTCGACCGCTTTGCCGCCGCGGCCTCGGCCGGTTTCAAAGCGGTCGAGTTCCTGTTTCCCTACGACCATCCGGCCGCCGAGATCCGCACCCGCATGCAGGACGCCGGGCTGGAGCAGATCCTGTTCAACATGCCCCCGGGCGACTGGGCGATGGGCGAGCGCGGCGTGGCCTGCCTGCCGGGCCGCCAGGCGGAGTTCCGCGACGGGGTGAAGCGGGCGCTCGACTATGCCGCCGTGCTCGGCACCAAGCGGCTGCATT
This sequence comes from Acetobacteraceae bacterium, assembly GCA_965198895.1. GTDB lineage: Bacteria > Pseudomonadota > Alphaproteobacteria > Acetobacterales > Acetobacteraceae > LMUY01. The sequence continues at coordinate 1,418,438 of OZ240676.1, forward strand.
GCATGGCGGGGCTGATGCCGGCCGGCACGGCGCAGGCGACCGCGGCCAGCCTGTATGCCGCCAACCTCGCCTGGGCCTGCGAGCAGACCAAGGCGGCCGGCGTGCTGGTGGTGATCGAGCCGATCAATCATCGGGACATGCCGGGCTTCTTCCTGAACACCACGGGCCAGGCCGCCGCCGTGGTGGAGGCGATCGGCCGCGACCGGCTGGCGATCCTGTTCGACGTCTACCATTGCCAGGTGACCGAGGGTGACGTCACCAGCCGCATGGCGTCGCTACTGCCGCTGATCGGCCACATCCAGATCGCCGACGTTCCCGGACGCAACGAACCCGGCACGGGCGAGCTGAACTGGGACTACGTGTTCGGCCGGATGGACGCCGTGGGCTACGACGGTTGGGTCGGCTGCGAGTATCGCCCGGCGGCTGGCACCACCGAGGGGCTCGGTTGGTTGCCCCGTGCCGGGTAGCGCCAGTCCCGAGATTCTGGTCAAAACCGGCACTGGTTAACAAATTGGGAGCGGCACAACCCGTGATTGATCCAAACGTCTTTCTGTGCCTTAAACTGTTCAGACCTTGACGTTCTCTATCACGATATCGTTATGTAACTAACTACCGGGCGAATCTCGAACTGAGAGGCGCCCCGCCCGAAGGGGGAACCCCATGCGCTTCACCGAGATTGGCCACCAACTCCGCGCATACCGCCTCGAATCCGGCCTGCGCGCCGAGGAGATTGCGGCCCGGCTCGGCGTCTCCCGGGCGGCGCTGTATCGGTACGAGAAGGGCGAGGTGATCAAGCTCGACACGGTCAAGCGGCTGGCCGAGCTGTTGAAAATCTCGCCGCTCTCGCTGCTGGGCATCGGAGTCGAGTACTACAACCGGCCGGTCGGGTATTTCGAGCGCATCCGGCAGACCGAGGAAACGGCGGACCAGATCCTGCAGGTGTTCGGGCCGGTGTGCTACCTCACGACCTCGGACGCGTTCGATGCGGCGCTTGCCGAGGTGTATGACGAGATCGTCGACCAGTCCGAGGGCGACAAGGCGGGCCTGCGCGCCGCGATCGAGCAGGTCCAGGGCATCATGGCGGCGCGCAAGCGGATGTATGCGATCCGCCGACCTGGCATCATCGCCATCCTGTCCCACGCCCGCATCCAGCGCCTGCTCGAAAGCGGAATCGCCGGGAACGTCACGGTCCCCGACACGCTGCGCCGCCGCTGCCGCCAGGTCGCCGCCGCCGAGGTGGAGCACATCGCCACCATGATGGAGGCCGAGCCCATGGGCCTCCAGTTCGGCGTACTGCCGACCGCCGAGCCCACCAGCTCGTTCAAGATCCTCCGCTCGCGCGACCGGGCGACCCTGGCGATCAACCCGTTCCGTCCGGACGGCCTGCCGAGCGTGCAGACCGGTGTCGCCATGATCACCGGCGCCGACGAGGCGATCGCCACCCACCAGCGCGTCGCCGAGCAGATGTGGCGCGAGAGCCTGAAGGGCGCCGCCGGTGCCGCCCAGATCCGCCGCTTGCTGCAAGCCCCGAAAGCGGCGCTGAACGCAGCTTAGCCCTCCCCTGAATCACCGCCTCTCCCTCTCCGTTCTTCACGGGAGAGGGAGAGGGGTGAGGGCCGCTTAGGCCAAAGCACCTAGTCTGGGGCGACAGTCGCATCCTCACCCCGCCCTCTCCAGCCCGCGGGAGAGGCAGAAGATTACCGGTGCGCGGCGTCCACCCTTTCCTTCTCAAAAAGCTTGAATAATCCCGGCCGGTATGCCTGGATTGTGAACGCAAGCCGGAGTCAATCCGGCGGCATCCTTGGGGAGAACAACGTGGCACTCACACGTCGTACGCTGATGGCCGCTTCGGCCGGAACACTGGCCATGCCTTACGTCGCCCGTGCGGCTGACCCGGTGAAGGTCGGCATGACCGTCCCGATGACCGGCCCCGCCGCAGAATCGGGTGGCTTCCAGCAGACCGGCGTGAAGATCGCGCTCGACCAGGTGAATGAAAAGGGCGTGCTCGGCCGCCCGATGGCCGTGACGTTCGAGGACGACCAGACCACCAACCCCGGCGCCGTGCTCGCCTTCTCCCGCATGTCCGGCGACCCGACCATGGTGGGCTTCCTGGGCTCGATCCGCTCCACCCAGGTGATGGCGATGGCGCCCGATGTGCTGAAGATCGCCAAGCCCATGATGATCGGCGGCACCGACCCGGCGCTCACCCACATGGGCAACCGCTGGTTGTTCCGCTGCCGGCCGAACGACAGCTACTCCGCCAAAGTGATCGCGCAGTACGGGATCGAGACGCTGGGCAAGAAGAAGTGGGCGGTCGTGCACTCGACCGACGCGTTCGGCACCGGCGGCATGAAGGCGTTCGTCGAGAGCCTGAAGGCCGCCAATCTGGAACCGGCGCTGGTGCAGGGCTACAGCAACCAGCAGGCGGATTTCACCCCGGTGGCGCTGGCGGTGCGGCAATCGGGCGCGGACATCCTGTGCACGTATTTCACCTACGAGACCGATCTCGGCGTTTTTGCCCGCCAGGTCCGCCAGTTGGGGGTGCGCATTCCCTGGGTCGGGTCGCCCTCGATCACCAACATCTCGGCACTGAACCTCGCCGGGCCGGCCCTGTACGGCACGTACGGCGTCGCGGATTACGCGGTGGACGCCACCCCGGCGTCCAAGGAATTCGCGGCCAAATACCAGGCCATCCGCAAGACCCTGCCGGACAACCAGTCGTCGTGGACGTTCGACGCGGTGACGATCCTGGCACGCGCGATCAACGACGCCGGCAGCACCGATCCGGAGAAGATCCGCACCGCCATCCTGGCCATCAAGGGCTTCCAGGGCGCGGAGGGCCAGTACGATTTCGACCAGAACGGCGACGGGCTGCACGGCTACAACGTCGTGAAGAACGACAACGGCAAGATCGTCTTCGACAAGCGCGTCGACTTCCCAGCCGCATAGGCCAAAGCGGTGAGCCTGTTCCTTCAGCTGCTGTTCACCGGCCTGGGGATCGGCAGCATCTACGCCCTGGTCAGCCTGGGTTTCGTGCTGCTGATCCGCGCCGCCAGCGTGGTGAACTTCGCCCAGGGCGAGTTCTCCATGCTCGGCGCCTACCTGATGGTGATCCTGGCCAACGATTTAGGCGTGCCCTATTTCGTCGCGATCCCCATCGTGATCGTGCTGATGGCGGCATTCGGCGTGCTGTTCGCCGGCGCGGTGTATTGGCCGCTGCGCCATCGCGGCCAGATGCCGGTGATCATCAGCACGATCGGGGCCTCCATCCTGCTCGCCAATTTCGTGCTGGCGACCTATGGGCCGAGCCCGCAAGTACTGCCCGGCCTGTTCGACAATCCCGGTTTCGACGTGGGTGGCGTGTTCATGGACAGCCAGTACCTGGCCATCCTGGTGATCACCGCGCTGCTGGTGCTGCTGCAATACCTGGTGTTCGAAAAGACCCTGCTCGGCAAGAAGCTGCAGGCCACCAGCCAGGACAAGGAGATGGCCAGCCTGCTCGGTATCCCCGTGGCGCTGATGGTGCTGTTCACCTTCGCCTATAGCGCGGCCCTGGGGGGTATTGCCGGCATCCTGGTCGCACCCGTGCTGTTCGTCAGCGTGCAGATGGGGGCGGTGGTGGCGCTGAAGGCGTTCGCCGCCAACATCATCGGCGGCTTCGGCAGCATCCCGGGCGCGATCATCGGCGGCTTGTCCCTGGGCGTCGCCGAGACGATGGGCGCGTCGTACATCTCGGTGCCGTATAAGGACGCCTTCGCCTTCGCGCTACTATTGCTGGTGCTGCTGGTGCGCCCGCAAGGCCTGTTTGGCGAACGCATCGCGGAGAAGGCGTGATGGATAAGAACATCCCCCTCCCCTTGAGGGAGGGGCTAGGGGAAGGGTGGCCCGAGGCACGAAACCGAACCAGCCGCACCCCTCCCCCTAACCCCCTCTCTCAAGGTGAAGGGGGACTGTTCTCATGAGCGCGCCTGCCATCGCCCAGGCTCGCCCGTGGCGTGGCGTGCTGCCCGCCATCGGCGCCGCCATCGTGCTGGTCGCGGCGGCGCAACTCGCCCCCGGCTCCGGCTACACGCTCAACTTGCTGATGCAGGCCGTCACCTACGCCATTGCGGTCGCCGGGCTGGTCGTGGTGCTCGGGTATTGCGGGCAGATCTCCCTCGCCCAGGCCGGGTTCTTCGGCATCGGCGCCTATGCGACCGCGATCGGCGTGGTCGACTACCACGTGCCGTTCATCGCCGCCTGGGCCGGCGGCGTCGTGGTCGCCGGGCTGTTCGGCCTGGTGCTGGGCTTCGCAAGCCTACGGCTGGGCGGGCACTATCTCGCCATGGTCACGATCAGCTTCCAGCAGATCCTGACCCTCGTGCTGACGAACTGGATCAGCCTCACCCACGGCCCGGACGGCATCAGCGGCATTGCCCGCCCCGCCGGGCTCACCTCGGGCACCGGCTTCCTCAGCCTGTGCGTGCTGGCGCTGGTCGTGGTGACGCTCTACGCCTGGCGGTTGAAAACCAGCCGGTTGGGCCGCGCCATGCAGGCGGTGCGCGACAACGAGATCGCGGCCAGCACCTGCGGCATCGACATCCTGCGCACCAAGGTATTGGCGTTCGGCATCTCCGCCGTGCTCGGCGGGCTGGGCGGCGGGCTGTTCGCCGGCGCCTTCGCCTATATCAGTCCGGACCAGTTCTCGTTCGCCGAAAGCATCGTGCTGCTCACCATGGCGTTGCTCGGCGGTGTCCAATCGCCCTTCGGCGCCCTGGTCGGCACGGCGCTGCTGGTGATGCTGCCGGAGTGGCTGCGCTTCCTGCAACGCGTCTACCTAGCCGTCTATGGCGGCGCCGTGATCCTGATCATGGTGTTCCTGCCCGACGGCCTGTGGGGCCTCGCTGCCCGCTTCGTGCGGCGCGAACGCAGCATCGAGGGCGCGGTCGCCCCCCTGCCCTTGCTCGCCGAACACGGCGCCGCCTCGGCCGAGACGGTGCTGCGAATCGAGGGCCTGGCCAAGCATTTCGGCGGACTGAAGGCGTTGGACGGCGTGGACATCGCCGTCCGCCGTGGCACCGTGCACGCGCTGATCGGGCCCAACGGTTCGGGCAAGAGCACCTTCATCAACGTGCTGACCGGCCTATACCGCCCGACCGCCGGCCGCATCCATTTCGGCGGCACCGACATCACCGGCCTGCCGCCGCACCAGCGCACCCGGCGCGGCCTGTCCCGCACGTTCCAGAACATCCGCGTGTTCCGCGGCATGACGGTGCTGGAAAACGTCATGATCGGCGCCGAGCGGCCCGGCAACGACGTCGCCGGCGAACCCGGCCCGGTGGTGGAGCGCGCTTTGGCCGCGTTGGAGTTCGTTGGCCGCCGGGCCGACGCCCTGCGCCCGATCGGCCAACTCTCCTACGGCCACCAGCGCCACGTGGAGATCGCCCGCGCGCTCGCCGGCAGCCCGCTGGTGTTGCTGCTGGACGAGCCGGCGGCCGGGCTGAACATGACGGAGAAGGCCGAACTCGGCGGGTTGTTGCGCCGGCTAAAGCGCCACGGGTTGACCATCCTGATTGTCGACCACGACATGCACCTGGTGGAGTCGGTCGCCGACCACATCACCGTGCTGAACTTCGGCCGCCGCATCGCCGATGGCTCGCCGCAATCCGTGCTGCGCGAGCCGGACGTGATCGCCGCCTATCTCGGCGCGCCCCCCGAAAAGACCCAAGAGGCGCAAGTCGCATGAAGCTGCTTGAGCTGAACGGCGTGCAGGCCGGCTACGGCGCCGGGCCGGTGCTGAAAGGCCTGACGATCGAGGTCGGCGAGGGCGAGATCGTGGCCCTGCTCGGCTCCAACGGCGCTGGTAAGAGTACCACGCTACGCTCGATCTCCGGCCTGGTGCCGAACGTGACCGGGGACATCGTGCTCGGCGGCAAGTCCCTGCGCGGCATGAAGCCGGAGGCGATCGTGCGCCAGGGCATCGCCCACGTGCCGGAGGGGCGGCGCATCTTCCCGGGGCTCACGGTGCGCGAGAATATCCTGTTGGGCGCGTCCAACCGCAAAGGCGTGAAGCGGCGCACGCTGGAAGGCGAGGTGGACGAGATGATCGGCTACTTCGAGGGCCTCGGCCGGTTGCAGCACGCGCTGGGCTGGACGCTGTCCGGCGGGCAGTTGCAAATGGTGGCGGTGGCGCGCGGGCTGATGGCCAAGCCCCGGCTGCTGCTGCTGGACGAGCCGTCGCTCGGTTTGGCGCCGCTGATCGTGCAGCAGGTGTTCCGCATCGTCTCCGACATCCGCGCCCGCGGCACCACGGTGCTGCTGGTGGAGCAGAACGCCCACATGGCGCTGTCGGTCGCCGACCGCGGCTACGTGCTGGAGACGGGGCGGCTGCTGACGTCGGGCCGGCCGGACGAGCTTTGGGCCAATGACGACGTCCGGGCCGCGTATCTCGGTGGCAGCAGCGGGACGGGCGTCGAACACTGAATTATCCCCCGCCCCTTCAGGGAGGGGCTAGGGGAGGGGTAGGCCGCGGCACGAACGACCGGTGTGTGGCCACCCCTCCCCCCGGCCCCCTCCCTCAAGGGGAGGGGGAGTGTCGCACTCGACATCGGCGGCTTCCATCGCCATCTGACCCCCATCGAAACAAGGGAGAACCAGCGATGGCGACCGAAACGGCGACCTTGGGTGGCGGATGCTTCTGGTGCCTGGAGGCAGTTTACCAGGATCTGCGCGGCGTGACCGCGGTCCAGTCCGGCTATATGGGCGGTGACCTGGTGAACCCAAGCTACGAGGCGGTTTGCACCGGTCGCACCGGGCATGCCGAGGTTGTGCAAGTGCAGTTCGACCCGGCGGAACTAGATTACGCCGACCTGTTGCGGGTGTTCTTCACCATCCACGACCCGACCACCCTGAACCGCCAGGGGGCCGATAGCGGCACCCAATACCGGTCGGTGATCTTCACGCATTCGGACGCTCAGAAGCAGGTTGCCGAAAGCGTGATGCAGGAGATCGCCGGCGCCAATCTGTACGGTGGCAAGCTGGTCACCCAGGTTCTGCCCGCACCCGCCTTCTACAAGGCCGAACCGGAGCACGACCGGTATTTCGAGCGCAACCCGTATGCCGGCTACTGCCGCGCCGTGGTTGCCCCGAAGGTCGCCAAGTTCCGCAAGACGTTCGCCGACCGGGTGCGCTCCGCCGCCGCCTGAATCGCCTCCGCAATCGCGGACGCCACGTCCGGGACGACGGCATTGCCCAATGCCGTCAGCCGGGCGCGGCGGTCCAGCCGGGCGGGAAGCCCATCAGCCACTCGACCCAGTCCGGGTTCAGGCAACCACCCACCGCGTCGTTCAACGGGCAGGCCCGGCGGCGATTGCGCTGGGTGGCCGCACCGCCCTTCCAATCCCTCGCGCGCGGCGTGGGCCAGAATGAAGCAGCGTTGCCGCCGATGGGGTGCGCCGGCATGGCCAGCACCCACCACGAGCGGCCAGCAGGCGTAGCCCGCCGCCTCCAATTCGCCGAGTACCCGGTCCGCACCGCGAACGCGCAGAGCAGCGACATTCTCAACGACGACCCAAGTTGGGCGGCACTCGACGACCAAACGCCGCATGTGCCGCCATAGGCTGCTCCTGTCGCCATCGAGGCCGGCGCCGCGTCCGGCCGCGCTGATGTCCTGGCAGGGGAAGCCGCCGCAGATGATGTCCGCGTCCGGCACGCCGTCTGCGTGCAAGCGGCGGGCGGTGAGTGTTCGGATGTCGTCGTAGCACGGAACGCCGGGCCAGTGACGGCGCAGGATGGCCCGCGCGTAACGGGAGGATTCACAGAACGCGATTGTTTGCAGGCCCGATCGCTCGAAACCGAGGGCGAATCCGCCGATACCGCTGAACAGGTCAAGGACGCGCACAAGTCTGACTTAGGAGAAAATACATAGGATTGGCCTAGAGCATCATTCGATCGAATGGGGGATGCTCGCTAGAAACAAAAAGCTCTAGTCGCCGGACCGGCACAGTTGCAATAGGCAATGCCTAACGCTATGACCATCGCCATGGCACGATCCACTCCATCGACTCGACTCAAGAAAATGCTGAAAGACAACGGGCTGACCGCGGCCGATCTGGCGCGCAAGCTGGAAGTGTCGCAGCCAACCGTTCACGCCTGGGTCACGGGCCTTCACGGCATGCGCTGGGCGAATGCACGCCGGGTCGCGAAAGCGGTCGGTGTCACGCCATCGTGGCTGATGTTCGGCACCGACTCGACGGCGGAGGGAACCGCCCAGGGGGCCGAGGAGTTGGCGATGTTGCGGCTCTGGCGTGAGCTCGGTGAGGAAGAACAAGCGGCGGCGATGCGCCGGCTGACGGCGATCCGGCGCAAGCAGGGCTGAAACCTGCGGCTGCCTGGGCGTTGATGGCGTATGGCCAACGCCCGAAAATCTGTCCCGCACTCCGTCGTCGGGAATATCGAAACCGTCCTCGCGATGGAGAAGCGCGCCGAGCGTGGCGGCTCTCTCGTCTGGCGCTTCGCCCATCGCTTCGGCAGTTTCGTGGGCTCGATCACGTTCATCGCGATCCATGCCGTGGCCTTCATCGCATGGCTCGTGATCAACAGTGGCCACTGGCCCCGGCTGGTTTTCGACCCCTATCCGTTCGCCTTGCTCGGCATGCTGGTGTCTTTCGAGTCGGTGGTGCTCACGACGTTCGTGCTGATCAAGCAAAATCGGGAGGGTGATCGCGCCGACCAGCGCTCCCATCTCGACCTGCAGGTCAATCTTCTCTCCGAGAAGGAGATCACCAAGGTGCTGCAGATCGTGCAGCGCATCTCGGAGCGGGTCGGCGCCGAAAAAGTCTATGACGCCGAACTGGAAGAACTCCTGGCCGATACGGCGATCCAGAATGTCGCCGAGGAGTTGGAGGGCAAGGCGGGGGAAGGCTAGTGCGAGGCAATGGGGTTTGCAACATCCACCTGCTACGCCACGCCGAACATGGCCTTTTGGGGCACAGCTTGGCGGGCCGCACTGCTGGCGTGCCGCTGTCCAGCACAGGCGTGGCGCAGTCTCAGGCCCTGGCGCGGCACTATACCGGACAGGATATCCGCGCGGTGCTGACCAGCCCTGTCCAACGCGCGCAGGACACCGCACAACCGATCGCGTCGGCTCTCGGCCTGGTGCCCCTCATCGAATCTGGCCTCGAGGAAATCGATTTCGGCGCGTGGTCGGGCGCCGAATTCGCGGCCCTGGCGGCGCAGCCGGGCTGGGCGGCCTGGAATACGGCTCGCTCGCTGGCGCCGACACCCGGCGGTGAGACCATGCTGATGGCGCAGGCTCGGGCGGTGTCGGCGCTGATGCGGCAGCGCGACCTTGGCGCAACCGTGATCGCCGTCAGCCACTCCGACGTGATCAAGGCGGTGCTGGCCTACATACTCGGCATGCCGTTGGACCTGCTGCACCGGCTGGAGATCGCTCCGGCCAGCCGCTCGATCGTGGTGATCGGCGATGATTTCGCCCGTGTGGAGGCCGTCAACCTTCCTCCCTGAGCGCCGCCGCGAGGCTGTCGAGAACAATGCCCCAGTCTCCCTCGTGGCGCTGCCGGTGAATCCGGGTGTTGGCATACCAAGGGGTCCGGTCCGCCCGGCCCCACCGCCAATCCGCCTCCGCCCGGAGCAGCAGATGCACCGGGCGTCCCAGTGCCCCCGAAAGGTGGGCGATCATCGTGTCCACGGTGATGACGCGGTCGAGCCCGGCGATCAGTCGCGCGGTCGCCAGGATGTCCATGGTGCCCGCCAGTGGATCCGGTAGGCCCGTCGCCCCCCGCTGAAGGCTGATCGCACCCGGCGGCAGGACCGTCCGAAGCTGGTCGAGCGGAATGGATCGCGCCGGGTCCCAGCCTCCGGCTTGCCAGCAAACCCCCGTGTTCACGCCGGGCAGCCGGGTCGCCTCCGCCCGGAGATAGGGCCGGCCGGACGGGACAGCACGCAACGCGTGGGACAGCTCCATGATCTCGATATCGTGCTCGGCAGGCGTGGGCGCGTCTGGATCGAAGGCAATGACCCGGTCCGCGCCGCAGCCAAGCAAAAGGTCCAACAGCTCGGGCTGGACCTCCAGGGTGACATGCGCAGCCCGGGCCCGCAGCGCTGGCAGGTAGCGGGCGAATTGCAGCGTGTCGCCGAGCCCGTGGTAGCAGCGGACCGTCACCGCCCGGCCGTCGAACCGCCGCCCGTCCCACACCCAGCGCTCGTGGTAGGGCTGCCCCGCCGCGTCCCGCATCCGGGGGTCGCGGGCGGCGAGCACACCGTCCGCGATCGTCCATGCGGTGGAGAAGTCGTTGCGCAGCATCGCCTCCTCCCACGAGACCGGGTTGGCGATCGCGTGGCTAGCCGTGCCCGGGCTCCCGCTGCCCGGGCGCCGGATGCGGGGCAGCCGCGCGCGGTGGCGGGGCCGCTGCGGGCCGGGGCGGCGGTGCAGGGTGCGGCGGCGGCGCTGGACGCGGCGCCGGGGCTGCGGGTCGTGCAACGGCGGCGGGGGGTGCCGCAGGACGTGCGACGGGGGCCGGCCGTGCGGCGGGGGCAGGCCTTGCGGCGGGCTGTGGCCGTGCAGCCTGGATCGGTGCCGCCGGGCGCACGGCCGCCGGCGCTGGGGCGGGTGCCCTCGCCGCCGCTTCGGGGTGCGGCGCCTCCGCCGGGCGCACGACCGCCGGCGCTGGGGCTGGTGTCCGGGCAGCTGCCTCGGGATGCGGCGCCTCGGCCTGGGCTGCCGGGCGAGCCGGTGTTTCGGCCGGACGAGCTTCGGGCGCGGCGACGGCCGGACTCGGCGTCTGCTCCGGACGGGGGGCATTCGCAGGCGCCGCCGCCGGGGCTGGCTCGGCCGCAGTAGCGGCCCGCAATGCGGGTCCGGCGAAACCGTGACCAGGTCCGGCCCGCAGCACGGCGGGATGGATTGCCGGACCGGGAACCGGCTGGGCCGGGCGTGTCGGGGCCACGAAATTGAACTGTCGTGCTACGGCCGGCGTCACTCCGGCGGTGGTGGCGGCCGGGGCGATAGGCGAGCGGAATTGCGCCTGCGCGTGGGCGAACTGGTCCGGTGGCAGGGGCCGCGCCGCCGCAGCGACCGGTTGCGATTGCACCATCGCAGCCGCGGGCACGACGGTCGCCGCGCCGCGATTGAAGAAGTTCTGCACCACGGTGCGGTTGTTGGTGATGGTCGTGGTGTTGATCGATTGGTTAACGTTCTGGATCGTCGTGGCGTTGATCCCGCGCACGTAGTTCAGGTTCGTGCGATACGGCGGATAGTACGCCTCGCGGGGGCCGAGCGGCACCCAGCCCACGGACCGACCCGAGAGGGCACCCGCGGCGTAGCCGATGGCAGCCCCCGCGACCGCAGCACCACCGATGTCGACGAAGCTGACCAAAGCCGGTGCGTAAACCGGCACCGGGTAGGCCGCCACCGGGTCGGCATAGCCGCCGGGAGACACGGGGATCCAGCCCCACCGATTGTCGATCTGCGCCCAGCGGCCGTAGTGGAACGGCGCGAAGCCCCACGCCGCGTCATCCACCCAGGTCCAGCCCCAGGGCGCCACGTACGACCAGTGGCCGTGCCGGTAAGGCACCCACCCGGCCTCCACCGGCGGATACCAGACCGTGCCGTATTGCGGCGTTTCGGCCCAACTGCCGGTCGTGTCCAGGCTCTCGCACCCGGTCATGCCCTGCACGATCGGCGGGATCGGGACGCTGGCGCGCGGGGCCGGACGGTCCTCGGCAAGCATGGCGGTGAGGAAGGCGTCCTGCGCGATCGGCCCGACGTTGCCTTGGAAAGTGTCGGTGCCGGAAATGGTAGCGGTTTGCCGCGGGCCCACCTGCAGGGAAAGATTGTTGCCAGTGACCTGGGCCGCCCCCTCCACCACGGTGACCAAGGTCGGGTGGTCGGTATCTCCCGCCACGACGTCGTAGCGGCCGGCGCCCGTGATCTGAACCAACCCCCGCGGGGTCTGCACGGCGTAGCTGTCGCCCGAACCGACGGCGCGGAGTTCGAGATAGGTTTCGCCCTGTGGCTCCGACGTCGCAAGCGTGTGGTCGTCGAGGGTGGCCACGTCCAACTCGGTCGTGGGCGCCAGGGTCAGGCGGTTGGATGCGACCTGCAGGTCGACCCGGGCGCTCGGCTCCGTCCAGAAGGCGTCGCCGTTCGTGAACGGATAGTTGACCGCCGCCGGGCTCCATTGCGTCGCGTCCTCGGTGTGGAACGACACGGCGCCGGCAATCCGGGACAGCCGGCCGACGCGGGCGGGGGGATCGGCTCGCGGGACGATGGGCGGCGGTGCGGACCAAGCCGGTGCCACGGTCGATAGCGCCAAGGCGGAGACGCTTGCCAGCGTCGTCACTCGCCTCGACAACGCGATCATGCGTCTCGGCACCGACATATTGGACATCCTTAACTCCCCAACCTCACCGCATCCCATGTCGCGCGCGCATGCGGCAAGACCGAGACGTATGCGTAACGCAGTGTGACACTGGATGTTCAGCGGTCGATTTCGGTCTAGATTAAGTCGATGCTGAGTTCAGTCGATATGGAGTTGCCAATGATGAAGCGGGGCTTGGGGCGGTTGCTACTGCCCGTCTGCCTTGCTTTGGGGCTGACGGGGTGTGTCGCCTATCCGTATGGATATTACGGTGGGTATCCGTACGGCGTTTATGGGTATGGCGGGCCATACGGCTACTACTACGGCGCGCCCTATGCGTTGGGCGGCTATTATGGCGGGTTCTACGGCCCTGGCGTCGGGTATTTCGGCTTCTTCGGCGGTGGCTATGGCGGACGTTATTTCGGCCGCAGCGGCGGCGGATATTTCGGTCCCGGTTTCCGCTACGGCGGCGGCGGCTTCGGCGGCCGCAGGTTCACCGGAGGCTTTGGCGGCGGCGGCTTCCAGGGTGGCGGCTTCGGGGGCGGCGGGTTCCGCGGCGGCGGCGGTGGCCGCCGGTAGAGCGAGCCAGGCTCAACGACCGGCGTAACTCAGTTCGAACATTCGGCCGGGATGTCGGACCCCGCTGCCGGGGCCTGCATGCCCGGCATCGGGTGAAAGCCATGCGCCTCGCAAGCGGAGAGGCACGCTCGCGAGATCAGGAAATCGGCCGGACCGGCGGTGATGTCGGGCACCTGGCAATCGACCCGGGCGCCGGTCCGGGGATTCAGCATCACGAGTTGCGGGGCGCTGGCACAGCCGGACAAACCGAGCAGGAGCAGCAGAGCCGCCCTCATGACAGGCTCACGCCTGGGCGACCGCGGCGGACCAGGGCGACATGACGTCGCTGATGCCGGTGCGCTCGCCACCCTGCTGCAGGATCAGGTTCGGGCAGGCGAAGTTCACCGGTATGACGCCGTGCTCGACGATTTCGAGCGGACCGTCGGCGCGCAGGGCCTCCATCACATCGGGCGGCAGGCGGGCGTCGGCGCTGACATAGCCTGGATCGGACACGTCGATGCGGGGCTGGTGCGCGGCTTCCGCCGGGTCCATGCCGAAATCGAGCGTGAAGGCCAGCATCTGGGCGACCGAGGCCATGATCCGCCGCCCGCCGGACGCTCCGGCGGCCAGCATGGGGCCTTCGCGGTCGCGCACGATGACCGGGCACATATTGGTCAGCGGCCGCTTGCCGGGTGCGGCGGAGTTCGGCTTGCCCGGCCGAGGGTCGAACCACATCACGCCGTTGTTCATCAGCACGCCGGATTGCGGCAGCACCACCCGGCTGCCCATGGAGGAGAGCAGCGTGGTGGTCATGGCGACCATAGTGCCGGCCTCGTCGCACACCGTCAGGTGGGTGGTGCAGCTCTCGGCGGCCTTCGGCTCGGTTTCGCCCAGCCCCTCGAGCCGTTCGGCGTAGGCCGACTTCATGGCGCGCGCCAAAGCTGCATACCAACTGGCAGTCGGGCGGTCACCGGGCCGGGTATCCCGCATCATTTCGAGCACGCGGGCGAAGGTCGGGCCGGCGGTCAGCCCGGTAGCAAGCTCGATCGTCCGGCCGCGCCATTCCACCTCGGTCGCCGGCAGCACGCGAGCCTCGCAGCGCCGCAGATCCTCGGAGGTCAGCAGCGACCCGACGCTCGCGAAATCGGCCGCGAGGGTTGCGGCCACGTCGCCATCGTAGAAATCGCGCAACCCGGCATGCGCCAGGCGCTCGAGCGTGTCCGGCAGGGCGCCCTGGCGGAAATAGCCGGGTGCGCCCTGATATGGGGGCACCGGCGGCAGGCCACCCGGCAAATAGATGTCGGCACTGGATGGATAGCGCTTCAGCACCGAGGCGGAGTTGGCGATCTTCAGCGTGGTGAACCAGTCCTGCGACAAGCCCCGCTTGGCCAAGGCGAGCGCGGGGGCAATCACCTCCGACAACGGCAACACGCCCCAGCGGCCGTGCATATGCGCGTAACCGGCCACCGACGATGGAATGGCGAACGACAGCGGCCCGTGGATGTTGGCGTCGCCCTCCACCTCGGGCCAGGCGAACAGGTCCTGCTTCATGCGGCCCGTCAGCTTGAATGCGTCCGGCCGCAACCCGGCGGGGGCGACGGGGCCGAAATCGACCGTTTCCGCGGCGCTCTGGCCGGCGCGGTGCACCATGGCGAAGCCGATGCCGCCCAGGCCGGAGTTCCAAGGCTCGACCGTTGCCAAGGCCAGGGCCGTCGCCACCGCCGCATCCACCGCATTGCCGCCGGCGTCCAGCACGGCGACACCCGCGCGGGCCGCATCTTGCGATTGCGAGACCACCATGCCTCGGCGGCCGGTGGCGGACGGCTTGGTGACGGACCAGTGCTGGGTGGTGTGGGGCGGCGGATCGTATGTCATGGCAGCCATGCTAGGACGAGCCGCCGCGTGTTTCTAGCGGCGGTCCAACAGCAAGGTCGTGATCGCGGTCGAAAGGGTGCGGCAGATTGCCACCACGGCCACCAGGAAGACCCCGTCCCAGATCAGCGTCCCGGCGGAGTAGTAGCTGCCGTCGATATACACGTCGTGCGGGACGTGGCTGCGCATTATTTGCAGCATGTCGTTGGCCTGCCCTTCCAGCGTGATCGCCGCCAGGCCCCGGGGAATCGCCCACCAGATCGCGCCGCCCAGCAGCAGGAACGGTGCAAACAGCTCGGCCAGGTGCTCGGCGAACACCAATAGGGCATTCGCGACCGACCAGATCGCTACCCGGGCCGCCTGGGTCAGCCCCGGGAGGAACACGCGGCGCTCGTCGAGATCGTCGGCGGCGAGATTGATGCGGGTGTAACTCATCGGGCGCTCCGGCGCAGCATAGGCCGTTGGATTAACGATTGCTGCGGCTGCGCGCTAGTGTGAACCATTGCCTGGCCACAGCCACTGCGCCCATCCGGGGCGGCGGGTTGCCTCGGTTCGCGTCCACGGCTGATATGGCGGCCTCGCAAGACCCCGCCAGCCAAGGAACAGAGCCACATCATGGCCGATCTGCCGACCACCACCGTCCCCGTCGCGACCCTTCGGGCGTTCATCGCCGCCATCTTCGCCAAGGCCGGCACCACCGAGGAGGAAGGCGACCGGATCGCCCATCACCTGATCGGCGCCAACCTGGCCGGGCACGACAGCCACGGCGTGATCCGGGTGCCACGCTACGTGCTGTGGTTGCAGAACGGCTCGGTGCTCGCCGGGCAAACGCTCCAGGTGATCACCGAGAGCCCGGCGCATGCCGTGGTCGATGGCGGATTCGGCTTCGGGCAGACGATCGGGCCGCTCGCCGTGGACATGGGCATCGCCAAGGCGCGCCAGTCCGGCATGTCGGTGATCGCATTGCGCAACTCGGGCCATATCGGCCGCATCGGCGACTGGGCGGAGCGGGCGGCGGCACAGGGGCTGGTGTCGATCCACTTCGTCAACGTGGCGATGGGCGAGTTGGTGGCACCGTTCGGCGGCGTGGACCGGCGGTTCTCCACCAACCCGTTCTGCGTCGGTGCGCCGCAGCCCGGCACCGACCCGCTGATCCTGGATTTCGCCACCTCCACCGTGGCGGAGGGCAAGGTCCTGGTCGCCTCCAACGGCGGCAAACCCTTGCCCGAGGGGGCGCTGATCAACCCGGACGGCTCGCTGTCCACCAATCCGGAGACGGTGTACGGGCCGATTACGCCGGGCAACTCGGTGCGCGACTCCTCCCTGGGCGAGGGTGCGCTGCGGGCGTTCGGCGACCACAAGGGGTCGGGCATTGCCTTCATGTGCGAGATCCTTGCCGGGTGCCTGACCGGCGGCCCGACATCCGGCCCGATCCCCGGCGGCAAGCGCGGGCGGATCGGCAACGGCATGCTGTCGATCTACCTCGACCCGGCGCATTTCGGCGCACAGCATTTCGCCGAAGTGGCCCGCGAGTATGCGCTGTACGTGAAGGCTTCCCGCCCCGCCACACCTGGCGGCGAGGTGCTGGTGCCCGGTGAGCCGGAGGCCCGCACCCGCGCGATCCGGCTGCGGGACGGCGTGCCGCTGCAAACCGCCACCTGGGCCGCGATCAACGAGACGGCCGCCGGGCTGGGCCTGCACCCGCCCCCGCTCTGATCCTCACTCCCCCTCCCCTAGTGGGAGGGGCCCCGGGGGAGGGGCTCAGTTAAGCTTTGCTAACTCGGACTTGAACCCGACCGCCATGGTCCGCTTGGCGAGGCCGCTGCGGATGACGTCCAACAAGTAGCCGCGGTCGACCCGGGGGGCACAGGATGCGCTCGGCCTCGGGGCGTCAGGGTAAAGCTCGGCGAATTCGGATGCGTTGTGGAACATCAATCGGGATTGGTCCTCGTCCACGAACGTCTCGCTGAGCGCACCCTCGGCCCAGATCGCCCGGTGTTCGGCCAACTCGACATGGACGTAGTCCACGCGGCGGCAATCCTTGTCCCGAACGATCGTCAACCCGTTCACCAAGGCAGCCGCCGGAACCAGGATACCGCCCATCAGCATGCAATGGCTTGGCGATACCCGCAGATCCCGGCGCGGGATGCCGTCACCCAACGAGCCGGCGCGGAACACGATGGGGCGTTGCGACGGGCGCATGAACCGCACGGTGTAGCTGCGCCGGCCGATCCACTGTATCGGCTCCGCCGCACCGGACAAGGTGATGACACGGTCGCCGATCGCGAGCCTTTGGACCGGGATGTCGCCGGGGTCGGTCCGGATCAGGGTTCCGGCACAGTAACCGGTGGTGCTGTCGGTGCGGTCGGCTCTCGCGGCAAACCGGGCGGCGCGGAGCGACTCCAATTCCGGCCGTTCCGATGCGGCTCCGGTCTCGATTGGCCTGTAGAGTACGCCGTTGACTGACACGAAAGCGGTCTCCTGTAACGTCCGGATCGCTGCCGATCGTTACGGAACCAAATGCGCTGCGTCGTCACCCGAATGGATGAGGCTGCGCCATTTTTCACAGCCTGCGCCCACCGCGTTCATCACGGCCTGGCTGGGGTTACCCCTCGGTGAGGATGGACGTGATGCGCGCCGCCAGCGCATCGATGGCGAACGGCTTCGTCAGCAGGTAGGTCCCTGGCTCCAACATCGCGCTGCCGGTCACCGCCACCTCGGCATACCCGGTGATGAACAACACTTTCAGGCCGGGACGCTGCAGCCGCACCGCCTCGGCCAGTTGCTGCCCGCTCATGCCGCCGGGCAGACCGATATCGGTGATCAGCAGATCGACCCGCTGCTCGCCTTGCAGCAACGCCAATCCACCCGCACCATCCGCGGCCACGAGCGAGGCATAGCCCAGCTCGTCGAGCACCTCGGTGACCAGCATCGACACGGTCGGCTCGTCATCGACCACCAACACCGTCTCGCCACTCCCGGACGGCACCACGTATGCGGATCGCGCGGCCGCGACAGCGACCGGCATCTCGCCGGTGTGGCGCGGCAACAGCAGCCGCACCGTGGTCCCGCGCCCGATCTCGGAGTGGATGCGCACCTGGCCGCCGGACTGCCGCGCGAAACCGTAGGTCATGGACAAGCCGAGGCCGGTACCCGCCCCGAGCGGCTTCGTGGTGAAGAACGGCTCGCACGCCCGGGCGACCACGTCCGGCGTCATGCCTACCCCGGTATCGGTGATGCTGATACCGACATAGTCGCCCGGCGGAAGGTCCCGCACGTTGGCCGCGCGCTCGTCCAGCGGGGTGTTGGCGACCTCCATCGTGATCCGGCCACCGCCCGGCATGGCGTCGCGTGCGTTGATGCACAAATTCAGCAGCGCATTCTCGAGCTGGTTCGGATCACACAGGATGATCCACGGCTCGGCGGTGTACACGGTCGCGACCACGTTCTCCGGCCCGACTGTCCGCTGGACCAAATCCTCCATGTCGCGAACCAGCCGATTGGGATCCGTCGGCCGCGGATCGAGCGTCTGGCGGCGGGCGAACGCGAGCAGCCGGTGCGTCAGCGCGGCGGCCCGGCTGGTGGAGCCCTGGGCGGCCGTGATGTAGCGGTCGAGCTCGGTCGTCCGGCCTTGCCGCAGGCGGGTCTGCATCAGTTCCAGGCTGCCGGCGATGCCCGTCAGCAGGTTGTTGAAATCATGCGCCAGCCCGCCGGTCAGCTGGCCGACCGCTTCCATCTTCTGGGACTGGAACAACTGCTCGCGCGACTGCTCCAGTTGCAACTGCGTCTCGCGCCGCTCGGTGAGGTCGCGGGTGATCTTGGCAAAGCCGACCAACACGCCCTCGTCGTACACTGCGTCGATCACCACACCGGCCCAGAAGCGGGTGCCATCCTTGCGCAGCCGCCATGATTCGGCGTCGTAGCGCCCATCGCGCCGGGCCGTCTCGAGGGCACGGGCCGGGGTGCCGGCCAGGATCTCCTCGAGCGTGTAGAACAAGGAGAAGTGCCGGCCCAGCACGTCGCTGGCGCTGTAGCCCTTGATCCGCTCGGCGCCGGAATTCCAATTGGTGATCCGGCCCTCGGTGTCGAGCATGTAGATCGCGTAGTCGATGACGTTCTCCACCAGCAGCCGGAAGCGCCGCTCGCTTTGCAGCGCCGCCATCTGTGCCTCGTGTTGCGCCGTCACGTCGCGGGTGATCTTGGCGAACCCGACCAGCGTGCCGTGCTGTCGGATCGGGTCGATCACGACCGCGGCCCAGAAGCGGGCGCCATCCTTGCGCTGCCGCCAGCCCTCCGTCGCGAACCGCCCCTTCTCCGCGGCGATCCGCAACGCCTCCGCCGGCAGCCCGGCCGCACGGTCCTCCTCGGTATAGAAACAGGAGAAGTGGTGACCCACGATCTCGGCCTGCGTGTAGCCCTTGATCAGCTCCGCACCCGGATTCCAGCTCACGACCCGGCCTTGGGGATCGAGCATATAGATGGCGTAATCCATCACGCCCTGAAGCAGCAGCTCGTGCGCATTCGGCACGGACGGGACGGGGGAATTGCTCATTCGATTGCCGCCAGTAAGCCGGACTGGGTCCAGAGCGGGTTGAGCAAATTGGGGTCTCGGCACGTGGGTGTGGTCACCGTGTATTTTCATTCGACAACGGGATCAAGATCCAAGCATCGTCAGCCCTCCCGTCGCCGCGGGTCCAGCGCCCAGGCTGCCGCGTCGGCCAGTGCATTCACGGCGACCACCGCGACCGCGCCGTACATGACGACGGCCATCAGCATCGGCAGGTCGAGCGTCTGCAATGCATCATAGGTCAGTTTGCCCACGCCATGCAGGCCGAACACCATTTCCGTCAGCACGGTGCCGCCGCCCACCAGCGCGCCGAAATCCAAGCCGAACAGCGCGATCACCGGTGCAATGGACAGGCGCAACGCGTGGCGCAGCAGCACCGCGAGTTCGCCCACGCCCTTGGCCCGCGCGGTGCGGATCGCATCGGACAGCAGCGCCTCCTGCAGCCCGGCCTGCAGCACCCGGCCGTAGACCCCGGCGTAGAGCAGCGCCAGCGTCGTCCAGGGGAGCACCATCCCCGCGAAGCTCACACCGACGCCGAGCGGGGGAAGCCAGCCGAGCAGCCACGCCCCGTGGAAGGTGCGCTGTGTCAGCAGGTTCACCACTTCGCCCAGCCAGAACGCCGGCACCGACATGCCCACCAGCCCGGCCCCGATGGCGATCCGCCCGCCGGTGCGAAAGCCGGTCGCGAGCAGGCCGATGGCAAGCCCGCCGCTCAGCCACAGCACGGCCGCGCCCGCCGCCAGCAGCAGCGTCACCGGTGCGGCGTCGAGCACGGCCGGGACCACCGCCTCGCCCCGGTTGACGAAACTGGTGAGGTCGCGGGTCACGAACAGCCGCTGCATCAGCCGGAGGTATTGCACGGGCAGCGGACGGTCGAGCCCGAACTGGGTGCGCACGGCGGCCAGCGTATCGGGGCTGGCGCCGCGGCCGGCGAGGCGAGCCGCCGGGTCGGCGCCGGGGGTCGCGAAGAAGATCAGGAACACGAGCACGCTGATGCCGAACAGCACGGCGAACGCTTGGGCCACGCGGCCGAGCGCGTTCACCGTGTTCGCAACACGTCGGCGAGCCGGTTCAGCAGCAGCACCGTCACCACCACGGCGAGGCCCGGCGCCACTGCGGCTGCCGGGCGCGAATAGATCAACCCCTGCCCGTCCGCGATCAAGGTGCCCCAACTGGCGTCCGGCGGCTGCACCCCGATGCCGAGCACGGATAGCGACGCCTCGGTCAGCAGGTCGAACGCCATGACGGTGGGCGCGAACAGCAGCACCGTGGCCGACGCATGCGGCACGATGTGGCGCCACACGACATGGCCCCACGAGCCCCCGAGCGAGACCGCCGCCTGCACGAACTCCGCCTCCCTGAGCGACAGCACCTGGGTGCGGACCGGGCGCGCGACGTAGGGAACGAAGACCACGCCCAGGATAGCCACCGTCAGCGCGGGGTTGTCGGCATCGATGGTGATGGGGCCGAGACGCAGCCCCGAGACCGCCAACACCGCGGAAAGCGAGATGGCGAGCAGGAACACCGGGAACGCCCAGAGCATGTCCAATAGCCAGCGCAGAACGGCATCCACGAGGCCGCCAAGGGCACCGGCGAGTACCCCGATCGTGCCACCGGCTAAGAGCGAAAGCACGGTGGCGAACGCTGCGATCGACAGCGACGTGCGTCCGCCATAGAGCAGCCGCGCGGCGATGTCGCGTCCCTGGCAGTCGGCCCCGAGCGGGTAGCTGGCCGACCAGGCCGGCCCGATGGGCGTGGCGCCCAGACCCAACCCGGCGGTGTTTTGGGCAAGCACCGGCACGGTTCGGCCACTCCGTGTTGCGATGCCTTCGATGTTGGAGCGGAACGGGTCGGTACGGGAGATTCTCAGGGCGTAGGCTGGGGCTAAGAGGCAGGCTATGGCGATCAGGATGAGGCCCGCCACACTCAGACTTCCTTGCTTGGACCAAGCGGCCCTCACCCCGGCCCTCTCCCGCCCGCGGGAGAGGGAGCAGCAAGCCGCGCTTGCCCGACTAACCAGTGATACTGGTCGTGGTAGAAGAAATCCTGCACCCGGCGCGATGTCACGTCGATGTAGCTCGGGTTGAACAACACGGCGAATGGCGCGCGGTCGATGACGTCGCGGTCGATGGCGGCCCAACCCGCCGGGTCACCGCTATCCGCCACTGCCTGCATGCGCGTATCCAGCGCCGGGTCGCAAAGGCCGCTGAAGTTGATCGAACCGTCCGTCCCGGGATGGTAGGACGCACAGCCGAACAGCAGCGGCAGGAAGTCGGTGGCGCCGGGGTAGTCGGCATACCAGGGCGTCAGGCTGATCTGCACGTGGTTGGCCGTGTTCTGGATGTAGGTGAACTGCAGATTTCCCGACAACACGCGCAGCCTCGCGTCGAAGCCGAGTTGTTGCAACACGCTCAACACGTAGGTCCCAACCGCGTGCATCACTGCCGACGTGTCGATCACCAGCGTCACCCGCATGCCCGCCGCGCCACTCTCCCGCACCAGCCTTTGGGCCGCCGCCATGTCGTGCGGAAACGGGCAATATGGCACGTAACCGGGCAGGCCCGGCGGGAGGATCTGGCAGGAGGGGCGGGCCAGGCGCGGCCCACCGAACAATGTCACGGCGGCGTCCCGGTCGATCGCCATGTTGACCGCCCGGCGCACGCGCAGATCGTCGAACGGGCGTTCATGCATGTTCATCGGCAGGAACCAGAGTGCGAGCGCCGGATTGATGTGCACCTGGCTGGCGTAGTCCGCGCCTAATTCGCCCAACCGGTCCAATGGCGGGGTCTCGAACATCCAATCGGCCTGGCCGTTCTCGACCTGGGTCACCTCTGCCTCATCCTCCAGGCCGAAGCGGTATTCGATGGCGTCCGGGATACCGGGCGGTTGCGCGTCCGGGTTCCAGACCTGGAACAGCGGATTGCGTTCCAGCCGCAAGCCGGTCGCCGGGTCGTAGCGGGCGAAGCGGTATGGACCGGTGCCGGTCAGCGGCTCGGTGCCGGCATCGTGGCCGGGCGCACTCGCCGGCAGGATGCTGGCATGCGGCAACGCCAGCTTCAGCAGGAAGTCCGGATCGCGCCGGGTCAGCCGGATGGTGAGCGTGCCCGTGGCATCGTCCGCCACCACCCCGGGCAATTTGCAACCGGCCGGATCCCGCAGGCAGTCGTCGGCCCCCTCGATGCCGCCGTAGAAGCTGCCGGCGGTCGGCCCGGTGATGCGGAAAATGCGGCGGAACGAAGCGGCGGCGTCACTCGCACGCACCGGTGTGCCGTCGGAGAACCGCAGGCCCGGGCGCAGATGGAAGCTGTAGAGCCGCCCATCCTCCGTCGGTTGCGGGACCGTGTCCGCCAGGTCCGGCACCAGCGCGAGCCCCGCCGGGCCGGGCACTCGGCGGAAGGCGACCAGCCCGTCATAGACGACGGTGAACAACTGCCAGTACTGCCCGGTGTAGTTGATCTGCGGATCGATGCTGCCTGCCCCTGCGCTGGCCAGCAGATGCACCGTGCCCTGGGCGTGCGCCACCCCCGCCAGCACCAGCCACAGCAACGCCGCCCGGATCACGCCGGGTTGGCCAGCGCGTCCGTGATGATGTCGCGCTTGTTGCGCAGATGCTGGGCCAGCAACGGGCCGAGCGTGTCGCCATCGCGGCGCACCACGGCCGCAAGGATCGCGTCGTGCTCGTCCATCGCCTGTTGCCAGCGATCCGGCCGCATGCGGTTGGACAAATACCGCGCCCGGGTGATGCGCCCGGCGAGGCTGTTATAGGTCGCGGTCAGAACCGGATTGGCGGCTGCATCGAGGATGGCGGCATGGATCGCCTGGTTGAGCGCGAAATACTCCGGCAACTCGCGGCGGAGGAAATGCGCGTACATCCGGTAGTGCAGCCCCTGGATCTCGGCGGTCGCATCCGCCGTGATGCGGCCGCAGGCCAGGCGCCCGCCCTCCGCCTCGAGCATCGCGATCACTTCAAACAGGTGCATCAGATGCTCGTCGCCCAGCGTCGCGATGCGGGCGCCGCGATTGGGGCGCAGTTCCACCAGCCCCTCCGCCGCCAGCACCTTCAGCGCCTCCCGCAGCGGCGTGCGCGAGACGCCGAACCGCTCGCACAATGCTCGCTCCGGCACCCGGGCGCCGGGCGTGAGGTCCCCCTGGTTGATCAGGGCCCGCAACCCGGCCAGCAAGTCGCCATGCAGCGAGCGGCTTGGAAACGGCAGCACGTTGGGGGCGCTACGAGGGATCATATGCAGCCCATACCGTACCGGGGGCGGTTCCGAGAAGGTGAAGGTTTGCATTCATTTCGGGCGTTGCCTCGCGGGCCGGCGGCGTGCGAAAACCAGTTTGCATACAATCACCCGGGAGGCACATCATGGCTCACAAGAGCGGCCGGCATTTCCTGCAGATCCCCGGCCCGAGCAACGTGCCGGACCGCGTGCTGCGCGCCATCGACATGCCCACCATGGACCATCGCGGCCCGGATTTCGCCAAGCTCGGCCGCACGGTGCTGGAGGGCTGCCAGCGCGTGTTCCAAACCTCCGGCCCGGTCGTGATCTTCCCCGGCAGCGGCACCGGCGCGTGGGAGGCGGCGATCGTCAACACGCTCTCCGCCGGCGATCGCGTGATCATGGTGGAGACCGGGCAGTTCGCGGCACTGTGGGTTGCCATGGCGAAGCGGCTGCAGCTGGATGTGGACCTGATCCCCGGCGATTGGCGGCACGGCGTGGATGCCGCCGTGATCGAGGAGAAGCTGCGCGCGGACACCGGGCACGCGATCAAGGCCGTGATGGTGGTGCACAACGAGACCTCCACCGGCGTCACCAGCCGCATCCCCCCGGTGCGCGAGGCGCTGGACCGCACGGGCCACCCGGCGTTGCTGATGGTGGACACGATCTCCTCCCTCGGCTCGGTGGATTACAAGCACGAGGCGTGGGGCGTGGACGTGACCATCGCCTGCTCGCAGAAGGGGCTGATGTTGCCGCCGGGCCTGGGCTTCAACGCGATCAGCCCGAAGGCGCTGGCCGCCGGCAAGACGGGCGGGATGCCACGGTCGTACTGGGATTGGCAGGAGATGCTGGCGCCGAATGCCGCCGGGTTCTTCCCGTACACGCCGTCCACCAACCTGCTGTACGGCCTGCGCGAGGCGCTCGCGATGCTGGAGGAGGAGGGGCTGGACCACGTGTTCGGCCGCCACGCCCGCCACGCCGCCGCGACCCGGGCGGCCGTGCGCGCCTGGGGGCTGGACATCCTGTGCCAGGATCCGCGCGACTACTCGCCCGTGCTGACGGCGGTGGTGATGCCGGACGGGCATGACGCCGACCATTTCCGGCAGGTGGTGCTCGATTGCTTCGACATGTCGCTCGGCACCGGGCTGGCCAAGCTGAAGGGGCGCGTGTTTCGCATCGGCCATCTGGGCGACTTCAACGACCTGATGCTGATGGGCACGCTGGCAGGCGTGGAAATGGGCCTGCACGAGGCCGGCGTGCCGCACCAGCAAGGCGGCGTCGCCGCGGCCATGGACGTGCTGGCCGGTCGCAAGGCCGTGCAGGAGGAGGCGAAGGCCGCCTGAGTCAGCAGCCTCCAAGGACCGTAGGGTGGGCTTCAGCCCACCAGCCGCCGCAAAGTGGTGGGCTGAAGCCCACCCTACGTTTGGGGCAGCTCCATGGAACCGCTTTACAAGGAGCGGCCAGACTCAAGTCTTCTCCCTCTCCCGTCCTGCACCGAGTGGAAGAAGAAAACCAAACGGGAGACGTTCTTGACCAACATCCTCCGGCGGAGTGCTAGTACAAACGTGCTGCTGCTGCTCTGTGCGATGTATTTCATCACCTACATCGACCGCGTGAACGTCAGCAGCGCGGCGGAGCCCTTGCGCAGCGAGTTGGGTTTAAGCAACACCCAACTCGGGTTGGCGTTCTCCGCCTTCGGATATCCCTATCTCCTGTTCCAGGTCGCGGGCGGTTGGCTGGGCGACCGCTTCGGCGCGCGCTGGACGCTGACGATCTCCGGTGCGCTGTGGGCTTTCTCGACGATGCTGACCGGGGCTGTGGGCGGTTTGGCCTCGCTGCTCGCGATACGAGTGCTGCTCGGCCTGGGCGAAGGCGCGACATTCCCGCTAGCCACCAAGGCGATGTCCAACTGGCTGCCTGGCGGCAAATCGGGCTGGGCGCAAGGGATCACGCACGCCTGTGCCCGGCTGGGCACCGCGATCACGCCGCCCTTGGTGTTCCTGCTGATTGCCTATGTCGGCTGGCGGGGATCCTTCGTGGCCGTCGGCGCCCTGTCGTTCGTCTGGGTGGCGATTTGGTGCTGGTATTTCCGCGACGATCCCCGGACGCATTCCGGCATGACCGAAGCGGACCGTGCGCGCCTACCGCCAGCGAAGCCGCCGGGCCATGCGCCCGTGCCGTGGGGACCGCTCGTGCGGCGTATGGGACCGGTGATCTTCGTCTATTTCTGCTACGGCTGGACGCTATGGACGTTCCTGTCCTGGGTGCCGCAATTCATGCTCCACAACTATCATCTGAACCTGAAGAACTCGTCGCTGTTCTCGTCGCTGGTGTTCTTCGGCGGCGTGATCGGCGACGGGCTCGGCGGCTTCGTCAGCGACTGGCTGCTTCGCCGCACCGGTAGTCTGACCGTGGCCCGGCGCAACCTGGTGGTTTTCGGCATGGCGGGCTCGCTGCTGTGCTCCATTCCGATCCTGTTCACCGGGGACGCGACCATCGCCGCCGTCTGCCTGTCGGGCACGTTCTTCTTCTCGGAGCTGACGATCGGGCCGATGTGGGCCATCCCGATGGACATCGCGCCTGCCAATGCGGGGACGGCCAGCGGGCTGATGAACACCGGGTCCGCGTTGGCCGCCATCCTCTCGCCGCTCGTGTTCGGCATCGTCATCGACCAGACCGGCAACTGGACGCTGCCGTTTCTCGGCACGATGGCGCTGATGCTGATCGGCTTGCTCGCGGCGTTCGCCATGCGCCCGGACAACCGGTTCAGCGGCACCCCCGGCCTGGTGCCAGCCCGTGCTTGACGCCGCACTCGCCGGCCGGATGCGGCGCGAGGTCGAAGGCGATGTCCTGCTCGGCGCCGGCGACCGGGGACGGTACTCGACCGATGCCTCGATCTATCAGGTCCAGCCGTTGGGCGTCGTCATCCCGAAGACGATCGCCGACGTGCAGGCCGTGCTCGCCTTGGCGCGTGACGCCGGGCTGCCGGTGCTGCCCCGTGGCGGCGGCACGAGCCAGTGCGGCCAGACGGTCAATCGGGCGATCGTGCTGGACTGCAGCAAACATCTTCGGACCGTGCTAAGCGTCGACCCGGCAGCGCAGACGGCGACCGTGCAGCCAGGCATCGTGCTGGCGCATCTGAACGCGGCGTTGAAGCAGCACAAACTGTTCTTTCCCGTCGACCCGTCCACGCAGGCGCGTTGCACGATCGGTGGCATGGCGGCCAATAATTCCTGCGGGGCCAAATCCATCCGCTACGGCCTGATGGCCGATAACGTGCGCGCCATCGATGCCATCCTTGCCGACGGCACGCAGCACCGCTTCGGCATGATGCCGGACAATCTGGGGGAAATGTCGGCACCGATCGCGGCCTTGGTGCAACGGCTGCGCGCATTGGGTGCGGCGGAGGCGGACGAGATCGCGGCCCGTTTCCCACACCAACTCCGCCGGGTCGGCGGCTACAACATCGAGGTACTGACCCCGCGTGCGCGGCGCGAGGGCCGCGAGAACCTGGCCCGGTTGCTCGTGGGCAGCGAAGGCACCCTCGCCTTCTCCGCCGCGTTGGAGCTGCAGCTCGCGCCGCTGCTGCCGCGCAAGATGGTGGGGATCTGCCAGTTCCCAACTTTCCGCGCCGCCATGGAAGCGAGCCGCCACCTGGTGGCGCTGGACCCCGAGGGCGTGGAACTGGTCGATCGCACCATGATCGATCTCGGCCGCGGCATCCCGATCTATCGCAAGACGATCGACCGCATGCTGCTGGGCGAACCCGACAGCATCCTCCTGGTGGAGTTTCACGGCCACGAGGACGGCCCCCTGCTCGCCAAGCTCGCGGAACTGGACGGCGCCATGGCCGATCTCGGCTATCCCGGCGCCGTCGTGCGCGCCACCGACCCGGCGTTCCAGGCCGACATCGCCGAGGTGCGCGAGGCCGGGCTGAACATCATGATGTCGATGAAGGGCGACGGCAAACCCGTCAGCTTCATCGAGGACTGCGCCGTCGACCTGGATGACCTCGCCGATTACACCGAGCGGCTGAACGACGTCTTCACCCGGCACGGCACCAAGGGCACCTGGTATGCCCATGCCAGCGTCGGCTGCCTGCACGTTCGCCCCGTGCTGAACATGAAGGACCCGACGGACGTGCGGACCATGCGCAGCGTGGCCGAGGAGTGCTTCGCGCTGGTCCGCGAGTACAAGGGCAGCCATAGCGGGGAACACGGCGACGGCATCGTCCGTTCCGAATTTCACGAGAGCATGTTCGGCCCCCGCGTCGTGCGCGCGTTCGAAGCGGTGAAGGACGCGTTCGATCCGGAGGCTCTGCTGAACCCGGGCCGGGTCGTGCGGGCGCCGCGCATGGATGACCGCACGCTGTTCCGCTATGGGCCCGGCTACGCGGTGGATGCGGGCTTCAGCCCCGTACTCGACTGGTCCGAGCAGCCGCAATCGGTCACCGGCGGAGCACGGGCCGGGCTGCTGGCCGCGGTGGAGATGTGCAACAACAACGGTACGTGCCGCAAGTTCGACGCCGGCGTGATGTGCCCGTCCTACCGCGTCACCCGCGACGAGGTGCATCTGACACGCGGCCGGGCCAACACGCTGAGGCTGGCCCTAACCGGGCAACTGGGGCCCGATGCGATGGGGGGCGACGACGTTGCCGAGGCCATGAAGCTGTGCGTGTCCTGCAAGGCATGCAAGCGGGAGTGCCCGACCGGCGTGGACATGAGCAAGATGAAGATCGAAGCTCTGCACGCCCGAGCCGCCCGCCACGGCATCGGGCTACGGGAGCGCCTGGTGGCGGAGTTGCCGCGCTACGGCCGGATCGCCGCGGCGTTCGCTCCATTGGTCAATCTGCGCAACCGCGTGCCAGCCCTGGCGCGGCTGGGCGAACGTGTGGCCGGGCTGGCATCCACCCGCCCACTGCCCGCGTGGCGGAAAGACTGGTTCCGGGACAACGAAGCCGATGCCGACGGCGATGTCCTGCTGTTGGCGGACACGTTCAACCGCTATTTCGAGCCGGAGAACCTCCGCTCGGCGGTGCGCGTGCTGCGGGCCGCCGGCTTCCGTCCCGCGGTCGCGAGTGCTGGCGCCCGGCCCTTGTGCTGCGGACGGACTTACCTGTCCGCGGGCATGGTGGACCGCGCTCGCGCCGAGGCCCGGCGGACCCTGGACGCGCTGGCGGGTGACCGCCCGGTGATCGGCCTGGAGCCTTCTTGCCTGCTTACGTTGCGGGACGAGTTCGGTTCGTTGCTGCCTGGACTGGAGACGGCGGCGCTCGCCGGCCGCGCGTTGCTGATCGGCGAGTTCCTGCAGCGCCACGCGCCCAAGCTCGCCTTGCGTCCGCTGGCCGCGACCGCACACGTGCACGGCCACTGCCATCAGAAAGCGTTCGGTGCGTTTGCCGACGGGCTCGCCACGCTGCGCCGGGTGCCGGATTTGAAAGTACAGCCGATCGTTTCGTCCTGCTGCGGCATGGCAGGGGCGTTCGGCTACGGTGTGGAGACGCAGGGCGCGTCGATCGCGATGGCCGAGGCCGGGCTGCTGCCGGCGATTCGGGCCGCAGATGCGGACGACATCATCGTCGCGGATGGGACGAGTTGTCGGCATCAGATCGCCGATCTATCGGGTAGGCAGGCAATCCACTCCATCCGCTTGATTGAGCGCGCGCTCATCTGATCCGGCGTTGTGGCAGTAGGGTGGGCTCCTTTAGCCCACCACCTTGCTGCGGCTGGTGGGCCAAAGCCCACCCTACTTGAGCCGGTCGCGGTTTAGTCTGATCGAGCCGCGATAGCCGGAGCAGCTCAGGCGGCGCGAGCGCTGTGCACACCCTCGCGAAGTTCGATGACGAAACGGCCTGCCGTGTCCTGCAGCGCCGAAGCATCGCGACTGAGTATGGCCACACCCTCCAGCATCGCCTTGGCTTTGCTGGCTGTGCTGGCGGCATGACAGGCGACGTCGCCCGTGCGGCTGGACGTCTCGCGGGTGCCCCTCGCCACGGCCTTGACGGTGGAGGCGATGTTGGCGGTCGCCGTGTTCTGTTCTTCCATGACGGCCGATACGGAGAGCGCGAAGCCGTTGGCGGCGCTGATCGAACGCTCCACTGACTGGTTGGCTTCAATCGTCGTAGCCAACGCCTGCTGCATGCCGGAGACCAAGCCGGCAACTTCGGATGTCGCCTGGGACGTTTGGCTCGCCAGGCGTTTCACCTCGGCGGCGACCACGGCGAAACCTTGGCCGGCCTGCCCCGCGCGCGCGGCCTCGATCGTGGCGTTCAGTGCCAGCAGGTTGGTCTGCCCGGCGATGTTGTCGATCAATCCCACGACCGCGTTGATCCGTTTGCTGCACCGGGCAAGGTCGTCGATCGCTGCATCGCTCTGCCGCACCAGTTCAACGGCCTCGACCGTCGCCGCGGCTGCGGCTGCAATCTGTTTGCGCGCGTGATCGATGCTGTTGGAAAGTTCCAAGGCCGCCGCGACAACGATCTCGGCGTTGCCGGATGCTTCCTTGGCCAGGCGGGCGACCGCACCGCTCTCCTGCTCGGCGATATCGGCGATACGCCGGGTCTGCATGGCGCCGGCCGTGACCAATCCGGAGCTGGTGATCACTAGGCTGACGGCGGTTTGCATCGAGGCGTCGAACCGGGCGCCGATCGTCGACAGCGTCGCCACCCGTTCGTTCGCGAGTGTCGCCTGGATCGCCTCGTTATGCTCGCGCAGCCGGCGCTCGTTGGCCTGGGCGGCCTGCAGTTCCGCCCGGCTGCTCTCGACCTCGGCCAGGATACGGTGGATGCCACGGCCCAATACGTAACCGATCGCGACGGCGAGGGCCCACCAGGCCATGATGGTGACGGTGCGGGACCAGTCGTCGCTATGGCCGGTACCGAAATAGAAGCCCGGGAACAGCAGCTTCCCGGAAATCGTGAACGACCACCCCGAGAGGATGCCGATCAGAAGCGACACGATCGTCCCGTCCAGTGCAATGAGACCGGCCGTGGCGAAAGATAGCAGAGCGGGCTCCACGACCGTGCCGAAAATCCCGCTGTTGAGGCGATAGAGCTCGATCGAGATATAGACGAGCGACACCGTCATCAACGGCTTGTGGAGGAATTGCAGCCCAAGCCGGCGCCGAAGCACGATCACCGCGAGCAAGGCCACCGAGCCGAGCATCGGGATAGCGGCCTCGCTTACCGGACGCCCGGCGTAATAGGCGGTCAGCGGCTCCGCCAAGGTCGCCGCCACCATATGCAGCAGCAGAAGGTTGCGGTTCAGGCGAAGGAAGGCCCGCCTGCTATCGTTTCGCATCATGACAACGACAGATCAATGTTGGGCATCATCATTCGAGACTTGTGAGGCCGAGGTGTTGAGGCCGCGTTAACCGCCGATTCGTCCGCGCGGGGCGGCGTCGTCGAGCCAGCCCCGCATTCCGGCCGAAACGTGCTCACACCGCGCCGGCGCCGTGCATTCCCGCACGCAGTTCGACGACGAAACGGCCCGCTGTACCCTGTAGCGTCGTCGTGTTGTGGTTCAGCGCGGCAACCCCCTCCAGCATAGCCTCCGCAGTGCGGGCGGTCATGGCCACGTGGGATGCCACCTCCTTCGTTCGCCGCGTTGTCTCGCGCGTGCCTCGCGCGACGGAGTCGACGATGCTGGCAATGTCGGCCGTCGCCTTGTTTTGCTCTTCCATCATGCTCGAAACCAACAGCGTGAAGCCGTTTGCCGCACCAATGGAGCGCTCGACGGACTGATTGGCCTGGAGCGTGGTGTCCAAGGCCTCGCGCATACTCGACACCAGCCCCGCGACTTCGGACGTCGCCTGGGACGTTTGGCTCGCCAAGCGTTTGACCTCGGCGGCGACCACGGCGAAGCCATGCCCGGCCTGGCCCGCGCGGGCCGCCTCGATCGTCGCGTTCAGGGCCAGCAGATTGGTTTTCCCGGCGATGTTATCGATCAATCCGACGATCGCATCGATCCGCTGGCTGGACCGCGCGAGGTCGGCCACGGCGGCATCGCTTTGCCGCACACGCTCGACCGCTTCGAGGGTCGCGGTGGCCGCCGCGGCAATCTGCCTACGGACGTGATCGATGCTGCCGGACAATTCGCGCGCCGCCGCGGCGACGATCTCGGCATTGCCCGACGCCTCCCTCGCGAGTTGGGCGACCGCTTCGCTCTCGTGTTCGGCGGTAACGGCGATGCCCCTCGTCTGTGAGGCGTCCGCGCTGACCGATACGGAACTGGTGATGACCGTGCTGACCGCCGTCTGCATGGATGCGTCGAACCGCACGCCGATCGTTGTCAAAGTCGCGGCCCGCTGCCTGGCGAGCTTCGCCTGAATCGTATCGTTATGCTCACGCAGCAATCTCTCGTTGGCCTGGGTCGCTCGTAATTCAGCCTGTCCGCGCTCGACCTCCGCCATGATGCCATGCACGCCGCGACCGAGCACATAGCCGGTGAGCACGGCAACAGCCCACCATCCTACGATGGCGAACGTGTGCGCCCAACCGTCTTCCTGGCCTACGCCGAAGTAGAATGTGGAGAACCATAGCTTGCCGCCAACGGCGAAACCGGCCCCCGCCGCCATCCCAAACACCAGGGACATCACAGTGCCATCCAACGCGATCAGGAAGGCGGTGCCGAACGACAGCAGCGCCGGCTCCACCGACGTGTTCAGGATCCCGCCGTTCAAGCGGTAGAGTTCGACGGTGATATAGATGAGCGCCAAGCTCACGAATGGCTTGAACAAGGCCAGCCGGCGGGAGATTCCTACCCAAACGAGGGCAAGAATCAGACCGGCGGATATGAGCATCGGCACGATGCTCTGCTGCAGCGGTCGGCCGGCATAATGCGTCGCCAACGGCATCCCGACCGTCATGATGACCAGTTGCAGGGTGATCAGATTGCGGTTCAGCAGTTGGAATCGACGCCCGCTCTCGCTGCCAGCCATTCGTGACCCCTGGAGTTGAGCCCGTCATACGCCAGCGTAGGTTAACGCAACCCTACGAGGTCTCCGCGTCAGAGCGCCTTGAAATACAGCCGGGTCGCGTGCGCCACGCCGCTGGCATCGAGCGCGTAGCCGGGGATGGTGCCTGCCTCGGTCCAGCCGAGGTCGCGGTAGAGCGGCTCCGCATGGTCGTCCACGCGCGTGTCCAGCACCAGCAACTTGCGGCCGGATTCGCGGGCGGCTTGCTCCACCGCCGCCATCAACGCACGCGCCAAGCCGCGGCAGCGCGCGCCGGGGGCGACCATCAGCTTGCGGATGTCAGCCCGGTGGCGCTGGTTCTCCGGCATGTCGAGGCCGAGTTGCACCGTGCCGGCCAGGGTGCCATTGTGCCAGGCTGCGAACAGCCGGACGTCGCCGCTTCCCACCGCCCGGGTGACGCCGCGCCAGTAGGCGAGCGCCTTATCCCGTGCGAGTGGCGGCAGGAATGAGATGGACGCGCCGCCGTCCACACAGGCCTGCAACAGGGTAGCCAACGGACGTTCGGCGCTCTCGGCGGCGGCGATGTCCAGTTCCTCGACGACCCGGCCGGCGAGGGGTTTGGCATACCCGGCCTCAATCGTGTTCGACAGGTCCTGCAGCGCACGCAGACCGAACCGGCGGACGTAGCCGTGCTTCTCGTAGAACGCGTGTGCCCGGGTGAACAGGACGTCCGACCACAGCACCATCCGGGTGGCGCCGGCAGCGCGGGCATGGTCCTCGGCACACTGGAGGAGATCCCGGCCGAGACCGGTGCCGCGCTGGCTGGCGGCGGCATACATGCGGGAGAGGTGCCAGCCATCGTCCGCCGGGTAGGTGGCCACCATACCCACGACTTGGCCGCCCGCCTCCGCCGTCCAGAGCGCGCCACCTTTGCCGGCTATATAGCTGGCGAGCGCGCGGATCTCGGGCAACTCCGCGTCCACGTCGAACACCACGCCGGGATATTCCCCCCAGCAGGCACGGATCAGGTCGATGTAGCCGGCCGCATCCTCGTCCCGACCGGGGCGGATCACGCGAGGGAGGCGCAGAACGCCTGGATGCGGGCGCACGCCTCCGTGAGGGACGCATCGTCGGTGGCGTAGCTGATGCGCAGATACGGGCTCATGCCGAACGCGGCGCCATGGACGAGCGCGACGTGCTGCTCCTCCAGCAGGGCCAGGGCGAAATCGGCGTCGGTGTCCAGGCGGGTGCCGGCGGGTGTGGTCTTGCCGAGGCAGCCGGCGATGTTGGGGTAGACGTAGAACGCGCCCTCCGGCCGGTGGCAGAGCATGCCGGGTGCCTGGTTAAGCGCGTCCACAACCAGGTCGCGGCGGCGCTGATAGGCGGCGGCCTGAAGCTTCACGCTCTCCTGCGGGCCGTCGAGTGCGGCGATGGCGGCGGCCTGGGTGATGCCCGAGGTGCCGGCGGTGGTGTGGCCCTGCATCTGCGTCATCGCCTTGATCAGCGGCCGTGGCCCGGCGGCGAAGCCCACGCGCCAGCCGGTCATCGCGTAGCTTTTGGAAACGCCGCTGACGGTGAGCGTGCGGTCGCGCAGGGCGGGAACGACCGCCGCCATCGTGGCATGCCGGGTGCCGGTGAACAGCAGGTGCTCGTACATGTCGTCCGACAGGATCCAGACATGCGGGTGGCGCAGCATGACCTCACCGAGGGCCGCCATCTCGCCGGCGGAACAGGCGGCGCCGGTCGGGTTGTTGGGGAAGTTCAGCAGCAGCCACTTGGTGCGGGGGGTGATCGCGGCGTCCAGATCCTCCGGGCGCAGCTTGAAGCCGTTGTTCTGCGGGCAGTTCACCGGCACCGGCACGCCGCCCACCAGGCTGGTCATCAGCGGGTAGGCGCCCCAGTACGGGGCGGGGATCACCACCTCGTCGCCATCGTCGATCGTGGCCATGAAGGCGTTGAAGATCGCCTGCTTGCCGCCGCCGGAGACGGTGATTTCGTCGAGCGCGAACTCGAGGCCGGAGTCGCGCAGGAACTTGCGTTGGATGGCCTGTTTCAGGGCCGGAACGCCGTCCTGCGGGGTGTATTTGGTCTCGCCCCGGCGTGCCGCCTGGTAGGCGGCCTCGATGGCGTGGGGCGGGCTGGCGAAATCGGGCTCGCCAATGGTGAGCGAGATCACGTTCACCCCGGCGGCCCGCATGGCGCGCGCCTTGGCCGACATCGCCATGGTGGCGGCGACGGGGACGCGGGCTTGGCGGGCGGACAGGGTTGGCATGATTGGGTTCTTCGATAAGGGGGTGCTGAGGGGGCGCGGGTGCTACCCCTCACCCCAGCCCTCTCCCACAAGGGGAGAGGGAGAAGGACGCTACTTCAGGCCTTCGCAGAAATGCTGGATGCGGGTGCAGGCTTCGCGCAGGGCTTCGGTGTCGGTGGCGTAGCTGACGCGGAAATGGCCGGGGTACATGAACGCCGACCCGTGCACCGCGGCCACGCCCTGCTCGTCCAGCAGCGCGATCACGAAGCTCTCGTCGCCGGTGATCTTGGCGCCTTTCGCCGAAGTCTTGCCGATGCACCCGTTCATCGACGGGAACACGTAGAACGCGCCCTCCGGCTTGTGGCAGGTGATACCGGGCGCCTGGTTCAACATGTCCACCACCAGGTCGCGACGGGTCTGATACACCTCCACCATCTTGGGAATGGCATCCTGCGGGCCGTTCAGCGCCTCGACGGCGGCGGCCTGGCTGATGCTGGAGGTGTTGGACGTGGACTGCGACTGCAGCTTGTCCATCGCCTTGATCAGCGCCTTCGGCCCGGCAGCGAAGCCGATGCGCCAGCCGGTCATGGCATAGGCCTTGGAGCAGCCGTTCATCGTGACCGTGCGGTCCTTCAGGCGCGGCTCGACCTCGGCCATGGTGGCGAACTTGAAGTCGCCATAGGCTAGCTTCTCGTAGATGTCGTCAGTGAACACCCACACGTTCGGATGGCGCAGCAGCACCTCGGCCAGCGCCTTCAGCTCGGCGGCGGTATAGGCGGCGCCGGTCGGGTTGCAGGGGCTGTTCAGCAGGAACCACTTAGTCTTCGGCGTGATGGCGGCCTCGAGGTCCTCGGGGCGCAGCTTGAAGCCGTTGTTCTGGCCGCAGGGGACGATCACCGGAGTGCCGTCGGCGAGCGCCACGATGTCGGGGTAGCTGACCCAGCACGGGCTCGGGATGATGACCTCGTCGCCGGCGTCCAGGGTGGCGACCATGGCGTTGTAGATGATCTGCTTGCCGCCGGTGCCGACGATGACCTCGTCGGCCGTGTAGTCCAGGCCGGAATCGCGTTTGAACTTGTCGGCGACGGCCTGGCGCAGGGCCGGCGTGCCGGCGACGTCGGTGTATTTCGTGTCGCCGGCCTCGATGGCGCGGATCGCCGCCTGCTTGACGTTGTCGGGCGTGTCGAAGTCGGGCTCGCCGGCAGACAGGCTGATGATATCGCGCCCCTCGGCCTTCAGCGCCCGCGCCTTGGTGGCGATGGCGATGGTCTGGCTAGGGCTGACGCGGCCGAGTCGTTCGGCGATGAGGGTCATGATATCGTCTTCCAGGTGTCGCAAAAGGGCCGCGGCACCCTATGCCCGTCGCCTCCCTGCGGCAACTATCCAGGCCGCCCTTTGGCGGTGGCGCGTTGTTGCACCAGCCATGCGCCGATCAGGGCGGTGGACACGAACAGCAGGATGATGGTGGCCAGGGCGTTGAGTTCGGGGGTGGCGCCGAGCTTCAGCGACGAGAACACCACCATCGGCAGGGTGGAGGCGCCGGGTCCGGAGACGAAGCTCGCCACCACCAGATCGTCCAGGCTGAGCGTGAAGGCGAGCAGCCAACCGGACAGCAGCGCCGGGGCGAGCAACGGCAGGGTGATGCGGAAGAACGCGCCGGCCGGGGTGCAGCCGAGATCCATCGCCGCCTCCTCGAGTTCGGTGCCGGAGCCTTCCAGTCGGGCGCGGACGACGACGGCGACGTAGGACAGCGAGAAGGAAATGTGGGCGACGGCGATCGTGATCGCGCCGCGTTGGGCGGGAAAGCCGATGAACTGCTCGGACGCCACGAACAGCAGCAGCAGGGACAGGCCGATCAGCACGTCCGGCAGGACGAGCCGGGTGGCGATCAGCATGTCGAGCACACCGCGGCCCCGCACGCGGCCGAACCGCTCCAGCACCACGCCGGCCGCGGTGCCGAGGATGGTGGCCCCGGTGGCAGACAGCGCGGCCACTTCCAGCGACAGCAGCCCGGCGGCTTTCAGTTGGCCGTCGTGCCAGAGCGTGCCGTACCAGCGCCAGGACAGGCCGGAGAGCACGGTGGTCATGCGGGAGTCGTTGAAGCTGGTGAGGACGAGGAGGCCGACGGGGATGAACAGGAAGGCATACCCGAAGACGAGGGCGGCCAGGAGGGAGCGGGAGAGTTTCACAGCGATGGTCCAGGCCTGGTGACGTGCTCGATCAGCAAACGCCGAATCCTCCATCGAAGACACCGTCTTGCCAAGGCTTGACCCTGGTAGCCACGGGGTTGTTCACGGGACGTCGTCGGACCTGCTGCCATCCGCGCAGGAAATCGCAGAGCCGTGGGTCAAGCCCTGGCATGACGGCGCTTAGGCGGGCAAACGCATCCAGGCGGGCGGGTTTGCCGTCACAACGCCGCTGCAGTCCAACTCCGCCCCTAGCGCGTCGACCCGCAATAACGCCAGCCCGATCGACCCGGTGCTCGACCGCAACGTGCCGACCTCGGCGCCATCCCGTAGGATCGGTGTGCCCGGGGACGGCAGTGCGCCCTCGCTGGAAACGGGCACCAGCCGCCGCTTGATCAGGCCGCGGTACTTGGTGCGGGCGGTCAGTTCCTGGCCCATGTAGCAACCCTTGGTCCACGACACGCCGCTCAATTCGTCGAATCCGGCCTCCAGCAGCACGCTTTTCTCCGCCTCCATGTCCCGGCTGCCGTCGGGTAGGCCGAGGCGCAGGCGATGGGTGTCGTAATCGGCCGCCGTGGCGTTCGTCGCCAACCCACGACCCAGGACCCGCCACCCCGCCTCCGGCAAACGCGGATCGGGCGCCCGTACTTCTCCCTGTTCTGCCGGCGAGAGAGGCAAGCTGTCCCCCCAGGCCGCGAACACCTCCAGCGCCTCGCTCTCCACCGCCACCTTCGCCCGCAGCCGGAACCGCATCAGCCGCCGCGCCAAATCCTCTGCCTGCGCCGCCTCCACATCCAGCAGCAGCCGGTCCGCCTCTGCGAAAATGAAGAAATCCGCCAGCCACTTGCCCTGTGGCGTCAGCAGCGCAGCCCACACCGCGCACCCCGGTTCGGCTAGCGCCACATCGTTGGACACCAGGCCCTGCAGGTAGGAAACCCGGTCCTCCCCCGAGACGGAGAGCACGGCGCGGGAGGCAAGCTGGGCGATCTTGATCATAGCAGGGACATGGGCGGCAGCGGCGGCAGCGACAATCCTCCCCCTGAAGTAGGAGGGGATTTTGCGCCCGGCGCACCGAAACTGTTACAGCACGCGCCGTGCGTATTCTGTTCATCACCGCGACGCGGATCGGCGATGCGGTCCTCTCCACCGGGCTGCTCGACCATCTCGGCCGCATGTACCCCGGCGCCCAGTTCACCGTGGCCTGCGGGCCCGTGGCGGAAGGCGTGTTCACCCGCATGCCAGGCCTGCAGCGTATCCTCGTGGTCGACAAGCGGCGCTACGACCGCCACTGGCTGACGCTCTGGCTGCAGACGGTGACGACGTTGTGGGACCTCGCGGTGGATCTGCGGGGGTCGGCGCTCACCTTGCTGCTGCCGGCCCGGCGCCGGGCGATCATGCGGGGCGGGCGGCGGCCAGGGCACCGGCTGACCCATCTGGCCGGGACGCTGGGGCTGCACGACCTGCCGATGCCGGTCACCTGGACCAACGCCGCCGACCAGGCTCGCGCCGCCGACCTGCTGCCGGAGGGTGGCCCGATCATCGGCCTCGGCCCCACCGCCAACTGGTCCGGCAAGGTCTGGCCCGCCGATCGGTTCGTGGCCTTGTTCCGCGCCCTCGCCCTTGGCCTGCCCGGCGCCCGCGCCGCCATCTTCGCCGGGCCGGGCGAGGCGGAGCGTGTCATGGCCGCCCCCGTGCTGGCGGCACTGCCGGGCGCCATCGACCTCGCCGGCTGCCTGAGCCTGCCCGAGGCCGCCGCGTGCCTGGCGCGCTGCCGGCTGTTTGTGGGCAACGATTCCGGGTTGATGCACCTGGCCGCCGCCGCCGGCACGCCGACGTTGGGGCTGTTCGGGCCGACACCGGCCAGCGAATACGCCCCCTCCGGCCGCCGCACCGCCGCGTCGATCGCACCCGGCCCCGCCGGACGCAGCCCGATCGCCGGCCTGTCGGTGGAGCAGGTGCTGGCCAGCGCCCGGACGTTGTTGTGAGGGTCGCGCACCTGATGGCAGGCGCCCCCCATGGCGGGGCCGAGCTGTTCTTCGAGCGGTTGGTGATGGCGCAACACCAGGCGGGCGACGCGGTGCTGCCCGTCATCCGCACCGACCCCGGCCGCGCCGCCCGGCTCGGCGCGGCCAAGCCGGTGCAACTTCCCTTTGGCGGCGTGTTCGACCTGGCCACCCGGCCCCGCTTGCGCAGCGCCGTCGCCGGCTTCGCTCCCCGGGTCGCCGTCGCCTGGATGAACCGCGCCGCCCGTTTTGCGCCCGAAGGCGACTGGGTGCTGGTCGGGCGGCTCGGTGGCTATTACGATCTGCGCTACTACCGGCATTGCGACCACCTGGTCGGCAACACGCGGACCTTGGCGCGCTGGATCACCGCCCAGGGTTGGCCCGCCGCGCAGACGCATTATTTGCCGAACTTCGCCCCCGACCTGCATGGCGCCAAACCGGAGCGGCTCGGCATCCCGGCCGGGCAGCGCATCGTGCTCGCCCTCGGCCGCCTGCACCGCAACAAGGCATTCGACATCCTGATCCGCGCCCTGCCCCGCCTGCCCGGAGTGAACGCGATCATCGCCGGCGAGGGTCCGGAACGCGCCGCCCTGGAAACGCTCGCGCAGCAGCAGGGGGTCGCAGACCGGGTGCGCTTCCCCGGCTGGCGGGACGACACGGCCGCCCTGCTCGCCGGCTGCGACGCGCTCGCTTGCCCGTCGCGCCACGAACCGCTCGGCAACGTGGTGGTGGAGGCGTTCTCCGCCGGCCGCCCCGTGGTCGCCGCCTCCGCCGACGGCCCGCGCGAGCTGATCAAGCCGGGGGAGGACGGGTTGCTGGTGCCGATCGACGACGTGGAGGCGCTCGCGACCTCGCTGCGGCTGGTGCTGGAGAACGGCAGCTTCTCCGCCCGCCTCGCCGAGGCCGGCCGGGTGCGCTACCTGGCCGGGTTAGCCGAGGCGCCGGT
Source organism: Acetobacteraceae bacterium (assembly GCA_965198895.1). Classification (GTDB taxonomy): domain Bacteria; phylum Pseudomonadota; class Alphaproteobacteria; order Acetobacterales; family Acetobacteraceae; genus LMUY01. The sequence goes on from OZ240676.1 coordinate 1,458,313, forward strand.
GCTGGCCCAGTGGCGCGGCTTTCTCGAGACGGTGGAGAAGCCAGCATGTGCGGCATAGCCGGGCTCTCGTTGCACGCTGGCGCGGCGCCACCCTCGGCCGCCACCCTGGGCGCACTGGCCGGAGCGCTGGCGCATCGCGGGCCGGACGGCGAGGGCCATCACGCCGTCGGGCGCTGCGCCCTGGTGCAGACCCGGCTGGCGATCATCGACCTGCAGACCGGCGACCAGCCGCTGTTCGCCGGGGCGGCCGCCCTGGTGGCCAATGGCGAGATCTACAACTACCGCGAGCTCTCCCCCGGCATGCCCCTGGCTACCGCCAGCGACTGCGAACCGCCGTTGCACCTGTGGCGGCAAAGTCAGGCAAACGGGGAAGGCACCGGCTACACCGACACGCTGCGGGGCATGTATGCCATCGCCATCCACGACCGCGCGACCCGCAGCATGACGCTGTCGCGCGACCGCTTCGGCATCAAGCCGCTGTACACCGCGACGATCCCGGACGGCATCGCTTTCGCCTCCGAACCGCAGGCGCTGCTGGCCGCCGGGCTGGCGGAGCGCGCCGTGCGCCCGGCGGCCCGCGGCGAGTTGCTGCAGATGCAGTTCACCACGGGGGCGGACACGATCTTCCCCGGCATCCAGCGCGTGCTGCCGGGCGAGACGCTCAGCATCGTGGACGGCCACGTTGTGGACCGCCAGCGTCTGGAGGCGCTGCCCTCCGGCCCGCCCGAGGAGATCGGCGAGGACGCGGCGCTCGCCAGGCTTGACGCCGCACTCGAGCAGTCGGTGGACCTGCACCAGCGCAGTGACGTGCCCTACGGGATGTTCCTGTCGGGGGGCGTGGACAGTGCGGTGATCCTGGCCCTGATGGCGCGGCTCAACACCGAGCCGGTGCTGGCCTACACCGCCGGTTTCGACGTGCCGGGTGCAGCCGACGAGCGGGCCCAGGCGGCCCGGGTCGCACAGGCCACCGGCGCCCAGCACGCGACCATCACCGTGACCGAGGCGATGGTGTGGTCCGCCCTGCCCCGCATCGTCGCGGCCATGGACGACCCGGCGGCCGATTACGCGATCATCCCCTCGTGGTTCCTGGCCGAGCGCGCCCGCCAGGACGTGAAGGTGGTGCTGTCCGGCGAGGGTGGCGACGAGATCTTCGCCGGCTACGGCCGCTACCGCAGCGCCATGCGCCCCTGGTGGCGCGGCGGTCGCAGCATGCGCATCCGCGGCACGTTCGACGGCCTGGGGGTGCTGCGCGCGGCCAACCCCGCCTGGCGCGACGGCATCGCCTCGGCAGAGTTGCGGGCGAACACCGGCGAACGCACCCGGCTGCAAGTGGCCCAGGCGACCGACATCACCGACTGGCTGCCGCACGACCTGCTGCTGAAGCTGGACCGCTGCCTGATGGCGCATGGCGTCGAGGGCCGCACCCCGTTTCTGGACAGCGGCGTGACCGAGGCCGCCTTCCGCCTGCCGGACGCGCTGAAGGTGCAGGGCGGCCGCGGCAAGTGGCTGTTGCGGCGCTGGCTGGAACGGCATTTGCCGGAAGCTAATCCGTTCGCACCGAAACAGGGCTTCACCGTCCCGATCGGCGCCTGGATCACGGGCCAAGGCGCGCGGCTCGGCCCGTTGGTTGCGGCCCAGCCCGGCGTTGCCGCGATCGCCGATCCGGAGCGCGTGGTGGCGCTGTTCCGCAATGCCTCCGGCCGGCACGAAGGGTTCGCGGCGTGGACGCTGCTGTTCTACGCGCTGTGGCACCGGGCCCATATCGAGGCTCGTGCGGTGGACGGCGACGTGTGGGACGTGCTGGCCGCTGCGGCTTGAAGGCGGGCGGCGTCCCTTGCGGCATTGAAACGGGCTGGCCGGCTTATCATGTGATAGTCCGCCATGGACCCGCTCGAGAGCATCGCGCATCGCGCATCGGGCTATTGTCAGGCCGCAGCACTGGGGGGCGGGGCGCGCTTCCTGCGCCAATTGGGGCCGGTGCAGGCGTCCAATCTCGGCGGCTGGCTGGCCCGCACCGCCGGGCCGTCACTGTCGGTGTCCGGCATCGCGAACGCCAATTTGCAGCACGCCTTCCCCGAGTATGACGCCGGGCAGCGGGACCGCATCATCCGCTCGGTGTGGGACAATCTCGGCCGCACCGTCGCCGAACTGCCGCACCTTTCCGCGCTGAGGCGCACGAGCGCGGGTGCCGGGTGGGAGCTGCAGGGCGAGGAGCACGTCGACGCCATGCGGGGCAGCAACCGCCAGGCGCTGTTCTTCTCCGGCCATTTCGGCAATTGGGAGATGGTGCTGCCGATCGCGGCCCGCCTCGGCCTGCCGGTCTCCGGATTCTATCGCGCGACCTCGAATGTGCGGGTGAACACCGTCATCCAGCGCATGCGCCTGGATGCTTTGGGCCCGGCCAGTTCGATGTTCGCCAAGGGCTCGGCGGGTGCGCGGACCGCGCTGCTGCACCTTCAGGGCGGCGGCTCGTTGGGCATGCTGACCGACCAGAAGATGAACGACGGCATCGCCGTTCCCTTCATGGGCCGCCGGGCGATGACGGCGCCGGCGCTGGCGCAACTGGCCCTGCGCTTCGACGCGCCCGTCATCCCCGTCCACGTCGTGCGGCTCGGCCCGGCGCGGCTGCGGATGGTGTGCGAGGCCCCCCTCGCGATCAACCGGTCGGGCGACCGCAAGGCCGATGTGTATGCGCTGACCCTCGCGATGAACCAGACGCTCGAGCGCTGGATCCGGGCCGACCCGGCGTCGTGGCTATGGCTGCACCGCCGCTGGCCGAAGCCGCAAGCGTAGGGAGGGCTTTTAAGCCCACCATCCTCCCAGCGGACTCAAACGCGCCATAGTGGTGGGCTTAAAAGCCCACCCTACAGTTCTGTCCAGCTAGGGGTCCGATCGTAGCCTTGCCATTGCGTGGGCGTCGGCATAGGCCCCATCACGGAATCCAAACGCCCCGTGCGTGCCTTCCACGGCGAAGCCGAACCGCCGATACAGCGCCAGCGCCGGTGCGTTGTCTGTCCACACGGTGAGCTCCACGCGATGCAGGCCAAGCCAATTGTCCGCCGTGTCCAACAACGCCGCCAGTAGCGCGCTGCCGAGTCCGCGGCCGGTCCACGAATCGTGCACGCCCATTCCAATCCGTCCCACATGCCCCCGACGCCCCGTCTGCCGTTCCAGCGCGGCGCTACCGATGATGCGGCCGTCTGCGACCGCAACCAGGCTCACCAGGTCCGGCCCAGCCTTCTCGATCCGGCGCCCGACCTGCTCGGGCGTTTGATAGGGCAGGCCTAACGTGCCCCAGCGGTAGCCGGGCAGGTTGATCAACTCGGCCAAGCCCTCGGCGTCCTTCGGCTGCACCGCGCGCAGCAGCCATTCAGGTCGGGGAGAGCTTGCGTCGGCGTGGCTCATGGTGACGGCTTAGTCCTATCCTACGCGTGGAGAAGTTCGAGGAGATTGTCGTCGGTCAACGGGCGCGTGCCATCCTCGATCTCGTGGATCATCTCGGTCAGCTTGCGGCATTTGGGACAAGCAATCCCGTGCGCTGCCCCGGTTTGCACGACAGGCAGCACCTGGACGTCGACTTCGGTCCGCCGCTTGCGGACGGCCAGATCGCGCCAAACCCCTGAATGCGTCTTCGCGTTGGGCCGATTGAACGCGACCATCGCATCGATCGATTCGAGAGCCTGCGCCTCGGTAGCACCCGGTGCGAACGCCGCCGGGTCGAAGCCGTTGAACCCGCGCTGCCCAACGCCGATGCTGGTCGCAACGGCGTTCACCTCGCCGGCCAAAGCGCGCCACAGTGGCAGCAATTCGGGGCGGGCGAGGCAATCTGCGATCCCCATCTGCCCCAGCGCCTGGGCGAACAGCAGCGCTGCATAGCCGAGCTTGCCCCACAGGTAGGACTGCACGTCTTCCACCATGACCGCGTTCGGCTCGAACCCGCTCTGGATCGTGGCATGCAGGTCGCGCAGGCGTTCGGTGATCCGGCCATCCAGTTCACCCAGGACGAAGGCACCGTAATTGCCGAACTGGATTTCGCCCGGGCCCATCCAGTCCGCGCCGAAGTTGATGAAAGCGCCGATCACCCGCTCCCGGCCCACGACCTGGGCGATGATCTCCTCGCAGAGCCCGTTCTGCAGCGACACCACGTAACCGGTGGGGGAAAGATGCGGCAGCAGGGCCTGCGCCGCCTGCTCGGTATGATGTGCCTTCACGCAGAGGAAGATGTGGTCCCAAACACCTTCGAGCTCGCCCGGTGTGAAAGCGGGCACGGTGGCCTGGGCGGCGACGATCGGCCCGGTGATGCGCAGGCCGCGCGCCGGGTCACGTATGGCCGCGACGTGCTCCGGTTCGATATCGGCGAAAGTGATGTCGTTGCCCGCCTGCTTCAGGAAGGTCCCGACCGTGCCGCCGATCGCGCCCGCGCCCCAGATCAGAATACGGTCCGGCATTCCTAGCTTTCCTTTCTACGGATCAGGCCGCCGTCAGCCTGTGACGCGGGTGGCGTGGCGGCGGACCAATACCAGCACCTGGACGACCGCCATCAAAGCGAGTTGGCCCGAGATGAACAAGAACGATGCGCGGTAGCCTCCGGTCCAACTGACCAGGGCCGAGAAGATCGACGGGCCGGCCACATAGCCCAGAAAAGTGACAGTGACACTGCTCGCCGTCGCCTCGACGATCCGCTCGGGCGGCGAGAGGCGGGCGACTTCCGCCATGTAGATCCCGTTCCAGCTCGCCGCGAAGAAGCCGGTTGCCGCGGAGAGCAATGCGGCGACCCATACCAACGGCAGGTCGGGCAACCCGCCATAGGCCAGTACGAGGCCTGCCGCCACGAAGGCTTGAGCGGTCAGGTTATGGGCCGGTCGCCCGGTACGGTCGGCGAGCCAGCCCAGCAAGATGCGCGCGAACACCCCCGCGAACTGCATGCAGGAATACACCAGCCCCGCCGCCGTCAGCGGCATGTGCCGGCCGGTGACCAGGTAGGTGACCGAAAACGAAAACAGCGAGCCCTGCACGATCGCGAAGGAGAACGCGAGCGCCGTCACCGACAGGAGAACGGGATTGGCTTTGAGCAGCAGGAAGGGTGCCACGACGTTTCGCGGGTTGAACAAGGCCCCGAGGCTGATGTCGCGATCCGGCTCCTTCTCGGTATCCAGCCGCTCACGCGCCGGCGCAATGAGCAGCACGGCCGCCAGGCCGATCGCGACAGCCACCATCAAGGCGGCGGGCCAACCCCAAGCCGAGGCGGCCGGCGCCAGGATCAGTCCCGCAAAGGCGCCCCCGGCCGGTGCCCCCGCCTGCTTGATGGAGAATATCAGCGTGCGATGCTGCGGCGGTGCCGTGGAGGCCAGGATGCGGCTGCCGGCCGGGGGAGACGGGCCGTAGCCGATACCCATCATCAGCGCCGCGACAACGAGCACCGGCCACCACCCGGTGGCGGCAACCAGCAGCCCTGCCATTGCCATCAGGGCGCCGGTCTGCAGCATGCGCACAGGGCCGAGCCGTGCCAGCAGCGGCCCGCCGAACAGCAGAAACAGCACGACGCCGGCGAATTGGAGCGAGGACAAATTGCCCACCCGCTCCGGTGCGAGCCCGGCGCCCGCCGTCAGCAACGGTGCGATGATCGCCAGACTTTGGTCCAGGAACGAGGCGATTGTTTGCATGCCGAGCGTGACGGCAAGCGCCAAGACCCAGGTCGGCATGCGAGGAGCGGCGGTGGGGCTGGCGAGCGCCTTGCTCATTGCAGCGGAGAGATCACGCCACGAGCTGAACGGCCGCGATCGTCTGCTGCTCCGTCACGAGGTCGATCTCCCAAATGGCATCTAGGCAAGCACTATGACGCTATGAGGTAAAGGGGATGGCGAGGTGACGCGCTCACGGTCTGCATCGCGACATGCGGCCGGGCCTTTTAGACACGACAGGAAACGAAGACGCATGAGAGATAATCGGGCGGCGTTCGGCATCGGCTTCGTAGCCGGGATGCGCAGCATGACGGCGACTGCCGCACTGGTCTGGGCCAGCAGTCTCGGGCGGTCCCGGGTCGACTGGATCCCCTCCGGTGCATGGCCGCGTCGCCTCGCGACGGCCGCTGCCTTCGCCGAGATGGCAGGCGACAAGACGCCCTTCGCACCGGACCGCCGCATTCCGGCGTCCATTCTAACCCGCCTCGCGATCGGCGCGGTCGGCGGCATGGCGTTTTCCGGGCGGAACGCATCGCTGCTGGATGCTGCGCTGTCCGGCATGGTCGGGGCGGTCGCGGGGACGGTGCTCGGCCGGGCAGCACGGGGACCTGCGACCCGCTCCCGGGCGGACTGGGTGCGGGCACTGTCGGAAGATGCCGTCGCCGCGGGGCTCGCCACGGTCTTGGTTTGCTCGGCGGAGCGGCTCGATCGGGCTCAGCTGCGCGAGCGCCGTCTACGGGCTGCCTGACACGGACAGCGTCTGCCCGGTGATGAACCCGGCCTGATCCGAGGCGAAGAACATCACCGTATGGGCGATGTCTTCCGGGGTGCCGGCCCGGCGCATGGCCGTGCGGTCGATGAGGGCTGCCTGCTGCTCGGCGGAGTAGCCTTGGAACTGCCGCTCGTAATCCGGGCTGGTCCGTTGGAAACCTGGCGCGACCGCGTTCACGGTAATGCCGAACGGTCCGAGTTCCTGGCCCAGTTGCCGGGCCAGCCCGATCTCCCCCGCCTTCGCCGAGGCATAGGCCTGGATACCGGTCAACGACGTGCGCAGCCCGGCACCGCTGGCGATGAAAACGATCCGGCCGGAGCCCCGCCGCTTCATGCCGGGCACCACCGCCTGCGAGGCCAGGAAGGCGCCCGTAAGGTTTGCGTCGACGACGGCGCGAAAGTCGGCTTCCGGCACATCCTCCATCGCGCGTGGCGCTTGCCCCAGCACGCCGCCCGCTACGTAGACCAGCACGTCGGGCTCGCGCCCAGCGGCTTCGGCACAGCTGAGCACCCATGCGGCGACCGCTGCCCGGTCCAGCAGGTCCAGCTGCCGGCACTGCGCAGGCAGACCGGCCATTTCGTCCCGGAGCCGGTCGGCGGCAAAGACCTGGGCACCGGACGCGGCAAAGCCCTCGACGATGCCCCGCCCAATCCCGCGCGCCGCTCCCGCGACCAGCACCGCACGCCCGGTGAAATCATGCCGCATCGGCGGAGCCCCTCGAAGGCGGTCTACGGAATTCGGGATCCGTCAGCGTTTCACGCAACGTGATGGTGGGCCTAGTCGTGACAGAAATTGTACGTGAGCCCTGCCCCGTAGCCGGCTTCGTTGGCCGCCACGCAGGACTTGGTCGTGTCCGGTTGCCGTTTGGCCACGTTGGGCGGCATGAGCGCCGCTGGCGGGCTGTTCGGCGGCCCGAGCATCGCCTTGTCCACGTAGCCGATGACGCGGCCATACTGGACCCGGCATTGATCACCATTGCAGTCGAGCACGTCGACCGTTTCACCCCGGTCGAGCTCCTGGAGTTCGTCCCCGTCATGCGAAGGCGCTGCCCGGAAGAAGGTCGGCCAGGCAATTTGCTGGGGCGTGGCCATGGCGGGCACTGCGACCAATGCAGACGCTGCCGCAAGAAAATATACGCACGGTCGGTGCCACATCTGAGCCTCCGTTATGTAATCTTTGAAAGACGGCTTTTAGTGTCAATTTAGGTTGACACCACAGGGGCCTTTCGGTCAAGTCGCGCCACTGGATTGCGAAGGAGCCGCGGCCGATGGCCATGTTATCATATGAGCAGAAATACCGTGTACGCGGTGGCACCTTGCTCGGCGGCGATACGTTCGACTTTTGGATAGGCCCATTCTACGTGGGCTTTTTCGGCGTGACTGCGGCGATATCATCCCTGCTCGGGACGTTACTGATCTTCTACGGTGCCGCGATCGGACCGACCTGGGCACCGTTCAAAATCAGCATCGACCCACCGCCGATCAGCTTAGGACTGGCCTGGGCGCCGATGCGCGATGGCGGCCTGTGGCAGATCATCACCATCTGCGCCATTGTCTCGTTCTGCTCGTGGGCGCTCCGCCAGGTGGAGATCTGCCGCAAACTCGGCATCGGCTACCACGTGCCGATCGGGTTCTCCGCGGCGATCTTCGCCTATGTCAGCCTCGTGGTCTTCCGCCCGTTGATGATGGGTGCCTGGGGCTACGGATTTCCCTACGGCATCATGAGCCATTTGGACTGGGTGTCGAACACCGGGTACCAATACCTGCACTTCCACTACAACCCGGCGCACATGATCGCCGTGACCTGCTTCTTCACGACGACACTGATCCTGGCACTGCATGGTGGCGAGATCCTGTCGATCGCCCACCCGGTCAAGGGCAACACGGTGAAATACGAGGAGACGGAAAGCGACTATTTCCGTGACACCATCGCCTACTCGATTGGCTCGCTGGGCATCCACCGTCTCGGGTACCTGATCGCGATCAATGCCGGCGTATGGAGTGCCATCTGCATTCTGATCTCTGGGCCGTTCTGGTCCCGCGGATGGCCGTATTGGTACAACTGGTACATGAACATCCCGGTCTGGGGACCGGTTGGATTCCATTGAGCACCATGGGCGTCCACTGAGGAGCAAACGTTGATGGCGCGATATCACACCCTGTTCACCTCCATCGAGCTCGACAGCCCGATGGAATACGGCAAGCCCCTACCACGCGGAGCGTTCCGGCGTATTCTGCCGCCAAAGCATTCCAAGCTGCTGGGCCGCTTCGGCGAAACACAAGTAGGCCCGACCTATCTCGGCGCGACCGGCCTCGCTTCGCTGATCTGCGGCTTCATCGCGTTCGAGATCATAGGCCTGAACATGTGGGCCTCGGTGGACTGGAACGTCATCCGGTTCATTAAGCTGCTGCCATTCCTCGCCCTCGAGCCGCCCTCGGCAAAGCAGGGCCTGTCCCTCTTCCCACCGCTCGACGATGGTGGCTGGTGGCTGATGGCGGGCTTCTTTCTCACCGCCTCGATCCTGCTGTGGTGGACGCGGATGTACCGCCGGGCCCGCGCGATGGGACTTGGCACGCACGTGGCGTGGGGCTTCGCCGCAGCGATCTGGCTGTATCTGGTGCTGGGCTTCTTCCGTCCGATCCTGATGGGCAGTTGGTCCGAAGCGGTTCCGTTCGGCATCATCGCGCACCTGAACTGGACGGCGACGTTCTCCGTCCGCTACGGCAACCTGTTCTACAACCCGTTCCACATGCTCTCGATCGTCTTCCTGTATGGCTCGACGATGCTGTTCACCATGCATGGCGGCACGATCCTCGCCACCACCCCGTTCGGTGGCGAGCGGGAAACGCGCGAGATCGTGGACCCCGGCAGCGCCAACGAGCGCGGCTCGCTGTTCTGGCGCTGGACGATGGGCTTCAACGCGAACTTCGAGTCGATCCATCGCTGGATCTACACCTTCGCCGTGCTCTGCCCGATCTGCGGCGGCATCGGCATCCTGATGACCGGGACCGTGGTGGATAACTGGTACCTCTGGGGCCTGAAGCACGACATCGTCCCTGAATACAGCCATGTGCTGCCCATCCCCGACGCACCACCGGCCGGCGCGATGCGAAGCAAGGCACCTCAGATCGGGGTAGAGCAGTGAAAACCATCACCAAAATCGCGGCCGCCGCCGTGCTCGCCGGCGCCGCATTCGTCGTCTTCGTGCCGACGTGGACGCCGGTGCCAACCGGAACCGAAGTCGGGATCCCGCAGGAGATCAACTTCTCCGACGCCATCAACGAGTCGGCCGCGAGCAACCAGGCCCCCGCGCCCTTGCCCGCGGCCGAAACCGGGGGACCGTCGGCGACGCAGGCCTACAAGAACGTCCAGGTGCTGACCGATGTCAGCGCCGCCGAGTTCATGCGCTTGCAAACGGCGATCACGGCTTGGGTTGCGCCTAAGGAAGGCTGTGCCTTCTGTCACGCCGGCACGGATTACGCATCCGATGCCAAGCCCACCAAGGCCACCGCGCGCATCATGCTGCTGATGACCCGGCACGTGAACACGAGCTGGAGCAACCACGTGTCCGGCGCCGGGGTCACCTGCTATACCTGTCACCGCGGCCAGCCCGTCCCGGCCGACGCCTGGTTCCCGGCACCGCCGGTCCCCGTCAAGCCGTTCATCGGCAAGCAGGATGCCTGGCGCGAGAACGCGGACACGGTCCGCCACTTCTTCCCGGATGCCGGGTTTGCCGAATACTTCCTGCAGGACCAGCCGATCGCGGTGCAGTCCACCACCGTGGAGCCGAGCAATACCGTCCATTCCTTCGACGAGACCAAGCGCATCTACGAGATGATGATGCAGATGTCGGACGGCATCGGCGCCAATTGCGGCCTGTGCCACAACTCCCGCGCCTTCGCCGATTGGAGCCAGAGCAGCCCGTACCGCTGGAATAACTTCTGGGCGATCCGGCTCGTGCGCGATCTCAACCGCAACTTCCTGCTGCCGGTCAGCGTGGGCATGCCGCAGACCCGCGACCAGGTGGACCCCAATCGCATCCCGGCCATCCCGGCGCGCGAGACCGGCATCCAGAACGGCAACGGCATGGTGGTCTGCAAGACCTGCCATCAGGGCGTGTTGAAGCCGCTGCAGGGCGTGAACATGGTCAACGACTACCCGGGCCTGGGCGGGCCCGTCTCGGCCAAGGCGATCGACGCCCCGCCCCCATCCGGCGGTTGAAGGAGAACACGCGATGTTCCGCAATGTCACCCAGCATATCGACCTGCCGCAGATCGCCTTCTGGCTGTTCTTCCTGGCCTTCGTCGCGATCTGCTATTTCCTGCGCAAGAACGACAAGCGTGAGGGGTACCCGCTCAAAGCCTCGCCGTTCACCGGCGAGCGGCTGCTCGGTGCGCCACTCGCGGCGCCCTCCGTCACCTATCTGCTGAACGAGGGCGGTGTCACGTCGACACCGCACGACTATCCGGACCCGCCGGCCTCGGTACTGCCGCTGTACCGCTTCGACGGCACGCCCTTCCGTCCCACGGATAACTTGCTGCGGACCTCGCTCGGCCCTGGGGCGTGGGTCATGCGCAGTACCGAACCGATGCTCAACGAGTCGGGCGAGTTGCTGCTGCAGCCGCTTCGCCTCTGCGAGCACTGGGCGATCAGCGAGGGCGAGGCGAACCCGTGCGGGATGGCCGTGTTCGATGTCCGTTGGCGGCACATCGGCATCGTCGCCGATGTCTGGATCGACCGCGGTATTCGCATCATCAAGCACCTGGAAGTGGAGTTGCGCGAGTCGCTCGGCGGGACGCGCGTGCTGGTGCCGATTTTCCACGTCACGATCAACGAGCGGGCACGCGAAATCCGCGTGACGGCGCTCTCCAACCACGAGTTCGCCGATATCCCGATGCCCGCGGCGCCGGACCGTATCACGGCGCGCGAGGAGGATCAGCTCAACGCCTATTTCGCGGCCGGCCGGTTCTACCGCGACATGCCCGACAGCAAGAAATTCGCAGGAGTTGTACGATGAGCGCTGCAGTGGATCGCTTCGGCCCCGGAGAGTACCTCGTCTGGCAAGGGCGGCCGCGCTGGACCGCTCTGGCACGCGACGTGCTGCATATTCGCCCGATCGCACTGTACCTCGCCGTCGTGTGGATCTGGATCGCGGCTACCAACCGGAACAGCGGCCTTACGCCGATGGATACGCTGGCCGCCGGGGCACCGCTGGCGCTGGTATCGTCCGTGGTCGTCGGCGCATGCCTCGCCCTCGCCTGGGGCCTGGCCAGCACGACGCGCTACACGCTGACCAACCAGCGCTGCATCATGCATTACGGCCTGGCGATGACGGCCACGCTTTCCATACCGCTGCGCCAAGTCGCCAGCGTCGCCGTCGCTGAGCGGTCGGATGGCACTGGGGACCTGCCGCTACACCTCAAGCCCGGCAAGCGGATCGGCTACCTCAAGCTGTGGCCGCATGCCCGGCCGTGGCACACCGCCCACCCTGCCCCGATGCTGCGCTGCGTGCCGGATGTCGCGCGGGTTGGCCTGCTGCTGAGCCAGACGGTCGAGGCGGTCAGTGCCGGCCGGCGCTACTTGCCGGTCCCGGCTGCCCGCGCCGGAGTGGTGCAAGCGGGCGTCGCCGTGCCGGCACATGGCTGAGATGCCGCAATGCTCTGGTCGAGCAAATGCCCGAATGCGCCGGCATTGGTTGGGCCGAATGCGTCGAGATAGATCAGCTGGTGGGTGGCCAGGTCGTCCACCGTCAGCCGCCCATCCGGCCAGCGGGCGAGATGAAACGCGATAGCGGGCGAGCCCTCGCCTTCGCGCCGCCGCTCCCGCACCAACCCGGCGAGCACGACCCGAAGGAACCCATTGGTGGCCGGCGGCACCACGTCCACCAACGCGTGATCGGCCGCGTTGAAGACGGAGATACTACCGTCGTCGTGATCCTGCATCACGAGATTGGCCGACTGCAGAGGCGGCCCGGCGGGTGGACCCTCGGGGACTCGATGATGCGAGTAGCCGTAGATCCCAGCCACGGTCAGAACCAGGACGCAGATTATGATGAAAGGCGGCTTGATTCGTCGGACTGCGATGCGCTCGCTCACTGGACGCCTTGGGGGCAAGGAGCGGCACATCCCGATCGACGTTCTGCCATCGTTGAGCAACCTTTCGACGAAGCCGCGGTCTTCTTCCCGCTAGCGAGTAACGACTCATTCTGAGTGCACTGTCCAGTCGCTGAGCGGGACGCTCGAACAGGAACGGCGCGACCGTTTGGAGGTTGGGTGACATGTCCGGTGCTCGCCAGGATGGAATGACCGAAGCCGAGAAGACGGACGTCGTCGAGCTCTCCGCGCCCCGGGCTCGCATCATCTATGAGGTGGTGAGACGGCAGGGTGACGAGGAATTGAGCCGTCCGATCGGATCGCTGTTCTGGTCGGGTGTCGCGGCGGGAATTACCATGATGGCCTCCGTGGCCTTCGAAGGAGCCTTGCTCCACAAGTCACCCGCCGACATGCCCATGCGGCAGGCCATCTGCGACCTCGGTTACACGCTTGGGTTCCTGATGGTGATCCTAGGGCGGATGCAGCTCTTCACCGAGCAGACGATCGTCACCGTGCTCCCCAACATGGCCGCACCAGACTGGTCCAAACTGGGCGTGACGGCGCGGCTCTGGGTGGTCGTTTTCATCGCCAACATGCTCGGTACCAGTCTTGCGGCGGCGATCACGGTCTACGTCCATGTGATGGGCCGGGACCTGACGGCCTCGATGCTCGAAGCCTCGGGCACGCTGCTCCACCGGGCGCCACTGGACATGCTGCTTCAGGGTATCCCGGCCGGGTTCCTGATCGCCTCGATCGCGTGGATCCGCGCGGGTGTCGCTGAAGGCGATTTCTGGATCGTGTTCGTACTCACCTATGCCATCGCGCTCGGCGATTTCCCTCACGTGGTGGCGGGCAGCGCCGAAGCCTTTCTCCTTGTCTTCGACGGCCAGATCGGGCTGGGCCACGCGATCGGCAACCTCATACTTCCTGCGTTGGTGGGCAATATCGTCGGCGGAACTGGGCTGTTCGCCATCCTCGCCCATGCGCAAGTCCGGCAGGAAATGTGATCCGGACCGTCAGTTAGAATTCGCTTCTCAGCGGCCCAACTTCCTGTTTCACTCCGTAATGAAAACCGCGCCGAAGAGCGTGGTCCGGGGGAACGAAAATGACGCGCCACTTTGCGACGCCGGCTGCCATCGCCGCTGTTCTGGCCCTCTGGGCCACGACCGCGACCGCCCAGACCAAGCATTATCGCTTCGCCTACGAGCAGCCGCATTCCACCGGCTTCGGCATCGCGGCCGACACCTTCGCGGCCAAGCTGTCCGAGCTCAGCCACGGCACCATGGCGATCGACCAGTTCCCCGCCGCCCAGCTCGGCAGCGAGCCGCAGGAGCTGCAACTGGTCAAGAGCGGCGACATCGACTTCATCATCGTCAGCACCGCCAACTCCGCCACCCTCTCACCCGAGGCCGGGGTGCTGTCGCTGCACTATCTGTTCCCGACCGAGGCAATCCTGATCAAGTCGGTCAGCGACCCGGCGCTGGTCGCGGCCGTGCGCAAGATGTTCGACGACACCGTCACCGGCGCCCACGCCCTCGCCCTCGGCACGCTCGGCTTGCGCGAGTTCTACGGCGCCACCCGGGAGATCCACCGCGTGGAGGACCTCAAGGACGTGAAGGTCCGGGTGCAGGCCACCGCGACGGAGGACGAACTGTTCGCCGCCTATGGCGCGCAAACCGTGCACATGCCGTTCGGCAGCGTCTACACCTCGCTGCAGACCGGGGTGGTGCAGCTCGCGGAGAACGGGCTCGACGTCTACGCGGCCAGCAAGCACTACGAAGTCGCCCCCGTCGTCTCGATGTCCAACCACGAGGCGAACGACAACGTGCTCTGGGTCAGCGACAAGCTGTGGCAGACCCTGTCGGCCGAGCAGAAGGGCTGGGTGCAGGGTGCCGCCGACGAGGTCGCAAAGGTCGAACCGCCCCGCGCGATCGAACTGGAGCACAAGGCGCGCACCCGGCTGACCGCGCTGGGCGTCAAGTTCGTCGAGGTGGATACCAGCGGCTTCATCAAGATCGCCGTCCCGCTCGAGGACGCCATCGCCGCCAAGCTCGGCCCCCACGCGGTGGAAGTCCTACGCCTCAGCCGCGCCGTGCGGGGGTGAGCACAACCCGCTCGCTCACCTGGCGCGCACTCGACCCGCTGGAGCGCGTGCTGATGGCGCTGTGCGGCCTGACGCTGTTCGGGTTCAGCTTCACGGTGCTGCTCGACATCCTCACCCGCCTCGCCGGGCACCCGCTGCGTTCGGCGCAGGAGGTGACGGATACGTTCTTCATCTACGGCATCTTCATCGGCGCCGCCGTTGCCACGCGCCGCAACGAGCACCTGACCCTGACGGCCGCGGCGGATGCGCTGCACGGCGCCCCCCGCCTGCTGCTCGAACTGACCATCCGTGGCGTCGTGCTGGCGGTGGCGCTCTGCATGGTGGTGTTCGGCTACCGTAACTTCCTGGGCGGCTTCAGCAGCTTCCGCATGCCCTCGATGACGCCGATCGCTTCGCTGTACGCCGCAATCCCACTGTCCGGCGCGCTGATCGCGCTGTTTGCGCTGGAGGGCATGGTGCAGGGCTGCCGCAACGGCTTCGAAAGCGCAGCGCCGCATACGCAGCCCATCACCGCCGCCTGACACGTGAGCAACACGGCGATCCTCGGCGTGATGATCGCGCTGTTCCTGGGCCTGGGCTACGCCGGGGTACCGGTGGCCTTCGCGCTGATGGCGGGCGTGCTGGTGGGGGCGGCCTTCACCGACGTGGCGCTGCCGGCGATCATCCAGCAGATGTTCAACGGCGTCGATTCCGAGGCGCTGCTTGCCGTGCCGTTCTTCCTGCTGGTGGGCGAACTGATGACCTCGGCCAACGTGGTGATCCGCATCGCGGATTTGTCGCAGGCGCTGGTGGGCCACATCCGCGGCGGGCTCGGCCAGGTGGTGGCGGTGTTCAGCATGTTCTTTTCCGGCATGTCCGGCTCGGCGACCGCCGACGTGGCGGTGCTCAGCCGCACGCTGGGCCAGCCGATGCAGCGCGACGGCTACACCGCGCCGTTCACCGCGGCACTGGTGGCGGCGGCGTCCACCATCGCGGTGCTGGTGCCGCCCTCCATTACGGCGGTGGTGTATGGTGCGGTCGGCAACGTGTCGATCGCCGGGCTGTTCCTGGCAGGGATGCTGCCGGGCCTGATGATCGGCCTCGGCCTGATGCTGCACTGCTATCTGTTCGGCCCCGCCGGCATCCGCCGCCGCCGCGCCAGCCTGCTCGAGATCGGCCGTGCGGGCAGCCGGGCTGTGCTGCCGCTGATGATCCCCGTCATCCTACTGGGCGGCATCCTGACCGGCTGGTTCACGCCCACCGAGGCAGGAGTGGTGGCGGTGGTCTGGATCATCGTCGTGGTCATCCCGGCGCTGAACCGCGGCCACCTACGCCATTTGGCGAGCGATTTCTGCCAGGCCGGGCTGATCTACTCGCTGCCGCTGATCACCATCGCAGCGGCCGCTGCCTTCGGTTGGCTGCTGGCCTATTTGCGCGGGCCGATGGTGGTGTCGGACTGGCTGACGCAGGTGGCGGGCACCGACCCGCATTTGATCATGCTGTGCCTTGTGCTGCTGTTCACCGTGGTGGGCGACTTCATCGAGCCGATCCCTACCATCATCATCTTCATGCCCGTGGTGGTGAGCCTGACCGAGAGCGGCAACATCAATCCCGTCCACATGGGCGTGCTGCTGATCGAGACGCTCGCCTTCGGTCTGATCACGCCGCCGTACGGGCTGGTGCTGCTGATGGCGTCCAAATTCGTGGGCGTCCGGTTCGCCAGTGCATTGCGGGCGAGCCTGCCGATCTACGTGGTTTTTCTCGTCACCATCGTCTTCACGATCTTCGCACCGGACGTCATTCTGTGGCTCCCGAAGCACTTCATCCCGCAATCGGTCGGCTGCTTCCGCGCCCCGGGGGGAACCAGGTTCATCTGCCCGTAGCCAACGCCGGCGGTTGCAGCGTTAGCACCAGCCCCCACGCCGGGAGTTCGGAGGCCGTCGTGGTCCCCGTCAAGCTGAACAATCTCTCGCCGGCTGGCTCCTGCCAAGCGACGGCACCGCCCGAAAGATTGGCCGTCATCAACAAGCGCCTCCCGTCGGTCAGGTTCCACGCCGCCTCCAACGCGCCAGCACCCTGCGCGTCGCTCGTTTCCAAGATGCGAAAGGATCCGGCCGAGCCTGCCATCCGTTCCAACAATGGGATGACAGCCTCGCGCCTTACATCCAGGAGCTCGCGATGCAGTGCCAGCCAGGCGGCATGCTCCGGGGCGTCCAAGGCCTCCCAATCCAAAACCGAACCGTCGCGTGTCGACGCTGCATTCGGGTCAGCCAAAAGCTTCAACGTGTCCGGATCGGCGAACTCGGGCAGATGGCTGAACTCCTCGCGCCGTCCGTTGCGCACCATATCCGCCAGCGCCGGAGGATAGTCGCAGAAATAGTCGAACGGCCGGGCCGAGCCCCACTCCTGCCCCATGAAAAGCATGGGGATGCCGGGCGCCAGCAACAGGATGGCGGTGCCGAGGCGAACCGCTGCCTCCGGCGCCAAGGCGGTCAGCCGCTTGCCGAACGGCGTGTTGCCGACCTGGTCGTGGTTCTGCAGGAAGTTGATGAACGCCGTTGGCGGCAGATACGCGGACGGCGTCCCGCGGTGCAGCCCTGGACGATGGGTCGACTCCTCGCCCTGATAGGAAAATCCTTCCGTCAACGCCAGCCCGAGCCGCCGCAGCGGCGCGTCGGTGTAATCGACATAATAGCCATCACGGCGTTGGGCCACGAGCACGCGCATGACATGATGGAAGTCGTCGTTCCACTGCGCCTCGTACTTCGTTCCTTGCGAGAGCCATCTTGCGTCGTTGTTGTCGTTCTCCAGGGTCAGGTGAACGATGCGGCCCGGCGTGGCGGCACGCACCCGGCGCGCCAGTTCGTCCAGGATGTGCTCGGGGCTGTCATCGAAGACTGCCTGGACCGCGTCTAGGCGCAATCCGTCCATGTGGAATTGCTCGATCCAGTAGATGGCGTTCTGGATGAAGAATTCCCGCACGGGTTGCGCGTGCGCACCGTCGAAGTCGATGGCGCCGCCCCAGGGCGTGTGGTGCCGGTCGGTGAAGAAGCCAGGCGCGTAGTCCGGGATGTCGTTCGAAGCCGGGCCGAAATGGTTGTAGACGACATCGAGCACGACCGAGATGCCACGCTGATGACACTCGTCCACCAGGCGCTTGAGGTCGTCGGGCCGGCCGTAGCCGTGATGCGGCGCGTATGGCAGCACGCCGTCATAGCCCCAGTTCCGGGAGCCGGGGAACGTGCTCACCGGCATCAGCTCGATCATCGTCACGCCGAGTGCCGCAAGGTGGTCCAAATGGCCGATCGCGCCGAGAAAGGTTCCTTCCCGCGAGAACGTGCCGAGATGCAATTCGTACAGCACGGTCTCCCGCCAGGGCCGTCCCGTCCAGGTCTGATCGGACCAGCGATACGCCTCGGGGTTAGTCACTTCGGACCAGCCGTCCGCGCCCTCGGGCTGGCAGCGCGAGGCCGGGTCGGGAACCGATGTGCCGTTGCATGAGAAGCGGTAAATGCTGTCAGGGGGCAAGGAAGTGTGGGCGGTGTGCCAGCCCTCGGCCGAAGCCTGCATGGCAACCGGGGCGCTGCCTTGGACGAGGATCTCGACATGCTCGACCGCCGGTGCCCAGAGGCTGACGAGGTCTGGTTGCACACCCCAAGACGGGTTGGCGGCATCTTGCGTCGTGGCGGCAATCGTCATCGTCGAGTTCCCAATGATGAACCGCTGGCCGCCTAGAGCGCACTTACGGCCAAAGGAAGGCACGCGGCTCCGAACGGCCTGAGGTTTGCATTGGCAGGAATGGGTGCAGGAATGGCGGCAGCGATGGTGACGGATGTGCTGATCACGGGCGGTCGCGTGTTTCGCGGCCGGGCGGGGGGATTTGCGGAGGCGGTGCTGCTGCGGGATGGGCGCGTCAGCGCGGTCGGTTCGCTGCAGGACGTGGAAGACGTAGCCCCGTCCGGTGTCCGGCGCCTGGACCTCGGCGGCCGCGTGGCGATCCCTGCGTTCAACGAGGCGCACATGCACCTGCTGTCCTACGGGCTCGGCCTTCGCCGGGCGAATTTAAGGCCGGACGATGGCGTGCAAACACTCGATGAGTTGCTGCGCCGTATCTCGGTGGCGGCCAAGGCAACACCCCGTGGCGATTGGGTGATCGGGCGCGGCTACGACCATCTGGTGCTGGACGTCGGCCGCCATCCCACGTCCGAGGAACTGCAACGCGCCGCCCCGGACAACCCCGTCTACATCGTGCGCACCTGCGGCCATATGGGCGTCGCCAGCACCGCCGCGCTGCGCCTCGCCATGGTCGGCCACAACACGCCCTCGCCCGATGGCGGCGCGATCGAGCGGCGCGACGGGCAACTCACCGGGCTGTTGCAGGAACGCGCGCAGCGGCTGGTCACCCAGCATGTGCCGGAGCCGACCGAAAGCGCGATGGTCGATGCCATCGAAGCGGCTGGCCGCGACCTGGCCGCGCGCGGCTTCGCCTCCGCCAGCGACATGAATGTCGGCATGACCGGCGGCATGACCGGCGGCATGGCGGAGATCGGCGCCTATCGCCGCGCGTTGTCCGAGGGCCGGCTGATGCAGCGCATGTGGCAGGTGCTGGCCGGCAATCCGGAGGGCATCGCCACCCAGGCCTGGGATGCCGGGCTACGTCCCGACACGACCGACGACATGCTGGCCTGGGGCGCGGTGAAGACCTTCGCCGACGGGTCGGCGGGCGGGTTGACGGCGGCGTTCTTCGATCCGTACGAGGCCTCGCAGGGCGGCGGCACCGGCATCTTCTGCTTCCCCGACGAGGCCCAGCACGAGATGCTGGCACGCTACCACCGGCAGGGCTGGCAGCTCGACATCCACGCCATCGGCGATGCGGCGATCGAGCAGGTGTTGTCCGGCATGGAGGCCGCCGATACCGCCGACATGCCGGTGCTGGGGCGGCGTCACCGGATCGAGCATTGCGGCTTTCTGAACGCCAACCAGCGCCGCCGCATGAAGGCGAGCGGTATCCTGCCGGTGCCACAGCCGGTGTTCATCTACGAGTTCGGCGATGTCTACCTAAAGGTGCTGGGCCGGGCGCGGGCCGAAGCGTCCTACCCGATGCGGACCTGGCTGGACGAGGGGCATCATCCCGCCGCCTCGTCGGACAGCCCGGTCTGCACCGTGGATCCGTTCGCCAACCTCTACACGATGATGACACGCAAGACGGTGCGCGGCACCGTGGTCGGCGCCGACCAGTGCCTCACCGCGGCGGAGGCGGTGCATTGCTATACCTGGTGCGGCGCCTACACGCAGTTCGCCGAGGACCGGCGCGGCACGCTGGAGGTTGGCCAATTCGCCGATCTCGCAGTTCTGTCGCGCGACGTGTTCGATGCCACGCCGGAGGATGTGCGAACGACACAGGCCGACCTGACATTGCGCGGCGGCAGCGTGACGTTCGACCGCCATGGTGAACTCGCCGGGGCGGAGTGAACTCGGTAGGACGGCGCGCCTCGTCTCACACGCCTCCTATGGTCCCCGCCAGCCCAGCCGGTCCAATCGAGCTCCCTCGCCTCGCAGGTAACGGTCGCCGATATCGGCGCGCCAGCGTAGTTCAGGCGCGACCACGTTGGTGGCCCGTGCGCGCGCAGCCTCCTGCGCGGAGATCACGTCGGGCCCGGTTCCGGTCACGATCATGGCGTGACCGGAGCGTCGGTGGACGAAGCGTTGGCCGCCCTCGAGACGCATGTCGACGAAGTGGTAGTGGGCCTGCTCGGCCGCGTCCGGCTCACGCAGGAAGAATAGCGGCGGATCGGTGGCCGGCTCGGCGTGCTCGGTCCAGGCCGGAAACGGCGGCACGGTGAGCACGATGGCGACAGCCCAACCGGGCAGGGTGCGGAATCGCCCGCCGGCGCCGCGCGCCATGCGTTCCAGCAGATCGCCCCAGCCGTCCGGCTGCATGGCGGCCAGCACGGCGAAGCCCGGGTTGCCGAAGCGGCAGGTGAATTCGAGCGGAAACGGGCCACGCTCGTCGAGCATCAGGTTCAGGTTGACGTAGCCGACATGCCCGGCCCGTTGCAGCAGCGGGGCGACCCGGCCCAGCGTCGCCGCAAACAGACGCTCGGCGCCCTCGAAGGAGGCGAGCGTACCCATCTCGCCGGTCATCTCGCCGAGGTCGCCGGGGAAGAAGCGCTTGTGTTCGAAGTCGATGCAGGCGGGCTGCAGGAACTGGTGCCCGTCGAAATAAGCACCGATGCCGACTTCCACGCCCTCCAGCCGCTCCATCAACAGCACGCGGCCGGAGCCCAGAGTGCGGCGGAGCATGAAGGCGACGTCGGCACCCGCCGGGTGTTCGCCGACAAAGGTGGCGTCGCCCGCATCGTGCTTGAGCACGTAGCGGCCGGGATTCACGTCGAGCCAGGTCAGCGCCGACTGGGCCGTGTCGAAGGCCTGGCTCCACGCCGTCGGCAGCCCGGCCCCGGCGAGCACGGATTGGCCATAGGCGCGATCCCGTTCCAACCGGTCGCCGAGCGCACTGCCGCCGACAACGCGATAACCGTCCGCCCGCAATGCGTCCTGCAGCGTGCCCCGGTCCACGCCTTCGAACAGGATGATGCCGTCGGTGCCGACCCAGGCGAGGTGGTCGCGCCAGTCCGCCACCGGTTCGATCATCCCGCCGAACGCCTGGCGCGAAGCGGCCGCATGGACGCGGACTTCATGGCCCTCCCGCATCAGGCTGAGATAGAGGTCGCCAAGGTAGATGTGCTGGCCGAGGGCGAGGATCCTCACGCGGCCAGGGCGCCGGTCGGCACACCCGCCAACCGCTCCACCAGGCGCTCGATGCCGGCGGAGTCGACGTTGGCGAACGAGACCCGCAGGTGATCCTCCGACCCGGCGAATGCAGGGGCCGGCAGCAGCAGCACCCCGTGGTCCCGGGCCAGGCGTTCGGCGATTGTCCAGGCTGACACACCGGCGAACGGGTGCCGGACATAGGCGAAATAGGCCCCGAGCGAGTCGATCCGCCAGGCGGGCAAGCCGGCCAGGCCGCGGCGCAGGGTTGCGGCGCGCGCCACCATCTCCAGGCGGTTTTGCTGCCGCCAGTCGCGCAGGGCCGGGATCGCCCAGGCCAGGGCCTGCTGCGCCGGGCGCTGCGGACAAATGGTCATGCAGTCCAGCACCTTCATCGCCTGCGGAACGGCCGCCTCGGGCAAAGTGAGGGCGCCGATGCGATGGCCCGGCACGGCATACGACTTAGAGAAGGAATAGAGCCGAACGGCGTCATCGGGCGGAGCGTACTCGGCGCCGTCCGGCAGGAAGTCGCGATACGTCTCGTCCAGCATCAGGGTGGCGCCGTGCTGGCGGCACAGATCCGCGAACCGCTCGACGATGGCGGCCGGGTAGATGGCGCCGGTCGGATTGTTGGGGGTGATCAGGACGACGGCCGCAACCCCCGCCATCAGTTGCGCCGCCCGCTCCGGATCCGGGATGAACCCATCGGCTGCCGAGGTCGGCAGGGCACGCGCCTCGAGCCCGAGCATGTCGCAGGTCATCTTGTGGTTGTAGTACCAGGGCGTCGGCAGCAACACGGCGGCGCCGCGCGGAACCAGGGTCAGCAGCGCGGTGAAGAACGCCTGGTTGCAGCCGGCGGTGATCAGCACGCGCCCGGCCGACACGCCGGACTCGGCGGCATAGGCGTCCCGCAACGCCGGGTCACCGGTGATGAAGCCGTATTTGGCGCATAGCGGGTCGGCAGCGGCGGCACCGAGGTGGTGGAGCAGATCGGGGTGCGGCGCATAGCCCGGGACCGCCTGGCAGAGGTCGATCAACGGGCCGCGCTCGCCGCCATAGGCTCGCCCCCAAGCCTGCACTTCGGGAATGGGCGGCGAGCCGGTGTCTTGCACGAGCGGGTTCATGCCACTTCTACGCGCGAGGCCCGGATTGTTGCCAGCGCGTCTACGATATTCCCGCGTGGTGGTCCGGATGCCCCCTCACAGCGGGCTGCCGAGCGCGCGGGGGATCGCGAGCGTGATCCAGGGGACGAACGCGATCAATGCAATCGCCAGCACCAGCACGACCAAGTACGGCACCATCGTCCTTGCCGCGACCTCGACCCGCGCCTCCGCGACTGCACACGCGACGTAGAACCCGATCCCGACCGGCGGCATGAAAGCGCCGACCCCCATCGCCAGGATCAGCACCGTCGCATACTGCACGCCGTTGATGCCGAGTTGCACGGCGATCGGCATCAATAGCGGGGCCAGAATGATCAGCGCCGGCAATCCCTCGAGCAGCGTGCCGATCACGATCAGCAGCAGGATCGAGCCGGCCAGGAACACGTAGGGGTTTCGCCCGGACTGGTCGAGCAGGGTCACCAGGTGCTGCGGCAAGTTTGCCGCCGTCAGTGTCCAGGCGAACGACGACGCGGACGCGAGCACGAACAGCACCATGCCCGCCGTCCCCGCGCACTCCATCGCCAACGCGAAGACCCGGCCGATCCGCTGCTCCCGATAGATGACCATCGCGAGCAGCAGCCCGTAGACGACCGCGAAGGTCGACACCTCGGTGGGGGTGGCAATGCCGAAGCGGATGCCGGACACCATCATCACCGGCATGGCGAGCGGCAGGATGGCCGACGGGATCGCCGCCAGCCGCGATACGCCGGCCGCCTCCGCCGTGTCGTCGATCCGCTTGGACCGCGCCCAGATCAGCAGCATCAGGCACGCCGCGATCACCGCGGCCGGCAGCAGCCCGGCGACGAACAGCGTCCCGATCGAGATCGGCGTCACCGACCCCAGCACCAGCATCGCAATGGACGGTGGGATCGTCTCCGCCATGGCCGCGGAGGCCGCCAAGGCCGCTGCCCCCTGCTCCGGCCGGTAGCCTCGCCGCCGCAACTCGCCCCGCATCACCGATCCGACGGCCGCGACGTCGGCCACCTTCGAGCCGGAAATCCCGCTGACCATGTAGATGGTCACCACGATCACCTGCAGCAGCCCGCCCCGCGCCCGCCCCACCAGCGCCATCGCGAAGCGCACCAGGCGAAGGCTGATCCCGCCGCGCTCCATGATGAGGCCGGCGAAGATGAAGAACGGCAGAGCAAGCAGGATGAAGTTGCCGGTGCCGTCGATCATGTTCTGTGGCACCGCAATGAACGGTGCGGCATCGGTGACCTGCAGGTAGACCAGCGTGCTGAGCAGCATCGCGAAGCTCACCGGCAACCCGAGCAGCACCGCGCCCAGGAACAGCGCGATCATGACGGCCAACGACAGATCGGGCCGCGCTCCGAAGAACCCCGTCACGTCGACCGCCCAGAACCCTGCCACGAGCGCCGCGACCAGCACCAGCGATGCCACTGCGATCAGGGGCGGCGTGCGCAGGGCCAGCCGCTCGAGCGCGAACAGGGTGATCAGCCCCATTCCGATCGGCAGCGGCACGCCGTACCATCCCGTGCTCACCTGCAGGATCGGCGTCGCGTTCTCCCAGTTGTCGCCGATCAGGCCCAGCGCCTGCCACGCGGCCAGCATCGTCGTCGCCACCACCACCCACTCGAAGGTCGCGAGGACGAACGCCCGCACACGCACCGGCATCAGCTCCAGGAACAGCCGGATGGAGGTATGCTGCCCGCCGCGATACGCCGCCGCGCCACCGATGAAGGCGATGGCGGATAGCGTCATCTTCGACGCCTCGTCGTCCCACAGGAACGAGGCGTGCAGCAGTTCACGCTGGAACACGTCGACGAGGATGATCACCAACTCGATGAGCAACGCCGCAGCCGCGGTCGCGCGTGCCGCCGCCTCCAACCCGCCGCAGGCGCGCCCGAGCGCACCACGCAGCACTCCCTGCCGGGGTGCCAGCGCGATGAGCGCGGCGTCGTCTGCGAGCGTGACCATCGGTTCAGGCGGTGCCGGTTTGCTTCAGCACCTCGTCCACCAGATCCGCCCCGATGACGGGCCGGAACTTGTCGTAGATCGGCCGCGTCGCCTTCACGTAGGCGTCGATGTCGACCGGCGCGATCACGACTCCGGCCTGCTTCATCGTCTCCGCCGCCCGCGCCGTCGCGGTCGCAACATCGGCACGCCAGTAGACCGACATCGCCTTCGCCGCGTCCCGCACCGCCTTCTGCTGGTCGGCCGGAAAAGCGTCGAACCGCCGCTTGCTCACCATCAGCGCGCCCGCGTTGTAGACGAAGTTCGTCTCGCTGGTGACCTTGACGATCTCCTGCATCTTGTTGGCGACCATCGAGATCAGCGGCGTCTCGATCGCCTGCACCGCGCCTTGCGACATGGCGACGTAGACCTCGGTGATGTCGATGGCGACCGGGATCGCGCCGCACTGCTTGTAGGTCTCGGCATAGATCGCGCCGGGTTGGATACGGATCTTGAGCCCGTTCATATCTGCGGGTTCGACCAGTGGCTTGGTGACGGTCGACGACACGGGGCGCCAGCCCCAATGCCCCCAGCACAGACCATACACCTGCCGCTCCGGGAACGGCTTGAACAGTTCCTCGCCCACCGGCCCGTCCAGCACTCGCTCGGCCGTCGCCGCATCGCGGAAGACGTAGGGTAGATCCAGTACCGCAACCTTGGGGAAGATCGTCTCGATGTAACCGGTCGTGTGCGCAACGAAATCGATGATTCCGGTCTGCAGTCCGGTGAGTGCGTTCACCTGGCTGCCGAGCTGCCCGGCGCCATACACCTGAATGTCCAGTGCTCCGTTGGTTCGCGCCTTCACGTCGGCAGCGAATTTCAGGCACACGTCATAGACCGGGTTCGAGACGCTGTCAGCCAGCGTCATCTTCAGCGTACGGCCCTGGGCCCGCGCATGGCCGATGATCGCCGGGGCTGCAAGCGCACCGCCAACCAGCATCGCGCCGCGGCCTAAAAGGCCCCGCCTTCCGATGTCGCTCCGTCCCATGGCCGTGTCCCCAGTTTTCTTGTTGCGGGACGCTATGAGCCACGGCCCGGCAGCGTCAAGCGACGCTTGGCGATGTCCCCTTGGCGCTCCAGATCTCGTTCTTGCTCGGCAGGCAATTGGTGTTCGGACACGAGCCGCCGATCAGCTTGCGTTCGACCAATGCCGTTCGCTCGCCGGACCGGGCCAGATGCCACGCCAGGTACTTGCCGCCTTCACCGCTGCCGATGACGAGGTTTTCGTAGTGGTCGGTCCCGGTCGTTCCCCGCTTCCTTGTTGCTTGCAGCGTCCTCGGCCGACGCCCCGGACGTTCCGCGAACATGCCGCGCCATCAAATCGCGAGCCAGAGAAAACGTTGCGAAATCAGACCGGATCTAAACGTGGACCAGTCCGCATGACGAAATCGAGCGCCAAAAAAATGCATTTTCGCTTGCCTGTGATTCTGAGACGGCCCAGGCTCCCTCGCAACGGCGGAAAAACTGCCGAGCGGGAGGATCACTCTGGCGTCCATCATCGCCATGACCGGCATCGTCAAGGCGTTCGGCGGCACCCGTGCCGTCGACGGCGTGGATTTCGACGTCCGGCCCGGTGAGGTCCACGCGCTGCTCGGGGGCAACGGCGCCGGCAAGTCGACGCTCATCAAAATCCTGGCCGGTGTGCACCGCGCGGATGCCGGCGAAGTCCGCATCCACGATGTCCTGGTGGATCCTATTTCGGACCGCCTCCCCGTCGCCTTCATTCATCAGGACCTCGGCCTCGTCGAGTGGATGAGTGTCGCGGAAAACATCGCGCTCGCCGCCGGCTATCCGCGCACCCGCCTGCATCTGGTGGATTGGCCTGCCGTGACCGCCCAGGCCCAGCGCGCCCTCGCGCAGGTCGGCTGCCCGATCGACCCGGCAACCCCCGTCGCCGACTTGTCCCGGACGGACAAGTCCGTCGTCGCCATCGCACGCGCCCTTGCCACCTCGGCCGAGGCCATCGTCTTGGACGAGCCCACGGCCAGCCTCCCCGCCGCCGAAGTCGAGCGGCTGTTCACCGTGCTCGACCGGTTGCGCGCAGCCGGCGGCGGCATGGTCTATGTCAGCCACCGGCTGGACGAGGTGTTCCGTATTGCTGACCGCGTCACCGTCATGCGGGACGGCCGCCGGGTCGCCACCCGGCCGGTCGCCGAGACTACGCCGGCCGAACTGGTGGAACTGATCGTCGGACGGACCCCGCTCGGCCTAGCCCGCCGCAAGCCGGTGGCGGCCGCTCGGCCCTTGCTCGCCGGAGAGGGCCTGGTCACCGAGGATGCCGGCCCGATCGGCTTCGAGTTGCGTCCGGGGGAGATCGTGGGTTTCGCCGGCCTGCGCGGCGCCGGGCAGGAGCCGCTGGGCCGCGCCATCTGCGGCATCCTGCCGCTGGCCGCCGGCACGCTCCAGCTTCGCGGCGACCCGATCGACCCTCGGACGCCGGCCGAGGCGGTTCGTATCGGCATCGCCTTCGTATCCAGCAAGCGGCAGGAGGAAAGCCTCGCCATGCCGCTCGCCGTGCGGGAGAACCTATTCGTCAACCCGGCCGTCGAGCGGCGCGGCGTGTTTTCGCCCTTGCGCGAGGATCAGGAGGCCGCCCAGGCGCTCGTGCGCCTGCGCACCGTCGGTGCCCGCCCGCTGCTCACGGAGCCGGCCATCGCCACCTTCAGCGGCGGCAACCAGCAGAAGGTTGTGCTGTCCCGCTGGCTGGGCGGCGGCATCGCGGTGCTGGTGCTGGAGGAGCCGACGATGGGCGTCGACGTGGGCGCCAAGGCCGACATTTACGCCCTGCTGGACCGGCACGCGGCGGCGGGCAACGGGGTGATCGTGGTCTCGACCGATTTCGAGGAAGTGGCCGCCATCTGCCACCGCGCGCTGATTTTCGACCGCGGCCGGGTCGCCGGGGAATTGGCGGGCGACGCGCTCACCCCATCCGCGCTGATCGCCGCGTGCGGCGGCGGCATGCCGGCCGGCCGTGCGGCGGTTGCAATCAAGGAGCGCATCGATGGCTGAAACCCGGGGCACCGCCTTCAAGCTGCTGGCCAACCACGCGCTGCTGCTGCTGACGGTGGCGCTGATCCTGCTGTTCTCGTTCCTGTTGCCACGCACGTTCCCGTCGATGCTGACGGTGCAGTCGATCCTGTCCGACAAGTCCATCGTGGCGTTCCTGGCGCTGGCGGAGATGACGGTCATCTCGGCCAACCAGTTCGATCTGTCGGTCGGCTTCATGGTCAGCCTGCTGCATTCGCTGACCATCGGGCTGATCGTGGGCGGCATGCCCTGGCCGCTGGTGTGCCTGCTGGTGCTGGGCATCGGGCTGGCGATCGGGCTGCTGAACGGCGTGCTGGTGCGCTTCGCCAAGATCGACAGCTTCATCGCGACGCTCGGCGTAGGCACCGTCGCCTACGGGCTGGCCGGTTGGTACACCGGCGGCGAGCAGATCATCGGCGACATCCCCAGCGGCTTCACCGCTCTGGACAGCACGCGCCTGCTGGGCATCCCGCTGTCCGCGGTGCTGCTGCTGGTTCTGGCCGGCATCATGTGGGTCGCCTTCGAATACCTACCCGTCGGCCGCTACCTCTATGTCATCGGGGCAAACGAGCGCACGGCGGAGCTGACCGGAATCCGCGTCAACCGCTACGTCATCGGCGCCTTCTGCGTCTCCGGCATCATCACCGCCGTGGCCTCGCTGCTGCTCGCGGCGCGGATCCAGGTCGGGCAGAGCAATGTGGGGCAGGAGTTCCTGTTGCCGGCCTTCGTTGGGGCCTTGCTGGGCGCGACCACGGTGCGGCCGGGCCGGGTCAACGTCTGGGGCACCGTCATCGCCGTGCTGATCCTGGCGGTCGGCATCTCCGGCATCGAGCAGATGGGCGGCGCATTCTACGTGGAGCCACTCTTTAACGGCGCCACCTTGGTGCTCGCCGTCGGCATGGCCGGCTGGGCGGCGCGCCGTCGCATGCGGGTGTCCCGCGGGGCCGCCGGCGCGGCGCCGCAACTCGAAGCCGTCGACAAGGCGGCGTGAAAACAAGCAGGAAGGACTCTCTGCCATGATGCGGCCCACCCGGTTTATCCTCTGTGCGGCGCTGCTCGCTGCCGCCGTCACCCGTCCTGCCCGCGCGCAGGACGTGCTGGCCGAGGCGGGCGCCCGCATCGCCGCCGCAACCGCGCCTGCCAACAAATGGGACGGGCCCACCACCGGGCCGAAAGCGCAGGCGGGCAAGACCATCATCTATATCTCCGCCGACCAGCGGAACGGCGGCGCGCTCGGCGTCGGCGCCGGCGTCGAGGAGGCGGCGGCCGCGATCGGCTGGACGTTCAAGATCATCGACGGCCAAGGCTCCGTCCCGCAGCAGACCGCGGCGATCGGCCAGGCCATGGCGCTGCGCCCGGACGGCATCGTGCTCGGCACCATCGACGCGGTCGGGCAGCGTGCCACCATCCAGCGCGCCACCGAACTCGGCATCAAGATTGTAGGCTGGCATTCCGGCCCCAAGCCCGGCCCGATCGACAGCCCGGCGGTATTCGCCAACATCACCACCCCGCCGGAACAGATCGCCCTGACCGCCGCCGACTACGTCATCGCCAAGTCCGACGGTCACGCCCAGGTCGCCATCATGCGCAACAGCGAGACGTTGATCGGCCGCACCAAGGGCGACCTGATGCGCCAGCGGATCGAGGCCTGCGCCGGCTGCGCGGTGCTGTCGTTCGACGTGATCCCCATCGTCGAAACGTCCACCCGCGTCACGCCGCTGACCGCCTCGCTGATGCAGCGCTTCTCGGGCAAGCTCACCTGGATGCTGGCGATCAACGACCTGTATTTCGACTTCGCCATCCCCGCCTTGCGGGCGGCCGGCGCAGGTCCGGAGGGTCCGCCGCTGCTGGTGTCGGGCGGCGACGGCAGCGTGTCGGCGTATGGCCGCATCAAGGCCGGGCAATACCAGGCGGCGACGGTGCCGGAACCGCTGAACCTGCAGGGCTGGATGGCGGTGGACGAGCTGAACCGCGCCTTCGCCGGTGCGCCCTGGAGCGGCTACGTGACCGCCGTCCACCTGGTCACGCACGACAACGTCGGCCAGGACGGCGGCGCCAACAACCATTTCGACCCGGATAACGGCTACCGCGACCACTACAAGGCGATCTGGGGCAAATGATCGCGCCGCCGCTCTCCGCCAGCGCGAACCTGCGGATCATCGGCCACTCCGACATGGGGGACCGGCCGGACGGCGTGCAAGTGATGCTGCACGCCGGCTACGCCTATGTCGGGCACATGTTCAGCGACGGGATCACCGTGCTGGACGTGCGTGACCCGCGCGCCCCCCGTGCCGTGGGCTTCGTTGCCTGCCCGCCGAACACGCGGTCCCACCACATCCAGGTGCATGACGGCATCCTGCTGGCCACCAACTCCGCCAACATCTGGGCCATGCAGAGCTATGCCGACCAGGCGGACTATTTCACCGCCCCGCTCGCCGACAGCTTCACCCGGCGGGAGCGGGGGTTCACCGCCGGGCTGCGCGTGTTCGACCTCGCCGACCCGGCGGCACCGCGCCAGATCGGCTTCTGCCCCGTGGACGGCATCGGCCTGCACCGCATCTGGTGGGTCGGCGGGCGCTACGCCTACGCGTCCTGCCATTTCGACGGCTTCACCGACCACGTGCTGGCCATCTTCGACCTGGCCGACCCGGCCAACCCGCGCCTGGTGGGGCGCTGGGCGCTGCCGGGCATGGACCGCTCACTGGCCGAACCGCCGCCCTGGCCCGCCGGCAAGCGCTGGGCGCTGCACCACATGATCGTCGCCGGCGACCGGGGCTACGCCGCCTGGCGCGATGGCGGCGTGACGCTGCACGACCTGACCGACCCGGCGTCGCCCCGCCTGCTGTCGCACCGCGTGCTATCGCCGCCGTTCGCCGGCGGCTCCCACACGCCGCTGCCGCTGCCCGGCCGCGGTCTGTTGCTGCTGGCCGACGAGGCGACCAGCAGCAACTGCGCCAACGGCCTGGCCCACACCTGGGTGATGGACGTGCGCGATCCCGCCAACCCGGTGCCGTTCGCGACCCTGCCGCAGCCGGCGGAGGCGGATTACTGCGCCCGCGGCGGCAAGTTCGGCCCGCACAACCTGCACGAGAATCGCCCTGGAACGCTGCAGAGCGAAACGCTGGCCTTCGCCACCTGGCACAATGCGGGGGTGCGCGTGTTCGACCTGTCCAACCCGTTCCAGCCCCGCGAGGTGGCGCACTGCGTCCCGGCCGCCCCCACCCGGCTGGTGGATATCCGCCCCGGGGCCGTCCCGGTGACGCAATCCTGCGACGTGCTCGCCACCACGGATGGGCTGCTGTTCCTCACCGATACGAATGCCGGGCTGTCGGTGATGGCGTTCGACGGGCCGTGACCGGCACCATCTCCGGATGGGTCTACGCGCAGCTTCGCAGCGACATCCTCGCCGCGGACCTGCCGCCCGGCGGCAAACTGCGGATCGACGCGCTGTGCGCCCGCTACGGCGTGACCAGCACGCCGATGCGGGAGGCGCTGAACCAATTGGCGTCGGAAGGCTTCGTGCAGCGGCTCGAGCAACGCGGCTTCATCGTGTTGCCCGCCAGCGCGCAGGAGTTGGAGCAGCTGACGCAGACGCGCTGTTGGGTGGAGGCGATCGCGCTGCGCGAGGCGATCGCTCACCGGAGCGCGGCCTGGGAAGCCATGCTGGGCGAATGCTGGCAGGAGCTGTCGGACACGCCGCGCTCCACCGAGTCCGGCACCTTCGTCGAGAACCCGGCTTGGGAGGGTGTCCACCGGCGCTTCCACATGGCCCTGATCGCGACGTGTCCGTCGCATTGGCTGATCACCTTCTGCGGGCAGCTGTCCGATCACGCGATGCGCTATCGCCGCCTGGCCATGTCCACCGCCTTCCCGCACCGCAGCGTTGCGGAAGAACACCGGGCCATCCTGGATGCGGCCCTGGCGGGCGACGCCGACGCAGCCGTGGCGCAGTTGGAAGCCCATTACCGCCGCACCGCCGGCATCGTGACAGGACGCCACCTGGACGCGGCGATTGCATAGGCTGCTCCCTCTCCCGTCCTTCACGGGAGAGGGTCGGGGTGAGGGCTACCTGGGCACTGCACCCAGTTTACAGCGACAGTCGCACCCTCACCCCGGCCCTCTCCCGCCCGCGGGAGAGGGAGAACAAAGGCAAATGGGATCGCCATGCCACCCGGCAGAGGCGGCGCCCGCAACAGGGAGATTACCATGCTCATTCGCTGCGACCGTACCGAGATCGGCCCCGCTGCCCCGCCATGCGGGTGCGCGCTGCATGCGAAGCCGCTCGGGCGGCGCGGCCTGCTCCGCGGCGCGGCCGGGCTGGGGCTCGCCGCCGCCGGTGCGCGGATGGCGCGGGCGCAAAGTGCCACAGCGGCGCCCACGCGCATCGACGTCCACCACCACTACACCTCGCCGGGCCTGCTCGCGATGATGAAGGGGCGGCGCACCAATCAGGGTTTCAACATGGCCTGGACGGTGCAGAAATCGCTCGACGCCATGGACGCAGCGGGCGTGGCCACCGCGATCGTGTCCACCAGCGACCCCGGCGTGTTCTTCGGCGACTACGACGCGGCGAAGGCACTGGCGCGGGATTGCAACGAGTACCAGGCGGGCATGGTCGCCGACCACAAGGGCCGCTTCGGCATGTTCACCACGCTGCCGCTGCCGGAGGTGGACAACACGCTGGCCGAGATCGCCTATGGCTTGGACGTGCTGAAGGCCCAGGGCGTCGGCATGATGACCAGCTACGGCACGAAATACCTCGGCGACCCGGCCTTCGTCCCCGTCATGGAGGAATTGAACCGGCGCCGGGCCGTGGTGTTCGTCCACCCCCTGCAACCGGCCTGCTGCACCAACGTGGTGCCCGGCGTGCCGGACGTGGTGGTGGAGTACGGCACCGAGACCTCGCGCACCATAGCCAGCCTGCTGATGAACCACACCACGATCCGCTTTCCCGATATCCGTTTCATCTTCTCCCATGGCGGCGGCGACGTGCCGTTCCTGACCTTCCGCTTCGCCCGCATGGTGGGCGGCGACCCGGAGTTGATGAAGGCGGAACCCGGCGGCGCCATACCGCTGATCCAGAAGCTGTATTTCGACACCGCCCAGGCCTGGAACCAGTACACCCTGCCGTCGCTGACCAAGCTGATGCCGGTGGACCACATCCTGTTCGGGTCCGATTTCCCGGCCGCCTCGCCGCTCGACACCGTCAACGGCCTGCGCGCCTTCGGCCTGGACGAGGCGGCGCGAGCCCGGATCGAACGGCTGAACGCGATGTCCATCCTGACAAATTTCGGCTGACCCGGGGGACGACGATGCGCAACATCCTGGTAGCCGCGATGGCCCTTGCAGGGTTGATGGGACAAGGTGCCCACGCCCAGACGGCCGCCTCCTTTGCCGACAAGAAAATGCTGACGTTGGCGGGCGCGCAGAAGATCGCCGACGCCGCGCACGCCCTGGCCGTGGCCAACAACTACCGGCAGTCGATCGTGGTGCTGGACGATGGCGGCAACTTGCTGGTGTTCTACCGCATGGACGGCGCGCAACTCGCGGGCTTCGACGTGTCGATGGCGAAGGCGCGGACGGCGCTGATGTTCCAGACCACGAGCAAGTCGTTCGCCGACCGCGTGCTTGCCGGTCAGACCAACGTGCTCGGCCTGCCGGGCGCGGCGCCGATCGATGGTGGCGTGCCGTTGCTGCATGACGGCCGGATCGTCGGCGCGATCGGCGTCAGCGGCGCCAGCCCCACGCAGGACGGCCAGACGGCCACCGCGGCTGCGGCGGGGCTGGACTGAACGCCCGGGTAGCCGAAGGACACCGCCCCTGGACACGATGCCAAATCCCCGCCAGTCTTCATCGCACTCGCCGATTTGGCGCAAAAGCAAACCCCGCCAAACCGCGAGGACGTCCATGCCCAACATGCTCCGCCGATCTCTGCTTGGCGCGACCCTCGCCACTGCCGCTCTTGCAACCACTGCACGCGCCCAGCCCAACAGCGCCATCCGCGGCCAGCAAGGCAAGACGGCCACGCTGAAACTGGGCTCATCCCAGGCGACACACGAGGAAAACGCGCACGGCGTGTTCTTCGACAAGTTCGTCAGCGAACTCATCGCCAAGACCAACGGCGAGATCGGCGCCATATTCTACGGCGACAGCCAACTCGGCCCCGAGGACAAGTACACGACGCAGATCAACTTCGGCACGCTCGACATGATGCTCACCGGGTCGGACTGGGCGCCCATCGTCCCCGAACTCGGCGTGATGACTCTGGGGTTCCTCTTTAGCTCCATGGAGCAGCAAGGCGCCGTCATGGATGGCAGCGCAGGCCGCCAGCTCAACGACGTTTTCAAGCACAAGACCAAGGCCGAGATCCTCGGCTGGGGCTTCAATTTCGGCGGCCGCAACGTACTCTCCAAAAAGGTCGTGGCGACACCCGCAGATCTGCACGGCCTCAAGCTCCGCGTGCTGCCATCCCCGACCTACGTGCAGACCTTCCGCCTGCTCGGCGCCGCACCCGTGCCGATGAGCTTCGGCGAGATCTACACCTCGCTGCAGACCGGCGTCGTGGACGGGCTCGAGCACGACCCGCCCACCATCCTGCAGTTCAAGTTCTACGAGGTTGCCAAGAACCTCGCGCTCACCGAGCACATCTTCGACCCGGTGACCCCCATCATCTCCAACATCTCCCTCGGCCGGCTCACCGCTCCCCAGCAGCAGGCCGTGCGGGAGGCCGCCGCAACCGCCATCCACGATCAGCGTGGCCGGGCCACCAGCGCCGCGGCGGCCGCGCTCGAAACGCTCAAGCAAGACGGCGTGCAGGTTCACACCATCGACCGTGCGGCGCTCGCCAACGAGGTCAAGCCGCTATGGACCAGCTTCACGGACCAGTACCCGGACACCAAGCCGGTCGTCGAGGCCATCGTCAAAAGCTGACCCCCCTGGCCGCCGCCGAACGCCTGCTTGCGATTCTCGTCAGCGCGGCCTGTGCGCTGATCCTGCTCGCCGGCGTGGTCGTCGTCTTTGCTGGCGTGATCTGGCGCTATCTGCTGAACGACCCGCTGGAGTGGAGCGACGAGGTGGCGCTCGCCGTGCTGATCGCCACCACCTTCCTCGGTGCCGCGCTCACGCTGCAGCGTGGCGAGCACCTCGGCATCCTCGTATTGCGCACCCGGCTCGGCCCGCTTTGGGGTGCACGGGCGGACGGGTTCGCCGCCTGGATCGTGTTCGCCGTGTCCGCCTGCCTCACCTGGGCCGCGGTTCCCCTGCTCGACAGCATGGCCGGGCAGACCACCGTCAGCGGGCTGTTGCCGGCGAGCATCGATTACTGGCCGATGCTCGTGGGGGCCGGCGCCATGACGCTTTTCGCCCTGTTCCGGCTTGCCCGCCTGCCGCCCGGCGCCGTTTTGCTGTCGGGCGCTGTGGTCGCCGGGGCCGCCGCGCTAGCCACGCTGTGGGGGGATCTCGCGCCGGTCGCACCCGGCCCCGGCATATGGGCCATGCTGGCGGTGGACGCCGCCTGCTTGGCTGCCGCCGTGCCCGTCGCCTTCGCCCTCGCCGCCGGCAGCCTCGTCTACATCGCGCTCACCGGCATACTGCCCCTCGTGCAGTTCTCCCAGCAGATGCAGGCGGGCGTCGGCAATTTCGTGCTGCTCTCCATTCCGTTCTTCGTGCTCGCCGGGCTGGTGATGAGCGTGAACGGCATGTCCACCCGCCTCATCGCCTTCCTGGACCTGGTGTGCGGCCGGGTGCGCGGCGGGCTCAGCGTGGTGATGGTCGTGGCGATGGCGGTGTTCTCCGGCATCTCCGGTTCCAAAAGCGCCGACGTCGCCGCGATCGGCTCCATCATGCTGCCGGCCATGCGCCGCACGGGCTACGACGAGCAGGACGGGGTGGCGCTGCTCGCCGCCTCCGCCGTGATGGGCGAGACGATCCCTCCCTGCATCAACATGATCATCCTCGGCTACGTGGCGAACGTTTCGATCGGCGGGCTGTTCATCGCCGGGCTGCTACCGGCTGCGGTGATGGCGGCGGTGCTGATCCTGGTGGCCGTGCTCACCACCCGCCGCGTGGCAGGCCCGGCCGCCCCGCGCCGGAGCGCCGCCGCCGTGATGCGTATTTCCGCCGGCGCGTTCACCGCCTTCCTGCTCGTCTTCATCATCGTGGGCGGTATCGTCGGCGGCATTGCCACGCCGACGGAGGTGTCGTCCGTGGCCGTGCTGTACGCGCTCGTGGTGGGCGGCCTGGCTTTCCGCGAGATGAACTTCCGCTCGTTCGCGGACTTCCTGACCCGCTCCGCTTCGCTCTCGGGCATGATCCTGTTCATCATCGCTTCGGCGGAAATGCTGAGCTACCTGCTGACGGTGAACCTCATCCCGCAGGAAATGGCGGCGGCGCTGGCCGGGGTGGGCGCCAGCGCCGGGCCGTGGCTGTTCATGCTGATCGCGATCGTCATGCTGGTCGTCATGGGCTCGGTGCTGGAGGGCGCGCCGGCGCTGATCCTGTTCGGCCCGCTGCTATTCCCCGCCGCGCAGAAGCTCGGCATCCACCCACTGCATTTCGGCATCGTGCTCATCATCGCGATGGGGATCGGCTTGTTCGCCCCGCCGCTGGGGGTTGGCCTCTATACCGCCTGCGCGGTCGGCCGGGTCTCGATGGAGAGCGTGGCGCGGCCGATTCTGAAATATCTGGCGGTGCTCGCGGTGGCGTTGCTGCTGATCGCCTTCGTCCCCGCGATCACCCTCGCCTTGCCGCGCTGGCTCGGCGTCTCGTAACGGAGAATTGGGCTTGACCACCCCCATCATTTTCCTGGCCCACACCCCAGCGATGCGCCGCAACTACTACGGCGAGGAAGCGCTCGCCGGCTTGCGCGCATTGGGCGAGGTGCGCCTGCACGAGGGCGACGACCCCCTCGGCCCGGGGCCGCTCGCGGCCGCGGCGGCCGGTGCCGCCGTGATCGTGGCCGACCGCATGACCGAGGGGCCGGCCGACATCTTCACCGCACTTCCCGGCCTATCGGCGTTCGTCCGCGTCGCCGTGGACATCCGCAACGTCGACGTGGCCGCAGCCAGCGCCGCGGGCGTACTCGTCACCCGCGCCGGACCGGGCTTCGTGGCCTCCGTGGTCGAACTCGTGCTCGGCTTGGCGATCGACCTCGCTCGCGGCGTGTCCACATACGCCACTGCCTACCGGGCGGGCACACCGCCGCCCGCCACCATGGGCCGCCAGCTTGCCGGCAGCACGCTCGGCATCATCGGTTTCGGTAGCATCGGCCGCCACCTCGCACCGCTCGCCGCATCACTCGGTATGACCGTCCTGGTGGCGGACCCGCACGTCAGCGTAGGCGCGCCCTTCGTACAGGTTTCGCTGGAACACCTGCTGGAGCGTTCGGACTTCGTGGTCTGTCTGGCCATCGCCACCGAAGCCACCGAGAAGCTGATGGACGCAGCCGCCTTCGCTCGCATGCGGCCGGACGCGTTCTTCATCAACGTCTCGCGGGGCGGCCTGGTGGACGAGGCGGCGCTGGAGGCCGCGCTGCGCGGGGGGCGCATCGCTGGCGCGGCGCTCGACGTCGGCCGCGCGCCGGACCAGATGCCCAGCCCCGCACTTGCAGCCTTGCCCAACGTGGTCGCCACCCCGCACATCGGCGGCCTCACGCGGCCGGCGATCGCGGCCCAGGCGCTCGAGACGGTGCGTCAGGTTGCGGCGATCCTTCGCGGCGAAGCGCCACCCGGGGCGGTGAACGCGGAGTCCTGGACCCGGCGGCCGTGAGAGAGCAAGCACAGACGATGATTTTGAACCACGTCGCGAACCGTCTGCACACGAGGCATTTCGACACCGTCGTCGACATGCTGATCGGCCAACTCGGGTTCGTCGAACTGCGACGCACCGAGCGCTCCATTTGGCTCCGGCAGCCCGGCACCAACGTCGACCTGCAATTCAGCCGCAGCGAGACCGCCCATCGCGACAGCGACAAGCTCCGGTCGCAAGTGTCGTTCCTGAGCACAACGCCTGAGGCCGCCCTGCAGGACCTGGCTGCGTGGGCGAACCAGCGGGGCCTTGCCGCGACCGTCGGCAGCTATTCCGATCGAGAGTTCTATTTGGACGCGCCAGACGCCTTCGTGGACTTCGTCATCGAGGCGATGCTGCCCGAACTTGCGGACTACGACGTCGAAGCCTGAGATTTGCCGGGGTAATCGGCGGCCGTTATCATCGCTTGAAACTCGGGGCTGGAAACTCGGGGCCGGAAACTCGGGCCGAACCGAGAGAAGGGACGCGCCAAGATGAATTCCAAGTCGGTCATGCTTGCAGGAGCACTGTTCGCGGCGGCATTCGGCGTCCCCGCCCTGGCCCAGCCAGCTTGCGTCGTTGGCGGCGCGTCGGTTCCGCCACAGGCCAACACCACCGAGCGGACCGCGCCGTTTTTCATCGACACCGCGGGTATGGACCTGAAGACCGCGCCGCCCACCCGGGACCCGTCGAACCCGAACTACCCGCACGCGACGGAACTACCGGACGGAACTCTGCCAGCAGCCGGGGCCGAGGGTAACTTCATCATCGGGCCGACGCACAAGGCCGCCCCGGAGACCGTTGCCCAACAGTCCGTTCCGCACGGCACGATCCACTCCTTCACCATGTCGTCCAGCGACAGCGTCATCTACAATCCGGGCATGATCCGCGACGACCCGGCGGACTGCCGCAACGGCTCGATCTACGCGTCGCATTCGGCGCCCGGTGATCCGTCGACCATGATCGTGACGACCAGCCATCCCGGACGCTGGGTGCGCACCATCGACGTCTACGTGCCCGCGCAGTACGTGCCCGGCAGCGACGCGCCCTTCATCGTGTTCGGCGACGGGGGAGCCACCGGCTCCTACCCGGGCCGCGACCTGTTCACGACGCTGGACACCCTGATCCAGCAACACCGCGTGCCCGCCATGATCGCGATCGGCATCGCGGCCGGCGGGCAGGACGCCCAAGGCAGCGAGCGGGGCCGTGAGTACGACACGGTCTCCGGCGCCTATGCCGAGTGGGTGGAACGCGAAGTGCTGCCCCTGGTGGAGCATAATGCGGGCGTCAGGCTGACGAAGAACCCGGACGGCCGGGCCACCATGGGCATCAGTTCGAGCGGGGCGGCGGCCTTCACGATGGCCTGGTTCCATCCCGAGCTCTACCACCGCGTGCTCGCCTATTCGCCGACCATGGTGAACCAGCAATGGCCACACGACACCTCGCTGCCAGGCGGCGCGTGGGAGTATCACGACGCGTGGGCGGGTCCGGCCGGTCCCAATCTCACCGTCACCGTCAACACCGTGACGCCCACCGCGTCGGCTCCTGGGGCGCCGTTGATCCCCAACAGCCCGGTGAAGCCGATCCGGTTCTGGTTCGAGGCCGGGGACCACGACCTGTTCTACCCGGCCGCGATCATGCCGGACGGCATGCACGATTGGACGTTGGCGGATGAGAGGATGGCCGCAGTGCTGGCGGCCAAGGGCTACCACTACCAGTTTGTGTTCGCGCGCAACGCCGGGCACGTCGACCGGCCGACCGTGGCGCAAACGCTGCCAGCGGCGCTCGAGTGGCTCTGGAAGGGTTACCAGCCGTCCTAGCCGCTCGAGCGCCGGAGGGAGTCCGTCGGCGGCTTGCAGACCGGCGGCGGATGGCGCAACTGAGCCCCGGTCTTCGACTGATCCCGACCCACGATCAGCCACGAGCGGTCGGATGCTCCGCTCCAAGCACCCCCAACGAGGCTTCATCATGCGCAAATCCCGTCTGCCCTGCTGACCATGCCCGACTCATCACACCCGATCGCGCGAGGGCTGGACACGTCGCGGCGGGAGTTCCGCCTCGTCCTCACCGGGCTGATGCTGGCGCTGACGCTCGCAGCGCTCGACCAGAACATCGTGGCGACAGCCCTGCCCCGCATCACCGGCGAGCTCGGCGGACTGCAGCATTTGTCGTGGGTGGTGACCGCGTTCGTGGTGGCCAGCACGGTGACGGCGCCTTTGTATGGCCGGCTCAGCGACCTGTATGGCCGCAAGCCTGCCTTCACCGTGTCCATCGTGGTGTTCCTGATCGGATCGGTGCTGTGCGGCATGGCCGGCGGCATGATCGAGCTGATCGTGTTCCGGGCGGTGCAAGGCCTTGGCGCGGGCGGGCTGATCGTGCTGGCGCAGACGGTCATCGGCGACCTGGTCTCGCCGCGCGAACGCGGACGCTACCAGGGCCTGTTCGCCGCCGTGTTCACGGCCTGCTCGGTGGCTGGCCCCCTGCTGGGTGGCTTCATCACCGAATACGCGTCGTGGCGCTGGATCTTCTACGTCAACCTGCCGGTCGGCGCCGCGGCTCTGCTGCTCATCACGGTGGGCCTGCAGTCTCGCCCGCCCGGCCCGGCGCCCCGCCTCGACGTTCTGGGATCGCTGTTGCTGGTGGTCGGCACGTGCTGCCTGCTGATGATGCTGAGTTGGGGTGGCAGCGCCTATCCTTGGGCCTCCCCACAAGTGCTGAGCCTGGGCGCGGCCGCAATCGTCGCCTTCGCCCTGCTGGTGCCTGTGGAGTGGCGGGCCGCGCAGCCGATCCTGCCGCCCGATCTGTTCCGCAACCGGGTGTTCGTCATCGGGGCGGGCGTGATCGCCCTGGCGGCCATGGCGCTGTTCGCGGCGGTGGTCTTCCTCCCGCTGATGTTCCAGCTGCTGATGGGGGCGAGCCCGTCGCGCGCCGGGCTGATGATCGCGCCGATGATGGGCGGGGTCATCGTGGCCTCGTTCAGCGGCGGCCGGATTGTCTCACGGACCGGACGTTACAAGCTGCTGCCCGTGGTCGGACTGTTTGCGGCCACCCTGTCCTACGCGACGCTGGCCTGGGCGACGCGGGCAGGCATCAGCGCCCTCCCGATCGAGGCGGTGCTGGTCGTGATGGGTCTTGGCATCGGCCTGGTGATGCCGAACCTGACCACGGCGATCCAGAACGGCGTGGAGCGCAGCGAACTGGGCGGTGCCACGGCGACGGCGGCGTTCTTCCGCTCGCTCGGGGGCGCGCTGGGCGTCGCCTTGTCGGGCGCCGTGCTTGCGATGCACCTGCAGTTGCTGCCCGCCGGGTTATTGGCAGCCGGCAGCGGCGTCGCGGAAATCGCCCGCCTGCCGGACGCGCAACGCGCCGTCGTGTTCGGCACCTACCGCGCCGGCTTGTCGTATGCCTTCGCGGCCGGCGCAGTCATCGCGGCCCTCGGCTTCATCCTGGTGCTGTTCCTGCCAGAACGGCCCTTGCGGGCTGTTTCGTATGCTGGCGCCGGGGCCGAACAACCGCCCCAGCCAACCCGATAGGCGCCCGGTGGGGCGGATTGTGATCTACGGACTGATCCTGCTGGGGATCGTGATCGCGGGAGCGTTTGCGTGGCTCTACACCCCGGACGAACAGCGCGCCGCCCTGATGGCGAAGTATGCTCAGGCGCCATCGGAGTTCCTGGACGCCGCGGGCGTGACGCTGCATGTGCGGGACACGGGGCCTAGGACGGCCCCGGCGATCGTCCTGCTGCACGGTTTCGGGTCGAGCCTGCAGACCTGGGATGACTGGGCACAGGATCTGCAGACCGACCACCGGGTCATTCGCTACGACATGCCCGGGTTCGGACTGACGGGGGCCGATCCGTCCGGCGATTACACGGATGCCCGCAGCGTCGCGGTGCTTCTCGCGCTGCTGGACCGATTGGGCATTGCGCGGGCCAGCATCGTCGGCAACTCGATGGGCGGGCGGATCGCCTGGACCTTCGCCGCGCTGCATCCGGAGCGCGTGGACAAACTCGTGCTGGTGTCGCCGGACGGGTTCGCGAGCCCGGGATTGGAATACGGGGTGGCACCCAAGGTGCCGCTGATGATGCGGGCGCTGCCCTACGTGCTGCCGTCATTCATGCTGCGGGCCTCGCTGGCCCCGGCCTATGCCAACCCTGGCGTGATCACCGAACCGCTGTTCACGCGATACCGGGACATGATGCTGGCGCCGGGCGTGCGCCGCGCGATCGTCCGCCGGATGGGTCAGCAGGTCTTGGTGGACCCGGTGCCGCTGCTCAAGCAGATCGAGGCGCCGACCCTGCTCATGTGGGGCGAGAAGGACGGCATGATCCCCTTCGCGAACTCGGCCGATTACCTCCGGGCGCTGCCGCATGCCACGCTGGCGGCTCTGCCCGGGATCGGGCACCTCCCACAGGAGGAAGCGCCGGCCACGGTCGGCATCTTGCGGCAGTTCCTCGATCGGTAGGCGCGCTATCCCCGGCTGATCGGGGCGAGGGTATTCCAGGTTGCGGCCGGTGGCGGTGGGCCCTTCGTTGGCTCCCACACCCCGGCCTTCTTCAGTGCGTCCGCGACATCCTTGGGCATGTAGGTCTCGTCGTGCTTGGCCAGGACCTCGGATGCGCGGAATGTCCCGTCGGCGCGCATCGTGCCCAACGTCACCACGCCTTGCCCCTCGCGAAACAGGTCGGGGAGAATGCCAGTATAGGCGACGTCTACCGCTGCGCGGCCGTCGGTCACCCGGAAATGGGCCACCGGCTGCCCGCCCTCCACGACGCGATGCACGGACCCTAGCTCGACCAGGCCGCCGAGGCGTAGCGAGCGTCCGGGCAGCCCCTTTTCGGCCATGTCGGAGGGTGCCACGAAGAAGACGATATCGTCCCTGAACGCGGACAGGGATAAGGCGGTCGCCGACCCCAACCCCACGCCGCACGCAACCAGCACGGCCAGCCGCCGGCGCTTCCGGGTCATTTCCGGTCGCGGCCCCTCGGGTCGATTGCGGCGAGCCGCCGCCGCGCCACGGCGAGCCGCCGATGGGCTGCCAGCGCGAACCCGAGAGGAACCGCGATGGCGATGAAATAGGACGCAACGATGAACCCGAGATGAGTCATGCCACCGCCTCGCTGCGTGCCATCAGCAAACCGCGCACCCGGCGCTCCATGACGGCCGCGCGCAGTCGCGCCAGAACGATCGCGGCAAACGCCAGGGTGTAGCCCAACGCACACACCAGCAGTGGCCACAGCATGTCGAGTGACATTGTCGGCGCGCCGGTCAGGGTGATCGTCGCCGGCTGATGCAGCGTGTTCCACCAGTCGACGCTGAACTTGATGATGGGCAGGTTGACCACGCCAACCAGCGCGAGGATCGCGCCAGCCCGGTATCCGCGTTGCGGATCGTCGAACGCGCGGACGAGGGCGATATGGCCTAGGTACAGGAAAAACAGCACGAGCACCGACGTCAGCCGGGCATCCCACACCCACCAGGCCCCCCACATCGGCTTGCCCCACAAGCTACCGGTCGCGAGGCATACGGCAGTGAAGCCTGCCCCGACCGGCCCGATCTCCACCGCCGCCAGATCGGCCAGCGGATGGCGCCAGATGATCGATGCGGCGGAACAGAGCGCCAGCGACAGATAGCCAAGCGAGGCGAGCCAGGCCGCCGGGACATGGACATACATGATGCGAACGGCATCGCCCTGCTGCCAGTCGGCAGGCGCTACGAACAGGCCCCAATAGAGTCCCACTGCCAGCAGAAGCACGGCCGCGGCGGTCACCCAGGGTTGCACCACGGCGGCCAACCTCAGGAAGCGTCCGGGATTGGCAAACCGGTGCAAGCCGCGCCCGGCAGGGCGGACCGGAATTGCTGCGGCGTGAACGGCCTGATCCATGAATTAGCGCGGCCCGGCGAAGATATCCGAGGGACTGTCCCGGCGCAGGCTGTCGCCCAGTTCCGTCCCGGCACGCTCGGCGTCGGCGAACGAGCACTCCGTGACCCGGCGAAGCAGGAAGCTGCCATCTGCACGGGCAACAAGGCCGGTTAGGTGCAGCCTATCGCCCGGTAGCTTGCGGGCATAGCCGCCGATCGGGGTTGCGCACGAGCCATCCAGAGCGGCCAACAGCGCCCGCTCCGCATTGGACACCGCCTTCGCCACCGGATCCTCGATCGCCGCGAGAAGCTGGCGCAACTCGGTCGAATCGGCACGGACGGTAATCCCGACGATGCCTTGGCAAGCCGACGGCACCATCACGTCCGCGTCGATCACGACCGAGGCCTCGTCCTCCAGACCCAAGCGGCGCATTCCCGCCAGCGCCAGCAGGCTCGCGGCGAAATCGCCCCGCTTCACCTTGTCGAGCCGGCCATGGACGTTGCCACGGATCGTCCGGATCTGCAGATCGGGCCGGGCATGCAGCAGCTGTGCCTGCCGGCGGACCGAGCTGGAGCCGACCACGGCGCCGTACGGAAGGCTGGCATAAGGGTCCGCCGAATCCGAGATTTCGTAATCCTGGCCCAGGATCAGGGCGTCGCGCGCATCTTCGCGGGTGAGCGTGCAGGCGAGAACGATTCCCGGGGGCAGGAACGTCTCCAGATCCTTCAACGAGTGGACGGCGAAGTCGATCCGGCGATCCATCAGCGCCTCGTGGATCTCCTTGGAGAACAAGCCCTTGCCGCCGATATCGGCGAGCCGCTGGCCGGACGCCTGGGTGGCGTCCCCCGTCGTG
This sequence comes from Acetobacteraceae bacterium, assembly GCA_965198895.1. GTDB lineage: Bacteria > Pseudomonadota > Alphaproteobacteria > Acetobacterales > Acetobacteraceae > LMUY01. Next base: position 1,502,371 of record OZ240676.1, read on the forward strand.
CGGATCGCGTGTTCCTCGAACACGTCCATGCCGCGCAGCACGGGGCAGAATTTCGTCAGCGTGTTCAAGAAGGCCCTGGTTTGCACCAAGGCCAGTGGCGAGGCGCGGGTGCCGACGCGAAGCGGCAGGCCGGGATGATGCGGACGCACATGCGGGTTCGCGTTGGCCGGCGCGCTGTGCCGCTGGCAGATCCCCTCGAGCCCATCCAGTACCACGTCCATCGTCATCCCCCTTAATCCCACTCTTCTCGTTGTTTTAGGCTTGTCCGAACGGACCATTCAGCCGCACGACTGCGTAGTTTAGCCATCCCGCGAAGCAGAGCCACGCCAGATACGGCGCCAGCACCCAGCTTGCCCGGCGCGAGATCGGGCGTAGGACGATCATAAGTGCCAGAACGCTGAGCCAGAACGGTACCACCTCCGCCAGCGCCCAGTCGGGGCGCCGAAAACGGAAAAACAACTCGCTCCACAGGATGTTGAGCAGCGCATTGACTGCGAACAGCACCAGCACCCGGGTACGCTGTTGGGCGGTTCGGGCACTCGTCCAGGCCAGCACGCCCGCCAGCGCGGCCAACGCGTAGATCACCGTCCAAGCCGGGCCAAAAAGCCAGTCGGGTGGGTTCAGGGCGGATTTATGCAGGCCGTAATACCACGGACCGATATCGGTCGCCGCCGCCCCGAGCGCCGCGACCACCATCGCAGAAACCGCCGCGACGACGATCGGCACCCAGCGCCGCGTTAGGATGACACGTTGGCTCACGCTCGTGCGAACCCCAGAAGATGAGCCGTGTCCTTTAGGAATATCTTGAAGTGCGCCAGTGGATCGCGCCGGGTCAGTTCCTTGTTCATGTAGCTTTCCCAGGTCAACCGCTGCACGTCCGGGTCGCGGCACATCTTGACGAAGCTCTCGCGCCGCTTGTCGCTGCTATACCAGAACCGCTGCATGATCCCGAGGATGAAGAACACCCGGCCATGCACCTTCATGAACCGCTTGCGGGCGGTCGCGAGCGCGCGCACGTCGCCGGTGGCGCAGAGCTGCTCGACCGCATCGGCCGCCAGGCGCCCGCCGAGCATGGCGTAGTAGATCCCCTCGCCCGAGGCCGGCGCCACGACGCCCGCGGCGTCGCCCGCGAGCACAACGTCCCGCCCGTTATCCCATCGCTTCATGGGCTTCATCGGAATCGGCGCGCCTTCACGCCGGACCGTCTCCAGCCCGTCGAGCCCGGTGCGCGCGCGCAGGGCGGCGATGGCCGGGCGCAGACCGAAGCCCTTTTTGGCCGAGCCGGTGCCGATGCTCATCGTGTCGCCGTGGGGAAAAATCCAGGCGTAGAAATCGGGCGACAAAGTGCCCTGATAGAACACGTCACAGCGCGAGCCGTCGAACGCCGGGTCGCTCTGGGGGGCGCGGACGATCTCGTGGTAGGCGAACACGTAGGGCACGCGGTCGGCGCCCTTGACGCATTGCTTCGCGACGACCGAGCGCGCGCCATCGGCACCGATGACCACGCGGGTTCGCACACTCTCGCCACCGAAATGTACGACGGCCACGCCATCCTCATCGTGGGAAATCCGCTCGTAGGTCCCGGTGCGGCGTTCGGCGCCCTCGGCGACCGCCCGCTCGCGCAACCACTCGTCGAACTCTGCGCGATCGACCATGGCGACGTAACCTGCGCCGTCGATCGGCATGTCCGATTGCTTGCCTTTGGGCGAAACGATGCGGGCGCCGCGTACCTTGGCCACCAGCAGATGCTCGGGGATGTCGAAGTCCCTGACTACTTTCGGCGGGATCGCCCCGCCGCACGGCTTGATGCGCCCGGCCCGGTCGAGCAGCAGCACCCGGCGGCCATACCGCGCGAGGTCCGCCGCCGCGGTCGCACCGGACGGTCCGCCACCCACCACCACCGCGTCGAACATCTCAGAGTCGGCCATTGTCATCTCCGCTACGCCGCATGAACCGCAGGGAACGCTGGGCGCGACCGGCGCGGGGCCGTTCCGAACACGCCGGATGCGAGTCGCGCGGCCAGCAGGAACACAGTCGCCTGCACGATGAACACGGCGGCATAGGCGACGCCCGGTGCCACGAAGACGAGCCGCGTGAGGTCGATCAGCCCGGTTCCGAACAACCCGCCGGCACCGAACGCAACGGCTTGCGCCGCGCCCCACAGCCCGACGCGCGTGCCCTCCCGTGAGTGTTGCCCACTGCTGGCGAGCCCCATCATCGCGCCGATCGCCGAGACCGCGAACGCGCCGTTGGCGGCACCGAGCAGCACCACCGAAAGATGCAGCGGCCATGCCGGGCCGACCAAGGCCGCTGCGGCCATGCCGCCCATCGCCAGGGTGGACGCGACACAGCCGCCCACCGTCCAAGCCCGCATCGCGCGATGGCGGAACTCGCCGGCGAACAGGCAGCACAGCGCCACCCCGGCCATCCCCGCCAGCACACCCAAATGCTGCAGCCCGGTCAGCCCCGCCGTCTGACCCGGCGTGAGGCGAAACACCGCGCCGGCAAACGGTTCCAGCACGACTTCCTGGGCGCTGTAGGCCAGCATCGAGACGAACACGAAAATCGCAAAGCGCCGGGCCTGCGGTTCGGACCAGACCTCGCGCAGGACCTGGGTGAAACGCGGCTGCGCTTCGCCCTGGACCCGCAGGGCGCGGTGAGGCCGGGAAACGGCGCCCTCGAGGCCCCAGACCGCGAGCACCGCCACAACGAACGCAACGCATGCCACGCACGCCGTAACCCAAACCAGGCGGCCGGGGCTGAACGGGTCCAGCAGCTTGCTGGTGACGCCGGAGGTCACGACGATGCCGACGATCATCATCAGCCACAGGATCGTGGCCGCTGGTGCGCGCCGCTTCTCGTCCGTCCGGGCGGCCATCAGCGTCAGCAGCGACGTCCCGGCAGCGCCCACGCCGAGGCCGATCAGCACGTAGCTTGCGAGCGCCAGCAACAAGCCCGGCAGAAAGGCCGCGGCCATCAGCGCCGTGCCGGACGCAGCACCGATCCCGCCGGCCGTCAGCGCCGCCATGCCACCGACGATCCAGGGCGTGCGCCGACCACCCATGTCGGACCCGTAACCCATGCGAGGGCGCAGCACCTGCACGCCGTAATGCAGCGCCACCAACGCCCCGGGCAGCACCGCCGGCAGAGCCAACTCCACCACCATCACCCGGTTCATCGTGGAGGTCGACAGCACCACGATCGCGCCGAGCGCCGCCTGCACCGCCCCAAGCCGAACGATCCCGAGCCAACCAAGCGTGCGTGTCATCCCGTCACCACGGCGCTGAGTGCAAAAGCGGTGACCATCATGCCCGCCACATACAGCGTGGTGCCGGTGCCGTTATACCACGGCGCGAGTTCCCGCGGGCGGCGCAGGAAGCGGACCATCAGCGCGCCCTGAACCGCGATCAGCACGGCCACGACGCTGGCGCGGATCGGAAAGCCCCAGTAGGCCAACAGCGCCACCACCAGCACCTGCGGCACCGCCATCGCCCAGCACGCCAGCCGCGCTGCCCGATCGACGCCCAGCAGCACCGGCAGCGAGTTCACGCCCATCTGCCGGTCGCCCTCGACCGACTTGAAGTCGTTCAAGGTCATGATGCCATGGGCACCCGCGCTGTACAATACGGCGACGAGCACGATGCGGCTGTCCGGCCAGTGACCGGTCATGATCGCCGCCCCGGTGAACCAGGGCAGCCCCTCGTAGCAAGCGGCGCACGCGGTGTTGCCCCACCAGCCGTTCTCCTTCAGGCGCAGCGGCGGGGCGCTGTAGGCCCACGCCAGGCTCGTGCCCAACAGCCCGGCGATGAACACCCAAGGCCCGAGTGCTGCGGCAACCAGCAGGGACAACCCCGTCCAGCCCAGCGCGATCCACAGCCCCGTGCGCCCGGGCAAGCGGCCGGATGGGATCGGACGGTTCGGCTCGTTGATCGCGTCCACGTGGCGGTCGAACCAATCGTTGGCGGCCTGGCTCATAGCGCATACCAACGGCCCCGCCAGTGCCACGCCGCTTGCAGCCAGTACCCATTTTGGCCCGATCGGTTGCCCGGCCGAGATCACGCCGCAAGCAAATGCCCACATCGGCGCGAACCAGGTAATCGGCTTCAGCAGTTCCAACACCGTCGCCGCGACGGAGCGGGAGGCGGGCGCCGACATGGCGGCGGTGGCGGCGGACATCGCTATTCGCCCTCCACACCGTTCAGATCACCGAGGCCGTACCGCCGTAGCTTGACATACAGGCTCTGACGGCTAAGGCCGAGCATCTCGGCTGCGGAGGCGCGGTTGTCCCCGGTCAACTCCAGCGCCGCCTCGATCGACAGGCGCTCGATCACCTCGGTCGCCTCGCGCACCAGGTCCTTCAGGGCCACACGGCCGATCAACTCGGTGAGTTGCTCCACCGAGCGGGGTAGCTCCTTGGCCGCCCTCGACGACACATGAACGCGTGGCCCGACGTTGCGCACGGCGTAGCCGAAGCAGGATTGGCCGGCATTGCGAACCGACACGGCGGAAATTTCAACCTGCACCGTCCCGCCATCCTCGGCCCGCATCACGGTCGAGAAGAAGCGGACGGTACCGCGTTGGCGCAGGTTGCTGACCAGGACGTCCAGATCGACACCGGTCTGCCCGATCCAGCGATCCAGCGGCTGACCCACGGCCAGGCTGGCGCGCCCGAGCTGCGCCATCTCCAGAAAGGCCGCGTTCGCCGTCAAAATATTGCCGACATCGTCGGTTACGACGTATCCGTCCGGCGCGCTTTCGACGGCGGCGAGCAGCTTGCTGCTCACGTCCGGCAGGGCCAGCGCACCGGAAACCGGGGCAGACGCACGCAGCAGGAACAGCGTGCTGCCGCCTTGGCGGAACAGCGATGCGCGCAGATGCACCAGCTGGCTGTGGCCGTTGCGGCGGCGCGGCGCCACCTGGGCCTGAACCTCCGGCTCCCGCCCGCCCGCACGCACGGCAGCCAGGTAGGCTTGCACCGCAAGCAGGCTGTCCGGGGCAATCACCCCGGCGAGGGATTGGCCGATCAACTCTTCCACGTCGGCGCCGAACAAGGTTGCGGCCGCCGGATTGGCTTCGCTCACGCGCCCCTTGTCGACGTCGAAAATGAGCACGGCTTCGGTAGACGTTTCGAAGAGCAGGCGATAGCGCGTTTCCACTTCGCGCATGCGGGAGTAGTCGCGCTCCAGCGATTGCTGGACGTTCACCAGGCGCTGCTGCAGCTCCGACATGGCGCGCAAGTCCCGGCCGAACAGCACGATGCGGCCGCCGGCCGCCATCTGCACGGCGTAATAGAGGACCGGCACCGATCGGCCGCCAGCGGTCATGTGATTGAGGTGTCGCCACCGCGACTCGGCGTTCGTCGTCGCTTCCCGGATCAGCACCGCCGCCTTGGGCCGGCTATCGAGGGCAACCAAATTGGTCAGCTTCTGTCCGATCCAGTTCGGACTGTCGTCGAGATCGGTGGCAAGATCGTCATTGCGGACAACCAGATCGCGGACCGTACCCTCCGCATCGATGACCAGCGTGATGTCCGATGCGGCGCCGATCAGCGTCGCTGCCGCCGCCGGATCGAGGTCTCCCAGGGAGGTGTCGGGTGAAACAAACGTCCTCACGGCTGCCGCATTCCCCCAAAACACACGCGTTCCCTGATCTTCCCCAATCACTGTTTGTTCACTGCCCGTCACTCCGATAGGAGCTCCAAGCGGTAGCCGTCCCTAACTAACATAGGGTATGACCATTCTGATCTCCTTAGGAACATTGTCGGCCCGCCGCTAGGGCCAAAAGCGCATCCGCGGCGCGAACCGCCTGCCGGCCATCCACTGCGGTACCGTCGGCACCAATCGTGGCCGCCAAATCCGGATTGGCCGAGAAACCGGGGCCGCCGACCATGACCGCGACACCGGGATTGAGCGAGGCGGCCCGAACGATGCGGATCATCGCCCGCGCATCCTCCAACTGCTCGTCGCAAGGCATGGAGAACCCGACGATATCGAACCACGAGCCGCGAACCATGTTGGCCAGCTCGGCTTCCGAGTCGATCGGTCCGCTCCAAGCGTTCCATCCGGCCCGCCGAAAGAAATCGTACACCATGGAAAGGCCGAATGTGTGCTGCTCGCGCGGCAGCGGCACCAGCAGGATGCGTGGCGCGGTCGGGTTGAGCGCCCCCCGATCGTGATAGGTGGCGCCGAGTTCCCGCAGACTGTTCTGCAGCAAGAACAATCCCACCGTCACGTCGGTGAAGTCGCAGTCATCGTTCACCCACATCTGGCCGAGCTGGCGGGCGGTGGGTGCCAACAGGTCCAAATAGAGCGTCTCGGCGGGATAGCCGGCGGCAAACAGCCCTTCTACGAAGCTGATCGATTTGGCCTCCTCGCGGGCGAGCACGAGACGGACGAGTTCAGCCAACTGGGCCTCGGTGACGGCGTGGGGAACAAGCGGCAGCCCCTTCGGCTCCGCCGAGTCACGCCGCACTTGCAGCAGACGGGGAATGACGTCCTGTTCGACGGTCTGCTCGACGATCGAGCGCCGCCGCAGGTCCGTTTCGTCGGGCTCCGGCTCCCAAGCAGACGGCGGAACGGCCGAGCCGCCCTTCGCCTGCATATGGCCCTGTTCGTCTGTGAACTGCTGCCGCATCGACACCATCTGATCACTTTCCTTGAGACACTTTGTTGATTGTTGGTGAAACTGTCAACCTAGATTTACGTCAGATAGACTTGACACATTCTCGGACCTCGCCTTAGCCTCACAGTCACCGGAGCGCCTGGAGTCAAACACCAGGTAAACCGGGCCAGGAGCTGTGTAGCGTCATTTGCTAAGACGACCGCTGGACGATCGAATGGCTGCTCCCGAAGTCGTGAGCGCAGCCGAATTGGGGAGGCACTGTCAAGCCATGTTTACCACTGCCGTCGGACGCTTAGTGGACCAATTCGACTGCTGCCCCTGGGGTGGCGCCGTTGGACGCACCCCGCGAAGCCAGGTCACGTTTCCGCGAGCAGGCCAGAAAGGTCAGCTGTACACACCTGAACAAAGGGCCCGCCGCGATGCGTCACCTTGGACGATGGTGCAGGGTGTCCTGGCACCCGCACAGTTCGCGGTGTTCCTCGTCAGCTTCGGCCTGGTCGCATGGTTCCTGCTAACCGGCGAAGGGGAGGCGGTCGCGACCGCCTCCGTCGTGTTCAAGACGGCAGTACTCTATCTTATCATGGTAACGGGCTCGATCTGGGAACGCGCCGTGTTCGGCCGCTACCTGTTCGCCCCGGCGTTCTACTGGGAGGACATGGTCAGCATGCTCGTGCTGGCCCTGCACACCGCCTACATCGCGGCACTGCTGTCAGGTGCGCTGGACACCCATCATTTGATGCTGCTCGCCCTCGCCGCCTATTCCACCTACCTCGTGAATGCCGCGCAATTCGTGCTGAAGCTTCGCATGGCGCGGCGCGAGCAGACGGTCTGGTCGGGCGCCCGGGCGTGAGCGCCACGCTGCCAGCCGCTGACACGCTTGGCTGCACCGCGGCGCCCGTGCTGCGCGAGCGCGGCCAACGAGAAGTGTTCTGCGGTCTGACCAGCATCATCTGGCTACACCGCAAGATCCAGGACGCGTTCTTCCTCGTGGTCGGCTCGCGGACCTGTGCGCACCTTATCCAATCCGCCGCCGGCGTGATGATTTTCGCCGAGCCACGCTTCGCCACAGCGATCATCGACGAGCGGGACTTGGCGGGAATGGCCGATGCCAACGACGAACTGGACCGCGTCGTCGGCCAATTGCTCGCGCGCCGCCCCGAGATCAGGCTGCTGTTCCTGGTCGGCTCCTGCCCCTCCGAGGTCATCAAGCTCGACCTGTCGCGGGCGGCCGAACGCCTGTCTGCCAGCCACGCCCCCCAGGTGCGGGTGCTGAACTATAGCGGCAGCGGAATCGAGACGACATTCACCCAGGGCGAGGATGCCTGCCTGGCCGCGCTGGTGCCCATCCTGCCGCGCGAGGCGCCAAATGCGCCGCCGGCGCTACTTGTCGCGGGTGCGCTGGCAGAAGTGGTGGAGGATCAGTTGCGCCGCCTGCTGGAGGCGCTGGGGATTGGCCCGGTGCACTTCCTGCCGCCGCGCAATGCTCTGGATCTGCCGCCGGTCGGGCCGAACACCCGGCTGCTGCTGGCACAACCCTTCCTGGCCGATACCGCAAGGGCGTTGGAGGCCCGCGGGGCGACCCGGCTGCAGGCGCCGTTTCCCCTGGGCGTCGAGGGCACCACCGCTTGGTTGCGCGCCGCATCCGATGCGTGGGGCGTACCCGCCACCAAGTTCGAACAGGTCATTCGCCCAGCCCGCACCCGCGCGGAACAGGGGATGGAGCGCTACCGTCCGCTGCTCGAGGGCAAGAGCGTATTCCTGTTCCCGGACAGCCAATTGGAAATCCCCCTCGCCCGCTTCCTGTCCCGCGAAATGGGCATGAGCTTGGCCGAAGTAGGCACACCCTATTTGCACCGCGAGCACATGGCGACCGAGTTGGCGCTGCTGCCGCCGGGCACACGGCTCAGCGAAGGCCAGGATGTGGACCGGCAACTGGACCGCTGCCGCGGCGACGCACCCGACCTCGTCGTGTGCGGGCTGGGCCTGGCCAATCCGCTCGAGGCGGAGGGTTTTGCCACCAAATGGTCGATCGAGCTGCTGTTCACGCCGATCCAGGGCTACGACCAGGCCGCCGACCTTGCCGAACTGTTCGCCCGCCCCCTGGTGCGGCGCACGCGGTTGCGGGTGTAGCACGATGCAGCTCACGCTCTGGACCTATGAGGGTCCGCCCCATGTCGGCGCGATGCGAGTGGCCACCGCGATGGAAGGCGTGCACTACGTCCTGCACGCGCCGCAAGGCGATACCTACGCCGACCTGCTGTTCACCATGATCGAGCGGCGGCAGAAGCGTCCGCCCGTCACCTACACGACCTTCCAGGCGCGCGACCTCGGCGGCGACACGGCGGAGCTGTTCAAGACTGCGGCGCGCGAGGCCTACGATCGATTCCAGCCGCAGGCGATGCTGGTGGGGGCGTCCTGCACCGCCGAGCTTATCCAGGACGATCCGGGTGGCTTGGCGCGGGCACTGAACCTGCCGGTGCCGGTGGTGGCTCTGGAGCTTCCTTCGTACCAGAAAAAGGAGAACTGGGGCGCGGCGGAGACGTTCTATCAGATCGTCCGCGCGTTCGCCGGCCCCCATGCTCCGCAGCCCGGCAGCGTTCGCCCAGCCCGCGGCCCCGGCGTGCGGCCACGCTGCAACATCCTGGGCCCGACCGCGCTCGGCTTCCGTCACCGCGACGACGTTCTGGAAATCACCGGCCTGCTCCGGCGCATGGGGATCGACGTGAACGTGACGGCGCCGCTCGGAGCGAGCCCGGCAGACCTGGCTCGTTTGGGCGACGCCGATTTCAACGTGCTGCTGTACCCCGAAACCGGCGGCCAAGCGGCTTCGTGGCTTGCCCGGACCTTCGGACAAAAAGCGACGCGGACGATCCCGATCGGCGTCGGCGCCACGCGCGAATTCATTGCCGAATGCGTGGAACTCGCGGGAGTCGATGGGTTGGACGCAACGTCCAATCTTCCGTGGTATTCGCGTTCGGTCGACTCGAACTACCTCACAGGCAAGCGCGTCTTCGTGTTCGGTGACGCGACGCACGCCGTGGCGGCGGCCCGGGTCGCCGCCGAGGAATTCGGCTTCACCGTGGTGGGCCTGGGCACCTACAGCCGCGAATTCGCCCGCGATGTGCGCGAGGCCGCGAAGGCGCACGGCGTGGAGCCGCTGATCAGCGACGACTACCTCGAAATCGAGGCAGCGATCGCGGCGGCACAACCGGAACTAGTTTTGGGCACGCAGATGGAGCGGCATATCGCCAAGCGATTGGGCGTTCCATGCGCCGTGATCTCCGCCCCCGTGCACGTGCAGGATTTCCCGGCCCGCTACGCACCGCAGATGGGCTTCGAAGGCGCCAACGTGCTGTTCGACACCTGGGTGCATCCGTTGATGATGGGCCTGGAGGAGCACCTGATCGGGATGTTCCGCGAAGACTCCGAGTTCCACGTCGAGGCAGCGCCCAGCCATCTCGGCCACGCCGCCCCGCGTCCGGAGGCGGTCGCCATGCCAGTGGGCCCGATCCAATGGGCCATCGATGCCGAGCGCGAAGTCGGCAAAATCCCGTTCTTCGTGCGCGGCAAGGCGCGGCGCAATACCGAGCGCTTTGCCCAGGAGCGTGGGCTCGCCACCATCACAGTGGAGACGCTGTATGACGCCAAGGCATATTATGGCCGCTGAGGTTGCTCCTATCCGAGTCGTCCTGGTCACGATGGATAGCCATCTGACCGGCGCGGCTTCTCGGGCAGAAACGGCGCTACGGCGCGACATACCCGGCCTGATGCTTAGCGTACACACGGCCGACCAGTGGGCGTCCGACCCGGAGCGGCTTGCCGAGTGCCACCGTGACATCGCGCAAGGTGATATCGTGGTCGCCACCATGCTGTTCCTGGAAGACCACATCCGCGCGGTACAGCCTGCGCTCGCCGCGCGCCGACTTTCCTGCGACGCCATGCTGTGCTGCATGTCCGCCGGCGAGATCACCCGGCTGACCCGGCTCGGTCGGCTCGACATGGCAACCGAGGCCACTGGAGTGATGGCCCTGCTCAAGCGCCTGCGTGGCGGCAAGGGCAAGGGTGGGGCCGCGTCCGGCCAGTCGCAGATGAAGATGCTGCGCCGGCTGCCCAAGCTGATGCGCTTCATCCCCGGCACCGCGCAGGATATGCGGGCCTATTTCCTGTCGCTGCAATATTGGCTGGCTGGGTCCGAGCAGAACATTGCCAATTTGGTACGCATGCTGGTGGACCGCTACGCCGCCGGGTCACGCAAGCCGGAAGCGGCGCTGAAGGTTGCGGTGCCGGTCGAGTATCCGGAGCTCGGCCTGTATCACCCGCTCCTGTCGGCTCAGTTCACCGAGCAGTTGCGCGACCTGCCGGCCGCCGGCACGAAAGGCGCCGTCGGCGTCATCCTGCTGCGCTCCTACCCGATCGCCGGCAACGCCCGCCATTACGATGGCGTGATCGCGGCGCTCGAGGCGCAGGGCCTGAACGTCGTACCGGCTTTTGCGAGCGGCCTGGATGCCCGCCCGGCGATCGAGGCCTATTTCATGCGCGATGGCGTGGCGACAGTGGACGCCGTGGTGTCGCTGACCGGGTTCTCGCTGGTGGGCGGCCCAGCCTACAACGACAGCCACGCGGCCGAGGATCTGTTGGCCCGTCTGGACGTGCCTTACGTCACCGCGCACCCGCTAGAATTCCAAACCATCGAGCAGTGGGAGCACGATGCGCGCGGGCTGCTGCCGGTGGAAGCCACGATGATGGTGGCGCTGCCCGAGCTGGACGGCGGCGTGTGCCCGGCCACGTTCGGCGGGCGCGCCGGCGACGGCAACCAGGACATGGTACCCCACGCCGAGCGCGTGCAGATGCTGGCGGCGCGGGTGTCCGCGATGGTAGCGCTGCGCCGGGCCGCACGGCGGGACAAGCGCGTTGCCGTGGTGCTGTTCAACTTTCCACCCAACGCCGGCGCCGCTGGCACCGCCGCCTATCTTGCGGTGTTCGCCTCGCTTCACAACACGATGCTTGCCATGCGCGACGCCGGCTACACGGTGGACGTTCCCGCCACATCGGACGATCTGCGCGAGCGTTTGCTGAGCGGCAACGCCGAGCGCTTCGGCACCGACGCCAACGTGGCCGCCCGCATCTCCGCCGAGGACCACGTGCGCCGCCAGCCCTGGCTCGACGAGATCGAGAAGAGCTGGGGTGCGGCGCCGGGCCGCGCGCAGTCGGACGGGGCGAGTATCTTCGTGCTGGGCGAACAGTTCGGCAATGTGTTCGTGGGGCTGCAGCCGGCGTTCGGGTATGAGGGCGATCCTATGCGCCTCCTGTTCGAAAAGGGCTTCGCACCGACTCACGCCTTCACCGCTTTCTATCGCTGGATCCAGCAGGATTTCGCCGCCCACGCCGTGCTGCATTTTGGCACCCATGGCGCGCTGGAGTTCATGCCAGGCAAGCAGGCTGGGATGTCCGACACGTGCTGGCCCGACCGGCTGATCGGCACGCTGCCGAACTTCAACTTTTATGCGTCGAACAATCCGTCCGAAGGCATGATCGCCAAGCGCCGGGCAAACGCCGTGCTGCTCAGCTACCTGACGCCGCCGGTGGCGCATGCCGGTCTGTATCGCGGCCTGCTGGACCTGAAGTCGAGCCTCGACCGGTGGCGCACCAGCGGGCCGGACGCCGATCTCGCCGCCCTGGTGCAGGCGCAAGCGGCCGCAGTGGAATTGGCGGTCGCGGACCCAGCCTGGGCCGACCCCGAGAGCGAGGTCGTGCGGCTGTCTGCCGCGTTGTTGGAATTAGAATACACGCTGATCCCTCACGGGCTGCACGTGCTGGGCCAGCCGCCGAGCGCAGAAGAACGCGCCGAAATGCTGGATGCTTCGGGCGTCACCGAGCCGGTCGAGCGGGCGCGGCTGGACCTGCTGCTCGCGACGGACTCGGAAATTCCCGCCGTGATCCATGCGCTGGACGGCGGCTACATTCGCCCGGCGCCCGGCGGTGATTTGCTACGCACCACCGAGGTGCTGCCGACGGGGCGTAACCTGCACGGCTTCGACCCGTTCCGCCTGCCCAGCGCGTTCGCGGTGCAGGACGGGGCACGCCAGGCCGACCGCCTGCTCGCCCGGCACGAAGCCGAGGGCAAGGGCCTGCCCGAGACGGTGGCGATGGTGCTGTGGGGCACCGATAATCTGAAGACCGAAGGCGGCCCGATTGCGCAGGCGCTCTGGCTGATGGGCGCCGCTCCCCGCTTCGACTCGTATGGCCGCCTGTGTGGCGCACAACTGGTGCCGTTGGAAACGCTGGGCCGGCCGCGGATCGACGTGGCGATCACCGTCTCCGGCATCTTCCGCGACCTGCTGCCGCTGCAGACCAAGCTGCTCGCCGAATCCGCCCTGCTGGCCGCGTCCGCCGACGAGCCGGTGGCGCAGAACTTCATCCGCCAGCACGCACTGGCCTTCATTGCCGAGCACGGCGGCACGATGGAGGACGCGGCGCTGCGCGTATTCGGCAATGCGGACGGCGCCTACGGCAGCAACGTGAACCAATTGGTCGGTTCCGGCATGTGGAACGAGGAAGACGAGCTGGCCGAGACCTACATCGCGCGCAAAGGCTTCGCCTACGGCGTGTCCGGCCGGCCGGAGCGCCACGCGGCGGTGCTGGAGAACCTTTTGGCGAGTGTGGACATCACCTATCAGAACCTCGACTCGGTCGAGTTGGGCGTTACTACCGTCGATCACTATTTCGACACGCTCGGCGGCATCACGCGCGCGGTGCGCCGGGCGCGCGGTGGCACCGGGGCCGCGGTTTATATCGGCGACCAGACGCGCGGCGACGGCCTGGTGCGGACCCTGTCCGAGCAGGTCTCGCTCGAAACCCGTACCCGGGCGCTCAACCCGAAATGGTATGGCGCGCTGCTGAAGCACGGCTACGAGGGCGTTCGGGAGATCGACGCCACCGTGACGAACACGCTCGGCTGGTCGGCCACCACGGGCGAGGTGCAGCCCTGGGTCTACCAGCAACTAGCCGAGGCCTACGTGCTCGACGAGGCGATGCGTAACCAGATCGCCGCGCTGAACCCGAAAGCGTCGGCCAAGATCGTCAACCGGCTGATCGAGGCGACCGAGCGGAAATACTGGTCGCCCGACGCGGCTACGCTGAACGCCCTCATCCAAGCCGGGCACGATATCGAAGACAGGCTTGAAGGCATCGAAGTGGAGATGGCGGCATGACCCCAGTAGCAGACCTGCCTTACAAACTGCGCCGCGGCGACGGCGAGGGGAGCGTTCAGGTCCAGCTCGACCCGGCGCTGAAGATCGGCAACGCCAAGGTGTTCGCCGTCTATGGCAAGGGCGGCATCGGCAAGAGCACGACCTCGTCCAACCTGTCAGTCGCGTTCAGCAAGTTGGGCAAGCGCGTCCTGCAGATCGGCTGCGACCCGAAGCACGACAGCACCTTCACGCTGACGAAGCAGTTGCTGCCGACGGTGATCGACGTGCTCGAGACGGTGAATTTTCATTCCGAAGAACTCCGCGTCGAGGATTTCGTCTACCAGGGCTACAACGGCGTAATGTGCGTCGAGGCCGGTGGGCCGCCTGCTGGCACCGGGTGCGGCGGCTACGTGGTCGGGCAGACGGTGAAGCTGCTGAAAGAGCACCATCTGCTGGAAGAGACCGACGTGGTGATCTTCGACGTGCTGGGCGATGTGGTGTGCGGTGGCTTCGCGGCGCCACTGCAACATGCGGACCGGGCGCTGATCGTCACCGCCAACGATTTCGACAGCATCTTCGCGATGAACCGCATCGTCGCGGCGATCAAGGCCAAGGCAAAGAACTACAACGTCCGGCTGGGCGGCGTGATCGCCAACCGCTCTGCCGCGACCGACCAGGTGGACCGCTACAACAACGCCACCGGACTCAGCACGCTGGCGCATTTCCCCGATTTGGACGTGATCCGCCGGAGCCGGCTGAAAAAGAGCACGCTGTTCGAGATGGAAAGCTCGCCGGAATTGGAGGCGGTGAAGCTCGAATACCTCCGCCTCGCCGCGACGCTCTGGGCTGGGACAAAGCCACTCGAGGGCACGCCGATGCGCGACCGCGATATTTTCGATCTGCTGGGATACGACTAATGGCGACCGCGACCTATCTCGCCCGGCGCGGTCAGCTAGAGACCTATTTCGACCGTACCGCGGCACAGGCTTGGGCGCGGCTGACCTCCGACGCGCCGGTCAGCGGCATTCGCGCGACGGTACGCGCCGGGCGGGATCGGATGCGGGCGACGCTGCTGGATTGGCTTCCGGCGGACCTGCATGGGCGGCGCATCCTGGATGCCGGCTGCGGCACCGGGGCACTCGCCGTGGAAGCAGCCCAGCGCGGTGCGGACGTCGTCGCGATCGACCTGTCCGCCACGCTGGTGGATTTGGCCCGCGAGCGGGTGCCGGCCGGCCTACGGATCGACTTCCGCGTCGGTGACATGCTCGACCCGGCGCTCGGCCTGTTCGACCACGTCGTCGGCATGGACTCGCTGATCCACTACAACGCCCCCGATATGGCGCGCGTGGTTGCCGGGCTGGCGTCACAGGCGACCACTTCGGTGATGTTCACCTTCGCACCGCTGACGCCGATGCTCTGGGCGATGCACGCCGCAGGCCGCCTGTTCCCACGCGGCGACCGCGCGCCCGCGATCGAACCGGTCGCCGGCACCACGATCCGCCGGCTGATTGCCGCGACGCCCTCCATGGCCGGATGGGCGCCCGCGCGCAGCCACCGCGTCAACAGCAGCTTCTACATTTCGTGTGCGCAGGAGCTGGTGCGGGCATGACGCAACAGGAAACCCCCGCACGTGCTCGTGTGGGGACACACGTGCTGTCGCCCACGCTGACCCGCTATCGGGGCGACGCCACTGCAAGCGGCGTCGTGGGCCTAAACCAGCGCATGGCCAAGAAGTGGGGCAAGCTCACCCCGGCCTTCCTCCCGTTTGCGGACGTGTCCTCTCCGTCCATGCCGCTTTCGAAGCTGCTGAGGCTGTCTCTATTTCAGGTTTCGGTCGGCATGGCCATCGTGCTGCTCATCGGCACGCTGAACCGGGTGATGATCGTGGAACTGGGCGTGCCAGCCTGGCTCGTCGCGGTGATGATCTCGCTGCCGCTGGTGTTCGCGCCGTTCCGGGCGGTGGTGGGCTTCAAATCCGACACGCACAAATCCGTGCTCGGCTGGCGGCGCGTGCCATATCTGTGGATGGGCACGCTGGTGCAGTTCGGCGGGCTGGCGATCATGCCGTTCGCGCTCATCATCCTTTCCGGCGACAGCAACGGCCCGATCATCATCGGCCAAGCGGCAGCGGCCCTGGCGTTCCTGCTGGTCGGCGCCGGTCTGCACACGACGCAGACGGTCGGGCTGGCGCTGGCGACCGATCTTTCGCCGCCGGAGACCCACCCTAAGGTCGTGGCGCTGCTGTGCATGATGCTACTGCTTGGAATGCTGGCGAGTGCGCTGATATTCGGCGCTTTGCTGGCGAATTTCTCGGAAGTGCGACTGATCCAGGTCGTGCAGGGCAGCGCCCTCGCCACCATGGTGCTGAACGGCATCGCGTTGTGGAAGCAGGAGCCGCGCGATCCAAGCCGCACACGGCCGGATCGCGACCGCCCGACCTTTGCCGAGACCTGGCGCAACTTCAACCGTGGCGAGCGGGCTCGGCGTCGCCTGGTGGCGCTCGGCATCGGCACCATCGCGTTCTCCATGCAGGACATCCTGCTCGAGCCGTATGGCGGCCGCGTGCTCGGTTTGCCAGTCGCCGCCACCACTGGGATGACGGCGCTGTTGGCGGTGGGCGGGCTGTGCGGGTTCGCAACTGCGGCACGGGTTCTGGGGCGTGGTGCGGATCCATACCGGCTGGCCGGCATGGGGGCGCTCACCGGGCTGGCGGCGTTCAGCGCCGTCGTGTTCGCGGCACCGTTCGACAGCACGGCCTTGTTCGCGATCGGCGTCACGTTGATCGGGCTTGGCGCTGGGCTGTTCGCGCATTGCACGCTGACCGCGGCGATGGCGACGGCGGCCCCTGGCCAAGTAGGACTGACCTTAGGCATCTGGGGCGCGGTCCAGGCGTCGGCCGCCGGGTCGGCGGTGGCGATGGGCGGCCTGATCCGCGATGGCGTCGGCGCGCTGGCGGAGCGTGGCGCTCTTGGCCCGACGTTGACCGCCCCGTCGACCGGTTACGTCACCGTCTACATGATCGAGATTGTGCTGCTGTTCGCCACCTTGGTCGCCATCGGCCCGCTCGTCCGTTCCGCCGTGCAGCGGCACGGTGCGTCCCACCCCTCCTTCGTCACCATGAATAGCTGAGGCAATACCATGGAAATCGGCGCCATCACCGGATACATCGACGTCGCGCAATTGACACTTTACGTCTTTTGGCTGTTTTTCGCCGGCCTGATTTATTACCTCCACCGGGAGGATAAGCGGGAAGGCTACCCGCTGCTCTCCGATCGTTCGCCCTACATCACGGTGCAGGGCTTCCCGGAGATCCCGGCGCCCAAGAGCTTCCTCACGCAACACGGCCCGATCTACGCGCCGCGCGCCGAGCCGCCGCAGGTGGTGAACGGCATTGCATCCGCCCGGGGCCTGGGCTCCCCGCTGAACCCGACCGGTGACCCGATGCTCGCCGGCATGGGCCCAGGGGCCTACGCGCAGAACCGCGCGGACATCCCGGACTACACCTTCGACGACAACCTCCCCAAGATCGTACCGCTCCGCTCGGTGCCAGAATTCTTCCTGGCGTGGGAGGATCCGCAGATCCTCGGCATGGCGGTCTTCGGGCTGGATGGCGTGCAGGCCGGTGTGGTGAAGGACGCCTGGGTCGACCGGTCCGAGGTCGTCATCCGCTACGTGGAAGTGGCCCTGCTGGAACCCGCGGCCAAGAGCGTGCTGATGCCGATGAACTTCCTCTCGATCAACGCGCGTGCCCGGCGCGTCAGCACCAGCTTCATCACCGCTGCACAATTCGCCAACGTGCCGGTTACTAAATCGCCGGAAGTGATCACGTTCCTCGAGGAGGAGAAAGTCATGGCATATTACGGTGGCGGCTGCTTCTACGCGCTGCCCGCCCGCACGGAGCCGCTGCTGTGAGCCCGCGCGCCCTGAACCGGGGCCTGCCGGGGCGGTTGCCGGAGGGCGAGCGCATCCTGTGGCAGGGCAGCCCGGATTGGCGGGTGATGGTGCGGCGCGTGTTTCATCTGCGCGCACTGGCGGTCTATTTCGGCGTGTTGCTCACCTATTTCGCCGTGAACTCGTTCGGGCGGGGAACGCCCCTGGCAGAGGTGGCGCACGACACCGCCGAATTGGCGGCACTGGCGCTGGTTCCGATGGCGGTGCTCGCACTGTATGCCTGGGGCACGGGTTACGTGACGACCTACACGATCACCAACCGGCGGGTTGCGATCAAGATGGGCATCGCGTTGCCGATGACGATGAACCTGCCCTTCGTCCGCATCGACGGTGCCAATTTCCGGCCGGCGCGGGATGGTTCGGGCGATGTCGCGCTTCAGCTGGCGGCGGGCGAACGGGTGGCCTATTTCATGCTGTGGCCGCACGCCCGCCCCTGGCGCATGGCGAAGGCGGAACCGATGTTGCGCGCGGTTCCCGAAGCCGCCCAAGTGGCGCAAATTCTGGCCCGCGCACTCGCGGCCTCCGCCGATATGCCGCCGGTGAGCATTGAGCAGTTGCAAGGCGGCACGGAGGCAGCCACGATTGGTTCAACCCACCCGCATGCCGCAGCGGCGGCCTGAACGCGGCGGGGCGGAGGAGACCGGCGATCGTGTGGAAACCCTCAACCATTTTGACGAAGCTGCCGGCGCTGGCCGTCGTCGGCATGATGACGGTGGGACTGGCCGGAGCCATCGCCGGCCGCATCACCGGGCCAACCAGCGAGCCGGAACGCGGCCGGGCGGTCGCCACGCGCGACCTTCGGTTCGAGGACCGGGCAGACGGTGCGGTGCTGATCTACGACGGCAACAGCACGACGCCGTTCGAAGTGGTAGAGGGGCAGAACGGCTTCCTCCGCGGCACGTTGCGCGGCCTGGCGCGCACCCGGCGGAGCGAGGGGTTGGATAGTTCGCGGCCCTTCCACCTGGTAGCCTGGAGCGACGGACGGCTGACCCTGGACGACCCGGCGACCGGCCGCCACGTGGAGCTGGAAGCGTTCGGCAGCACCAATGCAGGCGTGTTCGCCCACATGCTGCCTGGCCTGGACCACGCAGCCGAGGGCGGCGCATGATGTGGCCGTTCACGTCACAGACGGTGGCGATCCACGCCGATGTCGACATCGAGAAAACGGCCGAAAGCTTTCATGCGTATGCTGTACCCGACGGCATCGACATCCGGCCCGGCGACGTCGTCGTTGTGCACGGCGTTCCCACCGATATCGGCTTCGGCGACCGGCTGATCACGCGTTGCACGGCCACTGTCACCCGCGCCGGTCTGCTCACGCGGCTGTGGACAGAGTTCACCGCCATGTTCGAGCTCACCGAATTGTATGAAGTCGGCTTTTTGCCGAAGGAGACACTATGAGCGTTTCCACCACTAGACGCCCGATGAACGAGACGACGAAGCTCGCGACTGAAGACACCATTCTCAGCCCGCGCTTCTACACCACCGATTTCGACGCCATGGGCAAGATCGACGTCAGCCGGGTGCGGACCGAGTGGGATGGCCTGATCGCCGAATTGCGGGCGGACACCAATCGCGGCCACTTCATTCGCAACGAGAAGTTCGACGTGGACCTTTCGACCCTGCCGCCGGATCTGCGGGCGGAGTTGCTGGAGTTCCTCGTTTCATCCGTGACGGCCGAGTTCTCCGGCTGCGTGCTGTATTCCGAGATCAAGAAGCGCATCCGCGACGGTGACATCAAGGACCTTTTCACCTTCATGGCGCGGGACGAAGCGCGGCACGCCGGGTTCATCAACGACACACTGAAGGATTTCGGCGTCGGCGTGGACCTCAGCTTTCTAACCAAAGCTAAGAAGTACACGTATTTCCGGCCGAAGTTCGTTTTCTATGCCACCTATCTCAGCGAGAAGATCGGCTACGCCCGCTACATCACCATCTTCCGCCATCTCGAGCGCAATCCGGACCGGGTGATCCACCCGATCTTCCTATGGTTCGAGCAATGGTGCGCCGACGAGTTTCGCCATGGCGAGGCGTTCGCGCTGCTGATGCGCGCGGACCCGAAGGTGCTGACCGGGCTGAACAAGCTGTGGATCCGCTTCTTCCTGATCGCCGTGTTCGCCACGATGTATGTGCGCGACCACGCCCGGCCGGTGTTCCACAAGGCGTTGGGCGTGGACCCGACGGAGTACGACTTCACCGTGTTCCGCATCACCACCGACATTACGCGGCAGGTGTTCCCGGTGGCGCTCGACCTGGAACATCCGGCGTTCAAGGCCGGGCTGGAGCGGCTGCGGGTGATCACCGAGGCCAAACGCCGCGCACGGGCCCAGGGCGGGTTTGCCGGCAAGCTCAAGAATGTCGGCCTGACCGCCGCCGCGGCCGTGGCGTTCGCACGGCTGTACCTGCTGCCGGTGGAGGACAACGCCCTGCCCAATTCCGTCCGCATGAGCCCGGCCTGGTAGCGCCGTGCAGTTCTACGTCGAACCGGCCGCTTATGCCTTGTTCATCTGGTGGTTCAGCACCGGGGTGATCATCCTGCTCGACAACCTGCCCCGCTGGACCTTTAAGTGGAGCATGCTGGCGGGAACGGCGGTGGCACTCACCTCGCTCTGGCGGCTCTGGGCCGGCAGTGCGGACGTCTCGACGTCCGGCGCGTACGCTGCGTTCACCTACGGCCTGCTCGTTTGGGGCTGGCACGAGATGAGCTTCTTCATGGGCTATGTGACCGGCCCCCGGCGCCAAGCTTGCCCGTCGGACGCCACCGGCTGGCGGCGCTTCGGCTACGGAGTGGCGGCTTGCCTGCATCACGAACTTGCCATCCTGCTGACGGCAGCCCTGGTCGTCGCGGCTACCTGGCACGCGCCCAACCAGGTTGGGCTGTGGACCTTCATGGTGCTATGGGGGGCGCGGCAAAGCGCCAAGCTGAACGTATTCCTGGGCGTGCTGAACCTGAACGAGCAATTCGTGCCGCCGCACCTGAAATTCCTCAGCAGCTACATGTCGGTCAAGCCGATGAACCTGCTGTTTCCATTCTGTGTCAGCCTTGGGACCGTATTGGTGACCTGGCTCGCCGCGCGCGCTGTGGCACCCGGTGTCACCGCGTTCCAGGCGGCGGGGCTGACCGTCGTCGCCACCATGCTGGCGCTCGCGGTCATCGAGCACTGGTTCCTGGTGCTACCGTTACCATTCGCGCGGCTTTGGGAGTGGGCGTTGACGCTGCGGCGGCCTCGCGCGGCGCCGATCCAGTTTCCGGCGAGGTTTGTTGCAAGCACGACGACGGCCGCACAGTGACCGAACGCCGGGCATAGAGGGGGGACAGGGTGATGGATTACGAGCATTTCTTCCGCAAGCAGCTCGATGTGCTTCGCCGCGAAGGCAACTACCGTGTGTTCGCGGACCTGCAACGCCGCGCCGGCGAATTCCCCCATGCCACCCACGTCCGCGAGCGCGGCGCGCGGTCCGAGGTGACGGTCTGGTGCTCCAACGACTATCTCGGCATGGGGCAGCATCCGACCGTGCTGGCGGCCATGCACGAAGCGCTGGATAGCTGCGGTGCCGGCGCGGGCGGGACGCGCAACATATCCGGCACCAACCACTATCACGTGCTGCTCGAGGAGGAATTGGCCGACCTGCACCAGCAGGAGGCGGCGTTGCTGTTCAACTCGGGCTACATGTCCAACTGGGCGGCGCTGAGCACCCTGGCCGGCCGCCTGCCCGGCTGCGTGGTGCTGTCGGACGCCAGCAACCACGCCTCCATGATCGAGGGCATCCGCCACAGCCGCGCGCAGAAGCTGGTGTTCGCGCACAACGACCCGGCGGATCTGGAGCGCAAGCTGGCCCTGCTGCCGCGCGACATACCCAAGCTGATCGCGTTCGAGTCCGTCTACTCGATGGACGGCGACATCGCACCGATCGCCGAGATCTGCGACGTGGCCGAGCGCTACGGCGCGATGACGTATCTGGACGAGGTCCACGCGGTGGGGCTGTACGGTCCACGCGGCGGCGGCGTCGCCGAGCGGGAGGGCCTGATGCACCGGCTGACCGTGATCGAGGGCACGCTGGCCAAAGGTTTTGGTGTGGTGGGCGGCTACATCGCCGGGTCGGCCGCGATGTGCGACTTCATCCGCAGCTATGCCTCGGGCTTCATCTTCACCACGGCCATGCCGCCGGCGGTCGCGGCGGGCGCGCTGGCCAGCATCCGTCACCTGAAGCAGAGCACGTCGGAGCGGGAGCGGCACCAACGTGTCGTGGCCGAGGTGCGTGCGGCTCTGGATGTCGCCGGTGTGCCGCATTACGCCAACCCGAGCCATATCGTGCCGGTGATGGTCGGCAATGCCACGCTCTGCAAGCAGGTCAGCGACCAGCTGCTCGACCAGTACGGCGTGTATGTGCAACCGATCAACTACCCGACCGTGCCGAAGGGTACGGAGCGGCTGCGCATTACGCCGTCACCGTTCCACACCCAGGCCGACATTGCCCATCTCGTGTCGTCGCTGTCGGCAGTTTGGTCGGAGCGCTGCCTGCAGCGCACGCAACGCGCGGCTTGACGCACGCAAAAACTTGCGCCGCGGCAAACCGTCCCAACGTGTTTGGCGTTGCGCCGTAACAATCAAAGGAGAGCTAAGGGATGAATGACACCGTGAACAAATCGCGCCGGGGCGTCATGAAGGCTGGGCTGATGCTGGCGACGGCCGGAGCGGCAGTCGCGGGCACGGCCCGGGCGCAGGACCAGAAGATCGAACAGAGCCTCGTACAGTATCAGCAGACGCCGAAGGACGGGGCGGAGTGCGACAAGTGCGTGAACTGGGCACCGCCGAACGCGTGCAAGATCGTGGCCGGCACGATCAATCCGAAGGGTTGGTGCGTCGCCTACGCCCCCGCTGGCGGCTAGTAAGCCTCAGCTCCCTCTTCCGTGTTTCGACGGGAGAGGAGAGCTTTGCAGCGACATCGAAATTTCGGACGCTTTCGCACCCCTCTCCCGCCGGAGAGGGGTGAAATTTAGGTGCTATTTCGCTGTAGGATCCGCCGGCTTGGCGGCATCAGCCGGTGCAGGCGCCGCGGGTGCGGCAGACGTGGCAGCTGCTGCGGGTGTTGAAGGTGCGGCGGCAGCGACAGGCAGCGGCTCCGGAGTCGCGGACAACGACCGCAGATAATCAATAACGTCAGCGCGCTCCTTTGGGTTAGGGATGCCGGCAAACGTCATCTTGGTGCCGGGCGCGTAGGCGGCCGGCTTGGTCAGCCACTTATCCAGCTCCTCGAAAGTCCACGGCCCGGTGTGCGCCTTCAGCGCGGCCGAATATTCGAAGCCGACCATATGCGCGTGTGGCCCGCCGACGACACCATACAGGTTCGGCCCGAGCCCGGCCCGACCACCCTGGGTGAAGGTGTGGCAGGCGACGCATCCGAGCTTCAGCGTGTCTTTCTGCCCTTCGCCTGCATCGGCCGTGGCGAGACGGTCCGCGATCGGCTCGACGGCGGGCGGCCCGGCTGCGGGCGTAGGCGCTGTGGCGGCCGCAGACCCGGGCGGCGGCGGCGGCGGTAGCGCTTCGGGCGAGTGCGATAGCGTGTGCAGGTAATCGATGATGTCGGCGCGCTTCTGTGGATCTGCGAGCCCGGCGTAACTCATCTTGGTGCCGGGAGCATAGGCACTGGGCTTCTTCAGCCACTCATATAGCTCGTCATAGGTCCACGGACCCTGCTTCGCCTTGAGCGCCGCCGAGTATTCATACCCAACCATGTGCGCGTGCGGCCCGCCGACGACGCCATAGAGATTGGGGCCGATGCCCGCCTTGCCACCCTCGTTGAAGCTGTGGCAGGCGACACACCCCTGCTGCTTGGTGAGCGCCTCACCCGTCTCAGGGTTGGCGGAGGCTAGTTCGAGTGCCACCGGCGGGTCCGCCGCGGCGACGGGAGCGGCAGCCCCCTCGGTCGGCACGTCGATCTTGATGGCGGATGTCTCGAGGCGCTTCGGATGGACCAGCGCATCGCCGATCAGGCCCGAGACCATGAAGGTTATACCGGCGACAAGCACCGCGGCGCAGGCCTTATTGATCTCAAGACTGTCCATCCAGCAACTCCCGGCAACGATGTGGCGGCCTCGCGGCCTTTAACCTAGGTTGGCGGTGACTCGCCGATTGCAACGAGATCGCCCGCAGGCTCGGACCACCAAAAGATAAGGGGGTACTGGCCCTTTTCAGACAGTACCCCCTCGTCGCCGCTCGCGATAGCCTATTGCGGAGTCGCGGGCGCCTCCGGTGCTGGGGTCGGCGTAGGCGCCACAGTGGGGGCCGCCGGGGCCGGGGCCACGGCAGGCACCGTGGCTGCGGCGGGCGTAGCGGCGACGTAGGCCGGCAGCGGTCCCTGCAACTCGGGGAAGGTCTTGACCATGCTCACGCCATATAGCGGCTTGAACACGCCTTGATGGCAGGTCGCGCAGTTGACCTTGGCCACATCGTCCAGCGGCCCGCGGCGCGTCCTGGGGAACACGTCGTGCAGCTTGTCCAGGTAGTTCACGTTCAAGTCGCGAGCCATCCGGATGCCATACCAGGCTGTCACGCGCTGCGGCGTGCTCTGCGACCAATCCCCGAACGACCGCGTGTTGTGGCAGTAGGTGCAGTTCACCCCCAACGACTCCGAGAAGTGGATCATCAACGCATACGTCCAGTCCGTCTGCTTGATCGACGAACGGTCCGTGCCCGGCAGCGCCACTTCGGACTGAACACGGATGTTGGCATCGCCCTCGAGGAACGGGGTGAACGGATCATACGGAAGCGACGAGTCGCCTGCCGACCCGGCTGCGAGGTTCTTGCCGGTCTCCGTTTCCGCCATGCCAACGGGATGTATTGTGCCGGGGTCGTTGAACCAGACCTGGGAGGGAACCGGGTTGCCGCGATGGCAGGTGTAGCACGTCACCCCCGTGGTCGCGACGTGCGGCTTGTAGTCCGCATTGACGTGCTGGACCATCTGGATCATGCGCCGGGCCACGACCTTGGTGTAGATGCCATCGTCGGCCATGTTTGCCGTGTTGTGACAGTAGGCGCAGCCTTGCGTCGGAGCGACCCAGTTGGTGATCGAGACCATTAACCGGGTGAACTGGCCGACGCTGAGGCTCCCCAGCACTTGCACGTTCTTATAGACCGCACCGGCTTTCGGTCCGATTGCCGGCAGTTGTGGTAGCGAGGCCGGCACCTTGTTTTCCGCCACGTAATTGCGGATGTCGGCCGGGCTGTAGATCTCCGCCATGGCGGTGCCGCGGAAGCCGCGCTGTACCGTGTCGACCGGCGGCGTGTTGAAGCGGCTTAGGATCAGCAGCGTCACCATCACCGCGGCGGTAATCCCAACCAGCGCGAACCCGAAGCGTAGCCCGACGCTGATTTCCTTCTCGGAGGACGACGCGCTCATCGCGGTGCCCCCGGTGCGAGCGCCGGGTCACTCACCAGGCCCCACATGGCGGGATAGGGCGCGGCGATGTGGTGCTTCACGCCCCAGAGATACCAATTGTCGACCACCGTTCCGGTGAGCAGGATGCCGATCCCACCGCACAGCGGGCACAACACGGCGAACCACCAGGCCCAGCGATGGATGCTCTCCGCCGTGGCGCAGAAGCCCATCGTCCAGCGCCAGAACAACGCGCCGCGCTCGAAGGCGGTGCCGCGGTCCAGGATCTGCTCCAGCTCCCGCTCGCCGCCGTAGCGGCTGATGGCGAGCACGGTCGCGCCGTGCATCGCGAACAGCAGCGTCGATCCGTACAGGAAGACGATCGAGAGCATGTGGAACGGGTTGTAGAACAGGTTGCCGTATCTGATGGAGAAGGCCGCCGTCCAATCCAGATGCGGGAAGATGCCGAACGGCACCGCCTCCGACCAGCTCCCCATCAGCAGCGGGCGAATGAAGCCGAGCACGAGATAAAGCCAGATGGCCGCCGCGAACGCCCACGCCACGTGTGTGCCCATCCCCAGTGAGCGGGCCCGGCGATAGATGCGCGCCCACCAGAGCAGGATGGAGGCGGTCAGGAAGAAGCCGGCCATCAGCCACCAGCCGCCCTGGGCGAGGGGCGGGAAGTGCAGGCCGTAGCCTGGTGCCGGCGGCTCGAGCGCCAGCCAGGGGAGCTGGCGTATGAACTGCACCGGGCTCCAGTTCACCGACGCCCACATGTTCAGCCCGATGATCTCGAACGCGGTGAAGCCGCAGACGAGCGACATCACACCGAGCGCGCCGAGATAGATCGGCCCCACCTGCGCATCGCCGAACCGGCCGAAGGTGTGGATGAAGAAGGGCTTGCCCGACCGCGTCCAGCTGGATGCGGTCATCGGCACACCGGCATAGGCCGGACCGCGGACTTGCACGCGGGTAAATAGGTTCTGGTATTCAGCCATGGTCGTGGGTCCCCCGTCCCTTTCTTGTTATTTCCAGATCGGCAGGTTCAGCCACCAACCCCACCATTCCGGCCAGCCGCGCGTCCAGAACGGGCCGCTGATGATGATGCAAACTGCGCTCCAGAACCCGGCGGATAGCGCCAGGAACAGCCCCAACCGGTGCACGCCGAGCGTGCCGATGGACCAGCCGATCGCGTCGCGGAAAAACGTGTTCTCGTGCTCCGCGGTCTTGACCAGCGTGCCCTTGGGCGGATTGGCGGCGGATAGCACCAGGCCGCCATGCATCGACAGCGCGAGCACCGTGGTGAAGAAGAACGACACCGCCAGCATATGCGCCGGGTTATAGTGGAAGTGCAGGTATTGGTACCCGGTGTTGGACACCCAATCGAGGTGGCTCAAGATGCCGTAGGGGAATCCGAAGCCCCAGGCGCCCATCAGCAGCGGCCGGATCACGACCAGGCTGATATAGGCGAACACCGCCACGCCATACGCGAAGGGCACATGATAGCCGATGCCGAGCTTGCGCGAGATCTCGACCTGGCGGAGCAGCCACGAGACGAAGGCGCCTACCGCGCAGATGGTGATGACCTGCCAGAGCCCACCCTCCTTCAACGGGGCGAAGCCGAGGCCATAGCTGAGATCTGGCGGCGCGATGTTGATCTGCCATGGATTCCAGGTGGGCCCGATCGCCGCACCGTAGAAAATCAGTAGAGTACCGAGTACTGAGAAAAAGATCGTCGTCACGCCGAAGAAGCCGACGTAGAACGCCCCAATCCAGAAGTCGAACAGGTCGCCACCAATGAGGGTTCCGCCACGGACCCGGTACTTAGCTTCGAAACTCAGCATGGACATGGCTGGTCCTCCTGACAAAAGCCCTATGGCGGCGAGTGCGGGCGGGGCATGGCGCCCCGCCCAACCCGCCGCCAGAGGTGAGTTGCTACTTCGGCGCCGCTTGCGGGAGCGGTGCCATTTGGGCCGAACCCGGACGCGTCGGGCCCTCGAGCCAATTGAACCGGCTCGTGCTGAGCAGGATGAAATGGATCAGGATCGCCAGCACGAACAAAAATACCGTCAGCGAGACGAGCACTCGCCGCGGGTCGAACAACATCCAAACACGCCACATGGCCGCGCTCCCTAGGTCAGCATCGATTGAACGAAGGCCATGCCCTGCAGCATGCCGGTCTTGTAACCGTCGGGGCCAGGCAACCACGGGCGCCACTGCCACACTAAGATGTGGGCAACGATCGCGATCACCGTGAAGACGATGAAGCTGGTGACGAAGATCGAGTGGAATTCCCGAGCTTCGGAGTCGGTCAATCCCGACATGGATCCAGTTTTTACAGGGTAGTCGGACATCAAGTCACCTCCTGGTGGTCAGCGAGTGCCGCGCCCGTCCCGCGCGGCAGGGAACAGCCAGGCCCGGCAGCGCCGGTCGGGCTTGTTTGTTGCAGCCTCATGCCGCCCGTCCCGTCGCCATTGCGGCGAGCGAGCGTGCGACGCGGTCCGCGGTGACCCGGCCTTCGCGTGCCACACGGGCATCGCGCTCCACCTGGTCCCGCAACCGCTTGGCTGCAGAAATTCGAACGAGGAACGGCTCGGCCGACACGTATTCGTCGAGCGCTTCCAACGCATCCTCATCCCACGGGTCCGCATTCCATGCTTCGGACTTCGTAGGCGTAGCCTCAGCCCGGTCCATGTCCCGCGCGAGCGGCAGGATGTGGAACAGGGCATCGAACAGGCAATTGCAGAATTCCTGAACGAGGTAGGTGGCACCGGCATACCCCATGAACGGCGTGCCCGTGCTGCGCCGGATGATGGCGCCGGGGAACGAGGCGGGAATATACATGCACCGGGAGCCGAGCTCGGCGGCATACATGCGCTCGTTATACGAGCCGTACAGCACCAGCGGCGCCTTGGTCCGCAGAGCCTCCTTGACCGCCTGGTTGTCCGGCTTGACGCCGGCGCTGCGGTTGAACTGGAAGGTGCAGGGCAACCCCAGCTCACCTTCGAAGAAACTCACCAGCCCGCGGGTGTAGGTCTCCGTCGCAACCACCGCGAACGAGGCGGTGGCGAAGAAATCCTGCGTCACGCTGCGCCACAGATCCCACACCGGTTTGATCGTGGTGTGCTTCTCGTTCTCGATGAACGGCTCGGGGTCGAGCCCGGTCAGCTCGCCCAACTTGCGGAGGAAGTTGGTGGTGGCGAACAGCCCGATCGGCGCCTGCAGATACGGCCGGTCCAGCTCCTCGCACAGGCCACGGCCGAACTCGCGATACATGCAGATGTTCACATCCGCATTCGGCAGCTTGGGCACGTCGGCGATATGGGAGCCGAGCGGGAACACCAGGTTGATCTCGCAGCCGATCCCCTCCACCAGGCGCCTGATCTCGGCGAGGTCGGAGGGCATGTTGAACGTGCCGTAGATCGGGCCGATAATGTTGACCCGCGGCGTCTCGCCTTCCTTGCGAACGCGCGGCTTAGGCTTGGCCTTCTTGGCGCCGAACTCGCTCCACAGCCAGTAGATCGCGCGATCGGCGGCCTGCCACTGGTCCTCGTCGATGGTGCGGGGGATGAACCGCAGCAGGTTGCTGCCCTCGGGCGTCACACCGCCACCGATCATTTCGGCGATGCTGCCCGTCACCACCACGGCAGGCATGTCGGGATCCTGCGTGGCCGCAGCCCGGCGTAGCGCACCCTCGGTGCCGTGCATCGACAGCGAGTCTTCATTCAGCCCCGTCACCACGACCGGCAACTCGTGCGGCGGCAGTCCGTCGGTGTAGTGCAGCACCGCCGTCACCGGCAGGTTTTCGCAGCCGACAGGACCGTCGATCACGACGCGCAGCCCGCGGATTGCGGTGAACGCATAGACGGCGCCCCAGTAGCCGCCGGCGCGGTCATGATCCATCACCAACATGGCTAGGTTCCCACCGCTTCGACAGCTTTCGCCCGCGCTTCACGCTGCTTGCGGGCCTGGTCGCGGTAGCCCTTCGGCTCCACCGGCTTCTCCGTCCAACCATACCCGGCGGTCTCGCCAACCCCGGCGCCGGCAAAGAACTCGACCATGCGGGCGAACCGCGGCGCACCCTTGGTCTGGGCCGCAATGATCCCAGCCAGCGACCCGGCACCGGCCGCACCGAACAGCGGCCGGGCGGACACCATGTTGGTGAAATACAGCGCCGGAATGCCCATCTCCTTGGCCTTCTGCACCAGCGGCGTCGTGCCGGCGGCGAGATCCGGCCGCACGTCCATCATCGCCGCCATGTCCTGCTCGAGGCTGGCGCGGAATTGCACGTAGGTGCCATGCGCGTTCAGCCAGTCGAGATCGGCCTCCGCCCATTCGGTGCGCGGGCAGGCCGTTCCCACGTACGGCACGGTCGCCCCCGCCTCCACCAGCAGCCGGGCCACCAGCAATTCGGAACCCTCGTAGCCGGAGACGGTGATGCGCGCCTTGATCGGGTTCGCGTCCAGCGCAGCGCGGATCGCCGGCAACGCGCGCGCCTTCGCCGCATCGATCGCGGCCTCGCTGACATTGGCAGCGCGGCCAATGGCTTCGAGCCAGGCGGACGTGCCCTCAACCCCAACCGGGCCGGAGCCTACGACCGGGCGGCCGGCGGCGCGGAACTCGCGCACGCTGGCGGTGTAGAACGGGTGCACCGCGGCGGCGACCGTGCAGTCGAGTGCGGCATACAGGTCGCGCCACTCCCGGCACGGGGTCTGCGGCGCCACGGCCAGGCCCATCGGCGCCAGCAACGCACCGACGCCCGGTGGGTCGGCCGGGAACAATTCGCCGATCAGCGCCACCGTCGGCATGGTCTGCACCTGCGCCGGGCGGGCCACCGGGCCAGACTCGGCCTCGGTGCGGGCATAGCGGAGCATGGCTCCGGACAGCACGTCTTTCGCCTCGGCATGGGTCGGCACACCGAAGCCCGGCACGTCGATGCCGATCACCCGGACACCGTCGATCTGCTTGGGCAAGCGGTCCAGCGGCACGCCCGAAGCGGTGGGCACGCAAAGGTTGATCACGATCACCGCGTCATAGTCTGCGGGCTTGGCCACCTCGTAGACGGCGTCGCGGATGTCTTCGAACAATTGCCCGCGGACCAGCGTCTCGGAGTTGAACGGCACGTAGCCGACGGTCCGCCGTGCGCCGTAGAAATGCGACGTGAAGGTCAGCCCATACACGCAGCAGGCCGAGCCGCTCAGGATCGTGGCCGTGCGCCGCATCCGTAGGCCCACCCGAAGCGACCCGAACGCCGGGCACATGGATTGCGGCTGGTCGTGCGGCCCGCGCGGATAATCGGCGGTCAGTTGGTCCATGACTGCGGACTTACCGGCAGCACGCGCCGCCTCCTCGAGGGTCTGGCGGCCGCCATGACAACTGGCGCCCTCTAGCCCGCCCGCTGGAATGATAGCGCCGTCCACCGTCACACGCCCTCGTAGACGACTTCGAGGGTAGGCCGCTGCACTGCGACGGCGCTGGCGCACATGTCTTCCATCGTGGCCGGCTGCAGCACGACGTTGCGGCCGACCGCCTCGCCCTTGAACAGGCCGAGCAAGGCGTCATGCGTCAGCGGGGTCGGCCGCACCGGCGGCGCGTCGGCCACTTGCTGCGCCAGCATCTCGAACATCGGCGCCCACTCACCGCCGGGCACGCCGACGATCTCGTAATTGGCGCTCTTGCGGCGGATATCCTCGTTGGCGGGGATGGCGGACAGCACCGGGATGCCGGCAGCCGCCGCGAACGCCGCAGCTTCGCCTGTGCCATCGTCCTTGTTGATGACCATGCCGGCCACGCCGACATTGCCGCCCATCTTGCGGAAGTAATCCACCGCCGAGCAGACGTTGTTGGCCACATACAGCGACTGCAGGTCGTTGGAGCCGACGACGATCACCTTCTGGCACATGTCGCGCGCGATCGGCAGGCCGAAGCCGCCGCAGACCACGTCACCCAGGAAGTCCAGCAGCACGTAGTCGAAGCCCCAATCGTGGAAGCCGAGTTTCTCCAGCAGCTCGAAGCCGTGGATGATGCCACGCCCGCCGCAGCCGCGGCCGACTTCGGGCCCGCCTAACTCCATCGCGAACACGCCGTCGCGGATGAAGCACACGTCGCCGATGGCAACCTTCTCCCCCGCGGCCTTCTTGCGGGACGACGTCTCGATGATCGTGGGGCATGCCCGCCCGCCGAACAGGAGGCTGGTGGTGTCGCTTTTCGGGTCGCAGCCGATCAGCAGCACGCGCTTGCCCTGCTGCGCCATCATGTAGCTGAGGTTGGCCAGCGTGAAGCTTTTGCCGATACCGCCCTTGCCGTAGATGGCGATCACCTGCGTCTCTTTCTTGGCGGGCGTGGTGGAGGGCGCATCGGGTTCGATCGAAGCCTCCAGCCGCAGCGCTTCGGCCATGCTGGCGAGCGGTGTCTCGGGCACGGGATCGGTCACGGTGGCGTTCATGAGAGGCCTTTCCAATCGAGCAACATCTTCAGGCACGATGCGTCTTCGAACGCGGTGCGGTAGGCAGCGGGAGCGTTGGCGGCGGGCTCGCAGTGGGTCAGCAACCCGCCAAGCGCGAGCTCGCCCGACCGTGCCAGCGCGGCGACGGTTGCGAGGTCCGCCGGCTTCCACTGCGCAGCGACGCGAATGCGGGCCTCGCGCATGAAGGCCGGTGGGAAAGCGAAATGGAGCTGCTCGCTGTAGAACCCGGCGAGCACGATCTCGCCGCCGGGAGCCAAGCGCGCGATGAGCGTGTCCAGGATCGCCGGGTCGCCGCTCACGTCGCAGATCGTGGCGTAGTCCCGCCGCGTATCGTCCGCCGGGTCGGCCACGGTGTAGCCGTCCGCGCCGCCGCAACGCGCCGGGTTGCGCTCCCACACGGTGGGTGCGCCGCCGGCCAACACCACGAGCCGGGCCAGCACGCGGCCGAGCACGCCGTGCCCCACGATCAGGTCCGGCAGGGCGCCGCCAACGAGGGCATGCTGGGCCGTGGCCGCAAGCGCGAGCAACACGCCTTCCTGGCCGAGTCCGTCGCCGATCGGAGTGACCCGCGCGCCCGGCACGACCAACTTGCTAGCGGCGCCACCGAACAATCCGCGCACCGGGCCAAAGCAGTTGGCGCCGGGGACGAACACTGCCTGGCCTTCGCGCAACCCCGACTCGGCACCGGCCGCGGTCACGTGGCCGACCGATTCGTAGCCCGGCACCAACGGGTAGCCCATGCCCGGAAACGGCGGCATCCGGCCGTCCCACAGCAAACGCTCGGTACCGGTGCTGATCCCGCTCCAGGCAACATCCACCACGACATCGGACACGCCCGGGTCGGTCAGGGCCAGACGCTGCAAGGCCAAGTCCTGAGGTGCGGAGAGAACGACGGCTACAGTGTCCACGAGGTATCCTGCCTGCGCGGATCAGAAATGGCCCGCTTAAGTGTCATGCTATCCTGACAATCGCGCCTGTCAATCATGATTTACACATGCCAGCAGAACACGCGTGAGCAGTGGCGTCCGTGTTGGCAGTAGCCGGACCTGATCGAACCCGGCCTGTAGCAGCATGTCGGTCAGACGGGGTACCGTTCGCGGACGCCCTTGGCCCATCGCAAGCAGATAGAAGCCGAAATACGCGTCACCGGCGGCCTGCGCGCCGGGCGTGTCTGCCATCGGCTCGGCCAGCAGCAGCGCGCCACCGGCTGGCAACGCGGCCCGCACCGCCCGGAGCAGCGCCAAGGCGTCGGCGTCGTCATGATCGTGGACGATGCGGACGAGGGAGATCAGGTCGGCCCCGCGGGGCAGCGCCTGGTTGCGGAAATCGCCGCCGACCGCTTCCACCCGAGCCGACAGGCCGGCCGCGTCGAACCGGAGTCGCGCCCGCTCCGCCACCGGCGGGAGATCGAACAGGGTCAGCTTCAGCTTCGGTGCGCGCTCACCGGCGGCAATCAGGAAGCTGCCGTCGCCACCGCCGACATCCATCAACCGGTGATGCCGGCCGATCCGGTAGGCATCCAGCACTTCGCCCGACACGAGCGGCTGGGAGGCAGCCATCAGCGCCGTGTAGTCGGCCACCTGCGCATCCGCGAGGGTCTCCGCCTGCCCGGCGCTGGCGTAGGACCAGTAGGCCGCCAGGGCGGTTTCACTCCGTCCGGAGCGGAGCAGGGCTACGGGATCCTGCAGGTCCGCGTAGAGCATGGGGTGGTGCATCACCATGCCGGTGATCGCCGGATTAGCCACCATCGCGGCGCCCAGTGGACCGAGGCCGTAGCGCCCGCCGCCACGCCGGGCGACGAGGCGCAACGCGGTGGCCGCCGCGAGCAAGCGTTCCGCCGCCTCGACGGGCAAGCCGAGCCGGGGCGCGAGGGCGGCGGCGGTTGCGGGCCGCTCGGCCAAGATGTCGAACAGACGAAGCTGCACGCAGGCGAGCAGGATCTGCGAGTAGACGAACCCGGCGCACAGGTCGAACAGCGCCCGGGTGCGATGGCGGGCGATCGGCCGGGTCAATGGGAACGCTGTGGCCCAGCGGCGAAACCTCGGGCTCGCCACCGTGCGGTCCCGCCAGGCGAGCAGCCGGTCTCGCAACGGCGATCGCTTCAAGGAAACGGGGTCGGCCGGCAAGGCGTGGGCCGGACTCACGCGGCGTGTTGCGCCAGTTCCTGCGGCAGCAGCCGCATGGTCTCGGTCCGGATGTGGCTGCGCAGGGCGGAGCGGCCCAGGCAGGCTGGCACGGAGTCGACGGCCGCTTCCGCGAGCGCTTCCAGCCGCGCGATCGCGCCCTGCAGGCCAAGCTGGGTGACCGCACTCGGACGGCAATGGGCGCTGTCCTGTCCCACCGGCTTGCCAAGCGCCTCCGGCGTGGAGGTAGCGTCCAGGATGTCGTCGGCGATCTGGAACGCCTCGCCGAGCCACATGCCGACTTCCCGCCACGGCTCGCTCGCCACGCCGGCCGAGGCCGCGCCGGCGACGGTGGCGGCGGCGAACAAGGCGCCCGTTTTCTCACGCTGGTACTGCGCGAGGTCCGCCGCCTCCTCGCATTCCCAGGCTTGCCCGGCGACGATGCCGCAGGGCACGCCGACCGAGGCGCCGATCGTCAGCATGAGGGCTGGCAGACGTTCGGGCGCGGACACGGCGCCGTAGGCGAGGGTCTGGAATGCGAGCACGATCAATGCGTCCCCGGCCAGCACAGCCAGCGGCTCGCCGAAGGCGAACTGCACGGAGGGCTGCCCCCGGCGGGTGTCGGCATCGTCGAAACAGGGCAGGTCGTCATGCACCAGCGATGCGCAATGCAGCAGTTCGATCGCGGCGCCGGCGGCCTCGGTGATACCAGGCGCGTCCTCTCCACAGGCTGCGGCGACGGCATGGCACAGCCGGGGGCGAATCCGCGCGCCCCTCGGAAAAACGGCATGCCGCATGGCGGCGAGCAGTTTCGGGGGGCAGCCGGGATGGTCACCCCGCGCCAAAGCCATTGTCAGCGACCGCTCGATCCGCGACATCACGTCCATTGACACTGTCCCACCCGCTCTTGTTGTGTCAGTCTTAGTTGTCGGAGAGAGTGTCAATGCAGATTGACGGTCGCGTCAAGCGAGAAGTGACAGGTTGACGCAGCATGTCGTCATCATCGGGGCGGGCATCGCCGGGCTGACGGCTGCGGTCGATCTCGCGCGCCAGGGCATCGCCGTGACCGTGCTGGAGCGTGCCGCCGCGCCCGGCGGGAAAATGCGGGAGGTCGAGGCCGGCGGCGTGGCGCTGGATGCCGGGCCGACCGTGTTCACCATGCGCTGGGTGTTCGATGCGCTGTTCGCCGAGGCCGGGTCGACGCTGGCGGAGCATCTGACGCTGACAAAGGCCGACATCCTGGCCCGGCACGCGTGGAGCGACACCGAGCGGCTCGACCTTTTCGCCGACCCGGCGCGCACCGAGGCCGCGATCGGTGACTTTGCCGGGGCGGCAGAGGCTCGCGGCTACCGCGCCTTCCGGGAGGAATCCGCCCGTATCTATCGCACGCTGGAGCACACCTTCATCACAGCGCCCCGGCCGACCGCACTCTCGCTGATGGGCTCGGTGGCCAAACAGGGCGTGGGCGGGCTGTGGTCGATCCGGCCGTTCGACACCATGTGGGCGGCCCTCGGCCGGCATTTCCGCGACCCACGGTTGCGGCAGCTTTTCGGCCGCTATGCCACCTATTGCGGCTCCTCCCCCTTCCTCGCCCCGGCCACGCTGATGCTGGTCGCGCACGTCGAGCAGGAAGGCGTGTGGCTGGTCGAAGGAGGTATGCACCGGCTCGCGGCAGCACTGGCCGGGCTTGCGACGCACCACGGCGCCACCATCCGCTACGGGGCGGAGGTTGCGGAGGTCGTCACCGGGTCGGGCCGGGCGACGGGCGTTCGGCTGGCGAATGGCGAGTTCGTTGCGGGCGGCACGGTGGTGGTGAATGCGGATGCGTCTGCCGTGGCGGCAGGGTTGCTCGGAGCGGGCGTGCGCAATGCCGTTCCGCCCCCGACGGGGGTCCGGTCGTTGTCGGCCGTTACCTGGGCGATGCAGGCCGAGACGGACGGGTTTCCGCTGACCCGCCACACCGTGTTCTTCTCCCGCGACTACCAAGCCGAGTTCGACGCCATCGCCCGCGGCGCGTTGCCCGGCGAGCCCACCGTTTATGTCTGCGCGCAGGACCGTGACGATGCGGGAACGGCCCAGGCCGGGCCGGAGCGGCTGCTCGTTCTGGTCAACGCACCCGCAATGGGCGACACGCGCCCCTTTCCCGAACCGGAGATCGCCTCATGCGCGGATCGTACCTTCCACCTGCTGCAACGCTGTGGGCTGCGTGTGCGCCCGACGGCCCCCCCGGTGGTCACGACGCCGGTGGGGTTCAACCAGCTGTTTCCGGGGACGGGGGGAGCGCTGTACGGCCAAGCGACGCACGGGCCGATGGCATCGTTCGCGCGGCCGGGGTCGCGGAGTGCGGTGCCGGGGCTGTACCTGGCGGGGGGCAGCGTGCATCCGGGGGCGGGGGTGCCGATGGCGGCGCTGTCGGGGCGGCTGGCGGCATCGCGGGTGATGGCCGACCTCGGTTCGACGCGCCGGTCCCGCCCGGCGGCTATGCGTGGTGGTATGTCGATGCGCTGAGCGATGACGGCCAACACGGCATCACCATCATCGCGTTCATCGGCAGCGTGTTCTCCCCGTACTACGCCTGGGGCCGGCGGCGGGGGGCGGGCAATCCCGAGCAGTACTGCGCGCTGAACGTGGCGCTGTATGGCCGGCCGAAGCGTTGGGCCATGACGGAACGCGGCCGCGCGGCGCTGTACCGCGACGCCACGCAGCTCCGCATCGGGCCGAGCCTGGTGCACTGGGATGGCCAATGCCTCACGATCGACATCGAGGAGGTGACCGCCCCCCTGCCCTCCCGCCTGCGCGGCCAGGTGCGCGTGCATCCCGTCGCGCTCACCGGGCGGGTTTTCCCGCTGGACGACGCCAGGCGGCACCATTGGTCGCCCATCGCACCCGTGTCGCGCGTCGAGGTGGCGATGCGCAGCCCGGCATTGCAGTGGTCGGGGCCGGGCTATCTGGACAGCAACTGGGGCGCGCGCCCGCTCGAGGCCGATTTCGTGCACTGGGACTGGTGCCGCGCGCCCATGCCTGATGGCGCCGCCATCCTTTACAACGCGACGCGGCGGGAGGGCGGCGAGCAATCGTTGGCGCTTCGTGTCGGGACCGATGGCGGGGTGACGGATTTTCCACCGCCGCCACGGATCGGCCTTCCGCCAACGGTCTGGCGGGTGCCACGCCACACCCGCGCCGACGAGGCGGTTACGGTGCGGCAAACCCTGGAGGATGCGCCGTTCTACAGCCGCTCGGTGATCGACACCCATCTGCTCGGGCAGCGCGTCACGGCAGTGCATGAAAGCCTGTCGATGGACCGGTTCACCGCCCCCTGGGTGCAGGCGATGCTGCCCTTCCGCATCCCGCGGAGGTGGTGAGGCGACGCGACCGACTGGGCCCAAGACCCCTCCGTCGTACGATGCGGTATCGCCGACTCCAAGCCACGCAGAGAACTACCCCCTAGACGACTGTCCACTTCACGTTACAGTCTGTCCTCATGTCAGTCCTGACACTCGATGCACCGCCGAGCCTTGCCGCACGCCAGACCGATGCAACTCCGCATGCCGTCGTTATCGGCAGCGGGTTTGGCGGTCTTGCTGCCGCCATTCGCCTCGGTGCGCGTGGCTACCGCGTCACAGTGCTGGAGCGGCTGGTCGCCCCGGGTGGCCGCGCGTCCGTGTTCCGGCAGGACGGTTTCACCTTCGATGCCGGGCCCACCATCGTCACCGCACCCTTCCTGCTCGAGGAATTATGGGCGCTCTGCGGCCGAAGCCTGGCCGACGACGTCGAATTGGTTCCGATGGACCCGTTCTACCGCATCCGGTTCGACGACGGCACCGTGTTCGACTATTCCGGCGACCCGGCGCGCATGCGGGCCGAAGTCGCCCGCCTCTCCCCCGGCGACGTGGACGGCTACGAGCGGTTCATGGCCGCCAGCGAAGCCATCTTTCGCGTCGGGTTCGAGCGGCTGGGAGCCGTCCCGTTCACCCATTGGACCAGCATGGCGCGCGTGCTGCCGGACCTTGCCGCGCTCGGCAGCTGGCGCAGCGTCCACGGGCTGGTCGCGAAGCATGTGCGCAACGAGAAACTCCGGACGGTGCTCAGCTTCCACCCGCTGCTGGTGGGCGGCAACCCGTTCAGCGCCACTTCGGTCTACGCGCTGATCGCCTTTCTCGAACGCCGCTGGGGGGTGCATTTCGCCATGGGCGGCACGGGGGCGCTTGTGCAAGGCATGGCACGGCTGATCCGCGGCCAGGGCGGCACCGTCCGTTGCGGCGCCGAGGTGCGGCAGATCACGGTGGCGGACGGCCGGGCCACGGGCGTGGAACTGGTCAACGGCGAGCGGATCGCGGCCGATGTGGTCGTCTCCAACGCCGACTCGGCATGGACCTACAAGCACCTGCTCGCCCCCGAGCATCGCCGCCGCTGGACCGACCGGCGGATCGAGCGAACACGGTCCTCGATGAGCCTGTTCGTCTGGTATTTCGGCACCAACCGCCGCTACGACGATGTTGCGCATCACACGATGCTGCTCGGCCCCCGCTACCGCGAGCTGCTGCGCGACATCTTCAAGCGCCACAAGCTGGCCAGCGATTTCAGCCTGTATCTGCACCGCCCGACCGCCACCGATGCCTCGCTGGCGCCGCCGGGGTGCGACGCGTTCTACGTCCTATCCCCCGTGCCGCACCTGGCCAGCGGCACCGACTGGGCCGCGGAGGGCGAACGCTACCGCCAAGCCATCGCCGCCGCGCTGGAGGCAACGGTGCTGCCGGGATTACAGGCGAGCGTCGTGACTTCGCGCATCATGACGCCGCAGGATTTCCAGGACCGTCTCCTGTCGTTTCGCGGCGCCGCGTTCGGAATGGAGCCGCTGCTGACCCAGAGCGCCTGGTTCCGTCCGCATAACCGGAGCGAGGAGGTGGACGGCCTCTACCTCGTCGGCGCCGGCACCCATCCCGGGGCCGGGCTGCCCGGCGTACTCTGCTCGGCCAAGATTCTCGACACGGTGGTGCCGCATGCCGTCCGACGCTGATTTCTATTCCGACTTGCTCGCCTGCCGATCGGCCCTGCGCGGCGGTTCCCGCACCTTCTTCGCGGCCGCCCGGGTGCTGCCATCCCGGGTCAGCCGGCCGGCCACGGCGTTGTATGCATTCTGCCGAGAGGCAGATGATGTGATCGACTGCCGAGAGGCAGATGACGTGATAGACTGCCGGGAGGCAGATGATGTGATTGATTGCCGGGAGGCGGGTGACGTCATTGATTGCCGAAACGCGGCTGGCGCGATCGACCGCGGAACCGGAACGCTGGGCTCGCTGCACCGGCGATTGGACGCAATCTACGCTGGCCGCCCGCAGCCTCGCTCGGCGGATCGCGCACTGGCCGAAGTCGTGGCCCGCTTCAATCTGCCCCGGCTGCTGCTGGATGCGCTGCTCGAGGGGTTCGCGTGGGACGCCGCGGGCCGCCGCTACGAAAACTTGGCGGAGCTGCACGACTACGCCGCCCGCGTGGCCGGGACCGTGGGCGCGATCATGGCGCTGCTGATGGGCGCACGCACGCCGGCCCTGGTAGCCCGCGCGTGCGACCTGGGGACGGCCATGCAGCTCACCAATATAGCTCGCGACGTGGGTGAGGACGCGCGGGCTGGGCGTTTATACCTCCCGCTAGCCTGGCTGCGCGACGAAGGGATCGACCCGGCCGCCTGGCTTCGCGATCCACACTTCAGCCCGGCCTTGGGACGCGTGGTGCAAAAGCTGCTCGGGGTGGCCGACGCGCTGTATCGCCGTGCGGATACCGGCATCGCTGGCCTGCCCTGGGACTGCCGTGCCGGCATCGGTGCCGCCCGGCTGCTGTATTCGCAAATCGGGCTGGAGGTGGCGCGTAACGGCCATGACAGCGTCACACGGCGCGCGATCGTGCCGAGGGGGCGAAAACTGGCACTGCTTGGCCGTGCGGTGTTGACCGGGTTGGTGCCGGGCGAGGCGGCCGGTACGCCGGCCCTGGCCGCCTGCAGTGCCCTCGTGCACGCAGCGGCCAGCCCTGTATGCCCCGTGCCTCGCCGCCGCTTCGACGACCGGCTGGCCTGGTTGTTCGACCTGTTCACCCGGCCGGAGGGCGGGGCGCAACCGGCGCCGGCGCGTCTGCCGTAGTGGGCCGCTGGGAATGGATCATTCTCCTGATTGGTTTCCTCGGCTTGCTGGTCTGGGAGCTGGTCCGAACCCGCCGGGCAATCCGCAAGGCCGGAGACGAGACGAAGCACTAGGAAGGGCTGCCGCAACGGCGACGGGGCCGTCGCGCAGTCGCGAGTATCTGCGACACACGCCAGGCCTGTCCCAACCTGCCCCGGTGATGTAAGCCGTGCTCACATGGCCTTCACCCGCGACAGCTATCACCATGGCAACCTGCGCGAAGCCTTGGTCGAGGCCGCCCGCCGTCTGATTGCCGAGCGCGGCCTGGGCGGATTCGCGTTTGCCGAGCTTGCCCGCGCCGCAGGGGTCAGCCCGGCCGCACCCTACCGACATTTCCGCGACCGCGGCGCGCTGGTGGCCGAGTTGGCCCGGCAAGGCTTCGAGCAGTTGCGTGACGACCTGCTGATCGCCTGGAACGAGGGCCGGCCCGACCCGGCGGCCGCGATCGAACGCTGCGGGCGGGCCTACCTTGCCTTCGCCCGGCGGGACCCGGCCGCCTATGCCGCGATGTTCGACGGCGTGCCGGGCGATATCGAGCCGGTGCTGCGCTCGGCCGCTGACGCCGCGTTCGCCGTGGTCCGCAAGGCCGCCGAAGCCGCCTGCGCCGCCGCCCCTGCGAAGGCACGCCCGCCGGCGTTGATGGTCGCGCTGCATGTCTGGTCGCTGTGCCACGGCACCGCAGCCCTGT
Source organism: Acetobacteraceae bacterium (assembly GCA_965198895.1). Classification (GTDB taxonomy): domain Bacteria; phylum Pseudomonadota; class Alphaproteobacteria; order Acetobacterales; family Acetobacteraceae; genus LMUY01. The sequence continues at coordinate 1,542,957 of OZ240676.1, forward strand.
TCACCGGACCGCCATCGCCAGGCCGGCGGCCACTGCCGATGACAGCGGAGGACCTGCTGGAAGCCGGGCTACTGGTGTATCTGCGGTCGCTCGGCCTAGGCGGCTAAACTAGCTGGGCGGCTAAACTAAGCTGGGCGGCTAAACTAAACGGGGCAGCTAAACTAAACGGGGCAGCTAAATTTATTCCGGCGGCATCTTTACGCGGACCCGGCGCAGGAGCATGTATGTGAATGTGATTAACATTCACTCTCGGAGCCCACGCCCATGAACTTCGCCGCGTCCCGTTACGTGATGCTGCCGCGTCCGGTTTGGATCCTGGCCATCGTCCTCGGATTCTGGTTCTGGTGGCCCGTTGGGCTCGCCATCCTGATGTACCGCCTCGCCACCAAGCGGTATGCCAAGGCTGAGCAGTTCGGCCGCACCGGCGGTTGGCAGATGCCCGACATGATGTGCCGGGCCACGAAAGGCTTTTCCTACGCCCCGCCTTCGGGCAACCGCGCGTTCGACGAATACCGGTCCGAGACGCTGCGCCGGCTCGAGGACGAGCAGAAGGAGTTCGTCGACTACCTCGACCGCCTGCGCCAGGCGCGCGACCGGCAGGAGTTCGAGCAGTTCATGGCCGAGCGCCGCCAGCGGCCGGCCCGGACGGACGATACGCCCCAGCAGTAGTCTCGGGGCACGCACTCCTGCCACCACGCTTCGCGCCGTCCCCCTCCCCCGCCACGTGCGGGGGAGGTTCTTTTTGTGGGCACTGGATCGCCCTCCCGGCCCCGGGTACACACGGGCCGAACAGCGATGGATTGGTTCATTGTCGCGAACCCTCGTGCTCTGTCTTGTGCTGCTCGTGGCGGCGTGCAAGCCGGATTATTCGGCAAACTCCTACAACAGCAACGCCGTCCAGCAGGCCAACAAGGTGGACCAGGGCGTCGTGATCGGCCGCCGCCTCGTGGGTGTCACGGACAATGGCGCGGCGGGTGCGGTGACGGGTGCCGCAGCCGGCGGGATCGCCGGGTCGCAGGCCGGCAACGGGGTGACGGCTGCGTTCGGCGCCCTCGGCGGGGGTGTCGTGGGGGGTCTGGTCGGATCCGCGGTGCAGAAGACGTCAGGCGCGACCCATGCCTACGAGTATGTCGTGCGCAAGCCGAACGGCGACCTGCTCTCCGTCACCCAGCAGGATGCCACACCGCTCGAAGTCGGCCAGAACGTGCTGGTGATCGCTGGCAACCAAGCCCGGATCGTGCCTGATTACACAGTGAAGCTCGACCCAGCGCCGCCCGCAGCCAAGACCGACGCGACTGCACCGCCCCCGCCCCCGGTTGCAGCAGCACCGCTGACGCCGCCGGCCGAACCGGCGGCTGCAGCCTCACCGGCCCCATCGTCGCCGACCCAGGCCTCTCCGGCCGCGTCGCCTGCTACACCTCCCCCATGAAGGCGGCGGCCGGGTAGCCCTGCGCGAACAACAGGGCGCGGAGGTCCGCATGGTCTACGCGGAACCGGGCGGCTGCCGCGACCACCGGCTTGGCGTGGTAGGCAACCCCCATTCCGGCGGCCGTCACCATGGCGAGGTCGTTCGCCCCGTCTCCCACCGCCAGCGTCGCTGCCAGACGCAGCCCGCGCGCCGTGGCCAGTTCCTGCAACACGGCGAGTTTGGCGTCGCGGTCGAGCACCGGTTCGCCGACCTCGCCCGTCAGCGCCGCCCCGTCATCGAGCAGCGTGTTCGCCCGGTGCACGTCGAAGCCGCAAAGCTCCGCCACGCGCGCGGTGAAGAAGGTGAACCCACCCGACACCAGCGCCGTCGTGGCGTTGTGCCCACGCATCGTGGCCACCAGCACGCGGGCACCCGGTGTCAGGCGCACGCCCATCCAGGTCTGCTCCAGGGCGGCCAAGGCCAACCCTTGCAGCAGGGCCACGCGTTCCCGCAATGCGGCGGCGAAATCGATCTCGCCGTTCATGGATCGCGTGGTGATCGCGGCGACGTGCTCGCCCACGCCCGCGATTGCGGCCAGTTCGTCCAGCGTCTCGCCGGTCACGATGGTGCTGTCCATGTCGGCCACCAGCAGGCCCTTGCGCCGCCCGCGGCTATGGACTGCCAGCGCATCCACCGCCTCGCCCTCGAGCGCCGCGCGAACAGCTGTCATGTCCGGCGGCCCGGGGCATAGGATATCCACCGCTTCGCCGGGCGAGAGCGGTACGGGTGTGCCGCCCCGGACGGCGTCCCGCACCCGGGCGACGGTGGCCGGCTGCAGTGTGGCGGCGGCGCGGGCCGCGACGAGGGTGACGATATGGGGCATGAACATACCGCATGGCATCATCGGACAAGGCGAACAAGCCGGAGGAGCGCGGCACGCGGCGACGGGCGCTGATCGTGGCCGGGCCGACCTGCAGCGGAAAGTCCGCGCTGGCGATGGAACTGGCGCGGCGCCTGGGCGGTACGGTGATCAATGCCGACTCCATGCAGGTGTACCGCGAACTGCCCATCGTCACGGCTCGCCCCACCCCGGCCGACGAAGCCGCCGTTCCGCACCGCCTGTATGGCGTGCGTCCCGCCGCCGAGCCCGGCAGCGTCGCCTGGTGGCGCAGCGAGGCGCTGGCGGCGATGGAGGCGTCCGCGCTCCCGATCTTGTGCGGTGGGACGGGGCTGTATCTCCGCTCGCTGATCGCGGGGCTCGCCGATATCCCCGACCCCGGAGAGGCCGCACGGGCCGAAGCACGCGCGCTGCTCGCCGGCGAGGGCGCCGCCGCCCTGCACGCCCGCCTCCACGCCGTCGACGCCGCCACGGCCGCCACCTTGCGCCTCACCGACGGCCAGCGGATCGCGCGCGCCTGGGAAGTGTGGCGCGGCACCGGGCGCGGCCTCGCGGGATGGCAACAGGCCGCCACCACGCCGGCTGAGTGGGACTTTGCCGCCATCCTGCTGGATCCACCGCGCGCCGACCTACGGGCCGCGATCGCCGCCCGGTTCGACGCCATGCTGCACCAAGGCGCGCTAGCGGAGGTGCAGGCCCTGCTCGACCAGCAGCTCGACCCGGCCGTGCCAGCCATGCAGGCCCATGGGGTGCCGGAACTCGCGGCCTACCTCCGCGGCGAAACGCTGCTGGCCGCGGCCGTGCAGCGCGCGGTGATGGCGAGCGGGCAATACACCAAGCGCCAAGCGACCTGGTTTCGCCATCAGCCACTCGCCGATCCAAGTCTTACCTGGAAGATCAATGCTCGATACATCAATTCTGCGCAATTTTCAGAAAGCTGTATGGCAGGTATGCAGCAGTTTCTTAACCCTGACGGTTGACCCTGACCGGGCCGACCCGTAGGACACTGCCATGACACTCCACAGTTCCACCCGCCGTCCCGGCGCTGAAATCCTTCTCCAGGCCCTCAAGGACCAGGGCGTCGAGGTGATTTTCGGCTATCCGGGTGGTGCGGTGCTGCCGATCTATGACGCGATCTTCAACCAGAACGCGATCCGCCACATCCTGGTTCGCCACGAGCAGGCGGCGGTGCACGCCGCCGAAGGCTATGCCCGCTCCACCGGCAAGGTTGGCGTCGTGCTGGTCACCAGCGGCCCGGGTGCGACCAACGCCGTCACCGGGCTGGTCGACGCGCTGATGGACAGCATCCCCATCGTCTGTCTGACGGGACAGGTTCCGACGCACCTGATCGGCAACGACGCGTTTCAGGAGGCGGACACGACCGGCATCACCCGCCCGGCGACCAAGCACAATTACCTGGTCAAGCGGGGCGAGGACCTGGCGCGCATCGTGCACGAGGCCTTCGCGATCGCGGCCGGCGGGCGGCCCGGCCCGGTGGTGATCGACCTGCCGAAGGACGTGCTGATCGCCCCCGCGCCCTACACGCCGGCGTCCACGGAACCGCACCGCTCCTATCGCCCGCGCACCGAGCCGGACATGGGGCAAGTCCGCCGCGCGGTGGCGCTGCTGAAGGGCGCGCGCCGCCCCGTGATCTACAGCGGCGGCGGCGTGATCAACGCCAATGCGTCGGAGGAACTGTGCGAGCTGGTGCGGCTGAGCGGTGCGCCTTGCACGTCCACGCTGATGGGCCTGGGGGCCTATCCGGCGTCCGATCCGCAATTCCTCGGCATGCTCGGGATGCACGGCACGGTGCAGGCCAACCTGGCCATGCACGGAAGCGACGTGATGCTGAACATCGGCGCCCGGTTCGACGACCGGGTGACCGGGCGGCTCGACGCGTTCGCGCCGCACGCGCAGAAGATCCATTGCGACATCGACCCGTCCTCCATCAACAAGAACGTGGCGGTGGATGTTCCGGTTGTGGGTGACGCCGGGAAGATCCTGCGCGCGATGATCGCCGCCTGGCGCGAAGACCCGCAGGAGCAGGACCGCCAGGCGTTGACCGCGTGGTGGCGGCAGATCGATGCGTGGCGGGCAGACGACTGCCTGCGCTACGAGCAGGACATGTCGCCCGACGCCATCATCAAGCCGCAGCATGCCCTGCGCCGCCTGCACGCCGCGTGCGCCGGGCGGGACACTTATATCTCGACCGAGGTGGGGCAGCACCAGATGTGGGCCGCCCAGCACTTCGCGTTCGAAAAGCCGAACCGCTGGATGACCTCCGGCGGCCTTGGCACCATGGGCTACGGCTTGCCGGCGGCGATGGGCGTGCAGATCGCGCACCCGGACGCGCTGTGCATCGACATCGCCGGCGAGGCGTCCATCCTGATGAACATCCAGGAGATGGCGACGCTCGCGCAATACCGGTTGCCGGTGAAGGTGTTCATCCTGAATAACCAGTATATGGGCATGGTGCGCCAGTGGCAGGAATTGCTGCATGGCAAGCGCTACAGCGAAAGCTACAGCGAGGCCTTGCCGGATTTCGTGAAGCTGGCGGATGCGTTCCACGGCACCGGGTTCCGCGCGACCAAGCTCGGCGAGTTGGACGACGTGATCGAGCGCATGCTGGCCACGCCCGGCCCGGTGATCGCAGACATCTGCGTCGACCAGGCGGAAAATTGCTACCCGATGATCCCGTCGGGCGCGGCGCATAACGAGATGATCCTGGGCCCAGGCGGCGAGGCGCGGGCCGCCGGGCTGACCGACGCCGGGTTGATGCTGGTCTGATGGAATTGCAATCCGCCACGATTTCGGTGCTGGTCGAGAACGAGGCCGGCGTGCTCGCCCGCGTGATCGGCCTGTTCAGTGGCCGCGGCTACAACATCGACAGCCTGACGGTGGCGCCGGTGGACGACGATCGCGGTCGCAGCCGGATCAACGTGGTGACGTCCGGGTCCGACATGGTGATCGCGCAGATCAAGGCACAGTTGGACCGGTTGGTGCCGGTCTACAAGGTGGCCGACCTGACGCGGGAAGGACCGCACATCGCGCGCGAACTGGCGCTGATCAAGGTGATCGCGAGCGGCACCGAACGCAGCGAGAGCCTGCGCATCGCCGACGCGTTCCGGGCGCGGGTGGTGGATGCCACGGTGGCCAGCTTCATTTTCGAGATGACGGGCAGCACCGAAAAGATCGACGCCTTCATCGCCCTGATGCGGCCATTAGGCCTGGCCGAAGTGTCGCGCAGCGGCGTCGCGGCCATCAGCCGGGGGACGACGACGCTTTAGCTCTTCTCCCTCTCCCCGTGTGGGAGAGGGCCGGGGTGAGGGGTGACACGCCCTCGGACAGACCGAGTATGGGCCACCCCTCACCCAACCCTCTCCCACAAGGGGAGAGGGCTTTTTACAGCGGAGAACACAATGCGCGTTTACTACGACCGGGATGCCGACGTCAGCCTGATCAAGGCCAAGACTGTCGCGATCATCGGCTTTGGCAGCCAGGGCCATGCCCATGCCCAGAACCTGCACGACAGCGGCGTCACCAACGTGATAGTCGGCCTGCGCGCCGGCTCCGTCGGTGTGAAGAAGGCCGAGGCCGTCGGGCTGAAGGTGATGGACCCGGCGGAAGCCGCCAAGCAGGCGGACGTCGTCATGGTGCTCACGCCCGACGAGATCCAGGGCGATCTGTATCGCGAGAAGCTCGGCCCCAACATGAAGCCGGGTGCCGCGCTCGCCTTCGCGCACGGACTGAACGTGCACTTCAACCTGCTCGACCCGCGGCCGGACATCGACGTGTTCATGATTGCGCCGAAGGGCCCCGGTCACACCGTGCGCAGCGAGTACCAGCGCGGCGGCGGCGTGCCTTGCCTGGTGGCGGTGGAGCAGAACCCGTCGGGCAATGCGCTGGAAATTGCCCTGTCTTACGCCAGTGCCATCGGCGGCGGCCGCGCCGGCATCATCGAGACCACATTCAAGGAAGAATGCGAGACCGATCTGTTCGGCGAGCAGGTCGTGTTGTGCGGCGGCCTGGTGGAGCTGATCAAGGGCGGCTTCGAGACGCTGGTGGAAGCCGGCTACGCTCCCGAGATGGCGTATTTCGAGTGCCTGCACGAGGTGAAGCTGATCGTGGACCTGATCTACGAGGGTGGCATCGCCAACATGAACTATTCGATTTCCAACACCGCGGAATACGGCGAGTACATCAGCGGCCCGCGCATCATCACCCCGGAAACCAAGGCGGAGATGAAGCGCGTGCTGACCGACATCCAGTCCGGCCGCTTCGCGCGCGACTGGATGCTCGAGAACAAGGTGAACCAGTCCAGCTTCAAGGCGACCCGGCGCCGTATGGCCGAGCACCCGATCGAAAAGGTCGGCGAGACGCTCCGCGGCATGATGCCGTGGATCAAGCAGAACGCCCTGGTGGACAAGGCGAAGAACTAAGACCTACGGCTTTTGTTCGACCGTCATCGCGAGCGCGGCGTGGCGATGACGAGGTCAGGACAAGTGGAGGGAGATTGCGGTCGCGATCTCCTTCCCGCTCCCGTCGGCTCGGATCGGTGCCAGATAGCGCCCGTCCGGGCCGATCAGATACAGCACCGAGCTATGATCCACCGTGTATTCCGTCGGCCCGGAGCCCGGATGGATCGAGCTCGTGACGTGGTAGTCCTGCTCCATCTGGCGGATCTGGCCCGGCGTGCCCGTCAGCCCGAGTAGCCGCGGCGTGAAGCCGGCGACGTAGCGGCCCACCACCGCCGGCGTGTCGCGCGCCGGGTCCACCGTAACGAACAGCGGCTGCACGCGGGCCGACTTGGCGCCGAGCACGTCCATCGCATCGGCCACGGCGCTCAGCGTCACGGGGCATACGTCCTGGCACGAGGTGTAGCCGAAATAGAGCAGCACGTAGCGGCCGCGGAAGCTCTGGTCGGTCACCGCCTGGCCGTTCGAGGCTACGAGCGTGAACGGGCCGCCGATGGCAGGCCGAGACGGCGTCGTGCCCCCCAGCATCCACAGATAGCCCCCCGTCAACAGCAGCAGCCCGGCCACCGCGCCGAGTACGGCCACGAGCCCGCGCTTCGAATCACATTTGCATATGGGCATGGTTCCCCCCTGGACTGGCCGCGATCGGATGGGCGGCGAGCTGCTGGATCTCTGCCGTCAGCTGCTTAGGATCGTCCGAACCCGCCGGCCGCCGGACGGCGCGGAGCCAGCCGTCGCCATCGATCAGAATCTCCATGCCCGGCATCGCCGCCGGCGGCAAGCCGGACACGATGGCGTAGGCACGTGGCACGTCTTCGTCATTGGCGATGCACACGCCCGGCGCGGGCCGGGCCGTCTCGTCACTGGTGGCGAGGATGCTGGTCACGCCCTGCACGGCGTCTGCCGCGCCGATCACCACGCGCACGAAGCCGCCGCGCAGGTCGGACAGCGAAACCGTGCGGCCGCCCTCGCACTCGGCCTGCAAGCCAGGCGCCTGAACCGGGGGGGACCATGTGCCGGTGGTTTGAAATTCTACGCCGGCATTATGCGCGCGGATGTAGTCGATCAAGTGCCACCGATCGTCGGGGGACAGGACGCTGGCAAAGCCCGGCATCGCCATGCCACCCTCCGGTGCCTCGATGCCGTGGGTGAGCCACCAGAACAACTCGCCGTCGCTGTGCATCCACAGATGGGAGGCGGTGAGGTCGGCGGGGGGCACCGGCAATCCCTTCGCCGCCGGGCCGTCGCCGGCTCCATTGGCTCCGTGGCACATGGCGCAGTGTTCGGGGAACAGCGCCGCCCCTTGCACGATCGAGGCCTCGGCGAAATTGGTCGGCGATTGATAGAAGCTGGTCGGGTACGCCGGCACGAACAGCAGGTCCAGATGCGGGATGGCGAACCAGGCGATCACCGCCGCGCTGGCCACGGCCGCCCAGCGCAGACGATTGCGGACGATAGCGGCGATCACCAGCAGCGTGGCCGACCCGGCCAGGGCGAACACGGCTCCCAACACCTCGTTGCGGAAATCCGGGTCCTCGCCGATCGTGTCGAGCGTGAACATGTCGGGGAACGGCCAGACCGGTTGGTCGTGCATCGACGGCGACAGGCTGCTCAGCACGGACGCGGCGGCGACGATGGCCAGGCCGAACCCGGTCTGCACCGCGATGCTGCGCACCAGGACGCGCTTGGCATCCGCGTGCCGCAACAACGCCGGGGCGAAGCGGTAGCGGTTGGCGTAGGCGAAACCGAATAGCACGCCGAACAGCGCGAGCTTGACCAGCACCATCCAGCCATAGGCGGTTCCTACGAGGCCGGGGATGCTCGCGACCAGTACCCAACCCTGGAACAGCGCCGTCGCCGTCAGCGCGACCAGGCAGAGCTTGCCCAAAGGCGAGAACCATCGGCACGCGCCGGCTCCGGCCTTGGCGGGTGCATCGCGCACCACCAGCAGCAGCGGCAGCAGCCCACCCAGCCATGCCCCGGCGCCGAGCAGATGCACGATGTCGGACACCAACAGAAAACTCGGCCCGGCATACATGGAAGCGGCGTGGCTATGGCCGGCCTGCAGCCCCAGGGCGACGGCGGATAACGCCAGTGCTCCACGCTGCCGCATCACTCCGTCCCGTCGGCCAACGGTGATGGCAGTGGCCAGGATCGCCACGACCTGGCCAGCGATCAGGTGCCCGAACTCGGTGCCCGCGAGCACGGTGGGCACGCCCGAGATCGTCCCCGCCATGTCGGCGGACTGCACCGCCAACCAGGTCACGCAGCCGAGCACGGCGACCGCCGCACCGGACTGCGTCAGGATCAGCAAATGGCGCTTGACCACCGACGCGACGTCCGCCTGCATCCGGTCGAAAATCCGCGGACCGACGAACACCCGGAACACCAACGTCCCGAACAGGGAGAGCAGGGCGGCCACCGACACGCCGCGCGTCGCCACCAACAGCAAGCCGCCGTCGACATCGAAGCTTGGCAGCACCGCCCTGCCCTAACCTACTGCGCGACGGTGAAGGTGAAGCTGCCCTCGGTCTTGTGCGTGTCGACCGCGGTGGCGTGCCAAGTGACCTTGTAAGTCCCGGCCGGCAGCGTCTTCACCGCGAGGGCGAGGTGGGTGTTGCCCCCCTCCAGATGCGCGTCGCCCGTGCCGACATTGGCGCCCGACGCATCTTGCACCGCGATCGTGCTGAACTGCGGCTCGACCCCCTCGGTGAAGTCGATCACCACCTGGGCGGGCGGCTGCTGCACCGTGCTGCCGACCGCAGGCGTGGCCGTCTTGAGGAAGGCGTGGGCGGAGGCCGGCCCGGCGAACAGCGCAAGGCAGGCGGCAAACACGACGAATGGCTTCATGATTTCGCTTCCTTCGAGTTTCACTTGGGCATGCTCATATCGTGCATCGCGGCGTGCCCCCCGGGGCTGGGCATCGCGGATGGCCCGGCACTGCCGATGGATTGCACCGTCGCCTGGATGTCGACCGGTGGCGCGGTCTGGAACACCAGGTGCACCGGCACCGTCGAGCCTTGCCGCAACGGCGCCTTCAACCCCTCCAGCATGATGTGGGTGCCGGACGGTGAGAGCGTCACCGCCTGTCCCGCCGGCAGATCGAGGCCGTTCGGCAGGGCGCGCATGCGCATGATGGTTCCGTCCATCTGCATCTCGTGCACATCCGCCTTGGCCGCGGCTGGGCTCGAGGCTCCCACCAGCCGGTCCCCGGTGGGGCTGGTCAGCGTGGCGTAGATGCCCCCCGTCGACACACCCGGCGTGGTGGCGCGCGCCCAGGCGCCCTGCACGGTGACGGGTGACGATTGAGCGAGTGCGGGCACGGCCACGAGCATGTGGACGAGCCCGCAAGCGGCAAGCCGCTTCACGGTGTGTTTCATTGGATCAAGGGTTTCCCGAGCGAGGTTGGCATCAGGTCATCGAGGAAAAAATGCACCAGCGCCACGGCGCCGACGTTGGTGCCCGCTGCCTTGTTGGCAGGGATCAGCGCCTCGAGGCCGATCTCGCCCCATTGCGCGAGGTAGATCACGCCGGGCGCCACGGTCCACGTCGTGCCTTGCGCGCTCGGGCTACCCGCCGGGGCGGACCAGGTGACCTCCACGACCGGGATCAAGTTGCCGACGAAGTCCGGCAGGCCGATGTTCTTCACCTGCGACTGCAGGTAAGGCAGGCTGTATTGCACGGAGAAGCCGCCCGACCAGGCGTTGTTGTTGCCGTTGTTGAACTGCGACGCGATGCCGGTGTCGAACGGTGATGACCCGGTGCTGGCCGAGGCCTGCTGGATCTGCTTCAGCTTGTGGTCGGCGATGACGTAGCTCAGCTCCCCGGTGATCGCGAGCGGCCGGAAGAAGCCGATTGGCAGGTCCCCCAACCCCTTGCCGAAATACGCCGTGGGCGCCGTGGAGCCATACCGGTCGCCGCCGGTATGCGTGGTGCCGGTGCCGCCGATCTCCCGGATGATGCCCAGCGAGGCAACGAACTCGTGCGCCGCGTTGGTGTAGGCCTGCCACTTGCCGGTGATGTACAGGTTCTCGAACCCGGCCTGCGTCTTGGACCCGTTCATCTGATGAACGTCGTAGCCGTCGTTGAAGATCAGCGCGGTGTTGTCGGTGATCGTCTTGTCGTATTCGAACCCGAAATCGAACTCGTGCCCCGGCCCCGTTCCGCCATCCGCACCGCTGCGGCTGTAGGTGAAGGCGGGGATGGAGACCTCGTCCGAAACGCCGGGGTCGTCGATGGTAAGTGTGACGGGAAACACGCGGTCGCCGGCGATCACGTGGGCTTGGGCAGCGTGAAGGCTGAGCGAAGCAGTGGCCGCCAGCAATGTGGCGGAGCGCAGATGGCGCATGAAGGCGAATCCTCGATCGGAATGCAGCAGGGCCAGCGACCACACGGGTCACCGGCACGGAAAGCGCGTTCAGATCAGGACGGGAGGGCCTCGCGGCAACGCTGTGGTGTGCGGCTGGGCCGGCGGTGCCCGGGCCGGCGGCGGCAAGGCGAGCCGGATCGCCGACTGGCTGGACGGCGGCGGCAGGTCCGGCCCGGAGGCGAGCACGGTCGCCTGCATCGCCAAGGCAACGCTGAGCGGGCAGAGCGCGCAATCCGGGCAACGGTGATGCGCCGGGGCGCGATCCGGCGCTGCTGGCGTGGGGGATTGGCAGAGCACGCTGATGGCATCGAGTGCCGCGATCGACTGCTCCTGCGCGGCGGCTTCGTCCGGCAGCACGATCGCACCCAGCGCCAATTGGCTGACCAGCGCCAGCACGGCGAGCAGCAAGCCGGCAAGGCTGCGAACCGGACGTGAGGGGGTGCGCTGCCGCGACGACATGGCACGCTCCTACCACGCCGGGGGGAAAGAACAAGCGCGCCGGATGGCCGTCGAGGAGCAAAGCCCATCTCGTTCCTCCCTCTGAAGAAGAGGGAGAAATTTTACGGTTGCCTAGACGGCTTCTGCGCGCAGGGGGCGCTCGCGGGCACTGATGCGGAACAGGCCGGCGGGCGGAACGGCGTCCAGCTCACCGGACGCCAGGTCGCGGGCGATGACGACGACGAAGGACTGCGCTGCCTCCATCGTGCCGAACGGCCGCGGCGGTGCGAACAGCGTGCCGACGCTCTGCACCAGGAACGGTCGCGTCTGGCCCACGATCCGCACCAGGCCTTTCAGCCGCAGCAACCGATCCCCCAAAGCGCCGGCCAGGTTGTCCAGCCAAGTGGCCAGATCGTCATATGCCAGCGGGCCGGTGGGCCGGGCGAGGCGCACGGCGATGCGCGGGTGTTGGCATCGGCCAAGTCAGGCGGCGTGGGCATTGCGGCCACCACGAGCAGACCGAAGGCCGCGGCGACGGTTCGGGCCCGGTCCGCATCGGCCACGATCTCGGCCAGCGGGTTCAGCCCGGCGGCCTCGTGTTGCGCTTCGGCCAGGCGCTGGGTGGACACCGTGTCCGCCTTGGTGACGACGATGCGGTGGGCCGCCGCCCATTGCGCCGCCGCCTCGGCGAACTCGGCGACTTGCGTGCCGCGCACGGCGTCGTAGGTGGCGACCACGGACACCCGCATGCGGTGCTCCGCCAGCCCGGCCAGTTGGCGCAGCACCGGGCCGGGCTTGGACAGGCCGCTCGTCTCCAGCACGATGCGGCGCAGCGGGCCGGTGGCGTCCGGGCGGTCGGCCCACAACAATGCGTCGACGGTGGTCTGCAGGTCGTTGCCCATCTGGCAGCAAACGCAGCCATTGGACAGCATCGCCATCGGCACGCCGGCGGTCTCGCGCAGGATGGCGCCGTCCAGGCCGACCTCGCCGGCCTCGTTCACGATCACCGCCGTATCGGCCGCCTCCGGCCCGGCGAGGTAGTCCCGCAGGAGCGTGGTCTTGCCGGAGCCAAGGAAGCCCGTCAGCACCACGAAGTGCGGCCCGTTCACTGAGCGTAGCCGGCGGGCACGTCCTCCGCCCAACTCGCCTTCACCAGCGCGCGGACGTCGGCCAGCAGTTCGGCCGTGTCGTAGATGACGCCGTCCTTGATCGTGTAGCGGAGCGCGCGGTGCCACTCGACGCTGTTGGTTGCCTCGTTCAGCCGCATGGCGCCGGTGCCGTACAGCAGCTTGAAGTCGGTCAGCGGGTTGTAGTCGTGCACCAGCAGGTCGGCCCGCTTGCCTACCTCGACCGTGCCCGTCTCGTCCTCGATGCCGCACAGGGCCGCGCCCTGCGAGGTAGCGGAGCGCAGCACCTCGAGCGGGTGGAACCCGGCCTCCTGCAGCAGCTCCAGCTCGCGGATGTAGCCGAAACCGAAGATCGAGTAGATGAAGCCGCTGTCGCTGCCGGTGCAGACGCGGCCGCCGCGGTTCTTGTACTCGTTGATGAACGCCATCCAGAGCCGGTAATTCTCCTTCCACTCGATCTCGTTCTGGGTCGACCAGCGGACCCAGTACGAACCGTGCCCGCCCCGCTGCGGCTGGAAGTAGTTCCACATGGATTTCCAGGTGTAGTCCTTGTGCCAATCCGCCTGCCGGGCGCGCATCAGGTCGCGGTTGGCGTCGTAGATCGTGAAGGTCGGCACGAAGGTAAAGCCTAATTCCAGGAACTGGTCCATCACCTGGTTCCACTTGGCGGAGCCGGGCTTGGCGCCTTGGGCGAACATCTGGCCGGACACCGAGAAGCGGAAATACTCGTCGTTGTAGTCGTAATCGAGCGGGAAATCCTGCACCACCCGGTCCTCGAACAGCGCCTCCGGCAGGCCGTAATAATGCTCGGCGCTGCTCAGGCCCCAGCGCGCCGTGGTCAGCGCGTTCATGCGGGTGACGGCCATCTGGGCGTGGTGGCAGCCGGATTTCAGGCCCAGGATGCGGCATTCGTCCAGGGCTGCTTCCATGATGGCGGGCGGGGCACCGAAGAACTTGATGCCGTCTGCCCCGCGCTCCTTCACCTGGCGCAACCAGACGCGCCCCTCCTCGGGGGTGTGCACCAATTTTAGCATGTCGTTGACGGCGGGGAAGTAGCAGTAGGACAGCAGCCGGGGCGCCGCGATGGTGTTGGCGGCGGAGCGGGCCTTCTGGTCCATCATCCAGTCCAGCCCGTTGAACGAGCCCATCTCCCGCACCGTCGTCACGCCATGGGCCAGCCACAGCTTGTAGACGTAGTCCACCGGGGGCACCCAGCCATTGGCCGCGTGATAGGCGACGCCGGCGTGGCCGTGGCAATCGATGAAGCCCGGCGTCACCCACTTGCCTTTGCAGTCGATCTCGTGGTCGCCGGGCGCGGGGCGATTGGCGGCGTTGCCGCTGACCTTTTTCAGCAGGGTAATCCGCCCGTCTTCCACCACGATGTCGGTGGGGCCGATCGGCGGCGCGCCGGTGCCGTCGATTACGGTGGCGCCGCGCAGCACGAGGCGTTTGAACGGGCCGACGCCACGGTCGCGGCTGGTCGCCGGCACGAGCGGCGGTTGTCCGGCGGCATCGCGGCCTTGGGCGAGTTCATTGCCGGGTAAGGGGGCGGATGCGTCAGTCACTGGTCACCTCCAAGGAGCGGCTCCGCGCGACGTGACCGGCGATTGCTCCGTGGAACGACGGACTAGCTTGCCTTCAGCCTGCGCACGGCAGGGCCAGCGTAGCCGTCATCCTCGATCAGCCGCAATTGCACGCCGGGCTTGCCGTGCTCGACCGGCATTTCCAGCGGTATCGGCCACACGCACTCCGCGTTGCCCTGCTCGCCGCGCAGGGCCAGGAACACGATGCGCTCGACGCCGCCGGTGACCCCCGTCTCGATCGCCAAGCGGAACACCAGGCCTTCCGCGGCATCGGTCCCGAGGGCGAGGCCGAGTTGCTGCGATTCGGCCTCCTGCCGGCGCAGGGTGCGAGCGGTCGGCTCCTCGGCGAACCCGCGGTAGAAGCGAACCGGAACCTGGTCGATCAGGAAGACGAAATGGTGGCTGTCGTCCATGACGCGGAGCCACGAATGCTCCCGCGAGTCGGCCACCCGCTTCAGCCGCTGCTTGCCGAACGCGTAGGCCCGGCATCCCACCGACCAACTGTCGTCGCCCATCTCATACGCCGCGAGCGCCACAGCATCCCGCCGCGCATTGGCGAGCAGCCGGGCGCACAGGCGTAACCGTTCCTCCGTCAGCGCCGGGTGGAATTCCCATGGGAGCACGGGCGATACGGGCACCGAGTCGGTCATGCAGCAGTCTACCGCCTGCCGTCGAGCCGGCGCAACGGTGTGTCAGGTCCCGACGGTGGCAATCGGCTCGGCCTGACGGGTGCGCGCCGGACGGGACGCCCACAGTGTCGCCAGCGCCGAACCGGACAGATTGTGCCAGACCGAGAACAGGGCCCCAGGGAGCGCAGCCAGCGGCGAGAAGTAGATGCGCCCCAGCGTGGCGGCCAGGCCGCTGTTCTGCATGCCGACCTCCAGCGCCAGGGTGCGGCAGACGCTCTCGTCGAAGCCCAACAGCCGACCGCCCCAGTAGCCGCCCAGCAGGCCGATGCCGTTGTGCAGCACAACCCCCACCAGCACCAGCGGCCCGACAGTGGCGATGCTGCCCTGGCTGGCCGCGACCACGGCGCCGATGATCAGCAGGATCGACACCATGGAGATCGGCGGCAAAGCGGGCTCGAAATGCCGCACGACACGATGGGCGAAATGGTTGACGACCAGCCCAAGGGCCACCGGCAGCGCGACGATCTGCAGGATGCTGAGCAGCAGGCCCCGCACATCCACCGCGATGCCGTGGGACACGTATAGCCGGGTCAGCAGCGGGGTGGCGACGACGCCGACTACGGTCGACAGCGCGCTGATGGTCACGGACAGGGCCACGTCGCCGCCCGATAGGAACACCATCACCGTCGACCCGGTGCCGCTGGCGACGCTGCCGACCAGCACCATGCCCGTCGCCAGTTCCGGCGACATGCCGAGGGCGCGGGCGATACCCCAGGCGGCCAGCGGCATGATCAGATAGTGCAGGCCCAGCCCGGCCAGCACCGGCCCGGGTCGTGCGGCGATGCGGCGAAAGTCGCTGAACCGCAGCGTCACCCCCGCGCAGAACATGATCAGCGACAGCAAAAGGGTCACCCAGGGCCCGAACGGCATGAAGGTCGCGGGCGTGAGAAAGGCCAGGACGGAGATCAGGATGGCCCAAAGCGGGAAGAGACGTGTGACGATGCGCATAGTGGGCGAACGGAGTATAAACGCCACGGCGTGTCTAGCCCACCACGTTGCATGTCAGCCGAGAGGGGGCATGTCAGCCGAGAGTGGATTGGCAGACGGGAGGAGCATGCCAGGCCATGGACCCGGCCTGAGGACTTACCCGGCTGCGCTGCCCCGGACCGCTCCACCCAACGAACGAACGACGTTCTTCAGGCTCTCCGTCCGGTGCTCCAGTTCGCTGATCAGCGCGGCCTGACGGGTTTGCAACCGCTTCAGATCGTCGATGTCGGTGCTGCTGCCGAGCCATTCGACGATCGGGCCGTCCGGCTCGCCAGGTTCGGGTGCCGCGTAGCGCGGCAGAGAGCGGGTTTGGAACCACCGCCAGGTCTGGTCGCTGGCCCGGCGCAGGCGGAAGGTCGCGTCCAACACGCCGTGGGGACGAGCTTGGTGCCACGCTTCCATGGTGGATTTACGGTCCTCGGGATGGATGGCGTCCAGCCAGCCCCAGCCTTGGGCCTGCTCCTGCGTCTGCCCGGTGTATTCGAGCCACTGAGGTCCGGCCCAGGTCCACAACCCCTCGTTGGAGGACCGCCAAACCAAGGGCGGCATCCCTTCGGCCAGCACGCGGTAGCGTTCCTTCTCCTCGAGCAACGCGGCTTTGGTCCGCTCGATGGCGGTGATGTCCTGCACCAAACCGACCACCTGGCCGGACCCGCCGTTCTCGTTCTGCATCGGGAAACTCGTGTGGCGGATCGATACGATGCTGGCGTCCGACGCCCGGATGATCCGATATTGCGCGACCAATACCTCCCCTGCGGCGGAGCGGGACAGGTGGGCGTCCACTGCGGCACGGTCGTCCGGATGAACCAGGTCCAGCCACCGCCGGAAGTCGGCCTGCACCATGGTCCGGCTCTCGCCCAGCAGGCGGTTCAACGCCGGCGATGCGTAGTCCAGCCGCATGCGCGCGACATCGAGGATCCATAGGGCGTCCGGCGCGATCACCGGCTCGGGCGCAGCCTCGGCCGGGAGGGCCAAGCTGTCCACCCGTGCATCCAGGATCAGCGTGAACGCATAGGCAAACATGCCGCTCTCGTTCCGGACGGGCGTGAAGATGGCGTCGTAATGCCCGGTGGTGAGCACGCCGTGACGCCGGGACACCCAGGGCCGCTTGCGGAAGATCGCCGCCTCGCCTGCCAGTAGCCGCTCGTAAACCGGCCCGGTGTCGCTGATTGCCTCGGGGAAAGCCGACGCGGCCGGCGCGCCGAGCGCGTTCGGGTGGGCGTCCCCGTGCAAGTGGGCACATGCGTCGTTGTAAAGCAGCAGCCTGTCCGGACCACAGGCGAGGGCGCAAGGCAGCGGGTGGGACAAGCACATATCCACCAACGTCCGCAGGCTCTGGGGCCAACCCCCGATCGGGCCGAGGGACGATCGCGACCAGTCGCGATTGCGTATCAGGACCGCAAGTTCACTATCGCCGGCTGGCCAGGCAGATTGATCGTCCGGATCAAAGGATGACATAGGCAGTCCCAAAAGGTGTCAAGGCGCGTAGCGGCTCGGCTCGGGGTCGCCAACCAATACCCTTAGGGGGTTCGGATCTGCGGTGCCCCAACATGCGTTATACGTCTCGAATTAGGGGCTGGACCGGTCCGATGCCCCTGTTGAACGTAGCGTCATTATAGGCTCCCTGGCGGGGGCTCCAGACCTGCAATCAAAACGAGGAAACGCCATGCTCCCGCACTTCGCACCGCCCCGGCCATGAGTGCCTCCTTCGATCTTACGGGCCGTGTTGCCCTGGTTACCGGCGCCTCCAGCGGGCTCGGGCGGCATTTCGCCGGCGTGCTGGCCCGTGCCGGCGCATCGGTGGCTTTGGCCGCGCGCCGGGTCGACAGCCTGGACGCGGTGGCGGCGGAGATCGAGGCGGCCGGCGGACGCGCCATCGCGGTGCGGCTCGACGTCAGCGATGTCGGGTCGGTGCGGGACGCGGCGGCGGCGGTGGTGGCGCAACTCGGCGGCCTGGACATCCTGGTCAACAACGCCGGCACGACGGCCACCAAGCCGCTGCTGGAATTGACGGAGACCGACTGGGACAGCGTGCTCGACGTCAACCTCAAGGGCTGCTTCCTGATGGCCCAGGAGGCGGCGCGGGCCATGGTGCAAGCCGGGCGCGGCGGGGCCATCGTCAACGTCGCCTCCATCCTGGGCTTTCGCGTGGCGGCGCAGTTGGCGCCCTACATCGCCTCCAAGGCCGGGCTGGTGCGGCTCGGCGAGGCGATGGCGCTGGAGTTGGCGCGTCACCGGATCCGGGTGAACACGCTCTGCCCCGGCTATATCGAGACGGACATCAACCAGGATTTTTTCGCCACACCGGCCGGCGAGGCATTGGTCAAGCGCATCCCGCAGCGCCGGCTCGGCCGCAAGGAGGATCTGGACGGCGCGTTGCTGCTGCTTTGCTCGGACGCCGGGTCGTATATGACCGGCGCGGCGCTGGCCGTGGATGGCGGCCATCTCGTGAACACGCTGTAGAAGGACACTTGATCATGGTTCCTGCGGAGTCCGGCCTCGCCGAGGGGCAGGCGATCGCACATCGGGTGGAGCGCTTCGTCCGCGACGTGGTGATCCCGTACGAGACGGACGAGCGGCGCGACTCCCACGGCCCCACTGACGCGCTGACCGCCGAACTCCGGGCCAAGGCGCGCGAGCACGGGGTGCTGACGCCGCACATCTTTCCCGACGGCCACCATCTCAGCCACCGCGCGACGGCGATCGTGTTGCGTGCCGCCGGGTTGTCGCCGCTCGGCCCGCTGGCGCTGAACGTGGCTGCGCCGGACGAGGGCAACATGTTCCTGCTGGGCCGGGTCGCCGGGCCGGAGCAGCGGCAGCGGTTTCTGGAGCCGCTGGTGTCCGGCCGCGCCCGCTCCGCCTTCCTGATGACGGAACCGGCGGCCGAGGGCGGGGCCGGCTCCGACCCGTCGATGATGCAGACGACGGCGCGGCCGGACGGCAACCATTGGGTGGTGAACGGACGCAAGGCGTTCATCACCGGCATGGTGGGCGCCTCGGTCGGGATCGTGATGGCGAAGTCCGACGAAGGCGCCACCTTATTCCTGGTGGACCTGCCGATGGAGGGGATCCGGGTCGAGCGTGTGCTGGACACCATCGACAGCTCGATGCCCGGCGGGCACGCGATCGTGGTGCTGGACAATGTGCGCATCCCCGCCGACCAGATGCTGGGGCAGAGCGGCGAAGGCTTCAAATACGCGCAGATCCGCCTGGCCCCGGCGCGGCTGACGCATTGCATGCGCTGGCATGGTGCGGCGACCCGGGCGCAGGAGATCGCCACCGCCTACGCCGTGAAGCGCCACGCGTTCGGCAAGCCGCTGGTGGACCACGAGGGTGTCGGCTTCATGCTGGCCGACAACATGATCGACCTGAAGCAGAGCGAGTTGATGATCGACTGGTGCGCCGGCGTGCTGGATGGCGGCGCGCCCGGGACGGTCGAATCCTCGATGGCGAAAGTGGCGGTGTCGGAGGCGCTGTTCCGCGTCGCCGACCGGTGCGTGCAGGTGATGGGCGGGACGGGCGTGACCGGCGATACGGTGGTGGAGCAGGTGTTCCGCGAGATCCGTGCGTTCCGGATCTATGACGGCCCGACCGAGGTGCACAAATGGTCGCTGGCGAAGAAGATCAAGCGCGACACGCTCGCAGCCGCTTCTCCCCCTCCCGCGGGCGGGAGAGGGCCGGGGTGAGGGTGCGACTGCCGCTCCACGCTCGGTTTTAGGTGGCCAAGCGGCCCTCACCCCATCCCTCTTCCGTAAAGAACGGGAGAGGGATACGGCAGAAATGGCACGATACTTGGATCGGGGGGGTGGGACAGAAGGATCGGTTGATTGGACTTGAACCAGGAGATACCGGCGACCACGCGAGCGTCGCTGCGGCCGATCATTATCGGCGGCGCCTTCGGCAACCTCATCGAGTGGTACGACTGGACGATCTATGGGCTGCTGGCCCCGGTGTTCGCCGCCCAGATCGTCCCGGCCAGCAATCCCGCGACATCGTTGATCGGCGTCCTGCTCGCCTACGCCGTGGGGTTCCTGATGCGGCCGCTCGGCTCCATCGTCCTGTCGCCACTCGCCGACAAGTACGGGCGGCGGCAGATGCTGGCAGCCACCATCGTCATGATGGGCGTGGGCAGCTTGATCGTGGCCGTGACACCCCCCTTCGCGACGGCCGGGCTTGCCGCGCCGGTGATGCTGCTGGTGGCGCGCATGCTGCAGGGTTTTTCGACCGGTGGAGAGTTCCAGGGTTCGTCGGTCTATCTGGTGGAGCACGCCCCGCCGGGTCGCCGCGCCTTCGTGTCGTCAGCGCAGATGGTCTCGATCGGGCTGGCGATCCTGATCGCCACGGGGGTCGCCGCGCTCACCACGAGCCTGATCCCGCAGCCGGCACTCGCGTCGTGGGGTTGGCGCGTGCCGTTCCTGCTCGGTGCTTTGGGGGCGGTGTACGGCCTGTATCTGCGCTGGCGCCTGCCGGAAACACCGAGCTTCGAGCACATCGCGGCGAGCGGGCGTATCTCGCGCCAGCCGCTGACCGAGGCGGTGCGGCGCTATCCGCGCGAAACCTGGTACGTGTTCGTCATCCAGGCCGGCACGGTGCAGTTCTATCTCTGGACGGTGTTCCTACCCTCCTACGCGGCGCTGGCCGGTGGCGTGCCGATCCGGCTTGGCCTCCTCGGCAGCACCATTGCGCTCGCCGTCTATACCGCCGCGATTCCGCTGCTCGCCGCGCTGTCGGACCGGGTGGGACGCAAGCCGCTGCTGTATGTCGCGGTCGGCGGATTTCTGGTGCTGGCCTATCCCCTTTTGATGTTGCTGCATGGGGCCGGGTTCGCCACCTACCTGTTCGTGGACGTGACAGGCATCCTGCTGATCGCGTGCAGCAACGCCGTGCTGCCGCCGCTGCTGTGCGAGCTGTTCCCGGCCGCCGTCCGCACCTCCGGCATAGGACTGCCCTACGCCGTGTGCAGCGCTGTTTTCGGAGGCACCGCGCCGCTGATCGTAACGGCGCTGCAGCGTGCCGGAGCGGACTGGGCGATCGCGGGCTACGTGATGCTGATCTGCCTGGTGTCGGTGCTGGTGTTCATCGGCATGCCGGAGACCCGTGGCCGGGCGTTGGATTGACCCGCAGCGACCCGGCCGGATCAGCCTTTTTTCAGCGCCGGGCACACCGACTCGCCCAGCGGCCGGAAGGCCTCCGCGGCGGGGATGGTGGCGACCAGGTCGTAGAAATCGTACGGGCCCTTGGATTGCGCCGGAGTCTTGACGCGGAACAGATACGTGTCGTGCACCATGCGGCCATCCGCGCGCAGGCTGCCGTGCCGGGTCAGCAGGTCGTCCACCGGCAGCTCGTGCAACTTGCCGATCACGGCGGCGGTGTCGGTGGTGCGCGCGGCGGCGGCAGCGCGGAGATAGGCGCGGACCACTGAATAGTCACCCGCCTGGATCGTGGACGGCATGCGTCCGCCATTGCGCGCGGCGAACCGGCGGGACCAGGCGCGCGTCTGATCGTCCAGGTCCCAGTAGAAAGCCTCGTTCACCAGCACGTTCTGCGCCGCGGCCAGACCGAGGGCGGCAATGTCCGGCACCGTCAGCACGAACGACACCAGCTGCTGCTTGCCTTCGCCGATCCCGAACTCACGCGCCTGCTTGATCGAGTTGATCAGGTCGGTACCCGTGTTGCCCAGCGCGATCACGTCGGCGCCGGAGGCCTGGGCCTGCAGCAGGAAAGGCGAGAAGTCGCCGCTGTAGTTGAACGGATGGCTGACCGACCCGGCGACGCTGCCGCCTGCTGCGCGCAGCAGGGCCGAGGCGTCCGTTTGAAGAGACTTGCCGAACACGTAGTCGGCGGTGACGAAAAACCATTTGCTGCCGGGCTTGGCGAGCGGGCGGGTGATGCCGATGGCCTGGCCGTAGGTGTCCCACATCCACATCACCGAAGTGGCTGGGGCGCAATCCTCGTTGGTCAGCCGCGCGGTGCCGCCGGAGAACAGGGCGACCTTGTTATGCGACGCCGCCTCGTGCTGTACGGCGATCTGCACCGTCGCCTGCACGATGTCGGCGACCGCGTCGATGCCCTTGTTGTCGAACCAGTCCCGCACGATGCCGACCGCGACGTCCGCCTTGTTCTGATGGTCCGCCTGCAGGATCTCGATCTTCATGCCGGCGCACTCGGCGGCGAGGCAATCCTCGGCAGCCATTTGCGCGGCGGTCACGGCGCCTGGCCCGGCCTGCGCGGACAGGCTGCCCGTCATGTCCGTTAGCACCCCGATGCGCACGGGTGTGTCGAGCGGGTGGGCTTGGGCCTGGGTGGCCGCAGCCAGACAGGCGAGAAGGGGGAGCAGGCGCACGGTGTCCTCCAGTCCGCCCGTTCACCGGGCTGATTGTTGCGATATCGGTGCCCATGGTTAGCACGGGCGCCCTGCCCGTGAAGAACGCTCCGGCACTCACTTCGCGCAATCTGCGAAGTCTCTCCTCTCCCCTCGACGGCAGTGCGATCGCATTTGCTTTCTTCTCCCTCCCCCGCGGGCGGGAGAGGGCCGGGGTGAGGGTGCGACTGCCGCTTCACACTCGGTTTTCGGTGGCCAAGCGGCCCTCACCCCGGCCCTCTCCCGTGAAGGACGGGAGAGGGAGCAGTCATATACGATTGCCTGCCTTGATGGAGAGGGTCGGGTGAGTGGTAGCCACGCGCCCGGTTGAGCCGGTTGCAGCAGTCCCAACCTCGGCCGTGTGCTGCGGCCACCCCTCCCCTAGCCCCTCCCTCAAGGGGAGGCGAATGTTCTTGTCTCTGCGAGTAAGGCGACGAGGCAGCGCCTCAAGCGGCCAGCGGCTCGACGGCACCCTCGATCTGTGCGGCAACCGCCGCGGGGACAATCTGGTCTGTCGAGAGCAGCCCGACCATCCTGTCGTTCACGGTCAGCAGCCCGAGAAGATGCATCCTCACAATGCCGGACGCCACGTCCGGCACGTCCTGGATCACGGCGTCGCTCATCGACAAAATATCGCACACCGCACTGACGAGCAGCCCGGCAGTCTGATTACCGAGCTCGGCCACGATGATCACGTGTTGCGGCGTCGGCTCCACGATCGGCAGGCCGAGGCGCTCCGCCAGGTCTATGATCGGCATGACCTTGCCCCGCAAATTCACCACGCCCCTCATGTACGACGGTGCGAACGGCAGCGGAGTCGTCGGCGTCCAGCCCCGGATCTCCCGCACCGCCATGATATCGATACAGAACTCCTGGTCCGCGATGCGGAACGAGAGCAGCTCCCGATTGGATCCGCTGGTGGTCTGAGTGTCCGGCCCGGTGGCCATGCGCGGCGTCCTTCAAATCGTCTCGGGTAGGGCGCGGGGGCGCACTACGCGACTATGCGCTGCGATTGTGAAGGCAACACTAAAGTCACGACTGCGGAATGCAGGCCTGGCTAGTCGTTACGCTCCGGCGCACCTATTTGCCCGGCGACTTATGCAGGAGGTTTTCAGCAAGCCGAACGGAGCTTTGCCTCTGGACAAGCCGTAGGGTGGGCTGCTTGCAGCCCACCACTCCGCCCCTGGGTAGTGGGCTGCGAGCAGCCCACCCTACAGAGCGCGCGATTAAGTGTTCATAGCGTCGAAGAAGTCCTGGTTGGTCTTGCTGTATTTCAGCTTGTCCAACAGGAAGTCCATCGCGTCGGTGGTGCCCATCGGGTTCAGGATGCGGCGGAGCACCCACATCTTGGACAGCATCCCGCGTTCCACCAACAGCTCCTCCTTGCGGGTGCCGCTCTTGGTTATGTCGATCGCGGGGAACGTGCGCTTGTCGGACAGCTTGCGATCCAGGATGATCTCGCTGTTGCCGGTGCCCTTGAACTCCTCGAAGATCACCTCGTCCATGCGGCTGCCGGTGTCGATAAGCGCGGTGGCGATGATGGTCAGCGAGCCGCCTTCCTCGATGTTGCGCGCGGCGCCGAAGAAGCGCTTCGGCCGTTGCAACGCGTTGGCATCCACGCCGCCGGTCAGCACCTTGCCGGAGGACGGCACGACCGTGTTGTAGGCACGCGCCAGCCGGGTGATGCTGTCGAGCAGGATCACCACGTCCCGCTTGTGCTCCACCAGCCGCTTGGCCTTTTCGAGCACCATCTCGGTCACCTGGACGTGCCGGGTCGCCGGCTCGTCGAAGGTGGAGGCAACCACCTCACCCTTCACCGAGCGGGACATGTCGGTCACTTCCTCCGGCCGCTCGTCGATCAACAGGACGAGCAGGAACACTTCCGGATGGTTCTCGGCGATGGCAGTGGCCATGTTCTGCAGCATCACCGTCTTGCCGGTGCGCGGCGGCGCCACGATCAGGGCGCGCTGGCCCATGCCGATGGGGGCGATCAGGTCGATCACCCGCGGCGTCAGGTCCTTGCCCGGGCCTTTGGCGACGGATTGGAAGTTCTCCACCTCCATCTTCAGCCGGCGATCGGGATACAGGGGCGTTAGGTTATCGAAGTTGATGCGGTGCTTGACCGCGTCGGGCGGCTCGAAATTGATCGTGTTCGGCTTCAGCAGCGCGAAATACCGCTCGCCATCCTTGGGCGCGCGGATCTGACCCTCGACGCTGTCGCCGGTGCGCAGGGCGAACCGGCGCACCTGGCTGGGGCTAATGTAGATGTCGTCCGGGCCGGGCAGGTAGTTCGCCTGGGCGCTGCGCAGGAAGCCGAACCCGTCCGACAGGATTTCGAGCGTGCCCTCGCCGTGGATCGCCTGCTCGTTATCCGCCAGGTTCTTGAGGATGGCGAACATCATATCCTGCTTGCGCAGGCTGGACGCGTTCTCGATCTGCAGCGACTCCGCGAACGACAGCAGGTCGGACGGAGATTTTGCCTTCAGTTCGGCAAGATGCATTGGGGAGAGGCCTTCGGGGGACGGAGTGGGAGCAGGTCAGTCGCTGCGGCCGGTCTGTCGGTCTTGCTGGGCGGGTTAACCGCGCTCGACGACTATCCGGACGGTTGGTGAAGACGCCGGGTCAGAACAACCCTGTCATCGCGGAACACCGTAAGCATGGATCTGGAGCGTCGTCAACTGAACTCAACCAGAATGCTAAGGTCAGGCAGGCTGCGCAATGGCCATGATGACGATGATCACCATCAGCACCGTCGGGACCTCGTTCGCCATCCGGTAGAAACGCTGCGGGCGGACGTTGCGGTCCTCCAGGAAGTCCCGCCGCCACTTGGAGCTGGCGCCGTGGAACCCGCTCATCAGCACCACGCCAACAAGCTTCACGTGCCACCAGGTCGCGCCCCAATCCACCGCACCCGGCGTCAGCACCAACAGGATGCCGAAGCTCCACGTGGCGATCATGGCCGGGGTCATGATCTGTTTCAGCAGCCGCCGTTCCATGACCTTGAACCGCTCGCCGGCTTCGGAGCCCCGCGCGACCTGGCAGTGATACACATACAATCGCGGCAAGTAGAACAGTCCCGCCATCCAGGCGATCACGGCGATGACGTGGAAGGACTTGGTCCACAGCAGATAGGGGCCAAGGGCAGCGACCGTCACGCAACAAGCTCCTCCGCGCGGGTCAACAGGCGCAGGAAGTTGCCGCCCCAAAGGGCCGCGATCTCCGACGCGTCGTAGCCGCGCTTGCTCAGTTCGACGGTGAGGTTGGCGCTCTCCGCGGCGTCACGCCAGCCCACCAGCGTGCCGCCGCCGTCGAAGTCGGAGCTGATGCCCACATGTTCGACGCCGCAGCGGCGCACCGCGTAGTCGAGGTGGTCCATGTAGTCGGCGACCGTCACGGCGTCCGCCCGCCCCTGCGGCTTGATGAACGAGGCGACGGCGGTGATCTGCACCAGCCCCCCTGTGTCCTTCAGCACGTCCAGTTGCTCGTCGTCCAGGTTGCGGGGTACCGGGCAGAGCGCGTGCATGCACGAGTGCGTGGCGACCACGGGCGTGCGGGACAGCGCCGCCGCCTGCATCATCGACTGTTTCGACACGTGGCTCACGTCCACCAGCATGCCCAACCGGTTCATCTCGCCGATCGCCTCCCGCCCCAGCGCGCTGAGCCCGCCATGCAGGGTTGGCGCGTCGCCGAGGTCGGTGCGCGGGTTGCTGCTGTCGGCCAGCGCATTGTGGCCATTATGCGTGAGCGTCATGTAGCGCGCGCCCATGTCCCGGAACTGCTGGAGCACGCCGACGTCCTCGCCGAGCGAATGCCCGTTCTCCACGACCGGGATGATCGCCACGCCGGGCTGCCCGGCCGCGGTCCGGATCTCGGCGGTGGTGGTGGCGAGGGTGGCGCGCAGCCCGTTGCGCTCGGCTGCCATGCCACGGATCGCCGCCAGCATTGCTAGCGCCCGCTCGCGTGCCGAGGTCCAGCCCTCCGGCGTGCGCGGGCCTTGCGGCACATAGGCAGCGAAACAGCCGGCGCGCAGCCCACCCCGTGTCATCTTCCCGATGTCGACCCGGCGTTTCGTGGGGGTGAACGGGTCGGGCGTATCCGGCCAGGGGATGTCGATATGGCTGTCAAGCGTCAGAAGATGCGCGTGTAGGGCGAGTGGGTCGGTTTGATCAGGTTGCATCCGTCTCGCGGCCGGAATCCGGCCAGGCTCCATTGGTTCGACCCGATCCTGCGCCGCGCCGCGCCGTACGCCTAGGGCCCGGCCGACGCGGCGTCGACAGGGCGGTGAAGGAGCAGCGTTGGCGTCTGTCAGTTCGGATGCTAAGATGTGGCCGCTATTGTTTCCGCGTAGCTCAGCAGGATAGAGCACAGGATTCCTCGTTGCTATAGGGGCGCTGCGATGGGAAACCGCGCAGTGGATTCACTCAAAGTCGGGGAAAGCTGCGACAGGCTCGTGTCGCTGCCGATCCCGAGCCAAGCCCGATGGGAAACCGCCGGGAAGGTGTAGAGACTGGTAGGGTGACACCTAAGGGCTTCGGTCTACGGTGAAGGGACAGTCCAGACCACGAACGTCCCTGGCAGGGACGGCGGCGAAAGTCGAAGTGGTATGAATCCTGGGGTCGTGGGTTCGAATCCCGCCGCGGAAGCCACACTCAACCAGGGCCTCGCCCCGAATCCCACCAGAGGACAGTCGTCCCCTGGACACCTGTATGTGAGGGCTAAAGGGGATGACCATCCCCTTTCGGCTGCGGGCAGAGCCCTGCAGCCGCTGAAAAGCAGTTTTCCCGGAGAGAATTTGCGGTAGCGTGGCATGGCGACGAATCGGTGACCTAGGACCTATGATGCCCCCTACTCCACCGTCCATTCCGTCCCGTAATCGCGAACCGCTGACCGCCGAGCGGGCCGTCGCCCTGGCCGAGGTCGCACGCCGCGAGGGTCGCATCGAGGACGCCTTACGTCTCGAGAAGATTGCCCGCGAACTCAGGCTCGGCAACTCTCCCTCGCTGCGCTGAATTCCACGTCCTCTGCCGCCTTGTGTGGTTGGAAAGCTGCGCCGTACCGGACTTCCAACCCACCGAGCGAGATAAGTTGGCATTGGTTTGCACGCTAAACCAAAGGAAAACATTTGTAGACAAATCCTGGCTACGTTGGCGGGTGCGTAGGGCCTAGCAGGAGAACGGTGAATAGCACTGTGAGATAAAATGCCCGCCTCTCGCGTCTCCGGACAACAGCCGAGTTTGGACAAGGTGCATACTCGTTCAGCTTTAACAGTCGTTGCACTGATCATTACGGCAGGCCTGCTGGCGATTCCGTTTGGAAGCCTGCGTTTAGGCGTGAACACTGGGTTCTTGCCGGCGTTCGGCAGCCTGACATTCATGGGTGACTTCATCACTGCGCTGCTGTTGTTCAGTCGGGCCCGGGCAACCAATGACAAAGCGCTGGCTTGCCTCGGCAGCGCCTATCTATTCTCCGCAGCGATCATCATTCCGCATCTACTCGCGTTCCCTGGCGTGTTCGGCCCGGTGTCGTTGATCGGAACTTCGGCCAGCGCGGTGTGGCTCTGGGTGTTCTGGCACGGCGGCTTCGCGTTGGGGATGATCAATTTCGCCCTCCGTAAGCCGGGGACCTCCGAGTGTCCCGTCGCAATCCTGCCATTCGTCCTCGGCACGGTCGGGCTTGCGGCGTCTGCGGCTTTGCTGGCGACGGCCGGAGAGTTTCTATTGCCGACGATCTTGCAAAACGGCAGCTACGCCCGGCTGGTGCCCCTTGGCATTTCGCCGTCCGTCCTCGCGTGTAGCCTCGTGGGGATGGTTTTGGTCATCGTGCGGCTACGCCACAGGTCGATCCTCACAGTCTGGCTCGCGGTGGCGATCGCGGCATCGGTCGTCGACGTGACTTTGACCATGCTCGGTGGAGAGCGTTTCACCCTGGGCTGGTATTTGGCGCGATGCCTCAGCCTGATTGCCGGTTTCAGCGTCCTGTGTGCGCTGCTGGCGGAATTCGTAAGAATGTTCACCAGCGTCGCCAAGGCCAATCGCCAACTGGAAAAACTGTCGCTGACGGACCCGTTGACCGAGATCGCCAATCGCCGGTCATTCGAGCAGCGCCTGGACGAGGAATGGCGCCGGGCGTCCCGTGAGGAGCTGCCTATATCGATGGTCATGATCGATATCGACCACTTCAAGCTCTACAACGACAAGTTCGGTCACCCAGGGGGCGATGAATGCCTTCGTACCGTCGCGGCAACCCTAACCCATCATGCTCGCCGCCCCTGGGACATGCCGGCGAGACTGGGCGGCGAGGAATTCGCCGTGCTGCTGCCCAATACCGAAGCTGAGGGTGCGGCAAAGGTCGCGGAAAGTCTGCGTGCCTGCATCGAGCAGCTGCACATCCCGCATCCGGGAAGCGCGTTCAAGATCGTGACGATCAGCGTGGGTGTGGCGACCGTGTATCCCCATCAAGCCGACCAAACGCCAAAACGGCTGATCGAAACCGCCGACGCGGCGCTGTATGCGGCGAAGACCATGGGGCGCAACCAGTTCCACCAGCACGTCGCCCCGGCCCAGCAGGACGTCATCGACCATGTCATGAAGCAAATGCCCGAGCTGGCCTGAGCGGCGATCCAGACCCAGACTGATGCTCACCTTCGGCTTGTAGGATTGCGTCGAGCCGCCAAGTCGCTTCCAACGAACGGAGCGAATCATGGCACAGGTTGTCGTTATCACGGGTGGCAGCGCCGGCATCGGGCGTGCCGCGGCCAAGGCCTTTGCCACGAAGGGCTACGATGTCGGCTTGATCGCGCGCGGACCCGAACGGCTGGCACAGGCAAAGGCGGAGTTGGAAGCCACCGGTGTTCGCGTCCACACCGTGGTGGCCGATGTTGCCGACGCCGATGCGATCGATGTGGCGGCCGACGAGATCGAAGCTGCGCTCGGCCCGGTGAATGTCTGGGTCAACAACGCGATGGCCACGGTCTACTCGCCCATCAAGCACCTGGACGCGTCCGAGGTGCGGCGTGTGACGGAGGTTACTTATCTGGGTGCCGTTCATGGCACGCTGACCGCCCTCAAGCGCATGAAGGCTGGCACGATCGTCCAGGTCAGCTCCGTCCTGTCTTGGCGAGCCATTCCGGTCCAAGGACCCTATTGCGGCGCAAAGTTCGCTTTACGCGGCTTCACGGAAGCACTGCGTTCGGAGTTGATCCACGATCGCAGCAACGTGCATCTCACCATGGTGCACCTGCCGGCGATCAACACGCCCCAATTCGACTGGGCGCGGAACAAGACCGGCCAACGGGCGCAGGCGCCAGGGCCCTACCAGCCGGAAGTCGCGGCCGACGCGATCTATTACGCAGCGACGCACAGGCGGCGGGATGTGTTCGTCGGATCGTCGACGCCGCCGAGCATCTTCGCCGCCCGGCTGGCACCGGGTCTGGTCGACAGGGCGCTGGCCACTAAAGGCTACGAGCAACTCGGAGACGAAGCGGCTCCGGCAAACGGCGGCAACCTATTCGAACCCGCACCCGGCGGCCAACAAGCCGCACATGGCCGCTTCGATGCAGAGGCCAGCAGCCGGCGCGACATCTACACCAGCCGGCAGGCAGATGGGGTTGCAGTTGGGCTGCTGGTGGCGGGTGCCGCGGGCCTGGCGATGCTGGTCGCCTCCCCATTGTTCATCGGCCCGGCGATGGCGGCGAGGGCCGTCGGCCGGATGTATCGGCGCTGAGTTGGAGGAGCACCGTAGCTGACTGCTGAGTCGCGGATCTCGAGAGCACAAAGGCATCAGTATCAACCGCCGGTATCGCAAGTATCGCGACTACAATGGTGTTGCATATATTTGTATTCGCCAAGACGTGTGTGTGTCAGGCGGCGGTGCCGATTGTTGGGCGTCATTGTGCGACGCACAACTCTGCTGTAATCGACGGGTCGCGGAAGCGAAGCAGCGGAGTGGATCGCATGGCTTACACGAGTCTTCCGGCTGATCGCCTTCGGTCAGCGTGCGAGAAAGCAGCCACCCGCCTCAAGAACGCAAACCCCGCTGGTGTGGAGGCGGTGTTGGGCATCCTACACCTCGCTGCAGCAGCCCTCAGCGTAAACGCCAATGCGAGCTTGACCATAACGAGCGAAGAGTTCCTCTGGCTGGCCGAGAGTTGGTAGCCTCCGAAACCTGTCCGCCGCAGGTGCCACGGATCTCCGGCCCTTGAACCGCCGAGATCCCTTCATACATATGTGCTCTTCCCGGCCTTTGATCAGGCGAGTCCAGGCGCCCAATCTTCTGGAAAACTGGCGCGAGTGGGGGATCGGCGGCCAGCAAATTCCCCTAGCAGCCAGATAACGGCTCGCGCACTACCCTCCGGGGAGGAGCGCCATGGCGGCTTCGGGGCCAGATAAGATCTCGATGAGGTGCACCCGCTCCACGAGACTCAACCCGCCCTGAGTGTCTCGGACAGATGCCGACGCCGACGCCAAAATGGCATCGTATTGATCGTCTGCGCCGAGTGTACGGCCGACAGCTTCTAGGCGCCGAAGATCACGCGCTGTTACCTCCAGCCCTGCTACCACGTCGTCCTTCAGGCGGTCCGGTGTTGCAGTCTCGGCGAACGTCAGCATGTGCTCCACCGCCCGGTTGAAGCTGCGTTGGCAGAAGAAGTTCGCTTCGCGGCGGATCACATCCAGACGCCTGCGCCGCTCCGGCGGCGCGGCGGTCTCGAGCGCGGTCGTCAGCGACACCACTCGGCCAAGCTCGACGGCAACTGTCCTCGGGTCGCGTGCGCCGTCGTTGCGCGACGAGAGACTGGCATCGAGCATGTCGAGGGTCTGTTCGATCGCGCGATCACTGCCCGCGGCCGCTGCCGCGAGAGCCAATGTTCGGCCAGGCGCCGGTAACCTGGCCAACAACACGGCAACCACCGTGTCCAGCGCCAATGTTCCGTGGATCCTGCTGCGAGACAGCATGGCTTCCAAAGTCTCGTCCTGTGCTGGCCGGCGCCGGCCAGCCAACGACTGGATCTGCGTCGCCTCGTGCAGCACCGCCCCGACGGCACCGGCCACGGTTGCGAAGTGCCGGACCGCAAGACCGCTTGCGGCCGACCAATCGGGTGGCGCATTCAACGTTTCAAGTACGGTGGCAGCAGCTTCCCATAGGTCCGATCCCGTCTCGGCACAGCCTCCGTCGTGATACGCTTGCCCGAGCGCACTCAATGCGGCGGCAATCGCGGCGCCGAGCGGCCGCAAAGCTGGGCGAGGAACGCCCACGCAAGTCGCCTGCCATTGGGCGGTCGTCATGATGACGGGATCGAGTGGCGTGAACAGGAGCCGCGTGAAGCTGAGTGGCCGGGTTGGACGTAGCGCCGCCAGGCGAGGCCGAAGTGGAGCGATCAGCGCGTCAGCACTGCCCCGCTCCGGCATAGCGTCTACCATGGCGACAACCCGCGCGATCTGAGCATCAGCAGCGTGGGCGAGACTGGTCTGGATCGTTGCGACGATACCAGGTGTCATGTCGCGAGCAGTGCTTCGTTGCGGGCAATGGTATCCTGCCACGAGTGCCCGGTCCGCCATTCCTGATTGCTGCGGACAAGCCGCTGAAGCTCTAGGAAAGGCTCGGCATCGATCGCAAAACCAGGCCAGTCGCCGACCTCATGCGGGAGTACAGGCAACAACGAAGCGATCTCATCCAGAATGTCAGCTCGTGCAGGGCCAGTGGCGTCGGACCACCACAATTGATCTATTCGCTCCCAGCCATCCATCAGCCACTCTGCCCGGCAGAGTTGGCTGCGCAGCGCGGCAGGGTCCGCATACCATGCGGTGAGCAGGCTCGTGACTTCGGCCGAGGTCGAACGGGCCTCCATCACCGCGCGCTCTGCTGCGGTGAGGGTTACGCCAGACACACCCAGAAACACCCTGAGCAACTTCGTTTCGTGTTCGTCAGCTTGCGGGAGCAGCGAAAGCGCGTCCCGGCGGAGCGACTTGATCGACTCGATGATATGCGGGACGCGGGAGCCGCAGGGCTGCTCGCGGAGGCCAACCGGCTCGAGGAGTTCGGCAAGCTGTTCCAGGCTCGAAGCGATGGCCGCCGGGGACTGCCCGATCCGCGGCGCGATCGACGCGATGGTGCGCTTGGCCTGGAATTCGAGGCTGGTCGAAGGCAGCAGCCCAGGACCGGCCGTCAGACCGCCCGGCGAACCCTCCTGCTGCACGAGGCAAAGCAGCAGGTCAAAATTCGTCGTCAGCAAACTTTTCTGCTCGACGGCGAGCGCCGTCGAAGCCGCCAGCCCAGCCGCTCGGCCTGCGAAACCTTCAGCCGCAATTTGCTTGGCCGCGCGCCGCACGGTCGTTGGCGTGACCGTCTGCAGCCCGGCAATGCGCGCCGACAACTTGATGTCGTAGACGGTGGGACTGCAGAGAGCCCGGACGTTGCTCCACGGCAGGATGTAGATTCCGCGGCCACCAGAGGGATTCGGGACCAGCAGTTCCAGGTCGAGCCGCGCCGGCTTGCGCACGCGTGCCCCAAAAAGCATCGGTGTCGTAAACGGCACCGACACGCCACGCTCGACGAATGTCGCTGGCTCATACGGGCGATCTGAGTGCGTGGTCATGGGAGCCCAGAATGAGCCATGTTTGTGAAAGCTTTATTTAGACGGAAGCGGCGGCGTCGGAGCGCATCACGCCGGCTCGTCTACGAGTATCGGAGCGTCCACAGGGTAAGGCATAGGCTTCCGCGGATCGTCCGCGGCAGCCACGCGTGCCAGCGCCGCAAGCAACGTATCGAGCGTGAACGGCTTGGCCAGATGGTCGTTCATTCCGGCTTTACGGCATTCCTCGATCTGCTCGGTGAAGACCTGTGCCGTCACCGCAAGGATCGGCACCCGCGAACGCGGTCCACCGGAGGCGCGGATCTGGCGGGACGCCTCCAGCCCGTCCATCTCTGGCATGCGGACGTCCATCAGCACGGCATCGTAATCACTTGCCGCCGCCGCGACGACCGCCTCTGCGCCGCTGCCGACGCAGGCGACGTTATGCCCGGCGGAGCGAATGAAGGCCGCGGCAATCTCCCGGTTCATCTCGACGTCATCGACCACCAACACGCGCATCGCAGGTATCCGCTGCGGTCCCAATTCCTGCATCTCGAGCTCCGCCGCGTCATCGGCGACCAGGGCGTCCGAGGGATCGCCAGCGAACGGCAGCTCCAGCCAGAATACACTGCCGCCGCTGGGGTTCGGTTCGTAGTCAAGCGAGCCCTGCATCTGCGCGGCGAGCTTTATCGACAAGGACAATCCGAGACCGGCACCCTCGGCGGAGCGGGTGGCCGCGGTTTCCAGCCGTTCGAACTCCCGGAACAGGCGGTGGCGCTGCTCGGGAGGCACGCCCGGCCCCGTGTCGATCACTTCGAAGCGAATGCCGGCTCGATTGGTGGCAAGCCGCAGGCGGAGTTGGACGACGCCCTCCCCGGTGAATTTCACCGCGTTGCCGAGCAGGTTCAGCAGAACCTGCCGCAGCCGCTTCGGGTCGGCGGTAATGTGGCACGGCAATTCGGGATCGATATGCAGACTGAGGGCCAGCCGCTTCGCCTCGGCCAAAGGACGGACAAGTTCGACGCAGGCCCGCGAAATCGTACCCAGGTTCAATCTGACGCTTTGCAGTTCGGCCCGTTCGGTCTCGATCTCCGACAGGTCGAGCACGCAATGGATCAACTCCAACAGGTGCGTGCCGGCAACCTGCATCGCGTCCAGCCGCGCGAGTTGCGCCGCGGTCAGGCCGCCCTCCATCTGCAGCAGCCGGGCGTAGCCGAGTATGCCGTTCAGCGGCGTGCGCAGCTCGTGACTCATTCCGGCCAGGAAGCGGGATTTCGCGCGGTTCGCCTGATCCGCCGCCTTCCGCGCCTGGGCATAATCCTTGGCGAGGCGCTCCAGTTCCGCATTGGAGGCACACAACTCGGCCTCCCGCTGCTCCCGCTCGGTCTCCAGATGGCAGCGGGCCGTGACGTCGCGGATGATGGAGACGTAGCCGTCCGGCGCCTGGGTGTCCCGATGGCGCAGCGAGCGGGTGCTCGCCTCCAGGTAGGTTGGGCCGAGCTTGGGATGCAGCGAGCGGAAGACGATGGATTCTTCGTTCACCGGGCCGGGCTGCAGCAGGCGGGTTTGTAATGCCGTGACAGCCGGCTCGTCGTCCGGATGGATCATCAACAGGGCGCTGTCCGCAACCAGCGCCTCCGGCGGTACGCCGAACACCCGCAGGGCCGCGGGAGAGGCGTATTTTCGTTTTCCGTCCGGCCCGACCAAGGAAATCATCTCGCTGGCGTTCTCTGCGATCAAACGAAACCCGGCCTCGGCCGCCTGGCGGTCACGCATCTGCATCGCCAACCGCGTGCCAAGGAGCAAGATGATGCCGATCACGACGCCAAGCATGGCAAGGTGAACCGTCGCGTTTTCTCTCCAGGTTTGCAGGATATTATCGACCGACACCGATATGACGACGATCAGCGGATAGCGTCCGCTTCGATGAAAGCCGCTGTAGCGCTTCGTGCCATCCAACACGGAAATGGTCTCGTAGCTGCCGCCCGATCGGTCCAGCATTTCGCTGAACACCGTCTCCTTCGACATATTCAGGCCGACCGACCGTGCATCCCACGGGGACCTGGCAAGCAGCACGCCGGAGGGCGTGAGCAGCGTGATCAGACTGTTCGGGCCAAGGTCAAGCTCCGCATAGTGGTTCACGAAATCTGCCACGTCGATGCTGGAGGTCACGACCCCCCCGAAGCCGCCCGCTGCGGTATCGAACCGGCGCGACACGGTGATGACCCACTGTCCGGACGCACGCCCCAGCACCGGACCGTCGATGAACACGCCGGGATCCGCATTGTCGCGGGCATGACGGAAGTATGCGCGATCGGCGAGGTTTTCGCCCCGCGACGGCAGCGAGGTCGCCAGCCAATTGCCCTCCGCATCCAGGATCACCACATTGCTGACGCGGGTCATGGCCGCGACACTCGCCGGCAGCGTCGCATTGAGCTTCGCTAGCGTATCGGGCGCCGTGCCGTCTTTTTCCAACCGCGAAACCGTGCTGAGCACCATGGTGTCGGCAATTTCCACAGCGGCCTCCGCGTCGCGCGAGAGGGAGTTTGCCAGGTTGGTCAGCGAGGTCTGAGTGTCGCGGATCTGCTGCTCGCGAGCGATCAACTCCCGCCAGCATCCGATCCAGAGCAGCAGCAGCACGCAGGTCATGGACAGCCCCAGGCTGACCCGAAACGGCATCGACCGTGACCGCGAGGGCATCATTGGCGGCGGTCCGGGCAGCAGCTCGGCCCCTGCCGCCACCGTGATGGCCGGCTGTAGGATACAGTGATCAGGCTCTCCCCTAGATGGTCGCAGCGCGGTGACGAGCGGGCGCAAGAGATTTCTGCACATAGCCAGCGCCTGACTATGCCGGGGGATGCTTAATTCCAGGTTTACGCCGGGTCTCTGCTGCCGGTTGCGGCCGAGCGAGCGTTAAGAACAGCCTAGGCCGGGGGGGATTGCGCGGGCACGCGCCCTATCACGCCCCATAGCGGGTCGCCATGCCGCGGGCAGGTCGCCCGCACCGCCGCTTGGCCGAAGCCTGCCGCCTGCATGTAGGCCGCCACCAATTGTTGCTGGTCCGCGCCCTCCAGCGCCTGCCAAATCGCCACCGCCTTCGTCGGGAAGCAGCGGTTCGAGAACGAGACAACGAACGGCGCGCCCGGCCGCAAGACGCGGCGCACCTCCCGGAACACCTCCACCGGGCGCTGCAAATACTGTACGGAAACGCACAGCCCGGCCCCGTCGAACAGGTCATTCGCGAAGGGCAGTGCCGGATTGGCATTCAGGTCTTGCACGATGCGGGCGGTCAGCCGCTTGTTTGCCGCCAACTCCGCTGCGTTCATGCCATGGCCGGTCACGCTCTTGTAATGGATTTCGGGCGGCAGATGGCTGACCCAGCTGCTCATCATGTCGAGGATATCGCCGTTGGCGGGCAGGAACTCCCGGTAGAGGGCGGTGACGGCCGCGATGGCGCCATCGTCGATATGAGTGACGAAGCGCGGCTGCGCATAGAACGCCGGGTCGGGCGATGGGTCGGCCTTGCGGAAGGCGCCTGCCGGAAGATTCAGGGGCTGATCGGTGAGAGGGTCGGGAAGCTCTGCCATACTCTCCCATTTCCGGCTGCCGTCCCGATATTCAAGCGGTGCTCTCGCCCTGGATCCCGCGTTTTGTGCTGGCGACCCCCTCCGCGCTCGGCTGGGCACAGGGGGCGGCCATGGTCGACCGCGCGGCGGCGATGGGATCGGAGGTGGTGCGCTTACGCTCCGACAGGCTCGTTGGACTGCCGGATTCGTATCGCGACGCCAAGCGCACCCTCGCGGTCGTGACGGCGAGCCCAAGCCGGCGCCGGCTGCAGCCGATCCCGCCATCGGCAGACTGGCGGTTCGATCTGGCAGAGGGATGCCCGGCGCATTGCTCCTACTGCTACCTGGCCGGCTCGTTGGCGGGGCCGCCGATCGTGCGCGCCTATGCCAACCTACCGGAGATCCTGGCGGAGCTGCCGCCGGCACTCGGGCACGGCGCAGTCACCTCCATTTCGGATGCCCGCGCGCATGAGGGCACGACGTTCGAGTGCTCCTGTTACACCGACCCCCTGGCGCTCGAGCACCTGACCGGGCACCTGGCCGCCTGTATCACGCAGTTCGGGGCCTTGAATGCGCCAGCGCAGCTGCGGTTCACGACCAAGTTCGACGGCGTGGGGACGCTTCTGGGCTTGGCGCATAACGGCCGTACCCGGGTGCGTTTCTCGGTCAACGCGCGGGAGGCGGAGCGCTACGAGGGTGGCGCGCCCCGGGTGGCGCAGCGACTGGCGGCGCTGCGAGCGATGGCCCTGGCCGGCTACCCGGTCGGTCTCACGGTGGCGCCGATCCTACGAGTGCCGAACTGGGCCGCGGCGTATGACCGCCTGTTCGCGGACGTCGCCGCATCGCTGGACGGCGTGCCCGGTTTGGACCTGACGGCCGAACTGATCACGCACCGGTTCACGCCCAAGTCGAAAGACGTGCTGGCCGGATGGTATCCTGGCAGCCCGCTCGAGATGGATGAGGCGCAGCGGACCCGCAAGATGACGAAGTTCCGGTCCGTCAAATACGTGTTTCCGCGCGACGACATGGTGGCCATGCGGGCCTCGATCGAGGGATCGATCGCGCGCTGGCTGCCGGCGGCAACGGTCCTGTACTGGACCTAGTCTGATGTGGGTGAGCCTCGGCCCACCACTTTGCTGCGGCTGGTGGGCTGAAGCCCGCCCTACACCACACCTGGCAAATGGAAGCGCTGCACTCGTTCGGGGGGCGACGCAATCTGGCTGGTGCGTTCATCAAAGACCATGAGTGCTGGCATCGCTCAAGGCGAGGATCGACATGGACGCTTGCTACCGCTTCGGCATCGAAGAAGAGTATTTCCTGGCAGACGCTGCAACGCGCTCCTCCACTGAGGATCGAAGACTATCACGGGCCTAAACGGGATCGAGTTAAGTCTTGTCAGCGATTATCGATGGTGCCCTCCGGCCGTGCCGCCTCACTCGTGCCGATCCGCGCTTTCTTGCGCTTGCAGTGCGATTTCCATCACTTTGAAACAATGTGCCTGGTCCATACTGCGGGAACCGCGGTCCTGAACGTCTTGGATCAAGTCGGCGTAATACGGCAGCGCTGCAGCGGAACAGTCGATGTAGCGGGTCTCGGCATTGGTCACCAGGAACAGGTGGTCGGTTCCATCACGACCGGCGATGTCCACGTATTTGCGCAGCTCGATGTAGCCCTCGGTGCCAAGAACCTTCAGCCGCCCGTCGCCCCAGTTCGACGATCCATCCGGCGTGTACCAGTCAAGCTGCACGTAGCCGCGCGCCTGCGGACTGCGCAGGATCATCTCGGCCCAGTCCTCGAACCCCGGATCGGCGGGGTTGGCATGGTTGGCGGTCGCAGCGGACACGATCTCGGCCTCGGTCGAGCCGGTGAACACCAGGAACTGGTCCACTTGGTGGCAGCCGATATCGGTCAGGATCCCGCCCGTGCGCGCCTTGTCCCAGAACCAAGCGGGACGCAACTTCCGGTTCAGGCGGTGTGGCCCGAGCCCGATCGTCTGCACTACCCGTCCGATCGCCCCCGCCCGCACCAGGTCGAGCGCGCGGGTCACGGCACGAACCTCGAACCGCTCGGAATAGCTTACCGACCAGATCCGCCCGGTGCGTGCGACGGCATTACGCAACGCGGCGAGTTGCGCCAGCGTGGTGCAGCCGGGCTTGTCGGTCATCACATCCTTACCGTGCTCCATGGCGGCGATCGCCAGGGCGGCGCGCTCGCTCGGAACGGCAGCCGTGACGACCAGGCTGATCGTTGGGTCCTCCAGCAGGCGGCGCTGGTCGTCCATCCGCGGGAGGTGCGGGAAGCGCTTGATGAACCCGGCGAGCGGCTGGGGCTCGCCGTCGGTCCAGTATCCGGCACAGGTGCAGCCTAATTCGAGCAGCCGCTGCACCTGCTCGTAGATATGGCGGTGGTCCAGGCCGATTACGGCGAAACGCAGGCTCATGGCACGACACTCCGGCCTTCGCGGGCGGACGGCAGCAGGGCGTCGGTCAGGCGATGGACCTCGAGCGCGGCCTTACCGATCACGGCCGGGTCGCGACCCTGTTCCACCGCATCGGCCGTCGCAGTGGCCGCCCACAGTTCAAACAGGCGGGTCGCGTGCGGGGCGACCACCATACCAAACCCGATGACACCGACCCGACAAGCACTCACCGTCATCTCCGCCTGGCAATGAAGTGTCATATGGCCAGATCCGGGCAGGCGCCAGCCGGCCAGTAGCGGTTTTACCGGCCGTTAACCTGCTGACGTTAATCTCGGGGAGCAACACGATGCGGGAGCCCGTTTGGCTCGCTTTGATCACAAGGTGGCCTGTTGGGCAGCTCCGTTTCCATGCTTCAGACCTCGATAGGGTGGTTGGCCGGTCTGTCCGCCTTGCTGAGGGGAGCCTTGCGGAACGGCACCTTCAGTTTGGTCGCCTGCCTCTGCCTGATACTGGTCGGCACGGAGGTTTGGCAGCTTCGGCACGTCTACCGCGCCAACCTCGAGAAATCGGACATCGTCACCGAGACCACGGCCCAATCGATGGCCTGGCAGGCCGAAACGACGCTGAAGACCGCCGACACGATCGTCGCCAGCCTGGTCGAGCAGGTCGAAGCCGAGGGTCTTGGGCCTGAGGCTCAGACGCGCTTTTATCGCCTGATGACCTCGCTTGCCCACGCGCTTCCAGCAATTCACGAGATGGGCATTGTCGACAGCCGGGGCAATGCGATCGTCAAGTCGCTCGTGGCGGACCCGCACGGGATGACCTACGCCGAGCGCGCCTATTTCCACTATCACGCGACCCATCCTGATCGGGGCCCCTTCATCGGCGAGCGCATCCAGAGCAAGATCGACGGCAGCTATGCCGTCACGGTGACGCGCCGCATCGATAACGCGGACGGCAGTTTCGGCGGGCTCGTGGTTGTCAGTGTCTCGCTGAACTTCTTTCAGAGGTTGTTCGACGAGGTACGGTCCAAGACGGGTGGCGTGATCGCGTTCGTAGGCGATGACGACACCTTCCTCGTCCGCAGTCCCCCTGTCGCTCCCCTGCGGCCTGCGATCAGCGCTCAACTCAAGCGATATCTGCACGACCATCCCGACAGGGGCATTCTGACCTTTCGATCGGGCGTCGATGGGGTAATGCAGCGAGGATCGTACGAGCATCTGAGCCATTTTCCCATGCGAGTGATGGTCACGCAGCCCGAGTGGGACGTGCAAAGCAGTTGGCGGGCCGAATTACGCGTCCACTTGCTGATCCTGGTCTGCCTGGCCGGCGTGCTCATCGTATTTGGCGGTCGAGCAGTTCGCGCCAGCCGAGCGCTTCGGGCGCATGCTGAGCAACGGGAGCAGGCACGGGAGCACGCCGCCATTGCCGATGCCGAACGTCTGCGGTCCGGCCTCATGACGGAGCGGGCGGAAGGACTGAAAGTGCTCGCGCGCGCTTTCGACGGCCAGGTCCGCACCATGGTGATGACGGTCGCGCAAACCGCGGACCAAATCCGCAACCGGGCGACGGCCTTGTTGGATGTCGCAGCGGCGACCGGACAGGGGGCGGAGGATGTGGTCATCCTGGCCTCCAAGACCGCGGTGGACACGACGGCGCTGGTCGCCGCGGCCAGACAGCTTCAAGACAGCTTGGATCTTGTCGGCAAGCAGACCAATGCGGCGGCACAGACCGCGCACCGCATGTCCGGCCAAGTCAGCCGCAGCGATATCGCGTTGGCGACTTTGCACAGCGCCGCCGACCAGGTGGGAACGGCGGTGACCCTGATCGGTGGCATCGCAGCGCAGACCAAACTGCTGGCTTTGAACGCGACCATCGAGTCGGTTCATGCGGGCAGCGCCGGCCGCGGCTTCGCGGTCGTTGCCGAGGAGGTCAAGGCGCTCGCGAAGCAGACTGCGAGTGCCACCTCGAACGTCGAAGCATACATAGACAGCATGCGCGACGCCCGGCATGGCGTCGCGGCATCGCTGTCGAGCATAGCGGACCATATCGGGCAGGTGACGGAGTTCGCATCCCATGTGGACGATGCCGTGGCGGGCCAGGTCGACGCGGCCCACTCCATTTCACAGACGGCGGCCACCTTGCATGACAAGGCCTGCCGCGTGAGCACCGAAGTCCGTCTGGTGGCCAACTCGGCCAGCGCAACCAGCACGGCTGCGCGCGAAATGCTGCAGGCGGCTGACATCCTCGCCACAGACGCGGCCTCGTTGCAGCACATGGCCGCCGCATTCATCGTGAGCGTCCACGCGGCCTGAAGCGGTTGCCGACCCACGCGTAGGCCAGCCGCGAGACTGCCGACCCGTGCTGGCAATCATTGCCAACCCTGGTTGTGGCCACTCATACTATGCCCAGGTATGTCGAACGTATCGGCATTACGCCCGACCGGGGGCCGAGGGGGCGCGTGAAATGGTAGACCGGACGCGAGAGGATCTCACCGGATACTCGAAGGTGGTAGAAAGTCCCTTGCTCGCGCGGCCGTGCGCGCCGGCCCTGACGATTTGCGGTAGCTCGCTCCAGGCCAACGTCCTGGTGTTCGTGGATGTGGATGCAACACGAGTCCGCCTGCACCCACGCGCTGCCAGGTGAAGAGACCCAAATCGGGCCGGCGCCAATTCGCCGCCCTGCCGCTCCGGGTGAGTGATGCGGGTGACGTCGAAATCATGCTGATCACCTCGCGCGAGACACGGCGATGGGTGATCCCCAAGGGCTGGCCTATGAAGGGCCGAACCCCCGGGCAAGCCGCCATGGTCGAGGCATACGAGGAAGCCGGGCTGGAGGGCGAAATCGTCCGCGCCGCGAAGTTGGGTAGTTACAGCTACCTCAAGGTCCAGCCCGACGGTGAGAACCGGGAGGTCAAAGTGCATGTGTTCCCAATGCTGGTCCGCCGCCAATTGGAGACATGGCCAGAGTTTGCCGAGCGCGAGACGCGTTGGTTCGCTGTCGTAGACGCGGCCAGCCTGGTGACCGAGCCGCGTCTAGCCAAGTTGATCGCCAAGGTTCCCGCACTCGTCCGCAGAGGCAAGCTGGAGGGACCTGGCAAGCCCTGACGCCTCAGGCTCCAGCGGCGACGAGGGGTAGAGTCCGACGCACTTGCCTCGTCCGCCGTACCTCGAGCGCGAG
Organism: Acetobacteraceae bacterium; assembly: GCA_965198895.1. GTDB lineage: Bacteria > Pseudomonadota > Alphaproteobacteria > Acetobacterales > Acetobacteraceae > LMUY01. The sequence goes on from OZ240676.1 coordinate 1,585,024, forward strand.
ACCCGCGGCGACCATGATGGACATGCCGATCACGTCCACGACGGCCTGGATACCCAATCCCTCGCCAAAGGTCCGGAATACGAGCCGGCCAAAAATTGCCAGGGTGCAGCCGAGCGCGAAGATGAGCAGCGAATGCCGCCCGCAGGCGTTCGCTCCGTGCAAAACCCAGCTCTGAGCTGCCCGGCGCGCCCAAGCCGAACTCAGGGTCAGATAGGTCAGCGCCGTGATGTCGATGATCCGGGGCCAAGCCAGGGTGCTCTTGTCAGGGTTGGCGATGTGAAGCGGCATGAGCGCCGGCAGCCCCCAATCCGACCATGGTGCGGAGGTGACGAACGCGACGCCGAGATAGGCGATCGCCGCTGCTTGCAGCGCCTTGTGTCGCGGAAGCGCCCCGTTGTGGCGCTGGGTGATGAGGGCGAGCATGCCACCGAGCACAAATAGGAGCTGCCACGCGAATGGGTTGAAATACCAGCCCTTCGTATCGTCCAGGACGTTCGGCAGATCGATCGCCGGATGGAACTGCACCGCGAGCCAAATGCAGCCGGAGATGGCCAAGGTCAGGGCTGGGCTGCGCCGAACACCCAGCCAGATGAGCGGGAAGATGGCCAGGAGGACGATGTAGAGCGGAAGGATGTCGAGATAGGTCGGAAGCGCCTGCAAGGTCATCGCCTGGACCAGGCCATTCACCGGGCTGCTGAGGATCGGCGCCACGGCCCTGGGCGTCACGCCATAGATGCCGGACCAGATCCGCACAATGGCGAGCGTTGCCAGGAGCAGGCCGACATGCACGCCGTAGATCATCCCTACGCGCTTGCCGACCCGGCGCAATCCGGTCGCTGCATCCCGGTCCATGCCGCGCCCATAGGCCAACATGGACGCAAAGCCCGCCAACAACACGAACACCTCGCCGGCATCGGAAAACCCGAACTGGTGCAGGGTGAACAGGCTCGCCTTGTTGTCGGGAATATGGTCGAGAAAAATCATCAACAGCGCGAGGCCGCGCATGACATCCACGCGGACATCCCGCTCCGAGGCCGGAGTTGCTACGGGGGGGAATTTCGGCTGAGCTTTCAGGTCGGCCACGGCATCGGTCATTCAAGCGGCTCCAGCGACGCGACAGCTAAACCACAAATGATCGGGCAGTTTCGTAACCCATTGTAAACGCACCGACGTTTGATCGTTCCCGGTCGCGATCCGCCAACCACCCCTTGGCGCGACCCTGCGCCGGGTCAGCCAGCCTTGGCCCTCGCCTTGGCGGCGGCGCCGGATGCGGGGTTCATCCAGCGCGTGTGATGCCGGGAGGCTTCCGGCAGCCGCAACATCGTGTCGGTTAGCGTCTCGACGCCCTCGGTGAGCATCCGCGCAAGGTCCGCGATCCGCTCCGGCAGCAGCCGTTCGGGAATGCCGGCGAGCGTCAGTGCTCCCAGCGGCCGCCCGGGCCGGCTGGTGATCACGACCGAAACCCCCATGATCCGCCCGGCGGCATCCTCCGGCGCGAGCGCGTAGCCGTGGGTGCGGCAGTCGTCGACGGCACGGCGGATGGCGTCTGGATCCTGGTTGGGGACCTCGGCAAGGCGAGCGGCGGCGCGCTTGAGCACGGCTTCGACCTCGTACGCTTGCATGCCGGCCAGGATCGCGATCCCGGCGCTGCCGGCCCCGAGCGGGCGGTGGGACCCGATATCCATCGGCATGACCTTGACCGGGAAATCCCCGGTTTCGACGTCCACGCAAAACAGGCTCTGCCCGGAGCGGACGCAGAACATCGCCGTGTCGCCACTCTGCGCCGCCAGCCGGTGCAGCACGCTGCGTGCGACGGCGCCGAGGTCGATCTGGTTCGAAGCGGTGGCGGCGAGGGCGAAGAACTCCAGCCCCAGCCGGTAGCGCTTGGTTGCCGAATCCTGGTCGAGAAAACCCCGGGTGGTGAGGCTGACGAGCAGCCGGTAGGCGGTTGCACGGTCGAGCCCACTCGCGGCCGCCAACTCCGTCAGGCGCAGGCCATGGCCGGAGCCGACCGCGACAAGTTGGACGAGCGACAGCGCGCGATCGACCGTTTGCGAGCCGGCGGGTTGCCGGGGTTCTTGATTTGTCTTCTCGCGGCTCACTTGATCCGAATTCCTGCCCATCTTGCCAGATCTAGCAGAACCTCCCTGCCCTCGCGATACGACTTCTGCGCGATCGCCCGGTTCCAGATGTCCAGCTGGCTGCCTCCAGCGCGTGACAGGGCCGTATAGTTGCCGGACCAAACACTGCCTCTATGCTGACCCGCATGGAGGGCAAAGCGCGTGGAAGCTGACCTGCTGCTGACGAATGTGCGCCCGATGGGCGGTGCTGCCGGCGACATCCTGATCCACGCGGGCCGCATCGCCGCGGTGGGCGTGCCCGCACCGCCCGGGATTGCGACGCTGGATGCCGGCGGGCGGATCGCACTGCCCGGGCTGGTGGAGGCGCACACGCACTTGGACAAGTCGTTGCTGGGCTTACCATGGTATCGCAACGAGGTCGGGCCCCGCCTCGTGGACAAGATCAGCAATGAGCGCACCGTCCGCCGCACCCTGCCGATCGACCCCCGCCAGCAATCCGCCCGGCAGGCGGCGCTGACGGTCAGCCACGGCGCCACCCACATCCGCACCCATGTCGACGTCGACACGGAGTGTGGCATCGCAGGCATCGAGGGCCTGCTGGCGACCCGCGCCGACCTGGCGGACATCGTCGGCATCGACCTGGTGGCGTTCCCGCAAAGTGGCCTGCTGATCCGGCCGGGCACGCTGGCGCTGATGGAGCAGGCGCTGCGCCTGGGGGCGGAGACGGTCGGTGGGCTCGATCCCTGTGCCATCGATCGCGATCCAAAGGGCCATCTGGACGCCGTGTTCGGCCTGGCCGAGCGGTTCGGCCGCGGGGTGGACATCCACCTGCACGAGCCCGGCGAAATGGGCGCGTTCTCGATGGAGCTGATCATCGAGCGCAGCCGGGCGTTGGGCATGGCCGGACGGGTCATGATCAGCCACGCCTTCTGCCTCGGCATGCCCGACCCGGCCATCACCGAACCGCTGATTGCCGACCTGGCCGAAGCTGGCATCGCCATTTGCACCACCGCCCCCGCATCCCGCCCCGTGCCCGCGGTGAAGCGCCTGGTTGCGGCCGGCGTGGTGGTCTGCGCCGGCAGCGACGGCATCCGCGACACCTGGGGGCCGTACGGCAACGGCGACATGCTGGAACGCGCCATGTTCGTCGGCCTACGCAACAACCTGCGCCGGGACGACGAGTTGGCGCTCGCCCTGGACACCTGCTCCGTCGGCGGCGCCAAGGCGATCGGCCTCGCCGGATACGGGTTGGAGCCGGGTTGCTGGGGCGACCTCGTGCTCGTGCCGGCCGAGACCGTGGCGGAAGCCGTGGCCCAGCGCCCGGCCGGCCGCATCGTGGTGCGCCGGGGCCGGATGGTGGCGCAGGATGGCCACACGCTGTTTCCCGTGCCCTGAATCGACACCGCCTGTCTGGACTATGGGAGGAGACGCCATGCCCGAGGCTCCACGCCAGATGCACTTGAACCTGTTCATCCAGGGCATCGGCCACCACGAGGCCGCCTGGCGCAGCCCCGCAACCGATCCGGCCGACATGCTGGATATCGGCTACTACCAGCGTCTGGCGCAGAGGGCGGAAGCGGCGAAGTTCGACGCGATCTTCATCGCCGACGCCCTGGCCATCAATCCGAACATCGAGTTCGGCCCCTTCAACAACTTCTTCGAGCCGCTGACTCTGCTCGCCGCCGTCGCCGCCGTCACCGAGCGGATCGGCGTGATCGGTACCGCATCCACCACCTATGGCGAGCCCTACGACATCGCTCGCCGCTTTGCCTCGCTGGACCGGGTCAGCCGCGGGCGCGCCGGTTGGAATATCGTGACCTCCGGCAACGAGATGGCGGCCCAAAACTTTGGCCACGACGCCCACCTGGAACACAGCCGCCGCTACGCCCGCGCCACCGAGTTCGTGGAGGTGGCCATGAAGCTGTGGGACAGTTGGGACGATGCCGCCTTGATCGCCGACCGCGCCCGCGGCCGCTTCGTGGACCGCAGCCGAATTCGCCGCATCGATCACGACGGCGGGCACTTCAAGGTGCGCGGCCCGTTGGATTTCCCGGGCCCGCCGCAGGGCTATCCCGTGCTGGTGCAGGCCGGGTCGTCCGAGGACGGGCGGGAGTTCGCCGGGCGCTTCGCCGAGGCGATCTATACGGCGCAGAACAATCTGGCCGACGCCCAGGCTTTCTACACCGACGTGAAGGCCCGCATGCGCCGCCACGGCCGCACGCCGGACCAGCTTTGCATCCTGCCGGGCCTAGCGCCCGTCGTCGGCCGCACCGAAGCGGAGGCGCGCGAGAAGCAGGCGGCGCAGAACGAACACATCATTCCCGAATACAGCCTGGTCTCTTTGTCCAACAACCTCGGCGTCAACCTGTTCGAACATGACATCGACGGACCTCTGCCACCCGTGCCGCCGATCGAAAGCATCAACGGCACCAAGAGCCGCCACCAGGTGTTCCTCGACATGGCCCGGCGCGACGATCTCACGATCCGCCAGTTGATCCACCGCATCGCCTTTGGCCGCGGCCACGACACCTTCGCCGGCACGCCCGTGCAGATCGTCGATCACATGGAGGAGTGGTTCACCTCCGGCGCCTGCGACGGCTTCAACCTGCTGCCGCCAACCCTGCCCGGCGACTTCCACGTGTTCTGCGAACTGGTGCTGCCGGAACTGCGGCGGCGCGGGCTGTTTCGAACCGAGTACACCGGCCACACCCTGCGCGAACATTTCGGGCTGCAGCGTCCGGGCGTTAGCCCTGTTCGTCCGCTTTGAAACTGACATGGACACCGTCTCGACCCCGCACCCAGTAGCCTGACGCTTTGACCCAAGCCCGCGCGTGGGCCCGGACCTCCAGCATATGCCGGCGCAGCACCCTCACCACCTCAGCCTCTGACGCGATCCAGACGAAGCCGTCACCATGCGGCACATTCAAACTCTGCAACACCCGCAGGAGCGATGCCGCGTCGTCGTCGCCTGCGGTCCGGCGCTCGACCCACACCTGCCTCTCGGACGCATTGTTGACGACGACGAAATCGTCCAAGGGATCTATTTTCGTAGGGTGGGGTGCGCTTTGGCACCCCACCACCAAGCGCCGCCGGTGGTGCGTTGCCAAAGCGCAACGCACCCTACAGGTTGGGACAGTCGAGAACTGGGGATGCCCCCTGCGTCACCCGCGCCGTCCGCGCCAGAGCCAGCGTGGCCACCAGCGTGACCGGGACTCCGACGAGCCATGGCACACGCCGATCAGCAGCAGCGAAAGCGCCGCCGCGATGATCCCGTGCGACCAGAACAGCAGCAGGTATCCGCAGCCGACCCCCACCGTCGAGACCAGCAGGACGGGCCGCCGACCCACGCGGTCTGCGATGCCGCCGACCACGGGCGTCGCGATCAGTTCGCCCCCGGCGTAGCACGCGAGCAGCAAGCCGACGAACTCGACCGGTACGCCGCCCTCGCCCCGCGCCCACAGCGCGAAGAAGGGCAAGAGCGTGCCATCTGCGAGGCCGGCCACGAAAAACAAGGAAATCGCGACACGAGCCGCCGGCGGCATGCCACGAACGATCGCGATATTTGCGAGCAAGATACGATTGAAGAAGTTCACGTCACCATCCATGCGCTACGGCACGAGGCCTTCCGCTAATGCGGGCGGCGTCGGGCCTGCGCGTTGGGTGACGTTAACGCTTACGACCACTCGTATTGCGAGCGGTTCGCATCCATACCGCCGGCCAGCGTGGGATGCAACCCTATTTTTGCGAGCTTGCCCTACGATTTCCCCATAGGCCGAATTCGTAGGGCAAGCCTAATTAGGCCCGCCGAACCGGACTCAAACCCATTTCGATAGATAGAACCGTGGCAGCTCGTCGGGGAACGGCTTGAACGCGAGGTTCTTTGCGAAAGCGTACTGCGTCACCGACGTGTACAAGGGCAGCCAGTAGGCCTGCTCGGTCACGCGGCGGATGGCCGCGGTGTAGTGCGTCTCGCGCTTCGCCGGGTCGGTCTCGGTACCGCCCAGCTGCAACTCCTTCTGCACCTCGGGGTCGTGCGCATAGTCGTTGGAACCACCGCCGAAATAGTACGGCAGGATGGCCGAGACGTCGTTGATCGAGTTGCTGCCCCACGTACCGAGGTTGGTCGGCGTCTGACCCGCCATCACCTTCTCGATCTCGGCACCCACCTGCAGCTGCTGAATGTTCAGGGTGATGCCCACCGCGCGCAGGTAGCTCTGCACGGCCGCGGGGAAACTCGGCAGCACGTAGGTGAACAACGTGGTGGCGAACCCGTCCGCGAAGCCGGCCTCCTTCAGCAGCGCCTTGGCCTTCGCAGGGTCGAAATCGTACGCCACCGCAGCCGATTGGTTGCAGCCGAACTGGCTCGGGTAGCACGGCGCGTTCACCGGGTGGCTGTCGCCCTGCATCAAATTATGCGCGATGGCGTTGCGGTCGATAGCGTGGCAGATCGCCTGGCGCACTTTGAGGTTGGTGAGCGGATTGCCCGCACCGCTGCGGCCGGCTGCATCCAGCTGCAAATAGCCGAGCCGCATGGACCCGGCGCGCACCGCGGTCTTGCCCGGCAGCATCTTGAGATTGTCGAACTGGTCGGGGTTGTAGTTCCATATCCAGTCGGTCTGACCGCCGATGAAGGCCGACAGCTCGCTTGCCGCGTCCAGCACCTCCATGATTTTTAGCGTCTTGATCGCCGGCTTCGGCTTCGGGGCGCCGGCATAATAGCCCTCGAAGCGCTCGAACTCGATCAAGGAACTGCCGTTCACGCTGGTGATCCGGTACGGCCCGGTGCCGACCGGCGCCTTGGAGTAACCCTCGGGCCCGACCTTCTCGCGGTACATCTTCGGGTAGATCGGCGTCAGCATCGCGAGGTACTCGAGTGCCGCCGGAAACGGCGCCTTCAGCTTCAGCCGCACCTGGTGGTCGTTGATCTTCTCCGCACCCGACCAGAACGAGAAATTGCTAGGCACCGCAACCTTCGGATCGTTCTGGATGGTCTGGATCGTATAGACGACGTCGTCGGCGCCGAACGCGTCGCCGTTATGGAATTTCACGCCGTCGCGCAGGGTGAACTCGAGCGTCAACGGATCGACCTGCGTCCAGCCGGTGGCGAGCGCCGGCACGTTCTTGAACGTCTCGGGATCACGATACGCCAACATGTCCCAGGCTTCGTGCGACACGATCAGCCCGGTGCGCAGCGAGTTGCGATAGGGGTCGACGTCGGGCACGGCGTCGCGCCAGGTGACACGCAGCGTGTCCTGCGCCTTCTGCGCGTGGGCGGTCCCGATCGCACCGGGGAGCGCCGCGGCTGCGGCGGAGGCGGCGATGAATGAGCGACGCTTCATGGGACGAAATCCTTGGTTGGAGTTACGCAGACGGTACGAGGTGGCACTCGACGGATCGGCGTGCCGGTGGTTCGGTCAGGCATCGCGGAATCGCCACCGGGCAGCGGGTATGGAAGCGGCAGCCCGGCGGGATATTCGCCGGGTCGGGCGTCGCGTCGCCCAGGCGTAGCTCCGGCAGGCCGAGCCCGGGCTCCGGCGTCAACACGGAGGCAAGCAGCGCACGCGTGTAGGGGTGCCGCCGCTCGCCGAAGACGGTATCGGTCGCGGCATGCTCCACGATGCGGCCGAGATACATGACGGCCACCTCGTCCGCCACGTGCTCCACCACGGCGAGGTTGTGGCTGATGAACACCAGGGTCAGGTCCATCGCCGCGCGCAGATCCATCAGCAGGTTCAGGATCTGCGCTTGCACCGAAACGTCCAGCGCCGACGTGGGCTCGTCGCACACCAGGATACGCGGGCCGAGCACGAGAGCGCGGGCAATCGCGACACGCTGACGCTGCCCGCCGGACAGCTGCCCCGGGCGCCGCGACGCTACCGCAGGCGACAAGCCGACGCGCTCCATCATGTCGTGCACCCGCTTGCGCCGCACCTCCCCGCGCACGCCGCCGGCCGCATCCAGCGCCAGTGCGATCACGTCTTCGACGCTGCGCCGTGGGTTGAGCGAGCTGGTCGGATCCTGGAACACCGGTTGGATCAGCCGGGCACGCTCGCGCCGGTCCATGCCCGCGAGCGCCCGCCCGTCCACCCGCACGCTGCCCTGCGACGGCGGCAGCAACCCCAGCATGACCCGCGCCAAGGTGGATTTGCCGCAGCCCGATTCGCCCACGATTCCGAGCGAACCGCCCGCCGCGAGGTCGAACGACACGTCATCCACCGCGACCACGTGGCGTTTGGTGGCGAACATGCCGGCTGGCGCGTCGAACACCCGGCTGACCCCGCTGACCTCGAGCGCCGCACTCACGCCGCCTCTCCGTCACGCCAGCCAGGCTCCAGGCGGCAATGGTAGACATGGCCGGGCGCTGCCTCGTGCCGTGGCACGATCGTGGCGCAGGCGGCGATGGCGTGGTCGCAGCGGTCGCGGAAGGCGCAGCCTACGAAGCCCGGGGGGATCTGCGGCACGGTGCCGCGGATGCTGCCAAGGCGTTCCCCGCGGGCGACCCGGCCCGGCACCGGAATGGAGGCGATCAGTCCGCGCGTGTACGGATGCTGCGGGCGGGCGAACAGCTCGGCCACCGGGGCTGCCTCCACAACCACCCCCGCATACATCACCGACACCTGGCTCGCCACCCGCGCCACCACGCCGAGGTCGTGCGTGATGAGCAGCAACCCGAGGCCGAGATCGCGCTGCAATTGGGCCAGCAGGGCCAGGATCTGCACCTGCACCGTGACGTCGAGCGCAGTGGTGGGCTCGTCCGCCACCAGCAGCTCCGGATCGCAGAGCAGCGCGCTCGCGATCATCACCCGCTGACGCAACCCGCCCGAAAGCTGGTGCGGAAACTGGCCGAGCCGCATGGCCGGCGCGCTCACGCCGACGCGGTCCAGCATGGCGGCGGCCCGCTCCGCGGCTTCGGCGCGTCCTAAGCCGCGGTGGCGGCGCAGCACCTCGGTCATCTGCGAGCCGATCGTGTAGGCCGGGTTCAGGCTGGTCATCGGCTCCTGGAAGATCATGGCGATGCGGTCGCCGCGTAGCCGCGCCATCGCACGCTCCGGCAGACGCGCCAGGTCCTGTCCGGCGAACTGGATGCGCGAGGCTTGCCGTCGCGCGCCACGGGGTAGCAGGCCGAGCAGCGCCAAGGCGGAGAGCGATTTGCCGCAACCCGATTCGCCCACCAGGCAATGGGTCTCACCCGCCGACACCGCGAGGTCGATGCCGCGGACGGCGTGCACCCCCGGGAAACGAACCTCGAGACCCGCGACGTCCAGCAACGCGCTCACCGCCGGCCCTGCGCGCTGAGGGCGTCACGCAGGCCGTCGCCCACGAGGTTGATGCCGAGCACCATGATCAGCAGCGCGGCACCGGGCAGCTCGATCACCCACGGCTTGAAGAACATGTAGTCCTTCGCGTCGGCGATCATCAGCCCCCAGTCCGGCAGCGGCGGCGGCACCCCCAACCCCAGGAACGACAGCGCGGCGGCGAGCAGGATCGCGTTGGCCATCTCGATGGTGGCGATCACCACCAGCCCGGCGGCGATATTGGGCAGCAGCTCGCGCAGGATGCTGCGCACGTGCGAGTTGCCGGCCGCCCAGGCGGCGGCCATGTAGTCCTGCCCGCAGGCCTGCCGCGTCGCCCCGCGCGCGACCACGGCGAAGCGCTCCCACAGCAGCAGGCTCAGCGTCAGGATCACCACCTGCAGCGAGCTGCCCACCAGCGAGACCACGGTGAGCGCCACCAGGATCAGCGGGATCGCCAGGCGGACGGAGACGATGAACATCACCACCCGGTCGGTCCGCCCGCCGAAATAGCCGCCGATGACACCGAGCGTGGTGCCGATCAGGCCCGACACCACCACGGTGATCAGCCCGATCTCCAACGAGATCCGCGCCCCGAGCAGCAGCCGCGCCAGGTAGTCGCGTCCGAGCTGGTCGGTGCCGAGCAGGTTACCGGTCGAACCGTCGGTCATCCAGGCCGGCGGCACGAACCGGCGGGTGAGGTCCTGCGCGTAGGGGTCGTGCGGGACCAGCATCGGCCCCACCACGCCGGCCAGCACCACCAGCGTCAGCAGTGCCAGCCCGGCGAGCAGCGGCAGGCGAGGCCGCCTCACGATGCGCGCAGACGCGGATCGAGCAACGCCCCGGCAAGGTCCGACAGCGTGGTCAGGGCCACGAAGATCAGCGCGAACAACAGCACCACCACTTGGATCACCGGGAAGTCGCCCTTCTGGATCGACGACCACGCGAGGTAGCCAAGTCCCTGCACGTTGAACACCACCTCCACCACCACCGAGCCGCCGAGGATGAAACCGAGCTGCACGCCGGCCACCGCCACCACCGACTGGGCGGCGTTGCGCAGGGCGTGCTTGAGCACGATGCTCACCCGGCTCAGTCCCTGCGCGCGCGCCGTGCGCACGTAGTCCGCCGCCATCGCGTCGATCATGCCGCCGCGGGTGAGGCGCAGCAACGCGGGGATGGCCACGAAGGCCAGCACGACGGAGGGCAGGATATAGCCGGTCCAGTCATCCACGCCGTAGACCGGCAGCCAGCCGAGGTCCACGCCGAACCAGATCACCAGCATCAAACCGAGCCAGAACGAGGGCACCGCCTGGCCGAGCAGCGAGACCAACCCGATCGCCGTGTCCACCGCCGTGCCTTCGTACAGCGCGGCCACGATCCCGAGCGGCACCGCCACGGCCAGCGCCAGGAGCATGGCGCAGATCCCCAGGATGATCGTGAACGGCAGGTGCTCGGCGATCAACGAGGACACTTTCACGTGGAACAGGAACGACTCGCCGAAATCGCCATGCAGCGCGCGTCCCGCCCAGTCGATGAACTGCACTGGCAGCGGACGATCCAGGCCGAGCTCGTGGGTGATCCGGGCAACGTCGGCGGCGGTCGCCTCGGGCCCGGCGATGTTGACCGCCAGGTTGCCGCCGAAGCGGGCCAGGGTGAAGCTGATGGCCAGCACCGTCAGGCAGACGCACGCGGCCAGCAGGAGCGACCGGGCGAAGTATCGCAGCATGAATAGCCACTCCTGGGCCAGCTGGCCGGGTTGTTCCAGGCGGGGGAGCAATTACCATACCAGGCGAGGCGTGGATCTTCGCCACCCGCGACGGCTAGCTATGCGGCAATGCTCGCCAAATGCCGGGTCAGGGCGGTATCCGACCCGGCGAGGCCGAGCACTGCGTCCAAATGGTTCTCGCCCTCCAGGGCCAGCGTGGTGGCCGAATGCCCGGCAGCAAGCAGCCGCGTGGCGAAATCCTCGCTTTGACGGTGGAACTCCGTCGTTTCCGCACCCCCGTAGCCGAGCATGAAGGGAGGCAACTCTGGTGCCAGCGGATGCAGTTGCGGACTGAGGCGGTTCAGATCGAAGGAGCTGAGCTGCAGCCACGGCGCCAAATAGGTAAAGGGAAACGGGCGCAGGTCGTAAAGCCCGCTGATGCCCAGCACGGAGGTGACCGGGTTCCGATCGAAGCCGTAGCGGTGCCAATCGGTCAGGGCTGCCATGGCCGCCAGATGGCCACCTGCGGAGTGACCGCCGACGACGATGCGCGATGGGTCGCCGCCGAAGCGCTGAATGTTCTTCACGGTCCACACGACCGCGGCGCGCATCTGGCGCACGATCTCCGCCAAGGACGCCTCGGGGGCAAGGGTGTAGTTCGGCACCACGGTCAGCAACCCACGCTGCGTCGGGCCCGTGGCCGCGAAGGCGAAATTCCGGGCCGAGAACGCCTTCCAATAGCCGCCATGGATGAACATGAAAACGGGGCTGGGTGAGCGCGCGCCCTCGGCCGGGTAGATGTCGAGATACTCGTCCGTGGTCAGGCCATAGGCGACCCCGAGTGTCGCATCGGGCCGGGCCGCGGCCTCGGCGCTCGCCGCCGCGAACCGGGGCACGTAGCTGCCCGCATCCGGAACGCTGCGTGCCACCTCGTATTGCTGGTCCAACTCCTCGACGGTGCGGAATTCGCGATAAAGAAAGGTCAACTTGCCGGCACCCCAAACGTCCGTGGCCGTTCTACCCTTCATCAGCCGGGGGCGGGCGTCAACGACGGCGGGCCAGCCGCGAGGTTCACCGCCGCTGGGATTACGCGTTCGGCCACTGCCATCCGGAGCTCGCATAATATTTCTTCAACTGGCTCACGATGGCGCTGGCCGTGCTCCGCTCCAGCCGGTCGAGTCCGCCGCGGATATTGCTTGCGACCCCCCGAATGCGGGGAAGACGCTGCCCGCTCCGTATCAAGCTTGGAGGGCGCGGTGCAGCGAAGCGCCCCAATCGCCGCCCTGTGCGGTCCGGAGATGTTCGATGCCGTTGGTATCCACGGGGTGGGGCTGGTGACGTCAGACAACATTTGACGCTATCGCATGCAACACGGCGAGACCGGCGTATGCGGACCGCCGTGGATACCAGGGTCAAGCCCTGGCAAGACGGTGGCTTTTACACCAGTGATTGCCGGCAAAGGAGCGCGTCGGTCATCAAACGAAGGTCAGCAGGCGCCGTGGATTGACCACCATGATCTGGTCGATTTCGCTCTGCGCAAAACCGCGCTTGGCCATGTGGGGCAGCACCTTCTTGTGGATGTGCGCGTAGCCATGCCCACCGAATTCCGAGAACTGGATGACGTGACAGATGTCGTGGCTGACGACGACCTGATCGCGATGGCCGCGGTCGAGCACCCGGCGGATCGCCTTGATGCGGGATCCGTCATTCGGCATGTCGATATCGGAATGGGCGTAGTAGGTGTTTTCCTGCCCGAACAAATCCCACTCCAGCACCACGCCCGCATCCGCCAGGCGGAACAGCCGTTCATCGTCGAAGATCGTGCGGTCGATGTGGTCGATGATGACGCGAGACATGTCCGCGCCGTGCTCGCGCAGGAATTCCACCAGCATCCACGGATGGTCCTCGTGCCGCGCCGGGTGAATGGTCAATGCGCCACCGGTCTCCTGCTGCGCGATGACGGCGCCGGCCAGGGTCCGTTTCTCCAGATCGGTCCAGGGCCATTGGCAGCCGATTTCCCCGACGATGCCGGCGCGAACATCGGTGCCCCACGCGCCGAGCTGCACCTGGTCGATCATTTCCGCGGCGAAGCTGTCGATGCTGCGGTCGATATTCCCCGGGTCCTGGTAGTCGTGCACGTAGTGGCCGCAGCCCATGACGATGTTCGCACCAGTGGCGCGGGCTACCTTCGCCAGCCCGTCGGGATCGGGCATCAGCCCACCGATCGTCAGCTCCACCACGGTTTTGCCGCCATGCGCCACCATCTCCGCGGTTGCGCGGATCGCGCGGTCGTGGTCGAGCTGCGTCGTGTTGTGCAGGTTGCTGGCGTCGGCGTTCAGCAAATCCCACCACTGGCCCGGATCGAGCGGCGCACCCAGCGGCTCGCCACGCCGGGCCGGCGGCGTGATGTTCCACAGCAAATGCTCGTGCATCAAGGTCGAGCCTAAGTCCGCCGGGTGGACCAGGCCCAGCACGGTCTGCGCCTTGCCGCGCATCTGGTCCCGCGTCAGCCGGGTCATGCGGCGTTTTCCACGATCTGGCGAAGCAGGGGCCCGCGGCTCTGCACGAACTCACTCACTGCGGCGACGAAGCGGTCGAGGTCGGATTGCTGCACCGGCAGGCTGAGTGCGACCATGCCGCGCCGGGCCAGATACATACCGTCCCGCAGCATGTCGAAGAAGAACAGCTCGCGCAGCCCATCCTCCTCCGGGGTGGCGACATAGGGCCGGTCGATCGGGCCTTGGCGGAAATGCGCGATCGCCATGGAGCCGAGCCCGGTGAAGTGCATCGGCACATCGGCGCAGGCCGCGTTCAGGGCCGTGCGCATGCCTTCACCGCGCTCGAACAGCGCTTCCGCCATATCGGCGGTGAAAATCTCCCCCATGGCGACGCGGCCGGCAGCCATCGACAGCACGTTGTTGTTGAAGGTTCCGGCATGCGGCAGCTTGCTGGCAAACAGGTCCATCACGTCGGCCCGCCCCCCGAAGCCGCCGAAGCTCATGCCGCCGGCCACATACTTGCCCAGCGTGGTGAGGTCCGGCTCGACGCCCATGCGGGCCTGCAAGCCGCCGGCGCTCATGCGGGAGGTCATCACCTCGTCGCCGATGAGGAGTGCGCCCGCGTCGCTGGCCGCGTCGCGCAATGCCATGAGAAAGTCCGGGCGGGCCGGGATGCAGCCGCCGCCGCCGAGCATCGGTTCGAGAATAACAGCCGCCAGATCGTCCGCGTGTTCACGGATGAGGGCAACCGCGTCGGCGGTGTCGTTGTAATCGGCCAGCACCACCGGAAACGGTGCCGTCACCTCGCTCGGGCCAGTTATCGGGAAGGTGAGCACGCCGCCATGGTAGCCACCGCGAAACGCCATGATCTTTGCGCGCCCGGTGAAGGCGCGCGCGGCGGTGATGGCCATCAGGTTGGCCTCCGTGCCGCTATTGGTGAAGCGGACCAACTCGATCGACTTGAACCGGTCGCACAGGATGCGGGCCAGCTGCATCTCGGCCTCGCCAACGGCCGCAAGATTGAGGCCGGTCGACATTGCCTTCGTGATCGCGGCGTGGATGCGCGGCTCGGAATGGCCAAACAGCCCGGCGGTGTACTCGCCACACAGATCCAGATAGGCGTGGCCATCCACGTCCCACAGCCGGCAATCCGTCCCGGACGCCATGGCGGTCGGGAACGGCCCGTAGGCCAACACCGACCGGGTGCTGCCGCCGGGCATCACGGCCAGCGCCTGCTCGTGCAGGGACCGGCTTCGCGGCCGGGCGGCGACATAGGCCGCACGGGCCTCGGCCACCGAACTCGGGATGTCGCTGTTGCTGAGAGTTGCCGTCGCACTCATTGAAAGCCTCACCGGAGATGCCCACGCTATCTGAACGCCATTCAGATCCCGAATTCAAGCCGAATGTGATCACGAAATGTCCGACTTAGAGGTGGCAGAGATCCCCCAACCGGGAGGCACGTTGGACGAGCAGGCCTACCAGCGCGTCCGCATGGCGCTGGTCGAAGGGCTGTTCGCGCCGGGAGACCGGCTGTCGATCCGGCGCGTGGCGGCAGCACTCGGGGTGAGCCCGATGCCGGTGCGCACAGCGTTGCGCCGGCTGGCGTCGGAGCAGGCGCTCGACATCTTGCCATCCGGCACCGCCGTGGTGCCAAGGCTGACCCGGGCCGCGTTCGCCGAGTTGGGAGCGATCCGGGCCGAGCTCGAGCCCCTCGCATTGCGGATGGCGGCCCCGCGCATGACTGCGGACATTTTAGGCTTACTGGGGGAGCAACTCGCGGAGCACATCCAGGCCCGCGACCGCGCCGACCCCGAGGCAGGCCTCAGAGCCGACCGTGGCTTCCTGTTCATCGTGTACCGATGCTGCGACGCGCCGATGCTGCTGCAGTTCATCGAGTCGCTCTGGCTCCGGCGTGGCCCGGTGTTCTGGGAGGCACGCTGGTCGCTGCTGAGCCAAGGCGGCCTGCGCCATCACCATCGGGAGATCTTGGCGGCGCTGCGGCGCGGCGCCACCGAAGACGCCGTTCAAGCGCTGCGGGAGGAGATCACCAGCGCCACGGCCTTTCTGCTGCAGCATCTCCGATTTGCCGATGAAACCCGACTTGTTACCGGGTTGTCCAAGCTACCGCCGATCGGACACGGGCAGGATCAGTAGGGTGCAATCCGCTTGGAGGATTGCACCTTCAAGTCGCGACGAACGGCGCGTTTGTCGGGTGCAATGCCAAAGCGCATGGTATCGAAGCGGTTCTCACGCACGAGGCACCTGCGCTCGACTGGCACTGACGATACGCGGCTGGATCCGGTTTGACGCACACCACACAGCGTGGAACGCTCCGTGTCGGCGTAGCGAAGGAGCAACCGATAATGGCCGACAGCCTCACTGGACCGCGGATGGATAGTGCGACGATCCGCCGCGCGGTGGTCGCGTGTGGGATCGGCCAGATCTTCGAGATCTATGATTTCGTGATCTACGGGCTGATGGCGGGCGCGCTGGCCCATGCCTTCTTCCCTGCCGGCAATCCGATCGTGGCGTTGCTCAACACCTTCGCCACCTTCGCCGTCGGCTTCGTCATGCGCCCGGTGGGGGCCGTGGTGATCGGCGCCTATGGTGACCGGCATGGGCGGCGCGCGGCCCTGGTGGTGACGATCGGGGCCATGGCCGCAGCGACCGGGCTGATCGGCATCATTCCCTCCTACGCCAATATCGGGTTGCTGGCACCGCTTCTTCTCGTGCTGTGCCGGATGCTGCAAGGCTTCTCGACCGGTGGCGAATGGGGCGGTTCGGCGGCCTTCCTCGTGGAGTATGCGCCACCGGGCCGGCGCGGCATCATCGGCAGCTATCAGCAAGCGGCGACCGCCCTCGGGCTGCTTGCGGCAACGCTGGTGGCGCTCGTCCTGACGTCGACGATGGACCCGGCCGTGTTTCTCGGTTGGGGCTGGCGCCTCGCCTTCCTGCTCGGTTTCGTACTGGGCCCGATCGGCTACTATTTGCGCACCAAGGTGGAGGAGACGCCGGCCTACGAGCGCACCGTGGTCACTGACACCGTCAGCCGCTCGCCGCTGCGCCGCTCCCTGGTGGAGTTCCCAGGCCCGCTGCTGGCCGCGTTCGGGCTCAGCATCATCGGCTGCGTGATCAACTACGTGTTCGTCATTTTCGTCCCGAGCTTCGCGCAGCAACAACTGCACATACCGGCCTCGTCCACCTTCCTGTCCGTGCTGATCTCGGGCGTGGTCTACCTCGTGCTGACGCCGGTGATGGGCGGTTTGTCGGACCGGATCGGGCGGCGCCCCATGTTCTTCGCCGCTTCCGCCGCCTCCGTCATCCTGGGCTACCCGCTGTTTGCGATGATGGTGGCGATGCACTCGCTGGGCGGGCTGATCCTGACTCAGATGATCGCCAGCGTGATCCTGACGCTCTACACCGGACCGATTTGCGCCGTGCTCGCCGAGCAGTTCCCGACCAATATCCGCTACACGGCGCTTTCGGTCAGCTACGGATTCGCGGTGGCAATTTTCGGCGGGTTCGCACCGTTGATCTGCACCGGGCTGATCTCGCTGACCGGCGATCCGCTCGCCCCCGCCTACTACGTGATCGGCTCGGGCGTGCTGAGCTTCATCGCGACCATCTTCATCACGGAACGGGCCGGCCGCGCCCTGCCGGACGAAATGGCGAGCCCGCTCGGTCCCCTTGCGGCATAGCCACGGCGCGGGCCGATGAGCGTGCAGCGGATCGGCATCGTTTTCAACGGCGCGACGGGCGAGTTGGCGGCCCGGCAGCACCTCCCTGCCCTCATGGCCATGCGCGACGAGGGCGGGCTGCCGTTGTCCGACGGCTCGCGATTGATGCCAGACGTGCTACTCGTCGGCCGCGACCCGGCGAAGCTGGCCGCAGTCGCGGGCCGCACCGGCTTCCACCGCAGCACGACGGATTTGGCCGCAGCCCTTGCCGAACCCGGATACGAAATGCTGTTCGATGCCGCACCGTCCGGCCAGCGGCTCGCCACAGCGCTGCGGGGACTTGCGGCCGGCAAACATCTCTATGTCGAGAAGCCGATTGCCGCGACCGTGGCCGATGCCCTGGCGCTCCACACCGAAGCGACGCGAGTGGGGGTCAAGGCCGGGACCGTGCAAGACAAGCTGCATCTGCCCGGATTCACCGCCTTGTTGGCGCTGCGCCGCGACGGGTTCTTCGGCCGCGTGCTGGAGGTGCGCGTTGAAATGGGGCGCTGGATCCATGACGGCTTCGGCCAGCCTGGGCAGCGGCCGAGCTGGAATTATCGCAGGCAGGATGGCGGGGGCCTGATCCTCGATATGTTTCCGCATTGGCGTTACATGATCGACGCCCTCGCCGGTGAAATCCGCTCCGTCAGCGCCGTCCACCGCACCCAAACACCCCGCCGGCGCGACGAGCGTGGCGCGGCGTTCGACGTCGATGTGGAGGACAGCGTGTTCGCCCACATGGAGCTCGAGGGCGGCGCGATCGCCTCGGTGAACAGTAGCTGGGCGACACGCGCGCGGCGCGAGTTCCCGATCCAGGTCCAGGTCGATGGCACCGCCGGGTCCGCCGTCGCCGGGCCGTTCGGCTGTTGGCAACAGGCGCTCGACGAGGCTCCCGGGGGCCCGATCTCGGCGGCACTCCCGCAGAGCACAAGCTTACTGGAAGGCTGGCGCGCCACGCCGGTCGATGCCGGTGCGGTCAACAGCTACCGCGCCGGCTGGGAGCTGTTCTTGCGCCATGTCGGGGAGAACGGGCCTTTCCCCTACACGCTGCTGCAGGGGGCCAAAGGCGTCCAGCTCGCGGAGGCCGCCACTCGTAGCGCGCGGGAGCGGCGCTGGGTGGACCTCTCACCGCTCCCGGCCCTCGCCACAGGCTAATGGAGAAACAACAATGCAAGACGAAATGCGCAACTGGCTCGCCGCCCACCATGTCGGGCTGGCCACGATACGGCAGGACATTCACGCGCATCCCGAATTGGGGATGGAGGAAGTAAGAACGGCGGCCCTGGTCGCGAGCAAGCTGCGCGAATGGGGCGTGCCCGTGACCGAGGGCGTCGGCGGGACGGGCGTGGTCGGCACCATCACCGGGCGGCGCCCTGGCCAGCGCGCCATCGGGCTACGCGCGGATATGGATGCGCTCGCGATCCACGAGACGACAGGCTTGCCCTACGCCTCGACCGAGCCCGGCAAGATGCACGCCTGCGGCCATGACGGGCACACCACCATGCTGTTGGGCGCGGCGAAATACTTGGCCGAGCATCCCGATTTCGGCGGCACGCTGCACCTGATTTTTCAGCCAGCCGAAGAAGGCCGCGGCGGCGCACTGGCGATGCTGGCGGATGGGCTGTTCGATCGCTTCCCGTGTGACGCCATTTACGGCCTGCACAACACCGCGGGCATGCCGGTCGGGACGTTCGCAAGCTGCGTCGGCCCGATGCTGGCGGCGGCCGATAGCTGGAGCGTCACCTTCCGCGGCGTCGGCGGGCATGGCGGCCTCGCCCCGCAGCTTTCGACCGACATCACCTACGCCCAGGCGCACTTCGTACTGGGTCTGCAAGGGATCATCGGCCGCAATGTCGCCCCCTTGGACACCGCCGTGCTGAGCATCGGCTACATCGCGGGCGGCTCGCCGGAAGCGCGCAACGTGGTGCCGTCCGAACTGGTGATCGCGGGAACGGCGCGCAGCTACTCGCCGGATGTGCGCGTGTTGCTAGAGCGGCGCCTGAGCGAACTGGCGCAGCACACCGCCGCGGCCTGGGGCTGCCAGGCGGAGGCCAGCTATGAACGCGGCCCGAGCGCCTTGGTGAACCGGCCGGAGCAAACCGAGGCCGCACTCGCCGCCGCCGCAACCGTCGTGGGGGCGGACCACGTGAACGGCACGCTGTGCCCGACCACCGGCGGGGAGGATTTTGCCGAGATGATGCAGGTCCGTCCGGGCGCATTCATGCGGATCGGCAACGGAGTGGAGCCGGACGGCAGCTTCAACGCGCCCCACACACCCGGCTACAACTTCAACGACGCCATCATCCCGGACGGCGTCGCATACTGGGTCAGCCTCGTACAGCAGGAACTCGGGGCCGAGCTGTCTTAGGCGGGTCCTACGGCGCCTGGATGACGATCTTGCCGAAGTGCGACGCGCCCTGCATGTGCCGGAAGGCGGCCGGCACCTCGTCGAACCCGAACTCACGGTCGACGATGGGGTGAATGCCGTGTTGGGTGATCGCGCGGTTCATGGCCTCGAACATGTCGCGCGAACCGACATAAACGCCGCGTACCACGGCACTCCGCCACAGGATGGCGAGCGGGTCGATCTGGCCACCGCTCAGCACGCCGATCAGGCTTACCTGCCCGCCGATCCGCGATGAAGTAAGCGATTTCGGCAGCGTGCCGGCGCCGCCCACCTCGATCACCTGGTCGACGCCGCGGCCGCCGGTCAGCTCCAGCACCTGTTTCTCCCAATCCGGGTGGGTGCGATAGTTGACGCCGGCATCGAGCCCAAGCTGCTTGGCCCGTTCGAGCTTCGTGTCGGAAGACGACGTGCCGATCACGCGCGCTCCTGCGGCGTGGGCGAATTGCAACGCGAATATGGAAACCCCGCCGGTGCCGAGGATCAGCACGGTCTGGCCCGGCTGCAACGGAGCCAGGCCGAATAACGCGTGCCAAGCCGTCACGGCGGCGCAGGGAAGGCTCGCGCCCTCGGCGAACGAGAGGCCCGGCGGTAGCGCCACGAAGCCGGCTTCAGCGGCCACGCGATATTCCGTCAGCACACCATCCACATCGCCGCCCAGGGCGGTCGCGCGGTACTCGGGCTGCAGGTCGCCGCCGATCCAGTCCGGAAAAAAGCACGAGGCAACCCGGTCGCCGGGCTTAAAACGGCTGGTCCCCGGCCCGGCTTCCACCACCTCGCCCGCTCCATCGGATAGCGGGACGCGGCCCAACGCGGGCTTGCCACCGTAGCGCCCGGTTGCAACCATGAGGTCGCGGTAGTTCAGCGAGAACGCACGCATCCGGACCAAGACCTGGCCCGGACCGGGCTTGGGGGTGTCCGCTTGCTCGACCCGTATGGAGTCGAGGTCCCCGGGCGTCCCAATCCTGTACTGGCGCATTCTCGTCCCCTTAGCTACCCGCCTTGAACGGCCGCCACGACATCGGGTTTGCCTCCTAGCTGTACCACCCGACCAACCGCTCCAACTCTTCCTGTTTGCCGGACCGCGGCTGCGGGTTCAGCCCGGCCTGCTCGGCCTTGTCCGCAATCTCCACCAGGCTGAGTTTGCCCGCGAGCATCGCCTGCCCATCGGCACCGTCCCATCCCGCGTAACGGGCCTGCACGGCGCGCGGCAGCGCACCTTCCTCCAGCATCGCCGCGGCCGACAGCAACGCGCGGGCACACACATCCATCGCACCCGCATGCGCCGCGATCAGGTCGTCGGGATCGATCGACTGGCGGCGCAACTTGGCGTCGAAGTTCAGCCCGCCGGTGCCCAGTCCGCCGGCCTTGAGGATGTGATACAGAGCCAGCGACGTCTGCTCCACGCTGTTCGGGAATTGGTCGGTGTCCCAGCCGGACTGCTCGTCGCCGCGGTTCATATCGATCGAGCCGAGGATGCCCAATGCCGCAGCCAGAGCGATCTCGTGCTCGAAACTGTGGCCGGCCAGGGTCGCATGGTTTGCTTCGATGTTGACCTTCACCTCCCGCTCAAGCCCGTATTGCTGCAGGAAGCCCCACACCGTCGCGACATCGTGGTCGTACTGGTGCTTGGTGGGCTCCTGCGGCTTGGGTTCGATCAGGATCGTGCCGGTGAAACCGATCTTGTGCTTGTGCTCCACCACCAGGTTCAGGAAGCGGCCGAGCTGATCCAGTTCACGCTTCAGGTCGGTATTCAGCAGCGTCTCGTAGCCCTCGCGGCCGCCCCACAACACGTAGTTCTGGCCACCCAGCGCGTGCGTGACGTCCATGGCGGTGCGCACCTGTGCCGCCGACCAGGCGAATACGTCCGGATCCGGGTTGGTGGCCGCCCCCGCCATGAACCGGCGATGGGAGAACAAATTGGCCGTTCCCCACAGCAACTTGACGCGTGCGCCCTCCATTTTGCGGCCCAGTAGCTCGGCGATCTCGCGGGTGTTGCGGTTGGTCTCGGCCAGGCTGCCACCCTCCGGCGCGATATCGCGGTCGTGGAAGCAGAAGAACGGCACGTCCAGCAGACGGAACAGGGCGAACGCCACGTCCGCCTTCTGCCGCGCCGCCACCATCGTGTCGCCGGCTGCCATCCAGGGGCGCTGGAACGTATCGCCGCCGAACGGGTCGGAGCCGGGCCAGCACAGGCTGTGCCAATAGGCGACGGCGAAGCGCAGATGATCCTCCATCCGCTTGCCCATCACCATCCGGTTTTTGTCGTACCAGCGGAAGGCGAAGCGGTTACGGCTCTCGGGCCCTTCGAAGCGTAGCGGGGTAGAGAGGGAGAAGAAGTCGCTCATCAAACGGGATCCTTCATCAGGGCGGCCCTAAGGGGCGTTGTCGCGCAAAAATATCTCGATCCGGATCCGCTCCTGGTCGGGCAGGATCGGTTCGTGGGTCAGCCGGGCCAGCATCTGGCGCGCGGCGGAGCGGGCCTCGTGCCCGGCATCCTGGTTGATCAGCGCGTCGATCGTGCCATTCCGCAGCCAGGTCCGCGCCGTGTCCACAAGCTCGTGGCCGACCAGCAGCACGTCGCCACCCCGCCCCGCCGTGTGCAGCGCCTGGGCCGCGCCGACCGTACCGGCGCCGGCCACGTAGATGCCGCGCAGGTCCGGAACCGCCTCCAGCATCTCCCGCGTGACGGCGGCGCAAGCGGCATCATCGTCCAGCCCATAGCGTGGTGGCTGCACACGGAGGTGCGGATACTCGGCCGCCAACACGGTGGTGCAGCCCGCCAGGCGGTCGGAGTGGTCGCGCAGATCGCTCGAGCCGACGATGACGCCGAGTGCCCCGGCCCTGCCCCCGGACATGCGCCCCAGCAGCGACCCGGCGGTGCGACCGGCGGCGATATTGTCCACCCCCACATAGCTCAGTCGCCGGCTGTCCGGGGCATCGGACACGAGGGTCACGACGGCAACGCCCCGGTCGGCCAGCCGGTCGATGGCGGCCCGCACCCGCGGATGATCCAGCGCCACCACGCCCACGCCGTGATAGGCGTCGCCTAAGCCATCGAGCGCCGCGGCGAGCTTTGCGGGCTTGAATTGCGGGACGGTGCGCAACTCGACGGCGGTGCGCTGCCGGGCCAGGAACGGATCCAGCCGAGTGACGTGTTCGGCCAGCCCGCGCATGAACGGGTTGGTGCCGTCCGGCAGCACGAAAATCAGCCGGAAACTGTCGCCACGCGCCAGCCGGGTCGCGAACGGGTTGGCCTGGTAGCCCAGCCGGACGCTCGCATCCATCACGCGCTGCACCGTCACCTGCCGCACGCCGGGCCGGTGGTTCAGCACGCGGTCGGCCGTGGCAAGCGACACGCCTGCTTCGCGCGAGACGTCGCGTAGCGTGGCTTGGGACACGCCTACGACACCGGGTCGGCCTGGTATGGCCGCTCGTGGTACTCGAACCAGGCGAAATCAGCCGGGAGCCGGGTGCCCGCCGTATCCTGGCAGCACACGCCGACGAAGGCGCCGGTGAAGTTGGGCGTGCCCGGTGCGGCGGCTTCGTCCGACAGGATGCTGGCATCCAGCAGCTCCGGCAGCCAGGCCCAGGCCGCGGCGTCCAGGCTATAGGCGAAGCGCAGCCGTTCCTCGTCCACCTCGACCCGCATATGCACCGGTCCCGGGGGCAAGGCGATCGGGGCGGTGAAGCTATCGGCCGCGACCGCATCCGGCAGGGCGGACATGGCGCGCAGGTGGCGGCCATGTTCCTCGTCCTGCGTGACATACAAATAGTGGAACTTGTTGGCGCCGTAATAGCAGACCAGCCCAGCCGATTGCTGGTAGTGCGCCGGCTCGTACTCCATGCATGTGCGCGCGCTGAAGCAATGCGCCTGCTGTCGGCGTGCGACCAGGGCCTGGCGGAAGCTGCTCCCCATGCTCTCCCGCCCGAACAGGCGCAAAAAACCGGGGCGTTCGGTCAGGCTGAACAGCTCGTCCGGGAAGGGCGAGCGCAACCACTGGAACGCGATCGGCAAAGTTGGACCGCCGAACTCCGTCCGCACCGGCTCGGCCGGCGCTTCGTGAGCCGGAAGGTTGGGCGCGGCCACGGTCAATGCGGGTGCCGCATCCCCGTGCGCCAGGCGCGGCCACCCATCCCCCCAGACGAGGCGCTGGATCGCCGTCTCACGCCCGAGTGTGCAGCGGCCGCGATTGCGCAGCGGGCGTCCACACAGATGCACCAGGAACGTCTCGCCGTCTGGGGTGTCCACCCAATCGGCGTGCCCGGCGCGCTGCAACACCGCGTCCGGCCGGTCGCGGCTGGTCAGCAGCGGGCCGTCCGGATGCAACTCGTAGGGGCCGAGCAGGTCGCGCGAGCGGGCCAGGCTTGCGGCATGGCCCCATCCCGTGCCGCCCTCGGCCGTCAGCAGATAGTACCAGCCGTCGCGCTTGTGGATGTGCGGTGCTTCGGTCAGGCCTAAGTGGGTGCCCTCGAAGATGCGCTTGCGCTCGCCGACCAGCCGGCGTTCGGCCGGGCTGTATTCCTGCAGCACGATGCCGTTGAAGCGGTTGTGCCCCGGCCGGTGGTCCCAGAGCTGATTGAGCACGTATTGCCGCCCGTCATCGTCGGCGAAGAACGACGGGTCGAACCCGCTGCTGTTGAGGAACACCGGGTCGGACCAGTCATCGGTGACCGATGGCGCGGTCACCAGGTAGTTGTAGATGTCGCGCAGGGAAGCACCGGGTGCGCCGCCCGCGCCCGATGTGCGGCCGTAGCGCTTGAGGTCGGTGTAGATCAGGTGGAACAGCCCGTTCACGTGGCGCAGCGCCGGCGCCCATACGCCGCAGCTATCGGGATTGCCCAGCATATTGAGCTGGCTCGGGCGGTTCAGTGGCCGCGCGACCAACTGCCAATGCACCAGGTCCCGGCTGTGGTGGATCTGCACGCCCGGGAACCACTCGAAGGTGGAGGTCGCGATGTAATAATCCTCGCCGACGCGCACGATCGACGGATCGGGGTTGAAGCCGCGCAGGATGGGGTTGGTGATTACGGCGGGGGACATCGTCACTCCTCGGTCAGCCCTTCACCGCGCCGGCCGTCAGCCCGGCCACGATATGCTTCTGCGCCAGGAAAAAGATCAGGATGGTGGGCAGGATGGTCAGCGTGATGAACGCAAGGATCAGGTTCCAGTCCGACGAGTACTCGCCCTGGTATGCCATGATGCCGAGCGGCCACGGATAGCTGTCGTCGCTGTTCAGCATCACCAGCGGCATCAGGTAGGCGTTCCAACTCTGCACGAAGGCGATCGTGCCGACGGTCGCGATGATCGGGCGGGACAGCGGCAAGGTGATATACACGAACGCCCGCACATAGGAGCAGCCATCCATCTGGGCCGCCTCCATCAGCTCCGCCGGCAGGTCCTTGAAGAAGCGGCGCAGCAGCAGGATGGCCATCGCCAGGCCGAACGCCGCCTGCGGCAGGGCCACGCCGAAATAACTGTCGAGCAGGCCAAGATCACGCACGGTGATGAACAGCGGCAAGATGGCCGTCGCGGCGGGGAACAATAGCCCCAGCGTAAGGTAGCTCAGCAGGAAGCGGCTGCCGAAGAACGTCATCTGCGCGAACACGAAGGCCGCCATCGACGCTGCTACCAGCGTGATCGCCACCGTCAGGCACGCGATCACCATCGAGTTGCCGAGCAGTTGCCAATAACGCGCCGAGAACAGGATGCCGGCGTAGTTCTGCCATTCCCACGCATGCGGAATGCCGAACGGGCTGGTGCGAAGCTCACCCAGCGACTTGAACCCGCCGAGCACGGTAGCCAGCAGCGGGACCGCCACGAAGGCCGCGACCGCGATCAGGAACACCGCGCGGTAGAACACCATCATGTCGGGGCGGCGGCTACTCATCGCGCAGCACGAGGCGTTTGTAGCTGAACGCGAAGCCCGCGCAGATCAGGAACAGGATCACCCCGACCGCGCTGCCAAAACCCACCCGCATGCGCGTGAACCCGAAGCTGTAGAGGAATGTCACGAGCGTCTGCGACGAGTCGCTCGGCCCGCCCCCGGTGAGCGGCATGATCACGTCGAACAGCTGCAGCGAGCCGACGATGGAGAAGAACACCGAGAGCCGGATCGTCGGATACAACGTCGGTAGCACCACGTGGCGCAGTACCTGGAGGCGGTCGGCGCCATCCATGCGGGCTGCTTCCACCTGGCTTTGATCGAGCCCCTGGAGGGCGGCGATGAACAGCATCATGTGAAAGCCGAAATACTTCCACACCACCACGATCAGGATCGCGAGCATGGCGGTTTGCGGGCTGGCCAGCAGGTGCGGCGCCTCGGTCGCACCGAAGGCGTGCCAGATCCCGGCAAGCAGGCCGTAATTGCCGTCGTAGACGAACGAGAAGATCAGCCCGGTCGCGATCTCCGCCAGCACGTAAGGCATGAAGAACAGCATGCGGAGCGCCACCGCGCCGCGGAACCGGTTCGACAAGGTCAGCGCCAGGCCCATCGCCAGCGGCAACTGCACCAACAGTGAGACGACGATGATCAGCGCATTGTTGCGCAGCGCCAGCAGGAAGGGGCGAGCCCGCAACGCCTCAGCGTAGTTTGCCAGGCCGACGAAGCGAGTGGGATGACCGTAGCCGTTCCAGTTGAACACGCTATACCACCCGGCCTCGACCACCGGCAGCACGACGAATAACGTGAACAGCAGCAAGGCCGGTGGCAGGAAGATCAAAGCTGCCTGCCACTTGCCGCTACCACCAACTCGCCGCCTCGTGAAGCGAGGCCGGGCGGCTGCGTACGGCGTCGCGAGGAGGGTGTCGGGGCTGCTCACGCCGGGTTAGTTGCCCTGCTGCCAGGCGGCCTGCACTGCCTTGGCGGCGTCCTGCGGCGTGGTGTTGCCCGACGCCAGATCAGCCACCGCATCGTTCACCACGCGCCCCACGGATGGGCCAAGGATCTGGTCGTAGAAGTTCTGGTGATACGTGGAGTGCGCCAGTTCGTCCGCGACCCGGCGTTGGAACGGATCGGTGATCGCGGCGTCCGCACCCTTCACCACGGGAATGATGTAGCCGGCGGCGGCCAGCTTGGACTGCACCTCCGGCGAGACGAACGCCTCGACCCACGGCACCGTCTCCTTAGGCGCACCCTTGCTGATCGCCCAGCCGACGATGCCGCCCAACGTGTCCGTAGGCTGCCCCTTGCCACCGGCCACGGTCGGGAAATCGAGCCAGCCGATCTGGTCGTTCGCCAGGCCCTTCTTGTCGGCGGCGACGGCGTGCTGCTGATTGTAGATCACGCTGATCGCCAGCGTCATAGCGGCCTTGCCATCGGCAAACAGCCCGATCGCGGTGAGATGCTTGTCGCCGAGGAAGCCGTCCTCGAACGGGTGCAAATCCACCAATTGCTTGAAGTTCTCACCAGCCTTGACGAAGTCGGGGCCGGCAAACCCACCATCCTTGCCCTGCAAAGCCGCGTCGAACCCGGCCTTGCCGCCCTGCCGCAGCGCCAGGTACGACCAGAAGAAACTGAGCGGCCATTTGTCGGCGCCGCCGGCCGAGAGCGGGGTGATTCCAGCGGCCTTCAGCGTCTTGACCATGCCCAGGAAATCATCCCAGGTCTTGACCTTGCTCGCATCCACACCTGCCTTGGCAAACAGCGCCTTGTTGTAGAAAAAACCGACCTCGGTGAGCGCCTGCGGTATGCCGTAGATATGACCGTCGACCGTGAAGGCCGCCAGCGCGGTGGGTGTGATGGTGTCGGTGTAGCCCTTCAGCTGCGGTGTCAGGTCCTGCAGCACGCCGGCCTCAACCTGGGTCCGCAGCACGCCGCCGGCCCAGCTGTAGAACATCGCAGGCTTGTCGCGGGATTGCAGCAGCGTCGTGAGCTTGGCCTTGTAGGCTTCGTTCTCGAGATATTGGGGTTCGATCTTGACGCCGGGGTTCTTCGCCTCGAACGCCTGCGCCGCCTGGGTCCAGATGGCGATCTGCTGCGGGTTCACCTCGACATGCAACCACTTGATGATGTCATCGGCCTTGGCGATCTGAGTCGCAAACACCCCGAGCGCCAGTGTCGCCACGAACTTGGTTAGCACGCCTCTTCTCCCCAATGACCGGTCTGAGTGCCGACTGCCACCACACTGCCATCAGGATTTGAGGTGCGCAACTCAGAAGACGTCAGGCCAGCTTGTGCAGCAACTGGACCGCGGCGTACGCGGCGATCAGCGCGCCGACCCACGGGGCGGCCCGCTCGGGCGGTAAGTGCGCGAGCTGCCTCACCAAGCCCGGCACGATCGGCGCGATGATCCCCACGCCTAGGGCATCAAGCGCGAGAGTGATCAGCACGAAAGTGACGGAGGCGCGTGGTTTCTGGGACATGGCCACCCGCAAGTGAGGGCGGTTGGGCGGAGTTCCACCGCCCGTAAACACGTCGTGCGCAACGCTCGCGCTCCGCCGCCGTTGGATCGAGGTGCCCACCGGATCAACCCTGCCGCGCTTCCTCGCGCTCTACGGCGGCCTGTTCGCGGCGTTCGGCGTGGCGTCGCCGTTCCTGCCCGGGTTGCTGAAGCAAGACGGCCTGAGCTCCGGTGCGATCGGCATCGTGCTGGCCGCCGGAACCGCGATAAGGCTGCTCGCGGGGCCGCTCGGTGGGCGTCTGGCGGATCGGCTGCACCGTCCGTCGCTCGTGCTCTCGGGGTTCGCTGCCGCATCGGCGTTGGTCGCAATGGGCTACGTGCCTGCACGGGGGTTGCCGCTGCTGCTCCTGGTCAGCGTGGCCCACGCGGCGGTGCTGGCGCCGCTGACGCCGGTGGCCGATGCGCTGGCGCTCGGGTCTGCGTCGTCCAAGCCTGGCTTCGCCTATGGCTGGGTGCGCGGCGCCGGGTCCGCCGCGTTCATCGCCGGGGTGTTGCTGTCGGGGCGCCTCGTGGAGTCGGCGGGGCTCGGCATCATCGTCTGGCTCAACGCCGGCTTGCTCGCCGTCGCGGCGCTGGTCGCGCTGCGGGTGCCCGACCGGCTGGCGGGCAACGCAGCGCCGGCGCCGCCCCCGTCCGGCCTCGGCCCCTGGCGGGCGCTGCTCGGCATTCCGGTGTTCGCCCGCCTGATGGCGGTCGCGGCGCTGGTCGGGGGCAGCCACGCCCTGCATGACGGGTTCGAGGTCATTCGCTGGCGTGCCGCCGGCCTGTCAGCGTCCCAGGCGAGCGTGTTGTGGTCGCTGTCGGTCGCCGCCGAAGTGGTCGTGTTCCTGTTCATCGGACGGCCGCTGTTGGAGCGGCTGGGAACGGCTGGCGCCATGACGCTCTCCGCGGCCGCGGGTGTGGTGCGCTGGGGCGCGGCGGCCAGCACCGCGGCGTTTCCGGTGATGGCAATGGTCGAGCCGCTGCATGGCCTCACCTTCGCGTTGTTGCATCTGGCCTGCATGGACGTGATCGGGCGGAGCGTGCCCAAAGCGCTGGCCGTCACCGCGCAGGCGTTCTATGCGACGATCGCGATGGGCGCGACGTCTACCATCGTGACGTTGGCTTCGGGGCCGCTGTATGAGCAGCTCGGCGCCGCCGCCTTTTGGGTGATGGCGGCGATGTGTGCGCTGGCCGTGCCCTTGGCGATCGGCCTGCAGCCGGCCCGGCACGATAGCGCGCGGGCCTAATCAGCGGGCGGGCTTGCGAGCGGTTCGGCCGTGACAGTCGCGTGGCCGGCGGCAGGATCATCCGGCTTCCATGGTTGGCATGCCCGGCGCGACGCCGTGCCCAGGGGAACGGAATGCTGAGAGGTCAAGCGGCGACAACAGCCGGCCTTCGGTCGATACGGGTTGGGATACTCTGCGCGATCTGCCTCGGTCTAGAAGGCTACGACAACGCTGCCCTGGGCGCCTGGAAACGCATTACGGCCGGGGTTACGCCGAGATGGGCGTCGCTGCCGCCAATCTGGCCGTCCGCACGGTGTAGCGCACGACAAGATCGTCCAAGAATACACGGCCCGGCGTTGGGATGCTGCGCGCATGAACATGGTTGCCAAACTCCTGGCCGGACGGTTCGCAAGCGCGCTCATCACGCTGCTCGCGATCTCGCTCGTCGTGTTCATCGGCACCAACCTGCTGCCCGGCGACATCGCCGAGACGATGCTGGGCCAGGCCTCCACCGCGGACGCCGCCGCCGCCTTACGCGCCGCCCTGCACGCCAACGACCCCGCGCCGTTGCGCTATGTTCACTGGCTCGGCGGCCTGCTCACCGGTGATCCGGGCATCTCGCTCGTCACCCGGGTGCCGGTGGCCGAGATGATCGGGCCCCGGCTCGGCGCTTCGCTGTTCCTCGCGGCGTTGACCGCCCTGGTCGCGGTCCCGGTGGCGCTGGCGCTCGGGATAGCAGCGGCGGTATGGCGCGGCTCCCTGCTCGATCGCGGCGTTGCCACGGCGTCCATCGCCGCGATCTCGGTGCCGGACTTCCTGATCGCGACCGTCGCGGTGATCGTGTTCGCGGTGCAACTCCACTGGTTCCGCGCCATCTCCAGCGGCCGGGTCAGCTCGTTCGGCGGGCTGCTGCAAGGCTTCACCCTGCCCGTGATCACGCTGTGCCTCGGCGTGGTCGCGCAGATGTCGCGCATGACGCGGGCGGCCCTCGTCGGCGTGCTGGATTCGAGCTACGTCGAGATGGCACGGCTGAAAGGCATCGGCCAGGCGCGGATCGTGCTGCGGCACGCGCTGCCCAACGCGGCCGGCCCGATCGCCAATGCGGCGGCACTGAGCCTTTCGTCGCTGCTGGGCGGCGTGATCATCGTGGAAGTCATCTTCAACTATCCCGGCCTGGCCAAGCTGATGGTGGACGCGGTGGCGACGCGCGACATGCCGTTGATCCAATCCTGCGCGATGATCTTCTGCGCCGCCTATCTGCTCCTGGTGCTGATTGCAGACACCGTCTCCGTCCTGTCCAACCCGCGGCTGCGGCACGGATGAGGCGCTCCCGCACCGCCGGCTGGATCGGCCTGGCGATCGTCGTGCTCTGGGCATCGGCGGCGCTGCTGGCGCCGTTCGTGGCGCCGCATCCGGCGGGGCAGATCCTGCGCGCGGGCATGCTGTCGCCGCCCTCTGCCGTGGCGCCGTTAGGCACGGACTACCTGGGCCGCGACATGCTGAGCCGGGTCATCTACGGCGCGCGCTATTCGCTCGGTGCGTCGCTGCTGGCCACGGCGCTGGCATGCACGTGCGGCACGCTGCTCGGTATCCTGGCGGCGGTGCGCGGCGGCTGGTGGGACGGGCTGATCAGCCGCACGGCCGACACGTTCATCTCCATTCCGCATCTGATGTTCGCCCTCGTCATCGTGGCGGCACTCGGTTCGTCGTTGCCGGTGCTGGTGGGGCTGATCGCGTTCAGCTACGTGCCCGGCTCGTTCCGGATCGCCCGTTCGCTGGCGGTGGACGTGAACGCGATGGAATTCATCCAGGTCGCGCGCGCCCGCGGCGAAGGCAACACCTACATCGTGCTGCACGAGATCTGGCCCAACATGGTGCTGCCGGTGCTGACCGATTTCGGCCTGCGTTTCGTGTTCGCCGTGCTGCTGCTGAGCAGCCTGGGTTTCCTCGGGCTCGGCATCCAACCGCCCAACGCCGACTGGGGCGCGCTGGTGCGGGAGAACATGGACGGCCTCTACGAGGCCGCTGCGGCCGTGGTCGTCCCGGCCGTGGCGATCGCGACGCTGACGATCGCGGTCAACATGGTGATCGACAGCTTCGCCGGCCGCCGTCCGGACGGGCACGCCTGATGTCGGCCACCGTCATCGTCGAGGACCTGTGCGTCGCCGCCCGCAACCAGGCCGGGGTCGAGGCGGACATCGTGCAGGGCGTCGGTTTCACGGTCGCACCCGGCGAAGTATTGGCGCTGATCGGCGAGTCCGGCTCGGGCAAGACCACCACCGCGCTGGCGCTGCTGGGCTACGTGCGGCGGGGCTGCCGGGTCCGCGCCGGACGGGTGAGCGTCGGCGGCGTGGACGCATTGCACCTGCCACCGGACGGGGTCGCCGATTTCCGCGGCCGCCGGGTCACCTACATCGCGCAGAGCGCCGCCGCCTCGTTCAACCCGGCGCAC
This sequence comes from Acetobacteraceae bacterium, assembly GCA_965198895.1. Lineage (GTDB taxonomy): Bacteria > Pseudomonadota > Alphaproteobacteria > Acetobacterales > Acetobacteraceae > LMUY01. The sequence continues at coordinate 1,616,786 of OZ240676.1, forward strand.
CGCCTGATCGACCAGGTGACCGAGGGCTCCGTGATCCGCGGCCTGCTGCCGCGCGCGGCGGCCGAGCAGAAGGCGCACGGCCTGTTCGAGGAACTGGCCTTGCCCGACCCGGTGGCGATCGGGCGGCGCTATCCGCACCAGGTCTCGGGTGGCCAATTGCAGCGCGTCATGGCCGCGATGGCGTTGATGGCCGACCCGGAACTGGTGGTCCTGGACGAGCCGACCACCGCGCTCGATGTCACGACGCAAGTGGAGGTTCTGCGCGCATTCCGCCGGGCGGTGCGCGGGCGCGGCACGACGGCGGTGTATGTGTCGCACGACCTGGCCGTGGTCGCGCAGATGGCCGACAGCGTGGTCGTGTTGCAGCACGGCCGCATGCAGGAGAGCGGGCGCATTGCGCAGATCCTGCGCGCCCCGGTGAACGACTATACCAAGCTGCTGCTGGATGCCGTCCCGTCCCACTCGCCACCGCCGCTGCCGCCCGCGTCCGACGTGCCGCCCGTGTTGGAGGCGCAGGGATTATCCGCCCGCTACGGCGGTCCGAACGGCCTGCCGGTGCTGCGCGACGTCAACCTGCGGCTGGCACCCGGCGCCGTGCTGGGCGTGATCGGCGAGTCCGGCTCGGGCAAGAGCACGCTGGCGCGGGTGCTGACGGGTTTGCTGCCGGCCGCCTCGGGCACCGTGCGCCTGAACGGCACGCCGCTCAAACCCGCCGCCGCCGACCGCACGCGGGCGCAGCTGCAAACCGTGCAGATCGTGTTCCAATCCGCCGACACCGCGCTGAACCCGGCGCACAGCGTCGGCCGCCTGCTGGAGCGTCCGCTGCAATTCTACCACGGCCTGGCCGGCGAGGCCCGGCGGCGCCGCGTGGCGGCGCTGCTGGACATGGTGCGGCTGCCAGCCTCGCTCGCGTCGCGGCTTCCGGCGGAGCTGTCGGGCGGGCAGAAACAGCGGGTCAACCTGGCACGCGCCCTGGCCGCCGACCCGGCCGTGTTGATCTGCGACGAGGTGACCTCCGCGCTGGACACGGTGGTCGGCGCCGCGGTGCTCGACCTGCTGGCGGAGCTGCGACGCACGCTGGGCATTGCGATGGTGTTCATCAGCCACGACCTGAACACGGTGCGCGCCGTCGCCGACGAGGTGATGGTGATGTATGCCGGCCGCCCGGTGGAAAGCGGCGGACGCCCCGTCGACGCGCGCGGGCCGGTGCACCCCTATTCCGCCCTGCTCGCCGCATCCGTGCCAGAACTGCGGATCGGCTGGCTGGACGGTCTGCGCCAGCGCGAAGCACCGGAGCCGGGCAGCGTCCCGCTCCAGTTGCTGGAGACCTGCGCGTTCTACGCCCGCTGCGACGTGCGCATCCCCGGCACCTGCGACACCGTCCCCACCCCCGTGCGCCACATGGCCCGTGGCGCCGAGATCCGCTGCTGCCACCCCGAGGCCAACCTGCTGGCCTTGCAAGCTCCGCTCGCACCGGCCGAGCGGGCGACGATCAAGGAAACTTCATGAGCGCACCCGAAATTGGTAACTCCCTCTCCCGTCCTTCACGGGAGAGGGCTGGGGTGAGGGCCGCTTCGGGCACCGACATAAGCCTCGGCGGGCCTTCGCATCCTCACCCCGGCCCTCTCCCGCCCGCGGGAGAGGGAGAGAAGGGCAAGCGCGACCCATCCCGCGACCCGCTGCTACAGCCGCTGCGCATCAAGCACGTGGTGCTGCGCAACCGGGTCATGAGCACCAGCCACGCCTCGACCCTCGACGTCGGCGGCATGCCGCTCGAACGCTATCAGCGCTACCACGAGGAGAAGGCGCGCGGCGGGATCGCGCTGACCATGTTCGGCGGCTCGTCCATGGTGTCGGCTGACTCGAGCTGGGGTGGCGGTCAAATCAACGTCTCGACCGACGAGATCATCCCGCATCTGCAACGCTTTTCCGGCCGTATCCACGACGCGGGGGCGGCGATCATGTGCCAGATCTCCCATCTCGGCCGCCGAGCCACCTCGGCGGGGACAAATTGGCTGCCCACGCTCGGCCCCTCCGCGATCCGCGAAACCCGGCATCGCGACGTCCCGCGAGAGATGGACCGCGGCGACATCGACCGCATCGTCGCGCACTACGCGGACGCGGCGCTGCGCTGCAAGGAGGGCGGTTTGGACGGGGTGGAAACGGTGACCGGCGGCCACCTGATCGGGCAGTTCCTCTCCCCGCGCACCAACCGCCGCACCGACGCGTTCGGCGGCTCGACGGCGAACCGGGCACGCTTCGGGCTGATGGTGCACGAGGCGATCCGCAAGCGCGTCGGCGACGATTTCCTCGTCGGCATCCGCTTCGTCGTCGACGAGGACACGGGGTTCACCGGCGACAACGACGGCATCGACTTCGACGAGTGCGTGCGCCTGGCGCGGCTGTTCGAGGCGGAGGGCCACCTCGATTTCTTCAACGCCATTTTCGGCCGCATGGATACCGACCTGGCGCTGTCGGAGCACAACATGCCCGGCATGTCGCAGCCGCTGACGCCGTTCCTCGCAAAGGTCGGCGCCTTCAAGCGGGAGACCCGGCTGCCGGTGTTCCATGCCGCGCGCATCCCCGATATCGCGTCGGCCCGGCACGCCATTGCCGAGGGGCTGCTCGACATGGTGGCGATGACCCGCGCGCACATGGCAGACCCGCAGATCGTGAACAAGCTGATGCGCGGCGAGGAAGAACGCATCCGCCCCTGCGTAGGCGCGTCCTATTGCATGTACAAGAAGACCAATTGCATCCATAACCCGGCCACCGGCCGCGAGCAGACCATGCCGCAGGTGATCCCGCCCGCGTCCCGGCCCGGCCGCAAGATCGTCGTCGTGGGCGGCGGCCCGGGCGGGCTGGAGGCGGCGCGGACCGCGGCGGAACGCGGGCACAAGGTGGTGCTGTTCGAGGCCGGGCCGAAGCTGGGCGGCCAATTGCTGCTGGCAACCCGCGCCACCTGGCGGCGCGACCTGATCGCGATCGTGGACTGGCGCGCGGCGGAACTGGCCCGCCTTGGCGTGGAGGTGCGGCTGGATAGTTGGGCCACCGACGACGATGTGCGCGCCGAACGGCCGGACGCCGTGATCGTGGCGACCGGCGGGCAACCGGACACGGCCTGGCTGGATGGCGGCGAGCACTGCACCACCACCTGGGACGTGCTGTCCAACGCCTCCTCCGCCAAGGACGACGTGCTGGTCTATGACGGCATGGGGCGGCACCAGGCGGTCTCGTGCGCGCTGCATTTGGCCGAGCACGGCCGCACTGTCCAATTCGTCACGCTGGACGACATGGTCGGCGCCGAGATGGAGTACAACAGCCGCGTCGTCTACCGGAAGCGCTTCGCCCAGCGTGGCGTCCGCGTGACCATCGACCATGCGTTGCAGCACGTGCGACCCGCCGGCAACCGCCTGGTTGCGAGTTTCAAGCACGAGTTGACCGGCGAGACGCTGGAGCTGTCGGCGGCGCAAGTGATCGTGGAGCACGGCACGGTGCCGGTGGACGAAGTGTTCGCCGGGCTCCGGCCGGGATCCTGCAACGGCGGGGTCACGGATATCGACCGGCTACTGACGGGCGCCCCGCAACAGCAGTCGGTACCGGAGGGCGCGTTCGAACTGCACCGGATCGGTGATGCCGTTACCAGCCGCGGCGTGCACGCGGCGATCTACGATGCGCAGAGGCTCTGCATGGCGCTGTAAACGCCTGTATTCTTGAATTATCTTGTAGGGTGGGCTCCTATAGCCCACCAGCGGCGGCAAAGGTGGTGGGCTGAAGGAGCCCACCCTACGCTCGAAAGCGCCCGCCCTAACTTGGCCCTACCGCATGGGCGACGGCGCACGCGTGGTCCTCCAAATCCTCGCCGTGGCCCTTCCCATCGGCGCCCACGTGCCCGGCGAGAAGAATGAACCCGGCCGGCGTGCCGGCGAGAACCAGAGTGTATTGCCCCATCGCCTGCCTTGCCCCCGGCATATCCTGGGCAAGCAATTGGAATGGATTTACGCTCAGTTGCTGCTGATCGATCCGTACCGCCGAGTAGCGCTGCCCGGCCAGCGCATCCGGCAGCATCGCCCAGCGATCGCCCACCGTCACGCCGTGCAAGGCGTCGCGGATGTCCGGTCGGATACAGTCGATATGGATGTGCAGCTGCTCCTGGCTGCGCGCGCTCGGCGGGTTGATGGCGAGGGCGAAATCCTCCCGGGGCAGCAAATGCCCCGCCCGCTCCGACACATAGTGACGCGCCTCCCACGCCCCAGCGAAGTAGTTGGGCGCGGTGGGGGCGAGAATGGCAGGGCTCTCGATGCCGGTCACGCGCTCGGTCGGGATGAGCAGGAACTGGGTGGCGCCGTTGATGTCCTTCAGCACCGCCCACTCCGCCGTGACCTCCGCGCAGGGCGCCGGGCCGCCGGACTCGGCGTTGGGCACGCATCGCCCATGCACGATCTTCCACAACGCATCGGGATCGGCCGCACGCGCGACCGACGCGATCACCCCCAGCCCGGCCACGCAAGCGGCCAGAGCCAGGAGGGACGCCGTCCGCACCGGACGGCTCAGCGCACGCCGAGCAGTTCGACGTCGAAGATCAGCGTGGCGTTCGGTGGGATCACGCCACCGGCGCCGCGGCTGCCATAACCGGACTCCGGCGGGATGATCAGCGTGCGCTTGCCGCCGACATGCATGGTGGCTACGCCCTGGTCCCACCCGGCGATCACCTGCCCGGCGCCGATCGTGAAGCTGAACGGCTGACCGCGGTCGCGCGAGCTATCGAACTTGCGGCCCGGCTTGCCGTTGTCGTCCAGCCAGCCGGTGTAGTGCACCGTCACCGTCTGCCCGGCCGTGGGCTGCGGCCCGGTGCCGACGACCTCGTCGGTGTATTTGACGCCGGACGGGAGTGTGACGGTCTGAGCTTGTGCTGATTCGGTCATGGTGGCGGCGAAAACTCCGGCAAGGAGGAAAGGGAGGACGCGGCGGGTCAAGTTTGGTGCGTGAACCATAGGGCGTACTTTATACCTTCAGGCCGGCAAACGGCCAATCAGGGAGACCAAGATGATGTCAGGCCGCCACCACATACGTTCTAGCCTCGCAGGGCTGATGCTCACGGCCTTGCTGCCAGCGGGATCGGCGCTCGCGGCGACCCCGGGAGCTATAGGACCGGCGCTGACCGTCGTCCATCAGTTCGGCGACGATTTCCCCCTGGTCGGCATCGGCGTTTCCAAATCCGGCCGCGTCTTCGCCACCGCCCCAACGGCGCGAGCCCACTCCGGCCTCAGCATGGTGGAGGTCGACACCAAGACCGGCCAACTCACGCCCTATCCAGACATGGCGTGGAACACCGTGCGTCCGGCGCCGGATGGCAAGCCCGAGTGGGGCCTCGTGCAAGCCCTTTGGGACGACAGCGCCGACCATTTATGGGCGCTGGACACCGGCATCGCGAAACCCGGCGACGCAATCCCGCCCAAGTTGGTCGAGTTCGATCTCACGACCAACCAACCGATCCGCACTTACACGTTCGACGGTACGATCGACGTCAGCAATGCCCTCAACGACGTGCGCGTCGACGTGCCCAATCAGACGGCATACCTCACCGCTGCGGGCGGTCGCGGCGGGCTGGTCGTGCTGGATCTGCGGTCCGGCAAGTCACGCCTGGTCCTGTCTGGTGACAAGTCGGCGGTGGCGGATCCGAAGCAACATTTGATGATCGGCGACCAACAGGCGTTGCGGCCGGACGGTAGCCCCGTCGTCATACAGACCGACGGCATCGCGCTCTCGCCCGACCGGCAGTGGCTGTATTACCGCCCGCTGACCGATCACAATTATTGGCGCGTGCCCACGGCCGCATTGCGCGACGCCGCGCTCAGCCCGGCGGCGCTGTCGACCCGCGTGCAATACCTCGGCAGTGCCGGATTGAGCGGCGGCTTGATCATGGATGGTCAGGGTACGCTGTTCGCCGGCGACGTCGAGCACAGCACCGTCATCGCCCTCACCCTCCACGGCGCGCACCTCGTATCCCGCATCTTCGTGCAGGCGCCCGGCATGCTGCATTGGGCCGACGGCTTCGCTATCAGCGGCGGCGATCTGTACATCAGTGACTCGCACTTGAACGAGGTGGCCTTCCGCAACGACCTCCCCCGCTCCGGCCCGTTCACGATCTTCAAGGTGAAGCTGCCGCCCAGGTGATACAGCGATACCTTCGAACTGCTCCGGACGTAGGGTGGGCTTCAGCCCACCACCTTTCTCCGGTTGGTGGTCCAAAGCCCCCCTACATCATAACCGTCAGCACGGAGGCGCTCCTTGAAAGCGGTGAACTAGTACTCTGGCATTGCGGTAAGCGGCATGATGGCACCGGGATAGCCCACGACGACGCCTGCCAGCGCGTGCCCCGCCCGTGCTGCTTGCACCGGGCTCTCTCCTCGTAACCGAGCGGCGAGGTAGGCGGCGGAAAAGCTGTCTCCCGCCGCCGTGGTGTCCACGACGGGTCCGCCCGGGTCGGCGCTCACTAGCACGTCAGCCCCCTCGAACATCACGCGAGACGCGGGTTCGTCGAGCTTCAGCACGATCTCCCGCCCCGGCGCGTGGTGCAGCAAGGCAGCCTCTCCCGCGTCGCCGAACAGCAGTTGCAGATCCTCCGCCGATGCCAACACCACGTCCGCCAAGGCGAACATCCGGTCATACAATTGCCGCGCAACCGCCGGGTCGGGCCAGCCGCGCGGACGAAAATTCGTGTCGAACGCCACACGCGCACCGCGGCCGCGGCATGCCTCGAGCGCCTCGAACAGCCGCATCCGGGCGGTGACGTCGTAGATCGAGAGCGTGATGCCGGACAGGTAGATGACCCCGAACGGCGCGAGGGACGCCGGGTCCAGATGGTCCCAGAGCTGCCGCGCGGCGGCACTATCCCGCCAATATAGGAAACGCCTTTCCCCGCGCGCATCCGTCTCGATGATGTATAGCCCCGGCAGCCGGCCCGGCAGGCGTTGCACCAGGCTGGTCCCCACGCCCTCCTCCACCCAGCGCGCCAGCATCTCGTCGCTCCAGGGATCGTCGCCGAGCGCGGTCACGTAGTCCACGCCTATGCCAAGCCGTGCGAGGTAGACGGCTGTATTCAGTGTGTCGCCACCGTGGCTGCGTTGCAGCAACCCGTCAGGCCGCTCCCGCAATTCGATCATGCACTCGCCGATCGAGGCGACCCGAATCGTCACGCCAGCACCGCCCGGGCGGCGCCGACGGCATACAGCCGGGCGAGCGCCGCCGTCACCGCGGCACGCACACGCCCGTCCTGGCCCAGCGCACCAAAAACATCCGGTAAATCCAGCAGCGCGGGTGCCAATCGATCCGCCACCGGGCCCGCAGACTTCGCGATGGCGGCCAACTCCGCCGCTTTCGGGTCCCGCACGTCGATCGGCCGCCCTGCCTCGTCCACGCCCGCCGCGAACCGCATCCATCCCGCAACCACCAGCGCGTGCGTGTCGATCGGCAGCCCGGCGGCCAAGCGGTCCGCTATGGTGCCGAGAATGCGCTGCGGCAATTTCTGCGTGCCGTCCATCGCGATCTGCCAGGTGCGGTGGCGCAGCGCCGCGTTGCGGAAACGCTCGAGCAGGGAGCGCTTGTAGCCAACCACATCCGTCCCCGCCGGGAGCGCCAGCGTGGGCGTTGCATCATCCATCACGCGTGCGGCAAAGTCGGCGAGGCCCGGATCGGCCATTGCATCGGCCACCGTCTCCTTGCCGGCGAGAAAGCCGAGATAGGCCAGCGCGGAATGGCTGGCGTTCAGCAGCCGCAGCTTCATCGCCTCGAACGGCGCCACGTCCTGCACCATCGTGGCCCCCGCTGCCTCCCATCCGGGGCGGCCGGCGGAAAAGCGGTCGGCGATCACCCATTGGGTGAACGGCTCGGCGATCACGGGCCACGCATCCGTCATGCCGAGCCCTGCCGCCACGCGCGCACGGTCGTCGTCCGTAGTGGCCGGCACGATGCGGTCCACCATCGTGTCCGGGCAGCCGATCTCCCCCGCTACGAACGCGCCGAAATCCGGCGAGCGCAACCGCGCAAACTCGGTCAGCACGCGATGCACGGCGTGGCCGTTCGCGGGCAGGTTGTCGCAGCACAGCACCGTGAACGGCGCCACGCCCTCCGCCCGCCGCCGCGCGATCGCTGCAGCCAACAGCCCGAGGGCGGACCGTGGCGCGTCCGGATGTGCGAGATCGTGCACGATGTCGGGGTGCTTCGCATCCAGCGCGCCGGTCGCCGGGTCCCGGCAATACGCCTTTTCGGTGACGGTGAGGCTGACGATCGCGGTCGCCGGCGCGCAAAGTGCATCGAGCAGGGCGCGTGGGTTTTCGGGTGCCACCAACACGCGCAACACGCTGCCGATCACTGCCAATTGGTCCGTCTCGCCGCGAATGTTGAGCGTATACAGCCCGTCCTGCGGTGCCAATGCATCCCGCGTATCGGCGCTGCGCAGGCTAGCGGCGGTGATGCCCCAACGCATGTCCCCCGCCGCGAGCACGGCATCGGTGTAGACGGCTTGGTGCGCCCGGTGGAACGCGCCGATGCCGAGATGCACGATCCCACTCGTCACAGCACGACGGTCGTAGCGCGGGCGACCGACGCCGGCCGGTAAGGCATCGAGCATGGCGGCCGAAAGCCGGCTCATTCGCAAGGCACCCCGTGCTTTCTTCTCCCTCTCCCGCGGGCGGGAGAGGGCCGGGGTGCGCGTGCCGCTGCGTACTCGGTGTTGGCAGCCCAGCGGCCTTCACCCCGGCCCTCACCCGTGAAGCACGAGAGAGGGCGAAGCGGTCGAGCCATCACAGCGGATAGCTCCCCTGCTTCGCGACGGCTATCATCACCCCGCGGATTTCTGCCAAGCCCCGCATGCGCCCGATCGCCGAATAGCCGGGATGATGTGGCTTGCCGATATCGTCCAGCATCTCGTGCCCATGATCGGGACGGAACGGCAGCCGCCAATGCGCATCCCCCGCCGCCTGCCGCCGCCGCTGCTCGGCTAGCAGCACCTGCACGACCGCCACCATGTCCGTATCGCCCGCCAAGTGATCCGCCTCCATGAACGAGCCGTCCGGGTCATTGCGCACGTTACGCAAATGCACGAAGTGGATCCGGTCGGCAAAGCGCGACGCAATCGCCGGCAGGTCGTTCGCCGGCCGCGCCCCGAGCGAGCCGGTGCACAGCGTCAGTCCGTTCGCAGCGGACGGCACCGCATCGAGAATGAACGCGATATCTTCTGCCGTGGAGGTAACGCGCGGCAGGCCGAGCAGCGGGCGCGGTGGGTCGTCCGGGTGGATGCACAGCCGCACCCCCGCCTGCTCCGCCGTCGGCACCACTTCCTCGAGGAAGCGCTGTAGATTGGCCCGCAGCTTGGCATGATCCACGCCCTGGTAGCGACCCAGCATGGTGCGAAGTTCCGCAATGCCGTAGCGGTCGAAAGCACCGGGCAACCCAGCCATGATCGTGGCCAGCAGTGCCCCCTTCGTCTCCTCCGTCGCCGAGGCGAACCAGCGCCGTGCCTGCTCCACCACCTCGGGCGCCCAATCGGCCTCTGCATCCGGGCGCGCGAGCATGCACATGTCGAAGGCGGCGAACTCGTGCGCGTTGTAGCGCAGGGCGGTGGCGCCGCCGGGACGAGGGTGGCGCAATTGGGTGCGGGCCCAGTCCAGCACGGGCATGAAGTTGTAGCAGACCGTGTCCACGCCCGCCTCGCCCAGATTGCGCAGCGTATCGCGATAGGCCTGGTAGTACGGCCCGGCACCCGCCTCGGCGAGCTTGATGCTCTCGTGCACCGGCACGCTCTCAACCACGGCCCAGCGTAGGCCGAGGCTACGGTCGGCCTCGATGATCCGCTTGCGCTCGGCGATCGCGTCCGCCGTCCACACCGCGCCGGTCGGAATATCGTGCAGGGCCGTGACGATACCCGTCGCACCGATCTGGCAGATGTCTGACAGGGTGATGAGATCGTTTGGCCCCCACCAGCGCCAGGTCTGTTCCATTAGGCTGTTCCTTCCGGGTGTTCACGAGGATCCTGACCTTCGAAAAAGTCGGGATGGGCGGCCGCGATCCGGCCGATGGCGGCGAAGGCGGTCCGGAGATGCGCCGTCATGATCCGCTCGGCCCCAGTCGCGTCATGCGCCGCCACACGGTCCACGATCTCGCGGTGCTGCGCCATGATCATGCCGGGCCACTCGCCTTCTTCCAGCGAGAGAAAGCGCACACGGTCGAGTTGCGCCTTGGCCCCGGTGATGACCTGCCAGACGAAGGGGCGGTCGGCGATCATCATCAGTGTCCGGTGCATCGCCTCGTCCAGGGCGAAGAAGCGGCGGAAATCCTGCTTGCCCAAGGCCGTGGCCTGATCGTCCAGCAGGGCGTTCAGGATTCGCACGGTGACGTCGGTCGCCCTGGCTGCGGCGTCGGTGATGGCGCGGCATTCCAGCGTCTCGCGCACGAACTGGCTGTCGTAGACGGCGGGAATGTTGATGGGGGCGACGAAGGTCCCGACTTGGGGGATGACGCGGAGGAAACCATCCTCGCCGAGGCGCCAGAACACCTCGCGCACCGGGGTTCGGCTGAGGCCGTAGCTGTCGGCAACCTTGGTTTCCGAGAGGGTCGCACCGGGTCGTAGGGCACCGCGCACGATTTGGCCGTGCAGATCCTCATAGACCTGCTGGCCGGTGGGCCGGAGTGCCATCTTGGCGGAATTGGCAAGCTTGGCCATCAAGAGCCTTCAGGGGGGTAGGGAATGTCTATCCCCTTCCAATCGTGCTTAGGAATTGCCTTGCGCGCTCCGTCTCGGCGCCTGCCACCATCGCGCGCGGGTTGCCGTCCTCGACGATCTTGCCTGCCTCCATGAACACCATCCGTGTTCCCACGTCCGCAGCAAAGCGGATCTCGTGCGTTACGACCAACATGGTGCGGCCTTCCTGCGCCAGGTCCTTCATCACGGTGAGCACGTCGCCCACGGTCTCCGGGTCGAGCGCGGACGTCGGCTCGTCGAACATCAGCAAATGCGGCTCGGCGCACAACGCGCGCGCGATCGCCACGCGCTGCTGCTCGCCGCCGGATAGCTGTGCCGGGTAGGCATTGATGCGGTGGGACAGCCGCACCTTGTCGAACAGGTCTCGCGCCCGGGCTTCCACGGCCGCACGACCCTGCTTGTGCACCACCATCGGCGCCAGCATCACGTTCTGCAGCGCGGTCATGTGCGGATACAAGTTGAACTGCTGGAAGATCATGCCGACGCGCTTGCGCACTGCGCCGATGCTGCGGGGGAGCACGGCTTCACCCTCGAACCGGATTTGGCCACCTTGGATCGGCTCCAGCCCGTTCACGCAGCGCAGCAGCGTCGATTTGCCCGTGCCAGAGGGCCCGACGAAGCAGACGATCTCACCGGGTTGCACGGTTAGGCTGACGCCGTCCAGGATGGTGCGGGAGCCGAACCGCTTGACCACGGACTCGAGTTGCAGGACGGGCGTCATGTCATGGCTCCGACCAGGTCCGACCGCCGCCCAACATGGAAGCGCCGCTCCAGCGCGCCGCCGCCGAGCGAGATGGCGTAGTTGATAAGGAAATACAGCACGGCCAAACCGAGCAGCGGCCCGAACCCGCCGCCGGTAGAATCACGGATCAGCAGGTCGGTCTTGGTCAACTCGATATAGCCGATGACGGAGGCGAGCGAGCTCTCCTTCAAGGTTGTGATGAACACGCCGACGGAGGGCGGCAGGATCACGCGGATCGCTTGCGGAGCGACCACGTGGCGCATGACCTGCACCCGACTCATCCCGGCAGATTGTGCGGCTTCCCATTGGCCACGCCCGACGCTCTCGATGCCGGCGCGCACCACTTCGGCCATACTGGCGCTGGCGTGCAGAGCGAGCGCGACCGTGGCCGCGGCGAAGGTGGAGACGTCAATCCCCAGCACCAAAGGCACACCGAAATAGCAGAAGAACATCACGATCAGAATCGGCACCGAGCGCCAGAACTCGGTGTAGAGCAGCGCCACCAGCCGCAGCACGCGCCAGCGCGAGGTGCGCAGCAAAGCCAACAGCGTGCCGCCTACCGCGCCCAGCAGCACGGCCAGCCAGGATAGCCACAGGGTGATGCCGGCAGCGCGCAGCAGCAGTGGCCAGTAGATGAGCCAGTTCTCGGTCATCGAGCGGGTGCATCCTGGCGGAACAGCAGCCGGCCGACGCCGATCCGCGCGAGGTTCACCGCCTGGCAGAGCACCAGGTAAACCGCAGCCGCCACCGTGAAGGTCTCGAAGAACCGGAATGACGTCGAACCTACGGTCTCCATCCACGACGCGACCTCGTTCAGCGCGATCACCGACGCGAGCGAGGAGGCGAGGATCACCGCGATCACCTGGTTGCCGAGCGGCGCGTAGATGGTACGGAATACCTGCGGCAGGACGATGTAGCGGAAGGCCTGCAGGGCGGTGAAGCCTTGCGCCTGCGCGGCCTCGAACTGGCCCGGTGCCACCGCGATCAGCCCGGCGCGCAGGATCTCGGCCATGTAGCCGGCACTGTTCACCGACAGGCCGATCAACGCCGCGTTGAACGAGGACAGGCGGATGCCGATCGCCGGTCCGGCAAAGTAGATCACGTACAGGATCACCAGCAGCGGAGTATTGCGCATGACCTCCACATAGGCGGTGCCTACGATGCGCAGCAGACGTGACCGGCTGCGCCGCAGCACCGCCACCCCCGCCCCCAGCACGATGCTGATCCCGATCGCGAGCAACGACAACGCCAGCGTCACCCCGGCGGCCCGCCATAGGTCGCCGAGATAGGGGTAGATCGCGCGGAGGGTGAACGTGTAGCCCATGGCGCGGCTAGAAATGCGCCTCGATCGCGGGCTGGTCGAAACCGAACCACTGCTTGAACAGCCTGGCATTGTCGCCGGACGCATTGAGCTGCTCGACGAACAGGTTCAGCACGCGGGTGAAGTCGGGGTCACCCGGCGGCAGCCCGATCGCGATCTCCGCCCGTGCCAGCGAGCCGTCCAACTGGCGAAGCTTGCCGGGCCGGTCCTTCACCGCCTGGGTGTTGTAGAAATCGTCTTCCGCCATCGCATCGGCTTGGCCAGAGAGCAGCGCGCTCATCTCGTCGGCCTGGGTGTTGAAGCGCACCAGCGTGGCCTTGGGCACGGCGGCGGGAACGGCGTGCTCGGCCGTGCCGCCGCGGGAGATCGCAACGCGGATGCCGTCACCATCACCCATGTCGGCAATGGATTTCCACTTGGCGTTCTCGGGCACCAGCATGCGCATGGTGGTGACCAGGTACGGATCGGTGAAGGCGATGGTGAGCGAGCGCTCCACGTTGCGGGTGAAGTCGGCGATGGTCACGTCCACCTTGTGCGTCTGCAGCGAGGTGACACGGCCGGGGATGTCGGTGACGACGAATTCTGGCTTCACCTTCAACGCGTCCGCCAGGCGCTTGGCGACGTCGATGTCGTAACCCTCGGGCGTGCCGGCCGGCGTGACCCGGCTGTACGGCGGCAGGCTGGGCAGCACGGCGATGCGGATCGTCCCGCGCGAGATGATCTGCTGCAGCACGCTCGGCGTTTGTGCGGTGGCGCTGCTCATCCCCAACGCGAACACGGCGGTGGCGGCGAGGGCGTAGCGTAGCATAGTCCGGCGTTCGGTCACTTGGTGGTGCTCCCCTTGGGTTATTCGTCGAAGGCGAACGCGAAGGGCAGGCCTAAGCCGTCCAAGTCGCCCGCGATCGCCAGTCCCTACTTGTATCCTTGGATACTAGCTGCTTTGATCGTGGTCAATAAAGCTCTGCCAACTCGGCGGGAGCGAATGGGAGGGTTCCGGATGCCATCCATACCGACCACACGCCGGTTCGCGGCACCGACCATACGCCGGCTCGCGGCGATGCTGCTCGCGAGCGCCTGCCTGCTGGCGGGGACCGCGCGCGCGGACGACCTGCCGGCCGCCCCCGCGCCTGGTGCCAGCCCCCGCGTCGACGCGATCCGCAAGGCAGGGGTGCTGCGCGCGGGCGTGCTGTCCAACCCGCCTTGGCTGGTGGAGAACACATCCGGCAGCGGCCCCGCCTGGGCTGGCCCGGCGTGGATGCTGGCGGAGGATTACGCCAAGCAGCTCGGCGTGAAGCTCGAGCCGGTGCCCGTATCGCACGAGACGAAGGTGCCGGTGCTGGCGTCCAACCAGGTGGACATCACCATCTCCCCGCTATCGGTCACGCCGGAGCGGGAGAAGGTGGTGGATTTCGTCACCTACTCCGGGACAGCGCTGTGCATGATCGGGCGTGCGGACAATCCTAAGGTGAGCGGTGCCAAGTCGGTCGACGATTTCGACAAGCCGGACGTCACCATTGCCTACTTCATCGGCGGCGGCGAGGAGAACTGGGTGAAGAAGCGCTTCCCCCACGCGAACCTGCGCGGCGTCACCACCGCCGGCACCGCGGTGCCGCTGGAGGAACTGATGACCCGGCGGGCCGATGTCAGTCCGATCAACCGCGTGCCCTGGGTGGCGCTGCACCGCAAGGTGAAGGGGCTGGAGGCCCTGCCGCGCGAGAACAACTGCCAGGACAGCAAGGAGCAGATGACCGAGGTCGGCTCCGCGATCGACAAGAACCAGCCGGTGTTCCTCGCCTGGCTGCAGGCGGTGACCAAAGCGCTGCACCCGCAGACCGAGGCCGACGAGCAGAAGGTGATCGGCACCATGTGAGGCGTAAGCCTTGGACCTCGATTTCGGACCGGTCTTCGACGCCTGGAGATTCCTGCTAGGCGGCGTCGGCGTCACGTTGCTGCTCGCCGCCAGCTCGGCTGCGTGCAGCTTCGTGGCTGGCGGGCTGGTAGCGATGGGCCGGTTGTACGGCCCGCGCTGGCTGCGGCCCGTGCTGGTGTTCTACATCGACACCATGCGCGCGATCCCCGTGCTGGTCGTGCTGGTCTGGATGTATTTCGCCTTTCCCCTGGTGGCCGGGATCAACGTGCCACCGTTCATGTCAGCCCTGATCGCTCTCACCCTCCACCTCGCCGCCTACGTGGCCGAGATCGTGCGCGCAGGCGTGGAGGGCGTTATGCCAGGCCAAACCCGCGCCGGGCTCGCTCTGGGCATGAGCCGCGCCCAGGTCGTGCGGACGGTCGTGTTGCCGCAAGCGATGGTGCGGATGCTGCCGGCGTTCGGTTCCGTCCTCTCGGTCACGATCAAGGACACCGCCATTGCCGCCGTGATCGCGGTGCCGGAGCTGATGCGCCGCTCGGACTCGGTCGCGGCCAACACCTACCACCCGGTCGAGGTGTTCACTACCGCGATGGCCATCTACTTCATCTTGATCTTCCCCGTCACATCGGGGGTGGACCTGCTGTATCGCCGCCTGGCACCGCTCGGCCGCTCGTGAAGCTCGACTGGTCCGTCGTCTGGCAGAACTGGCCGGCGCTGTTGCAGGGTGTCGGCATCACCGTGGCGCTAACGGTCATCACCATGGCGATCGCGGTCCCGTGCGGCATCGTGCTGGCGCTGATGCGGCTATCGCGCTCGCGCCTACTGGCCGCCCTCGCCACCTGCTTCGTGGAGCTGTTCCGCAACCTGCCGCTGATCCTGGTGGTGTACTGGGCGTTCTACGTGCTGCCGGTGTTGACCGGATTGGCGCTGCCCGCCTTCGCCACCGGGCTCGCCGCACTGTGCTTCAACGTCTCTGCCTACAACTCGGAAACGTTCCGCGCCGGCATCGCCTCGATCCGCGCCGGGCAGACCGAGGCGGCTTTGGCCCTCGGCATGAGCCGCGGTGAGGCGTTCCGCGTGGTGGTGTTGCCGCAAGCGTGGCGCCGGGTGCTGCCCGTATTGGCAAGCACCTGGGTGTCGTTGTTCAAGGACACGTCGCTCGTGTCGGTGATCGCCGTCGGTGACTTGGCCTACACCGCGATGCGCATCCGCTCGCAGACCTTCCACGTGCTGGAGATGCTGACGGCGATGGCCGTGCTCTACTGGGTGCTCGGCTACCCGCAGGCCAAGCTGGTGGACTGGATCCATCGCCGGATGGGAGTGCACGAATGACGGGTCCAGTTGTCCGCTACGAGGGCGTGCGCAAGAACTACGGCAGCTTCACCGCCCTGCACGGGGTGAGCCTGCAGGTGGAGCGTGGCGAAGTGGTGTGCCTGATCGGCCCCTCCGGCTCCGGCAAGTCCACCCTGCTGCGCTGCACCAACGGGCTGGAGACGATCGACGGCGGCCGCATCGTGTTCGAGGGTGAGGCGCTGCCTAAGCGCCCGAAGGATCTCGCACGCATGCGCCGGCGGATGGGGATGGTGTTTCAAAACTTCGAACTCTTCCCGCACAAGACGGCGCTGGAGAATGTGGCCGCCGGGCCGATCACGGTGCTGGGCACCGACCGCCGCACCGCCCGGGCGCAGGCCGAAGCGCTGCTGGACAAGGTCGGGCTGGCGGACAAGGCGGCTAGCCTGCCGGTCAAGCTATCTGGGGGGCAGCAGCAGCGCGTGGCGATCGCCCGGGCGCTGGCGATGCAGCCCGACATGATGCTGTTCGACGAACCGACCTCCGCGCTCGACCCGGAAACGGTGGGCGAGGTGCTGAGCGTCATGAAGCGATTGGCCGAGGAAGGCATGACCATGTTGGTGGTCACGCACGAGATGAGCTTCGCACGCCGGGTCGCGCATCGCGTCGTCGTGTTCAAGCGCGGGCAGGTGGTGGAAGAAGGCCCTCCCTCCCAGATATTCGACGACCCGGCGACGCAGCGGACCCGCGATTTTCTTGGCCATCTCGGCTGGAACGGCTAATCGGCCGCCTTGTCGTGCATCGTGATACGCGCCTATCTTGCCGACTAATCAGACATCCGTCTCCCGCCTCGGCCCTTTGATGGAGTGCGAAATGGCAGACAACACCGTTGCCGATCTCATCGCCGACACCCTTGTGCAAGTTGGCGTCAAGCGAATTTATGGCGTCGTCGGAGATAGCTTGAACGGCTTGACGGAGTCTCTCCGTCACCGCGACGCCATCGACTGGGTCCACGTGCGTCACGAGGAGGTGGCCGCGTTCGCCGCCGCGGGTGAGTCGCAGGTCACGGGGCAGTTGGCGGTGTGCGCCGGGTCGTGCGGGCCGGGCAACCTGCACTTGATCAACGGCCTGTTCGACGCGCATCGCAGCCGCACGCCGGTGCTGGCGATCGCCGCCCAAATCCCGTCGGGTGAGATAGGCGGGGGCTATTTCCAGGAGACGCATCCGCAGGAGCTGTTCCGGGAGTGCAGCCATTATTGCGAGCTCGTCTCCGACCCGGCACAGCTCCCCTATGTGCTGGAGAATGCCATACGCGCCGCCGTCGGTAAGCGGGGCGTGGCCGTCGTGGTGATCCCGGGCGACGTGGGGCTCAAGCCTGCACCGAAGCGCGGCATCTCGGCGAACGCAGGCTTGCTGCCGGCGGCCCCGATCGTGCGGCCGGCGGAGGCCGAGATCGACGCGCTCGCCAACCTGCTCAACAGCGGCAAACGGGTGACACTGTTCTGCGGCCGGGGCTGCGCTGGCGCCCATGCCAGCTTGATGACGCTGGCCGAGACGCTGAAAAGCCCCATGGTGCACGCGCTCGGCGGCAAGGAATTCGTCGAATACGACAACCCGTATGACGTCGGCATGACCGGGTTCATCGGCTTCTCGTCCGGCTATGCCGCGATGCATGCCTGTGACGTTCTGCTGATGCTGGGGACGGATTTTCCCTACAAGCAATTCCTGCCGACCGAGGCGAAGATGGCGCAGGTCGACATCCGGCCGGAGAACCTCGGGCGGCGCTGCAAGCTGGATCTCGGGCTGGTCGGCGACGTGGGCGCCACGATCGAGGCGCTGCTGCCGAAGCTCACCACCAAGACCGATCGGCGTCACCTGGATGACAGTCTGGCGCATTACGGCAAGGCGCGCAGCGGCCTCGACGACCTTGCGCGCGGAACACCGGGCCAGAAGCCGATCCATCCGCAATACCTCGCCCGCGTGCTGAGCGAGACGGCCGCGGACGATGCCGTGTTCACCGCCGATGTCGGCACGCCGACGATCTGGGCCGCGCGCTACCTCGCCATGAATGGCCGACGCCGGCTGATCGGGTCGTGGGTGCATGGGTCGATGGCGAATGCGATGGCGCACGCGATCGGCATCCAGGCGACGCAGCCCGGTCGGCAGGTCGTGTCGATGTCGGGCGACGGCGGCTTTGCCATGTTGATGGGTGACCTCATCACGCTCACCCAGGCGAAACTGCCGGTGAAGATCGTCATCTTCAACAACGGCGTGCTGGGCTTCGTGGCGTTGGAAATGAAGGCGTCGGGCTTCGTCGAAACCGGTGTCACGCTGCAAAATCCGGACTTCGCGGCGATGGCACGGGCGATGGGCATTCACGGCGTTCGGGTGGAGGACCCGGGCGAGTTGCCCGGAGCGATGAAGGAGTTCCTGGCGCACGATGGGCCCGCCATTCTCGACGTGGTCACCGCCAAGCAGGAGTTGTCGATGCCGCCGGCGATCAAGCTGGAGCAGGTGAAGGGCTTCAGCCTGTGGGCGATCCGGGCCGTCATGAGCGGCCGCGGTGACGAGGTGCTGGACGTCGCGAAAACCAACCTGCTGCCGCGCTGACCCGACGGGATTGGCGTGGAGGGCAGAAGCCCAGCCTACCGGGCATATCGTACGATTTGCCGTTGACGGACACCCCCCCGAGGCGCTGGATGCCGGTCTTATCCTGAATGAGCGCGTTCGACGCACTGCATGGCATGACCGGCGTTCCAAGCTTGACCCCCCCGGCGCCGATCCGGTTCGACCCGGCGGCGATGGGTCCCCTGCATGGCATTCGGGTGCTCGACCTGTCGCGCCTGGTGGCCGGCAATATGTTGTCGCTCCAACTCGGCGATTTCGGTGCCGACGTGCTGAAAATCGAGCCGCCCGAGGGGGACCCGCTGCGGGCGTGGCGCGACGGCGGCGAGCAGCTGTTCTGGAAGACATACAGCCGCAACAAGATGTCCGCCGTGCTGAACCTGCGCCACGCCGGCGCCCGGGACGCGCTACTGCGCATGGTCGAGACGGCGGACGTGTTCATCGAGAACTACCGGCCCGGCACGCTGGAGAAGATGGGGCTCGCGCCCGATTTGTTGCTGGCGCGCAATCCGCGGTTGGTGGTGGTGCGCATCTCCGGCTTCGGGCAGACCGGGCCGTATGCGCAACGCCCCGGCTTCGGCACGCTGGTGGAAGCGATGAGCGGGTTCGCCGACCGCACCGGCTTCCCCGACCGCGAACCGGTGCTGCCGCCGCTGGCACTCGCCGACATGATCGCCGGGCTGTCGGGCGCCATGGCGGTGGTGACGGCGCTGCTGGCGCGGGAGCGCGGGGCGGGCGGCCAGGTGATCGACCTGTCGTTGCTGGAGCCGATTTTTTCCACGCTGGGGCCGGAGGCGGCGATCTACCGTCACACGGGCAAGATCAAGCAGCGCATGGGCAACGGCTCCAACACCTCCGCGCCGCGCAACATGTACCGCTGTGCCGATGGCGGGTATGTGGCGCTGTCCGGCTCGACCCAGGCGATGGCGGTGCGGGTGTTCGAGGTGATCGGGCAACCCGGGATGATCCAGGACCCGCGCTTTCGCACCAACACCGACCGGGTGCGCCACCGCGAGTTGGTGGACGCTGCCGTGGGGGGCTGGTTCGCCGCCCGCCCGCGGGACGAGGCGCTGGCCGCGATGCAAGCGGCCGGGGTGACGGCCGGGCCGGTCTACAACATCGCCGACGCGCTGGACGATCCGCACTTCCAGCAACGCGACATCGTGGTGGATGTGGAGGACGCCGATTTAGGCAGCTTGCCGGTGCACAACATGACGCCGCGTTTGTCCGGCACACCGGGCGTATGGCGCCGGCCCGCGCCGACGCTTGGCGAACACACCGATGCGGCGTTGGCGCAGGCCGGGCTCGATCCGGATGCGATCGCCGCGCTGCGGGCGGAGGGAGGCTGCGCATGATCCGCTCGCTGCTCTACGTGCCCGCCAATGCGGAACGCTTCGTGTCGCGCGCGCATGAACGCGGGGCCGATGCGATCATCCTGGACCTGGAGGATGCGGTGGTGCCCGCCGAGAAAGCCGCTGCCCGGGCCGCCTTGGCAGAGGCGGTGCCCGCGGTCGGGCGCGCCGGGGCGATGGTGTTCGTCCGCGCCAACAGCGGCGAGGCCCTGCACGAGGATGCGCTCGCCGCCTGCCGCGCCGGGGCGGCCGGGCTGATGGTGCCGAAAGCCCGCTCGCCCGCGGGACTGGTGGCGCTCGATAAAGGGTTGGCCGGGCTGGAGCGCGAATTGGGCCGGCCGGCGATGCGCTTCGTGCCACTGCTGGAGGACCCGGGCGCGGTGCTCGACGCCCGGTCAATCGCGTCTGCCACGCCCCGAGTGCTGGCGCTGGCCGCGGGCGGGGAGGACCTCGCCACCGCCATGGACGCCGAGCCAACGGCCGAGATGCTGCGGCTGCCCAAGCTGCTGGTGCATCTCGCGGCCAAGGCGGCGGGGGTGCTGTCGTTCGGCATGCTGCGCTCGATCGCCGACTACAAGGACACCGCCGGCATCGCCGCCAGCGCACGGGAGGCTCGTTCGCTCGGTTTCGACGGCGCGTCGTGCGTTCACCCGGCGGTGGTGCCGATCCTGAACGAGGCCTTCGCCCCCTCCGCCGCCGCGCTGGACCGGGCGCGTCGGATGGTGGCGGCGTTCGACGCGGCGGTGGCCGATGGTCGGGGCGCATTTGCGTTCGACGGCGAGATGGTGGATTTGCCTATCGTCGAACGCGCGCGCCGCTTGCTGGCACGCGCCCGATAGCAGGCCGACCGTGAAGACACGGCGGCGATAGGGAGGAACCGAGATGACGAACCCACGCTGGCAAAAGCGTCCCACCGGGTCGACCTGGGGAGATTGGGGTGCGGACGATCAACGCGGCCGCATGAACCTGCTGACGCCTGAGAAGGTGCGGCAGGGTGTCGCCGAAGTGCGCGAAGGCCTGACCTTCTGCCTCAGCCTGCCGCTGGACTTGCCCGGCGGCAACGGCCTAAACCCGCGCCGCTTTCCACCGGTATTGCGCCCGACGCTGCGCAACGGGCGGCCCAACTTCAACTGCGACCTGGTGGAGAGCGGCAACACCGACGTCATCAACGACGACCTGGCCGTGCTGCACCTGCAATACTCGACGCAGTGGGACAGCCTGGCCCATGTCGGCAGCATGTTCGACGCGGACGGCGACGGGAAACCCGAGCGCGTATTCTACAACGGGTTCCGCGGCGGCGAGCACATACGTGGCCCGTCCGACGCGGCGGATGCCGGCATGCCCGACCGGCCCGGCGCCACCAGCACGTCCAAGGCGTACGCGCTGGGGATCGAGAACATGGCCGAGACCTGCGTGCAGGGGCGCGCCGTGCTGATCGACCTGGAGGCGCATTTGGGCCGCGATCGCACGGTGGTCGGCTACGATGCGCTGATGCGGATCATGGCGGCCGACAAGGTCGTGGTCGAACCGGGCGATATGGTTTGCCTGCACACCGGGTTTGGCCAGATGCTGATCGATGCGGCCGGTAAGCCGACGAACGAGCAACTGCACGGCTCGTGCGCGGCGTTGGACGGGCGGGACCAGCCCCTGCTGCAGTGGATCACCGACACCGGCCTCAGCGCGCTGATCGCCGACAACTACGCGGTGGAGGCGAGTCCGTCGCTGCCCGGTGGCGACCATTGCGCTTCGCTGCCACTGCACGAGCACTGTCTGTTCAAGCTCGGCGTCCATTTGGGTGAGATCTGGTACTTGACCAAGCTCGCCACCTGGCTGCGGGCGCACCAGCGCAACCGGTTCCTGCTGACGGCGCCGCCGCTGCGTCTGCCGGGTGCCGTCGGATCGCCGGCGACGCCGGTGGCGACGGTTTGAGCGATAAGGAGGCACCTATGCAGACCGCGGCGCCCCGTTCCCTGCTGTTCACCCCGGCCACCAGCCCGCGCCGGGTGGAGAAGGCGTTCACCTGCGGCGCGGATGGCGTGATCGTGGATTTGGAGGACGCCGTCGCCGTGGCGGAAAAGCCGCAAGCCCGCAAGCACGCGGCGGAACTGCTGGCGCGTCGGCGCGAGGTGCCGGCGTATATCAGGGTCAACGCGCTCTCCACACCGTTCTGTTTCGAAGACCTTCCCGTCGCCGTCGCGGCAGCCGTGGACGGCATTGTGTTGCCCAAGGTGGAGTCGGTGGAGGACGTCGCCATCGCCGGCTGGATGCTGACCCAACTCGAGGCCGCGCACGGCAAGCCGGCGGGCAGCATCGAACTGATGCCGATCGTGGAGACGGCGCGCGGCATGGCGGCCGTCCACGCGATCGCGGCGGCGTGCAAGCGGCTGGGGCGGGTGCGGCGGTTGTTCTACGGCGCGGTGGATTTCGCGCTCGATCTGGATGTGGACCTCGCCGACGAGACGGCGGCCATGGCGCAGGCCCGCTTCGCGATCGCGCTCGCCTGCCGCGCCGCCGAGTTGGAGGGCCCGATGGACACGGTGTTCGTCGCGATCGCCGACCCCGAGGGTTTGCGTGCCTCCGCCCTGCGCGCTCGCGCCATGGGGTTCACCGGCAAGGCCTGCATCCACCCGGCGCAGATCGAGGTGGTGAACGCCGCCTTCACCCCGACCGAAGCCGAGTTGGCCCGGGCGCAGGAGATCGTCACCGCCTTCGCAGCGGCCGAGGCGGCGGGGGCCGCTTCGGTGTCGGTCGGCGGTGCGATGGTGGATTACCCGGTGGTCCTCAAGGCGCGCCGCGTGCTGGCCAGCATCCGCAACTCAACAACCTAGGTCGACATCATGATCACGAGAAAGCAGTTCCTAACCGGCTCCGCCGCCGCGCTGACAGCCGCCGCCATCCATCCCGCCCGGGCCGCGCGCCGAACGGTGGTGAAGTGCGGCCTGGACCTGCCGTCGGACCATCCGACGTCGGTGAACCTCACGGCCGCGGCCAAGAAAATCCACGACGCCACCAACGGCGATGTGGAGGTGCAGATCTTCCCCAATAGCCAGCTCGGCGACGATACGCACATGCTGTCCAACCTGCGCTCCGGCGCCATGCAGATGATGGCGATCGGCGACAACATCCTGGCAACCCTGGTGCCGAACGCCGCGATCGACAACGTGGGTTTCGCGTTCAAGACGCCCGAAATGGCCTGGAAGGCGCTGGACGGCGCGGTCGGGGACCTGGTGCGCGCCGACATCGAGAAGACCGGGCTGCATCCGATGCATCGCATCTGGGACGAGGGCTTCCGCGAGATCACCTCCAGCACCAAGCAGATCAACACGCCGGAGGATCTGCACGGCTTCAAGATCCGCGTGCCGCCCAGCCCGATTTCGCTGTCGCTGTTCCAGGCGCTGGGGGCCTCGCCGGTGACGATCAACGCGGCCGAGCTGTACACCGCGCTGCAAACCCACGTGGCGGACGGGCAGGAGAACCCGCTCGGCAACATCTCCACCATGAAGCTGGACCAGGTGCAGAAATACTGCTCGCTGACCAACCACATGTGGGTCGGCTACTGGCTGCTGCTGAACGGACCGTTCTGGGCGGGATTGCCGGCCGAGCACCAGAAGATCGTGGCTGACACGTTCGACGCGCAGGCCGATACGCAGCGCGCCGACAACCAGAAGCTGGACGCCTCGCTGGAGGAGGTGCTGACGAAGAATGGCATGGTGTTCGCCAAACCCGACGTCACGGCGTTCCAGAAGGTGCTCACCCAGGCCGGCTTCTACAAGCAGTGGCAGGGTAAGTTCGGCGCGCCGCTGTGGTCGGCGTTGGAAAGCGTGACGGGGGCCATCGCCTGACCACCGAGGTCGCGCCCGCGCCAGCACGCGGCATCCTACCCGCGCTGGACCGCGCCTTCGTGGCTGTCACCGAGAGCGTGGCGGCTGCGCTGGTGCTGGCCGAAGTCGTGATTTTGTTCGCCGGCGTGGTCGCCCGCTACGCCTTCGACAACCCGCTGGTCTGGGTGGAAGAGGTGGCGGGGACGCTGTTCCTGTGGCTGGTCAGCCTGGGCGCGGTGATCGCGCTGCGCCGGGGCGAGCACATGCGCATGACGGTGCTGGTGGCGCTGATCGGCCCCACCGGGCGCCGGATCGCCAACGCCTTCGCCGCAGTGCTGGTCGTGGTGGTGTCGCTCGGGCTGCTGATCCCAGGCTGGTCCTACGCCGCAGCACAGGAAGTGGTTCTGACGCCGGCGCTGCAAATACCGGGATCGTGGGAGATCGACGGGCAACTCGTGGGGCTCGTGCTGCTGCTATACGTTGCGCTGCGGCAGATGCTGGGCGACGCGCGCTGGCTGGAGCTGCTGGGCGTGGTGGTCGCGGTCGCGGTCGCGTTCACCGTGCTGTACTACCTGCAGGACTGGTTCGACGACATCGGCAACGGTGCGTTGTTGGTGTTCTTCGTGCTGATCACCGGCATCTGCATCTTCCTCGCCGTGCCGATCGCGTTCAGTTTCGCCACCGCCACGCTCGCCTACATCCATTTCACCAGCACGATCCCGCTCTCGGTGATCATCAGCCAGATGGACCAGGGTATGTCCTCCATCGAACTGCTGGCGGTGCCGATGTTCGTGGTGCTCGGCCTGCTGCTGGAGATGACCGGCATCGCCCGCGCCATGGTGAACTTCCTGGCGGCGCTGGTCGGGCATCGGCGCGGAGGTTTGTCCTACGTCCTGCTCGCCGCGATGTACTTGATCTCCGGCATCTCCGGCTCCAAGGCCGCGGACCAGGCGGCCGTCGCCCCCGTGCTGCTGCCGGAAATGCGCCGGCGCGGCATGCACCCGGGCGAACTCGCGGCCCAACTCGCCGCCTCCGCCGCGATGACGGAGACCATTCCGCCCAGCCTGGTGTTGATCATCGTCGGCGCGGTGACGGGCGTGTCCATCTCCGCTCTGTTCACCGGCGGGCTGCTACCGGCGGGCGTCGCCGCACTCGGGCTGGCGGGGTTGATTTTTTTCCGCAGCCGCAGCGACAAACCATCGGGCACCGCACCCGGCGCGCGTGCGGTCGGCCGGCTGTTCGTGGTCGCGGTGCCGGCGCTGATCCTACCATTCGTCATCCGCTACGCTGTGCTGACCGGCATCACCACCGCGACCGAGGTGGCGACGCTCGGCGTGGTGTACGCCATTATCGTCGGCTTGGCGGTGTACCGCTGCTTCGATTGGCGCCGGGTCGTGCCGATTTTGGTGGAGACGGCGGCGCTGTCGGGCGCCATCCTGCTGATCATCGGCACCGCCAGCGCGATGGCGTGGTCGCTGACCCAGGCCGGGTTCGCGCAAACCTTGACCGACATGATGACCGGCCTACCCGGCGGCAAGGCCGGCTTTCTCGCGATCTCCATCGTCGTGTTCATCGTGCTCGGCAGCGTGCTGGAGGGGTTGCCGGCCATGGTGCTGTTCGGCCCGCTGCTGTTCCCGGTCGCGCAGACGCTCGGCATCCATCTGGTGCAGTACGCGATCGTCGCGATCCTGGCGATGGGTATCGGCCTGTTCTCGCCCCCGTTCGGCGTCGGCTTCTACCAGACCTGCCTCATCGGCAAGGTGCGCAGCGACGAAGCGTTCGGGCGCATCTGGCCCTACATGGCCGTGCTGGTGCTCGCCCTGATCGTGGTCGCCGCCGTGCCGTGGCTCTCGACCGGCTTCCTGTAGGGTGGGCTGCTCGCAGCCCACCAGCCACACCGAAGGCAGGTGCTATAAGGCCTGCATGATCGCGCCGAACATGCCGTCGGTGCTGTCGCGATCGATCCAGCGCAGCACGGTCACCATGTCGAGCGCCGGCGCGATCCACACCAGGCTGCGCCCGGCACCGAGCGCGAACACGCTATCCCGCGGTGCCGAGGGAAACAGCTTTTGCGCGCCGCTGTTCAACCACCAGAGCAAACCGTATTGGTCGTTGCACCGCGACGGTTCCATCATCGCCCGCACCCAGGCTTCGGGTACGATCCGGCGGCCTTCCCATACGCCGCCCTGCAGCACCAATTGGCCCATCCGTGCATGGTCGCGGCTGCCGATGAACTGGCCGCCGCCCCAATGCCCGCCGCCCGACACGCAGCGTAGCGCACGGCCGTCGACATTGAGCGTCGCGCCCTCGTAGCCGTGCCATTCCCAGTCGGACGAGGCGCCGATCGGGTCCATCACCCGCTCCCGCAGCACATCCGGCAACGGGCGGCCGAAGCGTTGCGTCAGGCACGCCGCGAGCAGGTTCACGCGCACGTCGTTGTATTCGAAGAAGCTGCCGGGAGCCGCCAACGTCCGCGCCTCGCCCTTCACGGCGGTCCCCTTCGCGCCGGTCGACCTGTTGTGGTCGGCGAGGTCGGGCTTGCCCCACAGCGTGCCTTGCCACTCGCTGGTCTGCGTCAGCAGATGGCGCCAGGTGATGGCCGCATTATGCGCCGACGCGAACCACTCGCCCGGTACTTCACCCGCGACGGGCGCATCCAGGTCGGCGATCAGGCCGTCCTCCAAGGCAAACCCGGCCAACAAGGCGAGATAGCTCTTGGCGACCGAGAACGTCATGTCGGCATTGGCGGTGTCGCCCCACTCCGCGACCAGACGGCCGTGGCGCAGGATGAGGCCGTTCGGGGCACCGCGCGGCCGCACCGGGCCGATAACCGCCGCGAACTCCGGACGGTCGCCGATGCTGGCGGTCCCAACATACTGCCCGCCCGGCAGATACATGGATCGCGGCCATTCGGTCTCGTGCGCGAGGTGGTAGGCGATGGCGGCATCCAACCGGGCCGGGTCGAACCCGGCGGCGACAGGGTCAGGCTCGCGCGCCCAGTCGTTGGTATTTCCCACTGTCGACACTCCTTGAGACTCCGACGCTAGATAGCGCCGTACTAACTGGTCGGCGAGCCCGCCGAGGCGGCCTGCACGCTCGGCGCCGGGCTCACCTGAACTTCGGGCAGCGGGATGAACTCCGCCTCGTCCCCGGGCACCTTGCCGAACCGGCCGCCCTTCCAGTCCGCCTTGGCCTGCTCGATGCGCTCGCGCGACGACGACACGAAGTTCCAGAACAAATAGCGCGGACCGTCCATCGCGGCCCCACCCAGCAGCAGGATGCGCGCACCCGCCGGGCCGGCCCGCAGCGCCAGCGTCCCCTTCGGATGGAACACCAACATGCGGCCCGACGCGAAGGTGTCGCCGGCCAGTTCCACCTCGCCCTGCAGCACATACACGGCGCGCTCCTCGTGCTGGTCCGGCAGCGGCAGCATGGCCCCGGGGGCCAGCACGGCATCGGCGTAGAACAAGTCCGACGAGATCCGCACCGGCGACCGCGCGCCCCAGCCCGACCCGGCAATCAGCCGCAGCCGCACGCCGCCATCGTCGATCACCGGGAGCGAAGCGGCCGCGTGGTGGCTGAAATCGGGGGCGGTCTCCTCCATCGCGCGAGGCAGCGCAACCCAGGCCTGCAGGCCGAACAGCTTGCTGCCGCGCATCCGGTCCGGCGCTGCCGTTCGCTCCGAATGCGCGATGCCGGCGCCCGCCGTCATCCAGTTCACGTCGCCGGGCACGATAGCCTTGTCGGTCCCGAGGCTGTCGCGATGCTGGATGGCGCCGTCGAATAGATAGGTGACGGTGGACAGGCCGATATGCGGATGCGGGCGGACGTCCAGACCCTTGCCGCTGAGGAATTCGCCCGGGCCGATCTGGTCGAAGAAGATGAACGGCCCCACCATCTGCCGCTCGCGCGCCGGCAGCGCCCGCCGCACCTCCATGCCGCCGATGTCGTGCGCGCGGGGCAGGATCACCGCCTCCATCGTGTCCGGCAGTGCACCCTCGACGCTCATCACAGGCCTCCACTTCCCAGTATCGCGCTGGCCTTGCTGCCCCGATCGGCCCCCCATACTGTCTGCCACATAGCCAGGAGTGTTGCCATGGACCCCGCCGCCCTGCCGTTCGACAGTGCACTGATGCTCGCCGGGTTGCGTCCGTGGGTCGAATGCGAGAGCCCGACCTGGGATGCCACCGCCGTGAACCGAATGATGGATCTGGCAAGCATCGAGCTGGCCGAGATGGGCGCGGTGATCGACCGCATCCCAGGCACGATGGGGCTAGGCGATTGCGTGCGCGCCCGCTTCGGCAGCGCGGAGGGCCCGGGCGTGCTCGTGCTGGCGCATCTGGACACCGTGCACCCGATCGGCACGCTGCAAGCGCTGCCGTTCCGCCAAGACGGCGAGCGGTGCTACGGCCCTGGCATCTTCGACATGAAAGGCGGTACCTACGCTGCGTTCGAGGCGATCCGGCAGCTGCTGCGGATCGGCGCCCTGCCCCGGCCGCTCACCGTGCTGCTGACCTGCGACGAGGAGATCGGCAGCCCCTCCGCCCGCGCGCTGATCGAGGCGGAAGCCGCCGGTGCCCGCGCCGTGCTGGTGCCGGAGCCGGCGCGCGGCAATGGCGGCGTGGTGACCGGGCGCTACGCCATCGCCCGCTTCAACCTGCTTGCCACGGGCGTGCCCAGCCATGCCGGCGCACGCCTGGCCGACGGGCGGTCCGCCATTCGGGAGATGGCGCACCAAGTCGTCGCCATCGAAGACATGACGACCGACGACTGCACCTTCAGCGTCGGCGTGATCCATGGCGGCCAGTGGGTGAACTGCGTCGCGACCACCTGCACCGGCGAGGCGTTGAGCATGGCCAAGCGGCAAGCCGACCTCGACCGCGGCGTGGCGGCGATGCTGGCGCTGTCCGGAACGCCGGGTGGCGCCGAGTTCACCGTGACGCGCGGCGTGACCCGCCCGGTGTGGGAGCCCGACGCCGCCGGCATGGCGCTATACGAAACGGCAAGCGGCGTCGCCAGCCGGCTCGGCCTGAGCTTGACGCATCAGAGTGCGGGGGGCGGTTCGGACGGCAATTTCACCGGTGCGATGGGCATCCCGACGCTCGACGGTTTGGGCGTGCGCGGCGACCAGCCCCACACACTGCACGAACACATCATCGTCGAGAGCTTGGCCGAGCGTGGGCGGCTATTCGCAGGTTTGTTGGCCGCGCTCGCTGACCGGTGACTGCGCCGTAGGGTGGGCTTCAGCCCACCACCTTGCTGCGGCTGGTGGGCTGAAGCCGACCCTACATCAACCTAAAAAGACGGGCGGCGGGTGCGGGTCCCCATGGCGCGCTCGACGGCATCACCCACGCGCAACACCAGCGCGTCCTCGAACGGGCGGCCGCCGATCTGGAACCCGATCGGCAGTCCCTCCGTAGAGAAACCGTTGCACACCGAGACCGCGGGGCTGCCCGTGACGTTGAACGGACGGTTCAGGAAGGGCTGCTTGGTGGCGCCCATCGTGTTCTCGCCGATCTCGGTCGCCGGATGCCGCGCGGTCGGGAATACCAGCACGTCCACCCCGCGCAACACCTCCGCCACGGTCGCGACCAGCAAGGCGCGGTGCCGCTGCGCGCCGATATAGTCCGCGGCGGTGAAGAACGCCCCTGCCATCAGCCGCTGCCGGCCAAAGGCACCGTACAGCTCGGGCGTGCGCTTCAGGTGATCGGCATGGATCGTGTAGGCTTCGCTGCGGGAGATCACCGTGGCGATCGAATTGAACTCCTCGAATGTCGGCAAGCTCACATCCGACACCGCCGCTCCCATTTCCGCCAGCGCCGCCAAGGTGTCGGACGTGGTGCGCGCCGTGTCGGCGTCGATGCCGGTGTCGGTTTCGAAGAAATGCCGCACCACGCCGACGCGCACGTCGTCCAGCCGGCCGCCCATGCCTGCGGTGAACGGCCCGGCCACCCAATCGGCACTCGCGGGGTCCGCCGGGTCGTGCCCGGCCAGGATGTCGAGCATCAGGGCGCAATCCTCGGCGGTCCAGCACATCGGCCCCGCGTGGTCCAACGCGAACGATAACGGCAGCACGCCGGCGCGGCTTACCAGGCCATAGGTCGGCTTGTGCCCCGCGATGCCGCACCACGAAGCCGGGCCGCGGATCGAACCGCCGGTGTCCGAGCCCATCGCTCCCATGGCAAGCCCTGCCGCCACCGCCGCGCCGGATCCGGAGGAGGACCCGGACGGAGCGCGCGCCAAATCCCACGGGTTGCGCGCCGGCGGCCAAGGCAGGTCGAACGAGGACCCGCCGATCGCGAACTCCCAGGTGGACGCCTTGCCCAGCACCACTGCGCCAGCCTCGCGCAGCTTTCGCACCGTGAAGGCATCTGCCGTGGGAACGTGGTCGCGGAATAGCGCGGAGTGCCCGGTCGTGGCGATGCCAGCCGTGTTGTAGATATCCTTCAGCGCGATCGGGATGCCGTGCAGCGGCCCGCGCCAACGCCCGGCGGCGATCTCCGCCTCGGCCGCCTTCGCCTCAGCGCGGGCTGTCTCCCCCAGCACCAGGATGTAGCTGTTCAAGCGACCGTCCAGCGCCGCGATGCGGGCGAGGAACGCCTCCGTCAGCTCCACCGGCGAGATCCGCCGCGTGCGGAGCGCCTCGGACGCCGCCGCGATGGTCAGGTAGTGCAGGTCATCCGGCATAGGCGGCTCCTATCAGGCAGCCAGTTTCGGGCGCTCGTGCCGCCACGCAGCGGTCTGTTCGTAGGCGGCGGCGACACGCAGCAGCAGCGCGTCCGCGTGGAACGGGCCCACGAACTGCACCGAGAGCGGCAGGCCATCGCGCGACAACCCCGACATCATCGCGAGCGCCGGGTGGCCCGTGACATTGAACGGCATGCGGCACTGGCGGCTGTAGGTCCGGGCGACCTCCGCCGCGTCGTCGATCCGGCACGCCGGGTCGAGCGAACTGGCGCACAACAGCACGTCCACCTCGCGGAATGCGTCGTTCACCGCGCGGATCATCGCCAGCCTCGCACGCTGCGCACCGACATAGTCACCGGCATTGATGAAAGCGCCCGTGAGCAGCCGGCGGCGCGTCATCTCGGCATAGTCGCCGGGCCGGCTGCGCAGCCAAGGCGCGTGGATCGAGTAGGATTCCGCCGCCAGGATGGTGCGATTCACAGCGATGAACTCGGCCATGGGCGGCAGCGCGATCGGGCGGACCGTCGCCCCTAGCTCCGCCAGCGCGGCCGCCACGCCGTCGAGCCCCGCCGCAACGTCCTCGTGCGCTTGCGCGTCGATTTCATGGAACTGACGCACATAGCCGACCCGCAACCCGGCGATGCCGTCGGTGATGCGGGCGGTGGCATGCAACGCCGGGGCGGGGGCGCTGCCCGGGTCCGCGGGATCGTGCCCAGCCATCGCCTCCAACAGCAGGGCGGCGTCGGCTGCGTCCCGCGCCATGGGGCCGACATGGTCCAGCGTGAACGAGAGCGGGAACACGCCGCGCCGTGAAACCAACCCATACGTGGGTTTCAGCCCGACGATGCCGCAGGCGCTGGCCGGGTTGCGCACCGAGCCGCCGGTGTCGGTGCCGAGCGCCAGCGGAAAGAACCCGGCGGCCAGCCCCGCGCCGGACCCCGAGGACGAGCCGCCCGGATGGTGATCGCGGTTCCACGGATTGCGCGCCGGCTTGTACGGCAGATCGAAGCACGGGCCGCCGATTGCGAACTCGTGGGTGGACAACTTGCCCATCGGGATCGCACCGGCGCCGCGCAGCTTCGCGACCACCACCGAATCCGCCTTCGCCACGTTGCCCACGAGGATCTTGGAGTGGCACGTCGTCGGCAGCCCGGCGACGTCGATGATGTCCTTCACGCCGAGCGGGATGCCGTGCAACGGGCCACGGCTGCGCCCCGCCATGATCTCCGCCTCGGCGCCCCGCGCCGCTGCCATGGCACCCTCGCGATCGGGCAGGATGAACGCGTTCAGCTCGCCGTCCAGCTTTTCGATCCGATCGAACAGGCCGCGCACCACGTCGACCGGCGAGAGGTCGTGCTTGGCGTAGGCGGTGGCCAGTGCGGCGGCCCCCATCCAGGGCAGTTCGGTCATGGCACGTATCCCACCTGCATGGGCGGCCACGGCTCGGCCAGCGGATCGGCAGGCAGTTTCAGCGCCTTTGTCGCAGCGGCCGCGGAGGCCGCAGCGGCGGCGACGTCAGCTGGGAACTCGGTTAGGGCAAGACTAAGTCCTGCCGCCATCGCAAGCGTCTTGATCTCCGGGCTCGGTTCATCCGGCATCGTAAAGCTCCTCCGTTTCGCAGTTTCGGGATCAGCTAGGAGAGGGTGACCTGGGTGAAGTCCTGGTACCACGACTGGGCCGGATGGAAGTCCTTCACCTTCTTGCTCATCGCGCGCGGGTTCAGGTCGTGCACGATGAACAGCCACGGCGCCTCGTCCACGACGATCGCGTGCGCCTGCGCCAACAGCTTGGTTTGCTCTGCCGGGTCGAAGGTGTTCTGCGCCTGCTTCAACAGGTCGTCGGCCTGCTTATTGCTCCAATGCCCCCAATTGTAGTTGGTCGGCGACCAACTGTCCGTCGCGTAGTAGCGGAACATGGAGGACGGGTCGGTGTAGCTCAGGCTGCAGTTGATGCCGTCCACGCCGTGCGACGGGGCCGCGGTGGGGGCGCTGCGGATCGCCACCAGCATCGTGCCCCACTCCACGACGTCGAAGTCGACATCGATGCCGACGGCGGCAAAGTTCTGCTGCAGGAACTCGTTCATCGGGATCGGCACCATCTGGCCCGAGCCGGAGGTGGAGATCATGATCTTGACCTTGCAGCGCTTGTCCGGCCCGTAGCCGGCATCCTTCAGCAGGGCGCGCGCCTTGTCGGGATCAAGCTTGTACCGGTTCTTCGGATCGCCGAACACCGGGTTTTCCACCGGATACAGCCCGATCGCCGGATTTGCGGTGCCGTTCAGCAGGCTGCACAACCCGTCGCGGTCGATCGCGTAGTTCGCGGCCTGACGCACCCGCACATCCGCGAACGGCGTGCCGGGCAGGCAGTTTAGCACGTAGGGATAGGTGTGCGGATAGGGCCACAGGCTGATGTCGAACCCGGCAGCCTTGAGCGACGGGATCGCATCGGGCGGCGGCACCTCGATCCAATCCACCTGGCCCGAACGTAACGCCGCGAGCCGGGTGGTGGCCTCCGGCATGGGGTAGACCGTCATCTTGTCGACCTTGGGAATGCGCGCCTTGTCCCAGTAATCGTCGTTGCGCGTCATCTCGCAATATTGGCCGGCGGCTACGCGGGTAATCCGGAACGGCCCCGTGCCCGATGGACCCTTGGTGAAATTCTGCCAGCTTTTGCCGAGCTTATCCCATTGCGTGGGGCTCGCCACCAGGATGCGGGTCAGCAGATAGGGCAGGAAGCTGAACGGGTATTTGGTGTTGATGACGATGGTGGTGTTATCTGCTTTCTCCCAAGTGTCGATCATGGACACGGTGGCGCGCACGATCGGGGCCGCCGGCGCATCGTATTGCGGAGACTTGTCGTCGTAGATGCGCTGCAGGTTCCACACCACGGCGTCGGCGTTGAAATCCGACCCGTCGTGGAACTTCACGCCCTGGCGCACGGTGAACAGCCAGCGGTTCGGGTTCTTGTCGTCGATCTTCCAGGCCGTGAACAAGCCGGGCGCAATGTCCGCGGTTTGGTTGATATGGGCGAAGTCCCAATTCACCAACCCGTCATAGGCCGGGTAGCCGAGGAAACGAAAACCCTCACCGCCATTGTTGGGAATGCCGTTCACCGTCGGCAGGTCCGCCGACGTCATGGCGATGCGTAGGTTGGTCAGCGGCGCCGCATGGGTGGAATGCCCCAGCAGCGGCAGCGAGCCGGCCGCCGTGGCGGCCACGAAAAGGTCGCGTCTCGTGAGCATGGTCAACCGCCTCCGTCAGGGATGGGTGTCAGGCCGTGGCGAACGCTGCCGTTCGCGGGGCGGATGCAGTGGCGAGTAGGCCCAACACATGGTCCGTGCTCGCCACATCGCAGAAGGTGTGCGCCATGGCGGACAGAGTGGCGTTGTTCTCCGCGTCGCCGAAGGTCGCATTGCCGTCCTCGATGAAGAACACCTTGTAGTTCAGCATCATCGCGTCGCGCGCCGTGGACTCGCAGCACACGTTCGTGGCCGTGCCGGTGATGATCAGGGTGTCGATGCCGCGCGCCCGCAGCAACATATCCAGATCGGATGCGCCGGGTGCGAAGGCGCCGAAGCGCCGTTTGCGCACCACGAGGTCCTGCGGTTGAACGTCCAGCCCCTCCCACAATTCGTGGCCGAACGCACCCGGGGTGAAGGCGGCGATCATCCGCTCGCGCCGGGGCGGCGAGCAGAAATGGTCGAAGTACACGCCCCAGCTTCGCACCGCCTCGGCGTCGAACGTGTTCTGGATATACGCAAAGATCCCGCCAGCCGCCCGCAGGGCCGTACTGATGCGGTTGACGTTGGGCACGATCTCGCGCGCGGTCGCAATCTCCGCGACTTCGCCCGGCGCCATGAAGCCGTTCTGCAGATCGACTACAACGTGCGCGGTACGCGTCGGATCGATACGGTCGAACACATGCACACTGCCCCGTCGCGCCACGGCGCGTGCCACGACTTCCGGATAAATTTGCGGTGCGTGCATGGGCGCTCTCCAATGGCTGCCGGACAAATGGGCACGCAGGCCCACGGCCGTTTGACCAGCAGCCTCAATCGAAGGCAAGTGCAAAATCAATGGACATTGGCGCTGGACATCACCTGGCGATCTGACGCAACGTTAGGCATTGCTGCGCTGCGGGAGAAGGTTCAGTGCTGCTGTTCACCCTTCGCCGCCTGTTGCTCGCCATCCCGACGCTCCTCGGTGTTTCGCTCGTCGTGTTCGGGCTGGTGCACCTGGCGCCCGGCGACCCGATCGACATGCTGATGCCGCCCGAGGCCTCGCCGGACGTGATCGCGCAGATGAAGGCCGCGTATGGCTTCGACAAACCACTCTACATCCAATACCTGATGTGGCTGGCGAACGCGGCCACCGGGCATTTCGGCCTGTCCGTGTTCAACGCCTCGCCGGTCTGGGACCAATTGGTCGAGGCGTTGATGAACACGGTCCAGCTCGCGGTGCTGGCGGCGATCCTCGGCTTCGCGCTCGGCATTACGCTGGGGCTGCTGTCGGCCGCGACGTTCAATCGCTGGCCGGACAAGATCTTTTCCGCGATCACCACCATGGGCGTGAGCCTGCCGCATTACTGGTGCGCCATCGTGCTGGTGATGATCTGTGCCGTGCTGCACGACTGGCTCCCGGCGCAAGGCATGGGCGACGACACGCTGCCCATCTACGACCGGCTGCAATACCTGGTGCTCCCGGTCATCACGTTGTCGCTCATCCCCATGGGCGTGGTCGGCCGCCTGGTCCGCGCACAGGTGTTGGACATCATGGGGCGCGATTTCGTCGGCGCCCTGGAAGCCAAGGGGCTGACCCGCTGGCCCGTGCTGCGCCATGTCTGCAAGAACGCGGCGCCACCGATCCTGGCGCTGATGGGGCTGCAATTCGGCTACCTGCTCGGCGGCTCGATCCTGGTGGAAACGGTGTTCAACTGGCCCGGCTCCGGCAACCTGCTGAACCTTGCGATCTTCCGTCGCGACATCCCGGTCATGCAGGCGACGATCCTGGTACTGGCGACGTTCTTCGTCATCCTGAACCTGGTGGTGGACGTGATCCAGGCCGCGATCGACCCGCGGCTGCGGCGCTGAGGAGCGGACGCCATGGCAGACGCCAACACCGTGGAAGCCTCCGCCGCACTGACCGGCACATCAGGGCCGTCGCTGGCGATTGCACCGCCGGGCTACTGGACCCTGGTGGTGCGCCGCCTGCGCCGCGACCCGGTGACGATCGGCGTAACGCTGCTGCTGTTCGCCATCATTTTCGTGTCGCTGGCGGCACCACTGGTCACCAATCAGGATCCATATGTCGGCAGCGTGATGGGCCGGCTGAAGCCGATCGGCACGCCGGGTCACTGGCTGGGAACCGACGAGACCGGCCGCGATATCTGGACCCGGCTGTGCTATGGCGGGCGCCTGTCCCTGCTGGCCGGCATCATGCCCGTCGGCATTTCGCTGATCATCGGCAGCTTCCTCGGCATCCTCGCCGGCTATTTGGGAGGCTGGGCCAATGCGCTGATCATGCGCACCATGGACGTGTTCTACGCGTTCCCCTCCATCCTGCTCGCCGTGGCGATCTGCGGCATGCTCGGCAGCGGACTCACCAATTCCATCATCGCGCTTGCCGTGGTGTTCATTCCGCCGATGGTGCGCATCGCCGAGACCGTCACGTCGCAGACCCGGCACCTCGACTTCGTGGAGGCAGCGCGCGCCGGCGGCACCACCACTCTGCAAATTATCCGCCACCACATCCTGGCCAACGTGCTCGGCCCCATCCTGGTCTACGCCACCAGCCTGATCAGCCTTTCCATCATCCTGTCCGCCGGTTTGAGCTTCCTGGGATTGGGCGTGACGCCGCCCAGCGCGGAATGGGGGCTGATGCTGAATTCGTTGCGCCAAGCGATATACGTGCAGCCCTATGTCGCGGCGCTGCCGGGGTTGATGATCTTCCTGACATCCATGTGCTTCAACCTCATGAGCGACGGTCTTCGCAGCGCCATGGACATACGGTTGAACAAATGAGCCCCACTTTGAGAATGGCGCAGCACAATGTTCCCGACCCGCGCGACCGTGGCGGCCAGGCGCAGCCGCTGCTCATCGCGGAGGGGCTGCGCAAACATTTCCCGTTGCGCGGCGGGCTGCTGAACCGCCGCACCGGCACCGTGCACGCGGTGGACGACGTGAGCTTCTTCGTGCGCAAGGGCGAGACACTCGGCATCGTGGGGGAGAGCGGCTGCGGCAAGTCCACCACCGCGCGGTTGCTGATGCACCTGATCGAGCCGGATGCCGGCACGCTGATTTTCGACGGCGACGAGGTCGCGGCGCATCGCGGTATCTCCGTCGCCGCGGTACGCCGGCAGATGCAGATGGTGTTCCAGGACAGCTACTCGTCGCTGAACCCGCGCATGACGATGGTGGAGAGCATCGCCTACGCCCCACACATGCACGGCACGCCGAAACGCGAGGCGATCGACGAGGCCGAGCGCCTGCTGAACCAGGTGGGACTTAACCCGGCGCAGCACGCCCGCCGCTACCCGCACGAGATGTCCGGCGGGCAACGCCAGCGCGTCAACATCGCGCGGGCGCTAGCCTTGCAGCCGCGGCTGGTGATCCTGGACGAGGCAGTCTCGGCGCTGGATAAATCGGTCGAGGCGCAGGTGCTGAACCTGTTGACCGATCTGAAGCGGCGGTTCGATCTCACCTATATCTTCATCAGCCACGACCTGAACGTCGTGGAATACGTGAGCGACCGCGTGATGGTGATGTATCTCGGCCAGGTGGTCGAGATGGGCCCGGTGGACAGCATCTACCGCCATCCGCGCCATCCTTACACGCGGGCGTTGCTCGCCTCCAAACCGGCGATGGACCCGGACGACCGCACGACGGAGATGCCGCTCACCGGCGACCCGCCCAATCCGATCGACCCGCCCTCCGGCTGTCGCTTCCGCACCCGGTGCAGCTACGCGCAGGCGGCGTGTGCAGCGGCGATCCCACCCCTGGCCGTGGCGATGGGGGACGTGCCGCACGACCATGTGGTGGCCTGCATCATACCCGAGGCGCAGGCGGCCACGCTGCATGGCTGAGCCGCTGATGCAGGTCACCGACCTGACGGTGAGCTTCCCGTCCCATGGCGGACGGGTGCATGCCGTCGGAGGCATTTCCTATTCGCTGCAGCGGGGCGAGACGCTGACCATCCTGGGCGAGTCGGGCTCCGGCAAGAGCGTCGGGTTGAAGGCGCTGATGGGCCTGTTGCCAGACTATGCCAAGATCGGCGGCAGCGTGCGGCTGGACGGAACGGACGTGCTGACACTGCCGCCCAAGCAATTGGCCAAGTTGCGCGGCGGCGCCGTGTCGATGATCTTCCAGGAACCGATGGCCGCCCTCGACCCGGTCTACACGATCGGCGAGCAGATCAGCGAAACCATCGTCAAACACGAGGGCGTCGGCCGTCGCCAGGCCCGCAAGCGCGCGCTCGAGATGCTGGAGCACGTGCGCATTCCCTCCGCCGCACGCCGGATGGAGAACTTCCCGCACGAGATGTCCGGCGGGATGCGGCAGCGCGCGATGATCGCCCTGGCGCTGGCCTGCTCGCCGAGCGTGCTGCTGGCGGACGAACCGACGACGGCGCTGGACGTGACGGTGCAGATCCAGATTCTTCTGTTGTTGCGCCAGTTGCAGCAGGAACTGGGGATGGCGGTGGTGTTCGTGACGCACGACGTGGGCGTCGCGGCGGAGATCTCCGACCGGGTCGCGGTGATGTATGCCGGGCGCTTCGTGGAGACGGGCACGGTGCGGGACGTGCTACGCGATCCGCGCCACCCATACACGGCCGGGCTGCTGGACTCGACGGTGCACGGGGCGATGCGCGGGACCCCGCTCAATACCATCGCGGGCAGCCCACCGAGCCTGGCCCATCTGCCGCCGGGTTGCGCGTTTACGCCACGCTGCCGGTTTGCGGTAAGCCAGTGTCAATTCGACCCGCCGGTGCTGCGGCCTAAGCCGGAGATAGCAGTGCGATGCATTCACGATACGCCGGTGCGGCAGTTGGCAGAGCCTCTGGACACCTTGACCCAGGGGTGATGGGATCTTCCATCACTGCCGGGATTTCTCTCCCTCTCCCGTGAAGGACGGGAGAGGGAGAAGGAAGGTTCTTTAGGAGAGTCCTATGACGGATGATGAATTCACCGCGGCCATGAGCCGGAGCGGGCTGCCTCTGACGCCTGAGACGCTAGCCGAAATCCGCACGTCACGCCACATCATGGAGGGCATGATCGCACGCGTCACCCGCGACAAACCGCGCGAGGCCGAGGCCGCCACCGTGTTCTATCCGGAGCAACGCCCATGAGCACGCAACTCACCATCGCCGAAGCGTCGCGGCAGATCGCGGGCGGCAAGCTGTCGCCGGTGGAGCTGACGCAGGATTGCCTCTCGCGCATCCGCGCCGCCGATGGCCAACTGCACAGCTTCCTGCTGGTGACCGAGGAGCGCGCGTTGGCGGACGCCCGCGCGTCCGAGGCCCGTTGGCAGCGCGGGGAAGGCAAGGGCAAGCTCGACGGCATCCCGATCGCGCACAAGGACATCTACAACACCGCCGGCATCCGCACGACGGCGCATTCCCGCCTGCTGGAAAACAACGTCCCCACCGAAGACGCGGTGAGCGTCGCCAAGTTGGCGGACGCCGGGACGGTGATGCTGGGCAAGCTCGCCACGCACGAATTCGCCATGGGCGGCCCCTCGTTCGACCTGCCTTGGCCGCCGGCGCGCAACCCGTGGAACCCGGACCATTTCACCGCCGGCAGTAGCAGCGGCACGGGCGCCGCAGTAGCCGCCGGGTTCATCCTGGGCGGCACCGGTTCGGACACCGGCGGCTCCATCCGCGGCCCGGCGGCGCTGTGCGGGATCGCGGGGATCAAGCCGACCTACGGGCTGGTCAGCCGGCGCGGCATCCTGCCGCTGTCCTTCACGCTGGACCACGCCGGCCCGCTCGCCTGGACGTCGGAGGATTGCGCGCTGCTGCTGCAGGCAATGGCCGGCTACGACGCGTCCGACCCGGCGAGTGCCGATCGCCCCGTGCCGGATTTCACTGCCGGCATCGCGGAAGGCATCAAGGGCCTGCGCGTCGGCGTGGTCAGCCACTTCCACGAGACCGACAACCCCGCCAGCCCGGCCACGCTGTCCGGCATCGAGAAGGGTCTGGACGTGCTGCGCCAGCTCGGCGCGTCGGTGAAGCAGATCACGCTGTCGCCGATGCAGGAGTATCATGCGTGCGGCTTCCTGATCCTCACGGTGGAAGCCTACGCGATCCACGAGCCCTGGCTGAAGACCCGGTTCTACGATTATGGCGAGCTGTTTCGTGACCGCATCGCCATGGCTGCCCTGGTGAGCGGGTCCGACTACGTGCAGGCGCTGCGCCGGCGGCGAGAGCTGTGCTTGGAAATGGCGGCGGCGTTGGCGGATGTGGACGTACTGGTGACCGCGTCGCAACCCGCCGAGGCGCTGCCGATCAAGGACGTGCCTAAGTGGACCATGCTGGACAAGCCGAACTTCACCATCCCGTTCAACGTCACCGGCTACCCGGCGATCTCCGTCTGCAGCGGTTTCGGCGCGGGCGGCCTGCCCTTGTCGATCCAGATCGCGGCCAAGCCATTCTGCGAGCCCCTGCTGTTCCGGGTCGCCCACGCCTTCGAGGACGCGACACCATGGCGCGACAAGCGACCGGAGATGGCCTGGCAAAAGGAGACGGCAGCATGAACAGCGACGCGGTTGCGGGGCGGCTCTCGGAACTCGGCCTGCATGTGCCGGCAGCGGAGTTGGAGGCGCTCACCGCCCTAATTGCGGACATGCACGCCGCGTCTGCCATGGCGCAGCAGCCGCTGCCCTATGCGTGCGAACCCGCTTGCGTCTTTGCGCTACCCCACCCAGCCAAAGGCTGAGCGGCCGCGGCCTATTGCGGCCCGTCCGGCGTAGGCGGTAACACCGCCTGCCCGCCCGCAACGCGGGTCCGCTGCGGATAAGGGAATACCGAATGGACGAGACCGACGGTCTGCCGGAAGGCCGGCGCCGCTGGGTGATGGGCTGCGCGATGCTCGGCGTGGTCCTTGCGGGCCTGGACAGCGCGATCGCCAACATCGCCCTCCCAACCATCGCCAGGGATTTGGCCGCAACCGACGCCGCCACGATCTGGGTCGTCAACAGCTATCAACTTGCCGTCACTATCTTCCTACTGCCGGCGGCCACGCTGGGCGAAATTTGGGGGCTGAAGCGGGTGTACGGCTTCGGCCTGGCACTGTTCACGATCGCGTCCCTCGCCTGCGCCCTGTCGCCTACCCTGCAGGTCCTGGTGGCGTCGCGGCTGCTGCAAGGGATGGGCGGCGCCTGCATGGCGGCGCTGGGCGGCGCGCTGGTGCGGGCCATCTACCCGAAGGCGCGGCTGGGCCAAGGCTTCGCGATGATCGCTCTGGCGGTCGCGCTTTCGGCCGCACTCGGACCGACCTTGGCAGCGCTGATCCTCTCGATCGCGCACTGGCCGTGGCTGTTCCTGGTCAACGTTCCGCTCGGCCTGATCGCCGTGCCGCTGTTCCTGACCGTCGCACCCGCGGGGCAGCGGCGGTCCCGCGCGTTCGACTGGCGCGGTGCCCTGCTGAACGCCGCGACGTTCGGATTGGTCGTCACCGGGGTGGACGGTCTGGGCGGCTCGGCGCGCGGGTTGGCCGGGGTCGAACTCGTGGCCGGGCTGGGGTTCGGTGCAGCGCTGGTGTGGCAGCAATCGCACCAGGCATCCCCGATGCTGCCGCTCGATCTCCTGCGCATTCGGTTGTTCGCACTGTCGATGGGCACGTCGGTGTGCTCGTACTCGGCGCAGATCCTGGCCTACGTGTCGTTGCCGTTCCTGTTCCAGGTCGTGATGCATCGCACCGCCGTCGCCACCGGGCTGCTGGTCACGCCCTGGCCGCTGCTGGTGGCGTTCGCCGCCCCGTTGGCCGGGCGGCTGTCTGCGCGCTATCCGGCCGCGGTTCTCGGCAGCATCGGGCTCGCTGTGTTGGCGACCGGGTTGATGCTGCTCGCGACCATGCCCGCGGTGCCGGCCGACTGGAACGTGGCCTGGCGGATGGCCATTTGCGGCATCGGTTTCGGTTTCTACCAGACGCCGAACAACATCACGCTGATGACCGCCGGGCCACCCGAGCGCAGCGGCGCCGCGAGCGGCATGGTTGCGGTCGCCCGCACGGTCGGATGGTCGTTGGGCTCGGCCCTGGTGGCTTTGATCTTCGGCCTGCGCGGCGGGGAAGGCGCTGGCACGTGCCTGTATGTGGCGGCCGGGTTCGCCGCGGTGGGCGCAGTGGTCAGCGTCTCCCGCACCGGCGCCCGCCCGATCACCGCAGCGGCGTAAATCGCGGATGAAGTCTCCCTCTCCCGTCCTTCACGGGAGAGGGGCGGGGTGAGGGCCGCTTCGCTACTGACACAGAATATGGGAGGCAGTCGCACCCTCACCCCGGCCCTCTCCCGCCCGCGGGAGAGGGAGAAGAGTGCGGGCTTACCGAGCGGCCGAGTTTGCGCTCCAGACCGTGCTGCAACGACATCAGGACCGTGGTAAAGGCCAAGTAGTAGACGCCCGCCGCCGATAGCGCTTCGAGGTAGCGGAACGTGCCGGAGGCGGATTGCTCTGCGGCTAGCAGCAACTCGCGGACGCCGATCACGCTCACTAGGGCGGACAGCTTCAGCATGCCGATGAACTGATTGCCGATCGGCGGCACGGCGATGCGTAGCGCCTGGGGTAGCACCACCAGGCGCATGGCGCGCCATTCCGACATGCCCAGCGCCCGAGCGGCGTCACGCTGGCCGGCCCCCACGCTGCCGAGGCCGCCGCGGATGATCTCCGTCATATACGCCGCCTCGTGCAGGCCGAGTGCGAGCACGGCGCACACCGGGCCAGACAGGATCACGCCGAAGCTGGGCAGCACGTTGAAGGCGAAGATGATCTGCAGCAGCACCGGCGTCCCGCGGAACAGCCACAAATAGGCCCAGGCCAGCCAGCGCAGCGGACGCACCCGGGCTTGCTGCATCAGTGCCAGCATTAGCCCGACCGCCATGCCCAACACCATG
Organism: Acetobacteraceae bacterium; assembly: GCA_965198895.1. GTDB lineage: Bacteria > Pseudomonadota > Alphaproteobacteria > Acetobacterales > Acetobacteraceae > LMUY01. The sequence continues at coordinate 1,659,356 of OZ240676.1, forward strand.
GCGGCGATGCTGACCCACAGCGTCACGAACGCGGCGCTGGCGAAGTTGAACCCGAACAGGTCGCGCAGGAACACATCCAGGCGGAAGCTCATGGTTGGTCTAGAAGATCGTGCTCGACGCTGGCAGGCCCCACTTCTTCATCATGGCCGCGTAGGCGCCGTCATCGTTCATTGCCTTCAGCGCCGCAATCAGCGCGTCGCGCAGCGCCGGGTCGGTTTTCGCCACGCCAATGCCGAGCCGCGAGTTCGTGTTGAACGGCTCGCCGAGCGGTTCGAACGTGCCAGGCGCGTTCTCCATCATGGCGGCGATCACCGATGTGGAGCTGATCGCGCCCTCCGCCCGTCCCTGCGCCAGGGTCAGCGCCACGACGGCGCTGCTGCCAACGGCGATGATGTCGATCGCCGGCTTGCCTGCGGCCACGCACGCGTCGCTCAGGGTGTGGGCCGTCTTCTCGTACAAGGTGTTGAGCGCCACGGCGATGTGGTGGCCGCACAGCGCCTCCCTGCCCGTGAGATGGGCCGGGTTGCCCGACGGCACGACCATCTGGTCGCCGATGCGCAGGTAGGGGATGAAGTCCAGCACCTCCTCCCGCGCGGGAGTGATGTACATGCCGCTCACGGCCGCATCGATCCGCTTGGCCTGCACGGCGGGGATGATGCCGACGAAATCCATGCCCAGCATGGCCGATTGCAGCCCGAGGCGCCGGGCCAGTTCCGCCATCATGTCGACGTCGAAACCGACAGCCTGGCCATCGCGCTGGAACTCGAACGGCGCGAAGGTCGGGCTTGCGCCCCACGACAGCTTGCCCTCCGTGACGGTAGGGGGCGGGGCGGCCCAGGCCAGTGCTGGAAGCGCCACCAGGGCAGCCACGAGAAAAAGTCTCAAGGATGATCACTCCGTCGGTTGTGGGATGCGCGCGCCCCGTGCCGGACGCTGCAGCCCCAAATGCTCACGCAGCGTGGCGCCGGTATAGGCATCGCGCATCAGGCCGCGGCGTTGCAATTCCGGGACCACATGGTCCACGAACAGGGTCAGGCCGCGCGGCATGATGTGGAACTGCAGCATGAAGCCATCGGCGGCCCCGCCGGTGAACCACTCCTCCATCACGTCCGCGATGCGCTGCGGGCCGCCGGTGATGGTCTTGCGGCCGCGTTCATAGCGCAGGTACACGTCGCGCAGGGTCGGGCTGCCATCGCCGATCAGGCGCAGGATGTCGTCGAAGAAGCCCTTGTGGAAATTGGCGCCTTTCGGGATGCGGTCGGCGGGGATCGGTTCGTCGAGCGGCAGATCCGACAGGTCGGTTTCTAGGTCCATGCCCAGGCGGAACCGGCCGACATCGGGATGCACCAGTTCTTGCAACCGCGCGTAGTCGTCGGCGGCCTGCGCGTCCGTTTCGGCCAACAGGATCGGCAGGCCGGCCAGCACTTTCAACTGCGATGGCTCGCGCCCGTACTTGGCCATGCGGGCCTTGAGCCCCTCGGTGAAGCGCCTTGCCTCGGCGACGGAGGGGTTGGAGGAGAACACCACCTCCGCCGTGCGCGCCGCCAGTTCCTGCCCGGTGTCGCTGGCGCCGGCCTCGATGATCACCGGGTGGCCTTGCGGCGAGCGCGCGATGTTCAACGCGCCGTCCACCTTGAAGAACGCACCCTCGTGATGGACGGGATGCTGCGACGCCGGGTCGAAATACACGCCGCGCTCGCGGTCGATCACGAAGGCGCCGTCGTCCCAACTGTCCCAGAGTTGGCGCACCACGTCCACGAACTCGCCGGCCCGGCGATACCGGTCCGCGTGCGGTGCCAGCTTGGCGTGACCGAAATTGCGCGCGGCGTAGTCGTTGGCGGAAGTGACGACGTTCCATGCCGCCCGGCCCTGGCTGAGGTGATCGAGCGAGGCGAATTGCCGGGCGACGTTATACGGCTCGGAGAAGCTGGTGGACACCGTGCCGCCGAGGCCGATCCGTGTGGTGGCGCCGGCGAGCGCCGTCAGCAGGGTGACGGGTTCCAGCACGTTCATGAACAGCGGAAAGCGCGACCAGGCGTGCAAATTGTCGGTCCGGGCGGCCGGGGTGTCGGCGATGAAGAACAGGTCGAACAGCCCGCGCTCCGCCGTGCGCGCCGCGTCGGTGTAGGCGGCCAGATCGGTGGGAGGGGCCCGGCGTGCCTCTGGATGCAGCCAACTCGCCGGGTGCGATCCGGCGGCGCCGAACAGCAAGGCGAGCGACATGTGGCCACGATCCGGCATCGGCGACCCTTAAAGGTGAAACGCGACGGACGTTGCCATGCGAGCCGTCGGGGGACAATGAACGCCCGACTTACCGTCATGCCAGGGCTTGACCCTGGTATCCACGGGGTCGGGCTCATGACGTCAGAGGAGTGCTTGACACCGTCGCATGCAACACGGCGGGGGCCGGTGTCTGCGGAAGGCCGTGGATACCAGGGCCAAGCCCTGGCATGACGGTGGGTTAGGAAATCTCCTGGACCAGCTTGCGCTTGATCGCGTCGGAGAAGGCGGTGAAGTCCTCGGCCACGATCAGGAACGAGCCCGGGCCGCCGATCACCGAAGCGGCGTAGAATTTGTCCACGTCCAACTCCAGCCGGCCGAATCTCGGGTGGCGGTTGATGATCGGCAGGCCGTTGATCGTGACGCCAGACTGGACCAAGGCGTCGCGCATCTCCTCAGGCGGTGGGCCGTTGTTGTTGGCGCCGTCGCCGGACACGTCAACGACCCGGCGCGTGCCCTCGAACGGGGCGGATGCCAGCAACTTGCCGGCGAATGTCAGCGCACCGGAGATGCTGGTCCACGACATGCTCTGCCGCGGGATGGCGCCCAACCGGTCGGACCACGCGTGCGCGTCCGCTGGCCCGGCGATGCGGGTCCAGGGCATGATGAGGTCCTGGAAATCGTACCGCGCCCACTCGAAATACGCGATGGCGATGGCGCCCAGCGGCCCGTTTGCGATCGCGGCCAGCACAGCCGGATCGGTCAGGGCGCCGCGATAGCCGTCACGTTGCAAGATCGCCTCGTCGTCGGTCACGGAGCGGGACACGTCGATCGCCAAAACCAGCAGCAGATCGACCGACGCGGGTTGCGCCCGGACCAGACCGCTCGCCAACACCCCACCCGCGGCAAGCAGGGTACGGCGAGGCAGATTTCTGATCATGCGGTCCGGCTCGATCATGCCGCCATAGCCCTCCCCGGAAGGCGCTTCGTGTCAAGGGGGCAAATGGTTACGCCGTCCAGGATGCATCAAACAGCCGGAACACGGCGTCGGGGTATTCGGTCCAGTGCAGCTTGGCGGTGGACGCTTGCAGGATCGCATCGAAGTGGACGAACAGCATCGGCGCCTGGTCCATCACCATGGCCTGGGCCTGCCGGTACAGCGCGGCGCGGTCGGCTTCGGCACTGATGCTGCGGGCCTTGGTGAGCAGCGTCGTGATCTCGGGGCTGTCCCAGCCGGCGAAGTTGTTGGCGCCGCCCTGGGTGAAGTAATTGAACATGTTGCCGTCCGGATCGTAGCGGCCGGACCACGGCGACATGCACAAATCGAAGTCACGCTGACGGAGCACGGTGATCAGGCTGGTGGGGTCGATCTGCCGCACTTCCACCTTGAAGCCAGCCTGCCCGGCCTGCGCCTGCAGCACCTGCGCGATGCGCACCAGCTGCGGCGAGTTGGTGACCGTGATCGCGACCGGCAGCGGGTCGGCGACACCCGCCTGGGCCAGCAACGCCTTGCTGTGCGCCGGGTCGTGGGCGATGCCGGTGGCGGAGGGGTCATAGGCCCAGCCTACGGCGGGAGATAGTGGGCCGTGGGCAACGCGGCCGGTGTTGAAATACACCACCTGCTGGATGACGGCCGCTTGGTCGACCGCGGCCAGGAAGGCCTGCCGCACGCGGACATCGGCGAACGGGGCGCGGGTGCAGTTGAACGAGAATGCGTTGAAGCCCAGCCCCGGCATTTGCGAGACGCGCAATGCGCTCTCTCGCCCCAGACCGGCGACGGCCTGGGGTGGGACGGAGTCGATCAGCTGCAAGGTGCCGCTGCGCAGGTTTGCCAGCCGCACCGTCTCGTCCGGTAGCGGATGGTAGACCAGGCGGGCGAAGGGCTGCTTCGCCCCCTGCCAGTAGCCGGGGAACGCTTCGAGCACGAGCTGGGAATTCTTCGTCCAGCTCGCAAGTTTCCAGGGGCCGGCGCCGACCGCTTGCGTCGCGAAGTCGGCCCCGAGGCGTTGCACCGCAGTCGGCGACACCATCATGCCGGCGCGGTTGGTCAGCACCAGCGGCATCGGCGCGTAGGGCTGCGACAGTTTCAGCGTGACCTGCCGCGCACTATCGGCCGTGACCGAGGCCAGCGGGCCGAATTCGGGCTTGCGGATCGACCCGGTGGCCGGGTCCATCATGCGATCGATGTTGGCCTTCACCGCGGCGGCATCCAGCGCCGTGCCATCTTGGAAGGTGAGCCCCTCGCGCAGCGTCAGCACGTAGGTCAGCGGATCCGGCATCGTGAAGCTGGCCAGGCCCGGCACCACCGTGCCGTCCGGGCGGGCCACCAGCAGCGTTTCATGTAGGTTGTATAGCACCTGGGTCTCGAAGAACGAGGCGGAGAACGCCGGGTCCAACGTCACCGGGTCGGACACGACACCGATGTCGAGTGTGGTCGGCGCCTGCGCGCGCACCCGGCCGGCGTAGACCAGCGGAACGGCAAGGGCGGTGGCCAAGGTGGCACGGCGCGAGAGATCGGTCATGGCGGGAGCTCCGGAGAATATCAGTCGTGGGGGTCGAGCCCGTCGCGCAGGGCGTCGCCGAGCAGGTTGAACCCGAGCACGGTGGCAAAGATCGCGAGCCCGGGGAACCAGGCGAGCCACTCGGCCTGGTCCAGGAAGCCCACCGCATCGTGCAGCATGTTGCCCCAGCTCGGCGTCGGCGGCTGGACGCCGAGACCAAGGAAGGACAGGTAGGCCTCGGTGATGATCGACGACGCGAGCAGCAACGAGGCCTGCACCACGATCGCCGGCGTGGCGTTCGGCAACACGCAGCGCAGCAGGATGGCGGGGGTGCCGAAGCCGAGCGCTCGCTCCGCCGTCACGTAGTCGCGGCGGCGCAGGGCGAGGGCCTCGCCGCGTGCGACGCGTGCCAGCACCGGCAGGTTCACGACGGCGATGGCGAGCACGGTGTTGAACAGGGAGGCGCCGAGGGCGGCGGTGATGCCGAGGGCGAGCAGGATGCCGGGGAAGGCCAGCAGCACGTCCATGCAGCGCATCAGCACGCCATCGGTCCAGCCGCCGAGATAGCCGGCCACCAGTCCGATCGCACCGCCGAGCACGAGCGCCGCCGCGACGCTCGCCAGGCCGACCACGAGCGAGATCCGCGCGCCCGCCAACACCCGCGCGAGCGTGTCGCGGCCGAGATCGTCGGTGCCGAACCAGTGCACGAACGACGGCGGCGCGAGGGTGGCGGCGAAATCCGGCACGTCCGGTGCGTAGGGCCATAAGGCGGGGCCTAACAACGCCGCGACCAGCACGACGGCGACCAGCACCGCACCCAAGGCGTTGCGGGGGGAGCGCAGCCACTTCATCGCCGCACCCGCAGTCGCGGGTCGAGCACGCCGTAGAGCAGCTCGGTCCCGAGATTGATCAGCACGAACAGCGTCGCCGTCACCAGGATGGCGCCCTGCACCACGGGGGTGTCGCGGGCGAAGATCGCGTCGACGGTGAGCTTGCCGATGCCGGGCCACGAGAACACGCTCTCGGTGATCACGACACCGCCGAGCAGTTGGCCGAGTTGCAGCCCGATCAGCGTGGTGACCGGAAGCAAGGCGTTGCGCAACGCGTGCCGCCAGACCACGCGGCGAGCCGATAGCCCCTTGGCGCGGGCGGTGCGGATGTAGTCGGCGCCGAGCACTTCCAACATGGCCGAGCGGGTCATGCGCATGGTCGCGGCGGCCATCGCGGTGCCAAGGGTTATCGCGGGCAGCACGAGATGGGTGAACCAGCCGGCCGGGTTCTCCGTGAACGGCACGAAGCCGGAGGACGGCAGCAGCGGGAGGTGGATGGAGAAACCGAGGATCAGCAGGATGGCGAGCCAGAACGAGGGCAGCGACAGCCCAGCCAGCGCGAGCAGGGACACGCCCAGATCCGCGGCCCGATCGCGGCGCGCGGCGGCGATGACGCCGGCGGGGATGGCGATCAGCAACGACACCACCAGCGCCGCCAGCGCCAGTTGCACGGTGGGGCCGAGGGCCGTCAGGACGGTTTCCGTCACCGGCCGGCCGGTCTGGATGGAGCGGCCGAGATTGCCGTGCAGCACCTGGAACAGCCACGCGGCGAAGCGCACCGGCAAGGGTTGGTCCAGGGCGAAGCGGGCGCGCAGGGTCGCGACGGCTTGCGGGTTCGCCTCCATGCCGAGCATGGCGGTCACCGGGTCGCCCGGCACCAGCGCCAGCAACGCAAAGGACAGGACGCACAGGCCGAACAGCACCGGCACGAGCGCCAGCACGCGGGATACCACCATGCGCATCAGGCAGCGCGGTCCCGTGCCCGGCGGTAGGCGGCGATGCGTGCGGTGACCGGCGTCGCCCCCGTCTCCGCGAGCGGACCCGCAAAGGGCGGGAGGCTGTCCGCGAACAGACATGCCGAATCGTGCGAGGCGGCGATGGTGCGCAACGGCGGGTGCTCGCCGGTTTGGCACACCGGCTGGGCATGGGGGCAGCGGGGCGCGAACCGGCAGCCGGGGGGCGGCGCGGCCGGGTCGGGCGGCTCGCCCCCGGCGGCCTCGGGCATGCGGGCGCCGCGGTCGGTGCGGGGCGACGCCGCGAGCAGCGCCCTTGTGTAGGGATGCAGCGGGCGGGCAAACAACTGGGCGGCCGGCGCCGTCTCGATCACGCGGCCCGCGTACATGACGGCGACGCGGTGGGCCATGTGCCGCACCACGGCCAGATTGTGGGAGATGAACAGCAGCGCGATCCCGGTCTCGCGTTGCAGATCCTGCAGCAGGTTGATCACCTGCGCCTGGACAGAGACGTCCAGCGCCGAGACCGGCTCGTCGCACACGATCAGGTCGGGCTGCACCGACAGCGCCCGCGCGATGGCGATGCGCTGGCGCTGGCCGCCGCTGAACTCGTGCGGCAGCCGGTCCAGCGCCGAGGCCGGCAGCCCGACCCGGTCCAACAAGGCCGCCGCCCGTGCCAGCGCGGCCGGGCCAGTCGCGATGCGGTGCAGGTGCATCGGGCGGGTCAGTACTTCGCGGATGCGCTGCCTCGGGTCGAGCGAGGCATATGGGTCCTGGAACACCACCTGAACCCGGCGCCGCATTTGGCGCAGGCCACTGCCGCGCAACGTGGCGGTGTCCACTCCGCCCAACTGCACGGTGCCGGCATCCGGCCGTTCCAAGGTCAGCAGCAGCCGCCCGAGCGTGCTCTTGCCGCAGCCGGACTCGCCTACCACGGCAAGCGTCTCGCCGCCGTCGAGGCGGAGGTCCACCCCGTCCACCGCCAGCAGGCGCCGGCCGCCTACCGGGTAGGATTTGTGCAGCCCGGCCGCCTCCAGCAGAGCGGTCACGCCAGTGCCTCCACCGGTGCGCGCCAACATGCCGCGTCGTGACCCGGCGCCATCGGACGCAGCGGCGGCGGCTCGGCGCAGATCGGGGCGGCGAATGGGCAGCGTGGCGCGAACCGGCAGCCCTCGGGTGCGGTGCCCGGCGACGGCATGCGGCCTGGGATCGGTTGCAGCCGCTCCACCATACCGTCGAGATGCGGCAGGGCGGCGAGTAGCGCCAAGGTGTACGGGTGCTGAGCGCCGTGGAACAGGGTGGCGGCCGAGGCGGTTTCCACGATCTGCCCAGCATACATCACCACGACGCGGTCCGCGATTTCCGCCACCACGCCCAGATCGTGGGTGATCAGCAGCACGCCCATGCCGGTGCGCGCCCGCAATTGGCCGAGCAGGGCCAGGATGCCGGCCTGCACCGTGACGTCCAGCGCGGTGGTGGGCTCGTCGGCGATCAGCAAAACGGGTTCGCAGGCCAGCGCCATGGCGATCATCACGCGCTGCCGCAGTCCGCCCGAGAGTTGGTGGGGATAGGCGTCCAACCGGCGCTCCGGCGCGGGAATGCCGACCGCGCGTAACGCGTCGAGCGCGGCGGATCGCGCCGCATTGCTGCTGAGCCCGCGATGCACGCGCAAGGTCTCGCCAACCTGGTCCGCCACGGTGAAGACGGGGTTGAGGCTGGTCATCGGCTCCTGGAAGATCATCGCCATCCGCTCGCCGCGCAGCCGGGTCATCGCCCGTTCGTCGAGCGTCCGCAGATCGCGTCCCTCGAGCGCCATCCGGTCCGCCCGCACTTCAGCGCGGCCCGGCGGCAACAGCCGCATCAGTGCCAGCGCCGTCACGCTCTTGCCGGAGCCGGATTCGCCCACGACGCAGAGCACCTCGCCGGGCCGCACCTGCAACGTCACATCGCTCACGACCGGCACGCGGGCGCCGGGAGGGCCGAGTGCGACGGAGAGATGCTGCACGTCCAGCACCGCAGTCACGCGGCCGTGCCCTCCAACAAGCCGGGCCATTCCGCCGCTGGGGGTAGCGCGGCGTAGGCGCCCGGGCGCTCCACCGTGCGGGCGGCGACACGCTGGGCTGCCTCGAGGGCTGCGGTCCAGGGCCAACTTCGTGCCAGCAACGCGGCCAGCGTGCCGCAGAACGCGTCGCCGGCGCCGGTGCTGTCCAGCACGCGAGCCGGCGGCGCCGGAAGGCGGCGTTCCCCGTCGGCATCCGCGAACAGGCAGCCCCACGCACCCATGGTGACAACGGCCACCGCTGCCCCAGCCGCACGCAACGCGGCGGCGCTCGCCTGGCCGGCGACGGATTCGGCTTCGACCTGGTTGGCGATCACGACCGCGCAGAATGGCAGCAGCGGCGTCACATCCCAGCGCAACGGAGCAGTGTTCAGCACCACGCGGCCAGCACACACGGCGGCGGCGGCGCGCGTGGCCTCGGCCGACAAATTGCCTTGCATCAGCAGAATCTCGTCCGGCCGCACCGACCCGGCGAACGCGGCAGCCATCGCCGGGTCGAGCCCGTGCGCGCAGTCCCCCAGCGTCACGATCGCGTTCTCGCCGTCGGGGAGCAGCATGAGGATCGAGCGATCGGTCGGGAACGGCAGCACAGGCAGGTCCACTGTCTCGAAGGGCTCGGCCGCCAAGGCGGTGCGAATGGCGGTCGCGTCGCTATCGCCGCCGACGGGGGCCATGAATCGCACCGCGGCCCCGGCACGCACGGCCGCAACCGCCTGGTTTAGCCCCTTACCCCCAGGCGACTGCTGGCCGGCGCGCCCCACCAGCGTTTCACCGCGGACCGGCAAGCGTTGCAGGTGCAGGCCGATATCCAACCCGGCATTGCCCAACACATGGACGCGGCTCACGCCCGGGCCCGCGCCACCGCTGCCATGAACACCGCCACGCGCTCCGGATCGACCGGGTTCCACCACACGCCGTCATGCTTGAGGAAACTCGCAACGATCACCGCGTCCGCCACGCTCAGAATGTCGCCGACATTGTCCGGGTTCACGCCGGAGCCGACCAGCACCGGCAGCCCGGTTCCGTCCGCGATCGCACGCAGTTCCTCCATGGTCGCGGAATCACCGGTGCGTTGGCCGGTGGCGATCGCGCCGTCGGCGTCGAAGAACTCCACGTCGCGGGCAAGCTCGGCCAGCGAGCGGTCCGCCGTGATCGCGTGCGCGCCGTGCTTGACGTGCACGTCGGCGAACACCCGCACCGACTTCGCCCCGAGCCGGGCCCGGTAGCGCGTGGCCACCGCCGCCGGGCCCTCGATGAAGCCCTCGTTGGCGACGTAAGCGTTGGCCCACTGGTTGACGCGGATGAAGGCGGCGCCGGACGCCACCGCCACCGCCATCGCCTGCACGGCGCCGTTGGCCAGCACGTTCACGCCGGTCGGCAGCGGCACGGCGGCGCGAACGGCAGCCGTCATCACGGCCATGCAGGCGGCGGTTTCCGGGCCGAGATGCTCGGGCTTGCTGAACGGGATGTCGCCGTGGTTCTCGACGATCAGCCCGTCCACGCCGCCCTCGGCATAGCGCCGCGCCTCCGCGACGGCGAATTCGGTGATCTCGATCATGGCCATGCCGTCATGGCCAGGCGCGCCGGGCAGCGGCAAGGAGTGGATGACGCCAATCACCGCCTGGCGCCGGCCGAAGATCGCCTCGACCGCGTTGGGCTTGGAGCGGAACACTGCCATCAGACCGCTCCCGTCACCCAGCCGAGCACGTTCTTCCACAAGGTGGCGTAACCGGGCCACTGGACGAAGCTGTCGGGCAGCCAATGCGGGCCGATATCGGACGTCCAGGCCAGGGTGCGGCCGGCGCCGTGCCGCCCGGTGACGAGCAGCGGGTGGCCGCCCTGCTCCGCCGGCAAGCGGGCCAGCAACTCCACGTCCTGACGCTCGCGCAGCATGACCTCGTTGGCACCGAGCAGGATCGGCCAGTCAGTGCCGAGGCCCTGCAGCACGGGATGGTCCGGCGGGCCGAGCACCTCGGGCTTGAACCCCTCCGGTGCCTCGATGCGGTCGTCGTACGGGTGCATGGTAACGGGCAGCGCGTCCTCCACTGGCGTGCGGCGCCAGCGACCGCGGCCATCGATGCCTTGGAAGGTGAGATAGCCGCCGATCATGACCAGCCCGCCGCCGGCCTCGGTCCAGTCGCGGATCAGCTTGAGGCGGTTCGGCATCGGGCGCCCGTGCATCCACACCGCTTGCGGCAGCAGCAGCGTGTTCGCCCCGATGTCCGACAGGATGATGGCGCGGTAGCGGCTCAGCGCCTCGATCGTGAACGGGAAACCCTCCGCCGTCTCGTGCGCGGTCATGTAGGTGAGCTCGAACGGGCTGTCGCGCAGGGCGTCGACCAGCGGCTCGGCGCCGCGATGGAAGGTGACGCTGCCGAACTGGTCGAAGCCCTTGTAGTGCGTCGCGGCACTGACCCAGCTTTCGCCGACCAGCAGCACCTCGGTTTTCGACACGTCTTTCTCCCCAGCGGTTCGGCGCCGGGCCGACCGTAGACAGGGACGCGGCCTCGCTCAACTCTACCAAAGGCAGCTTCGTTACCATCTGACCGGCGTGGCATCGTTGGGTCGTGCCCACTAACCCTCGGCAGCATCCAACGCGTGCGGCAGGTCGGCGAGAATGACGCTGGCCGTCGCGCGATAATGCGCCTGCAAGGCGGCGACGGCCGCGTCGGCGTCGTTCCGCAGGATCGCGGCCAGGATCGACTGATGCTCGTCGTTGATGTTGCGGCGCGGATAGATCTTCTGCACCGAGAGCTGCCGGTAGCGATACAGCTGGTCGGCAAGCTGGTCGCAAAAGGCGCGCAGAGTTCGTGAGCCGCACATCGAGAGCAGCGCGCGGTGGAAGCTGCGATGCACGCCCTCCCACTCCAGGTTCTCCGCATAATGCTCGTCGCTCGCGGAGCGGGTGGTGCGGAGCAAGCGGTGGCAGAGGACGACCAGCGTCTCCTCCCACTCGGGCGTGGTGGCCGCCATCGAGCGGCGCAACGCGATCTCCTCCACCCAGCAGCGGGTTTCGGTGAGTTCGGTGAGCTCATCGATACTGACCGAGGCGACCGTGAAACCGCGCTGGTCCTGCGATACCACCAGGCCCTCGGACGACAGCCGGTTCAGCGCCTCGCGCAACGGGGTTTGGCCAGCGTCATAGCGCTCCATCAGGAAACGAGCCGTCAGCCGCTGGCCCGGCGCGAGCCGCCCGGTCAGCAAGTCGCGACGCAGGCGGTCGTACACACTGCTAGCCTGCGTTTGGCCGAGGCTGGCGGGCGCGCTGGGGGACGGCGATGAGACTGACACGCGCGAACTATACATCGAGCGCCCCGGGTTCTGCCTAGCTGACGATGTTATAAAAAGCGTTGACCCGGCAGGAATTCTATAGAATGGATTGAACAGGAAACGGCACCGAAGCGGCCGGGGGAGCGTAGGCGGTGACCAATTGCCAGTGCGGCGTAGACGTCCATTCGCATATCGTCCCGCACGATTTCCCGCGTTATCTGCCCCAATTGGACCTGCCGGGTTGGCCGCAGATGGCGCCGGGTGAAGCCTGCCATCGCCACGTGATGATCGACGGCAAGAATTACCGCACCGTCTCCGACCGCTGCTGGGATGTGGCGCGCCGGCTACCCGATTTGGACGCCATGGGCGTGTCCCTGCAGGTCATCTCCCCGATGCCGGAGCTGTTCTCGTACTGGCTGGCGGCCGAGCCCGGGGCGGAGCTGACCCGCTACGTCAACGACCAGATCGCGGAGATGGTGACGCAATCGGGTGGCCGCCTGGCCGGGCTGGCCGGGGTGCCGCTGCAGGATCTGGACCGGGCCGCGGGCGAACTGCACCGCATCATGGCCATCCCCGGCTTCGCTGGCGTGGAGATCGGCAGCAACGTCAATGGCCGCCCGATCGGCGCGCCGGAGTTCTGTCCGTTCTTTGCGGAGGCCGAAGCGCTCGGCGCCGCCGTGTTCGTGCACGCGGTACGCCCGGCCGGCATGGATCGCCTCGTCGGGCCTCCACAGCTGCAGCAGGCGCTCGGCTACCCGACCGACGTGGGCCTGGCCGCCGCCTCCGTGATCACCGGCAATTTGCTGACTCATCACCCACGGCTGCGGATCGCGTTCAGCCATGGCGGCGGCACGCTCGGATCGCTGCTGCCCCGGCTGGAACAGGCCTGCAGCGTGTTTGCGCCGGTGCGGATCGCGATCGACGGTTCGCCGACCGAACAGGCCCGCAAGCTGTTCTACGACGCCCTGGTGTTCGACGGCCCGACGCTCGTGCGGCTGGTCGAACAATTCGGAGCCACGCAGGTGATGATGGGCACGGACTACCCGTTCAACTTCCATGACAACACGCCGGTCGACCGGATCCGCGCCGCCATTCCCGACGAAGCGGTCCGCGAAGCGCTGCTGCACGGCAATGCCGAGCGGTTCCTGGGGCGGTCCGTATGACCGCGGACATGCTCCTGCCCGTCGTCGGCGCCAGTGCGGTGGCGCTCCGCAGCGTCGATCTCGTCGTACCCGACTTGGCGACCGCACGGCGCTTCTACACGGACGTCTGGGGGCTGACGGAGGTCGCCGGGCCTGAGATCGTGTTGCGGGCAACCGGAGCGGACCATCACGTCCTCGTTCTGCACAAGGGTGACCCGGCGCTGCACTCGATCACCTTCCGTGCCCCGACGCAGGAGGCGGTCCGGCAGGCGGCGCAGGCCGCAACGCAGGCAGGGGCCCGCCTACTCGGCGAGCCGGGGCCGGTCGACTGGCCCGGCGGTGGATTCGGGGTTGCGTTCGTAGACCCGCAGGGCCGCACATTGCGCCTGGTGCACGGCGATGCGACCCGCACGCCCGACGTCCCCATCGGCGATCGCCCGACCCGGCTGTCGCACGTCAACATCAACAGCGCCGATACCGATGCGACAGCCCGATTCTTCACCGAAGCGCTGGGATTCCGCCTGTCCGACCGCTCCAAGATCATGGCGTTCGTCCGCTGCAACAGCGACCACCATGCCGTGGTGATCGCGGACGCCGATGTGAACGGGCTGAACCACGCCGCCTTCATGATGCCGTCGCTCGAGGGGGTGATGCGCGGCTCCGGCCGCATGGTGGACCACGGCTATCCGATCGGCTGGGGCGTCGGCCGGCACGGGCCGGGGGACAACGTGTTCGCCTACTTCGTGGACCCGTTCGGCATCGTGATCGAATACACCGCCGAAGTCCTGCAAGTGGACGACGCGTATCGGGTCGGCGGCCCGGCGGACTGGACATGGCCACCAGGCCGCACCGACCATTGGGGGATCGCACCCCCCAAGAGCGAGGCCGTGAAGCGCGCCCAATTGGCCATCGGGCTGGTGCCGGCATGACCGATTTCGACGTGGTCGTAGTGGGCTTCGGCCCCGCCGGTGCGATCGCGACGGGCCTGCTCGGCCAGGCCGGGTTGCGCACGCTGGCAATCGATCGCAGCACGACCGTCTACGAGAAACCACGCGCGATCGCGATCGACCACGAGATCCTGCGCGTACTGCAGAACATGGGCGTGGCGGAGCAGGTGCTGCCGCACGTGGCGCCCTTCCCCGCCTCCGAACATTTCGGGGTAGACGGGCAGTTGATCCGCCGCGTCGACATGGTGCAGCCGCCGTATCCCCTCGGCTACATCCCGTCGATGGTGTTCACGCAGCCGCCTGTAGAAGCCGCCCTGCGCGCCCATGCGGTGTCGTGGCCTAGTGTCGAACTGCGCCTGGGCGTCGAGTTCGTCAGCCTGCACCAGGACGATGGCTGCGTGACGCTGCGCCTGCAGGCACCGGGGGGCAAGCCGTACGACGTCACCGCCGCTTACGTGATCGGCTGCGACGGTGCGTCGTCCAGCGTTCGCCAGCATCTCGGCATCGCGTTCGAGGACCTGGTGTTCGACGAGCCTTGGATGGTGATCGACATGCTGGTGAACGAGGCCGGGTTGGCCAAGCTGCCGCAAACCGCGGCGCAGTATTGCGAGCCCGCCCGCCCGAGCACCTTCATCGTCGGACCCGGTAATCATCGCCGCTGGGAGATCATGCTGCTCCCCGGCGAAGACCCCCGCGCGATGGAGCAGGAGCCGGCAGTCTGGCAGCTGCTGTCGCGCTGGCTCAGCCCGGAAGACGGAACACTGTGGCGCGCGAGCAGTTACCGGTTCCACGCACTGGTCGCCGAGCGATGGCGCGACGGCCGGGTGTTCCTGGGTGGCGACGCGGCGCATCAGCAGCCGCCATTCATCGGCCAGGGCATGTGCCAGGGCATTCGCGACGTGGTGAATCTCGTCTGGAAGCTGATCGCCGTGCACGAGGGCGCGGCGGCGGATTCGCTGCTCGACAGCTACGAGGCGGAGCGCAAGCAGCACGTCCGCACGCTCACTTCCCGCATCAAGGCGATCGGCCACGCCATCTGCGAGCGCGACCCGGACGCCGCCCGTGCGCGCGATGTGGCACTGATCGCGTCGGGCGGTGGCCACGCTCCCACCGTGACCCGGCAGGAGATCGTCCCACCTTTGCAGGCCGGGTTGCTCGCCCCGCGGGCGCACGCGGCGAATGGCAGCCTGTTTCCGCAACCCTGGATCGAAACGCCTGAGGGCGAGCGCAGGCTGGACGAAGTCGCCGGCACCGGCTGGCGCATCGTGTGGGACGGCCGGCGTGCGGCGGCTTCGGAATGGGCGCGTGGCCGCTCTGTTGCCGTCGGCGGTGACGCTGGGTTGCAGGAGCGGGATGGCGTGTTGGCCGAGTGGTTCGATCGCCATGATTGCGTCGCCGCGATCGTCCGCCCCGATCACTACGTGTATGGCGTGCTGGGCAGCGCGGCGGAGGCTGGGCCGATAGTGTCGGCGCTACAGGACAGGCTGGCGTCATGAGCGGCTTCCCCATGCGGCGGAGCTACGCCGTGATACTTATGCTGTTCCTATTCCAGACGTTGAACTTTTTCGACAAGCTGGTGTTCGGCCTGTCCGCCGTTTCGATCATGAAGGAGCTGCACGTTTCCCCCGGCGTATTCGGGCTGATAGGAAGCGCCTTCTTCTTGCTGTTCTCGCTCACCGGCACGCTGGTCGGGTTGTTCGTGATCGGCCGGGTGCGGACGAAATGGGTCATCGTGGTGCTGGCGCTCGTCTGGATGGTGAGCCAATTGCCGATCTTCTTCACCAACTCGCTGATGGTGATCGCAATCTGCCGCATCCTGCTCGGCGCCGGCGAAGGCCCCGGACTTCCGACCGCCTTCCACGCGGCCTACGACTGGTTCCCACCTGAGCGCCGCAGCATTCCGAGCGCGCTTATCGTGCAGGGGATCAGCGCCGGCTTCCTGCTGGGCAGCCCGATCCTGACCTTCGTCATCCAACATTACGGCTGGCGCTACGGCTTCCTGACCTGCGCCGGGTTGGGGCTCGCATGGACGATCGGCTGGCTGCTGATTGGCGGCGAGGGGCCATATGCCGCGCCAGTGCAGAAGCTGCCGCAAGCAGGCGAGCGCGTGCCGGAGCGCATGCTTTGGCTGGACCCGACAGTGATCGGGATCACCATCATGTCGTTCATGTCCTACTGGGTGGTCGGCATGTCGGCGATCTGGTTGCCGCCCTATTTGCAGGTGGCGCTGGGCTACACCCCTTACGCCGTCGGCTGGATCATCTCGGGCGTGTTCGCGTTCCAGTCGCCGCTTTTGCTCGCCGGGTCGGCTGTGTGCCAAGTCCTGCAGCGGCGCGGGTTCAGCGGCCGGGTCACCTACGGTCACACGTCCACCGCGGCACTGGCGGTGAGCGGGGCTGCCTTGCTGTTGGCGACAGTGACCTTCGGACCGTTGCAAATCGTGCTGATCGCGGTCGCGTTTGCGGCGCCCAGCCTGACGACGGTGTTCGGCCCCGTCGCGCTGGCCGCCCTCGCGCCCCCAGTGCAACGGGGCAAGTTGGTGGTGGTGATCTACTCGGCCAACGCCCTTGCAGCGCTGGTTTCCAACGCCGCGACCGGCTGGGTGGTCGGCGCCGGCGCCACGCCGCGGGCCGGCTATGCGAACGCCATGGCCCTGGCCGCCGCCATGCTGCTGGTGGGCGCCGCCGCCAGCCTGCTGCTGATGTTCCCCGATAGGACACGCCTTCGCTACGCCCGGTATCTCGCATCCTCCGACACACAGGTGGCCTCATGAAACTAGCCTCTTTCTCCTCCGCCAACGGCGCCAGCTGGGGCATCATCGATGGTGGCCACGCCGTCGACGTCGGCGCCGTTCTGGGCCGCCGTGTGCCGGACCTGCTATCCGCCATCAGGGACGGCGCGATGGCCGAGATCCCCCAGGCCGCCGCCACCGCCCCGCGCTACGAGTTGTCGGAGATCACCTGGCTGCCGGTGATCCCCAATCCTGGCAAGATCCTGTGCGTAGGATTGAACTACGAAACCCACCGCAAGGAAACCGGGCGCACCGAGGTCGAGAACCCCACGATCTTCGCCCGTTTCGCCAACAGCCAAACGGGGCATCTCCGTCCGATTCCGCGCCCGCGAGTCTCCACCGATCTGGACTACGAGGGTGAGCTCGCCATCATCATCGGCACGCCCGGCCGCTACATCACCCGGCAGGCCGCCATGGCGCATATCGCCGGTTTCGCCTGCTACAACGATGGCAGCGTTCGGGATTTCCAGCGCCACACCCACCAATTCACGCCGGGCAAGAATTTCCCGGACACGGGCGCGTTCGGGCCGTGGATGGTGACGCCGGACGAGATGGGCGAAATCGGCCCGCAGCGTCTGCAAACCCGCGTCAACGGCGAAGTGGTGCAGGACGCGCTGCTTTCGCAGATGATCTTCGATATCCCCCGGCAGATCGAATACTGTTCGAGCTTCACCCGGCTCGAGCCCGGCGACGTGATCGTCACGGGGACCCCCGGCGGCGTCGGCGCCAAGCGTCAACCGCCGCTGTGGCTCAAGCCCGGCGACACGGTGGAGGTCGAGATCGACCGCGTCGGCCTGCTGCGCAATCCCGTGACGCAGGAGGACTAACCGTGTCCCCAATCTTCCGCGAGCACGCGATCCCGTCGGCATCGAGCAAGCCGTACATCGTCGCCAACGGTCCGGACGCGGCCGTCTGGTTCTGCGAGTCCGGCCCCGGCAAGATCGGCCGGTTGGACCTCGCGGACTGCAGCATCCGGGAGCTCGCCCTGCCCGACCCGGCTTGCGCCCCGATCGGCATCGCCGCCGGGTCAGACGGCGCATTGTGGTTCACGCAGTCCAAGGGTCATCGCGTCGGCCGGATCACCATCACTGGCCAGGTCACCGAGTTCGACCTGCCGACGCCGGACTCGGGGCCGAACGGCATCACCTGCGGGCCGGATGGCAACATCTGGTTCGCTCAACACGCAGCCGGCAAGGTGGCGCGGATCACCCCCACAGGCGAGGTGACGGAGTTCGGCGGCTTCGCGCCCGGCGCCCGCCCGCTGGCCCCGACCGCGACGGCGGAGTGCGTCTGGTTCAGCGACTCAGTCGCCAGCCGCGTCGCCCGGATCGAGATGAACGGGCGGGTCACGGAGTTTGCGACCCCCCGCCCGGCCAGCGGCCCTCGCGCCATCATCGAGGGGCCGGATGGCAACATCTGGCTGGTGCTTGCGGAAGGCAACGCGATCGTCCGCATGACGCCCGACGGGGTGATGACTGAATTCCCGCTGCCCACCCCGAACGCGAGCCCGCGCGGCATCACGGTCGTCCATGGCTCGGAAATCTGGTTCACGCAGAACCTGGTCAACACGATCGGCCGCATGTCGCTGCAGGGCGAAGTGCTTGCGGAATACCCAGTGCCCACGCCCCATTCCGGCCCCCGAGCGATGCTGACCGCGCCCGACGGCAGGTTGTTCTTCTCGCAACACGACTCCGGCTCGATCGGCGAGGTGCGCTGGATCGACTGAAGCCCACCAGATTGGCCTGAAGCCAACGAATAGGAGAGTGAAATGTCCGAGCGCATCGATATAGGAGCACCCGACCAAGCCTTCGGAAAAGCCGTGATGGCCAAGTGCATGCTGAGGATCGTCGGCTTCCTCAGCCTGCTGTTCTTCATGGCGTGGATCGACCGCGTCAACGTTGGCTTCGCCGCACTGCAGATGAACGGCGATCTCGGCTTCAGCGCGACGGTCTATGGTCTCGGTGCGGGGCTGTTCTTCGTCGGCTACACGATCTTCGAAGTTCCGAGCAACCTCGTGCTGAGCCGGGTCGGCGCGCGGCTGTGGATCGCTCGCATCATGATCACCTGGGGTGCGATCTCGAGCTGCTTCGCCTTCATCCACGGCGAAACCTCGTTCTACATCCTGCGTCTGCTGCTGGGTGTCGCGGAGGCGGGGTTCGTTCCCGGTGTCGTACTGTTCCTGTCGCAATGGTTTCCGCGGCAGAACCGCGCGCGGGCGTTCTCCATCTTCTTCTCGTGCGCGCTGTTGGCGCCGATGATCGGTGGCCCGCTATCCGGTTGGCTGATGTCATCGGCACACGGGGTCGCTGGGCTACCCGGCTGGCGCTTCATGTTCCTGGTTGAGGGCGTCCCGGCCGTGCTCCTGGGTGTGATCACTTTCTTCTATCTGCCCGACACACCCGAGCGTGCTTCATGGCTGACGGCCGACGAGTGCCGTTGGCTGCGCGAGCAGTTCGCAACCGAGCCGGAGGACGTCGCCTCCGCCAGTCACGGCTCATTGCTCCATGTTCTGCGTGACCCGAAACTCTGGGCGTTGGTGGCGACCTACTATTTCTGGGCGATCAGCGGCTATGGCATCATCTATTGGCTACCGGTGATCCTGAAGAGCATGGGCGGCTTGTCCAACCTGGACGTCGGCTTCCTGAGTGCCCTGCCTTTTGCGTTCGGCATCGCCGGACTGCTGCTGGCGAGCTTCTTCTCGGACCGGTCGGGTAACCGTAGGTCCTACCTCATTGTGCTCTCGCTGATCGGCGGCGTCGCCCTCGCCGCCAGCGGGTTTACCGCGTCGATCCCCCTGGCACTCGGCCTGATCTGTGTCGCCGCGTTCGGGATTTGGGGCGCGCAAGCCATCTTTTGGACAATCCCGGCCGGCTATCTGAAGGACAAAGCCGCGGCGGCCGGTATCGCCATGGTGAACATGGCGGCAGGCTTGGGCGGCTTCACCGGCCCCTACCTGGTCGGCTGGGTCAAAGACGCCACGGGACAGTTCGCGCTGGCCTTGGTGGCGCTCGCGATCACCTCGTTCATCATGGCCGGCATCGTCGCGTTGTTGCCGATCGCGCGAACGGCACGCCGCGTACCGGCCCGGACCCAGATGAGCATCGGCTAGTCCAGGCATGCCCAACCCTGCCGATGCAGCCTGCGTATGTCCGACGCCTGGTCTTGTCTGCCGGAGTCGTGCAAGCACCGTCGGCTGCAGCCATCAACCGTGTCTGCCACTTTAACTCAGCGGAGACGCCATCCATGTCTGAACAGACCCTCGTACAAGCGCCTGGCTTCTACCGCCATCGCGTCGGCGACATTGTCGTCACAACCCTCAACGACGGCATTCTGAACGAGGGCATCGGCGTGTTGCGAGGGATCGACGGCGACGATGCCGCCCGTGTGCTGACCAGCGCTTTCCTGTCGCCCAACCCCGTTATCACCGTCAACGCCTTCCTGCTCCAAACCGCCGGAACCTGCATCCTGATCGATACCGGCTGCGGCTCCGGCATGGGGCCGGAGACGGGACGGCTGGCGGCCAATCTCCACCACGCCGGGGTAGAAGTCGGCGACATCGGCCACGTGTTGCTGACGCATATGCACCCGGACCATATGGGTGGCCTGCTCGGCCCTGCCGGCAACGCCGTGTTCCCGAATGCGCACGTTCGCGTCCCGGACGCCGACGCGGCGGTGTTCCTGGACCCGGCCATCGCCGAGAAGGTTCCGGAAGCCCTCAAACCGGTGTTCGCCCTGGCACGTGCCGTCGCTGCCGCGTACGAAGGCCGCTTCGAACGGTTCGGCGCCACGTCTGAACTGCCAGCTTACGTCACGGCGGTGCCGTTGCCGGGTCACAGCCCGGGCCATACCGGGTATCGTGTGGCGAGCGGCGGGCAGTCCTTGCTGATCTGGGGGGACGTCGTTCACGTGCCCGGCATCCAGTTCCGCCACCCCGAAGTCGGCATGGTGTTCGACGCCGACCCGGCCTTGGCCGAACTCACGCGCCGGACTGCGTTCGATGAGGCGGCGCGCAGCGGTGAGTTGATCACCGGCATGCACATGCCATTCCCGGGCCTTGGCCATATCACGGCGGAAGGCTCCAGTTTCGGCTTCCTCCCGGTGCTTTGGAATGCGGGAGCAAGCGCATGAGCGGTCCGGCCCAGCTCCGGGTCGCCATTCTTGGATCGGGGGCGATGGGGTCCTTCGTGGGCGGGCGGCTTGCCGCGAGCGGTGTTCCGGTGACGATGCTGGACGTCGACGACACCCATATCGCCGCGATCACGCAAAGCGGTCTGCGCATGTCCACCGATGCCGGAGAGGAATTGGCTCATCCCGCGGCACTCCGTCCCGATCAGCTCCGCGAGCCGCATGATGTTGTGATCGTCCTAACCAAGCAGCCGCACACCCGCGCCGCACTGGCCGCCCTGCGCCCTGCCCTAAGCGACGACACCTGGGTCATGACGCTGCAGAACGGGCTCGGCAATCAGGAGCTGATCGAGGAGTTCATCCCCCGCGAACGCATCCTACTCGGTGTCACCACCTACCCGGCCGACCTGCTCGGCCCGGGCCATGTCGGCTCGCACGGCGCGGGCGAGATCCGGCTGATGACGGCCGATGGCGTCCACCGGCCGATCGTCGATCAGGTGGCGGCGATGCTGAACCACAGCGGCCAAACCAGCATCGTCGATCCGAACCTTGCCGTCGCGATCTGGTCCAAGGTCGCGTTCAACTGCGCGATGAACAGCATCTGCGCGTTGACGGGCTGCCTGGTCGGGCAGCTCGGCGCCAGTGCGGAGGGGCGGCAGCTCGCACTCGAGATCGCCGACGAAGTGGTGGCCGTGGCCGCGAAGGCCGGCGTGACGGTCGATGGCAAGAAGGTCCGGGTGACGATCGAGCACGCGATGGACACCCATCTCACCCACAAGCCCTCGATGCTGCAGGACATGCTGGCCAAGCGCCCGACGGAGATCGCGTCGATCAATGGCGCGGTGGCGGCGATCGCCACGCGCTTGGGGCAGCCGGCTCCGCGCACCGCGGCCCTCTATGCATTGGTGCGATTGGCCGAGTTCAAGCCACAGCCTGCGCCCCTGGCCGAGAACTAGAGAGGCTCGCTACGGGCTCTGTCGCCTTTCCATCGATTGCTTCCACCGGGTGCCCGGCTGCCCGCCAGGCCGCCAGGCCGCCCTTCAAGGGTCGCACATTGGTGAACCCGAACCGCCGCATCTGCACCGTTTTTATCGCCGCCGAGACCTCATCCGGGCACGAGCAGTAAACGATGACAGGATGCAGCCGATCGATGGCGCCGACATCTTCGTCGTGGACACTTCGCGCGCCGGGAATGCGCACCGGATTTGCCTGTTGCTGAAACAGGGGCCGCACATCGACGATCACCGGCGCGCCGCCCGATGCCAGCAGCGCCGCCACTTCCTGCACGCTCACCCGCGCCATCCGCAACTGACGCAAAAGCAGTTGCCGGCGAACCCAGCGCACTCCGGCATACAAGGCCGTGGCCACGACCGCAGCCCCGACCATGTCGATCCCGAACCGCTCCAGCGTCCGCAGAACGTCCATGATCTGGCCCGCGAAAGCGTAGCCGATCCCGAGTCCGCACAGCACCCAGAGTGAAGCGCCTGTCTCCGCATACGCCAGGAACCGCCGCAGGCTCACACCGGATGCTCCGGCCAGCGGCGCGCTCACCACCGACAAGCCGGGCACGAAACGTGCGAACAGCAGGATCGTCACGCCACGCCGCGCGAACAATGCCGCGGTGTTGGTCACGCAGGTATCGCGTGACAACGAGAGGCGGCACAGCAGACCTAGCACGTTGCCGCCATACCGCCGTCCGGCCGAAAACCACACCAGGTCGCCGATCACGGCGCCCGCCAGCCCGGCGGCAAAGCAGGCGGCGGCAGCGGCAAACCCTCCACCGGTCTGCGCCAACACGGCGCCGGCAAAGACAACCGCAGCCAGGCTCGGCACCGGAACGCCCAGCGACCCGGCGAGTACCGCAACTCCGACGATCGCAGGACCACTCTCCGCCATAGCGGCCAACCACGACGGCAGCATGCGCGCCTCCCATAATTGCCCCACTCTACCGCGATGCGGCGCTGCGTTGCCATCTCGCGATTACACCCGGGCAGAGCCAAGACACCTTGAACGTCCGCCGCAATCCACGACAACTATTGGCAGCGCTGCGTGTCGGGCGAGTAGCAAGTAGACCAGTCACGCCGGCCGCCGAAAGACTTAGGACAGGTCGTACGACCTGCGTGACCTAATACATGGCTTTGGCTCTCCAGACTTGAGATCTTCCAAGTTTCACTCGCAAAATCATTTGATCCGTGTTTTTGAAAGAGTGGCGCCGACAACCCGCTGCAAGGGAATTTTCGCTCTATGACGAATTACTCCGCCACATCCGGACATCCATTCAGCGGTTCGATCGCCAGTGGTGACATGCTCTATGTTTATTCCGGCGGCGTTGCGAGCGGCGTACAGGTGAGCAGCGGCGGCGGCGTCACCGTGTACTACAGCGGAACGGCCATCCAGACCGTGGTGAGCAGCGGTGGATACGAGAGCGTATCTGCCTATGGGGTGGCGAGCGGTACCACCGTCAGCAGCGGCGGCGCCGAATTCGTCTTCTCCCGCGGCTTCGTCAGTGGTGCCACGATCGAGAGCGGCGGCACCGAGTTCGTCAATTTCAGCGGGATCGCCGACCAGACCGTGGTCGACAGCGGCGGCGTGCTCCTGGTCCGTCCGGGCGGCGACGTGATCGACACCTCGGTCGAACCCGGTGGCGTCGTCCTGTCAACTGGCGTCGCCATCCAGTCCGGCACCGGCCTGCTCGCCTACGGCCCCACGATCGGGGCGACCGTGCTGATCTCGGGCGAGTCTGAACTCGTGCTCCCGGGCGGCACGGCGGATGGTGCGGTGTTGAGCAGTGCCGCCAACCAGTTTGTCTATGGCGACGGCGTGGCAAGCGGAACCACCGTGGACAACGGCGGCCACCAATACCTGTTCTCCGGCGCAACCACGAGCGCCACCGTGGTGAACAATGGCGGGGCGGAGTACGTGTTCTCCGCCGCCATGGCGGATGGAGAGGTCATCAGCAGCGGCGGCACGGTGAACGTGTACAGCAGCGGAACGGTGGTGAGCGCCCAGGTGGGCAACGGCGCCTTCCTCGCGGTGTCATACGGCGGCGTTGCCAGCGCGGCACAGATCGGCAGCGGCGCCACCGTGTCGCTCTCCTTTGGCGCCACCACCGAGGCGAGCGTCATCGCCAGCGGCGGCGTCGAGGACGTGGTCTACACCGGCATGGCAATCAGCACCCAACTGAGCGCGGGCGGCGCCCAGTTCCTGCTGAGCGGCGGCACGGCGAGCTTCACGACAGTGAGCGGCGGCGGTGCCGAAACCGTGGGCGCCGCGGGCACAACCGTCAGCACCGTGATCAGCAGCGGCGGCTTGCAAATCGTATCGTCGGGCGGCACGGCAAGCGGTACCGTGGTCAGCAATGGCGGACTGCTGCTGAGCCTTCCCGCGGGGCGAACGATCGCGCCGGATGTGTTGCCGGGTGGGCTCGCGCTTTCAACCGGTGTGGTGATCCTGTCCGGCGACAGCTTGGTCGGCGCGGGCACCACGATCGACGATGCGGCGCTCACCACGGGCGAGACGATGCTGGTGCTGCCCGGCGGGGTCGCGTCCGGCACCACCGTCGGCAGCGGCGCCGCGCAGTTCGTCTACTCCAGCGGGACCGCAAACGGCACGACTGTTTCCGGCGGCGGCTTCGAGACGGTCTCCGGCGGCGTGGCAAGTGGGACCATGGTCGAGAACGGTGGCAGCCAGGCCGTCGTCAGCGGCAGCGCCAGCGCGAGCACGGTGGATGCCGGCGGCTTTGCGACGGTATCGTCTGGCGGCGCGATCGTCTCGGCGACGATCGCCGGGTCGCTCGCGGTTTACGGCTCGGGCACGAGCACGACGATCGGTCAAGGCGGCAGCGAGGTCGTCCACGGCAGCACCACCGCAACGACGGTCGAAGCTGGAGGCGCCGAGACGGTCTACGGGACGGTCACTGCGACATTCGTCGGATCCGGTGGGATCGAAACGGTCGCGGCCGGCGGGACCGCCAGCGGAACAGTAGTGAGTGGCTCCGGGCTGCTGCAGGTATCCGGCACTACCGACGCCGCCATCCTCGATGGTGGCCAGGAAACGGTGCTGTTCGACGGTGTCGCAAGCGGCACCATGGTTAACGGCCTGGGCAACCTGTTCGTGTCCTACGGCGGCACTGCGATCGGCACCCAGGTGGGCAGCGGCGGCTTCGACACCTTGCTGGACGGCGGCACCGCAAGCGCTACCACCTTGGCCAGCGGTGCGGCCGAGGTGGTCGACCTCGGTGGCAGCGCTGACGGCAGCACGGTCGGCGACGGCGCCGTCCAGTTCGTGTTCTCCGCCAGCGTCGCAAGTGGCACCATCGTCGACAGCGGCGGCATCGTGGTGCTGCAGCCTGGCGGCACGATCAGCAACGCCACGGTGCAACCCGGCGGCCTGATTATCTCAACGGGTGTGGTGATCCTGTCCGGTGCGGACCTGCTGTTCCACGGTGCAACGCTCGATGGCGCCACTCTCAGCGCCGGGGAGACCGAATACCTCCTATCGGGCGGCACCACCACCGGCACGCACGTTGCGAGCGGCGCCACCGAGTTCATCTATTCGGGCGGCGCGGCTCTGGGAACGACCGTGAGTCCCGGCGGTACCGAGACGGTCCTGAGCAGCGGTACCGCCAGCCTCACCACAATCGAAGTAGCCGGTACCGAAACCGTCTCGTTGGGTGGCATCGCGATCTCCGGCTCGGTCCTTGGCGGGTCGCTCACCGTCCAAGGGTCGGCCGTGGCAACCATGGTCGGCGTGAGCGGCTACCTCTCAGTGGATGGCTCCGCGACCGGTACGACCGTCCAGGATGGTGGCCGCGAGGACGTCTTCGGCACCGTCACGGGCACCGTGCTCCAAGACGGCGGCTCCGAGTCGATCATTGGGGGCATCGCGACCGGTACGGTGATCGAAAGCGGTGCCACCCAAAGCGTCTCCGAAGCAGGCACCGCGAGCCTGACGTCAGTGGCGGCCGGCGGCACCGAGATCGTCGCGAACGGCGGGAGCGCAAGCGGGACGGAGGTTTCCAGCGGCGGCTTTGCGTTCATATCGGCGGGCGGGATTGGTAGTGGGTTCACCGTCGACGCCGGGGGCACCGTCGTCGTGTTTCCCGGCGGTACGCTGACCGGGGTTCAATCCGCGCCAGGCGCAATCGTGCTCTCGACCGGCGTGATCGTCTTCTCCGGGGCGGAAGTGATCTCGGCCACCTCGACAGTTCTGAGCGGCGCCATCCTGACCGCGGGCGAACAGGCCACAATCCTAACCAGCGGAACCGCCGTCAGCACGGTCGTGGGCAACGGGGCCGCGACCTTCGTGCTGAGCGGCGGCTTGGCCGATGCAAGCCAGCTCAGCGGCGGTGACGAGATCGTGCTCGGTGGCACCGCCAGTGGCGCGATGGTGAGCAGTGGCAGTTTCGAAGTCGTGTCCGCCGGCACCGCGAGCCACACGCTGCTGTTCGCCGGCGGCGAGCAGGACGTGTTCGCGTCGGGCTTTGCCGTCAGCACGGTCGTCAGCAGCGGCGGGATCCAGCAGGTGTTCGGCGGCGGCGGCGCGATCGATACCGTGCTCAGCAGCGGCGGTGCCGAGTTCGTGAGTTACGGCGGCACCGCCAGCGACGGCAGCGTCGGCAATGGCGGAACCGAATTCGTCCTGTCCGGCGGTTCGGTCAGCGACCTCGTGGTCGGCAGTGGTGGCACTTTACTGCGCCTGCCCGGCGGCATCGTCACCGGGGCGCAAGTGCAGCCGGGCGGACTTGCGATTTCCTCGGGCGTCGCGATCGTCAATCTATCGGCGGTGGTCGATTACTCGGCGACGAGTCTCGTCGGCGCCGTCGTCTCCTCGGGCAGCGCCGCCTTCGTGCTATCCAATGGAGTGGCCACCGGTACTGTCATCGGCAGCGGCGCAGAGCTCGACGTGTTCTCCGGCGGCATCGGCAGTGCCACCTCGATCGGCAGCTTCGGGAACGCTTACGTTCTATCCGATGGTACCGCGATCGACACCGGGGTGGCCAGCGGTGGCAGCATCTTCGTCCTGTCCGGAGGCACAGCGACCGGCACCGTCGTCGCCAGCGGCGGTTACGAGGTCCTGTCCGGCGGGACGGCCACGGACACGACGCTGAGCGCAGGCGGTTCGATCGAGCTTGCGACCTACATTTTCGCGAGCGGCGGATCGGGCGGTTTCTTCGACCCCGCGGTGCCCGATCTACTGACCGTGAGCGTGGGCGGCCAAAGCTACACGCAACTGCTGTCGGGCGACTACACCGGCGCGTTCGTGCACCTCTCGGCAGGCATCGGGCAATTTGGCGGAACCGTGGTGACCATCGACGACACGCCGCCTTGCTATTGCCTGGGCACGCGCGTGCTGACCGACGGTGGCGAGATCGCGGTCGAGGATTTGCGGATCGGCGACAAACTGATGACGGTGGGCGGCCAGGCAAGGCCGCTCCGGTGGATCGGACGGCGAAGCTACGCGGCGCGCTTTGCCGCCCGCAATCGCGACATTCGCCCGGTGCTGATCCGCGCCGGCGCACTGGATGCGGGCGTGCCGGCGTGGGACCTGCAGGTGTCGCCGAAACACGCAATGTATCTGGACGGCGTGCTGGTCCCGGCCGAATGCCTCGTGAACGGCAGCAGCATCGTGCAGCCCGGTGCCTCCGGCCCGGTGCACTATTTCCACCTGGAACTGGAGACGCACGACGTGATCCTGGCGGAAGGCGCGCCATCGGAAACCTTCGTCGACGATGACAGCCGAATGGCATTCCACAACGCGCTCGAGTTCACCGCGCTCTATCCTAATGCAAGCCCAGGACCGGCAATCTATTGTGCCAGGCGGGTGGACGAAGGCTACGAACTCGAGGCGATCCGTCGCCGGCTGCGGCCCGCACGCAGCGCCTGATCGCGACGGCTCCCGCCAGCCATCCAGGCGGTCGCGCTGACGGGAGAACGCGGACGGCCGGTTGCCGCGGGCAAGTATCTGCCGCGCGGCCTGGCGCCCGGGATGTGTCATCGTGACCACGCCGCTGCCGTTGCAGGCGAGCGCGTGACGCACACCCTCATGCGCGCCGACACGCGGCAAGTAGTCGAAGGCGAACGCGACATTGCCCTTCCACGCATGGGTGATCCGGGTCCCAGTCAGTTGCGGGATCAAGTGAACCAGGAAGCGATGCAGCCTGGCTCCCGTCTGCTTGACAAAGGGACAGTCGTCCCTTTCATCCCTGATATGGCGCGATGCACGCTTGGCGCTTAATGTGGCGGTCCATCGCTAGGACCGTATCATGGCCACTTTCACGTGCGATCACATCCATCTGCGCAGCCTCGATCCGGTCGCGGCCGCCGGGTTCTACACCAGCGTGCTGGGCGCCACCGAGCTGGACCGCGTACAGAACGGCCCGGCGCTGCGCATTATTCTCGGCCTCGCCGGGTTGCGTCTGTTCATCGAGCAGGTTCCGCCGGGTACGGCCGCCCCACCGGCCCCGCCCTTCGTCGGAGTCGAGCATATCGGCCTGGCGGTGGAGGATCTGGACGCGGTCGCCAGTGAAATGGCCGGCAAGGGCGTCGATTTCACCATGCAGCCCACCGTTCTGCGCCCCGACCTGAAGATCGCGTTCATCCAGGCGCCCGACGGCGTTCGTATCGAACTGCTGCAGCGCGGCTAAGTCTCGAGGAGGTGGCACGTGGCACCGTGGCCTTGGTGTACGTGCAATGCCGGATGCTCCGTCCTGCAGCGATCGAAGGCAGCCGGGCAACGCGTGTGAAACGGGCAGCCCGCGATGCGGCGCAGCGGGCTTGGCAGTTCGCCACGCAGCGCCGCGCTCGCCTTGCGTTCGCCCGGCCTGGTCCCGGGGGCGGCACGCAGCAGAGCTTGCGTATAGGGGTGTAGCGGGGCCGACAGCACGGCGGCGGCCGGTCCGGACTCCACCACCCGGCCGAGATACATCACCGCCACCCGGTGCGCGAGATGGCGAACCACGCGCAGATCGTGCGATACGAACACCATCGCCAGACCGAGCCGCTCCTGCATCTCGAGCAGCAGGTTCAGGATCTGCGCCTGCACTGAAACGTCGAGCGCCGAGACGATCTCGTCCGCTACCAGCAAGTCCGGTTCCACCGACAGCGCGCGGGCGATCGCGAGGCGCTGCCGCTGCCCGCCGGAAAAAGCGTGCGGCAAACGATCTATGGCATCCGTCGGCAGGCTGACCAGGCCGAGCAGCTCCGCCACCCGCGCCTTTACTTGGCTTGGCGGTACCAGGTGATGGACGCGCAGCACCTCGCCCAGCGTCTCCCCCGCCGTCTTGCGAGGATTGAGCGAACCATACGGGTCCTGGAACACCATCTGCACCCGGCGGTTGTATCGGCGCAGCGCCGCGCCGCGTAATGTACTGACATCCTCGCCATCGAAAACGATCTGCCCGGCATCGATGTCGGTCAGCCGCACCAGCGCGCGGGCGAGGGTGGATTTGCCGCAACCAGATTCGCCCACCACCGCCAGCGTCTCGCCTCGGCCGACCACGATGCTGACACCGGCAAGCGCGTGCACCGCCGGGCGCTCGCCGCCTTGCAATAATTGCCGCATGGAGCGGCGGATTGGGAAGTGGCGCTCGAGGTCGTCTGCCTGCAGCAACGGGGTCACGCGGCCATCACCGTTTCCGCCCGGATGCAGGCGCTGTCCTGTCCTGGACCCACGCGCCGAAGCAGCTTGTCGCCGACCCGGCATTGATCTATCGCCAGGGCGCAGCGAGGGGCGAAGCGGCAGCCGGGGGGCAGCGCGCGCGGGTCTGGCGGCGTGCCGGTGATGCCGGTGAGCCGGGTCCGCGCCTGCCCGGCGCCGGGCAGTGAACGCAACAATCCCAGCGTGTAGGCGTGCGACGGGCGGTCGAAAATGTCGGCCACTGCAGCGGTTTCCATCACCCGGCCGGCATACAATACGGCGACCCGGTCGCAGGTCTCGGCCACCACGCCCAGATCATGCGTGACCAGGACCACGCTCATCTGCATCTCGTTTTTCAGCTTCAGCAGCAGCATCAGGATCTGGTCCTGGATCGTGACGTCGAGCGCTGTCGTCGGCTCGTCCGCCAACAACAGCTTCGGACCGGCTGCGAGCGCGATCGCGATCATGGCGCGCTGGCGCATGCCGCCGGAAAACTCGTGTGGGTAATTGGACAGCCGATGGCGCGGCTCCGGAATTCCGACGAGGTCAAGCAATTCGACGGCGCGTCGCCGGGCCGCGCCGCCGCGCATGCCAAGATGAACCCCAAGGCTCTCGGTAATCTGCAGCCCGATCGGCAGCAGTGGATTCAGCGCCGTCATCGGTTCCTGGAAAATGGCGGCGATCTGCCCGCCCCGCACGTCCTGCATCGCTCGCGGCGGCAGGGCAAGCAGGTCGCGACCCTGCCACAACACTTGACCAGTGACGGAGGCGGAGCCCGGTAGCAGCCGCAGGATCGCCTGCAAAGTAAGGCTTTTGCCGCTCCCCGACTCGCCCACCAGGCCCAGAACTTCACCGGGTGCCACGTCCAAATCCACGCCGTCCACCGGTGCCGCCGTGCCGATCTGCACGCGGAGTCCCCGCACAGAAAGCAGGCTCGTCATGCCTGACGGCGACGCAGGAGTGCGGCCAAGCCGTCGCCGGTCAGGCTGAACCCGGTCCCCGCCAGCACGATGGCCATGCCGGGGAAAATGGACATCCACCACGCCTTCACCATGAAGTTCTTGCCGTCCGCGATCAGCACGCCCCACTCGGCGGTGGGGGGCTGGGCGCCCAGGCCGAGATAACCGAGCGAGGAGCCGAGCAGGATGGCCAGCGCGCCGTCGGTCATCCAGTAGATCAGCATCGGCGCGATCGCGTTGGGCAGCAGGTGGCCGAAAATGATGCGCAGCGGGCCGAAGCCCATCACGCGCCCGGCGGCGGCGTAGTCGCGCTGCGCCTGCACCATCACCTCGGCCCGCATCAGCCGCGCGTAGATGATCCAGTTCACCACGCTGACGGCGATGTACATGTTGCGCAGGCCCGGCCCGAGCACCGCGATGACGGCGATCACCAGCACGAGGAACGGGATGGTGACGAAGATGTCGAGCACGCGGCGGAACACCGCGTCCGCCCAGCCGCCGACATAGCCGAGCAGCGCGCCGACCACGGTGCCGAACACGGCCGGGAACATCGTGGCGAACAGCGCTATCTGCAGGTCGATTTGCGCCGCCCAAATGGTTCGCGAAAGAATGTCGCGGCCGAAATTGTCCGTGCCGAACGGATGCGCCCAACTCGGAGCCTGCAATAGCGCGCGATAGTTGAAACCGGTCGGCGAGTAGGGCGCGATGCGACCAGGCACGACCGCGCAGAGCAGCAGCACCAGCAAGATCGCGCCGCCACCGATCAGCGTCCCTGGCAACCGAGGCGCCCGTAACCGCCCGATCGCAGCGCTCACCGTGCGATCCGCGGGTCGATCAGAACCTGCAGCGCATCGACCAGTAGGAACACGACCGATACCATGATGGCCAGCACCATGGTCAGCCCCTGCACGACCGCGTAGTCCCGCGCGTAGATCGCGTCCACCGTCAGCCGGCCAATACCTGGAATGGCGAACACCGTCTCAGTGATGACCGCACCGCCAACCAGCGAGCCGATGTTCAGGCCCAGGAGTGTGATCGTCGACACCCAGGCATTGCGCAGTACGTGGCGCCGCAGGATGAGCGAGCGCGGCAGGCCCTTGGCGCTGGCGAACCGCACATACTCGGCCGCCAGCACGTCCATCAGCGATTGTCGTAGGTTGCGCATCAGCACGGCCGACAGCGACAGCGCCAAGGTCAGCGAGGGTAGGAACAGATAATACAGGTTCTGCCACGCATTGGCGCCCACACCGCCGACCGGGAACAAATGCAGGCCGGCGCCGAGGCCGATGAGTAGCACCAGACCGATGTAGAACACCGGCATCGACAGGCTGACCTGCGCCACAGCCCGAATCGCGATGTCCGCCACGCCCCCCGGGCGCACCGCCGCGACGAAGGCGAGCGGAACTGCGATGAGCAATGCAAAAACGGCCGCCATCGACGTCAATTGCAAGGTGATTGGCAGCCCGTCCCGGATCAATCTCGCGACCGGCACGTGCATCAGGATGGAGTCTCCTAAGTTCAACGTGATGGTGTTGAGCAAAAAATCCCAGAACTGCACGAGGAACGAGTGGTTCAGCCCCAGTTGCTCGTGCAGCCGAGCGATGTCGGCGTCCGAGGCCCGGTCGCCGGCGAGTACCAGCGCCGGGTCGCCGGGGAGTAGCCGCATCAGGCCGAACACGAGGAAGGCGACCGCGACGACGGTGGTGGCGATCTGCCCCAGCCGCCGCCCCAGCACCCACACCAGGCCCAAACGCGGCTACCGCTTGTCCACCCAGGTGTTGAGGAAGATGTTGTTGCCCAGCGGGATCTGCAGGAAGTCGTGAACCGTCCGGCGCAGGGCCACCGGATACGGCACCTCGTAGGCGAAGACGAAGGGTGCGGCTTCGGCGAACCGCTGCTGGATCTCCTTGAACTCGGCCGCGCGCTTGGCCGGGTCGAGTTCGACCTGGCTCTGCTCGAACAGTTCGTTCGACCGCGCGTCGTTCCAGCCGGTCCGCGCACTCTGCCGAGTGGGATAGTACGCCATGATGGAGGTAATCTCGCTGGCGTCGTCGATGTCGTTGGTCCACAGGCTGGTGCGCATCTGGAAATCGGCCGCATTGGTGCGGGCCAGGCGCGTGGCAGCCTCGAGCGGCTCGACCTTGAGCGTCACACCCACTTGCGACCAGAGCTGCTGCAGGGTGGCCACCTTCGCCTGGTCGTCGGCATTTCCCGCCTGGGTCAAGCAGGTGATGGTGAAGCCGTTCGCGAACCCGGCGTCGCTCAACAGCTTCTTCGCCTTGTCGGCGTCATAGGGATACAGCGGCGTGGGCCCATACGAGTCCGGCGTGGACATCGGCATGAACGAACGCTGCGGGGTGCCGGTGCCGTAGCTCACGACTTGGATCAGCGCGTCCTTGTCGGTAGCGTAGTTCAGGGCCTGGCGCACACGCTGGTCCGACAGTGGGTTCTTCGTGCCATCCTTCAGCGTCGGGCGAATGTTGAGAAGGAAATAGTTGGTCTGTGCCGCCGGAAACAGCTCCATGTCGATCTTCGGATCAGCCTTCAGTTCGGCGACCCGCGCGTAGGGAACGAACTCGGCCGCATCCACCTCGCCGGCCTGCAGCTTCAATATGCGGGTTGCGTCATCGGGAATGATGACAAAGCGGATCGCGTCCAAATAGGGTAGTTTCTGGCCGTCGGCCGCATCCTTCCAGTAGTACGGGTTGCGAGCGAAATCCATCTCGTTGTTGCGCTTCCAACTGGTCAGCATGAACGGGCCGGAGCCGACCGGCTTCTCCGCGAAATTCTTGCTTTTCTCCAGCAGGGTGGCGCCTGGCGCGGCCTCGACCAGCTTCTCGGGCATGATACCGGCATTGAACGTGGCGAGCGCCTGCAGCAGCACGGGGTCGGGATGCGACAGGTGGATCGCGATCTTGTCGCTGCCGACCAGCTCCACCGACGCGATCGAACTCAGCAGAAACGTGAAATCGCCACCGGTGTCCTTGTTTCGAGCGCGGTCCAGCGACCACTTCACGTCGGAAGGCTCGATCGGGGAACCGTCCGCGAACTTGATGCCGGGCCGCATGGTGAAAGTCACGGTCTTGCCGTCGTCTGTCGTCGCGTACGCGGTGGCGAGGCCGGGTTCCACCCCCTTGCCGTCCGGGCTCGCAAGGACGAGCGTGTCATAAAGGTTCAGCGACAGCCAGATATCGGCGTTTTGCGTGGTGTGCACCGGGTCGAGGAACTGGCTGTCGACCTGGCGCGCGAACACAAGGGTGCCACCGCGCGTTGCAGCCGAAACCGGTAGAGCGGCAACCGACAGAAGCGCGGCGGCGAGCCAGGTTGTATGTCTGATCATGCGGGACTCCTGCGCCGGGGCGGCACAAGAGCTTCACGAGAGCCCTTCGGCTAAGTCAAGGCTGTTCTGCGTTTTTGGGATCCGGGCGCCATCGTGCCGAGCCGGCTTCTGCCCGGCACGATGGCGTCTTCAACCGGCGGTGGAAAGCTCCGCGGGTTTGCGTCCGCGCCGCTTTAGCGGTGAAGCGCCCTTCTTCGGCGCAGCCTTGGTCTTCGTTGCAGCCTTGACAATAACTGGTTTTTCCTCGGCGAGCTTGCGCGCCTTGTGCTTCGCCGCCGCCTTGTCCTTTGCGACGACCGCCTTTTCCTTCGCGACGACAACCCGCGCCTTCTCCCGCTGCATCTTCATCTGATCGCGGATTATCGCCACTGCCGCCTTGCCGACGGCAGCGCGCGTGGCATCCGGGATTGTCTCGAGCGCAGTGAAGAACGCCTGGCTGACGGGCTTGGCGCCGCGAGGTGAACGCGCTGTGGTGGCCTCTGATTTAGCCATTTGATTTGCAACTCCTGCTACCGACCGGCAGTGATCGTACCGGGTCTATAACATACTACAGTGTGCGGCACGCTATTCGCTGAAATAGTTTCGGCCATTTTCTTTCGACCGGCTCAGCTTCCGGCTTTGCGGGACCGAGGTGCACCCCGCGGCCGGCCATCCGCGTTGCCAACGGGCGGTGTCCATTCAGCGCGTTGGCGAACCGTCCAGCCATAACGCGGATCGCCCTCGAGCAGGCTCGCGTGATCGGCGAGCCGATTACGCTCCAGCCAGCCAACGGCACTTTCCAATTCCTGCATGCTCATCTGCGCGCGCGGCTTGTCGCCGGTGCGACGCTTCAGGATGGCATTGTAGCGGTGATACAACCCCTGCCCTTTCGGCGCTCGCACGGCGCCTTCGTCCTCGACGGCCTGCTGCGCCACCATTTCGCCGATTCGTTGGCGCAGCCGCCGCTCGAGAACCGAGGGCGGATCGAGCATGTCTGTTTGCGCCGCTTCGTATTCGGGGCGGTGCATGACGAGATCGGGGCCGGGCCGCAGCAAGCCGTAGCGCAGACCCAGCGCGTTGCTCTCGAGCGGCACGATCCCGCCCTCGTCGCGTTCGGTCTCGGCAAGTTCGTCGAGCAGCCAGCCCGGCAATTTTGAGTGTGACGGGGTTTTGATCCGTTGCGCAAGCGTACCCTGCTCCGTCTCGATGCTGTGTCGGAAACGGGCGAACAAGGGGTCATCCGGGTGAAAGACGGTCGCGCGTTGCTCCGCGTAGGCACCCCCGTTCGGATCGATGCGCGTGGCGCGTGCCACCATCTGCTCGAGCCACGCGCGCGAGCGGATGTGGGTCAGGGCCGCCACGACCGCGACGTCCGGTGCATCCAAACCCTCATACGCCATCGCGACCGTGACCAGCACGCTCGGCTCGGCCGTAAGGCGAAACCGGGCCAGTGTCTCGTGCGCGTCGCGTTCGTCGGAGGTCGCGAGTTGCACCGTGTCGCCCTGCCCGCCCGGAACCCAGTCGCGCAACACTGCTGCATAACGCCGCGCGTTCGCCTGGTCGGGCGCCACCACCAACAGCTTGCCGAGCCCGCGTGCCTCCGCACCCGGCGGCAAGCCACGCACTTGGCGGCGGGTCGCGCGGAGCGTGCGGGTCGCGTCGAACGCTGCACGCAGCAATTGGTCGGCAAATCCGGTGCGCAACGCCGTGAACAGCGCGGGGCGGGTGGTTTCGGTCGGCCAATGGGAGAACAAGCGGTGCGGACCGACGGGCGCCCGCGACTCGTCCAGCCAACTTGCCTCACCGTCGATGGCACCGAACAGCACCGGCAGCACCGCGCGCTCCGCCAGTGCCTGGGCGCGCGAATAGCCCACCACCGCCCAGCCTGGCGCCGCGAGATCCACCTCGCGGGTCTTGGCGCGCCGGCCGGTGCGATAGGGTAGCCACAAGATGCTGCGGCCGTCGGCGCGCTGCAGCGTGCCGGACAACAGCAGCCGAAGCCGGGCCGTTTCAAGCAGTGGCAACAACGCGCGGCTCCATCCTGCGGCGTCGACGATCATGTGATCAGCAGGCGGTGGGTCGGCGATCGGATCGGGCGCCATGTCGGACAGCGCCGGCAGATGATGGACCTCGTCCACCACGAGCAGCGTGCGATGACGGCGGAACTCCGCCAGATGCAGGTCGGGTGCGGCGGCGATGCTTTGATAGGTGGTGATATAGCCCTGCAAGCCGCGGCCAGGATCGGGCGCGTTGTCGGCCGCACGC
Source organism: Acetobacteraceae bacterium (assembly GCA_965198895.1). Taxonomy (GTDB): domain Bacteria; phylum Pseudomonadota; class Alphaproteobacteria; order Acetobacterales; family Acetobacteraceae; genus LMUY01. The sequence continues at coordinate 1,695,374 of OZ240676.1, forward strand.
AGTGTCACCGCATGGCCAAGCACATGCCGCCAAGCCGGGTCGGCAAAGGCCTCCTCCGCTTGCAGGCGGAGGCTGTCGCGCGGCACGACCCAGCAGACACGGTCGATCACCCCGGCCGACAACAAGGAAGCCGCGGCGATCACCGGCAGCAGCGACTTGCCGCCCCCCGGCGTGACCGCGGCCAGGATATCGGTGACATCCGTCGCCTCTCCGGACGCGATGGCGCGGACGATGGCGGCCACCTGGGCCTGATGCGTACGGAGCGAGCGTTGATTGGGTGTCACGAAGGCTCCGGGATGGCTCGGGGTGAGTCTGAATCAAACGGGGCGCTTTGTGAATTGCCGCGGCGGCGAGCGTTGCCTATCGTGCCCCATGGATTTCGAGACGATCGTACTGACGCAGGCCGGGCGCGTGGCCACGCTGATGTTGAACCGCCCGGCAAAACGCAACGCGATGAACGACCGCATGATCGGCGAAATCGGGCGCGTGTTCACCGACCGGCCCGGCGGGTTCGAGGCGGTCGTGCTGGCAGGCGCCGGTCTCGCGTTCAGCGCCGGGCTGGACCTGTCGGAGCATTCGCAGCGGGGGCCGCGCGAGGCGATGGAGACGTCGGCGCTCTGGCATCGTATCACCGGGCTCATCGAGGGTGGCGGCCTCCCGGTGATCGCCGCCCTGCATGGCCACGTGGTCGGCGCCGGGTTGGAGACGGCATCCAGCGCACACATTCGCATCGCCGAGAAAGGTTGCAAGTTTGCCCTGCCGGAGGGCCGCCGTGGCATCTTCGTCGGGGGCGGTGCGTCCGTCCGGGTCGGCCGGCTGATTGGCGCGTCGCGGCTGATCGAGATGATGCTCACCGGCCGGATGGTGGAGGCGGACGAAGCCTTGCGCATCGGCCTGGTGCATCACGTCGTGCCGCCCGGCACCGCACTGGCCCGCGCGCAGGAAATTGCCGCCAGCGTGGTCGAAAACGCACCGCTGTCCAACCTGATGATGCTGAACGCGCTGCCCCGCATCGCCGCCATGGCGCCCACCGAGGGGTTGTTCACCGAAACCTTGGCCGTTGCACTCACCCAAACCAGCCCGGAGGCCCAGGCCCGCATGACCGAATTCCTCCAACGCCGCCGCGATGTCTGAGCAACAGGCACGACTGGACCTCGCCGCCTGCTATCGGCTGGCGGCGCATTTCGGGCTGGACGATATCGTCTACACCCACATTTCGCTCCGCATCCCCGGCACCGACCATTTCTTGCTGAATCCGTTCGGTACGATGTTCGCCGAGATCACGCCCGCCACCCTGATCCGGATCGACAGCGCCGGTCGCGTGGTGGGCGGTGAGGGCCGGGTGAACGAGGCCGGCTTCGTCATTCACAGCGCGCTGCATACCGAGCGAGCGGACGCGCATTGCGTCATGCACGCGCACACGCGCGCAGGAATGGCGGTGTCGGCGCTGGCGGACGGACTGCTGCCGATCTGCCAGAAGTCGATGATCTTCTACGGCCACCTCGCCTATCACAGCTACGAAGGCCTGGCCTTCAACATGGCGGAGCGCGAGAGCCTGCTCGCCGACATGGGGCCGCACAAGGCGATGGTGTTGCGCAATCACGGCCTGCTGACGTGCGGGCGCGATTGTGCCGAAGCGTTCAGCCTGATGTATCAATTGGAACTGGCCTGCCGCACGCAACTGGATGCGATGGCGACCGGCGCCAAGCTGCATTTGCCCTCACCGGAGGTGTGCGCCCACTCGGCCGATCAGCTCTGGTCGTATCCGCTGGGGCCGGACGTGCTGGAATGGCCGGCGCTGCTGCGGCTGCTGGACCGCACGTACCCAACCTGGCGCGACTGAGTGCTACCCCACGCGGATTTCGCCACCCCCGCCGCAATTGTCGACACCGATCGCGACGGCGCCATGCTGCTACGCCACGCGCTGGAACTTGCGCCCTACGACCGGCAGATCGGCGACTGGCTCCGCCGCTGGGCCGAGGCAGCGCCGGACCGCGTGGCACTCGGCGAGTGGGATGCGGCCGGTCGGCTCCACACCACGAGTTACGCCGAGGCTCGGGCCGCCTGTGACCGACTGTCGCGAGCTTTGCTGGATCGCGGCCTCGGCCCTGACCGTCCCGTGGTGTTCCTGTCAGAGAAGAGCGTCCCGCACGCCCTGCTAACGCTGGCCGCGTTGCAGGTGGGCGTGCCGGTCAGCCCGATATCCCCCGCCTATTCGCTGCGCGCGGAGGCACTAGAACGCCTTGCTTTCTGTCTGGACGCAGTTCGGCCCGGCCTCGTGCTGGTGGACGATCCCGTTGCCTACGCAACTGCAATCGCCATGCTGCCGGCAACAACCGAAATCGTGACGGAGGCCGAGTTGGCCCTGTTCGGGCGGAACCCGGTGGATGTGGACGCAGCGTTCGACCGTGTCGATCCAAATGCGCCGGCGAAGATCCTGTTCACTTCCGGATCGACCGGCAATCCCAAGCCGGTGATCAACACGCACCGGATGATGTGCTCCAACGCGACCGCGCAGGCGCAGCTGTTTCCATTCCTGCGGCGCCGGCCGCCGGTGGTGGTGGATTGGCAGCCCTGGCACCATTGCGGCGGCGGCAGCCACAACTTCCACGCGTCCCTGTTCAATGGTGGCAGCTACTACATCGACCGCGGCAAGCCCACGACCGCCGAGGCCTTCGCCCCCACGCTGCACGCGCTGCGCACGATCTCGCCGACACTCCATTTCAACGTGCCGCTCGGCTACGACCGGCTCGCCTTCCATCTCGCCCGCGACCCGGCGCTTGCACGATCCTTCTTCGCCGACCTGGATTGCCTGGTCTACTCCGCCGCCTCCATGCCGCCGACACTTTGGGCGGAGTTGGAACGGCTGTCGACGGCGGCGCGGGGCCGGTTGGTGCCGATGGTGTCATCCTACGGCATGACGGAGATGGCGCCGCTGCACACGAGCCTGCACTGGCACGAGGGCGCCCCCGGCCGCATCGGCCTGCCCATCCCCGGCTCCGCGGTCAAGCTGGTGCCAGTGGACGGCAAATTGGAATTGCGCGCAAAGGGGCCGAACGTGACACCGGGCTACTACGGCGCGCCCGCCCTGACGGCGGCAGCGTTCGACGCGGAGGGCTGGTACCGCAGCGGCGACGCGGTGCGCCTGGTGGACGAAGCGCAACCGGACCGCGGCCTGCGCTTCGACGGGCGGCTCACCGACCAGTTCAAGCTGATGACGGGGAGTTGGGTGCCGCTCGGCGAGATCCGCACCGCGATCGTGGCCGCCTGCGCGCCGTTGTTGGACGACGTGCTGGTGGCCGGCGAAGGACAATCCGAAGTCGGGTTGCTCGTCATTCCGAACCTCGACGCTTGCCGCGCGGTGTGGGGTGCCTTGAGCCTGGCCCAGTTGACCGAACTGCCCGCCTTTGCGGACCGATTGCGGACAGGGCTTGCGGAGTACAACGCGACCAATCCCGCGTCCAGCCGGCGCATCGCGCGCGCCTTGGTGATCGACGACATTCCGTCCTTGGCTACGGGCGAGACGACCGACAAGGGGCACATCAACCAGGCCTTGGCGGTGCGGCGTCGCCCGTATTTGGTGGCCCGTTTGTTCGACGATGCCGACCCGCATGTGTTGCGGCTGTGACACTCGATGAACTTCGCCAGGCCGCGGGTGGGAATCCGGCGCTCACGGAGTGGGAGCGGTTCGACCAGAGCGCGGTGGACGCGTTCGGCGCCATGACCGGCGAGGACATGTGGATCCACACCGATCCGGCACGCGCGGTGGGCTCGGCCTTCGGCGGCACGATCGTGCAGTCGTCGTTGCTGATGGCCCGCTTCGGCGCTTGGCTGCGGCAGGCCGGCCTCTGGCTACCCGACCCGGCGGTGCCAGTGAACTACGGCTTCGACCGCGTCCGCATCCTGCGCGGCCTGCGCACGGGCGAAGCGGTGCGGGGACGGATTCACCTAAGGCAGCTAGAGGAACGGCCAGCCATGGTGCGCCTGCTGCTGGACGTCACTGCGGAGGGCAAAGCCGGCGGCAAGCCGATCCTCTCGGCCGAATGGATCGTGGCCTTCCTGAACGCGGCCCCCTGAACGTGGACGTCTGACCATTTCCGGGCTGCCCCGCGGGCGGATAATGTGCTCCATCTGAACACCCATTTTCAACGGTCCCGCGCCCATGCCCGAATTCCTCGTCTGCATCACCTTCGACTACGACAACGTCTCCTCCACCATCTCGCGCGGCGGCATCACCCCGACGTTGTTGTCGCGGGGCGAATTCGGCCTGGTCGGGGCGCAACGCATCCTCGACTTGCTGCGGGTGGAGGGCGTGCCGTCCACTTGGTTCATCCCCGGCCACACGATCGACAGCTACCCGTCCAGTGTCGCCGCCGTGCGCGATGCCGGGTGCGAGATCGGCCATCACGGCTGGACCCACCGCGTTCCGGCAACGCTCAGCCGAGAGGGCGAGGAGGACGAACTGGTGCGCGGCCTGGAGTCGATCCGCAAGCTCACGGGTAAGGCGCCCGCGGGGTATCGCTCACCCGCCTGGGATTTGAGCCCGCATTCGGTGGAGCTGCTGCTGAAGCATGGCTTCCAATACGATAGCAGCCTGATGGGTCACGACACGCTGCCCTACCAGGTGCGGCAGGGCGACCAGGTGACGTTGCTGGAGCCGATGGTGTTCGGTGCGGATACCAGCCTCGTGGAGTTGCCGATCCACTGGTCACTCGATGACTTCCCGCACTTCGAATACAACCGGTCGGAGGCGGGGATCATGCCTGGGTTGATGAACGCCGGGCTGGTGCTGGAAAACTGGCTGGGTGATTTTGCCTGGATGAAACGCATGGCGGCGTGGGGCGTGCTGACCTACACCTTCCACCCGCACATCATCGGTCGCGGCCACCGCATGCTGGTTGTGGAGCGTTTGATCCGCGGCTTACGTGAACAAGGCGCCACTTTCGTCACGATGGAGGGTGCGCTGGCCTCCTACCGCCGGGAATTCCCGAACGGTCACAGCTTGAGGGGTAATTAGGACATGGCTACGGATTTCACCGGACGCGGCGTCGTCGTCACGGGCGCGCTCGGCATCTACGGCACCTGGATCGCGGACGCCTTCGCCCGCGCCGGCGCCAAGCTGTGCCTGACGGATCGCGACGCCGCCGGGCTGGAGCAGCGCCTGGCCGCCACCGGTGCGGCGGAGGGTAGCTTCGCCCATACCGCTGATATCACGGATGACGCAGCACTCGCCGCGTTGGTAGCGGCGGTGGGCGAGCGTTGGGGTGCGGCCGACATCCTGATCAACAATGCGGGGGTATATCCGAGCGGTTTCCTGCTGGATATCGATGCGGCGGAGTGGGACCGCATCATGGACATCAACGTGCGGGTGCCATTCCTGCTGACCCAGGGATTGACGAAGCAGATGATCGCTGCGGGCAAGAAGGGCTCGGTGATCAACATTTCCTCTGGTGCCGCGCACAAGATGCGGCGGTCGGTGGTGCCGTATTGCTTATCCAAGACGGCGCTCGATCGGTTGACCAAGGGGTATGCGATCGAGTTGGCGCAGTTCGGCATCCGGGTGAACGCGGTCGAGCCCGGCTTCGCTGCGGGCAGCACGGCGAGCCCGCTGACGGAGGAGCACGTGCGGCAGACCGCGGGCGGGATTCCATTGGGGCGGGTATCGGGCCCGGACGATGCGGCAGGAGCTGTCCTGTATCTGTGTTCGGAGGCGGCGTCGTATATCACCGGCACGTCCATCGCGGTGGATGGCGGTAATTCGATCGGGTCGCTGGTCGTCCACCAGGAGAAGAAGCAGCCGCTCTAAAAGCCCGGAGGGAGGGTGCCACACATTCGCGCACCTGGGCGGTTGCTACCCCTCCCCTAACCCCTCCCACAAGGGGAGGGGGACTTTCTTTCCGATTGGCCGCTAAACGTCCTCTGCGAAGTGGCACGCCACCATCGACTCCCCCACCGGCCGCCAAAGCGGTTCTTCCACACTGCACACCGCTTGCGCCATCGGGCACCGCGTGTGGAACCGGCACCCCGGAGGCGGGCGGGCCGGACTCGGGATTTCTCCCACCAGCGGCACGCGCGGTTTGGCGCGCTGCAACGCCGGGTCGGGCTCTGGCACGGCGAGCAGCAACGCCCGCGTGTAGGGATGCCGCGGCGCCGCATACAGCGCGTCCCGCGGCGCCAGTTCCGCCAAGCGGCCGAGATACATCACGGCGACCCGGTCGCACACATGCCGCACCACCGCCAGATCGTGCGACACGAAAAGATTGGCCATGCCGTGGCTCCGCTGCAGCGCCACCAGCAGGTTCAGGATCTGCGCGCGCACGCTCACGTCCAGCGCGCTGACCGGCTCGTCGCACACCAACAGCGCTGGGCGGAGTGCAAGCGCGCGGGCGATCACGATGCGCTGGCGTTGGCCACCGGAGAACTGATGCGGATAGCGGCTCGCGTGCTCCGGCCGCAATCCGACCTCGGCCAATAGCGCCGCAACCCGGTCGCGCAACGCCGCTCCGCGGGCCAGCTTGCGAACCAGCAACGGCTCGCCGACCGCTTCGCCCACCGTCATGCGCGGATTGAGCGACGTCGCGGAGTCCTGGAACACCATCTGCATCTGCGCCCGCGCGGCCCGAAGCGTGCGGCGGTCCGCCCCGGCGATCTCCACGCCGGCCACCACCACCGAGCCGCGCGTCGGCGGCTGCAAACCGACCACGGCGCGCGAGATGGTGGATTTGCCGCAACCGCTCTCCCCCACCAGGCCCAACGTCTCGCCGGGCGCAACGGTCAGCGACACTCCGTCTACAGCGCGCACGGGGGGACCGCTGCGCGCAGGGAAATGCACGGCCAGGTCGGACACAACGAGCGCGGTCAACCGACCTGCTCCGCATGCCAGCAGGCGGAGAGTTGGCCCTCGCCCATGTCGCGTAACGGCGGTTGTTCCGCCCGGCAGCGATCGCTCACCAGCGGGCAGCGATCGGCGAAGCGGCAGCCGGGCGGGAAGCGGCCCGGCAGCGGCACCTGCCCCGCGATAACCGCCAATTCGGACTTAGGCGTATCCGTCAGCCGTGGCAGCGCCGCGAGCAATAGCGCCGTGTAGGGATGGCGGGGCCTCATGAAGATTTGGCCGGTGCGCCCGGTTTCCGCGATCCGGCCGGCATACATCACGGCGATCCGGTCGGCGATGTCGGCTACCACGCCCATGTCGTGTGTGATCAATAGGATGGCGGTGCCCCGCCCGGCGGCCAGGCGGCGTAGCAGGTCCAGAATTTGCGCCTGGATGGTGACGTCCAGGGCCGTGGTCGGCTCGTCGGCGATCAGCACATCGGGGTGGGAGACGAGGGCGGTCGCGATCATCACGCGTTGCGCCATGCCACCCGACAGCTCGAACGGGTATTGCGCGATGCGGCGCGCCGGGTCGCTGATGCCGACCTCCTCCAACATCGCCAACACGGCCTGCCGCGCCGCGGCACCATGCAGCCCGGTGCCTTCCGCGACCTGGGCGCCGACGGTGGAGAGCGGGTCGAGCGCGGCCAATGGCTCCTGGAAGATCATCGAGATCTTTCGCCCGCGCAGGCGGCGCACCTCGCGTTCGGATCGTGCGTAAAGATCGACGCCCGCCAGGTCCACCCGGCCCCGCACGCGCGTCACCGCCCGCGGCAGCAGGCGCATCGCGGCCAGGGCAGTGAGCGACTTGCCGCAGCCGGATTCGCCGACGAGCGCCATCACCTCGCCGGGCGCCACGTCGAACGCCATGCCGTCCACGACTGAGGCGCCCCCTATGCCGAGCGTGAGGTCGCGGACGGAGAGCGCCGCGTTCATCGTCCGGCCGAACGCGGGTCGAGCTGGTCGCGCAATGCGTCGCCGATCAGGTTCACGCAGACCACCAGCGCGAACAGGCCGATGCCAGGGAACACCGTCAGCCACCAGGCGCGCTCCACGTATTGCCGGCCGGCGCTCAGGATCGAGCCCCAACTCGGGGCCGGCGGCTGGATGCCGAGGCCGAGAAAGGACAGTCCGGCCTCGAACAGGATCATCAGCCCGAACTCGCTGGTGGCGACCACCATGATCGGGCCGGCGATGTTGGGCAGCACGTGGCGGCGCAGCAGGCGGAACGCGCCGGCGCCGGCCATCTCGCTGGCCTGGATGTAGGGCATGGAGGCGACCTGCAGCGTGGAGGCGTAGACGACGCGGGTGTAGCGCGGCCACCGGGTCAGCCCGAGCACCAGCACCAGGTCTAGAAAGCCGGGTCCGAGCACCGCGACCGTCAGCACGGCGAGCAGGATGGCCGGGATCGACAGCACGGTGTCCACCAGCCGCATGATGATCGTGGCGGTCCAACCGCGAAACCAGCCGGCGGCCAGCCCTAAGGCCACGCCTACGAGCAGGGACACGGCGACCGAGAGAATGGCCACCGCGAACGAGGCCCGCGCGCCGAACAGGATGCGGGACAGTAAGTCGCGGCCGAGGTCGTCGGTGCCCAGCACGAACAATCCCTCGCGCGGGTTCGAGCTGCCGGGGGGACGCAGGCGGAGCAGCAGCGACTGGCGCAACGGGTCGTGCGGGGAGATCCAGGGGGCGAGCAACGCGGCCAGCGCGAAGGCTGCGAGCACGCCGAGCAGCACCAGGGTGGACGTCGGCAGCCGCCTCATGCGGCGCCGCGAATGCGTGGGTCCACGAGGGTGTAGGTGAGGTCCGCCAGCAGGTTGAGCGCTATGTAGGTGAGCGACACGAACAGCACGATGGCCTGCACGACGAGGAAGTCGCGTGACTGGATGGATTGGATGGCGAGTTGGCCGATGCCGGGCCAGGCGAACACCGTCTCCACGATCACGGCGCCGGCCAGGAGGTTACCGACCTCGAGCGCCACGATGGTGATCACGGGGATAGCGGCGTTGCGCAGCACATGGCGCGCGACGGCGGCGGCCATGGACAGGCCCCGGGCGCGCGCGGCGGTCACGTAGTCGCGGCTTAGTTCGTCGAGCACGGAGATGCGGGTCATGCGGGCGAAGGTGGACATGGCGAGTGCGCCCAGCGCCACCGACGGCATGATCAGCGAGGATGGGCCGTCGGCGCCGGAGGTCGGAAGCCAGCGCAACACGACGCCGAAAAATAGAATCATCAGGATGCCGGACCAGAAAGTGGGCAGGCTTTGACCCGCCAGCACCAAGGCCGCCAGCGCGCGCTCCACCACACCGCCGCGCCACACAGCCATGGCGATGCCCGCGGGGATGCCGACCACCAACGCCACGGCCAACGCTCCGCCGGCGAGGGCGAGCGTGTAGGGCAAGCGGGAGCCCACGATGAGCGACACGGGCGCGCGTTGCACGAAGGACTCGCCGAGATCGCCGTGGGCGAGGTCGGCGAGATAGGCAAGGTACTGCACGTAAATCGGACGGTCGAAGCCGAGGAGGTGGCGGAGTTGCGCGATCTGCTCGGCGGAGGCGCCTTCGGGGACGAGCAGCAGGGTTGGGTCGCCGGACAGATGCATGACGAAAAACACGAGCGTGACCACGCCGAAGGTGGCGATTGCGGCTTGCATCAGGCGGGAGGTGATGTGGCGCATTAGGGGGAGAACCGGAGAGTTTGTGCCGTTGGCCACCCCTCCCCTAGCCCCTCCCTCAAGGGGAGGGGGACGATGGAGTTCAGTGCCACTTCATGTCGAAGACGAACATCGCTTCGTTCGCCGTGGGTTGCCATTGCAGGTGCGGGCTGGCGCCGTATAGCGCGACGTCCTGAAACAGGCCGAGGCCGGGCACTTGGTCGTGCAGGATGGCGAAGGCTTGGCGGTAGTCTTCGAGCCGCTTGGCCGTGTCCAGGGTCGAGCGGGCCTCGTCCACCAATTTGTCGTAGGCCGGGTTGGTGTACTTGCTCCAGATCGACCCACTGCGGAACAGCGGGAAGATCACGCCGTCCACGTCCTGGCAGGCGCACGACCAGCGGCCCTGCGACAGGATGCCAGCGTCGTCGGCCGGGCCCTGGCGGCGGCGCAGGAAGGTGGGCTGGTCCAGCATCACGATCTGCACGTTCAAACCGACGTCGGACAGCATCTGCTGCACCGCTTCGTTCAGCCTCCGGTCGTAGACGGGCGAGGTGATGAATTGCAGCGTCGCCCCCTTCGCGCCCGCCTGCTCGATCAACTTGCGTGCGCCGTCCGGATCGAAGGGCCAGGCCGGCACGTCCGTCGTGTAGCCGAAGTTCGCGGGGGTCGAGACTTCCTGCACCGGGCGCGCATAGCCCTGCTGCAGGGCGGTGATCAGCGTGTCGCGGTCCACCGCCATGGCGATGGCGCGGCGGACGCGCACATCCTTGGTGGGGCCGGACAGCGCGTTGATCGACAGATACGCCACGCGCTCGGTTGGCACTGTCAGCAACTGGACGCCGTGGTCGGATTTCAGCGCCTCCGCATCGTCCGGCGACAGGCCGCGCACCAAGTCGGCCCGGCCGGCGCGCAGATCGGCGACGCGGGTCGGCACGTCCGGGACGGCGCGGAACACCACGCTGGCGAACGGGGGCGCGCCGCGCCAGTAGCCCGGCACTGCGTCCAAGGTGATGGCCACGCCGCGCTGCCACGTGCGCAGTTTATAGGGGCCGCTGCCCATCGGGTGCTCGTTGAAGCCCTGGTCGCCCAGCTTCTGCACATAGGCTTTGGGTACGATCGACAGCTTCACGAGTTGCGACAGCAGCACCGGATACGGCGTTTTGGTGTGCAGCGTCACTTGCGCCGGGCCGGTCACTTCGGCGGAGGTGATCTGGTCGAACTGGCTGAGCTGGGAGCTTTTCAACGCCGGGTCGATGATGCGGGTGACGCTGAACGCCACGTCGTCGGGGGTGAGCGCCGAGCCGTCCTGGAAATGGATGTCGGTGCGTAGGTCGAACACCAGCGTCGTGTCGTTGGTGTAGTGCCAAGCGGTGGCGACCTGCGGGACGATCTCCCCAGCCACGTTGCGGGTCACCAGATTGTCGAAGATGTTGCGGTAGACGCTGTAGCTGTCGGTATCCCATTGCAGCTGCGGATCGAGGGTTGCGGCGTCGGCGGCGAGGTCGATTACCAACTCGGTTTTCGGTTGGGCCAAAGCCGGCAGCGCGACCAGACCGGCAAGCAAAGCGAGGGCGAGGGTGCGCATGGGGGGTCCGGATCTGAGAGGCCGCGACCTTGCCCGCATGTCTGCTGCGGCGCAACGCTGGCGGGGGCGAAGCGTGAGTGCTTTAGTCCCGGGCTCCCCGGCAAGGCCTACCCATGCGCCCGATTCGTTCCGCCCTTTGTGCTGCCTTCCTCCTCGCCGCCCCGACTGCGCGCGCTGATCAGGCCAATTTCGTGGTCGACCTGCCGACCGACCCGGCGTCGCTCGACCCGCATCTGCAATGGGACCCGGATAGCTACGCCGTCTACCGCAACATCTTCGACAACCTCGTCACCCGGGATCTCGCGGGCACCATCGTACCCCAGGTCGCCACCGCCTGGCGCTACGAGGACGATACGCACATCGTCTTCACCATCCGCGACGGCATCAGCTTCCAGGACGGCAGCAAACTGACGCCGGACGACGTTGCATTCTCGGTCAAGCGCATCACCGACCCGGCGTTCCGCAGCCCGCAGCTGAGCCAGTTCGACCAGATCACCAACGCGGAGGTGACGGGCCCGCACGAGGTGCGCCTCACCACCAAAACGGCCTATCCGGTGCTGCTCGCGCAACTCACCAAGTTGTCGATCGTGCCGAAAGCCATCGTGGAGCGGGAGGGGGCGGGGTTCAACCAGGCGCCGGTCGGCAGTGGCCCGTATAAATTCGTCTCCCGCACCCAGGGCGTGCGCGTCGTGCTGGAGGCCAACGATTCGTATTGGCGTGGCAAGCCGCCCTTCCCCCACGTGGAGATGCACCCCGTCGGCGACGAGAGCACCCGCATCGCCGACGTGCGCACCGGGCGGGCCGACATCGCGCGCATCCTGTCCACGGACAACGCCGACCAACTACGCAACGACAGCGCCCTGAACGTGCTGTGGACGCCGACCGAGCGGGTGACGCTGTTCATGCTCAACACGCTGGATGGTCCGACGAAGGATGCGCGCGTGCGGGAAGCGATCGCGCATGCCATCGACCGCGACACGATCGTGGAGGCGTTGCTGAAGGGCTACGCCAAGCCGGTGAACGAACCGCTGACGCCCGCCAGCTTCGGCTACGATCCGACCATTCCGGCGTATGGCTACGACCCGGCCCGTGCGCGTGCGCTGTTGCAGGCCGCGGGCGTGGCGCCAGGTACGAAGGTCAGCCTGCTCACCTCGCCGGTGTTCGACCAGCGCGTGGTGCAGGCGCTGCAGCAGATGGTGAGCGATGTCGGGTTGAACGCGGAGATGACGACCGTGGATTTGGCGACATATTTGAAGCTGCGCCAAGGGCGGCCGGACGAGGCGGGCGACGTGTCGTATTTTCGCTGGTCTTGCGGCTGCCAGGATGCGGACGGGACGCTATTCCCGTTGTTCGACTCGTCCAGCCAGTGGGCGAAATACCATGACCCGGCGGTGGATAAGGCGCTGGAGGCCGGTCGCAACACGCTGGACGAGGCCAAGCGGCGGGCGGCGTATCATGACGCGCTGACCGCCATTCATGCCGATATCCCTGTGGTGCCGTTGTTCCAGGATGTCGCGATGTATGCGGCGCGCAAGCCGGTGCAGTTCCAGCCAACGGCGAGCGAGAGCTTCTCGCTGTTCAGCATGGGATGGAAATAGGCGCTGCCTCATCGTCATGCCAGGGCTTGACCCTGGTATCCACGGGGTTGGGCTGATGACGTCAGGCAAGTGCTTGGCATTACCATTTGCAACTTGGCTCGGCCGTGTGTGCGGGACGCCGTGGATACCAGGGTCAAGCCCTGGCATGACGGTCTCCCCTTAGGCGGCGGCCTCCGGGATGGTGAGGAAGGCGTTGACCACGTGCCAGAATGCCTCGTGGTTGCGGCTCATGCCGATCGCGTGGGCGGCGCCGGCGATGATGGAGAGCTGGCGATCGCCATTGGGTAATTTGGCGAAGAAGGCCTGCAGGTCGGGCAAGGCGGAGATGCCATCGTATTCGCCCTTGATGATCAGCACCGGGCATTGCACCTTCGCCGGGTCGACCACGGGCAGGTTCGTCGTCATGTCGAGATAGGTGCCGGTGGGAACGCTGTCGCCGTACTGCATCTCCTTCTCGGCGAAGGCTTCGGCGACCGCCGGGTCGGTGGTGCCGGGATGGTCGCGCGTAAAAATGCTCAGCAGCATCGCTTTGTCGCGGGGGCGCCGGTTATGGGCGCGGTAGAACGCGGCCTGTTCGGCGCGCTTACCCAAGGTTGGGGATCCCTCGCCGGTGTAGGTGAAGGCTTCGAGCACTAGGCGGCGCATTCGGTCGGGCTGCGCCATCGCGTAAGCGCCGGCCCGCAGCGCGCCGGAGGACTCGCCCATCATGTGCATGCGGGCCTGCCCGGTCTGCTGCTGGACGATGGCGGTGCCGGCGATCAGGTCCTGCACGCCGCTGGCAATGTCGGAGTTGGCGTCGGTGCGGTCCGAGCGGCCGTAGCCCTCGTGGTCCATCGTCCAGACGTCGAAGCCGAACCGCGCGAAGGCATCCATCAGGGAGTAATCGCCATGGCCCGGCACATTCAGGTCGAACGACGAAAGTGCTGCCGGGGAGGATCCGTGCACCAGGAACAGCACCGGGCGTCCATCGCCGCCCGCCGTCGGAGCGCCGACCCGCTTGCGATACATCTGCAGCCGGATGCGGGTGGGGCCGCGCTGCTTGAACGCCTCGTACTCGCCGTACCACACGGGCTCGGTTTGTGCCTGGGCGCGTTGCACGACCGGAAGCGCCAGAGCCGCACCGGCGGTGCCGAGCAGAACGGCGCGACGGGATGCGGTCATGGTCGGAGTCCTGCAAGGCCGGCCGCGCTGCCCTGCGGCGCCACGCCCAGATCGGCCGCGGTGATCGGGTCTTTCACCACGAACATGTAGCAGCCCGCGGATACCACGCCGATCACACTGCCGACCACGAGCGCACCCACGAACGAGCCGGTGCCCTGCACAATCAGCCCCGTCACGGTCGGGGCCAGCGCGCCGCCCAAATAACCGCCGAAATTCTGCATCGCGCCGATCGACGCCGTGCAGTTGGTTGGCGCAGCCACGGAGGACAGCGCCCAGGCACAGGTGCTGGTCACGTAGACCAGGAACAGCGAGGCGGAGATGAACGCGATCGCCAACGTGTTGCTGTCCACATAGGCGGCGGCCAGCGTGCAACCCGCCGTGCCTAGCAGGGCGATCGCCGCCGGGTATTTGCGGCTGTTCATGGGCGAGACGCCACGGCGCACCAGGATATCGGCCAAGTAGCCGCCCAGCACACCACCCACCACGCCCCAAGCGAACGGGATCGAGGCGGCCCAGCCAGTGTACTTCACGCTCATATGCCGCTCGATCTCGAGATAACCGGGCAGCCAGGCGGTGTAGATCCAGGTGAGATAGATGCAGCCGAAATAGCCCAGGATCATGCCCCAGGTGCTGCGGAAGCGGAATAGCTGCTTCCACTCGGCGAAGCTGACCTTGGTGCGCTGACCCGGCGGGTCACCCTGGGTGCGGTAGGCGTTCTCCTCCGCGTTCAGGGCGACGTCCTGCGGATTGCGGTAGACGGTGTACCACAGGATCGCCACCAGCAGCCCGGCGATGCCCATGATGCCGAACATCCAGCGCCAGCCGAAGGTGAGCATCAGGATGGTGAGCAGAGGCACGGCGATGGCGGTGCCCAGGGTGGAGGCGCAGTTGAACACGCCGGTTGCCAGGCCTCGGTCGCGCGGGTTGAACCAATCGCGCGCCACCCGGGCGCCGGTGGGGAATTGCGGGGCCTCGCCGATGCCGAGCAGGATGCGGGCGCCGAAGAACTGCCCGAAGCTCTGCACAAAGCCGCCCAGCAGTTGCGCCAGAGACCAGAGCGACAGGCCGATGGTCAGCAGCAGGCGTGGCCCCAACCGGTCCACCATGGCGCCGGTCGGCAGTTGGGCGAAGGCGTAGGACCAGAGGAAGGCAGAGAGCAGATAGCCCATGTCGGCGATCGACAGGCCCATGTCGTGGCGGATCAGGGGGTTGGCGACGGCCAGCGTGGCCCGGTCGATGTAATTGACGCAGCCGGCCAGCACCAGCATGGCCAAGGCCGTTTTCTGGATGATCTTCACCCGTGGCGTGGCGGTGATCGTGGCGGACATACCGGCCCTTCCCATTCTTGCTTGGGGAAAGGCTAAGCCTGATCGGGCCGGGTTGGCGAGACCGAAAATCGGGACGTCCGATCACCCCTGCGCGGACACACCGTAAGGTTCGCGTCTGTCGATGCGCGACCAGGCCCGGGCGGTGCTGCCGACCAGCACGAGAGAAATCGCCGCCGCCATGATCTGGTAGTAGGCGGGCATCATCGGGTCGCCGCTGACGTCGATCAGCCAGGTCACCGTCAGCGGGGCGAGGCCGCCGAATAGCGTCACGGCGATGTTGTAGGCCAGGGCGATACCGGTCGATCGCGTGGCGGTGGGGAACAGTGCCGCCAGCATGCCGGGATGCGGGCCGGACATCAGGCTCAGGAACAGGGTGGCGATGATCTGGGCGGTGAAGAGCCGCTCGACCGACGGGGCCGCGGCCACGTAGGCGTATAGCGGCCACGCGCACAGGGCGAAGACGATGACGACGGGGAAGAACAGCCGAAACGCCCCCACCCGGTCCGCGAGCCAACCGGAGAGCGGATAGGCCACGATGGCCACCAGCCCCGCCACGGTGGAGCCGCCGAGGGCTGCCGACAGCGGCAGATGCAGTTGCCGCACGACGTAGGTCGGGGTGTAGCTGTGCCACAGATAGTTCAGTGCCGTGCCCACCGCGATCACGCCGATGCCGCAAATGACGGGTGCGGCGCCGGGCCACTCGCGCGGGGCGCTGCTGGCGGTGGCGGCGCGGGCGGCTTGCAGGCGCAGGAACTCGGGCGACTCGCCCACGTGGTGGCGGATGTAGAAGCCGACGGGGCCGACCAGCGCGCCGAACAGGAACGGGATGCGCCAACCCCAGTCGAGCAGTTGCTGCGCGCTGAGTTGCGTGGTGAGCACATAGCCGAAGCCGGACGCCAGCAGCAGGGCGACCCCCTGGGAGGCCATCTGGAAGCTGCCGTAGAACATGCGCCGACCCGGCGGTGCGTATTCGGTCAGCATGGCCGCGGCGCTGCCGAACTCGCCCCCGACGGACAGGCCCTGGATGATGCGGGCGAGGATCACCAGAACCGGCGCGGCCAGGCCGATGGTGGCGTAGGACGGTGTCAGGCCGACCAGCAGCGTTCCGGCCGCCATCATCATGATCAGCAGCGTCAGCGCACGTTTGCGCCCGACCCGGTCCGCGTAGAGGCCGAGCAGCACGCCGCCGAACGGCCGCACGATGAAGCCGGCGGCAAACACGCCGAGCGTCAGCAGCAGCGATGCGGTGCGGTCGCCCAGGGGAAAGAACACACGCGAAATGGTGGTGGCGAAATAGGCATAGGAGAGGAAGTCGAACCACTCCAGCCCATTGCCGATCACCGACGCGATCACCGCCCGGCGGATCCCCGGCATCGTCAAGCCGATCTGCGCTTCCGTCGCCTGCATCTTCCTCGCTCCCCATTGCGGCGATGAGCTTCGGCCCACCGCTTATCTCGATCCTCCCTACAGGGGAGAATTATCCGAACAGCGCCTGGACTCCTTCGGCACTCGTAAAGACCTGCTCGCCGCTATGGCCCACGCCGGGCACGATGTGCAGTCGGTGCGGGCTGTCCGGGAACCGCGCCTTCAGGGCGGCGTGGAACGCCTCGCCACGCGCGCGCCGATGCGGCCCCTGGCATCGCGCCTCGCAAGCGGTGTCGAGCGCCGGGTGGGCCGGGTCGGTGTCGTTGCCGCCCAGCAAATAGGTGACGTTGCGCCCGGCGTAGCGGGTCGCCAGCGCCTCGGCCGACCAACCCGCGGCATAGGGCGGCAGATCGGATAGACCGTATTTCCAGCGGTCGAAGCCCGGGCACCCGCCGGTCGGTTCGGGGCGGCCGGCGTCGAGGAAGGCGTAGCTGGACGGATTCGCGACCACGTAGTGCAGCCCCGGCCGGTCGCCGCCCAGCAGGGCGTAGCGTTGCACCACCTGCCCGCCGCCGGAATGGCCGGCCAACACCAGCCGGCGCAGCGCGGGCAAGCGGTCCTGCAACCGCTCGAGCACGGCGTCGACCGCAGCGAAGGCGCTGAGGCCGGACGGGTTCTCTGCGGCGTCCCCGCCCATCCAGCCGGTCAGGCTCCAGCGCAGGGTCTCGGGCGGCAAGCAATGCGCGGCCACGTCGATCCCGGCCAGGAATTGCGGCACCACGACCAGCCAGCCGGGCCGGTCGCCGACGGCCGCCATCGCGGTGCGCTGATACACCGGCGCATCCCGCAGCCGGCCGTGCAGCATGACCAACGCACCTTCGATGTGCGGCAGGGGATCCGACCAGTCCTGGCTGAGGCAGACCGGCAGCACGCCCGCTTCACCGAGGTCGAAGCGATGGCTGGCAAGTTCGGCGACGGGGACCTGGTTGGGTGCGCGTTCGTCCATGCGTGCCTCCGTCAGAACGAGTGGGCTTGGAGCCAGGCCGCGAACAGGCCGGGCCACTGAGCGGTCTCGCCCTGCCCCATGCCCCAGCCATGCCCGCCGGTCTGGAACAAATGCACCTCGACAGGCACCCCGGCCGCGCGGCAGGCCGCCGCCATCAGGCGCGTGTTGTCCACTGGCGACACCGGGTCGTCGATCGCCTGCGCCAGGAACACGGGGGGCATCGCCGCCGTGACGTGACGCTCGACGGAGAACTTCGCCTCCAACGCCGGGTCCGACCCGGCCAGTTGCCGCCCGGTCTGGGTGTGGTCGTTGGGCGGCAGCAGGCTGATCACCGGATAGATCAGGCCGGCGAGCGCGGGCCGGGCGGGCAAGGCGTCGGCTGCATCGGCTGGGGCATATAGCGCTTGCCCGGCGCACGCGGCTTCCAACCCCAGCAGATGCCCGCCAGCCGAGAACCCGAGCACGCCGATTTTGGCCGGGTCGGTGCCCGGCTGCGTCCGGATCAGCCGCATCGCGCGCTGTGCATCCTGCAGCGGGGCCGCCGGCGCCCAGCCCTCGCCGGGAAGACGGTATCGCAGAACATACGACGTGACCCCGCGCCCGGCGAGCCAGGTGGCGGCGGGCATCGCCTCGGTTCCGGTCTCGATCACGCGGTAGCCGCCGCCGGCTGCGATCAACATGGCGGCGCCGGTGGGATGAGCCGGCCGCACGACCAGCAGCGACGGGGTGGCGACGTGGCGCACCACGATGCCATGGCGGCCCAGGGCCTCGCGCACGCCGCTGCCGCCGGGGCCGCGTCCCGGACCCGGCGGCGTGCCGGGCCATAGCGGGATCACGATCTCGGCCTGAGCATGGGCCGCGCCGCCCGTGAGGGCCGCCACTGCCATCCCCGAGAGAACACTTCTGCGCCGCATGCCAGCCTTTGTCCTTTGCGTGCAGGCATAGACAGCGGGGATCAGAGTGTAAAAGATCGCTCAGCCCACTCCTTCAAACGAAGATCGTCTGGACGCCGATGGACCTGCGCCGCCTCCGCTATTTCGTCGCCGTGGCCGAGGAGCGGCACATCACTCGCGCCGCCGCGCGCCTCGGCATGGCGCAGCCGCCGCTGAGCCAACAGATCCTGGCGCTGGAAGCCAGCCTCGGCACCAAACTGTTCGATCGCCTGCCGCAAGGCGTCGCGCTGACCCCGGCAGGTGAGGCGTTGCTGGACGACGCCCGCAGCCTGCTGGAGGCGGCCGACCGGGCGGCGCGCCGGGTCCGACGGGTCGCGGCCGGCGAAGAGGGCGAGTTGGCCGCTGGGCTGACCACCTCCGCGGCCCTGCATCCGCTGGTGCCGGCGCTGCTGCGCAGCTTTCGCAAGACCCACCCGGCGATCGCCTACGATCTGCACGAGAGCAACGCCGCGGAGTTGACCGAGTCCGTGCTGGGCGGCCAGTTGGCGGTCGGGCTGATGCGCGCACCCGTGGCACGGCCGGCCTCGCTGGCCTTCCTGGACCTAGGCAGCGAGCCGCTGCTGGCGACCCTGCCGATCGGTCACGGGCTGCGGCTCCGCAAGGGGGGCGATGGGTTGGGGCGGATCGCGCTGACGGCGCTGGCGGAGCACGACTTCATCCTCGTTCGCCGCCGTGCCGCCCCCGGGCTGTATGCCAACATCGTCGAAGCCTGCCGGATCAGCGGTTTCGAACCCCGAGTGGTGGCCGAGGTCGGCCGCATGCTCACGAACCTGAACCTGGTAGCGGCCGGCATCGGCGTGTCCTGCGTTCCCGCTTCCATGCGCCAGGTGACGGGGCGCGGCATCGAATACGCCGCGCTGGATGCGCCGTTGGCAGCGCGCGCGTTGCTGCGGGCGCCATTGACCCTGGTGTATCGCGCTGCCGAGGCTCGCCCGGCGGTGTTGGCCTTCATCGCCGAAGCAGCCCGTCTCGCCACGACGCCAGCACCGTAGAGTTATACCTGCTAAAGAGGCGCCGGATCCCTGCGTTGCGGCGGCAGTTCGCGCTCCAGCAGGCCGTCCCGCCGCACCGCGACGTGGTAGGCCGTCGCCAGCAGATGCAACGCGATCAGCGCATACACCGCCCATTGCAGCGTGAGGTGGATGCTGCGCGCTGTTTCCGCCAGGGCCAGGTTCTTGGGCAATCCCGGCAGGTCGAACAGGCCGAAATAGGGCACCGGCTGCCCACCGCCGGAGGACAGCACGTAGCCGCTGATCGGCATCGCCAGGAGTATTCCATACAGCAGCCAATGACTGGCACGCCCGCTCAGCGCCATCCATCGCGGCAGGTCGGACGGCTCCGGCGGAATCGGCCGGGTGGTGCGGATCACCAGCCGCACAGCTGCCAATACCAGCACTGTGACGCCTACGGATTTGTGCAGCGTGTAAAGCCACTCGCGGCCAGCAGCGGTGCGCGGCATCTCCACCATCGCCCAGGCCAGCGGCAGGGCGGCGAACATCAGCAGTGCCATCACCCAATGCAGGAGCTGCATCGCCGGGCCATAGCGCTGGACGGTCACCGGGTTCTCCACGGCGATCGTTTGCCACACCGCATCGTCGCTCGTCTAGGCGGGCAAGCTGTCACAAAACTGCAACTTAGCGGGGGTCCGCCTGTTTAGGCCGCGTGAAAAAGCCAGTGACGACCAAGCCGGACGACCGCCAGCCAGTCCTGGCGAGCACGCGCAACCTCAAGATGGCCGAGTCGGCTCACGCCTACGTTCGGGGCAGCACGGTCAAGTTCTACGAGTGGCTCGAGGACTCGAAACGGGCCTTCGTGCCGGACGGTCCGCCGGTATGGATCTGCGGCGATTGCCACGTCGGCAATCTGGGCCCGATCGGCAGTGCGACCGGGAAGATCGACATCCAGATCCGCGACCTGGACCAGACTGTCATCGGCAATCCGGCCCACGACCTGATCCGGCTCGGCCTGTCGCTCGCCATGGCCGCCCGCAGCTCCGACCTGCCCGGCGTCACCACCGCGCACATCATCGAGCAGATCGCCGACGGCTACCAAGCCGCCCTGACTGCAGACGAGAACGAGAGCGCGCCGAAACCGCCCCGCATCGTCGAGCGCACCCTGCGCGAGGCGGCCGGGCGGTCCTGGAAGCACCTGGCCGATGAGCGCATCGAGGGGTCCGACCCGGTCATCCCGCTCGGCAAGCGCTTCTGGCCTTTGGTGCGTGACGAACGCGAGGCGATCGACGCCGTGTTCGCCCAGGAGGACGTTCGTGCGCTTGTGAGCTCGCTGCGGTCCCGCGATGACGACAGCACGATCCGTGTCATGGATGCGGCGTATTGGCGCAAGGGCTGCAGTTCGCTTGGACGGCTGCGGTTTGCCGTCCTGCTCGCGGTCTCGGGGGCCGGCAAGGGCCCGGCGCGGCACTGCCTGATCGACGTGAAGGAGGCGATCGCCGCCGCCGCCCCGCGCAGCCCCGGCACCGCGATGCCACGCGACAACGGCGAACGCGTCGTGGAGGGTGCCCGGCATCTATCCCCCCATCTCGGCCGCCGCATGCTGGCAACGCGGTTGTTGGGCCGGGCGGTGTTCATCCGCGAACTGCTCCCGCAGGACCTCAAGCTGGAAGTGGACGCACTGTCCCGGGACGAGGCGATGGAGGTCGCCCGCTATCTCGCCGGCGTGGTCGGCCATGCGCATGGCCGCCAACTCAGTGCGACCGACCGCAAGGCGTGGTGCAAGGATCTGGCGCAGCGGCCCCGCGACGCGCTGGATGCGCCGTCCTGGCTGTGGTCCAGCATCGTGGATCTCGTGGGCACGCACGAGGCCGCCTACCTGGACCATTGCCGGCGGTACGCGCTCAGCGCGGCGGCCTAGTGTAACGCTCCAAGAGCGGCTCCGACGTTCGTAGGGTGGGGTGCGCTTTGGCACCCCACCTGCAACGTCGCGGCGGTGCAGATGGAATCGGTTCAACGGACTCTCTCTCATAGGTTTGGGGTCGGGTGCCAACTGGGCTAAGTCTCTACTTGCGATCAGCAACTGGAGCGTACCATGGCCTTCTCACTCTATCAGGCGTCGGTTCCGACGTGCCTGCAGATGTTCGCGGCCTTGTCCGCGGTGCTGGAAAAGGCGGCTGCTTACGCCACCGAGCGCAAGATCGAGCCGTCGGTGCTGCTGCAGTCCCGCCTGTATCCAGACATGCTTCCGCTGATCCGCCAGGTGCAGATTGCGGCCGACGCTGCCAAGGCCGGCTGCGCCCGGCTGGCCGGGGTCGAGGTGCCGTCCTACCCCGACACGGAGGCAAGCTTCGACGAGTTGCAGGCCCGCATCGCCCGCACGGTCGCCTTCCTCGAGGGGCTGGATCATGGCGCCATCGACGGGGCTGCGGACCGCACCATCAGTTTCACCGCCGGCAAGCGCGCCCTCAGCATGACCGGGCCGTCCTACGTGACCGGATGGATGCTGCCGAACTTCTTCTTCCACGTGACCACGGCGTTCGCGATCCTGCGCCATAACGGGCTGGCCGTGGGCAAGCTGGACTTCCTCGGCCCCGTGCCGCTCGCCGCCTAAGCCGCATGGATCTGCTCGGCCAGGCGGTCGCCCTCGCGCGCGACCTGATCGCCATCGACAGTCGCAGTGCGCTGTCGAACCTCGCGGTGGCCGAGCGGATCGAGCCTGAACTCGCCGGGTTCGAGGTGGAACGGCTGGACTACACCGACCCGGCGGGTGTCGCGAAGCGGGCCCTGGTGGCCCATCGCGGGCCGCCGGGCGGGCTGGCGTTGTCCGGCCACATGGACACCGTGCCCGCGACCGGCTGGACCGACGATCCATGGAGCGGGCGCCTGGCCGAGGGCGTGGTGCACGGCCTGGGCAGTGCGGACATGAAGGGCCCGGTGGCCGCTGCGATCGTCGCGGCACGGGCGCTTCCGCCGGACACACCGGTCACGCTGCTGCTCACCACCGACGAGGAAACCACGAAGCAAGGCGCCCGCACGATCGTGGAGCGCTCGGCGCTGGTGCAACACGCTGGGCCGGCCGCAATCCTGGTGGTGGAGCCAACCAATATGCGGCCCCTGCGCGGTCATCGGGCGCACGTGCAGTTCACCGCCGTGGCCACCGGCGTGCAGGGCCATAGCAGCACCGGCAAGGGCCGCAACGCCAACTGGGACCTGCTGCCGTTTTTGGCCGACATGCGCACCATCTTCGACCGGCTACGCACCGACCCGGCGTTGCAGGATGCGGCCTACGATCCGCCGTTCAGCGACTTCAACCTGGTGATCGACAACCACGGATCCGCCGTCAACGTGTTCGTCCCGCGCGCGACGGCCACGATCAAGTTCCGCTACAGCGCCGGCATCGACCCCGAGCCGATCATCGCCGCAGTGCACGACGCGGCCTATCGCGCCGGCATCGCCTTGTCCCATGCGTTCGAGGGCCGTCCGCCGGAACTGCCACTGGACCACCCGTTCGTCCGCCTGTGCGCCGAGGCCGCCGGCGCCGAGCCGAGTGTGGGTGCGTTCGGCACGGACGCCTCGCAACTGCAGGCACTCGCCCCGTGCGTGGTGCTCGGCCCCGGCGACATCGGTGTCGCTCACAAGCCGGGCGAGTCGATCCCGGTGGCAGCTTTGGCGGCGGCGTTGCCCGTGTTCATGCGGCTGGCGCAGCAAATGGCGTAGGATGGATGCCGCAACAGCAACAAGGCCTAGCCATGCCCGCCCTTAGCCGTTCGATCCTGCCGACCCTGCCAGCCTCCATCGAGCGGCCCCGGTTCGACCTATCTGCCCTGGGCGCCGGCATTGTGCATCTCGGGCTCGGCGGCTTCCACCGCGCGCACATGGCTCGCTACACGCATAACCTGATGCAGTCCCGGCCCGACATGCTGGGCTGGGGCATCATCGGCGCCGGGCTGCTGCCGAACGACAAACTCATGGCCGACAGCCTGCAGCCGCAGGACAATCTGTACACCCTCGTCGAACGCAGCTTCACGCAGGAAAATGTGGCCGTCATCGGCTCGCTGGCTGGCGTGATCTTCGCGGGCGATGACAGCGCCGCCCTGCTCGATGCGATCGACCAGCCGGATATCCGCATCGTCAGCCTCACCGTCACCGAGAACGGCTATTGCCTCAACCGCGCCACCAAGCAGTTGGACCCGGCGCACCGGCTGATCCGCGAAGACCTCGCCCGGCCCGAGCGACCCCGCAGCGCGATCGGCATCATCGTCGAGGCGTGCCGCCGGCGCCGTGACGCGGGCGCGGCCCCGTTCACCGCGCTTAGCTGCGACAATATCCAGCACAACGGCACCGTGCTGAAGGAGGCTGTGCTCGCACTCGCCCGCCTGCGCGACCCGGCGCTCGCGGAGTGGATCGCCGGGTCGGTCAGTTTCCCCAGCACGATGGTGGACCGGATCACCCCCGTGACCATCGACGCGGACCGCACGACCCTGGCCGAGCGGCACGGCATTACGGACCGCTGGCCGGTGGTCTGCGAGACCTTCACACAATGGGTGATCGAGGACCGCTTTCCGTCCGGCCGGCCGGCGTGGGAAGACGTGGGTGCGCAGTTCGTCGACGACGTCGCCCCTTACGAATTCATGAAGCTACGGCTGCTCAACGCAAGTCACCTGGCCGTCTCCGGCATGGGGCGGCTGATCGGCTATCACACGATCGACGAGGCGATGGCCGACCCGGTGATGACCCGCTACATGACCGCGCTGATGGACCGGGAAACCGGCCCCACTTTGCCACCCGTGCCGGGAATCGACCTCGCCCAGTACAAGGCGACGCTGATCGAACGTTTCGCCAACACCGCCATCCAGGACACGGTGGAGCGCGTCAACACCGACGCGCCGCTGAACGTGCTGGTGGACCCGATCCGCGACCGGCTGCAAACTGGCGAGTCGGTGGACCTGCTGGCGCTCGCCTTGGCCGCCTGGCTGCGCCGGGTGCGCGGTGAGGATGAAACTGGCGAACCAATCGACATCAAGCACCCGCTGGCCGAATTGCTGCGGCGCAAGGCATTGGAAGGCGGCCCCGACCCGGCGCCGTTGCTCGGCATCACCGAGTTGTTCGGCGCAATGGGCACGGACCCGAACCTGATGCAGCCCGTCGGGCACTGGCTATCAGCCCTGTATCGGGACGGCGCCCGCGCAACCCTGGCACAAGCCGCAGCCGAGCAGGCGTTCTGACCAAGCGTTGACGATCGGTAATGCCGGTGACAGCTTCGCCATAAGCTGCGAAACGCAGCAACCTATTCGGGAGGACCGCCATCATGGCCCTATCGCGTCTCTGTACCCTCGCCGCGCTCGCCGTTCTGGCCGCCTCCCCAGCCTGGGCGGATGCCACGCTGACGATCGCCACCGTCAACAACGGCGACATGGTGGTAATGCAGAAGCTGTCGGCGCAGTTCGAGCAATTGCATCCGGACATCCACCTCCGGTGGGTCGTGTTGGAGGAGAACGTGCTGCGCCAGCGCGTCACCACCGACATCGCCACCAAGGCCGGCCAATTCGACGTGCTGACGATCGGCAATTACGAGGTGCCGATCTGGGCCAAGCAAGGCTGGCTGGTTCCGCTTAATGACTTGCCGGCGAGCTACGACACGGGCGACCTGCTGAAGCCCGTGCGTGACGCGCTGACCTATGACGGCAAGCTGTATGGCCTGCCGTTCTACGCCGAGAGCGCGATGACGTATTACCGGACCGACCTGTTCAAGAAGGCCGGGCTGACGATGCCGGATGCGCCCACCTACACGCAGATCCACCAGTTCGCCGACAAGCTGACCGACAAGCCCAACCAGGTCTACGGCATGTGCCTGCGCGGCAAGCCGGGCTGGGGCGAGAACATGGCCTATGTCACGTCGCTGGTGGATGCGGAGGGCGGGCAATGGTTCGACGAGAACTGGAAGGCCACCATCGACACGCCCGCGTGGAAGACCGCCGTCGGGTTGTATAGTGACATGTTGAAGACGGATGGGCCTCCGGGGGCGTCCTCCAACGGGTTCAATGAAAACCTCGCGCTGTTCGCCACCGGGCACTGTGCCATGTGGATCGATGCCACCGTCGCGGGCGGCATGCTGTTTGACACCAAGCAATCCCAGGTGGCTGACAAGGTCGGTTTCGCGCCGATGCCGACCGGCAGTTTCACCGGCGGCCCCACCTGGCTATGGTCGTGGAACTTGGCGATTCCCACCTCGACCAAGCAGGCGGATGCGGCGCGGTCCTTCATCACCTGGGCGACATCCAAGGAGTACATCCAGCTGGTTGCCAAGGAGAATGGCTGGGTGTCGGTGCCGCCCGGCACGCGGCAATCCACCTACGACAATGCCGATTATAAAAAGGCCGCGCCGTTCGCCGGCTTCGTGCTGAAGGCGATCGACGTCGCCAATCCAAACGGCCAGACCAAGACCCCCCGCCCCTACACCGGCGCCCAATTCGTCGCCATTCCGGAGTTCCAGGGCATCGGCACGCAGGTCGGCCAGACCATTGCCGGCACCCTGACCGGCCAGTCCACGGTGGACGCGGCACTCGCCTCCGCACAATCGGCCACGGAGCGGACCATGCGCCAGGCGGGGTATCCGAAGAAGTAGGGCAGGCCTATGTCGCAACGGTATCACCCTTCTTTCCTACTCCCTCTCCCCTTGTGGGAGAGGGTCGGGGTGAGGGGTGCCATTCGTTCGGTTTATCGAGCAAAGCAGCCCTCACCCCGGCCCTCTCCCGTGAAGGACGGGAGAGGGAGAAGATTTATGTCTTGCCCGGAATAGAAACCGCCGCCGGGCCGCCCCGGCGTGTAGGGCGGCTACTGGTGGCGCCCTCCGTCATCGTCCTGTTGCTGTGGATGACGGTACCGCTCGTGATGACGCTGTGGTTCTCGTTCCAGCGCTACAACCTGCTGGACCCGACAGTCACCGGGTTCGCCGGCACCGACAACTACGAATACCTGGTGACCGACCCGGATTTCTGGGCGTCGCTCCGCAACACGCTGGTGCTGCTCGGGTCGGTGCTGGTGATCACGGTGGGCTTCGGCACCCTGCTCGCCGTGCTGTTCGACCAGGACTTCCCCGGCCGCAACATCGCGCGGGTGCTGGCGATCTCGCCGTTCTTCGTCATGCCCACCGTCAGCGCGCTGCTGTGGAAGGACCTGATGATGCACCCGATCTACGGGGTGCTCGGCGCCGTCGCCCGCGTCTTCGGATTGGAGCCGGTCGACTGGTTCGCCCAATTCCCGCTCGCCTCGGTGATTGCGATCGTCTCGTGGGAGTGGCTGCCGTTCGCGCTGCTCATTCTACTCACCGCCGTCCAATCGTTGGACCACGAACAGCGCGAGGCCGCGCGCATGGACGGCGCCGGCGTGGTGTCTCAGTTCGTGTTCATCACCCTACCCCATCTGTCGCGCGCGATCAGCGTCGTGGTGATGATCGAGACGATCTTTCTGCTATCCATATTCGCGGAGATCTTCGTCACCACCTCCGGCGGGCCCGGCAACGCGACGACGAACCTGGCCTTCCTGATCTATGCTCGCGCCCTGCTGCAATTCGACATCGGTGGCGCGTCGGCCGGCGGAGTGGTCGCGATCGTGCTGGCCAATATCGTAGCGTTCTTCCTGGTGCGCAGCATCGCCCGCCGGCTGGAGGTCTGAGCCGTGGACGATAGTCTAGGCCGCCGGATCCTGGTCACCGTGCTCGGCTGGGGTGCCGCGCTGCTGCTGTTCTTTCCGATCTTCTGGATGGTGCTCACCAGCTTCAAGACGGAGCGCGACGCGATCTCCGCCAGCCTGACCTTCACGCCGACACTGGACGCCTATCGCGACGTGCTGGCGCGTGCGGACTATCTTGGCTTTGCAATGAATAGTGTGGCCGTCTCGGTTGGCGGCACGATGCTCGCTTTGCTGTTTGCGATCCCGGCCGCGTACGCGATGGCGTTTCATCCGTCGCATCGCACCCGCGGCACGCTGCTATGGATGCTATCGACCAAGATGCTGCCGCCGGTAGGCGTGCTGGTGCCGATCTACCTGCTGTTCCGCACTGCCGGGTTGCTGGACACACGCACCGGGCTGATCGCGATCTATGCGCTGATGAACCTGCCAATCGTGGTTTGGATGCTGTTCACCTTCTACAAGGAGGTCCCGCAGGAAATCCTCGAGGCCGGCCGCATGGATGGCGCGCGCACGCTCGGCGAGTTGCGCCATTTGCTGCTGCCGTTGAGCCTGCCAGGCCTCGCCTCCACGGGGCTGCTCTCGCTGATCCTGTGCTGGAACGAGGCGTTCTGGAGCCTCGATCTCACCTCCACGCGCGCCGCGCCGCTGACCGCGTTCATCGCGTCGTTCTCGTCGCCCGAGGGCCTGTTCTTCGCGAAACTGTCCGCGGCCTCCACGATGGCGGTTGCGCCGATCCTGCTATTTGGCTGGTTCAGCCAGCGTCAATTGGTCCGCGGCTTGACCTTCGGAGCGGTGAAGTAGCATGGCGACGCTAACCCTGCGTGGCTTACGTAAATCCTACGGCGCGGCCGAGGTGATCAAGGGCATCGACCTGGACATCGCGGACCGTGAATTGGTGGTGTTCGTCGGCCCCTCTGGCTGCGGCAAGTCCACTCTGCTGCGGATGATCGCCGGGCTGGAACACATCAGCGGCGGCGAGCTCACGATCGACGGTCAGCGGGTGAACGAGGTCGGCCCGGCGGATCGCGGCTTGGCGATGGTGTTCCAATCCTACGCGCTGTATCCGCACATGACGGTGCGGCAGAACATGGGTTTCGCCCTCCGCCTCGCCGGCACCCCACGGGCCGAGCGCGACCGCAAGGTAGAGGAGGCCGCACGCATCCTGCAACTCGAACCGTATCTAGAACGGCGTCCGAAAGACCTGTCCGGCGGTCAGCGCCAGCGTGTGGCGATCGGTCGTGCCATCGTGCGCCAGCCTAAAGTTTTTCTGTTCGACGAGCCGCTCTCGAACCTCGATGCGGCGCTGCGCGGCCAGACGCGGGTGGAACTGCTACGCCTGCACGAAGACCTGAAGGCGACGATGATCTACGTCACCCACGACCAGGTGGAAGCCATGACCATGGCCGACAAGATCGTCGTGCTGCAGGCCGGACAGGTGGAGCAGGTCGGCTCCCCGCTGGAGCTGTATCATCACCCGGCCAATTTGTTCGTGGCGGGCTTCATCGGCTCGCCCCGCATGAACTTCCTTTCCGCCACCGTTGCCGAGCGGGGGCCAGACAGCACCGTCGTCGTCACGCGGTCCGGCAACCGCCTCGCCGTCCCCGTCGGTTCCGGTGCTGTGCAACCAGGCGACTCGGTGACGCTCGGTATCCGCCCCGAAGCCTTGCGGCCCGACCCGGCGGGACAACTCGCCGGCGAAGTGCGTCTAGTCGAGCGGCTCGGCGGGTTGACGCTGCTACATGTGGCCGGCGGTGTGGACGGCGATCTCACGGTACAAACGGACGGCGCCGATCCCACAACGATGCACCAATCCGTCCGGTTGAGTTTGGACGCGGCGAACTGCCATCTGTTCGACGCTGCTGGCCAAGCGCTGGCGCGATCGGTGCGGCATAGCTTGGTAGCGTAAGACGTAATCGCCCCCTCCCCTTGAGGGAGGGGGCCGGGGGGAGGGGTGCGGCACAACAGAAGCTTACGGGTGACATTGTGCCGCTCGCCACCCCTCCCCTAACCCCTCCCTCAAGGGGAGGGGGATTTTCTTCGCTACTTCAGACGCCCTTGCTCATCGCGGCGATCGGCGGGTTCACGTCGGCGGGAAGTGGGCAGACGTATGGGGTCTCGCGGGTGCGCTCGGCCAGATCCGCCTTCGCACGGGCGATCAACGCCGGGTCGTTGATCGCGTCGATCGCGGTACCCGCCATCACCTTGGCGACATGCACCAAGCCCTTATGCGCCGCCGGGCTTTTGCCTTGCGCGGTCAACTGCCAGGCGTGAAACGGCGTGCCGATCGCGCAGGTCGCACCGCGTGCTTGGACAGTCGGCACGACCCAGCTCACGTCGCCGACATCGGTGCTGCCGTTGCCGCCGCGGCCCTTGGACGCCAGCGGCACGAGGAAATCGCACAGCGGCGTGTCGTATTTCGGCGGGATGCCGAAGCGGTCGAACGCGCCGGCGATCTCGGCCTTGCTGAGCGTGCCACGGATTTCCTCGGCGAAGGCGCGGTCGGCATCGTCGAACACCGGCGGGCCCAGGCGCTGGAAGTTGTCGTCCATCAGCTTCTCCAGCGGGTCGTTGCCCATCAGATTGCTGACGGCGCTGACCACCTGGGTCGTC
The DNA here is from genome assembly GCA_965198895.1 of Acetobacteraceae bacterium. Lineage (GTDB taxonomy): Bacteria > Pseudomonadota > Alphaproteobacteria > Acetobacterales > Acetobacteraceae > LMUY01. The sequence continues at coordinate 1,725,154 of OZ240676.1, forward strand.
ACCTCCGTCTCCGTCATCAGGGCGGCGCCTTGCGCGATTTTACGGACGCGGTCCACCAGCGGGGTGAGCTCGCTCAAATCCTCGGCGCGGATCAGGTAGCGCACTTTGGCCCGCGCTTGTACCACGTTGGGGGCGATGCCGCCCGCGTCGAGATAGGCGTAGTGCACGCGGGCGCTGCTGGGCATGTGCTCGCGCATGTAGTTCACGCCGACATTCATCAGCTCCACCGCATCGAGCGCGCTCCGCCCCAGATGCGGGGCCGCGGCGGCGTGGCTGGCGCGCCCGGTGAAGGTGAAGTCGATCCGCGTATTGGCCAGGCTGACCGGCTTGTTCACACCCGACAAGCTCGCCGGGTGCCATGAAATCGCGATGTCGACGTCCTTGAACGCGCCGTCACGCACCATGAAGCCCTTGGCGGCGCCGCCCTCCTCGGCCGGGCAGCCGTAGTAGCGCACGCGGCCCTTTACACCGTTCTCCGCCAACCAGTCCTTCACGGCGGAGGCGGCGAGCATGGCGGCGGAGCCCAACAGGTTGTGCCCGCAGCCATGACCCACGCCGTTGTCGCCCGCGACCGGCTTCGGTTCGGCGAGACCGGCCTGCTGGCTCAGCCCGGGCAGCGCGTCGTACTCGCCGAGAATGGCGATCACCGGACCGTCCTCGCCGGCCTCGGCCATCACCGCGGTGGGGATGCCGGCGACATCGCGGGTGATGCGGAACCCCTCCTTGTGCAGCTGTGCCAGGTGCTCGGCCACGCTGCGGTGCTCGCCATAGGCCAGCTCGGGGGTGCCCCAGACGCGATCGGACAACTCGATGTAGTCCGGGGATTTGTCGTCCACGATCTGCCAGATCTGTTCGCTGTTCTGCATGGGGTTCCTCGCTTGCCGGGGGAATCGGTGTAACAGGAATGCCGCCGGAGAGGCAGGGGCATGCGTCTGGCGCGTTTGGCTCCGCCTCCCCACCTGCGCTATGCCCCTCGCTTTGCAGTACCGGAGTTCCAACCGTGGATCAGATCACGCCCAACCGCCCGAACACGTTGCGCTCCGGTCCCGACGAACGCGGCCGGTTCGGTGGCTTCGGCGGGCGGTTCGTCGCCGAAACGCTGATGCCGCTCGTGCTGTCGGTGGAGGCTGCGTACGACGAGGCCAAGCGCGACCCGGCGTTCCAGGCCGAGTTGGACCGCTATTTGCGCGACTATGTGGGCCGGCCCAGCCCCCTGTGGTTCGCCGAGCGGCTGACCAAGGCACTCGGCGGGGCGAAGGTCTACTTCAAGCGCGACGAGTTGAACCACACCGGATCGCACAAGATCAACAACTGCATGGGCCAGATCCTGCTGGCGAACCGGATGGGCAAGACGCGCATCATCGCCGAAACCGGCGCCGGGCAGCATGGCGTCGCGACCGCCACCGTGTGCGCGTTGTTCGGCCTGCCTTGCACCGTCTACATGGGCGTGACCGACGTCGAGCGGCAGAAGCCCAACGTGTTTCGCATGAAGCTGCTGGGCGCCGAAGTGGTGCCCGTCAGCTCCGGCGCCGGCACGCTGAAGGACGCGATGAACGACGCCATGCGCGACTGGGTCGCCAATGTGGCCGACACCTATTACCTGATCGGCACGGTGGCCGGGCCGCACCCCTACCCGGCGATGGTGCGGGATTTCCAGTCCGTGATCGGCACCGAGGCGCGCGCCCAGATGCTCGCGGCGGAGGGCCGGCTGCCGCACGTAACGGTGGCGGCGATCGGCGGCGGTTCCAACGCGATGGGCCTGTTCCACCCGTTCCTGGACGATCCGGACGTGCGGCTGATCGGCGTGGAGGCGGCTGGCAACGGGCTGGACAGCGGCAAGCACGCCGCCAGCCTGTCGCGCGGGCGGCCCGGCGTGCTGCATGGTAACCGCACGTATCTGCTGCAGGACGAGGACGGGCAGATCACCGAGGCGCACAGCATCAGCGCCGGGTTGGACTATCCCGGTATCGGGCCGGAGCATTCTTGGCTGCACGAGATCGGCCGGGTGGAATACGTGGCCGCAACCGATACCGAGGCGCTGGACGCGTTCCAGTTGTGCACGCGGACCGAGGGTATCATTCCCGCACTGGAGCCGGCCCATGCGCTGGCGCACGTCACCAAGATCGCGCCGGGGATGGGCCGCGACGAGATCGTGCTGATGAATTTGTGCGGCCGCGGGGACAAGGACATCTTCGCGGTGGCCGAGCATCTCGGGGTGAAGCTGTGATCGCTTTTTTCTTCTCCCTCTCCAGCCTGCGGGAGAGGGCCGGGGTGAGGGCCGCTTTGGCACCGACCCGGCCCTCTCCCTCAAGGGGAGAGGGAGAATGAGTCGTATTGCTGCCAGGTTTGCGGCTCTGAAGATTGAAGGCCGCGGGGCACTGATCCCGTTCCTCGAGGCCTACGACCCGGACGAGGCCACCAGCACCGCCATCCTGCACGGCATGCCGGCAGCCGGGGCGGATCTGATCGAGATTGGCATGCCATTCACCGACCCGATGGCGGATGGACCGACCGTCCAGGCCGCCGGGTTGCGGGCGTTGAAGGCGGGGGTGACGCTGGTGCGCACGCTGGCCATGGTCGCCGGGTTTCGCGCGATCGACAGCGACACGCCCGTGGTCCTGATGGGCTACCTGAACCCGATCCTGTCCTACGGCCCCGACCGGTTCTGCGCCGATGCGGCGAGGGCGGGGGTGGACGGGGTGATTGTGGTGGACCTGCCGAGCGAGGAGGCCGATTGGCTGGCGGGCCCTGCCGCGGCCAACGGGCTGGACATCATCCGGCTGGTCGCCCCCACCACGGACGATACGCGCCTGCCGCACGTGCTCAAGGGCAGTTCGGGTTTCGTCTACTACGTCAGCATCGCCGGCATCACCGGGACACGCGCTGCAACGAACGAACAGCTCGCCGCCGCCATCCCCCGGCTGCGCGCAGCGACCGACCTGCCGATCGCGATCGGTTTCGGCATCCGCACCCCGGGGCAAGCGGCCGAGGCGGTTCGGGTGGCGGACGCGGCGGTGGTGGGCTCCGCCCTGATCGACACGCTGGCGGCGAGCCTGGACTCCCAGGGCCGCCCGGCTCCGGACACCGCGCAACGCGTGCTGGACCAGGTGCGCGCGCTGGCGGATGGCGTGCGCGGCGCGAAGATAGCAGCCTAGGAGATGCGTCGATGAGTTGGCTCACCGAGATCGTCCGGCCGAAGATCCGCTCATGGCTGGGCGCCGATGCGCGGGAGATCCCCGACAACCTCTGGCACCAATGCCCGGCGTGCCAGCAGATGATCTTCCACAAGGACCTGCAACGGAACCTGAAGGTCTGCCCGCATTGCGGCCACCACATGCGCCCGACGGCGATGGAGCGCCTGGAGTGGACGTTCGACGGCGGCCAGTTCACCCGCATCGAACTGCCCCGCGCGCCGCAAGACCCGCTGCGCTTCCGCGACCAGAAACGCTACGCCGACCGGTTGCGGGAAGCGCGGGAGAAGACCGGGCTGGAAGACGGCATCATCGTCGGTCACGGCACCGTCGGTGGTCAGAAAGTGGTCGCCGCCGCGATGGCGTTCGAGTTCATGGGCGGCTCCATGGGGGCCGCCGTCGGCGAAGGCATCGTGGCCGCCGCACGGCTGGCGGTGTTGCAGGATGCGGCCATGGTGGTGTTCACCGCCTCGGGCGGCGCGCGCATGCAGGAGGGCGCGATCAGCCTGATGCAGATGCCCCGAACCATCATCGCGGCCCAGTTGGTGAAGGAGGCGCATTTGCCGTTCATCACCGTGCTGACCGACCCCACCACCGGCGGCGTGACCGCCTCGTTCACCATGCTGGGGGACATTCAGATCGCCGAGCCCGGCGCGTTGATCGGCTTCGCAGGCGCACGGGTGATCGAACAGACCGTGCGCGAAACCCTGCCGGAGGGCTTCCAGCGGGCGGAATACCTGCACGAGCACGGCATCATCGACATGGTGGTGCCACGGGGCGAGATGCAGGCAACGCTGGGCCGGGTGATCGGAATGCTGCGCGGCGTCGTCACGGAGCCCGCCGCCGCCGCCGCCTAACACTTGCTTCTCCCTCTCCCGCCTGCGGGAGAGGGCCGGGGTGAGGGCCGCTTAGGCACCGACCCGGGCGCGACACCCCTCACCCCGACCCTCTCCCTCAAGGGGAGAGGGAGAAGCAAGGAGCTTCGTGTGAGCCGCATCGATCCCATCATCGCCCGGCTGCACGATCTGCACCCGCGGCTGATCGACCTCAGCCTGGACCGGCTGCTGCGGCTACTCGCCCAACTCGGCCATCCCGAGCGCCAACTGCCGCCGATCATCCACGTCGCCGGCACCAACGGGAAGGGCAGCACCTGCGCCTTCCTGCGTGCGATCGCCGAGGGCGCGGGGCTGCGGACCCACGTCTACACCTCGCCCCACCTCGTGCGCTTCAACGAGCGATTCCGCATTGCCGGGTCGCTCGTCACCGACGAGGCACTCGCCGGCATGTTCGAGCACATCGAGCAGGTGAATGCCGGTGCGCCGATTACGGTGTTCGAGGTCATCACCGCGGCCGCCTTTGCCCTGTTTGCCGCCACCCCGGCCGATCTGTGCGTGCTGGAAGTGGGGCTGGGCGGCCGCGGCGACGCCACCAACGTCATCACCCCGTCCGTCTGCGCGATCACCTCCATCTCGCTCGACCACCGCGAGATGCTGGGCGACACGCTCGAACTGATCGCGGCGGAGAAGGCCGGCATCATGAAACCGGGCATTCCAACCGTCACCGGCACGCAACCGGCGGAGGTGCTGGCGGTGCTGGATACCGCCGGCCCGGTGCTCGCGCGCGGCCGCGACTGGACGATTACGCCGGACGGCACCGGGTTGCGGTTCGCCGACGCGGCGGGCGAGGTGGCGCTGCCGGCCCCCGGGCTGCTCGGGCCGCACCAGGTCGACAATGCCGGCATCGCAGTCGCCGCCATCCGGGCCGCCCCGTTCGGCATTCGCGACTTCGCCGGCCTCGCCAAGGCGCACTGGCCCGCCCGTCTGCAACGCCTGCACGGCCGGCTGGCGGCGCAGGTGCAGGGGCGCGAGCTTTGGCTGGATGGCGGCCACAACCCGGGGGGCGGCGAGGTGCTTGCAGCCGTGCTCGCGGCTTGGCCCGGCCCGACGCATCTGATCGTGGGCATGAAGCTGGCGAAGGACACGGCCGAATTCCTCCGCCCGCTCATTCCGCTGGCCGCCACCCTTTGGGCGGTGGCGGAGCCGGAGCAACATCAGGCGTTGCCGATCGAGGCGATCATAGCGGCATCCGGCGGCGTGGCGCGCCCGGGCCCGACCGTCACCGACGCGCTACGGTCACTCGACGCGACGCCGGGTCGCGTGCTGATTTGCGGTAGCCTGTATCTGGCAGGCGAAGTGCTGAAATTGGACGGGGTAGAGCCTGCATGATCGACCGCCTGACCGAGGCCGACCGGCCTCGCTGGACGGAGCTGTGGACCGATTACCTGGACTTCTACAGCACGGTGCTACCGCCTGAGCAGTACGACTTCACATGGCAGCGCCTGATGGACGGCCGCGTGATGAACGGGCTGGCGTTGCGCCATCACGGGCAGTTGGAGGGCATCGTCCACTACCTGTTTCACGAGAGTGGCTGGACGATGACCCCCGTCTGCTACCTGCAGGATCTGTTCATCGACCCGGCGCTGCGCGGCACCGGCGGCGGGCGCCGGCTGATCGAGGCGGTGGCGGTCGCCGCCCGCGAGGCTGGCGCCTCGCGGCTATTCTGGATGACGCAGACGCACAACGACGTGGCGCGCCAGTTGTACGACCGAGTGGCCCAGCACAACGGCTTCATTCGCTACGATTACACGCTGTAGCGGCTAGGGCAGTTCCGGCCGGGACGTGCTCGGGTGCTGTAACGCGTGCGCGATATCCTGCAGACGGTTCAGCAGGTATTGTCGGTCGGCCGGGTTGTTGCCGTCCGGCTTGCGACCATCGGCCTCGATCAACCGGTCGAGCATGGCCAACACCAGGCCGTCGCGGGTGAGCCCGGCATAACTGCTCGGATGGTTGGCCATGGTCTGCTCCGTAGCTGTTGCGGTGAGGGGTCTGCAGGCGTGCTAGTCTAACTGGGCGGGGGCCAACAACTGGCCCAGGTGCGCAAAGCGAGGATGCGGTGGTGTGGGGTCCAGAACATCTGTCTGTTTTCATCCCGATGCTCGGCATGGTCATGGTGTTTGCCCTGAACCATCTAGCATCGCACCGCCGCACGAGCCAACAGATCGGCCGCGACACGCGTGGGCTGCGAATGGCGCTGTTATCGGAATTACGCCTTCTGCGGAGGCTGATCGGCGACAACCTCGCCTTGGTCGCTAGCGGAGAGGAATACCTGCTCTCGGCCCGGGTGCTGACCCAGGTCTACCGAAGCAATGTTGGACGCCTCCATCTTTTGCCCGAGTCTGAGAGTCCATCCGGGATCAAGTCGTTTTCTGACATAGCTTTCGCAGCATAAGCCGAATGGACGCGAGACGCAGGAAGGCGAGGGCTTTTCGGTTCAGGCATTCCCAATCTTTGGCCAGACGGCGGCACCGGTTAAGCCAGGCGATCGTGCGCTCGACGATCCAGCGCTTCGGCAGGACGGTGAAGCCTTTCGCCACATCGGATCGTTTGACGATCTCTACGTCGACATGACGCATGACCTGCTTCAGACCGCTCTGGAACTGTGACCCCTGATAGCCGCCATCGGCGTAGAGCTTGAGCAGGAAAGGATAGAGGCCGAACACGGTCGCCATCAGGAGCACGCCCCCGTCACGATCCTGGATGTCGGCGGCATGGACGATGGCGTGAAGGAGCAGACCTTGGGTGTCTACCAGGACGTGGCGCTTCTTACCTTTGATCTTCTTGCCGCCGTCATAGCCAGGCGGGTCGATGCAGGGCCCCCTTTTTCAGCGCTTTTCACGCTCTGACTGTCAATGATTGCTGCTGTCGGACTGGCATCGCGCCCAGCCATCTCCCGGCATTTCACATACAGTATGTGGTGCAGGCGACCGAGGGTGCCGTCGTGATCCCAGCGGGCGAAGTAGTCGTGCAGCGTGCTGCGCGGAGGAAGGTCCTTCGGGATCGCCGCCCACTGACATCCCGTGCTGAGGATGTACATCAGGCCGTTGACGACCTCACGCACATTGACTGTCCGCTTGTTGCCACCCCGCTTGGCTGATGGGATCAATGGAGCAGCCAGCGCCCACTCTTCGTCGGTCAGGTCACTGGGATAGCGAAGCTTTCGGCGATCGTAGCGACCGCGGTTCTCGGTGGTCCACATCGTCGGCGTCCTGCGAATCGGATCGCCGTCGAGTGAATCACAACCGACTCAGCAGACTCAAGATGTTCCCGGATGGACACTGAGATCGACGCGGTGGTCTCCGCTTACGGCACGACCGAAGCCGCCGAGGTATTCGTGGGTGCGGTCTCGAAGGCGCATGGTGCGCACGCCTACCGCGCCTGGTTGGGCGATTCATCCTGGGAAGACATTGGATGGCGGCTCCAACTGGCGAATGCAGCCGTCGAAGCGGCGATCAAGCAGCTCTCCCCGGCGTGGCAAGCGTCGGGCGTTGGTGATGACATAGAAGCCCGCACCCCGATGGCGAGAAACGCAACGCCCGTGCGGCGCCTTGCCGACCCGGTGAGCTGACGTCGGCGGGCTTGGGCGCGCGACCGGATCAAGCCGGGTCGGCGGACCTCGTCATCGTTCGCAAGGTTGGGTTTTAGCTCGGGTCCACCGTTTCCGGGTCGCCTTCCGCGGCAGCCCGCAGCCGGTGGAAGCTGCGCCGGCTGAACGGCAGCATGCCGACGTAGATCAGCCCGGCCGCGGCCAATGCGGCCCAGGGGTCGGCAACCAGCACGGCCGCGAAAGTGCCGGTCCCAAGTAGCATCGGCAGCACATAGTTGGACGGGACCTTGAAGTTCTTGAAACTCCAGACCGGTAGGGTGGACACGAGCAGGGTCGCCGTCCCGACCAGCACCGCGGCGCAGAACAGAGGGTGGTGCACGAAGGCATACAGCCGCGGCCAACCCCATTCGCGTGCCTCCAGCCCGACGAACAGCGGAAACAGCACCAACCCGGCCCCCGCCGGTGCCGGCACTCCGGTGAAGAATGATTGCGCGTAGGCAGGGGCCGGCGAGGCGTCGATCATCGCGTTGAACCGGGCCAGGCGCAGCGCCATGCAAACTGCGAACATCAGGCAGGGGGTGAATCCGTAGCCGCTCGCCACCCGCAGCGACCACAGATACAGGATGAAGGCAGGGGCCACGCCGAAGCACAGGAAGTCGGCCAGGCTGTCGAACTCCGCACCGAAGCGCGAGGTCGCCTTCAGCAGCCGGGCCAGGCGGCCGTCCAAGCCGTCGATCGCGCCCGCCACCACCAACGCGACGGCGGCGCTACCCCAGCGCAGGTCGAGGGCAAAGCGCATGGACGTCAGCCCGGCGCACAGGCCGAGCAACGTCATCATGTTCGGGATCATCCGATTGAACGACGGACCCTTGTAGCGCGGACGCTGGCGGATCCGGCGCCGGAAGGTGGGGCGGTTCAGCCCGCTCATGACAGCATCGCCACCACTGTCTCGCCGCCGACCATCGTCTGGCCCACTTCCACCAAGGGGCGCACGCCGGGCGGCAGGTAGATGTCGGTGCGGCTGCCAAAGCGGATGATGCCGAAGCGGGCGCCGCCAATCACCGCATCGCCCTCCTTCAGCCCGCACAGGATGCGGCGCGCGATCAACCCGGCGATCTGCACCACCGCCATGTCCCGCCCATCCGGCAGGCGCAGAGCGATGGCATTTCGCTCATTCTGGTCGCTGGCCTTGTCCAGGCTGGCGTTGACGAAGGCGCCGTGACGGTAGGCGATGCGGGTCACCACACCCGACATCGGCACGCGGTTCACGTGCACGTTCAGCACCGACAGGAACGTCGCCACCCGCCAACGCGGCTCCGGACCGAGGCCCAGTTCGGGCGGCGGCACCGCCTCCAAGATCGACACCACCCGGCCATCGGCGGCGGAGACAACGGCGCCGGGCCGGCGGGGCGGCGTGCGCTCGGGGTCACGGAAAAAATACAAGCTGAACAGCGTGAACACCAAGGCCGGCCAGAACAGCCAGCGGGTGAACACCAGGCCCACAAGCGTGAGCACGACGCCGCCTGCGATGAACGGCCAACCGGCGCGATGGGGTGGTGCGAAGACGACGCGCAGCGTCTGTGAGAGGGTCATGGGCCGTATCGTGCTGGTAAGGAGCCGGCGGATATGGGCCGAACGCCTTCGCCGGGCAAGTTCAGTGGGATACCAGCGTCGACGCGCCCGGCCCGGCGGAGTTGTCGGGCATGGCGAAGACCTGGCCGGGATAGATCAATCGCGCATCGCGGATCTGGTCGCGGTTCGCCATGAAGATCACCGTATAGCGGATCCCCATCCCATAGGCCCGCCGCGCCAGGCGCCACAGATTCTGCCCTGGCTGCACCACGACCTGCCCATTGGCCACCTGGGCCAGCGCAACCGTTTCGCGTTGGAACGGCAACTCGATTCGGGCAGCCACCCGTCCCTCAGGCGTGAGCTGGTCCAGCCGGAGAGAGTGCACGCCGGGCTGGACCTCGGTCGGGGGCGACATCGACCAGTGTCCCATAGCACCGGCGGTAGCGTCGCCGACCGGAGCGTTGTCCACATACATGCGAACCGGCGCGTTCGCCGGAGCCGAGCCGCTGAACCGGATCGCACCGTGCTCGTCGTAGTCCACGGTATCGAGCCCGAGCTTCTTGCCCGGCGCTGCGGTGCCGGGTTGAGCCGGCGCTTGCAACACGACCGAGGGTGCGGATGGCGGGGCCAGCAGCGCGAAAGCCGGCCCATTGGGCTTGGCCGGCGTGGGCACGACGACCAACACGGGGGCGTCGGCTGTCTTCACCGGGCCGGACGGGGGCTGAGCGGTCAGGGTCAGTTCCCCGGGGCCGGGCTGCAGCTTGGTCTCGGGTGTCATCACCCACGAGCCCCGGCTGTCCGCGGTTGCCTGGCCGACCGTGTGGCCGCTTTCCTGCACCGTTACGGTGGCGCCCGGCTCGGCCCGCCCGGCCAGTACCGTGCCGCCATCGGGTGCGACGCGGACGATATCGAATGCGGGGGCAGCGACGGCAGGCACGGGTGATGAAGCCGTACGGGCCGGCCCGGATACTGTAGGAGGTGGCGCGGGCGGCGCCGACGTTACGATGACGTTTGGAGCGCTCCCCGGGTCATACCGGTAGCCCAAGCCCGCGGCGACACCGGCGCCCACGAGTACAACCGCAATCATCGCGAATGTGGCAATCCGTATCACAGAAGGGCGGCTTGACACGGACATTTGAGACGAAGAGTAACTTAAGTGAGACAGTCCTGCAACACTGGGTGTGACTTGCCGGCAGCACGCTAGCGCCGTACCACACCAATTGGCAAAAAGGCGCAGCATCAAGGAGCAGCACGGCATGAGTGGCGTAAGGCGGCCTCGAGCGCGGCAAACAGTGTTGCGCCTCTCGATGAAAGTGTGGGACGCGCCGACGCGGCTGTTCCACTGGGCCGTGGTGGTGCTGATCGCGACAAGCTACTTCACCCGCAACCTGTCCGACATCAGCTGGCACATGTTGTCCGGTTACACGCTGCTGACGCTGTTGCTGTTCCGGCTGGCCTGGGGCTTCGTCGGCAGCGAAACCTCACGTTTCAGCCAGTTCCTGCGCAGCCCGATCGCCGGGTTCCGGCATTTGGCCCAGTTCGGCCGCCGGGAGCCGGACGACCAAGTGGGGCACAACGCTGCCGGCGGTTGGATGGTGTTGATACTGCTCGGCGATCTCGGCGTGCAGGTCGGCACCGGCCTGTTCACCTACGATGCCGACGACCACGTGCCGGAGGGCCCGCTCGCCCACTTGGTCAGCGAGCACACGGCCGAGCAGATCACCGCGGTCCACTTCTTCAACTTCAACGTCATTCTAGGACTGATCGCGCTGCACGTCGTGGCGATCCTCGCCTATGCATTGATCAAGAAGCACAACCTGCTGCGGCCCATGATTACCGGCCGCAAGCGTCTGCCGGGCGCCACCCGCCAGCCGCGGATGGCGTCCTCGTTGCTCGCCGTGCTGCTTGTCGTCCTGGCGGCCTGCCTCGTTTGGGTATTAGCGACGCGGGTCTAGTTCCGCTCGCGATAGGCGCGATGGCAGGCGCCACAGGTCCCACCGACGACCTTGTATTGGGCGGCGAACCCGGCCTTGTCGTCGGCTTCCGCCAGCGTCACGAGCTTATCGGCCGCCTGGTAGAAATCGGTTGCGTCCTTCACGAAGCCGTCGTGGTCCGACCAGATCTCCTTTTTTGCCTTGGTGTTGTGACCGGTCTCGGTGCCGACGGGGAACATGACGGGGATCACATGGCCCCAGCTCGACAGGCCCTTGGCACCGTCGGTCAACGGCTTGACGGACCCGCCGGCGTCGATGGTCGCCTTCATCGCCGCCATCACGCCCTGCTGGAGGTCGTAGCCGGCCTGACGTGCTGCAATCACATCGTCCGGCTTGATGGCAGTCTGGTCCGCCGCATGGGCCATGCCCACCAGACCGATCGCCAACGCCACGCCACCCATCACCATTGCCCGCATCGGCCAGCCCTCTAAAACGTTGCCGCATCATGGTGTCATTGGCCACGCGTCGCTGCCAAACGAAAAGCGCATGACATGAGGCAGCTTTCACTGCAGTTGTGCGCCCATCCAGGAGTTCTGCGAATTCATGCCAGCCAACATTCGCTCCGTTGCTGTCTTCTGCGGATCCCGCGTGGGCCATGACCCGGCGTGGCGGGCGGGCGCCGAGGCACTCGGTCGGGGCCTCGCCTCCTACGGCATCCGGCTGATCTATGGTGGCGGCCGGGTCGGACTGATGGGCGCGGTGGCGGATGGTGCATTGGCCGGGGGTGGGGCGGTAACCGGGGTCATTCCCGACTTTCTGCGAGCCCGAGAAGTCGCCCATCCCGGCGTTCCGGACCTGCTGGTGACCGACACCATGCACGCCCGCAAGGCGCTGATGGCCGAGCACGCCGACGCGTTCGTCACCCTGCCCGGCGGCCTGGGAACGCTGGACGAGACCATCGAGATCATCACCTGGCGCCAGCTCGGACTGCACGACCGGCCCGTGTTGATCGCCAACCTCAACGGCTGGGCTACCGGGCTGATCAACCTGCTGAACGAGTTCGTCACCGACGGTTTCGCAGACCCGTCCGCCCGCGCGCTGTACGAGGTGCTGCCGGACGTGCCCGCGATCTTGCGCCGCCTGCTGACACTTCCGGCAAGGACGTAGCTTGCAGGCGGGGCAACCCGGCGCTATACGCCGCTCCTCGGTCGGAGCGTAGCTCAGCCTGGTAGAGCGCTTGCTTCGGGAGCCAGAGGCCGGAGGTTCGAATCCTCTCGCTCCGACCAATTTCCGTTTAGCTGGCGCGCCGCAGCAGGAACAGCGCCTGCTCCCCGAACATGTTGGCCAGTCGGGGAAAGCGGCGCCAAGGCGAGCGCCGCCCAGCTTCGTCGACGGCGAGCCATCGCTCGACCGCGTAGCCCTCCTGCTCGCACAGTTCGAAGAAGTCACGGATCGTGCAGGGGTGAATATTCGGCGTCTCGTGCCAGGGGCGGTCCCACGTCTTGGTCATCGGCATACGGCCGCCGACCAGCAGTTGTCGCCGCACCGACCAATGTCCAAAGTTGGGGAACGACACCAACGCGCGGGTGCCGATCCGCAGCATCTGCCGTAGCACCTCGCGCGGGCGCTCCACCGCCTGCAGGGTGCGGGACAGCACGACGTAGTCGAACGCAGCGTCCGGGTAGTGCTCGAGGTCGGTATCGGCGTCTCCCTGCATCACCGGCAGCCCGTGGGCGACGGCGTGGGTCACGGCGGCCATGTCCAGTTCAATGCCCCGTGCGTCGCAGCCACGGGTGCGGAACAAATGGTCCAGCAGGTCCCCGTCGCCGCAACCGATGTCGAGCACCCGGCTGCCGGGGCTGATCATCTCGCTCATCAATCGCAGGTCGAGCCGCATGTTCTTGGCGACGAACTGAACGGGCGGCTTCAAGACCTTCTCCCGCTCCCCTCGTGGGAGAGGGCTGGGGTGAGGGGTGGCCATCCGTGCGGTGCGTGCCTGAAGCAGCCCTCACCCCAACCCTCTCCCGTGAAGAACGGGAGAGGGAGAAGGAAGCTCATGCGAGCCCTGCGTGTTCAGCACAGCCACGCAGGAAACCGCGCAGCGTTCGGTGGAAATCCGGCTCGTCGAGCAAGAACGCGTCGTGCCCCTTGTCCGATGCGATCTCAACGAAGCTGACGTTCGCCGCCGCCCGGTTCAGCGCGCGGGCGATGGCGCGGGACTGCGCCGTCGGAAATAGCCAGTCGGACGTGAACGACACCACGCAGAACCGCGTGCGTGTGCCGCGGAACGCCGCCGCCAGATTGCCGTCATGCTCCGAGGCCAGGTCGAAGAAATCCATCGCCCGGGTAATCGTCAGATAGGAATTCGCGTCGAAGCGGCGCACGAACGTGCTGCCCTGGTGACGGAGATAGCTCTCCACCTCGAACATGTCGCCGAACAGGCTCAACGCCTCCTGCGCCCGGTCCGGACCTGCCTGCAGCCGGCGGCCGAACTTGCGGGTCAGCGCCTGCTCCGACAAATAGGTGATGTGCGCCGCCATGCGCGCCACCGCCAGGCCACGCGCGGGCACCTGGCCCGTCTCCCAGTAGCGGCCGGCGCGATACTCGGGGTCGGCGAAGATCGCCTGCCGGCCGACCTCGTGGAAGGCGATATTCTGCGCGGAGTGGAACGGGGCCGTAGCGATCGGCACCGCGGCGAACACCATCGCCGGGTAGGTGGACGCCCATTCCAGCACCTGCATGCCACCCATCGAGCCACCGACCACGGCGAACAGGCGGCCAATGCCCAGATGGTCGACCAGCCGTTTCTGCGCCCGCACCATGTCGCGAATGGTGATGGGCGGGAACAGCGTGCCCCAGGGCTCGCCCGTCGCCGGGTCGATCGAGCGGGGGCCGGTCGAACCGATGCAGGACCCGAGCACGTTGGTGCAGATCACGAAGAAGCGGTCCGTGTCGATCGGGCGCCCGGGGCCGACCACCACGTCCCACCAGCCCGGCTTGCCGGTGATCGGGTGGCGCTCGGCCAAATACTGGTCACCGGTCAGCGCATGACAAACCAGGATCGCATTGCTGCGGTCGGCATTGAGCTCACCGTAGGTCTGGTATGCGACGTCGACGCCCGGCAGGCTCTGGCCGCAATCCAGCTCGAAGACCTCGCCGAAGCGGGCGAACTGGTGCGCGACCGGCGCCAAAGCGTCGGCCTGAGGGGTTTGAGGCAGATCCACGTCGCTTTGTATGGCGATGCGGCCACGGCGCGGCAACAGGATCTGTCATGTCGGCGGTGAATACGGGCCTGCACGTCGCGATGCACCTGCAGCAGCGGTAATGCGTTTGCCCCGTCGCACCGCCCGGTTTATGCGTTTGTTCATGTCCAGCACTCTACAACCGGCCGCACCGCCGGACCTCTCGGCCCTGCGCGCTGAGCTGGATCGGCTGGACGACGCCATGCACGACCTGCTCATGGAGCGCGCCGGCGTGGTGGAGAAAGTCGGCCAGGTGGGGGCCAAGGGCCGCGTGGCGCTCCGCCCGGGCCGCGAGGCCGCCATCATCCGCCGGCTGCTGGCGCGCCACACGGGCCGGTTCCCGCCGGGTCGGCTGGTGCAGCTGTGGCGCGAGTTGATCAGCGGGATGACGGCGATCCAGCGCCCCTTCCTGCTCGCCGTCTGCGCGCCCGATTCGGCCAGCGGCTACATCGCGGCGGCGCGGGAACATTTCGGCCCGCAAACACCGATCCGGGTCCTTCGCACCCCCGCGCAGGCCATCGGCGAAGTGAGCAACGGCGCCGCCTCCGCCGCCGTGCTGCCGCTGCCGGCCGAGGACGAGCCCGCCTCCGCCGCCTGGTGGACCGCCCTGCTGCACAAGGACGAGCCCCGCATCCACATCGTCGGCCGCCTGCCGTTCTGGGTGCCGCGGCCGGAGGGCACGCGCGAGCTTCCGGCCCTGCTGGTCTCCGCCGCACCACCGGACCCGAGCGGGCTGGACCGCTCCTTCCTTGGCCTGGAGGTCGGCATGGAACAGAGCCGCGCCCGCCTGTCGGCCAGCTTGGCCGAGGCCGGGTTCGAGATTGGCGCGACCGTGCTGCGCCGCGATCCCGGCCCTGGCGCCGCCCGCGTGCTGGTGGACGTGGCCGGTTTCGTTGCGGACGATGATCCACGGCTGCGGAATTTGACCGCCACCTTGCGCCCGCCAGTCGTGCTGGGCGCTTACGCCGTCCCTATTGGAGGACCACAATGAGTGCCACGCACCCGGGCCCGCGCCCGAACCCCGCGCTTCTGAAGATCGCGCCCTATGTGGGTGGCGAGGCGCAACTCACGGGCGTCAACCGGGTGATCAAGCTCTCGTCCAACGAGGGCGCGTTCGGCCCACCCCCGGCCGCAATCGCCGCCGCGGCGAAGGCCGCCACCGAGATGCACCGCTACCCCGACGGCGGCTGCCACGCCCTGCGCCAGGCAATCGGCTCGCGGTTCGGGCTGGATCCGGAGCGCATCGTGTGCGGCAACGGGTCGGACGAATTGCTGGCGCTGCTGATCCATGCCTATGCCGGGCCGGGCGCGGAGATCGTGATGAGCGCGCATGGTTTCATCATGTATGACATCGCGGGGACCGGCGCTGGCGCCCGCGTGATCAAGGTGCCGGAGCGCAATTTGGGGACCGACATCGACGCGATGCTAGCCGCGGTGTCGCCGGCGACGCGGATGGTGATCATCGCCAACCCGAACAATCCGACCGGCAGCCTGCTGCCACAATCCGAGGTAGAGCGGCTGCGCGCTGGCCTGCCGCCGGACGTGCTGCTGCTGATCGACGCGGCCTACAGTGAATACGTGGACCGCCCCGACTACGACGCCGGCACGAAGCTGGTGGATGCCGGCGACAATACGGTCATGACCCGCACCTTCAGCAAGATCTTCGGCATGGGCGGCACACGGCTGGGCTGGTGCTATGGCCCGCCGGCCATAATCGACGTGATGAACCGCAGCCGCGGCCCATTCAACGTGAACCTGATCGCCCAGGAAGCCGGCATCGCCGCCTTGTCGGAGCAACACTGGGTCGAGGCCGGACGCGCCCACAACGCGACCCAGCGCGCAAAGCTGACGACAGCGCTGGAGGCAATCGGCATCAAAGTTTGGCCCAGCGAAGGCAATTTCGTGCTGGCCGATTTCGCCACCCCGGAAGCCGCCGACGCCGCCGACGCCGCACTGCGCCGCCGCGGCATCATCGTTCGCGGCATGCGTGCTTACAATCTAGCGCACTGCCTGCGGATCACCGTCGGCACGGCGGAGGAGTGCGACCTGGTGGCGGAGGCGCTGGCCGAACGGCATGGCTGACCCGGTATTTCGCCGGCTCGCGGTCATCGGGCTCGGGTTGATCGGCAGCTCCGTCCTGCGTGCCTGTCGGGAGCGACCTGGCTTGGTCGGGCACCTGATCGCCCATGACAGCGACCTGGCCGTGCTGCATCGGGTCACCGAACTGGGGTTGGCCGACACGGTCGAACCGAGCCTCACCACGGCTGTCGCTGGGGCGGATTGCGTCATGCTGTGTGCCCCCGTGGGCGCCTTCGCGGCCCTGGCGGCGACGATCGCGCCGCATCTCGCGCCGGGCACCGTGGTGACGGACACCGGCTCCACCAAGCAGTCGGTGATCCGGGACCTGGGCGCTGCCCTGCCCACGTCGGTGCACCTGGTGCCGGCACATCCGATGGCGGGGACGGAATTCTCGGGCCCGGACGCCGGGTTCGCCACCCTGTTCCAGGGCCGCTGGTGCCTGCTGACCCCCCTGCCCGACTGCGACCCGGCGGCGGTCGAGCAGGTCGCTTCCCTGTGGCGCGGCATGGGGGCCGAGATCGAGACGATGGAGCCCGGCCACCACGACCGGGTCGTCGCCATCGTCAGCCACCTGCCCCATCTGATCGCGTTCACCATCTGCGGCACCGCCGACGACCTGGCCGACGAGAGCCGCCAGCAGGTGATGCGCTTCGCCGCCGCCGGCTTTCGCGACTTCACCCGCATCGCCGCGTCCGACCCGGTGATGTGGCGCGACGTGTTCCTGAACAACCGCGAGGCTTTGCTCGAGATGCTGGCCCGCTTCACCGAGGACGCCCAAGCGATGGCGCGTGCTGTGCGATGGGGCGACGCGACCTATATCGAGCATAAGATCGAGCGGGGACGCGCGGTCCGCCGCAGCCTGATCGAACTGAACCAGGCATGATGGCTTGCCGCTGATCAGTCTGACCCGGCTCCGCCTCGCTTCGCCGCGGTACTTGCCCGGGTTTGTCTGGTACGCGATCCGCTCGAGTTCGCAGGCCCGCCGCAGCCCCGGCTACCAGGGGATGCGGTTGCTGGCAGATCGGCGACTGACGTTCTGGACCGCGACGGCCTGGGATGACCTCGCCAGCATGAAGGGGTATCGAAAGGCCGGCTCCCACCGGCTGGCGATGAAGTACCTCGCCGGCTGGTGCGACGAGGCGAGTGTCATCCGTTGGCTCGGGCCCCTGGAGTCTCTGGATGATTGGGACGCGGCTTATCGACGGATGATCGCAGAAGGGGAGCCCAGCCATGTCCGCCGGCCGAGCCCGCAGCAACTCACCCGTTCCTGGGCGCCACCACGGACCCGGCGACGCGCGTCCTAGCCGATAAAGGCCAGTAGATCGGCGTTCAGCCTGTCCTTGGACACGAAGAACGTAGCGTGCGGGGCGCCCTCGTATTCGATCAGTCTCGCGCCCGCGATCATGCTTGCCGCCTGCCGCCCGCTGATGTCGATCGGCACGGTCGCATCCGACGTGCCATGGATCACCAGCGTCGGGATGGTGAACGCCTTCATGTCCGGCCGGAAATCGGTTTCCGAAAAAGCGTGCACGCAGTCGGTAGTGGCCTTTGGAGACGCCTTCATCGCCATCCAGAGCGCCCACTCCAGGATCTCCGTCGTGACGGTGAAGTTCAGCAGCCCGGCCCCGAAGAATTGCTTGCCGAAGCCGGCGAGGAAGTTCGGCCGGTCCGCTGCCAGGCCGTCGAGGATCTTCGCGAACACCGACCCGTCAGCGCCCTCCGGGTGATCCGGCGTCTTGAGCAGCATCGGCGTCACGGCCGATAGCAGCACCGCCTTCGCCACCCTTGCAGTACCGTAACGCGACAGGTATCGCGCCACCTCGCCACCGCCCATCGAGAAGCCGACCAGCGTGGCGCCCTGCAGGTCCAAGCCGTCCATAACCATCTGCAAATCAGACGCCAGCGTGTCGTAATCGTACCCCGACCAGGGCTGGCCGGACTTGCCGAAGCCGCGCCGGTCGTAGGTGATGACGCGGTAACCGTTCGCGGCCAGGACGGGCGCTTGGTATTCCCACATCTCGGAATTGAGCGGCCAGCCATGGATCAGCACCACGGGCTTGCCGGTTCCCCAATCGTTGTAGAACAGCTCCGTCCCGTCCGCGGCCTTGATATACGGCATGCGATCCTCCGTCCTGTGTGCGTGAGCAACGGGACCGGCGGGGGATTGGTTTCGACGTCGCCGACGCCCGTGCCCCGACTTTCGCTCTACAGCCGCAGCACACCGGCAAGGGTTTGTTTACCCGCCCCCGGTAGGGTCGATCCGGGATGCTCACAGCCAGATCTTACATACCTGACGAGATGCAGCTTGAGGCCACCGCTCATCCGGTCGCGCCGGAGGGGCGTCGCATGGCCGAGACGATCTCGTTCCCGGTGGTCGCCGGGCTGATCCGTTGCATGGACCTATTGATTCTCGGTCTCGCCGGGCTGCTGTCCACTGGCTTGGTCAGTTGGATGTACGGCACGGACCCGCAGGGCCCGGTGACGATCGCCTCGTTCGCTGGCGCTGTTGCTGCCAATATCAGCATGGCGCGGGACAAGGCCTACGCTCAGTCCGCCCTGGTATCGGGCCCCCGGCAGATCCGGCTGATGCTCAAGCCGCTGGTCATCGGCGCGGCCTGGCTGGTTGGCTGCCTGTTCGTGTTCTACCAGGGCCGGCTGCCGTTTCGCATTTGGCCGCTCGCCTGGGCCGGAACCGCGGCCGTGCTGATCGGCGGCAGCCGGATCCCGCTCACCCGGCTGATGCGGCACTGGACGGCAGCGGGGCGCCTGGCCCGCAAGATCGCCATCGTCGGCGTCAACGATTTCAGCGGCGAGTTCATCGACCGGCTCAAGGGCGAGCCCGGCAAATACCAGGTCATCGGCATCTTCGACGATCGGATGTCCCGCGCGCCGCTCAACCAGTCGGACGTCGCTGTCCGCGGCACGGTGGACGACCTGGTTGTCCGCTCCCGCGAGGAGCAGATCGACATCATCGTGATCGCCCTGCCGCTCAGCGCGCCCGACCGGATCAGGGCCGTGGTCGACCAGCTCAGCAGCACGGTGGCCGACATCGTGCTCACCACCGATCTCGCCGGTCTGCGCTTCTCCCGCACCCAATTCGAGGGGATCGGCCGCAACCCGGTCGTGTCGATCCGCAAGGCACCACTGAAGGACTGGCGGGCGCTGCAGAAAACGCTGCTGGACTACGGGCTGGGTTCGCTGGCCTTGCTGGTGCTGTCACCCATGCTGTTGCTGACCGCCCTGCTGATCAAGCTCGACTCGCCCGGCCCGGTGCTGTTCCGGCAGCCGCGGATGGGGTTCAACAACCGGCTGTTCCTTTGCTACAAGTTCCGCTCGATGCGGCACGGCGCGGCCGACCTACTGGCCGACAAGCAGACCACGCGCGGGGACCCTCGGATCACCCGGGTGGGCCGCGTGATCCGCAAGCTCTCGATCGACGAGTTGCCGCAGTTGTTCAACGTGCTGAACGGCACGATGTCACTGGTCGGCCCCCGCCCGCATGCGCCCAACACCAAGGCCGCCGACCAGTTGTTCGCCGACGTGGTGCAGCAATATGCCGTGCGCCACCGGGTCAAGCCCGGGATCACCGGATGGGCCCAGGTGAACGGCTGGCGGGGCGAGACCGCCACGATCGAGCAGATCGAGCAGCGGGTTGCGTGCGACCTGTTCTACATCGAGAACTGGTCTGTCCGCTTCGACCTCAAGATCATGGCCCTGACCGTCTTGCGAGAAGTGAGCAGCCGGCACGCCTTCTAAGTGGCTATCCTCCCTCCCTGTTGGGGGAGGTGGCGGCGAAGCCCACGGACGGGGTGCGGGCCCGGCGGGGGCACGCCCATACAAACGTGCCCTTGGACTGACCACCGCCCGGCGGCTATAAGCCCGGCCATGATCCTGGTCACCGGCGGCGCCGGCTTCATCGGCTCCAATCTCAACGCCGCCTTGGCCGAGGCGGGGCACGAGGTCGCCATCGTCGACTGGCTCGGGTCCGAGGGGAAGTGGCGCAACCTGGCCGCCCATCCGCCGGCACTGTTGCTGATGCCCGACGCGCTCGAGCATTTCCTTGCGACCAATCCCCCGCTTGAGATGGTCTTCCACCTCGGCGCAATTAGTTCCACCACTGCGACCGACGGTGACCTGGTGTGGATGACCAACGTCGAACTACCGCTCATGCTGTGGAACTGGTGCGCGGCCCGGCGCACCCGCTTCGTCTATGCGTCGTCCGCGTCCACCTATGGCGACGGGTCGGCCGGGTTTGAGGACGATATCGACGCCCTGGACACCCTTCGGCCGAAGAACCTGTATGGCTGGAGCAAACACTCCTTCGACTTGCGGGTTGCCAAGATGCTGAAGGCCGGCTCCAAGCGCCCGCCGCAATGGGCCGGGCTGAAATTCTTCAACGTCTACGGACCGAACGAGTACCACAAAGGCTCGATGATCTCGGTCGTGAAAGTAAAGCACGATGACATCCTCGCCGGGCATGCCCCGAAGCTGTTCCGTTCCATCGAGCCGGGCATGGCGGACGGGCAACAGATGCGCGACTTCATCTGGGTCGGTGACGTGGTGGACATCATGTTGTGGCTGCTCGCCTCGCCGGGCGTGAACGGCCTGTTCAACGTCGGCACCGGCAACGCACGCTCCTACCAGCATCTGGCGGAGGCGGTCTGCCGCGCGGCCAATGTCCCGGAGCGGGTCGAGTTCATCGACATGCCTCCTCACCTGCGCGACGGCTATCAATCCTTCACCCAGGCCACCACCGACCGCTTGCGCGCCGCCGGCTATGGCGGCCAATTCACCGTGTTGGAGGAAGGTATCCGCCGCTACGTCGCGGACTACCTCGATACCGCGGATGCCTATCGTTGATCCCCGTCCTGCTGTTCCCGCAGTTCGACCCGGTGCTGGTTCAGCTCGGGCCGATCGCGATCCGCTGGTATGCGCTGGCCTATATTTCCAGCTTGCTGCTGGGTTGGCGCATCATGCGGCGCCTGGTGGAGCGCAGCCCCGCTGTTGCCACCCCTTTGCAGACCGACGATTTCCTGACCTGGGCCACGCTGGGCGTCGTGCTCGGCGGCCGCCTCGGCTACGTGCTGTTCTACCAGCCCAGCCGGTTCTTCGAAAATCCGGCCACGATCTTCGCCGTGTGGGAGGGTGGTATGTCCTTCCACGGTGGCGCGCTCGGCGTGATGATCGCGCTGATCATCTACTGCTGGAAGAACAAGATCCCGTTGCTGGGGTTCGCCGACCGGATCGCCGTCGTGACCCCCATCGGCCTCGGCCTGGGGCGTATCGCAAACTTCATCAACGGTGAACTGTGGGGCCGCCCGGCCCCGGACTGGCTGCCCTGGGCCATGATCTTCCCCCAGGCCGGCCCCGAGCCGCGCCACCCCAGCCAGATCTACCAGGCTCTGATGGAGGGATTGCTGCTGTTCATCCTGCTCTGGGTGCTATCCCGGCGCGAAGCGATCCGAGCCCGCTTCGGCTTTCTGACCGGCACGTTCCTGGTCGGCTACGCCATCGCGCGCAGCATCGGCGAGCTGTTCCGCCAGCCCGATGCGTTCCTGGGATACCTCTACGACGGTGCCACCATGGGCCAGCTGCTCTCGATCCCGATGCTGCTGGTTGGCCTGGTGCTGATGATCCGCGCCCATCCCCGCACCGCCCTGGCCTGATGGAGCGGCTGGATTTGTTCATGGCGCGCGCAAACGCCCAATACTACGCCACCCACGACCCCTTCGCCGACTTCACCACCGCCCCGGAGATCAGCCAAGCCTTCGGAGAGGTGCTCGGCGCCTGGGCGGCGGTCCAGTGGGAGTCGATGGGCTGCCCCGACCCCGTGATCCTGGCCGAGGCCGGCCCCGGCCGCGGGACGCTGATGGCCGACGCCGTGCGCGCGGTCACCCGCGTAGCCCCAGGTTTCCGGGCGGCGCTGCGGCTCCACCTGGTGGAAACATCACCCCGGCTTCGTACCGCCCAGGCGGCGCTGCTGCCGGGTGCCACCTGGCACGATCGCGTGGAGGATTTGCCGGGCGGCCCGATCATCCTGCTTGCCAACGAGTTCCTGGACGCGCTCCCCATCCGACAGTTCGTTCAGCGTGGCGATACATGGTCCGAACGCTTCGTCGAGGACGGGAAGTGGTTCGAGATTGCGTCTCTCCCTCTGCCCTTGAGGGAGAGGGCCGGGGTGAGGGGTGTCCATCCGTTCGGTATTGCGGACGCAAGCGGCCCTCACCCCAGCCCTCTCCCGCAGGCAGGAGAGGGAGAAGAAGAAGTCTGGGAATGGCGCGACCCGGCCCTAGCGCACCACCTCGGCGACCGCCTGCGCGCAGCCCCCGGGACCGCCCTGTTCCTCGATTACGGCCCCCTCGACAGCGGCGCCGGCGACAGCCTGCAAGCCCTCCGGGCCGGACAACCGGCCGATCCGCTGGCCGACCCCGGTGCCGCCGACCTCACCGCCCATGTCGACTTCACCGCCTTCGCCCGCGCCTCCGGCCTGCCAGCCTACGGACCCCTCCCCCAAGGCAAGTTCTTGACCCGGCTCGGCCTGTTCGCCCGCATCCACCGCCTCGCCACCACGCTTCCACCACGAGAGGCCATGCGCATGACCGAAGCCGGCCGCCGCCTCGCCGAACCGGACCGGATGGGCGCGCTGTTCAAAGCCCTCGCCCTTACTTCACCCGGGCTGCCGATTCCCGCCGGGTTCGAACCATGACTCCCCATCTGCGGGACGAAGCACTCGCCGCCCCCCACGGCTTCTTCACGCGGGAGGGCGGCGTTTCCACCGGGCCGTTCGCCAGCCTCAACTGCAGCCTCTCCAGCACCGACGACCCGGCCGCGATCGCCGAAAACCGTCGCCGGGTCGGAGCCGCCATCGGCGTGGACACACTCGTCGGCCTGACCCAGGTGCACGGCCCTGCCGTAGCCATCGTCGACCAACCGTGGCAGCCCGGCGCCGGCCCCCGCGCGGACGCGATGGTGACGCGGCGGCCCGGCATCGGCCTCGGCATCGTCACCGCCGACTGCGTCCCCGTCCTGTTCGCCGCACCCGGCGTTGTCGGCGCCGCCCATGCCGGCTGGCGCGGCGCCCTCGCCGGCGTGTTGGAGGCGGTGCTGGCCGCAATGGGCGGGACCGGCATCCATGCCGCGGTCGGCCCCTGCATCGGCCCCCGATCCTACGAGGTCGCCGCCGACCTGCGCGACGCCGTGCTGGCCCGCGACCCCGGCGATGCGCGGTTCTTCGCGGATGGCCGGCCCGGCCATTGGCTGTTCGACCTACCGGGCTACTGCGCCGCACGGCTGCGCGCCGCCGGCGCGTCGGTTACCGTGCTCGACGCCGACACCTTGCCCGATGAACGCCGCTTTTTCAGCCACCGCCGCCGCACCCTTGCTGGAGGCGGCCCGATCGGCCATCAGATCTCGGTCATCGCATGCAATACCTCCCCCTCTGCATCGTCCTTTTGATCGTGTTGTTCGTCCTGTTCGGCTGTGTCCTCACGTGAAGCGCGCGGCCGTATTCGTAGGCTTGCTGGCCCTGGCCGGGTGCGGCGATCTGCCGCAGCCGTTCCTCGGCCGGCCTGGCGCAACCGCGCTGCGCCTGGCCCAACCGCCGCCCTCCCGCCTCGCCATCCCCCTGCCGACGGCCTCACTACTGACCGACGATGCCGCGAAGGCGTGGTCCGGCGCGCTCGCCGACGCCCTGGTGACCCAGGAGCTGCCCGCCAGCGCCGCCCCCGTCGGACGTGGCGATTGGAGTCTGGTGCTGTCCGCAGACCTGCAGGACGGGGCCGTGGTGCCCACCTATACGGTCATGGACCCACGCGGCGTGCCGCAGGGCGCCAGCCAGGGCCCGCCGGTCCCGGCCAAGGACTGGGCCGCCGGTCAACCCGCCACACTGCAGGAAGCTGCCTCCGCCGAAGCGCCGAAAGTCGTGGCCCTGCTGGGCGGGATCGAGGCGCGGCGGGAGATGAGCGACCCGCACAGCCTGCTGAACCGCCCCCCCGTGCTGTATTTCAAGGGCGTGACCGGCGCTCCCGGGGACGGCAACATCTCGTTGACCCGCCAGATGACGACCCGCCTGCCCAACCTCGGCGACGTGGTACAGGATACGGTCAAGGGTGCCGACTTCACCGTCGTCGGCGACGTAAAGACCGCGCCCGGTGCGGGAAAGACCACCCGGGTCGAGATCCAGTGGATCGTCACCGACAACCACGGCCAGGAAAATGGCCGCGTCGTGCAGATCAACGAGGTTCCAATCGGCTCGCTGGATCAGTACTGGGGCGACGTCGCGGTCGCCGTGGCGACAGAGGCCGCGGGCGGCGTGGCCGAAGTCGTGACGAACGCCATTGGCCGCGGCCCGAAGACCGACGAGGCCAAGACCGCAGCTCCCACGACTGTCGCTGCCAAGACGGTCCCAACCAAGACTGGGCCCACCACCGCTCCGCCGGCAAAGCCTCAGTAGATGACAGCACGGTGAACGATTGCTAGAACCCGCCTGCCGCTGCACCGGGATCCTACCGTCATGAAGATCGTCGCCTGCAACAGCAATCGGCCGTTGGCGGAAGCGGTTGCCGCCACTCTCAATCTTCCATTGACCCGCGCCTCCATCCGACGGTTCGCGGACATGGAAGTTTTCGTCGAAATCCACGAGAATGTCCGCGGCGAGGACGTGTTCGTGCTGCAATCCACCTCCTACCCCGCCAACGACAACCTGATGGAATTGCTCATCACTCTGGACGCACTGCGACGGTCGAGCGCGCGCCGGGTGACCGCGGTCATCCCGTATTTCGGCTACTCCCGGCAGGACCGGAAAACCGGCTCGCGCACCCCGATCAGCGCCAAGCTGGTCGCCAACCTGATCACCGAGGCAGGGGCCAACCGCGTGCTGACGCTCGATTTGCACGCGGGCCAGATCCAGGGCTTCTTCGACATCCCCGTCGACAACCTCTACGCCGCCCCGCTGTTCGCCGCCGACATCCAGCAGCGTTTCGCCGGGCGGGAGATCATGATCGTCTCACCGGACGTCGGTGGCGTGCTGCGGGCACGCAACATGGCGTCTCGGCTGAATTGCGACCTGGCCATCATCGACAAGCGGCGCGAGCGGGCCGGCGTGTCGGAGGTGATGAACATCATCGGCGAGGTGGACGGCTTCGATTGCATCCTGGTCGACGACATCTGCGACTCCGGCGGGACGCTGTGCAATGCCGCGGCTGCGCTGAAGGCGGAAGGCGCGCGCTCCGTCAGCGTCTACGTGACGCACGGCGTGCTGTCGGGTGGTGCCGTGGCACGGATCGCCGCCTCGCCGATCGAGATGATGACGATCACCGACAGCATCGAGCCAACCGAGGCCGTTCAAGGCTCCGCCAACCAGCGGACATTCACGATCGCCCCGTTGCTTGCCGAGGCGATGCGCCGCATCAACGACGAGAGCAGCGTCAGTTCGCTGTTCGACTAGTGGTGGGAGGGTCGTCAGCTTCCCGCCACTAGACATTGATATTGTAGGCCGATTCACCTGCACTCGGGTCGCGAATGTCAGGATCGGACCATTAGGGAGAAACACCATGAAGCTGTATTTTTCGCCCGGCGCCTGCTCGCTCGGCATCCACGTGGTGCTCGAGGAGATCGGCAAGCCTTACGAGGTGGAGCGGGTCAAGCTGGCGGAAGGCGAGCAGTTCAAGCCGGAATACTCGGCCATCACGCCGAAAAACAAGGTGCCGGCCCTGATGCGCGACGACGGCAGCGTGCTGACGGAATACGGTGCGATCGCCACCTGGCTGGCGCTCAGCAACCCGCAGGCCAAGCTGCTGCCGTCGGACCCCGAAGCGCAGACGCGTGCGGTCGAGGCGATGGATTACGCCGTCGCCACCATTCACATGCAGGGCTTCGCCCGCATCGCCCGCCCCGGTAATTTCTCGCCGGACGAGAGCCAGAAAGAAGCCGTGCAAGCGCGCGGCCGCGAGATCTTCGCCAAGGGTTTGGGCATCCTGGCCGACCGGCTGGGCGACAAGCCGTGGGTGGCGGGCGACACGTATTCGATCGGCGACTCGGCCGTGTTCTACGTCTCCACCTGGGCACCCCGCGCCGGCGCACAGCTCCCGGCCCCGATAGCGGCGCATTTCGCCCGCATGAAGGAGCGCCCGGCCGTCCAGCGCATGATTGCCGCCGAAGGGCTCTCCATCTGAGCCGTCTGCCGGCCCGCGCGTTCTGGTTCCTCCGCCACGGCGAGACGGATTGGAACGCGCAAGGGCGCAGCCAGGGCCGGACCGACATTCCGCTCAACGCCACCGGCGTGGCGCAGGCCGCCGCCGCCGCCCAATTGCTGGTTGGGCGTGGCATCGCCACGATCGTCAGCTCCCCCTTGTCGCGGGCGCGCGACACGGCCCAGGCGGCAGCCACGGTGCTGGGTCTTTCGGTAACGGTCATCGAAGATCTGCAAGAAGTGTCGTTCGGCGTGCACGAAGGCACCGCGATGGCGGCCGCGTGGTTCAACGATTGGGTCGATCGCGGCATTACGCCCGAGGGTGGCGAGAGCTTCGCCGAGCTTCGGACCCGCGCGGCATCGGCGCTCACCGAGGCCTTGACCCGGACGCCGCCCGTCCTGGTCGTGGCCCACGGTGCGCTATTCCGGGCGCTGCGGGCGGAAATGGGCCTGTCACCCGACACACGCACTGCCAATGGCGTGCCAATCTTCTGCGAACCGGGCGATCCCTGGAAGCTCACCTCCGCCGCGTAGAGCACAGCCGTATCGAGTTGGTCAGCGCTGATGTCGTCATAGGCTCGACTTGATCCAATTGCGCTCTAACAGGCGTCCAGAGGACGACTGTCCTCGGGTGGGGTGCGGGGCAACGCCTCGTTTTGCTGCTAGATCGTCCCCACCGTCCGTATCCGCGCGCGCGGGAAAATCTCCGCCTGGGCCAGCACAGGGGTGGAGGGCCGAATGCGTTCGACCACCGCCCGCAAATGGGCCCGTATCCCGCCCGACGACAGCAGCACCGGCATCTCGCCCATGGCCTGTGCCGAGTCGAAAGCTCCCCGCAGCCGGCTCATGAAATCGCTGAGCTTGGACGGCGCCATCGCGAGCTGCCGATCGTCCGGCGGCCCGACAAGGCTCTCGGCAAACGCCGCTTCCCACTCCGATGAGAGCACGACGAGCGGGATGTAGCCGGACGGCCCGGTGTGGCTGTCGCTGATCTGGCGTGCCAGCCGAGCCCGAACATGGGCCACGATCGCGCCGATCGGGCGGGGGTGACCACCACACGCCTCCGCAATGCCCTCCAGCACGGTCGGCAGATCGCGGATCGACACACGCTCGGCCAGCAGCGCCTGCAGCACACGTTGCACCCCGCCGACGCTGAGTTGCGATGGAACCAGGTCCTGCACCAATTTCTGCTGCTCGCGCGGCAATTCGTCGAGCAGCTTCTGGGTCTCGGCATAGGACAGCAGTTCGGCCATGCTGTCCCGCACGACCTCGGTGATATGCGTTGTGAGCACGGAGGCCGGGTCCACGACCGTGCAGCCGCGGGCCATGGCCTCGTCCCGCCGGGTCGGCTCGACCCACAGCGCAGGAAGTCCGAAAGTCGGTTCTGTGGTGCGCTCGCCGGGGAAAGCCGGAATGCCGCCTTGCGGGTCCATCACCAGCAGCTTAGTGGGGCGAAGCTCGCCGCGGCCGGCCTCGATCTCCTTGATACGGATGGAGTAGATGTCGGCGCCAAGCTGCACGTTGTCCTGAATCCGAACCGGTGGCAGCACGAAGCCCATCTCCGACGCGATCGCCCGGCGCAGCCCCTTGATCTGCTCTGTCAGCCGGGGAGTGTTGCCACCGGCCAGCGCCAGCAGCCCGTAGCCGAGCTCCAGCCGGATCATGTCCATCCGGAGCGACTCGGTGATTGGCGGCTCGCTAGGAGTCGTCGCCGCCAAAATAGGTGCAGCCTCACCGGCCACGACCGGCGGATTTTTCCACCGCAGGTACGCACCACCACCGGCAAGCCCGGCCAACGCCATGAAGGGCAGCATCGGCAGACCCGGCATAATCGCCAGGACGGCTGCCGCACCCGCGGCCATCGCGAGCGGCTTCGGGCTGCCGCCGAGCTGGCGAATCAGCACGGTGTCGGCAGCGCCCTCCATGCCTCCCTTGGTGACAACGATGCCGGCGGCGGTGGAGACCAGCAGCGCCGGGATCTGCGAGACCAGACCGTCGCCCACGGACAAAGTCGTAAACGTCGCCGCCGCCTCGGCGAACGGCATGCCATGACGGATGAGGCCGATCGCGAAGCCACCGAACACATTGATGCAGGTGATCAGCAGCCCGGCGATCGCATCGCCACGGACGAACTTCGCCGCACCGTCCATCGCGCCGTAGAAGCCACTCTCCTCCTCCAGCTCCTTCCGGCGGATCTTTGCCTTGGCTTCGTTGATGAGACCCGACGACAGATCGGCATCGATCGCCATCTGCTTTCCAGGCATCGCATCCAAGCTGAACCGCGCCGCAACCTCGGCGATGCGGCCCGAGCCCTTGGTGATCACCATGAAGTTCACGACGAGTAGGATGGCGAACAGGATGACCCCGATCACCACATCGCCGCCCATCAGGAAGCCACCGAACGCCGCGACCACGTGTCCCGCTGCGAACTGGCCCTCGCTGCCATGACTTAGGATAAGCCTTGTCGTGGCGACGTTCAACGACAGGCGCAGCAACGTGGTCAATAGCAGCAGGGTGGGGAAGGACGTGAAATCGAGCGGGCGCTTCAGGAACATGGCCACCATCAGCACCAAGACCGACGCCGTAATGGACAGAGCCAACCCCATGTCGAGCAATACGGTCGGCAGCGGGATGACGAGGACTGCGAGCAGCATCACCATGCCGAGCGCCAGGCCAACGTCTGTGCCCGGCGCGTATTTCCGGCTGAGCGCCTTGAACTGGTCGAACATCCCGGACAGCGTGCGCTACGCCGCCAGGCCCGGCGGCGTGACCTGGGCGCCGGAGGCTGCGTAGTCGCGCAGCTT
This sequence comes from Acetobacteraceae bacterium, assembly GCA_965198895.1. GTDB lineage: Bacteria > Pseudomonadota > Alphaproteobacteria > Acetobacterales > Acetobacteraceae > LMUY01. The sequence continues at coordinate 1,754,608 of OZ240676.1, forward strand.
GTTCCGCAGCGCGCGGATGGAAATGCCAAGGATGGTCGCGGCGTGCGTGCGATTGCCGAGCGTGTGCGAAAGTGTCTGCAGGATCAGGTCTTGCTCCACTTCGTCCATCGTCTTGCCGACCAGGCCGGCGACGCCGCCGAAATTGGTCTGGACGGGTGCGGCGGTGTTGCCGGGTAGCTCCACCGCATCCACCTCGTCGCCGGTCGATAGCAAGACGGCGCGATGGATCGTGTTCTCCAGTTCACGCACGTTGCCGCGCCAGCCGTGCGAGGCGAGGCGCAGGTGGGCAAGTGCGGCGATCGGGCGGACAGGCAGGCCATTCACGCCGGCGTAATGGCGCGCGTAGTGATCCGCCAAGGAGGCGATGTCACCGGGCCGCTCGCGCAGCGGGGGAATGCGGAGACTGACGACGTTGAGGCGGAAATACAGATCTTCGCGGAAGCGGCCGGCCGAACACTCGGTCAACATGTCCCGGTTGCTGGTCGCCAGAATGCGAACGTTGACCTTAACGGGGCCCGTGCCGCCCAGCCGGTCGATCTCCCGCTCCTGGATCGCGCGGAGCAGTTTGGCCTGCAGCCGCACATCCATCTCGCTGATTTCGTCCAGCAGCAGAGTTCCTCCGTCTGCCGCCTCGAACTTGCCGATACGGCGCGCAGCGGCACCGCTGAAGGCGCCTTTCTCGTGGCCGAACATCTCGGACTCGAGCAGATTTTCCGGGATCGCGGCACAGTTCAGGGCAACGAACGGGCCGGCGCTGCGACGCGACGAACGGTGAATGTGACGGGCGAGAACCTCCTTGCCGGTGCCGCTCTCCCCGGTGATCAGCACCGAGGCTTCCGCGGTCGCCACCTGCTCGGCCCGGCGCAACGTTGCCAACATCGCCGGGTCGCGTGCGATCAGGACGTGGCTCTCGCCACTCGCCGCCTGGAGGATGGCGGCGATCAGGTCTGGATCCGGCGGCAAGGGCAGGAACTCGCGCGCGCCCTCCCGGATCGCGCGAACGGCGGCTTGGGAGTCGGCGTGTGTTCCGCAGGCCACGACCGCGACTGAGATTCGCTCGGCCGAAAGGGCGCGGACGAGCGTGCCGACATCGTGGCTGACTTCGCATAGGACGAGGTCGACCCGCGCGTCGGCACGAAGCCGGGCCAAACCGGCGTCGATCGTGTCTGCCTGCTCGAGCTTCGCACCGCGGGCGATGGCGATCCGGGCCGCCTGCGCCAACTCCCCCGAGAGTGCACCGATCAGGAGCACCCTCATGCCGCCGCTACTCACGAGCGGTCGGCTTTGACGATCTCCGTCATGGTCACGCCGAGGCGATTGTCATCGACCATCACCACCTCGCCGCGCGCCACCAGGCGATTGTTGACGTAGATGTCGATCGCCTCACCCAGCTTGCGGTCCAGTTCCACGACCGCGCCGCGGCCCAGTTTCAGCAATTGGCTCACTTGCATCGTGGCTTTGCCGAGAACCGCGCTGACGGTGACCGGGATGTCGTAGACGGCCTCCAGATCACGTACGGCGCGCGGTGCCGCGGCGCCGGGTGCCGGATCCAGCAACTCGGCCAGTTCCATACTGTCAGGCATTTACTTGCTCCGGTTGTAGCAGTCCCAATTCAGCCAACCCCAGCGCGAACGCCGCACGTGCCCGGGACGTGTCCCGAACCGCCGACCCTTCGCTCCACGTGACGCGCGCGTCACCCGGTGGCACGGCCTCGGTCGCCAGAAGCTGGACCCGTTCGGCGACCTCGTCGTCCAGGCTTCCGATCTCGCTCTGCATCATCGCCATCATCGCCGGGTTGATCCGCACGATGACCCGAGGCTCCTCCGTCAGCGCGGGCAACAGCGTCCGAACGAATGCCCGCAGTTCCGCCACGCCGTGCTGCTCGCAGAGCGATGGCAGGCAGGCCGCCAACGCGCCCAGCATACAGCGGGCCACGCCCTCGGCCGCTTGTTCGGCAACCTCCCTGGCACCCTCGCGAGCCTCCTCCATCGTGCTGGCAAGCCTCGCGAGAAGCTGCGTGCGGGAACCGGCCAAACCGCGCTCGGCCGCGGCCTGCCCGGCCGACGATGCTTCGGCACGAGCCGCATCCAATTCGGCTGCGGTGAACACGGGCTCGATGACCTCGGGCTCGGGCACAGGGTCGGGCGCCGCCATGCCGTTACTGCCGGTTTCGTCGAAATCCTCGGCATACAGCACCCCCAACAGGCTGGGACGGTTTGAGCGCGGGCTAGGTGCGATCATGCTAGTACACCAGCTCCTCATCCTTGCCTTCGCCGATCTCGATCGTGCCCTGGGCCGCGAGATCCTTGGCGAGCGCCACGACTGAAGCTTGTGCCTCGTCCACGTCGCGCAACTTCACCGGGCCGAGGCCCTCGATGTCGTCGCGAAGCATTTTACCAGCCCGCTCCGAAAGGTTCTTAAAGAACAGTTCGCGCAAACTCTCGGAGGCACCCTTGAGCGCCAATGGCAGCTTGTCCTTCTCCACGGCGCGCAGCAGGCCCTGAATCGCCGTCGACGAGAGCCTCGCGAGGTCGTCGAATGTGAACATCAGAGCCTTGATGCGCTGAGCCGACTCGCGGTTACGCTCCTCGAGCGCGGTGACGAAGCGGGTCTCGCTGGCGCGATCCAGATTGTTGAAGATCTCCGCCATCATCTCGTGCGAGTCACGCCGGGTCGAACGCGCCAAGTTGGACATGAACTCGGCCCGTAGCGTGCGTTCCACCCCGTCCAGCACGTCTTTTTGGACGCTCTCCATGCGCAACATGCGCATCACCACCTCGATGGAGAAGCTGTCGGGCAGGAGGGTCAGCACGCGGGCGGCATGTTCCGGCCTGACCTTGGAGAGCACGACGGCAACGGTCTGCGGGTATTCGTTTTTCAAATAGTTGGCGAGCACCGCTTCGTGCACGTTGCCGAGCTTGTCCCACATGGTACGGCCGGCCGGGCCGCGGATTTCCTCCATGATCTGCGACACCCGATCACGTGGCAGCGCACGCTGCAGCAGGCGCTCGGTACTTTCGAAGCTGCCGACCAGGTGGCCCATGCCACCCATGCTCTCACTGAAGTCGACGCACAGACGTTCGACCATCTCGGCCTTCACCGAGCCGAGTTGCGCCATGGCGGCCGAGACTTCCTTAATCTCGTCCTCGTGCATCATGCCGAACAGCCGAGACGATTGCTCCTCTCCGAGGGCCAGCATCAGGACGGCCGCTTTTTGTGCACCGTTCAGCTCGGAGTCAGTGGATTTCGCGGGCATGCGTCAGGCACCCTCCTTGACCATCCAGCTGCGCATCACTGCGAGGCTCTCCTCCGGGTTCTTGTCGACGAGAGTGGCCACCGCCCGCAGCGAGGAGGCGCGAACCGCCCCTTCGATGCTTCCGAGACTGACCATGCTCTCGTCTTCGGCGGCACTCCCAGGCCCCGCCAAGGCAAGGGTGGGGGAACGGCCCAGACCGGGTGCGTCACCTGCGGCCGTTCCGCCCGGCCCGGCAATGGCAAGGCCGCCGCTCTCGTTCGCAATTGCGCCCGAGTTCGTGGTGAGCCGGAGTACCATCGGGCGCAGGACAAGCACCAGCGCGAGCAACGCTACAACGGCGACCAATCCTGTCTGCCCAAGCCGCATGAGGTCCGTCTTGTCCAATGGCAGACCAAGCAGGTTCGGCTTCGGCGCCTCGACCGGCACGTCGACGTCGGCGAACCGGAGGCTCACGACCTCCACCCGGTCACCTCGCTTCTCGTCATAGCCGATCGCGCTGCGTGCCAGGGCAGCGATACGCCCAAGCTCCTCAGGCGTGCGGTCCTGCCAAGTTGTCTTGCCATCGGCGCCTTTGACCTGCACCTGGTCGACCAGCACCCCGAGGGTGATCCGCTTGATCATCGGCTGCTCGCGGACCGTCGTGCGAACGGTCTTGCCAACTTCGAAGTTCGTGGTTTCCTCGGTCCGGTTTTCCTGGCTTCCGGCGGGGTTGGTGCCGGCATCGGCGTTTGGCAGGCTGTTCGCGACGCTGACGGTGCTGGCCGCCTCATTCGTCTTATTGGTCGTGTTATTATTTTGCGTGGAGCGCTCGACCTTGCCCTCCGGATCGAATTTCTCCTGCGTCTCGTGCACTTGGTCGTAGTCCATCTCCACGGAGGTTTCCGCGCGGACGCGACCGGGACCAACCGTGCGCTCCAACAAGTCTTCGACGGCACGTGACAGCCGCTGCTCGGTCGACACGCGCAACTCCGACGCCGGGCCGGCCGGGCCGGGATCCTCGCCGGCACGGGCGAGCAGGTTGCCGCGGCTGTCGATGATGCCGATGTTCTGCGGACGCAGACCCGGCACCGCCGACGCTACGAGGTTGAGGACGGCCTGCACGCCCTCGCGATCCATTCGCTGCGCGCCGGCCATCGTGAGTACGACGCTGGCCTGCGCCTCCACCCGGTCCCGTGCGAAGGGCTCGCGCTTAGGCAACACCAAATGGACGCGCGCCCCGCGGACACCGGAGATCAATCGGATCGAGCGCGCGAGTTCACCTTCCATAGCCCTGGTTTGGCTGATGGCCTGCTGGAACTGGCTCGCCGTCAGCCCGTCGCCACGGTCGAAGATCTCGTAGCCGATCGAGCCACCAGACGGCAGACCTTCCTTCGCAAGCAACAGCCGGGCATGTGGAACCTCCGACGCAGGGACGGAGATGCGGGTGCCATCCGGCCCCACTTCGTGCGCGATGTGAGACTTGTCGAGCAGGTCCGAGACCTGGGCCGCTTCCCGCAGGTCCATGTCCGAGTAGAGCAGCGCCATCTGCTCCCCACCGCCGCCACGGAAAGCCAGGAACGCCAACATCAGCAACATGGCGCCGGCGACCGCTGCCATTGCGATCAACCGGCCGACGCCTAATGCCTTGAACCCTTCTAGCAACGCCGCCATGCTTGCGCGCCCACCTGCAGCTTCCTGCCGCACGGTGATGCTGCGCTCGGCCGATTACCGGTTCGTAAAGATGGTCGGCAATTTTTGCCGGGCCGGTAGCGGCTTAGTTGCTGGTCGCCGCGGTGCTCACTGACTCCACGTTGCTGAATGCGGTCGAAACCGCACCCGCCTGCAGCGTGACGACGCCGTTCGTGTTGAGCACGCCGGTCGCCGTCCCCGTCACGGTGAACGGCACGGCGGCGGCCGTCCCGCCCACCGGCTGGCCCTCGACCGCGACCGTATAGGCGCCATCCGCCAACTGGGTGCCGCTGTTGTCCGTACCGTCCCAGGTATAGGTGTTGGACCCGGCGGTGGATGTCAGCGACACATCCTTCACGTCGACGCCGCTGCTGTTGGTGATCTTGATCGAGACCGGTTCCGCCGCGGTGGTGGTGAAGCTGAGGCTACCCGTCCCGTTCTGCAGCGGGAGCTGCGGGCTGTTCAGTGTCACCTGCTTGCCGACGACACTGGTCGCCTGGATCACCTCGCTGCCCTGTGTCGCCTGGATCAGCGACGTGAGGCTGCTGTTGGTGGTGATCTGCTGCTCGACGCTGGTGAACTGCACCAATTCGGATGTGAACGTGTTGCTGTCCATCGGGCTCGACGGATCCTGGTTCTTCAGCTGCGTCGTAAGCAGACTGAGGAAATCGTTGAAGTTGTTGCTGAGCGTCGATAGCGCGTTGGTCGAGGTGGAGGTCGCGGCCGTGCTTGCCGCGGCCGTGACGCCCGCGGATGCCGCCGACGTCAGGGAGGTTGAAGAGCCCGTCAAAGATGAAATGCTGCCGCTCATGGTGATGCTCCGTTATGCTGTGATGTCAACGCCAGCGCGGATCCAGGCCGGCTGAGTGATGAAACTGGGTTCGTCGTCCGAACCGCCCGACCTGGCCGCCCAACGGGCATTGCGGCCGCTTCCCGCCTGGCCTCCATTGCTACCGCTATTCGCAGCACCGCCATCGGCGCCGCCAGAAGTCGACCCGCCCGAGGTGGCCAGTGCGAAGCTCAGGGTCCGCCCGTCCGTCGATACGCCGGCGCTGTCCAACGCGGTATGCAGATGCGGCTGGTCCGCAACCAGCAGGCGCAGCGTCTCCGGGCGTTCGGCTGTGACCTGGATGGTGGCGGTCCCGTCGGCATTCCGGTCGACGCGGACCTGCACGTGGCCCAGCCCCAAGGGATCGAGCTGCAGCGTCACGGCGCTGCCGGATGCGCCATGCGCGACTTGGATCAGGACCGGCGCCACTTGCCGGGCCACACTGCTTGGGGTGCCGGACGACGGTGCCGCTGCTGGCGCGGCCTGCGCTGGCGCCGGCGTCGCCGCGAGGGCGGTCGCTGGATCGGTCCCGGGCGGGGTGGCCGGCGGTGCAGCTCCCTTGTCCACTTCGGCGGCTGAGGCCGCGATACCGCTACCTGCGACCGAGCCGAGATCCGCCGGACTGGCCGGCGACGTTTCTAGCAGTGACGCAGCGGCGATGTCCGCGACAAGCCCTTGCGTGCTCACGATGCTCGATGCGTTCGATGCGGCGGCAATCGCGCCTGTCGCCGGCTGCTGCGATGCGATGGCCGTGGGCACGACGGGGATCACGGGCGCAGCAACCGCGTTCGGCACCACCGTACCCGGTGATGCCGGGTCCGCAACCGAGATCGTCGCCGCAGCCTCGTCCGAGTTGCTCCGCCGCGCCGTGTGACCGGCCTTCGCGATTGTTTTTGGATCTGTGCCCGGCGCGGCGCGGGTGGCTGTCGCCACACCGGGTGCCGGCGACGATGGGGCTGCCGCCTCGACCGGCGTGCTCACCGGCACAGCCGGGGTGGCCGTGCCGGCCTGGGGCCCGGGAGTGTCCGGGGTTGCGGCCACGCCGGATACGGCCGACTGCGGAACCACCACGCCCGCGGTTGCGGCGCTCGTAGATACGCAGGTGGGAATAGGCGATCCGACCGGCACGGCCGTGGTTCGAGCGCCGGCCTTCGTCGTAAGGACACCGGGCGATAGAGTCGCGATGCCCTGGCTGGTCGCGGTTCCCAGGGATGTCGCGATGCCCTGGGCTGTCACGATGCCCTGGGTGCCTTGCAAGCCCGCCGTGTTCGCAGGTCCTGCCGCTGTGCTGCCCGGCACGGGTGTCGGCACTACCGCCGTAGCTGCCTTGGCCGGGGTGGCAAGTGCTGACAGCACCGCCGCGAAGCCGGCCCCAGGAGCGGAGGCTGGCGCCGGGCCCACCGGCGTCGTGGCGTTCGGAAGGAGTTGGATGGGATCGGTCATGCCGGGGAGCTAAGGCAAGCGCCATGCCGCACTGAGAGTTCAGGATATACGGGGTGTTTCAGTCCTGACGCGGCAAGTCTTGCCGGGCGCGGATTGCCGGTCGGCATGGTCTTAGGAAATTCCACACGAATTTATATAGCAATTGGGGCCATCCGGACCTGGCACGCTTCCTGCGGTAGCACGGCGACCCAGCCCGCTCAGTCGGCGGGCAACATCAGTGGAGTGCAACCATGACGTCTCTGTTCGGCGCGTTAGATACTGCAGTCAGCGGGCTTACCGCTCAATCGGCTGCGTTCAGCAACATCAGCGACAACGTCGCCAACAGCCAGACGACGGGGTTCAAGGGGACGGACACGAACTTCTCCGACTATCTCACGACCAGCACAGCGACACTTAACGATTCCGGCTTCGTCAAGGCGACCCCCGGCTATCGCAACGACGTGCAGGGAACGATCTCCACATCCGACAACCCACTTGCCTTGGCGATCGACGGCAACGGCTTCTTCCAGGTCTCGCAGGTGTCCACAAGTACAACAGGAGCGACCACGCTCGGTACGCAGCAGCAATATACCCGCGATGGCGACTTCAAGCTCGACAGCAACGGCTACCTCGTGAACGACACCGGTGAAGCGCTGAACGGCTGGACCGCCGACCCGACCACAGGCGCGATCAGTGAGAACCAGGCGGGTCCGATCCAGATCAACCAGAGCGCGTATGCTCCCGTACCAACGTCGACGGTCACGCTGTCTGCCAACCTGCCCGCGACGCCGGCGGCAAATACGCCGGTCACATCCCAGGTCAACGTCTACGACGCGCAGGGAACGATGCATGCCGTTTCGCTGAGCTGGACGCAGAATGCGAACAATGACTGGACCGTTGCCATCAGCGCGCCGGACGCGACCACGCCGGCGATCGGTGGCGCCGAAGTTCAATTCGGGACCACGTCCGGCAATGACGTTCCAGCCGGCACGATCGGCAGCATCAGCAACGACACCGGAGCCGTTACCAGCAGCGGTTATTCCGCGTCCGGGGCAGCCAACCTGACCTTCACTGCCGATTTCGGCAGCGGGCCACAGCCGATCAGCGTCTCGCTTGGCACGTATGGCCAGGCCAATGGCGTGACCCAGTACGCCGGTACTGCTTATACTTTGTCGGGCATCAGCCAGAATGGCGTCGCACCCGGTGCCTTCAGCGGCGTCACCGCCGATACCAGCGGCAATATCATTGCCAACTATAATAACGGGCAGACCCGCACCGTCGCCCGCGTTCCCGTCGTGAACTTCGCAAATCCGGATGCGTTGCAGCGGCAGAACGGTCAGGCCTTCACTGCGACACAGGCGTCGGGCGTCGGGCTGACCAACAACGCGAATACGGGGGGATCCGGAACGCTCGTCACATCCGCGCTCGAGGCATCGAACGTGGACATCGCGACGGAGTTCACCAAGCTCATCATCACGCAGCAGGCTTATTCCGCCAACACCAAGATCGTGACGACGGCGAACGATATGCTGCAGCGAACCATCGACATGAAACAGTGAGGCCGTAGGCACCTCCAATGAGCCTCACGAGCGTCCTTGGGACCGCCGCGAGCGGTCTAGCGAGCGTCAGCGCCCAACTTGGCGTCGTGTCACAGAACGTGGCCAACGCGAGCACGCCCGGTTACGCACGGGAGGTCGTGGCGAACACGAACCTCACCGCCGGGGGCGTGGGCTATGGTGTCATCACCGGGCCGGCGACCGAGGAAGTGGACGTTGCCCTTTCGGCGGCGCTGAACAAGGAGAACGCTGCGGTCGCAGGCGCCCAGGTACGGAGCACCGCGCTGACCGCTCTCGACGCCGTCCAGGGGACGACCGGGGCCGGTGAGGATCTCTCGAGCGCCTTGGGTGCGCTGGGAGACGCGTTCACCTCGTTAGGAGCCGATCCGTCGAACCAGGACGATCAGGGCGGCGTGGTCGGTGCCGCAAAAACATTGGCGGGGGCCATCCAGAGCCAAGCCACAGCGTACACGAACGAACGGCAGACCGCCCAGACGGGCCTGGGGACCGACGTGAACACGCTCAACTCGACCGTGGCGGCGATCGGCACGCTATCGGACCAGATCGTCGAAGCTCGGGCAAAAGGCCTCAGCACGGCCGATCTCGAAGCGCAGCGTACGACGCAGGAACAGACGGCCGCGCAACTTGGGGGGCTCTATTTCCTCCCGGTGGCCAACGGTGACGTCACGGTCGTGGCGGGAGCATCCGTCGTCAACACGCATGCCGCGAGCGGCCCCTTCAGCATCGCCTCCACCACGTTGCAGAACGGCACGGCTGCGCCACCCCTCCTGCTATCCGGCGCAGACGTCACGTCGCAGGTGACCGGGGGCAGTATCGGTGCGCGGCTCAGCCTGCGCGATACCGAAATCCCGACCCTCCAGTCCGGCCTGGACGAGTTCGCCAACACGCTGTCGACCCGGTTGAGCAATCAGGGTCTGACCTTGTTCACCACCCCGTCGGGTAGCACGCCCGCGACCGGCGGCACGCCCGTGCAGTCGGGGTATGTGGGGTTCAGCTCCGATATCAGCGTGAACCCGGCCGTCACCGCCAACCCGAGCCTGGTTCGGGATGGCACCCAGGCGGTTGCCGCCAATACCGGCAATGCTGCCGGCTTCACCCCAAATCCCACGGGCGGCCCGGTCGGGTTCAGCACCTTGATCGACAACGTTCTGAACTTCGCCTTGGGCGCCAACGCGCAGGCGGGGGAGTCCCAACCGGCGCCGGCCACGACGGGTCTCGGCGCGAGCGGCACTTTCTCGCTCTCCTTCAACCCGGGCACGACGCTGCAGACCTTCGCGGCCAACCTGGCCAGCTCGCAGGCTGAGGCGGCGAACAGCGCGCAGGGCTCCGTCAGCGACAGTCAAGCGCTGCAGTCCTCGCTTCAAACCAAACTGGCTAGCGAAACCGGCGTGTCGGTCGATACGGAGTTATCCAACATGATCGTGCTACAGAACGCCTACGGCGCGAACGCGAAGATCATTAGTTCCGCGCAGACGATGTTCAACACGCTACTCGGAGCGGTGAACTCATGATCAGTGGGGATTACGGCGCACTGGGGCAGGCGATCTTTGCCAGTACCCAGGTGAAATCGCAGCTCGACACGCTGACGGCGCAGGTCAGCACGGGTTACATCGCGACCAGCTATGCGGGTTTGGGGGCCGTGGCGCAGACGTCACTCGATCTTCAGCCGGCGATCGCCAGCTTGGGGGTGAAGCAGACGACAATCAGCGCGGTGGAAGGCCGGATGACCGTCGCGCAGGGGGCGCTGACACAGATCACCAGCATTGCTAGTGCGCTGAATGCGGCTCTCGCCAGCGTCAACGGCATAACGCCATCGCAAACCGACGGCGTCGCGCTACAGGCCCGATCGGCATTGCAGCAGGTTGCGTCGCTGCTGGATACCACCGATGGCGGGCTCTACGTGTTCGCCGGCACCGACACGTCCAACCCCCCGGTGCCGGATCCTCAGGACATCACGTCCTCGTCGTTCTTCACCCAGATCGGCACCGCCGTCGCCGGCCTGGCCACCAATGGCGCTACCACGACGGCCGCCGCAACGTTGGCCGTGGCATCCTCAGATGCCGCCGGGACCACGCCGTTCTCGAGCACGATCGGGCCTGCCCCGACGATTGATTTGGACGCCGGTGCCCCGGTGCAAGTCGGGCTTGTCGCCAATGCGAACACGCTGGCGGTATCTGGCGGCAGCTCGACCACAGGATCGTACATACGCGACATCTTGCGGAGTTTGGCCACGCTGGCAAACCTGTCCAGCAGCCAGACGACAGCCACTGGCTTCGCAGCCCTGGTGCAGGATACCGGAACATCGCTGTCCAGTGCCATCTCCGCCATCAGCACCGAAGCCGGCGCGTTGGGCAACAACCAGGCCCAGTTGACGTCGGAGCAGTCCAGCGCTTCGGATGCCACTGCGGCGCTGACGACCCAGCTCTCGGCTGCACAGAACGTCAACATGGCCGCGACGATTTCGCAGCTGACCGAGGTCCAGACCCAGCTGACCGCGAGCTACAAGCTGATCAGCTCGACGAGCGGCCTGTCGTTGGTGAACTTCCTTCCCACTTAGCGGCCCGATACCGGCAGGCAGTTCGGTCTTCGGCTGAACCCGGCCACTCGATCAAGCGAATGCTTTCGCCCATGCCGACGACCGAATACCTCAGCGCGCTCGGCGCCACCAGCAGTTCGGTTCGATGGACCCGGTTCGTCATGAGGCTCTGACAGCGCCGTGTCGGGGCGAGGCTAGCCGGAGGAAATAGTTGTCCCGCTGCAGCTATTTCCAGCTTCGTTTCAACGAAGCTTTAACCTTCGCCAGTTAAATTGAGGCGGTCACCACGAAAATCGTGGGCATGTTCTTCACAATCAGGACCAGCAAGGTAAACCACCATGTCCCTAAGTTCAGTCAACACCAACGTCAACGCCTATGTCGCACTTCAGTCGTTGAACTCCACAAGCTCTGCTTTGTCGACTGCGCAGAAGCAGATTTCCACCGGCTATCGCGTTTCCGATGCGACCGATGATGGCGGTGCTTTCGCTGTCGCGCAAAAAGTGCGATCGGATGTGGGCGCGCTGACCACCGTGAACCAGCAGCTTGGCAACGCCAAGGGCCTGGTCACGACGGCGATTTCGTCACTGACCAGCATTTCGAACGACTTCACTTCGGCGAAGTCGCTGCTGGTTGAGATCGGTGACACGTCCAACTCGGACAGTCAGCGCGACCAGTATATCGCGTCGTTCAAGACCTTGGTGTCCCAAGTCGCCAACGCCGTCGACGGTTCGACCTACAACGGCCAGACGCTTCTCGGCGCCGCGTCGAATGCCGTCGCCGGCACCTCCAAGTCGGTGATCAACAACGAAGTCGGCTCCACGTCCACGATCTCGGCCGAGGACAACAGTGGCACTGCCGCCGCGTTGGCGGCGCTTGTGGGTGGCACGTTCACCCGCAGCGCAGCCGGGATCGATACGTTCGGCGGTGCGCTCGCATCTCCGCCGACCTCAGCGAACGCTACCATCGCGCAGACCACCGCACAGGCCGCATTGGCCATCGGTGCGGCGTTCGACACGGCTGACAGTGCCGTGTCCAACCAGCTGAACCAGGCTGGCGCGGACTCGAACTACCTGGACTCGCAAGTCACGTTCAACACCAACAAGATCAGCAGCCTTAACGCTGGCCTCGGTGCGTTGGTGGACGCTGACCTGTCCCAGGAATCGGCGGTACTGCAGTCGCTGCAGATCAAGCAGCAGCTCGGCACGCAGGCCCTGTCGATCGCCAACCAGTCTCCGCAAAGCTTGCTGAGCCTGTTCAAGTAACAGTCTGATCCGGGGGCGGTGGGTCTGCCGCTCCCGGCGATTGCTCTGCACATTCCGCAGCAGGATGCCGCATGTCCAATCTAGTTCTCGAGTTGCGTCCGAACGAGGTGATGATCGTAAACGGGGCACCGATCCGGTTCCGCACGAAGTCTCGCATCGAGCTTACGGCGCACGCCCGTTTTCTATTCGGCAAGCAGATCATGCAGCCCGACCAGGCCGACAGCCCGGCGCGGCGGATCTACTTTGCCCTGCAATCCGCCTATATCGGCGTCGAAGACGAACGCGCACAAGGGCTCGAAGCAGCCCGGAGCCTCATCACCGCCTTCAAGGAAGCGACGTCGTCGAACCTTGCCTGCGAAATTCTCGATCGGGCCATGCAGGCGGCGGAGGCAGATGATTGCTACGCCGCACTCAAGCTCACTCGTCGTATCATCCGACACGAGGACTCGGTACTCGGTCGCGGTGTCGTCCAGCCCGAACTACAAGCGGCCGAGTAAGGAGAGCCCTATGCACCCCATGATGAAGGCGGCCCGAGCCTATCAGGCCGGCGCCGACAACCGAAGCCTCCGCGCCCAGGAAGCGGACATTTTCCACCGTGCGAACGGCGCGCTGCGCTCGGCCGAGAGCGGCTCGTCCACGGACCGCGTCCGTGCCATCGCCGACAATCGGCGGCTCTGGCTGACGGTGATCGGCCTGTTGACGGATCCGGGTAACCAACTGCCGGAAGCCATTCGCGCGGCGATCCTTTCGGTCGGACGGTCGGTGATCCGTGCGATGGACACGCCCTCTCCCGATTTTGATTTTCTGATCGCGGTGAACGATAACATCGGCGCCGGGCTCGCCACGGGATCGTAACGATGAGCGGCTCGATCGGTGGGCTAGGCAGTCTCGTCCTTTCGCTGTTCAGCACGAGCGATTCGGATACGTCGATCACGTCCAGTCTTCTTTCCACGGTCTACGGGAAGTCGACGAGCACGGGGTCGACGGACCCGATCGCAGCGCTCGATAGCGCCGAAAAGGACAGCACCAAAGACATCGCGCAGACTGCGGCCCAACCGGCCGTCGCGCGCGATATCGCCAAGTTCAAGGCTGCGGTCGATTCAGCCACCTCAGCGCAGCAATTGCTGCAAGACTCGACGGTGCTGAAAGTCCTGCTCACTGCAAACGGCCTGGGTGACCAGGTGCAATATCCGGCCCTGGCGCAGAAGGCGCTACTTTCGAACACGAAGGATACCACGGCTCTCGCCAACCAGCTGACGGACACTGCCTGGAAAGACACCGCATCACTGTTCGACTTCGCCAATCAGGGCCTCGCGGTGCTCAAGAAAGCCGGCGTCCTGGACACGATCACCAACGGCTATGCGGAAGTCACCTGGCGCGCATCCCTCGACGCGACGACGCCTGGCTTGTCTGAGGCACTCACCTTCCGCGCCGGGGCCGCCTCCATCAAAACCGCCGACGACATCCTTGGCAACGCCACCTATCGAGCCGTAGTCACGACTGCTTTGGGCATCCCGGAGCAGATTGCGTTTCAAGATATTGGCGCGCAGGAGCAGGCTATCACCAACAGGCTCGACATAAGCAAGCTGCAGGACCCGAAATTCGTCGACACCCTGACGACGCAGTACCTCCTTTCCGAGCAAAGCAGTGCCAGTAGCACGTCGTCGACCAGCAGCCTCGATGCGCTCGCTGCGTCGGCCCAGGGCCTGGTCGTCTGACAGGACTTCGTGTCAGATCATGTCGCGAACTTTGTCACCACATTACGCAACATCCGCGACACCCCATTGTCGTAACCATGATGGGACAGGCTACCACAAAAGGTGATCGATCCGGTGGCAAAGACGGCCCCACCCTTCTGCGTGTCAAAATAGACAATTTCGGCCCGGATCAGATCGCGCGGTGCCTCCCCCGTGACGGTGTTGACATGGCTCAGAAGTTCCTCCGGAACGGCGACGAAATGGTCCTGATGCGCCTCGGATCGCGCGAGCACGACGATGTTCGGCGGCGAGCCAAGCCGCTTATCCGCCCGGTCCAGTTCGAACCCGGCAGCACCGCCACCGGATAGACCGTACTCGCCGACAACATCGCCTTCGACGCCGGCGAAGATCCACGCGACCGCCGGGTCATACGATGCGGGGAGCCGGCGGTAGTGCGAGCCTTCGAACAGGCCCTGTGACGAGAACCCGACACCCGCCAGCTTCTGCGGCGGACGACCGAGCCGGCGCCAAAGGCCGCCATACCCGGCGTCTAGCTGATGGTAGGCCTCGCCGGGTGCCGCATCCCACGCCCGAATGCCACCTTCCGCGCGACGCACTTCCAGCACATCGGGCACCGTGTCGGACACGGCAATGCGCCAATAGAAACCGTTACCGCCCAGATAACACAGCCGGCCGCCCTCGCTAACGTACTCGCCCAGCGCATCAAGCGTTCGCGGCGTGTGGTACTCCGGGTGGCTGCCCGTCAGGACGCATTTGTACGGTGCAAGCAGTGCGGCCCCTTCACGGTGCAGATCGTGATCGGTGATCACGTCGAAGCCTTGGCCGATCGCCTCCAACCAATCGGTCAGGTGGCTATCGGCGGAAAAGTGCCGCAGCCCGCTGCCCCGGGCGTCGTTGAAGGTCAGGAACCCGGGGCGCAGCGTTAGGACCGGCCTACGCTGCGACGACAGGCTTACGCCCGTGCCGTCGTGATGCCGGTTGTAGGTTGACCACCCATACTCGGGATGGTCCTCCGGATTGTGCATCCGCGCACCCCATGCCGCCGCCCGGGCGCGGAACGCGGCATCGAAATTGAACCGCGCATGGTTGGCGTAGGCCTGGTAGGTAAAGGTTGCAGCCAGATAGGCCACCGGCGCCGTCGCGACCCCTCGAGGCGGCAGCGCGAAGAACGGGATGATATCCTCGTGCTCACCGGACCGCAGGCGCACGCCGTAGACGCCGCTGGGAAATCCATCCGGGAGATCGACCGAGAAATCGGTTTCCCACTCGGCATCGTATAGATCGTCTGCGTGGAAATGGATCGCGCCGTACTGCTCGGGCGCATGCTGCCAATCCATCTCCGAACCCGTCCACCTCGAGCCGCGGATGCCGCGGGTGGGCAGGTTGATCAGCCGGCCCGGGTATGTGCCGGCAATCCGGTCCGTGTCGATGCCGACAGAAAAATCCCACGACGCTACCGCCGCTCCTTTGGCATCCAGGATGCAAGGCGCCTCGATCCGGCCGTCGAACCGGCCGCCATCCGGATCCGCCGCAATCAGCAACCGATCGCCGCTCGGGGGTGCGGCACGGCCGGTCGCCTCGCCAGTATCCGTCACACCCCAACTGGTCTGCAGTGCGGTTTGCACGAGACGCACGCCGGCGGCGGTAAAGCGCGCCTCGATCTCGTACCAGCACCGCTCCAGCATCGGCGCCGCCACGGCGCAAACATCATCGCCGTCGACTGCCAGTCGCGCACCCTCGGCGGCAACACGCAGCACCACGCCGCCCAAGGCCAGCACCGGCTGCGCTTCGGAAAGGTGACCGGGCTGCACACTGACGCGGATAGCGCCGCCCTCCGGCACAGCCAATGCCGCGTCTACGATCGCGTAGGATCCCGGCCGCACGGGCTGCGAGCGGGACGGATACCGCCCTGCAAACCGACAATCGACCTCCTCCAGCTTCATGCCGGGGCCTGCGGGATTCGGGTCGGCATGGATGATGCGAACCAGATCCGCCTCGTAAGGTTCGCCTAACTGGCTGGACACCTTCACCGCGATCGCCTCGCCGGGCCGGGCCGACCAGCGATCGAGGTAGCCCACCAGAGGCACCATCAGATCACCCCCGCCCGTGCCAGTTCGGTTTCGTAGTCACCGAGGGCTGCGGCGAGGCGCTCGGCAATGTCGTCCACCTCGTCGGCGGTCACGATCAACGGCGGGCTGATCATCAGCCATTCGCCGAATTGCCCGCCGGCGGTGCGCCGCCCGTACAGCGCCAGGCCGTGATGCAGCCCGATCGTCTTCAACCGCTCCGGCGCGTTCAGGCCGATGGGGATGGCGCGCTTCTCCGCCTTGTCCGCCACCAGTTCGATCGCCAGCAACAGGCCCCGGCCGCGCACGTCACCCAGGATGCGGCTGCCGCGTGCAATGGCGTCCAGCCGCTGCCGCATGCGATGCCCTTGGGTTGCGGCGTTCGCGATCAGGTCCCGTTCGACCAGTTCGTCCAGCACGGCCGCGCCGGCAGCACACGTAAGTGGGTTGGCATTATACGTGAACCCGGCGCTGAACCCACCCGATCCGGCCAGGTCCTCCGCCATCGCCGCGGGCACCATTACCGCCCCGAGCGGGGCGTATCCGGCGCTGACGCCTTTCGCCAGCACCGCTATGTCGGGCCGTCCGGCCGGCCAGTGGTCGGAAGCGAGGAAGCGCCCGGTGCGCCCGGCGCCGCTCATCACCTCGTCGTAGATCAGCTTGATGTCGTACCGGGTGCAGATGTCGCGGACGGCGGTGTAGTACGCGTCCGGAGCAACCAACGCCCCGGTTGCCAACCCGCCCACCGGCTCGAAGATGAACGCGAGCACGGTGCCCGCCCCTTCGGCCACGATCGTGCGTTCGAGTGCGTCGGCACACTCGGCGGCGTAGCTCTCGACAGTGTATCCCTCGGGTACGCGGTAGCTCCACGGCGCCGGCACTTTCGGCATGCGCACCATCAGGGGGCCGAACATGGCATGGGCGACCGGGTCACCGGACAAGGCGAGCGCGCCGAAGGTGTTGCCATGATAGCTCGGCATGCGGCTGATCACCTTCCAGCGCTCCGGTTCGCCGCGCCACACCGCATGCTGGCGGCAGAAGCGCACCGCCGTCTCGATCGCCTCCGACCCGCCCGAGACGAGGAAGGCGCGGTCCAGCCCGGGGCCGCAGAGCGCCGCGAGCTTCTCCGCCAGGGCGATGTTGGCGGCACTTTCGAACTGGCTGGGATGAGCGAACGGCGTCGCGTCCGCCTGCGCCTGCATGGCGGCGAGCACCCGCTTGTTGCCGTGCCCCAGATTGGAGGCGACCGGGCCGGAGCTGACGTCGATCGTGCGCCGCCCCGTCTCGTCCTCGAACCAGATGCCCTCGGCCCGGCGGATGCGCGGGCGGCGCGGCGCCTCGGGCGGCAGGGAGAAGGCCTGGATGCCGAGCCGGCTCATATCATTTTGCATTGCGGCACGCTCGGACCGTAGGGCTGGCGCGTCAAGACGATTTGGGAGCAGCATGGCCGCCGCTGAAGAAGGAGCGCGCGATGTCCGCCATCATCCACAATCTGACCGATAGCGAGGCCGATGCCGCCGAGTGGCAGATGCGCTGCGACATGGCTGCGGCGTTCCGGGTGCAGTCGCGCCACGGTTGGAACGAGCAGATCGGCAACCATAACAGCCTGATGCTACCCGGCGGCGGCGAGCGCTTCCTTATCAATCCGCGGGGCTATCTGTTCCAGGAACTCACCGCCAGCAGCCTGATCGTGTGCGACCTGGAGGGGCGAGTGCTGCAGGGTAAGGGCGAGTTGCGCAAAGTGGCGTTCCACATCCACACGCGCATCCATCTGGCCAACCCGGCGGCCGCCTGTGTGATGCACGTGCACCCGCAATATCTGACGGCGCTCTCGCTGCTGGAAACGCCGGAATTGGAATTGGCCCACCACAACAATTTGCTGCTGAACGACCGCATCGTGATCGATCAGGGCGGCGACGAGCCGGCCAACAGCCACGCGGAGGGCGACCGGATGGCCGCCATGCTGGGCGACAAGTCAATCCTGGTGATGGGCGGCCATGGCGTGACCGTATGCGGGCCGACGGTGGCCGACGCCTTCGACGAATTATTCATCGCCGAACGCACCTGCATGTACCAGATGACGGCGATGGCCACCGGCCGCCCCTTGCGCCAGCTTCCCGAGCGGGCCCGGCGCGGCTTCACCGGCCCGTGGGGCGACAAGATCGACGCCCGACTGCACCTGGACGCCTGGCGGCGCGTTCTGGACCGTGAGGAGCCCGATTACGCCACTTGAGGAGCCCGCTATGTCCAGCCCGGCCTTACCCGTCACCCGCATCGCCGACCCGGCCGATCTACCGTTCGTCACCGACCCCGGCGAACTCCGCGGCGAGATGCTCTACCGCCCGTTCGGCCGCAGCGGCGAAAAGATTTCGGCGATCGGGATGGGCGGATTCCACCTCGGCAAGACCGCCGTGAGCGATGCCGAGGCAACCCGGCTGATCCACCAGGCGGTCGATCGTGGCATCACGTTTATGGACAATTGTTGGGACTACAACAAAGGCCGCTCCGAACTGCGGATGGGGGAAGCGCTCGACCAGGGCGGCTATCGCGACCGGGTGTTCCTGATGTCCAAGATGGATGGCCGCACCAAAAAGGAAGCGGCGGACCAGATCGACACCTCGCTGAAGCGCCTGCGCACCGACCGGATCGACCTGGTGCAGCACCACGAGGTCCTGCGCTTCGACGATCCGGACCGCGTGTTCGCCAAGGGCGGCGCGATGGAGGCATTCGTCGAGGCGAAGCAGGCCGGCAAGCTGCGCTATATTGGCTTCACTGGGCACAAGGACCCGCGCATCCACCTGCAGATGCTCGCGGTGGCGGAGGAGCGCGGCTTCCAGTTCGACTCGGTGCAGATGCCGTTGAACGTGATGGACGCGCATTTCCGCAGTTTCGCCCACCTGGTACTGCCGTATCTCGTGGAGCACGGGATCGCGCCACTGGGCATGAAGAGCTTCGCCGATAGCGTGTTGCTGAAGAGCAAGGCACCGATCCAGCCGCTGGAATACTTGCACTACTCGCTCAACCTGCCGACTTCGGTGGTGATCACGGGGATCGAGAGCCAGCGCGACCTGGACCAGGCGTTCGAAGCCGTCCGCACCTTCAAGCCGATGGACAAGGCGGCGGTGGCCGAGTTGCTGGAGCGCAGCCGGCCCTATGCGCTGGAGGGCAAATACGAGTTGTTCAAGACCAGCTCGACCTTCGATGGCACCGCCAAAAACGCCGAGTGGCTCGGCGAGGACGTGGAGGGGGTGCAGGAATTGGCACCTGTGATGGAGTAGAGCAAAAGGTCAATGCACGCAGAAGGAGTTTGATGATGCCGCATGATGGCCACGATCACCCGACGATCGAAGCAGCCTGGAAGCATGACGGGGTGCGCGTGATCCCCGGCGGCCAGCTAGATCCGAATACCGCGCAGACGCCGGGTATGGAGCGCCAGGCCGCAATCAACTTCGCCCGTGTCGGGGCACAGAAGATTTGGGCCGGCACGGTACATATCCACCCGAATGCCAAAACCGGCGCGCACCATCACGGGGCGTTGGAATCGGTGATCTACGTCGTCCGCGGCCGCGCCCGGATGCGGTGGGGCGAGCAGTTGGAGTTCGTGGCGGAGGCGGGTCCTGGCGACTTCATCTACGTGCCGCCCTACGTGCCGCACCAAGAGATCAACGCCTCGACCGACGAGACGCTGGAGTGCGTGTTGGTGCGCTCGGATAACGAGGCGGTGGTCGTGAACCTGGACATCGCAGCCGTGGAGCAGCCGGAAAACGTCGCCTGGGTGGACCCGATCCACAAGGACCCGGCGGCCTGAAGATTGATAAATACCGTCTTGCCAGGCCTTGAGCCTGGCAAGACAGTGACTATGGCTACGGCACCAACAGCCGGTTGTCGGCGGTCGCAATGCCCTGCACCGCATTGGCTAGATCCGTCATCAAGCGACTGGCGATCGGCAGCCGGTAGTGCACCGGGTCCCAGTAGCTGGAACGCTGCGTGGTGATGCTGCTGGGGATTTGGAAGTCGGCCACGGTGGTGTTTGGGACGCCCCGCGCGATCTGCACCACCTGCGCTTTGCATGCATCGAGCATTGCTGCGTAGTCACTGCCCGGCAGCCCCTGCGACGTGATGTAGCTCGGCGTGAAGAAGACGATCTTGCGTGTGCTTGCAGGCAGTGCGTGCAGTGCGTCAGCCAGCATCGGCAGCGTTGGGATGACATGCGGGGCACCGGACGCCGGAATGTCCGACGGCTTTTCCCATCGGGCGAAGGCCGCGTCGACTCGCGCCGGGTCGTAGGCGGATTCCGGGGGTACGAAGCTGGTGTAGCCGTCGCGGCCATAACGCTGCCGCTTGAGGCCGAGCATGGTCCAAAGCTCGCTGCCCGCTTCCTGCACCGCATACAGGGTCAGCATGTGCAGGTAGCCGCGCCACGGCGAGCCTTGATACATCCACTCTGGGAAGGGCCGGCCGGTAGTGCGCTCCGGCGTCTCAGTGCACCACACATTGTCCAGGCCGATGATCAGCATGCGCGCCGCCGGGTGGGTGCGGGTGAACAAAGCGAGCATCTGGCTCTGTTCCCACGCGGTCGCGGCGTTCATCGCAAGATTGGCGAAATGGCCGCCGAACAGCGCGTCGAGTTCCACCGGGCGCAATAGGCGCGACGACGAGGAGCCGACCACGGCCGAGTCGAACGCGGCTGAGCGTGCCAACGCTGGCATCGTAAAGCGCGCGTTGCTGGAGACGGGTACCCGCGGCAAGGGCGGCGACAAAGGCAGGATGGCCCAGGGGTCGATTACGACGACGAACAGGGCGATGAAGGCGAGCAGTCCCAGGGCCGTACCCAGGAACCAGGCCAGCACGCGACGCCAAGGGTTAAAACTGGAAATAGATGAACTCGTTCGGCACGCGGCCACCCACCAGCAGCAGCAGGAACACCAACGCGACCCCCGCCGGCATCGCCAGCCAGGCCGCCGGACGCAGCCATTTCAGCGCGAGATCCTGGCTGGTTGGCAGCAGCAGCACGATAGCCACCGCGCCCACCACCAAGGGTGCGTTGTCAATGTGAACGTGGCCGGTGCCGTTCGCCCCTGCCATGCCCAGCAGCACGCGGGACGCCGTCGCGAAGTCGGGGGAGCGGAACAGCACCCAGCCCACGACGACGAACAGCATCGTCAACATCCAGCCGGCCACGCGCGGCAGGCGCAGCCCGGCGCGGTCCCACGCGCTATTCGCGGCGAGTGCCAGGCCGTGCAGCCCGCCCCAGGCGACGAATGTCCAAGCGGCGCCATGCCACAGGCCGCCCAGCAGCATGGTCGCGATCACGTTGACCGCCTGGCGCCCCCGTCCCGCGCGGTTGCCGCCGAGGGGGATGTAGAGATAGTCGCGCAGGAAGCGGGACAGGGTGACGTGCCAGCGCCGCCAGAATTCGCGGATCGAAGCGGCGCGATACGGGGCAGCAAAGTTCAGCGGCAGGCGGAAACCGAACATCAGGCCAAGCCCGATCGCCATGTCGGAATAGCCGGAGAAGTCGAAATAGATCTGCAGTGTGTATGTGCCGGCGGCAGCCCAAGCCTCGGCCAGGCTGGGGTGCGACCCGGCGGCTACGCGGGCGAAGATCGGGTCGCACACCAGCGCCACCGTGTCCGCGATGGCCGCTTTTTTGGCCAGGCCGATCAGGAACAGCGCCATGCCGCGGCTTAGGTTCTCCCAAACTTCGGGCCGGCGCGGGGAGAGTGCGAATTGCGGGATGATCTCGTTGTGTCGCACCAGCGGCCCGGCGATCAGTTGCGGGAAGAACGTCACAAAGGCCGCGAACTCCAACAGATTGTATCGGTGCCGATCGCCGCGCCTGATGTCGACCAGGTAGCTGATCTTCTGGAAGGTAAAGAACGAAATGCCCAGCGGCAGCACGATGCCGAACGGGTGATGCACCGTGCCCAACAACTCCGCCAACGTGTTCGCGGCGAAGTCGGCGTATTTGCACACACCGAGCACAAGCAGGTTCATCGCGATGCCGGCAACCAGCCAGACGTCTTGGCGCCAGGCCGCGAAGGCACGTACGACCAGCCAGTTGGCCAGCGTGAGGCCGACGAGCAGCGGCACGAAGCGCACGTCCCACCAGCCGTAGAACACCAGCGACGACGCGACCATTACGGCCTGGCGCCACACCGCCCGGTCTGCCAGCGCGTAGTAAAGGGCGAGCACGCACGGCAGGAACCCGAGGATGAAGACCTGCGAGTTGAACAGCATTTTAGGGGGCTTGCTCGAACAGTCCGATCGTCAGGATGATGCCGATCACGACGACGCCGACCCGAAGCACCCGCTCGTTCACGCGGCGCAGCGCCCAGGCACCGATCAACCCGCCGCCGATGGCCCCAACCGCGACGACGGCCGCCTTCAACCATGCCACGTCCGGCGAGAACATGAACACCACCACGGCGGACGCGTTCATCACACCCGCCAGCACGTTCTTCGTGGCTCCGGCATTGCGCACCGGCAGCCCCGCCGCGGTCAGCGCCGCCAGCATCAGGAAGCCGATACCGCCGCCGAAATAGCCGCCGTAGATCGAGATCAGGAACTGCATGATCGCCGCCGGCGCGCGTGGCAGGCTGCGCCCCTCCGCCGGTTTGCGGCGGAAGCTGCCCCAGGCGAACACGGCGGTCGCGAACAGCACCAACCACGGCACCAGCCGGGCGAAGAATGAGGCCGGCGTTTCCAGCAGCAGCACCGCCCCGATCACGCCGCCCACCAGGCTGATCCCGGCCAGCGCCCGGAACGGTAGGTTCGGAACGCCAGTGACCATCCGGCGGCCGGCCAGCCCGGTGCTGACCTGGCCGGGGAACAGCGCGATTGTCGAAGTGATATTGGCGGCCCGTGCGTCCAGCCCGGCCAGCAGCAGCGCCGGGAAGGTGATGAACGACCCGCCCCCCGCCAGGGCATTCTGCGCGCCGGCCAGGATCGCGGCACCGAAGAGGACGAGGAGGGCTATCATCCCCCGGCCTATGCCGCGGGGTGGCCCACCACGCAAGCCTCGGAACCGCTCGCTTCTCCCTCTCCCCTTGAGGGAGAGGGTCGGGGTGAGGGGTGGCCAATTGCCGTGGTATAGCCGTTTCAGGGTGGCTCCCGGTCGAATACGGTGCTGGCGGCTTTCCCCTCACTCCAGCCTCTCCCTCAAGGGGATGCGGGAGCAATCAGGCCGCTGTGGACACCACCAGCCGGCGCCGTGCGGTCGCGGCTAGGGGCAGCGCGGCGTAGACGTCCTTCACCGCCTCGGTAATCGTCACACCAGCGAATTGAGGCACCAGTTTGCGGCCGGCGCGCTCCCACATGCGGGCGGTTTGCAGGATCAGGCGGTGCGAGGACGGAGGCATGTAGAGCGCCCGGTCCCGCCGCTCCACCCGGAACAGGCTGGCCGCCAGCAACCGCCCGATCTGACCCTGCGAATAGGGTTGGCCCTGGCCGAACGGCGTGCTCTCCACGTGCGCCCACAGGCCGACGCGGTTGGGCGTCAGCACCAGCACCCGACCGTCATCCTTCAGCACACGCCACGCCTCGCGCAGCATGCGGCGTGCGTTCTCCGCGTTCTCCAGCCCGTGCACCAGCAGGATGCGGTCGATGCACTGGCCCGGCAACGGCAGCGCGTTCTCCTCTACCCAGCAGGACAGGCTCGGGCCATCGCCGGGCCAGGCGCAGGCGGTCGCAGGCGACGGGGTGGCGGCGATGCAGCGATCCGCCGTATCCCGCCAGATTCGCAGATAGGGGCCGGCATAGCCAAGCCCGAGCAAGGTCTGCCCGGCCAGATCCGGCCACAGCTCAACCAGCCGCTCCCGCACCAGTTGCAGCGCCACGGCCCCTTGGGCGGTCGCGTAGAATGCGGCGGCGGTTTGTTGGGGCTCGGTTCCCATTGGAGGCTCTGTAACACGGCGAGCCGAAAACGTGGGCGGCCGATCTTCTATCCACGGCGGACATAGGTCTACACTCCTGTCTCATGACCTCTGCGCGCTTGGCTGTCGACATCGGCGGCACCTTCACCGACCTTGCCCTCGAACGGGAGGGGGCGCGGTTCACCGCCAAGACGCTTACCACCCCGGCCGCTCCGGAGCAGGGCGTGCTCACAGGCATCGCCCACATCCTGCGGGACGCCGGGTTGGCGCCGGGGGACGTGGCGCTGGTGGTGCACGGGACCACGCTGGCCACCAACGCCATCATCGAGCGCAAGGGCGCCCCCACCGCCCTGATCACCACCGAAGGGTTTCGCGACGTGCTCGCGATGGGCAACGAGAGCCGCTACGACCAGTACGACCTGCAGATCCGCCTGCCGGAGCCGCTGGTGCCCCGCCATTTGCGGCTCCCCGTGCCCGAGCGGATCGACGCCGAAGGCCGCGTGCTGCTGCCGCTGGACGAAGACGCGGTGCGCGCCCTGATCCCGACCCTTCGCGCCGAGGGGGTGCAATCGGTCGCGGTCGGCTTTCTGCACGCCTTCACCAACCCGGCGCACGAGCAGCGGGCCGGCGCGATCCTGGAGGCGGCCGGGTTCCCGGTCACCCTGTCCTCCGACGTATCGCCGGAAATGCGGGAGTGGGAACGCTTCTCCACCGCCGCCGCCAACGCCTACGTGCAGCCGCTGATGCAGGGCTACCTCCGCCGGCTGGAGCGCGAGTTGCACGCGATGGGGCTGAACGCGCCCGTGTTCCTGATGCTGTCCGGCGGCGGGCTCACCACGGTGGACACCGCCTGCCGCTTCCCGATCCGGCTGGTGGAGAGCGGGCCGGCTGGCGGTGCGATCTTCTCCGCCGCCGTTGCCCGAGCGGCCGGGCTGGACCGGGTGCTGTCGTTCGACATGGGCGGCACGACGGCCAAGATCTGCCTGATCGACGATGGCCAGCCGCAGACGTCCCGCTCGTTCGAGGTGGCGCGGATCGGGCGGTTCAAGAAGGGCTCCGGCCTACCGTTGCGCATTCCGGTGATCGAGATGGTGGAGATCGGCGCCGGTGGCGGCAGCCTGGCGCATCTGGACAAGCTCGGCCGCATCGCCGTCGGCCCCGAATCGGCCGGCGCCATGCCGGGCCCGGCCTGTTACGGCCGCGGCGGCACCCAGCCGGCGGTGACCGACGCCAATCTGGTGCTGGGCCGCTACGACCCGGCGCGCTTCGCCGGCGGCACCATGGCGCTGGACAGCTCGGCGGCGGAAGCGGCGCTGGACCGAGCAGTCGGGCACGCGTTGGGCGTCGATAGCGGGGCTGCGGCCGGCGGCGTGATCGAGATGGTGGACGAAACCATGGCCAACGCCGCCCGCATCCACGCCATCGAGAGCGGCAAGACCTTCGAGGGCCGCACCGTGATCGCATTCGGCGGCGGTGGCCCGGTGCATGCGTGCCGGGTCGCGGAAAAGATCGGCGCCAGCCGCATCATCGTGCCGCCTGGCGCCGGGGTGGGCAGCGCCATCGGCTTCCTGCGCGCGCCCGTCGGATACGAGGTGGTGCGGAGCCAGTATGGCCGCCTGGGCCGCTTCGACAGCGTGGCGGCAGACGGCCTGCTGGCGGCAATGGCGCAGGACGCGGCCGCCGTGGTCGAGCCTGGCCGTTTCGGCGTGCCGACCCGCACCGTGCGGACCGCGTTCATGCGGTATGTCGGCCAGGGGCATGAAATTCCGGTGCGGCTGACCGATGGCCCGCTCGACGCTGCCGCGATGCGCATGGCGTTCGATGCGGAATACGCCCGGTTCTACGACCGCCCGGTGCCTGGTTCGGACGTGGAGGTGATGAGCTACGCCGTCTCCGTCGCGACCGAGACCACAATCCGGGCCGAGCCGGCGCCGCCCACCCGGCCCGTGGAACCACCCCGCTCGCAGCAGGTGCGCGACCCCGTCAGCGGGCAGGTGACCGCCTGGCCGGTGCACGACCGCGCCGCCATGCCGCCGGGCACGGTGGTGCAGGGGCCGGCGATTATTGCAGAGGACGAGACGTCCACGCTGGTCGGCGCCGCCTGGTCGGCGGTGATCGATGAGCACGGTCTGATCGTAATGACGAAATCTTCTCCCTCTCCCCTTGTGGGAGAGGGCTTTTTGACCGCAACGCTGGGAGCAGCGCCATGACCCCCCTTACCTACGGCATCCTCTGGAACCGCCTCATCGCCGTGGTGGAGGAGCAGGCGCAGACCATGATCCGCACCGCCTTCTCGACCACCGTGCGCGAGTCGGGGGACCTGTCGGCCGGCGTGTTCGACCTGCAGGGCCGCATGCTGGCACAGGCCGTCACCGGCACGCCGGGCCACGTCAACTCGATGATGGAGAGCGTCGGCCACTTTCTGCGCCGCTTCCCCGCCGCGACCATGCAGCCCGGCGACCACTACATCACCAACGATCCCTGGCTCGGCACCGGGCATCTGCACGACCTGACCGTCGTCTCCCCGGCGTTCCACGGGGCCAAGATGGTCGGTTTGTTCGCCAATACCGCCCACGTGATCGACGTCGGCGGCCTGGGCATGGGGCCGGAGGGGCGGTCGGTGTTCGAGGAGGGGATGTACATCCCCATCGTCAAATGCTTCGACCGCGGCGTGCCGAACGAGACGTTCTTCGACATCCTGCGCGCCGGCACCCGCCTACCGGTGGAGTTGGAAGGGGACGTCTATTCCCTGTGCGCCTGCAACGACGCCGGCATCCGCCGGCTGGACGAGATGATGACCGAGTTCGGCCTCGACGGGTTGGACGACCTGGCCGGCCATATCTTCGACGCGAGCCGCCGGGCCACCATCGCCGCGATCGCCGCCCTGCCGCCGGGCGTCTACCGGTCGGAGATCGGCAGCGACGGCTACGAGGCGCCGGTGCAGTTGCAAGCAACGATGACGGTGGCGGACGACAACATCACCGTCGATTTCACCGGCACGTCGGGCCTGTCCACCCGGGGCATCAACGTGCCCGCCGCCTACACCCGCGCCTACACGGCATTCGGCATCAAGGTGGTTGTCGCGCCGGACATCCCGAACAACACCGCCTCGCTCGAGCCGTTCCGTTGCATGATCCCGGAGGGCTGCATCCTGAACGCGCCTCGCCCCTACGCGGTGTCGGTGCGCCACGTGATCGGCCACCTGCTGCCGGACCTGGTGATGGGCTGCCTGCACGGCGCCGTGCCGGACCGGGTGGCGGCCGAGGGCGCGTCGTGCTTGTGGAACCCGCCGTTGCGGGGCGGCGGCTCCGTGTCCGGCCAATCCCGCCCGAACCGGCCGGTGCTGCCGGACTTCGAGGTGATCACGTTCAACAGCGGCGGCACCGGGGCTCGCCCCACGCTCGACGGGCTGGATGCGACCGCCTTCCCCTCGGGCGTGCGCACCATGCCGGTCGAGGCGACCGAGTCGATCGCGCCGATCGTGATCTGGCGCAAGGAGCTGCGGCCCGGCAGCGGTGGCGCCGGCCGTAGCCGGGGCGGGCTGGGGCAGATCATGGAGATCGCCGGCCGCGACGACCTGGAATTCGCCTGCAACGCGATCTTCGACCGAGTGGCCAATCCGCCTCGCGGCCGGGACGGCGGCGGCGACGGCGCACCCGGCCGGGTGACACTGAAATCGGGCACGACGCTGCGCACCAAAGGGTTCCAGATCATCCCCGATGGCGAGCGCCTGATCCTGGAGCTACCGGGCGGCGGCGGCATGGGCGACCCGAAAACCCGCGACCGCGCTGCCGTTGCGGCCGATCTGCGCAACGGGCTGATCACGCTGGCGCAGGCCCGCGACACGTATGGTTATGAAGACATCACGCCTGGCTGAAACCATGGGCGAGCGTCGTCCGTAGTCACGCCATGACAAACGCGCCGACCATCGCGATCGAGAACCACGGCGTCATTGGGGATCTGAGGACCGCTGCCCTGGTCGCCCGTGATGGTGCGATCAGCTTCCTTTGCGCCCCCGATTTCGACAGTCCGTCCATTTTCGCCTATCTGCTGGATGAAACGGCGGGCCATTTCCGCATCGCGCCCCAGGGCGACGGGTTGCGCACGACCCAAATGTACCTCCCGGACACCAACGTGCTGCTGACTCGGTTCATGTCCGCCAAAGGCATCGCCGAACTGACGGATCTCATGCCTGTCGACACCGGGGACGGCATTCAGGCCATCCAACGCAGCATCCGGGTCATCCGCGGCCACTTCGCCCTGGAAGCCGTCTGCGCGCCCCGGTTCGACTACGCTCGCCGCGGCCACACCATCGAGAGCGGCGGAGTTTTCCGCCCAAACGGCGGCGGCCCCGTGTTGCGCCTGAGCGCCACCGTGCCTTTGAGCGACGAGGATGGAGCGCTGCTCGCCCGCTTCGACCTGAAGGCCGGCGAGAGCGCATGCTTCCTGCTAGAGATCGATCCGCAAGGCCCCGCGCCCTTCAGCCACGAGATCGCCACCGCCACATTCCACACGACGGTGGAATGGTGGCGCAACTGGGCCTCCAAGTCCCGCTATGAGGGGCGCTGGCGCGAGGTCGTCACCCGGTCGGCGCTGGTGCTGAAGCTGCTGACGTCACGCAGGCATGGGGCGCCGGTCGCCGCACCGACCTTCGGCTTGCCGGAACTGCCCGGCGGCGCGCGCAACTGGGATTACCGGTATGTGTGGATCCGCGATGCGTCGTTCGCGATGTATGCCTTCATCCGCCTCGGCCTGACGCAGGAAGTGGAGGATTTCGTCGATTGGATCGCCGAGCGGGTGCGCAACGCCAACGGCGAGGCACTCCGTGTCGCATACTCGCTGGACGGCGAGAACGACCTACCGGAGACCGAGCTGGCGATGGCCGGGTATGCCTCCTCGGTCCCGGTGCGCATCGGCAATGCGGCGTCCAAGCAGTTCCAGCTCGATATCTATGGCGAGTTGATGGATGCGGTGTACCTCGCCAACAAATACGGCCGCCCCTCCTCCTACGAGGATTGGACGCACATCCGCCACCTGATCGACTGGATCGGCGAGAACTGGCAACGGCCGGATGCGGGCATTTGGGAGGGCCGGGGCGAGAAGAAGCACTTTCTTCACTCGCGCCTGATGTGCTGGGTCGCGGTGGACCGGGCGATCCGGCTGGCACAGAAACGCTCCCTGCCGGCGCCGTTTCCCGAGTGGAACGGCCTGCGAATGGCCATGCACGAGAGCATCCACGCCGAGTTCTGGCGGGAGGATCTGAACAGCTTCGTCCAGTATCCCGGGGCCGACACCCCTGACGGCAGCATGCTGCTGATGCCGCTGGTCCGCTTCATCTCGGCCCGGGATCCGCGCTGGTTGGGCACGATGGCGCTGATCAAGCAAGAACTCGTCGAGGACGCCCTGGTGTTCCGCCGCGCCCCGGCCGACCGCGCGCTGGACGGGCTGGACGGCCAGGAGGGCTCGTTCCTTGCATGCTCGTTCTGGTATGTGGAGTGTTTGGCGCGGGCCGGCGAGTTGGGCGAGGCGCGCCTGTTGTTCGAGAAGCTGCTCGGGTATGGCAGCATACTCGGTCTTTATGCGGAAGAATTATCGCCGACGGGGAGACATCAGGGCAACTATCCCCAAGCGCTGACCCACCTTGCCCTGATCAGTGCCGCCAGCTACCTCAACAGAATGTTAAAAAGCGAGACTCAGCAAGCTTGGTCATGACATCGCCGCCGGATCCCGGCCCGTGAAGATCGTTATCATAGGTCTGTCGATCACCTCGTCCTGGGGGAACGGGCACGCGACGACGTTTCGCTCATTGGTGGCCGGCCTGGCGCAGTTCGGGCAGGATGTGTTGTTCCTGGAGCAGGATCGCCCCTGGTATGCGGCTCACCGCGATATGCCGCACCCGCCATTCTGCGAAACCATCCTCTATAACGATGCCGGCGAGTTGGCCTCCATCCACGCCGAAGCGATCGCGGAGGCCGACCTGGTTATCGTCGGCTCATACGTGGCGGACGGCCCGGCGGTCTGCGAGCTGGTGCAGCGGACGGCCAAGGGGGTGAAGGCGTTCTACGACATCGACACGCCGATCACGCTCGCGGCACTCGCGCAGGGACGGTGCGACTACATCACAGCGGCGTTGATCCCAGGTTTCGACCTGTATCTGTCCTTCACCGGCGGGCCGACGCTGCGGGTGATCGAGCGGCGATTCGGCGCGAAGGCCGCCCGCGCCCTGTATTGCTCTGCCGATCCCGACCTGAATGTGCCCGATTCGAACGTTGAGCCGGCGTACGACCTTGGATATCTCGGCACGTATTCGCAGGATCGGCAGCCGAAGCTGGACCTGTTGCTCTGTACGCCGGCGCGGCTTTGGCCGGAGGGCCGGTTCAACGTCACCGGGCCGCAATATCCGTCGATCATTCACTGGCCCGAGAACGTCGCCCGCTTCGAACACGCCCCGCCCGACGAGCATCGCGACTTCTATGCCTCGCAGCGCTACACGCTGAACGTCACCCGGGCGGACATGATCCGGGCGGGCTACAGTCCGAGCGTCAGGCTGTTCGAGGCTGCCGTGTGCGGTACCCCGATCATCAGCGATTGGTGGCCCGGTCTGGAGACGCTGTTCCGACCCGACGTCGAGATCATCGTCGTCCACAAGCCGGACGACGTGTTGCAAACTCTGCGGAACACGCCGGAGCATGTGCGCAGGGCGATGGCCGACCGCGCCCGGTCCCGCGTGTTGCAGCACCACACCGGCCGCCACCGGGCCGCCGAACTAATGGGCTACGTACGCGACGTGAACCACTGACTATTACTTTTGCTCTGGGCCGGCTTCGAGTAGCGCCAGGTTCTGTTCTGCCAAATCGCTCGTCGCCGAATCTGGGGCCAGGGTCGCCGCATGCTGCCAGTCGGCTTGGGCGCCCGCCCGGTCGCCACGACGTTGGCGCAGGATACCGCGCTCCAGATAGGCCTCCGGATTGTCCGGGTCCTGGGATATCGCGCGGTCCACATCGTCCTGGGCCAGGTCCAGGTGGCCCTCGTGCCGCCAGGCCGCCGCACGCAGGACCAAGGCGTCCGGACGCTTGCCATCCAGTTCCAATGCGTGGCTGAGGTCGTCCACCGCATCGTCGAAGTGCCCAAGCGTGGCGGAGGCGACCGACCGGTCGATCAGCAGGTCCGGATCATCCGGCGACAGACTGAGCGCCAAGGTGGCATCGGCCAGAGCGTGGTCCGCGTCTCCAGTCATGAGCCAGGCCTGGTCCGCCTGGCCATAGACGGTAGCGCGGGCGGCGGCCGGCGCCTTGCTGCTGGCGGCGAGCTTCTCCAGCATCTCGGCGCCGGTTTCAACATCCCCGAGTTGCAACTTGGCCAGCGCCAGGCAGTGGTCGGCGCCTTCGCCGCCCCCGGTCGCCTGCCAGGCGTCGGCGAAGGTGTTCGCCCCCTCCGGATCGCTGCCCAGCATGCCCAGGCACTTTTCGTAGTCGGGCCCCTCGGCGATGCGAGGCGGGACGGGAGGAATCGGCAGGATCTCGCCGCTGTCCTCCGCCTCTTGCGGCGGCAACTCCGAGGGGCGTAGTTCCCAAACGGCGCCAGCAGCGACCAAAATCAGCAGGCCCACTGCCACGACCAGTAATCCGCGCGTTCTCATAACGTGCGCAGTCTACCCGTCCGCCCCTGCGCCGGGCAAATGGAAGCGGAGCAAGCCGATCCATGCATCTCGTGATCTTCGGTTTGGGCTACACCGGGACCGCCCTGGCGCAGCAGGCCGCGGCAGCCGGCCTGCAGACGACGGTCGCCACCCGGCAACAAGGGGCCGCCGCTCCGCCGGGTGTGGCGCTGGCGCCGTTCGACGATGTGCCGTGGTCCACGATCACCCATCTGGTCGCCACAGCCGCGCCCGAGGATGGAGGTGACCCGGTGCTGGCCCGGCACGCAGCGGCCATCGCGGCCGCTCCGGCGCTGCGCTGGATCGGCTACATGTCCACCACGGGGGTCTATGGCAACCGCGACGGGGGCTGGGTCGACGAGGCGACCGAGCCGGCACCCTCCAGCGAACGTGGATGGCGCAGGGTCACGGCCGAGCGTGCCTGGGTCGCAGCGCGTCCCGATGCGGCCGTGGACCTGTTGCGACTGGCCGGCATCTACGGACCCGGCCGCTCGGTTTTCAACGATCTGCGCGAGGGCCGGGCGCGCCGGGTGGACAAGCCCGGCCATCAGTTCGGCCGCATCCACCGCGACGACATTACCGGCGCCCTGCTTGCCGCGATCGGGCAGGACCGCCCGCCGGGCCCACGCGTGCTGAACGGGGCGGACGCCGAACCCGCTGCCAGCGCCGATGTCATCGCGGAGGCCGCGAGCCTGCTGGGGATGGTCGCGCCGCCGCTGATCCCGTTCGCCGAGGCGCTCCCCGGGATGAGCCCGATGGCGCGATCGTTCTGGTCCGACGACCGCAAGGTGCGGAGCGAGATGACGCAAGCTTGGTTGGGCCGGGACTGGCGCTACCCGACCTATCGCGAAGGACTGCGCGCGATCCTCGCTGCCGAAAACCCTGCTCCCTCGCCCGTCCTTCACGGGAGAGGGCCGGGGTGAGGGCCGCTTCACGCAGGATCGTGCGTGGACACTCCCGACTCCGGCCCTCTCCCGCAATGGAGAGGCAGTGTTAGACGTCTACCGGTTTCTTTTCGACGATCCGCGCTGCAAAGATCGAGATCTCGTACAGGATGATCAACGGCAGGGCCAAGCCGCATTGGGTGATCACGTCCGGCGGGGTGAGTACGGCGGCGACCACGAACATCCCGACATAGGCGTAGCGCCGCATCTTCTTCAGGCTGCGCGACGAGACGATGCCGACCTTGGCCAACAACGTAAGCAACACCGGCAACTGGAATGCAATGCCGAACGCGAAGATCAGCTTCATCACCAGGTCGAGGTATTCGCCGACCTTGGCCTGCAGCTCGATCGGCAGCCCGCCGGCGCCATTCGGCGTTTCGAACGACAGGAAGAAGCGCCATGCGACCGGGAAGATGAAGTAGTACGCGAGCGCCGCACCGGCCACGAACAACACCGGCGTGGCGATCAGGAACGGCAGGAAGGCGCGCTTCTCGCTGCGGTACAGGCCGGGCGCCACGAACATGTAGAGCTGCGTCGCGATCACCGGGAAGCCGAGGAACGCGCCACCGAAGAACGCCACCTTGATGTAGGTGAAGAACGCCTCGTACAGCGCCGTGTAGATCAGCCGCCGGTCCTGCCCGGTGCGCGACTGCAGGATGTCCGCTAGCGGCTTGGCCAGGAACGAGTAGATCTGCGTCGAAAAGTGATAGCAGAAAATGAAGGCGATCATGAACGAGACCGCCGACCAGATCATTCGCCGCCGCAGTTCCACCAGGTGCGACAGCAGCGGCATCGGGGTGTCGTGGATGGGGTCGTCCGGCTGATCGGCCACTGAAGACATCAGGCTCCGTGCATCGGGCCGCGCTCGGCCGCTTCTGGAGGGATGAAAGCCGGGGCGAGTGCCGGGTGATGAGCGGCTTCGACCGCCACCGACTCGGCCGGCGGGATGAAGGCCGGCGGCTCGCGAGAAGCCGCCGCTCGGTCGCTCGCCATGGCGGCGCTATCGCTCGCGTTGGCGGGCTCGCTCGTGACCACGTCGGGCATCGTCCCGTCCGGTGCCGCGATCGTGTGCTCGGGCAGCGCTTCCACCGGCGTCGTGACCACCGGGGGCGGCGTGCGGATCGGGGCCTCCATCAACGTGCGGCGGATGGAGCCATCGCTGTCCACCGCCCGCGCGATGGTGCCGCGGATATCCAAGCTTCGGATCTGGCGGATGCCATCCCTCACTTCGTGGAGATCGGCGTCGCGCACCATGTCGTCCACGTGGGTCTGGAACTCGGCCGCCATCTTGCGCGCCTTCTTGATGGCGGTGGTGACAGCCTTGATCGCAACAGGCATGTCCTTGGGCCCGATCAGCACGAGCGCCACGGCGCCGATCAGGGCAAGCTCGGACCAGGCAAAATCAAACATAGCAGCCGCACTCCTGCCGGGCGTCTAGCACGCTACACCTGGGCTGGGAAATTGTCGTCACAGCTGAGGTGGAGAAGCGTCATCGGCCGGCGTCGACGCTTCTCCCTCCAGCGGTAGCTCCGGCTCGTTCGGGTCGGGCGCGTCCTGCATGGCGACGGCCACGACTGGCGGCGGCTCGACCAGCAGATCCTCCCGGCGCGGCAGGTCGCGCAGGTCGCGCAGGCCGAACTGGACGAGGAAGGCCGCGGTCGTGCCCCACAGCGTCGGCCGGCCCGGAACCTCCTTGCGGCCACCGGCGGCGATCAGCCCGGCCTCCAGCAGCGCGTCCATGGTCTGCTGAGACAGGCTGGTGCCGCGCATCTCCTCGATTTCGGGCCGGGTGACGGGCTGGTGGTAGGCGATGATGGCCAGGGTCTCCATGGCGGCGCGGGGCAAGCGCCGCGGCTGCTGCACGACCCGGCGCAACGCCGGCGCCAAATCCGGCGCGGTGCGGAACTGCCAGCCGCCCGCCACCTCCACCAGAGTCACCGGACGGCTGGAGCAGCGGTCGCGCAACTCGGTCAGCACGGCGACCGCGTCGGCATCGTCCGGCAGCAATTGCTGCAGCGCGCGGGCGGACACCGGGTCGGCACTGGCGAACACCATGGCTTCCGCCAGGCGCAGATGCTCCTCATCCATGCTCGTTCACCACGCTTGAGGGCCCCGCCATCATGATGGGGCCGAAGGGCTGGTCCTGTCGCAGCCGCAACTGCCCATCCCGCGCCAGTTCCAACCCGGCGAGCAGGGTGGACGCCGTCGCGGCACGCCGGGCCAGCGGGGTCGGAGAGTCGGGCAGGAATTGCTCCAGCATCGTCCAGTCCAATTTGCGGCCGAGCATCGCGCCGAGGCGGCCCAATGCATCCGCCACGCTCCACAGGGGCTGCGCGGCCGGCCGGTAGGTGCGGCGTCCGCCCCCGCGGCGTACGGCGGCCATATAGGCCCGCAGCAACCCGGCCGTGTCCACGGCAAGGCCGGAGCGGTCCACCTCGGTGAACGGCTCGCTCTCGCCGCGCGCCCACACGTCGCGGCCGAGCGCCGGGCGGTCGCCCAGCCAATGGGCGGCAGCGCGGATCGACTGCAGCGCCAACAGGCGGGCCGCCAGCACCTCGGCGGCCTCCATGCCCTCCACCGCATCCGGCTCGTCGTCCGGCAGCAGCAGGCGCGATTTGAGCCAGGTCAGCCACGCGGTCATCACCAGCCAATCCGCGGCCAATTCCAGCTTCACCCGGCGGGCGCCATCGACGGCGGCCAGGAACTGCTCGACCAAATGCAGGATGGAGATCTTGGCCAAATCCAGTTTCTGCGCGCGCGCCAGATCCAGCAGGAGGTCGAGCGGACCTTCGAACCCCTCCAGTTGCACCGACAAGCGTTGGCTGTCGGGTGCGACTTCAGACATTGTTGTAGCCGGCGAGCTGCAGCACGAGGTCCCTAGCGCGCGGGATGACGGTGTTCAGCGCCGAGCCGACCGGGTCGAACTCCACGCCGAACTGGCGCATCAACTGCGGCAGCAGGAACACGCCGATCAGCACCAGGAAAATCCCGGCCCGCTCCAGTTTCGCCCAGCGCATCGCCAAGCCGAGCGGCAGCACGCCGACTACGATGCGCCCCCCGTCCAGCGGCGGGATCGGCAGCAGGTTGAACAGGCCGAGCACGAGGTTGGTGAGGATGAACATCTCCAGGAACTGCTCGGCGATGTCCCCTCCGGCACCGGGCCACGCGTCGGTCGCGTGCAGCAGCAGGGCGGCGAGCCAGGCGAGCACGAAGTTCATCAACGGACCGGCGGCGGCCACCAGCGCCATATCCTGCCGCGGGTGGCGAAAGCGGAAGGCGTTCACCGGCACCGGCTTGGCCCAGCCGAACATGAAGGCGACGTGGTGGATGGTCAGCAACTGCGAGATCAGCAGCACCCCCGGCAGCAGGATCGTCCCGACCCGGTCGATATGGCGCAGCGGATTGAGCGAGAACCGCCCGGCCAGCTTCGCCGTGTCGTCGCCCAGCAGCCATGCGGCGACACCGTGCGCCGCCTCGTGCAGCACGATGGCACCGATGGCCGCGATAACGGTGACGGCGATGTCGATCCAGGGGCTGATCATGCCAGCAAGCCGTCTCGTTCGGCGAGCAAGGCGGACGGGTCGAGCGCCTGGCGCGACCGCTCGGCCAGGAACAGCGCAGTCCGCATCCGCACCAGCGCCGCATCGGTGGCCGGGGGGCAGGCGTCGAGCAGATCCGCCGTGTCCGCCAACACGCCGGAGCAATGCAGCGCCAGGTCACAACCCGCGGCGAGTGCCGCCACGGTCCGATCGGCCGGGCTACCGGAGAGTGCACCCATGGCAAGGTCGTCGGTGACCAGCACGCCCTCGAAGCCGAGGCGGCCGCGGATCACCTCGGCGATGATCGCGGACGATTGGGTGGCTGGGTGGTCCGGGTCGACGCCGGAGTAGACGATATGGGCGGTCATCATCCATGGCAGATGGGCGCACCGAGCGAACGGCACCAGATCGTCGTCGGTGATCGTGTCGAGCCGTGGCAGTGCGTCGTGGCTGTCCACCATGGCATGCCCGTGCCCTGGGCAGTGCTTGCCGACGGGCTGCACGCCGGCCGCCAGCAATCCGGCCGCCATAGACGCCGCCATGTCGCCCACGACAGCGGGGTCCACGGAGAATGCGCGGTCGCCGATCACGCTGCTGGCGCCGGGAACGGCGGTGTCGAGCACCGGGGCGCACACCACATCGATGCCGCAAGCTGCCGCCTCCAGCCCGATCAGCGCCCCGGTCAGCCAGGCGGCGCGCAGCCCGGCGGGGCGGTTGGCGTCGTGCAGCGCGCCGAGCCGGGCGGCGGGCGGATGCGGCAGCCAATGCGGCGGGCGCAGCCGGGCGACCCGGCCGCCTTCCTGGTCCACGGCGACGATCGCAAGCGGCGGCAGGATACGGGCGAGGTGAGCCGTGAGGGAAGCGACCTGCGCCGGGTCCTGCACGTTGCGCGCGAACAGGATTGCACCGGCCGGGCGATGGTTGCGGATCAGGGCGATCTCGTCCGGGGTCAACGCCGGGCCGGCGATGCCGATGATGGCGGCTTTCATGCGCGGGTTTGTAGGCGCGGCGCACCGGCCGGCCAAGTGCGCCGGAAGAATCGCCGAACGCGATAGGCAGCACGAGCCAGCGATCGGAACCGTTGACGCCCCCGCGCCATCCCGCCCACACTCCCCTCAACGCGACGGCCGTGAAGGCTGCGACCAAGGGTGGGACAGACCATGATCCGGATACAACGCCGAAGCCTGATGACAGGCGCCGCCGCACTGGCAATCGCGCGCTCCGCTGCCGCGCAAGGCAGCTCGGAGCCGATCCGCATCGGCTGGCTCGCATCCCTCACCGGGCCGGCCAGCGCGCCTGCAATCGGCTTCGATCGCGGCGTGCAATTCGCCACCAAAGCGATCAACGCGGCCGGTGGCGTCAAGGGGCGCATGATCGAGATCGTCACCCGCGACACCCAGGGAGACCCGACCAAGGCGGTCAACGCGGTGCAGGAGCTGATCAGCCGCGCCAAGGTCAACGCCGTCTGGGGGCCCACCAACTCCGGTGAATCG
This sequence comes from Acetobacteraceae bacterium, assembly GCA_965198895.1. Lineage (GTDB taxonomy): Bacteria > Pseudomonadota > Alphaproteobacteria > Acetobacterales > Acetobacteraceae > LMUY01. Next base: position 1,792,449 of record OZ240676.1, read on the forward strand.
CTGGCCGTCACGCCCATCATGGCGCGGGCAAAGATGCCCAATATCCATCCCTGCGTCATCGACAGCCTGATCGACCCGGCGAAATACCCCAACGCGTTCAGGATCGCCCCGTCGAATGGACAGTGGGACGATGCCGTCCGCAACTACACACTCAAGGTGCTGAAGGTGAAGGACGTGGCCGTGTTCGGCGACACGACGGGCTACGGCACCACCGCCGCCGCTGCCTCCGTGGCCGGCTTCACCAAGGACGGCGCCCACGTCGCCTACCAGGCGCAGATCGACTCGACGCAGCCGGACGTCTCGCCCGACATGCTGCGCGCGCGGGATGCGGGGGCGAAGGCCGTGGTGGTGTGGACAGTCGCGGTCGGGATGCTCGCGCGCCTGATGAACCAACGAGCAAGCATGGGCTGGGACGTGCCGATCCTGGGCCATCCCTCGCTTGGCTCGGGCGAGGTGCGCGGATTGCTCGACAAGCCCGCCAATTGGGACAAGGTGTACATGGCCGGCTACCGGTCTTGCTCGTTTGACAGTGCGGGCAAGCTGCCGGAGCGCAGCCAGAAATTCGTGTCGAGTTTGTCCGGGCAGGTGAACCTCGCCGACACGCTGCTGTGGTGGGTGGCGTGCGGCAACGACGCCGTGCACCTGGTCGCCACTGCAGTCGCTGCGAGCGGAGAGAGCACCAGCGCCGCCATCATCGCCGACTGGAACAAGACCCACGACTATCCCGGCGTGTTCGGCGACTACAGCTTCACACCCACCGACCATAACGGCTACCCGCAGGACGGGGTAGTGATGAGCCTGGCCAACTCGCAGAAGGACGGCGCCTTCAATCTGGCGCCGGCCTAGTCCAGACGGGAAGCGCATCACCGGGGAAGCGCCGTCATGAAGATCGCCCGCGTCAGCACCCACCACGCCGCCATCCCCTACGCCTACGACGGCACCCGACACGCGGTCGGAGGGCAGGACTGGACCACGCTCGACATGCTGCTGGTGCGGATCGAGACTCGAGGCGGCCTGGTCGGCTGGGGAGAGGCGTTCGGCCATGGCTGCATCCCCGCCACGAAGGCGGCGCTGGATACGCTGGTCGCCCCTTGGCTGCTCGGCCGCGACGCCAGCGACATCGGTGGCATCGCGCACGGGCTCGCGCAGGCGATGCATCTGTTCGGCCGTAACGGTCCGCTGAGCTACGCGATGGCCGGGGTCGACATCGCGTTGTGGGACATCCTCGGCAAGCGCGCCGGTCTGCCGCTGCACGATCTGTTGGGCGGTGCGCGCCGCCGCCAGTTGCCGGTCTATGCCAGCCTGTTGCGCTACGGTGACCCGGCGCGCACCGCCCGCAACGCCGCCGCCGCCCAGGCCGAGGGCTATGGCGCATTGAAGCTGCACGAGATCGATCCCGCGGCCGTGCTGGCGGCCCGTGACGCGTTGGGGCCGGATGCGGTGCTGATGGACGACGTGAACTGCCCCTGGTCGGTGTCGGAAGCACTGGAACACGAGCGCCTGTTGCGCCCGGCCGCCCTGCACTGGCTGGAGGAGCCGGTCTGGCCGCCGGAGGACGCGGCTGGCCTGGCCCGGGTGCGGGCCGCCGGCACCCCGATCGCCGCCGGGGAGAATTGCGCAACGGTGCTTGCCTTCGCCGATCTGTTCGCCGCCGGGTCGGTGGACGTGGCGCAACCCAGCGTCGCCAAGATCGGTATCACCGCTGCACGCCAGGTGATCGCACTGGCGGATGCGAGCAATGTGCGCGTCGTGCCGCACTGCGCCTATTTCGGTCCGGGCTACCTCGCGTCGCTGCACCTCGCCGCAACGCTCGCGGAGCCGCCGCTGGAGCGGCTATGGCTGACGCTCGAGGCCAGCCCGTTCGAACACTGGCTGGACGCACCCGGTGGTGTGGCGGCCGTCCCCACCGGGCCCGGCCTGGGCTGCGACCCGGACGAGGCGATCCTGGAACGCTACCGCCGCGCCCCGGTGGGCGAGGCGAAGGAGGCAGCATGAAGATCACCGCCCTTCACACCACACCCGGCGAGCTGACCCTGCCCAGCCCGGCGGTCGGGGGTTTGGGCCCGATCAACACGATCGGCCTGGTCGCAACCCGGATCGAGACGGATGCGGGGCTCGTCGGCGAACACGTGCTCATCACGCTGCACGGGCGCCACATCCGCGTGCTGGAGGAGATGGTGCAGAGCCTGGCGCCACTGGTGGTGGGCCGCGACCCGCTGCACAGCACTGCCATCTGGGCGGATGGCTGGCGGCAGAACAACTTCGTCGGCCACAAGGGCGTGGCCGTGATGGGCCTGTCCGCGGTCGATGGCGCGCTGTGGGACGTTCGCGGCAAGGCGGCCGGGCTGAACATCGCGGCGCTGATCGGCCAAGCGCGCGTGGCCGTGCCGACCTATGCCAGCGGTGGCCTGTGGCTGGACCGCTCGATCGATGCCCTGCAGGCGGAGGCGAGCGGCTTCGTGGCGGCCGGGTTCCGGGCCGTGAAGATGCGATTGGCGCCGGGCCCGCTGGCCGCGACCGAGGCGCGGGTGCACGCTGTGCGCGAGGCGATCGGCCCCGGCATCACCCTGATGGCCGATGCCAACCAGCAGCTCAACGAGGCCGATGCCATCCGCATGGGCCGTATGCTGGAGCGCTACGATCTAGCCTGGTTCGAGGAGCCGCTGCCCGCCTGGGATCTCGCCGGTGTGGCCCGCGTCGCCGCTGCGCTGGACACCCCGATCGCCTCCGGAGAGACGGAATATGCCCGCTACGGATTCCGCGCGATGATCGATGCGCGATCGGCCGACGTGCTGATGCCCGACCTGCAGCGGGTCGGTGGCGTGACGGAGTTCATCCGGGTGGCGAACCTGGCTGCGGCGTACGATGTGCCGGTGTCGTCGCATCTCTTTCCGGAAATGAGCCTTTCCGTCCTGGCCGGGCTGGAGAACGCGACCTGGCTGGAACACATGCCCTGGCTGTCGCCGCTGTACAACGAGACGCTGGAGTTGCGGGACGGCGCCGCAGTGGTTCCCGACCGGCCGGGCTGGGGGTTCACGCTCGATATGGACCGGGTCCGCAAAGCGAGCTGAAGGCCGTGCGGCGCCCGAATAAGGCTGAGCCTATTGCGTGCCTATAGCCGCGAGCGATGGTGCTGCGCTCGACGTCAGCTCCCCGGCCGCGAAGGCGAGCGCGGCAGCGTCGATCAGCGCCTGCGAGTGCGCTCTTACCAACGTGGCCCGTGCCGCCGCCAGCGCGGTGCTGGCGTTCACCGCGTCCGTGAACGCCCCGACGCCGCGCGCGAACGCCTCTATCGCCGAGTCGGAGGAGCTCTGGGCCGCCGCCTGCAACGTGACCGCGGCGCTATACTGGCTGAGACCGGTCTGCACCTGATCATAGGCGACCGCCACTTCGCGCAGCGCGGCGCTGCTGCTGGCCTCGAGCGCGTCCTGGGCTTCAGCCCGGCGGGACTCCGCCAAGCGCACCCGGTTCTGCCGTAAGCCGCCCTGATAGAGCGGCCACTCGAAACGCAGGAAAAGGCCGGCTTGGGGCTGCTCGACACTCTCGTAGCGGCCGCCATCGACGCTGATGCGGCCGAGATTGCCCTGCACGTTGCTGTCGATCAGCAGCTTCGGCTCCATGTCCGCCCGCGCCTGCGTGATGCCCGATTCCGCGGCACGCAGCCGCGCCAAATTGGCCAGCAGATCGGAGCGCTGCCGCAGCGCGTCGGCCATCATCTGGTCGACCGTGCGCAACGTGCCGCGCGGCAGCGGGCGGTCGAAGCTGTTCTGCACCAGCAGCTTGGTCGTGGGTGGCAGTTCGAGCACCTGCAGCAAGGTGTAGTTGGCGGTGTGCTGCGCCGCCGTGGCCTGCGCGATGTCGTAGGCCGCCTGCGCCGTGCCGCGGCGTGCCAGTTGCACGTCCACTATGGTGCTGAGCCCGCGTGCGTGCAGCGCCTCCGACGCCTGCTGCAGGGTGCGGGCATCGTCCAGCGCCTTGTGGGCCGCCGCGAGCTGCGCATCGACCCCGTCGAGCGTGAAATAGGCCCGCGCCACCGAGAGGATCAGCTTCTGATGCGCGGCAGTGAAGCCGACATTGGCCGCGAAGGAAAGCTGTTGCGCGCCCTGCTCCGCCGCCTCCCGGCCGCCACCGAAATCCACCAGCAGGTATTTGATGGCAATCTCGGGAAAGATCTCCTGCGCGTTGGCGGTGATGTAGCCGCGGGAGACGAGGTTGGTCGGGAACGGCGAGGCGATGTGCTGGTAACCGCCCAACGCGCTGGCGGTGATCTCCGGCAGGAACGCGGCGCGGGCGATGCCGACGCCGATAGCCGCCTGCCGCGCCTGCTCCCACGCGATGCGCGTGTCCTTGTTGCGGCGCTGGGCGATGTCGATCAGCTCGGGCAAGCTGTAGCGATGCGCCGGGTCGAGCGTGGCGGCCTCGTCCGGCCAGGGCAGCGCCGGGTCGCGCGGCACGGTGAACGCGGCGGGCGCGGGGACACCGGTGTTGATCGAGACCTGCCACGGCGTGTCGGGCGAGGCGGGCGCCAGGATTCGCGTGTCGTTGCAGGCGGCCAGCAGCAAACACGTGGTGAGCAGTGCCTTCCGCAGCTCAGCCATGGGTGGGCGCCCCTAAAGTCAGTGGGTCCGTGATGGCGTGGAGCTGCCGGTCCAGCACACCGTACCAGGCTGCGCGCCCGGACATGTCGGGGGTTTCGAGCACGGGCGGCGCCGGGATTTCTGCCAGCACGCCCTCTCCGCCGCGCACCCACCCGGCGCACTGGTCGAACCAGTCGGCGATCTGGCCGTGATAGTCGAGCACCGCCTGGCGCACGGGCTGCGGCGCGGTGGCCCAGGCAGGGTCGGATTGCAGGTTGAGGATCACGCACAGCACCAGCATGACGGAGTCCAGCTCCGCCAGCGTGCCCGCATCGATCGGCCGAATGCCGCTCTGGCTGGGCGCGATCTGTTCGTAACCGGTGTTGACGATCAGTGCGCGGGCGCCGTTGCTGGCCGCGGCGAACGCCATCTGCAACGCCGGCCGGGCTGCGGCGGCCTCGGGGCTTTGCTCGAGCCGCATCAGCGCCGCCATCTGGGTGATCGCCGCCGCAACCTGGCGCCGCGCCGACTGGGACACGCTGACCGGCCAGAGCGTGGTGAACACCACCAGCACGATCAGGTTGCCGAGCACGATGCCGATGACGCGGTCGCGCGCCGTCTGCATGTCCAAGGTCGGACCGTAGCCCTGCAGCACCGTCAGGTAATAGGCCAGGCCTATCTGCCAGCCGGCGTAGCTGATGCGCTCGCTGCCGCAGGCGACCCAGCCGGCCAGCAACGTGACGGCGCCGAGTGCCAGCAGCAGTTCGCCCAGATCCGTCATCAGCGGCATCAGCAGCAGGATGGTGCCGATCCCCAGCGCTCCGCCGATCAGGGCCCCGGTGACGCGCAACGAGGCCTTGTGCACGCTCTCCCCCACCGTGCCGAGCGACACGAAGAAGCAGGTAACGACGCAGGTGTGGATAGCGGGCCAATCCAGCAGGCTCTCCGCCGCATAGGACAGCATGACCGCGAGCGTGACCTTGAAAGCGAAACGCACCGTCTCGGGATCGCGCACGGCCTCGGCGGAGATCAGGTGGCGGGCCGCCTTGGCCGCTTTCGGCGTAAGGGCGGGCGCATTGGTCAGCGCTTGGACGATCGCGACCACCGAATGCGCTACCTCGCTGGCGAGCGGCTGGGCCATTGGCGTGGTAGTGGCCGGCACCGCCGGAACCTGCGTAGTGGTGGCCCCGCCGCGTAGGCTGTTCGCCGCCGCTTCCAACCCCGCTGCCAGTGGATGGAGAGCGCGCCCCCGATCCTCCGCCGGCCAGGCCAGGAGCGCCAGCGCCAGTTGCTCGGAATTGCGGATCAGGCTCGCGTAATCCGGCGGCCCCGGCGCGGCGCCGGCAAAATGGTGCAGCTTGGCGAATCCCGCCGACCCGGCGCGCGCGGAGGCGGTCAGGGCCTGCGCCGCCCCAGACTCGCCCGCGCAGAACCCTGCGCAGGCGGACAGCCGGTCGGCTAGCCCCGCGCGCAGCAGCGCCACCGGCCGCCGCCCGGTTAGCAGGTTGGCTATCACCACCAGCGCCACCGGCAGCATTACCACCGGCGCCAGCCAAAGCAGGAATTGCAGCAGCGCCTCCTCCGGCGGGATGCTCAGAAGCTCCGGCACGCCGGGCCCCGTCGTGTTGCTCACGCCCGAGGATTGCAGCGCCAGGCCGAGCACCTGGTCGCCGATGGTCAGTCCGTAGGCCAGGATGAAGCCCGCCGCGAACGCCGCCGGGCCGAGCGGGGAGATGCGGGAGAAGAATAGCGCGCCGAAGGTGGCCAAGGCGATCAACGGTACCCGCAGCGCCGGTTCGGACAGGCTGGCCATGAACACCACGATGGTCGCGAACACGGCGAATAGCACCGCCACGCAAGCGACCACGGCCGTGAGCACCGTCGAGGCCTGCTCGTCGCGGGAGACGAACAGCACGACATAGGCCGAGACCGCGATCTCCGGCATGCGGAAGGTTTCGCCGATCGCCACCGTGATCAGCACCAGGGCCACCAGCCGTATCGTATTGGCGAGCCGGCCGGGCCGCGGCTGCAGTTCGCGCCATAGGCCGGCGAACCCGGCCTGCAGCGCCCCCTCGTCGACCTGGACAAGCGCGAAACCGCTCACCGGTCGATCACGATCACGGCCGATGCGCCAAGCCGCATCAGCAGCGGCGGCGGCGACGACAGCCTTATCCGCACCGGGAAGCGCTGGGCGATACGCACCCAGCTCAGGCTGCGCGGCACCCGCGGCAGGCCGCCGATGCTCACGCCCTCGTCCGGCGATACGCCACCGCCGAGGCTGTCCACCACCCCCGCCACCGGCTCACCGGGCATGCCGAGCACATAGACACGCGCGTGCTGACCGGGCTGCAGCCCGGCCAGATCGGTCTCGCGGAAATTGCCGACGGCATACCACTGCTCGGTGTCGATGATGGTGAACAGCGGATGGCCGGCCGCCCCGTACTCGCCGGCGACCGTGTCGAGCCCGGTGATCACGCCGTCGCAGGGTGAGCGCACTTCCGTCAGCCGCAGGTTGCGCTCGGCCAAAGCGAGCGAGGCCTGCGCAGCGGCGATCTGCTGCTCGATCGGCTTGGTGCTGCTGACGCCCTGCCGCGCCTCCTGCGCCTGCTGCCGGGCCTGCACCAACGAGACCTGCGCGGTGCGCTGGGCGGTGCGCGCTTGGTCCACCTGCTCCGCCGTCACGAAGCCGCGGGGCAGCAGCGGCTCCATGCGGGAGAGCGTGCTGCTGGCAAGCGACAACTGCGCCTGCGCGCTACCGATGCCGGTGTTGGCAGCGTCGGCCTTGCTGCCTTGCGAGGCGACCTGATCCGTCGTGACCGCAAGCTGCGCCTGCAAACCGTGTAGTTGCGCCTGCGCCTGTGCGAGTTGCAGCCGGTACGGCTCCGAGTCGATGGTGAACAGCAGGTCGCCGGCCTTCACCGCCTGGTTCTCGCGCACGGCCAGCGACACCACGCGACCGCTGACGTCCGGCGCCATGTGCACCACGTCGGCATCGATGAACGCGTCGTCGGTGCGGGGCCGGTGGTCCAGCCGCTGTGACGCCAACACCGCCGCGACGATGGCCGCGGCCACCGCCGAGAGGGTGAACCCGGCCCCGAACAGCCGCCCCAGGATCTGCATATCCCTACTGCCCAAAACGGTCGAGCCAGACGAACAACGTCACCGCCACGGCCACCGCCAGGTAGCCGACCGACGGCGCCACGACATACTTGTCCAGCCGCAGCGCGCCCAGGATGACCCGGCAGGCCACCGCGGCGCCCAGGCCGAGCGCCGCGCACAACATCCAGGCCGGGAAAAACGAGCCAAGGATGTCTTGCGACGGCGAACGGCTGCAGCCACCCAATGCGAGCACGCCTGGGTGAGCGAGCAACAGCCATCTCCGGTGGCGGTCCGAACGCGAGCCTGTCACGGCGACCACTTGGCGAGAGCAGCTCAGCTCTCGATGAACGCGAGCAAGTCCCGGTTGATCACGTCGGCGTTCGTGGCGGGCATCCCGTGCGGGAAGCCAGGGTATGATATCAGCGTCCCATGCTTCAACAGCTTGACGGAGAGCGGGGCGGCATCGGCATACGGAACGATCTGGTCGTCCTCGCCGTGCATCACCAGTGTCGGCACGTCGATCCGCTTCAGGTCCTCGGTGAAGTCGGTCTCGGAAAACGCCTTGATGCACTCGTAATGTGCATGCATGGAGCCCATCATTCCCTGTCGCCACCAGTTGCGGATGACCCCCTGGGAGATCTCTGCGCCCGGCCGGTTGTAGCCGTAGAACGGCCCGGTCGGGATATCGACGAAGGCCTGCGCCCGGTTCGCGGCGACCGCGGCGCGGAACCCGTCGAACACCTCCATCGGCAGGCCACCGGGATTCTTCTCGCTCTTGACCATGATGGGCGGAACCGCGCTGACCAGCACCGCCTTCGATACCCGGCCGGGGCTCGCCTGCGCCACGTACCGCGCCACCTCGCCGCCACCCGTCGAATGGCCGATGTGAACCGCGCCCTCGAGACGCAGGAAAGCGGTCAGCTCGGCCACGTCCGCGGCGTACGTGTCCATCTCGTTGCCGCCCGAGGTTTGTGTCGAGCGGCCATGGCCCCGCCGGTCATGTGCGATGACCCGATATCCCCTGGTCAGGAAGAACTGCATCTGGTTGTCCCAGTCATCCGCACTCAACGGCCATCCGTGATGGAACACGATCGGCCGCCCGGACCCCCAGTCCTTGAAGAAGATCTTCGTTCCGTCCTTGGTGGTGATCGTGTCCATCGAAGCGTACCTTTCCTCGAGACTTAGACTGGAGATGCCGGACTTTGCGCTCAGCCGTTGCTGTATTCGTGGTATTGGGGAACCGTCGTATCGAGAGTGCAGTTCGTCCCTACCAACTTGGCTTGCAGCGCCCCTTGCGGTGAGATCTGGCCGGAGACGTCGCCTTGCGGGCCGGCGCCGCTCATGGTGGCCATCTTCCACTGGAACGTCTTTCCGTCTGTAGAGCCGACCACGGAGCTCGCCCCGGACCCGTCCTTGAAGAAGACCACTCCGGATAAGGCGGTACCTTCGCGTACGATGTGCAGGACGGCCGCCCGGCAACCAGGCCTCGCTGGTGTTTCCGCGACGTAGGATGCGCCGCCGGCGAGTTCGTTCTGGGCCCTCGCATCCGTGGCACCGATCAAGCCGATCATGGCGCTGCAGCCGAGGAAGAAAAAGTGTCGAGTCATCTGACATCTCCTTGTTGGTGAGCCATCGAATTATTCGAAGCGGTGCGCGGCGGATTGTCCGTTTCGATCGAACTTCGTCTAAATCCGCGACCGAATTTGGCTATTGCCGTTCGTGGTAGCTGGCGCGCCTTGCAGGTTTTCGTGCGAAGCGGAAAGACTTGCATCCGGAAGAACGCATGTCTCGGACAGCAACGCGTGCATCGGATGAACGAGACTCCGGCCCGTAGGCTGCGCCTTTGCCGCGCGATGGAGGTGATCAATGTGCCAAGCCGACCCGATCGCCGCGGAGTTGCTAATCCCGGCGGAGCTGCCTGGCCAATGATGGACCCCGACGGTATGAGCTGCTGGGTGAGCGCTTATGGCATGGAGGAGACGCTTCGCAGGCTGCATCTGAAGCTCGGCCAGAGTGGGATGACGATTTTCGCCGAGATCGATCAGGCGAGCGCCGCGGCGGCAGCGGGACTGACTCTACTTCCCATGCGGTTATTGATCTTCGGCGACCCGGCCGTCGAAACGCCGCTGCTGCTGGCCGCACCAACCGCCGGGATCGACTTGCCGCTGAAGATGCTGGTCTGGACCGATGCAGCCGGGAGCGTCTGGCTGGCGTACAACGACATCGGCTGGATCGCCGCCCGGCATCGGTCGAGGCGGGGCAATCATCAGGCGTTGGCGTCGATGCGCGAGTCGCTTTCCTCCATCGCAGCGTCCGTGACGGGTTTGGACGCCGGGGTCAAATGATCAGCAGCTTTCGCGCCGCACGCAGATCGGCGGTGTCCATCCCGCTACTGAACGACCGCACGACCCGGCCCAGTGCTGCGGTTGCCTCCTCAGTCCGCCCACCGTCGCGCCGAAGCTGCGCCAGCGTCACGCCGATCCGCAGACGCCAGGCGCGCGCATGCTGCTGACGCGCCAGCTTGTCGGCCTGCAGCAGCAGCGTTTCCGCCGTCCGTTCCGCGTCGGGCCGGCCACCTGCCACGATCAGCCCGCCCTTGATGCGCATCGCCTCCGGTACGAACCACAGCTCCCCCGTCCTGTCACAGCGAGCGATGAGGCTGTCGATGATCTCGAGCCCAGCGGTCACGCTCGCGGCCGCGCCGAGGCCGGCGGCCAATTCGCCAAACAGGATCATGTAGCGCGGCAGGGCCTTGCCGTCGTCGACGCGGTCCAAGACCAGTCGCATGGCCCGCAACCCCGCCTCCAGGTCGCCCTCCTGTGCGAGCACCGCACCTTCGAAGCAGCAGGCCCAGTCATACCAAAGACCAAGCTGGTAACGCTCGGCGTGCTCCATCAGCATCTTGCCAAAGCGGCGGGCAGCCGGAAGGTCACCGGTATACAAAGCGATGGGACAAGCACCCTGCCCGAGCACGCTGGCAAACGACAGCGCGTGGCCGGCCGCGAGCCCCTCGCGCATGTTGCGGTCCACCGCATCCATCGCGCGATCGAAGTGACCAAGTAGCCATAGGATGCGGGCGTGGAAGTATCGCGCGGTGATTTTTTGATCGACCTGGAAACGGACCGCCACCCTGGGAACGCCGGCGGTCCTGCCGTACTCGGTCAGCATCCGCTCGATGTATTGCTGCGCCGTGCCTTGGTCGCCGATGTAGTGCATCGTGGTGGCGAATAGTCGGTCCGCCGTCATCCGGTCGGGCGCGTCTCCGGACTGCTTGCCCGCCTCGATGAGCTGGCGCGCCAGGTCGATCCCGGCCGCCCAGTTCCCCTGGTTGATATGGCTGATCCAAACGCCCCATAGAGCACGCAGACGGTAGCTTCCGTCGCCGAGCTCCTCCGCCAGACACATCGTCGCTTGCCACGCCGTGCCGACTTCATCCGATCGTCCGGCGCCATACATCAGAGACCAGCCGAGCGCCGCCGACAACCGCATGCGATGGCGCTTCCACCGGCCGGTGTCGTCAGCCGCATCCAACCGCGCCAGAGCGCCCGCAACCCGGCGCCGGCACTCGCCCGTCATCGAGAACTGCACCCAGAGCGGGACCGCTTCGGCAGCCAACTCGATCTGGAGCTCGGCTCCGTCCTCCGCGGCCTCGGCCCAATCGAGTGCGAGGCGCACATTGTCGATTTCCTTGCCGTAGCTCGACAACCATTCGCGTGCGGGCAGCGCCTCGGTATCGGCTTCGGCGGTGGCGAACCGGCGGCAGAAATACTCGGCGTGGCGCCGCCGTGCGGGCTCGAGCCCTTGAGCGCGCCGGAGCTTCTCCAACCCATAGAGCCGGGTCGTGTCGAGCAGACGGTAGCGAACCGGCTGCGCCGCGGTGTCGGCCACCACCATCGATTTTGCAACCAACTCGGCCAATTCGGCGGCCGCGTGTTCCTCGCCTGTCGGATCGAACATGGCGGACGCTGCCTCGCCGGTGAAGCCGCCCACGAAAACGGAGAGTTGCCGCAACATCCTGCGCCCGCCCGCACTGAGCAGCTCGTAACTCCAATCGAGCGTTGCCGCGAGCGTCTGGTGCCGTGGCAACGCGGTCCGCCGGCCGCTCGTGAGCAGGTCGAAGCGGTCGTCGAGTTTGGCCGCAAGTTCCCGCAGGCCGAATGCCGCGATCCGGCCTGCGGCAAACTCGATCGCCAACGCGATCCCGTCGAGGCGCCGGCAGATGTCGGCGGCGAACGGGGCGTCGGCGTCGGACAACTCAAACGCCCCGAGGCTGGCAGCGGCGCGGTCAACGAGCAATTGTATGCCGGGGAAGCGCAACGCCTCCGCGGCAACCAGGCCGGTCGAGCTCGGCGGGCTCTCCAGCGGCGGTAGCCAGAGCACTCGCTCGCCGGCGGCACGAAGCGGCTCGCGGCTGGTCGCGATCACGTGCACTCCCGGCGCACCGACGGAAATCCGCTCCGCCATCTCGGCCGCGACTTCAACCACATGCTCGCAATTGTCGAGCACCAGCAGCATCTCACGGTTGCGCAGGAAGGCCACCAGGGCGGGCAGTGCATCGTCCGATGGGACAGCGAGCCCAAAGACCGCCGACAGCATGGTTGGCGCCAGTTGCCCGCTCGCCACCGACCCGAGATCGGCGAACGCCACCCCATCCCGGTAGGAGGGCGCAAGCTCGCGCGCCATGGCGAGCGCCACCGTCGTCTTGCCGATCCCGCCGGGTCCGACGATCGTCACCAAACGTCGATCCGAGAGCGTTGCGGCCAAACTGGACAGGATATCGTCGCGGCCGATGATGCGCGTCGCCACCGGCGGCAAGCTGTCGAGGTGTCCGGAGATGTCGAGGATCGCGCTCGTTGGTGCCTTTATGGCTGCCACCGGCGCAACGAAGCTGTAGCCGCGGCCCGGAACGTTGACGATGAACCGATTTCCGCCCTGCCCGTCCCGGATGGCACGGCGCAGATTGGCGATGTTCACCCGCAGGTTACTCTCCTCGACGAAGGTCTCCGGCCAAACCCGGGAGGCGAGTGCATCCTTGCTGACGACCTCGCCCGCACGCTCGACCAGCGCAATCAGGATTTGCATTGCGCGGGCGCCGAGTGCGACCGGGTTCTCGTCTTCCAACAGCAGCTGTTGCGCCGGCACCAGCCTGAAGCGGCCGAATGACACCGAGTAAGTGGCGGGGATAGAATCTGGGATAATCGAACGAGCTCCGGCGTGGACGTGCCTGACCATACCAAACAGCCCATGAACCTGGGAGCGATTGTCGATCGTTACAGCCGGTGCCCCGCTTCAGCGCAGAACACCGAGACATGGTGCAGATCAAGCGCAAATGGTGCGGGCTGGCCGACTGCTAGCGCCGCCGCCCGGTCCACCCGGGCCGTGATCTCGGTTCCCGCGAACGGCAGCGTCAGTAGCAGGTCCGGCCCGGTCCGCTCGATTTGCGAGGGGGCGCAGGAACCGATCGGCCAGGCCACATTGCCACATCGCACGTGCTCGGGCCGGATCCCGAGGATCACCCGGCGCCTTGGCTCCGGGGCTTCCGACCAGGCATAGGACGCGAGTGGCAGGATCATCCCGCCAACCTCCGCGACCACCGAGCCGTCGTGGACCGCGAGCCGCCCCGGGATCAGATTCATGCGAGGGGAGCCGACGAAACGGGCGGCAAACAGCGTCGCCGGGCGGTCGTACAAATCCTGCGGTTCACCCACCTGCACGACGCTACCGTCGTGCATCAAGGCGATCCGCGTCGCCATCCCCATGGCCTCGACCTGGTCGTGCGTGACGTACACGACCGTCGTCCCGAGCCGGCCGTGCAGCTGTTTGATCTGCGCCCGCATCTCCAGCCGCAACGGCGCGTCGAGGCTCGATAGCGGTTCATCGAGCAGAAACAGTTTCGGGTCGCAGACGAGTGCGCGGCCGATCGCCACGCGCTGCTGCTGCCCGCCCGATAGCTGCGACGGGCGGCGCGCTAACAAAGGTTCGAGCTGCAGCAGGCGCCCGATATCGGCGAGCCGTCGCGCACGCTCCGCCCGTGGCACGCCCCGCATCCGCATGCCGAACGTGATGTTCTGCGAAACGGTCATAGTCGGATACAGCGCGTACGACTGGAACACGATCGCAGTATCGCGGTCGGCCGGTTCGAGCCGGGTCACGTCGCGCCCGTCGAGCACGACTTGGCCTGAATCCAGCTCCTGCAACCCTGCGATCGCGGCCAGCAGCGTGGACTTGCCGCAGCCCGAGGGGCCGAGCAGGACCATGAACTCGCCCGGTTCGACCTTGAGCGACAGGCCGTTGAGGGCGGCGACGGCGCCGAACCGGACACGGAGCCCCCGCAGGCTGAGCCGCGCCCCCGTCACCGGGCCGCCCCGGCCGTCAGCCCGCGCAGGAACCAGCGCCCTGCGAACAGGTAGACGGCCAGCGTCGGCAACGCGGTAAGAAGGATGCCCGCCATGTCGACGTTGTACTCCTGCCCGCCCAACCCGGCATTGATCAGGTTCTCGAGCGGGACGGTGATGGGCGCGGCGCTGCCGCCGAACACCAGGGCGAACAGGTAGTCGTTCCAGATCGCGCTGAACTGCAGCATCAGCGCCACCGCTACCATGGGGGCGGAGAGCGGCAGGACCACGTGGCCGAAGATGGTCCAGAACCGGCCGCCATCGATGCGCGCTGCGTGGATCAGCCGGTCCGGAATGCCGAGATAGAAGTTCCGGAACAGAAGCGTCACGTAGGGCATGCCAAAGGCGACGTGGACCAGGATCAAGCCCTCGGCCGTGCCGAAAAGGCCGAGCCGGGCCAGGATCAGGGCCATCGGCAGCAGCACCATCTGGTACGGGATGAAGTTCGCGGCGAGTAGCAAGCCGAACAGTAGATGTACGCCGGGTGGACGCCAGAGTGTCAACGCGTAGCCGTTGATCGCGCCGAGCAGAACGGAAAGGCAGCTGGCCGGCACCGCGATCCGTAGCGAGTTGACGAAGCCGCCCCGAAGCCCGTGACAATCCGCGCCGATGCAGGCGGTGGACCAGGCCCGCAGCAGCGGCTCGACCGTCCAGTGGTCCGGCAGGGCCAAGATACTGCCGCGGACGACTTCGCCGAGCGGCTTGAGGGCCGTCACGAGGATTGCGTAGAGCGGGAGCACGAACGCCAGCCCGGCCAGGGCGAGACACGCCCAAAGTGCCAGCGCTCGCGTCACGCCCGTCTGCGCCGCATCTCGATGGCGACGTAGGGCGCCAGGACAGCGGTCATGGTCACCATCAGAACCACCGCGCACGCCGCCGCACTTCCGGCGCGGCTGCGGGGGAACATTAGGTCGTAGATCAGCAGGGTCGGCAGATCTGTGGCGAACCCTGGTCCGCCACCGGTCATGGCGACGACTAGGTCGAACGTGCGGGCGACGACGAACGAGAGCAGCAGGACGGACGTCACGACATAGGGCCGCAGCATCGGGATCGTGACGTGCAGGTCGGCACGCCAGCGCGGGACGCCCTCGGCGCGCAGTGCCCGCCGGATACTCGGATCGATGCCGTGCAGGCCCGCCAGGAACAAGGTCATCACCAGGCCGGCCATGTGCCACACCGCGGCGGCCACGACCGTGTACAGCGCCGTCTCCGGCCGCACCAGCCAATCGAAGCGAAACCCGGCCCAGCCCAGCGCGTGCACCACCTGCTCGAGTCCCAGCCCGGGGTTGAGGATCCGTTGCCAGATGAGTCCGGTAACGAGCCAGGAGACGGACAGCGGATAGACGAAGATCAACTGTAACGCCTGCCGGGCCCGGCCGCCCAAAGCGTCAATGGCAAGCGCTAGCACCAGCCCGAGCACCAGGGTGGCGGCGATGAACAGGCTGCCGAACACGAGCAGGTCGAGGAACGCCTTGCCGAAGCGCGGGTCTTCCAGGAGCAGGGCGTAATTCCGCCAGCCGACGAAATCATAGCGCGGCAGTAGCCGGGTCGAGGTGAACGAGATGCCTACGGTGTAGGCGATGCAGCCATAGAAGCAGACGGCCAGGATGAGCATGGCCGGACCGAGCGCAAGCAACGGCATCCGACCCTGGCCAACCGGTCTCGTGCTCCGAGACATTCGAAACGGAGGCCGGTTCAGTTGACCGCTAGATCCGCGTTCGTTCGATTGCGATCCGAAGATCGCGGGCTGCAAGTTTCGGATCTGCGTCGTCGGTGTTCCAGAACCTGTGCACGACATCGTACATCGCCTGCCGCATCGACGTCGTCATCCCCATGCTGGCGGACGGCAGTATCTCGCCACCGTCGCGTGCGAGCTCGGCGGCCATTTGCGCACAGGCATCATAGCCCGACAACTCGACATCGGTGCGCGGAGGGATGCTGCCCTTGACCAGGTTGAAATCGTGCTGAACCTGCGGACTCATCGTGATGCTGGCGAACGCGTCCTGCGCCGCGAGGGTCTCCGGGTCATTGGTCCGCGGCATGCAGAACGCATCGACCACCGCCAGGAACATGCCGTCGGTGCCCGGCGACGCCCGGCACGTGTAGTCGGTTTCGGGCCGCATCCCCGCCTTGTTCAGATCGCCCCGCGCCCAGTCGCCCGAGAAATACAGTCCGGCTTTTCCGCTGGAAACGAGGCTGGCCGTGTCGGTCGGGGACCGGTTGAGGTTTGCCTTGTCCACAAAGGGTTTCAGCCGCCCGAAGGTGGCGAAGCTCTCGACCATCTCGGGGCTGTCGGCGGCGGCCGGTTCATGCTCGGAGATGAAGCGGCGCACCAGGCTCGCGCCGCCGACCCCGGCGAGCACCATCACGAACACGCCTGCCTCCTGCCAAGGCTGGCCGCCAAACGCCACCGGGATCACGCTATACGCCTGCAGCTTCGCGCATGCGTCGAACACCTCGGGCCACGTCGTCGGGACCTCGACCGCCGCGTGCTCGAGCAGCCGGTTGTTGGCGAAGGTCCAGTTGCCGCGGTGCAGATCGGCAGGCACGGCGATATAACTGCCATCCACTTTCAAGCGGCGGCTGATCTCTGCGGGCAAGCTCGCGTCCCACCGTTCCGCGGCAGCCACCGGCTGGATGCTGCGGATTACGCCATCCTGATACAGCTCGGGCAGATCCAACCCGACGAACCACAACATGACACCAGGAGGCTTGCCGCCGAGCACGCGGGTGATGGCGGCGGTCTTCGCGAGGTCGGGCCCCTCGACCGCGGTATCCTGCCACGTAAAGCCATTGGCTTCGAATCGCTCGCGGATGACCCGGATCGCGGCACCCTCGCCGCCTCCGGTCCACCAATGGATGACTTCGACCGGCTTTCGCCCCTCCGCAGCCGCAGCGCGGGAAAGTGACGCGGCGACGGCTGAACCGAGCAGGACACGGCGGGAAATACGAGGGGCTGGAGCGCTCGACACCTTGTCCTTCTTATCTTGTCGTGTGCGGAATGACGTTGTGCCCTGTCCTGGAAGCTTGTCAAACCTTTGCGGGTGTCGCGCAATGCCGGCGCTGTTGCCGCCACCGCGCGGGCGTGGTGCAGGTCAACCGCTCAAACACGGTCGTGAAATGGGCCTGGGTCTTAAAGCCGACACTCAGTTCCACTTCGATCGCACTATTCAGCCCCGTTGCCAGCGTGAGCTCTGCCCGTTCGATGCGCCGTTCCCGCAGGAATGCGTGCGGATCCGGCCGATCGCGGCTAAAAACTGCGCGGCCTGACGCACGGCCCGGGTGACTTTTCCGCCAGCTGGAGCACGGGCCAGTATGCCGGCGCCGGGCACTGCAACTCCGTACCGCAGCCCCATCCGTCTAGGACCGTTTGGACCGCCATGTTCGTGGACTCCCGGGATTCGCGGCTGGTCCGAGCAGACCGTGCGCACACAATGGCTTCCTCAGCCCGGCGGCTCGCCTGAGGAGACGTGAAACGATGTGAATAGACGTGACCTGGGCTTGCTGCGGCGCCGCAAAACCGTCTGTTATCGTTCGCATCGATTAACTCGCCCTCGGTCCGGGCGGCTGCCAGCGTCCGGCGGCAAAGGACTGGAGCGCGTCATGAACATGCGGCCGAGCGACCAAGCCAGAAAGCAGAAGACTCGAGGCAGCGTCTCCGGATCGGTCATTGCCCATCTCGGGATCCCACCGCCTCCGGTGCTGCGGTTCAGCTCCGTGAAAGCGCCGATGACCATCGCGCGCCTGAAAAGCACTGCCGCCGCACGGGACGACCACGCGGAATTGCCCCGCGACGACGCCTGGATCTTCCGGCTGCACTTACGGGAGTTATCGGCGCACCGGCTATGGCTGGACGGCAAACCCGTGCCCGTACCGAGGTGCCCTCCTGGTTCGATCAGCCTCTACGACCTTCAACGGGTTCTGGCAATCAGTATTGTCGATCCGCTCGACGTGGTGCGGATCTTTGTGCCCCGGGCCGCGCTCGACGAGCTTTCGGACGAGTTCGGCGCGGTGCGGGTTAAACGCATTGGCGTGGTCCATGGCGCAATCTCGGAAGACACCGTTGTTCATGGTCTGATCTCGTGCATGTTGCCTGCGATCGACACGCCCAAGGCAGCATTCGGATTATTCGTGGACCATTTGGCCCTGTCTCTCCTCGCCCATATCGGCCGCAAATACGGAGCCATGGAGGCGGCGCCGCGGGTGGTGCGGGGAGGGTTGTCGCACTGGCAGGAACATCGTGCCAAGGAGATGCTCGAAGCGCATATCCAGTCCGACATACCGCTTTCGACGGTTGCCGCGGCATGCGGCTTGTCGGCCAGTCATTTTGCCCGCGCATTCAAACAGTCCACCGGACAGCCGCCGCATCGCTGGCTGCTTCACCGCCGAGTGGCTCGCGCCAAGGATCTGTTGAGCGGCAGCTCGACCCCGCTCGCCGAAGCGGCATTGGCGTGCGGTTTCGCGGACCAAAGCCATTTTGGCCGAGTGTTCGAGCGAGTCGTCGGCGTCACGCCGGGCGCGTGGCGGCGTTCACGAGCGTGAAAGCAACCGAGCGATACGAGTCGTTCTCTTCCTGCTTGGGAATCCAAAGGCGGTATGATGCGCTGGTGACCTGACGAGCCTCGATCGGCTAGCATTCGCTGGCGAGGTAGAGACCGTGGCGTCGGGTGCGATGGCCATAGGAGACGACAGTGGCTCGATCCGCGAAAACGATACCCGCGAAGGTTTGCCGTGAGGATACCGCCTCCGAGCAAGGGCGAATTGCGGGCGCAGATCGAGAAGCTGGAAGGCGCAAACGCCGCGTTGAAGTCGAAAAGCCGGGAGGCAAACCGAGCCGCCAAGGCAGCCGCCCGCCGGATAGGCGAGTTGGAAGCGGAAATCACGCAACTTGTTCCCACGCCCGCAACGGCATCCCCTTACTCAGCTGCCTTAGGCGCCGCAAGCAGTCTGTCCGCCGGGGGCACACTCGACCGGTCGACCAACTTGCCGATCGCCTCCAGTTGCTCCCCGACGAGGGTCTCGCGTTCGAGCAAATCCGCAGCCGATCGACGCAGGAGATCCTCATTGTTGTTGAGGATGAACTGGGCGCGACGATAGGCGTCTTCGACAATGTTGTGTACGGCCTCGTCGATACGAAACGCCGTCTCGTCGCTGTAGAAACGCGGTTGGACGTCGCGGGTCGGCATCATTCGACTGCGCTCAGGCTCGTAGGACACTTGACCCAAAGCCGGGTCCATGCCGAAACGAACGACCATGCTGCGAGCGATATCGGTTGTCTTCATCAAGTCATCCGAAGCACCCGTGGAAATCTGCGCGAAAACCAGTTCTTCAGCGGCGCGGCCGGATAGCAGCACCACCATGCGATGCACAAGCTCGTCCTGGCTCATGAGGAACCGATCCTCCAGCGGACGTTGCATCGTGTAGCCAAGTGCAGCGATACCGCGCGGGATTATGGAGATTTTATGCACCGGATCCATGTCCGGCATCGCCATCGCGGCGATTGCGTGCCCCATTTCATGATGGGCCACGATCTCGCGCTCGTGCCGGCTGAGCAGGCGATTGCGCTTCTCGAGGCCTGCAACCAGCCGTTCGATTGCCGCCTCGAAATCCGGTAACGCCACTGCGTCGGCGTCGCGACGGGTGGCCAGCAGCGCGGCCTCGTTGACGAGGTTCGCAAGATCCGCCCCTGTGAAGCCCGGAGTCAATTGAGCAACGGCGTCCGCCTCGACGCCGGGTGCTACGGTGATCTTGTCCAGGTAGATCTCCAGGATCTGACTGCGGCCCTTCCGGTCGGGGCGGTCAACAAGCACCTGGCGGTCGAACCGGCCCGGCCGCAACAGTGCCGGATCCAGCACTTCCGGCCGATTGGTCGCGCCGATGATGACCAGCCCGCTCGCCGGGTCGAAGCCGTCCATCTCCGAGAGCAACTGATTCAGTGTCTGCTCCTTCTCGTCGTGCCCGCCCATGGACGGGCCGCTGCGGGCGCCGCCCAGGGTATCGATCTCATCGATGAAGATGATCGCCGGTGCCTTTGCCCGCGCTTGGGTGAACATGTCGCGAACGCGGGAGGCGCCGACCCCGACAATCATCTCGACGAACTCCGATCCGGCGATGGAGAAGAACGGCACGCCCGACTCGCCGGCAACTGCCCGCGCGAGGAGAGTTTTACCCGTTCCGGGAGGACCGATCAGGAGCACGCCCTTGGGAATATGGGCGCCGAGACGGCCATACCGTTCTGGCGCCTTCAGAAATTCGACAATCTCCATGAGTTCGTCTTTTGCTTCGTCTGCACCGGCCATATCGACGAACCGCGTCTTCGTGTCGCTCTCCGCATAGACCCGCGCGCGACTGCGTCCGAGATTCATCAGCCCGCCCAGGCCGCTCCCAAGGCCGCCTCCCGTGCCGGAAGCCATTCGCCTTCCAATCACGAACCACATACCCCAAAACAGCGCGAGTGGCGCAAGCCAACCGAGCGCGCTGCTGAACCAACCGGCTGGCGGACTGCCTGAGAACGTCACGTGATCGGCCGATAGCGTTTGGGCCAGGGCTGGATCAATCCGGATCGTGCTGAATTTCGCCGGCTTACCTTTTTCAGGCGACTTGATGCTGCCGTCGATGCGGTTTGCACTGACGACCAAATTTTCGAGCTTGCCTGTGTGCAGCATATCCTGGAACTGGCTGTAGGGGAGAGTTTGAGCCTTTTCGCCGAAACCGGACATGTAATCCTGGAATAGGAAAACCCCCAGCAGCGCAATCATGATGAAGAAGTATTGAAAGTGTTGCGGTGGTTTGGTCGGCGCGGCCATTGTAGTGCTCCTGGCGCGCGAACGCGCCGTTAGTGAGATGTCCGCCCGGCAAGCACCGGTAGTCTAGTGATGATAGCGTCGCTTGTCCTATTTTGGAGTAGCCGCACGTGAGAACGCGTGGCTTCGCAGGCTGCGCATGCGGTCGCCGGCTCCGTGAGGCTCACGGCGTGGGCTGCACGTGTTCTGCTCGCGTGACATATCAATCCAACCGTAGCGCTCCGCTCACTTAGTCCCCGCAAGTCACAAGAACGTGCCGGTCGTGTAACTAGTTGCGGTTCGATGGCGAGATGTCCGAGGTTTCACCTGACGCAATTGAACCCCATCATGGACACACTGGTATCTCGCCGTGAATGCTCGTCGACCCGCTTTGGCACACGACGCGAAGCTCCCGAGATTAAAGGTGAGCATATAAGGTGCCGGTAGGCGCTTGGGCGTTGGATCCCGCTCCGCATCGCGCTTTCTCGACCGGCAACCCGACCGAACGATGACGCCGTCCCCGATCCAGTAGCGGGACGGTCACGGAACCGCTACTGGGAGCAATATCTTACCGGGCGTCGATTAATTTTACGGTGCCGAGGCCGGAAGCCTTGGGTTTCGCAAGACCCAGGACCAGCCAAACACTCTCGGCTAAAGGAGGTTGGGGACCGCGATCGTGGGGCTGACCTGCGGCGTCGTTGCGTTCGTTGTATTCGGCGATCTGTTGGGCGATGTGGCCTGGGCGAGAATGCTACCGTGGTTGCGGCGAAGGCCACCCGGTCCGCTGCGGCTACGCCGAACCGCAAGCGCAACCCAACTCGCAATGTGTCAGTGCGAGTTTGCGGCTCGCCGCCAGCGCGCCAGTTCCGTAGCCCAGCACGGTGTAGCCGTCGGTGCGCTACACGCGGAAGACGTAGCTCGTGCTGCCGTCACGCTCCACGTCGGGCGGGAAGGCCGCGTGCTTGTCGGCGTAGTATTGTTCGCGGTAGTCCCCCTCGCTGGCGAGATTGTACGTCAGGTACAAGATCCGCCGCGGCTTGTCGGTGAAGTTCGGCTTCGACGCGTGGGGGGCGAAGCTATCGAAGAAAATGACGTCGCCGGGTGCCGTCGGTACGGCGTGCAGCGCCAGACCGGTTTCATCGAGCGGATTCCACTCCTCGCCGATCAACCCCTCCCGGTGACGGCCAGGCACCATCTCGAGACAGCCATTCTCCAGCGTCGCGGCGTCGAGCGTGACCAGCGCGGTGACGAAGATGGGGGCGTATCGCGTCCACCCGGCCTGTTGGTCCTGATGCGCCTTGAAGCCTGGGCCGCCGGGCATCTTGAAGTTGATCTTGTCCTTGAACAGCACGACGGGGCCACCCATCAGCGCTCCCGTCCAGAGCGACAGGCCGCCGTTGCGGACGATGTCGTCGAACCCCTGGTGATAGGGGCAGAAATTCTCGATGCGCTGGATGACCCGGCGTCCCGGCTCCGTCAGGCTGTCCTCGTGATACACCCAGTGCTGGCCGGGCCGCTCGGGTGCCTGCTCCAACGCCTCGGTCCAGCGCAGCAGGTCCACCGTTTGCTTGGCGTCGAAGAAGCCAGGCACGACGAGGTAGCCGTCGCGCTGCATCGATGCCTGCTCGGCCGCGGTCGGGCCACGGTCGCCGACCCGGCTGGCCTGTAGCGCCGCGCTCATGCGGCAAGCTCCGGCAGAAGGGCGGTGGCTTTCAGCACGTCCTCTGGAAAGTCGATCTCGGTCCATGGCAGCCCGGTGACGTCTTCGAACCCGAACCGGTCCGGCGCACTCTGCATCATCATGTCTCGAATGGGCTCCTCGTATTCCATGCCACGCCGGCCGGAGTTGACATAGGCATCGGCGCGGTCGGCCAACTCGGCGGCCGTTTGTGGTGTGAAGCGGAAGAAGCCGACGGATTCGCCGTAAAAATCGTGCGCTTCCGTTGGCTTCTTGCGGAAATCGACGATCGCGCCATCGCGGACGCACAACTTGACGGGCTCGTCGCCCGGTTCGATCTCGCGGTCGAGGAGTAAGGCATCGGCGTGGCGGCTGGCCACCAGGCGGGCCATCAGGCGATGGTCGTACAACACGTCGCCGTCCATCAGGATGATAGGCGCACCGCTGCGCAAGACGCCCCGTGCGGCCCAAAGCGACACGACGCTGCCCTCCCGGAAGTCGGGATTCTCGATCGTGTGGACGGTCAGCCCCTCGGACACAAGCGGCAGCGCCGACCGGATCTGGTCGGCTGCGTAGCCGACCACGATCGTCACCTCGGCGATGCCGGCCTGCCGGAGGATCCGGAGGTGGCGTTCCAGAAGACTCGCACCGTCGAACGCCAGCAGCACCTTCGGCGCCTCGAGGTTCTGCGGCCCGAGACGGCGCCCGACACCGGCCGCAAGGATGATGGCGTGTGGCGGAGCCGGCCACGGCTTGGCTGGGGGCGATTGTGACGTCATTGTGTCAGTATCATTTAATGATTATGAAAGCCTGTGACCAGCCCGGGAGCCCGCAGCCGGGCTGCCGGGCCTATGGGAGTCTACCAACGTGCCAGACAACATCGTCTCCCTGCAAGACACCAGCAGGCGAGACCATCGCATGCCGTCGCCATCCCGGCCTGCGCGGCTTCGCGCCCTATTCGACGCGCCCGATCTGAGCTTCTTGATGGAGGCCCATAGCGGCTTATCGGCCAAGATCGTCGAGGAGGCCGGTTTCGCCGGCATCTGGGCATCAGGCCTGTCGATCTCCGCCTCACTCGGCGTGCGCGACAACAACGAGGCGTCGTGGACGCAGGTGTTGGACGTGCTCGAATACATGGCCGACGCGAGCACGCTGCCGATCCTGGTCGACGGCGACACCGGCTATGGCAATTTCAACAACGTGCGCCGCCTGGTCCGCAAGTTGGGGGAGCGCGGCATCGCGGGCGTGTGCCTCGAGGACAAGCTGTTTCCCAAGACCAACTCCTTCCTTGGAGAGAGGCAGTCGTTGGCCGACACGGCGGAGTTCTGCGGCCGGATTCGCGCCGGCAAGGATGCGCAGGCCGACGACAAGTTCTCCATCGTTGCCCGCACCGAGGCACTGATCTCCGGGCATTCCATGGACGAGGCGCTGCGCCGGGCCGAGGCCTATCACGCGGCCGGGGCGGATGCGATCCTGGTGCATTCCAAGCGCAAGGATGCGGCAGAGATCAATGGGTTCATGGCCCGCTGGGATCGTCGCTGCCCGATCGTGATCGTGCCCACCATGTATTATGCCACGCCGACCGACACGTTCCGCCAGGCCGGCATTTCCACGATCATCTGGGCAAACCACCTAGTCCGCGCCTCGATCTCGGCCATGCGGGAGACGGCGCGCAGCATCGCCGCGAGCCAGTCGCTGATGGACGTGGAGGACCGTCTGACCAGCGTGCGCGAAATCTTCAAGCTGACCGGCAACGACGAGCTGGAGGAGGCGAGCGAGCGCTATCTGCCGGTGAGCCGCAACGTGCACGGCGTGGTGCTGGGGGCGTCGCGCGGCTCGGCCCTGGGCGACGTCACGGCGGAGCTGCCGAAATGCATGGTGGACGTGCGGGGCAAGCCGCTGCTGCACCGGCTGCTGAGCACACTCAACGAGGGCGGCGTCGGCGACGTGACGGTGGTGCGCGGCTATTGCCGGGAAAAGATCCTGCCGGACGGGTTCGGGGTGGTGGACAATTACGCCTATGCCGAAACTGGCGAGGCCGCTTCCCTGGCGTGCGCGCTACCCAACGTCCACGGCGAGGCGGTGGTGGTTTACGGCGACGTGCTATTCCGCCGCTACATCCTGGAGGGCTTGCTCGCCTCCGCCGCTGACGTGACGATCGTGGTCGATGCCAGCAAGTGGGCCACTGCCAACCCGCGGGACCTGGTCGCCGCGGACCGGCAAGATACCGTCGCCTATCTGGACGACCTCCCCGCCCAACTGACCGCGGTCGAGGCACAGCCCGCCGCCGCCGCCGGCGAGTGGATCGGCCTGCTGCATCTGAGCGCGAAGGGCACCGAGCTAGTGCGGGAGGAGTTGGCCGCCATGCAGGCCGAGGGCGTCCTGGCGAAGGCGGACCTGCCGGCCCTGCTGCAACGGCTGATCGGGCGGGGCGGTGTCGCCGTGCACTACATCACCGGGCATTGGCTGGACGTCGACACGGCGACTGACCTGGCGGCGGCGCGGAACTTCTCCTGATGTTGGACGCGCCGACCTTCCTGCAGGCCGCCGGTCGGAGCGGGATCGACTTCTACACCGGCGTTCCTTGCTCGTTCCTGACGCCGCTGATCAACCGGGTCGCCAGTGACCCGGCGCTCGACTACGTCGCTGCCGCCAGCGAGGGCGAGGCGGTGGCGATCGCGGCCGGGGCGTGGCTGGCGGGGCGGCAGACTGCGGTGATGTGCCAGAACTCCGGCCTGGGTAACGCGGTCAACCCGCTGACGTCGCTGAACACGCCATTCCGCATCCCGACCCTGCTGATCGTAACCTGGCGCGGCCAGCCCGGGCTGAACGACGAGCCGCAGCACGAGTTGATGGGCCGCATCACCCAGACCCTGCTCAGCACGATGGAGCTGGAGCACCGCCCCTTCCCGACCGACGCCGAGGGGCTCCAGCCGGCGCTCGACGCGGCCCAGGCGGCGATGGCGCGGACCGGATTGCCGTTCGCCCTGGTGATGGCCAAGGACAGCCTACGCGAAGAGGGGCTGGACGAGCCCGCCCGGACTCCGCCGGCCCCCGGTCAGCGCATTGACCTCGCCGAGGGTGGCGAGCGTCCGACCCGGATCGCGATCCTCGAGCGCATGCTGGCGGCCGTGCCCGACGACTTGCCGGTGATCGTCACCACGGGCAAGGCGGGGCGCGAGCTATTCACCCTGCACGACCGGGAGCAGCATCTCTATCAGGTAGGCTCGATGGGCTGTGCGGCCCCGATGGGGCTTGGCGTGGCCCTGACCACGGGGCGGCGCACGGTCGTGCTGGACGGCGATGGCGCGGCGCTGATGAAGCTCGGTGCCATGGCGACGATCGGCGCGTATCGGCCGCCGGGTCTGCTTCACGTTCTGCTGGACAACGGCGTGCACGACTCCACGGGCGGTCAGGCGACGGTCTCACCTTTGGTGGATTTCGCCGGCGTCGCCCTGTCTTGCGGCTACGCCCACGCCTTCACCTGCGACAGCGCCGCCGGGTTCGAGACGGCCTTTGCACAGGCGCTGGCCACAACCGGGCCGGCTCTGCTGCACGTGCGCATCCAGCCGGGCTCACTGAAGGTTCTCGGCCGCCCGACGATCGCACCGCACGAGGTGGCCCAGCGGTTCCGCGCATTCCTGCGTCAGCGCGCGGCCTGATCCGGGCCATGCTCCGCCATGAATGCGCCGATCGCGGTCATGGCGCGCGTCATGTCCGCCGGGCCGACCGCACCGATGCAGCCGATGCGAAAGCTTGGTTCCTGGGTGAGCTTTCCCGGGTAGATCACCACGCCACGCCCTGCCAGGAAGGCGTAGAAGCGGTCGAACACGAACCAGCCGCCGGGCGGGATGCGGAAGGTGACGATGACGGGCGCTTGGATCCCCGGGTCGATGTAGGTCTCGAAGCCGTAATCCCGCATGCCACGGACCAGCAGGTCGCAATTGGCTCGGTAGCGGGCATGGCGGGCCGCGATGCCCCCTTCGGCCTCGAGCTGATCGAGGGCCGCGGACAAGGCGGCCACGACCTGGACCGGCGGGGTGAAGCGCCATTGCTTGGTCGTCTCGAAGCCGCGCCATTGCTCCCACACATCCAGGCTGAGACTGACGCTATTGCCTTCGCAGCGGGCCAGATGGCCGGTTTCGGCGATGACGAAGCCGAGGCCGGGCACGCCCTCCAGCCCCTTGTTGGCCGAGCCGACCAGGGCCGTGAACGGCGTTGCGGCACCATCGATGGGCACCGCGCCGAAGGAGCTCATCGCGTCCACGATCAGCCGGCGCCCCGCGGCCCGGACCACGGCGGCGATCGGCCCCAGCGGGTTCAGCAGCCCGCTGGTGGTCTCGCAATGCACCAGCGCCACGTCGGTGAGCGCCGGGTCGGCGGCCAGCGCGGCGGCGACGGCAGCGGGGTCGATCACCTGGTCCTCCGCCACCTCCAGCACACCCCCCAAGCGGCCGAGACGGCGCGCCATCGCAGCGATGCGGCGGCAGTACGAGCCGTTCACCAGCACCAGCAATTTGCCGTCGCGCGGCACCAGCGATCCGATTGCCGCCTCCACGGCGAAGGTGCCACTGCCCTGGATCGGCACCGCCACATGCGTGCCCGCCACCCCTGCGAGTGCGGCCAGGCGCGTGCGGATGGCCTCCGACAGGGCGATGAAGGCACCGTCCCGCGAGCCCCAATCGCGATCCAGCGCCGCCCGCGTGGCGGCAGAGGTGGTCAGCGGGCCGGGTGTCAGCAGCAGAGTCGTCGTGGCATCGAGCATGCTGCCGTAGTAATTCGAATGATTGGCCAGCGCCAGGATCGGACCACGGATCGGCCGCAATGAGGATCAGCGTCCTGATCGCCGGGCTTGCCGGGCTCGGCTTGGCGGTATGGCTGCTCGCCAGCTACGGAGTGGGCCGCATCCTGGACCTGATCGGCCAGGCCGGATGGTTCGGCATCGCCGCGGTGATCTCCGCCCACCTCGTGCAGGTCGCGTTTTCCGCTGCGGGTTGGCGCGACATCGCCGGGCCGATGCCGCAGCGCCCCACGCTCGGCCGCTACTGCGTGCTGCGATGGATTCGGGAGGCGGTGAATAACCTGCTCCCCGTCGCGCAAGTCGGCGGCGAATTCGTTGCCGCACGGTTGTTACAGCGCCGCGGCGTCCCCCTCGCCCCCGCCATTGCCGGCACGGTGGCGGATCTGACGATGGAGATGGTGACGCAGATCTTGTTCACCCTGCTCGGGCTCGGCCTGTTGTTGCACAGCGTCGGCGGCGGCGGGCTGACGAGCTACGTGGTGGGTTTCGTCCTGGTCGCGGCGCTGGTCGCGGGCGGGTTCCTCGGTGCGCAGTGGTTCGGGCTGGCCCTGGTGTTCGAGAAGGCGCTGATACGGATCGGCCGCAGCTTGGGCTGGGCGGGCACGGCCCAAGTGGAGGGCCTGCATCAGGCGTTGCTGGCATGCTACCGCCGGCCGAGGCGCGTACTGGTGTCGATGCTCTGGCACAGCCTGTCGTGGCTACTCGGCGGGGTCGAAGTGTGCCTGGCGCTTCACTTCCTCGGCCATGACACCAGCCTCGGCAACGGGATGGTGATCGAGAGCCTGGGGCAAGCTCTGAAAGCGGCCGGCTTCGCCGTCCCGGGTGCACTGGGCATTCAAGAAGGAGGCTACATCGTGATCTGCCAGGCCTTCGATCTCTCGCCGGAACTGGCCATCGCGCTATCCCTGATGAAGCGCCTGCGGGAGGTCGTGCTGGGCGTGCCCGGCCTAGTCACCTGGCGGCTGCTCAGTGCCGGGCCGGCCAGCACGGATAGGACCGCTCTCGAGGTGTCGCCATGAGCGGCGAGTCCTGGACGCATCTGATGGCCCGGCCGCTGGTGCGGCCGATGATCGGGACGCGGATCCGTCCGAACCACCTCACCACGCTGCGGCTGCTGACGGGGCTGGCGGCCTGCGTCTGTTTCGCCTTGGGCAGCCATCCCGGCATGATCTGGGGCGGCGCATTGTGGCTCGTCTCCGCCTTCCTAGACCGCGTCGACGGTGAGTTGGCGCGTCTCGGTAAGCTGATGAGCCCCGGCGGTCACACCTACGACTACTACACCGACACCTTGATCAACTCGCTGTTCTTTGCCGCCATAGGCGTCGGCTTGCGGCATAGCTGGCTAGGGTTCTGGTCGGTTCCGTTGGGTTTGATCGCCGCGATGTCGATCATGCTCGCCGGCATCTTCTCCGAGTGGCTGGAGCGGCGCAGTCCACCCGATACGAAGGCCTATTCCGGCCGATGGGGGTTCGATCCGGACGATGCGCTGTATCTGATGGGCCCGCTGGCTTGGCTGGGCTGGCTGAGCCCGGTCCTGGTCGGCGCGGCCATCGGCGCCACCGTCATCATGATCATCACGGCCGTACGACTCCGGCAACTGGCGCCCGAACAGGCCTGACCGCATGATCCCTTGACGTTCAGGCCGCCAAGCCGCCGACCAACTCCGCGTAGGTTAGAAGGTTCTCCGGATGGTGCGGCCGCGATGGCGCCGCCTTCGTTGTCTTTGTCGGCCATAGACTGGTCAACGGAATACAGATAGTCCTGTAACGCAGGTCGACCATGACCGTCCCATCTCAGCCGCCATTCTCCTGCGTGCGGACACCTCAAACTCAACCGGTCGTCGCTCCCTGCTGGATTATGCGGACCTGAACTATGCGGTCCGGCGAATGATCCACATGCCTGCCGCGGCACGGGCATTGCTGAGGCCACGCTATCCATTACAGGATCGCGGCACACGGCCGGCCTATGCCGTCCCATCACCCCTGCACGGATTGCCGGCACCTGGGCCCCTGTCACAGCGCGTAATCTTTGCCCACTTGATCTAAGGAAGCACTGCCCATGACAGCAAATCCATTTCACCTCGCCTGGTTCTTGCAAGGCTCCTCAATCCAGGCCTGGGGGGCCGACTGGACCGGCAACATCAGCGAGGAGTGGATGTCCGCATCCATGTTCCTCGACCTCGCGCGCAACATCGAACGGGCCGGGTTTGACTACCTGCTGCTGGAGGACTCGATTTATGTCGGGCAGAACTGGCAGAACCGGCGCGATATCTTCCTCAAAAACGGCATGTCGATCCCGCGCCAAGAGCCGACCGTGATCGCGAGCCTGATGGCCGCCGCAACCACGCGGATAGGGATCGTGCCAACTCTATCGACCTTCGCCTACCATCCCTATCTGACGGCCCGAATCGTCGGCACGCTGGATCAGGTTTCGGCCGGACGGGCTGGATGGAACATGGTGACCGGGTCGTCGGATCTGTCTGGCCAGAACTTCGGCCTGGACCACCTTCCCGAGCACGATACGCGCTACGAGATGGCGGCCGAGTACATCGATGTGGTGACCCGGCTGTGGGACAGTTGGGAACCCGGCGCGATCGTGGCGGACCGCAAAACCGGCGTGCTGATCGATCCGGACAAGGTGCACACGATCGACCATGCCGGACAGTTCTATCGCAGCCGCGGGCCGTTAAACTCCGGCCCGACGCCGCAGGGCCGCCCGGTAATCGCGCAGGCCGGTGGCTCGCCTAAGGGGCGCGCAATCGCAGCGCGCTATGCCGACACCATTGTAGCCCACCCGAAGGGCATCGACGGCATGAAGGACTATCGCAACGACATCCGTACCCAGATGGCGCTCTACGGCCGTGATCCGGACACGTGCAAGATCCTGTTCATGGTCTACCCCATCCTGGCAGACACGGAAGCCGGCGCCCGGGAGCTTGCGGACAAGCGCGCCGTGGACGCCGCCGTCAATCTGGACCGCTGCATGGCGCAGATCGGCTGGACCACCAACATCGACTTCTCCAGTCACGACTTGGATGCGCCGATCGCCGATTTGACCACCAACGGCCATCAATCGAGCTTGCAGAACTTCATTCGCAAGGCTGGCGGCAAGACCCTACGTGAGGCGGTGATCGCCCATAGCAGCACCGGTGGGTCGCTCGATTTCGTCGGCACGCCGGACTCGGTCTCTGCGCAGATGGACGATGCAATGCAGGAGGTGGGTGGCGACGGATTCTTGATCGCGTTGCCCAATGTCAGTCGCAAAAGTGTCGCCGAGATCACCGACGGGCTGGTCCCGGCCTTGCAGCAGCGCGGGCTAGTGCGCCGCGCGTATGCGCACAGGCAGTTCCGCGACAACTTGCTTGAATTCTAAGAGTCCATCCGGGATCAAGTCGTTTTCTGACATAGCTTTCGCAGCATAAGCCGAATGGACGCGAGACGCAGGAAGGCGAGGGCTTTTCGGTTCAGGCATTCCCAATCTTTGGCCAGACGGCGGCACCGGTTAAGCCAGGCGATCGTGCGCTCGACGATCCAGCGCTTCGGCAGGACGGTGAAGCCTTTCGCCACATCGGATCGTTTGACGATCTCTACGTCGACATGACGCATGACCTGCTTCAGACCGCTCTGGAACTGTGACCCCTGATAGCCGCCATCGGCGTAGAGCTTGAGCAGGAAAGGATAGAGGCCGAACACGGTCGCCATCAGGAGCACGCCCCCGTCACGATCCTGGATGTCGGCGGCATGGACGATGGCGTGAAGGAGCAGACCTTGGGTGTCTACCAGGACGTGGCGCTTCTTACCTTTGATCTTCTTGCCGCCGTCATAGCCAGGCGGGTCGATGCAGGGCCCCCTTTTTCAGCGCTTTTCACGCTCTGACTGTCAATGATTGCTGCTGTCGGACTGGCATCGCACCCAGCCATCTCCCGGCATTTCACATACAGTATGTGGTGCAGGCGACCGAGGGTGCCGTCGTGATCCCAGCGGGCGAAGTAGTCGTGCAGCGTGCTGCGCGGAGGAAGGTCCTTCGGGATCGCCGCCCACTGACATCCCGTGCTGAGGATGTACATCAGGCCGTTGACGACCTCACGCACATTGACTGTCCGCTTGTTGCCACCCCGCTTGGCTGATGGGATCAATGGAGCAGCCAGCGCCCACTCTTCGTCGGTCAGGTCACTGGGATAGCGAAGCTTTCGGCGATCGTAGCGACCGCGGTTCTCGGTGGTCCACATCGTCGGCGTCCTGCGAATGTAAGCGTGCGCTGACGGCCGCGGTTTTGGTGCGAGCGGGCTGACCTTGTGGGGGCTACTTTGTCCAGAACCAGGGGAGCAGGGCGTCGATCTTGTTGATGGGATGATCTGCAATGCGCCCGAGAACGTCGGCCAGATAGGCCTCGGGATTGAGGCCGTTCAGCTTTGCGGTTGCAGTGATGGTGTAGAGGCAAGCAGCCCGTTGTCCTCCGGCATCGGATCCACAGAACAGGTAGTTCTTCCTTCCAAGAACCGGGATGCGCATGGCCCGTTCGGCAGCGTTGTTCGTCATTTCGAGGCGACCATCGCCGACATAACGAACCAGCGCCTTCCATCGCGACAGTGCGTAGCGGATCGCCTTGGCCAAGTCGCTCTTGCCGCTGATCTTGGTGAGCGAGCTTTCCAGGAACGTCTTCAGTTGCTCCAACAGCGGCGCGGCATGCTCGGCTCGCGCGGCGCGGCGGCGGTCCGGCACGCACCCGTTGACGCAACTCTCGACGGCGAACAGCGCGGCGATCCGCTCCAAGGCCTCGAGCGCGATCGGGGATGCTGTCGCGTGATGCACGTCGTAGAGCTTGCGGCGGAAGTGACTCCAACAGGCGACCTCAATCAGCGGCCCGTTCCCGCCCGGGGTGGTCGGCCGGTAGAGTCGGTCGAACCCGGCATAACCGTCGGCATGCAGAAAGCCGCGGCATTCGCCGAGCAGCGCGTCGGCGTGGATGCCCCTGCGATCCGGGGAGTAGCGATAGAACACGGCGGGCGGAACCGACGAACCCCATGGACGCTCGTCGCGGACCACCACCCAAAGCCGCCCGGTCGCCGTCTTGCCCAGGCCCGGCGAGAGCACCGGCACCGTGGTGTCGTCAGCATGAAACACCTCGCCTGCACGGATGTGGCGGCCGATCGCTTCGGCGAGCGGGGTCAGTAGGAACACCACCTTGCCCATCCAGTCGGCCATCAGCGCGCGATCGAGCTCGATGCCCTCGCGGGCATAGATTTCGCTCTGCCGGTGCAGCGGCTGGTGGTCGCAGAACTTCGAGATGGCGATGTGGGCCAGCAGACCAGGCCCCGGCAACCCGCGCTCGATGGGTAGCGACGGCATCGGCGCCTGGACGATGGTCTCGCAGGCGCGGCAGCTCAGCTTCGGCCGGATATGCTCGATCACTTTGAAGCTGGCGGGGGTGTATTCGAGCACTTCACGCTCGTCTTGGCCGACACGGCTGAAGATCGTGCTGCCGCAGCCGGGACAGGTGCAGGCGGGTTCGTGGGTGACGGTCTCGCGCGGCAGGTGCTCGGGGAACTTGGCGCGGCGCCTCCGGTGTCGGGCCCGAGGGCTTGCGGATGGTTGGTCGTCCGCCGGGTCGTCCAGCTCGGTATCGGCAACCCCGGCGCGCGCCTTTTCCTCGGCCTGCTCTTCCTCGAGCTCGCCGATCAGCAGTTCCAATTGCTCGATCTCGCGGTCGAGCTTCTCGGAGGAACGGCCGAACCGTGCCCGGCGCAGCACGGTCAGCTGCATCTTCAGCTTCTCGATATGCAGCGTCTTGGCGTGGATCTCGGCATCGCGCGCGGTAATCTCGATGTCTTTGCGCGCCAACTCGGCCTGCAGATCTGCGGCAAACCGGCGCAGCGCGTCGTAATCGTCCGGCAGGGGCTGGATCGCCAAAGACATGAGCAAATCCTACCGGAATCGCTCGTCGCGTACAATCATTCCGTTGCGCAATCC
The DNA here is from genome assembly GCA_965198895.1 of Acetobacteraceae bacterium. Lineage (GTDB taxonomy): Bacteria > Pseudomonadota > Alphaproteobacteria > Acetobacterales > Acetobacteraceae > LMUY01. Next base: position 1,825,750 of record OZ240676.1, read on the forward strand.
GACGATAATGCCGCTCCTGGTCAAACCATCACCGGCTTGCGCGGCGGCTCGAGGGCAACGGTCCGGCGCCAATCCATCGCCTCGAGCAGCAGCGCCAGCTGAGCCGGTGTCAGCGTCATCTGGCCGTCGACGATCGGCGGCCAGACGAAGCGGCCACTCTCGAGGCGCTTGGCAAACAGGCACAGTCCGGACCCGTCGTAATACAAGATCTTCAGGTAGTCGGCACGCTTGGCCCGGAACAAAAAAAGGTGGCCGCAGAACGGGTCGGCAAGCAGCAGCTGCGAGACGCGCGCCGCCAGGCCGTCGAAGCCCAGGCGCATGCTGACCGGCTGACACACGAGATATACCTTGGTGCCTGGTGCTACCGAGATCACGACGCCTTCAACACCGACAGCACCCGCCGCAGCGCGTGTTCATCGACGAACGCATCCACACGCAGGCGCGTCCCGCACACCAGATCGATCTCGATCAGTCCGGCGCACTCGTCGTGCGAATATCGCGTCACACCCTGGTCGAGCGGCGCCACAGCAGCGGCGCGTTCCGCGGCCAATGTCTGCCCGTCATCGCCCGTCGCCACGATGATGCCAACCGGCATAATCCCGGCGGCGGAGGCTAAGGCTGCCGTTGATGCCTTCGCTGCCGAACCGCCCTTACTCTTGGCTGGAACTGCGAGCGCACGTCGCCAGTTGAACAGCTGATTGGCATTCAGCCCGTAGCCCCGTGCAACATCGGCAGCCGAGGCGCCCGGACGGAACGCCTCGGCGATAATCCGGCGTTTCTCCGCGCGCGACCAAGACCGGCGGGTGCGTCTCCGCTCGGGGGATACGGCTGGCAACTCATCCTGACCTGCGCTCACACACCCTCGCCCTGTCACCGAACGGATAAGTGTCCACTTAGCTCGTCAAGCGGACACTAATCTCACACCAACAAGGGCAGTGTTCCATGCGCGCAGACCAGGCGGTAGGCGGCCTCCAGACTACGCTTACCTGCGAATCGGATCGCCGTCGAGTGAATCACAACCGACTCAGCAGACTCAAGATGTTCCCGGATGGACACTAAGTGTGGGTCCGCATACATCTTGAGCTGGGCGAGTCAATAGTAATTCAATCGGTCGCTAAATGCGCCGGTGATCTCGCGAACCAAACACAGAGGCGGCGAGCGAGCGGTTGACCTCCGAGAAGTGCTGCCATGGCCGAACTAATCTCACCACAATTGACGCGGTATCTAACGAGAACACCACCATAGCCGCGTAATTGTAACCACCTCGACTACACGCAAGATTTCCGACAAACCGGACGCTATCAATCATCGCGCCGTTAGACGATAATCCCGCTACCAGCATGCCCGGAGCGGCTGCCCGACCCAGGTAGCACACGCCTTCCAGGAACGCCGATCCCAAACTACTTGGTTAGTCACGATCTAATGGCACTAGTAATCAATACTAAATACCGAGATCACTGGGTTATCAAACTAAATCGACCCGATAAGCTTAATACGTTCAACGATGACCTTCATCTAGAGCTGATTGCGGCAATCAATGAGGCTGATGCGGATCACAGTTGCCGAGCCCTACTTCTGACAGGGACTGGGCGGGCTTTTTGTGCAGGCGCCGACCTGGCCGCAACTGTCGGAACGGACCATGACGTCGACCTCGGGGATGTTCTCGAACGGACCTTCAATCCCCTTATTCGGCGGATCCGGAACCTACGTCTGCCAGTGGTATGTGCGGTGAACGGTATCGCCGCTGGCGCTGGTGCGAACTTAGCGTTCGCTTGCGACATCGTCGTCGCTAGCCGTTCCGCCAAATTCGTCCAAGCCTTCGTTAACATCGGACTTGTTCCCGATGCTGGAGGATCGTGGTTGCTACCCCGTCTCGCAGGCGAGGCCCGAGCACGTGGCATGGCCATGCTTGGCGAGCCCGTAACAGCGGAACAGGCCGAAGCCTGGGGGATGATTTGGCGGGTCGTGGAGGACGATAAATTGTTTGAAGAAGCCATGCGAGTTGCCACGCATCTGGCGGGACAACCGACAACAGCCCTCACGCTCATGAAGCGAATGTTTACGGAGGGAGCTAACAACACGCTAGACGAGCAGCTGAATGCTGAACGTGATAGTCAGAAGGTCGCAGGAGGTACACGAGACTTTAAAGAAGGCGTTGAGTCGTTCCTACAGAAACGCTCTCCGCGTTTTTCTGGATACTGAATCGGATTGGTGATTGGTAGCCAAGGGTACTTGCTGGACAGCGGGTCTAGATAAGGATTCAGAGTCGGTCCGAGATCATATTCTGATTTGGGCATAGCTTTCGCGGCATGATGCGAACTGATGCCCATCGCGGGAAGGCGAGAGCTGAGCGGTTCAAGCATTCCCAGTCCTTGGCCAGCCGACAGCATCGGTTGAGACAGCTGGTGGTGCGCTCAACCTCCAGTGCTTCGGCGGCACGGCGAAGCCCTTCACCGGCTCGACGTTGACTTGGTGGCAGACCTGGCTCGCCCGGTCTGGAACATGGGCTTTTGATAATCGCCGTGGGCGTAGAGCTTGGGCAGGAATGGAAATAAGCCGAACAGCGTCTCCAAAAGCAACATGCCGCCGTCGTGGTGCTGGAATTCGGCAGTATGGACGATGGCTTGCATCATCAGGCCTTGCATCGATCGGGACATGCCGCTGGGCAGCGCGGCCCACTGGCAGCCCGCGCTGAGGATATACGTGATGGTGGACCAAGGCCCACTCAGCATTCGTTAGACCACCATAATAGAGCAGATTGCTGCGATCGTATCGTCTGCGATGCTCGGACGCCTATATGCCACGGCAGCTGAGACACCGCGCGCAAAACATGGCATCATAAGCGATTCGCAAGACTCAGCATCTTTGTGCGTATACACTATGGTTAGCGGAAGAGGCCCTAGGAGCACAGCGGCGTAGGCGGGATAACATCGACGATACCAATACGCCCTGAGCAGAAACCGCAACTCCAACAACAATCTTAAATGTAGATTTACACCTTTGGGTTGTCGAGATCCTGGATTGGCTCTGTGACATCACGTTTCGACAGCTCCGGATCATTGGCAACCGTTAGACCATCGAAGCTTTCTCCAACGCTACTTCTGATTTCGTCAAACGCTGCACCGTTGGAATAAAGATAATCAGATCCGTTCATGCGGGTGATCACGAAGGCGGCTGCGCTCGCGATCATCGGCATGCTCTCGACGGGGACGTGCGCCGGAAAATTTCTACCCGTTCCACTTTACCTGACGCCCGAGTTGAAGACCGGCCAGATCCATCTGCCGAGATAGTAGAGCGTCTAGATATGCAAGGCGCGGCCTTCGACAGCAAGGGCGGCCTCTTTGACGGCCTCGTTCAGGCTCGGATGGGCATGGCAGGTCCGTGCCACATCCTCACTGCTGGCTCCAAACTCCATTGCGGTCGCAATTTCGGCAATCAGTGTGCCCGCGTCTGGGCCGATGATGTGGGCGCCAAGTATTTGGTCCGTGCTCTTGTCCGCAAGGATCTTCACGAACCCGTCGGTCGCTCCCATGGCGCGGGCCCGACCGTTCGCGGTGAACGGGAATTTTCCGACATTGTAGGCGCGGCCCTCCGCCTTCAGCATCTCCTCGGTAGCGCCAATGGACGCGACTTCCGGCCACGTGTAGACCACACCCGGAATAACGCCGTAGTTCACATGCCCGGCTTGCCCGGCGAGAATTTCTGCCACTGCAACCCCCTCCTCCTCGGCCTTGTGGGCCAGCATGGGACCGGTCACGACGTCGCCAATCGCGTACAGGCCGGCGACATTGGTGGCATAGCGGGCATCGATCACGATGCGCTTGCGGTCATCCAGGGCGACACCGGCTTCTTCCAGGCCCAATCCACCGTAATAGGGCCGCCGCCCGATCGCCACGAGCACAACGTCCGCTTCCAGGGTCTGCGGTTCGCCGCCCTCGGACGGCTGCATCGTCAGCCGGATGCCGGAGTCGGTCTGCTCGGCTCGCATAACCTTCGTCTTCAAGCGAAACTTGATGCCCTGCTTCCCAAGGACACGTTCAAAGGCCTTGCCCACCTCCATGTCCATTCCGGGCACCAGGCGGTCCAGGAATTCAACGACGGTAACGTCCGCCCCCAGTCGGTGCCACACGCTACCGAGCTCCAGACCGATATAGCCGCCGCCAATCACGACGAGGCGGCCTGGCACTGTATCTAGCTCCAGTGCGCCAGTGGACGACACAATAGTTTTCTCATCTACCGCCACACCGGGCAGCGGAATGCTCTCGCTGCCTGTGGCGATCACAATGCTCTTGGCCGTATACTCAGTGCCGTCGACAACGACGCGTCCTTCCCCGGCCAGGCGTGCCTCGCCCTTGAGCCAAGTCACCTTGTTCTTCTTGAACAGGAACTCCACACCCTTGACGTTCGCGGAGACGACTTCGCCCTTCCGCGCCTGCATACGTGCGAGGTCGAGTTTGACGCTTTCGATGATAACACCGTGGTCTCTGAAGCTGTGCGTCGCCTCCTCAAAGTTCTCGGACGACTGCAGAAGGGCCTTGGACGGGATGCAACCAATGTTGAGGCAGGTGCCGCCCAATGTAGCGCGCCGCTCGACACAGCCGACCTTCATGCCAAGTTGCGCAGCGCGCAGCGCGCACACGTAGCCTCCGGGGCCGGCACCAATGACAATGACGTCGAAAGACTCGCTCATAAACACTCCAACTCGCGTTTTGCTGATAGTTAGGGCGGCTCAAGGTCTGACGCCAGCCGGCAGTGAGACTGTCCTGCTCTGCAATACTCTGCATTGTTGCGGCCGGGTCCGGGGCAAGCTCCTAGCAATGAGATCCTGGCGTCCCTGCACGTTTGGCGCCATGCTGCCCGCTCCAACAAACGGAGGTGTAAGCATGAGCGCAGCCCTGCAAACCCCGGCTTTAAAAGTACTCCGATCCGTCCGCGAGAGCGTCACCCCCGAAGAGTGGGCGGCGCGCGTGCAACTCGCCGCGTCATATAGGCTGACTGAGATATACGGCATGACGGAGATGACGGCGAACCACATTTCCTGCCGGGTCCCAGGTGAGGAGGGCCACTTCCTGATCAATCCATACGGCATGCTCTACGAGGAGGTCACAGCCTCAAGCCTGCTCAAGATCGATTTGGACGGCAATATCCTGTTCAACGCTACGGAATACGGCGTTAACCGGGCCGGTTTCGTGATCCACAGCGCGATACACGCCGCAAGGCATGACGTGGACTGCGTGGCCCACACGCACACCCCCGCTGGCATGGCGGTATCGGCGATGGAATGCGGTCTGCTGCCTATAGCGCAAACGACCATGCGCTTCCTCCATGTGGCGTTTCACGACTTCGAAGGCATCGCCGACGACAAGGGTGAAAGGGAGCGCCTGGTAAAAGATCTAGGGGAGGATAATGCCATGATTCTCCGAAACCACGGCCTTCTAGTCTGCGGCCGGTCGGTCGGGGAAGCATTCAACTTGCTCTGGCGAATGGAGCGATCCTGCCAGACCCAGATCATGGCGCTATCTTCTAATACGAACCTGGTGTTTCCGCCGGTAGAGGTGTCGGAGAAAACCTACGAGAAAATGTCGTCGCGCCGGGAGCGGCGGCCCGGTGAGATCAAGGTCGTTTCCGCATGGCCAGCGCTGCTGCGGAAGCTAGACCGGATTGACCCGTCGTACAAGGATTAGGCCGAAAATCGCGTATCCTTCCGTTACAACGACGGAAGGATACGCGCTTGGTGATTAAAGACCCAGGAGTAGCCTTCGCGGGTCCTCGACGCCTTCCTTGACACGAACAAGGAAACTGACTGCCTCCTTGCCGTCGACGATCCGGTGGTCGTAGCTCAGAGCGAGATACATCATTGGACGGATCTCGACTCTCCCACCGATCGCCATGGGACGGTCCTGGATCTTGTGCATCCCCAATATAGCGGATTGCGGCGTGTTCAGGATCGGCGTGCTCATCAGCGAGCCATATACGCCGCCATTGGTGATGGAGAACGTGCCGCCGGCGAGTTCGTCTAGCTTAAGCGCGCCGTCACGGGCTCGGCGGCCAAAATCACTGATCGTTCGCTCGATCTGCGCCAAGTTCATCTGATCGGCATCTCGAACAACGGGAACAACCAGTCCGTTCGCCCCACCAACGGCAATGCCCATATGGACGTAGTTTTTGTAGACCAGATCATCCCCATCAATCTCGCCGTTCACGGCTGGGAAATCCTTAAGGGCGGCAATGCAGGCCTGGACAAAAAAGCCCATGAACCCGAGCCGGGTGCCGGAGTGCTTTTTCTCGAATGCGTCGCGATACTCCGCGCGAAGCGCCATCGCCGCAGTCATGTCCACCTCATTGAAGGTGGTCAGCATCGCTGCAGTGTTCTGCGCTTCCTTCAGCCTGGATGCGATGGTGCGACGAAGCCGGGTCATTTTCACCCGTTCCTCGCGCGCCGCATCGGGTCCGGGCCCGCGCGCCGCTGACGGCGCGGCCACCGGGGTCAGAGCGGGACGGCTTAGAAACGCCAGCACGTCGCCTTTGGTAACCCGTCCGTCCTTCCCGCTACCGCCACCGATGTTTTGCCCCGTGATGTTGTTCTCCTCCATGCGCTTTGCCGCGGAGGGCATCGGCGCATGTGCAGCAGCCACATCAGCCGTCGGCGTCCCTGGACGGGCGACTGGGCCTGGAGCCGGTGGCGGTGGCTTGGCAGGGGAAGATGAAGACGCGGGTGTGGAGGGTTGCTTAGCCGGTGCAGCAGCCGCCTTGCCGTCCTCGATCGTCCCCAGCAGTGCGCCGACTTCGACCTCTGCACCCTCATCAGCCGCGAGGATTCCAAGCGTGCCGGCCATCGGGGCGTTGACCTCAACGGTCACCTTGTCAGTCTCGAGCTCGACCAGAGCTTCATCAGCCGCCACGGTGTCGCCAGCCTTCTTAAGCCAACGCGCCACCGTTGCAGTGGTGACGCTCTCGCCCAACGTGGGCACCTTGATGTCGGCGGACATTACAGATCCTTCGTTCTACTCGTGTTAGTCCAGAGCGAGCGCACGGGCCACCAGTGCTGACTGTTGCGCCGCATGCACCTTGGCCAGCCCAGTTGCCGGGCTGGCGGCGGCGTCACGGCCAACATATTCGGGACGCGCGCAGCGATGGCCGATTGTAGACAGCGTCCGCTCGATCTTGCGGTCTACAAAGCTCCAGGCGCCCATGTTCTCGGGCTCCTCCTGACACCAAATGATGCCAGCATTGGGGTACGACTTAAGTTCCGCAGCCAGAGACTTCATCGGAAATGGATAGATCTGTTCCACTCGCACGATGGCCACGTCGTCAACGCCCTTCTCGCGCCGCTCAGCCAAAAGGTCGTAGTAAACTTTGCCAGTACAGAGCACGACTCGCTTGACATTCTCAGCAGCGGTTATTGTGTCGGTCTCTGGAATTGCGTGTTGGAAGTGACTATTCCCGATGAAGTCCGCGACTGGTGACACCGCCAGCTTATGCCGCAATAGGCTTTTGGGTGTCATGATCACCAGCGGCTTGCGGAAATTCCGCTTCAGCTGCCGTCGTAAAGCGTGGAAGTAGTTAGCCGGTGTGGTCAGGTTTGCGACCGTCATGTTCCGCTCGGCGCAAAGCTGCAGATAACGCTCTAGACGCGCTGACGAATGCTCTGGCCCCTGGCCCTCGTAGCCATGGGGCAGTAGCAGGGTCAGACCGGACATCCGGAGCCACTTCGTCTCGCCGCTGGCCAGAAACTGGTCGATGATGACCTGAGCACCATTCGCGAAGTCACCGAATTGCGCTTCCCACAGTACCAAGGTGGTGGGGTCGGCCAGCGTGTAGCCGTATTCGAAGCCTAGGACGCCCTGCTCGGATAGGAGGGAGTTGAAGATGTCGATTTTCGCCTGCCCGGCGCGAATGTTGTTCAGTGGGACGTATTCATTCGCACTCGTCTGATCGACGAGCACCGCATGGCGCTGGCTGAATGTGCCGCGCTGACAGTCCTCGCCTGACAGTCTCACGCGATTGCCGTCTAACAGCATGCCACCGAACGCCAACGCTTCACCGGTAGCCCAGTCGATCCCCTCACCTTTATCAAAGGCGGATTTCTTTGCCTCGAGTTGGCGGACGATCTTGCCGTTCGCGTTAAACCCCTCTGGAATGCGGGACAAGGCGGCCGAGATATCGGCCAGAGCCTCGTTCGTTAGCGCTGTCGCTTCCTCAGAGCGTTCCTCCTCTTGATCCGCCTGCTTGAAGCCGGACCAACGGCCCTCAAGCCAATCGGCCTTGTTGGGCTTGTAGCTCTGCGCCGCCTTATAGCTTTCCTCGAGCGTGGAGGTGAACTCGTCCCACATAGCTGTGGCATCTTGCGCCGGGACCGTTCCCTCGGCAGCCAGTTTGTCAGCATAGAGTGTGCGAGTCGTCTTCAGATCTCGGATCGCACGATACATGATCGGCTGAGTGAAGGCTGGCTCATCCGTCTCGTTGTGTCCGTGCCGGCGATAGCAGACGATGTCCAATACAAAATCGATACCGAACTCCTGGCGCCACCTCGCGGCGAGTTGAGAGCAGAAGATCACTGCTTCGGGATTATCGCCGTTTACGTGCAAGATCGGGACCTGGATAGACTTTGCGACGTCCGTGCAATACAGGCCGGAATAGGCATGCGCCGGGACCGTAGTGAACCCGATCTGGTTGTTTACGACGACGTGTATTGTCCCACCGGTGCGGTAGCCAATCAGGTTGCTCATTGCGAGCGTCTCGTAGACCAGGCCCTGGCCGGCGAACGCTGCGTCTCCGTGCATTAGGATGCCCATGACGCTGCGCCGCCCCTTGGTGTCGCCATCGGCATCCTGCCGGGCCCGGACCTTTCCAACGACGACCGGGTCGACAGCTTCAAGATGCGAAGGATTGGGCTGTAACGAGATATGGACCGAGTGGCCGCCAGCTTCGATATCGGTGCTGGTGCCCAAGTGATACTTGACATCGCCAGAGCCCTGTACGTCATCGGGCTTGGAACTGGCCCCCCCAAACTCGCTGAAGAGTGCCGTAAACGGCTTGCGGACGACGTTAACGAGGGTGTTCAGCCGGCCACGATGCGGCATGCCGATTACAACCTCGGCCACACCGTCCTTCGCCGCTGTCTCGATCATGGCGTGGAGCGCCGGAATCGTGACCTCGCCGCCCTCTAGGCCGAACCGCTTGGTTCCCACGTAGCGCTTCTGGCAGAAGGCCTCGAAGCCTTCGGCCTCGGTCAATTGTCGAAGAATAGTCTTTTTGGTAGGAACGTCGATCTTCGTTGACCAGGGCACACCCTCGATCTCGCGTTGAAGCCACGCCTTCTGAGCGGGATCCTGGATGTGCATGAACTCAACGCCTATCGGCCCGCAATACGTGCTACGAAGGACCGACAGGATCTCCCGCAACGTCGCAGTCTCGCGGCCGAGCATGTTATCAATGAAGATTGGACGGTCCATGTCGGCTTCAGTGAAGCCGTACGCTTTCGGGTCCAACTCCGGATGCGACTTGGGCACCGTCAGGCCAAGGGGATCCAACTGAGCTTCTAAATGCCCGCGGACTCGGTAGACCCGGATCATCATCAGCGCTCGGATACTGTCCAGTGTCGCGGCACGTAGCTGGTCAGTGGACATCGCAGGCGAGGCTGTCGTCGCGCTCCCGTTTGGCTTAGCGGAGGCCTTCCCTGTCGCCTTCGGAGGCTCGGGTTCACCTACATCGAACTGGCGCGGTGCCCAGGACGCCCCGCTTGCGTCAGTTAGCACGGAACGCGCTTCGTCGTTCAGTGCAGAGAATAGCTCCGAGAAGCTGACGTCCACACTATCTGGTCGCGCGATCCACCTAGCATAGAGGTCGGCGATGAAAGCAGCATTACCGCCATTGAACGCTGTAGCCAGAATGTCAACGCCAGCCATTTCGCTTGTCCTCCTAAGCGCGTCCAGACCCGGATTGTAGGCGGTTCTCATTTATGGAGAAGCAATACCATCGAGCATTGCCGCTTGTGCATGGCTCAGCCGCGCAGCGCCTTGACCATCGTGCTACCCAGCGCAGACGGGCTTTCGGCGACATGGATGCCAGCGATGCGCATCGCCTCGAACTTGGCGGCAGCGGTATCGCGACCACCGCTGATCACGGCGCCCGCATGACCCATCCGGCGTCCCGGGGGAGCTGTCGACCCGGCGATGAAGCCCACCACCTGCTTGCCACTCTTTTCGCGCGCTAGAAACTCCGCCGCATCAATCTCGCTAGCACCGCCAATCTCGCCGATCATGATGATGCTTTCCGTCTCGGGATCGGCCAGGAACATTTCCAAAACCTCGATGAAGTCAGTGCCTTTTACAGGGTCACCGCCGATGCCCACGCACGTGCTCTGGCCAAGGCCGGCCGCAGTCGTCTGAGCGACAGCCTCGTAGGTCAGGGTGCCGGAACGGCTCACGATGCCGACCTTGCCGCGGCGATGGATGTGCCCCGGCATGATGCCGATCTTGCAGGCTTCAGGCGTGATAACTCCTGGACAGTTCGGGCCTATCAGCCGGCTTCGCGACGCCGAGAGTGCCCGCTTCACCTTAATCATGTCCTGTACCGGAATACCCTCGGTAATGCAGACGATTAGCGGGATCTCTGCGTCGATTGCCTCAAGGATGGCATCGGCGGCAAATGGCGGGGGCACGTAGATTGCAGTTGCGTTGGCCCCGGTTTGCTCGACGGCCTTGGCAACGGTGTCGAATACAGGAAGGTCCAAATGTAGCGTGCCGCCTTTCCCGGGCGTCACGCCGCCAACGACTTTGGTACCGTAGGCAATGGCCTGCTCGGAATGGAAGGTGCCTTGGGCACCGGTAAATCCCTGGGTTATCACCTTTGTGTTCGCATCGACGAGGACGGCCATTATGCGGCTTCCTTCACGGCCTGGACCACTTTTGCAGCGGCATCGGCCAAGTTGTCGGCTGAAATTATGGGGAGGCCTGATTTGGCCATGATCTCTTTACCCAAGGCGACGTTCGTTCCTTCGAGCCTGACTACAAGCGGCACCCCCAACGACACCTCCCGTGCAGCTGCGACCACACCCTCCGCAATAACGTCGCAGCGCATGATGCCGCCAAAGATATTAACCAGAATACCCTCGACGTTCGGGTCGGACAGGATGATTTTAAAAGCTGCGGTCACGCGCTCCTTGGTAGCGCCCCCGCCGACATCGAGGAAATTGGCTGGCGAGGAACCGTATAGTTTTATGATGTCCATCGTCGCCATCGCCAGCCCGGCGCCATTCACCATGCAGCCGATCGTCCCGTCCAATGCCACGTAGTTGAGGCTATACTTTGCCGCCTCCAACTCCTTCGGGTCCTCCTCGGTCTCGTCGCGCAGCTTCTCCAATTCGGGGTGCCGGAACAGGGCGTTGTCGTCGAAGCTGACCTTCGCATCCAGCGCGACGATCTCACCGGATCCTGTCACCACTAGCGGGTTGATCTCGATGGTGTCGCAGTCCAAGGCGGTGAACGCCTTATACATCCCGGCCACGAACTTCCCGAATATAGAGACCTGCTTTCCTTCTAGCCCTAGTCCGAAGGCGAGCCGGCGAGCATGAAAACTGGACAGGCCGGACGCCGGGTCGATGGCCACCCGCATGATCTTCTCAGGGTTGTGCTCTGCCACTTCCTCCACCTCCATCCCGCCCTCGGTAGAGGCTAGAATGGTGATGCGGGAGGTAGCACGGTCAACCAACAAGGAGAGATACAGCTCCCGTTTGATGTCGCAGCCGGCCTCGACGTACACGCGTCGTACTTTCCGACCCACCGCGCCCGTCTGCTTGGTGATGAGCGTGTGACCCAGCATCGCAGCCGCAGCTTCTTTCACCTCAGCCGGAGATTTGGCGAGACGGACACCACCCTTGCCCTCGGGAGCGTCGGCAAAGCGGCCAGCACCGCGACCGCCCGCGTGGATTTGGCTTTTGACAACATACACTGGTCCAGGGAGCTTGCTGGCAGCCGCCTCGGCTTCTTCCGGGGTCCATGCGATGTGGCCCTCAAGCACTGCGACGCCGAACCCCCGCAGTAGTTCTTTGCCCTGATACTCATGTATATTCATTGGATCAGCCCACCAGCTTCTTTGAGGCGTCAATAAGCTCCTGGACGGCTGCACAGCTCTTCTCGAAGGCTGCCTTTTCCGCTGCGGTCAACTCGATTTCAACGATGCGCTCGACACCGCCCGCGCCGATGACGACCGGCACGCCGACATACAGCCCGCTCACGCCATACTGACCAGTCAACATTGCGGCGGCCGGCATGACGCGCTTCTTGTCGCGCAAATAGCTCTCGGCCATCGCGATTGCGGAGGCGGCCGGCGCGTAGAACGCACTGCCCTTCTCCAGCAACTTGACGATCTCGCCGCCGCCATTAGCAGTCCGGGTAACAATCGCGTCGATCTTCGCCTGCGTCGTCCAGCCCATTTTGACCAGGTCGGGAACCGGAATCCCGGCCACCGTCGAGTAGCGCGTGAGCGGCACCATAGTATCGCCGTGGCCACCCAGCACAAACGCCGTCACGTCCTCGACGCTGACATTGAACTCGTGGGCCAGGAAAAGCCGGAAGCGCGAACTATCGAGAACGCCCGCCATGCCGACGACCTTGTTGGGCGGCAGGCCGGATTTCTGTTGCATCACCCACACCATCGCGTCCAAAGGGTTGGTGATTACGATCACGAATGCGTCCGGGCAGTGCGTCTTGATGCCCTCGGCAACCTGCGCAATCACTCCGGCGTTCTTTGCGACAAGGTCATCGCGTGACATGCCAGGCTGGCGTGGGAAGCCGGCGGTGACAATTACCACATCCGCGCCGGCAATACTACTGTAGTCGCTGCTGCCCGACATTTGGCTATCGAAGCCGTCCACGGGCGCAGACTGCATGATGTCGAGCGCTTTGCCCGCGGCGACGCCGCCGAAGACGTCGAATAGCGCGACGTCCCCCAGCTCCTTCAGCCCCACGAGGTGAGCGAGAGTGCCGCCGATATTGCCGGCACCGATAAGGGCGATCTTGTTGCGAGCCATGGGGGGTCCTTCCGGGGAGGAGGTGCCTGGGATTGCCCGCCAGGGCGGCCGGCCGTCCGGAAGGCAGGCGTGCCTACCGCATCCGGGAAGGGGGAGCAACCCGCGTCACGTCAAGTGCTGCATCTCCAACCATTCCTGCCCCTGCATCTCCTCTAGCCGGGACGCGGTACGCTCGAACGCCTTCGCTCCCTCGCCCCTTTGATACAGCTGGTCCGGGGTGGCCTCCGCGGATGCAACCAGTTTGACACGGTGCTCATACAGCGCATCGACCAGGGTGATGAACCGTCTTGCTTGATCGTAGTTCTCGGGACCCAGGCGTGGGATCCCGTCCAGTATCAGCGCATCATACTGCGTCGCCACCGCTAGGTAGTCGCCTGGGCCGAGCGGCTGGCCACAGAGCGCTGCGAAATCGAACCGGGCGACCCGATCAGCTGCAAGGGGAATACGAAGCGTCCGGCCCGAGACCGTCAGCCGCTCCGCCCGTGGCTGTGCGCCACCCGATAGCTCGACAAAAGCGCGGTCCAGCGCGGCATCTGCGCGACCGTTGGGCGGAACGTGCCAAGTCGGCAAGCCGCGTAGCCTAGCGCGGCGGAAATCCCGCTCGCCATCGAGCACCAAAACATCCAAGTGCCGTTTGATCAGCTCGATGAAGGGCAGGAACGCGTCCCGCCCAGGCCTTCCGCGGAAGAGGTCGTCCGGCGCAACATTCGAAGTCGCTACAACGACGACGGCACGCTCGAACAAGGCCGCGAACAGCCGGCCCAGGATCATTGCATCGGCAATGTCGTTGATCTGGAACTCGTCGAAGCATAGAAGCGCGGCCCTTTTTGCGATATCATCGGCCAAAGGCGGGACAGGGTCAGAGCCACCGGGGTTCGACTGCTTCCACGAAAACACCCGAGCGTGCATATCCTGCATGAAGGCGTGGAAATGAATACGCTGTTTGCGGGCGACTTTGGCCTCCGCGAAGAACAGGTCCATCAGCATTGACTTGCCACGTCCGACCTCACCGACGAGATAAAGGCCGTTTGGGCCCGACGGCGCCTCTTCGACTGCTCGCTTCCGCAGGAGCCGGCCGATGAACCGCGTCTTTTCCGGCTGCGGCGGCGGATCGTAGTCGCGTAGCTTGGTCCACAGGCCCTGCAGGCGTTCAGCCGCGACGGCCTGGGCCGGGTCGGTCGCCAAGCTCCCGGCGATCAGTTTCTGTCGGTATGCGAAAAGTGGGCCTGCGCCCTCGCCGGGTTTGGTCATTGTAGGGCGCGAATAGCCCGGGACTGGAAACAGTTCAATCAAGCGCGATCGCATCAACCATTCAAGTGAGTTAGTCGTTGCTGTTGATGTAAAATCTACAATGTGGAGCATAGAGCCATGCGCACAGTCTTGATCGTTGCCGCATTTGCCCCATCGGGTGAGGCGCATGCCCATTTCGTCCCACACCAAGGTTGCATATCCGTTGGCGATGGCTATCAGCGTGTTGCCGCCGAAGTTGCGACACCAGCGGATTGCTGTACGGGTCCCATGCAATGCCCGAAGTTCCTGTCGACGACTAAACTTGTCCGACCCGGTCGTGATCAACATGCTTGAGCGATCTTCACCGCGCTTGAACCGAACCGACCCACAGTCCTAAACACCTGGGCATGAACGCCATGCCCCCGTCCCAGTCCACCCTGGACATCTCTGCCCTGGCATCCACCCCAGTGGCCTCGCAGCCGTTTCCTCACGTTGTGGTTGAACACTTCGTTCCAGCGGAATTCCTGAGCCGGATACAGGATGACATGCCGCCTATGGCGAGCGGTGGATCGTTCCCACCTGAGTCACTGCGCCTGGGACCGGCAGCGGCCAGTTTGGTCGAGCAAATGCAGGGTAAAGCACTTAGAGAGGCGATTGGCGCCAAATTCGGGTTGGACCTGACCGGGGCGCCGGTAATGCTCACCCTTCGTGGCCGTACCCGTGAGAAGGATGGACGCATCCACACCGACTCCACTGCTAAACGTGTGACGGTGCTCCTCTATCTCAACTCACAGACCGACGCTTGGACGAAGCAAGAGGGTTGCCTACGTCTGTTGCGAAGTGCCGACGACCTTGAAGATTATGCGGTGGAAGTACCACCAATTAACGGAACCCTGCTCGTGTTTCCGAACGGTCCGACGACGTGGCACGGGCACCGTACGTATGTCGGCCAGCGAAGAGCTATACAGTTGAACTACATGACAGACGATTCCCGAGCGCGGAGCGAGTTGCGCCGGCATCGATGGTCAGCATTCACCAAGCGCTTTGTAACAAAGTGACACTTCTAAACTGGGTGCTCGGTATAGCGGCAATGTTGGTTTGGATCGGTCCGGTCGCGTATTACTTCAGGGACGAACTGCGAACGTTCTGGACAAGGCGGAACGACAAATGGTTTCGCCAGGACTAAATCGAGCGGCATGCAACGTGGATGGCCGACTCCCGACACAGTCCCATCTCGCAGCACAGAGGGCAGGTGTGGGCGCATAAACACTTTTAACAACTGCGATCTTCGAAAGCTACCGAACACGGCGAAACAAGGCGGATGGTGGAGCTGAGGGGAATCGAACCCCTGACCTCCTCATTGCGAACGAGGCGCTCTACCAACTGAGCTACAGCCCCGCCTTGCAGGCGCCGCGGTATGCCCAGTAGGCGTTAGCAAGTCAAGCGAGGCTGGCACGTTGCGACCAGGACTCAGCGGCGCTAGGGTCCGCCGCGCTCCGGGAGACTCCACCTTGCTTATCGCCAATGCGGTTTACGGTATAATCGAAGAACTCCTTAACTTGTATTGGTGGGTGGTCGTTCTGGCAGCCGTAATGAGCAATCTAATTGCCTTTGGCGTCGTAGACACAAGAAATCGGCTCGTCTGGACGATATCGGACTTCCTCTATCGGCTTACCGAGCCGGCACTCAGGCGGATCCGGAGAATCGTGCCGAGCCTCGGTGGGATCGACCTAAGCCCGCTTCTGTTGCTTCTGGCAGTGTATCTCGCAAAGGCCGTGATAGCGCAGCTTTACGTGTCAGCCATACAGCCGATTTTCTACTAGTCATGACATCGCCCGTCGCGAACCTCATCGACGGCAAATTGCATGCGGCGCTCCTGCGCGCCCGCGTGAAGGCGCGTATCAAGGAACTGCCCTTCCGGCCGGGGCTCGCGGTAGTGCTGGTAGGCAACGACCCAGCAAGTGCTGTCTACGTGCGCAACAAGGATCGCGCGGCGACGGACGCCGGCTTGGCGATCCAGACCATCCGCCTCGCTGCGGAAACGACCGAGCAGGAACTGCTGTCGATCATCGCCGAACTGAACAAAGACAATGCCGTGGACGGCATCCTCGTCCAGCTACCGCTACCAAAGCACATTCGCTCCTCTGCAGCGATCGGAGCCCTCAACCCGGCTAAAGACGTTGACGGCCTTACCACCCTCAACACCGGGCGGCTCGCAGAAGGTGAGACGGTGCTATCGCTGGATCACCCCGAAGGCACCGTGTTGGCACCTTGCACGCCGCGTGGAGTTATGCTATTGCTCGCCTCGGCATGCCCGGCAATCCAGGGCAAGCGGGTACTCGTACTCGGGCGTTCTGCGCTGGTCGGCCGCCCGGTCGCCGCGATGCTGACCGCTTCGGATGCCACCGTCACGTTAGCACATTCCCGCACTGTTGATCTTGTCGGCGAGTGCCGGCGAGCTGAAATCGTCATCGCAGCAGTCGGCCGGCCGGAACTTGTTCGAGGCGACTGGATCGCTCCGGGGGCGATCGTTATCGACGTTGGCATAAATCGGACCAGGGCTGGAGCCCTTGTCGGTGACGCAGCCTTCGAAGAATGCGCCGTGGTAGCAAGTGCCATAACACCGGTGCCAGGGGGCGTCGGACCAATGACGATCGCCTGCCTAATCGAAAATACTGTCTCTGCGGCAATTTCCCAGCGCGTAATCTAGGCAAGCCTGGCTGCGCGCTAGCAAGTCGATCGCGCGAATAGCTAGAAGTCGGTACACCGACCTTTCTGCTCCCAATCGCCGTAACGCGTCGGTTCGGGGCCGGCAGGTCCACCAATCTCCTTCTCGGGCGGTGGTTTCGGGGGACAGTTGGTGGGCGGGGGGGTCGGTTCGTCGTACATAACTGGTTATCTGGGTCGGGCCTCCGTCGAAGCAACTACTTCGAGGCCGCCTGGTTCAGCCGTTGCTCGACTTCGCTTCGCCACGGCGCATCGGGCGGCGCGCTGGCTAGAGCCTGACGGAACAAGGCTGCCGAGGCCTCACTGACCCGTCCCTCGGCTCGGCTCGCCGCATCTGCGACTTCCGCTGCGAGCAAGGGATCAAACCTGACGGCGAGAGCTTTGCGCCAAGCATCGGCTGCATCGGCGAAATTGCCCCGGCTCGCTTCGAGGTTGCCGAGCATCATTTCCCCCTGGCGGGCACGATCAGAGTGCGGATCGACCCCGGCCAGCGAGGTACGAAGTTCGTCGACCAACGCTGACTCCTCAACGATGCGGTCATCGGCGGCTTTCATCCGGGCGGCCAGAGGCTGCGCCGGCAAATCCGGCCTACCGCTAATGAGGTACAGACCAACGGCCGCCAGTGGGATCAGGGTGAGCCCAAGGATGAGTGGCCCCCGATCCGAAGCTGTCGCGGGTATCTCGGCTGTCTCGGCTGCAGCCAGCAGGCGCCGCTGGACCTCGAGTAGGGCAGTGGCGTGGTCTGTCGCGGAGATCCGCCCTTCGTCCAGATCCCGGTCCAGTTCAACGGCCTGGTCGCGATAGAGCCTCAGGGTCGCGTCCCGGCGTCCACGCACCCGAACACGCCTGCGTAGCCCGATCGTGGCCGGCATCAGAGCACACAGCAGAAGGAGAGCGCCCGCGAGCCATATCATTGCCGGGTCAGGTCCGTGAGCCGGGCGCGCTCAGCATCCGAGAGCGGGGTTGGTGCAACGACCCGGGAGCGCCGTCCAAGGACGACCAGGCCAAACCCAATGGCAACCGCAAGAACCGGCGAGAGCCAAAGCAGCGCGGTAACAGCGTTCAAAGGCGGCCGCAGGCGGACGAAATCGCCGTAGCGCGCGACCATCCAGGCGACCACCTGGCCGTTCGTATCTCCCGCCGTCACACGCTGGCGCACGATGGCGCGGAGATCCCGGGCCAGGTCTGCTCCGGAATCCTCGATGCTCTCGTTCTGACAAACCAGGCAGCGGAGTTGGCGGCCGATCTGCTCCGCTCGGGCCTCCTGCGCCGGATTCGAAAGCATTTCCGCCGGATCACTGATGGCAAATGCCGGGCCTGCGATGAACAGGGCCAACAGCAATGCCACCTGGGCCGGCCTAATCAGGCGACGGCGCGCCATGCTGGCTGCAATCGCTGCCGGACGACATCCTGATCGAGCGGCCCCGCCCAGTGCCACCGAACAACACCACTGCCGTCGACCAGGAAGCTCTCGGGCACGCCCGAGAGGCCGAAGTCGATCGCAACCCGGCCTGGTGCGTCTCGGGCGATTCGCTGATAGGGATTGCCATGGCGCTCGATGAACTGCGCAGCCTTGTCTTCGCCGTCTTTGTAGGCCACAGCCCAAATTGGCATGCCCTGTTTCGCAAGCGCGAGCAGAGCCGGGTGTTCCTCGACGCAAGGCACGCACCAGGACGCAAAGAAATTTAGTAAAACGGGCTTGCCATGGCCTAGATCCGCGCTGCCGAACCCCATGCCCGGAGATTGGGCTGGGAGAGCGAACCTGGGCAAGGCTTCGCCCGTGATCGGACTGGGCACGCCGCGCGGGTCGAACGTGCCCTTCTGCATACCGCGAAGCATGGCCCAGAACGCCCCGCCGCCCAGAACGGCAACGCCGAGCGGCGCGGCTAGTAGCAGTTGGCGGCGGTTCGTCACGCAGAGACACCAGCCGGTAGCGCCCGGCGTGCAGGGGCACCCACCCGAAGTCGCCGGTCGGCCAAGGAAAGACCACCACCAATTGCCATGACGAGGCCGCCGAGCCAGATCCAGGGCGCGAGCGGGTTATAGTGCAGCCGCATTACCGCGGCGCCATCGCGTTCCTCACCAAGCACGGCATAGATGTCGGCGAACCCGGTCGTGTGAATGGCCGCCTCCGTTGTCGTCACCTGCTGGGTGGGGAAACTGCGGCGGGACGGGTGCATGACGAGATCGGGGAGGCCCGGCCGTAAAACACGAATATTGGCCACGCGCTCGCTGTAATTAGATCCGTCGGCATTTGTCAAAGAGTCGAGTACCCAGGTTAGCCCCGCAGCCTGCGTCTGCTCGCCCGGGTGCAACAACACTACCCGCTGCGTGGCAAGCGACATGCCGGCGATGCCTGCAACGGTCACGCCCATGCCGGCGTGGGCCAGGGCTGCACCGAACGCTGCCATGGGGAGGCCGCGAAGCCGACGACCGCTACCGGCCAAGGGTAGGCGGAACAGGCGGACGCGCTCGACGATCTCGGCCCCAGCACCTATGATTAGCCAACCGGACAAGCCGAACGCGAGGGCGGGGAGCACGGGAAGCCGGGTCACGGCGAGCAGACCTACTACGGCTGCGAAGGCCGCCGCCCACCACAATCGCTGTAGGGCCGGCAGCAGGGTGGCCCGTTTCCATGGCAGCACAGGGCCAATGCCCATCGCGACGAAGACCGGCACCGCCAACGGAAGCACCGTCGCGTTGAAGAATGGCGCGCCGACGCTGAGCTTGTCATGGAGCAGCAGGTCGCTGAACAGCGGATACATCGTCCCCGTAATCACCACGGCGGCGATCGAGCACAGCAGGACGTTGTTCAGCACCAGCGCGCCCTCGCGGGACACGGGCGCGAACACGCCGCCAGCGGTTAGGGACGGGGCGCGTAGGGCGAACAGCAGCAGGCTACCGCCGATCACGATGCCGAGTAGGCCCAGGATGAACACGCCACGTGCCGGGTCGTTGGCGAACGCATGCACCGAGTTCAGGATCCCCGATCGCACCAAGAACGTGCCGGAAAGGCTCAGTGAGAACGTACCGATGGCCAGCAGCACGGTCCAAATCTTCAGCGCCTCCCGCTTCTCGACCACGATGGCGGAGTGCAGCAGCGCGGTTCCGGTCAGCCAAGGCAGCAGAGAAGCATTCTCCACCGGGTCCCAGAACCAAAATCCGCCCCAGCCCAACTCGTAATACGCCCACCAGGATCCGAGCGAGATACCGCCCGTCAGCAAGCACCACGACACCAGTGTCCACGGCCGCACCCATCGTCCCCACGATGCGTCGACCCGGCCCTCGAGGAGGGCGGCGATGGCGAAGGCAAATGGCACGGCAAAGCCAACGTAGCCCGCGTAGAGAATGGGCGGATGGAAGGCGAGCCCAGGGTCCTGTAGCAGCGGATTCATATCGCGACCGTCGATAGGGGCGGGCCACAGCCGCTCGAAAGGATTGGAGGTCAGGAGCGAGAACAGCAGGAACCCGACGGAGGTCGCTCCCAACACGCCGATCACGCGCGCCCGCAGGCCCCCTGGCAAATCGCGCCCGAAGCTCGCGACCGCACCACCGCACAGGGCTAGGATAAGCGCCCATAGAAGAATCGAGCCCTCGTGGTTTCCCCAGGTACCGGTGATCTTGTAGATCAGCGGCTTCATGCTGTTGCTGTTCTCCGCCACATTGAGGACGGAGAAATCGTCAACCACATGCGACCACACGAGGCAGCCTGCCGCCGTGCCTAGGGCCAGCAACTGTCCCAACGCAATGCCCGGTGCCGCGGCGATGAGTTGCGGGTTGCGCCGGTAGGCGCCCCAGATCGGAAGGATAGCCTGAGCCATGGCGATCGCACACGCGAGCGCTAGGGCGAAATGGCCGAGTTCGGGGATCATCCGGCAACCTTCGCGGTTATCGTGTTCCACGTCGCCGCGGGCGGCGGCGGGCCCTTCGTTGGGTCCCACATACCAGCCTTTTTCAGTGCGTCAGCGACGTCCTTAGGCATGTAAGTTTCATCGTGTTTGGCTAGAACTTCAGATGCGCGGAACGTGCCGTCCGGCCGCATCGTGCCCAGAGTCACGACGCCCTGGCCCTCGCGAAACAGGTCGGGCAGAATGCCGGTGTAGGCCACGTCCACGGCGGCGCGGCCGTCGGTGACGCGGAAATGGGCCACCGGCTGGCCGCCCTCGGTCACACGGTGCACCGAACCCGGTTCGACCAAGCCGCCCAGGCGTAGGGAGCGACCGGGCAACCCCTTCGCCGCTATGTCCGACGGTGCGACGAAGAATACGATATCGCTGCTGAACGCCGACAACGACAGGGCCGTGGCGGAGCCTAACCCCACCCCGCACGCCAGGAGAACGGCGAAGCGACGGCTCTTGCGGGTCACCGTGCAGCCCGCGGATCAATTGCGGCCAGGCGACGCCTCGCCCTAATGAGGCCTGTAGCGGCAGCGGCGCAGAAACTTGCCTGGATCAGCAGTGCTCGCGCGGACGACGCGGCGATGAAGCCAATCTGCGTCACGCCGTCGCCTCACCGCGTACCATCAGCAGTCCGCGAATTCGCCGCTCCATTACCGCGGCACGCGTGCGGGCGACGACGATTGCCGCGAATGCCAGAGTATAGCCGACTGCACAAACCAGGAGCGGCCACAGCATATCCAGCGACATCGTCGGCGCACCCATAAGCGTGATGGTAGCGGGCTGGTGCAGCGTATTCCACCAATCGACGCTAAACTTGATGATCGGCAGGTTGACGACGCCAACCAGAGCAAGGATCGCCCCGGCGCGATAGCCTTGCTGCGGATCGTCGAACGCGCGGACCAGGGCAATATGACCGAGATACAGGAAGAGAAGCACCAATACTGACGTGAGCCGGGCATCCCACACCCACCAGGCGCCCCACATCGGCTTGCCCCACAGACTGCCGGTAGCGAGGCACATCGCTGTGAACCCAGCGCCTACGGGACCAATCTCCACTGCCGCCAAATCGGCAAGCGGGTGGCGCCAGATGATCGAAACCGCGGAACAAGCAGCCAAGGCAAGGTAGCCAAGCGACGCCAGCCAGGCCGCCGGAACATGGACATACATAATGCGGACAGCGTCGCCCTGTTGCCAATCGGCCGGAGCGACGAACAGGCCCCAATACAACCCCACAGCCAGCACGATCACGGCCGAGACCGTTAACCAGGGCTGCAGCGCGCCCGCAAGCCGGAGGAACCGGCCCGGATTGGCGAACCGATGCAGGCCGCGCCCAGCACGGGAGGCAAGGTATACGGTGGCGTCCACGCGGCAAACATAGCACGCGCCGGTGGCGTGAGAAGACGCACAGTTCCCTGTCAGCCTCGCATGACATACGATTCATCTGACACCGTCCAAGGAGCTTGGCCTTGCTGTTTGCGATCACCTGCTACGACGAACCGGGACGTTCCGAGGTCAGTCGAGCCAACCGGCCGGCACACCTTACCTTCGCCGCCTCCCACACCACCACCCTCGGCGGCCCGCTGCTCGACGAATTGGGACAGCCCTGCGGCTCGTTGCTCGTGATCGACACTCCAGACCGTGCGGCAGCCGAGGCTTTGGGCGCTGGCGACCCCTACGGCCTGGCCGGCTTGTTCGACCGGCTGACGATCCACGGCTACAGGGCGGTGTATAAAGACGGACAGCCGATGTGACGGCCTATTGGCTCGTGAAGTCCGAACCGGACGTGTTCGGCTGGGATCACCAGGTTGCCCACGGCGTCGAGCCCTGGACCGGCGTGCGCAGCCATCAGGCCAAGAACAACCTAAAGGCAATGAAATTGGGCGACCGCGCCTTCTTCTATCACTCCAACATCGGCAAGGAGATCGTCGGTGTTGTCGAGGTGGTGCGCGAAGCCTATCCGGACCCGACAGACGAGAAATGGGCCTGCGTCGACATGAAGGCAATCGGGCCAGTGCCCAAACCGGTCACCCTCGCCGCAGTCAAGGCCGACCCGGCGCTCGCCGACATGGCGCTGGTGCGCTACTCGCGGCTGTCTGTAGGCCCAGTGACGGAGGCCGAGTGGAAGCAAGTCTGCAAACTAGGTGGCTTCAAAAACTGACGATCGGTTTATAGCTTGGCCACAAACAAACGGGGGGATACGACGATGTCCGAGACCAGCCTGTTCCACGTCAAACCCGCCCTCGCCGCCGCGGCTCACGTAAACGGTGAGAAATACCGGCTGATGATGAACCACGCCGCCCGTGACCCCGACCATTTCTGGGCCGAGCAGTCCAAGCGCATCTCTTGGATCAAGCCGCCGACCCTCATCAAGAACACAAGCTTCGAAGGCGACGTATCCATCAAGTGGTTCGAGGACGGCCGGCTCAATGCCTCCGCCGCCTGCCTGGACGCCCATCTGCGCCAACGCGGTGACCAAGTTGCGATCATTTGGGAGGGTGATGACCCGGCGACCCAGGCGGAGATCACCTATCGCCAGCTCCACGAGCAGGTCTGCCGTCTCGCAAACGTACTGCGGGACCGCGGCATCAAGAAAGGCGACCGGATAACCATCTATTTGCCCATGGTGGTCGAGGCGGCCGTCGCCATGCTGGCCTGCGCCCGGGTCGGGGCAATCCATTCAGTCGTGTTCGGCGGGTTCTCCCCCGACAGCCTGGCCAATCGCATGCAGGATTGCGGCTCAACGCTGCTGATCACCGCCGACGAGGGCCGCCGCGGCGGCCGTAAGGTCGCGCTCAAGGCCAATGCCGACGAAGCGCTGAAAACCTGCCCAGCGGTCAAGGACGTGCTCGTCGTCAAGGTGACCGGCAATGCCGTCGCGATGCAGAACGGGCGGGACCACGACTACGCCACCCTGCTCGCGGCTGCCTCGCCGGAGTGCGAACCCGAGCCGATGGGCGCCGAGGACCCGCTGTTCATCCTCTATACCTCGGGCAGCACGGGCAAGCCGAAGGGCGTACTTCACACCACTGGCGGCTACATGGTCTGGGCCAGCTTTACTCACGAATTGGTGTTCGACTACCAGCCGGGCGAGGTCTACTGGTGCACGGCCGACGTCGGCTGGGTCACCGGGCATACCTACATAGTATACGGACCGCTCGCGAACGGCGCGACCACGCTTATGTTCGAGGGTATCCCCAACTACCCGGACAGCTCGCGTTTGTGGCAGGTGGTGGACAAGCACAAGGTCAACATCTTCTACACGGCTCCGACCGCGATCCGCGCCCTGATGCGCGAGGGCGACGCCCCGGTGAAAGCCACCAGCCGCGCCAGCCTGCGAATTCTCGGAAGCGTGGGCGAGCCGATCAATCCGGAGGCGTGGCTCTGGTATCACCGCGTGGTCGGCGACGAGCGCTGCCCGATCGTCGACACCTGGTGGCAAACCGAAACGGGCGGGATCATGATCGCCCCGATGCCGGGCGCCACCGCACTCAAACCCGGTTCCGCGACGCTGCCGCTCCCAGGCGTGATGCCTGTGTTGGTCGATGCGGAAGGCAAGGAGCTCGAGGGAGCCGTCGAGGGCAATCTATGCATCACGGATAGCTGGCCTGGCCAGATGCGCACCGTGTACGGCGACCACCCGCGATTTATCCAGACCTATTTCTCCACTTATCCCGGCAAGTACTTCACTGGCGACGGCGCCCGGCGAGACGCCGATGGCTACTGGTGGATTACCGGGCGGGTGGACGACGTGATTAACGTCTCGGGCCATCGGATGGGGACGGCTGAGGTCGAATCGGCGCTCGTCTCGCATCCCAAGGTGGCCGAGGCCGCCGTGGTCGGTTTCCCACACGACATCAAGGGGCAGGGAATTTACGCCTACGTTACGCTCAAGACCGGCGAAGAGCCGACCGAGACGTTGCGGAAGGAACTTGTGGCCTGGGTACGCCGAGAGATCGGCCCAATTGCGTCTCCGGACGCCATCCAGTGGGCCCCGGGCCTGCCGAAGACGCGGTCCGGCAAGATCATGCGACGTATTCTACGCAAGATTGCCGCCAACGAGACGGACGGTCTGGGTGATACATCCACCCTCGCAGACCCCGCGGTCGTCGACGAATTGGTCCAGAATCGTGTCCCATAGATCCGCGTCCGCTATCTTCGGTCATCACCGAATTCGGACCGTCGGCCTTATCGTCTTGATCGCTTCAGCCTGCTTCCTCAGCGCTTGCAACACCGCAGCGGGCGTGGGGAGAGATGTCTCACAAACTGGCGCCGCGCTCACGCGCGGCGCCACGGACATCAAGAACGGGCTCTAGTCATTCCTGCTAGGGAGTTTCCCTCCGCCTTCCCATCCAGGGCGAGGGAGGAGCGACCGATCGTCCTAAAGTGCGCCTTGCACCCAAGCCTTAAGCTGGCTTTTGGGCATGGCCCCCACTTTGGTGTCAGCTGGCTTGCCATTCTTGAACATGATCAGGGTCGGAATGCCACGCACTGCATAGTTTGTCGGCGTCATCGGGTTCTCGTCGATGTTCACTTTGGCAATCTTGATCTTTCCCTTCATCTCCGCGGCGATCTCCTCAAGCGCCGGACCGATCATCTTGCACGGGCCACACCACTCGGCCCAGAAATCGACCAAAACAGGGCCTTCAGCATCCAGCACGTCAGTCTTGAAACTCGCGTCGCTGACGGCGACCGTGTTCTCGCTCATGAAACATCTCCTGCGCTACCGCCCAAGAAGTGGGCGTTGTTAACCGGCGGATCAAGTTGGCCCGGTTCGTGCTCGTCCAGCATGCCATCGGGCAACACACTGACTGTGGCGGTACGCGTCCAAATCAGGCAGCAGCGGACCGGCCGGCCCGGGAACACAGCCCGGAGTACCGCGCGATAGGCGGCCATCTGCCGCAGATAGAGCACGGGGGTGTCCCGAGCCGACCGGGGAGCGTCCCGATGCGTCTTGTAGTCTGCGACCAGCACCGCATCCGGCAGCACGGCCAGCCGATCAACGATGCCGGACACCACCGCCCCATTCACGTAGCCCGCCAAGGGTTGCTCCGCCCGCCCCTCCGGCCCGAATAACGCCGAAAGTTCGGGATCTTCAAGGATGGCAGCTACCTCGTCCGCAATCCCCGCCGGCGCGCCGGCCGCCGCGATGAAGGTGCGGATCGCGTCATGGCGTCCGTCCACAGGCAGCGATGGTGCGTGCTGTAGTAAGTGGTGGATGAGCGTGCCGCGCTCGGCTGCTCCCATCGCTTCGCCGAGTGGCGAGGCGGCTGGCGGAACCGGGCCGAGCCCCGCATCAGCAGGGCGGCTTGGGGCTATGGGGGCGGGACGGCTCGGTTCCACGGGAACGCTCGAGGGCAGCCAGTCCGGCGGTCCGCCGGCCCAGATTGGCAATTGCCCCGCTTCCGCATGCACCGCGGCAGCCCTGGAGGCCACTGGCGCAAGCTGCTCGGTCTGAAACGTCAACACGGCTCCCTCCCACGCCTCTCCAACGGCGTCGAGTTGGGCTGACGTTGCTCCCAGGGTCTCCATACCATGGCGTACGGCCGCGTACCAGCTTCCTTCCGGCAAAGTGTGCCGAGTCTGCCAGCCGCACACGACCAGCCTGTCCTCGGCTCGGGTCAACGCCACATACAGAAGGCGGTTGTATTCCTCGAGCCGCGCCCGCCCGGCGTCCGCCCGGAGGCGGTCCACCGCTTCACAGCGAAGTTCCGAGCGAGGCGACCATAGTGGGCAGCCATCGCTCGTCCAGACGAGCCCTCCACCATCCGGCGGCAGCGACGTCGTGTCCGGCAGGATCACTAAGGGCGCCTGCAGGCCTTTAGCGCCGTGCACCGTCATGACGCGCACCGTCCGCCCTGCCTCCTCCGCCTGCCGCTTCACCTCCGCCCCGGATTGGCGCAGCCAATGCACGAACGCCTGCAGCGACGGCGGGTGGGTACGAGCATGGGTGATCGCGGCACCCAGCAACTCGTCGATCGGCTCGGCAGCTTCCGGCCCGAGCCGTCCGAGCAACCGGGCGCGCGCGCCCAATGGTCCGAGCGCCTCCACCAACAGGGCGTGCGGCGTGATGTAGTCCACCCGCCGCAGCATCGCCTCGATGAAGGCAAGCGACCGCATCCAAGAAGGACGCTCTGGCGCACGGCTCCGCAGCGCAGACCACAGCGAGCCCTCGCGCCCGATCGCCAGCTGCATCAGGTCGTCGTCGCTGAGTTCGCCGAGCGGGCTGGTCAGCACGCACGCCAGCGACAGATCATCCTCCGGGAGTAGAAGAGTATCGCACAGCGCGAGCAGGTCCTGCACGGCGGGCTGCTCGGTCAGATAGAGCCGGTCCAACCCGGCGACCGGCACCCCCAGGCCTTTCAGCCGCCGGACAAGTGCACGCGCGAAATCGTCTCTCCGCCGCACCAGCACCAGCACGTCGCCAGCCTCGATCATCCGCCCCTGGCTGGGCAGCTCCACCTGACCGATTTGCGCGGAGATCCAGTGCGCGAGGGACTCAGCCAGACGCTGCGGCGCCGTGGTCAGGCCGTGGTTGCGATCCGCCACCGCCCACGGCTCGAGGGCCACGTCCGACGGCAAGGGCACCAGCGGCCACAACTCGACCCGCCCCCCTTGACCGACTCGATGCACCTCGTGGCGCAGCATCTCGCCGGGCGCGACCACGCCCGATGCTGCCGCGGTGTCGGCGAACACGGCGTCCACCAGCCCGAGAACCGCCGATGTGGACCGGAACGACACATCCAACTCTGTATCGCGAAACACGCCCTCGGCGCCTCGGACGGCTGCGCGCATGCGCCCTCGCCAGAGATCGAAGCCGGCCGGGTCGGCACCCTGGAACGAGTAGATCGACTGCTTGCGGTCGCCCACCGCGAACACCGTCCGCGTGCCGTCACGCGCCGCGTCACCCGCAAAGAACTCGGCCGTCAGCGAACCGGCGATCGCCCATTGCTCGGCCGAGGTGTCCTGCACCTCGTCCAGCAGCAGGTGATCCAACCCGCCATCCAGCTTGAACAGCACCCAGGCCGTGCCCGGGTCGATCAGCAGTTCGCGAGTGCGGGTGATCAGGTCGTTGTAGTCCAGCAGGCCGCCCCGTGTCTTGCGCTGTTCGAATCCGGCGAGCACGGGAGCTGCCAGGGTCAGCAATGCATCCGTGGCCGCAGCGACCCGCAGCGCCCGGCGATCATCCTCCACCTTGGCCGCCCGCTGAGCCTCGGCAATGAAAACGGCGGCGAGCGACGGGTCAGACTTTGCCCATTTACTCTTGCAGAACCCGCCAGGCTCACGCGGTACGCCCCTTTTGGTCAGCAAGATGTCCAGCCATTCGTGCCAGTGCTCGGCGCGTAGTTCCGGCGACAGAGCGAGCCACTCGGACATCCGGTCTGCCAAGGCACGTTCCGTCGCCGAACCATTCGCCTCCAGTTGGATGATCGCGGCGCGCAAAGCATTGGCTGGCCATTCGACCCCCGCCTGCACCAGCGCGGCGTCATCGCCCGAGACGCCGGCCGCACGTTGCAACCGGGCGAGCCGCGCCGGCTGCGGCAGGGCCAGCAACGGCGATAGGGCAGCCGCGTGCGGGCGCAACTCGGCAACCAGCTTGCCAAAGCCGCTGTCGGAGACCAGGCCCGCTGTGGTCGCGAGGGCAGCCGGGTCGGCGGTGGCCATCGCCTCCTCGCGCGCCGCCTGCAGTTCGGCGTGGCCGTCCGCCTCCTCGAGAAGGCGGAAATGTGGAGCGAGCGCTGCCTCGAGTGGGAACCGCCTGAGCAGGGACTGGCAGAAGGCGTGAATGGTACCGATCCGCATGCCGCCGGGCAGGTCCAGCACCTGGCCGAACAGCGCCCAAGCCCGCCGGACGACTTCGTCCGTCGGAGTGATCCCGCGCATCTTCAGTTCCTCGACCAGGGCATCGCGGTCGAGCGTCACCCAATCGCCGAGAGTCCGCTGAAGCCGCAGCGCCATTTCCGCCGCCGCTGCTTTTGTGAAGGTAAGGCATAGGATGCGCTCCGGCTTGGCCCCCTCCAACATCAAGCGCAACAGGCGGTCGATCAGCAGCTTGGTCTTGCCAGACCCGGCGGAGGCCGCGACGAAAGCGGACACCTTCGGGTCGGACGCCTCGCGCTGCCGGGCGGCCGCCCGGGCGGAGGCTTGTCCGGTGGGAAAGGCCGCGACGTTCACTCGCCTTCATCCAGCGCTGCCCACTCGGCTACACGAGCCAATTGGGTGTAGTCGGAGAAGCGCGGCGCCTGCCCGGGATGCGGCTGTGACAGATACGGCCGGTCCGGGTCGTCGAACGCCGCGACCAGGGCCGCGATCTTTGCGCGGGCGGTCGCCACCGTCTCGTCGATCTTGGTCGCGTCGCCCCGGAAAAGCGTGGTGACCTCGCCCGGCACGAATCCGCCGGTCAGGTGCCAATAGGTCAGTTCAGAAGCCGGGCCGGCGATGTCCGGCCCGAATGCGCCGTCGGCCGCCATCGCTGCCTCCAGCGGCAATTGCGGTGCGAGCCCGGCCGCCACGTCCTTAGCCGAGGGTGGCATGCCGGTCTTGTAGTCCAGAATGGCGATGCTGTCGTCGAGGCGCCGCTCGATCCGGTCAGCCCGACCGACCAGCGTGAAGGGCAGCGCGGCCGGAACCTGCCACGTGCCGTCCTTCTCCGACGCGATGTGCGCCAACCCCGACCCGAGCCGCCGGTCCCGCTCCGCACCCGCCAACCAGGCGGCGATCCGGCGCAGGCGAGGGCGCCACCAAGCCGCGAGCGCTGGGCGCAGGTCCTGGGCTTCCAGCGCCGCATCCATAGCAGCGACCAGCCGTTCCTCCGCGTCAGGCGGAAAGCGGGTGCCGATGTCGCGCAGGAAAGCGTGCACGGCAGCGTGCACCACGGATCCGTAATCCGCGGCATCCGCCGGCTCCTCCAGCAGCCGAAGCGCCTTCAGCCCCAACACGTGGCGGGCGTAGATGGCGTAGGGATCACGCAACCAAGTCTCGATTTCGGTCACGCGCAGCCGACGTGGACGCGCGGCCAACGGCGGGCGCGGCGAGGGTGGAGCACGACGGGGCGGTGATGCGGCCGGATGGTCCAGCGCACGGGCCCAAAGTGCGGCCGGGTGCTCCGGCAGCGCCTGCCCGGCACCTCGCAACATGGCCTTCAGCCGCTCCAACCAACGGGCGGGCACGGCGGGCGCACCGTCCCGCCGCAGCGAACAGGACAGCACCACATCGGGCGCCGCGCAGGCCGTCATGACCCAGTCGTGCGCCATTTGCCCCACCGCTTCCTCGGGCGACGGCAGCCCAGCGGCGGCGCGCATCGGGCGGCTCATCCACGGCCCCGGATCGGAGGCGGCCGGCCAGGCGCCCTCGGCCAAGCCCCCCAATACGATCATATCGGCCCGCTGCAGACGCGCCTCGAGCAAACCCCAGATGAAAACGCGAGGATGCTCGACCCCGCCCCTGCCCCGCAGCGCCCGGCGGCTACGCACCACGGCACCGGCCAAGCCCGCATCCAGCAAACCCGGCAGTGTCACGGGCGATTGCGCCGGCAGCACCGCCAGGGCCGGCAGCAATTCGCCGAGCAGCCCCGCCAGCGCCTGCCCGTCCTCACCGGACCAGAGCCGGTGGGCGCCCCGCTCGTCCGGTGTGGCTGCGAGTGCCTCGGCCGACGCGATAAGGGCAGTCAATGCTTCAGCCGGCCTAGCCTCGGGCTGGCTGGCGACGTCAAGAATTGGGCGCAGGCAGGTTTCAAGGCGATCGATGAACTCGCGACCCGGCGCGCTGTTGGTAACCTGGCGCACACCGGCCATCCCGGCCTTCGGCGCCGGACCGCGCAAGCCCTCCCGCTCCAGCCAGCGTGCGGCGCTGCGGCAGCGGGCGGGAGTTAGGCCGGCGGCGGCTAGCGGGTGCTTCAACAACGCCAGTAGCGGAACCGGACGCAACCCGTCGGCAACCGCTTCCGCCAGCAGCCGAAGGAAGACCGCTGCCGGCGTGCTCGCGAGCGGCTCGCCCGCGCTGTCGTCGGCGACAATGCCGAACCGGCCAAGCTCGACCGCCACACGGCCGGCCAGATCCCGGTCCGGCGTCACCAGCGCGGCCCGCTTGTCTGGTGACTCGATCGCGCCCCGCAAGATGAGCGCGATCGCCAGCGCTTCCTCCTGCTGGTCGGCAGCGGTCAGCCGCGACAGGCCAGCGGTGTCGATCGGCCACGGCTCCCGCCACTTTCCCAGCGAGACCGCCGGTAGCAGCGCCCGGTTCAGCAACACAGTTCGTCCCGCCGCAACCGCGGCGGGAGCATCAGCCTGGAGAACGTCGCCCCGCGTCGCGCCGAGCCGGATCAGCAAGCGGCGCAGGCCCGATTGGGGATGGCTGTCCTCCAGCGCCTCCCAGCCGTCCTCCGCCAGATGGAGATCGAGCCCCGGCAGCACCACCCGCCCGTTCGGCAGCCCTGCCACGACCCGCAGCAGGCGTGCCACGGCCGGAATGCCGCCCGTTGAACCGGCGGCCAGAACCTTCAAGCGCGGCGCGTCCGTGCTCCAGGCCTTCGTCTGGGCGTCGAGCAGCGCTACTTGTCGAGCCGCCGGGTTCATCAGGCCGTTATCGGCCAGCCACTCCGGCCACGCACCCGTGACGATGCGCAGGAAATCGAGCGTGATTCCCCAATGCGTCGCATAATCCTCGGCGACCAAGGTGGGCAGCACGGTAGCTAGGTCGACCTCGGCGCGCTCCGCCTCGTCCATCAAGGAGGCAAGTTCCACGGCCAGCGGCCAGGCCTGGTCCGCCGTCACGGGCGCGCCGAACCGTCCGTCCAGCGCCATGACCAGCCGGGTCAGCTGCGCCAGCCGCAGCGGCGCTGCGACGGCAGGTGGCAGGGCGAGGCTGCCGGCTAGGGCAAGCGGCGCCTCGTCCAACGCGCCGAACGCGGTTATGCGGGGCAGCAACAGCGGGCGGCCATCTGTTTGGGCGAGGAACGCCTCCACAAGGGCCCGCGCGGCGCGGCGGGTGGGCAGTAGGATCAGACCATCGGCCACCGCGAGCGGATCGTCGCCCGCCTGCCGCAACCACTCGGACGCCAGGGTGTCCAGGAAGGCTGCGTGCGGAGCGATGGTCTCGAGCTTCACCGTGTCTCGCCGGTCTCGTTCGCGTGCAGCGCCACCTCCGCGTCCGACAGGTCCTGGGGGCGAGACAGGTGGAACCATAGCCCATCATGCACGACCGCCCGGAGTCGGCCGGCAGCGATTGCCCGGTCCCAAAGCGTGTTTGCGCTAAAGGGCGGCGGCGGCGGATCAGCAAATAGCGCCGGCGTGGCGAGTTGGACGCCAGCGAACAGGTACGGTGCCACCTCACGCTCCCGCCGCCGGCGCAGCTTGCCCCAGGGATCGAGCGAAAAATCGCCGCGACCTGCCTCGCCCTGGACCTGGAACGTGCGGTGGACCAGCAACACCCCATCCATCTCGGCCGAGTCGAAGGTCTCGGCCATGCGCTCGAGCGTGGGCGCCGGGCCATCTACCCAGAAGCTATCGCCGTTCACCACGAAGAATGGCGCCGGGTCGAGCGCGCCGGCAGCGAGCGCTGCGGCAACCGCACCGCCCGTGTCGAGCAGCGTCTGCTCCGGCTGCAGCACGATCGCCGGCCCGCCTCGCCGGCGATTGAGGTGGCGTTGCACCAACTCCGCATGCCAGTGGGTATTGACGACTGCCCGAGTGACGCCAGCGGCCTGCAGCCGGTCCAGCGCATGGTCGAGTAGCGTGCGGCCGCCGAGAGGCAGCAGCGGTTTGGCCGTGCGTTCGGTCAGCGGGCGCATGCGGCTGCCGAATCCCGCCGCCAGCAGCATGGCCTGGTGGATCACGGGAAGCGGCCGGCCCGGTCGCTGATCACGGCGGCCCGCGCATCGCCGTCGGCCTGCGAGAGCGTGATCGCGAGCGCGTCGCGAGGTCGGAGCGCGCCCAGCCGGTCGGGCCATTCGACGACGACGATGCCTTGCCGCGCCTCGTCCCAGCCCAACTCCACCACGCCGCCGGGGCCGTCGAGGCGCCAAAGGTCAAAGTGGCTGAGCCGGCCAACCGGGGTGTCGTATTCCTGCACCAGAGTATAGGACGGGCTGGGCACCTCCAGCGCCGGCTGGCCGGTGGCGCTGCGAATCAGGGCGCGGGCCAGCGCCGATTTGCCAGCCCCCAACGGCCCTTCCAGCAGCACGGCGTCTCCGGGGCGAAGGCCGGCCGCGATCCGCTGGCCGAGCGCCTCGGTCGCGGCAAGATCCGGGAGGTGCAGTCTCAACGCAGCGTCGGTGACGAACATAGGATGGGGTTTACCCGGCCTGCGACGGCCTCGCCAGGGTGGGATGAGCGTGACGCTTGCGTGTCTGCCAAGCGGCGCTAGGTTCCGCCGCATGAGCGATGTCATCGAGACGGATGTGGCGATCGTGGGCGCGGGGCCAGTCGGGCTGTTCGCCGCGTTCGAGTGCGGAATGCTGAAGCTGCGGTCGGTGCTGGTTGACGCGCTGCCCGAAGTGGGCGGCCAGTGTTCGGCACTGTATCCGGAGAAGCCGATCTACGACATTCCCGCGCATCCCGCGATTGCGGCCGGGACCCTGATCGCGCAGTTGGAGGAGCAGATCGCGCCCTTTGCTACTCCGCGCCTGCTGGGCCGCCGGGTCGAGCGGCTAGACGGACAGAGCGGCGCTTTCCGGCTGCACACCGACCGGGGTGACGAGATCCACGCCAAGGCCGTCCTGCTCGCCGCCGGTGCCGGAGCGTTCGGCCCCAACCGACCGCCGCTGGAGCGCCTGGATGCGTTCGAGGCGACCGGCGCGGTGCAATACCTGGTCCGCCGTCGCGACGATTTCACCGGCAAGCGCGTGGTGATCGCAGGAGGCGGGGACAGCGCGGTCGACTGGGCGCTGTCGCTGAAGGATATCGCGGCCAAGGTCTACGTCATCCATCGCCGCCCGAAATTCCGCGCGGCGCCGGAGACGGCCGGCCAATTGGATGCCGCCGCCGCCCGGGGCGAGGTCGAACTTGTCATCCCGTATCAGCTGCACGCCCTGCATGGCGACGGAGGCGCGCTGACAGGCGTCGAAGTTGCCCATTTGGACGGCTCGACCCGCGTGCTCGCGGCCGACCGGCTGCTGCCGTTCTTCGGTCTGTCCATGGATCTGGGGCCAATTGCCGGCTGGGGCCTCGATCTGGAGCGCCACCATGTCCAAATAGCTCCTTCGACGTGCCAGACCAGCGTGCCCGGGGTTTTCGCGATCGGCGATGTCGTGACCTACCCCGGCAAGCTGAAGCTGATCCTGCAGGGGTTCAGCGAGGCCGCCGTCGCTGCCCATGCGATCCACCCGATCGTGCATCCCGGCGAGGCGCTACACTTCGAATATTCCACCAGCAAGGGCGTGCCGGCTTGACCCGGTGAAAACTCCGATATCCGCACCTATGTTCACGCCAACCGGCCTTCCAGGAGACAGCATGTACCGACTCGATGACGAGCCCGAGACACCCGACAGCCCCGACGTTCCGGAGCCGATGGGTCCCGATCCCAAGGAGCCGGGCGATAACCGCACGCTGAGCTCCCCGATTAACGAGCTGGAAAGCCGCCTGCTCAAGCAGCGAAAGGTGCTGATTTTCGGAGCGATCAACGACAAGGTGGCTCGCGACGTCACTGGTCGCCTCCTGGCGCTGGTCAGTGAGGGCAGCGAGCCGATTGACGTGTACATCAACTCGCCCGGCGGCCATGTCGAGAGCGGTGATACGATCCACGACATGATTCGCTTCGTCGGTAGCGAGGTCACGGTGCGTGTAGTCGGCACGGGCTGGGTGGCGAGCGCCGGGGCGCTGATTTATCTTGCCGGCAAGAAGGAAAACCGGGTGTGTCTGCCGAACACCCGCTTCCTGCTGCACCAGCCGATGGGCGGCGTGCGCGGCCCTGCGACCGACATCGACATCGAGGCGCGCGAGATCATCAAGATGCGCGAGCGGATCAACCGCATCATCGCCCACGAGACCGGCCAGACATACGAGAAGGTTTCGACCGACACCGACCGCAACTACTGGATGGGTGCCGAAGAAGCGATCACCTATGGACTGGTCAGCCGCGTCGTGACGACCGCAAGCGAACTGTAGGGAAAGAAGAGACTCCCCCTCCCCTTGTGGGAGGGGGTTGAAGGAGGGCTGGCGATACCCCGGCAATTGGTCCGTTGGGCGGCTTACCCCTTATCCCGGCCCTCTCCCTCAAGGCGAGAGGGCGATGTGCTCAGCCTGCTATCTTCCTCACTACCGTCACCGCGTCCGGGGACGACCAGTCGGCTGCCCCCTCCAGCCACCCCAACTCGTTGCCCTGCTTGTCGATCAGCAACGTGGTCGGGATGCCGCGCACGTTCAGGGAGTGCGCCATGCTGCTCATCGGGTCGAGCAATACGGGCAAATTCTTGATGCCGTGATCGGTGTAAAACTTTTGTACCACCGCCGCCCCGCCATGGTCCGACGACACCGGCAGCACCACAATCCCGTCTCCCGCCACCAGCTTCGCCAAATCGTCCAGCGCCGGCATCTCGCGCACGCACGGCACGCACCAGGTCGCCCACATGTTCAGCACCACCGCCTTGCCCGCGTAATCCGCCAGCGAGCGGACCGATCCATCGGCCGCGGTAAAATGAAGGTCCAGCTTGCGCGGCTCGTGCAGGGGTTGCAGCGAGCCGATCCCCTGCAGTGCCTGCGCCCTTGGTTTGCGGAGCGGCAGAGCCAGGGCTAGGGTCCCGCCGGCCGCGACCAGGGTGCGGCGTGTTACGTCGGTCATCAGGATAGGTCCTTGTCGAACAACGATCCCCAACGTCGGAACGCCGCTGCCAACGCGCAATGGGGCGGACGCTTCGCCGCCGGGCCGTCGGTGATCATGGCGGAGATCAATGCCTCGATCGGGTTTGACCGCAAGCTCTGGCGCCAGGATATCCGCGGCTCGCTCGCTCACGCCGCCATGCTGGCCCGGGCCGGCATCATCGAGCCGGCCGACGAAGCGGCCATCCGCGAGGGGCTGGCTGCCATTGGCGGGGAGATCGAGGCGGGCCGATTCAGCTTCGACGACGCGCTCGAAGACATTCACATGAACATCGAGGCGCGGCTCACCGACCGCATCGGCGAGGCCGGCAAGCGCCTGCACACCGCCCGCAGCCGCAACGACCAGGTCGCGACCGATTTCCGCCTATGGGTGCGTGATGCGCTGGACTCGCTGGATTTGCAGGTGGCCGAGCTTATGCGCGCCCTGGCCGACCGGGCGGCCGAGCATGCGGCAGATCCGATGCCCGGCTTCACCCACTTGCAAACCGCCCAGCCGGTCACCTTCGGGCACCATCTATTGGCTTATGTGGAGATGCTGCATCGCGACCGCGGCCGGCTCGCCGACGCGAGGCGGCGGTTGAACGAGTGTCCCCTCGGTTCCGCAGCCCTGGCCGGCACGTCGTTTCCGATCGACCGCCACGCCACAGCAAGCGCGCTGGGCTTCGACCGGCCGACCGCCAATTCGTTGGATGCGGTGTCGGACCGGGATTTCGCGCTGGAATTCCTCTCCACCGCATCGATCTGCGCGATCCACGTCTCCCGACTGGCGGAAGAGATCGTCATCTGGTGCTCTGCCCCGTTCGGCTTCGTGCGGCTGTCAGACGCGTTCACCACCGGGTCGTCGATCATGCCGCAGAAGCGCAATCCAGACGCGGCGGAGTTGGCACGGGCCAAGGTGGGCCGCATCATGGGCGCGCTGGTGGCGTTGCTGACGGTGATGAAGGGCCTGCCGCTGGCCTATGCCAAGGACACGCAGGAGGACAAGGAGCCGGTGTTCGACGCCGCCGACGCCCTGTCCCTGAGCTTGGCCGCGATGGCGGGCATGGTACGGGACCTACAGCCAGACACCGCGCGGATGCGGGCGATGGCGGGCAGCGGCTTCTCCACCGCGACGGATCTGGCGGACTGGCTGGTGCGCGTGCTGCACCTCCCGTTCCGGACCGCCCACCACGTCACCGGCCGCCTGGTCGCCGCGGCGGAGTCGAGAGGCGTCGACCTGGCGGGCCTGTCGCTGGCCGAAATGCAAGCGGTGGAACCCGGCATCACTCAGGACGTGTTCGGCGTGCTGACGGTGGAAGCATCGGTCGCGTCGCGCACAAGCTATGGCGGCACTGCTCCCGCCAACGTGGCCCGGGAGGCGGCACGCTGGCAAGGCATCCTGGCATGAGGATGGCGCTTGTCCTGCTTGCTGTGTTGGCACTCGCCGGGTGCGGCAAGAAGGGCGCTCCCACGCCGCCCGGCCCCGCCGATCAGATCATCTTCCCCAAGAGCTATCCAACGCACTAGACCTATTGGAAGGGCAGATAGCGCAGGCTGAAGAAGAGCATGTTGTCGTCGGTGGAATGGTTGCCGCCGCCGCCCGTGGCTGCGACGCCCTTGTAGATGTCCCGGCGGGTGTAGGAATACTGGAAGCCCGTCTCCACCGTGCCGTAATCGCCGTGCAGGAAGCGCCACCAGGCGCCCAGCGTCCCCTGGGTCAGCCCGGACGTGTTCGCCGTGCAGGTCGCTGTGCTCAGCTCGATGTCGCATCCGGCGTTTGAGTAGGCTGGGTTGCCGTAGCCATACGCCTTGCCCCCGGCATTGAAGAACTTACGGCCAATCTGTTCGGTGCCGACGTAGGAATACAGATCGATATCGGAGCGCGGGTGACCGACGATTCCAACGAGGGC
Source organism: Acetobacteraceae bacterium (assembly GCA_965198895.1). Lineage (GTDB taxonomy): Bacteria > Pseudomonadota > Alphaproteobacteria > Acetobacterales > Acetobacteraceae > LMUY01. Next base: position 1,863,338 of record OZ240676.1, read on the forward strand.
CTGCACTTCCGGCAACGGAGACGGTGCGCCGCTCGGGCTGATCGTCGCGTCAGGCAACTGCCCCGAGCCATAGCGGCCGATGCCATAGCCCGCCAAGCCGCGTCCTTCGAAGGTCAGGTTGTTGCCAATAATCGGCAGGATGAAGCCGCCGCCCACGCCGCCGCCCAGTCGCGTATTGCTGTGCCCGTTCCCCACCACCGAGACCCGGTCCTGCATGAAGCGGGCAAGGCCGTATAGTTCGTAGTGGCCATAGCCCGGGTCGGCCGTGCCCTTCACGATGACGTCCGGCGCAATATCGGTGCTGTAGGCCTGGCCCGGATCGAGCTGCGCGATCCCTGGGTTGTTGTAGTTGACGGTCTGGCCCGTAGCGACGCCGGTTCCATTGGCGCCGACCGAATACGTCGTTTGCGGGCTCTCGAGCGAGGCGGCCAGGAAGAACTTGCCCTGGTCGAAGCCCTTCGCGATGCGCAACTCCGGCTGGCGCGCCCAGGTGAAGCCCGGCACGTACTGCGAGTCGATCGTCAGCGGCACGTCTTCCTGGTGCGGCGTGACACCCTGCTTGAACATGGTGGCCAGGCTCCACGACTGGCCTGCCAAGGCATGCAGGTCGAGCGCGTCGTTGTCGTAATTGAAATAGGCCTGGCGTAGCCGCGGCGTGTAACTATTGCTCTCGTTGCTGTTGGCGGTACCGGCGGCGCCGAGCAGATCCAATTCGGCGTAGGCCTCGACATGCTGGTTAGGGTCGATGTCGCCATGCATCAGCAGCGAAAAGCGGCTCTGCTGCGCGGTGAAGCGGAACTCGCTCTCGTGATACTGCTGGCTTTGGGGCAGTGGGATGCCGCTGAAGCTGGAGCCGATGCTGGTTGTCTCGTTCCGGGAGCGGAACGCCGACTCGGCCGCTGTGAAGCCACCGAGCTGCAAGGTCAGGCCGCCGACATGGAACGTTCCCTGGGGCCCGGCGGTGCCGGCGTTCTGGCTACTGGCCGAGCCGCCGTTGATGTTGAGCGACGTCCAATCCGTCTTGGGCGATGCGTATTCGGGATGCGCCGGACCCATGCCCAGGCCGAGACTGAGCTGGCTCGGCGCCCCCGTGCCCGGATTGAAGCCGGCCGGGCGCGGTAGGTTCGCGACTGCGGTCTGCGTCTGCTCCGCCGTGGCGCGGGCACGGGCCGCGTCAGCCTGGGCGGCGCGGACCGCCGCATCCTTCGATGCCATGTCGCGCTTTACCCGGGCCAATTCGGCATTCAGGGCACGGATCTGGGCCTGGATGGCGTTGATCTGGCTCGCCGACTGCGCCCAGGCGGGGGAACTGCCGAGCAGGGCAGTGGCGGCCAAAAGAGCGCAGCGCAGCGTGGGGGATCGAACCATCGGCAAGCTCCATTTCCAGCGGAGCCACTGCTAGCCGCCACAACCGGAAGTGTCCTGTGAAGGGGTTATGACACTGGATGAGTGTGGCGGCGACGCTACAACACTGGTTAAGCAGCTTCGAGGCCCTTAATCTCGCCGCATGGACGCACCTCACATCCTGCCTGAGACCGAAGACCCGAGCATCGCCGACATGCTCGCTGCCCGCCCCCATCTGCGCATGCACGGAATCGAGGGATTGATGGTGGAGGGCGTGCCGCTCGCCACCATCGCAGCTGCTGCTGGCACGCCCTGCTGGGTGATGTCGGTGGGTGCCTTGCGAACACGGCTTGCCAGCCTGCGCGCCGCATTCGAGCCGCTCGGCGCCCACATCCACTATGCCGTGAAGGCGAACGACCACCTCGCAGTGCTGAGGCTCATGGCCGCCGGAGGCGCCGGAGCGGATGTGGTCAGCGGCGGTGAGCTGCGCCGGGCGCTAACGGCGGGCATCCCGCCGGGCCATATCGTGTTCTCCGGGGTGGGCAAGACGCCGGCCGAGCTCCGGCTGGCCGCGGAAATAGGCATCGCCCAGGTCAACGTGGAGAGCGCGGAGGAATTGGCGATGCTCTCGGCCATCGCAGCCTCTGCCGGCCGCACGGTACCGGTCGCGTTGCGGATCAACCCGGACATCGACGCCGGCACGCATGCCAAGATCACCACCGGGCGCGCGGACAACAAGTTTGGCGTGGGCCTCGACACTGCCGCGGCGCTCTTTGCCCAGGCCGCCGATCTGCCGGGCATCCGCGCGGTCGGCCTCGCATTGCACATCGGCAGCCAGATTTCCGCCATGGCGCCGTACCGCGCCGCATTCGCTCGGGTAGCTGCGTTGGTGCGGGCCTTGCGGGCCGGCGGACACACCGTCACCCGCTTGGATTGCGGCGGCGGACTGGGCATCCGCTACCGCGACGAGGTCGAAGGATCTCCCGCGGCCCTCGCCGGTGCCATGCAGCTCGCATTCGAGGGGCTGGCGCTCGAGTTGATGGTCGAGCCGGGACGTTGGCTCGCCGGCCCGTCGGGACTGCTGCTGACCGGCGTGGTGCTGACCAAGACGACCGGCAGCCGGCACTTCACGGTGCTGGACGCCGCGATGAACGACCTCGTGCGGCCGGCGATGTACGATTCATGGCATGGCATGGTGCCCGTTTCCGCAGCCGACGCCCTCGGCGCCGGGGTGTTGACCGACATCGTCGGCCCGGTTTGCGAAACCGGGGACACCTTCGCGCGACAACGTATGCTTCCGGCACTCGCCCACAACGCGGTTGTGGCGATCCTCGACACAGGTGCCTATGGTTCCGTCATGAGCTCCACCTACAACGCCCGGCCCTTGGCGGCCCAGGTGATGGTTGACGGCGATCGCTGGGCGATAATCCGGCCACGTCAGACGGTCGAGGCGCTTTGGAGTGGCGAGAGCATTCCTGATTGGCTCACACTCGGGCCGGTTACAACATGATGGATCTCCGCGCGCGCCTTGCCGCACGCCGCGCCCAGGCCCGGCGGGTGCTGTGGTTCGAGCGGATCTGGCCCGCGCTGTGGCCCGCCTTCGCCCTGATCGGCGCCTGGATCGCTCTGGCCTTGTTCGATATACCCGGGATGCTGCCGGTCTGGTGGCATATCGCAGCCCTTGGGTTCTTGGTGGTGGCCCTCGGCGTCTTGCTATGGCGTGGCCTGCGCCCGCTTGCACGGCCGACCGATGCCGAGGTGGACCGGCGGCTTGAACTCACCTCGGGCGTGCGGCACCGCCCCCTCGTCGCGCTGGATGACAAGCCGGCCGAGGCCGACCCGGCGGCCACCGAGCTCTGGCAAGCGCATCTGGCCCGCGCCGCGGCCCAGGTGGCCCGGCTTCGCGCCGGCTGGCCACATCCCGGCATTCCGCAGCGCGATGTCTGGGCGACCCGGGCCGCGCTGGCGGTGCTGCTGGTGGCGGGTCTCGTGATGGCCGGCCCGGAAGCACCGGCGAGGTTGCTGCGCTCCGTTTCACCGGGCCTTCCGGAGGGCGCGCCCACACCGGCCCCGCAGTTGCAGGTCTGGCTGACCCCGCCATCCTATACCGCGCTGCCACCGATCTTCCTGCATCCGGATGCTCCGGCCGCAACCGTACCTGCGGGCTCGCATCTGACCGTGAACCTGACGGGCGGCTCGTCCGCTCCGGCCATGCGGTACGGCGATGTGGACACGGCGTTCGCTACGCTCGACGCGACAAGCTGGCAGGCGGAGCGCGACATCACGCAGTCCGGCACGCTGACGGTGACCCGGCGCGGCTCGGTTCTCGGCCGCTGGCCACTGACGGTCATCGTCGACCAGCCGCCAACCGTCGCCTGGGCCGAGCCACCCGGACCTGTTCGGGGGCAACGCCGGCTACAGACCCGGTTGCCGTGGACGGCAGCGGATGATTACGGCGTTGTCTCGCTGCAGGCTGAGCTGCGGCTGAAGGACCGGCCGAGCGCGCCCCCGTTGGTGATCCCGCTGCCGCTTCCGGGCGGCGCAACGAAGCAGGCACATGGCGCAGCGTTGCAGGATTTGACGGCAAATCCGTGGGCGGGGCTCCCGGTCATTGCGACCCTCGTCGCGAAGGACGCACCTGGCCAGCGTGCCAGCAGCGCAGATGCCGGGTTCATCCTGCCGGAACGCCCGTTCAAGAACCCGCTGGCGCGCGCGGTGCTGGATATCCGCAAGCGGTTGAGCGTGGCCCCCGAGGGTCACGGCCAAGCCGCCGCCGATCTGTCCGCCCTGGCCGGCGCCCCTGAGGCGTTCGACAACAACACCGCAGTCTACCTGGCGCTGACGAGCACGGCGAGCCTGCTGAACCAAAGCGGCGATCCTGCCGACATAAGCGAAGCGCAGAGCCGCCTCTGGTCGCTTGCTTTACAGTTGGAAGACGACGCCGTCGCGCGTACCGCTCAAGCCGTGCAGGCGGCGCGGGAGGCGCTGCAGCAGAGCGTGCAAAAAGGCGACAAGACCGACGTTGACCGCAAGGCGGACGAACTTCGCCGCGAAATCGAGAAGCACCTACAGGCTCTGGCGGATAAGGCTCGCAAGGATGGCACGCTGATGCCGTTCGATCCCTCGCAGCGCACGTTGAACCAGCAGGACTTCGACAAGCTGACGCAGGAGATGAAGGACGCCGCGAAAGCGGGCCGCATGGACGAGGCGCAGGACAAGCTGCAGCAGTTGGAGCGGATGCTCGATCAACTGAAGCAGGCCGAGGCAAATCCCAGCCAGGACCGCCAGCAAGCCCGCCAGCAGCGGCAGAAAGGCCAGCAACAGATGGGGGCGGCCGAGGATATGGTCCAGCGCGAGGGCACCATGAAGGGCCGCGCCGCAGGGCGCGAGACGGCCGAGGACAAGCCGGGCCGCGAGACGGACCAGAGGCAGCAGAAGGCGCTGCGCCGTGCTCTCGGCCAGATGATGCAGAACTTCGGCGACCTGACGGGCAAGATCCCCGATGCGCTGAGCCAGGCCGACATCGCCATGGATCAAGCCGGCCAGGCGCTCGGACAGGGTAAGGACAAGGACGCGGGCGCCGCCCAGCAGCGTGCCATCGATGCGCTGCAGAAGGGCGAGCAGCAGATGAGTCAGCAGATGGCTCAGTCGCTCGGCATCTCGATCCAGCCCGGACAGGGCGAGGGCCAAGGCGACGGCCCGGGTGACCAGATGGCCAATGACGACGGTCAGGGCGGCGATGGTCAGGGCGATGGCCGCGGTGGCCAGCAGGATGCAGACTCCGCGGATAACGGGGGCCAGCCCGGCGACGACCAGACGCCCGATGTGCCGCGGGACCCACTCGGCAGGCCCACGAAGGACGGGACATCCGGCCGTGCCGACGGCGGCGATGTGCACGTGCCCGACCAGATGGAGCAGGCCCGCACGCGGGAAATCCAGACCGAACTTCGCCGCCGCGAAGGCCAGCGGACCCGGCCCCCTGGCGAGCTGGATTATATCGACCGGCTGCTAAAAGCCTACTGAACCACGCCTGCCCGCATCAACCCCACGCCATTCCGTTTCAGCCAGGCGATCGCCGCCTGCATATCCGGAGCATGGGTTTCGACCAGGGCCCAGAACGCGCTGCCATGGTTCATGTGCCTGAGATGGGCCAGTTCGTGCACCACGACGTAATGCTGGACCGACTCCGGGGCCATCACCAGGCGCCAGTTGAACATCACGGTGCCATCGGCCGTGCAACTGCCCCAGCGGCTCTTCGTGTCTCGGATGGCAAGCTTCGATGGGCGCAGGCCGGTTTGGGCGGAGACAAGGCCCACCAGTGCCGACAACGCCCGGCGCGCCTCCACCCGTAGCAGGTCCGTCACGCGGCGCGACAGGAACGCGGCATCGCCGGCCACGTGGATTTCGCCGGCCTCGATCCAGGCACCGCCGCGCCCGTGCGGCACATGCCGCACCATATGAATATAACCGCAAACTGGAATTGCCGCCCCGTCCGCGAAGCCGAGCGGCGGCGGCAAAGCAGCCAGCTTGCTTCCCACCCAGTCCGAGTGGTCGGTCAATAGCCGCAGCCCCGCCGAGCGAGCGGCCCGCGCCGGCAGCGTCACCACAACGGCCGAGGCCCGGGGATCGATCCGCAGGCTGACCCGGCGGGCACGTGCGCTGCGCCGCCACAGCACTGGGGTCGGGCCATGCGGCAATTCGACCGTCTCGCTGACGGGTTGACTCATGTTTATAGGATGACAACCAAAGCGAGTCGCGGCAATTGGCAAGTCGGCGCGGATCCGGAGTGACGCCTAGCCCCGGGGTATGGGCCGGCGCGGACGGGGTGCCCGGCCCGGCCAATCGACCAGATGACCCTCCAGCGGCCCGGAACCCTCTTCGCTAATCGCGCGGCCCCGGACGGAAATGCCGGCCTCGTGCACCGTCGCCGGGTCCCCGGACACCAGCGGATGCCACCAGGCCAGGCCTCGCCCTTCCTGGACCCTGCGATAGCCGCAACTCGGGGGAAGCCAGTCGATCTCGTCGAGCGCTTCAGGGGTCAGCGAAACACAATCCGGGACCTTCTCTTGCCGGCGTTCGTAGTTGCTGCAACCGCAACCGTGCAGATCGAGCAGGCGGCAGGCGACATTGGTAAAGCTGATCGACTCCGTGACGTCGTCGCGCAGCTTGTGCAGGCAGCAGCGGCCACAGCCGTCACACAGCGACTCCCACTCCTCGTGGGTCATCTGCTCGAGCGTCTTGGTTTTCCAGAATGGCTCGCCGATCACGGGTGCAACACCCAGCGGAGAACCATCGCAACGGCGCCGATCGTTATGACGCCGCCAGCCCAAAGACCGACGAACCAGAGCAAGCGCTGCCAAAGCGGTGGGACTTGGGGTGGAGTGATGATGGGCAACGGCCTGTACTTTGCACGGAACCCCCCGTAGCTGAAGCCGGAGTGGTCGCGGATCAAGGTCCCCCGCGGCGGCAAATTATGGCCAGACAAGGACAGGCACCCGCGCCACCGGGATCGCGCCGACCAGCAGGGTGCGGTCCTTCAACGTCAGCGGCAGATCGGCCTCCGCGACATCGCTGGCGCCCGGGCGCGACATCAGCCCGAGCAAAGTGCCGGCCACCCGGGCATCATTGCGGGTGATCGCGCCGGATCGGGCCAGCGCCTCGATCACCTCCATGAAGCCGGTTAGTTGGACCTGGGCCGTCCCGTCCGGCTGCATCGCGGCATCCAGGCCGAGTGAGCCATTACCGCGCACGTCCAGTGGGCCCCAGCGCAGTACCAGATCGTCGATTGCCAGCGTCTGCCCATGGTCCCGCCAAGCCGCCAGCGCGGACGCCACGTCCCGCAGGAACGGGATCGGCCCGCTGGAGCGAACGTGGAAATCAACCGACGCGATCGTGCCGCCGAACGGCAGGTTCGGCCCCGGCACCGTGGTGTCGCTTGCGGAAACGAACGCATCCATCTGCCGGACGCGAACGGACAGCGCCCCGATGCGGACCGGGCCGCCCGGGACAGGTATCGCCACCTCCCTGGCCGCGACAGCGAAGCCCTGGGCCTGCCCCGTGGCATCGAGCGGGATATGGGCGTCCAACCGCCCCACGCTGACGTCGACAGGGGGGCCGGCCCCAAGGCGAACTGTCTGGTTGCCATCGACCAGCAAAGTGAGCATCTCGGGCATCCACGGCGCGTAGACCAGGCGCACCTGGTCACATTGCCAAGCGACGGCGTCCGGCTGGCCCGGCGTGCCGGTCGCCATGGTGACGGCCGGGAGAATGAGCTCGGCATCGAACGGCCAGCCGCCGCGCCGAGGCGGGCCTGCCTCGACGACGAAGCCTGCAGCGGATTGCGCCTGCTTCCAATCCGCGACTTCGGCTTCCATACGGTTGGTGACAAACCACCAGCCGCCACTGTCGATCGCAAGCACCACGGCAACGACGCCGGCGAGGGCGATGGATAGGCGGGTTTTCCGGCTCATGAGGCCTTATAGGCGCGCGCTGGCGGGGCAGGAATGTTGTGTCATCCACAAGCTGGCCCGACGTTCGCCCGTGCCGCCGGCAATCCGGGCCGCCCTAATCTAAGGCGCGACCTACCCCTGCATACAATCTGCGTGGAAGTCCCTGCTAAGCTTTGCGTTTCTGCCGAGGACATTTCGATATTGCATCACAATACCGTCGCGTTGTCCGATTTATAACAGCGGAAAAGCGAGGTGGTTGAGGATGTTGCGGCCCGCTTCTCGCTCTATCTGGCAGACAGACACGCTAGCCGCTAACAGACTTGTCCACAGGGTGGCGCCGAACCTCGGAGATCGGTTGGCGAATAACATGGGATACACCCGCCCACGCAGCCAAGAGCTTGACGTACTCCGCCGCGAGAAGCCGGAATGAATGAAGATGACCGACGCCCTGCGGCTGCACCGGCACGGCAAACAGCACGACCTCTGGAATTGCCCGGCGGAGTTCGAGCAGGGCGCGTGGCATGTGGAACCCGGCCGTCACCACGATCAGTGAGTGAATGTCGTGGAGCCGCACCCAGTCCGCCGTCTCCTCCGCATTGCCCAGCGTAGTCGTCGCGACCCGGCCTAGCGTGACACGCGCTGCGATCGGCCCCTCTTCCAGTCCGACGCGGTGCAGCAACTCGGCCAACGCCGCGCTGTGAGACACCCCTGAAATCAGCAGTAGCTTCGCTCGCCCTCCCGCCAGCAGGCGCAACCCCGTCTCGACCCGCTCGGCGCCGCCCGTCAACGCAACGATCCCATCCGCAACCGGCGGCGAGGTGGCAGACCGGTGCGAGACGGCGACGAACTCGACGAAGCCGGCGCCGAACGCCACGACCGCCGCAATCGCCAGCGCCGCCAGCATGGTCGAGAACCGGCGCATCTACGGCAGCCCCCGCAACCAACCCCGCACCGTCGCCTGCGCCGTGACCCAGCCGATCACGGCGGCGACGGCGGGCAAAGCCGGCAAGGAGAGCCAGAGCGGCAGCGGCAGGCTCGGGAGCGGCCCGCCGCCGGATACGGTGCCGGTGAACGGGGCCGCCAGCGCGGCGAGCCCCAGCAGCACCGGCAGTGCGACCACGGCGCCCAGGCAAGCGCCGGTGACCGCGAGAACGGTCGCGCGGGAGGCGAAGCGGCCGGCGATGAAGGCGTCGGTGGCGCCCAGGCCATGCACGATCTCGATCGCGTCCCGCCGCGCCGCCAGCCCCGCGCGGGTGGCGACGGCGACCACGGCCGCACCCACAGCCGCTACCAGAAGCAGTGCCGCGGCCGCGCAGAGCTGCAGGCTACGGGCAAGCGTGGTCAGCCGCTGCAGCCACACGCCGTGGCCCTCGAGGAACGTGCCCGGCGCGGCCTCGCCGAGGCGTGTCTGCAGATTGCGGTCCGGCTCCGACTCGCCCGGCACCAGCCGCACCTCGATCACGGCGGGAAGCGGCAATGCGCTGGCCTGCGTCGCGTTGCCGAGCCAGGGGCGCAACAGCTCGGCAAGCTCGGCGGTGGAGAGCACGCGCACCGAATTGACGCCGGGAGACCCGCGCAGCAACGCCACGACATGGTCGAGCCGGGTGCCGTCCCCCGAGGGTCCGGCAGGCTGGGGCACCTGCACCGTCAGCACAGACGCCGCGCCGGACTGCCAGTGCTCCGCCAGCGACGCCGCCGCCACGACGCCGGCCAGGGTGAGTGCCGCCAGGAAGGTCATCGCCGCGACCAAAGCCGGCAGCAACCGGTCGGACAAGGCGCGCCGCAGCCCCAGATCGTCGAACCGGGCCGGTCGAAGGATCGAGCGCCTAGACATCGGTGATCAACCGCCCCTCAGACAAGCGCAGCGAGCGGCCCGGGTAGCGCTGCACCAGCCCGTCATTATGGGTGGCAACGATCACGGTGGTGCCGAGCCGGTTCATCTCCCCGATCAGCTGCATCAACCGGTCGGCCTGGCGTTCATCCAGGTTGCCGGTAGGCTCGTCGGCGAGCAGCAGGCTGGGGCGGCCGATCACCGCCCGCGCGATCGCCACGCGCTGCTGTTCCCCACCCGAGAGTTCGGCCGGGCGAGCGGCGGCCCGGCGTTGCAACCCGACCCATCGGATCATCTCGTCCACGTCGGCACGGATCTGGCCCTCGGGACGGCCGGCAAGCCGCAGCGGCAAGGCGACATTGTCGAACGCCGTCAGATGCGGCATCAGCCGGAAGTCCTGGAACACGACGCCGATCTGCCGGCGCAGAGGGGGCAGGTCCTGCCGGGTTGCGACGCTGATCTCGTGGCCCAACACATGCAGGAAGCCGACGCTGGGGCGGCTGGCGAGATACAGCAGCCGCAAGAGGCTCGACTTACCCGCCCCGGACGGCCCCAGCAGCCAACGGAACCCACCGGGAGCCACCGAGAAACTGATGTCGCGTAGTACCGGCTCGGTCGCGTCATAGCGCAGACCGACGCCCTCGAGCCGAATAGCGGCGCCGTTGTCGCGCGTCATGATAAGTGGGCTCGGTCGGTTGCCAAGGACGATCCGGGTCCGCAGGATCGCGCCGTGCGAATCACCTGTCCCACCTGTTCGGCCGAGTACGACGTGCCCGGAACCCTCGCCGCTGGGCGTTCCGTCAAGTGCGCCCGCTGCGGCAACAAATGGGCCCCCGTTCCGCTGCCGGAGCCCATCGTCGAAGCGGTGCCGGAGCCCGTCCCCGAACCTCCGCCGCAACCGCCGCCGCATACCGCACTCGTTCCAGTGCCGGCGCCCAAGCCGTCCAGCCGCCTACCGCTGCTGCTGGCCTGGATCGGCAGCGCCGTGGTGATCCTGGCCCTATTGGCGGCGGCGTTCGTCCTGCGCGACCCTATCATGCGCGGCTGGCCTCCCAGCATACGGGTGTACAGTCTGCTCGGGCTCACCGCACGTCCATAGCGATGTCGTGGAACAGCCGGGCCGGCAGGCTGCCCCCGGTGACGCCTTTCATCGGACGGTTGTCGTCGTTGCCGAGCCAGACCGCGATCACGTCCGGCCCGATCGCACCGATGAACCAGGCGTCCTTGTAGTCCTGCGTCGTGCCCGTCTTACCGGCCACCACCCGGCCCGGCACCGCCGCCGCGCGGCCGCTGCCCCGGGCGACGACGGCGGACAACATCCGGATCATCATTCCCGCCTGCTCCCCCTCGACCACCCGGGTCTGCCCGGGCCTCGGCAGGTTAACCGGTTCGCGCCCCGATTCGGCGGATTCCAATGCGGTCGGCGTGACCGCATAGCCGCCATTGAACAGGCTGGCATACGCGGCTGCCATCTCAAGCACCCCGACCTCGCCCGTGCCCAGCGCCAAGGTGGCGTTGTCCGGCAGTTTGTCGGCGATCCCCAGCCGGTGGGCCACAGCCGCCACAACACCGGGGCCGCCCGCCTGCAGTAGCAACCGCACGGAAACGGTGTTGAGCGACTGCGCCAGCGCATCCTCCAGCGTCACCTCGCCCCGGCTGCCCGGCTCGAAATTGGACGGGCTGTAGCCGCCGACGTTCACCGGCCCGTCGAAGATGGTGTCATCCGGCTTGGCGCCATGCTCCAGCGCGGCCAGCCAGACGAACACCTTGAACGCCGAGCCGGGCTGGCGCCGGGACAGCACGGCCCGGTTATACGGGCTGGTGTGCCAGTCCCGCCCGCCCACCATGGCCCGCACCGCGCCGCTGCCCGCATCCAGCACGACGACGGCGCCTTGACTGACGTTGGCTGCCACGCCGGGACCCCTGAGTAGCGCCTCGAGCCTGGTTTCCGCCACGAATTGCAGCTTCAGATCGAGCGTGGTGCGCACGGTGGCGTCGGCGTCCGGCGGCAGCACCGTTTGCGCCTGTTCTGCCGCCCAGTCGGCAAACCACGGCGCCGCCGGCCCGCCGCTCTGCGGGAACGCGATCTGCGCCGCGGCCGCCTGGGCCTGTGCCTGGGAGATCGCACCGGTCTCCACCATGGCCGCCAGCACCTCCCGCCCCCGCACGGCCGCCGCTTCCGGGTCGGCGCGCGGATTGATGCGGGAGGGCGCGCGCGGCAACCCGGCCAGCACCGCGCATTGCCACAGACTGAGCTTGCGGGCGGACACGCCAAAATACAGCCGCGCCGCCGCGTCCACGCCCCAGGTGCCGCTACCGAGGTACACGCGGTTCAGCCAGATCTCGAGGATCTCGCGCTTGGTGAAATGCTGCTCGAGCCAGAAGGTCAGCATTAGTTCCTGCACCTTGCGGCGGAACGTGCGGGCATTGGTCAGGAACAGGTTCTTTGCGACCTGCTGCGTAATCGTGGAGCCGCCCTGCCGCAGACGCCCGGCACGCAGGTTCACCAGCATCGCGCGCGCCATGCCGAGCACGTCGATCCCCGGATTTGACCAGAATCGCCGGTCCTCGATTGCGACGGCGGCCTCGGGCAGCGCCGCAGGCATGTCGGTCAACCGCAGCGAATCGCCGACCAGGTCGCCGAACGTCGCAAAGGTGTGGCCGTTGCGGTCCTCCAGCGTCAGGCCGGGCCGGCGCGCCGCTTCCAGGGCATCCTCCGGCCGCGGCAGGTCGCGCGCAAACCATACCATGACGCCGGCGCCGGCGATCGCGGCCCATATCCCGGATATCAGCAGCCATCGCGCCAGGACCCAGCGCAGCTTACGACGAGGAGCACCGCCTTGCCGGCTCGGCAACGGGGGATCGAGCGCGGGGGCAGGCCGTGCGGGCAAGGGTGTCACCGGGGCCAAGAGAATCGGGAGGCGCTCTCATCTTGCGCCACCGGGCTGCTGACTGCCACAAACCTCGCAGGGACACAGAGCGGGAGTGATGCATGAGAGGCCTTTTCCTGGACGCGAGCGACGCGCTGGCCGACGTGTTCGACCGCATGGTCCACCCCGACGATCCGGCGATCGTGGTCAACCAGGAATCCTTGGTCTCGACCGACGCGCTCCCCAGTCTGCTGGAGGGCTACGACTTCGTGCTCGACGACCACAGCTATCTCCCGACCGACATGCTGCGCGAATGCAAGTCCCTGAAGCACGTGATCTTCCTGGGAACCGGCGCCCGCTCATACATGAACCCGGAGGAACTCGCGGGACTCGGCATCACCGTCCACACGATCAAGGGCTATGGTGACGTAGCCGTCGCCGAGCACACCGTGGCGCTGATCTGGGCTGCCGCCAGAGGCTTGGCAGCGATGGACCGCGGTATGCGCGCCGGGCAGTGGCTGCGCACCGAGGGCGTGCAACTGCGCGGCAAGACGCTCGGGCTGCTCGGCTTTGGCGGCATCGCGGGGGAGGTCGCCAGCATCATGGCGGGCGCCGGCATGCGGGTGATCGCGTGGAACCGCACGCCGCGCCAGGCCCCGGGCGTGGAGTTCGTGGAGTTGGACCGTCTGCTGGCCGAGAGCGACGTGCTGTCCCTGCACCTTCTGCTGACCGACGAGACCCGCGGCTTTCTCGGCGCGGAGCGGCTATCGCGGCTGCGTCCCTCCACCATTCTGGTGAACACGGCTCGCGGCGCGCTGGTGGACGAGCAGGCGCTGATCGATGCTTTGCGCGCCGGCCACATCGCGCATGCCGCGATGGACGTGTTCGACACCGAGCCGCTCCCGGCTGGCCATCCGTTCACGGAGCTGGACCGGGTGACCTTGTCGGCCCACAGCGCCTTCCGCACTCCGGAAGCCAGCGACACGCTGATCCGCCGCGCGCTGGACATCGCCAAACAGGTCGCGAACGGCTAAACCGGCGGAGCGCCCGCCTGGCGAAATGGTAGACGCAGCGGACTTAAAATCCGAGGCCGTAACAGGCGTGCCGGTTCGAGTCCGGCGGCGGGCAAACTTTTCATGACGTCGACGTTTTGCGCCTCGTTTGACCGCTAGTTAGTCCGCAATGGAAGCAGCTCGATTCCAAGCGCAATCACGACGGACTGTCTTCGAGTATCGACGTAATCAGCCACCTGCGAAAAGCGCATAAGCAACTAGGGCGAGAACGAGCAAAGGAACGCACCACTCTACCACGGCGTGTCTAGACCGCCCCTCCTTCGCATGGACGTAAGGGCGTGGCCGCTACAGGACGTTGTTAACGGTGGTCAACATGGCCTTTGCGTGCGAGCCGAGGCCGCTGAAGGCCGACGCCGTCACGGCTGCGATCACAGCGGCAATCAGACCATACTCCAATGCAGTCACCGCACGATCGTCGGCACTCAGGGCCAAGTATGTTTTGATCAGCCGGTTCATCTTTGGACCCTCTGGTGCAAGACCGTAGGGGGATACGAGGCTACGTCCTGCACATCGACAGTCGCTCCTTGCGAGGCCTGTCTCAAGACAGGAAGTGTCAAGAACATAATTCAGCCTACGACCCGGCACGCGAGCGTGACGTCTCTAGCTTATCGCCTCCGCCTGGCCGTGCGAGCGTACCAGTAAGGGGGAGGATGTCGTTACGCGCTCAGACCCAGTGCCACGTCTCGAGATTCCAGGTGTTCAATCGGACATTGATGTTGGGCTGATAGCCTTGGAGATTGGATTTCGTCCCTTCGATCTCCGCGTATTGCTGCTGCGGCAGGAACGGCAGGTCGTCGCGAAGAGCCGCTTGCAGCTTGCGGTAGATCTCGGCGCGCTTGGTTTGATCCAACTCCGCGGCGCCTTCGGCAAGCAACTGGTCCACCACGGGGTTAGAATACTGCATGACGTTCTGCCCCGACCCCGTCTTGACCGCGATGGAGGCGCTCGAAAAGTAGTCCGAGGCGTCGGGATCGGGACCCACCATGAAGTCGATGCCAACGATGGCGGTTTCGAAATGCGACTTGATCCAGTAATCGCCCCACATCACAGCCGGCGGCAGGTTCTTGATCGTCATCTCCACGCCGATCTGCTGCCAGTCCTGCTGCAGGAATTGCTGCACCTGTTCCCGCAAATGGTTACCCGCAGTGGTCGAACAGATAAACGACAGCTTCACGCCGTCCTTGGCCCGGATACCGTCTGCTCCCGGCTTCCATCCCGCCGCGTCCAGCGTCGCCTTCGCCTTGGCCATATTGTACTCGTGCGCCGGCAGGTCCGGGTTGTGCGCCCAGGACTGCTTCGGAAGGTAGGATTCCGACGGCGTAGGATGGCCATAATAGATCTGCTGGATGATGCTGTCCTTGTCGTAGGCATAGTACAGCGCCTGCCGAACGGCCTTATCCTGGAACTGCTTCATGCCGAGATTGAAGTAAAAATTCTCGATGAAGGCTTGCGGGACGCTCGACACCTTGCGCCCTTCGAGCTTGACCGCTTCGTCGTAGTGGTCGGCGGAGATGCCTTGCAGCCCGATATAGTCGATGTCGCCGGTGCGGAATTGCGTGAACAGCACCGTCAGATCGGGGATGTATTTATAGATCGCCGTCGCCAGCAGTGGCCCGTCGCCGAAATACGCATCGTTGGCGACGAGGGTGATGTGGTCGCCGGGCACACGCTGCTGCCACTTGAAGGGGCCGGTGCCGATGGGGTTCTGCACGAAGTCGCCGCCCATTACGGGTTCGTTGGCAAGCTTGTGCTGCGGCACGATGTAGGTCCAGGCCAGGATGGAGATGTAGGGCGCAAATGTCTTCTTCATCTTCCAAGTGATGCGGTCGGGCGCCGGCGTCTGGATGTCGGTGACCAACTCGTGGCCGGTGCGGCTATAGGCGGGGAAGTCCGGCGAAATGATGCTCTCGAGCGTGAACTTCACGTCCGCCGAGGTGAATGGCGTGCCGTCGTGCCACTTGGCATCCGGCCGCAGCTTGATCGCCCAAGTCAGCCCGTCGGCGGACACGCCGCCATTGGCCACCGTCGGTATCTCTGCCGCTAGGCGCGGCAGCAGCTTGCCGCTCGGGTCCACCGTCCAGAGCGGCGAAAACAGCGCCATGTAGACGCCCTCGTCCACCTCGATATGGGGGCGGCGCGGGTCGAATACGGTGGGTTCCTGCGACAGGCCGATGACGACCTGGCCGGTCGGCTTTGGCTTCGTACCCTGGGCGAAGCCGGGCCGGGCGGCCAGCAACGCACCGGCCGCGGCCGTGGTGATTAGCAATTGGCGCCGGGTCGGGCTCAGAGGGACATCGTTCGGCATTGTAAGCTCCTGGGTTAGCGGATCAGCCGGGCACGAGCGCGGCCGCGGGTTCAAGGGTCAGCGGGGAGGCGAGGGTGAGTTCCGGGCGCCGGCACGCGGCCCAGTGGCCGGGGGCGCGCTCGGTCAGCGGCGGCAACGCCTCCGCGCAGGCCGCTTCAGCGTAGCGGCACCTGGTGCGGAACGGGCACCCCGAGGGCGGCGAGACCGGGCTCGGGATGTCGCCCTCGAGCAGGATGCGTTGGCGCCGCTCGCCGATATCGGGCACGGCGGAGAACAGCGCCTCGGTGTAGGGGTGGCGCGGGCGGGCAAACAGCTCGGCGGTGGGTGCCAACTCCACGATGCGGCCGAGATACATCACGGCGACCCGGTCGGAAATCAGCCCCACCACGGCCAAATCGTGGGCGATGAACAGGATCGACAGGTCCAGCTCCGCCCGCAGGTCGAGCAGCAGGTTCACCACTTGCGCCTGCACCGACACGTCCAGCGCCGAGACGGGCTCGTCCGCCACCAGCAGCGCCGGGCTGCAGATCAGCGCGCGGGCGATTCCGATGCGCTGCCGCTGGCCGCCGGAGAACTCGTGCGGGTAGCGGTCCGCCGCCTCCGCGAACAGCCCGACCCGGCGTAGCGTCTGCTCGATGCGGGCACGCCTTGCGTGGCGGTCCAGCGCGGGCTCGTGCACCTGCAGCGGGATGGCGAGGATCTGCTCCACGCTCATCCGCGGGTTGAGCGAGCCGTACGGGTCCTGGAACACCAACTGCATGTGGCGCCGCACCGGGCGCATGGCGTGGCGAGACAGGCCCGTGAGGTCCTGGCCGCGAAAGTGGATGGCGCCGCTGGTGGGCGGGGTCAGCCGCAGCACGGTTCGGCCGAGCGTGGTCTTGCCCGAGCCCGATTCACCCACCACGCCGAGCACCTCGCCGGCCGCCAGCGTGAACGACACGCCGTCCAGCGCGCGCAGCACCCGGCCACCGCCGACCGGATAGTGCTTGCAGAGGTTCTCGACCTGCATCAGCGGGATCATGCCACCAACTCCCGCCAGCGGGCGCAGCGCACGGCGTGGTGCAGCGCCGCGGCTTCGAGCGGGGGGCGCGCGGCCTCGCAGCGGTCGCGGCGATGGGCGCAGCGGGGAGCGAACAGGCAGCCCGGTGGCCGCGCGCGCGGGTCGGGCACGTTGCCGGCGATGGCGGTCAGGCGCCCGCCCTGGAGGCGCCGCCGCACGTGGTCCAGCCGGGGAACAGAGCCGATCAATCCCGCACTGTATGGCATCAAGGGGCGACCGAGCAGGGTTGCCACGGGGGCGTCCTCCACCACCTGGCCGGCGTACATCACCAGCACCCGGTCCGCGATTTCCGCCACGACGCCGAGGTTGTGGGTGATGAAGATCACCGACATGCCGGTCTCCCGCTGCAGGCCGCGCAGCAGTTCGAGGATCTGCGCCTGGATGGTGACGTCGAGCGCGGTGGTGGGCTCATCCGCGATCAGCACGCGCGGGCGGCAGGCGAGCGCCATGGCGATCATCGCACGCTGCCGCTGCCCGCCGGACAGCTGGTGCGGGTAGGCGCGGGCCCGCAAGGCGGGCTCCGGGATGCCGACATGGCCCAGTAGTTCCACCGCCCGAGCCTCCGCCGCGCGAGCGGTGACGGGTTCGTGCGCGCGCAATCCCTCAGCGATCTGCGCGCCGATTCGATGCACCGGGTTCAGCGAGGTCATCGGCTCCTGGAAGATCATGCCGAGGTCACGGCCCCGCACCTGCGTCATGCGTCCCTCCGGCAGTGACAGCAGGTCGAGCGCTTCCCCGCTGGCGCGCGTCAGCACGGCGCGGCCGCGCACCGTGCAGCCGGGCGGCTCGCCGAGCAGGCGCATCAGCGCCAGGGCGGTGACGCTTTTGCCGGACGAGGATTCGCCAACGATGGCCAGTGTTTCCCCCTCGGCGAGGGTGAACGACACGCCGTCAACGGCGTCCACCACGCCGCGCTCGCCCTTGAAGCGCACGTGCAGGTCGTCAACGCGGAGCACGTCGGTCATTGCGCTGTCTTGCCAGGCCTTGAGCCTGGTATCCACGGGCCAGCAACCGCAACCGGCCTGACCAGTTTGACAGCGGAATGCACGCGCGCTCGACGCGTCTCGTCGGACCCCGCGGATACCAGGCTCAAGGCGTGGCATGACGGTACGGGGGGTTTCACCGGTTCACGTCCAGGCGCGGGTCCAGCGCGTCGCGCAACCCGTCGCCGAGGAAGTTGAGCCCGGTGACGGCCAGCGTAATGGTGGCGCCTGGGAACAGCGCCAGCCACGGAGCGCTCGTCAGATACTCCTGGGCCGCGTTCAGCATGTTGCCCCACGAGGGCGTCGGCGGCTGGATGCCGTAGCCGAGATACGACACGTAGGATTCCAGCAGGATCGCGCGGGCCACGTTCAGCGTCGCCGCGACCACGATCGGGGCGAGCACGTTTGGCAGCAATTCCCGCAGCATCAGGTGGGCGTCCGACACGCCGATCGCCTCCGCCGCCACAGCGTAATCCCGCTCCCGCAAGGATCGCACCTGGCCCTCGACGACGCGGGCGACCTCCATCCAGGCGGTCAGCGCGACGATGAGGGTGATGGTGACGACGCCGGGGCTGACCAGGGCGGCCAAGGTGAGCAGCAGAAAGATGGAGGGGAAGCACAGCACCGCGTCCACCAGGCGCATCAACGCCGTACCGGTCCAGCCGCCGTAGAATCCGGCGAGCAGTCCCACCGCTACGCCCACGGCGGTGCTGAGCGCCATCGCGGCAAAGCCCACGAACAGCGAGATCCGCCCCGCCAGCAGCAGCCGCACCAGCAGGTCCCGCCCCAACTGGTCCGAGCCCAGCCAATGCGGCCCGGCGAACGGCGCCTGGAAACGATGCCGCAGGTCGATGGTGAGCGGCCCGTAGGGCGACAGGTAGGGCCCCACCACGCAGGCCAGCACCAGCACCACGATCGCTCCCGCGCCGAACAACGCCAGCCGGTGGCGCAGGAAACGGCGCAACGCTGGCCGGCGGGCGCGGGGCGGAAAGGCCAGACTTGCGCCCAGAGTAGCGCTCATGCCAGCCGGATCCGCGGGTCGGCGATGACATACAGCAGGTCGGCCAGCAAATTGCCCACCAGCACCAGCAGGGCGGAGAACATCAGCAGCCCCATCACGACGGGATAGTCGCGGTAGCCGATCGAATCGAGGAACAGCCGCCCCATGCCGGGCCAGGTGAACACCGTCTCCGTCACCAGCGCGCCGCCGAGCACCGTGGGCAGTTGCAAGCCGGCGATGGTGATCATCGGCAGCAGCGCGTTGCGCAGGGCATGGTGGATCAGTACAGCGTGGCGGCGCAGCCCCTTGGCGCGGGCGGTGCGGATATAGTCCTGGTTCACCACGTCCAGCATCGAGGCGCGCATGTAGCGGCTCCAGGTCGCGATCGTGACCAGCGTCAGCACCAGGCAGGGCAGCACCAGATGGCGCGTGTAATCCAGCAGGCTCTGCGTGCCGTTGGAGTACATGTTCCCCGACGGCAGCCAGCCGAGCCAGACGGAGAACACGTAGATCATCACCAGGCCGAACCAGAACGTGGGCACCGACAGTGCCACCATCGCCCCGATCGTGGCCAGGTAGTCGGCGAACGAATAGCGTCGGATCGCCCCCAACACCCCGACCCACGTACCCCCCAGGATGGCGAGCAGGGTGGACGAGCCCATCAACTCGAGCGTGGCGCCGAGATGGGACGTGATCACCGCCAGCACCGGTGACTGGTCGCGGTAGGACCGCCCCCAATCACCGCTCAGCAGGTGCCCGGCCCAGGCGAGGTATTGAATCGGCAGCGGCTGGTCGAGCCCCATCTGATGCGAGATTTGCGCCAGCGTCGCCGCCGACATGCCCGGCGTCAGCGCGAACTGGCTGAGCGGCCCGCCCGGGGTGAGGTGCAGCAGGCCGAACCCGATCATCGACACCAGCACGAGCAACACCGCGCTCTGACCCAACCGGCGAACGATGTAGCGAAGCACCGCCGCTATCCGTGCAGCGTGAGCGGGGCGGTAGCGCCGACGCCGCCCGCGAAGCGCCCGAGTGCGAAGGGAGCGATCGGAAGGTTCGGCGTCTCGTCCCGCGCCAGCGCAGACAGGATGCGGCCGGTGACTGGGCCAAGGCAGAAACCATGGCCTGAGAAACCCATTCCGAGCACAAGGCCGCGCACCTGTTCGCTCCGCTCGATCACGGGAAGGGCGTCCGGGGTGGAGTCGATCAGCCCGACCCAGGCCTCATCCAGCGCCGCTTCCAAGGCGGCCGGTACGAGCGCGCCGAACAGTGCGGCGACGTGCGCAACATCCCCGACGCGGGGACGCAGCGCTGGGCCGGGGTGGCGCTTACCGGGCGCGTCGCCCTGCGCGAAGGCGAGCGGCTGCGGGAAGGGTTCGTCCGCGCCGGTGAAGCGGAACCGGCCGTCCCGCTCCTGCCGCCCGGCGCACGAGGCATCCGCGACCCCGATTACCTGGTCGAGCACGCAGGCACCCGGCACCGTGCGCAACAGCGTCACCGCGCGTGGCTCCATCGGGACATGCACCCCGAGCGGGGCCAGCAAGGCGTTGCCCATCACACCTGTCGCCAGCACGGCGGTGCCGCACGGGATGCGGCCTTTATCGGTCCGCACGGCGACCACCCGCCCGTCCTCTTGTTCAATCTCCAAGGCCTGCTGGCCAAAGCGTAACACGGCCCCTGCCCGTTCGGCCGCCGCCACGAAAGCCGCCACCGTCGCGTGCGGATCGGCATGCCCGTCGGTGGGGCAGTACGAGGCGCCGAGCACCTCGCGCGAAACGGCCGGTGCCCGCTCCCGCAACTGCGCCTGGTTCAGCAGGGTGAGTGCCAACCCGGCAGCATTCTGCTCGGCGACCATGGCGGCGAGTTCGGTGAGATGCTCCGGCGTGCGTGCAAGCCGCAAATTGCCACCCTGGATATAGTGCGTGGGGGCGTCGAGCTTGGCCGCGAGATGCTCCCAATCGGCGACGGCCGCCTGGGCCAGAGGCAGTTCCGCCGGGTTGCGGCCTGATTGGCGGACGCCCGCGAGCGTCCAGCCACTAGCCATCGCGGCCGGGCCCCAACGGTCGAGCAGCACGACGGACACGCCGGACATCGCCAATTCGTAGGCGGTTGCTGCCCCACTGATCCCCGCACCGACCACGACGACGTCCGGCATTCCGATCTCGCCTCGTTTCACACAAGCTACACCATTCAAGGCTCGTGCCAGCCCGGCCGAACCAAAAAGGTAACGAGATCGCGAACCATTATTCTCTACTTGACAGGTAGGAATTGGATAACGCCTAGTATCGCTACGGATCGGGTAACGTTCTCCCAAATCCCAGGTAAAAGGAGGTCGTTCCATGACGAACTATGCAGGCCTGAGCATAGCCGGCACGTATCATGTTTCATCTCTCGTGATCGGCCAGCAACAATCCGTCGAACCGTTCCTGACACACCGGCTCATTCTCGACATCGACCACATGATCGCGTCGGGGCAGCCGGCAATACATGAGGCTGTCGCTGCTATATTGGCCAAGGGCGTCGACAAGCCGGAATTGCTGGATGGTCTCGCCTGCGACGGTGCGGCTGAGCAGACCACCAGGCATCTGCTCCACGAGGGGGCCGACCACTGCGTCGTCGCGATCGTGTGGATGCCCGGACAGATGTCGCCGATCCAAGCCAGCCCGTTCTGGTCGACGTTGGGCGTCCACACCGGTGAACTCGTCGAGACATCTTTCAAGCCCAGGAAGGACCCTGTTCCCGGTAGCAGCGCGCTGCGCGTGACAGGTTGCCGCCATCTTCGGGCAGGTATGGTCAGAAGCCGCCCAGGCAGCGACACCGATTTCCGCCGCGTGGCCAATCTCGGCGATCACCCTGCCGTGTCCGTCCATGTCTATGGGGTCGCTTACGATCGGCTGTCGCCCAAATCGAACCAGGTCTAATTGGACCCAATCTGGGCCGGCTGAGCAGCTTCGGGCGTGGCGATACCCACCAGCCACTTTCGGAACGTCTCGCCGGCTGCATTGGCCGGACCATGTTTCGGGAAATAGGCGAAGTAGGCCCGCGCCGGCAGGCTTATGTCAGGAAAGGGCGTCACCAATCGCCCCGCGGCGAGATCATCGCCGACCAGCGTGGTTGGCCCCATCGCGACGCCTAGACCATCGATGGCGGCCTGGATCGCCAGATAGAAGTGATCCAGCGTCAAGGTCGCCGCTGGCTGCAGCCCGGCATGACCACCCTCGATGAGCCAGTCGCGCCAGAGCCGCGGCATGGTGGCGACGTGAAGCAAGGTGTGCCGCTCCAAGTCGGCGACCGTTTTCAGCGCGTTCCGCTTCAGGATGGCCGGGCTGCAAACGGGTAGCCGGCGCTCGCCGACCACGGGGTATGAACCGTAGCCGTGAAACGTATCCGGCCCGCCGCGGATCACCACGTCATAATCTTCCGGTAGCGCATCGACCGGATCGTTGGAAGTGGTCAGCCGCACCTCGATGCCGGGATGATCCCTGCGGAACAGCGTCAGGCGCGGCAGCAACCAGCGTAGGCTGAACGTTGCCAGGGCGTTGACCCGCAACATCGTTGCGGCCGGTTCACCACCCCGGTCCCTATGCTGCCGGGCTGCCAATGAGATGCGGTCGAGCGCCGGGCCGAACTCGGCCAGTAGCGCCTCGCCATCCGGCGTCAACGCCACGCCCCGGCTCTGCCGTCGAAACAGTGCGGGCCTGCCGAGCCAGTCTTCGAGCAGGTGGACCTGACGGCTGACCGCCCCGTGGGTCACCCCGAGTTCCTCCGCTGCCTCCTTGAAGCTGCCATGGCGGGCGGCGGCTTCGAAGGCGCGGACCGCATTCAACGGCGGAAGCTGGCGTGAGTTACGAAGCATGACGTGAGCTTTCCTGACCTATTCATGCAGAATAGATCGTTTGTTAGCTCGTGTTTAGGCGTCCATCCTACCCAGTGTGAGATTTTCGCCGCCGCGCTGGAACGGCGGCATCATAAGGAGGAACCACGGATGAGCCGCCTCACCGCTCTCATGCCTGCCGTGACGGACCTGCCGGACAAGTCGCGCGCCCGTCGCACCCTGGCCCTCGCTGGTCTCGCCCATGCACTGCATGACGGCCTCACCGACATGATCTACGTGCTCCTGCCGGTGTGGCAGTCCCAGTTCGCACTCAGCTACAGCGCGCTGGCGCTCCTCCGCGCCCTTTACGTGGGCAGCTTGGCGGCCCTGGGGGTCCCCTCCGGTCATCTCGCGCGATACCTGGACATACGGACCGTGCTGGTGCTCGGCACGCTGCTGAGTGCCGGTGGCTACGGCTTGGCCGGCTTTTCGGGCGGCCTGGTGGGACTGTGCATCTCACTTGCGCTGGCCGGTGCCGGCGGCAGCACGCAGCACCCGCTCGCCTCTGCGGCCGTGTCCCGCGCCTACGGCCAAGCAGCCCGCGGCCCGCTCGGCACCTACAATTTCGCGGGCGACATCGGCAAGGCGGCGCTCCCGCCCGCAGTCTCGCTGCTGATGACGGTCATGCAGTGGCGCTCTGCACTCTGGGTGGTAGCGGGTCTCGGCGTCCTCGTAGCGCTGCTGATCGGCTGCCTCATGCCGGCCACTCGGCCGCAGACCGTTCGCAACGGTCCGGCGGCGCCGGCCGCCAGTGCCGCCGGCAAAGGCGGCTTCGGGCTGCTGCTCGCCATCGGCGTGCTGGACAGCGCGGCCCGTATGGGTTTCCTCCTGTTCCTGCCGTTCCTGCTCCGGGCCAAAGGCGCACCGCTGACGACTGTGGGCTTGGCTTTGTCCCTGATCTTCATCGGCGGAGCCTGTGGCAAAGCCACGTGCGGCTGGCTCGGAGCACGGATCGGCCTGCTCGCGACCGTCATCATGACGGAGGCCGGCACCACGGCACTGATCCTGGCCGTCCTCGCTCTGCCGTTGGTCCCGAGCATGGTTCTGCTGCCGCTGTTGGGCGTGATGCTCAACGGAACATCCTCGGTGCTCTATGGCACCGTGCCGGAGCTTGTCACCAACCAGAAAGTCGAACGCGCCTTCGCCTTGTTCTACTCCGGCACGCTCGGATCGAGTGCATTGGCACCCGTGCTATACGGTCGCCTCGGCGATGCAGCGGGGCCGGCCTGGGCGACCGCCGCGGCGGCTGTGACGGCATTGGGGGTCGTGCCGCTCATCCTCGTCCTGTCGCCCCGCCTGGCGTCGTTCACGCCGGGCGGCGCTTCATGAGGTGGCGTTGACAGCGGGCCGTTTCGCCTCTCGACTGCGGCCGACCCGGCGCAATCCAGCTGGACTGGAAGAGAAACGACATGATTGTTCCTTTGACACGACGCACCGCACTCGGCCTTGCAGCAGCATCGGTTATGGCAACCCGGGCCGGCGCTGCGCCACTGGACGATCTGGTCGCCGCAGCCCGCAAGGAAGGTGCCGTGAACAGCGTCGGCATGCCGGACGATTGGGCGAATTGGGAGGCTACCTGGAAAGATATCACCGCCCAATACGGCCTCACGCATGTCGATACCGACATGAGCAGCGCCGAGGAGTTGTCGAAGTTTGCGGCTGAACGTTCCAACGCGTCTGCCGACATCGGCGATGTCGGGTTCGAGTTCGGCGCCATCGCGGCGCAGCGCGGGCTGGCCGCCGCCTACAAACCCTCGACCTGGTCGCAAGTCCCGGAGTGGGCCAAGGATAAGGACGGCCTCTGGATGCTCGCCTACACGGGCACGATTGCGTTCGCCGTGGCGAGTGACATCCCGAACCCGCCCAAAACATGGGCCGACCTGCTGACAGGCACCTACAAGATTGCGGCGGGCGATGTGGGCAAAGCGTCCCAGTCCAATGCGGCGGTGCTGGCCTGCGCGATCGCCATGGGCGGCAGCGAGACCAACGTGGGGCCGGCGATGGATTTCTTCGCCAAGCTCGCCAAGCAGAAGCGGCTGCTGACCATTACGGCGCTGCCGGCAAACATGGCCAAGGGCGAGATCCAGGTCGGCCTGATGTGGGATTTCAACGCCCTGAACTATCGCGACAAGGTCGGCAGCGGGCGGTTCCACGTGCAGATCCCGCAGGATGGCACCGTGACCAGCGGCTACACGACCGTGATCAATAAATTCGCCAAGCACCCGAACGCGGCCATGCTGACGCGGGAGTTCATCTTCAGCGACAAGGGCCAGAACAACCTCGCGGAGGGCTACGCACGGCCGATCCGCGTGGACCACATCACCCTGTCGGACTCGGCCAAGGCGAAACTGCTGCCGACCAGCGACTACGCCAAGGCCCGCCCGGTCGACGCGCTGACCTGGATGGACGGCGCCAAGAAGGTGCCGGCACTCTGGCAGGAGCACGTCCTGGCGGAGATGTAAGGCTCCATGCGCAAATGGATGGCGGCGCTCTGGACGCTGCCGTTCCTCGTCGTGGTGGTGCTGTTCGACGTGCTGCCGATGGCGTCGGTCGTGGCCGGCAGCGTGTTCGAGAACGACGGATGGTCGCTGGCCAACTTCACCACGATCCTGACCAGCCGCTTCTATCGCGGCGCGTTCGAGACCAGCATCTGGCTCTCCCTGCTGACCAGCGCCGTCGGGCTGGTCATCGGCTTTCCGCTCAGCCTGGCACTGTACCGGCGCTCCATCGGCGTGCAGCGGCGTTTCCTGACCTTGTTCAACGTCGCATCGAATTTCGTGGGCGTGCCCCTCGCCCTCGCCTTCACCATCCTGGGCGGCGTCAATGGCGTGGTGACGCTGCTTCTCGTCCGCTCCGGCCTGGTCGCGGAGTTCAACGTCTATTCCTTGCAGGGGCTCGCTCTAGTTTACAGCTACTTCCAGATCCCGTTCACCGTCCTGGTGCTGTTCCCCAGCCTGGGCGTGCTGACGCCGGACCTGGCGGAGGCGGCAACGCTAATGGGGACATCGCGCTGGGCCTATTGGTGGCGCATTGGGCTGCCCATCCTGCTGCCGAGCCTGGCAGGCACCTTCATCCTGCTGTTCGCCAACGCGATGGGCACCTACGCCACTGCGTATGCCCTGATCGGGGGCGGCGCAAACCTCGTTACAATCCGTATCGGCGAGTTGGTCGGGGGCGACGTGTTCACCGATCCGGGCCTCGCCAACGCGCTGGCCGTGCTGCTCGTGATAACCCTGCTGGTGCCGATCCTGGCCGACCAATTGTTGCTGAAGCGCAGCCGTGCCCGGTAGTGCGGCGTTCGACCGGCTGCTGATCGGAATTGTCTCGCTGCTGCTGCTCCTGCCGGTCGCCGCGGTGGTCGTCGACGCCCTGGCCACCGACTGGTATGGTGGCCTGCTCCCGAGCGGTCTGACACTGAGCTGGTTCGCCCGGGTACTGACCGACCCGGTGTTCCAGTCGGCCCTCGCCCGGTCCCTGTTCCTGTCCATCGGCTCGGTGGTGCTGAACGTGTTGATAAGCCTGCCGGCCATCCTGGCGGCGCATTGCTATCTTCCGGTGCTCGATCGTTGGATGGAGCGGCTGGTCATCCTGCCATACGCACTGCCCCAGGTGGTGCTCGTCGTCGGCTTGCTAGCGATGTACGCGAACGGCCCGGTGGTGCTGATCGGCACGCCATGGATCCTGTTGCTCGGCTATCTGCCCTTGGCGTTTCCGCTGCTGTATTTGCCGCTGAAGAACAATCTGCGCGCGCTCGACGTCCACGAGTTGCTGGATGCCGGGCACCTGGTCGGCGCCGGCGACCTGGTGGTGGCGCGCAAAGTCCTGCTGCCTTGCCTGGCACCGGGCCTGGTGGTCGGGCTGTCGATGGTGTTCGCGCTCACCTTCGCCGAGTTCGTGTTCGCCAACATGCTGGTCGGCGGCCAATTCCAAACCCTGGCCATCTACCTGTTCGGCCAGCGCCAGAAAGTCGGCCAAGTGACCGCCGTGATCATCACCGTGTATTTCGCCAGCATGTGGCTGGCCACGGCGATCGCCTTGTCGGTCCTCAGGCGTACCGCATGAGCTTCGTCGCCGTACAAAACTTTGCCAAGAGCTTCGGTGCCGTGTCCGTGTTCGCCGACATCGATTTGGACGTCGCCGAAGGTGAGATCTGCATTCTGCTGGGCCCATCGGGTTGCGGCAAGACGACGCTGTTGCGAGCGATCGCCGGGCTCGTGCAACAAGATCGTGGCACGCTGTCGATCGCCGGCCAGGACGTATCCCGCCTTTCCCCGGCGCAGCGCGGGGTCGCGATGACGTTCCAGCATTATGCGCTGTTCCCGAACATGACGGTCCGGCAGAATCTCGCCTTCGGGCTCGAGCGCAAACGGCTGGCCAAGTCCGAGGTGGTGCGCAAGGTGGATGCGGCGTTGGCCCTGATGGAGCTTGGGCCCCGCGCCGACGCCCGCCCCGGACAATTGTCCGGCGGCCAGAAGCAACGCGTGGCGCTCGCGCGCGCCCTGGTGCTCGAGCCGCGCCTACTGTTGTTGGACGAACCGCTTTCGGCGCTCGACGCCCAGATCCGCAAGCGCCTGCGCGACGAGTTGAAGCGGATTCAACGCGAAACCGGGCTCACCAGCATCCTGGTCACGCACGATCAGGAGGAAGCGTTGGTGCTCGGCGACCGAGTGGCCGTCATGAACGCCGGCCGCATCGTCCAGGTGGACGCGGCGCGGACGCTATACGATCGCCCGGCAACCCGCTTCGTCGCCGGGTTCATCGGCGATTTCAACCTGCTCGAGCCCGCGGTGGTCGAGCGCCTGTTCTCAGTCCGGCCGCCGCATGCCTGGGCCATCCATCCGGAGGCGTTCGACGTGCGGATGAGCACGGCCGACAGCTATGTGCTGCAAGGCACCGTGACCGACCAGCGCGTGCAGGGTGCCACCGTGCGCTATCTCGTGGCCGTCGGCGACACCGTCCTGAAGGTCGACGTGTTGAACCGCACGAGCGTGGCGATGTTCGGCCAAGGCGAGGCGATCAAGTTGTACCTCGACCGGACGCAACCACGGGAAATCCGTGATTAGCGCGTAATCGGTCGAGCAGAGTTGCGGTTCGGCGAGCGAGCACGTAGCTGAGGCCCGAACAGGAGCACCAGCATGGACAACATCAAGGCCGACGCGGCCGAGCGGCACGAGCAGGCGGCCCATCATCTGGAGATCGCGGCGAAGATGCACCGTGATGCCGCCAAGCAGTGCTTGTCCGGCAACTACGCCAAGGCACAGAGCCTTGCCACATCGGCTGCCGAGGCCGACACGGTGGCCAGCCAGCATGCGATGGAGGCGGTCGACCTCTACCGTCACCACGACGACGAAGTGGCCGGACACAAGGCCGAGATCGCGGCCGAGGAGGCAGCCCGCACAGCCAAGCATGAAGCCAAGTCCGCCGAGGAGTAGGCAGCCGGTTTCATCGCCGAAGCCGCCTGACAGCCGGGCTTCGAGCGCCTAAGGTCGCGGCAATGCTCACCGACCTTCCGAACCTGCTGACGCTGTCGCGGATCGTGGCCATCCCGCTGCTGATCGGCTGTGTCGCGATGCGCACGCCGGTCGGCGACCTGTGGGCGGTGCTGCTGTTCGCCGCAGCGGGCATCACGGACTGGCTGGACGGCCATTTGGCCCGCGCCCGGCGGCAGCAATCCGATCTCGGCCGCATGCTGGACCCGATCGCCGACAAACTGCTGGTGGGTGCCACGCTCATGCTGCTTGCCGGGCTGGGGCGCTTACCGGACGGAGCGCTCTACCCGGCCATCATCATCCTGCTGCGCGAGATCCTCGTCAGCGGCCTGCGCGAGTATCTCGGCGGCATCCAGATCAGCCTGCCGGTCACCCAGGTGGCCAAGTGGAAGACCGGGTTCCAGATGGCTGCTCTCGGCACCCTGCTCGCCGGCAACGACGTGGGGGCGCTGTTGCACGTGCCCCTGCCCGTGGCGGGGATCGGCGAGGCGATGCTCTGGATCGCGGCATTGCTGACGGTGATCACGGGCTGGGGCTATCTGCAGGCTGGATTGCGCCATGTTCAGGGTGCGACGAGCGGGCATTGAGACGGCAACCGCTTCTCGGCATCGCGGGCTGGTCCGGAGCGGGCAAGACAACCCTGATCGAAGCCATCCTACCTCGGCTTCGCGCTGCCGGCCTCGCCGTCTCGACCGTGAAGCACGCCCATCATGGCGCCGAACTCGACCGCCCCGGCAAGGATAGCTGGCGCCACCGCCAGGCCGGCGCGCACGAGGTGCTGGTGACGGCACCGGGTCGTTGGGCGCTGATCCACGAGGAACCCAGCCTGGATGCGGCCTTGCCGGACCTGCTCGCGCGGATGAGCCCGGTGGACCTGGTGCTCGTCGAAGGCTTTCGCCAGTCCACCCTCCCAAAGCTCGAAGTGCACCGGCCGGCCCTCGGCAAGCCCCCATTATGGCCGGAATGGCCCGACGTGGCTGCTGTCGCGAGTGATGTGTCTTTGTCGTCGTGTGATCGGACCGTGCTGGCGCTCGATGATTTTGCGGCAATTACGTCATGGGTCGTGGCTTTTGTGCAGCGCAGCCTCGCGGAACCTTGAGCGGATCGCGAGTAGGAGGCACAGTCCGGCCCGACCCGGCCGCGCGGCCATCTTTGGAGCCATTCTTGATGCGGCGTTCTGCCCTGTCCATCCTTTCTATCGTGTCGGCGGGTCTATTGTCGGGCTGCACGGGAACCGGTGTTTTCCTGGACCACACTACACAGTGGTTCGGCGCAAATCCCAACACTCCGGCCGGGAGCAGCGAAACTTTCCTACGGATCCGCGGTGAGAATGTCGATGTCCCGCCTTTGGTGCCGGAGAACGGCAACGTGTGGCCGACCGACGCCGGCCCGGACCTGACAATGCAGGACATCGAAAAGCAACAGAACGAGCAGATCCGGCGCGGCGGCGGCCAGCCGATCACCGGGCCGGCCAACGGGCCCAATCCGCAGGTCAACCGCGCGAACAACGCCGACCAGGGACTGCCGCCGCCGCAAACCGCACCGTCCCCGCCGCGCCGGCGGGGCGTGACGCCGACTCCGGGCGGACCTTCACTCGATGTCGGCGGCGGCACGGGGCGCGGCTACCGGCAATTGCAATCGCCAGGGGCACCCAATGGCGGCACCGGGATCCTGGTGCCGAACGGCAACGGGACCAGCACGCTAATCGGCCCCGATGGCAGCGTGCAGACGGTTCCGACCAAATAGTGCAGCTGAAGATCGCCTATTTCGCCTGGTTACGGGAGCGCATGGGGCGCGGCGAGGAAACGCTCGCCGCCCCACAAGGCGTGACCACCGTCGCCCACCTCGCCGACTGGCTTCGAGCCCGCGACGAGGCCGGCCGGGCCGCGTTTGCCGACCTGCGTACCGTCCGGGCCGCGGTGAACCAGACCTTCGCCCAGCCCGACGCCGAACTGCATGACGGGGATGAGGTGGCGTTCTTCCCCCCGGTGACCGGCGGGTGACCCCCACCGTCCGTGTTCAGACGCAGCCCTTCGACCTCGGCGCCGAAGTGGCGGCGTTGACGCAGGGGCGGACCGATATCGGCGGCATCGGCAGCTTCATCGGCATCGTCCGCGACGACCCGGCGCACCCCCTGCTGAGCCTAACGCTCGAGCACTACCCCGGCATGACCGAGGCCGCGATGGCCGCCATCGCCGCCGAAGCCAGCAACCGGTGGTCGCTGCTGGGCTGCACGCTGATCCACCGGGTCGGGCGGCTGGAGTTGGGCGCCGATATCGTGCTGGTGCTGGCGGCGGCGGGCCACCGCGGCGCTGCACTGGAGGCGACCAATTTTCTGATCGACTGGTTGAAGACCCGCGCCCCGTTCTGGAAATGCGAGCAGTTCGCCGACGGCCAGACACGCTGGGTTGAGGCTCGCGGGGCGGACGACGAGGCTGCCTCCCGCTGGTGAAACAGCTGGCCGCCATTGTCGCTGGAGGAGCCCTGCTCGCCTGGCCGGCCTTGGTGAATGGATATCCGCTGGTGTTCAGCGACACCGCCGGGCTGGCCGACATGGGGCTCGAGCCGAACATGGGCTGGGACAAGCCTTGGGTGTACGGGCCGTTGATCCTGCTGCTGCATTGGAGCCGATCGCTCTGGGGGGTCGTGGCCGGACAGGTGCTGTTGGTCAGCGCCGTGTTGTGGCTGGTCGGCCGCACCGTCGGACGGGGTGGCGCCTGGCGCCATCTCGGCCTTTGCGCCGTGCTGGCGATCGGCAGTGCCGCACCCTGGTTCGCCACCTTCGTGATGCCCGACATCTTCGCGCCCCTCGCCGTACTCTGCGTGGTGCTGCTCGCCTGGGGCCGGCTCGGGCGGTTGGGGACGGCCGGCGTGATGCTGCTCGGCGCCATCGCGGTCGCTGTCCATCTGGCCCATCTGATCATCGCCGCCGGCTGCCTGGTCGCGGTTCTGCTCGCCCGCCCTCGCCGCCTGCTGGTCTGCGCCGTGCCGCTCGTCGCGGCACTCGCATGGCTGGTCGGGAGCAATATCGTCGGCAACGGCGTGGTCGGGGTATCGCCATATGGCGCGGTGTTCGCGCTGGCGCGGTTGCAGGCGGACGGCCCGGGTGCGGCCTACCTCCGCAGCGTTTGCCCGGCGGCCGGATACCGAGTGTGCGCCTGGGCCGACCAGTTGCCGATGGACAGCGATGCCTTCATGTGGTCGCCGGATGGCCCGGTCTGGGCGAACAAGTTCGGTCCCATCCTGTTCGCGCCGGAAGCAGCCCGCATCGTCCCCGCGATCCTCCGGTTCGACCCTCTGGGCGTTGCCCGGGCTGCAGCCCTGAACACCGCCCGGCAGCTGGTTTTGGTCAGGCTAGGCGACACGCTCGGCCCGCAACACCTGGTGTCCACCGTCGGCCTGCTGATGCGGACCTACTTCCCGCAGGCGGAGATCGCGCGGTTCATGGCGTCGCGCCAGGTGGCCGGCACGCTCCCTGCCGTCGCTGTCCCGCTGGCGCCGCTTCGTTTGGGGCTGTTGGTGGTGGGCGCGATCGGGACCTTCGTGTTGATCCCAGTGGCATGGCGTCGCAACCCGGCCTTGGCAGGCTTAGCCCTGTCGGTGGTGCTGGGCGTGACTGCCAACGCCTTCGCCACCGGCGCCCTCTCGGCCCCGCACGACCGCTACGGTGCGCGGATCGCCTGGCTGCTACTGCTGCCGCCTCTGCTCGCGACGCTGAACGGATGGCAGCGGCGTGGCGTTGAGGGCTGAAGACACGGAGATGCATCCAATGCCCGATGACGCCGCTACTTCCGATCCTGGCCGTGCCGGCACGGCGCCGGTAGATCCCACCAATCTGGTGCCAGGGTTGGATGCCGACCGCATGCAGGACGGCGCCGAAGCCGCTGCCGACGCGGCTGGCGCCGAGGGTAGCGGCCCCGCAGACCCGATCGGCGGCGAGGCCACCAAGGCCGCGACGTCGTGGGGCGGCGACGATTCTGCCCCTCCGGCTGGGGGTAAGGACTAAGACACCCACGGACGTCACTGGCGTGACCGCTCCTTCCTAACCCTCCCCAAGGCCGGCTTCAACTAGTTGGTGACCTGGGCGACTTCGGCCGGGGACATCCGGACCAGCTTCTCGTAGTCGCCGAGCAGCGTCTCGGTGACGCGGTCCGGCGAGTAATTGAACGTGCCGATCTGTCGAACCGGCGTCACCTCAGCCGCCGTGCCCACCAGGAACGCCTCGCTGAAGCTGGACAGTTCCTCCGGCATGATAACGCGCTCGACGACCTTGATCTGGTGGCGATGCGCCAGCGCCGTGACGGCCTTGCGGGTGATACTGTCCAGAAAGCAGTCCGGCGTCGGGGTGTGCACCTCGCCGTTGCTGACGAAACAGATATTGGCGCCAGTGCCCTCGGCCACCTGGCCGCGCCAGTCATACATCAGCGCGTCATCGAACCCCTCGGCCTCGGCCTTATGCTTTGCGAGGGTACCGATCATGTACAGGCCGGCCGCCTTCGAAGCCGTGGGCGCCGTTTCCGGGCTCGGGCGCTTCCATTCGGCGATCGCGAGCCGTACGCCCTTCATGCGGTTGTCGCCGAACAGATTGGGCCAAGCCCAGCAGGCGATCGCCAAATGGATCTTGGTCTGCTGCGCCGACACCGACAACTGCTCGCTCCCGCGCCACGCGATCGGGCGGACATAAGCGTCCACCAGGCCGTTCGCCTTGATTACCTCCTGACAGGCGGCGTCGATCTGCTCGGCGGTCCACGGGATCTCAAACCCCAGGATGCGGCCGGATGCGATCAGCCGGTCGGTGTGCGCCCGCAGCATGAAGATGTTGCCTGCATAAGCCCTCTCGCCTTCGAACACACCGCTGGCATAGTGCAGACCGTGGGACAGCACATGGAGCTTGGCATCGCGCCACGGCACCATTTCGCCATCCCACCAGATAACGCCGTCACGGTCGTCGAAAGGAACAAGTGCCATCTACCGCATCCCACGTAATTTTATTGCTCTAACTACCTTTAATTTATGGTGAGAATTACGAAACGTCAACCAAGCTGTCTCAACTGGAGCGAAGACCAGCCATGTCCGGAATGAAGGCCGAGCGGCCCGCGTCTCCCCAGGCAGGGGCTGCATTGCTGTTCCTGCGGGAGGAACAGATGCGGCTCGCACAGGACCTCCTGTTCTTCGCCTACCGAGATTTCACCGGCGCTGCCGACGTGATCCTGGAGGAACTCGGCCTCGGCCGGGCCCACCACCGCGCCCTGCACTTCATCGGCCGCAACCCCAGCATGACCGTCGGTGACCTGCTCGCGATCCTGCGCATCACCAAGCAGAGCCTCGCCCGCGTGCTGAACGAATTGGTCGAGAAGGGCTATGTCGCCCAGGCGCCCGGACGGCAGGATCGCCGGCAGCGTCTGCTGACGCTCACCCCAGAGGGGCAGGCGCTGGAGCG
This sequence comes from Acetobacteraceae bacterium, assembly GCA_965198895.1. Taxonomy (GTDB): domain Bacteria; phylum Pseudomonadota; class Alphaproteobacteria; order Acetobacterales; family Acetobacteraceae; genus LMUY01. Next base: position 1,897,053 of record OZ240676.1, read on the forward strand.
ACGGCTATTCGACCGTCAGCGCGAACGCCTCGCCGCCGCGTATCGCGAGGCCGGGGGCCCGGCCGTCGAGGGGTTCGGCCGGGTGATGCGCGCCATCATGGACCCGGCCGCGCGCAGCTATATAGACCGGGGGCAGAACGGATGACCACCGATGCCCACGTCCTGGTCGTCGACGACGACGACCGCTTGCGCAGACTGCTGCAGCGCTATTTGACCGAGAACGGCTTCCGGGTGACCACGGCTGAGACGGCGGCCGATGCGCGGACCAAGATGCGCTCGGTGCAGCCGGACCTGATGGTGCTGGACGTGACCATGCCCGGCGAAACCGGCCTCGACCTCACGGAAACCATGCGGCGGGAGCGATCGGACCTCCCGATCCTGCTGCTCACCGCCCGGGGTGCGCCGGAGGACCGGATCGCCGGGTTCGAGGCGGGCGCGGACGACTATCTCGGCAAGCCGTTCGATCCTTACGAGCTGGTGCTTCGCATCCGCGCCATGCTGCGCCGGGTCGCCCCGGTAGAGCCGGCGGGGCCGGTGCATCTCGGCGCCCTGTCCTTCGACGTCGAGCGCGGTGAATTGGCAGGGCCGGACGGCGTCGTGCACCTGACCGGGGGCGAGGCCGCCCTGCTGGGCCTGCTGGCGCGCACGCCGGGCGAGGTGCTGTCCCGCGAGGCGATCGCCCAGGCACTCGGGATGGACGAAGCCGGCGAGCGCGCGATCGACGTCCAGGTGACCCGGCTGCGCCGCAAGGTGGAGGCGGACCCGCGCGAGCCCCGCTTCCTCCACACCGTCCGCGGCCGCGGCTATGTGTTGAAACCGGGTGGCTAGGATGCGGCTCGGAATCAAGCGGGTGCTGCCACGTTCCCTGCTGGGCCGCAGCCTGCTGATCATCCTGCTCCCGCTCGTTATCCTGCAGGGTGTCGCGTTCACCATATTCTATGGCAGCTACCTGGACGTGACGTCCCGCCGGCTCGCCTTCGCCATCGCCGGCGAGGTCGCGCAGTCGATCGAGCTGATGCACCGCTTTCCCGGCAGCGAAAACCGCGACTGGATCCTGTATTCGGCGTGGCAACGGCTGGAGGTGCCGATGCGCTTCGCCCCGTCCGCCAAGATCGACGACAAGCCCTGGATCAATCAACTCGGCCCGATGGACGACGACCTCGCCGCGGCGTTGCAGGACAAGGTGCGGCTGCCGTTCACCATGGATTGGACGTCCGACCCCCGCAACGTGATGATCGAGATCCAACTGCCCGAAGGCGTGCTGGAGGTGGAGGCTCCCCGCAAGCGGCTGTACACCTCCACTCTGTATCTGTTTGTGTTGTGGCTGGCCGGCTCGGCGCTGCTGCTATTCACCATCGCCGCCATGTTCATGCGCATCCAGGTGCGCGCCATCCGCCGACTCGCGGCGGCGGCGGAACTGTTCGGAATGGGGCGGGATCGTGACCCGATCAAGCCAGAGGGCGCTAGCGAGGTGAGACAGGCGGCGGCCGCTTTCAATCGCATGCAGGCCCGGATCACCCGCTTTCTGTCGCAACGAACCGAGATGCTGGCCGGCGTTTCCCACGATCTGCGCACCCCGCTGACCCGGCTGCGCTTGGCTCTGGCCATGCTCCCGCCGGGCGCCAGCCATCCCGAGGACGTTGCCGACATGACCGCCGATCTGGAAGAGATGGACCGGATGATCGGCGGCTATTTGTCCTTCGCCCGGGGCGAGGGGATCGAACAAGCCCAGGAAGTCGACCTGTCTCTCATGCTGAGCGACGTTGCGGCGGGTGCGCGCCGGGCTGGGGCGGAAGTCGCGCTGGACGTCCCATCGGGTTTGACCGTGCTGCTGCGGCCCGATGCCCTGCGTCGCGCCATCAACAATCTGTTGGATAATGCCAGGCGCCACGCCCGGCGGATCGCGATGTCGGCCAGGCCCGGCGAACGCAACGTCGAGGTTCTCGTCGACGATGACGGGCCCGGGATCGCTCCGGAACGCCGCGAAAGTGTGTTTCGGGCGTTCGAGACGGGGGGCGGGGGAACCGGGTTAGGGTTGACCATCGCGCGAGACATCGTGCGCGCCCATGGCGGCGACATCGTGCTCGAACACAGCCCGTTAGGCGGCCTTCGCGCGAGGATCCGACTGCCCCTCTGACCCCTGCCTACCCTCCCCTAGAGCCGGGGAGGGTCGGGTTGTGAACTCAGCCGGGGTGCTTGCTCTTGTCGACGAGCATCTTCACCTCGTCGACAGCCTCGGCGAACCGCTTGTTCAGTAAGTTCAGCGCCTCGCCACTGGATTGCTGGATGAGATCCCCGATCTCCTGCATGTTGGCGACCGCCCGCTCGTACGACGTCTTCAGCAACTCGGCTTGCCTTGTGGCCCGAGCTTGCGGATTCTCGCCGGGCAGAAATGCGCGCACTCCGTCGGTCAACTCCGACATGGTCTGCTGCATGATCTCCATATTCCGGCGCGCGACCGCCTGAGCTCCCTCGAGAGCCACCCGATTTGCAGCTGAAAGCGTCTCGAGGTTCCGGCGGTGAGCCGCCATCAGCGACTCCATATCGGGCAGCGCGGGTGGCTTCATCTCCGCAAACATCCGGGTGAAGTCAGCCATAGCCTTGGCGCCCATCTCGGTCATGTTGCGCCCAATGGCCTGGGCGGCGTTGGTTCCGGACTGCAGCGTGCTGTTCGGACCATTTTCATCGGACATAACGTTCCCTTTCGCACCGTTTCAGCGCGCCATTCCGTATCATGCGTTCGTGAAGGCGGCCATCTTTTAGAAACCAACGAAGCCAGGCCTCACCAGTTGCGCTTGCGGTGGAAAAACCGCGTCAGACCGATGCCTCTAGCGGCTCCTCCGGAAGCACTGGCTCGGCTGGCAGATCAACGACTGCCTCCAAATCCTCACCAGATGCTCCCGAGGCCGGGGTGCCGAGCCCAAACATCGCAGAAAACCGTTCGGCCTGGTCCAACGCCTTGTCCAACGCAGCCATCGTGGCGGACAGGTCCGCGCTCGAATCATCCTTCCAGGCACGCAGGGTGTACAGCCACACCCCGACCAGCCCATTGGCCCGAAGACGTCCGGCCAGCCCGGTTGCCGGGATTCCCGCGGCCTCGAGCATCCAGCCCATGCTGCGCAGCGTGGCGGCGCCGAGGGCCAGTGAGAGCACCGGGTCCGTCGGGAGCGCGCGCAACAGGGCCTCCATGCCAGCACGATGGGCCTGCAACACGTCGAACCGCCGCATCAGCAGGTCGAACACCCGGTCCCGCGGCAGCGATCCCGCCGAGGCCTGTTCCGAAAGGGCGGCCTGGTCGGCCATCAGGCCGAAGCGCATCAGCACGGCACCCGGCCCGGGGAAGCGGGAGCGCGCCCGGTCCAGCGGCAATCCGGCGCTCTGCGCAGCCTCGACGAGACTGAGTGTCCGCCAGCCGGAAACCCCGGCCTGGGCGAAGGCTGCCGCAACCATGGCGGCATCGAATTCAGTGTCTGTCATGCTGTTCACCTGGAGGGCAACGGCGGTTTTGCCACCCCGTTCACGATGACAACTCGCGCGACCGGGCCGTGGCAGCAGCAACCGCCCGGCTGATCGCGGCCGGCCATGCATCCGCTTGCATCAGCACCGCCAAAGCGCGCTCCGTCGTGCCGCCCGGGCTGGTCACGGCAACACGCATGGCGGCCGGCGCCTCGTCGCTGGTGGCAAGCAGGGCGCCCGAGCCCGCGACGGTGCGCCGGGCCAGCCGCTTGGCAAGGTCGGCCGGCAAGCCCTGTTCGATGGCGGCGGCCTCGAGCAGTTCGGTCAACAGGAAGACATAGGCGGGTCCACTGCCGGACGTGGCGGTAACGGCGTCGATCTGGTCCTCAGCCGCGAGCCAGGCGACCTCGCCGATGGAGTGCAGGAGACCCTCGCACAATCCACGCTGCGCCTCTGTCACACCGGCGTTCGCAAAGGCGGCCGTGAACCCTTGCCCGATCGCCGCCGGCGTATTCGGCATTGCCCGCACGATCGCGGACGACCCGGTCAAGGCCGCAATTCCGGCAATCGTGCGCCCCGCCATGATGGACATGACAACGGCGTCGTGCACGAAAGGCGCAATCGTCGGAACCGCAGCCGCGGCCGATTGCGGCTTCACGGCCAGTATTACGGCGTCAGGCTGGAAGCTGGCCGGGATCGCATCCGCTGACCCGGCCACGGTCACTGCCTCGCTCGCGAGGGAGGCGGCTCCCGGCGCCGGATCGAGGACGTAGCTAGGGCCAAGCCCGGAGCGGCGCCACCCGGCCAGCATGGCTCCGCCCATCCGTCCGCCACCCAATAGAAGGATGGAGGGCACGGGTTCAGGCCTCTCCCACGCACTCCAACATGGCGGCGGCCAGCGCGTCGGCGGGGGATTTGCCGCCCCACAGCACGAACTGGAACGCCGGGTAGAAGCGCTCGCATTCGGTGATGGCGATGTCGATCATGTCCTCGAGGCTCTCGGCCGACGCACCGCGAGCACCGCGAAGCAGGACGGAGTGCCGGAACAACGGCATGCCATCGTCGCTATCCATACCGAAATGGCCGATCCACAGTTTCTCGTTGGCCAAGGCCAGAAGCTCGTACAGCGCGCCACGCCGTCCAGCCGGTACCTTCAGGTCGAAGGCGCAGGTGAAATGCATGGCGCTGATTTCACGGGACCACGAGAAATATAGCCCGTAATCGCACCATTTTCCGGGTGCCTCGGCCGCCATCTCGCCCTCGTTACGGCGATCGAAAGCCCAGTCGTTCTCCACCACGATGCGTTCGAGCGCGTCGAGCGGATTGGCGGCGTGTTCGTTGATTTGCAGGGATTGGACGGTCGGCATCATGGGGTCTCCCCATTTGGAGGAAGGCCGGACGCGAGCCGGGACATGGACTTATGGCCACGACTCGACACGGGAGAAGACTACCGGGCAGCAAACCATTGCTGCAACCCCGCTTTGGGGGACGGGAGCCTAGATGCCGTTCGGATCGGGGAAGCCCGGCTCGACGGCTTCGACACGCTGGGCGGCTTCCAGCACCGTTACGCGTGCCTCCAGCGCAACCAGGCGGGCTTCGGCCGCTTCCTGTCCGGCGCGGGCATTGGCGGCCATCGTCTCGACCGCCTCCATATCTTCACGACGGACCAGGTCGAGTTTGCGGATCGCCTCGTCGATGCGGGCGCGGATCGTGGCCTCGGCCTCGTCACGCAGCCCGGTAAGGGCGGAAAACGCGCCGCCAGCCACGCCAGCGAGGTCGTCGAAGAAGCGTGGACGGTCGGACATGACGAGCATACTCCCTGAGGTGGACGATATATAGGCGAGAACTTGCGGTTTTCATGCAAGGGCGGATGTGTTTGGGTGCGCCATGCCAGCAAAACCCCTCGTACTCACCATGGGCGACCCGGCGGGCATCGGCGGAGAGATCGCCGCGAAAGCCTGGCGCGCCCTCGCCGGTAGCGGTCCCCAATTCGCCATTATCGCCGATCCATTCTGGGTTGGGGCGCTCGACGTGCCCATGGCGGTGATCCAGTCGCTGGACCAGGTGGGCGACGTATTCGGCGCCGCGCTGCCGGTGCTGTCCCTGTCGCTGCCTGAAATTCCCCGCTCCGGCCAGCCCGACCCGGCGAATGCCCCCGCCGTGATCGCCAGCATCGAGCGCGCGGTGCGGCTGGTGCAGGCGGGCGAGGCGGGTGCAGTCGTCACAAACCCGATCAGCAAGGCGGTGCTCTATAAGGCCGGCTTCCCCCACCCAGGCCACACGGAGTTCCTCGGCGAGCTGACGGACGGCACCCCGGTGATGATGCTCGCCTGCCCGCAGCTTCGCGTCGTGCCGGTCACCATCCACGTCTCGCTGCGCCAGGCGCTCGAGGGTGTGACGACCGCCGCCATCCTCGCCACCGCCCGGGCCACGGCGGCGGCCCTAAGGCGCGATTTCGGCATCCCGGAGCCACGGCTGGCGGTGGCCGGGCTCAACCCCCATGCAGGCGAGGCCGGGTCGATGGGGCGGGAGGAAATCGAGATCATCCAGCCCGCCATCGACACGCTGCGGGCCGAGGGGATCGTGGCCATGGGGCCGTACCCGCCCGATACGATGTTCACCGATGCGGCTCGACCCACCTACGACGCTGCGATCTGCATGTACCACGACCAGGCACTGATCCCGCTCAAGACGCTGGACATGGCCGGTGGCGTGAACGTGACCCTTGGGCTGCCGATCATCCGCACGTCGCCCGATCACGGCACCGCGTTCGGCATCGCCGGCCAAGGCATTGCCGACCCCGCCAGCCTGATCGCGGCCCTGCGCATGGCGGCAGACCTGGCGCAACGGAGGTTCCGATGATCCGGCTCGGCGTGAACATCGATCACGTGGCCACGGTGCGCAACGCCCGCGGCGGCACGCATCCGGACCCGGTCGAAGCCGCCCTGGTGGCAATCGCGGCCGGGGCGGACGGGATTACCGCGCATCTGCGGGAGGATCGCCGCCACATTCGCGACGCCGACATCGATCGCCTGCGCGCCGCGATCAGCGTCCCGCTAAACCTGGAGATGGCGGCGACCGACGAGATGGTGGCCAACGCCCTGCGCGTTCGTCCCAACGCCGCCTGCATCGTGCCGGAACGCCGGGCCGAAGTGACGACCGAGGGTGGGCTGAACGCGGCCGGTCAGATCGAGCAGTTGCGCCCGATGGTCGCAGGGTTGCGTGCAGCCGGTATCCGGGTGTCGCTGTTCATCGACCCGGACGAGCGGCAACTGCTGGCCGCGGCGGATCTGCACGCCGATATCGTCGAGTTGCACACCGGCGCCTACGCAGAGGGCAGATCCGGTGAACTGGAGCGGCTTCGCACCGCCGCCACTCTCACGGCCGAGCTAGGGTTGGAATGCCACGCTGGCCACGGACTGACCTACGAGAACGTCCAGGCCGTAGCCGCCCTGCCGGAGATCGTCGAACTGAACATCGGCCATTTCATGATGGGCCAAGCGATTCTCGACGGTCTGCCCGCCGTCGTCCGGCATATGAGGACCCTGATCAACCAGGCCCGCTGACCCTCTCCCGGGAAAGGAGAGGGTCTCTTCGATCAGCGACCCGGCTGCTGTCCGTAGCCCGGTTGTATCGGCTGCTGCTGGCCGTTGACCGGAGTGCGATGGGAGAAGCAGCCCATCTCGTAACACCCGAACAACGCCACCGCGCCGACGCCGATCGCAAGCTTAGTCCCGGTGGACAGGCCCTCATGCGCGGAATCGGATTGCGCGGGCTGCACGGCACGGCCACCGTCGCCGACCGTAACCCCGATCCGCTGAGCCTGCTGCGGGCCGCCGCCGGCCGGGATGGTGTCAACTGCCATCAGTTTGCCCGGTGGCAGTGACCGCACATAGGCCGCGAACGTTTGCAGCGTCGGGAAGACGCGTCCGTCGGCGGCCACGATCTGATCGCCGGCATGGAACCCGGCCTGCGCACCCGGGGTGCCTACCCGGACGCCTTTGATCCGCAGCAACTCGAAGCTGAGCCCGCCATCGTTGATCCGCTCGCCGCTGACGATGTCCATCCCCAATGCGCCGCCCGACTGCGGCAAGGCAGCCGCCTCCTGGAGCGTCATCAGCCGGTAATTCATCTGGTTCTGCGTCTGCGCCAACACCGGCATGCCAGGCAGGCACAGAAAAGCCGCCGCGACCAGCGCGGCGACAGTGTTATTGGTCATGATCGCTCTCCCGGGCGCCGCTCAGACCGAGACAGTGCCCTCGTCCGAGGCCTGGCCGTTCGGGGTCATCTGGTCGACCGCGTTCGGCAAATGCTGAGATAGCTGCGACAGGAAGTCGTGCGGCTGCATGCCGGCCTGGCTGGCCATATTTTGCACCTGGCTCTGGCCGAACACGCTCTGCAGCTGATCGGGCGATACCGCCTGGTTCGGGCCGTTGCCGACCCAAGACTGCGCGATGTGGCCGAGCCCAGCCTGCTCGAACTGCGACACCAAGCCGCCGATTCCACCGCCCATGCCCGCGCCTTGGCCCATACCCTGGCCACCGCCGCCGAGTAGGCTGCCCAGCACGCCACCCATGGGCGAACTGGCGCCGCCGTTGTTGCCACCCATCAGGCCGCCGAGAACCGAGTCGAGAAGTCCCATAACCGTATCTCCCGTTGTGCGATCCACTTTCGGACCGCGATCTATTTCATCGGCGCACAGACCGATCATGGCGGATAACGCCGTCGGACCTACAAATGATGTGCACGATACCGTGTATCGGCCGGCGTCAGGCGCGCGGATGGGTGGCGCGGAACACCGCCAGCAGCCCGGCTTCGTCCACCGAGGTGTAGCGTTGCGTGGTGGACAGGCTGGCGTGGCCCAGCAGTTCCTGGATCGAACGCAGATCGGCCCCGCCGGCCAGTAGGTGGGTGGCGAAGGAGTGGCGTAGGGCGTGCGGGGTCGCGTGCTCCGGCAGCCCGGCCAAGCGGCGATACTGGCGCATGGTTCGCTGGGCCACCGCCGGGTTCAGCCGCTTGCCACGTAGCCCGGGGAACAGGGGCGACGCCGGGTCACCGGAGTTCGGATGGACCGCCATCCAGGCCTCCACGGCGGTTTGAACGACGGGCAGGACCGGAACCAGGCGCTCCTTGGCGCCCTTGCCCAGCACCCGCAGCGCCCCGCCGGCACGCGGCCGGTCCAGCACGTTCAGCGCCAGTGCCTCCGCAAGCCGCAAGCCGCAGCCATACAGCAACGTGAATAGCGCAGTGTCCCGCAACTGCGCCCTCGGGTCGTCCGACACATCCCCGGCGTCCTCTGCAACCCCTCTGGCCGCCTCCGGCATGAGTGCCTTCGGGATTGAAGGGCGCACCTTTGGCGTGCCCAACAGGCGCGGCGCCGGGTTGGCGACCCCATGACGGCGGGCGAGATAGCGGTAGAACGATCGCACCGCCGAGAGGTGGCGGGCACGAGTGGCGTTGACCTGCCCCTCGCCGGCCTGCTCCGCCAGCCACGCGCGCACGTCGGATTGGGTGACGGTGCCGAGCGCGGTCAGATCCGGCTCGCCGCCCAGATGGCGGGTAAGGAAGCCGAGGTAGCCGGCAAGGTCGCGCCCGTATTCCCGCACGGTCAGCGGGGAGGCCCGGCGCTCGTCCGCTAGCCATTGCAGGAACGCTCGGCGGGCGTCCTCCCCTGTCAAGATCCGCCCTGCGCAGCGAGGGAGGATTGAACTGCAGTCATCGCTCGCACGCGGCGGATAGCGCGCGGCCCAGGAACGCCAGTGAGCGCAGTCCCTGGCCTGGATGCAGCCGCGACCGGTCCCGCGACGCCAGCGCCAATAGGGAGCCAGCACCGGCACGCACCAACGCGTCCACCCGGGCCAGCGGGGCGGCCGAGCCGTGCAGCAGCGCGGCATCCGTCGGGTGCTCGCGGAAGGCGACTTCGCGATGGCCAAGCAGCCGGTCGACCGTGCCGGCGGGCAGCAATCGAGTGCCCGGGTGGCCGAAATCGGCGCACAGGCAGGCCGCATCCACCGCCAACAGCGCGGGTAAGTCGGTGCGGACGAATTCCGCCGGGTCGGGGGCGCGGATCAAGGCCAGCACGGCATCCTGCACGCGCGTGGCCAACCCGGCGGCGGCACGGCCGGCGGCGAGCACGCTGTCGGCACGGGCGCATTCGGCCTGGGCGTGGGCCCGCTCCCGCGCCAGCATCTCGGCCATGTGATCGGCGAGTTCGTCGCCATGCAGGCGGCGCGGGGGCTGAAGGACGCGGTATAGCTCGGGATTGTCCCGCAGCCAGCTTGGGTTGGCCCGGAGGAACGCAGCCACGTCCTCACTCTCGAGGGTCCCGGGCCTCACGAGCGGGACAGAGCAGGCTTGATCACGCCGAGTGTGCTAGCCACCAAAAGCCCCATGCGTCTTCCCTCCCTCGATTTCACCCTACCGGCGGCAAACGCCAGCCGGAAGCGGGTTCCGGTGCTGCTGCCCTACCCGTTCGCCGGCCCGTTCGACTACGCGGTGCCCGAGGGCATGAACGTGCAACCCGGCGATATGGTGCTCGTGCCCCTCAACCGCCGCGCGGAAGTCGGCGTGGTGTGGGACGCCAGCCAGGGTGACGCGGTGCCGGCCGCCAAGCTGAAGCCGATCGACGCGGTGCTGGACGCCCCCGCCATGCAGCCGGCACTGCGCCAGTTCATCGATTGGGTCGCCGGCTACACCCTGGCCCCGCCCGGCGACGTGCTGGCGATGGCGCTGCGGGTGAACGCTCTGGCCCCGCCCACGCCGCAAGCCGGATGGACACTGGCGGAGGTGCCGGACGATTCGCGGCTGACCGATGGTCGGCGCCGGGTCGTGGCCCTGTTGTCGGACGGCGTGCCCCGCACCGGCTCGGCCGTGGCGCGGGATGCAGGTGTGTCCCCGGCGATCATCCGTGGCATGGCGGGGGCGGGGCTGCTGCTACCCACGATCCTGCCCGCCGCGCCGCCGTTCACGACGCCCGACCCGCTGTATCCCGGCCCCACGCTGTCGCCCGAGCAGGCCGCAGCTGCCGCGTCGCTCCGCCAAGCCGTGGCGGACGGCGCGTTCAGCGTGTCGGTACTGGACGGGGTCACCGGGTCGGGCAAGACGGAGGTGTATCTGGAGGCGGTGGCCGAATGCGTCGCCGCCGGCCGGCAGGCTCTGGTACTGCTGCCGGAGATCGCCTTGTCGTCCCAGTGGCTGGAGCGCTTCACCGCCCGTTTCGGCACCGCGCCTGCCGTCTGGCACTCGGACCTGCCCTCCCGCACCCGCCGGCTGACCTGGCGAGCGGTGGCGGAGGGTGGCGCTTCCGTTGTGGTCGGCGCCCGATCGGCGCTGTTCCTGCCATTCCCCGACCTCGGCCTGATCGTGGTGGACGAGGAGCACGAGACGGCGTTCAAACAGGAAGAGGGTGTGGTGTACCACGCCCGCGACATGGCCGTGGTGCGGGCCCGCCTGTCCGCCGCGCCGGCGGTGCTGGTGTCCGCCACGCCCAGCCTTGAGACGCTCGCCAATGTGGAGGCTGGCCGCTACCGCCATCTGACGCTGGAGGCCCGGCATGCCGGCGCATCCTTGCCCGTGGTGGAGACGCTGGACCTGCGGGAACACCAGCCGCCGCGCGGGCGGTTTCTGGCAGAACCGCTGGTCGAGGCGATGAAAGCAACCATGGAGAGAGGGGAACAGGCGATGCTGTTCCTCAACCGCCGGGGTTACGCGCCGCTGACCCTGTGCCGGACCTGCGGCCACCGCATGCAGTGTCCAAACTGCACCGCCTGGCTGGTGGAGCATCGCGCCCGGCGGCAGCTCACCTGCCACCATTGCGGGCACACCGAGCCGATCCCGCCCGCCTGCCCGGTCTGCGCCGCCGCCGACAGCCTGGTGCCGATCGGCCCGGGGGTGGAACGCATCACCGAGGAGGCGGCGGCGGTGTTCCCGGACGCCCGGGTGCTGGTGATGGCGAGCGACACCATGCCCGGCCCGAACGCGGCGGCCCAGGCGGCGCGGGCGATTTCGGCGCGCGAGGTGGACCTGATCATCGGCACCCAGATCGTGGCGAAGGGCTGGCACTTTCCACATCTGACGTTGGTGGGCGTGGTGGACGCCGATCTCGGCCTGGCCGGAGGCGACCTGCGCGCGGCGGAGCGGACGGTGCAGCTGCTGCACCAGGTGAGCGGACGAGCCGGACGGGCGGAGGCGCCGGGCCGGGTGTTGTTGCAGACGTTCAGCCCGGATCACCCGGTGATGAAGGCGCTGGTCAGCGGCGATCTGCGAGCCTTCATGGCGCAGGAAAGCGCCCAACGCCGCCCCGGCGGCTGGCCCCCGTATGGTCGGCTGGCCGCGCTGATTGTGTCCGCCGACGATCCGCAATCGGCAGACGAGGCGGCGCGCGACCTGGGCCGGGCGGCGCCGCGAGTGCCTGGTGTGACGGTGCTGGGCCCGGCCCCGGCGCCTTTGGCGATCCTGCGCGGACGGCATCGACGGCGGTTGCTGCTGAAGGCACGGAGGGATGTGGCGGTGCAGCCGCTGCTGCGGGCGTGGTTGGCCCAGGTGAAGGTGGGAAAGGGCGTGCGGGTGGATGTGGACGTGGACCCGGTTTCGTTTCTGTAGGCGCATTGTGTGCGGGCCGGCGGCACCTCGCGCTGTCAACGATCTGCCCGCATACTGCGCTCAGGCCAAAGAACGGAACGACCCATGGGTTTGAAGCGCCGCACCCTGATGCAACTCGCCGCCGGCACGCTCGCCGCGCCCAGCATCGCCCAGGCCCAAGGCTCCAGAACACTCCGCTTCATCCCCCAATCGGACGTCACTGCGCTCGACCCGGTCTGGACCTCGGTCTACGTCACGCGCAACCACGGCTACCTGATCTTCGACACGCTGTACGGCCAGGACGACGCGCTGCAGATCCAGCCCCAGATGGTGGACGGGCACACCACCGAGGACGGCGGCAAGCTCTGGACGCTGAAGCTGCGCGACGGGCTGCTGTTCCATGACGGCTCGCCAGTGCTGGCGCGGGATTGCGTGGCCAGCATTAAACGGTGGGCGCGGCGGGACGCGTTCGGACAGACGCTGATCGGGCTCACCGATGAACTCTCCGCGCCCGACGATAAGACGATCGTGTTCCGGCTGAAAGCGCCGTTCCCGTTCCTGCCGGAAGCGCTGGGCAAGGTCGGCATCAACATGCTGCCGATCATGCCGGAGCGGCTGGCCAACACCGATGCGTTCAAACAGGTGACGGAGATGATGGGCAGCGGCCCGTTCCGCTTCTTGGCCGACGAGCGCGTGGTCGGCTCTCGCGTGGTCTACCAGCGGTTCGACAAATACCAGCCGCGTCCGACGGGCGTTGCCTCGTGCACCGCCGGGCCGAAGATCGTGCATTTCGACCGGGTGGAATGGAACGTGATCCCCGATGTCGCCACCGCCGCCGCCGCCATGCAGCGCGGCGAGGCGGATTGGTGGGAGCAGCCATCCTTCGACCTCCTCCCCGTCATGCGGCGCGAACCCGACCTGAAAACCTTCGTCGTCGAGGTCACGGGCAACATCGGCCTATTCCGCATGAACCAGCTGTTCCCGCCGTTCGACAACCCGGCGATCCGTCGCGCCCTGCTGCCGGCGCTGAACCAGGCCGACTACATGGAGGCGATCGCCGGCGATGACAAAGCAGCCTGGCGTGCGGACGTCGGGTTCTTCGGCCCTGGCATGCCGATGGCGAGCGACGCCGGCATGCAGGCGATCACCGGGCCACGCGACCTGGACCGCGCCCGGGCCGAGGTGAAGGCCGCCGGGTATGGTGGCGAGAAGGTCGTGGTGATGAGCCCCAGCGACTATCCGCGCATCAACGCCCTGGCCAGCGTGGCGGCCGACATGCTGCAGAAATGCGGGCTGAACGTGGATTTGCAGCAGATGGATTGGGGCACGGTGATCCAGCGCCGGGCCAGCAAGGCGCCTCCGTCCGAAGGTGGCTGGAGCGTGTTCTTCACCACGCTTACGGGCCTGGACATGTCGAGCCCGGTCGGCAACCTGGCCCTACGCGGCAACGGGGCCGGCGCTTGGTTCGGCTGGCCCACGGCTCCGAAGCTCGAGGAGCTGCGCAACCAATTCATGGCCGCGAGCGACCTGGCGGCGCAGAAACGTATCGCCGCCGAGATCCAGTTGCAGGCCTTCATCGACGTGCCCTATTTGCCGCTCGGCGAGTTCATCCAGCCGACCACGCAGCGCAAGGAGATCGTGGACACGCTGAAAGGCCTATCGCTGTTCTGGAACGTCCGGCGAGCCTGATGCAGCGTTCGGGCGGTGCCGTCACGCGTGACTGGGTGCGCGCGCTGCAAACCACCCGGCGGCTGCAAGACACGCCGGGCAACACGCTGGCGGCGGTCGTGGCGGAGATGGCCACGACACGCGGTGACGCACCGGCGCTGATCGGTGCCGACGAGACGCTCAGCTACAGCGCACTGACCCGGCGTATCGACGATTACGCACACTGGGCGGTCCAGACGATGCCAGCAGGCACTGTCGTGGCGCTGCTGATGCCGAACCGGCCGGACTACATCGCGATCTGGCTCGGCTTGACCCAGGCTGGCTGCGTTGTGGCGCTGCTCAACACGCACTTGGCCGCCGATGCGCTGGCCCACTGCATCCGCAACGCGGCGGCAAGCCACGTGGTCGTCGCCGCCAGCCTGGTCGAGCGCGCTCGGGACTGCAGAACCCAACTTGGGCCCGGCATCAAATGGTGGGAGGGCGATCTGCCGCGCGGGGCCGAGGGCAGCGTCAAGCGACCCGCACCGGACGGGCGGGCGCTGCTGATCTACACCTCCGGCACGACGGGGCTGCCGAAGGCCGCCAACGTCAGCCACGCCCGGGTGCTGGATTGGAGCGGCTGGTTCGCCGGCATGATGGACGCCACCGCCGACGACCGGCTGTACGATTGCCTCCCGCTGTATCACAGCACCGGCGGGGTGGTGGCAGTCGGCGCCATGCTGGTCGCGGGCGGCTCGGTCGTGCTCCGCGAGCGATTTTCGGCCAGCCGCTTCTGGGCGGATGTAGCCGCCACCGGCTGCACCGTGTTCCAATACATCGGCGAGCTCTGCCGCTATTTGCTGCAATCCCCGCCGCAACCCGCCGAAACCGAACACCGCCTGCGGCTGTGCTGCGGCAATGGGCTGACCGGCACGGTATGGCCAGTGTTCCAGCAGCGGTTCCACATCCCGCGCATCCTGGAGTTCTACGCCGCCACCGAGGGTAGCGTGTCACTCTATAACTGCGAGGGCAAACCCGGCGCGATCGGCCGCGTGCCACCCTTCCTGGCCCACCGCTTCCCCCTGGCGCTGGTCCGCTGCGACTCCCTCACGGGCGAGCCGATACGCGACCCGGCCGGCCGCTGCACCCTCTGCGCGCCGGACGAACCTGGCGAGGCCGTGGCTCTGCTCGGGGACAGCGCGGCCCGGCAGTTCGAGGGCTACACCGACCCCGACGCCTCCGCGCGCAAGCTGCTGCTGAATGCGTTCACCCCGGGTGACCGCTGGTTCCGCACCGGCGATCTGATGCGGAAGGATGCCGCCGGCTTCTATTTCTTCGTCGACCGCCTGGGGGACACCTTCCGCTGGAAAGGCGAGAACGTGGCCACGGCCGAAGTAGCCGCGGTCGTGCAAGCCTGTCCTGGGGTGACGGACGCTGTGGTCTACGGTGTGGCTGTGCCCGGCGCGGAAGGCAAAGCCGGAATGGCGGCTTTGGTGGTGGAGGACGATTTCAGCCTCGCCACCCTGCGCAGCCACCTGGAGCGTCAACTCCCTAGCTATGCGAGGCCGGTGTTCATCCGGTTCTGCCGCAGCCTGGACAAGACGGGCACGTTCAAGCTGAACAAAACCGGGCTCGGGCGCGAGGGCCTCGATGGCGGCGATGCGATCTGGTTCGATGACCGGTCGCTCGGGGCTTACGTTCCGCTCGACCCGGCGTTGCGCCTTGCCATCGAGACGGGCGCTGCCAGCCTGTAGGTTACCACCGGCATGCCCGGGCTTGAGCCCGGTATCGACGGCGTCTCGCAGACACCGGCCCCGCCGTGTTGCATTCGGCGGTGCCGAGCACTGGTCTGACGTCACCAGCCCCACCGCGTGGATACCAGGGTCAAGCCCTGGCATGACTATATGGGTCAGGCGGTGCTGCCGGCGTCGACTGTCATGACCGTGCCGGTGATGTTCGACGCGCTGTCGCCCAGCAGGAAATCTACCGCCGTCGCCACGTCCTCCGCCCCTGCCAGCCGCCGCAGCGCACTTCGGCGGCTGATCTGGGCGCGCTGCTTATCGTCCAGATCGTGCGTCATCTCGGTGTCGACGAAGCCAGGGGCCACCGCATTCACCGTGATGCCGAGCGAGCCGAGTTCGCGCGCCAGCGACCGGGTGAACCCGATCAGCGCCGCCTTCGACGCGCCATAGGCCGCCAACCCGCTATAACCGGTGCTGCTCACGATGGAAGACACGTTCACCACCCGCCCGGCCCGCGCCGTCATCATCGGGCGCACCAGATACTTGGTCAGCGTCAGCGGCGACGTGACGTTCATGCGGATCACCCGCTCGATCGCGTCGTCCGGCATGGTGGACAGGATGGCGGCCGTACCAATGCCGGCATTGTTCACCAGCCCGTAAATCGGGCCGAAATCGGTCCGCACTGCGCGGGCCAGCCCAGGCAGCGACGCCAGGTCGAGCAGGTCGCATGGGTGGAAATGCAGCAGGCCGGGGAATTCCGCCATGGCGTCGCGCAGTGCCGGGCTCTCGCTGCGGGCGATGGCGATGACGCGGAACCCCGATCGGGCTGCCCGCTGCGCAATGGCCAGCCCCAGCCCCCGCGTCGCCCCGGTGACGACCACGTTACGCATTGGAGCGCACCATCTTGCCCGACTCGGTGACTTCAAGCATCGCGACCTTGCGAACCATTACCGGCACCTTGTACGCCACCAGGGCGTCGCGGCACGACTGCAGGATCTCGTCGCGCACCGGCGCGAACGCGGCCGCGTCGCCGGGCCAGTCGTCCGCCAACACGATGTCCGCTGCCACCAGGGCGCCGGTCAGCGGGTTGGGGCGCGACCAGACCCGCGACATCCGGACCGCGGGATGCCGGTTGATCACGCCCTCCACTTCCTCCGGATAGACTTTCTGCCCGCCGACATTGATCACGCCTTCCTTGCGGCCCGCGAAGTAGTAACGGTCCCCCCTGCGCTCGACCACATCGCCCGTATCGACGAAGCCGCCAGATGCCGGTAGGTCGGCGCCGAGATAGCCGGAGGCCGTCCGGGACGAGCGGATGCGCAATGTGTCGCCCTCCACACGCAGTTCGGCACGGACGCCTTGGCCGTCGAGCATCGTGGCGGGGAAGCCCTCCAGCCCGTCGGTTACCTCGAAGGCGACCCCGGCCTCGGTGGAGGCGAAGGCGTGGGTCACCGTCGCCTTGGGAAAGGCGGCGTGCAGGCGATCCAGGATGGCCTGGTCCGCGACCTCGCCGGACAGGCGCACATTGACGGGCGACAAGGCCTTGATCGACGGGCTCATCAACGCCCGCCGCCAATGCGAGGGCGTGCCGGAGATATGAGTCACGCCTTCGGTCCCGGCGCGGAGCAGGAAATCACCCAGGCTCTGCTCGGCGCTCGACAGCACGAGCGAGGCACCGCCCAGCAGGGACCGGACCAGGATGGACATCCCGCCGTAGCGGCGAACGTCGTAGAAGGTGCTCCACACGGCGCCCTCGGTGCGGGGGCGGGTGTCGTATGGGCCGATCAGGCTTTGTAGCGTGTGCCGGACCATCTTCGGCCGGCCGGTCGTGCCGGAGGTGAACAAGACCCACTCGGTCTCGGTATCGCCGGCGGGGGACAGGCGCTCGGAACCACCGTGGCAGTGCCAGACCGGCACGCCGGGGCGGGTCGGCACCGGCAGCCCGGTCCCGTCCGTCACGACCGCGTCGACCTGCGCATCGTCCATAATGGCGGCCAAATGGTGGTGCGGCAGGTCCGGCGGACACAGCAGCACCCGGGCGGCGAGCCCATCGAGGCTGAACGCGGCCAACACGGTCGGAAGCTGGCGCCGGGTCGTCACCAGCACGGAACGGCCTTGGAAGACTGCCGGGTCCGCGTCGATCCAGGCCCGGCAATCCAGCCCGTCCAAGGTAATACGAGACACCTCGTCGGCAATGAAGCGGCCCGGCGGCCCCGAAGCTGGAATGAGCGCGGAGATCGCCTCCCGGCTACCCCGCTGCATTCTCATACAGGCGGATGAAGTCGCCGATGGTCTTCGGCACGGTCACCGTTCCGCCGGCCCCGAACGGATCGAGATCCAACTCGTCTTCCAAGTTCGCGACCACGATCGCCAGCGCCAACGAGTCCAGCCCCGATTCCAGCAGATAGACGTCGTCGGTGAGCGGGACGAGCACCTGGTTCTGCAAACGAGCCGTCTGCGTGATCTGGTCGATGATCGTCGATCGAATGGTCATTGGGCAGTCCGGCAAGTTGCGGCGGGCGTCGAACCCGCGGTCATGAAGCCCACCAGATGCTGGCAAACCTTCTCGCGCATGATACGCCCGCTCAAGACGTGATCAAGGCCCGGGACGATGCGCAAGTCCACCCCGCCGACGCTGCGCAGCCGCTCGCCCTGTGGGCCGAATGCCAGGTTCAGCGTGTCGATCCCGGGATCGGTGGACGAATACAGGAACAAGGCGTTGACCCGGCGCTCCGCCAGCGTGGCCATGATTTGCACGGGCGTGACTGGGCTGGTCTCGGCGGCCGGTTGCGCGGCCGTGCGCCGGCCGACGGCGCGCGCCGCATTGCCGAGGTACCTGGCCAGCGCCTGGACGACGGGGCGGAATTCGACGTTGCCACGCAACGCGCGCCGCCAGACACCGGCGTCCATCAGCCTGACAAACAGGCGGCTGGGCGGGGCCGACTGCCAGATCGCCTCCTTGATGCTATGGCCGCCCTGCCATTCGAACACGGGCAGGTTGACGAGCATCACCGTGCTGAGGCGTTGGTCCACCTGGACAGCTTGAAACGCGTGATAGGCGCCCGAGCAAACGCCTTGGATCGCGAACTCGCGAAAGCCGAGCTGCGCGAGCCGATCGATCGCGGCCGACACGTCCCCGACACGATCTGCCTCGAACAGCGAGCTGAGCGCCTGGGTCTCCCCGGGCTTGGCCGGGCTGTCCCCCAAACCGGCGAAATCGACCCGCAACGATGCGATGCCAACCGACGCCAAGTCCCGGGCCAGCTGCACCCCAAATCGCGCAATCCCGTAATGCGGGTCCCGCCCGGTGTTGCCGATGATCACGACACGGCTGGCGACGGTGTCGCTCGGGCGGCAGAGCACGCCGAACAGCTTGTCCCCGTCGCCGAAGCGGACGGGCGTCTCGGTGCAGTCGCCGACCACCAGGTTAGCCTCGCTCGGCAGGTAGATCGGCATCCCGGGGGCGCTTCGAGCGCGGGCCGGCACGTGCTGCGCCGCCCAAGCCAGCACGCTGGTGACGTCGACGGGCGGCGGGTCGCAATGGATCGCTTCCTGCAGCAACGGCTCCAGCCCCTCGAACCCGGCGCAATGCACCGGCACGCCGCGGCTGGTCCAGGCCTGCACGCAGCCCTCCACCAAGCTCGACGGCGCCTGTGGGAAGATCGCCACCTGCAGATCCGCGCGCAGCTTGGCCTGGCGCAGGTCGACCTTGCTGATCAGGGCAACGGTCGTGGCACTCAGGTTCAACTCGTGGAACTCGATGCCGCCAGCCTGCGCGGCCGCGGCGCCACTCTCGAGCCGGGCTTCCATGTCCAGTTGGCGCATATAGGATTTGCCGCGCAGCACCGGGGCCAGCAGCACGAGACCGTCGACGTCGGCGCGCTGTTCGGCTACGGCGGCTGCCAAGGTCGCGCCAAAGCGGAGGCCGACCAGAATCAGCCGGCTCGCGCCCGTCGTGACGCGCAGCCAGTTCGCTGCATCCTGCACGCTGCGCTGCCACGCGGCCCAGTGTTCGACGGTTCCGCCCGCGCCGGCCTCGATCTCGCCTGAATCGCCGGTTCCCGGATACTGGAATCGCAGCGTCGGGTAGCCGGCGGATGCGAACTGGTCGGCGAGCAACCTGTAGCCGTGATGGGCATGCAGGCCGTCCCAGCCCAACGCCGGACACAGCAGCACGGCGACGTCGGAGGCGACCGCAGTCGCGCCATTGCCGGTTCCCGGGCTGTGGAGCCAGCCGCAGCATTCCTCCACGATGACGGGTTGCGACCCGGCACCATGCCCTGACTCGGCCGGCAGCAGCGAGGACACAGCTGGAGCGATCGGGAGGCTCGTCTTGGCCCGGCCGCGCCGCAGCACGTCCCGCGTCAGCAAGAACCAGCCGGGAGTCCCGCTCCGATTCCGCCGCTCCGAAAGTCCGATTGAAACGCTCACTCGACTGCCCCGCATTATTCAACAAGCCAATTTCAGGACTGCGACGTCCCGGCTGCCTGATCTCATTTTGGAGACGAAACTCGACAATTGCTCATTAACACGATTTAACGATGGATGGAAGGCTTCTTCACGATGGCTCCGCGAACGTGCACGTCACAATGGATAATTAGCCCGGCGGGCAGGACTGAGAGGACCAAAATACCACCGATGGCGGGTTTCTCCGCGAACCTTGCACCAAGAGAATGCATGCTAGACCACATCGTTGGCATGATCGCGTTAACTTTTGTGAGATATTAACGCCAACTGGCTGGAAACGCCAGATTGACGTCCGCCCTGCTCCACGGCATTGCGCACGCCCCTGCCGGGCCTGGCCCGATCCGCATAGAGATGCCTAACTGAGGGCCGTTCGTTTCGCGGGAGTTCCCCATGCCGCACGCAGATCTCTCCGGCCTGAAAATCCACTACGAGGAGGCCGGCACCGGCTACCCGTTGATCTTCGTTCATGAGTTCGGCGCAGATGGCCGGGAATGGGAGAGCCAGGTCCGCTACTTCTCCCGCTTTTACCGCTGCATCACCTACAACGCCCGCGGCTACCCGCCGAGCGACGTTCCGGACAACCCCGACCAATACGGTTGGGAGTTCGCCGTGGAAGACCTGGCGGGGGTCATGACCGCCCTCGGCATCGAGCGGGCGCATGTCGTGGGCCTCAGCATGGGTGGCTACGCCGTGCTGCAATTCGGCCTGCGCTACCCAGGCCGGGCGAGCGCGATCGTGGCGGCCGGCGCTGGCACCGGGTCCGACCCGGTGCGGCGCGACGCGTTCGTGAAAGGCGCCCCCGCAACCGCACGGGCCTTCCTGGAACAGGGGATGGCAGCGGTCGCGGAGGGCATGGGGCACAGCCCGACCCGGATCCAGCTCAAGCACAAGGACCCGCGGGGCTGGGCGGAGTTCATGGAGCATCTGCGCGGGCATTCCGCCATCGGCATGTCGCACACCATGGCCCGCTACCAGGGCATGCGGCCGTCTCTGCACGACAGCCAGGCTGCATTCCGCCAGTTGAGCGTCCCCGTGCTGCTGGCCGTCGGCGACGAGGACGAGCCCTGCCTGGACACCAACCTCATGCTCAAGGCCGCCATACCGGGCGCCGGGCTGTGGGTGTGCCCGAACACCGGCCACGCCATCAACCTCGAGGAGCCGGCAGCCTTCAATGCCGAAGTGGCCGCCTTCCTCAGCGCCGTCGAGCGCGGAACCTGGCCGTCCAGAACGCCGTAGCGCCGCCCCTACCCCATGGCCTGGCTGGACAGCGCGAACAAACCCGGCGAGTCCGGCCAGGTGCCGCGCACCATGACGGTGACATCCTCGACCGACGCCAGCCCCATGCCAGCCAGGGTGGCGGCCAAGCCCACCCGCTCGGCGGGAATATCCACGCGCAGGAAGCCGGGCCGGGCGAGCCCGGCGACGAGCGCCGCCGCTGCCGTTTCGCTCGCCGCGATCACGGGGCCGATCACGGTCCCCCGGCCGAACGCGCGGCGTATCGCGTAGCCACCGGCATCGTCGGCGTAGGCCGTGCCCGCCGCGAACAGGGTGCGCAACAGCGCCTCGCGGTCGAGCCCGGTGGCAGCGCGGTCCCGATGGCGGACGGCGTCGAGCGCCGCCAGGGATGGGGGCGAGCCAGCATGCGCCGTCACCCCCTGCCATTGCTGCACGACCCCACGCGCCTCGAACCCGAGCTTGGCATACAGTCCGGCGCCCGCGGTGGTGGCATGCAGCCTCAAGTTGCGTCCTTCGCCGAGCCCAATGGCCGCCTCCATCAGGCGCCTGCCAATGCCGTTGCCCTGCAGCGAGGGCGCGACCTGGACCAGCCCGATCGTCGCGTGCCTGGAATCCACCGGGAACAGCACCGCCGTGCCCAGCAGTTCGCCCGCCTCCCGCCAGGCCACGCCCCGGCCGAGCGCCAGGGCCATGGCCCAGTCCTCCACCCGGTGCGGCCAGCCGAAATCGGCCGAGATCAATGCGGCGGCCGGTGCATCGGCCGGTGTCAAACTGTCCTGCATCGCGACCGAAAAGCACGGGCGACAAGAACATACAAGAACTGCCCCCCACGCCGTAGCACGAGGTCGACCTGTTGTTGAGAAGGCTGTGCCATGACGGATTTCCCCGCCGACCTGAGCCGCATCGAGGACGCCATGCGCAAAGGCGCTGGCCGGCGGGACCTGATGCGTTGGCTGGGAGCCGCCGGAATGGGTGCGGTGATGGCGAACGGCCTCGTGCTGCGCGCCGGCACCGCCCTGGCACAGACCAAGAAGCCCGGCGGCAAGATCCGCGTCGCTACCCAATCCGCCTCCACCGCGGACACGCTGGACCCGTCGCGCGGCACCAACACGACCGATTATGCGCGCGCCTTCATGTTCTACAACGGCCTGACCCGGCTCGACAGCAAGATCGCGCCGCAGCCGGAGTTGGCAGAGAGCTTCAGCCCGTCCAGCGGATCCGACGGCGCCAAGGTTTGGACCTTCAAGCTGCGCCCCGGCGTGACCTTCCATGACGGGTCCAAGCTGACGTCCGCCGACGTCATCTACACGCTGACCCGCATCAAGGATCCGAAGACCGGGTCGAGCGCGCGGGCACTGGCGACGCAGATCGAGGAGGTGGCCGCGGACGGGCCGGATACGGTGCGCATCACGCTCACCTCGGCGAACGCAGACCTGCCGGCGATCTTGGGCATGACGGCGTTCATGATCGTCAAGGATGGCACGACCGACTTCACCAAGGGCAATGGCACCGGGCCTTTCACCGTGAAGGAATTCACACCCGGCGTTCGCTCCATCGCGGTGAAGAACCCGAACTACTGGAAGCCCGGCAAGCCCTATCTCGACGAGATCGAAATGTTCAGTATCGAGGACGAGACGGCGCGGCTGAACGCGATGCTGGCCGGCGATATCCAGGTCGCGGCGCAGATCACCCCGCGATCCGCCAAGCGCGTGAAGGCGTCGCCAGGCTTCGCGGTGTTCGAGACGCCGTCCGGCAACTACAACGATTTCATCCTGCGGCAGGATGCCGACCCGACGCGCAACGGCGACCTGGTGATGGCGATCAAATACCTGTTCGACCGCGAGCAAATGCAGGCGGCGGTCGGCGGGGTGATCGGCAACGACCAACCGGTCGATCCCACCAACCTGTACTACAATGCCGAGCTGAAGCAGCGCCCCTACGATCCCGACAAGGCGAAGTTCCACTTCCAGAAGTCCGGCCTCGGCACCACGGCGCTGCCGCTGTTTTCCATGTCCGGCAACACCATGACGGACCAGGCGGTGATCCTGCAGCAGAGCGCCTTGCAGATCGGCATGACGATCGACGTGCAGCGCATGCCGAAGGACGGCTATTGGTCGAACGTGTGGATGAAGCACCCATTCACGATCGGCAACATCAACCCGCGGCCGAGCGTGGACTCGCTGTTCACGCTGTTCTTCAAGTCGGACGCGCCGTGGAACGAGAGCGCGTGGAAGAACGAGCGCTTCGATGCCTTGCTGATCGAGGCGCGCGGCGAAACCGACCAGGCCAAGCGCAAACAGCAATACGGCGAGATGCAGATGCTGATCCGCGACGATTGCGGGATCGGCCTGCCGCTGTTCGCCAGCTTCTACGACGCGCACAGCACCGCGCTGAAGGGCTTGGAGCAGATCCCGACCGGCGGGATGATGGGCTTCGGCTTCTCCGAGAACGTGTGGCTCGACGCATGAAAGTCACTATCGTCGGCGCCGGGATCGACGGGCTGTCCACCGCGTGGGCGCTGACGAAGCGGGGCCATGACGTGACGCTACTGGACCAGGGTCCGATCCTGAACCCGCTCGCGGCCTCGGGCGATCAGCACCGGCTGATGCGGCGCGCCTATGGCACCGCCGACGGCTATGCACGGTTGATCGGCGAGGCGTTGGAGGCGTGGGATGAGCTTTGGCATGATTTAGGTGCGTCCTATTACGCCAATCGCGGTGTGATTGCGATCAATCAGTTCACCAACGACGGCGGCATGGCCTTCGCCGACTCGCTGACCCGCGGCGGCTACCCGTTCGAGCGGCTCGCGCCGGACGCCGCGGCGGAGCGTTGGCCCTACCTCGACCCGGCGAGTTTCCGCCAGGCGTTCTACGCCCGCGAGGGCGGCGCGCTGCTGTGCCAGAAGATCGGCGCCGGGCTGGCCGCGTGGCTGGCTGCCAACGGCGCGACGCTCCGGCCGCACACCCAGGCGACGGGCGTCGACACCGCCGCCGTGCTGGTGCACCTGGCCGGCGGCGAGACGCTGGAGGCGGACCGCGTCGTCGTGTGCGCCGGTGCCTGGACGACCCGGCTGTTTCCCGACCTGGCCACCGTGCTGACGATCTGCCGCACCTCGGTGGTCTACCTTGAACCACCGGTGGAGCTCGCGGCGGCTTGGGCGGCGTCGCCGGCGGTGCAGAACGTCGGCGGCACCATCTCCGGCTATGTGCTGCCGCCGATCGACGGCACCGGGCTGAAATTCGCCGCTGGCACCAACAAGCGCCTGGCGCATGATCCCGACGCCAACCGCACGCCGTTTCCGGGCGAGGGCGAGCGGCTGCGCGACCAGTTCTCCGCCCCGTTCCGCGACGTAGGGGCCTATGCGGTGACCAGCGTCGCTACCTGCGCCTACACCTTCACCGAGGACCACACGTTCTTCAGCGAAGCGCGCGGCCGGGCGGTGATCGTCTCGGCCTGCTCCGGCCACGGCTACAAGTTCGGCGCCGCGGTCGGGCGCCGGGTGGCGTCGGCGGTGATAGATGGCGACTATGCCGGGCTGCGCCGCTGGTTGCGCGCGGAGGCCGTGCCGATGGCGATGGCGTCGTGACCGCCAGCACGATCCGCCGCCGGCACGGCTGGGGACGATAGAAAATTCCGCCCTTCGCCCCCAATACGGCCCCACCTGCCGCGCCATTGCTGACAAGCTGCTGCTCAACAAACGGGCGGCGGCAACAGCTGCCCGGCCTCAGGAACCGCGACACGGCCGACCAGACGCGCACTGCAATGGGGGCTGAGCTATGGATGCCGATTGGGACTTCGACACCTCGATGCGAGCTGTGACACCCGCGATCCGCATGGTGCTGGACTTCATCGACGATAATTTCGCCGAGCCACTGGCCTTGTCGGAGCTGGCGCCGCTCTGTGGGCTGAGCCTGCACCGCTTCGTCACCGTGTTCCGCACCCAGGTCGGCCTGCCGCCGCACCAGTACCTGTGCCGCCGCCGGGTCACCCACGCGCGGCAGTTGCTGCGCCAGGGCGTTCCCCCTGCATCCGCCGCGATCGATAGCGGGTTCTGCGACCAGAGCCATCTGTCGCGACACTTCAAACGCCAATGCGGCGTCACGCCGGGCCACTTCGCCGATGCCCACCGCATGTCCACTTCCCGTATCCACGAGGCTTCCCAATGCGCCTGACCGAGTTCCGCGTCCTGACCTTCGACTGCTACGGCACGCTGATCGACTGGGAGAGCGGCATCTTCACCGCGCTCCAGCCGCTGCTGCGCAAGGCGGCCGCACCGCTATCCCGGGATGCGGCGCTCGAGCTGTTCGCCCGCCACGAATCGGCGCAGGAGGCGGAGACGCCCACCATGCTGTATTCGGACGTGCTGACCGCCGTGCATCGCCGGCTTGCCGATACGCTCGGCCTGCCCACCAGCGACGAGGAGGACCGCCGCTTCGGGGCCTCCGTGCCTGACTGGCCGGCGTTTGCCGACAGCGCTTCGTCGCTGCAGTACCTGAAAAAGTATTACCAGCTGGTGATCCTGTCGAACGTCGACCGCAAGAGCTTCGAGGGCAGCAACAAGCGCCTCGGGGTCGAGTTCGACGCGATCTATACCGCCCAGGACGTCGGATCCTACAAGCCGGACAGCGCCAACTTCACCTACCTGCTGGATCACCTGCAGCAGCGCGGGCTGGAGCGGGCGGACATCCTGCACACGGCGCAGAGCCTGTTCCACGACCACGCCCCCGCCAAGCAGGCCAAGCTCACCTCCGCCTGGATCGATCGCCGGCACGAGCAGGAGGGGTGGGGTGCCACCATGCCGCCCCCCGACGGCAGCGCGTTCGACTTCCGCTTCACCAGTATGGCGGACATGGTGAAAGCGCATCAGGATGACTTACGCGCCTGACCTGTGCAGCATGGCGTGAGACACGCAGGCTGGAGAGGTGATTGGGGCCCAAGCTCGACCGCATCGACCTGAAGATCCTGGCGGAATTGCAGCGCAACGGGCGGATCTCCAACGTGGAGCTGGCGGAGTCGGTTGGGCTCTCCGCCAGCCCGTGCCTGCAGCGCACCAAGCGGTTGGAGAGCGCCGGGTATGTCATCGGCTACGGCGCCCAGCTCGATCTGGCCAAGTTCGGCGAGGTCGTGGTGGTGTTCACCGAAATGACGCTGCAGGACCACCGCCGCGGCGACTTCGCCCGGTTCGAGGCGGCGATCGGCGAGATCGACGAGGTGATCGAGTGCCACCTGGTCAGCGGCGGCTACGATTACCTGCTGAAATTCGTCACCAGGGGGGTGACGCATTACCAGACGGTGATCGAGGCCATGCTGGATGGCGGTCTCGGGATCGAGAAGTATTTCAGCTACATCGTCATCAAGACGCCCATCCAGAAACGCGGCTACCCGCTGCCCCGGCTGTTCGGTTAGCGCCTCAATACAGCCTGGTGCGGTAGCCCTCCTCGATCGTTTGCTCGGCGGCCTCGGTGGCGACGGCCGCGGTCTGCTCGGCGATGATGCGACCCAGGCTGGCAAAGCTGCGCCGCTCGACGTGGCGCGAGGCGTCCCACAGCTTGGACCGCATCAGCGCCTTGCCGCAGTGAAAGAACGTTTCCTCCACCCGCACCAACAGTCCGACCGCGGGCACCTTACCCTGCGCCTCGAGGGGGGCCAGGATCGCCTCATCCCGCGTGATCGTGGCCGTGCCGTTGACGCGCAGGGTCTCGTTTATGCCGGGGACGAGGAAGATGAGCCCCACCCCCGGTGACCGGACGACGTTGGCGAAGCTGTCTACCCGCTTGTTGCCCAGGCGGTCGGGGATGATCAGCGTATGGTCGTCCAGCACGGCGACGAACCCCGGCGCGTCGCC
Source organism: Acetobacteraceae bacterium (assembly GCA_965198895.1). GTDB lineage: Bacteria > Pseudomonadota > Alphaproteobacteria > Acetobacterales > Acetobacteraceae > LMUY01. The sequence goes on from OZ240676.1 coordinate 1,924,026, forward strand.
GCGCGGACTGGCGTCGGCCCGCCCGGACTCGTCGCTGGTGGCGAGCACGAGAAACGGCGAGAGGGCGATGAAGTCGCGGCAGAACCGGTCCAGGAAGGTCTGCACCTTCAGGGCCGCGAGCTGGTTGATCGGCCCGTACTCCTCCCGCAGATCCTCCTGCGTGCGGATCGGCGGCTTTTGACCCAAGGTCTGGTCACGCACGGTCTGGTCCATCCGCTACTCCTCTCGAGGTCATCCCGCGCGACAGTGCCGGTGTTGGCCGCTTGCGCCAAGTCGCGGCCGGGTTCGAAGCTTCGGCCCGATCCATGCTACTCACCGCCATGGACACCAAGCCCCCCATCCCCCTCGCCGTCCTCGTCGGCATCCAAACGCCGGACACCGATGACGTCGCCCACGAAGCCAGCCTCGAGGAATTGGGCCGCCTGGTGAAGACGCTGGGCTACGAGGTGGTCGGCACCGTGTCGCAAAAGCGCGAGGGCACCGGCGCCGGGTCGCTGCTGGGCAGCGGCAAGCTGGCGGAATTGGCGGCGCTGACCGGCGGCACCGGCGTGGTCGGCACGATGGCGCCGCCGCCGCGATCCAAGGCCCGGCAACGCTTCGAGGGTGCCGCCGAAGCCGCCGACCCGGCCGCCCCCGACCTGGACGCCACCCGCAAGCCGGAGTTCGTGATCGTCGACCACGAGCTGTCGCCCAGCCAGATCCGCAACCTCGAGCGCGCCACCGGCGCCCAGGTGCTGGACCGCACCGGCGTCATCGTCGAGATCTTCCACCGCCACGCCAACACCCGCGAGGCGAAGCTGCAGGTGGAGATGGCGCGGCTGAAATACGTCGCGCCGCGGATGCGCGAATCCTCGGCCGGCGGCGGGCGGCAGCAGGGTCCCGGCGCCGGCGAAAGCGCCCTCGACCTCGACCGCCGCAAGATCCGCGACCGCCTGTCGGAACTGCGCGAGCAGTTGGAGGCGGTGCAGCGCGATGGCGACCAACGCCGCTCCGCCCGGCGCGACCAGTTGCGGGTGGCCCTGGTCGGTTACACCAATGCCGGCAAATCCTCGTTGATGCGCGCGCTCACGGGCAGCCAGGTGCTGGTGGAGGACAAGTTGTTCGCCACCCTGGACACCACCGTTCGCACCCTGCAGCCGGAGACCCGGCCCCGCGTGCTCGTGTCGGACACCGTCGGCTTCATCAAGCAACTGCCGCACGACCTGGTCGCCTCGTTTCGCTCGACCCTTGCGGAGGCGCTGGAGGCCTCGCTGCTACTGTTCGTGGTCGACGCGTCGGACCCGACCTACGAGGCGCAATTGGAGGTCAGCCGCAGCGTGTTGCGCGAGATCGGTGCGGATGCGGTGCCGTCCCGCTTGGTGCTGAACAAGATGGACCGGGTGGACGCCGCCGGCCGTGCCGCTCTGCTGGAAAAACATCCGGACGCGATCCTGCTCTCCGCCCACGCGCCGGGCGATGTGAGCGCGCTGCGGGACACCATCATCGCGTTCTTCGAGGCCGCGATGGTCGAGGACGTGCTGGTACTGCCCTACGCCAAGCAAGGCCTGATCGGCGAGGTGTACGAAAGCGCGCGCGTGTTGTCCGAGGAGTACGACGAAACCGGCCGGGTGTTGAAAGTGCGCGGCCTCCCCGGCGCCATCAGCCGGCTACAACGAAGCCTCGCCGCCCACTAGTAGGGTGGGGTGCGCTTCGGCATCCCACCATCAGCGCCGTTGCGGTGCGTTGCCAAAGCGCAACGCACCCTACGGATCGGAGCAACAGCACCAGAAGCAGGACGTCACCCAAGATGGACCTCAGCCCATGCATTCTTCTCGGCGCACCGGTCCAGGACGGTGCGGGACGCCTCGGGTGCGACATGGGGCCGAGCGCGTTCCGGGCCGCCGGCCTCGCTGCCGCCTTGCGCGAACTTGGCTACGTCGTGGAGGACCGCGGCAACATCACCCCGGCACCGAGCCGGCCCGCGACACACGACAATCCCGCGATCAAGTCGCTACCCGAAATTGTCGCTTGGACCGAGGCGGTCGCCGACGCGACCTATCAGGCAACCGCCAGCGGAATGCCCATCGTCTGCGGCGGCGATCACAGCCTCACGGCGGGAACGCTGCTCGGAGTCAGCCGCCGTGCCGCCGAACGCGGTCGCGATCTGTTCGTGCTGTGGCTCGACGCGCATCCGGATTTCCACACGCTCGACTCGACAGAGAGCGGCAACCTGCACGGCGTGCCGCTCGCCTACGCCGCCGGGCGGCCGGGCTTCGCCGGTAGCTTCCCGGCCTTCGCGCATCCGGTGCCCGCCGAGAATATCTGCACGCTGGGCATCCGCAGCGTCGACTTGGCCGAACGCAGGGCACTGACGGAGGCCGGTGTCGTCATGTACGACATGCGTGCGATCGACGAACACGGCATAGCAGCGCTGTTGCAACGATTCCTGGCACGCGTCGCCGCCGCCGACGGCGTGCTGCATGTCAGCCTCGACGTCGACTTTCTCGACCCGGCGATCGCGCCGGGTGTCGGCACCACGGTTCCAGGCGGGGCCACGTTTCGCGAGGCGCACCTGGTGATGGAGATGCTTCACGACAGCGGGCGCGTCGGGAGCCTCGACCTCGTGGAGCTCAACCCATTTCTCGACGAGCGCGGCCGGACCGCCATCCTGATGGTCGATCTCGTTTCAAGCCTGATGGGGCGCCGGGTGCTGGACCGGCCGACGCGAAGTTTCTGAGCCTCACCCGTCCGGGACATCCCCCGCCGGACTCACGGACCCGGCCGCCGGGTTTGCCAGCGACAACCCGAGATCGCGGCAGATCTCCGCCACTACGATGTTCACCGGCTGCTCCAGCCCACCGTCGAGTTCCAGCCGATCCAGCCGCTCGGCCAGATCGTCGAACAGCCGCTCGGCCGCCTCGCCATGCGCTTGCCGCGCGATCACCTCGCCGACGCTGCGCGCGATCTGCCGCCGGGCCATGGCGCGCCGATCGTCCGACCCGGCGTGCCGCGGCCAGCCGCACTCGATCCGCTGCATCAACGCTGCCGTTCGCCGCACCGCGCGCGAGACCCGCTCGAACGCCTGCGCCGCTGTAGCGATGCGCGGCGTCGACTGCGCGAGCGCCGCCTCGGCGGTGTCGACGGCGAACCCCGAATCCTGCGCCTCGCCCAGCGACCCGGCGCCATCCACCCGCGCGGGCAACCCCGCCGCGACGATCGCCACGATGCGCCCTTCGGCCTCCGCCGCCTCCGCGGCCACCCGTGCGATCCGCACGCCCAGACCGACCAACTCCATCAGCGCATCCCGCAGGGCAGAATCGTCGGTGGACGCAGGGCGGGTGGGATCGGTCGAAATCATTCCGCACTAGACCACACGCGCCGCCACCGTCCCAAGGCTTCTCCACCCGCTGCCGTTCGGTACACCGTCATGCCAAGGCTTGGCCTTGGTATCCACGCAGTGGGGCTGGTGACGTCGAATGCGAACTTGGCACAGCAGTGCGCCCCGCGGCGCAGCCAGTATGCGCGGGACGCCATGGATACCAGGACCCTGGCAGGACGGTAAAGAACTGACAAAGCAGACTTTCTTCAAACGGACAGCAGTGGCCTTGAGCCTAGCCGATGAACGACGCCATCATCGCGCGCCAGCAAGGCATCGCCGATCTGTCTACCGCGTTGCGCATCATCCCGGCGAAGTTGAACATACGCGCCATTGGCTGGACGCCGCCCACCCAAACCAGCGAGAAACTCTGATGAACTTCACACCTCACTCGCAGCAAGCCGACAAGCTCGACTTCCTCTGGTTCCTTCCGACCGGCGGCGATGGGCGGTATCTCGGAACCAGCCAGGGGGTCCGGCAGAACGACAATCGCTACATCCGCCAGATCGCTCAGGCCGCCGATCAGCTGGGCTATCACGGCGTGCTGCTGCCCACCGGGCGCGGCTGCGAAGACGCGTGGATCACCGCCGCGACGGTCGCCCCATTCACCGAGCGCCTGCGCTATTTGGTGGCGGTGCGGCCGGGCTCCATCGTGCCCGGCGAGGCGGCCCGGCAGGCCGCGACGTTCGACCGGGCCACCGACGGCCGCTTGCTGCTGAATGTCGTGGCAGGTGGCACGCCGAACGACCTCGCCGGCGACGGGATCACGCTGGGGCACGATGAACGCTACGATCAGGCCGGGGAGTTCCTGCAGATCTTCCGCGGCATGCTGCGGGGCGACACCGTGCAGTTCAACGGCCAGCATTTGTCCAGCCGCGGCGGCAGCCTGGTGTTCCCGCCGATCCAGTCGCCGTACCCGCCGCTGTACTTCGGCGGCTCGTCGGCGCCCGCCCGCCAACTCGCGGCCGAACAATGCGACGTGTATCTCAGCTGGGGCGAGCCCCCCGCGATGGTGGCGGAAAAGATCGACGACGTACGCCGTCGCGCCGAAGCCCTCGGCCGCACGCTCCGATTCGGAATTAGGCTGCACTTTATCGTGCGGGAGACCGAGGCCGAAGCATGGGACGCCGCGCGCAAGCTGATCAGCCATTTGTCGGACGACACGATCGCCAGCGCACAGGCCAAACTCGCCGCCGGGTCGGACAGCGAGGGGCAACGACGGATGTCCTCGCTGCACGGTGGCTCGCGCGAGAAACTGGAGGTCGCGCCGAACCTATGGGCCGGCGTCGGCCTGATCCGGGGCGGCGCCGGCACCGCCCTCGTCGGTGACCCGGCGACCGTCGCAAGCCGGATCGCAGAGTATCGCGCCTTGGGGATCGACACGGTGATCGGCAGCGGCTTCCCCCATCTCGAGGAGTGCTACCGGACGGCGGAACTGTTGTTCCCCCTGCTCGACACGAGTGGTGCGCCGCGTCGCTTGCCCGGCGGGCCGTCGATGCTGACGGGCGGCGGCAGCCTCAGCACGGATCGGCCGAGGTAAGGACTCGCCGGGCAGGCTCACTTCGGCCCAAACTCGACGATCCGCTCATCCACAGTTTGGAACGCAACCGCATGTTAGATCCCACCGATCGCGTCGTCATGGTCTCCGGTGCAGCCCGCGGCATAGGGCGGGCCGTGGTGGAACGGCTGCTCGCCGACGGGTTCCGCGTGTCCGCCGGGGTGCGCAGCTCAACCCTGGAACCGTCCGAGCGGCTCATGGTGCACCGCTACGACGCGGAGAGCCTGGAGAGTGCGGCAGCATGGCGCGACGCGACGCTCGCCCGGTTCGGCTCCGTGCACGGCCTGGTGAACGCGGCGGGCGTGTCGTTGCCAGGCGCCACCCTGGCCGACGCGGATGAAGGTCCGCTCGACGCCATGTGGCTGGTCAACGTCAAGGCGCCGCTGCGGTTGATCCGGTTGCTGATGCCGGCGCTGAAACAGGGCGGCGACGGGCGGGTGGTGAACGTGTCGTCCCTATCCGGCAAGCGCGTGGCCAACGCCAATGTCGGCTACGCCATGAGCAAGTTCGCGCTGGTGGCATTGACCCATGCCGTGCGGCGGGAGGGCTGGGACCAAGGCGTGCGCGCCACGGCGATTTGTCCCGGCTTCGTGGCGACCGACATGACAGCCAACGCCACGGCCGTACCGCGCGCCAGCATGTCCAACCCGGCCGACGTCGCAGCACTGATCGCGATGGCACTGCTGCTGCCGGGGACCGCCAACGTCGCCGAGATGCTGATAAACTGCCGGCTGGAAACCTCGTTCTGATAGGAGCATCCTTGCATGCTGGTCATCCATCACCCGGACCAAAAGCTGCACGATCCGGACACCGTATTCCGCACCGGCAAGTTCATCGCCCAGCCGGACCGCGCCGAGCGTTACGAGATCTTTCTCGGCATCGTGCAGGCCGACCGGCACGACATCGTGGTGGCCCCGCTGAACCGGGAAGCGGCGATAACGGAGGTTCACGACCCCGCCTATGTTGACTTCCTGAAGACCGTGCACGCGCGTTGGCTGGAACATCCGGATTACGGCCCGGTGGCAATCCCCAACGTGCATCCGACGCATCGCATGCACCGCAAGCCGACCGAGTTGCTGGGTGAGTTCGGCTGGTACAGCAACTCCACATCCTGCCCGATCACCGATGGCACCTGGCCCGCCATCTTCGCCAGCACGCAGGTCGCCGTGCACGGCGCCGATCGGCTCGTGGCGGAACCGGTCTACGCGATGTGCCGCCCGCCGGGCCACCACGCCTATCCGGACCTGATGACCGGGGTCTGCTATTTCAACAATGCGTCGATTGCGGCACAGCAACTCAGAGTCCATCCGGGATCAAGTCGTTTTCTGACATAGCTTTCGCAGCATAAGCCGAATGGACGCGAGACGCAGGAAGGCGAGGGCTTTTCGGTTCAGGCATTCCCAATCTTTGGCCAGACGGCGGCACCGGTTAAGCCAGGCGATCGTGCGCTCGACGATCCAGCGCTTCGGCAGGACGGTGAAGCCTTTCGCCACATCGGATCGTTTGACGATCTCTACGTCGACATGACGCATGACCTGCTTCAGACCGCTCTGGAACTGTGACCCCTGATAGCCGCCATCGGCGTAGAGCTTGAGCAGGAAAGGATAGAGGCCGAACACGGTCGCCATCAGGAGCACGCCCCCGTCACGATCCTGGATGTCGGCGGCATGGACGATGGCGTGAAGGAGCAGACCTTGGGTGTCTACCAGGACGTGGCGCTTCTTACCTTTGATCTTCTTGCCGCCGTCATAGCCAGGCGGGTCGATGCAGGGCCCCCTTTTTCAGCGCTTTTCACGCTCTGACTGTCAATGATTGCTGCTGTCGGACTGGCATCGCGCCCAGCCATCTCCCGGCATTTCACATACAGTATGTGGTGCAGGCGACCGAGGGTGCCGTCGTGATCCCAGCGGGCGAAGTAGTCGTGCAGCGTGCTGCGCGGAGGAAGGTCCTTCGGGATCGCCGCCCACTGACATCCCGTGCTGAGGATGTACATCAGGCCGTTGACGACCTCACGCACATTGACTGTCCGCTTGTTGCCACCCCGCTTGGCTGATGGGATCAATGGAGCAGCCAGCGCCCACTCTTCGTCGGTCAGGTCACTGGGATAGCGAAGCTTTCGGCGATCGTAGCGACCGCGGTTCTCGGTGGTCCACATCGTCGGCGTCCTGCGAATCGGATCGCCGTCGAGTGAATCACAACCGACTCAGCAGACTCAAGATGTTCCCGGATGGACACTCACCAAGCGCTTCGGCAAGGTGGCGATCATCGATATCGACGTGCACCACTGCAATGGCACCCAGTTCATCTTCTGGGAGCGGGCCGACGTGATGGTCTGTTCGATCCACATCGACCCACGGCTTTCCGCACCCTATTACGCCGGCCATGCCGACGAGACCGGCGCGGGCGCGGGCAAGGGCCGTAACGTCAACTACCCATTGCCTCGCGACACGACGGACGCGCCCTGGCTCGCGGCGATCGACGATGCGTTGGCGAGGGTGCGGGCGTTTGCGCCGGGTGCCCTCGTCGTCTCGCTCGGCTTCGACGCCGGGGCGGACGACCCGAGTGCAGCGTTCAAGATCACCGACCACGGTTTCGCCGAGGCCGGCCGCAAACTCGCTGCCGCGAATTACCCGACGCTGCTGGTGCAGGAAGGCGGTTATCTCAGCCCTTCGCTGGGTGGCTATCTCCGCAGCTTTCTGCGGGCCTTCGACAGTGGCCGAAATGTTACGGTTCTGTGACCTTTGTCACAGCGGCGCCTGGCTGAGCCGTGCAAAGGTTCCTGACCGTCGGCGCACCGCCGGCCAACAGGAGCCTCCATCATGCATGCTCTGTTGCTACCCTCCTTCGCCGCGAACTCGCTTTCCGCGCACGACGCGAACGATATCGCTCCCTACATGCTCGACGCACAGCGCGCCGAAGCCGAAGCCCGGGCACAATTTACCGAGCCGCCCACACTGCGCCGCGTCATAGCCCAACTGGGTATCGTCGCCGTAGCCTGCCTGCGCGTGGTGGCGCCGATCCGCCCGTCGCTTTGAACAACTGTCGTTCGTCTCAAAATCTGATCCTCCCGCCAGGGGGCGACCGATCACATAAGGCTTCTCCCTCTCCCGTTCTTCACGGGAGAGGGAGAAGAGAGAATATGCACTCGCCTGCCCACGCGGGAGGATTTAGGAGCCACCTAGTGCGTTAAAGCACGCCTCGGCTGCTCGTTCGCGGCTCGGCCATGAGCGTGGGGTTGGCATAGCCGGTCAGCGTGAAGTTCGGCGCATAGGCGGGCCGTACGGCGTCGGCGATCCACGCCGCGTCCGTGTAGGCGGTCATGACGGGGTGCGGCCACCAGTTGCGGTAATTCTCGCCGGATTGGGCGGAGGTCATCGCCATCGGGTCGCCGGGGTCGAGCACGACGATCCGGGTGATGCCGTGGCGCACGGCCAAATAGTAGGCCACGGCTAACCCGATGTTACCGGCGCCGATCACGACGGTGTCGGTGGTGTCGCTCGCCTGCATTCGCGTTCACCCTCATGATCCCGGGCATGGTTGTTGCATCGACCCGGCATGGCCAATGCTACCCGCAAGATGCACCTCGTCGCCTATCTGAAGACGGGTCCCACCGCCAGCTATGCCAGCGCCTGGCGGCATCCGACCGCATCGCTGCACGACATTTGGGACGCCGAGCGCTACGAGGACGTCGCCCGCCTGCTGGAAGAAGCCCGGTTCGACGCGCTGTTCTTCGCCGACGGGCTCGGCCTGCCGGATCTGTACAAGGGCCGCTTCGACGATTACGTCGGCCGCGGCGGGCAGATGAGCCTGATCGACCCGATGATCGTGCTGCCGCTGATGGCGCGCGCGACCAAGCATCTGGGCCTCGGCAGCACCATTTCGACCACGTTCAACCAGCCCTACCACATCGCCCGCTCGATCGGCTCGCTGGATTTGTTGAGCAAGGGGCGGGCGGCCTGGAACGTCGTCACCTCGGCCACCGACTACGAGGCGCGCAACGTGGGTATGGCCGGTGTGCCGCCGAAGGACCAGCGCTACGACCGCGCCGACGACGTGCTGCAGGCGTGCTGCGCGCTGTGGGATTGTTGGGACGCCGACGCACTGGTGATGGACAAGGCGTCCGGCGTGTTCGCCGACCCGGCGAAGATCCGCTACGCCGACCACGCCGGGCCGTTCGTGTCGGTGCGCGGGCCGATGTCGATCCCGCGCAGCCCGCAGGGGCGGCCGGTGATTCTGCAGGCCGGGTCGTCGCCGCGCGGGCGGGAGTGTGCGGTGCGCTGGGCCGACGTGATCTTCTGCACGCCCGCGACCAAGGCGGATGCGGTGGAGTTCCGCGACGACATGCACGACCGGTTGCGCGCGGCGGGGCGCGAGCCGGGCGAAATCCGCATCCTGCCGACCCTGTCGGTGGTGATCGGCGAGACCGCCTCCATCGCGCGGGAAAAAGCCGCGTTCTTCGACAGCCTGATCGACCCGGAACTGGTGCTCGCCTCGTCCTCGACATTGCTCGGCGTCGACCTCAGCCGGGTGGAGAGCGCGGAGCAGGCGGAGACGGAGGCGGGCAACCAAGGCATCGCCGGGTCACGCGACCGGATGAGCCAATTGGCGCGGGCGCAAGGCATCAGCTTCGCCGCCGCCGTCCGCAAGCCGCGCGGGCTGCTGGCCGGCACCGCGTCGCAGATCGCCGATTACATGGAGGACTGGTTCACCGCCGGGGCGTGCGACGGTTTCGTGATGCCGCCCACCACGTTCCCGACGACGTACGAAGATTTCGCCCGCACCGTCACGCCCGAGTTGCAACGCCGTGGCCTGCTGCGGCGCGACTACGCTGGCCGCACGCTGCGCGAGAACATCGCCAACCCCGGATGAAAGGTTCTCCTATGACGATCCGCCGCCGCACCCTGCTGGGCGCCGCGCTTGCCGCACCGGCGTTGCACGCCGCCCGCGCCGCACCGGGCAATGTGCTTCGCATCGCCATCGGCACCACGCCGAATACGCTGGACCCGATGCTGACCACGATCGGTGACGAGTACATCTACGACGTGCTGGTGTTCAACGGCCTGACGCGCATCCGCGAGGATTTGAAGCTGGAGGGCGACCTCGCCGAAAAGTGGAGCGCCAGCGCCGACACCAAGACGTGGACATTCACGCTGCGGCAAGGCGTGAAATTCCACAACGGAAGCGTGCTCGTCGCCGACGACGTGGTGGCGTTCTTCAAGCGCATGATGGACCCGGCCACGACCGCACCGGCACGCAGCCAGTACGACATGATCCAGACGGTGACCGCGCCGGATGCCACCACGGTCGTGTTCACGCTGTCGATTCCATATGGTGGGTTCGCCGATATCCTGGGGGACCGGCAGGTGAAGATCACCCCCCGCGGGATCGACGCGGCCAAGACACCGATCGGCACGGGCCCGTTCAAGTTCGTCAGCTACACCCCGGGCGACCGGCTGGTGATGACGAAGAACCCCGACTACTTCGAACCCGGCCTGCCGAAACTCGACGGCGTCGAGCTGCGCGTGATCCCGGAGATGAGCGTGAAGGTGGCCGCGTTGCAGGCCGGCGACATCGACGTCGTCTGGGACCTGCCTTTGGACCAGGTGAAGGATTTGTCGACCAACGCGGCGCTGCGGGTCGACAGCGTGCCCACCGCGTCGTGGGATGGCGCCGTCATGAACAACCTCATTCCGCCGTTCAACGACAAGCGGGTGCGCCAGGCGTTCCATCTGGCCGTCGACAAGGCGGACGTGGTGGACCTGACGCTGTTCGGCCAGGGCGTGCCGACGATCAGCCCGATCCCGCCCAGCCACCCGTTCTATGCCAAGGATATCGCCATCCCGAAAGTCGACCCGGCGGCGGCGAAGAAGCTGCTGGCAGAGGCGGGCTACCCGCAGGGCGTGAAGGTCACCATCGTGGCCCCGGTCGGCCGCCCGGTGCGCGAGCGGCTCGCGGTGACCCTGCAGCAATTGGCCAAGCCCGGTGGCTTCGACTTGCAGGTGCAGCGCATGCCGTATTCCAATTTCTCCGCCGAGGTGTCGGGCAAGGCGCCGCTGTATATCGACGGTTTCTTCGGCCGGCCGACCATCGACACCAGCGTGTACGCTTTCCTGCGCAGCAAGGGCAGCTGGAACGAGCGGCTGTGGCATTACAGCAATGCGGCGGTCGACAAGTCGCTCGATGCGGCGCGGCTGACGGCCGATCTCGATGCGCAGAAGCAGGACTACGTCGCGTTCCAAACGGCGTTGGTGGAGGATCCGGCGTCGTTCTTCGCCTACGCCGTCAACTTCGCCTGCGCGTATCGCAAGGGTGTCAATGTATTGACCCATCCAATGCGCTGGTTCGACTTGCGCCACGCTACGATGACGTGATGGGCGACCGCCTTCTTCTCCCTCTCCCGCTTGCGGGAGAGGGCCGGGGTGAGGGTGCGACTGCCGCCCCGAACTCGGGTCCAACGGCTAAGCGGCCCTCACCCCGGCCCTCTCCCGTGAAGGACGGGAGAGGGAGACGTAGGCCTAGCCTTTGACCGGCTTCGTCGTTCGCCGACTGCTGGGTGTGGTGGGCGTCATGTTCGGCATGTCGGTGCTGATCTTCGCGATCGTGCACGTCCTGCCGGGCAACGTCGCCTATGCGATCCTCGGCGAGTATGCCACGCCCACAGCCGTCGCCGCGCTGGAGGCAAAACTCGGCCTCAACGATCCACTGCTGCTGCAATACTGGCACTGGCTGTCGGGCATGCTGCGCGGCGATTTCGGCGAGTCGGTGGTGATGTCCCGCCCGGCGGCAGCGCTGATCGGCGAGGCCCTGGGCCGCTCGGCACTCCTGGCCGGGCCCGCCTTCGTGTTGGTCGCGGTGTGCGGGATCGCGCTCGGCCTGCATGCCGCCACGCATCAGGGGCGGGCGTCCGACCATGTGCTGAGCGTGGCGCAGCTCGTGCTGATCGCGATGCCGGAGTTCTTCCTGGCGATCGTGGCGGTGCTGCTGTTCGCATCCGTCTTGCACTGGTTGCCGGCCACCGGATACGCGCCGATCGCCGAGGCGGGGGTGCTGGGCTGGGCGTCGCACCTGGTGCTGCCGGTGATGGTGCTGTCGTTGGGGCTGCTGGCGCATATCTCCCGCCTGACGCGGTCCTCCCTGCTGGACGTCTTAGGCTCGCGCTACGTACTGGCGGCGCGGGCGCGGGGGTTGCCGGAGCGCATCGTGCTGTGGCGCCACGCGGTGCCGAACGCGCTGATGCCGGCGGTGACGGTGCTGGCGATCGACGCCGGGCTGCTGATCGGCGGCATCGTGGTGGCGGAGACGGTGTTCGCCTATCCCGGCCTCGGCCGCATGCTGGTGTTCGCCATCGATCACCACGATCTGCCGCTGCTGCAGGCGGGGATGATGGTCGTCACCGCGATCTACGCCGGCGCCAACCTGATCGCGGACCTGCTGTATGCCGTGCTGAACCCGCGCATCCGCGTGTCGGCGACGGCATGACCGCGATCGCGCTATCCCGGGCACGTCCGCCCTCCGTACTGCTGGTCGGCAGCGTGCTGCTGGCCCTGGTGGTGGCCGCGTGCCTGCTCGGCACCGTGTGGACGCCGTTCGATCCCACCGCCTTCTCCGTGCGCGCCCGGCTGCAGCCGCCCGGCCCGCTGCATCCGTTCGGCACCGACGAGTTCGGCCGCGACGTGCTGTCCCGCGTGCTGGCGGGCGGCTATCTGTCGCTGGCGACGGGGGCCGGCGCGATGGCGATCAGCCTGGTCGTCGGCGTCCCGCTGGGGCTGCTCGCCGCCTTCCATCGCGGTTGGACGGACGAGGCGATCATGCGCGGCGTGGACCTGCTGATCTCGCTGCCGCCGGTCATGTTGGGCTTGCTGGTGCTGGCCGTGACGCCGCCCAGCCTGTGGAAGACGATCGCCGTGGTCGGCCTGGTCTACGTGCCGATCCTGGTGCGGCTGACCCGTGCGGTGGCGCTCGGGCTGCTCGAGGAGGAGTTCGTGCAGGCGGCGCGCGCCCGGGGCGAAGGCGCGCTGCCGATCCTGTGGCACGAGATCCTGCCGAACGCCTGGCCGCCGATCATCGTCGAATGCGGGTTGCGCGTGACCTTCGCCATCCTGCTCGGGGCGGCGCTGTCGTTTCTCGGCCTCGGGCCGCAGCCGCCTGCCAGCGAGTGGGGGCTGATGATCGCCGGTGGCCGCGACTTCCTGACCCAGGCGCCCTGGATCTGCCTCGCGCCAGGGCTGTGCCTGTGCGTGCTGCTGGTCAGCGTGAACCTCGTCGGCGAAGGCCTGCGCGAACGGCTCGATCCGCGGAGCACCCGCCGGCATGCGTAACGTGCCGCCCACCGTCTTGCCAGGGCTTGACCCTGGTATCCACGGGGTTGGACCGATGACGTCAGACGAGTGCTTGGCCCCGTCACATGCAACGCGGCAGCGGCCGGTGTCTGCGGACCGCCGTGGATACCAGGGTCAAGCCCTGGTAAGACGGATCAAAGCTGGCATGACATGAAATTGCACTCGCTCGTCGCTCCGATGACCGTGCAGCACAGCCATGGCAGCGGCCTGGTCGTCGACGGGTTGTCGGTGCGCTATCCCTCCCGCGGCGGCAAGCTGCACGCGTTGCAGGACGTGTCGCTGTCGGTGGCGCCGGGGGAAGTGCTCGGCCTGGTCGGCGAGTCTGGCTCGGGCAAGTCGACGGTGCTGCTGGCGCTGCTCGGGCTGCTCGAACCCGGCGCGGTGCAGGCGCGGCGGCTCGGCTATGACGGGCACGACCTGCTGCGCGAGGCGCCCCGGCTGCGCGGGCGGCGGATCGGCATGGTGTTCCAGGACACCGCCGCCGCGCTGAACCCGGCCCGAACGGTGGGCTCGCAACTCACCGAGCCGATGCGCCTGCACCTTGGCATTGACGCCGGCGCGGCTTGGACCCGCGCCACCGAGTTGCTTGCCGAGACGGGACTGCCGCGGCCGGCCGACATCATGCGCGCCTATCCGCACCAACTGTCCGGCGGGATGAAGCAGCGCGTCGGGATCGCCGCCGCGCTCGCCACCGAGCCGGACCTGCTGCTGCTGGACGAGCCGACTACCGCGCTCGACGTGACGGTAGAGGCGCAGATCCTGGCGCTGCTCGGCGAGTTGCGGGTGCGGCGCGGGCTGTCGATGCTGTTGGTCAGCCACAACCTCGGCATCGTCGACCGGCTGTGTGACACGGTGTCGGTGCTGTATGCCGGCCGGGTGGCGGAGGCCGGGCCGGCGGCGGACGTGCTGCACCGGCCGCGGCATCCCTACACCAAGGGGCTGCTGGCCGCCCTGCCCCGGCCGGACCGGTCACATGCCGGGCGGCTCGCCCCGATCCCGGGCGGCTTGCCGGACCTGTTGGCCCCCGACCCCGGTTGCAATTTTCGCCCGCGTTGCGCTTTCGCCGCCGCCCGCTGCGAACTGCCGCAGCATCTGGCGGGCGTGCCGAGCGCGGCGGCCTGCCACCGCGCGGATGCGCTGACCGGGACCCCTTGGCCGGTGGATGAAACCGCGCTCGCGCCGCCCGTGATACCGGCGAGGCCGCTGCTGGAGGCTAAAAACCTCACCGCCCGCTTCGACTCCGGCGGCCTGATCGCCCGGCTGCTGGGACAGGGACGCAGCGTGCTCGCGGTGGACGGCGTGTCGCTGCGGATCGGCGCCGGCGAGGTGGTGGGGCTGGTGGGCGAGTCTGGCTGCGGCAAGTCTACCCTCGGCCGCCTGCTACTGCGGCTGCTGCCATCGCGCGGCGGCAGCATCCGCTTCGGCGGCCAGGTGGTGGGCGAGCGGCCCGACGCCGGGTTCCGCCGCCGGGCGCAGATCGTGTTCCAGAACCCGGACAGCTCGCTGAACCCGCGCCAGACGGTGGGCGCCATCCTCGGCCGCGCCGTGCGCTGGTTCCGCACCGCGCCGGACGTCGCAGCCGAGGTGGACCGGCTGCTCGACCTGGTGCACCTGCCGCGCCGTTACGCGTCGCGCTATCCGCACCAATTGTCCGGCGGCGAGAAGCAGCGGGTGGGGATCGCCCGTGCGCTCGCCTCCCGCCCCGAGTTCCTGGTGTGCGACGAGGCGGTCTCGGCGCTGGACGTATCGGTGCAGGCGGCGGTGCTGAACCTGCTGCGCGACCTGCGCGACAGGTTAGGCGTGGCCTATTTGTTCATCAGCCACGACATCGGCGTGATCGCTCACATCGCCGACCGCATCGCCGTGATGTACCACGGCACCCTGGTGGAGGAAGGCCCGGCCGCGGCGGTGCTGCACCCGCCCTACCACCCCTACACGGAACTGCTGCTGGCTTCCGTGCCGCTGATCGGGCAGCACCGGGCCCCTGCCCCGCGGATCGAGCGCCCGGCCCCTGCGGGTGGGTGCAAGTTCGCCGCCCGCTGCCCGCGCCATCTCGGGCCCGTCTGCGACACCGTGCCGCCCCCGGCGCGGCCGGCGGGCCCCGGCCATTCCATTTTGTGCCATATTCCCCTGCCGGTGCTGGAAGCCGTCCCGCATTGGCTTGCCGAGCCGGAGACCGTGTCATGATGCATCTTGCCACCATCCCCAACATGGTCGGCGGCCATCTCGGCGGCTGGCGCCACCGCGACGCGTTCGACGACAGCGTCATGAACCTCGAGGCCATCGTGGAGATGGCGCGCACCGCCGAGCGCGGCAAGTTCGATGCCGTGTTCCTGGCCGATGGCAACGGCGTGCGCGAGATGGAGCGGCCGGCGCTGTTCGCGGCCAATTTCCCGTCCGCTCGCCCGGCCATGTTCGAGCCGACCACCCTGCTGTCCGCGGTCGCCATGACCACCAGCCGTATCGGCCTGGTCGCCACCGCCACCAGCACCTTCGACGAGCCGTGGATGGTGGCCCGCCGCTTCAGCTCGATGGACCACATCAGCAAGGGCCGCGCCGGCTGGAACCTGGTCACCGCATCCAACGCCGGCGACGCGCTGAATTTCAGCCGCACGGAAGTCGGGCGCGAGGACCGGTATGCTCGCGCCGAAGAGTTCTACGAAGTCGTGACGGCGCTGTGGGACAGCTGGGCGCCGGACGCGTTTCCGCAGGACAAGGCCACCGGGCAATACCTCGACCCGGCGCGCGTGGCGCCGATCGACCATGCCGGCACGCACTTCACGGTGAAGGGCCCGCTCAGCCTGCCGCCGACGCCGCAGGGGCGGCCGGTGGTATTCATGGCCGGGCAATCGGCGCCGGGTATGGAGCTGGCGGCCAAATATGCCGACGCGCTGTTCGGCGCCGGCAGCACCAAGGAGGATTGCGTTCGCGCCTATGCCGACATCAAGGGGCGCATGGCGAAATACGGCCGCGATCCGGACGCTTTGAAAATCCTGCCCGGCGTCAGCATTTTCGTCGGCCCCACCACAGCCGAGGCCGAGCAGCTGTACGAGGAGCTGCAATCGCTGATCTCGCCGACGCTCGGCGTGCACTATCTGTCCAAGCAGTTGACGTGTGACCTGGCGGGCTGTGATGTCGACGGCCCGGTTCCGGCCGACATCCCCACCGAGGTAGTCGGCGGCAGCAGCCTGCGCCGCTACATGCTGGACATGATCCGACGCGAGGGCTTGACGGTGCGGCAGGCCTACGAGCGGCTACTGCCGGCAATCGGCGGCCCGATGTTCAAGGGCAGCCCCGCCGAGGTGGCCGACCTGATGGAGGAGTGGTGGCGCGCGAAGGCCGGCGACGGCTTCACCGTCATGGCGCCGGTGATGCCACGCGGCTTGAACGACGTGGTGAGCCTGCTGGTGCCCGAGTTGCAGCGACGCGGCCTGTTCCGCACCGAGTACGAAGCAACCACGCTCCGCGGCAATCTCGGCCTGCCGGATGCACCCAGCCGGTGGAGTGCAGCATGATGATCCTCGCGGCGAACGGCGGCGCGCTCGGCGGACATCTGGGCGGTTGGCGGCATCGCGATTCGTATCCCAGCGTCACCATGCAATTGGACGCGATGATCGCCACCGCAAAGCTCGCGGAGAAAGGCGGGCTGGACATGATGTTCCTCGCCGACGGCAACGGCGTGCGCCAGATGGACAAGCCCGCGCTGTTCGCCGCCACCAGCCCGAGCGACCGGCCGGCGGTGTTCGAACCCGTCACCCTGTTCGCCGCCCTGTCGCAGCACACCAAACACATCGGCTTCGTCGCCACCGCGACCACCAGCTACGAGGAGCCTTACCTGATCGCGCGCAAATTCGCCTCGCTGGACCATATCAGCGGCGGGCGGGCGGCGTGGAACCTGGTCACGACGCAATACGTCGAGGACGCGAAGAACTTCAATCGCGACGAGCACATGGGGCGCGAGGAACGCTACGAGCGCGCCCGCGAGAGCCTGGACGTCGTGCGGGCACTCTGGGATTCCTGGGCTGCGGACGCGTTCGTGCAGGACAAGGCCACCGGGCGCTACCTCGACCCGGCGCGCGTGCGGCTGACCAACCATCGCGGCAAGCACTTCAAGGTCCGCGGCCCGCTGAATGTCGGGCGCACGCCGCAGGGGCAACCGGTGGTGTTCATGGCCGGGCAGTCGGAAGCGGGCAAGGAACTGGCGGCCTATGGCGGCGAGGCGTTGTTCGGCGCAGCGAGCGACAAGGGCGAGGCGCAGCGCGAATATGCCGACATCAAGGGGCGCATGGCCAAGTATGGACGCCATCCGGACCAACTGAAGATCCTGCCCGGCATGAGCGTGCTGGTCGGCCGTAGCGAGGCCGAGGCCACCGAGCTGTTCGAGGAACTGCAATCGCTGATCCCGGAGCCGCTGGCGGTGACGTACCTGTCCAAAGTCGTCGGCGCCGATCTGGCCGGCCTGCCGCTCGACGGCCCGATGCCCGCCTTCGCCGGCGAGGGCTTGGGCGGCACGGCGATCGGGCGCTCGGTGCTGGAGATGGCGGCACGCGAGCGGCTGACGGTGCGGCAGACGTATGACCGCATCCTGCCCTCGATGGGCGGCAGCATGGTCCGCGGCACGGCGTCGCAGGTGGCCGACGTGCTGGAGGACTGGTACCGCGGCAAGGCGTGCGACGGTTTCGTGATCTCGATCCCCGTGCAGCCGCGCTGCCTGCGCGACTTCGTGGACCTGGTCGTGCCGGAGCTGCGCCGCCGCGGGCTCCGTCCACCTACCTATCCTGGGACCACGCTACGGGAGAACATGGGCTTGGACCGGCCGGCGGACCCTTGGACGCCGGGTCATAGGGCATGAGCGACCGGCGGGTGGTGATTGTAACGGGTGGGGCGTCGGGTATCGGCGCCGCGTGCGTCGAACATTTCGTAGCGCAAGGCTGGGACGTCGTCGTGAACTACTTCCTGCCGGAGCAGGCGGCGGCGGCGGCGCTGGTTGCCGGGCCCGGCGGGCTGACCATACAAGGCGACGTGAGCTGGGACGACGATTGCCGTCGCATGGCCGCCGCGGCGATGGCGCGGTTCGGCCGTCTCGACGCCCTGGTCAGCAGTGCCGGCGTGACGCGGATGGTGCCGCACGCCGATCTCGACGCGCTGACGATGGCGGATTTTCAGCAGACCACCGCCGTCAACACGGTCGGGCCGTTCCAGATGGCGCGAGCCTGCGCGGCGGCCTTGGCCGCGGGCGACGGCGGCGCGATCGTGTTGATCTCGTCCTACGGCGCGATCTACGGGACGGGCTCGTCCATCGCCTACGCCGCGTCCAAGGGCGCGACCAACACGCTGACCATGTCGTTGGCGCGGGTGCTGGCGCCGAAGGTCAGGGTCAATGCGGTGTGCCCGGCGCTGGTGGCGGACGGCTTCGTGCAGCGCCTCGACCCGGCCGTGTTCGAGGCGCGATCGAAGGTCCAGATCGCACGTGCGCCGCTGCAGAAAGTCGGCAAGGCGGCGGAGGTCGCGGCCGACGTGTACTGGCTCGCTGCGGGCGCCAGCATGATGACCGGAAGCGTGCTGCAACTCGATTGCGGCCTGCATTTGAATGGCGACGGTTAGACCGAACTCGCAAAATACAATGCCGCATCTCGGATTTTAGCCAACACAACCACGCCATGGAACTGGGAAGTCTGACGCGGTGTTGTGGACAGCCAAGAAGCTGACGAGAGGCTGTCACAAAAGCCATGACACCAACTGCCATCGCCGAAGTTCCAGATGTCGAAAAAGCCAAGCAGGCGGCCAAGCTCGCGAAGCTGCATTACGTCACCGACGCGAAGCCGGGTATCAAACGCGTGTTGGGAGACGACGGCTTCGAGTATTTCGCGCCCGATGGTCAGCGTGTCACCGACGAGGCCGAACTCACGCGCATAAAGAAGCTGGCGATTCCTCCAGCCTATACGGACGTCTGGATCTGCCGGGACCATAACGGCCACCTGCAAGCGACGGGGCGCGACGCAAGAGGCCGGAAACAATACCGCTACCATCCCCGTTGGCGAACGGTTCGCGACGAGGCGAAGTATAGCCGGATGATGATCTTCGGGCGCGTCCTGCCCAAGATCCGCGCCCAGGTCGACAAGGACCTCGCCCTCGCTGGTCTCGAGCGCCGGCGGATACTGGCTGCGCTCGTCAAGCTGCTGGAGAAGACGCTCGCCCGTGTCGGCAACGAAGAGTACGCACGCGACAACCAGAGTTTCGGCCTCACCACACTGCGCAACCGGCACACCCGGGTCGATGGTAGCCGCATCAAGTTCGACTTCCGTGGCAAGCACGGCATCGATCATCATCTGAGCCTGCAAGACCGCCGGTTGGCCAACATCATCAAGCGCTGCCAGGAACTCCCCGGCCAGCACCTCTTCCAATTCGTCGACCACAATGGTGACCTGCACGAGGTGACGTCCGACGACGTGAACGACTACCTCCACGAGATCAGCGGCGAAGACATCACGGCCAAGGACTTCCGCACGTGGGCTGCAACCAACCTGGCGGCAATCGCCCTGCACGAACTCGAGCGGTATGACACGGAGGCGAAGAACAAGAAGAATGTAGTGCACGCGATCGAGGCGGTCGCCGGAATATTGGGGAACACTCCGTCCGTCTGCCGGAAGTGCTACATCCATCCTGCGATATTCGATGGCTATCTCGATGGCAGTCTACTGGACGGGCTGCGGGAGCGTGCCGAGGAAGTGCTCAACGAGGGCAGTGGCGGGCTGAAGGCCGAGGAAGTCGCGGTGATGGCGTTCCTCAGCCGCCGCCTCGAAGCTGCGGGCGGGCATGCCGGCGTGAACCAGCATCGCTGACGCAGCGGTGCGCCCGCTGCACGCTGTAGCGTCAGGCGTGCTCGGCTGCCAGTACCCGGCTGGATTTATCCGCTCGGGACAAGTCGCGGCCTAGGCGGACCTGGCCCGGAACGTCGAGCAGCGCCTCGGCGACCCGGGCCCGGTGGTCCAGCGTCGTGCCGCAGCGCAAGCTCCAACTGGCAACCCGGCGATACCACAGTTGCTGGTCGAACTCGGCGATAAACCCTATCCCGCCATGGATCTGTTGGGCCATGCGCACCGCCATCAAGCACTTCTCGCTTGCGAACGCCTTGGCCTGCGACACTTCCACTTGCGCCGGCAGGCCGCAACCGAGTCGCCAGATGGCTTCCCGTACCAGCAACTGCGCGCCGTCGACGCCGATCGTCATGTCGGCGGCCATGTGTTGGATCGCCTGGAACGAACCGATCGGTTGGCCGAAGGCGTGGCGGCCCTTGGCATATTCCACCGCTCGCGACGTAGCCTCGCCGGCCGCTCCTACCATCAGCGCGGTGGTGAACGCGGCGGCCAGATCCATCAGCTCCGACGTGATCGCGCGCCCGCTGGCGGGGGTGCCCACTATGTCGGCCACCGGTACTCGCACGCCGTCGAAACGAACGTTGACTTCGGCATCCCCGGCGGTGGTCACGAGGTCCACCGCCTCGATGCCGGGGGCCGCCGGGTCGACCAGCGCCAACACCAACCCGCTACCATCCACCATGCGGCACACGACCAGGCACTTCCCGGCGGTACGGAAATTGTCGACGAACGCCTTCTGCCCGGACAGGATCAGCGTGTCACCATCTATGCGTCCAGCCAGGGCAACCGCGTCGGGCGACCACCGTCCGTTCGGTTCGGCGACGGCGTAGGTGAGCAATACCTCGCCGGCCACCACTCGCTCCAACATGGCGCGCTGTGGAGCCGAACCGTGCCGCGCCAGCACGAGGGCGGTCACGACGGTGCTCAACATCGGAATGGGAGCGAGGCAGCGACCCACTTCCTCGAACACGAGCCCGAGATAGGACAGCGACAAGCCCTGGCCACCCACCTCCTCCGGCAGGCTGATGCCAATCCAGCCCAGCTCGGCCACCTTGGCCCACAGCGCGCGATCGATGCGACCCGGGCTGCGTTCCGCCGCGCGTACCAACGCGGGCGCCGACTCGGCGGCGAAGAATTCGGCGGCGGCGTTCTGCACCGCCAACTCGTCCGCGTTCAGCAACGTGTCCATGGCCAAATCCCTCCCTCTATGGTGCCCAGGTATTTTGTGCGTGGTTCAATGCTACCGCGCGCGTGGTAAGCCGAGCCCGACGCGCGCCACCTGGTCGCGCATCACCTGCACGCTGCCGTGATTGACGGTGGATTGGAACGCACCCAGCAGATTGTGCGCGAACAACCCGTCCTCCAGCGCATCCGGCGAGCCGTGCAGCAGTTGCGCCGACGGGCCGAGGATCTGGCTGATCGCCTCCGTCGCGCGCACGCCGTGCTCCGGCGCCCAAACTTTTTCGGCGGAGCCTTCGTAGCTGAATTTCCCGCCGCTCTGCGCGATGGACATGCTGCGCATCGTCATCAGCCGGGCGACCTGCCCCTCGATCCACAGTTCGGCCACCTTGTCGCGCACCCGCGGATCGGCTCGCTGCGTGGCACGGCCCGGCGCGTCCACCTTCAGCCAGTTGACGATGTCCTCGTCGCGCATGACGGAGATCAGGTAGCGCCAGGCGCCGACGCGATCGAGGTTGAGGCCACGCCGGGCCACGGCCCAACCGTCGCCCTCCTCGCCCAGCAGGCAGGAAGCGGGCACCTCGACATTGTCGAAGAACACCTCGTTGGTGCGCGGTTCGCCGTAGGTGGTGAGCGTAGGGGCACGCGGTTCGTTCTGGATGGTCCAGAGCGGGCGCACGGTGATGCCGGGCGTGTCGATCGGCACCAGTAGGATGGAGAGCCCCGCCTGCCGCTTGGACGCCGGGTCGGTGCGGCACATCAGGAAGATGTGGGTGCAGGCATGGGCGGAGGTCGTGTAGATCTTCTGGCCGTTCACCAGGAACGTGTCGCCGGTGCGGATCGCCCGGCACTGGATCCCTGCCAGGTCGGTGCCGCAACCGGGCTCGCTATAGCCTTGGGAGAAGCTGATCTCGCCGCGGATGGTCCGCGGGACGTAGTACAGCTTTTGCTCATCGGTGCCGGACGCAAGGATTGCCGGTGCCCCCGTTCCGCCCCCGCCGATGCGCTTGTAGCCGATGCGCTGGAATTCTTCTTCGATGATGAACTGGTCCATCGGGCTGCCGCCTTGGCCGCCGTATTCCTTGGGCCAGCTCACTGCTGTCCAGCCGCGGTCCATCACCTTCTGGAAAAACACTTCACCTTGCGGCCCTGAACCACGCGCGTCGTCCTCGAGTTCGGCACGCAATTCGTCGGTCATGTTGGCGGCGATGAACTGCTGCACATCGCGGCGGAGCTGTTCCTGTTGTGGCGTGAATACGAAATCCATGGCCCTGTTCCCCTACGCCCAACGGCGCATTCGAGTGGCTTGTCGTAGCAGCGAGCCGATCAGGCGCGGGCTTCTTTCCAGCGCGTGAGCGTGCCGCCCTTCATCACCTTGCCCGGCAGGACGTGACCGACGAGCTCCTCCGTGAGCTTCGCCGCTTCCACGAGGGCGTCGAGGTCGATGCCCGTGTCGACGCCCATCTCGCCACACGCGAACACCATGTCCTCCGTGCAGATGTTGCCGGCCGCGCCTTTGTGCCCGGCGAACGGACAGCCGCCGAGGCCGCCCACGGACGAGTCGAACTCCGCGACCCCCATCTCCATCCCCGCCACCGCGTTCGCCACGGCGCAGCCCCGTGTGTCATGCAAATGCAGCTTCAGCGTCAGCTCCGGCCACTTGTCCCGCACCTTGCCCACCAGGCTCTTGATCTGCCCTGGGCTCGCCCAACCCATCGTGTCTGCCAGGGAGAGGTGCTTCAGCGTGCAGCCATGCTCCGCCATCAGGTCACGGGCGCGGCCGATCAGTCCGACCACTTTCTCCTCGGGGATGTAGCCCTCGAAGTTGCAGCCGAATGCCGCCATGACACCCAGTGAGTCCGCCGCGATGCCGGCATCGCGATAGGTGCGGATCCACTCGGGCATTTGCTCGAACGTGTCCTCGATGCTGCGATTGGTGTTGCGCTTGACGAAGGTCTCGCTGACGGTGAGGGTCAGCTTGCCGTCCATGTCCACCCGCCCGTTGGCCAACGCACGCTCCAGGCCCTTCGGATTGAGCCACAGGGCGCGGTAGCGCGTGCCCGCCTTCTTGTCCAGTTGCTCGAACACCTCGTTGGTGTCCGCCATCTGCGGCACTGCCTTGGGGTTTACGAAGGACCCGACTTCCACCTGCTTGATGCCACTTGCCACCAGCGCATCCACCATGCGGACACGATCCGTCGTGGCCAGGGTGCGCGGCTCGATCTGCAGCCCGTCCCGCGGCCCAACCTCGATCATCTCAACGTGGCTCGGCAAGTCGGACATCGTTGTCTCTCCCTGTTCGCAGTTATACGCTACGCCTGCATCTCTGCGAATAAGCTATTCGGGAGCCAAAATCCACCCCTGAGGGTTTGCGCGGCTATGGCCGCCGCGCCGTTTACAAACGCCGGAACACCTTCTAGCGTCGACTTAAATCGAGTGTGTTATCTGCACTGCGAATAAATGATCGGGGTCGGCCCTAGCCCCGCGACCTGGAGGAACGCTCGATACGATGGCAACCCCGCTCAGCCATTTGAAGGTCGTGGAAATCAGCGTCGCGATGGCGGGCCCGTTCTGCGGCATGATGCTCGCGGATTACGGGGCCGACGTGGTGAAGATCGAGCGTGTCGGGCATGGTGACGACAGCCGGGCCTGGCCACCGTATTTCCACGGCGAAATGTCGCATTACTTCGCCTCCGCCAATCGCAACAAGCGCAGCGTGGCACTCGACCTCAAGGATCCCGAAGGCGTCGCAGTGGCCCGGCAGTTGATCGAGGGCGCGGACGTGTTGATCGACAACTACCGCTTCGGTGCGCTCGCCCGCGCCGGGTTGGATTACGCCTCGCTATCCGCCGTGAACCCGCGGCTGATCTACTGCGCCATCAGCGGCTTCGGCGCCAGCGGCCCCCGGCGGGATGACCCGGCCAACGACCTGTTCATGCAGGCATTCAGCGGCGGCATGAGCATCACCGGCGAGGTGGGCAGCGGCCCGGTGAAGATGGGGCTGTCGGTTGCCGATCTCGGGGCCGGCTTCATGGGCACGGTGGGCGTGCTGATGGCCCTGGAGGCGCGCCACCACACCGGGCGCGGCCAGCGCGTCGACACGTCACTGCTGGAAGGGCAGATGTCCATGCTGTCCTATCATTTGTGCCGCTACTTCTCGACCGGCGTTGTCCCCGGACCCAGTGGCAGCGGCAGCGCCGTCTCGGTGCCCTATCAGGCGTTCAAGGCGGCCGATGACTGGATCGTAATCGCCGCATTCAACCCTCGTATGTGGACCGGCTTCTGCGGCGCCGTGGGCCAGCCTGACTGGGAGGGTGACCCGCGCTTTGCCACGGCGGATGCGCGGGCCAAGCACCGCGACATGCTGCTCCAGTTGATCGACGAAAGGCTGGCCACCCAGGCCGCCGCGCACTGGATCACACGGCTGGACGCGGCGGGCGTGCCCTGCACCCGGGTCAACCGCATCGACCAGGCGGTGGCGGAGGAGCAGGTGGCGGCGCGCAACATGGTGGTGGAGATGGACGTGCCCGGTATGGGCCGCATCCAGGTCGCCGGGCTGCCGATCAAGCTGTCCGAAACGCCTGGCCGGCTGGACCGGCCGCCGCCGCATTTGGGCGAGCACACGGCAGAGGTGCTGCGCGGGCTGGGCTACGACGCAGGCCGCGTGGCCCGGCTGGCCGCCGGCGGCGCAGTGGGGCTGCACGGCGCTTGCCAGTCCGCACCCACCCCCGCTTAACCCACCCCCGCTTAACCCACCGCTGCCCAACAGTGGAGAGCCGAATTGTGACCACGATCCTCACCGACGAAATCCGAAGCTATATCGGCCGGCAGAGTGGCTCCGTCACGGCCTGCGACGCCGTCGAACCGGGGGCGGTGCGCCGCTACGCCCAAGCCATCATGGCCGATGGCGACACGGACTACGCGCCCGATGCCAACCCGGCGCGCTATGGCGGGCCAGTGGCGCCGCCGATCTATCCCGCGTTCATGTTTCGCCGGCCACTCGGCACGCCTGACGTGCTGACCGAGCGGGCGGAGGACCCGGACTTCGATGGACTGGTCTCGGCCGCGAGCGATGGCTTGCCGGAACTTCCGCTGCCGGGTCGCACCCTGCTGAACGGCGGTTCGGAAATCGAGTTCTTCCGCTATGCCCGTCACGGCGAACAGGTGAGGCAGCAATCCCGCTACGCCGACATCTACGAGCGCGTGTCCAAGAACGGCCCCATGCTATTCGTGGTGGTCGAAACGGAATACCGCACCGCGAGCGGCGACCTTCTGCTGCGGGCCCGCAAAACCGTCATTCGGCGTTGATCACCGGCCGCCGCAGACCGGGCGAAATCGAAGCGGCCGGCCGCTTCGTGGCCCACAAGTGCTGCACCCGACCCTCTACAACTGGGGCGGGGAGAAGGTTCTTGCGGGGATCCCTCGTCGCGAAACACGCGCATGGTGCGCGCGCCTTACGGGAGCCATCATTCACCGGTCGAGGCTGAGGAGCATCCTAATGGACGTGGAGCCGGATACCGCGCCCTGGGCGGCGGTGGCGACGCAGGCACGTATCGACCACACGCCCTGCGGCGACGGCGAGATGGTGTGGCGAAGCTGGGGTGAGGGGGCACCGCTCGTGCTCCTGCATGGCGGCGCAGGCTCGTGGCTGCACTGGCTGCGCACGATCCCGGCCTTCACCGACCGCCAGGTGATCGTGGCGGACCTGCCGGGTCTGGGCGGGTCTGCCATGCCTCCGGCTTCCACCGCCGAGGCGGTTGCCGGCGTCGTCGCGTCCGGCATCGACGCGTTGGTCGGTCCGGGCGTGCCATGCGATCTGGCGGGGTTTTCGTTCGGTGGGGCGATCGGTGGAGTGGTCGCAGCGATGCGGCCGCTTCGGTCGCTGACCCTCGTGGGCTCCGGCGGGCTAGGAGTGATCCGCGGCGGCGCCAAGCTGGAGCGGGTGCGTGACAAGGAGGGCGAGGCGCGGGCGGCGGCGCACCGCACCAACCTGCACCGCTGGATGATCGCCGACCCGGCCCGCATCGATGACCTCGCCGTCGCCATTCAGGATAGCAATAGCCGCCAGGCCCGCTTCGACAGTCGCGGGATCGGAAGCAGTGCCGTGCTGACGGAGTACTTGCCGCGGCAGCACGCGCCGCTCACCGGCATTTGGGGCGCATACGACCACTCGATGCAGAGTGAGCCACATCGGGCGGAAGCCGCCCTGCGCGCGATCGATCCGGCTTGCCGATTCCAAGTCATACAAGATGCCGGGCACTGGGTCATGTTCGAGGCGGCGGACGCTTTCAACGCGGCGCTTCGCCAGAGTCTGGATGCGGCCGGGCTTGCAACTTGACGGAACCGGGCGAGCGTGGGACTTAATCATCAACGAATAAGCAATTCGCAACTGCGAATTGGGAGGCGACCATGGATCAGCAAATGTCGTCTGAGCAATCCAGCAAGCTCCACCGGGTGGCCGGCACCCCCGTGTTCGAGGCGTTGTCGGCCGGGCAGGTCATCGATCCGTTGAAGCTCGGACCGTTCACCACTGCGCACCTGATGCGGTGGTCCGCGGCCATGGAGAACTGGCACAAGATCCATTACGACCTGCCCTTCGCCACCGGGCACGACAAGCTGCCGGGTCTTTTGATCAACGGGTCGCTCAAGCAGCAATTCATCGCCCAGATGCTGAAGGACTGGGCCGGACCGGCTGGCTGGGTGTGGAAGATCCGCTTCCAGTTCCGCGCCATGAACCTCGTCGGCGAGCGCCTGGAGGTCTGGGCGACGGTGAAGGATACGCGGCAGGCGCACGGCCCGGCTGGTGCAATGGGATTGGTCGACCTCGATCTCGGCATGCGAAACGAGGCCGGGGTGGAATCGACGCCAGGCAGCGCCACCGTCGCGTTGCCACTGCAGGGTGGCCCGGCGCTGCCCTACCCGTTCGTCCCCCCGACCGAGTAACACCGGAGCCCTGCCATGACGCTCACCCGCAGCCTTGGCCAGTTCGTCGCCGACCTTTCCCCCAACCGCGTGCCGGAGGATGCGGCGTCTATCGCCCGCAACGGGTTCATCGACTGCATCGGCGTAATGATCGCCGGGCGTGCCGAAGACGCGCCGCGCATCCTCACGCAGGTTCTGGCCCCCGGCAGCGGCGATGCCACGCTGTGCTTCACCGACCGCACGGCGCCCGCACCGGAGGCCGCCTGGATCAACGGCACGGCGGCGCACGCGCTCGACTACGACGACGTGGCCCTGCGTGGCCACCCGAGCACGGTGCTGGTGCCGGCGATCCTCGCCGAAGCGGAGAGCCTGGGCAGCAGCGGCCGCGACATGGTGATGGCGTTCCTCGCCGGCTACGAGACCTGGGCCGAGCTGGTGCGGCGCGACACAGGCTTCCACCATAGCAAAGGCTGGCACCCGACCGGCATCTTCGGCGCGATCGCAGCGGCCGCTGCCTGCGCCTGCCTTCGTCGCCTCGACGCCGAGAAGGCCGCGCAGGCGATCGCGTTGGGTGCATCGCAAAGCGCCGGGTTGATGGCGAATTTCGGCACGATGACGAAGCCGTTCCACGCCGGCCGCTCCGCCCATGCCGGGCTGATGGCAGCAAGGCTGGCGCAGGCCGGCTTCACCGCCTCGCCGGATGCACTGGAGCATCCGCAAGGATTTCTCGCCGCCGTCTCGCCCGCCGGCGACGTGGACCGCGCGGCCCCGGCCGAGGGCCTGGGTGAAGACTGGCGCATCCTCTCCACTGGGCTGAGCGTCAAAAAGTACCCGGCCTGCTACTGCACGCACCGCTCGATCGACGGCATGCTGGACCTGCAGCGCGTGCAGCCCATGCGGCCCGATGACGTCGAGAGCATCACCGTCGAGGTCAGCGAGAATTACGCTACCATCCTGCGCAACCACCGCCCGCAGACGGGGCTTGCGGCCAAGTTCTCCATCGAGTTCGCCCTCAGCGCCGCAATCATCGCCGGGCGTGTTGGTTTGCGCGAGTTGACGGACGAGTTCGTCACCCGGCCAGATGTGCAGTCGCTGATGGCGAAGGTGTCCGTGCGTACGAACACCGACTACGATCCCGCCAGTCCTGGCGCGGCAGTGGCGGACTGGTCGGAAATCCGGCTACGGGACGGTACGGCGCTCGAAACCAAGCGAGTGCACCGTGCCCGCGGCCATGCGGACGTGCCGCTGACAGAGGCGGACCTGTTCGCCAAGTTCGAGGATTGCCTCCAGGCCGGCCATTCCGCGATCGCGCCGTCCGTGCTGTTCGAGCGGTTGCAGTCCATGGAACAGGCGCAGGCCCGCACCTTGACCGCTTTGCACTAGCGCCGGCAACACACCGTCCCTGTCAGACGGGGGTACACAGGCCGGAGGCGATGCTTGAAGCGTGGCGGTGAAATCCGCGCTGCGGCCCTGGTCGAGGAGTACGTTTGGCAGCCAGCCTCAGGCGACTTTCGTATCGGCCACGGTACTCACGATGCCGGTGCGCAGCAACGCTTCGATCTCGCCCTGCGGAAACCCTGCCTCCGTCAAAACGGCCCGGCTATGCTCGCCCGGCGCCGGGGCCGGGTGCCGCATGGTGCCCGGCGTGCCGGAGAGCCGGGGGGCGATGTTCTGCATCAGTACCGAGCCGAGATCCCGGTCCGCCATGCTCACCAACACCTCCCGCTCCTGCACGTGCGGGTCGGCCACGAGTTGGTCCACCTCGTAGATCGCCGAAGCCGTGACACCGGCCGCCTCGAAGATGGCGAGCGCTTCCGCCTGGGGGCGGCTGCCAGTCCACGCGCCGATAATGGCGTCCAGTTCGCCGACATGCTTCATCCGGTCGGTATTGGTACGGAAGCGTGCGTCCGTCTTCAGCTCTGGGCGGCCGATCGTGTCGAACACACGCTCCGTCATGGACTGCATCGGTGCCGAGATCGCCAAATAGCGGCCGTCGCCCGTGCGATACACGTTGCGCGGCGCCGCCGTCTTGCCGCCGTTGCCCGTCCGCTGCGGCCGCTCGCCATTGAGCGCGAACAGCGCCGGGTCGATGCCGAGAATGCTGACGAGCGGCTCCATCAGCGCGAGGTCGACCACCTGGCCCGGCGCTCCGTTACGGCTTGCGTGCAGCGCCACCTGCACGGCGTAGGCGCCGAACACGCCTGCCACCATGTCCGCGAGCGGCAGGTTCGGCAGCAGCGGCTCCCGATCCGGGAAGCCGTTCTTGGCCGCGAAACCGCTCATCGCCTCGATCAGCGTGCCGTAGCCCGGCCGGTTGCGGTATGGCCCGGTCTGGCCGAAGCCCGACACGCGCGCGATCACCAGCCCAGGGTTGCGCGCATGCAGCGTGTCCGGCCCGATGCCCCAGCGCTCGAGCGTACCCGGACGGAAGCTTTCCACCAGCACGTCCGCTTTGTCGGCCAGACGCAGCAGCACGTCGTGCCCAGCCGGCCCGGCCAGATCGAGCACCAGGCTGCGTTTGTTGCGGCCGTAGACTTTCCAATAGAGCGGCGCGCCACCCGACTCCCAGGCGCGGAGCGGATCGCCGCCGTGCGGGCTTTCCACCTTGACCACGTCCGCGCCGAAATCGCCCAGCATCATGGTCAGCACGTTGCCGCAGACCAGGCGGGACAGGTCCAGCACCCGCACGTCGGCGAGCGGCCCGGACGCGGCCGGGTCGAAGGTCCTCATCGTGCGATCTCTTCCAGCGACCGGTTGCTGGTGCGCGGCCCGAACCCGAGCACGGTTACGATCACGACGACCATGGCGGCCGCAATGAAAGTGAACACACCCGGCACGCCGAACTCGCGCAGGAAGAAGGCGATGAAGAAGCCGGTGAACACGGCGGAGAAGCGGCTCCAGCTATAGACGAACCCCACCGCCATACCGCGCACCCGTGTCGGGAATAGCTCGGCCTGATAGGCGTGGAACGAGAAGGACAGCCAATTGGTCACGACCGTCTGGACGATGCCGAACAGGATCAGGCCGATCACCGAAGTTTGCTGGGCGAAGATCAACCCGACCACGCCGATCGCCAAGCAGGATAGCGCCACCTGCCATTTCCGCTCCACCTTGTCGCCCACGAGCACGCCGAGGAAGGGGCCGAGGGGAAACAGTATGGCGATGATGAAGGTGTATTCGAGGCTCTGGGTCACGTGGATGCCCTTGGCGATCAGCAATGTCGGAACCCAGTTGACGAACCCGTAGAAGCCAACCGTCTGAAACAGGTTCGCGACGATCATCATGATCGTGCGACGGCGCAGCGGCGGCCGGAACAGCTCGGCCAGGCGGCTGCCGCCCGTCTCCGTCACGGGTGCTGGTGCGCGGACAACCGGTTGCTCCAAAGCTTTGCCGAGGTCGGCCACCGCCCAGGCCTCCAATTGCTGCGTCACGGCCTCGGCTTCGGCGACCCGGCCACGATCGAGCAGCCAACGCGGCGATTCCGGCATATTCCGCTGCAGGAACCAGACAACGAGTGCACCGCTCGCGCCGATGAGCATGACGAAGCGCCAACCCGCTATCCCGAACGGGTCATTCGGCACCAGCAGCCACGCGGCGAAGGCGCAGACCGGAACGGCGAAGAAACTGACCCCTTGGGAAAACGCGATGGCGCGGCCGCGCTCGGCACGTGGCACCATTTCGGAGATGAAGGCGTCGATCGTGGTCAGCTCGACACCCACGCCGATCCCTGCGATCAGCCGCCAGAAATTCACGCCATTCGCGGTGGTCTGCAACGCGATCATCACCGTGGCCGCGCTGTACCAGAGCAAGGCGATGGTGAACATACGCCGCCGGCCGAGGCGGTCGGCCACCTGGCTCAGCAGCAAGGTGCCGATGAACAAACCGGTGAAGAAGGCGCCGATGAAGCTGCCGATGCCGGTCATGCCGAACAGCCCGGACGTGGTCGGCGTCAAGATGTGGCTGCGGAACAGGCCAGGCGCCACGTAGCCGGTCATGAACAGGTCGTAGCACT
Source organism: Acetobacteraceae bacterium (assembly GCA_965198895.1). GTDB lineage: Bacteria > Pseudomonadota > Alphaproteobacteria > Acetobacterales > Acetobacteraceae > LMUY01. Next base: position 1,955,269 of record OZ240676.1, read on the forward strand.
CGAACAACGCGCCGATGCTGATCAGCGTCATCAGCCGCCAGCTGTGCCGGGTCATCGGCAGCCGGTCGAGCCGAGCCTCGATCCAGGCGGCGGAACTCATGTCCGCGCTCGGCCCGGCGCTCCGCAGCCGAGCGTCCAACGCGGGCGCGTAGCCGGAAAGGGCGGCCTCCTCTCCAAGGATCTGCGGCATAATCTTCGGACTCCCGCTCGCGCTGCGAGTTGATTATTCGTTGGGTGACAGTCTCCGCCCGCGCTCTCCGCTTCGTCAAGCGCTGCCGGGTCTCCGCCCGGTGACAATTTGGACGGGTGGGTTCACTTCGCTCGTGTTGAATAGACTATTCGCACCATTGAAGTTTGTGCCCGACCGTGCGACGTCACTGACCAACGAGATCGAACGACCGACACGAAACGACGGGGACGCGCGATGGACAGCATGCCCTTTACCCCCATGCGAATCCGCTTGGTCCGGCTGAACAAACGGGCCCAATCGCATTGTCCCGGCAAACCCTCCATTTGGCAGAACGGCATGGAGCCTGCCCAGCCCGGAGCCGTGCGGTGAGCGCCCTGCCGACCCGGCAAGTCCCGGGCGTCTATCACCGCCGGCTGGGCCCGCTGCTCGTAACGGCACTCAGCGACGGCTACGTCGACCCGCCGGCGGACGCAGCGCGCGGTGTCACGCCAGAGGAAGCGGAGGCGCTGATGGTGGCAGGCACCGGCCGGCCCGGCACGCGCATTTCCGTCAATGCCTTCGCCATCCGCGGCGGCGGCCGCACGATCCTGGTCGACGCCGGGTCGGGCACCACCATGGGGCCGAGCTGCGGGAGACTGCCGGAAAACCTGCACGCGGCCGGCATCAGCGAGGCGGAGGTGGATGCGGTGCTCCTGACCCACGTGCACCCGGACCACTCCAACGGCCTCACCACTGACGAGGGCGTGGCGCTGTTCCCCCGCGCGGACATCCACGTGCACGCGGCGGAGATGGCGCACTGGTTCGACGATGCCGCCATGGCCGCCGCCACCGAGCGATCGCGAACCCGCTACTTCCAGTCCGCCCGCTTCCGCCTGGCACCCTACCGCGACCGCATCCGCACCTTCGCCGAGGGATTGGTGCTGCCCGGCATCACCGCCGTGCCCTGTCCCGGCCATACACCGGGCCACAGCGCGTTTCGCCTCAGTGCACCGGACGAGTCGATGATGATCTGGGGCGACACCGTGCACGTGCCGGAGCTGCAGGTGCCACGGCCGGACGTCACCATGTTGTACGACGCCGATCCGCCGATGGCCGCTGCCTCGCGCCGGGCCATCTTCGAGTCGGTAGTGAGGGACGGGTTGGTCGTGGGCGGCATGCACCTCCACTTTCCCGGCTTCGCCCGCATGGCTCGATCGGGCGGCGAATACCGCGTGCTTCCGGAGCCCTGGTCCTACGAGGTTTGAACCCCACGCGACTCGCTTTGGAGCGACGCCGCCAACTCCAGCAAGGCGGGCGCGATCTGCCGCCGCAGCAGCGCCGGCGTGTGTGACGTGGCGGCCCCGGCACAGCTCAGCGCGAACACCGGGCGGCCGGACGCGTCCATGATCGGCACGGCGGCGCCGTTATAACCCGGGCGGAACACGCCGAGGTTCAAGATGAAGCCGTTCTTCTCGTAATTCGCCATCGCCGTCGCGAACTGCCCGGCGACGTCCGGCCAACGCGGATCGCCGGCGGCGTGCCGGGCGACCAATGCCTCGCGCTCCGCCGTAGGAAAGCCGGCGAGCAGGCCCCAGCCGACCGAAGACGTCGCCAGCGGCAGCCGCGCCCCCACGCGCAGGTTCATGACCAGCGCCGCGTCGCTCAGGCAGCGCTGCACGAACACCATGCGGTCCCCGTCGCGCGCCGCCAGCCCGCTGGCCGAGCCGAAGCGGTCCGCCAACGCCTGCATGCGGGCGCGCGCCGCCTCCGCGAGCGGCATGGACGCGAGCGCCGCCCGGCCAAGCTTGAGCAATGGCAGGCCGGGGCGAAGCTTGTCGCCGCCGGCCGCGGTCAGGAAGCCGAGTTGCTGCATCGTATTGCACAGCCGCCATACGGTGGGCTGCGGCAATCCCGTCATCGCCGCGAGTTGCGTGCCGCCGATCTCGGCGCGAGAGGAGCCGAAGCAGCTCAGGATTTGCAGTCCCCGGGCCAGGGCGGTGACGAATTGGCGGTCTTTGCCGTCGTCCAGGTTGGGCATCGGGGCGGCCACGCGGGCCGCGGTGCGGGGGGCCTTGCCGGGCATCAGACCACCGCTTCCAGCAGGTCGGCCAGGCGCCGCAACTCCGGCCCGATCTCCTCCTTCAACGTGGCGGCTGCCAGCACGGCGGCGGCGCCCCCGCAGTTCAGCGCCAGGATCGGGCGCCGGTTCGCGCCCCGCACCGGCACCGCGGCGGTATGGTAGCCTGGGTGCAGCACGCCCGGGTTCACGATGAAGCCGTGCTGGCCAAAGCCGCGCATCGCCCGGTTGAAGGCAGGCCGGGCGGTCCGCCACGCCTCCTTATCCTTCGCGCCCGATCCGACCGCCTTGTCGCGCTCCGCATCGGGAAGCGCCGCGAGATAGGCCCAGCCTAACGCCGAGGTCGCGATCGGCACCCGCGAACCGACGCGCAGATTGAGCAGCAGCTGCGAGTCGCCCTCGCAGCGCTCGACGAAGCGCATGTCCGATCCGTCCGGCACCGCGAGCCCCGCCGCCGCACCGTGCCGAGTGGCCAATTCCTGCAGATGCGGCCGCACCAGCTCGCCGGGCGAGAGATCGGAGAAGGCGGTGTAGCCCAGCCGCAGCACGGCCAGCGCTGGGCTGAGCCGGCCATTCGACTCCACTTCGAGGAAGCCGAGCTCCGTCAGCGTGTGGCACAGCCGCCAAGCCGTCGGTTGCGCCATGCCGAGCATCGTCGCGATCTCCGTGACGCCAAGTTCGCGCCGCACTGCACTGAAGCAGCCGAGTATCTCCAGCCCCCGAGCCAGAGCTGCGACGAATTGCCGCTCGTCCTTGCGCCCCGGCGCCTGCAACCTCCCCGTCATCGCAACGCCACTCTCGTCCTGGGTCAATCCGCCTCCACGTCCGCCACCATTCACGGCGTACGGAAGACCGCAAAGCCGCATACGAATGAAGGCATTACTCGCAGAGCGAATAGCTGACGTCAACCGGCCGCCGGAGTAGGAAGGCCGGCAGCGTCGGCATCGACAGCCTCAGAACGAGCGTGGCAGGCCTAGTACGTGCTGGGCCAAGTAGGACAACACCATGTTGGTCGAGATAGGGGCCACCTGATACAGTCGCGCCTCCCGCCACTTGCGCTCGATATCGTATTCGCGCGCGAAGGCAAAGCCGCCATAGGTTTGGATTGCCGCCTCCGCCGCCTTCCATGTTGCCTCCGACGCCAACAGCTTGGCGATGTTCGCGTCCGCGCCGCAGTCCCGGCCGGCCGTGAACAGCGCGGCCGCGCGGCGGCACATCATGTCGGCCGCTTCCAGCTCGGCAAAGGCACGGGCAAGCGGAAATTGTACGCCCTGGTTCTGCCCGATCGAACGGTCGAATACCCGCCGGTCGCTTGCGTAGCTGACCGCTTTGTCCAGCAGCCAGCGGCCGTCGCCGATGCACTCGGAGGCCACCAGCACCCGCTCGGCATTCATTCCGTCCAGGATGTAGCGAAAGCCGCGCCCTTCCTCGCCGATCAGGTTAGCCACCGGGACTTCCAGCCCGTCCATGAAGATCTCGGTCGTGTTGTGATTGATCATCGCCTTGATCGGGCGGATATCGAGCCGTTCACCGCGCTGCTCGTGCAGGTCGACCAGGAACACCGAGAGCCCGTCGGTCTTCTTCTTCACCTGGTCGAGCGGTGTGGTGCGTGCGAGTAGCAGCATCATGTCGGAATGCAGCGCGCGCGAAGTCCAGACTTTCTGCCCGGTCACCACATACACGTCGCCGCGCCGCTCCGCCCTGGTCTTGAGCTTGGTCGTGTCCGAGCCGGTCGTCGGCTCCGTAACGCCGAAAGCCTGCAGCCGCAGCTCACCGGAGGCGATGCGTGGCAGGTAGCGCTGCTTCTGCTCCTCGCTGCCGTGGCGCAGCAGGGTGCCCATGATATACATCTGCGCGTGCGCCGGCGATGCCGTGCAGCCGCTGGCGTTGATGGTTTCCAGGATCACCGCGGCGGCGCGCAACGGCAGCCCGGCACCGCCATACTCCTCCGGGATCAGCGCGCCGAGAAAGCCCGCCGCCGTCAACTCCTTGACGAACTCGGTCGGATAGCCGGAGCGCTCGTCCAGATCCCGCCAATAGGCGCCGTCATACGGCTCGCACAGCCGGCGCACCGAATCGCGCAACTCCGGAAAGTCCGTGCCGAGCTGTACTGTGACGTCAGCCGCACCGTTCACCTGCATATCCATCGTCAGCGTCCCTTGAACATCGGTTTGCGCTTCTCGTTGAATGCCGCCACGCCCTCCCGGCGATCCTCCGTCGGCACCATCCGGTTATAAGCCTCGATCTCGAACAGCATGCCGTCGGCCAGGCTCATCGACAGGCCGTGATGCATCGATCGCTTGGCCTGGCGGATGGAGATGGGCGCGTTGCCGGCGATCGTGCTGGCGCAGGCCACCGCCTCGTCCAGCAGGTTGGCGGGCTGGCACACGCGGTTGACCATGCCCCAGTTCAGCGCATCGTCCGCAGACCACGGTTTGCCGGACAGCAGCAGCTCCTTGGCCCGGCGCTCGCCCACCGCACGCGGCAGGTTCTGCGTACCGCCGGCACCGGGCATGATGCCGAGCGTGACTTCCGGCAGGGCGAAACGGGCGGTGCTGGCGGCGTAGATGAAGTCGCAGCACAGCGCCATCTCGCAGCCGCCGCCATAGGCCGCGCCATTCACCGCCGCGATCACCGGGAGCGGGCAGTCGATCATGGCGCGAACCTTGTGCTCGAATACCAAGTGCTGCGCCTGCCACTGGGCGTCCGTCATGCCCTGGCGTTGCTTGAGGTCGCCGCCGGCGCAGAAGGCACGCTCGCCGGCGCCCGTCAGCACGACCGCGCGGCATTGGTCCGGGTGGAGCGACAGGGAGGTGAACAGGTCCAGCATGTCCTCGCCCATCTGCGTGTTCATCGCGTTCAACACGGCGGGACGATTCATGGTCAGCAGCAGCACGTCCGGATGGGGCCGGCTCAGCAAGAGCGTCTCGTAGGTTTCGCGCATCAGCGATCCTCCAGCAGCGCATTGTGTTCGCCCAGGCGGGGCACCGGCCAACGCATCGCGGGGCGCTGGCCATCGAAGCTCAATGGCAGTGCGACCAGCGGCAAGCCGCCTTCGCGGCCTGGCTGCACCATGCCCAACGCCGCGGTCTGCGCATGGGCTGCGACTTCGCCCACGTGCTGCAGCGGCGCGTTCGGCACACCCGCCGCGTCCAACCGGGCGGCGAGTTCGGCGAGCGGCTGCGGGTGGATCAGCGCCTCCAGCATCGGCAGCAGCGTGTCCCGGTTGTCGACCCGGCCGGCATTGGTGCGGAACCGCACGTCGTCGGCGAGTTCGGAGCAGTCCAGCACGGCGCATAATTTGCGGAATAGTCCGTCATTGCCGGCAGCGATCATCAGCCAGCCGTCGTTGGTGAGGAAGCATTGGTAGGGCACGATCTCGGCCACCCCCGAGCCGCGCGGCTGGCGGATCTCGCCCGAGGCGCCGTAGCTCGCCATTGGCAGCGTGAGCCAGCTCAGCGCCGTTTCGTACAGCGAGGTTTCGACCCGGGCGCCATCCCCCGTGCGGCTACGCTCGATCACGGCGGCAAGGATGGCGATGGTGGCCCACATGCCAGCGCCCATGTCATTCAGCGACACGCCGATGCGCACCGGCGGGCGCCCGCCGCCCTCGCCGGTCATGCTCATCAGCCCGGCGAAGGCTTGCACCAGCGGGTCGTAGCCGGGCTTGTCGGCGAGCGGGCCGGCCGTACCGAAGGCGCCGAGATTGCAGTAGATCAAACCTGGCTTCTCGACGCGCAACTGCTCCGCGCCAAGGCCGTATCGCTCGATCACGCCGGCCCGCAAATTCTGGATCACGACGTCTGCGCGTTGGAGCACGAGGCGGCGGAGAGACGCGGCTTGCGCCGGGTCGGCGAGGTCTACAACCACGGCCTGCTTGCCACGATTGTACGCGTGATAGGCGGCGGCAGTGCCCTCCCAGAAGGGTGGCCCCCAGCCACGCGAGTGGTCGCCCGCCGGGCTCTCGACCTTGATGACTTCAGCGCCGAGATCGGACAGGATCAGGCCCGCGAACGGCGCGGCGATGCTGTGGCCGATCTCAACGGCGACGAGGCCGGCGAGGGGTTTGGCTGTTGCCATCGTTGTGAGCTTCCTCCGCGGCGCATCATGTGGGAGCCTGCTTGCGGGGTCAACGACCTTCGCCCGCTCGCGAGAACAGGGCGAAGGACAATCCGAAGTGTCCCGCACAGGAGATAGGAATGCCCGAAGGACTTCACCGTGCGCGTGACTACGCAAGCCTACTGCAACGCTTCGCCGATCGGGTCGCGGTTGCCGACCTGTCCGGCACCATCACCTACGCCGCGCTGCTGCGCCGGGCCGCCGCCGTCGGCCATCGCCTGATTGCCGCGGGTGTGCGGCCCGGCGATCCGGTCGCCAGTCTCAACCGCAATGCGATACCAGCCGTGTGGGCCAGCGTCGGCATCCACCTTGCCGGTGCCGCCGAGGTGGCGCTGAATGCAAATCTGGCCGAGTCCGATCGGCGCTACTGTCTGCAGCTCGCGGGCGTGCGCCATGTCGTTTGCGCCGAAGCGGAGGCTGCGTTCTTCACCGCTCACGAGGTTGCCGCCCACACGATCGAGACGACTGGCGAACGCCCGCTGGATCCGGCCGAGTTCCCTTCGGTCGGATACGCGGGCTGGGCGAAGATCGGCTTCACCTCCGGCACCACGGGCCTGCCCAAAGGCATCGTGACCGATCAGCGCGGACGATGGGTGGGTAATCTGCTGCAGCGCGCGGCGATGCCGGGTCGGCCGGGCGCGACCGGGCGACTGCTTTTGATGACGCCATTCTCCCACGGCGCGGCGCTGCTGACCTACGCCTATCTCGACCAGGGCGGGTCCGTCATGCTGCTGGACGGGGTGGACCCGGCGATCGTGTTGCCGCTGATCGAACGCGGCGAAGTCGACGAGATGTTCGCGCCGCCCACCGTGCTGGCCAAGCTCGTCGCCGCGGCGGAGGGGCGCGAGTTGCGCGGGCTCAAAGTCATCTATTGCGGCACGGCGGTGCTATCGCCGGGACTGTACGCCCGCGCGCGCGCCATCTTCGGCCCGGTGATCCGCGTGACCTACGGGAAGACGGAAGTGATCAACCCGATCTGCGTCCTCGAGCCGGCGGAACTGGATGAGTGGTATGCCGAAGGCGGGCCCGGTGCCGATGCTTGCGTCGGCTGGCCGGCAACGGGGGTCGAAATCGTGATCGACGCCGGCGACGGCCGGAACGCAGCGCCCGGCGAGGCCGGCGAAGTGCTGATCCGCGCGCAGCAGATGATGGCCGGCTTCCTCCGCCCGTCCGGCTACGAGAAGCTCGACCCCGGGGCGTTCCACGAAAGCGGCGACCTCGGCTACCTGGATGCACGGGGGCGGCTGCACCTCGTCGGCCGTGCCGCCGACGTGATCAAGACTGGCGGCTACAAAGTGGCACCCGAGGAGGTGGAGCGGGCGTTGGCCGCCGCACTCGGCGGTTGCGAGTTCGCAGTTCTGGGGCTGCCCTCCGAATACTGGGGCGAGGTGATCATCGTGGTAGCGGAGCGGCCGCGCGCGGGGTGGCAGGAGGCGCTGCAGGCGGAAGCGGCGGCGATGACGGGGTACAAGCGGCCGCGACTGTTCCTCGCCGTGGAGGACCTGCCGCGCAACGCCATGCTGAAGATCAGCCGCAAGGCGCTGCGGGAGCGGATCCTGGTTGCGCATCGCCTCCTGGACGGACCGCGCCCGGTGCTCGAACCGCTTTAGCGGCCGGGACCGAGTCACTGCCCCAAACGTAGCGTGGGCTGTTTCAGCCTACCACCTTGGCGCGGCTGGTGGGCTGCGAGCAGCCCACCCTACGGCAGGGCTAACCTATCTCGCTTTAGCCGCCCGGGCCGTAGACTAGGTTCGGCAGCCAGAGCGAGAGCTCCGGCACGTAGGTGATCAGGCCCAACACGATCAGCAACAGCACGAGGAACGGCAGAATGCCGCGCACGACCTCCATGATCGGCGCGGTTGAAATGGTCGCCAGCACATACAGGTTCAGCCCCACTGGCGGATGCACCAGCGCTATTTCCATGTTGTGAGTGAACACGATGGCGAAGTGCACCGGGTCGACGCCGAGCGGATGCAGGGCCGGCGCCAGGATCGGCATCACCACCAGCAGCGTCGCCGCCACCTCGAGGAAGCAGCCGAGGATCAGCAACAGCACGTTGATGGAGAGCAGGAACTGCCAGGGGCGAAGGTGGTGGTCGAGCGTAAACTGGACCAACTGGGCGGGAATGCCCGAATCCGTCATCCAGTGGCCGAAAGCGAGGGCGGTGGCGACGATGATCATGATGGTCGCGGCACTCTTGATCCCGTCCGCCACCACAAAGAGCGTCTCCCGCAGGGCGAAGCCGCGGTAGTAGATCAGGCTCACCAGCAGGGCCGTAGTGGCAGCGACGGCGGCGGACTCCGTGACCGTCATCAGGCCGCCGTAGATCCCCACCATGACGATGGCCGGCACACACAGCGCCGGGGCCGCGTTGAGAGTGGTGCGAAGGATGGCCCTAAGCGGGATGGCCGGTTCACGCGGCAGCTTGTAGCGGTAGGCGTAGAACAGCACCCATGCGAAGAACGTCGCTGCCTGCAACAGCCCGGGCAGGATGCCGGCGAGGAACAACCGGGGCACCGATTGCTCCGCGATCAACCCGTATAGGATCAACGACAGGCTGGGCGGCACCACGATGCCGATCGTGCCGGACGCACCGACGACGCCCAGGGCGAAGTGCCGCGGGTAACCGCGTTCCAGCATTGCCGGCACCAGGATCGTTCCCATCGCCAAGGCCGTGGCGACGGACGAACCGCAAATCGCGGCAAACAATGTACAGGACACGACAGTGACGATGCCCAGCGCTCCGCGCAGCCGGCCGAACCAGGCGATGGCTACGTCCACCAGCGCCTTCGCGACGCCGCCGCGCCGCATGAACGCGGCGGCCATCACGAACAGCGGCAAGGCCATCAGCGTGGTGGAGTTGAGTTCGTCCGCAATCTTCTGCGCGATGATGATCAGCGGCTGACCGCTGCTGGTAAACAGGGCGGCGGCGCACAGGCCGAGCACGAGGAAGATCGGCATCCCGGCGGCCAACAGGCCGAAGAACAGCAACAGGAAAAGTAGCGTGCCCATCAGACAGGTGATCCCCCCCGTTGCGCGAACGGGTTAGTGTTCGGCAGGTGCGATCACCATGGTCGCCGGGTCGAAGCGGAACAGGTAGCGCCACAAGCGGAGAAGGTAGCGCAGCGTCATCAACGCGCCCCCCGTCGGGAGGGCCGCGTAGTATATCCACAGTGGGAATTCCAGCCCGGTGGAGCTGCGCTCGTCGAGATCGAACGACCCGCTCGTGATCGCTATCCCGAAGATCAGCAGGCCGATGCAGAAAGCGAGCGCCGCGCAGCAATTGAATGCTTCCACCCAGCGCTGGCCCTGGGGTGGCAGCAGACGCAGCACGATATCCGGCCGAACGTGGCCGTCGGTGCGGACCAGTTGGCTCGACGCCAGGAAGACCGCCCAGACGGTGAGGTAAGTCACGACCTCGTCGCCGTACGGGAATGCGATACGTGGGTCGACGTAACGCCCGACCACCTGGTAGGTGCCGACGCCCAAGGCGGACGTACCGAGCAGCCCGATCAGCAACCGTTCGACAGTATTCCAGGCCGCCAGCAGGCGACCCCCCAGCACGCTAACTGCCATTCGCCTTGAAGTCGTCGTTGACCTGCTTGAGCGCCGCGGGAGAGATCCGCATTTCCTTCGCTATGCTATCTTGCTCCTCGAGCATTTTTGCGCGCGCCTGCCCGAGTACCGCGTCCGACGGCAGGACAAACTTCACTCCGTGTTGTTCGAGCGTCTGGCGCGCCTGGGTTTGCGCCGCCTCCATGCGGGTGCGGTAGGCCCCGATGTTTTCCTGCCACACATCGACCAGCAGCTTCTGCAGATCCGGCGGAAGTTTGTCGTAGAAGCTCTCGCTGACCATCGGCACGTAGAATCCGATGAACTCCTTGTCCACGAAGCCGTAGTGGATGCCGCTGTCCCACAGCTTGGCGCTTGCCAGGCTCTCGTCGGTGGAGCTGACGGCTTCGAACGTGCCTTGCGAGAGTGCAAGGGGGACGTCCGGCCAAGCCGTCATGTTCGGCAGCGCCTGAAAGAATCGGGCGCGCGCCGCTTGGCCAGCGCCGCCTGAGTTGCGGATCTTCATTCCCACCATGTCGGCGAAACTGTTGATCGGCTTGTTGGTGCTGTAGGTGTTGTCGTACCCAAGCGGGAGCCAGGTGCCTAGTACCTTCACGTCCAGGCGCTTGGCGAGTTCGCCGTCGATCATGGTGCCGAGTGGGCCGTCCGCCTCCTTGAGAACCACCGCCTCCGGTTGGCCGAAGAAGGCCGGCAGCTCGAAGACGTCGGCATCGGGCACGACGCCGGTCAGCACCCAGTTGCCGGGTACCGCCATCTCTATCGCGCCTTGGCGCAAGGCTTTGGCCACGTCGCGGTCACGAAACAGCTGGCCGCTGTGAAACAACTCGGTGGCGATGCGGCCACCAGAGCGTGCTTCTACCTGCTTGAGATAGTCGGCGACTGCCACGGTGCGGGCGTGGGTAGCCGAGGTGTCCAGCGACGCGCGGAGTTTGAATTGGGCCTCCGCTCCGGCCGGCCCGGCGGCAAACGATCCAGCGACGACCATTATCGCGGCTGCGAGCCAGTTGCGCATGTCCCGTTTCCCCATCCCGCCTGCCCTTGACCGGGCATGGCGATCGCTTTGCGAATGTACCATTCATTCTATGCCGTGACGTCCTTCGTCAAGTATAATGCGGCAGGTCAGGCGGCTGGTGGAGGATGGTCTGACCACTTGGCAAGGGAGTGTCGCATGGCTGAGTCGGAGATGTTCGACAAGGGGCTAGAGGTCCGCCGGGCGGTTCTTGGCGCCGAATACGTGGATGGTGGGCTCGCCCGCGCCGACGACTTCATGATGGCGTTCCAGCGCATCACCACCGAGTGGTGCTGGGGCTATGCCTGGACGCGGGACGGATTGGATCGCAAGACCCGCAGCATGCTCAATCTTGCGATGCTGACCGCGCTCGACAAAACCGGCGAGTTGAAGCTGCACGTGAAGGGCGCCCTCACAAACGGTGTGACCGTCGAGGAAATCAAGGAAATTCTCCTGCAGGCCACGGTCTATTGCGGCATTCCTGCCGGGCTGAACGCCTTCAGGGCGGCGCATGAGGTGCTCGTCGCAGAAGGGGCGATCCCCACGGCGAAACCCTCCGAATGAGCGGCCCGGTCAAGCGTGTCGGCTTCATCGGCATCGGCAACATGGGATGGCCGATGGCCGCCAACCTGGTGAAAGCGGGTTTCGACGTCGCGGTTTGCGACGCGGTGCCCGACCGGGCGGCGCGGTTCCACGACGAAGTTGGCGGCGCGGCCTGTGCCGATCCTGCATCCGTCGTGGCCGGGGCGGATGCCATCGTCACGATCCTGCCCACCAGCAAGCACGTGAGCCAAGTCGTGGCGGAGTTCAAGGGCCACCTCTCGCCCGGAGCGGTGGTGGTCGAGATGTCGTCCGGCGTGCCCGGCGTCACCCGAGCATTGGCGGCCGAGTTGGGCTTGGTGGGTGCCGTCATGGTTGATTGCCCGGTTTCGGGCGGGGTCCCACGCGCACGCACGGGCGAGCTGGCGATCCTCGCCGGCGGCGATGCGGCTGCGATCGATCGGGTGGAGCCGCTGCTGAAGGCCATGGGCACGTCGATCCATCGCTGCGGGGCGGTGGGTGCCGGCCAGGCCATGAAGGCGCTGAACAATCTTGTTTCCGGTGCCGGCTTCCTGATCGGGATCGAAGCTCTCCTGATCGGACAGCGGTTCGGGCTCGATACGGCGTTGATGGTGGACGTGTTGAATGCGTCCACCGGCATGAACAATAGCACGCAGAAGAAGTTCAAGCAGTTCGTGTTGTCCCGGCGCTTCGATTCCGGCTTCGGGCTCGACCTGATGGTGAAAGATCTGACCATCGCGCTGGAGGTCGGTCGCGATACCAATACGGCCACACCGTTTGCGGCGCTTTGCCGTGAAATGTGGGCAAGTGCGGCGACCCTGCTCGGACCAGGGCAGGACCACACGGCGCTCGCGCAACTCAGCGAGACGTTGAATGGCACGGCGCTGGGCGGCGGCAATAGCCCGGCGGTCGACTGACACGCGGCGCTCCGGACACCCACATTCGAATGCGCTCGCCCTTGCGGCTGCTGCGGAATGCTGCCTCGATCAGCGCGCGCGCCCGTGGGAGACCCAATGCCATTCGACCTGACGCTCAGCTTCGACAATGGTCCCGACCCGGCGGTCACGCCCGGCGTGCTGGACATCCTGCACCGGCGCGGGATCGCCGCCACCTTCTTCGTCATCGGCCAGAAACTGAGGGATCCCGCCGCTCGCGCCTGTGCCGAGCGCGCCCATGAGGAGGGCCATTGGATCGGCAATCACACCTGGACGCACACCGTTCCCTTGGGCGAGCAGCCGGGCACCGACGCAGCCACCCACGAGATCAGCCAGACGCAGGCCGAGCTTGGGCCGCTCGCCCATCCCAGCAAGCTGTTTCGCCCGATGGGCGGCGGCGGCAACATCGATCGCCGTCTGCTCAGCCCCGAAGCCGCCGCCCTGCTGCAGCGCGATGCTTACACTTGCGTCGTGTGGAACGCGGTGCCACGGGATTGGGCGGATCCGGACGGTTGGGTGGCGACTGCCATCGAGCAGTTGCGCGCGCGGCCTTGGTCGTTGTTGGTGCTGCACGATCTTCCGACCGGCGCCATGGCGCATCTCGACCGCTTCCTCGACATCGTCGGCGAGCAGGGTGGCCGGTTGCGCCAGGACTTCCCGCCCGACTGCACGCCGATCGTCGCCGGGTCGCTGACGGGCAGCATCGATCACCTTGTCACACGGTAGGGATCAGCGTCATGCCGCAACTTCGTCTCGCCATCGTCGGACTGGGCAAGATCGCGCGGGACCAGCACATTCCCTCCATCGCCCAAACTGCCGGCATCGAACTGACTGCGATCGCCAGCCGTAACGCGTCGCTCCCCGGCGTTCCGCATTTCCCGACGCTCGAGGCCTTGCTGCAGGATGGCCCGGCCATCGATGCGGTTGCACTGTGCACGCCGCCCCAGGTCCGGCGGGCCCAAGCCGAGGCCTCCCTGCGTGCCGGAAAGCACGTGCTGCTGGAGAAGCCGCCCGGCGCGACGGTGAGCGAACTCGCGCCACTGGCCGAGCTCGCCCGTTCGTGTGGGCGGACGCTGTTCGCGACCTGGCACTCCCGCTTCGCCCCGGCCGTCGAGCCGGCCCGCCACTTGCTGGCCGCCCGGCACATCCGCTCCGTCCACATCGCCTGGAAGGAAGACGTGCGGGTCTGGCATCCCGGGCAGGCCTGGATTTGGGAGCCGGGTGGGCTCGGCGTGTTCGACCCCGGCATCAACGCGCTCTCCATCGCGACCCGCATCCTGCCACGCCCGCTATTCGTGACGGCCGCCGATCTGTCATTCCCCGAGAACCGGGCGACTCCCATCGCGGCCAGCTTGCACCTCACCGATGCGACGGGCGTCCCCGTCACCGTCGAGTTGGACTGGTTGCAGACGGGACCACAGAGCTGGGGCATCCGGGTCGCAACCGATGCCGGCGCCGTGACCCTCGAAGGTGGCGGCAGGCGTTTGATCCACGAGGGCGAAATCCTCGTCGACGCAGTTCCGGCCGAGTACGCCGGCATCTATCGCCGCTTCGTCGAACTCGCCGCGGCGGGGTCGTGCGACCTGGACCTCTCGCCGCTCGCCCTGGTGGCGGATGCGTTCCTGCTGGGCCAGCGCCGGATCGTTGCCCCCTTCGAAGACTGACCCCGCGCCCCGCCCCACCTCTTGACCTGTTCCCCGAACGCAGTGACGATGCGGACTCGTATCGAATGTACGGGCAACAGTCTCGATCCAGGCACGGCAGCAACGAGAACCTTCGAACAAGCGAGCGACGACATGGCCGACGAGGTGACGCAGCAACCCATCGCAATCGACACCGGCGACAGCAGCGAACGGGCCGGCCCGCCGACGCCGATGGAATTCCGGATCGGCCTCGCATTGGCGGGTGCGATCTCCGCTGGCGCCTACACGGCCGGCGCGCTGGACTTCCTGGTGGAAGCGCTGGAGGAGTGGGAAGCCGCCCGTGGGCAGCCCGGCGTGCCCACCCACCGTACCGGATTGAAGGTGATCGCAGGCGCGTCGGCTGGCGCGATCACCGGTGCGCTCGGGTTGATCGCCCTGGCCCGCGGGGCCAAGCCGCAACCTCTGGACGCGGCGGAAATCGCGAACTCGAAGCGCAAGGCGGGGACCGAGTATAACCCGTTCCGCTGCGTGTTGCCGTCACTGTACAAAACCTGGGTCGAGCAGCCGCGGCTGGTCGCGCAAACGCCGGGCGAGCTGGACTTCCTGAATCTGAGCGACTTGGGCGGTGCCCAGCCAGTGGTCGCATCGGTGCTGAACTCCGAGCTTCTGGACGACATCAAGAACGCGGCCCTGCGCGGTCCCGCGGCGGCCAAGCCGGGTCGGCCGTACGTAGCCGAGGACATGCACCTGTACATGACGGTGTCCAACCTGCGCGGCATCCCGTTCAAGATCGGGTTCGGGGCCGGACAGTATGGGATGCAGACCCATGGCGACCGGCTTCACTACAAGCTGACAGGCGTCGGTAGCTGGACCTGCGCCGGCAGTGCTTGGCTCGACACGGATCGCTATCTTTCGCTCGACACGAAGGATCTTCCCATCGGTCTGGACGACAAGGTGGACGCGAAGTGGGATCTGTACGGGACGGTTGCACTCGCCTCCGCAGCGTTCCCGGTCGGTCTTGAATCGCGCGAGGTCGACACTGAGTTTTTGCAATACAAGGACCGTGCCTACCCGGTCGACGCGGACTTGAAGTTCATCATCCAGCCAAGTTTCCCCGGTCTTTCCGAGGACTTCCCTGGCAACTACAAATTCCTGAACGTCGATGGCGGCCTGATCAACAACAACCCGTTCGACTATGCCGAATACGCTCTGCTCGGGCGGCCGTCCTTACGCCGCGGCAAGGAACGCGACCCGACGAAAGAGGGCCAGCAGACCGACGCGGCGCTAATCATGATTGCACCCTTCCCCGAGCCGCCGGCCTTTCTCCCGGAGGGCCAGCCTAAGCCGGAACTCTCCGCCGTCCTCCGCGTGCTTTTGCCGACGCTGATGACGCAGGCTCGCTTCCGCGCGAGCGACCTTGCCATGGCGTTGGATCCCGAAAATTACGGCCGCTTTCTCATTGCGCCGGAACGTTCGGAGGCGCCTGGCACGGAAGCGAAGTTCAAGATCGCCTGCGGGGCACTCGGCGGCTTTGGCGGGTTCCTCGATCAAGCCTTCCGCGCGCACGACTACCAATTGGGCCGGCGCAACTGCCAGGAGTTCCTACGAACCGTCTTCGGCGTGCCGGTGGGCACCGTTGCCGTGGACGACAGCTCGGCCCAGCACCGCTTCGGCGCCAAGGACGCGCCGCTTCCCCTCACGCAGATCATACCCTTGCTCGGCAGCGCCGCGCAGGAAGTCGCGCTGCCGCACTGGCCGCGAATGAGCCAGGCCGACCTAGACACACTCGGGCGCCGCATCGAGCAGCGCCTGGACAAGCTGCTGCCGATCTTGGTCAAGGGGCAGACCAAGAGCCGGCGGCTTCGGTTGATCGCGGCGGTCGGCCTGTTTTTTGGCAAAAGGCGTTTGCTGGACGCGGTGCAGCTCACGATCCTGTCGGACCTGGTGCGGCGGGACCAAGTCGAGGGCTGGGGCCTGCCCGAGGGATTTGCCTTCGACCTTGGTGACGCACGCGCCATTCTCGCCGAGTTGGTCTCGCCGAGTTTCGATTACCGCACGATTGCAGGCATCGCCAAGTCCACGCATTTGCCGATTGGAACGGTGACGCAAATCGTTGCGTCTTTGAGGGGCGCGGATGGCAACCCACGCGTGCTGTGTGCACCCTGGAACCCGAACCTGCTCACACTAGGGGTACGCGCCCCGAAGGGCATGCAAGCCTGGCCTGGTATATCTGCGGTGCTTCGAAGGTTCAGCCCGCCGAGTCGCGACGATCAGGCTTGAGTAGGGTTATCCTACGCTTGCCTTTTGCGTTCGCACCCCCAACCCCGGCCCTGCATTTGCTTTCTTCTCCCTCTCCCGTGAAGGACGGGAAAGGGAGAAGTTGCAGTTATTGGCGGGTGAGTGCGGTGGCCATGGCGGGGGTGTAGCCGGGTTCGACGCGGACATCGACGACGGCGACGCCGCCCGCCTCCACGACGGCGATCGCAGCAGCGAACACGGCTGGCAGTTCGCCCATGTCACGCACCGGGCCGAAGCCTTCGGCGCCCTGCGCACGGGCGAGACCCGCGAGATCGATCTCCGGGTCGGACATGCGCATGCCGATCCACTTGTTCTCGACCGGGCGGGCGCGCATGCGGGCGACCTTCTCCTGATGCACCTCGTCGTTGAAGAAAGACTGGTTGTTCGTCACCACCAGCAGCAGCGGAATGCGGTAATGCGTCGCGGTCCATAGCGCGGTGACGCCCATCAGAAAATCGCCATCGCCACAGATCGACACCGGCAGACGACCCGAGCCGCGCAGCGCCAGCGCCGCACCCACCGAGATCCCCGGGCCGCCGCCGATCCCGCCGCCACCGTCCGAGCCCAGGAAATCCAACGGATGGCGGAACGGCCACGACGCACCGTCCCACGACAGCGGCAGATGCAGCAGGGACACGGCGCGGTCAGCCAACGCGTGGCGCAGCGCGATCGCCATCCGGCTGGTGACGATCGGGCCGCTCGCATCGGCAGCCGGCAAGACGGAGGGCGCGGATGCCACGAGGTCCTTCGCCGGCAGCGAGGCGGCCATTGCCGTCGCCACCGAGTCCGGGTCGGCGGCAAGGAACAGATCGATCGTCGGCAGGCCCTGATGGTCCATGCTCCAACCGTTATGCACGGCGTGGTCCAGAGAGACCTGGATGATTTTGGCGGAGGACGCGCCGGATGCCTTCAATGTGCCGGCGAGGTCCACCCAGTCGAGACTCAGGATCACGTCCGCGGCGCCGATTGCCTTGGCGGCGTCGCCGGTGGCGAACACGCCTGGGCTGCCGGCGTGCAACGGGTGATCCGTCGGGAAGGCTGCGCCTATTTTGAGGTCGGTGACGACGCTGGCTCCGAGCGCCTCGGCGAGTTTTACCCGCGCGGCCCAGGCGGCTTCGCTGCGGGACACGCGGCCTGCCATGATCAGCGGCCGGGCCGCGCCCTGCAGCAGTGCCAGGGCCTCGGCCACCAGCGCGTCCGGAGCGCCGGCGTGCACCGGGGGCATCAGCCGTGCCGCATCGATCGGCGGTAAAGCGGCGGCCAACGGTTCCTCCTGCAGCCCGGCGTCCAGGTTCACGTAAACCGGCCCCATCGGGGCCGTGCGGGAGATCCAAGCGGCACGCAGCAGGGCCTCGCGGGCCGCTTCCGGCGAGGTCGGTTGCGCGTCCCATTTCACATAGGGGCGCACGATCGCGCCCTGGTCGGCCGCGGTGTGGATCCACTCGATCCAGGGGCGGCGCTTGGCAGCGTCGAGCGGCCCGGTGGCGCCCAGGACGATCACCGGCATGCGGTCGCACCACGCGTTGAAGATCGCCATCGTGGCGTGGAACAGCCCGACATTGGAATGCACCGCCGCCAACATCGGCGTGCCCGTGACTTTGGCCCAGCCTTGGGCAATCGCCACCGCATGCTCCTCGTGCAGGCAGAGCAGCATCTGCGGGGCGGCGTTGCCCAAATGATTGACCAGGCTGTCGTGCAGGCCGCGATAACTGGCTCCAGGATTGAGCGCGATGAACGGAATGTTCAGCGATCGGATCGCCTCGGCGATGGCGTCGCTGCCGAACAGTGCATTGCCCTCGGCCGGTAGCCCGGCGGGGCGCTCCATTTCGACGGAGAGTTGCGTGAGTGTGTCTGGCATGCTGTGCGCCCCTTAGCCGGCTGCCCGGCCGGGCCGCTTGAGATTGATGTGGATGTTCTTCTCCTGCGTGAAAGCAATCAATTCCTCGAGGCACTCCTCCCGGCCCAGACCCGACTGCTTGAAGCCGCCGAACGGGGTGCCGAGGAAGTGCTTCGACGTCTCGTTGATCCAAATGAACCCGGCCTCGACCGCCATCGCCGTGCGGTGCGCCTGCGTGACGTCGTTGGTCCAGATCGAGCAGGTCAATCCGTATTCGGGGCGGTTCACCTGCTCCAGCATCGAGGCATGGTCGCTCCAGCGCAGCACTGACAGAACGGGGCCGAAGATCTCCTCCTTCGCGATGGTCATCTCCATGGTGACGTCGGCGAACACGGTCGGCTCGATGAAATTGCCGCCCGCCAACGCCGGGTCGGAGGGTACGCCGCCGCCACAGACGAGGCGCGCGCCTTCCTGCCGGGCGCTGTCGATGTAGCGCAGGATACGCTCGTGCTGCGGCTTGCTGGCGATGGCGCCCATGGTCGTGGCCGGATCGGTGGGCAGGCCCGGCTTGAAGCGGGCCGCTTTGGCCGCGATGCGCTCCACGACGGCGTCGTGGATGGTATCGTGCAGGAAAGCGCGGCTGGTGGAGCCGCAGGATTGGCCGCACCAGGTGAAGTTCATGCCCGAAACGACGGCGTTGGCCACCTCGTCCGGATCGGAGTCGGCGAACGCGATCAGCGCGTTCTTGCCGCCCAGTTCCAGCAGCACCGGCTTCAGCGTCTCGGACGCGGCCCGCATCACGGCACGGCCGGTGGGCACGCTGCCGATCAGGGCCACCATGGCGATGTCCGGGTGGCTGGTGAGCTTGGCCCCCACTTCGCGCCCGCCGGGCAGCACGTTGAACACGCCGGCCGGCAGCAGCCCGCCGATCAGTTCGGCCAGGCGCAGGGCGGAGAGCGGCGCCTGCTCCGGCGGCTTGATGATGACGGCGTTACCGGCGGCCAGCGGGGCGGCCGACTTGCCGGCGCAGAACATGAACGGATGGTTGAACGGGATGATGCGCGCCACGATCCCCCGCGGCTCGCGTACGGAAAAGTTCACCGCATCGGGCCCCATCGGCACCGAGGCACCCTTCATCTCCGTCACCAGTCCGGCGAAAAAGTCCATCTGCCCGGCGGCGATCATCACGTCGCCCTGCATTTCGGTGTACGGATTGCCGCCGTCCGCTGCGTCCAGCATCGCCAACTCGCGGCCATGCTTGCGCAGCGTGTCGGCTATGGCGCGCAGTACTTTTGCTCGTTCCAACGGGGGCACCCGGCGCCATTCGGCGAACCCGGTGGCGGCGGCGGCGATCGCGGCCTCCACATCCTCGAGCCCGGCATCGGCGATGCGGCACAGCACCTCGCCCGTTGCGGGACTGCGCACGTCCACCTCGGTGCCAGCCTTCGCCGCATGCCAGCCGCCACCGTAGTATAGGCCGTGCTGGCCAGGCAGTATCAGTTCGGCGGGTGCCACGATCGGTGTTTGAACATTCATGCGCTAACCCTCTTCGGATTGATGATGGTGTCGCTGGATGCCCCAAGGAGCATCCTACGCTGTAATGCGACGAACCGTAGTCCCGTGCGCTCTCGCGACCCTGCCAGTGACACCACGATGCCCACCGCGAAGGCGAGCGGGCAACTGATGATGCCGGGATTGCGCAGGCCAACGACGGCCGTGGCATGGTGCAGCAGATCGACTTGTACTAGCGGGGACAGGTACACCAGCGCGATACTGCATACCGCGCCGCTGGCCATCGACAGCACGGCGCCAACGGTGGTCAGGCGGGACCAGAAAATCGCCAGCATCAAGACGGGAAACACGGTGCTCGCGGCGATGGCGGTGGACAGCCCGACGAGAACGGCAAGGTTCTGTCCCTGCAATGCCAGGCCGAGCAGCACGCCGACGATCCCCAACGCAACTGTGGTCACGCGTGCCACCAGCAGCAGTTCGCGCTGTGCTGCCCCCTTGCGCAGCAGTCCGGCCCAAATGTCGTGCGACATGGTCGCCGCTCCGGTGATCACCACGCCCGACACGACAGCCAGGATCGTCCCGAACGAGACGGCGGCGACGAAGCCGAGCAGCGGGCCGCCGCCAAGATGCAGCGCCAGCAGCGGTAGGGCGAGGTTGCCGCCGCGGTCGGCCGCGCGGATGGCATCGGTTCCGATCAGCTGCATGGCAGCGTAGCCGACGAGGATCAGGCCGAGTTGCACGACGGCAATGATGCCCGTGGCATACAGCACCGACCGCCTGGCCGCTCCCGCGTCGGGAACGGTGTAGAAGCGGATCAGCACGTGCGGGAGGCTGGCCACGCCGATCGGCATCGTCAGGCCGAGGGACAGCGCATCGATCGGGTCGGCAAACACGCGGCCCGGAGCCACCATCGAAGGCCCCGGGCGATTGCCGACGCTTGCGAACAACTCCCCCAGATGGAAGCCGTAAGCTTGCGCGGTCAGCGCGACCAGGATGACGAAGGCCACCAGCATGAGAGAGGTCTTGATGATCTGCACGAAGGTCGTGGCAATCATGCCGCCGAACAGGACGTAGACCATCATGATGGCCCCCGTGATTTCCACGGCCGTGGCGTAGGGCAATCCAAAGAGCAGATGCACCAGCGTGCCCGCCCCGACCATCTGCAACGTCAGATACATCAGGACCAGCAGAATGCTCATCACCGAGGCCGTCACGCGCACCGTGTCCGAGCCCAGCCGCACCGTCAGGACGTCGTTGAACGTGTACGAGCCAAGGTTGCGCAACGGCTCGGCCAGCAGCAACAGCAGCAGCGTGAACCCGACGGTCGCCCCCAAGCAGAACAGAATACCGTCGAATCCGGCGAGTGCGATCAGCCCGCCGACACCCAGCACGCCGGCCGCGGACAGGAAATCACCGGCGAGCGCCAGCCCGTTCTGCCAAGGCCCGATACGGTGCCCGGCGGCCAGGTAGTCGGCCGTCGAGCGGGTGCGCCGCGCGGCCCACCAGGTGACGGCCAAGGTGGCCAACACGAACAGCAGGAAGAACGCGATGGCCGTTCCGTTGGTCTGGGCGAGGGCCATGTCCATGGTCAGTGCCGGGCCAGCAGCGTGCCGCATCCGGCAAACTGGTCTGCCACCCCCATCGAGCGTAGGCAGTGCCAAATCATCGCCTGGTTGCTGGTTACCACGGGGCGGCCGAGGTCGCGCTCGATCGCGTCGATCACAGGGCGGACCCGGATATTGGTGCAACTCATGAAATAGGCGTCGGCGTCCGGATGCCGGTTGGCCAGCGCCTCGCGATGCCACTGCTCTGGCTCGACGGTCGCCATCTCGGCGCCGTTCGCGATGCCCAAGCCGCGGTCCTTCAGCACGGTGATGCCGAAATGCTGCAGGAAGGCGGTTTCGGTCTGGTTGACGTGGGCGATGTAGGGCGAGATCAGCACCACCCGCTTCGCCGCGAGCGTAGCGAAGGCGGCCAGCAAGGCGGCCGAGGTGTCGGTGGCAGGCCGGCCGGTCGCGGTCTCGATGCGGCGGCGGATGCTCTCTCCCATCGCCGGGTCGAGGGTGGAGACGGCGGTGCAGTGGAACACGATCAGGTCGGGCTCCATGTCGCCGACGAGGCTCGCGGCCTGCTCCACGTCTTCCGTCATGGCGAGGTACTCCTCACGCGTGCTGCCCCTTAGGCGCAGCCTTGTGCTATGGAGGGTGGTGCCCGCCGGTAACATGGCGACCGCGTCGGGTTCGGCGCAGGTGTTGACCGATGGCATCAGCATGCCGAGCCGCGCACGGAAGCCATAGCCGCCCGGGCGCCGCAGCTGCGCGCGCGGTTCCATCGTGTCAGGCATAATCCCTCCCGAGCAGCATCTGCCGTTCGACGGCGTCGTAATCGGATTGGCTCCGCGCGCGTGACCCGGCGAGCGACACCAGCACCGTTGTCGCGAACGCCAGCGGGATGCTGACGATGCCTGGGTTGCGCAGCGGAAACAGCGCTGTCGCGTGGTGCAGCATGTCCATTTGCACCAGCGGCGAGAAAATCAGCAGCAATACCGTCGAGACCAGGCCGACCACCATTCCGGTCAACGCTCCTGCCGTCGTCAGCCGTGGCCAGAACACGGCGAGCAGCAGCGCGGGAAAGTTGGTGCTCGCCGCAATGGCGCTGGAGAGGCCGGAGAGGAAGGCGATGTTCTGCCCCTCGAACACCAGCGCGAGCAGCACGCCGGTGACGCAGATCAGCACTGTGGCGATCCGTGCGACGCGCAACTGCTCCTGCGGTGCCGCCTTGCCCGCGCGCACGACGCCGTTCCACAGATCGTGCGACAGAGCGGCCGCCCCCGTGATCGCCAGCCCGCAGACCGCGGCCAGAATGGTTGCGAATGCCACGGCGCCGACGAAGCCCAGGAACCAGGTGCCGCCCAGATGCGCCGCCAGGAGCGGGATGGCCATGTTGCCGCCGCGGTCCGCGGCACGGATGGCGTCGCCGCCCAACATGGCCATCGCGCCGAAGCCGATCAGCAGGATGATGAGCATGTTCAGCCCGATCAGCCCGCTCGCAATCAGCAGCGAGCGGCGCGCGGTACGGGCATCCGGGACGGTGTAGAAGCGCATCAGGACGTGTGGGAAACTCGCCACGCCCAGCGCCGTGCTGAAGCCGAGCGACAGGAACTCGAGCGGGCTCGGCACACCGCCGCCGGGTCCGAGCACGGCAGGGCTGGTGCGCGCCGCCCCCGCCAGGAGCAGCGCGGACAGATCGAAGCCATAGGCCGATAACACGAGCACACCCAGCACCAAGGCGGTTACCATCAGCAAGGCGCATTTGATGATCTGCACCCAGGTGGTCGCCAACATTCCCCCGACCAGGACATAGGCCAGCATGATCGCCCCGGTGATGCAGACGGCCGGGACGTAGGAAAGTCCAAAGAGCAGCTGGACCAGCAACCCCGACCCCACTAGCTGCATGACGAGGAACATCAGCACGAAGCAAAGGCTCGCAAAGGCCGACATGCCCCGGATGGAGCGTGACCCCAAGCGCGTCGCCAGCACGTCCGACACCGTATAGCGGCCGAGATTGCGCAGCGGTTCGGCCAGGAGGAACATCATCAACGGCCAACCGACCATCGCGCCGATGGAGTAGATCCATCCGTCGAACCCGGTGAGCGCCACGAGCCCGGCGCTCCCCAGGAAGCCGGTCGCCGCCAGGAAATCCCCGGTGAGCGCGAACCCATTCTGACCGGCGGTGACCTTGCCCCCAGCCGCCAGGAAATCGTCGTTGGAGCGGGTGCGCCGCGCCGCCCACCACGTGATCGCCATGGAGAGCGCCAGAAACACGACGAAGAAAACGGCGGCCGACCAGCCGGCGCCGCCAAGTGGCTGGCCCGGCATCGCCTAGGTCAACCGGCGGCAGGCGGCGTCGTGATAGCGGTTCGCCCAGAACACGTAGCCACAGGCGAGCAGCCACGAAAACACGATCATGCCCGCACCCAGCACCAGCCCGAGCGAAATCCCCGGTGCCAGCAGCGTGCCGAGCAATGGCCGCGCGAACGAGATCAGCAGCATGAAGACGACGTAGAGGCCCATGAGCGTACCGGCCAGGCTCAGCGATACCCGTCGATGCCGCAGCGCGACCGCATGCAGGGGCGTATCGAATGCCTCTGTCGCTAAGCCGGGTCCAAGCAGTGTGGGGTCGGCTTGCATCCTAATTCCTCCCGCTTCCCGCGTTCGCCGCGGTGTTTGTCGCCGGTAGACTACTCCGCAGCCTCAGCCCATTCAGCCGGCTTTTCATCGCGCAAGCCTGCTTGCACCAGCAACGGAACCACCTCCGTGTTGAAGCGGCGAATACCGCCCTGGAAGTCCATCCAGATCATCAGCACACCATCGATCCCGGTCGTTGAGAGCCGCTCGAGCCGGGCGGTGATGTCGGTCGCCGTGCCCAGCAGCGGCACGCCGCCCTTGCCCGCCTTCATGGCCCGCCGCATCGAACGCAGCGCGTCCGGTGGCATCGTTTTGGCGTGGGCCAAATTCTCGTTGATGAAGGCGTCCGCGTGCTCGTCGTCGCCGCGCTCGACGGCGTAGTATTCGACGAAGCGTTCGGCGTCGGCGATGCTGTCACCCTGCACGACATAGGCGGTGGTCCAGATCTGGATCTGCCGGCCATATTCGTCGAAAGCGTATTTGCGGTAGGCGTCCACCTGGTCGCGCAATACCTCGTCGCTATGGCCTTTTGGCTGGATGAAGGCGATGTCGCAGTTGCGGGCGACGAACTGCTTGCCCCGGTCCGATCCGCCCGCATTCATCAACGCGGGGTACGGCTGCTGCAACGGCTTGGGGTCCGACATCAACCCCTTCAGGTTCAGGAAGCGGCCGGCGTAGTCGAACTCGGTCTCGGTCCACAGCCGCTTGAGCACCGTCACCCACTCGTCGGCGTAATCATATCGTTCGTCATGGCCCATCTGCGCCGCACCGAACATCTCGATCTCCGGCTTGTACCAGCCGCACACGATGTTGAGCGCGAAGCGGCCGCCGGAAATGTGGTCGATCGTCGTGGTCGCCTTCGCGGCCATCACCGGGTGCACCACCGAGACGTGGCACGTGCTCATCACGCTGCTGTGGGACGTGCTGGCGGCGATCGCGGACGTCCAGCTGAAGTTCTCGAACGTCCGGCCACTGCGGTGCCCGACACTGCCGAACGGGCGCCAGCGCGCCAGCGGGACGATCGCTTCGAACCCGGCGCGATCGGCCTGGCGTGCGACGTCCAGCGAGTTCTGCCAGCTGAGCTGATACTGCTCGGGGGCCGTGGTCATCACCGCGCCCCCGGTATTGATGGCGAACACGCCGAGGCGCATCCGGTTGCGGTTGAACAGCGGGCTCGTACCCGACCTGGGATCGTCCGACATCGTCGCCGTCATGCCGCCCTCCGTAGCTCCAGCTCACCGGCTGGTTTTTCGCATAATGCGGGAATTATCGTCACTTGACGCTTGGGCGTCTGTCACTGTCAAGTTCGTTTTTTTGCGAGCGCTATCGGCGGCTCTCACGGCAGTGAAGGCGGCAGAGGCGCGTTGGCCCGCCGTCTCCACCCGTTCGGCGACCTGCTCGATGTCGAGTGCCTGCGAGGCCGAGAGCACGACCCCCAGACTTCCCACGAGATCCTGGCCGGCATCCAGGATCGGCACCGCCACGCCGACCATCCCCATGTCGAGCTCACCGCGGCTGATGCACACCTTGCCGCGCGATATCCGCAGCGCGGAGCGAACCGATGGCCAATCCTTCCCCAGTCCGGCTTTGGCAAGTTCGGCGGCGTGGCGTTCGCAGTATTGCCGCATGATGCGCGGGGGCAAGTTGGCGAAGATTGCCCGCGAGACCGCGCCGCGGAACAGCGGGATGGGCTGGCCGCGTTCGAAGGTCAGCGAGAAATCGGGTTGGCCGGCGACTTCCTGGTGCACGCACATGACGCAGTCACGAAACAGCCGGCACAGCATGACGACGGCGGGTATCCCGAACGACGTTGCGAGCTGCTGCATCGCGGGTTGGGCGGTGGTGATCAGCGGGTCGAAATGCCGGGTCAGCCGATCGTATTGGATGATGGCGGGGCCGAGCACGTAGCGGCCCGTGGTGTAGGGCACGATGAGCCCGGCGTCGCTCAGGCTGCGGAAGTAGCGGTAGGTGGTGCTCACTGGCCAACCAAGTTCGGCGGCTGCGTCCTCGACGGCCCATTGCAGGCGGTCAATCGTGAACAGGCCGAGGATCGAGAGCACCCGGTCGGCTGTGGCCAAATCGCTGTCCTTCTTTGTTGTCGCTGCGACCGTTCGCCGTCATAATCCTGGACGATCGATGCCACGGCAGGCACAATCCACCGGCTAATTGGAACGCTGGATCAATCTGCCAAGCAAGACGCTCGCCGTAAACGGTATGCAAGCTGTTGGCTGAGGTCGACGTGCGCGATCGGCCCCGTGCTGGTGGGCGGTAGCGCGGCACTGGACAGATTTCTGGATCGGGAAAGGGACGGTAATGCAAGCCTGTGTGTTGCACGGAGCGCATGATTTGCGCCTGGAACAGTTGGGCGACCCGGCGCTCGCGCCCACCGAAGTGCGCATTCGCGTTCGCAACGGTGGGATCTGCGGCTCGGACCTGCATTATTTCCATGCGGGTCGGATCGGCGACTTCGTGATTCGCGAGCCCCTGATCCCAGGCCACGAATTCTCCGGCGAGGTGGCGGAAATCGGACGCGACGTGACGCGCGTACAGGTGATGGACCGCGTCGCGGTGCATCCTGGCCGGAATTGCGGGCGTTGCGCGCGCTGCCGGGAAGGCCGGTCCAATCTGTGCGAAGCCGTGTTCTTCATGGGGAGCGCCAGCAAGTTCCCCCACATGCAAGGCGGGTTCCGCGAACGGGTCTGCGTCGAGGAAAGCCAGTGCTACCCGACCAAGTCGGATATCGGCTTCGAGGAGTTGGCGTTCGCCGAGCCGCTGGCCGTGACACTGCATGCGGGGGTTCGCGCCGGCAACCTGGTGGGGCAACGCGTCCTCGTCACCGGCGGCGGCCCGATCGGGCAGCTGCTTCTGCTGGTCGCGCGCCACGGCGGTGCGTCGCACGTGGCGCTGACCGATATCATGGCCGCGCCGCTCGCGATGGCGGAGCGCTTGGGTGCCGATGCGGCGATCGATGTGCGGGACGCCGATGCGCTCCCCGCCGCGGCGGCAAAGGTTGGCGGCTACGACGTGGTCTTCGAGGCCTCGGGCAACGCCGCCGCGCTGAATGCGGCGATCGATGCGGTGCGCGCGGGTGGCACCATCGTGCAGGTCGGCTCCCTACCGGCGGGTCCCTCGGCGGTGACCGCGAACCGGATCATGGCGAAGGAGCTGGCGGTGCTCGGCAGCTTTCGCTTCGATCGTCTGTTTGCCACATCCGTTGCCTGCCTGGAAACGCGGTCGATCGACGTTCGCCCGTTGCTGAGTGGCGTCATGCCGGCAAGCTCGGCAGTGGCCGCGTTCGAGGCAGCCGGGGACCGATCCCGTAGCATGAAGATCCAGATCAGCTTCTGACGAGACGGGGTGACCTGGGCCGGCGGCGTAGGAGCGTTCGGGTCAGCCCAGCGTCTCGGATGGCTGGTGGCTCGAGCCCGGCCTGACGTCGCTACGGGTTGTCCACCACCACATCGCTGCTGCGGCGATCGAGCAAAACCCGATGGGACCGACGACGGCGAACGGGCCCAGCGCAGAGAGAAGGCCAGCCACCACAAGGCTGGACGCCGCCCCGCCCAGCAATTGCGAGACCCCGAACGCCGCTGATGCCGTTCCCGCTCGCTGCCGCTGCCGCTCGATTGCGAGGTGTTGCAGGTTCGGGGAGATTATGCCGCGGCAGAACGCAATCAGACACAAAAGGCACAGGGCAGCCGGTGCTGATAGAGCGCGGTTCGCGAGGAAAACGGCTGCGAGCGCAAGGGAGGCGACAGCCGATGTCGCGAGGGCAGTGGCGAGAAGGGCTTCCGCCGCCAAGCCTCTTCGGGCAAGCCGGCCACTCGACCAGGCCCCGGCCGTTTGACACAGCGCCGTGCAAGCGAATACGGCGGCATAGCTGCGTGACGTCCCGTGGAAATATTCCATGACGACCACAGGCGATCCCGCGATATAGGCGAATATGGACCCATAGCTCAGCGCATTCACGATCGTGAGATTGACGAAGCGGTCGTCCTGCCAAAGCTTTCCCGATGGTTCCGCCCGTTCCACGACCAGTTCGGCTGGCCGACGTTCAGGCAGGCTTTCTGCGAGCCAGAGCTTGACGACTGCAAGCAGCATGATACCGGCAATAGCGAGTACGAGGTGGACTGGCCGCCAGCCTACGAGCCCGAGGATGAGCGCGCCAACGGCTGGGGCCAACATCGGCGCGGCCCCCACGACCACGGTCACATAGGCCCGTTTGCTTCGTGCAGCAGCGCCCGCAAACAAATCTTGGATTATAGCAAATGATATCACGGCGCAGATTCCCGCGCCGATACCTTGGACGAAACGCGCCGAGACCAGACCTGGACCGGTCGAGGAAAACCCACAAATGATACTGGCCGTCCCGTAGAGCACGAGTCCTGCTAACAGCACCGGCTTGCGCCCTAGACGGTCCGATGATCCGCCCCCCAGCAGCTGACCGAGGGCGAAGCCGACCATGAACAACGATATCGTCAGGCCAGCGACGAAACTCGTCGTGTCGAGGACACTCGGGAGGACAACCAGTGTCGGTGCGCTGATGTCGATGGACACGGCGGGAAGGGCAGCTAGCACTCCGAGAAAGATCGTGAACAAAATGGAATTCGGCCGCATTGAGGATGTGCGAGCTGATGGCTGCCGCGGAAGCTTCAATTATCTTTTCCCGTTAGTATCTGGCTTGAACGTTAGCTGTATTGACTGGTCTAAGTCTTGAGTGTGCGGGAGCACGGCATGCGTCGCTGCTCCGTTGGAGCTCGGAGCGAATTCGTCTACGAAGGGCAACACGAGAGGTGAACGCCTGGTGGGATTGGAAGTATCGGGAGTGCGTCGGGATGGGCGCAGAACTTTAGCGTCGAGATTGTTCGTTTCTATCTAGCGGATTTGTGGCAGCGTTCGTCGGAATTATGAGGGTGGAATTTGACAGTTGATCCGAGTGGCGGACGTCGGGCGCCGCGGCTGGAAGTCGAGGCCGTGGGCTCGATCGCACCCCGCACAACAGAACCGCATCGCCTCCCAAACCTGTTCTCCTCCGCGGCTGACCTGCACAAGGGTTACCTGGGCTGGCGGATGGCCGTGCTGCCATTCCGGTCGGCGGGAACGACGCTGGCCTATGGCATAGCGTTTGGGATGGCGGAAGAGATTTCAGCCGCAATCTCGCGCTTTCGCTCGCCGCGCCTGATTGCACCAGCGACCTTTTGGGACGGAACCGGGCCGGCGGACGACGTCCTCGGACGGTGCAAGTTGTATGAGCTTGACTACGTGATGGACGGGACGATCCAGATCGATGGCGACGTCGTCTGCGCCAGGATGGTGTTGCTGGACGTGCTGCTCGACTTCGAGGTGATCTGGAGCGGCAATTTCGTCGGGTCCATGGACGACCTGTTCTCGCTGCAGCACCGCATTGCCGCCGAAACTGTGAAGCAGCTCGATCCGGACTTGTTCCAACGGGGTCCGGAGCTTGCGTCGCCTGTTCAGACCGCCGTTCCCGCTGCCCACAAGCTGCTTCTGAGCGCTATCCAAGGGATCTATCGCCTCGATCGCCACAGGTTCACGCGCGCTCGTGCGTCGCTGACCGAGGCGATCGTACTCGATCCCGATTACGGCGCCGCGTATGCCTGGCTGGCGTATTGGAGCCTTATGGCCGTCGGGCTCGGCTGGGTCGATGATCCGCGGCACGTCACCGTGTTGGCTGGGGCCGCCGCGGAACGCGCCGTGCTGCTCGATCCCTGTGACGCCCGAGCCCTTGCGATCGCGGGCCACGTCAAAGGCTACTTGCAACACGACGTTCCAGCCGCGTTGCAACTGCACGCTCGTGCAATCGACCTCAACCCCAATCTACCAGTTGCCTGGGCGCTGAGCAGCGCTTCCAAGTCGTATCATGGCGACCACGTCACTGCGATACGTCACGCCGCAGTCGCCCGATCCTTGTCCCCAAGAGACCCGCATATCTACTGGGCGGAACACGTCGCGACGTTGGCGCACTTCCTCAATAGAGACCTGCAGCAAGCCGAGGCGCTTTCTGAAGTTGTTCTCACCAGGAACCCGGACCATGTCTCAGCGATCGTTCTACACTTGAGTATTATGGGCCATACCGGACAAACCGACGAGGCCAGGCATTGGCTCAGCAAGATGGAAGAGTTTGATCCCACTATGACGGCCGAGAAGGTCGTCAGCCGCGCACCATGGAAACCCGATGACCGGGAGTACTTTGCCGAAGGGCTGCGCCGCGCGGGGTTACCAAGCTGAGACTGAGCGTTGTCAGTATTGTACGACTGCTACTTCGATTCGATCGCGAGCCGCGATTGTGGATCGGGCGTCAAATGACAAGCGAAATGCACCGGCCAGGCACTCGTTCTAGCAATGTTGCCGGATCGGCGTCGAGGACATCGGATTGAGGTAGGCTACGCCGTCCTGAGACGCTGCCGTTAGATGCAGCAAGTAAGCTACCAATAGTATTAAACCCGCAGCATGAAATGCTGCGGGTTTAATAGGAAAGACCGGAACTATCTACGCACCGACGGGCGGGTGCCTACATGACACCCCCGTCGGAGGGCCCGCTTGAAGCCGTTATCAGAAGCGGACGCAAGCGCCGCCGAATTTAACTTTGCCGCTGTCCTTAGTGCGCGAGGCGCTGTCATCGAACCGGACGCAGGCCCCGCCAAACTTCACCCGACCGGCATCCTTGGTGCTGGAAGAGCGATCAACCTGCGCTTCGATGATGCTTGTGGTAGCGGTGTTTTCCGTGGTGTGCGACATTCTCATCAACTCCTGTGACAAACCGTGATTAGGAGAATAAAGCGAGGCCCCGGTGTAGCAAAGTCAAATATACGTAAATATTCCGTCTATCTATCGTTAGTTAAATCAAGAAGACTTGGTGTCTCTTGGACGTCTATACTTGTGTATGTCGCTCGATCATCCGCGGTTTCAGGGACGAACTCAACTAATCTGCTAGGATTCGTTGGGTTCGACCGCTCTCGCCCCGAAAACTTGGCCGACTAACAGCCGGTCTCGGTCGCCAAAAGGGAACGTGCGGCCGCGTCATTGGCTTGGTTGAGGCCGATGACGGGTCCGTTGCACCGGCAAGCCCTTTAAATGTCGATGACATGCTGCGCTTCGACGCGCTGAAAGCGGAGTTGGCGACGCTCCGGACGACGTCAGGCGCGAGCCGCCCGACGTGGAGCAGCCCGGCGACGACCCATCAAAGGCACGACAGCCCCCCGTCGACCGGCAAGCAGACGCCGTTGACATAGCGAGCCTCGTCGGAGGCAAGGAACAGCGCGGCGTAAGCAACATCCCAGGCCGTGCCCATCCGCGACGTCGGGCTGCGGGCGTGGCGTGCAGCAACCATCGTCTCGGCGTCGCCATGGCTCCCGGCAATCTGGCTGTAGATCAGAGGGGTGTCGATCAGGCCGGGCATCACGGCGTTGGCGCGGATGCCTCGTGCGGCATACCGGATCGCGAGAGCGCGGGTGAATTGGTTGAGGCCCGCCTTGCTCGCATAGTAGGAAAAATAGGGATAATCGGTGACGATCTCGGCGGCGATCGAGGAGATGTTCACGATGGCGCCCCGGCCTTGCTCCAGCATCACCGGCAGCACGTGCTTGCAAGCCAAGAACGCACTGGTGAGGTTCACGTCGAGCGCGCGGCGCCAACTCTCCTCGCTCGCCTCGATCGGATCGCCCATGGTGGTGATCCCAACGTTGTTGTGCAGCACGTCCAACTGGCCGAAGGCGGCAAGGGTGCGTGCGACGATCCCGGCCAGCGCCTCCGAACTCGTCACGTCGGCCACGCAGGCGATCGCCTGTCCACCCTCGCTCTGGATGATGCTGCACGTCTTCTCGGCGGCCTCCTCGCGGACGTCCACGGCGACCACGCGCGCGCCCTCCCGCGCATAGAGCACCGCTGCCGCCTTGCCATTACCCCAACCAGGCCCCGACGAGCCTGCACCGAGCACAACGGCCACGCGGTCCTGCAAGCGCCCACGGCCGCTTGCGGTGGCGCGCGGGTCCGATCCTGGTTCCATGTCTCTCCCCTTCGCCGGCCAGGTCAGCCGAGCACCAGCACGATCTCGGCGCAGATCAGCACCGGGTTCATCCCGCGCACCGGCCGCCCGGTGACGATGGCTCCGGTTTCGTCGACCAGGACGATGTCGATGTCCGCCTGTGCGCCGGGCCGGACGACGCCGTGGCGAATGAAGAACTCGGTCGGGATCGTGTCGATCCGGGTGCCGCCCTCGAGCAAGCTGCCGATGGTGCTGCCGATGCCGCTATGGACCGTGGCCCTGGTCGCGCCATACCGGCGGCAGAGCTCCTCGATGCCTTCGACCAGGTCTTCGTTCGGCCGCAGCCGGCCGAGCACGCAATCGCCATTATCCGGGCCGGCACCGAACCGTGCGGGGCTGAACAATGTGAAGTTGGTTTCGGGATCCGGCACGGCGCTCATCTCCGCCTCCGCGATCCCCCAGGCATGGACGCGGCAAGGCTCTGCGACCCTCGTGTCGAGCGGCAGGATGTGGCCGGCCGCCTGACCACCGCGATCATGCCAGAGCGCGTGGGCGTGGAGGAAAGCCGCACCGTCCCGCCGTCCGAATGTCGCGGTGCCGCGCTCGACCAGCACACCGCCCGCTGCTCGATGGGTCTCGCTGTAATAGGCGACGTGATCGGCATCGGGCGACTGTGCAGGAAGCACGTACTGGAACGGTGCCAAGCGCAGACCCGCCAGATCGACCGCTCCGCCACGGATACCGGCCGCTGCCAGCGGGCCCGCCATGGCCTCCACCAGCGTCAAACCCGGCTCGGCCGTGAAGTGGATCTCGCGCAGCTTGCCACTTGCGCTCTCGATCCGCGTGGCTGCCGGTGGCCCTGGGTGAACGATGCGGCGCCGGGTCGCAGTACCGGTGCGGTGCATGGAGCCTATCTACGCCACCATCATCGTAGGTTTGGCCTCATCCAGGCAGCCGCGCGCTTCCAACGCCTCGCGCACGATCTTCTTGGTGATCTTGCCATAGGCGGATTTCGGTAGCTCATCCCAGAACACCACGCGCTTGGGGAGTTTGTAGCGGGACACCTTGTCCTCGAGCCAACTCAGCAGCGCCGCCTCGTCGAGGGAGGCACCGGGGCGGCAAACGCACACGGCGATACCACTCTCGCCCCAGGTGCGGTCAGGAACGCCGACGATCGCGACCTCGGCCAGGGCGGGATGGGTGAGCAGCTTTTCCTCGATCTCGCGCGGATACACGTTCGAGCCGCCGGAGATATACATGTCGGACGCGCGCCCGGTGATGAACAAGTATCCCGCCTGGTCCAGATGGCCGAGGTCGCCGGTGCGGAACCAGCCGTTGCGGAACGCCTTCGCATTGGCCTCCGGGTTATTGTAATAGCCGGCGAACACGGCAGGCCCGCAGACGCAGATCTCCCCGGTTTCGCCCGGCTGAAGCTCGTGGCCGAGTTCGTCCTGGATCTGCACCTGCATTCCCGTCCGCTCGAAGCCGCAGGTGCCGATCCGCGCATCCGGTCCATCTTCCAGCGCATGCAGGGCGGGCGGCAGGACGGTGATGTTGCCGGTGACCTCCCCCAGGCCGAAATACTGCACCAACACGGGGCCGAGCTTGCGCAGGGCGTATTTCTGATCCTCCCGGTACATCGGGGCGCCGGCATAGATCACGTAGCGCAGCGACGAATGATCATGCCGATCGACGGAGTCGTGCTCGGTCAGCAGCTTCACGATCGTCGGCACGGTGAACATGTTGGTGACGCGCCAGTGGGCCACGAGCCGCCAGGCCTCCTCCGGGTCGAAGCGCTCGCCGGCTGGCATCACCGTCCGGACCCCGTGCGCCACCTGCGTCAGTTGGTGGATGCCGGCCCCGTGCGACAAAGGCGCCAACAGCAGCGACGCGTCGGCGTTCGTTGTGCCCGGCATCAGGTCGCATAGATGATTGGTGACGACGAAGGCCAGATGCCCGTGCGTGAGGACGGCGCCCTTCGGTCGCCCCGTCGTGCCGGAGGTGAAGAAGAACCAGCACGGATCGTCGTATTCGACATCCGCCACCGCCACGGCACTTACCAAGTGCTGCGCCACCAGCGCGTCGTAATCCGGACCGAACTCGGCGGCCCCGATCGACACCATCAGACGCAGGCCGGGTACTTCGCCCGCCGCTGCGGCCGCGTGCTCGGGGAACTCGGCGCCGCAGATCATGGCGCTCGCCCCGCTGGCGGCGCCGAGATAGGCGACCTCCGATGGCGACTGACGAAAGTTCGCCGGCACCCACACGGCGCCGAGCCTGAAGCACGCGAACATGCTTTCGAACATTTGATTGCAGTTGCGTGACTGCACCAGGATCCGGTCACCCTTGCCCAGGCCGCTCGCCGCCAACGCGGCAGCCATCGCGTCGACCCGGCTATCCATCTCGGCCCAGCTCCAGGATCGCTCGCCCCAGATCAACGCCGGGTCGGCTGGGTGGCGGCGGGCGTTCTGCCGCAGGAAATGCGACAGGTTCATCACCCGCCGGCTGATCGGTGTCACGCCGCCCTTCGGCGCGGTCAATGAGTACGCTCCAGGATGGTGACGTAGTTTGCGACCGCGGCGCCGCCCATGTTGAACACGCCGCCGAGATCGGCCTTGGGCAACTGCATCGCCCCCGCCTCGCCCACGAGCTGCATCGCGGCGATCACGTGCATGGACACGCCGGTGGCGCCGATCGGGTGGCCCTTGGCCTTCAGCCCGCCGGACCGGTTGATCGGCAGCCTGCCATCCGCCGCGGTCCAGCCCTCCAGCACCGCGCGCGCACCCTGGCCTTCGGGAACCAGGCCCATGGCTTCGTACTCGATAAGTTCCGCGATGGTGAAGCAGTCATGCGTCTCGACGAATGAGAGATCACCGAGCTTTACCTCGGCCGCCTCCAGTGCCTGCTGCCACGCCAGCGCGCCGCCTTCGAAGCGGGTCGGGTCGCGACGGGACAGCGGCAGCATCTCGTTGACATGCGCCGCCCCGCGGAAGCGGATGGCACGGGGCATCGCCTTCGCGGTGTCCTCGTCGGCCAGGATCAGGGCGGCTGCGCCGTCCGACACCAGCGAGCAATCCGTTCGCTTCAGCGGACCGGCCACATAGGGGTTTTTGTCGGACGCATTGCGGCAGAAATCGAAACCGAGATCCTTGCGCATCTGAGCGAACGGATTGTCGACGCCGTTCTTGTGGTTCTTTGCGGCGATCGCGGCGAGCGCATCGGACTGGTCGCCCCAGCGCTGGAAGTAGGCCTCGGCAATGCGGCCGAACACGCCGGCGAAGCCACCCTGGATGTCCGCCTCCTCCCGGCGGTAGGAGGCACCGAGCAGGATGTCGCCGATCTGCGGGCCGGGGGTTGCCGTCATCTTCTCCACCCCGATCACCAGCGCGATGCGGCCGCGCCCGGCGGCGATGTAATCCCGCGCGGCGAAGATGGCACTCGACCCGGTGGCGCAAGCATTCTCATAACGCGTGGAGGGTTTGAACCGTAGCTCCGGCACCGACAGCATCGGCAGCGAACTCGGGAAGTCCTGGCGCGAGAAGCCGCCGTTGTAATTGCCGACGAACACGGCATCGATCTCGGACGGCTGCAACCCGGCATCGGCGATCGCCGCGGCAACGACGCGGCCCATCAGCGCCTCGACGTCGGGCTCCTCCAATTTACCGAACGGACTGTGCGACCAGCCGACGATGCTTGCTTCGCTCACGATACCATCTCCTCCGTCTTGTGCACCGACACGCATCTGGTTGTTGTGCACTGCAGTAATGTGGGCCAGATGACAGCTTGCAGCAGCAGGTATTTTCCTGTTTACACAGCACAACCGTGAACAAGAGTCGAGCCGAACCTGGTCCCTGTCATGGACAGTAATAGGCCGAGAGGGAGCCTGGCCACATGATCGCGATCCAACGCCGCGTACTACTCACCGGCGCCGTTGCCTTGCCGCTCGTATCGATTTGCACACGGCCGGTGCGGGCCGCCGATTTCAGTTACAAATTCGCCACCAACCTGCCCAGTGTCCATCCCATGAACGTGCGCATCGCGGCGGCGATCGAGCGTATCAAGGCCGCGACGAACGGCCAATTGGAGATCGAGCTGTTCCCCAACAGCCAACTCGGCAGCGATCCCGACATGCTGAGCCAAGTGCGTTCGGGCGCCATCCAGTTCTTCACGCTGTCCGGCCTCATCTTGTCCACGCTCGTGCCACTCGCAGCGATCAACGGCGTAGGGTTTGCCTTCAAGGACACGGACCAAGTGTTCGCCGCGATGGATGGCAAGTTGGGCGCATTGGTGCGCGCGGAGATCGACAAGCGCGGCCTGATGGCGTTCCCGCATATCTTCGACAGCGGCTACCGCCAGATCACATCGAGCGTGAAGCCGATCCACTCGCCCGACGACCTCAAGGCGATGAAGATCCGTGTGCCGCCCTCGGCGCTGTGGACGTCCATGTTCACGGCATTCGGCGCCTCCCCCACCACGATCAGCTTCAACGAGACCTATTCCGCGTTGCAGACCAAGGTTGCCGACGGCCAGGAAAACCCACTCTCCGTGGTGGACACCGCCAAGCTGTACGAAGTGCAGACCTACTGCTCCATGACCAACCACATGTGGGACGGCTTCTGGCTGCTGACCAACAAGCGGGCGTTCGGCCAACTGCCGCAACCGATGCAGGACATTGCGACCCGGGAATTCGGTCAGGCCGTGACCGAGGCACGGGTCGACGTCGCTAAATTGAACGCCGATCTGCAGGCACAGCTCGCGGCCAAGGGCCTCAAGTTCAACGACACCGACCCGGTGGCGTTCCGCGACGTGCTGCGCCGGGCCGGCTTCTATACCGAGTGGAAGCGGCGGTTCGGTGATGAAGCCTGGACCACGTTGGAGGGCGTCGTAGGCCCGCTCTCGTGACCATCGTCCAGCAAGCCCTGCCGCGACGAACGGGCACGGCCGGCGCGCTGGTGGCGGTCATGAACACCGGGGAGCGGCTGTTGACCCGCCTGGTGGAGGCCGTCGCCGCTGCCATCGTGCTGGCCGAAACCGTAATCCTGCTGACCGGCGTCGTATTCCGGTTCGTGTTGCATGCGCCGCTCGTCTGGTCGGACGAGCTGGCATCCATCATGTTCCTCTGGCTCGCCATGCTGGGCTCCGTCATCGCGCTGCAACGGCAGCAGCACATGCGGCTTACCGCCCTGGTCAGTGCCGTCTCGCCGCGCTTGCAGGCGATGTTGCAGGCGCTCGCGGTCGGGGCCGCGATCCTGTTTCTGCTCCTCGTCGTGCCGCACGCGGTCGACTACGCTTCGGACCAGTGGTTCATCGAAACGCCGGCGCTCGGCTGGTCCGACATGGTGCGCGCGGGGGCATTGCCCGTGGGCTTCGCACTCATGCTGGTACTCAGCGCCTTGCAACTCGCCCGGCTGCGCTGGAGCGACGTCGCCATCGCGGCGGTGATCCTGCTCGTCCTCGGCGGATTGATGGTTCTCGGCAGCCCGGCGCTGCGGGCGATGGGCCACTGGAATCTCGTCGTGTTCTTCGTGGGGCTGCTGGTGCTCTGCGTTCTGTCCGGCGTGCCGATAGGATTTTCCTTCGGGCTGGCGACCTTCTCCTATCTCGCAACCACGACCAGCGCACCCCTCTCCATCGTGGTCAGCCGCATGGACGAGGGCATGAGCTCGCTGATCCTGCTCGCCGTGCCGCTATTCGTTCTGCTCGGTGCGCTCATCGAGATGACGGGCATGGCCGCGGCCATGGTGGGCTTCCTGGTGGCGCTGCTCGGCCATGTGCGCGGCGGGCTGAACTACGTCTTGCTCGGCGCCATGTATCTCATCTCCGGCATCTCCGGCTCCAAGGCGGCGGACATGGCGGCGGTGGCGCCCGTGCTGTTCCCCGAGATGAAACGTCGCGGCATCGACGAGGGGGAGATGGTCTCCCTCCTCTCCGCCTCCGGGGCGATGAGCGAGACGATCCCGCCGTCGATCGTGCTGATCGCGATCGGCTCCACCACCGGCGTCTCCATCGCCGCACTCTTCACTGGCGGCCTAGTGCCAGCGCTCGTACTGGCCGTGGCGCTCGGCGGAGTGGCCTGGTATCGCGCGCGCCGTACCGCCACGATCGAAGCCCGCCGCGCGCCGGTGCGATTGATCGCGGGCAGCTTCCTGGTGGCGCTGCCCGCGCTGGTGCTGCCGGTGGTGATCCGGGCCTCGGTGATCGAAGGTGTCACGACCGCGACCGAGGTATCGACCGTAGGCATCGCCTATAGCGTCGTCGCCGGGATCGTCATCTATCGCCGGTTCGATTGGCGCCGCATCTACCCCATGCTGGTGGATACTGCCGCGCTATCGGGGGCGATCCTGTTCATCATCGGCGCCGCGACTTGCATGGCCTGGGCGCTCACGCAATCCGGTTTCTCCCACAGCCTGGCTGCTGCGATGCAGGCGCTGCCGGGTGGCCGCTTCGGCTTTCTCGCCGTGTCGATCGTCGCCTTCATCGTGTTGGGAAGCGTGCTCGAAGGCATCCCCGCCATGGTGCTGTTCGGGCCGCTGCTGTTTCCCATCGCACGCGGCGTGGGTGTGAACGAGGTGCACTACGCAATGGTCGCCGTGCTGTCGATGGGCCTCGGCCTGTTCGCCCCGCCATTCGGCGTCGGCTACTATGCGGCCTGTGCAGTCGGCCGGATCAACCCCGATGCCGGCATGCGCCGCATCTGGCCGTATCTCGGTGCGCTGCTCGTGGGGTTGATCCTCGTGGCGGCAGTCCCATGGCTTTCGACCGGCTTCCTTTAACGGAGGGTAGCATGCGCCTGGCGAACAAGGTCGCGATCGTGACGGGCGGGCTGTCGGGGATCGGCGACGCCATCGCGCACCGGTTTGCAGATGAGGGCGCCCGGGTCATCGCCGCCGACCTGGCCACGGACGCCGCTGAGCTCGCCGACGGCCGGGTGGCACCGTTTCAAACCGATGTCGCCGACCCGGCGAGCGTAGACCGGCTCGTGAGTGCGGTCGTCGCCAAGTATGGCCGGCTGGATTGCCTGGTGAACTCCGCCGGCATCGGTGCCGATGTCCCGTTCCTGGAAACCACGCTCGAGACGTTCGACCGCATCATCGCGATCAACCTGCGCGGCAGCTTCATCGTCGGGCAGCGCGCCGCCCGGGTCATGCGGGACAGCGGTGGCGGCGCGATCTTGAACATTGCGAGCGTCTCCGGCGTGATCGGCAATGTCGGTCGCTCGGCCTATGGCGCGTCCAAGGGCGGCGTCGTGCTGCTCAGCAAGGTCATGGCGGTGGATCTGGCCGCGTACGGAATCCGCGTGAACGTCCTGGCACCCGGACCGATCTCCACCCCGTTGACGGACGCGGTCCACACCCCGGCCGTGCGAGAGAAATGGCACGAGCAAACCATCCTGCGGCGCTACGGCCGCCCGGACGAAATGGCCGGCGCGGCGGTGTTTCTCTGTTCCGACGATGCGTCCTACATCACCGGCCACGTGCTCGCCGCCGACGGAGGGTTTCTGGCCGCCGGCCTGACCACTTCGCCGTGACTCAGGTGAAGGCCTGGATCGCTCGCTCCAACTGATCGGTGATCCGGTCGAAACATCCCAGCAACTGCTCGCTCGACGTGGCGATCCGCTCGCGTCCCTCCGCTGCGTCCCGCATCGACAAGGCAGCCTTGAATTGTTGCCAGATCTCGGCGGTCGCCTCCATTTCGCGGGTGATCTCCGCATTGGTCAGCGGCAGGGCGCGCAGGAAGACGAGGCCATCCTCGAGCTCCCTCGCGGTCCCGTCATGCATCGCGAGCAGGCCCGGTTTCAGCCGCGGCAGCAACGCCAGCATAACGGCCTGTTTCGCCAGCCGTTGCGATAGCATGCGCTGCCGCCCGGCGACGTTGATCGCGTGCAGGGCGTTCGCGAAGGCCGGCACCTCGAGGTTGGCGGTGAGGCGCTCGCTGTGGTCGAGCATTTCCTCCGCAAGCGCGTCGACCCGCTCGAGGCTGTCCAGGCGACCGCCATTTCCAGCCAGGGCACGCAGCCGCGTCCATGGGGCGGACAACGACGCGAGCAGGTCGCCAAAGGTGGGATGGGACAGGTTGCGGCCGAGGGTCGCCAATACGGTCTCGATCTGCGTGTCGGTGTCGCGGAACAGGCGCTCGGTCTCGGCCGGGCTGACCCCGGCGCATTTGAGCGCGTAGAGTTTCACCAGGCGCTGCGAGAGCATGCGGAGTTGCCCCGCCCGGTTGACGGCCTCGGCATAGTGGGCGGAGTCGATCACCATCTGGGCCAGTTCGCCGATCCGCTGCTTGGTGGCCATCGCGGCACTTCGCAGCGCGCGGTAGGCTTCTTCCTCCCGCAGGTTGCGGGCGCCCATCAGGATGCCTTTCGCCCGGTCCAACAACTTGCGCTCGTCGAAGCGCCGCTGGACGTCGGACAACTCCTTGCGAAGCTGACTGTCCTCGCGGAAGCGAGCCTGCGCCAGATGGATGACGGAGCGCAGGCGGTGTTTGCCATACCCGGCCACGACGTAGGCATGGATCCCGGACCGCATCGCGAGCGCGATCTTTTCGGCATCGGGGTCGGTGGTGAACATGGCCACGGGCCGGGGTGCCGACGTCCAGACGGCTGAAAACTGCCCGAACAAAGCCGGGGTCGGGGCCGGATCGAAGCAAATGATCAAGTCGGGTGCAATTTCGATGGCAGCCTGCACTAATGTTGTGCGTTCGGGCATTAAGGTTGCTTCGATACCCACGGCCAGCAGGTCGTCAGTAAGCGCCGGCGCGTTTGGGCCAGCGCTGGATAGTACCAAGGCAGACGTCATGCGGTGATCTCCAATCCCCGGAACTCGCAAGGACCGCACCACAGGGGATGCTTTGGCACGAAAGCTGCTTTGTCGGCGCTGGGTACACAAAGGCGTGACCCCGGCTCGCCAACGCACAGCGCGTCGATGCCCACAAGGCCGTGGGTAGGAAGTGTCAATCCGCTCTGGTTCGCCGGGCGACTTCCTGGACCACGCCCATGTCAGACTGTGATTCGATCGAAGCCACCAATCTTGTTCTGGCGAAGAACAGCAGCATCCTCGCGGGCAACTCTATGGTTCTTACGGAGAACGTTGAGGTTTTGCACGCCAACAACGCATTGCTGGAGACGAACAACCGTCTCCTGAAGGCCAATGCGGCCATGATGCAGAAGAACCACCAGCTTCTGCTGGCCATCGCCGCCAAGCTCGGCATCTCAGACTGAGGTGAGAGACTTACAATATTTGATCGGGAACCAGTGAGATGATTTCTGCCAAAGCCACTCGGATCGACTTGTTCAGCCTCCGCACGCCGCAAATGCGGGCGTTCCACCTCACGTGGATTGCCTTTTTCGTCTGCTTCTTCGCTTGGTTCGCGACCGCGCCGCTGATGCCCGTCATCAAGGGCGACCTCAAGCTGACGAACGACCAGGTCTACTCGATCGGCATCGCCGGCGTGTTCGCCACCGTGCTCGCCCGCTTCGCCATCGGGCCGATGTGCGACAAGTATGGCCCGCGGCTGACCTACACCGTGCTGCTCACCCTGGGCGCGATCCCGGTCATCGGCATCGCGTTCGCCTGGGACTACACGTCGTTCCTGGTGTTCCGCCTCCTGATCGGCATCATCGGCGCGAGCTTCGTCATCACCCAGTTCCACACCTCGGTGATGTTCGCGCCCAACGTCGTCGGCACAGCCAACGC
The DNA here is from genome assembly GCA_965198895.1 of Acetobacteraceae bacterium. GTDB lineage: Bacteria > Pseudomonadota > Alphaproteobacteria > Acetobacterales > Acetobacteraceae > LMUY01. Next base: position 1,996,889 of record OZ240676.1, read on the forward strand.
GACCGTCGGCGGCTGGGGCAATGCCGGCGGCGGTGTCACCCAGAGCGTGATGCCGATCGTGCTCGCGGGCGTGGCTGCCTATGGCCTGAGCACCGCCATGGCCTGGCGCTACGCCCAGATCCTGCCGGCGGTGCTGATGCTCGTCACCGCCGTGCTGTATTGGAAGTTCACGCAGGACACGCCGGAGGGCAACTTCTCGGACCTGCGCCGCCAGGGCATCTCGACCGATGTCGGCAAGAAGGGCGGCCTGGCCACGATGGCCGCGGCATCCAAGAACTACCGCGTCTGGCTACTGGCCGCCTGCTACGGGGCGTCGTTCGGCGTCGAGCTTTTCGTGCACTCGATTGCCGTCACATACTACTTCAACCGCTATTCGATGACGATCGAGAACGCCGGTTTCGCGGTCGGTGCGTTCGGCCTGCTGGCGTTGTTCGCACGCGCGGTCGGCGGCCTGCTGTCCGACAAGGTCGCCAAGACGCGCGGCCTGGACGGGCGGACCTGGTTGCTGTTCAGCCTGATGATCGGCGAGGGCGTGTTCCTCATTGCGTTCTCGCAGGCCGGCACTGCGGTGATGGCGGTGTCGATGATGCTCGTGTTCGGACTGTTCACGCACATGGCATGCGGCTCGCTGTATGCGCTGGTGCCGTTCATCGACCGCAAGGTGCTCGGCGGGGTCTGCGGCGTGATCGGCGCCGGCGGCAACATCGGTGGCGTGGCGGCCGGCCTGCTGCTGCGGGCGACCGGCCAGCCGCAGTTCTGCTTCATGGTGCTGGGCATCGCTGCGGTCATCTGTGCCTGCGGCGCGGCACTCATCCGCTTCAGCGTCAAGCACAAGCAGGAGGAGCAGGCGCTCTACGATGCCGCCGTTGCCCAGCGAATGGCGACGTCGACTGGTCTGTCGATGGCCGACTGACGAAGCGTGGCGGAGGGCCCGCTGGCCTCTCCGTCATGCGTCTACTCGAGCGCCTCACGCACGCCGCGAACCCACTGGGACGCTGCCGTCATCATGAAGGCGATGTCGGTCTGCGTCGTGACGAACAACGCGCCGGCGCGGATCGCAGCGGCCTGCCGCACGACGTCGCGGTTGCCGCCGCAGCCGGCGAATTTGCCGTTCGCCCGCGCCGCCGCGATCACCCGCGCCTGGGCATCCACGATCTCAGGGCAGTCGAACTGGCCGGGCTTGCCCATGTCGGCCAGCAGGTCGTTGGAGCCGACATGCAGCACGTCGATGCCGGGCACGGCCGCGATCGCGTCCAGGTTCGCCAATCCCCTCGGTGGTCTCGATCATGCAGACCAGCAGCGTCTCGTCGTTCAGGCGCTGCATCAACTCGCCGGTAGGCATCGCGCGGAAGTCGAACCGGGCGTAGGCGCCACCTACGGACCGGCGGCCGATCGGTGCGAAGCGGGCGGCCGCCACGGCGCGCCGTGCGTCCCCGGCCGTGTTCACGTCGGGGAACACGACGCCGCTCACGCCGTTGTCGAGCAGCAGCGACACGTCGGGGTCGGCGACGCTGCGCACGCGGACCAAAGCGGGGATGCCGATCGCGTGGGCCGCCTGCGCCATGTGCGCGATCGTCTCGAGGTCGAAGATGGCGTGCTGGCAGTCGATGAACAGGAATTGGTGGCCGCTGGTCTTGGCGATGCGGGCCACGTCGGCCGACCGGCTGGCGCGGACGTTTATGCCAAGCACCGGCTTGCCGGCCGCGAGCATCTCTCTCAGGGACTCTGTCATGCTGCACCGGTCATGGCATTTAGTGTTTCGCTGCGCGCGCCGGCCCGCTTCATCGCCTGCGCGGCGCTCCCCTGGATGGAGGAGAACACCGGCACACCCAGCGTCTCGCTGACCCGTGCCAGGATCGCTGCCGTCGGCAATTGCGAGCACGCGATGAAGGCTGCATCCATCCGGCTGCCGGCGAGGCGGCAGGCCGCGCCCGCGGCATCCTCCGCGGTCAACCGGCCGAGCGCCTCGACATCGGGCGCTGGCAGGCGCTCGACCTGCGTCACGGTGATGCCGGCATCCGCGAGCACGGCCGTGAGCGAGGCGTTCACCTCGTCCGAATACGGCGTGACCAATCCGACAGTTTTCGCGCCGGCTTCCCCGAGCTCCGCCAGCATCGACGCGGTCGCGGTGATCACGGGCGTTGCGTGCATGGACGCGAGCTGGTCCGCCAAGGCCTCGTCCGCCTGCAGCCCGGCGATGAAGCTCGCGGCCGTGCAGCCGTAGACGATGATGTCGAGCCCGTGCGCGAAATCCTCCGCCACCGTCAGCGACGCGGCCTGGTAGGCGGGCACCGTCTCGCGCGTCAACAGCCCCTTGCCGCGGGGAATGCGCAGCGTCTGGCAGGTCGAGCCGGATGGCAGCCAGCCCAGGAGCTCGCGTTCCATGGTGGTGTTGTTCGCCGGGACCATCAGGCCGACATCGAGCGGCGCAAGACCGGCCGACAGCGTGCTCATCTTCGACGGCATGTCACGTCTCCTGCTCAGGGTGTTGCCAAGGGTACTTCGCCGGGCGGCACATCTCTGCGCCGGGTTTGGCGGCCGACGATCAGCACACCGACCACCCCGGCAAAACAGAGCGCCGCGATCGGCATGATCGAGAGCGGGAAGCTGCCGGTCGACTGCCGGATCGCGCCGATCAGATAGGAAGCTCCGAAGCCCGGCAAGCTGCCCAGCGCGTTGATCTCGGCGATCGCGACCGCGGCCATCGACGGCGGCAACGCCTCGCTCGCCAGCGCCCAGAACGGGCCCTTGCAGGCGAAGGTGCCGGAGATGATCACGACCAGGAGCACCATGTTCAGCAGCAACCCGGGCGCCACGAGCGTCAGCAGCATGGCCACCACCGCGGCGAGCATGGGGATCGCGTTGTGCCAGATCCGCTCCCCTGTCCGGTCGGAGTGGCGGCCACACACGACCATCGCGATGCAGGCGACGATATAGGGCAGCGCGTTGAGCAAACCCGTCGCGAAATTGCCAACGCCGAAGCCCTTGATGATCAGCGGCTGATAGATGCCGAGCATGGCGCTGATCGTCACCGTGCTCGCGCAGATCAAGGTGAGCATCAGCACGCGCCCATTGGTGACCAGCCGCCAGAACGACAGATGCTCGATCTGCCGGGACGCCAGAGCCTGCCGATCCTCCGACAGGCGTAGCGCCAGCAACTCGCGATCGGCAGCGCTCAGCCAGAGTGCCTTTTCCGGCCGGTCCGTCAGCCACCAGATGGCGACGATGCCGAGCAGCACGGCCGGCACAGCCTCCATCAGGAACAACCACTGCCAGCCGTGCAGGCCGAGGAACCCATCGGCTTCGAGCAGCGCGCCCGAGAGCGGCGAACCGACGATGCCGGAGGCCGGAACCGAGAGGATGAACCAGCCCATCATGCGGGCGCGGTATCGCGAGGGAAACCAGTACGTCATGTACAGGATCACGCCCGGAAAGAATCCCGCCTCGGCAGCGCCGAGAATTACGCGCATGACGAGGAAGCCGGTCGGGCCGGTGACGAAGGCGGTGGCACCCGCGACGATCCCCCACGAGATCATGACCCGCGCCAGCCACTTGCTCGCGCCAAAGCGCTGCAGGGCGAGATTGCTCGGGATCTCGAACGCGAAGTAGCTCAGGAAGAAGATGCCGCCGGCGAAGCCGAAGGCCGCCCCGGTCATCCCGATGTCGTGGTTCATCTGGATGCTGGCGAACCCGACATTGGTCCGGTCGATCACCGCCACGAGATAGGCGACGAGCAGGAACGGCACCAGCCGAAGCGAGACCCGGCGCAGGATCGCCGCTTCGCGACCGTCGTCGGTCGTGGAGAGCAGCCCCGGCCGGTTGGCAGCCGAGGCGTCGGTCATTCTGCAGCGCCGGCGTCGAACCGGTATAGCTCGGCCGGGTTCGTCACGAGCACACGGTGGCGGTCCGCCGGGTCGGGGAACCACTCGGTCAGCAGTTGGAACAGGCGCTCGGTGCTGTGCTGGCCGAACGACAGATGCGGGTAGTCGCTGCCGTATAGCAGCCGGCCCGGCGCCGCTTCGAACAGGGCGCGTGCCATCGGTGCGATGTCGGCGTAGTCCTCGCGTTGGGAGATGCGATACTGGCCGGTCAGCTTGATCCAGGCATGGCCGCGCCCGTTGCGCAGCAGGTCCAGCAGGCCCTGAAAACTCGGATTGGCCACGCCGTCCGCGGCCAGGAACATGCCCATGTGCGCGATCGAGAACGGCACCGGCAGATCCCGCAGCACCGGCAGCAGCTCCGCCGTCAGCCACCCGGGCAGCAGGAAGTCGAGATGCCAGCCGACATTCACCAGCCGCGCGGCCAGCCCGTTGACGCGTGGCATGAGCCTGGCTGCAAGGCCGGCGGTCGGCGGCTCGATCGGGCGGACGTTGATGCGAACCCCGCGCACGCCGAGTGCGTCCAGATCGGCCAGGAGTTCGTCGGGCGCGTTCTCGTCGATGTCGACGATGCCGCGCCGGATCGCCGGGTCGAGCGCGCGCATGGCGTCCAGCATGCAGGAATTGTCCTGCGCGTAGGCGCTCGGTTGCACGAAGACGAACCGCTGCAACCCGAGCGCGCGGGCGTGGGCCAAATACAGTTTAAGCGTAGCAACGGGTGGCTCGTAGCGGAGGTCGCCGCCGGTCGGATACGTGCCCTTCGACCCAAACACGTGAAAATGCGAATCGCACGCGGGAAAGCCGGCAGTTGCTTCGTCCATGCCCCTCTCCTCAAGCATCCCGCCTTCTCGCCGGGTTGGGCTGCGCTATAAAGCCTATACCAGTATAGTAAGACCAGTTAACAGTGGAAGTCCATCCATTTGGGAAACTTTCATTTGAGTTTTCGAAGGACACTCCATGCCGGCGCTTGAGCGCACTCTCGCCCTCCTCGACCTATTCACCCCCGAGACCCCCGTCTGGACCTCCGAAGCACTCATCCAATTCCTCGAGGGTGCCTCGTCCACCGGCTATCGTCACATCAAGGCGTTACAGACGGCCGGGCTGCTGACCCGGGTCGGCGCTGGCTCGTATATGCTGGGTCCGCGCGTGCTCGAGCTCGACCGCACGGTGCGGTTGTCCGACCCCGTCTTCATCGCCGGCAGCCCGGTCATCCGGGACCTGCACCAGCGCACCGGTCACAGTGCCGTGCTGTCGATACTGTACAGTGACTCCGTCGTTTGCGTCCGGCGCGAGCTGTCGGCCGACGGACCGCCCCAACTGTTCAGCCGGGGCCAGAAGCGGCCACTGGTTGCCGGGGCCTCGGCGAAGGCCATCCTCGCCCATCTTCCGCCGCACCAACTGCGTCGCATCTTCCAGAAGCAGACGCCGGCGATCACTGCGGCCGGGCTCGGGGCCTCCTGGGACGAGTTCCGCCTGCGGCTGAAGGCGATCCGTGATGCGGGCTTCGCGCAAACGCAGGCGGAGTTCCAGCCCGGGGTCGCGTCGATCGCGGCGCCGATCTTCAACAGCAAGAACGAGGTGCTCGGCAGCCTGATGCTCGCGGTCGCGACGGAGCACCGCGATCTGAAACGGCTGGCGGAGTTCGCCCCGGACGTGATCGAGGCGGCCCACGCCACCACCCGGCGGATCGCAAGCCTGGACGGGGCCGCCGCCCTGCCGGCCCGCGCCGTCGGCTGAAGCTACCGCCGCGACGTCGCCCGGCGGCCGAGTTGATCCAGCGCGTCCTCGTTGTCCCGCCCCCAGGCATAGAGTAGCTCGACCGGCTCGACGAAGCGCTGGCCCAATGGCGTCAGCCGGTATTCGACGGCGGGCGGGATCGTGCCTTGGACGTGCCGGGTGACGAGCCCACTGCCCTCCATCTCGCGCAGGGTCTGGGTCAGCATCTTCTTGGAAATGCCCGGCAGGCTGCGCTGCAGCACGCCGGTCCGGGCGGCGCCGGCGTGCCGGGCGTGCAGCGTGTGCAGGATCATGCTGGTCCACTTGGTGGCGAACACCTCGAGCACCCGCCGCGGCGCACAATCCTCCCGCCACTCCACTTCGAGACTGCCGGGCTGCATTGGTGGTTACTCCGAGGTGCCTAGGGACCCAATTGGTGCCGTCTACAACATGCCGGGTAAATGGCCTAGGTGACGGGCGAGCACGGGACGGGACCAGGGACATGGCCAACACGGCATTGGTGGTAGGGGCGAGCGGGATCGTCGGCAGCGCGACGGCGGCGCTGTTGGTGGAGCGCGGCTGGACCGTCTACGGCCTCGCCCGCCGGCCGACCGCGCAGCCCGGCGTGCGCCCGGTCGCGGCCGATTTGCAGGACGCGACCGCCACCGCCGCGGCCCTGGCCGACGTGCACGCGGACGCCGTATTCATCACCACTTGGCTGCGACAGGCCACCGAGGCGGAGAACATCCGCGTCAACGCCGCCATGGTTCGCAACCTGCTGGACGCCGCGCGGCCCGGCGGCGCCACAAGCCACGTCGCCCTGGTGACCGGGCTCAAGCACTACCTCGGCCCATTCGAGGCGTATGGCCACGGCGTGCTGCCGCAGACACCGTTCCGCGAGGAGCAAGGCCGGCTCGACGTGGAGAACTTCTACTACGCGCAGGAGGACGAGGTGTTCGCTGCCGCCGCGCGCGACGGCTTCGGCTGGAGCGTGCACCGTCCGCACACGATCATCGGCGCGGCGGTCGGCAACGCGATGAACATGGGCACCACGCTGGCCGTCTATGCCACGCTCTGCCGCGAGACGCGCCGCCCGTTCCGCTTTCCCGGCTCGGCGGTGCAGTGGAACGGGCTGACCGACATGACCGATGCGCGGCAGCTGGCCAAACATCTGCTGTGGGCGACCGAGACGCCGGCGGCGCGCAACCAGGCCTTCAATATCGTCAACGGCGACGTGTTCCGGTGGAGCTGGATGTGGGCACGCATCGCCGAGTGGTTCGGCCTCGATTTCGTGCCGTTCGATGGCGAGGTCCGCCCGCTGCAGGCGCAGATGGCCACGGATGCCGAGGTCTGGAAGCGGCTTGCCGAGCGCGAGGGGCTCGCCGTGGCCGAACTCGATCGCCTGGCGTCGCCCTGGCACACCGACGCGGATCTTGGCCGGCCGATCGAGGTGGTGACCGACATGAGCAAGAGCCGGCGTCTCGGGTTCACCGAATACCAGGCGACCGACGATGCGTTCTACGAGCTGTTTGCCCGGTTGCGCGCCGATCGGCTGATTCCGTAGCGGCAGGCGACGGCTTACGCGTCCAGCGTGATGTTCCAAAACGTGGCGAAGCCGTCCAACATGCCGTGGACGGTCTTGCGATAGGCCGTCGGCTGGAAGTACTGACCCAACGGTACGAACGGGACCGTTTGGAACACGCGCGACTGGAGCTCGCGCGCAACCTGCTGCTGGTCCGCAAGACCGGGGGCTGCGAACCAGGCGTCGCGCAGGCGTTCGAGTTCGGGGTCGGTGGGCCAGCCGAACCAGGCCTTCTCCCCCGTGCCGCGCATCATCAGCTGGCCGGCCGGGGTCGCCATGTCTGCCCCGGCGCTGAAGGTGAAGAACAGGCTCCAGCCGCCGTGATCCACCGGCGCCTGACTGGCACGCCGGGTCAGCAGCGTACCCCAGTCCATCGCCTGATAGTCGACGTTCATGCCGAGGCGGCGGAGCATGTCGGCGCCCACGTCGGCCAGCGCCTTGAGGTTCGGGAAGTCGGTCGGCACGATGAGCGCAACCCGCTCGCCCTTGTAACCGGCCTCGGTCATCTGCCGTTTCAGGGCCGCGAAATCCCGCGGCGCCGTGATGGCCGACAACCCGGCGTCGTTGGCGAGCGGCGTGCCGGGGGTGAACGCGCCCATCGGCTGGTGCCAGAGTGCGGTGTCATCGCCCAGCATCGCGGTCAGGTAGTCCGACTGGATGACGGCGTTGAGCACGACGCGGCGGATGGCCGGGTTGTCGAAGGGCGGCTGGAGCCAGTTCATCCGCAACAGGGCGGCCTGCCCGATCGGGTCCTGCACGCGGGCGGTGATCTTGTCGTTCCGTCGCAGCAGCGGCAGCAAGTCGGCCGAGGCGTATTCCCACCAGTCGGCCTCGCCGGCCTGGAGGGCGGCGGCGGCGGTGGCCGGGTCGGGGACAGTGGTCCAGACGACGCGGTCGAGATGGACGATTTTCGGGCCCGAGGTGAAGTCGGGCGTGCCGGCCGGCATCGGCACGTAGCCGTCGAACTTGGCGTAGGCCGCGCGAGACCCGGAGACACGCTCGTCGGCGAGGAAGCGAAACGGGCCGCTGCCGGTGACTTCGCTCACCTGGGTCCCGGGATCGGTGCGGGCGAGACGCTCCGGCATCATGGCCGGCATGTACACGCCGGACTTGCCCAACGCGTCGGGCAGCAGGGGGAAGGGGTATTTGAGGCGAAAGACGATACGCGTGTCGTCGGGCGCTTCCAGGCTGTCGGTGGCGGAGAGGAGCGTCTGGCCGTAGACGTCCTTGGCGCCCCAACGCCGGATGCTGGCCACGCAGTCCCGCGCCAGCACCGGCGTGCCATCGTGCCATTTCAGGCCGTCGCGCAGCGTCAGGGTCCAGCGCTTGCCGTCTTCTTCCACGACATGCCCGGCGACCATCTGGCCCGAGGGCTGCAACTTGCCGTTGAGGCCGTACAGCGTGTCGTAGACCATGTAGGCGTGGTTGCGGGTGACGTAGGCGGTGTTGAAGTGCGGATCGACGATGGAGAGATCGGCTTGCGGGATGAAGCGCAGCGTCGTCCTGGACTGCGCCCGCGACACGGCCGATGCGGCAAGAACAGCGGTGGCCGAGGCCAGTAGGGTACGACGCTTCACGTGAGGCTTCTCCTGGAGATGGTCGGTCGATCGCGCAAGCCGTATCCTAGCGGTTCTAGGCCGGTATGCACTGCCCCCCGCCATCCACCCGTACGACCTGTCCGCTGACGAATTCACCCAGCGGGCCGGCGAAGAACTCTACCGCCCGCGCCACTTCGTCCACCAGGGCGATGCGCTCCAGCGTGCCGCCTTCCACCAACCGCGCCGGGTCCACCGCCCTCGTGCCGAGGAACCGGCCGGTGCGGGTATCGCCGGGTGCGAGAATATTCACCGTCACGTTGAACGGGCGCAACTCGGCGGCGAGGCAGCGCGAGTACTGGACCGCGGCCGCCTTCGCGGTCGCGTAGATCGCTCCGTTCGACCGGCCGCCGAAGGCTGCGGTCGAGGCGATCGTGATGATCCGGCCGCTGCGCCGCTGCATCATGCCTCGCGCCGCCTGCTGGCAGACGAAGATGGTACTCAGGAGGTTGCGATCGAGCACGGAGCGGACATCCTCCGGCTTGATCATCACGGCGTCATTCGGGTCGGGCTTGCCGCCGGCCTGGGCAATGTCCCCACCGGCGTTGTGCACCAGGATATCGACTGGGCCTAGCTGGGCGGTGGCCTCGACCATTGCGCGTTCGGCGTCTTCCACCAGGGTCAGATCGGCGAGCACCCGGATCGTCCGGACGTCATGCGCGGCCGCGATCTCCCGCGCGGTGTCGGTCAGCGTCGTGCCCTCGCCGTATTCCGCCGGGCCGTGCTCGCGCATGCCGTGCACCGCCACGGAGCAGCCCAGCCCGGCCAGGTGTGCGGCGAACGCGCGGCCCAGGCCCCGCCCTGCCCCGGTGACCAGCGCCACCTTGCCCTCCAGCATACGGTTCAATCGGTCTCTCCTCGACTCCGGGGCAGTAAGCCACCCGCTTGGCGGCCGGCGCCACCGAAATTTCTGGCGCAAACCCTCGATCGAGCACGAGCTACTCCTTGACCGCGCCGGTCAAACTCGAGACGTAGTATTCGACGAAGAACGAATACAGGATCGCCACTGGCAACGACCCCAGCAAGGCGCCGGCCATGAGCGAACCCCACTGGTAAACGTCGCCCTGCACCAATTCCGTCAGGATCGCCACGGGAACCGTCTTCTTCTCGGACGACGAGATGAACGCGAGCGCGTAGATGAACTCGTTCCACGAGAGCGTGAAGGCGAAGATGCCGGCCGAAATCAGGCCCGGCACGGCCAGCGGCAGCGTGATCCGCCACAGGATCTGCAGCCGGCTCGCCCCATCGATCAGCGCGCACTCCTCCAGTTCGTACGGGATCGACTTGAAGTAACCGATCAGCAGCCAGGTGCAGAACGGGATCAGCACCGTCGGGTAGGTCAGCACCAGCGCCCACGGCGAGTCGAATAACCCGAACTGAAAGACCATCGACGCCAGAGGAATGAACAGGATGGTGGGGGGCACCAGGTAGGCGAGGTAGATCGCGAGCCCGACATAGCTTGCACCTTTGAACCGCAGCCGCTGGATCGCGTAGGCGGCGAGCACGCTCGCGAACAGGGACAACACGGTTGCGCCGGCCGCGACGCTCATCGTCGTCAGCAGCCAGCGCGGATACTCGGTGTCGAACAGCAGCTTGCGAATGTTCTCGAGCGTCGGCGAGTCGATCCAGAACGGATTGTGATGCTTGTAGTCCAGCAGTTCAGCGTCCGGTTTGAACGCCGTGATCGTCATCCAGTAGAATGGAAACAGCAGCACCAGCATGAAGCAGGCGAGCGGCAGATAGATCGTGACCATTCGCCGCGCGCGGTTGTCCCACGACATCACGGCGGTTTCGCGGCCATCCGCCAGGCTGCCGGTTTCTGCCTCCGTCAGGGCGGCGGTGACCTCACTCATCGCTGCCGCCCTGCTGCCACTTGCGTCGAGCCAGCGCGAAATAGCTGATGAGCGTCGCGAGCAGAAGGAACGGGATCATCGACACCGCGATCGCCGCACCCTCGCCCAATTGTCCACCCGGAATGCCGCGCTGAAACGCCAGCGTCGCCATCAGGTGGGTGGAGTTGATCGGGCCGCCGCGGGTGATCGCGTAGACCAGCTGGAAGTCGCTGAAGGTGAACAGCACCGAGAACGTCAGCACCACGGCCAGAATCGGCATCAGCAGCGGCACCGTGATGTGGCGGAACCGCGCCCACGACGAGGCGCCGTCCAGCAGCGCCGCCTCGTACAGCGAGGGCGAGATCGTCTGCAGTCCGGCCAGCAGGCTGATCGCCACGAACGGGATGCCACGCCAGATGTTGGCCGCGACCAGGCTCCACCTCGCGTGCCAGCGCGTGCCCAGGAAGTCGATGTAGTGCGTGCGCAGATGCAGCACGTCGACGATCACGTAGGAGACGATGGAGAATTGCGGGTCGTAGATCCACCAGAACGCGATCGCCGATAGCACGGTGGGAACGATCCACGGCAGCAGGATCACCGCCCGGATGATCGACTTGAACGGCAGGCTGTGGTTCAGCAGCAAAGCCAGCCACAGCCCGAGGGCGAACTTCCCGGCGGTCGCGGTCGCGGTGTAGAAGATCGTGTTCCAGACCGAGTTCAGAAAGATACGGTCGTGGAATAGGCTGTCGAAATTGTCGAGGCCGACCCACACTCCCGAGCGCCCGATCTGCGTGTCGGTGAACGCGAGCCAGATCCCGAGACCGAGCGGATAGGTAAGGAACACAAGCAGCAACCCGGCCGTCGGCAGCAGGCAGATGGTTATCAGGAACGCCTTGTTGTCGAACAGGAGCTGCAGCCGCGTGGCGGGCTTGCGGACCGGGCTCCAGGCGATCGCTGTGGTGGTACTCAATTGAGCCGCATCCCAGTCGCCGGATTGAACAGATGCACCGCATCCACCGCAGGCGAGATGTGGATCGTCTCGCCGGGCCGCGCCGTCACCCGCTCGCGGAAGGCGCACAGGATCGGCTCGTCGCCAATCCGGCCGGCGACCTGAGTCTCGGATCCGGTCGGTTCCACAAGCGTCACGGTGGCCGGTACGCCCGCCGGGTCGAGCCGCCAATGCTCCGGGCGGATGCCGTAGATGCCCGCCTCGTCCGGCGCACCCGGCGGCATCGGCAGATGCTGGCCGCCGACGGCGAACCCGGCCGGGCCGCCCCGCCCGCGCAACAGGTTCATGGCGGGCGAGCCGATGAACCCGGCCACGAACAGATTGGCCGGGCGGTCGTACAGGTCGAGCGGTGCGCCGATCTGCTCCACCTGGCCGCCATGCATCACCACGATCTTGTCGGCCATCGTCATCGCCTCGATCTGGTCGTGCGTCACGTAGACCGTCGTCGTGCCGAGCCGCTGGTGCAGTTCCTTGATCTCGCCGCGCATCTGCACGCGCAACTTGGCGTCGAGGTTGGAAAGCGGCTCGTCGAACAGGAATACCTGCGGGTCGCGCACGATCGCCCGGCCCATCGCCACGCGCTGGCGCTGGCCGCCGGACAGCTGGCGCGGAAAGCGGTCGAGCAGCGGCGTCAGCCCGAGAATGTTGGCCGCGTTGGCGACTTTCTGCTGCACGACCTGGCGCGGCGCTTTCGCCAGCTTGAGGGAGAAGGCCATGTTGTCCTTGACCGTCATGTGGGGATAGAGCGCGTAGTTCTGGAACACCATCGCAATGTCCCGTTCCTTGGGCGAGACATTGTTCACCACGCGTCCGCCGATCGCGATCTCGCCCTGGCCGACGTTTTCCAGACCGGCGATCATGCGCAGCAGGGTGGATTTACCGCAGCCGGATGGCCCGACGAGGATGACGAACTCGCCGTCATCCACCTCGACGTTGACGCCGTGCAGCACCTGTGTGGTGCCGAACGCCTTGCGGACGCCGCGTATCGAAACCGTCGCCATGCTGGCGCGCTCCCCGACTGGCTCTGTTCGGCCATTCCCACGCACGCTAGAGCCCGCTAAGCGTCTTGCCAATGCTCCTCTGCCGGGCCTACCGTCTGCGTAACAAAGATCGGGTCAACCGGTCGGGATAGGGAGCAGCCGTCATGGCCTTCATCATCACTCGCCGTCAGGCCCTCACCGCCGGTGCCGGGCTTGCCGCCGCCAGCTTGCTGGATTTCCGCGCATCCGCCATTCCGATCGCGGACGTGGCACCCCCCAAGCTGCCGATCGAGAACGGTGCCAGCCTGCGCGTGCTGCGCCCGACGAAGTTCGTCGACAACGACGAAACGATCTTCCGTGAGAACATCAAGGCCTTCAGCGAACAGATGAAGATCCCGGTCCGCGTCGACTTCGTCGGCTGGGAGGATCTTCGCCCGCAGACCGCCGTTGCCGCCAATACCGGCGCCGGGCCGGACGTCGTGGTCGGCTGGCCCACCGACCCACACATCTATGCCGACAAGCTGATCGAGCTGAGCGACGTCGCCGAATATCTCGGCAGCAAATACGGCGGCTGGTACTCGCTCGCGGAAAAATACGGCAAGCGCTGGAACACCAACAACTGGATCTCGATCCCGATGGGCGGTTCCGGCGGCCCGGCGGTCTACCGCGAGTCTTGGATCAAGCAGGCCGGCTACGACAAGATCCCGACGGATTTCGCGAACTTCCTGACCTTGTGCAAGAACCTGGCGAAGAACAACCATCCCTGCGGCTTCGCGCTGGGCAATGCAGTGGGAGACGCCAATTCCTACTGCAACTGGATGCTCTGGGGATCGGGCGGGATCCTGGTGGACGAGGCCGGAAAGATTGCAATCAACAGCAAGGAAACCCGCAATGCGCTGAACTACGCCCGTGAAATGTATCCGACCATGATCACCGGGACGTTGTCATGGCAGGACCCGAGCAACAATAAGGCGTTCATCAGCGGCGACATCAGCCTCACGACCAATGGGGTTTCGATCTACTACGCGTTGAAGAACGATCCCTCCAAGGCCGAGATAGCGGCGGACACCAACCATGCCAACATGCCGTCGGGCGTGCTCGGGGCGCCGCCGCAATCCGCGCTGATCCTGAACGCCATGGTTTTCAAGCACACCAAATATCCCAATGCGGCCAAGGAATTCCTGCGCTTCATGATGGAGCAGCCGCAATATGAGAGGTGGTTGACCGGCACCGCCGGCTATTGGGCGCAGTCGCTGAAATCCTACGCCGACAGCGACGTGTGGAAGGGTGATCCAAAGATCGCCGCGTACCGCGATACCTGCGCCATGCCCTGCTGGGAGGGCTATAAGGGCCCGATCAACGCGGCGGCCGGCGCCGTCTCCGCCGACTACGTGGTGGTGCAGATGTTTGCCGCCGTCGCATCGGGCCAGAGCGAAGTAGAAGACGCCATCAAGGAGGCCGAGCGCCGCGCCAAGCGCTACTATCGCGCCTGACGGACGGTCATGAACGCGTCGAAGAATCCGGCGATGTCACTGTGCGCATCGAGCGGGGTCACTCCGGCGATATACTGGTCCGGCCGCACGATCACGGTACAGCCCGTACGCGATATCCCGCGCAGGTCGAAAATGTTTCCGGCTCGCATGTCGGGGCAGAACATCTTCTCGTAATCCACGAGACCGTAAATTCCCTTCCGCGGCAGCAGCAGGGACGGCATCGCCTCGATTTGAAGCTCGCGGTGCCCCTGCTGGAAGACGGCCCGAACGTCGATGACCGCATCGATATCATCTCCGGCCGGGGTGTATCGCCGCACGGGCGAGGCCGGCGAGTCTGCAAGGAATTTGCAGAGCGCCTGCATCCGGCACGATGGGTCCGCTGGGTCGCTGGCATCGGCGAAGAGGAACAGGCGCCAACGCCCGTCGGCCTTCAAGGTGTGGCCGAGCTGCACCGGTTTGGCATCGGCGAGACGGATGACGGGTGCGGAGTGGAACCGCATGCCCACCACCAGCCCCGTGGCGAGATCCTGGTGCGTGGGCTCGGCCGAGATGAGCGAGGCGGCGTAGTGCGTGGCGGTTCCCGCGGTGAAGCGGCCTTGCTTCTGGAAATATTTCTGAAACTCCGACGGGTCTACGCCCTCGCCGTCGGCGTCACTCGACTGCTTCGGCGCCGCGCTGAACATCTTCGCGATTATCCGGTCGAAGTCGATCAGTTCCTTCGCGATGGCATGCCGCTCGGCCGAATAGGTGTGCAGAATGCGCGGTGAGCTCCGCCCGCGAATGACCGACGCAAGTTTCCAGCCGAGGTTGAAGGCGTCCTGCATCGAAACGTTCATGCCCTGCCCGGCCTTCGGGGAATGGGTGTGGCACGCGTCGCCAGCGATGAAGACGCGGGGCAAGCGGTCGACGGACTCCTCCTCCGGCACGTCGTCGAACGACTCGCACAGCCGCTGACCGATCTCGTAGACCGACCACCAGGCGACTTCCTTCACCTCGAGCGTGTAGGGATGCAGGATCCGCTGCGCCGCCGCGATCAGGTGGTCGACGGTCGTGGCGCGATCCGCCACCCGCTCGTTCGGGCTGAGCTTTTTGAGCTCGATATACATGCGGACCAGGTAGCCGCCCTCACGCGGGATGATCAGGACGCTGCCCTCGTGCGCCGAATGGATCGCCGCTTTCAGCCGGATATCGGGGAAGTCCGTGACGGCGAGAATATCCATGACGCCCCAGGCCTGGTTCGCCGAGTCGCCCCGCAACGTCCGGCCGAGCGACCTTCGCACGCCGCTGCGCGCGCCATCACAGCCGACGACGTAGCGGGCCCGTATGGTCTCCACACCCTCGGCGCCAACGCGCCCGATCTGAACCGTGACCGGGTGGCTGTCGCGAGCTTGCGTGTCGATGGTCAGGCCCGCGAAACTGCGGCCGTAGATGGGCACCAATCGCGTGGGCGCGTCATGCATCACGTCGAGAAAGAGATCGTGGATCCGGGCCTGGTTCAGGATGACGTGCGGAAACTCGGACAGTCCATCCTCGGTGTCCTGGATTTTACCACCGCGAACGATGACGTCTCTCCGATCCTCGCCGGGCCGCCAGAATGAAGTCTCATTGACCCAGTAGGCCTCTCGCAGCACCCGCTCGCTGAAGCCGAAGGCCTCGAACATCTCCATCGTCCGGCACGCGACGCCATCCGCCTGCCCGAGGGTGAGGCGGCCGGGCTTCTGCTCGATGACGCAGGTCGTGATATCCGCAAAGGCGGCGAGCTGGGCCGCGAGCGTAAGCCCGGCCGGTCCGGAGCCGATGATGAGAACGTCCACTTCGGGGGGCAACGCGTCCGCCGCCAATGGATCGCGGCGGCCAGCCGGCTCGGCCACGTTCGGGTCGCCGGGCCTGAATCCATTAAGGTGAAACTGCATCGTTTCTATTCCCCGCATTGCACCGGTTATGATCCCGGAGAATTTGACAGCATAGGTATATTCAGTATGCTGTCAATATGTCCAAGGCCTCATCGATCGTCGCGGAAGAGCCGTCGGTGCTGCGAGCGGCTGGTATCTACCAGATGCCGGGCCACCTGATCCGGCGGCTGCACCAGATCTCGACAGCCTTGTTCGGCGCCGAGTGTGCCGCGTTCGACCTGACCTCCGTGCAATACGCCGCCCTGGTCATGATCGGACGGCAAGCGGACCTGGATGCGACCCGGCTGTCGGCGCTGATCGCATTCGATCGTTCGACCATCGGCGGTGTGCTCGACCGGCTCGAGGCCAAGGGGTGGGTGTTGCGGGAGCCGAGCCCGGACGACCGCCGGGTCAAACGGCTTCGGCTCACGCGCAAAGGAAAGCTGTTGCTGGACCGGGTGCAGCCCGCCGTCCTGCGGGTTCAGGAGCGGCTGCTGGAGCCGTTGTCACCTGCAGACCGCACCACGATCGTTCGGCTGCTGACGGAGTTGGCGGACGTGCACAACGACATCCTGTCCGCGCCCTTGCGATTGGACGAGACCGCTACGGGAGATAGGCCGACATGAAGCCCGAGACCTATGATGTTCTCGTCGTCGGTGGCGGGGCCGCCGGCGTCGGCGCAGCCGTCGGGGCGGCGAAGGCCGGCGCGCGCGTTGGACTGATCGAGGCCGCTGGTTGCCTCGGTGGTGCCGGCACCATGCGCAATGTTTTGACCTATTGCGGCCTCTACACGCTGGGTGAGCATCCGCGACAGAGCGTCGCCGGCGTGGCGGAGGAGGTGCTGGTCAAGCTTCGCCGGTGGGGCGCGGTGACCGCGCCGATCCGACATCGCGGCGTGTTCGTCGTGTTCGATCCCGAAGGCGCCAAACGTGCGCTGGACGAGGTCTGCCGCGAGGCAAAGGTGGACGTGCTGCTGCACGCCTTCGTGTCCGGCGCACACCGGGTCGGGGGCCAAGTCGAAAGCGTGTCACTCGCTGATCACTCGGGCATGCACACCGTGGCTGCCCGCGCCTTCGTGGACGCGAGTGGCGATTGCGACCTCGCGGCGTTCGCCGGGGCTTCGACCCGCTACGGCAATAACGGCTCGGTCAATTTGGCTACGCTCGGCACGCGGTTCGGCGGGGTCGCGCCCGACGCGGATATCTCGGCGGCCACGGTCACCCAGGCGATCCAGGCGGCCAAGGCGCGCGGCGTCGGCGGGATGACGAAGGAGAAGAGCGTCGTCGCCCGGCTGCCGTTGTCCGGCGATGTCGTCGCCTACCTCGCCAGCGAAGATTACGACCCGCGCGATATCAGGAGCATGAGCCGCGCCGAGATGGACGGGCGGCAGCAGGCCTGGGTGTATCTCGGCATCCTGCGGGCGCTCCCGGGTTGGGAGCGGGCGTATCTCGCCGCTACCGGGCCAGAGTTCGGCACGCGCGAGAGCCGGCACATCGACAGTGCCGGGCAGCTCACCTGGCAGCATGTTACAGAGGGGCGGCGCAGCGAGGACAGCATCGCGCTGGGGAGTTGGGGTGTGGAGTGGCACGACCGCACCACCTTCGAGAGCAGCTTCCTGTACCCGCCGGATCGCGGCACCTACGACATCCCACTGAGCTGCCTGCAGAGCGTGGATACCACCAATCTGTTCGCCGCCGGGCGTACTGCGGACGGGGACCAGCAGGCTGGCGCGTCGCTACGGGTCATGGGCACCGCGTTTGCAACGGGACAGGCGGCCGGTGTCGCCGCCGCCTGCCATGCCGACCGCGGCCTCGTCGATGCTGCCGCGGTGCGCCGGATTCTGGTTCAGCAGGGCGCCCTGGTGGATGCCGCGCAGCTTGGCGCCCCCGTCGCGCTTTCCTGGGCGGTGACGTAGGTAAGGACTTTGCGACAGGAGGCTTGAATGAGCGAAGCAGCAACGTGGAACGCCGACCGCTTGAGTTGGGGGCATGGTCCGCGGGTGTTCGAGATGTTCCTGGAGCCGACCTGCCCGTTCTCCGTCAAGGCGTATGGCAAGCTCGACGAGACGCTGGCGTTGGCCGGAGAGGATAGGATCACCATCAAGATCCGTCTGCAGTCACAGCCCTGGCACATGTATTCCGGGGTGATCGTGCGCTGCATTCTCGCCGCATCCACGTTGCCGGCGGGCAAGCAGGCGGCCAGGGCCGTGCTGACGGCGGTCGGGGCGCACCGGGAGGAGTTCGAGTTCACGCGTCATTGCAGTGGACCCAACATGGACGCCACGCCCAACGACATCATCGAGCGGATCGAGGCCTATAGCGGTTTGGCGCTGGCCGATGCCTTCGCCATTCCGAACCTGGATCGCGAGATCAAGTGGCACTGCAAATATGCCCGCCAGAACGGCATCCACGTCTCGCCGACCTTCATGGTCGATGGCCTGGTGCAATCGGACATCAACAGCGGTGATGCTGCCGCCGATTGGGTGTCGCGCCTGCTGGCCACCTAGCCACCGCCTGCGATGCCGCGGCGACGGGGCTACCTCCCCGCTCGCTCGTTCAGCATGGGGAAGCTGCGCTGGTGCCAGACCGGATAGGCCGGCGTCACCGCGCTCGCGGCATCGAGGGCCGCCACTTGCTCGGGGGTCAGCATCCATCCGACCGCGCCGATGTTTTGCACGAGCTGCTCCTCGTTGCGGGCGCCGACGATGACGCTGGAGACCGTCGGCCGCCGCAACAGCCAGTTCAGCGCGATCTGGGGGATGGTCTTGCCGGTTTCCGCCGCCACCGCGTCCAACGCGTCGACGATGCGGAACAGCCGTTCCTCCTCGTATTGCGGGCCACTGCCGGCGATGTCGTGCGCACGGCTGCCCGGTTGGGCCGGCTGGTCGCGCCGGATCTTGCCGGTGAGCTTGCCCCAGCCGAGCGGGCTCCACACGACCGCGCCCACGCCCTGGTCGAGGCCGAGCGGCATCAGCTCCCACTCGTAGTCACGATTGAGCAGGGAGTAGTACGCCTGGTGCGCCACGTAGCGCGCATAGCCGTAGCGGTCGGATACCGCGAGCGACTTCATCAGGTGCCAGCCGGAGAAGTTCGAGCAACCGACATAGCGGACCTTCCCACTGCGAACGAGCTGGTCCAGCGTCGCCAGCGTTTCCTCGACGGGGGTGTTGTAATCTTGCCCGTGCAGCTGGAGCAGGTCGATGTGCTCCGTGCCGAGCCGGGTCAGCGACGCGTCCACGGCGTCCAGGATGTGCTGGCGGGAGGAGCCGAAATCGTTCGGTCCGGTCCCCATCGGGAACGTGGTCTTGGTCGAGATGAGCAGGCGGTTGCGCTTGCCCTTGATCGCCTCGCCCAGGATCTGCTCGGCCAAGCCTGCCGAGTACACGTCGGCGCTGTCGAACAGGCTGACGCCATGCTCGAGGCAGACGTCGATCAGCCGCGATGCCCCGGCGGCGTCGGTGGATCCCCACGCCTTGAAGAAATCGTTGCCGCCGCCGAACGTCGCCGTGCCGAACCCGAGGGCCGGCACACGCAGGCCCGAATGGCCGAGACGATTGAAGTCCATGTTAGTCTCCTGGTTGAGCGCAATCCGGCGAAAAAGCATCGCCCGCGGCCCCGCAAGTTTGTAGGCGCACCGGTATGGCCGGCCAAGGGCGTGGAACCGAGCGCTGCCGGCAGGCTTAGGTTCAGTCCGCCAATGTTTGGCTCGGCCACAGGAGTTCGAGAATGGTTTGGATGCGCGTCGGGGTTGTCGTGATGGCGCTGTCGGCGGCCGTCGTGTTGCCGTCTGGCCCGGCACGGGCGCAGGCCAGCCCGTTCATCGGCCAATGGCACCTGAACACCAGCCTGTCCAAGGCCGCACCCGGGGAGGCGCCGCCGTCGGACCTGGTGACGCAGATCGACCGCATGGACACGGCCCATGTGCATTGGACGACGACCAGCACGGACGGCCAGGGTCAAAAGGATGTCGAGACGTTCGACACTCCCGGCAACGGCGAATTCTATTCGCTCGATGGCTCCACCATGGTCTCGCACAAGCTGAGCCCGTCCACCGTTCAATCCACCTACCGCGACGCCAGCGGCCAGACTGACGTGCTGACCTGCACGTTGTCCGGCAATGCCCGGCAGATGACCTGCAATGGCGTGATCACGCACCAGGACAACTCCGTCGTGCACTACACCGACGTGTTCGACCGCATGTGATCCGCAGCGTGGTGCGTTCTAACTCAATCGGGGAAGTATCGGGCGTGTCGATCGACGGGATGTTCAAGAAAGGAGCGCTTGCGGCGTTTGTGCTCCTGACACTGACCGGCTGCTACGGGCCCGGTCTGTATGGGCCAGGCATCTACGGGCCCGGTCCCTATGGGCCGCCCGGAGGGTATTACGGCGGCGGCTACCTCTACGGGGGTGACGGCGGCGGGTTCTATCACGGCTTCGGCGGTCACCGATTTGGCGGCGGCTTCGGGCGTGCCGGCTTCGGGCGTGCCGGCTTCGGTGGCCGGCCCGGCTTCGGCGGCGGCCTTCGCGGCGGCGGCGGTTTCCGTGGTGGTCACGGCTTCGGCGGCCACGGCTTCGGCGGCCGCGGCGGCGGCCGCCGCTGACCCTTTGGTGACGACCCCTCCCCCGCAGTTTGGGGGAGGAGCGTCAAGCAGCCCCGGGGCTCGGCCCGCGCCAGGCACGCTCGAATGGCAACCGCCAGGCATGGGGTGCCACCAGTTGGTGGATCGATTTGGGCCCCCATGACCCGGGCTCGTACAGCCGCACCGGCGGGGGCGCCTCCAGTAGCGGCGTCGAGACTTCCCACAACCGCTCGATGCCCTCCGACGTCGTGAACAGCGTGTGGTCGCCGCGCATCGCGTCCAGGATCAACCGTTCGTAGGCCTCCAGCACGTCGCCGATGCGGCCGGTGTCGTTCATCGCGAACTGCAGGCTGAGCTTGTCCAGCCGCATGCCGGGGCCGGGCCGCTTGCCGTAGAACGACAGCGACATCTTCGAGGCATCGGCCAAGTCGAACGTCAAATGGTCCGGGCCCTGCGCGCCCACGCCGGAATTGGCGGGGAACATGCTTTTCGGTGGCTCGCGGAAGGCGATGGAGATGATGCGCTGCCCCTCTGCCAGCCGCTTGCCGGTGCGCAGATAGAACGGCACCCCGGCCCAGCGCCAATTGTCGATCGCGCATTTCAGGGCGACGAAGGTCTCGGTATCCGACTCCGGATCGACACCGGTTTCCTGCCGGTAGCCGACGTATTGCCCGCGCACCACGTCCTTCGGGTCCAGCGGGACCATGGACCGGAAGACCTTGTTCTTCTCCTCGCTGATGGACACCGGTTCCAGCGCCGTCGGCGGCTCCATCGCCATGAAGGCCAGGATCTGGAACAGGTGCGTCACCACCATGTCGCGGAACGCGCCGGTGTTCTCGTAGAAACCGATGCGGTTGCCCAAGCCGAGCGTCTCCGGCACGTCGATCTGCACGTGGTCGATGAAGTTGCGGTTCCAGATCGGCTCGAACAGCCCGTTGGCGAACCGGAAGGCGAGAATGTTCTGCGCCGGCTCCTTGCCCAGATAATGGTCAATGCGGAAGATCTGGCTCTCCGCGAACACCTCGTGCAGCCGGGCATTCAGCAGCACCGCCGATTCCAGGTCGGCGCCGAACGGCTTCTCCATGATGACGCGGGCGTTCTCCACCAGCCCGGCCTCCGCCAGCAGCTTCACCGCCGACATCGCCGCGTTCGGCGGCACGCTCAGGTAGTGCAGCCGGCGGCATTCCCCACCGAGGGCCAGTTCCGCCGCCGCCACCGCCGTCCTCAGCGCATCCGGCCCGGCGGCGATGGACACATAATCCAGCATGGCGGCGAAGTGCTGCCACGCAGCGGCGTCCACCGTTCGCGTGGAGAACTGGTCGAGCGCCTTACGGGCCACGGCGAGGAAGCCATCCGGGCCGATGTCATCCAGCGACACGCCGATGATGCGGCAGCCCGGGATGAACCCGGCATTGGCCAGATGGAACAGGCCGGGCAGCAGCTTTCGTTGCGCCAGGTCGCCGGTGGCCCCCACCAGTACGAGAACCTGGGGGTTGCGCGGGCCGACACCGGTTGGAACTTTGCTCATGCGTGTGTCCCATCGTGTTGAAGCCAGCTTCGAAGGCTAGCGGGAGGGCGTCAACACCGTCGCCTCGGACACCAGGTGGTAGAACCGGCCGTCGAACAGCTTCATCACCTCGAGCGTCGCCGCATGCGATTCCGGGCGGATCGGCGAGGCGAGGCAGTCCTCGATCGCCGCCATGTCCGGGAAATCCATCTCCAGGATCATCGCGATCGGCCGCGCGTCGCCGTCCTTAGAACGCAGCCGCTGCACGCGCACGGCGGTGACATGGGGGAAGCGCCGCCACACCGGCTCCAGCTCGTCGCGGACCCGGCGGAAGAACTCGTCCTCTCGGCCGGGTTGGATGGTGCCTTCGTAGAGTGCCGTCCGGGTCAGCATGCGCGGGATTTCCCTCGAGGTCGACGCGTCAACGATCGCGGGCAAGGCGGGTTTGATGAAGATTGGGGGAACCCCCGCCGCCGGCTCGCGCTGTGCCCGGGTGAGCACCGGCCCCAACATAGAGCAACCAGCCGCCGCCGGCGATCACGCGCTGGAGGCGGCGGCGCCGGCCGAGCGCTTGGCGCTGCTGCTCGCATCGATCGACGCCGATCCGGACGGGCGGCTGCGGCTGCCGGTGGTGCCGGGCCGCCGCCTGGCGCTGCACGACCTGCGGCTGGACAGCGAGAGCCTGCGCCCCCACACGGAAGGCGTCGCCCCGCCGGTGTGGTGGCACAAGGACGGAGGCGCCAGCCTGCGCTTCGCCGAACTACGCGACACCGACCTGCACGGGGCCGACCTGTCCGGTGCGGACCTGACGGGCGCGGATTTCACCGGGGCCGCGATGCGCTCCGCCACCCTGCGCGGCGCCCAGTTGGAAGGGGGCATCTTCGCCGACGCCGACCTGTCCGGCTCCGACTTCTCCGGCGTGCGGGCGAGCGAGGCGCAATTCGCCAACGCCTTGCTGGAGGATGCGCGGTTTGCCGGCGCCACCCTGCGCTTCGCCAAGTTCTCCGGCGCCCTGCTCGACAGCGCCAATTTCGAGCGCGCCGATCTGTGGGCCGCCCGCATGGACGGCATCGACGCCACCGACGCGCTGATGCGGGGTGCGGTGTTGCAGGAGGCGAACCTGGCCGGCGCCGACCTGACGGGCGCCAATCTCGAGGGCGCCGAGCTCAAGAAGGTTGATCTGCGCGGGGCCAAGCTGGTGGGGGCTGATCTGCGCGGTGCCACCCTCGCCCGCGCCGACCTGGAGGATGCGGATCTGACCGGCGCCAGCCTGCCGCGGGTGGATCTATCCAGCTGCAACCTGCGCCACGTCCGCCTCGCCGGCGCCTGGCTGGAGAGCACCCGGTTCAGCGTCGAGCAACTCGGCGACGGACTGGGCGAGGAGCTGGCCGGCGAGTTCGACGCGGCCCGGCGTGGCTATCTGGGGTTGGAGCAGAACTTCCGCGGCCAGGGCAATCCGGAGGCCGCCAGTTGGGCCTATCGCCGGGCCCGGCGCATGGGCAAGCGCGGCGCATGGCAGGCGATGCGGGAGGCCGTCCGCGCCCGCTCGGTCCGCACGGCGCCGCTGCTGTTCGTGTCCTGGTTCGGCGACGCCTTCGCCGAGTGGCTGTGCGACTACGGCGAGAGCCTGGTGCGGGTGCTGCGCGCCTACCTGGTCACGCTCGGCGCGTTCGCGGTGTATTACGGCCTGACCGACAGCCTGCGCTACACGGCGGAAAGTGGCGGGGCCCGGGTCGGGGAGCCCGTACACGACGTGTTCGAGCTACTCGGCTTCAGCTTCCTCGACATGTGCACGTCCGGCGTGCCGGATATCGGGCTGAAGCCGGCGCTGCACTTCGTCTATTTCGTGTCGAGCGTGCAATATGTGCTGGGGGTCGTGCTGATCGGACTGTTTGGTTATGTCCTGGGCAACCGCCTCCGCCGCTAAACCTGTTGGGACAACGTCAATGCAAGCTGACCTCGACGCCGTCTTCACCCATATCGACGGCCATCGTGACAGTTATGTGGGGCGGCTGACCGAGTATCTGCGCCACCCCAGCATCAGCGCGCAGAACATTGGCATCCAGGAAGTTGCCGACCTGCTCGTCGGGACGTTGACCGATCTCGGGCTGGACACGCGGGCGATCCCGACATCGGGCCACCCGATGGTGTTGGCGCGGTGGGACGGGGCGCCGGGCAAGCCAACGGTGCTGCTGTACGGCCATTACGACGTGCAGCCGCCGGAGCCGCTGGAGCTGTGGACCACGCCGCCGTTCGAGCCGGCGATCCGCGATGGCCGCATCTACGCGCGCGGGGTCGCCGACAACAAGGGCCAGCACATGGCGCAGATCCTTGCCATCGAGGCGCATCTGAAGGTGCACGATACGCTGCCCTGCAATGTGATCCTGCTGCTGGAAGGCGAGGAGGAAGTCGGCAGCCCGCACATGGCCGAGTTCATCCGCGAGCATAAGGACACGCTGCGCGCCGATCTAGCGGTGACGGCGGATGGCCAGATGCACGCCTCCGGGCAGCCGACGCTGAAGTTCGGTTCGCGCGGCGTGGTGTCGTTCGAGTTGAAGGTGCGGCACGCCAAGCGCGACGTGCATTCCGGCAATTTCGGCGGTACGGTGCCGAACCCGATCTGGACGCTGGTCCACCTGCTCGCCACCATGAAGAACGACCGCGGCGAGATCACCATCGACGGCTTCCACGACGCCATCCTACCGCCGAGTGCCGAGGAACGTGCCACTGCCGCCAAGCTGCCGTTGGACTTGCCGGCTTTCATGCGCTCGCTGGACCTGGCCCGGCTGGATGAGCCGGCGGAGCGTGGGTTCTACGACCGCCTCAGTTTCTACCCGACGCTGACCATCAACGGGATGCATGGCGGCTATGGCGGCCCCGGCACCAAGACGGTGCTGCCGCACGAGGCGTTCGCCAAATGCGACATCCGGTTGGTGGCCAAGCAGGACCCGGCGGACATCCTCGCCAAGGTCGCCGCCCACGTCGCCCGCCACGCGCCGGAGGTGGAGTTCGTCTGCCTCGAGGAGGGCATGTATCCGTCGAAGACGCCGCTGACGTCCCCGCTGGCGGCCCCCGTGCAACGGGCGATCCGGGACGCGTACGGAGTGGATGCGCTGCTGTATCCGAGCGGGTTCGGCAGCCTGCCGGGTTACGCCTTCACCGACATACTGGGCATCCCCGCCTTCGTAGTGAACTACGCCAACGCGGACGCCGCGAACCACGCGCCGGACGAGAATATGACGCTGGAGTGCTTCCACAACGGCATCCGCACGGGTGCCGCGCTGCTGCACGAGCTCGGCCAGATAAAAGGCAAATCCTAACGGATATCCCCCTCCCCTTGAGGGAGGGGCTAGGGGAGGGGTAGCAGCGGCACGATGTTGGAGTGTGTGGCGCCCCTCACCCCGGCCCTCTCCCTCAAGGGGAGAGGGAGAAGAAGTCAGCCGTTGCGGAACGTGTAGCTGTAGCCGTTCAACGCCGGCGCCCCGCCCAGATGCGCGTACAGCACCTTCGACCCCTTGGGAAAATACCCCTTCTGCACGAGGTCGATCATTCCCTGCATGGATTTTCCTTCGTACACCGGGTCGGTGATCATCCCCTCCAATCGGGCTGATAGCCGAATCGCCTCGACCGTCTCCTTCGAGGGCACGCCATAGACCGGGTAGGCGTAATCCTCCAGCAGCACCACGTCGTCATCCGTGATCGGCTTGCCACCCACCAGCTCCGACGTCTTCTGCGCGATATCTACCACCTGCGCCTTGGTCTGCGCCGGCGTCGCCGAGGCGTCGATGCCGATAACGTGGCGCGCCCGCCCGTCTGCCGCGAAGCCTACCACCATCCCCGCATGCGTCGACCCGGTGACGGTGCAGACGATGATGAAGTCGAACCTCACCCCCATCTCCGCCTCCTGCGCGCGCACCTCCTCAGCAAAGCCCACGTAGCCCAGGCCGCCAAATTTGTGCACGGAGGCACCGGCGGGGATCGCATACGGCTTGCCGCCCTTGGCCTTCACGTCCTCCAGCGCCCGCGTCCAACTCTCGCGAATGCCGATGTCGAAGCCTTCGTCCACGAGCTGGGTTTCGGCCCCCATGATGCGTGACAGCAGGATGTTGCCGACCCGGTCGTACACCGCGTCCTCGTGCGGCACCCAGCTCTCTTGGATCAGCCGGCACTTCATCCCGATCTTGGCCGCCACCGCGGCCACCATGCGCGTGTGGTTGGACTGCACGCCACCGATCGAGACCAGCGTGTCGGCGTTGCTCGCAATCGCGTCCGGCACGATGTATTCGAGCTTACGCAGCTTGTTGCCGCCGAACGCCAAGCCCGAGTTGCAGTCTTCCCGCTTGGCGTAGATCTCCACGTCGCCGCCGAGATGCGCCGTCAGCCGCGGCAGATGCTCGATCGGCGTGGGGCCGAAGGTCAGCTTGTAGCGTTCGAATTTCGATAGCACCGGCGGGGCTCCCCCTGGTTGGCGACGGCCGAACCGTAGCAAATCGGGATTGAGAGGTGCTCTCGTTTTTCGTGGCATGATTTGCCGCTGCTACCGAAAACAACGATGATCGACTACCTAATTTCCATTGCAGGGCCGTTTTGTGGAAGATTCTCTTGACCGAACCGACCTGAAAATCCTCCGTTTGCTGCAGCAGGACGGCCGCATGGCCAATGCCGAAATTGCCAAGCGCGTGAACACCAGCCCGGCGACGTGCCACCGCCGCACCCAACGCCTGTTCGCCGACGGCATCATCAGCGCCGTTCGCGCCCAAGTTGCGCCGCACAAGGTCGGGCGTGGCTCGCTGGTGATCGTGGGCGTCGTGCTGGACCGTTCCACGCCCGAAAGCTTCGCCACCTTCGAAGCCGCCGCCCAGGCTATGCCGATGATCTTGGACTGCCACCTGGTGGCCGGAGATTTCGACTACTTCCTGAAGATCCGGGTGCGCGACATGGCCGACTTCAATCGGCTGCACGGCGAGAAACTGATCACGCTCCCCGGCGTCCGGCAGACACGGACCTTCTTCGTCATGAAGGAGGTCGTGGACAATGCCCCACTCGACCTCTGAGTGCGTTAGCCGACTTCAAGCGCTTCCTTGATAGCGTCAGGCCGCCGTGCGATCACCTGCAGATAGGCGGCGGCCGGCGCATCAGGAGCGCGGCGGCCTTGCTCCCAGTTCTTGAGCGTCGGCAGCGGAATGCGGAACGTCTCGGCGAAGCGCTGCTGCGACATGTGCAGGCCACGGCGGATCGCGCGCACGTCCGGCACCTCGACAGTGTGACCGACAGCGCCAGTCGTCTTGCCTCGGGCATAAGCCACCGCCCCCGTCATCGCTTCGACCAACTCGGCCCCAAATTTGCTCATAATCATCCTTTCCAGCCATAGCTTCGCTTGAGTGTCATCGCCATGGCCCGCACGATCTTCTTCTCGTCGGCGGTCATGTCCACGCGTTGCGACTTGGCATAGACGAGAAGCAGGAACAGCGGCATTTGCTGGTTATGATAGAAATACACCACTCGTACGCCGCCACGCTTGCCCATCCCACGGCGTTGCCAGCGGATCTTGCGAACCCCGCCCGTGTCGGGAATTAGGTCGCCTGCTTCGGCATTGCGCGCGATATGATCGACGAACTCAGACCGGTCCGCTTCATCCAGACCGCCGCCGCCTGGCGTAGGAACACTGGCAACTCGACGACCGTGATCGGGACGGTCGGCATACAGCATTATACGCCAATGGCGCCCAAATGCAACGGCCTCTCCTGCGCCACCACCTCGGCAAAATGGCACGATACCAGCCGGCCCTCCACGCGGCGCAAGACCGGCCGGTCCACCCGGCACACATCCTGTGCGTAGGGGCAGCGGCTGGCGAAGGCGCAGCCCGGTGGTGGGTCGACGGGGGACGGCAGTTCGCCCCGCACGGGGATGGTCGCCACGCGGCGTGCCGGGTCGACGAAGGGCGTGGAGGATAGCAGCATCCGCGTATAGGGATGCAGCGGCCGGTCCAATACGGCGGCGCGCGATCCCTGCTCGGCGGGGCGGCCGCAATACATCACCAGCACGTCCTGCGCCATGTGCCGCACGACGGAGATGTCGTGGCTGATGAACAGATAGGCGGTGCCTAACTCGTCCTGCAGGTCGCGCAACAGGTTCAGCACCTGCGCCTGCACCGAGATGTCCAGCGCGCTCACCGGTTCGTCCGCCGTCACCACCGCGGGGCGCAGCATCAGGGCACGTGCGATGGCCACCCGCTGGCGCTGGCCGCCGCTGAACATGTGGGGGTAGCGGTCATACGCCTCGGGGCGCAGGCCGACGCGGTCCAGCATACGCCTTGCTGCGGCCACACGCTCGACCCGGCTGCCGCGGCGGTTGATGGTGAGCGGTTCGACCAGTGCGGCCCCGATCGTACGCCGCGGGTTGAGCGAGCCATACGGGTTCTGAAACACCATCTGGTTCTGCAGTTGCAGTTTGCGGTCGCTGCCGGCCGGCTTGCCGCCGATCGCGATGGTGCCGGCGGTGGGTGGCTCCATCAGCGCGCAGACCCGGGCCAGAGTGGATTTGCCGCAACCGGATTCGCCCACTACCGCGAGGGTACGCCCTGCCTCCAGTTGGAACGACACGCCATCCACCGCCTTGAGCACATGGCCGCCGCGGACCGGGTAGTGCCGGGTGACGCCGTCGGCGGACAGCACCATCATGCGTGCGACCCCACGGGATTACCGGCATCGTCCAGCGGATAGTGGCAGCGCACCTTGGCCCCCATGAAGGGCCGCAGCGCCGGCCGCTCGAAGCTGCAGCGCATGGTGCGCCATCGGCAGCGCGGGGCGAACAGGCAGCCGCCGGGCCGGTCGTCGATGCCGGGTACGACGCCGGGGATGGTGGGCAGGCGCGGCTTGCCCTCGGCGCGTTCCGGCAGCGCGTCCAGCAGGGCGGCGGTGTAGGGGTGGCGCGGGTGGGTGAACAGCCTGGCGGCGGGCTGTTCCTCCATCACCTGCCCGGCATACATCACCTGCACGCGCTGCGCCGTCTGCGCCACCACGCCCATGTCGTGGGTGATCAGCACCAGCCCCATCCCATGCTCGCGCTGCAGCCCGACCAGCAGGTCCAGCACGCCCTTCTGCACGGTCACGTCCAGCGCGGTGGTGGGCTCGTCGGCGATCAGCAGGGCCGGGTTGCAGGCGATCGCCATCGCGATCATCGCCCGCTGGTTCAACCCGCCCGAAAGTTGATGCGGGAACGAGCGCATGCGCTGCTCCGGCGCGGGGATGCCCACCTGGCCCAGCAAGTCCCGCACCCGGCCCGGGACCTGTGCGCGCGGGACGGCGTGGTGGGCACGCAACGCCTCGCCGATCTGCCAGCCGATCGGGTAGCACGGATTGAGCGAGGAGGTCGGCTCCTGGAACACCATCGCCACGTCCCGCCCGACCAGCCGGCGGCGTGCCCGCGCCGACAGGGTGCGGAGTTCGGTGGCTTTGAACGCGATCCGCTCGGCGCTGACCCGGCCGGTTCGCGGCAGCAGGCCCATGACCGCCAGCACCGAGACGCTCTTGCCCGAGCCAGATTCGCCCACGACGCACAGCACCTCGCCGGGTGCCACCGTGAGGTCGACCGATTCCACGGCATTGAACCGGCCACGGGCGGTTTCGAACGCGACCGAAAGGTCGGTCACTTCGAGCAGGGCTCCGCTCATCGGCGCAGCTTCGGGTCGAGCGCATCGCGCAGGCCGTCGCCCAGCAGGTTGAACGCCATGACGGTGACGAGGATCGACAGCCCCGGGAAGGTCAGCAGCCACCAGGCCCGGCTGTAGAATTGCAGCGCGTCGGCCAGCATGGTGCCCCATTCAGGCGTGGGTGGCTGGGCGCCGAGGCCGAGGAAGCCGAGCGCTGCCGCGTCCAGGATGGCGGAGGAGAAGCCGAGCGTCGCTTGCACGATCAGCGGCGCCAGGCAGTTCGGCAGCACCACCAGCAACATCAGCCGCCACACACCCGCGCCGGCGGAGCGGGTTGCGACCACGTATTCCCGCGCCAACTCCCCCAATGCAGCGGCGCGGGCCAGGCGGACATAGGCGGGCAGCAACACCACGGCGACGGCCAGCATGGCGTTCGTCAGCCCCGGCCCCAGGATCGCCACCACCACGATGGCGAGCAGCAGCGACGGGAACACCAGCAGCACGTCCATGAACCGCATGATCACCACGTCCACCAAGCCTCCGGCGAAGGCGGCGATCAGGCCGAGCATCGTCCCGATGGAGAGCGACAGCGCCACGACGATGGCGCCGATCAGCAGCGACAGGCGGGCGCCGTAGATCAGCCGGCTGAAAATATCGCGGCCGAGGCTGTCGGTGCCGAGGGGGAATGTGCGTTGCTGGAACGGCGGCGCGAGGAACGACTCGCGGAACTGCTCCGCCGGGCCGTGGGGGGCAATGTAAGGAGCGGCGGCGGCCAAGATGACGAGGGCCACCATGATGACCAGGCCCACGACGGCGCCGGGACTCTCGAGCAGGCGGCGGGCGAAGGCAAAACGTTGCGTGCGGGTGACGGTGGTGCTCACGAGCGCATGGTCGACGGTGCGGAGGATGAAGGCAACCGAGAATGGTGTGCACACCCCATCGCGCGTCGCGCGGCGGTCCCCCTCCCCCGAAGAATGGGAGGGCTGATCCCTGCGTAGCTACGCAGCGACCCGGATGGCGCTGTTCTTTACGTCTTCGCTGGCGCCGTCCTGGAACGTCGCGAAGTTCTTCTCGAACAACCCCGCCAGATGATGCGCCTGCCGATCGTAGGCCGCCTTGTCCGCCCAGGCCTCGCGCGGGTTCAGCACCTCGTCGGGGATGCCGGACACGCCGGTCGGGACCATCAGGCCAAACACCGGGTCCTTGCGGAACTGCACCTTGGCGAGCGTACCGTTCAGCACGGCGTTCAACAGGCCGCGCGTGTGCTGGATCGGCATGCGCTGGCCCACGCCATAGCCGCCGCCGGACCAGCCGGTGTTCACCAGCCAGCAATCCGCACTGTAGCGGCCGATCAGTTCGGCCAGCATCTTGCCATACACCTCGGGCCGGCGCGGCAGGAACGGGGCGCCGAAGCAGGTCGAGAACGTCGCCTGCGGTTCACCGCCCATCCCCTTCTCGGTGCCCGCCACACGCGCGGTGTAGCCGGACAGGAAGTGATACATTGCCTGCCCGGCCGACAGCTTCGCAATCGGGGGCAGCACGCCAAACGCGTCGCAGGTCAGCATCACGACGTGCTTGGGCTGGCCGCCCTTGCCGGTCTTGCTGGCATTGGCGACGAACTCGATCGGGTAGCAGGCGCGCGTGTTCTGCGTCGCCCGGCTGTCCGTCAGGTCCAACTGGCCCGCCTCGTTCGCCTGCACGTTCTCCAGCACGGTGCCGAAGCGGTGCGTGGCGTCCCAGATCACCGGCTCGGCCTTGTGGCTGAGGTCGATCACCTTGGCATAACAACCGCCCTCGAAATTGAACACGCCGTTCTCGCCCCAGCCATGCTCGTCGTCGCCGATCAGCGGGCGGGCCGGGTCGGAACTGAGCGTCGTCTTGCCGGTGCCGGACAGGCCGAAGAACAACGCGACTTCCTCGGCGTCGTTCATGTTGGCGCTGCAGTGCATCGGCAGCACGCCCTCCGCCGGCAGCTTCCAATTCATTACGGTGAAGATGGATTTCTTGATTTCGCCCGCATACTCGGTGCCGGCGATCACGATCAGCTTGCGGGCAAACGACAACGCGATCGCCGTGGAGGTCCGCACGCCATCCCGCGCCGGCACGGCCTGATAGTGCGGCGCGTGCAGGATGACGTAGTCGGGCTCGAACCCGGCAAGCTCCTCCACCGGCGGTCGGATGAACATGTTGCGGGCAAACAGCGCATGCCAGGCGGAGGACGTCACCAGTCGCACCCGCACGCGATGCGCCGGGTCGGCACCGGCATACAGATCCTGGGTGAAAAGCTCTGGCTGCTCGCCGAGATAGGTCGCGACGTGGCCGCGCAGACCCTCGAACTTGTCGGCCGCCAGCTTCTGGTTGATCTTGCCCCACCACACATCAGCCGTGGTGGCGGGCTCGTCGACGACGAACTTGTCCTGCACCGAGCGGCCCGTGTGCACGCCGGTCATCGCCATCAGCGCGCCATCCGCCGACAGCCGACCTTCGCTGCGCCGCATCGACGCCGCAACCAGCGCGGGCGGATGGAGGTTGGCGTGGACGACGTGGCCCGCGGTGACGCCGGTGCCGGCAAGCGGCGCTTGAGTGGGATGGCTCATAGACAGTCTCCTCGGGCGTTTTCTTTGAAGCATCTCTAACGGCCGTGGCGGGACGCGTCTACGCTCCTCTCCGCCTTTGTTTCCAAGGGCAAGAGCCCTCCCACACTTGCGCGCGGGAGGGCGTCGAAATCAGCTCTTCTTCGACTTGGACTTCAGCTTCGTCTCGGCTTCCTTGTCCTCTTCTTCTTCGTCTTCATCGCTCTCCGGCTCCTCGTGTTCACCGGAGGAGGGCAGGCCGGTGGCGATCTGGGTCAGCAACTCGTCGGAGCGCTTCTCCTCCTCGAGCGTCTCACCGAACAGGCTCTCGGCCTCGGACAGCCCGAGCTTCTTGGCCCAGGTCTTGAGCATGCCGTAGCGCGCGATCTCGTAATGCTCCACCGCCTGGGCGCAGCCGATCAGAACGTCGTCACCGGCCTCGGAGTCGCCGAAATCCTCCAGGTCCTCTTCCATCTCGGACGTGATGCCCGTCATCGCCTCGCAGGTCTTGGACCGCGCCGGCTTGCCGAGGATCTCAAACACTTGCGTCAGCCGTTCGACCTGGTGCGCGCTCTCCTCGCCGTGCTTGGTCAACGCTTGCTTAAGCTCGGTCGACTTCGCGGACTTGACGGCCTTCTTGAGCGACTTAATGCCCTGCCGCTCGGCGAAATACACGTCCTTCAGGGTCTCGTAGAACGCGTCCTTCAGGGTCTTTTCAGCCATTTGTTAAGCCTTCCTCAATGATATCCCCCCGGGGTTCGTCGGGGAGTGGCTTGCCAACGTGGTTTCGGGACCGGCGTTACCGCGACGGTGATCACGATCTCGTCGCCTGGCCGGCCTTGTCCGCCGGCGCCCGACGCGCGAGCCTGTCCGGATGACACTCTCGGCACTCGACTCCGCCCTGCTGGGCCCGCTGTTCACGACAGAGGCGATGGCCGCCTGCTTCTCGGACGCAGCCCGGCTCCGCACCATGCTGGCGACCGAGGCGGCACTGGCCCGGGCGGAAGCCGCGTGCGGTCTCGTGCCGCCCGAACTCGCGGGGGCCGTCTCGGCGATCGACCCGGCCCATCTCGACCCGGCGGCGATCGGGGGGAAAACCGCGATCTCGGGCGTTCCCACGATCCCCTTCGTCAAGGCCGTGCAGGCGCAGCTCCCCGCCGAGATGGAGCGCTTCTTCCACAAGGGCGCCACCACCCAGGACATCCTGGACACGGCCCTGGTGCTGCAACTGCGGGACGCGTTCGACCTGGTCGAGGCCGAATTCGGCCCGATCCTGGCCGGCCTGGCCGCGTTGGCGACGGCGCACCGCGAGACGCCGTGCGTCGGGCGCACCTACGGCCAGCACGCGGCGCCGCTGAGCTTCGGGTTCAAGGTCGCCGTCTGGCTCGCCGGCGTGGCGGAGGTGGCCGCAGAACTTCCGGCGCTGCGGAGACAGGTGCTGACCGCCTCGTTGGGTGGTCCCGTAGGCACGCTGGCCGGGCTGGGGGCGCAGGGCCCGGCGGTGGCGGACGCGTTTGCGCGCGAACTCGGCCTCGGTGGAGACGCGATCAGCTGGCACACGCGCCGGGGCCGGGTCGCGGAGGCCGCTTGCTGGCTGGCCCGGCTGGTGGGGGTGCTCGCGAAGCTGGCGACCGACGTGGCGAGCCTCGCCTCGACCGAGATCGGCGAGGTGGCGGAACCCTACGTGCCCGGCCGCGGCGGATCGTCGGCGATGCCGCACAAGCGCAATCCGGTGTCCTCGACCGTGATCTTGGCCGCGCATGCAGTGGCGCCCGGGCTCGCCGCGACGATGCTGGGCACCATGGCGGCCGCCCACGAGCGCCCCGTCGGGCTGTGGCATGCCGAGTGGCACGCGCTGCCGGCGCTATTCGGTCTTGCCGCGGGTGCGTTGCGGGAGGCACGGGCGCTGGCCGAGGGGCTGGAGGTGAATGCCGATCGCATGCGGGCCAACATCGACGTCACGCGCGGGCTGCTGTTCGCGGATGCGGCGGCGAGCCGGCTGGCGGCAACGCTTGGGCGAGAGACGGCGCACGAGTTGGTCGAACACGCCGCCGACGAGGTCAGGCGCACAGGCGACGGGCTGCAGACGGTGCTCGCGCGCGATCCGGCGACCGCTGGTGTGGATCTATCGGCCGCCTTCGATCTCGGGCCCGCGGTGAGCACGGCGGCCGCCTGGGTGGACCGGGTACTCGCAGAGACCTCCGTCTCCCCTTGAGGGGGAGGGCCGGGGTGAGGGGTGTCGCCGCACGGACCCTGCGCCAAGCGGCCGTCGCCCCGGCCCTCTCCCGTAAAGGACGGGAGAGGGAGAAGTGAGGTGTTAGATGTCTTTTGCGCTGTCGCCGCCGGTGACTTCGTATTCCGCACCGGTCACCATCGCCGCGGCGTCCGAGGCCAGGAACACGGCGACCGGCGAGATATCGTCCGGCTGCAGCCAGCCCACTTTGAGCGGCACCGTCGGCGCCCGCACATCCCAGGCCTCCTGCGGCGTCGGGTTGTCGGGCGGGGTGCGGCCGGTCTCGGCCATGCTCTCCTTCAGCCGGACCTCGTACCGGGTCAGCGGCGTATCGACCAGGCCAGGGAGCAGGGCGTTCACCGTGATGTTGTATTCGCCCAACTCCATCGCCGCCGATTTCATCAGGCCGATGATGCCCCACTTCGACGCCGAGTAGCTCGCAGCGTGCTTGGTGCCGTGCAGGCCCTGCATCGACGACAGCACGATGATGCGGCCTTTCTTCGCCGCCACCATCTTGGGGGCGAAGGCGCGGATCGTATTGGCCGTGCCATTCAGGTTGTTCTCGATCACGTCCTGCCAGTCGGTGTCTTGCATCTCCAGCAGCGGCATCCAGCGCTGGATCGCGGCATTGGCGACGACGATGTCGATTTTGCCGTGCTCCTGCACCACCTGGTCGGCCACGCTCCGTAGCTTGGCGATGTCGCGGATGTCGGCCTGCACGCTCGTTGCCTTGCGGCCGTATTGCTGGATCTGCCGCACCGTCTCGGCCAGTTCCTCGGGCGTCGCCGGCTTGGCGTTGGAGGCCGGACTCACCGGGCCGGCGATGTCCAGCACCACGACATCGGCGCCATTCGCGGCGAACTCCACCGCGATGGCACGGCCGATGCCACGCGCCGCACCGGTCACCACCGCGACCTTGCCCGACAGCGTCGAGCCGCGGCCCGGCTGGATGGGGCCTGCGGATTTCTCCGGCGGCGGTTCCGGCATCGCCTTGCCGTTCAACTCGGTGGGCAGTTGCTCGGTCTGTACCGTCTGCGCCGCGGCGGGGACTGCCCCCACCAGCGCGGCCCCGGCCACCAGCCCACCGCCCAGCATCAGGGAACGGCGCAGCTTGTCATGATCGTCTTGCTCGATATCGGCCATGTGAAATCCCTTTATTGACCTGCGTTCCCGGGGAGCGCGCCCCGGCCCCTCGCCGCGTGGCTAGAGCGGCGGCACCGCACCAGGGTTGCCGGGGGGCCGGCATCACATCCGGTGTAGCAGCCCGGCGGTAACCCGGCCCGGGCCGCCTGCGTTAGCCGGGTAACAGCAAGGGCCAGGCGCATGCATCACATCCATCTGGACCCGCTCGGCGGCCTTGCGGGGGACATGTTCGTCGCCGCCCTCCTGCAGTTGCGTCCGGCAGAAACAGCAAGAACCTTGGCCGCTGCCAGCGCCGTGTCCGGAGCGAATTGCCGCGTCGTGGAGCATGGGGACGGCGTCCTGACCGGCTTGCGCTTCACCGTCGAGACGGACGATCACCACCCTCACCACCACACACACTGGTCGCAGATCCGAGCGCGCCTCGAAGCCGCCGAACTGCCGGACCCCGTCCGGCACCACGCGGTCGCCATCTTCGCCGGTCTTGCCGAGGCGGAAGGGCGCGTGCACGGCGTGGCCGCCGGCGATGTCGTGTTCCACGAGGTGGGCGCCGCAGACAGCATTGCCGACATCGTCGCCGCCGCCTGGTTGATCGCAGCGCTCGAGCCGGCCAGTTGGAGCGTGTCGCCCCTCCCGATCGGTTCGGGCCGGGTGCAGACGGCGCACGGCATCATGCCGGTCCCCGCACCGGCCACCGCCCTGCTGCTGGAAGGCTTCGCGACCCACGACGACGGCATACCGGGCGAGCGCGTGACTCCGACCGGGGCCGCCATCCTGCGGCACTTGGCCGCGACCCGGCAGCGCCCGCCGGGCACCCTGCTCGCGTCGGGTTTCGGCTTCGGCACGCGCCGCCTGCCCGGCCTCAGCAATTGCCTCCGCGCACTCGCGTTCGAAACCGAGGCGGACGCCGGGGCAGAGCATCGTGACCTCGCCGTGATCACGTTCGAAGTCGACGATCAATCCGGGGAGGACCTTGCCGCCGGGCTCGAGCGCGTGCGTGCGACCGAGGGTGTGCATGACGTGTTGCAGATGGCCGCGCTCGGCAAGAAGGGCCGAATGGCGGTGCATGTGCAAATACTCGCCCGGCCCGATGCGCTGGAACGCGCGGTCGAGGCCAGTTTCACGCAGACCACAACGATTGGTTTACGAATCAATACCGTACAGGGACGCGCTTTAACTCGGCGTTTCGTGAACATGCCGATGGCGGAGCAGGAAGTCCGTGTTAAGATCGCTCAACGCCCGCATGGTGTGACGGCGAAGGCGGAGGCGGATCATGTCGCCGAGCCCGCGAGCCACGCTGCCAGGGCAGAGTTGCGTCACGCCGCCGAACAATGGGCAAAGACACGATGACATCACTGACACGCCTGCAAGACGTGCTCGCGACAATCGATCTGGCGGCCATCGCCGTCAGTGGCGGCATCGACAGCCTCACGCTGGCGACCGCAGCGCACCGGGTGCTGGGTGAACGCGTCACCATGCACCACGCGACCTCCCCCGCCGTCCCTGGCGAGGCCACGGAGCGGACCCGGGCGCTGGCCGCGCAGGAGGGCTGGTCGCTCGACGTGTTCGACGCCGGCGAGTTCGCCGACCCGGCCTACCGCGCCAACCCGGTGAACCGCTGCTTCTTCTGCAAGACCAACCTGTACGGCGCCGTCGCAGCGCGGACCACGCGCACGATCCTGTCCGGGACCAACATGGACGATTTGGGCGACTTCCGGCCCGGGCTTGAGGCGGCGCGCAACCACAACGTCCGCCACCCCTTCGTGGAGGCCGAAATCGACAAGCGCACGGTGCGCGCGCTCGCAACCGAACTCGGGATGGGGACGCTGTCCGAGTTGCCGTCGGCACCCTGCCTGTCCAGCCGCATCGAGACCGGCATCCGCATCGAGCCCGCCATGCTCGCCATGGTGCACGCCGCCGAGAAGCTGGTCGGGCAGGCGCTCGCGGCCCCCACGGTGCGCTGCCGGGTGCGGTCCGGCGCGGTCGTCATGGAGTTGGACCAGGCCACGCTCGACGCGATGGATGGCACCAGACGCGACGATCTGGCGGCCCAGGTGGCCGTGCTCGCGCGGGGGGCCGGGCTGACCAAGCCCGTGGCGTTCGCACCCTACCGCACCGGCAGCGCCTTCCTCCGGACGCCGGCATGAGCGGTTCGGAGTTCCTCCTCGACGAGGCCCGTCCGTCCCGCATCGGCTTCGGCGAGGCGGTGTTCTGCGGCGGCAAGTCCGCCCCGCAGATCGCCGACATCCTGGACGGCGCCAGCGTGCCGATGCTGTTCACCCGCCTTGATGCGGAGAAGTTCGCCGCACTACCGCCGTCGCACCAGGCACGGTTGGAATACGACGCCGTGTCCCGCACGGCGTATTCCGGTGAGCCGGCGCCGCTGTCCGGGCCGTCGGGCGTGGCCATCGTCACCGCCGGCACCTCCGACGTGCCGATGGCACGCGAAGCGCAGCGCACGCTCCGGTTCAGCGGATACGATGCACCGCTGATCGCCGATGTCGGCGTCGCCGGGTTGTGGCGGCTGATGCGGCGGATCGACGAGCTGCGCGCGCTGCCGGTGCTGATCGTGGCAGCCGGCATGGACGCGGCGTTGCCCAGCGTGATCGGCGGCCTGGTGCCGAGCGTGATCATCGCGATCCCCACCTCCGTCGGCTACGGCGTCGCGGAGGGCGGGCACACCGCACTGCACTCGATCCTGGCGAGCTGTGCCCCCGGCATCCTCGCCGTCAACATCGATAACGGGTATGGCGCCGCCTGCGCCGCGATGCGCGTGCTCGGCCAGCGCCGCTAGCCGGTCCACTCTGCAGCGTACTCGGGATGCAACGGCGATAGCGTCCCTGCGCTGTAAGGCCGTCTGATCGGAGTGGCGCATGATGAAATTGAGCACGGTCGGCTATTGCGCCGGGGCCGCCTTGGCCGGGGCTGGGCTGATCCTGACCCGGCGGAGCCCGCGTACCGGGGGCGCTATGCTGGTGGCGGGGGTCGCGGGCCTCGGCCTTACGGCCGGAGCCCATCACCGGCATGTCGTGGATCCTCCGTTACCGGCGGGCTACGATCCGCTCGACACGCTGAAGCCGTTGGCAGACCGGATCTGGACCGTCGATAGCGGACCGCTGCAGGGCCTGATGCCGCTGCGCATGACGGTGATCCTGCTGCCCGATGACAGCCTGCTGCTGCACTCGCCCACCCGGCTCACGCCCAAGCTGCAAGCCGAGCTGACGGCGTTGGGCCCGGTCCGCGCCCTGGTGGCGCCCAGCCCGGCGCATTGGATGTTCGCGCGGGACTGGCAGCGCGCCTACCCGAAGGCCGAGACCTGGGCCGCCCCTGGACTGGCAGAGCGCAAGCCGGTGCAGAAGTCCGGCCTGGTCATCGACCACGAGTTGTCGGGCACGCCGCCGATGGCTTGGGGCGGGGCGATCGATCTGGTGACGGTCCGCGGCGGGTTCGGCTTCAGCGAGATCGCGCTGTTTCATAAACCTTCCCGCACGCTGGTGCTGACCGACCTCGTTATGAACATCGAGACGGAACGCCTGCCGGCCCTGATGCGGCCGTTCGCGCGCCTGCTCGGGGTCACGGCGCCGGTGGGCCGGGCGCCAGCCTACGTGCGCACCCTGTTCAAGCTCGGTGGCTGGGCAGCCCGCGATGCCGCCGCACGGCTCGTGGCACTTCGCCCCGACCATGTGGTGTTCGCCCACGGACGGCCGTTCGAGGGCAATGCGGCCGATGCGCTGGCCCAGTCGCTTGCCTGGCTGGTACCGGCGGACCGTTCGCCCCAGAGTCACGCATCGAGTTTGGTCGAGCGCCGGTGACCAAGGCGGGCTGCAACCGGCCCCGCCGTTCCTCGTTAACATCCCAGCGGCATCAAGCCGCATGGAGGATCTTATGGATAAGGATCGCATCGAAGGCGCGCTGAACCAGGTCAAGGGTTCCGTCAAGGAAGTCGCTGGCAAGGTGACGGGCGACACGAAGCTCCAGGCCGAAGGCACCGCCGACAAGGTGGCGGGCAAGGCGCAGAACACCGTTGGTGGCGTCAAGGACTCCGCCCGGGACGCGCTGAACAAAACGTAATACGGCCAGGCGGGCACCGGGTTCGGTGCCCGCCGCTGTTCAGTCTTCTAGATGGTTCACCGCAGGGTCGCTCGCGTGCGGCGCGATCAGCGAAGCAACCAGAGAGAAGATGAACACCTGATACAAAAGCCCCGTTGCTATCTCCCAGCAGGCGGAGATCCGGGCCAGCGCCGAGACGGGCGCGATATCGCCATAACCCGTCGTGGTGATCGTAATAACGCTGAAATACAACGCTGTTCCGAAATCCAGTATCGGATCACCGGGCGGCAGGTTGAACGCATGCGGATCTCGCTGGGCGACGATCGCGTAAATGATCGCGAACGAGATACACGTTACGACATAGGTCATCCCGACGCTTGCCAGATCGAGCGCCTTGGACGTTCGCCTGTGACGGAATACGTGCAGGCTCACGAAAAAGCTCAAGAATGGTCCGACCAGCGACGTGACCAGTCCGGCTGCCACGGCGAACGCCCGCGGCAACTCGCCGGCTTCGTAGGTTCCGAGCGTCACGAATTGCACGAGCACCACCACAGCATAGGCGACCCGCAGTCGATCGATGGTGCGGCGGGTGTTTATCGGCCGCTCCTCACGCGAGCCCGGCGATCTCGCGCCAGCCCGCTTCGTCCACCGTGGCCACGCCCAATTCCGCGGCCTTCTTCGCCTTCGACCCGGCGTCGGCGCCCAGCACCACCAGATCAGTCTTTTTGGAGACACTGTCCGTCACGCGTGCCCCCAACGCCTCGGCGCGCGCCTTGGCTTCGGGCCGGGTCATGGTGGCAAGGCTGCCGGTGAATACGATCGACTTGCCCGACAGCGGCCCGGTGGCGCTGGCGACCTCGTCCTGCACCGTCAACTGCCCGGCCAAATCGTCCAGCACGGCGCGGTTGCGGTCCTCGGTGAAGAACCCGACCAACTCGTCCGCCGTGGCGGCACCCATGCGCATGATGCTGCCGAGCGACTGGCGCTCCTCCGAGCCGACCGTCGTCGCCCGCACCATCTGCTCGCGCCAATGGGCCAGCGAGCCGTAATGCCGGGCCAGCAGCTTGGCATTAGTCTCGCCGATTCGGCGGATGCCCAGCGAATAGATGAAGCGGGGCAGCGAGATCGTCCGCCGCGCCTCGATCGAGCGCATCAGGTTGGCCGCACTGGTCTTGCCCCAGCCCTCGCGCACGGCGATCGCGTCCTGGTGGGCGTGCAGGCGGAAGATGTCGGCGGGGGTGTCGATCAGGTGGTCGGCGTGGAAGGCGCGGATGGTCTGTTCGCCCAGATGCTCGATGTCGAACGCGGCGCGACTGACGAAATGCACCAGGCGCTCGATCACCTGCGCTTGGCAGGT
Organism: Acetobacteraceae bacterium; assembly: GCA_965198895.1. GTDB lineage: Bacteria > Pseudomonadota > Alphaproteobacteria > Acetobacterales > Acetobacteraceae > LMUY01. Next base: position 2,037,956 of record OZ240676.1, read on the forward strand.
GAGCCCCCCCGTGCAACGCCGCACCACCTCGCCAGCCGCGCGCACGGCCAGGCTGCCGCAAACGGGGCAGTGCTCCGGCATCACGAACGGCGCCGGGCCGCGCTGGGTGCCGGGGACGGGGCCGAGCACCTGCGGGATCACGTCGCCGGCCCGTTGCAGCTCGATGGTGTCGCCGACGCGGACGTCCTTGCGGGCGATCTCGTCCTCGTTGTGCAGCGTCGCGCGGGTTACCAGCACGCCGCCCACGTTCACCCCCTGCAGCCACGCGACCGGCGTCAGCGAGCCGGTGCGGCCGACCTGGATGCGGATGTCCTCGAGCAGGGTGGTGGCGCGCTCGGCCGGAAACTTCCAGGCGGTGGCCCAGCGCGGCGTGCGGCCGACGAAGCCGAGCCGCCCTTGCAGCGCCAGGCTGTCCACCTTGAACACGACGCCGTCGATATCGTACGGCAACGCCGCCCGCCGGGCGCCGATGGACGCATGGAACGCCTCGGCACCGGCCTGGTCCACCTGCTCGCTCAGGTCGTTCACGCTGAAACCCCAGGCTTTCAGCTGCTGCAGATAACCCCAATGCGTCTCCGCCGGCGGCTCGCTAGCCTCGCCGAACGCGTAGGCGAACAGCGCGAGCGGGCGCGCCGCCGTGATCTTCGCGTCGAGCTGGCGCAGGCTGCCGGCGGCGGAGTTGCGCGGATTGGCGTAGGTGCGCAGCCCGGCAGCGACCTGGGCCTCGTTCAGCTTGAGGAAGTTGGCCTTGGTCATGAACACTTCGCCGCGGATCTCGATCCGGGCGGGGGCATGGCCGCGCAACCGGGTCGGCACGGCTTCCATGGTGCGCAGGTTGGCCGTGACGTCCTCGCCCTCGGCGCCGTCGCCGCGGGTGGCGCCGTGCAGCAGGCGGCCGTTCACGTAGGTCAGCGAGATGGACAGGCCGTCGATCTTCGGCTCCGCCACCAGGGCCAGGGGTTCATCCTTCAGCCCCAGGAAGCGGCGCACCCGGGCGCAGAACTCATCGAAATCCGCCGCACTGAACGCGTTGTCCAGGCTGAGCATGGGCATACGATGAGCGATCTTGGCAAAGCCGCTGGCCGTCTCGGCGCCGACCCGGCGGGATGGGCTGTCGGGCCGGATCAGGCTTGGGAAACGCGCCTCGATCGCGGCGTTGCGCTGGCGGAGGGCGTCGTACTCGGCGTCGGTGATCTCCGGCGCGTCCTCGGTGTTGTACAGCCGGTCGTGATGGGCGATCTCGGCCGCAAGCCGCTCCAGGTCCGCAGCGGCTTCCTCCTCGGTCAGCTCTTCCGGCAAACGCCCGGTCATTGGTCCTGCCAGTTGCGGAGGAAGGCCGCCTCCTCGTCGGTGATCGGCTGGTTCACCACGCGTTCAGGGATCTCCCAAATCACCAGTTTCGGCGGCGTCTCGCGAAAGGCCGGGCTGCGGAAATAGTCGCGGGCCGAGCCCCAGAACGCCCCGCCAGCCTGCGCGAACTGGCCGACCGGGGCGGACAGTGCCTCCTCCAGCGCGCCGAGGAAATTGGCATTGACGGAATACGAGCTGCCGACCAGCACGATTTCCGGCACAGGGGCGTCGTCCAGCAGCCCCCCGGTATCGGCGGGCGGATTGGTCTCGGTGGTCGTCGCCGGGCTCTCGATGTCGGGCAGCGGGCGCAACGGCAGCGCCAGATCGGGAACGTGGTCCAGGCTCATCAGCCGCAACAGGTCCCCTGGCCGCTTGGCTTGGGGGCCGAACTCCGTGTGGAACGGGCGGTCGCGGCCGATCGGCGCCTCGGTGGCGGCGGCCGTTGCGGCTGCGGCGATGGCGGCACCGTCCTGGTTCCAGTGGGTGTCGGTGCGATAGTACACCGGGGTGCGGATGCCGGTGAAGGTTTGCAGCAGGTCCACGACGGGAAGGCCGATCAGCATGGCGTTGAACGCAGCGTAGCGGCCGCGGGACTGCTCGGAATAGGGCACGCCACAAGCGCCCTCCGCCTCCACCCGCCGCTTGTCGGGCACCAGCACCACCTGCAGCGCAATCCCCTTGGCGGCCAACCCGGCGGCTACCGTGTGGACCGCGTCGGCCCGGGCCTGCATCGCGGCTTGCGACCCGGGCCAGGGCCGCAACTCCTCGGTCAGGAACAGCCAGTCGCCGCAGCCGACCGTGACTTGCGGTCCGCCGGAATCGAACAGGCGCCAGCGCAGGATACCGCCCGCGGTGGACAGGGCGTCGCCGATCGGCAGGTCGTGCGCCATGGCGTAGTTTACGGCCGCCGCCGTCTGCCCGCCGAAGAACGCTTTCGGGGTCAGGGCTTCGAGCAGCCGGCGATGCGGGCCGGGGCTGGCGAGGGTGGCGACACCCAAGCCGAAACCGATCGCCAGGATCGCGATCATGGCGCAACCCTGCAGCCGGGCACCGGTGATGAAGGGCGAACGCGCCATCAGAACTGGAAGTATAGGAAGGGCACGGCGGACCGGCTGTACAGCAGTACCATTGCCAGCAGGAACCCGCAGAACGGGCCGACCAGCGAGAAGCTACCGCCGGCCCGGCCCATGAACCGGGCCACGGCACGCTCGATCAGCGGCACGTAGACGACGGCCACGCCGATCGGGATGGTCCAAAAACGGTCGAGGGTGAGCTGCCATGCCAACCCGTCCGAGACACCGATCCCGTGCAGGCCCAGCATCCCCGTGTACATGTGCAAGGCCTGGCCGAACGTATCGGCGCGGAACACCACCCAGCCCAGGATGACGGCGAACAGCGTCAGGATGTGGCCGCTGAACCACGGCATCTTGCCGCCTTTCGAGCGGTAGTAGCGGTGCGCCGCCAGCAAGGCGCCATGCCAGGCGCCCCAGGCGACGAAGGTCCAGTTGGCGCCGTGCCACAGGCCGCCGATCAGCATGGTCAGGATCAGGTTGACGTAGGTCCGCACCTCGCCCCGGCGATTGCCCCCCAGCGAGATATACAAATAGTCGCGCAGGAACGAGGACAACGTCATGTGCCAGCGCTGCCAGAACGCCTGGATCGAGCCGCTGAGATAGGGGAAATCGAAGTTCTCGGGGAAATGGAAGCCGATCATCAGCGCCAGGCCGATGGCCATGGCCGAGTAGCCGGCAAAATCGAAGTATAGTTGCAGGGTGTAGCCGATGGCACCGAGCCAGCTATCGGCCAGGCTGGGTGCGGTCAGGTGATAGATCGCGTCCACCAGGGGGCTCAGCGTGTCGGCGATGATCACCTTCATGCAGAAGCCGACCATGAACCGCCGGGCGCCGAGGCCGAACAGCGCCAGGCTGTGCTCGCGGCCCTTCAGCTCGTCGGCGATCTGGGCATAGCGCACGATCGGCCCGGCGATCAGCTGGGAGAACATCGCCTTGTAGGCGGCGTAGTTCAGCAGCGAGCGGCTGACCGGGATGGTGCCGCGCCAGACGTCCACCAGGTAGCTGATGGATTGCAGCACGTAGAACGACAGCCCGGCGGGCAGGATGATCGCGGCCCAGGGGATCGGGCCCATGTTGCCGACCGCGAGGACGCCGTTCAGTGAGTCCACGCTGAAATTGGCGTATTTGAAATACGCCAGCACGCCGAGATTGCCGACCAGCCCTGCCTGCAGCCAGAGCTTGCCCACCCGGCTGCCCAGCCCGGCTGCCACCATCATGCGCGACGTGAGGAAGGTGAACAGCGTCACGCAAATCAGCAGCGCCAGGAAGTCCACCCGCCACCAGGCGTAGAACGCCCAGGACAGGATCAGGATCGGCCAGTTCCGCAGCCTGACCGGGGTCAGGTAATAGGCGACGAAGAAGATCGGCAGGAATAGGAACAGGAACTCGAACGAGGCAAAGATCATTGCGGCGAGCCCACCCGCTCAGGCTAGTGGGCCTGCGCCAGTGCCAAGATTTCCTGGTCGATTGCCATGCCCCACTTCTGATAGCCGGGCAGGCCGTAGTGTTGCCCATCGAACGTACTCCATTCGCCGGGCTGGGCGAATTTCAGGCTGTCGATGTAGCGGCAGGGCGACACATGGGTGGACAGGTAGTCGCTCATCTGCTTGGCGCGGGCATAGGTCTTGAAGTAGGGGCCACCCTCGGTGCCCCAGCCAGGCCCGATCCACACGCACGGGATTCCGGCGGCCTGGATGCGCCGGGTCAGGGCCGTGACGTTCTGATCGATATACTGGGTCGGCAGCGCCGCCTGCGAGTAGCCCGCCATGGTGTCACCGGCACCGATGACGATGAGGTTGGGGTGAACCCGCTGCAGCAACTCGTCGAAGGCCGGAACATGCGCGTTGGCAGCCTTGTTCGTCCTGACCGGGCCCGAATCGACCCGTTCCGCCGTTCCACACGGCGCCAGACCCTGTGACACCCACACGTCCGTCGGAGCGCCGCAGGCTGCCTCGGTGGTGACCTTGGCGCCCTGCGAGAGCAAGGCGTCCTGCAGTGTGGTAATAAGGTAGCCCTGTGTCGCGAAATGACTGTCACCAAGCATGAGAACTGTCAGGCCGGCGAGGATTGGAGAAGGCATTGATCACCCGGTGATGGTCGTAACGTCCCGTAAACGCGGACATCTTACACCTACGGCAGAGTGGGAACGGCGGCAACGCCCCTGGTTTGGGAAAAATCGTCAAAGTTGAGCTGCTTCAGTTGTACTATAGGTCCGCGCTGCAACATGCTGTCCCGCATATTAAAACATGCTGGGCCGGGTCGGTTGAACATTGCCCGGCGAGGTTCCTACCGTGAACGCTGCGTAAGAAGTCGCTTTCTTTCTTCTTCGCACCGGCCCACATACCCGACTCGATGCAAATTCACGCAAGCTGCGCCGCCCGGGAGGGCCACGGTGTGCTGCTGATAGGGCCCTCGGGTTCCGGAAAGTCGGACCTATTGTTGCGTCTTCTCGACCGTGGTTTCGATTTGGTGGCGGACGACCGCGTCGATCTCGATGGCGGTGTGGCCTCCGTCCCTGCGGCCTTGGCCGGGTTGCTGGAAGTTCGTGGGCTCGGCGTGATCCACTTGCCCTATATCGCCGCCGCCCCGGTGGTGCTGGCGGTGGCACTCGGCCAGGGCGCGCGCCTTCCCGTCGCGTCCACCCACGCCGACTCGGGCCGCCCCCTCGTCTACGTCGACCCGGCCAACCCATCGGCCCCGCAGCGGGTGGCCTTGGCGATGGACTGCGCACTGGGCCGCACCCGCCAACTCGCCGGACCGTTCGCATGACACCCCGCCGGGTCGTGCTGGTCACCGGGCTGTCCGGGGCTGGCCGATCCTCCATCCTCCGGGTGCTGGAGGACATGGGCTACGAGGCGGTGGACAACCCGCCGCTCACGCTCACCGAGGAACTGGTCAGCCGAGGGGAACGCCCGGTCGCGATCGGGCTGGACGCCCGCAGCCGCGGCTTCGATGCCGCAGCCGTGCTGTCCACGATCGAGCGGCTGCGGCTGAACCAGGCACTGCGCCCCGAACTCGTCTTCGCCTACGCTGACGAGGATGCGTTGCTGCGCCGCTACACCGAGACCCGGCGCCGCCACCCCCTGGCCCCGGGCGGGCGCGTTTTGGACGGCATCACCCAGGAAATCGCGATGACGGCGCCGCTGCGGGAGGCCGCCGACCTGGTGATCGACACGTCCGACACCTCGTTGCCGGCGTTGCGGCGCCTGGTCGAAAGCCGGTTTGCCTGCAGCGGGCTGGGGCTGACGGTGTCGTTGATATCGTTTGCCTATCCTCGCGGCCTACCGCGGGAAGCAGACCTGGTGTTCGATGCACGCTTCTTGCGTAATCCACACTATGACCCTTATTTGCGTCCCAGGACTGGAATGGATCCCGAAGTCGCCGCCTACGTGGAGGCAGATCCGGACTTCCAGGCATTTTTCGACCAGATCGAAGCCATGTTGAGGTTGCTCCTGCCGCGGTTCGTGCAGGAAGGAAAGAAATACGTGACGATTGCCGTGGGTTGCACGGGCGGGCGACACCGCTCCGTCCGCATCGTCGAGAAGCTCGCCGATCAACTGACCGGAAAGGGTGGGCTTGACACGCGCTACGGTCAGATCACGGTTGCACATAGGGAATTGCTGAAGACAGCCAACTTGCTGCCGGATGCCGCCCGTCAGGCGCAGGAGGCCTGAGCCAACGAAATGATCGGCCTTGTCCTCGTTTCCCACGGCCGCCTTGCGGAAGAACTCCGCCTCGCGCTGGAGCATGTGGTGGGCCCCCAGGAGCACGTCGCGACCGTTTGCATCGGTCCCGACGACGACATGGAGCTGCGCCGGGCCGACATCCAAACCAGCATCAACAGCGTCGACGACGGCGACGGCGTAGTGCTGCTGACGGACATGTTCGGCGGCACCCCCTCCAACCTCGCCATCTCGCTGATGGACCGGCCCGGCGTCGAGGTCATCGCCGGGGTGAACCTGCCCATGCTGGTCAAGCTGGCCAAGGTCCGTTGCCGCCAAACTTTGGGCGAATGCGTGGATTGCGCGCAGGTGGCCGGGCGCAAATACATCGCCGCAGCCTCGCACGTGCTGCACGGGTGCAAGGTCAACGGCGCCAATTGAGTGAGCCTGCCACTGACGCGCCGCTCGTCGCCCGTGCCACCATCTGCAACCGCCGCGGCCTGCACGCCCGGGCGGCGGCGAAATTCGTAGCGACCGCGGAGCGTTTCGTCGCTAATGTCGAGGTGGAAGCGTACGGACAATCGGTGTCCGCGCAGTCCATCATGGGGTTGATGATGCTCGGCGCGGGCAAGGGGTCGGAAATCGAGATGCGCGCGACCGGCTCCGACGCGGCGGAGGCGCTGGCCGCCCTGACGGCCCTCGTCGAGGCCGGTTTCCATGAAAGCGATTGAGGCCGGGTCGGACGGGACCAGCTTCGAACGGAGGCTGATGGGGCTCCCAGTGGCCCCAGGCGTGGCCATCGGCCCCATGTTCGGTACCATCGAGACCCCGACCGTCATCACCCGCCACCGCATCGCCGCCGCCGACATCGAGGCCGAGCGCGTGCGTCTGGATTCTGCTATCGCCGCATCCCGCAAGCAATTGGGCAAGCTCCGCGCCCGGCTGCACATCCTGCCCGAGGACACCCAGGCGGAGATCGCCCCCTTGCTGGACGCTTACGTCCAGATGCTCGGCCCGTCGCGGCTGCTCCGCGGCGCGCGGCAGCGGATTGCCGACGGGCTGCGTTCTGCCGAACAGGCCGTCACCGACGAGGCGGAGGCGATCGCGGCGGCGCTGCTGGTCGCCAACGCCGACGACCTGCCGGCAGGCCACCGCCGCGCCGACGAGGTGCGCGAAATCGCCCGCCGCCTGGTGCGCAACCTGACCCGGGCGCCGTTCCGCTCGTTCACCGGCCTGCCCCCGGGCGCGATCCTGGTTGCGGAGTGGCTGACCCCCGCCGATGCCGCCCTGATCGACCCGGCGCGCGTCGCGGGGGTCGCCACCGACGAGGGCGGCGCGGATGGCCACACCGCCATCATGCTCCGCGCCCTGGGCATCCCGACCGTGCTCGGCGCAATGGGGCTGACCGCCCACATGACCATGGGCGGCACGGCGGTGATCGACGGCACCGCCGGGCTCGTGATCCTGGAGCCGGCGCCCACCACGATCGCCCAGGCGCGCCGCGGGGTGATCGCCTTTGCCCGCCGGCAACAGCGCTGGGCTCGCCTGCGCCGCCTGCCCGCCGTTACCCAGTGCGGCACCGAGATCCAGCTGCAGGCCAATTTCGAGATTCCGGCGGAATTGCCGCTGATCGCGCAGTCCGGCGCGCATGGCGTGGGGCTGCTGCGGAGCGAGTTCCTGTTCATGAACCGCGACGTGCTGCCGGGTGAACAGACCCAGGCCGAGATCTACGCCAGCGTCGTCGAGGCCATGGAGGGCGACCCGGTCACCATCCGCGTGCTCGACTGGGGCGGCGAGAAGGAGATCGAGGCACTGTCCAATGCCGGCATCGTGCCCGACAGCTCCGACGCCAACCCCGCCTTGGGGTTGCGCGGCATCCGCATGCTGCTGCGCCACCCCGAGGTGCTGGAGACGCAACTCGCCGCGATCCTGCGCGCCGCGGCGTTCGGCCCGGTGCGCGTGATGCTGCCGATGGTGACCAACGTCGCCGAGGTGCGCGAGGCCCGTGCCATCTACGAGGCGGTGGCGGCCAAGCTGCGCGCCCGCTCGGTCCGTTTGCCAGCCACCCTGCCGCCGCTGGGCGCGATGATGGAGGTGCCCGCCGCGGCGCTGTGTGCCGACGCCCTGGCCCGCGCCGCCGAGTTCTTTGCGATCGGCACCAACGACCTGACGATGTATACCCTGGCCGCCGATCGTGCGCAGTCGGAGGCGTCCAGTACCTATAACCCGGTCCATCCGGCTGTATTGAGCCTGATCCGGATGGCGGTGACGGCGGCGTCCCGCGCCGGCATCCCCGTGTCCGTGTGCGGCGAGATGGCGGGCAGCGCGCGCTACGCTCCGCTTCTGCTCGGCATGGGGGTGCGCTCGTTCTCGATGAACGCCACCGCCGTGCCTCGCGTCAAACAGGCCGTGCGTACCACCAGCATCGCCACCTGCGAGGCGCTGGCGGCTGCCGTGATGGCGGAGACCGAGCCGGATGCCGTGCAGGACCTGCTGACAGAGTTCGAAGCCAGGCTTTAGCCCAACCTGCTCCGACCCGTAGGGTGGGTTGCTCTACGCAGCCCACCGCCGGTGCCTTACGTTGCTTCAGGCCCCGCCTTCAAGTCATAAGCCCATCCCCAATATGCCGTCGTGGCAGTGGAGAGGACGCAATGCCCATGCACCCGGTTCAGCTTTCCCTTTGAAGTCCAGGCTTGCGCTCCTGCTCGCGGCCGGTGTCGCCGCCATCGGTGTCGCGGCTATCGGAGCCGTCGTCTGGCGGCCCGCAATCGCGCCAATCTCGAACCCGGGGCCGTTCGACCACGCCCTTGTCGTGAAGGGTGCCGAGCTTGCCGCGATCGGCGATTGTGCCGTGTGTCACGCCGGCAGCGGCGGACAGGCCTATGCCGGCGGCAGCCCGGTGCAGACGCCGTTCGGCACCATCTACGCCAGCAACATCACGCCCGACCCGGCCACCGGTATTGGCACCTGGTCGGAGGCCGCCTTCGTCCGCGCCATGCGCAGCGGCGTCGACCGGCCGGGCAACTTCCTGTACCCCGCCTTCCCCTACAACCACTACACGCACGTCTCGGACGGCGACCTCGCGGCGATCTACGCCTTCCTGATGACCCGCCAGGCGGTGACGGCCCAAGCCCCCCCGACCAAGCTGCCCTTCCCCCTGAACATCCGCCCCATCATGGCTGGTTGGGACCTGCTGTTCCTCGATCGCTCCCCCATCCGGGCCGACCCGGCGAAGGACGCCGAATGGAATCGCGGTGCCTACCTGGTGGAGGGGCTGGGCCACTGCCAGGCTTGCCATTCCCCCCACGACATCTTCGGGGCGGAGGAAAACAGTCGCGCCTTCACCGGCGGCCTCGCGGATGGGTGGGAAGGTCCGGGCCTGACCGCCGCATCCTCGCCGGCGGCGATCGCCTGGTCTGCCGATGCGCTCTACACCTTCCTGCGCTACGGCCTGGACCACCACCACGCGGCCGCGGCCGGCCCGATGGGGGCGGTGTCGCACGATCTGTCGGAGGTGCCGGACGCGGATGTGCGCGCCATGGCGACCTACATCGCCAGCATGACCGGCGCCCCCGATCCGGCGCGTGAGCAGCAAGTGGCAGCCCGGGCCGCCTCCGCGCAGACCCCACCCCCGGCGCTGGCCGGCTCGGAAGGCGCCACGATCTTCGCCGGCGCCTGCGCGGCCTGCCACGGGGCGGGGGCGCCGATGATGCTGGATGGCAACCGGCCCTCCCTCGCGTTGGGTAGCTCCGTTACCGCGCCGACGCCGCGCAACGCCACGCAGGTGATCCTGTATGGCCTGCAGCCGCAGCCGGGCGAGCAGGGGCCGTGGATGCCGGGCTTCGCCGGGTCGCTGACGGACGCGCAACTCGCATCCGTGCTGGCCTATGTGAGGGCGCGCTTCACCGATCTGCCGGCCTGGACCGATATCCAGCCCAGCGTCCACCAGATCCGTCAGGACAAGGCATCATGACGACACTGACCGTGAACGGCGTCCGGCACGATCTGGACATCGATCCCGCCACGCCGCTGCTCTATGTGCTGCGCGACACGCTGGGCCTGCACGGGGCCAAGTATGGCTGTGGCCTGGGGCAGTGCGGCGCCTGCACCGTGATGGTGGACGGGGCCGCGGTGTTCTCGTGCCTGACCCCGGCCGCCGTACTTGAAGGCCGGCAGGTGCGCACCGTCGAGGGGCTCGGCACCGCCCAGCATCCCGGCCCGTTGCAGCAGGCCTTCATCGACGAGCAGGCGGCGCAATGCGGCTATTGTATCGCCGGGATGATCATGCGGGCGCAGGCCTTGTTGGACCACAATACTTCCCCAACGGACGCGGAAATCCGCGCGCAGATGCAGCCGAATCTGTGCCGCTGCGGAACGCACATGCGAATCCTGGCCGCGATCCGCCGAGCTGCCGCCTCGATGCGGTCCGCCGCCTTGGATGCCCCCGCGAAGGAGGGCGCGGCATGAACGCCATGCTGTCCCGCCGCGGCCTGCTGGCCGGCGTGGGCGCGCTGGTCGTCGCATTCGATGTCCGTGCCCAGGAGGGGCCTTCGAAGCTGCCCGGCAGCCTCAAGGGCGAACCGCGGCTGGCCGGCTGGGTGCAGGTCGCGCCCGATGGCGCCGTGACCGTGTTCACCGGCAAGGCGGAACTGGGCCAGGGCATCAAGACCGCGCTCATCCAGGTTGCGGCCGAGCAGTTGTATCTGGCGCCGGACCAGGTCTCGCTGGTCACCGCCGATACCGATCGCACGGCGAACGAGGGCTACACCGCCGGCAGCCACTCCATGCAAGACAGCGGCACCGCGATCATGAACGCGGCAGCCGAGGTGCGCGCCATCCTTGTGGCCGAAGCCGCGTCCCGCCTCGGCGTCGACGCCGCAATGTTGACGCCGGGCCGCGGCCGGGTGACGGCGGCGGACGGACGCAGCCTGGGCTATGGCGAGTTGGTCGGCGGCTTGACCCCCGACCGGCTGGCACACCCGGGCGCGCCGCTGAAGGACCCGGCGGACTTCACCGTGATCGGCCATCCCGTTGCCCGCGTGGACATCCCCGCCAAGGTGACTGGTGGCGAGGCCTACGTGCAGGACATGAGCCTTCCCGGCATGCTGCACGCCCGCATGGTCCGCCCGCCGCATTATGGCGCGGTGTTGGCCTCGCTGGACGAGGCGTCGGTCGCCGCCATGCCCGGCGTGGTCAAGATCGTGCGCGACGGCAATTTCATCGGCGTGCTGGCGCAGGGCGAATGGCAGGCGATCGTCGCCATGCGCGCGCTGGCCAATGGCGCTCGTTGGAGCGGCGGCACTCCCCTGCCGGACCAGGCCACGATCTTCGACACCATCCAGGCGCTTCCGGTGCAAGACAGCGTGATCCTGGACCGCAAGGCCGCGCAGCCCGCCACCACCCACCGGCTGAAGGCGCGATACCTTCGCCCGTATGGCATGCATGGCTCGATCGGCCCGTCCTGTGCCGTGGCGCACTGGCAGGATGGCACGATGACGGTGTGGACCCACACCCAGGGCGTTTACCCGATGCGCGATGCACTGGCCGAATTGCTGGCGCTGCCCAAGGACAAGGTGCACTGCATCCACACCGAAGGCTCCGGCTGCTACGGCCATAACGGCGCCGACGACGTGGGCGCCGACGCCGCCCTGCTGGCCCGCGCCGTCCCCGGTCGCCCGGTGCGCGTGCAGTGGATGCGCGAGCAGGAGAACACCTGGGAGCCCTTCACCCCCGCCATCATCACCGAGGTGGAAGCGGCGCTCGACGCGGACGGGCGGATCGTCGACTGGCAGTACGGCGTGTGGAGCAACACCCATAACATGCGTCCGGGCAATGCCGGCCGGATGCTGGCGGCCCAGTTGCTGGCCAACCCGCTGCAGCCCTCGCCGCCGGAGCCCATCCCGCAACCCGAGGGCGGCGGCGACCGCAACGCCATCCCGCTGTACGACCTGCCGCAGGCACGCGTGGTGTCGCACTTCATCCCGGCCATGCCATTGCGCGTGTCGGCGATGCGCGGCCTCGGCGCCTACGCCAACGTGTTCAGCATCGAAAGCTTTATGGACGAACTGGCGGAGGCCGCCGGGCAGGATCCGGTGGCATTCCGGCTGGCGCATCTGTCGGACACCCGTGCGCGCGACGTCGTGACGCTGGCCGCGAAAGAATTCGGCTGGGCGGCGGCGGCCACGCTGCCGCCGGGTCACGGGCGTGGCTTCGCGTTCGCCCGCTACAAGAACCTCGGCGCCTATTGCGCGGTCGCGCTGGAGGCCGCCGTGGATCACGAAACCGGCCGGGTGCGAGTAGTCCGTGCCCATTGTGCGGTCGATAGCGGCCAGGCCGTCAGCCCGGACGGCATCCGCAACCAGATCGGTGGCGGCTTGCTGCAATCGAGTAGCTGGACGATCTACGAGTCCGTCGGGTTCGACCGGTCGAGCATCACCAGCCGCGACTGGAGCAGCTACCCCATCCTGCGCTTCCCCGCCGTTCCCGAGAGCGTGGAGGTCCACGTCATCGATCGCCCCGGTATGCCATTCCTGGGCACCGGCGAGGCGACGCAAGGCCCCACCTCCGCCGCCATTGCCAACGCGATCCGCGCCGCCACGGGGGTCCGGTTGCGCGAACTGCCGTTCCAGGCCGCCCGGGTGAAGCAGGCAATCGGGGTATAGGCTGCTGGTTGCATCCAGCTAACGATTTTCTATATCTGGAGGTGAATTCTAGACCGGAGTCTGCGGTGGCCTTGAGTTTGAAAGACAAAGCGACCGACCGGCTCGCACGCGAGGTTGCCGCTCTGACCGGCGAAACGCTGACCGACGCGATCCGCAAGGCGCTGACCGAGCGGCTGGAGCGCGAGCAACTCCGGCGCGGACAGCCGACCAGGCTCGCTGACCAACTCGCCGCCCTGGGCCGGGAGTGCGCAGCCCTGCCGGATTTCGACAGCCGAAGCCCCGACGAGATCGTCGGCTACGATGACGCCGGGATGTGGGGCTGATGGTCATCGACACGTCCGCCGTGGTCGCGATCTTGTTCGAGGAGGATGACGGCCTGCGATAGGCCGAGGCGATCGAGAGCGCAGCCATCCGGCTCGTATCGGCCGTCAGCCGCGTCGAACTGTCCTTCGTCGTTGAGGGCCGCAAGCGCGAGGCTGGGCGGGAGCGGCTGGAGCGGTTTTTCGCGCTGACCGGGGCGGAAATCGTTGCGGTCACCCCGCAACAGGCGACGCTCGCCATCGGGGCATTCCGCGCGTTCGGAAAAGGGCGGCATCCCGCAGGTCTCAACATCGGCGACTGCTTCTCGTACGACCTGGCCAGCTCGACGGGGCATCCCTTGCTGTTCAAGGGCAACGATTTCAATCAGACGGATGTAAACCTGGCCCTGACGTAGGCTCTCCCCGATGGGCAACCGGCCAGGGGCGGCGTAGCATCCGGATCATATCCTCTCAGCGGAACCGAACCATGTCCGATGCCCCCGAATACACGCCGCCCGAGATCTGGACCTGGAAACAGGGCGGTGGCGGCCGTTTCGCCAACATCAACCGCCCCATCGCCGGGGCCACCCACGACAAGGAGCTTCCGGTCGGCCGCCATCCGCTGCAACTCTACTCGCTGGGCACCCCGAATGGCGTGAAGGTCACCGTCATGCTCGAGGAGTTACTGGCGCTCGGCCACTCGGGCGCCGAATACGACGCCTGGTTGATCCGCATCGGCGACGGCGACCAGTTCGGCAGCGGCTTCGTTGCGGTGAACCCCAACTCCAAGATCCCGGCGCTGATGGACCACAGCGAACCCAAGCCGGTGCGCGTGTTCGAGTCCGGCTCCATCCTGATGTACCTGGCCGAGAAGTTCGGCGCGTTCCTGCCGACCGACCGGGCGTTGCGGGCCGAGTGCCTGTCGTGGCTGTTCTGGCAGATGGGCGCGGCGCCCTATCTCGGCGGCGGCTTCGGCCATTTCTACGCCTATGCGCCGGTGAAGATCGAATACGCCATCGACCGGTTCGCGATGGAGACGAAGCGGCAACTCGATGTGCTGGATCGTCGCCTGGCGGAGACGAAGTACCTCGCTGGCGACGAGTACACGATCGCCGACATGGCGGTGTGGCCGTGGTACGGCAACCTGGCGAGCGGCCAGATGTATGGCGATTCGGCCAAGTTCCTGCAAATACAGGACTACAAGAATTTCCAACGCTGGGTCGAGCTGATCCGGGCCCGCCCGGCGGTGCAACGCGGACGCATGGTCAACCGTGTGCAAGGCGACCCGTCCAGCCAATTGCACGAGCGCCACGACGCTGCCGATTTCGACACCAAGACGCAGGACAAGATCGCCGCCCAGTAAATCATGGCGGCGGGGGCAGCCGGCTATTTCAGCTGGCTGTCTTTGCTGCCCCGGCGGTTGAACCCGATATTGGCGGGGCGGCGATCCCGCTCGGACTGACAGGCGATGCAGGTGCGCACGCCAGGGACGGCCCGGCGGCGTGCCTCCGGGATTTCATCGCCACATTCCGCGCAATGGGCCTGTCCCTCGCCTGTCGCGAGGCGCGCGCGGGCCCGCATCACCTCGTCGGTGACGGTGTCGTCGATCTGGTCCTGCACCGCCCCATCCGGAGCCCACCCACTCGCCATCGCCGCTGCCTGGTTCCGTTTGCCGAAGTGTCGCAGATGGGAATGCAATGACCGTCGTGCCAGGCCTTGAGCCTGGTATCCACGGCGTCCCGCAGACACCGGCCCCGCCGTGTTGCATGCGGCAGTGTCAAGTACTCGTCCGACGTCACCAGCCCAACCCCGTGGATGCCAGTGTCAAGCACTGGCATGACGGTAAACTTACATCGTCTCCGCGAAATGGCATGCAGCCCAGTGGTCCGGCACGACCTGCCGCAGTTCCGGACGCTCCACGGCGCAGCGGTCGGCCGCCATCCAGCACCGCGTGCGGAATGGGCAGCCGGAGGGTGGGTCGAGCGGGCTGGGCACATCGCCGCGCAACACGATGCGATCGCCCGCCTCGGACTTGCCTGGAATCGCCGACAGCAGCGCCTTCGTGTATGGCATCAGCGGCCGAGCGTAGAGCGCACCCGGCGTCGCCACTTCCACCAGCCGGCCGAGATACATCACCCCCACGCGGTCGCTGATGTATTCGATCACCGAAAGATCATGCGCGATGAACAAATAGGCCAAGCCGAATTCGCGCTGCAGGTCGCCGAGCAGGTTCAGCACCTGCGATTGCACCGACAGATCCAGGGCCGAAACCGGTTCGTCCGCCAGCACGAATTTCGGTTTCAGCGCAAGCGCCCGCGCGATCCCGATGCGCTGCCGCTGCCCGCCGCTGAACTCGTGCGGGTAGCGATCCAGATGCTCGCCGCGCAACCCGACGATCTCCGCCAGCCGCAGAGCCTCGGCCCGGCGGCTCGCACGGCTGCCGACGCCCTGGACGACCAAGCCCTCCGCGATCAACTGGCGCACCGTCATACGCGGATCGAGCGAGCCGAGCGGGTCCTGGAAAATCACCTGCATCTCCCGCCGCAGCCGCTTCAGCGCGCCCGGTGACGCCGACAGCACATCCTGCCCGTCGAAGGTGACCGTGCCCCAGCGCGGCGTCTCCAGGCGGATGATGGAGCGCGCGAGCGAGCTCTTGCCGCAGCCGGATTCGCCCACCAGACCAAACGTCTCGCCGCGGCGTATCGTGAACGAGACACCGTCGACCGCCTTCAACCAGTCCGTTTTGCCGAGCAGCCCGTTGCGCACCGGATAATGGGTCCGCAGGTCGCGGACCTCGAGCAACGCGTCGGCCATCAATACAGCCAACACGCAACACCGCGCCCGTCCCCTGGATCACGCGCGCCGGGCCTGCTGCTGCACACATCCATGGCCTGCGCGCAGCGTGGCTGGAACGGGCAGCCCGGCGGCATGTCCAAGGGATTGGGCACAAGGCCGGCAATCGCCGCCAGCCGCTGGCCACGCTTCTCCACGCCCGGCATCGAGGCCAGCAGGCCGACGGTGTAGGGATGCTTCGGGTCCGCGGTGACCTGCGCCACGGTACCCCGCTCCATCACCTGGCCGCCATACATCACCACGACGTCGTCGCAGATCTCGCGCACGACGCCGATGTCGTGCGTGATCAGCAGCACGGCGGTGTTCACGCGGGTGCGCAGGCCCCGGATCAGGTCGAGGATCTGCGCCTGGATGGTCACGTCCAGCGAGGTCGTCGGCTCGTCCAGAATGAGCAAATCGGGGTCGTTGGCCAGCGCCATGGCAATCGTGACGCGCTGCCGCATGCCGCCGCTCAGCCGGTGCGGGAAGTCGTGCACGCGCCGCTCCGGTGCCGGGATGCCGACCAGCCGGAACAGGTCCACGGCACGCTCCATCGCCTGCGCGCGGCTGAGTTTTTGGTGCGCGCGGATCGCCTCGGTCAGCTGCGCGCCGACGGTGTAGACCGGGTTGAGCGCGCTCATCGGGTCCTGGAAGACGAGGCAGATCTCGTGGCCGCGCAGCCCCTGCATCTCCCGCTCCGACAGCGCCGCCAGGTCACGGCCCTTGAACAGGATGCGCCCACCGGTGATGCGACCCGGCGGCTCCACCAGCCGCATGATCGAGAGCGAGGCGACGCTCTTGCCCGAGCCCGACTCGCCGACGATCCCTAGGGCACCGCCGGGTCGCAGGGCAAAGCTGACGCCGTCCACCGCGCGCACGGTGCCGCCGCGGGCGGTGAAATGCGTTTGGAGGTCCTGCAGTTCGAGAAGGCTAGCCAGCGCGGCGCACCCCACCCTGCATGACCAGCTTAATGTCAGCCAGGCGGCGGAGGTCGTCGAGCGGGTTGCCCACCACCGCGATCACGTCGGCCACCATGCCGGGCTGCAACGTCCCCACATCAGTCAGGCCGAGAGCACGCGCGCACTCGCCGGTCGCGGCCGCAATCGTGGCCAGCGCAGGCATGCCGCCTTCGTGCATCAACATCAGCTCCATCGGCAGCGCCTCGATGTTGGTGAAGCGCCAGCCGGCATCCGTGCCCGCAACGAAGCGCACGCCCGCACCCAGCAAGCGGCGGAACTGGTCGAGGTTGACCTCGAGGCTACGGCGCCAGCGGTCGAGGAACGCGTCCTGCGCGGCGGTACGGCGGTCCAGCTTTTCCATCGCCGCCACCGCGGTGCCGCCGACGGCCAGGGTGCCGCTCACCGGCAGGCCGGAGCGGGCCAGGCGCTCGGCGGTGGCCGGCTCGTACACCTGCTGGCCGGTGCGGTCGGCGATGAACCCGGCGTGCTCGATGTGGTCGGCGCCGGCGGCGATCGCGTCGTCGGTGGAGGCGGCGCACAGGCAGTGCATCGCAACTTTCAGGCCCATGCGATGGGCTTCGGCGGTGATCGCGGCCAGTTCCTCGGGGCGATAGGCCGGCAGCCAGGATTGCGTGCCCAGCGTGCCACCGCCGCTCGCCATCACCTTGATGAAGTCGGCGCCGAGCTTGGCCATCTCGCGCACCTTGCGGCGCAGATTGTCTTCGCCATCGGCCTCACCACCCAGGTACCAGGTGTGGCCGCCGGTGATGGTGATGGGCTGTCCGCAGGCCAGGATGCGCGCGCCGTGGCCGTGCCCCAGCGTTTGCGCGCGGCGCACGTCGAACACCGTACCGCGTGCCGCGCCCACGTCGCGCACCGTCGTTATGCCGGCCGCTAGCGCCCGCGCCGCGGCGAAGGTGGCGGTGGCGACCAGCACGCCATCGGTCTCGCGCACCACTTCCTCCAATGTGCTGCCGTCGCCCGGGAGGTTGAGGTGCACGTGGGCGTCGATCAGGCCGGGCAGCAGGGTGCAGCCGGTGAAGTCCAGCCACTCCGCATCGGCGCCGACAGCGCCTTCGGGCACCTGGCCCTGGAACACGGCGGTCACCCGGCCTGCATCCAACACCAGGATCGGGTCAGCCACTGGGGCGGCGCCGGTTCCGTCGATCAGGCGGTCCGCTCGAATGAGAGTGGTCATCGCTACCTCCTCGCTGCTTCTCCCCCTCCCCTTGAGGGAGGAGGTTGGGGGGAGGGGTGCCACACACTCGATATCGTGGCGCAGCTACCCCTCCCCTAACCTCTCCCTCAAGGGGAGGGGGACTTTCTCTGTACTCGATCTACGGTACCATCGCCGCGGCGCCGAGGTATTCGAAGCCGCCGCCCGAATAAATGACGCCGGTCAACTTCGGCGACGTCATCACCAGGTCCACGTTCTCGTGGATCGGCAGCACCATCGCGCCCTCCATGATGATCCGCTGCGCCTGGTGGTAGATCGCGACCCGCTTGTCCGTATCGAGCTCCTGCTGGCCCGCGATGAGCAGCTTGCCGAGCGCCGGGTCGTCCACGTGGCTCCAGTTGAAATACTGCCCGGGCAGGTACCACAGATGCAGCGCGTCAGGGTCGACGCCGATGTACTGCAGCGGCGTCATCGACATGTCGCCTTTGATATTGGCGGCGAGCCAGGCCGGGCTGGCGAGGCGTTCCACCTGCGCGTCCATGCCGGCCTTGCGCAGATAGCCCTGGATCGCCTGCGCGAGCAGCGGATACTCCGTTGAGGTGGCGATCGCGGTGATCTTCAGGGCCAGCGGGCGGCCGTCCTTCTCCCAGAACTCGCCGGTCTTGGTCCAACCGGCCGCCTTAAGCGTCGCGGCGGCCTTGTCCGGATCATACGGATACATGTCCTCGAGCGAGGCGTCGTAGCCCAGCATACCCTTCACCAGCGGCGTGTTGCTGGCGGCGAAAGCGCCGGAATCGGCCAGGTCGATCACGCCCTTCTTGTCGATGGCGTAGAGCATGGCCTTGCGGACCGCCGGGTCGTTGGTCGGCCAGGCCTGCGTATTGATTGGTGCGAAAATGCCGAGGCCGGTGATCGGCACGGGGATCGCGGTGTATTTGTTCATCCGGCGCAGCGCGTTCCAGAACACACCCGGCGTCTCCTGCATCATCTGCGACTGGCCGGTCTGGAACTGGTTCACCCGCGCTTGCGGCGAGGTGACGATCTGGAACGTGACCTCCGCGATGTCCGGCGGCCCGTCATGCTTCACCGCCGGCGGGCCCCACTGATAGGCCTCGTTGCGCTTCAGCACGACGCTCTGGCCCGGGTCGTAGCTGACGAAGGCGAACGGCCCGGTGCCGGTCGGGTGCAGCCCGAGGTCCTTGCCCCAGGTCTGGATCGCCTTGGGCGACTGCATGGCCAAATACGGCTCGCCGAGTTGGGCCAGCAGCGGCGCGTATGGCGCCGTGCAGCTGATCTCGACCGTCAGCGGCCCGGTGGCCTTCGCCGAGGCGCACGGCCCTAGCAGGCTCAGCGTGATCTTGGCCTGGGTGTCCTTGTCGGTGATATAGGCGAAATTGGCGACCACGGCGGCGGCATCGAACGGCGTGCCGTCGTGGAAGGTGACCCCGGGGCGCAGGGTGAAGCTATACGTCTTGCCGTCGGGCGACACGGTCCAGGACGTGGCCAAATCCGGCGTCGGCTTCAGATCGGGCGTGAGCCAGACCAGCGTGTCGAAGATATTGGCATCGATCGGGCCGACATCGCGGTTGCCCGTGGTCGCCGGGTTGAGCGTGTCCAACGGCTCGCCCCAACCGATGACGAGCTTGGCGGCACGATCTGGAGCAGCAGGGGCCGGCGTTTGCGCGGCGACTGGCCCGGCGGCAAGGAGGGCTGCAATCAAGGCTATCTTCATCGAGGTGGCTCCAGGCGGTCGTTAGAGGCCGGCTCAGCGGCCGGCCACGGTGGGATCGATTTCGTCGCGCAGGCCGTCGCCGATCAGGTTCACGCCCACCACGAACAGTGCAAGGAACAGGCCGGGAAACACCGTGATCCACCAGGCCAGCGTAATGTAGTTCTGCCCGTCGTTCAGGATCGCACCCAATTCCGCCGCCGGCGGCTGCACGCCGAGCCCGATGAAGCCGAGGGCCGCGATCCACAGCGCCGCGATGCCGATCCAGCCGGTGGTCAGCACGATGATGCTGGATGCGACATTGGGCAGGATGTGCCGCAGGATGATCCAACCCGGCCCGGCCCCCAGCGTGCGGGCGGCATCCACATAGGGCATGCTGCGCACCTCGGCGGTGGCCCCGGCGACCAGCCTGGCGTAGATCGGCGCGAGGATGACGGCGATCGCGATCACGCCGTTCCACAGCCCCGGCCCCAGGATCGCCGCCACGGCCAGCGCCAGCATGATCCCGGGGAACGCGAGCAGCAGGTCCACCAACCGCATCGAGACGAAGCCGATCGCACCGCCGAAATACCCCGCTACCACCCCGAGCGCCGTGCCGACGACGCCGCCCAGGACGACGACGCAGAGGCTCGCAAGCATCGTCGTGCGGCCGCCGTACAGCACGCGGACCACCATGTCGCGCCCGAACGCGTCCGCCCCCATCGGCATCTCCCAGGACGGCGGCGTGAAGGCGAGCGCAGGGTTCTGCGCGTCGATGTCGGCGCCGACGAACCACGGCCCGGCGATCACCACCACGCACAGCACCACCGCCAGGACCAGGCCGATGACCAGGCTGCGGTGGCGCAGGGCGCTCGGCAGGCGCATCCTCCGCTTAAGGGCGACCGTGCTAGGCATGGCCGATCCGTGGGTCGAGCAGCGGATACAGCAGGTCCACCGCCAGGTTGATCGACGCGTAGAGCACCGCCACGATCAGCACGACGGCCTGCACCGTCAGGTAGTCCTTGGACAGGATGGCCTGCACCAGCAGCCGGCCGATGCCGGGGCGGGAGAACACCGTCTCCACGATGATCGCGCCCGACAGCAGCTGGCCGAACTGCAGGCCGATCACGGTGACGATCGGCAGCAGGGCGTTGCGCAGCACGTGGCGGACGAACACCTGGCGGCGGCCGATCCCCTTCGCCCGCGCCGTGATCACGTGGCGCTGCACCTGGGCCGCGACCACGCTCGATCGCACGAACCGGGCGTTGAACCCGATGCTGCCCAGCGCGAGCGTCGCTGCCGGGAGCACCAGGCCCTTGAGCGAGGCGCCGCCCACCACGTCGAACCAAGGCAGTTCCACCGCGAACAGCAGGATCAGCAGCAGCCCCAGCCAGAAGCTCGGGATCGACATGAGTGCGAGGCTGGCACCCATCGCGATCACGTCGGTGGCGCGGTTGCGGCGGATTGCAGCCACGATGCCCAGGATGCCGCCGAACAGCAGCGACAGCGCCAAGCCCGCGAATGTCAGCTGCAGCGTCGCCGGGAAGTTCGCCGCGATCAGCGAGGCGACGGATTGCTGGTTGCCGAACGAGTAGCCGAAATCGCCGTGCAGCACGCGCCCGAGCCAGTGCCAATATTGCGTCCAGATCGGCAGGTCGAGCCCGAGCTGCCGGTGCAGCCGGGCCACCAGCGCCGGGTCGCCGGCGTTGGTGCCGAGCAGCGCGATGGCGGGATCGCCGGGGATGAGGCGGATGATGAGGAACACCAACACGCTGATGCCGAATGCGAGCGCCACGATGGCGGACAACCGCCGCAGCGCGTAGCCGATCACGCGGACGTACAGCCTTGGTGCGTTACTAGGGCCTTGAAGTGATCGCTGCGCAACGTTCGTAGCCAAACCGCCAAGCTGCTCTCGCCCCGCCATTAAACTGCGCGGCGACGATGGCGGCGGGTGCCCGCCGAGTCAAACCTGAGCCCGGGTCTTCTGCGCGAGGCGCTCCATCGCGTCCCGCAGGCCTTGCAGTCCGAACGGCTTGAACAGCACGACCGAGTTGGCAGGGATGGCCTGCCGCGAGCCCGCGGTCATGAAGATGTGCGGCATGGCGCCGCGCCGGAGGATGGACTCCATCGCCCACACGCCACTGCCCGCCTGTAGCTGCACGTCGACGATCATCAGGTCGGGACCGTGTCGCGCGGCGGCATCGACGGCCTGCATTTCGGTCCTGGCACTGCCGCAGACGGTGTGTCCGACCTCGGTCAGCAGCTCGGCCAACAGCGCGCTGATGACGGCGTCGTCCTCCACCAGCAGGATCCGGAGCCGTGCCTCAATAGCCCAGCCGCCGTACGCGGGGTTGCTGGTTTGGGGCGCTGGAACGGCAGCGGAAGACGAGAAGGCCATCGCATCTTCTACCAGGTGTCGAACGACGGTCGGTAGGTTCGGAATCTACTCAGGCTGACACGCGGCCACATGAATGCTAACCAATGTTATTAAAGACACATGCTACAACTTACCCCGTAAGCCTCGGAGTGCCG
The DNA here is from genome assembly GCA_965198895.1 of Acetobacteraceae bacterium. Lineage (GTDB taxonomy): Bacteria > Pseudomonadota > Alphaproteobacteria > Acetobacterales > Acetobacteraceae > LMUY01. Next base: position 2,060,210 of record OZ240676.1, read on the forward strand.
GAAAGCCCATACCTGCCGACACCGATCGAGACTGGCCCCATCGAAAGTGGCCAGGCGGAGGAGGATCTCGTTAGTGGGGGTGCCAGTCTGCGGCCCAATACGTTACGAAGGTCTGCTTGCCGGTTGCCGCGAACCCGTCCAGCCACAGCGGCACGATGTCCGGGTCCTCGCGAAAATACAGCGGCAGGGCGAGCAGCTTGGTCGTGTAGATCCGCTGCATCTGCGTCCACAACACCTTCTGCTTCGCCGGGTCGAGTTCGTACTGCGCCGCATCCACCGCCGCATCGAGCGCCGGATCGCTGACGCCGCCGTAGTTCTGGCCGCCCCAGTTGTTCGCCTCGCTCGGGATGTAGGGCGTGGTGAGCCGGATCGGCGGCAGGTCGATCTCGCCGGTCCAGGCGAACTCCACCATGCCCGGGAAACTACGGTGCTTGAGCAACTCGCCGAAGAAGGTGCGCGACGGTTGGTTCTTGATCGAGGCTTCGATGCCGATCGCCTTCCACTGGCTCTGCATCACCTGTTGCGTCAGTTCGCGCACCCGGTTGCCGGACGTGGTGGAGAACTCGAAGCTCAGTCGCTCGCCGGCGGCATTGCGGCGGATGCCGTCGGGGCCCGGGGTCCATCCGGCCTGGTCCAGCAGGGTGCGGGCGCGCGCCGGGTCGTAGCCATACAGCGGCAGGTTGGGATCGTAATGGCTGTCCAGGCCGTTGATGAAGGTGCGGGCGACTTCGGCATGGCCGCCGAACAGGCGGTCGACGATGCTCTTCACGTCGATGCCGCGCAGCAGCGCCTCGCGCACCCGCACATCCTGGAACATCGGGTTCGACGCGTTGGGTTCGATATGCTCGTAGCTGAGCTGCGGCTCGTAGACGAAGCGGAACCGGTCGGACGAGGATTTCTGCAGCGCGATCGCCTGATCGATCGACAGGCCGATCCCCGACGGGGTCATGTCCACGTCGCCGGATAGCAGATTCGCCTGCAGCGCCGCCGTGTTCTCCAGCAGACGGACGGTGATGCCCGCGAGCCCCGGCTTGGTGCCGGTCCAGTACGGGTTCGTCTTGAAGCTCACGCTGTTGTTGGACTGGTAGTCGGACACGATGAACGGCCCGTCCCACAGGCCGGGGTTCAGCGGATCGCGGTTATACGCGGTGTGGTTGATGTAGTCGCCCGGCGCTTTGGCGGCCGCGTAGATCGGGCCGTCGATGTGCTCCGACAACAACTCGTCCCACAGGGCGAACGACACCAGCGTGCGCGGCAGATGCAGCACGGCGGTGGTGTCGTCGACCACGTCCACCGACGTGGCACGGGTCCAGGGATGCGTATTGGCGAACCCGGCATTCGGGTCGCCAGCGACCTTCCAGGTGAACTGGATATCGCGCGACGTTACCGGCGCCCCGTCGCCCCAGCGCAGCCCCGGCTTCAGCTTGAGCGTGACCGCCAGCCCCTTGGTGCCGTCCGGCTGGTCTTCCAGCTTGGCGAGCCCGTTCTGCAGCGACGGCACCTCGGTGCAGAGCAGGCAGACGATCTTGCCGTCATTGTCGTACGCGGTGACCCGGTGCAGCGCGATGCCGTCGATGTAGCCCTGCACCGTCTGCGACCCGATATACGGGTGCATGTTCGCCGGGAACTGCGCCACGCCGATCACCAGCGTGTCCTTGGCGTTCGCCAGGCTCGGAGATGCCACCAGTAGTGCCAGCAGCGAGGCGGCGAGCCGCCGGATCATGTGCGCGCGGCGAAATGCACCGCGAACCGGGCGCAGATGCCGACGAGCTGCTCCACCATCGCGGCCCCGGTTTCGGCGGAGCACAGATTAGGATCGCCCTTCGCGACGCCCTTGTTGTAGACGTCGTCGTATTCCGTCGGCAGGCCGATCTCGGCGCCTTCGAAGCTCGCGGTGCCGAGCCCGGTGTACGGCAGGCCCAGCACGGCATCCTGCTTCAGCGGCGCCCCGGCCGGGATCATGTCGGGGCGCATCACCTCGGGAAACAGGTGCATGCCGACGCTGGTCAGCGGGTCGGCGCCGTGCCCCGAGACCAGCCGCGCCTTGTCCGCGCCGACGATGCCGGGCAGCAGCCCATAGCCGATGCGCCACAGATACAGGCTGGGGATCAGCTGGCCGGACGCGCGATGCACCTCGCGCGTCGCCACCTGGATCGGGCCGACATTGCCGCCATGGCCGTTGATGACGATCAGCCGGGTCAGCTTGTGGCGCACCAGCGAGGCGAACATGTCGCGCAACAGGCTGGTCAGCGTCGGCTCCGACATGGCGATGCCGCCGATCATCGCGCCGAAGAAATCAGCCCCGCCGAACGGCACTACGGGGGCGACCAGGGTCGGCGTGCCCATCTCGGTCGCACGCAGGGCGGCCAACTCGGCGATCTTCTCCGCCAGCAGGTAGTCGCCCATCGGGGCGTGCGGGCCCTGGTCCTCCTGGCTGCCCATCGGCAACAGGATCACCGGGTTCTTGGCATAGATCGCGCGCCCCTCGTCGCCGGTGAGGGTTCCCATGTGGACTTTCGGCGTGGTGATCTGGGCCATTAGGCGCTGCCTACGGCGAGGGTTTCCCGGCCCATGTCGTGGATGCCCATCTCCGCTATCGTCTCGGCCACCGCGTCCATCGCGCGGCCCATGTCCTCAACCGAGATGTCACCCATGCAGGCGATGCGGAACGTGTTGGCCAGCGCCAAGCGCCCCGGGAAGATCACGAAGCCGCGCCGCTTCATGCCCTCGAACAACGCAGAGAAGCTGTAGCGAGGATGCTCGGGGTTGAGGAACGTGGCCACGATCGGGCTGGCATGCGTGTCGGGCACCACCGTCTGGAAGCCCATCTGCCGCATGCCGTCCACCAGCCGCCGCCAATTCGCCTCGAACTTCGCGCGGCGGGCCGGGCAGCCGCCTTCGGCCTCGTGCTCGCGGCAGGCCTGGGCGAAGGCGGCCAGCACCTGCATCGGCGGGGTAAAGCGGAACGTTCCGGTCGCGGCGATGTGGCGGTCCTGGTCCAACAGATCCAGGCTCAGCACGGCCGGCCGTGCGCCGTCCTCCATGGCCGCGCGCCGCATCACCGCCCAGCCGATGCCGGGCACGCCGCCCATGCACTTGTTCGACGACAGCGTGATGGCGTCCGCGCCGAGCGCTGCGGCATCGATCGGGATCGCGCCATACGAGGCGACGGCGTCGATCAGCAAACCCAGCCCGCGCTCGTGGCACAGCTGCGCGATGCCTTCGAGCGGGTTGAGGATGCCCGTGCTGGTCTCGCAATGCACCAACATGACGTGGCTGATCTCGGGGGTGATCAGCGCCTCGAACTGCGCGGTCTGCGGCGCCACGAAGGGCTCGGTCCGCAGCACCACCGCGGGGATGCCGAGCGCCTGGCAGATCTCCACCAACCGGTCGCCATAGACGCCGTTGCTGTGGATCAGCAGCGAGCGGCCCGGCTTCACCAGCGACGCGATGGCGGCCTCGTTGGCGTAGGTGGCGCTGCCGGGCACCGGGATCGCCGTGTAGTCGTTCCCGCCCCCGACCAGGCTCACCAGGTAGTCGCGCACGTAGCTCACGTCGGCCACGAAATCCGCATCCCCGCTCGCGCGTTCGACCATCATCGCCTCCCGCGTCGTTCGCGAAACGCTGACCGGGCCTGGGGTGAGAAGTTTCATTTCCATGTCCGAAAACCTGGCACGGGGGCTGCCGTGTCGCAACTCGCGATTTGACCCTGGCGGAGACGGGTGATACCAGCCGCTGAAAGTGCGAAGCGTTCGCATCTCAATCGATCCGATAGGAATATGCCGTGATTCGGAGCTCCCTCAGCCGTCGCGCCATTTGGCTTTCCAGCGCCGCCGCCCTGCTGCTCGGGGCCGTGCCCAGCCAGGCGGCCGCCCCGCCCGCACTGACCCTGTACGCGGCCCAGCACCACCAGTTGGTCGACATGGTCATCGCCGCCTTCACCAAACAGACCGGGATCGCCGTCAAGACCCGCTACGGCGAGGCGCCCGAACTGGCCGCCCAGATCGTGCGCGAAGGCAGCCGCTCGCCGGCCGACCTGTTCTTCACCGAGAACTCGCCCGAACTGGTGCTGCTGGACGAAAAGAAGCTGCTGGCGCCAGTCGAGCCGGCGACGCTGCAGGCCGTTCCCGCCAAGTACAACCCCACCGATGGCGACTGGGTCGCCGTACTGGTGCGGGAGAACGTGCTCGACTTCGACCCGTCCAAGGTGAAGGAAGCGGACCTGCCGGCCTCGCTGTATGACCTGGCCAAGCCGGAGTGGAAGGGCAAGGTCGCCATCGCCCCGTCCGACGCCGACTTCCTGCCGCTGATCGCTGCTTCGGTGGCATTGAAGGGCCGGGATGCGACCCTGGCCTGGTTGAAGGGGCTGAAGGCGAACGCTGCCGTGTTCGACGATGACGAGGGCGTGGTCGCCGCCGTGGAGCGCGGCACGGTCGCGGTGGGCGTGATCAACAACTACTATTACTACCGCGCCCGGGCCGAGCAGGGGGCCGACAAGACCCGCAGCCAGATCCACCACTTCGCCGCTGGCGATCTGGGCGCCCTGCTCAACGTGTCGGGGGCCGGGGTGCTGAAATCCTCCAAGCATGCCGCCGAGGCGCAGCAGTTCCTGGCGTTCCTGGTCAGCAAGCCGGTGCAGGACATGATCGGCAAAACCGACATCGACTTCGAATACCCGCTGGCCGCCGGTGTGGCGCCCAACCCGGCGTTGAAGCCGATGGACCAGCTGCAGCCCCCCGACGTCAGCATCAAGCAACTCGGCGACGACTCCGACGCGGCCAAGCTGCTGCGCCAAGCCGGCCTGCTCTGACCCCTTCCTCTTCTCCCTCTCCCGCATGCGGGAGAGGGCCGGGATGAGGGCCGCCTAGCCGCCACATGCAACCGATCGCAAATCCGCCGGACGACGCTTCTCGCACTCTCACCCCGCCCCTCTCCCGCCCGCGGGAGAGGACGTGGAAGCGGCGGCGTGGACGCGTGCCGCCGCCTTTGCTGCTGCTGATGGCGGCCTGCGGGCCGGTATTGGTGCTGCTGCCGCTCGCCTGGACGGTGCTGCAGGCCTGTGGCGTCGACCTGGAAGACGCGCGCGACCTGCTGTTCCGCCCGTTGATCGGCGAGTTGCTCGCGAACACGCTTGGATTGGCGCTGGCCACCTGCCTCCTCACCGCAGTCATCGGCACCGCCTGCGCCTGGTGCATCGAGCGGACCGATCTGCCCGGTCACGCGCTCTGGGCCGTGCTCGCCGCCGCGCCGCTGGCGGTGCCGCCGTTCATCACCTCCTACGGCTGGGTGTCGCTGTCCGCCTCGCTGGAAGGGTTCGGCGGCGCCTTGCTCGTGATCACCATCGCCTACACGCCGTTCGTCTACCTGCCCGTCGCGGCCGCCCTGCGCGGCATCGACCCGGCGCTCGAGGAAACCGCCCGCGCGCTCGGCAACGGCCCCTGGCGCTGCTTCGCCCGCGTGGTGCTGCCGCAACTGCGCCCTGCCCTGCTGGGCGGCACGCTGCTGGTCGCGCTGAACACGCTGGTGGAGTTCGGCGCCTTCACCCTGCTGCGCTTCCGCACCTTCACGACCGAGCTGTACGCCGAGTACCGCACCGGCATGGACGGTGACGAATCCGCCCTGGTGGCGAGCGTGCTGATCGCGCTCTGCGTCCTTTGCCTATGGCTCGAGATCCGTGTGCGGACGGGCGCGCGCTACCGCCGGGTCGCCCGCTTCACCGGCCGCCGCGCCCCGAGGCATCGCCTCGGCGTCTGGCGCCTGCCGCTGGCCGGCGGCTTCGTGCTGCTGACCCTGGCTACGCTTGGGGTGCCGATCGGCATGGTGCTATTCTGGCTGAGCAGGCACAATTCCGCCGCCGTCTCCACCGTGGTCGCGAGTTTCGACGGTGTGACCAGCGCGCTCGGCTCCTCCCTGTTGCTCGCCGCATCGGGGGCGGCGGTGACGATGGTGCTGGCGATCCCGCTCGGCATCCTGACCGCACGCTACCAGGGCAAGCTGATCACCCTGCTCGAGCGCACCGCCTGGCTAGCCCAGGGCGTGCCCGGCATCGTCGTGGCGCTGGCGCTGGTCACCCTCACGCTCGATTATGCCGAACCACTGTACCAATCGCCGGGGCTGCTGGTGCTGGCCTACGCCGTCCTGTTCCTGCCGCTGGCCCTGGTCAGCGTGCGGGCGGCCCTGTTGCAGGCGCAGGCGGGGCTGGAGGAGGCCGGCCGCACGCTGGGCCTCGGCCCGCTCGCCACCGCCTGGCGGGTGACGCTGCCGCTGGCTGGCCCTGGCCTGGGGGCGTCGGCTGCGCTGGTGTTCGTCTCCATCCTGACGGAGTTGACGGCGACGCTGCTGCTGGCGCCGATCGGCACGCAGACTCTGGCGACGCAGGTCTGGGCGGACACGTCCACCCTGGCCTTCGCCTCCGCTGCCCCGTATGCGGCGCTGATGGTGCTGTGCTCGCTCGGTTCGACCTGGGTTCTCGCCCGCCGCTTCGGCGCCACCGCTCTCGCCGGCGGATGAGCGACGAACTGCGCGTCGAACGCCTGTGCAAGGCGTTCGACGGCCCCGCCGTGCTGGACGGGGTGAGCCTCAGCGTGCCCACCGGCCAATTGGTCGCGATCCTGGGCGCCTCCGGCAGCGGGAAGACCACGCTGCTGCGACTGATCTGCGGGTTCGAGCGCGCGGATAGTGGCACGATCACGCTCTCCGGCCGCCTGGTTGCCGGCCCGGGCCTGCACGTCGCGACGGAACGGCGCCGGGTCGGCTACGTGGCGCAGGAGGGCGCGCTGTTCCCGCATCTGTCGGTGGCCGAGAACGTGCTGTTCGGTCTGCCACGGCGCGAACGTGGCGATCTACGCCGCGCCGCCGCGCTGCTCGACAAGGTCGGCCTGCCGGCTGCTTACGCCACGCGCGGCCCGCACCAGCTTTCGGGCGGCGAGCAACAGCGCGTGGCGCTGGCCCGGGCGCTGGCCCCCTCCCCGCGGCTGGTGCTGCTCGACGAACCGTTCTCCGCCCTCGATGCGGCGCTGCGGGTGGAGACGCGTCTGGCGGTTGCCGCCTCGCTGGAAGCGGCAGGGGCCACGGCGGTGCTGGTGACGCACGACCAGGCGGAGGCGCTGTCGCTCGGCCAGCAGGTGGGCGTGCTACGCCGTGGCGTGCTGGTGCAGATGGACCGGCCGGAGACGCTGTATCGTAACCCGGCGGACCTGGAACTCGCCCGGTTCGTGGGGGAGGCGGTGGTGCTGCGCGGCCACGCCAGCGGCGATCGGGTGGAGTGCTGCCTCGGCTCGCTGCCGCTGAAACTGGCTGCGGACGGGGTGGTGGACGTGCTGATCCGGCCCGAGCAGTTGCGGCTGGGCCGTGAGGGGCAGTTGGCCCGGGTCGAAGCGGTGCTGTTCCACGGCCCGGACGCCGCGGTGACGGTGCGCCTGCGGGACGGCACGACAATCGCCGCACGGGTGCCTGGCCACGCGGTGCCCACCATCGGCGAGGACGTACCGGTGACGGTCGAGGGTGCAGTGCTAGCGTTTGCGATCTAAACACACCGTCATGCCAGGCCTTGAGCCTGGTATCCGCACGGTTCGGCAGACACCGGCCGTGCCCGTGTTGCACGCGAGGATGCCCGCTCGTCCGACGTCACCAGCCCAGCCCCGTCGATGCCAGGGTCAAGCCCTGGCATGACGGTACTGCTAAACCGACTGAAACAGCCTCTGCCCGATGAACTCGCCTTGGCTCACCCCCGGTGGGATCGCGAACAAGCCGCCGCCCGTGTGGGTGACGAACTGGTTCAGCGCGTCCAACTTCGCCATCGGCTCGAAAATGCGGGTGAAGCCGCTGCGTGGGTCACGCTGGTAGCAGACGAACAGCAGCCCGGCGTCGTACTCCAACGCGTTGTGCCAAGGCGGCCAGCGCTCGGCCGTCATGTTCACGCCGTCGTTGTAGGCATAGCCGCGCCGCAGGATCTGAGCGCCGCCGTTGCTCGCAGCGGCGGCCATGCGAATGTGGGCGTTGTCGGCGATGATCGGATTGCCATCCTTGTCGGCCGCGTCCAGGTCCATCGCCTCGAACTCGTGCGACCCGCCCAGCGGCGCGCCCGAAATCTTATGCCGGCCGATCGTTTGCTCCTGGAAGTCGACGTCCGTCGTGTCCCAATGTTCCAGCGCCATCCGGATGCGCCGCACCACTAGGTAGCTGCCACCCTGCATCCACGCCGGACCCTCGTTGCCGGCCCAGACGACCTCGTCCGGCGAGAGCGGGTTCGGCTGCACGAAGCCGCCAACGCGCTCGGCCGGCCGCACGGCGATCGGGTTCTGCGTGCCGTCCTTGAAGCCCATCAGGTTGCGCGGCGTATCATCGGCCGCCGCGTTGGACGTGAAGCCCGCCTGCACCCAGCGGATGCGCGCGGTCTCGCCGGCCAGGCGGGCCATCTGGCGGACGGCATGGAACGCCACCTGCGGATCGTCGGCACACGCCTGCACCGAAAGGTCGCCGCCGGTGCGGGCCTCCTGCAACTCGTCGCCGTGGAACACCGGAAGATCCGCCAACGCCGCTGGCCGCTGGGCCGCCAAGCCGAAGCGGTCCTTGCCGTCCGCCGCCGTGAACAGGCCCGGCCCGAAGCCGAAGGTGACGGTCAGGCGGGAGGCAGCCAGCCCCAACGCCTCGCCGCTATCGGCCGCCGCCACGCTGGTGTCGGACCCGAGGGCGGCGGCGGGCTTGGCCGTCGTCATGCGGGCCGCCGCTTCGGTCCAGGCTTGCAGCAGCTTCACCACGTCGCCGGCCTTGTCGGTGGCCAGGTCGAACGCCGCGAAATACGTGTGATTCTGCTGCGCGGTCAGGATCCCGGCCTGGTGGTCGCCCCAGAACGGCTCCACCACGTCGCGGCCTTGCGCCTGCCCGGCCTCCGAGATGCCCTTCGCCGCGGGCTGGGCGTGGGCGGTGCCGATCGCGGCGACCAGCCCACCGGCCCCGCCAAGAAAGGCGCGGCGGGACGCGAAGGGGCAACGGCTGGTCATGCGTGGCGCCTCCTAATGGGCCAAGGCGAGAGCGCCGATCTCGTCCTCGACATAATAAAAGCCGTCACCCGAGGGCGTCATCGCGACGCCGAACAGGTCACCGTTGCCGGGGGGCTGTTGCGCCCGATTCGGATCGATCCATTGGGCATAGAGCTGATTTCCGGTCGCCGGGTCGATCTCCACGATCTGGCCATTAGTGCCGTTGATGACAAGGAGATGGTCGTTCGGCGCCGCGATCATGGCTAGCGGACGCTTCAGAAACCCGCCCTTGGTGACCTCGCGGCCAACCCCGGCATCCGTCGTGCGGGTCACGGCGTCGGGGATCGCCACGACTCGGTTCTCGATCGCGTCCGACACGTACAGCGTGCCATCCTTGCCGAGGCTGAGACCGGTCGGCCCGATCACGAACACGTCCTTGTCCGGCCGCTCGCCCAATCCGGTGGCCACGACGGTCTGCTTCGTCATCGTCGGCGGGCCCGATTGCGGCACTGCGAGGTCGATGCGCAACACCGTGGCCTTGTTCACCGTCGGCTGACCCGGCGATTCCACGCCGAACCCGGTCATGCTGACGAACAGCGTCGCCGTGGCGCCATTGTCGACGACGGCCATGTTGCCCCAGGGATCGTTGATGTTCGGGCCCGCGAAGGTGCTGACGACGTTGCCCTTCGGATCCAGCACCAGCAGGCAGCCGGGCCCCTTGGTGCCTGTCGTGCCGTCCTGGCTCGGGGTGCTGCCGACGATGATCCAGCCGGTCTTCAGCATGGTCAACGCGGTCGACAGCCCGATGCCCCCGGGGCAGGACGCCAGATGGCGCGGGATGGTCGCCAGCGTGGTCAGCTTGCGGGTGCTCGGGTTGAAGTCGACGATCGTCGTGCCGAGGCCCTGCAGATTGGCCGCGTTGTTGAAGTTCGTGATCAGGACGTCGTTCTTCTGCACGTTGCCGGCCGACACCGGCGCCACGATCACGGCATACGGGTTCTGGTCCCCATTCGGCGCGATGGTGGAGGTGACGACGGTGTGGCGATGGATCGTCTCCAGCAGGCCCGCTGGCTGGGTGGCGGCGTCGGCTGCCATTGTCGCGCCACTCGCGAGCAGCCCAGCGGCGAGGGTGATACCCCAAACAGCTGTATGACTCCCATCCGCCTTCATGCCCAACCCACTCCCGATTTCCGACTTGCGAACGCTATCGCGAATTACTCGCATCTACCTCGTCTCCTGTTGAAGTTCAATGGCCGCGTTCAGAACACGATGGAGGTGCGCACGCCGAAGATCGCCTCGTTGCCGATGCGCTTGGCCGGAACCAGCGGGTTCGCGATCCCGCCGCCGGGGGTCCAGACGTATTGGAAATCGGGCTGCACCTGCCACCACGGCGCCACCGCATACTGATAGGTGAGCTCGACGAAGGTCTCGCTGGACCGGACCGGGTTCGGTGTGCCGAAGCTATTCACATCCTGGTCATACTTGATGGCGCTCGGGCTGACCTTGGCCACGCCGAAGCCGAGCCCCACCGTATCGTCGTCGCGGTCCTTGAACGGCGCCTTGAGCTCGATGCCGCCGTTGACGCTGAAGCTGGCCAGGTTGCGGTCTCCGGGCGCGCCCATCAGGCGGGCGAAGATGCCGATGGCCCGGGCTTCGTCGGGGTCGGGCCGCCAGATCATCTGGTCGAACACGCCGTAGATGCTGAAATTGCCGTGGCGCATCTTCGGGTTGCCGCTGCTGTTCGGGTCGGCGAGCGACAGCCCGGTGTCATCCAGCCGCTGGTCGGGGAAGAAGCCCGTATCGTACCAGCCGCCGAGCTTGTAGACGCCGGGCAGGCCCTTCGGGCTGTTGCCGCGGTCCAGTTCGCCGAGGGCCGGCTGGTTGATCGAGTACTGCACCTCGGCAAAGAACAACGCGCCGGTCTTGACGTTGAATTTGGTGCCCGCCTGCTCCGCCCCACGCACCTGCGAGTCGTCGTAGAACGAGCCGCCCGGCGGGTTGTCGTCGAACACGCCGCCCAGGACGGTCACGTTGCTGAACGGCTGCGCGCGCACCCGCACGCCCAGCGAGGACAGCGGATACGCCGGCCCGCCGGCATACAGGTCCACCGACGGGATCAGCGGCCAGCCCATCATCGTGTTGATGAACAGGCCGGAATACTGGCTGCCGATGAACTCCTGATCCAGGCTCTGCTGGCCGATCTTCACGTCCAGCTTCCCGTCGAGCAGCACCTGCTGGTACCACAGCTCCCATAGCCGGGTGGCGCGTTGCGCCTCGATCCCGCTGTTGGTCTGCAGGCTCAGCAGGTTGTCGGTGGCGAGGTTGCGGCCGTGGATCTGGAACGCACTGATGTTGAAGGTGCCGCCCTCCCAACCGAACGCCTTCTCGGTATCGAGGCCTACGCTCATCTGCAGCAAGCCGTCATACGTCACACCGCGATGCTGCCCGCCGGTCGCGTTGCCGAATACCTCGCTGGTTTCCTGCAGCCCCAGGGTGATGCCGTAATTCCCGAGTGTAGACCGCAGGCCATACATGTCGCCGAGCAGGTTGGTCCGAGAGGAGGCAAATAGCTGGGTGGTGAACCCCGGCTCGCCCGGGGAAGGTTCGGCCGCCGCAGCGTTCGAACTACCACCGCCCGGGACGGGGTTGGACTGTACCGCTGGGCCCCCGCCGACGGATTGGGAGCTGGCGGGGCTCTGCGCCTGCGCGCTCGCCGCCACGAGGCAGAGAGCTGACGAGGCCGCCAGTAGACGGGCACGGAGCGAGGGCATGGGAGCGGGTTCCTGTGTCGGCAGACCTGTTCGGGAGTCTGCAAATGCGATGCGTTCGCAATTACAGACCGGATCGTTGCGGGTCAAGCAGGATTGAGGCCGTTCCAGCGGGTCTCGCTACGGATGTGTGTTTGCCGCCACGGGCAGCGATCCCCTTCGAAGCAGGGCGATCGCACAACTCACCCTCTCCCGTCCTGAACGGGAGAGGGTGAAGAAGCAAAGGGGGCGCGGGCACCGACAGTGCCCGCGCCCCCTCCGTCGGCTTCGCGGCCACCTCCCCCGTGAAGCACGGGGGAGGATCGTCGTGGTGTCAGCCTTGGTCAGCGGGGGTGGCGCTCAGGGCCACGAAGGCCTGGTGGCCGTCCCGCAGCACACGCAACGCCACGGCCGCACCGGACTTGCGTGTCCCGTCCCGCAGCGCGCGCACCGCCTGCTGCGGCGACGTGACCGCCTGGTCACCAACGGTCTCGAGCACGTCACCCGTCTGCAGACCGGCCGAGTCGGCCGGGCTGCCCTGCTTCACGTCGGCAATCACGACGCCCTTCTGGCTCGCCGGCAGATTCAGCTGCTGCCGCGCCTGGTCGTCCAGCGGGGCGAGAGCCAGGCCCAGCTTGGGTCCATGATCGGCCTCTGCCGCCTGGGTCCCGCCGTTGCTGTCGGGCTGGGCGGCGATCGCCACGTCCAGCTCCTTGGTCTGGCCATCGCGCTGCACCGTCACCGACTGGTCCGACCCGGCGTGCAGTGCCGCCACGATCTGGGCGAGCGCGCGCGGGTCCTTCACCGTCTGCGAGCCGACACGGGTGATCACGTCACCGGGTTGGACGCCGGCGGTCGCGGCCGGGCTGCTCGGCTCGACCTCGGCCACCAATGCGCCGCTGGCGGACGCCAGGTGCATCGCCGATGCCATCGCCGGGCTCACCTGTTGCGCGGCCACGCCGAGCCAGCCGCGGGCCACATGACCGTCCGCTTCCAACTGGCTCACGACCTGCTTGACCACGCTCGACGGAATGGCGAAGCCGATGCCGACGCTGCCGCCGGAGGGCGAGTAGATCGCGGTGTTCACGCCGATGACCGTGCCGTCCTGGGCGAAAAGCGGGCCGCCGGAGTTGCCGCGGTTGATCGGGGCGTCGATCTGCAGGAAGTCGTCATACGGCCCCTCGCCGATCTGCCGGCCGCGGGCCGACAGGATGCCGGCGGTCACGGTGCCACCCAAACCGAACGGGTTGCCGACGGCGACCACCCAGTCGCCGACGCGCACGGCGTCGGAGTCGCCGAGGGCCAAATGCGGCAGCGGCTTGCCGGCGTTGACCTGCAGCACGGCCAGGTCGGTCTTCGGGTCCACGCCGACGATCTTGGCCGGCAGCTTGCGCCCGTCCGCCAGGGTCACCTGGATGTCCGTCGCGTCCTTCACGACGTGGTTGTTGGTCACCACGTGGCCCTGCGCGTCGACGATGAAGCCGGAGCCGAGCGCGTGCACGATCTGCGGGGCGCGATGCGGCATCTCGCCGAAGAACTGGCCGAACTGCCGCTCCTGCGGGGAGCCGGGCGGGAACGGCGAATCCTGGTCGTCATCGGCCTGCTGGCGCATCGTCGTGCTGATCGTGACCACAGCCGGGCTCACCTTCTGCACCAGGTCGGCGAAGCCAGGCAGCGCCTGCGCGGCGGGATGGCTGGTGTCGATCGGTGCCGTGTGCTCGCCAGTCTGACCAGACGTGGTTTGGGCCAACGCGGGCGCGATCTGCCAGCCGGCAATGCCCGACATGGCGGTCGCGGCCAGCAGGGCCGCGGCGAAAGCGGGGCGGCGGAAACGTGGGTTGAGCTTGCTCATCTGCGCTATCTCCAAGGCCCACCGGAGTGTCGGTCGGCATGGACGCTGATGTGCACCCCCACCGATGGAGGTTCCGGCCGTGCGACCATGAAGATCGTGTCAGAAACCTCGGGACAGGTCGACCCGCACCGCCAGCCCCTCGCCACCAGCCCCGGTGGTGAGTTCGACGGCGCCGCCATGCGCCTGGGCCGCCGCCTTCACCAGCGCGAGGCCCAGCCCGGTGCCCGGCGTGGCGCGGCTGCGGTCCAGTCGGGTGAAGCGTTGCAACACCGCCTCCCGCTCGGCCACCGGCACGCCTGGCCCCTCGTCGGCCACCACCAGGATAGGGCCGGGACGCAGGTCCACGCTGATGGCGCCGGCGCCATGGGTCAGCGCGTTGTCCAACAGGTTCGCCAGCATGCGGCTGAGCAGCGCCGGGTCGCCGCGAACGGTCTGGCCAGGGGCGATCTCGGTGACGAATGGCCGCCCCGCTTCCTCCGCCACGGGCGCGTAGGCCTCGGCGACGGAGGTCACCAACGCGGATAGATCCAGGTCTTGCCGGTTGGCAGCTCCCGCCTCGGCGCGCGCGATCCGGAGCAGGGCGGAGAACGTGTCCAGCACGGCATCGAGCTCGGCGATCGCCTCGGTCAGCACGGCGTCGTCCTGCCCGGTGCCGAGCGCGCCCTCGAGGCTCTGGCGCAGGCGCTGCAGCGGGCCGCGCAGGTCGTGGGCGATGTCGTCGGTCACCTGGCGCTGGGCGGTGATCAGCATCTCGAACCGGGCCAGCATGCCGTTGACGGTCATGACCAGGCGGTCGAACTCGTCCCCCCGGTTGGATTCCGGCAGGCGGCGGGACAGGTCGCCCGCCGTCACCAGCCCGGCCACGGTGGACACGGCAGCCAGGCGGCGCTCCAACGCGCGGGCGCCGATGAAGCCGAGCAGCAAGGCGGCGGCCCCCGCACCGAGGGCCGCCGCCAGGGGTGTCCACGCCAGCGCCCCCGCGGCGTTCTCCGCAGCGGAGAGCGGCGCCGCCACCACCAGGTTGATGCCGCCGGGCAGCAACGCGCCCAAGGCACGCAGCGGCGGCTCCCCCGGCGGACGCAGCGTCGCGTAGCCTCGCAACGCCGCCGGGGCGCCATCCATGCGGCCGGCCAGTGTCTGCCCATCGGCGGTCTGCACCAGCACCAGCAGCAGGGCGTCGCGCCGGGCCGAGATGCGGGCTGCGTCCAGCAAGGCTTGCGGCCCCACGTCCTCGAAGTCGCGGATCAGGCCCTGCGCCTCCCCCGCCAGCAGCAGATCGAGTTCCTGCCGCAGCGCCGTTTCGGCCCGCATCCAACCCCAGCCAGCCCCGAGCAGCGATAGCAGCAGCGCCGCCGCGGCCATGGCCAGCGCGGTGCGAAGGGCGAAGCTGCGCAGCAAACGGCGGACCGCGGCCAAGCGGTCCGGGTCAGGCATCGAGCACGTAACCGGCGCCGCGGACGGTGCGGATCAGCGGCGGGCCACCGGGTGCCTCCAGCTTGCGGCGCAGGCGGCTGACATGGACGTCGACGACGTTGGTGGTCGGATCGAAGGCAAAATCCCACACCCGTTCCAGCAACATGGTGCGGGTCAGCACCTGGCGCGGATGGCGCATCATGTATTCCAGCAGGCGCCACTCCGTCGGCAGCAGCTCGACCGGCGTGCCCTGGCGGGTGACGACCCGGCGCAGCAGGTCCATCCGCAGCACGCCGACCGCCAGTTCGGCGGGCTCGCCGCCCCCGCTGGGTGCCGGACGGCGAGCCAGGGCGCGGACACGGGCGTACAGCTCGGAGAAGGCGAACGGCTTGGCGAGATAGTCATCGGCGCCCGCGTCCAGTCCCTCCACCCGGCGCTCCACGTCGCCGAGGGCGGTCAGCATCAGCACCGGCGTGCCCACCGACGAGGCCCGCATTGCCCGCACGATCGACAGGCCATCGGGGGTCGGCAGCATGCGGTCGGTCACGACGACGTCGAACGGTTCCGACAGCGCCAGGAACAACCCATCCTTACCGGTGCGGGCAATGTCGGCGGTGTGGCCCTCCTGCGTCAGGCCGCGCGCGATGTAGTCCGCCGTGGCGTTGTCGTCTTCGATGATCAGGATGCGCATCGCCGTATTGTCCCTGCCGATCCACCCTGCAGCAAGACGGCGTTGGCGAAGTCTTCACCGCGAGCTGCAGGGCGGTAGGGTGGGCTTTGGCCCACTAGCCGCAGCAAGGTGGTGGGCTGAAGCCCACCCCACCTTTGGAACTCGGGGTTACTCCGCCTTAGGGGGCTGCGGGTTTGTCGCCACCTGCCCTCGGTACCAGTCCAGGATTTCCCCGCCCGTCCACATCACCACGCCCTCATGCCCCAGGATGTGGTCGTATAGCGCCTCGAGATACTTGATCCGGTGCGGCACGCCGGTGAGGTAGGGGTGGATGGAGATCGCCATCACGCGCGGGACCCGTGCGCCCTCCTGATACAGCCGGTCGAACTGGTCGCGGCCCCGGCGGAAGATCTCGTCGGAGGGTTGCTGCTGCACGGCGCTGATCACCACGTCGTTGACCTCGGCCGTGTAAGGCACCGAGACCAGCCGGCCGGTGCTGGTCCTGATGTCGACGGGTTGGTCGTCCAGCACCCAGTCGGCCACGTATTCGATCCCGAGTTCGGCCAGCAAATCCGCCGTCTCGGGCGTTTCGGTGAGCCCCGGGCTCTCCCAGCCGCGCGGCTTCTTGCCGGTGAAAGCCTCGATCGCGGCGATGGTGTCGGCGATGGCGGCGCGTTGGTCCGGCGTCTTGTGCATGGGACGCTGGACGAAGCCGTGGCCCATGAACTCCCACCCGGCGTCCAGGGCCGCTTGGCACACCTGCGGATAGGCCGTGCAGCAACTGCCGTTCACCGCGAACGTCGCCTTGAGCCCGCGCTGGGACAGCACGTCGAGGAAGCGCCAGAACCCCACCCGCATGCCGTATTCGTGCCAGGCCCAGTTCGGCAGGTCCGGCAGCAGCGGCTGCCCCATCGGCGGGGGTAGCACCATCCGGGGCTGAGCCTGCGCCGGATCCCAGTTCTCCACGTTCACGATCGTCCAGACGGCGACCCGCGCGCCGCCCGGCAGCTCCAGTTTCGGGCGGTCGTGGATGGGGCTGTAGGGGACGCGGCTGCGAAAATCCGTCATCGGGCTGCCCGTGCTGCTTGGAGGAACGCCTCGATCAACGCCGGGTCTTTCAGGCCGGGGGCCCGTTCGACGCCGGAGCTCACATCCACGACCGGTGCTCCGCTCGCGGCGATGGCGGCGGCCACGTTGCCGGGGTGCAGGCCACCGGCGAGGACCCAGGGGCCGGGCGGGTGCCAACCGGCGAGCATCGCCCAGTCGAAGCTCACGGCATTGCCGCCGGGCCGGGTGGCGCCCGGTGGCGGCTTGGCATCCAGCAGCACGGCGTCCGCGCCAGCCAAGTCCGCCGGAAGGTCGGCTGCAGTCCGGACGCCGACGGCGCGCCACACGGGCAGGCCGAACCGCGCCCGAAGCTGCGCCACGCGTTCGGCCGGGGCGACGACCTGCAACACGTCGAGCGGAATTACCGCCAGCGTCTCGGCCACCGTGTCGTCGGTCGGGTCCACGAACAGCCCCACCCGGGCCGGACCGGGCGGCGGCGACAGCTCGGCGGCCCGGCGCGGGGTGACGTTACGGGGTGACGGCGGGAAGAAGACGAAGCCGACATAATCCGCCGTGCTCGCGGCCTCGTATGCCTCGGGCGTGGTGAGCCCGCAGATCTTAACCGCCGTCATGCCGCCCTCGCGGGGCGTCAGCCGTCTATCGTCCGCAGCGAGGTCCCCGCTAGGGTCGGGCGGGGGCGTAGCGCCTCCACTTCCCGCTCCAGCGCGCGCACGCGGTTTTCCGCCCGGCGGGCCCGGCGGCGTTGGCCGAGCGAACTCAGCCCGACGACGATCGCGCCCAGCACGAAGAACACCGCCCCCGCCCCAAGCACGGCCAGGGAGAGCGGCACGACCAGCGACAAATCGGTGGGCCACATGCCGATCTGCACGGTGCTGCGATTGGACAGCGCGAACACGATCAGCACCAGAAGGAAGGGGGCGGCGAAGATCAGGCCGAGCATCAGGCCATCGCCCGTTCGCGCGTGGCGCGCGTGTGCTTGCCGCCGCGGTTGACGCGTTCACGCAGTTCCTTGCCGGCCTTGAAGAACGGCACGGCCTTTTCGTCCACCGGCACGGCCTCGCCGGTGCGCGGGTTGCGCCCGGTGCGGGCATCGCGCTTTTTCACCGTGAAGGCCCCGAAGCCACGCAGTTCCACCCGCTCGCCGCGTGCGAGGGCGGCGGTGATCTCGTCGAAGATCGTTCCGACGATGATCTCCACGTCGCGCCCCAGCAGATGCGGGTTGGCCGCAGCCAGATCGGCGATCAGTTCAGATTTCGTCATTCATGGCCTCGTTCGGTGGGGGCGGACGCTACAGGGCGGGCGCCCGGGCCGTCAACGGTAAGACGTTCAGAACAAACGGTGTTCCGCCGCGGCTTGGATGGCGTCCCACCCCGCCTGCACATCCGCCATCTCGGTCGCGATCGCGCCGACGGAGACGCGAACCATCCAGCGACCGTCCACCACGGCCGGGGTGAGGTAGGCGGCACCCGACCGGTTCACCGCCTCCGCCCAGGCGCGGGTGTGGGTGTCCAATGCCTCGCCCGCCAGGCCCGGCGGTTCGTGGCGGATGCACACGGTCTGCAGCGTCACGGGGGCGACCACGCGCCAGCCCGGCGTCGCCGCCACCTGTTCCGCCAGCGCCCGTGCGTTCGCCATGTCCCGCCGCAAGCGCGCCTGCAGCCCGGCCACACCTTGCTCGCGAATGGTGAACCACAGCTTAAGCGCGCGGAAGCGGCGGCCGAGCGGGATGCCCCAGTCGCGCAGGTTGCGCACCTGCCCGTCCACGCTGGACTGCAGGAACGACGGGTTGGTGGACATCACGCGCACCAGGTGTTCCCAGTCTCGCACATAGTAGAGTGAGCAATCGAACGGCACGCCGAGCCATTTGTGGGCGTTGATGACCAGGCTGTCCGCCGCCTCAATCCCGTCCCACATCCAGCGGCACTCGGGCAGGATCATGGCGCTACCGGCCATGGCCGCGTCCACGTGCAGCCAGATGCCGTATTTCTTCGCGACGCCGGCGATACCGGCCACCGGGTCGGTCGCGGTGGTGGCCGTGGTGCCGGTGGTGGCGACGACGGCGCAGGGCGTGATGCCAGCGGCGATGTCTGCCTCGACCAGCGCGGCGAACGCGTCCGGCCGCATGGCGTGGTTCGCGTCGCAGGGCACCAGCCGCAAATTGTCGCGGCCGAACCCGGCCAGCAGCGCCGCCTTGTCCACGGAGGAATGGCTTTGTGCCGAGACATAGATCGCCAGCGGCTTGGCCTCCGCCTGCAGCCCGCCGCGGGTCAGCGCGTAGCCGGTCACCCGCTCGCGCGCCGTGATCAGCGCCACCAGGGTGGAGGTGGAGGCCGTGTCTTGGATCACCCCGCGCCACGCCGGCGACAGCCCGGTCATCTGGCGGATCCAGCCGGTGGTGACCTCCTCGATTTCGGTGATCGCCGGCGAGGACTGCCACGACAGCCCGAGCACGCCCAACCCGGTGCTTGCTAGGTCCCCCAGGATGCCGGCGGGCTCGGCGTTGGCCGGGAAGTAGCCAAAGAAGCGCGGATGCTGCCAAAGCGACAACCCCGGCACTACGATGCGGTCGAGATCGGCGAGCACCTCGGTGAAAGGTTCGCCGCGGTCGGGCGGCGAGGCGGGGAGAGCTGCGGCCACCTGACCGGGCTCGGTGATGGCTTGCACGGGGCGGTCGGCAAGGCCGGCCTGGTAGTCGGCGAGCCAATCGATCAGTTGGTGGCCGTAGCGGCGGAATTCGTCGGGGGTCATGCCCGGATTAGATCATGGCTCCGAACACGCGGTCGAGCCGGATGACGATCTCGGGAGCCAAGGCGAGGGCGATTTCGCCACTTGCCTGGTCGCTCACCGTCTCGAGATAGCCCGAGCCGGCCGGCTTGCGGTGGATGTCTACGGTGCGGCGGCTGACGTCCACGATCCAAAGCTCGGCGATGCCGGCGCGCGCATAAAGCGGCAGCTTCACGGTCCGGTCGAAGCGCAATGAGCTGTCCGCCACCTCGACCAGGAGCAGCACGTCCTCCGGACCGGGCATCTTGCCGGCGTAGAAATCCGGTCGGCGGCGTAGGATCGCCAGGTCGGGTTGGGGTTCGTTGAACGGGTCGAGCCGTAATGGGCCCTGAGGCCAAACCAAAGCGCGACCGGCGCAGGCCGTGACGAATACCTCGTTGAAACTGCCGACGATTGATGCGTGGACCTGTCCGATCGGTGACATGTCGATCAGATCCCCCTCGATCAGCTCGATCCGCTTGCTGTCGCCGAAGATACCTGCTTCGCTCATGCGATGGTAGGCACGCACATCCAGTTTGTGCCGTGTTGGCGCAATCACACCGTCCATCCCGCACCCTCCTGATCGATGGCGCAGTGTATCAGCCGAGCGGCAGATCCGCCACGACTCGCAGTGCCTCGGCGATGCCGGGTGCCGCGGCGAGGATCGGGGCACCCTGAGTCAGGCCCGGGCCGCCCAGGAAGTTGCTGACCGTGGCCCCTGCCTCGGCCAGGATGGCGAGTGCGGCGGCCACGTCCCACAGGTTGATATGCATCTCGACATACGCGTCGATGTGCCCGGCCGCGACCTCCGCCAGGCCCAGCGCGCCCGATCCACCCGAGCGCATCATCGACCCGGCTGTCATCACCCGGCGGCACAGCGCGATGTAGTCCGGCGTTGGCCGTCGAGGCGACCAGCCGCATTCCACCATGGCGCGGGACAGCTCGGTCGTCGCCGCAGCGTGGATCGGGGCGCCGTTCAAGGTCGCGCCGCCGCCGGCGATTGCGGCGTAGGTGTCGCCCAACCGGGGTGCGGCGAGCACGCCGAGCAGCGCGGTCCGGTCTTCGATCAGGCCCAGCGAGACCGTCCAGCGTGCGCCGCCATGGGCGAAGTTGCTGGTGCCGTCGATCGGATCCACCACCCAGCGCAACGTGCCGGACCGCGCGGCGCCGCCTTCCTCGCCCTGGAAGCCGTCTTCGGGGAACGCGGCGAGCATCGCATCAGATAGGAAGCGCTCCACCGCGCCGTCGGCCTCCGTCAGCCAGTCCTGCGCGCCTTTTAGCGTGCCGGCGCCGATGCCGGGCGGCGGCTGCATCGAGATGGCGAGCTCGGCCGCCTTGGCGCACGCCGTTTGGGCGACCTCGAACCGCCGCTGGAGTGCTGTCATCTGATCCCCGCCCGCATGAAACTCTGCACGAACTGACGCTGGAACAGCAGAAAGGCAAGCAGCAGCGGCGCCGACGTCATCAGCGTGGCGGCGCAGATGACCGACCAGTCCACCCCCTGGTCGGTGGAGGCGAACACCGACAGCCCCACGGTGAGCGGGCGCGTGGAGACGGAGTTGGTGATCACCAGCGGCCAGAGGAAGTTGTTCCAATGATAGCTGACGGAGACCAGCCCATACGCGACATAGGTCGGCCGAGCCAGCGGGACGTACACGCGCCAGATCACCGCCAGCAGTCCCGAGCCCTCGAGCCGGGCGGCGTCGTCCAGTTCTTGCGGTACCTGGCGAAACGTTTGCCGCAGCAGGAAGATACCGAAGGCGGAGCCTAAATAGGGCAACGCTATGCCGGCGATGCTGTCCACCAGCCCGATCCGCGACAGCGTGGTGTAGTTGGCGACCAGCAGGACGTCGGGCATCACCATCAACTGGAGCAGGACGATGCCGAACACCCATTCCCGCCCGGCGAAGCGCATGCGGGCGAAGGCATAGGCGGCAGGGGTGCACAGGACGAACTGCGCCACTAATACCATTGTGACCAACAGGAACGTATTGAGCAGATAGCGCGGGAACGGCGCCGCCTGCCACGCGACGACGAAATTGTGGCCGGTGAGCGGGGCGAGCAGGCTGAGATGCGTGGCGTAGGCGGCGGGATGAATGGCGGCCCAGACGGCGTAGAGCAACGGGAGAATCCAGAGCAGGCCCAGGACCCAGGCTGAGAGCGTGACGAGCAGGTCGTTGCCCTTTGGCAGGGCCCTCGTCCGCGACATCGTGGTGGCGCTCATCGGTAGTGCACCCGGCGGCCCAGCACGCCGAATTGGAATGCGGCCAGGCAGCCCAGGATCGCCAGCAGCACCACGGTCAGCGCGGCGGCCATCGATGTGTCCCAGAAGCGGAAGCCTACTTCGTAGATGTAGTACAGCAGCAAGTTGGTCGCGTTGTCCGGCCCGCCATGCGTCATCACCACGACCTGGTCCACGACACGGAACGCGTTCACCACGGCGTTCACAAGCACGAACAGGGTGGTCGGCATCAATAGGGGGAGGGTCACCCGGCGTAGGTAATACCATTCGCCGGCACCCTCCAACGACCCGGCTTCACGCAGCACGGGCGGCAGGGATTGCAGGGCGGCGAGGTAGAAGATCATGAAGAATCCGGCCTCCTTCCACACCGCGACTGCGATCAGCGAGGGTAAAGCGAGCGACGGGTCACCCAGCCAGTTGTGGCGGCCGAGGCCGATGGCGCCGAGCACTTGGTCCAGCAGGCCATAATCGGGGGTGTAGAAGAACAGCCAGATGTTTGCGATGGCGATCATCGGCAGCATGGTCGGCAGGAAATACGCCATGCGGAGCGCGGCGCGGCCGGGGATCGCGCGGTTGACGGCGAGGGCCATCCCGAGGGCCAGGATGACGGAGGCGGGGATGGTGGCGGCGGCGTAGATGAAATTGTTCCCCAGCGCCTGGAAGAACACCGGGTCGTCGAGGAGTGCCGCGTAGTTCGAGACACCCACCCAATGCGCCGGCCTGGCACCCCTTGGGGTGGAGTAGAGGCTGTCGATCAGCGTGGCGACGGCCGGCCAATGGGTGAACGCCACCAGCAGGACAAGGGCGGGGAGGATGAGCAGCCAGGCCTGAACGGATTCACGACGCACTTAGGTTAGACCTTTCTTCCTTCTCCCTCTCCCGCCTGCGGGAGAGGGCCGGGGTGAGGGCCCCTTGGGCACGGATCGTGCGGCGACACCCCTCACCCCGACCCTCTCCCACAAGGGGAGAGGGAGAAGCGAAGGCTAGAGATACGGCCGTAGGATCCGGGTGGCTTCGGCTTGGGCGTCGGCCATGGCGGGGGCGGGTTGCTTGGTGCCGTTCAGCACCGCCTGGATCTGGTCGGTCAGCGCCTTCTGGATGCGCTGGTTCTCGAACGTGGACAGCTCGCCCGTGGCCACCGGCAGGTAGTCGCGGGCGACGGCGGCGGCCGGGAACTTCGTCACGTACTCCTTCAACACCGGGGTGTCATAAGCGGCCGGGCTGGTCGCGATGTAGCCGGTGTGAATCGACCAATCGGCCGCACGCTCGGGTGCGCTGACCCATTGCGCGAACCGCAGGCTGGCGGCGCGCTCGGCGGGGCTCGCGTGCTTGAAGAAGTATAGATTGCCGCCACCCACGACCGTGCGGTTGCCGTCCTTGCCGGGAATGCCGGCGACGCCGAACGGGAACGGCGCCTTGTCGCGCACATTGGTGAGGTTACCCGTGGTGTGGAAGATGATCGCGGCATTGCCCTCCATGAAATCGGGGGAGAGCGTCGGCCACGACGAGATGCCCGGCGGGCTGACAGCGGGGGCCAGATCCTTCCAGAAAGTCATCGCCTCGATTGTCTTCGGCGCGTCGAAATAGGTGACGTTGCCCGCCTCGTTCATCAGCTTCTGCTCGACGCCGTTGGTCAGCGCGCCGAACGTCCACTGCGCGTTGCCCAAATCGCCGGCGATTTTCAGGCCCCAGCGCGTCACCCGGCCGCTGCCGTCGTGCTTGGTCAGCATGTCGCCGGCCTTCTTCAGCTCCGCCCAAGTCTTAGGGAAATCCTCCGCGTTGAGCCCGGCTTCGCTGAACGCCTGCTTGTTGTAGTAAGCGATCATGGTGGAGCGCTGGAACGGCACCGACCAAGTCTTGCCGCCGACGCGGCTGTTGATCATGAACGCCGGGTAGAAGCTGCTCACCCATTTCGGGTCGGCGCCGAGTTCGTCCAGGCTGACCAGGATGTCGGCGTCCTGCAGGCTGTGCATCTCGGCGGCCAGCAGCACCGCGAATTGCGGGCCGGAGCCGGCGCGGATCGCGGTCAATGCCTTGGTCAGCGTCTCGCCGTAATTGCCGGCGTAAACGGGCGTGACGGTGATCCCCGTCTCCTTCTTGAAATCCGCGCAGTAGCCGTCGATCACCGCCTGGATCGGCCCGCCGACTGCGATCGGGTAGTAGAACGTCAGCGACTGCGCCGTTTGCGCGCGAACGATGGCGGGGGCAGCCAGCGCGGCGGCCAGGACGGCCCGGCGGCGGATCACTTGAACCCCCGCAGCAGGCGCGTGCCGGTTTCCTGCGCCTCGGCCAACGCCGGGCCGGGCTGCTTCTTGCCGGTGAGGGCGGCTTGCAGCGCGTTGTTCAGCGTCTCGGTAACCCGCTGGTTGTCGTGCGTCGACAGCTCGGGCACGGCGTATTGCAGTTGATCCCGCGCCACCGCGGCAGCGGGGAATTGTTCGACATAGGCCTTCATCGCAGGTGTCTCCCAGGCATCGGGGCGGGTGGCCACATAGCCGGTGTCGATGCCCCATTTTGCGGATCGCTCGGGGCTCGTGATCCATTGCAGGAAGCGCAGGCTGGCCGCCCGTTGTGCCGGGTTCGCGCCCTTGAACACGTAGAAATTGCCGCCGCCGGTCCGGCTGCCGCGGCGCTCGTCAGCCGGCAACATGGCCACGCCGAACGGGAATTTCGCGTTGGCGCGGATGTTCGACAATTGCCGGTGGTGGTCCAGATGATGGCGGACCGGCCCTCCAGGAAGTCGCGCGGGGTGGTGCCCCATTCGACCAGGCCCGGAGGCGTGGCGCCGCTCTTTTGCAGGCTGAGCCAGTAGTCGAGCGCCTTGCGGCTGGCCGGGGTGTCGTAGCTGATTGCGGTGCCGTTCGCGTTGGCCAACTCACCCCCGGCCTCGGCCACCAGCGCCTGAAACAGCCAGTAGGTGAAACCGGTAGCCGGGATTTCGGTCCCCCAGCGCACGTCTTTCTGGCTCAGTTTCGCGGCGGCATCGGCATGGGCGGCCCAGGTGGCGGGCGGTTGCGCCGGGTCTAGGCCCGCTTGCCTAAATAGGTCCTGGTTGAGGAACATGACGATGGTGGAGCGCTGGAACGGTACGCCCCATTGGTGGCCGTCGATGTCGGTATTGCGCAGGAACGCGGGATAGAAGCCGGCGAGCCAGGCCTTTGTGTCGCCAAGCTCGTCGATCGGCTCCACCAGCCCGTCATCGATCAGCGTGTAGGCGTCGGTGGAGAGCAGCACGGCCATGGTCGGCGCCTGGCCGGATTTGGCGGCGGTCTGCGCCTTGGTCAGCGTGTCGACGTAGCTGCCGGCATAGACCGGGCGAACCTCGATGTCGGGATTGGCGCGCATGAAGTCCTGCGCATAGCCGTCGACGATCTTGGTGATCGGGCCGCCGACTGCGACCGGGAACAGGAAGTCGACCACCGTCTTGCCTTGAGCCCGCGCGCCGCCGATCACGGCGGGGGCGGCGAGTGCGGTGGTGAGCAGCGTGCGTCGGCGCAGCGTCATGCAAAGACCTTTTCCGTGTGCAGGCGAAATCCGGCGGGGTCGAAGAAGTGCAGGTCGTCCGGGGCGCAGCCGATGGTGACTTGAGCGCCTGGCTGCAGCGTTATGCGGCCAGGGATGCGGGCGATCAGCGTGGCGTTCCTGCCGAGGGACAGCGTCAGGTTGGTGTCGGCGCCCAGGTATTCGGCGTGTTCGACCTGGGCGGGCCGGCCGTCCCGTTCGAGCTGCACGGCTTCCGGGCGGATGCCGACCGTCTGCGCACCGGCGGGCGCCGTGCCGAGCGCGTCGGCCGGCAGCAGGTTCATGGGCGGCGTGCCGATGAACCCGGCGGCGAATTTCGTCGCGGGCTTCGCATACAGGTCGGCGGGCGGGGCATCCTGTTCGACCCGGCCAGCGCGCAGCAGCACGACCTGGTCGGCCATGCCCATGGCCTCGGTCTGGTCGTGGGTCACGTAAAGCATGGTGATGCCAAGCCGGCGCTGCAGCAGCAGGATCTCCCGCCGCATGTCGGCGCGAAGTTGGGCATCGAGGTTGGACAGCGGCTCGTCCATGAAGCATACGCCGGCTTGCGCCACGACCGCGCGCCCCAAGGCCACACGTTGCTGCTGCCCGCCCGAGAGCTGACCCGGCCGGCGGTCCAACAGCTTGTCCAACCCCAGCATGGATGCAGCCTCGGCAAGCCTGCGGGCGCGCTCGGGTGGGGGCACGCGGCGAGCACGTAGGCCGAACACGATGTTCTCGGCGACGCTGAGATGCGGGAATAGCGCGTAGGACTGGAACACCATCGCCACCCCGCGCGCGGCCGGCGGCAACGCGGTCACGTCACGGCCGCCGATGTAGACACGACCGGAATCCGGCTGCTCCAATCCGGCGGCGATGCGCAGGCAGGTTGTCTTGCCACAGCCGGACGGTCCGAGCAGCACGGCGAAACGACCGGCCGCGACCGTCACGTCGACGCCGTCGAGCGCGGTGCCGCCGGGCCAGCGCTTCACCAGCCCGGTCAGCTTGAGTTCGGCTCCACGCGCCGCCGATGAATGAGCCATTGCCGCAACGGTCTAGGGCAGCGCCCCAGGGCAAACAATGTCACTAATATGAAGATTGCCGCCGGGGGCTGCGATGGCGGCGCGGCGCACCAATACGAGTGCCCATGGCTCCGCTGCGACACCAGGAGAGATCGTGCCCCGCAAAATGACCGTCGCCCTTGCTGCCGGACTTTTCATGTTGGCGACCCTGCCCGGCCGGGCCGAGACGATCGAGGGCGTGACGATCCCCGATATTTTCACCTTGGATGGCCGCCCGATGCATTTGAACGGGGCCGGGCTTCGCGCGGTGCCGATCGTCGGCATCGATATCTATATCGCGGCGCTTTATCTAGCCACGCCGAGCCACGACCCGCAGGCGATCCTGGCGCGGCCGCAGCCCAAAGTGGTGGTGCTGTGGTTTCTGCATGGCGCGAGCAAGGAGCAGGTGGAGGGACAATTCCGCCGGGGCGAGCAGATCAATTGCGGGCAGGGAAAATGCAACCCGGCGGACCAGCCGGATTTCGAAAAACTGGTGGCCGCGACGCCTGCGATCGCGCGGGGCGATACGGCGACTTATATCTACTATCCGAACCGCCTCGTCGTGCTGTCCAACGGCAAGCCGAACGGCGAGTACATGAATGGCGACCTGTCCCGCGAGCTGCTCGCGGGCTTCTTGGGGGACCACCCGCCGACCGAGCGGTTGAAGCGGCAGATGCTGGGGGTCGCGGACTAGCACACCCCGCGTTCATTCAACGGCAAACGTACGCCCCAACCCGTCCGCCAGGCCTACCGGCTCCACGTTCAGATACCGCCGCATCGCCTCGATACCGTAGGTCTTGTCCTCGCCGAGCCGGCGGATTTCGTCGCCCCGCACCGTCGGCAGCCCCGGCAGGAGACGGGTCAACGGGGCTACCGTCCGCAGCAGCCCGGCGGACACTGGCACGATGCGGGGCGGCTTCAACCCGGCGGCGCGGGCCACGGCGCGCACGAAATCGGCGTAGCTTACCTTGTCGGCACCGGCGATCACGATCGATTCGGGCCGGTGCCACTCGCTATCGATGGCCGCACGGATGCTGCGGGTCACGTCGTCCTGGTAGATCGGCCGCACCTGGGCCGCGCCGCCACCCGGCAGCGGCACCATCGGCAGGCGCTGCAGCAGCCGCGCCAGACGGCGGACATTGTCCTCGCCCTCGGCGCCGTAGATCATGGTCGGGTGCAGCATCACGCCCTTGCGGGAGGACTGCCGGAACGCCTGCTCACCCTCCAGCACGCCGTTCGCATGCTCGTCCGGCCAGCGGGTGAATTTGCGAGTGCTGCCCATGAGCACGAAATGGCGCACGCCGTCGGGCGCGACCTCGAGGATCGCGGCGGTATGCCGCGCGTGCGCGCAGGACACGACGATGTCCGCGCCCTTCAGGGCACGGCGGAGCGCATGTAGCCGGTCCAGATGCGCCGTCCTGGGCTCGCCGGGCAGCCCGGTCTTGCGCCACTTGCGGGTGTTGCGCACCACGGGCACGTAGTCCACGCCATCTTCGGCCAACGAGCGGCATAGAACGGTGCCGGTACGGCCAGTCGCGCCGATGATGCAGAGAGTCCCGATGTTTGAAAGGCTCATGGGCGCTCTCATAACGCAGCTTTCCGGCGAGCCGAAAGTCTGTGGTAACATGCTACCACATAGGATTAACCTTGACTCTGCGAGCCCCAAAGTCGATACAGCGCGCCTCCAAGCGAACGAGAATTTCGATATGATGAAGACCACCCTCGCGCTGAAGCCCGCTGAGGTCACGAAGAACTGGACGCTGATCGATGCGGACGGTCTCGTGCTCGGCCGGCTGGCGACGATCATCGCCCAGCGCCTGCGCGGCAAGCACAAGCCGCAATTCACCCCCCACGTCGATTGCGGCGACAACATCGTCGTGGTGAACGCCGAGAAGGTGCGCGTCACCGGCAACAAGGCCGACCAGTCGGTGTTCTACTACCACACCGGCTTCCCGGGCGGCATCAAGGGCCGTTCCGTTCGCGCCATCCTGACCGGCCGGCACCCCGAGCGCGTGATCGAAAAGGCAGTGGAACGGATGATCACCCGCGGCCCGCTGCAGCGCGAGCAAATGCGACATCTGTATGTGTATGCCGGCCCCGACCACAAGCATGACGGCCAGCAGCCGCAGAAGCTCGACGTCGCCGCGATGAACCGCAAGAACACGAGGATCTGAGATGAGCGAAACCACCGAGCTGACGGGCACGCTCGCCGATCTGCAGGGCTTGGCCGCCGCCGGCGCCGTCCCTTCCCCGCAAATCGCCGCGATCCATCGCGAGCCGAAGCGCGACGCCCAGGGCCGCTCCTATGCCACCGGCCGCCGCAAAAACGCGATCGCCCGCGTGTGGATCAAGCCCGGCAAGGGCGACATCAACGTCAACGGCAAGACGGTGACGCAGTATTTCGCCCGCCCCGTGCTGCGGATGCTGATCACGCAGCCGTTCCTGATCTCCGATCGCTATAACCAGTATGACGTGTATTGCACGGTGAATGGCGGTGGCTTGTCCGGCCAGGCCGGCGCTTTGCGTCACGGGATCAGCCGGGCGCTGACTTATTACGAGCCCGATTTGCGCGGCATCCTCAAGCTGGCCGGGTTCCTGACCCGCGACAGCCGCGTGGTCGAGCGCAAGAAGTACGGCAAGGCGAAGGCCCGCCGGTCCTACCAGTTCTCCAAGCGCTAAGTGTTCGGGAGGATCGCCGGGTCAGCCCGGCGATCCTCCCACCTCGATGCGTGCCGCTGTTCGAATTCTTTGGGCAATGGTGTCTGAATTTAGGTGTGATTGTACACCATCAGGCATACGACTCCGGCTATAAACAAAACGAAACCCGCAAGCATCTGTATCGCAGGTCCATGTAATTTAGCTTTCGGAATCGACTCGTATACCGACGTCATGAATCGCTCGACAGGGTATTCTTGGTCCCACTTCTCCGACCGGCTTTGAAGCCCTCTTACTCCGAGAACGCACAGAACTATCCCTATGATAAGCAGCCCGATGCCACCGGTAAGCATGAGTATTGCCAAGAGGACGCTCCTTTCGAGCACCAACGCCAGATTTTGGTGATGAACTCTTTGATATATTGTAACCAACAACCAAGATAGGCTCGGCTCCCGGCCTCCTTGGAGCAGGCCCATTTCGTGGCAAACACAGCAGCCACCCAGTTGAACACCTTGCACTCGGCAAGCGCGTGGCCCCACCATCCTACCGGGGAGAGTTGAGCATGACCTACACCATCTTCATCGACGGCGAGGCTGGCACGACGGGACTGGGCATCCGCGAGCGCCTGCAAGGCATGCCGGGCGTGACCGTGCGATCCATCGACCCCACACACCGCAAGGATCCCTCGGCGCGTCAGGACATGATGGCGCAGGCGGATCTGGCCATCCTTTGCCTGCACGACGAGGCCGCGCGCGAATCCGCAGCCCTGGCGGCCGAACTCGGAGCAGATGCGCCGAAGCTGCTGGATGCCAGCACCGCGCACCGGGTCGACCCGGAGTGGGTCTACGGCGTGCCCGAACTCGATGCCGATCAAGCGGCACGGATCGCCCGAGCGCCTCGCGTGGCCAATCCCGGCTGTTACCCCACGGGCGCGATCACGCTGCTGCGCCCCCTGGTCGCGGCAGGACTCATCCCGGCGGACCACCCGATTTCGGTCAACGCCATCAGCGGCTATTCCGGCGGCGGGCGCGGCATGATCGAGGCGCACGAGGAGTCCGGTGGCCCCGCGTTCGAACTCTACGCCCTCGGGCTGGAGCACAAGCATGTCCCCGAACTGCAACGCTACGCCCTGCTGACCCGGCGGCCGATCTTCGTGCCGTCGGTGGGGCATTACCGGCAAGGAATGCTCGTCTCGATCCCGCTGCATCTGGACACGCTGCCGGGCCACCCCACCGGACACGACCTGGCCGACGCGCTGAGCGGCTACTACCGCCACGCCAAGGCGATCCGCGTGTTGCCGGCCGAACCGGCGGGTAAGCTGGAACCGGAGGCGCTGAACGACACCGACGACATGGAGCTCCGCGTCTACGCCAACCCGGCGTTCGCCCAGTCCGTACTGGTCGCGCGCTTGGACAACCTCGGTAAGGGTGCGTCCGGGGCGGCAGTGCAGAACATGCGGCTGATGCTGGGGCTGGATGCCGTGCGGGAGGTCGAGCTTGCCGACTGACGGTCCGCTCTGGTCGTTGGACGGCGTGGCCCCGACGATCGCGCCGGACGTTTGGGTCGCCCCGACCGCCACCGTCATCGGCGACGTCGTGCTGGGCGCAGGCGTCGGCATCTGGTGGCATTGCGTGCTGCGGGGCGACACGAACAGCATCCGGGTCGGCGATGGCACGAACATCCAGGACGGTACTATCGTCCACGTGAATGCCGGCAAGTTCCCCTGCCTGATCGGCCGCAACGTCACGATCGGGCACGCCTGCATCGTGCACGCCTGCACCCTGGAAGACCGCGCCTTCGTCGGCATGGGGGCCACTGTGCTGGACGGCGCCACGATCGCCGAAGGCGGCATGCTGGCGGCCGGCGGGCTGCTGACGCCGGGCAAGCGCATCGGCCCTGACGAGCTGTGGGCCGGCAGCCCCGCGCGTCTCATGCGTGTGATGTCGGCCGAGGAACGCGCGGGTTGGGATCGCACGGCGGCCCACTATGTTGAGCTTGCGCAGCGCTATCGGACGGGATTGCTGCCCGTCCGCTGAGACGCTGGCCCGGAGACTCCCTGATGCGCCTTTCGTTTGTTGCCCTGGCCCTGGCTGGTGCGCTGTCCGCCTGTGGGCCGCTGCCTCCGCCGCCCGATACCGCGCAATTGCCTCCGGGCGTATTCAGCCCGCTCGACCAGGATGTCCCTGCGACGCAATATGCCCAATATGCCTTCGCCGACCCGTCACGGACCTACGGTAACCCGGTCGCCGGCGCCCAGGCCGTGCTGGCGATGGACTACATCGCCGGCGAGCTGAATACGAGCCCGCGGTGGGCCAACATCAATGCCTCGACCCAGCAGCAGCTCCTTCAGGGCCGCATCCAGACCCGCCAAGCCGTTGGGATCGCACCAGGTGCGCCGTCGCAGTTGGTCGTGAACAGCCTGGTGGCAGCCCGCAACGATCTTGCGTCCGGCAATCAAGCGGCTGCGGCGCAGGCGCTGTCCAACCCGGCCTTTACCAAGGGCGGCAGCGAGACGGTGCAGGCTCTTGCCAACCTTCCCTATATCCAGATGGCCAACGTCGCGACCACCCACGCGAGCGAGGAGTTGTTCGGGCCGGGCAACAGCGAGAGCGACCGGCCGGACTGATCTAGCCGGCCGCGTCGACCGTTTCACGCGCGCCGGTGTAGCGGTCCGGCCATTTCCGCTGCACGACGGGGCCATCCTCGCGATAGGCGTAGCAAGTGTTCAGCAACGCCGGTTTGGTCGCGGCGGACGCGCCCTGGTTCCGGCGGGCCAGCACCGGGTAGAGCGTCTGGAACGCCACCGTCCCCATCTGCTGCAGCAACTCGCGTAGGTGTGTGCAGCCATGAACGCCGCCGATGCGCTCCGCCGCGGCCCGCAGGAAGCCGGGTCCGACCCGGATGCCGGCCAGCTTGGCATAGTTCGGGGCGATCTCGGGGCAGATGCGATACGGGCTGTAATCCGTGGCTGCCTCGAACTGCACGATCGTCATGGTCTCGTCGATCGTCATGCGCATCGACATGCCGTGCAGCGGCTCGCCCGCGGCAATCTCGACGCGGTCTTCGCTGGGAAAGGCGTAGCTTTTCGTGTCGGTCAGCCGGGCCTCGATGTCGAACAGGCCGTCCGCGCGTGCGTAGCCGTTCAGCTCGATCCGGCGGGTATGGGCCGCCTCCCGGGCGACAGGCTGACTCAGGGGCATACGCCGTCTCCTACTGCAGTGCAGCACATATGGAGACGCGGGACCACGCGCGCCAGTCGAGCTGGCGTTAGACCAAGCCCGCCAGTCGAGCTGGCGTGAGACCAAGCCCGCCAGTCGAGCTGGCGTGAGACCAAGCCCGCCAGTCGACCTGGCGTGAGACCAAGCCCGCCAGTCGACCTGGCGTGAGACCAAGCCCGCCAGTCGAGCTGGCGTTAGACGAAGCGCGCCAGTCGCACTGCCGTGTGCCCGCGGCTGGGGCGTAGGCTGGGCATGATCAGCACGCAGTCGTCGTGCGGCGTGCGGATCTCCGTCGTGCCGTCCAGCGCGATCAGGGTATTGCGGTCGGCGATCACCTCGCCGCCGCGGAATGGCCGCAGGAAGGCGAACGCAGAGGTCGCCGCCGTGACCGCCACCGTGACCTCGGCCATCCGCACCGCACCACGCTCGCGGGCAACCGGCACGAGCCCCGTCGCGTCCAGCAGACCGCGCACGCAGGCCCGCGCGCAGGCGACGGTCTGTGGCTCCCAATGCTGCCCGGCCTCCACCAGGACGGCGGCGGATGGGCCGGGGCCGGTGAACGGTAGGTAGTCGATCAGCCGCGGGCCGCTGATGTGGCCGTGGTCGGACACCACCAGCCCCGGCTCGCCGATCTCGCGGCCAAGAGCGCGTCCCTTGTCCGTCGGGCCGCTCAGGATCAGCGGATCGGACGGCCACAGCATCGAGTGCAGGTCCAGCAGCACGTCCGCCGTGTCGATCAGCGGTCGCATCGCCCGGCCACGCTCCAGTTCGCTGGACCGGCGCGGGCCGTCGAGCAACCCCGGGTCCCAGAGCCGGTTCAGATCCTCGTCGACGAAGCGGGAAGCGGTGGGATGGGCCGGGTCGAACCGCGAAAAAGCGTCGAGATTGGCGAACCCGAGGGTCAGACGGCCACGGGCCAGGCTGATGCCTTCGCGCAACATCGCGTCCAGCACGATCGCCCCGGCCAATTCGTTGCCGTGCATCACGCCGGTGATGACGACATGCGGGCCGGGCTGGCCGGACTCGATCGTCGTGAAGCCGGGCACGCCGGTGTTGCCGGCCAGCCACGGCGAGATGTCGGGCGCCGCGAGGTCGACCGCAAAATGCGGCAGGATGGCGCTGCTAGGCGGGATCATGCCGCCTGTTGCGACGCCAGACGGCGCAGGAAGGTGTCGCAGGCCGCCAACTGGCTCTCGGCGATCCATTCGTCCGCCGTGTGCGCCTGCGCGATGTCGCCGGGCCCGCAGACGATGGAGGGAATGCCGGCCTCCTCGTACAGCCCGGCCTCGGTGCCGTAGCTGACATAGCCCGCGCTGTTGGACCCGGTGAGTTGGCGCACCATCCCAGCCAGCGCGTGATCCGGATCGAGCGACAGGCCCGGCAGCCAGTCGGTTGGGGTGATGGTGAAGCCCGTCGCCGGGTCGACGGCGTGCATCGACGGCTCGAGGGTGGCGACGTGCTGTCGCAAGCGTTCGAGCGCGGCGTAGGCGTCGTCGCCGGGGATGACGCGCCATTCCATGCGGAAGCTGGCGTGCTCCGGGATGATGTTCAGGATCGTGCCGCCCGACAGCATGCCGACATGGATCGTGGTGTGCGGCGGGTCGAAGCCCGGTGCGAACGGCCCCTCCGCCATGACCCGGCGCTGCTCGGCCGCGATCCAGGCCACCGCTTCAGCCGCCGCGAACACCGCGTTCACGCCGCGCGCGGGTGCCGAGGAGTGCCCGGCCTTGCCATGCACCGTGACATCGGCGGCCAGCCGGCCCTTGTGGCCCAGGATCGGCTGCATGCTGGTGGGCTCGCCGACGATGCAGAGGGCAGGCGCTTGGCCACTCTCTGCCAGGTCTATCACGAGGCGCCGGGCGCCGGCGCAATCCACTTCCTCGTCGTACGAGATGAACAGGTGGATCGGGCGGCGCAGCCCGGCGGCCTGGAAGCCCGGCACGGCGGCCAGGCAGCAGGCCACGAAGCCCTTCATATCGGCGACGCCGCGCGCCACCAGCCGCCCGCCCTCGCGCCGCATGTGGAACGGGTCGGCGCTCCAGGCCTGGCCGTCCACCGGCACCGTGTCGACATGGCCGGACAGCGCGATCCCGCCCGGACCGTCGGGGCCGATGATGGCGTGCAGGTTCGCCTTTTGCCCCGCCGCATCGTGGCTGAGCCGGTATGGCACGCCGAACCCGTCGAGATACGACCGCACCCACCCGATCAGCGGCAGGTTCGAGTTGCGGGACGTCGTGTCGAAGGCAACCAGCCGGTCGAGAATGTCGGTGCTGGTCAGGTTTGGGGCGTCGGCCATGGCGCGCATCCTATACGTGTGCCGGCCGGCAGCAACGGGGTGGCCTTGCCGCATCTCCCGGGCGACGGCAGAACGGCGCATGTCCGAAGGCCTGCACCCCCTGCACCGGCTGTGGCGCGCCCTGCCAGCCGACGCCCGGCGGCGCTGGTTGGCCCGGGGCACCGCCGCATTGGCCCCCCGCCCGGACCGGGTTGCGCCGCCCGCACAACATGGCGTGATCGTCGCCGGCGAGTTGGCCCGTGCGTCCGGCCTCGGCGAGGGCGCCCGGCTGATGCTGGCCGGGCTGACCGAATTGGGCATTCCCAACTGGTCGATCCGCGCCGGCTTACGGCTGCCCGGCGAGGCGGAGGACGTGCCCGTCGCCGCCAGCGACGCTCCGCCGCCCGGTGCGCCGCTGGTGCTGCACGTGAACGCCCCCCACGTCGCTGCCGCCCTGCTGCGAATGCCCCGCGGCTTCCTACGCGGCCGGCGCGTGATCGGCTGCTGGGCTTGGGAGCTGCCGGTGGCGCCGCCCGATTGGGCGACGGGCGTCCGCTTCGTGCACGAGGTCTGGGTGCCGTCCCGCTTCACCGCCGACGCGATCGAACCGTTATTGCCAGGCCGTGTCCGGGTGGTGCCGTATTGCGTGGCGTCGCGCCCGCCTGCGCCGTCCGCGCTGGACCGTCAGGCATTCGGCCTGCCGGCGGATGCGGTGGTGACATTGTGCTCGTTCAGCTTGGCCTCGTCGTTCGAGCGCAAGAACCCGCTGGCGGCCATAGCCGCGCATCGGGCCGCGTTCGGGGATCGGGCGGACCGGATCCTGGTCATGAAAATCGGCCATGCCGGCCATTTTGGCCCGGACCTGCAACGCTTGCGCGATGCGGTAGCCGGATCGGCCAACATCCGCTTCGAAACCCGCACCCTGCCTTTGGCCGACAACCACGCCCTGACCGCCTGCGCCGACATCGTGCTGTCGCTCCACCGCAGCGAAGGCTTCGGCCTGGTGCCGGCCGAGGGCATGCTGCTGGGGCGCGCGGTGGTGCTGACGAACTGGTCCGGCAACACCGATTTTACCGATGCGGAAACGGCCGCCCTGGTGCCCTACCGCCTGGTCCCCGCCGTCGATCCGCGCGGCGTATTCCAGGCGCCGGGCGCAGTCTGGGCGGAGGCCGACGTGAACGCCGCCGCCGCCCATCTGCGGCACCTGGCTGACGACCCGGAAGCCCGCATCGCCCTCGGCGCCCGGGCCCAGGCGGCGGCCCGGCAGCGCCTCGGCCCCGCGCCGCTGGCTGCCGCCTTGCAGGCCATGGGGCTGTGAGGCTGCTGGTGTGGCAATGGGGGCGCCGCGGCGCCGGGCCGCGCTATGCCCTGGAACTGGCCCAGGCGCTGCGGGCGGTCCCCGATGTGTCGGTCACGCTATCGCTATCGGCCAACGCGGAGATCATGCAGGGCGGGCTGCCGGACTGCGACCTGCCGCTGCCGACCTATACCGGGCTGGCGGGCTGGGCGCGGCGGCTGCTTTGCATCCCGTTCGAAGCCCCTGCCCTGGCCCGGCGGCTGCGGGCGCTGCAACTGGACGGCGCCGTGTGCGCCATGCCGGCGCCGCTAGACCTGCTGATGGCGACCGCATTGCGCCAGGCGGGGGTGCCTTACGCCGTGGCCGTACACGACGCGACGCTGCACCCCGGCGACATCCTGCCGATGCAGGCGGTGCTGCAGCGGCGGCTGCTGCAGCGGGCGACGGCCCTTATCGCGCTGAGCGGTCACGTTGCCGAGCAGCTTTCCCCCCGCCCGGTGTTGCAGAGCCGCCTCTCCCCGCTGGATTATGGCACGCCGGCGGCACCGCCGATGGCGCATGGCGGCCCGCTGCGGCTGCTCAGCTTCGGCCGGCTGCTGCCCTACAAGGGGCTCGACCTGCTGGCGGAGGCTCTCTCGCGCCTCGGGCCGAGGGCGATCGAACTGCGGGTCGTGGGCACCGGACCGGAGAGCCCTGACCTCGACGCGCTCCGCCGCCTGCCTGGCGTGACCGTCGAGAACCGCTGGGTCCCGGAAAACGAGGTGGGCGCCCTGCTCGCCTGGGCCGATGCGCTGGTGCTGTCGCATCGCGAGGCGAGCCAGAGCGGTGTTGCCGCCGCGGCGCTGGCCGCCGGTCGGTGGGTGGTGGGGACGCGGGTCGGCGGGCTGGCAGAGCAATTGGCGGCAGCGCCGGGGGCGCGGCTCTGCGAGCCGGAGCCCAGCGATCTGGCGGCGGCCATTGCGAGCCTGCTGGACGACCCGCCACCTGCCGTGTTCGTCGCAACGGATGCGGAGTGGGCGGCGAGCGTGGAAGTACTGGCCGCCGGACTCCGAGACGCATTCTCCCGCTAGGTGGCACACGGCTTGCTGCTTTGGTATCAAACCGATCTCAAGGAGCGACCGACGTGAACGATGCAAAGACCGCCCTCGGCCAGAAGATCGTCGCAGCTAAGAAGGCCAAGGGCTGGACCTGGCCGCAAGTCGCCGAGAAGCTGGGCTTCTCCCCGGTCTGGACCTGTGCCGCCTGCCTCGGCCAGATGTCCATGACGACGGAGACGGCGGAAAAGGCCGGCCTGCTGTTCGACCTGAGCCCGGCCGAAATCACCTTGCTGACCGAGGCACCGTATCGTGGCTCGCTGCCGACGGCGGTGCCGACCGATCCGCTGATCTACCGCTTCTACGAGCTGATCAGCGTCTATGGCACGACGTGGAAGGAGATGATCCACGAGGAGTTCGGCGACGGCATCATGTCCGCGATCGATTTCGACATGACGTTGGAGCGCCAGCCCGACCAGAAGGGCGACCGGGTGAAACTGACGATGAGCGGCAAGTTCCTGCCCTACAAGCGCTATTGAGCCTCGGGAAATAAAACGCGATTTGTAGTGGCGGCTTGTGTATCAGCCTCGTTGGAGTTGCTGAACCCGTAACGGTGTGGAGAACCGATGGCCGTCGCGCGCCGCCCTGGTAGCAAGGATCGATCGGGCCGCTACGCCGTCGTATTGAGCTTGCGGTGGTATCTACTGGCGCTCACCGCAGCGCTCATGCTGCCGCTGCTGATCCTGGCCAGCGTCGAGGCCCGCGACGCCATCCGTGCCCGCCGGTCCGAGGTGCAGATCCAGATGCGACTGCTGCTTTCGGGCGCAGCCAACGGCGTCGAGCAAGGTCTGGACGCCGTGATCGCCACCGGCCGCCTACTCGCGATATCGCCCACGCTCGCCGCCGGCGACCTGGCGGCGTTCCGTCAAGCCGCCGACGAGTTGGCGGCCTCGCGCAAGGTCGATGTCCTGCTGCGCGACCCGTCCGGCGCGCAGGTCGTGGCGACCCGGGTGCCCCGGGGCGCCCCGCCGCCGACGCTGCCGCCGGAGGATCGGCAAGCCCGCGCCGTGGTGGCCGCCAATCAGCCCTACGTGTCCGACGTCTACACCAGCGGCATGACGCACCCGTTCCTGACCAGGGTCATCCTGCCCGCCGTGCTCGGCAGCGGGAAATCCGCGGTGACCGGCTACGAGCTGGAAATTGCCTTCACCGCCGACGTGTTCTCCGCCTGGGTCAATTCCGGCGGGCTGCCCAACGGATGGTTCATCTCGGTGCTGGGCCGCAACGGCCTGATCGTCGCACACAGCCCGAACCCGGACCAGTATGTCGGCCGCGGCACCGCAAGCACGATCTTCGGCCAGCTGGATGGCGCGTCCGGGCCTTGGCAGGGCTTCGACCTCGACGGCAAGCCGGTGACCGGCGTCTACACACCGTTGCCGACCGGTTGGGCGGTGCTGGTCGGCGCCCCGGACCAGATCCTGGCGAAACCAACCCGCACGGCGCTGTTCTGGCTGACAGCGGTCGCCACACCACTCATCCTCGGCGGCCTGGTTTGCTCGCTGCTGCTGGCGCGACGCGTCAACGGCAGCGTCAACAGCCTCGGCCGCACGGCCAGGGCGCTCGGCGAGGGGCAGGACGTCACCCCCATGCCATTGCCGGTGCGCGAGCTGGCATTCGTGCAGGACGCGTTGTGCACCGCCGGGCGCGACATCGCCGCCCGTCGCGTGACCGAACGGACCCTGCTGGGGGACGTGCAGGCCGGGCGGGATCTCCTGCAAGGGGTGGTGGACGGCTCCAGCGACCTCATCTTTGCGCGGGACGGGGAGAACCGATTGGTGCTGGCGAACCAGGCGAGTGCCGAGCTGTTCGGCTTCCGCAGCGGGGAGGAGGCGGTCGGCCGCACGCTGGATGGCGTGCTCCCGGCCAGTGCCGCCGCACTCTCGGGCGAGGTGGGGGGTGTTGCCGCCTTGGAGGGCAGGATGTTCGAGGTCAGCCACTCGGCTCTGCGCGATCACGATGGCGTCGCGATCGGCACCATCTCGATCGCGCGCGACGTGACGGAGCGCGTGGTGGCGGATTCGAGGCTGCAACGGCTGCAATCCGACCTGGCCCGCGCCGGCCGGCTCAGCGCCGTAGCCGCGATGGGGGCGGGCTTGGCGCACGAGCTGCACCAACCGTTGTCGGCGGCGGCCAATTTTCTTGCCGCCGCCAAGCAGAGGCTCATTGCGGGCGCCACCAGCCCCGCGTTGGAGGCGATGGCGGAAGCTTCGGCCCAGGTGCTGCGTACCGGCGAGATCGTCAAACGTCTACGGGGCTTCATCGGCGAGGCCGAAATGCAGGAGGTCGCCTTGGCCCCCCTGGTGCGGGAGGCCGCCGAGGCGGCCTGGCAGCACACGGGGCCGACCGAGGCCCGGTTGAACTTCCAACTGGACGAGTCGCTGGACGCACTGGTCGACCCGGTCTCCATCCAGCAGGTTGTCTCCAACCTCGTGCGCAACGCGGCGGAAGCGGTGAATGGCAGCGGCAACGTTTGGGTCGTGCTGGAGCCGACTGCGGACGGATCGGCGATGGTCAGCGTGATGGATAGCGGCTCAGGGATCGACGCCCAGGCGGCCGAGCGGCTGTTCGACGTGTTCGGCGGCAGCGGCAAGGAGGGCGGACTGGGCGTTGGGCTCGCGATCTGCCGTACCATCGTGTCTGCCCATGGCGGCTGGATAACGGCGGGCAACCACGCCCGCGGCGGGGCTGCCTTCATGTTCACATTGCCGCCGCGCCCGCCCGCCCTCGCGGCACCCTCCACGAACGACCGTCAGGCGGCGTAGATGTCCGAGAGCCCAATCCTGATCTACGTCGCCGACGACGACGACGGTGTGCGCCGCTCGCTCGAGATGCTCTTCGACGGCGCCGGCTATCGCGTCGCCGCTTTCGCGTCGGGGGAGGCCATGCTGGCGGGGCTGGAGGCCGGTGAGTTGCCCGCCTGCGCCGTCGTGGACGTGCGAATGGGCGACGGCATGATGACGGGGTTGGACGTGCAGCGCACGCTGTCGGCGAAGCCGGGGACGGGGTTTCCCGTCATCATCGTCACCGGGCATGGCGATGTGCCACTCGCGGTGGCCGCCATGCGCCTGGGCGTCAACAACTTCATCGAGAAGCCCTACCCGCCCGACAGCCTTCTGGAGGCCGTGGCGGAGGCCGTGGCGACCGTGGCGCCCCGCCCCCGCGAACTGCCCGCCCTGACCCCGCGCGAAAAAGCGGTGCTGACGGCGCTCGTGGGCGGTTTGTCCAACAAGGAGATCGCCCGCGAGTTGGGGATCAGCCACCGGACGGTGGAGGTGCACCGCGCCTCGCTCATGACCCGGCTCGGTGCCCGCAACCTGGCCGAAGCGGTGCGCATGGGCCTGGCCGCCGGTCTCGGTCACGGCGTCTAACCCCCCACCCGTCTTGCCAGGGCTTGACCCTGGCATCCACGGCCTACCGCAGACACCGGCCCCATTGTGTTGCCTGCGTCGTGTTCAAATCTCGTCTGACATCACCAGCCCAACCCCGTGGCTACCAAGGTCCAGCCTTGGCACGACGGTGGGCACTGCTTACTCCGCGGCTTGCAGCGTGACCGTGCTGGCGGTCTGGCCCATCAGCAGGTCGCGGAACGGCCCGTTGCTCCGCTCCAGCTGACCCGGCGTGCCGTCCTGCAAAATCCGGCCG
This sequence comes from Acetobacteraceae bacterium, assembly GCA_965198895.1. GTDB lineage: Bacteria > Pseudomonadota > Alphaproteobacteria > Acetobacterales > Acetobacteraceae > LMUY01. The sequence continues at coordinate 2,100,689 of OZ240676.1, forward strand.
GACTGCATCACCACGATCCGATCGAATTCCTTCAGCGTGGACAGGCGGTGGGCGACCGCGATCACCGTGCGCCCCTGCATCAGGCGATTCAACGCTCGCTGCACCGCCGCTTCCGACTCGCTGTCGAGAGCACTGGTCGCCTCGTCCAGCAGCAGGATTGGGGCATTGCGCAGGAACGCCCGCGCGATCGCCAGCCGCTGCCGCTGCCCGCCCGACAGCTTCACGCCGCGATCCCCGACCGGGGTGTCGTACCCCTCCGGCAACGCTTCGATGAACTGGCGGCAGCACGCGGCCTCGGCGGCGGCGCGCACTTCGGCGTCGGTCGCGTCCGGCCGGCCGTAGCGGATGTTCTCCAGCACCGAGCGGTGGAACAGCGACACGTCCTGCGGCACCACGCCGATGGCGTCCTGCAGGCTGCTTTGCGTCAATTCCGCGATGTCGTGCCCGTCGACCAGGATCTGCCCGGAGGGCACGTTGCGCAGGCGCTGCATCAGCGCGAGCACGGTGGACTTGCCGGAGCCCGAACGCCCGACCAGCCCGACCCGCGTGCCGGCTTCGATCGTCAGGCTGAAATGGTCCAGCACCGACTGGCTGCTCGACGGGTAGGAGTAGGTGACGTCGTGGAATTCGACCCGCCCGCGCGCGCTGGACAGCGTGTGCGCACTGGCCGAATCGAGCAGTTCATGCGGCAGCAGCAGGGTGGCGAGTGCCTCGGACAAGCGGGCGATGTGCTGGATGGTGTCCACCAGCGCGACCGCCAGGTCCCTCGTGCCGTGCAGGATGGTGAAGCCCAGCGTGGTGACCAGCACGACGTCACCGGGGCTGGCCGACCCCGCTTCCCACAGCATGATCGCCCAGGCGAGCAGCCCCGCGGTCAGCCCGGCCGTCACCGCCGCGTGCACCAGGCGCAGCTTCTCGAGGTAGCGCAGCGAGCGGCCGCGCGCGCTCATCTCCTGTTCCACCCGGTCGCTGAACCGCTGCCGCTCGCGCATCGTGGCGCCGAACGCCCGCACCAGGGGCATATTGTTGATGACGTCCACCAGCTCGCCATCCACGGCGGCGGCATCGGCCGCATACTGGTGATGCAGCGGCCGTCCCCGCTCCGCCAGCCGGCTCAGCCCGTAGGCCAGCACGCCGGACACCAGCACCAGCACCAGCGCCATCAGCGGGCTGACCGTCAGCATCACGGCAATCGACCCGGCGACCGCCAGCAGCGGCGGCAGCACGTTCCACGCGAAGGTATTCTCCACCGTGTAGATTGCATTGCCAGTGGCGGTGATGCGGCCTGCCAGCGTGCCCGGGGGGCGGTCCGCGAAGTAGGCCGGCGAGTGCCCGGTCAGGTGATGGAACAGGTCGCGCCGCAGATCGCCCGTGACGGACACGAAACTGTGCGACGCCACCCAGCCGCCGACCCGCCACAGCATGTTGTCCGCTGCGATCAAACCTGCGAGCAGGCCGAACGCTGTCCAGACCGGCCCGTGCGCGCCCGCCGTCAGCGTGTCGACCAGGTGCTTCACCGAGTATTGCGAGGCGATCGAGCATCCCACCGCCAGGACGACGGACACCAGCACCACGAGGTGCCCGATGGCATGACTCCGCACATAACGGAGGATGAAAGCGACCGGTCGTTGCGAAACATCGACTGGCTGTGGATCATCTCGGCCCATACGCAACACCTCACTGCAATACGGACGCACATCCGCGCGTTTCGTGCTGACAACATTTTCGTGATTGCTCACGTCACGTGATCGACACCGTTAACTGCAGGTTCGCAGACGAGTACGGCGGACGTGTGGCAAGCAGCGCCCTAATCATGCCTCGATCAAGTGGATGATGCGGTGCAGTATAAGGAGATACCCACCGATGCGTATCGCGCAGATCGCTCCCCTCCACGAAGCCGTCCCGCCGAAGCTGTATGGCGGCACGGAGCGCGTCGTCTCCTTCCTGACGGAGGAGCTCGTCGAGATGGGGCATGACGTCACCCTGTTTGCCAGTGGCGACAGCGTCACGTCCGCCAAACTGGAGCCGATCTGGCCCCGCGCGCTGCGCCTCGACCCGGCCATCCGCGACCCGATTGCCCCGCACATGCTGCTGATGGAGTCGGTGCGCCGCCAGGCCGAAGACTTCGACGTGCTGCACTTCCACATGGATTACTGGTCGTTCAGCCTGTTCGGTCGCCAGCGCACGCCGTTCGTCACCACGCTGCATGGCCGGCTCGACCTGCCGGAGCTGCAGCCGGTGTTCAACATGTTCCCGAACGTGCCGGTGGTGTCTATCTCCGACAGCCAACGCCGGCCGTTGCCGCAGGCGAACTATGTGGACACCGTTCTGCACGGCCTGCCGAAGGACCTGCTGACACCGCAGGGCAATCCGCAGGGCTACCTCGCCTTCCTCGGCCGCATCGCCCCGGAGAAGTGCCCAGACCGCGCCATCCGCATCGCCCAGGCGTCGGGCATGCCGATCAAGTTGGCGGCCAAGGTGGACGTCGCCGACAAGGTGTATTTCGAAACCAAGATCCGCCATCTGCTGGATCTGCCCGGCGTCGAGATGATCGGCGAGATCAACGACAAGCAGAAGCCCGCCTTCCTCTCGGGCGCGGTCGGCCTGCTGATGCCGATCGACTGGCCGGAGCCGTTCGGCCTGGTCATGATCGAGGCGATGGCCTGCGGCACCCCGGTGATCGCGTTCAACCGCGGCTCGGTGCCCGAGATCGTGGAAGACGGCGTGACCGGCTTCATCGTCGAGGACGTGGAGAGCGCGATCGCCGCCGTCTCCCGTCTCCACACGCTGGATCGCGGCCGGGTGCGTGCCCGCTTCGAGGAGCGCTTCACCTCCCGCCGCATGGCGCAGGACTACCTGTCGGTCTACCGCACCCTCGCGGGCGAGGACCGGTCGGTGCTGCGCGCCATTCGGTGAACGCCTTGGAGGCGGTTGCCGCGCTCTGGCGCGGCGCCGGGCTCGAGGAGGACGCGCTCGGTTGGCTTCGGCTGACCGGGCGCGATCCGGTGTTGCCGTCGTCGTTCGCCGTCGGCACGGCCGCGCAAGCAAGCCTGGCCGCTGCCGGGCTGGCGGCCGCGTCCTACTGGCGGCTACGCGGCGGGTCGGCTCAAGACGTATCCGTCGAGATGCACGACGCCGCGGCCGAATTCATCTCCGAGCGGCTGTTGAGCGTCGATGGCGAGCCGCCGGCCGATCTGTGGGACCCGATCGCCGGGATTTACCCGACCGCCGACGGCCACGTGCGCATTCACACGAACTTCCCCCATCACCGTGACGGCGTGCTGGCGTTGCTCGGCTGCGCCAACGACAAGGAATCGGTCGGCGCCGCCCTGGCCGGCTGGTCCGCGTTGGAGTTCGAGGAGGCCGCCGCCGCCAAGGGCCTCTGCGTGACGGCTTTGCGCACCACGGCCGAGTGGCAGGCCTCGCCGCAGGGCCAGGCCGTCTCTCCGGAGGCGGTGCGGATCGAGCGCATCGGCGACGCCCCTGCCTCCCCGCCAGCGTTCGCCGAGCGTCCGCTGTCGGGTCTGCGCGTGCTGGACCTCACCCGCATCGTCGCCGGGCCGGTTTGCACCCGCACGCTCGCGGCACACGGGGCGGAGGTGTTGTCGATCACCGGGCCGCATCTGCCGTCGCTCCCCGCCCTGATCGTCGACACGGGGCGGGGTAAACGCGCCGCCAGCCTCGATCTGCGCGACGCCGCGCAACGAGAGGTGCTGGCTGGGCTGGTGCGGGACTCGGATGTCTTCGTTCAGGGCTACCGGCCCGGTGGTCTCGCCGCTCTCGGCTTCGGCCCGCAGCATTTGGCGGCATTGCGGCCCGGCATCGTCGCGGCCTCACTGACCGCTTACGGCGACGAGGGTCCCTGGGCCGCTCGCCGGGGGTTCGATTCACTGACCCAGACGGCATCCGGCTTCAACGCCGACGAGCGGGACGCCGCCGGCGACACGGCCCCACGCCCGCTGCCATGCCAGGCGCTCGACCATGCCTCCGGCGCGCTGCTCGCGTTCGGCATCATCGCCGCCCTGCACCGCCGCGCCACCGAGGGCGGCAGTTGGCACGTTCGCGTGTCGCTGGCGGGAACCGGACGGTGGCTACGCGGCCTGGGCCGGATCGCGGACGGGTTCGCTGCGCCAGCGCCGGATTTCTCGGACGCGGTGGAGACGAGTGACGCCCCGATCGGGCGTGTGACGGCCGCCCGCCACGCCGTCCGCATGAGTGCCACGCCGCCGGCTTGGACGTTGCCAACGGTGCCCATCGGCACCCACCCGGCGCGCTGGGTGGGTGGATTGGTGGTCTAGAGCGCACCCTACGAGCCCTCGTTTGGACCGTAGGGTGGGCTTCAACCCACCAGCCAAGGCGCATGCCGAAAGTGCTGGGTGAGGTAGTCGATCAGCGCCGTTACGCGCGCCGGCCGTAGCGGGCCAGGGGGCGTCACGACGTTCAGTGCACCCGAGGGCGCCGTCCATTCTGGCAGTAACTCCACCAGCGTGCCTTGACGGAGTTCCCGCCAGACGACGAAGTCCGGCATCTTGGCCAGGCCCGAGCCAGCCAGCAGAGCCGGCAACGCCAAATCCGCATTGTCCAACCGGAGCGGGCCTGTCACCCGCACGCTGCACTCTCCCAGTGTCGGGTGCTTGAAGTGCCACAGTGCGGGCGACGCCAGGTGGCTGAACACGAACACCTTGTGCGTGGCGAGATCCTGCGGATGGGACGGTGCGCCGTGCCGCTCCACATAGCCCGGTGAGGCGACGAGCGGCACGCGCACCGGGCATAAAGCCCGCGCCCGCAAATTGGAATCGCCGAGCACGCCGATGCGCAGGGCGACGTCCATGCCCTCGGCGATCAGGTCCACCAAACGATCGCTCAGCCTGATGTCCAGCGTCACGTCGGGATAGCGCTCGAGGAAGCCGGGCAGGATAACGCCGAGATTCTGCACGCCGAACGACACCGGGGCCGCCATGCGAACCAGCCCGCGCGGCTGCCCGGTCTCGGAGGCGGCTTCGTCCTCGGCGGCCTCGCCTTCGGCAAGGATGCGGCGGGCCCGGTCCAACGACAGCCGGCCGCTTTCGGTCAGGGATAGCCGGCGCGAGCTGCGGTGGAACAGCGGCGTGCCCAGCCGAGCCTCAAGGCGGGTGAGCGCCTTGGAGACGGTTGCTTTTGCCAGGCCGAGCTCCGCCGCAGCGCGCGAGAAGGACCCGAGGTCGGCAACCCGCGCGAAGATCGCCCATGCCTCTAGATCGGGGAGCCGAGTCATCACGTTTCCAGAAACGATGAGTTTCCACCGTAGCCGTTTCTTTGCCCCAGGACAGGGCCCATGTTGCGCTTCGAGCGAACCGGTCCGGTTTCGCCGAGGAGCATTTTCGATGATCGATGTTCGTCCCTTCGACAGCCTGGGCGGTGCGAACCATGGCTGGTTGGACGCCAAGCACCATTTCTCGTTCGGCGGCTATCGCGACGGCGGGCGCATGGGCTGGGGTAGCCTGCGCGTCTGGAACGATGACCTGATCGCGCCCAAGACCGGGTTCCCGCCGCATCCGCACTCGGACATGGAGATCATCACCTATGTCCGCGAGGGCGCCATCACGCACGAGGACAACCAGGGCAACAAGGGCCGGACGGAGGCGGGCGACGTGCAGGTGATGTCCGCCGGGTCGGGCATCGCGCACTCGGAATTCAACAAGGAGGACGCCAACACGCGCATCTTCCAGATCTGGATCACGCCCGACTCGCGCGGTGCGCCGCCGTCCTGGGGTGCCAAGCCCTTCCCGAAGGGGGATCGCTCCGGCCGTTTCGTCACCCTGGCCAGCGGCCTGCCCGGCGATACCGACGCGCTGCCGATCCGCACCGCCGCCCGCGTGGCCGGCGCCAGCCTCAAAGCCGGTGAGACGGCGACCTACGCGCTCGGTGCGGGGCGGCACGGCTACCTGGTGCCGTCGACCGGGACGATCGAGGTGAACGGCGTGCGCGCCAACACCCGCGATGGCGTGGCGATCAGGGACGAAGCGACGCTGACCGTGACCGCGATCGAGGATGCCGAAATCGTCCTCGTCGACGCGGCCTGACCTACACTCTGGGAGACTGAATGATGGCAAAGGTTTTGGTGCTGTACTATTCGAGCTACGGGCATATCGAGACGATGGCCGATGCCGTCGCCTCCGGCGCGCGGGAGGCAGGCGCCACGGTGGATATCCGCCGCGTGCCCGAGACGGCGCCGGAGGAAGTGGCCCGCGGTGCCCATTTCAAGCTGGACCAGGCGGCCCCGCTCGCCACCGTGGCCGAGCTCGAGAGCTACGACGCCATCATCGTGGGCACGCCGACCCGCTACGGCCGCGTTCCCGCGCAGATCGCGACCTTCTTCGACCAGGCGGGCGGCCTGTGGATGCGCGGGGCGTTGAACGGCAAGGTGGGTTCGGCGTTCGTCTCCACCGCCAGCCAGCACGGCGGGCAGGAGACGACGCTGTTCTCCGTCATCACCAACCTGATGCATTTCGGCATGGTGATCGTGGGTCTGCCCTACTCGTTCCAGGGCCAGTTGAAGCTGGACGAGGTGTCCGGCGGCAGCCCATACGGCGCCACCACGATCGCCGCCGGCGACGGCTCGCGCAAGCCGAGCGAGAACGAGCTTGCCGGTGCCCGTTTCCAGGGCCGCCACGTGGCCGAAATCGCCGCCAAACTGTTCGGCTGATCGGCTTCTTCTCCCTCTCCCCTTGTGGGAGAGGGTCGGGGTGAGGGGTAAGCCGACGACCGATCGCTGCGTGTGTGGCACCCCTCGCCCCAGCCCCCTCCCACGAGGGGAGGGGGAGAAGGCGTTGCGCCAGAGACGATAATCGTGCGGCATTGGGTAGGACGCTAAACAGGAGCCCCCATGCAGCCGCCGATCCACCTCCGCGCCCCAAGCTGGCTCAGCCAATTCCAGTCGTTCATCCTTCGCGGCAACGTGGTGGACCTGGCCGTCGGCATCATCATCGGTGCCGCGTTCACCACCATTGTGAACAGCCTGGTAAAGGACATCTTCACCCCGTTGCTCGGTTTGCTGATCGGCGGCATCGATTTCAGCAACTTCTTCATCACCCTGCGTGGCCCGGTGCAGCCGACGCTGGACGCGGCGCAGAAGGCCGGGGCGGTGACGTTGAACATCGGCGTGTTCCTCAACGCCGTCATCCAATTCGTGATCGTTGCGTTCGCCATCTTCTGGCTGGTCAAGGCCGTCAGCCGGCTTCAGCGCAAAGACGCCTTCGCCCCCGCGGGCCCGACGAAATCGGAGGCCTTGCTGACCGAGATCCGGGATGCCCTGGTTGCCCGGCCGCCGGCAGACTAGATCTCGCAGCCGGCTTGGCGAAGCACCGCCTCCACCGCCTCGGGGGGTACGTCGGCCGCGGTGAACGCCTCGCCGATGCCACGGGCCAGCACGAAATGCAGTTGGCCATCGCGCATCTTCTTGTCGCGCCGCATCAGGCCCATCAACCGGCTCGCCGAAAAGCGGCGGTTCAGCATGCCGAGCTCCGCAGGTAGCCCGACGGAGGCGAGATGGGCCTCCACCCGCATGCCAACCGCCGGGTCGCAATAGCCCAATGCCGCGGACAGCCGGAAGGCCAGCCCAAGGCCGACCGCCACCGCCTCGCCGTGCAGGACGTTGCCGTAGCCGCACTCCGCCTCGATGGCGTGGCCGAAGGTGTGGCCGAGGTTGAGCAGAGCACGGCCATTGCTGGGCCGTTCCTCGCGCTCGTCGTCGCCCACCACGGCGGCCTTGAAGGCGCAGGCCCGCAGCACGGCCTCGGCCTGGGCATCTCGGTCGTCGCCCACGATTCGGGCGCCCTCCCGCTCGCACCATTCGTAGAACCCGGCATCGCCGATCAGCCCGGCCTTCACCACCTCGGCGTAGCCGGCACGTTTCTCGCGCGGCGGCAGCGTTGCCAGGGTGGCGGTGTCGGCGATCACCATGCGGGGCGGGTAGAACGCGCCAAGCAGGTTCTTGCCGCGGGCAGAGTTGATCCCGGTCTTGCCGCCAACGCTCGAATCGACCTGGGCCAGCAAGGTCGTCGGCAGCTGGACGAAGGGCAGGCCGCGCAGGGCGACCGCGGCGGCAAATCCCGCCAGATCGCCGACCACGCCCCCGCCCAGCGCCAGGACCGCCGTGCGCCGCTCGACACCGGTGGCCAGCAGCGCCTCGATCAGGCCACCGAACGATGCCAGCGATTTGGACATCTCGCCGGGTGCCACCTCCAACTGCTGGGTCTCGAACCCGGCCTCGTGCAGTCCGTCCGCCAACGTCTGGGCGTGCAGCGGGGCGACGTTGGTGTCGGTGATCACGACCACCCGTTTCTGTGGCAGCACCGGCGCCAGCAGGGCACCGGCGCGGCGGAGCAGGCCGTCGCCGACCACAACGTCGTAGAACCCGGCGCTCGTTCGCACCGGTAGCCGATGCGGCGGCTTCCATGCGGCGAGCGCGGACGCCACGCGGCCCATGGTCTGGTCGGGGGTATCGTCCGCACAGTCCACGACGATGTCGGCCTCCGCATAGATGGGGTAGCGCTGCTCCATCAGCGTCCGCAGTGTGTCCGCCGGGTCGCGATTGGCCAACAGGGGGCGGTTGCGGCGCAGCGAGACCCGGCGCAGCAGCACGGGGAGCGGGGCGCGCAGCCAAATCGACGTGCCGCGCGCACGGATGGTGGCCCGAGTCGCCGGGTCCATGAACGCGCCGCCGCCGGTGGCGAGCACGATCGGTGGGCCCTCCAACAGCCGGCGCAGCACGCGGCGCTCGCCGGCGCGGAAATGGGCCTCGCCGAACTGGCTGAACAGCTCGGGCACGCTGCGACCGGCCGCAGCCTCAATTTCGGCGTCCGAATCGCGGAATTCCATCTGCAGATGGGCTGCCAGCCGCCGGCCGATAACGGATTTGCCAGCGCCCATCAGGCCCACGAGCACAATGCTCCGGGTCATCCCGTGAGAGACTGTTCGGTTGGGCAACGGTCCCGTCGCGCCGGACGGATGACCGGCAAGCGCGGTGTTGCGTGTCATGGCCCCCGACGCTAGCACAGGCCGGTTGTTCACGGCCAAGGGTGGCGAATGCGCCAAATCTTTCTCATCGTCATCCTGGCGCTCGTCGTGCTGGGCGCCGTCGGCGTCCTGATGCTCGGCGCCTTCCCACCACATCAAACCGCGCAGCCGATCGCCCACACCCTGCCGAACGATCGCTTCGGAACGCACTGACACGTGGACCGCCACGCGGACGCATTCCTCGAGATGCTGTCCGCGGAACGGGGCGCCGCCCGCAACACGCTGGCGGCGTATTCCGCCGACCTGGCTGACTTTGCGGCTTTTACCGCAGCCCAAGGCGAGGCACCGGCCGCGGCGTCGGCCGACACGCTGCGCCGGTATATGGCGGGGCTGAACGCGGCGGGCTTATCGGCGCGCACCGCGGCGCGGCGGTTGTCGTGCCTGCGCCAGTTCTACCGATTTCTGTTGCAAGAGGGCGTCAGGGCCGACGATCCGACGCAGACCCTCGATTCGCCCCGGATGCCCCGCTCGCTGCCGAAATACCTCAGCGAGGCGGAACTGGCAGCTCTGCTTGCCGCTGCCGCCGACCGGCCGGGACGTGCCGGGCTGGTCGCGGTGGCGGCGCTGGAATTGCTCTACGTGACAGGGCTGCGGGTGTCCGAGTTGCTGGCGTTGCGGCGCGCCGCCCTGGCGAACGGCGCCGCGATGCTGGCCGTGCGCGGCAAGGGCGGCCGGGAGCGGCTCGTGCCACTCGGCGCCGCGGCGCGGGAGGCTGCTGGCGCGATGACGGAGGGCATGGATAGCCCCTGGCTGTTTCCCGGACGGGACAAGCGGCGGGCCATGACCCGGCAGGGATTCGCTCTGCTGCTCAAGCCCCTCGCCGCCGCGGCGGGGATCGACCCGGCGAGGGTTTCGCCCCACGTCCTGCGCCACTCCTTCGCATCCCACATGCTCGCCCGGGGCGCCGACCTGCGCAGCCTGCAGATGCTGCTGGGCCATGCCGACATCTCGACGACGCAAATCTACACCCACGTGCAACCCGAGCGGCTGCAGCAGCTGGTCGAGGCGCATCACCCGCTCGCCCGGCCTGCGGGGCGTCGCCCGCCCAGCTAAAGCCGCCTATGATCGGGGGAGCCAACAGAAGCGGGAACGCACGATGCTCGAGATCGACACGCCGGCTGGGATGGACGCCTATGTCGGAAGGGAGTTGGGCCACAGTGACTGGCTCACCGTCACGCAGGAGATGATCGACAAGTTCGCCGATGCGACAGGTGACCACCAATGGATCCACATCGATCAGGACCGCGCCAAGACGGACATGCCCGGTGGCACGACGATCGCGCACGGGTTCCTCACGCTGTCGCTGCTGCCGGCCCTGACCAGCACCGTGTATCGGATTCGCCACCGGCTGCGAGGGGTGAACTACGGCTCCAACCGGGTGCGTTTCACGAACCCGGTTCCCTCGGGTTCGGACGTCAGAGCCCATCTGACGCTACAGGCTTCCGAGCCCGTGGAAGGCGGTCGCCGCCTGATTACCGACGTCTCGGTCGAGATCAAAGGCGTGTCCCGCCCGGCGCTGGTCGCCGAGACGATCACGGTCGTCTACTCGTAGCGAGTACGGAGCGCCTGAACGCTCCACGAAACAAAATGGCCACGCAGTGGATGATTTCTCACCCACTGCGTGGCCATTCGAAGCCAAGTCCTTGGGGTGGTTAGACCACCTTGATCGTCGACGTGAGGGTCGCGGCCGAGACGTTGCTGAACGTGACCTGCGAACCGTCGCTCAGCGTCAGGACCGAACCAGCCGCGTTGCCGGTCTGAGTCGCAATGCTGTAACCAGCGTAACCATGGACATCGATCGCGCTGCCAGAGGCGATGTTGTTCACCGTCACCATGCCCGTCGCGACGTTTGCATCCTTGATGAACTCGAAGGTATCGGCCTGCGCACTGCCGTTCAGAGTGACGTTACCGGCAGACGTATCGATGTTGAACGTCTCCGTGCCGATGCCCGACGTAACCGACGTGCTACCCGTGCCGGCAAGGGTGATCGTGCTGTTTCCGGCGCCGGTGACGGTATCCACCACACCAGCCTTCGACCCATTGATGAAGGCAAGGGTCGTCGTCGACGTCATCGAGATATTATCGACACCGTTGGCCGCGGCCGTAACAGTGCTTGGGCCACCGACCAGGACGGCATCACTGCCGTTGCTCGTCAGGCTGTTAGCGACACCGTCGAGGATAACCGTGTCGTTGCCGCCGATGCCGGTCGTGAAGGCGTTCACGCCAGCAAGGCCAAGCAACTGGTTCGCTCCCGCCCCGGTCTCCGCCACCAAGCCGCCCGTCGGATTGTTGTTTACGATCGTGGCATTCGCGCCATCGGCCGCAACAACCTGCGAGAACGGTGCAGCACCGGTGAAGTACGTCTCACTCGGCCCATCAAGCACGACGTTGGTGAGCGCAACGCTCGATACGCCCGTGAGAACCGAACCAGCGCCGATCGCGATGGTCGTGCCCGTTGTGATCGCTCCGCCTGCGCCGGTCACCAACGTTGCCGTGGCCCCGGTCGCAGATGCAATTAGCGCCTGAGCTAGTGCGACCTGTGCGGGTGTAGAGCCCAAGAACGTAAAAGAGGTACCATTGATCGCGCCGGCAATCGTCGTAGCTGCCATGAGGAGAGCCTCTCGTTAAAACCTGTTAACCGCTCTTACCGCGGCGCACCACGGGGAAGCAAGCGTCAATGTGCGCCTTTACCACTGAACTAAGCGTTATCCCGTCGGGGTGTGCATAACGAGCATCTGAACCGAACGGAGCAGCTAAACGGAGCACTCAAAGTGCGCGATAAGTGGAACTCTTCGTGACATTTCAGTTCGTGGCGTTAAATCCGTTGTGTACGCACTGGTTTGTTACGTAGAAGTAGAAAGGCTGCTGCTTGATGCCACTTTCTGGGCTCCGCGACGGCGCTGCAGTAGGATGTGTACCAGGTGGATTAAAAATCCGTATGGTAACAGTTTGGCTGTTCGTTAACGCCAGCGTGTCACTTTTTAAGAAAATCGACGGACTTTGCTGCACTGCGTTCGCGAAAGTCTGGCCGAAACTCGGTCGAACATTACCGTTTGTCGCTTTGTTCCCAAAGAGGTTGGAATTGGCAGCCCAGCATTGCCTGATCGACCGTCCATGAGCGGCCGCCTCGCCGGTCAGACCGCAATCATCACGGGCGCAGGCAGCGGCATCGGCCGCGCGACCGCTCGGCTGTTCGCGGCTGAAGGTGCCCGCGTCATGATCGTGGACCGGGACCAGGCCGCCCTTGAGACGACAAAGTCCGCCATGGAGGGTGCCGGGACCGCTCCCCTAACCGTCATCGGCGATGCGAGCGACGAAGCCGATGTCGCTCGATTCGCGAGCTCGGCCATCGCCGAGTGGGGCGTGATCGACGTCCTGTATGCCAATGCCGGCGTCAGTGGCGGGATGGTGCCGTTCTTGGAAAACACCACCGCCTTGTGGATGGATGTGCTGCGTATCAATCTGCTCGGGCCATTTTTGGCGATCCAGGCGGTGGCGCCGCACATGGTGGCGCGCGGGCGGGGGTCGATCATCTGCACGGCCTCGGTTGCCGGATTGCGGGCAAACGCGGCCGGCGCCCCCTACAGTGCCAGCAAGGCCGGCGTGATCAGCCTGGTGCAAACCGCAGCCGACGCGTTGGCCGGAACCGGCGTCCGGGTCAACGCCATCTGCCCAGGCCTCATCGAGACTGGCATGACCGCACCGATGTTCGAACGCGCGCGGGCGAAAGGAACGGAGGCGAAGATCGGCCAATTGAATCCGCTGCGGCGGGCGGGCGGGCCGGAGGAGATCGCCGGCGCTGCCCTGTTCCTGGCGAGCGCCGACTCCTCATACGTAACGGGCCAGGCGATCGCGGTGGATGGGGGCCTGTCCAGCACCCACCCGTTCGCATCGCGCCGGAGCTAGCTTGCAGTTCCCGGAGCCGCCATCTTGCGATGGAGTTCGGCCGTGAGACCCGCCGGCAGAACGTTCGCGATGGCCGATTGCAGCTTGTTGTGCCAACCAGTCACGACGTCGCCCTCACCTTTCATCATCGCGGAGAAGCCCTTTTCCGCCACCATCGCCGGGTCGTCCTTCTTCGCGGTGCCGACCTTGGTGTCCATCATGTCGGCGGTCTCGAAGAAATCGGTCTCAGTGGCGCCCGGCATCAGGCACGTCACCGTCACACCACTGCCCTTCAACTCGTGACGGAGCGCGAAGGAGAAGCTGTCCAGGAACGCCTTCGACCCGTTGTAAACCGCCTGATACGTCCCCGGCATGAACCCGGCGATCGATCCGGTGATCAAAATGCGGCCCTCACCGGCGCCTCGCATGTCCTTCGCCACTTTCTGCACCAGCAACAGCGTGCCGGTGATGTTCGTGTCCACCACTTTGCGCCAAGCTGCGGGGTCCTGGTCCAGGAAACCGCGGCCTAGCCCTCGGCCGGCATTGGCGAGCAGCGCCGCAACTTTGCGCTCGCCGATCGCGGCGTACAGCTTGTTCACGCCCTCCTCGCCCGACAGGTCTACCTGGACGGCTTGAATTTCCGCGTCGCTGTCGCGCAGCGTGGCCGCGGCGTCCTCGATTTTGGCGTCGTCGGCGGCGACGATCACGTCGAACCCGCCGGCGATGCACTGCTTGGCGAGTTCGTAGCCGATGCCCGCAGATGCGCCGGTAACGACGGCGAGCGGGCGGTTGCTGATTGCCATTCGGGCATTCTCCGTTTGGTTGTATGGATTAGGGGGTGAGCATGACCTTGATGCAGCCGTCCTGCTTGTCGCGGAACGTCTTGTACATCTCGGGTCCGTCCTCCAGCTTGGCCTTGTGCGTGATGACGAAGGATGGGTCGATCTCCCCGTTCTCGATCCGCTTCATCAGGCTTGGCAGGTAGTGCTGCACCGGGGTCTGGGCCATCTTGAAGGTCAGCCCGCGGTTGATGGCACTGCCCATCGGCACCTTGTCCACGAAGCCGCCATACACGCCGATGATCGAGACGATGCCGAAGTTGCGGCAGTTGTTGATGGCCTGGCGCAGCACGTGGGGCCGGTCGGTGCCCATGAACAGCGCGACCTTGGCCCGGTCCAGCATAGAGTCGAAGCTCGCGGCCGTGTGCGGCTCGGTGCCGACGGCATCGATGCAGGCGTCCGCACCACGGCCGTGGGTCAGTTCCTGGATGCGGTCGTAAACGTCCTCCTTCATGAAATCGATCGTGATCGCCCCGGCCGCCTCGGCCATGCGGAGCCGCTCCGGGACGGTGTCGATGGCGATCACCCGCTCGGCGCCAAGCAGGAAGGCGCTGCGGATCGAGAACTGCGCCACCGGACCGCAGCCGAACACCGCTATCGTCTCGCCGCCTTTGATCTCGCAGAAGTCGGCGCCCATGTAGCCGGTCGGGAAGATGTCCGACAGGAACAGGGCCTGCTCGTCCGTAATCCCGTCCGGCACCTTGATCGGGCCGACATCGGCATAGGGCACGCGCAGATACTCGGCCTGGCCGCCGGGGATGCCGCCCAGCAAGTGCGAGTAGCCGAACAACGCGGCCGGCGAGTGGCCCCATAGCTCTGCTGCCATCTTCGCGTTCGGATTGGACCGTTCGCAGCCGGAAAAGTAGCCGCGCTTGCAGAAGAAGCATTCGCCGCAGGAGATGGTGAACGGCACCACGACCCGGTCGCCCTGCTTCAGCTTGCTGATCTCGCTCCCGACCTCGACCACTTCGCCCATGCACTCATGGCCGACGATGTCGCCGCTCTTCATCGTGGGGATCACGCCGTCGAGCAGATGCAGGTCCGAGCCGCATATCGCACAGGCGGTCATCTTGATGATGATGTCACGAGGCTGCTCGATCTTCGGATCGGGCACGGTCTCGCAGCGTATGTCGCCCTTGCCGTGCCAAGTGAGTGCCTTCATTGATTTACCTTTCGGGCTGCCGCTGCCGATGAACGGGACAATGCGGGCAGTGTTCCTTGCGCTCCCGGACAGTCGCGCTGGGGTGATCGGGAACATTGCGCATGTTAAGCCGTTCGGTCAGTTCCGTGACCGCACTGGTAACAACAGCAGAATGACACCCACTGTACTGGCCCGCGTGACGAATGCCTGCGTACGACACGCCTGGGCGGTCCTCGTATTCGTCGCTGTGCTGGCGGCGGCGGCTGGCACCTATTCAGTTTCGCATTTCGCGATCACCACCGACACCGACCGCCTGATGCCGGCCTCGTTACCCTGGGTGCAGCGCGAGCACGCGTATCAAGCGGCGTTTCCACCGAAGCAGATCGTGGCCGTGGTCCAGGCCCCCACGCCCGAGCTCGCGGGGGATGCCGCGTCGCGGCTGGTGAGCGGTTTGCAATCGCACCCCGGCACGGTGAAGTCGGTCGAACAGCCGCAAGGCGGTGCCTTCCTCGCCCACGCCGGGCTGCTGTTCCTGCCAACCCTGCAAGTGGAGCAAGTCGCCGGCCAGTTCACCCAGGCACGGCCGTTGCTGGGCGAGCTCGCTGCCGACCCATCGCTGCGCGGGGCCATGCAGGCACTCGCCGGGTCGGCGCGCATGGGGCCGCACGCCGCCGACCGCCCCTCGGCCCTACTGGCCGATACGCTGGACAGCGCGTTCGCCGGACGGTTCGCGTCGTTCTCGTGGCAGGTCCTGCTGCAGGGGCATGACCCGGCGGCCGACGATTTGCGCCAGTTGCTGCCGATCGAGCCCACCCTGGATTTCGCAGCCCTGCAACCGGGCAAGCGGGCGAGCGACGCCATACGCAAGGCTGCCGACGACGCACGCATCGGTCCCGAGGACGGCGCGACGCTGCATCTGACGGGGGCGGCGCCGGTCAACGACGAACAATTCGCCACCTTGTCCAGCGGCGCCGCGTTGAACGGCATCGCCACGGCCGCGGCCGTCCTGCTGATCCTGTGGCTGGCGCTCCGTTCGGGGCGGATCGTGCTGGCGGTGGTGCTGAACCTGATCGTCGGCCTGGCGCTCACGGCAGCGGCCGGGTTGCTGACGGTGGGCGCGTTCAACCTGATCTCGGTCGCGTTCGCCGTGCTGTTCGTGGGGCTGGGGGCGGATTTCGGCATCCAGTTCGGCGTGCGCTACCGGTCCGAGCGCCACGACACCGACGAGATCCGGGCAGCCCTGGGGAGTGCCGCAACCAAGGCGGGCGGTGCGCTCGCCCTGGCCGCTGCCGGTGTCACGGCGGGGTTCTTCTCGTTCCTGCCGACCGACTACAAGGGCGTTTCCGAACTGGGGCAGATCGCGGGCCAGGGCATGGTGATCGCCTTCGTGCTCACCCTGACGCTGCTGCCGGCGTTGCTCGCGGTGCTACGCCCGCCCGGCGAGCCGGAGCGGCTGGGGTATGCGTTTCTCGCCCCGGTCGATTCCTTCCTGGGCCGTCACCGCATTTTCGTGGTGGTAGCGACGCTCGGCGTGGTGCTGGCCGGGTCACCGCTACTGATCTGGCTGCATTTCGACTTCGACCCGATGCACCTGCAGGACCCGAGCGGCGAGGCGGTCCGCACCTATCGCGAGCTCAGCCGTGACCCGGCGACCGGGGTTGCCGCCGTCGACGTCGCGGCCCCATCGTTGGCGGAGGCCAGGTCCCTCGCGCAACGCCTGGATGCGCTGCCGCAGGTGCAGGGCACACGCACGATCGACACGCTCGTCCCGGCGGACCAGGCGCCCAAGCTCGCGGCGATCCGGCGGGCCGCCGCCGCGCTGCTGCCGGCGCTCGACCCGCCGGCGACCCGGCCGGCTCCAACCGACGCGGAGGACGTCACCGCCATTCGCGAGGCGGCAGCCGCGCTTCCCGCCGGCACCTCCGAGGACCGGCTGAAGCCGCTGCTGACCCGGCTTGCCGACGCGGACCCGGCGAGGCGCGCCACCGTCGCCGACGCGATCGTGCGGCCGTTGAAGCTCGACCTCGATCACCTGCGGGCCATGCTGCAGCCGGAGACGGTGACCACCGAGACGCTCCCGGCCGATATGCGCGCCGACTGGCTGCGGCCGGACGGGCACGCGCGGGTGCAGATCCTGCCCAAGGGCGACCCGAACGACACGACCGCCATGGCCGATTTCGCCCGCGCGGTGCTCTCGGTGGCGCCAGCGGCCAGTGGCACGGCGATCACCCTGCTCGAATCGGAGCGAACGGTGGTGCGCGCCTTTATCGAGGCCGGGATCTTCGCCGTGCTGTCGATCGCGGTCATCCTGTGGATTACCCTGCGCCAATTCCTGCACGTGCTGCTGACCCTGGTGCCGCTGCTGGTGGCGGGCGCCTTGACGCTGGAGATCACGGTTCTGATCGGCCAGCCGATGAACTTCGCCAACATCATCGCCCTACCGCTGCTGCTCGGCGTCGGTGTGGCGTTCAAGATCTACTATATTCTTGCGTGGCGGCGGGGTGCGACGAACCTGCTGCAATCGACGCTGACCCGGGCGGTGTTCTTCTCGGCGCTGACGACGATGACGGCGTTCGGCAGCCTGTGGCTGTCCAACCAGCCGGGCATGTCGTCGATGGGCAAGCTGATGGCTCTCGCCCTACTCTGTACGTTGTTGGCGGCGGTGCTGTTCCAGCCAGCGTTGATGGGGCCGCCGCGCCAAAAAGCGACCGATTGACGCCCCTGCACCAGACCGCAAGTGTCTATGCCAATCAACGGGAGAAACCGACATGGCGACGATCGCATTCATCGGGCTGGGCAACATGGGCGCGCCGATGGCGGCCAATCTGCACCGCGCCGGCCACTCCGTGCGCGGCTACGACCTGGCCCCGGCGGCGGCCGAAGCCGCGGTCAACCAGGGTATCGACCTGGCCGGCTCGGCCCGGGACGCGGTGCACGGGGCCGACACCGTGATCACGATGCTCCCAGCGGGCAAGCACGTGGCCGCGTGTTACGCCGACATCCTGCCCGCCGCCGCCGCGGGTACGCTGTTCATCGACTGCTCCACGATCGACGTCGCATCGGCCCGCGCGGCGCATGAGGCGGCCGCGGCCGCCGGCATGGCCAGCGTGGACGCGCCGGTGTCGGGCGGCGTCGGCGGCGCGCAGGCGGGAACGCTTACCTTCATGGCCGGCGGTGCCCAGGCGGCGTTCGCCCGGGCCGAGCCGATCCTGCAGGCGATGAGCAAGCGGATCGTGCTGTGTGGCGAGGCTGGCGCCGGCCAGTCGGCCAAGATCTGCAACAACATGATCCTTGGCATCTCCATGATCGCGGTGTCCGAGGCGTTCGTGCTGGCGGAGAAGCTCGGCCTGTCGCACCAGGCCTTGTTCGACGTCGCCAGCACGGCCTCCGGCCAATGCTGGTCGCTGACCAACTACTGCCCGGTGCCGGGCCCAGTCCCCGCCTCGCCGGCCAATCGCGACTATGCGCCGGGCTTCGCGACCGCGCTCATGCTGAAGGACCTCACCTTGGCGCAGGAGGCCGCAAGTGCGAGCGGGGCGCAGACGCTACTGGGAGCGCATGCGCAGAAGATCTACGCCCATTTTGCCGAACACCACGCGGCACTCGACTTCTCCGCGGTCGTCACGGCGCTTCGGAATGGCGAGGGGGAATGACCAGGCACGGGGCTGTGTATTGTTAACGCGTTTGGTGACAGCCACCTCCAGTGCGAAGGAGATCTGGACGATGAGGACTATCGGAAGGCTCGTGGCAGGTGCGGCGTTGGTTCTGGCCCTGGGTGCGACCCCTGCCCTGGCGCAACGCGGCGGTGGCGGTGGCGGTTTCCACGGCGGCGGCGGCGGCTTTGGCGGCGGCCGGGGTGGTTATGGCGGCGGCTATGGTGGTGGTTACGGCGGATATGGCGGTTTCCGCGGCG
This sequence comes from Acetobacteraceae bacterium, assembly GCA_965198895.1. Taxonomy (GTDB): domain Bacteria; phylum Pseudomonadota; class Alphaproteobacteria; order Acetobacterales; family Acetobacteraceae; genus LMUY01. Next base: position 2,119,524 of record OZ240676.1, read on the forward strand.
GCTATGGGGGCTACGGCTACCGCGGATACGGCTACGGATACGGGATCGGTCCCTTGGCGTACGGTTACGCCGGGCTTTACGGTTACCCGTACGCGTATGGTTACGCGCCTTACTACTACCCGTATTGATGCACCCCGCCTCCCTCCCTATCGCGGGGAAGGAGGCGGGAGGACCGTGACGTCGTCGCCGAGTTGGACCTGCCCCGTCTGAACGACCCTTGCGGTCACTCCGCCTTGGCCGCGCACGGCGTTGTAGCCGCCGGGGCCGAGAATCTGCTCCATACGCGAGCAGGGGTGACACTCACCCGTTACCTCCAATACTGCCGAACCGAACCCGACCCGCCTGTCTTTTAGCGCAAGCAGGTTGATGCCTCCCACGACGAGGTTGCGGCGCAGCGCTTCGGGTGGCACTGACGCGACGCCCACAAAGCTCGCGATGGCCCGCAGCGCCTCCTCGGTGATGAGCGTGACCTGCCGGGTTCCAGCGCTGCCCGGCCGCCCCAGCCAGCGATCGCCGACGACCCCAACGAGACAATCGAGTTCCACCCGCTCGACGGCAACCATCGGCTCGCGCCGGGCGGGCCGTAAGCCGATCCAGCGCACCACACCAGGCCGGATCGGGCCATCCAGCAGCCGCGCCAGCGGCGACGCCGGGTTCAACGGGATGGGCGGCGCTCCAGCCCACACCACTCGGCTATGGTCAGCGCCAGCACCTTCGTGGTGTCGCGGAATGCCTCCAGCCCCACACTCTCGTCGATGCCGTGGATGTTCTGCGCATCCGGGCCGTAGCAGGCCGCCTGGGTGCCGCCGCTCAGCACGTAGTGGCGAGCGTCGGTCAGCCCGGCGGCGGTGTAGTGCCGCAGCACCTCGCCGGTCACCGCCTCGTGCTGCGCCGAGACCAGGCGGGAGATCGGCTGCTCGGCCGGGAACAGGCAGCCATCGGCCATGAACCCCTTGAACTCCACCGCCAGCGTCGCGCCGTGCAGCCGCTCGTCCTTCGCGGTGCGGGCGACCAGCGCCTCGATCTCCGCGCGGACGGACTGGCAGGACTGGCCCAGCATGACCCCGACGCGGATGCCCAGCTTGGCCCGGGTCGCGACCGAGCTGTTCCACTCGCCGCCCTCGAAGGTGCCGATATTCACGGCAATCGGGTGGTTGTCGGCTGCAAAGGCAGGGTGGCGGCGCTCGGCCCGGTTTGCCTCCAGCTCGTAGGCGCTGAACGCCTCGGCGACGACTGCGGCGGCCTGGATAGCGCTCACCCCGGCATGGGCCTCCCGCACGTGGACCGGGCGGCCGGTGACGATGACCCAGGCCCAAACGACGCCCACCTCGGCCACATACAGGGCGGGGAAGCCGGGGCCGGGCTCGGGGATCAGGCACGCGTCCGGCATCGGCAGCGCGTGCATGACGGCCAGCGCGCCATTGCCGGTGCACTCCTCCTCGATCACCGCCGCCAACTGGAGCGGGGCGGCAGGCTGAAACCCGGCGGCATGCAGGGCGCGCACGGCCATGACGATGCTGGCGACCCCCGCCTTCATGTCCGCAGCACCCCGCCCATACATGCGGCCGTCGCGGATATCCGGTTCGAACGGCGGGGTGGTCCACAAATCGGCAGCCCCCTCCGGCACGACGTCGACATGGCCCTGCAGCAGCAGCGAGCGGCCCGTCGCGTTCACCGGGTGGTGCTCCGCCACCACATTGTCCCGCCCGGCATACGACATCAGCGGCGGCGAGAAGCCCGGCACCCGCTCCAAGCCCGCGACGTCCACCGGGACGCGGCGTGTCGGCAGGCCGAGCCCTTCGAAGGCGGCCGCCATCGCGTCGATCGCACCCTGTTCCTGCCCCAGCACCGAGCGGTGCCGCACCAGCCCAGCCAGCAGCGCAACCGCTTCATCCGCCTGCGCGTTGACGGCCTGGAGGATTGCAGTCTGAATGGCGGGATCGGGCATGGCTCGCATCCTGAAGTGTCGGGCGGCAGAATGCGCGCACGAGGAACCGTGACAAGAGCCGGTTTAACCCCAAGTGCACGCCTCGGTGGTGGCGCATTTTCAGCTCCGCCAGTTTGAAGGTAAGGTCAGCGTATGCCCGTTCGCCGAGTCTCTATCCGAGCCCGCTTCGAATCATTCAGGCCGGCGTCTTGATGGGGGTTCAAAGGCAACGCCGGGTCGGCATCGTCGGTGCCGGGCCGGGTGGGCTGGCGGCCGCGATGCTGCTCCGCCAGGCAGGGGCCGAAGTCACCGTGTATGAGCGCCACCCCGCCGTGGGCGGCCGCTCCGCAACGATCACGGCGCCTGGGCCGGACGGCGACTTCCGATTCGACATGGGGCCGACCTTTTTCCTGTATCCCCGCGTGCTGTCCGACATCTTCTCGGCCTGCGGCTACGATCTGGACCGCGAGATCGAGCTGATTCGTCTCGACCCGCAGTACCACCTTGTGTTCGAGGCCGGCGGCGAGATCCAGGCCACCGGCGACATGAGCCGGCTCGCCGAAGAAGTCGCTCGCATCTGCCCGGCCGATGCCGCCGCCCTGCCCCGCTTCATGGCCGACAACCGGGCCAAGCTCGCCGCCTTCCGCCCGATCCTGGAAGCGCCGTTCAATGGCCCGCGAGACCTGGTGCGCCCGCACATGCTGCGGTCGTTGAAGCTGATGCGACCGCACCGGACGGTGGACAGCGACCTCGCCACCTATTTCAGCGACGAACGGGTGCGGCTCGCCTTCTCGTTCCAGGCCAAATACCTGGGTATGTCGCCGTTCAAGTGCCCGAGCCTGTTCACCATCCTCTCGTTCATGGAGTACGAGTTCGGCGTCTACCACCCGCGCGGCGGCTGCGGCGCTGTGATGACGGCGATGGAGCGGATCGCGCGGGAGATGGGCGTGCAGTTCCAACTCGCCGAGCCGGTGCAGGAGATCCTGTTCGAGGGCCGCCGCGCCACGGGTGTGCGAACCAAGGCTGGGCCGGCGCAGTTCGACGCGCTGGTGATCAACGCCGATTTCGCCCAAACGATGACCACCCTGGTGCCGGACCGGCTGCGCCGCCGCTGGACCGACCGCAAGCTGGCCGGCAAGAAATTCTCCTGTTCCACCTTCATGCTCTATCTCGGCATCAAGGGTGAGCTGCCGGACCTGGCCCACCACACGATCTATCTGTCCAAGGACTACCGTCGCAACGTGCGCGAGATCGAGGAGGGGCTGGTGCCTCCGGGCGAGCCGTCGTTCTATGTGCAAAACGCCTGCGTCACCGACCCGGCCTTGGCGCCGCCCGGCTACTCGACGCTCTATATACTGGTGCCCGTCGGCAACCGGGTCGGCGACGGCGTGGATTGGGCGGCGGAACAGGCGAAGTATCGTGCGCTCGCCTTGCAGCGGCTGGAGCGGCTGGGTGTCCACGACATCGAGAAGCGGATCGTGTTCGAGAAGGTTATGACCCCCACGGATTGGGAGGCGGACTTGAACGTGTTCCGCGGCGCCACCTTCAACCTGGCTCACTCGCTGCGCCAGATGCTGCACTTCCGCCCGCGCAACCGGTTCGAGGATTTGGACGGCGTCTATCTGGTCGGCGGTGGCACCCACCCTGGCAGCGGGCTGCCGGTGATCTTCGAGAGCGCCCGGATCACCAGCCGGCTGCTCGCAGACGATCTGGGTCTGCAGCCGCACTGGCAGCCGTCATTGATGGCGGCACCCAACTATGAACCCGCCATTGCGGAGACGGTATGAGCAGCATGGATCCGGTCGGCGTCGTCGGCAGCGGCCTGGGCGGGCTGGCGGCGGCCTGCACCCTGGCGGCGCGCGGCCACAAGGTCATTCTATTCGAGAAGAACGACTGGGTCGGCGGCAAGGCAGCGGAGTTGGAGGGTGAGGGGTTCCGGTTCGACATGGGCCCGACCATCCTCACCGTCCCCGCCGTGCTCCGCCGCATCTTCGCCGAGGCAGGACGCGACCTGGACGCAGCGATGGATCTGCGCCGGCTAGACCCGCAATGGCGCTGCTTCTTCGACGACGGCTCGGTGCTCGACCTGACCGAGAACACCGAGGCGATGGCGGGCAACCTGGACGCCTACAGCCCGGGCAACGCGGCGGGTTACCGCGACTTCCTGAAGATGAGCGAGGGGCTGCACGAGGTCAGCGAACGCTTCTTCTTCTGGCGCTCGGTGGAGGACATCCGTGACACGATGGACTTCAAGAAGGGGATGGACCTCGCCACGCTGAAGGACGTGCTCAGCCTGAAGATGGGCAGCACGGTCGCCAAGCAGATCCGCAAGAAAGTGCCGGACGCGCGCGTCGCACAGATGCTGGACCATTTCGTCCAGTATGTCGGCTCGTCCCCCTACAACTCGCCGGCGGTGCTGTGCTCGATCGGGCACATGCAGACCGATGGCGGCGTTTGGTACCCGATGGGCGGCACCCGCTCCGTGCCACTGGCATTGGCGAAGCTTGCGGACGAGTTGGGCGTGGAGACGCGGCTGTCCACCGGCATCCGGCGCATCGTGTCCGACCGGGGCGCCGTCAGTGCGGTCGAAACCGACAGCGGCGAAATCGTGCCGTTGTCGGCCCTCGTGTCCAACATGGACGCGGTGCGCACCTACAGCGAGTTGGTCGGCGGCAAGCCCGCGGCGTCGTTCGCCAAGCGGTGGAAGCGGGAGCCGGCCTGCTCCGGCGTGGTGCTTTATCTCGGGCTGGACCGCGCCTACGACCACTTGCTGCACCACGATTTCGTCTTCTCCCGCGACCCGGAGGAGGAGTTCGACTGGATCTACAACAAGGGTGAGCCTGCCCCGGACCCGACCTGCTACATCGCCGCCCCCGCCCGCACTGAACCCGGCGTGGCACCGCCGGGGGGCGAGGCGCTCTATGTGCTGGTGCACACCCCGTATCTCCGCCCGCACCACGACTGGACGGAGATGCTGCCGAAGTACCGCAAGGTCATCCTCGAAAAGCTCGCCCGTTGCGCCGGCATGCCGGACTTGGAGAGCCGTATCGTATTCGAGCGGCATCTAACCCCGGCCGACATTCACGAGCGCTACCGCGTGCTGAACGGCGCCATCTACGGGCTGGCCAGCCACGGCAAGTTTTTCGGTGCGTTCAAACCGGGCAACCGTTCGCGCGACCTTGCCGGACTGTATCTGGCCGGGGGTGCGGCGCATCCCGGCCCGGGCATGCCGATGGTGCTGATGTCCGGCTGGATCGCCGCCGACAGCCTCGACAAGGACCGCATGTCCAATTCGGCGCCCCTGAGTGCGTAGGAGGAAAATCCCCCTCCCCTTGAGGGAGGGGTTAGGGGAGGGGTGCGAGCGGCACGATATTTCGGCGGGTGGCGTTGCTAGATACGCGCGAACCGGTGTGTTGCCGCCCCTCTCCCCGGCTCCCTCCCTCAAGGGAAGGGGGAGTAGCTTTTGGGTTTGGCCGACGTGACAGGCGACATTCCAGCCCGCCGTTCTGCCGTCCTGTTCCGCGCGTTTGCGGCTTACCTGCACTGGTATCTGGGCAGGCATTTCCATGCGATGCGCATTTCGCGCACCGGTCTTCCGCGCCCGGTCCCGGGACGGCCGCTGATCGTCTATTCCAACCACCCTTCGTGGTGGGACCCGGCGGTCTACATTCTGCTGTGCGACAAACTGTTCCCTGAGCGGGCCGGCTATGGCCCGATGGACGCCGCCGCCCTCGGAAAATATGGCGTGCTCGAGCGTATGGGCGTGTTCGGCGTCGCGCTGGACGATCCCCGGGGTGCCGCCAAGTTCCTCCGCACCTCACTGGCGGTTCTCGAAAATCCGTCCGCCATGTTGTGGATCACCGCGGAGGGCGCGTTCACCGACCACCGCAGCCGACCGATCGCCTTGCGTCCGGGGCTCGCGCACCTCGCCCGCCGGGTGCCCGGCGCCGTGATCCTGCCGCTCGCGATCGAGTACACCTACTGGAACGAGAGCCGGCCCGAAGCCTTGGTCCGCTTCGGTGAGCCACTGCTCAGTGACCGCGCCGGCTCGGTGGCCGATTGGACCGAGCGCCTGGAGCAGGGCCTGGCCACCACGATGGATGCCCTGGCGGCCGAGTCGGTCACCCGCAACCCGGCGCTGTTCACACCACTGATTCGCGGTGGTGCTGGCGTGGGCGGGGTGTACGATTCCTGGCGCTGGCTGCGTGCTGCGGCCAACGGACGCCGCTTCGACCCCAGCCATGGCGGTGGCGAGACGTGATCGTGCTCGGTGTCGTGGCGTTGCTGTTGGCGGCGCTTCCATTCGTGCTGACGTTGCTCAACCTGCGTGGCTTTCGCACGCCGCCCGAAGCTGCCGTGCCGCAGCCGATTTCGGTGCTGATCCCGGCGCGCAACGAGGCGGCCAACATCGGCCCGGCGGTCCACGCGGTGCTGGCCAATACGGGCATCCCGTTCGAGGTCGTCGTACTCGATGACGGCTCCACCGACGCGACGGCGTCCATCCTGGCTGGCATTGCGGACCCGCGGTTGCGCGTCATCAGCGGGCCGGCCTTGCCGCCGGGCTGGTCGGGCAAGCAGCATGCCTGCGCCGTACTGGCCGGGGCGGCCCGGCACGACCTGCTGGTGTTCACCGATGCCGACGTCCGGCTGTCGCCAGACGCACTGCGGCGCATGGCCGGGTTCATGGAAACCAACGATGTCGGCCTCGCCAGCGGCTTTCCGCGCCAGGTTGTCGAAACCTGGTCCGAGCAGCTGTTGCTGCCGCTGATCCACTTCCTGTTGCTCGGCTACCTGCCGATGTCGATGATGCGCCGCTCCCCCTCGCCCGGGCTGGGCGCAGGCTGTGGGCAATTGTTCATTGCCCGCCGTGCCGCTTACGAGGCCGCCGGGGGTCACGCGGCCATCCGGCGCTCGCTGCATGATGGGATCACCCTGCCCCGGGCCTTCCGGCGCGCGGGCATCATGACGGGGCTGTTCGACGCAACGACGTTTGCTTCCTGCCGCATGTATGCTTCGGCGGCCGAGGTCTGGTCCGGCTTGGGCAAGAACGCCACGGAGGGCATGGCACGGCCCGTGCCGCTGCTGATCTGGACCGTGCTGCTGGCTGGCGGCCATGTGTTGCCGCTCGTCCTGGTCATTGCCGCCCCGAGCCCGGCCGCCGTCGCGGCGCTGGTGCTGTCGATCGGGCTGCGCTTCATCCTCGCGGCCCGCTTCCGGCAGCCCGAGGTTAGCGCGCTGCTGCACCCGGTCGGCATCCTGGGTTTGCTGGCGGTGCAATGGGCGGCGCTGATCCGCTCGTGGCGCGGCCGTCCGGCTATATGGCGGGGTCGCGCGTATCCCGCACAATGAAGTGGCTGCTCGTGCAATTTTCCCGTGGAGTTGCTCCGATCAGTGGGGTGCGTTGCGCTTCGGCAACGCACCGCCGCGGCGGCTGTGGTGGGGTGCCAAAGCGCACCCCACCCTACGATGCGGCCTTGGGGTGGCTCATTGGGGCCGCTGTCGTCGGTCTGATGCTGGTTCCTGCACCCCCGGCCTGGGCAGAGGGGAGCGTGCTGGAGATCACCATCACCGGCATTCACTCCGCCGCCGGCCACGTGCTGGTTGCGGTCTGCGACAAGGCCACGTTCCTGCAGGAGACCTGCCGCTACAAAGGCAGCGTACCGGCCACGGTCGGGACGGTCACCGTCCGGATCGCCGGGATTCCGCCCGGCACCTATGCGGCCCAGGCCTACGCGGACGAGAACGACAACCACAAGATCGATCGCAATTTCCTCGGTATCCCGACGGAGGGCATCGGCTTCTCCAATGATGCCAGGATGCGGTTCGGTCCGCCCTCCTTCGCCGATGCCGCGTTCGTGCTCGGGGCGTCGGGGGGGCGGATCACGTTCGCCCTGCGCTATCTGGACTGACCGCCCCGGCAGGACGTGTCAGACGCCCATCGCCTGACGCATGAACAGCCGCTTGAGGGGCGGCAGGCGCTGAACCCCCGCGATCCCGACATCGCGCATCGTGCGGACCAAGCCATTATCGGTGGAGAACAGCCGGTCCAACGCATGGGTCGCCCCCAGCATCATGAGGTTGGCCGGTCGGCGCGTGGCCTGGTAGCGGGCGAGCAGCGCCGGGTCGCCGGGGTCACGCCCTTCCGCCACCGCATCACGGACCAACTCGGTCAGCAGGATCACGTCGCGCAGCCCCAGATTGAGCCCCTGACCGGCGATCGGATGGATGCCGTGTGCCGCATCCCCCACCAGCACCAGGCGTTCGGCAGTGTAGCGGTGCGCGTGCATGGCCCCTAGCTTGTAGATCCAGCGCCGGCCCACTGGACGGATCGCGCCGAGATGGCCGCCCAGCCGGCGGGCCACTTCCCGACCGAAGGCGGCCTCGTCCAGGGCCATGATGCGGGGGGCCACTTCGGCGCGTTCGGTCCAGACGATCGCGGACAGGTTGGGTGCGCCGTCCGTGCCGGTCATCGGCAGTTGGGCGAACGGTCCGGCGGGTAGGAAGTGCTCCAAGGCCGCGCCTTGATGAGGCTTCTCGTGGGCAATCGCGCACACGATGCCGCTCTGGCGATAGGCCAGCTTGGAGATCGCGATGCCGGCCTGGGTCCGCAACGGCGAGCCCCGCCCCTCCGCGGCCACGACGAGCTTGCAGGTGAGTTCATCGTCGCCGATCCGAACCGTGGCCCGGTCTGCCGAGCGCGTGACCACCGCTTCCGCCGGCGCGAACACTTGGGTGGCGGCCAAGGCGTGCAGTTGCGCGTTCAGCGCCACCCGCAGGCTGCGCGCCTCCACCATCCAGCCGAACGGCCCGGCACCAGCCTCCGCATGGTCGAAATGCAGAAACAGCGGCGAGGCGGCGCGGCCCGTTTTGCCGTCCGACACCCGGATGTCCAGGATCGGGCACGGCTCGAACGGCAGGCGCTGCCAAACGCCCGCCGCCTCCAGCATGGCGCGCGACCCGGCGGCGATGGCATAGGCGCGGCCGTCGAAATCCGGGTGTTCCATCGGCGGCAACGGCGCGCGGTCGACCACCGCCACCCGCACCCCACTCGCCGCCAAGCTGCAGGCGAGCGCCGCACCCACCGGGCCGGCGCCCACCACGCATACGTCCGCTTCAAGCTGATTCATCGAATACTGCCTAGTTTCTGAGCAGATGATCACGAAGCTCGTGAACGCAACTGCCTGCGATGGCGGTCCAAGCCGGGTCGGGTGACCAATGTGCCGCGGCACGCTTCTTGTTTATGGGGAGTTGCAACGGTGGTCGTCCTGGTGGTCGGCCCCGAACAGGGAACGAGGTTAATAAGATGAAGCTGATTATAGCGATCATCAAACCCTTCAAGCTCGACGACGTGCGCGAGGCGCTCACGCCGCTCGGGGTGCAGGGATTGACCGTCTCCGAAGTGAAGGGGTTCGGCCGGCAGAAAGGCCAGACCGAGATTTACCGTGGCGCAGAATATCACGTGAATTTCCTGCCCAAGGTGAAGATCGAAGTCGCCGTCCCCGCCAGCCTGGCCGAGCAGGTGGTGGAAGCCATCATGAAGTCGGGGCAGACGGGTAAGATCGGCGACGGCAAGATTTTCGTGTTGGATATCGAACGAGCCGTTCGGATTCGCACCGGCGAGCTCGACGCGGAAGCTCTATGAAGGATTACTCGACGATGAAGCGAAATGTTGCCCCGGTCTTCCGATGGCAGAGTTTGGCGGCCTGCTTGCCGATGCTGCTGCTGGCTGGAGCCGCCCTGGCCCAGCCGGCGGTGCCTGGCTCCGCTCCCGCGACTGCCGCAGCCCCGGCAGCGGCCGAGGCGATCGCCAAGATCGACACCGGTGACACGGCCTGGATGCTGACCAGCACGGCGCTGGTGCTGATGATGACGGTGCCGGGCCTGGCGCTGTTCTACGCCGGCATGGTCCGCAAGAAGAACGTGCTCGCAACCCTGATGCAGTCCTTCGCGATCTGCTGCCTGATCACCGTGGTCTGGATGGTCGCCGGCTACAGCCTGACCTTCACCAACGGCACGGGCGTGACGGCGCCGTTCATCGGCGATTTCTCGCGCTTTTTCCTGAACGGCATCGGCGAACACATCTCCAAGGGTGTCGACGTGCCCTTCGTGCTGGGCGCCGGGAGCGACAACTCGACCGCGTACACGATCCCCGAGAGCGTGTACATGATGTATCAGATGACCTTCGCGATCATCACCCCGGCGCTGATTGCCGGCGCGTTCGCCGACCGCATGAAGTTCAGCGCCATGTGCGTGTTCATGGTGCTGTGGTCGCTGGTGGTCTACTGCCCGATCGCCCACTCGGTGTGGAGCGCCACGGGCTACGTGGGTGCCACGATCGGTGCGATCGACTTCGCGGGCGGCACGGTGGTGCATATCAACGCGGGCGTCGCCGGGCTGGTGTGCGCACTCGTGCTGGGCAAGCGGGTCGGCTACGGGCATGACAACATGGCGCCGTTCAACCTGACCTATGCCGTGATCGGCGCCTCGCTGTTGTGGGTCGGCTGGTTCGGCTTCAACGCCGGGTCGGCGGTGGGTGCCGGCGGACGTGCCGGCATGGCGATGACGGTCACGCAGATCGCCACCGCCGGGGCCGCACTGGCCTGGATGTTCGCGGAGTGGGCGAGCAAGGGCAAACCCTCGGTGCTCGGCATCATCTCGGGCGCGGTGGCGGGGCTGGTCGCCATCACGCCGGCCTCGGGCTACGTGCTGCCCGGGCCGGGGCTGATCATCGGCATCGCGGCCGGCGTGATCTGCTTCTGGTCGGCGACCGGGCTGAAGCACGTGTTCGGCTACGACGACAGCCTGGACACCTGGGGCGTGCACGGCATCGGCGGCATCGTCGGCGCGCTGCTGACGGGCGTGTTCGCCTACGGCCCGCTCTCGGCCACCGATGCGAGCCCGGACGGCACGGTGGGCGGGCTGGCGCAGTTGCTGAAGCAAGCCGAGGCGGTGCTGATCACCCTGGTGTGGAGCGGCGTGATCAGCTTCATCCTGCTCAAGCTGATCGATGCGACGATCGGCCTGCGCGTGACCCGCGACCAGGAGATGGAGGGGCTCGACATCGTGCTCCACGGCGAAACCATCGGGTAATCCAGAGACCGCGGCAGTTTGGCCACGAAGAGGGCGCAGCCGGGAGGTTGCGCCCTTTTCCCGTTCTGGTTCCGGCGGTTCCCGGCTATACCTGCCACCTCGGTTCAATCAGCAGGGTTCTGACGCATGGCTGCCGTTGCCCCGGCGCGACTCCTCGCCTCCCCCGCAATCCGCACCCTCATCGGCCGCCGCCTGGCGGAGTTCGGCGGGGTGGCGCTGGGCTTGGGCGGTGTGGCGCTGCTTGTGGCGCTAGCTTGCTACAACCCACTCGACCCGTCGCTGAACACCGCGACGTCGCGTGCGGCCACGAACCTTGCCGGGCCGGTCGGCGCCGTGGCGGCGGACCTGCTGCTGCAGAGCTTCGGCATCGCCGCGGTGCTGCCGTCGCTGGCGATGCTGGCCTGGGCGTACCGGATCGCCTCGCATCGCGGTCTGGGCAGCCTGGCCGCGCGTTTGGCCAGCACTATTGCGGCCCTGCCCGTGGTCGCAAGCCTTGCGTCCGCCGTGCCGATCCAGGCGAAATGGCCGTCCGATGCCGGGCCGGGCGGCGCGATCGGCAGCGTCATCGCCAATTCCGCCGGATCCTACGCGAAGATGCTGCTCGGGCCGTTCGGGGGTGCCGCGGCCACGCTGGTGGGTGTGGTGGCCGCTGTCCTGCTGATCTGGATGAGCTTCGGCCTCTCCGCCCGCGAGTGGAAGACAGCCGGCCGGGTCGCGGGTGGCTCGCTGGCCCAGGGTGGCAAGGCCGGCCAGCGGGCAGCCCGGCTGCTGCCGCGTGTGGTCGGCGTGTTCCGCGTGCGCCGGCGCCCCGTCGAGGAACGGGCATCGCGTCCCGCATACCGGCCCGACCCCCGTCCTGACCCGCGACCCGATCTGCGCCCTGACCCGCGTCCCGATCCTCGGCCCGATCCTCGACAGACATCCTGGCCGGAGCTCCCCCGCACCGAACGGGTCGAAGAACCACCCCCGCCGCAACGGGCGCCAGCGCCGCGCATCGCGCTGCCCTATCCCGCACGTGAGCCCGAGCCCGAAGTGACACCGGAAGAGGATGTCCGGGCATCGCCGACCTCGATCCCAGCCCCGCGTCCGCGGATCAGCCTGCCGCTTCGCAAGGCGTCCGCGTCGCGGCAGCCCAGCCTGCCTCTGCCCGAGGCAACGCCGGGCGGCTGGCAGACCCCGCCTTTGTCGCTGCTGAAAGCCGCCCCGCCGCGGGCCAGCTACGGGCCGAGCGAGGAAGCGCTGCAAGCCAACGCACGGCTGCTGGAATCCGTGCTGGACGAGTATGGCGTGCAGGGCGTCATCCGCGACATCAAGCCCGGCCCGGTCGTCACCCTGTATGAACTGGAACCCGCCCCCGGCATCCGCTCCGCCCGCGTGATCGGGCTGGCGGACGACGTCGCCCGGTCGATGTCGGTGACCGCCGTCCGCATCGCCACCGTGCCCGGCCGCAACGTCATCGGCATCGAGGTGCCGAACGCCAAGCGCGAGACGGTCTATTTGTCCGAACTGTTCGGCTCCGAGGCGTTCGAGAAGCACCCGTCGCGCCTGACCCTGGCGCTCGGCAAGGATATCGGCGGCGAGCCGATCCTGGCCGACCTCGCCCGCATGCCCCACTTGCTGGTGGCCGGCACCACCGGGTCCGGCAAGTCGGTCGGCATCAACGCCATGATCCTGAGCTTGCTTTACCGGCTCAGCCCCGATCAGTGCCGCCTGATCCTGATCGACCCGAAGATGCTGGAACTGTCCGTGTACGACGGGATTCCGCACCTGATGGCCCCCGTGGTGACCGAGCCGGCGAAGGCCGTCACCGCGCTGAAATGGACCGTGCGGGAGATGGAGCGCCGGTACCGGGCAATGAGCCAGCTCGGTGTGCGCAACGTCGGCGGCTACAACGACCGTGTCGAGGAGGCACAAGCCCGCGGCGAGGTCGTGACCCGGCGCGTGCAGACCGGCTTCGACGCCGAGACCGGCAAGCCGATGTTCGAGGAACACCCGCTGGCGCTGGAGAAGCTGCCGTTCCTGGTGGTGATCATCGACGAGATGGCCGACCTGATGATGGTCGCCGGCAAGGAGATCGAGATCACGGTGCAGCGCCTCGCCCAGATGGCCCGCGCCGCCGGCATCCACGTGGTGATGGCGACGCAGCGCCCCTCGGTCGACGTGATCACCGGCACGATCAAGGCGAACTTCCCGACCCGCATCTCCTTCACCGTGATCAGCAAGTTCGACAGCCGCACCATCCTGGGCGAGCAAGGCGCCGAGCAGCTGCTGGGCCAGGGTGACATGCTGTACATGCAGGGCGGCGGCCGCATCGGTCGGGTGCACGGGCCGTTCGTGTCGGACAAGGAAGTGGAGGACGTGGTCGCGTTCCTGCGCTCCCAGGGTGAGCCCGCCTACCTCGAGGAAGTCACCGAGGCGCCGGACGAGGATGAAACCCCGGCCCTGCGCGGCATGAGTGGCGAGTCCGGCGACGGGAATCTGTTCGACCAGGCCGTGGACATCGTGGCCCGCGAAGGCAAGTGCAGCACCTCGTTCATCCAGCGCCATCTATCGATCGGCTACAACAAGGCCGCCAAGCTGGTCGAGCAGATGGAGAAAGAAGGTATCATCAGCCAGGCTAACCACGTCGGCAAACGAGAAATCCTCGTGCGCCGCACCAACGAGGATTGAGCGCGGCAATCCAGGGTACGCGACGATCGCTGGTGGCGTGGTCCTGCATCGCCGCGCCTTCTTCTCGCGATGGCGGGTAAAGGATCATTGCCGTCCTATGGCCACGATATTCCAATATTAAGGTTTCGACGCCGACTCGCCGGCGTAGCACCTTCCACGTCATCACGACCGGCGCGTTTGTCGGTGCAATGCCAAAGCGCATTGCACCCTACGGGAGGAACGAGGGTCAGTGCTGATGGCCACTGGTATTAGACGCGCTGCACTAGTGCTTTCGCCTCCCCTGTGCGACGAGACGGGGTACGACGGACAGAGCGCGACGGAGCGAGCATGAACTTCACCATCGGCTGCACGCTGCGCTACGACGTCGAGACGCTGACGCCGTTCGTGTTCAACCTCGAGGCGGCCCGTTTCCCGCGCCAGCAGATCCTGCGCGAGGCGCTCACCACCTCCATGGATCTCGGCGAGCCGGACCGGTTCGTCGCGGTGGAAAGCGGCAACCGGATGCTGCGCTACCTGGTGCCCAAGGGTCATTTCGAGATCAACTACGAGGCGGAGATCGCCCTCGACCCGCTGATGCTGGACCCGACCGAGGTGACCGAAATCGCCGCCGGGTCGCTGCCGATGGAGGTGCTGCCGTACCTCAATGCCAGCCGCTACTGCCAATCCGACCGGCTGAGCCGGTTCGCCAACCGCCAGTTCGGACACGAGCCGGCCGGGCACCAACGGGCGACGGCGATCTGCAACTGGATCCGCGACAACGTGGACTACCAGGCGGGCACGTCCGACGCCTTGACCAGCGCCTACGACACGCTCGGCGACCGCGCCGGAGTGTGCCGGGACTTCGCCCATCTCGCCATCGCCCTGTGCCGCGCCGTCGGCATTCCCGCCCGCTACATCAGCGCCTATGCCTGGCAGCTCTCGCCGCCCGATTTCCACGCCGTGTTCGAGGCCTACCTGCACGGACCCGGCGGCGGCGCGTGGTATCTGTTCGACCCGACCCGAATGGCCGCGCTGGACGGGCTGGTCCGGATCGGCGCCGGGCGGGATGCGGCGGACGTGGCGTTCTGCTCGATCTACGGCACGGCGCAATCCCAAGCCCCGTCCGTGTGGATCCGCGGCCCGACGCCGAACCCGATCCGCACCACCCAGGCCGTGAGCACCCAAGCGAGCTAGCCCCGGGGCGCCTCCGCTGTACATTTCATGGACGCAACTTCCAAACGACTGCCGTTGCTGCTCGGCTTCCTGGCCGCGGTCGGCCCGCTCTCGACCGACATGTACCTGCCCGCCTTCCCGGCGATGGAGCAAAGCTTCGGCGCGGCGCCGGGTGCGGCGCAGGTCACCCTGGCGAGTTGGTTCGTCGGCCTTGCCTTCGGGCAGCTGACCCAAGGCTCGCTCACCGATCGCTTCGGCCGCCGGGCGCCGCTGTTGGTCGGGCTCGTGGTCTACACGCTTGCCTCCGTGGGCTGCGCGCTGGCGCCGAACCTCACGATCCTGACGGGGCTGCGCTTCGTGGCCGCATTCGGGGGCTCGGCCAGCATGGTGATCCCCCGCGCCGTCATCCGGGACCTGGCGGACGGCCATGCGGCGGCGCGGCTGATGTCGCAGTTGATGCTGGTGATGGGGGCGGCCCCGATCCTGGCCCCGGGGCTGGGCGGCGCCATGCTGCTGGTGGCCAGTTGGCGGCTCATCTTTTGGTTTGCGGCGGCACACGGGCTGATCTCGATCCTGCTGGTGAGGCGGTTCCTGCCCGAGACACTCCCCCGCGCGCGCCGAATGCACCTGGGGATCGTGGGGCTGCTGAGCCGGTATGTCGTCGTCGTGCGGGACCGGGTGTTCCTCGTCTACGCCTTGACGGGTTCGTTCGTGATGTTCGGGCTGTTCGCCTATCTCAGCGGCTCCTCTCCGGTCTACATCGGGCTGTACCACCTGTCGGCCGCCGAGAGCGGTGCGTTGGTGGGGTTTTGCGCCACCGGGTTCATCATGGGCTCGCAGCTGGCACCTCGCCTGCTGCCGCGGCTGGGCCTGGGCCGGGTGCTCCGCCTGGCCTCGCGAGCCTTCCTGTTCGGCACCGTCGTGATGTGCGGCTTCGCGTTCGCCGGCGGGTTCGGGGTCTGGAGCGTCGTGCTGCCGGCGATCTTCTGCACGACCTGCATGGGCGTCGTGCTGCCAAACGCCTCGGTGGGCGCCTTGTCCCGCCATGCCGCCAATGCCGGCAGCGCGTCCGCGGTGATGGGGATGCTGCAGTTCCTGCTGGCGGCGATCAGCGGCACCCTGGTCGGGCTTTTGACCGACGGAACCGCTCGGCCAATGGCGGCCCTTATGTTAGTGGGGGCCGCCTGTGCCACTTTGGCAGACAGGCTTCGCGCGAAAGACCCGATCCGATGACCGATGCCACCACTCTCCTGGGCCGCCTGCTGCTGAGCATCCTCTTCATCGTGTCCGGTTGGTCCAAGCTGATGGCGGCCGCCGCGACCCAGGCCTACTTTGCCAAGGACGGGCTGCCGATGCCGGAGGTGGCGTATGCGGTGGCGGTGTTGATCGAACTTGGAGTTGGCCTGGCCCTGCTGTTCGGTCTGTTCACCCGGGCGTCCGCAATCGTGCTCGCCGCGTGGTGCATCATCACCGCGCTGGTCGCCCACGCCAATCTCGCGGACAACACCATGAGGATCCAGTTCATGAAGAACGTCGGGATGGCCGGAGGCTTGCTCTACGTGTTCGCGTTCGGTGGGGGCGGCTATAGCCTGGACGCGCTGATCCGCCGCCGCCGGGTCCTCGCGACCGCGTAGAACGCTAGCCGAAATCCCTTCTCCCTCTCCCGTCCTTCACGGGAGAGGGTCGGGGTGAGGGCAGCTTTGCGTTCAGCACCGCCCGTTTCGCGGCAGTCGCACCCTTACCCCGGCCCTCTCCCGCCCGCGGGAGGGGGAGAAAAATGAAACGGACGACGCCTGTCGTCCGACCTCAACCGATCGCGCTCTAAGCGACGGGATTGGTCAGCGCCGCCAACAAGACGGCGGCCGCCTGCGCCACGTTCAGGCTCTGCACCGGGCCGGCGCCCAGGATGCGCACCCGGCGGCGGCACGCCTCCCGCGCGTCCAGCGACACCCCGATCTCCTCGTTGCCGAGCACGAGCGCGATCGGCCGGTCCCGCGGCAGCGTCTGCAGCGGCATGGCATCGGCCGTGAGCGTCGCCGCCACCGTACGGTAATGCGGCTCCAACGCAACCAGCGCCTTGCCGAGGTTGCGCGTCTTGTGCAGCTCCAGATACTCGAGCCCACCCTCTGCCGTGCGATACGCCGCATCCGACGGGAAAGCCTGCCCCGGCACCTCGTGGAACAGCAGCCCGCCCGCCCCGAAAAACGCGGCACTGCGGGCGATCGCACCGAGATTGTGCGGGTTGCTGACCCGGTCGAGCACGACCAGAAGCGGCATCCGCGGCGGCCGGACGAAGTCGATGATCTCGACCCGGCGTGGCTCGGCCACCACGACGATACCGCCGTGATGGATGGAGCCGGCGGCGCGTTCGATCTCCACCTCGTCCAGCATGCGATAGGGGCGGCGCAGCTTCGCCATCATCGCACACAGCGGCCCGGCGTGTTCCTTCATCGCGGGCGTGTAGAACAGCCGCTTGGCCGCCTCGGGGCGGCGGGCGAACACGGCGGCGACGGCGTTCGTGCCGCAAATGCGATCTTCCTCCATCAGCCGTGCTTCCGCCTCACGCGTTCGCCTGTCAAATACGGGGCGTGTTCCCGATCCTCTACCAGGACAACCGGTTCGTTGTGTTGGACAAACCCGCCGGCCTGCCGGTGCACGCCGGGCCACGCGGCGGGCCGAGTGTAGAGGATTGCTTTGCCGAACTGTCCCGCCGCAAGGATGGCCCGTGGCTAGCCCATCGGCTGGACGCGGATACCGCAGGCTGCCTGGTCGTGGCGCTGCGCCGCGCCGCTTTGCTGGAGGCGCAAGCGGCCTTCGGCTCCGGCCGGGCCGAGAAAACTTACTGGGCCGTCGTCCAAGGCGAACCCCCTGGCGAATCCGGCCGAATCGACGCTCCACTGGCCAAGCAATCGAACCCCTCCGGCTGGCGCATGGTGGTGCGCGACGACGGGCAACGCGCGGTGACCGACTGGCGCGTGCGGGGACGGGCTGAGGCGTTCACCTGGTTGGAGTTGCACCCGCGCACCGGGCGCACACACCAGATCCGGGCACATTGCGCCGTGCTCGGCTGCCCGATCCTGGGCGACCCGGTCTATGGCCAGCCGGATCGGCCGTTGCAGTTGCTGGCCCGGTCGATCGCCCTGCCGCTCGACCCTCGGCTGGAGGCGACCGCGCCGGTGCCGCCCCACATGCGGGACGCGATGGCAGCGTGCGGAATTACAGGCTGACGATGATTTCGACGGTGCGGGCCAGGCTGGGCTGCCAGTCCGGCAAACGCACACCGAACACCCGGGCGAGCTTGGAGCAGTCCAGCCGCGAGTTCGCCGGGCGCTTGGCTGGGGTCGGATACTCGGCGGTGGTGATCCCGGTTACCGTCGGCTCCGGCCGGCCATGCCGGGCGGCCTCGGCGAAAATCGCCTGCGCAAAGCCGTGCCAACTGGTGCTGCCGGTGCCCGCCGCATGGAACACCCCGGCGTAGGAAGGATCCCACCCGGCCGACATCCGGTCCGCCACAGCCAGAATGGCGTCGGCCAGATCCCCGGCATTGGTCGGACAGCCGTGTTGGTCGGCCACGACACGCAGCGTGTTCGTTTTCTGGGCGACGTTGAGCATGGTCCGGACGAAGTTCTTGCCGGTCGCGTTGTATACCCAGGCGGTCCGCAGGATGGCCGCGTGGGCCCCCGACTCGAGAACCGCCTGCTCCCCAGCCAACTTGCTCGCGCCGTAGACACCGGTCGGCCCGGTGGCATCATCCTCGGTGTACGGCGCGTTCTTAGAACCATCGAACACGTAGTCGGTGGAGATGTGGATGAGCGGCACGCCGTCGCGCGCGCAAAGCTTGGCCAGCGCCGCCGGGCCGTCGCGGTTCGCGCGATAGGCGGCGTCCACCTCCTTTTCAGCGGCATCGACCGCCGTCCAGGCCGCGGCGTTCACCACCAGCGTCGGCGTCACCCGGTCGAACACCGCCGTGATCGTGTCGGGCTGGTCGAAATCGAACTCGGGCCGGCCCACGACGGTCAGACGGCCGTCACCGCGCGCGGCTAGTTCGGTGGCGACCTGACCGGCGCCGCCGGTGACCAGGATCACAGGCGGAACCAGGCCGGCATGTCGGCCCAGCGCGTCGCCACCTTATCCTTATCGGACAGCTGAACATCCGTAACGGGCCACGGCAGCGCCAGGTCCGGGTCGTTCCAAATGATCGCCCGCTCCGACTCCTTGTCGTAGTAGCCGGTCGTTTTGTAGACGACCTCGCTGTCCGGCTCGAGCGTCACGAACCCGTGCACGAAACCCGGCGGTATCCACAGCTGCTGCCAGTTGGCCGCGCTCAGCTCCGCCGCGACATGGCGGCCGAAGGTGCGCGAGCCATGGCGGGCATCGACGGCGACGTCCCAGATCGAGCCCTTCACGCAGCGCACCAGCTTGCCCTGGGCGTGCGGATCGAGCTGGCAGTGCAGGCCGCGCAACACGCCTTTCGCCTGCGACATGCTGTGGTTGTCCTGCACGAACGGCAGGTCGATCCCCGCATCAATCATGGCCCGCGCGGTCCAGGTCTCGGAGAAGAAGCCGCGCTCGTCGCCGAAACGGGCCGGGCTGAACAGGATCACGTCGGGAATGGACTGGCGTTCGTACTTCATGCGTGAACTCCGTCGGCGATTTCCAGCAGCAGGCGGCCCAGTTCCGTCTTGCGCAAGGCGAGTGCACGGGTGCGCAGCGTCGCCGCGTCGATGAAGCCCATGCGATAGGCGACCTCCTCCGGGCAGCCGACCAGCATGCCTTGGCGCGCCTGGATGGTCTGCACGAAGGTGGCAGCCTGCAGCAGGCTGTCCGGCGTGCCGGCGTCGAGCCAGGCGCAGCCGCGGCCGAGGCGCTCGACGGCGAGCGTGCCCTCCTCCAGGTAGATCCGGTTGAGGTCGGTGATCTCGAGCTCGCCCCGGGGCGATGGCTTGACCCGGTGGGCGAACTCGGTGACGCGCTTGTCGTAGAAATACAGGCCAATCACCGCCCAGTTTGACAGCGGAGTCGTCGGCTTCTCAACGATCTCGGTCGCCGTGCCGCTCGCGTCGAACGAGACGACGCCGTAGCGCTCCGGGTCGCGCACCTGGTACGCGAACACGGTGGCGCCGTGCTCACGCCGCGCCGTCGCCTGGAACACGAGGCTGAGGTGGTCGCCGAAGATCATGTTGTCGCCCAGCACCAGGGCGCAGGCCTCGCCGTCGAGCCACTCCTCGCCGATCAGGAACGCCTGGGCCAAGCCGTCGGGCGAGGGCTGCTCGGCATAGGTGAAGGTGCAGCCCAGGTGCGAGCCGTCGCCCAGCAGGCGGCGAAACATCGGCAGGTCCACCGGGGTGGAGATGATCAGGATGTCCTTGATGCCCGACAGCATCAGCACCGACAGCGGGTAATACGCCATCGGCTTGTCGTACACCGGCAGCAATTGCTTGGACGCGGCCAGTGTCATGGGGTGCAGGCGCGTGCCAGATCCGCCGGCGAGCAGGATGCCCTTCATTGTGCGACCGGCGCATTGCCCAGGCGCTGCCCGGAATACCTGCCGGCGCGGATGCGCTCCCACCAGGCCCGGTTGTCGACATACCACTTGACCGTCCGGTGCAGCCCCCGGTCGAAGTCGTGCGGGGCGCGCCAGTCGAGCGCGGCCTGGGCGCGGGACGGGTCGATCTCGTAGCGGAAATCGTGGCCCGGGCGGTCGGTGACGAAGTGGATCAGCCGGTCGCGCGGGCCGGCCGGGTCCGGTTGCAGCGTATCCAGGGCCGAGCAGATGCTACGCACGACCTGCAGGTTGCTGCGGGGCTGCTGCGCACCGATGGCGAGCGTCGCCCCGGGTTCGGCCCGTTCGAGTGCCAGGACGAGCGCCTCGGCATGATCGTCGACGAAGAGCCAGTCGCGCTCGTTGGATCCGTCGCCGTAGACGGGCAGAGGCTTGCCCTCCAGCGCGTTGAGGGTCACCAGGGGGATCAGCTTCTCGGGGAATTGCCAGGGGCCGTAATTGTTCGTCGTGTTGGTCACGAAGGTCGGCAACCCATACGTGTGCCACCAGGCGCGGACCAGGTGGTCGGAGGCCGCCTTGCTGGCCGAATAGGGGCTGCGCGGATCGTAGGGCGTGGTCTCGGTGAACGGCGGGTCACCGGCCTCGAGCGCGCCGAACACTTCGTCGGTCGACACGTGGTGGAAGCGAAACGCCGCCTTCCGATCGGCCGGCAGCCCGGCCCAGTAGGTTCGCGCGGCCTCGAGCAGTACGAACGTGCCGACCACGTTGGTCTGGACGAACGGCCCGGGCCCGTCGATCGAGCGGTCCACGTGGGTCTCGGCCGCGAGATGCATCACGACATCGGGCTGATGGGTGGCGAACACCTGCGCCATCGCCGAGGCATCGGTGATATCGGCACGCACCAGCGTGTGACGCGGGTGGTCCCGAGCCTCCTCCAACGCATCTTCCGATGCCGCGTAGGACATCTTGTCGACGTTGACGATGCTGGCATCACGGTGGCGAAAAAGATGGCGTATGACAGCCGAGCCAATAAAGCCGCACCCACCGGTGAGCAAAACGCGCATTATGTGTCCCGTTACCATGGCCGCGACCTTGACGCCGGGCATTGCGGCGCAATCTGCCATCGGCCTTCCGCCGCGGCAACACCGGGCTGTCAACGCACGGGAACAGTACCAGGCCGTCAACCCACGCGTTTGACCAGGCTGCGGCGGTAATCCCGCTGGCGACGCTGCAGTCCGGGAGCGGGGCCGACCAGCAGGGCGATGGCGGCCTGGACCCGGGCCACCTCGGCGACGTGCGCCGTTGGGCTGAGCCGGGCCGTGACGCTGGCATCGTGCCGGCGGTGCTGGTTGAGCGGCCGGGCCACATACGCGATCTGCGCCCCATCGCGCGCCAGCACCTCGGCATAGACCCGCCAATCGCCGGCCACCCGCAGCTCACGCAGTTCGGGCTCGCAGCGGCGCAACCCGACCAGCAGATCCTCCCGCCGCCACAAGACCGCGCTGGCGTTGAGGATGAGATTGCGCTCCGAGAGGTGCTGCCGGAGGAACGCCGAGCCCTCGTACACCGCGTCCTCGCCGAGCACGCCGTCGCCGTAATACGCCTTGTGGTCGGGCCAGAGCACGCCGCCGGTGTCGTCGATCGCCCGGCTGTCGGTGAACGCCATCACCGCGCGCGGCGCCCGGCCAACCGCTTCGGCGGCAGCGGACAGGAAGCCCGGGTCCGCGCAATCATCCGCCTCCGCGATCCAGAGCCAGTCGCCGGTGGCCATTTCGGCAGCGCGGAGCCACTGGGCGAACACCGAGCCGGATCGCCGCTCCTGCCGCTCCACCCGCAATTGCCGCCCCCACGCGGCGGCCGTCCGGCAGGCCACGTCCACGCTCTGGTCGATCGAGGCGTCGTCCAGCAGCACGACCTCCAGCACCGGATAGGACTGCGCGAAGATCGAGGCGAGCCGCGCCTCCATGTACCGGTCGTAGTCGCAACTGGGCACGACGACCGAGACCTGGAGCAGGTTGGGTTTGGCCAGCGCGATCAGGGCGGCGCTGTAGGCCTCGAAGCGGAACGCCGCTCGGCTGTCCCGCGCCAGGGTCGCCCGGCGTTCTGGCGTGGTCTCGCGCACCAGCCGGTCGGCGGCATGCGCCATGCGATTGGTGTCGCCGAGCGGCACGCAACACCCGCCGCCGATGCGGGCGAGGAGTTCCGGAATGCCACCCGTCTCCTCGAACGCGACCACGGGCGTTCCCACCGCCAGGGCTTCGAGCGCTACCGACGGGAACGGGTCCTCGCGGGAGGTGAGCAGGAACACGTCGGCGGCGCGCAGCAGGTCGGACGCGTCGTCGCGGTGGCCCAGATAGCGGAACGTGCCGGTTGCCTCGGCGGAAGCGATCTCGGTGCCGAGATAGGCCTGCGTCGCCGGGTCGATCCCGCCGGCCCAGACGAAATGCAACGCCTTGCCGGTCGCGCGCGCCGTTCGCCACGCCTGCAGGAACAGGTCGAAGCCCTTGCGCAGGTCGGCGTAGCCCATGCCGAGGGCCAGGTTCGACCCAAGCGGCAGGCGCAAGGCCGCGCGGACCGCACGGCGCCGCTCCTCGTCGATGATCGGGGGCATCGCGATACCCTGCGGCAGAATGGCCGTACGCCGCGGCATGGTGCCGACGGCCTCCGTACAGCGGTCACGGACCAGCTCGGCGGGGAACACGACAATGTCGGCGTCGTCCATTGCGTCGCGCAGCGGGCCGATCAGCCCTTTCTCGCGCAGCAGGCGGGGCAGTTCGTGGACCAGCAGCACCGAGGGAATGCCGTGCCGCTGCAGCACCGACACCACGCGGGCGCTCGCGGCGCTGTTCACGATCGCAGCGGTGCACCCGGCGGTGCGGGCGGCGCGGGCGGTGGTGTTCAACTGTTCCATGGTCGACGCGATGGTCGTCGGGGCGATGGCGCGATACTCCGCCTCCATCGGCCCGCCCTCGAGGATCAGGTACGCGATCGCCACGCCATGGTGGCTCTGCAGCGCACGGCCGATCTTCAGCAGCAGGGTCTGGGAGCCGTGACGCAACCCATCGTGCCCGACCAGCAGGATCCGGGTGCGCTCGCCGGGCGTTGGCAAGCCGATCGCCGCGCGGCAGGTCGCGTTCAGGAAGGCGCCGCCCCAATGCACGTCGGGTTCCAGCGTGGCGCCCTCGGCCCACTCGTTCCAGGCATTGATGCACACTACCGCCTCACCCTCCACCGGGTTGCGGCGGGCGTAGCCGACGAGGTCCTCCAGCCAGGCCTGATACAGCGCGGGGGTGGCGCCATGCAGCACCGTGCCGGCCCCCTGCCGCCGTGGGTCGTTGTCCCAGCCGGGAACGGCGGTCTTGATCAGCGGGAAGGCGGGCGCCGGCTCGTCGACCGAAGCGCGGGCGACGGCGGCGTAATCATACACCTCGGCGTCGAAGGCTGGGTCGAGGGTGTGGAGGCTCTCGTTGATCATCGGCACGGCGCTGGTCAGTTTGTGAGGTGGGAACTCGACGGCCGCGTCCATCCCGAAGACGCGCGGGTCGGTGTCGCCGAAGCTCTGCGCCATGATGAAGATCGGATCCTCGCCATAGCCGGACCGGAACAGCCGGCGCCAGCGCTCGATCGTCGCCGCCGTGTCTGGGATCAGCCGGGCGCGGTAGGTCATCAGCACGGGGCGGCCGTTGAGGCGGATGTACCGGGAGTCGGCGAAGTGACGGCCGAACTCCATGATCAGGGCGGCCTCGTCGCGGGTGCGGTAGTCTTGGCTGACCAGCACCTGATCGTCGGAGCCATCCCAGCGCCGGGTCCAGTTCTCGTTGGCCCACATGAGGCAGAACGGCATGTCCAGGCTGCGATCGGCCAGGAGCGCTTCCAACGGCGCGTCGAGCAGCCGCTTGCCGTTGAACCAGTAGAAGTAGAACACGAAGCCATGCAGGCCGGCGCCTTTCGCCAGCGCGATCTGGCGGCGCAGCGTGTCAGCCCCGGCCAGGCTGTAATGGCCGAGATCGCGCGGAATACGCGGCTGGTAATGGCCGGCGAACCGCGGCAGGGCGCGACCGAGATTGGTCCACTCGGTGAAGCCGCGGCCCCACCAGGCGTCGTTCTCGGGGGTCGGGTGGTATTGCGGCAGGTAGTAGGCGAGGAGCTTGGCCCGGGGCTGCAGGCCGGGGGGGCGCGTCGCCACCTCCTCGAACTCGGGGTGCTGGCGGGTGTTGCGCCGGACCTCGTCGGCGATGTTCGGGGCACTTCGGTCCAACCTGGCCTGCTCGCGCCAACGCAGCAGGCCGAGCAGCGGGTTCGGGTCCAACCCCGCACCGTTCCACCGCCGCCGGTCGAAGTTAGGACAGGGCGCACGGTCTTCGCTGTGGCCGCGGACCAGGTAGTGCTCCATCGGGTCCAGGCCCGCCTGGGCGACGTCCGGGTTGGTCTTCAGGTAGAACGCTGCATCGAACTCGGCGATGGGGCTGACCGCCCCGCTCAGACGGTTACGAAGAAAATGGGCCAGGCAAAGCTCACCGGCCGGAAATGAATGGTTCGCGCGGTACCAGACCGGGTCGAAGTGCCGGATCGGCCGCAACCCGGCGGCTTCGCCTTCCCGTATGTAATGCAGCAGCGGGTCCCCATCGCAGCCTGGATTGCCGCCTCGGTAGTATTCCGGGTCGAAATACGGGTTCGGCCATCGGTTTTCTTGCCAGCCATACCGGTGCCAATGCACCAGAGCCGAGTGGTTGCTGTCCTTTAGGTCCTGATTGCGGCTGAGGAACCAGGCCCCGTCGAACAGCCCCGACCGCTGCAGAATGGCTAGGTTCTGCTGCTCGGCGCGCTCGATGACGAGCGACGTGGCTGGCCCAGACCGATCCATGATGTCAACTCGCAATTGCGTGATCTCCTTGTAACGCAATTGTATGTAAAGCCAAGCGATTTGATGGTGCGCCCAGTCACGCTAAGCTCCCCGTCAGGCTGCGGTGAACGTGAATTAACGAATGATAGGCTCACTTTACGTCATCGCCGGCAGTGCGCTCGGCGGTCTGGCGCGGTTTTGGCTGTCGGTCTGGATGGTGCAGCTCCTCGGCCCCCGGCTTCCCTGGGGGACGCTGCTGATCAACGTCCTGGGCTCGTTCGTCATCGGCTGGTTCGCGGCGCTCACCGGGCCCGCGGGGCGGCTCAGCGTGTCGCCCGAAATAAGGCTGTTCGTCATGATCGGGGTGTGCGGCGGATTCACGACGTTCTCGTCGTTCAGCCTTCAAACGCTGGAACTGCTGCAGCGCGAGGATTACGGCTGGGCGATCAGCTACATCGCCGGGTCGGTACTGTTGTGCCTGGCGTCCGTCGCGACCGGCTATACGCTCGGCCGGTGAGTTACACTTCGCTACTCAACTGAGCCGGCACCGTTTCATCGCAACGATACACCTGGAGCGTCGTCACGGAGTTCGAGCAATGCCGAAGGCCTGGTTCCACCGTTACCTTCAGGCCGCAGGCGAGTTTGCCACGGCGATCGCGCTATCGGCCTGCGCGGTCTATCCCGCCTACGGTCCGCGTTACGGCGCCGATATCCGGCTGAACGTGGCTCGCTAGCGCGGCCGGCGTGAGCGGGCTGACCCTGGACCGCCGCGCCCGCCTGGGGTAGCCCTCCCCGCGTGCCTGAACTCGGTCCAACACTCGTCACCGGCGCGACCGGCTTCGTCGGCTCCGCAGTTGCCCGTGCCTTCCTGGCCCGCGGGCACGCGCTGCGGCTGCTGGCTCGCCCGAATGGCGACCGCACCAACATCGCCGGCCTGCCGGCCGAGATCGTCGAGGGGGACCTGCGGGACCCGGCCTCGCTCGAGCGCGCTGTGGCGGGATGCCGCTATGTCGTCCACGTGGCCGCCGATTACCGGCTGTGGGTGCCCGACCCGGCCGTGATGAACCGCGCCAATGTCGACGGCACGCGAGCGCTGCTGCTTGCGGCCCAGGCGGCGGGTGTCGATCGCATGGTCTATTGCAGCAGCGTGGCAGCCCTCGGCTTGATCGGCGATGGCACGCCAGCCGACGAAACCACGCCCAATTCGCTGGCAAAGGTCATCGGCACCTACAAACAGTCGAAATACCTGGCCGAGCAGGCGGTGCTCGAAATGGCGCGAGGCGGCGTGCCGGTCGTGATCGTCAACCCCAGCGCCCCGGTCGGGCCGCGGGACATCAAGCCCACCCCTACCGGCAAGATGATCGCGGACACCGCCGCAGGGCGGATGCCGGCCT
Source organism: Acetobacteraceae bacterium (assembly GCA_965198895.1). Taxonomy (GTDB): domain Bacteria; phylum Pseudomonadota; class Alphaproteobacteria; order Acetobacterales; family Acetobacteraceae; genus LMUY01. The sequence goes on from OZ240676.1 coordinate 2,146,103, forward strand.
ATGTCGACACCGGGCTGAACGTGGCGCACGTCGACGACGTCGCCGAGGGCCACGCCCTGGCGCTGGAACACGGGCGGGTCGGCGAGTGCTACATCCTCGGCGGCGAGGACATGGGAATGCAGGAACTGCTGGCCCTGGTCGGTGAGGCGGCTGGCCGCAAGCCCCCCAGGATCAAGCTGCCGCACGGTGCGCTCTATCCGCTCGCCCTGGTCAGCGAGGGGTTGGCGCGGGTCGCCGGGATCGAGCCGATCGTGACGCGCGACATCCTCGCCATGGCCAAGAAGAAGATGTTCTTCTCCTCCGCCAAGGCGCGTGCCGAGCTGGGCTACAATCCGCGGCCGGCGCGAGAGGCCGTGTTCGACGCCGTCGCCTGGTTCCGTGCGCAAGGCCGGATCGCGGCATGATCGTTCTGGCTGTGCTGTGCTTTGCCACTTGGTCGTATCTGTTATTCGCGCATGGCCGGTTCTGGTCGGCGGGTCCGAGCCTGTCACCCGCGCGGCCCGCCGACCCGGTGCCCGTCGACATCGTGGTACCGGCGCGGGACGAGGCCGAAAGCATCGCTGATTGCGTGCGTTCGCTCCTGGCGCAGGACTATGCCGGCCCATTCCGGGTGATCCTGGTCGACGACCGCAGCAGCGATGGCACGGGTGCCATCGCCCGCGCGATCGGCGACAGCCGCCTGCACGTGCTCGACGGTGCCGACCGGCCCGCCGGCTGGAGCGGTAAACTTTGGGCGGTGGCCCAAGGCATCCGGTTCAGCGCGGCACCCCTGGTGTTCCTATGTGACGCCGACATCGTGCATCGGCCGGAGCATCTCTCGACGCTCGTGGCCAAGCTGGAGACGGGTGGGCTGGACCTGGTATCGGAGATGGTGGAGCTGAACTGCACGAGTGCGGCCGAACGCGCGCTGGTGCCGGCCTTCGTGTTCTTCTTCCAGCTGCTCTACCCATTTGCCTGGGTCAACCAACGCCGGCGCAAAACGGCGGCCGCCGCGGGTGGCACGGTCCTGCTGCGGCGATCCGCACTGGACCGCATCGGTGGCATCGAGGCCGTGCGCGGCGCCCTGATCGACGACGTCGCCCTCGCCACCGCTGTGAAGCGAGGCGGCCCGATCTGGCTCGGGCATAGCCGCCTTGCCCGCTCCATCCGGCCCTATCCGTCGGCGGGCGACGTGTGGCGGATGGTGGCGCGCACCGCCTATGTGCAATTGCGGTTCTCGCCGCTGATCCTCGCCGGCACGATTGCCGGGCTGGCACTGGTTTGGCTCGCGCCGCCGCTGCTGAGCGTGTTCTGCACCGGGCTGCCGCGCTGGCTGGCCGCTGCCGCCTGGGCTGGTTCCGCGGCCTCGTACCTGCCGACGCTGACCCGGTTCCGGCAATCGCCGCTCTGGGCGCTCGCTCTGCCGGCCATCGCGTGCTTCTACATGGCGGCCACGATCGGCTCCGCCCTCGATCATCATCGCGGCCGCGGCGTCGTGTGGAAGCGCCGCGCCTATGGGGAGGCCGGGATATGAGCGCCTCCGTGGAAGCACCCTCCGGCAAGGGCCGGAGCGATGAAAACTTCCCTGTCGGCTCCCGCCTCATCCGCCCTGCACTGCGCCCGCATGTCCACGCCTTCTACGCTTTCGCCCGCAACGCCGACGACATCGCCGACAGCGCCACCCTGTCCGCCGATGAGAAACTGGAGCGGCTGGACGCCATGGGCACGGTGCTGATCGGTGACTCGGATGTGGGCTCGCCGAGCGCCGTGGTGCTTCGCGACAGCCTGGAGCAGACCGGTGTGTCGCCGCAGCACTCGCTCGACTTGCTGGTCGCCTTCCGTCAGGACGCCACCAAGCGGCGCTACGCCTCCTGGCAGGAATTGCTGGATTATTGCCGCTATTCCGCCATGCCGGTCGGCCGCCATGTCCTGGATCTGCACGGTGAAGCGACGGTGACCTATGCAGCGTCGGACGGACTTTGCGCGGCCCTGCAGGTCGTGAACCACCTGCAGGATTGCGCCCGTGACCTCGAGGAACTCGACCGCTGCTACCTCCCGCAGGACCTGCTGGCAGACGCCGGCGAAACCACCGAGGCGGTGCAGGCGAGCAGCTGCAGTACCGGGTTGCGCACCGTGCTCACGCAAGTGCTCGACCGCACCGAGGCGCTGAACACGATCGGGGCGGCGTTGCCGGGCCATGTGCGAGACCGCCGGCTGCGGATGGAGGTCGCCGTGATCTCTGGCCTGTCCTGTCGCCTGGCTCGCCGGCTGCGGCGCGAGGATCCTTTGGCGCAGCGGGTGAAGCTGCATCGGGCCGACGTCGTACGCAGCGTGCTGCTCGCGCTGCCGAGGTTGCGATGAGCTCGCTGCAAGCCGACCCGGCCGACCTGCAGGCGGTCGAGGCGATCGTCCGCGGGGCCGGCACGTCGTTCTATCGCGGGATGCGTATCCTGCCACCGGACCGCCGATCGGCCATGTATGCGATCTACGCCTTCTGCCGGCTGGTGGACGACGTGGCCGATGAGCCCGCCCCAATGGAAGCCAAGCGGGCCGGGCTTGGGCGATGGCGGGCCGCGATCAACGCGGTGTTCGCAGGCACTGGGGAGGACGCCGTAACGCGGGTCCTGGTCGCTGCAGTGCGGCAGTTCGGCCTGCGCGAACAGGACTTCCAGGCAGTGATCGACGGGATGCAAATGGACGCCGAGACCGTCATCGTCGCACCGGATTTCGCCGTGTTGGACCTGTATTGCGACCGGGTGGCAGCCGCCGTGGGACGGTTGTCGGTCCGGGCATTCGGCGACAGCTCCGCGCCGGCGGACGAGGTGGCATTCTCGCTTGGACGTGCGTTGCAGCTTACCAACATTCTACGCGACCTGGCCGAGGACGCCGAACGCGGCCGTCTGTACCTGCCGCGCGAATGGCTCGATGACGCCGGCGTTCCGCACGACCCGGCGGCGGCGCTGGCGTCCGATCGCCTGCCGGTGGTGTGCAACCGGGTGCTTGCCGAGGCGCGGCGCAGGTTCGGCCTGGCGGAGGCCGCGATGGATGCGTGCGACAAGCGGGCGATGCGACCGGCCCGGCTCATGGCAGCCACCTATTCCGCAGTGCTCGACCGGTTGGAGCGCCGTGGCTGGGCCGACCTGAAGCGTCCGGCCAAGCTCCCGAAATGGCAAAAGCTGTGGATTGCCGCACGCTACCTGCGATGAGCCGCGTCCATGTCGTCGGGGCCGGAATGGCCGGCCTCGCCGCCGCCCTCGCCTTGGTGGATGCCGGCCGCAGCGTCACGGTGTACGAGGCCGGCCCGGCCGCGGGCGGACGCTGCCGATCCTATCACGACAAGGAACTGGATTGCCGCATCGACAACGGCAATCACCTCTGGCTGTCGGGCAACCGTACCATCGCGGCCTTTTTGCGCCGGGTCGGCTCCGAGGGTACCCAGGCGGGCCCTCGCGACTCGCAGTTCCCGTTCTTCGATTTGGCCTCGGGTCGGCGCTGGACGGTGCGGCCGAATAACGGCCGGCTGCCATGGTGGATCTTCGCCCGCGGCCGCCGGGTACCCGGGGCTAAGCTCGCCGAGTATGCGGGGCTGCTCGCCCTGCTCCGCGCCGGCCCGGACGCAACGGTGGCCCAGTGCATGCCGCGCGGCGCCCTGAACGACCGGCTGATCGAGCCCTTGGTCATCGCGGCGCTGAACACCGCGCCGGCGACCGGGAGCGCCCAACTCATGGCGGCAGTGATGCGGGAGACGCTGGTACGGGGCGGCGCGGCGTGCATCCCGGCCTATCCACGCGAAGGCCTCTCAGCCACCTTCGTGGACCCGGCGATCGGTGCGCTGCATGGCGCAGGCGCCGTCATCGAGCTGGGCCGGCGGGTCACGGCGCTGACGGTCGAGGCCGGCCGGGTAACCGCCCTGGAGACCGCGTCCGGCCCGATCGTGATCGAACCGGCGGATGGCGTTGTGCTGGCGATCCCGGCGCCGGTCGCGCAGTCGCTGTTGCCCGGGCTCACGGCACCCGAGTCGTTCGAGTCGATCGTCAACCTGCACTATCGCTGCGAGGCCGATCCCGGTCCGGCCGGGTTCGTCGGCTTGCTGGGCGGCACGGCGGAGTGGGTGTTCGTGAAACCCGGAATTATCTCGGTCACGATCAGCGCCGCGAACCGACTGGTGGATCGTGCCGCGAGTGACTTATCGGCAACAGTGTGGCCCGAAGTGAGTGCAGCATTGTGCATCGCGCAACCTATGCCGGCCTGGCGTGTCGTAAAGGAGAAGCGCGCGACCTTCGCCGCGACTCCTGCGGAAAACCGCAAGCGGCCCGGGACGCGCACCGGCCTGCCAAATCTGGTATTGGCTGGCGATTGGACCGATACGGGCCTTCCCGCCACCATCGAAGGCGCGATCAGGTCCGGCCACACTGCCGCGGCTGCCCTTCTGCATGCCGCATGAGCCTGGATGGATAATGCCGAGCGAAACGCTAAGCCGCCCCCAGTCGACCAGCATCCAAGACACGATCGATGCTGCCCAGTCCGCGCTCCGGGGCCGCCAGTCGGCGGACGGGCACTGGCTGTTCGAGTTGGAGGCGGACGCGACGATCCCGGCCGAGTATATTCTGCTCGAGCATTACCTCGACCGGATCGACCCCGACTTGCAGGCCCTGATGGCCGTCTACCTCCGCGGCATCCAGGGTGCGCATGGCGGCTGGCCGCTGTTCTATGACGGCCCGGCGGATCTGTCGGCCAGTGTGAAGGCCTATTTCGCGTTGAAGGCGGCGGGTGACAGTGCGGACCAGCCCCACATGATCCGCGCCCGCGAGCGGATCCTGGCGATGGGCGGGGCCGAACGAACCAACGTGTTCACCCGCATCCAGCTTGCCCTGTTCGGCCAGGTACCGTGGCGCGCAACCCCGGTGATGCCGGTCGAGATAATGCACCTGCCGCGGTGGTTCTTCTTCCACCTGTCCAAGGTGTCGTATTGGTCGCGCACGGTGATGGTGCCGCTACTGGTCCTGATGGCCCTGCGGCCACGCGCCCGCAACAAGCGCGGTGCCTCGATCAGCGAGTTGTTCCACACGCCGCCGGAGGAGATCCGCAGCTGGATCCACGGCCCCTACCGCTCCGCCTGGGGGATCGTCTTCAAGACGCTCGACACCGTCTTGCGCCCCATCGTGCCCCACTTCCCGGCCGCAGCGCACAAGCGTGCCTTGGAGGCCGCCGTCGCGTTCACCGTCGAACGGCTGAATGGCGACGATGGGCTCGGCGCCATCTACCCGGCGATGGCCAACAGCGTGATGATGTTCGACGCGCTCGGCTACGCACCGGACCACCCGCACGCGGCGACCGCCTGGAGCGCCGTCCGCAAGTTGCTGGTGATCCGCCACGACCGGGCCTACTGCCAACCATGCCTGTCCCCAATTTGGGACACGGCACTCGCCGGTCACGCCATCGTGGAGGCCGAGGGGCCGCGCTCCGCCTCGACCGCCGCCGCGTGCGACTGGCTGGCCGGGCGGCAGATCACCGACCTGAAGGGCGACTGGGCCTGGCTCCGCCCGGACGCGCCCCCGGGTGGTTGGGCGTTCCAGTACGCCAACGCGCATTATCCGGACGTCGACGACACCGCCGTCGTCGCCATGCTGCTGCACCGGGCGGGTGACCCGGCGCACGACGAGGCGATCGGCCGGGCGCGCGACTGGATCCTCGGCATGCAAAGCAAGAACGGAGGCTGGGGCGCGTTCGACGCCGACAACGATTACCAGTTCCTCAACCACATCCCGTTCGCCGATCACGGCGCCCTGCTCGATCCTCCGACCGTGGACGTCACCGCGCGCTGCTTGTCGTTCCTTGCCCAGATGGGGCACGGACGGCTCGAACCAGCGCTGGCCCGCGGCCTCGATTACCTCCGGCGGGAGCAGGAAGAAGATGGCAGCTGGTTCGGTCGCTGGGGCACCAACTACATCTATGGTACCTGGTCGGCCCTGTGCGCGCTGAACGCCCTCGGCCTTCCCCACACCGACCCGACGATTCGCCGTGCCGCCGACTGGCTGCTGGCCCGCCAACGCCCCGACGGCGGCTGGGGTGAGGACGAGGAGAGCTATGCCAAGGCGCCCCACGGCGAATACAAGATCAGCACACCGTCCCAAACGGCCTGGGCGCTGCTCGGGCTGATGGCAGCGGGCGAGGTCGAACACCCGGCCGTGGCACAAGGCATCGACTACCTGCGCCGCACCCAACGGCCGGACGGCGAGTGGGATGAGGTTGCCTATACCGCGGTCGGCTTCCCGCGCGTGTTCTACCTGCGATACCACGGCTACCGCCTGTTCTTCCCGCTGCTGGCCCTCGCGCGCTACCGGAACATGCTGAACGGGAACACCCGCCGGGTGACATTCGGCTTCTAGCCGTGCTCGGCATCGTGGTGGGCCTCGCCGCCGAAGCCCGTCTTGCCCGCGGCCTGGCCGGCGAGACCGAGCCCGGCGGCGGCACTGCGAACGGCGCCACGGCTGCGGCGAGCCGTCTCGTCGCCCGCGGCGCCACCGCCCTGCTGAGCTTCGGTCTGGCCGGCGGGCTTCAACCCGGCCTCCCAGCGGGCACAGTCCTGGTTCCGCTGACCGTCGTCGATGGCAACGGAAAGATCTGGCAGGCCGACCAACGTCTCGCTCAGCGCTTCGGAGAGCCCAGCGGGTCGATGCTCGCAAGCGACAGCATCCTGACCACCATTGCCGATAAGCGGACGGCATGGGAGCGTAGCGGCGCCCTCGGCGTCGACACCGAGAGCGGCGCGGTGGCCCGCATCGCTGCAATACACGGCCTGCCCTTCGCCGTGCTCCGCGCGGTGTGCGATCCGGCGGAACGCAATTTGCCCCCCGCCGCACTGACGGCGCTGGATCCGCAGGGCCGCATCCAGCCGAGCGCGTTGCTGCGCTCGCTGGCCCGCCACCCGGATCAGATTCCGGCGTTGATCGCGTTGGGACGCGAAGCATCACGCGCGCGCACGGCTTTACTCGCCCGAGTGAAGCAAATCCGCCCTCTCCCCTGAGCAGGGAGAGGGCGTTTTTATCTAGTCCGCGTCGGCGACTTCGGCAGCTTTTTTCGGCTTGTGCTTCAACTCCGCCATCTTGTCCTGGACGTGTCGGCTGAACACGAACTCGGCCGGGCGCTGATTGTCCAGCTTGATCTCCGGCGCCATCGGGCCAGTCGTCTTCGGGCCGCGCATAGCCACCATCATCGTCTTGATCGGGCTCTTGACCGCGTCGACCACGGCGGTCGCCTCGTAGCCGGAATGGACCATGCAGTCGGCACACTTCTCGTAATTGCCGGTGCCGTACTTGTCCCAGTCGGTCGTATCCATCAGCTCCTGGAACGTCTTTGCGTAGCCCTCGCCAAGCAGGTAGCAGGGCCGCTGCCAACCGAACACGTTGCGGGTGGGCTTACCCCAAGGGGTACAATGGTACGTCTCGTTGCCGGCCAGGAAATTCATGAACAGCGGCGACTGGGTAAACTTCCAGCCCTTGCCCTTGCCGCGCTGCAGGATGTCGCGGAACAGTTGCTTCGTCTTCTGGCGGGACAGGAAGTGCGCCTGGTCGGGTGCGCGCTCATACGCATAGCCCGGCGACGTCATGATTCCGTCGACGCCCATGGCCATCACGCTGTCGAAGAATTTTGCCACCCGCTCCGGCTGCGCGCCATCGAACAGGGTGCAGTTGATCGACAACCGGAACCCGCGGTCCTTCGCTTTTTTGATGGCGGCGATCGCCTTGTCGTAGACGCCATCCTGCTCCACGGCCTTGTCGTGCATTTCCCGGTCGCCATCGAGGTGCACGTCCCACGAGAAGAACGGGTTGGGCTTGTAGTCGTCCATTTTCTTGTCGAGCAGCAGCGCGTTGGTGCAGAGATAGACGAACTTCTTCCGCTCCAGGATCTTCGCCACGATCTCGGGCATCTCACGGTGCAGCAGGGGTTCGCCACCGGCGATCGCGACGACAGGGGCGCCACACTCGTCAACGGCTGCAAGCGAGTCGGCCACAGACAGGCGCTGGTTCAGGATCTCGTTCGGATAATCGATCTTGCCGCAGCCGGAGCAAGCCAGGTTGCAGCGGAATAGCGGCTCCAGCATCAGCACGAGGGGATAGCGCTTGCGTCCGCTGAGATGCTGCTTGACGACATAGGCCCCGACCCGGAGCACCTGCTGCAAAGGAACCGACATCTACACTCTACTCCTTGAACCCGCCGCCGGGCAGTGGGCTGACATCGAATTGGCTGGACCAACGTCCGGAGCCAGATGCGCCTAGGGTCAGGCCTGCGCAAGAGACGCTATGCAACTGGTCTGGTTCCAATGTCAAAACGCCGGTTGCGATGCGGACGACCCTGGCATGATGTATCAGGCCTGGACGAACGGCCAGTCTGCGTGGCATGACGGCATCATGAGGATCGCAAACTGTTGCGATAATCACACATAAATTGTGGTCCAGGTGCCTCCATCTTGCGTTGGAGGAGGGGTCAGTGTTTGGTGGATGGACAATCTAGCGCCAGCCTCTCCAGAAATTGGAGGCGCAAGTCGAGCTATCCGGAAGGGCGTGTCAGTGTTCACGGTCATGAATGTCGGCTGATTCGCTCGCTCGTAGTGACTCTCGAAGTCTATCGACGGCCATTGCCGTTGCTGCGCACGAGGTTGAAGCCGCGATCTCGGATCTGATCGGCGAGCCGTCGGGCGCCGAGGGGCGTTTGGTCGAGGCTATGCGTTACGCGAGCCTGAACGGCGGCAAGCGGCTACGGGGTTTTTTGGTTTTGGAAGTTTCAGAGCTGTTCGGAGCGTCGCGCGAGGGTGCCGCGCGAGTTGCCGCATCCGTCGAGATGTTGCACGCGTATTCGCTGGTGCACGATGACTTGCCGGCAATGGATAACGACGATCTGCGGCGCGGGCTGCCCAGCGCGCATCGCAAGTTCGACGAAGCGACTGCGATACTCGCCGGCGACGCCCTACAGTCGCGGGCCTTCGAGATACTGGCTGAACCGGCGACCCACCCGGATGCCGCCGCCCGGTGCGAGTTGGTCTCAGCTTTGGGGCTGGCGTGCGGGGCACGAGGCATGGCGGGTGGGCAGATGATCGACATGCTCGCTGAGGGCCAGACACTTGGGGCAGATGAAATCATACGGTTGCAGACGCTGAAGACTGGCTGCCTGATTCGCTACAGCGCCGAGGCCGGTGCCATTCTCGGCCGTGCAGCCCCGGCGGCGCGGGCAGCGATTATGGCCTATGGGCGTGATCTCGGGGCCGCTTTTCAAATGGCCGACGACGTCCTGGATGCGGCCGGCGACACTGCGGTCATCGGCAAGACGGCGGGCAAGGACGCGGCGGCAGGTAAGGCCACGCTGGTCGCATTACTCGGGCTCGAGCGTGCGACCCAGCAAGCCGAGATGCTGAGCGAACAGGCTGCCTCCCATCTCGAATCGTTTGGACCTTCGGCGCAGACGCTGCGCGAGCTCGCCCGTTACGTGGTCGCCCGGGGTCACTGACATGAACGCCCCGATCCTCCCTCCGCGCCCGTCGACCCCGTTGCTGGACCGGGTGGTCATCCCGTCCGACCTGCGCAATTTCTCGGGCGAGCAGTTGCGCCAGGTGGCCGACGAGTTGCGTGCGGAGACCATCGATGCCGTCAGCACCACCGGCGGCCATCTCGGCGCCAGCCTGGGCGTGGTGGAACTGACCGTCGCTCTGCACGCCGTGTTCGACACCCCCGCCGACCGCGTAATCTGGGACGTCGGGCACCAGTGCTACCCGCACAAGATCCTCACCGGCCGGCGCGAGCGCATCCGCACCCTGCGCCAACCCGGCGGCCTCAGCGGCTTCACCCGCCGGTCCGAGAGCGAATACGACCCGTTCGGCGCCGCCCACTCCAGCACCTCGATATCAGCCGGGCTGGGCATGGCGGTCGCGTCCGAGATGCAGGGCCGCCCGCGCAACGTGGTGGCCGTGATCGGCGACGGCGCGATGAGCGCCGGCATGGCCTACGAGGCGATGAACAACGCCGGCGCCATGCATGCCCGCCTGGTCGTGATCCTGAACGACAACGAGATGAGCATCGCCCCGCCCGTGGGCGCCATGAGCGCCTACCTGACCCGGCTGCTCAGCTCCAACAGCTACATGAACCTGCGCGACCTGGCCTCGCGCATGGCCAAGCGCTTCCCCTCGGGCGTGGCGAAAACGGCCAAGCGCGCCGAGGAATATGCCCGCGGCATCCTGACCGGCGGCACGCTGTTCGAGGAGATGGGCTTCTACTATCTGGGCCCGATCGACGGCCACAACCTGGACCATCTGCTGCCGGTGCTGCGCAACGTGCGCGATGCGGAGGAGCGCGGCCCGATCCTGATCCACGCCATCACGCAAAAAGGCCGCGGCTACGCGCCGGCCGAGGCGAGTGCGGACAAGCTGCATGCCGTGACCCGGTTCAACGTGGTCACCGGCGAGCAGGTCAAGCCGCCGCCGGGTCCGCCGAGCTACACCCGTGTGTTCGCCGACGCGCTGATCGCCGAGGCGGAGGCCAATCCGAGGGTGGTCGCGATCACCGCGGCGATGCCGTCGGGCACCGGGCTCGACCGGTTCGCCAAGCGCTTCCCCGACCGCTGCTTCGACGTCGGTATCGCCGAGCAGCACGCGGTGACCTTCGCGGCCGGCATGGCGACGGAGGGCATGATCCCGTTCTGCGCCATCTACAGCACGTTCCTGCAGCGCGCGTATGACCAGGTGGTGCACGATGTGGCCATCCAAGGCCTGCCGGTGCGCTTCGGTCTGGACCGGGCCGGGCTGGTCGGTGCGGATGGTGCGACGCATGCCGGCAGCTTCGACCTGGCGTTTCTCGGCTGCCTGCCCGGCATGGTGCTGATGGCGCCGTCGGACGAGGTGGAACTGGTGCACATGGTGGCGACGCAGGCCGCCTACGACAAAGGCCCGTCCGCGGTGCGCTACCCGCGCGGCGAGGGCTCCGGCCTGACGCTACCCGCCCGGGGCACACCGCTTCCGATCGGCAAGGGTCGTGTGGTCCGGGAGACCAAGGGTGCCGAAATTGCCATCCTGAGCCTGGGCCCGCGTTTGGCCGACGCGCTGGTGGCGGCGGACGAGTTGGCGGCCCGCGGCATGCCGACGACGGTCGTGGATGCACGGTTTGCCAAGCCGCTGGACACGGCGCTGATCGAGCGTCTGGCGCGGGATCACGCGGTTCTGGTGACGATCGAGGACGGCAGCGTAGGCGGTTTCGGCTCGGCGGTGATGCAGCATTTGGCGTGGGCCGGTTTGCTGGATGGCGGCCTGAAAATCCGCCCGATGGTGCTGCCGGACCGGTTCATCGACCACAACACGCCCGCCAGCCAACTGGCCGAGGCCGGGCTGACGGCAAAAGATATCGTGCGGACGGTGGTGGACGCCACATTCGTCGGTGCAACGAGGCTGGTGCGAAATCAATGATCCGTAGCGCAGCCATACTGGGCCTTGTCGTCGTCTGCCTAACGGCTTCCGCGGTTCGAGCCGCGATCCCGGACGCCGCCGCCCCGATCGAGGCGCTTGACCAGGCCCTCGAGCGCGTGATGAAGGAGGGCAAGGCAACGCCATTTTCGCAGCGCTACGCGATGCTGGCGCCCGTCGTCCAGCAAACCTTCGACCTCGACACGATCCTCGAGACTTCGGTCGGTCCGCGATGGCAGGCGTTTTCGGCCGCGGACCAGCAGGAGATCAGAGCTGAGTTCCTGAAGTTCACCGTTGCCAGCTACGTAAGCAATTTCACCTCCTACAATGGCGAGAAATTCGAGATCTCGCCGGACACTCGGGCGATCGGGGAGGAGCAAGTCGTCTCCACGAAAATCGTCCCGACCCGGGGTGATCCTGCCCGTATCGATTACGTAATGAAGCAAGGGAGCTCCGGCTGGCGCGCCGTAGACGTTTTGCTCGACGGCTCCATCAGCAGGATCGCCGTGCAACGGTCCGACTTCAGGAGCCTGGTCGAAGGTGGTCCGACCGCCCTCGTCGGGAGTCTGCGCCGGAAGGTTTCTGACCTCTCACACGGGGCCGGCGTCGAGTAATAAATGCTAGCGATCCCACTCATTCTCGCGCTCTGCGCCGCCCTCGTGGCTCTCACCGGACTGGTGCAGGCGGTGGTTGGTTGGTGGGCCGTATACCGCTTCTCCAAGCGCGGTGTTTCCGTCACCGATTGGGCTCCGCCCATCACGATACTAAAGCCGTTACACGGTGATGAGCCGATGCTCGAGCAGGCTCTGGCTTCGTTCTGCGGCCAAGACTATCCGGTGTTTCAGATTGTTTTCGGCCTGGAAGATCCTGCAGACCCGGCGCTGCATATCATCCGGCGGCTGCGAGCCCGCTTTCCGAACGTCGACATGGATGTCGTCATCGATCCAGCGCAGCACGGGGTCAATCGCAAGATCAGCAATCTGATCAATATGTATCCGCGCGCGAAGCACGATATTCTCGTCATGGCCGATAGCGACATCCACGCGCCCGACGATTATCTGCACCAACTTGTAACCGGCCTCTCGGAAAGCGGCGTCGGCTTGGTCACGACGCTCTATGCAGGTCTTGGTGCCTCGACAACCTTGGCCGCCCGCCTCGGAGCCGCGCAAATAAACCACAGCTTCCTGCCGGGTGCGCTTCTGGCGCGCCAACTCGGCCGGCAGGACTGCTTGGGTGCCACGATGGCAATCCGGCGCGAAACCTTGGAGGCCGTCGGTGGATTGCACTCGCTTGTTCACCACTTGGCCGACGATGCAGTCCTCGGCCGGCTCGTCACCGCGCGTGGCCAACGCGTAGCGCTCGCGACGACGCTGCCGGCGACCACCGTGCCCGAGATGCGGATTTCGCATTTGTTCGAGCACGAACTCCGCTGGGGTCGCACGATCCACTCGCTGGCGCCGGTGGGATTTGCTCTGTCGTCGCTGCAATATCCGATTTTTTGGGCTGCCCTCGCCGTGACGTTGTCGGGTTTCGATCCCTGGGCCGTGGCGCTGCTTATCGTTGTTTGGTTGGGCCGCGCCATCGCAATGTCCGGGATCGACGCCGCACTCGGCCTTGCGACTGCCGTGCCGATCTGGCTGCTGCCTTTGCGAGACCTATTGTCGGTTGCCGTTATCCTCGCCAGCTATGGCGGTAGCGAAGTAGCTTGGCGCGGGCACGTGCTTCGAATCTCGCCACCGCGACTCGCGGCTGGCAAGGGGTAACACTTAGATGAAGACGCTGTTTCTCCAACCTCCCTCCTTCGGTGGCTTCGATGGGGGCGCCGGGTCTCGATACCAGGCCAAACGGGAAATCCGTTCGTTTTGGTATCCGACATGGCTGGCCCAGCCGGCCGCTCTCGTGGAGGGCAGCAGGCTTATCGATGCGCCGCCAGCGGGCATCGGCATGGAGCCGGTTTTAGCCGCCGCACGTGAGCACGATATGGTGGTGATCCACACCTCCACGCCGTCATTCGCGTCAGACGTCAAGGTTGCGCAGGCGCTCAAAGACGAAAAGCCGTCCCTGAAGATCGGCTTCGTCGGCGCTAAGGTCGCCGTGCAGCCAAGCGAAAGCCTGCAGCAAGGCAGTTGCATCGACTTTGTCGCGCGAAACGAATTCGACTTCACGATCAAGGAAATTGCGGACGGCCGCGATCTGAAGGGTGTCGACGGCATCTCCTACCGTGATGCCAACGGCCTTCTCGTCCACAACCGCGACCGAGCGGTCATCGAGGATATGGACACGCTGCCGTTCGTGACCGACGTCTACAAGCGGGACTTGCGGATCGAAGACTATTTCATCGGCTACCTGCAGCACCCGTATATCTCGATTTATACTGGCCGGGGATGCAAGTCCCGCTGCACATTCTGTCTGTGGCCGCAGACAGTCGGCGGACATCGCTATCGGACACGAAGCCCGGGCCATGTCGCCGAGGAAATCAGGCACGCGCAGAAGATGTTCCCGCAAGTACGGGAGTTCTTCTTCGACGACGACACCTTTACCGACGACCTTCCCCGCGCCGAGGCGATTGCGCGCGAGTTGGGAAAGCTCGGCGTGACATGGTCTTGCAATGCCAAGGCCAACGTCCCACGCGATACGCTCAAGGTGCTGAAGGACAATGGCCTTCGACTGCTGCTGGTGGGCTACGAAAGCGGCAACCAGCAAATTCTGCACAACATCAAGAAGGGCATGCTGATCGAGGTGGCGAAGCGGTTCACCCGCGACTGCCATGAGCTCGGGATCAAGATCCACGGCACGTTCATCCTCGGCCTGCCTGGCGAGACCAAAGAGACGATCGAGCAAACCATAAAGTTCGCGACGGAAATAAACCCGCATACGTTGCAGGTGTCGTTGGCAGCGCCGTATCCCGGGACATTTCTGCATAAGCAGGCGCTGGAAAATGGCTGGTTGAGTGCCGAGCATGCCGAACTGATCGACGAGACGGGGATACAGATCGCGCCGCTGAACTACCCGCATTTGTCGCATGGCGAGATCTTCGACAGCGTCGAAACCTTCTACAAGCGCTTCTACTTCCGCGCGCCGAAGATCGCGTCGATCGTCGGCGAAATGGTCCGTAGTCCGCAGATGATGAAGCGGCGGCTTCGCGAGGGCGTCGAGTTCTTCCAGTTCATGCGCGATCGGAACAAAGCCGCCTGACCGCTGATCACCGCCGCCGGGTCATCATCTCGGCGGACGATTTTGGCTTGTCGCTATCGGTCAACGAGGCCGTCGAAAGCGCATACCGGGACGGCATTCTGACGACCACGAGCCTGATGGTTGGAGCTCCCGCCGCTGCTGACGCTGTGATGCGTGCGCAACGCCTGCCCGGCCTTCGAGTGGGATTGCACCTCGTTGTCATCGAAGGGCCGGCGATCCTACCTCGACGGCTCATTCCCGATCTGGTCGGCTCTGATGGCCAGTTCCCGTCGGATCAGGCCAAGCTCGGGGTTCGATATTACTTCTCCCTGGCCGCGCGGCGGCAACTCCGCGCAGAGATCAAGGCGCAATTCGCGGCCTTCGCAGCGACCGGCCTTCGGCTCGATCACGCGAACGCTCATAAGCACATGCATCTCCATCCAACCGTCGGTCGCCTGCTCATCGAGGAGGGCCGACCATACGGATTGCCAGCGATACGGGTCCCGGCGGAACCACCGGACATCATGGCCGCGCTCGGTCAGCGGCCCAATCTGGCAGATCGCACATTGTTCCAGTGGACGCGGGTCCTTCGCGCTCAGGCTCATCGCGCCGGGCTGCGCACCAACGACCACGTTTTCGGACTAGGCTGGACTGGCCATATGACGGCCGAGCGATTGCTGCGCCTCGCCGCCGTCCTGCCGCCGGGACTGTCGGAGATATACTTCCACCCCGCGACCAAGGCCGATGCCAGCTTGAGCGCGCTGATGCCGGGCTACGAGCACGCTGCCGAGTTCGCAACGCTCCTCGATCCGGCCGTAGCGGCCGCCTTTCTCAACCGCGTGACCTACGGTTGAGGTTTCGCTGCGGGCACCGGGAGCGAGGCTAGCAGGGCCGGCACGAAGAACAGCGTCGCCATCAACGTGCAGCCGAGGCTGATCAGCAGCAATTCGCCCATGCTCGCCGTCCCAGGATGGCGGGACAGCGCCAAAGACCCGAATGCCGTACCGGTCGTCAGGGCTGAAAAGATCACGGCCCGAGCCGTTGCCGACGCAAGACGGGAGTGCTCGCCATCCCGCCAATTCATGACGAAGTAGATGTTGAACGACACGCCGACACCCAACAGCAAGGGCAAGGCGATGATGTTGGCGAAGTTCAACGGTAGCGGCAGAACGATGCAGACGACCACTGTGAGCAGCGCGGACAGCAATAGCGGTGCAAGAACGATCGCGACATCGAGTATGCGCCGAAGCGTGGCGAACAGGACTACGGCGATCATCAGCACCGCCGCGATCGCCGCATTGCGGAATGCCGTGATGATCGTCCGTGACGTCGCGATAATCGTCACGGCAGACCCACCGGCCTCCGGCACGACGGCGGTGACCTGGTCCACGAAGCGGTTCAAGCCGGGACCGCCGCTTGCATCCGGCTTTGGGGTAATCTGCACCCTGGCCCGCCCATCCGGCAGAACCCAATCCCGTGCTATGCTTTGCGGGATGGATTGGATCGTGACGGGCTGCGCCGACAGCACCGTGCGAAGACGGTTCAGCTGCTCCGGTAGGAACCGCGTAAGCGCCGTATTCGCCGCCACCAACACGTCATCCGGGGCCGCTTGCAATTGTTGAAGGTCGGCTGCGACTTGGGCGATGGGGCTCTCAGGCGGCAGTTTAGCGGTCGCCCTGCTCAGACCCTCTGCCGCCGTCCGTGCCGATAAACGGAGATCAGCCGGGGTAACGGGCGCCGGGGGAGTTCGATTGCTGAGCGTCGAGGCGAGGATGTTCCCGGCATCCGCGATAAGTGCAAGTTTCGCTTGCTGATCGTCTGGCACCAGACTTTGCAGCGTCAGTACGTCGGCCACCGTTGGCAGGGTCGCTACGCGTTGTCCCACTGCAACGGCCTGCTGCAAGTCTGGCTCGAGCACGTCGATGCTGTAAGGGTTCGTGATCGGGTCGTTCATCAGATCGCGAAGCGTTGTCATCGCCTCCGTCGTCGGATCTTTCGTATGCAGTGGGTCGGCATCGAAGCGCAGGAACGGTACACCGGCCGCGCCGGCGACGGCCAGGATCGCGAAGACGCCCAGGATAACCCGCCGGTGCCGAACGATGGCCGTGTCGACCGGCCTAAGCCGGGTGAAGCCGATCTCCTGCCCTTCCGCACGAGGCCGCAAAAGCGTCAGCGCCGCGGGCAAAAACACCAAGGTGCATAGGAAAGCGATCAGCATGCCGACGCCAGCGATTAGCCCAAGCTGGGCAACGCCGCTGAACGAGGTTGGGACGAACGCCAGAAACCCCGTCGACGTCGCGATCGCCGCGACCAGGATCTGTGCCCCGGCACGACGGGCCGTCTCGATCAAGGCTTGTTCGGCGGAGGCTGCATGCAGCCGCATATCGCGGAAGCGAACGCTGAACTGGATCGCGAAATCCACCGCTATGCCTACGAACAGCACGGCAAATGCGACCGAGACGAGGTTGAGCGTTCCCACAGCGAGCGCCGCAAAGCCTGTCGTCAGCACGAGGCCGAGAATGAGCGTCAGGAGGATTGGCACGATCAGCCGAAGCGAGCGGACGGCAAGGAAAAGCCAAACCGCAATCAGGATAAAGCTACCGATGAGCCCGGCAACAGCACCCTGGGCGACCGTCGCAAACTCCTCGTCAGCGAGCGCGACGCTTCCGGTCACTCGCACGCGCGCCCGGCCCGCCGCGACGAATTCCAACTTGGCCGCGGCTGCCCGCAGGTCGGCAGTGGCAGAACCGCCGGGCTCCAGTGCGGCATAGTCCAACTTTGGCTGGATCAGAACAAACCGGTAACGCCCAGCTTTGTCGACCAACGACCCCGACAGCAGCGACTGCCACGAGAGCGGCACCGGTGACCCGGCGAGCACCGAGGCAAGGGTCTTGTGAAACGCTTCCAGCGAGGCGGCGAACCCGGCCAGGTCAGCCTGACCGTGCTCCAGCCCCAGGCCGATAAGCGAAAGCGCCGCGAAAAGCCCGCGCGCACTCGGGTCTGCCACCAGTTGGCCGAGGAACGGCTGTGCGTCGATGGTCCGGTCCATCAACGGCCCAAGCTCGGCAACGGACAGGAACATGAGCCCGTTCTTCTCGAAATAGGGCGAGGCATCCGGCCGGGTCACCGTTCGGACGTGTGCGGTATCGGCCGCCATGGCAGCTGCCAAACCAGCGGCCGTCGCATCCGCCTCCTCGGGGATCTGCGCGTCGATGACGGCGACGATCAGATCCTGGAATTGGGGAAAATCGCGATCGAGAGCCTCTTTCCGCTGCTTCCACGGCAGCGAGTCGGAGAAAAGCGCATCCGTGTCGGTCGAAACGCCCAGGCGCGTGCTGGCCAGCCCAACCGCAATGCATCCGAGCAGGACGCCTGCAACGACGACCAAGGCGGCATTGCGGCTGCAATGCCGTACGACACGCGCGAGAAAGGCTGAAACAAACACTGACACACCCCCGGGCCGCCGCCCACTGGGTCAGGGCGCTATCGTCACCCCGGCGGGATAGTCCGTTCAGGTCACCGGGTCCAGACTAGCCAGCGGCAGCCGCGGCTCGAGCGGGGACGCGCGTTGACACTCTATTCGGGCCGCCCTAGCACTGTCCCCAAGGCTAAGTTCGTCGGAGGCTACGTCCTCCATGGGAGGGCATGTGGTCCGGGTTCGCGAGGGCGCAGCCCTCTTACTGTGCGTTCTAACGGTTTGTTCGCCCGCTTGGGCCGACACGGTGCATGTCGGCGTCACCCTGTCGATGACCGGCCCCGCCGCATCGCTTGGCATTCCCGAGCGCAACAGCATCGCCCTGCTGCCGAAGGAGATCGGCGGCGACGCAGTCACCTACGACATCCTGGACGATGGGTCCGACACGACGCGAGCCGTCGCGAACGCCCGTAAGCTGATCGAGGGGGGCGCCGACGTTTTGATCGGGTCCTCCGCGACACCCGGGTCGTTGGCAATGATCGATGTGGCATCGGAGCAGAAGGTGCCGATGATATCGCTCGCTGCCTCGGCCTCGCTGATCCAGCCGATGGATGCCCAGCGCCACTGGGTCTTCAAGACACCTCAGAACGACAGCCTCATGGCCGATGGCATTGCGGCACACATGGCGGCTCATGGCATCAAGTCCATGGCATTCATCGGCTTCAATGACGCCTATGGAGACGGCTGGCTGACGGAAACCAAGCGGGCGATGGCGGCGAAGAACATCAAGATCACCGACGTGGAGCGGTTTTCCCGGACCGACACCAGCGTGACCGGGCAAGTCTTGAAGATCGTGGCTTCGAAGCCCGATGCCGTGTTGATCGCAGGCTCCGGAACGCCGGCGGCACTTCCGCAGCGAGCCCTGCACGAGCGTGGCTTCAACGGGGCCTACTACCAGACGCATGGCGTCGCCAACCTCGATTTCATCAGGGTCGGTGGCAAAGACGTCGAGGGGACGATCCTGCCGGCAGGCCCGGTGCTCGTCGCCAGCCAGCTCCCAGCCACCACCCCGAGTAAAGCGGTGGGCGAAGACTACATCCACAAATACGAAGCCGCGAACGGCGCCGGCAGCGTGTCCACGTTCGGTGCCCACGCTTACGACGCCGGGCTCATGCTCGAATATGCCATTCCGATCGCACTCAAGTCAGCCAAACCGGGCACGCCGGAGTTCCGCTCGGCGCTCCGAGATGCCTTGGAAAGCGCCCACGAGTTGGTCGTCACGCAAGGCGTCATGGACATCACGCCAACCGACCATAACGGGTTCGACGACCGAGCGCGCGTCATGGTGACCATCAAGGATGGTGGCTGGAAACTGTTGCCCTGATCCTGTAGTCCGGTCCGCGACCATGGACGCGGACATCGCCCTGATACTTGTGCAGGACGGCATCATCAATGGTGCCGTCTATGCGTTACTGGCGCTTTCTCTGGTGCTGGTATTCTCCGTCACCCGGGTCATCCTCATCCCTCAGGGTGAACTCGTGGCATTCGGAGCATTGACCTACGCGGCCCTGGACGCCGGGCAGGTACCCGGAAGCATTTGGCTGCTCCTGGCACTCGGCGTCGGCGCTTTGCTGACGGGGCTTTGGGCTATGCGTCATCACGCGACCAAGCGTGCCGTGCTGACGCTCGTTGCCTGCACCGTCGCGTTGCCTGCCGTCGTGGCCGGCCTCACACTTGTCATCGCCAACCGCCACCCGGGCCTGCTCGTCGAGGCATTGCTGACGCTGCTGATCGTTGCGCCCATGGCGCCGTATCTTTATCAGATCGCCTTCTATCCGCTGGCGGAAGCCTCCGTTCTCGTTCTGCTGGTCGCGGCCGTTGGAGTGCACCTAGCGCTCATGGGCATGGGGCTTGTCGTGTTCGGGCCGGAGGGCTTCCGTGCGACCGCGTTCTCGGATGCCGTCTTGACCCTGGGTTCGACGACCATCCAAGGGCAGGCGGTCTGGATCGTCGCGAGCACCCTTCTCATCATGATCGGGCTCCTCGCCTTCTTCCGCTACACCCTGTTCGGCAAAGCGCTCCACGCAACCGCGGTCAACCGGCTCGGCGCTCGCCTGGTCGGCATCTCGACGGCGCTCTCGGGGCATGTCGCGTTTGGGATGGCGGGGCTCATCGGCGCCTTCGGCGGCGTGCTGATCGCCCCGCTGACGACCGTCTATTATGACAGCGGCTTCCTCATCGGGTTGAAGGGGTTTGTCGCGGCCATCGTGGGTGGTCTCGTCAGCTACCCCATCGCGGCGTTCGCGGCGATCTTGGTCGGGGTGGTCGAGAGCTTTTCCGCGTTCTGGTCGTCCGCTTTCAAGGAGGTGATCGTCTTCACCGTCATCCTTCCCGTACTGCTGTTCCGCTCCATCCGTAACACGGTTGCCGAGGACGAGGAGTGAAGCGGCTCGGCGGTGCGGCACTTCTGCTGATTTGGCTCTGCTTGCCGCTCCTCCCCATCATCCCGAATTTCTGGCTGACGCTGGCCGACTATGCCGGCATTGCGAGCGTGGTCACGATCGGCATCGTCGTGCTGACCGGCATGGCCGGCATCACGTCATTCGGTCAGGCCACCTTCATGGGGTTTGGCGCCTACACCACCGCCCTTCTCACGACGCAGGCTGGTTGGTCGCCGTGGCTCAGCCTTCCCATGGCAATGCTTGCGAGCGGGCTGATGTCGCTCGTGATCGGGGCGGTGACGCTGCGCCTGTCGGGGCATTACCTCGCGCTCGGCACGATCGCCTGGAGCGTGGCTTTCTTCTATGTCTTCGGCAATCTGGACATACTCGGCCGCAACGACGGCATCTCGGCTATCCCACCACTGCGGATCGGCGGCATCGCACTGCTCGACAGCCGGTCGTATTTCCCCGTTGTGTGGATCGCCGTCGCGATGTCGCTGCTGCTGACGCGCAACCTGTTGGATAGCCGGGTCGGGAGGGCCATTCGCGCCCTGCGAGGCGGCGCCGCAGCAGCGGCATCGTTCGGAGTACGGCTTGCCGGATTGCGCACGCTGGCATTTGCCTATGCTGCGGTCTTGGCTGGCCTGGCGGGGTGGCTCTACGCCCACATGCAGCGCTCCGTCAGCCCGACGCCGTTCGGCATCAACGCGGGCATCGAATACTTGCTGATGGCAGTCGTTGGCGGGGTGGGCAACCTTGCGGGCGCTATCCTTGGGGCGGCGCTCGTCACCGTCGTCAACGATCGCTTGCAAGACATCCTGCCTCGATTGCTGGGAAGCCAAGGCAACTACGAGACGATCGTGTTCGGAGCCCTGCTGGTGTTGACGCTGCAGACCGCGCCGGCCGGTCTATGGACTATCCTGCAGAACCGGCGGAAGTGGCGCGCCGTCGTCACTCGGCATGATGCGCCTCCGCTCACGGTTCGACCGGCGATTCCGGCAGGAACATGCCTGCTCGAGGCTGACAACTTGCGAAAGACGTTCGGCGGCCTGGTCGCCGTGGCGGACCTTTCGTTCACGCTCGACTCGGGCGAAATTGTCGGCCTGATCGGGCCGAATGGCGCCGGCAAGAGTACCACCTTCAATCTGCTCACCGGCGTAACACGACCAACATCCGGCACCGTCCGCTTCCTGGACAGGAGCACCATCGGTTTCAGTGGCCCGGCAATAGCAAGGCTCGGAATCGCGCGCTCGTTCCAACACGTCAAGCTGGTTCCCAGCATGTCTCTGCTGGAGAATGTCGCCATCGGCGCCCATCTACGCGGCCGCGCCGGCCCTTTGAGGGCTTTGCTTCGGCTGGACCGAGCGGAGGAGGCCAGGCTCTTCGCCGAAGCGTACCGACAACTCGACCGCGTAGGCCTGGCGTCCAAGGCGTCGCAGCCAGCCAGCAGCTTGGCGCTGGGACAGCAACGTATCGCGGAGATCGCGCGTGCACTCTGCCTCGACCCCGTTTTGCTGCTGCTGGACGAACCTGCCGCCGGTCTCCGCCATGCGGAGAAGATCGAGCTGGGTTCGTTGCTGAAGGTGCTCCAGTCACAGGGCGTGACCATCCTCCTCGTCGAACACGATATGGCGTTCGTCATGAGCCTGGCTGATCGGCTCGTGGTGATGAATTTCGGATCGAAGCTGGCAGAAGGTCCCACTGCTTCCGTGGGTCGCGACCCTGCCGTCATCGAAGCCTATCTGGGAAGTGCGGCGTGATCCTCGAAGTCGCCGGGTTGAATGTCGCCTATCGAGGCGTCAGCGCCTTGCAGGATGTCACGCTGAAGGTCGGAAGCGGCCAGATCGTTACGGTCATCGGTCCCAATGGCGCCGGCAAGACGACGCTGCTGAACGCCATCATGGGTGTCCATAGTGGCGTGGGCTCGATAAGGTTTTCAGGTAGAGATGTCGTCCGCACTCCGGTGGAAGCACGCGTGCGCGGCGGTATGTCACTGGTGCCCGAGAAGCGGGAGTTGTTCGCCTCCCTTTCTGTCCACGACAATCTCCGCTTGGGAGCGTTTCGCTTCCGCCGTCAAAAGGCGAGCGTGAACCGCAAGCAGGCCGACGAGGTGTTTGCGTTGTTTCCTCGTCTGTATGACCGACGACGCCAACTCGCCGGCACGCTGTCCGGGGGAGAGCGTCAGATGCTTGCGATGGGGCGCGCGCTGATGAGCCAGCCGGACCTCCTCATGCTGGATGAGCCGAGCCTTGGCCTGGCTCCCCTAATCGTCAAGGAGATCTTCACGATCATATCCGACCTGAGATCGCGAGACTGCGCTATCTTGCTGGTCGAGCAGAATGCCCGCGCTGCCTTGAAGATTGCTGATTACGGCTACGTCTTGGAGGTCGGCCGGATAACCCTCGAAGGGACCGGCGCAACCCTTGCGACGGATCCTCGATTGATCAAAACCTATCTCGGTGGCGCTTAGGGGGTTTCAGGAGCCGGCGTGACGCCCTTCGGCGGGGGGCGGCCGACTGAGGCGCGTTCGTCGAACATGACGTCCAACTTCGGTGACCAAAGTTTGACTCCGCCGGTGATTCCGGCCGCATTCGGGACAACTCGAATATTGGCCGGCAGATCGAAATCGATTGATTGCGCGTTCCCGCCCCCAATCAGCAGGGAATCATACGTCACCAAGGTATCGAGAATTTCGATCGCATTCTGGAGGCGCTTATTCCATTTTTTACGGCCGATCTTGTGCAAAGCCGCATTGCCAAGATAGAGATCATACGTCTTGTCTTTGGCGATCGGATGCTGGCCAATTTCCAGATGCGGAGCGAGTAGTCCGTCCTCGAACAGCGCGAAACCGAAGCCCGTGCCAAGCGTGATGACGCACTCGAGTCCAATGCCAGAGATCACGCCCAACCCTTGAACACTGGCATCGTTCAGCACGCGGACCGGCTTGCCCAGGCGGCGAGCGATCTCTCCGGACAGGGGATAATTGTGCCAGACGTCGGTGCCAAGGTTTGGCGCAGTCAACGTCCGCCCGCCGCGGACAACGCCCGGAAACCCCACCGAGACCCTGGAGAACTCGCCGAGCGGCGCAACCAGATCCACAATGGCTGCTATAACGATATCTGGTCGGCTCGGATGCGGTGTACTTGTCTTCGTGGGGCCGGCAATCATCAACCCATCGCAATCCAGTATGCCGGCTTTCAGACCCGTGCCGCCAATATCGATAGAGAGGGTTGAAACCTGCGACACCGCCGGTTCATCGGCAACGATCAACGCCCTAGCCATCAAAGCGACTCCTGCTTGGAGTGCAGTGGGCCACTCCTTCAGTCACGATGCAAGGAGCCGAACGCCGTTTGGCTCCTTGCAGGGTCAGTCAGCGGCGCATCAGCATCGCGAGCACGTAGCCAACCGCTCCGGCGACGAGGAGCGAGGTCAAGGGACGCTCTGCAACCGTGTCACCCAAGAAGGCGCTGACTTCGTCCATTTGGTCGACGAACGCACTTCCGGCGCCACCCGCCTGATCCTTGAGCTTTCCGTAGGCCTGCTGGGCAGTTCCGACCATTTGGTCCACGGCACCAGACGCCTGAGTCTTGGTATCCCCAGTCAGGTCGCCGACGGCGCTCTTGATGTTGCCGCCGATATCCTTTGCGGTGCCCTCAACCCGGTTCTCGTCCATAGCTTCATCTCCTGTGCTGATAGAGCAACCAACAAGGTTTGCCTCACTGGGTTCCCGGCACGCCGAAATAGCGAGCGCGCGCCCATGGGGTAAAACTGCGACCCGGTGAGCGGGTTCCAACGCATGTTAGCGTGTTCTTTGGCCGGAGCATGGGGCGGCGCAAGGATTGCAACAGCCGACCCGCCGCACGGAGTAGATCATATGACCGACCTCAATGCCCCGCTGACCGCAACCGCCGCTTTGGCCGCCATGGCGGCCGGCACGTTGTCAGCACAGGATCACCTTCAGGCCTGCCTCACCCGCATCGCCGAGCGGGAGCCAATCGTGCAGGCCTTCGCCGAGGTGGATGCGGCCGAAGCGTTGGCCGTGGCGCGACGCCTGGACGAACGAGGCAGCCGCGGCCCGCTGCACGGCATTCCGCTCGGGTTCAAGGACATCATTGCCACAGCTGGGCTCGCGACCCGTTATAACTCGCCGATCTACGCCGACAATGTGCCGGCGCAGGATGCCAGCGTGGTCGCACTCAGCCGGGTCGCTGGCGGGATCGTGCTCGGCAAGACCGTGACCTGCGAGTTCGCCAACCGCGCGCTCGGCCCCACCACCAATCCGCACGACCCGGCACGCACGCCGGGTGGCTCCTCCTCCGGTTCGGCGGCGGCGGTCGCGGCCGGCATGGTGCCACTGGCGCTCGGTACGCAGACCTCGGGCTCGGTGATCCGCCCGGCCTCGTTTTGCGGCGTACACGGCTTCAAGGGAAGTTGGGGGGAGATCAGCTACGCCGGCACGAAGCTCACTTCGGGCACACTGGACACCATCGGGATTTATGCGCGATGCCTGGATGACATCGCGCTCTATCGCGCCGTGCTGACCGATACACGCCCCACCAAAATCCAGCGCGACAACGTGCCGGCGCCCCGGATCGGCATCTTGCGCACAATGTTCGCCTCGCAAGCCGGTCCCGGTAGCTTCGAGGCGCTCGAGGCGGTGGCCAACGCCGCCGCGAAGGGCGGCGCCAAGCTTATCGACTACGAACTGCCGCGACATTTCAACGACCTGAACGACGCCGTACGGTGGATATCGGCGTGGGAGGGCGCGCGCAGCTTGGCTTGGGAGAAAAGCTTCCGCCGCGATCAGATCAGCCCCGATCTGCGCTTCGGCCGCATCGCGGACGGTGAGGCGTGCAGCCCGGACCTTTATCGCCACAACGCGCGATTGGCCGAGCGCTGCCGGCTCGAGTTCGACTCCGTCTTCGACGAAATAGACGTCCTGCTGACCTTGGCTTCACCAGGCGAGGCGCCACTCGGATTGCAGCACACCGGCTCCGCCGTGTTCAACGCCAGCTTCACGGCGCTGCACGCTCCCTGCGTAAACCTGCCGGGTCATACCGGACCCAGCGGGATGCCGATCGGCGTGCAATTGGTGGGCAAGCGCGGCACGGACATGCGTCTTCTGGATATCGCCGCCTGGGTCGAGCGCGCTGCGTTTTCATGACTGCGCTCATCCAACGACGGCTTACCATCGAACGGCCGGTCACCCTGCGCAACCTCTTGCCTACTTCTTACGATTCCGACATGATCGCATGCATTGCCGCATATCGGCACCACCGCCCTCGTGCCGGTAACGGCCGATCGTTTGTGATATTATCATGGGCCTCCAGCGGCCACTATATTTCCTAGTAAGACAGGCCCGCGGCTGATGATCTACCGCCCCGCGCCTAGTGTGGCGGAGATCGAGCAAGTTTTTCTTGCAATGCGCGAGAGGCCACCCCGCACGCAAAAAGCGCTCACGGCGGCGTTAAGTTGGCTTGCCCCAGGGCCGGGCGGCTGGTGCCGAGCGGCCCGTCGTACCGCGTTCGCGAGTTTGGCAGCCGCGGATACTTTGGCGCGCCAAGGCGGCGAGCTGCCGTATCACAACCGGCACCACGTCGCCGAAACGATGCTGGCAGCGGCTTGGCTGGGGCGCGAAGCTCGTGATTCAGGCATGATCACCGCGGATCAGGCAATCATGGTCGTCGTCGCGATGTCGGGGCACGACCTCGGTCATGACGGGACGCGGTGCCTGACCGGCCGGTTGGAGGCGGAGGCGGCCGCTTCCATGCGGCTGGCCGGGGAACAAGCAGGGCTGGATGGCGCCACGATCGACACGCTGGAGCGACTGATCCTCGCCACGATTCCGAGCGGGTCCGCCTATGAGGCCGTGCAGGACCCCTTGGTAACGGTCGTGCGCGAAGCTGACGTGCTGGGCAGCTTGCTACCGCGGCTTGGTTGGCGGCTGACGATGGCGCTTCGCCGCGAGTGGCGGCTTGCGGCCGATGCAGCGGCGCAAACCGTGGCCAGCTTTGCGGAGCGGGAAGCATTCCTACTCGACCATGCGCGCCCGAGCACAGCCGCGAACCGCCTTGGGCTGACGGCAGCCGTGGCGCACCAGGTCCAAGCTTGCGAACTCGCGGCGGCGCAGTTGGGCGTGAACGGAAAGGGCGGCGCCGGACTGGATGAGCTACCGAGGCAACAAGCAAGGCGCTGTTACCGCGCGGCCCTGGCGGCCGTTACATCGACGTAGGCCGGCCACCGGGCTCAGCTTCCCGGCGCTTGCATCTGCTGGCCAGCTACGGGCCGCGCGTCGTGGATCTGCTTTGGCGTAACTTTGCCAACCCGGCCGCCGATCTCTCCGATCGTGTAGTTCGCCGCGGCTGCCAGTTCCGGATCAGTATAGGCGCGCTCGAAAGCGTGCATGAACATCAAGCCGTCGGCGGTTTCGATCTGCGTGCCATGGGTGAGTACCTGGACGATGTTGCCGCCATCCACGTCACCCGCGCTATGGCTGCCGGCGAGCGCGGCCCAGGGTGATTGCCGTCCCTGACCGTTCGGCAAGTGGCAGCCGGCGCAAGCCTCGACAAAAATGCGCTGCCCACGGGGATCGATCACCGGCGGACTAAGGGGCGTACCGGTTGCGGGCGGCCCGTCGTCACGGGCGGGGATGTCACGGAGATAAACTACCATCGCGTGGATATCTTGTGGCGTCAGGTAGCGAAGGCTGTTTGAAACGGCCTCTGCCATCGGTCCGGATGCCGGGCCACGGCCGTCCGCATGACCGGTCGACAAATACTGTTCGAGCTGTGTGTCGGACCAGCCGCCCAGGCCGTGCTCCTTGTCGGAGGTCAGGTTGTAAGCGAGCCAGCCCTCCTGCACCGTTCCGGCGAATGCTTTGCTGCTGAGCCCCTGCATGAAGTTGCGTGGCGTGTGGCATTGCGCGCAGTGGCCGAGTCCTTCGACCAGGTAGGCGCCGCGATTCCAATCGGCGGTCTTGGCGGTGTTCGCCTCCAGCCGGCTGCCGGGATTGTTGAACAGGTTCCAGAAGAACATCAGCCAACGCTGGTTGTACGGAAAACCAAGCTGGTTCGGGACCGGCTCGGCATGCACCGCCGGCAGGGTGAACAGATAAGCCTTGATCGCCAGCGCGTCCTCGTCCGTCACACGCGTGTAGGAATTGTAGGGCATCACCGGATACAAATGCTTGCCGTCATGGCCGACGCCGGAATGCATCATGCTGATCCACTCGGCATCGGTGTATTGGCCGATGCCGGTGTCCTTGTCGGGCGTGATGTTGGGCGAGTAGATCTTCCCGAAGGGCAGCACGAACTCGCGACCACCGGTCCAGGCAGCCCGGCCCGGTCCCGAATGACAGGCGACACAGTCCGCGGCGCGCGTAAGATACTCGCCCCGTGCGACCTGGTCTGTCGCGGCGTAGGCCTGACCTATGACCGACGAAATCAGCAGCGCCACCAACGGCAGGATCCGGCGCATGCTCACGCCCCCACCAGCTGACCGGTGGCGAATGGTATCCGCCGCAAGCGCCGCCCGGTCGCAGCGTAGATCGCATTGGCCAATGCCGGTGAGGCGATGGCCGTCCCGGTTTCACCCATGCCGCCGATCTTGGCGTCGGGGTTGTGCACGATGTGGACCGCGATCTCCGGGGCCTCGTTGATGCGCATCATCCGGTAGTCGTGGAAGTTGCTCTGATCCACGCGGCCACTGGTCACGGTGATCTCGCTATACAGCGCCATGGTCAGGCCGAAGATGAGGCCGCCCTGGATCTGTGCCTCGACGGTGTTCGGGTTGACCACCGGGCCGCAATCCACCGCGGCATTGGCCTTGAGCAACCGGATATCGCCGGCCTTGGACACCTCGATCTCCAGCACCGTCGCGAGATAAGTGCCGAACGCAAATTGCAGGGCGATGCCTCGGCCGACGCCTGGCCCCACGGGCGAGCCCCAGCCGGCCTTCTCCGCCGCCAGGTTGAGCACCGCAAGCGCGCGCGGGTTCTTCGCCAGCAGGCCGCGCCGGAATGCCAGCGGGTCCTTTCCAGCCGCCGACGCGAGCTCGTCGACGAAGCTTTCCACAATGAACACGTTGTGCGTCGGGCCTACGCCGCGCCACCACGCCGTGGTCAACGCAGCCGGCTCGGAACGCACCCATTCCACCTGGTGCACGGGCAGATCGTACGGCGTTTCGACCGAGCATTCGACGGTGTCCGGGTCCAGCTTACCGCCCATCTTCATGCCCGGCGGCGCCCAGCGTGCCATCACCGACGACCCGGTCGTCCGGTGGGTCCAACCGGTGATGGCGCCATCCGCGTTCAGGCCGCCAGACACCCGGTCATAGTAATAGGGCCGGTAGTAGTCGTGCTGCATGTCCTCTTCGCGGGTCCAGATCAGCTTCACCGGATAGTTGACATGCTTGGCGATGCGGGCCGCCTGGCTGATGCTGTCCACATCCAGGCGCCGCCCGAATGCGCCGCCCATGTACTGGTTGTGGACGACCACCTTATCCAGCGGCAGCCCGGTCTCCTTGGCGACAGCGGCCTGGGCGCGGGCGGGGACCTGGGTTCCCACCCACAGCTCCGCGCCATCCGGACGGACGTGCAGGGTGGTGTTGATGGGCTCCATCGGAGCGTGGGACAGGAAGGGCAGTTGATAGATCACGTCCAACTTCTTGGCGCTGGCCGCAATCGCCTTGGCGGGATCGCCTTCCTGCTTGGCGATCACGCCGGTGTTTTGCGAGGCATCGTGCAGCGCCTGGATCATGGTCGCGGTGGACACGCTGACGTTCGGACCGTCATCCCAGACGATATTGGCGGCCTGCAGCCCCTGCTTGGCCGCCCACATGTGGTCACCGATCACGGCCACCACATCGTCCAGCCGCACCACGTCGCGCACGCCGGGCACCTTGCGGGCGGCGGCTTCGTCCATTTGCAGCACCTTGCCGCCCTTGACCGGGCTGGCGGCCACCGTGCCGATGCCCATGCCGGGCACCTTCACGTCGATGCCAAACACCATGGTGCCGTTGACCTTGGGCGGCGTGTCCAACCGCTGGGGCGAGGTCCCGATCAGCTTGAATTGCGCGGCGTCCTTCAACGCCACATTCGCTGGCATCGGCTGCTTGGCAGCGTCCTCGGCCAATTCACCGTAGCCGGCGCTCCGCCCGGAGGCTGCATGGGTCACCACAGCCCGCTCGGCTTTGCAGTCCGCCGGGTCGACGCCCCAATTGGCCGCCGCCGCCGCGATCAGCATGGTGCGGGCTACCGCGCCCGCCTCCCGCATGCTCTGCCACCCGGCGCGGATCGAGGCGGATCCGCCCGTGGCCTGGTCCCCCAGCAGCGGATTGACATAGAGCTTGATGTCGGGGGGCGCCGCCTGAACGGTCAGTTGGTCGAGGCCGACCTCCAACTCCTCGGCAATCAGCATGGCGATCGAGGTGTAGATCCCCTGCCCGACCTCGGTATCCCGCATGATCAGCGTGACCGCCCCCGTCTTGTCGATCCGGATGAAGGCGTTGGGCGCGAAGGGGGCGTCGGTCGCCGGGTCTGGCGAGGCCGCGCGGACGAGCCCCGGCACGTAAACGTCCAGCATCAATCCGCCGCCCACGGCCAGGCCGGCCCGCAGGACGAAGCGGCGCGAGGTCAGGACCTGTTTGCGTGTCATGGCCTAGCCCTCCGCCGCAGCGTGGATCGCCTCGCGGATCCGCACATAGGTACCGCATCGACAGATGTTGCCGGCCATGGCCGAGTCGATCTGCTCATTGGTCGGTTTGGGGATCTGGGCCAGCAACGCGGCGGCCCCCATGATCTGGCCGGACTGGCAGTAGCCGCACTGCACGACTTCCTTGCCCAACCAGGCCTGCTGCACCTTCGCGCCGATCGGGGTGGCACCGATGACCTCGATGGTGGTGACGTTGCGATCGCCCAGCGTGCCGATCGGCAACAGGCAGGACCGGACCGCCTCGCCATCCACATGCACCGTACAGGCGCCGCATTGGCCGATCCCGCAACCGAACTTCGTGCCCGTGAGGCCGACCACGTCCCGAAGCACCCAGAGCAGCGGCATATCCTCCGGCAGGTCCAAGCTGTGGCTCTCGCCGTTGATGGAAAGCTTCATTGGAGAGGCTCCGTCAGAAATGGTCGATCTCGCCCGGCGTGGCCGGTGACGCTGCGCTGGTGGGTTCGCAGCCACCGCACCTGAGCAGAGATTACTCGCGACGACTGCGAAATGGAACAGATCGGACGGGTGTGCGCGATGGCGGACGCATGACGTGGCTTGCAATCTCGGCTTGACGAAGAAGCTCCACTGAAACACTATATGTGGGTGTCACGGTCCCTTGCATCGCAAGATCAGGGGCTAAGAGGGAACCCGGTGCGCCGAAAGGCAAGGCCGGGGCTGCCCCCGCAACTGTCAGCGGCGAGCCTTTGTCCACCCTGCGTCACTGAAGCCACACCGCTTCGGGAAGGCCGGACAGAGGCGATGACCCGCGAGCCAGGAGACCTGCCGTGACAGCGTGTTGTCCTAGGGCGGGGTGTCCCTTTTGGATTGCTGGCCGGTGGCGCGGACCTTGTCCGTGATCCGTCCAGTGACCCATTGGCACTTCGCCCCACATCGATGGGGTTCTTGCAGATGTCCATGTCGCTCGACGCCGCCCTGACGCCCGTGCCGGCCACCAACGGCCTGCCCAGCTGGGTGTCCGACCCGGCGTCGGACTACCAGCTGATCCGCCGCAACGGCGAGGTCACGCCGTTCGACGCCACGAAAATCGTCGCGGCGTTGACCAAGGCATTCCTAGCGGTCGAAGGAAGCAGTCAGGGCGCTTCGCGACGCATCCATGACGTCGTGGCCGACCTCACGGCGCAGATCGTGACCAGCGTCACGCGCCGGGCGGACGCACGCCGCACCTTCCACATCGAGGACGTTCAGGACCAGGTCGAACTGGCGCTGATGCGCGGCGAGCATCACAAGGTCGCTCGCGCGTATGTGCTGTATCGTGAGGAACGGGCCCGCGAACGCGCCCGCAAGTCGGAGCTGGCCGAGCCCGCCCTGGCGCCGGCGCTACGGGTGAAGGCGGCCGACGGGAGCTTGGCGCCCCTGGACACCGCCCGCCTGGCCGCGCTGGTCGAGGAAGCCTGCCGCGGCTTGGCCGACGTATTGCCCGGACCGATCGTCGCCGAAACGCGGCGCAACCTATACGACGGCATCCCGGTCGCAGAACTCGAACTCGCGCCCATCCTGGCAACGCGGACGCTGATCGAGACGGAGCCGAACTATTCCAAGGTCAGCGCCCGCCTGCTGCTCGACAAAGTGCGGCGGGAGGCGCTGAGCCACGTCGCCGGCCACCCCGACCAGGCCACCCATAGCGAGATGGCCGGCCGCTACGCCGAGTATTTCCGCGGCTACGTGAAAATCGGCATCGCCGCCGAGCGGTTGGATCCGGAACTGGGCCGGTTCGACCTCGACCGCCTCGGCGCCGCCATTCAGCCCGAACGCGATTTGCAATTCGACTATCTTGGCCTGCAGACGCTGTACGATCGCTACTTCCTGCACGTCCGCGGCACCCGGTTCGAGCTTCCGCAGGCCTTCTTCATGCGCGTCGCCATGGGGCTCGCCATCCGCGAGATCGACCGCGAGGCGAAGGCGATCGAGTTCTACGACCTGCTGTCGTCGTTCGCCTTCATGGCCTCCACGCCGACGCTGTTCAACGCCGGCACGCTACGGCCGCAGCTGTCGTCTTGCTTCCTGACCAGCGTGCCGGACGACCTGGATGGCATCTTCAAATCCATCAAGGACAACGCGCTGCTGGCGAAATACTCCGGCGGGCTGGGCAACGACTGGACGCAGGTCCGCGGCCTGGGCGCCCACATCAAGGGCACCAACGGCGAGAGCCAGGGCGTCGTCCCATTCCTGAAAGTCGCCAACGACACCGCCATCGCCGTCAACCAGGGCGGCAAGCGCAAGGGCGCGGTGTGCGCCTATCTCGAGACCTGGCACGTGGACATCGAGGAGTTCCTCGACCTGCGCAAGAACACCGGCGACGACCGCCGCCGCACCCACGACATGAACACCGCCAACTGGGTGCCCGACCTGTTCATGCGCCGGGTCGCGGCCGATGCCGGCTGGACGCTGTTCTCCCCCGACGAAACCCCCGACCTGCACGACCTATACGGCCCGGCGTTCGATGCCGCGTACGAGGCCTACGAGGCCCGGGCGGCGCGCGGTGAACTGACGGTAGCCAAGCAGGTGCGCGCCACGGAGCTCTGGCGGCGCATGCTGACCATGATCTTCGAGACCGGGCACCCGTGGATCACCTTCAAGGATCCCTGCAACATCCGCTCGCCGCAGCGCCACGCGGGCGTGGTGCATTCGTCCAATCTCTGCACGGAGATCACGCTGAACACGTCGGCCGACGAGGTCGCGGTCTGCAATCTCGGCTCCGTCAACCTGGCCGCGCATGTCGGGGCGGACGGCATCGACCACGACCGGATTGCCGCCACGGTGAAGACCGCGATGCGCATGCTGGACAACGTGATCGACATCAACTTCTACACGATCCCGGAGGCGCGGCGGTCCAACCTGAAGCATCGCCCGGTCGGCCTCGGCATCATGGGTTTCCAGGACGCGTTGCAGACCCTCCGCCTACCCTACGCCTCCGAAGCGGCGGTGCGGTTCGCCGACGAGAGCATGGAGGTGGTGAGCTTCCACGCCATCGCCGCCTCTGTCGAGCTGGCTGCCGAGCGTGGCCGCTACCCCAGCTTCCAGGGATCGCTGTGGTCGCAAGGCGTGCTGCCGCTCGACTCGATCGAGCTTTTGGCTGAAGCGCGCGGCGAGTTGGCGCTGGACCGGTCCGCCAGTCTGGATTGGTCGGGCCTGCGCGAGCGGGTGCGGACTGTCGGGATGCGCAACTCCAACACCATGGCGATCGCACCCACCGCGACGATCTCCAACATCTGCGGGGTGTCGCAGTCGATCGAGCCGGCGTACCAAAACCTGTTCGTGAAATCGAACATGTCTGGCGACTTCACCGTGGTGAACGCCGGGCTGGTCCGCGACCTGAAGGCGGCCGGACTTTGGGACGAGGTGATGGTGTCGGACCTGAAATACTTCGACGGTGCCGTGCGCGAGATCGACCGCATCCCCGCCGAGATCAAGGCGCTGTACGCGACCGCATTCGAGATCGACTCGAGCTGGCTGATCGAGGCGGCGGCCCGGCGGCAGAAGTGGATCGACCAATCGCAATCGCTCAACCTCTACATCGCCAACCCATCCGGCAAGAGGCTGGACGCACTCTATCGCTTGGCTTGGGAACGGGGATTGAAGACGACCTACTACCTGCGGTCGCGCTCGGCGTCGCACGTCGAGAAATCCACGCTGCGCGGAACGGACGGCAAGCTGAACGCCGTGGCGGTGGGTCAAGCCGCGGGACCGGCCTGCTCGATCGAAGACCCGAGCTGCGAGGCTTGCCAGTGAGCGCCGCGCTGGACTGGGCCGATGCGGATGCCGCAGTCGCTGCGCCGGGCCGCGTCTCCGTCGACGAGAAGGCGATGATCAACTGCCGCGCCGATGTGAACCAGCTGCTGCCCATGAAGTATCATTGGGCCTGGGACAAGTACACCGCCGCCTGCAACAACCACTGGATGCCGACGGAGGTGTCGATGCAGGCGGACATCGCGCTGTGGAAGTCGCGCGACGGCCTCTCGGAAGACGAGCGCCGCGCGATCAAACGCAATCTTGGTTTCTTCGCGGCGTCGGAGAGCCTGGTCGCCAACAACATCGTGCTCGCGATCTACCGGCACCTGACCAACCCGGAATGCCGCCAGTACCTGTTGCGCCAGGCCTTTGAGGAGGCAGTCCACACCCACACCTTCCAATACATCGTCGAGAGCCTGGGCCTGGACGAGGGCGAGCTGTTCAACATGTATCGCGAGGTGCCGTCGATCACCGCGAAAGCGGCCTGGGCGCTGGAGTTCACCCGGCACCTGGACGATCCCGGCTTTCAGACCGGCACGCCGGAAACCGACCAGGCCTTCCTGCGCACCCTGATCGCGTTCTACGTGATCTTCGAAGGCATGTGGTTCTACACCGGCTTCGCACAGATCCTTTCGCTCGGCCGCCGCAACAAGATGGTGGGGATCGCCGAGCAGTATCAATACATCCTGCGCGACGAGAGCCTGCACCTGAACTTCGGCGTGGACGTGATCAATCAGATCAAGGCCGAGAACCCCGACTTGTGGACGGCGGACTTCCAGGACGAGGTCCGCGCCATGGTCAAGCAGGCCGCGGACCTCGAGGCCGCCTATGGCCGCGACACGATGCCCCGCGGTTTCCTCGGCCTGAACGCCGGGTTGTGCGAGGAGTACATGCGCTTCATCGCGAATCGCCGCTGTGCCCAGATCGGATTGGCCGCCGTATTTGCCGAGACCGCCAACCCGTTCCCCTGGATGTCGGAGGCGATGGATCTGAAGAAGGAGAAGAACTTCTTCGAGAGCCGCGTCATAGAATATCAGAACGGCGGCGCACTGACTTGGGAATGACGAGGCTGTAGAACTCACCGCCCGCTACCGTAAAGGCAGAGCAATCGCACTTAATTTCTCCCTCTCC
This sequence comes from Acetobacteraceae bacterium, assembly GCA_965198895.1. GTDB lineage: Bacteria > Pseudomonadota > Alphaproteobacteria > Acetobacterales > Acetobacteraceae > LMUY01. The sequence continues at coordinate 2,181,149 of OZ240676.1, forward strand.
CGTTCTTCACGGGAGAGGGTCGGGGTGAGGGCCGCTTTGCTGCTGGCACCGAACCGCAGGACGCGTTCGCACCCCTCACCCCCTGCCCTCTCCCTCAAGGGGCGAGGGGGAAGAAGCCGAATGCGATCGCCCAGACCCGTGCGGCGCCGTTTGCGCTAGCGCTTTCACGGGTTCCCTCGAACTCGGCATCATGTCGGACCGAGGGCCCACTTCACGACAGGTTCGAGTGGTACCAAGTCGCCATGATCTGCTGGCGGAATGTTGGCGTCTGCACTCCTCGACCACACAGTTGCAATTTAACTATTGATAAGTCCACGGCTTAGTCATACGCTAGTATGACTGCCGTCGGGAAGTGCGCTTCGCCTCGCCGGCCAACAATGGAAGCCGTCAATACCCATGGCCACCCCATTGCTCGCGTGCATGGCCCTCGTGGCGTCGATGAACCAACTACCCCCGCGCGTGATGCCCGCCATTGCCCTCGTCGAAGGCGGCCGAACCGGCCAAGCCACCCGCAACCTGGATGGTTCGGAAGATCTCGGCCCGATGCAGGTAAACACGCGCTGGCTTCCCGCGATCGCCTGGGCCATGCACACCACGGTGCCGCAGGTGCGGGCACGGTTGCTGACCGACAGGTGCTTCAACGTGTCGGCCGGCGGCGCGATCCTGCGCACCTACCTCGTGGAAACACGAGGCGACCTGCTCCAGGCCATCGGCGACTACCATTCCCATACTCCGCCGCTCAACCTGGCATACCGGGCGCTGGTGCTCGCGGCGGCCCGGCGTCTGTTTGCACCCCCGTCGCCCGGGACGCCCCGCGCCGCCGTCGCGGGGCCGATGCACCGCATCACCTTCACGCCCCTCGGCTGACCGCAGATCGAAAGCCGATGCAAGCGACCATACAAGTGGGCTTAGGCCGCAGCCTCCTGCGCCTACGCTCCTTCCGCTCGGCCTTGGTGGCGCTCGGCCTTGGCCTGCTTGCCGGGGCTGTGCTGCCTGGCCCGGCGGCCCAGGCGCAACAGGCGGTCGGGGGGGTGCAGACTGCGGTAACTCTGCCGGTTGGCGTGGGACGCCTGTTCCGGCTCGACAAGGATGCCACCAACGTGTTGGTAGCGGACGCCGCCGTAGCGGACGCCCAAATCGTCTCGCCGCGGATGATCTATGTGTACGGCCGCAAGATCGGCACGACGTCCATCACCGCCGTCTCCAAGGACAGCAGCGCTGGCACGCTCAACATCCGAGTGGTCCACAGCGCCTCGGCCCCGCAGGGTGCGCGGGCCGCACCAGGTGCGGCAGTCTCGCTCAGCTTCCTGGGCGACCGGCTCGTCGTTTCTGGCACCGTGGCCGGGCCCGGTGAGGCATTGGGCGCTCTGGGCTCGGCGGGCGCATTCAACACCTCCAACCGCACGCCGCTGGATCGCACGCAGTTCCTCGGCAGCCAACAGATCACCTTGCGCGTCCGCATCGCGGAAGTCTCGCGCACGGCTCTGAACACGCTCGGCATCAACTGGAACGTCGCGACCAAGACCGGCAGCTTCGGCCTGAGCCTGCTGACAGGTGGCTTCCTGCAAAGCAGCACCAACATCCTGAACGGCATCAATCTCGCACAAAATTACGGGCTCGGCGGGGCGAGCGTCACGAGCAAAGCCATCAATGCCGACGCGCTGATCAATGCGCTGCAACGCGAACAAGTGCTCAGCCTGCTCGCCGAGCCGAACCTGACCACTGTATCCGGCCGCACTGCCAAGTTCCTGGCGGGCGGCCAGGTGCCGATCCCAGTGCCGCAAAGCCTCGGCGTCACCACGATCGAATACAAGCCTTACGGCGTCTCGCTCTCGTTCACCCCGACCTTGCTGCCGGGCAACCGGATCGCTCTGGACGTGCATCCGGAGGTGAGCGAGATCGACACCTCCAACGCCGTCACGATCGACAGTACGAGCGTGCCGGCGTTCACCACCCGTAGCGCCGAAACGACGGTCGAGCTGGCGAGCGGGCAGACGATCGCGATCGCCGGGCTGTTTACCCGCACCGTCTCCAGTCAGCTGGACCGCTACCCGTTCCTGGGCGATATCCCAATCCTCGGCGCGCTGTTCCGCTCCCGCGTCTACCAGCGCGGCGAGACCGAACTGGTGATCCTGATCACGCCCTACGTGTCGGAACCGGTGTCCTCGCCCCAGGCGTTGCCGCTGCCGACGGACGATGAGTCGAACCGCAACCACTCCGGCAGCGCAGGTGGGTTCGTGGTGAATTGACCATGCGACGTATCCGATTCGCCCCGTGGCGCTTCCTCGGCATAGGCCTGACGGTCGTGCTCGGTAGCTGCGTCGACCGCCCGATACCGAATGCCAGCATGTACGTGCAGCAGGATTTGACGCGACAGATACCGCTGGCATTTCAGGTGAACTCCGCCGTTCTGACGCCGGGCAGCATCGCAACGTTGAGCGCACTGCGTAGCGAGCTGCCGGCTCTCTCCAGCCTCTCTCTGGTGGGGTCGACCACGACGACCGAGGCTCGGGCGCAGCAGGTGGGGGCCGAGTTGCACCGCTTCGTGTCGGTCGCAACGGAGCCAACCGCCGGCACGGCCGACGTCGCGATGCTGCAGGTGACGACGCGCCGGCTTGTCGCCACCGATTGTCTGGCGCCAGGCCAGCCTGTCCCGCGTGACAACTGGCCGGGCGACGATACGTTCCGCCAGCGTTCGATGCCGCCGGGCTGCGCGGTCGCAAACGCTATTCAGCAAATGGCCGTTAGCAAGGAGGACTTGCAACGCGGACGCCCACTGCCGCCCGGTGCCGCTCTCCCGGTCGGCCGGGCCATCGAGCGCTATTACAGCCGGACCGAAACGGCTGTCCCGACAACCGCTCAGGCTGCTTCCGGGCTTGGCGCCGGCAGCGCGGCACCGGTCAGTCTGCCGGCTTCGACAGGGACGGCAGCGTCGGACGCGGGCTCGGACTTGCTGCAAGGGCCGCTGACGCCGCAGCCGACCACGCCTGCTACGGCAGACCCGGCGAAGACTGCGCAGTGATGGTGCCGAGCGCTGCGGCCCGCGCTCCTGGATCCTGGGCCGCTGCCGCCCGGTGCCCTTGCTCGAGCAACACCTCGGTCCTGCCTGGATCGGCCAATTTCAGGCCAGCTGCCCGCGCTTCTCCGTCCTTGCCAGCCATCGCCAGCAGCATGACTTCGTTCATCGACTCCCGCTCCGGTGCATTCGGCGAGTTGACCGCGGCCCTGATCTCCGTCTCGGCGCCCGCCATATCGCCGGAGGTGGCGAGGGACAGCGCGAGGTTGCCGTGCAGGTCGGGATCCGCCGGCGTCTCCTTCAGCGCATGGCGATACACCGCCTGTGCTTCGGCCGAACGACCCAGCATGTCCAGTGCGACCCCGTAGTTGCGTAACACGCGCGGGCTATGCGACGTCCGCGCAACTGGCCCGATATACGTGAACGCCGCCGCCGGATCCCCGCGGGAGAGCAAAGCGATCGCCAAGCCGACACTCGCCTCCCGGTTGCCTGGTGCCAGCGCGAGCGTGGCCCGGAACGACTGTTCGGCACGCTCGGATGCACCGAGCACCAATTGCGTGTCTCCCAACCGCAGCAACGGGGCGGCGTCATATGGATCACGGGCGATCGCGGCCAGATAGAAGTCCGACGCTCCGTTCAGGTCGCCACTCTGGCGCATCGAATCTCCCATGCGGACCAGGGATTCTTCCGGTGTGCCCGGCAGGCCTTGGGGCTCCGTGATGGTCGTTGCCTGCCGCTGCTGCCCCCCACAGCCGACGAGCCCGGCGGTGAGCACCACTGGCAAGCTGCAGCGCATGAACATTATGACTGGCCCCGGCATCGGACGTGTCGCGGTCATTGGATGTTGTCGGCCCGAACGAACTCGGCCGGTTCCTCCCGCGCCGACCTCCAGCGCCAGCCTGGCGCTTACTGTCAGCTCCCCTGGGCCAGACAAGCTGCCACCCTTGCCGCGACGCACGATGTTCGTGCGTCGGTTCGATCGACGCCCGCCAACCCAGGTATGTACGGCACACAGCGCAAGTAGCATCGTGGCAGCAAGTGGCGCCACAGGTATGCTCCACAGCAAGCTGAGTGGAAAACCGAGTAGTGGTAGAAGATAGGCGGCGGCGAGCACGAGCTTCTCCCACGGCAGCGGGCCTGATACGCGCACCTCGCGAGCAAGCCATGCCAGCGCGACGAGGGTGATCATCTGATCATACAGGAGTATCACCGGCAGCGCGACCATGGTTCCCGCCAGCAGGGCCGCGGAACGCACTGCCTGACGATCACTGCACCGCCATGCCCAGCCCACGGCGATGGCGGCCAACAGCGTCATCACCCCTTGTAGAACCAGCGCCAAATCGATCGGCGCGCCGGCCAAGCGCGCTGCCCCGAACGGGCTGACCATGCCGGCGAACGCAATCCGGCCCCACCCATAGGTTTCCCCTGAGCCGAGGAAAGCGTGGAGGTAGGCTATCCAGCTCGGGGAGCCAAACAGCAGCCAAGACCCAATGGCCAAGGCTGCCACCGTGCAACCGGCTGCCGCAACACTTCGCCACCGCCCTCCAGCTATGAGCGCGACCGGCACCAGCAGCCCCAAATGCGGCTTGAAGCAAAGCGCGCCGAACAGTACCCCGGCCAGCGTTGCCCGCCGGTCTGCCAGAAGCGTGGCGCCCGCCAGCAAGGCCGCGGTCAGGAAGGCGTTCTGACCCAGCCCAATCGTCCAGAACAGCGGCGTGAAGGCCAAAACTGGCCACAGCCAGACGCGCCAACTGAGCGGGCTGCACAGCCGGTGCATCGCAAGCAGGAACAGGCCGAGTGTGACAGCCTCGAACGCGGCAAAGGCGACCGGGTAGGGCAACGTCGCCAATGCCGAGCACACTACGAGGTAGGGCGGCGGGTAGTAGAAGAACTGGTAGCCGCGGCCCGGCCCCACGACCGCGGCCTCCGCCTGCTGGTGGGTGCCTAGCTCGTAAGCGCCGGCTGCCCGCCCCTCCAGCGCCAGGGTGCCGGCAGCGTAGAAGCTCACGAAGTCGCTGGACACGGCTTGGGCGGGGTCGACCCGCTGCAGCATCGTCGCGGCCCAGCCCGCCAGGATCAGATTGATCACGAACAGGACACGGGCACGGCGAACGACGGTGTCGGCCCGCAGCCAGTGGCCGTCGCGCACCTGCTCGATCCATCCCAATGTCGCGGCACCTGGCATGAAGCGGAGTATCGCCGCGATTGGGTAAGCGGCGGGTTAACCGCTCAGCGATAAATGTCGTCGCCCGTCAACCTTGGGTTAAGCACATGAGACCTATCATACGTCCATGATCCTTCGCCGGCTTTCGTCCGCCTTCGGTGGGCTGGGTAAATCATCGCGCGGAACCGTGGCCTTGATGATGGCTATGCTAGCTGCGCCAATGCTGGGCGCGGTCGCACTTGGGGCCGATGCCAGCGTATGGCTGCTGGAGCAGCACCGGCTGCAGATCGCGGCGGACGCGGCGGCCTACGCCGCGGCGCTGCAGCTGTCGAACACGGCAATGCAGACGGGCGCTCCGGCCTCGTACGTCACCTTGGCAACGAACGAGGCGAATGCTGCCAGCGGTGGCGGCTCCCTGGTTGGCACGATGGCTACGCCGGTCGTGTCGGTGGCGGCGGACTATTCGACTGTCACCGTGACGCTCTCCAGCGTGGCAAGCACCTATTTCGTCCAAATGGTCAACAAAGCTGGCGTCACACTGCAGGCGACGGCAACGGCCGGCCTGATTCCCGGCTCACCCTGCGTTCTGGCGCTCAATCCCACCGCGGCACCCGCGCTGAGCGTCAGCGGCGTAGGCAGCGTCATCGCAGTCGGTTGCGGCGTCTTTTCCGACTCGACATCCAGCAGTTCGCTCTCGCTCAACACCGGTAGCATCATTGCGAAAACCGTCGGCACCTCTGGCGGCGTTGCTTTGGCCGGTCTTGATATCATAACGCCAGCTCCCACCACCGGCGCTGCCGCCCAGGCGGATCCGGATGCCGGCAACTGGACGCTGCCATCAGCCGGTGCCTGTACTTTCACCAACGCGACCTACAATTACTATAAAGCCACCCCCTTTGCTTTGGTCCCTGGAACGTACTGCGGCACCACGACGATCGGGGGGAACGGCAGCACCGACACGTTTGCACCGGGCACCTACATCTTTACCGGTAACGTATCGATCCAGAACGCCACTGTCAGCTTGGGTGCTGCGGTGACCTTCATCATGATGGGCGCGACTGCCAGCACGCCCGCCGGATCGTTCACATGGTCCAACAACGCCGCGGGGACCCTGTCGGCGCCTCCTTTGTCACCTGCCACGGCGATGTCAGGCTTGCTGTTCTGGCAGGCTTGCCCGAACACGGCGATTTCTGGGTCCAACGTGAATGGTGCAATCACCTTCAACGGCGGATCCGCGCTGATCGCATCTGGCGCGATCTACGCACCATGTGGTTCGATCCAGTTGAGCAACGCCGCGCAGGTCGTCGCGGCGCCCCTCTCCAGTCTCAGCGTTGTCGCCAGCACCATCTCCGTCATCGGGGCTGCGAGCCTGCAGTTGCTGCTGACGACCGGAAGCAGCGGTTCGAGCCAAGTCTCGCTCCTACAATGAGGCAGCGTGGGTGTAGCCTCATCCGGGACCGTGCCGCCTCGATCAGCATCGAGCTTGCGCTGATCGCCAGTCTTATCCTGCTACCGATGACGCTGGGCGCCGTCGACGCGGCCCAGCTGGTCTTTGCGCGCGGCCGGCTCGACCAGGTCATGCACCAGGCGTTCTTCTACGCCTACGCGAACTATGGCGCCGTGACCGGTCCGGCTGTGCAGACTGCCGCCACGTCCAGCTATGGAACCGGGACCACCCCCACGGTGACAGCGACGATCACCCAGTATTGCATCACACCCGCTACCGGATACCCCCCTACCGGCACGCCGTCTCAGCCAAACAACAACGGCAGTTGTTCGAATGCCAGCCAAACGGTCGAGAGCTACCTTTCGGTGAACGCGTCCATCACCGTCAAGCTACCGTTCAGTGTGGCTTGGGTCGGGCAGACCATCACGCTATCGGCCGCCGGCCTGGCGCGGGTCGCGTGAGGGTGTGGCTTGCCATGTGGCCCCGGTTGTACGCAGATCGCCGCGGCGTGGCTGCGTTGGAATTTGCGGCGGTCGGGTCGGTCCTGCTGATCCTGCTGTTCGCCATCTTTGACATCGGTCTGCTCTATCTCACCCAGCGGGGCCTCGATTACGGGATCTACCGGGCGGCGCGCTGGGCCTCGGTCAACAGTGCTTCGCTAACCACCGCCAACGTGCTTGCGCAATTCAAAATCGCGACTTCGGCAACCCTGGGCAGTTCGAGTTCGAGTTGCCTCGGTTACCTGGCCGGTACGAGTGTTCCGGCAGGGACCGTCTGCTACATCACAGTCGCCTTCTCCAACGGCATCGCAGTCGGCAGCGTCGTGACCATCCAGGCAAACTACAAATGGGCTCCGGTCAGCCCGATGACAGGGCTCGTCGCAACCACTCTCCAGAGTAACATCGGGCTGACGATCCAACATTGAAACAGCTCGCTCCACCCTCCGGGCCGGGTCGTTGAACGGCTGATGACCGCGCGCGCTCCCACGAGTAGAACAACGGCGGCAGCCAGAATGCCATTGCGCTGGATCGCCCTGCTGCTCTGCTGTGTAGGGCTGATCGCGCGGCTTGGCGCCTTCTATCTCATACCAGATCCGCTGTTTCCCGACGAGGAGTTCCAATACCTCGAGCAGGCGCATCGGCTGGCGTCCGGCACTGGTCTGGTACCTTGGGAATACATTGTCGGCATTCGGTCGTGGCTGTTGCCAGGACTGCTCGCCCCGATCTTCGCTGTCTCGCAATTGGTCGGCAAGGATCCACGCATCGCCTTGTGGTCAGTCGCAGCGCTGCTGTCGCTCTTGTCCCTGCCGTCGATCCTCTGCGGCTTGCTGTGGGGGAATAACGCGGCAGGCCGGGTCGGCGCAATCGCCGCCGGCACGCTGAATGCGACATGGTTCGAGATTGCCTATTTCGCACCCCACGCTCTCGCCGACTCGATTGGAGCCAGCCTGCTGATACCGGGTCTCTTCTTGTCCGGCGTGGGCCGCAAGACTGTACCGGCACGCGAGCTGCTACTGGGCGGGGTCTTGCTCGGGCTGACTGTGGCCGTGCGACTTCAGCTTACGCCCGTGGTCTGCCTCGTGGTCGCGCTCGCCGTCTTCCGCGATAAGTTGAAATGGCACGGCCCGGCGAAATTCGTCGTGATCGGTGCCGCCGTCCCCTTGCTTCTTGCGGGGGCACTGGATGCAGTCACGCTCACTTACCCGTTCCAATCATTCTGGCTTTATCTATGGGTCAATGTCGGCCTCGGTGCGGCCGCGACATTTGGCACCATGCCGTGGTACGGATTTTTCTTGTTCAAGCTGGCATACTGGTGGATCGCCGGCGTCCCTCTACTGGTCGCTATGCTCATCGGCAGCCGCAAGAAACCGGTTCTGCTGGCCTGCGCGGCCGCGATCGTCATCCCCTTCATGGCTTTGTCCCACAAGGAGGATCGGTTCGTATTTCCTGCGATGCCCTTATTGATGACCTTGGCCGGGATCGGAAGCGCGGTGATAGTGGCGCGATACGCCGGGTCGGATCGACGCAGCGAGGCATGGCGTGGAATTGCCTGTGGTGGGTTCTGGCTTGCGATGTCGGTGGCAACCGCAATCTACGTGCCCTATTGGCATTTCTACTACGAGTGGCCAGGGTTGAGTGCAGCGGAACGGATCGTCAATGCCGATCCGCAAGCCTGCGGGCTCGCTGTCTCGCCGGAGCAGCCCTGGGCCCGAATGCCCGGCTACACCAGGTTCCGACCCGGTATTCCGCTCTATGGCTTCAGCCCTGGTGACGCGCCCGAGCGCGCCCGAGCTTTCGACTACGCTATCGATTTCAGTGTTGGAGGCACGGATCTGAAGGCAGTCGGCTTCGACATCGTCGCGTGCTGGGGCCGTGCGCTACCCCCGGGCGTACCCGCCGCGGCAGACCGGCGTTTCTGTCTTTGGCATCGTCCAACAAAATGTGCCCCCTCAGCGTCGGCAACGCTCACTCCTTCTATGCCAGAGTCGTTACCCAGCAGTTTGACGACGGGACGGAGCGTACGGACAGGTTGGGCTGCGCAGGGCGAAGGGGCGAGCCCGGTCGCGCGGCAGTGACGGCGGCGCCGGGCTATCGAAGCGCCTTCATCATCTGAATTACAGCGGGTCCACCCACCACCAGGAAGACACACGGCAGGATGAACAGGATCATCGGAACCGTGAGCAGAACGGGCAGCCGTGCCGCACGCTCCTCGAACTTTGTCAGTGTTTCCAGCCGGAGATCGCCTGACAGGACCCGTAATGCGGAGCTCAGAGGCGTGCCATACTGCATCGTCTGAATGAGCGTGCCACCAAGGCGCCTTAGACATTCCAACCCAGTTCGGCCGCCCATGTTGGTCAGCGCCAAACGGCTGTCGGTGCTCATCTGCAGTTCATGCGAGGTACGGGCCAGTTCCTCAGCGAGAGCTGAGTGTGCGTTCCGTATCTCCGCGCCGACGCGGACGAGGGCCGGCTCGAGCCCCAACCCAGCCTCTGCGCAAATTACCATCATGTCCAGAGCGTCCGGCAGCCCCGCCTCCACGCGGACCAGGTGCCGGCCGCGGATCATGCGGATGATATAGTCCGGGATGAGCAAACCGACGATTGCTGCTCCAACGGTCAGCGCGATGTAGAGCTGGCGGGACAGGCCCAGGCTGGGCAGGAGCAGCGCCATTGCCAATGGCAGACTGGTTACCAGCAACATCTTGACGCCAACGAAAAGCCCGAGTGCGTTCGAAGCTTCAAACCCCGCCATCGCCAACGTGTGCTCCAACTGTGTCACGGAGCCGCGTGGCAGCAAACCGCTGCGGGCGATCGTGCTGCCGATACGCGCCACGACGTTCAGCGGCGCATTCTCGCCGCCCCTGCGGAACGTTGCCCCGCTTCGGACGGGTAGCAGCCCTTGCGCACGCCGAAGCCGGGCAGAGAGCTTGTCAGCATTGGCGAGATAGCTCATCAGCCAGATACCGGACGTACACAGCAGCATCGCTCCGAGCCCGAGCCCGGTCAGTAGAACGGTGCGGGTCATGACAAGCTCTTGCGGATCATCGTGCGCATGACGAAAGTGCCGAACGTCAGCAACAGGGCGGCACTCGCCAGGATCATGTTGCCGGGCTCGGTGTCGAATAGGACGGCAACGTAGTCCGGATTCATCAGCCACAGCGCCGCCAGGGCTACCACCGGGAGTACGGACAGCACCAATGCGCTGGTGCGTGCCTCCGCCGCGAGCGCCCTGCCCCGCGCCCGGGCCGCGACGCGCTTGCGGATCACGTCGGCGAGATTCTCCAGTGTCTCGCTGATGCCACCGCCAGTCTGCGCCTGCAGTGACAACGCGGTCGCGAAGAAGCGGTATTCCGGCACGCCGTTGCGTTCCGCCATGTTGCGCAGCGCCTCGTCCAACGGAGAACCGATCGCGACGTCGTCAGCCAATCTGGCGAACTCGAAACAGGTCGGTTTGGCGGCCTCGTGCGCCACCACTCGAATAGCCTCGCTGACCGGAATGCCGACTCGGACGGCGCGCACGATCATGGCCAGTGCCTCCGGCATCTGCTGGAACAGGACCGTGACCCGCTTGGCGTGCCGCCCACTGAAATACTTCCAGCAGACCAGCCAGCAGGCGAATGGCACGATAGCGATCGCCATCGGCCCGACAAGGAACTGCAGCACCATCGCCCCGATCCGGGCAGGTATGAAGGCGAGAGGAGGCACGAGCCACCACGCGATCGGATACAACTCGGTCCGTGCCAAGTCGGCGCCGAAGAAGCCGGCCACTCGGCCCAGCGCCGAACGCTTTGCGAGGGGTACGCTCACGCGAAGCCGCTGGACGATAAAGGCCCGCGGTGTGTCGCTATCCTGCCCCAGCGCCTGGGCCAATCGTGCCGCCAACCGCTTGCTGCGTTCTTGCATCCGGTTGACCAGCAGGAACGAGAACGCGAGCCCCACCAGGCAGAGGCACGCCCCTAGCAGGACCAGGCGGACGCTCATTCGGCCTTGCTTTCCAGCGCAGCTTTCCACGCTCGGTCCAGGCCGAAATAGGACAACCGTTCCTGGCAGGCCGCCCGGGCACCGCTTACTTTGTACGAGCAGTTCAGCTTCCCGTCCGGTCCCTCGCCGTTGAACTCAAGTTGGAACACGTCGTTGAGCGTCACGACATCGCCCTCCATGCCCACGACTTCCGTCACCTGGGTGACCCGGCGTCCCCCGTCACGCTGGCGCTCCAATTGCACGATGATGTCCACCGCGCTGACGATTTGCTGGCGAATTGCGCGCGATGGCAGGCCGACATTGCCCATCTGGACCATGTTCTCGACGCGAGCCAGCGCGTCCCGCGTGTTGTTCGCATGGATCGTGGACATGCTGCCGTCATGGCCGGTGTTCATCGCCTGCAACATGTCGAACGCCTCGCCGCCGCGCACCTCACCGATGATGACGCGGTCAGGCCGCATTCGCAGGGCGTTGCGTACCAGGTCCCGCTGAGTGACTTCACCGCGTCCTTCAAGGCTCGCCGGCCGGGTTTCCAGCCGAACGACATGGGGTTGTTGCAGTTGCAACTCCGCGGCGTCCTCGATGGTCACAACACGCTCGCCTGGATCGATCAGGCGGGAAATCGCATTCATCATCGTCGTCTTGCCGGAGCCGGTGCCGCCGGAGATCACGATGTTCAGGCGGGCGCGGCCGGCGATCTCGAGGATACGGGCCACCTGGCGGGTCAAGGCGCCGAACTCCACGAGCTTGGCAAGGTCGATTGGCTTCTTGGAGAACTTCCGGATCGATATGTAAGGACCGTCTAGAGCCAGCGGCATCATGACGATGTTGACGCGCGAGCCGTCCTTCAGCCGAGCATCCACCATGGGGCTGGCTTCGTCCACGCGCCGGCCGATGCCGGTAGCGATACGCTGGCAGATGTTGACGACGTGAGCGGCGTCGCGAAAGTGGACGTTGGACAGCGTCACCTTGCCACGGCGTTCGATGAACACGCGGTCCGGTCCGTTGACCATGATGTCGGCTATGGTGTCGTCTTCGAGCAATGGCTCGAGCGGGCCCATGCCCAGCATGTCGTCCACCAATTCCTCGGCCAGCGTGCGCTGCTCGCGGCCGTTGAGCTGGATGCGGCGAGCCGTGGCAATCTCGGAGATTAGCCGCTCGATCTCGGTGGCCAGCCGCTCGGGCGGTACGTTCGCCACCGAGGATGGATCGAGCCGCGCGAGGCATAGGGTGCGCAGTTCCTGGAAGTTTTTCTCGGGGCGCGGCTTGTCGGCCGGTTGAGCGACGGGGTGCGGCGCACTAGCCAGAGGTGAGGGGGGGGGCCTTTCGGGTAACAGCGGATCGGCTTGCGTGCCGAAATCGTAGCCGCGTCGGCCGAAGGCTGGAACACTGCCGCTCATCGGCGGGACTGCCACGAGCGGAATGGGCTCCAGCGTAGTGCGGCGACATCACCGGCCTGACTCGCGAGCATCGACGAGTCGAGTAGCCGTTCAAACGCCACTTGCTTGGCGAGTTCCACGATGCCGGCGTGGAACTGGCCCTTCGCCGCCGCAGCGGGCTCCCCCATTGTGGTTGCCTGACCGATCTGCCGCGGCAAGTCGGGAATGACGACGTCGATCTTGGTCTCAAGCGCATCTTCGACCTGGCGCCGGGTCAGCCCACTCACGATACCCAGCCGGTTCAGCACCAGCACCGCCCGCCGGGTTTGCGCCGGCCCATTCGGCAACGCAAGCAGGCGTCGCGTGTCGCGGATCGAGGCAAGGGTTGGTGCCAGCACCAGAACCCGCTGCTGCGCAAGATCGAGCAGGTCCCGGTAAAAAGGCGCCGGCGCAAACGGCACATCCGCTACGACGATGCTGTAACGCCGGTGGAGCACCTGTAGCAGCTGACGCGCTGCACCCGGTGCGTAGATCGGCTGCTCTGACAGCTGTTCCTCACCGGCCAAGACGTGCAGGCGATCCGCACTGGGGTGGGCCACTGGCTGGGTTGCACGCTCGATGAAAAGTGGGTCGATGCGCTCCGGCGTCTCGAGCGCGGTCCGCAGGCCGGAACTGGTTTTGCCGTCCAGCATCATGGCGGTGGTGCCCATGTGAAGGTCCGGATCGAGCAGGAGCGTATGACGCCGGGCATCGACCGCGAACAGCCAGGCGAGTTGCGTTGCGACCGTGGTGGCGCCAACCCCGCCGCGCGCGCCGGTGACCGTTACGGTGTGACCGCTATTCGCCTTCTTGCTGGCAGCTGCGTGCCCGGCGATCAGCGGACCGAAATAGCGCGCCACACGATCCCGGGTCAGTGGCTGGGCCAGGTATTCGAGCGCGCCCAGCCCTTTGGTCACCTGCCGGTAGAAATCGAGGTCGTTGGCTTCACCCACCACCAGCACGTGGACGTCCGGTTCGACCACCTCCGCAAGTTTTCCAAGTTCGGTGAGTGGATGGTCCTCGCCACCGACATCGACGATCAGCACGCGCGGGGTGGGCATCCGCTGCAGCGCGGAGATCGCCGAGCGGATGCCGCCGCGGCGAACCTCGATCCCCTCACGGGCCGAGTCGGCGAGCCCCTCGCGAAGGGCGGCTTCCGCTTCAGCCGTGACGATGAACGCCACCACGGCCGTGCGGTCATGCCGGGCGGTTGGCAAATCCTGGCCAGCCCCGGGCATGAATGGCGGCTCGGCGCTCGACACCGGATCCAGGCCGGGCATGCTGAAGGACAGCGCGGAAAGGTCGTCCGGCATCAACATGCCTCCTGTGTGGTCACGAGTGCGACTCCCCGCCCGCGTTGCCACGGAACAGCAGGACGGTTGCGGGAGTTGGCGCTCGCGTGCGTTGGCCCAATGCCTGGGCGACATCCCCACTCCACATCACACGCGGGGACACCGGCGCATCCGGGCTAGCATCGGACTTGCCATCCGGCACGGTCGTGGCGGATCGCAACGAGATGCTCAGCTTGCCGAGCCGCAACGCGATGGCAAGGCGCTCCGCCTGCACCGACGAGACCTCGACGGTCAGCGTCCGCGTCGTGGCCTTGTGCTCGGCATCGTCCGCCATTTCGCCTTGCACCAACTGCTGGTCGACAGCGACGACGCGGAGATTGGTCAACACCGTCTCGGCCGCGATATGGCGGCGGGCCAGGGTATCGGCCCCGTCGAAGGATTGGGTGAGGATAAGGTCTATGTGATCGCCGGGCCACAATAGCCCCCAATCCGAAGCGATTTCATTCACGCCGAGAGTGACGGCGGACATGCCTGGTTCGAGCACCGCGGCAAGGAAGCCGTGATCGCCCGGGCTCAGTACGTCGCTGGCCAGTAAGGCTTGCCCTTCGACGACGGAGTGACGCAGCATCGCACCCTGCAGCTTGGCACGTATATCAGGCCTGTCGGCCACGGCACCCGGCGGTACTTCGCTGCCGAGAATTGCTTCTGCCCGCACATCGTCCGCCTTGAGGAAGGTGCCCGCACGGAGCTGGTGCGCGGCGACCACTACGCTGACCTTCGGCGGCGGTGGTGGCGGCGGCGCAGTTGGCGCGACCTCGGCCACCTTGATCTCCGGCGTGGGCGGGGGCATCGCGCTGAACCACGCGACGGCGCCAAACCCGAGCAAGCCAACCGCCATCAGGACGAACAGTGCGATACGCAGGACCATGCTTCAGCCTCCGGCCAAGGTGAAGAAGGCGCCCGCGGCTATGGCGCAAGCGTAGGGTAGCGAGCCGCGCTGACATATGCGGCGCCTCTCGATGCGTGCTATCCGGGCCATCAGCGTGGCCCGTCGCCGTCCCTGGACCCGACGCAGTATGATCTGTCGGAGCACGACATAGACAACCGCCAGCAGACCGCCGGCCAAGCTCACGGACAAGATGAAGGACGCGGCGTAAGGAGCGTGCACCACGGTTGCCGCTGCACCCAGCAGCTTGACATCACCGCCGCCCAGCAAACCGCGCCGCCATAGCAGGGCGCAGAGCACGAACACCACCGTCCCCGCGGCGATCCCCGCGAGCAACTCGCCGGACAGAACGCGGAGAACCAGGCCGTCGGCGGTGAGCGCCAGGGGCAACCAGTTGGGAATCTTGCGGAACGCAAGATCCAGCACCGCCGCCATTGCGAGCAGCACGATTGCGATCACGAGCAGGACGAATTCGGCAGCTGGGGACATGACATGATCCGGATAGGCACCTGACGCGGCAGAGGACCGGACGGGTATCAGGATCAACCCGTCCGGCGCTGCCGCCTAAAACGGCCCTGAGGAAGCCGGCTCCGAACAATGTGCGCTACGTTCGTCACCAAAACTTAAACCGGGACGTCGTTTGGCGGACCGGGTCAGATACTACCCGCGAGCGAGGTGAACTTCGCGCTGATGTTCGTGCCGATGGTGCCCGCGCTCGTTACGATAACGCCGGCGATTGCGGCGGCGATTAACGCATATTCGAGGGCCGTTACGGCACGTTTATCGGCCTTCAGCGCGATCCAAGTCTTAATGTAGTCGATCATCTTACGGCTCCTGTTGTCTCGAGAACTGCAGTGTCTCAATCGGCGGCGATATGCCGACACCGCGCAACGTAAGCCGTCTTTATTATTGGACAGTTAATAACCTCGACATTCTCCCGGCGCTCACCGGAATTCTCCACCTCGGCCCCTGACCGCCGGAGTCCGCACTATGCGATACAGGCCGCGTCTCCCCGCACCCGGTCCGCTATCGGTGAGTGAACCAATCCCCCCGGCCTCACCGATCAGCTCGATAACGGAGTTCGCGAACCTCCGATGATCTCGCGGTAATCGAGCTGGTCCCGATACATCCGGTGGAACACGGCGTATTTAGCGTCGTGATAGGCGCGAACTTCGCCCCCAGCCGGCGTGATGATGTGCCCACTTCGGCTCATGGCCGCCATCGCCGCCGGGATGTCGCCGTGGACGTTGCCGGCGACGGCTGCAAGCATCGCGGCGCCCAACACCACGGCCTCCGCCTCCGACGGCAGCACGATGCGGCACCCGGTCGCGTCCGCGTGCTCGCGCAGGAACACCGGGTCCTTGGTGCCTCCTCCGCAGGCGAGCACCGTGTCGATGGCATAGCCCGATCCGTTCAGGGTGGCGATGATAGGGCACGCCGGCCTTGGTCAGCGAGCCGTTCAGGTTGAGCATGCCGACCAGCCCGGGCCACTGCCCGGACCAGTTCGCCACCGTGAGGATCGGCCCGCGATGGCTCGTCAGCCCGGCGAACACGTGGTGGCTATATTGCCAAACGGCCTCGGCGACGATGATCGGGGCATCGGCATCCAGCCCGGCAAAGATCGCCATGCCCTGCTTCTGGCTGGCGATGAAGCCGTGCTGCTGCGCCGGGTCGTACGGGTGGGCGCGTTCTATCTCGCCGCCACAGGCACGGACCGCATCGCAGAGCTGTTGCTCCATCGCGGCCTGGGCCGGCCAACACATGGCGTTGGCACTCGGCCGCAGGTCACCGCTGGCAACCAAAAGGACTTTCCCGGGCATCGTGGTCTCCTCCGATTTCCCCCGATCGGTTGGTAGGATGGGACCATGGACTCGTGGTTGGACCACCAGCACGATGGCGCCTCGAACGGGTTTCAGCGCTGACGTCAAGACCGTCGTATCTTTGCCCGCCCCGGTGTGCAGAGTCACGAGGCTCTCCCGCAGCCGCTCGGCGGACCTCGCTTACCAGGCGTTAACAGGATTGCGATACGACGGGCCAAGCAGAAGGCGTCGTGTCGATCCATCAATGTCAGACCTCGCACCCTTCGAGACGTCATTTCAAGCAGCCATGGAGCTGCACCGGTCCGGGCATATCTCGGAGGCGGAGGTGGCCTATGACGGTCTGCTCGTGCGTGAGCCGCGTCACGGGCCGACGCTGCATATGGCGGGGATGCTGGCATTCCAGATGGGCCGGACGGAGCTCGCGGCCGAGCGTGTCGAGCAAGCACTGGCCCACGGTCACAGGAATGCTGCGGTGTTGGAGCATTACGGTCTGATCCAGCAACAGCGGGGCGATTTGGCGGGGGCCGCCGCCCGTTTCTACGACGGCCTCGCGTTCGATCCGGCCTCTGGCAGCCTCTGGTTCAATCTCGGCGTCGTCGAACGCCAGGCCGGACGGTTGAACAAGGCCGTGGATGCTTTCGCCAAAGCTGCCCCGTTGTTGGGCCAGGCGTTTGCCGAGCACGCGCTCGGGCAAGCCTTGCAGGAAGCCGGGCGCGTTTCGGACGCCGCATCCGCCTATGCCCGGGCCTTAGCGCTCGACCCGGCGGACGCGCGCTCTGCATTGAACGCCGGCGTGATCGCACAGCGGGCCGGCGATCCGGAAGCTGCAAAGGTGTTGTATTGCCAAGCTCTCGCGGCCGATCCTGGCTTGCTCGGCGCAAGGGTCAACCTCGCCTGCGTACTTCAGGAAAGCGGCGAGATGGCGGGTGCGGCAGCGGAGTACCGGGCGCTCCTGCGCGACGCGCCGCATTTGACGCAAGCGCTGAACAATCTCGGAACGACGCTCCGCAGCCTCGGCAGCGACGACGAGGCCGAGCATCTGTTTCGCGAGGTCCTGGACATCGAGGCCTGCCACCCGGAGGCCAGCGACAACCTCACCAAGCTGCTGCTCGACTCCCGACGGGCGGACGAGGCTGTCGCGGTGCGCCGGTCGCTCTGCGAGGCGAACCCGGCTGACGGGCGCTGCCTGCTCGAGCTTGCACGGGTGTTGCGTTTGACCGGCCAGCACGAACTGGCCGAGGAGGCACTGCACCGGGCGTTGGCGCATGATCCCCTGCTCGCCGAGGCGCACTGCAACCTGGGCGATATCGCCC
The DNA here is from genome assembly GCA_965198895.1 of Acetobacteraceae bacterium. Lineage (GTDB taxonomy): Bacteria > Pseudomonadota > Alphaproteobacteria > Acetobacterales > Acetobacteraceae > LMUY01. Next base: position 2,199,045 of record OZ240676.1, read on the forward strand.
ATCGCCGGCGGGATTGGGCCGGCGCCAGGCTGTTCTACGGTGAGGCGGCGCGCCTCGCGCCGGGTCGGGCGGAACCGCATCTCGGGCTCGCGCTGGTAGCGCTCAAAACAGCTGATGCGCCTGCGGCCTTGGCAGCTTGCGAGGTCCTTTCGCGGGAAGACCCTTTCGATCAATGTGCGATCGCCTATCGCGCGCTGGCGTTACGGCAGGCGGGATTCGAGCCGGAAGCGGACCGCCTCAGCGACCCGGACGAGCTTGTCACGGTGATCGACCTCGACATCGCTCCATGTGCGTTGGACGCCTTGGCCGCCGATCTGAAAGGGCTTCGGCACCGGGAATACGATCCGCGCGGCCAGAGCATCCGGAACGGCACCCAAACGACCAATGAGTTGTTTGCTGAACCGCTGGCTACGATACGGGCTTTCCGCGCCGTGCTGGACGTCGTGATTGGCCGCTATCTTTCGGAGCGACGGCGCGATGACGATCACCCCTTCTATGCCGCCAGGCCGGCACGGTTGCATTATCACAGTTGGTCCGTCGTCCTGCGCGCGTCCGGCCATCATGTATCGCACATCCACCCGGGCGGCTGCATCAGCGGTGTCTTCTATGTTGCGGTTCCAACGCTCGACGGATCGGGAGATCCTGGGTGCCTCGAAATCGGTCGTCCGGGACTGGAGGCCCCATTGCCTGCCTCGCCGAAACTCCGTCTGATCCGCCCGGTGCCCGGTCGGCTCGTGCTGTTCCCGAGTTATCTGTGGCATGGCACGAGGCCTTTCGACGGACCCGGCGAACGCATCACCATCGCCTTCGATATCCGCTTCGGGGTTCGGCCACTCCCGTCCAATCGGTGGTGATGCGAACACAGCCGTGAAATCAACCGATCTCGGGTCTAAAGCACACGCACGAACTGCGAAGCTTCCTTCACCACGACGTCACCTACGCCCGGCACGGCATCCATCAGTTTACCATGCGCCACGGCCAGCCGCTCGGCGTAGCGCAAAAGCGCCATCAGGGCATGATGTCGAGGATCTCCCGGCGCTGTGTGCGCGAGCAGGCCCCCACGGTATGGGACCGGATCGAACACCAGTCCCGGGTTCCGCACTCGCTCGGCCAATGATTGGTCTGCCCACGCCAGCCACCCCGCCGGATCATTGCGTAACGCGTCGAACGCCGGCCGATACTGCTCACTCCATCTTGCCTCTGCGCCCTCCTTGCCGGTTGCCAAAACCTTCAACCATCCAAGGATCGCCTTCTTGGCGACCTGCATCGCCGACCGCTCCGGATAATGCGCCAAGCGAATTCCCGCCAGGATCGGAGAGTCGAAAACTTGCCCATCTAAGTATGAGAAATGCGCCCCCGCGCCGACTGCAACGCGGCCCCCATCCGCGGGTGCACGGACGATCACCTTGTAGACAGTTTCCTCTTCGGCCAACCGCAGCACCAAGCGCTCCACGCAGGTCCCGCCCCCAACGGTCGCGTCCGTCGGTGCAACGTACGTCACCAACGGCACCCGGACGGACGCCACCTCGGCGCCCACACCGGCTAAGGCGGGCCCTAAGCCGGCGACCGGCGCCTGTTCATTGATGAACTCGTCGCAATCCAGGAACATCACCCAATCGGCCGCCCGTTCAGCGACCGCCAAGTTCATCAACGCGGTGTTGTAGATCGGCTCCACAAACACCGGCGAAGTGTTGCGGTAAACCGAGAGCCGAAATCCCTCCCGCTGCAACGCTGCCAGGATCTCCAGGCTGCGGTCACCGCTGCCATTGTCGAGAAAGATGTGCGACTGAACAATCGTCGCATTATGCCGGACGAATGCCTCGACGATTTCTTCTTCGTCGAGCAGCCGGGTTACCGCTGTCAAGGACACGCCGCCAGACGATCCTGCTCAGGCAGCGGGCTGTTGGCGTAGAAACTCGGCCCGGTCGCCCTTCTGCTCGATCTGCTCCGCCAGACGCTGCCACAGCTGCCGCGCGTCCACGCAACCCGGCGCGTTGCGTTTGACCAGGACACGCGCGACCGGACCCATGTAGCGCGTCAACGCCCGCTGTGCCTGCTCCAGCTCCGCCTCGGACAGCGTCGTGCGTTTTTCCGTGGTCAGCCCGCTCCGGCTCCCCGTCTGGTCCATGATGCCAACCACCTCCTTGCGGAACTGCGCGCGGCGATCATCCTGCTCGATTCCGGATTCCAGGGTGCGGCAGAGCGTCTCGACGCTGTCGGCGGTGCGCGCGGCGCGACGGATCATGACGCTGGCGATCGGGCCCACGATGCGCGCGAGGTGCCGCTCGATCGTGCCCATCTGCGAGCTGTCCAGGTCCAGCCCGCCCCCCTGGCTCGCCTGGGTGGCGATCACCGTCCGGTCGAGTTCGAGCCCCGGGGTGACCGGCGCGCCGCCACGAAGGGCCGCGGCCATCTCGGGAGCCGAGGCGAAGCGATCGCTCGGCTGCTTGGCCAGGCTGCGCCTAATGACCTCGAGCAGGAACGGCGGCGCGTCGGGTCGGAGCGGCGCCGGGTCGGGGGGTGCCTCGTCCAGCAGCTTGCGCCAAATTTCGTGCTGGGACGGCCCGGTGAATGGTTTTTTCCCCGTTATGAGTTCGTACAGCACCACACCTGCGGAGAACAGGTCGCCCCGTGCGTCCACGGTTTCACCGCGGCACTGTTCCGGTGACATGTAGCTGGGGGTGCCCAGGATCGCGCCAGCCCCGGTCAGGACCGACGTGTCGATGCGGGAGATGCCGAAGTCGGTCACCTTCACCCGGCCCTGCGCGGTCAGCATGACGTTGGCCGGCTTGATATCGCGGTGCACCACGCCCAGCGCATGCGCCGCCCCCAGCCCGTCGAGCATCTGACCCATGAGGTCGATGATCTCGGGAATTTCGAAGCGGCGGCCGTCCTTCTCGATCTGGCTCAGGGTCACGCCGTCGATGAATTCCATGGCGAGGTAGGGGTTCTCGCCATGCATCGCGAAGTCGTAGACGGCGACGACATTGGGGTGGGAACACCGCCCGGCCGCCTGGGCCTCTGCCCGGAGGCGCGCGACGTACTCGGTGCGGTCCTCGCCATCCAGCAGGTCGGCGTGGACCAGCTTGATGGCGATGGTGCGGTCGATCACCGGGTCATGCGCCTTGTAGATCACCCCCATGGCGCCGCGCCCGAGCATCGCCTGCACGACGTAGCGGCCGATCCGCTCGGGTTGCGCCAAGCGGCCGCTTCGCTCCGGTTCAGGCAAGACGCTCAACTATTCCCCCAACATCTTCAGGGCATTCGCCAGGCTGCGCCGCATCCTGTTGAACGACTCCGCGAGGGAGGAGATCTCGTCGCGTCCGCGCACCGGGTATTCCGGGGCGTCCATATTGCCCAGGCTGACCTCGTTGGCGCTGGCGGAAATGCGGCGCACGGGGCGAATGATCACGAATTCCAGCATCAGGTTCAGCAGCACCAGGACCAGCAGGAACACCGCACCCAGCCAGATCAGCACCGTGTCGAACACCGCCCATGCCTGGTCCAGCGGCACGGACATCGGAACGGACACGATGCTGGCGCCGAGCACCTGGTTCAGCTTCCAGTTGAAGCCGTTCTTGCTGCCATACAGATCGATCATCGACGCCGGCGCCGCATCCGGGGTCGAGTGGCAGGCCAGACAAGCCGGGTCGGTGATGATGATCGGGCGGGCCACGGAAAGGATCCGGCCGGACGGCGTGTCGCGCTCGGTCACGACGCGTTTGAGGTTGCCGTCCGAGCGCATCCGATCGATCACGTTGCGCTGCCAATCGGCCGGTAGATCGGCCGGGTTGGTCGGGTCCAGCACCACCGTGCGATAGCTGTAATCCGGCAATTGGGCCTGCACGGCGCGGAAGTTGGTCTGCGCAGCCCAGGCCGGCACCGATTGCGGCAGGAAGCGGCGTGCGAACTGGTTGGCCACGAGCGGGGCGATCTCGTCGGCGGTATAGCGGCTGATGGCGGCGGCTTGAGCGTCCATGAGCGCCGCCTCGCTGAGCACGTCGCGGCGCGCGTCGGCAAAGATCAGATTGTAGGACAGGCCGGCGGCCAGCCCGAGACCGACGAGAAGCCCCGTCAGCAGCACCAGGTTGAACTTCAGCCGCAAACCCATTCGAGTGTCCCTCAAAGCCTGGCCCCAAAGATTGGGGATCTCGGCAATAGTCGAGCCGGCGAGCGGCTGGTCAGCTCTGGGCGATCTCAGCTTCCCAATAGCTGACTGACCTGCTCGGAGGTGAGCTTTCCCGTCGCGGCCACGTTCGACTCCTGCTGGAAGTGCCGGATCGCGGCCAGGGTGTCGCCACCGAACACGCCGGAGATGCGGCCGTGGAAATAACCCAGACGCTGCAATGCAAGTTGTACTCGGCGGCGCTCGGCCGGATTGAGCGTGGCCGGGTCGACCTCGGCCGGACGTTGCGGCTCGACCTTGCTGCCGGCCAGCGGCAGTGGAGCCGGAGTCGGCGCCGGCGGTTCGGGCGCGGGGGTTGGCCCACCGGTTAGCCAACTCGGCACGTCCGGCGCGTGCGATACCAGCATCTGGCCGCGAGCTGCAGAGATGGCGGTCGGCAGGTCGGTCAGCGCCTTGGAGAGATCGAGGCTGCCCGCATGCAACATGTCGGAGACGGCAGCGGCGAGCGGTGAGGGGCCGATCGCGCCCGTCGAGGGCAGCAACGCGGCGGCAAGGGCGGCGTGGGGGTTATCGGACGGCCGCAGCATCGAGCCGAACGAGATCTGTGCCGCCGTGCCGGGTTGCGGCGCCAAATCCATCAATACCAGCCCGGCCCCCGCGCTCGGAGCGGCCACCGAGGACATCAGCAGGCGCGCAACGATCCCTTGCGTCAGCACATCGGTCGGGCGCTCCAGACGCGCTTCCACCGGCAGAACGAAAAGCCGGTCGGCAAACGGCGCCACATAGCCGCAGACGTAGATCACGCTGCGGCTGCCCGGCGTGGCGGCCACTTCGTCACCCAAGGCCGCGATCGCCGTCCCGGTGCGGGCGTTGCTGGGGTCGGTGAGTTCGGTGACCTTGAAGCCAGCCCTCGTCAACGCAGCGCTAACCAGTCGTGACGACATTTGGCAAGCCGGGAGCGCCGGTTGAGCGGTATAGGACGAGTTGGCGACAACCAAAGCAACGCTCGGTGGAGCATCGGCAGCCCGGACCGGCGAGGTCGCCAAGAAAGTTACAAAGACGAGCGGGATGCGGAACAATCTTGGTATTGTCATTGCAGCAGCACATAACCATTTCGCGCGCCACCATCAATGATCGTGGGCCGACATTCTTCCTGCGGCGACGTTTCGGATCAGTTCCAACCAGCCGTCTAGATGGCGTGCCATCGCCAAGTGAGTTTCGGCGAATGCACGGGCGGCCCGCCCCACGGCCGCGCGGCGACCGCCATCATCCAGCAGCGCGAGGGTTGCGTGGGCGACGGCCGCCGGGTCGAGGGGCGCGACCATCAAACCGGTCCCGTCATGGCTGATGAAGTCCCGGGTCGCGCCCGTTTCCGCGGCGACGATGGTGCAGCCGCACGCCATCGCCTCGCGCAGGGACCAGGAGGCGATGAACGGGTACGACAGGTAGCAGTGTACGTCCGATCGCTGCAGCACCCGGACGAAGTCGAGATAGCCGGTGCGGCCCGGGAAATGCAGCCGCTCCAGGTCCACCCGCCCCGCGATCTCGTCGAGCAGCCTTCCGCGCCATGTGCCTGTCAGGGGTGGCAGCCCGTAGCTCACCCCGTCTGCCCCGAGGCAGATCACCTGCACGTCGGCGCGGGCCATGATGCTCGGCAGGGCGCGCATGAAGGTGTGGAACCCGCGGTACGGCTCGAGGTCGCGGGCCGCGAAGGTCACCAGGCGCTGGTGCGGTCTCACCTCGATCGAACCGAGCCGGAAGGGAGTGGCGTGGCTCGCCGGGTCGGGGCGGCAGGTCGCCAGATCGACGCCGTCCTGGATCACGCGGATCGCTGCCTGCGCCCAGCTTGGATAGAGCGAGCGCTGCCACTCCGTCGGGCTCACGCCGTGGTGCCCCTGTAGCAGCGCCAGCAGACCCGTCGCGTTCTTGGCGCGCACCCCGCTCAGCTGGCTCGGTTGGACGGGGAATTCCGGATCGAAGCCGACATCCGCCCCGTCACCGTGGTAGAAATATTCCCGGTAGCCGATCTGCGGCACGCCGGGCCAGATATCGCGCAGATTGAGCGTTTCGCCCCAACCCTCGTGACCGATGATGATGTCGGGCTGGAACCCGGCCGCGCGCAGGCCCGCTGCCACCTCGGCGACAGCGACCGCGTGGCGCATGGCCGCATCGAAGTCGCGCGCATCGGCGTGCGTGCGGTGGGAAGCCGGAGTCACGGCGTACGTCACTTTCGTTACGCCGGCGATCTCCCAGCCGTTGGGCCGGGTCATGAAAACGATCTGATGGCCGCCCTCAGCCGCAAGCGCCTGGAGCAGATGCACGAACTGGCCAGGGAAGCTCCGGTGGACGAACAGCAGCTTCATCGGGCCAGGGCTCTCCGGGTCATCGCGGGAAATTGTGTCAACTGCACAGAAGTGTGATTATCGTCATGACAGGGGCTTAAAGGCGCGTTATCTTAATCAGGATTAATTCGGCAGATACTGTGCATTATCGATCGACACATTATTGGACGACAAAGCAGTGCCACGGCCGCCGCTGGTGGTTGGCAGCCCTTTGCTGGTTTGCGGTGGTATGTCCACTGTTGCTGCCCCACCCCGCCGCGGCGCAACGGCCGGACGCTCCGTTCACCGGCAACCTCGTTCCGCAAGGGTCGCCAATTCCGCGCATCCTGCCACCCGCGCCGCCAACGGTGGCGCCCGGCAGCGGGCTTACTCAGCCGGTCGCGCCAGGCGCATCCCCCGCCGTAAACGTCCCCGTTCGAAGCGTGTCCATCGCCGGAGCGACCGCGTTCCCGGACGCCCGGCTCGAGGCGTTGACGGCCGGGCTGGTCGGTGCCGCGACCCCGGTCGCCCGGATCGAGGCGGCTCGTGCGGGGCTGCTGAACCTGTATCGCAGCCAAGGCTTCGTGCTGACCACCGTAAGCGCCAATGTCAGCCCCGCCGGCGACCTCCGGTTCAACATCATCGAAGGCCGCATCGCCGAGGTGAAACTGGACGGCGACATCGGCCCGGCCGGCGTCCAGGTACTGCGGTTCCTCAATCACCTGACCGAGCACCAGCCAATCGACAACGCCACGCTCGAGCGCTGGCTGCTGCTGGCGCAGGACGTGCCCGGCGTCACCCTGCACGCCGTGTTGCAGCCGTCGGCCGAGGATCCGGGCGCCCTGACCCTGGTGGCTCAGGTCCAGCGGCAGGCGGTCAACGGCCTGTTGACGGTCGATAACCGCGCGTTTCGGCAGACCGGCCCGGAAGAGGGCCTTGCCATCATCGACCTCAACAGCTTCACGCAGCTGGGCGAGAAAACCGAGCTGTCGATCTACCACACCAATGGCAACACGCAGAATTTCGGCCAGGCCTCGACCGAGGTTTTCGTCGGCAGCTCGGGGCTGAAAGTCCGGATCTATGGCGGTTACGGCAAGGCCGAGCCGTCCGATCCACTGCGGGAGATCGACTACCAGGGCTTCACCACCACCTTCGGCCTCGCCGCCTCCTATCCGGTGATCCGCTCCCGCCAGCAGACGCTGAACGTGATCGCCAACCTCGATGCGGTCGAAACCGAGATCCGCACCGCGAGCGGCCCACAAGGGCAGGAGATCCGCGCGAGCCGCGACTCCCTCCGTATCGTCCGGCTCGGCGCCGAATACGCCATCGAGGACGTGCTGGCCGGTGACGCCCGGCCTGCCGTCAACTTCGCCAGCATCCGTCTTTCACAAGGGGTGCCCTTCCTCGGTGGAACCGGCAACGGCAACGCCACCCCCGGACGGCAGAACGAGCGGGTCGACTTCACCAAAGTCGCGGTCGAGCTGTCGCGCACGCAGACGCTGTTCGTGCCCTGGGATGGATCGAGCGTCGCCCTGAAAACGCGCGTGCTCGGGCAAGGCAGCGGCGACGTGTTGCCGCCTTCCGAGAAATTCTTCCTCGGCGGCAGCGAGATCGACCGCGGGTTCTATTCCGGCGAAGTCACCGGCGACAACGCGCTCGCCTGGTCGTTCGAGCTGCAGTTGAACACCGGGCTCGACCTGACGGCGTTCAACTACCCGATCCCGATCACCGCCCAGTTCTATGCGTTCTACGACCGCGGCGAGACCTGGGAGAACCAGAAGATCGACCCGGATACCCGTCTGTCGTCCGAAGGCATCGGCGGCCGGTTCAACATTACCCGCTATACGGAGTTCGACGTGGAGGGTGTGATCCGCAACACTCGGCTGCCGGTTGGCACGCAGGGTATCGTGAAGCCACTCAAAGCCGACGCCCTGTATTGGCGGGTGTTGACTCGGTTCTGACGCGTAATGGCCGATCATAGGAGCCGAAAGATGGCGAGAGCTGCGTCGGCGGTGATGACGACGCGCCGCTTGAGCCGCGCCGCCCTGTTGCGCGGGACGGCGCTGCAGGCCGCGGTCGGGCTCGCGCTGGTGGCCCCCGCTGCGGCCCAACCCGCTCCGAACGCCCGCCCCATGGGTGGGCAGGTGACGGCCGGGTCGGCCTCGATCGCCACCACGCCCGCCGCCACCAACATCACGCAATCGACCAATCGCGCGGCGATCGACTGGACCAGCTACAACATCGGCAGCCAGCAGAGCGTCAACTACCAGCAGCCGAGCAGCACCTCGATCACGCTGAACCGGGTGACGAGCAGCGATCCGTCGCAGATCGCGGGCAAGATCAATGCGAACGGCCAGATCGTCATCACCAACCAATCGGGGGTGACGTTCTACCAGGGGTCCGAGGTCAACGCGCAATCCGTCGTGGTCAGCGCGGCCGGGATCACCAACCAGAATTTCATGGCCGGCAAGATGGCCTTCGACCAGGCCGCCAACCCGAATGCCCGGATCGTCAATGCGGGCACGATCACGGTGAAGCAGGCCGGGCTGGCTGCGCTGGTGGCGCCGTCGGTGGCCAACTCCGGGGTGATCAACGCCAAGCTCGGCCAGGTGGTGCTCGCCGGTGCGGCCGCCCACACGCTGGACATGTATGGCGACGGGCTGGTCAGCATCGACGTGACCAAGCAGGTCACCACCGTGCCGATCGGCACCGACGGCCGCGCCGTCACCGCCCTGGTCACCAACACCGGCACGATCCGGGCCGATGGTGGCGTGGTGCAACTGACGGCGTCGGCCGCCGACGGCGTGGTGCAGACTCTGGTCCGCGCCGGGGGGCACATCCAGGCCAATACCGTGGGCAACCAGACGGGGCGCATCGAGGTCGCGGGCACCGGGGGCTCGGTGGTGGTGGAGGGCCGCCTCGCCGCCGATGGCCGCACGCCCGGCGCCACGGGCGGCCAGGTGATGGTGGCCGGCAGTGGTACCACCACGATCGCCGCGACCGCCCACATCAGCGCCAGCGGACGCGCCGGGGGTGGCACCGTCGCGATCGGCACCACGCTCGCCCGCGCCACCGGGTCGGGCGCTGCCCCGGCCGGAACCTCCGCCCGCACGGTGATCGCGAGCGGGGCCCGCATTGCCGCGAGTGCGACCGCGCAGGGTAATGGCGGCCGGATCACGGTGCTCAGCACGCAACAAACGGCGGTGGGCGGCGCGCTCGCGGCGAAGGGCGGCAAGTCGGGCGGCGATGGCGGCTACATCGAGATGTCGGGCGAGCAGGGCTTCAGCCTGACCGGTACGGCTGACACGTCCGCTCCGCACGGGGCCCTCGGCACGATTCTGCTCGACCCGCGTGACCTGACGATCTCGAGCAACAGCGCGTCGACGATCACGCCTAATCCGAACCCACCCAATATCGCCTACGGCGACGGCGGCGCGACCACGGACGCCGTCGTATCGCCGGGTCAGTTGACGGTCCTCACCGGCCAATTGGTTCTGCAGGCCAGCCGCAACCTGACGGTGGCCAGCAACCTGAGCTACCCGCAGGGCAGCGTCACGTTGCAAGCGGGGAACAACCTGACGGTAAATAGCGGGGTGACGCTGTCGACCGGCGGAAACCTGCTGCTGTACGCTGGATACAGCGGCATCCCGGGCTACAACCCAGCAGGCACGCTCAGCGTCCAGGGCTCGATTTCGGGCGAGGGGCTCGACCTGCGCGCGGGCTCGGGCGGAATAACACTCGGTGGCACGCTGACGGCGTCGACCGCGTTGGAGCTGACGACGGCTGGCGCTGTCACGCAGACGGCTGGCACGGTGCAAACGCCCAACATCTTCGGCACGGCCAGTTCGCTCTCGTTGACGCAAGCGGGTAACCAAATTGCCGGGCTGGGGCTCGTGGCTGGCGTCAATGGGTCGAACACGACCTTGACCACCACGGCCGGCGGGCTGGCGGTCGCCACGTCGGTGGCGCTGACGGTGGGGGTCAATTCGACCGGGATCACCGGTGGGGTGGCGGTTCCGACCGGCCAGACGATCGCACTGCAGGCGGACACGCTGAGCCTGCTCGCCGGATCCGGGCAAACCGCCCTCGCCGCACCCGGCGGCACCGTTATTCTGCAGCCGCTGACCGCCGGCCGTGGCATTACCATCACCAACACCCCGTCGATGACCGGCGGCGTGCTGGCGCTCAGCCCGGCCGAGCTCGGGCTGGTGACTGCGACGGCACTGCAACTCGGGGGCACTGGGTCCACCTCCAATATCGTGTTCGGCCTGCAAGGCGAGACGATCAACCTCGCGTCCAGTGGCACGATCGGCACGGTGGCGCTGTCCACGACGGGAACCGTGACACAGGGCGGTCCCCTGCTGGTGAGTGCGCTCAGCGGGTCGGCCGGAAGCGTGACCCTGACGACGACCGGCAACAGCATCCCGAGCGTCACGGGGCTGACCGTCAATGGCGATCTCACGCTGTCGACGGCGAACGGGCTGACCCTATCCGGGGCGACCAGTGCCAACGGCACGCTAGCGCTGACCGCTGGCACAGATCTGTCGGTGTTGTCCACCGGCTCGGTCAGTGCACCGAATGGCGGCACGCTGACGGCCGGCGGGACGATGTCGCTTGCCGGCCCGCTGACCTCCATTAGCGGCTTCACGCTGAATGCGGGTACGGGCGGGATTTCCTTTGCGGCGAATGTCAGTTCAGGCCAGGAGCTCACGATCCAAAGCACCGGGCCGGTGACACAGACGGCCGGCGGCATCACCGCCGGGGATCTCGAAGGCTCGGGGCAATCGGTGTCGCTGCCGTCGCGCACCAACGCAATCGGGACCGTTGCCGAATTCAATACCTTCAACGTCACGGGTGCCGCGGGCGACTTCCTGCTGGTGGACAGCATGCCGTTGACGATCGCATCACCCTCCAGCCCCGGCGGCATCTTTGTGCAGCAGGGCCGGACGATCAGCCTCTCCACCGACTCGCTGACACTCCAACCCAACCTGGACTCGGAATCGCCGGTCTTGGCGCTCTCTGCGCCCGTCGGCACCATCATCATTTCGCCGTTTACTTCCGGCTACGGCATGTTGCTCACCAGCAGCACCAAGCAAGACGGTGTCCTCGCACTCACCACGACCGAACTGGGGGAAATGACCGCCGCGACCTTGCAGCTCGGCACGCTCGATTCGACCAGCAAGCCCACCGCCGGCGCGATCACGTTCGGCCAAACCGGCGAAACGATCGATCTCGGTGCGAACGGCGGCTTCACCACGCTCAACCTGGTCGCGAGCGGTGCGGTGACGCAGGGCGGCCCGCTGGCCGTCACGACGATCACCGGGCAGGCCGGCAGCCTGGCTCTGCCCTACGGCACGGACGTGGGCAGCAACTACATCCAGAACCTTGCCGGGTTCACGACCACGGCCGGCGATATCAGCCTGCACACCAGTTCGGGGCTGACGGTGTCCGGAACGGTCAGTGCCATGAACGGTACAACCGCCGGCAACATCACCCTCTCCTCGACGAACGATCTCGACCAGTACAATAACGGCCGCCCGATCAGCATGCTGCTGACCGGCACGCTCAGCGGCAACGCCGTGGTGCTCGACAGCACCAACGGTGAGTCGCTCAGCACCAGCGGCGGGATCAGCCAGACGGGCGGCACCATCACGGCCGCGACGCTGACCGCGACGGGATTGTTCGCGACCTTCCCGTCGGCCAACTCCATCGCCAATGTCGGCTCGGCGATCGTCAACGGTACACAAGTCGATACCACGACCTACGACGAGCTCACCGTCAACACGACGTCCGCGCTGGCCGTTTCCGGAGCCGTCACCAGCCAGACCGCAGCCGTGACCCTGAACGCGGCCGGGATCACTCAATCCGCTCCGATCAGCGCCGTCGAGTTCGATGGCACGTCGAGCGCCGACACGGTGCTGACCAACGCCACCAACACCATCCAGTCGATCGGCTACTTCACCCAGTCCGCCGGCAACTTCACACTGGCCACGTCGTCCACGCTGAGCTTTGGCGGCAGCGCCAGCCCGGTGACTGCGACGTCCGGTTCGCTGACGTTCCTGGCGGACTCGGTCGGCCTTTCGCCCAGCCCCACCGGCGGGATATCGGCGGCGCAAGGTGTGGTCACCTTTGCGCCGCTCACAGCCTCCCGCCGGATCGAGCTGATCGGCGCGACCGCCGCAGACCCGAACTCGCTGTCCCTGTCGCAAGCCTTCATCAACCGCATCACGGCGGCCGAGGCGTTGGAGCTCGGCACCAATACGACAACCAGCACGACCACCGGTGCGATCAACATCGCCAACGCCGGCGAGACGGTCACCGTCCCGGTCAGCGCCGGGCTGCTGCTGCAGACCACCGGCGCCGTGACGGAGGGGGTCAGCCCCGGCGAGCAGAATGGCGGCGGCACGCTCGGCTTGGTTGCGGCGAACGTCACGGGGGTGACCGGGGGCATTTCGCTGCAAGCCACGGCCAACCAGATCCCGGTCGTCGGGGCGGCGTCGGTCAATGGCCTGTCGGGGCTATCCTCCACCGGGTCGATCACGATTGCGACCTCGACGGCGCTCAACCTGGAAAACGCGATCGCCGCCAACGCGACCAATGGAACGCTGACCGCAACCGCGGGTGGTACCCTGTCCATCGTCTCGGGGCCGGTCAGCGGCTCCGCCATCAACCTCACCGCCGGTTCCGGCACATTGTCGATCGTCGGTGCGCTGAGCACGGGCGGCACGCTCGACAGCATCAGCCTGACGGCCACTGCGGGAGACGTCACACAGTCCTTCGGCGCCCTAACCACGGGCTCGCTGAGCGTCGCCGGCAACACGGTGACACTGGGTGTCGCAACCAACAGCATCGGCACGCTCGCGGGTGCCTCGGTGACGGGCGGCATGACCCTCACCGACCGTATTCCGCTCACGCTCGGCGGCACGGTGTCGACCGGCGACGCCTTGACCGTGACCGACACCGGCGGTGGCCTTGCAATCAACGGCTACGCCACCTTGGGCGGGCTTGCCGTGACCCTACAGGGCGCTTTGACGGAGGGGGATGGCGGGCTGCTGCAGTCGTCCAACCTCACGGGAAGCGCCAGTTCGGTTTCGTTGACCGGTAACAACCGGATCGCCTCGATCGGCGACTTCACCGCGCCGGGCGGCTTCACCCTCAGTGGCAACGGAACCCTGGACGCCGGCGCCCCTCTGATCGTGAGGGGGACGCTCGCAGGGGGAGCCATATCGATCCAGAACTACGGCGCGGTGACCCTGTCCGGGACACTGACCGGGTCCAGCGTCGCCATAACGGCCAACAGCACGCAGAACGCCGAGGCGGGAGTACCGTACAATAGCGACGGCACTATCACGCAGACCGTCGGCAGCGTGACGGCCGGCACGATCACGCTAACGAACGGGGACGCCTTCAGCCAGACCGGGGGATCGCTGACCGCCACCGGGGCGACGGGTCAGATCACGATATCGACCCAGGGCGCACTCACGCTGGGCGGGGCCGTCTCTGCCCCAGCGGTCAGTCTGTCGGCGGTGACCCGGTCCTATTCCACCGACTACGGGCAAGAAACGCAGGTCAACCCCGGCATCATCAGCCAGACCGGCGGCAGCATCACCGGCGTGGTGAGCGGCCACACCGACACGACCACGGCGCTGACGGCCAGCGGCAACGCGATCACGGGCCTGGCCGGGTTCACCAGCACAGGCGGCTTCTCGCTCACGACCAGCCAGTTGCTCACGGTCAGCGGTCCCGTTTCGGATACGACTGCGATCACGCTCAACGCGGCGGGTGGGATCACGCTGGGCGCCTCCGTTACGGGTGGGGCCGTGACGCTGACCGCGCCCGGCAGCGCCATCACGCAGGCGGCCGGCGCGCTGGCCGCCAGTTCGCTGACGGGCAGCGCCGGGTCGGTGGTGCTGGGCGCGACGGGCAACGCTGTCACCGCGCTCGATGCCTTCACCACGACGGGCGGGTTTTCGCTGGCCGACTCGGTGGCGTTGTCGATCGGCGGGGCGGTGTCGGTCGGCACCGGGCAGACGCTCATCATCACCGACAACGCGCCGACCTTCGCCGCCGGTGGCTCGCTGACCGCATCGGGCGGCACGGTCGCGCTCCGGGAATATACCGCCGGCCAAGGTGTGACGCTCGGCGGCGGCAACGGGTTGAGCGGTTCGGCGCCGATCACGGCGACGACCTTGTCGATCGGTGTCCCGACCGGTGGCCCCATCAGCATCGCCGGGGCGTTCAACCTGTCCACGGTCTCGGTGCTGGACTTGGAGAGCGGCGGCGCGATCAGCGAAACCGGCACGGGCGCGATCGGCGTCGGGACGCTGACCGGCAACGGCGCCAGTGCCGCGCTGGGCGGCGCGAACCAAATCGCCACGCTGGGCGGCTTCACCACCACGGGCGCGTTCGCCTTGAAGAACGCGATCGGGCTCACCGTCGCCGGGCCGCTTTCCGCCACCACGGCCGCCCTGAACGTCACCGGCGACCTCGCGCTATCGGGGCCGATCACGGCGTCGACCAACCTGTCTCTCGTGGCCACCGGTGCGATCACCCAGCCGTCCGGCGCCGTCACCACCCCGAGCCTCACGGGGAGCGCCACCTCCGCCACTCTCGGCAGCACGACGAACAGCATCGCGACCCTGGCCGGTTTCACGATCACGGACGATTTCGCGTTGACGGACGGGCGCGGCCTGACCGTTTCGGCACCGGTGGACCCGAACACGATCACGCTGACCATCGCCGGCGACCTGGCACTGGACAGCACCGTGGCCGCCACCAACGTCATCCTGAACGTTACGGGCGCGATCACGGAAGGCACGGGCGGGCTGATCGATGCGGCGACCCTGTCCGGGTCCGCCGGTTCGGCAACCCTTGGCAACAGCAACACGGTCAGCACGCTCGGCAGCCTGACCACGACCACGGGCCTGACGTTGGTGGATGGTCAGGCGCTCAGCGTGTCCGGCCCGGTCACGGACGGCCAATCGATCGCGCTCAGCAGCAGGGGCGTCCTCACGGTGGCCGGCAACATCACGGCGCCGGTCGTGAGCTTGACCTCGGCCAATGGCCCGAGCATGGCCGGCGGCATCGCGCAGACCGGCGGAGCGATCGCCGGCTCGACCTCGGTCAGCCTGACCTCGCCGGGCACGATCAGCCAGACGGGCGGTACGATCGCGACTGGCAGCCTGACCGGCTCCTCAGTCGGCACGACGACGCTTGGCAGCGCCGGCAACGCGGTCACCACCTTGGCCGCATTCAGCAGTGCGGGCGGGTTCAGCCTGGTGGATAGCAGCGCGCTCACGGTGACAGGTCCGGTGACCGACACCACCAGCGTCACGTTGAACACCGCCGGTGCGATGGCCCTGAACGGCACGGTGCAAACCGGCGCCCTGACCCTCACCGCCACGGGCACGATCACCCAACCCAGCGGCAGGTTGATCGCAACGAGCCTGGCGGGTAGTGGCGCGGGCATCGCGCTGAATGCAACCGGCAACAGCATCGGTAGCTTGGCAAACCTGGCAAGCACGGGCGATCTGTCGCTGACGGACAGCGAGGCGGTGACGGTCACGGGCGCCGTCTCGGTAGGGACCGGGCATACGCTGACCCTGGTCGACGACAGCCCGACCTTCGGCACGGGCGGCTCGCTCTCGGCACCCGGCGGCACGGTGGCGTTGCGGGAGTTCACCGCCGGGCAAGGTGTGACGCTCGGCGGCGGCAACGGGTTGAGCGGCTCGGCCCCGATCACCGCGACCACCTTGTCGATCGGCGCCCCGACCGGCGGCCCCGTCAGCATCGTTGGCGCGTTCAACCTGTCCACGGTTTCGGTGCTGGACCTGGAGAGCCGTGGTGCGATCACCGAGAGCGGCACGGGCGCCATCGCCGTCCCCACACTGACCGGCAACGGCGCGACTGCGGCCCTCGGCGGCGCGAACCAGATCGCCACGCTGGGCGCCTTCACCACGTCTGGCGCCTTCGCGCTGACGGATGCGCAAACCCTATCGGTGGCTGGCCCGCTGTCTGCCACGACGGCGGCGCTGAACGTCACCGGGAGCCTCGGGCTCTCTGGCCCGGTCACCGCCACCACCAGCCTGTCGCTCGTGGCCAGCGGTGCGATCACCCAGCCGTCTGGCGCCATCACGACGGCCAGCCTGTCAGGCCGTGCTGCCTCGGCCGCGTTGGGCAGCACGACGAACGCCGTGGGCACGCTGGCCGGGTTCAGCACGACGGACGCGTTCGCGCTGAACGACGGGCAAGGTCTGGCCGTGTCCGGGCTCTCCGCATCGCAGATTTCACTCGGCGTGACGGGTGCGCTGGGCATCAATGGCACGGTGTCGGCCGGCCCGGTGTCACTGGTGGCGACAGGCGCGATCACCGAGGGCACCGACGGGTTCCTCGCCGCCACCACGTTGTCGGGTTCGGCCGCGTCCGCCAGCCTGGGCAACAACAACGCGATCGGCACGCTTGGCAGCTTCGCAACCACCACCGGCCTGACATTGGTCGATGGTCAGCCGCTCACAGTGTCCGGTCCGGTTACGGACAGCCAATCCATCGCGCTCAGCAGCAAGGGAGTACTCACGGTCGCCGGGTCGATCACGGCGCCGGTCGTGAGCTTGACCTCGGCCAATGGCCCGAGCATGGCTGGCGGCATCGCGCAGACGGCCGGAACGATCGCCGGATCGACCTCGGTCAGCCTGACCTCGGCAGGCACGATCAGCCAGACCGGCGGCACGATCGCGGCAGGCAGCCTGACCGGCTCCTCAGTGGGCACGACGACGCTCGGCAGCACCGGCAATGCCGTCACCACTTTGGCCGCGTTCAGCAGCGCGGGCGGGTTCAGCCTGGTGGATGGCAGCGCGCTCACGGTGACAGGTCCGGTGACCGATAGCACCAGCGTCACGTTGAACACCGCCGGTACGCTGGCCCTGAATGGCACCGTGCAAACCGGCGCGCTGACCCTGACGGCAACGGGTGCCATCACCCAACCCGGCGGCAGCCTGATCGCAACGAGCCTGGCGGGCAGTGGCGCGGGCATAGCGCTGAATTCGACCGGCAACAGCATCGGCAGCCTGGCGAACGTGGCAAGCACGGCCGATTTTTCGCTGACGGACAGCGAGACGGTGACGGTCGGAGGCGTCGTGTCCGTGGGCACCGGACACACGCTAACCCTGGTCGACGACACCCTGGCCTTCAGTCCGGGCGGCTTGCTCTCGGCACCCGGCGGCACGGTCGCGTTGCAGCAGTTCACCGCCGGAAAAGGTGTCACGCTCGGCGGCGGGACGGGCGGCTCGGCCCCGATCACCGCGAACACCTTGGCGATCGGCACCCCCACCGGCGGCCCGATCGATATCGACGGCGCCTTGAACCTGTCCACGGTTTCGGTCCTGGACCTGGAGAGCGGCAGCGCGATCGTCGAGAGCGGCACGGGAGCGATCACCGTCCCCACGCTGACCGGCAACGGAACGAGTGCGGCCCTCGGCGGCGCGAACCAGATCGCCACGCTGGGTGCCTTCACGACGTCCGGGGCTTTTGCGCTGACCGACGCCCAATCCCTGTCGGTGGCCGGTCCGCTGTCTGCCACGACTGCGGCGCTGAACGTCACCGGCGATCTCGCCGTGCCGGGAACGATCACCGCTACCAGCCTGTCGCTCGTGGTCAGCGGTGCGATCACCCAACCCTCTGGCGCCATCACGACGGCGAGCCTGTCGGGCAGTGCCGCCACGGCCACCTTCGGCAGCGCCACGAACGCGGTGGGTACGCTGGCCGGGTTCACCACGACGGGCGCCTTTGCGCTGACCGACGCGCAGGGCCTGGCCGTGTCCGGGCTCTCGGCCTCGCAGATCTCGCTCGCGGTGACGGGTGCGCTGGGCATCGATGGCGCGGTGTCGGCCGGCCCGGTGTCGTTGGCGGCATCGGGTGCGATTACCGAAGGCACCGGCGGTGCGATCACGGCCACCACATTGTCGGGCTCGGCCGCCTCGGCCAGCCTGGGCAACGGCAACGCGATCGGCACGCTCGGCAGCTTCGCGACGACCACCGGCCTGACACTGGTCGACGGTCAGCCGCTCACAGTGTCCGGTCCGGTCACAGACGGCCAATCGGTGGCGCTGAGCAGCACCGGTGTGCTCACGATCGGCGGCAACGTCACTGCGCCGGTGATTACCCTTGCCTCCGCAAACGCGGGCGGCATTACGCAAACGGCAGGAACGATCGCCGGATCAATTTCGGTGGCTCTGACCTCGGCCGCCGCCATCAACGAGACCGGAGGCACGATCGCGGCCGGAAGCCTGACCGGCTCTTCCGTTGGCACGACGACGCTCGGCAGCACCGGCAACGCGGTCGCCACCTTGGCCGGGTTCAGCAGCGTTGGCGGGTTCAGCCTGGTGGACGGCAGCGCGCTCACGATCACAGGCCCGGTGACGGACAGCACCAGCGTCACGTTGAACACCGCCGGTGCGCTGACCCTGAACGGCACGGTGCAGACCGGTGCGCTCAGCGTGACCGCAACCGGCGCGATTTCTCAACCCGGCGGCAGCCTCATCGTGTCGAGCCTGACAGGGGCCGCCGGAACGCCCGGGGCCGCATTCACGCAACCGGCGAACCAAGTCGCGACCCTGCTCGGCTTCACCAGCGCGGGCGCCTTCGCCCTCACCGACAGCACCCCGCTCAGCATCGCCGGCGCGGTTACCACCGGTTCGGGCCAGACGCTCACCATTTCGGACAATGCGCTCAGCTTTGCCCCCGGCGGTTCGCTGACGGCACCAGGTGGCACGGTGGCGCTGCGCGAGTTCGCCACGGGCCAGGGCGTGACGCTGGGCGGCGGCAACGGGCTGAACGGATCCGCGCCGATCACCGCCGCCAATTTGACCGTGGGCATTTCCACCGGCGGTCCGATCACGATCACAGGCGCCTTGAACCTGTCCAACGTCGCCACGCTCGACCTGGAAAGCGGCAGCACGATCAGCGAAACCGGCGCGGGTGCGATCCAAGCAGCTGCCCTGACCGGCTCGGGGACGAACGTTACGCTCAATGGCGCAAACCAGCTCGGCTCGCTCGGCAATTTCACCGCCAACAGCTTTGCGCTCTCGGTGATCGGCAACTTGACCCTGACCGGCGCGATCGTCGCCCCCGTGAGCGTGTCACTGGCCGCGACCGGTGCGATCACGCAGCCATCCGGCAGCATCACCACTGCGAGCCTCACCGGCAACGCTGCCTCCGCAACCTTGAACAGCACGGGCAACCAGATCGCAACGCTCGCTGGCTTCAGCACGACGGGTGATTTCTCCCTCTTCGACGGCCAGAGCTTGACGGTGACCGCGCCCGTCGACCCGAATACGGTGACTTTGGCGGTGCTCGGCAACCTCACGCTGGACAGCAGCGTCACCGGCGGGACCGTGGTGCTGAATGCAACGGGGGGGATCGTTGAAACCGGGGCGGGCCAGGTGGTCGCGACGACGCTGTCGGGTTCGGGCAACTCGGCCAGCTTGACCGGATCCAACCAAGTGACCCAGCTCGGCAACTTCCAGACCAACAACGGCTTCGCCCTCGCTACGACGCAACCGCTCGCCGTCACCGGAAACGTCACCGACGGCCAGAGCATCGCACTGACCACCTCCGGTGCCCTCACCGTCAGCGGCGGGTTGAACGTCCCCGGCACGACCGCCGCACCCGGCGTTTTGAACCTTGCCGCCAACGGGCCGGTCACGCTCGGAGGGACGGTCGATGCAGGCGCGATGTCGGTCACATCCACGGGCAACCTGGTGCAGACCGGCGGAACCGTGACCCTGACGGTGCTCGGCGGAAGCGTGCTTGGCCAGATCGCGCTCGGGACCACCGGCCTCGCGAACGTCGCCAACATCGGCAATCTCACCGCTTCCAGCGGCATCACCCTGGTGGATGGCGGCAAGCTGCAACTTGCGGGTACTTTGGCGGCGCCTTATCTTGGGCTCACCGCCACCGGGCAGCTCACCCTTGCCGATGGCAGCGTGATTTACACCAATGGTCTGCCGGCCTCGCAGCAAATCGGTGCGGCTCCCTCGCTTCCCGGTTCGTATCTGCAAGTGCTGCCAGGGACGAGCGGAACGGCGATGCTGCAACAGAACGGCACCACCACGATTGCGCCGTTCTCGGGCACCTCGTCGGCGGTGCGGTTCGACCTGCCGAGCACGGGCGGCACGCTGGCGTTCAACGCGCTGAGTGCGCCAAACACCGATGTGGTGCTCAATCTTGGCAACGGCACCGCGAGCGGCAGCCTGACCGCCCAAAGTCTGACCGTGCTCGGCGCCGGGGGATCCGCATCGTTCACCGGCCAGGTCGCCGACCGCACCGGGTTCGACGCGGCGGAGGTCTCCCGTATTTCGCCGCAGGTCGACCAGATCTACACGCTGAACAACTGTGCGATCGGGGCGTCGAGCTGCTCCTCGCAGAACTCGCTGGTGTCCACCCTGACGGCTAGCGCACAAGCTGGCGCGCAGGCGTCGAGCGTGATCCGGCCGGATATCCTGAGCTTGGATGTGCTGGATCTGTCCGTGACCCGCGACCGCGACGATCCGACCTTGCTGCTGCCGAATATTTCCGACCGGGATTATTGAACCGTGCGACCGCTTCGGATTGTCCTATTCGTCGCCGCGTGCCTCGCCGGGTGCGCCGGGCCGCCGCCGAGCGCCTATGTCGGCAGCAGCTCCAGGTCCAGCGCGCAGGGAGTGGGGCTCGGGCGCAACGGCTCCGGCGAGGCCTGCACCCAACAGGTCGGCGGTTCGGGCGCCGACATCTTCTGCGGAACCTGGGACCAGCCGAGCGGTCACGTGGCCAAGATCTCCGGCAATGCGGCCGACCTTCACCAAGTTGCCATCTCGAGCCAATGGCGCAACGCACTGGACAATCGCTTCACGTGCGGCGAGCCGGCATCGACCACGATCCTGGGCAACGCCCCGGCGCTGCTGCTGAACTGCACCCGCAAGCTGGGCGGCTGGCCCCAGGCGGGGCTGGTGGCGGCCGTCGACGGGCAGGTCTACGTGGCCGACGGCATCCTCCCGGCACTGCCGGTGCTGGAGCGCTCGATCGGCGTTATCTCCGGCCGGGTCAGTGCGGAAGCCGCACCCGCCATGGCGCCGGGCCGGGCCGACGCACTGCTCGCGTCCCGCCTGGCGGCGCAGGCTTTCAGCGCGGGCGACATCGGCCAATACCAGCAGTTGATGCTGGCGGGCTCCCGGGCAAACCTGGCCGAGAGCTTCGTCTCCGCCGAGCGGGCCTACCGGGCTGCCTATGAACTGCAGCGCAAGGCGCTCGGGTCGGCCGATCCGAACACAGCCATTCCGCTGATGCTGGTGGCGTTGCAGCTGTCCGACGAAGGCCGCACGGCGGAGGCGGATGATGCCTTCAACAACGCCGCCCGGCTGGTGCGGACGGCCGCCGATGCGACGGCGTTGCCCCGTTTGCAGCATTACCGCGGCCTCAACGCCCTGAACGAGAACAAGCCCGCGGAGGCGTTGCCGCTGCTGAAGGCGGCCGAGGCCGGCTACGCGGCGCTGCTGCCGCCCGACATGCTGGCCCTGCGCCCGCCGCGCGCCGCGGGTCCGATCGCTGTCGCAAGGCGCGGCGGCGATGCGCCCGCCGAGACCTCGTCGGACAGCATGTTGCTCGAGCCGGATCAGCAGACCGCCCTCATCGGCGTCATCGAAACCCGGCGCTACGAGGCGATCACCCTGCGCGAACTGGGCCGGACGGACGAGGCGAAGGCGATGATCCGCTCGGCCGAGGCACTGTCCGCCGCCCGTGGGCTGCAGCAGCGCGACCTGACCGCACGACTGTACCGCACGGCATCGATCGTGGACGATGTCGCCCAGCGCGGCAGCGGCTACGACTTCATCCTGCGCGCCTCGCGGGACTTCGCACTGGCGCAACCCGGCACCCGACCGCTGGCGCAAACCCTGTTGCTGCGGGCGGACCAGGAGCTGCGATCCGGCTCGCTCAACGACGCGCTCGATCTATGCCGCCGGGCCGGCGCCCTGCTGCAGGAGATCAAGGCCGGCACCTCGATCGAGCTGCTGATGCCATGCCTGTCCACCTTCGCCGCCCAGGCGGAGCGGCAGCCGGCCCAACGCCAGCCGCTGCTGGCGGAGATGTTCGCCTTGTCGCAGCTCGTGCAGGGCAGCATCACGGTGCAGCAGATCGCCCAAGCCTCCGCCCGGTTGAGCGAAAGTGCGAAGGACCCGCGGATCGGCGCCGCCATCCGCCGTCAGCAGGATGCCAGCCTGGCCTTGGCGGAGATGCAGCGCCGCTTCGACACGGCCACGGCGCAGGGCGGTGGGGCGAGAGGGGGCGAGACGCTCTCGACGGACGAACTCGCCAAGCAGGTGGCTGTGGCGCAAACGACCCTGTCCGACGCTGATGCGGCGTTACAGGCGGCGGCGCCGAACTACGGCCAGTTGGTGCAGGAAGTGGTGCCAGCGGCAGATGTGCTAGCCGCGCTCGCGCCCGACGAGGCCTTCGTGTCGATGTCGTTGGCGCCCGACAGCGGCTGGGTGTTCCTGCTGCGCGGCGGGGAAATCTCGGTCGCACCCGCAAAGGCCGGCACCACCGCGATCACAGACCTGGTGAAGCGGGTTCGCGCCACGATCGAGCCCACCGGGGACACGCCGCCCCCGTTCGACATCGCGGCGTCGCAGGCGATCTACACCGATATCCTGGGCCAGTTGGGGCCGCGCCTGGATGGGCTGAAATCCCTCACCGTCGCCCCGGTAGGTTCGCTGCTTTCGCTGCCGTTCGGGTTGCTGCTGACCGGCCCGGCGACGCAGGACGCCTTGGCCACCGCGCCCTGGCTGATCCAGAAGGTCGCCATCTCCCACGTGCCCGCGCCGGCGAACTTCGTCTCGTTGCGCCGCGCCGCGGCCACGTCGCGCGCCACGCAGCCGTGGTTCGGCTTCGGGGACTTCCGCCCGGTGACCCTGCAACAGGCCGAACACACCTTCCCGTCCGCTTCGTGCGAGGACAGTGCGAAGCTGTTCGCCGGCCTGCCGCCGTTGCCGTTCGCGCGGCGCGAACTGGAGGCGTCCCGGCTGCTCCTTGGGGGCTCGCCGGCCGATAGCCTCGAAGGCGCGGCGTTCAACACGCCCCGGGTGCTGCAGCAGGACCTGCATCCCTATCGCGTGCTCCACTTCGCCACACACGCGCTGCTGCCGAGCGACCTGCGCTGCGAGACCGAGCCGGCCATCGTCACGTCCGACCCACCGGGTGCACAGAATGCCAACGGCGCGCTGCTGACCTCCTCCGACATCACCGCCATGCAGCTCGACGCCGACGTGGTCATTCTCTCCGCCTGCAACTCGGGCGGGCCGAACGGCGAGACCTCCGGCGAGAGCCTCTCGGGCCTGGCGCGCGCCTTTTTCTACGCCGGCGCGCGGGCGCTGATGGTGACCCACTGGTCGGTGAACGACCAGGCCACCGCCTTCCTGGTGGCTGGCACCCTCAAGCGCGTCGGCAGCGACCATCTGGGCGTGGCCGAGGCGTTGCGGCAGGCGCAGCTTTCCATGTTGGCCGGGGCAGGACATACGCTGCCGGCCAGCATCGCCCACCCGTTCTACTGGGCACCCTTCGCGCTCGTGGGTGAGGGACGCGGCCGGACGTTAGCGGCCGACGCGGGGTCGAACCGGACACTATGAGCGCCACCCAACCTTCCAGCCTCGGCAAGTACGAGATCCGCGGCACGTTGGGCCGCGGCGCCATGGGCACCGTCTATGACGGATGGGACCCGATGATCGATCGCCGGGTCGCGATCAAGACGGTGCGGCTGCCGGATGCGGAGGACGAGGAAGCGGTCGAAGGGCTCGCCCGTTTCAAGCGCGAGGCGCAGGCGGCCGGGCGGCTGACCCACCCGAACATCGTCGGCGTGTTCGATTACGGCGAGACCGATGAGGTCGCCTACATCGTGATGGAGTTCGTCGAGGGCCGCTCGCTCAAGGAGGTGTTGGGCGCCGAGGAGCGTATGCTCCTGTCCGACATCGTGGCGCTGATGGAGGACGTGCTCGCCGGGCTCACCTACAGCCATAGCCGGGGCGTGGTGCATCGCGACATCAAGCCCGCGAACATCATGCTGACGAAGGCTGGCCAGGCGAAGATCGCCGATTTCGGCATCGCGCGGATCGAAGCCAGCAGCATGACGCAGGCGGGCACGGTCATGGGCACCCCCGCCTACATGTCGCCCGAGCAGTTCATGGGCCAGGTGGTCGATCAGCGGACCGACATCTACTCCTGCGGCGTGATGCTGTACCAGTTGCTGACCGGCGACCGCCCGTTCGACGGCAGCATGACGGCGATCATGCACAAGGCGTTGACCACCACGCCGCCGCGGCCGTCCGAGCTGGCCGTCACCAGTCCCGCAAGCCTGGACGGTGTGGTTGCGCGCGCGATGGCCCGCCGCCCGGAGGACCGCTACGCCTCGGCGGCGGACTTCGCCCAGGCGCTCCGCAGGGCGCCAGAGGAGGCGGAGGCGCCCGCCGGCGACGAGACGATCGTGGGAATGCCGGTGCAGCCTGTGCCGCTGCCCTCCGTCGCGCCGCCGTTCGCTGCCGCCCCGGTTGCTGCGCCCGCTGCCAAACGCCGCAACAAGCTGCCGATGTTGGCCGGCGGTGGCGTCGCCACCGTGGCCATTGCCGGCGCGGCCCTGTGGTTCCTGCTGCCGGGGGCGACGCCGCCCCCACCCGCGCCGTCGCAACTGGCCTCGGTGGCCACTCCGGCAACCCCACCGCCACCTCCGCCGGCGGCATCCCTCGCCCAACCGCCCGTTCCCGAGCCGGCCGCGCCACCCGTGCGGCAGGCGTCGGTGACACCGGCGGCACCCGCGGCGCCGCCCCTTGTGAGGCCAGCCCCCAGCGCGCTCCAGCCGGCGCCATCCCCGGCGAGCCCGTCCGTTCAGCCAGCGGTGACGGCGACTGCGCGGGTGCCCGCGGCGCCGCCGTCACCGCCGGTTCCCGCGGCCGTCCAGGTCCTGCCCGCGACCGTTACGCCGGCCTCCAGCCCGCCCCAACCGGCGCAAGCCCCCGCGAGTCCACCAGTCCAGCAGGCCATCCAGCCGGCCGCGCCCGAGCGGGTGGTGGCGACGCCGGCGTCGCCACCAGTTCCCCCGGCCGTCGCGATCCCGGCCTCCGTTGCACCGGAGCCAGTGCGTCCGGCCTCGCGCCCGCCGGCTGCGGTTCTCGCAGCCCTCGCCGGCACGCTGCCAACCCTGCGCTGTACCCTGACGCATGCCGCGGTCGGGGCGGATGGCGCGGTCGTGCTGACGGGCGTCAGCGGCAAGGGGCGGTCCGAGGAGGATTTGCAGCACGCCGCCAGTGCCGCCGACCCGGGTGCCGTAACCGCCGGGATCCAGACGTTCGACGGCCCGTACTGCCCGGCGCTCGACGCGCTACGCCCGTTCGCCGACCCGGCCGGCCGCAACCCGCTCGACCTCGTGCAGGCCGGCGGCAAGGCCGCCCTGCGCGACAACGAGGTCATCGCGCTTCATGTCACGATGCCGGGGTTTGCCGGCTACCTGCAGGTCGCCTACCTGCAGCACGATGCGACGGTCTCGCCGTTGGTGCCGGGGCCGGGCTACCCGGCGCAAACCTTCCTCGCGCACGAGGAGATCGATCTCGGCAAGCCGCGGTCCGACTTCGAGGGCTGGCATGTCGGGCCCCCATTCGGCACGGACATGATCGTCGCCGTCGCTAGTACTGCGCCGTTGTTCTCGCGTGCGCTGCCCGACTCGCAGCCGATCGCCTCCTACGTGTCCGCACTGCAGACGGCGATCGAGGCACTGCGCCGGCGCGGCGGCAACGCCGCCGTCTCCGCCCTGGTGCTGGAGACCCGGCCAAACCCCTGACGGCGCGCCGCCTGGGGGCACGCACCGGGTCGGGCTGGACTGGCCCGGGCAAGGTGGGCGTTGCGCTGGTCTCGTTGCGGAGCCAGCAGGACGGCATATTGGTGGCGAAGCTCTGCCGGATCTCCGCCAGCCGTGCCGGCGCGATGCCGAGCTTCGCCACGTCGAAAAAGCGCGCATCGGGCGTATACATCATGTAGGCCTGCATCTCGTTGATCATCAGATCCTCGAGTGCCGGGTCATAGCCATCCTCCGAGAGATAGCTGCGGAACAGGGCACGCTCCGCCTCCGTGAGCACGGTATTCCAGATCGTGTGCACGTACCGATTGTAGGTGGCATTGGTGAAATATTCGCCGTGGGACAGCTCGTGATGCAGGATCACGGCACGGGAAACGGCGTCCACCTGGTTGGCCGCATCCGCGCGGGGCAAGGTGATCAGCGCGCCAACGCCGAACGGTTCGCTGCCAGCGCGCGCCATGATGCGGCGCAACGCTTCCTCGTCGGGATCGAGCTTGATGGCTTCCGCATCGGCGAGCTGGAAAAACCGGGCGATGTCGGCGGACCGGTAGTCGTGCCCGTAATAATACGTCTCAGGCGTCGTTCCGCTGGCCTTGATCGCCGCCGCCAGTTCGGCGTCGGTCAGCACGCGGTCGTGCGGCACGCCGGCCTTCTCGGCCCAGGCGGCGACCCGGTTGAGCATGCGGCCTTGCTCGGCCAAAGTCGGGAAATCCAGCACCACGATGGCGGGATTGGGTGCGAACCGGCGCAGCTCGAGGGTGGTCGGGCTCTCCACCTGCAGCTCCGCCTCGGTCGCTTCGGCGATCGGCGGCAGGCTGGGCTGCGCCGGCGGGCGGCCCAGCCACACGAAGGCGCCTGCCGCGCCCACCAGCAGCAGCACAGCCCCGAGCACGGCCGGGACCAGGCCACGGCGCCGCCGCTGCGGGCGCAGGATGACGGTATCGTCCGGGTTGCGCCGCATGCCCTGCTGCTACGCCCGCCCTGCTGCTACGCCTGGGCGTCAGGCGCCGAGGTTGATCACCTGGACGCGCCGGTTGCGCGGCTCTGGCGTGTTCGCCTGGGTTTGGATCAAAAGCCCGTCCTCGCCCATTCCGACCGCCTCCAGACGGGACGGATCGATGTTGAACTTGCTGACGAGAAAGCTGACCACCGCTTCCGCACGCCGCCCGGACAGGGCTTTGTTCGCTTCGGGCGACCCTACCGTGTCGGTATGGCCCTCGATGCGGAAATGGTAGGTGCGCAGGGCGTCGCTCGACAGCGCCCGCCCGAGCTCGGACAGCGTCCGGACCGCGGCCGGGGTCAGCTCCGCCGAATTGGTGGCGAACTGGACGGTGAGGTTCACCGAGGGAGCGCTACCCGGCGACGCGGCTGCGGTGGCCGGCGGCGTGGCCCGGGAAGCGGGCGCGTGGGACACGGCCGCCGCGCGCGGCTGGCTCGACACGGGTGCGATGTCCGGCGCGGGCGCGACGGGCGCCGGTTGGCTGCTTGGGGCGACGGGCCGGATGCCGCGGGTGCCGCCCGTCATCCCGGCGCCAGGCCGCAGCGAGTTGATGATGGAGTCGGCCGAGGGATTGCTCTGCGCGTGTCCGGTCGCCGTCCAGGCCGGAACGAGCAGAGCAAGCAGGCCGGCGGTGCGCAGCGAGAAAGAAGGCATGTCGGTTGGCTCCGATGATCGTTGCCGGATAGTGCTGTTTGGAGCGGCTTTTGTCTAACCGCCATCCTCTTTCGCAAGCGCATCGAGCGCCTGAGGTAGACCAGCCGGCGAGAACGGCAGAGCGATGGTGCGTCCTGCCGCATCGGCGAACGTGATCCGCGCCGGATTGGTCCAGCCGCGTACTCGCCGCATCACGTCGTCGGTCAGAACGCCGTCCGCCATGCAGCCGCCGGGCAGGCAACGGCGCCACGTCAATGTGAGCACGGCCGGCTCGTCGTGCGGTGGCACCAGGGCGGGGGCGTCGGCGAAGGTCACGCTGGGTGGCACGAGTATGGTGAGATGCAGCGGTTGCCCCTTGGCGACGCGGCCGATCGCGACCTGAGCGACCGTGTGCTCCTGGCTATTGATGCCCTGCGCCACCTCGCAGACCTGGACGGTGGGGCTGGTGTGGCTGCATCGCAGCGTCCAATCGGCGAACGTCGCGGTGGTCTGCTGCGGGACGGCGGACGCTCCTGTCGCCGCGGACGCCGGCGGGGTGGCAGGCGCCTGGCCGTGCGGTTGTGCCGATGCCGCTGTCGCCGGCAGCGTTGCCACCAGCGTCGCCATCATCCATCGCATCCGCATCGAACCTCCCAGGCCGCATCGTGCTGCGCGGCGGCATCGCCCTACATCGCGGCCCTCCGGCCGGCAAGCGCTCGCTGCCGAGCGGCCTGGGTTTGGAGCCGCACGACCGATTGCCACCCGGAATGACATGGGTCGGATGATGGAGACGCTGGCAACGCCTCGGCGACCGCCGAGCCACCAATAGATTGCAACAAACTCCACATTGACCCGAGGTATCTGAAGGTTGTAGTTCGAGTTGGATAAAATTTGAGCGAGGGCCAGGGAATGAGCGCAAGCATCCACGACAAGCTCAACCGTGTCCGCAAACCGCGGGTGCACATTACCTACGAGGTCGAAACCGGAGACGCGCAGATCAAGCGAGAGTTGCCGTTCGTCATGGGTGTGCTCGGCGATTTCTCCGGCGACCCGACGACGCCGCTGCGCCCGCTCGGCGACCGCAAGTTCATCCAGATCGACCGTGATAATTTCAATGACGTCATGGCCCGCGTCGGTCCCGGCCTGAAGCTGAAGGTGGACAACACGCTCGCGAACGACGGCAGCCAGATGGCGGTCGATCTGAAGTTCAACAGCATCGAGGACTTCGAGCCCGGCCGCGTCGTCGAGCAGGTTCCGGCGCTCAAGGCGCTGATGGACACGCGCAACAAGCTGCGTGACCTGATGAGCAAGGTGGACCGCTCCGAGGAACTCGAGGGCCTGCTCGAGCAAGTGCTGCAGAACGAAGGCGAGCTCAAGTCGCTCTCCGGCCAGCTTGGCCTGGCGAAGGGAGAATAGTCATGTCCGAAGCCAAGACCGGGCTTGCCGGCGCCACGACGGAGACGACCGAGGGCGTCAACCTGCTCGACCAGGTGCTCTCGGCCACGAAGCAGACTGAACCCGATCACGCGCAGGACCTGGTCAAGAACCTCGTCCAGCAGGCGCTCGACGGTACGGTCACGTTCGACCGCAATCTGTCCCGCACCTTCGCCCGCGCGATCGACGCGATCGACCGCAAGATGTCGACCCAGCTGAACGCGGTGATGCACGACCCGAAATTCACCAAGCTCGAAGGCACTTGGCGCGGCCTGCATTACCTGGTGATGAATAGCGAGACCGGCACCGGGCTCAAGATCCGCATGCTGAACGTCAGCAAGCGCGAACTCAACCGCGACCTGACCAAGGCCGTCGAGTTCGACCAGAGCCAACTCTTCAAGAAAATCTACGAGAACGAATTCGGCACGCCCGGCGGTGAGCCGTACGGCGCGTTCGTCGGCGACTACGAGTGGTCCAACCATCCGGACGACATCGAGACGCTACGACTGATGTCGAACGTGTCGGCCGCCGCCTTCGCACCCTTCCTGTCGGCCGCCAGCGCGCAGATGTTCGGGTTCCAGGACTGGACCGAGCTGTCCAAGCCGCGCGACCTGGCCAAGATCTTCGATACCGCCGAATACATGAAGTGGCGCTCGTTCCGTGACAGCGAGGACAGCCGCTTCGTTTCGCTCGTGATGCCGCGCGTGATCGCCCGCCTGCCCTACGGCGCCGCCACCAAGCCGATCGACGAGTTCGGTTACGAGGAGGCCCCCGCCGACGCCGTTGGCGCTGCCAAGCCGATGGAGCATGGCGAGTATTGCTGGATGAACGCCGCCTATGTGATGGGCGCGCGCATGACCGATGCGTTCTCCAAATACGGCTTCTGCACCATGATCCGCGGTGCCGAGGGCGGCGGCAAGGT
This sequence comes from Acetobacteraceae bacterium, assembly GCA_965198895.1. Taxonomy (GTDB): domain Bacteria; phylum Pseudomonadota; class Alphaproteobacteria; order Acetobacterales; family Acetobacteraceae; genus LMUY01. The sequence goes on from OZ240676.1 coordinate 2,229,348, forward strand.
GGAGAACCTGCCGACCCATCTGTTCAAGTCCGACGACGGTGACACCGACACCAAGTGCCCGACCGAACTCGGCATCACCGACCGCCGCGAGTTCGAACTGTCCAATCTCGGCTTCCTGCCGCTCTGCCATTACAAGAACACCGACTACGCCGTGTTCTTCGGCGGCCAGACGGTGCAGAAGCCTAAGAAATACGATCGCCCGGACGCGACCGCGAACGCAGCGATCTCCGCCCGCCTGCCCTACATCATGGCAACGGCCCGGTTCGCGCACTACCTCAAGGTGATGGGCCGCGACAAGATCGGCTCGTTCATGGAAGCGAGTGATTGCGAGAAGTGGCTGAACCGCTGGATCGGCAACTACGTCAACAGCAACGAGGCCGCCGGGGCCGAGGCCAAGGCGCGCTATCCGTTGCGCGAGGCCAAGGTCGAGGTGAAGGAAATCCCCGGCAAGCCCGGCTCCTACAACGCGGTGGCCTATCTGCGCCCGTGGCTGCAGATGGAGGAGCTCACCACGAGCCTGCGCATGGTCGCCCGCATCCCAGAAAAGGCGTGATGATCCTGCGCCGATCAGCATGGATGGCCTGACGGCCGCACCGGCGGACGCCACCGCAGCGTGGCCGTTGCGGGACGAGACGAGTGCGCCCTTGCGGGACGATGCAAGGGTGCCCTTGCGGGACGACGTTCTAGCCGGCCAGTTCTTCGGCGCGCGGTGTTTTGCCACGGCCGAAGCACTGGCCGCCTTGTTGGCGACGACAGCCGGGCCATCCACGGCGGTGGTCTGGTTCGGCGAGGACCGCGCTGCCCGCCTCATGCGGGACCCGGCAGCCCTGCGCGGCGCGCTCGACGTGGACATCGCGGCCATCGATGACCTGATCGCCGCCCAACTGGACGCGATCCTGCACCACCCAAGGCTCTCCACGCTCGAGGGCCGGTGGCGCGGTGTGGATTGGCTGCTGCACTCCTACGACCCCGGCGCACGCATCAAGCTCCGGCTGCTGAACATAGGTTGGCCCGAACTCTGCCGCGACCTCGAGCGGGCGATGGAGTTCGACCAGAGCCAGCTGTTCCAGCGCATCTACGAGGACGAGTTCGGCATGCCGGGTGGCGAGCCGTTCGGCCTGCTGGTGGTCGATCACGAAGTCCATCATCTGCCCGGCGTCGGCGGCGACCACGTGTCCGCCATCAAGCTGCTCTCCGCGGTAGCGGCGGCCGCCTTCGTGCCGATCATCCTGCCCGCCTCGCCGTCCCTGCTCGAGGTGGACGGGTTCGCCGATCTCGCCGCGACCCAGCACCCAGCCTCTCCGCTACGGGCGGCGAGCCATGCGCGATGGCAAACATTGCGCAACCGCGAGGACATGCGATTCATTTGCGTGACCCTGCCGCGCGTCCTCGCCCGCCCTCCTTGGCGTGACGACCCGGCGCGTCATGACGGTTTTCGCTACGTCGAATACACGCCCGACGCCACCACCCGGACCTGGATGTCCGCTGCCTTCCCCTTCGCCTCCTGCGTCGCCCGCGCCTTCGCCGCCTACTCCTGGCCGGCCGATATCCGCGGCGTGGAAACCGACATCGAAGCCGGCGGGGTGGTGATCGACCTTCCCGCCGAACGGTTCGAGACCGATCCCGGCCGGACCTGGGTTCGCCCGTCGCTCGACCTGGTCCTGACCGACGCGCAGGAGCGTGACCTGATCGATGCCGGGCTGCTGCCGCTCTGCGCCGTGCCCTTCGGCGAGGAGGGTGCCTTCAGTGCCGTGCGGAGCCTGCAGGAGCCGATCAAACGGACCACCGAGCTGGCCACCGCCAACGCCTACGTATCGGCGCAGATCAACTCGATGCTGTGCGCCGGCCGGTTCGCGCATTACATCAAGGTGATGGGGCGCGACATGGTGGGCTCCATGCTGAGCGCGGACGACATCCAGCGCCGGCTGCAGAAATGGCTGGACACCTATGTCAACAGCAACCTGATCAGTAGCCGGGACAGCCGGGCCCGTGCGCCGTTGACGTCGGGCCGGGTCAGCGTCACCGAGCGCCCCGGCAAGCCCGGCGTGTTCGGGTGCGTGGTGCATCTGCAGCCACACTTCCAGTTGGACGACGTTTCGGCCACATTCCGCCTGGTGACGGAGTTGTCCGCCCCTGGACGGCAGTGAGCGACCAGCCATGACCCCAGCCCTCAGCAAGGAGCCGTGATGAGCGAGTTGATCGAGGCGGGAACCCTGTTTCGTGCCGGCCACCTGAGGGATGCGGTGGCGCAGGCCAATGTGGCGGTCAGGAAGGCTCCATCCGATTTGGCGGCTCGCGTGCTGCTGGCTGAGTTGCTATTGTTCCAGGGCAACCTGGACCGCGCCGACCTCATCCTGGACGCCGCCGCCGACCTCACTCCGGACGCCGCCCTGGTCATCGCCGAATTCCGTCAGTTGCTGCGTGGCGAGCAGGCCCGCCGCCAACTCAGCCGCGACGGCCGCGTACCGGAGTTGCTGTCCGACGCCACGCCCAGCATCACGGCGACACTGGCCGCCTGCGTGGCGCTGCGTGCCGGGGACCCGGCCGAGGCGGCGACCAATCTGCTGGCCGCCGAAGCCGAACGTCCTCGTGTGCCTGGGCAACTCGAGGACGGCACCGCATTCGACGATCTGCGCGACGCCGATGATATGTGCGCGGGCATTTTCGAAGTGCTCACCACGACCGGCAAATACTACTGGATCCCGACCGAGCGGATCGAGAGCGTGCTGTTCCACCCACCGGTGCGCCCGCGCGACCTGTTCTGGCGCCGGGCCACCATGTCGGTCCGCGGCGGCCCGGATGGCGATGTGTACGTCCCCGCGATCTATGCCGAACCGCCGGCGGACGCGTCCGAATTATTGCTGCTCGGACGCGAGACCGATTGGCGTGAGACGGACGGCATGACCCGCGGTGTAGGGCAGCGCATGTTCCTGATCGGCGACGATGCCATGGGGATCATGGAGCTCACCAGCCTGTCGCTGGGCGCCGACGCGCCAGAATGAGCGGGCGCGGCCGGGAGGGGCGCCGTGCGGCGGGGCCCGTCATGCTCCCGCTGCTCGACCGTCTGATCGACAACGAGCCGGAGCGCACGACCGATCAACCGATCTCGGCCGCCGAAGCGATGCAGGTGCTGACCAACTCCGTCCGCCGCGACCTGGAGATGCTGCTGAACGCAAGGCGCCGGTTCCGCTCGTGGCCGGCATCGATGGGCGAGCTGGACACGTCGCCTCTGGGCTTCGGCATCCCCGACTGCACCGCAGGCACCTTCAACGACCAGCGCGAGCGGGAGGCGTTCCGCGCCGAGGTCGAAGCCACCATCCGGCGCTTCGAGCCACGCTTCCTGAGCGTCGTGGTGCAACTGCCCGAGTTCGAATCACGCAAGCTCACCTCGAGCCTACGCCTTCGTGTGGAGGCGCTGCTGCATGCCGACCCGGCGCCGGAAGCGATCTCGTTCGATACCGTGGTCGATGCCGTGACCTCCAACGTCGACATCCAGAGCTTCGGTACCACCTAAGGCATGTCCGACAGCCTGCTGCCCTACTACGTCCGCGAACTGAACGCGATCCGTGCGCTAGCCGGGGAGTTCGCCGCCGCCAATCCCAAGATCGCCGGCCGCTTGCGCCTGTCCGGCGAGTCGGTGGACGACCCGCACGTGGCACGACTGCTGGAGGGCGTGGCGTTTCTCGCGGCACGTGTGCACCACCGGCTGGATGACGAATTCCCGGAGCTGACCGACGCGCTGCTCGACACGCTATATCCGCATTATCTCGCACCCGTGCCGTCCTGCACCATCGTCCAGTTCACCGCCGCCGAGGACGCCCAGGGTCCCACCACCGTGCCCACCGCAAAACTGCTGGACACCGAGCCGGTGCGGGGCGAACCCTGCCGCTTCCGCACCACCGCACCTGCCACGGTCTGGCCCGTCACGATCGAGGCCGCGCGGCTGTCCGGCCTGCCGCTGGCAGCCCCGGCCAATCCGCAAGCCGTCGGCCGGGACGGCACACGCGCCGCCGCGGTGCTGCGCATCACGCTGCGATGCAATGCGGCGGCAATGACGCTCACCCAGCTCGGGCTGGACCGGCTTCGGCTGTTCCTGAGGGCCGCCCCCAACGTCTCCCTGCCGCTATACGAGTTGCTGAGCGAGCACGTGCTGTCCGTCGCGCTCGCCGACGGCCCGAACGACCCGGCGCCCACCATCATTCCCCGCAGCAGCATCACGCCCGTCGGCTTCGGCCCGGAGGAGGCGCTGTTTCCGTGGCCCGCCCGGTCGTTCACCGGCTTCCGGCTGCTGACCGAATATTTCGCCTTTCCGCAAAAGTTCATGTTCCTCGACGTGGCCGGGTTGGATGCCCGCACCATGGTCGATACCGGCAATCGTCTCGATATCTTCATCTACCTCGACCGCTCGGTGCAGGAGCTGGAGCGCGTTGTCGACGCCGAGAGCTTCGCCCTGGGTTGCACCCCCGCCGTGAACCTGTTCCCGCAACGCTGCGACCCGATTTTGCTGGACAGCCACACCACGGAATACCGCGTCGAGCCCGACCGCCGCCGCCCCGGCACGATGGAGGTCTGGATGATCGAGCGGGTGCGGGAGAATCGCTCGGACAGCTCGCAACGCCCCTGGATGCCGTTCCACCGCCTCAGCGCCGGTTTCGACGGGCAGGACGAAGCACCGGGCGGCTTCTACACCTCCGTGCGCCGCGGGTCCGCCAGCCTGCCCGGCACCGACTTGCTGCTGGGCCTGTACGATCCCGGCTTCGATCCCGAGCAGCCGGGCAACTCCGTGCTGTCGGTCGATGCGATCTGCACCAACCGGGATCTACCGGCCGAGCTGCCCTTCGGCGGCGGGCACCCACGCGTGACCCTCAACGACGGCATGGCCTCGATCGCAAGGGTAACCTGCCTGACCGCGCCCACCGCGCCGTTGCGCCGCCCCCTGCGCGAACCTGGGTTCTGGCCGCTCGTCTCCCATCTCTCGCTCGGCCATCTCTCGGTGGCCGGCGGCGAGGACGGCGCCGCGGCCTTGCGCGAGGTGTTGCGCCTATACGACTTGCGCACCAGCGCCGACACGATCGCCGCCATCGCAGGGCTGGTGAGCATTACCGCCAAGCCCGGCGTCGCCCGCGTTCCCGGCGCCCATCTCGGCGCATTCTGCCGCGGCCTGGACGTGACCCTGGAATTCGATGGCCGGAGTTGGGGCAGTGGCGGCCTGTATCTGCTGGCCTCCGTGCTCGATCGCTTCCTGGCGCTGCACGCCACGGTCAACGCGTTCGTCCGCACCAGCGTGGCGTTGCGCGGGCGGGAGGGAATGGTCGCGCGCTGGCCGGCCCGCGCCGGGTCCCGCGCCCTGCTGTGAAATACTATCCCCGCACGTTGCCGTGACGACCCCGCCCCGCACACCGGCCGCCCGGTCCGCGCTCGACCGGCTGGCAGGCGAGCCCCGCCGGTTCGGCTTCGACGCCGCCGTGCGGCTGTTGCTGCTCGCCGCCCACAACCCGGACCCGGCCTCCATCGTGCGCTTCCGCTCCGTCGCGAGCCTGGCCCAACCGCCGGCCGACGTGCTGTCGATCGGCGGCGGGCGTGATAGCGGGCCACCGCAAGTGGTGACCACCGTGATGGGGCTGGTCGGCACGTCGGGCGTGCTGCCGCGTGGCTACACCGAGGTGGTGAACACGGCGACCCGCGGCGGCTCCCGCGCGCTGCACGAATTCCTGGACATCCTGTCCCACCGCTTCGTCGCGCAGTTCGCCCAGGCGGGTACTAAATACCGTTTGCACCGGGCCGCGGAGATGGCTGGCTTGCAACCCGGGTCGGGCGCCGATCCGGTCAGCGATGCGCTGCTGGCGCTGACGGGTTACGCCAACGGGGCAATGGTGGACCGGCTGGCCGCCGGGCCGGAGCCGCTCGTGCACTACTCCGGGTTTTTCGCGATGCGCCCGCGCTCGGCCGATCGGCTGGGCGCGTTGGTTTCAGATTGGTGCGGCCGCCCCGTCGAAGTGGTGCAGTTCGCCGGCGCTTGGCTGACCCTGCCCGCCGACCAGCAATCCATGCTGCGCCACGGCGTCTTTTCCGGGCGCTTCGACCGGCTTGGCATAGACGCGACGATTGGCACACGGGCCTGGAACGCGCAGGCCCGTATCGTACTGCGCATCGGCCCGCTGACGCTGCACGCCTTTCGCGCCTTGCTGCCGCACCAGCCAGCCTTGCGCCGCCTGGTGTCGCTGGTGCGCAGCTTCGTCGGCTTCGAGACCGGCTTCGCGATCAATCCGGTGCTGGAGGCGGATGCGATACCGCCCCTGCAGCTGGGGGCGGCGGGGACGCGGTTGGGGTGGGATAGCTGGCTGCCGTCGCATGGCAAGCGCCGGACGGACGGAACCGAGCCGTTGTTCGAGGCTGAAGTGGTGGAAGCGCTGGGGTGAAGCCGCGCGATGTTGGCCGCATCACTCCGCCTTCTTTCTAGGCCGTATTCCCAAGTTCACCAGCATCGTATTGCGCGTGTCTTCGTTCTCCATCACCTCCTCGAGCAGTTCGGGCCAACTCAGCCGCGCCCGCCGGACGGCTTCGTCCAGCGTCAGCGACAACGGCGATTGTGGCTCGGACTTGCGGAAGTAATCGGCGATCTTGGACAGTTCGTTCAGCATGTCGTCGCGGTTCACCACCCGCGCGGTAACAGGCACTGCCACCGCACCACCTGCCGACCCGGCGTTCTCGGCGGCATCCCCCGCCTCCTCCACGGCCTCGACCGGTTCGGCCCGGGCGGGTGCAAATCGGGCCGCCGCGGCCAGCAACTCGCCCAGCAGGTCGCGCACCCGGCCGGTGGAGGGCGCGTCGCTGCCGGCTTTTTCGTCCAGCACCGCCGTCATCTGGGTCCAGGCGAGAATCGCTTCGTCAACCTCGTTCCGCAACTGGGCGAAATGCCCGGCACCCGCAGCCTTGGCCTCGGTTTCGACGGTGGCGAACGGCATGACGCCCGTCTCAAGACGAGCCTTCTTGCGCGGTGCGTCGCCGATTTTTTCGACCTCCTCGGCCTGGAAATACTCCCAGAACGTCAGGTCCGAGCCATCGCCGCGGGTGAACATGGCCTGCTTGCGAATCGCCTGGGCCAACGTGCCCTCGCCGGTGACGCCACTGAGGCCGGAAATCGGCATCACCAGCGTGGTGAGCCCGTCCTCGTCGGGCGTGGGGAACAGGCCGCTGTCCCAGAACTCCCCCACCAGCCCGGAAATCACCCGCGCACCGCCCGTAAGTCCGGCCAGGCCGCCTTCACGCACCAGCGCTTCGGTCAGCCAGGCGGCAACCTCGAGGTCCTTGGCACGCTCGCGCAGAATCCGGATGGATAAGTCGCGCACGGTCCGCCATTGTTGCGGTGACGCACCGGAATCGGCGGTATCGCCGTCGGCCCGCCGCTCGGCATCCCGCGCCTCGGCCCGTGCATCACGTAGCCGATAATACAGCGACTGGGCGGATGCGTCCTCCCGCGGATCCGTGCCCGCGGCTACCTCCCCCTCAAACGGCTTCAACAAATCGGCGATGTCAAGATCAACATCCAAGGCCACTGGCTAACTCCGCTATTTACACTTGCCGGACAAGATCTAGACTCGCGTCCGGCGCGCATCTAGCGTACCAATGCGATGCCGTATCAAGCGGCCGGGGCTTGGGGGATACGCAAGACGATGGCTGCACTGGACCTCAAATCCCTGGTCAGTCGCTTCGACGAGACATGCCGTCGCAGCCTGGAGGCTGCGGCCGGATTCACGCTCTCGCGCAGTCACTACAATGTAGAGATCGAGCACTGGCTGGCCAAGCTGCTGGACGTCTCCGGCAGCGACATCGAACTCGTGTTGCGCCACTACGAAGTGGACGAGGGGCGGCTCCGCGCCGATCTCAACCGCGCATTCGACAAGATGAAAACCGGCAACGCGCGCGCACCGGGCCTGTCGCCGGACATCGTGGACGCCGCGAAGCAAGCCTGGCTGTTGGCCTCGGTCGAGCATGGCCTGTCCCGGTTGCGGTCGGGCCATCTGCTTTGGGCGCTGCTGGCGGACGAGACGCTGTCCCGCCGCACGCGGGAGATTTCGGGCCAGTTCGCCCGCATCCAGCCCGATGCCTTGAAGCGCGATCTGATGACGATCACTGCGGGTGGGGCGGAAGCCGCCTCGGTGTCCACGGCCGCGCCAGGCGACACCGCCGGCGCCGCGCCGGGTGCACCGCCGGGCACCACGGCGCTCGACCAATTCACCCAGGACCTCACGGCGAAGGCGCGCGAGGGCAAGATCGATCCCATCCTGGGCCGCGATTTCGAAATCCGGCAGGTAATCGACATCCTGACCCGGCGTCGCCAGAACAACCCCATCCTCACCGGCGAGGCCGGGGTGGGCAAGACCGCCGTCGTGGAAGGCTTTGCCTTGCGCATCGCCGCGGGGGACGTTCCGCCGGCGCTGAAGGACGTGATCTTGCGCACGCTCGATCTCGGGCTGCTGCAGGCCGGTGCCGGCGTGAAGGGCGAGTTCGAGAACCGGCTGAAATCGGTAATCGAGGAGACGAAGGCCAGCCCTAAGCCGGTGATCCTGTTCATCGACGAGGCGCATACGCTGATCGGTGCCGGTGGCTCGGCTGGGCAGGGCGATGCAGCCAACCTGCTCAAGCCCGCTCTGGCCCGCGGCGAGTTGCGCACCGTCGCCGCCACGACCTGGGCCGAGTACAAGAAGTATTTCGAGAAGGATGCGGCCCTCACCCGGCGTTTCCAGACCGTGATCGTCGACGAACCGACCGAGCCTGTTGCCATCGCCATGATTCGCGGACTGGTGGGCACGCTCGAAAAGCACCACAAGGTCCGCATCCTGGACGAAGCGGTGAGCGAGGCGGTGCGGCTGTCCGCGCGCTTCATTCCGTCGCGTCAATTGCCGGATAAGGCCGTGTCGTTGATCGACACGGCGTGCGCCCGCGTCAGCATGAGCCAGGCGACCGTGCCCGCCGCAATCGAGGATCTGCAGCGCCGTACCGATCTGATCGACACCGAACTCGGCATTCTCGAGCGCGAGGCCTTGTCCGGTACGCCCAACGAACCGCGCCGGGACGAGCTGCGGGACGAGCGCGCTTCGATCAAGGATAAGCTCGCATCGCTCGATACGCGCTGGCAGAAGGAAAAGGAGTTGACGGCCGGAATGGCCGAGGCCCGCACCGCGCTCGAGGCCGGCACCGGTGACACCGCCGTGCAATCCGTCGAACGCGACAAGCTTGCTGCCTTGACGCTCGAATTGCGGGCGCTGCAGGGCGAGCACCCGCTGATCCATCCGGTGGTGGACGGCCAGGCGGTGGCCGAGATCGTGGAAAGCTGGACTGGCATTCCCGCCGGCCGCATGCGCAGCGACGAAATCCGCACCGTGCTGGCGCTGAAGGAGCGGATGGAAGCCCGCGTCATCGGCCAGCCGCATGCGCTCGAGGCGGTTGCGCAAGCGATCCAGACCTCACGCGCAAAACTCACCGATCCGCGCAAGCCAATCGGCGTGTTCATGATGGTGGGGACGTCGGGCGTCGGCAAAACCGAAACCGCGCTCGCCTTGGCCGACCTGCTGTATGGCGGCGAGCAGAACATGACCACCATCAACATGACCGAGTTCAAGGAGGAGCATAAGGTCAGCCTGTTGATGGGAAGCCCGCCGGGCTATGTGGGCTACGGCGAAGGCGGTATTTTAACGGAGGCGGTGCGGCGCCGGCCGTATTCCGTGATCCTGCTGGACGAGATGGAAAAAGCCCATCCCGGCGTGCAGGACGTGTTCTTCCAGGTGTTCGACAAGGGCAACATGAAGGACGGCGAGGGCCGCGACATCGACTTCAAGAACTGCGTCATCATCATGACGTCCAATGCCGGCACCGATCTGATCGCCAAGCTGTTCGCCGACCCGGAGAGCGCCCCCGACGCCGCCGGATTGGCCGAGGCGCTGCGCCCCGAACTGCTGAAGGTATTCAAGCCGGCGTTCCTTGGCCGTGTGTCGCTGGTGCCGTATTTCCCGCTGTCGCCGGATATCATCCGCCGCATCGTTGGCATGCAGCTCGAACGCATCCGCAAGCGCGTTTGGGAGAGTTATCGCGCTACCATGTCGTGGCCGCAGGAGCTGGTCGACGAGATCGCGCGGCGCTGCACCGAAAGTGCGTCCGGTGCGCGCAACGTGGAGAACATCCTCGCGCGCGGACTGCTTCCCGAGTTGTCGGGGTATGTGTTGGCCCGCCTTGCCGAGGGCGAAACGATCAAAGATGTCCGCGTTGGGATAGAAACGTCCGGCGCGTTCAGCTATCAGCTTCAATGAGCTGTGGCCGTCGTCAACCGCGTATTCCAAGGAGACTAAAATGGCGATCTATATGAATTACAACAGCATGTCGCCCAAAGGTGACGTCACGGAAGGGGGGCACAAGAACTGGATCGAGCTGAACTCACTCCAATGGGGCGTGGGCCGCGGGATCTCGAGCCCGACGGGTGCCAGTGCCGACCGCGAATCCAGCGCGCCAAGCATAAGCGAAGTGACCGTCACCAAAACGCAGGATGTCTCGACGATCGGCCTGCTGACCGCTGCCTACCAAGGTGACGGCGTTCCGGTTCAGATCGATTTCACCCGCACCAACAAGGACACGCAGGACGTGTTCTTGACCGTCATATTGACGAACGTGATGATCAGCGGCTTCAGCATGAGCAGCGGCGGCGACCGCCCGAGTGAGAGCCTCTCGCTCAACTTCACCAAGATCGAGGTGAAGGGAACCCAGATGGATGCGACTGGCTCCGGCGGGACTCCGGCAACCATCACTTACGACTTGTCGACCGCCAAGTCCGCCTAGTTCGAGCATCCGGGGGGCGTCCAATCGCCCCCTGGAGTCCGACGAGACCGACTTTCCATCTTCTGCTAAACGTCCTAGATTTTTTACAAGCAGGGGAGCGCCGACCGAACGGCACCCCCGCTATTTCGGCCTCAGCGCACTGGCCGAGTCGGCGATCGTGATTAGCCACCGCCGTAGTGGATTGGGCCAGCGCTGCGCGTCGGTCCGCAATGACGCGATCGGATCCGTAGCACCAGGGGCGGGCACGGGAGCGTTGATCGCTGCGGCCGCCATCTTCGCCAATAGCTGCTGCACGTCCGTCAGCGATCGTAGCGCCTGATCGATCGGGGCGCCGGGCCCAGACCCCACCAGGTCCTGCAGCGCCCGATAATGCGCCGCGATCGCCGCGGCCGGCGGTGGGGCCGAAACGGGCTGGCCGAGCGCGCCCGACACGGCAGAGGCGAGCCCGCCGGGTGGGGGCAAGGTAACCTGTTGCACGATGCCGGCAAGCAGGGTGCGGATCGGCGATTGCGGTGAAGTCATGACGTAAAGATCCTGCGCCGCCTGGCTCACGCTCTTCAGCGGCATCAGTTGCAGATCGTCCAGCAAGCCGTCCCAGGTCCGCTGGAAGTCGGCTTGATACAAGCCGTTCACCTCTGTCTCGAGCGCCGCAAGCTTGGCGCTGTCATCGGCCACACCGGTCTTGGCGCCGATCACCCAGCTCTCGGCCGCGACGGCGCGGATCGCCGGGGCCAGCGCGGGCAGGTACACGCCGTAGAAGCCGGCTGCGGTCAGGAAGCCCGGCACGCCCTCGTCCAGCGGGCGGCCGGAGGCACGGGTGAACAGCAGCGCACCCAGAGGGCCCATCGCGTCCCGCGGCCGCCAAGCTGGCACGGTGGCGGCGCTCCGGATCCGGCCATAGACGCGCGTAGCAGGCGACACCCGGCCAAACACCGAGCGGGCCTGCTCCACCAAAGCACCATCCAGCTGCACCGCGGGTAGCGGGGAGGCGAGCAGTGCATCCAGATGCTGCGCGAGCCGGTCGCGCACGCTATCGAGACCAGGCCCGCCATACGCCGATTGCCAATCCAGCCGCATCCACTCCTCGACCAGGCCGCGATCGAGGGGTCCGGCGCCGCCAAGCATCAGGTACACGCGGGTCGCCTCGTAGCAGAAATCCGGCCGGTCCAGCGCCCCGGCGATCTGGCTCTCCAGCCTGCGCACCAGCCGGGGTAGCAGGTCGCGCTGCAACGCGTCGCGATAGGTCGTGCGTCCGATCTCGGCCAGCGTGCCCACCTGGCTCAGACCGCTGCCGGGTGTGCGCGTGCTATTCACGAACGGCATGTCCCGCGCTTGGTCGAGCAGCGGGAGCAGGGCGGGCAGGTCGGTATCGGCCACCGGGTCGAGCGCGTGGCGAGCGGCTTCCTCGGTCTGAGCCTTGAGTGAGGCCTCGACCCGGCGTTGCTGGTCGAGGCTGCCAGCCCGCAACTGCCAGATCACGGCGCAGGCGGCGAGGGTGGCGATCGTCACGGCCGCAAACCCGCCGCCACGCAGCAGCAAGCGACGGCGCACCACGGCGGGTTGGGAGGACACCAGCATCGCCTCGCCCGGCATCACCTCGGCCAACAGGCGGTGGAGGAAGTAGCTGCGCCCGCGCTCGGGCCGCAGACTCGGCAGCCGGGCCGGGGAGACACCGAAGGCGCGGGACAGCAAGCCCGTCAGCCGGTCGACCGGCGTACCCTCCTGCATGCCGGACGTCAGATACACCCCCCGCAGCAGCGGCGCTGCGCGCAGCTTCGAGCCGCCGAACGTTTCGGTCACGAAGGCGGCGAGCGGCCCGGCCAGGCTCGCGACCTGGGCCGGGAAGCCCGCGATCAGGCGCCGGCGCTCCGGGCTGCGTTCGGCCTGCAAGCGCGGCACCATGCGCTCGTCCAGCCGGGTCACCAGGGCGTTCAGCGCTGCCTCGGTATCCGGTGCGGGCCAGGGGCGGCGGCGGCCCAGGGCGAAGGTCGTGCCCCAGACCTGGCCGCGCTTCTCCACGTCCAGATCGTCGAAGAACTCGGTGAACCCGGCGATCAGGTCGGCCTTGGTGAACATCATATAGACAGGCAGGTCGGTCTTCAGGCGCGCATCCAGCTCCTCGATCCGGGCGCGGATGGCTTGCGCGTGGGCGGTGCGGATGGCTGGGGGAGCGCCCGCGATTTCCCCTGCCGGGATTGCAACGATGACGCCATTCAGCGGCTGGCGCGGCCGGGTGCGCTGCAGCAGGTCCAGGAAGGCGTGCCAGCCGGCGCGGTCGACTCCGGCGTCGCTATCCTGGGTGGTGTAGCGCCCGGCGGTGTCGATCAGAACCGCCCGGTCGGTGAACCACCAATCGCAGCTTCGCGTGCCGCCCACCCCCGCCAGATGCGCGCCGCCCGCCCCCTCGGCCAGCGGAAACGACAGCCCGGCGTTCAACAGCGCCGTCGTCTTCCCCGCACCGGGCGGCCCGATGATCACGTACCACGGCTGGCTATGCAGCAGGCGGGCGCCCTTCAGCGTTTTCAGCGCGTCGGCAAACCGCGCGCGGAGCCCGGCCGCTTCTTCCGCCAGATCGTCGCTGCTGCCGAGTAGACCCTGCTCGAGCGCGCTTTCACGCCGGGTGCGGCGGATATGCGACCAAGTAACGACCGCGGCCCAGGCCAGTAGCGCCACACCGCACAGCACGAGACGCAAGGCCGCGCCGTCGAGCCCCGGAACCAGGGGGCCCAGGAACCAGATCAGGGCGATGACCAGGATCGTGCCGGCCAGCCAGATGGCGGCATTCAGCAAAGTCGCGCGCATCGGCCGTGACATCCCCCGATCGTTCCCTCGGTTCCATCCGGTATCGCGTTTTCAGCGCATGCGTAAGGGTGCATGCTGGTCCGGCCGCAGCGCATCTCCTTGCTCCGAGGTTTCGACCCTGGCTCAGATCCCTTCCCCCACCATCCTCAGCACCGATGAGATGGGCCGCGTCGCCCCGCCGATCACCCAATCCGTCGGCCGCGGCGGGGTCAATGCACCGCTCGATGTGTTCATCATCCAGTCGCTGTTGAACGACCGCCTGCCCAAGCCGCACTCCCCGGTGCCGGTGACGGGGAGCGCCGATACCGGAACGACGCTTGCGATCGAGGCATACCAGGCCGTCGTGATGAACATGGTGCCGCCGACGGGGACGGTAGAGCCCGGCAGTGCCACGTATTACTCGCTCGCCTCACGTCCGTTGGTGGAGCCGCAGCGCTCGGCCACCACCGGTCATTTCGGCCGGGTGCCGGCGGATGTTGGGGATGCGGCGCGGCTGTCGTTCAAGCAATGGGGCGTGCCGGCCTCGGTCACCATCGCGCAATGGGCGGTGGAGAGCGCCTGGGGGGCCGCCATGCCGCCCAACAGCAACAATCCGTTCGGGATCAAGGCGGTGGGCGATCAGCCCGGGGTGGAGAGCCTGACGCGGGAGGTGCTCGCGGGCCAGAGCGTCACGATCTCGGCAAAGTTCCGCCAGTTCGCGTCGCTGTCCGATGCGTTCGACCTGCACGGCAAGCTGCTGGCGACGGGCGCGCCGTACAAACCGGCGATGGCGAAGAAGAACGACCCGGATGCGTTCGCCGATGCGTTGACGGGGGTTTACGCGACCGACCCGCAATATGGCACGACACTGAAATACGTGATCCACACGTATGGGATGGATCAGTTTGACCACTGACGGTAGCCCGCGATGAGCGAGGCGCACGCCGCGTTCCGGGCGGGATGCCACATCCGGCTGCCCGGCGGCGTGCTGGTGCTGGCGCCGCCGGGCGCGTTCGGCCTGGGTGCGGTGAGCGTGGCGTCCGTGGCCGACGGTCCCGGGCGGCTGAGGCTGATGGCCGGCCATGCGGAGGCGTTCGCGCGGCTGCGTGCGGATTGGGTGGGGCTCGGCTTGCCCGGCTTACCAGGCCGGCTGAGCGATACCGAGTTGCTGGCCTTGCTGGAGAGTGCGATCGCCGGCCGTCGGGTTGCGGTCGCGTTCTTTCCCCGGCCCGTAGACCCGCTGGACCGGCTCGCGGCCGACGCCATTCCTCGCCAGCCTCTGCCTGCGGCGCTGGTCACCGCAAAATCGGTGCGCGAGATGTCCCGGTCCGAGCGGATCGAGGCGGCGCTGAAGCGGGTGCCGGCGCATCTGACCGGCGAACTGAAAGACGCCTTTCTCGGGTTGATTTCGCCGACCTCGATCGGGATCACCGTGGCCGCCTTCGCGGGTTTGGCGGTCGCGCAGTTTTTTGGTTACGGCGAGGCGGCGGACGCCGTGCTGGCTGCCATCGCCTATGGCATCGCCGGGTTATCGGGCGTGCGTGCGTTGTACGATATGGTGGCGGCGACGGTGAGTGCCGCGACCGCGACCACCGACGCCGAGATCGATGCGGCGGCGTTGCGCCTGGCCAACGCCTTCGTGGTGCTGGGGATGGCGTTCCTGACCATCTTCGTTACACGCGCAGCCCGGAAAGCGGCGCAGTCGCGGGCGGCAGCAGTTGCACCAGTTCCCAAGGACACGCCCCCAGCACGGAGCGCTGGACGATCGACAGATCAGCCGCAACGGGCTCTTGGTCCCCCGAAAGATGAGACTGTTCCTGCAACTCCGGCGGACCAAGCCGCAAACCTGTCGGGGCATGGAAATGGCCGGCATGGATCGCAGACGACGGTCAGCCAGCAGACCACTCGTGTTCAAACAGGCGTTGCACCCGACGGCGCGCTCGCACCGACGCCACGAGCGACACGTTTCGACAGTCCGGAGGCCGAACTCGACGCCGTATCCCGCGCCCAATCGGGAACCGCGGGGCGTATCGCTGACGGCACGACAAGAGACGCGATCACGGTTGGCCCAGACGGCGTTGCCCGCCTGCCCCGGGACAGTTCCGTCGTGACGGGCTATCCCGGCGGATACGGCTCGGGCGTTGAGGTGATGCGCGATCCCGTCACGAACGCCCCGCTACCTGGCAGGCCGGTGGTTCCAACGGGACAGGATCCTAATGCCCTCGTTGTGTTACAGAAAGATCCTGCAACGGGTGTTTGGGAGCCTATAACCCAGTACCCGACGAACAAGCCCCCCAGCCCATGATAATCCCTCCGCCAACTCGAAAGGACATGCAATGCCGCCCGAATCTCCGGTTCATCCGCTCGTCCTGAGCGTATTCGGGACGTGGTTCAACGTGGACACGATCGATTACGAGAACCTTAAAAGCCTCGTCAGTTTGGGCGGAACCGTGGTCACGGAACTGGTCCGGCGAGGGATGACGGCACAGGAGGTTGCCGATCAGCTGACCACGACCCTGTCCGAATGGACTCCGGCAACAGCGATGGCATTCATTGATGCCACGGATGTCGACTGGCTCGCCGATCCTGTAGCGCTCGCCAAGCTCAAACTCATCCTTCAGGAAATGATCAAGGTGGCCCGCACGCTGGCCGGTCCGCACGAGGCGCGTGTTTCTGCGCAAGCACGTTGAGGCGTGAAACTCGACTAGGTCGCCGATCCCACCTGACCGCTGGTTGTTCCGCTCACGCTTCCGTATAAGCTGCGCCCCCAGCGGGGGAGGCAATCATGTCGGAGTCATCGGGAGGGGCGGCGGAAGGCGAGCGCCTGCTCTCACTCACGACGGCTCTGGGCGCCGACACCCTCTACCCCGTCGCGTTCCGGGCCGAGGAGGCGCTAAGCGAACCGTTCAGCGTCACCGTCGAGATGGTGTCCACCGAGCCGTCCATCGACCCGGACACCGTGCTGTACAAGCCCGCTTGCCTCACGGTCAGCCGGCAGCATTCGGGCGATCGTTACTTCAACGGTGTCGTGCGCTCGTTTTCCGGGTCCGGCCGGCCCGTGCGCAGCAAATGGGCCTACACGATGGAGATCGTGCCGAAGCTCTGGTTCATGTCGCAGACGGTCGATTGCCGCATCTTCCAGACCCAGTCGGTGGCCGACATCCTGACCACGATCTGCGGCGAAGTGTCCCAAACCCTCAACCTCAAGATCTTTGGCACCAAGACGCCACGCGACTACATCACGCAGTATAACGAGACCGACCTCGACTTCCTGCGCCGCCTGATGGAGGGCGAAGGCTACCACTACCATTTCGAGCACACGACGGCAGACCACACGATGGTGGTCAGTGACCAGAACACCGGCTTTCCCACCTCGCCGAAGCCGTCGCTCTATGTCCTGCACGAGGGCGGCGGGGTCGACGTGTTCACCGATTGGCAGAAGGCGCTCGCGACGGCCCACGGCAAGGTCAACCTGCTGGACTACGACCCGGCCAACCCTTCCACCAAGCCCTCCGGCCAGCAATCGACCACGCTTTCGACCAGCGGCGCCCCATTGCGCGACGTGTTCCGCTGGCCGGCGTTGCAGCTCGTCGCCAGTGACGTCACCAGCCGTGCCCGCATCATGATGGAGGCGGCCGAAGCCGCCGTGGCGCTGCGCGATGCCGCGGGGGAGAACCACCTGTTCTCCGCCGGCAGCCGCTTCACCCTTGCCAAGGACCCGTTCGACGGCTCATCGGGCGTCGACTACGTGGTCCGCCGCATTAGCCATAACGGCCGCGACGACAGCTGGGTGACGGGCGGCGCGCGCGCGTCCTACCGCAACACGCTCTCGGCTTTGCCGGTGGCGACGCCGTGGCGCGACCCGCTGCAGACGCCGCGCCCGGTGATGGCCGGCGTCTACGGCGCCATCGTGCTGGGCGATTCGGGCGACGAGATCCACGCCGACAATCTTGGCCGCATCAAGGTGCAGCTGTTCTTCGACCACCGGGCCGATACCACCGCCGACAAGGCCGTCTGGGCCCGGATCATTCAGCCCTGGGCCGGCAATACCTGGGGCTGGCAGCATCTGCCGCGGGTCGGGACGGAGGTGGCCGTCAGCTTCATGGATGGCGACCCGGACCGGCCGGTGGTGCTGGGCGGCCTGTACAACGGCGAGATGATGCCGGTCTTCGCCATCCCCGGCGAGCAGACGAAAAGCGGCCTGCGCACACGTTCCACCAAGTCCGGGGACACCAGCACGTTCTCCGAATTCAGCATCGACGACAACAAGGGCTCCGAGGTCGTCTACCTGCACGCCGAGAAGGACATGACGGTGGAGGTCGAGAACGACCAGTCCATCACCGTCGACCACGACCAGACACTGCTGGTGAAGAACGACCGCACGCACACCGTCAAGCAGAAGGAAACGATCGAGGTCGACGACAGTCAGACCAACACGATCAAGAACGGCCGCACCACCACGGTGAACGCCAGCGGAGACAGCCTGACGGTGAAGTCCGGGGACCTCACGATCAACGTGAGCATGGGCTCGATCTCGATGGAGGCGATGCAGAACATCACGCTCAAGGTCGGGGATAACACCATCACGATCAGCCAATCGGGGATCGAGGTGAAGGGGATGATGGTCAGCGTCGAGGGGCAGGTTCAGACCGAGGTCAAGGCCCCGATGACGACGGTGAACGGCGACGGCATGCTGACCCTCAAGGGCGGCATCACGATGATCAACTAGCGCGTCATGTCCGGACCCACCCAAACCAAGCTCAACCCCGACCTCGCCGCACTGCTGCCGAGGGCTGGATTGCCGCAACCCGCGATCGACGTGGTGACCGGCCTCGCCAGCACCGAGGCGGCGCTCGGAGCGCTCGAGGCCGCCGACATGCTGGTGGAGGCGACGCGCCTGATCGCCCATGCCCTGCCCCGGCGCGAGGCGGTGTGGTGGGCGTGCATGTGTGCGCGCCACAACACCCCCGACACCCTCTCGCCGGACGACCTGGCGGCGATCGAGGCGGCCGAGCTCTGGGTGCGCTCGCAAACCGACGAATCGCGACGGGCTGGTTTCGATCATGCCGGGCGGGCCGGGTTCAACAGCCCGGAAGCGTGGGCCGCCGTGGGCGCATTCTGGAGCGGCGAGAGCCTGGCCCCGCTCGGCCAAGCCGCCGTGGCGCCGCCTCCGCAGGTGGCCGCGGCGGCGATCGCCGGGTCGGTGGCGCTGGCCTCGGTGCGCGACCGGCCGGAGCGGCGCCCGGACCGGCTGCGGCATTTCCTGGCCAGTGCGCGCGACATCGCCGCCGGCGGTCCCGGACGCTTGCCGCGGGAGACCGGCTGATGGGCCAGCCAGCCGCCCGCCTCAGTGACCTGCATGTCTGCCCCATGGTCGACGTGCTGGTGCCCCATGTCGGCGGCCCAATCAGCATCGGCGCGCCCACCGTGCTGATCGGCGGGCTGCCGGCGGCGCGGGTGGGGGACATGGCGGTCTGCGTCGGCCCGCCGGACGTGATCGCCCTCGGCTCCTTCACGACGCTGATCGGCGGCATGCCGGCGGCGCGGATGGGGGACATGACCGCCCATGGTGGCAGTATCGTACTCGGCTGCTTCACCGTCCTGATAGGCTGACGATGCGACTGACCCTTTCCATCCTCCGTTGCCCCGCCAGCGCGCCCACCGAGACGCGCGTGTTCGAAGGCGGCCAGATCAGCATCGGCCGCGGCCCCGAGAACGATTGGGTGTTGCCGGATCCGGACCGCCATCTGTCCAAGCGCCACTGCATGCTGGCCTTCCATGGCGGCGACTGGCAGTTGGCGGACACGTCCACCAACGGCACGTACCTCAACGGCGAGAGCGAGCCGCTCGGCCAGGGGATGCCCCGCCGCCTGCGCGACGGTGACCGGCTGCGATTTGGCGCGTACGAGATCGAAGCGCGGATCGGCCCCTCGGAGCCCGCCCCGCAGCCCTGGTCCGATCCGTTCGCCGACGACCCGTTCGCGCCGCCGAGGCCCCAGCAGTTCGAAGCGGGGCTGCAGGAGCCGCAATCCGCCGGGATCAGCCTGCCGGCCGATTTCGACCCGATGGCGCCGGAGCAGGGCGGGGAAGATTGGTCGTATCCCACCCAAGGCGACCACAGCCCCTCGACCGACGACGCGTTCCGCCCGGCTCCCACGGTCGCCGCCCTGCCGGACGATTGGGCGGACGACCTGTTGGGCAGTGCTCCGCTGACGCCTGCACCCCAACCGGCACCCCAACCGTCGTCCAGGCCAGTGGCGCCGCCGCCCGCCCCCACGGCGTTCCCCGAAGATTCGTTCCCCGAATCTTCGTTCGACGAGGCACCGTTCACCGAACCACCCGTGGCGCCGGCGAGGGAGCCGCCGCCTGTCGCGGCCGTGCCCGCAGCGTCCGCACCGATGCCGCCGTCCGCCGTGGCAGCACCATCGGCCCCGGCCGACGATAGCGCGCTCATCGCCGCTTTCCTGCGCGGCGTTGGGTTGCCTGGGACTGCCGTGGATGATCCGGAGACGCTGATGGTGCAAACCGGCGAGATGCTCCGCGCCATGGTCAGCGGCCTACGCCACGCCCTCATTGCCCGCTCCGAAATCAAGAGCGAGTTCCGCATCGAGCGCACCATGATCAGTGCTCGCAACAACAACCCGCTCAAATTCTCCGCCGACGACGACGACGCGCTGGACGCTCTGGTCGGCCCCCGCCGGCGCGCCAACGTCCCGCCGGCCCAAGCCGTCACCGAAGCCCTGCGCGACATGCGGCTGCACGAATTGGCCACGATGGCCGCCATGCAGACCGCCGTGCGCGCCCTGGTGGCAAGCCTCGACCCGGAGATGCTGAAGACCGAAACCCGGTCCGGCGCCTTGCCGATCCAGCGCAAAGCGCGCGCATGGGACGCCTTCGAGGCGTTGCATGCCAAGGTGACGCAAAATCTCGCGGATGACTTCGACAGCGTCTTCGGCAAGAGCTTTGCCCGGGCCTATGAACAGGCCCAGAGTGAACTCGCCGGCAAGGAAGGTCCGCTATGAAACGATACGCGCTCCTGTTGCTGGCCCCCCTCGCCGGATGCGGTGGACCGCCCCCGCCACCCCCGCCGGCCGTGCTGACCCTCACGCTGATCGGCGGCAAGGATCAGAACCCGGATGCGGCCGGCCATCCGGTCTCGGTTGCGGTACATCTGTATCAGCTCACCTCGCCTGCCCGCTTCGAGCGGGCCGACGTGTTCAGCCTGCTCGAGAAGGACAAGGAAACGCTGGCCGACGATCTTGCCGCTTCCGAGACCGTGCTGCTGCCTGCGGGTGAGACCATGTCCATCACGCGGCCATTGAAGCCCGGCGTGCAGGTGCTGGGGGCCGCCGTGGCGTTCCGCAACATCGACGCTGCCACCTGGCGTGTTTCGGCCCCCACCAAGCCGAGCGGCCCCACCGTGCTCGAGCTTAAAACGTCCGGCATCAAGGCCACGCTCGAACCACCAGCCAAGGCGGCCAAACCATGACCTGGGGCAACCGGGTCGCCTGGCAGGAGGGGATGTTCCTCCGCGCCCAGCATTTCCAGCAGCAGGACCGCAGCATCGAGCAGCTGGTCCGCGCGCGTACGGCCCATTTGCGGCCGTACGGCTGGGGCCTGTCCAGCTACGCGATCGACCTCGACCTGCTGGGGACGGGGCGGTTTGCGCTCGCCTCCGCCAGCGGGCTGTTCGAGGACGGCACGCCGTTCGCCATACCCGGCGAGGCCGACCACCCGACCCCGCTCGAATTACCCCCGACGGCGCGCAACGTGCTTGTGTACCTGGGCGTGCCCGTCCAGCAGGCCGGCTCCGTCGAGTTCGCCCCCAGTGGCAGTCCGGACGGCCGCTACAGCCTGCGCGAGTTCGAAGCGTACGACACCCACTCCACCGCACCGCAGCCGGCGGATTTGCTGATCGGGCGTCTGCGCCTGCGCTATCTGCTCGAGACGGAGGAGCGGGCTGGCTGGCTCTGTATTCCCATCGCCCGCATCGTGGAGGTGGGCTCGGACCGCCGGGTCACCCTCGATGACCGCTGGATCCCACCCGCGCTGCTGTGCGCCGCGACGCCCGTGCTGTCGGGCCTGGTCACCGAACTGGCCGGGATGATCAACCAGCGCGGCGAGGCCCTGGCTGCACGGCTGACCGCCCCCGGCGGGCGCGGCGTGGCCGAAGTGTCCGACTTCCTGCTGCTGCAATCGCTGAACCGCTGGCAGAAGCTGCTGAGTCACTGGGCCGATGCCGGCACCCCGCACCCGGAGACGCTGTACGCCACCCTGGTGCAGATGGCCGGCGAGTTCGCCACCTTCACCGAGGCCGCCAAGCGCCCTGCTGCCTATCCGGCCTACCGCCACGAGGATCTGCAACGCTCCTTCGCGCCCGTGGTGGCGGATCTGCGCCGCTCGCTCTCGGCCGTGATCGAGTCCAACGCCGTGTCCATTCCGCTCGTGGAGCGGCGCTATGGCGTGCGGGTGGGCGCGATCACCGACCGTGGTGTGCTGCGCGCATCCTCGTTCGTGCTGTCGGTGCGCGCGGACGTGCCGACGGAGCAGTTGCGGCGCCTGTTCCCGAGCCAGGTGAAGATCGGCGCGGTGGAGCAGATCCGCGAGTTGGTGAACGTGGCGCTGACCGGCATCGCAGTGCGGCCGTTGCCGGTGGCGCCACGGCAAATCCCGTTCCATGCCGGAGCGAGCTATTTCGAACTCGACAGAAACTCGCCACACTGGCAACAAATGCAATCATCCGGGGGCTTCGCCATCCATCTCTCGGGCGAGTTCCCGAACCTGTCGATGGAGCTCTGGGCAATCCGGGGCCAAGGCTAGCGATGGTCAAGCTTAGCCGCCTGGGGAGGACATAATGGCGAACGACAATCCTTTCGCCGAGCCGGACGACAGCGACCGCACGATCATCCGGCCAGCACCCGGTGGCCGCCGCCCCGCGGCGCCGGCCGCACCGCCGCCGGGCGCCGCACGGCCAGCCCAGCCACCGCCCAACTTCCCGCCGAGCGCTCCGCCACAATCGCCGTTTCCGCCTGCCAGCGCTGCGCCGCCCCAAAGCTTCGCGCCGCCCCCGAGCTTCGCCCCCCAGCCAAGCTACTCTAGCGAGCCGGTCAACCGGGCCGCCTTCTCCGTCGGCACTTCGCCCCTCGGCATTGCCGCCGCGCCCCTGCTGCAACTGCTCGCCCGCCTCGGCAACACGGCCACCCCGCCCGATAGCGGCGACCTGCGCGAACGCGCCGTTGCCGAGATGCGCCGCTTCGAGCAGGCGGCCCGCGACGGCGGCGTGCCGATGGAGCAGCTCCGCCCAGCGCATTACGCGCTATGCGCCAGCCTCGACGACGTGGTGCTGAACACGCCTTGGGGCAGCAACGGCGTCTGGGCCTCCCGCTCGCTGGTCTCGACCTTCCACCAGGAGGTCCGCAGCGGCGATCGGTTCTTCGATCTGTTGGGGCAGATGCGGCAGAACCCCGGCACCATGCTCCCGGTGCTGGAGCTGATGTATGTGTGCCTGTCGCTCGGCTTCATGGGCCGGCACCGCCTCTCCCAGCGGGGCGTGGCCGAAATCGACCGCCTGCGCGAGGAGACCTACGCCGTCATCGCCCGCCAGCGCGGTGCGATGGAACCGGGGCTGTCGCCGCGATGGGAGGGTGTGAAAGCACCGTACCGCCCCTCGCGCGCGCGCCTGCCGGTCTGGGTGGCCGCCGTGGCGGGGCTGGCGATCGTGGCGGGGCTGTTCGTCTGGTCCGCACGCGATCTGGCCGAGGGGTCCGACGGGTTGTTTGCCCAGGCGCTCGCCATGCCGCCGGGCCACATGCCGACGATCCAGCGCGCCTCCGCCGTGGTCCCGCCCCGCGCGCCACCGCCGGTGCCGGGCGAGACCACCGCCGTCGATCGGCTACGCACCTTCCTCAAGCCCGAGATCGACCAGGGCCTGGTCTCCGTGCTCGGCACCGACGCCACGCCGATCGTGCGCATCCGCAACCAAGGGCTGTTCGCCTCCGGCAGCGCCACCCTGAACGAGCGGTTCGCGCCGCTGCTGGACCGCATCGGCAAGGCGCTGGCCGCCGAGAAGGGCAGCGTGAACGTGATCGGCTACACCGACAACCAGCCGATCCGGACGGTGAAGTTCCCATCCAACTTCCAGCTCTCGGCCGCCCGCGCCGCCGCTGCTACCGCAGCGCTGGCTCAGTCCATGGGCGGGACGGAGCGCCTCCACGCCGAGGGCCGTGCGGATGCGGACCCGATCGCACCCAACACGACTCCGGACGGGCGGGAGCAGAACCGCCGGATCGAAGTCGTGCTGCATCGGCAGAGCTAAGCGCCATGGCTGCCGTCCGCCGCTTCGTGCTGTCCCGCTGGTTCCTGACCGGCCTGGGCGTGCTGCTGCTGGCCCTGTTGGTCTGGTTCGTGGGTCCGCTGCTCGCGTTCCTCGAGTCCTGGATCGTCCGGGCCGCGATCATCGCCGTCATGGTGCTGATATGGGCACTGGCCAACTGGTGGGTCGGCCGCCGCCGCCGCCGGGCGGACGATGCGCTTACCGCCGGGTTGGTGGCGAAGCCGTCCGGCCCCGATGTCGCCGGGGAAGAGGTCGCAGCGGTCGGCGAAAAGCTGTCCGAGGCGCTTGCGGTGCTCAAGAAGGCTCGCGGCACGCGCGGCTACCTGTACGAGCAGCCCTGGTACGTCATCATCGGCCCACCCGGCGCCGGCAAGACCACGGCGCTGATCAACAGCGGCCTGTCTTTCCCGCTGGCCGCCGACATGGGGCAAGGCGGCAGGCCCGGCGCCATCGCCGGCGTCGGCGGAACCCGGCTTTGCGAGTGGTGGTTCACCGACGACGCCGTGCTGATCGACACAGCCGGCCGCTACACCACGCAGGACAGCGACAGCGAGGTGGACCGGGCCGGCTGGCGCGGCTTCCTGGCCTTGCTCAAGCGCAGCCGCCCCCGCCAGCCGCTGAACGGGGTGCTGGTGGCGATCAGCGTCGCCGACATCATGGTCGGCCGCACCGACATGCTCGCCCACGCCGCCGCCATCCGCGCCCGCGTCAAGGAGCTGAACACCTCACTGGGCGTGCAGCTACCGATCTACGTGCTGTTCACCAAGTCGGATCTGATCGCCGGCTTCACCGAGTTCTTCGCCGACCTGGACCGCGAGAAGCGCGAGCAGGTCTGGGGCACCACCTTCCCTCTGCGGCGCGGCGAGGCCGGGGTGGGGCCGGTGGCCGGGTTCCGCGAGCAACACGCCGCTTTGCTGGAGCGGGTGGAAAATCGCGTGCTCGACCGCCTGCAGGCCGAGCGCAGCCCGGAGCGCCGCCAACTGATCGCAGGCTTCCCGGCCCAGGTCGCGAGCCTCGCCGACCCGATGGACGAGTTCCTGCTGGCCGCCTTCGGTGGCTCTCGGCTTGATCCGGCGCCGCTGCTGCGCGGGGTGTACCTCACCTCCGGCACGCAGAACGGCACGCCGATCGACCGCCTCACCGGTGCCATGGCCCAGGCGTTCGGCATGCGGGAGCGCCGCTTGCCCAGCCTCGTTCCCGAGCAGGGCCGCAGTTATTTCGTCAAGCGGTTGCTGCGCCAGGTGGTGTTCGGCGAGGCGATGCTGGTGTCCGAACCGCCGGGTGCCGCGCGCCGCCGGGTTCTGCTGCGCGTCGCCGCCTTCGCTGGCGTGGCGCTGGTCACGCTGGGGCTGTCCGGTGCGCTGCTCGTCGGCCGCAGCGCCGCGCAGTCGGACACGAACCTACTGGGCGCCGCCCTGGTCCGCTATCAGGCCAGCGCCGCCGGGCTGCCGCTCGATCCGGTCTCCGACTCCGATCTCCCCCACATCCTGCCGCTGCTGGACCAGTCGCGGGACCTGCCGTTCGGTGCCACCTCCCAAGCCGGCGGGTTCACTCCCGGCCTGTCGCAATCGGCCAAGCTCGGCACCGCTGCCCGACTGGTCTATCGCCACGCTCTCGAGCGGGTGCTGTTGCCGCGGCTGGTGTTCCAACTCGAATCTCAGATGCGCGGCGCGCTGAACCGCCCCGGCTTCCTGTACGAAGCGACGCGCGTCTACCTGATGCTCGGCAGCCAGGGCCCGCTGGATCGCGACCTGGTGCGGGACTGGATGGCGGCGGATTGGGCCAGCACTTATAGCGGCGCCACCCGCGCGCCGATCCGCGAAGACCTCGCCCGCCATCTGGATGCGTTGCTGTCCGAGCCGCTCCCCGCCATTTCGCTCGACGGCCAGCTGGTCGAGGACGCCCGCCGCACCTTCAGCCGCGTCACTTTGGCCGAGCGCGTGTATTCCCGCATCCGCCCGAGCGCCGCGGCGCGCCGCATCCCCGCCTGGATCCCCGCCGATGTGCTCGGCAGTTCGGGCCAGCGCGTGTTCACCCGCCCCTCCGGCAAGCCGATGACCGAGGGGGTTCCCGGCTTCTTCACCGTCCAGGGATTCCACCGGGTGCTGCTGCCCTCGCTGGCCAGTACGGCGCGCGAGGTGGTGTCCGAAAGCTGGGTGCTCGGCAACCGCCCCGCCGACGCGTCCGCCGACCCGGCGATGCTCACCCTCGAACGCGATGTCGTGGCGCTCTATTGCAACGACTACGCGAAGGTTTGGGACGCGATGCTGGCCGACATCGCCGTCGTGCCGCTGCGGGACCTGCAGAGCGCGGTGCAGGATCTGTACGTGCTCGCCTCCCCGCAATCGCCGATGCGCGATCTGCTGACCTCGATCGTCCGCCAACTGACGCTGAGCGTGCCGCCCCCCGCACCTCCGGGTGCCGCCGGGGTCGTTGCCGCCGCCACCAATGCCGCCACGCAGGCCTCGCCTCGGCTGGCGGGCATGTTCGACCAGGGTAGCGCCCCCGCAGCACCGCCGGGTCAGGCGATCGACGACCGATATCGCGCGCTCCGGGACTACGTCGGCAACGGGCCGGGAGCCCCGATCGACATCACGCTCAAGCTGCTGAACGACCTGCAGCAGCAGCTCGCCGCCTTGGCCGGCGCGGCCGCCGGGGGCACCGCCCCTGCCGTCGCGACCGGTCCGGACCCGGGCCAGATGCTCCGCGCCGAAGCCTACCGCCAGCCACCGCCGGTGTCCGGCTGGTTGCAGACCTTGGCCTCCACCGGGGACCGCCTGCGCGGCGGCGGGGCCAAGCAGCAGGCCGCTTCCGCCTTCAACGGCCCGAGCGGCCCGGCGTCGCTCTGCAAGCAGGCGGTGGATGGCCGCTATCCGTTCAAGCCCGACTCTCCGCGCGACATTCCGCTCGACGATTTCGCCAAGCTGTTCGCACCCGGCGGCTTGATGGACGCGTTCTTCAGCCAACAGCTCCGCGCCTTCGTCGACCAGTCCCCCGCCGGCTGGAAGCTGCAGCCAGTGGGCGGGGTCGAGCCACCGATCAGCGCGGCCGACCTCGCCCAATTCCAGCGCGCCGCCATGATCCGGGACCTGTTCTTCAGCGCCGGTGGAGCCACCCCATCGGTGCGGTTCGAGATCACGCCCGTCAGCTCGGACCCCGGCACCAAGCAGGTGACGCTCGACCTCAACGGGATCGCGATCGTGGACGTGCATGGCCCGGCGCGAGCCACCCAGGTCGTTTGGCCCGGTCCGCAGGGCATGGGCACCGTCCGCCTGGTGTTCGACCCGCCGCCGTCGAGTGGCCCCCCCGTCATCCAGACCACCGGGCCTTGGGCGCTGTTCCGCATGTTCAACCAGGGCAAGCTGGAACAGCAGGCCGGGGCCGAGATCTACCAGCTCAGCTTCCACTTCGGCGACCGCCAGGCGGTGTTCCAGATCCGCGCCGGGTCGGTGAACAACCCGTTCAGCCCTGGCGTGCTGCAGAGCTTCGCATGCCCGCAGATCCAGTGATGACCGGGTTCTTCGGCAAGCTGCCCTGCCGCGGCGATTTCCTGCGCCAAGGTTTGCCACGCTCGTTCGTCTCCCCGTGGGACGAATGGCTCAGCTCGGCACTGGCGGCCAGCAAGGCGGCGTTGGGTGAGTCCTGGTTACCCGCGTTCCTCGAAGCGCCCGTTTGGCGGTTCCTCCTCCCCGCCGGGCAGTGCGGCCCGGATGGCGCGCTCGGCCTGTGGATGCCCTCGGTCGACTCTGCCGGGCGGTATTTCCCGCTCACCATCGCGGCTATCTTTCCCGGCCGCGCTGCCGTGCGCGCCGATGCCTGGCTCGACGCCGCCGAGGACAGCGGCCGGACCGCGCTCGAAACCGACACCGAGCCCGGCGAGCTCACCGCCCGGCTCTCCCGCACCCCTGCCCCGAACGGTGAGGGCTCCGCTGCGCACGCCACGTGGTGGACGGACGGCGCGCCCCGCGTCCCTGCCGAGTCCCTCACCATGGCGTCGCTGCCCGTGCCCGAGCAGTTCACCGCGATGCTGGGAGGGCACGCATGAACGGTACGCTGGATTGGGCCGTCACGCATAATGGCGCCGTGCGGAGCCATAACCAGGACGCACTGGTTTGCCGGCCCGAAACCGGGCTCTGGGCCGTGGCCGACGGCGCGGGCGGCCACCGCACCGGGGACATCGCCTCCGGCATGATCGCCGCCGCGCTGGATGGCATCCCCGCCGCCCTCAGCGCGGAGGAATGCCTCGGCCAGGTCCGCCTGCGCCTGACGGCCGTGCACGAGGCCGTCCGGGCCCGTGCGCTCGAGCAGTTCGGGCCGGGGGCCATGATCGCGTCCACCGTCGTGGTCCTGCTGGTGCGGGACGGGCATTTCGTCTGCCTCTGGGCCGGCGATTCACGCGCCTACCTGCTCCGTGACAGCGCGATGTCGCAGATCACCCGTGACCACAGCCTCGTGCAGGCGCTGGTCGATTCGGGCGTGCTCTCCGAAGCCGACGCCGAGAGCCATCCCCAGGCCAATGTCATCACCCGAGCCGTCGGCGCCGACGAACCGGTGCTGAGCCTGGACAAGGTGACCGGCAAGCTGATGCAGGGTGACCGCTTCCTGCTATGCAGCGACGGCCTGTGCAAGACGCTGGACGCCGCGACGATCGCGACCCTTATGGCCGACCCAGCCGACCCGGCGAACCGCCTGATCAACGCCGCCGTGCAGTCTGGGGCGCGTGACAACGTCACCGCCGTCGTCGTGCAGCCGGCGGTGGAGCACGCCGACGCAGGTTGACCGCCAGGACCAGCGGCGGCGTAGCTAGGCCGCTGCCGCGAGCGCTTCTGCTACCTGCGCCAGCCTCCGCCGGATCGATTCCAGACCATAGCCATCCGTGACCCTCGGCGCGCAGAACGGGCCAGGCGCGGGTGCGTCGGGGTAGAGCGCCGCATACTCGGCTGCGTTGTGGAACAGGCCTCGGCTGTCGTCATCGACGAAGCTTTCGGACGGTGCGCCCTCGGCGAGGATCACGTCGTGCTGCGCAAGCTCCACGTGGAAATAGTCGACTTGGCTCAGACCGCACTCCTGCACGATGCTGATGCCGTTCACCAACTGACGCGCCGGAACCAGCTGGCCATCGAGGAACATCGCGTGCTCCGGCGAGACCAGCAGGTCGCGGTGGGGCAGACCATCGCCGAGGGCGCCAGCACGGAAGCGAATCGGCTGTGCATTCGGGTTGGCAGCCAGGAATCGCCCGGCGTAGCTCCGGTTGCCGAGCCACTTGATCGGACAGAGCATGCCCGATGCGGTGATGAGAATGTCGCCGATGCACAACTCTTCGACGGCCCGCTCGCCGCCCAGGGTCAGGATCAGCGTGCCGGAGCAGTAGCAGGCCGCTGCCGTCACGAGCGTGCCCGAGCCGCTATCCTGGGCCACCTGGAAATTGACCCCGGCGTAGTTACCAGCCAGCTGCTGCGTGTAGGTGACGCCTCCCTCGATCACGCTCAGCACGTCGTTGCTGTCCACCGACGCCGTCGTGGTGCCCGAATAGGTAAGATAGGTGACATCGAGCGCGCCGCCGACATCGAAGGTCGTGCCGGTTGCGACACCGCCCGTGTTGACGACTTGCTGCCCACCGGCCTCTACGGTCGTGTCGATGGCCGTGCCACTGCCGCTGATGAACTGGAACCCGCCGGAACCGACGGTGGCGTCCGTTGCGGTACCGAAATATCCAATAGCCAGGGACCCGCTGGCATTGACCATCGTCCCGCTTGCCGAGCCGTCGTAGGCGTCGAACTCGACACCGCCGCTGTTGACGATCGTGCCGACCGCCCCACCGTGGAAGATCACATCGAGCGCGCCGCCGTCCACCGACGTGCTCGCGGCCAGGGCGCCGGAGCCCGAAACACGCTCCATGCCGCCGGTGAGGATCGTCGTGGACAACGACGAGCCATAGTAGCCGAGCGTCAGTGTTCCGTTCGACAGCACCATCGTGGCGCTGGCGGTGCCCTGATCGTTGACGAGTTCGCTCCCGGCGATGAGCACGGTTCCGGTCGTCGTGCCGTAGTAGCCGCCGCCGTCGTTCAGCACTCCGCCGGCCAGGACGGTCGTATCGATGGCATGACCGGCCACGACTTCTTGGGAGCCGCCATCCTCGACGGTCGTCCCGGTCGCCGACCCGTAGATGTATTCGTACGATTGGGCCCCCACCGTGACGTTCTCGGCCTGCGCACCGCCGTCGACATTTTGCAAGCCGCCCGTCAGCGACGTGCCTTGCACGGTCGCACCGCTTTCGATGGTTTCACTCGCACCGGCCTGCACCGTTCCGCCCGAGACGGCGCCGAACACGGTCTGATAGGCGCCTGACATGAGGTCGAAGCCGCTCGCGGTGCCCCCGACATCGACGTATTGCGTGCCGCCGGCCGACACGGTCGCGCCGAGGTCGGTGCCGTTGGACAGGACGTATTCCGTATCCGACGCACCGACCACGACGCCCGTCGCAACCGGGCCGTAATTGGTGAGCGCCGCTGTGCCGGTCGGCTGCAGCAGCAGCACGCCGGTCGACACGAGCAGACCGCCGGGCGAGATCGTGGTTCCGCTGACCGTCGCACCATGGAGCACGACGATCTGGCCGCCTTGCTCCACGATGGCATCCAGGTCCGAGCCGCCGGCATCGACCACGGTGAACCCGCCGTCGACCGTCGTGCTGGTCGCAATACCACCACCCTCGATGATTTGTGCGGCACCGCTGTTGACGGTGACGGACAGCACCGTGGCGTTGGCATTGACGGTTTGTTGCCCGCCCGCGTTGAGCACGGTGTCGACCGCGGCGGCAGCGGCGCCGAACGGCCCGGCGACGACCTGGCTCCCGCCATCCACGACCGTGCCGGACGCCGTTCCGGAGTACACGAACTGCGTGCCGCCGGACAGGATCGTCCCTGTCGTCTGCCCAGCCCCACCGCCATCGCCGTCATCGCCGACGGCTTGCGTTGCTCCGAACAGGATGGTTGCGGAGACGATACTGCCACCCAGGCTATCCTGGGCGCCGCCGCCGCTGATCGTGGCGAAGCTGTCACTGCCGCCGGACAGCACTTGCTCCAACCCATTGCCCGAAACGGCGACAGCGCTGGCGACGCCGCCCTGCGCAATGTTCACCACGCCCCCGTCCGTCACCACCGTCCCGACCGCGGACCCGAAAACGGTCTGTCCCACGCTGTCGCTCACCTGCGTGGCGATGGCGAGGCCGCCGGACGCCACGACCTGGCTGCCCCCCGACTGCACCGTCACGGAGGTCGCCGTGCCACCGGACAGCACGTATTCGGTCGCGTCCGCTCCAACGACGCCGCCGGACACCGTCGCGCCGAAGTCCGTCAGCGCAGCGCCCGACCCCTGCTGGACCAGGATCACGCCGGACGTGAGCACCTGGCCGCCGGTGGCGCTGGTGGTGCCGGTCGCCATCGCACCGTTCAGCAGGAGCAGGTCGCCACCGGCCGTGACGCTGGTGTCGGAAACGATCCCGCCGCTCGACACCACCGCGAACCCGCCGATAATGATGCTACCGGACGCCACGCCGCCGGAGGAGACGAGTTCCGCACCGCCTGCCGCGATGGTGGCGGATGTCGAACTGCCCCCCGCGAGAACCTGCTGCACGCCGCCGCTATTGACGATGGCATCGACCGCGGCGCCCGCAGTGGCATTCGAGATCCGGGTGGAACTGCTCAGCACCTGCGTGCCGCCGGCATCGACGACGGTATCGAAGGCCGTTCCGCCGACGACCTGCTGGGAGCCGCCGGACAGGACCGTGCCGGTCGTCGTGCCCTCGAAGAACCCCTCTCCGAAATAGTCCACCGCCCCGAGCTGCTGCACTCCGCCCGACACCACGGTTGCCGAGATGGCGCTACCGGACGTCACCGTCTGCGAACCACCCGACAAGACCATGTCAAACGACGCCGTGCCACCCTCGACCTCCTGGCTGCCGCCGAAGCTGACGGTGGCGCTCGTGTCCGCTGCGGCGCTGAGGACGTACTCGGTGCTTCCGTCCAGCAGGGTCGTGCTGGTCGCATAGGCAGCGGACATCACGTCGAACGTGGCGGCATAGCTGACGATGGTGCCGACGGCCGAGGCCGTGTTCTCGATGGTGAGCGTGCCGTAATACGGGACCGTTTGGCTTGTGATCGTGCCGGAGCTGACGGTCGTCATGTTGGCTCGCCCCTTTTACGTCGATCGGCGCGGGCCGAACGGACAGCAGCGAACATCGATCTCCGGCGATTGTCATCATCCAAATGCACTACGCCGCCGTTTTTCGTGGCAGGGTGCCGACGCCTCCCAGGCGGCAGATCGAGGCCCCGAGAACGCCCAGTGGTGGCGCTGGCGGATATCAGGCGCGATATGATGTTTCGAGGACCATCATCCTGGCCCCGAGCGCCACGAGATAGGACTTGCCTATGCCGTTCCCAGTGCAGGATAGATCGCGCGCTCTGTTCTCCGAGGAGCTTTGAGACGTGTACAGCAACACCATCCTCGCCACCGATTCCTACAAGGCAAGCCATTGGCTGCAATTCCCGCCGGGGACGCAGCACGTGCACTGCTACATCGAGAGCCGCGGCGGCTGCTACGACCGCACCGTGTTCTTTGGCCTGCAAGCCTTCCTGCGCCAGTACCTCAGCCATCCCATCACCCAGGCCGACATCGACGAAGCGGACGAGCTTCGGGACAACGTTCAAAAAGCCGCGTCGCGCTTCGGCACCAGGTGCCAGCCTCCACGAGCCCATTCCCGGTCACGAGCTCGTCCACCGCGAGATGGGCGGGCAGGATGCTGTATTTCAGCGGACCGGAGAACGTCGCCTGGATGCCCAGGCCAAATAGCACGGCGAACAGAACCGGCACGCTGCCGAGCAAAAACCCGATGGCCGCCATCACCATCAGCACGACCTCGCCCAGCTTCACGATCAGGATCGTGCGCGACTTCTCCCACTTGTCCGCAATTTGCCCGGCGGTGGCCGACAGCAGCACGTAGGGCAGGGATCAGGACGACGAGCGCGGTTCTTGAACAAATTGTCGTTGAGGGCGCCCAGGGTCTGGGGGACCAGCAACGGCCCGAGGCGTTCGTGACAAGCCGTCCGTGAACATTGTTCAAGCGGTTTCCGGTCTCACGTGGCTATCCCGGAGCCTAGGGTTTTCCTAAGTCGTATCGCAGTAGCTTACGTGATCCGGCATGCCGCCCGACCGTGCGCCAGGGTGGGCGGTTCCGCTGCCGATGCCGCTGCGTTATAACCAGCGGGTGGACGCACAGAGCGCAACCCCCACCAGCTCGGGCATCGTCGCGGACCTGATCGCCGTGATCGTAGCCGTCACGGACGACCACCCTCGGGTGCTGACGCTGTCGGGCGAGGCATTGCCCGCCGGGCCGTTCATGTCGGGGCACCGCTCGCTGCAAGCAGGCGTGCGGTCGTGGGTGGAGCGGCAGACACACCATCCGCTGGGATACGTCGAACAACTCTACACGTTTGCGGACAGCGACCGCCTGCCGTCAGGGCCGCAGCAGCACGTCATTTCGGTCAGCTACTTGGGCCTCACGCGGGAAGAAGCGGCGCCGAGCCCAGCAAGGTGGCGTGGCTGGTACGACTACTTCCCGTGGGAGGATCACCGCGACGGTTCCGGTGCGGCGGCCGCGGCCGCCCTGCAAGCCCGTCTCGCCACTTGGGCAACCGCGGAATCCGGCGCTCGCCGGCGGGAGCGGCAACGGCGGGCGGCCATCAATTTCGGCACGGCTTCGGCCTGGAACGAGGAATTGGTCCTGCAACGCTACGAGTTGCTGCACGAGGCGGGACTGGTTCCGGAATCGGGGGCATTCGTCGGCCCCGCCATGGGGCGCCCCATGGTGCATGACCACCGGCGGATCCTGGCGACCGGCATCGCCCGGCTTCGCGCCAAGATCAAATATCGTCCCGTCGTTTTCGAACTGATGCCCGACGCATTCACCCTGTTGCAACTGCAGCGTACGATGGAAGCCGTCGCCGGGCGGCTGCTGCACAAGCCAAACTTCCGCCGCCTGATCGAGCAGCAGGCCTTGGTGGAAGAGACCGGCGGCGTGATCAACAGCACCGGAGGCCGGCCCGCTAAGCTATTTCGCTTCAGGCGGGACGTGATGCTGGAGCGGTCGGCGGCCGGCACGAAGCTGCCGCTGGCGCGCACGCCATGAACCGCTTGACTTTGTAATACTCATCGCCAGTATAAGCCTGTGCAGCCGCTAGACAAACCAAACACCGACTGCTGCCGCAGATGTACTCCAAACGAGTTTAAAGGTGCAGCATGCTCGATACCGCCATCCTTGAGCGCACAGCCCCACTGTATGAGCGCGTCCGCCGGGTGGTGCCGCCGATCGAGTGGCCGGCCTTTGCAGGGGACATCGACGCTATCCTGCGGCTGAAACAGGAACGCCGGGCCGTAATCCTGGCCCACAACTATCAAACGCCCGAGATCTTCCACTGCGTCGCCGACATCGTGGGCGACAGCCTCGCCCTGGCCCGGCGGGCGATGGACGTCGAGGCCGACGTGATCGTGCTGGCCGGCGTGCACTTCATGGCGGAGACGGCGAAGCTGCTGAACCCGGGGCGCACCGTGCTAATTCCGGATGAAGCGGCGGGCTGCTCGCTGGCGGAGTCGATCACGCCGGACGACGTCCGGGCCTTGCGGGTCCGCCATCCAGGCGTGCCGGTGGTGACCTACGTCAACACCTCTGCCGCGGTGAAGGCGGAGAGCGACATTTGCTGCACCTCCGGCAATGCCCGCCGGGTGATCGAGTCGTTGGGCGTGCCCCGGGTCATCATGATTCCGGACGAGTACTTGGCGCAGAACATCGCGCGCGAGACAGGGGTGGAGATCATCAGCTGGTCGGGCCACTGCGAGGTGCACCAACGCTTCACCCCGGCCGAGATCCGCGGGCTCCGCGAGGCCCACCCCGGCGTGACCGTGGTCGCCCACCCGGAATGCCCGCCGGACGTGGTGGCGGAAGCGGATTTCTCCGGATCGACGGCCATGATGGAGGACTTCGTGCAGCGCAACGCACCACGCCAGGTAGTTCTGGTAACGGAATGTTCGATGAGCGACAACCTGGCGGTGCGCCACCCCGAGGTGGACTTCATCCGGCCCTGCAACCTGTGCCCCCATATGAAGCGCATCACACTATCCAACATCCGCCACGCCTTGGAGACGATGACCACCGCCGTCATCATCGACCCGGCGATAGCCGCGCCGGCCCGACGGGCAGTCGAGCGGATGCTCGCGCTTTGATGTCAGTCGCGGATGCTCGCGCTTTGACGTCAGTTGCGGATGCTCGCGTTGTGATCATCAACCAACGGAGTGCCTGAGACATGCCGCTCGCCCCGCTGCCGACCGTGATGCTGGAGCCGCTGGTTCGAGCGGCGCTGCTGGAAGATTTGGGCCGCGCTGGCGATCTGACCACGGACGCGATCGTGCCTGCCGGGCTGGCCACCACGACGGCCCTGATGGCGCGGCAGGCCGGGGTGGTGGCGGGGCTGGACCTGGCGGCGCTCGCCTTCCGCCTGGTCTCGTCGGAAATCACGGTCGAGATCCACAAGCCGGACGGTAGCACCCTGGCAGCACGCGACATGATCGCCACCATTCGCGGCCCGGCTGCCGGCATCCTGACGGCCGAGCGCGTGGCGCTGAACTTCCTGTGCCACATGAGCGGGATCGCCTCGGCGACGGCGTCCGTAGTGGCGGCACTGGCCGGAACCAAGACGCGGGTCACCTGCACGCGCAAGACGATGCCGGGCCTGCGGGCAATTCAGAAATACGCCGTCCGGGCGGGTGGTGGCAGCAATCACCGGTTCGGCCTGGATGACGCCGTGCTGATCAAGGACAATCACGTTGCCATCGCCGGTGACGTCCGCACCGCCATAGCCCGCGCCCGGGCCCATGTCGGCCACCTCGTGAAAATCGAGCTGGAAGTGGACACGTTGGAACAGCTGGAACTGGCGCTGTCCGTTGGTATCGATGCGGTGCTGCTGGACAATATGGACGTGCCGACGCTACGCCGCGCGGTGACCATGGTCGCTGCGCGCGCCGTGACCGAGGCGTCCGGCCGGATCACACCGGCAACGGCGGCGGAGTATGCGTCCACCGGTGTCGACCTGATCTCGATCGGCTGGCTGACCCATAGCGTAGCGGTGCTGGATATCGGACTGGACCACCGCGGCTAGCTCAGGCCGCTTACGGCTCGATCACGATTTGCACACGCGGCGTCGGGTAGCGCGATACGCCATATTCGACGATCTTCCCATCCTGGTCGACGTTGATGTTGTCCGTCACCAAAACCGGGCGTTCGCGTGAGATCTGCAACAGCTCCGCCTCGCGTCCCTGCGGCAGCCGTGCCGTGACCCGGGTCGACTGCCGACGGTAATCGGCCACGCCAACGCGCGCGAGTGCCGCCGTGATCGTGTCGGTCGCCTTGAGCGCTTCGAGCAGATCGGGGAAGCGGGCGGCGGAGAAATAATGGCTACCGAGGCCGACGGGGCAGCCGTCGGCGAGGCCGAGCCGTTCCATCAGCACGACGCGCTCGCTCCGGCGAATGCCAAGCGCCCTCGCAACCACGTCATCGGCGCCGATCTCACGCAAGTCGATGACCTGGCCGGACGGTTCGAGATTGTGCCGGCGGATCCATTCCGAGAACCGCGTGCGCGGACCCACGACGAAGTCCAGAACGTCTTCCGTGACGAAGCTGCCACGGCCATGCTCGACCCGGATCAGACCATTCCGCGATAGCTCGTTGAGCGCGCGGCGCAAGGTGTGCCGGTTCACGCCGAAAAGCTGCGACAGCTCGGTTTCCGTTGGCAGGCGGCTACCCGGCCCGTAGCGGCCACCCGCGATATCCGCCTCGATCGTGCGCGTGATCTGCCGCCACAGCGAAACGCCAGCTTCGCGGATCGGCACCGTTGGGTCGGCAGCGGCGACGTTCATGGCAATGTCATTCATCCTGCAAGCCCATCGTGCTTCTTCGCCTTGACGTTAGACGTAACAGGCGTTAGCCGTCTAGATCACTAGACATCTGTAGACAACTAACATCAGTGAGTCGTCAGCGCATGGACCATCCGGCCTCCGACACCGATCGAGCGAGACAGCGGCGAATGGCCGTTTTGGCACGGGCCAGCGCGGCCGAGATCGAAGCTCTGCTTGCAGAATGCCCGGCGCTCGCGGAGTGCGTGCCGTTGCGTGGGCCCGAAACCGGGCTGGTCATGGTTCGCGGGCGGGCCGGCGGTGGCGGTAGTGCGTTCAACCTTGGGGAGGTCACCGTCACGCGCTGCACCGTGCGGGACACGGCGGGCCGGGTCGGCCATGCCTACGTGACCGGACGCGACCATCGGCAGGCACGGCTCGCCGCCCAGGTCGACGCGGCGCTGCTCGATCCAGCGCGTGTGGAAATGTTGGAGGACCAGGTCATCGCGAAGCTCGCCGCGGCGCAGGCGTCACGTCGCGCCGCCGACGCGCGGCGGGCGGCGGCGACGCAGGTGCAATTCTTCACCATGGCGACGATGCGATCATGAGCGTCGACCGCCCCGGCTTCGCCGACCCGGTGCTCGATGCGCAAGCCTGCTTTCGGGCCGTGCTGGACGCGATGGCGCGGCCCGGAACGCTGCATGAAGCCGGTGCAGGTTTGACGCCGCCCGACGGCCTCGACCGCGCAACCGCCGCGGTGCTGCTGACGCTGATCGACGCCGAGACGTCCTTGCACGCCAGCGCGCCGTTCGCCTCGGCCCACGACTGGATCGCGTTTCACTGCGGTGTGACCGCGACGGCGCCCGAGTCCAGCGCCGCCTTCGTGCTGACGGATCGCCTCCCCGCGCTCGACCAGCTGGCCGGCGGCAGCGACGAGGCACCGGAAACATCGGCGACCATCATTCTGCAGGTGCGCGGCTTCGCGAGCGGATCGCGGCTGCGCCTGTCTGGGCCCGGACTGCGCGTTCCCATGCTGCTAGCGGTGGATGGATTGCCGGACGACTTCATAGCGCGATGGCGCGTCAACCGCCGCCAGTTCCCGCGCGGGGTCGATCTCGTGCTGTGCGCAGCCGGGCAGATCACCGCCTTGCCGCGGACCGTCTCGGTAGAGGAGGCCTGAGCCATGGCGTATGTTGCGGTTAAAGGCGGCGAGCGGGCGATCGACAACGCCCACGCGTGGCTCGCCGAAGCAAGGCGCGGCGACCCGGCGGTCTCCGAGATCGGCACCGACCAAATCGCGTCCCAACTCGGCCGCGCCGTCGATCGCGTCATGGCCGAGGGCTCGGTGTTTGACCGTGGCCTCGCGGCCCTGGCGATCAAGCAGGCACAGGGCGACTTGATCGAGGCCGCGTTCCTCCTGCGCGCCTACCGGACCACCCTGCCCCGCTTCGCCGCCAGCCGCCCGATCGATACCGGCGAGATGGCCGTTCGCCGCCGGGTCTCGGCCGTCTTCAAGGACCTGCCGGGCGGCCAGGTGCTGGGGCCGACCACGGACTATACGCACCGCCTGCTCGACTTTGCCTTGGCGGCGGAGGGACAGCCGCCCGCGCCGGCACCGGAAGTGCCGGTCGTCGAAACGCAGATGCCCCGGGTCAGCGACATCCTCGGCCATGAGGGGCTGATCGAGGGTGACGGTGCGCACGAGGATGCCGAGCCGGGCGACCTCACCCGCGAGCCGCTGGCATTCCCGGCTGGGCGGGACGTCCGGTTGCAGGCCCTGGCGCGTGGCGACGAGGGATTTCTCCTGGCCCTGGCGTATTCGACCCAACGCGGCTGGGGCGGAACGCACCCGTTCGTCGGCGAGATCCGCTACGGCGACGTGAGCATCGAGATCGAACCGCCGGAACTCGGTTTCGCCATCGACATCGGCGACCTCACGCTGACCGAGTGCCAGATGGTCAACCAATTTGCCGGATCGAAGACCGTGCCGCCGCAGTTCACGCGCGGCTACGGACTGGCGTTCGGACACTCCGAGCGCAAGGCGATGGCGATGGCGCTGGTCGATCGCTCCATGCGTGCGGCGGAGCTGGGCGAGGAGGTGACGTCACCCGCGCAGCACATCGAATTCGTCGTCTATCACTGCGACAACATCGAGGCGACCGGCTTCGTCGAGCATCTAAAGCTGCCGCACTACGTCGATTTCCAGAGTGAACTCGAGACCATCCGCCGGATGCGCGCGGACACCGGTGCACTTGCGGAGGCAGCCGAATGAGCACGATCGCTGGGTACAACTTCGCCTATCTCGACGAGCAGACCAAGCGCATGATCCGCCGCGCCTTGTTGAAAGCGGTCGCGATCCCCGGGCATCAGGTGCCGTTCGGCTCGCGCGAGATGCCGCTGCCCTACGGGTGGGGGACCGGCGGCATTCAGGTGACCGCGGCGGTGCTGGGCCCGCTGGACGTGCTGAAGGTGATCGACCAGGGTGCCGACGACACGACGAACGCCGTCAGCATCCGTCGCTTCTTTGCGCGCGTGGCCGGCGTCCGCACGACGACGCATACCGGCGAAGCGACCGTGATCCAGACGCGTCACCGCATCCCGGAGCAGACGCTGCACGAGGGCCAGATCATCGTCTACCAAGTGCCGCAACCGGAGCCGCTGTCCAAGCTCGAGCCAAGCCGCGCCGAGACGAAGCGGATGCACGCGCTGTCCGAGTACGGGCTGATGCACGTGAAGCTCTACGAGGACATCACGCGGTTCGGTCATGTCTCGATCAGCTACGACTACCCGGTCATGGTCAACGAGCGCTATTTGATGGCCCCGAGCCCGATCCCGGCCTTCGACAACCCGAAGATGGACATGATGCCAGCGCTGCAATTGTTTGGCGCCGGACGCGAGAAGCGCATCTACGCGGTGCCGCCTTACACCTCGGTGCGCAGCCTCGATTTCGACGACCATCCGTTCCGGGCTTCGCGCGCACCGCAGCGTTGCGGACTCTGCGGGGCCGCCGATTCCTACCTCGACGAGGTGGTGACCGACGACCGCGGCGGGCGTCTGTTCGTCTGTTCCGACACGGATTACTGCGAGACAAATCGCGCCGCCGGGCAGATCGGCGAGCAGGCGGACGCGGCGTGATGAGCGACGACACCTTGCTCTCCGCACGCGGATTGTCGCTGCATTTCGGTAGTCTCCCAGCGCTCGTCGACGTGGACGCCGATCTCTGGCCCGGCGAGGTGCTCGCGATCGTCGGCGAGTCTGGTTCGGGTAAGACGACGTTGCTGAACGTGCTCTCCGGACGGATGGCGCCGGATGCCGGCGTGGTCTGGTATCGCGATGTCGATGGCGCGCTGCACGACGTTCACGCGATGGCGGCGCCCGTATTGCGCGCGTTGCATCGCGCGGATTGGGGCTTCGTGCAGCAGAACCCGCGCGACAACCTTCGCATGGGCGTGTCGGCCGGCGGCAATGTCGGCGAGCGCCTGATGGCGCAGGGCTCTCGTCACTACGGCGATATTCGCGCCGAGGCGATCTCGTGGCTGGGCCAGGTGGAGATCGACGCCGACCGCGTCGACAGCCTGCCGCGCACGTTCAGCGGGGGCATGCTGCAACGCTTGCAGATCGCGCGCACCCTGGTGACGCATCCGCGGCTGGTGTTCATGGACGAGCCGACCGGCGGGCTCGACGTGTCCGTGCAGGCGCGGCTGCTGGACCTGATCCGCAGCCTGGTCGCGCGGTTGGGCATCGCGGCCGTCCTGGTCACGCACGATCTGGCTGTCGCGCGGCTGCTCGCGCACCGGATCATGGTCATGCAGCGCGGGCGTGTGGTGGAGAGCGGATTGACCGATCAGGTATTGGACGATCCGCAGCACCCTTACACCCAGCTTCTCGTCAGCTCGGTGCTGCAGGCATGAGTGAGATCGTGCTCGCGACCGAAGGCTTCTCCAAGCAGTTCGTGCTGCATTTGCAGGGCGGCGTGCGGATTCCCGTGTTGTCTGACATCAACCTCTCCGTTCATGCGGGCGAGTGCGTGGCGCTTGTCGGCACATCGGGCGCCGGGAAGTCGACGCTGCTGCGCAGCCTGTATGGAAACTACCGCGCGGACACCGGACGCATCCTGGTGCACAACCGCGGCGAGATGGTGGACATCGCACGTGCGTCGCCCCGCGCCGTCGTGCAGGTGCGGGCAGAGGCGCTCGGCTATGTCAGCCAGTTCCTGCGGGTCGTGCCGCGCGTTGCCGCCATCGACATCGTGGCGCAGGCCGCGAGAGATCTTTCACCCGACGCAGCGCGGGCGCGCGCGGCGGCGCTGCTGACGCGGCTCAACATTCCGGCACGGTTGCACGCGCTGCCGCCCGCCACGTTCTCCGGCGGCGAGCAACAGCGGATAAACCTGGCACGCGGCTTTATCGGCGGCCATCCGATCCTGCTACTGGACGAACCGACCGCAAGCCTGGACAACGCGAACCGCGACGTCGTCATCGACATGATCCGCGAGGCCAAGGCAGGAGGCACCGCGATCGTGGGCATCTTCCACGACACCATCGTGCGCGACGCCATCGCGGACCGGCTATTTCACGTCGTCCCGCTGCAGGACGCAGCCTGACAAGGGTAGTCCTAACGACGTCTTAGGGTACTAAATGCAGGTCGTCGGGTGCCTGCGGAGGCAGTTTGATCGCCAGCACCTTGAACTCACCGCTGCTCGGCACTGACCCGGCGTGTACCGTTCCCTTGGGAATGATAATCAGGTCGCCTGGATGCACCTCTCGCTGCTGGTCGCCTAACCAGAACGTGCCGGTGCCCGAGATAACGTACTGGAATTCATTGGCGTCCGTGTGCGTGTGCTTCGGCACGTTGCCTGTCTGGACCGCCATGGTCCCCTGCGGCAATACCACCAGTGTGCGAGAGCGCAACGTGCCGAGGTTGGGAATGATGTTGCCCAGTTCGGCATCGGTGATGGCGGCGAGGTCGATGATCTGCGGCTGTAGCGCTGGCGATTGAGCGAGCGCAGGAGGCGCGGTTCTTGCGGCAAGCAGGCCGGCCAGGAACGCGGCTGGTAGAGCGATCAGAACCAGGGCTCGACGCATCATGGTTTCCTCG
Organism: Acetobacteraceae bacterium; assembly: GCA_965198895.1. Lineage (GTDB taxonomy): Bacteria > Pseudomonadota > Alphaproteobacteria > Acetobacterales > Acetobacteraceae > LMUY01. Next base: position 2,271,328 of record OZ240676.1, read on the forward strand.
GAATTTTGTTGTTATTACGTGCTAAATAGTCCAATCGCCAGCCACGTCAATGACGCGTCACCTGTAAGGAGCGCCGCGGCACCGGAACACAACCGTGTGCCGGTTCGCCTTGTTCGCCGCGCCTTCGGCTCGCGATGACGACGGTCTGCGAACTCAACTTGATCCTAATCGTTCACGGAAAGCACCATGATGGGATCGGCGATCTTGTCCGGCGCGATCTCCTGCGCCAGCGGTAGGACGGCGGTGCCGATGGCGAAGAACTCGATCACATGGGTCTGCCAGCCATGGCTACCCTCGTGAATGTCCACGCCCACCACGCCTTCGGCTTTCGCAGCCGCGGCTTCGGTCTGCATGCGCTCGATGGCGATCTCGCGCGCTTCGTACATGGCGCCGGTGAAATTCTCCAGCTCCACGTTCTGGCCCGCTGAGGCCATGGAGGCCAGCATGCCGCGATGCGCGACGTGGTACACGCACGACCCCATCACCATCTCCACCGGCCGGTAACCCGCATGGAGCAATGACCAGAAATCCTGGCCCGACAAGTCCGACGTGAACGGGCCGCCATCATGCGCGCGGAAGCCGGCATGGCCTTCGCCGTGCACCACACCCGTACCGATGGCGATGAATTCCAGCAGCTGCTCGTCCCATTCCAGCCGCTTGATGGTCAGCTTCACGCCCACGATGCCGTCCGCGCCCATGGCCGACGCCTCCGCGCGCATGCGCGTCATCGCCAGTTCGCGCGCGTCGTACATCGCCTTCGACAGCACCTGCATTTCCTGGTTCTGCCGCCAACTGCCGTACTGGATGCCGACATGGTACACGCAAGATCCGACGCAGAGTCCGATCGGCTCGAACCCCGCCTTGCGTACCAGCAGGAACTCGTTGACGCTGAAATCCGACGTGAACACGCCGGACGCGTGCTGGGACGCGCGCAGCCCCTTCAGCCGTTCCTGCGCATGGTGCGGCAAATTGAGTGTCATGGTCAGATCGCTCCTTCGGAGTCGCTCGTGGCGTAGGATTGGTGATGGCGGGCTCGGCCGTTAAGCGCCGTGCCGCCGGCATGCATGTCCACCACCATGCCGATCTCATGCGGGATACTCGTCATCGGCTTGCGCCAGGTGCGTGCATCCACGACCGTTGCCACCACGATGTGCCGAGCGAGATATTGCTTCGGCTGGTTCTCCCCGCCCTCCTGCTCGAACATCTGGCTGAAGTTGACATGGGCGAGCGCGCCGTTGCCCTGCGCGGTCGTGCTGCGACGCAGATCGGCATGTGCGGCCGCGCGGACGCTGTTCCACAGCTGGCTGAGCGTCCGGCTTTCGGTGTTGCCCATCCAGGTCTGGCTGGCGCCGCCGCGCCAGTCCGAGATCCACTGGTAGTGCGCGCCCACGGCGATCCCCACCGGCACCACATCGGCTTCCAGCAGTTTCACGAATTCCAGCGCCGGCACTGTTGCGACCACCGGCAGCGGGCTGGGCTCGGCGCCTGCCAACCGCACTGCGGTGCCGACCAGGGTGAAATCCATGCTGCCGGCCACCTGCAACGGTACGGTGCGCATCTTCACGTCCAACACCGCATTCGCGCCGGCGGCCATCGCTTCCATCTGCAGGCGGTGCAGCGCCGTGTTCCAGCCCTGAGCATGGCCCTCGGTCCACGAGCGCCCATACTGCATCCAGCAGGTGGCGGACACGGTGGCGATCGGCGTGAGCCCGTGGGTGCGCGCGATGAGCAGTTCGGCCGGCGTCAGTGTCGCAATCCAGGGTGCCCGGCCCTCGCGCGCCTCCGTCAGGCGTTCGGCGATGGGGTGCGGCACGGTGCGGGTGCGCAGCCCTTCCGCGATAGCGGCCCGGCGGTCCGCCGCCACCTGTGCCACCTCGGCGGCATCCACGGTGCCTTGCGCCGCCGCCCCTCCGGATGGCTTCAGCCAGTCGCGCCAACCCATGCAACCGCTCCTAAGTTGCCATGAAGGCGGCGATGGAGCGGCTGAGCGCGGCGGCATGCGCCGAGGCCTGCCGGGTCTCCACCGATAGCCGGGCAAACCAGTCCGCCGGGTCGACCGGTTTGTTGCTGATGGCGATGCCGCGCACGACCGTGGCGATGCTGGCGCGCAGCCGGTGCTGCTCGATCTCCAGCGTGTAGCGGTTCTGATCGATCTGAATCGTGACGCCCCTGGTCTCGGCGCGGCCGAACAAAGGCCGCGTGCGCAGGATGGTCACTGCATCCGGCATCGCTTCCTGCATGCGCAGTGCGAAGGCGTTCAGGTTGCTTTGAGCATCGGCGGTGAAGCGCCGCAGCCAGGCGGCTTGCAGGTCGAAATCCGCATCGTCCGTCATGGTTTCGCCGAGGGTGAGGCGATGGCGTGCCGGTTCACCTCCTGCATCCCGATGGCGAGGCGATTGCGTATCTCCAGCAGCTTCGCCTCGCGGTCGCGATCGCCGGCTGCGACTTCGCGCTCGATCTCGATCACCTCGTGCATGGTGCGGATCGCCTCGTCCGCCACTTGCGCCAGCACCTCGACGTTGCGCTGGTCGCCCCCCAGCGCGCGCGCTGCGCTGGTCGCCGCGTCGTGTGCCCCCTGGGACGCCAGCCGGGTGATCTGGCGGCTGGCGTCGTCCAGCTTTTCCGCCTCCTGCGCTGCGTTGCGGATATCCACCTGCACGACGGCCTGCGACGCGACGGCCATCAGGCGCGGGATCACCACCAGCAGGGCGCTCGAGATTTTCCCGAGCCGTGTTTCCGCTGCCTGCCGGTTCTGCCCGATCACCGGGATCAGCAGCGCCGAACCCACCAGGTTCTCGCGCATATCCGCGACCTTGCCGCGGAAATTGGCCAACGCGCCGCGAAACTCCATCACGTCGGCGGCGTCGGCGGCGTCCTGGGACGCGACCGCCCGCAGGCGCAGCGCCTCGAGCTCGTCCTCGCCGCGGTCCAGTGCGATCTGGCCGCCGGCGATTGCGATCTTCAGTGCGTGCAAGCTGTGGCGCACGGCCAGCGCCTGCTGGTCCAGCAGGTCGATCGTGACGGCCAAATCTGCCTTGATGCGACGCGCGTGAGCCTGCTCCTTGTCCATCAGTTCGAGGAAGGTTTTGCGATTCTCGGCGAAGCCCTTGAACGCGGTCTGCGCATCGCTGGCCGCGCCAAGCAACCGGCCGATCAGCCCATGGCGAGCGGGCGGGGCGCGTCCGGAGCTGTCCTTCTGGAGATCCTCGATGCGCAGGATTTTCACGCCATCGATGACGGCGCCGGCAACGCGGCCGATCTCGCCGGCGTCACCCAACCGCACGCCGGTCAGCAACTGCCGTGAGGCCTGTGCGATGCCGGCAAGCACATCCTCGCCCATCGTCAGCAGGCTCGATGTCTGACGGAAATCGATCGCCTCAGCCACCCGGTTGGCGGCGGCCAGGTCCTCGGCGGACAGCTTGGCGACCTCGACGAGCCGTTCCGCCCTCGGCTGCGGCATCAACCGGTCATCGTGGCTGGTCAGCGCCAGTGGCCCGGCCTCCACCAATACCGGCACCGTGGCCAAGGGCGGATCATCGAACATGGCGAGGTCCAGTGGCGGCTGCGACGGCGGGTCGGCGGCGGTCATATTGGCCTCGGCGTTACGAGGGGTCGAGCTTGGCTTCGCAGCACGCTAATCGAGAACAGCAGCCGGATCAAACGAGCGCACTAAATTCGACCGGCGCGGCATGGCAAAGTCGGCTGGACCCGGTTGCCGGGCCGGGTCCCTTCGGGGAGAGTGTTTTCACTCGGGGAGAGCTTGCGATGAGTCGCGACAGATGGGACCCGCAGATGCGGGCGGCGCAGGACGCGGCGATGGTGGCGGCTGCAGCCTATCCGCCCATCCGATTGGAAATGCCGTTCCAACCGCAGCGCGATACGAATGACGCTTTGGCGTTGTTGACGGCGAAGGGTGGGCCGGACATGGCGGAAACCACCGATCGCTGGGCCATGGCACGGGGCCGCCGCGTTCTGTGCCGGGTGCACAAGCCGGTTGCGGCCGAAAGCCTGGCGGTGCTGGTGTATTTCCACGGCGGCGGATGGGTGTGGTCATCGATCGACACGCATGATCGGCTGGCCCGCGAATACGCCGCGGGGAGCGGCCTTGCCGTGGTCAGCGTGGACTATGCGTTGTCGCCGGAGGCGGTGTTTCCCCAGGCGCTGGACGAGTGCGTGGGCGTGGTCGAGTGGCTCGCCAAACACGGCGCGGAATGGGGCCTCGATTGTTCGCGCATGGTCGTCGGCGGCGACTCAGCAGGCGGCAACTTGGCCTTGGCGACGGCGCTCGAACTGCGGGACACGGGCGGCCCGGCGCTCCGTGGCATCCTGGCGCTATACCCGGTCTGCGACAGTGACTTCACGACGCCGAGCTACCGCGAGTTCGCCAGCGGTCATGTGCTGACGGAAGAGAAGATGCGTTTCTACTGGAACGCCTATGCTCCGGACGCGATGCGGGATCCACTCGCTGCGCCATTGCGGGCCGAGCTGGCCAAACTGCCGCCCGTGCTGGTGCAACTTGCCGAACTCGACGTGTTGCGCTCGGAGGGTGAGAGCATGGCCGCGCGCCTGGCGGCCGCCGGTGTAGCCACCGAGCTCGAGATCTATCCGGGGGTGATCCACGGGTTCATGCGTGCGACGGAGACGGTTGCCATCGCCCGCAATGCTGTGGCCCGCGCTTCAGAATGGCTGAGATCGCACGTGTAAAGCCACCGGCGAAGCCGTCGCTCGCCGCGTGCTCAGCGTGGGCCCGGGCCCGGTTGGCGGCCAGGGGGTGGCGCTGCGGCGGGATGAACCGCCCCACCCGGGCCGCCCGGGCCGGGGCCTCTGAAGCCGGGGCCAGGTCCACCGGGGCCGCCGGGACCTCTGAAGCCGGGACCCGGGCCGCCGATGCCTCGGCCGGCGAAGCCTGGTCCGCCAAACCCCGGACCACCGAAGCCAGGTCCGCCAACCCCCGGGCCGCCAAAGCCAGGGCCACCGCGGAAGCCGCCGCCAGCCGGGAAACCGCGCCCGCCCGGGTAGAAGGCCTGCAGCCGGCCGCCCAGGTCACCCGGAGCACCGAACCAGCGATGTCCGTAGCCATAGTAACCCCAGCCGAGCCCGCCCACGAACACCAGGGGCAGGTACGAGCCATCCACCAGGTAGACCGGGTAGCCATTCACGTAGGTCAACCCATCGGGGCCGATGTAAGGCTGTCCCGGCGCCGGGCCGCCCTCCACTGGGTAGCCCGGCACGGGATACCCCGGCGGTGCATAGCCGGGAACGGGACCCCCCTGGGGCGGATAGGCGTACCCGTCCGGGTAGCCCGGTGAGTCATAACCCTGCGCCGCATAGCCCGGGCCGCCGGGCGCGTAGGGATAGGGTTGCGCCGCGACGCTGCCCGCCAGGATCAGTCCGACCGAGACGATAGTGAGGGGAAGATGGGCCACCAGACATCCTTACCTATTCTGACCACGACCAGCGATCGAGCCCGCTTTTACGCCCGTGGTATGGCTTTTTTGCGGTGCACGCGTCTGGCGACTTCCTGCCATTGGCTATTCCGATCTTATGCCGCAAGGTCGCGGCACATCGTAGGAGGTTTCTCGTGAAGCGTCGTGATTTCCTGGCCCTAGCGGCCGGCGCCTCGGCTACGACACTTGTGGCGCCCAGCGTCGTGCGCGCTCAGGGAACCACCGGTGCGGCGGCTACGCTCAGGTTCGTGCCCCAATCGGACCTGACGCTGCTCGACCCGGTGTTCAACACGGCGCTCGTGACCCGAACCCACGGCATGATGGTCTACGACCAGCTTTACGGCCTCGACAGCAGCTACAACGCCCAGCCGCAACTGGTGGACGGCCACACCATCGAGGATGACGGACGCACCTGGCGCATCACCCTTCGCGAAGGCACGACCTTCCACGACGGGTCGCCGATCCTTGCCCGCGACGCCATCGCCAGCATCGACCGTTGGACCAAGGCCGACGTGCTTGGCCAGAATATCCGCGCGATCACCAACGAGATGACGCCGGTGTCCGACCGCGTCTTCCTGGTAAAGCTGAAGAAGCCGTTCCCGCTGCTGGCCACCGCACTGGCCAAGCCGTCCTCCTACTGTCCGGTGATGCAGGAGCGGTTCGCCAAGAACCCGACCTCCGTCCAGGTGACCGAGATCGTAGGCAGCGGCCCGTTCCGTTGGATGGCTGCCGAGCGCATGGCCGGGTCGCTCGCGGTTTACGAGCGGTTCGCCGGCTACAAGCCCCGCAACGAGCCGGTGAGCTTCCTGGCCGGCGGCAAGATCGCCCGCATCAACCGCGTGGAATGGCACACCATCCCGGATCCCGCCACCGCCGCCGCCGCCCTGCAGCGGGGCGAGGTGGACTGGTGGGAACAACCCACCGGTGATCTCGTCGCGATGCTGAGGTCCGCCAGCGGCGTGAAGGTGGAGGTGAAGGACAAGGCCGGGCTGATGGGCATGATCCGCCTCAACCACCTGCAGCCGCCGTTCGACAATCCGGCGATCCGCAGAGCCTTCCTCCCGGGCATCAACCAGAGCGATTACATGACGGCAGTGGCGGGCGACGATCGCTCGCTTTGGAACGGCCAATGCGGTTTCTTCCTACCCGGCTCCCCGCTGGCGACCGAAGCCGGGCTGCAAACGATGGCGGGGGCACCCGACTACGACAAGGTTAAGCGCAACCTGCAGGAAGCGGGTTACAAGGGCGAGAGGGTGGTGCTCGCCGTGCCGACCGACCTCGCCGCGCTCAATACCATGAGCGAGATCGCCGGCGACATGTTCCGCCGCACCGGCATTAACCTGGATTACCAGGCGTCCGATTGGGGCTCGGTGGCCACGCGCGTGATGAACAACCGGGACGGGCTGGACAAGGGCGGCTGGAGCGCCTGGTGCAACTACATCCCCGGCATCATCGCGCTGAACCCAGCGACCCAATCCTATGTCCGCGGGCCCGGAAAGGCCGGCACGTCCGGCTGGCCCGACCTGCCGAAGATCGAGGCGCTGCGCGACCAGTTCCTCGCCGCCGACACCCTGGCGGACCAGAAGCACATCACGGAGGAGATCCAGCTGCAGGCGTTCCAGGACATCCCGTACCTGCCGACCGGCGCCTGGACCCCGCCCACCGCTTTCCGGAGCAATGTCACCGGGATCGTCGACGGCTTCCCGCTGTTCTACAACCTGCAGAAGTCCTGACCCGTCATGCCGCTTTACGACGACCCCACGGGCCGGCCGGATAGCAACGTCAATGTCGGCCCGCGCCAGGTGTATGCGACGTCGGGGGATCATCACTGGCAGGAGATGCGCCCCTTCGAAGCCCCACGGGGTGACCCGGCGTGGCACGAAATCCATGTCTATACCGACGCCATCTCGTATGCGCCCGGCGATACCGTGCGGTTCCACGGCAGCACCAATGCGGCGGTGTGGACGATCGAGGTGACGCGCGACGGGCTGAACCCCGCGGTCGTGCACCGGGAGGAAGGCTTGCCGGGCCGGGCCACCCCGATGCCGGTGGATTCCTACGAAGCAGGGTGCAGCTGGCCGGTGCTGCATAGCTGGACGCTGCCGGGTGACCTGCCGTCCGGCTTCTACCTGATCGAGTCGAGCGTGGCCCGGCCGCAAGGCGGCCGCTTCGTCCAACACCATTTCTTCATCGTCCGTCCTTCTGCCACCGCCCATCCGGGGCGGCTGCTGCACGTGCTGCCGACCTGCACCTACACGGCGTACAACGACTGGGGCGGCGCCAACCATTACGGCGGCAGCCACGGCCCGGAGCGCAACGCGATGTCGCCGCTGCTGAGCCTGCAGCGGCCCTGGACCCGCGGCCTGGTCAAGCTGCCGGAGAACGCGCCGCGCATCTGTGCCACCGTTGCCGAGCCGATGACGCCCCTGCGCTACGACTTCAAGGAATGGTCCTACGCCAACGGCTTCAGCTACTACTACGCCGCGACCGGCTGGGCCCAGTATGACCGGCACTTCGCAATCTGGGCCGAACGCGAGGGCTACGCGCTCGATACCATTACCCAGACCGACCTGCATCTGCGACCGGAGTTGCTGGACGGCTATTCCTGCGTCGTCGTGGTCGGCCACGACGAGTATTGGACGCGGGAGATGCGCCTCGCCATCGAGGGCTACGTGGACCGGGGCGGCAATTTCGCCCGGTTCGGCGCGAACTTCACCTGGCAGATCCGCCTGGAGGACGAAGGCCGCCGCCAGGTCTGCTACAAGAGCAACGCGCACCTGGCGGACCCAATTCGCGAAACCGGCGACACCACGCGGCTCACCAGCGCCTGGGAGGACCGGCATGTACGCTGGCCGGGCGCCACCACGGTCGGCGTGAACGGCTTAGGCGGCACCTACGCGAATTGGGGCCGCTTCACCCCGCGCGGCAGCAGGGGCTTCACCGTATACCGGCCGGAGCATTGGGCTTTCGCCAACACCGACCTGACCTATGGCGACATCTTCGGGGCCGAGGCCCGCATCTTCGGCTACGAGGTGGACGGCGTCGACTACACCTTCCGCGGCGGCCTGCCCTACCCGACCGGGGCGGACGGCACACCGGATACGGTCGAGATCCTGGCCATGACGCCCGCGGTGATGGCGGAGGCGCCGCTCGAGAGCTACACGCTTCGGGCCTATGTCGGTGCGCACGACTGGTACGAGAAGGCCGAGATGATCTATGGCGTTGCCAACGAGGAAACGCTGGAGAAGTCGTACCACGGCTCCGGCATGGTGGTGTCCATGCGGCGCGGCAAGGGCGAGGTGCTGACCGCCGCAAGTTGCGAGTGGGTAATGGGGCTCAAGCGGAACTGCGCCTATACGCAGCAGATCACCCGCAACATTCTCGACCGGTTCAGCACGGCTTCTCTCCCTGGCTTGCCGTAGCGCCGACGTTCGAAACGCCACGTCATCAGGGATGTGACCGATGAACCGCCGTTCTGCCACACCGGCCGTGCTGCCCCTCCTGGCGGCCGGCGCCACGATGTTCCTAGTCGGCCGAGTACAGCAACGCCGGGCCCGTGTTGCCGCCCTTGCCCAGCCGCGCTGCCGCGTGGTGGTGCTGGGGGCCGGCTTCGGCGGCCTGAACGCCGCACTGCAGCTGGTGCAATCAGACGCGGTCGACCTGACGGTGATCGACGTGCAGAACCACCATTTGTTCCAGCCGCTGCTATACCAGGTCGCTACCGCGGCCCTGTCGCCGGCCGACATCGCCTCGCCAGTGCGCGACGTCATCCCCGCACTGCCCCGCACCCACGTCATCATGGGCGCGGTGACGGGCATCGACACAAGCGCGCGGCAGGTCATTTGTTCCGGCCAGCGCGTGCCGTATGACGAGTTGATCGTCGCCACCGGCTCGCAGCCGAGCTATTTCGGCCATGACGATTGGGCGGCCTTCGCGCCGGGATTGAAGACGCTGCACGATGCGCTCGACCTGCGGGGCCGCATCCTGCTGGCCTTCGAGCGCGCATGCGTCGAGCAGGACCGCACCGAGCGCGACCGCCTGCTGACCTTCGTGCTGATCGGCGCCGGGCCGACCGGGGTGGAGATGGCCGGCTCCATTGCAGAACTGAGCCGGGAGACGCTGGCGCAGGATCACGAGCTGAGCCAGGTCACCCCGAAGATCATCCTGATCGAGGCCGGCGAACGTGTGCTCGAATCCTTCCCGGAGGACCTGTCGGCCGACGCCGTCCGGGCACTGGAAGCCCTGGGGGTGGAGGTTCGCACCGGCACCAAGGTGACCGGGATGCGGGACGGGGTGGTTCAGCTGGAGCACGGCTCCATTCCCGCCGCCACCATCGTGTGGTCCGCTGGCACTGCGGCAACCCCGGTAGCGCAATGGCTGGGCGTGAAGGCTGGCCACGGCGACCGGGTGGAGGTCGGGCCCGACCTGTTGGTGCCGGGCCATTCGGGGGTGCGGGTGATCGGCGACGCCGCACTGGCCAAGGGCGCCGACGGCAAGCCGCTGCCGGGCCTGGCGCCGGTGGCCAAGCAACAGGGCGAGTATGCCGCAAAAGCCATCCTGCGCCGCCTGGCCGGGCGGCCGGTGCAGAGGCCGTTCCGCTACCGCGACTACGGCACCCTGGCGACCATCGGGCGCGGCAAGGCGGTGGCGGAGTTCGGCTCGCTGCACCTGAACGGTCTGACCGCCTGGCTGCTATGGGCCGTGGTGCACATCTTCTTCCTGATCGGCTTCCGCAGCCGCGTGATGGTCAGCCTGCAATGGGCCTTCTCGTTCCTGGCGGACCGCCGTCCGGGCCGGCTGATCGCAGGCGCGGAGTCACCGATCGACACCAAGGTCACCGGCCACACCGCGCGGAACTGATCGGGCCAGCCCCGGCGGGACTGGCCCGGCACGGCATCAGCCGCCCGTGGCGAAGCCTGGATAGAGCGTCATGCCGCCATCCACGAACAGCGTGGTGCCGGTGACGTAGTCGGATGCGTCGGACGCCAGCCACACCGCGGCCTGCGCGATGTCGTCCGGCTCGCCGATGCGCTTGTAGGGCACCAGCGTCATCAAGTCGGCATAGGCCTTCTCGGTATTCCAGGCCGAGGTGTTGATCGGGGTGCGGATCGCGCCCGGTGCGATGCTGTTCACCCGGATGTAGTGCGGCGCCAACTCCTGCGCGATGCTCTGCATCATCATCATGATGCCGCCCTTGGACGAGGCGTAGTTGACGTGCCCGGCCCAGGGGATCTGCTGGTGCACCGAGCTCATGCAGATCAGCTTGCCCGCCGCCTGCGACACGGATGAGACCACGCCGCGCTTCTTGAATTCCTTCGTCGCTGCCCGGGTGCATAGGAACTGGCCGGTGAGGTTGATTCCGATCACCGTCTCCCAGTCCTGCAGCGTCATTTCCGGGAACGAGCAGTCCTTCTGCAGCCCGGCATTGCTGACCGAGATGTGCAGCGTGCCGAACTGGGCGATGGCGGCGGCGTACATCGCCTCGACCTCGTCCTCCTTGCTGACGTGCCTTCAGTGTGATTGCCTTACGGCCCATGGCCTCGATCTGATGGGCGATGTCGTCGGCGGCCTCGGGGTGAGTGACGTAGTTGATCGCCACATCGGCGCCCGCCTTCGCCAGGCCCAACGCGACCGCCGCGCCAATGCCTCGGGGTGAGTGACGTAGTTGATCGCCACATCGGCGCCCGCCTTCGCCAGGCCCAACGCGACCGCCGCGCCAATGCCGGAGTTGGCGCCGGTGACGATTGCGGGCTGGCCGGTGAGGACCTGGTGATAGGGCGCATGCGGCAACCGGCTGGCGTTCGGCAGGGCGGGTGCGGTCGGCTCTTTGGAATTCAGGGGGGCGTCGGCCATGGGTCGCTCCGTTGATGCGGCCCGCGGCCGCTTCTGCGCGGCAGCCTGGCCAGGACTGACCGCGGTTCGATCAGCATCTCGTGAGTAACGGGCTGTGCCGGTTGGCGTTCCAGCCACAAGGCGACCAACCCTAACATTTCGTAGGGTGGAGTGCGCTTTGGCACTCCACCACAAGCCGCGCGATGGTTGGAGCCGTTCCAATGGTAGTCAGTCCAACGTCGGATCCAGCCGGTCGCGCAGCCAGTCCCCCACCACGCCGATGCAGAGTGTCGTGAGCACGATGGCGCAGCCCGGCGACAGCAGAATCCAGGGTGCGCTCTGCAGGTATTCCCTTGCGTAACCCACCATGTTGCCGAGCGACGTCAACGGTGGCTGCACGCCGAGACCCAAAAAGGACAAGCCGCTTTCCAGCAAAATGATTTCGGGGAAGGCGAGCGTTGCCGAAACGATCAAGGTCGAAGCGATGTTGGGCAGGATATGGGCGCCATATACCCGCAGCGGGCCAGCACCCAAATTCCTCACGCTGGCGGCGTAACCCTGCCCGCCCGCCGCAATGGCGAGGCCGCGGGCAATGCGGGCGTGACGCTCCCAGCCATACAGGCCCATCAGGCAGATGAACAACGTCAGCGCGTTACCGAAGAACGCCAGGACGGCGAGCGCCAGGATCAGGAACGGCAGGGCGGCCTGGAAGTCGATCAGCATCAGCACGACCTGCTCCACCCAGCCGCGGAAATGCGCGGCGAGGAAGCCGAGCGTGGTACCCAACACCGTCCCGATGAGGGTGGCGCCGAACGCGATCAGCAACGAGATCCGGATGGACACGATCAGCCGTGACAGCACGTCGCGCCCGAGTTCGTCGGTGCCCAGCGGATGGGCCAGCACGCCGCCGAACCCGACCGGCGGCGACAGGCGGTTGCGCAGGTCCAGGGTGGTAATGCCATAAGGCCGCAGCCGATCGGCGAACACGGCGACGACGAGCATCAGCACCAGCCAGCCTGCCGCCGCCAACACGGCCCAGGGCGCCCGGGTCTGCCTTGGGGCCGCGAGTGTCGTGGCCGACATCAACCGGCCTTGACGGGCGCGCGCAGCCGCGGGTCCAGCACGCCGTAGAGCAGGTCCACCAGCAGGTTGGCGGCGACCATGGTGCTGGCAACCAACAGCAGGATGCATTGCACGACACCCAGGTCGCGGTTCGACACGGCCACGACCAGCAGCCGGCCGACGCCGGGCCAGCTGAACACGCTCTCCACCACGACCGCGCCCGCCATCAAGCTGCCGACCATGAAGCCGACAATGGTGACGGTCGGGATCGCCGCGTTCGGCAGCGCGTGGCGGCGAACCACGGCGCCCCAGGGCACGCCCCGCGCACTGGCGGTACGGATATAGGGTTGGCCTAATACCTCCAGCATCGCCGAACGGGTGAAGCGCGCCAGCACGGCGGCGCCGCCCAGCCCGAGCGTGATCACCGGGAGGACGGCGCTGGTCCAACCCTCCTGCCCGCCGGACGGCAGCCAGCGGAGCTGCACGGCGAATACCAGCACCAGCACCAGGCCCAGCACGAAGGAGGGCACGGTGAAGCCTGCCGTCGCCAGCGCCATGACGCCGCGGTCGATCGCCGTGTTGCGATGGAGCGCGGCGTAGATGCCGGCGGGTATGCCGAGGCAGATCTTCAGCGCCAAGGCCGGCAATGTCAGCGCCAGCGTCGCGGGGATGCGCTCGGCCACCAGCTGGACGGCGGGGCGCCCATCGCGCATGGACTGGCCTAGATCGCCATGCGCGATAGCCGCGAAGTAGTGCAGGTATTGCACCCAGACCGGCTGGTCCAAGCCCCAGGCGTGGCGGAACGCCGCGATCGCTTCGGGCGGCGCGTCCGGCGACATGATCAGCAGCGCCGGGTCGCCCGACAGGCGCAACACGACGAAGGCAAAGGTGACCACCAGCAGGATCGTCAGCAGGGCGCGGCCGAGGCGAAACGCGAAGAAACGCAGCATCTCAGGCCGGCAGTCCGCACGGCGAGAGGTCGACGTAGAACGACGCCGTGCCCATCCACGGCAGCGTCTTGCGGACGGCCGTGAAGTTCGCGTTCTGGTGCAGTACGATATAGGCGGGGTCGTCGCGCTCGCAGATCTGCAGCATACGGGCGAACATGCCCCGGCGCGCCGGAATGTCGGTGCTGGCCTGCATCGCCACCGACAGCCGGTTCATCTCGGCATTGGTCCACTCGCCGACCTGCTGCTGGGCGCCGTCCGGCCCCTCCTGGTTGACGATGGACGACACCGGGTCGTCGAACACGGCGCTGTTGGACCAGTCGCGCAGGCCGCGCGGGGACGCCCGGTCCAGCACCTGGGACCAGTTCTCCTTGATCTCGATCGCCACGTTCAGCCCGACATCCTGCCACATCGCAGCCAGCACCTGGGCGGTTGCGGTTTCCGCCACGTAGTAGTCGTTGCGAATTCTGTATGGAATAGGATCGCCCTTATAGCCGGCCGCCTTCAGCAGCGCGCGGGCAGCCGCCGGGTCGGTCGGGGGAACCGTCCAGCCCGGCACCAGCATGGGACCGTAGAACGCGAACTGCAGGCCGGGCGGCACGGTGGTGCGCCCGGCCCAGAGGCTGTCCACGATCGCCTTGCCGTCGATCGCCTGCGCCATCGCCAGCCGAACGCGCGGATCGGTCAGCGCCGGGTGGTGCATGTCGAAATTCACGATGCGGTGGTTTGGCACCGGGCCGCCCCGCACGGCAAAGCGGCCGGTCGACTCAATCGCGGCGATCTGGTCCGGCAGGATGTCGCACGCCAGATCGTACTCGCCGGACAGCAATCCGTTCACTCGCGCTGCCGCCTCCGGCACCTCGAGGAAGCGGATGGAGCGGCAGGGCGGGCGGCCGCCCCAGTAGTCGTCATGCGCGTCCAACACCAGCGACACGTCCGGTCGGAACGTCCGCAGCTTATACGGTCCCGTGCCGGCCGGGGCGCGGGCGTAGTCGATCCATGGGGTGCGGAAGCTGCGCGGGCTGACGATCTCGCTGCCGCCAGCCGAGAGCCGGCCTTCCATCGTGACGTCGGGCGTGGCGTTGACGAAGCGCACGGTGAGCGGCCCGGTCACTTCGACCCGGTCCAGCGCCGGCCAGTGGCGGCGGGCGACGGCGGGGATATCTGCCGGCAGGGCGGCGCCGAACATCCGCTCGGGTCCGAAGTTCCAGGCGACGTCCTCCGCCGTCATGATGCTGCCGTCGTGGAAGCGCACGCCGGGCCGCAGGGTCAGTTCCACGGTCCGCTCGTCGATGCGGTGCCAAGCTGTGGCAAGGCCGGGGATGCGGCCCAGCGCGCGCTGCTGATCGCGGGCGATCGGCGTCTCCAGCAGGGCCGCAAGATAGTGCTCGCTGGCGTTGGAGGATTGTTCGCGCAGGGGCTCCAGCGTGCCGGTGTTGGCGATCTTCTGCACCGCGATGGTCAGGCTGGGGCGGGTGTCGGCCTGTGCGAGCGCAAACCGCGGGGCAGCCAGCGCAGCGCCCGTCAGCAGGGTACGGCGGCGGATCACGCGGCCAAGCCCAACTCGGCCTCGCCCTGCGCCACGTGGCAGGCGACCAGGCGGCCATCGCCCGGACGTGGTTTCAGCAGGGGGATTTCGGCCCGGCATCGTGCGACCGCCGACGGGCATCGCGGATGGAAGGCGCAGCCGGGCGGCCGGTCCGCCGGGTTCGGCGGGTCGCCCTGCAACACGCTGCGCTTGCCACCACGCCCGGTTGGGATCGCCGCCACCAGGGCGCGAGCGTAGGGATGCGCGGGATCGGTGAACACCGCATCGGGGTCGCCGCGTTCGACCACGCGCCCCAGATACATCACGGCGACGCCGTGGCTGATCTGGCGCACCACCCGCAAGTCGTGGCTGATGAACAACAGGGCGATCTGCCGCTCGGCTTGCAGGTCCTGCAACAGGTTCACGATCTGCGCCTGGATGGACACGTCCAGGGCGGACACCGGCTCGTCGCACACCAGCAGGTCCGGCGCGGTGGCCAACGCACGGGCCAGCACCACACGCTGCCGCTGCCCGCCGGACAAAGCGTGCGGGTACCGCGCCGCCTGGTCGGGGTGCAGGCCGACATCCCCCAGCAGCGCCGCCACCCGGTCGGCCCGCTCCGCCGCGGTGCCGACCCGGTGGATGGCCAAGGGTTCAGCGATCTGCCGCGCCACGCTCAGGCGGCGGTCCAACGCGCCCAGCGGGTCCTGCGGCACCAACTGCATCCGTGCCCGCAGCGCCCGCCAGGCAGCGCTGTGGGGCGGCGGCATGGCGGCGCCGGCAAAGCGGACGGTGCCGCCGTCCGGTACCTCCAACCCGAGCGCCAAGCGCCCCATGGTGGACTTGCCGCAACCCGACTCACCCACCACGCCCAACGTCCGGCCCGGCTCCACTTCGAGGCTCAGATCCTCCACCGCCTGCACGGACGCGGCGCGGCCCAGCCAGCCGCGGCGCATGCCGTAGCGGCGCGACACGTCTTCCAGCACCAGCAGACTCAAAGGGCTTCGGCCCGGATGCAGGCGGCCCGGTGGCCCGGTGCCACGGCCCGCAAATCGGGCACCGCCGCGTCACACGCCTCGATCCGGCTGTCGCAGCGGGGGGCGAAGGCACAGCCCGGCGGCATCGCCCAGGGTTCCGGGACCCGCCCGGGGATCGCCTGCAAGCGCCGCCGCGGGCCGCTCAGCGGTGGCAAGGCGGCCAGGAGCCCGGACGCATAGGGATGGGCCGGGTGGTCGAACACCGCGGCGGCGCCTGCTTCCTCGACGATACGGCCGGCATACATCACGCAGACACGGTCGCACATGTCGCCCACCACGCCCAAGTCGTGACTGATCAGCACCATGGCCATGCCGGAGTCACGCCGGATCTGCTGCAGCAGGTCCAGGATCTGCGCCTGAATGGTAACGTCCAGCGCGGTCGTCGGCTCGTCCGCGATCAGCAGGTCCGGACTGCCCGCCAAGGCGGCGGCGATCATCACGCGCTGGTTCTGCCCGCCGGACATCTCGTGTGGGTAGGCGTCCATGCGTGCGCGCGCACCCGGGATGCCGACCTGGTCCAGCAGCCGCAGCGCCTCGGCGCGGGAAGCGGCGGCGGACAGGCCACGATGCAGGCGGATCGCCTCGCTCACCTGACGGCCGATGCGATGGACCGGGTTCAACGCACTCGCCGGGTCCTGGAAGATCATCGCCACCCGGCCGCCGCGCACACGGTCCAGCACGGCGGCCGCGGCGCCGAGCAGTTCCTGGCCGTCGATCCTCACGCTGCCAGCGACATCGGCGGTCCCAGGCAATAGCCCGAGCGCGGCGAGCCACGTCACCGATTTGCCGCAACCGGACTCGCCCACCAGCCCCAGGCTCTCGCCCGGACCCACGTGCAGGTCGATGCCGTGCAAGGCGACGATGCCCTGGAAGGCGACGGTCAGGTTCTGAATGGTGACCAGGGGCGCGCTTAAGCCCAATTGGCGGCCCGGAAATCCATCGCGAACGACGGGGCCGCCTTCCAGCGCAGCGCCTTCGGCTTACCGGTGAACACCGCATTCTGGTGCAGCACGGTGTAGGCCGGGTCCTCTCGCTCGCAGATCTGCAGCATCCGTGCGAAGATCGCGTGGCGGCGGGTGCGGTCGGTGCTGGTTTCCAGTTCGTACGACAGCGTGTTCATCTCGGCGTTCGTCCACTCGCCGTATTGCTGCTGTTCACCGTTCGGGCCGTGCTGGCTGACGATGGAGGACACTGGATCATTGAACGGGGCGGAGTTGGACCAATCGCGGATGGCGCGAGTCGGACTGCGCTCCAGCACCTGAGTCCAGTTCTCCTTCATGCTGATTTCCACGTTCAGCCCGGCCTGCTTCCACATCTCCACCAGCACCTGGCCGTTGGCGACCTGGTTGGTGTAGTAGTCGTTCAGCAGGCGGTAGGGAATGGCATCGCCCTTGTAGTTCGCCTGCTTCAGCAGGTCGCGCGCCTTGGCGACGTCATACTCGGGCACCGTCCAGCCCTGCACGAACATCTGGTCGTAGAACGGCCATTGCAGCCCGGCGGGGATCACCGTCCGCCCGTCCCAAAGACTGTCCACGATCGATTTCCGATCGATCGCATACCCCATCGCGAGGCGAACGCGCGGGTCGCGCAACGTGGGGTGGTGCATGTCGAACGTCGTCAAGCGGATGTTCGGGATCGTGCCGCCCTGCACCTCGAACCCGGCGTGCCCCTCGATGGCGGCGATCTGATCCGGCGGGATGTCGGCGGCGAACTGGTATTGCCCGGTGAGCAGGCCGTTGATGCGCGCGCTGGTCTCCGGCACCTCCACCAGGATCAGCGTCTTGATCGGCGGACGGCCGCCCCAGTAGGCGTCGTGCGCGTCCATGGTCAGCGACACGTCGGGACGGAACTCGCGTATCTTATACGGCCCGGTCCCGATCGGGGCGCGAGCGTAATCCAGCCAGGACGGCGCTTCCTCGAACGCGCGGTGGCTGATGATGCCGCTGCCCCGGCACGAGATGCGGCCCTCCATCGTGACGTCCGGCGTCGCGTTGACGAAGCGCACGGTGTATTTGTCCACCGCCTCGACATGGTCCAACGCGGGCCACAGGCGGCGGCCAACAGGCGGAATCTCCGCCGGCAGATCCTTGGTGCGGCGCGTGGTGACGATCGAGCCGGACAGCGGCAGCGTCTTGCCCTGCGCGCTGGGGTGGGTGGCGCCGAACATGCGCCCGGGACTGAAACTGGCAACGACGTCCTCGGCGGTGAACTCGTCGCCGTTATGCATCTGGACGCCCTGGCGTAGTGCGAGCTCCACCGTCTTGTCGTCGATCCGGCGCCAGCTCGTGGCCAGGCCGGGCACCATCTCCAACTGGCCCTGGTAGTTCAGGTCGATCAGCCGCTCGACGAAGAACACCGACAGCCTTGTCCCGACGTTGGACTGCTCGCGCAGATCGTCCAGCGTGTTGCTGTTGCTGATCTTCTGCACGGCGACGGTGATCGTGGGACGCGTATCGCCCTGGGCGACGGCGACACGCGGCAGCACCGCCGCACCCGCGGCGGCGAGCATCGAGCGGCGAGGCAGCTGCAGCATGGCTCAAGTCCTCTTGCGTGTTTCGAGACCGGCCGGAGTCGCGCGGAAATGCGTCAGCGTCCGGTCGGCATGCCGCAGCCGCCACGACAGCGCGCGTTGCGCATAGTCGCGCACCAGGGCGGCATGGGCCGGGTCGTCCGCCAGGTTGTGGAACTGGTTCGGATCGGCGCGCAGATCGAAGAACAGCGGCGGCAGCGCGGCGAAATGGACGTATTTGTAATCCTTGTCCTGCACGACGCAGAGGCTGGCATCCTCCATCCCCAAGCCCAGCGCCGTCTCGGCCCGGGAATAGTGGATGTCGCGGAAGTCGTATTCGTAATGCAGCTCCGTCCGCCAGCCGGGCGGCGTCTCGCCACGCACGAACGGCATCAGGCTGTGCCCATCGACCGCGTTCGGGATCTGCGCGCCGAGCCAGTGCAGCATGGTCGGCATCAGGTCGATGCTCTCGGTCGGAGCGTCGACGATGGCCCCGCCACTCTGGTGCGGCGCCTTGATCACCAGCGGGATACGAAAACTCTCGTCGAAATAGCCGACCTTGCCCAGCAGATGGTGGTCGCCCAGTTGCTCCCCGTGGTCGGAGGTGAACACGACCAGCGTTTCGTCCCACTGGCCGGTCTCGTCCAGCCACTCGATCACGCGGCCGAGCTGGTCGTCGATCTCGGTCATCATGCCGCAATAGGTGGCGCGCATCTGCCGGATCGCGGCTTCGTCGAGGTCGGCAACCATGCCTTCCGCACCCTGGAAGAAGCCGCGGTTGCGCGAACTTTCCAGGTAGAAGCGCAGCAGCGGGTGTTGCTCGGCCTCGGCGATGGCGCTGCTGGCGCGCACCGGCGGCGCCATGTCCGCCGGTCGGTACATCGCGTGATACGGTGCGCTCGCGACGAAGGGCGGATGCGGGCGGTAGTAGCCAAGATGGAGAAAGAACGGCAGCCCGTTGCGGCCTTTCAGGTAGGTCAGCGCGCGCTCGGTGAAATAGGCGGAGTCCGACAGCTCCTTCGGGATGCGGGCCGGCCGGTCGGTGGCGCCCGGCACGGCGTCCTCGCCCTCCGGCAGCCAGATGTCGTCGCGGTTGGGCGGCAGGGGGAAGCCTTGTTGCGCCAGCCAGCCGAAATACGCGTCGTGCGCCGGGCCGAACTCACCGACGGGGCGCCAGCCGTCCATGACATCGCCCAGCACGGTGAAGCGCGGATCGGCCGGCCCGGTAGTGCGGGGGTCGGGGCCCGTCGTGGTGTAGCCGACCAGAGCCGGTTCGTAGCCGGCCCGGCGCAGCGCCCGGGGCAGCGTGTCGTGCCGGCCGTCCAGCGGGATCGTGTTCTGGCAGGCGCGGTGGTTCATCTGGTACAGCCCGGTCAACAGGCTGGCGCGCGCCGGGCCGCACGGGACGGTGGTGGTGACGTGGTTGCTGAAGGTGGTGCCCTCGGCGCACAACCGGTCCAGGTTCGGCGTGCGCAGAACCGGCATTTGCCCGTTCGCACGCAGGATGTGGGGCACGTGATCGCCGCGCCACTGATCGACCACGATCAACAGGACATTCTTGTTGGGCATGAGCGGCGCGTAGCACCCGCCGCGCGTCAATGACGTGGCAGTTTGATGTCTGGCCTGTGACAATCCCGGCGAGGTGCTGCCGGAGTCGAACGTCACCTCATCGGCTTGCCGCCCATGCGCCAGCGACGGCTGTTCCCACCGCCGCCAGCATGGCGTCGCGTTGCCCGGCATCGGCCGGCCCTTCCGTGATGAAGGCCGCAACCAGCACTGGTGCAGCGCCGCCGGGTGGCCAGAGGAGCCCCACATCGTTGCTCGTCCCGTGATCCGCCGTGCCGGTTTTCTCGCCCGCCATCCATCCCGGCGGCAGGTTCGCCCGCAGGCGCCGGCCGCCCGTGGTGTTGCGCTTCAACCAGTCCTCCAGCCGCTGCCGGCTGTCCCTCGACACGGCGCCATCCGTCAGCGCCTGCAAGTCGGCCAGCATGGCGGCGGGGCTGGTGGTGTCGCGCGGGTCGCCCGGCGTGGCCTCGTTGACCGTAGGCTCGGTCCGGTCGAGCCGGGTCACGCCGTCACCGAGGCTGCGGAGATAGGCCGTGAGCCCTGCGGGGCCACCCAGCACCCCCAACAGCAGGTTCCCCGCAGTATTGTCGCTGTAGGTGATCGCGGCGTCGCACACCGCCGCCAGCGTCATGCCATCGCCGGCGTGTGCCTCCGTGACCGGCGAGTAACTGACAAGCTGCTCCCGGCCATAGCGGACGATGCGGTCCAGCCGATCCTCGCCGGCATCGACCCGCGCCAGCACCGCGGCCGCGGCCAGCAGCTTGTAGGTGCTGCCGAGTGGGAAACGCTCTTGCGTCCGGTGCCCCGCGCGTTGGCCCGTGCCCGTGTCCAGCACGGCCACCCCGAGCCGTCCGGCCTGCGCGGCTTCGATGCGCGCGAAGACGGCGGACAGGGGAGCCAATTCTTCCGCGCCGCGGGCCGACCCGGCGGCCATCAGCAGGGCCACTGCACACCCACCCAACCCGGCCCGCCTGCTGATCATGCCCGCGGCCTCAGCGCTGGGGCGCCAGCCGCATCGACGCGGACGCGACTCTCCGATGCACCCGGTCGTCGGCGGCAGGCCCGGCGCCGAGCCGGAACACGGGGTCGCTCATCGGCCTTCCGGACGCCCGGTCCACCATCACCGGGTCCGCCTGCTGTCCCGTTTCCGAGTCGAGCATGACGACACTCGGTGCACCCCGTGTCAGATGGCGGTTCCCCCAGTCCAGCAAGGCCACGATCACCGTGCGCGCATCCCGGCCAGCCTCGGTGAGGCGGTACTCGTAGCGCGGCGGGTGCTCGCTGTAGCGCTGCCGCTCCAGCAAGCCGTCCCCGACCAGCGCCTTGAGCCGGGCGGTGAGGATGTTCGGTGCGATGCCGAGGCTGCGCTCCCACTCGTCGAACCGGGTCATGCCGTAGAAGGCATCGCGCAGGATCAGCATCGACCACGGATCGCCGAAGCAGCCGAGGCTGCGAGCAACCGGACATGGCGAGCTGTCGAGGATGGCGCGGCGCATGGCACGAGAATGAGGATGTCACTTGCGATTGACAAGCCACAGACTGACTATCAATATGCTACTCACTGTGGAGGGCATCATGAGCGACCAGGCATTGGCCGGATCGGCACGCAATCTCGCTGGAGCGCAGCAATCCGTCGACACCGGGCCAGCGATCCGGGCCAGTCGCATCTCGCGGCGTCGCTTGCTGGTGGCGGGAGCCGCGCTGTGCATCGCCGCGGCGGGTGCGTGGTACGGCCACGAATGGTGGACGGTCGGGCGCTTCACCGAGAGCACCGACGACGCTTATGTCGGGGGCGATATCACCGTGCTGGCGCCCAAGGTGGCGGGCTTCATCGCCACCGTGGCAGTCACCGACAACCAGGTGGTGCACGCCGGCGACCTCCTGGTGCGGCTGGACGACAGGGATTACCAGGCGGCCCTTGCCAAGGCCGAAGCCGGGGTTGCCGCGCAACGGGCGAAGCTCGCCAGCAATGCCGCGGACCGCCGGTTGCAGGCGTCCGTGATCACCCAGGCGCAGGCGGCGCTCGACTCCACGGCGGCCCAGACATCCGTCACCCGGTTCGACGCCGACCGCTACCGCTCGCTGGCTCGCGACCAGTTCGGCTCGGTGCAGCGCTCGCAGCAGGCCGACGCCGACTGGAAGAAGGCCACCGCCGCCGACGCGCAGGCCCACGCCGCCGTCGAGGCGGCGGAGCGGCAGCTCGACGTGATCGACGCGGGGCGCGTCGAGACCGAGGCGTCGCTGGCCGCGGCCATCGCCGACCGGGACACCGCCCGGCTAAACCTGAGCTACACGGAGCTGCGGGCGCCCGTAGACGGTGCGGTCGGCAACCGTAGCGCCCAGCTCGGCGCCTATGTGACGCCGGGCGCGCAGTTGCTGTCGCTGGTCCCGGCGCACGGCCTCTGGGTGGATGCCAACTTCAAGGAGAGCCAATTGGCGGGGCTGAAGCCCGGCATGCCGGTGTCCATCGTCGCCGACGTGCTGCCCGGCGAGGTGTTCCACGGCCATGTCGCCAGCATGGCCCCCGCGACCGGCGCCATGTTCAGTGTGCTACCGGCCGAGAACGCCACCGGCAACTTCACCAAAATCGTGCAGCGCGTCCCGGTGCGGGTGCTGCTGGACGGCGACGCCAGCCGCCTCGGCAACCTGCGCCCGGGGCTGTCGGTGACGGCCTCCGTCGACGAGCGGCCCGCACCGTGAGCACCCCGGTGGCGGAGCTGACGCAGGGACAGCGCGTGTTCGCCTTCGCGGTGATGTGCGTCGGCATGTTCATCGCACTGCTGGATATCCAGATCGTATCCGCCTCGCTGCGTGACATCGGCGGCGGGCTTTCGGCTGGAACGGACGAGACGGCCTGGGTGCAGACCAGCTACCTGATTGCCGAGATCATCGTGATCCCGCTCTCGGGCTGGCTGTCGCGTGTTATATCGACGCGCTGGCTATTTTGCATCTCGGCGACCGGGTTCACCCTGGCCAGCCTGCTGTGCGGCTCGGCCTGGAACATCCAGAGCATGATCGTGTTCCGGGCGCTGCAGGGCTTCCTCGGCGGCTCGATGATCCCGATGGTGTTCACCACCGCATTCGCCTTCTTCCAGGGCCCGAAGATCGTCGTCGCGGCGGCCACCATCGGCGCGCTCTCGTCACTGGCACCGACGCTCGGCCCGACCGTGGGCGGCTGGATCACCGACAACTACTCGTGGCACTGGCTGTTCTTCATCAACCTGGTGCCGGGCGCGTTCGTGGCCATCGTGGTGCCGATCCTGGTGCGGGTCGACCGGCCGGACCTCTCGCTGCTGAAGGGCGCGGACTATCCCGGCATGGCGCTCATGGCGCTGTTCCTCGGCTGCCTCGAATATACGCTGGAGGAAGGCACGCGCTGGGGCTGGCTGGACGACGGCACCATCCGCACGACGGCCTGGATCTCCGGCGTGAGCGGGGTGCTGTTCATCTGGCGCAGCCTCAGCTTCGTTCGCCCGGTGGTCGATTTGCGGGCGCTGTCGAGCCGCAATTTCTCGCTCGGCTGCTTCTTCTCGTTCGTGACCGGCATCGGCATCTTTGCCACGATCTATCTAACGCCGGTGTTCCTGAGCGAGGTGCGCGGCTTCAGCGCGCTGCAGATCGGCGTGGCCGTGCTGTCCACGGGCGTGTTCCAGGTGATGGGCATCCCGGTCTACGTGATATTGGCGAAGCGGATCGACTTGCGGTGGCTGATGATGGCAGGGCTCGCCGGCTTTGCGCTGTCGATGTGGAACTTCGCCCCCATCACGCACGACTGGGGCTGGCGCGAGCTTCTGCTGCCGCAGGCGCTACGCGGCTTTTCCCAGCAATTCGCGGTCGCCCCCGCCGTTACCCTGACGCTGGGCGGCCTGGCTCCGGCCCGGCTGAAGCTGGCCTCCGGGCTGTTCAACCTCATGCGCAACCTTGGCGGCGCGATCGGCATTGCCGTCTGCACCACCATCCTGAACGACCGGACCAACCTGCATTTCCTGCGGCTGGCGGAGCACCTGAACAGCACGAACCCGGCCATGACCCAATTGCTGCAACGGGTCAGCGTCCGCGACACCGCCCTGGCCGGCGGCAACGCCCCCGCCGGGCTCGCCATGGCGCTGCGGACGCTGCAGGCGGCGGTGATGCGGGAGGCGCTGACACTGACCTTCTCCGACGCCTTCCTGGCGGTGGGCTGCTGCTTCGTCCTCGCCACCATCATGGTGCCGCTGATGCGCAAGGCCGGCCGCCCGACCGGCCCGTCCGCCGATGCCCACTGACCCTAGAAGGAGAGCCCGATGATCGATACGACCGAGGTTGCAAGCCATTACGCCGGTGAACAGCTGACGCAGCGGCTCGTCGAGGCGCTGGACGCGGCAGGTTTCTCCGGGCGGCCGGTGAGCGTGCAGGATCTGGCGCCGCTCGACCAGTTCCATACACGCGGGCTCGCTGCCACCGCCGACCTCGCTCGTGCCGCCGGCATAGCGGCCGCAGACGCGGTGCTCGACGTCGGCGCCGGCCTGGGCGGTCCGTCGCGTTATCTGGCCGCAACGTGCGGGTGCACCGTCGAGGGCATCGACCTCAGCCCGGCCTTCGTCGACGCCGCCCGCTATTTGGCCGAGCGTGCCGGGCTGGCGGACAAAGTAACCTATGCCGCCGGCGACGCCCTGGCCCTGCCCTATGCCGACGGGAGCTTCGACGTGGCCTGGACACAGCACGTGGCCATGAACATTGCCGATCGCGACCGCTTCTACGCAGGACTCCATCGCGTGCTCCGGCCCGGCGGGCGCCTGGCCGTCTACGACATCGTTGCCGGCTCCGGCGAGGCGCTGCACTTTCCCGTCCCATGGTCCCGCGTGCCGGACACCAGCTTCCTCATGACGCCCGGTGCCATGCGGTCCACGCTGGAGCATCACGGCTTCACGGTGCGCAGCTGGACGGACCGGACCGCAGACGGCGTTGCCTGGTTCGAGCAGCAGCGCGCCGCCCGGGCCCAGGCCACCGCACAACCACAACGCCTCGGGCTCCACTTGGCGATGGGGCCGGACTTCCAGGGCATGACGGTGAACCTGGCCCGTAACCTGGCCGAAGGCCGCGCCCGCGTGCTCGAAGCCGTCCTTGTCAGGGGCTGACGCTATCGCTCCATTGCCATCTGCATCAGCACCCGATTGAATGGCTCGTCCGAAATCCGAAGATCACCTCGGAAAGGATTGCTCAGGGCAACGATCACCAGGAGTACGAGCGCACCCGACAGAGCCAGCAGAGAAGACATGGTCAGATGCATCAGCAGGTTTGGTGCGCCAAGCAGCGAGGCGAAGGCAACGCTGATTGCACCGCCAGCAATCAGCACGAACCACACGATGGATGGAATGGACGTGCTGGCGGCGAACAGGCGCTCCCGACGGGAGGTACCCAGATCGGTGAGGTCTTTCAACAGGAGGGTGTGCAGGTCGCCATCGGCGATGTTGTCCGGGCGTAGATGTAACGCGGTTTGAAACAAGTGCTGCAGGTTCGGTTCCTGCTCGGCTACAGCGATTCCATGGGTTTGCGCCGGCCACTCGATCGAGACGACGGCCTGCGTATAAGCGGTGATGTCGTGGCGCATGCTCGTCATCTCGGGCCCTGTCAGGCCCAAGGTCAGTTGATACACGGTTTGGGCCAAAGATGCCTCGGCATCGGCGACAGCTTGCGCCCTGTTGAACCCTTCCCACGCCAGCATGGCAACGAAGGCGAGCAGCACGGCATAGGTGGTGCCGACGACCGTGAACATCGCGGAGGCCGCGGCGTTGTGCTCCTCCCGCAGTTGCTGTGGGATCAGCCTCCGGGCTGTCAGCTCGATCACAATCGCCCCGAGCACGGCACCGCCCGTTAGCATTAAGCCCGCCAGCCAGAGTGGCAGGCTTGCGATCGCTTGAGGGTTCATCGACATGATGCACTATAGCTGCAGCAGCCGGGTGGTAGACAGCCGCTCGCTACACACCGTCCAGGGTGGCGAGTGCGGTGCCGATCAAACCCTCGAGCAGAGGGCGCTCGGGGCGCACGCGGGCCAGGACGCGCACGCCCATCAATACGCCGAGCAGATGCTGCGCTAGTGCGGCGGCTGGCCGGGACGTGGCGATACTTCCATCGGCCTGCCCCTTCTCCACACACGCCAGGAAGAACGTTTCGATCCGCTTGAGCGCCTGGTTGATCGTCCGGCGAAACTCCGGATCGTGAGGCGCAAGTTCCAGCGCAGAATTCACCAGCAGGCAGCCCTTGTGTTCGCGGTCACGGAGCGAGCGCCGCAGGATATCGTCGAAGAACGCACGTATGGCATCGCGGGGTGGCAGAACCTCGCAGCGGCTGATGCGCGCCCCGATACTAGTTTCGATGTAGTGATCAAGAGCCTTCTCGAACATCGCGCGCTTGTCGCCGTAGGCGTTGTAGAGGCTCGCCGCGGTGAGGCCGGTCCGCCCCATGAGGTCCTTGATCGAGGTCGCCTCGAAACCCTGCGCCCAAAAACACTCGACCGCAGCATCGAGCACCACCGCTTCGTCGAACTCCCTCGGTCTCGCCATTCGCCATCCATTTCATGTACTGAGCGCATCTTGCCATCGCCCGCCGGATCGGGCATTTTAGAACGTACATCTCATAAACCAGGCTCCGGGAAACGGTTCCAGGCCGCTGGATCGATAGCAGGCACCGCCTAACAACCAGATAGAGTATACCGCAATGGGGTTGGATCAACAGGAACCGTCTCGAGCCGGAGGTGATCATCGGCACCCTACGGTCTTTGCGGCCGTCCTAACCCGCTAATGCGCCAAACCTGACCACCGAGAGAAACAGCGGATCATGACCCGAGCAACAGTGCCACGAGCCTATCACCGAAATGGTCGGCGTCTACATCCGTGGTCGGTCAGGGTCATGCACTGGGTCAATGCGGTGGCTATGCTGGTCATGATCACGTCGGGCTGGGGGATCTACAATGACGACGTGATCATCAAGGGCCTGCACTTCAACCATGCCCTCCGTCTTGGTGATTGGGCAGCCTGGAGCTTGAACTGGCACTTTGCCGGCATGTGGCTGCTCGTAATCAACGGTCTCTGCTACCTCGCCTACGGCCTCGCCACCGGGCGGCTGCGCGAGCGGCTGCTGCCGATCCGGTTCTCCGAAGTCTTGCAGACCGTCAACGACACGCTCCACCTCA
Source organism: Acetobacteraceae bacterium (assembly GCA_965198895.1). GTDB lineage: Bacteria > Pseudomonadota > Alphaproteobacteria > Acetobacterales > Acetobacteraceae > LMUY01. The sequence continues at coordinate 2,298,427 of OZ240676.1, forward strand.
AGATCAGGCACGAAGACCTGACCACCTACAATGCCGTGCAGAAAGTGCTCTACATCGTGGTGATCCTGGCAGGTGTCTCCCAGGTCGTCACCGGCCTTGCGATATGGAAGCCGGTGCAATTCTCTGGATTGATCTCCTTGCTTGGCGGCTTCCAATCGGCTCGTTTCATCCACTTCGCAGGCATGTCGGTCATCGTCGGCTTCTTGCTCGTGCACGTTCTCCTGGCCTTGCTCGTTCCACAGACGCTTTGGGCGATGTTGACCGGCGGTCCGAGGGTTGGCCCGTCCGGGCACGGCAAGCCGGTGACCGAGCCATGAGGTCTCTGTTTCGTCCGAACCAGCTCCCCGACCCGGCGATCTTGGATGATCACCGGCCGCTGCTACGGTCGCTCGAACGACGCGGACTGATTCGAAACGGGTTGTCATTGGGCGCGCTCACGATGCTCACCGGGTGCGACGTGACACGGCCCAAATCGGTCGCGACTGCGCTGCTTGCAATCTCCCGGCTGAACGATGGCGTCCAGGAATGGCTGTTCGACCCCACGAAGCTCGCGCCGACCTATCCGGCGTCGTCGGTGCTGAAGCCGCCCAAATTCAACGCCTATTACGACGTCGTGGACGTCAAGCCCGTGAATGGTACGAATTGGCGTCTCGACGTCGCCGGGCTGGTTGCCGAGAAACGGTCGTGGACCCTGGATGAGATCAACGCGCTCCCGCGCCGCGACATGATCATCAAGCACATCTGCGTGGAGGGTTGGGATTACATCGGCCAGTGGTCTGGCGTACCCCTGCGCGTTTTCCTCGAGCGGGTCGGGGCCGACTTGCGCGCGAAATATGTCGCGTTCAAGACGGCCGACGACTACCCCAGCAGCATCGACATGGCGACCGCGCTGCACCCGCAAACGCTGCTCGCGACGCAATACGCCAACGAGACGCTCGCCGATCCATTCGGCTACCCGTTGCGGCTGCGCATGTCGACCAAGCTTGGCTACAAGAATCCAAAGTGGATCACCGCCATCGAGGTGACGAACACCTATCCGGGTGGCTATTGGGAAAATCTCGGCTTCCCGTGGTTCGCAGGGATCTGAGGCATGCAGAAGAGTGAGGTCATCTTCGCCTACGTTTTTGTCCTGCTGTTAGCGATGGCTTCCTCGAGCGACGTTGCGCGCGCTCAAAGCCAGGGGCCTGGTGGGATGCCGCCGCCATCGGGGATGAGCTTGGCGGAGTCGACTGCAATGCGCTTCCCGCAACCTGTCCGCGTTGGCGACCTGCTGCATAGAGACGTCTTGCAACCGACGGAAAGCCAGGACTTCTTGGGAACGGTGGAGCGGGTCGTGCGCGGCAGCGACGGGACGGTCGAGGTCGTGATCGACTTTGGCGGCTTCTTGGGCTTCGGTGCACGATCGATCGCCGTTCCCGTCGATGCCATGGTTCTGTTGGGGCAGGTCATGGAGGTCGTGGCCTTCACACCGGAGCAGTTGCGGCAATTCCCCACCTTCTCGGCCAGCAACACGACCCCGGTCGATGCCGACAGCATAATCCATGTCGGCCTCGCGAAACCGTCGCACTGACTCTCCACGCCCGTCATTCTATGAGGAAGACCCGTGATCAAGCCTTGCGCCAGCCGGCATCTCGCCCTGTTCGTACTCGGCAGCGTGCTCTGGCTGTCCGGCTTATCCAGTGCATCGGGCCAGGTCGGTGGGGCACAGGGTTCAGTCGCGCCGTTGGACACGGCCAATGACAAGCTGAAGACCTGCCTGCAGCGCCATTACCAAGCAGACAACGACAGCACATCCCAATACCGCTTGGGAGACGACTTGGTCGCGGCTTGTCGCACCGAATGGGACCAAGCGATAGCGACCTGCACGGATCAGGCTAAACGCCCCGCCGAGTACTGCACGGGGCAAACGAACATGATGCTGATGGGGTTCGTTCCCATGCACTGACGTCGACCACAGGTCTGGCGCTCCACCAGCAGGCCCTGCCGTCCTAGCTCGGCGACGCTTGAAGCGGAAACCAGTTCCCGTGAAACCCGGGTGGAATCCGGTGTGGCAGCCGGACTGTCGCGACCGGAGCCGCTTCGAAGTCCCGTGCGTCGAGGATCACGAGGTCGGTTGTCTCGTCCGCTGTATTGATCACGAAGCCGAGGAGCCAGCCTTGGTCCTCGGCCGCATCGGCGCTTGCCGGAACGAACACGAACTCGCCCGGGAGATGAGTGTCGCCGAACTCGTGCACGAGGCGGGAGCCGGTTTTGAGATCGTGCTTGTACAGCCGCGTGGCGCCGACCAGTTGCGGGTTGCCGTCGGGCGGGACAGACACGGTGTAAGCATAACGGTAGCTCTGCCCGAAGCGCCGCTCGTCGAGACGGGGAAACTCCTGCGGCGTAGGATCGACAACGCGACGCTCTATACGCCTTGTCGCAGGGTCGATCGTCCAGCGCTCGAAACGGCCCAAAGCGTCCAGACCGCTCGCACCGGAGGCGAACATGGTGGCGTAGGCTATGACGTCCAGGATGACTTTGCCGTCAGCGCCGTCGAACGCGTTGGCCACGTGGAAAACGAAGCATGGGTCGAGATCGCACCAGATGATGTCGGCCTGGCCACCGTTCCGCGGCAGGAGCCCCAACCGGGCCTGGTGCGCCGGGTTCCAGCGGAACGGAAACAGGTGGCCACCGAGCACGGCCCGCATCGAGAAGGTAACTGGCAGGTCGAGCACGATGGCGAACCGCGCGGTGATGGCGCAATCGTGGATACAAGGGCCATGCTGCACGGCGATCGGCACGTCGCGCACCACTTTGCCAGCCGCCGACACGACGACGTAGCGGACCGTGTCCCAAACAGTGCCGTCATACGCGACGGCGTGGTACTCGCCGGTCACTGGGTCTCGATGGGGGTGCCCGGAGAAGGAGCCACCGAGTGTGCCGTCGAATGGATTATAGCGCTGCTCCTCCAGCGTCTCGGAGAGTTCGACGGGATAGCTGCCTGCCTCCACCAGCGCGAAGGCGCGGCCGCCGATGTCGGCCACGTTGGTGTTGACGGTATCGTTGCGACCTCGGCGAGGGCCGGGCGCGGGGGCACGGCCAAGCGCCGTCGCCGCCAGCCGCGAACCGATCCACCGGTTGCGATACCACTCGACACGGCCATCGCGAATGGCGATCCCGTGCACCATCCCGTCGCCGAGGAACCAATGATGCCCCGCGGCATCGAGACTGGCCGGGTTCGCGCCCATTTTGAGGTATCGGCCACTCAGTCCCGCCGGGATCGACCCGGTCACTGACAGATGGTCGAGCGTCAATTCGGCTTGCATCGGCTTGTGGACACCGACCAAGTAGTCGCCCCCAGCGTGGGGCAGCCGCTTTCGGTTCCAGCCCGCGATCAGTTCGACCGCACGCTCGGCGACCGCGCGGACGGCCTGTTGGATGGGGTTCGGCATGGGTTTGGCGCTCCGGGCGTCGTCGAGCTTGAAATCTAGGCTCACGGCCCGGTCCTGCATCCGACCTTCGTCGCACAATTTCCGGGTGCGCAAGCAGCCTGACCGGTCGAGGTGTCAGTGCTGGTGTGACACCAGCTGCTGTTCGGGAAGCATCCGCTCGAGCGTTGCGTCCCGTCTCACGAGGATATGCCAGCCTGCGCCCAGCATGTGCAGCCCGACAAACCCGTAGACCAGGAACTGGCCAAACAGGTGAAGCTGCAGGGCGGCATGCGCCACCCCCGGCGCTAGACTCGGCTGAGGCCAGTAGAACAGCCAAAAATACGGCGAGGGCCGGGCAGCCGCGGTAGAGAGGATGTAGCCCGACACCGGCATCACGATGATGATGCCGTAAAGCATCCAATGGTTGAACCTGGCGGCGTAGGCTTCCCAGCGTGCGGCCGTGCCACGCGGCGCGGGATGCCGGCTGCGCCAAACCAACCGGATGACGGCCAGCAGAAAAATTGTCTCGCCGATGGATTTGTGCAGCGTGATGTATGCAAAGCGTCCGGCTTGCGTGCCGGGCATCGCCATGAAGATCCAGGCCAGGACGACCGCCGCGAGCATCAACACGGCCGTGGCCCAATGGAGCGCCTGCGCCAGGGGCGTGTAACGGTCCACGGTCTCGATCCGGACGGCGGTCACGACAGGTGCGCGAGATCGGTGAGCGACCCCAAGACGTGATCCGGCGACACGTGCAGCCGCTCCGCATGGAGCCGCTGAGCCGAGAACATCTCGGACGGGCCGATGTCGGCCGGTATTGGCGGCGGGCCACCGCCACGGCGTATCCAAGCGACCTGGAAGCCATACCGCTTGGCTCCCGCGACATCGAACCCGTTGGAGGACACAAACATGACCTCGCCGGGTGGCACACCGATCGTGCGTTCCACCAACGCGTACGCCTTCGGACTCGGCTTGTAGGCTTGCGCCGGGTCGACGCTGATCACGTGCTCCAGCATCGTATCCAGCCCGGAGTTGCGGACGAGCGCGTCCAGCATTGCGACACTGCCATTTGAAAAGATCGCCCGCGGGCGGCCCGCGAGAGCCCGCAGGGCCTCCATCGCCTCCGGTGCAGGCGTGAGATGCAAATAGGCGTCCTCGAGCTCCGTGATCAAAGCCTCTGCCGGTTCGACTCCGGCAGCGTTGAGCGCGAAGGCAAGACTGTCGCGGGTAACGACCGTGAAGTCCGCGAAGTGCTCCATGCAGGTGCGCAGCCAAGTGTATTCCAATTGCTTCAGGCGCCAGACCTGCGTGATGAAGTTCCCCCGGCCCGGACAAGCCCGTTCGACACGCTCGAGGACGGACTGCACATCGTACAGCGTGCCATAGGCATCGAACACAAACGCCTCGATCGCCATTTTTATTTCCCCCTTTTGCAGCGACTGCGGCTGGCATCAGCCCAGGTATACGCCCCAGACGCCGCCCGTGTTGACCCGTGACAGAGCTCGCAAGTTGGCACTGGTAGCGATGCAGATTGCAAGGATCACCGACACTGCAACGCTCGCGACTGCGATGCCGGCAACACGGCGGTGACGACCGGCGCGCTAATACCGGGGCAGCGATTGATAAGGGGCTACTTCGGCCGTACGTCCTGCAGCCGCAGCAGGCCGTCGGCGAGCAGAGTGAACCCGGCAATGCGGTTGGACACGCCTTCGATATTGCGGCTGGTCCACAGGTAGATCAGCGGCAGATCGGCATTCACCTGTTCGGTCATGGCACCGTACAACGCGCGGCGGGCCGCAGTGTCGGACGTGAGGCGCGCCTGGTCCAGCAGACCATCCACCTTCGGGTTGCTGTAGCGGGCGTAGTTCAGCGCGCCCCCGGTGTGCAGGAACGACCAGGTGTTGCTATCCGTGTCCAACAGCCCCGACCAGCCGCCGAGCGACAACTGGTAGTCGCCTCGGTTGACCGCGGTGATGGCGGTGCCGAACTCCATGGCGTCGACCTTAACGGCGAACCCGGCGTCCGCGGCCATGGACTGGATGACCTCCCCCACCTGCACGCCCTGCGGGGTGTTGGTGACGACCAGGTCCACCGGATAGGGCGTGGCGACCCCGGCCTGCTTCAGCAGCGCCTTCGCCGCATCCACGTCGCGGCCCGGGATTTTGATCGCCGGGTCGAACAGTGGGCTGACCGCGGAGGTCGCTTGATCGTTGGGGGCAAAGGCGCCGCCATACGCCACGTCCGATATCGCTTGCCGGTCCAGCGACAGGGCGAACGCCTGGCGCACGCGGGCATCGGTGCCGATCGGCGTCTGCGCGCGAGGTCCATTGCCGACGTTCACCGTCAGAGCGCCGTAGCCCAGGCTCGGGACCGACACCACGGACAGCTTCGGGTTACGCTTCACGGCGTCCACGTCCAGCGGCGCCACGTCCGCCATGTCCAATGCGCCGGCGGCCAGGTTCTCCCGGCGGATGCTGCTGTCCGGGATGATCTGGTAGGTCACCCGGTCGAAATGGATGCGCGCCGCGTCCCAGTAGCCGGGGAACCGGTCTAGCGTCACGTGATCCTGCGCCACCCGCTCCACGAAACGGAACGGCCCGGCGCAGACCGGATGGAGGCCGAAATCTTTACCCTCCGCCTCGGCCGCCTTCGGGGCCACCATCATTCCGGCGCGGTCGGTCAGCGCGGCGATGAAGGGGGAGAAGGGTTGCTTCATCACCACCCGCACCGTCAGCGGGTCGGCGATTTCGGCATGGTCCATGGCGCCGATCTCGCTGCGGCGCATGCTCCCCGACGCGGTCAGGTCCCGCTGCAGGTTGTAGACCACGGCCTGCGCATCCAGCGGTTCGCCGTCCTGGAAAATCACCCCGGGGCGGATGTGGATCAGCAGCGTGGTGGGATCGGGCGCCTCGTAGCCGGTGGCCAGCACAGGCACGATGTTCAACCCGGCATCGAAGTCGAACAGCTTGTCGCAGATCGCCGTCATGATGACGGTGCCGACGTAGGTGCGGGAATACGCCGGGTCGAGGATATCCGGATCGTCCCGCATGCCGATCCGCAGCGTGCCGGCGGTTTGGGGCCCGGTCTGGGCTTGAGCAGTAGCAGCGATGGACAGCAACAAGCCGGCGGCCAGGAGAATTCGCATGGTGAGCCAAGTGCAAACTGCGTACCATCGCGAGTTGTCGGCTCTCGTGCCAGTAACTCACGCCCGCGCCGTCGTTCTACCCTCCCTGTCCCGCGAGAGAGGGAGGGTAGAAGTGCAACTACTCGGCGGCGGCCAGAACCGTGCGCCTTTGCACGAGCGCAGGGGCGAAGGCGACTAGCAGGTCCTTGAAGCTGACCCAAAGCGGCTCGATCCGGTCATCCGGCGCCAGATGGCGGGCCAAGGCGCCGTGGCCGCCATCGGGATCACTATCGAAGCGGATGTGTTCGGAGAGGAAGTGGCGGAATGCCTTGAGTGCCGGGTTCGGCCAGTCCGGCATGCGCAGCATGGCCGTGAATACGGCCTCCAGCCCACCATCCTCATAGCTGGCGATGCTCATGGCCTTCGTCGTCTGGTCCATGCCCCGCGTGCCCTCGAGGTACTTGGCGCCGAGTTCGCCGAAGAGCGTCTGCTTCGAGGCGGGGATCGGAGCGAGCGCAACCGACCGGCGCATAAACTCGTCATGATGCATCCGCTCGCCAGGCTGAGCGACGCCGGGCCACGGCGAAAGATTGTCGGTGTCGCACTCACCGTGCTCGAGTTCCTGCAACTGCTCGTCCGCAGGATGCAGGGCGCGGGCAGTTGCGAGGTTCTCGCGGAATTGGATGGAGAAGAAGTAGTAGGCGAAGGCTGCGTCGAGGCAGCCCTGCTCGTCGAGGTGGTCCCAGCCGAGCTGCGTAATGGCATCGATGACGTCGTGATAGGTTTGATGCTGGGTAAGAGACATTGAGATCCTCCAGGTTGCACCGTGATTAATGATCGTCTACATTTTACGCAAATTTTTTATAAAGAGGCAAGGATTACGAACTCGTGTTGATGCAGAGGGAAAAAATGGTTACAAGAGTATCACCGTATCGCTAGAATTGCATGATCACGCGTTCAAAATTGCTTATTACGTCTTAAAATAAAGACCAAATCCATCGACGACTGGAGGCCGCCTTGCGAATTGAGACCATTGCGCTCCATGCGGGATACCAGACGGACAGCAGCGTCAGGTCTGTTGCGGTTCCGATTTACCAGACCGTCGCCTACGAGTTCGACAGTGCGGAGCATGCGGCCGCCTTGTTCAATCTCGAGGCAGAAGGGTTCCGCTACAGCCGCATCAGCAATCCGACCGTCGCGGTGCTGGAGCGCCGCATGGCGGCACTCGAAGGCGGGGCCGGCGCGCTGTGCCTCGGCTCAGGTCAGGCTGCCATCCACAGCGCGATCCTCGCGTTGGCGGATGTGGGGCGCAATATCGTGTCGGTGCCGCAGCTATATGGGACGACGCACACTCTGTTCACCCACGTGCTGCCTCGCATGGGGGTCACCGTGCGGATGGCCAAGGGCGACAAGCCGGGTGACCTCGCACCGCTGATCGATGCGGGCACTGTCGCTGTGTATTGCGAAAGCGTTGGTAACCCGGCGGGCAACGTGGCCGATCTCGGTGCGCTGGCCGAGATCGCGCACTCCCACGGCGTGCCCCTGATGGTCGACAACACCGTGCCCTCGCCGGTGCTGCTCCGTCCCATCGAGTTCGGTGCCGATATCGTCATCCACTCGCTCACGAAATTCCTGGGCGGGCACGGGACGACCCTGGGCGGCGCGATCGTGGATGGCGGGCATTTCCCATGGGCCGACAATGCCGCCCGCTTCCCGATGCTGAACGAGCCGGATGCCTCGTATCATGGCCTCGTGTACGCGGAGCATTTTGGCCCGACTGCCTATATCGAGCGGTGCCGCAACTACTGCCTGCGCACGACGGGAGCGGCGCTGTCGCCGCTCAGCGCCTTCTTGCTATTGCAGGGCGTCGAGACCGTCGCGTTGCGCGTCGAGCGCCACGTGCAGAATGCCCGCCGTGTAGCCGAGGCGCTGCGGCAGGACCCTCGGGTCGAGTGGGTGAACTACGCCGGGTTCGAGGACAGCCCGTATTACCAACTGGTTGCGAAGTATATGGGCGGTCAGGCCTGTTCGCTGCTGACCTTCGGGGTGCGAGGCGGGGTGGCCGGCGGCGTGGCGTTCTACGATGCGCTTCGCCTCGTCAAGCGGCTCGTCAATCTGGGCGACTCCAAGTCCCTAGCCTGTCACCCGGCCTCCACGACTCACCGCCAAATGACACCGGCGCAACAGCGTGAGGCGGGCGTGACACCGGAGACCGTCCGGCTGAGCGTGGGCGTGGAGCATGTCGACGACATCCTCGCCGACCTCGATCAAGCGCTGGCGGCAGCCGCCGCGAAGGTCGGCTAGGATGGCCCGGTACGGTCGGCCGGCATTGATGATCGGTTTGGTCAACAACATGCCGCCGGGCGCGTACCACGCCATGGAAGCGCAATTCGCCGGGCTACTGCACGAGGCCGCGGCGTTGACCGGGGTGCCTATCCAGCTGCGCTGTTTTGCGACTCACGAAGCTATGCAGGGGGCGTGTGCGGGGCTCGACAGCCTGTGGACGCAGCCGGTGGACGCGATAATCGTGACCGGCATCCAGCCTGTCGCGACTGGCATCACGGATGAGCCGCTTTGGCCCATTTTGGTGAAGTTGGTCGAGTGGGCAGCGACCAGAACCAAGGCGGCCATGTGGTCGTGCTTGGCGGGCCAGGCGTCCGTCTACCATCTAGACGGCGTGGCGCGGCAGCGTCTGCCCCGCAAGCTATCCGGCGTGTTCCGATGCGAGCGCGTGGTCGAAGTTGGCGTGATGGCGGGGGCACCTTCGCACTGGCTGACGCCGCACTCGCGCTACAACGTGCTGAAGTCCGGCGAACTGGAGAAAGCCGGGTATCGCATCTTGTCCTACGGTCCAGAGTGTGGCGCGGATATTGTCGAGAAGCAGGTCGGGCACAGCCGGTTCATGATACTTCAGGGCCACCCGGAATACGGGGCGGACACCCTGATGCGCGAATACCGCCGCGACGTGCGGCAATTCATGGCCGGCGTGGGTACCGCCCCGGAGTTACCGGTCGGCTACTTCGATCCGGTCACCAACGGGCAGATGAAAGAGCTCCACGCCCGCATTCTCGAACATCGGGACCAAGGTTCGCTGGCAGCGTTGGAAACAATGGCAGTGAACCCCCCACCCTGGCGTGATGCCGCGGTCCGGCTGTATGTGCGCTGGCTGGAGATGCTCGCGGGCGAGACGGCGCCGCTCGAACGCGAGTTCGCCACGACTTGAACGCCGCGTTATTTCCGCCGCCCGCGGTTCGGCAGGCGATCGAGCGGCGTCTGGCGGCCGCCCTGGAGGCCGTCGACCTGCGGGTGCGGCACGGCAACGTCACGCCGGATTTCGAACACGAGGCGTTTGGAGCAGAGTTGGCGCGGGTGGATTTCGATCGGCCGCAACAGCTTGAGGCTTTGTGCGATTGGGCCATCGCCCAACTAGAGCATGGCGTCGTCCACATGACGCATCCGCGTTATCTCGGGTTGTTCAACCCGGCGCCCAGTTTTGCCGCGCAATGCGCAGATCAGATCGTAGCGAGCTTCAACCCACAACTAGCCACCGCCACCACGTCCCCCGCAGCGGTCGCGATGGAAGCGCACGTGATCCGCGCCGTCGCCGCACGGGCTGGCTTGCCCGCGGGGGGAGGCGGGCATTTCACCTCCGGCGGCTCGGAGGCGAACGGCACGGCGCTGGTTTGCGCGCTGACCCGGGCCGAGCCACGCTTCGCTTCTGCCGGCAGCCGCGCCTTTGCAGGCCCGCCGGTTTTCTACATCTCCAAGGACAGCCACCTCGCCTGGATCAAGCTGGCGCACATGGCGGGGATTGGCCGCAGCGCCGCCCGGCTCGTCGCAACCGATGGGGCCGGGCGAATGGACCTGGAGGCCCTGGCCGGCCAAATCGCGTCGGACCGGGCGGAGGGATGCGTGCCCGTGATGGTTGTGGCGACCGCGGGCACGACCAATGCGGGGGCCATCGACCCGTTGGTTGGATGCCGCGATTTAGCGGTGGCAGAAGGCGCGTGGTTCCACGTCGACGCGGCCTGGGGCGGCGGGCTGATCGCGTCTGACCGGCTTCGCGCGTTGCTTCAGGGTATGGATGGCGCCGACTCGGTCACCATCGACGCCCATAAGTGGTTCGCCACCACAATGGGCTGCGGCATGCTGCTTGTCGCCGATCCGGCTAACCTAGCCGTTACGTATGACGTGCGCACCAGCTTCATGCCCTCCCACGAACCGGCGCACGATCCGTATCTGACCACGGCACAGTGGTCCCGCCGCTTCGTGGGACTGCGGCTATTCATGTCCTTGGGTTCGGCCGGCTGGTCTGGGCACGCCGCCCATGTCGAACGCGCAGTGGCGCTGGCAGCCCGGCTGGCAAACGGGATGGCTGAACGGGGTTGGTCCGTCGTGAACGACCCGGCGCTTGCCGTAGTCTGCCTGCGCCCACCACGGGGCTCGGCCGCCGTGCACGTCATCGTTGCAAAAGTGCTTGAGAGTGGCGCCGCATGGGTTTCGGCTGCGCAGTTCGGCGGCGAACCGGTGATCCGCGCCTGTATTACCCACGGTGAGACATCGGACGCCGATATCGACGCCGTGATAGAGCTACTCGATAGATTTCGGCTGGGTTGAGCTTAGCCTGGCGGGAAAGTCGCGCCTGCCTCAGCGTGATTTGTTGTCGGTGGTTGCGGGGACAGGATTTGAACCTGTGACCTTCAGGTTATGAGCCTGACGAGCTACCGGGCTGCTCCACCCCGCGTTACCTGCGGCTTCGTATTTTGAAGCGCGCGTCTGAGCGGCTTTTTGTGAGAGCGCGCTGTATGTTTGTGTTTTGGTTCTGGTGTTTGGAAGACCTGGCGGCGACCGACTTTCCCGCACCTTGGGGTGCAGTATCATAGGCGCTGGGGGTTTTCACGTCCGAGTTCGGGATGGGATCGGGTGTAGGCTCCCCGCCAAAGCCACCAGGTCATCAGAACACCAGAGTTGTTGGTGTTGTGATGTGGTTCTGGTGGTGTGTTTGTGTGTGCTGTGCTGTGCTTGGCGCCGTTGTACGGCGATGACTGCTATGCATGGTGGTGTATGGAGCCTATTGGGCGATTAGGACCAGTTAGCTGCACGCCTTACGGCGCTTCCACATCTGGCCTATCAACGTCGTGGTCTACGACGGCCCTCGGGGAGACCTGGTTTTGAGGTGGGTTTCCCGCTTAGATGCTTTCAGCGGTTATCCCGTCCGCACATAGCTACCCGGCCGTGCCACTGGCGTGACAACCGGTTCACCAGAGGTGCGTCCATCCCGGTCCTCTCGTACTAGGGACAGATCCTCTCAAGTCTCCTTCACCCACGGCAGATAGGGACCGAACTGTCTCACGACGTTCTAAACCCAGCTCACGTACCACTTTAATCGGCGAACAGCCGAACCCTTGGGACCTGCTCCAGCCCCAGGATGTGATGAGCCGACATCGAGGTGCCAAACCTCCCCGTCGATGTGGACTCTTGGGGGAGATCAGCCTGTTATCCCTAGAGTACCTTTTATCCGTTGAGCGATGGCCCTTCCACGCGGGACCACCGGATCACTATGGCCGACTTTCGTCTCTGCTCGAACTGTCGCTCTCGCAGTCAGGCGGGCTTATGCCATTGCACTCAGCAGCCGATGTCCGACCGGCCTGAGCCCACCATCGCGCGCCTCCGTTACACTTTGGGAGGCGACCGCCCCAGTCAAACTGCCCACCATGCAGGGTCCCGGTCCGGGCTGACCGGACGCGGTTAGACATCAGAAGAGATCAGGGCGGTATTTCAAGGGTGGCTCCACACAAGCTAGCGCCCATGCTTCAAAGCCTCCCGCCTATCCTACACAGCTCTCCCCTGAGGCCACTGCAAAGTTGCAGTAAAGGTTCATAGGGTCTTTCCGTCTGACCGCGGGTACCCCGCATCTTCACGGGGAATTCAATTTCGCTGAGCCCATGCCGGAGACAGTGGGGAAGTCGTTACGCCATTCGTGCAGGTCGGAACTTACCCGACAAGGAATTTCGCTACCTTAGGACCGTTATAGTTACGGCCGCCGTTTACCGGGGCTTCAATTCAGTGCTTGCACACCTCCTCTTAACCTTCCGGCACCGGGCAGGCGTCAGACCGTATACGTCGTCTCTCGACTTCGCACAGCCCTGTGTTTTTACTAAACAGTCGCTACCCCCTGCTTTGTGCCACCCAGCCATGGTTGCCCACAACTGGGTCTCGCTTATCCCGAAGTTACGCGAGCAATTTGCCTAGTTCCTTCGGCATGGTTCTCCCAAGCGCCTTGGTATGCTCTACCAGTCCACCTGTGTCGGTTTAGGGTACGGTCTATATGCTGGAGCTATTTCCCGGTGTGATCCAAAAGCCAGGACAATCCAGTAAGCCCTGACAACATCTCTCACACGTCACTTCCAGCAGGCCCAGTAATATTCAACTGGTTCCCATCGACTACGGCTCTCGCCCTCGCCTTAGGGGCCGGCTCACCCTGCGCGGATTAACCTTGCGCAGGAACCCTTGGACTTTCGGCGACAGAGTTTCTCACTCTGTTTGTCGCTACTCATGTCAGCATTCGCACTTCGGATACCTCCAGCAGGGGTCACCCCTCCGCCTTCACAGGCTTACCGAACGCTCCGCTACCGATCAGTCACACCACCCACGTCGCTCATCGATGCCGCCACATTGCTGCAATCAACACCGACAAGAGACGTGAATGAATGTTTCCAATCCCACAGCTTCGGTACGTGGCTTGAGCCCCGTTACATCTTCGGCGCAAGGTTTCTATTAGACCAGTGAGCTATTACGCTTTCTTTAAAGGATGGCTGCTTCTAAGCCAACCTCCTGGTTGTTTTGGAATCCTCACATCCTTTCCCACTTAGCCACGATTTGGGGACCTTAGCTGGTGGTCTGGGCTGTTTCCCTCTCGACAATGGACCTTAGCACCCACTGTCTGTCTGCCACGCTATACTCACGGGTATTCGGAGTTTGGTTAGGTTTGGTAATCCTTTGGGGACCCCTAGCCCATCCAGTGCTCTACCCCCCGTGGTAAACACATGACGATCTACCTCAATAGATTTCGCGGAGAACCAGCTATCTCCGAGTTTGATTGGCCTTTCACCCCTAGCCACAGCTCATCCCCGACTTTTTCAACAGGCGTGGGTTCGGCCCTCCAGTGGGTGTTACCCCACCTTCAGCCTGGCCATGGCTAGATCACTCGGTTTCGGGTCTTCTGCCGGCAACTATAGCGCCCTATTCAGACTCGCTTTCGCTGCGCCTACACCTAACGGCTTAAGCTTGCTGCCAACAGAAACTCGCTGACCCATTATACAAAAGGTACGCCGTCACAGAACAATCTGCTCCGACTGCTTGTAGGCATCCGGTTTCAGGTCTCTTTCACTCCCCTCTCGGGGTGCTTTTCACCTTTCCCTCACGGTACTTGTTCACTATCGGTCACCAGGGAGTATTTAGGCTTAGAGGGTGGTCCCCCTACGTTCAGACAGGGTTTCACGTGCCCCGCCCTACTCAAGGATGCATCGGTATTTACGCC
>OZ240676.1:2317500-5363473 GCA_965198895.1 Acetobacteraceae bacterium
GGAGGCGATATTGATGATCCGGCCCCAGCCCCGCGCCTTCATGCCGGGGATTGCCGCATGCATCGCATGGAAGGCGCTCGACAGATTGATGGCGATGATGGCGTCCCACCGTTCGGCCGGGAATTCGGCGATCGAGGCCACGTATTGGATGCCTGCGTTGTTCACCAGGATGTCCAACCGGCCGAGCTCGGTCTCCGTGCGGGAGATCATGGCGTCGATCGGGGCCGCTTGGCTGACGTCGGCGCCATCGTGCAGGACGCGGACGCCATGCTCGGCGACAATGCCGGCACGGAGGTCCTCGATCAACGCCGGGTCACCGAAGCCGTTCAGCATGAGGTCGGCGCCCTCGGCGGCCAGTGCCCGGGCGATGCCGAGCCCGATGCCGCTGGTCGAACCGGTGACCAATGCCACTTTACCGTGCAGACCCATCCACCCATCCCCGCCGAACGTTGGGCGGATGATTGGCACTTCGTCCAGGTATGACAAGCCCGGCCGGTGTGCCAGAACAGCAGATAGCCGCCAAGGAGACGCAAGCGCATGGACGTCGGACCCCTGCACCACCCCCACCAATCCTGGCGACCCGAGGGTTGCGACCGCGTCGGATTATTGCTGCAAGGCGGGGGCGCCTTGGGCGCGTACCAGGCCGGCGTCTACCAAGGCATGCAGGAGGCCGGCATCGAGCCGGACTGGTTGGCGGGCGTGTCCATCGGCAGCGTGAATGCGGCCTTGATTGCGGGCAATCCGCCGGAACGCCGGCTTGCCGCGCTGCAGGAGTTTTGGCGCATGGCGACGCTGCGTCCCGTCTGGGGCTTCCTGCCAGATGGCGACGATCTGCGGAAAATGCATAACCTCTGGTCGTGTTTCATGACCATGACGCAGGGCCAGCCCGGCCTGTTCGCCCCGAACCTGCTGTCGCCCTGGTTCCAACCGCGCGGCGCCAGCGGTGCCACCGCGTTTTACAACAGCGACCAGTTGCGCGCCACGCTGCTGCGGTTGGTGGATTTCGACCGCATCAACAGCGGCGAGATGCGCTTCGCCGTCGGCGCCGTGAACGTTGCGACCGGAAATTTCGTCTATTTCGACAACGCGGAAACGACGATCCATGTCGACCACATCATGGCCAGCGGCGCCCTACCGCCCGCTTTGCCGATGATCGAGATCGCCGGCGATCATTTCTGGGACGGCGGCATCGTGTCCAACACGCCGCTGCAGCATCTGTTGGACCGCATCGATGGCGAGAACGCCCTGGTATTCCAGGTGGATCTATTCAGTGCCCGCGGCCCGGTGCCGCGCGACATGCCCGAGACGCTAGGCCGCTCGAAGGACATCCAGTATTCCTCCCGCACCCGCCTTACCACCGACTACTACAGGCAGGCGCATCTGCAGCGCATTCAGATGAAGCGTTTGCTGGCGAAGGTCCCAGACGACCAACTTTCCGACGAGGAGCGCGCTTTGAAAGCGAAGCTCGCGACGCTGCCTGCCATCAACATCCTGCAGCTGATTTATCAGGAAGCTGCGCATGAAGGACAGGCGAAAGATTACGATTTCAGCAAGTCCTCGATGCGCGACCATTGGGCGGCGGGGCTGCGGGACACCAGCACCACTTTGACCCGGCGAGACTGGCTGACCATGCCCTCGGAAGAGAGCGGCATCGTCACATATGACATCCACCGGGCGCGAGGCTGAGGCAGCACGCGGAGGCGCGCGCCAGGCAACAACCATTGCGGTCGCGCGTTCTGCGGCTAGTCCTCAACAGGAGATGATGATGGCGAATTCTAAAACCGACAACATGCCCGCCGAGCAAACGGAGGGCGGCGCCCGCCTGCATCGCACCCGAAACAACCAGAACGGCCGCGGCGTGTCGGTCGCGTTGCTGGAGGCTCGGATCGCCGACGGGATCGACATGGGGCTGATCACCAAGCAGGCGCATTGGAACCTGAAGGGGCCGCAGTTCATCGGCGTTCACCTCATGCTCGACACTTTCCGCGAGGAGCAGGACGAGTTCGTGGACACGATGGCCGAACGCATCACGCAACTGGGCGGGACGGCGTTTGGAACCGTGCAGGAAGTCGGCAAGCGGTCCACCCTGCCGCCGTATCCGGTGGACATCTACCAGGTCAGCGATCATATCCACGCTCTGATCGAGCGCTATGCGATGGTTGCGAACGCCATCCGCAAGAGCATCGATGAAGCGGACGAAGCCGGCGACGCCGACACCGCCGATATCTTCACCGAAGTATCGCGCGGAATCGACAAGCAACTGTGGTTCCTCGAGGCCCACACGCAGGAGCAGTCGCCGAGCGGGAGCTTCCCAACTACCAAGTAGCCGCTTGCCCCCGACTCCCCTGTGCGCCTAGCGTGCGGGGGAGACACGGGAACACAGCATGAACGACCTCTTCGGCTCCGCCAAGGCGAAGCCACAGCAGGCGCCCAAATCCGCCGCCAGCCCCAAATCCGCTGCGAATGAAGACGCCTATTCCGCGAAGGATATCGAGGTCCTCGAGGGCCTTGAGCCCGTTCGCCGCCGTCCCGGCATGTATGTCGGCGGCACGGACGAGACCGCCCTGCATCACCTCGCCGCCGAGATCCTCGACAACTCGATGGACGAGGCAGTCGCCGGCCACGCCACCGCCATCGACTTCGCCGTTCAAGCCGGCAACTGGCTGAGCATCCGCGACAATGGCCGGGGTATCCCGGTCGACCCGCACCCGAAATTCAAATCGCTCAGTGCGCTCGAGGTTATCCTCACCACGCTGCACTCGGGCGGCAAGTTTGGCGGCGACGCTTACGCGACGTCGGGCGGCCTGCACGGCGTGGGCAGTTCGGTGGTCAACGCACTCAGCGAGACGCTGGAGGTGGAGGTCGCCCGCGACCGCACGCTGTGGCGGCAGAGTTATGCGCAGGGCAAGCCCACCACCAAGCTGGTGAATGCCGGGCCGGTGCAGAACCGGCGGGGTACCACCATTCGGTTCAAGCCCGACCCGGCGATTTTCGGACCGCTGCAGTTCAGCCCGGCGCGTTTGTACAGGCTTTGCCGCTCCAAGGCCTACCTGTTCCGCGGCGTCCAGATCCGCTGGAGCTGCGACCCGGCGCTGATCAAAGGCGGCGAAGTGCCTGCCGAGGCCGTGCTGCACTTCCCCGGCGGATTACGGGACAGCCTAGCCGAAGACATCGGCGACGCCGTCATGGCGGTGCCGGAGATCTGGGCGGGCGAGGCCGATCTGCCGACCCGCGACGACGGCCGGCCGGGTGGGCGCGCCGAATGGGCCGTCACCTGGCTCGAGAATACCGACGGCTTCCTGCACTCCTACTGCAACACCGTGCCGACGCCGCTGGGCGGCACCCATGAGGCCGGGTTCCGCGCCGCACTGCTGAAGGGCGTCCGCGCCTGGGGCGAGCACCGCAACAACCGCCGCGCCGCCCAGGTGACAGGCGAGGACATCACCACGAGCATGGCGGGCAAGCTGTCCGCCTTCGTGCGCGACCCGCAGTTCCAGGGCCAGACCAAGGAGAAACTAACCAGCGGCGACGCGACCCGGCTGGTGGAAACGGCGATGCGCGACCGCTTCGACCATTGGCTGGCCGGCAACCCGCAAGGTGCGGACAACTTGCTGACCTACCTGATCGAACGCGCGGAGGAACGCCTTCGCCGGCGCGAGAACAAGGACGTCGCCCGCAAATCCGCCACCAAGCGGCTGCGCCTGCCGGGCAAATTGGCGGACTGCACCAGCGAGATCATGAGCGAGACCGAACTGTTCCTGGTTGAGGGCGACAGCGCCGGTGGCTCCGCCAAGCAGGCCCGGCGGCGCGAGACGCAGGCGGTGCTGCCGCTGCGTGGCAAGATCCTGAATGTGGCCAGCGCCACCGTCGACAAGCTCCGCCAGAACCAGGAGCTACGCGACCTCATCGAGGCGCTCGGCTGCGGTGTGGGCGACCGGTTCGATATCAAGAAACTTCGCTACGGCCGTATCATCATCATGACGGACGCCGATGTCGACGGCGCGCACATTGCGAGCCTACTGATGACGTTCTTCTACCGCGAACTGCCCGACCTGGTGCGGGAAGGCCACGTGTTCCTGGCCCAGCCCCCCTTGTACCGCATGACGCAGGGCGCCCGCTCGGTCTACGCGATGAACGACGCCGACCGGGAGCGCCTTGCCAAAACGTTCAAGGCTGGCACGAAGATCGAAGTAAGCCGGTTCAAAGGCCTGGGTGAAATGCCGCCTGCGTCGTTGAAGGAGACGACGATGGATCCGGCCAAGCGTACGTTACTGAAGGTGGTCGCATCGGCCGAGCGGCGGGCTGAAACGAGCGAACTGGTGGAAAGCCTGATGGGGCGGAGGCCAGAATTGCGGTTCCGCTTCATCCAGGACCACGCGAAGGACGTCGCCGTCGAGGAGGTCGACGTCTGACGAAATCAGGCGCAGGCGCCCTCCCCCGGCTGACGGGGGAGGGCTAGCGAGCAACTACGGCCGGGCCGGCGTCGTCGTGATGCTGCCCTGCGGCAACGGTGCCGGATACGCCATATTGCCGACATCGCTCGGCGGGTGGACGCCACCCGCCGGCTGGGCGCCATTGCAAGCTGCCAAGCTGAGCAAACCGACGGCCAGCACTGTAGCGGATAAATACCGACGCATAATTCTGTTCCTCCTGTGACTCACGATACCGATCTCCCAAGGAGGCGGAACCGACTTCAGACTCCTTTAGCGCAAGGACGTCATCCCGGTTCCGTCACGACGCTAGATCTGTAAACTCCCGACACTCGTGCCGCCACACACGAACAAAGTCTGGCCCGTGATGAATCCAGCGTCGCGGTCCGCAAAGAACAGCACCGCACGTGCCACATCCGCCGGCGTGCCCAGCCGCCGCACCGGAATGGTTCGCGCCATCTGCTCGATCCGCGGGTCCCCCTCGGGCAGCACGGAGTGGAACTGGTCGGTCGCCTCCACCGGGCCCGGGGCAATCACGTTCACCGTCACCCCGCTCGGCCCGAGTTCTAGCGCCCACGTGCGCGCCATGCCGATCATGCCGGCTTTCGTCGCGGAGTAGCTGGTGCGGGTCGCCAACCCGAGCGCTGCCCTAGACGAGATCAGCACCACGCGGCCCCATCGGTCCTCCCGCATCGCAGGCAAGGTCGCTTGGACCAGCGTGATCGCCGCGCCGAGATGCAGGCTGACCAGCGCATCCAGGTCGACCCGGTTCACGTCCGGCAGCAGCGCCGGTCGGATAGCGCCCGCATTGTGCACGAGGATGGTAGGGCGCCACTTCTCCGCCGCCTCCAGCGCTGCATCGTGCGTCGCCGCCGCACTCAGCAGGTCCACTGGCAGCGTGTGCAGATGCTCGTGCTCCAGGGTCGCCGGTGCGTGGTCCAGCGACACCACCCGGTGCCCGGACGCGAGCAGGGACTCGGCGATGGCGCGCCCGATCCCGGCACTCCCACCAGTGAGCAGCGCCGTCAGCATGCGCTCAGCACGGCACGCCCAGCCTCGTCCAGCCTGGCGGTGACAGTCACGGCGCCCGGCTGGGTGCCCTCGGCGACGAAGCACACGGCAGTGACCCCTCCCTGCAACCGGACTAGCGCCACGGGACGCGGCAGCTTGGTTGCCGGCTCGAAACTATGGTGCATGACGGCGCGGGCCAGCAACTCTCCCTGGGCGACGGCAGCGACGGACCAGCCGAGGCGATCCGACAGGCAAGCGTGGCACAGCTCGCTGGGGGGATACTGGCCGGCCCCGCAGGCCTCGCAATGCTGCAACGCGACCTGCCCGGCGGCAGCGGCCTCGTCCATCCGGCGCATGGCGGCGGCGCGGTTCATGCGGCGAGCACGGCAGCCGCGGTGCACAGACCACGGTCGTAATTGATCATGCCGAATCCGCTGACCACGGCGTGACGTGCATTTGCCACCTGCCGCCCGCCGGCCATGCCGAGCAATTGCCGCATCGCCTCCACCATGCCGAGATAGCCGCCTGCCGCCCCGGCCTGCCCACCCGATAGCTGGCCACCGCCGGTGTTGTGCGGCAGGTCCCCGGCAACCGTCAGATCGTGGTACCGAACGAAGCGCGCGCCATCCCCCTGCGCGCAGAAGCCAAGGCCCTCGAATTGCAGCATGCTGATCACGGGATAGTCGTCATAGGTTTGCACCAAATCCATGTCGGACGGTCCTATCCCAGCCTGCGCCCACAGGGCATCCCGGTCCATCGCCCAACCGCCTCGATGCTGCACCGGGTCATCGGGGAAGGCGTTATGCCGCTCGATGGTAGCCAGCAGGCGGACATAGGCCAGGCCTAAATGCTCCGCACGGTTACGGTCCATCACGAGGAACCCGTCGGCCCCCGCGCACGGCATCACGCAGTCCAGCAGATGGACCGGCGGACAGACCGGGCGCGCGGCCAGATAGTCCTGCATGGTGATCGGCTTGCGGAGAAGCGCCCCAGCATTGCCGCCGGCATTCTGTCGCTGCGACACCGCGAGGCGGCCGAAATCTTCCCGCGTGGCCCCGTTCGCACGCATATAGGCGTCGGTCAGCAGGGCGAAGCTCATGTTGGGCCCGCCAGCCCCATACGGCCACACCGCGTCACGCGACCACACGCTGAACCCGGCCACCAAGTCTCGGAAACTGCCCTCGTTCGCCGTGTCGCCGGCGATGCAGGCCACCACCTCGGCGTCCCCGCATTGCACGGCGCGCGCGGCCCGGCGCACCGCCATCGTGCCACAGGCACCGCCGGTCGGGATCCAGTCCAGATGGCGCGGCGAGGCGCCGATGGACTGCATGAACGGTGCTGGGCCGTCGGGGGCGAGGGTGAAGGAAGACAAGCAGAATCCGTCCACCTCCGCCTTTGCCAGCCCACTCGCTTCGAGCATCCGGGCGAAGGCGTGGCCTAACCACCAGGTGGCACTGCGCTCCGAGCGGCGGACATAGGGCTCCGTCACCGGGCAGGCCAGGACGATGTCGTCGAACCCCCTCACGCCAACTGGCGCGCCCGGGATTTCTCACCGCGCGTGTCGATACAACCCGGCGTGCCCGGCAGGGTCGCAGCCAACGCCTTGAGTTCGCCGCGCTGGATCTTGTTCGTCGCCGTCAACGGCAGCGCGTCCACGAAGGCAACCCAACCCGGCACCTTGAAATAGGACAGATCCTGCAACGCCGCCGCTACGATCTCCGCCGCCAGCGTCGGAGAGGTTGGACCGCGCGGGACGATGCAGGCCAGCACTTCCTCGCCGCGCACCGGGTCGGGCGTGGAAGCGACGGCGACGTCGGCGACGGCGGGATGGCGTCGCAGGACGCTCTCCACCTCCACGGCGGAGATGTTCTCGCCGCTGCGGCGGATGACGTTCTTGCGGCGGTCTATGAACAGCAGGTCGCCGCCGGGTTCACGCTGGATGACGTCTCCGGTGTGGAACCAACCGCCCGCCCAAGCCTCCGCCGTTGCTTCGGGATCGTGCAGGTATTCGGTGAAATAGCCGGCGCGCGGGTCCGGCCCGGTGGCGCGCACCAGCAACTCCCCCGGGGTTCCGTCGGGAACGTCCGTGCCGGCTTCGTCGACGATGCGCAATTCCATTTCCGGCCCAGGTTGACCGAAACAGGCGGCGCCTACGCGGCGCGGCTCGTGGTTGGCGATGATGCAGCCACCGGCGCCGGTTTCGGTCATGGCCCAGGCTTCGAGCAACGGAAAGCCGAAGCGTTCCTCGAACACGGCCTGGTGGCGGCGGTCCACACCGGCGCCAAAGCCGAAGCGGACGGCATGCTCGCGATCCACCGGGCTCGCTGGTGCGCCGAGGAGCATGGAGGGCATCACGCCGAGGTAGTGCACGATACTCGCGCGGCTCTCGCGCACGCTGTCCCACCACGACCGTGGATGGAACCGGTCCAGCGGGATGACGCATCCGCCACTGAGCACCATGGCCATGGTGGAGAAAGCCATCGCGTTCATATGCACCATCGGCAGCGGCGTGATCAGCCGATCGGCACCGGGCCGGATGGCGCAGAGGTCGCCCGCATCGATGTACCACTGGCCAGCGCGAAGGAAATAATCGTTGGAGAGCACGCAGCCCTTCGGCTTTCCCGTAGTGCCCGACGTGTAAAGCAGGGCGCATTCGCTACGATCCGCCATGCCAGGGCTTGACCCTGGTATCCACGGCGCGCCAGGTCCGCCGGCTTGGGATCGTTGACCGTCAACCAGCTTCGACGTCAGTTGCCCTACCGCGTGGATGCCAGGGTCAAGCCCTGGCATGACGGTGGAGACGGCGTGCGGCGCCCGCGCCACTGCCGCTTCCATCTTCGCACGGTGCACCGGCGCCGCCACAGCATGGGTCAGTCCGCTATGTGCGATCAGATAATCCAGTTCCGCCGGTCGCAGATCCGGGTTCAGCGGCACTACGCTTGCGCCGACCGCGTTCAGCGCCAGCCAGTGCAGGAAGAAATCCGGCCGATTGTCCAGCATCAGCCCGACCCGGCCCTGCGCGCCCTCGTATCCGGCCTGCAACCGATCCACCTGTGCAGCCGCCTCGGCATAGGTGATTTCTCCAGGCTCTATCCCGTACGCCGCGGCCGTCTCCGGCAGGATGCACAGGAACGGCCGGTCTCCCCACTCGGCAGCACTGCGACGGAACGCGTCGGCGACGTTCATGGGAACAGCTGCAGTGACGGCAACGCCATCTCCGACGACAACAGGTTTACCCGCTTCAGGACGATCCTAAGCCCGTCGCCGTCCTCGCGAAGGTGGTGGACAAAGGTCCCGGCATGCACCTGCTGCTCGTCTGCGCGCACCTCGACATACATGAATGCAGTCCGCACGACGTGCAGCCCGTCCTGCATGTCCTCCACCTCCGGCTCTTGTAACACGTGCTGGCAACGGCTGGCCGGATGCTGGCTGAACGGCCCTTCCTTCAGCCGCTCGATGCGCAACTGCAGCAACAAATGATCCTCGTAGGCCAGCGAATTATGCCCGAGCGGGTCGGTCTGTCCCGGGCTGAGTGGCACCCAGTAGTGGCCGTCCTCCGCAAACAGCGCCAACCACTCGTCCCAATGCTGCTCGTCCAGCAGCCGGGCCTCGTGACGCACGAAGCGGATCAGCCGCTCGTTCACGCGGGCTCCATGAAGCGGGTCCAGGCGCGGAACTGGTTGCGCATGGAAATCTCGCTGGTGCCGTTCACCGTCAGGTCCGGCGGCCCCACCTCGGCTGGATCCCAGTCCCGCTGCAAGTTGACCCACTCGTTGCCGTCGGCGGCGAGGCCCTCCTGGATGACCCGGTAGCAATACTGGTCGTCGTGCCCCACGATCGACATCGGCGAGTTGATCAGCCGGTTGTAGGTGATCGTCCGCTGCAGGATTTCCTCCGGCGCGCCCTTCAGCCGGAACGTCCAGCTCTCGACGACCGTCTTGTCCACGGCAATCGGCCGGACCACGCGAATCGACTGGATGGCGCCCTTGATGGTGAGGCTCGGGTAATACACCGTGTTGTGCCGCACCGTGCCGAGGATATCGCGCGCCCGCTCCTCGCCATACGCCGCCACCATCGCCGCCTCGTAGTCCGGCATCTTGGAGTAGGACGAGTGGATCGAGAAATGCACCCCCGAATAGCTGTGCCCGTTCTCGAATACGCGCACGCCCATCTTGTCGAAGAAGCCGTAGCCGGATGCGAACGGCACCAGCTGTTCGATCGCCATCGGCTTAGGATCGTCCTCCGGCTTGTCCGCCCAGAGCCGCTTGGCCGTGCCCGCCGCCGACTCATGCGCCACCATCGGATGCATCGTGTCGTTCAGGTTCTCGACGAACATCTTCCAGTTGCTGTCGTGCATGTAGCGCAGTACGCCCCCGACGATTTCCAGCTCGCCCACCGGCGAACGGTCCGCCAGATAGTCGATAGACGAGAGCGAGCCGCCGAAATACTCGTCGAAGCTGGGCCCCTGACCGGACAACCGCGCGAAGACGAAACCGCGGTAGACGTGGCTCGTGACCACCGCCAACCCGCGCGCCGCATCGCACTGCTCGAAGTCGGTGTTGGCATAGGCGCCCTTCATCGGCACCCCACGCAGGGCGCCGTCCAGGCGATACGTCCAGGCGTGGTACGGGCAGCGGAAGAAGCTGCCGACATTACCTGCCCCGTCGGAGACCAGCTTGGCGCCCTTGTGCGAGCAGCGGTTGCGCATCACCCGCACCGAACCGTCGCGTTGGCGCACCATCATCACCGGCTGCAGTCCGATTGTGGTGGTGAAGTAGTCACCCTCGGCAGGGATCTGGCTATCGTGGCCCACGAACACCCAGGTGCGGGACCAGAGCTGTTCCATCTCGAGCGCGAAAACCTCGGGTGAGGTGTAGACGTCGCGGTGGACACGGTCGGGCTGCACCAGGTCTTGGATCGAGCGGTGTTGGGACATGCCTAAGGGCCTTGCGAAAAGAGTTCCTGTTGCAGCGCGGCCCGCAAATCGCCCCCGGTGTCGTCGGCGAGTGCCGCGTCCCGCAGCCGGGCGAGGGAAGCCGGGTCGGTCAACCGGGGCTCTGCATCCATCAGCGCGTTGAAGTTGGCACGGCCGCGCGCGATCGTGTCACTGTAGCCTTTGACCAGGCGCTGGCACTGCGCGACTTCCAGCGCCATCGCCGGGTCGGTCTTGGACAGTGTCACGATCCGCCCCATCCAACCGTCGATCGCCGTCATTTCGGCCGCGTGGCGCAACGTGCCGCGACGCCAGCTGCGTCCCTTTGCGACCGCCCACAGCAACAGGAAACCGGGGATGGATGTCGTCTCGATCCGACGACCCGAGCGGGTGAACCGTCCCACGACACTCCGTGCTACCCGCGAAGCGAGCAGCCAACGTCCCAAGCCGCCCGGCAGCGTCTCGGCGATTTCCTCGAGGCGGGGATGCATCCACTCGCGGATACGCAGCAACTGCCCGGGCTGCAGGCGCACCTCGTCCTCGACGCGCTTGAACCGGGTGGCGCGGATTTTCAGGTCGGCGACACGGATCGGGTCTTCGTAGCTCATCCACAGCGCCAGGTAGCGGGCCGTTTCCGTCAGCAACTCGCCGGTGCCGTGCAGCGGTTCCAGGCGGCGCTGATACTCCGCGGCGTAGTCGGCATCCTGGTAATCGGTCAGGCGGCGCACGCCCTCGGCGATGATCTCCGCCGCTTCCGGGCTGACCGGCACCGTCGCCACAACGGCTGTGGCATGCGCGGCGTCGAACCCGGCGGCGAAGGCGGCGAGCGAACTATTCACACCCACGCCGCCGGCGCGGATCGCGGCCTCGAACTGCACGCGGCTGAACGGCAGCGCGCCAGACCCGGCGAGCCCCCCGAACAACGCCGCGCTGATCACACTGCCGTTGTCTTCCGCCAACTGGCGCATATCCGCGGTGACCAGGCGGTGGGCAGCCTTGGCGCAAGCGTCCAGCATCGGGGCGCTGTCCAGCCGGCCGTCGCCCATCGCGGTACGCTCGGTCATGGAATAGACGCGGTGGGTGGAGGCGACCAGCGTCGTCTTGTCCGGCGTGACCAGGCCGCGGCTGACGGCGCGGGCGGCTTCCATCAACTCGGAGGCGATCACCACGTCGACGTCGCCGGGCACGGGCATCAGCGCGAGCACAGGTTCGCGGCCCAGGTCGGGGAATAGCTCCACGTAGTAGATCGTGGCGCCGGTACGCTGCGCTACGCCCGGTACCGAGGTGGATTGCGCGATGTAGCCGTTCGCCTCCGCCATACCCACGACCCAGTCCGCGAGCACGCCGCCGCCTTCGCCGCCCATCGCGAGGATGGCGACGGAAATGGCGCGGGTCGCACCCTCACCCCGGCCCTCTCCCGTCACCGGGTGAGGGAGAAGCGTCCCTTCAGGCATGGACCATGCGGCTTTGCAGTTTGGCGATCACCGCGGTGCTGACGCGGTGGCGCAGCTTGTCCCACCAGGTCGGGTTGTTGATCAGTTCGGCACGGTAGAAAGACGGGCACAGCACGGCGGCATCGGCCACCTCGCCGCAAACGCCGCAGCCGACGCAGGTGTTGTCGACGGCGGCAACCGGGTCTCGGCGCAGCTTGTCCGGGTTAGGACGAACCGAAAGCGATGGGCAACCGGACAGGCGGATACAGCTGTGATCGCCGGTGCACGTATCCGGGTCGACACCGAAGCGTTCGCGCACCACGCGCTCGCCCCGCTTGATCGCGTCGCGCACCAGCGGCTTGACCCGGCGTTGGCGATTCAACTGGCATTCGGAGGCCGCGACGATGACCTTGGGGCCCTTCTCCGGCGTGGTCAGTGCCTCCCGCAGCAGGTCACGCATCTTGCCGACGCTGTAGGTGCGGTTGAGCGTGCGGACCCATTTCACGCCCACGCCACGCACGGCCGTCTCGATCGGGTTGTTAGTCGTGCGATTGGCGTTCGCGGCCTTGGATGAGAGAATGTCCTGCCCGCCGGTCGCCGCCGAATAGCCGTTATCCACCACCAGCAGCACGTTGTCGCTCTGGTTGAACACGGCGTTGCCGACGCCCGAGGTCAGGCCGTTATGCCAGAACCCGCCATCGCCCATCACGCTGATGGTGCGCCGATCCGACCCCTTGTCGTTTAGCGCGGCGGCGCCGGACCAGCCGAGACCGTAGCCCATCGTGGTGTTGCCGATGTTGAACGGCGGCAGGATGGAGAACAGGTGGCAGCCGATGTCGCAGGAGACGTGATGTGGCCCCAACTCGCGCTCGATCAGCTTCATCGCGGTGAAGATCGGCCGCTCCGGGCAGCCGGTGCAGAACGAGGGCGGGCGGCCGTGCACGCTGGTCGGCGGGGGCGGTGCGGGCGCTGGTTCACCCAACATTCCGAGTGCCGGCAAATAGCGGCCGACGAAGGCGCGCAGCCCCGCTTCCATCACCGGCGGAACGTATTCGCCGGCCATCGGCAGCATGTCCTTGCCGTGCAGCGCGGTTTGCACATCAGCGCGGCGCAGGATCGTGTTCAGCGCCTGCTCGATGAATTCGGGCTGGCCTTCTTCCACCACCAACACGGCGCGCTTGCCAACGGCGAACTTCACGATCTCCGCATCGACCAGCGGATAGGTGACGTTCATCACGTAGAGCGGGATCTGGCTCTCGCCATACGCGTCGGCGAGGCCGAGGCGCTGCAGGCCACGTATGACCGCATTGTACATGCCGCCCTGCAGGATGATGCCGACATCCTGCACGCCGTCGTTGAACCACTCGTTCAAGGCGTGGTCCTGGATGTACTTCACGGCTGCAGGCCAGCGGGTTTTGATCTTCTCCTGCTCGTGACCGTAGCTGGCCGGCGGCAGCACGATGCGGCTGGTGTCGCGGCGGGGCTGCTCCATCGCATCGCGCACGGTGAAGGAAGGGCGCTGGTTCGCCTTCGCGGTGAAACGGCCGTGCACGTGGCAGGCGCGGATGCGCACCTCGAGCATCACCGGCGTGTTGCTCGCCTCCGACAGGGCAAAGCCGTGCTCCACCGCGGCCACGATGGAGGGCAGGTTGGGGCGCGGGTCCAGCAGCCAGATCTGCGACTTCATGGCGAAAGCGTGCGTGCGCTCCTGCATGATGGAGGAGCCTTCGCCGTAATCCTCCCCCACCACGATCAGTGCGCCGCCGACCACGCCGCCCGAGGCAAGGTTGGCCAGCGCGTCGGACGCGACGTTGGTGCCGACGGTGGATTTCCACGTGACCGCGCCGCGCAGCGGGTAGTTCACCGACGCGGCGAGGGTTGCGGCGGCAGCGGCCTCGCTGGCCGAGTTCTCGAAGCGTACGCCCAGTTCATCGAGGATCGGCTGCGCGTCGGACAGCACGTCCATCAGGTGGGAGATAGGCGCGCCCTGATACCCGGCGACGTAGGCCACGCCTGATTGCAGCAGCGCCTTGGTGATGGCCAGGATGCCCTCGCCGCGGAACTCCTCACCTTCGCCGAGGCGCAGCAGTTCGACTTCGGCTTTGAAGGACCGTTCAGCCATTCAGCGCGCCCTTCTCTATCCTGTCATGCCCGGACTTGATCCGGGTATCCACGGGCCGGCCATTCCGCTGGCCGTGCCCAACATGGCTCCGACGGTGCAACACCAACCCCGTGGATACCAGGGTCAAGCCCTGGCATGACGGTGGTTGGGTCGTCACGCGGTCACCAGCGCAAGCACGCGGCACGGGCTGCCGGATCCGCCCTCGATCTTGAGCGGCGGCGTGATCAGCAGGGCGCCGGTCGGCGGCAACTGGTCAAGATTGGCCAGGCTGGCGAGGCCGAACTTGCCTGCGCCGTGCATGAAGGTGTGGCACGGAAACGCCGGGTCGAAGGAATGCGCCGCCCCGGCGTCGGTGCCCACGCACTCAGTGCCGAAGCCGGCCACGTCGCGGTCCTGCACCAGGAACCGCACGCAATCCGCATCCGGCCCCGGCGTTTGCGGCCCGGTTGCGCCGATGTTGAGGAAGGCATCGCCGGTCCGTTTCGACCAGCCCGATCGCAGCAGCAACCAGGCGCCGGCCGGGACGCGGCCATGTTCGGCTTCCCACTGCTCGACGCGGGCGCGCGTCAGCAGAAAGCCGGCATCGGCGGCGCACTCCGCTTCCACGTCGATGACGCAGGCCGGCGCCACCAGGCGGCCCGGCGGGATCGTGTCGGTCGTGTTGTCGGGCTGCTCGCGCCCGGTGATCCAATGCACGGGGGCATCGAAATGGGTTCCGGTATGCTCGCCCAAGCTGATATCGTTCCAATACCAGCCTGGCCCGGCCGCGTCATAGGCCGAGATCCGCTTGATCTGGAATGGTGAGGATTGTGCGAAAGGGGGCGGCAAGCCGATGACCGGCGTCTCGGGCGACAAGGGCTGCGACAGGTCCACGACCCGCACTGCACCCGAGGCCAGTGCCGAAATGAGGGAAGACAGCGCGTCGGACACTATCACTCTCCAGTTGACAAGCTAGGATGGAACAAGATGCTTTAGAGTTAAAGCAATTTCTTCCCACCGCCACAAACCGATCGTAACCGCAACGAAGGGTCGCACCATGAACGAGCTATCACCCGTCCAGATCCCGCCGGGCCACCGCTGGAGCGACGAGGAGTGGGCGCTGCGGGTCCAGTTGGCCGATTGCTATCACGCGATCGATTATCTCGGCTGGACCGAGATGATGATCTTCAATCACATATCGGTTCGCGTGCCCGGCGAGAAGGTCTGCTACCTGGTCAACCCGTTCGGCCTCACCTACGACGAGGTCACGCCGAAGAACCTGCTGAAAGTGGATCTCGACGGCAATCTCGCCGAACCGTCCGACTTCAAGGCCAATCCGGCCGGGTTCGCCTTGCACAGCGCCATCCACGGCGTGCGGCACGACGCGCAATGCGTGATCCACACCCACACCAACGCCGTCTCCGCCATCGCACTGAAGCAGGGCGGCTTGGGGCACGACGATTTTTATGGCGCGCAGCTGTTCGGACGCGTGGGCTATCACGCCTTCGAAGGCATCACGCTCTGGGCCGAGGAGAAGGACCGGATGCTCGCCAGCCTCGGCCAGGCGGACGTGCTGGTGCTGCGCAACCACGGTGTTGCGGTCTGTGGCGCCGACATTCCGAAGGCGTTCATGCTGTTGTGGACGGTGCAGCGCGCGGCGGAAATCCAGTGCCAGGCCGGAATGCTGCCGGGGCCGAACACGGAACTCACGAACGACGTGCGGCAACATTGCGCGGACACGGCAGCGCGCCTGGTTGCAGGGGACGCTTTTGCCACTAAGGTATTCGATGCGACTGTGCGCAAAATGCGCGCGTCGAAGCGGTGAATGCCATCAAACGGTTCGCATACGCCTTAGCCCTCACACTCACGGCCAGCGCTGCGGGTGCCGCGACGCTGGACGGGGTCACGTTCCCGGACAAATATCCCGTGGCGGGGCAAACCTTGGTGTTGAACGGCCTGGGTCAGCGCACCCTCACCGTGTTCAACGTCAAGGTCTACGTCGCCGCGCTGTATCTGCCGCAGCCGAGCCACGATGCGGCGCAAATCCTCGCGTCGCATTCGCCGAAGGTGTTGCTGCTGCAATACCTGCATAGCGGGTCGAAGTCGGAGATCGAGGAGGAATACCGCAAGGGCGAGCAGACCAATTGCGCCGACGGCGGCTGCAATCCCGCCGACAAGACCGACTTCGAACGGCTTGTCGCGGCAGCCCCGGCCGTCAAGGTCGGCGATACGACCACCTACATCTTCAATGGTCACGGTTTCCAGGTCTACGCCAACAACCAGTCGATCGGGACGTTCAACAACGAAGATTTGGCAGAACGACTGCTATCCGGGTTCATCGGCGCACACCCGCCCTCGCCCGACCTGCGCAGCCGGCTGCTGGGCCTAGCGGGCTAGCGCGGGGCCGGGCTGCGGGACCGGCGCCCGGCGGAGGATCAGCAGCATGATCACCATGGCCGGCAATGCGGCGAACACCGTCACGCCGTAGAACGGCACCCAGCCGAGTTGCTGCGCCAGCACGCCGGACAGATTGCCCAGCGTGCGCAGCGGCAAGGCGGCGAGGGACGACAGCAGTGCGTATTGCGTAGCCGTGTAGCCGGGTGCGCAAAGGCCGGACAGGAAGGTGATGAACGCGGCGTCCGCCATCGACTCGGCGAAGCTCTCGCCCAGAACCTTCGCGACCAGGATGAACGAGTTGCCGCCTGACAAGGCGAGCAGGAAATACAGCAGCATCGACGCCATCTGGACGAAGCCGGTCAGCACCAGGGCTCGCCCTGCCCCGAGCCGCGCCACGATCAGCCCACCGCATGCGATCCCCGCCAGCGAGGCCAGCAGGGCTGGCACGTTGTTCGCCAGCATCACCTGCACCCGGTCGTAGCCGAGCGCCCGGTAGAAGGACGGGGCCATCGTCCCCGCCATCGCCTCGCCGAGCTTGAACAGCAGCACGAAGCAGAGCGGCAGCGCGATGCCGCGGCGGGACAGTATTTCCGCCAGCGGATCCACCACCGCTTCGCGCAGGCTGGCCAACAGGCCGGCACGGCCGCGGCGCACGATCGCCGGCGGCTGTGACGCGAGCAGGGTGATGATCGGCCCGGTCGCCACAAGCGCCGCCACGATCAGGAAGGCCCCGGGCCAGCCGAGCAGCGTCGCCAGCCCGAGCGCGTAGGAGCCGGAGACGAGCAGCGCCGCGCGGTAGCCCCATACATAGGCGGTCAATGCCACGCCTTGGGTGCGTTCTGTGAAGGTCTCGATGCGCCAGGCGTCGACGGCGATGTCCTGGCTGGAGGACAGGAACGCAATCGTCGCGGCCGTCGCGACCAGGAGGACGGGGTGCGCCGGATCACAGACGGCAAGGCCCGCACAAGCCAGCGCAAGCAACGGCTGGATGATGAGCAACCAGCCCCGACGCTGGCCAAGGCGCCGTAACGGGCCCGGTGGCGGCACCCGATCCAGTGCGGGCGCCCATAGGAACTTCAGGCTGTAGAAGATGCCGATGCTCGCCGTCGCCCCGATAAGTGGGAGCGAGGTGCCGCCCTCGCTGAGCCACTGCCGCAGCGTGAAGCCCGAGAGCGGCAGCGGCAGCCCGGCGACGAAGCCGAAGCCTGCCATGACGGCGAAGGAGCGGCGGGGAGAAGATGTGTCCAAAACGACGAAGGCCCGGAAGTCGCCTTCCAGGCCTTCGCCGTTCAGCCGCGTTTCGTCAAGGCTGCTTGACGGCCTGCGTCGATGTCCCGGTGACGGCGCTGTCGGCCGACGGGGTCGTCGCCTTCGGAACGGTGCCGCCGCCGACGGGTGAAGAACCGCCGACCGGCGGAGCGCCGCCCGTCGTCGAGAGCTGACCCTGGGGCGTAGAAGCCTGCGGGGCCCCGGCCGAGTTGCCCGCCGTCGTGGCCGTTCCCAGGGACGTCGCATTGCTCGTCGGCGTCGTCTGGGCGAAAGCCGGTAGCGACAGCGCCAGGAACCCTGCCGCGGCGATGACGAGTGCCTTCATGATACCTCTCCTACAAGACCCGCAAGCAAGGGCCATTGGAGGGTTAACTAATGGCAACGAACACGGTTCCCGTCAGGCTGCCGCAGAATCTCCCTGCCGTCCGGCCTTCTTCCGCTCGTGGGGGTCGAGATGACGCTTGCGGAGCCGGATCGCGGCCGGGGTCACCTCCACCAACTCGTCATCCTCGATGTACGAAATGGCCTGTTCCAACGACATTTTCCGCGGCGGAATCAACAGCATCGCATCGTCTTTGCCGGACGCGCGCACGTTAGTGAGCTTCTTTTCCTTGATCGGGTTCACATCGAGATCACTGTCGCGCGAGTGCTCGCCTAGAATTAGCCCTTCGTACACTTTGTCACCGGGGCTGACGAACAAAGTGCCGCGTTCCTGCAGATACCACAGCGCGTAATGAATCGCCTCGCCGCCTTCGGTCGAGATCAACGAGCCGTTACGGCGGCCCTCCATCGGGCCTGCCCACGGCTCGTAGCCAGCGAACAGGCGGTTCATGATCCCGCTGCCCCGCGTGTCGGTGAGGAACTCGCCGTGGTAGCCAATCAGCCCGCGGGACGGGATCTTGAAGGTCAGTCGCACCTTGCCGCCGCCAGACGGACGCATGTCCTGCATGACGCCTTTGCGCCGGCTCATCTTCTCGACGACGACGCCGGAATACGGCTCGTCCACGTCGACCAGCACCTCCTCGAACGGCTCCTCGCGCTCCTTGGTGTCCGGATTGACCCGGGTCAGCACGCGGGGACGGCCGATGGTGAGTTCGAAGCCTTCGCGGCGCATCGTCTCGATCAGCACGCCGAGCTGCAACTCGCCACGGCCCGCGACTTCGAACGCCTCGCTCTCGTTGCTCTCGGTGATCTTGATGGCGACGTTGCCCTCGGCCTCCCGCAGCAGCCGGTCGCGGATCTGGCGGGAGGTGACCTTCTTGCCCTCGCGGCCGCCCAGCGGGCCGTCGTTGACGCGGAACGTCATCGCCAGCGTCGGCGGGTCGATCGGGGTGGCGTGCAGCGGCTCGGCCAGGTCGGCAGAGCCCACCGTGTCCGGTACGGTCGCGTCGGTCAGCCCGGCAACGGCGATGATGTCACCGGCGATCGCCTCGTCGACCGAGATACGCTCGAGCCCGCGGAAGCTCATCAGCTTGGTCAGCCGCCCGGTCTCGACCACGGAGCCATCGGCACGCAGCACTTTCAGCGGCATGTTCAGCCGGGCCGTGCCCTGCTCGACGCGCCCGGTCAGCACTCGGCCGAGGAAGTTATCGTAGTCCAGGATGGAGGCAACCATCCCGAACGGCAGGTCCGGGTTCAGCGCCGGGGCGGGCACGTGGCGCAGCACCAGGTCGAACATCGGCGCGAGGTCCTTGCGGGCGCCCTCGAGCACTTCGTCGGCCCAGCCTTGGCGGCCCGAGGCATACAGCATCGGGAAGTCCAACTGCTCGTCCGTGGCGCCGAGCGCGGCGAAGAGGTCGAATACTTCGGTATGGACCTCGTCGGCACGGGCGTCCTGGCGGTCGACCTTGTTGACGACCACGATCGGCTTGATGCCCTGGGCCAGCGCCTTGCCGACCACGAACTTGGTCTGCGGCAGCACGCCCTCGGCGGCGTCGACCAGCACGATCGCGCCGTCCACCATGTTCAGGATTCGCTCCACCTCACCGCCGAAATCGGCGTGGCCGGGGGTATCGACGATGTTGATCCGCGTGCCCTTCCACTCGACGCTGGCGACCTTGGCCAGGATCGTGATGCCACGTTCCTTTTCCAGGTCGTTGCGGTCCAGGGCGCGTTCGACGACCTGCTGGTGCTCTCGATAGGCGCCGGATTGCTTCAGTAGTTGGTCGACGAGCGTGGTCTTGCCGTGGTCGACGTGGGCAATAATGGCAATGTTGCGAATATCCATAGGTCTTTACCCGGGCATACCCGTGCGGGCGTGCCTCGCCTGTCTCATGTTGCAGGCGCACACATAGTAGGGAGCGGCCCGGAATACGAGCCGAAAACGCGGAGCCGCGTCACTGACGGGCTGCAACCGCCCTAGTGGCTGGTTGCGGCCGCCGAGTGTGCGGCGCTGCGCCGGGTGGTCGCCGCGAGTGGCCGGGCCGGTTTGCTGGCGCCGATGGCCGCCGGCGATGCCGGCGTTGCGGCCCCGGCATCTGGGTGACGGACAGCGCCGCTGGAGGTGAGCGGCGTATTGGACGGCATTGCGCCCGGTGAGGCAGTTGCCGGACCACCAGCGGTCTGCGCGGCTGCTCCGCCGGCCAGACCAAGGAGGATGAAAGACGTTAGCACTCGCTTGCGCATGTGCGCTCTCCTGCCTGTGTCGTGCCCGAACGAACGGGATCGGGTGGGGGCGGTTGCACCAATTGCGCGGCTACGGGTTTCACAATATGGCCCGGCCGGTCAGGGTGCTCGAATACGTGACCCGGTCCAACTCCCAGCCCAGCGATTGCACCGCTCGGACCAGATCGGTGCTTTTCACCCTGGACGCAAGCTCCTCAGCCCCTCTTCGGGCGTGCTCCATACTGGCTGATCACTTCGGCCGCCGCAACGCTCGCCATACGACCGCATTCAGCCAACGGCTTGCCCGCGGTAAGTCCAGCCAAGAACCCACCGGCATACGCGTCGCCGGCGCCGGTCGTGTCCACCACCTCGGTCGGCTCTGCCGCGACGACGAACCGTTCGTCACCGCGAAGGATCAGGCTGCCCGCCTCGCTGCGGGTGAGTGCCGCGATGGCGACATCCGCCCGGGCCGCCTCCGCCGCCTCGTCGAAGCTGTTCACCTCATACAGGCTGCAAATCTCGGCCTCGTTGGCGAACAGGATGTCGACGTCGCCCCGCACCAGCTCACGGAAGGCGGCACGGTGTCGGTCGACGCAGAACGCGTCCGACAGCGACAGCGCTACCTGGCGGCCCGCTTCATGGGCGGCGGCGGCGGCCCGGCGGAAGGCAGCCTGAGCGGCCGGCGGGTCGAATAGGTAGCCCTCGAGATACAGCACGGCCGATTGCCCGACCAATGCCTCGTCAACGTCGTCCTCGCTGAACGAGACGCAGGCGCCGAGGAACGTGTTCATGGTGCGCTGCCCGTCCGGCGTCACCAGGATCAGGCAGCGTGCCGTCGATGCCCCACCGGTCAGCGGCGCCGTGGGAAAATGCACCCCGATCGCCCCGATATCGCGGCGGAACGACTGGCCCAGCGCGTCGTCGGCGACCTTGCCCAGATAGGCGACCCGCGCGCCCATGCCGGCCGCGACGGCGCAGGTATTGGCGGCCGAGCCACCGCTGCTCTCCTGACCCGGCGGCATCGCGCCGTACAAGGTGTCGGCCGCCGGCTCGTCGATCAGCGCCATGCCACCTTTGCGCATGTCGAGCTTCGACAGGAATGATTCGGGAGCGGGCGACACCACATCCACGATGGCGTTACCGATGCCGATGATGTCGAAACGCAGCGTGGAGTCGCTCATGATAGGGTGCCGTTCAGATATTCTGGCCCGCGCGTACCACCGTGCGGCCGGGGCTGCAACGGCGTGAGGGCCCTGCTGCTCGCCTTGGGCCAGCTGGACGACCCGGCCTGCCTCGGCGTGCTCGGCCGCAGCGTGGGACTGGCGCTGGTCGCCTATGTGGCGCTGATGGCGGGTAGCATCTGGGCCATCCATGCGCTGCTCGCCAGCGTGCACTGGCCGGGCTGGCTCGCCGCCGTGCTGGGCACGCTCGGTGTCGTGCTGCTCGCGTTCTGGCTGTTCCTGCCGACAGTCATGCTGATCGCGACCCTCTACATCGACCGGATCGCGCAGGCCGTCGACCGCCGGCACTACCCCGGCCTGCCGCAGCCCAACCCGGCCGCCCTGCCGGCACAGGTCTGGGATGGGCTGGCACTCACGCTGCAGGTGCTGGTGCTCAACGCCGTCGCGGTCGTGCTTGCGCTGCTGGTGCCCGGCATCGGCCTGGTTCTGGCCATCCTGGTCAGTGGCTGGGCGATCGGGCGGGGGCTGTTCGTGGCGGTGGCGATGCGCCGGATGGGCCGCGCCGAGGCGCAATTCCTGTATCGGCGGCACCGCATCGCCGTCCTGCTGCCCGGGCTGGCGCTGGCGGCTGCGGCGACGCTGCCGGGCGTCAATCTGCTGGTTCCGATCGTGGGAACGGCGGCGATGGTGCACGTGCTCAACACAAACCTGCGTTAAAAATTCGTCCGGGGGGCGGGTTGTTCCCCCGCGGCAGCGATGTTAGGCCTGGGCGTCCACCCGCTAGGAAACCTGGCACAGCGCGCAGGGAGGTTACCGCTTGTTCAAACGACGCAACCCGACCGAGGGCGAGGCTGCACCCGGCGAGTCCGATGCCAGCATACCCGCCGTCGCCGAAACCATCACGCCTGCCGTCGCGCCCAAGCCGGATACCGGCCTCGGTGTTCCGCCCTTTCGTCCAGCCCCCCCGAAGGAGGTGCCCGCCATGGGCCGCACGTCATACCCCTCGCCGACCCCCGGCTCGAATCCTCCTCCGTCTCCGCCGAGCCCGCCCGGGCCGCCGGGAATGCAGACCGCACCGGGCCGCCCGGGTGGCCCTGGTCCGAACCGCACCACGACCGAGCGCCGCACCCTCGTGGTCGGCCGCGGCATCAGCGTACAGGGCACCGTGCAGGACGCCGAGCGCCTCGTTGTCGAGGGCACGGTCGAGGCGAGCATGATCCACGCCACCGAACTCTCCATCTCCCCGGGCGGCGTGTTCAAGGGTGAGGTCGAGGTCGAGGACGCCGAAGTGGCCGGCACCATCGACGGCACCCTCACGGCGCGCGGCAGCCTGACCATCCGTGCCACCGGCCGGGTGTTGGGCACGGCGCGCTGCCGGCGGCTCCAGGTCGAGGACGGCGGCCAGATCACCGGCCGCATGGAGATGCTCACCGACAGCGCCAAGGCGGCCGACGCCGCCGCCTGACCGGGGCTAGTCCCCGACGAAGAACGGCTTGGCCGCGCGGTCGTAGTCTGGATAACCGAGGGCCGCGCGGAGCTGCTCCGGCGTCATGGCGCCGGGCGCCTCGGCCAGGCCGGCGGACAGAGCGGCGAGCCCCGCCTGGATCCCGGCCGCGGCCAAGGATAGCAGTGCGGTGGGGTGGGTGCCGATCTTCAGCCCCAACTCCGCCGCGCGGGCTTGCGTCGGGGTTTCCCGCTTGGCTCCGGGCGACAGCACGGCGAACGAGGGGCGGCCCTTGGCAGCCTGCACCGCGCGGCGAACCTCCGCCTCGTCGGCTGGGGAGTCTAGGAACAGGATTTCCGCCCCTTCCTCGACGAACATCTCGATCCGCGCCACCGCTTCGTCCATGCCCAGGGTCGGGCGGCAATCCGTGCGGGCCATCACCAGGATGCCCGACTCCCTGGCGGCGGACACCGCCGCACGAACCTTCATGCGCGCCTCCTCCCGCGGCAGGCACGGCTTGCCGGCCGCGGTCAGGGCGCGCGGCGTGACCTTGTCCTCGATCAGGATGGCAGCCGCGCCCACCCGGCCGTAAGCGCGCACCGTGCGCTGGACGTTGATGGCGTTGCCGTAGCCATGGTCGCCATCGGCCAGCACCAGCGTGTCCGGCGCCGCGGCGCGCACCATGTCCAGCGAGTTGAACATCTCCGCGAACGAGATCACGTCCAGGTCGGGTCCGCCGAGCCGCGTTGCGGAGACGCACGAGCCGGACATGAACGCCGTCTTAAAGCCTGCAGCCGCGGCCATCTTGGCGCTCAACCCGTCCCATATGGCGGGCATCACGATGAAACCGGGTTCGGCCAAAAGCGCGCGTAGCCGGTCGGGCGGGGTTGTCATGGGGATCCAGTTTCCTGTGATGAAGTCGTTGCGGTTGCACGCTTTGCGGATTTGGTTTGGCGGCCAACTGCCGGGCACCAAACCACCTTGTCAAACGCCTCCTTGTGCCATACTGCTCGAGACCAAGACGAAGAACATCCGCTGCAAAGGTGGAACGGGATGGACACGCACCTGCTGACTGGTGGCCCGGCCGACGCGGAGGGGCTCCACATCCCGCCGGCGTTCGAGAGCCTCATCGGTTATCACCTCCGCATCGCGCAGGAGGCCTCGTTTAATGCCATCCAGCAAGTGGACGGGGGAAGCGACCTGCGACCGGGCTGGTACACGGTGCTGACGATCCTGCACGATCATCCCGGCCTGGTACCGAGCGAACTCAGCCGCTACTGCGGCCGCGACCGATCGACGCTGACGGGGACGCTGAAGAACCTTGCCCAACACGGGCTGATCACCCGACGGCGGCGGCGCGACGACCAGCGCAGCTACACGGTGCGGCTGACCGCGAAAGGCACCGAGATGCTGGATCGGTTGCGCGACCACTCGCAACGCCACGACGCGCGCCTGGACGCCATCGTGGGTGCGGAGGACAAGCCCCATCTGCTCGCCATGCTGCGCCGCATCGCAGCCGGGCTGGGCACCCTTCCGGGCGGGACACAATCCGACCCGGCGTAAAATCAACAACTAGACGGAGGAAACACGACAATGAAGAACAGGACCGTCCTAACCTGCCTGACCGCGGCCGTGCTGCTCGCCACCCTGCCCGCTGCTGCGCAGGAGAAGCACATCAACCTCAAGATCTCGCTTTGGGTGCCGCCGGCGCATCCGCTGGTCGCGTCGGCGCGGGAGTGGGCGGCCGACATCACCAAGGAATCGGGCGGCAGCATCACCGCCACGATCTTTCCGGCCGAACAACTCGGCAAGGCGTTCGACCATTACGACATGGTGCGCGATGGCATTGCCGACGTGGCCTATGTCAGCCCCGGCTACCAGCCGGGCCGCTTCCCGATCGCCGACGCACCGCAATTGCCCTTCACCATCGCCAACGGCACAGGTGGCTCGGCCGCGGTGGATGCCTGGTATGCGAAGTATGCCGCGAAGGAGATGGGCGACACGCATTACTGCCTCGCCTTCGTGTCCGACCCGGGGACGCTGCACTCCAAGAAGAAGATCGTCGAGCCGGCCGACATGAAGGGGCTCAAGGTGCGGCCCGCGCAGGCCACCATGGGCGAGTTGGTCACCCGGCTGGGCGGCACGAACGTGCAGGCCTCGATCGCCGAATCGCGCGACATCCTGGATCGCGGCGTGGCGGATGCGATCACCGATTTGTGGAATTCGCAGTTCCTGTTCGGCATCAACAACATCACGAAATACCACATCGACTTCGCGCTCTACACCACGACCTATGTCTGGCCGATCAACGCGGCGGTCTACGACGGCGCCTCCCCCGCGCAAAAGGCGGTGCTCGATCACCATTGCACGCCGGAATGGGCGGAGAAGCTTGCCTCCGGCTGGGCCAATTTCGAGGCCGCGGGACGCGAGCTCACCCGCAAGACGCCGGGCCACACCATCGTCGAACTGACGCCGGAGCAGATGGAGCACTGGAAGCAAGCCGTGGCCCCGATGCAGGCGGCGTGGGAGGACCGTGCGCGCAAGGCCGGCATCGACCCGGTGGCCGCATTGGCCGAACTGAAGGACCAGTTGAACCAGCACCACGCCGCTTACTGAGGTGACGATCGAGACGCTCGGCGTTCCGGTGCCGCCGGCGCGCAGGAACGCCATGGACCGTTTCATCGACGGCATCGAATGGATCGCCGCCGGGTTCGTGGGCCTGGTGGCGGTGGACATCTTCGTCTCGGTGCTGCTGCGCTACTTCTTCAGCTATTCGATCCCCGACGGCTATGATTTTGGGCGGATGTTCCTGGGCATCCTGATCTTCTGGGGTATCGCCGCCACCAGCTACCGCGGCGCGCACATCACCGTGGACTTGCTGTGGGAGGTGGTCGGCGGGCGTTGGAAGCGGATCATCGATATCTTCGCGACGTTGGTGCTGCTGCTGGTGGTGAGCGTGCAGACCATCATGCTGTTCAACAAGGTCGTGCAGACCCGCGCGCAACACGTGCTCACCTACGATCTGCATCTGCCGACCTGGCCGTTCTTCCTGGTGGCCTGGTTGGGGGACGTATCGGCCGTGCTGCTGATCGCGGTGCGCACCTTCCGCCTGATCGTGACGCCCGACCGGGTGAACGAGGCGCATTCCACCGCCCCGGTAGAATAGCGCGATGCTTGACCCGAACACCGTCGCCGTTCTCGGCTTCGTCACGCTATTCATCCTGATGATCCTGCGCGTGCCGGTGGGCATGGCGATGGGGCTGGTCGGCGTCACCGGGTTCGGCCTGGTCACCGGCTTCGGCCCGGCGTTGCAGCTGATCGGCCAGACGTCGATGCGCACCGTCACCGACTACACCTTCGGCGTGATCCCGATGTTCCTGTTGATGGGCGCGTTCGTGTCCAACTCCGGCATGAGCCAGGAGCTGTTCCGCGCCGCCAACACCTTCATCGGCCACCTGCGCGGCGGATTGGGGTTCGCCACGATCATCGCCTGCGCGGCGTTCGCGGCGATCTCCGGCTCGTCCGTCGCGACCGCGGCCACGTTCTCCACCGTGGCGTATCCGGAGATGCGGCGCTTCCACTACCCGCAATCGCTCGCGGCCGGCACGATCGCGGCCGGGGGCACGTTGGGCGCAATGTTCCCGCCCTCCACCGTGCTCGTCGTCTACGGCATCATCACCGAGCAGGACATCGGCAAGCTCTTCATGGCGGGCATCGTGCCCGGCCTGGTGGCCGTGGCGATGTACATCCTGACACTGGCGCTGATCGGCCTGCTACGGCCCGACCTGCTGCCGCGCGGCGAGCGCAGCGGCTGGAGCCAGCGGCTGTCGGCGCTGAAGGATATCTGGGCCCCGGTGCTGCTGTTCGTATTCGTCATCGGCGGCTTGTACGGTGGCTTGTTCACACCGACCGAGGCGGGCGGCATGGGGGCAGGCGGCGCCTTCATCATCGGCGTGGCACGCGGACGGCTGCCGCGAAAACTGATCCTGCAATCCCTGTTGCAGGCCACCCGCACCGCGGCGGCAGTGTTTACTGTGCTGATCGGCGCGCTGCTGTTCGGCTACTTCCTGACTATCACTGGTCTGCCGCAGAACGTGACCGAGTTCCTGACCGGGCTCGGCATCGGCCGCTACGGCGTGCTGGCGCTGATCCTGCTGATGTACCTCGTGCTGGGCTGCCTGATGGATGCGATGGCGATGGTCATCCTGACCGTGCCCATCGTGTTCCCCGCTATCACCGCACTCGGCTTCGATCCGATCTGGTTCGGCGTCATCATCGTCATGACGGTGGAACTCGGCCTGATCCACCCGCCGGTCGGCATGAACGTGTTCGTGATCAAGAGCGTGGTCGGCGAGCTGCGGTTCTCCACCATCTTCCTCGGCGTCGCCCCGTTCATCGTGACCGACCTGCTAAGGCTGGCCCTATTGGTGGCGCTCCCGGCGTTGGCCACGTGGTTGCCGGATTTCCTCGGACGATGACACCAAACAGCGATGGGACACACACCATGCCCGACCCCGCCCAGACCATCACCGCCGGCGGCGCCATCCTGGCCCGGCTGAAAGTGGTTGGCGTGGATTACATCTTCGCCAATTCCGGCACCGACTTCCCTCCCATCATCGAGGGGCTGGCGGAGGCCAACGCGAAGGACATCGCACTCCCGCAGGCGCTGGTGATCCCGCACGAGAACGCGGCGATGGGCATGGCGCACGGCTACTACCTGGCGACCGGCCGCGCGCAGGCGGTGATGGCGCACACCAATGTCGGCTTGGCCAATTGCACGATCGGCGCGATCAACGCCGCGACCGAGCACGTACCCGTGCTGCTGTTCTCCGGTCGCACCCCCGTATTGGAGCAGGGCCGGCTGGGCGCGCGCACCGTGCCGATCGGCTGGGGCCAGGAGATGCGCGACCAGACGGCACTGGTGCGCGAGGCGACCAAATGGGACTACGAATTGAAGTTTCCGGAGCAGGCGCTGGATGTGATCGACCGCGCCTATGCCATCGCTTCCTCCACGCCAAAAGGCCCGGTCTATGTCAGCCTACCGCGCGAGGTGCTGTGCGGCCCTTGCCCGTCGGACGACTTGAATACACCGAGCCGGGTCGCCCCCGTCCAGATCGCCCCCGCCGCGTCCGTGTTGGCGGAGGCGGCGGCGTTGCTGGCGGGGGCGCGCAACCCGGTGATCATCGCCCAGCGCGGCGCCGGGTCGGCCGAAGGGTTCGCGGCGTTGGCGCAGTTGGCCGACGAGTGGGCGATCCCCGTGGTGCAGTACTGGGCCGTTCAACTCGCCATCGCTTCGGACCATCCTATGTCCGTCGGCACCGCCATCGAGCCGTGGCTGAGCGAGGCGGACGTGGTGCTGGTGCTGGACTGCCTCGCCCCCTGGTCGCCCGCGATCCATCGCCCCGCCCTCGGCTGCAAGGTGATCCAGGCCGGGCCGGACCCGTTGTATAGCCGATTTCCCGTCCGCAACTTCCAGGCCGACCTCTCGCTGGCTGGCGAGACGGCGGAGGTCATCACGGCGCTGGCCCGCGCGATGCCGCCGCACCAGGCAGCGCACGCGGACGGGCGAGCGGCGAGGCGGGCCCAAATCATGGAACGCTCCGACGCCATTCGCCAGGCCGGCCGCAGCGGCGCCGAGTTGGGCGGCCAGGGCGAAATCATGACCAAGGCCTGGGTTAGCCTCTGCCTATCGAATGCGGTCGAAGGGCGTCACGCAACCATCCTGTCGGAACTCGGCTGCCCGCTCGAGCCACTGGCGTTGCAC
This sequence comes from Acetobacteraceae bacterium, assembly GCA_965198895.1. Taxonomy (GTDB): domain Bacteria; phylum Pseudomonadota; class Alphaproteobacteria; order Acetobacterales; family Acetobacteraceae; genus LMUY01. The sequence continues at coordinate 2,346,068 of OZ240676.1, forward strand.
GACCCCTGGAGCTGGTATCAGGAGCCGCATTCCGGCGGGCTCGGCTGGTCGTTTCCATGTGCGCTCGGGATGCAACTGGCGAACCGGGAGCGGCTCGTCGTGGCAACGATGGGCGACGGCTCGTACATGTTCGCCAACCCGGTCGCGTGCCATCAGGTCGCCGAGGCTCTGGGGCTGCCGGTGCTGCTGCTGGTGCTGAACAACCGCGAGTGGGGCGCGGTGCGGCAGTCCGTCGTGGGCACGTATCCGAACGGTTATGCCGCCCGCACCAACCAGATGCCGCTGGTCTCGCTCGACCCGACGCCCGATTTCACCAAGGTGGCCGCGGCAAGCCGGGCCTGGACCGCGTCCGTGGATCAGGCAGCCGATCTGCCCGGCGTGCTGGCCGCCGCGATCGAGCACATCACGACGGAGCGTACGCATGCGCTGGTGGAAATCCGGGTGGCGTGAAGTTTATAGATCCTGCTGGCCGGCAGGCTCGCGCAACTCAAGCGAACGCAGCACCGCCTCCACCATGAAGGCGCGGTGTTTCTGACGAAGTGCGGCGTCGTCCATGTCGAACGGAAACAGCGTCGTGAACGTGTGCCGGTTGGCGACACGGAAGATCGACAGCGAACTGATCATCATGTGCACGTCCAACGCATCGAGATCGGCCCGGAACAGCCCCGCCGCCCGGCCCCGGTCCAGGATACGCTGCAACACCTGCGCCACTGACATGCTGACGGTGCGGATGGTGTTGGACCGGGCGATGAAGCGGCCCTGGTTGATATTCTCGATGCTGACCAGGCGAACGAAATCGGGGTGGGCATCGTGGTAGTCGAAAGTGAACTCCACCATGCGCTGGATCGCGGTCCGCGGCGGCAGCAGGTCGAGTTCCAGGGCCGCCTCGGCGATGCGGATCGCAGTGTACGCCCGCTCCAGCACGGCGAGATACAGGCCTTCCTTGCTGCCGAAATAGTAGTAGATCATGCGCTTTGCAGTATTGGTGCGCGCTGCGATCGCGTCGACCCGAGCCCCGCTTAGACCGTGCTGCACGAATTCCTCGTGTGCGGCGGCGAGGATGTCTTGGCGCGTCCGCTCCGGATCCAGCCGTTTGCGTGCGGGTGTTTCGACGGGTTCGGGCATCGCGTCGGGCATCCGGGTCTCCACCTTCGGAGCGCTCGTAGCACGAAAACGGCTAAATCAGCCCAGTAGCGCCTTCGCCTGCCGCAGGTCCGCGACGAACGCCGCGTATTCCCGTTGTTTGCTCTGCTCGTCCGGCAGCCGCAGCAGATACGACGGATGTACCGTCACCAGCACCTGCGTGTTGCCGTCCAACGCGATCGGCCGGCTGCGTTCGCGGGAGATGGTCACCGCCCGGCCCAGCACCGCCCGGGCCGCAGTGGCGCCGAGCAGCACGGTCACGGCGGGTTTCACTTCCCGCCGTTCCAGGTCGAGCCAGAACTTGCAGGCGGCGATGTCGGTGTTGTCGGGCTTGGCGTGGATGCGCCGCTTGCCCCGGGGCTCGAATTTGAAGTGCTTCACCGCATTGGTGACATAGGCCGAGTCGCGCTCGATCCCGGCTTCCGCCAGTGCGGCGTTGAACATCTGCCCGGCTGGGCCGACGAAGGGGCGGCCGGCCAGGTCCTCCTGATCGCCGGGCTGCTCGCCGATGAACATCAGCCGGGCATCGGCCGGGCCCTCGCCGAATACGGTCTGCGTGGCGGGCTCCCATAACGGGCAGGCGCGGCAGGCGGCGGCTTCCTTGGCAGCTTCACGCAAAGGCGTGTCCGGCAGATGGTCCGTGGTCGGCACGACGCGGGCGGGTTTGGCGGGTGAGAACACAGGGGTCTCCACCATGGTGGCGACCCGGTTGGACGCGTTGCGGATCAGCTCCGGGATCGCCGCCGCCTCGGGCAGGTTGCGCCAGTATTTACGTGGCATTTCGGACGTCATGGCGCCGATCTTCAGTCGGGCCGGGTTGAAGATGCTGCTGAAATAGGCGCGCCAGTAGGCTTCCAGCTTGTCGTCGTCCGGCACGTCGGCCCGGTTCGCGCCGGCGGTGAAGCTGAGCTCGTCGCCGTTCCAGTGGGCGCTGCGGTAGGGGGTCAGGATGGACCACACCATGGTGGCGAAGCGGCGCACGAAGAACTGGGCGTTAGCCTCCACGATGTAGTGGTCGGGTTCGAACCAGGCGACGTAGCGGGTGCCTTCGGGTTCGGTGACTTCGCGGAAACGGACGAAGGCGCGCATCTTGTGCGTGTCGCGGCGGACGGCTTGGGCGAGGCGCTGGGCGCGCTGCACCTCGGGGTCGGTGACCTGGTCCAATAGGTGACGCTCGCCGGCATGGGCGCGGTAGAGCAGGGTGTAGAGCAAGGTGAACCGGGCGGGCTCGTTTGCCTGGATGACGGTTTGGGCGAGGTCGACGAGGGCACGGGGGACGTTGAAGGTGCCGGTCGTGGGGGCGGGCGGTGGTTCGGCGCCGGAGGCGAACAGGTCGTCGGGGGCGCGGACGGACCAGACGATGTCGGTGGGTGGCACGTTGTCCAGGGCGAGGCGCCGGGCGGCGTCGCGCCAACCACCCCAGTCGACCTCGTGGGCGAGGACGATGCTGTGGCTCAACTCCCTCTCCCCTTGAGGGAGAGGGTCGGGGCGAGGGGTAAGCCACAGGTAGCAAAACCAGTGGCGTGGCTACCCCTCCCCCAACCCCCTACCGCAAGGGGAGGGGGCTTTTGATTGGCCCCTCTCATGCGAACAGATCGGTCTGGGTGGGTTTGGGGGTCAGCCTCGCCCGCAGCCGCTCGCTGTCCAAGCCGGCGCCGCCTTCATGCCCGGCGGCGGTGACGAAGGGGGTGATCTTGGCCACCGGCAGGCGCAGCCGGGCGAGGTCGTCCATGCGCAGCTTGCGGTGACGGCGGGCTTTCAGGATCGCACTCACCGACTTCACGCCGATGCCGGGGATGCGCAGCAGCATCTCCTTCGGCGCGGTGTTCACATCGACCGGAAACTGCTCGCGATGTGCCAACGCCCAGGACAGTTTCGGGTCCACCGACAGGTCCAGATTGCCCGTGGCATCCGTCTCCAGCTCCGGCGCTGTGAAGCCGTAGAACCGCATCAGCCAGTCCGCTTGATACAGCCGATGCTCCCGCACCAGCGGCGCGTGGTCCGGCGGCAGGCTGGCGGACGCGTCCGGGATCGGGCTGAATGCAGAATAATACACCCGGCGCAGCCCGTAGGACCCGTACAGGTTCGTGCTCATCGCCAGGATGTCGCGGTCCGAACTCGCATCCGCCCCGATGATCACCTGGGTGCTCTGCCCGGCCGGGGCGAAGCGGGGCCCCTTCCGATCGGCCTTCGCCTCGTCGATGCGTAGCCGCATGCGGCCCATGGAGCGGCGGATGCCCGGCAGATCTTTTTCAGGCGCCAGGGCGGCTAGGCTGCTCTCGGTTGGCAGTTCGACGTTGATGGACAGGCGGTCGGCATACTTCCCGGCTTCCAGCAGCAAGGCCGGGTCGGCGTCGGGGATGGTCTTCAAGTGGATGTAGCCGCGAAAACCGTGCTCCTCCCGCAGGGTGCGGGCGACGCGGACGACTTGCTCCATCGTGTAGTCGGGATTGCTGATGATCCCCGACGACAGGAACAACCCCTCGATGCAATTGCGCCGATAAAAGCCGAGCGTGAGGGTGACGACCTCCTCCACCGTGAACCGGGCCCGGCGGACGTTGGAGGAGCGGCGGTTGATACAATACAGACAGTCGTACACGCACGAATTGGTCAGCAGAATTTTCAGCAGCGAAATGCACCGCCCATCCGGGGCGTAGGCGTGGCAAATGCCCATGCCCTCGGTGGACCCGATGCCGGTCTTCTGCCCCGCCGAACTGCGCTTTTCGGTGCCGCTGGACGCGCAGGACGCATCGTATTTCGCCGCATCGGCCAGGATTTCGAGTTTTTGCAACAGGTCCATGAGCGATCCAGCGTTTCGTCTTTGTTCTTAGGCAGTCCGGCGCATCTTTCAACCACGGCACCGGTTGTTTGCGGCCGCCATCGCCCATAGATCGGCTCGGCCCGTGGAGAATTGCCCGATGACCTTGTTGTTCCAGCCGATCGACCTCGCCGGCCTTACGTTGCCCAACCGAATCGTGATCGCGCCGATGTGCCAGTATTCGGCCGAAGACGGCAACGCCACCGACTGGCACATGATCCATCTGGGCCACTTGGCGCTGTCCGGCGCCGGCCTGCTGATCATCGAGGCGACCGGGGTGGAGCCGGAGGGGCGGATCACCCATGGCGACCTCGGCCTGTATTCGGACGCCAACGAGCGCGCCCTGGGCCGCGTGCTGGAGGGTATCCGCCGCTACTCCACTATGCCGATCGGCATCCAGTTGGGCCACGCCGGCCGCAAGGCGTCCAGCGCCCGGCCGTGGGAGGGCGGGCAGCAGGTCACCGCGAAGGATGGCGGCTGGATCACGTCCGGCCCCTCCGCCGAGCCGGTCAAGTCCGATGACGAGTTGCCGGTTTCGCTCGATTCCGCCGGGCTGGTGCGGGTCCGGGACGCCTTCGTGGCGGCCGCCAAACGGTCCGTGCGCCTGGGGCTGCAGGCGATCGAGCTGCATGCGGCGCATGGATACCTGTTGCACCAATTCCTCTCGCCGATCGCGAACAAGCGCAACGACGAGTACGGCGGACCGCTGGCCAACCGCATGCGCTTTCCGCTTGAAGTGTTCCAGGCGGTGCGCGATGTCGTGCCGGCTGAGATCCCCGTCGGCGTGCGCGTGTCCGCGACGGACTGGGTCGAGCACGGTTGGGACCTGGAGCAGACGATCGAGTTCACCCATGCGCTGAAGCCGCTCGGCTGCGACTTCATGGATGTGTCGAGCGGCGGTGTTTCGCCAGCGCAGCAGATCCCGCTCGGGCCGGGCTACCAGGTGGAGTTCGCGGCGAAGGTGCGCGCGGCGACCGGGCTGCCTACGATGGCGGTGGGGCTGATCACCGAGCCGCGCCAGGCCGAACAGATCTTGGAGCGCGGCGAGGCGGACATGATCGCACTGGCCCGCGGCATTTTGTTCGACCCGCGCTGGCCATGGCATGCGGCGGCTGAGTTGGGCGGTTCGGTGCAAGCGCCGAAACAATATTGGCGGTCGCAGCCACGCGAACACACCAAATTATTTGGCGAAACCAAACTCGGCACGCGCTGACGTCTTCTCCCTCCCCCGCAGGCGGGGGAGGGAGAAGCCTCGTGATAAATCCGCTTTCACATCGTGTTGCGCGCCCAAAACCTGCGTGGTAAGGCCAGCGCCATCGGCCATCCGGCCGTTCCCCTGTTGATGGATGGACCGTTGCGTGGCCGCTGAAGGCACGATTTCCCAAAGTGGCGGCCTGCCAGGCCGGTATGCCGCCGCCCTCTACGACCTCGCCGATGAACGTCGTGAGCTCGATACCGTCGTGGATCAAATGGAGGCTCTCGGCCGCCTGATCGACCAGAGCCCGCAATTCCGGCGCCTGCTGCTGTCGCCGCTGGTGGACGTGATGCAGGCGCGCAACGCGGCGCAGGCTGTCCTGACCGAGCAAGGCTTCGGCAAGACGGTCAACGACTTCGTCGGCGTGATCGCGAACAACCGCCGGCTGAACGTGCTGCGCGCCATCGTGACCGCGTTCGGCACCCTGGTGGCGCAGAAGCGCGGCGTGGTCACGGCGACCGTCGCCTCCGCCCACCCGTTGAGCGATGTGCAGCGCGAACAGCTGCGCGCCCGCCTGATCGAGGCCGGGTTCGGCAACGTGAACATCCAAGAATCGGTCGACCCGGCGTTGCTCGGCGGCCTCGTCGTGCGCGTCGGCGCGCGGCTATACGACACAAGTCTCAAGAGCCGTCTGCAGCGCCTGCAGTACGCCATGAAGGGAGCTGCGTAAGCACCATGGACATTCGCCCCGCTGAGATCAGCGAGATCCTCCGCCAGCAAATCGCCAGCTTCGACAAGGAGCAGGACGTCGCCGAGACCGGCCAGGTGCTGTCGGTCGGCGACGGCATCGCCCGCGTGTTCGGGCTGCAGAACGTGATGGCCGGCGAGCTGGTGGAGTTCCCCTCCGCCGGGCTGCGCGGCATGGCGCTGAACCTCGAGACCGACAATGTCGGCGTCGTGGTGTTCGGCGACGACAAGGCGATCCGCGAGGGCGACACCGTCAGCCGCACGCAGACCATCGTGTCCGTGCCGGTCGGCAAGGGCCTGCTGGGCCGCGTGGTCGATGGCCTGGGTATGCCGATCGACGGCAAGGGCCCGCTGGTCGACGTGAAGGAAATGCTGGTCGAGCAAAAGGCCCCCGGCATCATCCCGCGCAAGTCGGTGCACGAGCCGATGCAGACCGGGCTGAAGGCGATCGACGCGCTGATCCCGGTCGGCCGCGGCCAGCGCGAGCTGATCATCGGTGACCGGCAGATCGGCAAAACCGCCGTGATCCTGGACACCATCATCAACCAGAAGAACATCAACACCGGCACGGACGAGAGCAAGAAGCTCTATTGCGTGTATGTGGCGATCGGCCAGAAGCGTTCGACCGTGGCGCAGATCGTGCGCACGCTCGAGGAAAACGGCGCGATGGAATACACCATCGTGGTCGCCGCAACCGCGTCCGACCCGGCGCCGCTGCAGTTCCTGGCCCCCTACACCGGCGCCACCATGGGCGAGTTCTTCCGCGACAACGGCATGCACGCGATGATCGCGTATGACGATCTGTCCAAGCAGGCCGTGGCGTATCGCCAGATGTCGCTGCTGCTGCGCCGTCCGCCGGGCCGTGAGGCGTATCCGGGCGACGTGTTCTACCTGCACTCCCGGCTGCTGGAGCGCGCCGCCAAGATGAGCGACGCATTCGGTGCCGGGTCGCTGACCGCGCTGCCGGTGATCGAGACGCAGGCCGGCGACGTGTCCGCCTACATCCCGACCAACGTGATTTCGATCACCGACGGGCAGATCTTCCTGGAGTCGGAGCTGTTCTTCCGCGGCATCCGCCCGGCGGTGAACGTCGGCCTGAGCGTGTCGCGCGTGGGTTCGGCGGCGCAAACCAAGGCGATGAAGAAGGTCGCCGGGTCGATCAAGCTGGAGCTGGCGCAGTATCGCGAGATGGCGGCGTTTGCGCAGTTCGCCTCGGACCTCGATGCGTCGACGCAGAAGCTGCTGGCCCGCGGTGCGCGGCTGACGGAGCTGCTGAAGCAGCCGCAATTCCACCCGCTGCCGGTCGAGCAGCAGGCGGTGGTGCTGTATGCCGGCGTCCGCGGCTACCTGGACAACGTCGACGTCGGCAAGGTGGGTGCGTTCGAGCGTCAGATGGTCAGTGAGATGCGCGCGCGCGAGCCGGGCATCATGGACACGATCCGCGCCGATCTGGACATCAAGCCCGAGACGGAAGCCAAGCTGCGCGCTTTCCTCGACTCGTTCGCCAAGTCGTTCGCGGCTTAACATGACCGCCACCCCCACCGTCATCCCAGGGCTTGACCCTGGGATCCACGGCGCGCCGCTGCCGCCGGCCGTTGGTGCGGGGCACGTCGTGACGGCCAGTGGTGTCGGCACCCCGTGGATACCAGGCTCAAGGCCTGGCATGACGAAGGTTCTCTGAATGGCCAGCCTCAAAGCCCTCCGGGCCCGCATCAACAGCGTGAAGTCCACGCGCAAGATCACGTCCGCCATGAAAATGGTGGCCGCGAGCAAGCTGCGCCGCGCCCAGCAGCAGGCGGAGGCAGCGCGCCCGTATGCCGAGCGGATGGAGCGGATGCTGTCCGCCCTTGCCGCGAGCGTGCAGGGCAGCCCGACGGCGCCGCGCATGCTGGCCGGCACGGGCAACGACAAGGTGCATCTGCTGATCGTCATCACCGCCGATCGCGGCCTGGCGGGCGCGTTCAACACCAACGTCGGCCGCGCCGCGCGCAACCTGGCCCGGCGGCTGATGAGTGAAGGCAAGACGGTCAAGATCATCACCGTCGGCCGCAAGGGGCGCGACTATTTGCGCCGCGAGATGGCGGACAACATCGTCGGGGATATCTCGTTCGCCGGCAAGAAGCGGATCGAGTTCGCCGACGTGCGAGCGATCGGCGAACAGGCGGTCGAAATGCTGGGCCGCGACGAGTTCGACGTTGCCACCGTCGTCTACAACAAGTTCGTGTCGGTGATCAGCCAGACCCCGGTCGAGTTGCAGATCATCCCGCCGCTGATGACCGAGACCGGCCCGGTGGAGCAGACCACAGCGCAGGCGATCTACGAGTTCGAACCGGACGAGGAGACCATCCTCGCCAAGCTGCTGCCGCGCAACCTGGCGATCCAGCTGTACCGTGCGCAGCTGGAAAGCGGCGCCGGCGAACACGGCGCCCGGATGACGGCGATGGACAACGCCACGCGGAACGCGGGCGAAGCCATCAACAAGCTGACGCTGAACTACAACCGTACGCGCCAAGCTAACATCACGCGCGAACTGATCGAGATCATTTCCGGGGCGGAAGCCCTCTAACAGGAGTCCAGAGGACGACTGTCCTCTGGTGGGGTCCAGGGGCAAAGACCTTGGCCTTAAACTGGAGCTAACTCTATGGCGAACAACAACGTAGGCCGCATCACCCAGATTCTCGGCGCCATCTTGGACGTGCAGTTCGAGGGTGATCTGCCGTTCATCCAGAACGCGCTGACCACCAAGCGCGCCAACGGCGACATCATGGTGATGGAAGTGGCGCAGGAGCTCGGCGAGCGCACCGTGCGCTGCATCGCCATGGACACCACCGACGGCCTGGTCCGCGGCAACGAGGTGCTCGACACCGGCGCTCCGATCAGCGTCCCCGTCGGTCCCGAGACGCTCGGCCGCATCCTGAACGTGCTCGGCGAACCGATCGACGAGCGCGGCCCGGTCAACGCCAAGATGACCTACCCGATCCACCGCGCCGCCCCCTCGTTCGAGGATCAGGCGACGTCGGCCGAAGTTCTCGTGACAGGCATCAAGGTGGTGGACCTGCTGGCCCCGTATCTGAAGGGCGGCAAGATCGGCCTGTTCGGCGGCGCGGGCGTGGGCAAGACGGTGCTCATTCAGGAGCTGATCAACAACATCGCCAAGGGCCACGGCGGCGTGTCGGTGTTCGCCGGCGTCGGCGAGCGCACCCGCGAGGGCAACGACCTGTATCACGAGATGGTCGACGCCGGCGTGATCAAGCTGAACGAGGGCAACACCGAAGGCTCCAAGGTGGCGCTGGTGTACGGCCAGATGAACGAGCCGCCCGGTGCGCGAGCCCGCGTCGCGCTGTCCGGCCTGTCGCTCGCAGAATACTTCCGCGACGAGGAAGGCCAGGACGTGTTGTTCTTCGTGGACAACATCTTCCGCTTCACCCAGGCCGGCGCCGAAGTGTCCGCGCTGCTGGGCCGCATCCCGTCCGCGGTGGGCTACCAGCCGACGCTGGCCACCGACATGGGCGCGCTGCAGGAGCGCATCACCTCTACCAAGAAGGGCTCGATCACCTCGGTGCAGGCGATCTACGTGCCCGCCGACGACTTGACCGACCCGGCGCCTGCCACGTCGTTCGCCCACTTGGACGCCACCACGACCCTGTCCCGCTCGATCGCCGAGCTGGGCATCTACCCGGCCGTGGACCCGCTGGACTCCACCAGCCGCGCGCTGGACGCCCGCATCATCGGCGACGAGCATTACGACACGGCGCGCGAAGTGCAGCGCATCCTGCAGACCTACAAGTCGCTGCAGGACATCATCGCCATTCTCGGCATGGACGAGCTGTCGGAGGAGGACAAGCTGGTCGTCTCCCGCGCCCGCAAGATCCAGCGCTTCCTGAGCCAGCCTTTCCACGTGGCCGAAGTGTTCACCGGCGTGCCGGGCGTGTTCATCCCGCTGGCCGACACGGTTCGCTCGTTCAAGGGCATCGTCGCCGGCGAGTATGACCACCTGCCGGAAAGCGCGTTCTACATGGTCGGCACCATCGAGGACGCGGTGAAGAAGGCCGAGGGCATGAAGGAGAAGGCGTAATGCCTGTCGCCCTCGAGGTCGTCAGCCCCGAGAAGCTGCTGCTGTCGCGGGACGTCGAGATGGTCGTCATCCCGGCGGCCGAGGGCGACATGGGCGTGCTGCCGAACCACGCGCCGATGATCGTGCTGCTGCGCGGCGGCACGATTTCCATCACGGAAGGCGGCCGGGTTACCGACCGTCTGTTCGTCAGCGGCGGGTTCGCCGAGATCACCCCGGAGCGTTGCACGGTGCTTGCGGACGAAGCGGTGCCCACGTCCGAACTGTCCCGCGCCGAGGGCGAGCGCCGGCTGGCCGAAGCGCAGGCCGACTACGACAAGGCCGACAAGATGGACGTCGCGGCGCTCGACATCATGATGGACCGCATGCAGTCCGCCCGCGCCATGGTGGAGGCTGCCACCGTCTGAGTGTGGCGGTTACGCAACGTTGCTTGCGGCGCGGCCACAGTCACGTCAGCTTGCCTTTCGTTCTTGCAACTCAAATGCGAGTTGAGGGGCGCATGAGGGTTTTCGACAAGCGATGAAACATTGGCGGCTCGAGGATGTGGCCTGGGAGAAGTTCAATCCCGCAGAGGTCGATCCGGAAATAGTAAAGTTAGTTAAGTCCGCCGCGATGGTGGAACGCAATGGCACCGAATATGCGGTTTATCTCTGCCGCGTGTTCAGGGAGGACCCGGCGTTCTGTCAGGCTTCGAACCATTGGGCCGTCGAGGAGGTACAGCACGGCGACGCACTCGGTCGTTGGGCCGAGTTGGCGGATCCCGGCTGGAATTTCGAGACGGCGTTCGAACGCTACCGCACGGGTTACAAGATCCCGTTTGCCGAGGAGGGATCGACCCGCGGCTCCAAGACCGGTGAGCTGATCGCCCGCTGCATGGTTGAAACGGGGACGTCGTCCTATTACACCGCCCTTGCGGACGCGACCGGGGAGCCGGTGCTGCAGCAGGTGTGCCGCCTGATCGCGACCGACGAGTATCGCCACTGGAAGCTGTTCTACGACCACATGCGCCGCTATCTCGCGCGGGAGCGGATCAGTGTGCTCACGCGCCTGCGGATCGCCGCCGGCCGCATCACCGAGACCGAGGACGACGAACTGGCGTACGCCTACCATTGCGGTAACGAGCCGGAGGGCGTGCCTTACGTGCACGAGCGTTGCATCGCCGGGTATATGGGCCGGGCGATGAGCTTCTACCGCTACAACCATGTCGAGCGCAGCATCGGCATGATCCTGAAGGCTGTCGGGCTACCCCCGCGCGGTCGGCTGGAGCGGATCTCGGCCAAGCTGTTCTGGAAAATCTTGCAGAGTCGCCAGCGCAAATTCGCCGCCCAACTCGCCTAGTAGGGTGCGTTGCGCTTTGGCAACGCACCGCCGCGGCGGTTGTGGTGGGGTGCCAAAGCGCACCCCACCACACGAAGCTGATCAAACCATGAAGGCTTAGGCGGGCGCTTGGACCAACTCGCGGTTCGGGACGGGACGGATCGCCCGCTCCTCGCGGTTTTGCCGCATCGCCGCCGCCCCGCCCGCCACCGCGTCCCAAGCCGCCTGGGCCAGCAGCTTGCGATTGGCGAAATCCTTCGGGTCGAGCGGCGGGTGCATCAGGATGGTGGCGCGCATGCCTCGCCACTGCGCCAGCCGCCAGAAATGGCTGGCCAAGTCCATGTCGCCGTACCAGGCGAACACCGAGCGCGTGCTGCGCCGGGTCGGCAAGCCGCCGAGGCGGTCGTATACGACGGAGATCGGCTGTATCAACGGGACATCCTCGCCCTCGGCCAGCGAGAAGAACGCCGAGCGGAACGGCAGCACCCGGCTCCCATCGGAGCTGGTGCCCTCCGGGAACAGCAGCAGATCGTCCCCCGCGGCCAGCCGGTTGCGCATGGCGTCGCGCTCCCGCCCGGTGGCGCGGCGCTGGCGGCTTACGAACACGGTGCGGCCGAGCTTGGCGATCACGTTGACGCCGGGCCAGCGGGCAATCTCGTCCTTGGACACGAAGCAGGCGCTCAACCGGCCGCCCAGCACCGGGATGTCCAGCCACGAGCAGTGGTTGGCGGCATAGATCACCCGGCGCCCGTGTCCACAGGCCGGGGGTACGCCGATCACCCGCACCTGCAAGCCGATCACCCGCGCGAACACGGCCCAGTAGAATCGGGCGAACCCGACCTTGGCCCGGCCCGGAAACACCAGCAGCAGCGCCTGCACCGCCGCGGCCATCACCGTCCACACGATCGCCGTGGCCCCACGCCGCGCTGCGCGGATGCTGCGGATGACCTTGCGCATCGGCGGAATGGAGTCCGGCCACTGCCCGGCCGGCGCCCTGCCACCTGCGAGCTTTGGCACGCGCGATCGAGTCGGCATTGGCTGGGGAGGGATTGCCATGGACGGGGGATACCGCGAGCCCGATGGCGGGACAATGACACCGGAGTGACCGTTCCGGGTCAGTGATGGTCGTTCAATTGCCCTCGTTTCGCCCTGATACGTTCGCTATAAGGCGGTTACATGCGCCGCAGACCCCTTCCGCGCCTGGCATTGGTGGCCGGGTCCGCTTTGCTCATGCAACCGCCTGCGCATGCTGCGGACCCGCAGCCTTATAGTGTGACGATCGCCCCCACCGGCGACCCCACCATCGATGCCGCGCTGAAGGACAGCTCGACGCTGCTTTCACTGCAGAAAAGCGCCCCAGTCGGCCCGTTTGCCCTGGTGACCCGGGCGCAAGACGACGTCAGCCGGCTGCAGACCGCCATGCAGAGCTACGGCTACTATGGCGCCAAGACCACCATGCAGATCGACGGCCACCCGCTGGACGACCCGGGCCTGCCGGACGCGCTCGCCGCCAAGCCCGCGGGCAGCAACGCCGCCATCACCATCGCCGTGGACCGCGGGCCGTTGTTCCATCTGCGTCGGGTCACGGTAGACGGCCCGATCTCCGCCGCCGATCATGCCAAGCTCGGCATCGCGCCCGGCGACCCGGCGATCGCGTCCAAGGTGCTGGCGGCGCAGGGCAACCTGCTCGCCGCATTGCAAACCACCGGCCACCCGCTGGCCAAGGTCAGCAACCCGGACGCGGTAGAGACGCCGGCCGACCACGTGCTGGACATCACCTTTCACGCCGATCCCGGGCCGCGCGTCGATATCGGCGCGATCACCGTGAACGGCTTGAAGGTCACCAACGACAGCTACGTGCGCGAGCGGCTGCTGGTCCATTCGGGCGAGCTATACAACCCGGTGACGATCGAGCGCGCCCGGCAGGACCTGACGGCGGCCGGCATCTTCTCGTCGGTGACGGCCAGCGTGCCTGACCATTTGGCGCCGAACGGCACCATCCCGCTGACCTTTACCGTGGCGGAGCGGGCGCGCCACGCCGTGTCGTTCAACGTCGCCTACTCCACTGACACGGGGGCGACCGGGGGCGTGACCTTCACCTACCGCAACGTGTTCGGCAACGCGGAGACGCTGACCCTGGGCGCCGCGATCACCCAGGCGGAGACCAACGCCGAAATCAAGCAGCCCGGCTACAATTTCAACGTCACCTTCACCCAGCCCGACTGGCAGCGGCGCGACCAGACGCTGAGCTGGAACGCGCAATACCTGAAGGAGAACCTGTACGCGTACAGCCGCCGGGCCGAGATCGGCGGCGTGGCGCTCAGCCGCAAGCTGACCGACCAGCTGAGCGGCTCGATCGGCGTCACCGGCACGCAGGAGCGGGTGACGCAGGAAGGAACCACCACCAACTACGAACTGGCGCAGCTCCCGCTTGGCCTCACCTATGACAGCACCGGTCCGGACGGGCTGTTCAACCCGACGCACGGCATCAAGGCCAAGCTGCTGGTCACTCCGACGGAGCCATTCGGGGGCAACACGTCGTTCTTCACGCTCGTGCAGTTGACCGGATCCACCTACGTCAACCTGGCCAGCACCGAGGGCCGCAGCGTGATCGCGGTACGTGGCACGCTGGGGTCGGCGTTGGGGGCGAGCACCTTCCAGATCCCGCCCGACCAGCGCTTCTATGCCGGCGGCAGCGCCACGATCCGCGGCTATGCGTTCCAAGCCGCCGGGCCGCAATTCGCCGACCACCGGCCGACCGGCGGCAGTTCGCTGACGGCGGCCACCGTCGAATACCGCCAGCGCATCGGCGAGAGTTTCGGTGCGGCTGCTTTCATCGATGCCGGCCAGATCGGCCGTGGCTCCGCGCCGTTCAGCGGCACGCTGTTCGAGGGCGTGGGTGTGGGCGCGCGGTATTATACGTCGCTGGGGCCGATCCGGGTCGACATCGCCGTGCCGCTGGACAAGCGACGCAAGGACGAAATTTTGCAGGCCTATATCGGCTTGGGGCAGGCGTTTTGATGCCTCTATCTTCTCCCTCTCCCCTTGTGGGAGAGGGTCGGGGTGAGGGGTGGCCGTCCGTTCGGTGCTGGGCTGCAGCAGCACTCACCCCGGCCCTCTCCCGTGAAGGACGGAAGAGGGAAAAGATATGACGGTGCGCCGTTTCGCCGCCGGGTTTGGCCGGATCGTCGCCTGGGTGCTCGGCGTGCTCATCCTCGTTCCCATCTTCGCCATCCTGGCCGCGATTCTGCTGCTGAACATCAACCCGGGCCGACGCCTGGTCGAACGTCTGGCCGGCCAGCTCACCGCCGGGCAGGTCGAGATCAGCGGCCTCGGCGGCCGTTTCCCCGACGCGCTGCGGCTCGCCCATGCGGAGGTGCACGACAAGGACGGCGCCTGGCTCATCCTGGACGACGTGGCGCTGAACTGGTCGCCCCTGGCGCTGCTGCACAAGGAGGCCCGGGTCGACCTGCTCACCGCCGGGCGCGTGCAGGTGCCGCGGCTGCCCGTCGCCTCGACATCGCCGGGCTCGTCGTCCAGCAGCCAGCCGTTCTCGCTGCCGGTCCATGTCTCCGTGCAGGCCCTCCACATCGCCCGGGCCGAGATCGGCGCGCCGGTGGCCGGGGTTGCCGCCGTGCTCGCGCTGGATGGCGATGCACATCTGGCCTCGCTGCAGGACGGCGACGCCGATGTTACGATCGACCGGCTGGACAGTCCCGGCAGCTATGAGGTGCACGGCCGCATCGACCCGACCCACCTCGCGGCCAAACTACAGGTCAGCGAACCGGCGCACGGCTTGATCTCCAGCATCGCCAAGCTGCCGGATCTCGGCGCGATCGCATTGCAGGCGAGCGTCGATGGCCCCCGCACGCGCGAAGTCACGGCCCTGACCCTCACCGCCGGGCCTGCCCGGGCGACTGTGAACGGCACCGTCGACATCGCCGGGCAGACCGCCGATGTGGACGTGGTCGCCAACGCCCCGGCCATGACCCCAGCCCCCGGCGTCTCGTGGCAGAGCATCGCGCTGGACGCCCACGTGCACGGCCCCTTCACCAAGCCAGACGCCACCGGGCAGCTGCATTTGGCCGGGCTCCAGGCGGGGGGAGCCGCCGTCGCGAACTTGACCGCGGAGCTGCACGGCAACCAAGGCGCCGCCGGACTGCATGCGACGGCGCAGGGGGTTCGCATCCCCGGGCCGAAACCCGATCTGCTGGCCGGTGCGCCGCTGGAGCTGCAGGCGGATGCCCGGCTGGACACGCCGGCGCGGCCGGTCACGTTCAGCCTGTCCCACCCGCTGCTGCAGGCGCAGGGCACGGCGAACACCGGCGGCGACATCACCGCGCATGTCGACCTGACGGCGCCCGACCTTCAGCCGCTCGCCGCGGCCGGCGGGCTTGATCTGCAGGGCCGCACCCAACTGGCCGTCGACGTGGCGCTCGCGGGCGGCACGACCAACGTCAAGCTGGACGGCACGGTCGGCATCACCGGCGGGATGGCGCCCGTCCCGGCGCTGTTGGGCGACGCGGCGCGCATCGGCGTGACGGTGGCACTGGCAGGCAGCGACATCACCGTCAGCCGGGCGCAGGTGGACGGCAAAATCGTAAGCCTGAAGGCGAGCGGCACCGACAAGGCCAATGTGCTGGACCTCGCCTACACCGCCGGGCTGACCAACCTGGCCGTCGTGACCCCCACCGTGGAGGGCGCAGTCACGGTGACCGGCACCGCCAAGGGGCCGGCCGACAACCTGGCCGTGATCGCCAACCTCACCGGCAACATCGGCACCAAGGGCGTACCATCAGGCCCGGTGCAGGTGGCGGTGAACGCAACCGGCCTGCCCGGTAACCCGGCCGGAACGGTCACCGCGCAGGGCACCCTCGAGGGCGCGCCGCTGAACCTGGCCCTGATCGCGAACCGCTCCGCCGACGGCACGCTGCACGCCACCATCCAGCGCGCGGACTGGAAGAGCCTGCATGCCGAGGGCGCCGTCACCCTTGCCAAGGGCGCCACCCTGCCGGAGGGCAAGGTCAGCCTGCGCATGACCCGGCTCGACGATCTGCGCGCGCTGACCGGGCAGGCGGTAAGCGGCGCCGTGACCGCGGACGCCGAGCTGAATGCGGGCGTGGCCACGGTGAGCCTCGATGCCACCCATGCCGGCGTCCCCGGCAGCTCGGTCGGGTCGGCGGTGCTGAAGGCGCGGGTGACCGACCCCACGACTCACCCCACGGTCGCCGCCACGCTGGACGCCAACGGGATCGAGGCGAGCGGCATCGGCGGCTCGGCCAAGCTCGCGGTGAACGGGCCGGAAGATGCGCTGGCGATCAAGTTGTCCGCCGCACTGACCAATCTGGCCGGGGCGGACGCCACGGTCGCCACATCGGCCACGCTGAACGTGCCCGGCAAGACGGTGCAGCTCGCCGCACTCACCGCCGACTGGAAGGGCCAGGCGGTGCGCCTGCTCGCCCCGGCCCGGGTCAGTTTTGGCGATGGCGTGGCGGTGGACCGGCTGCGCATCGGGCTGCAGACGGCGGTGCTGGACCTGGCGGGCCGGGTAACGCCTGCGCTGAACCTCACCGCGAGCCTGCGCGGCGTGACGCCCGACCTGGCCAAGCCGTTCGCCCCCAGCGTGGACGCCGCCGGCGAGATCAGCGCCGACGCCCACCTGACCGGCACCACTTCCACGCCCAGCGGTACCGTGCGGCTGACCGCGACCGGGTTGCGCATGCGCACCGGCCCGGCGCGCGGGCTACCAGCGGCGAACGTCACCGCCAATGCCCAATTGGCGGGTAAGGCAGCGACACTGGACGTGCGGCTGACGGCGGGCCGATCCAACGTGGCGGTCAACGGCCGGGCGCCGCTCGGGGCCGGCCCGCTGGACCTCCACGCCACCGGCGGGCTGGACCTGGCGATGTTGGACCCGATCCTGGCCCCGGGTGGGCGTCGCGCACGCGGCAATCTGGCGCTGAATGCCGGGGTAACGGGCACGATCTCGGCACCGCAGGTGAACGGCAGCGTCACGCTTGCCGGTGGCGAGATCCAGGATTTTGGGCAGGGCGTGCGCATCTCCAACATCGCGGCCAACATCCAGGCCGCCGGGCAGACCATCCGGATCGCCAGCTTCACCGGGCAGGCCGGCCCCGGCACGATCAGCGCCAACGGCAGCGTGGGGATCACCGGGGCGATGCCGGTGAACCTGACGCTGACCATGCGCAACGCCCGCCCGCTCTCCAGCGACCGGCTGACCGCCAATTTGGACGCGGACCTGGCCGTGCGCGGCGACGTGCAGGGCACGCTGGCGGCCAGCGGCAAGATTTCCATTCTCCAGGCCACCATCAACGTGCCCGAGCACCTGCCCGCCTCGATCGCGGTGCTGCCGGTGCGCATCGCCGGCGCGCCACCACCGCCCCCACCGAAGCCGGGCGGCGTCATCCGGCTGGACCTGCAGCTGGACACGCCGGGCCAGATCTTCGTGCGCGGGCGCGGGCTGGATGCGACCTTGGGCGGCAGCCTGCATGTGGGCGGCTCGACCGGTTCGCCGCAGGTGAGCGGCGCATTCATCATGAAGCGGGGCACGTTCAGCCTGGCCGGCACTACACTCACCTTCAGCCGCGGCAAGGTGGGCTTCGAGGGCGCCGGGGTGACCAACAAGATCGACCCGTCGCTGGATTTCGAGGCGGATGCGCCGACCACGACCGGCACCGCCTCGCTGATCGTCAGCGGCTACGCCAGCGCGCCCAAGATCACGCTGACCTCCACGCCGCCGCTGCCGCAGGACGAAGTGCTGGCCCAGTTGCTGTTCGGCCGCAGTGCGGCACAGCTCGGGCCGTTCCAATATGCCGAGATCGCCGCCGCCCTGGCCGAGCTGTCCGGCACCGGCGGCTCCAACCCGCTGGACCGGGTGCGCAAGGGGTTGGGGCTCGACCGGCTGAGCATCGGCAGCGCCACGAATGCCAACGGCACCACCAGCAGCAGCGCCGCCGCCACGATCGAGGCGGGCAAGTACATCGCCAACGGGGTGTTCGTCGGCGCCAAGCAGGGCACGTCCGGCGCGCAGACCCAGGCCGAGGTGCAGATCGACATCTACAAGGGTCTGAAGGCCGAAACCGATGTCGGCACCGGCGCCGGCGGCAACAGCGTTGGGCTGACGTATCAATTCGAGTATTGATTACGTACGGTGACGAAGCTTGCACCGCAGCCATCCGCTCGCTCATGCTGGCCTAAAAAGCCGGCCTGGAAGGACCTAGCCATCATGCCGATCCGCAAGTTGCTGCTTCCACTGACCGGCACCGCTGCCGGCGAGTCTGCCATCGCCACCGCGCTGATCGTGGCCCGGCAGTGGAACGCCCACATCCTGGCCCTGCATGTCCGCGCCGATAGCCGGGACGTGGCCCCGCTGGCCGGCGAGGGCCTGTCCGGCGCCATGATCCAGGAGATGATGCAGGCGACGGAGAAGGAGAGCGGCGATCGTTCGAACGCCATCCGGGCCATGTTCGACCGCGCCATCGACGCCGCCGGCATCCACATCGAGCGGCCGACCGCTCAGGCCGACCACCCCACCGCCACCTTCGCCGTGGTGACGGGCCGCGAGGAGGACGTGGTGGCCCAGCAGGCCAGGCTGTCCGACATCACCATCGTGCCGCATCCGGAGTCGGGCGACGACGTTTCGTCCTCCGACGCGCTGCATGCCGTGCTGTTCGACAGCGGCCGCCCCGTGCTGATCGCGCCGCACCGCACGCCGACCACTCTCGGCAAACGAGTCGCGGTTGCCTGGAACGGCACCGGCGAGGGCGCCGCCGCGGTGCAGGCGGCCCTGCCCTGGCTGCGGGAGGCCGAAGCGGTGCGGATTCTGTCGTCGGAGGAATACCAGCGCAACGGCCCGCCGGCGCGCGAACTGGCGAGCTACCTGGCGCTGCACGGGGTGCAGGCGGAACAGGCGGTATTCCGCTCGATCGACCGGGAGGTAGGCGCGGGCATGCTAGCCGCGGCGCGCGATTTCGGGGCCGATTTGATGACGATGGGCGCCTACTCCCACTCCCGCCTACGGCAATTGATCCTGGGCGGGGTGACCCGGCACGTGCTGGAACACTCGCATCTGCCGGTGCTGATGAACCGATAGACACCGCGAACGATCGGCGTGTCGCTACCCCTCTCCCTTGAAGGCAGGGCGACTGCATTTGCCTTCTTCTCCCTCTCCCGTGAAGAACGGGAGAGGGAGACGTCATGTGCGTTTGCCCTGTCCCTCAAGGGGGGAGGAAGAAGCGTCGATTTCGGCGGTGGTGGGGAGGCTGCGCTGGCTACCTTCGCGTAGGCAACTCAGGCCCGCTGCAACGTTGGCCCGTCTTAGCGCGGCCTCCAGGCTGGCACCGCGGTCGAGCGCCGCCGCGAACACGCCGACGAAGCAATCCCCGGCGCCCGTCGTGTCCACCACATCCAACTTCAGCGCGTCCAACCGAATTGTCCCAGCCAGCGACGCGGCATCGATGCCCTGCGCGCCGCGTGTTCGAACCACGCCCACCCCCAGGGCCGCATGCAACGCGGCGGCATCGGCGGCGACACCGAGATGTTCGCCGAGCCAGGCGGCTTCCTCGGCATTCGCCACCAGCCAATCCACCCCGCGCAGGACATCCGGTGGGAGCACGCCGGCTGGGGCGAGATTGAGCACGATCCGCGCCCCATGTGCCCGGCGGATCAAGGCTGCGGTTTGCGCCGGATCGACCTCCATCTGCAGCACGAGTGTGGTTTCGGGCCCGAGATCGGTATCCGCCACCTGCTCGGCGCGGGCCAGCAGATTGGCGCCGCTGCCGACCGCGATCTGGTTCTGCCCGGACTTGTCCACGCAGATCGAGGCCATGCCGGTAGGCACATCCGTGCGCGCCACGCGCGACAAATCCACCCCGGCCGCCTTCAGACCGGCCAACGCGGTCTCGGCGGCCGCATCGTTTCCAACGGCCCCGGCGAACGCGACGGCGGCACCATCCAGCGCGGCAGCCGCGGCCTGGTTGGCGCCCTTGCCGCCCGGCTGAATCTGGACGTCGCGACCTTTCACCGTCTGGCCGGGGCGCGGCAGGTCGTCCACCGCGTGGATGACGTCCAGGTTCACGCTCCCGAACACCAGGATCATCCCAAGGCCGCTTCCAGCTCCGCCCATTCGCGCTTGCTGAGGCCGCTGCCGGGCTGGTCCACGGCCTCGCCGGCCAGCCGCCGCTTCAGCACCGCCAGCATGCCGGCCGAGAGGGTGACCGCCCCCATCCGGTAGTCGCAGAACGCGGCGTAGGTGGCGGGCACCCAGGCGGCCACGGTGGCAAGCATGGCGTCGGCGTAGGCGCGGATCTCGTATTGCGCGTGGCTGTCGGCCCGCAGCTGCAGGAAGCCGAGCAGGTTGTGCAGGTCGGCCTTCCAATACCACTGGGTGTAGGTGTTGAGCGTCAGGTTCATGCGGGCCAGTTCACGGGCCAGGCCTTGTCGCGCCGGGTCGGCTGCGTCCTCGTTCAGCATCCAGGCGTAGTGGTCGTAGGTGCTGCCGGCATCGCGGCGAAGCAGGTCCAGCACGGCGGCGGCCTCGTCGCCCTCCAGCACGGCGCCGCGGCCTTGGCGGTTGGTATCGGACTGCGCGGCGAGGTGTTCGGGGGCGGGGATGTAGAATTCGCGGTCCATGACCGAATAGCGGGCGGAATACTCGTTCACGTTGGCGGTGCGGTGGCGGATCCACTGGCGGGCGACGAAGATCGGCAGCTTCACGTGGTACTTGATCTCGCACATCTCGAACGGCGTGGAGTGACGGTGCCGCATGAGGTAGCGGATCAGCCCGGCATCCTCGCTGACCCGCTTGGTGCCGCGCCCATACGACACGCGGGCGGCCTGCACGACGGCCGCGTCGTCGCCCATGTAGTCGATGACGCGGACGAAGCCGTGATCGAGCACGGGAGTGGGGTGGTACAGCATTGCCTCCAGCGCGGGCACGGTGGCGCGCAGGGTGGTGGCGGGGGTGGCGCGAAGCTCGGCGACTTCGGCGGTTTGGGCGGGGGAGAGCGGCATTAAAGAGTACCGTCGTGCCAGGCCTTGAGCCTGGTATCCACGGGGCGGAACACGGACCGGTGTCCGGTTGGCAATGCCGGCGGCAGCGGGACGGCGTGGATACCAAGGTCAAGCCCTGGCATGACGGGATTTTGGACGGCCATCCGCTACCCCTACCATTCCGGCGATACGTCGCCTATATTCCCCAATGCTGGCTTGCCAGATATGGCGATAAACGATGCGTGGAATAATCGTTGTGGACCCGGGGGCGGTACCCGGCGTCTCCACCAATTGGGGACGAAATAGGCTCGACACGCGTGGTAAAGACGTATTTTTCGCTCGGCATTGTACCGCCGTTATCGGGCTATATTACAAGTGCCAATGACAATCATGAGGCATTCGCAGTCGCAGCGTAAGCTACGATAGACGCGGTTCGGGGGGCACCGGGCAACAGAAGCCCCCCACTTACTCAGCAGGAGACGACGCGCGATGACGGCAATTTCGGTGCTCGATCTGGCCCCCGTGCCGCAAGGCTCCACACCCGGCGACGCGCTCCGCAACGCCCGCAGCCTGGCGCAGCATGCCGAGCGCCTGGGCTACCAGCGGTATTGGCTTGCCGAGCACCACAACATGATCGGCATCGCCAGCGCGGCCACCGCCGTCGCGATCGGCTTCGTCGCCGAGGGCACCAGCACGATCCGCGTCGGCGCCGGCGGCATCATGCTGCCGAACCACTCCCCGCTGGTGATCGCCGAGCAGTTCGGCACCCTCGCAAGCCTCTATCCCGGCCGCATCGATCTGGGCCTCGGCCGCGCGCCCGGCAGCGACGGCTACACCCAGCAGGCGCTGCGCCGTGATCCCGCCGCCGCCGATACCTTCCCGCAGGATGTCGCCGAGTTGCAGGCTCTGCTCGGCCCGGTGCAGCCGGGCCAGCGCGTGCAGGCAGTGCCCGGCGGCGGCACCAACGTGCCACTGTGGATCCTGGGCTCGTCGCTGTTCGGCGCGCAGGTGGCGGCGCATTTCGGCCTGCCTTACGCGTTCGCGTCCCACTTCGCACCGGACGCGCTGATGCAGGCGCTGCAGGTCTACCGGGCGCGGTTCCGCCCCTCCGCCCAGCTTGCCGAACCCCACGCCATGGTGGGCGTGAACGTGATCGCGGCCGAAACCGATGCCGAGGCGCGCCGCCTGTTCACCTCCGTCCAGCAGAGCTTCACCAACATGTTCCGCGGCACCCGCGGCAAGTTGGCGCCGCCGATCGAAAATATCGAGACCTACTGGTCGCCCGCCGAGAAGGCGCAGGCGTCGGCCATGCTCGCCTGCTCGTTCGTGGGCTCCGCCGGCACGGTGCGGCGCGAACTGGCCGCCTTCGTCGCCGAGACCGGGGCGGACGAACTGATGGTCGCCGGGGCGATCTACGACCACACCGCCCGCCTGCGCTCCTACGAGATCCTCGCCGGCCTCGACCTCGCCGGGCACCGGCTCGCGGCGGAATGACCGAGGACGCGCCACCGCCCGCCACGTTTACAGACAGCAAGCTTACCGCCACCAAGCTGCGCTGGGCCGAGCAGGGGCGCGGGCTGACTGGCCGCCATGCCCGGCCGGAGGAGGAGCGTCTGCCCCCGGGTCAGCATCTGGTGCGGGACTGGCCGGTGCTGGATCTTGGCGTGCAGCCAAAGATCGACCCGGCGCGCTGGTCCCTGCGCGTGTTCGGCGCCGTCCACGAGGCGGTCACCTGGGATTGGGCGGCCTTCCGCGCACAGGAGCAGGTGCGCGAAACCACCGACATCCACTGCGTCACCACGTGGTCGCGCTACGACAACCAGTGGGAGGGTGTCTCCACTGCAACCGTGTTGCAAGCGGTGCGCCCGCTGGACAGCGCCGCTTTCGTGGTGCTGCACAGTCATGACGGGTACACGACCAATCTGCCGCTCACCGATTTCGCGGCGGCCGACGCGCTGCTGGCCCATTCGTGGGAGGGCAAGCCGCTGACCACCGAGCATGGCGGCCCGGTGCGCCTGATCGTGCCGCATCTGTATCTGTGGAAAAGCGCCAAATGGCTGCAGCGGATCGAGTTCGTGACCGCCGATCAGCCTGGTTTCTGGGAAGTTCGCGGCTATCACGACCGCGGCGACCCCTGGGACGAGCAACGTTACTCGGATTAATGTGCATGGCCCGCATGCAGGTCTTCGCTTCCCCCGGCAATATTCGCTATAAGGCGCGTCAGTCCTGGAACGGTGTCCCATGTTGCTGCTGAAGCGCGTCATTCCCTGCCTCGCCGTCGCCGCCCTGCTGGGTGGCTGCGAGACGTTGAACAGCATCACACCCTGGAACGGTAAATCCGAGTCGATCGAGGCCAAGTTCAAGCAGGACCCAGCGAACACGCCGGTCGAGACGCTGTACAACCAGGGTGTCGATGCCCTGAACGCCCACCGCTACAAGGCCGCGGTGACGCAGTTCGACAACGTCGAGCAGTATTACCCGTATTCGTCCTGGGCGACCAACGCGCAGTTGATGCATGGTTATGCCGAGTATCTGCAGAACGACTATTCGGGCGCGATCCCCGTGCTGGACCGCTTCATCCAGCTGCACCCCGCCAACCGGGACATCGCCTATGCCTACTATCTGCGGGCACTCAGCTACTACGAGCAGATTGCCGACATCCAGCGCGACCAGAAGGGCACGCAGCAGGCGATGACGGCGCTGCAGGAGGTGGCCAACCGCTTCCCCGACTCGGCCTATGCACAGGACGCCAAGCTCAAGATCGATCTGTGCCGCGACCACATGGCCGGCAAGGAGATGGAGATCGGCCGCTACTACGAAAACCAGCACCTCTACACGGCGGCCATCAACCGGTTCCAGCGTGTGGTGGACGACTACCAGACCACCAACCACGTGCCCGAGGCGCTGCACCGGCTGACCGAGATCTACCTGATCCTCGGCATGACCGACCAGGCGCGGACCACGGCGGCGGTGCTTGGCCACAACTACCCCGGTAACCGCTGGTATGCCGACAGCTACAACCAGTTGGTCGCCGACAGCGTGATCCCGGACGCCCAGGGCCGCACCGAGCACCCGGGCTTCTTCGCGCGCAATCTCGGGTCGATCTTCTAGGACGCAACAGCGCCGACCTCCCGTGCTGACGGCCCTCTCCATTCGCGATGTGGTGCTGATCGAGCGCCTGGATCTGCAATTCGGCTCCGGTTTGACCGTGCTGACCGGTGAGACTGGGGCGGGCAAATCGATCCTGCTCGACAGCCTGGGCCTGGCGTTGGGTGCCCGGGCCGAGCAGGGATTGGTGCGCGAGGGTGCCGAACAGGCCAGCGTCGCCGCCTGTTTCACCGTCGGGCACGGCCACGCCGCCCTTGGCGTGCTGGCGGAGCAAGGACTGGAGCTGGAGGACGAGGTGGTGCTGCGCCGGGTCCTGTCGAAGGACGGCCGCTCCCGCGCCACGGTGAACGACCAGCCGGTCAGCGTCGGGCTGCTGCGCCGGGTGGGCGCCTTGCTGGTGGAGGTGCAGGGCCAGCACGACCAGATGGGCCTGGCCGACCCGGCGGGCCACGCCGCGCTGCTGGACAGCTTCGCCGGCAACGAGGCGCTGCGGCAGAAAACCGGCATGGCCTGGAGCGCCTGGCGCAATGCCGAGGCGGCGCTGGACGCTGCACGCACCCAGATCGCCGAAGCCGCGCGCGAGGAGGACTGGCTGCGGCACGCAACCGACGAATTGGCGGCACTCGCCCCGGAGGAGGGCGAGGACGAACGGCTCGCAGCCGAACGCCAGCGCCTGCAACAGGGTGAACGCCGGGCCGAGGCGATCGCCGCCGCCGCGGCCGAGATCGCCCCGAAGGACCGCCGCAGCCCCGGCCCGGCCGCCTCGCTGCGCGCCGCCGCCCGCGCGCTGCAACGGCTGAGCGGCCCCGAAGCAGCCCTGGCCGCCCCCGCCCTCGCCGCCCTGGACCGCGCGGAGGAAGCGTTGGCCGAGGCGGAGGGGCTGCTCACCCGGCTGGCCGAGGAAGCCGATGCCGACCCCCGCCTGCTGGAACGGGCGGAGGAGCGGCTGTTCGCCCTGCGGGCCGCCGCACGCAAACACAGCATTCCGGTCGTGGAACTGCCGGCCTTGCTCGACACGTTGCGGGGCCGCCTTGCCGCGCTGGACAGCGGCAGCGCGGCGGTGGCGGAATTGGAGGCGAAAACGGTCGCGTCGCGGGCCGCCTATGTCGACGCGGCCGGTGCGCTCGGGTCCGGCCGCCAGGACTCGGCTGCCCGCCTGGCCAAGCGGGTGATGCGCGAGCTGCCGCCGCTCAAGCTGGACCGCGCGCGGTTCGTGGCCGAGGTCGCTCCGCTGCCGGAGCCGAAATGGGGGCCGGGTGGCACGGATTCGGTGCGGTTCCTGATCGCGACCAACCCCGGTCAAGCTCCGGGCGCTCTGGACCGGGTGGCGTCCGGCGGCGAGCTATCCCGTCTGATGCTGGCGCTGAAGGTGGTATTGTCCAGCCGCTCTGCCGTGCCCACGCTGGTGTTCGACGAGGTGGATTCCGGCGTGGGCGGCGCCACCGCAGCCGCCGTGGGCGACCGGCTGGCCAGGGTGGCGTCGGAGGTGCAGGTGCTCGTGGTCACGCACAGCCCGCAGGTGGCCGCGCGCGGGGTGGATCATCTGCGGGTGTCCAAGCACGTGACGGCCGGACGGGTACGGACCGACGTGCAAGGGCTGGACGGCCCGGCCCGGCGCGAGGAGATCGCACGCATGCTGGCCGGGGAAACGGTGACGGAAGCAGCGCGCGCCGCGGCCGACAGCCTGCTCGGGGCAACGCCCGCCTTCTGAAGCTCGAAGCTTATACCAACGGCCTTAATCGCTGACCCTCGTCTCACCTTGTAGGATGCAATGCGCTTTGGCATTGCATCAGGCAAACGCGCCGATCATCGCGACGTAAGGGTGCAATCCTCCAAGCGGATTGCACCGCACACCCGTGGGTCTACGTCTACGGCGGCTGGTGTTAGATAATCGTCTTCCTGAAGCGGGGAGGAGGAGAAAACCAGCCTATTTGCTGAGTACGACGCCGCCCATGGTGACGTAGCGGCCGTCCAGCCGGGTGTTGAAGCTGCTCGGCTGGCTACCCTCCGACGCACAGCCCGCCAGCACGAGCAGCAGCAGCAAGGCCCTCATTCGCCCATGATCCGCTTGATCTCCGGTTCCAACGCGGTGGCGATGATCGCGTAGCCGACTGCCGTCGGATGCAGCAAATCGAATGCGATCTCGTTGGACAAATTGCCGGCGGGGTCCACCAGATAGCGGCCGACATCGGCGTAGAACGTCGTGCGATTGTCGGCGCACTGGGCGACCAGACGGTTCACCTCGACCGATTTCTGGCGCAGCGGGTCGGCGGTATTGGGCCCGCGCGGCAGGATGCCCAGGATCAGGATCCGCGTCTCGGACGAATGGCGATGGATCCAGCGCACGATCTCGGCGGTGCCCAGGGCGATGTTGTCCGGCGTACTATAGGGCAGGTTGTTGGTCCCGATCAGCAGCACGACCAGGCGCGGGCGTAGCGGCCCCCATTCCTGCGGCAGCCGGGCCAGCACACCCTGCGTCCCGTCGCCGCTGATGCCGAGCAGCACGGGCGCACGGGTGCCGTAAAACTGGCTGAACAAGCCGGGATCCCAGCCCGCCGTGATCGAATCGCCCAGGAACACCAAACGCCGCGACGATAGCTGCAGGGTCGGCAGCTTGGCGTCGAGTGCGGCCGTCTCGTCCTTCCAGAACTGCAGATCGGTCATCCCCGGGACCGCCTCGGGAGGCATCGGGGTGCGTGGCGGCACGGCGGGACAGTCTCCGCTTGCAGCCAGGGCGGGTGCGGCCAACGCCACGCCCAACGCGAGCGCGCCACCCCATGTCGTCCAAGCGCGTGCACGTGTCACGATCAGCTCCGCGGCGGCGCGATGGTGTCGTGCGCCATGAACGACGTGAGCTGGCCGCCCAGCCGCATCATCCACACGCTATACAGGCCGCCGGCCTCCAGCTTGCCGAGATCGAGCGGTTTGGCCTTGTCGCCCGCACACGCTGCGACGACCGTGGCGCTGACCGGGTTGAGCGAGGCGGCCTGCACCGCGTCCGCCGCGACCGCCGGGAACACCGCCCGGCTGCCCTGCGACAGCGACCCGGTGCTGCAATCGTCGGTCGCGTTGTAGAAGGTCAGCCGCGCCTTCAGCTGGTTGTATTCCGGCTTGTCGGTGATGATGGAGCCCACCACGCCGTTGCCCTTCTCATGCAGGACCACGGTGATGAACGTGCCGGATTTCGGCTGGATGGTGGCCGTCGCCGTCTTGCTGCCTTCCGCGACCTGCAGCGCCACCGTCTTGCCGCCTGCACTGCCGGCGACGAAGTAGGGCGAGATACGGTCGGCGTCGGTATTGCCCAACGTGACCGCGCCGGCGAAATCCGTCGTCACCGTTGCAGCCGACGGCAGCGCACTGGCAAGCCGGATGTAAACCGTACCCTCCGGCAGGCGCTGCGCGTACAGCATCGGCTGCGCACTCGCAGTGCCTGCGGCGACGGTGGTGGCGAGGGCAAGCAGCGTGCCGCGCAGGTTGGGGCGAACGATCAAGTGGCAGTTCCTTGGCTGTTAGCGGGGCGGACCTTAGCGCGTGACCCGTCGCGGGCAAGTCTGCACGCCAATCCTGGGCACTATCCTACTCCACCATGTGGCTTATCTGCGCCCAACATGTGGCCAACCGCCGCCAGGCCCGGCAACCGGTCGCACACGATCTTCATGACCGCGAGCAGCGGAACCGAGAGCAGCGCGCCGGGTACGCCCCACATCCAGTCCCAGAAGAACAAAGACACGATGACCATCACCGGGTTCAGCGTCAGCCGCTTGGCCAGCAGCATGGGGGTGATCGTCTCGCCCTCCATGACGTGGATCGCGAGGTAGATGCCGGCCGGGACGAGAGCGAACAGCGGATTACTGAAGGTGAAAAGCCCGACGATCAGGAAGATCACGACCCCCGTCATCGGTCCGAGGATAGGAATGTAGTTCAACAGGAACGCCATGGTGCCGAACAGCAGCGGGTTGGGCATGCCCAGCAGCCAAACCTGCAGGCCGTTCAGCGTGCCGACCAGGACGTTCATCACCGTGATAGTGGCGAGGTAGCTGGCGACGTTCTCCTCGATCTCGGAGGCGATACCGACGGCGCGCTTCTTGTCTTCCCAGGTGGGCAGCACCTCGACCAGGCGGCGCAGGAGCGAATCGCCGGACGAGAGGAAGAAGAACAACAGCAGCAGGATGGTGAAGCCATCGCCGAGCAGCGTCTTCAGCCCGCCCAGCAGCGACCCACCGAACGAGGACAGGCTGGACAGGCCAGGCACCCCACCGCCGCCCTGCTGTTGCCCGCCCTGCTGTTGGCCCATCATGCCGGTGATCTGCTGATAGCCATGCTGGAGGTAGTCGATGGGCTTTTTAAGGAAGCCAAGCTTTTCCGCGAGTTTCGGCAGGGTTTGCGGCAGCTTCGTCACCCACTCGCTGGCCGGAACCGAGATCGCCGCCGCCACGCCGCCGACGACGATGAACAGCAGGATGATCAGCAGCAGGGCCGCGAGCACCCGGGGCAGGTGGGCCCGCCGGGTCAGGAAGCGCATCACCGGCGACAATAATAGATACAGCACGATCGCCAGCACGAACGGCAGCAAAATCGCGGAGGCGGTGTACAGCGTGTAGAGTACGGCGAGGATCGCGAGCGTTCCCAGCGCCCTGCCACCGGGTTTGCCCGGCTGCGCCATCTCGGTCTGGGCGCGATGGAGCCGCTGCGGCTCGTCCTCGTGCGCCCCCGCGTGGGGGGTTTCAGCCACGTCCATCACCGCTCCTGTCGCGCTATCGTGTGGTAACGCGGGCGGGGCGATCCGGTGCCAAACTTATGTTGCCGCTGGTGCAGCGAGTGCCCGTTCGATCGCGCCTTCAAGCGAGGCGGGTTTGTCGGTCGGGGCGAACCGGGCGATCACGTGGCCGTCGCGGCCGACCAGGAACTTGGTGAAGTTCCACTTGATCGCGCCGATGCCGAGCAGGCCCGGCTTCTCCTTCTTCAGCCACTGGAACACCGGGTCGGCCGCCGCACCGTTGACGTCGACCTTGGCCATAAGCGGAAAGGTCACGTCGTAGGTGGTGCTGCAGAAGCTGGCGATCTCCTCCGCCGTGCCCGGTTCCTGCCCGCCGAACTGGTTGCAGGGGAAGCCCAGCACCACCAAGCCGACGTCCCGGTATTTGCGCCACAGAGCCTCGAGGCCCTGGTATTGCGGGGTGAAGCCGCACTTGGAGGCGGTGTTGACGATCAGCAGAACCTTGCCGCGAAAGTCGCCCATCGGTAGGGCCATTCCACCCGGGGCGAGCGCGATGAAGTCGGAGAGATTGGGCATGACGCCATCATACGGGAGATGGCATCCGGCGGGAATGATGGCAGCAACGCCCGTGTTCGAAGGTCGACGCCCTTCGGGTTACCCTCGTGCCAGGGCTTGACCCTGCTATCTACGGCCATCCACAGACACCGGCCGTACCCTGTTGCGTGCGACGGTGCCGAACACTCGGCTGACGTCATCAGCCCAACCCCGCGGATACCAGGGTCAAGCCCTGGCATGACGGCGTTCACCCCTTCGGCAGCAAAACCACGAACCGCGCGCCCAACACCTCGCCGCGTTCGTCCCGCCGGTTCTCGGCTGCAATCCGGCCTTTCAGCGCCTCCACGATCTGCTTGCTGATCGACAGCCCCAACCCGGAATGCTGCCCGAACCGCTCACCTTTCGGCCGCTCGGAGTAGAAGCGGTCGAACACGTGCTCGAGCTTGGCGTCCGGCATGCCGGGACCCTCGTCGTCCACGCTCACCTCCACCATCGACCCGGCGTCGCGCGCGTGCAGCACCACCCGGCCGCCGGCCGGGCTGAAACTGTGGGCGTTGCCGATCAGGTTGCGCAACACCTGCACCAGCCGGTCCTCCACGGCCTGCACCAGCAACGGACCCTCCGGCGCATCCACCTCGAGGCGCACGCCGCCATCGGGCCGGGTCGCATCGTCGATCTCCACCAGCAGGCGCAGGATCGCCACCACGTTGATGGCCTCGGGCGCGGCGCGGCTCAGCTCGGCATCCACCCGGCTCGCGTCGCTGATGTCGCTGATCAGGCGGTCCAACCGGATCACATCCTCGGCGATGATCGCCAGCAGGCGGCGTTGCGCGGTAGGATCTTCGACCCGGCGAAGCGTCTCGATCGCGCTCCGGATGGAGCTGAGCGGATTCTTGATTTCATGCGCCACGTCGGCAGCGAAGCGCTCGGTGGCGTCCATGCGGGACCACAGCGCCTCCGAGCTGTCCCGCAGCGCGTGCGCCAACTCACCGATCTCGTCGCTGCGCCGGAGCAGCGGTTCGGGCACCGCACCGGCACGGCCGTGACCCTCGCGCATGTCCCGCGCGGCCTGGCTCAGGCGCAGGATCGGGCGGGCGATGGTCAGCGACAGGTACCAGGACAGCATCACCGTCAGCACCAGCGCGATCACGAACAAGCCCAGGATCGACATGCGGATCGCGACCAGGCTGTCATCCACCTCCCGCGCGTCCCGGGTCAGCTGCACGATGCCGACGGTGTGGCGGTTGCGCATGATCGGCTCCGCCACCGTGACCAAAAGGCGGTTGTCCGACGTGCGCCGGATATAGGGCGGCGTCTCGCGCCCATTGTCGGCCGAGGACAGCTTCAGTTCCGCCTTCACGTCCGGCTGCCAGTCCGGCCCGGCGGCGGACGGGCCGGTCTCGACGGTCGCCGTCTCGCCATGCGGCAGGAACGACAGCAACTTGTCGTACACCGCCTCCACCGTGCCCTCGAACGGCCCGCGCGCCGCGGCCGGGGGCAGCGGCTGCGTGTTGATAGCGCCCCCAGCCCCCTCGCGCACCCGGCTATCGGCGATTACCTGGCCATCGGACGAGTAGATCTTGGCCTGGCTGTTGGGCGTGGGGTCGGTCAACCGGCGCAGCAGCGGGCGGGCGATTTCCGGCACCAGCACCGGGTTGTCGGGATCGGTCTCCTTCACCGCGCTCTCGCCCAAGGCGCCGGCGTAGATGCGGGCCTGTTCCCGGAGCGCCGTGACCTCGTTCTCCAGCAGGCCGTTCTGGTACTGGTCCAGGTACAGCAATGCCGCCACCAGCAGGGCCAAGGGCAGTGCATTCACCAGCAAGATCCGCCGCAGCAACGGCGGCACCCAGCGGCGCGGCAGACTGAACTCGCGCCTTGGCGGCAGCGTCAGGCCGGATGCCAGGCCCTTGGGGCCGATGTCGGGCACTTACCCCTCCTTGTAGCGATAGCCTATGCCGTACAGCGTCTCGATATGGTCGAAGCTATCCTCGCCGGCCCGGAATTTCTTGCGGACGCGCTTGATGTGGCTGTCGATGGTGCGATCGTCCACATAGATGTTCTCGCCATATGCGGCGTCGATCAGCTGGTCGCGCGACTTCACCATTCCGGGCCGGGCGGCCAGCGCCTTCACCAGCAGGAACTCCGTCACCGTCAGCTGGATGTCGTGGCCGCGCCAGGTGCATTGGTGCTTGGTCTCGTCCAGCACCAGGTCGCCGCGCGTCATCACGCCACCGGGCACCGCGCCCGAGCCCTCCGCCCGGCTGCTCTCGTTGCGGCGCAGCAGGGCGCGGATGCGTTCGATCAGCAGGCGCTGGCTGAACGGCTTGGTGATGTAGTCGTCGGCCCCCAGGCGCAGGCCCATAAGCTCGTCCACCTCCTCGTCCTTGGAGGTGAGGAAGATCACCGGCATCGAGGTTTTCTGGCGGAGGCGCTGCAGCAGTTCCATCCCGTCCATGCGCGGCATCTTGATGTCCAGCACCGCCAGGTCGACCGGCCGCTGCGTCAGGCCGAGCAAGGCGCTCTCGCCGTCGGTGAAGGTGCGAACCTGGAAGCCCTCCGCCTCCAGCGTCATACTGACTGAAGTGAGGATGTTGCGGTC
This sequence comes from Acetobacteraceae bacterium, assembly GCA_965198895.1. Classification (GTDB taxonomy): domain Bacteria; phylum Pseudomonadota; class Alphaproteobacteria; order Acetobacterales; family Acetobacteraceae; genus LMUY01. Next base: position 2,378,350 of record OZ240676.1, read on the forward strand.
GTCGTCGACCAGGGCGATGGTTTGCTTCATGGGATCAGTGCCTCGGCCGTGCAGCTTGGGGACATGCGACAGGATGGCACCCGATTATGGCGCAAAACGGACCGGCCGCAGATGATAAACGGTCTACCATGGTATGGCAGGCGCGCAAGCTCCTCCGCGGCGCCCGGGCAGCGACCCTGGCGACGGCGGAGGACGGCCAGCCCTACGCCGCCCTTGTGACCCCTGCCCCGGCGCCAGATTTGTCGCTGTTGGTGCTGCTGTCCGGCCTGTCCGCCCACACCCGCCACTTGCAGGCCGACGGACGCTGCGCCCTGCTGGTCATGGGCGAGGCCACCGACGACAACCCGCAAACCGCACCCCGGCTGACCGTGATGGGCGTCGCCTCGCCCGAGCCCGACCCGGCGCTGAAAGCCCGCTGGGTCGCGCGCCACCGCTACGCCGCGTTCTACGCCGACCTGCCCGATTTCCGCCTGGTGCGCATCCGCCCCACCGGCGGCCAGTTCATCGGTGGCTTCGCCAGCGCCCACCGCCTCGCCGCCGCCGACCTGACCCCCGACCCGGACGCGGTGGCCGCCGTGGCGGAGGCGGAGGCGGGAGTGATCGAGCACATGACCGCCGACCATGCCGACGCCGTGGACCGCATCGCCGGCAGCCCGGGGTGGCGCATGGTGGCGGTCGACGTGGATGGCTGCGACCTGGCGCGGGAGGAGGCCGTGCTGCGCGTGCCCTGGCGCGCTCCCGTGGCCGATGCCAATGCGATCCGGGCGGAGCTGATCCGCCTCGCCCGAGCAGGAGTACCCTCATGACCGTGTCCGACCAGGCCGAGCGCTTCCACGCGCTCCATCAGCAAGGCTGCTTCGTGATCGCCAATGCGTGGGATGCCGGGAGCGCGCGCATCCTGACCCATATCGGCTTCCAGGCCCTTGCGACCACGTCGGCCGGGCTCGCCTTCATGCTCGGCCGCAAGGATGCCCGCGCGGCGGTATCCCGCGCCGAAGCCATCGCCAACGGGTCCGACATCGTGCGGGCAACCACCCTGCCCGTCTCGGCGGATCTGGAGGACGGCTACGGCCCGGCCCCGGAGGATTGCGCGGTCACCGTGCGCCTCGCCGCCGAAGCCGGGCTGTGCGGTTGCACGATCGAGGACACCACGGCCAACCCGGCCGACCCGATCCACGGGTTCGATCATGCCGTGGCGCGCGTGAAAGCTGCGGTGGCCGCCGCCCGATCGGCGCCACACCCCTTCGTGCTCACGGCGCGGTCCGAGAACTTCCTGCACGGCCGGCCGGACCTAGACGATACCGTGCGCCGCCTGGTGGCCTTTGCCGAAATGGGGGCGGACTGCCTGTATGCGCCGGGCCTGCCCTCGATGGACGCGATCCGGACCGTGGTCGCCGCGGTCGCGCCCCGGCCGGTGAACGTCATGGCCAGCCCCCGCGATAAGCCCGTGCCGCTGCAGGTGCTGGCCGAGGCGGGGGTGCGCCGGGTCAGCGTGGGCGGCGGGCTGGCGCGGGCTGCCTATGGCGGGATGATCGCGGCGAGCCGATCGCTGATGGCAGGGGACATTCCGGGCATGCTGCAGGGCTTAGCAACCCATGCCGAGATCGAGGCGATGATGCCGGGCTAGTTTTAACGCCGCCCAGGCACCGCAAGCGACGGTCCCGCGCCGCCAGGGCCAGCCAGTCCGCCGCCGAATGGCGAAAACCCGCCGCCAGGCGCGCCAATGCCGGGGAGACCCAGTCCGAGGCCACCCAGTCCGGGGCTGCCAAATCCGGGGCTGCCAAGTCCGGAGCCGCCGAAACCCGGGCCGCCCGAAGCGCCACGCGCGCTCGCTCCTGGGAAGGATGGCGCCGGGGCGAAGGTGCCGGATCGGCCGGCTGGCACGCCGCCCGGCTGCAACCCGGTGGCGATTAAGCCGCCCGGGGCCCTCGTGTAGCGCGCGATGCCGCGGTCCTGGGTACCTGCGACCCCAAAACCCCTGCCGGAAACGAAGTCCCGATCCACCAGGTAGCCGCCGGCCAACACGGACACGAAGCTCTCCACGATGAAGTTGCTAACAGACGGGCCGAAATAGGCCGAGGGGCTCTGGCTCGCCACGTCCAGCGTCGCCGAGTCGGCCACCAGCACCCCGCCCTGCATGAACCCGGTCACCGTGACCGGCCACCCCGCCGGCAAGTTCACGTCGGACGGCAGTTGAACCGGCAGCGAGCCGATGCGGGTCGCTCCGTAGATCCGCACCAACTCGCCGCGTACCAGCAGGCGGCCGGGCGGCGCCGGGTCGACGCGGGTGGCGGCGATCATGCCGTTGCCCATGCGCAGGCCGCTGACCGCGACCCACAGGCCGGGCTTGGCCGCAACCGCCGAGCCGGTGGCCCCGGTCAGGCCGACGAGCTGGCCGGCGACGGTCATGGTGCCGGGGCCGGTTGCCTCGATCGGGCCGATCACGGCGTGGCGGACGACGACGCGGCGGGCCTGCAAGTCGCCGTCCTGGCCCGCCGCCTCGATGGCGACCACCTGGCCGGCGCGCAGGTCGTTCAACTGGGCCGGGTCCTCGTCCATGCGGGCGGTGACTCCGGGGGGCAACGCCACCTCCTCGCCAGCCACGCACACGCTGGCGAAGCCGGTGATCACGCCGATGATGCCGGTGCCGCCGATGCCGCGATCGGCCGATTGCACGACAGCCCCGGTGCCACCGATGCCGCGATCGGCGACAGGGCGAGCGCCATCCGGGCCGATCCGGCACAAAGCCGGGCTGGGCGCGACGGCCACGGGCGGAGCGGGATGCGAGCAACCGGCCAGCCCTGCGAGCAACAGCCAGAGCAGGCGTTTCACGCGCCCCGCTCGTCTTCGGACAAGATGTAGATGCCGAAGTTGACCCGGCGAGCCACGCTGCCCTCCGGCACTTCCTCCGCGCCCAGTGCCATCGCTTGCCGGTTGATGTCCAGCAGCACGCGTTGCGCCGCCTCCCGGCCGACCCGTTCCAGCTCGGCGGCGGCCTGCGGCGTCAGCCGGTCGTAATGCACGCTGCGATCCAGGAAGGGGGCCGGCCCGGAGGCCAGCACGTTGGCCGCCGCCGCCGCGATGTGGTCGTGCACGTTGCGGGCGAAGTAGAACAGCTGCTCCTCCCGCCCCTGCTGCGGCAGGAAGGCGTCGGCCGAGAGGCTGATCCGGTCGTCCGCACCGATCGTCGCGATCCCCTGGCTCACCCAATCGTCCAGCACGGCGCGGGGGCGGACATCGCGGGTCACGCTTTCCACCAGCCGGTCGAAGCTGGGCCCGTCCTCCGCCGTGCGGGGCAGCGGCAGCGGTGCTCCGGAGGCATCGGTGTAGCCGGGTGCACCCAGCCAGGTCGCGATCAGCTGGCCGTTGCGGGTCACCAGCGGCGGGGGCGTCTCGTCCACGGCGTCGCGCTGGCGGCGGATCTCCTTGCGGTGCACGCCCGTCAGCAGGCTGACCCGGCTGTCCGTCCGGTCCGGGCCGAGTTCGGCCGCTGCCACTTCCACATACAGGGCGCGCAGGATGTCCGCCGCGGCGGGGAAGGTGATGCCGCATCGAATCATCAGCCGCACCAAGGGCCGCAGCAAGCGGCGCAGAGGCGGCAGCATCATCTCGGGCGCGGGACGCGCAGTGGTCATGGCAACACGGGTCACTCCGGATCGTCCGACGGTGGTAGCACAGGCAATGTGGGAGAAAACCCCACGAACCCTTGACGTGGGATATTTTCCCACGCAAGTATGGCCCGGCTAACACGGAGCATCCCATGTCCCACGCCGCCATCGCCCGCTTGCGCCACCTGCCGTCGCCCGCCCGATCCGTGCCGGTCATGACGCGGCCCAACCCGGCCGACGACGTGTTGCCGATGCGGCTGCTCCGCCACCACACCAAGAACGCGTTGCAACGGATCATCGCCCAGGTCGCCAACACCGACTTGCGGGCCACCCCGGAGGGCAACACCCTCGCCGACGAGATCGAACGCCGTATCCGCCTGAGTGCGCGGATATCGGACGCGCTGTTTGGCCTGACGGAAACACCGGCCCCGCTGGACGTGCGCCTGAGCACGCTGTGCCACGCCGTGGTGGAGCTGATGGCCGACCCGGTGCAGACCATCCAGACCAGCGTCACGATCGCCGGACGCTGCCCCGCGTCACTGACCGCGACCGTGCTGCAGATCACCCACGAGATGGTGACCAATGCCGTCAAGCACGGCCTGCACATGCGGCTGACGGGCCAGATCGAGGTCGCGCTGGAGATCGCCCGGCCGGCCTCGGGGCTCGGCGGCCTGACCCTGGCCGTGCGGGACAATGGTTGGGGGCCGGACAAGCCCGGCTTCGGCGAGGGTCTGGACGTGCTGGAACTGATGGCGGAGGGCCATGGCGGCCGCGTTGAACTGGTTCGCGAACTCGGCTGGACCGTGTCGCGCCTGCATATCCCGGGGCCGTTATGACTCTGCTGAAGCAAAGGGGGCTGAAGCGGACCGTGCTGTGGTGGATGGTCGGCGGCGCGCTGACGGTCACGGCCGGAGAGGCGGAGCATGTCCGCCGCCAGGATGGCCCCGGCGGCCCCGGCGTCTGCATCGGGTCGACGCTGCTGCTACAGGGCACAGCTTGCTCCACCCTTGCGTACGGCGGCCGGGCGAACCCGCTATGATGGCGCCATGGACGGCCTGCGCATCACCTCCCGTATCCACCTGGCCGAGTCCGAGCTGGAGGAACGCTTCATCGCCGCCGCCGGGCCGGGCGGCCAAAACGTCAACAAGGTCGCGACGGCCGTGCAGCTACGGTTCGACGCCGCGCACTGCCCGGCGCTGAGCCCGGCGGTGCTGTCGCGGCTGGCGGTGCTGGCCGGGCGGCGCATGACGAACGAGGGCGTCATTGTGATCGCCGCCAACCGGTTCCGCACGCAGGAGCGCAACCGGGCCGATGCGCGCGAGCGGTTGACGGAGCTGGTCCGGGCGGCGGCCGTGGCGCCGGTGTATCGGGTGAAGACTCGCCCCACGCTTGCCAGCAAACACCGGCGGCTGGAGGGCAAGGCGGCGCGGGCGGATGTGAAGCGGGGACGCGGGCGGCCCGGCGTGGAGTAGACGGCGAGCAGCGCGCCCCTCGGGTCACCTCTGCGAGCCGGTCGGGGTTGCGGGTTCGAGGCCAGGATATAAAACCGGCCCGGGACGACAAGAATGCCGGAATCGTGCTTAGCCTCTCAGCCTTCGCGCTGCTTGCCAGCTTCACCTGCAGCGAAGCGCAGACGCTCACGCAGCGCCAGACCATGGCTCACGAGGACCCCAAGCTCGCCGAGGAGGCGCAGACCGCCAGCCGGATCTGCGGCGCGACCATCACCTCGAGCTTCGACTGGAGCAGCTTCGTGGCGGCCAACAAGGTGGAGGATATGAACGGCGCCTTCAGAAACCCGCCGTCGAACATGTGCTCCGTTCCTCTGCTTGTGCTGCAGTGGATGTGCCAGGACCCTGCACCGATCCAGCGATCGCAGCATGCGGGCGGCACTGGCTACGAGCAGCGCCAAACCGGCCCCGGTTGACGCGACCGATCGCACTCTCCCGCGTAGTCACCGGCGAGCACCTCAGGAGCCTGCCGTGTCGATCATGTCCACCCTTCTCGGCCGCACCCTCGCCAACCGCGAGGCGGAGGGCGACAAGATCGGCGTGCTCGAGGGCGTGCCGTCGATGGGGCTGGATGGGCTGGGGTCCGCGGCCTACGGTCCCGAAGCGGCGCTGACCGTCCTGGTGCCGCTGGGTGCGGCGGGGCTAGGCAGCATGGGGCCGATCACCATCGTGATCCTGGTGCTGCTGGCGGTGCTGTTCCTGTCGTACTGGCAGACCATCACCGCGTATCCGTCCAACGGCGGATCCTACACCGTGGCACGCGAGAACCTGGGCACCGGCGCCGGGCTGCTGGCAGCAGCGGCGCTGATGGTGGACTACATGCTGAACGTGGCCGTCGGCATCTCGGCCGGCATCGCCGCGCTGACCTCGGCGCTGCCGGTGCTGCAGCGCTACACCCTGCCGCTGTGTCTGGCGGTGCTGGCGCTGGTCACGCTGGTGAACCTGCGCGGCACCAAGGAATCGGGGCTCGCGCTGGCGGTGCCGACCTATCTGTTCATCGCCGGATTGGGGGCGGTGCTGCTGCTCGGCGTGTGGAAGCTGGTGACGGGGGATGGCACGCCCGTGGTGCCACCGCCGGCGCTTCCCGCGGCGACGCAGGCGTTCTCGATCTGGCTGCTGCTGCGTGCCTTCGCCGCCGGGTGTACGGCGATGACGGGGGTGGAGGCGGTCAGCAACGGCGTCGGCGCCTTCCGCGAGCCGCGCACCCGCAACGCCCACGGCACGCTGGCCGTGATCGTGGCCGTGCTGGGGCTGCTGCTGGGCGGCATCGCGTACCTGTGCAGCCATTACGGCATCATGGCGATGGACCAGACCAAGCCCGGCTACCAGAGCGTGCTGTCGCAACTGGTCGCCGCGGTGCATGGGCGGGACTGGCTGTATTACGTGACGATCGCCAGCGTGCTGGCCGTGCTGTGCCTGTCGGCGAACACCTCGTTCGTGGGCTTTCCCCGGCTGTGCCGCCAAGTGGCCACGGACAGGTTCCTGCCGTCGGCGTTCGCGCTGCCTGGCCGCCGGCTGGTCTATACGGCAGGCATCCTGTTTCTGGCGGCCGGCGCCGGGCTGCTGCTGACGGTGTTCGGCGGCATCACGGACCGGCTGATCCCGTTATTCGCAGTGGGCGCATTCCTGTCCTTCACCCTGTCGCAGGCCGGCATGGCGGCGCACTGGCATCGCAACGGACACGGCCGCGCAGACCGGACGCGCCTGTGGATCAACGGCGTCGGCGCGGTGTCGACCGGGCTCGCGTTGGCCATCATCCTGGCCGCCAAGTTCACCGAGGGCGCGTGGCTGACCGTGGTGGTGATCCCTGCGACCCTGCTGCTGCTGCGGGGGGTGCATCACTACTACGCCGGGCTCGACCGCCAATTGCTGCAGAGCCACGACGCCCCGCTGGACCTGCACCGCTATCGTCCGCCGCGCGTGATCATCCCGATCGCCCGCTGGGACCGCGTTGCCCGCAACGCCGTCAGCTTCGCTCTGGGCCTGTCACCGGACGTGACGGCGCTGCACTGCACCGAGTTGGAGGGGCCGGATGCCGAGGAACAGAGAAATCCATTCGCAGCCAATGGGACCATTGCGTCGAGCGCCCCGCCCGCCAGGCCGGTCTGCCGGTGCCGACGCTGCTCGTCCGCGCCTCGCCGTATCGCAGCGTGCTCGGCCCGTTGCTGCGGCTGATCGAGGAACAAGGCGGTTGCGAGCCCGGCCGCCCGGTCGCAGTGGTGCTGCCTCAGTTGGTGGAGAAACGCTGGTGGCAGGGCGTGATGCACACGCACCGCGAGCGCAAGCTGCGCTCCGCCCTTTTGCGCAACGGCGGCAAGGACATCGCGGTCATCGGCGTGCCCTGGCAGCTGCAGCCACCCGCGCCGGAGAAGATCCTCGCCGAGGAGGAGCCTGCCGCGGTATAAAATCACGATTGATTGACGATGGGTTAAAGCCGGTTTGGCCTTACTTTCGATCTTTTAACGTCTGGCCGAATTATGCGATTTCACTTACCCTTTACCGAGGCGCATCTCGCCAGCGGCGGGAAGCTGATATTCACAGTGGCCGTCGCGGCGATGTTCGTGGGCTTGCTGGTGTCCGGCATTCCGAACACCACGCCGGCCCCCGTTTTGCCCGAGACCCCCCGGCTTCCGACCGGTAAGCCCGCTGGTCTGCGGCAGGATACAGCTCTTCCGACCTGCACGTCGCAGTTGGCGATTCAGGGCGTTCAAGGCCAGTTGGTCCGTACCAAGACGGCCCGCATCATCGGCCTGACGGACGTGCACGAGATCGATTACGACCAGAAATGGGCACGAACCTGCCAGGCCAAGGTGAACCTGGATTTCGGCACGCAGCCCGTGATCTATACCATCCGCCGGATCGCGGACGGCCCCCAGACGTGGGAATTGGTCGTCACAACGCATTAACACCGTCATGCCAGGGCTTGACCCTGGTATCCACGGGTTTGGGCTCATGACGTCAGACAGGCGATTGGCACTGACGCGTGCAACACGGCCGAGCCGGTGTCGGCGGACGGCCGTGGATACCAGGGTCAAGCCCTGGCATGACGGTAAAAACACTGATCCAATTGGTTTTCGGGCGAACCGGACAGTAGCGGCTTAAAGCCCTGGCATGACGATGTCAGATACGGCGGCCGTCGCCGCCGAACAAATGCAGCGCGGCGGCGGGAAAGGCGACCGAGAGCGCATCGCCGATCGGCAGCGCGCCGGCCTGTTTCACCAGCAGCCTGGTGCCGTCCGCCAGGTGGCCGTGGACCAGCGTCTCCGACCCGAGCGGCTCGACCAGGTCGACGTGCATCGGCAAGCCGCCCGGTGCGAGGTCGATGTGCTCCGGCCGGATGCCGAGCGTCACGGCGGCGGATCGGCCCACATCCTGTGGCAGAGCGAGTTCGTGCCCCGAGGCGAGGCGGGCGGAGCGCCCGTCGCCACTCGCCACCGCGGACAGGAAGTTCATCGCCGGCGCGCCGATGAACCCGGCGACGTAGGTGGTGGCCGGACGCTCGAAGATCTCCATCGGCGGCGCGAACTGCACGGGGACGCCCTGGTGCAGCACCAGCAGGCGGTCGCCCAGCGTCATCGCCTCCACCTGATCGTGCGTCACATACAGGCTGGTGACACCCAGGCGGCGCTGCAATTGGCGGATCTCGGCCCGCATCTGCACCCGCAGCGACGCGTCCAGGTTCGAGAGCGGCTCGTCGAACAGGAATAGTTTTGGTTCGCGCACGATCGCCCGGCCCATGGCGACGCGTTGGCGCTGGCCGCCGGACAACTGGCGCGGACGGCGGGCCAGTAGCGCGCCCAACCCCAGCAGATCCGCCGTCTGCTGCACGCGGGCGGCGATCGCGTCCTTCGCCATGCCGCGGATGCGCAGGCCGTACGCCATGTTCTCGGCCACCGTCATGTGGGGATACAGCGCGTAGTTCTGGAACACCATGGCGATGTCGCGCGCCGCCGGGTCGAGGCGGGTGATGTCGCGGTCATCGAGCAGGATGCGCCCGGCCGTCGCCGTCTCCAGGCCGGCCACCAGGCGGAGCAGGGTGGATTTGCCGCAGCCGGACGCGCCGACGATGACGAGCATCTCGCCGTCGTGCAGGGTGAGGTCGATCCCCTGCAGGATGGCGGTTTCGCCGAAGCTTTTGCGCAGGCCTTCGAGTTGAAGGGTGGCCATCTATTTGTCGCTCTCGGTCAGGCCGGCCACGAACCAGCGTTGCATCAGCAGCACCACCGCGACCGGCGGCAGCAGGGCCAGCACGGCGACGGCCATCACGCGGTTCCACTCCACCGCGTTCTCGACTCCGATCATCTTCACGATGCCGATGACGATCGTATCGAGCCGCGGGTCGGTGGCGACCAGCAGCGGCCACAGGTACTGGTTCCAGCCATAGACGAACAGGATCACGAACAGCGCCGCGACGTTGGCGGCGGACACGGGCAGCAGGATGTCCTTGAGGAACCGCCACGGCCCGGCGCCGTCCATCCGTGCCGCCTCCACCAATTCGTCGGGGATGGCGAGGAAGACCTGGCGGAACAGCAGGGTGGCCGTGGCCGACGCGATCAGCGGTACGGTGAGGCCGCCGAACGTGTTGATCATGCCGAACCCGGCCATGACGGCGTAGGTGGGGATGATCCGCACCTCCACCGGCAGCATCAGGGTGATGAAGATGATGCCGAACGCCACCATGCGCAGCGGCCAGCTGAAGAAGGTGACGGCGTAGGCGGACAGCACCGAGATGACGATCTTGCCGAATGCGATCGCCAGCGCCATGCCGAACGACACCAGCAACATCCGCCACACCGGCTGCGCCCCAGCCCCGCCACTGGCCAGCACGTCGGCGTAGACACCGAAGCCCGACAGATTGGGGATCAGCGACAGCCCGCCCCGCGCGATGGTCCCAGCCTCCTGCGTCGACCCGGCGAGCAGCATCCAGATCGGCAGCGCGAACAGCAGCACGCCGAGGATGAGAACCGCGTGGGGAAGCCAGTTAAGTGAAAGCCCCCTCCCCTTGAGGGAGGGGGTTGGGGGAGGGGTGGCCGCGCGCGCCAAGGCCGGGTCGGGTGGCGTGACACCCCTCACCCCGGCCCTCTCCCGCAAGGGGAGAGGGAGAAGAACGTCTTCGCTCATGTCTCGCGCCGGCCCAGGAAGCGGAATTGCAGCGCCACCAGCACGATAACCCCCGCCATCAGCACCACCGACTGCGCCGATGACGACCCCAAATCGAGGTTGATCACGCCGTCGCGGTAGACTTTCACCAGCAGTGTTTCGGTGGACTTGCCCGGGCCGCCCTGGGTGAGCGCCCAGATCGGGCCGAACGTGTCGAACGCGGCGTAGACCACGTCCACCACCAGCAGGAAGAACACCGTCGGCATCAGCAGCGGCAGCGTGATGGTGCGGAAGCGATGCCACCCGCGGGCGCCGTCCATGCGGGCCGCCTCGGTGACGGTGCGCGGGATCGACTGCAGCCCGGCGACGAAGAAGATGTAGTTGTAGCTCACCTGCTTCCACGCACTGGCCAGGATCACCAGCAGCATCGCCTCGGGCCCGTTTAGCGCGTAGTCCCAGCCGACCAGGTGGTTCAGCCAGCGCCCGAGCAGGCCGATCTGCGGGTGCAGCAGGAACAACCAGATCACCCCCGCCACGGCCGGCGCCACCGCATACGGCCAGATCAGCATGGTGCGGTAGAACGAGCGGCCACGCACCACCCCGTCGGTCATCACCGCCAGCAGCAGCGCCGTCGCCATGGACAGAACGCACACCGCCGCCACGAAGCCGACGGTGCGCCAGATCGTCTGCACATAGAGCGGGTCACCGAACAGATCGGAGAAATTCTCCAGCCCTACGAATACCTCGGACAAGCCGAAGGGATCGGTGCGCGTGAAGCTGGACCAGACGGCCTCGCCCGCCGGCAGCAGGAAGAACACCACCGTCAGCGCAAGCTGCGGCAGAACGAGGCCGACCGGCAGGACCCAGCCGGGGAAGATGGTCCGGCGCATAGCCTAGATCACAGTCATGCCAGGGCTCGACCCTGGTATCCACGGGGTTGGGCTCGTGACGTCAGGCGAGTGCTGGCGACATCGCATGCAACACAGCCGGGCCGGCGTTTGCGGAACGCCGTGGATACCAGGCTCAAGGCCTGGCATGACGAGGGGGGCATCAAGTGTGCACGGACTTCTCGAACTCGCGCAGCACGCGGTTGCCGCGGGAGGTCGCGCTGTCCATCGCCGCCTGGGCGGTCTGCTGGCCCTGCAGCGCCTTCTCCACTTCCTCGTAGATGATGTTGCGGATCTCGGGCAGCCGGCCCAGCCGCAGGCCACGGCTGTTGGCCGTCACCGTGCCGCGGGTCAGCTGCTCGATCGGCAGTTCGGTGCCGGGATTCTTCTCGTAGTAGCCTTCCTTCTTGGACAGCTCGTAGCCGGCCAGCGTGACCGGCACGTAGCCCGTGTGCTGGTGCCAATCGGCCGCGTTCTGCGGATGGGCGAGGAAGGCGAGGAACTCGGCCACCGCCTTGTAGTCCGCCGCCGTGCGGTTCGGCGCGGTCATCGTCCACAGGCTGGCGCCGCCGATGATGGAGTTGATCGGCTGCTTGGTAATCGCCGGGTCGTAGGGGAGGAAGGCGGGGGCCCACTGGAACTTGGCGCTCTTGATCAGGTCGCCGCGCTCGCCCGAGCTGTTGAAGCCGATGCCGACCTGGCCCGACAGGAAAACGGCGTCGGCCTGGCTGTCGCGGCCCCCGTACTTGAAGAAGCCGGCCTTCTGCCAGTCCAGGAAGCGCTGCATCTGCTTGACGAAATCGGGCTTGTTCAGCTGCAGTTCGGCGCCCAGCCCGTCGAACCCATCGCCGTCGCTGGCGAAGGCGATATTGTGGATGGCGGCATATTCCTCCAGCTGGATCCACGAGAACCAACCGGTCGAGATCGGGATCGGCACGGCCGACTTGGCCAGCAGCGCCTCGCCGGCGGCCTGCACCTCGTCATACGTGGTGGGCGGCTTGGCGGGATCGAGCCCGGCCTTCTCGAACGCGTCCTTGTTGATCCACATCACGGCCGTGCTCGAGTTGAACGGCACCGACGCCATCCGACCGTCCGCCAGGCTGTAATAGCCGCGCACGGCGGGGATGTAGTCGCTGGGCTTGATCGCGACGCCGGTCTCCTGCACCAGCTGCCAAGCCTGCTTCACCGCGGCGCCGGCGGCGAGCATCGTGCCGGTGCCAACCTCGAACACCTGCACCAGGTTCGGCGCCTGCCCGGCGCGGAAGGCGGCGATGGCGGCGGTCAGCGTCTCCGGATAGGTGCCCTTGAACACCGGCTGCACCTCGAACTGCGCCTGCGACGCGTTGAACGCGTTCGCCAGGCGGTTCACCTCGTCGCCGAGCGACCCCGTCATCGCGTGCCAGAACACGACCCGGGTGCGGGCGTCCTGCGCCCGAACGGCGACGGCTGGCGCCAAGGCAAGGGCGGCAGCGCCCCCAAGCAGGCTGCGACGATTCATTCAAAGCGCTCCCAGAACATGTCGGCCGCGGAGTAGTGCCCCGCTGTTACGCCACAGTGGCAGTACGATGACGGTCCTGTGAAGCAGTCAGCGCTTATGGACGCTCCACAGCATCAGCCAGCGCACCGGGAACACCCAGACCACCCCGGCCACGAGGAAATACAGCGCCTGCACGATCCAGTTCGATGGGAGGATATCGGGCAGGGTGATCGCCGCCGCGACGTAGATGACGATGAAGGCGAGCCCCATGACGGTGGCGGCGAAGGGACGGGACATATGGCCGGGTTAGCGCAACGCGGCGTGGGCGGCTATAGGAACCGGCCGCGCTCGTTTTGGCCCTGATCGAAGGACGCCTCATGGATCTGAAGGACCACATCGCCGCTATCCCGGATTTTCCGAAACCGGGGATCCTGTTCTACGACGTGTCCACGCTGCTGCGGCACCCCGATGCGTGGCAGGTTGCGATGGGGCGGCTGGCCAACCGCGTGCGCCAGTGGCAGCCGGACCTGCTGGCCGGCGTCGAATCCCGCGGCTTCCTGCTGGCCGCCCCGCTGGCGCTGAAGCTCGGCTGCGGCTTCGTCATGCTGCGCAAGCGCGGCAAGCTGCCCGGCCGCGTGATCGGCCACGACTACGCCCTGGAATACGGCACCGACCGGCTGGAGATCCAGGCGGACGCCGTGACCCCGGGCCAGCGCGTCGTGATCGTGGACGATTTGCTGGCGACCGGGGGCACCATGGCGGCCGGAATAGCGCTCCTGAAAGCGGTCGGGGCCGACGTGCCAGGCGCCGCCGCGCTGATCGAACTGACCTTCCTGGGGGGCCGCGCCAAGCTGGGCGTGCCGTTCGAGTCCCTGGTCGCCTATGACTCCTGACTTGGCCTTGCCCGATTTGGCGCAAATGGCCAACCCGGCTACGACAGCGAAGCAACAGCAGGGATCAACCCCGTGACGGCAGCGATAACACGTCGCCTCTTCCTCGGCTCGGCCACGATAGCGGCGACGATAGCCGCCTCACCCGCCGCGCCCCCCTTCCCCGACAGTGCCACCCTCCTGGTCGGCGGCCCCGGCGGCAGTCCCGCCGATTCCTGGGCCGAGTGGCTGAGCCCCGGCCTGGGTCGCGCCCTGCCCCCCGGCACCCAGATCCGCAAGGACGTCGTGGGCGGCGCCGATGGCGTGACCGCCGCAAACCAGTTCGAGGCACGGATCGTCCCCGACGGCAGCACGGCGATGCTGCTGCCCGGCTCCGCGGCGATGGCCTCGCTGGTCGGCGACCCGCGCGCCCGGTTCGACGTCGCCCACTGGGTGCCGGCCCTGGCCGGGGTCACCCCGGGGCTGGTGGTCAGCCGGCTATCGGTTGCCCGCGTCATGGGCGGCTTTCCCGTGCGCATCGCCGCCATCAACTCGACCGGGCCGGAGCTGCCGGCGATGCTCGCCCTCGAACTGCTCGGCGCGAAGTGGGAGCCGCTGTTCGGCCTTTCGGACACGGCCGCGATGGACGCACTTGGACAGGGTCAGGTCGACGTGGTGTGCCTGCATGGCCGCCGGGTCGCCGAAATGGCGCAGGTGATCGGCTCGATCGGCGCGCAGCCGCTATTCTCGTTCGGCTGCATGGACGAAGCGAACCAGCGCGACCCGGCGTTCCCCAGCGTGCCCGCGATGTCCGAACTGCTGGCCAGCCGTCAAGGCGACGAGGCGTTGCGGCGCGCCTGGTATGCGACGGCGGCGGCATCGGATCTGGATGTGGCGATGGTCCTGCCGCAATTCACGCCCGCCTCGATCGTGGCACTCTGGCGCCATGCTGCCACCCAGGCGATGGGCACGGCGACCGTGCAGGCACAAGCGAGCGCGCTGGGCGTGCGAACGGTCGCGGCACCGGCGGCGACCACGACCACAGCGGCCGTCGTCGCAGATGCGAGCGGGCAGATCGCCTTGCGGAGTTGGCTCGCCCAGCGGCTGGACTACCGCCCGGGCTGACCCGGCTACACCGGGGCGGCGGCTGCCGCGACCGGGACGGCGCCCCAGCCGCCATACGACGGCGCGTCTACCAGCGTCCAGGCAGACCGGTCCGCCAGCAGCGCCCGGAGCAGCTTGTTATTGATCGAGTGTCCCGGCCGGTGCGCGATGAAGCGGGCCTGCAGCACGGCACCGACCATCGCCAGGTCGCCAACCGCGTCCAGCGCCTTGTGGCGCACGAACTCGTCCGTCATGCGCAGGCCACCGGGGTTCAGCACCCGGCCCCCGTCGACCACGACCGCATTCTTCAAGCTACCACCGCGTGCCAGCCCGGCCGCTTGCAGCCCGGCGATGTCGGATGCGAGACCGAACGTGCGGGCCGAAGCCAAGTCGCGCCGGAAGCTGCCTTCGGTCACGCGCAAGGTCAGCGACTGGCGCCCGATTGCGACGGCTGCGAAGTCGATCGAAACCGCCATTTCGAACCCGCCCGCGACGGCGGGACGCAGTTCCGCGAACGCCTCGCCCTCGGTCACCCGGACCGGGCGCAGCACCTCGACGGTGCGAACCAGTGCGTCCTGCTCGACGACGCCGGCGCAGTCCACCAGGAACACGAACGGTGCGGCAGACCCATCCAGCACCGGGATCTCCGGCCCATCGACGGCCACGATCACGTTGTCGATGCCGCAGGCGGCCAGGGCGGCCATCACGTGCTCGACGGTACCGACCCGAATTTCGGGCGAGTCCGGGGCCGAAAGGACGGTGCAAAGGCGTGTATCGGTGACATTGTCGTAGCGGGCGGCGATGTCGGCGCCGAGATCGGTGCGGCGAAACACGATACCGCTGCCGGCCGGGGCAGGCTCCAGCGTCAGTTCGATCCGCTGCCCAGTGTGCAGCCCCACCCCAACGCATCCGATCGGGGCCGCCAACGTACGCTGGCGCGACCGCGGTGAGTAGGTGAAGTCAGAGGGCAGTCCATCCATTCCGTCGTCGCCTTGCAGGGCCGAGGCCCGTGTTTCGAGTCGGGGATGCTGCAGAGCAACCCGAAAGCAAACTATGGCCTGCTCCCGGGATGTCCAAGTCAATCATTGTTGCCGGATATTACGGTTCAATACTTTGATTCTAAACAATTCAGCCGCGTTCTCCCTCTCCCGTTCTGCACAGGAGAGGGCGGGGGTGAGGGCCGCTTTGCTGCTGGAACCGGACCTTCGGACGCTTTCGCACCCTCACCCCGGCCCTCTCCCGCCAGCGGGAGAGGGAGAGAGAGAGAGAGAGGCTAGGACGACTGGCGGCGCAGGAAGGCGGGGATGTCGAGCCCCATCTCCTCCGTCTGGGCGGGACGCACGGTCGGTGCCGGGTCGGCATGGCTCGGAAACGCCGGCTCGGACCGCGGGGCCTCGGCCATCGGCTGCGGTGCGGCCCGGCCGCGGATGGCGCCGGTCACGATGCCGAACAGGCTGTTTCGCGGCGCTGGTGCCTGCACCGGAGGGGCGGAGGGCTGCTCGGCGAACAACCCGCGAGCGGGGGGCGCCGTGCGGGCCGGGGCAGCCGCGGGGGCGGCCATCGGCATCGGCTGCGGGCGCGGCCGCGCCATCTCCACCGGGGCCGGAGCCGGAGCCGGCGCGGGGGCTGGCTCCTGTTCGGCAGCTTGCGGCAATACCGGGGCGCCCATCAGGCTGACCGGTGCCGAGGCCTGATGCATGGCGGGCGCCGGAGCCGCCTGCTGCTGCATTCCCATCGGCTGGGCGACCGCCATCATCGGCTGCGCGACGGCGACGGCCCCACCATTGCCGACCGCCACCAGACGCGGACGTGTCGCTTCGGCCTGCGGCAGCACCGTGTCGATGCCGGTCGCCACCACCGACACGCGCACACGGCCGGACAAATTGTCGTCCACCGCGGAGCCGAAGATGATGTTGGCGTCGTCGGCCACTTCCTCGCGGATGCGGTTGGCCGCCTGGTCCACCTCGAACAGCGTCATGTCCTCGCCGCCGGTGATGTTGATCAGCAGGCCGCGCGCGCCGGCCATCGAGGTGTCCTCCAGCAGCGGGTTGCTGATGGCAGCCTCGGCGGCGCGGATGGCGCGGTTCTCGCCCTCGGCCTCGCCGGTGCCCATCATGGCCTTGCCCATCTCGGCCATCACCGTGCGGATGTCGGCGAAGTCCAGGTTCACCAAGCCGGGCGCCATCATCAGGTCGGTGACGCCGCGGACGCCCATGTATAGCACGTGGTCGGCCATCTTGAACGCTTCCTTCCAGCCGGTACGCTCGTTGGCCAGGCGGAACAGGTTCTGGTTCGGGATCACGATCAGCGTGTCCACGTAGCTCTGCAGCTCGGCGATGCCGGCCTCGGCGGATTTGGCGCGGCGGCCACCCTCGAAGGTGAACGGCTTGGTGACCACGCCGACCGTCAGCACGCCGCGCTCGCGGGCCATACGGGCGATCACCGGCGCGGCGCCGGTGCCGGTGCCGCCGCCCATGCCGGCGGTGATGAACACCATGTGCGTGCCCTCGAGGTGGCGGGCCAGCTCCTCGCTGGCTTCCTCGGCGGCGGCGCGGCCGATCTCGGGCTTGGCGCCGGCGCCGAGGCCCTGCGTCAGGTGTGGGCCAAGCTGGATGCGGCGGTCGGCCCGGCTATGCATCAGTTGCTGCGCGTCGGTGTTGGCGACGACGAAATCCACGCCCTGCAGGTTCAGCGCGATCATGTTGTCGACGGCATTGGTGCCACCGCCGCCAACCCCGATAACGGTGATCCGGGGGGTGAAATCGGTGTGCAGCTGCTGCGGAATGGTGAGGTTGAGGGTCATGCGGTTCCTCCGGTTAAAGCGGGTTGTGCAAAGAGAATGCCGTCATGGCCGGACTTGATCCGGCCATCCACGGGGTGGCCGTTCCGCCGGCCTTGAGCGCGGGAACCGAGGCTCCCGGGCAAGGCAGGCGGCGGCTTGACCCCGTGGATGCCAGGCTCGAGGCCTGGCGTGACGGTCGTTGGCTCGGACCGCGCATCACACCCGGTCCTTCAGGAAACTCACGATGCGGCGGACCAGCCCGGCGGGCCGCTCCTCCACACTGAGGTCGAGGTCGCTGAGCGATCGGCCCTCGCCGGCCGCCCACAGCAGCAATCCGGCCGAGACCGCAAAGCCCGGCCCGGTGGCGGAATCGGGCAGGCCGCGCAGCAGCCGCGGGTCGGGCCGGCCCAGGCGCACCTGGCGTCCGCCGAGGATCCGCCCCGCCATCTCCCGCGCGCCGACCAGCTGGCTGGCACCGCCGGTCAGCACGACGCGCGTGCCGGCAGCGCGGCCGAGCCCGGCGCCCTCCAGCCGGTCGCGCACCATTTCGAACGTTTCCTCCAGGCGCGGCTTGATGATCGAAACCACCATCGAGCGCGGGTATTTCGCGTGCGCGTGCTCGTCCTCGCCAACCATCGGTACGGTCAGCATCTCGCGCTCGTCGTCGGGGCTGCCCTGGGCGGAGCCGTTCAGCGTCTTCACCCGCTCGGCCGCGGCGACCGTGGTGCTCAGCAGCCGGGCGATGTCGTTGGTCACGTGCTGGCCGCCGACGGGCAACTGCGCCGTGTGCAGCAGCTGGCCCTCGGAGAACACCGCCATGCCCGTGGTGCCAGCGCCCATGTCGATCACGGTCGCGCCCAGTTCGCGCTCGTCCGCCACCAGGGTGGACAGCCCGGCGGCCATGGGCGCGGACACCAGTTCGCCAATCTCCAACTCGGCGCGCTGCGCGGTGGCGCCGAGGTTGCGCAGCGCCATGCTCATCGCGTCGATCACGTGCAGCCGGGCGGTGAGGATCTCGCAGTGATGGCCGCGAGGGTCGGCGACGCCGGGCGTCTCGTCGACGCTGAACGTCAACGGCAAGGCGTGAATTGTCTCCCGCCCCTCGGTGATCGCGCGGCCCCTGCCCTCCTGCACGACCCGGCGGATGTCGGCCGCCGTCACCGCACGCCCACCCACCGGCCACTGCACGTTGAACAGCCGGCTTTCGGGCTGGCCGCATGTCAGGTTCACGGTGACGGAGCGCAGCCGGTGGTCGCTCATGTCCTCGGCCTGGGCTACGGCGCCGCGGATGGCGCGCTCGGCTTCCTCGAGGTCGGTGATGCCGCCGCCGCGCACGCCCCGGCCGCGCTGCCAGCCCATACCGAGCACGCGCAACGAGCCGTCGCTTTCGGTGCGGCCGATCAGGCAGACGACCTTGTTCGTGCCGATATCGAGCACACCGAACGGCCCCGCGCGCAGTACACGGCGCGCCGGCGGTTCCTTCTCCACGGAGGGCGGCATGGGAGGCGGCAGCGCGAGCCGGCGGGACATCTCGTTCACGCCTTTTTACCCGGTGGTGCCGTCGGCGGCGCTGCTTGCTGCGGGCGCACCACCAGCCGGTCGGCCAGGCGCATGTCCACCACGGTCAACGGGCGGTCCAGCAGCGCATCGGCGGATTGCAGTTCCGCGAGCTTGGCCAGCGCCTGCGGCTCGGCACCCTCGGGCAACAGCACGTCGGTGCCGTTCTTCATCCGCAGGTTCCAGCGGCGCTCGCCCACGCGCACCGCGGCAACCACGCGAGCCTTCAACTGCGGCTGCGCGGCCAATGCCTCGAGCAGTGCCGTGGCAGCCTGGGGTGCGCCGGGGCCGACCACCAAGGGTAGCTCGCCGAAGGCAGCCACGTCCTCGTTGGCGACCACCTGGCCGTCGCGGTCGATCAGCACGAACTTGCCCTCGTGCTGCCAGATCGCGTACGGCCGCCGCTCCACCAGGTTCACCACCAGGGTGCCGGGCAGGCGGCGTTCGACGGTGGCGTGCTCCACCCAGGACAGTGTTTCCAGCCGCTGCCGGGCGCTGCCGATCGAGAAGCCGAGCATGGAGTCGCCGCGGTGCACGCCGAGCGCCGCATCCACCAGCGGTTCCGGCGTGTTGTTGCGCCCCTCGACGACGATATCCTGCACCCGCATGTTGGCGGCCGACGCGATCCCGTCCCGCAGCCGCGCCACCGTGCCGCCGGGCTGGGCGGAGTGCACGAGCAGGATGCCGACCATGACGATGCCGAAGCCGGCCATGCCCCACAACGCCGGGCGTAGGAAACGCCTTTGCCGCCGCAGCAGCAGCTTCAGCCGCGACGGGCGCTTGGACACATCGCGCGGCTGGCGCAGGGAGGTTTCCTTCACACGCGGCATGCGGCGTTCTCAACCATCCAGGTGCACAGCGCCGGGAAGGACATTCCTAAGTAGGCCGCCTGTTCCGGTAGCAGCGACGTGGCCGTCAGACCGGGCTGGGTGTTCACTTCCAGCAGCACGAGACGGCCGGGCTCACCCTTGGTGTCGTCGTAGCGAAAGTCCGAGCGCGACGCCCCCCGGCAGCCGAGCGCCTGGTGCGCACGAAGGGCGATGTCCAAGGCGCTGGCGAACACGTCCGGATGCACCCGGGCCGGAAGCGCGTGCGCGCTGCCACCCTCGCCATACTTGGCCTGGTAGTCATAGAACCCTGCCGCCGGCGTGATGTCGGTCACGGTCAGCGCGCGGTCGCCGAGAACGCCGACGGTGAACTCCCGCCCGGGGATGTATTCCTCCACCAGCGCGTGCGTGCCGTACTGCCAGGTCCGTGCCACTTCGGCGCGGTGGTTGCCACCCTTGCGCATGATCTCGACGCCAACGGAGGAGCCTTCGTTCACCGGCTTCACGACATATGGCAGCTCGAACGGATCGGCGTCCGCCAGTTCGGACATGGGCATGACCCGGCCCTCTGCCACCGGCAGCCCAGCGGCCACGAACACGGCCTTCGCCGCCTGCTTGTCCATCGCCACGGCGGAGGCGCGGACGCCGGAATGCGTATAGGGAATGCCTAACCAGTCCAACACGCCCTGGATCGTGCCATCCTCGCCGAACCGGCCATGCAGCGCGTTGAACACCACGTCCGGCGCCGGGGTGAGCGCGGCGACGAGCACGGCCAGATCGGGGCCGACTTCCACCGGACGCACGTCGAAGCCCGCTTCGCGCAACGCGGCGATCACCTGCGTCCCGCTGGCACGGCTGACCTCGCGCTCGGCCGAAATGCCGACGTACAGCACCGCCACGGTCGTCATGCGACCACCTCCGGCCGGCCCGCCGGGATGCCCACGCGCTTGATTTCCCACTCCAGCGTGACCCCGCTGAGCGCGTGGACCCGGCGGCGCACTTCCTCGCCCAGCCCCTCCAGGTCGGATGCGGTTGCGTCGCCGGTGTTGAGCAGGAAATTGCAGTGTTTCTCGCTCACCTGGGCGCCGCCTCGGCGCAGGCCACGGCAGCCGGCGGCGTCGATCAACTCCCACGCCTTCATATCCGGCGGGTTGCGGAACGTGCTACCGCCGGTGCGGGCGCGGACGGGCTGGGTCGCTTCGCGGTTGGCGCGGATCTCGGCCATGCGGGACGCGATGATCGCCGGCTCGCCGGGCTGGGCGCGGAAACGGGCGCGCACCACGACGGCACCGGCGGGCAGTGCCGCGTGACGGTAGGCGAACTTCAGGGCTTGCGCGGGCAGTCGCACGAGCCCGGAGGACGTGACGATCTCCGCCCAATCCAGGCAACCGGCGACGTCGCCGCCATAGGCGCCGGCGTTCATGGCCACGGCGCCGCCGATCGAACCGGGAATGCCGGACAGGAATTCCAAACCGGCCAGGCTTGCGGCCACAGCATGTTCGGCGACAGTGGTGTCCAGCGCGGCCGCGCCGGCGACGATGCCGTCAGCCTCCACCACGATGCTGCTGAAGCCGCGGGCTAACCGAACCACAACCCCGGTGATGCCGCCATCGCGCACGATCAGGTTGGAGGCGGCGCCCATTACCGTCAGCGGCGCATCGGCCGGGAGACCGTGCAGCAGACGCGCGAGATCCGTCGGGTTGGCGGGGCGCACCAGAACTTCGGCGCCGCCGCCGACGCGAAACCAGGTTTGCGGGCCGAGCGGTGCGTTCGGTTGCACGCGGCCGGTCAGGGTCGGCAGGCGGTCGATGAGGTGGGGGGTGGATGGAGCGGGCATCATCGTGCGTGCTGACCCCCCACCCCAGCCCTCTCCCGCAAGGGGAGAGGGAGAAGGAAAAACTCCCGCTCCCGTGCTTTACGGGAGAGGGTCGGGGTGAGGGCCGCTTCTACCGCGCTCATGCCGACCGCCTCGTCGACGAGCCCTGCAGTTCCGCCAACTGCGCCGGCAGCGCACCGGCCCAAGCCGTGATGTTTCCCGCGCCGAGGCACACCACCATGTCGCCGGACTTGGCGATCGCGTGGATCATCTCGGCCAGATGCTCCGGCCCCGGCAGCGGCACCACGCTGCGGTGGCCGTTGGCACGCAGCCCGTCCACCAGCGCGTCGCGCGTCACGCCCGGGATCGGGGTTTCGCCGGCCGCATACACGTCGGCGACGATCACCGTGCCCGCGTCGTTCATGCAGGTGCAGAATTCGGGGAACAGCGACTGCAGCCGCGTGTAGCGATGCGGCTGCACCACCGCGATCACCTCGCGCACGCCCGCCTGCCGCGCGGCCTTGAGCACGGCCATGATCTCCACCGGATGATGGCCGTAATCGTCGATCACGGTGATGCCGCCACTCTCGCCCGTCTTGGTGAACCGGCGCTTGACGCCCTTGAAGCCGAGGATCGCGCTTTTGAGCGTCGCCTCGTCGATCTCCATCTCGATGCCGATCGCGATCGCGGCCAGCGAGTTGGATACGTTGTGCTGCCCCAGCATCGGCAGGCGGAACGGGCCCATGCGGCGCGAGCGGTTGCGCGCACGATCGGTCACCATCACCTCGAACGTGGCGCCCATGCGGTCCGACATCAGGCGCTCGGCCCGGACGTCGGCCTGTTGGCTGAAACCGTAGGTGATGACCCGGCGGTCCAGCCGCGGGATCATCTGCTGCACCGCCGGGTGGTCGATGCACAGCACGGCGAACCCGTAGAACGGGATGTTGCCGACGAACTGGTCGTAGCCCGCCGTCATCGCCTCGGGGCTGCCCCAGTGATCCAGGTGCTCCGCGTCCATGTTGGTCACGACGGCGATGGTGGACGGCAGGCGCAGGAACGAGCCGTCGCTCTCGTCGGCCTCCACCACCATCCAGTCGCCTTCGCCCAGACGGGTGTTGCTACCGTACGCATTGATGATGCCGCCGTTGATCACGGTCGGGTCCAGGTGCGCCGCTTCCAGCACCGAGGCGACCATCGAGGTCGTGGTGGTCTTGCCGTGGGTGCCACCGATCGCGATCGACCAGCGCAGCCGCATCAGTTCGGCCAGCATCTCGGCCCGGCGGACGACGGGGATCAGCTTGCCGCGGGCTGCGACCACTTCGGGGTTGTCCCGCTTCACCGCGGTCGATGTGACCACGACCGTCGCCATGCCGAGATTGGCGGCGTCGTGCCCGACCGCAACCGCGATGCCGCTCTCGCGCAGGCGGCGCACGTTGGCGCTGTCGGCGATGTCGCTGCCCTGCACCGCGTAGCCGAGATTGTGCAGCACCTCGGCGATGCCCGACATGCCGATGCCGCCGATGCCGACGAAATGGATCGTGCCGATGCCGAGCGGAAGCGCTCTCATGCTGCCACCCGCGCGTGGCTGAGCACGAGGTCCGCCAGGTCCGCGGCGGCATTCGGGCGGGCGAAGCGTCGCGCGGCCTCGCCAGCCTTGGCCAGCGCATTGGGAACGGCGAGCAGGGAGGCGAGCCGGTCCCGCAAGCCGACGATCTCGGCTTGCGGGAGCACCCACGCGCCGCCGGCGGCGGACAGCGCGCGGGCGTTGGCGGTCTGATGGTCGTCGATGGCGCCGGGCAGCGGGACGAGGATCGCCGGACGCCCGACGACGGCGAGTTCGGCCACGGTCGATGCGCCGGCGCGGGCGATGATGAGGGAGGCTTGCGCCATGCGTGTGGGTATCTCGGTGAAGAATGGGGACAACTCGGCGGAAATGCCGCAGGCGGCGTAGGCTTCCCCTACGCGCTGCAGATCCTCCGGGCGGCATTGCTGCGTCACCCGGAGTTGGTCGCGTTGGTGGGCGGGAAGGGCGGCGAGCGCGGCCGGGACGGCGTCGCTGAACACGCGCGCACCGAGGGAACCGCCGAGGATGAGGAGGTTGATGTCACGAGTACCGTCATGCCAGGGCTCGACCCTGGTATCCACGGCGCGCCCGTTCCGCAGGTCTGTCTCGTTGACCACGGCTGCTTCGTGCGCGACTGGGTCGGCCGGCGACGTCGCTACCCCGTGGATACCAGGGTCAAGCCCTGGCATGACGAAATCGGGGCGCACCGGGTTGCCCGTCACGGCCGTAGGCACACCCGAAGGCACGCGCGACGTGTCGTTGAACGACAAAGCTAACACCGTCGCACGGCGGGCCAGCATGCGGTTGGCGCGGCCGAGCACGGCGTTCTGCTCGTGCAGGATCACCGGCGGCGCGTTGCGCATCGTCGCAGCGGCCAGCACGGGCGCCACCGTCGGGTAGCCGCCGAAGCCTACGATGGCAGCAGCATC
Organism: Acetobacteraceae bacterium; assembly: GCA_965198895.1. Taxonomy (GTDB): domain Bacteria; phylum Pseudomonadota; class Alphaproteobacteria; order Acetobacterales; family Acetobacteraceae; genus LMUY01. The sequence continues at coordinate 2,402,378 of OZ240676.1, forward strand.
CAAGCGACTGAGAATGCCACGCGCCTGAACCGTGCCGGCAGCCAGGCTTGCCACCGCCGCCACGCCACGGCGCAGCCCACGACCGGCGATCCCGGCGCCGCGCAACACGAACACCTCGCGGCCGGCAAAACTCTCGGGCAGCTTCGCCGCCGCGCGCGCATCCGTCATCAGCGCGACCCGGTGGCCACGTGCGACCAATTCGGCGGCCAGCGCCTCGGCCGGGAAGAAATGGCCGCCCGTGCCGCCTGCCGCGATCACGATCGGCTTCACCGCGGGGCCCCTCACGGCTCGTCGCCATGCAGGCGGGAGCGGCGCCGGGTCAGTGACAGCAACATGCCCATGCCCAACGCCACCGCGATCACGGAGGAGCCGCCGTAGCTGACGAACGGCAGCGTCATGCCCTTTGTCGGGATCAGATGCAGGCTGCTCGCCATGTTCACGAACGACTGCAGACCGAAACTCGCCACCAGTCCGGAGGAGGCGAGGATCACGAACTCGTCCGTCTCCGCCAGCAGCCGCAGCAGGCCGCGCATCACGATGAACGCGAACAGCGCCAGCACCAGCACGCACACGATGAAGCCGAATTCCTCGCCCATCACGGCGAAGACGAAGTCGGCGTGGGCGTCGGGCAGCACGTCCTTCACACGGCCCTCGCCGGGGCCGCGGCCGAGCAGACCGCCGTTGCCGAATGCCTCAAGCGCGCGGTTCACCTGGTAGCTGTCGCCGACCGCCGGGTCGAGGAAGCGGCTGACGCGGCTGCGCACGTGCGGGAAGAACGCGTAGGCGCTGACGCCGCCGCCGGCCAGGCACGCGATGCCCACGCCGACGAAGAACAGGTTCAGGCCACCCACGAACAACTGGGCGAAGAACACCGCCGTCAGCACCGCGAGCATGCCGATGTCCGGCTGGCTTTTCAGCAGCAGCGCGATCACGCCGTAGACGCCGAACGCGATGGCCATGCCGGGGAAGCCGCGGGTGCGCTTGCCCTCCGCGAGCAGCCAGGCGGCGACCACCGCGAAGCACGGCTTGAGGAACTCGCTGGGCTGGATCGTCATGCCAGGCAGCGAGATCCAGCGGCGCGCGCCCTTGATCTCCACGCCGTGCACCAGCGTCAACGCCGTCAAAGCGAGCGCGATGATGCAACCGGCCAATGCCAGCCGCCGCACGCCCTTGGGCGACAGCAGCGACACCGACACCACCACTCCTGCGGCGAGCAGCAGGAATACCATCTGCTTGAGGATGAAGGCGTCGCGCCCGACATGGATGCGCTCGGCCACCGCGGGGCTGGCGGCCAGCATCATCACGTAGCCGAACCCGATCAGCACTGCGATCGCGAGCAGCGTCAGGCGGTCCACCGACCACCACCAGCGGCCGAGCGTGGAGGTATCGGCGCGGGACAGCGACGGCATCAGGCGGCCCTCTCCACCAAGGCGTGCACCAGTCCGGCGAAGCGGTCGCCGCGGGCGTCGAAGCCGCTGAACTGATCGAACGAGGCACAGGCCGGCGAGAGCAGCACGACCTCGGCCCCAGTACGGCGGGCAGCTTCGCGAGCCATCGAAACGGCCCGTTCCAGCGTTCCCGCGACCTCGTGCGGGACGTCGCCGAGTTGGGCGGCGAGCGCCTCGGCATCGCGGCCGATCAGCAGGGCGTGGCTGATGCGGTGGAAGAACGGGGCGAGCGAGGCGATGCCGCCCTCCTTGCTGACGCCGCCGGCGATCCAGACGATGCGGTCGTAGCAGGCGAGTGCGCGGGCGACGGAGTCCGCGTTGGTGGCCTTGCTGTCGTTGACGTAGGCGACGCCGTCCACGGTGGCGATCAGCTGCTGGCGGTGCGGCAGGCCGGGGAAGCTGCGAATGCCATCGGCGACCTGGTCGTGGTCGAGCCCGATGTGCATCGCGATGGCCGCCGCCGCCGCCGCATTCTGCGCGTTGTGGCTGCCGGGCAACCCACGCGCCTCGCGCATCGGCAGGATCGGGCCGGTGGCGTCGCGCAGGATGGTGCCGTCGAACCAGACGTCCGCCTTGTGCTCGCCGGAGATCGTGATCGCGGACAAATCGGCGGCCATGGCGCGGCTCAGGGCGTCGTCGGTTCCGACCACTGCGAGGTCGCCCAATTCCTGCCGATCGAAAATGGACCGCTTTGCAGCGGCATAGCCGGCCATGTTGCCATGGCGGTCCAAGTGGTCGGGAGAGAGGTTCAACATCGCAGCTGCATCGAAGCGCAAACGCCCGATTCGCTCCAACATATAGGATGACATTTCTAAAACGTACAACCCGTTGTGGTCCAGAAGCGACAAGGACAGAGCCGCCGGGCCGAGGTTGCCGCCCGCTTCGACGCCGTGCCCGGCGGCTGCAAGGATGTGCGCGACCAGGGCCGTAGTGGTGGATTTGCCGTTGGTGCCGGTGAGGCCGATGAACCGTGCCCGTGACCCGGCGGCGCGTACCGCCTGGTACAGCAGTTCGGCGTCGCTCCACACCGGGACGCCAGCCGCGATCGCAGCCGCGGCGGTTGGGTGGGGCGCGGGTAGGTTGTGCGGGATGCCGGGGGACAGGACCAACGCGTCGAACGTCGCGATGTCCGCCGCAGGATCACGGAGGTCAAAGTCAAAGCCCCCCGGCGCTGTCCCGGGCGTGTGACCCCTCCCCCCGGCCCCCTCCCTCAAGGGGAGGGGGAGGGTCTTGTCGTCCCACGCAACGACCGCCGCACCCATGGCGGCCAACACCTGCGCCGCGGGCAGGCCGTTGCGGCCGAGGCCGAGCACGGCGAAGCGGCGGCCGGCGAAAAGGTCGTTCGGGAAATTCATCGGATTTTCAGGGTGGCGAGACCCACCAACGCCAGGATCATCGATACGATCCAGAAGCGGATCACGATGGTTGGCTCTGCCCAGCCCTTCTTCTCGAAATGGTGGTGCAGCGGCGCCATCAGGAACACGCGGCGCCCGGTGCGCTTGAACCAGAACACCTGGATGATGACGGACACCGTCTCCACCACGAACAGCCCGCCGACGATCGCCAGCACGATCTCGTGCTTGGTCGCGACCGCCACCGCCCCCAGCGCACCGCCCAGGGCCAGGCTGCCGGTGTCGCCCATGAACACGGCGGCGGGCGGGGCGTTGAACCATAGGAAGCCCAGGCCGGCGCCGATCAGCGCGGCCAGGAACACCATCAACTCGCCAACGCCGGGCACCGGGTTCAGCTGCAGGTAGTCGGCGAAGACGCGGTTGCCCACCAGATACGCGATCAACGCGAACACGGCGCAGGCGATGATGGTCGGCACGATCGCCAGCCCGTCCAGCCCGTCCGTCAGGTTCACCGCGTTGGAGGCCCCGAGCATCACCACCATCCCGACCAGCGGGAAGGCGTAGCTGAACGGGATCAGCACCTCCTTGAACACGGGGATGGTCAGCCCGGTCGCCAGCGGGCCGCGGGTGAGGTACGACATCCAGGCCGCCGCGATCAGCCCGATCGCCAATTGCGCCCACAGTTTGCCGCGGGCCGACACGCCCTTGGTGTTGCGCCGGGATAGTTTCAGGAAGTCGTCGGCGAACCCGATACCGCCATAGCCGAACGTGACGAACAGCACCGCCCACACGTAGCCGTTGGCCAGGTTGCCCCAGACCAGCACCGACACGCCCATCGCCATCAGCATGAGCATGCCGCCCATCGTCGGCGTGCCCTTCTTCTCGATCAGGTGGCGCTCCGGCCCGTCCAGGCGGATCGGCTGGCCGCCGCGCTGCACCGATTTCAGCCAGCGGATCACCATGGGGCCGAGCACGAAGGCGATCACCAGCGACGTGAGGCAGGCCGCCCCGGCGCGGAACGTCAAATAGCGGAACAGGTTGAACAGCGAGACCTGGTCGGCAAACGGGCGGGTGAGGAGCAGCAGCATCAGCCAACCGCCTCGAGCGCGCGCACGACGACGCCCATGCGGCTGCCCAGGCTGCCCTTGACCAACACGGCATCGCCGGACAGCACCGCCGCCGCCACCACGGGGGCCAGGGTCGTGCTGTCGGGCTGGTAGCCGCCCCGCAGATCCTGCGGCAGAGCGGTGAACAGGCCCTGCATCAACGGGCCGCAGGCAAACACGAGGTCAGCGGATTGCGCGACGGGTGCGGCCAGGGCGGCGTGCTCGGCCGGGCCTTCGGTTCCAAGTTCCAGCATATCCCCCAATACGGCGACCCGGCGGCCCGGCATGGACCGCAGCACGTCCAGCGCAGCCCGGACGGACGCGCCGTTCGCGTTGTAACTCTCGTCGATCAGCTTGATGCCGCCGGTCAGCTCCCGCCGCATGCCGCGGCCAGCGCCCGGGCGGAACCCGGCGATCGCGGCTGACCCGTCGATGCCCAGCGCGTTGGCGACGGTCAGCGCGGCCATGGCGTTGCGGACCATGTGGGCGCCGGGCGCGTTGATGCGGAACTTGATGTCGCGGTTCTCGATCTGCGCCTCGACGTCCGTGCCGTCGATGTTGGGGTGCATGGCGATGATCTGGGCGATGCCGAACGTGTCGATGCGGGCGGCCCGGGGCGCCAGCCGGCCCAGCATCGCGCTGTCGGCCGGCAGGATCGCGATGCCGCCGGGCAGCAGGCCGTCGCCGATCGCACTCTTTTCGTCGGCGATAGCCTCGATGCTGCCGAAATGGCCGATATGCGCCGCCTCGACTGCGGTGATGACGGCTACGTGCGGCTTCACCATCAGCGAGAGCGGGCGAATCTCGCCGGGATGGTTGGTGCCGATCTCGGCCACGCAGAATTGGGTGCCCAGCGGGATGCGCGCCAAGGTCAGCGGCACGCCCCACTGGTTGTTGTAGGAGGCGGGCGAGGCATAGGTCGGGCCGGCCGCCGCGAAGATGCTGCGCAGCATCTCCTTGGTCGTGGTCTTGCCGACGCTGCCGGTGACGGCGACCATTTTGCCGCGAAAGCGCGCGCGGGCGTAGTGGCCCATCCCCCACAGCGCATCGAGCGTGTCGTGCACCAACAGCGTTGCGCCGGGCAGGTCGCGGTCCACCAGCGCACCGGCGGCGCCCCTGGCGAGCGCCTCGGCGACGTGGTCGTGGCCATCCCCGTGCTCGCCACGGAGCGCGATGAACAGGTCCCCGGGCTGCAGGGTGCGGGTGTCGATGGACACGCCGGTCGCATTGAACAGGGTGCGCGTGGCCCCGCGCGTGGCCGCGGCGAGATCGTCGGCGGTCCAGATCATGCCGTACCGTCATGCCAGGGGTTGACCCTGGTATCCACGGGGTGGGCGTTCCGCCGGCGGTTGCCGTGCTCACGTCCCGCGGCCGGTGGCGGCGGCGCAGCGTGGATACCAGGCTCACGGCCTGGCATGACGGGGCTTGTCACGCCACACCCGCGATCGCGCGGACGGTGGCGACGTCGTCGAACGGGTGGGTCACGCCGGCGATGGTCTGGCCGCTCTCGTGGCCTTTGCCGGCGACCACCAGCACGTCGCCAGCCTGCAGAGCATCGATGGCAGAAGCGATTGCGGCGGCGCGGTCGCCGATTTCGCGGGCTTGCGGGCAGGCGGCCAGGATCGCGGCGCGGATCGTGGCCGGGTTCTCGCTGCGGGGATTGTCGTCGGTCACCACTGCGACATCGGCCAACCGCCGCACCGCGTTACCCATCAGCGGACGCTTACCAGGGTCGCGGTCACCCCCAGCCCCGAACACCACGTGAAGACGCCCGGCCGTGTGCGGACGCAGGGCGGCGAGCAGGCGCTCGAGTGCGTCGGGCGTGTGGGCGAAATCCACATAGACGGCAGCCCCGTTGGGCAGCGTCGCCGCCAGTTCCATCCGGCCGCGCACGCCCGTGAGCGTGGCAAGCCGGTCCAACGCATCGCCGACGCCGGTGGCCCGCGCCAGGGCGGCGGCGAGCAGCGCGTTGTCCGCCTGGAAGCGGCCCGGCAGCTTCAGCTCCACCGTGCGGCGCGCCCCGTCCACCAGCAGGTCCAGATGCTGCCCGCCGGCATGCGGCACGGCACGCAGCAGGCGGATGGCGTCCCCATCCGCGCCGACGAACTGCAGCCGCAAGCCACGATCGGCCGCGATGGCGCGCAGGGCCTCCGTCGTCTCGCCGTCGAGTTCGCTGGAGGCGATCGCGGGTGCATCCGGGGGCAGCAGCTCGGCGAACAGCCGCAGCTTGGCCGTGCGATACGCCGCCATGGTGCCGTGATAGTCGAGATGGTCGCGCGTCAGGTTGGTGAACCCGGCGGCGGCCAGGCGAACGCCGTCCAGCCGGAATTGGTCCAAACCGTGGGAGGACGCCTCCATCGCGGCGTAGCCCACGCCTTCTTGGGCCAGGGCGGCCAGAGTCTGTGCCAGGCTCACCGGGTCGGGCGTTGTCAGGCCGGCGCCACCGGGGCGGCCGGGTGCGATCACGCCCAGGGTGCCCAGGCTGGCGGCAGGCGCAGGGGCGAGCTGGCGCAGGAACTCGGCGGTGCTGGTCTTGCCGTTGGTGCCGGTGATGGCCACGACCGTCGCCGGCTGCAACCCGGCATGGGCGGCGGCGAGGCGGGCGAGCGCGCGGCGGGGTTCAGCATCCTGCACCATCGGCCGCAGCGGCACTCCGGCGGGCCACTCGGTGCCCAGCGGCGCCAGCACGGCCACGGCGCCCCGCGCGACGGCGTCGGCGATGAAGCGGCGGCCATCGGCCTTCGCACCGGGGAGTGCCGCGAACAGGAAACCCGGCGCTACCGCGCGGCTGTCGGCGGTGATGCCGGTGATCGCCACGGGTGGTACTGCCACCTCGGACATGCCTGCCGCGCTCACCATGTCAGTGAGCCGCAACTTGGGTGCCGAGACTGGCCTCGTGCCGCAACTGCTCCGGAGTCCGCAGCGCGGGTTGCGCACCCGGGCCCGGCGACGATGCGGGAACCGACGGGCTGTTATGCTTCGCCGTCCGAACCGTGGGCTGAGCGGCCGGCGGCGCTTCGCTGACAGCGGCGGCCACGCTGGCCAACGGCGTGGAGGGCGGCACGAAGTTCAGCGGCCCCGTCCAGTGCGACACGTAGCCGTGCGGCGGCGCCATCGGGATCGACAGCGCCGCCGTGAGCGCCGGCATGTCCGCCATGTCCGGCAGCAGCCCGAGCATCGGGGCGATCTTGGCGATCACCCGGCCCGCGGCGGGCGCGCTGACGGCGCCGGCGGTGGAGTAGCCGCCGGTGCTCTTGTTGCCGTGCGGCTCGTCGAGCATGAAATACACGGCGTAATGCGGCGCGTTCATCGGGAACACGCTCATGAAGGCGCTGACGTTGGCGTGCTTGCGATACACGTGCCCGCCCACCTTCTCCGCCGTGCCGGTCTTGCCGCCGACGAAGTAGCCGGGGATGTCCGCCGGCTTGCCGTAGCCGTCGGTCACCACCAGGCGCATCAGCTTGCGGATCGTGTCGCTGGTCGATTGCTGCATCACACGGGTGCCCACGCGCGGCGCGGAGTCGGGTTCCTGTGCCAGGAGCGTGGGGCGCAGCACCACGCCGCCATTGGCCAGCGCCGCCGTGCCGCGCACCACGTGCAGCGGGCTGACCGCGATGCCATGGCCGAAGCCGATCGTGAGGTTCGCGGCCTCTTTCCAGTTGGCGACGGAGGGGAAGATCGGCCGCCCGGCTTCCGGCAGTTCGACGCCGATGCGGTCGAACATGCCCATGTTGCCGAGCCAGGCGCGCTGCCGCTCCGGCCCGACCGCCTGGGCGATGTGGGCGGCGCCGAGGTTGGAGGAATAGGCCAGCACCTCCGGCAAGGCCAGCATGCGGTGCTTGCCCTCGAAGTCGGTGATGGTGAAGCGGCCGATATGGATGTCGTGCGCTGCGTCGAACTCGCTCCACAGCTGGGCGGCGCCGCTGTCCAGCGCCATGCCCGCGGTCTGCAGCTTAAAGGTACTGCCGGGCTCGTACATGCCGGTAACGGCGCGGTTGAAACGTTCCTCCGGCGGTGCGGAGGCGGCCTTGTTGGCGTCGTAGTCAGGCAGGCTGACCATGGCGATGATCTCGCCGGTCCGTACGTCCATCACGATGCCGCAACCGCCGATCGCGGTGAACTCCTCCATCGACTTGGCCAATTCGTCGCGCAGCACGCCCTGGATACGGACGTCGATCGACAGCCGCAGCGGCTCTGGGTCCTCGCGCAGGCGGTCGTCGAAGTATTTCTCCACGCCGGCGATGCCGTGGCTGTCCACGTCCACGCCGCCCAGCACCTGGGCCGCGACCCGGCCCTCCGGATAGCGGCGGCGCTCGCCAGCCTGGAAATACACGCCGGGGATGCCGAGCGAGTTGATCGCCAGCTGCTCCTGCGGCGTGATCTGGCGGGCCAGGTAGACGAACTGCTTGGCCTCGGTGAGCCGGGTGCGGACCACGTCCTCATCCAGCCGGGGCAGTGCCATCTTCAGCTTATGGGCCGCGTCCGCCGGGTCGATCATTTCCTTTGGGTTGGCGTACAGGCTCGACACCGGCAGCGAGATCGCCAGGATCTCGCCGTTGCGGTCGACGATCTGGGCGCGCGGGCCGTGGGAAGCCGGGATCGTGCCCGGTGCGGGGGCTGGCGCGGTGCCGTCGCCGTCGGCCAAGGCAAGCGCGGCCGGGTCGGGCACGCGGGCCACCTCGGCCGGCAGCTTGGGGATCATCGGAAACAGGATCGTGGCGCTGGACAGCTTGGCCACGACGGCGCCGAACAGCAGCATGAACCCGGCCGCCGACAACAGCAGGCGCGAGCGCATCTTGTCCAGCGCAGCCCGGCGCTGCAGATCGGGCGCAGTGACGCGCACGTTCTCCATCAGCGGGGTCGCCCCTTGCCTGGGCGAGCCGCGCCGATGGGCCGGTGGGGGCGGCGCGTCCGAGGGGGGCGGCCCGTTCATCGGGCGTTGGCATAGCCCATGGAAGCGGCCGACGCGACCGGCACCGGCGCGGCCAACATCGAACGCGCCATGCCGAGCGCCGAACCGACGAACGGCGCGGGCTGCGTCTGCTCCATGGCGCTGGCCGTCTGCACCGTGGGGGCGTGGATGACGACGGGCGTCGGGGCGTAGGCGGGCATCATGGGCGCGTAGTACGGGCGCGGCGCCGGGATGGCGGCCACGGCCGGCTCAGTCTCCCGCGGCTTGGCCACGACATGCGGCTTCGGCCGGGCCGCGGCCAGCTGCACGGGCGCGGGGGCAGCCGGCGTCTGGACAGGCGCAACGGGGGCAGATGCGGGTGCAACGGTCGCTGCCACCACCACCGGCGGCCGCGCTGCGATCGGGGCCACCGGCTGGACCGACGCCATCGGCGCGTCATCCACCGGCGGCGCGTTGACGGGTGCGGCCGACGGGGCGGGCAGGCGGTTCGGCAGGTCCTCCAGCCGGGCGAACTGCGTCGGCTGCAGCGACTGCAGCGTCGGCAGATGCTGCTGCGCCATGCCCTGCAGCCGCTCCGGCTCGTTCAGCAACGCCCACTCGGCTTTCAGCAGGCCGATCCGGTCGCGGCCCTGGTCGGCCTGCTTGATCGTCTTGTTGATGTCGCGGTCGAGCAGCTGGGCGACGTGCTTCTCCTGGTACAGGTAGCCCCCCGCACCGAGGGCCGCGATCAGGGACAGGCAGGTGATGGGACGGATCATGGCGAGGTCTCCGCAAGGCGTTCAAGCGCGCGCAACCGGGCGCTCCGGGCACGAGGATTGCGCGAAATTTCGGCGTCGGTGGGGCGGCCGGCCCGCGTGGCCAGCAAGTGGAAATCGGTCTTCGGCCGACCGGACAGGCCGCGCGGGTCGTGGCGCGAGGGGGCTGGCTGGCGGCCCGCGGCGTCGGTCATGAACCGCTTCACCAACCGGTCCTCGCCGGAATGGAACGACACCACCACCAGCCGCCCGCCGGGGCTCAGCAGCGACGCCGCTTGGGCCAGCGCGCGTTCCACCTGGCCCAGTTCGTCGTTCACCCGGATGCGCAGCGCCTGGAACGAGCGCGTCGCCGGGTCGATGCCGGAGGCGTCTTTCGGCACGACGCGGCGGATGATGCCGGCGAGTTGGGCCGTGGTGGTGATCGGTGCCTCCGCGCGGGCCGCCACGATCGCCTTGGCGATGCGGCGGGACAGGCGCTCCTCGCCCAGTTCGTACAGCGTGTCGGCGAGTTCGGCCTCGCCCAGCGTCGCCACCAGGTCGGCGGCGGTCGGCCCGGCGCGGTCCATGCGCATGTCGAGCGGGCCGTCGGTGCGGAACGAGAAGCCGCGCGCCGGGTCGTCGATCTGGAACGAGGACAGGCCGAGATCCATCACGACGCCGTCCAGCCGGGTCACGCCGTGGTCCGCCAACAGGGCCAGCATGCTCGCGAAGGAGCCGTGCAGCAGGTGCAACCGGCCCGGAAATTTCTCCGCGATGGCCGCCCCGCGCGCGATCGCGTCCGGGTCGCGGTCGATCGCCCACAGGGTGCAGTCCGCCGCCTCGAGGATCGCCGACGCATAGCCGCCGCCGCCGAAGGTCGCGTCCAGATAGGTGGCGCCGGCGCGGGGGGCGAGGGCGGTCAGCACCTCCGGCAGCATGACGGGGATGTGGATCATGCGGCGACGCGCTCGCGCGTGCGGGCGGCGCGGGCTTCGAGGCGGCGGGCCTCGCAGGCGCCGGGCTCCCAGATCTGGAACATGTCGCCCATGCCCATGAAGGCGACGGGGCCGGTCAGCTTGGCGTAGTCGACCATATCGGCGGACAGCATGACGCGGCCCTCCTTGTCGGATTCGACCTGGTAGGTATCGGAAAACAGCTGAGTCGCCGTGTCCTGGTACTCGTCGGTCAACGGATCCATTGCCGCCAGCCTTGCGGTCATGGTTTCGAATTTCCTTTTAGACCAGCCCTCGATGCACTTGAACTTCGCCGACAGGCTGAGGAACACCGTCACCGAGCCGTCGCCCTCCAGCCCGTCGCGCAAGGCCGCACGGAACGGTGCCGGGATCGATACACGACCCTTTGCGTCCAAGCGGTTTTGGTGCGTTCCTAGGAACTGACTCATTGCGGCCCGGCAAACCCCTCGACCTGCAATGGGGCGGCCGAGCCCGCCCGCGCTGCCCCTGTTTATGGGATGAGATGGGATACCATGGGCCAGGATGGGCAGTCAAAGGGATCGTATGGGAGATACTTGCCGTACTCCGTTTTGACTTCGTTTTCACGCCGGAGTTACCAGGAAGACACAGACTCGACCTACAGCTAGTTGTTAAGTGTTGTGTTTCCTGTTTTGTTCTTTGCTTGGAAAGGCGTGTCAGGCGGCCTGTAAGCCGGGTTCTGTCCCCGCTTTGGAGCATAGCTCCGTAGCGTTGGACGGCCATTCCTCTGGGACGTACGTTGCCGCACGCCTCGCGCGACCAACCCGGGTGACAGGGCGGGAACGCCCCTGCGTCGCTCCTGTGACGGAGTTCGCCGGCCACCCCTATTCGGTCTTGCTCCCGGTGGGGTTTACCCTGCCGCCCCTGTCACCAGGGGCGCGGTGCGCTCTTACCGCACCGTTTCACCCTTGCCTGCCGAGCCGCTAGGCGATCTTGCCTAGACCACCGGGCAGGCGGTTTGTTTTCTGTGGCACTTTCCCTGAGGTCGCCCCCGCCGGCCGTTAGCCGGCACCGCTTTCCCGTGGAGCCCGGACTTTCCTCCACCCCTCGCACCCGGCGAGAAGCAGCGGCCGTCCAGCCGCCTGACCCGGCGGGGTGTGCGCGTGTGACGGGGGTGCGTCAAGCGGCCGTCGCGTCATCCGGCTGGAGTGGCAAATCGACATCTTGATACAGCTCGTCGAGTGGGACCTCGATTCCGGCTTCGGGCAAATGCAGGACCGATCCCGCGCCCTGCACGCGACCCGCCCAATCGTCTCCGGCACGGGTAAAGACTTCGGCGCCGACAGCGGTTTGCTCAAGTATCACATACCTCTGTATAGAAGAGGTGTTACGATATTCCAGGTTCTTGATGATCCGGTCCATGCTGCCGCTGGACGGGCTGACAATTTCGAAGACGATGACAGGATCCGCCGCCACCGTCGCACTGCGTTCGCCTGGGGTGCAGGTGATGAACGCATCGGGATAGCGGATGGAGCCGTCGACCACGATTTTCAGTTCGCTGCCGAAGGCCTTGCAGCGGCTACCGCGGAGCCTGTTGCGGAGCGCGGTGATGAGGTTAGCCTGGACGTCAGCGTGGCTCTGCGTGCCACCCGTCATGGCGACTGGCCGCTCGCCGTTGAACTCGTAGCGCAGCGCCTGCCGTTCCTCCCAATCGAGAAACTCGGCCATCGTCATGCGCTTCCGAACCGCGACGTTCATGCCGGCTCTCCTCCAATCGCCATCACAACCCCCGTTCGCGCTTCACCCTATCCCACGCTGCGTTGATGCCGGCGACCTTGTCGGTGGCGCTGGCGATGAACTCCGCCGGCACCCCGCGGGAGGCGAGGCTGTCCGGGTGGTTGGCCCGCACAAGCGTCTTCCACGCCGCGCGCACCTCGTCGTCGGTGGCGGTGCGGGGCACGCCCAACACGCTGTAGGCGTCATCCGTCGGCTCCGGCCGGAAGCGGGGGGCGGCGCCGCGGGCCCGATCCCACGCCATCGCGTTCAGCCCGAACCGACGGTGCACCCGGCCCAGGAAGTCCAACTCGCGCCCGTTGACCGCGCCATCCGACCGCGCGATCGCGAACAGCGCGGACAACACGTCCTCCAGCACGCCGGGGTTGTCGGCGAACGCATCGCCGAGCTGGGTGGCATAGTTCTCGAACCCCTCCGGGCTGTCCCGCGCGGCGTCGAACATCCGGCCCACGTCGCGCACCGCCTCGGGCGGGATGCGGAACTGGCGCTTGAACGCGTCGATCTCCTCCCGCTTCACCATGCCGTCGCACTTGGCGAGCTTGGCGGACAGCACGACCACGCCCAGGGCGAACAGCTGGTCGCGCCCGCCGAGCATGGCGGCGATCCGCGCCGGGTTCATCCCGAACGCGCCCATCTTCATCTTCGGCAGCGCGCCCTGGTCGGCGGCGTGGCCCAAAGCTGCCCCCATCACCGCCCCGAACGGCCCGCCCATCACCAGCCCGGCGGCGCCACCGAGTATCTTGCCCCAATATCCCATGCAGCGGAGCGTAACATGGCGCGCGGCGGGGCTATAGGTGCCTTTGCTCGCACGCCGGTGCGTGGCATGTGCGAGGGAAGGAGATTGTACCGATGGCCTGGCAGTTCTGGATCGATCGCGGCGGCACTTTCACCGACATCGTGGCCCGCCACCCGTCCGGCGAACTGACCGCGCACAAATTGCTGAGCGAGAACCCCGGCCGCTACCGCGACGCCGCCGTGGCCGGCATCCGCGGCGTGCTGGGGCTCGCGCCCGGCGCGCCGATCCCCCCCGGCACCATCGACGCCGTGAAGATGGGCACCACCGTCGCCACCAACGCCCTGCTGGAACGCCGCGGCGAACGCACCCTGCTGGTCGTCGGCCGCGGGTTCGCCGACGCCCTGCGCATCGGCAACCAGGCCCGCCCCCGCCTGTTCGACCTGAACGTGCGCCTGCCGGCCCTGCTGCACGAACGTGTCGTGGAGGTCGGCGGCCGCGTCGGCATTGATGGCGCGGAGATCGAGCCGTTGGACGAAGAAGCCGCCCGCGCCGCCTTTGCCTCGGCCGTGGCGGATGGCATCCACGCCTGCGCGATCGTGCTGATGCACGCCTGGAAATACCCGGCCCACGAACAGCGCCTGGCCGAGTTGGCGAAGGAGGCCGGGTTCACCCAGGTCTCCGCCAGCTCTACCACCTCGCCGCTGCTGCGCCTGATCCCGCGCGGCGACACCACCGTGGTGGACGCCTATCTGTCGCCGATCCTGCGCCGCTATGTGGAGCAGGTCGCCGCCGAGTTGCCGGGCGTAAAGCTGTACTTCATGCAGTCCAGCGGCGGCCTGGCCGAAGCGTCCTCGTTCGGTGGCAAGGACGCGATCCTCTCCGGCCCGGCCGGCGGCATCGTGGGTGCCGCCCGCACCGCGGAGGCCGCGGGCATCGAGCGCATCATCGGCTTCGACATGGGCGGCACCTCGACCGACGTAGCGCTGTACGATGGCGCCTTCGAGCGTGCGTTCGAGACGGCGGTGGCCGGCGTCCGGATCCGGGCGCCGATGATGGCGATCAACACGGTGGCGGCGGGCGGCGGCTCGGTGCTGCACTTCGACGGGTCGCGCTATCAGGTGGGCCCGGACAGCGCCGGGGCGGATCCTGGCCCGGCCTGCTACCGCCGCGGCGGGCCGCTGACGGTGACGGACGCCAACGTGATGGTCGGCAAGATCCAGCCGGCGCATTTCCCCGCCATCTTCGGCCCGGACGCCAACGAGCGCCTGGATGCCGAGGTGGTGGGCCGCAAGTTCGCCGAGTTGGTGCCAGGCCAGGACTCCCGCGCTGCCGCCGAGGGTTTCTTGCGCATCGCCGTCGCCAACATGGCCAACGCGATCAAGCAGGTCTCGCTGGAAAAGGGCCACGACGCCGCCCGCTTCGCCCTGCAGTGCTTCGGTGGTGCCGGCGGCCAGCACGCCTGCCTGGTGGCGGACGAATTGGGCATGGACACCGTGTTCATCCACCCGTTCGCCGGCGTGCTCTCGGCCTATGGCATGGGCCTGGCCGACCAGGCGGTGCTGCGCGAGCAGGCGGTGGAAACGGAGCTGACCGACGAGCTGTCGGTGCTCAACGCGGTGGCCGACCGGCTGGCTGCGGAGGCCACGGAGGCACTGGTCGCGCAGGGCGCCGACCCGGCGAGCATCCATGCCGAGCGCCGCGCCCATGTCCGCTATGCCGGCACCCAGGCTGCGCTCGAAGTGCCGCTCGGCCCGGGGCTGCGGGACGATTTCACGGCGGCGCACCGGGCAAGGTTCGGGTTTGCCACGCCGGAACGCGCGTTGGTGGTGGAGGCCGTCGCAGTCGAGGCCATCGCACCGGGCGAACGCGTGGCAGAGCCGAAGCTCGCCGCACGACACTCTCTTCTCCCTCTCCCGCTAGCGGGAGAGGGCCGGGGTGAGGGCCGCTTGGCGAAGGAACCGAGCCTACCCGAGCAATCGCCGGCAGAAACGCAGTCCTCGCACCCTCACCCCGGCCCTCTCCCGCTAGCGGGAGAGGGAGAAGAGAAGCTGGAGGCGGTGGATACGGTTACCATCTGGACTGGCGGCGCCGAGCACGCCGCCCCGGTGTTCGAACGCACCGCCCTGCTCGCCGGCGACCGCATCCCTGGCCCGGCGCTGATCCGCGAGGCCAACGCCACCACCGTCGTCGAACCCGGCTGGACCGGCGAGGTCACCGCCCAAAACCACCTGCTGCTCCACCGCACTACCGCCCGCGGCCGTGAAGATGCCAACGCCACCGGCAAGCCCGACCCGGTGTTGCTCGAACTATTCAACAACCTGTTCACCAACGTCGCCGAACAAACGGGCGTGGTGCTGGCCAACACCTCGCTATCGGTGAACATCAAGGAGCGGTGGGACTTCTCCTGCGCCATCTTCGACGCCGACGGCCGCCTGGTCGCCAACGCGCCGCACGTGCCGGTGCATCTCGGCGCCATGGGCGAGAGCGTGCGCACCGTCATCGCCCACCGCGGCACCACCTTGCAGCCCGGCGACGTCGTGGCGCTCAACAACCCGTTCAACGGCGGCACCCATCTGCCGGACGTGACCGTGATCACCCCCGTGTTCGGGCCAGACCAACGGCACATCCGGTTCTTCGTCGGCTCCCGCGGGCACCACGCCGATATCGGCGGCATCACGCCGGGCTCCACCCCGCCCCACTCCCACACGCTGGAGGAGGAGGGCGTCGTGATCGACGATTTCCTGTTGGTGGAAGCCGGCCGCTTCCGCGAAACCGAGTTCCGCGCCCTGCTCGGCGGCGCCCGCTACCCGGCCCGCTCGCCCGACGTGAACGTGGCCGATATCAAGGCGCAGATCGCCGCCAACGAGCGCGGCGTGCAGGAACTCACCCGCGTGGTGGACCGCTACGGCTGGGACACCGTCGCCGCCTACATGCGCCACGTGATGGACAACGCCGAGGAAAGCGTCCGCCGCGTGCTGGCCCGCCTGCCGAGCGGCTCCTTCGCCTACACCATGGACGACGGCTCGCCTTTACGGGTGGCAGTGACGGTCGACGCGGCGACCCGCAGCGCGACCGTGGATTTCACCGGCACCGGCCCCCAGCGCGGCGACAACTTCAATGCGCCGCCCGCCGTGACCCGCGCCGTCGTGCTGTATTGCTTCCGCTGCCTGGTGGGCGCGGACATCCCGCTGAACGATGGCTGCCTCGAGCCGCTGCACATCGTGATCCCGCCCGGCACCTTCCTGTCGCCCGAACCCGGCGCCGCGGTGGTCGCGGGCAACACCGAGGTCAGCCAGGCCGTGTGCAACGCGCTGATGGGGGCACTCGGCGCGATGGCCTTCAGCCAGGCCACCATGAACAACTTCCTGTTCGGCAACGACACCTATCAGTACTACGAGACCATCTGCGGCGGTGTCGGCGCCGGGCCGGGCTGGGAGGGCGCGTCGGCGGTGCAGACGCACATGACCAATACCCGCATGACCGACCCGGAAGTGCTCGAACTGCGCTACCCCGTCCGGCTGGAGGAGTTCAGCATCCGCCGCGGCTCCGGCGGCGCCGGCCAGTGGCGCGGCGGCGACGGTGCGATCCGGCGCATCCGTTTCCTCGAACCGATGCAGGCCGTGATTGTTGCCTCCCGCCGCAGCGAGGGCCCATTCGGCATGGAAGGCGGCGGCCCCGGCCTGCGCGGCGAGCAATGGGTGGACCACCCCGACGGCACCCGCACGGTTCTCTCCGGCACCGACAGCGCGGACATGGCAGCCGGCGACATCTTCGTCATCGCCACCCCCGGAGGCGGCGGTTGGGGCACGCCGTAACCCCCGTCATGCCAGGCCTTGAGCCTGGTATCCACGGGCCGGCAAAAGCAACCGGCCTGTCAGTTTGGCACCACCCCGGTGCACACGCCCTCGACGTGTCTCGCCCCACTCCGTGGATACCAGGGTCAAGCCCTGGCAAGACGGTTGTCGACTAGCGTGAGACTGCTGCGGATCACCCCCGTCCTGCTCGCCGTCCTCATCGCGCTCGCCTTGGTGGCGGCGTGGCAGGTGCCGCGATTCCTCGACTGGGACCACTACCGCGCCACCGTCGAAAGCGTCGCCTCCGCCGGCCTCGGCCGCCCGGTGCAGATCGCCGGGCCGATCCGCCTATCGCTGCTGCCGCAGGCAACCCTGCGGGCCCGCGACGTCACCATCGCCGACATCGGCGACGGCGCCACCGTCGGCGAGTTGCGAATGCGCGTCGGGCTGAGCGCATTGCTGACCGGACGCGTCGAGCCGCAAGACCTCGTGCTGCAGGACGCGAACATCAGCCTGCCCTGGCCACTCGCCGGGTTCACCCTGCGCGGCACGCCACCACCAGCCGGGCTGCACGCGCGGATGGAGAACGGCACGCTGCGGATCGGTGGGCTGGCGATCACCGGCATCTCCGGCGAGGTGTCGGCGGGCGGCCCCACCACCGCCTTGTCGGCCGCCGGGCTGGCCACGGTGATGGGCCGCCCATGGCGCATGACGGGCCGGATGGGCCGCGCTGGCGCCGACGGTTCCGCCACGATCGAAATCAGCCTGGACGGCCAGGGCGCCGGCATCGGCACCGGCGGCGCGTTGACGGGCCAGGTCGCCGCCGACGGCAATCTGTCGGGCCGCATCACCGGGCGCGGCCCCGATCTGTCGCTGCTGCTGCCCGCCCCGGCGCAGCCCTGGAACGCCGACGGCCGCCTGATCGCCGGCAGCGGGCTGCTGGTCGCCGACGACCTGGAGGTAACCATCGGCGGCTCGCCCGCCCGAGGCGCCGTGGCCCTGCGCCTGCTGCCGCAACTGCGCCTGGACGCGGCGCTCGCCACCAACCGGCTGGACCTGGACGCCTGGTTACCCCCTTTGCTGCAGGGCGGCACGGTCGCGCTGCCCACCGGCATCGACCTCTCGGCCGAGGCGGCCCCCTTCGCCGGTGGCATTCTGCGCCGCCTGCGCGCCGGGTTCGATCTCACCGGCGACGGGATGCGGCTGCGCGATTCAGAGGCAGTGCTGCCGGGCGATGCCGCGCTGCAGCTGTCGGGCGTGTTGGCGAGTGGCCACTTCGCCGGCGACGCCCGCCTGGCGGCGCCGGACCTCGCGCAGACCCTGGCGTGGCTCAAACCGCGCGCCCCCGCTCTGCTGGATGCACTGCCCTTCGCCACCCTGCATACCGCGACGCTATCGGCCTCGGTCCAGGCCGACAACAGCAGCGTGGCGTTTGGCGGCTTGCGCGGCGATGTCGGCGGCGTTCCCGTCACCGGCGACCTGGCCCTGCGCGGCGGCCCGCGCCCGGCCGTGGCGGCCAACCTGCAACTGACCGGCCCGGTGCTCGACCACTGGCTGCCGGACGCCCCGCCGGACCTGGCCCACGCCGCCGGCTGGCTGGCGGCACTGCCCCATCGCTTCGCCGCGTTCGATGCCGACATCACCCTGACGGCGCAGCACCCGGTGTGGCACGGCACCGTGTTCGACCAGTTGGCGCTGGACGGTGACGACCACGCCGGCACGCTCGACCTGCGGCACGCCGCCCTGACCGGTCCCGGTCTGTCGGTGACGCTGTCGGGCGGCATGGATGGCGGCGGCCGGATCAGCAACGGCACCGTCGCGGTGCAACTCGGCCAAGCCGAGCGCCTGGTGGACAGCCTCCCGCCCGGGTGGCAGTTCACGCAGCCTCTGTTCCGCGGCCCGGCGTCGCTGGATGCGAGCGTATCCGGGCTACCCGCCGCGCTCACCACCGTCGCCCGTGCCGAGATGGCCGACGCCAGGCTGCAGCTGAACGGCCGGTGGGACGTGCCGGGGGGCCGATGGTCGGGGATGGCGGCGTTCCACCACCCTGGGGCGCCAAGGCTACTGTCCGCGCTCGGGCTGACCGACGCCGGGCAGTGGCTCGGGGACGGCTCGCTCTCGTTGCAGGCGTCGGTGACCGCCGGGTCGGACCAGGTGGCGCTTGCGGGGCTGGAGCTGTCGGCCGGCGCGCTCCGCAGCACGGGGGATCTGACGCTCGCCAACCCCGCGACCGGCCCTCCGGCGCTGACCGGCACGCTGGCCGTCGACACGCTGCCGCTTCCACTGCCGTATGTCCGTTCGGCGAACCCGCTGCCGTTCCAGGTTCTGCGGAGTGGCAATGCGACGCTGGCGATCCGCGCGGCGCATCTGCTGTGGGGCGGTGCGCCCCAGGGGGACGCGGCGTCGGCTCATGTGTCCCTGCTCAACGGCGTGCTACGTCTGGACGATGTCGCCGCCCGTCTGGCCGGCGGGGCGCTGGCGGGCCGGCTGACCCTCGATGCCACGGCCGCCCCACGCCTGAGCGCCAGCGCCACCCTGACGAACGCCGTGTTGGACGGCCCGGCCTTCGACGCCGGGCTGGACGTACTGGCCGGTACCGCGTCCGGTTCGCTGGATGTCAGCGCGACCGGCTACAGCCCCGCCGCCCTGCTCGCCAGCTTGCAAGGCAGCGCCCGGGCCAGCGTCCGCAACGGCACGCTCACCGGGTTGGACGCCGGGCGGCTGCTATCGGTTCTGAGCGGCGTTGCCAGCCCAGCCTCGAAGAGTGCGGTCGACCCGGCCGTCCTGCAGGCGGGCGTGGCCGAGACGCTGCGGCGCGGGACCACACCGTTCGGGCAACTCGACGCCACGGGCACGCTGGCCAACGGGGTACTGACCCTCACCGGCGCCACCGTCACCGCACCCGCGGCGACCATCACGGCGTCCGGCAGCCTGGACCTGCCGGGCGACGCGCTCGATCTCAGCCTCTCGCTGCAACCGGAGCTGGCGGGCGCCCCCGCCATCGGCCTGCGCCTGATCGGCCCGGCCGCGAACCCGAGCCGCACGCCCGGCTTTGCCGCCCTCACCGGGTGGCTGGCCGCACCCTGAGGCTCAGCGCGCCACCAACCGCTCGGCGATCTGCACCGCGTTCAGCGCCGCACCTTTCAGCAGCTGGTCGCCGGCCACGAACAGCGCCAGCGTCCGGCCGGATGGGTCGCCGAGGTCGCGGCGGATGCGGCCGACCAGCACGTCGTCGGCGCCGGACGCCTCGCTCGGCATCGGGAAGTGGTTGGCCACCTGGTCGTCCACGACGCGCAGGCCCGGCGCCGCCGCCAACAGCGCGCGGGCGCGGTCGGGCGTGACGCTCTCGTCGAACTCGACGGTCAGCGCCATGGCGTGGGCGCGCAGGACCGGCACCCGGATGCAGGTGACGCCGATCGGCAGCTCGGCCGCATCCAGGATCCGCCGGGTCTCGGCCACGAATTTCAATTCCTCGCCGTTGTAGCCAGTCTCGGGATCGATGTCGGCGTTGTGGCTGAACAGGTTGAATGCGTAGGGGTGGGGCAGGATCTGGGGCTCGTAGCTCTCGCCGCGCAGGTACGCAGCCGTGGACAGGCGCAGCTCCTCCATGGCCGCCGCACCCGCACCGGACGCCGCCTGGTAGGTCGCGGCGGACAGCCGGCGGATCGGGTGCGCGCGGTGCAGCGGCGCTAGGGCCACGGTGGCGATCGCGGCGACGCAATTGGGGTTGGCGATGATGCCGTGATGCTGCCCCAGAGTCGCGCCGTTTACCTCCGGCACCACCAACGGCACGTCCGGGCGCATGCGGAAGGCGGAGGAATTGTCCACCACCACGGCCCCGGCGGCCACCGCCACGGGGGCAAAGCGCTTGGAAATCCCGCTGCCGGCGGAGAACAGGGCGATGTCGACGCCGGCGAAGCTCGCCTCGGTCAGTTCCTCGACGACGATATCGCGTCCCTGGAACGGCAGGCTTTTGCCGGCCGAGCGCGCGGAGGCCAGCAGCTTCAATCCACCGAGTGGAAACCGGCGCGTCTCCAGGCAGCGCAGCAGCTCGACGCCGACGGCACCGGTTGCGCCCACGATGGCAACGACGGGGGTGGTGGAGCGGACATGGGGGCGGAGCGGATTTTCGAGTGTGATCGACATGGCCCCTGTTTACACCGATCGTTATCGTTCGGCCTGTAGATTTCGCCCGAAAGTCACGGGCGCTGTTGATGAACTGGCTGAACAATCGTCGGGTTGGAACCAAACTGGGCGCGAATATCGCCCTGATGGTGCTTGGGCTGCTCGCCGTTTCCGTCGTGTCGCTCTGGATCGCCCATCGGCAGATGATGAGCGACCGGGAAGCCAAGGCTCGCATCGCCGTCGAAATGGTCGCCAGCTATGCGGCCAAGCTCAACGGACAAGTGCAGGCCGGAACGCTGTCGCGTGACGCCGCGACGGCCAAGCTCGTCGAAGTCACCAATGCGCAGCGCTACGACGGGGACAACTACGTCAACATCTACACCGATGCCGGCATCCAGATCGCCGCCCCGGTCGAGCCGGAGCGCGTGGGAACCAACCGGTTCGGTCATGCCGACCCGAACGGCGTCCCCATCGTTGAAACCGGCCGGGACATCGCGCGCACCACCGGCAGCGGGTTCTATTGGTATTCGACCAACCGCCCCGGCTCGAAAACACCGGTGCCGAAGCTGACCTTCGCGAAGGCGCTGACGCCGGGCGGCACGCTGTTCGCCATATCCGGCATCTACGTCGATGACGTGAACGATGCGATGTGGCACCTCGCGATGGTGTTCGGAACGGCCGCCCTGGTCGTTTTCGCGCTCGTGTTGGGGCTGAGCATGCTGCTGCAGCGCTCGATCGCCGGCGGTCTGAAGCAGCTCGGTCACAGTATGGCCAACCTGTCCCACGGCGACATGGGTACGGCGATCGCGGGAACCGAGCGCCGGGACGAAATCGGCGGCATGGCCGGGTCCGTCCAGGTGTTCAAAGACGGCATGGTCCGGGCCGCCACGCTGGAACACGCCGCCACCGAGCAGCGCCAGGTGTCCGAGACGCAGCGGCTTCGGCACGAGGCGGAGCGCGACGACGCGGCCGAGGCGCAAAAAGGCGTGGTGGAGGCGTTGGCGGATGGTCTGTCGAGGCTTTCGGACGGTGACCTGACCGCCCGGCTACCCACCGCCTTCCTGCCGGAATACGAGCAGCTGCGGCGGGATTTCAATGCCGCCACCACCAAGCTGCAATCGATCATGGGCGTGATCGTGACCAACACCGCGTCCATTCGCTCGGGCACCGGGGAGATCACCCACGCCGCCGACGATTTGTCCCGGCGGACCGAGCAGCAGGCCGCCAGCCTGGAGGAAACCGCGGCGGCGCTCGACGAGATCACCGCGACGGTGCGGAGGACAGCCGAGGGCGCCGAGAGGGCCCGCGGGGTCGTGACCACCGCCAAGGCCGATGCCGAGCGCGCCGGCCAGGTCGTGCGGGATGCCGTCGCCGCCATGAGCGAGATCGAAACGTCCGCCAAGCAGGTCAGCCAGATCATCGGCGTGATCGACGAGATCGCGTTCCAGACCAATCTGCTGGCGCTGAATGCGGGTGTCGAAGCGGCCCGTGCCGGCGATGCGGGGCGCGGCTTCGCGGTGGTCGCCAGCGAGGTACGCGCCCTGGCGCAGCGCAGCGCGCAATCGGCGAGCGAGATCAAGTCGCTGATTTCCACCTCGTCGAAGCAGGTGGACCGTGGCGTAGGCCTGGTGGCGGAAACCGGCCGTTCGTTGTCTCGGATCGTGGTGCAGGTGGTCGAGATCGACGGCGTCGTGACGGAGATCGCGGCCAGCGCTCAGGAACAGGCGAGCGGCCTGGCGCAGGTGAACATCGCCGTCAACCAGATGGACCAGGTGACGCAGCAGAACGCCGCGATGGTCGAGCAAAGTACCGCCGCAAGCCATTCCTTGTCGAAGGAGGCGGAGGAACTGCTGCAATTGACGGGCCGCTTCCAACTCGGCGCGGGGGCCGTCGACGACGCCTCGTCGCAGAAATCCCGCTCAGCCAAGGTTGTCGTCCTGAAGCCGGCCGCGAAGGCCGCCCCAAAGCGCGTAGCCGCGACCGAGACGGCCGGTTGGGAAGAGTTCTGATCCAACGGCCCCGATCCCCCGGTCTTCCGGAGCCGGGAAATGCCAATAACTTCTACACAGTCGTCCGGGTGATCACCGCGCCGCAGCCCACGAGCTTTTCCGCCATGCGATCATAACCGCGGTCCAGATGGTCCAGTCCGTCAAGCACGGTGTCACCCCGGGCCGCCAGCCCTGCCAGCACCAGCGCCGCCGCCGCGCGCACGTCGCTCCCCACCACCCGCGCGCCGGTCAGCTGCTTCACACCGCGGACCCACGCAGTCCGCCCGTGAACGGCGATGACGGCGCCCATCTTGCGCAGCTCGTCGACGTGGCGGAACCGCTGCTCGAAGATCGTCTCGGTGATGCCGCTGGCGCCCTCGGCCGTCGCCAGCATGGCCATCAACGGCGATTGCAGATCGGTGGCGAACCCGGGGAACGGCCTCGTGTGCACGTCCACACCCACCAACCCCGCGGCCGACCGCCGGGCGAGCAGGCCGCCGGGTGCCTCCGCCAGCACCACGCCGGCCGCTTCCAGCACCGGCCCGGCGGCCCCCAGCAGGTCGGCTCGGCCATGCTCCAGCAGGATTTCGCCGCCGGTCACCGCGGCGGCGCAGGCGACGGTGCCGAGCTCGATCCGGTCCGGCATCACCGTGTGCACGGCGCCCACCAGGGCACGGCCGCCATGGGCGACCAGCACGTCGCTGCCCACGCCTTCGATCCCCGCGCCCATCGCGGCCAGGCACTGCGCCAGATCGGCGATCTCGGGCTCGCGGGCGGCGTTGCGGATCGTGGTGGAGCCACTCGCCAGCACGGCGGCCAGCAGCAGGTTCTCCGTGGCGCCGACCGAGGGCTGCGGCAGGACGATCTCCGCCCCGCGCAGCCCGTGCGGCGCGCGGGCGTGGATCATGCCACCCTCCAGCGTGACGTCCGCCCCCATCGCGCGCAGACCGGCGACGTGGAAGTCGATGCCGCGCAGGCCGATGGCGTCGCCGCCGGGCATCGGCAACCGCACCTCGCCGCACCGGCCCAGGACCGCGCCCAGCAGCAGGACGGAGGCGCGCATCCGCCCAACCAGCGCACCATCGATCTGCCCCGGTTGCACCCGGTCCGCGCACAGCGTGAGCGACAGGCCCGCCCGCCCACTGGACCAGCTCACGCCCACGCCGAGCCGCTGCAGCAGGTTCGACAGCACGGCCACGTCCAGGCTGGCGGGCACGTTATGCAGCGTCAGCAGATGCGGCGTCAGCAGCGCCGCGACCATCAGCGGCAGGACGGCGTTCTTCGCCCCACTGATCGGGTAGGTGCCGGACAGCCGAGCGCCGCCCTGGATCACCAGGCTGGTTCCGGCCACGGGGCGCCACCACGGCGAGGCTGCGAGAAGCGACAGGTCGGCGGCTTGGCTCATGAAAGGCGTCCCGGCTACGGTCGCCCGGAGCTTAGCGGAACCCGTGACCCGGCGAAGTACCGGCCAGCCGATTCTCCGCCAGAGTCATGCACTTGTATGCTATGAGTGAATGACGTCGTCCAGAGGTGTCAGGTGCGGAGGCCAGATTATGGGCAAGACGCACCAGGCGTAGTGCGGGGGCTGATCGTGGCGGGTGTCCTGCTCGCCGCCGCGTCGCTGGCCATCCCGTTGCTCGGGCCTCGGCCCAACCTGTCCTCCAGCCTGTTTCGAACGCCTGCCGCAGCGTTGCTCGCGACGGCGGGTTGGATGGTCTGGTCGAGCCGCGTCGGCAAGCGGCGTGCGATCGAGGCGTTGCTGGACCGCCATTGTTGGTCAGGCGACGAATTGGTGCTCGACATCGGCTGCGGGCGGGGCCTGGCGACGATCGCCGCGGCGCGGCGGCTCTGCTCCGGCTACGTCGTCGGCATCGACCTCTGGCGCAACGCCGATCTGTCCGGCAACAGCCCGGTCGCCGCCGCGGCAAATGCCGAGGCGATGGGCGTGGCATCCCGCGTGTCGTTCAAGACGGCGGATGCCACCGCACTGCCCTTCCCGGACGCGAGCTTCGACGTGGTCGTGTCCATGACCGTCCTACACCACTTGAGCGCTCCGCTGCGGGCGAAAGCGGTGCGGGAGGCCATGCGAGTCCTAGGCCCCGGTGGATCGTTGCTGGTGTTCGACATCCTGCACGCCCGCAGCTACGCCGCGATCGCCGCGGCGGCGGGAGCGCAGGACGTGTGGCTCTCCGGCCCTACCCTGCTCTGGGCTTTGCCGGGCTGGTCGATGCGTGCCGAAAAGGCGCCGGTCCGAGTTTGAATCACGCCCGCGGGACGGCGCAGCCGACAAAGGGGACACGGGGGCACTGTCAGTGCCCACGGTCCCCCGCCGCGGATGTTAATTCGTGTGCTGCGGCTGTTCGTCGAACACGGCGTAGGCAAGGCCTAGCAACCGGCTGGCGGATTGCGAGTAGCCGGCGCGGTCGGCATCCTGTGCCAAGGAAATCAGGCGATCCGCCAGTACGAGCGGGCTGACGGGGATGGGCTTGATGGTCTCGGTGGCCTGCATGCTGTTTTGCTCCTGCGACGGCCGTATGTTTGTGGCCTGGCATCACAATGATCGGAGCTGTCTTTCGCGAAGGTTAATGCGCCGAAGAAAGTGCAAAAACCCGCAACGCCGAAGCGAGCGGCCGCCCGGGCTCGCGCGCCGCGTCCACCGCCGCGACCAGGGCCGCCAGCGTTTGGCCTCGCCGTACGGCGAGGGTTTCCAGCGCCGACCAGAACTCCGGTTCCAACGCCACCGATGTCCGGTGGCCGGCCAATGTCACGCTGCGTTTTTCCAGCGTCATGCCAGGCGTGCGGCGGCCCAGGCGCCGCACTCCGCCACCACCGGGTCGGGATCGGCGGCGAGGCGGGCGGCGGCGAACAGCAATGCCGGGTCGGCGGAATTGCCGATCGCGATCGCCACGTTGCGCGCGAAACGGTCGCGGCCGATGCGCTTGATCGGGGAGCCGGCGAACAGCGCGCGGAACCCGGCGTCGTCCAGCGCGGCGAGCGCCGTCAGATACGGCGCCGTCAGCTCCGGCCGGGGGCGCAGCTTGGCGTGGCGCGACACCTGGGCGAAGCGGTTCCACGGGCATACCGCGAGGCAGTCGTCGCAGCCGTAGATCCGGTTGCCCATCAGCGGCCGTAGCGCCAGCGGGATCGGGCCGCGATGCTCGATCGTGAGGTAGGAGATGCAGCGCGTCGCATCCAGCCGGTACGGGGCGGGAAAGGCCGCCGTTGGGCAAGCGGTCTGGCAGCGGTCGCAGGTGCCGCAACGGTCGGCGTGCGGGGCATCGGCTGGCAGGTCGAGCGTCGTGTAAATCTCGCCCAGGAACAGCCACGACCCGGCGCTGCGCGACACCAAATTCGTGTGCTTGCCCTGCCACCCCAATCCGGCGGCCTGGGCGAGCGGCTTCTCCATCACCGGCGCCGTGTCCACGAACACCTTCACCGCCGGGCCAAAGCGGCTGGCGATGAACTGCGCCAGGTGCTTCAGCATGCCTTTCACCATGTCGTGGTAGTCGCGGTGGCGGGCATAGACGGAGATCGTGCCGCGGTCGGGGCGGCGCGTGGTGGCCATCGGGTCTGCGTCCGGCGCGTAGGACACGCCTAATGCCACCACGCTGCGTGCTTCGGCCCACAAGGCTTGCGGGTGGCTGCGTTCCTCGGTTCGGTCCGCCAACCACCCCATGTCGCCATGCTGCCCGGCGGCGATGAACGCGCCCAACCGCGCCCGCGCCTCGGGGCCGAGTGCCGCGGGGGCGAACCCGACGGCGTCGAAACCGAGCGCCAGGGCACGCGCGCGGATGGCGTCCGTCGTCGCCGTCATGCCTTAGCCGCGGCCGCGGTAGGGGGGGACCCCCTGGTCCGGCACCCAGGCGCCGTCGGGCGGGGCACCGGTTTGCCAAAACACGTCGATCGGGATGCCACCGCGCGGGTACCAGTAGGTGCCGATGCGCAGCCAGCGCGGGCTCAGCAACGCCAGCAAACGGTCGGCGATCAGCAGGGTGCAGGCCTCGTGGAAGGCGCCGTGGTTACGGAAGCTGCCCAGGAACAGCTTCAGCGACTTGCTCTCCACCAGCCACTCGCCGGGGATGTAGTCGATGACGATGTGGGCGAAGTCGGGCTGGCCGGTCAGCGGGCAGAGCGAGGTGAACTCGGGCGCGGTGAAACGGACGACGTAGTGGGCGCCCTGGTTGGGGCTGGGCACGCGCTCCAGCTTGGCCTGGCCGGGGTCGCTGGGCAGCGGGGCCGGGTGGCCGAGCTGGGTCAGGCCGGCATAGGGCTGGTCGGTGATCTCATTCATGGGCGGGGAGATGAGGATGGGGGGTGTCGGCGTCCAGGGCGCGCGCGCCGCCGCTGCTTTCTTCTCCCTCTCCCGCGGGCGGGAGAGGGCGGGGGTGAGGGTGCGAGAGCTGGCCAGGGGCTCGGTGGAGCAGTTAAGCGGCCCTCACCCCGGCCCTCTCCCGTGAAGCACGGGAGAGGGAGAAGAAGGGAGAAGCCAGGCGGCGCGGACCTCGGCGGCGTGGTCGGCTAGGCGGCCGGTGGCGATGGCGGTGCGCATGCCGGCCATCAGGTCGGCGTAGTAGGTCAGGTTGTGCGCGGTCAGCAGCATCGGGCCGAGCATCTCCTCGGCGCGGAACAGATGGTGCAGGTAGGCGCGGCTGTGCCGGGTGCAGGCGAGGCAGCGGCAGGCCGGGTCGAGCGGCCCGGCATCGGCGGCGTGGCGGGCGTTGCGCAGGTTCAGCACGCCGAGGCTGGTATAGGCCCGCGCGGTGCGGCCGGCACGGGTGGGCATCACGCAGTCGAACATGTCCACGCCCCGCGAAACGGCGCCCAGCAGGTCGTCCGGCGTGCCGACGCCCATCAGGTAGCGGGGGCGGTCGGCGGGTAGTTGCGGGACGGTGGTGTCCAGCACGGCGAACATCGCCTCCTGCCCCTCGCCGACCGCTAGGCCGCCGATCGCCGTGCCTTCGAAGCCGAGCGGGGCCAGCGCCTGGATGGAGGCGGTGCGCAGATGGGGGAACACGCCGCCCTGGACGATGCCGAACTGGCCGTAGCCGGGCCGGGGGCGGAAGGCGGCGCGGGAGCGGGCGGCCCAGCGCATGGACAGCTCCATCGAGGCGCGGGCTTGGTCCTCGGTGGCCGGGAAGGGTGTGCACTCGTCGAACGCCATGGTGATGGTGGCGTCCAGCTGGTCCTGGATCTGGGTGGAGATCTCGGGGGTGAGGCGGTGGGCGGTGCCGTCGAGATGGGAGCGGAAGGTGACGCCGCCCTCGTCCATCTTACGCAGCCCAGCGAGCGACATGACCTGGAAACCGCCGGAATCGGTCAGGATCGGGCCGGGCCAATCCATGAATCGGTGCAAGCCGCCCAAGTCCGCGACGCGCTCGGCGCCGGGGCGGAGCATGAGGTGGTAGGTGTTGCCCAGCACCAGCCGGGCGCCGGTTTCGCGCACGGCGTCGGCGGTCATGGCTTTCACGGTGCCCGCGGTGCCGACCGGCATGAACACGGGGGTGGGGACGTCACCGTGGGCGGTGTGGATCGTACCGGTGCGCGCGGCGCCGTCGGTG
Source organism: Acetobacteraceae bacterium (assembly GCA_965198895.1). Classification (GTDB taxonomy): domain Bacteria; phylum Pseudomonadota; class Alphaproteobacteria; order Acetobacterales; family Acetobacteraceae; genus LMUY01. The sequence continues at coordinate 2,430,857 of OZ240676.1, forward strand.
GCGGAGAGGGTCCAGGAGAGGGTCATTCTCCCCCTCCCCTCGAGGGAGGGGGCCGGGGGGAGGGGTGGCGCGCAAACCGGCATTCGGTGAGCACAACACTCGAACTCGTGCCGCTTGCCACCCCTCCCCTCACCCCTCCCTCAAGGGGAGGGGGATAGAAGGTGGCGGTTGTCATGCGGGGTCGAGCAGGCTGGAGTCGCCGTAGCTGTAGAAGCGGTAGCCGTCGGCGATCGCGTGGGCGTAGGCGGCCCGCATGCGTTCGGTGCCGGCGAAGGCGCAGACCAGCATGAACAACGTCGAATGCGGCAGGTGGAAATTCGTCATCAGCCGGTGCACGGCGCGGAAGCGGAAGCCTGGGCGGATGAACAGGGAAGTGTCGCCGGCAAAGGGCTGCACACCGTCCTCCGTCGCGGCTGACTCCAACAGCCGCAACGTGGTCGTGCCGACCGCAACCACCCGGGTAGCGGCGCGGATCTGGGTGGCGGCGGCTTCGGTCACCTCGCCGCGCTCCGGGTGCATGTGGTGATCCGCCGGGTCGCCGCGCACGGGCAGGAAGGTGCCGGCGCCCACATGCAGCGTGACGGTGGTGCGGCGTATGCCGGCTTGCTCCAGCCGGGCGAGCAAAGCGGGCGTGAAGTGCAGGCCGCCGGTGGGCGCGGCGACGGCTCCCTCCTCGCGGGCGAACACGGTCTGGTAGTCGCTGGCGTCGGCGGCCGTGGGGCCGGTGGGGCGGGCGATGTAGGGCGGCAGGGCCAGCGCACCCGCCTGGCGCAGCGCCTCGGCAAAGGCGGCGCCCTCCCGATCGAAGCGCAGGGTCACGCTGCCCTCCTCCCTGTCAACGACGGCGGCGCGCATCTCGGTGCCATCCAGGCTGAGCACATCCCCTGGGCCGACCCGGCGGGCGTTGCGGGCCAAGGCGTGCCAGGTGCCGTCGGCCAGCGGGCGGTCCAGCGTCAGGCCGATGCGTGCCACGCCGCGATGCGCGGTGAGCTGCGCCGGAATCACCCTCGTGTCGTTGGCCACCAGCAGGTCGCCGGGTTGCAGCAGGCTAGGCAGGTCCGCCACGACATGATCGGCCAGCGTCGCACCCACCGCCAGCAACCGCGCGGCTTCGCGGGGCCGGGCGGGGGATTGGGCGATCAGCGCCGGCGGTAGATCGAACCCGAATGGATCTTCAGGGGGACAGATAGGAGCTGATCTCGATCAGATTGCCGTCGGGGTCGCGGCAATACACGGATTGCATCAGGCCGAGCGCCCCCGTCTTGCTCGACGGTCCCGACTCCACGGCGACCCGGCAATCGTGCAGGTGCTCGACCACGTCCTCCGGGCCGACGGCGGTGATGAAGCAGGCGTCGACCGCACCGGGTTCGGCGTTCACGCCGGTGATCCACGAGCGGGTGTCGGCGTCACACGGCCGCAAATTCAGCTTCTGACCGCCGAATTTGAGCGCGGTGCGGTTCTCGCCGAACTCCTCCCGCTCCATGCCCAGCACACGTTGGTACCACGAGGCGGTGATCTCGACGTCCTTGCAATTCAAAACGATGTGGTCGAGACGGTCCACTGTGAAGCGCATGGGCAGTTCCAGGGTCAGAGGCAGCGTGCGCGCGGCATATATCGCCCGCAGGCTCTGGCTGCAATTCGCGGTTGCAGGCTACCTGTTTAGCACGGCGACTGTTGCGGCTGCGCAACCCTCCGCGGTCGAACTGCGGGCGGATGTGGCCTACGGTCCGCGGCCGCAGGAGGTGGGCGACGTCTACCTGCCGCCGGACCCGAAGAACCCCCGGCCCGCCGTCATCGTGATCCATGGCGGCGGCTGGATCGAGGGGTCGCGCAAGGCCGATGACGGGTTGTCGCGCCTGATCGCCGCCCAGGGGCTGGTGGTGTTCGACATCGACTACCGGCTCGCGGACAAGGCCAAGCCGGATACGCGCTGGCCGGCGCAGTTGGTGGATGCCCAACTCGCCGTCCGCTTCCTGCGCGCGCATGCCGAGGAGTTCTCGGTCGACCCGGCGCGGATCGGGGCGCTGGGAGATTCGGCGGGGGCGCAGCTTGCCGTGTTCCTGGGCGTGCTGCCCCGGGTGGTGGCGGGCGCCGGGTCGGAGCTGTACCCGGACCAGAAGCCGGACGTGATGGCGGTGGTGGACCAGTTCGGCCCGACGGATCTGGCGGGCATGGGCAGCGCCGGGGCCAGGTCGATCGATGCGATGTTCGGCATCGCGGCGCCCACGGGCCAGGCGCTTCTGACGGCCTCGCCCCTGCCGTCGGTGACGGCCCACAGCGCGCCGGTTTACATCCTGCACGGCGAGAAAGACGACATCGTGCCGTTCCAGCAATCGCGCCAGTTGGCCGACACGCTGCGGGCGCACGATGTTAAGACGGAGCTGGTGCCGTTTGCCGGCGGGCACGAATACGAGGGGATGCCACCGGAGGACGCCACCAAGCTGCAGATGGCGGCGGTGAAGTGGCTGGTGGAGAAGTTACGCTGATCGCTTCTCCCTCTCCTTGTGGGAGAGGGTCGGGGTGAGGGGTGGTTACGCCACCGAGATCGCCCGGGGGCTTACCCCTCCCCCGGCCCCCTCCCTCAAGGGGAGGGGGAGTAGGCAGCTTAGTGATCCTTTAGGATCTGGCTGAGGAACAGCTTCAGCCGGTCGGTCCGGGGATTGTCAAACAGCTCGCCGGGCGGTCCAGACTCCACTACTTCGCCGCGGTCCATGAACACCACGCGGTCCGCGACCTTTTTGGCGAACCCCATCTCGTGGGTCACGCACACCATGGTCATGCCGGTCTCGGCCAGGCCGATCATGGTGTCCAGCACCTCCTTGATCATTTCGGGGTCGAGCGCGGAGGTGGGCTCGTCGAACAGCATGATCTTGGGCTTCATGCACAACGCCCGCGCGATCGCCACGCGCTGCTGCTGGCCGCCCGACAGCTGGCCGGGGTACTTCTTCGCCTGCTCGGGGATCTTGACCCGGCGCAGATAGCTCATCGCAAGCTCCTCCGCCTCGGCCTTGGGCATCTTGCGCACCCAGATCGGGGCGAGCGTGCAGTTCTCCAGGATCGTCAGGTGCGGGAACAGGTTGAACGACTGGAACACCATGCCGACCTCGCGGCGGATCGTGTCGAGCGCGCGCAGATCGTCGGTGAGCTCGGTCCCGTCCACCAGGATCTTGCCTTCCTGGTGCGTCTCCAACCGGTTGATGCAGCGGATCATGGTGGACTTGCCGGAGCCGGAGGGCCCGCACACCACCACCTTCTCCTTCTGCCCGACCGTCAGCGTCACGTCGCGCAGCACGTGCATAGCGCCGTACCACTTGTTGACCTTGTCGAGCACGATCGCCGGGGCATTGCTGGTGGCGGCGGTGGGGCTCATCTGCATCGCTGCGCTCATGGCTAGCGGCTCCTGTTAGCGGTTGCGGGCACGGGAGAACTCACGCTCGAGCCCGCGCGAATAGCGGGCCATGGTGTAGCAGAACACGAAGTAGATCGCGGCCAAGGCGATGTAGACCTCGGTCGAGTAGGCGGCCCAGGCGGGTTGGCTGACGGCCACCTTGCCGGCGGCGAGCAGGTCGAACAGGCCGATGATCAGCACCAGGCTGGTGTCCTTGAAGAACCCGATGAAGGTGTTCACCAACGGCGGGATCACCAGGCGCAGCGCCTGCGGCAGCACGATGAACCCGGTCTTTTTCCAATACGACAAGCCGAGCGCGTCGGCCGCTTCGTACTGGCCCTTCGGCAGCGCCTGCAGCCCGCCGCGCACGACCTCGGCGAGATACGCGCCGGCGAATAGGATGATGGCGACCTGGGCGCGCAGCAGCTTGTCGATGTCGATGCCCTCGGGCAGGAACAGCGGGAACATCACGCTGGCCATGAACAGCAGCGTGATCAGCGGCACGCCGCGGATCAGCTCCACGTACAGCACGCACAACACCTTCACCGCCGGCAACTGGGTCGAACGGCGGCCGAGCGCCACCAGCACCGAGAGCGGGAAGGCAAAGGCCAGCCCGAACGTCGCCAGGATCAGCGTCAGCGGCAGGCCGCCCCACTCGTCCTGCGGCACGTAGGTCATGCCCAGGATGCCGCCCCACATCAGCACGCCGATCACGACCAGCGTGGCGACCCAGACCAGCACCAACTCCTTGCGCCAGAAGCGGCGCCAGGCCGAGATGGCATACAGGCCGACGAACAGCAGGATCACGATCGCCGGGCGCGCCTGCTCGGCGAACGGATAGCGGCCGAACAGGATGAAGCGGTAGTTCACGCCGACCACTGCCCAGCACGCGCCGGTGCCTTGGATGGCGCGGCAGGCGGATGTGTCCGGGCCGTTGGCGCCGTCCGGCACCGACCAGACCGCGTTCACCACCGCCCAGTCGAGGAACGCCCACCCGTACCACAGGATCAAGACGGCGAAGACGATCGTGGCGATGGCCGATGGCCACGAGCCGAACAGGTTGGTGCGCACCCACGCATACGGCCCGTGCACGGCGGCCGGCGGGCGGGCTCGGGTGATGGCCGGAACCGCCGCCTGGCCGGCGACGGCGGGGACCGGGTCGATCGAGGTCGTGGCTAGTTCGCTCATGTCAGCGCCCCACCAACGCGATGCGGGAGTTGTACCAGTTCATGAACAGGCTGATCGACAGGCTGATCGTCAGGAACACCGCCATCAGCAGCGCGATCCCCTCGATCGCCTGGCCGGTCTGGTTCAGTTCGGTCTGGTCGATCGAGACCACGTCCTGGTAGCCGATGGCCACCGCGAGCGAGCTGTTCTTGGTCAGGTTGAGGAACTGGCTGGTCATCGGCGGGATCACCACCCGCATCGCCTGCGGCAACACGATCAGGCGCAGCATGCCGCCGGGCCGCAGGCCGAGTGCGCCCGCCGCCTCCCACTGGCCCTGCGGGACGGCCTGGATGCCGGAGCGCACGATCTCGGCGATGTAGGCTGCGGTGTAGATCGTCAGGCCGAGCAGCAGCGCCATGTATTCCGGGCTGATGGTGCCGCCGCCGCGGAAGTTGAAGCCACCCTTGATCGGCAGGTCCAGGTGGAACGGTGCGCCCAGCGCGGCCCAGACGATCAGCGGGAACACGATCAGCAGCCCGATCGCCGCCGGCCACACGCGCGGCCGCACCCCGGTTTCGGCCTGGCGCTTCGACGCGACGCTGGAATACGCGATCGTGCCGATGAGGCCGATGAGGAAGGCCGCCAGCGCCCAGCTATGCGCCGGCTCCCAATCGAACAGCGGGATCTTGATGCCGCGGTTGGAGAAGAACACGCCCGGCATCGGGTTCGCCGCGTTCCGCACCGAGGGCAGCGTCTGCATGATGGCGTACCAGAAGAACAGCTGCAGCAGCACGGGGATGTCGCGCAACACCTCCACGTACAGCGCCGCCAGCCTGGACAGCAGCCAGTTCTTCGACAGCCGCGCGATACCGATCAGCGTGCCGAGGATCGTGGTGAGCACGATACCGACCACCGCGACCCGCAGCGTGTTGATGATGCCGATGATCAGCGCGTCGCCATAGGTGTTGATCGACGGATCGTAGGAAATGGAGTGCTCGCCGATCGGGATGCCCGCAGTGCGGCCAAGGTACGCGAACCCGGTCGCGATGTGCCGCGCCATCAGGTTCTTGTTCGTGTTGTGCACGAGGTACGCGACGATCGCGACCAGGACGCCCACGATCAGGACCTGCCACACGATGTTGCGGAATTTCGGGTCGGACCACGACAGCTTCATGCGCTGTTTAGGTGCGGCGCGGGTCGGATGCAGGCGGGGATCGGCGACGGCACCGGACATGGCAAACGTTCCTCAAATACCGGCAGTTTTTATGCCGCGCATAGCTGTCATACTTCGGCAGCATTACGCGGCGTTTGCAAGTGTCTGCAAACCCGGTGCCACGGTGTAACAAATGAAAACGCCGCCCCCTGGACGGGGACGGCGTTTTCTCCGGGCTGTCTGCCTAGAAAATCAAGGCACTCTGCTCAGGAAATCAGCGGATCGGCGGCGCGTATTGCAGGCCGCCCTTGTTCCACAGGTTGTTGATCCCGCGCGGCACGCCCATGACCGTAATGTTGCGGTCCCAGACCTCGCCGAAATTGCCGACCTGCTTGATCGCGTTGTACGACCACTTGTTGTCGATGCCGAGCGCCTTGCCCATGTCGCCCTCGACGCCCAACAGGCGGCGGATCGACGGGTCGGTGCTGTTCATGAACGTGTCGACGTTCTTGCTGGTGATGCCGTATTCCTCGGCGGTCAGCTGGGCGAAGTGCGTCCACTTGACCACGTCGAGGAACTTGTCGTCACCCTTGCGCACCATCGGGCCCAGCGGCTCCTTGCTGATGATCTCCGGCAGCAGCGTCAGCGTGCTCGCCTTGTCACCCTGCTGGAAGCGGAAGCCGGCCAGGGCGGAGCTGTCGGTCGAATACGCGTCGCAGCGGCCGGATAGGAAAGCGCCCTGGATTTCGTTCTGGTCCTGGATCTCGACCGGCGTGAACTTGATGTTGTTGACCCGGAAGTAGTCGTTGATCGCCAGCTCGGTTGACGTGCCGGGCTGCACGCAGACGGTCGCGCCGTCCAGCTCCTTGACCGACTTCACGTTGGCGGAGGTCTTCACCAGGAAGCCGGTGCCGTCGTAGTAGTTCACGTCGGTGAACTCGAGCCCGAGGCTGCCTTCGCGGCCCAGCGTCCAGGTCGTTTCGCGGATGAGAACGTCGATCTCGCCGGACTGCAGCGCGGTGAAGCGGTTGATCGTCGTGGTGGGCACGAAACGCACCTTGGTCGCGTCGCCAAGGATCGCGGCGGCCACGCCACGGCAATCGTCGGCGTCGATGCCCTTGATCACGCCCTGTGCGTCGGCCAGCGAGAACCCGGCCACGCCAGTGGACACGCCGCAGACCAGCATGCCGCGCGACTTGATCGCGTCGAGCGTTGCCGACCCGGAACTTTGCGCCTGGGCTGCGCCGATCGACGCTCCCAGTGCCAGCGCGGCCAAACCGGCTGCCTTTAATCCGTTCATTCTAAACGTCCCCCAAAACTCGCAGGGCAGTCCTGCACGAAACGGGACATCGCCGCGAACGCAACGAGAGTCAATCCACGGCTTGCCCCGGCTCGAACCCTTCGCCATCTGTGGTACGCATGCTCCACATCATGAAGCTCGCCGTCGGCGTGAACGACCCCTCCGAGCTACGTGCCGACCCGCCCGCCCGCCATCTGACCCGTCACATGCCGCGCCGCGCCGACGAAATCGCGGGCATTGGTTCGCTGTACTGGGTGATCACCGGCACCATGCTGCTGCGCCAACCCATCACCGACATCAAGCCGGCCACTCGCCGCGATGGCACCCCCTGCGCCGCGCTCGTGCTCGACCCGGCGTTGATCTCGGTCCGGGCTCGATCGGTCCGGGCGTTCCAGGGGTGGCGGTACCTGCGCGGCGAGGACGCCCCGGAGGATCTCGCCGCCGGGTCGGAGGAAGCGGATCTGCCCTACGCGCTGGCGCAGCAACTACGAGAACTCTGCCTGATCTAGCGATGCCCCCTCCGTCAAGCGGAGGGGGAGAAGGCGTTCGCCGCGAGCAGGGCCAGCAACCCGGCCAGGATCTCCCCCGGCGGGGGTGGGCAGCCACGCACCAGCAAATCCACCGGCACCGCACTGCCCACCCCGTTGCGAACGGCATAGCTGCCCCGGAACACCCCACCGTCGATCGCGCAATCGCCCACCGCCACCACCCATTTCGGCTCCGGCATCGCCGCATAGGCCTGGGCCAACGCACCCTCCATGTTCGTCGTCAGCGGCCCGGTGGCCAGCAGCACGTCGGCCTGCATCGGGGTGCGGACGAAGTGCAAGCCGTACTGCTCGAGGTCGAAGGCGATGCCCTCCAGCGCTGCCATTTCGTGTTCGCAGCCACCGCATCCCCCGGTGGGGACCAGGAACAGCGCCAGGCTGCGGCCCAACCGCACCCGCGACGTCGCCTCGAGCCGCGCCACCAGCGCCGCCACCTGTTCGGGGTGCGGCGTCACGGCGTCTTACCGTCATGCCAGGGCTTGACCCTGGTATCCACGGCGGCCCGCAAACACCGGCCCCGTTCCGCTGCATGCGACAGTGCCACACACTCTCCTGACGTCATCGGCCCAACCTCGTGGCTACCAGGGTCAAGCCCTCGCACGACGGTGCTGTCATAGGTCGACCGCCGACCGGGCGCAGCCGAACGACGCAGCGATCAGGGGCAAATCCACCAGGTCGGCACCCGTGCTGGCGGCTTCCTGGACCGGCCAAGTCCGCCACGCCGGGTCGGCGAAGAACGCGCTGCCGATCGTGCCGGTGTCGAGCCGGAGCCAGTGCCAGATCGGGCCGCGCGGACCCTCCACGACCGCCAGGCCCTCGCCGCTCGCCGACGGCAGCGACTGCCCGACCGGGCCAGGTGCCAGATCGGTCAGCCAGGACTGCACCAGCGCGGTGCTGCGCTCGATCTCCAGCAAGCGAAGCTGCAACCGCGCAGCCACGTCGCATCCGCTCGCCACCGGGGCGGCATAGGCTGCGTAGGGTGGGTAGCCGGGCAGGCTGCGAGCATCGGCATCGGACCCGGCGGCCCGGCCGGTCACGCCACCCGGGTTGAATTCGTGCAGGACCGGGTCCGGCACACGGCCGACGCCGCCGCCCGCGTTGGCGATCTGCCGGGTCAGCGGCGGCAGCTCCGCCGCGATCGCCGCGAGGCAGGCGAGCAACGCCGCCGGGCCGCCCGGATGCATGTCGGCCGCGATCCCGCCCGGCACCACCGCATCCATCATCATCCGGTGCCCGAACGCCACGGCCGTCGCCTGCAGCAGCTGTTCGCGGTGCCAGGCAAACTGGACCGCATGCGGACAGGCCCGCGCCAGGTCGGCCAGGTGCGTGGCCACCCGCTCGGTCTCGGCCATGACACCCCGCAGCAGCACGGCGCGATCAGGTGCCTCGATCCGCAACGCCGCCTCGGTGGCACGGGCGAAGGCGAGGCTGTGGGCGACGGTCGTGTCGGCCGCCAGCCGGGCCGCGAACCGCGCCGCCGCCCGGGGCGACTTGCCGCGGACCAGCACGAGCGTGCCCTTATGGGCATAACCGAGCCGCGCCTCGACCGAGCGCGCCACCCAGCCATCGGTGGCGACGCGCAGATGCACCGGCTCCTCCAACCGTCCGGACACGGGGCCGACCGGCAGCTGCATCAGCTCCTCTGCGACAGGCCGGAACTCGGGTTCGGACGTCGCCGGCGGACCGTGCCGTGGCGCCAGCGGCCGGGTGAAACCCCATTGGCCATGATCGAGCCAAGGGCGCAGATCGGCCGCACCCGCCGCCTCGTGTCCCCACAGGTCGCGGATCATCCGTTCCGGCACGGCGGCGGCGGGGAAATGGCGGGACAGGGCGGTGTAACGCCCCTCCTGCGTCGCCACCGAAGCGAGCAGCGGCTGGCCGTCGGCATCGATGAACAACGCGTAGACCGACGCGGTGTCGGCCCACAACGCCTCCAGCGCCACATCGTCCGGCTGCAGCGCGGCCCAGGTTTCGCTGGACAGGAGCGCCCGCCGCCAGGGCCGGCATTCCACCGTGGGGGCGGCGCGGATGGCGCTGCTGCTGCTCATCGTGCCGCCGCCGCGATGCCGAGCAGCCAGGCCACCGCGCCCGGCGGCAAGGCCCAACTGGCTGCGAGCGTGACCACCAGGCTGACCCAGCCGATCGGCGCCACCTTGCCGGGTTGCGGAACGAGGTGGCGCAGCGAAATCGTCACCAGCGCGAGGTCCAGCACGCCGAACGCCACCGCAAGGGGCAGGCTGCGGGCCAAAGCCGAGCCGAACAGGCCATACGCGGACGCAAACAGGCCGAGCGGGGGCACGCCAATCAAGGCGGCGAGCCCGGCGGTGCCCACCCAGCCGCCGGCCTCGGCCGTCGCGAGCGCCAGGCAGCCGAGGGTCAGCTCCAGCAGCCCGGCCGCGGTTCCGGCGGCGCCGCCCAGCCCGAACCCGAACAATGCGGCCCCCACGAAGGCCGGCAGCGCCGCGGGAAGCAGGCGATCCGGGCCCATCCGGATGCACAGGACAGCCAGCAGCATCAGCACCAGCCCAGCCGTGACCAGGAACACCGCCGGTGCGATCGCGTGGCCGTTGCCGTCCAGCACGCCACGGAGCCGAAGCGCCACCGCCAGCCACACGCACGCCAACGGCCCGGCCAGGATCGCGACGCCTTTGGGCATGGCCGCGCCAAACACCGCCGCACGGATCGGCAGCAGCAGGCAGGTGCAGCCCAGCCCAAGCAGCGCCAGCACCACGCCGGCGCCCAGCGCGGGACCACTGGCGGTACGGGCGGCCTCGGCGAGCGTGGTCCAGTCGAGGCCGGCCCCGGTCGCGCCATGCAGCAAGGCCAGGCCGAACAGCGCCAGGCCGAGCCCGGCAACCGCCATCGGCAACGCCGAACCAGCCGGCTGGGCCAGGATCGCGGTGAGCGCGGCGGCACCCCCGGCCAGCACGGTCAGCTCCGGGCTGCCGGTCAACAAAGCCAGGTTCAGGCAGAACGCCATCGTAGCCAGGACCACGACCGAATCCCGGTCCAGCAGCGACGCCGCCAACCACGCGAACGAGGCCAGCACCGCCAGATGGATGCCGAGCGGGTCCGGCACCAAGCCCACCCCCCAATCGGCCCCTGTCCACGGCAAGCTCAGGCAAGCGGCCAGGGTGAGTCCGGCGCAAACCGGGGCCGCGAACGGGTATTCCCGCAACCAGCGGGCGGTCAGGGCCAGCAGCAGGGGGATCGCGATGCAGACGGCGATCATCGCAGCGCGCTCCAGCGCGGCACGCCCTCGCCGGCGGTGATCGCGGCCAGGGCGGCCAGGGCGAGCACCACAAGGGGGCCGGCCGGGTCGTCCGGAAGCAGGCAGATCGAGGCCGCGACCCCGTTGAGCAGCATGAGCACGCCGAACCGCATCGTCGGTCCGCTCGCGGCCAGCAGGCCGAACAGCACCATGGCGAGCGGGACGGCAAATCCATCCGCAAACGGCACCGCTGATGCCACCACCGTCAGGACCAGGCCCAAGGCCAGTGTCAGCATCGGCGCCACGGGGGATGCCGGGGCAGACCCGCGCAGCAGCCGCGGAATGGCGAACGCCTGCAGCAGGAGGATCGGCACGTCCACGAGCTGCGCCCACTGCCCGGTCGCCGCCGCAGTCACCACGGCGAACAGCGCGACGACGGCCAGTTGCGCGGCGTACAGCAGCGGCCAGGTGCGCCCGGCCACGAGCAGCCCGAACGACAGCAGCAGCGCGGCCACGTCCAGCAGGCGGAGCAGCAGTTCGGTCACGCGAACTCCCCACTGGCCAGCAGGAACAGCAGCCCGAGCACCAGCAGCAGCAGGGATCCGCCCAGCAGCGCCGTCCCCGGACGCGGCAGAGCCTGCGACAGCAAGGGGCCAGCCAGGGCACAGGCCGCGCCCAGCACCAGGATCTTGGCGGCCCAGGCCAGGATCGCCAGCAGCCACGACCCGGCGTCGAAGCCCGGCAGAGCGAGGCTGGCCGGGAACACCAAGGCCGCCAGCAGGGACAGCCAGATCACCCGGCGCAACGCGAGCGCGGCCTCGCCCGCCGCCTGATAGCAGCCGGAGAAGCCATCCAGAGGCTTGTCCTCGGTTTCGGTCGCAAGCACGGTGCAGGCCAGGCCGCCGATCACCAGCAGGACGGGGATGGCCGCAGCCGGCAGGTCGCGCAAGGTAACCAAAGCGAGCGGGAGGTTGGTGCTGCCGGTCAGCAGCGCGAAGATCAGTGCGATCACGAGCAAGGCCGGCTCCGCCAGCAGCCCCGTCCGCACCGAAATCGCCGCGGCCACCGCCCCGGGTGCCGACCCGGCATCCAGCGCGGCCAAAGCCAGGATCACCCGGGCGGCCGTGAGCAAGCCAGCGATCAGGATCAGGTCGGCCATTGTGGCGGTGATCATGCCGAGACTGAAGCTCGGTACCAGCAACACAGCGATCGCCAGGCTCGCGAGGCCGGCGAGCGGTGCGGCATCCTGCAACGGCGAGGCGCTTTCAGGACGGACCGCGCGCTTTCGCAGCAAGCGCCGCCAGTCGTGCCAGGGCTGCCACAAAGGCGGGGCCGCCCGCCGCTCGAGCAGCGCGCTGGCCCAGGGCCAGAACGCCGCCAGCACGAACGCCGCGCCCAGCATCAGCGCCGCGTGCACCACGAGGGCCAGCAGCGCGATCATGGCGGCCCGAACAGGAGCACGGCCAGCAGCAGCACGACCGCCAGCACCAGGAGCATCGCGGCCCCCGCACCGGGCGGCAAAGCGGGCCACTCTGCCTCCAACCGCAGGCGCAAACGGGGCCAAGGCAGGGCGAACGACCGGCGGGGCAGCAGCCCGGCGAGGCCGGCGGGGGTTGCCTGGGTGGCCGGGTCGCCGAACGGCATCCAGGCCGGCGGGGCAGCGAAACCGTCCTGCCACAGCGGGATCGCCTGGGTGCCGGGAAGCCGCCGGCGCCAGGCGAGCAGCCCCGCGAAGGCAGCCGCGGCCAGCAGGGTGGCCGCCAGCGGCACGTAGCCCGGGGCCGCCTGTTGCGTCTGTAGCCCCGCCCAACCGGCCTGGCCCACCATCTGGGCGCGGGTGAGCCATTGTTGCGCCGGGTCGGCCAGCCGGGCGAGCAGGCCGGGGAACAGGCCCACCAGCACGGTCACACCCGACAGCACCAGCAGGGTGGTGCGTTCCGGCCCTCTGGCCGCCTCGGTGGCGGCGGCACGGGGCGTGCGCGGGCGGCCAAGGAAGGCGATGGCGCCCAGCCGCACCATGGCGGCCACGGCGAGGGCGGCGGAGGCGATCAGCGCCAGCGTGGTCACGGCCACCACCAGATGCAACGCCAGCCCACCGAGCCGGGTCGCGGCGAACAGCGCCTGCAGCAGCATCCAGCCGCTGGCAAACCCGGCACTGGGCGGCAGGAAGGCCAGGCTCCAGCCGGCCACCAGCACGCCGAGCGCCGCCAGCTTCATCCCCGTGGCCAGGCCGCCGAGGCGGTCCAGCATCTGGCTACCCGCGCCTCGCACCACCGCATCCGCGGCGATGCAGCCCAAGCTGCCGAACAGCGCGAGATCGAGCACGTGCAGCAGCATGCCGCCGCCGGCCAGCGTGGCGAGCGGCAGCAGGTCCGCGGCCCGGGCGACCGCCACCACGCCGGCTCCGGCCAGGATCCAACCCGCATGCAAGGCGGCGAATCCGGCCAGCACGGCATGCAACGAGGCGGCCCGCAGGCCGTACACCGCCCCGCCGCACGCCACCGCCGCGCCGGACAGCAGCAGCGGGACGCCCCACCACGGGGGTGTCGCCGGGCCGCTGAGCTCCAGCACGACGCGGCAGATCACATAGGCTGTCACGATCGGGCCGAGGGTGAACGCGACCACCGAGGCGCCTTGGCCCGATGCCAGCCGGCGGAACGGGCCGCCCCAGGCCGTCAGCAGCAGGCCGGCGATGAGGAACAGCAGCACGACGACACCACGCCATCCTTCGGGCGGGAGCAGCCGGATCGCCGTGAACGCGCTGCCGGTTCCCAGCGACAGCGCCGCCAGCGACAAGGCCGCGAGCAGCACGCCCACGATGCCCCAGCGGTTCGCGCCGCAGAACGCGGTGAAACCGGCCAAGCCGATCAGGACCGTCCCCGTATCGCCCGCCAGCGCCGTCAGCATTGCCGCCGCCAGCAAGCCCGGCCGCCACCGCGTATCGCCGCCAGCGAGCCCAGGTACGGCGATCGCAAGGATAAACCAGGCCGCCAGCGGGTCGAGTGCCAGGACGCAGCGGAACAGTCCAAGCCCGATCGGCAAGACGATCGACGCGGTGCCGCCGAACGACAGCGCCGCGACGGCGCCCAGCAGCACCACGACACACAACCCGGCCGTGGCCGCCGCGGCGGCGCCGGCTGGCAGCCGGGGCGACACCAATGCAAAGCACAGCAGAACCGCGATGACGCCACCCAGCAGGGGCAGGATCACGGCCGCCGGCGTCAAAGCATTTCGAGCGGCTGGCGACGCTTCGGTGGGGGGAACGCGCGGTCGAGCTCTGCCAAATCCGCCTGCGTCAGCGTGAGCTTGGCGGCGGCGGAATTAGCGCGGACGTGGTCCGGGTCGGAGGCCTTCGGGATGCTGATCACCCCCGGCAGCCGCATCGACCACGCGACGGCGATCTGGGCCGGGGTCACCCCGTGCCGGGACGCGACGGCCTGCAGCGCCGGATGGTCGAGCAAGGCGCCGCCCTGGCCGACGGGGGAGTAGGCCATCACCGGCATGTGGCGTTCGGCGCACCAGGGCAGCAGGTTGAACTCGATCCCGCGGGATTCGAGGTTATACAGCACCTGGTTGGTGGCGCAGCCGGTTTCGGGCAGCTCCGCCATGTCGTCCACATCGAAGTTCGACACGCCCCAGCGCAGGATCTTTCCCGCGTTGTGCAGCTGCTCGAACATCTCGATCGTCTCGGCCAGCTTCGTCGAGCTGCGCCAATGCAGCAGATACAGGTCGAGCCGGTCGGTGCCGAGGCGCTTCAGGCTGGCCTCGCAGCTGCGGACCATGGCGCGCCGGTTGGCATTCTGCGGGTAGACCTTGCTGACGAGGAACACCTCGTCCCGTCGCCCGGCGATCGCCTGCCCGACCACGCGCTCGGAACCGCCGTCACCATACATTTCGGCGGTGTCGATCAGCGTCATCCCGAGGTCCAGCCCCAGGCGCAGCGCATCCGCTTCCTCGGCGGCCGCGACGTGGCCCTCGCCCATGTGCCAGGTGCCCTGCCCCAGCAACGGCACGGTGGCGCCATCGGAGAATCGGACCGTCTTCATCGCCTTTCTTCCCCCTCTCCCGCGGGCGGGAGCGGGCCGGGGTGAGGGTGCGATCGGTCGCCACGGATGCGGTGTGGGGCTGAAGCAGCCCTCACCCCGGCCCTCTCCCGTGAAGGACGGGAGAGGGAGAAGGGAGCGGGCGCGGTCATTCGCGCATCGCCTGGCGGAGGATGGCGGGGAGTTCGTCCAGCGAGCGGATCAGCACGGCGCCGGTTGCGCGCAACGCCGGGTCGTCACCGTGCGGGGCGAGCCCGACGCAGGCCATGCCCGCGGCCCGGGCGGCCTGCGCACCGGGCACGCTGTCCTCCACCACCAGGCAGGCGGAGGGCGGCACACCGGCGGCCCGCGCCGCGTGCAGGAACACGTCCGGCGCCGGTTTGCCAAACGGCACGTCGCGGGCGCTGTGCATGCGGCCCTCGACCAGGTCCACCATGGCCACGCGTTCGAATTTCACCGCCATCTCCTCGTGCGACGAGTTGGAAGCGATACGATAGGGGAGACCGAGCGCAGTCGTCGCCCGCAAAGCTTCGTGAGCCCCCGGCATCGCGTCCAACTCGGTGCCAAGAGTCCGGATCAGCTTGTCGCGCAGCCGCCCCACCCAACCCGGCGGCACCGGGTGGCCCAATTGGGCCTCGATGATCGGCGGAATGTCCGACAGGCGGCGGCCGACGAACAATTGGCAGCTTTCCTCGGTCGTCATCGGCCAGCCGAGCGCGGTGACCTCCGCCGCCACCAGCCGGTTGGAAGGGCCTTCGCTGTCCACCAGCACGCCGTCGCAATCGAAGATCACCAGTCGCAACGGTTCGGGGGTCATGCGGCGGCTTCAAGCTCCCTCGTGCCGGCGCGGGCGTGGGGGCAGTCGGTGTGGTCACGTGGGCAGGTGCGCCCGCCGGCCCAGCTGCACAGGCCGGGTCCGCGGGCGCGGCTGCCGCGGACCAGGTCGGCCAGGCTGTGGATGAACGCAGCGTCGGCGTTCTGGGTGGGGGCGCGGAAATAGCCCGGTACGCCCTTCGCCTCGGCCAACTCGCGGTATTCGACGTCCAGTTCCACGAGCGTCTCGGAGTGTTCCGACACGAATGCGATCGGCACCACCAGCACCGCAACCTTGTCCTCGGCCGCCTGGTCGATCGCGTGCTCGGTGCTCGGGTCGAGCCATTTCTGCGGCGTGGCGCGGGACTGGTAGCAGACCTGCCAGTCCAGCCCCGGGATCGCCAGCGCCTTCACGGTGGCGGCGACGCTGCGCTCGATCTGGAACTGATACGGGTCGCCACGCTTGACGATCGTCTCCGGCAGGCCGTGGGCGGAGAACAGCACCCGAAGCTTCACCCGGCCGTCGAGCTCCGCCATCGCCTTGTCGTAGGCCCGTTGGACACCCTCGGCGGTCGCGGCGATGTAGCCGGGGTCGGCGTGATAGCAGCACAGCGCGGTGACGGGGGCGACCAGGTTGGCCTTGGCCGCCGCCTCCCGCCACGCGGTCAGCGACGAGCCGGTCGTGGTGGTGGAATATTGCGGATACAGCGGCAGCAGAACGACCTCGTCCGGGCCCCAGTCGCGCACCTCGCGGGCCACCTTGTCGCTGAACGGGTGCCAGTAGCGCATGGCGACGAAGCACCGCACGTCGAACTCGGGCAACGCGGCTTCGAGCGCGCGGGCCTGGTCCTCCGTCAGCCGCAGCAGGGGCGAGCTGCCGCCGAGGATCTCGTAGTTCGCAGTGGCCGGCTTGGTGCGGGCATACGCGATGATGCGGGCGAGCAGCGGGCGCACGAAGAACGGCACCCGCAGGATCGCCGGGTCCTTGAACAGGTTGACCAGGAACGGACGGACCGCTGCCGGGGAATCAGGACCGCCGAGATTGAACATCACGACGGCGAGACGAGTTTGCTGCATGGCAACAGAGGTGGCGGCCGTTGCCGGAGCGTCAAGCACGGCGAACGGTTTCCACCAGGGCGGCCACGTGCTCGGGTGGCGTTTCCGGCACGATGCCATGGCCCAGGTTGAAGATCGCCGGCCGGCCGCGCCAGGCGTCGAGCACCGTCTGGATGCCCACGGTGAGGTGCTCGCCACCGGCGACGAGGGCGAGCGGGTCGAGGTTGCCCTGCACCGCGATTTGCGCGGGAACCGCCTTGGCCGCCTGCGCCGGGTCGGAGCCGGTATCGACCCCCACCGCGTCCACGCCGGTCACGGTGGCATATTCCGCCAGCAGGGACCCGGCGAGCCGTGGGAAGCCGATCACCTTCAGCCCGGGCCGCGCCGCACGCAGCTTGGCCACGATCCGGCGCGTCGGGTCGATGACGTATTTGCGGAACTGGGCCGCGGTCAGCACGCCGGCCCAGGAGTCGAACAGCATGACCACATCGGCGCCCGCCTCCGCCTGGCGCAGCAGGTAGTCCGCCGTCTGGTCCACCAGCAGGTCGATCAGCGCGCCGAACAACGCCGGGTCGCGGTAGGCCATGTTGCGGGCGGCGGCGAATTCCTTCGAGCCGTGGCCCTCGACCATGTAGCAGGCCACCGTCCACGGGCTGCCGGCAAACCCGATCAGGGCGCATTCCGCCGGCAGGGCCGCCCGGATGCGGCCGACGGCCTCCAGCACGGGGGCGACCGCGTTCGCCACCCGGCCGGGATCGAGCCGCGCCAAGGCTGCGCCGTCGCGGATCGGGTCGAGCACGGGGCCCTCGCCCTCGCGATATTGCAGGTCCTGGCCGAGCGCCCAGCAGATCAGCGGCAGGTCGCTGAACAGGATCGCGGCATCGAAGCCATAGCGGCGAATCGGCTGCAGCGTCACCTCGGTGGCGAGCGCCGGATTGAGGCACAGATCCAGCATGCCACCGGCCCGGGCCCGCACCGCCCGGTAATCCGGCAGGTAACGGCCGGCCTGGCGCATGAGCCAGATCGGCGGGGGCCAAACAGTTTCACCGGACAGCACGCGGAGGAGGGGGGACATCACACCTCCCTCTATAATTCAAAGATGATTCTTAGATAGAGAGTGAAGGTAGATTGTCCCTGTGAAAGACGGGGTACACCGGTCCGCCCCACGATCGCCCGCCGTCTGTCCACACAAAGATGTGCGGCTAACTGCCTGACCCAGAGGGCACTTCGCCGGTTGTCCCGAACATACGCCGGGTGACGAGGATAACGTCCCCGTGAGGACAGAACCGCAAGGTTGTCCCCGCTCGCCACGGTCGGCACACCGCCAACCCCTGGCGGTGGCAGTTATCCCCGTTATGCTCCCAATCATGGGGACCGACCGGCTCAACCTGCATCTCGTTTCGGACGCCACCGGCGAGACCCTGAACTCGATCGCGCGGGCGACCGTCTCGCAGTTCGAGGACGTGTCGATCGTGTACCATCGCTGGAGCCTGATCCGAACCCGCTTCCAGCTCCACCGTGTGCTGGAGGGGATCGAGGCGGAACCTGGCCCGGTGCTGTCCACCCTGCTGGACGCCGGGCTGCGCGAGGAACTGGCCCGCATGTGCGACCGGCTGGAACTGACGGTGGTGAACGTGCTCGACCCGGTGATGGGCATGCTGCAGGAGGAACTGGGCGCTAAGGCCGCCGCCCGCCCCGGCCGTCAGTATGTATTGGACGCGGATTATTTCCGCCGCATCGACGCGATGCACTTCGTGCTCGCCCATGACGACGGCCAGGCGCAGGCCGGGATCGCGGAGGCGGACGTGATCTTGGTCGGCGTGTCGCGCTCGTCCAAGACGCCGACGTCGTTCTATTTGGCGAATCGGGGCGTGAAGTCGGCCAATGTGCCGCTGGTGCCCGGCCTGCCGGACCCGCCGGGCCTGGCCGAACCGCGCTGCCCGGTGATCGGGCTGACGCTCGACCCCCAGGCACTGATCGAGATCCGCCGCCACCGGCTGCGCATGATCGCGCATGGCGGCCCGATGCGGTCCGACACGTCCGAGTATGTCGACGCAGAGACCGTGAAGGAGGAGCTGCTATGGGCCCGCCGCATCTGCAACCGCCGCGGCTGGCCGGTGATCGACGTGACCCGGCGCTCGATCGAGGAAACGGCGGCTACGGTGCTGCAACTGATGGAAGCCTGGCACAACCGCCAGAAGCACGGCGCCACGCCACCCTGATCGCCCCGAATGCGCCGGCGCTGGTGCTGGCCAGTGGCTCGGCGGCCCGGCGGACGTTGCTGCAGGCGGCGGGGTTGGCGTTCCGGGTGATGCCGGCCGACGTGGACGAAGCCGCGATCAAGGCCCTGGGCGGGTCGGCGGAGCAGGCCGCATTGGCGCTGGCCGATGCGAAAGCTGCCACCATCCAGGACAACGAGGCGGTGGTGATCGGTGCGGACCAGATCCTGGTCTGCGGCACCATCTGGTTCGACAAGCCGCCAGATCTGGCGACCGCACGCGACCACCTGCGGCAGCTGCGTGGCCGGGAGCATCGGCTGGTGACGGCGGTGGTGTGTTGGCGGGGCGGCCGCCGGTTATGGGAGCACGTGGCGCAGCCGGTTCTGCGAATGCGCGCATTCTCCGATGCCTTCCTGGACCGGTATATGGCGGCGGAAGCGGAAGCCTTGCTGGGCAGCGTCGGCGCCTATCGGATGGAGGGCCTCGGCATGCAGCTATTCGATGCCGTGGAGGGGGAGCACTCGGCTGTGCTGGGCTTGCCCATGCTCCCGCTGCTCGGGTTCCTGCGCCGCGAGGGCGTTCTGCGCGACTAGTAGGGTGGGCTTCAGCCCACCACCTGTGCCGCGGGCTGGTGGGCTGAAGCCCACCCTACGAAATCATCACCGCTACGATCGTCAGCAGTTCTGCGCGACTGATACCAGCCGCCGTGGGCTCACTGGCGTAGGGTGCAATCCGCTTGGAGGATTGCACCGTCCCATCGCGATGATCGGCGCGAAAGTCTGGTGCAATGCCAAAGCGCATTTCACCCTACAAGGTGAGATGAGGGTCAGTGTTTGAGCTGTTGGTTTGACCCTACGAACGAAGCGTGCCGACGATCGTCAGCAGTTCCTCGGCCCGGTGGGCGCAGGTGTGCCGGGCCAGGATCGTGGCCAGCCCTCGCTCGGCAAGGGCGGCGGCGAAGTCGGGGTCGTGCAGCAGCGTCCGGGCGTGGCGTTCGACGGCGGCGCCATCGGGTGCGACCAGGAAATCCTCGCCTGCCGTGAACAGGCTCTCGGAGTCGGTCCACGGCGCCGAGATCAGCGGGATGCCGCAGGCCAGTGCCTCGAACACCCGGATCGTGGGAATGCCGGGCAAATGCGTCACGTAGAAGCGGCGCGGGACGTGGACGGTGAAGGCGTGGCGGGCAAATGCCTCGGGCGCAGCGTGGTTGGGCAGCCAGCCGTGATAATGCGCGCCATAGCGGGCCAGCAGCGCCAGCGCGTCCGGCGGATAGCGGACCCCGTGGATATCGAGCGGAATGCCGGCACGGGCGAGCGGGGCGAGCAGGAACGCCTCCAACTCCGCCGTGCGCTCGCCATCGCCCCAGTTGCCGATCCAAACGGCCCCCTGGCGCGACGCCGGCTCTGCGGGCGGATGGAACAGCGCGGTGTCGGCGGCCTCGTGCCAGACGAACACGCGTCCACCCCAGCCCCAGCTGCGATACACGGCGGCCAGGGTCTCGCCGAACGCCAGCACCGCGTCGTAGCCGGACAGGTCGAAGGCGCGCATGGCGTCCGGTTCGCTGACGGCACGGTGGTGGGTGTCGTGAAACAGCAGCAGCCACGGCGCCCCAGCCCGGCGCAGCGCTCCCAGGCGGGCGACGGTGGCGGGGGCGGTCCATTCGTGGACGATCACGACGTCGGCGCCGTCCACCCACTCCGCCGGATCACCCTCGGGCACACGGCGGCTGGCGAGGCCGGGGTAGTGCGCGCGCCAACCCTCCAGCGCCGCCTCGCCAGCATCGGCGACCAGGTTTTCGCGGCTCCAGGAGTCGTCCGGTTCGATCGCGGCCACCTCGTGCCCGGCGGCCGCCAGGGCGCGCAGCACGCCGCGGAGGAAGTGGGCGTTGCCGTGGTTCCAGCAGGAGTCGAGCGAGTGCGTGAAGTAGACGAAGCGCATCAGGCAGCTATACGGGCAAGCAGCGCCGCCGTCCCCTGCACCATCGCGTCGGCTGTGTAGCGGGCGGCGCGCGCCTGGGCGGTTTGGGCCGGGTCGTCCAGTGCGGCCTCGAGTGCCGCGAGCCAGGCGTCGTCGTCATCCGGCGGGACGAACCGGGCCACGCCGTCCCAAAGTTCGCGGAATGTGGGGATGTCCGACAGCACCAGGGCCATGCCCGCCTGTGCGGCCTCCAGCACGGCCAGGCCGAACGGCTCGTAACGGGCCGGGGAGGCGAACACGGTGGCGTTGGCATAGGCGGTGGCGAGAGCGGTTTCTCCCAGGGCGCCAAGCAACGCGAGGTTCGGCAAGTGGATCTGCGTGCCCGGCCCGGCTACCGGCCCGGCGGCGCGGATGGGGGCGGACAGCCGGGGTGCGATCCGGTCGAGCACGGCCGCGCCCTTGCCGTCATCCCACAGCCGGCCGGCCGTTAGCACCGCCCGATCCCGTTTCGCGGAGGCGGTGGCCAGGGGCGTGCGGCCGTTGTGCACGACGGTTACGTCCCGCAACCCGTGGATGCGGCGGATCGCGGCGGCGAAGGCTTCGGTAGGGGCAGCGACGGCATCGGCGCGGTGGAACCCGGCAGCGGAGGCTTCGGCGCGCCAAGCGTAGTCGGGTGGCACGGGGCCTGCGCGCACCGCCTCGAACCAGGTGGCGAGGCAGGAATGTGCCATCACGGCGACCGGAATCGGCCAGCGATGCCGCAGCAGCGCGGGCGCGTGCAGCAGGGCAACGTCCGCCTCGATGCCGGCCAGGATGGTCGAGGCATAATCCAGGTCGGTGGGGCGGCCGGCGAGCCAGTCGAGCGGGAGGCTTGTTTGCAATGGGCGCACGCAAGGGTGGAGTTCGGCGAGTTGGGAGGGCGAGGCAGGGGGGCCAACGATGGCCAGGGTGATTGAGTAGCCGTGTTCGGCCAAGCCCCGGGAGAGCTCGACAGCGTAGCGCCAGATGCCACCAACGGCGTCGGTGGTAAGGAGGATGTTCACTCCGCCTGCTTGCCTCTCCCTCTCCCGTTCTTCACGGGAGAGGGAGACGGGACTAGCAGCACGTCGCTTCCAACTCGGGGAGGGCGACGGGGATTTCTTCCTGGATGTCGCTGAAACGGGTGAACTGGGCGAGGTAATGGCGATGCGCCCGCTCCCAGGCCTGGTCGTCGGGCTCGCCCCATAGGCGGCGGTAGTCGGGGGAGCTGGGGTAGGGATACAGCGGCACCGGGTCGTTCGCCCAGACACCGGCCTCCTGCAGCCGGGCGCGCCAGGCGGTGACGAGGGCGGCCTCGTCGGCGGTGGTCTCGATCAAATTTGCCTGGACGAAGGGCACGTGCTGGCGGGCGACGATCAGCCGGTCGGCCAACTCGTCGGTCGTCATCTTGCAGCGCTTGTCCAGCGCGGCACGGCCGTCCACGGTCAGGCTTTCCACCCCGGCCTCGATCGACACGCAGCCGGCTCGGCCGAGCAGGGCCAACAACTCGGGCTTCCAAAGGTCGATGCGGGTCTGGATGCCGAACTGCACGGGCCGCGAGACCAGCGCCTCCAGCAGCTCCGGGCGGGGCAGGAAGATCTCGTCGATGAAATAGAGGTAGGTCACGCCCTGGGCGACCAGCGCGTCGATCTCGGCGAGCAGCGGCGCCAGGTCGCGGCGGCGGTATACATCGCGGAAATCGATCTTGGCACAGAACGTACAGTGATAGGGACAGCCGCGGGACGCCTCCACCTCGGCACCGGGCCCCTCGGGGCGGCGGTCGAACCGGTGGTGGTGATGGTGGTGACGCTGCACCCACTCATCCGGCCAGTAGATCGCCGGCAGGTCGATGAACCGTGTGCTCTGCGGGCCGCCGGCCATGCGCAACGCACCGTCGGTTAGCACGGCGGTGCCGGGCACCGCACCGGGTTCACCGCCATTGGCGAGGGCCAGCACGACCTCCTCGCACTCGCCGCGCACGATCACGTCGCAGCCGAGCTTGCGGAGCGCCGGGCCGGGGGTGGAGGAGCCGTGCGGCCCCACTGCGACCGTCCGACCGCCGTGGCGCCCGATCGCATCCAGCATCGCCCGCGGAATCCGGAGTTCGGGCTGGGCGCAGCGCCAGAACAGATAGGAGGGCGCCGTCGTGACCACCGTCATGTCCGGGGCGAACGCGGCCAAGGCATCGGCGAGTTCGGCGATGGTGCGGCTCTCGATATGGCCGTCCAGCAACAGGACCGTATGCCCGGCCGCCTCCAGCAGCACGCGGCAGGCACCCAGTTCCAGGGGCAGATGCGGCTCGCGGCAGCCGAAATAGATGCTGCCCTCGAAACTCCAGGGCGGGTTGACGAGGGCGACCCTCATGCGTCCGCCGCCGCCTCGGGCAAGGCGGAGCGCTCCGCCGTCAGCCAACTCGCCAGGCGCGCCATGCCCTCCCGCCAGCCGAGTGCCGCCGGTAGGCCGAGGGCGTTGCGCACGCGGCGGGTGTCGGCCACGAAGTAGCGTTGGTCGCCGGGCCGCCAGGCGTCGAACCCGACATCGGGCCGATGGCCGGTGGCGCCCTCGATCGCCCCGAGCACGTCCAGCAGGGTGACGGCGTTGGCCGGGCCGCCGCCGAGGTTGAACGCCTGGCCCGACACGGCGCCGATGTTGGCGGCGGCGCGGACATAGGCCTCCACTGCATCGTCCACGAACAGCACGTCGCGCACCTGGCGGCCGTCGCCGTAGATGCTGATCGGGCGGCCCTCGATGGCGGAGATCAGGAAATGCGCCAGCCAACCCTGGTCCTCGGTTCCCATCTGGCGCGGGCCGTAGATGCAGCTCATGCGCAGCACGCAGGCGGGCAGGCCGAAGGAGCGGGCGTAGTCCAGCACGTACTGGTCCGCCGCGCCCTTGGAGCAGCCGTAAGGGGTGTAGAAATCGAGCGGCCGGCCCTCGCCCACGCCGTGCTCGCGCAACGCATCATCGACCGGCAAATAAGCGGTGCCGTTGTCGACCAGGGCGATGTCGTGCAGGTCGCCGTACACCTTGTTCGTGCTCGCGAACACCAGCGGCACCCGGTCGACCCGGCGGCGCAGCGCCTCCAGCACGTGCATCGTCCCGCGGACGTTGGTGTCGAAATCCACCATCGGCTCGGACAGCGACGTCGTCACCGCCACCTGGGCCGCCATGTGGAACACGCCCGAGCAGCGCATTGCGGCATCGCGCACCGCATCCTCGTCGCGGATGTCGGCCACCACCGCGCTGACGCGGCGCGGATGGCGGCGCTTGAGCCAGTCGAGGTTGCGAGCGACGCCGGGCCGGGTCAGGGCGTCGAACACCAGCACGTCCTGCCCCTCGCGCGCCAGCCGGTCGGCCAGGTTCGCGCCGATGAAACCGGCGCCGCCGGTGATCAGCACCGGCCGGGCGCGCAACACGGGAGGCGACGTCACGCCACGAGGCCCCGTTGCTCCAATTCCTGCCGGGCGCGCGACACCAAATCCACCGCCTGCTGGCGCCGCACCCATTCGACCAACTCACCGAGGCTGTCATCGAAGCTCCGGGTCGGGGCGAAGCCGAGCACCTCACTGGCGCGGGTGATGTCGCCGAAGCAGTGCCGCACGTCGCCGGTGCGGGCTTTGCCCACGACCTCCGGCTGCAAATGCGGGAGGCCCATGGCCCGGGCGATGGCATCGCCGACCTGCAGGATGCTGACGTCGCGACCGCTGCCGATGTTGAAAGCGTGGCCGGCGGCTTCCGGACGCTCGAGTGCCAGCATGAAGGCCTGTGCCACGTCGTCGACATGAACGAAGTCACGCCGCTGCTCGCCGTCTTCGAACACCAAAGGGCGCTCGCGGTGCAGCAGGCGGGAGGCAAAAATGGCCAGCACGCCGGTATACGGGTTCGATAGCGCCTGGCCGGGGCCGTAGACGTTGAACAGGCGCAGCGCCACGCCCTCCATGCCGTAGGCGGGGGCGACGGTCAGGGTCAGGCGTTCCTGGGTGTATTTCGTGAGCGCGTAAACGGACGCGAGGTCGGGCGTTTTCCACTCGGGCGTGGCGATCGGCACCAGCGGTTCGCCATCGGCATCGGTCGGGTCCCAAACCGCATTGGGTGCACGGGCGGGGCGCTTCACATCACCGAGAACCTCGCCGGCCTGGGTGCGATACAGCCCCTCGCCGTAGATGCTCATGGACGACGCGACCACGACGCGTTGCACCGGGTGCTCGATCAGCGCCTGGCACAGCACGGCGGTGCCGACGTCGTTCACCGAGACGTAGCGCTCGATCGCATACATGCTCTGGCCAACGCCCACCTCGGCCGCCAGGTGAATGACCTTGTCCACGCCCTTCAGCGCCGCCGCGACGGCAGACTGATCGCGCACGTCGGCCTCGATCAGGTGGGTGTGGCCGAGGATCGGGTTGCGCGGGCCGCTGCGGTCGTGAACCTGGTCGATCAGGCTGTCGAGCACCCGGACCTCGTAGCCCGACTTCAGCAGGGCGCGCGCCAAATGGCAGCCAATAAAGCCGGCACCACCGGTAACTAAAACACGACCCTTCATACGCACCCATTCACATTTGTTAGTCTAGAGGTGACCATCATTTTACGTTCAAAGAAGATGATGGCTTGGTCAACCCCGCATGCGTGCCAGAATGTCAGCAATTATTTGCTGCGTGCGACCGCGATCCCCGGTGGAGAGCGCCTGGAGCGCATTGTTCACGTCCTGAACGCCTGGCTGCTGATCCGGCACGTTGGCGCGGGACGGCACGACAGAACGGTCCAGCATCCGGGTTTGCGCCCGCTCCAGCGCTTCCTGCGCCTCGCCGGTCCGTCCGGCCGCGAGCGCCTGTTGCGCCGCCACCAGGTAGGCACGCGGGCCATCCGAGGCGACGTTCGGCGTGGGCAGGTTCGGCGCGATCAGCGAACGGGTGTCGCCCGGCGTGACGTTGCTGGGGATGTTGCCCCGCGGCAGCGAGTCTCCGGTGCCGATGTCGTTGCCGGGCCGTGCGCCGGTAACGGGGCTGAGAGGCGTCTGCGCCGCTGCGGGCAGGGCGATGGCAACGAGTGCGGCGATGAGGACGGAGCGCAAGTCGATATCCTTACTTGTTGGCGACATCGGAGTTATGAACGCGGCGCGGCTGCAATCGTTCGTGATGGGGCGATGGCAACCGTAGGAGTTGCACCACGTCAGAGTAGATTGGTGCACTGCGGAAAAAATCCCGATGGGCTTGGTCAAGTTCGCGCTCAAGTTCCGAATCTCGATTTACGTCCTCTCGCTGCTGATCCTGCTGGCGGGCGTCGGCGCGATCGTGACCATGCCGAAGGACGTGCTGCCCAACGTCGACATCCCCGTCGTATCGGTCATCTGGACCTACACCGGGCTCGACACGCGCGAGATGGAGCAGCGCGTCACCACCTACTCCGAGTTCTCGCTGTCGAACAACGTAAACGGCATCAAGAACATCGAGAGCCAGACGCTGCAGGGTGTCGCGATCGAGAAGGTGTATTTCCAGCCGGACGTCTCGATCGACCTGGCGATCTCGCAGATCGTCGCCTCCACCAACTCCATCCGCGCCGTGATGCCGCCGGGCATCCAGCCACCGATCGTGGTGCGCTACAGCGCCTCGGCGGTGCCGGTGATCCAGCTTTCGCTATCGTCCGATACCGAGAGCGAGCAGCAATTGTTCGACTACGGCCAGTATCGTGTCCGCCAGGCGATCACGTCCACGCCGGGCGCCACCTTGCCGGCGCCGTTCGGCGGCAAGCAGCGTCAGGTGATGGTGGATCTGGACCTGCATGCGCTGCAGGGCCTGGGGCTGGCGCCGACCGACGTGGTGAACGCGATCACGGCGCAGAATCTGACCGAACCGTCCGGCCAGGCGAAGATCGGCAACACCCAGTTCACCATGGAGCTGAATGCGACGCCCACCACCATCGAGGCGCTGAACCGCATCCCGATCAAGGTCGTGAACGGCGCCCCGGTGCTGGTGCAGGACGTGGCCTATGTCCGCGACGGCTTCCAGGTGCAGCAGAACATCGTACGCCAGAACGGCAAGCGCGGCGCCCTGCTGACGGTGCTGAAGAACGGCAACGCCTCCACCCTGTCGGTGGTGGACACGGTGAAGTCGCTGCTGCCCGGCATTCGCGCGGCGGCGCCGAAAGACTTCAACATCACGCCGCTGTTCGACCAGTCGGTCTTCGTGTCGTCCGCGATCGGCGACGTGCTGCGCGAGGGTGGCATCGCGGCCGGGCTGACCGGCCTGATGATTCTGATGTTCCTCGGCTCGTGGCGCTCGACGCTGATCGTGCTGATTTCGATCCCGCTCTCGATCCTGACGTCGCTCGTGGTGCTGGCCGTGCTGGGCGACACGCTCAACATCATGACGCTGGGCGGCCTGGCGCTCGCCGTCGGCATTCTGGTGGACGATGCGACGGTGGCGATCGAGAACACCTACCGCCTGATGGAGGAGGGCAAGCCGTTCCGCAACTCCGTCGTGGAGGGCGCGGCCGGC
Source organism: Acetobacteraceae bacterium (assembly GCA_965198895.1). Classification (GTDB taxonomy): domain Bacteria; phylum Pseudomonadota; class Alphaproteobacteria; order Acetobacterales; family Acetobacteraceae; genus LMUY01. The sequence continues at coordinate 2,458,178 of OZ240676.1, forward strand.
ATCGCCAAGCCGGCGCTGATCTCGACGCTGTCGATCTGTTGCGCCTTCGTCTCGGTGCTGTTCCTGAACGGCGCCGCCAAGTTCCTGTTCACACCGCAGGCGCTGGCCGTGGTGTTCGCGATGCTGGCCTCCTACGGCCTATCGCGGACGCTGGTGCCGGTGATGATCGACGTGTTGGTGAAGAAGGAGTTCGACCAGCGCCACGGCGAGCATAAGGAGAAGGCCAAGCCCGGGTTCTTCGGCCGCATCCATGCGAAGTTCGAGCGCGGGTTCGAGTCGTTCCGGGGCGGCTACATCGCCCTGCTGCACGCCTCGGTGCACCGGAGATGGGTGACGCTCGGCGTCGCCGGGTCGGTCTTGGCGGTGGGCGGAGTTCTGTTCCTGTTCGTCGGCGAGGACTATTTCCCGCAGATCGAGACGGGCCAACTGACCCTGCACGTGCGCGGCCGGGCCGGGCTGCGGATCGAAGAAACCGAGCGGCTGTTCCAGCAGGTGGAGGACACGATCCGCCAGCAGGTGCCGTCGACCAGCCTGATCCTCGACAACATCGGCCTGCCGTCCAACAACTATAACCTGGCCTTCACCGACGGCTCCACCGTGGCGCTGAACGACGGGCAGATCCTGATCTCGCTGAAGGAGGATCACCCCTCCCCGGCGGGCATCATGAAGACCCTGCGTGTCGTGTTGCGGGAGCGGTTTCCGAACGCGATCTTCTACTTCCAGCCCGCCGACATCATCACGCAGGTGCTGAATTTCGGCTTGCCGGCGCCGATCGACATCCAGGTGTCGGGCAAGGATCGCGTCAAGGACCTGCAGGTCGCGCAGGAAGTCGTCAAGCGGCTGACCGGCGTCGTGGGCGCGGTCGACGTCCACTTGCAACAGATCGTCAATGCGCCAGAGTTCTTCGTCGATGTGGACCGCGTGCGCGCTGCCGAGTTGGGGCTGACGGAGCAGCAGGTCGCGCAAAACCTGAACACGTCGTTGTCGTCGTCCTACCAGGTGTCGCCGAACTTCTGGACCGATCCGACCAGCGGTATTCCCTACCAGATGGCGGTGCAGACGCCGGAATACCGCACCAACTCGCTGTCGGACGTGGAGAACACGCCGCTTCTGGTGTCCAACAACGGCGCCAGCCCACCCAACCTGCTGAGCAACGTCGCCACCCTGCATCGTCGCCCGCTGCAATTGGTGGCCAGCCACGAGAACACGCAGCCGACCTACGACATCCTCGCCAACGTGCAGGACCGCCCACTCGGCGCCATCGAGTCCGATATCGAGCCGATCGTGCGGGACCTGCAGAAGCAACTGCCGCCGGGCAACAAGATCAGCGTGCGCGGCCAGATCCTGTCCAAGGACCAGGCCTTTGCCAATATCGGCCTTGGTCTGGCCGTGGCCATGGTCGCGGTCTACCTGCTGATGGCGATCAACTTCCAGAGCTGGGGTGATCCGCTGGTCGTGCTCCTTGCCCTGCCGCTGGCATTTTGCGGCATCTGTGCGAGCCTGTTCATCACGCAGACCACGTTGTCGATTCCGTCCCTCATGGGCGCGATCATGAGCGTCGGCGTCGCCTCGGCGAACTCGATCCTACTGGTGACGTTCGCCCGGGAGCATCGGGAACAAACCGGCTGCAGCGCCGTCGAAGCCGCCCTGGAAGCGGGGGAGACCCGGCTGCGCCCGGTGTTGATGACGGCGGGGGCGATGTTCGTCGGCCTGATCCCGATGGCGTTGGGGCTGGGTGACGGCAGTGAGCAGAACGCCGCCCTCGCCCGGGCCGTGCTGGGCGGCGTGGCCGTCGGCACCTGCTCGACGTTGTTGTTCGTGCCGTTCTTATATGCCTCGCTGCGTAGCCGCGAATTGAAACCCCTGGAGGACTACGTATGAGGCCGGACCCGACGCCGTCCCCCGAAGCTCCGTCCCACCCGGGGGCGGCGCGCCGTTCGATCGCAGCCGCGACGCTGTCGGGCTTGGCAGTGCTGCTCGGCGTCGGTGCCTACCGCCGCGGGCGCAACAAGCCGGCGGCACCGACGCCGGCGCCAGAGCCGGAAAAAGAAGCGCGCAGGGAAGTCGGTCCGGTGCCGCGGCGGCCGCTGGTGATCGCCGGTGTCGTCGTGGTCGCCTTGCTCGGCTGGGGCGCCTGGGGCCATTACGACCGTGCGGCGGAGGCCTCGCAGACCCAGAAGCAGACGCAGGATTTCGTGCCGACGGTCCAGGTGGCGAAGGCCCAGCGGGAGGACGGCCCGGTGCCGTTCGTGCTGCCCGGCACCGTCGCCGCGTTCGACCAGGCGACGATCTATGCCCGTGCCACCGGCTACATCGCCGAACGCCGGGTCGACATCGGCAGCCGGGTCAAGAAGGGGGATCTGCTGGTCCGCATCTCCGCCCCCGACCTCGACCAGCAATTGGCGCAGGCCAATGCCCAACTGGTCCAGAGCCAGGCGGCGGTGGCCCAGGCCAACGCGCAGGCGACCCAGGCCAAGTCCAACGTGGACCTGGCCAAGGTGACCAACGGGCGCACCTCCGTGCTGGCCGGTCTCGGCTGGGAGACCCGGCAGAACGCGGATAACACCCGGCTCGGGCTCGCCGGTTCGCAGGCGAGTGCGGGCGCGGCGGATGCGGGTATCAAGGTGGCGCAGGCCAATCTCGCCGCGACCTTCGCGACCGTGAAACGCCTGCAGCAGCTGAAGGACTACGAGGACGTCACCGCCCCGTACGACGGCGTCATCACCAGCCGCGCGGTGGACACCGGAGACCTGGTCAGCGCGGACAGCAACGGCAACTCCGGCAACGTGCTGTTCACACTCGCCCGCGACAACATCGTCCGCGTGCAGATGGACGTGCCGCAGAGCGGTGCGATCGGCATCAAGGACGGCCTGCACGCCAAGGTGCGTGTGCCCGAATTGCCCGGCCGGGATTTCGACGGCACCGTGGCCCGCAGCGCCGTCGCCCTCGCGCAGACCTCGCGCACCATGCAGGCCGAGGTGGACGTGCAGAACAATGACGGCACGCTGCACCCTGGGTTGTATGTGACGGTCGAGATCGGCATCCCGCGTACCGCCCCTGGCATTACCATTCCGGACGAGGCGCTGATCTTCAACGGCCAGGGCCTGCGCGTCGCCGTGGTCGGGGATGACGGCGTGGTGCACATGCACGACGTTTCGATCTACCGCGATTTCGGCACCAAGCTCGAGCTGCGCGGCGGGCTGACCGGTGGCGAGACCGTGGTGCTGAACCCTCCCGTGACGCTGGAGGACGGCGGCAAGGTCAACCTGCCGAAGGAGCAGCCGAAACCCGACGGTCAACAGACCGCGCAACGAAGCTGAAGCGATTTCTCCCTCTCCCGCCCACGGGAGAGGGAGAAGAAAGCATCTGCGGCTGGGCTACTCCGCCGCCGTCGCCAAGGGCGATGCTGTTGCGGCCGGCAACCGCGCCCGTAGCCGGCGTAGACGACGGGGGTCGGCGTCCAGCACCCGAAACTCCATACCCGAGGGGTGCGTCACCACCTCGCCGCGTGCCGGCACCCGACCGGCCAGCGTGAAGATCAGGCCACCCACCGTGTCGATGTCTGCCGCGCGCTCCTCCGGTGTCAGCACCGCGCCGAACCGGGCTTCGAAATCCTCCACCGGCAGCCGCGCATCCAGATCGAGCGTCCCGTCCGGCCGTTCGACGATCAGCGGCGCGTCGACTTCGTCGTGCTCGTCGGCGATGTCGCCGGTGATCGTCTCGACCAGGTCCTCGATCGTGACCAGGCCGTCGATGCCGCCGTACTCGTCCACCACGAGCGCCAAGTGAATGCGGGCCTGCCGCATCTGCAGCAGCAGATCAAGCACCGGAACCTGCGGCGCCACCATCAGCGGCGCGCGCACGATGCTCTCCAGGTCGAACTCCTCCGGGCGGCCGGAGTAGGCGAACACGTCCTTGATGTGGATCATGCCCACGATGTCATCCAACTGCTCGCGAAACACGGGCATTCGGGAGTGGCCCTCGCGGCGGATCATTTCCAGCGCCTGGTCCAGCGTCACGTCCACTGCCATTGCGATGATGTCGGCGCGGGGCACCATCACGTCGTCCGCCGTCGTGCCGCGTAGGCGGAGCACGTTGGCGATCAGCACCCGCTCCTGCCGGTCCAGTTCCGGCAACTCGCCGGGCTCCTGCACCGCGTCCGCCGCCTCCTGCACCAACTCGGCGATACTGGCGCGCACGCTGCCCTCGTGACCGCGATGCCAGAGCAGCTGGCGTAATCGGGTCAGGAAGCTGGGGTTCGAGTACTCGCTCATGCGCGTCGCCAAGGGTTGGGGACGCGGAGGCCGTGCAGGATTCGTGCCTCCTGCAGCTCCATCCGCCGCGCCTCTCCGGCGCCGCCGTGATCGTGGCCACGCAAATGCAGCGCGCCGTGCACCACCAGATGCGCCAGCACATGGCTGGCCCGGCGCCCGGCCGCCTGCGCCTCCCGACGCACGACACCGGCGGCGAGGATCACGTCGCCACTGTCGAAGGTCAGCACGTTGGTCGGTTTATTGCGGCCGCGATGGCGCGCGTTCAGCCGTTTCACCGTCCCGTCGGAGGCGAGCACGACCGTGCCCACGCCTCCGACGGCGGCAGCGGCCCGCGCGGCGAGCCGTTCGACCTGGGGAACCATGCGACGCCACGAGGGGTCGGCCACAAGGACAGGCGTTGGGTCCGGGCCTGTTAGGGTCCGGACGCGACTACTTGGGGGCTCCATCACTCTCCCGCTTGGCGCGGCCACGGGTATCCCGCTCGGCCACCGCACGCTGCTCGTAAGCATCCACTATACGCGCGACGAGCGGATGACGCACCACGTCTCGCACGTCGAACCGGTTGACACCGATCCCCTGCACGCCCTCCAGCGTGTCGAGCGCATCCCGTAGCCCCGAACGCGTGCCTGGTGGCAGGTCCACCTGGCTGAGATCGCCGGTCACCACCATGCGTGTGCCCTCGCCCATGCGGGTGAGGAACATCTTCATCTGCGCCGGGGTGGTGTTCTGCGCCTCGTCCAAAATCACGAACGCGTGTGCCAGGGTGCGACCGCGCATGAAGGCGAGCGGGGCGACCTCGATTTCGCCGGTAGCGATGCGCCGGGTTACCTGGTCGCCTGGCATCATGTCGCCGAGCGCGTCGTACAATGGGCGAAGATACGGATCGACCTTCTCCTTCATGTCGCCGGGCAGGAAGCCGAGCCGCTCCCCCGCCTCGACCGCCGGGCGGGACAGCACGATGCGCTCCACCCGGCCTGCCGCCAGCATGGCGACCGCCTGGGCCACCGCGAGATAGGTCTTGCCGGTTCCGGCCGGGCCGATGCCGAACGTCATCTCGTGGCTGGACAGCATCTCCATATACGCCGCCTGACCCGGCGAGCGCGGCCCGACCGAGCCACGCCGGGTTCGGATCGCCGGCAGATCGGATAGCGGCAACCGCGGATCGGGATCGCGCGCGTTGGTCATGCGGATGGCCGCGTCCACGTCGGCGCTGGCGACGCCCTTGCCGCCTTGCAGCCGCTGCCACAGGCCGCCGAGGGCGTGCTGCGCCGCCTCGACCCGCTGCGGATCGCCGCTGATCGACACCCGGTTGCCCCGGCAGGCCAGCCTGACGTTCAGGCCTTGCTCCAACTTCGCCAGATGCCTGTCGTGATCCCCAAGCAGCAAGGGCAACAGGGCGTTGTCATCGAACTGCATGGTTACGGCTCGGCCAGCAAGGCCGGGCGGCATGGTCACGGCAAGCGCCGGGGCGGTTTGTGTCAAGCGGGGGTGAACTCCTGTTGGAAGACGCCTGAGAGGGATGTGGGGGTGGAGGCAGCGATCTGCACTGGCACTTCGGTGCCAATCAGATGGGGTGGGCCGGGAAAGTGTACCGGCTGCAAGGCGGGGGTGCGGCCACCGAGCTGGCCGGGTCGGCGGCCGAGGTGGGTCACGAGCACGGGCACGGTGCGCCCGACGCTGTCGGCGTTGAACGCGGCCTGGCTGTCGCGCAGGGCGGCCTGCAACTCCTGCAGCCGGGTATCCTTCACCGCCTCGGGCACCTGGTTCGGCGCGCCGGCGGCGGGGGTGCCGGGCCGGGGCGAGTATTTGAACGAAAAGGCGCTGGCGAACCCGACCTCACGTACCAACGCCATTGTGGCGGTATGGTCGGAATCGGTCTCGCCGGGATGGCCGACGATGAAGTCGGACGACAGCGCCAGATCCGGCCGGGCGTCGCGCAGCCGGGCGACCAGGCGGCGGTAGTCGTCGGCGGTGTGCTTGCGGTTCATCGCGGCCAGCATCCGGTCCGACCCCGACTGCACGGGCAGATGCAGGAACGGCATCAGCGCGGGAATGTCGCCGTGGGCCGCGATCAGGTCGTCGCCCATATCGCGCGGGTGGCTGGTGGTGTAGCGGATCCGCCGCAGCCCGGGGATTTCGGCCAGGGCGCGGACCAGCCCGGCCAGTGTCCAGCCGCCATGCGCCCAGGCGTTCACGTTCTGCCCGAGCAGCGTGATCTCCCGCGTGCCGCCGTCCACCATTCGGCGGGCCTCGGCGAGCACGGCGGTGGCGGGGCGGCTGATCTCGGCGCCGCGGGTGTAGGGCACGACGCAGAACGAGCAGAACTTATCGCAGCCCTCCTGCACCGTCAGGAAGGCGGTCAGGCCTTGGCTCGCGGCCTGGTCGGGCAGGGTGTCGAATTTCTCGACCGTGGCGAAATCGGTGTCGATCACCGACCCGGCGGCCCGGGCAGCGCGCGCCACCATCTCCGGCAGGCGATGATAGGTCTGCGGCCCCATGACGATGTCGACGTAGGGGGCCCGCTGCAGCAGCGCCTCGCCCTCCGCCTGGGCCACGCAGCCGGCGACGGCCAGGATGGTGCCGCGGGAGTCCTTGAGCTTGCGGAGCTTGCCGAGTTCGGAGAACACTTTTTCGGCTGCCCGCTCGCGGATGTGGCAGGTGTTCAGGATCACCATGTCCGCGTCGTCGGGCGTCGCGGTGGGGACGTAGCCGAGCGGCGCCAGCGTGTCCGCCATGCGGGCGCTGTCGTACACGTTCATCTGGCAGCCCCAGGTGATCACGTGCAGGCGCTTGGGTTCAGACATCACAGAGGCCCCTTGCAGCACCGGGTGAATTCCGGCGGCGCAGCAGGAGCAGTTATCCACACGCGCGGGCGGGTCAAGGTCCGCAGCGGCACGGCCTCCGTCCAGGGGTGGCGGAGTGTGTGCGGAGATGGGGGATTCGGGTCAACGAAAAAGTGAGGCAGGGAAGAACATGCTATCTTGATGCTCCCTCTCCCGCGGGCGGGAGAGGGCCGGGGTGAGGGTGCGACTGCCGCCCCCAACGCAGTTTCCGGTGCCTCAAGCGGCCCTCACCCCGGCCCTCTCCCGTGAAGAACGGGAGAGGGAGAAGACAAATGTATCGCCCTGGACTTATGCCACGGCCGGCCATCCCAATGACCCCTCGGGACCAGGCCGGTTGCGGATCCACCAGGCCCAGTCCTCCGGCAGCAGCGAGAACGGGTCGTTGTGCGACAGCTCCCGCGCGGCCCAGATCGGCCAGTGCGGGTTGGACAGCGCCGGGCGGCCGAGCAGCACCAAATCGATCAGCTCCTCCCGGATCACCCGGTCCGCCACCGCAGGCAACCCAAGATTCCAGCTGACGCCGACGGGGATGCCAACCTCCCGCCGCACCCGGTTGCCGCGTTCGACCATGAAGGCGACCTGGTTGAACGGCACGTCGCTTGTATCATCGGTGTTCATGCCGAGGCTGAGATCGGCCAGGTCCAGCCCATGCTCCTTCATCACGCCGACCGCCCACACCGCGTCGTCGAACTGCACGCCCTTCTCGTTGAAGTCGTCGGAGCCCAACCGCATCGTCAGCGGCAGCCGCTCCGGCCACACCGCGCGCACGGCATCCAGCGCCTCGCGGTGGAAGCGCAAGCGGTTCTCCAGGCTGCCGCCGTACTCGTCGGTGCGCTGGTTGGCGATCGGGGAGAAGAAGCTGGCCCCAAATAGCCGTGAGCGAAATGCATCTCCAGCCACTCGAACCCAGCTTCCAGCGCCCGCCGGGCCGCCTCGGCGTAGCTGCGGTGCAGGTCGTGGATCTCCGGCACACTCAGCTCCTGGACGGGGTAGGTGTAACGCCCGCCATACGTGATCGGCGACGGGCCGCGCACCTGCCAGCCATCCGGATGGTCCGGCGGCAGCTGGGTCTTGCCCTCCCACGGCTTCTTCTCGCTGCCCTTGCGCCCGGTGTGGCCGAGTTGGACGGCGGGCACGGCGCCCATGTCCTTGATCATCGACGTGAGTCGTTGCAGCCCCGGGATCTGGGCGTCGTCGTAGATGCCGGCGCAGTGCGTGCCGGTGCGGCCGTCCGGCGTGATCGCCAGTTGCTCGGGGAACACCAGGCCGAAGCCGCCGGCCGCGCGCGAGCCCATCAGCATGATGTGGAAGTCGCTGATCACCCCGTCGCTGTCCGCCCGGTACATCGTCATCGGCGACATCGCGATGCGGTTGCGCAGCGTCACGTCCTTCAGCGTGTAGGGGCTGAACAAGTCGGGCATCGGCGAACCTCCCATCGACGGTCACTTGGGGAGGCAACTATCGTACCGCGAACCGGTCCCGTTGACGATGCGCGGCGCACCCCCGAAGGTCGCACCGACACGAGGGAGTGAAATGATGCCGCGCATCAAACGGCGGGCTGCGATGGGTGTGTTGATGGCGCTGCTGGCCGGCCCGGCGATGGCCGACGGCGTGTTGCAGGTCGGCTCCTACCCCTCCAACCCGCCCTACGAGTTCAAGAACGACAGCGGCACCTTCGAGGGCTTCGAGGTCGACCTGGTCAATGCCGTTGCCGCCAAGTTGGGCATGACGGTCGCAATCACCGATCTCGGCTTCCAGGCGTTGTTCGCGGCCACGGCGTCGCACCGGGTGGACGTTGCGATCTCCTCCATCACCATCACCCCGGCGCGGCTGCAGAACCAGGACTTCACCCAGCCCTATTTCGACGACGGATTGGCGCTGATCGCCGGCCCGGCCTCCCACCTCAAGACGATGGAGGATGTGCGCGGCGCGACGCTGGGGGCGATCGCCAGTTCCACGGGGGAGAACTGGATCAAGGCCAACAGCGCCGCCCTCGGGATCACTGGGGACAAGAGTTATGACACGGCGGCCAACATGTTCCTGGACACGCTGAACGGCCGGGTGGATGGGTCGGTGAACGACAAGGCCGGGTCGCTTTATGCGTTCAAGACGATGCACGGCATGCGCATCGTGGCGTCCATGCCGGCGGACGAGCATATCGGCATGATGCTGGGCAAGAACTCGCCGCTGACGGGCAAGGTGAACGACGCGATCACGGCGCTGAAGCAGGACGGCACGGTGGGCAAGCTGTATGCCAAGTGGTTCGGGGTCGAGGCGCCGGCCGACAGCACCACGGTGAAGGTCGCGCCGCTGCCGCACGCCGGGTGAGCTTCACCGAGACCTTCCTCAATGCGGCGGTGGCGTGGCGGGTGTTGCCGCTGCTGCTCTCCGGGTTGTGGATGACGGTGCAGCTGGCGGTGTTGGCCATCCTGTTCGGCATGCCGCTCGGGATGGCGGTGGCGCTGCTGCGGCTGTACGCACCGGCGCCGCTGCGCTGGCTGGCGACCGGGTTCACCGACGTATTCCGCGCGCTGCCGATGCTGATTCTGCTGATACTTCTCTACTATGCGCTGCCGTTCATCGGCATCCGGCTCAGCTCCTTCGTCTCGGCCGTGACGGCGCTGTCGATCGTGCTCGCCGCGTTCAGCGCTGAGGTGTTCCGCGCCGGCATCGCCGCCATCCCCCGCGGCCAGCTGGAGGCAGCGCGGGCGCTCGGTTTGCATTTCCGGGCGGTGATGCGCCACGTGGTGTTGCCGCAAGCCGTGCGCATCGTGGTGCCGCCGCTGACCGGCAATTGCGTGGGCATCGTGAAGGAGACGTCGCTCGCCTCGGTGGTGGCGCTGCCGGAACTGCTGAAACAGGGCAACGACGCCCAGGCGCTGACCGCGAACCCGACGCCGCTGATCGTGGTGGCGGTGATTTACCTGGTGATTCTGTGGCCGTTGGTGCGGGTACTCGGGCGGCTGGAGCAGAAGCAGAGTCATGCACGGGCGTGACCCCGTACCGTCATGCCAGGGCGGAGCAGCCTCAAGGTTCCGCTTGCGAAGCAAGTGGAATGGCTGCGGAGGGTTGACCCTGGTATCCACGGGGTTGCGCGGGTGACGCCAGACGACGGCTTGGCACCGTCCCATGCGACACGGCACGGCCGGTGTCTGCGGACCGCCGTGGATACCAGGGTCAAGCCCTGGGATGACGGTATTTAGGGGACATGCGATGACCGCCCTCGAGATCCTGCGCCACCTGGTGGCGTTCCCCACCGTCAGCCGCGACAGCAACCTCCCGTTGCTCGCCTGGGTGGAGGACCTGCTTGCCCCGCTGAATCCTCGCATCCAGCGCTTCCCCAGCCCCGACGGCACCAAGGCGAACATGCTGGTCAGCTTCGGGCCGGACTTACCGGGCGGGCTGGTGCTGTCCGGCCATACCGACGTCGTGCCGGTCGATGGCCAGGCCTGGCTCGCCGATCCGTGGACCCTGCGCGAGGAAGCCGGCCGGCTGATCGGGCGTGGCGCCTGCGACATGAAGGGGTTCGTCGCCTGCTGCCTCGCGCTCGCGCCCAGCCTGGCCACCCGCACGCTGCGCCGGCCGGTGCACCTGGCGCTGTCCTACGACGAGGAAGTCGGCTGCACCGGCGTCGGGCCGATGGCGGAATGGATCGGCGCGAACCTCGCCCCCGCGCTGGCGGTGATCGGCGAACCCTCCGAACTGCATTTGGTGAACGCGCATAAAGGCGGGCTGATCGGCTGGACCACGGTGACCGGGCGGCCCGGCCATTCCTCGCAACCCGACACATGCGTGAACGCCGTGATGATGGCGGCGGAGTGCATCGTGCGGGTGAACGCCGAGCGCGCCGCCATGCGCGCCGCGCCGCACAACGAAGCGTTCGACCCGCCGTGGAGCACCATCCAGGTCAACCGCATCGAGGGTGGCGAGGCGCTGAACATCGTCGCCGCCTCCGCCCGGTTCTTCTGGGAGATGCGCGTGCTGCCCGGTGTGGACGACCGCGCGGTATTGGCCGGGTTGGAGGCGAAGGCAGCGTCGGACATCCTCCCGGGCATGCAGGCGGTCGACCCGGCCAGTGGCATCGCGTGGGACGTGATGGCGCGCATCCCCGCTTTGGCCGCCTGCGAGCCCGCGATGGAGGATCGGTTGCTGCATCTCCTGGGTGAAAACCGCGCCCAGGCCGTCCCCTACGGCTCCGAGGCCGGCATCTTCCAGGGGGCGGGCATGCCGTCGGTCATTCTCGGGCCCGGCAACATCGCCCAGGCGCATCAGCCTGAGGAATTTCTGTCCCGCGCCCAGTTCGACGCCTGCCCGGGCGTGCTGGAACGCCTGGTGGCCGAGTTCTGCTGAGCAGTAAGTAAAGCTAGCTGAACACCCCCGAACTCAGCAGCGTCGCCAACTCGCCGAGCGGTAAGGTCCAGGAATTGGCGTGCGGCCAGTCCGTGTTCCATGGCGTGGGCGCCTCCCCGATCAGGCAGCCGTACCGTAGGTGGCGCAGTGCGGCCGTGCGGCGGAAGCACCAGTTCACATAACTCGCCGGCAGCAACTCCAGCACCGTGGTGCCGGGCGGGCAGAACAGCAGATTGGTCAACCCGGCGCCGTGCGGGGCCACGATGTGGGACGCCTCGGCGAACAGCAGCACCTGCGCGCGGACATCCAGGCCGTCGAGCTGAACGGTCTCGAACCCGTGCATCGCCAGCAGCGCAAGAACCTCGCGCTCGTTGAGCAGTTTGCGCCGCTCGTCGTTGGCACGCGAAACGTACATGCGCCGGGTCGGCGGCTTGCTGGCGCCGGCGTTGGCGAGCAGGCGGTCGAACACGGGGAGTATGCAGGGATGCGGCTCGAAACCCGTTGGCCCGGGCACGTAGAGCAGCTCTTCGACCTCCAGGGACACGCCCGTGCCCAACCCCCGGCGCGGCGTGCCCGACGGCCCGAGCAGGTCCATGGTCGACGGGTGGAAAGGGGTGCGAAAGATGCCGAACAGGGGCGCGGCGCCCGGCCCGAGCGCCTCCGCGAGCATGCTCCGTGCCACGACGTCGTACATCCAGTGGAAGTAGTTGTCGTAGCCGCCGGACATCAGATGCGCGGCCCGGCCGAGCTGAATGGTGCTTTCGCTCGGGCCGAAGACGATGCCGCCATCCACCCGCTCGCCGGGCAGACTGTGATCCGGGATGTGCAGCAGCGTGTCGGCGACCACGTGGCCGTCCAACGTGACGATCCCGGTATTCGACCGAACGACCACGTCGCGCAGTAGGTGGATGGTCAGATCACCCGTCCGGTAGCTCGTGTCTGTCCAGGCGCCTGGCCGGGGATGCTCCGCCATCGTGCGAGCCGATAGGTCCGTGTGGCCGAAGGCGATGGGCGTGATGTCCACCGTTGCCGAATAGATCTCGGCCAGCCGCTCCACCCGCGGCCGGCCGCTGGTATGCGGCTGCAGCATCCCCGCCAGCGCGCCGAGCGGCGTGATCCGGTGGATGGGTGGCGTGGCCTCCAGTCCCTCGTGCGGCATTCGTGCGAACCGTTGTTGCAACCTGATCCTGGCATGCCGCAGGCCTAGCCCGCCAGCGCCGCCCCCGGATGGAAATGGGCATAAACCTGCCGCGCCGTCTCACGGTTGATGCCGGGCACCGCCTCCAGATCGACCAGCCCCGCCTGCTTCACGCCGCGTGCCGAGCCGAAATGGTTCAGCAGGGCGCGCTTGCGGGCACTGCCGACGCCGGCGATCTCGTCCAGCTCGCTGGTGACGAGCGTCTTGGCCCGGCCGGCGCGATGGGTGGTGATGGCGAACCGGTGCGCCTCGTCGCGCACCCGCTGCAGGTAGTACAGCACCGGGTCGCGCGGCGGCAGCTGGAACGGGTCGCGGCCCTCGAGGTGGAACCACTCCCGCCCGGCATCGCGGTCCGGCCCCTTGGCGATGCCCACCAGCTTCAGGTCCTGCACGCCGAGATCGGCCAGGATGCCGCGCGCCGCCGACAGCTGCCCGGCGCCGCCGTCGATCAGCACCAGGTCCGGCCAGTTGCTGGCCTCCCCCTCCGCCTGCTCCCGCAGCGCGCGGCCGAAGCGGCGCTCCAACACCTCGCGCATCATCGCGAAATCGTCGCCGGGTGCGATCGGGCCGCGGATGGAGAACTTGCGGTAGGCGTTTTTCAGCGGCCCCTCCGGACCGAACACCACCATCACGCCGTACGGGTTGGTGCCCATGATGTGGCTGTTGTCGTAGCACTCGATGCGCTCGGGCGTGGCGCCGAGTTCGAACAGTTGCGCCACCCCCTCCAGCAGCTTGGCCTGCCCGGCGCCCTCCGCCAGCTTGCGCTCCAGCGCCTCGCGCGCGTTGATGACGGCGTGCTCGACCACCGAGCGCTTTTCGCCGCGTTGCGGGGTGGTGATCTCCACTTTCCGGTGCGCCTTCAGGCACAAAGCCTCCGCCATCAGCTCGGATTGCGGCAGGTCGTGGCTGACCAGCAGCAGTGGCGGCGGCGGCTTGTCGTCGTAGAACTGGGCGATGAAGGCCTCCAGCACCTCGCCGGGTTCCTCGTGGCGGGCGTGGGTCGGGTAGAACGCGCGATTGCCGTTGTTGCGCCCGCCGCGCACGAAGAACACCTGCACGCAGGTCTGCCCGGCGGTCTGCCAGGCGGCGATCACGTCGGCGTCCTCGAGGCTCGCCGGGTTGACCACGGCAGTGCTCTGCACGTGGGTGAGCGCGCGGATGCGGTCGCGGGCGGCGGCGGCGCGTTCGTATTCCATGTTGCCGGCGGCGGATTCCATCTCCGCCGCCAGTTCCGCCTGCACGCCGGCCGCCTTGCCCTGCAGGAATGCCTTGGCCTGGGCGACGAGCTTGCCGTAGGCCTCCTGGTCGATGCGCCCGACGCAAGGGGCGCTGCAGCGCTTGATCTGGTGCAGCAGGCAGGGGCGGGAACGATTGCGGAACACCGTATCAGCACATGAGCGGAGCAGGAACACGCGCTCCATCGCGACCACCGTCTGGTTCACCGCCCAGGCCGAGGCGAACGGGCCCCAGTAGCTGCGCCCCTTCACCTGGGTACCGCGGAACTTGGCGATTTGCGGGAACGGGCTCTCCTCCGTCAGCATCAGCCAGGGATACGATTTGTCGTCGCGCAGGACGATGTTGAAGCGCGGCTTGAGCCGCTTGATGAGGTTTGCCTCCAGCAGAAGCGCCTCGGCCTCGGTGTGGGTGGTGACGATCTCCATGCTCGCGGTCTGCGAGACCATCAGCCGCAGCCGCTCGGGCAGGCGGGCGATCTGGGTGTAGTTCATCACTCGCTTTTTGAGGTGGCGCGCCTTTCCAACGTACAAGGCGTCACCCTTCGCATCGAGCATGCGATAGACGCCAGGGCTGGACGGCATCGTCGCCATCGCATTTTCAATGACGACGACCCCGACCAAAGGCTCGGTCACGTTACACTCACGCTGGGCTCACGAAGTCTGCCCATACGGTGCTCACAGCCCCGTGAAAACAATCCACCGACTCTGTGGATAAGTCTGTGTAGCGATGCTGCCTTCAGGGGCTGACTCCACGGATTCCCTTGGTATTCCTTAACCTGCTCAACAATTGTGCACACTGCATAACCCATTGTTTTCCAAAGGATTTGCTGCAAGCTCCTGTCACGCAATCAAAACATATGGCTAGGAGGCTGAAGTTACTGGGAGTCAATCGGCCGGCGTGGACAAGTTGCGCATTGACGTTCGATTTCTACCCCGACCGAGGCGAGGTCGTCGAACACGTCCAGCTTCTCGACCCGGATCCGGGCGGCCTGAACCCGCTCGTCCTGCAGGCAGGTTTCGGCCAGCCGCTCCGCCAAGGTTTCGACCAGCTGGACGTGCCCGGCGGCAACCACCGCGCGTACCGACCGGGCCACCTGCTCGTAGTCGACCACCCGGCTCAGATCGTCCCGGCCGACGGCTGGGCGGGACATGCCGGCAACGTTGGCACCATCGTCGGTCACGCTGAGGTCGACGTTGATCCGGATGCGCTGGGTACGGCCGTGTTCGTGCGGGTAGACGCCAATGGCGGCGGGCAGCACCATGTCGCGCAGGAACACATGTCGCAGTCCGTTGCCGGCTAGCCGCGGCGGATCGATCATTCCTCGACGCTCCCGTGCCCGGCGGGGCTCCATTGCAGGTGCTGGCCGCCATCGAGCGCGATCATCTGGCCCGTCATCGAGCGCAGGGCAAGGATGGCGAGCACGGCGCGGCCCACTTCGTCCGGGTCGGTGCCGCGGCCGAGCGGGGTGGACGCGCATTGGCGGGCGAACTGCTCGGCGGTTTGCCGCGGGCTGGGCAACGCCGGGCCGGGGCCGATGCCGTTTACCCGGATGCGCGGCGCCAGGGCCAAAGCCAGCGACTGTGTCAGCGCCCACAGCCCGGCCTTCGACACGGTGTAGGACACGAAATGCGGTGTCAGCGACCAGACCCGCTGGTCCAGCATGTTGATGATGTTGCCCTCGGCGCCCTCGGCAAGCGCACGGGCGAACGCCTGGGCAAGTACGAACGGCGCGCGCAGGTTGGGTTCGAGGTGCAGGTCCCAGCTGGCACGGTCGGCGGTGTCCCACTCGTCGCGATCGAAGCTGCTCGCGTTGTTCACCAGCACGCCGAGCGGCCCGATGGCGTGCTCGGCCGCCGCCACGAGGCCAGCGGCCTCCGTTTCGGCGGCCAGGTCGGCGACGACCACGCCGGCCCGGCCACCGCCGGCGCGGACGTCGGCGGCGAGGCTTTCGGCGGCGTCCCGGCTGCCATGGCAGTGGATCGCGACCGGGTGGCCTGCGTCGGCCAGGGCCAATACGATCGCCCGGCCGAGCCGTTGCGATCCGCCAGTGACGAGCGCGCCTGGTTTGACTGCCATTCCCCGGCTTTATCGTGCCTCGGCCGGCCGGTAAACATCGGCCTGGGTGATCGCGTTCGCTCGACTCGCTGGTATGTGAACTAAAGTGACGGAAATAATAGGGTATCCACTCGTTCTGCCGTGCGAGACATACTTTACGGAATGCAATGCGCGATTTTCGACGCCATCCAGACTGCAATGCCCCCGATTTAGGCTTGCAGTGCCTTCGAGCCGTGACGATCGACAGTCGGTTCGATGACCGTGTCCGGGCCCAAGCCGAGCGCTTGCTGTTACTGGCTGGCGCCCAGCACGAGGTGGAGCAGCGTGAGGCCGAGTTGATCCTGGTCGACGCGTAGTGAAACAGGCAGTCAGCACGCCCTGTATTAACAACGGTTAAGCGGTGACGATCACGCGCCTGTGATTGATTGTTACGGTTCGTGCCGCAATCTCGCCGCGGTTTCCCGGCTTAACAAAGACCGGCTACCGCTTATAACACCAGATCCTCCCCGAGGCCGGGTATCGTGACCTGGCTCAACAACCTGAAGAGAAAATCCATCATGCCAGATACGGGCCTGGACGCAGCCAGCACAGGGCGGCAGTTGGGCGTGCTCGTCGTCGGTCTGGGCGGCGCGGTCGCCAGCACCGCCGTGGCGGGTATCGAGATGCTCCGCGCCGGGTCCAACGATCTCGCTGGCCTGCCGCTCGCCAATGTCGGCGTGGCAGGACTCGCACCGTATCGCAACATCCATTTCGCCGGCTGGGACCTGCATGGCGAGGACCTCGCCGAGGCCGTGAAGGAGCATCGTGTGCTCGATCGCGAGCAGAGCGACCTGGTGGAGGGCGCGTTGTCCACCATGAAGCCGTGGCCCGCCGTCGGCAGCCGCGATTTCTGCAAGAACGTCGACGGCACCAATAAAATCGGCGGCGGCCATCGCGACGCCGTGGAGCAGATCCGGTCCGACATTCGCAACTACCGCGAGACGACCGGCGTGCGGAACCTGGTGATGGTCAATCTCGCCTCGGTCGAGCGTTGGCCCGACCTGACCCTGGAAGTCCTGCAGACCGCCGCTGCGTTCGAACGCGGCCTGGACGGCAACGACCCGGCCATCAGTCCTGCCATGCTGTATGCCTATGCCTCGATCGTCGAAGGCGTGCCGTACGGCAACTTCACCCCGAGCCTAGCCGCCGACATCCCGGCGTTGACCCGGTTGGCCGACGAGCGTTGCGTGCCGGTCGCCGGCAAGGACGGCAAGACCGGGCAAACCTTCATCAAGACGGTCCTGGCCCCGGCATTCCGCTCGCGCTCGCTGTATGTGGAGGGCTGGTTCTCCACCAATATCCTCGGCAACCGCGACGGCCTGGCGTTGGATAACCCCGACAGCCTGCGGTCCAAGCTGAACACCAAGGGCTCGGTGCTGGACCAGATCCTGGGCTACCCGGTGGAGGATCACCTGGTGAACATCCAATACTACAAGCCGCGCGGCGACAACAAGGAAGCCTGGGACAACATCGACCTCGTCGGCTTCATGGGCCAGAAGATGCAGATGAAGGTGAACTTCCTCTGCCGCGACAGCATCCTGGCCGCACCGCTGGTGATCGAGATTGCCCGCGTGCTGGACCTCGCCAAGCAGCGCGGCAAGGGCGGCATCCAGGAGCAGCTCGGCATCTTCTTCAAGGCACCCATGACCCCTGCCGGACGCCGTGAGGAGCATTCCTTCCCGGTGCAGGAGCGCGTTCTGCTCGACTGGCTCTCTGCCGCCTGATGGACGGCGGCCGCAAACCGGGGGGAGTGCGCGCGCTCACCCCGCTGGCCGCCGAGCTAGGCGACCTCAAGCGCATCCGCGACGCCTCCTCACCCGATAGCCTCGCCACCAGGGCCTTCCGTCGGGCCTGGGCGCGGCTGGCGGCGGGTGAGGCAGCCGATGACGTCGCGCTCTCCACCACCGCCGATGCACTTGCTGCGACGCGGCTGGGCGGCATCGATCGGGGCGTGCTGGCGACGAGTGGCGTCGCCAATCCACTGATCATTTTGCGCCGCGCGTTCGATCAGGTGGCCATCCCCGTCACACCTGCGTTGCGACCGGCGTTGCGCGCAAGCCTCGGTTCATCTGGCGAAACCGGGCCGGTCCCGGCCTTCGCCGAAGCGCTGATCCGCCAGCCGCGTGCCGGCGCGACTTGCCCGGGCAAGCCTCGGCTGGTGCTGGAGCCGCCGGAGAACCACGGCGACCATTGCCTGGTGGTCGCCGTGCTCGGCACGGTGCTGGCCGGCCATTACGGCGCAGATCCGGCCACCGCCTTCGTGGCCGGCATGGCGCACCATCTGCACAACGCGGCATTGCCCGATAGCGGGTTTGCCGGCGAGATCCTGCTGGGCGCCGAACTGCAGCCGCTGATGCAGCGCTTGTTCGACCGCGAGTTGGCGACCTTGGAGGCATGGGTCGCTACCACCGTCCGCGCCGCCCTGGCCACGATCGGCAACGCCGACACGCCCGAGGGCCGCGCCTTCAACGCCGCCGACGTCATCGACCGGGTGCTGCAGATGCGGCAGTACCAGCGTGTTGCGTCGTTCACCACCTCCCAGGCGCTGGACGATCTGCAACTCGTGCATGCCGGGCCGATCCAGGCCTTCCACCACGCCGTGCTGGCGGAGGCGGGCCTGCCGTGATCCTGCGCAGCCCGGTAACGGGCCGTGTGCTGCGCCAGTCCGGCCATAGTCTGAGCGCCTCGGGCGAGCGCTGGCCGGTGCTGGACGGCATCGCCTTCCTGCGCGCCGATCGCCGCGCCCTGGCCGATGCCGCCTTGTCCCGCTTGGATGCGGGCGATGCCGAGGCGGCGCTGGTGCTGCTGTTGGGCGACCAGGACGGCTGGGCCCGCTCGCCGCCTCCGGCCGAGGAGGATCGCCTCCGCGTCGTGCATGAGCGCGATACGCTGAGTTTCCGGGCGGCGATGGACCTGCTGGCGTTCGGCCCGGTCGGCACGTATTTCGCCCATCGCTGGTCGGACCCGACCTTCCTGTCCGGCCTCGCGTTGGCGCAGGCGTATTGGGGCGCGCCCCGCCGAGTGCTGGAGTTGGCGTGCGGCGCTGGCCACTATCTGCGCGCGTTCACCGGCCACGCTGGCGAGGTCATCGGCGGCGACCTGGTGTTCGCCAAGCTGTGGCTGGCCCGGCACTGGGTCGCCCCGTCGGCTACTTTGGTGTGCTTCGACGCCGCGTCCCCTTGGCCGTTCGAGGATCGTGCTGCCGACCTGCTGTTCTGCCACGATGCGTTCTACTTCCTGCCGGAAAAGCCGCTGGTGGCCGCCGAAATGCTGCGCGTGTCGACCCGCGTGCTGGTCGGGCACATGCACAATGCGCTGGTCGACAATCTGTCCGCCGGCGAGCCGCTCGCGCCGGCGAATTACGCGGCCATGTTCCCCGCGCCCGACCTGTTCGATGACCGCGAATTGACCGCCGCGCTGGTGGAGGCTCGGGTGCCACGCACGTCGAGTCTGATGGAATTGTCAGACGCGCCCGCCGTGGCGCTGGCCGTCGGCACCGCGAGGCCGGGTATCGCAGCCGGGCCGCTGACGGACCCGCCGGCAGGTGCGCGGCTGCGACGCAATCCGTTGTATGTAGGTGACGCGGTTTGCTGGCCGTCGGAGCGGTATGAGCGCGAGTATGGACCGCTGGCCACTTACCCTTCGCGAACGGCAGCCCCCGACACGGCACTGGCCGGTGAAAGCGCCGACATCGACGCACTCGCCCGCCGCCGCGAACTGGTTGACCTCCCGGAGCGCTGGTGATGCCCCCAGCAAATCTCCCTCTCCTCTTGAGGGAGAGGGTCGGGGTGAGGGGTAAGTCACACGGGCAGACATCGGTGGCGGGGCTACCCCTCCCCCAACCCCCTCCCTCAAGGGGAGGGGGCTTTCAGTGACCATCCGTTGGGGCATCGCGGGCTGCGGCTGGGTCGCGCGGGACTACGTCGGCCCGGCCATTGTCGCTTCCGCCAATGGCGCTCTGACCGCGTTGCACGACCTTTCACCGGCCTCGCTCTCCCGAGCTGCCGCCCTGTTCCCGCGCGCGAGCGCCTACGCCGACCCGGCCGAGTTCTTCGCCGCCATCGACGCCGTCTACATCGCCTCCCCGAACGACGCCCATCGCTCCTTGGTCGAAGCCGCGGCAGCGGCGCGCGTCCCCGTTCTGTGCGAGAAACCGATGGCCACCACCCTGGCCGACGCCCGCGCCATGGTCGTTGCCTGCGAACGGGCCGGAGTGGCCTACGCCACCGCGTTCGACCAGCGCTTCCACCCGGCCCACCAGCATCTCGCCAGCCTGGTCCAAGCCGGTGCGCTCGGCACCATCACTGCCATTCGCATCGCCTATTGCTGCTGGGTCGGGCCCGAGTTTGGAGGCGATAACTGGCGCATCGACCCGGCCCGCGCTGGCGGGGGTGCGCTGATCGACCTTGCCCCCCACGGATTGGATCTCGCCGCTACCCTGCTCGGCGACAAGCTGGTCGACATCGCCGCCATGGGCCAGTCCCGCGTGCACGACTACGCAGTGGAGGACGGCGCCCTGCTCATCGCCCGCACCGCCGGCGGCGTGCTGGTCCAGTTGCACGTCGCCTACAACTGCCCCGAGACATACCCGCGCCGCCGCCTGGAAGTGATCGGCACCACCGCTCAGGCCGTCGCCACCGACACCATGGGCCAAACCCCCGGCGGCACGCTGGAGATCACCGACGCCGCCACGGGGAAGACCCATTTCGAGCCGGTGCCCGGCGCCGACCGCTCGCCCTTCCTCAACCAGGTGGAGGCGTTCGCCGCATGCGTGCAATCCGGCCAGCCGTTCCCGTTTACCGCTACGCACGACCTCCACACCATGAACCTGGTGCTCCGCGCCCAGCGCCAGGCCAAACCGGACCAGCCGCATGCCTGACCATTACCTGCCACCGGACCTGCCCGAGGCGGCAGCCGCCTACATCGAATCAATGCCGCCGGGCCGGGTGGAGCTGTTCAGCCTGGCGCCGCTGGACCGCACCGGGGTCGCCTGCTGGAACGCCATCTTCCTCAATGGCGACGGCACCCGCTTCCACGGCGTGACCCCGCACGGCGTTGGCTACGGCACCACCGATGCGGAGGCGATCGTCGGCACCACCGGCGAGCTGGCCGAAGCGGTTCATTCCGCCGGCGCCATCGCTCGCTTCCCCCGCCGCACCGGCAGCTACGCGGCGCTGTCGGCGCAATTGGGCAAGCGCGGCATCGCCGACCCGCTGAGCTTGTGTCTGCCCGCCGGCAGCCCGGTCGACCACGACACGGTGATGGAGTGGGTCCCCGCCCAACGCTGGCCCGGCGGCGAGAGCGTGCTGGTCCCGACCGAGATCGCCGCCTGCTCCGTCGGTGATTTTTCGCCCGGCTACCAGCCGTTCACCACCCCCATCACCAACGGCCTGGGCGCCGGCCCCACGCTGGATTTCGCCATCGGCCACGGTATCTGCGAACTGCTGCAGCGCGACGGCAACGGCACCGGCTTCCGCGCCATGGACCGCGGCATCGCGCTCGATCTGGGGGACGGCCCGGCCGATCCGCGCACCCGCGCGCTGCTGGAGCGGCTGGCGGCGCTGAACATCGACGTCATCCCCAAATTCGCCTCCGACGAGTTCGGCGTGGCCGGCGTGTATTGCGTCGGTGGCGAGCGGGACGCGTCCGCCCCGTTCCCGATCATGCTGACGGCGGCGGGGGAAGCCGCCTCGGTCGATCGCGAGCAGGCGCTGCGCAAGGCGCTGTTCGAGTTCGCCGCGGCCCGCGTAAGGAAAATGTTCAGCCACGCGCCGCTGTCGCAGATCGCGCACATCGCGCCGCCGGGCTATCTGGAGCGGTTCCGCGGCTACCACTCGCTGGCCGGCGAGGAGAGCCGGGCGTTGCGCGACATGATGGCCTGGTGCCAGTCCGACGCCGCCACCCTGCGCGGCTACCTGGCGGACACTGTGCTGTCCCGCTGGGCGACCAAACGGTTCGACGAGCTGCCGACCTGGGACGGCCCGCTATCCGGCACGCCGCTGGTCACCGAACTCGCGCGGCGGTTTGCCGCGGCCGGGATGGAGATCCTGTTCGTCGACTTCTCTCCCCCGGGCGCGCGCGACGTCCATGTCGTGAAGGCGATCGTGCCCGGCCTGGAGGTCGAGACCATGAGCTACCACCGCATCGGCGAGCGCGGGGTGCGCAAGCTGATCGAGCGCGGCTCGCCGTTGGCTGGCATCGGCGCCCCGCCCCCAGGCGCGGCCCCCGTCCGCATGCCAGCGGGTGCGGCCGAGCGGCTGGGTGGCCCGGCCTGGTTGGATGTGGCCGCCGTGGATCGTATCGTGGGGCCGCTCTATCCGCTGTACCGCGAGCCCGAAGTGCATAGCGCTCCCATCGCCCTGGAGAATCGGACATGACCCTCCGCTTCGCCTTCAACACCAACGGCGCCGCCCATCACCGGCTGGACGACGCGCTGACCCTGATCGCCGAGGCCGGCTACGACGGCGTGGCGTTGACGCTGGACATCCACCATCTGGACCCGTTCGACCCGGGCTTCCTGCTGAACACCCGCCATCTGGCCGCCCGGCTGCTTGCGCTGAATTTGGGCATCGTGGTGGAGACCGGCGCCCGTTTCCTGCTCGACCCCCGCGCCAAACACGAACCGACCCTGCTGAGCGCCGACCCCGACGGCCGGGCCAGGCGCCTCGACTTCCTGACCCGCGCCCTGACCGTGGTCGCCGAATGCGGCGGCGAGGCCATGAGCTTCTGGGCCGGCGTGCCCAAACCCGGCGTGACGCGGGATCAGGCCCACGGCTGGCTGCGCGAGGGTGTGGAGGAGGTCGTGCGCCGCGCCGAAGCGATGGGCGTGGTGGCCGCGCTGGAACCGGAACCCGGCATGCTGATCGAGACCGTGGACGATTGGCGCGCGCTCGGCATGCCCGGCCTGAAACTGGCGCTGGACACCGGGCACTGCCTGGTCACCGGCGAACGTGACCCGGCAGCGGCCGTGACGGAGTTCGCGGACGTGTTGGGCACGGTCACGATCGAGGACATGAAGCGTGGCGCGCACATCCATCTGCCGTTCGGCGAGGGCGACATGGACGTGCCGGGCGTGCTGCGGGCGCTGGATGCGATCGCGTTCCGGAAGTTGATCTGCGTGGAGCTGTCCCGCGAGAGCCACCGCGCCGACACGATGATCCCCGCGGCGATCGCGGCGCTGCGAGCCGCTACAAAGAGCCCCCTCCCCTTGAGGGAGGGGGTTGGGGGAGGGGTGCCCATAACGCCCAAGCCCGTGCAAGCACACCCCTCACCCCGGCCCTCTCCCTCAAGGGGAGAGGGAGAAGTCAGATGAGGATCTGTTTCGTCTCGCGCCGCTTCTTCCCCGCCATTTCCGGCATGAGCGTGTACGCGCTCAACCTGCTGCGTGAACTCGTGGCGGCGGGGCACGACGTGACCATGATCAGCCAGTACCGCGGCGACCCGCTCGGCATTCGCGTCTATGGGGGCGGACCGCCGCCGCCGGTGCCAGGCGTCAAAGTCATCGGACTGGAACAGGTCGGCGAGCAGGATGGCGGCGATTTCGAGACCGACGTCGCCAACATGACGGCCGCGATCCTGCGCGAGCACACCCTCGCACCGTTCGACATTCTGCACGCGCAATACGGCTATCCCTGCGGCTGGGCCGTGCTGGAGGCGTCGCGCGAAACCGGCGTGCCCAACGTCGTCTCCATCCAGGGCGGTGACGGCCACTGGGTCGGCTCCTGCTGCGAGACGCACCGGCTGGCGATGGTGCGCGTGCTGGATCACGCCGGGTCGGTGCTGATCGGCTGCCGCTCGTTCGCCGACGAGGTCACCCACCGGCTCGGCACCGACCCGGCGCGCTTCACCATCGTGCCCGGCGCCGTCGACGTGGCCCGCTTCACCCCCGGCGAGCGCCCGGCCGGCGGGCCGCCGGTGCTGCTGTACCACGGCCGGGTGGATGCGCGGAAAGGCGTGCTGGATATGCTGGACGCCCTCGCGCCGCTCGTTGCCGAGGGTGTGCCGTTCGAGCTGCTGGTCTCCGGCATCGGCCCGACCTTCGACGAAACGGCGGCGCGGATCGAGCAGCTCGGCCTGGGCGGCCATGCCCGCATGACGGGGTACATCGACTATGCCGACGTGCCCGAAATCTACCGCCGGGCCGATATCTTCGTGTCCCCGACCTATGCCGAGGGGTTCTCCAACACGATCCTGGAGGCCATGGCCAGCGGCCTCGCCGTCGTCTCGTGCAGGTCCGTGGGCGTTGTGGACTGCATCCGCGACGGCGAGAACGGGCTGCTGACCGACCCGGGGGACATCCCCGCACTGACCGCCGCGCTGCGCCGGATGCTGACCGACCGCACCGAACGCGACCGGCTCGCGCAGGCGGGGCTGGAGGAGTGCCGGCGCGTCTATTCGTGGTCTGCGGTCGGCCGCCAGATCATGGACGTTTACGCTGACGTGAGAGGAACGAAGCCCGATTTGGCTTGGCCGGCGGAACTCCCGCGCACGCCGTGTCGTTTCAGGCAGGAGCCACATTTGTTATAATTATTACAATGCCCCTCGCGCTCTTTCTGTCGCCCCACCTGGATGACGTCGTATTTTCGTGTGGCGGACTTGCCGCGTCCCTCGCTTCGGCGGGTTGGGACACGGTACTGGCCACGGCCTTCACCCGCTCGGTCGTTCCGGCCACCGGCTTCGCCCTGGCGTGCCAGTTGGACAAGGGCCTGTCGCCCGAACTCGACTACATGGCCCTGCGGCGGGCGGAAGATGAGGTGGCCGCCGGCCTGCTTGGCTTCGGGACCAATCGTTGGCTGAACCTGCTCGAAGCGCCGCATCGCGGCTACGAGGCGGCGGCCGAGTTGTTCGGCGCCATCCACCAGTCGGACTCGGTGTTCTTGGAACTGGCCGCCCATTTCATTGCGCTGTCGGCGGAATTCCAGCCCGACCTCGTGTTGGCGCCGCAAGGATTGGGCAACCACGTCGATCACCAGCAAGTCGTTCTGGCGGCGGGCCGCAGCTTTCCGGCCGATCGCGTCGCCTACTACCGCGACACGCCGTATGCGATCCGCGCTCCGGATGCGGCGGCGCTGCCAGCGGTGCTGGCGGGTGTCGGGAGCACCGTCCCGATCGGCGACGTGCTCGACCGCAAGATCGCCGCGGCCCAAGCCTATGCCAGCCAGATCGGCTTCCAGTTCGGGGGGCCGGCCCCCCTGGCCCGTGCGCTGAGCGACTTCGCCCTACGGGAAGGCAATGGGCAGGCCGCTGAACGTTTCTGTGGCAGTTCGGTCGCGGGTGCTTTGCAGAGCCTCGCAGCCTAGAGGCCCTGGCGTTCCCTTCTGGGACGCTCGATGGTATCGGCCATGTCAACGACACATTGTCGTATCAAAGGTTGCTCCGACATGGCCGTGCGCTCACGGCATCCACCCCGAATTGAGTCGACATGACCTACCAGGCCCGTCCCTTGCCCGATGCATTGCACAATGCGGCCCTGTCCACAGGCGGAGCCGTGCAACTGGGGACGCCGGGTCGGCAATGGCTGCGGCGGTTGTGCTTCGTGGTCCCGGTGCTCGCGATGACCGTGGCCGGTACTTGGCTCGCGACCGGGCTGACGGCGGGGGCGGGGCCGTTGCGGCCGGTGCTGCTGGCGCTGCTGGCCGCCAACCTTCTGTTTTTGGCCGTAACAGGGTGGCCCGGCGTGCTCGGCTTCCTGCTGCGCCTGATGCGCCACCGCACTTCCCTCGCCGCCTGCCCGAACGGCACCAGTCGCACCGCCGTGCTGTTCCCGATCTACAACGAAGACGCCAACGCCGTGTTTACGGCCGCCGAGGTCATGCTGCGCGCGCTGATCGAGCAACGCGCCGAACGCACCGACATCTTCGTCCTCAGCGACACCCGCGACCCGGCGATCGCGCTGGCCGAGGAGCAGGCGTTCGCCCGGCTTAGCCCCCTGTTCGGAGACCGTTTACGCTATCGCCGCCGGGTGCAGAACCTGCGCCGCAAGGCCGGCAACATCGCCGATTTCTGCCAGGCGTGGTCGGGCGAGTACGACTACATGGTCGTGCTGGACGCCGACAGCCTGATGAGCGCCGCCTCGATCACCACGCTGATCGGCCTGATGGACGCGAACCCGAGGGCCGGCCTGATCCAGACCGTGCCGTATGCCGTCGGCCGCGAGACCCTGTTCGCCCGCATCCAGCAATTCGCCGCGCGCCTCTACACGCCGCTGCTCGTCGAGGGCCTGGCGTTCTGGCAGGGCCAGGACGGCAATTACTGGGGCCACAACGCCATCATCCGCATCGCCCCGTTCATGGCGCATTGCGAGCTTCCCATCCTACCGGGCCGCGAGCCGTTCGGCGGCGAGATCCTGTGCCACGACGTGGTGGAAGCGGCGATGATGCGCCGCGCCGGCTGGCAGGTCTGGCTACTGCCGTCGCTCGCCGAAAGCTACGAGGCGCTGCCTGCCAACATGGTGGACTTCGCCCAGCGGGAGCGTCGGTGGTGCCAGGGCAATCTGCAGCATCTGGGCGTGCTGGGCATGCGTGGCTTGCGGCCGGTCGGGCGGTATCACCTGGCGCTGGGCGTGCTGACCTACCTGTCGGGACCGTTGTTCGTCCTGTTCGCCGGGCTGGCCACGCTGGACGGCGTGCTCGGCGGCGGCTTCATCGCCCGCCTGCTCGGCGAACCGGGTCCGGCGCGGGTGGGGTTCGTCGCGTTGACGTTCTTCCTGTTGTATGGCGCCAAGCTCTGCAGCCTCGCCACCGTCCTGGCTTATGACGCTACCGCAGCGTCCTTCGGTGGCCGCCTGCGCCTGCTGGCCAGCGCCGTGCTGGAGCAGGCGTCGGCGATGGTGAGCGCCCCGATCCTGCTGGTATTCTACACGAGGTTCATCGGCATGATGCTGCTGGGCCGCGCCGTGCAGTGGGACGCCCAACCGCGCGACGACCGGGGCGTATCCTGGGGCGAAGCGGTGCAACGCATGCGCCTGCCCACCGCCATCGGCGCGATCTGGCTGGTGGGCGCCTCGATGGCTGGTGCCACGCCGCTCCACTGGGCGCTGAGCCTGGTGCCGGGCCTGCTGCTGGCGATGCCGGCCTCCGTCTGGACGAGCGTTGCCAGCTTCGGCCTGCTGGCCCGGCGTTGCGGCCTGTTCCTGACCGAGGACGAGCTTGCCCCCAGCCCGATCCTGCGCGCCTTCAACCGCGCCCTTGTGCGCGACGCGGTCCCCCTCGCTCACACCGTCCCGCACCAGCAATTCGGCTACCTCCACCCAACCGAAGGCGAAGCCCACTGAGAAGGATTAGGCGGCTTCCTTGAAGCCCGCCACGATTCGGCGCGGGATCGCCGGGCTCGTGCAGACGTAAGTCGGGCTGGGATGCGGCACGTGCACCACCCTCACATCCGGCCGCAGCGACCCGAGCACCGGCGCCGCCAAGCCCGCCACCCGTCCGGCCAGCACCACGCACCGCAGCCCCGGCAAATGCGGCAGCAACGCCGGCAGTGCCGCGAGCCCGCCGCGGATTTCCGCAGGTTTCGGCGCCCGGTTCGGCCCGCCGGTGTGGATCACCCAGGGCACCGTGTTCCAGATCGCCAGCCGTGACCGGTCGAGCCCCGCCTCCGCCAGGAAGCGCCGCAGGTTGGCCGAGGTGCCCGTGGGATTGTCCATCGACACGAATCCGGTGCGCCCGATCGCCGGCCCCGGCGTCTCCAGCAGCAGCAACACGCGCGCCGCCGGCCCCGCATCCGCCGGGTCGAAGTCGGGCGTGGCCCCGTGCACCGCTCGCAGTCCCGCGGCGAACGCCCGCAACGGCGCCATGCGCGGCGCGCCCAACGCGACCCGCCGGGCCGCCAACACGGCGGGATCGGCAAGCGGCGCGAGCGTGCTAGGCTGACCCAACAAGGGAGCATGAGCCGATGATCGAACTCACCGCCGGTGACGCTAACCTCATTCTCTGCCCGGCCCTCGGCGGCAGCATTGGCGGCTGGACCCGGCGCGGCGTCCCGATCCTGCGCCCCACGCCCCCGGAGGCGCTGCAGGGCACCAATTCCCGCCTGCTATCCTGTTTCCCGCTCATCCCGTTCTCCAACAGGATTGCCTGGGGCCGGTTCAGCTTCGGCGGCGAAAGCTTTCAGCTGGACATGAATTTCGGCGAACACCCCCACACCATCCACGGCAACGCCTGGCAGCGCGCCTGGGACGTGTCGAGCCAAGCCGCCACCGAGGCCGAACTCACCCTGCACCATGACCCGGCGCACGACCCCACCGCGACCGATGGCGGCTGCCACTGGCCGTACCGCTACACCGCCCGCCTGCTGTATGCGCTGACGCCGGACGGGTTGGCGGTGACGATCACCGTCACCAACACCGACTCGCGCGCGCAACCGGTGGGTCTCGGCCTGCATCCCTACCAGCCGCGCACGCCGGAGACGGCAATCGCGTTCCAGGCCGCCTCGGTGTGGCAGACGGGGGAGGATTCGTTGCCGGACGCCCGCCTGACCGTGGAGGGGCATTGGAGCTTCGACCCCGGCCACGTCATCACGCCCCCGCCGCTGGACAATTGCTACGCCGCCTGGGCTGGCCGCGCGGTGATCACCCGTCCGGAGCACGGCATGCGCCTGGTGATCGCGGCGGATGACATCTTCCGGCACGTCGTCGTCTACACGCCGGAGGGCAAGCCGTATTTCGCCGTGGAGCCCGCCAGCAACATGACGGATGCGGTGAACCACATGGACACGGTGCCGGACCACGGGCTGCGGGTGCTGCAACCGGGCGACACGCTGCAGCGGCAGGTACGGTTCGCGGTGGAGGATCTCTAACTCGGCTTTCCTTCCGCCGTAGCATCATAAAACCATTGGCTACCGTCATGCCAGGGCTTAACCCTGGTATCCACGGCGTTCCGCAGACACCGGCCGATGCCGTGTTGCATACGACGGTGCAAAGAACTCCTCGTACGTCATGAGCCCAACCCCGTGGATACCAAGGTCAAGCCTTGGCGTGACAGTGTCGTTGGCCGGATGGTGGCCCGCTCAATACGTGGACCGGCCGCCGGTGATGTCGAACACGCCACCGGTGGAGAACGAACACTCCTCGCTCATCAGCCACGCCGCCAGCGCCGCGATCTCCTCCACCTGCACGAAGCGGCCCATGGGGATCTTGCCGAGCATGTACGCGATCTGCGCCTCGGTCATCTGCTCGAACAGCTCGGTTTTCGCGGCGGCGGGGGTGATGCAGTTCACCATCACGCCCTTCCCCGCCAGCTCCTTGCCCAATGACTTGGTCAGCGCGATCAGCCCGGCCTTGGAGGCGCTGTAGTGCGAGGCGTTCGGGTTGCCCTCCTTGCCTGCGACGCTGGCAATGTTCACCACCCGGCCGTAGCCGCGTGCCACCATGCCGGGCAGCACGGCCGAGGCCACCAGGAAGGGCGCGATCAGGTTTATGTCCACCACGCGGCGCCACTCGGCGGATGGCAGCTCCCAGGTGGGGGCGTTGCCGCCGGTGATGCCGGCATTGTTCACCAGGATGTCGATGCGGCCGTGGGCCGCCTCCGTCGCGGTCGCGGCGGCGCGGACGGCGGCCTCGTCGGTCAGGTCCACCGTGTGGGCGGTGGCGCCGGGCAGGCTGGCGGCGGCTTCGGCCAGGCGGGTGGCGTCGCGATCCCACAGCGCGACGCGGGCCCCGGACGCCGCCGCCCGCTGGGCGATTGCGAGCCCGATGCCGCGCGCGCCGCCGGTGACCACGGCGATTCGCCCATCCATGTCGATTCGGTTCATTGTTCCCCTCCGCAACGGGCCCCTTCGGCGGGGCGTTCGGTCGTTGACCTAAGGGGAAAGCTATGCCTGCGCACAGTGATCGCATAGACGTGCCAACCGCCGGATTGCGAAATGGGGCCGACTTGCTGGTCGCGGCACTCGAGAACGAGGGCGTCACCCACATCTTCGGCGTGCCCGGCGAGGAAAACCTCGACGTGCTGGAGAGCCTGCGCGCTTCCTCCATCCAGCTGGTCCTGACCCGGCACGAGCAGGCCGCCGCCTTCATGGCCGCAACCCACGGCCGGCTGACCGGGCGGCCCGGCGTGTGCCTGACCACCCTCGGCCCGGGCGCGCTCAACCTGACCACGGGGGCGGCGTATGCGCTGCTCGGTGCTATGCCGATGGTGATGATCACCGGGCAGAAAGGCATCCTGAGCAGCCGCCAGGCCCGCTTCCAGATCGTCGACGTGGTGGGCGCGTTCCGGCCGCTGACCAAGCTGTCGCGCCAGATCGTCAGCGCCCGCAGCATCCCGACGCTGGTGCGCGACGCCTTCCGCCTCGCCATGGAGGAGCGGCCCGGCCCGGTGCTGCTGGAGCTGCCGGAGGATATCGCCAGCGAGGAAACGGCGGCCGTCGCCATGGTGCCGCCGCACCCGGTGGAGCTGCCGGTGGCGGATCGTGCCGTGCTGGACCGCACGGCCGAGATGATCCTGCAGGCGCAGCGCCCGCTGATCATGCTGGGGGCCGCGGCGTCCCGCCCGCGCGGCACGGCGGGGATCACCGGGTTCGTCCGCCGCACCGGCATTCCGTTCTTCACCACGCAGATGGGCAAGGGCACGGTTGCCGGCGGCAGCAATTTGTACATGGGCACGGCCGCGCTCAGCGAGCGGGACTACGTGCACGAGGCGATCGAGCAGGCCGACCTGATCATCGCCATCGGCCACGACACGGTGGAGAAGCCGCCGTTCATCATGGGTGCCGGCGGGCCGCAGGTGATCCACGTCAGCTACATGCCCGCCCATGTGGAGGAGGTGTACACGCCGCATGCCGAACTGGTGGGCGACCTCGGCCCGACGCTCGAACTGCTGGCGGACCGGCTGGAGGGCCGGCTGCGCAATGCCGGCGCGCTGCTGGGGCTGCGGGAGGGCATCCTGGCGCGGATCGCCGACCGCGCGACGCAGGATAGCTGGCCGCCGACGCCGCAGCGCCTGGTGCACGACATTCGCCAAGTGATGCCGGAGGACGGGATCGTGGCGCTGGACAACGGCATGTACAAGATCTGGTTCGCGCGCAATTACCGCACCCATGTCGCGAACACGCTGCTGCTGGACAACGCACTGGCCACGATGGGGGCCGGGCTGCCGTCGGCGATGATGGCGGCGATGCTGTATCCCGGCCGCCGCGTGCTGGCGGTATGCGGCGATGGCGGCTTCATGATGAACAGCCAGGAGATGGAGACGGCGGTTAGGCTGGGCCTCAGCTTGGTGGTGCTGGTGATCGAGGATGGCGCGTACGGCATGATCCGGTGGAAGCAGGCGGTCGACCGCTTCCCCGATTATGGCCTGACGTTCGGCAACCCCGAATTCGTGCGCTATGCCGAGAGCTACGGCGCCGCCGGACACCGGGTCATGAGCACCGGCGACCTGATCCCGACGCTCGAGCGCGCGTTCGCGGCCGGTGGGGTGCATCTGGTCGCGGTTCCGGTCGATTATTCCGAGAACGAGCGCGTGCTGGTGCAGGAGTTGGGGGAGCGGTTTACCCTAGCCTGAGTGCCATCGTGCGGGCGAGAGGTGGCGCGACGAGAAGGAAGCTTAGCCATGCAGGATATCGCCGCGAGGTTGCAGCAGGAGCTCGGGCCGGACGTGGTGGCGATCGGCCACGACATTCCGGCGCGCGTGCTGCAGGACTGGAGCGGCCTCTCGCCCGTCCAGCCGCTCGCCTGGGTTCGGCCGCGCACCACCGAGGAGGTCGCGGCCACGCTGCGCCTGTGCTCGCAAGCCAGCGTTACCGTGGTGCCGCAAGGCGGGCTCACCGGCCTGGCCGGGGGCGCACAACCGATCGCGGACGGGGTGCTGCTGTCGCTGGAGCGCATGAGCGGCATCGAGGAACTCGACCCGGTGATGGCCACGATGACCGTGCTCGCCGGCACGCCGCTCGCCACCATCCAGGAGGCAGCACAGGCGGCAAACCTGCTGTTCCCGGTCGACCTCGGCGCCCGCGGCTCCTGCACCATCGGCGGCAATATCTCCACCAACGCCGGCGGCAACACGGTGATCCGCTACGGCATGGCGCGCGAGCACGTCCTGGGGCTGGAAGTCGTGTTGCCGGACGGGACGATCATCCGGTCACTGAACAAGCTGCTGAAGAACAACGCCGGGTATGACCTCAAGCAGCTGTTCATCGGCTCGGAGGGTACGCTCGGGGTGATCACGCGCGCCGTCCTGCGCCTGCAGGCGCGGCCGACCAGCGTCAGCACCGCGTTTTGCGGTTGCCCGGATTTCGACGGCGCGCTCCTGGTGCTGCAGGCGGTGCGCGCGCGGCTCGGCCCGGCGCTGTCGTCGTTCGAGGTGATGTGGCCGAGCTTCTACGATTTCATGACCGGCGCGCTGCCCAGCCTGCGCCGCCCGTTCGCCGAGCCGCACGGCATGTACCTGCTGATCGAGGCCAGCGGCTTCGACGCCGGGCGGGAGCGCGACGTTTTGCAGGACTGCCTGGCCGGGCTGCTGGAGCAGGGCGCGGTGACCGACGCCGTGGTCGCTGCCTCCGACCGCGATGCGCGCGATCTGTGGGCGGTGCGGGACAGCCCCAGCGAATACAGCAAGGTTCTGGGTCCGCTGACGGCGTTCGACGTCGGCTTGCCGGCCTCGGTCACCGGCGCGGTGGTGGACCGGCTGCAGCAGGCGCTGACCGCGGCCTGGCCG
The DNA here is from genome assembly GCA_965198895.1 of Acetobacteraceae bacterium. Lineage (GTDB taxonomy): Bacteria > Pseudomonadota > Alphaproteobacteria > Acetobacterales > Acetobacteraceae > LMUY01. Next base: position 2,490,822 of record OZ240676.1, read on the forward strand.
GACATCATCGCCCTGTTCTACGGTCATATCGGCGACAGCAACCTGCACATCGTGACCAACGTGCCGTCTGCGAGCGTCCAGCCATCCGGCCCCATCACGGATATGGTCTACGACGCGATCGGGCGGGCTGGCGGCACGATCTCGGCGGAGCATGGCATCGGACTGCTGAAACGCCCCTATCTGGCGCTGTCGCGCAGCCCGGAGGAACTGGCGCTGATGCGAAGGCTGAAATCGGCGCTCGACCCAGACCGGACGTTGAACGCCGGAAAAGTCCTTGCGTCCTGAACGCCAAACGGGGGTGGACGCAGGTCACGCCTAACCCTACGAGGCTGGCGCAGGAGGGTGTGTGCACCTTCCGCCCAGCGCTGACGCAGTCAGGCAACGCCCTGAAGTGTTCGGTGCGTTTGCGGGCCCCCGACCTTTCATTGCAAGTCCTGACGGCGTCGCGCGCAACAGTTCTGTAATGTGAGGGACTGGCAACTAGTTGAAATGGTGGCTCCTCCACATGGCGACTGCGGGTCCTTTCCTTAACCCTCCGCGAACATCGTATGACGGAAGGGCGGACCGCCGGGCCAGTCGGGGTTCTTCGTCGCGCAGGATGGCGTCCCTGCGACGGGCCGCGTTCCGGCCAGGGTGGCTCATCTCGGTTTTCGTCGTGTTGGTGCTGTGCTTCTGCGCTGTCGCCGGCGTGATGCTCGTGGAGTTGCGGCGCGACGCGCTGAGCCAGGCCGAAACCGGCGCCGACAACCTGCTGGCGGCCGTGTCGCAGGACATAGGCCGCAGTATCGAACTTTATGACCTCTCGTTGCGTGCCGTGGTGGACGGGCTGCAGCTGCCGGACATGCCCCAGCTGCGGCCGGAACTGCGTCAGGCCGTACTCTTCGACCATTCGGCGACGGCCGAGTATTTGGGCGCGATCCTCGTCCTCGACGAGCACGGCAATGTCATCGACGATTCAGAATCGGTCCCGGCCCGGCAAGCCAATTTCAGCGATCGCGACTACTTCAAGGCCCTGCAAGCCCATTCCGATAGTGGCCTGTTCATCAGCGCACCGTTCCACCTGCGGATGACCGGCCACGGCGACCTGGTCGTGGCACTCAGCCGGCGGCTGAACCATCCGGACGGCTCCTTTGCCGGCGTCGTGGTTGGCACCATGCGCCTCGCCTATTTCCGCACCCTGTTCAGCCGGTTCAGCCTCGGCAAGTCGGGTGCGGTGAACCTGTTCCGGACGGACGGCGTCGTCCTGATGCGCGCACCGTATGACGAGCAGCAGATCGGCCGCGACATGTCGGGCAGCAGCAACGTGCGCAAGTTCATATCCGAAGCGTCCGGCCAATTCTTTGGAACGGCGAAAATCGACAACGTACGGCGTCTATACAACTTCACCCGCGTCGGCGCGCTGCCGCTGGTGCTGAACGTGGCGCTGTCCGAAGCCGACATATACGCTGCCTGGCGCGTGACGGCCGCGATCATCGGCGGCGTGCTGTTTATGCTCTGTGTTGCGATCTCCGGCCTCGGTTGGTTGCTGACGCGTGAGCTACGCCGGCGAGCCCGCACCGAAATCAGGACGCGGGCCAGCGAGGCGCAGTACCGGCTGCTGGCCGATAACGCGACCGATGTGATCGTGCGCCTGAACAAAGACTTGACGCGGCGCTACGTGTCGCCAGCCAGCCTCAGCGTTTTCGGCTATTCCCCCAAGGAGCTCATCGGCCAGCGGCTGGGCGAGACGCTGCACCCCGACGACTGGGCGCGGATCGCCCCCCAGGTGCGGGCGGCGCAACGCAGCTGCGACAACGCGGAGATGTGCTACCGCTTCAAGCACCGGGACGGGCACTACATCTGGGTCGACGCGCATTACAGCTACGTGGCCGAAGATGGCGGCTTCATCGTGGTGATGCGCGATATCAGCCAGCGCAAGCAGGCGGAGCACCGGCTCGAAGTGGCCAATGCGGAGCTGACCCGGCTTGCCACCACCGACGGCCTGACCGGTATCGCCAATCGCCGCCGCTTCGACGAGGCGCTCGAGCACGAGTGGAGCCGCGCCTCGCGGGAGGAGCTGCCGCTGACGCTGCTGCTGCTCGATGTGGACCGCTTCAAGCTGTTCAACGACCGTTACGGCCACCAGGACGGTGATGCCTGCCTGCATGCCGTGGCACAGGCGATTGCCGGCTGTGCGGAGCGCCCGGCCGATCTGGTCGCGCGCTACGGCGGCGAGGAATTCGTCGTGTTGCTGCCGGATACTGACGCCGAGGGCGCGGCCATCCTGGCAGAGCGCGTGCGCTGCGCCATCGCGTCGCTGCAGGTGCCGCATGCTGCCAATGCGGCGCATGGCGGCGTGGTGACCGCCAGCATCGGTTCGGCGACGCTCGTTCCTTCCGCTCGCAGGGACATGGCATCCCCCCTGCCGGGCGGGCCCGCCGAACTCATCGCCGCCGCCGACCGCATGCTGTACGAAGCGAAGCGGTCCGGACGCAACCGGGTCGCACCGGCGTCTGGGCTGCCAAGATCACCGGGGTGGTGGTCCGGAGCCGTGCCCGAGCTCCACGGCGGCCACGAACTGACCGCCTGAGCGCCTGACCGCCTGAGCGATGGGCCTATGGCTTGGCCGCGAGTTCGGGCAGCAGCAGCAACCAGGCTTGCAATCCCTCGTCGAACGAGCTGATCCGGATGAATTCGTTCGGCGCGTGCACGTCCGAGTCCGACACGCCGTAGGAGCACATCACCGTCTCCATGCCGAGGTGCTCCTTGATCATGGACGAGATCGGCAGCGTGCCGCCCACCCCGACGTGCAGCGGCTTCTTGCCGTGCAGCTTCTCCGTCATCCGCTCCACCGCGAGCAGCGCCCAGTGATCGTCCGGGATCGCGTAGGCCCGGGCGCCGCCATGCTCGCGGTCGATGGTGAGTGTGGCGTAGGCCGGGCAGTGCAGGCGCAGATGCTGCTCCACGGCGTCGGCCACCACCGCCGGGTCCTGGCCCACGCCCAGGCGGCAGGTGAGCTTGGCACCGGCGCCGGCGGGCAGCACCGTCTTGGTGCCCGGCCCGGCATAGCCGCCCCAGATGCCGTTCACCTCCAGCGTGGGCCGCAGCCACATCGCCTCCAGCATCGGCACGCCGCGTTCCACGGCACCGGGCTTGGCGCCGATCTCCGCCAGGAACCCGGCCTCGTCGAAGCCGATCGCATCGATCGAGACACGGTCGGCGTTGGTCGGCGCTCGCAGCCCGGCGTAGAAGCCGGCGACCGCCACGTGCCCGGTCTCGTCATGCAGGGTCGCGAGCAGCCGGGCCAAAACGGTGGCGGCATTGCCGACGGCGCCGCCGTAGCGGCCGGAATGCAGGTCGCCGTTGGCCGTTTGGATCGACAGCTCCAGCGCACACAGGCCGCGGCTGTTGACGTTGACGCTCACCAGGTCGAGCCGCCAGCGGCCACCATCGGCCGAGATCAGGGCATCGGCGCGCAATTTGTCGCCGTGTTGCGTCAGGATCGTGGGCAGGGTGCGGCTGCCCACTTCCTCCTCACCCTCCAGCAGCAGCTTGACGTTGACGGGCAGCTTACCCTCGGTCGCGAGCACCGCTTCCAACGCGCAGAGCATGGTCCAGAGCGGGCCTTTGTCGTCCGAGGCGCCGCGGCAATACACGCGGCCATCGCGGATGGTGGGCTCGAACGGCGGGGAGTGCCACAGCTCCAGCGGGTCGGGCGGTTGGACGTCGTAATGGCCGTACAGCAGCACGGTCGGGGCACCAGGTGCGCCCAGCCACTCCGCGTAGACGGCCGGGTGGCCGCCTGCATCCAGCAGGTGCACGTCGTGCAGGCCAATGCGTTCCAAATGCCCGGTCAGCAGTGAGGCGGCGCGGCGCATGTCCGGCTTGTGCGCCGGGTCGGTGCTGACACTTGGAATGCGGAGCAGCTCGAGCATGCCGTCGAACAGGCGGGTGCGGTTCTCGGCGATCCAGTCGGCTGCGAGCATCGTGCGTATCCCTCATCGTTTGCCCGGACTCAACGCGGGGCACGGCGCCGCGTCAATTCGGTTGCTGGCACAGGCCTTGCGTGGTTGGTGGCGCCAAATGAGGGAGGCTGTCATGCCGAAGCGTCGGGATGTGCTGATGGGTGCTGGCGCCGCGCTGCTGGCGGCGGGTGCGGCCCGGGCTGCGGGCCCGCCGGAGACAAAGACGGTGGAGATCGCCGGAGTGCGGGACCCGCAATTGGGCGCCCAGTTGGCGATCGCGCAGCAATACGGCTACTTCAAGGATGCCGGGCTGGACGTCACCGTCCACTGGAACCAGTCGGCGGCCGACACCCTCACCACCATGGCGAGCGGCATGAATGTCGGTGTTGGCGGCATCTTCACCCAAGTGGTGTTCAGCGGCCAGAAACTGCCGATCCGCACCATCTCGGCGCTGGCCGACATTGCCGAAACGCAGGGCTTCGCCCTGGGGCCGAACGTCAAGCTGGCAAGCCCGAAGGAGCTGGAGGGCAAGAAGCTTGCCTACACCCAGGGCAACTCGCAGATCCTGCTGATCGCGAAACTCGCCAAAATGTACGATTTCGACATGGCGAAGATCACGCTGGTCAACATGCAGCAGTCGGAGGGCATCGTCGCCGCATCCAAGGGCGATGTGGCCGGGCTGCTGGGCTGGCAGCCGAACCTGTACCGCCTGATTTCCATGGGCGGCAGCATGTATGCCACCGGAACGCAGCTGTTCGTGACCGGCAAGGAGCAGGTGCTGCCGTTCTCCGATCGGCTGCAATACAACCACTCGGTGCTGCTCGCGAGCCAGGATTGGATCGACAACAAGCCGAACACGCTGATCGCGCTTATGGGGGCGATGAAGCGCGCCACCGACCTGCTGACGACCGACAAGCCCCGCGCGCTGGAGGCGATGCAGCCGGTGCTGAAGATCGACATGGACGCGCTGAAGGTGATGGCGGAGGCGAACAAGTACAGCCTCGGGATCTCCGACTCGCTGGCCCGCAGCCTGACGTTCCAGAGCGACTGGGCGCTGTCGGTCAAGCGCATCGCCGAACCGGCGACGCCCGCGCAATCCTTCGCGCCGAGCATCCTGGCCGCGATGGACCCCTCGCTGGTCACCTGGAAGGCGTAAACCTGTTTTGAGAGGGCGGTTTTGGACGGGTGCGATGCGCTTCGCATCCGTCGCGTTGTTCTTCGCGGTGTGGTGGGGGTTCTCGTGGCTGAACGGCCACGGCCTGAAACTGTTCAACCCGATCCTGTTGCCAGGCCCCGACGCCGTGGTGCGAACCGGGATCGACCTGGTGCGCACGGGCGAGTTGCAGGCCGACATCGTGGCCAGCCTGTCGCGCGTGATCCAGGGCTTCCTGCTGGCGGCCATCGGCGGCATCGTATTCGGCACCCTGGTCGCTCGCTCCCATATCCTGGAGCAGCTGTTCGAGCCGATGATCGAGCTGTTGCGCCCGATCCCACCCTTGGCATTCCTGCCGATGATGGTGCTGTGGTTCGGCATCGGCGAGGGTTCCAAGATTGCCTTCATCGCCTACGCCGCGTTCTTCCCGGTGTTCACCACCACGGTGGAGGGCATGAAGTTCGTCGACCCGCTGTTGCTGCGGGCCGCGTCCAGCCTCGGTGCGTCGCGGCGGGATTTGTTCCGCTACGTGGTTCTGCCCGCCGCCATGCCGTCGATCATCACGGGGCTGCGGCTTAGTTTTGCCCTAAGCTTTTTCGTGATCGTCGCGGCGGAGTTCATCGCATCCGACAGCGGCCTGGGTTACCTGATCAACGATGCCCGAACCTTCTTCCTGGTGTCGCAGATGCTGCTGGGTGCGGCGGTGATCGGCATCATCGGTTTCATCTTCAACACCCTGCTGCGCCGACTGGAAAACCGCCTGCTCCGGTGGCGTAAGCCGGCGCGCTCATGACCCTTGGCATGACGAAGATCGTGATCGATGGAGTGACCAAGCGGTTCAACCCCGAGACGCTAGCGGTCAGCCGGGTCGATTTGCAGATAGCGGAGAACAGTTTCACTTGCCTGCTCGGCCCGTCCGGCTGCGGCAAGTCGACGCTGCTCGGCATGATCGCCGGGTTCGTGCCGCCGACCACCGGGCAGGTGCTGGTGGACGGCAAGAAAATCACCGCGTCCGGCGCAGACCGCGGTGTGGTGTTCCAGGAATACGCACTGTTCCCGTGGCGCACGGCCGCGCAGAACGTGGCGTTCGGCCCGATGATCGGCCGCAAGCCCAAGGCCGAGCAGGCCCGCATCGCCGAGCATTATCTGGCGCTGGTCGGGTTGGCGGAGCATGCCCGCAAATTCCCCTCCGAGCTGTCGGGCGGCATGAAGCAGCGCGTGGCGATCGCGCGGGCGTTGGCCAACAATCCCTCGGTGCTGCTGATGGACGAACCGTTCGGCGCACTGGACGCCCAAACGCGCGAGGTGCTGCAGGAGGAAATGCTGCGGATCTGGCAGCAGGACCGCAAGACGGTTGTGTTCGTGACGCACAGCATCTCGGAATCGGTGTTCCTGGCCGACCGCGTGGTGGTGATGGCGACCCGGCCCGGCTCGGTAAAAGAAGTGTTCGACATCACTCTGCCCCACCCGCGCGACCGCAGCGCGCCGGAGTTCGTCGCCTTGGAACGCCGGATCAAACAGCTGGTGCGCGAGGAAGTGCAAAAGCTCGGCGTGATCTGACTTGCCAGCGCCGATCCCGGCGTCGACACTTGCCGCCAAATGAATAGGGCCGCACCGAATGTCCGACACGATCGAGCGTGATGCCTACCGCTTCATCCCCGGCCCCTTCCAATACTCCGCCGGCGTCGCGGCCAAGCCGGGCTTCGCCATGCAACGTGTGCGCTTCGTGAACCCGGTGCCGCTGGTGGAGGGATTCCGCCGCATCGAGGCGTTCATGACCGCCGAAGGCCTGCCCTTCACCGCCTTCGCCGCCTGCGAGTTGCGCTCCCCCGCACCGTTCACCGATGCCGGGTTCATCGCATTCAACCGCGAGTATGTCGGCACGCTCGAGCGCTGGGGCATCTTCAAAAACGAGGAAAATCCGGTCGCCCGTAGCAACGTGTGTCCCGAGATTCATAAACCCGACGGCCCGAGCTTCCACGCCTTCAGCCTGGCTGTACCTGCACCCGGCGCGCCCGCCTCGTTCGTGATCGCGGGCAGCGGTGAATCGCAGGAAGGTGCAGGTGCATACCGGGACCGGACGGTGCGCTACGGCGAAACCAGCACGGAGGGCATGCGCGACAAGATCGCCCACGTGATGACCACGATGGAGCGCCGGATGGCGGCGGTCGGCGCGACTTGGGCGGACACCACGGCGACGCAGATCTACACCGTGTTCGACATCCACCCCCATCTGGCCGACGGCATCGTGGCGCGCGGTGCGGCGCGGCACGGCGTCGACTGGCATTTCTGCCGCCCGCCGGTGATCGGGCTGGACTACGAGATGGATTGCCGCGGCGTGCACTTGGAGCGAGTGCTCCCGGCTTAGCGCAGCCCGTCATGCCAGGGCTTGACCCTGGCATGACGGCGTCCCGCACACACCGGCCCCGCAGCGTTGCATGCGACGGTGCCAAGCACGGGCCTGACGTCACCAGCCCAATCGCGTGGATGCGAGGGTCAAGCCCTGGCATGACGGTGGCGCTCTACAGCCCCAGATACGCCTCCTTCACCCGCTGATCCCCTGCCAGCGCCTCCGACGTCCCGCTGAGCACGATCCGGCCGCGGTCCAGCACGAATCCCTCACCTGCCAGGTCCAGCGCCGTCGCCACGTCCTGTTCCACCACGAGCAACGACGTCCCGGTCGCCGGCACCCCGGCCAGGGTCGCCGCCAACTCGTCCACCAGGCGCGGCGCCAACCCCAGCGACAATTCGTCGATCAGCAACAGCTTGGGCTCGGACATCAGGCCGCGGGCGATCGCGCACATCTGCTGCTCCCCACCCGACATGGTGGACGCATCCTGCCGGCGACGCTCCTGCAGGCGGGGGAACAGCGCGTAGGCCCGCTCCAGCCCGCGGGCGGCGGCGGGGCGGGTGGTGTAGGCGCCCAACAATAAATTATCTTCCACGGACATGCCGGCGAACAGGCGGCGGCCCTCCGGCACGTGCGCGATGCCGGCCTCCAGCACCTGGTCCGGCCGCAGGCGGTCGAGCGACGCGCCCTGGAACCGCACCCGGCCCCCCAGCGCGGGCAACTGGCCGGATAGGGTGCGCAGCAGCGTCGTCTTGCCCGCACCGTTGGACCCAACCAGGCAAGCGATACCGGGCTCGGCCATGCGCAGCGTCACATCCCACAGCACCTGCACCGCGCCGTAGCCGGCCTGCAGCCCCTCGATTTCCAGCAGCGGCGTCACGCTCGGTTCCGTTCGGCGTAGCGGGTGCCGAGATAGGCCTCGATCACCGCCGGGTCGGCGAGCACGGCGGCGGGTGCGCCGTCGGCGATCAGCCGGCCGTGATGCAGCACCATGACCCGGCTGCACAGGCCCGACACGACGCGCATCAGGTGCTCCACCAACAGCACCGTCACGCCCTCCGCCGCGATGCCGCGGATCAGGGTCAGCGCGCCGGCGATTTCGGAGGCATTCAGCCCGGCGTTTACCTCATCCAGCAGCAGCATGCGCGGGCGGGCGGCGAGCGCCTTGGCGACTTCGAGCCGCTTGCGTTGCGCCAGGGTGAGTTGTGCCGCGGGCCGTCCGGCTTCGGCACCCAGGCCGACCCGGTGCAACACGGCCTCCGCCCAACCGCGGGCGCGGGGCAGGGAGGGTTCGGCGCGGGCGAACAACGCGCCGGCGGCGACGTTGTCCAGCACCGTCATGGCGGGGAAAGGCTGCACGATCTGGTAGGTGCGGGCGAGCTGCAGCCGGGCGATCTGGAACGGCTTCAACCCGCCAAGCGCCTTGCCGCCAAAGCTGACCCGGCCGCGATACGGCACCGCGCCGCTCACGGCGTTGATGAACGTGGTCTTGCCGGCGCCGTTCGGCCCGATCAGGCCGATGACCTCACCGGGCTGCGCCTGCAGCGACACGTCCGCCAGCGCCTGCAACCCTGCGAAGCGCACGCCGAGGCCCTCGACCTGCAGCAGTGCCGTCATGCGCGCATGCGCCGGATGCGGCCGATGACGCCCTCGGGCAGGAAGATCGCCAGCACCACCACCACGGCGCCCAACACGGCGGCGTGGATCGAGAGGAAGCTGGCCCATACCGTTTGCTCCAGCAGCAGGAACAGCCCGGCGCCCAACACCGGCCCGGCCACGGTCCCGGCGCCGCCGAGCATGGCCATGATGATCGGCTCGACCGTCAGCACGAGGTCGAATACGTCGCCGGGCTCGATGTAGGACACGCTGGACGCATAGATCGCCCCGGCCGGCCCGGCGATGGCGGCGGACAACGCGAACGCCGCCACCTTGGCCACGCGCGCGTTCAGCCCGAGCATACCGGCCGCTGTCTCGTTCTGCCGGATGCAGCGCAGCGCGAAGCCGAGCCGCCCGGCCGCGACCCAGGCCGCCGCCGCGACGGCGATGAGGGCGACGACCACCTGGCCGGCGTAGAAGATCAGCGCCTGCCTTTCGGGGCTGGACGTCATCACCGGCAGGTTCAGCCCCATGCCGCCGCCCGTGAGATCGGTCCAGTTGGTGGTGAGTTGGCGCAACACGATCACCACGGCCAGGCTGGCGATGGCGAAATAGTGGCCACGCAGCGGCAGCACGATCCAGCCGACCGCCACCGCCACCATCCCGGCGGCCACTCCCCCCGCCGCCCAGGCGAGCGGCAGCGGTGCCCCGGCACCCTGCGCCAATGCCCCGGCATAGGCGCCTACGCCGAAGAATGCCGCCGTGGCGAAGGAGGGATAGCCAGCCATGCCGCCGATCAGGTTCCAACTGGTCGCTAGCGTGATGTCCATCGCGAGCGTCATGCCGAGGCGCAGCGCGTAGGGTCCCCCTAAGGCCGCCAAGGCGAGCGAAACGACGATGGCAGCCGCGAGCCAAAGGACCGCCTTCACGCAAACCCCTTGCGGCCGAACAGCCCGTCCGGCCGCACGGCGAGCAGCAGGATCAGCAGCACGAAGGAGGCGATGGAGGCGTTTTCGGAGCCGAGATACAACGCAGCGACGCTCTCGATCAGCCCCAGTGCGATTCCGCCGGCCGCAGCGCCGATCACGCTGCCGAGGCCGCCCAGCACGCAGACGGTGAACGCGGTGCCGAGATAGGACTCCGACGATAGCGGCGAGATCGGGAACACCAGGCCGAGCAGCGCCCCCGCGGCACCGGCCAGCCCGGCGCCGAGTGCGAAGGTGGCGATGTACACGCGGCGGACACGGATCCCCATCAGCGCCGCCGCGTCGCCGTCCATCCGCACGGCGACGATCGCGCGCCCCAGCCACGAGCGGCGCAGCAGCAGCCAGAGCAGCCCCGTCATCGCCAGCGCCGCCGTGGCCGCCATGGCGCGGTCGAGCGGAATGCGTAACCCGCCGAGCACGGCGGTCCCGGGGCTCCAGGACGGGCGGATGGTGCGGTAGTCCGCGCCGAAGCCGAGCAGCAGGGCGTTGTTCAGCATCAGGTCGAGCCCGAACGTGACCACCAGCGTGATCAGCACGGGCGCGCCGACCACCGGGTTGAGCAAGCCAGCCTGGAGGAACGCGCCCAGCGCCGCGGTGATCAGTGCCACGAATGGCAATGCCACCAGCGGATGCAGGCCGAGATCGCGCCACGCCAGCCAGGCCAGATAGCTGCCGAGCACCACCATCGTGCCGTGCAGCAGGTTGATGACGTTCAGCACGCCCCACACGAGGGAGAACCCGGCGGCGACACAGGCATACAGCCCACCGAGGATGAGCCCGTTGACGAGAACCTGCGCGATCATCGTGCTGCTCCCTCTCCTGCGGGCGGGAGAGGGCCGGGGTGAGGGTGCGACTGCCGCCACAAGGAAGTTCGGAGCCAAGCAGCCCTCACCCCGACCCTCTCCCGTGAAGAACGGGAGAGGGAGACGTTAGCGGGCTTCACTAGGCGCGCCGGAAACTGGCCTGCTTGATTTCGTCGGGGTAGAGCACCACCAGCTTACCGTCCTGGATCTGCAGCACGGGCGGCTTGAGCCCGCTCTCTTGCCCGTCCGGACCGAATTTGAGCGGGCCGAAGAAGGTGGGCGCATCGAGCTTGGCCAAAGCGTCGCGCAACGCGACCGGGTCGGTGGTGCCGGCGGCTTCGGCAGCGAGTTGCACCGCGACGCCGCAGGCCACGGCGGAGGCCTCGCCGTAATCCGGCACGGCGCCCAGCTTGGCCTGGTAGGCCGCCACGAAGGCATCGGTGGTGGCCCATGGCCCCTTGCAGCCGGTGTAACCCGCGGCGGGCGCCCACCACGAAGCAGTGGTCACGTTGTTGGCGAGCGGGCCAAGCTCCTCGCGGAACTCGCGATAGGCGGGGCCGGCCAGCATGGTGATCACGGGGGCGGTCAGCTGCAACTCGGCCATTTGGCGGCGGATCAGCATCAAGTCGTTCACGTAGCCGGTGGCGAACACCCATTTCGGCGCCGACGCAGCCATGGCGGACAGCGCGCTCGCATGGTCCATCGTGCCGATCGCGTATTTGTCGAAGCTGAGCACGGTGATGCCGTGCGCCTTGGCGGCAATCTCCATCTCCTGCGCGATGGCCAGCGGGAACAGGTCGTTGCGCGCCAGGATCGCGATGCTGGTCACGTCCGGCGCCTGGGCGCGCACGATGTCCACCAGCGGCGTCGTTAGCGTGGCGTTCGGGGTGAAGGTGCCGAACAGGTATTTGTAGCCCTGGTCGTACACCTCGACGGAGGACGCGCTGGCGGCGATCAGCGGCACCTTGTAGCGCTCGGCGACCGAGGACGTCGCCTTGGTCGCGCCCGAGCCAAGCGGGCCGAACAGCACGGTGGCTTTGTCCTGCGTGATCAGCCGGTCCGCCGCCTGCACCGCGCGGGGCGTGTTGGATTGGTAGTCGGCGAACACCAGCCGCGGCTTGATCCGCTGCCCACCGACCATCACGCCGCCCGCCGCATTCACCGTGTCGGCCCAGAACTGGTAGCCGCGCTGCTGCTTGGCCCCGTCCGGGGCCAGGCCGCCGGTGATGGGCAGGGGCGCGCCGATCACCCATTCCTGCGTCTGCGCCCGCACGACAGCAGGTGTGGCAAGGCTGGCCGCAGCTGTGGCCAGCGCGGTACGCCGGGTGATCGCGGGCATAGGAATGTCCTTCGGCTAGGTGCCCACGGAGAGCGGGCTGCGCAGCTTGCGCAACAAAGCCACCACCGACAAGGCGGTGATGCGCCCGGTACGCGGGTTCTCGCTCGGTACGTTCTCGATCTGCAGGCTGAACCGGGCGGAATCGGCCTCGACATCGATGCGGTGGACGTTGCGGGTGACTGCCGGGTCGGCCCAGATGGCAATCTGCGTGCGGTCGGCGCCAATGCCGGCGAGGGACAAGGCCGCCGCCACGTTGACGTTGGCGGGGAAGCCGCGCGCTGCCTCCCGCGCGGTGCCTTCGAACACCAGCAGCGCCTCGGTCAGCCCGTCGACGTTGATGCCGTTTCGCACCAGATGCGGCGCGCCGGCCAGGCCGCCCGGCGGCTTGCGGGTGGTCATCCGCACGCTGTGGATCGTGCCCTCCGCCGCGGCCGAGACGGCGTCCAGGCCGAGCAGCGCCCCCGTCGGCACCAGGAGGCGGCCGCCATGGGCGCGGGCCAGGTCGACCAGATCCATCCGCTCGAGCAGGGCGCCGCAGCTCAGCACGACCACGCTGCGGCCGGCGTGGAGGGCGGGCTCGGCGATGGCGGGGAGCACGGCGGAGGGCGCGCACTCGACGATGATGTCCGCCAGGTCGGCCAGCGCACCGACATCGGTGACCGTGACGCCATCCGGCAACAGGGCGCGCGCCGCTGCTTGATTGCGTGCGCCCACTGCCACCAGCGACAGGCCGGGGATATCTGCGAGCAGGTGGGTGGCAATCGACTTGCCGATGGCGCCGTAGCCCGCGATGGCGACACGCAGCATTGGTCAGGCCATCCAGCGCCGGACGGCGGCTTTGAGGAACGCCGCATCCGCCGGGTCGACGTTTGGATTGCCGGCACGATGGCCCCAGATGCTGGGGATCGGGTGCAATTCGGCGTGTGCGAGGTGGTGGCTTTCCGCCTCGTTGTCGGCGACGCGAAAATACAGGTCGGTCGCGCCCGGCAGCAGTAGAACGCGCGCCTTGATCGCGGCCAGGGCACGCGGCAGGTCGCCGCCGTATAGCGCGTTGTCGGCGATGTCGGCGTGATACCAGGCGATCGCCTGCGCGTACAAATTCGCGGCCCGGCGGCTGGCGAAGCGCTCGGCCCAATCGGTGCGCAGGAAATTCTCCAGGTCGGGCGCGCCGAGGGCGGTGCGATGCAGGTCGGCCCGGTAGAAATCCTGGCTCAATCCCCACCCGGCATAGATATGGCCGAATGCGCGCAACGCCGCTTTCGGTTCGGACGAGAAGCGGCCATTGCCGATGTGTTCGGGCGCTGCCTCCAACGTGCGGAGCAGGCCCGACAGGAACACCTTGTTGTGGACGGCGGTGCGGGCACTGCCGCAGACCACGATGGCGCGCTGAACCATGGCCGGATACAGCGCCGCCCAGTGATACGCCTGCAGCCCGCCCATGGAGAACCCGTAGACGGCGGCGATCGTGTCCACGCCGAACTGCTCCGTCACCAGCCGGTGCTGCGCCCGCACGTTGTCGGCCACCGTGACCAGATTAGGATAATCCGGTGTCTCCGCCGCCCCGGACGAAACGGCGTTGGAGAACATGTCCACCGCCACGATGCACCAGCGCGTTGGGTCGAGGATGCCGTCCGGCCCGACCAGCCAGGCCATGTCGGTGTGTTGCGCGCTATAGCTGCTGGGATAGAGGATCAGGTTGTCGCGGGCGGCGTTCAACGTGCCGTGCCGCTCCCAGCCGATCTGGGCGTTGCGGATCGTGCCGCCTTTTTCTGCCGCGAAATCACCGAGTGCGAACGAGCCGCTTTCCTTAGGCCAATCCATACTCATGCTCCTTCTGGCATAACCGAGACGTGGGCCGCGATCACTTTCCAGCCGATATCGGGGAAGCGCACCCAGGTCTGGCTCTGCCGCCCGATACCGTCCTGTCCCCGCGGTTTGTATTCCAGGTTGACGGTGGCGAGGTCGGTGCCGAGCGTCAGGATCTCGAGCCGCACCCGCGTCTCCTTCGATCCGCCGGGCACTGGCTTGGCGGCAACGCGGGAGGCGTGGATGGCGTCGAAGCCATAGCCGTTGTCGCGCAAAGAATAGCGGATCGTGTGCGGACTGTTCCAGAACGTGGCGTCCAGTACGTCGACGTTCTTGTCGATCAGCGCCTGTTCGTACGCCTCGAACAGGGCCGCCACTTCGGCGACGATTTCGGGCTTGTTCAGCTCCATCTCAGCTCTCCAATGCTACGGCGACGCGCATCAAGTCTAGGTCGGTGCCACGCCCGCCGATGATCGACAATCCGACCGGGGCGCCATCCACAGTAGCGCCCGGGATGTTCACCTGAGGCACACCCGTCAGGCCGCCATGGCTGGTCAGACAACTGATCCGCTCGCGCAGGGGGTTCAGCGCCGAGAGCGGCAGGTCCTTCAAGGGGGCGGGGAACGGCGTCGTCGGCAGGCATAGGATCGTGCCCGGGGGTAGTAGCGTGCGCAGATGCGCTCGGGCCTCGATCCGCATCAGGGTTGCGGCATTGCGCTCCGCATCCGTCAGCATGGAGCCCTGGACGAGCCCGCGCGCGACGCTGAACGCCATGCGCGGATTGCAGGTGTCGAGCCACGGTTCGAACGTCTTCCACGACTCGCTGCTCTGCAACACGCGCTGCGCTCGCTGCCAGATCGACAGACCCGGCGGCGCGAGCACCGCATCGCGCCGCTGCCCGATCAACTGCGCCAACCGCTCCACGATCGGCGCCAAGGCCTGCGCCACGTCCTCGTCGGCGAACCCGAACGCGTCGGTGGCGACCAGCAGCGTCGTGGGCAGGGTGGTGGGCATGGACGCGCCGCACAGCACCTCGCCGACGCGCGCGAACGTTGCGGCATCGCGGGCAAACCAGCCGCAGGTGTCCGCACTCGGCGACTGCACGGTGATGCCCGAGAAATCCACGCGGCCATGCGTCGGCCGGATGCCGTACAGGCCGCAGAAGCTGGACGGCACCCGCACCGACCCGCCGCTATCGGTGCCGAGTGCGAAGTCGCAATCCCCCGCCGCCACCGCCGAGGCCGAGCCGCTGGACGAGCCGCCGGGCACCCGGTCGGGTGCGGCCGGGTTGAGCGGCGTGCCGTCATGCGCGTTCTCGCCGAGGATGCCGAGCGACACCTCGTCGGTAACGGTCTTGCCCACCACGGACGCGCCGGCGTCGAGCAAGGTCTGCACCACCCACGCGTGCTTCGTGGGCATCGGGGCGAAGCGGGGCCAGTCCGGATTGCCGCCGCCGGTCGGCACGCCGGCGACGTCGATCAGGTCCTTCACGGCAAAACCGAGCCCGGCGAGCGGACCGGTGGTGGCGCCCTGCACGGTGGTCCGCGGCCCGGGGAGGAAGGCATTGGTGGACATCATGCGTCGACGGTCTCCTGCCAGTGTGCGCCGGGCACGGCGGCGAACAGAGCTTTGGTATAGGGGTGCTCGGGCGCATGGAAGATCTCGGCCGTGGGGGCCACCTCGATGATCCGCCCCTGCCGCATCACCGCGATCCGATCGCACACCTGCAAGGCTACGCGAAGGTCGTGCGTGACGAACACCATGCTGAGGTCGAACCGGGCCTTGATGTCCGCCAGCAAGGCCAGCACGCGCGCCTGCACCGAGACGTCCAGCGCGGACACCGGTTCGTCCGCGACCAGGATTTCCGGCCGCAACGCCAGGGCTCGGGCGATGCCGATGCGCTGGCGTTGGCCGCCGCTGAATTCGTGCGGGAAGCGGTTGGCGGCGGCCGGATCGAGCCCGACCAGGTCCAATAGCGCGACCGCTTCCTCCCGCGCTTTGGCGGGCGCGGTGCCGTGGATGATCGGACCCTCGGCGATGATGTCCACCACGCGCTGCCGCGGGTCGAGCGAGCCGTACGGGTCCTGGAACACCATCTGCACGCGCTTGCGGGTCGGACGCAGCTCCCGCCGGCCGAGCCGGGCGATGTCGTGCCCGGACAGCAGGATCTCGCCGCCGTCGACCGGCATCAGCCGGGTGATCGCGCGCGCTAGGGTACTCTTGCCGGAGCCGCTCTCGCCCACCAGGCCCAGCGTCTCGCCGCGGCGCAAATCGATCCCCACGCCGTCCAGCGCGCGGGTGACCCGGCCGCCGAATAGCGACCGCGCGCCATACGTCTTCACCACCTGGCGCGCTTGCAGGATCAGCGGCGCCGCCGACGCCGGGCGGGCAACTGGCGGCACCAGCCGGGGCACCGCCGCGAGCAGGGCACGGGTGTAGGAATGCTGGGGATCGTGCAGGACGGCGGAGCGCGGTCCCTGCTCCACCAGCGTGCCCTTTTGAAGTACCGCCACGGTGTCCGCGATGTCGGCGACGACGCCGAAATCATGCGTGATGAACAGCACGGCGGTGCCCTGCCGCCCCTGCAATTCGCGGATCAGGTGCAGGATCTGCGCCTGGGTGGTGACGTCCAGCGCGGTGGTGGGCTCGTCGGCGATCAGGATCTGCGGATCGAGTGCCAGCGCCATCGCGATCATTGCGCGCTGCCGTTGCCCGCCGCTGAGTTGGTGCGGGTAGGAGCGGAGCAGCCGGGCGGGTTCCGGCAGGTGCACGCCCTCCAGCAGCTCCACCATCCGGTCGTGCCTCGCGGTGCGGCCGAGGCGGGTGTGGATGCGCAGGATCTCGGCGAGTTGGCGGCCGATCGTGTGCAGTGGGTTCAGCGCCGTCATCGGCTCCTGAAAAATCATCGCGATCTTGGCGCCGCGGATCGCCCGCATCTGCGCCCCGTTCGCCTTCGCCAGATCCTGCCCGCCGAACAGGATTTGCCCGCTGCGCACGTGCACGCGCGGACCCGGGAGTAGGCCGAGGATTGAGCGCGCCACCAGCGACTTGCCCGAGCCGCTCTCGCCAATGAGACAGGTGACCTCGCCGGCCCGCAGCGCCAGGCTGACATCGGTCACGGCATTGGCGCGATCGGCCCCTGGCGGCAGGGCGATGGTAAGCTTGTCGAGGTCGAGAACCGGGCTCATCGGTCGCGCAGCCGAGGATTCAGCGCCTCGTTCAGCCCGTCGCCGGCCAAGTTGATGCCGAGCACGGTCAACAGGATCGCGATGCCCGGGAACGTGCAGATCCACCAGGCGGAGCGCAGCACGGCGCGCCCGGCGCTGATGATCAGCCCCCAGCTCATCACGTTGGGATCGCCCAGGCCGAGGAACGCCAATCCGGCCTCCAGCAGGATGGACGTGCCGATCAGTAGCGAGCCGACGGGGATAATGGAGGAGGTGCAGTTCGGCAGCATGTGGTGGAAGATGATGCGGCTGTCGCTGGCGCCGAGCCCGGTGCAGGCCAGCACGAACTCGCGCGCGTTCAGCGACACGAACTCGCCGCGCACCAGGCGGGCGATGCCGGGCCAGGATACGGCGGCGATGGCGAAGATCTCGGTGGTGATGGAGGGTGAGAGGATGGCGACGATCAGGATGGCGAGCACGAAGGACGGGATGGTTTGGAAGAACTCCGTCAGCCGCATCAGCGCCACCTCGACCGGGCCGCGGTAATACCCGGACAGCCCGCCGACGATCACGCCGAACACGATGGCGGCCAGCGTGGCGCCGACGCCGACCAGCAACGAGGTGCGTGCGCCATGGGCGATCTCGGACGCCACGTCCCGGCCGAGCGTGTCGGTGCCGAGCAGGAACTGGCCGCCGGGGGGTTGCAGCGCCGGGCCAGCGAGGCGGAACGGATCGCCGGGGTACAGCGCCGGCGTGAGGACGACGAGAAGCAGTAGGCAAAGCAACAGGACGGCGCCGAGCACGGCCAGCCGGTTGCGCGCAAAGCGTGTCAGCACGCTAGGTCACCTTCGTAGGGTGGGCTGCTTGCAGCCCACCGGGCACGGGCGAAAGGATGCGCTGCACTAGATTGCCATCCGGGGGTCGAGGGCGACGTAGATCAAATCCACCACCAGGTTGATCACGACCACCAGGCAGGCCGAGATGAAGAAGATCCCCAGCAGCAGGTTCAGGTCGCGCGACTGCAGCGCGTCGAACGCCAGAGTGCCGAGGCCGGGCCAGCCGAACACCGTCTCCACCACGATGGAGCCGCCGATGAGGTTGCCCGCTTGCACGCCGGCCATGGTGACGACGGGAAGGATCGCGTTGCCGAGCACGTGCCCGGTCATGATGCGGCGCTCCGTCTGTCCCTTGGCGCGCGCGGTGGTCACGTAGTCGATGCCGACCTGCTCCAGCACGGAAGCGCGCATCACGCGGGCATACAAAGCGAGATAGAACAGCGACAGCGCCACGGCCGGCATGACCAAGTGGTGCGCGACGTCCACGACTTCGTCCCAGCCCTCGTTGAATGCGCCGACGGTGTCGAAGCCGCTGGTGGGTAGCCAGCCGAGATGGATGGCGAACACCACGATCATCATCAGCCCCAGCCAGAAGCCCGGCGTGGCATAGGCGACCAGGCTGACCAGGCTGATCACATTATCCCGCCAGGTGTTCCGCCCGGTCGCCGCCACCAGGCCGAGCCCGGTGCCGAGCACCAGTGCGGTGACGTACGCCGTCAGCATCAGCAGCCCGGTCGGCCACAACCGGTCCAGGATCAGCGACAACACCGGGCTGTCGTTGCGAAAGGAGTAGCCCAGGTCGAAATGCAGCATGTTGAGCAGGTAGATGCCGAACTGTGCGCTCAGCGGCTGGTCCAGCCCGAAACGATGGCGCAGCAAAGCCATGTATTCCGGCGTTGCCGCGCCGCTCTCCCCCGCCAGCACCGACGCCGCGTCGCCCGGCGCCAAGTGGATCAGGAAGAAGTTGAGCACCACGATGCCAACCACCACGGGGATCGCCAGCAGCAGGCGATACCCGAGATAGCGCAGCAGCCGCACGCTATGCCTCCAGCCAGGCCCGCTCGAATGCCTGCTGGGTGCCGAGCGGCCCGGTGGTGTGGTCGTGCAGCTTCTTGTTGAAGACAGTGACGTAATCGACGTCGATCAGCCAAACCAGCGGGCTGTCCTCCACCAGGATCTTCTGCACCTTCTTATAGATGTCGCCGCGCTTGGCCGGATCCACTTCGCGCGCGCCGGCGGCGAGCAGGCTGTCGATCTCCGGGTTGGAGTAGAAGCTGTCGTTGACGAAGGTCACGCCCTTGCGGATTTGCGATGACAGATATTGGCGGTTGAGCCCGATCACCGGGTCGATGCCCTGGCTGAGGAACGGCTCGTTGATGTCGTAATCGTAGTCGGTATAGACCCGGCGCAACCACGCCGCCGTATCCTCCGACCGCAGCGTGACGTCGATCCCGACCTGGGCCAGAGCCTGCTTGAGGTATTCCGCCTGCCGTAGCCACTGCTCGCCGAAGGAGTTCACCTCCAGGTGCACGGCAAACCGCATACCGCCGTCACCGCGGGGCACGCCAGCGCCGTCGAGCAGCTTGTTCGCGATGTCCAGCCGGTCCGGCACGTCGAAATGGATGACGTCGTCGGTATACAGGCCATCCGGCGCGAACTTGCGGCTGAGCGGGCCGGTGGCGGGCGTGCCGTAGCCGTACATCACGTCCTTGAGGATCACCTTGCGGTCGATGGCGTAGGCGATGGCCTGGCGCACCTCTTTCTTGTCGAGGTGCGGGTGGCGGCTGTTCAGCTCCAGCACACTGAGCGCCGGCGTCATCTCGTAGCCGCGCGTCTCGAGGCCCAGGATCGGGTTGGTCTTCATGCGCGCTAGGTCGGAGTAGTTCACGGCGCTGTATGCGGCGAAGTGCGTCTCCCCCGCCTCCATCGCGGCGGAGCGGGTGGCGGCGTCGGGGATGAAGCGGGCGATGATGCGATTGAGGTAGGGCAGCCCTGGCTTCCAATACTTGTCGTTGCGGTCCAGCCGCACGTATTGGCCGTGTTCCCACTGCACGAACTTGTAGGGGCCGGTGCCGATCGGCTTGTTGGCGGTCGGGTTCTGCATGATGTCGGTGCCCTCGAACACCGACTTGCAGACGATCGGCAGATCCCGCCCGGCCAGCGCCTTCATCAGATAGGGCGCGGGGTTGGCCAAATGCAGCACCGCGGTCAACGGGTCCGGCGTTTCTACCGAGGTCAGCTCGGCCAGGATTACGGGGGCGGTCGGGTGGTACTTCTTCAGGATCTCCATGTAGGAGTACTGCACGTCGGCGCTGGTGAACGGCTTGCCGTTGTGGAAGGTCACGCCGTCCTGCAGCTTGAACGTGATGGTCTTGCCGTCGGGCGCGATGTCCCACGACTTGGCCAGGTTCGGCTGCGGCTTGAGGTCCCAATCATAGGTGACCAGGCCCTCGTACACCTGTGTGGCGATCGGCGGGATATTGCCGGCCGAGACGGCGTAGTGCGCCAGGGTGGAGGGCTCCGGCGTCACGATCATCACCATGGTGCCACCGCGCACCGGCTCCGCAGCGCGGCTGGCGCCTCCGGCCGCTGCCAGCGCAAAGGGCAGAGCTAGGGTCGTACGGCGCGAAATCTTCAAATCTTGGGACAAGCGGGCGCTCCAACGGCATTCTTCGGCTCGAAGGTCAGCAATCATCATGCCACGTTGCGGTACCCTCTCGTTCCAGGTGGGTGTAGAAGGTCAGTCCAGTGCAACACAGCGGAGGCAGCCTCGTGGTCGACCCTTGTCCCTTGATCACCATCGCCGGGTCGCCGCATGCCCGCGGTGTCAGCTACGGCCAGCAGGCGGCGGCGCGCATTCGGCGCGGTATCGGCCACTATGCCAGCCAGCTTCATGGGCTGGGCCTGGACGACGCGGCGCTGGCCCGGCTGGTGGGAGAGTATTTGCCACTCATCGACGCCTTCGATCCCAGTTATCAGGACGAGATGCGCGGGATCGCCAGCGGTGCGGACGTGCGCTTCGAAGACATCGCCTTGCTGAACGCGCGGACCGAGATCCTGAAGCTCGCCTCCCGCCCCGACCTGCGTGCCCGGCTGGCGGCGTCGGAGGATCCGGACGGTTGCACCGGGGTCGTGGCGCTGCCGGAGGCGACGAAGGACGGCACGGTGATCCACGCGCAGAACTGGGACTGGAAGGCGGAATGCGCCGAGACCGCCGTCGTGCTCCACATCCGGCGCGATGACGGGCCCGACATCCTGACCTTCACCGAGGCCGGCGCCCTGGCGCGCTCCGGGCTGAATTCAGCGGGTATTGCGATCACCGCCAACTATTTGGAATCGGACCGCGACTACCGCCAGGTCGGCGTGCCGCTCGCCTTCATCCGCCGCAAGGTGTTGGAGCAGGAGCAGGTCGCGCAGTCCATGCGGGCGGTGTATTGCACGGCGAAATCCGCTTCCAACAACATGATGGTCAGCCATGCCGGCGGCATTGCGATCGACTTCGAATGCGCGCCGGATGAGACGTTCCAGGTCCACGCCCAGCACGGCCTGATCGTGCACGCGAATCACTGGCAGAGCCCGGTGGCGTTGGGCAAGTTGCGCGACACCGGCGTGCAGAACACGCCGGACAGCCTGTATCGCGACATCCGCGTGCGTGACCTGCTGACGCCGCATCTCGGTGCGATCACGACGGAGACCGTGAAGCAGGCGCTGTTCGACGATTTCTCCACGCCGTTTTCGGTTTGCCGGCCGCCGCGGCTCAACTCGAGCAACAACTTGTCGGCGACGGTGGCGATGATCGTGATGCAGCCGGGGGCGGGCGTGATGGAAGTCGCGATGCTGCCGGCGTTGCAGCGAAGCTTCACCCGCTACAGCTTGACGGTGGAAAGCGCTGCAACCCGGGCTGCTGCGGAATAAACAGCGCCCTTTCTTCTCCCTCTCCCGTGGGCGGGAGAGGGCCGGGGTGAGGGTGCGAAAGCGTCCGAAAGTTCGGTTCCGACGGCCAAGTAGCCCTCACCCCGACCCTCTCCCGTGAGGGACGGGAGAGGGAGAAGCTTAGAGTAGGTGTTTCCTAAGCTCGTTCGGCTTGGGCGGCCATCCGGAAGGCGGCGTTGGCGGCGCCGAAGCCGATGCTGCCGCGGCGCTCCACCAACTCGAAAAACAACCGGCTCTCGAACTCGCTGGTGTAGGCGTGCAGGAACTCGCCGCCGGCGTCACTGTCGTACAGCACGTTCAGCCGCCGCATCGCCTCCACCACCTCGTCGGGGAGCGGCCAGCGGGCCATCAGGTCCTCGTAGTAGTTGCTCGCGATGGTCAGCATCGGCGCCTGGTCCTGCACCGACTGCACGGCCGCCAGCAGATCGCCGGTGGCAAAGGCGATGTGTTGCACCCCGGCGCCCAGCGACCGGGCGACGAAGCGGCCGGTGATCGTCTCGCGGCTGTCCGACACGTTCAGCGGCAAGCGGAACGCGCCGCCCGGGCTGATCATCGCGCGGCTACTCACCAGCCCGTACGGGTCCGACAGATCCACCGGCACCGTCGCCGTCATGCCGAACACCGCGCGCCAGAACAGCACCGAACCGTACAGCGCGTTCGCCGGCATCGCCTCGGCGATGTGGTCGATCGTCGTGAGCTTAGGCCCCGCCTCAGCCGGCGGATCGGGCAGCAGGCTGAAATCGTCTTCCCAGATCGAACGCGCCGAGGGCTGCACCAGATGCAGCAACAGCCCGTCGGGCGCACGCAGCGCCGGAATGTCCCGCTCGCCCTCGCGCACCAGGCCGCCGCGCCAGGCGGGGCAGAACAGGGCATCGGCGCGGGCCATCGTCGCCGCCGCGTCGTCCACGCGCAACGCCATCGCACACACCGACACGCCGTGCAGCTGGAAGTGTTCGGACGCCGCGCTGTCCGGCTCGCTGTTGAGCACCAGGTTGATGTCGCCTTGCCGGTACAACTCCACCGCTTTCGATCGGTGATGCCCGCGATGGTGGAAGCCGAGGCTACCGAGCCGCGCAGCCAGGGCCGACCCGGTCTCGTCGTCGACGGCGAATTCAATGAATTCGACGCCGGCAATGGTGGGCGGTGGCGGGAGGCTCACCAACCCGGCCTCCGCCTCCATCAGCGCCAACGAGCGGAGGCCGTCGCGCGCGATCATGCGGGCGGGGGCGGCGCGGAAATCGTCATTGAAAATCTCGAGCGACAACGGCCCGGTGTAGCCGCTGGCCAGAACGGCGCGCAGGAAACGCGGCACGTCCAATTCGCCCTGGCCGGGGAAGCTGCGGTAATGCCGGCTGAGCGACAACACGTCCATCGACAGCAGTGGCGCATCGGCCAGTTGCACGAAGAACACCCGCTCGCCGGGTAACGCCGCGATGCCGTCCGGGTCGTCGCCGACGGCGAGCGTGTGGAAGCTGTCCACGATCAGGCCGAGCGCCGGGTGCGCGGCTTGCTCCACGATGCGCCAGGCATGGCCCCAGCGATTGACATGACGGCCCCAGGCCAATGCCTCGTAGCCAATCCGCAGGCCGCGTGCCGCGGCGCGTTCGGCCATGGCGTGCAGGTCGGCCGCGGCGCGGGCATCGTCGTCGATCGCGGCTGCGGCCGTGTTGCTGCATACCAGCACCAGATCGGTGCCGAGTTGTTCCATCACGTCGAACTTGCGTTCCGCACGATCGAGGTTGCGGCCGCGCTGGGGGTCCGGCATCGCCTCGAAATCGCGGAACGGCTGGAAGATGGTGATCGCGAGTCCAAGGTCCTCGGCAATGCGGCGGACCTCGGCCGGGGAGCCGTTGAAAGTCAGCAGGTCGTTCTCGAAAATTTCGACGCCATCGAAGCCGACCCGGGCCGCCGTGGCGAGCTTCTCGCCCAGCCCGCCGCTGAGGCAGACGGTCGCGATGGACCGCAGATGGCCGCCCGTCATGCCAGGCCCAGCATGGCGCGCGCCTGCGCCGGTGTCGCGACGCTGCGGCCATGCCGGGCGATGGCGGCAGCGGCCAGCGTCACCAGTTCGGCGTTGCTGCTGGCCAGCCGCGTTTTGTCGACCCGGACATTGTCCTCGAGCCCCGTGCGCACGCCGTGCGCGCCGCGGGCCAGTACCCAGTCCATCACCTGCGCCTGGTTGCGGCCGATCCCGGCACCGGTCCAGGTCGCGTGCGGCAGCACCCGGCGCAGTTCGCCCAACAGAATATCCAGCAGATGCTCCTCGGCCGGCATCGCGTTCTTCACACCCATCACGAATTGCACGTGGGGCCGCTCGTTCATCAGCCCGGCCTCCACCAGGCGCTTGGCGCCGTGCAAATGCGATAGGTCGAATACCTCGATTTCCGGCAGCACGCTGTGGCGCTGCATGCGGGTGGCGAGGTCGACGACCAGAGCGGGGGCGTTCTCGTAGACGATGGAGGGGAAGTTCACCGACCCGGTGGACAGCGACGCCATGTCGGGCCGCAGGTCGAGCGCATTGCCGCGCGCCGCCTGGTCCCGGCCGCGGCCCCCGGTGGAGAACTGCACGATCATGCCGGGGCAGTGCGCGCGCACGCCCTCCTGCACCCGGCCGAAGCGCTCCGGGTCGGAGGACGGGCTCTCGTCGTCGTTGCGGACGTGGATGTGGACCAGCGTGGCGCCCGCCTCGAAGGCTGCGTGGGTGCTCTCGACCTGTTCGGCGACGGTGATGGGCACCGCCGGGTTGTCCTTCTTGCGCGGCACGGAGCCGGTGATCGCAACGGCGATGACGCAGGGATCGGACACGGGCAAGTTCCCTTCAGCTTCTGCATGGCGACTGCAGGATTATCGTTGACGTGGTTTAACCGGTTAGTCCAAGTTCAAGTCAAGGGCGGCAAAGCCCGATTGGGGACCCGTATCGGGCCGCAGGGGGAGTGCAACCTTGGCAGAGACCGTCTTCATTCTCAACGGGCCCAATCTGAACCTGCTCGGCAAGCGCGAGCCGGACATCTATGGCGCCGAAACGCTGGCCGATGTGGAAGCGGCTTGCGCCGGCGCCGCCGAGCCGTTGGGGCTTACGATCCGCTTCCATCAGTCCAATCGCGAATACGAGCTGATCGACTGGATCCACGAGGCGCGCGAGGCAGCCGCTGGCATCATCATCAACCCCGCCGCCTTTACCCATACCTCTGTCGCCATCCACGATGCGCTGGCCATGTGCCCATGCCCGATCCTGGAGGTCCATATCTCCAACATCCACAAGCGTGAGCCATTCCGCCACCATTCCTACGTGTCCAGCCTGGCCAGCGGCGTGATCGCCGGGTTCGGCACCCAGGGCTACGTGCTGGCGTTGCATCGCATGCAGCGTTTGGTGCGCGCATGAGTCGGGCGGTGCTGCTCGGCTTGATCGGCTCCGGCATCGGCGCGTCGCTGACGCCCTCGATGCACGAGCGCGAGGGCGACGAGCAGGGCCTGCGCCTGCAATACAAGCTGATCGACCTGCGCGAACTCGGCCTGGGCGCCGAGGCGTTGCCCGATCTGCTCGTGGCCGCCGAGCGCATGGGGTTCGACGGGCTGAACATCACCCACCCCTGCAAGCAGGCGGTGCTGCCGTTCCTGACGACGCTGTCGGACGATGCGCGCCGGCTGGGCGCCGTCAACACCGTGGTCCTGAAGGACG
Source organism: Acetobacteraceae bacterium (assembly GCA_965198895.1). GTDB lineage: Bacteria > Pseudomonadota > Alphaproteobacteria > Acetobacterales > Acetobacteraceae > LMUY01. Next base: position 2,516,414 of record OZ240676.1, read on the forward strand.
GGCAGCGCCACGGACACAACACCGATCTGTCGGGCTTCGCCGAGGCGTTCCGCCGCCGCATGCCGGGCGCGCCGCTGCGCCGGGTCGTGCAGGTGGGCGCCGGCGGGGCGGGCGCCGCGGTGGCCTACGCCGCCATGACGCTCGGTACGGAGCGGCTGACGATCATCGATGTCGACCCCGCCAAGGCCGAGGCGGTCGCCACCATGCTATGCGAAACCTTCGGGGCCGGTCGCGTGGTGGTCGGCACCGACCCGGCGTCTGCCCTGGCCGACGCCGACGGGCTGATCAACGCGACGCCAATCGGCATGGCGAAATATCCCGGCACCAGCGTTCCCACGGAGCTGCTGCGGCCGTCGCTGTGGGTCGCCGACATCATCTACTTCCCGATTGAAACCGAACTGCTGCGCGCGGCCCGGGCGATCGGCTGCCGCACGCTGGATGGCGGCGGGATGGCCGTGTTCCAGGCGGTCGGTGCCTTCTCGCACTTCACCGGTTGCGAGCCGGATGCGGAGCGGATGCTGCGGCACTTCACCAGCCTCATTCAGCCGGGCAGCCCCGGCGGATAAATCAACGATAACGGGGAGACCAAGAACGATGTCCGGGTACAACACCGAGACGATAACGGCCGGCCAACAGCTCAGCGCACCGCGGAAGGCGGCCTTGGCGAGCTGGATCGGCAGCGCCGTCGAATACTACGACTTCTTCATCTACGGGACGGCCGCGGCGCTGGTGTTCGGCAAGGTGTTCTTCACCTCCTCCGACCCGGCGATGGGCACCATCCTCGCCTTCGCCACCTTCGGCGTGGGCTACCTGACGCGGCCGATCGGCGCCTTCATCCTGGGCCACATCGGCGACAAGTTCGGCCGCAAGAAGGTGCTGACCTTCACGCTGCTGCTGATGGGGCTGTCCACCTTCTGCGTGGGCCTGCTGCCGACCTACAACCAGGTCGGCGTATGGGCACCGATCCTGCTGGTGTTCCTCCGTCTGCTGCAGGGCGTCTCGGCCGCCGGCGAACAGGCCGGCGCCAGCTCCATGACGCTGGAGCACGCCCCCCCGGGCCGCCGCGCCTTCTTCACCTCGTTCACGCTCAGCGGCACGCAGGGCGGGCTGATCCTGGCGACGATGGTGTTCCTGCCCTTGGCCCAGCTGTCGGATGCCGACATGCTGAACTGGGGCTGGCGCCTGCCGTTCTTCCTAAGCGCGATCGTGGTCGCCGTCGGCTTCTGGGTACGCCGCACGCTGCCGGAAACGCCGGCCTTCAAGGCGGAGGAAGCGGCCCACATCGTCGCCAAGCTGCCAGTCGCGGTGCTGTTTGCCGAGAGCGGGCCGGATGTGCTGCGGGTGATCTTCGCGGCGCTGATCTCGGTCGTCAGCACCATCTTCACCGTGTTCACGCTCTCCTACGCGGTCAACACGGCGCATATCTCGCGCTCGTTCATGCTGACGGTGCTGGTGCTGGCCAACGTGGTGGCGCTGGCGGCCATTCCGCTGCTCGCGTCGCTGTCCGACCGCATCGGGCGCAAGCCGGTGTTCATCGCCGGCGCGTTGGGCTGTGCCGTGATGATCTGGCCGTATATCTGGGCGATCAGCCAGGGCAACCTGCCTTTGATCTTCGCGCTGGGCATCCTGGTGTCCGGGGTCATCTACAGCGCGGCGAACGGCGTTTGGCCGTCGCTGTACGGCGAGATGTTCGAAACCCGCGTCCGCCTGTCGGGCATGGCGATCGGCACCCAGATCGGCTTCGCGCTGGGTGGTTTCGCACCCACCATCAGCGCCGCGATCATGGGCACCGGGCCCAACGGATGGATGCCGGTCGCGGTCTTCACCTCCGTCACCGCCGTGATCTCGGCCATTTCGGTGGCCACCGCGCGGGAGACGTTCAACATTCCGCTGAACGCCCTGGGCCGCCGCGCCGCACAGGAGCGGCTCCGCTAGGACGCATCTCTGCTCCCTCTCCCGCCCGCGGGAGAGGGAGATCGATGGATGGCATGACCACGGCCGCCCGTGATAACAGCCGCCATTCGATCATGACCCCCGCACCAACCCCCGCATGAGCGACAATCCGCTCACCCCCGCGCGCACGCCGGAGGACGCCGCCGAAGCGTCGCTGCGGCCCCAGGTGCTGGCGGAGTTCATCGGGCAGAAGGCCAGCCGCGAGAATCTGCGCGTCTTCATCCACGCCGCACGGGGCCGGGCGGAGGCGATGGACCATGTGCTGCTGCACGGGCCGCCGGGCCTGGGCAAGACCACCCTGGCCCAGATCGTGGCTCGCGAACTGGGGGTGGGGTTCCGCGCCACCTCCGGCCCGGTGATCCAGCGCGCCGGGGATCTGGCCGCCATCCTGACCAACCTGCAGCCGCGCGATGTGTTGTTCATCGACGAGATCCACCGCCTGCAGCCCGCCATCGAGGAAGTGCTGTATCCGGCGATGGAGGACTTCCAGCTGGACCTCATCATCGGCGAGGGTCCGGCGGCGCGCTCGGTGCGCATCGACCTGTCGCCGTTCACCCTGGTCGGCGCCACCACCCGCGCCGGCCTGTTGGCGCAGCCATTGCGCGACCGCTTCGGCATCCCGTTGCGCCTGGTGCTGTACTCGCCGGCCGAGCTGGAACTGATCGTGACCCGCGGCGCCGAAAAGCTCGGGCTGGCGCTGACCAAGGCGGGCGCCATCGAGATCGCACGGCGCTCCCGTGGCACGCCCCGCATCGCCGGGCGGCTGCTGCGCCGGGTGCGCGACTTCGCCGCCTTCGACGGGCACAGCCCGGTGGACCGGGCCGAGGCGGACGCGGCACTGACCCGGCTCGAGGTCGACGGGCGGGGGCTGGACGCGATGGACCGCCGCTACCTGCGCCGCATCGCCGAGCACCACCACGGCGGCCCGGTCGGCGTGGAAACGCTCGCTGCGGCGCTGAACGAGGCGCGGGACACGCTGGAAGACGTGATCGAGCCGTTCCTGATCCAGGAGGGTCTGGTCCTGCGCACCAGCCGCGGCCGCATGCTGGGCGAACCCGGCTGGCGGCATCTCGGCCTGATGCCGCCCGCGCCGTCCGCCCCCCTGCTCGACCTGCTCGGCCCCGATGCCTGAGAACTCGCCGCACCGGCTGGATATCCGCGTCTATTACGAGGACACCGACGCCGGCGGGATCGTCTATCACGCCCGCTATTTGGCCTTCGCCGAACGCGCCCGGGCGGAACTTTTACGTGACAACGGCGTGCCTCACGAGGAGCTCGTGAACAATCACGGGCTAATCTTCGTGGTGCGGCGCGTCAAAATGGACTATCTGCGCCCCGCGCGGCTCGACGAGATGCTGACCGTCACCACTGAGCCCACCGAACTCGGGGCCGCCACGGCCCTGTTGCGGCAGGACTTCGCCGTAGGGGACCGGGCGGTGGCGCGGCTCGATGTGCAATTGGCCTGCGTGCGGGGGGCGGATGGCCGGCCCTCGCGGATACCGCCGCGGTGGCGCACGGCGTTCGAGGAGGTTAGGCGTGGATCAAACGGTTAATGCGACGAACCTGGCCGCTGGCGCAGCCCCGCCTGGCGCGGACCTGTCGATCCTGACGCTGTTCCTCCAGGCGGACATCGTCGTGAAGATCGTCATGGTCCTGCTGCTGCTGGCCAGCGTCTGGGTGTGGGCGATCATCTTCGAGAAGATCGCCGCCCTGCGCCGCGCCAACCGCCAGGCCAATGCGTTCGAGGACCGGTTCTGGTCCGGCGGCAGCCTGGACGAGCTGTATGACCAGGAGGGCGCCAAGCCCGTCCACCCGTTCGCGGCCGTGTTCGGCGCGGCGATGGGGGAATGGCGGCGCTCCGCCCGTATCGCCGGCGCGGACATGAGCCGCGGCGGCGTGCAGAACCGGGTGGACCGCGCGATGACCGTTACCGTCAGCCGCGAGATGGAGCGGATGGAACGCTGGATGATCTTCCTGGCCTCGGTCGGCTCCACCGCGCCGTTCATCGGGCTGTTCGGCACGGTCTGGGGCATCATGCACTCGTTCGCCGGCATCGCCGCCAGCAAGAACACCAGCTTGGCCGTGGTGGCGCCGGGCATCGCCGAGGCATTGTTCGCCACCGCGATCGGCCTGGTCGCGGCCATTCCCGCGGTGCTCGCCTACAACGCCATCAGCACCAACCTGCAGCGTTTCGCCGACCGGCTGAACGGCTTTGGCACGGAGTTCGGCGCCATCCTGTCCCGCCAGTCCGAGGAGCGGGTTTAACGTTATGGCGATACAGATCGGAAATAACGGCAACGGGCGCGGCCGGCGGTATCGCCCGCTGGCCGAGATCAACGTCACTCCCATGGTGGACGTGATGCTGGTGCTGCTGGTGATTTTCATGATCACGGCGCCGCTGATGACCTCCAGCGTGAACGTGGACCTGCCCAAGGCCAGCGCGTCGCCGATCACGCCGGACAAAGACCCGATCACCGTCAGCGTCGCGTCCGACAGCAAGGTGTATCTCGGCAATGACGGGATGGACCTCGGCGACCTGGTGGCCAAGCTGCAGGCGCAATCGCAGAACGACCCCGACCGCCGCATCTTCGTGCGCGGCGACAAGACCGTGCCGTACGGCCGCATGATCGAGGTGATGGGCACCATAAAGCAAGGTGGCTTCAACAAGGTGGCCCTGCTGGTGGAGCAGACGGACGGGGCCCCTGGCAGCAATACGACCGGAACCGCCGCGCCGACGGTTCGGCCCGTTCCGGTCCCGCTGCCTACGACGCAAGTGCCGCGCCGGCGCTAGCCACGGGGCCGACGAGGTATGAGACGCAACGACCGGCTAGGCCGCGGGGCCGCGCTTTCTTTCGTGGTCCACCTGGTGGTGGCGTTGGCGCTGGTGTTCCTGGCGTCGCCGCCACCTGTGGAGCCGATGCCGGACCAGGCCAGCTTCGAAGTGGACATCGTCGGACCGCCGCAGGAGGCCCGCAAGGCCAACGTCTCCGCGCCGATCCCGGCCTCGACCGTGGCGCCGACGCCCTCGCCGGAGCCCCCGTCGCCGGAGCCGCCGAAGCCCACGCCGCCGCAGCCGCCACCACCGCCCCCGCCGCCCCCGCCTCCGCCACCGCCGCCTCCCCCGCCGGAGCCGGCGCCGCCCAAGCCGCAGCCGCCCGCCCCCCCGCAGCCGGTGGCGCCCGAGCCGTCGGAAACCGTCGCTCCGCCACCGCCGCCGACGCCGCCGGTCCCGTCGCCGCCGCTGCCGACACCGCCGCTGCCGACGCCACCCCCGCCGGTGCCGCCACCCCCGGCGCCGCGCCCGCCCACGCCGACGCCGCCGAGCCAGAGCACGCAGCCCAACCCGGCCAAGACTCCGGCGCCGGATAGCCGCGCCCTGTTGAACACGCTCGACCGGCTGCGCTCGCTGCGGCAGTCGAACGAGGCGCCGACCGCGCGCTACAGCCCGCCGGCCTCCGGCGCGCCGGTGACGGGCGGCAGCGTGCACGGGACGGACAACACGTCGCTGAACGCCGTGCAGCGCGGTGCGATCGGCGAGAAGGTGCGCGATTGCTGGACCCGGGACGCCGGCGCGCTCCATGCCGACACATTCCAGGTGCATCTGATCGTGACCACCGATGCGAACGGCGTCGCCCGCGAGGCGCAGATCGCGCCGGGTGACCCGGCGTCCCCCCTGGGCAGCCCGCTGCATGCCTTCGCCGAACGCGCCGTCCGCGCGGTGCTGGCCGCCCAGTGTTCGGCGCTGCCGCTACCGTCCAGCATGATGGGCCAGATCCATCGCTTCGATTTCATCTTCAAGCCATGACGGCAACATCGCCGTCATGGCAGGGCACGACCTGCCATTCCGGGCGTCCCGCGGTCACCGACCGTGGGTCAGGCGCGCCATCGTGCCCGGCGTCGACCGCCTGTTTCGCGCACACCCCGTGGATGCCAGGGTCGAGCCCTGGCATGACGGTACAAACGGAGGATTCCCGTCATGACTGACTTCCCCATCATCGGTCGCCGCGGCGCGCTCGCCGGGACCGCCACCTTGCTGACCGCTCCCGCCTGGGCCCAAGGCACCCCCTCGGCCGCGCCAAGTGCGTCCGGCGCCGCGATCACCGTGGATCGCGCCCGCACCGACCCGATCCCGATCGGCATCCCCACCATGGGCGGCGACCTCGGCGCGCAGATCACCGGTGTGATCACCAACGACCTGCAGCGCTGCGGCCTGTTCAAGCCGCTCACCGGCCAGCAGCCCGGCGACGCGCCGGACTTCACGCCGTGGAAGGCGCAGGGCGCGCAGGCGCTCGTCACCGGCAACGCCAGCAGCGGCCGGGTGGAGTTCCGCCTGTGGGACGTGCCGCAGGGCCAGCAGATCCAGGGCACTGCCTATACCACGGCGGCCGGCAACTGGCGCCGGGTCGCGCATATCATCGCCGACGTGATCTACGAGCGGCTGCTCGGCGAGAAGGGCTATTTCGACACTCGCATCGTCTACGTCGCCGGCTCCGGCCCGCGGGACCGCCGGGTCAAGCGGCTGGCGATCATGGACCAGGACAGCGAGAACAACCGCTACCTGACGGATGGCTCGTGGCTGGTGCTGACGCCGCGCTTTCATCCGACGCTGGATGAGATCGTGTTCATGTCGTACGCCAACAACCGCCCGCGAGTGTACTCCTTCAACCTGGGCAGCGGCTCGCAGCGTGTGCTCGGGGAGTTCGAAGGCATCACCTTCGCCCCCCGGTTTGCGCCGGACGGCAGCCACGTGATCATGTCAGTGACCCGCGGCGCCGGGTCGGACATCGTCACGGTGGGGCTGAACGGCGGCGGCTCGCAGCGGCTGACCAACTCGGGGGCGATCGATACCAGCCCGTGCTACAGCCCGGACGGTTCGCAGATCGTGTTCAACTCCGACCGTGGTGGCGACCAGCAGTTGTACCTCATGGGCGCCGGGGGCGGCGGGGCAAAGCGCATCTCGTTCGGCAAAGGCCGCTACGCTACGCCGGTTTGGTCGCCGCGCGGGGACCTGATCGCCTTCACCCGGCTCGGTGACTCCGGTTTCGGGATCGGGGTCATGCACCCGGACGGCTCGGGTGAGCGCATCTTGTCCGAGAGCTTCGACGTGGAGGGCCCAACGTTCTGTCCGAACGGCCGCGTGCTGATGTTCTTCCGCGAGAGCGCCGCCCACGACAGCCGCGGCAACGGTTATGGATCGCGCCTGGTGTCGATCGACATCACCGGCTTCAACGAGCGCGCCGTCTCCACGCCCGGCGACGCGTCCGACCCGGCGTGGTCGCCTTTGCTGGCATGAGCCCGCTGGCCTGACCCCGCTGGCCTGACCCCGCTGGCCTGACCCGCTGGCCTGAATTGCGAAAATTACCATTCCCCCGGAACGATCTTACCTGTACGGCGTTCGGCGGTCAGTCGTAAAGATTTAAACTAGAGCTAGGAATCGAGTCCCTATGAACACCAAGACCTTGGCCTTGCTGGCCAGCCTCGCCCTCCTGTCCGCTTGTGCGAAGCAGGCAGATACGTCGGGCCTGGCCAACGGCAACGGCGCCAATGCCAGCAACTCCGGCGGCGCCATTCCGGGCAGCGAGGAAGATCTGGTGGCCAATGTCGGGGACCGCGTGTTCTTCGCCACGGCCGAAAACAGCCTGAGCAGCGATGCCCGCGGCACGCTGGACCGTCAGTCGTCCTGGCTGGGCCGCTACCCGCAGGACAACGTGCAAATCGCCGGCAACTGCGACGAGCGTGGCACCGAGGAATACAACATCGCTCTCGGCGCCCGCCGCGCCAACTCTGCCCGCGACTACCTGGTCGCCCACGGCATCTCGTCCGCGCGCATCACCACCATCAGCTACGGCAAGGATCGCCCGACCGCGCTGGGCTCCGACGAAAGCGCGTATCAGCAGAACCGCAACGCGATCACCTCCGTCCGCTAAGACGCAGCCTTCTTCCTCTCCCCTCGAGGGAGAGGGCGGGGCTAGGGGCCGCGCCGCTGGGTTGCCGGTTGCATGGATCCGACCGTAGAACCCGCCCCATCAGGTGTCGCTGGAGTGTGTCGGATGCGGGTTGCGGGTACGGTGTTGGCGGCGATGCTGCTGGTTGGCGGCCCGGCGGTCGCCCAGATGGACAGCCGGGACGCGATCGCGCTGCAGAACCAGATCCTCGAACTGCGTCAGCAGATCCAGACGATGCAGCAGCGCGGCGGCGCTCCCGCTCCGGCGTATCGGCCCGACCGGTCGCAAGGCGGCAGCGGCGATTCCGGCGGCCTCGTGGCGCAACTGTTGGACCGGGTCTCCACGCTGGAGGACCAGGTGCGCACGCTGCGTGGGCAAGTCGACCAACTGACCAACGCGCAGCAGCGGCAGCAGGAAGATTTCACCAAGCAAATCGGTGACCTGACGTTTGCCATGCAGAACAGCGCGGGGGGCGGTAGCCGTGCGCCGCAAGCTCAAGCGCCCCAGACGCCTCAGATCACGCTGAGCCCCCCGCCTTCGTCCTTGGGGGGTGGGCCGCCTCCGCCCGCCCTCACTGGGCCGACGCCGCGCACGCCGGAAGTGGCGATGCAGGAGGCCAATGCGGCGCTGGCCCGGCGTGACTATGCGGCGGCCGAGGCCGCAGCGCGTGAGGTGATTGCCAAGCGCAGCCCGCGTGCTGCCGACGCGCAATTCGTGTTGGCCCAAGCAGAGATGGGCGAGCGCAATTACCAGCAGGCCGCGCCCGATTTCTACGACGCCTACAACCGTGCCCGCACCAGCGCCCGCGCGCCCGATGCCTTGCTGGGCGTGGCCAACGCCCTGATCGCATTGGGCGATCGCCCCTCCGCCTGTGACGCGTTGGCGAAGCTGCGCGCCGAATTCCCGCAGCCCCGCCCCGACATCCGCGAGGCGGAATTGGCCGCCAGGGGCCGCGCCGCCTGTCGCTGACGGCCACGACGCAGGTCGCATTCGACACGGCCATGGGCCGGCTAGGCCCGTGGGACGGTGCCCGCCGGGTCGCGGTGGCCGTATCGGGCGGCCCGGACAGCCTGGCCTTGGCGGTCTTGGCCCGTGCCTGGGGGGACCCCATCGCGCTGATCGTGGATCATGGCCTGCGTGCCGAATCCGCCGCCGAAGCGGAGGGGGCCCGAACCGCAATGCTGGGCCTCGGCGTGCCGGCCCGTGTACTTCGGCTGGATCACCTTCACAAAGGGGCGGGGCTCGCGTCGCGCGCCCGCGCGGCCCGCTACGCCGCGCTCGCCAAGGCCTGCCGGGAGGCGGGGCTGGTGGATCTTCTGTTGGGGCACCACGCCGGCGACCAGGCGGAGACGGTGCTGATGCGCCAACGCCGGGGCAGCGGCCCGGCGGGACGCGCCGGCATGGCCGCGCTGGTCGAAACCGACGACATCCGCCTGCTGCGCCCCCTGCTCGCGGTGGACCCGGCCGAGCTACGAGCTGTGGTTGCCGAAACCGGCCTGATCGCCGCCGAGGACCCATCCAACACCGATGAACGCGCCACCAGGGTCCGCCTGCGCGGTGAAATCGGCACGGACCGGGCAGCCTTGTTGGCGGAGGCTGCCGCGTGCGGCAGCACCCGAACCAAGGCAGAGCGGGCCGTCGCCGCAGAACTGGCGGCTCGCGCGTCCCTGTATCCCGAAGGCTATGCCGTCATCTCGCCCGGGCCGATTACCGAGCCTTCGCTCGCGGCCGTGCTCCGCAGCGTATCGGGGCGGCGCTATCCGTTGGCGGCGGCGGCCCTTGCCGCCTCCCCCCGCGCAGCGACCTTGGCCGGGGTGCAACTGCAGGTCACCGCTGGTGGATGGCGGTTGACGCGGGAGGCGGCGGCAATGTCGGCCGCCGTCCCCGCCGCGCCTGGAGCCGTGTGGGACGGCCGGTTCAGGGTCGAGAAAGCGCCGGACAACGCCGAAATCGGGCCGTTGGGTGGGGAGTCTGGCCGGTTTCGGAATGCCTCGGACCTGCCGAGCACGGTGCTGCGCGGCTTGCCTGCACTGCGTTACAATGGCGTCCTATCCGCGGTGCCGCTTTTAGGATATGGATTGCCAGCTATGGTTGCAGACCGGGTTGTCCTCCGGAACGCTTGCTTGCCTGCTGCAGGAGCGGCTTTCTTGGCGGCCTGATCGGGACGGGGGTGTGTTACACCTCGTTCGCGCCCATGTTGAGGTGACACCGCCATAACTGTGTGTTGGTGTGCAATGTATCGCCCCAAGCGCCCGGCCACCGGTGCGGAGGGGACAGCTGTGGATGGCCAGGGAACCTAGATGAGCAATTTCGGCCGCAACCTCGCGCTCTGGGTGATCATCGCCCTGCTGCTAGTGGTGCTGTTCAACCTTTTCCAACCGGGGACGACGCAACGCTCCGCGTCGCAGATCGCGTATTCCGACTTCTTGGGCGATGTCGCAAGTGGCCGCGTCCACGATGTGACCATCCAAGGCCGGGTCGTGACCGGGCAGATGACCGACAACCGCACCTTCCAGACCTACACGCCGGACGATCCGACGCTGGTCCAGAAGCTGACGGACAAGGGCGTCCGCGTCGTCGCCAAGCCGGAGGACGAGGGCAGCAACTCGATCTTCCACTATTTGCTGAACTGGTTCCCGATGCTGCTGCTGATCGGTGTCTGGGTGTTCTTCATGCGCCAGATGCAGTCGGGCGGCGGCCGCGCCATGGGCTTCGGCAAGTCCCGCGCCCGGATGCTGACCGAGAAGCAAGGCCGCGTGACGTTCGAGGACGTGGCCGGCATCGACGAGGCCAAGGCCGAGCTGCAGGAAATCGTCGAGTTCCTGAAGGACCCGCAGAAGTTCCAGCGCCTGGGCGGCAAGATCCCCAAGGGCGTGCTGCTGGTCGGCCCCCCGGGCACCGGCAAGACGCTGCTTGCCCGCGCCATCGCCGGCGAGGCGAACGTGCCGTTCTTCACCATCTCGGGCTCCGACTTCGTGGAGATGTTCGTCGGCGTCGGCGCCAGCCGCGTGCGTGACATGTTCGAGCAGGGCAAGAAGAACGCTCCCTGCATCATCTTCATTGACGAGATCGACGCGGTCGGCCGCCATCGTGGTGCCGGCCTAGGTGGCGGCAACGACGAGCGCGAGCAGACGCTCAACCAGATGCTGGTCGAGATGGACGGCTTCGAGAGCAATGAGGGCGTGATCTTGATCGCCGCCACCAACCGTCCGGACGTGCTGGACCCGGCGTTGCTGCGCCCCGGCCGGTTCGACCGCCAGGTGGTCGTGCCGAACCCGGACGTGGGTGGCCGTGAGAAGATCCTGCGCGTGCACATGCGCAAGGTGCCGCTCGCCAACGACGTCGACCCGAAGACCATCGCCCGCGGCACGCCCGGCTTCTCGGGTGCCGATCTGGCCAACCTGGTGAACGAGGCCGCGCTGCTGGCCGCTCGCCTGGGCAAGCGCACGGTCGCCATGTTCGAGTTCGAGCACGCCAAGGACAAGGTGATGATGGGCAGCGAGCGCCGGTCGCTCGTGATGTCGGACGCCGAGAAGCGGATGACTGCCTACCATGAGTCCGGTCACGCTCTGTGCGCCATGCACGAGCCGGATTGCGACCCGGTGCACAAGGCCACCATCATCCCGCGCGGCCGTGCCCTGGGCCTGGTGATGAGCCTGCCCGAGGGCGACCGTCTGAGCGAGAATAAGGCGCGCCTGATCTCGCGGCTGGTGATGGCGATGGGCGGCCGCGTCGCCGAGGAGATCATCTTCGGTCCGGACCGCGTGTCCACCGGCGCCGGCGGTGACATCAAGCAGGCGACCAACATCGCCCGCAACATGGTCACCGAGTGGGGCATGAGCGAGAAGCTCGGCATGATCGCGTATGGCGACAACAGCCAGGAGGTGTTCCTGGGCCACAGTGTCACGCAGAACAAGAACGTCTCCGAAGTGACCGCCCGGGAGATCGATGCCGAGATCAAGGGCATCATCGACCGCGCCTATGCCCGCGCGCACAATATCCTAACGGAGAATATCGAGGAACTGCACCGGTTGGCACGTGGCCTGCTGGAGCACGAGACCCTGTCCGGCGACGAGATTCGCACGGTCCTGCGCGGTGAACCCGTGATCAAGCGCGTGGTGGACGAGCCTGCTCCCGAAAGCCGCCGTGCTTCGGTGCCGACGACCCGCCCGGTCGCCCCGCCGCCGGGTCTGGGCGCCGCCCCGCAGCCAGGCTGACACAACGCCTAAATCCCCCTCCCCTTGAGGGAGGGGTTAGGGGAGGGGTAGCCCACGTCACGATCTCGCCGAGTGGCCCATCCCTCCCAAAATTCAGGCAATTGCACATACATTCTTCTCCCTCTCCCGCGGGCGGGAGAGGGCCGGGGTGAGGGTGCAACAGCCGTCCCAAACCCGATTTTCGGCTCCTAAGCGGCCCTCACCCCAACCCTCTCCCGTGAAGAACGGGAGAGGGAGCCGCTTGGAGTAGGCCTATTTCGCTGGTTCGGTGGCTGCGGCGGGGGTTGCGGTCGGAGTGGCAGACGCTTCCGGACCCGGGTGGGGCCGGTTCATCATTGCGCCGGTCATCGGGATGAAGAACACCCCCACGTCGCGCCTTGAATGCACCTTGCCGTCCGCATCCTTGGTGTAGACGTAAAGCACCTGGCCACGTTTGAACGGCTGTCCGATCGGGATGATCATCCGGCCGCCTGGCTTCAGCTGCTTGAACAAATCCGGCGGTGTGTACTGGGCGGCGCACGTCGCCATGATGATGTCGAAGCCGTCCTTCACCTCGGGCCAGCCGAAATATCCATCGCCGACCCGGCTCTCGATGTTGGTGTAGCCCAACGGCTCCCACAGCTTGGCGACGGCATGGCCGAGCGGCTCGATGATCTCGATGCTGTAGGCCTTCTTCACGATGCGGGACAGCAGGGAGGATTGGAAGCCGCTCCCGGTGCCGATTTCCAAAGTCGTGTCGCCGGGCTGCGGCTTGCAGATCTGGGTCATGTACGCCTGGCCCAGATAGTCCGACAGCGCGGAGCCATAGCCGAGCGCCCACGGTTTTGGGTCCGTCTCATACGCCTCGCCGGATAGCGCGCGGTGATCGGCGTAGTTGTAGTGGTAGTACTCGCGGGGCACGACCTCGAACGCGCGCATCACCGCCGGGTCGGCGGTGCCGAGACGGTCTTTCAGGTAGCTTGAAATGCGGGCCAGCGCGGCGGGCTTGCGGGCCTGGATCGCGGCGAACTGGTCGTCCGTCATGTCGATCGGCCGGCCGGACTTGCGCATCGCCTCCTCGAAGGCGGCGCGGTTCCAGGCCGGGGCGGGGGCGGCGAACGCGGGGGGAACCAGCGCGGCGCCGGCGGCAGCACCGAGCAGGGTGCGACGTGTCAGGTGGTGGAAGGCTGCCACTGCACTCTCTTTCGGAAGGACGGGTATGTTGCGATGCAAACGCCATACAACATTGCGGCCCCGAGTAGAACCCAATGCAACCCGCCCTGTGTTGCCAAAAGGTTCGCGAGTGGCGTTGCGACCACACTGAAGGCGCCATTCACCGCCCAAGCGAAGGGCAGCATCGGCCCGGTCGCGGCGCGGGCCAGCCCGAGCGGGAAGGGCATGCCGAGCGCCACCGAAACCGGCGCCACCGCCAGCACCACCAGCCCCGCCCGTGCGATCCAGGGCCAATCCAACGTGGCCAGCATCGCCGGCAGCAGCCCGGCATAGGCCGCGAGGCACCACAGCACGGCAACCCCACACGCCAGCGCCATGCCACCTGGCCCCGCGCGTTCGGCCAGCAGGCTGCCAAGCCCCGAGAACACCAGCATCGCCGTCAGCACGATGGCGAAGGCGGCGGTGCGGTCGTTCAGGAACAGGCTGGCCCGCTCGATCATCGCGATCTCGATGAACAGGAAACCCAGGCCGAGGCAGGCGAAATACACCACCGGGCGGACGATCGCCCCGCCGGCTGCCCGCAGCTTGCGCCCGGCCAGGAGCGGGACCAGCAGCACCAGCACGGCGATCACCCCGGCCTGCGCCAGCACCGCCAGGTTCACCAACTGGCCGATCTCGGGCTGCGGCAGGATCTCCAACCGGCGGAGTACGGTGCCGAGATGGGAGAGCAGCAGCACGTCGTAATAGGCCGGCCGGTCCAGCGTCGCCGGGTCGAGCGCGAAGGCGGCCGCGGAGGGGGTGGCCTCGCCGCGCAGCACGGCGCCGGCCTCGTCGGCGATGGAATCGTCCGACCCGTCGCCCGAGGTGACGGCCCCGTCGTCGAACGACACGGCAGGCAGGTCGTTGTAGATGCCGGCGCGGGAGGCGGCCACGTCCATGCCGGGATAGTACGACACGTCGAACGACCGCGCGTCGCACCAGGCCCGGACGGCGGCGATCCGCTGCGCGTTCCACGGCTCGAGCGAAAGCAGGATGCGCACGTTCCAGGCGGACCGGTACACCACCACATGGCGCGCCGGGTCGGCGACGCCCGCGGTGAGCAGGGCCTGCCGGGCGGTCGACAGCACGCGCAGTGCATAGACCGGGAAGTCACGGATCGAGACCGGGACGGACACGATGCCGCCCTCGTCCACCGCGGCCAGGTCGGCGGCGAGCGCCTCGGCGGTGAAGGCGGTGCTGTTGGCCTCGGCCGAGTCCAGGAAGTCGCCCGAAAGGTCCACCAGGTCGAAGCCGGTGCCGGCCCGTGCCGCGGCGAGCGGGCCGTCCGGCGAGAGGGTCACCCGCGGGTCGGCCGCGAGCGGCAGCGAGCCGCCGAGGCCGTGGCGTAGGGCGCCGAGCACCACCGGGTCGGGCTCCAGCGCGACCACCTGGCGGGCGCCGAGGGCGAGCGCCTCCGCGATCCGGAACCCGCCCGACGACCCGGCGAGCAGCACCCGCGCCTTCGGCCGAAGAGCGTATGGCAGTGCGGCCAGGGTGGCGGGGGCGTACTTCACGTCCAGCAGGCCGGGTTTCGGCAGGGCGGCGATGCGATTGCCGTCGCGGTACAGGCCGAAGGTCTGCGGCGGGCCGGGCAGGTTCAGCAGGCCCATGTCGTTGGTAACGTCGGTGTCCACCCGCTCGGTGAAGTCGTCGAGGAGGGTGTAGAGCCCGCGGGGGGACTTCACCTCGGCCAGCACTCGGCTGTCGGGCACGTGGAGTGGGGCGTAGATCGCCTTGAAGTCGTTGAACGCCGCCTGGCTGCCGGTGAACAGCCCGGCCTCGCACACCACCAGCGCCAGCAGGCCCGCCAAGCCGGCACGCCGGGCCGGGCCGAACGCGGTGGCGGCGGCGAGCGGCACCAGCAGCACCGGCACGAGCAGGAACGGGTGCACCACGAACATCAGCGCCAGCACCAGGGCCGACCCGGCGCCCGCTCCCAGCAGGTCGGCGCCATAGACCTGGCCGATCCGGTTGTCGTTCAGGACGAAGCACAGGCTGATGTAGATACCCGTCAGATAGAAGAACGGCAGCAGCACCGCGTAATACAGCGCGATATTGCCGATCTGCGGCAGGTAGGTCGTCGAGTTCTGCAGCTGCAGAGGGTTGAACGGGTTGGCCGTGACCCCCCAGAACCCGAACGCCGCCGTCAGCACCAGCGCCACCGGCAGCCATGACAGCAGCAGCCTGGCATGCCGCATCGCCTGGTCGCGGGCCAGCGCCATGGTCACGCCGCTGAACGCGAACCCCACCATCACGATGGAGATCACCCAGTAGCCATACTCCGACCACTTCGCGACGGCGAAATACCGGGTCAGCGCCGTCTCGAACCCGACGGCCGCGCCCGAGATCAGGAACAGCGGCAGCAGGCGGGCCCGCATCATTGTGGCACCACCTGAGCTTGCAGGAAGCCCGCCATCTCCGCGTTGAAGCGAGCGCCGTCGTCGATGAACAGTGCGTGCCCGGCGTCAGTGTAGATGTCGGTCTGCACGCCCGGGTGGCGCGCCGCCAGGTTCTCGGCCTGCCCGGCCAGACGCGGGGTCACGATGTACAGGATCGGTTTGTGGACGCTGTAGATCGCATCCCGCCAGAAGGTGCGCGGCACCGGGTAGGACAGCAGCGCGGCGGAGGCATCCGGCGGCGTGCGCAACGCCGTCTCGGTCAGTTGGTCGAGATAGGCTTCGCTCTGCGGCCGGTGGAACATGCCGCGGACGAAGCGCGCCATCGCTTCTTCGCGGTTGGCCGGGCGCGGCAGGGGCCGGCGCGCCACGCGAGGGCCGGCGGTCGGGGCGGGTTCCTCGCCGACCGAATTGTCGATCAGCACCATGGCGAGCAGTTCGCGGTCGCCGAACTGGTGCACGTAGGCCAGGCTGTCCAAGACGCCGAGCGACCAGCCCACCAGCACCACGGGCCGATCGCCCAAGGCGTGGATCAGGTCCGCGATGTCGGTGCCGCGCCGGTAAGGCTCGTAGCCGGAGAGCGGGACGTCGCTGTCCCCCTGCCCGCGCGGGTCCAACGCCACCACGTGGTAGGCGCGGGAGAAGTATTCGATCTGCGGCTGGAAGATCCACGCCGGCATCGTCCACCCTGGCACGAAGACGAGCGTGGGCGCATTGGGCGGCCCGGTGTCGGTATAATGCAGGCGGACGGCATCGGTGGTGGTGAAGAACCGGTCGGCCGCCTGCGCCAAGCCCGGCCACAGCAGGATCGCGAGCAGAAGGAACCGAGGGTGGCGCATGCTACGTTATGACCGGGTAGAACGTGCCCCTGTCAACTTAACTCGCGGAGTGCAAAGCATGGCCGATGGTGGCCAGGAAGAAGACGGTTCCAACCGTGGGCCGATGGCCGCGCTCATCGTCGTGGTGCTGCTGGTGCTGGGTGGCCTATGGCTGCAGCAGCATCTGCGGGCGGACAACCAGATCCAGGACTGCGTGATGTCGGGCCGCACCAACTGCGCCCCGATCGCGATGCCGAGGAAAGGCTGATCGCTCGTAGCTCGTAGGGTGGGGTGCGCTTTGGCACCCCACCACCCTAGCGCCCGCGGCGGTGCGTGACCCGAGCGCGATGCACCCACAAAACTAGTGCCCGAGAACCGCCGGTTCCTCGGGGGCGCTGCCTGACACCGCACGAAGCGGGATGTTGCGGAGGCCGAGCGCGATGCCGATCGCCACCAAAAACACCAGCGCACAGGCGGCGAACGCCATGCTGAACCCGGCGGACAGCGCCACGCGGCCGGCTTGCAGCGCCGCCGGGCCGAGTGCTGCCAGCGCGCCATCGGGCTTGAGCGCACCGAGGTCGCCGCCGCCCGGATAGCCCAAGGCGGTCAGGCGGGAGGCGAATATGCCCGTCAGCAGCGCGCCCACCATCGTGCTGCCGAATGCGCCACCCATCGACCGCAGGAACAGGATCGCCCCCGTCGCCGTGCCGACATCCCGGCGCTCGGCCGCATTCTGCACCGACACCAGCACGCTAGGCATGCAGATGCCGATCCCGAACCCCACCACGGCCATCGACCCGAACACCAACAGCAACGATGAATTCGGCCCCGTCGCGGTCAGTCCCACGAAGCCGAGGCAACCCGAGACAAGCCCGCCGAGGATGATTTCCTTCGTCCGGCCCAGCTTGCGAGCCATCTGCCCGCCGGTGAACGCACCGACCACGTTCGACACCAGGAACGGCGTGACCATGAACCCCGACGTGGATGCGTCGGCGCCGCGGATCAACTGGAAGAACAGCGGCAACAGGAAGGTGGTGCCGAGCAGCCCCAGCGCCGACGCAAACGCGATCATCACGCCGCGGGTGAACACGCTTTCGCGGAACATGCGCGGCGGCAGGATCGGGTCCTCGACGCGGCGCTCGTGCCAGATCAGCAGGGCGAACATCACGATCGCCAGCCCGGCCAGCGTCAGGATCGGGGCGGACGCCCACGGGTATTCCGAACCGCCCCAGCTCAGGACGAGCAGCACCGCGGTGACTCCGCCCGTCAGCAGCGCCGCGCCGATGTAGTCGATCTTGCCCCCCTTGTTGTGCACCGGCAGCAACTTCAGCGCGCGGTTGCACAGCACGATCGCCAACAGGCCGAGCGGCACGTTGATCCAGAACACGAACGTCCAGGATATGTGGTCGGTCACCCAGCCGCCCACGATCGGGCCGGCCACCGAGGCGACCCCCCACGTGCCGGCCATGTAGCCCTGGTAGCGCCCACGCTCCCGCGGCGAGACCACGTCGGCGATGGCCGCCTGCGCCATGGACTGCAGGCCGGCGCCGCCCAGCCCCTGCAAGCCGCGGAAGATGATCAGCTGAAACAGGCTCTGCGACAACGCGCACAGGATGGACGCGACGATGAACAGCACCAACGCCGGGATCAGCAGGGCGCGCCTGCCGTACATGTCCGACAGCTTGCCGTAGATCGGCGTGGCCGCGGTGGAGGTGAGCAGGTAGGCCGACACGATCCACGATAGGTGGCCAAACGCGTTCAGGTCTGCCGCGATGGTCGGAACTGCGGGGATCACCACCGTCTGGTCCAAGGCGGCCAGCAGGATACAGAGCAGGATTCCGGTGATGACGCGCAGGATCTGCTGGTGGGAGAACACCAGCGGTGCGGTCTCGGCCGCGGTGGGGCTGGGCGCGTCAGACATGACAGCGGCGGCTTGGGGCGGCGGCATAAGACAGCCTTACTCCCTTAGTTCGGCCCCGTCAGCCCTTCCGCGATCACGATGGGCCGCAAACTTGTCGAGGCGGCTTCGTGGGAGCAGGTAGTGGCGGGACAGTCAGGAGAGACCGATGCACCACCATAGCATTTCGGCTGCCGGAGCCTCGTTCCACGTGGTCACCGTGGGGTCGGGACCGCCTCTGCTGCTGCTGCATGGCTGGCCGGAGTTCTGGCTGACCTGGGAGCCGGTGATGGAACGCCTGGCCAGCCGCTTCACCCTCATCGCGCCGGACCTGCGCGGCTTCGGCCAAAGCGACAAGCCGCACGGCGATCCCGAGACCGTCCAATGGGGGGCGGACGCCCATGCCGACGATATGCTGGCGGTGCTCGACGCGATGGAACTGAGGCACGTGGGCGTCGTCGGCCACGATGTCGGTGGCTCGGTCATGCTATCGCTGGCCCGCAAGGCGCCGGAGCGGTTCACCGGGCTGTTCTTCTTCGGGTTCAGCTATCCCGGCATCGGCCTCCGCGGCGGCACACCCGATCGGCTGAACGAGATCTGGTATCAGTCCTTCCACCAGATGCCGTTCGCCGCCGCCATGGTCGGGGCCACCCGCGACACGTGCCGGACCTATATCGGTCACTTCCTCCGCCACTGGTCGCATCGCAAGCACGCGTTCGAGCCGGTGCTGGAAGCCTGGGTCGACAACTTCATGGCGCCCGGCAATCTATCCGGCGGGTTCGCATTCTATCGCGCCGCCCACGCCACCCGGCTGAAGATGATGACGGGGCAACTGCCGCCGCAGCCGCCGATCACGTTGCCCACCTGCGTGCGCTGGGCGGAGCACGACGCGATCTTCCCGTTCGCCTTCTCGGACCGGCTTTGGGAGACCTTCACCGACCTGGACTTCGCGATGTTCAAGGACGTCGGCCATTTCCCGCACCGTGAAGACCCCGACGGCGCGGCGGAGCGGATCGCCACGTTTTTCGGCCGGCAGCCGGCTTGACGATCCTATGCGATATAGTTCCGATATAACGAAGCTGATCGTGACATAGGTTCCCGTGCATGGACGCCACCCGCCTGCTGGTTTTCGCTGCCGCCTACCTGGCCGTTCTCATCCTGCCCGGCCCCGGCGTCACCGCGTTGGTGGCCCGGGTTCTGGCCCGGGGTCTCGGCGGCACGCCGGCGTTCATCGCGGGGTTCATTGCCGGGTCGCTACTATGGTTCACCATCGCCGCCACGGGTCTGGCCGTGCTCGCGACCACCTTTGCGACGGTGTTCATCGTCATCCGGTATGCCGGTGCCGCCTATCTGCTGTATCTCGCGGTGAAGCTTTGGCGAGCGCCGGTGAAGCCCGTGGGTGATGCGCCGTCGGGCGCGGACGGGAACGTTCGCCTGTTCCTCACCGGGTTGGCGATCAATCTCGGCAATCCGAAGGTCATCGTGTTCTTCCTGGCGCTGCTGCCGACCGTCGTGGATCTCGGCACACTGACGCCGTCCGGGTTTGCCGAGTTGGCGCTCGTCATCGTCGCGATCGCGTCGGCGGTGCTTACGAGCTACGCGTTGGCCGCGTCGCGCGCCCGCCGGCTGCTGACCTCGACGCGAGCGGTCCGGCTCGCCAATCGAGGCAGCAGCGTCGTCATGGCGGGCGCCGCCCTCAGCATCGCCGCCCGCTAGACGACCTCGGCTACTGGGTGACCCGTATCGTCGTGGTCGACTGCTGCTGCCCGGCGACCGCGTCGTGCCGGGCGACGTTGCTCTGCACGCGGCTCGCGGTTGCGGAGCCCCGGGCGGCGTTCTGCGCGGCGGCGGCGGCGCCGTAATTGCCATGGGCCGCATCGACACGGGCCGCATGTTCGTCGCGCCGCGCCCGATTGGCATCGATATGAGCGTCGCGGGAATGCACTCGCGCGCCCCGGTCGTCGTTGGCTGCTGCAGCCGGGTTGGCCGGTTGGACCGTGACGACCTGCGCGAAGGCGGCCGACGAAAGCAGCCCGGTCATCAAGACGACTGGTAGAATTCGCATGGCGAAACTCCTGTAGAATCGTCCAATGCAACGGTTTCGACATGGCTTGGTTGCAGGAACGGCGCTCAACGCAAGGCTTCGGTCCGGCTTGGTGCCCAGGTCCGGTTGCGGCCCCAGCGCAGGATCGGCTGCTCCACCAGGAGGTGAAGCGCCACGGCCAGTATCACGCAGGCTACCAGGGTGGTGGCGAGATAGAGCGGAACGACTGCGTCCGCAGCGACCGGCAGATGCGCCAGTGCAACGCGAATGGCGCGCATGGGAAACGGATGCACCAGATAGAGCGCGTAGGACGAATCTCCCACCAGGATCAGCCAGTTGGGTAACCGGGTCCAGGACAGCGCGCAGAACACCAACAGTGCGGCCGGGACGCCGCGGACAAGTGGGCGGGCCGTTGCGTGTAACCAGGCAGGGAGCAGCCATGCGGCGGCCAGGCTGACCAGCAGGAGCGACGGGCCGATCCAGCCCGCGCGCCACCCGCGCCGGGCCGCGATGGCGACCAGCATGCCGAGGGCAAATTCGAGCACGATCGGGTCGGTCCAGAAGGCGAGCGGTATGGCCGCGAACCCCACCGTTTGGCCGGCCAACGCGAGCAGGCACAGCACCAGGAGCAAGGCCACGAGCGCCGCCCGCCGCCGCAACGGCAGGACGCAGGCCATCAGCGCGTAGAACAGCATCTCGTATTCGAGCGTCCAACCGAGCCGGAGCACCGGCTGCACGAAGCCGTCCGCGCGGCGCCAGGGCACGAAGGCGAAGGACGCGGCGACGTAGCCCCAGCCATCCCGCAACCCGTCGCTCACCGAACCCGGCGCGGCCAGGGCGACGGCGACCGTGGCCGCCGAGAGCAGCCAGTAGATCGGCACGATCCGCAGCAGCCGGCGCCAGACGAACGGCGCGACCGACCGCGAGTCGCCGAACGCCTCCCACGACGACCAGACCATGACGAAGCCGGAGATAACGAAGAACAGATCCACCCCCGCCTCGAGCGGCACGGCGTCGATCCAAGCGTAAGGCGAGTGACCCGGCGTTCCCACCAGCGCCCCGGCTTCGTCGGCGATATGGAGGAAGGCGACGGCGGCGGCGGCCAGGGCACGCAGGCCCTGTATGCCGTCGAAGCCGCGCTTCATGCCGCGCGCAACAGCCGGTCCACGATCACGGCGCGCATCGTATAGGTGTGGTCCGCCAGCACCCGGCGCAGCGCGGCCGCTCCGATGGCGCGGGCGCGCTCCGGCGTGAGCGCGGCGAGGTGGTCGGCCACGTCCGCACCGTCGCGCGCCACCAGCACTTCCTCGCCCGGGGCTAGGAACAGCTCCAACCCCTGCCAGGCATCGGTGATCAGGCAGGCACCGGCGCCGGCGGCCTCGAACACCCGGGTGGCGGGGGAGAAGCCGACCGCCGCCATGCTGTCCCGCGCCACGTTCAGCACCGCCAGGGGCGTGCAGTTGAAGGCATTGTGGTCGGCAGTGGGCGTGTGGCCGATGCGGCGGACGTTCGGCGGCATGCCCTTGTCGTCCCAGCCGAGGCCGCCGAGCAGGAACGAGCGGTCCGCCAGGCGCGCGGCGGGTTGCAGGAAGAACGCCTCCACCCGCGCCTCGCGGTCCGGCAGGCGGTTGGCGAGGAAGCCGAGGTCGGCGCTGAACCGGGGGTCGGGCGGCACCGGATGGTGGGTTGCCGGGTCGAGCGCGTTGTAGATCGGCGTGCAAGCCCGGGCGCCGAGCGCGGTGTAGGCGGCGATCACCGGCGGGCCGCCGCCATAGGTCAGCACCATGTCCAACTGCGGCAGCGCCTGGCGTAGCGGGCAGGCCGGGTCGGGGGTGATGGTGGCAAGGGTCGCGGGAGCATCGACGTCCCAGAAGATTTTTTGCGCGCCCGGGCGGGCATGGGCGACGATGCCGGTGATCAGTTCGTCGTCGAACACGCCGACGCCGCTGGCTTTCACCACCACGTCGGCGTTGGCGGCCTGGACGAGGACGCTGGCGAGGCCGTCCGGAGTGGCCTGGTACACCACCGACCTGGCGTACTCCGGCGGGTCGATGTCGCGATGGTTTTGGCGGTCGAAGGCGTCCGGCTCGAAGAAGGTGATGTCCCAACCGAGCGGATGCAGGGCGGACAGGATGCCACGGTAATAGGTCGCCGCGCCGTTCCAATACGAGGACAGCAGCGACGAGCCGTAGAAGGCCAGGGATTTGCGGATCATGGGTGCTATCTTGCTACGTTACCGGCAGTAGGACGTAGGGTGGGCTTCAGCCCACCATTTTTGCCACTCTGCCGCCTTCTTGCCGCCGGTGGTGGGCTGAAGCCCACCCTACGCTCAGGTGGCGTTGCTGATTTCTGCCTCGAGCGCCTGCAGCGTGCGGTCGAGCGCGTCGATATCCGCATCGCTGCCTTCCAGGGCCGCAAGCGCCGCTCGTCGGCATCGGTCGTGGCCCACATCCGTGTCGACCTGGCCCCGGATCCCCGCCAGGCAGTCCGCATAGGCGTTGCCGGCGTCCACCGCATCCACTTGCGCGAAAATCTCTCGGACGCGCCGATCCACCCAGCCCGGCGCCGCCGGCGTTTCCTCGGTCAGCGACGACCGGTTCACCGCACCGCCCCGAGCGCCCAGGCCAGCACGCCCTTCTGCGCGTGCAGCCGGTTTTCCGCGCCGTCGAACACCACCGATTGCGGGCCGTCGATCACGCCGGCGGTCACCTCCTCGCCACGATGGGCGGGGAGGCAGTGCATGAAGATCGCATCGTCGGCCGCGCGGGCCATCAGCCGCTCGTCCACCTGGTACGGTGCCAGCAGGTTGTGCCGGTTGGATGTCGGGTCGTCCGCCATGCTGACCCAGCAATCCGTCACCACGCATCGCGCCCCGGCCACCGCCACCTCCGGATCGCTGCCGACGGTGATGTTGGCCCCCTGCGCCCGCGCCCACGCCAAGGCTTCCGGCTCGGGCTGCAGCTCCGGTGGGCAGGCGATGCGCAAAGTGAAGCCGAACTGCACCGCCGCCTCGATCCACGAGCGAGCGACGTTGTTGCCGTCCCCCACCCAGGCCACGACCTGCCCGGCGATCGGGCCGCGATGCTCCTCGAACGTCATCACGTCGGCCATCAACTGGCACGGGTGGGATTTGTCGGTCAGCCCGTTGATCACCGGCACCGTCGCATTCGCCGCCAACTCCGCGAGCTTGGCGGCATCGTCGGTGCGCAGCATGATTGCGTCCACGTAGCGCGACAGCACCCGCGCGGTGTCCGCCACTGTCTCCCCGCGGCCGAGCTGCAGTTCACTGGCCTGCAGCACCACGACGTCGCCCCCGAGCTGGCGCATGGCCACCTCGAAGGAGACCCGGGTCCGCGTAGACGGTTTCTCGAAGATCAGCGCCAGGGTGCGCCCGGCGAGCGGCCGGGACGACGGCACCCCCGACTGCTTGAAGCCGCGCGCCACGTCCAGCATCTGGCGCAGGACCGCCGGGTCGAAGTGGCGCAGGTCGAGGAAGTGCCGCGGCTCGGCCGGGGCCAGCGTGGTGCCATCCTCCGGCCGCAGCCGGCGTAGGGCCCCGCTCACTTTGCCGCCACCCTGGCCAGGGACGGACGGCAACGGCGGGCGCCGCGGCGCATCATGTCCATTCCGGTCGCGATATCCTCGTCGGTGATCACCAGCGGCGGCACCAAGCGAAGGGTGTTGTCGCCCGCCGTGATGCTCAGCAGGCCCTCGGCGGCGAATGCCTCCTGCACCTCGCCGCAGGGCACGTGGCACTTCAGGCCGAGCATCAGCCCGGCGCCGCGCACCGTCTCGAACACCTCCAGCTCGTCGTGCACCAGCTGGTCCAGCGCGCCCCACAGAACGCGCCCCTTGCGGTCCACGTCCTCGAGGAAGCCCGGCGCCAGCATCACGTCCAGCACCGCGTTGGCGGCGGCACAGGCGAGCGGGTTGCCGCCGAAGGTGGTGCCGTGGGTGCCGGCTTTGAGATACTTGGCCACCGCCTCCTTGGCGAGGACGGCGCCCATCGGGAAGCCGCCGGCGATGCCCTTGGCGGCCGACATCACGTCCGGCTCGATGCCGGCCCATTGATGGGCGAACAGCTTGCCGGTGCGTCCCATGCCGCACTGCACCTCGTCCAGGCCGAGGAACAGGCCGAACTCGTCGCAGGTCGCGCGCAGTTCCTGCAGGAAGCGCAACGAGGCCGGGCGCACGCCGCCCTCGCCCTGGACCGGTTCGACCAGAATGCCGGCCGTTTCCTTGCCGATCGCGTCGCGCACGGCGTTCATGTTGCCGAACGGAACGTGGTCGAAGCCTTCCACCACCGGGCCGAAGCCCTGCAGGTATTTGGCGTTGCCGGTGGCCGACAGCATGGCCAGCGTGCGGCCGTGGAACGCGCCGTCGAAACAGATCACCCGGTAGCGCTCGCCGCGCCCGGTGTCTGCCATGGCGCGGCGGATCATCTTCACCAGACCCTCGTTCGCCTCGGCGCCCGAGTTACAGAAGAACACGCTGTCGGCGAACGTCGCCTCCACCAGCCGGGCGGCGAGGCGCTCGGCCCCGGGCACGCGGTACAGGTTGGACACGTGCATCACCCGCGCCGCCTGTTCCGCGATTGCGGACACCAGGTGGGCGTTGTTATGCCCGAGCGAGGAGGTTGCGATCCCCGCCCCGAAATCCAGGAATCGTCGCCCGTCGCCCGTATACAGCCAGGCGCCCTCGCCCCGCTCGAAAGCGAGGTCGGCGCGGTTGTAGGTGGGCATCAGGGCGGCGATCATGACAAAGGGTATACCTTGGCGGTCCCCACGCTTGCCAAGCCGCGACCCTTCGCGGTCAGGGCGTGGGAAGCGAGAACCATGAAACGCCGCGGCGTCCAGAGTCAAACACTGTTGCTAATAAACGAAGTTCGGCTGCGCGTTCAGCGAGTCCTTCGTCGCCCCCGGCAGCATCAGCTTGCCGTCGGCGGACTGTTGCAGTTGCCCGATCGGCACCGCGACCAGCTTGCCGCCCAGCCCGATGAACCCGCCCACCGATAGGATCGCCAGCGCCACTTTATCGTCCGGCGTGATCATCAGGTCGTCGACCGTGCCGATCTGCGTGTTGGCGTCGCTATACACGCCGGCGCCGATGATCTTGCTCGCCCGGTGGCCGTTCTGCATCCGCACGCTGGCGACAGAGAGGTTCGGATTGCCGGCCGCCGGGACCAACGCATCGCTGGAGGCGGGCGCCGTGGTTTGGGCCAGCACTGGGGCCGCCGCGAGGGTGACGGCGACGGCGAGACAAATGATACGGTTCACGAAACGAACTCCAGGTGCCGCCAAGCAACGCCCCTAACACAAGGCAAGTTCCTCCTGCCCGGGGGAGCGGGGCCGGGTTCCGGCAGGGGCCGCGGCGTGGCAGGCTCCCCTGATGGCCCGCAATTCCCCTCCAGAAGCCGGGCCGCCCCCCGGCGAAACCGCGCTGCGGGAGGCGGCGCTGACCTACCTCGCCCGCTACAGCGCGACGCAAACCGGCCTGCTGCGCGTGTTGAATCGCCGCATCGCGCGCTGGGCCCGCGCCGCCGACGCGCCGGCCGAGGCGACGCAGGCGCCGAAGGCTGCCGCCCGCGCCGTGGTGGCCCGGCTGGCGGAATTGGGGGTAGTGAACGACGCCGCCTTCGCCGAGGGCCGGGCGCGGGCCTTGCACCGGGCGGGAAGGTCGCGCCGGGCGATCGCGGCGCATCTGCAGGCCAAGGGCGTCCCCGCCAGCCTTGCGACCCCGCCCGACGATCCGGCGGCCGAACTCGCCGCCGCGCTGCTGTATAGCCACCGCCGCCGCATGGGGCCGTTCCGCCCCGAGCCGGACCCGGCAGCCCGGCCGCGCGAGCTCGCGCGGCTGGCCCGCGCCGGCTTCCCCGCCGCGGTGGCGGCCCGTGCCCTGGACCTGGACCCCGCCGAGGCGGAGACGCTGCTGCTGGAAGCCCGGCGCCGGTGATCTCGCCGGGCCGGTTCCGTGTTGCTCGATCGCGACGCGAAGTAACGATTTTGTCGTGCGACTATGAAGACGAAGCCAAGAAGTCCTGTTAGCCTTCGTTTGCACCCCGGAATCGGGGCATTTCGAGGAGTCTACACGCATGACGATCCGCCTTAGGGGCCTGGTCCCCGCTTTCGCGCTCCTGGCCCCCGCCTGTGCGGTCCTGACCATGGGTGTCGCCCACGCCCAGCAGCCCTACAACCCGAATGCTGGCCAGATGTCCTATCCGCAGTCGCTTCCGTCGGGGCAGGTGAACATTCCTGCGTCGACCGCACGCGACACCGGCAACATGGCCTATCCCGCCTCGCCGGGTGGGGTGACCGAGTCGGCGCCGCGCGGCCGTGACACCGGCAACATGGCCTATCCGTCGGGTGGTGGTGCTGTGCCCCGGACGACGGCTGCGGCCGCGCCGATGGCCCCGATGGGCAAGGCGCCGCCGATGCGCCCGGACGTAGCGCCGACCCCGGCGCAGACCGCGGCCGCCCGCTCGCTGGACATGGCGCCGAGCTCCGCCCCGGTGCCGTACACCGACTTCCTGCCCCCGGCGAAGCCGATGGCGGGGAAGCCCATGATGCACAAGCGCATGCCGATGCATAAGGCGGCCATGAAGACGGCCCCCAAGGCCGCTGCGACCCCGGCGGCGGCTCCCGCCAAGTAACGCGGAACTTCCACTGACTTATCAACTCGTTGTTTCAGCGGGTTGATATTCCGTGTAGGCTGCTCCCGTTTCGACCAGGGCCGCAAGAAACCGGGGGCAGCCTTTCATGCGTGTGCAAGCCAGGGTTCTCTGCCTTGCCGTGTCGGCCGCGCTCTCCGCCTGTGCCACCTCGCCGTCCGGCCGCTCGCGCGAGGCCGGGTCGTGGCAGTCGGGCAGCGTCGAGTGCGCCCCCTATGCCCGCCAGGTGAGCGGCATCCAGCTATCCGGCGACGCCGCGGATTGGTGGGATGGGGCGGCCGGTCGCTACCAGCGCACCACCCAGCCGAGCCGCGGCGCCGTGCTGGTGTTCCGCCGCTCCGACCGCCTGCCGCACGGCCATGTGTCGGTTGTCACCAGCCTGCGGACGGCGCGAGAGATCATCGTCACGCAAGCGAATTGGGTGCACGGCCGCATCGCCCGCGACGAACCGGTGGTGGACGTGTCGCCGGGCAACGACTGGAGCGCCGTGCGCGTCTGGTGGGAGCCGTCGCACGTGCTCGGCACCACCACCTACCCCGCCTTCGGCTTCATCGCGCCCCATCCCGACACCGGGGCGCTGATGTCCGACGCGGCGTTGCCTGGCATGTGCCCCGCGCCGTCATAGCGCCGTAATAGCAGGCATCCGCGGCTCCATCTGGCGTCCGATGTCCGGCGTCTGGTAGTCTGTAGCATGGCCGACTATCGCGACACCGTCTTCTTGCCGACGACCCCGTTCCCCATGCGCGGCGACTTGCCGAAGCGGGAGCCCGAGATTCTGGCGCGCTGGGAGCGGATCGATCTGTGGCAGCGCACCCGGGCGGCGGCAGCGGGCCGCCCGAGCTTCGTGCTGCATGACGGCCCGATCTACTCCAACGGCCATTTGCACATCGGCCACGCGCTGAACCGCATCCTGAAAGACGTGATCATGCGAGCGCACCGCATGGCCGGGTTCGACGCCGACTACATCCCGGGCTGGGACTGCCACGGCCTGCCGATCGAGTGGAAGGTGGAGGAGGAATACCGCCGCACCGGCCGCGACAAGGACGCCGTGCCGGTGCTGGATTTCCGCGCCGAGTGCCGCAGCTACTCGCAGGGCTGGCTGGACATCCAGACCGCGGAGTTCAAGCGCCTTGGCGTCACCGGCGACTGGGCCGGCCGCTACGCCACCATGGACTACCCGGCCGAGGCCGCCATCGCCGGCGAGATCGGCAAGTTCCTGCTGAACGGCGCGCTATATCGCGGCCTGCGCCCGGTAATGTGGTCCACCGTCGAGAAGACGGCGCTGGCCGAGGCGGAAATCGAATACCACGACCACAAGAGCGACACGGTGTGGGTGCGCTTCCCGATCCTGAACGGCCCGCTCGCCGGCACGTCGGCGGTGATCTGGACCACGACGCCCTGGACCATGCCCGGCAACCGCGCGCTCGCCGCCGGCGCCGCGATCGACTACGCGCAGGTTCGGGTGGACAGCGTGGCCGAGGGCTCGCTGGCCCAACCCGGCGAGACCATCCTGGTGGCGCTCGACCTGATCGGCGCGGTGTGCGAGGCCACCGGCATCGCGACCCATCACGTGCTGCAAGTGGTGCACGGCGCCAGCCTCGAGGGCACGCTGTGCGCCCATCCGTTGCGAGGTCAGGGCTACGACGAGGACCGCCCGATCCTGCTGGGCGATTTCGTCACCACCGAACAGGGCTCCGGCCTGGTGCACCAGGCTCCGGCGCATGGCGAGGAAGATTTCGCCCTGTGCCGCGCCCACGGCATCCCGGTGCCCGAGACGGTGGGCGAGGACGGCCGCTATCTGCCGACAGTGCCGTTGTTCGCCGGCGGCCACGTGTTCAAGGCCGCCGGCCCGGTCGGCGCCGCGCTGGAGGCGGCCGGCGGGCTGCTGGCGCGCGGCACGCTGGTGCACTCCTACCCGCATTCCTGGCGGTCCAAGGCGCCGCTGATCTACCGCGCCACGCCGCAATGGTTCATCCGCATGGACGGCCCGGAGCAGATCCGCGCCCGCGCCTTGGCCGCCATCGAGGTCACGCCCTTCGTGCCGCCGCAGGGACGCAACCGCATTGGCTCCATGGTCGCCGGCCGCCCGGATTGGTGCATCAGCCGCCAGCGTGCCTGGGGCGTGCCGATCCCCGTCTTCGTCGACCGCACCACCGGCGAGCCGTTGCGGGACCCGGCCATCGTCGCTCGCGTGGTCGAGGCATTCACCACCGACGGCGCCGATGCCTGGTATTCCTCCGACCCATCCCGCTTCCTCGGGGAAGGCCGCGATCCGGCCGGCTTCGAGCAGGTGATGGACATCGTCGATGTCTGGTTCGAGAGCGGCTCGACCCACGGCTTCGCGCTCGAGGACCGTGGCTTGCCCTGGCCCGCCGATCTGTATCTGGAGGGCTCGGACCAGCATCGTGGCTGGTTCCAATCCTCGCTGCTGGAGGCGATCGGCACCCGCGGAGCCGCCCCGTTCAAGGCCATCCTGACCCATGGCTTCGTGCTCGACGAGGCCGGCCGCAAGATGAGCAAGTCGCTCGGCAACGTCACCGCCCCGCAGGAGGTCAGCGACAAATACGGCGCCGACATCCTGCGCCTGTGGGTGATGACGGCCGACACCACCGAGGATCTGCGCATCGGCCCCGAGATCCTGAAGCAGCAGGCCGAGCTGTACCGCCGTCTGCGCAACACGCTGCGCTGGCTGCTGGGCTCGCTGGCCGGCTGGACCGAGGCCGAACGCGTCGAGCCGGCCGACATGCCCGAGCTGGACCGCTGGGTGCTGCACCGCCTGAGCGAACTCGACGCCCGGGTTCGCCAGGCGCTGCAGACGCATGACTGGACCGGGGTGTATCCCGAGTTGCACGCGTTCTGCTCGGCCGACCTGTCCGCGTTCTACTTCGACGTCCGCAAGGACACGCTGTACTGCGACCGGCCCGACAAGCCCGGCCGCCGCGCTGCCCGCACGGTGCTGGACACGCTACACCGCTGCCTGACCGCCTGGCTCGCCCCCGTGTTGGTCTTCACCGCCGAGGAGGCCTGGGGTGCCCGCTACGGGGCCGATGCAGATGACAGCGTGCATCTGCAGTCGTTTCCAGAGATCCCGGCGGAGTGGCACGACGCGGCGCTCGGGGCCCGCATGGTCACCCTGCGCGACGCCCGCGGCGCGGTGACGGCAGCGCTGGAGACGGCGCGGCGGGACGGGCTGATCAAGTCCTCGCTGCAGGCCGAGATCACCTTGCCGGCCGAGGTGACCGACCTGCTGGACGAGGCAGCCTGGACCGAGTTCGCCATCGTCAGCTCGGCCAAGCGCGGCGCCGCGTTCGCGGTGGACAAGGCGCCCGGCGAGAAATGCGCCCGCTGCTGGAAGGTGCTGGCGGAGGTCGGGAGCCACGCCGCGCACCCGGCGCTGTGCCTGCGCTGCGCCGACGCGGTGGAAAGCGGCCTGGTTGGCCAGCCCAGCGAGCCACATCTCGACAAGACCGTGGCGGCATGACCCGCAACCGGCTGACCGGGCTCGGTATCGTGGCGCTGCTGGTCGTGCTGGCTGCCGACCAGGCCAGCAAGACCTGGATCCTCGAGGGCCTGGACCTGCCGCGGCTCGGCCGGGTGGATCTGCTGCCGGTGCTCAGCCTGACCATGGTGTGGAACCAGGGCGTCACCTTCGGCCTATTCAAGGCGCAGGGCGCGTGGGGCCCGCTGCTGCTGGTGGGCGTTGCGGCGGTGATCGTGGCGGCGCTCGGGCTGTGGCTGCGGCGGGCTGAATCGCGCCTGGTCGCGGTGTCGCTGGGGGCGATCGCCGGCGGCGCCGTGGGCAACGTGCTCGACCGGCTACGGTTCGGCGCGGTGGTGGACTTCATACACTTGCATGTTGGTGGCTGGAGCTGGTACGTGTTCAACGTCGCCGACGCCGCCATCGTGTGCGGCGTCGCGGCGCTGGTGCTGGACGGTTTGCGGCCGCAAACCCGGCCTGCGGCCGAGGAGCGGCTTGCAGGCCCGGGTCCTGCGGAGCTATGACGCGACGCATGACCTATCGTTCCGCCCCAGTTTGGACAGTCCTGGCGGCCTCGCTGGCCGTGGCGGGGTGCAGTGGCGACGAATTGTCCCGCAATATCGGCCTGACCCGCGACGCGCCCGACGAGTTCACCGTCACCACCCGCGCGCCGCTGTCCATGCCGCCGGATTTCTCGCTGCGTCCGCCGCGCCCAGGGGCGTCCCGCCCGCAGGAATTGTCGGAGCGCCAGCAGGCCGAGGCGACCCTGTCGCCGACCGCCGCGCTCGGGGGCACGCCCGCCGGCACATCACCGGGCCAGCAGGCGCTGGTGTCCGCCGCCGGCCCCGCCGCGCCGCGGGACATCCGCAACGAGGTGGATTCCGAGGCGCAACTCGATCAGCCGAGCCGTTCGTTCACCGACCGGCTGATGTTCTGGAAGCCGGCGCCCCCGCCCGGCACTGCGGTGAACGCGCAGGCCGAGAGCCAGCGCCTGCGCCAGAACGCGGCCCTGGGTGCCAGCCCGCAGACCGGTGACACGCCGATCATCCAGCGCCGCCAGCAAGGCCTGCTCGACTCCATCTTCTGATCGGGCTGCAGACTCCGGACATCAGACTTCGGACAGGTCTGCTATAAGGCACCATGGAGTCGCTCCCCACCGCAGCCATGCCGCATCCGGCGTCTGTCAGGCGATTGCCGGACCACCTCGTCGACCGGATCGCCGCCGGTGAGGTGATCGAACGCCCTGCCGCCGCCGCCAAGGAACTGGTGGAGAACGCGATCGATGCCGGCGCGAGGCGGATTGCCGTGGTGCTGGAACGCGGCGGGATCGACCGGATCGAGGTCGTGGACGACGGCGCTGGCATGGGCCCCGAGGCGCTGGCCCTCGCGGTGCAACGGCACTGCACCTCCAAGCTCGCCGACGATCAGCTGATCCGCATCACCACGCTGGGGTTCCGCGGCGAGGCGCTGCCCTCGATCGGGGCGGCGGCCCGGCTGCAGATCACCTCCCGTCCCCAGGGGGCCGCCCACGCGCACCGCATCCGGGTCGAGGGTGGCACGGTCACCGATGTCGCCCCGGCCGCCGGGCCGGCCGGCACCCAGGTGCTGGTGGCCGATCTGTTCTTCGCCACTCCAGCCCGCCGCAACTTCCTGAAATCGGCGCGCGTCGAGGCCGACCATGCGGAGGCCGCGGTGCGCCGCCTGGCCTTCGCCGCCCCCGCGGTCGCACTGCGTCTGGTCAGCGACGGCCGGGTCGTGTTCGATCTTCCGGCGCAGGACGCTGCCGCCCGCGCCGCCGCCCTGCTCGGACCAGGGCTCACGATGGCGGAGCTGCTGCGGGTGGAGGGCGTTCGCGGCGCCCTGACGCTGCGCGGCCATGCAGCGCCGGCCTCGCTCAGCCGCGCCACCGCGGCGGCGCAGTCGCTGGTGGTGAACGGCCGCCCCGTCACCGACCCGGTGCTGCGCACGGCCGTGCGGGTCGCCTATCGCGACGTGATCGCCGCCGGCCGTCATGCCGCGGTCGCGCTGGAGCTGACCGTGCCGCCCGAGGAGGTGGACGTGAACGTGCATCCCGCCAAAACCGAGCTGCGCTTCCGCGATCCGGACGCGGTGCGCGCGCTGGTGATCGGCGCGCTGCGCCGCAGCCTGGGCGTGGGGGCCGGCGTGGCGCCGGCGCCGATGAACGTCCGGTTCCAGACCACGAGCCGCCCGAGCCTGCATCTGGTGTCCCCTCCCACGTACGGCGGCTTCGCCGAAGCGTCGTTGCCGTTCGCGCCCGCCGCCCGCGTCGTGCCGCCCGAACCGGTCGCTTCCCCGCACCCGCTCGGCGCCGCCGTCGCGCAGGTGCTGGACACCTACGTGATCGCAGTTGCGGGGGACGGCAGCCTGGTTCTGGTGGACCAGCACGCCGCGCACGAGCGGCTGGCCCACGAGGCCCTGACCGCCCAGTACCGCGATGGCGGCGTCCGCAGCCAAGCCCTGCTGCTGCCCGCCGTGGTCGACCTGCCGCCACCGGATGCCGCGCGCCTGCTGCAACACGCGGACGCGCTGCTCGCTCTCGGGCTGGAGCTGGAGGCGTTCGGCCCTGGCGCCGTGCTGGTGCGCGCGCTGCCCGCTTTGCTCTCCACCGGCGGGCCGCCCGACCCGGCGCCGTTGCTGCGCGACCTCGCCGACGAGCTGGCCGACTGCGGCGAAGCCACCGCGTTGGAGGCCAAGCTCGACGCCGCCATCGCCCGGCTGGCCTGCCATGGCAGCGTCCGCGCGGGCCGCCGGCTGAACGCGGCCGAGATGAACGCCCTGCTGCGCCAGATGGAGGCCACCCCGCGAGCCGCCACCTGCTCCCACGGCCGCCCCACCGTGCTGAAACTGAGCCGGGCGGAGATCGAGACGATGTTCGGGAGACGGTAAGGGTCGACCGTCATGCCCGGGCTTTGACCCGGGTATCCACGGCGTGTGTTGCACGCAACCCTGCCAAACATCGGCCGACGTCATGAGCCCAACCGCGTGGATACCCGGGTCAAGCCCGGGCATGACAGTAACCCCCTAACTAGCCGTAGCGGCTGAAGGCCAGATCGTCGCTTTCGATCTCGGGCGCGCGTCCGGAGATCAGATCGGACACCACCCGGGCCGAGCCGCATGCCATGGTCCAGCCCAGCGTGCCGTGGCCGGTGTTCAGCGACAGGTTGCCGTATTTCGTCGGCCCGATGATCGGCGTGCCATCCGGCGTCATCGGCCGCAGCCCGGTCCAGAAAGTCGCCTTCGCCACGTCGCCGCCGCGGGGGAACAGGTCGCTCACCGAATACGCCAGCGTGGCCCGGCGGGGTTCGGACAGGATGGCGCTGAACCCCGCCAGTTCCGCCGTGCCGCCGACCCGGATGCGGTCGCCCAGGCGGGTGATGGCGACCTTGTAGGTCTCGTCCATCACGGTGGACACCGGCGCACCGGCCTCGTCCTCGATCGGCACCGTGATCGAGTAGCCCTTCACCGGGTAGACCGGGATGTCGATGCCGAGCGGCCCCAGCAGGCGGCGGGAAAAGCTGCCGAACGCCACCACGTAATGGTCGGCACTGTGGGTCTGCCCGTCGGCGACGACGCCGGTGATCCGGCCGGCTTCGTGCTCCAGCCGCTCGACGTCCTGGCCGTAGTGGAACGCCACGCCCCGCTCGGCCGCCAGGGTTGCAAGGCGCTGGGTGAACTGGTGGGCATCCCCGGTCTCGTCGCCGGGCAGCCGCAGCCCGCCGAGGAAGCTGCCTTTCGCATAGGCCAGCGCCGGTTCGGCGGCGAGGCAGCCGGCTGGGTCCAGCACCTCGTAGGGCACGCCGCCCTCGTCCAGCACCTGGGTGTCCTCGGGGATGTGGTCCAGCTGCTTCTGGGTGCGGAACAGCTGCAGCGTGCCTTGCTGCCGGTCGTCGTAGGTCAGCCCCGACTCGCCGCGCAGGGCCAGCAGACAGTCGCGCGAATACTCCGCCAGCCGCACCATGCGGGCTTTGTTCACGTGGTAGGCCGCCTCGGTGCAGTTGCGCAGCATCATCGCCATCCAGCGCCACATGAATGGATCGAGCAGCGGGCGGATCACCAGCGGGCGGTGGGTCATCAGCATCCACTTCACCGCCTTCAGCGGCACCCCCGGCCCCGACCAGGGCGCCGAGTAGCCCGGCGACACCTGCCCGGCATTGGCGAAGCTGGTCTCCATCCCCGCCCCCGGTTGGCGGTCGAACACGCTCACCTCGTGGCCGGCCTGGTTCAGGTAGTAGGCGGTGGTCGTCCCGACCACGCCGGCGCCGAGGACAATGATCTTCATAACGCGGGGATCCTCATGGGTCGCAATGGCCTTTCAATCCGGATGGAGCCTTGGAAGCAGCCGCTGTGCCACATTGCCCTGGCGCCGCGGCAATGGCAGCCTGCGTTCGGTGAAGGAGACGGACAATGGCGGTGAACAAGCTGCATGCCGACGCGAAAAGCGCCCTGGCCGGGGTACTGCACGACGGCATGACGATCATGTCGGGCGGTTTCGGCCTGTGCGGCATCCCCTCCGTGCTGATCGAGGCGATCCGCGAATCGGGCGTGAAGGATCTCACGGTCATCTCCAATAACGCGGGCGTGGACGACGCCGGGTTGGGGTTGCTGCTGGTGACCCGGCAGATCCGCAAGATGATCAGTTCCTACGTTGGCGAGAACGCGACCTTCGCCCGGCAGTATCTGGCCGGCGAGCTGGAGATCGAGTTCAACCCGCAGGGCACGCTGGCCGAGCGCATCCGCGCGGGGGGCGCCGGCATCCCCGCCTTCTACACCGCCACCGGTGCCGGCACGCAGATCGCCGAGGGCAAGGATGCGCGCCAGTTCAACGGCCGCGACTACATCATGGAGACCGGGCTGCTCGCCGACCTGGCGATCATCCATGCCTGGAAGGGCGATCCGGAGGGCAACCTGGTGTACCGGATGACGGCGCGGAACTTCAATCCGGTGATGGCGACCGCCGCCAAGATCACCGTGGCCCAGATCGAGGAGATGGTGGAGCCGGGCGCGCTCGACGCCGACCACATCGTCACGCCGGGCATCTTCGTGCAGCGCATGGTGCATGTCCCCGGCGTCGAGAAGCGCATCGAACAGCGCACCACCCGCAAGCACGCGGCCTGAGGAGGCACGATCATGGCATGGACCCGCGACCAGATGGCTGCCCGCGCCGCCCGCGAGCTGGAGGACGGCTTCTACGTGAACCTCGGGATCGGTATCCCGACACTGGTGGCCAACCACATCCCGCCCGGCATCTCGATCCAGCTGCAGAGCGAGAACGGCATGCTCGGCATGGGCCCGTTCCCGTTCGAGGGCGAGGAGGACCCGGACCTTGTCAACGCCGGCAAGCAGACGGTGACCAAGCTGCCGACGACGTCGTTCTTCGACAGTGCCCAATCCTTTGCCATGGTGCGTGGCGGTCACATTCAGCTCTCGATCCTGGGGGCGCTGCAGGTGGCCGATAATGGCGACCTGGCGAACTGGATGATTCCCGGCAAGATGGTCAAGGGCATGGGCGGCGCCATGGACCTGGTGGCCGGCGTGAAGCGGGTCGTGGTGCTGATGGAGCACGCGGCCAAGGACGGCGCGCCCAAGATCCTGAAGCAGTGCAACCTGCCGCTGACCGGGGCTGGGGTGGTCAACCTGATCGTGTCCGACCTGGCCGTGTTCGACGTGGGCCGCCCCGGACTGACGCTGGTGGACAAGCCCGCCGACGTCAGCGTGGACGAGATCCGCGCCAAGACCGAGGCCCCGTTTACGGTGCATCCCGACCTGAAGTGACGATCCCGGGTTGATGTCGTGGCCGCGGGGCGCTAAGACGCCGCCTCCCGTGCTTCTGGCCGGGACGTGTGGGGCCATAGCTCAGTTGGTAGAGCGCCTGAATGGCATTCAGGAGGTCAGCGGTTCGACCCCGCTTGGCTCCACCATTTTCCACCGAGCGAGGCAGGTCGCGGCGTTTGCTGTCAGCCGGCGGGCCGATGAGCGCGAAGGAAGCTTCGAACCCGCCCGATCGTCCTGGCCTTCAGCTCTGGCGGCTCACGCCACGGAAATACCGTGATCTCGGCATTCGGACAGAGCGAGGCGACATCGACCGAGGACACCAGTGGGTGGGCCGGCGTTTCGTCCGGCAGCACTAGCATCGGCGTTTGACAGGACCGCGCGAACTCCGTCGTCACGCTGTAAACGAACTCGGGCCGGACGCGGTAGAGGTCGTGCAAATAACGCTCGACCTGCCCCATGTCGAGATCGGGCCGCCGGGCCAGCAACTCTGGCGCCCAGACGTCGCGTCCTGAATTGAACATGTAGTCCGGGTGCTCGGGATGATGCCCGACCGTCTGGACCAGCACGCCGGCCACCACGCGGTCCGGGGCGCGCTGCATGAGCTTGAGCGCGAAACAACCGCCGATACAGTAGCCCATGAACAGGAATTGCTCGATCCCGAGATGGTCCATCAGCCCCAACTGGTCGTCGGCAAATGCGTCCCACGGGTTGGCTTCGGGGATCGGCCCGCTGGACTCGCCGCCGTTCGCGTTGCGCTGATCCATCGTGATGCAACGAAACTCGTCGGCAAAGATCTCCAGCGCGTTGAACACTGCGTTGGGCCAGTTGCTTACGCGCGAATTCAGGCCGCCGCCGGGAACGAGGAGAAGCGGAAAGCCGCTGCCGGCTTCCTCATAGCGGATCCGGACATCACCCATTTGATAGAACGGCATGGCATTCCTCCGCCCAATTTTGTGCAGGTTGACGTGTCAGGGTCAGGACTTCTTCAGAACCTGGTGGAAAGCTTGCGCGGCGGCCTCGTGTGCCCGCGCGAACGTCTCGGCCGCGCTGCGCAAATCCGGGCTGCCGAAATAGTCCTTCTCCTCGAGCCGGCTCAGTACTTCGGCGACGCCGCAGTTGCGGAACGCGTCGAACATCTCTGCCGCCCACTGCGCCGCCTCGTCGTTCAGGCCATCGAACAGCAGGAACTCGAACCCGGCTTCCCTTCCCCGCTGCCAGCGCAGTTCCGCGGCCCATATCGCCCCGCTTCGGAGCTCGATCCTCACGTCCGGCGGAAAGGCGACCGGCACCTCGGTGCTGAGCCGCAGCCCCGTCACCGACAGGTCGACCACGAGGCAGTCGTAGACCGAGTTCGCGGTATGGACCTTTGCGGTCTTGAGGACCGGCAAGCGGGCAATCAGGCGCTTGTTTCCGTCGCTTTCCACCAACGATGCCTCCGATTCGCTGCCGGAGTGGGCAGAGACCACGCCAACCATGATCGGCCCGCAACGTCTGTTCAAGGGGTAGAAACCAAGCCAGCGCGCCCGGTCCCGGCCGATGGCCATCAGCCGCCTTTCTTGGGCGGTTGCGATCTCGTCTGCAGCCGGCAGGCATCGGAGCAGTAACGCACTTCGTCCCAACTGCGCGCCCACTTCTTCCGCCACGTGAATGACCGGCCACAATAGGCGCAGACCTTGGTGGGAAGGTCGGATTTTGCGACGCCGCGCGGCATCAGGCCCACCGTGTGTGCGCGGATCTTGGACGGGCTGCGGCTGGGAGCGATCGGGGCACCATCAGCGCTTCGGCGCGATGCCCGGCTCGGACAACGGCGGCTTCTGCATCACCACCAGGTTGAGGCTTTCCATTCTCGCCAGCACCACCT
This sequence comes from Acetobacteraceae bacterium, assembly GCA_965198895.1. Classification (GTDB taxonomy): domain Bacteria; phylum Pseudomonadota; class Alphaproteobacteria; order Acetobacterales; family Acetobacteraceae; genus LMUY01. Next base: position 2,554,674 of record OZ240676.1, read on the forward strand.
CGGCGGCGATCCGGGCGGCGAGGTCGTGGCCGTGCCGGCTGTTGAGCGCACGCGCGATGGCGAAGAGAGCATCTTCCCGCTTGGCGAGGCGAAGGGGCTGGTCTGTCATGCGAGGAACGTAGACAGAACACCGGGGCGCCGTCGAGTCTGGGGAACGGCGGTGGCGCATGCCGTCGTTCGACGCTGAAAGGACGGCGTGCGATGAGGGCCGGGGTGGATGCAACAGGAGGCTGAGATGGACGTCACGATGCATGGCCGGACTGCGGTGATCACGGGAGGCAGCAAGGGGATCGGCCTCGCCATCGCAACGCGCATGGCGGCGAGTGGGGCCGATGTGGCGTTGCTGGCCCGCCGGCCCGATGTGCTGGAGCAGGCCCGTCAGGCCGTCCAGATCTCCGCCAAGGGCCGAGTGCACGTGGTGGCTTGCGATGTGTCGCGGGCCGACGAGGTCGCCCGTGCTTACGACGACATCATGCAGGCGCTCGGGCGGGTCGACGTCCTGGTCAACAATGCCGGCACGTCGCGCACCGGCGCGTTCACCACCATCACCGACGAGGTCTGGCAGGCAGATTTGGACCTGAAGCTGTTCGCGGCGATCAGGCTGGCTCGGCTGGTCTGGCCGCAGATGGTGGAGCGGCGCTGGGGACGGATCATCAACGTGCTGAACATCGGGGCGAAAGCGCCAAAGGCCGGGTCTGCCCCCACCTCTGTCTCACGAGCGGCCGGAATGGCGCTGACCAAGGTGCTCGCCGGCGAGGGCGCGCCGCACAACATCCTGGTCAACTCGCTGCATGTCGGCCTGATCGACAGCGACCAATGGGTGCGCCGCCACGCGGAGCAGCAGGCGAACACGCCTTATGCGGCTTATTTGGCCGGCATGGCTGCCAACGTCCCGCTCGGCCGGGTCGGTACGGCGGAAGAGTTCGCCAACGTTGCGTGCTTCCTGGCCTCCGACCAGGGGAGCTACGTGACCGGCACGTCGATCAACGTGGATGGCAACATGAGCCCGGTCATGTAGCGCTGACGGACATCAGCCCTTGGCCGGCTTCACGTGGTGCAATGTGCCTGGGCTTTGGATCGCGAGACCGGCCTGTCGAGGCATCGTTCGCAGTCGTGGCGGTGCAATGCCAAAGCGCATTGCACCCTACAGGTGCTACAGGTGCGTTACGGCCCAGACGAGGCAGCCCGCCAACACTGTCAGCAGCAGCGCCAGCAGCGGGGACGCCATCCGCGGCTGGCGCGTGGCCGCCGGGAGCCGCTTGCGTCCCGTGATCATCGGCCACAACAGGTTCTGCCGCTTGACCACCACGTAGGCAGTGACCGCGCCGACATGCAGCACGATCAGCCCGAGGATCACGTTGAAATTGGCCCGGTGCACCGCCGTGAGCCAATAGGCCGTCGTCTCGCTCACCGTTCCGCCAAGCGGCCCTTCGGGAACATCGTCGAAGGTGAACAGGCCGGTGACCGCCTGAATACCCAACGTCACGAGCAGAACCAGGACCATCCAACCGCCGGCGGCATTGTGGCCCACCTGGTCGTCTGGCTCGCGCCGGCCGAAATGCCGCAGGTGCTGGAGGCCTTCCAGCGGGCTGCGAAGGAACTGGCCGAACCGGGACGTCTCGCTGCCGACGAAGCCCCAGGCCAGGCGGAACAGCAACAGGGTGAGCATCGTGTAGCCGGACAATTCGTGCAGGTTCGTCATCAGCGCGACGTTCGCGCCCGATGCGAACTTGATCGTGACGTAGCTCGCCGCGATCAGCAGCACGACGGCCCAGTGGAACAGCCGGGTCGGCGCGTCCCACACCCGCATCGACAAGCGCCGCATCATCTGCCGAGCTCCGCTCATCGCGTTCCGATCTCCCTCCCGGGCCGTACCAATACCGATCCGCGGCGTCCCGACATAGGCGGCACGGCGTGGCGATGCCTCTTATCCCGGGAATGGTGTATCCCCCCGCCCATGACCGATCCGACCCTGCCTATCCTCGTCACCCACGGGGGCAAATTCCATTGCGACGAGGTGTTCGCCTACGCCGTGCTCCGCCTGGCCCTGGGCGTGCACGCGCCGGGGCAGGACCATGTCCTGATCCGGACCCGCAAGCCCGAGCTGATCGCCGGAGGCACCGTGGTCTGGGATGTGGGGGGCGTGTTCGATGCCGCCACCAGCCGGTTCGATCACCATCAGCGCGGCGCCCCCACGCGGCCGGACGGAACGCCGTTCTCCTCGGCCGGGCTGGTATGGCAGGTGCACGGCCCGGCCGCGGTGCGGGCGCTGCTGCCCGCCCCCGATTTCGCCGATGCGATCGCGGCGGAGCTGGATCGCACCCTGGTGCTGCGGATCGACGAGGTGGACAACGGCGTCTCGGCCGCCGGGCCGGTGGCGCATGACGGGCTGGGCCTGGCCGCGCTGATCGGCGACTTCAACCCGAGCTGGGACGACCCGGCCACCGGCTCCGATCCCGCGTTCCTCGAGGCGACCGCGCTGGCCGAGGGCGTGCTGCGCCGCCGGGTCGACGACCTCCGCGCCCGGATGGCGGCCGAGGCCCTGGTGCTGGCGGCGCATCGCAGCGGCGAGGACCCGCACATCCTGGTGCTGGACCGCGGCATGCCGTGGAAGAGCGTCGTGTTCAACCACGACTTGCCAGTGCTGTTCGCGGTCTCGCCGGCCTCCAACGGCAACTGGATGCTGGACACGGTACCCCCGGAGCCCGGTTCGTTCGCGCAACGCCTGCCGCTGCCGGAAGCGTGGGCCGGGTTGGAGGGGGCCGCCCTGGCCGCCCAATGCGGCGTCGACGATGCGGTGTTCGTCCACCTGCGCCGTTTCGTGGGCGCAGCGGGCTCCCGGCAAGGCGCAATCGCCATGGCTCAGCGGGCGCTGGGCTAGTGAGTTCTGTCGCTAGGTCGCGAGGTTGGACGCGAAGCAGATCAGATTGTCGTCGGGATCGCTGACGATCAGGCTGCGCATGGCCCAGGGCTCGTCGCGTGGTGCTTGCCAGATTTGAGCACCGGCCGCCTGGAGTGAGGCATACAGCGCGTTCACGTCCGTGACTTCGATGAAGGCGCTGAGCAATGCCTCGCCAGCTTTGTGGTCGATGACGGGTTTGGTGACATGACGGAGTGCCAGGACCGCCTCGTCACGGGCGACATGGGCGTAGAACGGTATCTCGCCGTAGATGAACAACGACTGGAAGCCGAGCGGGCCGGTATAATAGGCGAGCGCCGCCTGGAAATCTTTGACGAAGACGTGCGGAATTGCCTGCTTCAACATCTAACAGCCCTCCCAAACTCGGCACTCCCAGCATGTCCGATCGGTCGCTGTCCATCTGTTACAAAGTGTGAGTCGGTCGGCATGAACCGTCTTAATTCCAAACGAACGCACTCCGTTTGTAGGCATCCGGGCCAGATGCGTCGAATTAGACGCCTGATTGCAACGGTGAGACACATTCTGGACACGACCTCCCGCTAAATCGTGCAGCGGGGGTGCACATGACGGCAGACCAGCTCCGTTCGGCGCGATCATTGCTTCGCTGCTCGACCTATCAGCTTGCCGCCTGGAGTGGCGTCGATCAGCAGGTGATCGCCAATTTCGAGAGGACGGGACGAATGATGCGACCGATCTCTGCGTTGGCCGACCGCGACCGCCTCGGAGCCATTCGCACTGCGCTCGAGGCGGCCGGAGTCGAGTTTACCGGCGGCGAAGCACCGGGCGTGAGATTGCGGCCAGTGCGCACGGAGGTCTGACATGCCGCTTCCATCCGGGTTCGACGGCTGGTGGAGGCGCTGGGGTGGCCGGGTTTTCCTCATTGTGCTGACCATCTCTGCCCTCGTCAGCGCCTGGCGGATGTGGAAGCATCCGGCGGTGTTTTGAGGCGAGCCGGGTCGATGCAGTGGTGAGAAGAATGGCTCGAGCAGTGCTACTTGGGATCGGCGCACTCGCCGTCGTGGCGGGCGTCATCTTCATCGGCCAAGGGTCCGGGTATTTCCCGTATCCAGCCAGCAGTTTCATGATCGATGAGAGCGTATGGATCTGGCGCGGCCTCGCGATCGCCGTCGCAGGCATGGTCGTGGTGGCGCTGTCCCAACGGGTCTGATCCTCCCCTCCATCGGGGAGGTGAAGGCGAGGATGGCGTCAGCCTACGCCGAGCAACCGGGCATCTGCCAGGGCTTGGGCGTAGACTGGCCGCAACGCCTCTGCGGCGAGCTCCAGTGCCTCGCGATGGCGCCGCTCGCCGACGGACATGGCCCGCAACTGGGCGAGTCCGGCCGCCAGGTCCGCCTCGATCTTGGCCCGGCGTTGCTCCAGCATCCCGTCCATTGCGTGAACCTGGGCCGGGGCGACTTTGCGCGCATCGTCGAAGTGGAACGCGGCCTCGCAGGACTGCCGGAACGCCAGCAAGGCCGCGGCCGTTTTGGGTCCGAAGCCGGGCACCGCCTCGATCCGCGCCGCTTCCAGATCGGCCGCGGTCTCGATGCCGAAGCTCAGCAGGGCGGCAATCTTGGCGCGGCCGATGCCGGGCACCTTGGCGGTGGCGATCTCGAAGCCCTCCAGATGCGCCCGCAGCTGCTGGTGCCTGCGGTCGGCGCCGAGAGCGTGCATCTCCCGCGAGCGGCGTTCCGGCGTGGCGTCGTGTTCGCGCTTGAGGTCGTGGAGCTTCTGCCGGGTTGCGGCGAACCGCTTTGCCGGGCCAGGCACCCATTTGGCCTCGAGCTCCGCCCAGGATGCGTGTGCGTCCCGCAGGTTAGCGCGCGCTTCGGCCCGCTCCGGCCGGCGTTGCACCCACCAGAACCCGGCGGCGAGCGCGAGCACGGCGATCAGCGGCAGCGCACGGGCCCCGGCGGGGATGGCGGCCCAAACGACCAGGGCGCCGGCGAGCAAGGCGGTTGCGGCCAGTAGCCTGCCGTTGCGCAAGCGTCGCCGGGCTGCCAGCGCCCTCGGAGACGGTTCGGCCGACCCGGCGGGCGGGCGTTGCAGCGGTGGCAGTGGGCCCGGGTCCGGCACGGCCTGGATTTCCTGCCACAACAGAACGATCCCGCCGCCGTGCTGGCCGGCGACGAAAACCGCGGGGAACAGGGCGACGCCGCTGCGGGCCTCGATCTCGCACCACGGACACGATCCGGCGACGGGCGCGTACCAATGCGCCGCATTCACCGGGCATTTCACCAGCGACGCACCGAGCGATGCCAGCGCCGTCGTCCACCGGTCGGCCGCAGGCCTGCCGCCGCGGATGGCGGACGGTGAGAACGCGGCTTCGAACAGGGCCTGCACATCGGCCGGCAAGGCCGACATCGGCAGGCTGCCGGGGGGCGGTGACATCTGGGTCCGCCCGGACTCGGCGCTGTACGCGTAGCGGGATTCGGCGATCGCCTCGTCGATGCCCGGTGGCTCGCCGCGGCCGGCATACCGCCCGGCGAAGGGGTGCCGCCCCATGCACAGCAACTGGAAGATGATCACCGCCAGCCCGAACGCATCGTGGTTCTGCGTGCGGGTCACGTCGCGGTAGCTGGCCAGCCCCTGCATCTCGGGCGGCTGATGGGTGCTGACGCCCACGTCGCAATGCCAGGTGCGCCCGCCCCGGCTCACCTGCATGCTGTCGGTGTCGATGAAGCGGACCGTCGCATCGGTGGACACGAACAGGCTGTTCTGGTTCACGTCGCCCACCACCAGGCCGGCCGCGTGCACCACCCCGAAGGCGCGGGCCACGTTGCCGGCGGTGTGGACCAGGAACCGCCAGTCCGCCCTGGGAAACTGCCGCAACCGCAGCTTCGGCCCGTAGACCTGGAACACGGGGCGGTGGCCGGCCAGCTTGGGCATGGCGAACCCGGCCAACTCGCCGCCGGGCCGGTGCAGCGTGGCGGTCGGCCAGGCTGCGAGCCCGGTCAGCCGGTCGGTCGCCATCGCCACCATGGCGGCGATCTTGTCGGCTTTGGCGCGATCCTGGCGGGCCAGGTAGATCTTCGCCACGCTGCCGGGCCGGCCGGCGATGTCGTAGACGGCCCCCTCGCCGCCACGCGCGATTTCCGCACCCAGCGTCACGGGGCGGCCGGCGGCGTCCACGATGCGCGGCGGCGGACTCAGGGTGCGGCCTCCGCCCGTGTCGCCACCACCAGCGTCTTGTCGTCGTCGGTGCGGCGGTTGACGTTGGCGGAATCCAGGTAGCTGGCCAGCACGTTGGACGGTCCGCCCGGCGGCTCGGTGCCCGCGAGCCAGTTCAGGATCGGCCGCACGCTGGGGGAGTGGACGGTGCGGCCGCGCATGTCGAGGATCAGCCGCTCGAGCCCATCCGAGAACATGACCAGTTCGCGGATCGGCGTGCGGGCGTCGTCGGTCTCGCGCCGGGTGAAGGCCAGCATCTGCCCGGCCTCCTCCATCGTGACGAAGAAGGTGGAGTTGGCGAATTCGCCGTGCTGCGGCCAGGTGATCCAGCGGTGCTCGTCGTCGTCGCGGCCGTCCGCCACCACGATCGCGCCGTCACCGATCTGCAGAAACGCGGCGGCGGCTGGCCCGATCACGGCGCCCAGGAAGGTGCACGCATAATCCCGCGCCGGCAGGCCTTCCACCTCGGCTATGGCGGCAATGTCGGCCTGCAGACTGGCGAGCCAGGTCCGGGCACAATCTTCATCGAGGAAGCCAAGGCCGGGCTGCTCACGGGCGCGTTCGCCAAAGACCCGCTGGAACGACTCCACCGCCAGCCGCGCACCTTGTTCGGACCGCGGCGCCGACCCGGCGCCGTCCGAGACGCTCGCCACCAGGACCTCGCTGCCGTCCGTGGCCTGCACCACGTCGCACCGCCCGGCATCCTGGCACGCCGCGCCGCGCCGCGCATGCGACGTCCCCGCCGCCGAGGCATAGGCGGTGCGCCAAGCCCGCAGGCTCACCCGACGCTGGACCAGCCCGAGGGTGGCGCCAGCGCGACCAGTTGCCCGGGCTGGGACCGGGCGACCCCGCCCAGGGAACTGGACAGCCAGGTGAACAGCTCCCGGAAGCTCAACCCACGCAGCTTGAGCGGGCCGCGCTCCGGGCTGCAGATCTGCGTCAGGGTCTGCATGTCCGCGCCCTCGACCCCGACCGCGAAGAAGCTGAAGGATTTGCGCGCCGGGTTGTCGCCTTCGCGCACCCGGGCGGCAGCGGTGCGCCAGGTGTCGGTGGGTGCGCCGTCGGTGATCAGGAACACCCAGGGGCGGTAATACGCGATGCCCGCCTCCTTGTAGGCGCGCTTGCGGGCGTCCAGCAGGTCCAGCCCCTGGTCGATCGCGGACCCCAGGGGGGTGTCGCCGTTCGCCTCCAGGATGGGCGGCACGAAGGCGTCGGCGGTCTGGAACTGGGTGTGGACCCGCACCGGGCCGAAGGTGACGATGCCGACTTCGACGCGCTGCGTGGCCATGCCGTCGGCCATCAGTTCGGACTTGAAGGTCCGCAGGCCGTCGTTCAACTGGTCGATCGGCTGGCCCTGCATGGACGTCGACGTGTCGAGCAGCAGCAAGCACGGGCAACGGGGCTCGGCGTTCTCCACGAACTCGGGATCGGCGAACGGTAGCTGGTCGATGATCATGATAGCGCCTGTTTCATGCTGGGCGGCACTTTAGGTAAGTTCTACGAGCCGGCGTAGCGGCTTTTGCCGCGCGAACGGCGAAGATGCGAGCCCGCGCCGCCAGTTTCACTTCCAACCAGGCGCGCGACTCGCACGTGTCCGCTATGCGAGCGGACGATCTACGAGCGAACCGAAGCCAGGCGCATCTTGTGGATCGTGCTTTGACCGGATCGACCATGGCTCGGTGGATACGTCGGATTATGCGCGGTGCACCATCGCTCTGGACACCGATCGCCGGGCAACCGCACGGGCATTTAGGGCAAAACTCATGAAGTACAGGTTGCTTGCTTCTGCTGCCGTCCTTGCGGTGGCCGCGGCCGTTCGCGCCTTCGTCGAACCGCTTGCCACCATCGGCTCGGCCGAGACGGCGGGGCGCCAATTCGACAACAGCAACGCCGCCGCCGTGGCCTCCAGCGTCGGCCTGGGGTTCTTTCACGGCACAGGCGCACTGATCACCCTGCTGACCCTGGCCGCGCTGTGCCTGATCTGGTGGAAGCCGGCCCGGCGCGCGCTGGTCCCGGCGGCTCTGGCCGTTCTCGGTGCGACCGCGATCGTGCCCAACCCGGCCCTCGCCTACTACGACACGGCCAACCGAGCCGAAGCCGTCACCATCATGCCGAACGAGTCGGCCTTCTGGATCCCGGACACGGGCGCCAACAAGGACACCCAGACCAACCTCGATTCCGAGGCCTACCTCGCGGCGAACAAGATCGCCCTGAAGCGCTTCGTCATCCCGCATGCCATCTTCCGCGACTCCGGTGGCGCGAACTGGTTCGACCGCGACTACTACGTGCCGACGGGCCGCATGATCATCGTCGACCGGGCACCCTATAATCGGGAGTGGGTGAGAGCGACGGACCGCGGCACCTCCGCCCGTGACGAAAGCTTCCCCTGCCAGACGAAGGACGGCCTCAACATCACGGCCGAAGTCAGTATCGCGGCGTCGGTGACGGACGAGAACTCGCCCAAATTCCTGCACTTCTTCGGGGTCAACAACCCGACGGGCGACCGCACGCAACCGGCGGTGATCTTCACCAGCGTCTATTACGGGCGCAGCCTGTCCCAGGTCATGGACGGCATCGGCCGCGGCCTGGTGCAGACGGCAGTGTGCCGCGAGATCGGCAGCCGAACCTTCGACCAGGCCAACAACGACTACAACGCCGTGATGGACGCCGTCCGGGTGCAGGCGGTGAAGTTCCTGAGCGACCGCGGGATCAGCGTCGACTTCATCGGCTGGGCCGGCACCTGGACGTTCGACCACGACGTGCAGCGCGCCGTGAACGACCGGTATGCCGGCGAGAAGGTGGCGCCCGTCCTGGCCACGCTGCAAGCCAAGGCGATCGTGGATGCCCTGGAGGGTTGGGACAAACATCTGCCGGCAAGCCTGACCTTGCTCGGGGTCCCGCCCGATCTCGGCGCTGCACTCGCAACCATGGCACGCAGCAAGTAGGCTGCGTCATGGGTCTCATCACCTGGGCGATCCCGTTCCTGATGCTGGCAATCGTCCCGGCCAGCGCCGCCCCGTCGGCCGACCCGGCGGACTATTTGTGGAAGTCGAGGGTGCTGATCACCTTCGCCACCCACGCAGACGACCCGGCCCTTGCCGAGCAGACGCACACCGTGACCGCGGCACAGGCGGGTATGGCCGAGCGCGATCTCGTGCTGCTTCGCCACATCGGCGACGACGACGCACTTCGCCGGCGTTACGGGGTTGCGGGCAAGGGGTTCGAGGTCCTGCTGATCGGCAAGGATGGCGGCGTGAAGTTGCGCAGCGACCACCCGATTGCGGCTGCGGATTTGTTCCAGACGGTCGACGCGATGCCGATGCGCAAAGACGAACTAAGGCGCCAGTAGCCGCCCGGTCACCAATGCCGCTTCCATCCCCGGCTATCGGCGAGGGTGCGGGTGTCCCGGTAGTCCGGCGCCGGCGCACCGCCGGGCTGCGCGCCGCCTAGGTAGTGATACAGGTCTTCGATCAACTCGCCCGACCGCGCATCGGCGGCCCAGGCGATGTTGGCGTAAACGAACGTCCGCATGGTCTGCCGCGTTTCGCAGAACGCGTTGACGGTGTCCGGCCGCACACCGCGAGAGGGTACGCGCTGGCCCATGATGGTCTTGGGCCGGATGATTCCCTCCCACACTTCGCCGCTCGGCTCGTTGTAGCGGATCAGCAAGGCGGTGCCATGCACCGGAGCCTGCGCCCAATCGGCGCGCTCTCCGTCCAACAACACCGGCTCCAATCGGCCACCGCTTGCCTTGGAACGCGCTCGTTGCGATGCGTGGCGAGATGATGCGGCCGCGATCAACGCTGCGCCGACCACTGTACTGACAGCGACCGGCAGGAACATCGGTTCGAAGATCATAGATCGGTCGAAAACATGGCAGCGACTCGTGCGCAGTTATCTTTCATTAACCCAACGGACACCGCCGCGCCACAAACCAATGCGTGAGGCTGATTTGGTAACATGTTGGCGTTGCCTGCTAATCTGCCTCGACGGCAACGATTCGGTATAGCATTTCGTCGCCGTCCAACCGTGAAACCCGCACGATCTCACCCGGGCGGACGAGCTGGGCCGCGACGCTATACAATGGCTCGTCCTCATTGCCGAGGCCCCGCAAGGCCCAGCCATCCTCGATCTTGACCAATTCCCCCGACCGCACCGGATGGCCGTCGCGCTCGCGGCTGGTGAGCCAGGGGACGGTGCCACCTTCCCAGGCCGCCGGGTCGAGCTGCCCCTGTTGCGTCAAGGTGACGCGCATGTGTATGCGGTCGCTGAGGTCTCCGTCGGGGTGACCCGGCCCGTGGGCCAGCACCATCGTCACCTTCACCATCACCCACCCCGTACGAAGCCACCTGAGTCAACGCAGGACGGGATACCGGCGTTGCCTCAAATCGCGACGCGGACGCCAAGCTCCACCACACGGTCGCTGGGGATGCGGAAGAACACGGTCGCGGGCACGGCGTTGCGCACCATCACGAGGAACAGCCAGAGCCGCCAGATCGGCAGCTTGGGCACCAGGGCGCGCACCAGCACCTCACGCCCCAGGAAGTAGCTGACCTGCATCGGGTCGTAGTCCACGCCCCGCGCCCGCAAATCCTCCAGCGCGCGGGGAATATTCGGGCTCTCCATGAAGCCATAGCTCAGCAGCACCCGGTGGATACCCGGCGCCAGCTCGATCACCTGGGTGCGGCGCTCGGGCCCGACTTCCGGCTCGTCCAGGTTGGTGACGGTCACGAACAGGACTTTCTCGTGCAGGACCTTGTTGTGCTTCAGGTTGTGCAACAGGGCGGCTGGGACGTAGTCGGGCGTGCCGGTCAGGAACACGGCCATGCCGGGCACGCGGATGGTGCGCGATTGCGGCAGGCGCTTGAGGAACGAGGCCAGTGGCAAGCTGTCCTGCTTCCAGCGCGCCAGCATCAGGTCGCGGCCCTGCTTCCACGAAGTCATCATCGCCATCAGAGCGAGGCCGAGCAGCAGCGGGACGTAGCCGCCCTCCGGCACTTTCAGCAGGTTGGAGGCAAAGAACACGCTGTCGATGACGAAGAAGAAGCCGAACACGCCGATCGCGAGCGGGCGCGACCAGCCGAACTGCCGCCGGAACGCGAAGGCGGCCAGGATATTCGTACATATGAATGTACCCGTGACGGCGATGCCGTAGGCCGAGGTCAGCGCATCGCTGCTGCGGAAGGCGAGCACCAGCAGCAGCACGCCGATGAACAGCGCGGTGTTGATCTGGGGCACGTAGATCTGCCCCTCCTCGGTGAGGCTGGTGTGGGTGACCGTCATGCGCGGCAGGAAGTTCATCTGCATGCATTGCCGCGCGATCGAGTAGGCGCCGGAGATCAGCGCCTGGCTGGCGATCACGGTCGCCATGGTGGCGAGGATCACCAGCGGCAGCCGCAGGTCCGGCGGCGCCATCAGGAAGAACGGGTTGGCGATGGCGGCCGGGTCGCGCAGGATCAGGGCGCCCTGGCCGAAATAGTTCAGCACCAGGCAGGGCAGCACGTAACCCATCCAGGCCCAGCGGATCGGGGCGGCCCCGAAATGCCCCATGTCGGCATACAGCGCCTCCGCACCGGTGACGGCCAGCACCACGGACCCGAGGGCCACGAAGGCGAGCCAGCCGTGGCGGATGCAGAACAGCACCAGGTAGTGGGGGGACAGGGCGTAGAGCACGGTCGGCTGCGCCACGATCTCGATCAGCCCGAGGACGCCGATGACGCCGAACCAGACCGCCATCACCGGGCCGAACACCCGGCCGACTTTGCCGGTGCCGCGGTATTGCACGGCGAACAGCCCCACGATCACGGCGCAGGCGATCGGCACCACGTAGGGCTGCAGGTCGGGCGCGGACACCTCGAGGCCCTCGACGGCCGAGAGCACCGAGACCGCAGGGGTAATGACGCCGTCGCCGAAGAACAGGCTGGCCCCGATGATCCCGATGGTGGCGAGCACCGCCTTGCCCCGGCCATCGGTCGCCGCGCGCATGGCCAGCGCCATCAGGGCAAGGATGCCGCCCTCGCCCTTGTTGTCGGCGCTCATGACGAGCACGACGTATTTGATCGTGACGATGAAGATCAGCGCCCAGAAGATCAGCGACAGAATGCCGAGGATCTCGAACTGGGCCACGCCCTGGGTGGCGAAATGGTCCAGGCTGGACTTGAAGGCATAGAGCGGGCTCGTGCCGATATCGCCATAGACGATGCCGAGGACTGCGAGGAGCGCGCCGGCTTTCACGGGGCCGTGGGTGTGCCCGCGTACGCCCGTTGGCACACCCTCGGGTATCCCGCTCGGGGCACTGGCGACAAGGCTCATGCAAACACTCCAATCGGGGGGAGCAGTGTTCCCGCAGTCACTCCGCCCAGCATAGCAGCGGCGTACGGCCTCGTGCTTGGGGTGCAGATAACCCTGGTGGCACCCACTGTTCAAGCGCGGGCCGGATCATGAGCCCTGCTCCCGGCGGTCACGGCGCCGGGCGGCTGCCGAAGATGGCGCTTCCGACACGGACATGCGTGGCGCCATGGCGGATGGCGACATCGTAATCGGCCGACATGCCCATGGACACGATCGGCAGCCGGTAGCGGGCGGCGCGTTCGGCCAATCCGGCGAAAAACGGGCTCGGGTCCACGCCGGCGGGGGGAATGCACATCAGCCCGGCGACGCTGGCGCCGAACCGCTCCTGGCAGTCCGCGACGAAGCGGTCGGCGTCGCCGGGTGCGATGCCGGCCTTTTGGGGCTCCTCGCCGACATTGATCTGGATCAGCAACTGGGGAAGCCGCTCGCCCCGGGCGAGCGCCGCGGCGAGAGCATCGGCCAGGCGAGGACGGTCGAGGGTCTCGATCACGTCGGCCACGCGAAGTGCGTCCTTGAGCTTGTTGGTCTGCAGTGGGCCGATCAGGTGCAGCGCGACTGCCGGGTTGACCTGTTTCAGCGCAGGGAATTTGGCGTCGGCCTCCTGCACGCGGTTCTCGCCGAAACACAGCTGCCCGGCCGCGATCGCCGCTTCGACGTCGGAGGCCGGGTGGGTCTTGGAAACTGCCACCAAAGTAATGTCGGCGGCGGATCGGCCGGCGGCTGCTGCGGCGGACGCGATGCGGTCGCGGACGTGCTGCAGCCTCGCTTCAACGGTATCCAGCGTCATTTTCGAACTTTCCTGTCGTTTTAACGCGTACGGCGGCGCCAAACCCGCTATGTGGCCTTGCCGCCACAGTGTTTCGCAAATGCCATGCTCCGTACGTGTCAGTGATTGCGAGATTGTGAACTGCGCCGCAATACTCTGCCCAGGTCTGGCTGCCCCCGCCCTTCTGCGGATCCTGCTCCACGCGTGTTGGGGCTTGGTTCACGGGAACGGGGCGGGGCCTGGAATGTATGCCGGAATGTCCGGTGATCTGAGGAGGATTGAATGCGCAAGCTCCTGCTGGCCACTGTGGCCGCGCTGGGCGCCTCGATGGGTTTCGCGGCTTATGCCGACGCTCAAGTGGTGGATAACTCGACCGACGGACAATCTTACCCGACGCCCGGGACAGTAACGGTCCGTCTCAACGGCCGGTTCCGTCAATATGCGTACGTTGCCGATCAGGGCGCGATTCGCACGACCAACTACGGCGTGACGGGCGTGAACGGCACGACGACCGGCAGCGGCGCTGCAGTCGGCGCGACGGCTGCCACCGGCGGCGTGAACCAGCAGGGCAGCAACCGTCTGTCCAACTACGGGTTCGAAGGCTACGCCCGGCTCTATCCCGGCTTCGACGGCGTTGCGGCCAACGGGCTGAAGTATGGCGCCTCGCTCGAAATTCGGCAGGACAGCGGGAGTGCCGCCGGCGGCGGCCTCGATGGGTCGGTCACAGCCTCGAACCGCGACCGCGGCGAACTGTATCTGCGTCGTGAGTGGGGCTACATCGGCACCGACAAGTTCGGTAGCGTGCGCTTCGGTTCGTCCGACCAGCCGTCCAGCTTGTTCCTGACGGGCACCGGCGAAAACTTCGACGACGGTGGCCTGAACGGCGACGTGCCCGGCTTCCTCGCCAACGGCGGCGCCTACACCTACCCGTTCGCCGACGTCGGCAACCTCTACTCCACCGACAAGCTGGTCTACCTGTCGCCGCAGTTCTACGGCGTCGACTTCGGCCTGTCTTACGAGCCCAGCACCGCGGCCATCGGCAACGACAACGGCGCCGGTTGCGGCAGCAACGGCGAGTTCACCAACGGCAACTCGTTGCTGACGTCGGGCGCCGCGAGCACGGCCGCGCCGGGCTGCGACGCGCTAAACTCCACGAGCACGGCCGACATCGCGCGTCGTAAGGACACCTACGAAGGCCTCGTTCGCTACCGCGGCACGTTCGGCGCGTTCGGCGTCGTCGGCACCGCGTCCTACGACGGTTCCGGCCGCGTGCATGACAGCGGCGTTCTGGGCTCCACCATCGATCCGAAGCACGTCAGGAACGAAGACCTGAGCGTGTATGACTTCGGCCTTGCCGTGACCTACGGCGGGTTGACGGTCAGCGGCAACTATCAGCGCGGTCGTTACAACGTGCCGGGCGGCGGCGGCTTCGGCGGCCTCGTCACCAAGGGCCAGCCCGACTCCAATGCGTATGTCGCGAGCCTGAGCTACACGATCGGCCCGGTGATCGTCGGCGCCGCCTTCAGCGAGAGCTGGTATGAAGGCAACCAGACCGCGGCTACGAACGCGAGCTCGATCGCGGGCGGTGCTTCCCCGCTCACGGTGGGCGGTGTGACGGGTGGTCAGCGTCGTGACACGGGCTTGGCAGTGGGTGGAACCTACTCGCTGGCACCGGGCGTGGCGCTGTATCTTTCCGGCGTTTACGAAGAGGCCCACCAGAACGGCGTGAACCTGGTCACCGGCGGCTCGAACGTGGGCCTAGCGACCGACGTGCACAACAAGCTCAACCAGTCGGTGCTCGCTTTCGGCACCTCCTTCGCCTGGTAATCTCCTCGATCTGGCTTTGATACAACGGGCGGCAGAGCAATCTGCCGCCCGTTTGCTTTTGCCGGACCGCAGCGAATGCTTGGCGCTCGCCCGAACACGCTGTAGGAAGACCTACCGACCCGACTGCCGTCTGAACACAGGTCCCACAATGTCCGCTCGCAAGTCCGCTTTCGCTATGAAGTTGCCCAAGCTGGTGGCGCCCAGCGTGCTGGCACTCGGCCTGCTCGCGCTCGATGCGTGCGGCAACAACAACGGCACGCCGAATATTCGGCCAGTGGCCGACAACGAATATAACGACTATCGCGTGGACAACGGCGTGCGCGGCAAGATGGGTGGTGATTCCGGGCTCGTGTTCGGCGTCGGCAAAGGCACCGGCGGCGGCAGCCAGAACGACGGCGCGGCGCTGGGGGTGAACGCCTATCTGTGGCGGGGTGCCCTCGACACGCTCGCGTTCATGCCGCTCGCCTCCGCCGACCCGTTCGGTGGCGTGATCATCACCGACTGGTATCAGCCGCCCTCGAGCAGCGGCGAGCGGTTCAAGGCGACGGCGTACATCCTCGGCCGCCAGCTGCGCGCCGACGGGATCCGCGTGTCGATCTTCCGCCAAGTGCAGCAGAACGGCCAGTGGGTCGACGCGTCGGTCAGCCAGACCACGACCGGCGAGATCGAAAACAAGGTGTTGGCGCGGGCGCGCGAGCTGCGGGCACAAACCGCCAGCCAGTAAGGCCCGGCGCCAGCCGTATGGGTAGCAGTGACGATGCAAGAGCTTAGTGCGCAGACCGCTCCGGAGCGCGCAACAGGGTACGACTTTGCCGGCATCGAAGGCCGGTGGCAGCAAGCCTGGGACGACCAGAACGCGTTCCGCGTCGACGATGTGCCCAGCGACGGGAAGCCAAAATACTACGTTCTTGAAATGTTCCCGTATCCCAGCGGGAGCATCCACATGGGCCACGTGCGCAACTACACGCTCGGCGACGTGGTGGCCCGCTACAAGCGCGCTTGCGGGTTCAATGTCCTACACCCGATGGGTTGGGATGCGTTCGGGCTGCCGGCGGAAAATGCGGCCCGCGAGCGCGGCGTGCATCCGGCGGAGTGGACTTGGCGGAACATCGCCTCGATGCGCGCCGAGCTGAAGCGCATGGGCCTGTCCATCGACTGGTCGCGCGAGTTCGCGACCTGCGACCCGGCCTATTACGGCCAGCAGCAGAAGCTGTTCCTGGCGTTGATGCGCCAGGGCCTGGTGGAGCGCCGGCTGAGCTGGGTGAACTGGGACCCTGTCGACGAGACGGTGCTCGCCAACGAGCAGGTGGTAGACGGCCGCGGCTGGCGTTCCGGCGCGCCGGTCGAGAAACGGCAGCTCGCGCAGTGGTTCTTCCGCATCACCGCCTACGCCCCCGCCCTGTTGGACGCGCTACCCGGCCTCGAGCGGTGGCCGGAGCGGGTCCGGGCGATGCAATCCAAGTGGATCGGCCGCAGCGAAGGCGCTCGGGTGCGGTTCGCGTTGGAGCAACCCTCTGCCGGGCTCGACGAAATCGAGGTTTATACGACCCGTCCGGACACGTTGTTCGGCATGTCGTTTGTCGCAGTGGCTCCGGAGCATCCGCTGGCCCTCGCGGCAGCCCAGGCAAGCCCCGAGGCTGCCCGTTTCATCGCCGAGTGCCGCGCAATGGGGACGAGCGAGGCCGCGATCGAAGCCGCCGAGAAGCGAGGGTTCCCGACGGGGCTGAATGTTCGCCATCCGTTCGAAGATCGCGTCGTACCGGTGTGGATCGCCAATTTCGTGCTGATGGAATATGGCACCGGCGCCATCTTCGGGTGTCCGTGCGGGGACCAGCGGGATCTGGACTTCGCCCGCAAGTACGATCTTCCCGTCGTGCCTGTCGTCTTGCCGCCGGGTGAGCGGGCGAGCGGGTTCGAGATTGGCGCCAAGGCCTATGACGGCCCCGGCGAGATGATCAATTCGTCTTTCCTCGACGGCCTCACGACCGCCGAGGCTTCGAAGGCGGTGATCGCGCGTTTGCAGGCGGCGGGCCAGGGTGAGGGCGTCGTCAATTGGCGGATGCGGGACTGGGGCGTCAGCCGGCAGCGCTATTGGGGTTGCCCGATCCCCGTGCTGCATTGTGCTGCCTGCGGGGTCGTGCCGGTTCCGGACGATCAGCTGCCGGTCGTCTTGCCACAGGACGTGACGTTCGAAGGGGCGGGTAATCCGCTGGATCGGCACACGGCCTGGCGCAACGTGCCCTGCCCGGCGTGCGGCGGCCCGGCGCAGCGCGAGACCGACACGCTCGATACCTTCGTCGACAGTTCCTGGTATTTCGCGCGCTTTTGCAGCCCGCAGGCGGCGGATCCGGTGTTTCCTGCAGCCGCCGACCACTGGCTGCCGGTCGACCAGTATGTCGGCGGCATCGACCACGCGATCCTGCACCTGCTGTATGCGCGGTTCTTCACACGGGCCATCCATGACGCCGGCCTGGTCGCGGTCGACGAGCCGTTCGCCGGGTTGTTCACCCAGGGCATGGTCACCCATGAGAGCTATCGCGCGCCGGACGGCCGGTGGCTGTACCCTGCGGAGGTCGACCTTCTGCCAGGGGCCCGCGCGGTGGAGCGGTCGACCGGGCTGGAGCTGGTGGTCGGCCCGAACGATAAGATGTCGAAGTCCAAGCGGAACACTGTCGATCCGCAGGACATCATCGCGCGCTATGGGGCCGACACCGCGCGCTGGTTCGTGCTGTCGGACAACCCCCCCGAGCGCGACATGGAGTGGACGGAGACCGGCATCGCGGGTGCGCACCGCTTCGCACAGCGGCTGTATCGCCTCGCCGCTTCGGTGACCGAAGAAGGGTCTGGCAGCGGGCCCGAGACCGATGGCGCGCTGGGCCTATTGCGGATGGCGCATCGCTCCATTGTTGCGGTGACCACGGCGCTCGATCAGTTTGCGTTCAACATCGCGGTGGCCCGGTTGCACGAGCTGCTGAGTGCCATCGCCGAGGAACACCGGGCAAACTCCGGGAGCGTCATCGTCCGGCAGACGCTGAACATCTTCTGCCGGCTGTTGGCGCCGATGATGCCCCATTTGGCAGCCGAGACACTGGTCAACTTGCATCCTGAGCAGGCTGGACGGCCGGACCTGTCGTGGCCGGTCGCCGATGCCGCCTTGACCGTGGTCGACACGGTCACGATTGCGGTTCAGGTCGGTGGCAAGCTGCGGGGCACCATCTCGGTTCCTGCGGAGGCGGACAAGGAGGCAGTGCTTGCCGCGGCCGCGCTGGAAGAGAACGTTGCGCGGCTGTTGGCTGGCAAACGGGTCGTGAAGCAGATCTATGTGCCGGGGCGGATCGTGAACTTCGTCGTCGTGGACGCGGCATGATGGCGAAATCTGCCGTGCTTGGGCGACGGGCGCTCGTGGCGGGCGTGGCAGTAGGGCTGTCGGGTTGTGGTTTCCGGCCGGTCTACGCCACGCGAGGCACGGCATCGGGTGCGCAGCGCGAGCTTGCCGAAGTCGATGTCGCGCTCATCCCTGAGCGGGGAGGACAGTTGCTGCGGCAGTTCCTGCAGCAACGGTTCGACCGGGGAGATGCCGTCGCCAAGCGATTTACGCTGAGTGTCAGTTACGGTGTAGCCGGCGATACGATCGGCGTCCAGCAGGACTCCAGCACGACCCGAACGCGCTTGACCGGGACGGGTACTTGGTACCTCAAGCAACTGAACCCGGCTCAGACAGTGGTGACGAGCGGGGTTGCCCGCGCCCTGGATGGTGTGAACATCATCGACCAACAGTATTTCGCGGCTGATCTAGAGGGCGAGACGGCTGGCCGGCGCATCGCCGAGGCCATCGCGGACCAGATCACCTTACAGATTGCGTCCTACTTCGACCGGCATCCCACCGCGGCCTAGTTCATCGGATAACTGGCGAATGAAGGTTCAGCCGAACCAGGTGTCGGGCATCCTGAAGAACTCTGCCCAACTAGCGGGGATCCTGGTCTACGGCGAGGATTGGGGCCTCGTGCGCGATCGGGCCCTCGCCGCCGTCCGCGGCGTAGTCGGTACAGAGGCAAGTCCGTTTCGAAGCACGACGCTCACCCGGGAAGAGCATGGGCGGCTGCGAGACGAGGTCGGCGGTTTGGCCCTGGGTGGAGGGCGCCGGGTCATCCACGTCCAAGATGCAAGTGATGGGCTCGTCGCCGGTCTTGAAAAGCTGCATGTGCGTCCTGAGGACACCTTGCTGGTGCTGGAAGCCGGTGAACTGCCTGCACGATCCAAATTGCGGGCTTATGCGGAGCGTCAGGCGTCATGGGGGGCGATCGCCTGCTACATGAGCAATTCGGGCCGGGTTGCGTCTGAGATCCAAACGGCGCTGGCAGAAGTTTCCCTGAGTGCCACTCCGGATGCACTAGCGTTCCTGGCGCAGGAGTTGGCGGGTGAGTCGATCACGCGCCGCGCTGAACTCGAGAAGCTCACGGTGTTTGCTGCGGGCAGCGGGACTGTCGATCTGGAGATGGCGCAGCTCTGTTGCGCGTCGTCGCTCGAGACCTCCCTTGGCAGTGCTGTCGCCGCCGCGCTGTCGGGCCGCGTCGCGCAGTGTGACGCTTTGCTCGATGAATTGCAGCGAGAAGGGGCCACTGGTCCCGGACTTTTGGCGGTCTTGTCCGGCCAGGTGCAGCGTTTGCTGAAGGTCCGGCTGCTCATCGACACTGGCAAAACACCGGAAGAGGCGTGTCGTTCGCTCGCTCCGCCGCTGTATCCGCGTCAGGCTGCGGCGTTTCTGCAGGATGTGGAGCGTTGGCGGACGACGTCGTTGGAGGCGCTCGGCCGGGCGATCCGCGAGGCGGACGTCGCGTGTAAACGGGCCGCATCACCCGATTTCGCGATTGCCGCGCGGCTTTTGTCCGCCGCCGCTGCTCGACACGCGCGCCGCTAGGTCAGTTGTCGGCGGTCACTGCCGTCCGAGCCGCTCGACGACATGATCCAACTGGTCGAGGTTCGTATAACGCAGGCTGATGGTGCCGCCATGGCCGTTGAAGCTGATGGTGACCTTCAGGCCGAGCTGTTCGGAGAGATCCTGCTCGACCGCGCGGAGATTGGCGGTTCCCTGTTCGAGCTCAGTGGGTAGCTTCGTTCGTACCGGCGGCTCCTGGGTCCTTGCGGTCGCCAGTGCTTCGGCTTGCCGGACGCTCAGTCCGCGGCTGATCATGAGCTCGGCGGCGTCCGCCGGGTCGCTGCACGCGAGCGCGGCCCGGGCATGCCCGGCGGAGAGAGTGCCCTTGCGGACGTGGGTTATAACCGTTGCGGGCAGCTGCAGCAGCCGGAGCAGGTTTGCGACATGGCTCCGCGATTTGCCGATGGCTTTTGCGAGCTCATCCTGGGTCAGGCTGAAATCGTCGATGAGTCGTCTGAAGCCTTCAGCCTCCTCGATTGGATTGAGGTCTTGCCGTTGCAGGTTCTCCACGAGGGCTGCGGCGCTTGCGGCGGTATCCGGTAGGTCGCGGAGGAAGCTCGGGATCGAGGTCAGTCCGGCGAGTTTGGCGGCGCGCCAGCGACGTTCGCCGGCGATAATCTGGTAGCGGCCGGGACGTTCGGGATGGTTGCGGATGAGGATCGGCTGCAGCAGGCCTTGTTCGCGGATCGATGCGGTGAGTTCGACCAGATCCTCATCGGTGATCGCGCCGCGTGGCTGGAACGGGTTGGGCTCGAGCTCATCGATGCGGGTCGAGCCAGCTGTAGTATTAGTGTTGGGACCGGGCGCCGTGTCGCCGAACAGCGAGGCAAGTCCACGGCCAAGGCGGGGTGCTTCCTTCATCCGGCGAGCGCGACTGGCACGAGTTGGAGCCGCTGACAGAATTCTTTTGCCACCCGAAGGTAGGCCTCCGCGCCGCTTGAACGCCGGTCGTAGAGGATCACGGGTTTTCCGTGGCTGGGTGCCTCGGACACCCTCACGCTGCGGGGGATGGCCTCCCGATAGACGCGTTTGCCAAAGAACGTCCGGGCGTCGGCCGCCACCAGTTCCGACAGGTTGTTGCGGCGGTCATACATGGTGAGGACGATCCCATCGATGATAGCGGCCGGATTCAGCGATGCGCGAACGCGGTCGACGGTTTGGGCCAGGTGGCTCAAGCCTTCCAAGGCAAAGAATTCGCATTGCAGCGGGACGAGGATGGAGCTGGCGGCGACCAGGCCGTTCAGTGTGAGCAGGCCAAGGCTGGGAGGGCAATCGACGAAGATGACGTCGTACTCGTCCAGATTTGCGAGTAGGTCGCGTAGACGGAACTCCCGCGCGGGCATGCCTACGAGGTCGATTTCCGCTCCCGCTAGTTCTGGTTCGGCTGGAATGATCGACAGGTTGGGAACTTGGGTGGTGCGCACGCATGCCTGAGTGGGCTCGCGTCCGATCAGAGCTGCATAGCAGCCGGGTGTGCGATCACCGCGGGCGATGTCGATGCCGGTTGAGGCATTTCCCTGTGGGTCTAGATCGATGATGAGCACTCGGTAGCCGTCTTGTGCGAGGGCGGTGGCCAGGTTGAGCACGGTGGTGGTCTTGCCGACGCCGCCTTTTTGGTTAGCGACGGCGATCGTTCGCGGTCTGGCCGGGGAGGTAGGATGTTGCACGGGGCACTCCTATCGTAGCCCGGTGATTCTGACGAGATAAGAGCGCGGTGAGGGTGTCGGAAAAACCTCGGAGTCGAACGTATTCCCCCGGGCAGCATCAAGGATTTCCCGTTCGACCCCGGGGCCCTTCAGGAACAAGCAGGTGCCACCTGGCACGAGCAATGGCTTCGCCAAATCCAACAACCTCGGCAGTGGCGCCAAGGCGCGAGCGGTGATGCAGAGGCTGGGTGCGACCGCAGCGACTTCAATCCGAGCAGGCCAGACCCGGCCCGGGAGGTTCAGCTGCGCCAGAGCCGTCGTGAGGAATGCGGCCTTGCGGCGGTCCGCTTCAATCAGGTCGATGGCGACGCCTGTTACGATCGCGACCGGGATCGCCGGAAAGCCTTGCCCCGAGCCAAGGTCGATCAGCCGGTCGATAGCGGGGGGGATACGGTCCACGAGGGAGAGGCTGTCATCGATATGGCTTTGAAAGCCCGGCGCATCGCTGTCCCGCTCGGACGACAAGTTCAGCGACTTGCCCCATCGTACGAGCAGGTCACGATAGGCACTCAGCTTTGTTTCACGTGAAACAGCGGCACCTATCGGCGTGATGTGTCAGCAATTTGTGCAATGGAGCGGGTGAAGGGAATCGAACCCTCGTATGCAGCTTGGGAAGCTGCCGTTCTACCATTGAACTACACCCGCGTTTGCGGTCCGCGCCGTTATAAGAAGCTCTCATTGACCGTGCAAGCCGTGAGGGGCTAGGCTGGGCACCCCTCGTGATTTGTCCGGCCGGATTGCGGCGAGGTTAAACAAGCGCGCTAAAGAGGCCTCGCCAGCGCCGTCGACGGACGCTGACGGGCTCTCGACGGCCAAATTGGATCGATGCTGCCGTCGGCAGCCGATTGCTGGGAGGGCCGACAATTGAGCAATGGTGGTTACCGCCTTTCGACGCGTCTCGTGCACGCAGGTACAGCCCGGACGAGCTTTGGCGAGACGAGCGAAGCGCTCTTTCTTACCTCCGGCTTCGTCTACGACACGGCGGAGCAAGCTGAGGCCGCGTTCGACGGAACCGCGCCACGCTTCCAATACTCCCGCTTTGGCAACCCCACCGTGGAGATGTTGCAGGACAAGTTGGCATCCCTGGAGGGCGCCGAGGCCTGCCGGGTCACCGCGACGGGGATGGCGGCCATTCATGCCACCATGCTGTCGCATCTGAAAACCGGCGAGCGTCTCGTTGCGTCCCGCGCACTGTTCGGTTCCTGCCATTGGATCATCTCGAACTTGTTGCCCCGCTACGGCATCGAGTTCGAGTTCGTCGACGGCAGCAACCTCGATTCCTGGCGTGCCGCCTTCCAGCGTCCCGCGTCCATGGTGCTGCTGGAAAGCCCGTCGAACCCGATGCTGGACGTGATCGACCTTCCCGCAGTCTGTGCCCTCGCCCACCAAGCGGGTGCTTTGGTCGTGGTCGACAACGTATTCGCAACGCCGGTGCTGCAACGCCCACTCGAACTCGGTGCAGACATCGTGGTCTATTCGTGCACGAAGCACATGGACGGCCAAGGCCGCGTGCTCGGCGGTGCCGTGCTCGGATCGAAGGACTGGATCGAAAATACGCTCCAACCCTTCATTCGCAATACCGGTCCAAGCCTGGCGCCCTTCAACGCCTGGGTCCTGCTCAAAAGCCTCGACACGCTCGCGCTTCGCGTCGAAGCCGGCTGTACCCGCGCCGAAGCCGTTTCGGAGTTCATCGGCCAGCAGGCGGCCACGAGCCGCGTCCTGTATCCCACCCGGCCCGATCATCCCCAGCATACACTGGCAATGTCGCAGATGTCCGCGGGCGGAACCGTCGTCACGTTCGAACTCGCCGGGGGCAAAGCAGCCGCGTTCGAATTCATGAACGCTCTGCGCCTGATCGCCATCAGTAACAACCTCGGCGATTCCAAGTCACTGGCGACGCATCCGGCTACGACCACTCACATGCGGATCGGCGCCGAGGAGCGGCAACGTCTCGGCATCAGCGACGGCGTAATCCGTCTTTCCGTCGGCTTGGAGGATGTCGCTGACCTCTGCGCCGATCTCGCGCGCGGCTTCGACGCGATCGCGGCAGATACCGGCGAGCGCCAGGCTGCTGAATGATGGAGGCGGGCTATAGCAAAACCACGCGAGCCATCGAAGTCACGGTGCAGCCGTCGTTCCTGGACGACCAGTCGGACCCGGACGAGAATCGCTTCGTCTGGGCCTACCGCGTTCGGATATACAATAGAGGCCAAGAAACAGTACAGCTTCTTCGTCGGAATTGGCGAATTGTAGATGGCAAAGGCCAAGTTACCGAAGTAGAAGGTGCCGGCGTTGTTGGTGAGCAGCCTGTATTGGAGGCAGGTGACGTTTTCGAATATACCTCCGGAACACCGCTCACCACGCCGTCCGGGTTCATGCAGGGCTCCTACCGGATGGCGGTCGCGTCCTCCGGTGAGGTGTTCGACGTCGCCATCCCCGCCTTCAGCCTCGACTGCCCCCAAGGCGTTGGCCCGATCCACTGACTGGCGAACCCAGGGTTGGTGGCTATCCAAGCGGGCCTATATGCAGTCATCATCAGGATATTCGGACTTGGACTCGCTCCCCCCTGACAAGCCCACCCAGGCCGACGCTGAAGCGGCCGTCCGAACATTGCTCCGATGGGCTGGAGACGATCCAACCCGGGAAGGGCTTCGCGACACCCCGGCGCGCGTCGCAAGGTCCTACCGCGAACTCTTCGTCGGCTACTCCGTCGACCCTCTCGCACTACTCGAACGTACCTTCGAGGAGGTGGATGGCTACGACGAGATCATCCTCCTGCGTGACATCCGGCTCGAAAGCTACTGCGAGCACCACATGGTGCCGATCATTGGCCGAGCCCACGTAGCCTACTTGCCAGACAATCGCGTCGTCGGCATCAGCAAGCTCGCCCGTGTGGTGGACGCCTTCAGCAAACGCTTTCAGATCCAAGAAAAACTGACCGTCCAGATCGCCGATGCGATTAACACGGTTCTCCGGCCCAAAGGTGTCGCCGTCGTGATCGAAGCAGGGCACCAGTGCATGACCACGCGCGGCGTTCACAAACCTGGAGTAAGCATGGTGACCAGCCGCATGCTCGGCGTGTTCCGCAGCAATGCCGACACGCGGCGCGAATTGTTGGCGATGATCGGTCAACGCGCTCCCACCGAGTTCGGCTGATACCTTTGCCGATGCTGCGGCACGCCCGGCATGCAGCCATCGTCGGCCTCGCACTTTTAGGCAGTGCACTCGGACCGGCTGCCTTCGCTGCTGAAAGCCCACCGGTCCAATCGACACGAAGCATCGCCACCCTTGTCACGGCTACCAACCGGGTTGCCGACGGCACGACGCTCCATGCCGCACTTCGCCTGCGTCTGACGCCAGGGTGGCATACCTACTGGCAAAACCCGGGTGATGCCGGGATCCCGCCCAGCCTGGACCTCTCCCTCTCGCCGGGAGCGCATGCCGGGCCGCTCCAATGGCCGCTTCCGCAGCGCGTTGCCGAGGGCACGCTCACCACCTACGCCTACACCGGCGACGTAGTGCTGCCGTTCGACCTGACCCCGGGACCCGGCGAACTCAGTATCAAAGCCCATGCCGAGTGGCTGGCGTGTAAGGACATCTGCGTTCCGGAAGAAGCGGACCTCGCGCTGACCCTCCCGCCTGGCGTCCCCACGCCATCGCCGGAAGCAGATCTGATCAGCGCCGCCACCGCCCGCGTGCCCCAACCGGCCCCGTGGGCCGCGACGATAGCACCCGACGGAACGTTGACGCTGAGCGGCAAGACTGTCCCGCACGATACGGCCAGGGCAGAATTCTTCCCGACTGCCTCCGGACTTGTGGAGCACGCCGATCTACAGCGTCCCACCGTCCAAGCGGACAGTCTCACCCTGAAGCTCGACCCGACCCCGCCCGCCCGTGCGCCAGCCCTCGAGGGCGTCGTAGCGCTCACCGATCGGTCGGGCGCGACTCAGGCTTACGCGGTTGCGCCGACCCCGATTGCAGCCTCGCAACCTGTCCCACTTCTTGGCCCGTTGCTGCTTCTGGCCCTGGCTGGCGGGCTTCTGCTCAACCTCATGCCATGCGTCTTCCCGATCCTAGCAATGAAGGCGATGGCCCTCGCTCGCCTGTCAGGCACCGACATGCGCCGGGTGCGCATGGAGGCCGCCAGCTATAGCCTCGGTGTCGTCGGGTCCTTCACCGCCCTGGGTGCGCTCCTGACGGCGCTACGCGAGGCCGGGGATGGCGACGGCTGGGGCTTCCAGTTCCAATCCCCCAGCTTCGTCATCGCTGTAACCTGGGTGCTGTTCGCCGTCGGGCTCAGCCTCTCCGGCGTGTTTACCGTTGGATCGAGCCTGATGGGCCGTGGCCAGAGCTTGACCAGCAAGCCCGGCCATCTCGGAAGCTTCCTGACCGGCGTGCTGGCCGTCGTGGTCGCCTCGCCCTGTACCGCCCCGTTCATGGGAACGGCAATCGCAGGGGCCCTGGCTCTCCCGGCCGAGGCCTCGTTACTCGTGTTCGCCGGGCTGGGTGTGGGCTTGGCCCTGCCTACGCGGTGCTCGCGTCCATTCCGCGCCTGTCGCGCATCCTCCCCCGGCCCGGCGGTTGGATGGTGACTTTGCAGCAACTCCTGGCATTCCCGATGTATGCCGCGACGGTGTGGCTGGTCTGGGTCGTCAGTCAGCAATCGGGCCCGGCAGGTGTGCTCATGGTGGGCGCTGGCCTGGTCGCCGTCGGTGCGGGGGCCTGGCTGCTCGGCCTGGCCAATCGCAGCAGCGTTTGGGGGCGCAACATCGCGCGTGGCGCCGCCGCGGTGGTCGGTATCGCGTTGGCCGGCCTGCTCTACACCGGGAGCGCAACCCACGCCGACCCAGCCGAGCCATTCACCACGGCACGGTTCGACGAGCTTCGCAACGAGGGCCGCCCCGTCTTCGTGAACATGACCGCGGCTTGGTGCCTGTCCTGCCTCGTCAACGAGGAGATCGCGCTCTCACCCGCAGCCGTGCAGGACGCCTTCGCCCGCTCCCACGTGGCCTATCTCAAGGGCGACTGGACCAGCAAGAACCCCACGATCTCGGCCTATCTCCACCAACTTGGCCGCGATGGCGTGCCGCTCTACGTCCTCTATCCGCCTGGCCGCGACCCGGTCGTGCTGCCGGAAATCCTGAGCGCAGCCACCGTGCTGGACGAACTCGCTAAACTGAAAAGCTGACGACCTGGACGTCCCGCCGTCCTACCGAAGCCGGGGTGCCGGTCCGGAGAGCGACGGTGGCGCGAGGGTTTGCTCCTGCACCGCGGGGGGCGGGGGCGCGGTTCCGGCCGTGGCCTGCAGCCAATCCTTCAGCGACCGTTTCACCTGGAATTCGAATTCCACGTTCATGTCGTTCAGCATCTGCGTGGTGAAGTCATACAACACCGCCCGGGAATCTTCGTCCGTATCGTTGCTCGTGCGGCGGCGTGCCACCCGCGCCTCGGCATAGCCGGCCCGGTCACCACCCTGTCCGGCGAACACATCCAGATGCACCGCCAACGTCCCCTCGATCCCACCCGGCACCCGCTGCAGCATCGCCGTGTCGATAACGAACACCGCCCGGCCCACCGTTCCCGCCGCCACCAGCCGATCGTTCGCCATCTGCTTGAGCCCATCCGCCGGTCGTAGCGGCGAGAGTTGGGTAAGCGAGTTGTCATTCGACGGCGGCGAGCGGTCATCGATCTCGATCGAGGCGACGTTCAGCCGAATCGGCGTCAGATAGCTGTAACTCGGCATCGCGAAGCTGCGAGGCGGGCCCTCGTCGCCACAGGCGGCCGCGAACAAGGGGAGCAGCAGCACGAACCGGCGCCCGATCATGGTATCTCCTCAGCCAACGAAGTGGCGCACCCTGCCACGCCCGGCGTGCCCGTCAAATGCTGCGGTCAGCCCGGGCCGACGCGACGCTCTTCCGGCTCCCGGCCCCGCACCTCGCCTCGCTCGAACCGGAAGTCGAGATTGCAGAACTCGCACGTCATGACGATGTCGCCGGACACGGCCATATCGTCGAGATCCTCCGGTACGAAGCCCTCCAGGATCTCCGACAGGCGCGAGCGGGAACAGCGGCAGCCATAGGCCAGCGCGCGCGGCCGGTCAGCGGCGACGCCCTCTGCACCGAACAACCGCCAGATCAGTTGGTCGGACGGAAGGTTGTCATCCAGCAATTCCGCATCGGTCACGGTCGCGGCGAGTATGGTTGCGGCTCGCCAAGCCTCGTCGTCGTCCTCGGTGCTGTTGCCCTCGATCCCACCCTCGCTGGCCACACGTTCGAGGATCAGCGCCGAGGCGCGCCAGCCCGCCAGCGTCTTCTCGCAGGCAAGCCGCAGGCTGCATTGCAGCTGCTCGCTTGTGCTGAAGTAGTGCAGCGCCATGTCGCCCAGCGCGTCCCCCTCGATCGACACGATCCCTTGGTGACGTTCGCGGTCTGGCCCTTGGTCCACCGTGAAGGCGAGATAACCTTGCCCCAGCAACGCCGCCGCATTCGGAGCCTCGTCGGCCGCGAGCACCGCGGTCAGCTTGGTCGTGTCCGCCCGGGCGTAGCCGCGCAGCGCACCGGCCTCGGTGCAATCCGCCAGCAGCATCGTCACCGCCCCGTCCCCCTTCGCCTGCAGGCTGAAGGAGCCCTGAAATTTCAGTGCCGCGGCAAGCGCGGCCGCGAGGGCAAGGGCCTCGCCGGACAGCCGGGTCACGGCCGGATGGTTGTCATGCCGGGTCAGCAGGGCGTCGGCGAGCGGGCCGAGCCGCACGAGCCGTCCGCGCACTGGCTGTCCTGGAAGGTGGAAGGGGGTGATACCCCGGGCGACGACGATGTCGGGCACGTCCGGGCGGTTGGCATCGAGGAAGGCAGGGGTCGCTGTCATGGCCGAAAGATAGGATGCCAGCCCCCGCTTCACCACCGCCCCGTCATAGTCGGGGCTGCGCCGTCGACGGAACCATTGCACCATCCCGTTCGTTTTCCCGACCTAGTTGACGCTGCTCGGAAGGCATGAACCGTGACCGATACCAATGACACCGCGAAGCTCTGGGACTTGATCAAGACGGTCGAGGTTGCCATGATGGTGACCGAGGGCGGCGAGTACCTCCGCAGCCGCCCCATGGCGGTGTCGCAGAAGGAGTTCGACGGCAAGCTCTGGTTCTTTACCCGGGCGAGTGCCCACAAGGTCTCCGAGGTCGAACACGACGAGCGCGTGAATCTGGCCTACGCCCACCCTGGCAAGCAGGACTACGTCTCGGTGTCCGGCACCGCGAAGCTCGTCAAGGACAAGGCCGCGATCGACGAACACTGGACCGAGTCGCTGAAGACATGGTTCCCGAAGGGCAAGGCCGATCCGGAGGTGGCGTTGCTGGAAATCACCGTGCAGCAGGCCGAGTATTGGGACGCCCCGTCGTCCACGATGCTCCATGCCTACGGCTACGTGAAAGCAGTCGTGACCGGCGAATCTCCCCAGCCCGGCGGTCACGGCACCGTTAGGCTAGCCTAAGAAGCGCCGCCGCCGCCTCCCCACCTGCGGGGAGGTGGCAGCCAATCCGACGAGGGGCACTCTCGGGCATCGTCAGTGCCGATGGGACCACGAACCGAACTCCGCCCACGACGCAGCGTTGGCGGCCTGTGAAACCTCTCCTCTATGTCTTCGTAGCAATCGCTGGAGCTCTAACCTCGGTCGAATCCGGCGCCAATGCCAAATTGACCAAGACGCTCGGGGGCCCTTGGTGGCCCTCTATTCTGTTCTCGCTCATCTCGCTCTTGTGCCTGGCGGTCGCCACGGCCTTCGTGGGCGGAAGCTTTCCGACCGCCAAGATTTCCTCCGTGCCATGGTGGGCATGGTGCGGCGGCCTGATCAGCGCGCTGTACATCGTGTCCATGCTCGTCGCACCCGGACAACTCGGCGCAGGTTTGTTCACCGGACTGACAGTGACCGCCGCGATCATTTCCTCGATCGCGCTGGACAACTGGGGTTTGGTCGGCTTCGACGTGCACCCCGCCGGCATCGGCCGCCTGGTTGGCGCCGCCTTGATGGTCGCCGGCATCATCTGCGTGGCCGTGTTTTGAAACAGCTCACCCACACTCTGACCGTCGAGACCGCAGGCAAAGGCCTCGTCCCGATCACCCAGCCGATCGCTGCCTGGACCACTCAAGCAGGGCTCGCAACGGGACTGCTGACCGTGTTCATCCGCCACACCTCGGCGTCGCTGCTGATCCAGGAGAACGCCGACCCGACCGTCCGCGCCGACCTCGAATCGTTCTTCAGCTGGCTCGTGCCGGAGAATGTCGGCTACCGCCACGACACCGAGGGCCCGGACGACATGCCGGCCCACATCCGCGCGGCCCTAACCCAAACCCAGCTATCGATCCCGGTCATCGACGGCCGTTTGGGGCTGGGAACGTGGCAGGGGATCTACGTGTGGGAGCACCGGACGGCGCCGCACCGCCGGGAAATCACGCTGCATCTCCTCGGAGAGTAGACAGCCCACTTACCCCGCCAACACTCGCCTCACCTCCGCCCGCAATCCCGGCAGTACATCCGTCTGAAACCACGGGTTGCGCGTCTCCCACACCCCCGTACGCCACGACGGATGCGGCAGCGGGAAATACCGCGGCAGGTACTCCCGCCAATTCCGCACCCGCTCCGTCATCGGCCCCCGTCCGAGCGCGTCCACCTGGGCATAGCTCCCCACCAGCAGCGTCAGCCGCAACTGCGGCATCAAGCCGAGCAAACGAGGCCGCCAGAGTTGCGCGCATTCCGGTCGCGGCGGGCAGTCGCCACCTTTTGGCAGGCGGCCGGGGTAGCACAGCCCCATCGGCAGGATCGCCACCTTCGCCACGTCGTAGAACTCGTCCGGCGTCATCCCCAACCACAGCCGTAGCCGCTTGCCGCTCTCGTCCGTCCAGGGCGTCCCGCTGACATGCACCTTGGTGCCCGGCGCCTGGCTCGCGATCAGCACCGTCGCCGTCGTCGACACCCGAAGGATCGGGCGGGGGCCGAGCGGCAGCTTATCGGCGCACGCGATGCACGCACGGGCTTCCGCGGCTGCCATCTCCAGGTCGTCATGGGGTCGCGTCATCGGCGCGGGGTTCTCGTCATGGGGTCGCGCCATAGGCGCGGGGTTCTCAAGCAAGCTGGTATTCCACCTCGGCTGTGTAGACGGGGCTCTCCTTGCCCAGCAGCGAGGAGAACAGAGTGAAGTGCTCGACCGCCACCGGGTCGGCCCGCAGCAGATTGTGTGCCTGGATCCATTCCGCCAGCTTGCCCGGCGGAGAGTTGTCCAACCGCGCCAACGTAATGTGCGGCATGAAACGCCGCCGCTCCGGCTCGAACCCGACACGCTGGATCGCGGTCTCGATCTTGGCCTGCAGATGCTCCAGCTGCGGATTGCGCTCCACCCCGGCCCACAGTGCCTGCGCCCGGCCGGCCTTCTCCAGCACGCCAACGCCGCTCAACCGCAGCTCGAACCGCTTGCCCCGCAACGCCGCCAGCCCGTCGTCCAGCTCCTCCGCCCGGTGACCCGGCACTTCGCCCAGGAACCGCAGCGTCAGGTGATAGTTCTCAGGCGGCAGCCAGCGCGCGCCCGGTAGCCCGGTGGCGAGACGACCCAGCCGGATGCGCACCTCCGGCGGCAAATCCAGGGCGACGAACAGTCTCACGACGCAGCCGGAACCTCCCGCAGCAGCTGCTCCACGGCGGGCTTGATGCGGGCGACCACGCGCTTCACGCCGAGGGGATTCGGGTGGATGTGGTCGGCCTGGTTGAGCGCCGGGTCACCCGCCACGCCCTGCAGGAAAAACGGGTCGTACAGCAGCCCGGGCCGCTTGCCGAGCGTCGCGAACACGCCGGCGAATTCCTTGCCATAGGGCGCCCCGAGATTGGGTGGGGCCACCATGCCGGACAGCAGGGTCGGCAGGTGATCGTGCTGCAAGGTGTCCAGGATGGCGACGAGGTTGGCCTGCATTTCCTTCGGGTCGGTGCCGCGCAGCCCGTCATTGCCGCCCAGCTCGACCAACACCGCGTCCGGCTTGTCGGCCAGCGCCCAATCCAGCCGGTCGCGGCCGCCAGCGGTGGTGTCGCCGGACACGCCGCCGTCCAGGATCTGCACGTCCAGCCCATCCGCCTTCAGCGCCTGGCCCAATTGCGCCTGGAATCCATCCGGTTGCGCCAGCCCGTAGCCCGCCGCCAAGGAGTCGCCGAACACCAGCAGCTTCACCGTCCGCGCCCCCGCGACGGCCGGGTGTAAAAGCAGCAAGATGGCGAGCGCCGCCTGTGCCCACCGGCGTGCGGGGCCATATGGAGGAACCATGGACATCACTCCTCCGATAACCGCACCTCTCGTCAGGGTGCGGGACCTCCGTCTGACGGTGCCCGCGGCGGCAGGGCCGGTCAACATCCTCAGCGGTATCGATCTGGACGTGCAGGCAGGGGAGGCAGTCGGCATCGTGGGTCCTTCGGGGTCCGGCAAGACCAGCCTGCTGATGGTGCTGGCGGGTTTGGAACGCGCGACCGGCGGCAGCGTCTCGGTCGCCGGCAACGATCTCACCGCCCTGAACGAGGACGCACTCGCCCGCTTCCGCCGCGCGACCGTCGGCATCGTGTTCCAGGCCTTCCACCTGATCCCCACCATGACGGCGCTGGAGAATGTCTCCGTCCCGCTGGAACTGGCCGGCCGCGCCGACGCCACCAGCCGGGCCGCGGACAGCTTGCGGGCCGTCGGGCTGGGCCACCGCCTGACCCACTTGCCGGGCCAATTGTCCGGTGGCGAGCAGCAGCGCGTGGCCCTCGCCCGCGCCTTCGCCCCCGCCCCCCGCCTGCTGCTGGCCGACGAGCCCACCGGCAACCTGGACGCCGCCACCGGCCGCACCGTGATGGACCTGCTGTTCGGCATGCAGGCCGAGCACGGCACCACCCTGTTGCTGATCACGCACGACCCGGCCCTCGCCGCCCGCTGTGGCCGTCAAATCCGCATTGCCGACGGCCGCGTGACCGAGCCCGTGGCGTGAGGCTGGCGTGGCGGCTGGCGCTGCGCGACCTGCGCGGCGGCGTGCGTGGCATCCGGGTGGTCCTGGCCTGCCTGGCGCTGGGCGTCGCGGCGATCGCGGCCGTCGGCAGCCTGCGGGCGGCGGTGGATGCCGGGCTGGCCGACAATGGCGCAGCGCTGCTGGGCGGCGACCTCGCGGTCGATGGCGGCGCGCAGCCTCTGCCGGACGCGCTACTGCCGTGGCTGACCCAGCGTGGCGCCAAGGTGTCCAAGATCGTCACCATGCGTTCGCTGCTCGTGGCCCCTTCCGGCCAGCGGCAACTGATCGAACTGAAGGCCGTCGACCCGGCCTACCCCCTGGTCGGCACCGCCGTGCTCGACCCGGCGATCCCCTTGCCCCAGGCGCTGGACGGCGGCGTGGTGGCCGATCCGCTGGTGCTGGCCCGATTGCACCTGCATGCCGGCGACCCGGTCCGCATCGGCACCGGCAGCTTCGTGCTGCGGGCCGCGCTGACCAGCGAGCCGGATCATGCCAACGGTCTCGCCATCCTCGGCCCCCGCGTGCTGATCGCCGCCGCGGCGCTGCCGTCCACCGGACTGGTGCAGACCGGCTCGCTGCTGAACTACGAGTGGCGGCTGCTGCTTCCGCCGGGCACCGACCCGAAGGCGTTCACCGCCGCCATCCGCACCGCATTCCCGGACTCCGGCTGGCGCATCCGGGACGCGACCGAGGCCGCACCCGGCGTCAGCCGTGCCGTGGACCAGACCAGCCTGTTCCTGTCGCTGGTCGGCCTGTGCTCGCTGTTGGTCGGCGGCATCGGCGTCGCCACGGGGGTGCGGGCCTGGATGGAAGCGCGGGCGCGCACGGTCGCGACGCTGCGCTGCCTGGGGGCCGGGTCGGGGCTGATCCTGCAGGTGTTCCTGCTGCAGGTCGGGCTGCTCTGCGCGGCAGGGATCGTGATCGGTGTGGCGTTCGGGGCCGCGCTTCCGGTGCTGGGGCTCTGGCTGTTCGGCGATCTGCTGCCGGTGCCCGCGTCGGCGGGCATCTACCCCGGGCCGCTCGCGCTGGCGGCCCTGTATGGCGCGCTGACCGCGGGGGCCTTCGCGCTGTGGCCGCTGGCGCGGGCCGCGCAGATCCCCGGTGCCGCCCTGTTCCGGGACGCACTGCTGCCCGCCGGCCGCGGTGTGCCTTGGGCCGTCTGGGTGGCCAACATCGCGCTGGTCCTGGTGCTGGTCGCCATCGTCGTCGGGACCGCGACCGATCGCGCCTTCGCGCTGTGGTTCTGCGGCAGTGCGGCCGCCACGCTGGTGGTGTTCCGCGCCGGTGGCTGGCTGCTGATGGCGGCGGCGCGACGGGCCGGCGTACGGCGCCCGGTGCCGCTGCGGCTCGGCGTCGCCAACCTGTTCCGCCCCGCCAGCCAGGCGCCGCTGCTGCTGGTGGCGCTCGGCCTGGGCCTGACCACCCTGGCTGCCGTCGCGCTGATCCAGGGTAATATCCGCCGCCAGATCCTGGGCCAACTGCCCGAGGCCGCGCCCTCGTTCTTCTTCATCGACATCCAGAATACCCAGCTCGCCCAGTTCGAGCAGATCGTGCACGCCATCCCCGGCACCGCGGACCTGCACCAGGTGCCCAGCCTGCGCGCCCGCATCGTGTCGCTGAAGGGCGTGCCCGTGGACCAGGTGCACGTGAAACCCGGCAGCGAAT
The DNA here is from genome assembly GCA_965198895.1 of Acetobacteraceae bacterium. Taxonomy (GTDB): domain Bacteria; phylum Pseudomonadota; class Alphaproteobacteria; order Acetobacterales; family Acetobacteraceae; genus LMUY01. The sequence continues at coordinate 2,589,028 of OZ240676.1, forward strand.
GGGCGCTGCGCGGCGACCGCGGCCTGACCTATTCCGCCGACGTGCCCCGTGGCTCCATCGTCGTGTCCGGTCAGTGGTGGCCGGCCGATTACGACGGCCCGCCGCTGCTCTCGCTGGATGCCGGGCTGGCGGAGGGCTGGGGCATCCACCTCGGCGACACCATCCGGGTGAACGTGCTCGGCCGCGACCTGGACCTGAAGGTGGCCAATCTGCGCGCCATCCAGTGGCGCCAGCTGGCGATCAACTTCGCCCTGGTCGCCTCGCCGGGCCTGCTGGAGCACGCCCCCCACATGCACATCGCCACGGTCCGCGAGCCCCCGGCCGAGGACGCGCCTTTGCTGCAGGCGGTGAGCGACGCGCTGCCCAACGTGACCGGCATCCGCGTCGCCGACATCCTGCAATCGGTGGCGAATTTGGTGGGCCAGTTGGCGACCGCGCTGGCGGCCACCGGGTCGGTGACCCTCGCCTCGGGCGCGCTGGTGCTGGCCAGTGCCGTGGCGGCCGGGCAGCGGCGCCGGGTGGCGGAGGCGGTGGTGCTGAAGACGCTGGGGGCCACGCGGGCGCAGATCCGGGCCGCCTGGCTGGTGGAGTTCGGCCTGATCGGCGCCACCGCCGGGCTGATCGCGGCGGGGCTGGGGACGCTGGCGAGTTGGGGGGTGGTGCACTACCTGCTGCATGCGCCCTGGTCGTTCCTGCCGGGCGTGCTGGCGCTGACGGTGGGCGGCTGCGTGGTCATGATGCTCGGGTTTGGTTATGCCGGCACTGCGGCGGCGTTGCGGGTGCGGCCGGCGCCCTATCTGCGGAACGATTGATGTTAAACCGTCGCAATCCGCAACCGATTTCCCTTGATCATGCGGGGGACTCGGACAAGATGCATGCGTAAGAAGCATTTCGCTTCAACCTGAGGAATCACTGGGCCATGGCCTACACTCCCGACTATCGGGCTTATGCTCCGGCGTCAGCCACCAATGCGGCGGTCATCGACGCTGGCCTGCGCGCGTATATGCTGCGCGTCTACAACTGGATGGCGTCCGGCCTGCTGCTGACCGGTGTCGTGGCATACGGCGTCGCCAACACGCAGCTGATCAACCTGTTCTACCCGCTGGTGCAGACCCCGTATGGCATGCGCCACACCCAGGGCCCGCTGGCGATCGTCGCCATGCTTGCGCCGCTGGCCTTCGTGCTGGTGCTGTCCTTCGGCGTGAACCGCCTGTCCAAGACGGCCGTGCAGGCGATCTTCTGGGCGTTCTGCGCCGCGATGGGCGCCAGCCTCACCTCGATCTTCCTGGCCTATAGCGGCGAGTCGATCGTGCGCACCTTCTTCATCACCGCCGGCACGTTCGGCGCGATGAGCCTGGTGGGCTACACGACGAAGCGCGACCTGTCGGCCATGGGCTCGTTCCTGATGATGGGCCTGTTCGGGATCATCCTCGCGAGCCTGGTGAACATGTTTATCGGCAGCAGCGGCCTGCAGTTCATCATCAGCATCGTCGGTGTGTTGGTGTTCGTCGGCCTCACCGCCTACGACACGCAGCGTATCAAGCTGACCTACACGCAGTTCGCCCATGCCGAGGGCCCGGACCAGGCCGGTAAGCGGTCGGTTTACGACGCGCTGAGCCTGTACCTGAACTTCATCAACCTGTTCATGCTGCTGCTGCAGCTGACCGGCAATCGCCGCAGCTAATCGCGCTGGCGAACTAGCAAAAAGCCCCGGACGCAAGTCCGGGGCTTTTTTGTTTCGCCTCCCTCTCCCCTTGAGGGAGAGGGCCGGGGTGAGGGGGACTCCCCACCAGTTATCAAGGGGTTTGTTTCGCATGAGATACCTCGTGCGTGGGGTCGTAGGCGGTTCGGCTTGTGAGCATGACGCAAGCGACGCCGAGCAGGCGATCGGCTACGGTGCGTAGAGCTCGGCCGTGGGAGTGCCCACGAGCGCGTAGAGCGCTGTAGCGGGCTCTGCTTCTCGCATCATGCTGTGTTGCGACCCGAGCCCAATGGTAGACGGCCTGCCGCAGCCGGTTGGAGCAGGCCTGCCTCATTTCAACCCGGCAGGACTTGCCGCTGCGCTTGGTGACCGGGGCGACACCGGTCAGGGTTCGCAGAGCGTGGTAGTCTCGCGCCTGGATGGCTTGGTAGGCCTCCGCGAGCAGCGTGGCGAGGACGATCCTTCCCACCCCCGGCAAGGAGCGCAGGATCGCCGCGTCGCGCTGCTCGGCCGCTTGCCCCGGCTCGGGCTCCGGTCCGGCCAGTTGCTCGACCAGCGCGTCCAGACGCCGGGTCACGTCTCTAATCTGCCGGTTGACCAGGTGCAGACGCTCGGCCGTAGCCGCAATGTGCGCACAAGCCGCCTCTACGGTGCCTGGTGCCACGGTCAGCGCCGGCCGCTTCACGATAGCCAGCACGTCGACTGCGCCGATACGGCGAATGCGATGGCTGACCAAGAGCCGGGCAACCTTCATTTCCGTCAGGCGCGTAGCCTCGGCAGGTGTTGGCGCTTTGGCCCATAACGCCAACACCCACTCCGCCCCGATATCATCGGTCAGATCGAGGAATTGCGGGTAATAGCGCCACAGCTGCTGACGCACGCGGTTGCTCAGCCTGACCCGTTCGCCCTTGAGCTCCTCGGCCATGCGCGACCACTCGCGAAGCTCGACGACGGTCGGGTCCATTGCCTGGACCCGACGAAAGCAGTGCCGATCGGTGCGTAACGACGACGCCAAGACGAGCGCGTCGCGCCGGTCGTCTTTGGCGCCGGCCGGGGAGAAGCGATCGCGGAAGCGGTCGAGCTGCTTGGGGTTGATGGCGAACACGGCGACGCCGCGGTCCATCAGCGCCTCGACAATCGGCCCGTGTGGCGTTTCGATGCCGACGGCGATCTGCCCTGGCTTTTCAGTTTGGCCGCAAAGCCAGTCGACCATGCCGCCAATCCCGCCAGCATCGTGGGCGAAGGCGCGCTGGATCGGCTCGCCAGTGCCGGTCAGGCAGACTTGGTGTTCGGTGCTCGCCCAGTCGACGCCGACGAAGACGAGCGGTTCAGTGTCCATGGGCACCTCCTGTTTGCGATAATGCCGAGCCGCCGCATTGCTTCACCGTTCCCTGTACTGGCGCTCGTGGCTGCAATCGACCAAGGCGCGACTCCCCACTGGGTGTGCAACACGGGGCGACCGGAAGAGGCGCGCGTCCCCCCCAGGTGCTCGCGGCACAGGGGGCGAAAGGCTACTCTCAACCAGCCGGCCCGACACGGCTATGATGCCTCATAAACCGCAGGCAAACAGGTACAGGGGGGCCGCGCACTTTGGCCCGTGTGTGGCACCCCTCCCCCAACCCCCTCCCTCAAGGGGAGAGGGCTTTAGATCAGTCTCAGACCGTCTTTAGAAAATCGCCGAGCTTCGTTACTGCCGTCGGCTTGTCCGTCTTGTCCAGCGCCGCCAGCTCCGCGGCCAACCGGTCCATTGCGGCCTCGTAGATCTGCCGCTCGCTGAAGCTCTGATCCGGCTGCCCCGCGTTGCGGTGCAGGTCGCGCACCACCTCAGCGATCGCGATCGGGTCGCCGCTGTTGATCTTGGCCTCGTACTCCTGCGCCCGGCGGGACCACATCGTGCGCTTGATCCGGGCGCGACCCTTGAGCACCGCCATCGCGTCGTCGAACATCTTGCGCGTCGCCAGCTTGCGAAGCCCAGCCGAACGCGCCTTCGACACCGGGACGCGCAACGTCATCCGGTTCTCCTCGAAGGTGATGTGGATCAGCTCCAGCTTGTGGCCGGCGATCTCCTCGGTCGCGATCCGCTCGACCTTGCCCACGCCGTGGGTCGGATAGACCACGTGGTCGCCCTCGTGGAAGATCTCCGCCTTGGCGGGCATGCGGGCATGGACGATGGGGCGATTCGGCACGCCGGGCATGTGGCCGGGCATCCGCGGCGCCACCCGGTTGGACACGGGCGGAAGATCGTCCTCTTCCTCTTCTGCCTCCTCGGGCACGACGGCGAGGTCCGCTTCGAGATCTTCCTCGGCGACGACGTCCTCGATGTCGGCGGCGGCAAGCGGGTCGATGTCAGACTCGCCGATCTCCGGCGCCAGGTCCGGGGCAGCGCCGGCCTCGTCCAGGGCGACGGGGTCTTCGGCGTCCAGCATGGGCTCGTCCAACTCCGCTGGAGCCTCTTTGGCGAGCGGGTCGGGAATGATCGTATCAGGAATGGTCTTCAACTCCGGTTTCTGCCTCACGGGCCTTGCAGGTTTCGCGGACGATGCGCGGTCCGACCCGGCGTTCGCCTTGCCGCTCGATTGCCGGCTTGCCCCGCCGGACGCTGATCCTGCCATCGCCCTTCCCTCCAACACCAAACAAGGAGCGGGACATGGCAGACGCCTGCCAATCCCGTCCCCCGTGGTGGTCGTGGATAGGCACTCACCGGCGTGCAACCGGGCGCCCGAGCGATGCTATAGCACAAAAAAGGCAGATCGTCAGCCCTAAGGGCGGACAGCCGCTCCCGGGTTCAGCCGGGTTCCGGCGAGAACAGCGCTTCCTTGCCGGGCTTGTCTTTCCACTCGTCGGCATCGGCCGGCGGCGTGCCCTTGCGGGTGATGTTCGGCCACTGCGTCGAGAACGTGCGATTGCGTTCCGCCCAGGCCGCCGCGCGGTCGTCGCTATCCGGCACGATCGCTTCCGCCGGGCATTCCGGCTCGCAAACGCCGCAATCGATGCATTCGTCGGGGTGGATCATCAACATGTTCTCGCCGACATAGAAACAGTCGACCGGACACACCTCGACGCAATCCATATACTTGCATTTGATGCAGTTCTCAGTGACCACGTAGGTCATACGCATTTCGCTCCAACGACCAACAGGACTTGAGGTGGGCGGGTATGCCGCCGTTTCATCCCTCACGCAAGCCGGGTTCGGTCACCTCCTCGTAGAGCAACCGGGCCTCCGGCGCCGGCCCGCGCCGCGCCGCCAGCCCCAGCACGCGGATCACCCGCACGGTGCCGCCCGCTGGGAAGGTGAGCACGTCGCCGGGCCGCACCCGGGCGTGCGGCTTGTCGGTCGGCTGCCGGTTGATCCGAACGCCGCCCTCCGCCACCCAGCCGGAACAGGCGGCCCGCACCTTCATGAACCGGGCGCACCACAGCCATTTGTCCAACCGCTGCCACGTTCGGTCCTCGGCCTCGCTCATGGGCTAGACGAGCCGCAGTGACGCCAGAGCGGCGAACGGGCTGTCCACCCGCACCGGGACCGGCTTCGGCTCCGGACGGGCGCGGGTGGGCCGGCGGCCGCCATGGGCCACCAGCATCGGGGGCGCCGGCGGGCCGAACACGCCCGGTTCCAGCGTCACGCCGGGCACCACGCGGGCGCCCAGCGCGTGCAGCACCGGCGGCAGCAACTCTCCCCGGATCGACAGGCGGGAGGCCAGATTGGGCGGCAACGCCGTCGCCCGCCGCCGCGTGGCATGCGCAAGTTCGGCAGCGATCCGCTCGGCGATGTCCAACCGCAGCAGCACCGGCCCGGCCTCGAACCACCCCAGCGCCGCGGCGACCCCGGGCGGCCAACTGGCCGGCACCGGCATCGACACCAGCCCGGGGGCTGGCAACTCCGGCGGCGGCAAGCGGTGCGCGACCGACCACAGGGTCGCCCGCAGCGCCATCGCCCGCGGCTTCAGCGCGGCGGGGCTGAACAGCCCGAACCGCCCGGCCCGCACCCCCAGCAGCTTCAATCGCGCGCGCTCCGGCGGCGCCACCTGCACCGCCGGGGCCACGCCGCCCGCCTCGCTCAACTGGTGCAAGGGGCCGCGCAACGCCGGGTCGGCGACCGCGGCCAGGCGCAACACCGGCGCCAGCTCCGCCTCGATCGCGGCGGTGACATAGGCCTGCACGCGGACGCGGACATGCTCCCGCCCGGCGCCGTCCAGATGTTCGCTGTCCAGCACCTCGACGGCCGGCCGCAGCATGGTGTTGCCAGGCCGTAGCCGCGCCACCTGGCCACCGCCCCAGGCGATCCGTCCATCCGGCGACAACACGAAGGCATCGTCCGCCGCCCCCACGAGCGCGTCGACCCGGCGTGGCATCTCCTGCCGCAACGCCCGGCGGGCCGCGCGCAGCACCAGGCGCTTCTCGTCCCCCACCGCCGCCGGGTCGGGCACGAACGCGAACCCTTCCACGTGCCCGACGGAGTGCCCCTCCACCACCACCTCGCCCCGCGGCGTGACGGCGGACAGCAGGCTCTCGCCCTCGGTATTTTCCAGCCGGCGCAGCAGCAGGGTGGAGCGGCGGTCGACGAACCGGGCCGTCAGCTTCTCGTGCAGGGCGTCGGACAGCTTGTCCTCCACCGCCCGCGCCCGCTCCGCCATGCCGGCGGCGTCGCGCACCCAGTCCGGCCGGGCGGCGATGTAGGACCACACGCGCACCCCCGACAGGCGCTGCATCAGCGTGTCGATGTCGCCCTCCGAGTGGTCCAAGGCCGCTACCTGGCCGTCCAGCCAGTCGGCGGGCAGATAGCCTTCCCGCGCCAGGTGGCCGAACACGCGGGCGCAGAACCGGGCGTGGCTGTCATCGGCCAGCTTGCGGAAATCCGGGATCTGGCAGGTGTCCCACAGCGTCCGCACCATGCGCCGCCCACTGGCCATGCGGCGAATGTCGTCCTCCCGCGACAAGGCCTCGAGCGTCTCCAGGTCCGACGCATCGCGCCCCCGGATCAACCCCGGGCGCGGCGGCGGCGCCTGCAAGCTGCCCAGCAGGGCGTCGATATGGGTGAATTCCAGGTCGCTGTTGCGCCAGGCCAACTGCTCCAGCGGCTCGAACCGGTGGTTCTCCACGGCGTCGGCCAGTTCCTGGTCGATCGGCGCGCAGCCGGCGGTGGTGCCGAACGTGCCGTCCCGCATGCCGCGCCCGGCCCGGCCCGCGATCTGCGCCACTTCGGACGCCGCCAGCCGGCGCGGGCGGTGGCCGTCGAACTTGCCCAGCCGCGCGAAGGCGACATGGTCCACGTCCATGTTCAGCCCCATGCCGATCGCATCGGTCGCGACCAGGAAGTCGACTTCCTTCTCCTGATACAGCGCCACCTGAGCATTCCGCGTCCGGGGCGACAGCCGGCCCATCACCACCGCACAGCCGCCCCGCCGCCGCCGGATCAACTCCGCGATCGCGTAGACCTCGCCCGCCGAGAACGCGACCACGGCCGTGCGCGGCGGCAGGCGCACCAATTTCTCCGGCCCGGCGAACGTGAGCTGCGACAGCCGCGGCCGCGTCTCCACCTCCGCCTGCGGCACCAGGCGCTGCAGCAGCGGGCGGATGGTTTCGGCACCCAGGAACATCGTCTCCACCATGCCGCGCGCGTGCAGCAGGCGGTCGGTGAAGATGTGCCCCCGGTCGGCATCGGCACACAGCTGGATCTCGTCCACCGCCACGAACTCGGCCGCCCGGTCGAGCGGCATCGCCTCCACCGTGCACGCATACCAGCGCGCGTCGGGCGGCACGATCTTCTCCTCCCCGGTGATCAGGGCGACGTTCTTGACGCCCTTGCGGGCCACCATGCGGTCGTAATTTTCACGCGCGAGCAGGCGCAGCGGAAAACCGATGATCCCCGACGAATGCGCGAGCAACCGCTCGATCGCAAGATGGGTCTTGCCCGTGTTCGTCGGCCCGAGCACGGCCTTCACACGGGAGGGAAAGCCCGACATGAGGCAATGGTTGGGCCTCCCGCCGGCAAATGCAAGCGCTCGCCCAACGCTTGTCATCACGCGGCGAGTGGCTCAGAACGCAACGATGTTCGACCGTGACCTGGACTGCCTGGCCGAGCCGGGTACGCCCGGCCTTCCCGTTCACGCGCTCCGCCCCGCCGGGCTCGACGCGTTCCTCGCCACCTCCCCGCACGCGGCCTTCCTGCGCGCCGGCGGGTTCACCGCGGCCGCTGGGGAGCTGCGCCTGCTGCCCGGCGGCGACGGGGTGGAAGGCGCCGTGTTCGGCCTCGGCGACCGGGCGGACCCGCACGTGTTCGGCTCCCTCCCGGCAGCCCTCCCCTCGGGCGTGTGGCGCATCGAACCCGGCGAGTTTGCGCCCGCCGACGCCACCCTCGGCTTCTGCCTGGGCGCCTACCAGTTCACCACCTTCAAGCCCGCCCGCGTCCTCGCCACCCTGGCCGCCTTGCGCGGGCCCGAAACCGACGCGGCGCGCGCCACCTGGCTGGTGCGCGACCTCATCAACACACCGGCCGACCGCCTCGGCCCGGCCGAACTCGCTGCCGCCCTCGTCACCGTCGGCGAGGCATTCGGCGCCGCTACCAGCCTCGTCACCGGCGCGGATTTGGCCCGCGAGTATCCGACCATCGCGGCGGTGGGCGCCGGGTCCGACCGCCCGGCGGTGGTGGCGACCCTGCGCTGGCAGGGCAGCACCGCCGCGCCCGACGCAAAGCTCGTGTCGCTGTGCGGCAAGGGCGTCTGCTTCGACACCGGCGGCTACGACCTCAAGACGTCCGCCGGCATGCTCCGGATGAAAAAGGACATGGGCGGCGCCGCCATCATGCTGGGCCTGGCCCGCATCATCATGGCGGCGGACCTGCCGGTGCGCCTGGTGCTCCGCCTCGGTTGCGTGGAGAACAGCGTCTCCGGCCACGCGATGCGCCCGTCCGACGTGCTGACCACCCGGCGCGGCTTGCACGTGGAAATCGGCAACACCGACGCCGAGGGCCGGCTCGTGCTGTGCGACCTACTGGCCGAGGCGTCCGACGAAGCGCCGGCCGTGCTGTTCGATGCGGCCACGCTGACAGGAGCGGCGCGCGTGGCGCTCGGCCCGGAATTACCAGCAATGTTTTGTAATAATGACGCACTCGCCGCGGCAATGCTGGAGGCAGGAACCGCTCTACACGATCCAGTCTGGCGGTTGCCGTTGTGGCCCGGTTACGATCCGTGGCTGTCGAGCCGGGTTGCAGACCTAAACAATGTTGGTTCGAAGCCCATGGCAGGGGCGATCATTGCTGCTCTGTTTCTTCAACGTTTCGTGAGTGGCTCGACTCCTTGGTTACATCTTGACACTTATGCGTGGAACGATTCGACCACTGCTGGCAGGCCTGAAGGCGGGGAAGCCCAGGCTATTCGCGCAGCATTTAGCGCAATCTCAAAGTTTGTTCATGCTTGAGCAATGAACGGACCTGTTTAGTAACGTCATTGGCATTTAAACTTATGCCGTAGAAGTAGTTATGGCTTCGACGGCACTTGCTATGACAGCTTGCAGATACCCGATCAGGCATGTGCAGAATCACCAGTGGCCCCGCGCGGACCCGATCCGTTGCGGGGTTGAAAAGGACGTAGGATCATGGCGACACAATCTTCCGCTGACCAGCTCGTCGGCATTCTTCGCGACACCGTGGTGGCCCTCGTGCGGCGCGACGGCCCGGATCTTTCGGCGCGGCAGCTCGGCGTATTCCTGACCTGCTACCTGCAGGAAGGCGCCCACACCGTGCGCGGCCTCGCGGCGGAGCTCAATGTGTCGAAGCCCGCGATCACCCGTGCGCTCGACCGGCTCGGCGAGTTGGACCTTGCCCGCCGCAAGGTCGACCCGTCGGACCGCCGGAGCGTGCTCGTACAGCGCACGCTGAAGGGTGCTGCGTTCCTCCGCGACATGCGCTCGATCATGTCCGAAGCTCACGCCCCAGCCCGCAAGAACGGCGCCTCGCAGGCCGAGCCGTCGTCCCGCAAGGCCATGCACGGCTAACCAGTCTTCCTCTCCCTCTCCCCTAGCGGGAGAGGGCCTGGGTGAGGGCCGCCAACGCTCGGTCCAGCTGTCGAGCAGCCCTCACCCGCCGGGCATTATCGTCCCTGTGGATTTCGTACATTGACATAGCCGACCCGGCGGCAGACCCTTTCTCTGCCAAGGGGAGCCTCCATAGGGGCTGAGATACCGTTGGCGACCGACCCTGAACCGGGTCGGACGCCGCACGGGGACCCTCGACCTGATCCGGATCATGCCGGCGTAGGGATGGGACGCTTGTTTGCACAAGATGCCCCTGTTCCGCGGCGAAAGGGGAGTGACCAATGACCTACCAGCAGAAGCCCAATACCGTGACGACGGGCGCCATCGCCGGATCCCACAAGATCTACAGCGCGCCCAGTTTGTATCCGGAGTTGGCTGTCCCGTTCCGCGAGGTGCCGCTCGACCGCACTGCCGCCGAGCCGCCGGTGCGGCTGTATGACACGTCCGGCCCTTATACCGACGATACGGCGACGATCGACCTCACCGCCGGGTTGCCGCGGGTGCGGGAAACCTGGCTCGCCAAGCGCGGCTTCGCGACACCGGTCGCCCGCGCCGTGAAGCCGGAAGACAACGGCCACACCGACCGCCTCGTCCCGGAATGCCCCGCCGCCCCGACGCTGTGGGCCGGGCAGCCCGGCAAGCCCGTCACGCAGCTGGAATTCGCCCGCGCCGGGATCATCACCGAGGAGATGATCTACGTCGCCCACCGCGAGAACATCGGCCGTGCCGAGATGCACCAGGGCGCGGAGGGCCGCCGCGCCGATGGCGAAGATTTCGGCGCTGAAATCCCAGCCTTCATCACACCAGAATTCGTGCGCAGCGAAATCGCCCGCGGCCGCGCCATCATCCCCGCCAACATCAACCACCCGGAGCTCGAGCCCACCATTCTGGGCCGCAACTTCCTGGTGAAGATCAACGCCAACATCGGCAACTCCGCCGTCACCTCTTCCGCCGCAGACGAAGTGGAAAAGCTGGTCTGGGCCACGCGCTGGGGCGCCGACACGGTCATGGACCTGTCCACGGGGCGCAACATCCACAACATCCGCGGCTGGATCATGCGCAACTCGCCGGTGCCGATCGGCACGGTGCCGATCTACCAGGCGCTGGAGAAGGTCGGCGGCGACGCCGACAAGCTCGACTGGGAGGTGTTCCGCGACACGCTGATCGAGCAGGCCGAGCAAGGCGTGGACTATTTCACCATCCACGCCGGCGTCCGCCTGGCCTACGTGCCGCTCACCGCCAAGCGCGTCACCGGGATCGTCAGCCGCGGTGGCTCGATCATGGCGCGCTGGTGCCTGGCGCATCACCGCGAGAGCTTCCTGTACGAGCATTTCGGCGAGATCTGCGACATCATGCAAAAGTATGACGTCTCGTTCTCGCTCGGCGACGGCCTGCGCCCCGGCTGCATCGCGGACGCTAACGACGCCGCCCAGTTCGCCGAACTCGAGACGCTCGGCGAGCTGACCAAGATCGCCTGGGCGAAGGGTTGCCAGGTGATGATCGAGGGGCCCGGGCACGTCCCGATGCACAAGATCAAGGTCAACATGGAGAAGCAGCTGGCGGTGTGCGGCGAAGCGCCGTTCTACACGCTCGGGCCACTCACCACCGACATCGCGCCAGGCTACGATCACATCACCTCGGCCATCGGCGCCGCGATGATCGGCTGGTTCGGCACCTCCGTGCTCTGCTACGTGACCCCGAAGGAGCATTTGGGCCTGCCAAACCGCGACGACGTGAAAACGGGCGTGATCACCTACAAGATCGCAGCCCACGCCGCCGACCTCGCCAAGGGCCACCCGGCGGCCCAGCTGCGGGACGACGCGATCAGTCGGGCACGGTTCGAGTTCCGCTGGCAGGACCAGTTCAACATCGGCCTGGACCCCGACACCGCTCGCCAATTCCACGACGAAACGTTGCCGAAGGACGCGCACAAGGTCGCCCATTTCTGTTCGATGTGCGGTCCGAAATTCTGCTCGATGAAGATCAGCCAGGACATCCGCAAGGACGCCGAACGGCTGGCCGGGCTGGAGCAGAAAAGCGACGAATTCCGCAACAGCGGCGCCTCGCTGTATGTTCCGGAGCCCGTTGCAAGGCTGCCTGAACAGACGCCGGCCGAGTGACCCCGGAGGACGCCCGAGCCCAAGCGCGGCTTGCCCTCGACGCGATCGGCCAGATCCCGGATGGCGAACTGGATCTGGCCGGAGCCGCACTGCAACTCGCGCGCATCGACGCACCCGAAGCGGACTGGAACGTCGCGGGCGCTCACTTGTCGGACCTGGCACGCGATGCCGTGGCGATGGCCGGCGAGCGGCCCGGCGATGACCCCTCTGTCCGCGCCGGCGCGTTGGCCGGGCTGATGGTCGGGCGCTGGCGCTACACCGGTGATCGCGACACGTACGACGACCTCTCCAACGCCAATCTGATCCGCGTGATCGAGCGCCGCCGTGGATTGCCGGTGGCGCTCGGCGTGCTGTGGCTGCACTGCGCCCGTGCCGCCGGATGGGAGGCATTCGGCGTCGATTTCCCGGGCCATTTCATGATCGCCCTGCCGGGCCGCAAAGGCCAACTCGTGCTGGACCCGTTCGACGGCGGTCAACCGGTTGATGCCCGGATGTTGCGCGCCATGATCAAGCGCATGGAGGGGCCGACGGCGGAACTGCGCCCCGGCCTGCTCGCGCCGCTGGGGGGCCGGGGCGTGCTGCTGCGGTTGCAGAACAACATCAAGGTCCGCCGCGTCGAAGCCGGCGACACCATCGGCGGCCTCGCGGTGCTGGAAGACATGATCCGCATCGCCCCCGACCACGCGACACTGTGGCGAGAGGCGGCGATGGTGAACCAGCAGCTCGATCACGTCGGTGCCGCCCTTCGGTGTTACGAGCGTTTCCTGGACTTGGTGCCCGAGGGCGAAGCGGCCGGCCGGGTGCGAAATGCAATGGAAGAGTTGCGCGCCAGGCTGAACTGATCTGCACTATACCCGTAGGGTGGGATGCGCTTTGGCATCCCACCACCGCGCGCATGATGGCGGGATGCCAAAGCGCATCCCACCCTACGACGACAGGTGCAGGGGACAGCGCGCATGATCCAGGCGGAATACGACTACATCATCATCGGCGCCGGGTCGGCTGGCGCCGTGCTGGCCGCGCGGCTGAGCGAGAATCCCGCAACGCGCGTGCTGCTGCTGGAGGCGGGCCGCGACATGCGCTCGGCCGACACGCCGGAGCACATCAGCATCCCCAACCCGATGGCCGCGATTGGCGACGACGACTATCGCTGGCCGCAACTGCTCGCCCGCCGCACCGAACGGCAGGAACCGAGGCTGCTCTGGCGAGGCCGCGCGATGGGCGGCAGCTCCACCATAAACGGCCAGATCGCCATCCGTGGCGTGCCCGACGATTTCGAGCGCTGGGTCGCGATGGGCTGCGACGGCTGGGGCTGGGCGGACATGCTGCCGTATTTCTGCAAGCTGGAGACCGACAAGAACTTCCCCGACGCCCCCTATCACGGCGCCAGCGGCCCGATCCCGGTCTATCGCGCGCCGATCCCGGATTGGGGCGACGTGGACCGTGCCTTGCGTGAATCCTCATTAGGCCTGGGCTACGGCTGGTGTGAGGATCACAACGCCCCCGAAGGCACCGGTGCGTCACCGTACGCCATCAACAGCATCGCCGGCCGCCGGGTCTCCACCAATGACGGCTACCTGGAGCCCGCCCGCGGCCGCGCCAATTTGGACATCGTCGGCGGCGCCCTGGTCGACGCGCTGCTGATGGAGGGCAACCGCCCCCACGCCTCGGGCGTGCGCGTCAGCGTCGGCGGCCAGATGCATTCGCCACGCGTGAGCCGGGAGGTGATCCTGTGCGCCGGCGCCATCCACTCCCCCGCCATCCTGCAACGTTCCGGTATCGGTCCGGCCGCTTTGCTGCAAAGCCTCGGCATTCCGGTCCGTGCCGACCGCCCGGTCGGTGAGGGGTTGCTCGACCACCCGATCATGGCGGCGCTGCTCCACTTGCGCCCGCATGCGCGCGTCGACACGCTGATGCATCGCCACACCAATTGCTGCCTGCGCTACAGCTCGGGCCTGGCCGGCGCGGGCGAGAACGACATGATCATGATCGCCGGCAACATGGCGGGCGCCGCGCTGGGCAAGGGCGCGCCCGATTCCACAAAGGGCCGCATCGCCGTCTCCGTCTACCAGGCCTGGAGCCGCGGCCACGTCCGCATCACCACGCCCGACCCGGCGATCGACCCGGCGATCGAGGAACGCATGCTGTCCGACGAGCGCGACCTGGTCCGCATGCGCGACGGTGTCCGCCGTCTGCGCGAGATCTGCCGGCACGAGGGTGTCACGTCGGTGGCGGATCGCGTGGAATACGGCCTGACTGGCATCTCGATGGAGCACGAACTGCAGGGCACCGAGTTGGACGATTGGTTGTTCGCCGAATGCTCCGACGCGCAGCACGCCAGCGGCACCTGCCGCATGGGCGACCCGGCCGATCCGCTCGCCGTGGTGGACCTCGAGTGCCGCGTGATCGGCGTCACCGGCCTGCGCGTGATCGACGCTTCCATCATGCCCGAAGTCCCCCGCGCAAATACGCACCTCACCACGGTCGCCATCGCCGAAAAAATGTCCGCCTACCTAACCTCCCCTGCGTCTTCTCCCTCTCCCGCGGGCGGGAGAGGGCCGGGGTGAGGGTGCGACTGTCCTCCTAACACTCGGTCTTTGCCACCCAAGCGGCCCTCACCCCGACCCTCTCCCGTGAAGAACGGGAGAGGGAGAAGTCATGAACCGACTAAGGAGAAACCGAATGCCTGATCCCGCCCTGCTCGACCGCTTACGCAACGCCGTCGACGCCGGCTTCGCCCAGCAAACCGAATTCCTCGCCGACCTCGTGCGCTTCCCGAGCACCCGCGGCCACGAGGCGCCGCTGCAGGATTGGATGGCGCGCCAACTCGCCGGCCGCGGCTACAGCGTGGACCGCTACACCTTGGCCGAAGTGGATATGAGCAACCTCCCCGGCTTCAGCCCCGTCATGGACACCGACTACACCCGCCACGTGCAGGTCGTTGGTACCCGCCGCGCCAACACCCCGACCGGGCGCAGCCTGATCATCCAGGGCCATGTGGACGTCGTGCCCACCGGCCCGGTCGAGCTATGGTCCACCCCGCCCTACGACCCGGCGGTGCGCGGCGAGTGGCTGCATGGCCGCGGCGCCGGCGACATGAAGCAGGGCGTATCCGCGATGGTGTTCGCGCTCGACGCGATCCGCGACGCCGGGCTCGAACCGGCGGCCGACATCACCGTGCAGACCGTCACCGAGGAGGAGTGCACCGGCAACGGCGCACTCTCCACCCTGGCCCGCGGCTACCGGGCCGAGGCCGTGCTGATCCCGGAACCGACCGCCGGCACCATCACCCGCGCGCATGTCGGCGTGATGTGGTTCCGCCTACGCGTGCGCGGCGTTCCGGTGCACGTGGCGCAGGCACAATCCGGCACCAACGCGATCATGTCCGCGTTCCAATTGATCCAGGCGCTGCAGCACTACACAGCAGGGCTGAACGAAGCCGCCCGGCAGGATGCGTGGTTCGGCCAGATCCCCGACCCGATCAAGTTCAACCCCGGCGTGATCCGTGGCGGCGACTGGGGCAGCAGCACGCCAGCGTGGTGCGAGGTCGATTGCCGCATCGGCCTCCTCCCCGGCTCGAGCCTGGAGGACGCGCGTGCCGGCGTGCAGGCCTGTGTCGCGGCCGCCGCGCGCGCCGATGGCTTCATGGCCAACAACCCGCCGGACATCATATGGAACGGCTTCCAGGCTGACGGCTACGTGCTCGACCCCGGCAGCGAGGCCGAGCGCGTGCTGGCAGCAGCGCATGCCCAGGTGTTCGGCGCCGCAATGGAGGAGCGCCGCTCTACCGCCGTCAACGACACGCGTTTCTACGGCCTGTACCATCGCATGCCCGCGCTCTGCTACGGCCCGCGCGGCGAGAACCATCACGGCTTCGACGAGCGCGCCCACCTCCCCACGCTGCGGCAGATCACGCTGAGCATCGCCTGTTTCGTGGCGGATTGGTGCGGCGTCCGAGAAGTCGGCTCCTAGCCTCCGAGAAACGCGGCGCGGATCTCGTCGCTGGCGGCGAGGTCGCGTGACGGCCCCTGCAGCGTCACGCGGCCGAGCTTCAGCACGATGGCGCGCGAGCACACTTGCAGTGCCTTCGCCGCGTTTTGCTCGGCGAGCAGCACGGACGTTCCGCCGGCGACGATCGCGGGGATACGCCCGAGCACCTGGTCCGTGAGCCGCGGCGACAGGCCGAGGGAAGGTTCGTCCAGCAGCAACAGCCGCGGCGCATCCATCAGGGACCGTCCGATCGCCAGCATCTGCTGTTGCCCGCCCGATAATTGCCAGGCAGCGACCGTCTGGCGGTCGGCAAGGGCGGGAAACATCTCGAACATCGCGGCGAGGCGCTGCATTCGCACCGACGCACTACCCCAGCATGCGACGGACAAATTCTCCCGCACGGTCAGCCCTGGAAAACTGCGCCGTCCTTCCGGGCAATAGCCGATGCCGAGCCGGGCGCGCCGATCCGCCCGCATTTTGCCGAGCACCTGGCCATCGAAGACGATGCGGCCGGCGTAGGGGCGCTGCAATCCGATGATCGCCTTCATCAGCGTGGATTTGCCGGCGCCATTCGCACCAAGCACGGCAACCGCGTCGTTCGCCGCCACTTCGATCGTCACGCCGTGCAACGCCGGGGCCGTGCCATAGCTCACCTCCAGCGCCTCCACGGACAACAGCGTCATGCCGGCAGACCGAGATACGCCTCGATCACGCCGGGGTCGGCTTGCACGGCCTGCGGGGTTCCGGCGGCGATGAGGCGACCGTGGTCCAGGCAGATCATGCGGTCCACTAGCGGCACCAGGAACGGCATGTTGTGTTCGATCACCAGCAGCGCCACGCCCTCCGCCGTGATTTGGCGCAAGCGTGCGGCCAGATCCGCCTGCTCGGTCTCGTTCAGCCCGGCCGCCGGCTCGTCCAACAGCAGCAGGCGCGGCCCCGTGGCCAGTGCGCGCGCGATTTCAACCCGGCGGGCGACGCCAGGCGGCAATGCGCCCGCGAGCACCTCCGCGTACTCCGCAGCGCCTAGCCGCTCGAGTAACGTCATGGCCTCGCCTCTTGCCCGGGCATGCCTAATCCCGATCCCTGCGGCATGGCGCGCCACGGCGACGTTGGCGAGGGCGGAGAGGCCGGGAGCCAACGCGCTGATCTGGAATGTCCGCGCGAGACCGAGCCGGGCGATGCGGTGGGGCGCCCGCCCGCCGATCTCGTGACCGGCGAACCGGATGCGGCCAGCATCCGGCGGGAAGACACCGCTGACGGCGTTCAACAGCGTCGTCTTGCCCGAGCCATTGGGCCCGATCAGTCCCAGCAGTTCCCCGGCCGAGATTTGGAGTGAGACATCGTCCAGCGCACGCACCCCGCCGAAGCGGCGGCGCAGTCCAGTGATCTCCAGCAGGATTCCTTCAGTCGGCGCGGCGAACCGGACGGGGATCGGTGCTGGAAGCGGCCGCGGCGGTGCCACCCACATCCGGGCGAGCAGGCGCTCGGTGGCTTCGATCAAGCCGCCGGGGAGGGCGACCACGACGAGCAACAGCACGCAGCCGAACGCGAGCATGTAGTCGTCGCGCAGGAAGCGCACCCACTCCGGCAGTTCAATAATCAGGACTGCCCCCGCGATCGCGCCGGCCACGCGCAGGCGGCTACCGACGACCGCGATCGTCAGGCACGTGACCATGATGGGGAAGCCGAGCACATCGGGCGACAGCACCCCGACTTCGTGCACATACAGCGAGCCGGCCAACCCGGCATAGGCGGCGCTCAGCAGGAAAGCCGCCAGCCGCAACGCCCCCGTGTCGATCCCGATCGCGCGCGCAGCGTCCGGGTGGGTGCGCATGACGGTATAGGCGTCACCTAAGCGGCCGCGTCCGATCTGCCAGGCGAGCACCGCTCCCAAGGCCACCAGCACCCACACGAAGCAAAGCGCCGCAGGCCGGCCCGGCATCGCGCGGCCGAACAAGGCCAGTGGCGGTATTGCGCCGATCCCGTTGGCGCCGCCGGTGACGCTCTGCCACTGCGTTGCCACCAGCAATGCGATCTGCCCGATCAGCAGTGTCGCCAAAGCAAAGTAGTGGGTCTGCAGCCGCAGCACGGGGATCGACACGATGAGCGCGAGCAAGACGGGCACGCCGACGCTGAACGGCAAGGCGGCATCGAACGGAACGCCGTAGCGCGTGGCCAGGATGCCGGAGACGTAGGCCCCGATGCCCATGAAGGTGCCCTGCGCCAACGACAGCGCGCCCGCGAGGCCGAAGATGAAGTTGTAGCCCGTGGCCAGCAATGCGTAGATCCCGGCCACCGTCAGCACGCGAACGGCGTAGCCCGATTGGTGCGGCAGGACGAGCACGACATAGGCGAGTGCCAGCAGCCCCAGCGGCAGGGCCATCCCGCCGCTTGCCAGCCGGGTTTGCCAACGCGTCATGGCCGCGCGCCCACCGCCTCGCCGAACAAGCCGCTGGGGCGAACGAGCAGGATCACCAGCGCGGCGATGTCCAGCATGATCGACGACGTGGTTTGCGAGAACAGCGTGTCGGGCAAGCCGTTCAGCACGGGCACCAACAGCGGCAAGCTCGGATACAGCACTTCGAATGCCGCGATCAGCAGTGCCCCGGCGACGGCCCCCGGGATACTGCCCCAGCCCCCGATGACCACGGCGATATAGGCCTTGAGGATGTAGTCGGACCCGGCCACCGGCGTCACGAAGAACGCGTTGGACAGTAGCAGCCCCGCCGCACCGGCGAGGGCGGCGCCGGCCGCGAACGTGCCGACCACCATCGCGTCCACCCGGATGCCGATCGCCATCGCCATCTCGCGGTCCTGTGCCGTCGCGCGCAGGCGTCGGCCGGTCTGGGTGTGCGCGAACAGCACGTGCAGGCCGATGATGAGGAGTGCTGCGACGCCAATGATGGCGAGCGACTGCACGCTCGCCTCCACCCCGGCGAAGCGCACCCGGCCCGTCCCGAGCAAGGGCGGTGACGCCAACGGCTCGGCCCCGAACAGGCGCCGGGCAGCGTTCTGCAGGATGATCCCGACCGCGATCGTGCTGATGAACACCGATTCCGGTGGGCGGGTCCGCAGCGGCATGTAGGCAACCAGGGCAACGACGCTGCCGATCGCCGCCATGACCAGCAACAGCAACGGCAACAGCACGAGCCCGGGAACATGCAGTTCGTTGCCGAGCAGCACGGCGATGAAGCCCCCCACCATCACGAGGTCACCCTGGGCGAAATTAACGGCGCCAGTCGCGTTCAGGATCAAGACGAAGCCAAGGGCCACCAGTGCGTAGGCGGCCCCTAAGGACAGCACTTGCAACAAAAGCTGGGTCAGGGCGCGTCGGCGGGAAAGTCGTAGTGCTTGGCCACCCTCGGCGTGCGCGATGTGCCGTCGAAGCAGATGATAACGGCGGAGTGCGCCATGTTGCCGCGGCCATCCGACTTATAGGTCATGGCGAGGCCCGGATAGCTCTCCGTCGACAGCGCCTTGGTGACCGCTGCCGCATCGGTGGCGCCGTGGGCCACGGCGTCCAGCACCATCATCGTCGCATCGTACTGGCCGAGCGCGAAACCGTCGGGATCCGCGCCGAAGGCGGCACGGTAGCGATCGAGGAAGCTTTTCATGGGCACGGTCTCGGCCGAAACCGGGGAGGAGCCGGTCTCCGCACACACGCCCTTGAGCTCCGACGGTTCGAGCAACGCCACGGTCGCGGGCTCTGCCAGGCCCGACCCGGCCACGATCGGCAAACCGAAATCCATCGCCGCCGCCGCCTTGAGCAGCAGCGCCGTCGGTCCGGCGTGCAACTGCAGCAGCAGCGAATCCGCGCCGGCCGCCCGCGCCTTCGCCAGCACCGGCTGCATGTCCTTCACCGACACGTCGAGTGCGTCCTGATAGACCGGCGTGATCCCGGCCGCCGCAAGCGCCTTCACGATCTCGGCCTGCCCGCTCTGCCCATAGGCGGTGGTCTGGGCGATGATCGCGGGCTTCTTGATGTGGTAAGTGTCGATCGCGTAGCGCACCTGCGCGCCCTTCACGACGCTGTCGGCCGGGAAGAACCGGAACACGTAGGGGTTGCCTTTGCGGGTGATGTCGGCAGTGCCCGAAATCGTGACCAGCGGGACTTTCTGGTCCAGCGCGATCGGCATCATCGCCAGCATCTGCGTGCCGAGCATGGACGCCACCACAGCGGTCGCCGTGTCGTCCGAAAGCGCCCGTTCCAGCGCGTTCACCGCGGCCTCCGGTGAAGTGCCGGTGTCGGTGACGGCGAAGCGCGGCTGGACACCGGCAGGCGGGTTGCGCAAGGCCAGCAGCGCGCCATTGCGTTGGCTGGTACCCTCGGCGGCCAGGAACCCGGTGGTCGGCACCAGCACGGGAATATCGGGTGTGGTGGCGGCCCGGGCAGCAAGTGGCAGCGTGAGAAGAGCCACCGCGAGAGGCAGGCGAAGACGGATCGTCATTGCATGGGCGAGAAGGCGGTGGGGCGTAGGATGCGGCTACGCATGGACTGCACGAAGCCGGACGTGCGTTCGCGGAAGGCTTGCCATTTCGGGTCCGCGTCCATCGCGGCCCGGCGGCGTTCGCGGTCGCCCATGTCGTCGTAGCGCCACATGTGCACGACCTCGTTCACCACGCCGGCATCGGTGGTGAACCAGCCGACCAGGTGGCCGAGATGGCTCACCTGCAGCGCCATGCCCTCGGCGACATAGATCGCGAGGTATTCCTTCACGTGCGCCGGATGGATGGCGTAGGTACGTTCGTCCAGGATCATGCCGCCTTATATCAGGTGATCCACCGCGCGTCCCTCAACCTTCCAGCGGGCACCTTACAGCGGGCCTGGCTTGCGCCCAGGGCCGAGCTTCCTCCAGGATCGCCCCCAGCCGCAGCAGGTCCACATCCGCCCCCCAGCGCCCGACCAGTTGCACGGATGTCGGCAACCCGGCGGCGTCGAAGCCGGAGGGGATGCTCAGCGCCGGGTGGCCCGTCAGGTTGAACGGATACACGTAGCTGCTCCAACCCTGCCGGGTGATGCCGCAGCGCTCGCCGTCGATCTCCACCTCGTCGTGCGCGGCGTCGAAATCGGCGGGCAGCGCGGTGCGCGACAACGTCGGGCTGACCAGCACGTCGAATTGCTCGAACAGCCCCTGGATGCTGCGGAACAGGCGGGTGCGGGCATACTGGCCCTCGCGGAATTCGCGCATGCTGAACTGGCCGCCACGCTCCATGAAGGCGAGCAGAGTGGGGTCCATCTGGTTGCCCCACTGCGCGAGGTGGCGCTGCATGGCCACGTAGAAATTGCCCTGGTACATGATCCGGCCCGGCAGCTCGATCCAGTCCACATCGCCGCCTGCCACGTCCGCCTCCGCTCCCAGATCCGTCAGCACGGCGATCGAGGCACGCGTGTTCTCAGTCATCTCCGCCTGCACGCGCGGGTTGGCCATCCGCTCGATCACGCCGATGCGCAGCCCGCTCAGATCGCGCCCGATCAGCCCCGCCGACATAGGCGCGTCCGAAGTGCGTCCCAGCGTCCAAGGGTCCGACCCATCCGGCCCCACCATCGCCGCCCGCATCAGCGCCGCATCCGTCACGCTGCGCGTCATCGGACCGGCATAGGTGTAGTTGCCGAACGCATCCGTCGCCTGCTGCCACGGGATCGAGCCGAGCGTCGGCTTTAGCCCCACGATGCCGCAGCACGCCGCCGGAATGCGGATCGACCCGGCGCCATCCGTCCCCACCGCCAGCGGCCCGATGCCGCTCGCCACCGCCGCGGCGGCACCGCCGCTGGAGCCGCCGGTGGTGCGCGACAGGTCCCACGGGTTGCGCGTGGTGCCGAAACTGGGGCCGTCGGTCAGCCCCTTGTGGCCGAACTCCGGCAGTCGGGTCTTGGCGAACACGATCGCACCCGCGGCCCGCAGCCGGGCCACCGTCACGTCGTCCTTCGCGGCCATGTTGTCGTCGAAGATGGCGGAGCCGTGCGTGGTGTTCACGCCGCCCACATCCACCTGGTCCTTGATGCTGACGGGCACGCCGTGCAGCGGGCCCACCGGCTTGCTCTGCTCGGCCGCCCGCGCCGCCGCCATGGCGCTTTCCTCCAGCAGCGTCACGAACGGATTGAGCACCGGTTGCGCCTCGCGGGCTTTCGCCAACACCGCTTCCATCAGCGTCACGGGCGACAGTTTGCCCGCGCGGATCAGCGCCGCGGCCCGCGCGGCGGTGGTGAACAAAAGCTCGTCGTCGGCCATGATCGGTTCGCCCTTTTGCCGCTGCCCTGCGGAAATGCGTTGTCAGCGCGGATATCGGATATATCATCGCGCCACCGGCGCGGCTTGCATCATCGCGCCACCCTGGCGCCGGGGGCAAGCCACCGAGGAGTAGTCGCATGACCGCCTTCACCATCACCAAACGTGGCCTTTTGCTCAGCGGCGCGGGCGCGATGGCGGCGGGGCTGCTGCCCGGCGCCGTGCATGCGGCCGACAAGCCGCTCACCGTCGTGCTGGAGTCCGAAGCGACCATCCTCGACCCGCACATGACCACCGCCGCCATCACCCGCACGTTCGGCTACCACGTGTGGGACACGCTGTTCGCAATGGACACGGCCGGCAACTACCAGCCGCAAATGGTCGACCACCACGAAGTGTCGGGCGACCAACTGACATGGCATTTCACCCTGCGCGACGGACTGAAATTCCACGACGGTGCGCCCGTCACGGGGGCCGATTGCGTCGCCTCGTTGCAGCGCTGGGCGCCGCTCGACAGCCTCGGCCGGATGATGCTGACGGCTGGCGCCACGATGGCGCCCGATGGGGCGAACGCGTTCACCATCACGCTCAAGCAGCCGTTTCCGCTCATGCTCTCGGTGCTCGGCAAGCCGAACGCGCCGGGGCCGTTCATCATGCCGGCGCGCATTCTCCAGGGCATCGGCACCGGGCGGATCAAGGACATCGTCGGCTCCGGCCCGTTCTCGTTCCCACCCGACCAGTGGCGGCCCGGCGACAGCATGGTGCTGAAGCGCTTCGCCGACTACGTGCCCCGCAAGGAGCCGGCGGATTTCATGGCCGGCGGCAAGGTCGTCCATGTCGACCAGGTGGTCCTGCGGACGATCCCGGACGACGCGACCGGCGCCACCGCCCTCGTGGCCGGCGAGATCGACTACATGCAATACCTGCCGTTCGACTGGCTGAACCGGTTGTCCAAGACGCCGAACGTCAAGTTGATGGACCTGAAGGGCCTGGACATGTTCCAGGGCAATTTCCGCTTCAACGACGCGAGCGGCCCGTTCGCCGACCCGGCAGTTCGTTCGGTGATTTGGAAGCTGGTGAACCAAAAGGAGATGCTGGAGGCCGCCGGCATCGCGCCGCAATACCGCGTGGACGATTGCACCTCGTTCTTCATGTGCGGCGCGCCGCTGTCAACGGACGCCGGGTCGGGGGTCGCGAAGTTCGACGTGGCGGCGGCGAAGGCGGAGCTCGCGCGCACCAGCTACAAGGGCGAGCCGGTGATCATGCTGGAGGTCCAAGGCTCGATCCAGACCGCGGCGGGCAACGTGCTCGCGCAATACATGAAGCAGATCGGCTTCACCGTGGAGGAACAGGTGATGGATTGGGGCACCGTGCTCGCACGCCGGGCCAAGAAGGACGGCTGGAGCATGTTCCCGGTCTATTCCAACGGCATCGACATGGCGTCGCCGCTGACGCATTTCTACATCTCCAACAACTGCGCGGATTACCCGGGTTGGAGCTGCAGCGCCACGATGACAAAGCTGCTGGCCGATTTCGCCGCCGCCCCGGACGAGGCCGCGCGCAAGACGATCGCCGCCAGCATCCAGGTGGAAGCGTATAAGCAGACGCCGTCCATCATGTGGGGCCAGTTCTCCCGCCCGGCCGGATATCGCACCCGGCTGAAGGATTTGATCCAGTCCAGCTTTCCGATTTTCTGGAACGTCCAATTAGTCGCGGCCTAAGCGTGCCCGGGTTGCACGAAGCCGTCACCGTCCATCGCGACGAGTGGGGCATCCCGCATATCCGCGCCGTGGGCGAGCGGGATGCGCATTGGGCACTCGGCTTCGTTCACGCGCAGGATAGGCTGTTCCAAATGGACCTGACCCGGCGCCGTGCCACAGGCCGCGCGGCCGAGTGGTTGGGTGCGGAGGCGGCGGAGGCGGATATCCTGTCGCGCCGCCTCGGCATGGAAGCGGCATGCCGGCGCGATCTCGCAGCCCTCGGGCCGGCGGCGCGGGACATGCTGGCGGCCTATGCCGACGGGGTGAATGCGTTCCTCGATTCGGGCGCCGCGTTGCCTATGGAGTACGGCCTGCTGGGTGCGGAGGCGGAGCGGTGGGAACCGTGGCACAGCATCGCCGTCATGCGGCGGCTCGGGCTGCTGATGGGCTCGGTGTGGTTCAAGCTGTGGCGCACGCTGGCGCTGCCGGTCGTCGGCGCGGCGGAGGCGATGAAACTGCGCTACGACGATGGCGGCCGCGATCTGCTCTGCATTCCGCCGGGCATGACGGCCGAGCGCTGGGCCGCCGACCTGGGTGCGCTCCGCCCGGCGATCGAGGCCTTGCTGCACGCCATGGGCACGGACGAGACCGGCGGCGGCAGCAATAACTGGGCGGTGGCGCCGGACCGGACCGCCACCGGACGGCCGATCCTGGCGGGCGACCCGCACCGCGTGTTCGAGGTGCCTGGCATGTACGCGCAACACCATTTGGCGTGCGATGCGTGGGATGCGATCGGGCTCAGCGTGCCGGGCGTGCCGGGCTTTCCGCACTACATGCATAACGGCCGGGTGGCGTATTGCGTGACGCATGCGTTCGTGGACATCCACGATCTGTATCTTGAGCAATTCGACGCAGATGGCACGAGGGTGCGCGTGGGTGACGGTTGGGAGCCGGTGCAGTCCCGCTCGGAAACCGTGCACGTGCGCGGTGCAGAGCCTCGCACCGTCACTGTCACCGAAACGCGGCACGGCCCGGTGATCGCCGGCGACCCTGCCGGGGGCGCGGCGCTCGCGCTCCGCTCGGTGCAGTTCGCCGAAACCGACCTGTCGTTCGACTGCCTGCCCCGCACGCTGCGAGCGGGCACGGTGCCGGAGCTGTTCGAGGCGACGCGTGGCTGGGGCCTGATCGACCACAACGTGGTGGCGGCGGACACGGCTGGCCGCATCGGCCACCGCGTGCGCGCCCTGGTGCCGCGCCGCCCGCGTGCGAACGGCTGGCTGCCGGTGCCCGGTTGGACCGGCGAGGGCGATTGGCACGGCATGATCCCGCACGAGGCGATGCCGGAGGTGATCGACCCGCCCGGGGGCGTCATCGTCACCGCGAACAACCGGATCGTGGCGGACGGTGACGACTATCTGTGCACCGACTGCCACCCGCCCTACCGCGCCGAACGCATCGCCGCGCTGATCGACGGCATGCCGCCGTTCCAGGTGTCGGACGCGGCGGTGGTGCATGCGGACACGCTCTCCCCCCATGCCGGCTTGTTCCAGGCACGCTTGGCCGCCCTCCCCGAACCCGGCGACCCGGCCGTGGCCGCGGTGCGCCGCACGGTGTTGGATTGGGACGGGCGGATGGACCCGGGTTCCTTCGCGCCCAGCCTGTACAATGCGGTGCGCCGGGCCGCGACCGCGCTCCTGGCGCAACGCTCCGGCCTGGCGGGGGCGGCCGGGCATGCGTTCGGCGCCGTGTCGCCCGGCGTTTCGCCGACCGGGCAGCTCTGGTGGACGCTGCCCGCCCTGTTGCGTGCGGACGATACGGGGCTGCTGGGTGGCTGGAGTTGGGGCGATGTCCTGTCCGCGGCACTGGCCCAGGTTGCCGCCGGGCCGGCGCCGCGGGCCTGGGGTCTCCAGCATCAGCCGCGGTTCAGCCATCCTTTGTCGGCGTCCATGCCGTCGCAAGCGGCGGTGCTCGACCCGGCGTCGCTCCCCGTCGGTGGCGACGGCGACACGGTGATGGCCATCGGCTTGGTGCCGTCCGCCGGGCCGGCCGGAACGTATGGCGCGCTGTCCCGCTACGTGTTCGATGTGGGCGACTGGGAGAACAGCCGCTGGGTCGTGTTCGGCGGCGTGTCCGGCCAACCCGGCAGCCCGCATTACGCGGACCAGACGGTGCCATGGACCGCCTGCCAGATGGTCCCGATGCGCTACGACTGGGCCGGCATCGCCGCCAACGCCGAGAGCACGGACATCATCTCCCCCTCCCCTTGAGGGAGGGGGCCGGGGGGAGGGGTGGCGACACGTTGATAGCTGGGGTGTTTGCGAGCCGCCCCCGACGCCGAGATTGTGCCGTTTGCCACCCCTCCCCTAGCCCCTC
This sequence comes from Acetobacteraceae bacterium, assembly GCA_965198895.1. Classification (GTDB taxonomy): domain Bacteria; phylum Pseudomonadota; class Alphaproteobacteria; order Acetobacterales; family Acetobacteraceae; genus LMUY01. Next base: position 2,615,171 of record OZ240676.1, read on the forward strand.
CCTCAAGGGGAGGGGGTTTAAATCGAGAACCGGACCCCGGCGCGCGCCAGGCCGCCGGCTAGCGCCACCGGGCTGCCGTCCGCGCGCCAGCAGGCGGCGCCTGTCAGCATTCCGTCGTCGCCGAAGCCGATCGCGTTCATGCCGCCGGCGATGCGGCCCACCCGCTGCACGGTATGCCCCCGTGCGGTCAAGGCGGCCGCGGTGGCGTCGGGAATGGCGGCTTCGATCTCCAGCGGGCCGCCCTGGGTCCACACGCGCGGCGCCTCCACCGCTTGCTGCGGGGTCATGCCGTGGTCGAGCAGGTTGATCACCGCCTGCATCGCAGACCCGAAGATCCGCAGCGCCCCGGGCAGCCCGAGCGCGTAGCGGATCCGGCCGTCGCGCAGCACCATCGTCGGCGCCATCGAGGTGAACACGCGCTTCAGCGGCAGGATGGACAGCGCCTGGCCGGGGATGGGCTGGAAGTTCAGCATGTAGTTGTTGGGGATCAGCCCCGTCCCCGGTACCGCAAATCGCGCACCCCACAGGCCGTTGATCGTCTGCGTGCTGCTGACCACCGTGCCGCCGGCATCCGCGACCGTCACATGCGTCGTGTTGGCGGATTCAGCGGCCTCGATCCCCGGACCCCAGTCCTGCGCCCGGGCCATGTCCAAATGCGCCCGGCGTTCGGCGGCATAGGCCTTGGAGGTGAGGCGGCCGATCGGCACGTCCACGAACGCCGGGTCGGCGGTGGCGACGGCGCGGTCGGCGAAGGCGATCTTCAGCACCTCGGCCAGCAGGTGCGTGGCGTCGGGGGAGCCGAAGCCCATCGCGGCCAGGTCGTAGCCCTCGAGGATGTTCAGCATCTGCGTGATGTGCACGCCGGCGGAGGAGGGCGGGGGCGGCGCCAGGATGCTCCAGCCCCGATAGGCGCCATGGATCGGCTCCCGCTCGATCACGCGCACGGCCTTGAGGTCGGCTAGCGTGATCAGCCCGCCATTCGCCCGCATGTGGCTGGCGAGTGCCGCCCCGATACTGCCGCCATACAGCGCCGCTGGGCCCTCGGCGGCGATCTGGCGCAGGCTGTGGGCGTAGACCGGGCGGCGCAGCAGCGACCCGGCTGCCAGCGGTTCACCGTCGGGCAGCAGCAGGGCGGACAGGTCGGGGCAGAGGCGCAAATCGGCCGCGGTGTCGGCGATGCAGTCGGCGAGGTAGGGCGTGACGACGAAGCCGCGCTCGGCCAGCCGGATCGCGGGGGCCATCGCGTCCGCCAGCTTCATCGTGCCGTAGCGTTCGAGCGCGGTGCACCAGGCCAGCAGCGCGCTGGGCACGCCCACCGCCAGCGGGCCCACCTGGTTGGCGCGGGCGGCCAGGGCAGCGTCGTCGAACATGTCCGGCCGGGCGGCCGATGGGGCGGTGCTCATGCCGTCCAGGATGGTGTGGCGGCCGTCCGGCAAGCGGATGTGAGCGAGCCCGCCGCCCAACACGCCGACCATCATCGGTTCCACCACGGTGAGTGCGAACAGCGACGCTACGGCGGCGTCGACGGCGTTGCCGCCCTCCACCAGCACCTGCATGCCGGCGACCGAGGCGAGCGGGTGGTTGGTCACCACCATCCCACGGGAGCCGGTGGCGGATTGTTTCTGGCAGGTGAAGGGCGCGTGCATGGGGGAAGGCTACGGCGGAATCAGCCCCGCGCAAACCATCATGCCAGGGCTTGACCCTGGTATCCACGGGGTTGGGCTGGTCACGTCAGCCGAGTGCTCGGCACCATCGCAGGCAACACGACCCGGCCGGCGTCTGCGGAGCGCCGTGGAGACCAGGGTCAAGCCCTGGCATGACGACTTTGCAGGATCGCCTCGACCAGCGTTTGCACCTCGAACGCTTCGGCCAGGGTGGCGAGCCCGTGCGGTTCGCCGTGCGTCATCCGCGCCACGCCGTCCAATTGGCGCTGCAGCACCAGCGGGCGGGCTTCGGCGTGGGGGATGGCGTATGGGTCGCCGTGCCAGGTGTCGCCGTCCAGCCGCTCGGCAAACGCCCAGTTCCGCAGGCGGATCGCGCCGGCCGGGCTGGTGAGGGTGAAGCTGTTGCTGTCGTCCTCCGTCGTGGTGCCGACCGAGCCCGTGAGGCTGATCGGCAACACGCCCGCCAGCAGCCGCGCCTCGATCGCCCGCTCGCTGCGGCCAGGGTCGGGGAACTGCGCGGTCGCGCTGACCAGGGTGAGCGGCCCGAGCAACCGCCGGGCCAGGAACAGGAAGTGGGAGACGACCTCCCGCGTGAAGCCACCCTGGGCGGGACCGTCCAGCCACGACGCCGCCGCGTGCTGCCAGCCGCGCGGCCAGGTTGCGAAGGCGACGGTGATCGCGACCTGGTCCGGCTTGCCCAGGTCCGGCAGCCAGGCGGCGAGCCGCTCGACGGCCGGTGAGGATGCGAACGGAAAGTTCACCGCCGCCCGGGCACCGGCAGCCTCGGCCAGGAACGCCGCCGCGTCCGCCACATCGGTGGCCAGCGGCTTCTCGCAGAACAGCGCCCGCCCAGCCGCCAACGCCGCCCGCGCGTGCTGCAAGTGGGTGGCCGGCGGCGAGGCGACGTAGACGCAATCGCACCCGGCGATCACGTCGGCGGCCGAGGCGGCTGGGGGCGTGCCGGGCAATTCCGCGGCAAGCCGGGCCAGGGTCGCCTCCGCCGGGTCCCACACGCCCGAGATCTGCACGTTCGCAGCACCCTGGGCCGCGCGCAGCAGGCGCTCGCCCATGATGCCGGCGCCGATGATGCCTAGGCGGACCAAATCCGTTCTCCTGTGTTCACAGCCGCGGCGCGCAGACCGGCAGGCCCTGCGCCACCTGCAGCAAGTGGGGGTGATGCGTCAGCACGATCACCTGCACGTGCCGGCTCAGCTCCACCAGCGCCTCCAGCGCGGCCCGGGCGCGGGCGTCGTCGAAGGTCTGCAGGATGTCGTCGGCCACGAACGGTAGCGGTGGGGCGGAGGCGACGTGGTCCTCCACCGCCACCAGGCGCAGCGACAGATACAACTGGTCGCGCGTGCCCTCCGACAGGCGGGCGATGTGCTTCTCGCCGCCACCGGCCTCGTGCGCGATCAGGCGGCCGTGCTCGGAGCTATCCTTGTCCTCCTCGGCGGGGGACAGCCGGTCGTACACGCCGTTCGTCAGCCGCGAGAACGTGGTGCCGATGCGGGCCAGGCGGTGGTTGATGCCGCTGCTCGCCTCCACCGCGGCCAGGGCGTGGTCCAGCATCGTGGCGGCCAAGTGCTGCACCAAAGCGTCCTCCAGCACGCGCGACAGCCGGGCCGCGGCGGCGTGCCGATCGTGGGCGGCACGAGTCGCCTCCTGCCCGGCGGCCAGGGTGCGCAAGGCGCCCTCCGCCCGCTCGATCCGCGCGGCGGCCTGGCCCAGAGCGTCCTGGGCGGCGGCGGCCTCCGCATCGGCCTCGCGCTTGGCCTGCGGAATGTCGGCCGGCGCCACGGTGGCGGCCTCGGCCCGCAGCGCTTCCGCATCCAGCCCGTCGCCATCCTCGCGCAGGCGGAGCTGGGCGGCGTCACGGGCATCCTCATACGCCGCCCGCTCCAACGCCAGCGCGACCCGGCGTTGCGCCTCCTCCAGCGTCGTGGCCCCGGCCGCGCGGATCGCCGCCTCCAACCGATGCTGCGCCGCCTCCCGTGCGGAGGCAGCCTTCACGCGAGCAGCCAGCGCGGCCTCGGTCTGGCGCACCAGCGTATCCCGCGCGCCGGACGCAGCCTGGGCCGCCGCCAACCGGGCTGCCAGGCGATGCGCGACGTCGTCCGGCTCCCCGCCCGGCTCGCCCAACTGGCCGGCGATGCGGGCGCAGGCGGCGGCGAACCCGTCCAACTGGTCCCGCATCTCCGCAATGCGGCCGCGCGCGACCTCGGCGGCGTGCACCTCCGCCGGCAACGCCACCAACCGGTCGAGCACGGCGGAGGTGGCGCCGGGCTGCTCCCCCGCCGGGCGATGCAGCCGCTGCAGCACGTCGTTCCAGCGCGACGTCCACCCCGCCATGCGCTCTTCCGCCTCGGCCAGGGCCGGCGCCGCATCCGTGGCGGCGCGGCGCAGCACGGCCAGCCGCTTGGTCAGCTCCTGCCGCTGGGCCGCAATCCGATCGGCAGCCCCGAGGCGAGCGCGCGCACCGGCCAGCAACCGAGGCAGCGTATCCAGCGTCGTCGCCATCGCCGTGGCCAGTTCGGCGGTCCACGCCGCCTGCCGGTCGCGCAGACGGGATGCGGCCAACACGGCGGCCCGGTGCTCGGCATCGGCGGCAGCCACCGCCTCCCGCCCGGCGAGCAGCCCGCGCACCTCCGCCAGCCCGGCGGCCCGCGGCAGACCGATCGGGCCGAGCGCCTCCGCCCAGTCGGTGAGGGTTCTATCGGCCGCCTCCTGCGCTTCCCCGGCGCGAAGGGCGGCCTCGCCCAGCACGCCGGCCGCACGATCCACCGCCGCACGCTGCTCCGCGACCGCTGCGATGCGTTCCATCTCCGCGGCCCGGCGATCGGCCACGTCGTCGGCCGCGGCCATCGCCTGCGCGAAGGCGAGCGGCAGCGGCGTCCCGGGGGCATACTCGGCCTCCGCCGGATCCGCCGCGCCGGACAGCCGGGCATACACCAACGCCCAGCCCCGATCCCGCCGAGCCCGGGCCGCCGCCAGCGCCGCCTCGTCCGGCAACGGCTTGCTGCCGGTGACCGCGGCCAGGCGAGTCTGCGCCGCCTCCAACGCCGCGGCGCTCTCCGCACGGCGGCGCTCGGCGGCCTCGGCTTCGGCACGGGCGGCGGTGAGCGCCTGGTCCAGCCGGATCAACGCCGCCTCCGCCGGCACCGCCAGGGCGACCAGCGCCTCCGCCGGGCCGCTCCACCCCGGCACCTTGGCCAGCACCGCCCGCAACTTGGCCGCCGCCGCATCCACCGCAGCCGCTGCCTCCCGCGCCAACCGGGCCGGGTCGCCATCCGCCGCCGCCTCGTCGTGCGCGGCGCGCAACGCGTCGGTGGCGGAGGCAGCGGGCAGGGCCGCCAGATCGTCCTCCGCCGCCGCGATCGCCGCCCGGTGCTGCTGCAGCGCGGCCGCGGCGGTGGTGCGGGCGGAGGCAACCTCCGGCGCCTCCCCCACCAATCCGCGCGCCGTGGCGATATCGGCCGCCGACTGCAGCTCGCTCGCCGCATCGGCCGGACTCGCCGGGCTCGACAGCTCGCGCAGCAGCCGGGCGATCGCACCCTCCGCCTCCCGCCGCTCCGCCTCGCGCTTGGGAATATCGCGGCGGGACGCCTCCGACCGCAGGCTTTCCGCGTGCAGCCGCGCGATCGCCGCCGCCTCCGCCAACGCGGCTTCGTCCACCAGGTGCGTCTCGGTCTGCGCCACCAACCGGGCATGCTGGTCCCGCGCCGCGACCTCGTCCCGCGCGGCGGCGTCCGCCGTGTCCACCGCCTCCGCCAGCGTCGCGGGCAGACCCGGCGGCAGCACCGGCGCGTCGGTATGGGCCGCGAGCCACGCCGCCGCCGCATCCAGCTCGTCCAAATGGCGGCGCGTGCGCAACACCCGGTTCAGCCGGTCCAGCACCGCCGCCGCTTCCGCCGCGCGCGTCTTGGCCGCATCCTGCGCCGCGACTGCCTCGGCCCGCTCGCGCTCGTGCTCGGCCACGGTGGGCGGCCGCACCATCGTCTCCGCCAGCCGCGACCCGGCCGCCGTCCACTCGTCGCAGGCCTTGTAGAACGCCGCCCCCGCACTGCGCCGGGTCGGGGCCGCCTCGTCCCGCCGCCGGCCCAGATCGGCGGCCAGGGCACGGGCCGAGCCGAGCTCCCCGGCACTCGACAGCAACGCGTCCGCCAGGTCGCCATCGGTCTGCAGCAGCGCCTTGCCGCCGGCGCGCAACTGGGCCGAGTCCAGCACGAACAGCCGCTCCAGCCGCTTGCGCTCGCTCTCCCGCGGCAGCCGGTCTGGCAGCCACGAAATCGGCTTGCCGGCCGTGTCCGTCAGCGTGTTGCTGCGCCCCTTGCGCCGCACGAAACTGGCCACCTCGCCATCCGGAAACACCGCCTCCGCATGCAGGCGCATCCGGTTGTAATCGAACTGGAACCCCATCGGCGTCTGCGGGTGGATGCCGAACAGCAGCTCCGCCAGCGCGTGGCGCAGCACCGACTTCCCCGCCCCGTTCGGCGCCTCCACGATGTTGATCACCCCCGGCTCCGGGCTCAGCTCCAGCGAGGTCGCGGCGAAATTCCCGTACGCTTCCAGCCCCAGCCGACGGAGCCGCATCAGCCCTCCACCAGCCGCGACAACACCAGGTCCCGCGCGCGCCGCACCAACTCGGGCGGGAACTCGCCGGCGGCGGCGCGCACCGCCGGATGCTCCGGCCCCAACGCCTCCCGCAGGCGCGCGACCCGGCCGAGCATGTGGGCGGCATACTCCTGCGCCTGCTGCGCGATCGGTGGCGTCGGCTCCGACTCCACCGAGCGCAGCAGCGTCGCCGCCGCGTCCGACCCGGCGCGCCAGGTTTCGAGGTCGATCGCCGGGCGCGTGTCCAAATCCACCTTCTCGACCCAGACCTGGTCGCCCAATCCCAACCCGGCGATTTCGGCCCGCACGCCCTCGCGCGTAGCCACCGGGTCGCGCACCAAATCCGCATGCAGCGCCGTCGCCCCGCGCAGCACCACCCGCGCCGCCAGCATCCGGTCCCCCGCCAACTCGGCCGCGGCGACCACGGCGGCGCGCAGCCGGGCGGCCAGGGCGTCGCGGTCCTCCACCCCCGCCAGGTCGACGAACACGCGCGCCCAGCGCACCACGTCCAGCGTGCGATGCTCGGGCTGCAGCCGCCCGCCCTGCACCCGCACCAGGGTGGCGCCCTTCGCCCCCTCCTCGTTGATGTGGCGCCCCTGCAGATTGCCCGGAAACACCACCCAGGCCGGATGCCCGTTCAGCTCGCCCCGCAGATGGACATGCCCCAGCGCCCAGTAATCGTAGCCGTGCGCCGCGAGCTGCTCGACCGTGCAGGGGGCGTAGCGGCCGTGGTTGGTGTCCTCGGCGGCGGTGTGCAGCAGCCCGATATTGATCTTGCCCGCCACCGGCGCCGGGTAGGCGAGCGCCAGGTTGTCGGTAACCGCCTGGTGCGCGAAGCCCTGCCCATGGATCACCACCGGCAGCCCCGGCACCTCCAGGCTATGCGCCCCGTCCGTATTGAACAGGGTGGCACGCTCGGGCCAGGGCAGTTGCCGGGTGAGCACGCTTTGTGCGTCATGGTTGCCGCTGATGGCATAGACCGGAATCCCCGCCCGCGTGAGCCGCCCGAGCTGCCCCACCAGGAAGTGCCCGGTGGGATAATCCTCCCAATCGCCATCGAACAGGTCGCCGGCGAGCAGCACGAACGCGACTTGTTCCTTCAAGGCGAGGTTCACGAGGTTGACCAAGGCCTGCCGCGTGGCCCCGCGGATGCGCTCGGCGGGGGCCCCGGCTTCGAGGCCGCGCAGGGGCGAGTCGAGGTGGAGGTCGGCGGCGTGGAGGAAGGTGAAGTTCATGGGGTGGGCTTTTACGCGTGGTGGGGGGCGTATGGGAGGGGGCAGGCGATCACAGGCTCCACTCCTCGCCGCTTACACCACTTTGACGAATATGAGGGTTCTGGCTGAGCGGCCAAGCGAGCCGTAGGGTGGGCTGCTTGCAGCCCACCGCTTGCATCACCGTGAAACGTTGCGCGTTGGGGTCACTGTTCTGGCGCTTTGGTGGGCTGCGAGCAGCCCACTCTACGGGCTACGTGCCACGGGTCACGGGTCGACGGGTCGGTGGGAGCGGGGCGGGGGATCGATGGGCCGCTCGCCGAAATCGGACGGGGGACTGGCGTCGAGGCTCCACGCTGCGGGAACATCGCCGCGAGCGACGGCGCGGTGGAACGTGGAGTAAGGCCACAGCCCAGGATGCTCGACCAAACCGTGCTTCACCGGGTTGAAGTGCACGTAATCGACATGCGTGCGAAAATCAGCCTCGTCGCGGATCATGTGTTCCCAATACCGGCGCTGCCAAATGCCACGCTCCCGCTTGGCCACCCGGGAGCGGGACCGCGCCTCGCCGGGCGAGAGCTGCCACGAGAACAAGCGCTTGATCGACGCCCACCGGGTGGAAAAGTCACAGTCCCCCTCCGGCAGAGTCCAGACGGCGTGTAGGTGATCCGGCAGCACCACCCAGGCGTCGATGACGAAGGCATGCCGGGCGCGCGTGCTGGCAACGGCGCTCCGCAAAGCGGCAATCTCCCGGATAAGGCGATGGCTGCGCCGGTCGGCCAAGTTGACCGTAAAGAAATAGCACGCGCCCGGAACGAAAAGCCGCCGATACTCGGGCATGCATCCGTGATAATCGATCGGCGGCTAATACGATAGCGTGTTTCACTTGAAACGATGGCCGGTCGTGTGGTCCTGCTGTGGGCCATGAATGCCACCCTTCCCGATCCCAACGACATCCTCCACGCGCCGGACCCGTTCCGCGACGCGTTGGCGGAGTTGGTGGGCATCGGCATGAGCGTGGCCCGCATGATCCGGTGTGCGGCGGAGACCGAAACGGCGCTGGCCCTGGCGGCGGCCGAGGACTTGGCCATGGACGGCGTGTCGCCCATGCCCAACTCGCTCGCCGAAGCCATCGAGGCCGATCGCGCGGCGGCCGCGGCCGGGGAGGCGCGGCAGACGGTCGTGGCGCGCACCCAGGCGGTCGCCGGGGCGTTTGCCGAGGTGTCGCGCGCCATCCGGCGCACGGTGCTGCTGGCCGAGCGGATCGATCGGGGCTGGGCGCAGCGCCCCATGGCCGACGACCAGCACGCCATGGCCAAGCGGCAGATCGAGCGCGGCGTGCGCGACGCCATCGAGCGCGAGGCGGATGGCAGCCGGGCCGAAGCGTGCATGGACTCGCTGGCGGAGCGGATGGACCGGCCGGAGACACTGGACGAGATCGGGCTGCGGTCGGCGGAGGATATCATTCGCACGATCTGCGGCGAGTTGAAGCTGGGGTTGGCGAAGATGAGGGGTGAGGCTCCCCTTCTTCTCCCTCTCCCGCGGGCGGGAGAGGGCCGGGGTGAGGGTGCGATTGCCGACGCGTCGCCGGGCTTGCCTGCAGAAGCGGCCCTCACCCCGGCCCTCTCCCGTGAAGAACGGGAGAGGGAGAAGGCGGAGGAGGGGGTTACACCATCGATCTTGCGTCCACCACGCGATCGAACGTTTCCGCATCGATAGCACCCGAGGCCAACGCGGCTTCGCGCAGGGTGGTGCCGTGAACGTGCGCCTCGTGCGCGATGTGGGCGGCCTTGTCGTAGCCGACGGTGGGGGCCAGCGCCGTCACCAGCATCAGCGAGCGGTCCAGCAGCTCGGCGATGCGGGTGCGGTTCAGTTCCGTGCCCTCGATCGTGTAGCGGCGGAACGTGCCGGCGCCGTCGGCCAGGATGCGGGCGCTGTGCAGGAAGTTGTTGATCACGATCGGGCGCATCACGTTGAGCTGCAATTGCCCCTGCGCGCCGGCGAAGGCCACCGCGGCGTCCTCGCCGATCACCTGGGTGCAGATCATCACCATCGCCTCGCACTGCGTCGGGTTCACCTTGCCCGGCATGATGGAACTGCCGGGTTCGTTCTCCGGCAGCACCAACTCGCCCAGGCCGCAGCGGGGTCCCGACCCGAGCCAGCGCACGTCGTTGGCGACCTTCAGCAGCACCACGGCGACGCCGCGCAGGGCGGCCATGGCGGCGACCATCGCGTCCAGCCCGCCGAGCGACATGAACTTGTTGGCGGCGGTGATGAACGGATACCCGGTCAGCTCGGCGATCTTGGCCGCGATCGCTTCGGCAAAGCCCTTCGGCGCATTCAGCCCGGTGCCGACGGCGGTGCCGCCCGCGGCCAATTCGTAGAGGGCCGTGCGGGAGTGCTCCACGCCCTTGATGGCGAACTCCAACTGGGCGGCCCAGCCACCCCATTCCTGGCCCACGGTCAGGGGGACGGCGTCCTGCAAATGGGTGCGGCCGATTTTGACCACGTCCGCCCATTCCGCGCTCTTAGCGGCGATCGCCTGATGCAGCGCCCGCAGCGAGAGCAGCAGCTTCTGCTCCAGCTCCATGATGGCCGCCACGTGCATCGCCGTCGGAAAAGTGTCGTTGGACGACTGGCCCATGTTCAGGTCGTCGTTCGGGTGGATGCGGCCCTTTGCCGCGAAATCGAGGCCCATGAGCTGGGTGGCGCGGTTGGCCATCACCTCGTTGGCGTTCATGTTGGACTGCGTGCCGCTGCCGGTCTGCCACACATACAGCGGGAATTCGGCGTCCAGCGACCCGGCGATCACCTCGTCGGCGGCGGCGCAGATGGCGTTCGCGCGCTCGGCCGGCATGCGGCCGGCGGCCTGGTTCACCAGGGCGGCGGCCTTTTTCACATAGCCATAGGCGTGGGGGATGCCGATCGGCATGATGTCGTTGCCGATGGAGAAATGCTGCAGGCTGCGCTGGGTCTGCGCGCCCCAATAGTGCTCGGCGGGCACCTCGATGGCGCCCATGGAATCGCGCTCGGTGCGCTTGCCGGTTTGGCCAGTGCCGATTTCAGTCATGGCGGGGGAGCTCCTGTTCGACCAGCGTCGCCCAGAGCGAGGCGCCGATGGGCAAGATGTCGTCGTTGAAGTCGTATCCAACGGTGTGCACCGGCTGGGTTCCCTTCTCGCCGTCGGCCTGGCCGATGCGCACGAAGCAGCCGGGCACCTTTTGGGCCATGTAGGCGAAATCCTCGCCGCCCATGCCGGGCAGGCGCTGGCGGATGACCTTGGCCTCGCCCAGCAGCTTGGCGCCGGCGAGAGCGGCGCGGTCGGTGGCCGCCGGGTCGTTCACGACGGAGGGGTAGCCGCGGTCGAATGTGAACTCCGCCTCGGCGCCGTTGGAGAGGGCGATGCCGGTCACCAGCTCGCGCATAAGGCGCTCCAGCGTGTCCTGGGTTTCGGGCTTGAGGGTGCGCAGGGTGCCGCCGAGTTCGGCGACGTCGGGGATGACGTTGGTGGCGGTGCCGGCGTGGATCATGCAGGTGGAGAGCACGGCGCTGTCCAGCGGGTCGACCCGGCGAGCCACCAGGGTCTGCAGGCCGAGCACGATTTGGGCGGCGATCACCACCGGGTCGATGGCGCGGTGGGGGCGGGCGGCGTGGCCGCCGCGGCCTTTGACGCGAATGTGGAAGTCGCCGGTGTTGGCACAGACCGCGCCGGGGACGGCGGTGATCTGGCCGATCGGGATGCTGGTGTCGTTGTGGGCGCCGAACACCAGGTCGCAGGGGAAGCGGTCGAACAGGCCTTCTTTCACCATCACTTCGCCGCCGCCGCCGTTTTCCTCGGCGGGTTGGAAGATGAAGTGAACGGTGCCGTCGAAATTGCGCGTTTCGGCCAGGTAGCGGGCGGCGCCGAGCAGCATGGTGGTGTGGCCGTCATGCCCGCAGGCGTGCATCACGCCGGGGTTTTGCGAGCGGTGTTCGAACTCGTTGGCCTCCGGCATGGGCAGCGCGTCCATGTCGGCGCGGATGCCGATGGCACGGGGGGAGGTGCCCTGGCGAAGGGTGCCGACCAGGCCGGTGCCGGCGATGCCGCGGGTGACCTCGATGCCCCAGGAAGCCAGTTTTTCGGCCACGACGTCGCTGGTGCGGTGTTCGTCGAAGGCGAGTTCGGGGTGGGCGTGAAGGTCGCGCCGCCAAGCCGTCATGTCCGCGGTAAAATCGGCGATGCGGTTATGGACGGGCATGCGGAACTCCCTAGAATGCGTGGTATCAGATCAGCTTTAGATCGCTGGGTGTTCGGCGACAAATCGCGGGAAGCAGCCTTACGATGGCCCAACGAACGATCGACCATTTCTACCGGACCTATGAGGAGGCAGTGCAGGTCGTCGCCGATCTCACGGCCATGGGTGTTCCGGCGGCGGACATCAGCTTGATCGAAAGCGAGTCGGACCCGCGGTTGCCCAGCGAGGTGGCGGAGGATGCCGCCCAGAACCCGGCAGGCACCGGGGCCACGATGGGGGCCGTGGTTGGCGGCGGGATCGGCGTGCTGGATGGCGTGGGTGCAATCACGATCCCGTATACCGAGGGGTTGGTGCAGACCGGCTGGGTGCTGCCGATGCTGGCGTTCGCCGGCGTTGGTGCGATCATCGGGGCGGTGCTGGGCGCGGTGACCCGGGTCGGAGTGACCAACCGCAAGGCCCACGTGCTGGCGTCGGGGCTGCAGCGGGGTCAGTACCTGGTCGTCGTTCAGGTGGATGAAGCGTTCGCGGCCCAGGTGGAGGCGGTTCTGAACCAGCCCCGTACGGTCGTGCCCGGACCAGCCCCGGCCTATGACATGGAGCCCGTCTACGACACGCGCACCCCGGCGGAGGAAGCGGCCGCCATCCATCGGGAAGAACGGGAGATCCAGTATAAGGGAGATTAGGTGCGTGACCCGGCGACCCTGGGTCGGGTCGCCGGGGCAAGCCTTCAGGCGGCGGCCTGGCTGTCCGCAAGCAACGTGAGCCGCATGCGGATCGCCTCGAGTTCGAAGCCTGCCTCGATGCGAGGGGCGTAATACTGCGGCCGCGGGGTCTCGGTCCCGTAGAGTGCGGCGAATTCCCCTGCATTGTGGAACATGCCCCGGTTGTCGTCGTCGAGGTCGGTCTCGCTCGGCGCACCTTCCGCCCAAATTACGCGGTGCTCCGCCAGTTCGATATGGATGTAGTCCACCCTGCGGCAGTCCCGTTCCTGCAAGATGCTGACGCCGTTCACGAGTTGCCCCGCTGGGACCAGCACCCCGTTGATGAACATGGCGTGGTTCGGCGACACGCGAAGATCCCGCTGCGGCAAACCTCCCCCAAGCGCTCCGGTCTGGATCAGGATTGGCAGCAGGTGTTGCTTGCCGGCCAGGAACCGCCCGGCGTAGGAGCGCCGCCCGATCCAGCGGATCGGCTCGTTGTGCCCGGTGACGGTTGTGACCGTATCGCCGATGGCGAGCTGCTCCACCGGCACCTCGCCCCGATCGGTGAGGATCAGCGTGCCGGGGCAGTAGCAGGCGATCTGCACATCGGTCCCGCCGTTGCCATCCGAAGCCAGCAGGAACGCGTCGTTGGATGCGCCGGCGATGACGAGCGTCTCGGTGATGCTGCCCTCGGTGACGGTCACGGTGTTGCCGCTGACGGTCGGGGTGGCGGTCCCGGAGTAGCCGAGGCTGGCGAGGTCGATCAGGTCGCCGTTGGTGAAGCCGGAGATGGTATTGGCGGGTGCGGTGGTGCCGTCCAGGCGCAGCGTGCCCGCGTTACCCGGTGTGAAGGTGATCGAGGCGCTGGTGCTGCCGCCCGCGGTGGCGCTGGTCAGCTCCAGCGTGCCGCCGCTGATCAGCTCCGTGCCGCTGAAGTTGCCCAGGGTGCCGGCCAGGGCCAGCGTGCCGGGTCCGGACTGCACCAGGGCGCCGCTCCCGGTCAGGGTGCCGACAAAGCTGCTGCTGGTGCCCGCCGCTTCCGTATAGGCCAGCGTGCCGCTGTCCGCGACGCCCTTCGAGCGACAACCCCCTTAGCCGGTAACCGAGTGACTTCAGAGCAACATCTTGCAACAGAGCAACAGGCGCCGAGGGATGGACATCGGCGACCGCAACGAGCTAGGGCGCACGACCCACAACGGAGGAGCCAGCCATGTTTCGTCTCGACGGTAAGATCGCGCTCATCACGGGCGCGTCGGGCGGCATCGGCGCCTGTATCGCGCATACGTTGCATGCCCAAGGGGCCGTTGTTGTGCTGTCCGGCACTCGCGCCGGTGCATTGGAAGCTTTAGCGTCCGAGCTCGGCGAACGCGCGCATGTCTGCCCGGCTGATCTACGCGACCCGGCGGCGCCCGATGCGCTCGTGTCCGCGGCGGAGAAGATGGCGGGGCCACTCGATGTGCTGGTGAACAATGCCGGGTTCACTCGGGACATGCTGGCGTTGCGGATGAAGGACGAAGATTGGCAGGCAGTGCTGGACGTGGATTTGACGGCGCCATTCCGGCTAGCGCGGGCGGCGATGCGGGGGATGTTGCGGCGCCGGGCGGGGCGGATCATTGGCATCGCCAGTATCGTCGGCACCACGGGCAACCCGGGTCAGGCCAACTACGCTGCGGCCAAGGCCGGGCTGGTAGGTATGACGAAGGCGTTGGCCCAGGAAGTCGGCTCGCGGGGGATCACGGTCAACATCGTGGCGCCCGGCTTCATCCAGACGCCGATGACGGACGCGCTCACCGACGAGCAGAAGAAGAAGCTGAATGATGCGATCCCGCTCGGCCGCATGGGGCAGCCGGCGGACGTCGCGGCGGCGGTCGTTTATCTCGCTTCTGCCGAGGCGGGTTGGGTGACTGGGGCGACGCTCCACGTCAATGGCGGCATGGCCATGGTGTAGCTTGGGCTGGCGATCGCGACCAAAGCGGCCGTCACCCGCTCGGCCACCCCGGCCCAATCGCCCGGCCACTCCTGCCGGAATAGGCGGGCGCCGGTGTACCAGGGCGAGTCCTCCCGTTCCAGCATCCAGCGCCAGTCGGGGGCGTGTGGCAGCATCAGCCAGACTGGGATCCCAAGCGCCCCGGCAAGGTGCGCGACCGCAGTGTCTACGGTGATCACGACGTCCAGTGCGCTAACCGCGGCGGCCGTTTCCCCCCAATCCGTGAGCCGACCGGAAAAGTCGGGCAGGCCGAATAGCCGCGCTAGATCGTGGGCGCGGGCCCCGGTCTGCAAGCCGATCAGGTTACTTCGCCCGGCGGCAATCAGTGGCGCCAGCGCTTGCATCGGCATCGAGCGGCGGCGATCGTTGGAATGGAGCGGATTGCCCGCCCAGACCAGCCCGACCCGCAAGCCGGCTGGCAACAGCTCGTCCCAGGCGGCGGCGCGTGCAGGGGCGGGCGACAAATAGCCCGCCGGCGTTGGGATGGTGTGCAGCGTGGTACCGAACCGGAGCGGCAAGCTCATCTGGTCGACCCAGCAATCATAGGCGGGCTCGGCACCACGGAGGCAGGTCTGCAAACCCTCGATACGGCCCAGGAGTGGCACCAGCGACGGCGCGCACCGCAGCACCACCTGGGCGCCGGCGTGCGCGAGCATGGGCAGGTAGCGGGCGAACTGAATTGTGTCCCCCAAGCCTTGTTCGGCGAGCACCAGCACCGTGCGGCCGCAGAGCGGGCCGCCGTCCCATTCCGGGCCGGGAAGGCTGGCGAAGGCGGCCGGGAAGTTGCGCTTGCGCCACTCGTATTCGTGCCAGCCGGCCGGCAGATCGCCGCTGAGCAGCAGCGCCACGCCCTGATTCCAGTGCGCCGTCGCGAAATCCGGCCGCAATGCGATCGCTTCGGCACTCGCGGCGATGGCTTCCGGAAGCTTGCCTGCCCGTATCAGCAGGTCGCCGAGGCTGACATGGGCCTCGACCAGCTCGGGCTTGCATGCCAGGGCGCGGCGGATGTGATGCTCGGCCGGGTCCACCTGGTCCAACTCGGCATAGGCGTTACCGCAGTTGAGCAGCGCCTCCGCATCGGTTGGGTCCAAAGTAAGGGCGTGTTCAAAGGCCAAGATAGCCTCCGCCGGGCGCCCGAGTGCTTCCAACGCCGTGCCCCGGAGGCTCTGTGCCGCGGCAAGGCTGGTGTCGGCTGCGAGCGGGGCCAGCGTTCCCAGCGCCTCCGCAGGGCGATGGCTTGCGAGCAGCGCGCGGGCCAGGTTCAGGCGGCTGTCCCGATGCGCGGGCCGGAGCGCGAGAGCCCGGGTGAGCAAACCCACCGCCTCGGCCGGATGATCCGACAGCAGGGCGCATTCACCCAGTAGATATAGTGCGTAAGGGTTGTCCGGATCGTGCGCGAGGACCTCGTGCAGGATCGCCTCCGCCTCAGAGTGGCGGCCCGCGCGGGCGTGGGTGATGGCGTCGATTAAGATGTCGGTCGTGGACATGATGGCAGGATCGCTGCCAAAGATTACGAAACCGGAAACACCCGCCAAATGGAGACCCGGCCGGCCCCGTGGGTGCGCTCCGCGAGCAATTCGCCCAGCGCCGGCGTTTCGTCCCGGGCCGCTTCAGCCACCAGCAGCGCGCCGTGGGCGAGCCATCCCGCGTGGGCCAGTGCCGTCACCGCCGCCGGCAGCAGGTCCGCATCGTAGGGTGGGTCCAGAAATGCCAGATCGCACGGGCGGCCCGGCGGGGGATGCAGCACGTCGGTCGCGATGACCTGGGCCGCTGCCCCCTCGCAGCTGGCGATGTTGGCGCGGAGCACCGCCAAGGCCGCTCGGTCCCGCTCCATGAACACGGCGGACTCGGCGCCGCGGGACAGCGCCTCCAGCCCCAGCGCGCCGGTGCCGGCGAAGGCGTCCAGCACCGCCATTCCGTCCAAGCGGCCACCCCACGGGGCGTGCAGCAGCATGTCGAACACCGCCTGCCGCAGCCGTTCCGCCGTGGGCCGCGTTGCTAGACCCGGCGGCGCACGCAGCGTGCGACCCCGCCAGCGTCCGGCGATGATCCTCAGCGGGTCTTCTCTTTGGGGAGATCCGGCAGCTGTTCGCGCAGCACCTTGCCGCTGATCTCGTCCACGCCGCCGCGGTCGAGGTTGCCCAGCTGGAACGGCCCGTAGGCCACGCGGATCAGCCGGGTCACCTGCAGGTTGAGGTGCGCCATGACCTTGCGCACCTCGCGATTGCGGCCCTCGCGCAAGGCAACGCTGAGCCAGGTGTTGCTGATTGCGCGTGAGTCCACCGCCGCCTCGATCGGGCCGTACTTGACGCCGTCCACCGTCACGCCGTCCGCCAGCCCGGCGAGCGCGCGGCTCGGCACTACGCCGTGCACACGGACGCGGTAGCGGCGGATCCAGCCGTTGGACGGCAGTTCCAACCGCCGCGCCAGGCCGCCATCGTTGGTCAGCAGCAGCAGGCCCTCGCTGTTCAGGTCCAGCCGCCCGACGCTGACGACGCGGGGCAGGTGCTCGGGAAGTCGCTCGAACACGGTGGGGCGGCCTTCCGGGTCCTTGTGGGTGGTCACCAGGCCCTCGGGCTTGTGGTAGCGCCATAATTTGGCGCGGTCCGGCGAGTCGACCACCTTGTTGCCGACCTGCACGATGTCGCCGTCGCTGACGAAGGTGGCGGGGTGGATAACGGGGGCGCCGTTGAGGCGGATCTTGCCCTCCTCGATCAGCTTTTCCGCGTCACGCCGGCTGGCGACACCGGCGCGGGCCAGCCATTTGGCGATCCGCTCGCCGCGTTCGGCGGGTTCGTCACTCACGGGCGGCGGCGATGAAGGCGTCGAACACGCGGCGATCGCCCGGGTCGATCAGGAATTCCGGATGCCATTGCAGCCCCAAGGCGAAGCGATACCGCGCATCCTCCACGCCCTCGATCACCCCGTCCGGCGCCGTGGCGTTCACCACGGCATGCGGCCCGGGCGCGGCCACCGCCTGGTGGTGCGCCGAGTTCACCTGCATCGTGTCCGCCCCCACCAGGCGGTGGAGCAGCGTGCCCGGCACGACCGCAACCGAGTGGCCGGGTTCGTTGCGCGGGTTGGCCTGCTCGTGCTCCAGCGCGTCTGCCACCGTATCGGGAATGTGCTGGATCAGCGTGCCACCCAGCGCCACCGCGAGCAGTTGCTGGCCACCGCAGATTCCCAGCACCGGCATATTCCGCGCCAGCGCGCCCTGCACCAGCGCCAATTCGGCCGAGGTGCGGCGGTCCTTCAGGGTGACGGTGGCGTGCACGGTGGTGGCGCCGTACAGCGCCGGGTCGACGTCGAACGCGCCGCCGGTCACCACCAGCCCGTCCAGCCGGTCCAGCATCTCGGCGGCCAGCTCGGGATCGTGCGGCAGCGCCACCGGCAGCCCGCCCGACCCGGCGACTGCATCCGTGTAGTTCGCGCGCAACGCATACCAAGGAAAACGCGACCAGCCGCCGGGCTGCTCGGCATCCAGGGTCACGCCGATGAGAGGTCTGGTCATGCCCGTCCCTAGACCCGGCGCCCACATGGGGGCAAGACGCGTCGATGGACGGGATGGCGATCGCGCTGGTTGAAGCGGACGCGGCAGGCGCGCGGGGCGAGGTTCCGGTGGGGGCTGTCGTGCTCGGGCTTGATGGCACGCTGCTGGCCCGCGCGGGCAACGCGGTCGAGGCGACGCATGATGCCAGCGCTCATGCCGAAATGCTGGCGATGCGGGAAGCGGCTCGCGTGCTGGGGTCGCCGCGGCTGATCGGCTGCACCGTGTTCGTGACGCTGGAGCCCTGCCCCATGTGCGCGGCAGCGATGGTGCATTTCCGTGTCGGGCGGGCCGTGTTCGGCGCGTATGACCCGAAAGGTGGCGGGGTGGACCACGGCCCGCGTGTGTTCGACGCCCCCGGTTGCCTGCATCGCCCCGAGATCGTCGGCGGCGTGCGCGAGGCCGAGGCAGCGGCGCTGCTGCAGCGTTTCTTCCAAGAGAGAAGGTAGCCCGCTTGAACCAAGATCGTCTTCTCCCTCTCCCCTTGTGGGAGAGGGTCGGGGTGAGGGGTGGCCATCCGCTCGGTTCGTGGCTGAAGCGGCCCTCACCCCGGCCCTCTCCCGTGAAGGACGGGAGAGGGAGATGAATAGCGTCATGCTTGCCGAGGACCTCGCTGGCATGCGGTCGCAGGTGTTGGGGCTGGCCGAGGCCGCCGGGCTTGAGCCGCGCGACGTCCGGCTGCTGCCGCGTCTGCCCTGGTGGTGGATGCCGGGCCGGTATTGGCCCTCGCCGCTGCGGGCGGTGCGGATCACCACACCGCCCGAACCCCTGGCACTCGGCTGTGGCGGCAAAGCGGCCCCGGTGCTGGCGGCGCTGAAGCGGCGCGGCAAGCTGACCGTGCAGATCCAGCACCCCCGCATGGATTTGCGCCACTTCGACCAGGTCGTGGTGACCCGGCATGACGAACTCACCGGCCCGAACGTCATCGTCACCCGCACCGCGCTGCACCGGGTCACGCCGGCCCGGCTTGCGGCAGCGCGCACCGAATGGGCAGGCCGCCTCGCCCATTTGCCCCGCCCCCTGGTCGCCGTGCTGGTGGGCGGCAGCAACGGCCGCTTCCGGCTGGAGGAAGCGGAGGGCACCGCGCTCGCCGCCCAACTCGCCGCCATGGTGCGGGCGGACGGCGTTGGCGTCGCCGTCACCCCCTCCCGCCGCACGTCGCCGCTGGTGGTGGACGCGCTGCGGGCCGCGCTGGAGCCGCTCGGCGGCCTGGTGTGGGACGGGCAAGGCGAGAACCCGTATTTCGGCATGCTGGCCTGCGCCGACGCGATCGTGGTGACCGCCGACAGCGTGTCCATGGTGTCCGAAGCGGTGGCGACCGCCGTCCCCGTGCTGATCGCCGACCTGCCGGGGCGATCCCGCCGCATCGGCGGCTTCCTGCGGGGGTTGCAGCGCGACGGCCGCACCCGCATTTTCCGAGGCCGGCTGGAGGTGTGGCCCACCTCCGCGCTGGACGACACGCAAGAGGCCGCCGATACCGTCCGCCGTCGATTGGGGTTCTAACCATATGCTCGCTATCCAGACATTCGACGCGCGGCAGGGCGGCAACGTGCTGTATAAGGCATTCGCCCATCCGCTGGCCGCCGAGGCGATTGCCCGCTTGGCCGCGGGCATCACCGGGCCGCTCGCCGTCTACGATCCGGACGGGGTGGCGGACGCGCTGTTCGCCCTGCACCCGGAGATGCCGGCCCCAATCGAATTGTTCGTCCACGACACGCAGCAGATCGGCCAGCGCCGCGCCGGTTGCCTGGCGCAGCCGCTGACCGATCTGGGCCAGTCCACCGCCGGCACGCTGCTGGTGGCAAGCTTCGACGCGGCCAAGCTGGCGGATCGCATCCGCCCGCTGCTGCCGCCCGGCATGGCGCTCGCAACGCTGGACACCACCAAGTTGCCGGCGGAGATGCTGACCAATCCGCGCCGCTACCTCGATACGCTGAACTTCGCCACCAACTATGCCTTCTTCCGCGACGCGGACGGGCTGTCGACCCGGCTGGTGACCGCCAATTACTGGGCCAGCTACGGCGCCGGGCCGGTGCGGCTGTGGCTGCGGCTGTTCGGCGAGGATGGCGTCGTGCTGGCCGAGTGGGAGCAGCCCTTGCCCGCCACCGCCGGCGGTGTGTCCATCGACAGCGCCGAGGTGCGCGCGCGCTTCGGCCTCGGGCCGTTCCGCGGCCAATTGTTCCTGCACGCGATCGGGGTCGCCGGGCACGACATCATCAAATACGCGCTCGACACGTACGGCACCGGGGACGAACCCAGCCTGTCCTGCACGCACGACGCCAATGCCTGGCCGTCCGACCGCTACGCCGGGCTGCCGGCCCCGCGCGAGGGCGAGCGCGTGGTCCTGTGGGTGCAGAACAGCCACGCGGCGCCGATCCCCGCCGGGACCTTGGCGTTGGACCGCATGGGGGCGGAGCAGCCCGTGACCTTGGACGAGGACGTGCCCCCCTTCGCCAGCGTCGCGTTGGACGTGGCCAAGCTGCTGCCCGGCCTGCGCTGGCCCGCGCAGATCGAACTGCGCTCTGGCCGCCACATGGTGCGGCCGCGCTACGAGGTGGTGCAGAACGGCCGCACCCGCATCGCCCACGTGAACGTGGAGCGCGCCGACCTCAAGCCCGACCCCGGCATTCCGGCGCTGTCCAACCTGCTGGGCCGCGGCTATCTGCTGCCGTTCCCGGTGCTGCCGGCGGACCGCTTCTCCACCGTGGTGCAGCCGACGCCGATGGCCGAGACGCAGGCCGACCTGCCGATTCGGCTGGACGTGTTCTCGCCCGACGGCAAGCTGGTGGCCGAGCGCTTCCTGGGCCGCCTGCCCCGCAACCACGACCTGGCGCTGGAACTGGACTCCGCCGGCGGCCACGCCGAGCTGGTGTACGACTTCCGCGAGGGCGGCGGTGCCGATGGCTGGCTGCACTGCCTCGCCCGCTACGAGGACCGCCGCAGCGGCCACGCGGCCGAGACGAGTTTCGGCGCGCACATCTTCAACACGCTGATGACCTACAAGGGCGAGCCGCAATCCTATAGCGGCCCGCCCCCCGGCCTCTCGACCCGGCTGTTCCTGCGGTTGGGCGAGGGTGCGCAGCAATCCTTCGCGCACTTGATCTACCCGGCCTCCGCCGCCTGGCACCCGCATTCGACCACCCGCCTGTTCCTGCACGACGCGGACGGGACGGTGATCGCGGAGGAGGGCGTGGCGATCGCCTGCTCCGGCTCGACGATGGTGTGGCCGCACGAGGTGTTCAGCGCGGCTTTGCTGCAGCGGGCCGGTGCGCGGGGCTACGTGATGGTGGACGACCGGACGTGCCGGCTATTCGGCTACCACGGGCTGATGGACGATCGCGGCGGGTTCTCGCTGGATCATATGTTCGGGTTTTAGCAAGGCATCGCGCTGGACATCGACGTAGGGGCGGCCACGGCCGCTGCCCTCCTTCACATCGCTGGCGCCCAGGGCGAGTAAGCTCACCTTCATTGTTTTCGGGTGAGGTGGATTTCTGCACCGGTAAGCCATCGCGGGCTTGGCTCCATCACCCGGCGTCGACGGGGATGAGACGATGACGATGCCAACGCTACGCCTCTCCGAATTGGATGCCGTCAGGGGTTGGGCCGCGTTGTCCGTGGTCGTGTTCCACGTCTTCTGGGAGACGTTCGGCGTTGTAGAGCCGAGCTTTCGCAATCCAGTGACAGCGCCTTTCATCAATGGGGACGCAGACGTCGCCATATTCTTTGTTCTGTCAGGCGATGTACTTGTCTACGGCTTTCTCGCGACCGGCAATCCGGTCGGCATTCAGCGAACGGCCATCAAACGATATCTGCGGCTGACTCTGCCAATAACAGCCGCCTCCGCCCTGGTGTGGGCCCTCGTGCATCTGAGGTTGTCGTGGTGGGACCAGGCCAGCGTACTGGTTCACCGGGGGAGTTGGTTCAGCGTGCTCCCGCGAAACCACATGACGCTCGGAGATCTGATTTATTACTCTTTCCGGGACGTCTATTCACCGCATCCCAGTCACGAGTTCATCAGTTTTCTTTGGACGATGCGTATCGAGCTTTTTGGCTCGGCAGCCGTGATCCTGTATGCCTTTGTTCAACAACGCATCGCTTGCAAGAAGATCATTCTCGCAGCGCTCATTGCCTGGCTTTACAGTGCCGGCAGCGACTACGCCCCATTTTTCGTCGGTGTGATGATCGCGCAGGCCCGCACCGAAGGCGTTTTCGAGCGCGACTTCAAACTGCGGTCTACCAGTTCTAGCTGTTTGATTGTGGCCGGGTTGCTGCTCAGCGATTTGGATATGCAGGGGTTTCATTGGACAGCGCGGCCAAGCACCGCCATTGCCATCCTCATTGTC
This sequence comes from Acetobacteraceae bacterium, assembly GCA_965198895.1. Lineage (GTDB taxonomy): Bacteria > Pseudomonadota > Alphaproteobacteria > Acetobacterales > Acetobacteraceae > LMUY01. The sequence goes on from OZ240676.1 coordinate 2,637,470, forward strand.
ACCGGGATCGTCGGCAATCAACCGCTATGTGCGTTCTTGGCCCGGAATAGAGTATCGCAGTTTCTTGGCCACCTGTCTTTTCCGCTCTACTTGGTGAATTTGGCCGTCATCATCGGGCCAATGTCTTGGGCGATCGTCTGGGCCGATCGGCGGGGGCTCGACACCACCCTCGACCATCTAGCGATTGCGCTCGCGACCGTTGGGGTTTGCGTCGTGTCCGCCTGGATGTTTTCCCCTGTCGAGCGCGGCACTGCCATCGTCAATCGGTTGGTAGTGGCGGCCGCCGAGGGCCGTGTTCGTGGCTGGGCCACGACAAACCGTATCCCTCCGCTCGTACCCGCTGCTACCCTCGGCATAATGCCATCGGGGGAATGAACCATGCGTCGTCGCGACATGCTGCAAGCCGGGGCGGCCAGCGCCGCCATGCTCGCTTTGCCCACCATCGCCCGAGCCCAGGCCGCCAGCACGCTGCACTTCATCCCGCAATCGGACCTCGCGATCACCGACCCGGTCTGGACCACCGCGGACGTCACCCGCAATCACGCCTTCATGGTGTTCGACACGCTGTACGGCCTCGATGCCAGCTATGCCGCCCAGCCGCAGATGGTCGCCGGCCACGTGACCTCCGCCGATGGCAAGCAGTGGGACCTGACCTTGCGCCCCGGGCTGATGTTCCACGACGGGACCAAGGTACTGGCGCGCGACGCGGTGGCCAGCATCCAGCGCTGGGGCAAGCGGGACGGGTTCGGCGGCCGGCTGATGGCGCTGACCGACGAGCTTTCGGCGCCCGACGACAAGATCATCCGGTTCCGGCTGAAGGCACCGTTCCCCCTGCTGCCGGAGGCGCTGGCGACGCCCACCAGCATGTGCTGCATCGTGCCGGAGCGGCTGGCCAAGACCGACCCGAACCTGCAGATGCCCGAGATCGTCGGCAGCGGCCCGTTCCGCTTCATGCCGGCCGAGCGCATATCCGGGGCCAAGATCGTCTACACCAAGTTCGCTGGTTACCAGTCCCGGCAGGAGCCGACCAGTTTCACCGCCGGGGGTAAGCCGGTGTATTTCGACCGGGTCGAGTGGACGGTCTCGCCGGAACCCGCCACCGACGCCGCCGCGCTGGCCTCGGGCGAGACGGATTGGTGGGAGAACCCGTCGCTCGACCTGGTGCCCAGCCTGAAGCGCGACGCCAACCTGGTCGTCACCGTGAAGGACCCGGCGGGCGAGATCGGCTGCCTGCGGTTCAACTCGCTCTATCCGCCCTTCAATAACCCGGCGATCCGCAAGCTGGTCGTGTCTGCGATCGACCAGAAATCGTTCATGGAGGCAGTGGCTGGCGCGGTGCCGGAGCTGATCAAGACGGGGGTCGGACTGTTCGCGCCGGGCACGACGTATGCCAGCGATGTGGGGGTCAGCACCATGAAGGGGCTCGGTGACCCGGCGAAGATGAAGCAGGCCCTGGCCGACGCCGGCTACAAGGGCGAGAAGGTGGTGGTGCTGGGTGCGGCCGACTTCCCCACCATCTCGGCGATGGCCCAGGTAGGTGCGGACATGATGTCCAGGATAGGGCTGAACGTCGACTACCAGGCGATGGACTGGGGCTCGGTCGTGCAGCGCCGGGCCAGCAGGGAGCCACCGGACAAGGGCGGGTGGAATGTGTTCTTCACCTTTCTCGGGGGCACCGGCAACATCCTGCCGGCGGCCGATATCGCCATCCGCGCCAACGGCTCCGCCGCGTGGTTCGGCTGGCCCGACAACCCGAAGCAGCAGGGCTTGCTGCAGTCCTGGTTCGAGGCGCCGGACGTCGCCACGGGAAAGAAGGACATCGTCGACCTGCAGGCGGATTTCTTCCAGAATCCGTCCTGGGGTCCGCTCGGCATGTATTTCGTGCCGACCGCATTCAAGAAGACGCTGGTCGGCATACCGGACGGTTTCCCGTTGTTTTACGGGGTGAAACGCACCGCGTGACCGTCATGCCACGGCTTGACCCGGCATCCACGGGGTTGGGCTTGGTGACCAGTAAGACACCGTCATGCCAGTGCTTGACACTGGCATCCACGGGGTTGGGCTGGTGACGTCGGACGAGTAATTGACACTGCCGCATGCAACAAGGCGGGGACGGTGTCTGCGGGACCCTGGCAAGACGGGTAAGTGCATGAAAGAACAGTGTTTCAGGTGAACCGGACAGTATTGGGTCAAGCCCTGGCCGACGGTTACACGCCGGCTCGGATGAACTCTGCCGCGCGTTCCGCCAGCATCATCACAGCGGGCTGGATGTTGGAGGAGGGCACCAGCGGCATCGCCGAGGCATCGGCAACGCGCAGGCCGTCCAGCCCGCGGACGCGCAAGTGCGTGTCGAGCACGGCGGCCTCGTCGGCCCCCATCCGGCAGGTACCGCACGGGTGATAGACGGTGGTGGCCGTGGCGCGGATGTAGTCCAGCAGCGCGTCGTCGCTCTCGGCGTCGGCCGGTGGCAGCAGTTCTTCCTCCACCAGGGCGGCGAACGGTTCGGTACGCGCGATCTTGCGGCCGATGCGCGCGCCTTGCACCATCAGATGCTGGTCGGCCGGGGCGGACAAATAGTTGGCGTGGATCACCGGGCGATCCGCCGGGTCGGGGGAGCGCAGGGTCAGGCTGCCGCGGCTGTCCGGGCGGCAAGGGCCCCAATTCATCATCACGCCGGGATGGCGCGGCAAGACGTAGCCGGCATCCGGCACCAGGCTGAAATTGATGAACTGGTACTGCAGTTCCGCCTCCTCGGCACCGGGCGTGGCGCGGGCGAACAGCGTTGCCTCCGTCGCACCGACGGCCAGGGGGCCGGACCGGGTCATGGCGTAGCCTAATGCCATCGCAGCCATGCGCATGCGGGTCGAGGTGCGCTCGTTCAGCGTGCCGGCGGGGCGGGTGCGATAAGATAGCCGGGCGATCAGATGGTCCTGCAGGTTCTGGCCGACGGCGGGGCGGTGCAGTGCGGTGGCGATGCCGTGGCTGGCGAGCATCGCGCCGTCGCCGACGCCGGACAGCATCAGCAGATGCGGCGTCGCGATGGATCCACTGCACAGAATCACCTCGCGCGTGGCGCCGAACGCCTTCATCGGCTCACCCGGCACGATCGCCTCCACGCCGGTGGCGCGCCCGCCCGCGATCACCACGCGTTGCACGGCGGCACCGGTGATTACGCGCAGATTGGGACGGCTGCGGGCCGGGCGCAGATAGGCCTGCGCCGTGCTGATCCGGCGGCCGGCGCGGACGTTCATCTGGATCGCCGCCGCACCCTCGATCGCGCCGTCGTTGATGTCGCGGTGCAACGGAAAACCGGCGGCCTGGCACCCGGCCAGGAACGCGGCGGCGCCGATGGAGAGCGATCGTGGCTCGCTGACCGGAATAGGACCGTCCTTACCGCGGGTGTCGCCGGCCGCACCCTCCCACTTTTCGATGCGGCGGAACGTCGGCAGCACGTCGTCCCAGCTCCAGCCGCGCGCACCGGCTTGCGCCCAGCGGTCGTAGTCGTGCGGCGAGCCCCGCAGGAACACCAGCCCGTTCACCGATCCGGACCCGCCCAAAACCTTGCCCCGCGGCCACGCGATGCTGCGGCCGAGCAATTCGGGTTCCGGTTCGGTGGCATAGCCCCAATCGTAGCGGCGGGATTTGGACAGTTGGGCGTAGCCCGCCGGGATGTGGATCCAGATGTCCCGATCGGGCGGCCCGGCCTCCAGCAGCACGACGCGGGTGTTGGGATCCTCACTGAGCCGGGCGGCAATGATGCATCCGGCAGTCCCGCCGCCGACGACGACGTAATCCGCGTCTTGTTGTTTCACGTGGTCAACCGGCCCTGTGTTGCTTCACCGAGGCCGAATTCTGCGTCGGCCAGGGCGAGTGTGCGCCACAGCGGCGGTTTGGCGCAATCGGGTGCCGGGGAGAAGAATCGCCTTGAGGGTGGGGCGATTGCATATGCTTTCCCGCAGGCGGGCGGGCGGGCGGGCGGGTGGGCGGGCGGGACAGCGCCGCTCCCGTGAAGAACGGGAGAGTGAGAAAAAGCATAGGCGATTGCCCTCCCTTGGAGGGGACCCCTTAGCCTTCGGGTAGCATGGCCTTCCGCAAGCCGGCCGCGTAGTGCTCCACTTCCGAGCGGTTCTCGTAGGGGCTTCGCCGGATCGATTCCTGCACGGTGTAGTTCGGCTCGATCGCCAGCAACCGGTCGCGCACCGCCAGGGCCTCGTCGAACAGCTTGGCATGGCCGAGGGCTGACAAGTAATGCTTCAGACCGGCCGAGAAATGCGGGTTCAGCTCGCTGGCGCGGCGGCCGAGCTGAGTGGCGGCGTTATAGTCCCGCTTTCCCAGTTCCAGCATTACCATGCAGGCGTCGAAGAAGAAGGCATTCGGGTCCATCGGCGACAGCCGCTTGTAACGGGCGAAGCGGCGTGTCGCCTCGTCCAGGTCCCCGAGATAGGTAAAGGTCGTGGCAGACAAGCCCCACGCCATCGCCAGGTTCGGATTGAGCGCCAGCGCCCGGCTGTGCAGCTCCAGCGCTTCGCGCGGGCGATGGTGCAGGAAGGCGCGGACATGCCCGGCAATGGTCAGCCCGCGCGCGTCCTGCGGGTCGAGCATGATGGCGCGCTCGGCATGCTCGCCGGCCTCCTCCATCAGGGTCGTGGTGTCCGCCCAGCCCTGGCCTACGCAAAACATCGCCCAGTAGGCGCGCCAGGCATGGGCGGTGGCGTAGTCCGGCTCCAGCTCCAGCGCGCGGGACAGCAGATCGCCGGCTTGGGCGAACTCGTCGCGCCGCAAGCGGACGATCAGCGGCAGGGCGCGGAGCACCAGGTCGTAGGCCGACATGTCGAGCGGCGCGCGCAGGGCGGCCCGGCGCCCTTCGATCAGCAGGATCTCCGGATCGACCTGCGCCACCACCTCGGCCGCGATCTCGTCCTGCAGGGTGAGGAGGTCGTTCATCTGGCGGTCGAAGCGGCGCGCCCAGACGATCTGGTTACCGTCCCGCAGATCCAGCAGGCGGATGGTTACCCGCAACCGCCGTGCGACCCGTTGCACGCTGCCATCCACCAGGAAGTCCAGGCCGAAGCTGCGCCGTAGGGCGTTCTCGTCGCGGTTGCCGAATTGCGCGAGCGAGGAGGACGACACCAGGAACATCCAGCGGAACCGCGCCAGCGCGGCTGTGACCTCCTCCGCGAGTCCGAGCGAGAGGTGCGCCTCTTCCTCACCGGTACCGACCATCTGCAGCGGCAGGACGCCCACTTTGGCGCCGCCACCGCGTATGGGGATGCGTGGGTCGGGCCGCGCCGGCTCGACCCGGGCGGCGGTGGGGACGGCCATGGTGCCAGCCCGGATTTCGGCGGCGAGGCGCTGGGTCTCCGGCGAGGGTGACGCGTCCAGCAGGTCGGTCATAGCCGCTTTGCAGCGCTCGTAGGTCTGCACGGCCAGGCCGCGCTCGCCGCGCTCGGCATGGGCGCGCATCAGGGCGCGCCAGGCCCCTTCATGCGCCCGGTCGATCCCCAGCAGCCGCTGGGCGACGGGAATGATCGCGTCGGGCCCGGCCTGCTCGCTCAGCAAGGCCTCGGTGATGGTGCGGGCGCGGTCGCGCAGGCGTTCGCGTTCGGCCGACAGCCACTGGTCGAGCGCCGGGTCGATGCCGTCGAACTCATCGAGCAATTCGCCGTCGAGCAGGGCGAGCGACGACGGGTCGGACGGCGTGGCCCGTAGCACCTCTACGACATCGATCCAGACCGCTTCCGGACGGATCGACAAGTGGTCACGGGCGACGCGAATGATCTCCGTCCCGGCGGGCTGCAGCGCTTCGAGCAGCCGGTGGATTTCCTGCCGGAGCGAGGCGCGGGCCTGTTCCTCCAGCCGCCGAGACCAGAGCAACTCCGCAAGGCGCGAGCGGATGACCGGGCGGGGGGCTGAGAGGGCGAGGATGGCGAGCAGGGCTCGGGTTTTGCGACCGATCGGCAGCACGCTCTCGCTATTGATCGTCCAGGCCTCCATCTGGCCGATCAGGCGAAGGCGGACGGCGACCGTGCTGCGCATCGTACGCGCCTCGGGCACTGCCGGTAGAAGCTGGTCGGTGATGATCATGTTCATATCATTTGTTTTAGGGAGCCGGGAAGTAAATGTCACGCAATTGTATGCACGACTTAAATTTCGGCTTCAGCGAAGATTTGGTCGATATCACCGCGCCAGGTGTTCGCGTAGCGGTCGAGCCAGTATTCCGCCTGCGTAGGGCCACCATCGGCAATAGCGTGAAGCGGATCGAGGAACCCCGTTTCATCGACGCCATCCTTTACTCTGGCCCGAGACTGAAGGCCTTGCTGCGCGATCGCTAGAACATCATGCGCCAGATCGCGCAGATTGCCCGCTGAAAAAACGGTTTTCATCCCCGTTTTCGGCACATTTGCACGTAATGAGGTAAATCGGTCGATTGGATGGCTTCGCACCAGGGCCTCCGCTGCCGCCAGCGCGGCGTCGTCATAGAGCAGGCCGACCCAAAGTGCCGACTGCGCCACCATCATCTCCGGCGTGCCGGCATCGGCGCCGCGCATTTCCAGGAATCGCTTCAGCCGCACGTCGGTGAACGCCGTCGTCACATGATCGGCAAAATCCCCGAGATTTGCCTCATGGGGCGTCGTGTTACGCAATTTTCCCGCCATGAAGTCGCGAAAAGAGTGGCCGGCCATGTCGATGAACTGCCCGTCACGCTGGATGAAATACATCGGCACGTCGAGCAGCCACTCCGCGAAACCTTCGAAGCCGAAATCGTCCTGCAGCATCATCGTAGGCATTCCCGTCCGGTCTGCGTCTACATCGGTCCAGACATGGGCTCGATTCGACAAGAGACCATTCGGCTTTCCCTCCTTAAATGGCGAATTCGCAAACAAAGCGGTGGCCAGGGGCTGCAGCGCCAGCGAAACCAGCAGCTTGCGCTTCATGTCGGCCTCATCGGCGAAGTCCAGGTTAACTTGGACCGTGCAGGTTCGCAGCATCATGTCCAACCCCATGGACCCGACCCGGCCCATGTAACGCCGCATGATGGCGTAGCGGCTCTTCGGCATCCATTCCGCCGCCTCGCGCGTCAACGTCGGATGATAGCCGAGCGGCGCGAACCCGAAGCCGAGCGCGGCGGCCTTGGCAGAGACGATGCTGCAATGCTCGGCCAACTCGGCGGCCGTGTCGTGCAGCGTCTCGAGCGGCGCACCCGATAGCTCGAACTGCCCGCCCGGCTCCAACGAGATCGAGGCCCCGTCATGCGGCCCGGCGCCCTTCAGGCCGATCGGCAGGCCGTTATCCGGTATTTCCTCCCAATCCGGCCCGGCAAGGCCGTCCAGCAGGGCGCGGATGCCGCCCGGTGCATAGGGCGGCGAACGGAAATCTGCGTGCCGGAAACCGAATTTCTCGTGTTCGGTCCCGATGCGCCAGGCGGATTTGGGCTTGCCGCCGGCTGCGAGGTAATCGGCCAGTTGCTGCACCGACACGATCGGGGTCGCGTCGGTCTCAGACGGATTGGACATGCGTGTGTGCCGTTTTTCCAGTCGGGGAGACTGAGGCATGTTACACGCCCGCGGACCCGTCAAGCGACCTCCGCGCAATGCGGCCGGTTGACCCGGCGGCCCCCCTTGCCCGAATGAGGCTGCATGGCGGAGTTACATACCGATATCGTGGCCGGGGGCTGGGTGGCGCGGCTCCCGGCATCGTGGCGTCCGTACGCGCTCCTGCTCCGGCTGGACCGGCCGATCGGCGTCTGGCTGCTGTTCCTGCCCGGGCTGTGGGGCCTGCTGATCTCCGGTGCGCCGATCGGCCGCACGGCGTGGCTGGTAGGACTCTTTGCCGTAGGCAGCGTCGCCATGCGTGGCGCCGGGTGCGTGGTCAACGACATGTGGGACCGCGACCTGGACCGCCTGGTCGCCCGCACCGCCGGCCGGCCGCTCGCCTCCGGGGCACTCGGCATGCGGCAGGCGTGGGTGGTGCTGGCCATCCTGCTGCTGATCGGCCTTGGCGTGCTGCTGCTGCTCCCGCCGCTGTGCTGGGCGTTGGGCGTGGGGTCCCTGGTGCTGGTCGGGCTATACCCCCTTGCCAAGCGCGTGACCTGGTGGCCGCAGCTGGTGATGGGGTTCACCTTCGGGTTCGGCGCGCCGATGGGCTATGCGGCCGGCGCCGGGCGGATCGACTGGACCTGCATCGTGATCTACGGCGCCGCCATCTTGTGGGATCTGGGCTTCGACACCGTCTACGCGCACCAGGACCGCGACGACGACGCCGTGGCCGGGGTGCGGTCCACGGCCCGGCTGTGGGGTGAGCGCACGCAGCCCTTTCTGTTCGTCTGCTATGGCCTGACGATCGCGGCCCTGGCCGCCGCAGGCTGGCGCGCCGGGCTGGCCGCACCGTTCTACCTGGCGCTGCCGATCCCCACCGCATTCCTGATGTGGCAGGCCGCCCGCCTGGACATCTACGACCCGGAGGCCTGCCTGCAGTTGTTCCGCTCCAACCGGGAGGCGGGCTTGGCGGTGGCGATGGCGATCCTGTTCGGGCGCTTGTGAACCCCGAACTCACAGACGCCTTCATCGCCGCGAACACCGCCCTGGCCCGCGCCCCCCTGGTGCCCGAGATCGTGCTGCACCTCGCTACCGAGATCACCCCGATCTGGCAGGCGACCGAGCAGTTCCTGCTCGAGACCAACACCGAGCCGCCGTTCTGGGCCTTCGCCTGGCCCGGCAGCCAGGCGCTCGCCCGTTTCGTGCTGGACACGCCGGGCTGCGTCGCCGGCCGCCGGGTGCTGGATTTCGCCGCCGGGGGTGGCCTCGCCGCGATCGCCTGCGTGATGGCGGGCGCATCCCATGTCGAGGCGGCCGAGATCGACCCGGTCGCCACCGCCGCCACCCGCCTCAACGCAGCGCTCAACGGGGTCGTGGTGCAGGCGGTCACGGCCGACCTGGTGGGCGCCGCCCGCCGGTGGGACCTGATCCTGTGCGGCGACGTCTGCTACGAGGCGCCGATGACCGGCCACATCCTGCCCTGGCTGCGCCGGATGGCGGCGGGCGCGGAGGTATGGATCGCCGACCCGGGCCGGGCTTATCTACCCGAGGGGATGGCGCCGTTCGCCCGCTACGACGTGCCGACCACCCGAGAACTGGAGGATACCGACTTGCGCCGCACGACCTTGCACCGGCTGCTGCCGTGATCCGCGCTGCCCTGTTGCTGTTGCTGCTCGCCGGGTGTGCCGCTCCGGCCCAGCACGCCGGCCCGGCCCACCAGGCGCCGCAGCGTTGGGCGGCCGTGCTGGTGGCGGGGGACGGTTCCATCCCCGTGTTCGACAACGCGACCGGCCGGATGGCCACGTTGCTGGAAGCCGTCGGAACCTCGCCCGCCGATATCCACCGGCTCAGCGCGGCGCCGGACATGCTGGCCCAGCCGCACGTGCAACTGGCCAGCAAGGCGCAGGTGCTGGACGTGATTGCCAGCCTGCATCCCGCGCCGGGCCAGGCCTGCTTCGTGTTCATGACCTCGCACGGCGCGCATGGTCCTGGGGTGTTCCTGGCCCCCCATCACGAGTTCCTTTCTCCGGCCGACCTGGATCAGGCATTGGATGCGGGATGCGGCGCCACGCCGACGGTAGCGATCGTCTCGGCCTGCTACACGGGCAACTTCGCGCAGGCGCCGATGACGCGGCCTAACCGCATCGTGCTAACGGCGGCAGCGGCGGACCGGCCCTCGTTCGGCTGCGGCGCGGGGCAGGACCTTGCATTTTACGACGAGTGCTTGCTGCGCTCCCTTGGCAGTTTGCCGCATGGCTGGCCGGACGTGGTCACCGACACGGGGCAATGCGTCAAGCAGTTGGAAGCGCACGACAAGGAACCGCCATCAAACCCGCAAAGCTTCGTCGGCGACGCCGCAGCCCGGCTGCCGGTTCCGGGGTGAGGCTCAGGTGGTAGGAACTGCCGGCGCCGCCATGTCGTGACGGGAAATCTCGGCGAGCAGCGACCAAACCTTTGACGGTTCCATCTGGCTGTCGGGATCGTTCAGCAGCCGGTCCAACTCGTCGAGCTTCTGATCGTAGGCCTGGTCATCCATTCCGCCGCCTCCATCGCAGTGCAACATACTGGTCACACAACGCGGGGGCGAGAAGACGGTTATCGCCGCATCACGCCGATTTCAGACGGGGGCGGGAGGCGTTGCTAAACCGAGGACGTCACGGCAGGTGCCAGCGCCGCAGCTTTCGCCGCTGGGTGGGACGGGTTGCGGAAGCGCAGTTCACCGTCGGGCGCCACATCCGGGCCGGACATCCCGAACATCTCCAACCGCGACGCGCACGTCACCGCCACGACGGACTTGGCACCGGGATCGGTCAGGAACTGGCGCGCCTCACCCTCGAGGTCCAACCTTTCACGCATCAGCCGCCATTCGGTCCGGTCGGTGTCCTCGATGAACATGGCCAAGATGCCGGGCCGCGTGCCGGTCAGGCGGGCGGGGGCGACGGCGGCCATGCGGCGGCGGATCGCGACCGCCACCTCGTTCTCCTGCCCGCTGCGTGCCGCCATCACGAACAAGCTCCGCTCCGCCGCCGTGATTGCGATATGCGCCTCCGGGCCGAACTCGTTGCGCAGCCGGGGCATCAGGCCCAACTCGTCCGCCTGTGCCGCAGCCAGCATCAGCGGGTCCAGCCGCAGCACCGCCGCTTCGTCGTGATCGGCGCGGCGCATCGACGAGAGCATCGCGGTGATCCGGGTGTGCAGCGCGCCCAGCGCGTCGCCCTCCGGCAGGTTCTTCAATCCCTGCGGCAGCGTCATCTTCAGCAGATAGCGGCCGGGATGGCTGGCGAGCCAAGTCTGCAGCTCGGGGTCGATCCGGTCGCACAGACTGGACCACGCACCCCGGTGCACGAAGCGGCCGTCCTCGGCCGACACGACGTCACAGGCGACCTCCGCCTCGTGGCCATCGCGGTGCAGCAGCAGGTCGAAACTCGCCTCGTCCGCTAGCCCGGCAAACGCGACCTCGAACCCGCGGGCGCGCTGCATTTGCGCGATCCGCATTACGTGGAACGAAGGAATGAGGGTGTTGTCGCCGACCGCCGCCCGCCGCAGCCGGCCGCGGAAGCGGTCCCGACTCCCCTGCGGAAGTTCGTCGAACAAGCGGCTGGCATCGGCGGCCAGGCTGGCAATACGCAGTTCGGCCACGCTCGGCAGACGGTTGCGGCCGGGCCGGAGCCAACGATTGATCGTCAGCTCCACCACGTGTCGCTGCTGCGCTGCCCGAGACAGCCGCGTACTCCCGGCCGTCACGCCTTCCAATTCGGCGATCCGTTCCGCCCAGGCACGGGGACCGAAACCCTCCACGAATGCTTGAAGGGCCGCGGTATCGATCGTCGATTGCGCCTGGGTCATGCGAATAATTTAGGGTGCTTACGATTGCCCAGCAGAGTCACATGCCCGTGATTGTGGTTACATTTTAACGAAGTGATCGCAGGACTAACATGGGTCATTATCCGCCTCGCGGCATTCGGGTTGTGGCGGGTGCATCGGGGTTCTGCGCCCTGTGGCGCAGCAGGTGGTCCGCCAGCACACAGGCCAGCATCGCCTCCCCTACCGGCACGGCGCGAATCCCGACGCACGGGTCGTGCCGGCCGCGGGTCGCGACCTCCGCCTCGTGGCCCTGGCGGTCGACCGAGGGCACCGATGTCAGGATGGAACTGGTCGGCTTGACGGCGAAGCGGGCGACGATGGGCTGCCCGGTGGAGATTCCTCCCAAAATACCGCCGGCATGGTTGGCGCCGAACTCCACGCGCCCGTCTGCCATCCGCATCGGGTCGGCGTTCTCCTCGCCATGCAACGTCGCGGCGGCGAACCCGGCGCCGATCTCGACGCCCTTCACCGCATTGATGCCCATCAGCGCCGCCGCGATCTCGGCATCGAGCTTGGCGTAGATCGGAGCGCCCAACCCCGGCGGCACGCCCTCCGCCACGACCTCGATCACCGCGCCCACCGAGGACCCCTGCTTGCGGATGGCCGCCAGTTCTTCCTCCCAGGCGAGAGCGGTCACCGGGTCGGGGCAGAAGAATGGGTTGGCGGCCACGACGTCCCAATCCCACCGGCTGCGGTCGATCGCGTGGGCGCCGATCTGCACCAGGGCGCCGCGGATCGTGACGCCCTCCAGCACGCGCCGCGCCACCGCCCCGGCCGCGACGCGCATCGCCGTCTCCCGCGCCGACGACCGCCCGCCACCGCGATAGTCGCGGATGCCGTATTTCAGCTCGTAGGTGAGGTCGGCGTGCCCGGGCCGGAAGCGTTCGGCGATATCGGTATAGTCACGCGACCGCTGATCGGTGTTCTGGATCTCCAGCGCGATCGGCGTGCCGGTTGTCCGGCCCTCGAACGTGCCGGACAGGATGCGGACGCTATCCGCCTCCTGCCGCTGGGTGGTGAAGCGCGACTGCCCGGGCCGGCGGCGGTCGAGGAACGGCTGGATGTCCGCCTCGGTCAATGCCAGCCGGGGCGGGCAACCATCCACCACGCAGCCGATCGCCGCCCCATGGCTCTCGCCCCAGGTGGTGACGCGGAACAGATGGCCGAAGGTATTGTGGCTCACTATCTTCTCCCTCTCCCCTCGAGGGAGAGGGCCGGGGTGAGGGGGGGCCGCATGAGCAATTCCCTGCCGTTGATACCGTTACTCCGACGGGGCCACATTGATGTCCGGCGCTGTCGGGTTCTTCATGCCCACCGTGTGATAGCCGCTATCCACATGGTGCACCTCGCCCGTGACCCCGGACGACAAATCGGACAGCAGGTATACCCCCGCGCCCCCCACTTCCTCGATCGTCGTGTTGCGCTCCAGCGGCGAATTGTACTGGTTCCACTTTAAGATATACCGGAAATCCCCGATGCCGCTCGCCGCCAGCGTCTTGATCGGCCCGGCGCTGATCGCGTTCACCCGGATGCCCTGCCCGCCCAGATCGGCCGCCAGATACCGCACCGAGGCCTCCAAGGCCGCCTTCGCCACGCCCATGACGTTATAGTGCGGCATCACACGCTCGGCGCCGAGATAGGTCATCGTCAGCAGCGATCCACCCGCCTTCATCATCGGCACTGCCCGGGCGCACACGGCGGTGAACGAGTAACACGAGATGTCGAGCGCCGTCAGGAATGCCTCGCGCGGCGTGTCCATGTACCGGCCGCGCAGGAACGCCTTGTCTGCCCAGCCGATCGAATGGACCAGGAAGTCCAACTCGCCCCATTGCTCCTGCACCTGGGCGAAGGCTGAATCCATGCTGGAATCGTCGCTGACGTCGCACGGCAGCACCAATTCGCTGCCCACCGTCTCCGCCAGCGGGCGCACGCGCTTCTCCAATGCGTCGCCCTGGAAGGTGAACCCCAACTCGGCCCCTTGTGCCGCGCAGGCTGCGGCAATCCCCCAGGCGACCGAGCGGTCGTTGGCGACGCCCATGATCAGACCGCGCTTGCCCGCCATCAGGGTGCCGGTGGCGGGCTTGGACCGCACGATCGTGTCCGGCATGGTGTTGTTCCCCAGGGTATTAGAGTGTCGGGCGTGGTGACACAGGCAAGCCGGCAAGGGAAGGGGCAGCCCAGCGAAGCGGCCCGGGACAACTTGGCGAAGTGCGCGCAACCCCCCACTATACCGTGATGCCCGACACCAATTTAACCGGCTCGCAGCCGGTCCCCATCGTCACCGACCCGATCGGCCTGTTTCAGGATTGGCTGGCGGAAGCGACCGCGTCCGAGCCCAACGATGCCAACGCGTTCGCCGTCGCAACCACCACGCCGGACGGCCACCCGTCGGTGCGGATGGTGCTGCTGAAGGGCGTCGATGAGCGCGGCTTCGTGTTCTACACCAACGGCCAGAGCCGCAAGGGCGCCGAACTCGCCGCCAACCCGCATGTCGCGATGCTGTTCCACTGGAAGTCGCTGCGCCGCCAGGTGCGCGTGGAGGGCCCCGTCACCAAAGTCAGCGACGCGGAGTCGGACGCCTATTTCAACAGCCGCGCCCGCATCTCCCGGCTGGGTGCCATCGCCTCCGACCAGTCCCGCCCGTTGCCGGAGCGTGGCGAACTGGAACGCCGGGTCGCCGAGTACGACAGCCGCTACCCCGGCGACAGCATCCCTCGCCCGGCCCATTGGTTCGGTTGGCGGGTGACGCCGTCCGCGATTGAGTTCTGGCAGGACATGCCGTTCCGCCTGCACGACCGCCGGGTCTACACGCGCGGCGCCGCCGGTTGGACCTCGGAGACGCTGTATCCCTGACGTCACGTCATGCCAGGGCTCGACCCTGGTATCCACGGGGTTCGACGGAGCCCGGCTATGACGACGTTGCACGCTGTAATGCCAGGCAGTCCTATGACGCCATCAGCCCTACCCCGTGGATACCCGGATCAAGTCCGGGCATGACGGTGACCGAGCAGCAGGACGTTCGCGATCTGCTGAAACGCCTCTCCGGCAGGGATCCGGAGGAGACGCAGATTTCGGCCGTGTTCGTCGGCGGCGACACCGTGTTCAAGCTTAAGCGAGCGGTGCGGCTGGCCTTCCTCGATTTCACCGACCTCGACGCCCGGCGGCATTTCCTCGAGCGCGAGCTGGAGCTGAACCAGCCCGCCGCGCCAGGCCTGTACCGCGACGTCGTGCCCATTACTCGCGAAGCCGGCGGCCTGACGCTCGACGGCCACGGCGAGGTGGTGGACTGGGTGCTCCGCATGGCGCCCATCCCCGCTGGCGACTTCATGCTCGACCGGATCAAGACCGGCCTGCCGGACGCCATGCTCGATGCGCTCGGCGACATGGTGGCCGAGGACCACGCCCGCCGCCCGGCCGTGCGCGACCACGACGCCGGCCATCCCGGCCGCAACGCCCGTGGCAACGCGCAGGCGGCGCTGCAGGCCGGTTTGCCTGCAGACAAGGTCGCCGACTGGCTGCAGGCGGCGGAGGCGGCGCTCGAAGCGGCAGCCCCTTTGCTCACCGAGCGTGCCGCCGCCGGGTTCGTGCGCCGCGCCCATGGCGACCTGCATCTTGGCAACATCTGTCTATGGGGCGGCAAGCCGGTGCCGTTCGACGCGCTCGAGTTCGACGAGGCGATGGCGACGATCGACCTGGCCTACGACATTGCCTTCCTGGTGATGGACCTGGACCGGCGGGCCGGCCGGGCTGCGGCCAACCGGGTGCTGAACCGCTACGTCGCCCGCACCGGCGATGCGGCGCTGGTGCGGCTGCTCCCCGGCTTCCTGTCGCGCCGGGCGATGGTGCGCGCCCATGTTACCGGGGACACCGGCTACCTGGATGCGGCGCTCGGCTACCTGCACCCGGCACCTGGCCGCGTGGTCGCGATCGGCGGCTTGCCCGGCACCGGCAAGTCCACCCTGGCCCGTGCCCTGGCCCCCGGATTGGGCGGCGCCCCGGGCGCCCTGATCCTGCGCAGCGACGAGATCCGCAAGCGCCTGCGCGGCGTGGCGCCGGAGGACCGTCTTGGGCGCGAGGCCTACACGCCGGAGGCAAATGCCCGTACCGATGCAGCACTGCTGGAGAGGGTTTGCGCGGCGGCGATCCACGGCGTGATCGCCGATGCCACGTTCCTGTCGCCTGCGCTGCGCCACGCCGTGGCGTCGCGGGACGCCCGGGGATCGTTTGCCGGCATCTGGCTGGAGGCACCGATGCATGAGTTGGAACGCCGGGTCGCCGCACGGACGGGCGATGCCTCCGATGCGACGGTTGCGGTGTTGCACAAGCTTGCGGCGGTGGATGCGGGGCCGATGGACTGGCATCGCGTGCCGGCGGATGAGCACGCCGTGGATCGGTGCCGGGCGTTGCTGAAAATGGTCGGCTGAAGCCCACCCTACGGCGAGGTGACATCACTCGTAGGGCGGGGCTTCAGCCCGCCACGCTAGTACATATGTTGCCCGCCGTTGATCGACAGCGTCGACCCGGTGATGAAATCGCCGTCGTCGCTGGTCAGGAACACCACCCCGCGCGCGATGTCGCTGGCGTGGCCCAGCCGGCCCATCGGGATGCGCGCCACGATCTTGGTCAGCACATCCGGCGGCACGGCGCGCACCATCTCCGTGTCCACATAACCCGGGGCGATCGCGTTGACGGTGATGCCGAACCGGGCCCCCTCCTGCGCCAGCGCCTTGGTGAAACCGTGGATGCCGGATTTCGCCGCGGCGTAGTTCACCTGGCCATACTGCCCGGCCTGGCCGTTGATGGAGCCGATGTTCACGACCCGGCCGAACTTCGCCTGCCGCATGCCTTCGAACGTCAGCTTGCACAGGTTGAAGCAGGACCCGAGATTGGTATCCATCACGGCGTCCCACATGTCGCGCGTCATGCGCGCCATCGTGCCGTCGCGGGTGATGCCGGCATTGTTGACCAGGATCTCCACCGGGCCATGCTGCTCGGCGATCTGCTTGATCGCGCCCTCGCACGCGGCGAAGTCCCCCGCGTCGAACTTGAGCACCGCGATCCCTGTCGCCTCGCTGAAGCTTTTTGCGGCGTGCTCGTTGCCGACATAGCTCGCGACGACGGTGCGCCCGGCGGCATGCAGGGCCACGCTGATGGCCTCTCCGATACCGCGCGTTCCGCCGGTGACCAATGCTACTCGTGCCATGATTTCCTCCCTCTTTCTGGGCTGTCCTACCGACAGGCGCCCGGACAGCGAGAGATCATCCTTGCCCGATCAAACGGTGAGCGCAACGCGGATCAGCGGGCCTTACACGCTATTGTGGTGGCGCCACTCTGCCGCCGTCTGGCCCCACAAATCGGCCTCCTCACCCTCGAAGGGGGCCGGCAGCGCAGTCGGGCCGCGATTGGCCGAGCCCAGGCGCCGGGCGACGGCGGTGGATTGCGTGTTCGTTGGCGCGATGACGTGCACGATGTCGGTCCAGCCGAGTTCGCCGATCGCCCATTCGATGGACGCGGCGGCTGCTTCCGTGGCGTAGCCCCGCCCCCACGAGTCTCGGACGATGCTCCAGCCGATCTCAGTACCGGGCCAGCCCTCCGGATGCCAGGGGCCGACCCGGCCGACCCATCGCCCGCTGCTGCGCTCGATGACTGAGAACATGCCGTGGCCCCGCAAGGCCCAGCTGCCCGCCATCAGCGCCAGCCCGCGCCAGGCGGCGGCCCGTGGTTTGGCGCCGCCCATGTGAATCATCGCCGGGCCGTCCGCCACCATCGCCGCCCAGGAATCCAGATCGGCCTCGACGGGCGGCCGGAGAGTCAGCCGCGCCGTCTCGATCACGGGCAGCCTACCGCTCGAGGCACATGGCGACGCCCATGCCGCCGCCGATGCACAGCGTGGCCAGGCCCTTATGCGCGTCCCGCCGGGCCATCTCGTGCAGCAGCGTCACCAGCACGCGCGCGCCCGAGGCACCGATCGGGTGGCCGATGGCGATGGCGCCGCCGTTCACGTTCACCCGCGCCGGATCCCAGCCGAGGTCCTTGTTCACGGCGCAGGCCTGGGCGGCGAACGCCTCGTTGGCCTCTACCAGGTCGAGGTCGTCGGTCTTCCAGCCGGCCCGCTCCAGCGCCTTGCGGCTGGCGGGGATCGGGCCGGTGCCCATCACCGACGGGTCCACGCCCGCGGTGGCGAAGCTCGCGATGCGGGCCAGCGGGGTCAGGCCGCGGCGGGCGGCTTCGGCGGCGCTCATCACCACCAGGGCGGCGGCGCCGTCATTGATGCCGCTGGCATTGCCGGCGGTGACCGTGCCGTCCTTGGCAAAGGCGGGGCGCAGCTTGGCCATCATTTCGGGGGTGCTGTCGTGGCGGATGTATTCGTCGTCGCTCACCACCGTCTCGCCCTTGCGGGTCTTCACTGTCACGGGGGTGATCTCGTCCTTGAAGCGACCGGCCTTCTGCGCGGCCGAGGCCTTCTGCTGCGAGTTGTTGGCGAAGATGTCCTGCTGCTCGCGGGTGATCTGGTATTCCTTGGCCACGTTCTCCGCCGTGACGCCCATGGCGTAGCCCTGGAAGGCGTCGAGCAGCCCGTCCTTCATCATGGTGTCGATCATTTGCATGTCGCCCATCTTCTGCCCGGCGCGCAGGTAGGCCGCGTGCGGGGATAGGCTCATGCTCTCCTGTCCGCCGGCGATCACGATGCTGCTCTCGCCGGTGCGCACCTGCTGCGCCGCGAGGGCCACCGCGCGCAGGCCGGAGCCGCACACCTGGTTGATGCCGAACGCCGTCTTGCTGTCCGGGATGCCGGCCGCGATCGCCGCCTGGCGCGCCGGGTTCTGGCCCTGCGCCGCAGTCAGGATCTGGCCGAGGATCACCTCGTCCACCTCGCCCGGCTCCAGCTTGGCGCGCTGCATGGCGGCTTGCAGCACACCGGTGCCCAGCACATGCGCCGGCACGTTGCCGAACACGCCGTTGAAGGACCCGACAGGGGTACGGGTCGCCGAGACAATGACGATGTCTTCATTCGCGGACGCGGACATGGGTAACTCCCTTTTTGATAGTGAGTATATACGAGCTCAGGCGGTGCGCAACCAGCCCAGCAACGGTGTCCACAGTTCAACCCGGGCATGCGCCCCGGCCACCATGCCGACATGGCCGGCCTTCGGGCGCAGCACCGTCGCATGCGGGACCAGCCGCGCCAAGGCGGCCGCACTCTCCGGTGGCACGATCGTGTCCTGCCCTGGCAGCGCGATCAGGGTCGGGATGTGCAGCGCCGCCGGGTCGACCGGCTGCCCGTCGACCTGCCACTGCCCGGTGCCCGGCGTGTTCTGGCCGTACCAGCCGCCCAGGCATTCCGTCGCGACCGGTGCCGCTAAGGGGACGCCGTCGGACAGCCAGTCCTCCAGCGCCACGAACATGCGCGCGCGTTCGCTCGCCGGGTCGAGGCTGGGGAAGGCCCGGTAGCGCGCCGCCACCGCATCGATGCTGCCGGCGACGAACAGGGATTGCAGCGTATCAACGGGCAAGGTTCCGCGCGCCAGGAGCGGGCCGGCCATGGTCAGCGCCGCCGCGGCGAGCCGCCCCGGGGAGGGGTCGGGGGCGTGGAAATCCCAAGGTGTGGCGAGCAGCGCAAGCGCCCTTACCCGCGCCGGCTGGCGAAGTGCCGCCGCTGCTGCAA
The DNA here is from genome assembly GCA_965198895.1 of Acetobacteraceae bacterium. Taxonomy (GTDB): domain Bacteria; phylum Pseudomonadota; class Alphaproteobacteria; order Acetobacterales; family Acetobacteraceae; genus LMUY01. The sequence continues at coordinate 2,656,535 of OZ240676.1, forward strand.
GCAACCCACCCATGCAATATCCGGCGAGCACCACTGGCTCCGGCACCGCCGCCATGGCGCGTTCCAGCCGTGCGGCGATGTAGTCGGTCAGGGTGAAGCGGCGTTCCACCTCGCCGGGCCAGCCCCAGTCCAGCAACAGCGGTCGCACGCCACCCTCGGCCAGGAAGCGGAGCATGGACCGCTCCTCCGCCAGGTCGAGCACATAGGCGCGATTGATCAGGCTGGGGACGAACAGCACCGCCGGGCCAGCCCCGCCGTAATCCAGCAACCGGCTGCCACCTTCCTCCCAAATCGCAGGCGGATCCGTCAGGGTCCGGACGTAGGGGTGACGGCGGTACGCGGCGATCCCGCGGACGAAGGCTGGGTCAGGCGGCGGGGCCGGCGGCGCGTTCGAGTTCGGCGACCCGGCGGCGGAGCTTGTCGAGTTCACGGCCAACGCCAGGTGCAACCCCAGCGGCCGAGGACCCCGCCGGCGCATCGGGGCCGGCGCGTCCGCCCGCGGGATCATAGCCGGCCCAAGCCCCCGCCAAGGCGGCCACGGATTCGTGACTCTCGCGGTCCACCGCCAGCGCTGCGAGTTCGCTTTGCCAAATCGCGACCCAATCGGCCGGATCGACTGTCTGCTGCTCCGACATGTGTAACAACTCCAGGGGGCCGACCTACATCATTCGAGAAGCACCGTGCTATACTCAGGTGCATTGGAGGATTCCCATGTCGTTCACCGAGACCGCACCGTCGTCCGAATCAACAGGGCAGAAGCCCGAGCAGACCCCCGTTGTGGTCAAGAAATACGCCAACCGACGCTTGTACAATACCGAGAGCTCCAGCTACATCACGCTCGACAACCTGGCGACGATGATCCGCCAGAGCCGTGATTTCGTGGTCTACGACGCCAAGACCGGCGAGGATATCACGCGTGGGGTGCTGACCCAGATCATCGTCGAGGAAGAGAGCAAGGGCCGCGCCATGCTGCCCACCGCCTTCCTGCGCCAGATCATCGGCTTCTACGGCGACAGCCTGCAGCAGTTCGTGCCGTCCTACCTGGAGCAGGCGATGAGCTCGTTCGCCACCCAGCAGGAGCAGATGCGCAGCGCCATGCAACAGACCATGGGCAATTTGTTTCCCGGCATGCAGGAAGTCAGCCGGCAGAACATGGTGATGATGGAAAAGGCGATGAGCCTGTTCGCCCCGTTCTACCGCGCCGGCGCCAATGCCGCGGCGGAGCAGGGCTTCCAGGCGGCCGAGCCGTCGGCCCCAGCGATGCCGGCCAATGCAAACGCGCCCGAGCCCCAGGCCGCAGTCGAAGCCATGCAGAAGGAGATCGAGAGTCTCCGCAAGCAGCTCGCCGCGGCCCGGCTGGTGGCGATCGCGCCGGCCGATCAGGAGCCTAGTAGCGCGATGGTGAACGAGGTGAAGGAAGAGCCTGCTGCCTGATCGGTGCGGAGCCCGGCGGCGGGGGTAGCGACGCCGACTGGATGGACCCCACCGGCGCCGAGCTGACCGGGATCGGCGCCGGGCCCGGCTGGGCGGAGGCGGTCTGGTTGCTGCCGTATTTCCCAAGCACTTCGCGCAGTGGCGCCGCGCCCGGGTTGTTCGCATCCATCGAGATCACGATCTGCTGCGCGGCTTCTTCGCGGCCGTAATAGGCGCGATTCCACTCGCTCTTCGTGGTGAGCACGCTGCCGGACAGCGAGATCCCGGCATACAACCCGCGGGACCGGGTGAACCCCACGATATCGGCCCCGACCGCGGCCGTGGTGTCGCCCTCCACACCGCCACCCCACTGCACGAACGTCCCGCCCGCGTCGGCGCCCAGCTTGAACTGGGAGTCCATGATCGCGCGCAGGCCACGGTCCGTCAGGATCATCATCATGATCTCGCTATCCTGCAGCCCGGCCTGGAAGCCGAACGAGCCGGACCCGAGCCCGTAGAACGCCGGGTTGGACCACGACCCGCCGCCGTCACGCGCCACCAGCACGCAGTCGCCGCCCTGGCCGCCGAACAGGAACCCGGCGCGGAACACCTGCGGGCAGATCATCACCGCGCGAGACCGCCGCAGCAGGCGCTGCGCATCGGTGCCGTTGTAGTTGTTGAGCATGTCCTGCGCTGCGAGGGTGGATCGGTCGACCAGCTCCTGCTGCTCCGCCTGGGCATGGGCCGCGAACGGCGACGCGATGAGGGCGACGAGGGTGGCGGCAAGGCCAAAGCGGGTCATTTTCACGATCTCTTCCGGGCAAGCTGCATGCTTATAGGTTTACGCACGAAGGGGTTACAAACTTTCCTTCATCCAGCGTCGCATTTTGTTCAGAGGGCGTGGTAAAATTGTGTCGGCTCCGTAAGATATCTCGGCAGGAGGGTGGAATGGCCGGATTGTTGTTCGTGCAGGGGATGGGGTTCGGCTTGGCCGTGGCCGCGCCGGTGGGCCCGATGGCGGTGCTGTGCATGCGCCGGTCGCTGGCCCAAGGCTGGCGGCACGGCTTGGCTTCCGGCGCCGGCATCGCGGTCGGCGACGGGCTGTATGCCTGCGTCGCGGTCGCCGGGCTGGCGGGGTTGTCGCATTTCATGCTGGCACACGAGCGGCCATTGCACCTCGCGGCGGGGTTGTTCCTGCTCTATCTCGGCCTGAAAACCGCCTTCGCCCGCCGCGCCGGGGCGGACACGCCACCGCCGGTTGTCGCCGCCGGGCGCGCGTTCGCCAGTTCGGTGCTGCTGACGCTCACCAACCCGCCGACCATCATCATGTTCGCCGCCATCTTCGCCAGCCTGAGCCCGCCGCGCGGGTTCGCCCCAACCAGCGCGCTCGCCACCGTCGGCGGCGTGTTCGCCGGGTCGCTGCTGTGGTGGTGCGGGATGGTGGCCTGCGTCTCGGCCGTGCGGCACGCGATCGGGGCGCGCGCGCGGCGCTGGATAGACCGGGTCGCCGGCGCGGCGCTGGCCCTGTTCGGTGTCGTGGAGGTGCGGCGCGCGCTGTGATGGTCACGTGGCACGAGGCCGCCGGACGGCCGTTGGTGATGGGCATCCTCAACGTCACGCCCGACAGTTTCAGCGACGGAGGCGACCATCTCGATCCCGCCCAGGCCATCGCGGCAGGCCGGAAGATGGTGGCGGACGGCGCCGACATCCTCGACATCGGCGGCGAATCCACCCGCCCCGGCAGCGCCCCCGTGACGCCGGAGCAGGAGCAGGCCCGCGTTGTCCCCGTCATCGCCGGCCTGCGCGATGCGGGTGTGCCCCTCTCCATCGACACCCGCAACGCCGCCACTATGGCCGCCGCGTTGGACGCCGGCGCCGTCATCGTCAACGACGTCTCCGCCCTCCGCCACGACCCGGCCTCCGCACCGCTCGTCGCCGCAAGGGGGTGCCCGGTGATCCTGATGCACATGCGTGGCACGCCCGACACGATGAACGCCCTGGCGCGCTACGACGACGTGGCCGCCGAGGTCATGGCCGAACTCGCCGCCTCCGTCGCGCACGCCGAGGCGGCCGGGATCGGACGCGCGCAGATCGCACTCGACCCTGGTTTCGGGTTCGCCAAGATCGGCCCGCAGAACGTGGCCCTGATGCGCGACCTCGGCCGGGTGTCGGCTATGGGCTTCCCCCTGCTGGTCGGCGTGTCCCGCAAGATCTTCATCGGCGCGCTCGGCGGTCAGGCCACGCCGCGAGACCGGGACGCCGGGTCGCTCGCCGCGGCGCTGTTCGCCCTCTCCCGCGGCGCCCGTATCCTGCGCGTCCACGACGTGGCGGGGACCGTGCAGGGGGTCCGGGTCTGGCAAGCGCTCGCCGGCTAGGCTACCACCCCCGGCCAAGCACGTACGGATTGAGCAACGAGATGGCAAACGGCAGGCGCTTGTTCGGGACGGACGGCATTCGCGGCACGGCGAACACCGATCCGATGACGGCGGAAACGGCGCTCCGGCTCGGGCAGGCCGCCGGCATCATGTTCGTCCGCGGCAGCCACCGGCACCGCGTGCTGATCGGCAAGGACACCCGCCTGTCCGGCTACATGCTGGAGCCAGCGCTGGTCGCCGGGTTCATCGGCGTCGGCATGGACGTGCACCTGGTCGGGCCCCTGCCCACGCCCGCCATCGCCATGCTGACCCGGTCCATGCGCGCCGATCTGGGCGTGATGATCTCCGCCAGCCACAACCCGTTCGAAGACAACGGCATCAAGCTGTTCGGCCCCGACGGCTACAAGCTGTCCGACGCGACCGAGGCGGAGATCGAGGCCTTGATGGCCTCCGACCTGTCCACCCGCCTGTCGGCCCCCGCCGCGTTGGGCCGCGCCTCGCGCCTGACCGACGCCGCCGGCCGCTACATCGAGGGCGCCAAATCCACCTTCCCGCGCGGCCAGACGCTGGACGGGCTGAAGATCGTCGTCGATTGCGCCCACGGTGCCGCGTACAAGGTCGCCCCGACCGTGCTGTGGGAACTGGGAGCGACCGTGATCCCGCTCGGAGTCTCCCCGGACGGCTTCAACATCAACCGCGAGTGCGGCTCCATGGTGCCGGAGCATCTCTGCCGCGCCGTGGTGGAGCATGGCGCCGACCTCGGCCTCGCCCTGGACGGCGACGCCGATCGTCTGCTGCTGTCGGACGAAACCGGCCGGCTGGTGGATGGCGACCAGATCCTGGCCCTGACCGCACAAAGCTGGCACCGCGCCGGCCGGCTGCGCGGGGGCGCCGTCGCGGCGACGGTGATGTCCAATCTCGGGCTGGAGCGGTTCCTGACGGCCCAAGGCATCGAACTCCGCCGCACCGCCGTCGGCGACCGCTACGTGATGGAGCGGATGCGCGCCGACGGCTTGAACCTTGGCGGCGAACAATCCGGCCACATCATCCTTGCCGACTATTCCACCACCGGCGACGGCCTGGTGGCGGCCCTGCAGGTGCTCGCCGTGCTGGCCGAACAACGCCGCCCGGCCAGCCAGGTCTGCCGCCTGTTCGACGCCCTGCCCCAGCGCCTGCGCAGTGTCCGCTTCACCGGTGGCTCCCCCCTGGGCGACAGCCGGGTGAAGCAGGCGGTGGCCGAGGCCGAACGCACCCTGGCCGCCACCGGCCGACTGTTGCTGCGCGAGAGCGGCACGGAGCCGGTCGTGCGCGTGATGGCGGAAGGCGAGGACGAGGCCCTGGTCAGCCGGATCGTGGACTCGCTGTGCGCCACGATCACCGACGTGACCCGAGCGCAGGCGGCCTGATGGCAACCAAAAATGCTCCCTCGCAAAGCAGCGCGATTGCAGATGGCCTCTCCCTCTCCCGTCCTCCACGGGAGAGGGTCGGGGTGAGGGCCGCTTGGGCACCGGCTACCCAGTGTGAGGCGAGAGGCCAACCCTCACCCCAGCTCTCTCCCGCCCGCGGGAGAGGGAGAAGAAGCAACCGATGATCCCCCGCATCCTCGTCATCGCCGGGTCCGATTCGGGCGGCGGCGCCGGCATCCAGGCCGACATCAAGACGGCCATGGCACTCGGCGCCTATGCCAGCACCGCCATCACCGCGCTGACCGCGCAGGACACGCGCGGCGTCCACGCCATCCACCCCGTGCCGGCCACCTTCCTCCGCCAGCAGATCGACCTCGCCCTCGCCGACCCTGGCGCCGACGCGATCAAGACCGGCATGCTCGGCGACGCCGCCGCGATCGAAACCGTGGCCGCCGCCCTCGCCGGCAGCACCCGCCCGCTCGTCATCGACCCGGTGATGGTGGCCAAGGGCGGCGCCAGCCTGCTCCTCGCGAACGCCCTCGGCGCGCTGAAACGTGCCCTGCTGCCACTCGCCACCCTGATCACCCCCAACCTGCCCGAGGCCGAGGCGCTGACCGGCCTGACGATCGCCACCCCGGCCGACATGCGCTCCGCCGCCGAGATGCTGCTGACACTGGGCGTCCCCGCTGTACTGCTGAAGGGCGGCCATGCGAGGGGCGACACCGTCACCGACCTGCTCGCGACCGATGCCGGCATCATCGCCTTCACCCGCCCCCGCCTTGCCACCCGTCACACCCACGGCACCGGCTGCACCCTCGCCACCGCCATCGCCTGCGGACTGGCCGCCGGCCTCCCCCTGCCCGACGCAGTGGAGCGCGCCCGCAACTACGTCCAGGCCGCCATCGCCGCCGCCCCCGGCATCGGCGCCGGGCACGGCCCCCTGGGGCACCTCGTTTCGGCCTGATAACCTAAAGATGGTCCCGTGCTCCACCGCCTGCGCGGCGAGGGGCTCTCGATCCCGTTGGTCGAGCACGGCATGTCGTTCGTCATGGGCCTGGTGGACCGCATCATCGTCATCGATTCCGGCACCCGCATCGCCGAGGGCCCGCCCGGCGCCATCCGCGACAACCCCTTGGTCCAAGAAGCCTATCTGGGCGGCATCCTGGATAGGGAGCCCGCCGCGTGACCGGGCTGCTGGAGGCGACGGCGCTCAGCGTGTTCTATGGCAAGGCGCAGGCGGTGCGCGACGTGGATCTGCGCAGCGCCAAGGGCCAGATCGTCACCGTCATCGGCCCGAACGGCGCCGGCAAGTCGACCTTGTTGCTGGCGCTGATCGGTGCGCTGCCGTCGCGCGGCCCTATCGGCTTCCAGGGCGCCGCCATCGACACAATGCCGCTCGAGGCCCGGGTCGAGGCCGCCTATCGCTGGTGCCGGAAAGCCGCGCGCTGTTCGGCGCCATGTCGGTTGCCGACAATTCTCCGCTCGGCGCGTTCGGCCGCCGCCGCACCCCGCGCGCTGTGCCGTCGGCCGTGCGCTGCTCAGCAACCCCCGTCTGCTGATGCTGGACGAGCCGTCCTTGGGCCTGGTCCCCCGCATCGCGGGCGAGGTGATGCGCACGGTTCTGTGGCTGCGCGAGGGCGGCGTGTCGGTGTTGCTGGTCGAGCAGAACGCCCGCGCGACGCTGCATGTGGCGGATTACGGCTGTGCTGGAGAACGGCCAGGTGGTGGCGGAGGGGGAGGCTGCGGCACTGCGCGCCACCTCCCACGTGATCGAAGCCTATCTTGGCGCGGGAGGCGATCAGCCTCGCCGCATCCTCCCTCGCGAAGCGGGGGAGGGGGACCATGCGAAGCATGGTTGTATCAGCAAGATCTGATTGGTTTTCTTTCGGTCCGCTCACAGCGTACAAAAGTTGATGCCCGACATTCGCCTTATGGCGAGACCTGGCCGAAAGCAGACGGTCTGGTCTGGAGCAACCGCTAAAAGAAGCAGACACCCTGGTGATCTGTTGCCCGCTCCTTTGGAAACCTGCTCGGTCCAAGCGGTTTTGGCACGAGGCTTGGGTATCGCTCACCGAGAGAACTGCTACCAGCGATGGTATCCTCGGCCAAAGCGCTGCTGTACAATCCGTTCCTTAAACGGGCGGCATCGGGCTGCTCTGGATTGCAGTTCGAAGATGATTCGCGCGTGACGCTGGCGCTTCAGAAAGTGACAACCTCAACCCTCTGCGAAGGGTCGGAGTGGGTTGTGGTCGATCGAGACGCCCTGGCTGAACAGGTCGCTCGCATCGCGGTTGGGCAGTTCAGCCATGTCAGCAGAATCCTGCTTGGCGAGACGGCCACGGCCACCAAGGTCAGGCAGGCGGCTAAGAAGGACGCCATCGGCCTTCTCACCATCAAGCCAAATGAAGAGCCGTGGCACCGGGATGGATGGATGTTCCAGGTGATTTCGTGGATCGCCGCTCACGATGACGGCGGCGTGGCCATACGGGCTCCGCACCTGATCAAGGCGCATAAGGGCTTTGACGGCCTGAAGCTGGAGTTGAGCGACGCGGGGGCTGTGACAGGAGTCATCGTCTTCGAGGACAAGGCCACCTCAAATCCGCGCGACACCATCCGAGACGATGTCTGGCTCGGCATCACGAAGCTTGAGCAGGGTGAGCGCAGCAACGAGCTCGGGCAGGAGGTCAGCGCTCTTCTGCAAACGCAATTGAGGACCTTTCCCGATCTGGACGTCGAGGCGGCCGTTGAGCAAATTGCCTGGAAGGAGGCACGCCGTTACAGGGTGGCCATCACCGTAGACAAATCCCACGCGACCCCCGAGCCACGCCTGGCGCTCTTCAAGGGGTTCGAAAGCACGGCCCCGGGCGCCATCAGCCGTCGCATCGCCGAAACCATGCTAGTCCAGGACCTGAGACCTTGGATGCAGGCCTTCGCCGACCTGGTGATCACTAAAATTGCGGGGTTTCCGGACCATGTTTGATCCGGAAACAGTCCGGCTCATCCAGCAGGCTCCAGCCTTGCAAGGCCTTGACCTTGCGGCGTTGCCGCAGGTTTTGACCGACGCGTTTGCGACCGTGGTGGCGGCGAGAATCCGCCTGCGCACCGGAACGCCTGAGCCGGAGGGCACAGAGGTCGCCGAGACGTTGGCGCTGTTGACCCGGCTGGCTGCGACGCACGAGATCTTTGTTGTCCTGATGCCAGATCGTGACAATCGGGCCGCTGCGGCTTTCGTCGCAGCCTCGGCCCACCAAGCCCGTAGGCTCGCTCGCGTCGGGGCTCAGCCCCCGAGCCGGATCAGCGTAACCAGCATCAGCTCGGAGATCAGCGCTGCGCTTCTTTTCCTCATTGCCGAGGCCTACCCAGACGCCGCCGAGGCGTCTAAGCGTATTGTAGCTAACTCCGAGGAGGCTGGACCTACCGAACAGGCGCTGCTGGTCGCCCTCAAAAAGCTGGCGGAAGGCCGGCTGGGCGAGATCATCTCCGACCCGCTGCCTGAGCGCAGCGATGCGGCGCCGGAGGATCGGGCGCTGGAAGCTCTGCTGGACCTTCTTCTACGCGGGGTCCGCGCCCTGGGACGGCAGCTTCGCAACACCACGTCGGATGACGACGCCAGCGCCGCGCGCCAGCTGTTCCTGCGGGTTAAGGCGCTCTGCATCGACGAATTGGCCGATCCGTTCGGTGATGGCCGCGCCGCCTACAGCGTTTTCTCAGGACCCCTGCACCTCGCCAATCTGCTACTCGCAGCAGAACGAGACATGGGCGCCGCAGCTCTCGCTCACCTGCCCGCGCCGAGCGGAATCGATCAAAATGGCTGGCGCGACATCCTGCGGCGGATGGTGCGATCGCGCCCGTTCCTTTGGCGGAATCACCGAGCCGCCATTGACCAGGGGCTGCTCAACCCGGGGCAATCTGCGGCAATCAGTTTTCCAACTGGTGCTGGCAAATCGACCCTTGCCGAGCTGAAGATTGCAACGGCCTTGCTTCAGGGGAAGCAGGTAGTGTTCCTCGCGCCTACGCACGCCCTCGTCGGCCAAACCACCAAGGCCCTGCAGAAGACGTTTCGCGACGCTTCGGTCGTCGGCGACCTCGACGACGAGGTCGCATTAAGCATGGTGGTCGAGCTTCCGGAGATTATCGTCACCACGCCGGAACGCTGTCTGATGCTACTGGCCATGCAGCGTGAAGCCTTTTCTGGACTAGGCCTGATCGTGTTCGACGAGTGTCATCTCATCCACGCTAGGCCCGACGACAGAAGCCGCCGGGGCTTGGACAGTATGCTCTGCCTGCTTAACCTGACCCAGGCGGCACCCGAGGCGGATCTTCTGCTCCTCTCGGCCATGATGAAGAACACCGCGGAACTTGCGGGTTGGCTGAGGACTCTGACGAGCCGTGGCTGCCTGACCCTCGATCTGGCCTGGAAACCAACCCGCCAGGCGCGAGGCTGCGTCGTATACGATATGGCTCAATTAGCCGCGCTCGAAGGCAAACTAGCGGCGGCGAGGAGGGCCAAGCCCGGCCAAGACGCGGTGCCCGCCGGTGTGAAGCGCGAGTTGTCAGCTGCGCCTTTCGGCTTCTTCGGCTTGCGGCAGACTTGGAACTCCACGAGCACCGACGACTACGCATTGAGGGCGCTTCTCGATACGCCCACGCTTTTGGGCACCAGTAAGGGGCGCCGGTGGTATCTCACCCCCAATGGCAACGAGGTGAGCACAGCGATTGCAGCCGGGTCCGTCGGCGCAGGCATGAAGACCCTCGTGTTCGTCCAGAACACGATCGCCTGCGCAAGTGCGTGCGCGAGTTTGCCGGCCACGTGTCGCCGCACGAGGTCACCCTCACAGACGAGGAGACAGCTTGGCGCGCGATGGCGGTCGAAGAGATGGGCGGCGCCGAATACTGCTACCTACCCGTAGACGAGGCGGGAATTGTAAAGACGGGGGCCGCCAGCCACCACGCCCTACTGCTGCGTGAGGAACGGGAGCTCCACGAGAGTTTGTCTGGGATTGACCCGGTTTCGTGGACACCCTGAAGCTTTCACCAGAGGTGCTCCTGATGCCCAAGACGCGTCCGCCGTATTCGCCTGAGTTCCGCCGCCAGATGGTTGACCTGGTTCGTGCTGGACGATCTCCCGAGGATCTCGCCCGGGAGTTTGAGCCCACTGCGCAGTCGATCGGCGCGTGGGCGGCTGCGGCCGACAAGCAAGAGGGCCGACGGGAGGAGGTGGTCGCTGGTTTAGCGGCGTCTGAACGAGATGAGTTGGCGCGTTTGCGGCGTGAGAACAAGCAGCTCCGGGTGGAGCGGGATATCTTGTCAAAAGCCGCGGCCTGGTTTGCACGGGAGACCGGCGCGGTGCCGTCGGGCTCTTCCGGTTCATGAGCGCCAACCAGGCCTGCTTCCCAATTGCCACCATGTCGCGCGTGCTCGGCGTGTCCAAGGCGGGCTACTACGCCTGGATTAACCGCTCTCCGTCGGTCCATGCCGCGGCTGACGCGGCGTTGCTGAAGCGAGTGCGCACGGTGCACGCCAGCTCGCGCCAGACGTATGGAGCGCCCCGCGTCCATGCCGAACTGCAAGGGCATGGCGAGCAGCACGGCCGCAAACGGATTGCGCGGCTGATGCGGCAGGCTGGCTTGGTCGGTGCCAGTCACCGGTATGGCGGGCCGGTGACGACCCGGCGCGACCAGGAGGCACGACCGGCGCCGGACTTGGTGGACCGCAACTTCAGCGCGTCCGGGCCGAACCAGCTCTGGGTCGCCGACATCACCTATGTGCCGACAGCGACCGGGTTCCTGTATCTGGCCGTGGTTCTGGACGCGTGGAGCCGCAAGATCGTCGGCTGGTCGATGGCCAACCATCTGCGGACCGAACTGGTGCTGGCCGCGATGGAGGCGGCAGTTGGGCAGCGTCGGCCGAAGGACGTGATCCATCACAGCGACCAGGGAAGCCAATACACATCCGTATCGTTTGGCAAGCGCTGCGCTGAAGCTGGAGTGCGGCCATCGATGGGATCGGTCGGCGACGCCTACGATAACGCGATGGCAGAAAGCTTCTTCTCGACCTTGGAAGCCGAGTTGCTAAGCCGCCGCCGGTTTGCCTCCCAGGCCGAGGCGAAGATGGCCTGCTTCAGCTACATCGAGGGCTGGTACAACCCGGTCAGGCTGCACTCGGCCCTGGGTTACCGCTCGCCCATGGCCTACGAAGCCACCATGCAAACAGCAGAAGCCGACACGTAGCTCCCAAGCCCACAAACCGTCCACGAGAACGGGGCAACCCCAGTTCAAGCGCAAGGACGGCCTCCATGCGCTGTTCGCCACCTCGACCCTGGCGCAGGGCATGAACCTACCCAGCGAGGTCGTTATTATCTGTGGTGACAGTCGTTTCGACCCGAAGGTCGATAAGCTCAAGCAGTTGGAGGCGCATGAGCTGCTGAACGCGGCGGGAAGGGCGGGACGTGCCGGAGAAGGCTCGCAGGGCTTTGTTCTATTGGTCCCCAGCCACGTTATCGGATTCGATCAGGCCAAATCCAAGATCAGCGACGATTGGATGGACTTGCGCGCCATCTTTGAACAGTCGGACCAGTGCTTGATTATTGAGGACCCGCTAGAGGCCGCCCTCGACGAAATCCACAATGGCGTCACGCTCAGCGGGCCGGCGGCCTATTTGCTCGGCCGACTTCCTGTCGCGCCAGCCGATGGCGGACCGGATCCGGCTGAGGTCATGCTCAAACGCTCCCTTGTTGCCTACAAGAAGACCCAGGCGGGCGATACAGCCTGGATCGCGTCGCGGGTCGCGTCGGCTGTGGCGGCACGTCCGGCCGCCGCCAAGGACGATGTCCATTGGCTAGGCCTGGTCGGTGCCTCGACGGGTCTACCCCTGACCCTCTTGGAAAGTCTTCTGGAGCTCTTTGACAGCGACGCTCTGGCGGGAAGCGCAAGCGATGTTTTCGCGGCTATGCTGGCTTGGGTGCGCGAGGCGCCCTTGCGGTTGATGGACCTTGTTCGTCCGGAAAGCCTCGAGGGACTGTTTGGCGACGATTACAAGAAGTTGTCGTCGGACGAGGCCCGCGCGTTTAAGGCCCTCGACCTCATTGAGAAGATTGTGCCGGTCTGGATGTCAGGGGCTCCGCTTTGCAAGATCGAGGCGGTTGCCGCTGGAAGGTCGACGGGCCTGGGCTTCTGCCCAACTGCTCGTCACTTCGCGATGCGAGTTGCACCCGACCTGGCGTTCATAGGGGGGCTTCCAGCCCGGCTTCTGTTGGCGCGACTGGTGGCGACCACTCCAGAGAAAGAACCTTTCATTCCCCTGACGCTAGCCACCTTGGGCAGCGTTCTTCGGGAAGGATGCGGTTCTGCGGAGGCGTTGGCAGCGCGCGTAGAGGTCGGTCGATCCGTATCCCGCGTTGCGGCCCGTCTTCAGTTTGAAAAAGCCATGCCCTACCTAGGTGCGGCAGCCCCGAATGAGACCTTCGAAGCAACCCTCACTCGCGTGCGAAACGCTATGATGGTTACGTTGATTTCGGATCTTAGCGCATCTCCGTCCGGCACCTTGTCGCCCAACTAACGCTCTAATTCTCGGAAGAAAAACTTTAGCGGGCGAAGGGATTCGAGCCCTCGGCCCCAATCTAAGCAGGTCGTGAAACGGGAATGTCCGCTTTCGGGAACAAGGTTGGCGCGCTTTAGTGTCCGACACTGGCGCACAGCCGCCGTTTATGTGCCTTGCTGGGTGGCTGGTTTCGGGATCGCTCATTCGGTAGTCGGCCGACCGACTTTGGTCGGGACCGGCCGTTCCGATTCGATCGGGAGACAGGCTCTTATCCCGAACGAGTTCCCCGAAAGACCAGGCGCTTGACATCGCACCCCGAACCTCAATCGCGGCGCCCATGTCATTGTCCACGCCCACCTTGATCCGGTTGTTCAAACTTATCCAAGAACCTTGCAACCACGACCTGCTTTATGTTCTTGTTTCGTTCAAATGACCGCCCCCGCCCTCTCCCCCCAACCCGCGCCCGCCAGCACGCCCGACCCTGCCCTCCAGGCAGGCCTGGCCGAGCTGTTCCAAATGGGGCTCACCGTCGCGCGCGCCTCCGCGCGGCTGGCGGAGATGGAGGGGCGGGCCGTCGCAGCCCTGGCCAATGCCGCGGCCGAAGCAACGCGCAACGCGATCGCCAAGCCGGACTCGCTGGCCGATGCGATCGACGCCGTGCACCAGGCGGAGGCGAACGATGCCGCCCGTGACCTGATCACGACGCGGGTCGCCTCCATCACCGCTTCCTTCGACCAGGCCGCGCGCGCCGTGCGGCGGACCGCCGCCTTGCAGGCACGGCTGGCCGAAGGGCGCTCGTTCCACCCCCAGGCGCGCGGCCCCGGCGGCACGGCCAGCCATGCGGCGAACGATGCCGAGCGGGCGGAGACCGGGGACGACCCCGAATGGGGCGACGAGATCGGCGAGCGTCCGGACGAGGACGTCGTGCGTGACATCTGCCGCGACCTCGCCCCGGACACGCAAGGCGAAACCCCGTTCAGCCCGCCTTTGCCCACCGCCATCCGCGCCATCTGTGCCCGCGCCGCCCGCCCCGACCCATCGGGGCCGCGGACCCGGCCCAAAATCGTGCGCGCGCCGCCGGAGCCGCCCGAACCCGACACGTAACGCCGCCGAATTGGCGCCAGCCCGCACGACACCTATAACAGCCGGGCCATGATCAAGCCCGCACACCGCCCCGCCAACCCGTGCTTCTCCTCCGGACCCTGCGCCAAGCGGCCGGGCTGGAGTGCCGCATCGCTCGACACCACCCTGCTCGGCCGCAGCCATCGCACCCCGGCGGCGAAGGCCCAATTGGTCGAGGTGACCCGGCGCTCGGCCGACCTCCTCGGCATGCCGGCGGAGTGGAAGCTCGGCATCGTCCCCGCCTCCGACACGGGCGCGGTGGAGATGGCGATGTGGTCGCTGCTCGGCCCCCGCCCGTTGGACGTGCTGGCGTTCGAGAGTTTCTCCGCCCAATGGGCCGCCGACGCGACCGAGCACCTCAAGCTGGCGTCCGTCCGCACCCTTGCCGCCGACTACGGCAGCCTGCCGGATCTAGACGCCATCGACCCGGACCACGATCTGGTGCTGGCCTGGAACGGCACCACCTCCGGCGCGCGGCTGACCGACGGCGCGTGGCTGCGGCGCGGCGAGGGGCTGGTGATCTGCGACGCGACCTCCGCCGCCTTTGCGATGGACCTGCCGTGGGACCGCCTGGATGTGGTGACCTGGTCCTGGCAAAAGGCGCTGGGCGGCGAGGCCGGGCACGGCATGCTGGCCATGTCACCGCGTGCCCTGGCCCGGTTGGAGCAGTATCGCCCCAGTTGGCCGCTGCCCAAGATTTTTCGGATCACCCCGGGCCTCTTCCGCGGCGACACGATCAACACACCCTCTATGCTATGCGTCGCCGACGCACTGGACGGGCTGCGCTGGGCAGACCAGCAGGGCGGTCTGCCGGCCCTGATTGCCCGCGCCGAGGCCAATCTGGCCGCCATCGCACGCTGGGTCGCGCAGTCGTCATGGGCCGAGTTCCTCGCCGCCGACCCGGCCCAGCGCTCCCCCACCTCCATCTGCCTGCGAGCCCCGCACGGCCCGGCCATCGCCAAGCTGCTGGACACCGAGGGCGTGGCGTTCGACATCGCCCACTACCGGGACGCCCCGCCCGGCCTGCGCATCTGGGGCGGCGCCACGGTCGAAACATCCGATATCGAGGCGCTGCTGCCCTGGCTGGATTGGGCCCACGCGCAAGCTTCTGCCCTGACGCCCGCAATGGTATAGGCCCGGCGCAATGCCCGACAGCTTCCCCGACCTCCTCACCGACACCGCCGTTAACCCGGCGCTACTGCCCGCCGGGCTGCGGGACCTGTTGCCGCCCGACGCCGAGACGGAGGCCATGGCCGTCGAGGTCGTGATGGCCGCGTTTACCGCGCATGGCTACCAGCGCATCAAGCCGCCGCTGATCGAGTTCGAGGACGGGCTGCTGTCTGGTTTCGGCGGCGCCACCGCGGACCAGATCTTCCGCATCATGGACCCGGATTCGCACCGCATGATGGGTGTGCGGTCGGACATTACCCCACAGGTGGCCCGCATCGCCACGACCCGTCTCCGCGGCGCGCCCCGCCCGTTGCGGCTGTGCTACGCCGGCCAATGCCTGCGTGTGCGCGGCAGCCAGATCGCCCCGGATCGTCAGGTGGCGCAGGCTGGTATCGAGCTGATCGGCTGCGACAGCCTCGCCGCCGACGCGGAGATGGTGCTCGTCGCCGCCGAGGCGTTGGCGGCGCTGGGGCTGACCCGGGTCAGCTTCGACCTCACCCTGCCGCGCCTGGCGCCGACCCTGCTGGACGAGTCGGGGTTTGCCGGGCCCGCCCGGCAGGCCTTGCTGCGGGCGCTGGACCGCAAGGACATGGCCTCCGTCATGGAGCATGGCGGCCGGGTGGCGCAGACGCTGAGTACGCTGATGCTGACCGCCGGGCTGGCCGGGCCGAGCCTGGAGCGGCTGGAGGGCGTGGCATTACCCCCGATGTCCGCGGCACTTTGCCAGCGTCTGTCGGAGACCGTGCGCGCCATCCAGGCCCGCGCCCCGAGCATCAAGCTCACGATCGACCCGCTGGAATTCCGCGACCTACCGTATCACACGGGCGTCTGTACGGCGGTTTACGCGCCGGGGCGGCACGAGGTGCTGGGCCGCGGCGGGCGCTATCTGTGCGGCGAGGACGAGCCGGCAACCGGGCTCACACTGTATCCCGACGCGATCCTGCGCGCCTGCGGCCCGGTGGCGGCACGGCCCCGGGTGTTCGTGCCTGTGGGTGAGGCGCACGAGGCGGCGAGCCGGCTGCGGACCGAGGGCTATGCGACGGTCGCTGCGCTGGACCCGGTGACCGACCCGGCGGCGGAGGCGGCGCGCCTCGGGTGCAGCCATATTTTGCGGGACGGCGATGCCCACCCGTTAGTTGCGAGGTAATATGCCGAATGTGACCGTGATCGGCGCCCAATGGGGCGACGAGGGCAAAGGCAAAGTCGTGGACTGGCTCGCCAGCCGGGCGGACATCGTGGTGCGATTCCAAGGCGGCCATAACGCCGGGCACACGCTGGTGGTGGGCAACCAGACCTATAAGCTCAGCTTGCTGCCGTCCGGGCTGGTGCGCGGGAAGCTGGGCGTGATCGGCAACGGCGTCGTGATCGACCCGGTGGCGTTGCTGGCTGAGATGGACCGCGTGCGGGCGCAGGGACTGGACGTGTCTCCGGATAAATTGCGCATCGCCGACAACGCTCCGCTGATCCTGCCCTTGCACGGAGCGCTCGACCGCGCTCGCGAGGCCGCGAGGGGCGAGAACAAGATCGGCACCACCGGCCGCGGTATCGGCCCGGCCTACGAGGACAAGATCGCCCGCCGGGCCATTCGTGTCTGCGACCTGGCGGAGCCGGACACGCTGTCCCAGAAGCTCGACGAACTGCTGCTGCACCACAACACGCTGCTGCGCGGGCTGGGCGCCCCCACCTTCGAGAAGCAGGTTCTGCTGGACGACCTGCTGGCGCTCGCGCCCCGCATCCTGCCGCATGTCGAACCGGTATGGCAGCGGCTGGACGAGGCACGCCGGGCCGGGCAGCGCATCCTGTTCGAGGGCGCGCAGGCCGTGATGCTGGATGTAGACCATGGCACCTACCCGTTCGTTACCAGCAGCAACACGATCGCGGCGACGGCGGCGAGCGGCACCGGCATGGCGCCGTCGGCGGTGGGCTTCGTATTGGGCATCGCCAAGGCGTATTGCACCCGCGTCGGCAGCGGCCCGTTTCCGTCCGAGCTGGACGACGAGATCGGCCGCAAGCTCGGTGAACGGGGGCACGAGTTTGGCACGGTGACCGGGCGGCCGCGGCGCTGCGGATGGTTCGACGCCGCCATGGTTCGTCAGGCGGTCAAGGTCGGCGGCATCACCGGGTTGGCGCTGACCAAGCTGGACGTGCTGGACGGGATGCCCGAGTTGAAGATCTGCACGGGCTATGACGTGGCCGGGCAGCGCATGCGATATTTCCCAGCCGCACCCGGCGCGCAAGCCGCCGCACGGCCGGTTTACGAGGCGATAGAGGGCTGGACCGGCTCGACCCGCGGCGCCCGGTCCTGGGCGGACCTGCCGGCGCAGGCCATCAAATACGTGCGTCGGATCGAAGAACTGGTCGAGGCGCCGGTGACGCTGCTGTCCACCAGCCCGGAGCGCGACGACACGATCCTGATGCACGATCCGTTCGAGGGGTAAGCGCCGCTACGGTTTGTTAACGGTTTGAAGTCAGGATGGGCGTGCGATTAAGGGAGCACGCCAGAATGGCTACCTCACCTGCGGGACCGATTGGGGGCATCTACACCGTCGATTTCGGTCACACCGTGGACGGTGCGGCTGATCCTGTGGCCCCTTTCGTGGCTCGGGGGGGTGGCTCGGCAAGCGTGATGGCCATTCCCGTTGCACGCGGCTGGCCTGCACGCGCACGCGTGCTGACTGCCCTGACCGGAACGCCCGTGCGCCACTTGCTCTATCCGCTCGCGCACGGAGTGGCCACGATGCCGTCCGGTGACAATGGTTATTACGTCGTCTGCCCGGCCCCACCGGGCCCCTCCCTCCAGGCCTCGTTGCGTCCCTGGTCGGAGTCCGAGCTGATCGAGCAGGTCGTCAAACCAGTAGCCCAAGTCCTGGCGGATTTGCAGTCCCGTGGTGTGACCCATCGGGCGATCCGCGCCGCCAACCTTTTTCAGACCGCCCGCAGCACCCCGGTCGTCCTAGGGGCTGCCTGGGCCAGCCCGCCTGCGAGCCAGCAGCCAAACTGGCTCGAGCCGCCGTATTCCGCGACGTGTCTCCCCGCCGGCCGTGGCGACGGCACGATCGCGGATGATGTCTACGCCCTGGGCGCCCTGCTGCTGATGCTGACCCTTGGGGCCAACCCGGTGGATGGTATCCCGGACGAGGTGCTGCTCTGCAAGAAGCTGGACGAGGGCAGTTACGCCGCCCTCGTAGGCCAGCATCGGCTACCCGGCGGCCTTGCGGAGTTGATCCGAGGCATGCTCGCCGACGAGCCGGAGCACCGTCCCTCACCCACGTTGCTGGCATCCCCGGCGGCTGCCCGCGCTCGCCGGATTGCCGCGCGGCCGATACGACGCGCACAACGTGCCATCGAAATCGGCGCGCAATCCGCCACCACTGCCCGAACTTTGGCCCATGCCCTGCAGCGTGCGCCGAAGGAGGGAGCCGCGGCCATTCGGAGCGGCGCGGTGGACAATTGGCTTCGCCGCGGCCTGGGGGACGCCACGCTCGCCGTCGCGCTGGACGAAGCAGTTCGCAATTGGGAGGCTCAGGGTGGGGCCGCCGAGATCAAAGCCGACGCCATGCTGATCGTCCACGCCGTCAGCGCCCTGAACCCTCTGGCTCCCCTGGTATGGCGGTCGCTGGCCGTATGGCCCGATGGGCTCGGCGCGGCGATCGACCAGGCTGCGCATCATGCGCCTGAGCAGGCTCGAACCTTGGCAGAGATTGCGACCGCGCACATCGCCGAGGCCTGGGCAAAACGGCGTAGCCTCGGTCGCGAGGCGCTGGCCAGCCCGTTGGACATCCGAGACAATCGGACCTTGCTCGCCGGTGACCGGAGCGACGGCGTGCCGTTGCGGTTCCTTTACGCGAGCAATCCACTGGCCCCCTGCGAGTCACCGTTGGTAGCGCGTTACTGGCCGACCCGGCTCCTGGACCTGTTACTTGCGCTTGAAGCAGCAACGGGCAGCCGATTACCGGACAGCCAGCCTCTTATCGACAAACACGTCGCGGCCTGCATCTTCGCACGCCGCGACGAGCGGCTTCAGGCCGACATCGGCCGCCTTGCGGGGGACGTACCTTACAATGACGCGTTCAAGCATCTCGAACTTGTGGCGATGATGCAAGCCAAGCTGTCCGCCAATCCGCTGCCTCACCTCTGCGCCTGGGCGGCGGATGCGATGCAATCTAGAATACAGACCTTTCGCAGCCGGTCTCGCCGGACGCGGATCGCCGCCTCGCTCGCCACCCTCGCCAACGCCGGGCAACTCGCGCCGATCGCAAGCCTGTTGTCGAATGAACAGGACCACTCAAGCGACAAGGATGGCTGCAGGGACGCGGCCAACCGCTTGTGTGAGATTGAACAGGCGCTTGGCGAACTCAGCAGTGCACAAACACTTCAGGCCGAACAGGCCAGACGCATCGGACTAGACGTTGCTAGCGGGATTTCGGCGATCGCTTGCTTGGTGGCGATCGCTTTCGCCGTATTTGCATGACGAAATCGACCGGATCGGCGGGTGCGCCGCGGCGGTCATGGTTCTCGCTACAGGGTGCGATTGTAGGCGGAGCCGCTGTCACCGTGCCGGGAACAGCTCTCATAACCGCCATATTGCTTTTCCCGGCAATCGCCTTCTACGTCTCCGAGACGACGAGAGGTAGACCAGTGGGGCGAGTCATGCTTTTGATGGGAAGCACCGCCCTGTTTATGCCATTACGCTATCAATGGTCACACGGAAGCTCACTCGCCTCAGCGATGGATATCTTGTCCGATCCCGGCAGAGCACTACTTGCCTGGACGGCGTGCGGGGCTGGATGGCTGGTCTGTGAACTTGTCCAAGTCTGTGCGAAATATCTACTCGCCGTGCAAGCCCGCCGCGAAACGGAAGGCTTGCAACGCGAGAAGACCTCCTTGTCAGACGAATGGACTTTTGACTAGCCGATAGTATGCCCGAAGATTAACGGCTAGGCCGCGAGCGGTACGGCCAGTCGTTGCTCTAAGACCTGTTGCTTCATCGACTTCTGAAGCTTCTCGAAGGCCCTAACCTCAATCTGCCTAACCCTCTCACGCGAGATATTATACTGCTGAGACAACTCCTCGAGCGTCGTAGGATTGTCCTTCAACCGCCGTTCGATCAGAATGTGCCGTTCCCGTTCATTGAGCGTCCGCAAAGCGTTGCCCAACAGTGCGCGTCGACCTGTAAGTTCCTCTCGGTCAGCGAGTTCGCTTTCTTGGCTCTGGCCTTCATCGACCAGCCAGTCCTGCCACTCGCCCTCGCTGTCGGCCCGTACAGGTGCATTGAGGCTATGATCCGGCGCTGCAAGCCGCCGGTTCATGCTGACGACATCCTGCTCAGGGACCTGCAGCACGCGCGAGATCTTAGCAACGTGCTCAGGCTTCAGGTCACCGTCTTCGATCGCCTGCATCTGACCTTTTAGTCGCCGCAGGTTGAAGAACAGCTTCTTTTGGGCTGCAGTTGTGCCCATCTTCACGAGCGACCAACTGTGGAGAATATATTCCTGAATTGCAGCGCGAATCCACCACATGGCATACGTTGCAAGGCGGAAGCCGCGGTCCGGATCGAACCGCTTCACCGCCTGCATCATACCCACGTTGCCCTCGCTAATCAGCTCGCCAACTGGCAGGCCATATCCGCGATAGCCCATCGCAATCTTGGCCACCAACCGCAGGTGGGAGGTGACAAGCTTGTGAGCCGCGTCCATATCCTCATTATCGCGCCACGCCTTGGACAACGCGAGTTCCTCATCCGGCGCAAGCATCGGAAACTTGCGGATTTCCTGAAGATAGCGAGACAGGTTGCCTTCAGGCGCGACATTGATCACAGCAGAGACCATGACGACTTGGCTCCTACGGTCCAGAACGTCCCGGACACCTACCCTATACGGCGAAGGTTGAACGCGGTTGCAATTCTGAACAAGCGTTGATGCACTAACCACACCTCACGTCCCAGAGACGACCCCTACACGAGGCAGCACAGCTCCAGAATGGCGTGACCCGGCGCACCGGTCGGGATTTGATGCGACTTTATACAGGACCTATCTGGTCCGGTCAACATGAATGTAGCCGTCACTCTCCCTATTCGCCCGCCGGTCCAATGCAAGCCGCAGCGCCTCGAAGTCTCGAGGCGGCGGCGTCTCGAACCGTAGGGCAATCCCGGTTCGAGGATGCGTGAACCCGAGCACCGCGGCATGAAGCGCCTGTCGCGGAAAATCGAGAAGCTGGCCCCGCACCTCTGCCGGTAGCAACCGTGCTGGCGCAGGCACTCGGCGCAAATACACTGGATCCCCGACGATCGGATGGCCCCCGGCCGCCAAATGCACCCGGATCTGATGCGTCCTTCCAGTGGCGAGCCGACATTCGATAAGAGCCACCGCGGCAGACCAAACCTGCCTTATCCGGTAATGGGTTAAAGCGTCCTTTCCGCCGCGTGTCACCATCGCCATTCGCTTGCGGTCCCGGGGGTCTCGCCCGATCGCGCCCTCGATCGTGCCCTCGGACGGTGACGGCGCACCCCAGCAAAGGGCGAGATACGACCTCTCCAGCGCACGCGTCGCGAACGCGTTGGCTAGCGCCGCCATGGCAAGATCTGTCTTTGCCACCACCATCACGCCAGACGTGTCCTTGTCCAGCCGATGGACGATGCCCGGCCGCCGCTCCCCTCCGATGGCGAGGGCGTCCCCGCAATGGGCCAACAGTGCGTTGACGAGCGTACCATCGAGATTGCCCGGCGCCGGGTGGACCACCAGGCCCGCCGGTTTGTCCAAGACGAGCAGGTCCGCGTCTTCGAACAGGATAGTGAGGGCGATTTCCTGAGCCTGCGGCAGAGCCGCTATAGTCGCGGGGGGCTTGAGTGCATACTCTACGCCGGGTTGCACGGCCCTGGCTGGATCCGTGACGGCGACTCCGCCCGCCGCTGCGTAACCGCCGGTAATCAGGGACTTGACACGGGAGCGTGACAAGGCGCCGATCCGCCCCGCCATGAACCGGTCGAGCCGGTCGCCGGAATCTTCGGGGCCAGCGACGATGGACCAGGGACCGTCAGGCAAATCGCTCATGCCGAGCAGCATAGGCGCGACAACGCCGCAGGGGGAGCGAGACTGGATGCGAGGATTACTGGCCCTTGTCATCGCGATGGGGGTTTTGATCGTAGCGGGTGTGGGTATTCTTGGCATTACCATCGTGCACCGGCTTTCCACGCCGGCTGCCCGGCCGGCCCTGGTTCTCGCTGAGCCACCCGGGACGCGCATGCAAGCCATCGCCCCCGCTGGCGACCGGCTGGCCATCCTGCTGACGGGCGGCGGTCCCGACCGCGTCGTTCTGCTCGACCCTCGCACCGGCGATCTAGTGGGGCG
This sequence comes from Acetobacteraceae bacterium, assembly GCA_965198895.1. GTDB lineage: Bacteria > Pseudomonadota > Alphaproteobacteria > Acetobacterales > Acetobacteraceae > LMUY01. Next base: position 2,678,906 of record OZ240676.1, read on the forward strand.
TGTCGGCCTGTCGCAGTGATCTTTCAAGCTGGACTTGCGGAGTTCCCGGCTTCGTCCTAAGTCACGGCCCGGTCTTGTCCTGTTCGTCTAGAGGCCTAGGACACCGCCCTCTCACGGCGGTAACAGGGGTTCGAATCCCCTACGGGACGCCACACCCTATACAAATCAATCAGTTACGAGCGGTTTGACGCGGAGGTTTGACAACTCCGTTCCCGCTCTGGGCCGTTTGCAGGCGATCCATGGCAGCCCGAGCGAGGTCCGCCTGCCCGGCGGCGACCGTGTAACGCTGAACCTCCGCGAGCGTCTTATGGCCCGTCACGGCCGCGATCTGGTGAGCCGTGCAGCCCGCCTCTGCCAAGCGCCGCGCAGCAGCCTTGCGCAGTCCGTGCGGGCTCAATCCGGCCGGCAGCCCAGCCTCCCGCGCCCACGCCGTGAAATGGTTGTAGAAGCCGTTCGCGGTGAACGGTGCGCCAGCCTGCGTTACCAGGAAGGTCAGGCGATCCGTCTCGCCCCGGATCAGCTCGGCGAGCTCGGGGTGCAGCGGCAGCAGTAGGCGAGCCTTCGTCTTCACCTGGCGCACCTCGATCGCGTCGCCCTTCAGGTGCTGGCGCCCCATCCGGACCACGTCGCTGCGGCGCTGGCCGGTGTAGAGCAGCAGAGCCAGCGCAAGCCTGGGGCGGCTCCCCGGCGGCCACTTCGCCTCGAAGGTGGCGATATCCTCCTCGGTCCAAGTTGCGGCGCCCTCGCCCACTTCCTTCAGGCGCTTCACCCCCAGCGTGGGATCGTCGTGCCGCCACTGCTCCTCGATCGCGTGCTGCATCAGGGCGCGCAGCGTGCGCAGGAGGTGGTTGCCGGCGGCCGGCGTCTCGACGTGCTCGGCCAGCATCTTCCGCACGTGGCTCGCTGCCAGGTCCGTTGCGAGCCGGTGACCGTGCTTCTTGCGCAAGCCCTCGATGATGCGGCGGTAGACCGGTTGCGTTGTCGGGCCGAGCTGCAGGAAATGCGCGCTGGCATAGTAGCTCCGCGCCAGCGCCTCGATGCTGCGCGGATCGAACCGGTTCGGCTTGGCCGTTGGTGCTGCTTGGGCCAGGGCGATCCTGTAGGCCTCATCAAACCCCGGATCAGACTCGTCGGGCAGCGGGATCGGCTTACAACCGGGGCGACGCAGGTAGAACCGGATCCGGCCGTGCCGATCCTTGAACCTCTGGATGTAGCGAAGTCGCCGAATGATCACGCGTCATCCCAGGAGCTGGTGCCGGGTAACGGTGCGGCATCGCCGGCCTGCTTGGCAATCCACGCATCGAGGTCAGTTCGCCGCCAGCCCTGGCGCCTAGCCGAGAGGGGGATTGGCGGGACCTCGGGCACAACTGCCGTTCGGAACGTCGTGGTGCTCAGGCTGAGATAGGCGGCCGCCCATTCCTCGTGCAGGACGGCGGGCCAGTCTGGCAGGTTCGAAGTTGCAGCCATTGGCGGGGTCCTGCCGGGCGTTGGAGCAAGCCGACGATTGCCCAGGAATGGGTAGTTTGCAATACCCGAAGCCGGGTTATGTGTCTTGCTCGTCGTGGGAAGATGCAGGCGAGCCGACGTTCGTCACCTTCTTACGAAGCTGCTCGATCTCGCGATCCTTCAGGCTCAACTCCACTCTGCGCAAGCGGTCATTCTCTATGGCAATGTCCACTCTCGTTTCGAGCGGCAGATCGCGCAGCGTCAACAGAACGCTCGCCCAATACATTCTAATGCTCCTCAACAAGATTGGCAGTCGAGGAACTGGTTGGTGGCTGCCTATGTTGGCAATGATACCATCGACAAACCGTCCATATGCGGCGCTGTCCTGTTCTCGGTCCGTCCAGACTAGGTTTGACGTTGGGTGATCTAGGTATTCTATAAGTGGCCCGGTCTGGTCATCAGAGGACGGAGTGTGATCTGGATCACCATCGCTGAACAGCCAATGAAACGATACCCCAAGCGCGTCTGCGAGCTTGCTTGCCGCGTCAACTCGAGGCTTCCTCTTTCCAAGTTCATAGTCGGCAAGAGCCGACTGGGATATGGCTGCCTCTTTTGCCAGGTCTACTTGGCTCATACCGGCATCTCGACGCTTTGAGAGCAATCTCTTCGCCCATTCGGGCCTATCAGTAAGAGGCGCGGAGCGACGGGTCATACGCAGGTTAAATGCCGATAAATGGGTTGAAGGTCCGGGTTTCGCATGTTATCGACGGATATGCCCGGTGATAGAAGCCAAAACCCAGCTAAGCGCATCGTCGAGGTTTTTGGTAGCCAGGCATCGCTAGCGCGAGCCATCGGCCGGAAGCAATCCAGTGTGTGGAATTGGACGAAGGCGGGTTTCATTTCCTCTCGGAGCATTCCCGAAATTATCGAGGCGGCCGCTCGGCTGGATCCGCCGGTGCTTTTGCGGCCGGACGACTTCTTCGATCTGCCACAGCCGCGCCCTCGCCAGGCACAGATGCTGCCTGAGGTTCGCGGACAACTCGAGGGGAGAAGCTGAACTTTCGCCGGGACCGCGCCAGAGGCCCCTCAAAGAAACCGCCGGTCCGCGCTAACAAACCGACGGCGCCTTGTGGGAATCTCGTCTTTTGCCAGGACGACGAACGAAACCTATAGCGGCGTTGCCCGGAGTTCAAGCGGATCGGCCAGATGGAATTCTGCCGATGGCCCTTTGTGATCCACTCGACCAAGTTCGCCTCCTCCGTCCATCCCGCCGGCGCGTCACTAGTCCCAGCGCGGATGCTTTCGGCAGCACGATCGATGCGCGCGATCTGCCCCGTGACTGCAAACCGCCATACCGCGGCCGAACTATATGGGAAGGCCAGCACCGCGAGTGGCGGATCGTCGTTCGGCGGCTGGAAAACGACCCGGCACCGCACATCGTAGTCAGCGGCCACGGACCTGACGGCAGGTTCTACTCGCACGCGGCCCGCGAGGAAGGCGCCACACCAGCGACCGTTCGACAGTGGGTCGACCGCCTAATTGCATCGGTGCCGGCAGCATGAGCGCCCGCCATCGTCTGCCAGGCCATCAGTCCGGCGGACTGATCTCCAAGGAGGCAGCGTCTGCCTACATGCTTCGCCAGTGGCTCGCTCGTGACGCCGAGATCCTCGCGCAGTTGGTCCATTTCCATTACTACACGCCCCGCCAAGCCTTGGCCGATCTTCAAGCGCTTGGGCGTATCGCCGATCGGCTGTGCCGCCGCTTGGATTGCTCGGCAGATCGCGTCTGTGCGGACATGCTCGTCGAAGCCGTCCAACGTCAGCAGCTCATACACGCTGAGACCGCTCGAGAAATCGAAGCGGCCGTAATCGCGGCCCGGCAAGCGGGTGAGAGCGGTGCCGAGATCGCCAACCTTGTCCAGCGCATCATCGACGCAGCTGAGACACCTCCGCCGCGAAGCGTCGTCTCCCGAGCTGTCAGTTTCGCCATTCGGCCGCCGAAGCCTAGCCACCGGCGCTCTGCATGATCGACTTCGAGGAAGGTGACTACACCGGGCTCATACTCGACCAAATTGAACGCTCCCTTGGTCACGGTAGCACCAAGGCGACGCCGGCCGCTGCCAAGGCGACGCCGGCCGATGGCAAGCCCCCTCCGGGAGAACCGCTGCCCCTTTTGATGTTCCAGGACATCAAGCCGGTGTTGACGGCAGCCGATTTCGTCCAGGGCACGCTTGTCCGGGGAAGCTCGGCCGTCGTCTACGGCGATAGCAATGCCGGCAAGACGTTTTTCGTCACGGATCTTGCCCTGCACGTCGCGGCAGCGATGCGATGGAACGGCCGGCGAGTGGATGGCGGTGCCGTCATCTACGCGGTTCTGGAAGGCGGCAACGGCTTTCAGAACCGGGTTGTGGCTTGGGGGAAGCAACACAGCGCTCCATCAAGCCTGCCATTTGCGGCGATCCCCGCATCTATCAATCTTCTCGATCCAGACTGCGACGTTCCCCGGTTCATTGCCGCCATCAAAAGAGCTGCCGAGGCAATGCGCCTGCCGGTCGCGCTGGTGGTGGTGGACACACTTTCCCGCGCCATGGCGGGCGCCAATGAAAATGCTTCCGACGACATGGGCGCGCTGGTCCGCAGCATGGACACAATCCGCCAATCGACCGGAGCGTGTCTGCTGTTCGTTCATCATTCGGGCAAAGACGCCGCCAAGGGCGCACGTGGACATTCACTCCTCAGGGCTGCGATCGACACCGAGATCGAGGTCAAGGTGGATGAGACGACAGGCAACAGAACCGCAACGGTCGTGAAGCAACGCGACTTGTCAAAAGGAAGCAGTTTTGGCTTCCGACTAGAAACGATGACGCTGGGCAGTAACGAGCATGGTGAGCCGGTTACAACGTGCATCGTGGTCAATTCAGATGCTTCGCCGATACAGGATTCGGTTCTGACAGCAGCGGACAAAGGCTGGCTTCGCGACCTGACAGACATGTTCGCCGAGAAGGCGAGTGCAATGTCGAGATCGCATTCATCCACGATAGGCCATGCGCAAGATGCAACCCTGACGCTGACCCGAGACGAGGTCCGGGCTGGCTTCCGCGAAAAGGGCCGGTTTGATACCGAAAACCCTGACGCTGCCCTGACGGGCAAAGATCGAGAGCGTATGCGTGCCGCTCTTACTAGGTTGAAAGATAGAGGGAAAATCGGAATGACGTCGAGCCTGGTATGGCTGATCCATCCGCGTCAGGCAGCGTCAGATGTCCGTCAGAACTGACGCCCGGGACATCCCCGTCAGCGTCACGCCGTCAGGCCCCCCCTTCAAGGGGCCTGACGGACCTGACGCGGCACCCCCGAGCGACGACACGCCTGACGATCGGTTCATCGACTGCGATCGGGAGAACGTCATGATCGACGACAGCAGCAAACCGCAATTAGTCTCGGATTACTTGTCCGCTGCGGCTTGGTGCGATAGTGCCATTCTGGCGCGCTCCAACCGCGATACGCCTCAAATCGCAATCGATCGAACACCCGTTGCGGTTCGCGGAGAACCACCAGGCGACGTGTGGTGGCGAGGCAGGCAGTGGGCTGTCACCGCTGACGGCATCGAGGCGCTCGACGGCACCTATCTCATCAAAGCCGACCGTCTGACCGACAATTTGCACGACTATCCTTGGCCGAAGCACATGGCAGGCAAACGCTGGTGCGACGTCGACGAGTTCACCACCGCATGGCTCATCGGATTGCTGTTGCACGGCCACGCTGCTGCCATTGACCCGGCAGCGACGCGGGCGTTGTTCAAGTGCCTGCCGATCCGCGACGTGATCCCACGGTGGCTTCGATGACGCGCGCCGAGGTGGCCGCGAACGCAGACCAGCGCGGAACGCACCCCACCACCCCGAGCCATGCGCTCCGGGGGTCCCTGGCACTTTGAGGCTCATGCGGGTGGGCCGGGCCCCCAAAATGCGCAGGCATGACGCCCTGGGAGGCACTTCGCATCGGTTGTGGCCGGTCTCTGACCCTCGCCAGGGCATGATGGCGGCCGGACGGGCTCGATGGCATCAGCCCTGATGGATCAGGCGAATAGCCAGCGTGTCCGCTCGAGCCCAAGGGCGTTTGTGACCGTCGGCGTCGACCTTCGGCGCGATCGGGCAACCGAAGCGGTCTGGAAGTGGTGTTGATGGTCGATTTGCCGATGCTGCGACATCGAACGGCGGCCGCAAGTCCCGCCGACCATGCCCGGGCGATCATCGAGGCCCATCGGAACGGTAAGCCGCCTCCCGGCGCTGCGCTGGCGTGGGCAGCTACCGGGTTTGAGCTGCATCTGCACGTCGGCGTCAGTTTGCCGCTCGCGCTCGGGCTGGCGAGCTTTGATGGCGGGGATCTCGCGGCCGATCGCCGCCGCCAACGCGACGGCCTGCTTCGTGAGGTGACCCGCCGATGGTTCCCAGAGCTCTGCCCGGCTCCAGCGGCCGTGGCCATCACGGCGGCGATCGCGAAGCAGGCGCGTGCTCGCGGCCGGGTGACAGATGAGCTTTCGGGCGTGTTGGAGGTGTTGCTGCGCTTCGACCCGCCGGTTCCGAAAGGACGCCAACTTCGTCGCATCGTGGCCATCGACCCCATGGAAATGGCCACGGCCGATCGGTAAGCCGGCTGCATGAACCGCCGCCTCCCGCTGGACATCGCGCCGGACCTGACGCTCTCGATCGGGCGGGAGAGCGTGCGCGTGACGCCACAACTCGGGCTGCGGCTGGCCCAAAGCCTGGCGATTGTCGCCGGTCGCGAAATCGTTCGGCAGGCCGCCGAGCAAGCGCAGCGGGTCCCACCAACAACCTTCCCGTCGCCACTGCACCAGGCGCGCAAGCCAATTAGGAACAGACTATGACAATCGTTGAATTGATCCTGAGCCTTCGTCCGGCCGACGACAGTGTCGCTTCCATCTTGGCCGCGATCGGGCGCACCCGTATCGCGCTGGCTGATATGGACAAGGCCGTGACGGAGGCCCAGGAAGAGCACGATGCAGCATTGCTGCATACCGATGCATCGTGCCTGCTGGACGCGATGAAGAAGCTCGGGAAAGCCCGCCTGGAAACGGCGGAGTTCCGCGAGAAGGCCTCGGCGCTGCTCCGCCAGCTGGAGGCGAGTCTCCCCATCGCGAAGCAGAAAGAGTTCGAAGCGCACTTAGACGCCAAGCGGCAGGATGCCGAAGCTGCTGGTCTCGCGCTGGCCAAGATGTGGGAAAAAACCCGTGTGAAGCTGGCGCCCATCCTGCGTGAAATGGAGCAAGCCGACACGAAATACGGCGCCGCTCAACTGGAGTTCTACCACGCGGTGACAAGCGCAATTCCGCTCGACTCTGAACGGGAGCGGCCGCGCGCGGCGCCCACCGGTAGTCCGGCCAATGGATGGCGGGACCAGGTCGCTGAGATGGCGCAGCCGGCCCGCAAGCCTGTCGTCCGCGCGCCAGATCCAGAGGGGGATGCGCTGCGCGAGGAACGCGAGGAGCGGCTTCGCATCGGCACGGCCAACTACCAACCGGCGCCGCTCGTCAGTAATGCGGGCAGTGCTTGGCGCGCCTTCCCCAGCTAGCCAACAGGAAGAAGCTCGCATGACAATCTTGACCCCCGCGATTCGCACCGCACCAGTTGACGTAAGGCACACCCTACTTGCCACCGCGGCCAATCTCCGCAGCATCCGAATGTCCGGTTCTGGCCTGACCGTCGAGGGCGGCACGCCGGGTCGCGCGGCGCATGCACCAGCTTCTGGCCCGCCGCCGGCGAACCCGACGCCCTCTCCGCAGCTTGCGCCCATTTCGGCGGGTAAGCCGCACTCGCCTGGGTTCGGACCTGGCGACCCGGCGGACATCGCCGAGGCATGCGCCGCCGCGGGCTTTACCGATCTTGCTTCACAGTTCATCCGCTCCGGAGCGGCTATGGCGTCCGTCAAGGACCGCCTCGCCGAGGCGAAGGAGATCCAGCTCGTCGCGAACGCCGTTGGGCTGCCCAAGATGGCCCGGTCGGTTGTCAAAATGGGCCTGAGCTTGGTGGATGCTCGAGTTCACCTGTTCGAGGCAAAGGCCAACAAAGACGCTGACGTGAGGACAGATACCACCCCGCCGTCTGATCGAAACAAGGGCCAGGCAAATACAGGACCCATCGACGCCGACGCGGTCTACAGCAAGTTCAACGCGCCCAAGTAGGCTGCAAGCGCCATGGCAAAGCCCAAAGTGAAAGCGGTGGCGGAGACCGGCGACATCGATCTGTCTTCGCCGCTGTCGGTCGTGAACGATGTGGAGATCGGTAGAGCCCGCGAAGCCCGGTTTCTCAGGGACGAGCGCGATCGGGTCGAGGCGCGCCGCGCAGGACGGGATCCTTTACCGCGCAGGGTGCTCACGGCCGAGGAGCGGGCCGAGATCGCCGCTATGAACCGCGAATACGTCTCGCCGACGCGCCGCGTGCCCGCTCATGGCGTCAGGGGCTGGTCAGCCAGCGCGCCGGTAGCCAATGGGGCTTTGCCCAGCAAGCCAGGCTCTTCGGCATGTTGACCCTCGCGCAAGAGAGGCTTTCGCAGATACGGGATGAGGCCTGGCCGTTGCTCCTCCGGCATTGGGAAGAGATCGCGCTGAACAAAGAGACGACGCCGCTCGACCCGGACTGGGATGCTTACAAGCGCCTGGAAGACGCTGGGGTGCTGCATGTCACGACCCTGCGCTTGGATGGTGAGCTCATCGGCTACGTATCGTTCTTTGTCGGACCCAACTTCCACTACAAGACGAAGATCGTTGCGTCGGACGACATCTTCTACCTTGCACCGGAACACCGGCAGGGGCTGTTAGGCCGGAGCTTACTGAAAGCGGCGCACATGGCCGTCATCGCTGCTGGAGCGACCAAGATTGTGCACCGGCACAAGCATCACATGGACATCGGGCCTGTGTTTCGCAGCATGCGGTTTGAGCTGATCGAGCACGTCTACGCAAAGGTCATCTAGTGGCGATCACCGGCGCCGCCATTGTTGCCACTGCGGTCTCGGCCGTCAGCTCCGTCACAGGCGCAGTGGTGGCCGGCGCCGCGGCTATCGGCATTACGATCAGCGCCAGCACGGCGGGAGCGCTGATCAGCGGCCTCGCGTCCCTTGCCGTCACCTTCATCGGCTCAGCCATCACCGGAACGAAGTCGCAAGCGTCGAACACCTCGGCAGATGCCACCAACCGCTCGCAGCAAATTCGCTCACCGGTGTCACCGCATCAGATCATCGTCGGATCGGTCAAGGTGTCGGGCACGCTCGCCTACATCTACTCGCCGGCCGTCGCCCGGGTGAATTACGCCTCGGCCGTCTACGGCTACGACGCGAGCCACAGCTTCGCGCCGAACGAGCTGCTCTACACAGCCGTGGTGCTCGCGGGACATCAGGTGTCTTCGATCCACGATATCACCCTCGACAACGTCCAGGCCAACAATCCGGTCTACATCGGCTTCGCACACGTCGAGACTGTGAATGGCGCTCCTGACCAGGCTGCCAACGGCATGCTCGTGCTCGAGACCGATAGCCAGTGGACGGCCTATCACCGGCTGCTTGGCCGTGCGGCGCTGTTCGGCGTCTTCCGCTATAGCGCTCTCGCCACGTCACCCTTCAGCGGTGTGCCGAACCCTGCGGCGATCGTGGACGGTGCGATCTGCTACGATCCCAGGGCGGGCGTTGAGGCTTTCACAACCAACCCGGCGATCATCATCGCCTGGTTCCTGCAGCAGCCCTTCGGCATGCGGTGCGACCCGTCCGAGATCGATACGGCTTCCCTGATCGTGGCCGCCAACATCTGCGACGAGCCGGTTGAGTTGCTGACCGGCGCGACAGAGCCGCGCTACACGTGCAACGGATCGTTCACGCTGGACAACTCGCCGGGCGACGTGCTCGACAACATGAAGAAATCGATGGACGGCGGGGTCATCTTCTCCGGCGGCATTTGGTATATCTTCGCTGGCGCAACCGTCGCTCCGTCGTTCACCATCACGGAAGACATGCTCCGCGGCGACGTGACGGTGCAGGCCAACCGGGCGGCGAAGGACAGCTTCAACGCTGTCCGCGCCACCTACATTCGCCCGGAGGGAAACTGGCAGGCGACGGATGCCCCCGTGCGTTATGATGAAGCCGCGGTGCAGGCCGATGGTGGCACGTTCTATCAGGACCTGGACTTTCCCTTCACGACGAGCGGCTACACCGTCCAACGCTTGATGCAAGTCGCGCTGCGCCGGAACCGGGCCGAGCGCAGCCTCACGCTTCAGTGCAATATGACGGCGCTGCAGGTCAGGCCATGGGACGTGGTGACCTTCGGAACCGCCCGCCTTGTAGCGGCCAACTACCGTGTGACGGACTGGGAACTCCAAGATCAGGGTGTTGACCTTCAGCTCGAGCTTGAACCGGATGATATCTATGCTTGGGACCCGGGTAGCGACGAGCTCGAGCTGAACGAAGTCGCGTTGGGCGGCCTGCCTGGCGCTTACACGCTCGCCACACCGACCTTCACGATCGGCACGCCGACGGCCGCCGTGCCCACCACGCTCACCGTATCCGTGGAGCAGGTGGTTTACGCGACCGATGCCGAGGTGCAGTTCATCACCGGTGCGAGCGCTCTCTGGCAGGCGGCACCACGCGGCGGTTTCACCACGACCTTCCCTGTGCAGGGCGTCGCCAATATCCGCGTGCGCTCGCGTGCGGACGTGCAGTTGTCAGCCTGGACGGAAGACGATCATCCGGCGCCGCCGACCTCGGTAACGGCTGCGGGTGGATCTCAGTCGGTCACCATTACCTGGGCCTCATCGTCCAGTCGTGTCCAGGCGTTCGCCGGCGCGAGTTCTGACCCGACGACGGCGCAGCTCTGCTATGACGGCACGGCCACGACCACCACTGTCGCCTTCCCGACCGGCACGGCGGTTTATGCCTGGGTCCGGTCGATCGACGCGATCGGCAACTACAGCGCGCTCGCCGGCCCGGCGCCAGCGGCCGCAGGCTGATCAAAAGCAGGACGCCGATTGCCATGCACATACTCCTCCAGGTGATTGCATATTTTCTGATCGCCCTCGCGACGCAGTCGACCGTGGCCCGCTTCACAAGTTGGCGCTCCGAAAGGCGTCCTACCCTGCGTGGAGGCGCCCCTCACAGGATCGACCTAAGCAAGACGCGGAAGCTGTTGCGGGCGGCTCGACCGGGCAGCAGGGCGATGGAGGAAGAGACGATCGCCATGGCGCGCACGGCCTCGCGCGAGCTGCGTCGGGTGTTACGCCGTCTCCCGCACCGGATACTCCAGGGCAGTGACGCGCAATGACGCGCGTGCTCGACCCGGCCGTTGCAGCCGCATCCGGATCCCCCGTCATCGAGTTGGCGATTTTCGTCGAGCTCGACTTCGTTCCGGAGCAGCTGCTGCTGTGGTCTGGCTTAGGCACCTTCGTGTGGAACAACCGCACCTTCTTCGGCGCGGGCACATTGATGTCGATAGGGTCCGCAGAGGAAACCACCGAGACCCGGGCCGTCTCTGTGGCAGTCGGCCTCTCAGGTGTGCCGACGGACCTGATCAATGCTGCGGAGAACACGAACTGGCGAGGCCAGCCGGCGAAAATCTGGCTTGCTCTGCTCAATCAGCAGGGCGGCCTGTTGGGTGACCCGGTGCTCGTGCTGTCCGGACGCCTAGACGTGCTGTCGTGGAAAGAGGGCGTGACGGCAGAAATCACCATGACGATCGAGAGCCGCCTCGCCGACCTCGAGCGGGCACGGGTGCGCCGCTACACCGATCGCGACCAGGAGGACGAGTATCCCGGCGACCTCGGCTTCCAGTATGTCGAGAGCCTGCAGGACACGATAATCCAGTGGGGCAAGGGGGTCACGACATGAGGCCGCCGGGCTGGCCTGAGGCGCTGGCGGCCTACGTGGATACCATGCGCGAGCTACCCTGGTGCTGGGGTAAGCGGGATTGCGCCAGCTTCGCCCGCGGCGCCGTGCTGGCCGTCGGCGGTCCGGATCTCGGCGAAGGATGGGCCGGCGCGTATTCCGATGAGGACGGAGCTCGCAAGCTGATGCTGACGTTCGGCCGAAACCTGGAAGAGGCGGCCGAGCGCGTATGTCGCTCCGCCGGGCTGCAGGAGGTGTCGCCATTGCTGGCGCAGCGCGGCGACCTGGTCGTGATCGCGGACCCGCAGCTCACGGCCAATCTGCCCGTCCCCGCGGTGTGCGTCGGCGCTTACGGCGCGACATTCATGCGGCGCGGCTTCGTGCGCCTCCCCATGCGCGCTGCCGTGCGCACGTGGGCAATCTGACAGGAAAATCATCATGGCAGCGAACCGCACCATCTCGATCCGGCTGACCGTCGCCGAGGCCGATCAGTTCAAGCAGGCCTTCCAGCAGGCCGGCGCAGCCGGTCAGGCGGCGATGAACACCCTGACGCAATCCGTCACGGCCTCAAGCGGTGCCCTCCACGCCCACACGCAGGCCGCTGGGTTAGCCAACTACCAGATCGTCGAACTGACCGAGAGTGCGCACAAGTTTGCCGACATCATCCTGTCCGGTGGATCGGCGATTCGCGGGCTGGAGTTCGAGCTTCCAAAGTTCATCGGCATCGCCGGCGGCGTCACTCAGGCGCTCGGCGCTGTAGGCAAGGCGCTTCCGCTGCTTGGTATCGCCGCCGCCGCAGTCGGCATCTACGAGCTTGGCAAGGCGGCAAACGACCAACAGAGCCGCATGGCACTGCTCGGCCAGCAGGTGCGCGCCACCCGGGACGATTACACTGCCTACGCGAAGACGCTGGACGACACGGCGCGAAAACTGGCTTTGACCACGCCCATCAGCCTCAAGGATGCCCGGGAGACCGTCAATACGATCGGCACCAACCCGAACTTTTCCGGCAACAGCACGGACATTACCAGGCTGTCGAAGGATGCGGAGGACTTGTCCGTCATCTTCAAGACGGACCTGGCCGGTGGCACGAAGATCGTCACGGATGGCCTGAATGATGCGGCCAAGGCAGCGAAGAACCTTGAGGAAAAGGGCATTGCCGGCTTCACGCCCGGGCTCGTCCGTTCAATCCAACTGCTGCAGGATGCCGGCAAGTATTCCGACGCGTTTTCGCTCTACCTCAAGACCCTGGAGGGTCGAAGCAGTGGCGCCGCAGACGCCGGGCTGACACCGCTGCAATCTGCCCTGAAGCGGCTGGACGAGTCTTTCAACGGCTCCAGAGAAGGAGCACGCACGTGGTCGGAAGCCGTGGGCGCCTTCATTGACAAAGTGGCAACCGATGGCGTGAACGCTCTCACGCACCTCATCGAGAAAATGGAAGAGGGGCACAGGATCGCGGCAGCGGCAGTAGCTGTGAACCCAGATACGCAGGCCGCAGCCACACCCGACGCGACGGGGCAGCAGGTGCTACTAGGACCGACGATCCCTGGCCGATCGGAACGGGCCCACGGTATCATGCAGGTGCTGCCGTCAACGGCCGCTGGTTTCCATCTCAACCCCGACATCCAAGATCAGAACATCTTGGCTGGGTTGGAGGATCTTCAGCAGAAGGTAGGCCGCACCGGCAGCGTGGATGCTGGCCTTGCGGCTTATGGTGGCGCGACAAGCCCCGACAAGGCTGCGGCGTATGTGGCCGGGGTGCGAGGGCAGAACGTCGCTAAGCTGCCGGCCGATGTCGCGTCGCAGATCGACTACTGGGGACAGATCATTGGGCTGCCGCCTGACCTAATCGACATTGGCAAGCGGATCGCGCTGCAAGAAAGCGGCGGCCATCAATACGGCAGTGGTGGTTCCACATCGCTGCCTGTCGGGGCCGGGAAGCCCATCACCTACCGGCGGTCCGACTTTGATCCTTCGGACACGCTGCCGCCGTCAACCAACATGATCAACTCGGATCGCAAGTCGGCGGAGGACATCGCGAGAGAGATCGAGGGGACGCGCGCCGCTACACAGCAGTCGCTTACCGCCGAACTCGCGAAGATAGAGGCGCAGCTGCAGCAGCTCAGGACGTCCGGTCGCACGGGCTCGACCGACTACATGGGATTGGAGCAACGCGAGCAGCAGACCCAGGCTGCACTCTACAACAACGTGGGCCCGCAGCAGGAGGCAGTCCGCCAGGGCGAAAACCAGTTGAACACCGGGCGGCTCGCTAGGCGCTACGGCTTCACGCCGGCCGACCAGCAGTTGGCGGCCGGCGTCGCGGCAGGGCAGGAGCGCGCGAGAGTGACGGGCGACCCGTTCACCAGCGGGGATCAATCCGCACTGGAGAGCCAAGCTTATCAGAAGGCGGACGAGGAGTTGTCTCGCCTGGAGGCGACGCAAACGCGCGCCGTCTTGGCAAACGAGAACCTGGCGAAGGCTTATGCCAAAGGTTCGGCGGCCGTCGCCGACTACACAGCCATGAACCAGGCGATGGAGCAGGCGAACGCCACCCTCCCGACTACGATTGAGAACCGTCAGCAGAAGCTCGATGCGCTGGCGGCCAGCTATCGTCGGGTGGCGCAGTCGGCGGAAGACATGCGCGCCGCAGAGCAATCGGCGAACGATAACAAATCTGCCGCCGCTTCGAACGAGCAGATCCGGCTGCTCAACTCGGGCGAGAGCACGAACCAGCAAGCCCAGGACTATGCGGCGTTCCAGGCCCGGCAGACCAACCAGACGGCCTCGCCGTCCACTCAGGATGCCGTTGCTGGCGCGGCACAGCAGCGCGTGTCGGCCGAGCAGGCGCTCGCGAGCACGAGGGCCAATTACAACGAGCTGCAGAGCTTCGGCAGCAACACCTTCGACCGGATCGGCTCGTCCATGACATCCGCGTTCACCTCGGGTGCCAACGCGGCGAAGAGCTTCAGCAGCATCGCCAAATCCGCGTTCACGGATATCGCGCAGGAGTTCGAGAAGCTGGCCGTGCTCAACCCGATCAAGAATGCAATCTTCGGCGGCAACTCGCCGACGCTCAGCAGCGCTGGCGGCCTGCTCGGCAGTTTGCTCGGGAGCGTCGGCGGCAGCGTCGCCGCAAGCTCAGCATCCGCCATTACCTCGCAGGCCGGAACGACAGGGGTTGGTATACTGGCTGGCCTCGGCGGGCTCTACCACTCCGGCGGGATCGTTGGTTACGAGCCGACCAGCATGCGGATGGTCGATCCCAGCGTGTTCTACGGCGCGCCGCGAATGCACACCGGCGGCATCGCTGGCGGCGAGGTGCCGGCGGTGCTTCAGGCCGGCGAGGGCGTGTTTACGCCGGGTCAAATGGCCGCGCTCGGCGCCGGCATGGGCGGCAGTCAGCAGGGCGGGGATACGCACTTCCACTTCAACGTGAATGCTCAGGGTGCCGGGCCGCGCGAGATCGACCAGCTCAAGACCCAGATACCCCTCATGTCGCTGCAGGCCGTGCAGAGCGCGATGCAGCGCGGTGGCCAGTTCGCGAAGACGGTGCGGGGCAGCTGAGGGCAGTGGTTGACGGGTGGCCGCCTTACCTCGCAGCCCTTGGAGAGGTGCGCGATCAATGCGGCACCATGTTCCGAGTGGTCCCGCTGATGAAGCAGGAGATCGCCGCGGTGAGCGAGGGCGCGCAGGCCGGCCGCTCGGATGCACTGCTGCTCCTCGCTGCCCTCACCTTCGGCCATCACTGGATCGAGTGTCCGCCGGCGGGGGCGCTGCCGATGCCGTGCGTTGGGTGCACCCGGCCGCTTGCTGGCCAGCCGCGGAGCTATGCCATGGTGGTGCCAGATGTGTCCGAGCCGACGATCGCCGTCGCGCTGGCCGTCTGCCCAACGTGCGGGCCCGATCCGGAGAGCATCATCTCGGCCGTGCGGCCGTGCTTGCGGATCTTCTGGCCGGACTTGCGGCGGATCGCGATCACCGGCCCGGGCGGCCGAGCGTAGGGCGAACCGTGAAGCGAAGTAATACCAACCGTAGCGAAGGAGCGAACACCATGGCGACCGCGACATTCCCAACTGCTGCCGTCCTTGCCAAATGCACGACCGCGATGGAGGCCTGGCAAGGTCATCCGATCGAGAAGTTCGTGCCGCGCGATACCTCCCTTTTCGCGTTCGACCCCGCCTGGTTCACCAGTTACGACGTTGGCAGGCTTAAGCGTCTGTGTGACTTCGTCGCGAAGGCCTCGGAGATAGGTGCCAATACGGTCACGCTGGACATTGATGAGATGCGCATCTTGGCGATGCAGCCACCGGCGACGGCCGAGGTGACGAACCCGATCACGGACGGCTTCGTTGTGGCCGCACGCGCCATCGGGATCAGCGTTCGTCGCACGTAGATGGGGGGTGCTGGCCACCGGGGGACCAGAGCCCGCGCCAGCCTTCCAGCATTAGGCGTCTGGACCCGCCACCTTGGGAGGTATCAGGACGATACCGCGCTGCAGGCCAGCCGTCATTTCGGAAGTCGTCCCTCAGCGGCCAGGTGCTTTCTTTCCGGGTCGGCGCTGGTCCTGATCTTGCCTGTCCGCGTCTAGTGCCTTCTGCCAGTCCGGCACGTCATCGACCGGCGCCGCGGCCGGGCTCCCCGCTTTGCGGTCAAGGTAGGCGTCCAGATGGTCCCGAAGGTAGACCTTGCGGCGCTCGGTCAGCCAGGTCGCGCGGAACTGGCCCTTGGCCTCCTCGGCCCGGAACGTCGTGATGCCCAAGCCGATATAATAGGCGGCCTGCTCTTCCGGCAGCCCACGAGGGGGCCACGGCGGCACCGAACGGTCAGCCATCCCAAACCTCCTTGACCTGTTGACGCCGAGCCCGCGCGACCGGGTCGACCTCCGGCTCCAGCCGCGGCACGGCCGGCGCCGTCTCCCACGCCTCCAGGCAGGCCAGGGCAAGCTCGAGATGGTAGGCCAGGATCAGGTAGGGCCAGAGCGGTGTCATGCCGGCACCGTGGGCGCGCTCTGCGGCGCATCCGAGGCAGATGGGCCTACGATCGAAGGCGTCGAAATACTTTCTCTAGCGCACTGCTCAAAGCGGCAAGCCCTGTCAGTCCTGCGGCCCGGGCATTCAATGTGGCCGAGCGCGCCACCGCTACATTGAATGGATCGGCAGGAGACGTTCCGCCGATGCTCGCTCCAGGTGCGGTCGGGATTGGAAGCAGGGCTGACCATAGCCACAACGCAGCAGCGAAAACGCCGAAGCCGATTGACACCCAGCCCAACAACTCCTCGGCGGAAACAGAACGCTCATCACGCACGCCGAAGCCGCACCCCGGGCGCATCGCCGTTGGTGAACTCGACGCCGGCCGCCTCGAGGGCAGCTCGGATGGCATCGACGGTCCGGCGTTGAGGCTCGCCCTCGCTCTTCTCCAGGCGCACGAGTGTCCTTTTCGGCACGCCGCTCGAATTGACCAACTGATCTTGAGACAGGCCTAGGAGCGCTCGCGCCGCCCTGATCTGCCCGGCAGAGATGGCCAACCTAGTGCCATTTTCGCTTGCGCTCATGTTGAAGGTTGTGGCACGTGTAGTGCCGTTCCACAAGGAACGTCGGCCGAGCAGGGTGCTGGAAACGCCCTACCCGGCCTAACCGCAACCCGCTTCACGGAAGGAAGCGAGCATGGCTGAGCACGCCCATACCACGCCGGCAACGCTGGCGAGAAGAAGACACGTCCGAGCCGCGCCGGGA
The DNA here is from genome assembly GCA_965198895.1 of Acetobacteraceae bacterium. Classification (GTDB taxonomy): domain Bacteria; phylum Pseudomonadota; class Alphaproteobacteria; order Acetobacterales; family Acetobacteraceae; genus LMUY01. The sequence goes on from OZ240676.1 coordinate 2,695,959, forward strand.
GCTTCGGACAGAAGATCACCGGCGCCGCTGCCAGCGAGGTCGACCCTGATTATTCGGGTGCCCGCTCCTGACCATGATGGCTTCCCTTTTACCCTCGACGTCGCGCCGATGCGCCTTCGCTGGACGGGGACGATCACCCCCGGCTTGCGGCAGCGCATACAACGGGAGATCGAGCTCGGCATCGCGTTCCTGGACGCCCTGGATGCGGCCGGCGAGGATCTCGAGGATGATGACCCGGCCGAGGAGGACAACGAGGACCGCTGCGAGGCTGCCGACGATGACCCGGTCAGCAGCCAACCCGTCGTGCCTGGCTGCGGCTCGGCCTGGGGGCCTGGTGACCCAGCCGACGGGGAGATCACCCCGGAGGACGAAGGCGAGCCGACCGATGACGATCTGCCGTGGCGATGCCTGCCCGCGGCTGCGCTTCGGCCCACCGCAACCCCCTGCAGCAACAGCCCGTTCCAGCCCGACAGCGCCACCTACGCGGCGTTGCGTGGCTGCCGGACAGGCAGGCCGGCATGAACCCGCACCCCTTGAACGTGGGCTACGTCCACGCCGCCGCGGACGTGATGGTGACCATGCACCAGCCCGGCCAGGCTGGCGCGGTCGTTGCCCACACCGGCCGGCTGATTACCGCGGTGCTGCGCGACGGCCGCTTGGACCATTACCGGATCAGCCTTGGCGGTGGTGTTGCGCTGCTGGCGCCGCCGCGCTGGCTCGCCCGAAATAGCCGGGCGGCCGTGCTCGCCGCCGGGTTGCCCGTGCCAGTTCCCGAGCCAGCGGCGGTGCGGGGGCCGGCTTGGCTGGCGCCGCTGCGCAGAGCTGCAGTAGCGGAACCCGTCCCGTGACGGGCGCCATGCGCAAGGCGGAGGAGGTGGACGATGCCGCCTACACCGTCGAGGCCGTCGCGAGCATCCTGATGATGCTGGCAAATGGTGAGCACGATCGGGGCAACGTCCCGATGGCGCTGATCTGGCTCGGCAAGCAGCTCGAGCAGGCTGGCATGGTCCTGTCCGCCGGGGGCAAGTCATGAGCACCCGTCGCGACTTCCTTGCCTTCACGGCCGGCGCGGTAGCGGCGCGCACCGTCTTGCCTGCCGCGGCCATGTCGCCTGACCACCCAGACGCCAAGCTGATCGCGGCCTGCATGGCGTTCGAGGCGGCTGACAAGGCGCTCTACCATCCGGACTTCGATCCGGATGCTCCTCTAGACGAGCAATGCATCGATTGGGATGCCGCGCTCGCGGCCGTGGCCGAGCTTCGTCCGCGGACCCGGATCGGGCTTCAGGCGAAAGCCAGTGTCGTGGTTACCGCCCTCCAACGCGACATCGCTCCGGATCCTGACATGACGGTGGAGGAAGAGGCGGAGCCGCATGTCTACGCGGCCTGGCGGCTGGCCCACGACGCGTTGCTGTTGGGTGCAGCATGAGCGGCCGCAGAGCGTTCCTGGCCGGCGCAGGTGCCATCGCGGTGCACACCTTCCTGCCGATCGCGGCCGAGACCGAGCCGGACGGGACTATGACGACTGCCGCTCAGCGCGAGCTTCTCCTCGTTTTCCGGCAGCTCGGACACGCCGAACAGGTCGCGTTCCTCCGCGGCATGCAACGCCACCGAGCCGGCATGCCATTCGAGGAGGCCGCCCGTGGCGTCTACCTCGAGCTCGGCCGGTCGCCTCCAATCCCGATCACGTTGAGCTAGTCGGCCGGTTGTCTACCGCGCCCGCTCTGGCCCTACGGCTGGGGCGGGCGCTTTCATTTTATCCGAGCACAGGGACGAAGGGGACGTGGTAGGGTGCTTGTGGTTACCGCAAGCGCGATCAATCAATGTTTGATATTGCATTCGTCGTCAGCACAGTTGTGAACAGGGCAAGCTTGCGCAAACACTTGATACTGCTGGGCCACGGGAGCGGGTTGAGCGCTGCTAGTTTGCGTAGTGAGCGCCTGTGTAGAAGCCGGTTCCACTGTTACACTCTGGTAGTCTGTGCAGAACTTAGTCACATGGCTCGCACCAAAAACATCCTGATAATGTAGTTCGCCGAAGGCAACCGCGTCCGGCCGATCCAAGCGGCCGATACTTAGGGCGTCAGTCATTGGAAGGTAATCTTGACCACCTGGGGCGGTTGAATGTGGGCCCATCACGGTGAAAACGAATTTGGTGCTGGAGGGCGGATCCATATTAAACGAACGTATTGACTCTCGATTTACCAATTCAACCTTAAAGTATTGATAGAGGTTTTCCGTTGGCGTTGCCCCGCTGTTTTCGTAGGTGGGGTGGAAAAGAACTACCTCACGACCTTGGGTGGGTATGGGTAGGGATTTTAATTGGATTTCGGTCGGGAACACAAAGGCCCTCTGAACGGCCACAAGGGCCTGTCGACTGACCTGAGTTTGATTAGCCGAGAGATACGTCGCTACACTGGCGACCACAGTGCCGAACGCTGCGACGAACAAGCTCAAGAGGGTTAGCACGAACATTCGATGCCTGTAGGGATCTTCCTTGTCGTTCTCGGGCTTGCCCTTATCGGGTGGGGTGCCGTCCGATCTCTGAACTCCCGTCTGTGGAAAGGTGGAGCTATGCTCTGGCTTGCCGGCACCTTGATTGCCGGCTTCGGGACCGTTCTGATCGTTCATCAGTTCATCATATCTCCGCTCAGTGTAGCTTCAAGCGCCCATTATGACCTCTCGGGCATGCCGTCCCGGCTTCGCTGAGTTATTCGCCAGCCTTCCCGCACCATCGCAGCGCGCCGCAGCCGGAACGCCACAGGCGTGGCACCGGGGATCACCACGCGCCATGCGGCCCCCTCGCTCGCGAACGTGCGCCGCCAAGTGACGCCATCAGGGCAAGTGACCTTCCACGGCTTCATGGCAGGCCGCGGCTCACCGCCGGTGCGGCCCCACCCCGGGCATCGGCAGGGGTGGCTTGCGGTAGATCACGAACCCGCTGCGCTCCAGCTGCTCGAGCACGCGCCCGGCCGCTTGCTCTCGGCTGACGAGGCGCAACACCTTGCCGGTTTGCGTAAACTGCAGGGCGTAGTCGATGGCGAAGAGAAGATCATCGCGGGCAGCTGGGGTGAGACCGTCTGGCATGGACCAGAACGTAGAAGGAACACGACGGGAGAGTCTAGCGGGATCGCAGGTTTGACAATCCGCACGTAACCCGCTGAGTCGTATATGTGGATAAGTCTGGGTATGACTGTGCAAGCCACTGAAAAAGCCTAAACTTGCACTCCCCTACGGGACGCCAATGGCCTGATCCCTAAGTGATCGAAGATATCTGGTCTTCTTCAACTATTTGATAATCAAGGTGCGCGATGAAGGCCTGGTGCACAACAGGCCATTCACATCCCATTGGGGATCAGAGCAGACGCAACGAAGGCATCGCTCGGCCTCTGGATCGAGCGGAACGAAGGATCGGCTCGAGCGGGCGGTTTGGCCAGATCGCAACTCGTCTACCACGGAATTTGTCATCGCGCTGACGAAGTCGGCTCAAACATCGATGCCGTAAAACTCGCGCAAATGTTCCTGGCTCCTGCTCAGGCTGGATTCTGATGGGAGCGAGGACGCGGAGAAGCCGAGCTGCAGATGGCGGATCCAGGCTCGGCCATGCGCAGGCACGATCATCACCATCGCGACAACCGCATCAGACCAGCCCGCCCCAGTATCGTCACGATCGAGCAGCCGACTGTGTACCAGACGGCGATATAGAGAGGATCATCCGAGGGGCATGCGAAGACGAAGACGAATGCACCCCAAGCGGCCGAAGACAGGCCCGCGGCAAGGGCTGTTCCGGCACGGTCGGTCGGAGCACCGCGGTGGATCAATACGCCCAGGGCGATGGCGGGAGGGATCGATAGGACGATCATCTCCCAAACGCATTGTAGGCCTTCTCTCCAATCGAGACGACGAACCAGGTCCGCAAGCCCGGATCCGGCCGCGTCGATAAGCCAGCCGCTGGCGAGGATCGCGACGAGGCATACGAGGATCCAACGCAGCCCGCGCCGCGGCGACTGGGCGGGATCGGCCGACAGGATTGCGACGCCCGCCCCGACAACGGCGATAATTCCCATGCTGGTGAGCTTCCACCAAAAGGAAGGTGCTTCCAGCGCCACCATCATGTCCGGCCGCATGAAACCCATGCCGAGGAAGGCCGCGACCTCTACGACGGCCAGGAGCAGCAACAGCGCTGCCTCCCGCGCAATGCTCCGTGGCCGCACCGGACGAAGGTCCCGGCTGAGTCGGTCGAGCAGGGACTCAGTCCGCATCGCCGGAGGCCTTGATCATGTCGATGAGACGTTTGAGACCGCGGTGGACGTTCACCTTGATAAGCGAGACCGATTGGCCCGTCGCCCGGGACGCCTCTGCAACGCTGTAGCCCTGGAGCTTCACCAGCCGGATCGCTTCGGCTTGGGAGGGCTTCAACTCAGCCATTAGCCGTTCGAACGTCGAACCAGCGATGACGGCGTTCCCATGGTCTGGCACTCCGATGTCGTCGTTCAGGGGCTCGAGCGCCTCTGACTTGAGCGAACGTAGTCGGTCGATCCACTTGTATCGCGCGATCGCGGCGAGCCAAGGGCCGAAGGGGCGCGCCGGGTCGTAGGTATGGCGCTTCTCGTGGATCGCCAACAGCACGTCCTGCACCGCGTCCTCCATCATGGAAGGCGGCAGACGCCTCCCGTAGTATCGACGCAACCAGAGAGCCAGTTCGGCAAGTAGGTGTCGGTAGGCATCGGCATCTCCCAACTGGGCGGCCGCCATCAGTTGATCCCAGGGCTGGCCGGGCGCGTCGTCGCTCTTGGCGCTCACGATCGGGGCCGTATTGGCTGAACCCGCTTCGGAGGCGGCCGTCGTGCTCGACCCTCGCTGCTCCCGCGGGCTTCGACCACCTTGTTCGGCGGAGGTCCGAGTTCGGTTACAGGCGAGGACGAGGCCCGGCCAGGAAAAGTAACCAAGGGGAGGTTCCGGGTCACGGCGCGGGGCGCGGCGTAAATCCGCCCCAAGGCTCCCTCAAACAGTTTGCCAGGAGTGTCCCGTTTCGGCGTTCGGGTAATCCAACCATCCGCACACACTTTTCCTACGCTACGACATGCAGATCCGAACCGCACCCTAGGGAGCGGCTGCGGGTATGATCGTAGCTTGGACACATTCTAGAATGCCCGGACCAGAACCATCAAACGCTAAATCCAGGAGTCCTGGACACGCGCTTCGGGGTGATCGCTCAAGTGTCCATCGTATTTCGGGTGATGAGGCGGGTGCCGTGCCGATAGGTCAGGTAGGCCCACAGCCAGTTCAGCACCACCGTGGCGCGGTTACGGCCCCCGGCGAGCAGCAACACGTGGGCCAGGCCCCAAAGCCACCAGGCGGGAGCACCCCAGAGCCGCAGCGTGCGGTGTTCGACCACAGCCGCGAGCCGGCCGATCGTGGCGAGGTTACCGTAATGGCGATACCGGAACGCACCCGGCGGGCTGGAGCCATCGATCGCCGCCCGGATCACACGGGCCGCGTGCCGGCCCTGCTGTTTTGCGGCCGGCGCGAGCCCCGGGACCGCGGCGCCGGCCCACCCGGTCGAGGCGGAGGTATCCCCGATCGCAAAGGCCCCCGGCCAGCCGCGCACCGAAAGATCTCCCTCGACGACGACCCGGCCGGACCTGTCCTCGGTTTGGCCGAGCCACTTCGCCGCTGGTGACGCCGCCACGCCGGCCGCCCAAAACGCCGTCTTGGCAGCGATACGGCTGCCGTCGATCTCGACGCCCTCGTGGTCGACAAGAGTGACCTTAGCCCCAGTACGGACCTCGACACCGAGCTCGCGCAACGAACGATCGGCGTGTGCCGATAGGGTCGCGGAGAAGGCGGGCAGCACCCGCGATGCGGATTGCACCAGGATCACCCGGACCGTGGCCGGGTCGACCGCTCGGTATTCCTGGTCCAGGCCGGTATGGGCGAGCTCCGACAGGGCTCCGGCCAGCTCAACCCCGGCCGGTCCTCCGCCGACGACCACGAAGGTCAGCCAGGCCTGGCGTTTGGCCGGGTCTGCCTCGCTCTCCGCCCGTTCGAATGCCAGGAGCATGCGGCTGCGCATCGCCGTCGCATCCTCGATGCTCTTTAGCCCCGGTGCATGCGGCGCCCACTCGTCTCGCCCGAAATAACTGTGCTGAGCGCCGGTCGCGAGAACGAGATAGTCGAATGGGATGCGCTGTTCAGGAAGCAGGATCGAGCGGGCGGCGCGATCAATGCCAATCACCTCTCCCAAACGGACGGAGACGTTGCGTTGCTCGCGCAGGACGCTGCGGATCGGGATCGCGATATCGGCGGGCGACAGGGCCGCGGTCGCCACCTGGTAGAGGAGTGGTTGGAAGAGATAGTGGTTGCGCCGATCGATGAGAGTGATCCGGCAGGCAGTCCACCGGAGGGCATGCACGGCGGCAATCCCGCCGAAGCCACCGCCGACCACGACCACATGCGGCAATGGCTCACCCGAACGGTCCACCATCCGCGAACGGAGAGCGGCCCACCCGGCCGCCACGCCATCGAGCGACGCCCACCCCGCGCCCGTCGCGGCAAGCAGCAGCAACAGCAGCATCACTTCGAACCGGTCCGGTGTTACGCCGGAGGAGAGGATCGGAGGGGCCAACACGCACAGGAGCACCGTCACGGGCCGGGTCGCCACGCCGAATAGCAGAGCCCAGCAGAGGAGCAGAAGCCACCAAGGCGCGGTGACCAGCGCGCCGTTGAGGGGCAGGCCCCACACAGCGAGACCAGTCCCGCCGGCGATGGCGAAGCCGAGATACAGGCGTGTCCCTAGCGGAAGTATGATGGCGCCGAGCGCGTCGATCCGGGCGTAAATCCGGCTGGTCGCCCTCACCGCCCAAACCGGCACCCGCGCAAGTCCGCCTCGCAACGGGAAATCGAGCGACAGCGGTCCCGCGCCGCCCATCACCAACCAGAGTAAAAGGATAAGCTGCGGCCCGGCCAAATGTACATCGAAAAGGCCGTGGCCAATGCCAAGGACCAGAAGCAAGGCGACGGGCCGGGTCGCCAGCCCCATGGCAAGGAGGAGCGGCGCCACGCCCCGGATCAGCGCCGCCCCCACTGAAGGGGCCTCCGCGAACCTCTCGGACCGCATCATCATCACGATCTGGTGGACGAATATCGACTCGCTCAGCCAAATCCGCGCCGCCAAAAGGAGGATGGCCTGAGCGATGCGTCCGGCAATCGCAACCGTGTGCCCAATCGACACGCAACTCTCGAGCGCGGCCGAAACAGACTCCGCGCGTAACGCCTTGGTTGCGGAGGCCGCCCTCTGCGCGGCCCCCGATACCTCAGGGCGGTCGAGATGGGATCGATCGCCGCCCATCTAGGACGCAATGGCCAGTGCGCGAGCCATCATCCCCTCGTGGCGCAGGCCTGGTATCAGCCGCTTGGCCAGGAGATTGTCGATGCCGAAGCTACGGCCCGCCTGGGCCACCGCGAACATGCCATGGGCGCAGATGATGCCGACATAGGTCCAGGGCCACTCGGTCGGATCATTGTACAGCCCTATCAGCAGGTTGAGAATGAACAGCACACCCACCACACCGGCCAGCCGCACCGCGACACCGAGCATCAGCGATACGGCGAGAGCGGTTTCAAGCAGGAATACCAATGGCTGAACCAAAGCAATATGGTCGAGGAAGACCTGCATTATCGAGGCATGGGCCTGGAAAGAGCTGTATTTGACGGTGCTCTCCAGCCAGAACTTGAAGCCTCCTGATACCGGCAGCGGCAGCTTCCACAACGTGCCGAGATACCACATGCCCGCGCTGACGAGTCGCATGACGTAGATGCTGACATGCGTGCCGGTGCGTTGGGTCGAATCCAATCGCCAATTGGTGTAGGCAATTGCGAGGCTCCCAAGCAGAAGCATCCAAAACAGCGCCACCTCGAACCAGCGATATCCACCGAGGGCCAGCTGGTCCGGGATATTACCTCCCAAGACTTCAAAGAACGTGTGGATCGGATTGTCGCGCATGACGGTGGCCTCGTGACGTTCGTGAGTGTGATGGCTGGTGTTCGGAATTTCCGTGCGTTGGTTACGGGCTGGGATGCTCGCGACGGAATTACCGTCATCGAACGTCCCTGACGGCCGTTGCATAAACGGTGTAACCGATACCGCTCTTCTCCCGAATGAGGCAGGAGGAGCGGGTCGTCGGGAGCTGCGGTCGGTATCCGGCCTTCCACCGCATAGTCGGGAGCGTACCATGCGTTTTTGGTCGGTTGTCGTGATGAGTTCTCTGGTCTCCACCCTCGCTGCCGCACAGCCGGCACCGCGGCCGATCGTAGGCGAACTGTTCACCTCGGAGGGGTGTTCGTCCTGTCCGCCCGCGGACGCCAAGGTGGCCGAGCTGGTGCGGACGCGGCCGGATCTGCTGCTGCTGACGTTCCACGTGACCTACTGGAACAATCTCGGATGGCACGATCCCTACTCGTTCGATGCTGCGACGCAGCGGCAGCGCCATTACGTCGCACTCGATGTGAGCCCCGAAGTCTACACGCCGGCGTTGATCGTAGACGGCAAACTGGACGCAGTCGGTTCGGACACAACGGCCGTCGACCACGCCCTGCGACAAGCGGCACAGAGTCCGGAAACCGCCGCACAGATCGACGTTCAGCGAGAGCCGTCGGGGTTGACCGTCTCGGTCGGCGCAGGCGCCGGCAGTGGGACATTGCTTCTGATCGGCTACGATCGCCTGCACCAAACCCCTGTCAATCGCGGGGAGAATGGCGGGCGGACACTCGAGGAGGCCAACATCGTCCGTTCGATGTCGGTTCTCAACACGTGGTCTGGCAAGTCAGTCCGCCTACAAGTTCCCTACCCCGCTGGACAGGATGTGGCTGTCCTCCTGCAGCGGGACGACGGACACATCGTGGGAGCTGCAGTGGCCCACGGGGTTTCCTCTCCGGGGCCAACCGACCATGCGCCTGGATGATAGCGGTCTCCGCGTCCTGCCACCCATCCTGCGCAACACCCGCTTCGCGGCAACAAGCGCGGCGGCAAGGTTTTCCGCAACTTCCGGGGTCTCCTCGGCGATCCACGCCGCCGCCGCGCTTAGCTCGCGGCTGGCGCGCGGCGCGAAGACTTCCGCCGTCATCCGTGGCGAGTGCGCACCCTAGATTGCCGAGCGTACGTCGCGCTCGATCTCCTCTGCACTAGGAACCCGTCGCGCCGACCCTCATCGACGGCTTCTCAAGCGAGCTGACGAAGGTCATCGCCCGGTGCAGAAGATCCAGGCACAGGACAATGCTGGATGACCACGGCGGTCACGAAGGCCCGGCCGTCACGAAGGTTCAGCCGCGTCGTCAGCGGGTATTGGCAAGCTCCGGCTGGGTAGACGTGAAGTTTTCCAACAGCCGAGACGAGCGCGAGCTGTCGTCACGGAACGTGACATTATCCAATCGGATGAATGGCGTCGGTTGCAGCGCGCCCTCCGCACCGACCTCGATGGCGGCCTTGGCGTTACCGGTGTGCGGCCCCTTTTCCAGCAGGGTGTTGCGCACGAGCAAGCTGCCTCCGTTCGGTATGTCGATTTCATAGCTCGCCGTGCCATTCGGACCGTCCTCGATGTCACAGCCGATGATCTCGGTCGCCAGCGCACGGGATTTGATGTGGTGTCCAGCCCGGGTATCGAAGAAGCGGCTGTTCTCCACCCGGAGCAGCGCAATGTGGCCGGCGTAGATCCCATGCGCACAGTCCTCTATGCACGCGCCGTTGCCGGTGAAGACGCTGTTGGATACCAAGATCCGCCCCCCAGCGGTGATGCCGCCAAGAATACCATTCTGATTATTCAGAAATCGCACCCTGTCCACGATAAGCTCGTCACCTTCGCTCCGGATGCCGGCTCCGTTGCCCTCCGTCGAGCGAGCGCCGTCGAGCGTCATGTTCCGCACCGTCACACTGTGGCCCGTCGTGATCAGGATGGCTTTGTCCTGGCAGATCTTGCCCGACATCAAGGCCGAGCCCGCCGGGTCATGCCCCTCGAGCGTCAAATCGTCTGCGGCGAGCACGGCGCAATCCGCGTAGTTGCCGGGCGCCACGACGATCCGGTCACCGGGCCGCGCAATTCTGGCGGCTTGCGACGGCAGCGTGAACATGCCGCCGGGCCCTACGGTCAGAACCCGAGCGCCGCATTGTGGCGTTGCGGCAACCGCGGCCAGCACAGCAAGAACTTGTATGATCCGGTTGTGCAATGGGTTAGCGTCCTGCCGTCGTTGCCCAATCGGGTCGGAGGTATAGCATGTGCGGCATCACTGGCGTCTATGCGCGGCGTGCCGAACAGCCCGTCAGCGCAGGGCAGTTGGAACGCATGACCGCGGCACTGAGCCATCGTGGACCCGACGGCGACGGCTTCCATATCGAACCGGTTATCGGACTAGGTCACCGCCGCCTCGCGATCGTGGACCCGGCGGGTGGCCAGCAACCGATGTATAACGAGGACGGCGCCGTGGCCCTCGTGTTCAACGGCATGATCTACAATTTCCAGGCGCTCCGTCGCGAACTGCAGGCCGCCGGACATGTGTTCATAAGCCAGTGTGATACCGAAACGATCGTGCATGCCTGGGAGGAGTGGGGGGTCGACTGCCTGCAACGTCTGTCGGGTATGTTCGCGCTTGCCCTTTGGGACCGGACCCGTCGCCGGTTGTTCCTGGCCCGAGATCGCTTGGGCAAGAAGCCGCTCTATTATGCGACGGCCGACGATGGCAGCTTCGTGTTCGCCTCGGAGCTTGCGGCCCTGGCCGGAATCCCCGGCCTGCCGCTGGAGATCGATCCGGAGGCGGTGGAAGATTTCTTCACCTACGGGTACATCCCCGATCCGCTGACGATCTACCGCCGGGTCAGGCGGCTCCCGGCGGCCCATTTTCTGCTGATCGAGTCTGACCGTTGCGTTCATCCGCCCCGGCGCTACTGGTCGATGCCGACGGCGATCCAACCGGTATCACCGGATGAGGCCGCCGTTGAGCTAAGCCGTCTGCTGCATCGTTGCGTTTCCGATCGGCTGGTGGCAGACGTGCCGGTTGGGGCGTTTCTGTCGGGCGGGATCGATTCTGCGGCGATCGTTGCCACGGCCGCCCCTCTGCACGGCCGGCCGCTCGACACATTCACGGTCGGCTTCGAGGGCGCGGAAGACGAAACCCCCTTCGCAGCGATGGTTGCTGCGCGCTTCGGGACGGTGCAGCACAACGAGGCCGCCGCAGCCACCGATGTGATCGATGCGGCAAGCCGGCAGGCCGCCATCTTTGGTGAGCCTTTCGGCGACTCCTCCTCCGTGCCGAGCCTGAGCGTGTGCGCCCTGGCCCGTCGCCACGCCAAGGTCGCCATCTCCGGCGACGGGGGCGATGAGGTGTTCGGCGGCTATCGGCGCCACAGGTGGCACGTCCTGCTCGAGTCGGTCAGGCAACACTTGCCGGCGCCGGTCCGACGTCACGTGATCGGCGAATTGGCTCGGCTCTATCCGAAGCTCGACCGTGCCCCGCGCTGGATGCGGGCGCGCCACACTCTGACCGAGTTGAGCCTGGACAGCGCGCTCGGTTATGCCCGTATGCTGACCAAGGTGCAGCAGGCCGAGCGGCGTTCACTGTTTACCGCTGAGTTCAATCGATCGGTCGAGGGTTACGATCCGATGGCGCGCATCGGTTCACTGATGCAGCAGTGTGAGACCGACAACGCGCTCGTCCAGGCGCAATACGTGGATCTTTCAACGTACTTGCCTGGCGACATCCTGGTGAAGGTAGACCGCACCAGCATGGCCAATTCGCTCGAGGTGCGGGCGCCGCTCCTGGACGAGGCGATGGTCGCGTGGGGACTGACCTTGCCGCCCGCTCTCAAGCTGCGTGCCGGACAAGGCAAGCAGATCCTGCGGGAGGCGATGGCACCGGCTCTCCCGTCGGAAATACTGACGTTCAGCCGGCCAACAGTGACGCGTTTGCTCGTTGAGCACGCACCTCGCATGCTCGCGCACAACGCTAGCTATGCCGATATCAGCCAATGAGCCACGCAGCACCGGCGCAAACAGGGCTTCGCAACCTCGCATGCTCGCGCACAACGCTAGCTATGCCGATATCAGCCAATGCTAAATCGCTGGCCGATCCATAGAGTTTTCCCATCACTCAAAATCGTTCATGTTGGCCTGCGACGATACGAAGCCGATACGGACAACCAGTGAAGGCAGCGTGTCTCGTTGGAGAGATTGACCTTATATCGATCGGGCCCGGCCAAGAAGTCATAATGAGAATCGTTCTCTCGGATGGAATGCTCGATGGCGAGATGGTGTGCCGTAAGCCCGGGGCGCTCCTGCGGCCGGGCCCCCCGGTAGTCGACCCCGCTTTGGTACGAAGCTACCCGGCTCCGGTGTCTGAAATTGTACAAATACGCCAGGTGGTCGTCGCCTGCCGACAGGCGCCAAAGATCGATCTCCTGCCGGGGCCATCCCCGTTCGACGAGCGCACGGTGGAAGCTGACGAAGGCGGCGTTCGAGAAGCTGCCTGGCTTGCCTCGGTCCGTCCAACTCCTCTGATGCAAACGCGCCAACTCCGCGAGGAAACCAAGCGCTTCGTCGCGCGACGTCGCCCGGCGCATCGTGACCGGACCGCGGTGGGCGATCTCCCGCAGCGATCGGCGGAGTTGGTAGCGGGTGGTACGGCCAAGGCTGCTGAGGTAGTCGGTCTTGCCCAAGGTCCGGATATTCAGAACGGGCGCCGCCCTGGTTTGCACACGGCTGACGCGGCCCACTGCCAGCGCCGCTTGCTCGAGCGTTTCTGACGCACCGCTCAGCACGACCCTTCGCAGTGGCCACCGCCGGTATGGCGCGCAAGCATCCGCCAGCGCGGCGGCCACACAATCGCGGGCGAGATGTTCGTAGCCGATTGCAAGCAGCGGGCCATTATGCTCGGTGAACACCGCATCCGATTCGGGATAACCGGTTTCGCCAAGCCACAAGGTTTCTCGCCACGAGCGGCGGCGGTTGAACAGTCCAAGCCCCACCACCGTTCCACCGTCGGACACCTGCAACAATACCGGATCTGTGAAGCGCCGTTCGGCCAGGCAGCCGAGCCAAGTCCAGCTCTGGAAAAAAGACGGCTCGGACCGGGTTTCCAGCTCTCGCCATGATGCTTCGAGCGCCGAGATGTCGCTGATGCTTCGAAGCGTTAATACAGCCATCGACAAGGACTCTGCGGACGGCTTGGCGCGCCAATACGTGTCGGTCTAGTATCGTTCACCAGAGAAGGTCAAGATCCATGACGTTCACCTCGATCGCGAGCGTGGCGATCGTTCCTCCGGCCAACCTGACCGGCCTTGCGCTGGTCGGGCTTGCCTGGCGGCGGCGGGCCTGGGGTCGCGGGCTGGCCGTGCTGGCAATGTCTGGATTGTTCGTGCTGTCGCTGCCCGTCGTTGCCGACACGCTGCGCGATTCGCTGCAGGACGGCTCGGACGAGACCCAGGCCGCGGGATCGGCGGGGGCCATCGTCGTTTTGGGCGCCGAGCTTCTGCGCGACGCATCGCCGGCGCACGATGATGCCCCCGGTCCGATGACGCTCCAGCGCCTCCGTGAAGCTGCCGCCGTGGCGCGGCAAACCGGATTGCCGGTGCTGGTGTCCGGGGGGGTCGTGGACAGTGCAGCGCCGCCGGTGGGAAACATCATGGCGCTTAGCCTCGCCGCCGATTTCGGCATCACCCCGCGCTGGATCGAGAACCGGTCCGCGACAACATGGGAGAACGCCCAGGACAGTGCAGCGATCCTCCGGCAGGCGGGTATCTCCACGGTTCTGCTCGTGACCCACGACTGGCACATGCGCCGTGCGATGCTGGCGTTTGCCCAGACGGGGTTGATCGCGATCCCCCGGCCCACCCTGCCGCTCGGTGCGCTGAACCTGCAGGTTTGGAGCTTTCTCCCGAGCGCTTCGGCCTGGGTCACGAGCTATGACGCCTTACACGAATGGATCGGGCTCGCCTGGTATGGCTTGCGGGCGGGTCTGCGCCGTGGCTGAGGCCGAAAGCCACACCAGTTTCGACACCCTCGCGGCCGACGCGGCCGATTTGCTCGCGGGCGTGGCATTCCAGTCCGGCGCGGGATGGTGGCGCTCGTTGACTGCGAGCGCGATGCCTCCGGACGCGACACCTCGGTTCGTCCTCTGCCGCCACGCGGGACGGCCCTCGATGCTGGTCCCGCTGCAGTCTGCCGGACGGACGCTCGCGGGGCTGACGGCGCCGTACACCTGCCTGTATCAGCCGCTCGTCGACCCGGGGCTCCAGCCGGACGACGTCGAACAGGCGGGCTGTGCTTTGGGCCGCTCGAGCACCGACTTCCCCGTGCTGCGACTCGATGCCCTGGACGCCGACTGGCCCGGCCTGGTTCCGCTGCTGGCGGGGCTGCGGCGGGCCGGGTTTCTGTCGTACCGATTTGCGCATTTCGGCAATTGGCACGAAGTCGTGGGCGGACGCCGCTGGGCAGCCTATCTGGAGGCACGCCCGGGTATTCTGCGTAACACCATCCGGCGCAAGCTGCGGCGCTGCGAGGTCGACCCGGCTTGCTCGTTCGCGCTCGCACACACCCCGGAGGAGGCCGAAGCCGCGCTCCCAGCCTTTGAGCAGGTTTACCGAAACAGCTGGAAGCGGCCCGAACCATTCCCACTCTTCGGCCCCGCAATCATCCGCGCCGCCGCACGCGCCGGGGTGCTCCGTCTGGGCGTGCTGCGCTGTCAGGGGCAGCCGGTCGCTGCCCAATACTGGACTGTCGAGCATGGCACTGCGACCGTGCTGAAACTCGCCCATGACGAGACGGCGCGGCAGATGTCGGCCGGAACGGTGCTGACGGCCTGGATGATCCGGCATCTGCTGGAGGAGGAGCGGGTCCGTGCACTGGATTTCGGGCGCGGCGACGACCCTTACAAGCAGAGCTGGGTGACTGCGCGCCGGCAGCGGATCGGCGTGATGCTGGCCAACCCCCGGCGCCCCCGAGGCCTCGCGATACTCGCGCGCGGGGCGGTGGCGCTGGCGGTACGCCGGACTTCGGCTGTGTGGAGCTAGGTCCGCGTGCGCATTCTCTACAGCCACCGCATCCAGTCCCGGGATGGTCAGAGCGTCCACGTTGACGAGATGGTCGCAGCCTTTCGCGCCGAAGGGCACGAGGTCCTGGTGGTTGGGCCGCGCCTGCATGATAGTGTCGCGTTCGGCGGTCAGAAACGCCTGGTCGGCCTCGTGCGGCGGCTGTTGCCGGGTGCGTTGGCGGAGCTCGCGGAACTCGCCTACGCCGTGCCGGCTTATCTGCGCTTGCGACAGGCATACCGCCGCTTCAAGCCGGATTTCGTCTACGAGCGATACAACTTGTTCCACTTGGCCGGAGCATTCCTCGCCCGCCGCGGTTCCCTTGTCTATCTCGAGGTCAACGCACCGTTGGCGGTCGAGCGCGCCCGGCATGGTGGGCTGGGACTACCCTGGCTGGCCCGGGCCGTCGAACGGATGACATGGCGTTCGGCATCCCGCGTGCTCGCTGTGACCGCCGTGTTGCGGGATCAGATCGCCTTGGACGGCGTGGACAAGGCGCGGATCGAAGTGGTGCCGAACGGTATTGTTCCCGACCGATACCTTGCCCGCACGCCGCCGGAGCCCGCCGCAACGCCGGTGCTCGGCTTCGTCGGGTTCGTCCGCGAATGGCATGGACTGGACGAGGTGCTGGCCGCCATGGCTGACGACGGCTCCATCCTCCAGTTGCAGATCGTCGGAGATGGGCCAGCGCGGCAAGCGCTCGAGCAGCAGGCTGCGGCACTCGGCCTGAACGACCGAGTCAGTTTCCTGGGCGTGGTGCCGCCCGACCGAATTCCGGGACTGGTGAGCGGGTTCGACATCGCGCTGCAGCCACGTGTGACGGCCTATGCCTCGCCGTTGAAGTTGTTCGAGTACATGGCCGCCGGATGTGCGATCGTCGCCCCCGCTTTGCCAAACATTCGCGAAGTCGTCGCGGACGGCGAGACCGCTCTGCTCTTTGATCCGGCAGCACCGGGCGCGATGTGGCAGTCCGTCAAGCGGCTCACGGCTGATGTGCCGCTCCGGCGCCGTTTAGGGGATGCGGCGCGGGCCTGCGCATTGGCCCACTACACATGGCGGGGCAATGCTCGGCGAGTGGCCGCCTGGGCCGCCGCCGATCTCGCAACACCGCAAGCAGAAAGATAGCGGTCATGGGAATTTTCGTTGTCACTGGCGGCGCGGGCTTCATCGGGTCCCATCTCGCCGATGCGATTCTCGCCAGCGGCCACCAGGTGCGGGTGGTCGACGATTTCTCCACCGGCCGCCGGTCGAACCTCGACCCCCGATGCAGCGTGGTGCACGGCGATGTCGCCGACCCGGTCGTAGCGCGCTCGGCGCTCGAGGGAGCGGCCGGGTGCTTCCATCTTGCCGCGATCGCGTCCGTGGTACGCGGGCAGGAGGATTGGTGCGGTACACACCGCGTGAACGCGGGCGGCACGGTCGCCGTCCTGGACGCAGCCCGCGCATGTGGCCGGATCCCCGTTGTGTACGCGTCGTCCGCCGCAGTGTACGGGGATGTCGCCGAAGGACCCGCGCGCGAGGATCGCTGCCCCGCGCCCCAAACCGCCTATGGCGCGGACAAGCTCGCCAGCGAACTGCACGGCCGGGTCGCCTTCCTTAGCCATGCGGTGCCAACGCTGGGCCTCAGATTCTTCAACGTCTACGGGCCGCGGCAGGACGCGCTTTCACCGTACAGCGGGGTGATTTCCCTGTTCGCGCGTCTGGTGGCGCAGGATGCATTGGTGACCATTCATGGCGACGGCGAGCAGACCAGGGATTTCGTTTTCGTCGGTGATGTGGTGCGCCATTTGATGGCCGCGATGGATCGGTTGTGCACCCGCGCACCTGGCTCCGGGGCGGAGACCATGAACGTTTGCACCGGCAATGGTACCTCCGTGCGCTCCATGGCGGCAATCCTGGGCGAACTGCTTGGTCGTACGCCGAAGACGCAGTATGGCGCATCGCGGCCCGGTGACATCCGGCATTCGGTGGGCGATCCAGGCCGCGCGATCGCCGCCCTATCCACGCGGGCAGAAACACCCGTCCGGACCGGTTTGGCAGCGCTGTTGCTATGGCAGGACGAGCTAAAGCAGGCCGAGCGGGTCTGATTTGGCCAGTACGAGCAGCCCGATCGCACACCCGCCGACGACCCAGGATACCCAGTCACGCGAGGCGTATACGATGGGATCGTCATGCATGTATCCGCGTGAAGTCGAAAGCCAGAGCCGGCACTGCCAAAACAGCATCAGCGGCACGATGCCCCATAGCAGCCCCGGCAACGCGTAGAATTCCGCAGTCGCTTCCCGTTGCACGAACAGGGCGAGTACAACGCTGGAGGCGAAGGCCGACGAACAGCCAAAATGGAAGAGCGTGCTCAGGTCGGCCGGCATGTAGCCTCGACGGGGCACAAATCTCGTTGCAGTGGTCGTTGCCGCGGAGGCGAGTTCCTCGACCCGCTTGAGTAGCGCTAGGCTGAGGAAGAGAAAGCTCGCGAAGCCAAGCAGCCAGAGCGACAAGGCGTGCCCGATCGCCGCTCCGCCACCGAACAGACGGATGGTGTAGAGGCCGGCGAGCAGAAAGACGTCGACCAACGGCTCTTCCTTGAGTTTCACGGAATACCCGACCGACATAGCGGCATAGAGCAGGAGGATAGGCACCGTTCCGTTGCACGCGGCCAGCGCCAGGCCGAGCGGGGCCAAGACCCCAACAGCGAGCAAGCCGAGGCGGGCGTCGAGCGCACCGCTCGCGAATGGACGACTGCGTTTGCGCGGATGGCGGCGATCGGCAGCCAAGTCGGTCAGGTCGTTCACGATGTAAATCGCGGACGCCATGGCGCAAAAGGCGGCAAACATCATGCAGGCGGCCGCCCAGGCACGTGGCTGGTCGATCACGTGGGCGGTGCAGATCGGGATGAAGACGAGCAGGTTCTTGACCCACTGGTGCATCCGCAAAGCTTGGCGTAAGGTAAGCGGTGCGTCGGCGACATCTGGCGGCTCGTGACCCGAGTATGATCGGGTTTGCGGATGGATGTGATGTCGCCGGACCTGGTCGCGGAAGCTGAGAGCGCTCGTACGAGTGATCACAGGAGCACTCGTAAGGCTCGCGTCGAGGTTCTGACCCGGGCTGAACCGAGGCGGTCGTGGACGGCCGACCAAAAGCGCCAGATCGTCGCCGAAAGCCTGGGGCCGGATTTGACCGCAACCGAGGTCGCCCGCAAATACCGGATCAGCTCCGGCCAGCTTTACACTTGGCGGCAGCAATTGGTGAGCCTGGCGGGTTCCGTGATCACCCGCGCGCCGATGCAGTTTGCTGCGGTTGAACTGGCGACAGCGGCATCGCCGTCGTTGCCGTCCCCGATGTCGCCTGAACCGCCGACCCCGGTTGCTCCTCCGTCGGCGGCCCATGCTGATGGCTTGATCGAGATCGTGCTGCCCTCCGGGGTGTCGTTGCGCGTCGACGCTCATGTCGACGGCCGTGCGCTGCGCCGGGTGCTGGGGGCACTCGAGGGTCGATGATCGCGTTGACGTCCGGGCTTCGGGTCTATTTGGCGTGCGGGATTACCGATATGCGCAAGGGCATGACGGGTTTGGCGATGTTGGTGCAGCAGGGGCTTTCTGCTGATCCTTTTGACGGCGCCGTTTTCGCCTTTCGGGGTCGCCGCGCTGGGCTCATCAAGCTGATCTGGCATGACGGGGTCGGTTTGTGCATGCTGACAAAACGGTTGGAGCAGGGCCAGTTCGTCTGGCCGTCTGCGACGTCGAGCGGTCGGATCGCGCTGTCGGCGCCCCAGTTGGCCGCCCTGCTCGACGGTTGCGAGTGGCGCGCGCCGGTGCCGGTGCGGCGGCCGGAACTGGCGGGCTAAAAAGTCGCCGATCCGCCTGAAATGCTGGCTGAAAATGCTGGCCGCGACGCGGCGGCGTCGGTCATCATCACCGTGTGCAGATCGATCTCTCCGCCCTGCCTGACGACGCCGCCACGCTGCAGCTGATGCTGCGGGCGGTGGTGCTCCAGCAGGGCGAGCTCGCCGCCGAGAACGACAAGCTGCGGCTGCTGATCCAGCGCCTCACCCGCCATCAGTTCGGCCGCCGATCGGAGCAACTGACGCCCGACCAGCTGCAGCTCGCTTTGGAGGAGCTGGAGCAGACCATCGCCGCCAATCAGGCCGGCCAGGACGCCGCAGCCGCTGCTGCAGGCCTGACGCGCAAGCCGCGCACCGAGGCGCCGGCCCGCAACCACGGCGCCCTGCCGGCACATTTGCCGCGCTACGAGGTGGTGATCGACGTCGAGGACCGGGTCTGCCCGTGCTGCGGCCACGCCCTGCACCCCATCGGCGCGCTAACGACCGAGCAACTCGACATGGTGCCGTCCCAACTACGCGTGCGAGTGACCCGGCGGCCGCGCTACGCCTGCCATGGCTGCGAGAGTGCCGTCGTCGTTGCCCCCGCGCCCGACCGGCCCGTTGACGGCGGCATGCCGACAGAGGCGCTGATCGCCCACGTGGTGGTCAGCAAGTTCGCGGACTCACTGCCGCTGTATCGCCAGGTGCAGATGCTGGAACGACAGGGCATCAAGCTGGACCGCTCGACGCTGGCGAACTGGGTCGGACGCGCGTGCTGGTGGCTGACGCCGCTCTATGAGCTGTTGCTCGGCACGGTGCTGGCGGCGCCAAAGGTGTTCGCCGACGACACGACGTTGCCGGTGCTCGACCCCGGTCGGGGGCGGACCAAGACCGGACGGCTGTGGTGCTACGCGGTCGATGACCGGCCTTGGCGCGGTCCCGGCCATCCAATGGCGGCCTACGTCTACTCGGATGACCGCAAGAACGAGCGCCCGGCTGGGCACCTGGCCGGGTTCCGGGGCGTGCTGCAGGTCGATGGCTACAACGGCTTCAAGGCGCTGGCCGACGCGCGCGCCGACGCTTCGGTAACGCTGGCGTTCTGCTGGTCGCACATGCGGCGGTATTTCTACGACGAATATGTCTCCAACAAGTCGCCGCTGGCGGCCGAGGTGCTGGTGCGGGTTCGCACGCTATATGCGATCGAGGCCGAGATCCGCGGCCACCCGGCCGAGCATCGCCGGGCCGTTCGCCAGGAACGAAGCCGTCCGATCGTGGAGGCGCTGCACGGCTGGCTGCACGATCAGGTCAAGCGAGTGCCCGGCCCGTCCGATCTGGCTAAAGCAATGCGCTACGCGATCCGGCACTGGCCGGGGCTGGTGGTGTTCCTTGATGACGGCCGGGTCGAGATGGACACCAACGTGGTCGAGCGCGCGATCCGTCCGAACACTCTGACAAGAAAAAATGCGCTATTTGCCGGGTCGGATGGCGGGGCGAAGCACTGGGCGCTGGCGATGACGCTGATCCAGACGGCCAAGCTGAACGGTGTCGACCCGCTGGCTTGGCTGACCGACGTGCTCGAGCGGGTCGTCTCCGGCCGGACCAAGGCGCACGAGATGCAAACGCTGCTGCCGTGGACCTGGCAACCGAGCAGGCCAACGCTCGACCTTCATACGGCAGCATTGGCGGCATAACGCGATCGTCCATCTGTCTCAGTCGCGTCCGAAACCTTTTGGCGGCTCAACGGTGTGAAGCTCCTGGAGGTCCAGATCGCAGATCGCCCGCAACGCCTCGGCCGTTGCGGTCTCCTGCAGCGCCTCCGGCAACGCGTCGAGCCAAGCTTGATACTCGGCCTGTAACTGGACCAGCTCATCCACAGTGGCGCACCACCGCTTGGCGCGACCGCGATGGTCCGCGGGGCGCCGGAACCGGATAATCGGCTGACCGCCGGCGCGAGCGGCACGATAGCGGGCCTGGCGCTCGGCGTCGGTCATCGCTCTCTCACCAAGTGGCTTGCGCGACATCCCAAACTCCCAATCGTAACGTCACGAAATTGAGGTCAGGGCATCGAGCACGCCAGGAGGTCAGCTCCGCACCGCTTACGGCGTAAGGCCGGAATAGGCGAGTTATACGCGGTGAAATCGGCTTCCACCGGTAGCATCTGTCTGACCTCACCGGCCAAATGACTGGAACGGCCGGCCAGCACGGCTGCGGCCGCGTCGCGCCACACCGGCAGATCTCCCCGGGTATCGCCGGCATACACGAAATTGCCGCGACCGAACCGCCTGCACAGCAGTCCCGCCTTCGTGCGTCCCTTTGCATTGCGGATACCGTCCGAAGCGATGACCTCGTCGAACAAATCGAGATGACGTGCGACGGCATCGGCTACGCGACGGTCGGCTGCGGTGGCGAGCACCAGCATGCGTCCGGCAGATTTCTGACGGCGGAGATACGCGAGCAACGCTGCATCATAGGGCAGGAACGCCGGGTCGGGGGGAGAAAGCTCGGAAATACGTTGCTTGAATATTGCGCGGCCATCCTGCGGCAAGCGCAACAGCGCGCTTAGCAAGGCCCGGCGCCCCAGGATCGACAGCATGCCCTCGACGAGCGTGTCGCTCCGTACGAGGGTACCATCCAGATCGACGCAGAGCGGTAGCGCCTCCGTGCAGGTTGGCGGCTCGCAGTAACGCTCATAACGCCGCCTGCAGGGTTGAGGCGAGCGGCGGCAATTCCGCATGCTGCAGGAGCCAAAGAGTGTCGGTGCCATCAGAAAAGATCTGCTTGCCCACGTTGTCACTGCGCAATCGGTTCAATAATGCGGCCTCTCCGGCGAAATGAAGCGCGACGGGGCGGTTCAGGCCGGCTAACGCCGATAGGCTGGCGCTAAGGGCGTGCGGGTCTGCCTGTGCCGCTAGGCACGTCCGCATGGTCGCGAGCCGGTCAGCGATCGCGGCGGGCTGGTAACGCTTTACATCCTCGAGGATCATCTTGCGATTCATGCTGTAGCCAGCACGCCCCACCATCCCGCCATCGGGCCCAGGGCCGCTCTGAAGCAACCAACGAACCCATCGGCGAGCCTCGGTAATCGCGGCTTAGTCCAGCCGCCCGTCCGCATCGAGGTCCGGCGCGCACCTGGCGAACCGAGCACGCCGAGGGGCGGCAGACACTTGATCGCGGCTTTCCCTTTCTGGGTTATTCGGCTGCGACCGCGACAGCGTTGCGGGCGGCGACCAGGGCGCGGACGCGGGGCAGCAGCTCCCGCCCGTATTGTATGGCGTCTACCAGCGGATCGAAGCCGCGGATCAGGAAGGTGGTGATGCCGAGGTCGTAATAGTCGAGCATTGCCTCGGCCACCTGGTCCGGCGTGCCGACCAGCCCGGTGGAGTTGCCCTGCGCCCCCGTGAGCGCCGCGATCCCGGTCCACAACCGCTTGTCCAGCCGCGAGCCTTGTGCCGCGGCGGCGAGCAGTCGGCGAGACCCCTCGTTTGCAGGTTCCTGCTGGATCTGGCGCGCATTGTTGGGCGATCGGCCATTGCCGCCGCTCGCCTTCAACGCCTTGGCCTGTTCCAGGATGGCATCGGCCTTGGCCCAGGCCTGCTCTTCCGTCTCCGCCAGCACCGGGCGCAACGACAAGCTGAAGCGCGGTTGGCGGCCGAACGGTGCGGCGGCGGCACGGATGCGGGCCACCAGGCTGCGCACCTGGTCGTAGGTTTCACCCCAAAGCGCATAGACATCGGCGTGCTTGCCGGCGACCGGGATCGCGGCCTCCGACGCACCGCCGAAATAGACGGGAATGCCGGCGGGGCTGTAGGGCTTCAGGTCGCCGAAGCCACGTTCGACCTGATAGTATTTGCCGGCGTAGTCGAACGGCGCTTCCGCCGTCCATTCCTGGCGCAAGATGTCGAGGTATTCGCTCGTCCGGGCATAGCGTTCGTCCTTCGTCGAATGGTCGCCATCCTGCGCCAACTCTACGTCATTGCCGCCGGTGATGATGTGCACCGCCGCCCGTCCGCGGGAAAAGTGGTCCAACGTCGCAAGCTGTCGTGCGGCCAGGGTCGGCGCGGTGAAACCCGGGCGGTGCGCGATCATGAGGCCGAGCCTACTCGTCACGGAGGCGATGTGCTGTCCCACCAGGATGCTCTCGGCGGAGGTGGAGTTGAACGCGACCAGCACGCGGTCGAAGCCGACATGCTCGTGCGCCTTGGCGACCGCCTCCACATAGCCGGGGTCGAGGGCCAACGCGGTACGGCGCATTGTCTCGGAGGAGTTGAAGTGGCCGACATAACCGATGAATTCTACAGTGTTTGGGACCTCTACAGTCATGGGAATGTCTCCTCGGGTTGCAGGGACCGGGCGCGGGCGAACACATCGTCCCCGCACCAGCTTTGGTTGGCATGGGCCCAGGTGGCGGCCAAGCCGCCGCCCAGCGTCAGGATTTCTGCCTCGATCATCCGGTCAGCGCGCCGTTGAACGACGCATCGAACACGCCGGCCGCGTCGAGGCGGGCATGGATGATGCCGGCAGAAAGATAGCGATCGGCGGTCTGTTGTTCGTCCGCGATCACGCGCGCATCGATCGGGATCGGCACGGGAATTTCAGTGTCGAACACCAATCGGGCCACGGGCTGCGCGACGCCGATCTCGGCGGCCAGCACGCGGGCATAGTCATCCGGGTGGAGCTGCGCCCAACGCCGGGCGACGACCAGGCGGCGCGAGAAATCCATCAGCGCGTCGCGTCGCCGGGCGATCGCCGCGTTCGTGGCGACCAGGTAGGACAACCCGGTCAGGAGCCCGCCACCGCCATCCACCACAACGCGCATCTGGTCCACGAGACGGGCCTGGGCCACGTACACGCCCCACGAGCACCAGGCATCCACCGCGCCCGTGCTCAGTGCCGTCTTGGCGTCGCCTGGCAGCAGGTTGGCGATCTTGATGTCACTGAAGTGCCAGCCCTGCGATTCGGCCACGGCCAGCACCAAGGCATGTCCGATCGAACCGCGATTCACGGCAACCGTGCGGCCTTTCAGATCGGCGACAACGCGGATCGGCGAGTCTTTACCAACCAGGATCGCGGTACCGGCGCCGCTGGTGCGGATCGGTGAAACGATGTGGGCCTGCAGTCCGGCTGCTAACGCGAAGGTCGCCGGAGCATCGCCGGCGAAGGCAAGATCGACGGCGTCGGCATTCAGTGCCTCCAGCAAAGGCGCCGCCGCGGCGAACTGGCTCCAGTCCAGGCGGTAGGGCAGGTTGTCGAGCACGCCCGCCGCCTTCATGACGGATTGCGTGCCGCCCTTCTGGTCGCCCGCCCGCAGCGTCACGGTGTCGGCCCTAGCTCGGCGGCCCACCAGTCCGGCCGCCGCGAGGCCGGCCAGCAGTTGCCGCCGCGTGCTCAAGACGGCAGCCCCGAGCCTGCGCGCCGCAGCTTTAACGGCTCCGGGTTCTCGCGATGGCGGGGCTCCAGGTTCTCCCACCAGAGGCTGGCGGGACGGTCGGCCCATGCGGCGAGCGCGGCGATCGCTTGCACGGAGTTGTCCGCCATCGCCGCCGCGACGAGGGTCATCCCACCCATGTGGAAGCTCCTGGGGCCGGTGCGAGCAGCAACGATCTGGCCGCACTCTGCACGGAACGATCGATCGACGGATCTGCGACAGTGCTCGTACGTCCTGTCGTGAATAGATGCGAAACGGCCCGACTCAGCTCGTCCATCGAGCGCCATGTGCTCTCGTCCAAGTCCTCGACCCACGGGTGGATCGCGCGAAACCGAAAGCCGGCGGCGGTGGTTATTGCAGCACCCACGAAGGTACCGTTGACCTCAACGACATGCGACTGAAGCATCTTTGCCTCCTGCCAAACTCAGGTTGGTCGAGGGCGTCGCGAGTAGTTGCGGCGACGCCGGTTCAGGAAGAAGAACGGCTACGACAACATGCCATCAACACGGATCTACCGAGAATGAATGATGCCGTTTCACCTCAAGCGAACTATTCATCGCTGAATGCTGATCGGCCCGTGGCGGCGCGTCAACACGCCGGTTGGCCACAAGAGAAGAAAAGACGGGCTGAGTTGCGGACCTGTCGATCTGGAGAATCTGGCGACTGCGCGACGGTCGCAAGATAGCAAGTTCGTTTCCGTCGGTTCACCCGCCGGGTCCGATCGAGGCCGGTCGCTCGGCGTGGAGCATTGCGGAAGCACGGATCCCGCATGCTTTTTGCCATTGCGGTCGTTGAGGCAACCGAGGCGACGGCCTAAGGGGGATGTGCCGCCGCGACGTGGGCAATGCGGGCCTGGCGGCACTGTCCAACCAGGCCGAGCCACCTCAGTTTCCGATTGCGACCTCCACCCGGTCCCCAACGACCCGGGCCGGGAAGCTGCGGACCGGGTCGACGATGGGGGCGGAGCGGGGTTCGCCGGTGCGGATGTCCACCAGGCCCTGATGCAGGGGGCATTCGACGCAGCCATCCTCGATGTAGCCATCCGACAACCGGGCGTAGCCGTGGCTGCACTGGTCCAACAGCGCGAACACCGCCCCGTCCAGCCGGAACAACGCGATCTGGTGGCCGCCCGCCTCGACCGGCAACACGGCATCCTCGGTCACATCGGCCAGCGCGGCGGCGTCGATCCACGGGCCCGTCATATCGGGTAGGCCAAGAGCGTCTGCACCCGCAGCGTATCGTAGATCGCCCGCTTGGATGCGAACCGCCATCCCTCCGGCGTCTGCACCACCCGGTCCAGATAACGCCCGGCCTGGTAGATGCTGGAGCTACCCTCCTGCGAGGTGTTCACCACGAGGTAGTTGCACGACATGGCGACCGTCCCGTCATCCTGGCGCGTGACCACGAAGCCCGACACCATGTGGCGGTAGACCGGCTGCTCGAAGATATTGGCCTGGCGCAGGGACAGCACACGGTCCCGCATCATCGCCGCGCCCTCGCAGCGCATCAGCGGCGCGGGCAGGCCGAGTGCTTCGTTCTCCCGCGGCATGATTTCGTAAAGACAGGTCTCCACGAACAGCTTGGGCCAGTCTTCCA
Source organism: Acetobacteraceae bacterium (assembly GCA_965198895.1). Classification (GTDB taxonomy): domain Bacteria; phylum Pseudomonadota; class Alphaproteobacteria; order Acetobacterales; family Acetobacteraceae; genus LMUY01. The sequence continues at coordinate 2,721,868 of OZ240676.1, forward strand.
GCCGGTCATCGTCGATGGTGGCGATGTAGCGGTCCTGCAATTCTTGCATTTCCAGCCGCAGGATAAGATCGGCAGGGATCATGGGAGGACCGGGGACTCGTACCCCATCAGCTTTTGGTAGCCGACCCAAAATTTTCGGACCAACCCCTCGGTGATCAGCGTCGCCTGCTCGTCCGGCGCGGCGCGGGACATTTCCAGGATCGAGACGGCACCGGAATGCCCGGCGATGCCATGCTGCACCAGTTCCGTCGCCTCGGTATCCTCCATCGAGATATAGCCGGCGGGGCCGACCAGATTGGCCTGCTTGATGCGCAGGGCGCGCAGCTCGGGCGTATCGTCCTCGTAGCCGAAGAAGTGGAACACCAGCTCGAAACTGTCCGGACCCTTCGGCAGCAATTGCCGGGCGACCAATGAGTTGTGGATCTGCTGGATCACCAGTTGCGGAAAGATCGGCTGAATGTGGTTGGTCGCCACCTCGGCATATTCCGGCACCAGCGCCAGCAGCGACTCGTCCTCGAGCCTGAAGCTGTCATCGTAGGAGCGGATCTTCTGGGTCTTGTAGGAGTCTGAGCCATCGGTGTCGTTGCGGATGGCGCAGACGATGTTGTGCAGCCCGGTGGCTTCGTCCGCGATGGCGTGCGCCTTCATGTTGACGCGGAAGATGTTGAACGTGGTGTGGAACAAATGCAGCAGGCTGGCGTGATACGGGTCCTTCACGTTCTCCAGGTACAGCTTCCAGTTCGAGTTGGAGAATTGCCGGGTGCAGCCGAGATAGACGATCGGCTTGCAGAAGATCCGGTCCACCCACGGCCGCATCTGCGGCCCGATATAGTCGGGCAGGTCCGCCACCGTGCTGCTGAACGTGGCGAAGACCAGCCCCTTGTAGCTGTCGACGCGGAGCTGATGCAGGTTGTGCTGCTTGGGGTCGAAATCGGGCGGCATCCCGGTCATGTTCTTCTGCCCGCGCCGGAACGGAACGCCTTGCAGGTTGCCCTTCGTGCCGTAATTCCATTGGTGATAGACGCAGCTATGTGACAGCGCGTTGCCCCGCGGCAGCCGGCAGACCGCTGCCCCGCGATGCGCGCAGCGGTTGACCCAGGCGGCCAACGAGCCGCCCTCCGCCCGGGTCATCACCACGGGGGTCTCGCCGATATACGTGCTCTTGAAATCGCCCGGTTTGGGGATTTCGGCTTCCAGGCCCAGGAAGCTCCAGGTGGAGCCGCGATAGATGCGCTCCTGCTCGCGGGCATAGACCGCGGCCGAGTCGAACACGGTGTACGGCACGCGGGACCCGTCGGTATGCGGGAAGCGGACGTCATCGGGCGGCTCGGACAAGTGCTGAACGTGATCCATGACAACCTCCATCGCCAGGCCTACCTTAATCCGGCTTCGAGAAATGCCCAGCCATAGGTGCGCCGACCACCTTGCAGACCACGGCCGACCTGCACGCCCTGATCACCAGCCGCACCATGCTGGTGCTTGCCGCCAGCCCGGGCGACGAGAGCCTGGCCTGTGGCACATTGATCGCGGAGGCCTGCGCCCGCGGCCGCCCCCCGTTGGTTGCCGTGCTGACCGACGGCGCCTCGATCGGGCCGGCCGGTCTTTCCGGGGACGTGCTTGCCGCGGCGCACGAGCGGGAAACGCGGGTCGCGGTGCAGGCGCTGGGGTTGCCGCCGGGCCGCTTGCTCATGCTGGGTGTGCGGGACGGCGCGTTGCCGGCGGACGGTGCATTCTTTGAGCAGATCGTCGGTGCGGTCGGTTTCCTGACCTGGATGCGCGACCTCGACGTCATCTGCGGCCCCCGCCCCGACGACCCAACCCGCGCCCATGTGGGCGCCATGGCAATCGAGATTGCCCGGCAATCCGGGATCGGTCTGTTGACCTATGGTCGCGGCCCCCGCGCGGTCGGGTTGGCAATTCCAGCCCACAAAGCGGCCAAGGGCAGGGCTGTCGCTGCGCACGTCTCTCTCGGCGGCTCTGCGGATGGGGCCGAATGGTTCACGTAAGGCGCGACCGACGCCGCATCGTGCAACGTCACTCCACTTCGGCGTGGTGGACGGATGTGAGCAGGAGGGCGCGGAACGCTGCGACCGCGGGCAGGACGGCGCGGCCCTTGGCGGAGATCATGCCGATGCGCCGATGCAGATCGACGCTACCAAGGTCGCGCAACGTGATGCCAGGGGACGGCAGCGTTCCCGCCAGAAGTTCGGTGACGAACGCGACGCCATAGCCCGCCCGCACCAGCGCCATGATCGTGAGCGAGTTTCGCGATTGCAGGGCCGGCCGGAATGGCAGGCCGGCGCGTTCGAAGGCGCGCTTGATGGTCGTCCAGGCGGCCGATTCGGGCGGCATGCTCACCAGCGCCTCCCGCGCGACATCGGCCATCGTCACCGTGGCGCAGTCTGCCAGCTTATGGCCGGACGCGACGGCCAACAGGAAGCGGTCGGTCAGTAGCAGCTCGAAATCGAATGCCTCGTTATCCGGTTCGAACGGGATCACGGCGAGATCCACCTCGCCAGTCAGCAGCCGGTCCAGCACGTGACCGTAGAAATCGTCCTGCAGCACGATCTCGATGTCGGGATGCCGCGCATGGTAGACGCTGATGGCCTGGGCTAGGAACCCGGCCGCCACCGAAGGCGAGGCGCCGATGGTGATCCGGCCCCGGCGCAGGTTCGCCTCCTCGCGCAACTCGTCGGTCAGGGCGCGCAACTCCGTCACCGCCCGCTCCAGGCGAACGCGCAGCCGTTCGCCGGTGGCCGTGATGGTGACGCGCCGGGTCGTGCGGTGGAACAGCGGCACGCCCAGCGTCTGCTCCAGATGGCTGATGCGGGCGGACACCGCCGGCTGCGACAGGCCGAGCTCCGCACCGGTGCGACTGAAGCTGCCGGTCTCCACCAGGGATAGGAAGGTGTCGATCTCCGCCGGCGAGAGATTTATTCGTGTCATGGATGAATAGATAAAATCATTCTATTTATCATTCAATCGCCCTCTCGGGCATGATCCCGCCAATGCCGGCGACCAGACCGGCCAGGGGGTGGATGGGCGCGATGTCAGATTTGCTCAATGTGTCTCGAGTGCGGGCGGGTATCAATGCCGGCGCGCGACTGGACCGGTTGCCGATCGGCCCGTTCCATCGGCGGATCTTGCTGCTGATCGGGCTCGGGATGTTCCTCGACGCCTGCGACATCTACCTGGCTGGCGGGGTGCTCGGCTCGCTGGTCGCCAGTGGCTGGTCCACGCTCGCCGCCAACGCGCTGTTCATGTCGGCGACCTTCCTGGGCATGCTGGTGGGCACGCTGTCGGCAGGGTATCTGGGCGACCGGTATGGGCGGCGCTTCTCCTACCAGCTCAACCTGTTGATCTTCGGGCTCGCCTCGATCGCCGCATCGTTCTCACCCACCATGCAGGTGCTGATCGGGGCGCGGTTCATCATGGGCATCGGCATGGGGGCGGAGATCATCGTCGGTTATGCCAGCCTCGCCGAGTTCATGCCGCGGGCCCGCCGCGGTTTCTACGTCGCGATGCTCTCGGTCATCACCAACTGCGCGGTGCCGTTCGTCGGGCTGGGCGGCGCCTGGCTGATCCCCACCCTCGGCTGGCGGGCACTGTTCGCGATCATCGGCGTGTGCGCGCTGATCGTGTGGTTCATGCGCAAGAACATGCCGGAAAGCCCCCGCTGGCTCGAGAGCAAGGGCCGGCTGGCGGAGGCGGAGGCGCAGATGGCGCTGATCGAGGCCGACGCCGCCCGCAGTGGCCCGTTGCCCCCGGTGCGCGAGGTGTTCGACGTGCCGGCGTCCAAGGGCTCCTACCGCGAGCTGTTCAGCCGCGACCTGATCGGCAGCACGGTGCTGGCGGTCATGATCGCCGTCGTCAGCGGCGTGAGCCTCTACGGCTTCCTGGGCTGGCTCCCGACCTTCCTGGTGAAACAGGGCTTGGACATCCGCTCCTCCCTGCTGTTCGTCGCGATCATGGGCTTTGGCGCGCCGCTCGGCGGTTTGCTCGGCTCCCTGGTGGCGGACCGGTTCGGGCGCAGGCGCACGCTGGTGGTGGCATCCGTGGTGCAGGCCGCGCTAGGCGTCGCCTATCCCGCCGTCACCAACAACGTGCAAATGGTGCTGTGCGGCTTCGCGCTGTCGTTGTGCGCCTATGCCGTCGTGGCCGTCGGCTTCGCCCTGTATATCCCCGAGATGTTCCCCACCCGCTCGCGGTTGCGGGGCGCCTCGGTGGCGAGCGGCATCGGGCGGCTGACGTCGAGCGGCGTCGGCTTCGTCATCGTGTCGGTGTTCGGCACATTCGGCATCACGGGCGTGTCCGGCTTCCTGGTGGCCTGCAACCTGGTCCTCGTTGCCTGCATCCTGCTGCTCGGCCGCGAAACCAGCCAGCGCGCCCTGGAAGAGATCGAGACCAACCCGGACACCACAGCCCTCGCCGCCGCGCGCACCGTGGCCGGCGACTAATCAGGAACGGAGTTCAACCGATGGACGACCAGCATCAAATCTCCCTCGACCGCCCACAGGCGCAGGCGGCCGGGATCATCGACTGCGACGTGCACCCCGTTTTCGCGGACGGCATCCGTAGCCTGTATCCCTACATGCCGGACGCTTGGGTCCAGCGCTTCGTCCGCAAGAACGCGCACATGAATGCCCGCGGCCTGACCCTGCGCTTCGCGCACCCGAACGGCGCCGTGATCCGCACCGACTCGCGTCCGGAGCCGGGCAAGGTCGGCGGCAGTGACCCGCTATTCGCCATCAGCGACCACCTGGAACCGAACGGTGTCTCGGTCGCCGTGCTGAACAGCCTCGAATCGGGCTCGTATTGCTCGGTGCACGCCTCGGTGGACGAAAGCATCGTGATCGCAAGCGCGGCCAACGATTACTACATCGACCAGTGGCTCTCGAAGGATCCGCGCTTCACCTACGCCATCGTGGTGCCCTCGCAGGACCCGCTGGCCGCCGCCGCGGAGATCCGCCGGGTCGGCGGGCACGGCCAGGTCTCCGCCGTGGCCCTGCCGCCGATCAACATCCTGATGGGCAACCGGTACTACTGGCCGATCTACGAGGCCGCCTGCGAGATGGACCTGCCCATTTTCCTGCATGTCAGCGGGTCGGAGGCGATCTACAACGGCGCCCCGCTGCCGGCCGGCGGGCTGCCGGACACCTACGTCGAACGCTACGTAACGCTGGGCCAGGGGGCGGAGACCGACCTCAACAGCCTGGTGTTCAACGGCACCTTCGAGCGCTTCCCCAAGCTGCGGGTGATCTTCGCCGAGTACGGCTTCGTCTGGCCAATCGCGTTGATGCTGCGCATGGACCGGCTGTGGCGCGGCCTGCGGCACGAGGTGCCGTGGGTGAAGAAGTTGCCCTCCGAGTACGTGAACGGCCACGTGTGGTTCTGCACCCAGCCGATCGAGGAACCGAAGGACCCGCGGGACCTGGAGCAGCTGATCCGCATGCTGGGCGTGAACAACCTGTGCTTCAGCACCGACTACCCGCATTGGGACAACGACATGCCGATGCAGTCGCTCCGGATGCTGCAGGCGGCGGACCGCGAGCGGATCATGCGACAAAACGCCCGTGACGTGCTTCGGCTGTCGAACTGAGGAGCCACCTATGAGCACGACACTGCGCGAGCGAACCGAAGTGGCGGCCGGGCCGGAGGCGGGCTTCACCGAAGGCAAGTTCGTCATCATCGACGCCGGCAAGCACTCGATCGGCATCATTCGGCTGCGCACCGGCGAGTTGAAGGCGGTGCGCAACTGGTGCCCGCACAAGGGTGCGCCGATCTGCCGCGGGATCGTGGGGGGCACCTGGCCGCCCTCGGCCGTGGGCGAGTTGCAGTATGACCGCGAGGGCGAGGTGCTGGTCTGCCCCTGGCACGGCTTCGAATACGACCTGCAGGACGGGCGGGAGATGTTCCAGGAAATCCCGACCCGGCTTCGCTTCTTCCCCGTGGCGGTGCGCGACGGCACCGTCTTCGTCACCGTCTGAACGGAGCGGCCCCCATTCCCACAATCGTGTTCATCCACCCCGACGGCGAGCGCCAGACGATCGAAGGTGCCATCGGCTCCAGCGTCATGCGCGCCGCCGTGCAGAACGACATCCCGGAGATCCTTGCCGAGTGCGGCGGCGCCGCCGCTTGCGCCACCTGCCACGTCTACGTCGATCCGCGCCCGGGCCTGCCGCCGCGCAACGACATGGAGGAGGACATGTTGGAGGTGACGGCCGAGCCGCGCCAGCCCAATAGCCGGTTGAGCTGCCAGATCTTCATGACGGCCGAATTGGACGGGATCGAGGTTCGCCTGCCGGAGACGCAGGTTTGACCCCGGCCGGCGTGGTGATCGTCGGCGCGGGGCAGGCGGGGCTGCAGGTCGCCGCCTCCCTTCGCGATGGACACTACGCCGGCCCGATCACCCTGGTGGGCGACGAGGCGCACCTGCCGTATGGCCGCCCGCCGCTGTCCAAGGCGTTCCTGAAAGGCGCCGACACCACCGAGACGCTCTCGCTGCGCCCGCAGAGCTTCATCGACCGGCACAAGATCGTGCTGCGCAGCGGCGTCGCAGTGGCAGCCATCGATCGGGAGCGCCGCCTCGTCATGATGGCGGATGGCGAGGCGTTTGCCTTCGAGACGCTGGTGCTGGCCACGGGCGCGCGCAACCGCCCCCTGCCCGTACCCGGCGCCGGGTTGGACGGCGTGTTCTCGCTGCGGGGAACGGACGACGCGATGCGGCTGCGCACGGCGCTGGCGGCGGCACGCGCGGTTGTCGTGGTGGGCGGCGGCTTTCTCGGGCTCGAGGTTGCCAGCACCGCCGCCGCAGCGGGTTGCGCCGTCACCGTGATCGAGGCAGGGCCGCGCCTGATGGGCCGCGCCGTCAGCCCGCCGATCTCCGACGATTTCCTGCGCCGCCACATCGCATCCGGCGTCACGATCCTGCTGAACGAAAGCGTCGTCGCCTTGACGGAAGCGGACGGCCGGGTCGCTTCGGTCCAACTGCGGTCCGGCGCCGCCGTGCCGGCCGATCTGGTGCTGGTGGCGATCGGCGTCGTGCCCAACGTCGAACTCGCCGCCGCAGCCGGACTAGCGATAGCGGACGGCATCGTGGTGGATGCGGCGATGCGCACCGCCGACCCGGCGATCTACGCCGTGGGGGACTGCGCGCTGCATCCCAACAAGCATGCCGGCGGGCCGGTCCGGCTGGAATCGGTGCAGAACGCGATGGATCAGGCGCGTTGTGCCGCGTCGAACATCCTCGGCACGCCGGCGCACTACACCGCCGTGCCCTGGTTCTGGAGCGACCAGGCCGGTGCCAAGCTGCAGATCGCCGGGCTGCGGGGCGACGCCGACCAGTTCGAAATGGTGGGCGAGGGTGACGCGTTCTCCGTCTACTGCTCGCGCGCCGGGCGGCTGGTCTGCGTCGAATCGGTCAACCGGACGCTCGACCATGCGAAGGCCCGCAAGCAATTGGGCACGGACGCGGCGGCACTCTCCGCCGCGGCATAACGGGAAGGAACACTGCGATGAGCCAACCAAGCAAGCTTCGGGCGCTGTTATCCGCGAAGGATATGGTGGTCGCACCCGGCGTCTATGACGGGATCACCGCGCGGTTCGTGGAGCAGGCCGGTTTCTCCGCCGCCTACATGACTGGCGCGGGCACCAGCCTGTCCCGCGGCTACCCGGATCTCGGCCTGCTGACCCTGACGGAGATGGTCGGCAACGCCGCGGTCATCACCCGCACGATCGACCTGCCGCTGATCGCCGACGCCGACACGGGCTACGGCAACGAGCTGAACGTCACCCGCACGATCCGCGAGTACGAGCATGCCGGGGTCGCCGGTATGCATCTGGAGGATCAGGTTTCGCCTAAGCGCTGCGGCCATCTGGCGGGTAAGGAGGTGGTCGGCCGGGACGAGTATATCGCCAAGATCCGCGCCGCCGTCGCTGCCCGGCGGGACCCGGATTTCGTGATCATTGCCCGCACCGACAGCCGTGCCGTGCTTGGGCTGGAGGAAGCGCTCGCCCGCGCCAACGCCGCCCTCGCCGCCGGAGCGGACATCGCCTTCGTCGAAGCCATCCCGACCCTTGAGGAACTGGCCGCGGTGCCGCAACGGGTGAACGGGCCGTGCCTGCTGAACGTGGTGCAGGGCGGCAAGACGCCGGAGGTCAACCTGCTGGACGCACAAGCGATGGGCTACCGGCTCGCGATCTTGCCGAGCCTGCTGCTGAGCAACATCATGGAGACCATCGATAGCGTGCTCGCCTCGCTGCTTGCGACGCACCAGCCGCCGTCCTCCGTTGGCAAGCCAACCGTGGCCGACCGGTTCCGGCGCTTTCGCTCCGACGAGTGGGACGCGCTCCGCAACCGCTTCCGCGACCCGGCGAAGCTCGCCGCCGAATAGCGCCGGTGCGGATTGCGCGCCGGCCTTTAAAGGGCTGAATGGTCCTTTACCGCCTCCTCGAGCGCGGGCTTCATGGCAAGCATTCGTGCATCGATCGCCGCCGGGTCGTCGCGGTTGAGCGCGATCATCTGGGCACGCGTTTCGCCACCCCGGATAACTTCAAACGCGTCTGCTTCGATGCCCTCGATCGTCGCGGACGCGACCGCGGAGGCCGGCTCGCGACCGAACCCCAGTTCCGGGCCGGCCCGGTTCGTCTTCATCATCGGCGTGTCGGTGCCACCCGGATAGACCGTCAGGACGTGGATGCCTTCGCCCTTCAGTTCGCGCCGCAGCGCTTCGCCAAAGCGGGCCAGGCCAGCTTTTGCGGCCGCGTAGGTCGTGTAGAACGGCGCACCGATCAGCGCGATCCCGGATGTCACGTTGACCACCACCGCCTCGCCACTGGCGCGCAGCGAGGGCATGGCTGCCCTGGTGAGCAGGATCGGCGCCACGAGATCCACGTTCAGCATCGCCTCGATGTCGGCCTCGGCCGTGGCCTCCAGTCGCCCGGCGCGCACACCACCCGCGTTGTTGACCAGGATGTCGAGCCCGCCGAGGGCATCGAGCGCACGCTGCAACGTCTGCGCGCGTCCACCCGCAGTCCCTACATCTGCGGCGATCCCGGTGACCACTCCCCCGCTCTTGCGCAGGTCTTCCACGGCGGAGGAGAGCACGACCGTTCGGCGGCCGGTGATGGCGACCTTGACGCCTTTGGCGAGAAGCGCTTTGGCGATCTCGAAGCCGATACCGCTCGAACCGCCAGTTACCAAAGCGCGCTTTCCGTCGAGCTTCATGATCGTCGTCCTTACGCGGCGGGCGGATAGTTGGACGGGAAAAGCGCGCGCTTGGTTTCTTCGTCGTTGACCTTCTTGAATTCGTGATTTCGTCCGACGGCCCTCGCTCGCCCCACCGCCGGGCGTGCATCGACGGTCTGGAACAGGCGCTTCAGATGCGGATACGGTGCAAGCGCATCGTCCGACCCCTTCATCACGCGGGCCGCGCGATCGAGCCAGCCCCACGCCGACATGTCCGCGATGGTGTAGCCGTTGCCGACGATGAATTCACGCCCCGCAAGATGATCGTTCAGCACCTGGTAATGCCGCTCGGCCTCGCGGCGATAGCGGTTCACCGCATAGGCCAAGCCTTCCGGCGCAGCGAACTGGAAGTGCACCGCCTGGCCGGAGTATGGGCCGAGCCCCGACGCGATGAAGAGCAGCCAGGACAGCAGCTCAGGCCGGTCCTCGGGTGAACCAACGAACTGACCGGTCTTGTCGCCGAGGTAGAGCAGGATGGCCGTCGAGTCGAACACACGAGCCTCCTTGCCGCCGGGTCCGTCCGTATCGATGATCGCCGGCACCTTGCCGTTCGGATTGACCCCACGAAAGGCCGGCATGTGCTGCTCACCCTTGCTGGTGTCGACCGGCACGACCTCGTAGGGCAGGCCGGCTTCTTCCAGGAACAGCGCGACCTTCGCGGGGTTCGGCGTCGGGTGAAAGTAGAAGCGGATCATAGGGCATTCCCTCCAGGGTGGACTTCTGGGTCGGATGGGCAAACGGGGCTGCAGGCTGTCAGGCTACTCCCCATTGTTCGGGAGGATGCAGAGATCGCAGCGGGTCACCGGGGTCGTGTTGTGGTATGCATGTTCTAGAATGACCGATGCCGTGGCCCAAGGCAAGGTGCCCGGCGCGAGTTCCCTGCCCGGTCTGCTTGCTGAACCGAGAGCAGATGCGGTCCGTTGGCCCGCCACGGTGTGGCACGGGCTGCGGCGATGCTTGCCCAATCCGTGCTCCGGACCATCCGCGGTTTGCAACGTGGCTCGCCCCGTGGTCTGCTGACGCCGCAACGACCTCAGGTGTGATCATCATGGCCCGTCTCGAGGACCTTCCGGAGCCGACCCGTACCGTCGTGATCGCGGCACCCTGCCCGAGTTTCGAATCCAGGCCCTTCGTCGGTGGGCCGCCGCTAGCGCAACGCCGGGTCGCGATCATCAACTCCGCAGCGATGATCATGCCCGGCGAGGCGCCGTTCGCTTTCGGCAGCGTCGGCTACCGGACGATCCCAGCAGACCGCCCCGCAGCCGCCATGCTGACCAGCCACGTGTCGATCGCGCATGACCGCTCCGGATTCCAACGCGACATCAACACGGTGCATCCCATCGATCGCCTGCGGGAGATGGCAAGGGACGGGATGATCGGCGGCGTTGCCGAGACGCACTACACCGTGCTGGGCTCCTCTGACGCGCTCGCCATGTCGGAGACGGTCGACCAGATTGCCGGCCAGTTGCGTCAGGAGCGGGTAGACGCGGTGCTATTCAGCCCCGTCTGACCCGTCTGCACGCGCGCCGTGAGCGCGCTGGCCCACATGATGGAGGAACGGGGACTCGCCACGGTGGCGATCGGATTGATTCGCCATCAGATGGAGGTCGTTCGGCCGCCGCGCGGCCTGTGGACGCCCTTCCAACTCGGGCGCCCCCTCGGCGAGCCCGAAAACCCCGCGTTCCAACGCCGCGTGCTGACGCAGGCGCTGAAACTGCTGGAGCGCACGGATGGACCGGTGATCCTGGAAGACTTCCCGGACGATCCGCCCGGCTGGTCGGATCAACCTGGCTGGCAGCCGCCCTTCGTGGCGGAGGCGCTGGACGAGCAACCGGCCGGGATGACGCTGCAGTTCGCCGCGGAACTGGCCCGGCTTCGGCCGTTCTGGGAGGCGGCTCGGCAGCGCTACGGCCGGACGACGGTCGGGCTGTCGGGCCAGCGACCGAACTTGTGGCCAGGCTTCGTCGCGGCCGTGCTCGGCGGTCAGCATCCCGTGGTGCCACCGCAAACGAGCATGGCGCTCTCGTTGCGCTACCTGTGCGACGATATCCGGGCGATGTACTCCGAAGCGGCCCAGTCCGCCGGACCTGCCCCGGCCAGCCGCCAGAACGATACGTGGTATTGGCGTTCGACGATCGCCGGGCAGTTGGTGATCGCCCTGCGCAGCCTTGCACTGGCGAGCGATGACGAGCAGCTGCGAACCGTCGGCACCCGGTTCATGGTGCCGACGATGTTCCTGCCGGTCACGCCGGCCGGTTGAAGGCCGCGGCTTGCGCCGCGAGCGCCACATCGATCGTCCTCCCCTGAAGCAGACGGAGGGCGCAGACATCCCCGGGCCACAATCCTAAACGTGGCTTGAAACTGTCCTGCCCCGTATGGCCATCTCGCTGGCCATGGACGCCACCCCCGATCCCGATGCCACCCTGACCGAACTCGCCGCGCTCGGCTTGCGGGCTGCGCGCGTGGTGACGCGGATGATGGAGATCGAGCAGGCGGCGGCCGAAATCGTGGCAGGCCGGCTCCCCGAGCCCGGCGTCGAGCCGGCGTCGCTGGCCGAGGCGACCCTGGCCGGCCACAGTGTCGACGGCGTGGCCGAAGCGATGACGCGGAGCGTGCCTCGCGTCGAAATCCTCGCACGCGCGTTGGATCGCATCTCGCGTTCGGTGCGGCACAGCATCGCGCTGATGCGCCGCATGCAGGCCGGCTGGCCGCACCGCTCGGACAACCGCGCAGTGATGGTGCGCCGGCAGATAGGGCGGGCCGTGGCCGAAGTCATCCGGCGCGAGTCGGATGGCGAGGCGGCCGAACGCCTGTTCGACGAGTTAGCCGAAAGGCTGGACGATCCCGAACTGCAAGATACGATCCTGGCCCTGCCTGTGGACCAGGTCGTGCGGCGGATATGCCGGGACCTGGGATTGACCGCGGCGGCGCTCGCTCCGCTGGCCGAACCGCCGCCACCGCCGTACCATGACACCGGTTAGGACGAACCAGGCTGGCGGCCGTTGTCGGGAGGTGGTTGCCCACTCGTCCATGGCCGAGTGTAGAAGGGCCCAACCCACGAAAGGAGCAGCCTATGGCCCAACGCTCGATTCCCGCCGTGTTCATGCGGGGCGGTACCAGCAAGGCGCTGATGCTGCACACCCGCGACCTGCCGGCCGATCAGGAAGCATGGGGTCCATTGTTTACCGCCGCCATGGGCAGCCCCGACCCGTACGGCCGCCAGTTGGACGGCATGGGCGGGGGCGTGTCGTCGTTGTCGAAGGTGTGCATCATCGCCCCCTCCACGCGCGAGGACGCCGACGTCGACTATACGTTCTGCCAAGTGCTGGTGAAGGACGCGGCGGTCCAGTACAAGGGCAATTGCGGCAACATGAGCTCCGCCGTCGGTCCTTTTGCAGTGGACGAAGGTTTGGTGCGGCCGAACGGCGATACGGCGACCGTGCGCATCTTCAACACCAACACCAACAAGATCATTCATTCCACATTCGCACTGGAACAGGGGTTGGCCCGCTACGACGGCGAGTTCGTCATACCTGGCGTCGCCGGCACCGGCGCGCCCATCCGGCTGGACTTCGTGCAGCCTGGTGGCGCATCGACAGGCGCGCTGCTGCCCACCGGCAACACGGTGGACCGGTTGGACGTGCCGGGTCTGGGCGAGATCGACGCCTCCCTGGTGGACGCAGCCAACGCCGCCGTGTTCGTGCGCGCACGGGACGTGGGACTGACGGGGCTGGAACTGCCGGACGCGCTCGATGCGCGACCGGATGTCATGGCGCTGCTCGAGGCGATCCGGGTGCAAGCCTCCGTCCGAATGGGGATTGCACCCGACGAGGCGGCGGCGCGCCGGATCACCATCGTGCCCTTCGTCGCGATCGTGAGCCCGGCTGCCGACAGCCTCAGCCTGACCGGCGAGTTCGTGCGTGCAAGCGAGGTGGATATGACGGTGCGAGTGATCTCCAATGGCCAGCCGCACCGGGCCCTGCCGCTGACGATTTCGCTCTGCACCGCCGTCGCGGCCCGCATCGCCGGCACCGTGGTCAGCGAGGCAGCCACCGCGACGGAGCCGGGGGCAAAGCTGCGGCTCGGCATGCCCTCCGGTGTGTTGACGGTGGGGGCCGACGTCGAACAAGACAGTGGCGTGTGGGTTGCTCGGGCTGGCTCGTTCTACCGCACCGCGCGACGTCTGTTCGACGGCAGAGTTTATCTACCGGGCTAGATTGCCCAATCCACGAGGAAGGTCCGGGCGTGTTGGGCGGCTGCCTGCAGACGCCTTCCAGTCGGCAGGCCGGCATCCGCCGCCACCGGCGTTTCCACGGCCAGCACCGTACCCTCGGGCAGGGCCGCCAGAAACGCTTGCAGGGCGGCGATGCCGTGGCCGGGATGAAGCCGGCCAGATCGCGCCTCGGTCGGCAGCGCTCCCAGCGCCGGCGCTGGACCCGGCGCCACGTCGCAAAGCTGGGCGTAGGCGACCCTGGCGGTCGGCAGCGCTGCGATTTCGGCGGCAGGGATGCCAGCACGGTGCAGATGCAACACGTCCAGGATGATCCCGGTATCGTCCGACCCGGCCGCCTCGATCAGCGACAGCGCCTCCGCGACCGTACAGACGTCGCGATACAGCATGCACTCGACCCCGACGCGCAATCCATGCCGCCCCGCTTCCTCGCAGAGCGCGCCAAAGAGATCGATCCGGCCCTGCGGCGGCAGTGCAGGTCCGCCAACCGGCGCGCCGATCACCGAGATGCAGCGTGCCCCCAGTTCCGCCCCTGCCTCCAGGACGGGCCGGTAATCCTCCATCGTCATGCCGGGCGCGAGCACGAACGCTTCCACGTCGAAAACCTTCGTTCCCGTCCGCTGCAGCGCGGCCCGGATCGCGGCGATCACGGCAGGTTTGCCGACTATCCCATGTTCCAAGGGCACCGGCGTCGCCGTGGCGAGCGGCAGCCCCACGGCGCCGAAGCCGGCGGCGGCCGCCTCCTCGATGAAGCGCAGCGGTTCCATGCGCCCGACGGTCAGGTTTTCCACAACGAGCGCGGAAAGGGGGATCGGCTGTTTTCGCATCAGTAGGTAGCCCGGCCGCCGGTCAGGTCGAACGTGAAGCCGGTCGTGAAGCTGCAGGCCGGGCTTGCCACCCATGCCACCAACTCGGCCACCTCCTCGATTTGGAGGAAGCGGCCCATCGGGATCTTCGCCTTCATGGCGGCGATGAACTCCGGGGTCATCTCGTTCATCAACTCGGTCTCCGCCATGGCGGGCGCCAGGCAGTTGACCAACACGCCGCTGCCGACGAGCTCCTTGGCGACCGATTTGCTGAAGGCGATCACGCCCCCCTTCGCCGCCGCATAGGCGGCGCCGTTCGGGTTGCCCTCCTTCCCGGCGATCGAGGCGATGTTGACGATGCGGCCGTACCCGTGCGCCCGCATGTGCGGGATGGCGGCCCGGCAGCCGTGAAAGACGCCATCCAGGTCGATCGCCATGACCCGGCGCCAATCGGCGAGCGGGTAGTCCCAGCTTGGCAGCACGGGGCCGTTCACCCCGGCATTGTTGACCAGGATGTGCACCTGTCCCAGCGCGGCGGCCGCGTCGGCGAAGGCCGAGGCCACCGCGTCCGCATCGGCCACGTCCACCGTCTGGCACAGCGCCGGTTCGAACCCGGCGGCAGCGGCATCGAACCCGTCGAAGCCGCGGTCCCACAGCGCCACGTGGCATCCGGCGGCTGCGAGGCGCCGGGCGATGCCCAGGCCGAAGCCGCGGGCGCCCCCTGTGACGATAGCGGCGTTGCCGTCGATCGCGGTGCTGAACTCCGTCATGCGTGCTCCTCCTGCCGTGCGGGAACGGGGTCGCTGGCGAGCCCAGCGGCGTGCCGCGCGGCGCGCCAGCCGAAGACCAGGGCCGGCCCGATGGTGGTGCCGGGGCCCGGATAGGTGCCGCGAAAGATGGAGGCGAGGTCGTTGCCGCAGGCGTATAGGCCTGGGATCGGTGCCCCCGCAGCGTCCAGCACGCGCCCGTCGGCGTCGCCGGCGAGCCCGGCGCTACTCGCCAGGTCCGCCGGGCGGATGGCGACCGCGTAGAACGGGCCGGGTCCGATCGGGCGCAGGCATGGATTGGGCTTGTTCGCCGGGTCACCGTTGATGCGGTTGAGGTCGCTCTCGCCGCGGCCGAAGGCATGGTCCACGCCGGTCCGCGCGTCCGCGTTGTAGGCGTTGACCGTTGCTTCCAGCCCGTCCGGATCGGCGCCGATTCGGACCGCCAGCGTCCGCAGGTCCGGTGCTTCGATCAGGTAGCCGGCACGCACGAAGCGGGCCAGGTTCCGCGTGCCGGGATGGACCAGGCCGAGCCCGTAATCGATGATGAAGCGGCGGTCCACGACCAGGTGCGCCGGGATGCTCGGCGAGACGGCGTCGGCTCGCAGCATGGCCATGCAGACATCGTGGTAGCTGTCGGCCTCGTTGCAGAAGCGCCGGCCGGCCGCGTTCACCGCGATCAGCCCGGGCTTCGCGCGGTCCAGGATGATGTGCGGCCAGACGGACTGCGTGCCGTCCTCCCGCGTCATGACCGAGCAAGGCATCCACAGACCCGCGCTCTCCATCGCATCATCCAGCACGGCGCCTTGCGCGAGCGCCGCGTTGACGGCGTCGCCCGTGTGGCCCTCCGGGGCCAGCGAGAGGTGCTGCGCCGCTTCGGGGAACAGCGCCGCGCGCAAGGCCGGGTCGCGCGCCAGGCCGCCGGTGGCCAGCACGACGCCCCGCTCCGCCCGGATCGTGCGGCGTCCCCCCGGCCCATCGACGATGGCGCCGGCCACGCGCCCGCCCTCGCGGACCAACTCGACCAGCCGGGTGCCGAACCGGATCGGCACCGCCGCCTCGCGCAGGCTGTAGAGCAGCCGGCCGACCAGGGCGTTGCCCATGACCAGGTTGGTGCCGCGGTGGTGGCGAAGCCGATCCAGGGCGTAGCGCCCCAGCAGCGCGGCGACCCGGCGGAGGTTCGCCAGCGACCGCAATGGCGCCAGCAGCGCCGGTATGTCCGCGCGGGTCACCATCATTCCGCCGAGCACCATGAACTCGGGCCAGGGCGGCCGCACCCGATCGAAGTCCCGCCCCAGCAGGCGCCCATCAAAGGCGAGCGGGACCAGGGCCCGGCCGCCGAACGCCGCGCCCGGGTGGTTGCCGAGATAGTCCGGATGCGCAGTGGCAGCCGCGAACTTCACTGCGCTACGGGCCTCCAGGTCGTCGATGACGGCAGGCCCGGTTCGCAGGAAGGCCTCGCGCGCCGCGTTGCCGCCCCGCGTGCCGATCACCGAACCGAGGTAGGCCCGGGCCCGCTCGACCGTATCGGGCACGCCCGCCCGCCGGCTCTGGCTCGTGCCGGGAATCCATGCCGAGCCGGCGGAGGAGGCGGTGATGCCCCCCGCCGTCTCCGTCTTCTCGCACAGCAGCACGTCCAGCCCTTCGAGCTTGCCGACCAGTGCCGCCGTCATGCCGCCCGACCCGGCGCCGAACACCAGAAGGCCGGTCTGCTCGTCCCACCGGGTCATGCGGCAACGAGCCCTTGGCCCATCATCTCGTCCACCGCCGTTCAGTCCGCCACGCTGGCGAGAAAGGCGCGCGTGGCCTCGGCCGCGATCCGGATGCGCTCCGCCCCTGGCACGCTGCGGGCCATGGCGGCCTTCGGCACCTCGATGCTGAGCGGCAGGTCGGGCGGCATGGCGCGCACCATGCCGGCAAGGTCCAAGCCACCCTCGCCAGGAAACAGACGCTCTTCGCGCGCCGCGTGTAGGAGCCCTTCGGTGGTGCCTGGATGCTCGGCCGGACCGTCGCAGATCTGCCAGTAATGCCACAGCGCCCGCGGCACATCCGCGAGATCCGCGACGCTTCCGGCCGACCGTGCGAAGTGCAACGGGTCGAGCAGGACACCGCCGTTCGGCCGCCCAGCCGCTTCCACCACGCGAAGTGCGGTCGCCAAGTCCGGCACGTTGGACCAGGGCATGAATTCGAGATCCCCGGTCAGCCCGAACGGCGCGGCCAGGTCACAGAACGCCGCGAAGTTGGCGGTCAGCCGGGATTCGTCATCGTCATAGCCGGCGACCAGCACGTGCTTCGCCCCGATCCGCGCGCCTGCCTCCAGGAACGCCCGGTAGCTGCCGACATCCGTATCTGGACGCAGCATGACGATTTCCAGGTCGCGCACCGCAATGCCGGTGGCGGAGATTGCAGCGAGCGTCTCGCGCAGCAACGCCGGGTCGTCCATGAGCGAGTAGGCTCCCCCGCCGGGCAGCACGGGGAGCAGGCGAACACCCGCGCCCTGGCATCCCGCGGCAGCGGCGGCCTCCAGCAGCGCAGGCGGCGGCAGCTCCGGAGCAGTGAGATAGGAGATAGCGAGCGGCGGCAGCTTGCGGGTCATGCGGCGCCCCTGTTCCAGCCCCGCCCGCGGTCGCCAAACGCTTCCCAGCCAGTGTCCGTTACAGCCACCGTGTCCTCCAGCTTGATGAAGCCGCATTTTGGATGCGGCAGCGTGGTCTCGATGGAGACGACCATCCCCGCTTGCAGCGGCAAGGCCGCGTCGGAGTCAGGATAGGGGATCGGCCCCTTGGCGGTCAGGCGCGGCGCTTCGTGGCCGATCAGCCCCATGCCGTGGGCAACGAAGGAAGCGTTAGCCGGCAAGGCTGTCATCGCTTCCCGCACGGCCTCGTAGATCGCGACGCCGGGCATACCGGGGCGCATCGGCGTGCGGGCCGCCATCTGGACGCGCTCCACCAGTCCAAGCAGGTCTTCGAGCTCGGCATCCGGCTCACCGAGGATCGCCATTCGGCAAAGGTCACCGATATAACCGTCGAGGTTGCCACCGGAATCGAGCGAGAGAATATCGCCGGCCTGCCAGACCTCGTTCGAGGGGGCACGCCCGTGGCTGCTGCCAACCGTGATGAGCGCGTATTCGAAGACGAGCCCGCGCTGGCTCTCTTCCCGTCGCAGCGCCGCTTCCAGTTCTCGCTTGGTCGTGCCCGGCCCGTGGCTGCCGATCACGGCGAGCATGGCATCGACCACACGGTCCGATGCGTCGCGCAATCGTGCCAGCTCAGCCGGTGTCTTCACCGAGCGCAGGCGTTCCAGCGGGCGGTGGGCGTCGACGATCTTCGCGTCCGGAAAAGCGTCGCGCAGGGCGAGGTAGGCGTCGGCCGGCAGGAAACCCATCTCCACGCCGATCGTGCGGGGGGAGACCCCGACGCGGCGGAGGTGGCCGATCGCGACGCCCATCGCCTCGGCCGAGCCGGAGGCAGCGGGGAGCACGGTACCGGCCCAGAGCGGGCGACCTTCGGCGGCACGGACCGCGATGGCATCCTTCTCATTGCGGTTCGCAACGTAGGCGGCGTCACCGGGGCGGCGGCTGGGATAGACCAGGATGGGCAAATAGCGGCTGATACCGATCGCATCCATGTGCGCAAAGAAGTGGTGATGGTGGCCATCCAGCAGGTAGCGGATGTTGTGCTTGGAACTGGCCAGCAGAAGGTCGATGCCCGCCTCGGCGAGTAGCGCGTCAAGCTGCGCGGCGCTGAAGCCGAAGTCGCCAGCCACGATTGGATCGCTCATACTGCATCCTCCTGGTTCATGCTTCGCTACGTCCCCAAGGGTCCTGCTATCGCCGTGAGGCGCGCGTGGGCCGCCTCGATCGCAAGTTCATAGCCGAGCGCCCCGATGCCGGCGATCACGCCATGGGCCGTCGTCGAAACGAGCGAGTGGTGATAGATGGCATCGCGTTGGTGGATGTTGCTGAGGTGCACCTCAATTTTGGGCCCGTCGAACATCTTGAGCGAATCGAGCAGGGGTATGGAGTTGAAACTCAACCCAGCCGGATTGATGACGATCGCGCAGGCGGCCTTACGCGCCTCGTGCACGCTGTCCACCAGTGCCCCTTCCCAGTTCGTCTGACGGAAATCGATGTCGTAGCCGAGGGTTTGCGCCCGGCGGCGGCAGCGTGCCTCCACGTCCGCCAGTGTCTCGTAGCCGTAGATTGCGGGCTCGCGTTCCCCCAGTAGGTTGAGGTTGGGGCCGTTCAGAACGAAAATCGGTTTGCTCATTTCAGGTAAACCTCACAGGAGTAGCGGGCCGCCGCGCGTGCGTCCGCGGCGGCCTGCAGTGTCAGCTTACCGTGAACGGTACTCCCTCGAGCGAGGCGGGTAGATCCGGAAGCGGTTGGCCGACCCACTTCTGGCTCAGCTTCTCTAGCTCACCGTCACCGCGCACTTTATCGATGAACGCATTGATCCACTCGTTCAGCTCCTTCTGCCCCGGCCGCATCGCAACGCCCATGTACTGGCGGTTCAGCACCAGCTTCTGCTCGATATCGTTATTAGGAAGGGCCTTGTTGATGTTGAGGATGTAGGTCGTGTTGCCACCGATGACGTCAACCTGGCCAGCCAGCAGGGCCTGGATGTTGCTAGCGTCGTCGTCGTAGCGGCGGATGTCGCCGCCCGGGACCTGCGCCGTCAGTGACACATCCTGCGCTGCGCCGCGCGGCACCCCGATGCGCAGCTTGGCAAGATCGGCGACGCTCGCGATCTTTTGGCTCTTATGGCCCAGCACGATAATGCTCAGCGCTGCGTACGGCTTGCTGAACTGCACCACCTTGGCGCGCTCAGGGTACATCCCCATCACGGCGATCACCAGGTCTACCTTGTTCGTCATCAGCTGGGCGATCCGGGCCGCAACCGTCATCGTGACGAATTCCGGTTCGACGCCCATCGCCTTGGCCATGAGTTTGCCGAAATCGACGTCGTATCCGGCGCTCTTGCCGTCGCCATCGAGGAACCCCCAAGGCGGCTGATCGCCTAGCACGCCCAGTCGCAGCTTGCCGCGTTTCTGGATGTCCTGCACCGTCTCTGCCCTGGCAGAAGCGGTTGCAGCCAAGCCAGTCGCTAACGCCGCGCTGCCCGCAAGTACTATCCTTCGTCCGATCAGCATTGTTTCCTCCCTCATTATTGTCATTCGGTTCTCGCCCGGTTAGCCGGTGGCGAGTCTCCCTTCCATCCGTCTGCCGAACCAGGACACTGGCCAGCACACGGCGAAATACACCGCACCGACCACGCTGTAGACGAGCAGCGGCCGGTAGGTAATGTTGGAGAGCAGTTGCCCGGTCCGTGCCAATTCGGTGAATCCTATGATGGCGGCGAGCGAGGTGCCTTTGATGAGTTGCACCAGAAAACCAACCGTGGGCGGTATCGACAGGCGTACGGCTTGCGGTAGGACCACGGTCAGCATCGTGGGCCAATAGTGCAAGCCAAGTGCGCGGGCCGCTTCGGCCTGGGCCCGCGGGACGGCTTGGATCGAACCGCGCCAGATCTCGCCCAGGAAAGCGCTCGCGTTGAGAGTAAATCCCACCGCCACGGCGATCCAGGGGTCGAGCGGGAAGTTGAGCAGCGCAAGTCCGTAATAGGTCATGAACAGTTGCAGCAGTAGCGGGGTTCCTCGGAAAACCTCGATGAAGCAGGTGGCGGCGATCCGTAGCCACCGAAATTCCGACGCGCGGCACAGCGCAACGGCGGCACCCCCGATGGCGCCACCCCCGAACGCGATCGCTGAGAGGAGCAGAGTCCACTTCAGTCCCTGCAAGATAAGTAAGTATTGAGGGGGTCCAAGGCCATTGATCATAGACTGCTTCCGGTCATCGGGTGGGATAGCTGATCCGGTAGCGGAACAGCAGCGAGAAGCAGATGGAAAGCAGGATCGACATGATGCCGTAGAGGACAGTCACGACCGAATAGACTTCGAAGCTCCGGAAGGTTATCCCTTCCAGCACTGCGGCAGCGTGCGTCAGTTCGCGCGCCGCGATCGACGACACGATGCTCGATGTCAGCATCAGGAAGATGAACTGGCTGGTGAGGGCCGGATACACGGCGCGGATCGCCGGACGCAACACGACGCCGCGGAAGATCTGGAGCGGATGAAGCCCGAGCGCCTGCCCTGCCTCGATTTGTACCGAGGGTATAGAATCAACCCCGGCACGGATGATCTCGATCGCGTAAGCTCCACCATTGATCGACAGCGCTATCACCGCCGCGACATTTGGCGCGAACCGGATGCCGAGTGCGGGCAGCCCGAAGTATATGAAGAATATCTGGATCAGAAAGGGCGTGTTCCGGACCAATTCGACGAAGCCGCCGACCGGAACTTTGAACCATCGCGGGCGCAGCCGAAGCCCAATGACAGCGAGCACGGCAATAGCAAGCGCAAGCGCCATGGCTGCGACCGACATAGCGAGCGTAGCGATGCAGCCGAGCAGGAGTTCGTCGAAATTGTCGAAAACAGCCGAGAAGTCGAATTGGTAGCTCACCAGGCTGCTCCGCCTGTGCGGCCACATCCGTGACGATTGCCACCACATCGAATGCTGCAGCGATGCATCCGGCCGTCCTCCCATGCCCGGGTTCTTGTCGATCCAGGTCAAGCGGCAGACTTAACCAGACGGTTAAAAGAGTCAACGCCGAGCTTGTGGTGTCGCCATTGCCGGTTTAGCGGTGTGGTATGCCGCCGAGAGCCAGCCAGAAGACGAGAGAAAACAGCGTCCCCGTCGCGCCCCACGAGAAAGCTCCGGAGCGCCGGCGCAAGGAGCTGATTGCGGCCGCAAGGACCGAGTTCGCCGAGCACGGCTTCGCGGGTGCTCGCGTCCAGCGCATTGCCGACCGCACGAATAGCAACAAGGCCCTGCTGTATGGCTACTTCGGTAGCAAGCAGGGGCTCTATCTCGCTGTGCTGGAAGGGCTTTACGAAGAGATCCGGGCCCGGGAAGGGGCGCTCAACCTACACGAGCTCGCACCGCAGGCGGCCTTGGAAAGGCTGGTCGCGTTCACCTTCGGCTATTACGTGGACAATCCGGACTTCGTGGCGATACTGTCGAACGAGAACCTGCTCGGTGCCCGATCCCTCCGTCAGTCCAACCGAATACTCGCCATGAATCTTCCGATCGTGGACGCGTTGACCGACATCATCTACCGGGGCCAAAAGGCCGGGCTGTTCCGTCGAAATATCGATGTCATCGACCTCTACATCTCGTTGTCGGCCCTCGGATTCATGTACGTGGCCAACCGTCGAACACTCGGCATCGTCTTCGGCCGGGACCTCATGGCGCCGCTCAACCTGCGCCGGCGGCTCGTCACCGTGACGGACATGGTCATGCGTTATGTCGGCACATGACCACGCTGCATCTACTCTCGATTCGAACACTGGACGCGGTCGATG
Organism: Acetobacteraceae bacterium; assembly: GCA_965198895.1. Classification (GTDB taxonomy): domain Bacteria; phylum Pseudomonadota; class Alphaproteobacteria; order Acetobacterales; family Acetobacteraceae; genus LMUY01. Next base: position 2,744,338 of record OZ240676.1, read on the forward strand.
TCACGCTCGATCGACAGCACGACGTGACACCGGGAGGCCCTGTTTCTGCTCCGAAGGTGCTCTTAAGCGGCCCGGTCCGAGCGACGCCAGCCACCAATTTCTGGTTTCTTGAGACCAAGGTTTTCGCGCAGCGTGTTACCCTTGTAGGCCTTCTGAAACAGCCCGCGACGTTGGAGCTCCGGGACAACCAAGCGGACGAAGTCCTCATACGAACCGGGAATATGCGTCGCCGCTATCACGAAGCCATCGCAGGCGCTGCCGAACCACTCCTCCATCTCGTCGGCAATTTTCGTTGGTGTCCCGACAAAAATAGGAAATTCCTTGATCGTACCGCGACCGGAGAAATGAACGAAGTCGCGAACGGACGGATTCTTCTTGCCGCTGAGCATGATTACGCGGTCGCAAAACCCGCGCCAGCCGGTGATTGCCGCCAACTCCTCGTCGCTGAACGGTTCGTCCAGCGGCTTCTTGCTGAAGTCGGTGTTCAGCACCTCGCATAGCAAGTTCAACCCGTCAACTGGTTTGGCCAGACTATCGATATAGGCGCGCTTGTCTTCCGCCATGCTCGCGGATTCGGCGACGATGGCGTACACGGCGGGGGCGATGTTGATGCTCGAAGGGTCACGACCGGCATCAGTGATTGCCTGCTTCATCTCGCTATACTGTTTCCGCCCGATCGCCAGATTCGGGAACACGGCGAAGATCAGTTCCGCCCAACGTGATGCGAACAGACGACCACGGCCACTCTGTCCGGCCTGGATCAGGACAGGATGGCCCTGGGCCGAGCGCGGCACCGGGAAGGGTCCGCGTGACTGGAAGAACTTTCCCTTATGGTCCAGCCGGTGAACCTTGGACGCGTCTGCAAAGCGGCCGGACTGCTTGTCCACGATCAGCGCGTCGTCGCCCCAGGTGTCCCAATGGCCCATCACGACCTCGAGGAACTCGTCAGCCCGGTCGTAACGCGCGTCGTGCTCCAGATGGCCCTTGGCGCCGAAGTTCAGCGCCTCCGAGTCGTTGAGAGAGGTGACGACGTTCCAGGCCGTACGACCGCCCAGCATCAAGTCCATCGTCGCGAACAGGCGTGCGACGTGGAACGGCTCGTAGTAGGTCGTCGAATAGGTGGCACCCAAACCAATCTTCGACGTTGCCATGCCCATCGCCGTGACGATCGGGGTCAGATCCATCTTCACCGCGCGCACGCCGTTCTCCACCGTGGAGGTGTGGTCGTCGCCATAGATGTCGGGGATCGCCAAGCGGTCGTCGAAGAACGCCATCTGGAACTTGCCGTCTTCCAGGATGCGACCGACGCGCTGGTAGTATTCGGGATGTAGGAAGTCGCTCATGCTGCTTTCGTGCCGCCAAGAGCCGGGATAGTTCGAACAATTTTGTGCCTGCAGAAAGGCGACGAGGGTCATCTCGCGGGGGGTTGTCATGACAGTCTCCGGAAGGGAGTGAATGGCTGCGTTAGATTGCGTTGCTCTCGCGCAAGGCTGCGATCTCGTCGGTGCTGAGGCCCAGCAGGGAGCGCAAGACCTCGTCGGTGTCTGCGCCCATGGCGCGCCCGGTGTGGCGCAGGCGCGGCGGGGTCTGGGACATGGTGGGCACGCCAGCAGGCAGCACCACAGTGCCGATCCGCGGGTCCTCCACTGTCAGCATGTTGTTGCGGGCCTTGAATTGAGGCTCCTCAAAGATGTCGGCAATGCTGTTGATGGGGCCGCAAGGCACGCCGAACGTGTCGCACTCGGCCATCAGCGCCGGGTAGTCGAGACCGCCGACCCACTCCGCCACGAGGGCGTTGACAGCGTCCCGCGCTGCGATCCGGCGCTTCGTGGTACCGTAAGGCCCATCGCCAGCCAGCTCAGGACGGCCGATTGCCACGGCAAACCGCTCGAACATCTTATCGCTGCTACAGGCCAGTGCGATCCAGCGTCCGTCCAGCGTCTGCCAATGGCCGTGTGGCACGACCGCGGGCACGTCGGCGCCCATCCGCTCCCGCACGGTCCCATGCTTAGCGTAGACCGGTGCGATCTCGTCCAGCATGCGAAAAATCGATTCATAGAGCCCGATGTCGACCACCTGACCCTCGCCGGTCTGGGCCACCTGGCGCAGGGCCATCATCACGCCGACGCAGCCCCAAACACCAGACATGTAATCGGCCAGCGAAGTGCTCCCGGGGACGACTGGCGGGCGCCCCGGCTCGCCGGCCAGATACGATAGCCCGCTGAACCCGTGCGCAATGCGGGCGAAGCCGGGCTTGCCACGCAGCGGTCCGGTCTGACCGTAGGCACTGATCCGCAGCATCACCAAGCGAGGATTGATCTCGCGAAGCGCCTCCCAGCCAAAGCCCCATTTCTCCATGGTGCCGGGCCGGAAGTTCTCGATCAGTACATCTGCCTGCGCTACCATTCGGCGTAAGATCGCCGCGCCATCTGGCGCTCGCAAATCCAGCGTCATGCAACGCTTATTCCGCGCCTCGCTCAGCCAGGCGAAGGTGTCGCCACAGTCGGTGGGCGTGCCGAAGCCTCGCAACGGGTCGCCCGCCTTCGGGTGCTCCACCTTGATCACGTCGGCGCCGAAATCGCCCATGATCGTCCCGCAGAATGGCCCAGCCAGAAAGGTGGCGATGTCCAGAACACGCACGCCGGTCAATGGCTGCGGTCCCGCCTCGATTGTATCGGTCAAATCGTGTCTCCTTGGACGCGCGCAATCAGGGCGGCACGGGTGAGAATTTCCTTGGCTCGCCGGGCGTGAGCCAGGTCGACCAACTTACCCCCGACCCCGACCGCACCAGCCCCCGACGCGGCGGCGCCGTCCAGGGCGGCGACAATCTCGTGGGCCCAGGCCACCTGGTCTGCGTCGGGTGAAAACACGGCGGTGGCCAACTCGACCTGCGTGGGATGGATTGCCCATTTTCCTTCGAACCCAAGGCTGCGGGCTCGCAGAGCACTGGAGTTGAAGCCGTCCGGATCCTTGAAGTCGGTGTACGGGCCATCGATCGGGCGCAAGCCATTCGCCCGGCATGCGTTGACGACCCGCGCCAGGGCATAGTGCCACTGGTCGTTGTAATGCAGATGGCGCTGACCAGTGGGATCAGAATCGGTCAGCACCGCGTAATTGGGGTTGGGTCGGCCAAACACAGTGTCTGGAGTGCGCAAGTCGGCGCTGTAATCGCCAACGCCGAAGATCATCGCTTCCAACCGGTCGTGGGAGGCCGCGATTTCATCGGCATTGCAAATGCCGCGCGCCGATTCCAACAGCACCTCTATCCCGATCGGACGGTCCCGCCCGGTCTCCCGCTCCACACTGGCCAACAACTCGGCGACGAAGCGCACATCGAACGCACTTTCTGCCTTGGGCAGCAGGATCAGATCCAAACGCGGGCAGCTGCGGGCAATGTCGACGATGTCGCGCAGGGCCCATAGCGTGCCCAGTGCATTCACTCGCACCGCCATGGTGCGCCGCCCCCAATCGAGGGTGTTCAATGCCTCGATGACCATGCCGCGGGCAGCCTCCTTGGCCGGGGCGGCAACGGCGTCCTCCAAATCCAGGAAGATGACGTCAGCCGGGCTGTTCACCGCCTTGGCGAAGAAGCGCTGCTGGATCCCCGGCACTGCCAACTCGCAGCGGTGGGCACGCGCGATCATGCTACCACCCGCTTGCCGTCGGCTAGGTCAGGCCGAATAGTCTCCCAGTGAACATCAATCTCAATCTGCTGCAGACGTTTATCGAGGTCGCCGAACATCGCAGCTTCCGCCGTGCCGCCGAGAGCATTGGCCGCACCCAGTCCGCCGTCAGCATGCAAATCCAGCAGCTGGAGGCCCAGCTTGGACTGCAATTGTTCACCCGCACCACGCGGACTGTACGGTTGACCGAGGAAGGCGAGCACATGCTGACCCATGTTCGCGCGGGAATGATCGAACTGATGGCCGGGTTGCGCCAGGCGGACGGTCTGGTGGCGTCGCATCGCGGACGTGTCGCGATCGCGTGCGCGCCCAGCGTTGCTGGCAGCCGGCTGCCAGCCGTCATGGCCGAGTTCCAGGCCGCCTATCCCGGGGTGAGCGCCCGGCTGCGCGAGCTGCCGCTGAGCGGCATTTTGGATTGCGTTCGGATGCAGGACGTGGATTTCGGGATCGGCCCAACGCCCACCGTACTGAACGGTCTGTCGTTCCGCCCAGTGCTGGTGGATCCGATCTGCGCGGTGTTCCGCGTGGGCACGTTCCGCTCGCGCGGCGGCATCAGCCTGGCGGCCCTGGTCGACCACCCGATCATCCTGATGGGCGGCCTGCGCTCGCTGATCGATCCGGTGGCGCAGAAGGCCGGCGTGACGCTCGCCGTGCGTTACGAGGCGCAGCAGATCCTGACCGTCATGGGCCTGCTGAAGGCTGGCCTGGGGGTCGCTGTCGTTCCAAATATCGCCGTGCCCCGTCCGCTGAGCCGGGGCCTGGCCGTGCTGCCGATCACGAACCCGGCGCTGACGCGCGAGGTGGGCATCATCACCCAATTCGGCCGTCCCCTTTCGGCGATCGCAGCCGAACTGACCCGGCTGTTGGAAATACGGTTGCTGAAGACCCATCATGCTTGACGCCCCGCCACCGCGCTGAATGCGGCCTCATCGGTGGGGCGGAGTTCCTCTAGCGTGCGGTTGCGGGTCTCGATCCCGAGCACGGCAATCAGCAACGTCGTAACCAGCAGGAAGCCGGAAAGCGTATAAACCACGCCGGCAACCCCATAGGTGGTGAACAGCGCAACCACGGCGAAGGGCATGAAGATCGAAACCACCCGGCCCGCTGTATTGCAGACCGCGGCCCCGCGCATCCGCAACTCCGTGGGGAACAGCTCCGGGACATAAAGCGCCCAGCCGGCACCGATCATTACGCCCATGAAGAACGTGAGCGCGAAGCCGACGACAACGACCTGCACCGCAGACTCCGCAAACGGGTAGATGATACCCAACACTGCGGCGGCCAGGGTGCAGACGATCAGGCTCGGCTTGCGGCCGAACCGCTCGGCCAGGTACATCGACACGGCGTTGCCCAACGGGCTGCCGAACGACATCGCCGCGGTAAACGCCAACGACGATCCGATACCGAGACCCTGTTTGACGAAGAATGTCGGTAGCCAGCCCACGAAGCCATAAAGCGCAATGCTGACGCCGATTATCAGCATGCTCCCGACGATCGTGCGGCCGAGCAGTTGCCCTTTGAACAGGGCCGAGATCGGCTGGCGCGGGATGACGGGTGTGATGCTGACCACCGCTTCAGGCAAGGGTGCCTTGCGGGCGGCCTCGGTTTCGATCCGCACCAGGGCGGCCTCCGCCTCGTCAAACCGGCCTTTGCTCTCCAGCCAACGCGGTGATTCGGGAAGGCCGCGGCGCAGCAGCCAGACTGCCAGTGAGCCGATGCCCACGATGCCGAACATCCATCGCCAACCAAAGGTTGGGATGATAAAAGCGCCCAGCACATTGGCCACGAATAGGGCAGAGTTGGTGATGATGGCCAATCCGCCAGCCCAGCGCGCCCGGCTCCCGGGTGGCATGAATTCGCCGATCATGACATAGCCGCAAACCACCTCGGCCCCGATCCCGATGCCCATGATGAGCCGGGCTGCAGTCAGCCAATTGATGTCTGGAACAAAAGCGCCGACGAGAGAGGCCACGCCGAATATTGCCAGGTTGACCTGATAGGCCAGCCGACGGCCCAGCCGATCGCCCATCAGCCCCGCAACGAATGCTCCGATCGTCATGCCGACGAACGTCGCCGAAATGAAGTTCGCGTTATGCGCAAGGTCGGAGAACCCAGTCTTCGTCATGGCGCCCAACGCACCGGCGGCAATGTAGGAATCCAACCCGTCGAAGAACATTCCCGCGCCAACGAGGGTAAACAGTCGCCAGTGGAAAGATCCGACCGGGATGCGGTCAAGCCTACCAGCTGCGTTGATGGTGCGTGCCGTCAAAGACTGTTCCCCCGCTGCGTTGCACACGCGTTCGCCGTGTTGTTGGTAAAAAAGAGCGCACTGCAGGCGTCGCTCGTCCAGTTCAAATTGCTGACGCATTGATCAGAGTGGTTGATCAATAGTGCCATCAGCCCTGGCTTAGAACGCGTTCAAAGCTCTTGATACTCCAGTCCTGTAGGCGAAATTGGCTTCGCGCTTACGGGTTGAGGCAGGCGATCCGCAGCGGCCAGGCTCCCAGGTCAGTGATTCCAGGAACTGAGCGCTCCCGTCCGGATCTGCTGACGGTCAGCCCCGAAACGCGGACGCTGCACTACCCGAGCACGAGGGAGCCGCGGTGGCGCCCGACGGCGCCACCGCGGTCCGCAACGAATTTATCCGCCTACCGCTTGGGCGGGTCGGGACGGCGCTCGTGCACGCCCAGGTCAGCCGGTCGCCAACACTCGACGCGATCCGGCGCAAGGGCAGTTGGTTTGCGGCACTAGGGGTAGACCGCCGATGTATCCCTGGCTGCTCCCGGACCATCGGTCCAGCCGGAGCGCACGGTGTTCCCTCTTGGCCCGTTGGCACGGGCCAATCGACTGGCCAACTCTGGCGAGCGACCCCCTGTCGCGCCAGATAGGAGACGGTATGATATACGGTCGCGCGCAGGAGCATACCTATGAGCAAAACCGGATCTAGGATATCCAGAGCCAAGCGAATTGATGCCACGCTCGACGCCGCCCTCGTCGGGTGCGCGCGCAAAGGCGTTCAGCTGACGCAGCTTCGTAGCCAGGTGCTGCGGCTCATTCTGGAAGCCGATGGCCCGCGTACCGCCTATCAATTGCTCGACCGCCTAAAGGAGAACCGCGCCAACGCGACGCCCCCCACGATCTACCGCGTGCTAGACTTCCTGGTACAGGAACACCTCATCCACAAGGTCGAGCGGCTGAACGCCTTCGTTCCCTGCCTGGAGGCGGACCACGCTCACGCCCATGCCGTGCAATTCCTGATCTGCCGCCAGTGCGGTACGGTTTCCGAACTTGAGGATACGGGGGTTGCGGTAGCGCTCGAGCATGCGGCGCATAGCAAAGGTTTCCGCGCTACCCACGCCATGGTGGAAGTCGAGGGAATATGCGCCACATGCGACCGCGCGGTCTGACGGTTCTGTGCAGCGCCGCATTCGTCATGGGGCCAGACTGTAGCGCAGCGGCAGCGTGATCGACAGGTGACCCGGCACCGGTGGCGGGGGTGGCGGAAGCTGCGCCCGCCGCAGCAGAACCTCAGCCGCCTCATCGAGCACAGCCGAACCTGAGCTGCTGACCAGCGCCACCTCGGTCACGAGGCCGGACGCATCGATGGTGAAACGCACGACCACCCGCCCTTCTACACCCTCCCGGAGAGCGGCGTCCGGATAGGTTCGGTGTTGCGCCAGCCAGGCGGCCAAGGCGATACGCCAGGTGCCGATTGCCTCCGCAGAGGCAGGCTGGGGCGGGGCTTGAACCGGTGGGAGCGCCGCCGGCACGCTTTGCGAGGCTGTTAGGGGCGGCTGGCTGCCGTCGATAACCGTAGCCGGACGGGGCGCACGCGTTCGCAGCGGCGAAGGCGGTCGCTTGAGGTGCCGCGGGGGAGCGGGCTCCTGCTGGCGCGGTGGTAACGGTGCATCAGGCGGCACCGCGGTGAGCGGCTCCGGATCAGCTTGCGGAAGAGGCGCTGACAGGCCTGCCGGAGGTTCGGGCTGGGCCGTTGCTGGCGGGGGCTCAGGCGCCTCCGGTGGTGGCGCCATCGGCACCGGAGGCGCCTCCAGCACGACATCGATCGACGCTGGAGGTGGTGCGTCGGCCTCGGGCGGGTGGCCCTGAAGCAGCAGCGCGGCCGTAATCGCGTGCGCCATCAGGGCCGCGCAGAGGGGTAGCCATCCAGGACAGGACTGTGTCTTGCGGGCGACGGTCATGCCGGCAGGCACTGGCAGCTGGCGAGGGTGCATTGACAGGATAACATCATGTAGGACCGTATAGTATATCATACCGTCCTCTCGACGGAATGCGAGTGGTCAGGATGCCCATGATGAGATTACGGAACGCCGTCGTGCTTAGCAGTGTGATGGCGGCCGGCACGATCACGCCGGTCGCAGCCGTTGAGCCGGGAACCCAGTCCGAAGCGGCACCCGCGGTCCGGCTCGCCAGCGACGGCGATATCACATTGCCGGCCCTCGACGTCATCAGCCGTCGGCTGGACCAGGCGAGGAGCCAGTTGCAGCCTAGTCTAGGCGCCACCCGCTACGATTTCAGCCGAGCTACGATCGAAACCTTGCCGCAGGGCGATAACGCGTCCCTGAATCAGACCCTGCTACAGGCACCCGGCGTGGCGCAGGACTCCTTCGGCCAGATCCATGTTCGAGGCGACCACAACGAGGTACAATTTCGCCTAGACGGAGTTCAACTCCCCGAGGGCTTGGCTGTTTTCGGTCAGTCGCTCGAGACCCGCTTCGCGCATTCCCTCTCTCTCATAACCGGGTCGCTGCCGGCGCAATACGGCTTCAACACGGCGGCCGTGGTCGACATCACCACCAAGTCGGGGCGGACTGATCCTGGCGGCGAAATTTCTATCTACGGCGGCGCCAGAGATTACTTCCAGCCAAGCATCTCCTATGGCGGCTCGGTCGGTGCGATCGACTATTTCTACACGGGCGATTTTCTCCACAATCGCGTGGGCATCGAGAACCCGACGAGCAACTTCAACCCGATTCACGACCTTTCAAACCAGACGCATGGCCTGGCGCACGTGTCGGGGCTGCTCGACGACACCACGCGGATAAGCCTGCTGGCCGGTTACTCGAACGAAGTCTTCGAGCTGCCGAACAACCCCGGGCAGTCGCCTTCGCTCGGCCTCTCCGTCAACGGGACAAGTAATTTCGACAGCGCCAATCTAACCGAGCACCAGCGCGAGATCACCGACTTCGCCATCCTGTCGCTGCAAAAGCAGTGGGGCGCGCTGGACGTGCAAACGTCGCTCTTCACCCGCTATAGTAGCCTGTACTATACGCCAGACCCGATCGGAGACCTGCTCTTCAACGGCGTTTCACAAACAGCGGCACGTTCGGTGCTCTCCACCGGTGAGCAAACCGATGCGAGCTGGCGGATCAACAACCAGCATACCGTTCGCACAGGTTTCCAGGTGCTTGGGGAGCGCAGCGTCTCCAAGACGGACTCGCTGGTCGTCTCCACACCCGGCACGGCGGACGGCGCGGCTTTCCTCGACACACCGTTCAACATCCATGAGGGCACTGGAAAGACCGGCACACTGTTCGGCCTGTACGGTCAGGACGAGTGGCGAGTGCTGCCCAAATTGACCGTCAACTATGGCCTCCGTTTCGATCAGGTCGATGAGTACACCCACGAAAATCAGGTCAGTCCTCGTATCAACGTGGTTTGGCAACCCATCGAGGGCACGACGGTGCATGGCGGCTACTCCCGATATTTCACGCCCCCGCCTTTCGAACTAGTCTCAAACAACAGTATTGCGCAGTTCGCGAACACTTCGGCCGCCTCGGAGATCAGCCAGAACGACACCGTGAAGGCGGAGCGCGACAACTACTTTGACGCGGGGATCGATCAGGTTGTCCTACGTGGGCTGCGCATGGGGCTGGACTCGTATTTCAAATCGGCCCGGAACCTGATCGACGAAGGCCAGTTCGGCGCCCCGATTATCCTCTCGGCGTTCAACTATCGCAAAGGTCAGGTGGACGGCGTCGAGTTCAGCACGTCGTATGACCGCGGCCCGCTTTCGCTCTACGGCAATGTCGCCTATTCCCGCGCGATCGGGAAGGATATCGTCTCGTCGCAGTTCGACTTCAGCGCCGCCGAGCTCCAGTATATCGCGGGCCGCTGGATCCATCTTGATCACGACCAGCGTTGGACGGGGTCCGGTGGGGCGGCCTATACCCTGTTCGAGGGGACGAGAGCACCGACGCGGTTATCAGCTGACCTACTAGTCGGGAGTGGGCTGCGGGCCGATTACAGCTCCGCCAACGGGGACGTGCCAAACGGGCGCGCGCTGCCGGGCTACTATACGATCAACTTGTCCGCAGTGCAGACGATCAAGACCGGCTATATCGGCCAGACCCAACTGCGGTTCGACGTCATAAACCTGCTGGATCGGAAGTACGAGATCAGGGATGGCACCGGCGTGGGCGTCGGCGCACCACAATTCGGCCTGCGTCGGACAATTCTGGCTGGGTTCTCGCAGCGGTTTTAGCTTTCTCAACAATTCTGTAGCGTATCATACGTCACTGCCGTTCCGTGGTCATTTACCGAAACTCCGTCTTGGCGGGTGCCTCCTGTTCGACTTCCGCCGCATTGCAATGATCAGGAGCTTTGTCCAACCTCGTCACCAACGATGATCCGCCCGGCCAACTCAGTCGGTTTACTCCAGCTGCGACGCACAGGCGAAACACGCGATCGCCGCGGCTGCGCTAACGTTCAAGCTGCGAGCCACGCCCCGTTGCGCGATTGATACCCGCTGATCACTGCCGATGAAGCTGTCCGGTAAACCATATCCCTCATTGCCGAAGACAAGACATGGCGGTCCGGCCGTGCCGCGGAAATCAAACTTTCGCAGGTCGGCACCGCCTTGTTCGACGAAAACTGGCATGTAGCCGTAGCTTGTGAGAGTCGCGTCGAACAGGGCGCGTGGCACAGCATAGTCCTCTATGGTGCAGACGACTTGAACCAGCTCGACATAGTTATGGGCGCCCACCGTGCTACGGCGATCGAAGCGGCGCTGGCCAAACAGGAACATGTGGGCTGCGCCAAAGGAAACTGCCGTCCGCATCATCACCCCTATGTTGAGATCGCCATTCAGGTTGATCGCGGCAATGGCGAATGGGAGGGTGGCCGCAACTTGGGCACGTCGAATGGCGTCAACTGTGCTTCCCTTGAAAGCGTCTCGAACATTTAGATCAATGGTAATTGGCACCATGCTGCAATCCTCAATGGCTTTTGGGGAGATGTCCCGGCCCGCGTTCGATTTTGTTGTGATTCGATTCGAACATCAGGAGTCAACAAGTGGTTGCCGTAGGCCGCCACATAGCCAACACGCTCATTATCCAACGCGAACTTAGCTAACCGCGTTAGCGCGGCCAGGTAGTGAGGCGAGAGGATCATGTCGCCTTCGAAAAATACCCGACATCGGCGTCCCTCGTTTCAAAGACAAAGCGTTCACCTCGATCAAAGTTGGAAGCGATCCCGAAAATTTCGGGATGCACGGTGTACGGTATCTTTTGGCACCGCACGGCGGAATATCTGAACGCACTCGTCAACTAAGCCCTGTTCGTGGCTCGAGCCTCCCTCACCGACGGACCGCGCACCGTCTTGAAACAGGTGGATACGCGAACCATTGATGGGTGGGATTTGCCCGACTAGGCTCTCCCTGACCGGACGTAAGAACAGCGGCCTGCTGCACGACAGAACGGCTATGGGTGCTATTCCGGATAATTTTGAAAACGCCGGCTGCGCACACATTCCGCAAATGTATCGCCTGTGGGTATGTTTGCCACTTAAATCCGTGAGCCGCCATGAAGAAGAGGGAAACAAGACGACTAGGGCGGGGTGATGTCGCCCGAGACCGTAAGGCTGACCAGCACGTTATTTGTGAGGTTCTGAGTCGTAATCGGCTGTGAGATCATCGGCATCCCGCTGCCCCTTTCCACAAGCATCACAGCGTTGTGGGCCGCGTCGTAAACGGCACTCAGCTGGGCAAAGTCGGCGTCGAGCTTGATCCCGATCGACTCGCCTAAGACGAAAGCTTTACGCGATCGGGCAGCCAGCATGTATGGTAGCGGAATATAGAGCTGGCCGCTGCCCGACACGGCGGTCGGATTGAATTGCAGGCAAAAATCGAATTTATAGCCCGAATCGGTCAGCGTCGCTCGACCGGTCTGTATCTGATAAGCAGGAGTCATGGCGCCGCCCGGCACGACAGCGGCGACGGGGGTCATGAGGGTCTCCGGCGCACGGTTTGGGCCGTAGGTGCCCGCTGACATGCTGGATGGCGGGCGGTAACTCCACCCGCTAAAATCATTGCCCTGAGCGGCGTTGCCGGCCATGTCGTTGAAGAACTGGAGTGCAACGCCTGCGCCACCGCCGATCTGCGGCAACTTCATCCCCTGGACATCAAGCACGCCTGGACCAATCTCCTCCACCAGGGGCGCGGTAAACGCCAGGCCGTACTGATTGCCATTGCCGCCATATGGGAGCGCAAAGGGGTCGATCGATAACGCACGCAGAATCATCGTGCCTCCGGTAACCTCGGCGACTGGCGCGTCGATGGCCTTGAGGTCCACCACCGTGCTCTCCAAGAGCACGGTGCCGCCTGTCACCGATATCATCGGTGTCGCCTGCGCCGAGCCGCCGAACATGTAGCCGTTGTCGGCAATGAGTTTTCCAGCCGAGACCTGAATCGCTGACACGCTGGGGTAGCCCTTGCTGGACTGCCAGTTCGTGATCTTGATGGGGCCGAGCGACCCCGACGCGTTGCTCTGATTGACGACCAGGTTCGCCCCGTTACCGTCGAGTTGCAGACCCAAGATCGTTGCCGGCGCCGTCACGACCAGTTGCGCCTCGGACGTGAACACGTCCTGGAGCACCTGGGCGTCGCACCGGCCTATCTTCGCGCCAATGTTGTTCCCGTCACCATAGACGGGAGTGTAGCCGTTGAAGCCAAACGGCCAGATGTGCAGCCCATTGACGTGGCATGCGTCCAGCCCGCCGTCCCACTGGACTCCGACGTGTAGGGCGCCGACCTCCAGGTCGTTGATCCAGAAGCCTCCGGGGTTTCCAGGAGCAGACAGTCCGTCCCACGCGCCCGAAATGCGCACGCGTTCTACCTGAAATCTCGCAGCGTTGGGTGCATAGATGGCTGGTGGGTAGGCGCAGCCGCTTCCCGCCGTTGCGCCATTGTCTACATTGCAGCCCTGCGCCAGCGTCCTGAACGCAGCCCGCGACGCCTGAAGGCTGGACTGTGCGAACGTGATCCCACAATCATGAATACCGGCGCCGGTCTCACTGGACGCCAACTCGATGACACCTGGGTCAGTGGGCGAGAAGTCGGGGCCGACTGTGATTTGAGAAGCGGTCCGGCCCATGCAGACCATCTGCTGACCAGGTCGTAGGGATAGCATGTGAAGGACGTGAAAGGACCCGCTCGGCACGAGCACCGTTTTGCCCGTCGCAATGGCTGCGTCGATTGCCGTGGAGCTATCAGAATGACCGGTTGGGTCAAAGCCGCGGAAGCTGGCGATATCGACCGCATCGGCGATGTGGCGATCTGGTTCCGGCCAATAGGCCTGCGGACCGTAAACCGGCCGCCCTGCGACATGCGTCCAAAGAGTCGACGGCAGGGCCGCCATGATCGCAGGTGTCGCAATCGCCAGCAGCCATCGTCGCATCGGCCAGCCTGTCGGTCGGTGTGGAGTGTCGCCCAGCAAGGGCTGCTCATGAATTGGAATGCCGACACCCCGCTCCGACGTGATCGCGCGACTTCGCTGCTCTGGACTAGGCGCGACTGCTGTCAAGGTCGTGAGCCCCGTCTTGAGTGATCGCGTGCAGCCAGGCGATACGGCTCTGGTCTGATGGCCCCGCACTCGGCACTGTACTCACGTTCCGAAACCTCGCCAACCTTGCACTCGTCAGTTCCCTTCGCTGCGCTGAGAGCGTCTGCCTTGCAATGTCTGGCGCAGGCGAGTGGTGGCGTAATCCAGGAACACCCGCATCTTGAGTGGCAGGCCGCCACGCGCCGCATGGATCAGGTGCACGGGGAGCGGTTCGACCTCGAACGGCGTGAGGATGAGCCGCAGTGATCCGGTGCTCAGGGCTTCCGCACATTGATAGTGCAGCACTCTAGTGACGCCGATACCCTGCGCTGCTGCCCAGACTGCCGCCTCGGCGGTGGACACGCTCAGGCGGGGCCTGATCGGGACTTGCATTGCTGCCTTCCCAATATTCCGGAAAGGCCATACCAGCCTTGGAGACATCGCGTCGAAGCTGACGCATGGCAGCGCCGCGAGATCATCCGGAGACGCTGGCTCATCCTGTCCCGCGAGCAACACTGGGCTGACGCATGTGACGGTTCGCATCGAGCCTATGCGGGTTGCGACCATGCTGCTATCCGGCAACGGCCCAATGCGAACCGCCATATCCACGTGATCGCCGATCAGATCAACGTTCCGGTCTGACAGGTGCAGCCGGACGTTGATGTCGGGATAGCAGCCGAGAAACGCGGTAACGATCGGCAGAACATGCAAGCGTCCGAACAGGACCGGCACGGCGAGGACGAGGTCGCCGCGTGGGGACTGGAACTCGCCAGCCGCTATTCGCTCCGCCTCCTCTATGTCTCCGAGGATCCGCCGCGCCGAGGCCACGTACTCCGTGCCTGCATCGGTGAGGGCCAGCCTGCGCGTCGTTCGGACCAGGAGGCGGGCACCAAGATGCGCTTCCAGGTCGCTCACCTTTCGGCTCACCGTGGGCAGGGGCATGCGCAGTTCCCGGCCCGCCGCCGAAAAACTGCCCCTGTCGACACTCAGCAGCAGGATCCGCATTGCCTCGAGCCGATCCATCATTCTTCCATTGGATGAGAGATACGATATTGGAATTAGCGCATTATGTTTACACGCGATAGGTATCAGGTATTCCGCCACGAACCGACTTCCGGTTCCTGGAGGAGAGCCCCATGTCCCGCTTACCCATTCCCGCCCGTGACGACGTTCCCAAAGCCTCGAAGTCGGTTCTCGATGCCGTGCATAAACAACTCGGCGTCGTTCCCAACATGTTCAGACTGATTGCCAGCAGCCCAGCAACATTGCAGGGGTTCACAGCCAACAACGCGGCTCTCGCGAAGACACTCGACGTCAAGACACGCGAGCGGATCGCCCTGGCCGTGGCGCAGGTAAACCAATGCGATTACTGCCTTTCGGCGCACACCTATCTCGGCTTGAACCTAGCGAAGATCACCCCCGAGGAGGTCGCGCTAAACCGAAGCGGTGCATCGAGCGACGCAAAGGCGAACGCCGCTGTGCATTTCGCCGCCACGATCGTGCGCCAGCGGGGGCACATCAGCGACGCTGACCTGAGCACCGTGCGGGACGCCGGCTTCGGCGTCGGCGAGATCGTCGAGATCATCGCCGTCACCGCAGAAAACATCTTCACCAACCTGCTGAACGTGGTGGCGGAGACTGACATCGACTTTCCAGTCGTTCACGCCTCCGCAGCCTGAATCCGGCGCAGGCCGGCATTGACTGCCACCTGCCGGTCTGCTCCCGACTTAATTAGGTGTTTCACCATGCCGTATGGATTTCTGGACATTGCGCTGACCCCGAGCGTGCGAGCAGCCCAGATCGCAATGGGGAGCGAACAAATGTGGCACGACTTTCCCGGGCACCGGGCGTTCGACCGGTTGACACCCGACGCATCCGCCTTCATCGCGGCGCGGGACAGCTTCTACATGGCGAGCGTTTCGGAGACGGGTTGGCCCTACGTGCAGCATCGCGGCGGTCCGCGTGGCTTCCTCAAAGTCGTGGACGACAAGACGCTGGCCTTCGCCGATTACCGTGGCAACCGGCAGTATATCAGCGCCGGCAATCTGGCAGCCGACAGCCGCGCCGCGTTGTTGCTGATGGACTACCCTACGCGAACCCGATTGAAGATCTATGCGCATGTGGAAACGCTAACGCTGGATGGGGACCCCGCACTGAGCAAGCTCGTGGCCGCAGAAGCCGGCAAAGCGAGACCCGCGCGGATCGTGCGCCTACGCCTCGAGGCATTCGACTGGAATTGCCCGCAGCACATCACGCCCCGCTTCACCGAAGCAGAGATTGCGCCGGCAGTGCAGAAGCTGCGAGAACACTTGGTGGAACTGGAGGCGGACAACGCCAGGCTGCGCGACAGGCTCGCCGCCCATGAAGGAGTTTGAAGATGGAACCGGAACGTCCGCCACTGCCACCTTTCACCGCGGACAGTGCCGCCACGAAGGTTCGACTCGCTGAGGACGCGTGGAACACGCGCGATCCGGGCCGCGTGGCGTTGGCCTACACGGAGGACAGCCAGTGGCGCAACCGCGCCGAATTCCTCAACGGCCGCCAGGCCATTGTCACCTTTCTCACGCGGAAATGGGCCCGGGAGCTCGACTACCGGCTGATTAAGGAGCTCTGGGCTTTCGGTGAGAACCGTATTTCCGTCCGTTTTGCATATGAATGGCATGACGATAGTGGAAGCTGGTTTCGCTCCTACGGCAACGAGAACTGGGAGTTCGACGCGTACGGCCTGATGCGCCGCCGTATCGCCAGCATCAACGATCTTCCAATCCGAGAAACCGACCGCAAATTCCGTTGGTCGCTGGGACGGCGGCCGGACGAGCATCCATCCCTGAGCGCTCTTGAGCTGTAGCGATCCTACAAGGATCTGATAGTTTGGTTGAGCGGGAAATACTGCCTACGCACACGGCCGGGTCATCAGCGTGATAGGCTCAGACCCGGTGGTGCTGAACAGGCGCTGGAGCATCTCCGTCTCGCGGTTTGATACTCGAGGCTGAAGTCACCATCCGATGAAACCGCTGGGCGACGCCAGGACTGGCCTTACAGCCCGCCGTGATTGAAAGCAGCCAAGTGGATTGACCGTTTGTCTGGCGCACGGTGGACGATGCCCATCAAGAAACCAAGCGAGTGTCAGCCACCGCCCAGGTGACCAGTGCCTCGCTGCCTTGCTGCAATAACGGTGAACCGGCGCGGTTCTGTTGCTTGACCAACACAACCTGCCCACTCGCGGTTTCCAGACCGTACCGCGTGGCCTCACCCATGAAAATAACCTCCCGTACCGTAGCAGTCAGGCCATTCTGTCCGGGTGGCACCATGCCGGGCGGACCAGCCATCATCCGCTCCGGCCGCACCATGCACGAGCAACCGGGTAAGTGCGGCTGATGCGGCGCCTGCACCGTGATGCCCCATTCCGTCGAGGCTGCCAGCCCGGGCTCGCTGACGGACACCGCCGAAACCGCTGCGAAGTTCGCCTCGCCAATGAATGAGGCGACGAAGCGGTTCGCCGGCGCGTCATACAGCGCGTGCGGCTCGGCGAGCTGCTCGATGCGGCCCTCATTCATGACGCTGACACGGTCCGACATCACCAGCGCTTCCCGCTGATCGTGCGTGACATAGATGAAGGTGATACCTAAGCGATCGTGCAGACGTTTGATCTCAAGCTGCAGGTTTTCGCGCAGCTGCTTGTCGAGCGCGCTTAGCGGCTCGTCCATCAGAAGCACGCGCGGGTTGAACACGATCGCGCGGGCGATGGCCACGCGCTGCTGCTGCCCACCCGACAATTGCTTCGGATAGCGCGCGGCAAAGCCGGGCAACTGCACCAGGTCCAGCATCCGCCGCACCGCTGCATCTCGATCGGCCCGGCCAACGCCGCGCTGCTTCAGGGGAAAGCCGATGTTTTCTGCGACGGTCAAGTGGGGGAACAAGGCGTAGCTCTGGAAGACCATGCCCACGTTGCGGCGATACGGCGGCAGGCGGACCATGGGCGCGTCGCCGATCAGGATCTCGCCAGTACTCGGCTTTTCGAAGCCGGCGATTAGCATCAACGTCGTCGTCTTCCCCGATCCGGAGGGGCCGAGCAGGGTGATGAACTCGCCGGGATGGATTTTTAGGTCGAGGGCGTCGATCGCGCGGTGCGGGCCGTAATGCTTTGCAACCGCTCGCAATTCAACAGCCGCGCCGGCGCGGTCGTGGCGAGGGGACGATGCCGCGCTGCCGTCCATGCTAAGGCCTCCGCCAACGGGTAATCACCCATGATGCGGCGCTGGCGACGGGCTTGACAAGACCGGCATGGATTTTGCCTGTCAATAATCGTCGCTCCCGGGAGACGCCATGTCCGACGCCCTCGTCCGCTCCACCGCCGTGTCGGGCTTGTTCCGGACGAGGACGTTGCCGACGGGCATGCTGGTTTTGCCGTTGGTGATTTTCCTGGCGCTATTCTATGCCTATCCGGTGCTCGACATGCTTGCTCGCAGCGTGCACCCGCAAGGCTGGTCCTTGGCACCTTATAGGTCTCTGTTCGACGGAGATGTGTTTTGGCGGGTGATGTCCATCACGCTAACTATCAGCGCCATCGTAACGGGCACCTGCCTGCTGCTGGCCTTCCCGCTGGCGTACTGGTTAGCGCAGAAGCCAGCGGCGCAGGCAAATCTGCTGCTGCTTCTCGTGCTCGTGCCGTTCTGGACCAGCATCCTCGTGCGGTCCTATGCCTGGATGGCGCTGCTCGAGCGGCACGGCATCATCAACAGCGTGCTGCTTTGGATCGGGGTGGCGGACCGCCCGGTGAGGCTGCTGAACACGCGCTTCGCCGTCTGCCTCGCCATGGTGCACGTGCTGCTGCCCTTCATGGTGCTGCCGCTCTATGCCACGCTACGAGGATTGGATTGGCGGTTGGTGCGGGCGGCACAGAGCCTGGGAGCGACGCCCTGGGGCACCATGCGGCAGGTGGTTCTGCCGCTTGCCCGGCCAGGATTGGCGGCGGGGGTAACGCTCGTTTTCACGCTGTCGATCGGCTTCTACATCACCCCGGTGCTGGTGGGCGGCCCGTCCGACGTCATGGCGGCCGTGCTGATCTCAGACCAGGTCAGCAATCTGGCCTGGCCCGAGGCGAGCGCAATGGCCGCGGTGCTGCTGGCGCTCGTGGTGGCGGTCACCGCCGGGCTATCGCGCCTGCTCGGCGCACGTATCGTGCTACCCGGGGCGGTGTGAGTGCGGCGGTTCGGCCTCTCGCTGCTGGGATGGACGATCCTGCTGTTTCTGGTGCTGCCGGTCGTGATCGTGGTGCCGCTATCCTTCTCGTCCGGAACGTATCTGCAATTCCCAACACCGGGCTGGAGCTTGCGCTGGTATGGCGCCTTCTTCGCGAGTTCGGAGTGGACCGGCGCCGCGCTGATGAGTGTGCGGGTGGCCGTCATGGTGACGGTGCTGTCCCTCCTACTCGGCACACCGGCAGCGATCGGGCTGGCTGCGGGGTGGTTTCCCGGCAAGCGTCTGGTGAACGCGCTGGTGCTGTCGCCACTGATCGTGCCCGGCATCATCGTCGCGATCGGTGCCTATTTCGTCTATGCGCGATATGGGTTGGTTGGTAATCCACTAGCCTTGGTGCTGGGGCACACGACACTGGCGGTGCCCTTCGTCGTGATCAACGTGTCGGCCGCGCTGACGGGGGTGGACAAGCGGCTGCAGCAGGCCGCAGCCAGCCTGGGCGCGCCACCCCTCGCCACGTTCCGCCAAGTCACGTTGCCGCTGATCGCCCCGGGCATGTTCGCGGGCGCGGTATTCGCCTTCATCACCTCGTTCGACGAACTGCTGGTGTCGTTGTTCCTGTCCGGCACCGGGGCGGTAACGCTGCCTCGTCGCATGTTCGACGAGATCCGATATGATATCGATCCGACCATCGCCGCTGCCTCGACTTTGCTGATCGTGACCACGACCGCGCTGATGTTTGCAGCCGAGCTGCTGCGGCGGCGCACGCAACGACTTCGCACCCGCCCCCTATGAAGGAGCCCCCATGACCGATGACCCGCTGAAGACCTTACTAGCCCGCATGGCGGCCGAACCGCCGCACGTGGCCGACTACAGTAGGCGGCGCTTCATCGCGAACGCCGCACGCTGGGGACTGACCGCCGCCGCCGCCGCCGCGATGACGCGGTCGCTGGCGTTTCCCGCCTATGCCGCCACGCCGAACCTACCGGCGGTCAAGGACTTTCCCGACAAGTTGAAGGGCAGCGGCGAAGTGCGTGTGTGTTCCTACGGCGGTGCGTTCCAGGACGCGCAGCGAGAGGCCTATTTCAAGCCGTTCGAGGAACTGAGCGGCATCAAGGTCATCGAGTCGCAGGGGCCCGACACTTCGAAAGTGAAGGCCATGGTCGATACCGGCAACATCGAATACGACGTTGGGGAGTTCGACCGCTCCTCCGTGCTGAACTTGGAGCGCAAGGGCGATTATTGGGAGACTATCGATTACTCGCTGTTCGACGTTGATAACATCGACTCGGCGTTCCGCTACAAATACTCCGTCGACATGCTCCCTTACGGTCAGATCTTCGGCTACCGGACCGACGCGTTCAAGGGCGCCGTGCCGACCGGCGCGGCAGACCTGTGGGACACGAAAAAGTTCCCCGGCGCCCGCTCACTGCAGGCCGGGTCGGGGGGATTGGCACCCGATTTAGAGGTGGCGGTGATGGCGACGGGCGTCCCGAAGGACAAGGTGTATCCTATCGACATCGACAAAGCCTATGCCAGCCTGGGGAAGATCAAGCCCGACGTCGACAAGTGGTGGACCGCCGGCGCCATTCCCGCGCAGTTGCTGAACGACAACGAAGTGGTCATGGCGACCCTGTGGAATGGCCGCATCTACGCCATCCAGCAGACGGGGGCCAAGGCGGCCCCGGTTTGGAAGGACGGGCTGCTGCGCACCGACGTATGGGCCATCCCGAAAGGTGCCAAGAACAAGGACAATGCGCAGAAGTTCTCGGCCTTCATCACCATGGCAGTGCCGCAGGCGCGTATCTCTTTCCTGATCCCGTATGGCTTCGTGAACAGCAAGGCGGCGGCCCTGATCCCTCCCGAGCGGCTAAGCCAATTACCGACGGCACCGGATATCTTGAGCCAGATGCTGATCTACAACGTCGCTTGGTGGACGGATAACCACGACGAGGTCTTGGCTAAGTGGAACAAGTTCCTCCTGGGATGAGCCGCCGCGCCCTGCCACGTTCGTTATACGCCGACACGGCCGGTCCGGCGCCTAGCACTGCACCACTGGAGGACGAGGTCCGGGCCGATGTCGCCATCGTTGGCGGCGGCTTCACCGGCCTGTCGGCGGCACTTCATCTGGCCGAAAAGGGAGTGGACGTCCGCCTGCTGGAGGCTAACGAAATCGGCTGGGGCGCTTCGGGCCGGAATGGCGGGCAGGTCAACCCAGGGCTCAAATTCGACCCTGACCAAATCGAGGCCGATTTCGGAACCGAGATGGGCCGGCGCATGGTGGCGTTCTCCGGGGCGGCACCCCAGCGCGTCTTCGACCTGATCGAGCGCCACCAGATCGTCTGCGAGGCCCGTCGGGGCGGCACCATCCGCGCCGCCAAAACCAAGCGCTACGCCACGAGTGTGGAGGCATCGGCGGCGAAGTGGCAGGCGCATGGCGCGCCGGTGCGTCTGCTGGACAGGGACGCGATGCGGGCCGCGACCGGGACCAGCCAGTATTTGTGCGGCATGACCGATTCGCGCGGCGGCAACGTCAATCCGCTCGGCTACGCCCGTGGACTGGCCCGGGCGGCGCAGAGTGCCGGTGCGCGCATCCACGCCGGCAGCCCGGCTTTGCGGACCGAGCAGGCAGAGCGTGGCTGGCGCATCACGACGCCGGGCGGTGCAGTCACGGCCGACTGGCTGGTGCTCTGCACGAATGGCTACACGGATGGGTTGTGGCAGGGGCTGAAGCGCTCGATCATTCCCGTGTTCAGCATGATCGCGGCGACTGAACCACTGCCGGAGGCACTTGCCGAGGCAATGATGCCGTGCCGGTCGGTTCTGTTCGAGATCGCCAGCATGACGGTATATTATCGTCTCGATGCATGGAACCGCCTGTTGATGGGCGGGCGCTCGCCCTCGAGAGACATCGTCGACCGGGACGCTTACCAATACCTCATCGACTATTCGGAACGGCTATGGCCGGCGTTGCAGGGAATCGGTTGGTCGCATTTCTGGAACGGACAACTGGCCATCAGCACCGACCACTACCCGCATTTCCACGAACCCGCGCCGGGCGTGTTGGCATCTTTGGCCTATAACGGCCGCGGTGTTGCTATGGCGACCGCCATGGGCATGCAGATTGCCCAACGCGTGCTCGGGGCGGCCGCCGAGCAGCTGGATATGCCGATCACCACCCTGAAACCGATTCCGTTCCACCGGTTGTGGCGCACGGCTGTTTCGGGCCGGATGGTGTATGGACGGATCAGGGAGAGCCTTGGACTATAGACTCTGACGCGCCATGGCGGGCGGATACCAGACGGCCGCAGCATCACGATCGATCGGCCCGGCCCATCCCTCCCCGAGAAAACGGTCTACCAGGTTCATCGACGAAGCGTCCGCAGCCGCGGCGGCTGTGGTGAACCAGCGAAGGGATTGCGGGACGTCCGCATTCCCGGCGTCAATGCGCTCAGCTCCGCCTGACTGGTCGGGGGAGGGCCTTGGGAGCCTACGGCAGGTTCGATCCCTCGGCCCGCGCCGCTACAGCATTCCTCCCTTGCGCCCCACCGCAGCACCCAGCCGCAGCCGCAAGGCTTGCAGCTTGATGAAGCCTTGCGCGTCCACCTGGTCGTAGGCGCCCTGGTCGTCCTCGAACGTCACGACGCGGGCGGAATACAGGCTGTTCGGGCTCTCGCGGCCGATCACCGTCACATTGCCCTTGTACAGCTTCAAACGCACCACACCGGAAACGCTGCGCTGGCTCTCGTCGATGGCAGCTTGCAGCATGCGGCGCTCCGGGCTGAACCAGAATCCGTTGTAGATCAGCTCGGCATAGCGCGGCATCAGCTCGTCCTTGAGGTGGGCGGCCTCGCGGTCCAGGGTGATGCTCTCGATGCCACGGTGGGCGTGCAGCAGGATGGTGCCGCCCGGCGTCTCGTACACGCCGCGGGACTTCATGCCGACGAAGCGGTTCTCCACCAGGTCCAGCCGGCCGATGCCGTTGATCTTGCCCAACTCGTTCAGCCGGGTCAGCAGGCTGGCGGGGGACAGGCGGAGGCCGTCGATCGCCACTGCGTCGCCGCGCTCGAACTCCATGCTGATGACGGTGGCCTGATCCGGCGCGTCCTCGGGGCGGATGGTGCGCTGGTAGACGAATTCGGGCGCCTCCTCGGCCGGGTCCTCGAGCACCTTGCCCTCGCTGGAGCTGTGCAGGAGGTTGGCGTCGACGCTGAACGGGGCCTCGCCGCGCTTGTCCTTGGTGACGGGGATCTGGTTCTGCTCGGCGAATTCCAGCAGGCGGGTGCGGCTGGTGAGGTCCCATTCGCGCCAGGGGGCGATCACCGTCACGTCCGGCTTCAGCGCGTAATAGGCGATTTCGAAGCGCACCTGGTCGTTGCCCTTGCCGGTGGCGCCGTGGGCGACGGCGTCGGCGCCGACCATCTCGGCGATCTCGATCTGGCGCTTGGCGATCAGCGGGCGGGCGATCGAGGTGCCGAGCAGGTATTGGCCCTCGTACAGCGTGTTGGCGCGGAACATCGGGAACACGAAGTCGCGCACGAACTCCTCGCGCACGTCCTCGACGAAGATCTGCTTGACCCCGAACAGCTCGGCCTTTTTGCGGGCGGGTTCCAGCTCCTCACCCTGGCCGAGGTCGGCGGTGAAGGTGACGACCTCGCAGTTGTAGGTGGTTTGGAGCCAGCGGAGGATCACGCTGGTATCCAGCCCGCCGGAATAGGCGAGCACGACCTTTTTCACATCTCGCACGGGCATGGCAGGGTGATACTCCGATGGGGCAAAGCTCGCGCATAGCCCCGAAGCGAAGGAGCGGCAAGCGGATGCGTATGGCGTGGATGGCGGCATGGGTGCTGTTGGCCGGTGTTGCGCCTGCTCAGGAAGGCCGCGCCCAACCGGTGCTCGACCCGGCGGCGGTGCCGGCTTTGGATGCGGCCGGGCGGGCGGCGTATTCCGAGTGGCTGCTGAGCGGCACGCCGCGGGCGTTCGCTGTGGGCAGCAATGGCAAGATGGGGTGGTATTCCGGCTGGTACCAGGGGGCCAAAACGGTCGAGGAGGCGGGCCGCCGGGCGGTCCAGCTGTGCACCGACCATGGCGGCACCGACTGCCGGCCCTATGCGGAAGATTTGTCGATCGTCTGGCCGGGCCGGGAGTGGCACCCGGCGCCGCCGCCCGGGCCGCTGGTGGACACGATCAACTATGGGTTCGTGCCGGATCAGCACTTCCTGTGGCATGGCCCGGCGGCGGCGCGGGGGGTGGTGGTGTGGGCGATCGGCTCGCAGGCCAATGTCGATTTACGTGGGTTGCAGCCGCCGCCGTATGTGCGGGCGTTCAACGATGCCGGGTTCGACGTCATCCGGTTCGACCGGGCGCCCGCCGTGGACACCGCCATCCGGGCTGCCGGGTGGTTGCGCGACGAGCTGCCGGTGTTGCGGCGGTCCGGCTACCGGATGGTGGTGGTGGCCGGGGATTCGCGGGGGGCTTGGACGTCGCTGCAAATGCTGGATACGGCCGGGCTGGCTGACGTGGTGATCGCGATCGTTCCGGCGGCACAGGGATCCGGAGCGAGCGTCAATCTGTCGGCGCAGGACGACGATTTGCGGGCGCTGATGGTGGACGCCCAGCCATCCCGCACCCGGGTCGCGATCGCCCAGTTCACCGGTGACACGTTCATGTCGGACGCGGACACGCGGGCCCAGTTGTTCCAGCGGCTGAAGGCGAAGGAGGGAGCGTTGCTGGTGATCGACCGCCCGCCAGGGCTGAACGGTCACGCCGGCGGGATCAGCAGCACGTTCAGCCTGCGCTATGGGCCGTGCCTGCTGCAGTTCGCGACGGCGGCCACTCCGCCTTCAGTGTGTGGCGATTCCGAGTAGGCGTCAGTTTGGAGCGATGCCGAATAGCCGCCACAGCATGACGCCAAGCACGAACATCCCGCCGGCATCGGCTGCGAAGACGGCTCGGTAGCCGATCGCTTCGATGCCGCGGGCGCAGATCAGGGCACCGAGGGCCTGGCCCATGAACAGCATGAACGCGAAGCCGGAGGTAGCGGTGCTGCGCGCACCCGGCAGCAGCTCGGTCGCTCGAGCCTGGAGCACGGAGTGCAGCATGAAGTAACCGAGGCCGAGCAGAACTTCGGCGGGAACATAGAGCAGGGGGGTGCCGGAGCTGGCGGCGAGCGCCATCCCGACGGCGCCGACCGACCCGCCGGCGATCACCAGGCCGCGCTCGCCCAACAGCGGGATGATCTGCTTGGCCGTCCGGATGTAGATCAGCGTGCCGAGCCCGAAGCATGCGAGGACGAGCCCGGCCACGGCGTAGGACAGGCCGAACCGCTCGTGCAGGAACGGCGCGATGAACGGCACGGTGCCGGTGAAGACCACGCCATCCCACGTGGTGAGCAGGAGCAGGTTGCGCGGGCCGTGTTCGACGAGCCGGGCATAGCTGCGGGGCGGGGCGGCGGCCGAGGGTGGGGCCGGCAGGCGGCGCAAGTGCCACAGGACGCTGGTTGCCAGCACGAGCGCTGCGGCGGCGAGCACGAGGAACACGCCGCGCCAACTGATGAACTGTCCGAAGGCGCCCCCGATCGGCCCCGCCAGGATCTGCGCGAACACGACACCACCCAAAAAGCGGCTCAGCGTGACCTGCCGATCTTTGTAGGGGGTGGCGTCGGCGATGTAGGCGAGGCAGACAGGGATCAGCCCGGCACTGGCACCCCCGGACAAGGCGCGCAGCAGCGTCAGCGATTCGAGGTCGGGCGCGAAGGCACAGCCGGCCGTCGCTGCGGCATAGGCGATCAGGGCCCAGGTCAGGACGCGCGCCTTGCCGACCCGGTCGGCGACCGGCCCGATAACGAGCTGCAACATGCCGTATGGGATCGTGAACGCTGCCAGTACGACGGCAACCAGTGGTATGCCGACATGGAAGTCGCGTGCGATTACGTCGAGGAGCGAATCGACTACCCGTGCCCCGGAAGACGACAGAAATCCCGCTGCTGCAAGCAGGCCAATCGGCAGGGCGGCAGGTGCGATGACTTTCATTGGTTCGAAAAACGTCGACCCAGCGTGAAACGCAAGCGTAACGAATGTGTCGGCGGACCATAATTTGATACACAGTGGCCTATCCCGCTGAAGGGAGGAAATCGACACCTGTTTTTAACGGAGCAACGCGTCGTTTTTGATCGTTCCGATTGCCGATCATAACGAAACCTCAGCATTTATTATAAATACGTTATAATCCCGTTAAAGGCTGGGACTCGTCATCGGTGCGCTGCTTCGCCCCATTCTCGCGCCAGTGCTGACTTGGTTGACAATCCCTTACAGCTTCTAACGTGGCCCGCAACGAGGGAGCGATTATCCTGCAGCCTCGAATGAAGGAGAGTTGGGATGTCAGGGTTCTCGTCAGCAACGACAACGTTCAGCCAGCCGATGGCAACGTTAAACCGCGACGAACCGGGCCGTGATGACTCGGACGAGCAGGCATTCGTCCCCGAGCCGGGCCGCGGGATCGCTCTCGGTGTTTTCCTAAGTGTCCCGCTGTGGCTTCTGCTGGCATGGACAGTGCACGCAGTCGGCTGAGTCCGGTCTATCTCACTTAGGCGCGGGCTCACTTAGGCGCGGGCTCACTTAGGCGCGGGTAAACTCTGCCTCGGCGGTGAGCTCGCGTGCATTGCGTAACAACTGATCGGCGCGGAACGGCTTGCGCAGGACGCTGACATGGCCCGGGGTGCTTGCTAGAGTGGCCTCGTCGGCGTCGCCAGTTACGATCAGGGCTCGGGCCCCGGGCTGCAGCGTATGGGCGAGGCCAATCAGCTGGGCGCCATTCATGCCAGCCATCACGAAGTCGGTGATCAGGAGGTCGAAGCGCTCCGCACCTCGGAGCCACACCAGCGCCTCCTCCGGACCGGACGCGCGCTTGACCCTGAAGCCGCCTTGCACCAGGACATCGCCGAATAGCTCCAGCAGGTCGGGTGTGTCCTCGACGAGGAGGACGTTGGGCTGCGTTGCGGAGTGCCAGTCGCCGGGTATCGGTTCAGCGGCCGCCGCGGGCAGCCAGAGTTCCGCAGTCGTACCTTTGCCGTCTGAACTCCGCAACCGCAATTCGCCGCCCGACTGGCGCGCGAAGCCGTCGGTCATCGGCAGGCCCATCCCAAGCCGTAGACGGGCGCCCTTGGTGGTGAAAAACGGTTCACGGGCCTGCCTGACGACCTCGTCGGACATGCCATGCCCGGTATCGCTGACGGCGAACACGACGTATGTGCCCGGTGTTTGCCCGGTTGCGGGCTCCTCGGCGGCGAACGCGCGCAGGGTTAGGGTGCCGCCCTCCGGCAGCATGGCCTCGTGCCCGTTGAAGCAGAGGTTCAGCAGCGCGAGCCGCAACTGGCCTTGGTCGGCAAAGGCAGGTGGGGTGCCGGGCTCGACGTCGGTCACGAGTGTGCTGCCAAGGCTGCCGGGTCCTTCGAACGAGTCGCGGATCGCCCCGAACAAAGGTTTGAGCGAGACGCTTTCGGGCCGCAGCATTTGCTTGCTCGTGAACGACAGCAAGCCGCTCGTCAGGCGTGCTCCGCGGGTGGCAGCATCCATGGCGGCCTTTGCGTGGCCCTGGCCCTCCGGGTCTTCGCCCCGCACCAATTCCAGGTGTCCGGTGATGATCTGGAGCAGGTTGTTGAACTCGTTGGCAATTCCGCTGGTCAGGCGCTCCACGCCCTCGAGATGATGGTGGCGGCGCATCTCCGCCTGCTCGGCCTCTTCCAACGTGAAATCCTCGATGCTGCCGAGCAGCAGCACTTCACCGGCCGCTGCACTGTCGTGGACCGCGTTGACCGTCAATCGCAGCGTGTGCGGCATACCGCCGAAGGTCGTGGTGAATTCCCGCCGCACCGCGACGCCGTCCCGCCTGCAACGCTCGAGTTCGAGGCTGATCTCGGACCACCGCTTCGCACTCAGCACCTCCGGCGGGCGCCTGCCGATCACGTCGTCCGGCAATCCGAGCAGCCGCCGAGCCTCGGCGTTCGCGTGCTCGAAGACATAGCCGGCCCGTGGATCGTATCGCAGGCCGAACAGTCCCTGCGAAAGGTAGTCCAAATACGCCTGCAGTTGGCTTTCGCGCTGAGGCACGGCAGCGGGCGCGTCGGACACGACCTTACGTCCATGCCGGAGCTCGGAGCGGATGAGCAGCCCGAACATGCCCGCCGCCGCCAAGATCGCCCCCAGGAGCGCAACCGCTTCAGCAAGCGCGCCCGGCGTCGCGTAGGGGCCGGTCAGTGGCGTGCTGAACAGGATACAGATCGAAAGACCCGGTATCCGGCGCACGACGTAGATACGCCTGCTACCGCTGGCGACGGTTGGCGCCTCGAACACGCCAGGTCCGTTCTTGAGCAAATACTGATACGCCGGGGACTTGCTAAGGTCGTGGTCCGGCCCCTCTTCGGCCCGGGGGTAGCTTGCCAAAATCCGACCATCGACGGAGAAAATGGCGGCATAGCCATTTTTCCCCAAATCATAGGAACTCAGCATTTCCGTGAGCAGATCCGCCGGGACCATGCCAACGACTGCGCCGGCGAAAGACGCGTCGGGGTTCGACAGCCGCTTGGCGACGATCAGGCCGGGCTCGGTGAAAGGCAACGCGCCTTGGGGGAAGCCGACCACGATTTCGTCCGGCTGCTTCGACCGCAGTGTGCGGAAGAACGGCGCGGTGGCATAATTTCGTGTGGTGGCGGTTGGGGGAATAGACTGGCCACTCCCGGCCGCATCGATCACCTCGAACGGCCCTAGTTCGCGCGACAGCCCGGCGGCGCGCAGCCCGTCGTCGGACAGGAGCGCCACCGATCGGCTTTCATCGCCGGACGCTGCAGTTCTTGCATCGGCGAAACTCGTCAGCGCGCGGTCGAGGTCACCGACGTCGCGGCCGACCATCCGCTCGAGACTGAGAGCAAGGTTGTTGAACCCGCGAGCCGTTTCGTCCAGCCACCGCGAGCGGCTGGCATCCAGCAACTCGTAGTCGAGAATGATCGCGGCCGCAAAGCTCAATAGCACCCCGCCTGCCAGTATAGTCAAGCTTGGCCGTCGCCCACTCAGACCCAAGGTCGTGCTGCTCTCGCGACAAACGGGTGTTCAATGAACGTAACCAAGCCACAGGCGTGATGAAGTGGCAAGAGTGCAAATCGCCTACACTGATAAAGCCTGTAAGCGGTTCAGCAAATCCTGCCGCTTATAGGGCTTGACGAGAATATCGGCCTTCGGAAGCCCGGGATGCAGCAGGTCTTGCTCGCTGAAGCCCGAGGTCAATAGTATCTTGATTTTTGGGGCGAGGACGCTGACGGCCTTGGACAAAGCAAAGCCATCCATCTCACCAGGAAGCACGATGTCGGTGAAAAGAACCGCGAAATCCATATTCTTGTCCAGTTCTTCCAAAGCCGATGCAGCGTCCGCAACGGCGCAGACATCGTAGCCGAGCTGGCCGAACATACGCGACACCGTTGCCAGAACGGCCGGCTGATCCTCGACCAGCAGCGCCCTCGGTCGGTCCGGCCTGGATAGTTGCTCGTCTTCCACCGTCTTGGCGAGTGGGAGGAACAACATGAACGTCGTGCCCTGACCGACCGATGTCTGGACCATGATGTGGCCGCCGGACTGGCGGACGAAACCGTCTACCATACTCAGCCCAAGGCCGCTGCCGGCGCCCACCCCCTTGGTGGTGAAGAATGGCTCGAAAATCCGCGGCAGCACCTCCGGCGAGATCCCCGTGCCGGTGTCGGCAACGGTGATGAGCGTGTATTCGCCCGGCGAAACGTCCTCGATCTGATACTGCACCGACGGAAGCCGCACCTTGGACGTCCGGATCGTCACCTGGCCGCCGGGACTCATCGCCTCGCGCGCATTGAGCGCCAGGTTCACCAGGGCAGTCTGCAGTTGCGACGGGTCGACCAGCGGCTTGCACCGCCCATCGGAGATCTTGATGTCCAGCTCGTGCGTCTTGCCCAGGGCACGCCGGATCATCGGCCGGGCAGTGCTGAAGAAACCGTCCAGCGCCACCGCCTGCGGACGCAAGGGGGCCTGTCGCGCATAGGCCAGCAATTGGTTGGTCAGTTCAACGCATCTCTGGGCGGCCTGCAGGGCTGGGACCAGGATCGACTGCAGATCGTCGCTCTCGGGAAGCTCCGAAATCGACTCCTCCAGGTTGAGCGTCACCACCGTCAGCAGGTTGTTGAAATCGTGCGCCACGCCGCCCGTCAGATGGCCGAGAATGGCGAGCTTCTCCGAGCGCATCAGCGCCTGTTGCGTCTCCCACCGGTCGGACCAGTCCTGCACGTATCCGACCAGACTGCCATCCTCGGCGACCCGCGAGTCGATCCGGACATGGCGCAGCCGACCGTCGGCCCGCACGATCCTTGCCTCCACCTGTTGACTGACGGGCTTGTCGTCGGTCGCCCGCACCCATGACAGGAACAGCTTGCGGTCGTCGGCATGCACGTGCTCGAGCAGGCTTGTGAACGTCGGCGGGCAATCTTCGCGGCGGCGGCCGATCAGCGCGTAGATCTCGTCGGACCACGTCATCTCGTTCAGGTCGCGCGCCAGCCGCCACGTCCCGAGCTTCGCCAGCCGGTGGGCGTCGGTCAGTTCCTCGGTCCGGGCCCGCAGTTGGGCGGCGAGGTCGCTGAGCAGTTCGTTGGACCGGCTGAGCTCCTCGCGTGCCGTCTGGACCGAGGTCATGTCCCACAGCGCGCTCAGCATGGACGTCTCACCGGCGATCGGGTGCGGCTCGGTCATCGCGCCCATGCGCACGATCGAACCGTCCGCCCGGTGATGCGTCCAGACCCTTGCCTCCCAGACGCTCTCCTCGAGGTAGGAGTGCAGGGCGGGCAACTCCCCCGGTGAGTGAATGTCAGCGAGCGTCATGCCCATGAGCTGCTCGCGGCTCCAGCCGTAGAACGCGACCGCGGCCTCGTTCACCATGAGGAAACGTAGGCTGCGTTTATCGTAGATCCACATCGGGAGCGGGTTGCCCTCGAACAGCAATCGGAATGCATCCGCCTGTTCGTGCTGAACGCGTTGCGCGAGCAATCGATCTTCGATGTTGCGTTGGATGCTCACGACGTGCGTTACGGTGCCGAACGCATCCCGAACGGCCGTGCTCTCGATCTCCGCCGAGAAGTAGGTCCCGTCCTTTCGCCGCTGCCGCAGGACCGTTGGTCCGGCACAGCCTTCGCGCAGCGACTGTTCGATCTGCCGAACCAGCTCGCCATTGCCAGACGCGTTCAAAAGCTCCGGTGACCGCCCGATCAGCTCGTCGGGGGCATAGCCGGTCATATCCGACAGGCTCTGGTTCACGAACACGCTCGGGTAGATGCCGGGCATCGCCGGGTCGATCTTGCAAATCGCCACGCCGTCGCTCGCGATGGCGATGGCTGATCCGAGCAGGCGGAGGCGCTCCTCCGCCGCCTTGCGTTCCAGGCTGCGCTGCAGGGTGTCCCGCACGGACGGAAGGAAGCCGATGAGGTCCTGGAGATCGCCATCGCATGCCGTCTCGAAACCGACGACAATGGCATAGTTGTCGTCGGCGATGTGCATGGGAAGCACGGCCAGGCAAGCCACCCCGAGACCCTCGATCACCGCGGCCGTGTCCGCCGTTGCCGGGAACGCTGTCACCTCGCCGGTTTGCATCACGGTGGCCAGCAGATCCTCGTAGGGGGATGGCAGTTCGGGGCCGAGACCGCCTGGTTCGCCCGCCCGGGTCGACGACAGGAGCCGCAGACGCTGAGCCCAGGAGCGCTGGCACCAGACCTGCGCGACGGAGGCGCGTCGATCCTGGGCCAAGAGCTCGGCGATCTTCTCAAGCGCGTCGTTGCATCCGATTGCGTGCGCGACGAGGGTGAGCATGGCATCCAGCAGCAAGGCGCGCCGGGATGCCGTCGCCTCCTGTTTGGCGATCCGCCGAGACTCCAGCAAGGTGATTGCGATCTCGGCCAGAGCCTCGAGCGACCTGACATCCTCCGAAGACACTTGGGCCCGGGGCTCGGTGTCGATGACGCAGAGTGACCCGATGGCGACTCCAGCCGACGTGGTGATGGCCACGCCCGCGTAGAATCGCAGCTGCGTATTGTCGGCCACGGAGGGCTGGCTCTCGAACGATGCGTCCGCGTCGCTGTCCAAGACCACCATCGGCCCAGGAACGGTCTGCTCGAGCATTCGATGACAGAACGTCGAGCCGCGCGGCAAAACGCGAACGTCGCTACCGACCGCGGACTTGATCCATTGGTGATCGTCATCGATGAGCGATAACAGGGCGATCGGCGTGCGGAGGATTCGAGCCGCAAGTTCTGTCAACCGGTCCAAAGCCGGATCCGACCAAACGTCCATCACCGCATCGTCGGTGAGGGCAGCAAGCCGAACCAACTCTGTGTTCTCACCCATTCGGTGCACCCTATAATCTGTGGACGACTACACGCTCGCAACGTCTCGGTCATCAAGCTTATCGTCAACAGATGTTAGGATTTGCCAGCCAAGGCGATCACCCGGTCCAGGTTATATCGCCGAAACGTCTCGACTGCGACGTCGATGCGATGACGGGGCCTGTCTCTAGGCTGAGGGAACCCGGCCCAACATCGAGTCGATCTCGTCCGCGAGTTCCCGGCCACTGATCGGCTTGCTGAGAAGCCGCATCGACGAGTCGCTGGTGCGCTCGCCGAGGACTTCCGCGTCGTGCGGGTGACCTGTCAAAACGATCACGGGGAGGCCTGGGCGCAGCGCCCGCGCCCGCGCGATCAGGACGTCGCCCGGCATGTCCGGCATGGCGAAGTCGGTCAGCAGCAGATCGAACTCCTGGGGGCCCGCAAGTGCCGCAACGGCCGCTGCGGCGTCCAGGCAGGCCAGAACGTTGATGCCGCGCCGACCGAGTTGGCGGGCCAGGACATCGCGGATCATCGGTTCGTCGTCGACCAGGAGCACCCGCGGCGGGATCACCATTGCGTCGCAATTCACAGGCGGCACCACCAGCGTTGCGAGGTTTGCGGCTGGCTGGGGCAGTGGGAGCGGCGCAAGCGGCAGGCTCGCAGGTACGGCGGTAGATGCCGGGGATGAACCGTCGATAGTTTGAGCGGCCCGGGGCAGCCAAAGTGACACCGTCGTCCCCTTTCCAAGTTGGCTGGCAAGCCAGAGTGCGCCCCCGGATTCCTCGGCGAAGCTGCGGGTGGCCGACAATCCGAGGCCCGTTCCTTGTCCGGCGGGCTTGGTCGTGAAGAAGGCCTCGGTGGCTCGGGCCAGGGTCGCGGCAGACATTCCGACGCCGCTATCGGTTGCGTCGATCCGAATGAAGTCGCCCTTCAAACGATTAGTTGCATCGGGTCCGATCTGCGGCGACGCCTCCAAGCTGGCGGAGAGCGTCAGGGTGCCACCGCTTGGCATCGCGTGCTTGGCGTTAGTGGCCACATTGAGCAGCGCGGCCTCGAGACGCGGTTTGTCGACATGCATGCCTGGGAGATCTGCCGGTACGTCCAGGGCAATTGCGATCTGACGTGGGAAGGTGTGCCGGAGGATCTCGACGATGCCGCCAAGGGTCACCGCGACGTCACAATCGGCGGTGTCCAGCGCCTCCTCCCGTGCGAAGGACAGCAACCGGCGTACGACCGATCTTGCCCCGCCCAGGACGTCGAGCATGATCTCGGTGGAATGCTGTACGGTCGCAGTGTCGTTTGGGTTGTCACGGATGATCCGCAGGCTGCCGTCGAGCACCTGGAGAACATTGCCGAAATCGTGCGCGACGCCGCTGGCCAGCGTACCCATCACCTCGAGGCGGTGGGCATGCAGCGTCTGGTCACGCACCGTGTCGCGGCGCGCGGGCGTATGTTCCGCTTGCGCTATGGCTGTCTCGTCCAGGGCGAGTGGTGCCGGCACGTTGTCGGGCAGTGTCGACACCGCCAACTCGGCCTCCGGCAAGCTGTCCGATCGGACGCGGCCTCGGACCAGCATCCCGAAGGGTAGGGCGCAAAGGCAGAGCAGCGGCACCCCAAGCACTGGCCACAGCGCTTGGCCGAGCGTCGGCAGGATGGCGGGAGGGGGCGCGATGATCGTCACGGCGAATTTGCTCAGCGGGGCCTTCGCCCAGGCCATGAACAGTCCGCCATTCTCGCCGCTGACTGCCGCAGTTCCCTGGTCTTGCCCCGCGAGCGCCGACAGCATTTGCGGAGAGGCGGGCTGCCCCGCCTGGTCAGGCACATCGGTGCTCGCCGCCACGACGCCATTCCGGTCGATGAAACGGACCGACGTCAGGCGTGGCCAATGACGTGCGGAGAGCAGCGCGATCAGTTCGTTGGGTGAGATGCTGAATATCAGCGCCCCGCGATGCGCCTCGCCCGGATTGGAGCCCGAAAGTGGGTAGACGACCGCCAGCCGGTTCGACAGGTAAGATGAACTACGGAAGAGGTTCGTCAGACGCGGCTCCGCGGCGTCGATCGCTTCAAGGACCTCCGGAACACGGACGCGGGACGGCGCGGCCGGAACCGCGGCCGACATGGCAGAGCTGAGCACCTGCCCCTCCCGGTCCACGAGATAGATCGAGGCAGTGCCTTTGCCGGTCGCCTGGCGCATCTCGGTCGCGAGCCCGGTCATGTCGCCATTGGTCATTGGGGTCGAGACCGCGAGCCCATGCAGTATTGCAGTCGCGTGTGCCACTTCGAGGTCGAGCGTGTCGGCAAGCGTTTCGCACTGCTGCAGCAGCAGCTCGGACTGGTCCCGATCACGCGACGCCTTGATTGCCATAAAGTCCGCAATGGAGGCGGCGGTAATGAAAGCGAAGGCCAATGTGGCCAGCGTGACCCAAAAGCGCGGTGGGGGGCCGTTGGTGCCCTGGACGATGGCGCGGCGTCGCCATTGTCGTCCTACTAAGGGACCGAACATCTTACTGCCTTTCCGGAGGCAAAACTGCTTGGGCGTCGCCGGCTGCTAAGCGGTTCTACGTTACTGCTGCGAGGGGTGGAAGTTGGCTTGCCGGAAGCTGCGGACCTACGTCAATAGGAAAGGATCGGCCTAACCCGGGAGCGGAGATCCTCCGAGATGCCTTGGATGAAGCTCGGAGGCTTTGGCCGGCTGAATAAGTAACCCTGGCCGAGCCGGCAACCGCAGTCGAGCAGCGCCGCCGCCTGGATTTCGGTCTCGATGCCTTCGGCAACCACTTCGAGGTCCAAGGCAGTGCCGAGACTGACGATCGACTTGATCAGGGCGCGGGACCGGTCGTTTTCCCCCACGTCCAGAACGAAGCTGCGATCGATCTTGAGTTTGGATATCGGCAGGTCGCGTAGATATTGCAGCGACGAATAGCCCACGCCGAAATCGTCCAACGCCACGCTGATTCCGGACGCCCGAAGCCCCTCGAGGAGCGCGCGCGCCGCGGCGGGCGCGGTGATCAACGTGCGCTCGGTGACCTCCAGCTCGATGCGCGACGGGTCCACGCCTTCCCGTGCCAATGCACCCATGAGCATGCCGCAGAAATCGGCGTTCAGGAGTTGCGCCGATGACACGTTGACGGCCACCCGCGGCGGCTGCCAGCCGACACGCTTCCAGGCGCTCACCTGCCGGATGGCAGCCTCGATGACCATCGCGCCGATCTGGATGATCAGGCCGCTTTTCTCGGCGGCGGGAATGAACTCGTCGGGGCTGCAGACGCCGGTCGAAGGACTATTCCAACGGATCAATGCCTCGAGCGACACCATCTCGAACGTCTGGAGGTCGACCAGCGGCTGGTAGTGCAGCGTGAACTCGTTGCGCGTGATCGCATCGCGGAGCAGTTGGTCGAGAACGGTCGCCCGCCGGATGCGTGCGTCCTCCTCGACGGTGTAGAGCAGGAAGCCGTTGTCGCCGTGCTCGACCGCAAGCTCGGCGGCCAAATCAGCCTGGCGGATCAGCTCGTCGGCCACGTCTATCGATGCGCCTCGAGCGATCTCGCCGCTGAAGCGCGCGGACCCGATGCTGCACGGTGCCGAGAACGACAGCCAGTTGCCACGGCGGGATTCGCTGATCGCCGCGCGCAGATCTGCGGCGACCTCGTGCAAATCGGTCCAGTCGGGGTCGTATTCGTAGGTCAGCATGATCCGTCCGTCAGCCGACGCACCGATGATGCAATCGGGCGCGAACTTGCGGATCGACGTATACAGACGTTCCAGGAGTTGGTCGGCGATACCGTCGCCATACGTCTGACGGATTGCTGGCACGTCCGGCAGGACCACCCTTGTCACCGCGAGACATGGATACGGCGACGGCAATGCGCTCAGCCGGGCTGCAACAGCGGCGGAGAACATTCCGCGGCTCAGGACGCGCGGCGCGTGAGCTACCAACATTCTAACCCGCAGACCCGCATGGATAAGTATCTCCTGTGTCAGTAGGCGAAAGATCGACCACAGTCTTAGCCTTGCCCTAAAGCGGTCACCCGTCCCAACCCCTCGTCAGCAGGTTCCGATCTTCGACTACGGTGGTGTCGAGAGTCAACAGATCGAGGACAAACGGGTTCCGCTCCAGAGCGGTCAAGACTCCCGCCACGTCTTAGAAGGAGACCGCCTGTCTCAACATAAGCTAGGTCTGTCCCGAAATACCTCGGAATTAACGCCCCGTTCCCGGAATACTTTGGCAACTTCTCGCGCTAGTCGAAATAGCCGCTCTGATTAGCTACTTTTTCAACCCGATGTCGACGCTCGGTCAACTTTTGTTGACAAAAAGCATCGGTCGATGACGACAGCGGATTTCAGGCCAGGGCCAAACACAATTAACGCACCCTGACACTACGCTTACAAAGCCCGCCCCGGGTCTATCAGTATGATCAATTACGGACACTGTATCACGGAGTATTCGCCTCTAATGCTGGTCCGACAGGAGTGCGGATCATGTCCATTGAGACTGTTTTAGCTGTAATAGATCGTTCGTTTAGATCGGAGAACTCGACGCGCCAGCCCAACCCCGGCCTCGGCCGGCGGCGCCTGCTCACCATCGCAGCAATCGGAACGACGGTCACTGGCACCATGTCGATGATCCACATGCAACTTGGGCGTGCAGCCGAGAACCGGAGCATAGCACCCGAGAAAATCAGGCTTCCTCAGTTGCTGCCCAGCCCGCAAGGCGTCGACAAAGCCGCGTGGGAAACATTCCGCCGCCGCTTCATCGACGAGGACGGCCGCGTGATCGACACTGGCAACCATGGCGTGTCACACACCGAGGGCCAGGGCGTCGGCATGCTGATGGCCGTCGCCTTCGACGACCGGGCGACATTCGAGCGTATCTGGGGCTGGACGGCAGCCAACTTGAGCCGCGGATCCGATGCACTCCATGCCTGGCGTTACGTGTCGGGCGTCGCGAACCCGGTGACCGACACGAACAATGCTACGGATGGCGACATCTACATCGCCGCCGCCCTTGTCCGCGCCAGCGTGCGGTGGAGCGTACCCGATTTCCTGCAGGCCGGCCAGGCCATCGCGCGCGACCTGCTGGCGTTGACTGTCATGGATGTGGCTGGGCGCACGGTTCTGCTGCCGGCCGCCGCCGGGTTCGTCAAGCGCGACCATGTCGTGGTCAACCTGTCTTACTACGTGTTTCCGCTCTTGACGGAACTGCAGATGGTCGCGCCGTCCCCACTCTGGGACAAAGTGATTACCGATGGCCGCAAGCTCGTGGACGAGGCGCGCTTCGGCGAGCGCAACCTGCCGCCGGACTGGTTGCAGGTGTCGACGCGCACCGGAGAGATAGCGGTGGCGGATGAGTGGCCCCCCCGCTTCTCCTTCGACGCGGTGCGCATCCCGCTGTTCCTGGCCTGGGCCGGTGGCGGTGAGGCGGAATTGGCACGGTTCTCGCATTTTTGGGGTGAACGCCCCGCGAGGGCGGCGGCCTGGGTCGATCTCGGGACCGATGCCGTTGCGCCCTATAATGTATCGAACGGCGTGGTCGCGATTGCCACGCTTGCAATGCGCGCCCGGCGCAAGACGCCGATTGGCTTTCCGGCCGTGACGGAAGCAGACGACTATTACTCGGCATCACTGAACGTGATTGCGCGCATTGCTGGGTTTGAAGCCGAGGCACGCATAACGGCAGCGATGGATACCTAAGTGGGAAATACTGCCTAGCCACGAACTTTCACGAAGGGTAAGCTTTTCTCGGTCCTGGGACCGAGGAGTTCGCCGTGGACCTGGCTGTCCAAACCGATGCTACTGCGATGTCAGTGCCGAGAATACTGCTCGTGGAAGACGATCAACATGTCGGCGAGACGATGCGCCGAAATGTGGAACGCGCTGGCATGCCGGTGTGTTGGGCGACGACCGGGGCCGAAGCGGTCGAGCTGAAGGGAAGCTTCTTGCCCGACGTGGCGCTCGTCGATCTCGAATTGCCGGACGTAAATGGTGTGGATCTGATCCGCTGGCTCGTCGGCCAGCATGATTGCGGCGTGATCGTTGTCTCCGGTGCAGGGGACGAGACTGATAAGATCGTCGGGCTGGAACTAGGCGCAGACGACTATGTCGCCAAGCCGCCCAACATGCGCGAGCTCATCGCACGCATCCGGGCCGTGCACCGCAGGACCTCGCAGCGTTCCAAAGGCCAGGAGCCAGCAGCCGCAGCCATTTCGATCGGCGAGATCCGCTTGGACATGGCCCGCCGGACCGTAACGGGCAAAGACGGCAACCGCATCTCACTGACGGGCGCCGAGTACGCCGCGCTTGAAACGCTCGCCCGGGCGCAGGGCAAAGTCGTCACGCGCGACGAGTTGTCGAAGGCGGCCCTGCGTCGCGCTTGGCAGCCGGAAGATCGCAGCGTGGACCAACTCGTGCTGAGCTTACGGCAGAAGCTCGGGCCCGATGCGACCGGCCAGTCGCCGATCGAGTCCATTCGCGGCAGCGGCTACCTCCTGCGCCAGGCCCAATAGCGTCTGACGCTCACGGAGGTGCGGCGTCGGGCAGCAGCGCCCGGTAGCCTGCGATCGCCTTGTCGAGATCAGCACCTTGCAAGTCGGGCCGGAGCAATTGCTTTGCCGCGTCGGTGTTTCCGCTCATCGCCAACGCGGCCGCCAAATCGTGCCGCTCGCGGGTCGTGGCATCCGGGCTGCTGCCGATCGGGCCCAGCAGGCGCGCGGCATCGGCTGGGTGGCCCTGCAGCGCCATCGAGAGCGCGAGGTTCACTTGCGCCGCCCGCATGTCGGGGTCGGCCGCGCTGGCCGCGGCATAGGATTGCTGCGCCTCGGCGTGGCGGCCCTGCAAATCCCGCGCGATCCCGAGATCGTTCAGCGCCACCGCATCGCGTGGGTTTTGTGCCACCGCCATCAGGAAAAGCAACTCGGCACGCTTAGGGTCGGTCGCCAGCCGAAGGCGCCCGAGGCCGAGTAGCACCGGGACCGACTTCGGGGAAAGCGTGAGCGCCTTGGTGTATGCCGTGTCCGCATCGGCCGGCCGGCCGAGCGCGGTGAGCGCGTCGCCTTCGCACGCGAGGGCCGCCGGATCCTGGTAGTCGGCCGCGACGGCGCGGCTGCAGATGCCAAGGGCAACGCTCGGCGCCCCCGATTGGAGGGCAATGCGAGCGGTATGGAGGCTGGGAACGCCGGTACTAAGTTGTGGCTCCGAATGGATGTTACAGGCAGCTAGCAGCAGCAGGCCTGGCAAGTATCTAGCGCACTTCATACCGAATCGAACGCCCCCGCGGTGGGGCGCTTATACGTCAGTTCGCAAAGGTCTTCATAACCTGAATCGCGGCTGGACCGCCAACGACAATGAACACGCAGGGCAGGATGAAAAGGATCATCGGCAAGGTGAGGATCACCGAGAGCCTTGCCGCACGGGCTTCGAACCGCGTGAGTGCCTGTTGACGTACTTCCGCCGAAAGGTTGCGGAGCGCGTCGGTCAGCGGAGTGCCGTACTGCAAGGTTTGCACCAGCGTCGACACGAGGCGCTGCAGAGTCGGCAGGCCGGTGCGCTGAGCGAGGTTGCCGAGGGCGGCCTGCGCATCGGCCATGATCTCGAGCTCACGGACGGTCTGCTCGAGTTCGATGCAGACTTCCGGCCGCGCCAGCCGCATCTCCGCGGCGACCCGGCTCATGGCGGGTTCGAGGCTCAAACCGGCCTGGGCGCATATCACCAGGAGGTCGAGGGCGTCCGGCAGCCCGTCCTCAAGCCGGCGCAGATAGCCGGCGCGGGTTCTGCGGACGATCGTATCAGGGGCGAGCAGCCCGGCGACGAAGCCGATGCCGGTGACGATCAGGTGAGTGGAGTATGCCAACTCGAGCCAGTCGCCCACGAACCAGGCGACCACCGGCAACGTCAGCAGCAGGACCAGTTTCGCCCCGAGGAACAGCGCCAGCGCGCTTGAGCCGCGGAAGCCCGAGCCGCTGAGCGTGTGCTGCAGCTCCAGGCGGGTACGGCCGGGCAGCAACCCGCTCTCGAGAACGGCGCGCCCGATGCCAGCCAGCAGTCTGTGGACCGGCTGAAATAGCGAGCCGCGGGGTGCCGCTTCGGCCGGGTCGACCTGCCGCCATTGCCCGCGCGCGGCGCCGACGCGGTAAACCAGCACCTCGTCCTTGTTCGACACCCGCAGCATCAGCCAGGCTGCCAGGATCAGGATGCCGGCGCTGAGCGCGGCGAGCGGGATGAGCAGGAGCGGGTTCACGACAGGGTCTTGCGGATGATGAACCGCATCGCGCCCATGCCGGTGGCAAGCGAGAGGGCCGCCGCTCCGAGCAGCATGTGCCCCGTAGGCTCGGTGAACAGCAGGCCGATATAGCTGGGTGAGGTGAAATACATCAGCGCCCCCGCGACGATCGGCAGCGCACCCAGCACATACGTGCTGGTCCGGGCTTCGCTGGACAAGGCGTGGCCGCGTTCCTTCATGGCGATCCTGCGGCGAATGATATCGGCCAAGGTCTCCAGCGTTTCGCTGAGCGCGCCGCCGGTCTGGGCCTGAAGCGTGATCACGGCAGCGAAGAAGCCGTATTCCGGTATACTGTTGCGCACCGCCAACTCACGCAGCGCCCCATCGAGCGGGCGGCCCATGGCGATCTGCCCCTGCAGGAGGTCGAACTCCGACCGCGTCGGCTCCCGCGCCTCCCGTGCCACAGCGCGCAGCGATTCTGGCACCGGGATACCGACCCGCACGGCCCGCACGATCAGTGCCAGCGCGTCCGGGAACTGGGCGAGCAGTTTCTCGCGGCGGCTGGTGTTGGCGCCGGAGTAATAGGCCCGGCTGCCGCCGATCGCGACGACGGGCAACAGCACCCAGGCCCAGATCCCGACAACGCCGCTGGCCCCCAGCACGGCGGCCCGACCGGCCAGCGTAGCGCCGCCGAGCACGACGAACCAAGGCAGCCCATACTGGGCGCGGAACACGGGGTCATAGGCGATCAGTGCCCCCAACCGCGCCGCCAGAGTCGGTTTCGTCGTGTCGCGGCGTATCAGGGAGGCGGACGTCGCCGGTGTAAGCCGCGGCCCCTTATCGTGGAGGCTGGCGATCCGCTGCTTGAGCGCCTGCTCCTGCCGCTGCATCCGAAGCAGTACGAAGACGCCGGCAACCGCCAGCATCGGGAACAGCGCCGCAAGCGGCAGAAGGTAGTTCACGGCCCCTCCGTCAGGACCTGCATCCATTGCTTGTCCAGCCCGAAATAGGCGAGACGATTGATGAAGCTCGGGCGTGCCTTGCTGACCTTATAGGTGCCGTTGATGCGGCCGTTGGTGTCCTCGCCGGACATCACGTATTGGAAGATGTCGTTCATCAGAACCATCTCGCCCTCGACACCGCAGATCTCCGTCACTTGGGTGACGCGCCGGCCGCCATCGCGGTGCCGTTCGACCTGGATGAGCACGTGGACGGCGCCCGCGATCTGGGTGCGGATGGCGCGCGACGGCAGGCCCATCTGGCCCATCTGCACCATGTTCTCGATCCGGGTCAGCGCGTCGCGCGTCGTGTTGGCGTGGATGGTGGACATGCTGCCGTCATGGCCGGTGTTCATCGCCTGCAGCATGTCGAACGCCTCTCCTGCGCGCACTTCGCCGATGATGATGCGGTCGGGGCGCATGCGCAGGGCGTTGCGCATCAGGTCGCGCTGGTTGATCTCGCCGCGGCCCTCGAGGTTGGGCGGCCGGGTTTCCAGCCGCACGACGTGGGGTTGCTGCAATTGCAGCTCGGCCGCGTCCTCCACCGTCACGACACGTTCGGACGGATCGATCAGGCGGGACAGCGCATTCATCATCGTCGTCTTGCCCGACCCGGTGCCGCCCGAGATGATCACGTTCAGCCGGGCGCGCGAGACCAGTTCCAGGATGCGGGCCACCTGCGGGGTGAGCGCGCCGAAGCCGATCAGCCGCTCCAAATCGATCGTCTTCTTGCCGAACTTCCGGATCGAGACGTAGGGGCCGTCCAGCGCGAGCGGCGGGAACACGATGTTGACGCGGCTGCCATCCTTGAGCCTGGCGTCCACCATCGGGCTCGCCTCGTCCACCCGGCGGCCGACCGCGGCCGCGATGCGCTGGCACACGCTGCTCAGATGCGCCGTGTCGCGGAAGCGGACGTCAGACAGAACGGTCTTGCCGCCCCGTTCGACGAAGATGCGGTGCGGACCGTTGATCATGATGTCGTTGATCGAGTCGTCTTCGAGCAGCACCTCGATCGGCCCCAGCCCGATCATGTCGTGCACCAGGTCGCCCGCCAGCGCCCTTTGCTCGCGGGCGTTCAGCTGCAGCCGCCGCTCGCTGGCGAGGCTGCCGAGCAGGCGTTCCACCTCCTGCTCCAGCCGTTCGGGCGATAGCGTCGCGACGACGGACGCCTCGAGCCGGCTGAGGCAGAGTTCGCGGAGCTGCTGCACCGCTTCGGGCGGAGCCGCGAGCGCGATGGCGGACGGCACCGGCTCGATCGCGGGTACGCCGAGGAGTTCGGTCCGGCGCCGGCCGAAGACGGCGCTCATGCCTTGGCCTTCCGTCGGCCGAATAGGCCTTTCTTCTGCTTGGATTGCTGTGACCAGAACCCGGCCGTGTCGAGTAGCCGGGTGAAGGCAACCTGGCGGGCGAGTGCCACGATCGC
This sequence comes from Acetobacteraceae bacterium, assembly GCA_965198895.1. Taxonomy (GTDB): domain Bacteria; phylum Pseudomonadota; class Alphaproteobacteria; order Acetobacterales; family Acetobacteraceae; genus LMUY01. The sequence goes on from OZ240676.1 coordinate 2,787,073, forward strand.
ATCGCGGAACGGCCCGGTGGTCGTGACGGCCGGCTTGCCGAAGGTCGCTGCGTTCTCCACCTGCTTCGGCAGGTCGGGGATCACGAAGTCTACCTTCACCTCGAGCGCGTCCTCGATCTGCCGCCGGGTCAGGCTGCCCGGGCGGCCGAGGCGGTTCAGCACCAGCACCGCCTTGGCATCATCCTCGCCGGCCGGGATCGGCAACGCGCGCAGCCGCAAGGCATCCCGTACGGAGGCCAAGGTCGGTTCCAGCACCAGCACCCGGCGATGCGCCATGCCGAGCAGGTCCCGGTAGAGCGGCAGCGGACGATACGGCACATCGGCCACGATGAAGTTGTAGCGATGCCGCAGCGCCGCCAGCAGCTTCTCCGCCGCCTGCGGTGCATGGTCGGGATCGACCTCCAGCCGCTCCTGCGCCGCCAGCACGTGCAGGCGGTCGTCGACCGGTTGGGCCGCGCGCTCGGCCAGCAGCTTGTCGACGCGTTCGGGGGCCTGCAAGGCCATGCTCAGGCCGTGTCCAGGCTCCACATTCAGCAGGAACGAGGCAGTGCCGCAATGGGTGTCGGGATCGAGCAGCACGGTGTGGCGGCGGGAGGTCACGCCGAAATGCCAAGCGAGGTTCACGGCCAGCGTGGTGGCGCCCACCCCGCCGCGCACCCCTGTCACGGTGATCAGGCGCCCGCCGAGTGTGGTGTCGCTGCTACGGCTGCGCCCCTGCACAAGCGGGCTGAAGTGCCGCGCCACCATCTCGCGGGTCAGTGGCTTGGCCAGGTACTCCGCCACGCCGACGCCGCGGGTGACTTCGCGGTAGAAGTCAAGCCCGCTCAGGTCGCCGACCACCAGCACGCAGACGCTCGGCTCGACCATATCGGCCAGGGCTTCGAGCGCCGCCAAGGGCGCATCCTCGCCACCGATATCGACGATCAACACGCGGGGCGAGCTGAGCCTTTTCAGATCCGCCAGCGCAGCCTTGAAGCCACCGCGATGGATCTCGAGCGAACCCTGGATGTCGCCCAAGCCCTGCTGCAGAGCCGTCTCCGTCGCGGTGTCGTTCACATAGGCGAGGTTGGGCGCGGTATCGCCGCGGCCGGTCTCATCCAACGCCTGCAGCGTCGCGCCGTCACCGAGCGGCATCAGTTTCCTCCCGCCGCCGCAGTGGCGGCCGCAGGAACTACGTTCACCGAGATGGCACCCGACCCGGGCGTGACGTCGGAACTTATCACCGGCAGAGGTGTCGGCGAGCCGGCGAGCAGCCGGGTGACAGCGACCGTTGCAAGCCGGGGCTGCGGCAACGTCTCGCCATGCCCGCGGATCAGATCGTAGGGGTTCGCCACCATGGTCGCCAGGTTGCGTTCGTTGATCCCTTCAGGCTGCCACATGCCTTCGCGGGTGTAGGGGTCATCCTGGGCGCAGCCGCTCGCCAGCGTGGCCAGCAGCAAGCAGGCGGGGACAAGGGCCCTCATTGGACGATGAACCCGGCCTGGCCCGGTATGCTGGCCGGGATCACCGGCGACCGGACGCCCTTCTGCCGCAGCAGCAGGATGCGCTCGAGATCGTTCGGCGCCACGAAATTCTCCCCAGGTGTGTGGATCTGCGCCGGGTCGTCCACCGGGCGGACGACATAGGGGGTCACCAGGATCACCAGTTCCGTCTCCTGGTGCTGGAATTGGCTGGAGCGGAACAGGGCGCCGAGGATGGGGACGTCGCCGAGCCAGGGCAATCCGTCGCTCGTCGTGGTCACGGTGTCCTGCAGCAGGCCCGCGAGGGCGAAGGTCTGGCCACTGCCGAGTTCCACCGTCGTCTCGGCTCGCCGCACCGTGAGCGCGGGGATGGAGAAGCTGTTGTTCGACGCCGAGACGGTCACCGCCCCGGTGGTGGTGAGCGCGCTCACTTCGGGGCTGACATGCAGGTTGATCCGGCCGTCCGACAGCACGGTCGGCACGAAGCGCAGGGCGACGCCGTAGTTCTTGAACTCGACCGTCGTCGTGTTGTTCTGCTGGGCCACCGGGATCGGGAACTCGCCGCCGACCAGGAAGCTGCCGGCCTCGCCGCTGATCACCGTCAGGTTCGGCTGCGCCAGCACGCGGACTAGGCTGTCCTGCGCGAGCGCGTCGACGAGCACGTTGATGTCGTTGGAGCCGACCTTCAGGATCGACGTGGCCGCCGTGCCGATGCCGTAGCTCGCCGCGTACGATCCGAGCGTCCCCATTTCCTGCCAGTTCACGCCGAGCGCTCGGGACACGCTGCGCGACATCTCCACGATGCGGACCCGCAGGTTCACCTGCACGGCCGAGTGGATGCTGAGCTGGTTCTCGATCGTCTGCCCTTCGCCGACGAACCCGCGCAGGATCGCCACCGCCTGGGCCGCCTCGGCTGGCGAGGGCACGCTCCCCGTCAGCAGCAGGCCCTTGGCTTCCGGGGTGACTTTGAAGTGCCCATTGCTCACCAGCCGGGAGACCGTGGCCTCGGCCTCTCCGGCGGCGAAGCTGGAGGGCCGCACCTCGACGTTGTACTGCGCGACGGTGTGGCCCGAGCTGTCCATCGCGGCGACCGTGGTGCGGCCGGCGGCAACACCGAACACGAACAAGCTGGTGGCGCTCGCCGGGCGGACCTCGGCGACCTTCGGGTCCGCGACGAAGATGTTGGTCGCCGCGGTGGACAGCGTCAGCACGCGGCCTGCCCCCGCCTCCAGCGTCAAAGCTGTGCCCTCGCGGGATTGCGCGGCAGCGGTGGAGATACCGCCCAACAGCAAGCCCAGCGCCAAGGCGGCTCGTACGAGAATGGTCAAAATTTAAACTCCTTGCCGTCGGCGGAGCCCTGGAACACGTGGATGCTGCTCGGCGTCGTGGTCGGGTCGGGCTTCTGCGGCAGGGCCGCGGAGACGTCGCTCGCCCAGGTCGTCTTCGGCGCGACGGCGTCACCCGGCCCGGCGGTCGCCGCGCGCAGCGTCAATGAGAGCCGTCCGAGCCGGCTGGCGACTTGCACATATTCCGCGCTGCTCGGCGTGACTTCCAGCGTCACCGTCTTGGCGACCGCGTTGGCGTCCGTCGGGGCGTGGACGTCGCCCTGGCCGATCTGCTGGTCGATGGCAATGACGCGGACGTCGCGCAGGATGGTTTCGGCGGAGACGCGGTGCCCGGGCGCGACCGTCTGGTCCTCGACCGACTGGGTAAGGATCAGATCAACGTGGTCACCCGGCCAAATCAAGCCGGCGGCGCCGCTGACCGCATCCACGCCGACGGTGACGGCGCGCGTGCCCGGCTTCAGCACCGCGGACAGGAAGCCATGGTCGGTCGGCCGCAACGCATCGGCCGGCAGGCGCAGCACGTCACCCGGCGACAGCGCGCGAAGCACCAGGCCGCCCACCAAAGCGTGCTTGTTGTCCGCCTCGTTGGTCACCGCGCCGGCGGGGATCTTCGTCACGTCGATCTCGGCGCTCGAAAGGTCGTCGGGTTGCAGCAGGGTCCCGGCATGCAGCGCCTTGGCGACTGTCACCAGGGCGACCTTCTTCGGCACCGGAACGGCGGCGATGGCGGCACTTCGGTCTGGCACCATCATCCAGACGATGGTGCCGAACCCGCCCAGGCCGGACAGGATGAGGGCGATCAGGACCGCGCGGATAATCATGACGGGCCTCCTTGAACGATGACCATGCCGACACCGGCGGCGATGGCGACGGCATAGGGAAGCGGGCCGCCCTGGCGAAGGCGGCGCCGCTCGGTGCGGATAATACGTGCGAGCATGCTGGCGGGGCGGCGTGTGGCCGGGGCCGGCAGCCGGTGACGCGCGGCGAGGTAGGGGAGGGTCAGCACGCCACCCGCCAGCGCGATCAGCACCAGCATCGACGGCACTTGCATCGGCGGAACCATCAGCGCGGCGGCAGCGATGAGTTTCACGTCTCCGCCGCCCATCCAGCGCAGCAGCCAACACCCGGTCGCTGCGGCGAACACGATCGCGGCAGCGATCGCGGCGCCGAGCAGATCGCCGGTCTGGAAGCGTAGCGCCAGGCCGCACAACGCGAGCCCGGCACAGACGAGGTTGGGCACGGTTCGGAACGCGGCATCATGGAGCGCGGCGATGGCGAGTAAGGCAGCACCGACGAGAACGAACGCTTCGATCGGCATGGCGACACGCTCCGGTAGAAGTAACGCGAGGGGGCCGGTGGGCTGCGGGCGGCAGCCCACCGAACAGCCGGTCAGAGATTGTTGTTCACGCCGGTCAGCAGAGTGTTCAAGTGCGTGCCGATGCCGGTGAACAGCGTCGCAAGCACGCCGGCGATCACGGCGGCAATCAGGCCGTATTCCAGGGCGGTCACGGCGCGCTTGTCGGAACGCAGGCTCGTCAGGGTGCTGATGATCTGATACATGAGGAATTCTTCCTGTTCGCGGGTTGATACTTGAGGCAGACACGATCTTTCGTGCCCACTCACCATCTCTTTTCGCGTCTCCTGTCTCAAGACAGGAAGTGTTAGGAAAAACTGCCGTTTGTACTGTCACGTCTAACAATCAGCCGGCCGGCGTGTGGACGTGCGGCAGCGAAGCTGCCGCGGGCAGGCGGATGACGTTTGGTGCCGCAATCCCGCTGGGTGTCCAGACCCGTATTCCGCCCTGGCCCGGCAACCACGAGACGACCTTGATCGCCGGAAGCGGTAAAGCCGGTGCCGCGGGCGGCGACGCTGCCTCACCCAAGGGCAAAGGTTGCCCCCACGCAGCCATCACCAGGTCCCGGTATGGAGCGCCCCGCTCGGGCGTTGCGGAATGATACGCAGCGACCGCACTCTCCCAGGTGCCCAGCCGCTGTTTGAGTTGAACGAGAAAGCGACTGGCGAAGTCCGCATTGGCTGCCGGGTCGAAGGCTTGCTCCAGTCCGGCGAAAGCGTCGGGGTGGGCGGCCAGGTTCACTTGGAAGCAGCCGACATCGATCGAGCCCACGCCTTTGTCGAGCAGCTGCCGCGTGGCGGCGATCGCGGACGGCAGATCATCGAAGCGTTGCCCACTGCCAGCTGCGTCGATCGTCCACGGCCAGGGAGCCACCCGGCCGGTCGCGGGATCGCGCCGCCCGCTCTCCACCTGCCCGATCGCCAGCAATAGGCCGGGTGGCAGCATCTGGCGCCGCTCCGCCTCCGCGCCGGCCATGGCGCAGGCAGACAGATCGCTAGCACGCCCCAACACAGGAGAGAGCGTTGCCGTCAGCAATAGCGTCAGCGCGGCCGTGCGTACCATTGTAGTCATGGCGTGTTTTTTCGCCCTCGAGGATCAACTACAGACGCCACTTCGACAACAACGTCGCGCGGGTAGCAACCCAGGGCGACATTTCCTAACAAAACCTGCCTGAACGCCGCAAGTCGGGCTGCTAGTTTCGCCGCATGAGCTCTTCTCGTTACCCAATAGTCGCTGGTGCCGCGATCGCGTTGCTAGTCAGCCTAGTGTTTGGCGCGAGTATCAATCCCGGTTTCTGGCACGGTGACCTATTCGATCCCGACAGCGCGATGCGCTTGGTCAGGCTATCGGCAATCGTGCATGCCGGGCTGCCGCTCGATGCCGTCGCGCGCGACGGGTCGGGCGACGGCACTGTGCTGCATTGGTCCCACCTGCTCGACAGCATCCTGCTGTTCCTGGCGGCGCCGGAGGCGGCGTTCGTCGGATGGCATCGCGGGCTGGTGCTGGCGGCGATGGCGCTGGGGCCGCTGTGCATGGCGGCGCTGGGGGGAGCACTGGCCTGGGCGTCTGCGCCGTTCGCCGATCGGCAGTGGCGATGGGTGCCGGCAATCGCGGCCAGCCTTGCCGCTCCGGTCGCGGGTTATGGCGTGCCTGGCGTCGTGCACCACCACGTGCTCCTGGCCGTCACGGCCGTGATGTCTGCCGGATGGGCGGTGCGGATCGTGCGAGGCGAGGCCGGCGGTATCGCCCTGGGCGCCTGGTCCGCTGTTGCGGCGTGGCTGAGCCCCGAGGCGATGCCGCTCAGCTTGATGGCAATGTGCCTGGTATGGGTCGCCTGGATCGAGCGGCCGCGCGCCGGCTTGGCGCGCTCACTGGCCGAGACCGGACTGGCATTTTTCGTCGTCGTGCTGGCGGCCTGGATCGTGGATCCGCCTGGCGCCAGCCGATGGGCGGCCGAGCAGGACCGTTTATCGATCATCTACGTGACGCTGGCCGCGGCCGCGGCCTGCTGCGGTATCGCCGCCTGGTCCGGTCTGCCGCGAGCCGCTGTCGCGGCGCTGGGCGGCGTGCTCGCGCTGGCTTGGCTCGGTGCCTTTCCGGTGTTGCTGCGCGGCACCTATGGCTTGCTGCCGCCGGACGTCGCGCATGTGTTCCTCGACGATATCGCCGAAATGCAGCCGATCGTGCACCTCGGCCCGGCCGTCAGCCTGCTGCTTCCAGGGTTGGCTACCACGGCACTACTGGCCTGGTTCGGCGTGCGGCGGCGCTCGCTGGTGCTGCTGTATGCCGCCGCCTGTGGCGCCCTTCTCGTGCTGGGGGGCGAACAGCACGTCCGTTTCGCCGCCTATCCGGCCGTGTTCGCGGCCGCCCTGGCGCCGGCCGCGCTGACGGCGCTTGGCCCCACCGTGTGGCGGACCGCGGCGTTGGCGGCGACGCTGCTGGTGCCGTTGTCGAACAGCCTCATTCCCTCCGCCGGGGCGAACGAACCCACCGGCAAGAGCTGCGGACTGCAAGGGATGCACGCGTTGCTGGCGCCCTATGCCGGCCAGGTGGTGCTGTCCGATGCCGGCGACACGCCCGAGTTGCTTTGGCGCTCCGACGTCCTGACCGTCGGGTCTCTGTTCCACCGCAACCCGACCGGCTTCATGCGCCTGATCGACGCGTGGCGGAGCGCACCCGGCCAAACCGAGCCAACGGCGGTGCTGGCCTCGCGGGCCCGGCTGGTCCTGGTGTGCCCCACGGCCCATCTGCCCCGCTTGTTTGCCGTCGCTCCCCAGCCAACCCTGGCAGCGACGTTACGTGCGGGCGTGGTGCCCCCCTGGCTGCATGAGGTGGGCACGAACACGGGCGGCTTCGTGCTGTACCGCATCGGTAACCCGCGGTCATGACGCGCCGCAGCCTCGCCGAGGACCGCGGGGGCACCATCGCCTTGCTGGCGGCTGTCGGTATGACCGCGCTGGTCGGCATGTCGGCGTTCGCGATTGACTTAGGGTTAGCCTACGCTCAGCGCGCCAAGCTGCAGAAGGTGGCGGACAGCGCCGCAATGGCGGGTGCGATCAGCTGGGTGAAGAAGGGCTCTGCCACGATGGTCCAGGCCACGGTGCAGGATATCGTGCTTGCCAATGGTTTCGCCGCGAGCACCATCCAGACGACGACAGCTCCGACCACATCCGTCCCGAACGTGACCGTAAGCCTGGCTGCACCCTCCACCCTGACGCTGGCACGGGTTCTGTCGTCACGCACGACCGTGACGACGCACGGCTACGCGGTTGCGTCGATCGTGCCAACGCCTACACCGGCCTGCCTGGTGTCGTTGACCACGCTTCAGGTGGACGGCACGATCAACGCCAGTAACTGCGCGGTCTCGGCAAACGCCAGCTCAAGCGGCTCCATCAACGTCAACGGCAGCGGCAGTATCACGGCGAGCAGCATCGACACGCCAGGTACGTTCGGCAATGGCGGCGGTACCATCAATGGTACGCAGAAGTCGGGCTCGGCTCCGGCGACGGATCCGTACAGCAGCTCGCAAAGTCTCGAGGCGAGCGCGGTGAGTGCCTGCGGCGGCAATTATGGCAACTATACGAGCGGAGCGCCGGCGGGATGTTACCAGGGCAGCATCAACGGCCAGGCCACGCTGGGTGCAGGGACCTACGTGTTCAGCAACCTCAGCGTGAACGCTGGTGCCAGCATCACGGCCACGAGTGGCACGACATTGATCGTGACATCGCAGTTCAGCCCGAGCGGCAACATAACGATCACGGCGCCGACCAACAGCGCTACGGTTGGTATTCCTGGCATCGCAATCTACGTGGCGGGCGGTGGCGGCATGAACATGAACTCGGGCGTGACCTACGCCATCACCGGCGCGATCTATGTGCCGAGCGGCCCTCTTGTCCTCGATGGCGGATCGTCCAACTCGGGATGCACATACATCGTCGCGTATTCGATTCAATCGAACGGCGGGTCCACTCTGGTGCCGCAGGCGGGCTGCAACTCCACCAATTATACGCCTCCGACCGTGGGTGCCGGCTCCAAGATCGCGTTGACCCAATGAGACGAAAATTCGGCCGGTCTGGTGTCGCAGCCTTGGAGATGGCGCTGGTTGCTCCAATCCTGGTCACACTCATGATCGCGAGCATCGATTTCGGTGCGGCCCTGCTCAGCAAGGCGCAGATCAGTCAGGCCCTCGCTCTGGCCGCCGAGTACACGACGCTCGCCGGGCAGAACACGACCACCTCCCCCACGAATGCCACCATCATGGCCAACGCGAAAACCTACGCCGGATCGCTGACCAGCGCCTTCGTCGGAACCCCCACGGTGACCGCCGTGGTCAACAACGGAACCAGCGCATCTGCCTGTTGCCCGGGAACGACGTGGGTTTGCTCCTCAGCCACCACCTGCGCCGATGGATCGTCGCCCGGAACGTATCTGACGATTTCGGTGAGCTACCCCTTCAAGCCGTTGATCTCGACCGATGCTCGACTTTTGGGCAAGGTTCTGTCCGACAGCATCGTGGCGCCGGTAAAGTGAGGTTTGGCCGGCGTGGCACGACGGCGCTTGAATTCGCGGTGGCCGCGCCGGCGCTGATGATCCTGATGTTCGGCGGCTTCGAGTTCGGCAGGTTGCAATGGACCTGGCAGGCGATGCAGTTGGCCGGTGACCAGACAGCACGCTGCGTCGCGATCTCCGGGGCGGCCTGCACGACCCCCTCCACCTATGCCGTTAACACGGCCAAGACGTACGGTGCAGTCGCGCTGGTTGCAGCGGACGTGGCGGTCGTCAACACGCCGGCCGCCATTACCAGCACCACGGCCTGCAGCCCGCCATCCGGGAATACGGCGGTCAAGGTGACGCTCACCCTCCCTTTCACCAGCCCGTTCTCTAAGCTCGTCCCAGCGCTGAGCCATACCCTGACAACGACGTCCTGCTACCCGCTGACGGGAAACTAGGCCCCGCCCGGCTGCAAGCTTGCAGCTTTTACGGGGCGGGTTGGCCGGCCATGGTGGCCCCCGACAGCGTAGGCTCCCGTGCCAAAGCGGGTCCTCGGATCCTCAGCAACAAATCCCATGCGCATCGCCGGTGCCGGGCGTTTGCCTCCAGATCGATGGCGACCGCCATCAGCCGGGAGTGCAGCGGCAAGTGCATGATGTCTTCCAGGGGTGACGGCCAATCCATGATCTCAGCGTAACGGGCTGCCGATGATGGATCGCAACTATGATGTTAATGAACCGTCACGAGCGGCGTAAAATGATGGCCGCCCTCTGCTTTTCCGTAGCTTCGTAGTGATCGGACGCTGACGCGCTAGAAAGCGTGCCGGCTGCTCACTTCGCGCAACAGCGTCAATGCCATGATCTTGAGGTCGAAGCGGACCGACCAGTTCTCGATGTAGAACAGGTCGCACGCCACCCGCTGCTCGATCTGCTCGATCGTGGCGGTCTCGCCCCGCCAGCCGTTCACCTGGGCCCATCCGGTGATCCCGGGCTTGACCCGGTGGCGCACGGCATATTGCTGCACCACGTCGGCGAACAATTGGTCGGCGGCCTTGGTGTTGGGCGCATGCGGGCGGGGGCCGACCAGTGACATCGTGCCGTTCAGCACGTTGAACAGCTGCGGCAACTCGTCGATCGAGAGCTTGCGGATCACGCGGCCCACCCTGGTGATCCGAGGGTCCCCGCGCGTGGTTTGCTTGTCGGCCAGGAGGTCGGCCGCGCCATGCCGCATCGAGCGGAACTTGTAGCAAAGGAACAGCCGGTTGTTGAACCCCATCCGCGGCTGCCGGAACAGCACCGGGCCGGGCGAGTCGAGCTTGATCAGCAGGGCGGTCAGCAACAGCACCGGCGACAGCACCAGCAGGGCCAGCGAACCCAGGCCGTAATCCACCAGCATTTTCTGCAGCGCCCGCCAGTCCTTCAGCGGCGCCTTGCGGATCGAGACGACCGGATTGCGGCCGATCCCCTCGAATTGGGTGCGGGAGAAGCGCAGCCCGGCTAGATCGGTGGTGAGCACGATGTCGGCCACCGTGCTGCTGAGCTGGTCGACCACGGCCCTGATCCGGTCGGGCGCGCTGAGCGGCAGGGCGATCACGATGGTATCGATCTGCTCCTCGCGGGAGCGTTCGACCAAGTCCTCTACCGTTCCGCGAACGGCCACGTCGGAGTGGTTGGCTGGCAAGCGGGACATCCGGTCGTCGAAGATGCCGATGACCTGGTATTTGCCGGGCTCGCCCTTGAGCCGGTCGATGAACTCGCCGCTGAAATCGTTGACGCCGACGATGGCGATCTTGCGGGCGAGACGCCCGGCTTTAGTCCATTGCCGGATCAGCCGGGTGAGCGGGATGCGGCTGCCGCCGATCAGCACGGCTGCCGTTCCGGCCCAGGCGAGCGGCCAGACCCGAAACGGCAGCCGGCCCTGGTAGAACACGAACAGGCAGCCGATCAGCCAGAATGTGCCGATCACCAGCGGCTTGAGCATCAGCCGGATTTGCCGGGCACCCGACACGAGTGCCGTCTGGGCGTAAGCCTGGTCGCGTGCAAGGCTGAAGCTCGTCGCCAGTGCCCCGGCGAGGCAAGCCACCTGCACAGGTCCTTCGGGCTCGTCGCCATAGAACCACGTCACCAGCACGACCGACAGCACCCCGGCCAGGCCGAGTAGCAACACGTCCATCGCCCGGATCAGCCCGGAGACGACTCGGAACGAAATTGTCCGGATCACGCCAGGGCCTTTGGTGATCACCAGGTCGATGCCGTCCTGGCCCTGCCGGCTACCGGAGCTGGCCCCGGTCGGCACCCGGTTTATTGGTTGTAAATGACTGTCGGTATTCGGTATGGCCGACTTTTGTGCGATTTCTGAGGCGGAAAGCTCCAGGTGATCGGCATTACTGGCCATGACCAAGTGTTCAATCCCTACTATAAGGCCGGCTGATACGACTGTGGACGGAGGAGCCACAGCCCGGCCCCGGGAAATTCGTTGTCTTAATGGATTATGCCCATCGCGCGGTCTCGCGCAATTAAGGCATAACTATCTCAGCAAAGTATAGATCGTCCAAGCGATCCCGGCCCAAATTGGAATGAGCGCGATGACTGCCGCAGCGATGTCGCTGGGTGGGGCGACCGGCTCTCTGGGTGTCCAATCGTCATTATCGCTCGCGGGCGGCGCATCCGCGTCCGCGGGCTCTGGTGACGGCGGTTGCAGCCCCGAACCGCCCCCGACCCTAGCGAAATTCCGGCCCGCGATCGTTGCGGGCCCGGCAGCGGCGGGACTGAGTTCCAGTTTGCTGAACATCTTCGCAGCCCTTTCAATGGTTTAATCATTGCTACCATGCGTCCCAACGGCGTTTGGTCAGGAGCTGTGATGAATTGTCGGATAACCCCGGCAGAGGCTAAGCAGCATTGACCCGGTGCCGCGGCCCACGAGCCCACAGCGTCATCTCGGAAAGGAACGGCAGGATGGAAATGAAGCCCAAGGACGCCGCGAGCGCCCTCTCACCCCGTGAGGAGCTGGTCGTCGCCAACCACGTCCTGGCCGCACGCGGCATCCTGGATGGCTTCGGCCACGTCAGCATTCGGCACGAAACGCGGGCGGACCGATTCGTGATCGCGCGCAGCATGGCGCCCGCCCTCGTGACTTTGTCCGACCTGGTGGAACTGGATCTCGACGGCGAGGCGGTCGAGCCGGATCAGCCCGGCAGCTACCTCGAACGCTTCATTCACAGCGAGATCTATCGCCTCCGGCCGGACATCCGGGCGATCGTGCACAACCACTCCCCGTCGGTAATTCCGTTCGGAGCGACCAGCGTCAAACTGCGGCCGATCTATCACATGAGCGGTTTCCTCGGGGCCGGTGTCCCCGTGTTCGACATCCGCGTTTGTGCCGGCGAGACCGACATGCTGGTCCGCACGCAGGCTTTGGGCGCGGCGCACGCGCGCTGCCTGGGCGATTGCGCGGCCACGCTCATGCGCGGCCATGGCGCCACCGTGGTCGGCACGTCGCTGCCGCAGGTGGTGTACCGGGCGATCTACATGGAACTGAACGCGCGCTTGCAGTCGGACGCGATGCGCCTGGGCGAGGTGGAGTTCCTGTCGGAGCAGGAGGCTCGACTGGCTGCGCAGACCAACGACGGCCAGGTGCAGCGCCCCTGGCAGTTCTGGGTGATGGACGCGAAACGCAGCTGATCCACCTTTCACTATCCGAAACAGAACGCCGGCGGGTGTCGGAATACGAAGATGCTTTGACAGTGGTCCGCGTGTGGCTATGAAGTTTGCACGCTCGGAATAGGGGCCAGTCATGATCGCGTCCGCCGCATCGGTGTCGTTGCCCGACACGTTCCGCCCGATCACCATGGCGTCGGGCATACGCTGCAACCTGGCCCGTGGCGCCGGCCGCGTCGCGCTGATCTGTGCCGGTCGCAGCCTGACCTACGGCCAACTCGTCGACCGGGTCGACCGCGTCGCCTCCCTTGGCCTGGCCCTCGGCCTGCGACCCGGCGACCGGGCCGCGATCGTTTCGGGCAGTTGTCTCGAATACCTCGAGATCGTGGACGGCCTGGCTGAGGCCGGGATCGCGGTTGCCACGCCCAACCCGCGCCAGACCGCGACCGAACTCGGCTTCATCCTGGCCGATTGCGGCGCGCGGGTGGCCTTCGTGTCGCCACAGGTGGAGGCGCTGGTGCGAGCGGCCGACTGCCCCGATCTCGAGCGGATCATCGTCATCGGGCCAGAATACGAGGCGCTCCTGCAGGACGCCCGGCCCATCGCACTGCCTCAGGCGGCGGAGTGGTCCGCCTTCGCGATCCCCTACACCTCCGGCACCACAGGCAAGCCACGCGGGGTGGTGCTGCCGCACCGGTCCCGCGCCTTGCTCGGTTTCGCCATGGCGTCCGAGTTCGGCTGCTACGGACCGGACGACCGCTTCCTGGCCGTGACGCCGATGTTCCATGGCGCCGGGTTCGCCAACGTCCACACCTCGGTGTTCTTTGGCGGCACCTGCGAGATATTGCAGAGCTTCGAGCCAGAGATTTACCTGCGCCGCCTCAGCGAGGGCGGGGCAACCGGGACCTTCGTAGTACCCACCATCTTCCACTCCATCTTCGGGTTGGAACGTCCGGTGCTCGACCGCTTTCGGTCACACCGCCTGCGCGCGCTGATGTCCAACGCCGCTCCGCTGCCGCAAAAGACCAAGGAGATCATCGTCGACTACTTCGGCGAGGGCCTGCTGCACGAGATGTATGGCTCGACCGAGGCCGGCACCGTGTGCAGCCTTCGCCCGGCCGACCAGTTGGTCAAGAAGCAGTGCGTCGGCCATCCCTGCATGATGAACCAGGTCAAGCTGCTGGACGACGAGGGTGATCCCGTGAAGCGGGGCGAGGTGGGCGAGTTGTTCAGCACGTCGCCGAACCTGTTTCTCGGTTACTGGAACAAGCCGGAGGCGACGGCGGCAGCAATGCGGGACGGCTGGTTCTCGGCCGGTGACCTCGCCTGGCAGGATGAGGATGGCTGCTACTACATCGTCGATCGCAAGAAGGACATGTACATCTCTGGCGGCGTGAACGTATATCCGAGGGAGATCGAGGAGTTCCTGTTCCGCCTACCCGGCGTTCGCGAGGCGGCGGTGGTGGGGATACCGGACGATTACTGGGGCGAGACCGGCAAGGCCTTCCTGGTCCTGGAACCCGGCGCGGAGATCACTCCCGAAGCTATCGTGGCGGCGTGTAAAGACAGCATCGCCGGCTACAAGGTTCCGCGCCACGTCGTTTTCGTCGAGGCGTTGCCACGCAACCCCGCCGGTAAAGTGCTGAAAACAGAACTCCGCCAGCCCAGCTGACCTAGTCATCCCCTCCCTCAAGGGCAAGTGGCGGCAAAGCCGACGGCGGGGGAGGCTACCGCATCCCGAGCACGTCCATCATGTCGTACAATCCGGGTTGGCGACCCGCAAGCCAGATCGCCGCCTGCACCGCACCAACGGCAAACGCCCGACGGTCAAACGCGCGGTGCGTGATCGCAATATGCTCGTCCCCAGCTGCGAACAGCAGCGTGTGTTCGCCGACAACCTGCCCGCCGCGCAGAGCGGCAAACCCGATGGCTCCTTCCGGACGGGGCCCGGTATATCCATCCCGGCCGCTGACCATCACGTCCGCGAGCGCCACGCCACGCCCGCGCGCGACAGCACGGCCCAAGCCGATTGCGGTTCCGGACGGCGCGTCTACCTTTTGGCGATGATGCATCTCCACGATCTCGGCATCGTAACGCTCAGCCGGCAAGGCCGCCGCCATCCGCTCGGCCAAAGCGAGCACGAGGTTAACCCCGGGGGCGAAGTTTGGCGCGTAGACAATGGGAATGACAGACGCGGCCTCGGTGACCGCCTGCTCGTCGGAGGCGGTCAGTCCAGACGTTCCGAGCACCCACCCGAGCCCGGATCGCATCAGCAACGCTGCATGCCCGGTGGCGCTCTGTGCATTGGTGAAGTCGATCACAACGTCTGCCGCGGCGACGATCTGGTCGAGAGGGCGGCCGGTGCGCGAGGACCCACCTGCGAACGTAAGTCCCGCCCGAAGCACTTCCTCCTGCAGCAGATGTCCCATCCGGCCGGTCGAACCGGCGATCGCGACGCGCGGAGTCATCGTGGTGAATTCGGCGGCACGGCGTCGACGGCGGATGGGGGGGACATCCGCCGGTGCCGTGCCGCCGTCACGTGAGCCGCGGCGGATCGGGGGGGAGCCGCCGCGGTCATGCCCTGATACGCGACCCTCGCGCCGGAGTTCCGCGGGTCACGACCGGCCGTCGAAGAACGCCGCCATCTTGGCGAAGAAACCTTCGCTCTCCGGGCTGCCATTCTTGTGGCGCTGCGCTTCGGCCTCGAATTCCTCAAGTAGCTCGCGCTGGCGTTTCGTCAGATGTTGCGGCGTTTCGACCGCCACTTGGACATACATGTCGCCACGAGCGGCGCTCCGGAGCACGGAAAAGCCTTTGCCTCGAAGCCGGAACTGGTCGCCACTCTGCGTGCCGGGCGTGACCTTCACTTTGGCGCGTGTGCCATCGATCACCGGCACTTCCACGTCGCCGCCCAGCGCGGCCTGGGTCAAACGGAGCGGAACCCGGCAGTACACGTTGGCACCATCGCGCTGAAAGATGTCATGAGGACGGATGGCGACATGCACATACAAATCCCCGGCCGGGGCGCCGGCGGCCCCCGCCTCGCCCTCGCCCGCCAGTCGGATCCGTACGCCGTCCTCTACACCTGCCGGGATGGCGACCGAAAGCGTGCGCTCGCGGGGAACAGTGCCGGCCCCCTGGCAGACCCGGCAGGGATTGCGGACGATGCGGCCCGCCCCGCCGCAAGTCGGACAGGAGCGTTCAACAAGGAAGAAGCCCTGCTGAGCGCGAACCTTGCCGGATCCGCCGCAGGTCGAGCAGGTATCCCGCTCGGCTTGCTTGTTGGCCGACCCGGTCCCATTGCAAGCATCGCACGCGACGCGGCTTGGGACCCGGAGATCCACCTTGGTACCCGCGTAGGCGTCGGCGAGATCGATCTCCACCTGCGCCCGCAGATCCGACCCGGCCCGCGTTCTGCTGCCCCCGGCGCCCCGGCGGCCGCCCATGAAATCACCGAACATCTGGTCGAAGATGTCGCCCAGTCCGCCTTCCTGGAAACCCGCGCCGAAGCCTGCAGCCCCGGCCCCGCCATTCTCGAAGGCAGCATGGCCGAAACGATCGTAGGCAGCGCGTTTCTGATCGTCCTTCAGGACGTCATACGCTTCGCTGACTTCCTTGAACTTGGCCTCGGCCGCCTTGTCACCAGGGTTGCGGTCCGGGTGGTACTTCATGGCGAGTTTTCGGTAGGACCGCTTTAGGTCGTCAGCCGAGGCCTCTTTGGTGACCTCTAGGAGCGCGTAAAAGTCTTGCTTCGCCACGGTGATATCCTGATCAAGGCAGGCGAGGGTCGAGGCCCCTCGGCCCGTCTGGGGCCGGAGGCCCCAGACCCCTTGACACTGTCAGAGGTGAAACGGCCAGGGACAATGCCCCGGCCGTTTGCATTAAGCGGACTTCTTGTGGTCGTCCACTTCCTCGAACTCGGCATCGACCACTTTCTCGCCGGGCTTGCCCGACGCAGTGGCCTCGGGCGAGGGCGAAGCCTGCTCGGACTGCGCCTTGTAGACTGCCTCGCCGATCTTCATCGCCGCCTGCGTCAACCGTTCGGACGCCGCCTTCAACGCCGCAGTGTCCGAGTTCTCGAGGGCGGACTTGGCAGCGGCCACCGCGGCCTCTGCCTCTCCCTTATCCTGGGCCGGCAGCTTGTCGCCGTGCTCGGACAAGTTCTTCTCGACAGAGTGAACCGTCGCCTCGAGTTGGTTGCGCGTTTCCACCTGCTCGCGGCGGGCCTTGTCCGCCTCGGCGTTGGACTCCGCCTCACGCACCATCTGCTGAATGTCCGCCTCGGACAGCCCGCCGCTAGCCTGGATGCGGATCTGCTGCTCCTTGCCGGTCGCCTTGTCCTTGGCCGAAACCGAGACGATGCCGTTCGCATCGATGTCGAACGTCACCTCGATCTGCGGGACGCCGCGCGGCGCGGGCGGAATGCCCTGCAGGTCGAACTGGCCCAACACCTTGTTGTCGGCCGCCATTTCCCGCTCGCCCTGGCTGACCTTGATCGTCACCGCGCTCTGGTTGTCGTCGGCGGTGGAGAAGGTCTGGCTCTTCTTCGTCGGGATCGTCGTATTGCGGTCGATCAGGCGCGTGAACACGCCGCCGAGGGTCTCGATGCCGAGGCTGAGCGGGGTGACGTCCAGCAGCAGCACGTCCTTGACGTCGCCCTTCAGCACCGCGCCCTGGACCGCGGCGCCGATCGCGACGACCTCGTCCGGGTTCACGTTGCGGGCCGGCTCACGCCCGAAGAACTGCTTCACGGCCTCGATGACCTTGGGCATGCGGGTCATGCCGCCGACCAGGATCACATCCTCGATCTCGCTGGCGTTGACGCCCGCATCCTTCAGCGCGGCCTTGCATGGGCCAAGCGTCCGCTGGATCAGGTCGTCTACCAGGCTCTCCAGCTTCGCGCGGGTGAGCTTCATGACGAGGTGCTTGGGGCCCGACGCATCCGCCGTGATGAACGGCAGGTTGATCTCGGTCTCCTTGCTGGAGGACAGCTCGATCTTGGCCTTCTCGGCGGCTTCCTTCAGCCGCTGCAGGGCGAGCTTATCGGTCCGCAGGTTGATGCCCTGGTCCTTCTTGAACTCGTCCGCCAGGTAATCGATGACCCGGCTGTCGAAGTCCTCACCACCGAGGAAGGTGTCGCCGTTGGTGGACTTCACCTCGAACACGCCATCGCCGATCTCGAGCACCGAGATGTCGAAGGTGCCGCCGCCGAGGTCGTACACGGCGATCGTGCCGTGGTTCTTCTTGTCCATGCCGTAGGCGAGCGCTGCGGCCGTCGGCTCGTTGATGATGCGCAGAACGTCGAGGCCGGCAATACGGCCGGCGTCCTTGGTGGCCTGGCGCTGGGCGTCGTTGAAGTAGGCGGGAACGGTAATGACGGCCTGTTCGACCTTCTCACCGAGATAGCTCTCCGCCGTCTCCTTCATCTTGCCGAGGATGAAGGCGCTGATCTGGCCGGGCGCATACTTTTCGCCGCGAGCCTCGACCCAGGCGTCGCCATTGTCGCCGCGGACGATCTCGTAGGGGACCAGCCCCTTGTCCTTGTTGACCAACGGATCTTCGAAACGGCGGCCGATCAGCCGCTTGACCGCAAACAGCGTGTTGGTCGGGTTGGTGACGGCCTGGCGCTTGGCGCTCTGGCCAACCAGCCGCTCGCCGCTGTCGGAAAATGCAACCATGGACGGGGTGGTGCGGGCGCCCTCACTGTTCTCGATCACGCGGACATCCTTGCCCTCCATGATCGCAACGCATGAGTTGGTGGTGCCCAGGTCGATGCCGATGACCTTGCTCATTCAGAACTCCATTTCAGCGGTCCGATGCGGCCCGAAGCACCGCGCAGGACCCTTGGGGATAGTAGTATGCCGCCGGATGTATTGAGGCAGGGGTGCCGCGGCAAGTGGGAGGCCGGATTTTTACGGGTTTGCCGAGTGGCCAAACGGCTAGAACTCCTCCCAAGCCTCCGCCGTGGCGGCCGCGGCCACCTGGGCCATTCGTCGGGGGCGCTCCGCTTTTACGACCGCGAGGCGGGGTGAAGCGGTGGCCGCGCTCCTGCCAGGTCTGATGACCGCCGCCCGCGCCGGCGGCTCGTGGCCGAGCTTGAACTGCGCCGTGAGCGTGTTCAGCGACTCGGCCTCCTGCGATAGCGCATGGCTCGCCGCAGTGCTCTGCTCCACCATGGCAGCGTTCTGCTGAGTGACCTGGTCCATCTGATTTACGGCGGTGTTCACCTCGTGGAGCCCGGTCGCCTGCTCCTTCGCGCCGGCGGCGATCTCCGACACGGACCGGTTCAGCTCGGTGACTTGGGCGGCGATCCGGTTCAGGGCCGTGCCGGTCTCACCGACCAGCTTCACGCCTTCGACGACCTGGCGGGCGCTTTCCTGGATGAGCGCCTTGATCTCCTTGGCTGCCGTGGCCGAACGCTGCGCCAGGGCCCGCACCTCGCTCGCCACCACGGCGAAGCCACGGCCCGCATCACCCGCGCGGGCTGCCTCGACACCGGCGTTCAGGGCTAGCAGGTTGGTTTGGAACGCGATTTCGTCGATCACGCCGATGATCTGGCTGATTTGCTTAGCGGATGCCTCGATCGCGCTCATGGCCCGAACCGCGTCCTGCACCACGATGCCGGACTTTTCCGCGTCCGCCGTGGTCGCAGAGGCGACGCGTTGCGCCTGCTCCGCCCCGTCGGCCGCCCGCTTCACCGTGGCGGTGATCTGGTCCAGCGCGGCGGCCGTCTGCTCCAGGCTGGCCGCCTGCTGCTCGGTGCGCCGGGACAGGTCGTCCGACGCGCGCGCGATCTCCGCGCTGCCCGAGTGGATTGCGCCAGTGCTCGCTACGATCCCCTGGATGGCCTTGCGCACCTGGCTGATCGCACCGTTCAGATCGCTTCGAAGCGTCTCGTACGCCTCGGGTAGCACCGTATCGAGCTGGAAGGTCAGATCCCCTGTCGCCAGGCGGCCTAGGCCCAACCCGATCGAACCGACGATCAAATCCGCTGCCTGCTTCGCGGCTTCCTCCTCGGCTTCCTGCCGTACTCGCCCGTCCTCAGACGCGCGGCTGGCCTCTGCCTCGGCCTGGTGCTGCGCGAGAGCCTTTGCTTCGATGGCGTTGTCCTTGAACACCTGCACCGCGCCGGCCATGGCGCCGATCTCGTCGCCCCGACCGACACCGGGCACGACGACATCCAACTCGAGCGCGGCGAGCCGGCCCATCGCCGCCGTCATTTTGGCGATCGGCGCGGAAATGCCTCGGATCAGCGCTACACCCATCACGAGGCAGACCAGCACAGCAAACCCGAGCGAGCCGGCGATCATATTTTGTGCCGTCGATTCAAGGCGTTGACCATTATTGGCTTCCCGCGCCGCGCCTTCGGCGTTGTAGGCGATATCGTCCTGAAGGATCTTCCGGAACTCATTCATCGCCGGGTTGCTCCTCTCGATCTTCATCGCGGCATCGGCCTTGGAGCCGGCAGCGAAGGCGATCAGGAAGTCGTCCGAGACCGTCCGGTAAGCCTGCCAGCCTGCTACGATCGCGCCTGCCAGCTCCTGCTCACGCCCGGGCGTGACCAGCGCTTGGTAGGCCTTCAGCTCGGCATCGAAATCGCCCTCCAGGCCCTTGATATTGGCGCGGCTGCTAGCCTGTCGGGCGTCGTTGGTGGCGACGACGAGGTTGGCTTGATTGAGCCTCAACCGCTCGACCGTCTGGGCCATTTTGCCGAGCAGCGCCATGCTCGGCATCCAGTTCGTCTGTATTTCGGTCGAGATCGCAGTGACCGCTGACAGACGCTGCATCGCAAATAAACCGAGCGCAGCAGTGCAGCACAGCACGAGCGCGAAGGCGGCGATGATTTTGCTGCTGATACTTATACGGCTTAGAACAGAATTCACCCGCTGCGCCCCCGAACGTCACTCGGGGCACAGCGTCAGTGATCTACGTAAACAAACGCTAAACGCAGCTCGGCGGCGATCCACCCAAGCCTAATCAGGCGGTGGTCGAGCCGCCCTCTGGCGCCTTGGCCACCACCACCATGGCGGGACGCAGCAACCGGCCGTTCAGCGTCCAGCCGGCCGTCCACGACTGGATGACGGTCCCTGGCGGGTGCTCGGCGCTGGGTTGCTCTGCCATTGCCTGGTGCAAGTTGGGGTCGAACGGCTTGCCGGTGGGATCCACCTTGGCGATGCCGTTGCGCTCCAACAAGGACAGGAACGACCGCTCCACCCCCTCGAACCCGTCGCGCAACTTGCCGACGATCTCGGGCTCGCCGGGCTGGGCCGCCGGGAGTTGATCCAAGCCGCGGCGCAAATTGTCGGCCGCTTCCACGACGTCGCGGGCAAACTTCTGCACGGCGAACTGCCTTGCGTCATCGGTATCACGCTTGGCGCGCGTGCGGACGTTGGCGATCTCGGCCTCGGAGCGAAGCCATTTGTCGCGGAATTCGTCGCGCTCGGCCTCCAGCGCGGCAATGCGCGCGGTGGCCGCTGCCATCACCTCCTCGGGGGAGCTCGGCGTTGCGTCGAAGATCGGGTCCGCCATCTCGGGCGAAGGCATGTCGGTGCTGCTCATGGGCGCAGAATTAGGACGGCGACCCGACCCGAACAAGCCATGCCGAAACAATCCCTCCCTCATCCGAGCAAACGGCCCCTCATCCGAGCAAGCGTCCGATGACGCGGGCGGTATAATCCACCACGGGAATGATCCGGCCGTAGTTGATGCGGGTGGGGCCGATCACCCCGATCGCGCCCACGATCTTGTCCGCCTCGTTGCGCGCCGGGGCCACCACCATGGAAACGTCAGCGGCCCCGAACAGGCCGCTCTCGGCGCCGATGAAGATCCGCACGCCGTCCGACTGCTCCGCCAATTCCAGCAGCTTCAGCATGGTGTCCTGGGTCTCCAACCGGTCGAACAGCACCTGGATAGCGCTGATCCGCTCGATCCCCGTGACATCTGCGAGAAGCCTGCCCTGGCCGCGCACGATCAGGCTGCCGCCCCACCCGCTGGTGCCCGAGGCCCAGGTCGCGAGCCCGGCCTCCACCACCTGGGCGGACAGTTCGTCGAGTTGGCTGCGGTTGGCCAGCATCTCGTGGCCGACGATGGTGCGCAACTCCGCCAAGGTGCGGCCGGACAGGCGGGCGTTGAGGTAGTTGGCGGCGTGCGTCAGGGACGAGGGCGGCAGGCCGGGCGGGATCTCGATCACCCGGTTCTCCACCTGGCCGTCCGCCCCCACCAGGATCACCAGCGCCCTACCCGGCCCGAGCGGCACGAATTCGATATGCCGCACCGCGCCGTCGCTCTTGGGCGCCAGCACCAGCCCGGCGGCGGCGGACAGGCCCGAAAGCATGGACGACGCATCGGCCAGCGTGTCCTGCAGCGACCGGCCGCGTGCCTCGAGCGCCCGGCCGATCCGCTCGCGCTCCTCCTCGCTGAGGTCGCCGAACTGCAGCAGGCCGTCCACGAACAGACGGATGCCCCGGTCGGTCGGCAGGCGGCCGGCGGAGGTGTGGGGGGCGAACAGCAACCCGGCCTCGGTCAGGTCGGCCATGACGTTGCGGATCGTGGCCGGCGACATCGAGATCGGCAGGAGGCGGCGGGAGAGCGTGCGGCTTCCCATCGGCTCACCGGTCTCCACGAACTGCTCGACGATCTCGCGCAGGACGGCAGCGCTGCGCGGATCCAGGCCCGGGGGCAGGTGAGGACGGTCGAAACGAAAGGTCACGTCATCCATATGGCTACGAAGCTAGGAATGCGTATGCGCCGGGTCAAATCCGGTGATCGGTTGATCGGCACCGTGGAACGCGGGAGGGTCGCTGCCTGGAAGTGGAGGACGCTGGTGAGCGAGTTCGAGCGGGGATGGCAGGCAGCCCTCGAGGCGGCCAAGGCGTGGCACGAGGGCAAGGCCAAGCAGATCCTGGTGCAGGCGGGGCGGTCGCGCTTCCCCAAATCGCTCGAGCAGCAGGCCGAGACCCATCGGCTGGCGGCCGAAGTGCTCCCGACGCTCACGCCGGAGGTGACGGACTGACCCGGCGGCTCATCAGACCTCTGGCGTGGTCTCGCCGGGGCTCCTAAGCAACGGCGGATCATACGCGAGGATTTTCCCCATGCGCCCATCCGGCCGCGCCCCCGACGCGCTGCGCGAGGTCAGCTTTACCACCGGGTTCGCCCGCCACGCCGAAGGGTCCTGCCTGATCCGCATGGGAGCCACCGAGGTGTTGTCCGCGGCCAGCGTCGAGGGCCGGGTACCGCCGTTCCTGCGCGGCAAGGGCGAGGGCTGGGTTACGGCGGAGTACGGCATGCTGCCGCGCGCCACCCACACGCGCGGCGACCGGGAGGCCGCACGGGGCAAGCAGTCGGGCCGCACGCAGGAGATCCAACGCCTGATCGGCCGCTCGCTGCGTGCCGTGGTGGACCGCAAGGCGCTCGGCGAGATGACGGTGACGTTGGATTGCGACGTGCTGAATGCCGATGGTGGCACACGCTGCGCCGCGATCACCGGGGCCTGGGTGGCACTCAGCCTGGCGCTGAACAAGCTGGTGGAGAACCGGGTGATCGCCCAGTCGCCGCTGCTTGGCCAGGTCGCCGCGGTGTCGTGCGGTCTGGTGGCGGGCGCGGCGGTGCTGGACCTGGATTATGCGGAGGATTCGGCGGCCGATGCCGACGCCAATTTCGTGCTGACGGAAAGCGGCATCGTGGAAATCCAGGGTACGGCCGAGCGCGCGCCGTTCTCCGACGCGCAATTCGCCGAGTTGATGCGGCTGGCCCGGCTCGGCACGGCGCAGCTGTACGACATGCAGCTTGCGGCGCTCGGGTGACGCGCCTCGGGCGGGGTGACCGGCTGGTCCTGGCCAGCCACAACAAGGGCAAGCTGCGCGAGATCGAGGCGTTGCTGGTGCCGTTCGGGGTGGCGGTCGTATCGGCCGGTTCGCTGGGCTTGCCGGAGCCGGAGGAGACCGAGCCCGATTTCGCCGGCAATGCCCGGCTGAAGGCCGTCGCGGCGGCACGGGCCAGTGGGATCCCGGCCCTGGCCGACGATTCCGGCTTTTGCGTCGCGGCGTTGGGCGGGGCGCCCGGCGTGTTCTCGGCGCGGTGGGCGGGCCCCGGCAAGGACTTCGCTGCCGCCATGGCCCGGGTGAACGACCAGGCCAGCGGGCCGAGCCATGCCTGGTTCGTTTGCGCGCTCTGCCTGGCATGGCCCGGCGGTGACACCGCCACGTATCTGGGCCGGGTGGACGGCCGGACCTGCTGGCCGCCGCGGGGGGCGAAGGGGTTCGGCTACGACGCCATGTTCGTCCCCGTGGGCAGCGATGCCAGCTACGGCGAGATGGACCCCGCCGAGAAACACGCCAGCAGCCACCGGGCGCGGGCGTTTTCGTCGCTTGTGGCGGCCTGTTTGCAACCGGATGGCCCGGCCCGGCGTAGCGTGCTCATACCGGTGTAAGGACCATCAAATGCTACGAATGTTCGCCTTGAGTGCCGCGCTGCTCGGCCTGGCGGTCGGCCAGGCGCAAGCGCAGTATTATCCGCAGCAAGGTGGTGGCTATCCGCCCCCGGGGCCAGGGCCGGGGTATCCTCCGCCGCCGCCTCCGCGCGAATTCGCGTACGGGCCGCCCGGCGGACAGTGCGATGCGTTCTTTCGCACGCCATACGGCCCGCGCCGGTTCGTCTGCCCGATGGGCCGGCCGAAGCCGGTCGGTGCCCCGTGCGTGTGCCCTCCCGGCGATGGCTACGGCCCGCCCGGGCACGGGCACGTGATCCCCTAGTAAGGGGCTTGAGCGGACACCGATCCCGTCCGGACCATCCCACTAAGTAAAGAAGAGTTACAGAGTAAGGCGGCTCTGGAGGCAATCCTTCAAATATTGAGGATTGCATTCAAGCCGACCTTGAAGGGCGAGCTCACTACCGGCAGACATGTTGGTAACTGGACCGGCTGAGTCCGGCCATTACTAAACAGCATCGGACTGAGATGAACGCCATAGTATTGGTCGCGTTACGGCGACCTTACACTTTCGTTGTACTCGCTATCATGATCCTACTGTTTGGCGGTCGGGCAGTATTGTCGACGCCGACGGACATCTTTCCCCCTATCAAGATCCCGGTCATTGCCGCGATATGGAGCTACACGGGCCTGCTTCCGGCCGACATGTCGGGCCGGATCGTGTATTACTACGAGCGCTCGATCACCACGACAGTCAGCGGCATCGAACATATCGAGAGCCAGTCGTATTACGGCAGCGGCGTCGTCAAGATCTTCTTCCAGCCTGGAACCGACATCGCGGCAGCGCAGGCCCAGGTCACCGCCGCGTCGCAAACGATCCTGAAGGTCGTGCCAGCCGGGGCAACGCCGCCGAACATCCTGGTCTATGACGCATCCTCCGTGCCGGTGCTCAACCTGCAGGTCACGGCGCCCGGCATGACACCCGACGAGGTCTACGACCTCGCCTCCAACTTGATCCGGCCGGCCTTGATCTCCGTTCCCGGCGTCGCAATTCCGGCCCCCTATGGCGGCACCCAGGAGGACGTCGAAGTCGATCTCGATCAGAACAAGCTGCTCGCCCACGGCTTGAGCGCGTCCGATGTCGGCAATGCCTTGGCACAGCAGAACATCGTGTTGCCGGCAGGCGACCAGAAGATCGGCGCGATCGACTACATGGTGGTGACGAACTCCACTCCCGCGCAAATCGACACCTTCAACAACCTGCCGATCAAACAAGTTGGCGGGGCTACCGTCTATTTGCGCGACGTTGCGTTCGTGCATCGCGGCGGGCCGCCGCAGCAGAACATCGTTGTCGTCAAGGGGCAGCAATCGGTGCTGCTCAAGGTCCTCAAATCGGGGGATGCCTCCACGCTCGCCGTGGTGGCCGGGATCAAGGCAAAGTTGCCCGCCTTGCTGAAAACCCTACCCGCGGGGGTCAGCATCACGCCGCTGAACGACCAGTCCGAGTTCGTCAAAGACTCGATCAAGGACGTGGTGCAGGAGATGGTGACGGCCGCAGTGCTCGCGGGCCTCGCCGTGCTGATCTTCATCGGCAGCTGGCGCTCCACCCTGATCGTCGCGACCTCCATCCCGCTGTCGATCCTGTCGTCCATCTTCGTCCTGTCCTGCATCGGGCAGGACATCAACGTCATGACCCTGGGCGGCCTGGCGCTGGCCGTGGGCATCCTGGTCGACGATGCCACCGTGATGATCGAGAACATCAACGCCCATCTCGAGGAGGCGGAGCGGGACGGCAAGGAGATCGAGCTGACGGACGCGATCATCGTCGCATCCAACCAAATTGTGGTGCCGACCTTCGTCTCCACCCTGTGCATTTGCATCGTGTGGCTGCCACTGCTGGAACTGGGAGGAGTGGCCGGCTACCTGTTCCTGCCGCTCGCCGAAGCGGTGATCTTCGCGATGATCGCGTCCTTCATCCTGTCGCGCACGCTGACCCCCACCATGGCGAACTGGCTGCTCCGCGGGCAGGTGGCGGCGCGGCATGCGGGCAAACACGGCAGGCCAGGCCCCTTCACCCGCCTGCAGCGTGGCTTCGATGCGCGGTTCGAGCGGTTCAGGACGGGGTATCACGACCTCCTGGGTAGTTTGGCCGCGCGCCGCCGTATCTTCGTCGGTGCCTACCTGCTCGCATCGCTGGCCTCTCTCCTCCTGCTGGTCTTCGTCGGGCAGGATTTTTTCCCGAGTATCAAGTCCGGCGAAATGGATATGCATGTCCGCTTTCCGTCCGGCACACGGATCGAGGAAACCGCGAAGAACGCCGTGCTGGTCGACCAGGAGGTAAGGGCGTTGCTGCCGGGCCGGGTCAACGGCACGGTATCCAATTGCGGCTTGCCGTTCAGCGGCATCAACCAGGCCTATAGCGCGAGCGGCACGATCGGCACGCAGGATTGCGACGTCACCATCTCGCTCGACAATCCCGTCTCGCCAGTGGCGGATTACCGGCAGGTGCTTCGCAAGGGGCTGACGAGCGCTTTCCCCGGGTCGGAGTTCTACTTCCTGCCTGGTGACATTACGGCGCAGATCCTTAATTTCGGCCTGCCGACGCCGATCGACGTGCAGGTGAGCGGGCGCGACCTCGACGCCAGCTACGCCTACGCCGCCAAGCTCGCCGAACGCATGCAGCACATCGCAGGCGGCGCGGACGTGCATATCCAACAGATCATGGGGCAGCCGACCTTGCAGTTGGCGTCGCGCCGCAGTGAGGCGCTCGGCACGGGGCTGACCGAGGGCGACATCGCCAAGAACGTGCTCGCCACCCTGTCGGGCAGCGGGCAGACGGCGCCCACCTACTGGCTCGATCCGAGCACCGGGGTGGCGCATCTGGTGAACCTGGAAACGCCGCAGGATCAACTCGAGAGCGTCAACGACCTGCAGACCATTCCGATCGATTCGGGAACCGGGGCTTCGCATAGCGGCCCGGTGCAGATCGTCGGCGGCTTGTCGTCGGTGACGCGGACGGGTTCACCCGGCGTGGTGTCGCACTACAACATCCGGCCCATCATCGACATTTTCGCCAACGTGGAAGGGCGCGATCTCGGCGCCGTCAGCCGGGCGGTGCAAGCCTCGATCGACAGCATGTCCTCCGAAGTGCCGCGAGGCACGACGGTGACGCTGATGGGCCAGTCTGTCACCATGGTATCGGCCTACACGCAGCTGCTCATCGGGTTGGCGCTGTCGATCGTGCTGATCTACCTCATCATCGTCGTGAACTTCCAATCCTGGCTCGACCCGTTCATCGTGATCTCCGCCCTGCCGGCGGCGCTCGCGGGAATTACCTGGGCGCTGTTCCTGACCGGCACCACGCTCTCGGTTCCCGCGTTGACCGGTGCTATCATGTGCATGGGGACGGCCACGGCGAACACGATCCTCGTCGTCGACTATGCCCGCACCCGGCTTGCCGAGCATGGCGACGCGGTGAAGGCGGCACTGGAAGCCGGCTACGCCCGGATCCGCCCGGTGTTGATGACGGCGCTTGCGATGATCGTCGGCATGGTCCCGATGTCCCTCAGCAACACGCAGAACGCACCGCTTGGCCGCGCCGTGATCGGCGGCCTGCTCGTGGCCACCGTGACGACGTTGGTGTTCGTGCCGTGCGTCTTCGCCATCCTCCACCGTTCTCAACCGCGACCGGGGCAACCAGCATGATTTCGCGTCGATCCGGTATCCTGTTCGTAACCGTGGGGCTCGCCGTCGCGGGCGGGCTGGCGTTCTACGGCATCTGGTCGCGCGCATCGACGATGTCCGACCTTCAGCAGCGTGCCGACGAGGCGGCCATCCCCAAGGTCCAGGCGATTTCACCCAAGGCCGGGCCGCCGGAGCAGAGCTTGACCTTGCCAGGGCAGATCGATGCGTGGAACCAGGCGCAGGTTTACGCCCAGGTCACCGGTTACGTGGACCATTGGTATAAGGATTACGGCGCCACGGTGAACGCCGGCGACGTGCTCGCGACGATCTCGACTCCGACGCTGGACGCTCAGTACGAGGCGAGCCTCGCCAAGCTGAAAGTCGCGCAATCCCAGTACGACATCGCCGCCATCACCTCCCGGCGGTACACCGCGCTCACCGGCACGGCCGGCGTGTCGCAACAGCAGATCGACGATCGGAGTGCTGCTGCGGACGCGGCCAAGGCGCAGGTGGATGCCGCGCAGCAGGACGTCGAAAACTACGCAGCCAAAGTCGCCTTCAAGTCGGTCAAGGCGCCGTTCGCCGGCATCGTCACCGCACGCCGGGTGAACATCGGCGACTTCATCGGCGCGAATGGGGCCGACGTCACGCAAGGCGTGTCGCGGCCGCTGTTCACGGTCGCCGACGTTCATCAGGTCCGCATCTTCGTATCGGTACCGCAGACCTTCGGCGACGTCCTGAAACCCGGTTTGAAGGCCGAACTCCATCTGCCGGGGAATGCGGCGAAATCGGTGCCCGCGCAATTCCTGACCATGGCTGGCGGGGTCAGCCCGACCACGCGCACTATCGTTACGGAGTTCGTGGTCGACAATCCGCAGCATGAGTTGCTTCCCGGCGCGTATGTCAGCGTCAAGATGACGTTCCCCTCCAACCCCGACATCCTGATCGTGCCAGCACAGGCTTTGCTGTTCCGTGCCCAGGGCATGCAGGTCGCCCTGATCGGCGCCGGCAACAAGGTGCACTTGCAGAAGGTCTCGGTAGGACAGACGCTTGGCCTCACCGTGCAAGTCACCGCGGGGCTGTCGATGACGGACAAGATCGTCGCAAGTCCGTCACTGGGCCTATTGGAAGGGCAGCAGGTCGAACCGGTGACGCCCGTTACCGGAAGCCAACCCGGAAGCGAGGGCGCGCCCGCCGCGAATGCTGCCCAGCCCGGCACGGTAGCAGGGAATTCCGGAACACAAACCGCCGCGGCAAACGAACCGGCTGCAACGGCCGGCCACTGAACGCCTCCTTCGGCTGCGACGGAGATCGCGCAAGCGGTGTGCCATCTACCGGCGTCGGCGGTGGCGCTCGGGCCTCCCATTCCATACCCTGAACTGGCTTGCGATTTCGAAGGAGAATGGATTTGGCCCATCACGACATTCCGGCCACACCCGACATGATGTTGTGGGGAACACTGGACGCCGCCCGGCCACCCGTGCTGAGCGTCGACTCGGGGGACACGGTCACGCTCGCCTCGTTCCCCGCCGGCGGCAAGAACTCCCTGCCGCCGGACCCGTCGCAAGTGCCGGCGGATTACCGGGCGGCCTTGGACGGGCTGGTGCAGGGCAACGGCGCGCACTTCGTCACCGGCCCCGTGTTCGTTCGTGGTGCTCGGCCCGGCGACACCCTCCAGGTGGATATCCTCGAAGTGACCCCGACCATGGATTGGGGCTTCGTGGCGATCCTGCCGCTGCTTGGAACGCTGCCGGATGAATTCACCCAATACGAAACGGTCCATCCCACCATCGACCGCGCTCGCAACACCTGCCGCCTGCCGTGGGGCACCGAACTGCCGCTCGATCCGTTCTTCGGCATCATGGCGGTCGCACCCCCCGCGTCCTGGGGCGCCTGTTCCTCCAACATTCCGCGGACGTTCGGCGGCAACATGGACAACAAGGAACTGAAGCCCGGGACGACGCTGTACCTTCCCGTGTTCAACGAGGGCGCGCTGTTCATGGCCGGCGACGGCCACGGCGTGCAGGGCGACGGCGAGGTTTGCATCACGGCGCTTGAAACCGGGTTGGCCGGCAAGTTCCGCCTCACGGTCCGGACGGATTTCCCGGTGGAGCGGCCGTTCGCGGAGACGGCGACCCACCTGATGTCGATCGGCCTCGACGAGGATCTCGACGATGCCGCGAAACAGGCGGTGCGGGAGATGGTCCTGCATGTGTGCCGCCGCACCAATCTGTCGCGCAACCAGGCCTACATGTTGTGCTCGCTCATCGGCGATCTTCGGGTCACACAGACGGTGGACGGCAACAAGGGCGTTCACATGATGCTAGCCAAGGCGCATTTGTAACATCTTAGGGCGGCACGGTACCTGGGCGTGGATCGATCGGCAGCAGCCGGTCGAGCCCTGTGACCTGCTCGAACACGCGCGCTGCCGCCAGTGCCGCCGCTTCGCCGCGGGCCGGCGCGATGATTTGCAAGCCGACCGGCCGCCCATAGTGGTCGAAGCCGCAGGGCACGGCCACGGCCGGGCAACTGGTGAGCGTGATCGCCGATGTCAGCGCGCTACCGGCGATGTAGTTGTCGAGCTTCACCCCGTCCACCACGTCGCGTGCCCGCAGCGCCACGTCCCAGGCCGGGGTCGCCGAACCCGGGGTGACGAGGATGTCGTAGCGCTCGAAGAACGTGGTGAAGCGGCGGTACAGCGCGGCCCGCTCGCGTTCCGCCCAGGCAAGCCGGCTAGTGGTCTGCGCCAGACCCTGTTCCGTGTTCCAGATGATGTCGGGTTTGAACTGGTCGCGATGGACCGCGATCTGCAGCTCGCGGTCCACCACGAATTGCTGCGAGCGGAGCGCCAGGAACACGTCCTCCACCGGGCCGAGTTCCGGGAACGCTTCCTCCACGACGCAACCGGCCTGCTCGAACTGCCGCACCGCATGGGCGCAGATCTCGCGCATCTCGCGGTCCACCGGCAGTCGGCCACCGTAATTCGCCGTGAAGGCGACCCGGCGTGGCGGCCTGGCCTCCGTCGCCGCCTCGACGAACGACCGCGCCGGCGAGTCGAATGTCAGAGGGTCGGACGGACACAGGCCCGCCATCGTGTCGAGGAACAGCGCCAGATCCAGCACGGTGCGCGCCATCGGCCCCTGCACGGAGAGTGGCGAGAACAGGGTATTCGCCGTCCCGCGCGTCACCCGCCCCGGCGAGGGCCGGATGCCGACCACCGAGCACAGCGTGGCGGGGCCGCGCAACGAGCCGCCATGGTCCGAGCCCTGCGCCAGCCAAGCCTCGCCGGTGGCCAACGCCACCGCCCCGCCACCGGTGGAGCCGCCACAGGTGAGCGCCGTGTTCCAAGGGTTCAGCGTGCGGCCGAACACCTCGTTGAACGTATTGCCACCGGCGCCGAACTCGGGCGTGTTCGACTTGCCGATCACCACCCCGCCCTTGCGCTCGATCCGCTGCACCAGCGGATGCGAGCTGGTGGGCACGTGATCGCGGAACAGCGGCGAGCCGTAGGTGGTGCGCACACCCGCGACGTCCGTCAGATCCTTGATCACCACAGGCAACCCGGCAAGCCAGCCCGGCTCGTGCTCGGCGTCGCGCCCCTGGCCGGCCATCAGCCGCCGCGCATGGTCGCGGGCGCGGTCTAGGCAGAGCGTCGGCAGCGCGTTCACCTGCGGCTCGACGGCGGCGATGCGCGCGGCCGCGGCATCGATCAGCTCGAGCGGGGTGACCTCGCCGCGTCGCAGCCGTTGCACGGCGTCGGTGGCGGTCAGCCGGATCAAATCGTCCTGCATGAGGAGGCTCTCCGATGGTTGCCGGGCACCATGCAACACTTGCCTGCAGTGCGTGTAGCCTCCTAAGCTAGCAATGTTCCGACACCAGGCCGAGGGAGGGCTGGATGCACGCATACAACCAGCGCCACCCCAGAGGACCTGACACCGCCCTGCGATAGGTCTTTCGCAGGGCAGCGCCGCAACGAGCCGCTTCCGTTCCGGACTGCCCTTGTCGCATTTGCCTTGCCCTGTTTGGCAGGCGTCGGAACGGATTTCTCATCGATGGCCCTTATCAGCTTGCGCGACCTCGGCATGGTCACGCCGCGTCCCTTGTTTCAGACTCTCTCCCTCAATTTCGGCCCGGGCGATCGCGTCGGCCTGGTCGCGGCCAATGGCGCGGGTAAATCCACTCTGCTGCGCTGTGTTGCCGGCCAGGTCGATCCCGATTCGGGCAGTGTCGTGCTGTCGCGTGGCGCCCGAATCGGCTTCGTCGAGCAGGATGTGCCCCCCGATTGGCTCGGCCTGCCCCTGGGCGAGTTTCTGCGCCGAGCCCTGCCCCCTTCCGAGCGGGGGCAGGAAGCCTGGCGCGTCGGTGCCGTGCTGGACGAGTTCGATACCCCCGAAGCGCTGCACGACCGCCCGCTTGGGGCGCTGAGCGGCGGCTGGCAGCGGCTTGCGCTGCTCGCCCGGGTTTGGATCAGGCAGCCCGACGCCCTGCTGTTGGACGAGCCGACCAACCATCTCGACGCCGAGAAGATCGCGCTGCTGGAACGTTGGATCACCGGCCCGGCTTCCCGCACGCCGATGCTGATCGCAAGCCACGACCGCAGCTTCCTCGACGCTTGCACCACCCGCACCCTGTTCCTCCGCCCCGGGCTGAGCCGGCTCTACACCCACCCCTACAGTGCCGCCCGGGCGCTGCTGGCCGATGACGACGCGGCGCAGGAGCGCAAGCACGCCAAGGACACCAAGGAGGTGACGCGCCTGCGCCGCAACGCCGGCGAGTTGCGCAACATCGGCGTCAACAGCGGCAGCGACCTGCTGCAGAAGAAGTCCATGCAGCTGCGCGACCGCGCCGAGCGGCTCGAGGCGACGCTGCGTCCCGTCGCGGTCGAGCGGTCGGGCGACATCCGCCTGGTCAGCCGCGACACCCACGCCAAGGTGCTGGCCGCGCTGCGGGACCTGGCCGTCACCACGCCCGACGGCACGCCGTTGTTCCGGATCGCCAAGCTCGATGTTCGCCAGGGCGATCGCCTGGTGCTGCTGGGCCGCAACGGTGCCGGCAAGTCGCAACTGGTGCGGCTGCTGCGCCGGGCGACGGTCGAGGCGGTGCCGGGCGTGCAGATGAGCCCGAGCCTCGTCCTCGGCTATGCCGACCAGGGCATGGCGCATCTTCCAGACAGCCAGACCCCGCACCGGTTCATCGCAGCGCGCCCGGGGATCGGCGATGGCCGCGCCACCGGCCTGCTCGCCGGCGCCGGGCTGAGCGTGGAGGCGCAGGCCCGCCCGATCGGCCGCTTGTCCCCTGGCCAGAAGGCGAGGCTCGGGTTGCTGGCACTTCGCCTGGCCGAGCCGAACTTCTACCTGCTGGACGAGCCGACCAACCACGTCGACATCCCCGGCCAAGAGCAGCTCGAGGCGGAGTTGCTGGCGCAGGGCGCGACCTGTGTCCTGGTGTCGCACGACCGCAGCTTCGTGGAAGCGGTGGGGACCCGCTTCGTCCTGATCGAAGGCGGCGAGGCAACAGAGGTGGTCGGGCCGGCCGCGTTCAAGCCTGCCCGATGAACCGCAGCAATCCGTCCAGCAGCGCCGGGTCGTTGATCACGCGCGGCACCTTGTTCTGGCCACCGAGTTTGCCACGGCTGGCCATCCAGGCACTGAACGTGCCGGGTGGCACCAGGCGCACATCGGGCGGATCCATGCCGAAGCCGCCGCGCCGGTGGTCCGCGTAGTCGGCGTTCAGCCGGGCCAGGTTGGCATCCAGGTGCTCGGCGAACTGCTGGGCCGGAATGGACGGGTCGGCTTCCACCACGAACACGTGGCCGCCGCGCGTGCCACCCGCCAGCAGGGCGCCGGCCGCGTAATCGGTCACCCTAGTGCCACAGGCGCGCGCGGCTTCGGTGATGGCCGCGTCCAGCTCCGCCGCGATCAGGTGCTCGCCGAATGCCGACAGGGTGTAGGCGGTGCGCCCGGTGATCAGCACGCGTGGTGGATCGCGCTCGATCAACGTGACGGTGTCGCCGACCACGTAGGACCACAGCCCGGCATTCGTGCTGAGTACCAGCGCATACTCCACGCCGAGCTCCGCCGTCGCGAGCCATCGCCGGTCCGGTGCGGGGTGGTCCAGCTCGCCGGGGCGGACGAATTCGAAGAACAGGCCGCGGTCCACCACCAGGCGTAGACCCTCGCCGGGGCCGCGGTCGGCCAGGGCGATGAAGCCTTCACTGGCGGGATAGACCTCGCGCGTTTCCGCCCGGCTGCCCTCCAGCCACGCCGCTATGGCGTCGCGGTAGGGCGTGAAGGCCACGCCGCCATGCACCACCAACTCCAGCGCGGGATACAGCGCGACAAGATGGCGCGGTGCATCCGGGCGTAGCCGGGCGACCTCGTCTAAGAACAGCAGCATCCAGCTCGGCGTGCCCGAGATGGAGCGTACGTCCGCACCCAGCGAGCGGGGCGCCAAGGCCGCGATCTTGGCCTGCCAATCGCCGAGGAGCGCGACATCGCGCGGCGGAAAGGCGCGTGCGCGCAGCAAAGCCGGCATCTCGGCTGCCGCAATGCCGCTGAGATCGCCCGCGTAGACGCCGGGTGCCAGCCGCTCCAACGAACTCGAGCCGCCGAGCAGCAGGTTGCGCCCGCCGAACACGCGGGAGTCTGGCCGGGCCGCAAGGTGGAAAGCCATCGTATCGAACCCGGCGCCGACATTGGACCGCAGGCCGTCGCGGCTGACCGGGATGCGCTTGGTCGCGGCACCCGTGGTGCCGCTGCTCTGCGCAAAGAACGGGATCAGCCCGGGCCAGGTGACGTTGCGCAACCGCGGAAAGGAGGGCTGCCACCACTCGTCCCAGAATGCCTCATACGTCCGCAGCTTCACGAGCCGTTGGTAGTCGCGCACGGTGCGGATGGTGGAGAACCGGTGGGCACGGCCGAACCGGGTGCGCGCTGCCGTTCGCAGCAACTGCCGCAGCGTGTCGCACTGCGCCGCCACCGCGCCCATCCTGGCAAGCGCCGCAAGCCGCCTTCGTGCCACCAGCCGCAGCACGGGGGTGGCGTCGATCATGCCGGCATCAGCAGCGTCCGGTGCGGCCAGGCCCGGGCCGGTTCCGGGCGGAGTGGCACGGAAATGGTCTCGCCCGCGCGCCACAGGGGGACCTGGTCCGCCGCATTGGCCGAGCCCAGCCAGCCGTCCTGGCCACCGAGCAGCACGAAGCCGTTCGCGTCCGGGTCCGACAGGTCCGACCGATGCCGTGCGCAGGCGCCAAAAGTCACCCGGTGCCGGCCGGAGACCATCCCGTGTCCGCTCTTGTTCAGCGTGTCGTTGCTGCCGGGCAGGGCGATCGTCGGCTCGGAGAACCAGTGTCCAACCCCAGGCAGGGCGGCCAGCGGATGCCGCAAGGCCAAGCGGTGCACCGCCCCCCAATCGCCGAACCGCCGCAGCGACCAGGCGGCCTTCCGGAGCCCGGCTGCCACGACCGGCGCCGTGGCATGCTGGACGCGGTCGGCAACGATGGCACGCCCACTCCAGATCACGCCCAACAGTTTCAGGGTCTTGCGCGGGATCGTGCGTCGGGCGATCGCGGCGACCGTCACCTCGAACACCAAGGCGCCGGCGGAGTCGCAGCCGTAGCGCCCATCCCACGCCGCCAGTGCGTCCCAGGCCGCTTGGCACTGGGCCGGCGGGGCGGGGAGGCGGGCCAGCAACACGTCCCGCAGCGCGAGGGAGCGGGGCTGCAGCAGGTCGAGCTGCAGGTCGCGCATGTTCGCCGCCGTCACCGACGGGGCGGACAATAGCTCGCGCATCCGCCGCGCCCGCTCCGGCAGCGAGAAGAAGAAACCGGCGGGCACGGGCAGCGGCGCCGGTTGGTCGTTGGCGGAGACGATGGCGCCGTCCTCCGCCAGGTCGGTGTCGGCGGCGTAAACCAGGTCGTCCAGCGGCCAGGCCTCGCCGGGTGGGCACACGAGTGTGGCCATCGGGCCGTTGGGCCGTCGCGGCAGATGGGCGGCGATCACCCGGCTGGCCCGGCCCTCTGGCCCCGCCTCCACCACCAGCATGGTTTGGCCCGGCACCGCGAACGGGCGCAGTGCCGCCCGGAACCCGGCACAGTCGCGAGCGCGCATGACGTCCAACAGGCAGGTCAGCTCGTCGCTCGCGCGGTGCCCGACCCAGCGGAGCGCGACCGGATGCTTCGATCGCATCAGCATGCCGTCGCTGACCACGGGACCGAACCGTGTCTCACGCAGGCGCAGCGTGACCGGTGCGCGGCCGCGGACGGCGATGGTTTCCTCCCGCACCGTCATCGGCTCGGACGAAACGTCCACCAGCTCGCTGCTGGCGGCGTGCAGGCTGGTGCCGCCCCAGGCGATGTGGTGGTTCCGCCCGAGTCCGATCACTGGCAGGCCCGGGATCATCAGCCCGACTGCGTCCAGGCCGGGTGCATGCAGGGCCGCGACCAGCCAGAGCGGCGGCAGGGCGATCCCCAGATGGGGGTCCGAGGCGATCAGCCCGGAGCCGGTGGCCGAGCGGCCGGCGGGCACCACCGCCGAGTTGCTGCCGCGGAACAGCGCCACCGCGGCCTCGTCCGGACGCTCCGGCCAGGGCAGCGTGTCGCCCGCCTGCATTTGGGGGAACAGTGCGTTCCACATCGGCGCGGGCATCTGCGCCTGCGCCCGCAGCAGCCGGCCGAACACGAGCCACGACACGTCGGCGGACGCCAGCCGGGTGACACTGAGCAGGTCTGCCAGGGTCCATGGCTGCGGCGCGACATCGAACAGGCGCAGCTCGTAGGGCAGGGCGGGAGCGTGGGCGATGACGTGGTTCACGCCGGCCAGGAAGCCCTCGGCCCAGCGCCGGGTCCGGTCGGGCAGGGCCGTGATCATGGCGGGGACGGCCCGGCCGAAATCCATCAGGCGCAGGGCGCGGTCGATTTCGATGCCGGCGGGGCCGATCACCTCCGCCACGCGGCCGGTCGCGATGTGGCGCATGGCCTCCATCTGGGCGAGCCGGAGATGGGCGTGCACGACGCCCAGTCCGGCCGCGAGGTCCTCCTCGCACGACGCCTCGATGCTCGGCACCTGGTGGCTGTCCCACCGTATGTCCACGGCCGCTCGCAGTGCCAGGCCACGCAGCGGAATCATGGCGAGCCGCTCCGCCGTGGAGACGGGTTGGGGCGGGCCCAATCGCACCGCTCGCGCCAGCAGGCCGGCGGCGTAGGAGAGCTGTCGGAGTTTTTGCATGGACGTGGAACGCGGCAAGCGGCGCCCGGTGCCTGCCGTGCGACCCCTCCTTTGACATAGACGTGCCATCCGGCTCCGGTATCGCACTTGGCGTCTTCTCCCTCTGCCGTTCTTCACGGGAGAGGGCCGCTTGGGCACTGAAATGCGAGAGGGGAGCGGCAGTCGCACCCTCACCCTGGCCCTCTCCCGCCCGCGGGATAGGGAGAAGAAATCAAATGCAATCGCCCTGCCTCGAGGGAGGGGCCGGGGTCCGCAGTCGGCAGTTTGCGCTTTCTGGCTTCTAGTGAGGTTTTAAGCCCCGGTGAGTTCCCGCTGGACGATTGCAGCGCCTTCTGCGTCCGGGACGATTTGGGCGTAGCCGAAGCAGACGTGCAAGATGGTGGGCAAAATGGGCAATGTCTTCATGGCAACACTCACTCGGTTTAGCCTTACTCCGCCGCCATGAGGCTCGAGGGATCCGCCCCGACCCGGCTGTTCTCGTCGCCGGCCACAGCGCGGGCCAGGGTGAAGTCGAACTCGATGCAGCGCAGCCCGGGGAAGGGTGCGCCGGGCACGTTCGGCTTCGGGTCCACGATCAGGGATTGCGACACGCCGAACACCGTGTCCGTGTCGATATACTGGTCGTAGCCGTAGTAGATCGCGGTCACCAACTCCCGGTAGCCCGGCGCGCCGATCAGGAAGTGCGTGTGCGCCGGGCGGCAGCCGTGGCGGCGCTGGGCGGTGATCATGCTGCCCACCGGGCCGTCCATCGGGATCATGTAGCCCAGCGGCAGGGTGGCGCGGAACCAATAGCGGCCCTGGCGGTCGGTGCGGAATTGCGCCCGCCAGTTCATCGCCGTCGGGTCCGCCGCCTGCAGGTCGTAGGCGCCGTCGGGATCGGTCTGCCACACCTCGACCATGGCGTCCGGCACCGGCTCACCGGCCTCGTCCCGCACCGTGCCGAACAGGCCGATCTCCTCACGGTCCGCGTCCCGCGTGATGCTGTCACCCAGGGCCAGGCGGGGCGAGTCGTTGCGGTAGAACGGGCCGAGCAGGCTGGTTTCGGTGCCCACGGTCTCCGCCCGACCGTCGTGCAGGATGTTGACCATCCGCGACAGGCCCAGCGTGTCCGAAAGCAGAATGAACTCCTGCCGGTACGGCGTGCAGGCCTGGCCGATCTCCGTCATGAACTTGATGCCGTACAGCCACTCCTCCGGCTTCAGCGACACCTCGCGCGCGAAGGCGTGCAGGTGTTTGACCGCCGCCGCCATGATCTCGCGAAGGCGGGGGTCGGGTGTGTCTGCCATCTGCTGCAGCACGGCTTCGGTGACTGTTGTCTCGTTCAGGTCTTCCATTGCGGGTCCTCCCTGGCGGCTAGGCTTCTTGGACGATGGTATTTCGTAGCATCCCGACGCCGGAAATCTCGACCTCCACGACGTCGCCGGGCTTCATCCACACCGGCGGCGTGCGGTAGGCGCCGACGCCACCGGTGGTGCCGGTGATGATCACGTCGCCCGGCACCAACTCGGTGAAGGTGGAGCAGTAGTTGATCAGTTTCGGGATGGTGAACACAAGGTCGTCGGTGGTGGCGCGCTGCATTTCCTCGCCGTTCAGCCGGGTGACGAGGCTGGCGTGGGTCACGTCCCCGGCCTCGTCCGGCGTCACGAGATATGGCCCGAAGCCGCCGGTGCGCGGCCAGTTCTTGCCGGGCGCGAACTGGCTGCTGTGGCGCTGCCATTCGCGAACGGAGCCGTCGTTGTAGCAGCTATACCCGGCGATCACGCCCATCGCGTCCGCCTCCGACACATGGCGCGCCGGGCTGCCGATCACCACGGCGAGTTCGCCCTCGAAGTCTAGCGTCTCCGATGCCTTCGGCCGCACGATGGCCTGGTCGTGGCCGACCTGGCTGTTGGCCCAGCGGGTGAAGATGGTCGGCTGCTTCGGCGGTTCGCGGCCGCCTTCCAGGATGTGGGTCAGGTAGTTGAGCCCGATGCAGATGATCTTGTCGGGGTCCGGGATCGGCGGCAGGAAGGTTACGGCCGACAGCGCATGCCGCTTCAGCCCGGCCGTGTTCGCCGTCAGCCGCGCAAGGTCCGGGAGTGCGGCGCGCAGGCTGGGCGCCTTGGTGCCCAGGTCGATCACCTGGTCGTTCTCGACCACGCCCCAGGACGCAACGCCGTTCGCTTCGAAACTCATCAGCCGCATTTAGAATGTCCTTGTTGAAGGGTGAACGCCGGCGACGATGCTCGCGGTCCGGCGGTAATGCGTGGTCAACGCGTCCACGGCAGCATCGGCGTCGCCCGATAGGGTTGCGTCGGCGATCGCGCGGTGCTCGGCCAGGATGTCGCGGTTCGGATAGACCGCCGTCATCGCGAGGCGGCGGTAGCGGGTGGCGTGGTCGCGCAACTGGGCGCAGAACGCCGTCAGCAAACGCGATGGGCAGGTGGCCAGCAGGGCCGTGTGGAAGTCGTGATGCGCGCCCTCCCAAGCCGGGTTTTCCCTGAAAATGTCCTGGCCGGTGGAGCGGGGTGTGCGGGACAGGCGGTGCAGGGCCAGCACGATGCCCTCCTCCCACGCCGGTGTCGCGTGCTGCATTGCCTGGCGCAGTGCCAATTCCTCCACCCAGCACCGCGTCTGTGTCAGCTCCTGCAATTCGGCGTTGCTGGCGGTGGCCACGGTGAAGCCGCGTTGCGGGCGCCGCAACACGAAGCCCTCGGAGGTCAGCTGACTCAGTGCTTCGCGCACCGGCGTGCTGGTGACGCCGTAGCGCGCGGACACGTCACCGATGTGCAGTTTGCCGCCGGGCTCCATCATGCCGTCGACGATCTCCTGGCGCAGCCGGGCGTAGACGGCGATCGACAGGGTCTGCGGTTCGGCACCGTCCATCTGCTTCGCCCCGCCCTGCGCCCCGCGACGAGGGTGCGCGACATTTTATCCTCTGACAAGGCGAACTGTATATTTTTCGCGGCGAAAGCGTTCGGGGCAGGCCGGGCGACACCCGGCAGCGTAGCCGCACCGACGAGCACCGCTGCGGTGTAGGTAGATTCCGATTCTACCGCCAGCCGGCGGATCCCTGGACATCTACCGTGCAGCGCGATGCGTGATTGGCTTCGGCGACCCGCCCGGGCCGACGTTTGACACATCCGAAGTACAGAATGAGAGAAACAGCCGCCATGGCGACGTCCAATGCCGCTCACGCCAAGTCGCCGGATGCAAAGCCCGTTTCGCCGTCCGAGGCGAAAGACGACCTGAAGTCGCTCCCGTTGGCCGAGGTCGAGAAGCGGTTGGGCGCGTCGGCCGACGGGCTCACCCAGGCCGAGGCGACGAAGCGGTTGGCCCAGTATGGACCGAACGAGATCGAGGAAAAGAAAACCAACCCGCTGCTCAAGTTCCTGAGGTATTTCTGGGGCCCGATCCCTTGGATGATCGAGGTGGCCGTCGTGCTCTCGGGGGTCGTCCGGCACTGGCCCGACTTCTTCATCATCCTGCTGCTTCTCGTGGCAAACGCGACCATCGGTTTTTGGGAAGAGCGGCAAGCCGGCGACGCCATCGATGCCTTGAAAGCCAAGTTGGCGATCAAGGCCCGGGTGCAACGCGATGGCAAATGGGTCACCCCTCCTGCCAGGGACGTCGTGCCGGGTGACGTCATCCGCTTGCGGCTGGGCGACATCGTTCCAGCGGATGCACGTTTGCTGGACGGCGACGAGATTTCCGTCGACCAGTCCGCTCTGACGGGAGAGTCTTTACCTGCCTCCAAGAAGTCCGGCGACGCGGTGTTTTCCGGCTCGATCGTTCGGCGGGGCGAGATCGGGGCCCTGGTCTACGCGACGGGCGGCAAGACCTATTTTGGCGAGACGGCGGAGCTGGTGCAGTCGGCCGTGACCGCCAGCCATTTCCAGAAGGCGGTGCTGAGGATCGGCAATTACCTGATCGTGCTGGCCGTGGTGCTGGTGTCGGTGATCATCGCCATCGGCATCTACCGCGGTGAGCCGCTTCTTACCTTGCTGCAATTTGCCCTGGTGCTGACGGTGGCGGCAATCCCGGTCGCGATGCCGACCGTCCTCTCGGTGACCATGGCGGTGGGAGCGCGCCTGCTCGCCAAGAAGCAGGCGATCGTTAGCAAGCTGGTCGCCATCGAGGAATTGGCCGGCGTCGACGTGCTTTGCGCCGATAAGACCGGTACCCTGACGCAGAACAAGTTGACGCTCGGCGCCCCGTTTTGCATCGGCGAGACGACCCCCGACCAGCTGATCCTGGCTGCAGCACTGGCGTCACGGTCCGAGAACGACGACACGATCGACCTGGCGGTGCTGGGCGGCCTGAAAGACAAGGCGGCGTTGAAGCCGTTCAAGATCACGCATTTCCAGCCATTCGATCCCGTGCACAAGCGAACCGAAGCGACTGTACAGGCCGCGGACGGCACGACTTTCAAGGTCACGAAAGGCGCGCCCCAGGTCATCCAGGCCTTGGCGGGAAATGCCTCACCCGTAAAGGACGCGGTCGAAAAGGCGGTCAATGATTTTGCCAAGCGCGGGTTTCGCGCACTCGGCGTGGCGCGGGCCGATGGTGAGGGCAAATGGCAGCTTCTCGGGGTGTTGGCGCTATTCGACCCGCCGCGTACCGATGCCAAATCCACGATCGCGACGGCGGCCGCGATGGGCGTCAAGATCAAGATGGTGACGGGCGATGCGCTGGCGATCGCCAAGGAGACGGCGCAGACGCTGGGCATGGGTGCGAACATCCTCGATGGCGCCAGCCTAGGTGATGCGAAAAGCGATGAAACCGCGGCCGAGGTCAAATCCGTCGAGGACGCGGACGGGTTCGCCCAGGTGTTTCCGGAACACAAGTTCCACATCGTCGATATCCTGCAGAAACATGGCCATATCGTCGGCATGACCGGCGACGGGGTGAATGACGCGCCGGCGCTCAAAAAGGCCGATTGTGGCTTCGCCGTCTCGGGCGCCACCGATGCGGCGCGTGCGGCGGCCTCCATCGTTCTGGTGGCGCCGGGTCTGTCGGTCCTCATCGACGCGATCAAGGAAAGCCGGCGCATATTCCAGCGCATGAACAGCTACGCGATCTATCGTATCGCCGAGACGCTACGCGTGCTGATCTTCATGACGCTCGCCATCCTGGTGTTCAAGTTCTACCCGCTTACCGCGATCATGATCGTGATGCTGGCGTTGTTGAACGATGGCGCGATCTTGTCGATCGCATACGACAACGTCCGCTATCGGAACGTCCCTGAAGTCTGGAACATGCGGCTCGTGCTGAGCATCGCCACCGTGCTCGGTCTGGTCGGGCCCATCGCGGCATTCGGCCTGTTCTTCCTTGGTGACCGCTATTTCAAGCTGGGGCATCCGCAACTCCAGACCATGATGTACCTCATGCTGTCGGTCGCCGGGCATCTGACGATCTTCCAGACGCGGACCCGTGGCCCTTGGTGGTCCACGCGCCCGGCCTGGATCCTGCTGGCTGCGGTCTGCGGAACCCAGGTGTTGGCAACGCTGATCGCGGTCTACGGCTTCGGCCTGGTGACGCCGCTTGGCTGGGCGTATGCGGGGATCGTCTGGGCCTATGCGGTTATGTGGTTCCTTCTCACCGACCCGATCAAGCTGCTTGCCTACAAGGTTCTCGATACCGTTAAAGGCGGCGCCAGCCCCCAGGCCGAAGTGGAGCAGCAGTCGGCCACCGATACGCCCGCGATGCCCACGCAACGCGCCGCCGAATGACCACGAACCCTTGTGACCGGCCTTCTATGCCGCCTGGAGAGATAGGATCAAAATCCACCTTAAAGATTACCGCGTCGCAGAAGGAGCCGAGGTCGACCTCAAGAAATGGCCCACGATCGTCGACCCCATCTACGACTCGAAGGCGAACTATGAGACGTTGCTCACTGCGCACGTTGCAAAGCTGAGCGACCTGCAGCAACTCCATTATGCGTCCGCGCGGCATGCCGTGCTGCTCATCTTTCAGGCGATGGATGCGGCAGGCAAGGACGGTGCGATCAAGCACGTGATGTCGGGCGTGAACCCACAGGGTTGCCAGGTTTTCAGCTTCAAACACCCCAGCGCCACCGAACTGGAGCACGACTTCCTTTGGCGCACCACGCGGGCGTTACCGGAACGGGGGCGTATCGGGATTTTCAATCGATCCTACTACGAGGAGGTCCTCATCGTACGCGTCCATCGCGATATCCTGCGCAGTGAAGCGATCCCGGACGCTCCTGACCACGACAAGAAGCTCTGGCACGATCGATATCGATCGATCGTGGATTTGGAACGCCACCTGCATGCCAATGGGACGCGCGTTGTCAAAATCTTCCTGCATCTCTCTAAAAAGGAGCAGACCAACCGCTTTCTCGCGCGTATCGACGAGCCGGATAAGAATTGGAAGATCAGTACCGCCGACATCGAGGAGCGCAAGTTCTGGCCCCAATACCGCAAAGCCTATGAGGATTGCCTCAGTGCGACGAGCACGACCGACTCTCCGTGGTACGTCGTGCCTGCGGACGACAAGGAGAACGCCCGGTTGATCGTTTCCCAAATCGTCGTCGACACCTTGGAAGGGCTCGAGATGAGCTATCCCAAAGTGACCGCGGAACGCGCGCAGGAATTACAGTCGATCAGAGCGGGGCTCGAGGCGTGGAACTCGAAGCATGAGTAATAGCCGGGCCAACTTCGCGGCTTGAAACTTTGGGCCCATCGGGCATTGCGGGACCAGCCCGTGCCTGCGACAACCGTCCATCTACTTCGCGCCGACGATTTTCCAGGCAGCTGGCCTGTCCTCCGCCTCCGCCGCCATCCTTGCCACGGCGGGCATCGGTGTCATCAATGTCGTCATGACCATGGTCGCGATCTGGCTGGTGGACCGGGTCGGCCGGCGCGCCCTGCTGCTGTGCGGGCTTAGCGGAATGGGGATCAGCCTCTGCCTGCTGGCACTCGGGTTCATGCTCGGCACCGGGCCGGCCCTGGGCTATCTCACGGCCGCCAGCCTGGCGGCGCCTATCGGCTGCTTCGCGATCGGGCTCGGCCCGGTGTTCTCGCTGCTGATTTCCGAGATCTTCCCGATGGCCATCCGGGCGCGCGGCATGTCAGCCGCAACCATCGCCAACTGGCTCTCCAATCTCGTCGTGGCGCTGACGTTCCTCGACATGGCCGGCTTGGCAGTCCATGCACTTTGGGTCAAACGCGCCGGCGGGAAGCCGCGTCTTCCTATCCTGCCGACACCCGCCGTTCGGTAAGATCGGCCGGCGCAAAAAACCGTAATGAGGGAGTTCGTCATGCTGCGCCTCGTTTCCAAACCGACCGGCGACACGATCGAGGCAAGCGAGGGTGGCATCGGCCGTGTCGCGAACTGCTGGCCAAACATGCCGGGTGGGCAGACCGGGAGATGCGGCTCGACTTCACGCGCCGGGTCACGCCGGGTGGCCATGCCGCGTGGCCCGGCGGTTGCGCTCGCCGTCGTGCTCCTGC
The DNA here is from genome assembly GCA_965198895.1 of Acetobacteraceae bacterium. Taxonomy (GTDB): domain Bacteria; phylum Pseudomonadota; class Alphaproteobacteria; order Acetobacterales; family Acetobacteraceae; genus LMUY01. The sequence continues at coordinate 2,831,167 of OZ240676.1, forward strand.
TGGCCGGCCTGGCGCTCCAGACCGGCCAAGCCGGTGCCGCAGAAGCGGTGCAGACGTTCGGGCCTGGAAAGGTGAACTGCCAAGCCCTCGCTGGCACCCAGGTGGACTGTCTGCTCGCCGCCGACCGGGTGACGCAGGGCAACAGGAACGTCGCGACGTTCGGCGTCACCGCGCTGCCCCGCCGCGACCAGGCCTTGTTTCGCAAGTGGTGCCTGGCTGCTGCGAATGAGTGCACCGTCACCGTTACCGGGCTGCGCGACTCGCCAGACTCCTCCCGGCTATCGACCGTGACCTCGGTGCATTGGACGCGCCTAAGCGCACCGATGAACGAGGCGGCAGCCCGGGCTACCCAGAAGGCATTAGCGACCGATGCAACCGGGCCGGCCGCTCGATAACGCCTGATCGGGGCCGTCAGCCTTAGCAACCCGCGAGGCTGCCGAACGAGCCGCCCTTGCCGGTGTCGGTTGGGAGCACGCGACTGTAGGCAATGGATCGCGCGCGGGTCGATCCAGCTCAACTCCGTGGCCGGTCGGTCGAGAGCCGTCTTCGGGTCGCAGGTCAGGTCGTGGGCAAGGAACCACGCTTATGTTAAGTTGCCCGCAGAAGCGTATGGGCTTCGGGGGTCACCAGCATGCGGCGCCGCCTTCCGAGCGAACCTGAGGGCGGCCCGCAAGCGAGTGAGCGCAACGCCGTCCCGGGCGTTGCGAGGCCGCAACCTCATCTGGGCTTTCCAGTCGTGGCGATAGGGGCCTCAGCGGGTGGACTGGAGGCCGCCACCGAGCTGGTGGCTGGTTTGAGGCCCGGCACAGGGATGGCGTTCATCCTCATCCAGCATCTCGACCCGACCCACGAAAGCTTGCTTGTAGAATTGCTTAGCAAGCGCACCACTCTGCCGGTTCTGCAGGCTGCCGATGGCATGCGGGTGGAACCAGAGCACTTTTACATCATCCCGCCTGGGCGCTACCTGGCCATTGCGGGCGGAATGCTCCGCCTCACCCCGCCGACGGCGCGCCACGGAACTCGCCTTCCATTCGACTTCCTGCTGCGTTCATTGGCCGAGGAGTGCGGCGAACGGGCGATTTGCGTGGTGTTGTCCGGAACCGGCGCCGACGGCGCCGAGGGCGCGCGGATGATCAAAGACCGCGGCGGCCTTGTGATCGTGCAAGATCCCGAAGAGGCCGACTACGATGGCATGCCGCGCAGTGTGATCGCGACTGGAATGGTGGATTTGGTGCTGCACATCGCTGCAATCCCAGCCGCGCTTAATAACCAGCGCGGGCGGGTATCGACGGCAAACGGGCATACCGCCCCAGAGACGAAGAACGATCTTTCCGCGATCCTCGACCTGCTCCGCAGCCGAACGCCTCACGACTTCACGCTCTACAAACCCGGCACGATGGAACGCCGTATCACGCGCCGGATGGCCATGATGGCACTCCGGGAGCACCAGATGGGCCAGTATCTCGCTAAACTGCGCGATGATCCGGAGGAGCTGAACCAACTGGCGAACGACCTGCTCATCAACGTCACCCGTTTTTTCCGCGATCCTAAGCTATTCACGTTGCTCGCGAACAAGATCATCCCAGACTTACTCAACGCATTGCCGGCTGACTACCAGCTCCGGATCTGGGTGGCCGGATGCAGTACAGGTGAGGAAGCCTACTCGCTTGCGATGCTGTTTCGCGAGCAGCTATCGGCGGCACCAGCCGGAGGGCCCCTGAGCAGCGTCAAGTTGCAGGTGTTCGCGTCGGACGCCGATCCGGAGGCTATCGCGATAGCACGCGAAGGTGTGTATCCGACCGCGATCGCCGACGCTCTCACTCCCGAGCGCCTGGCCCGCTTCTTTGTCAAGGAAGACGATCGCTACCGGATCGTGGCCGAGCTTCGGGCGGCGGTGGTCTTCACGGTTCAGGATGTCCTGACCGACCCACCGTTCTCCCGTCTCGACCTGATCTCGTGTCGGAACATGCTGATCTATCTCAGCGCGGTCGCCCAGACCAAGGCCATAGCCTTGTTCCATTTCGCATTGAAGGCGCAGGGCATCTTGGTCTTGGGCAACACGGAAACGATTGGCGTCGCAGCCGACCATTTCGAGGTCGTCTCCAAGTCCGAAAAGATCTATCGCCGGGTTGGCCGCATTGGGCAGCGCGACTTTCAGCCGGCGTTGCTTGGCGACATGCTGCGGGTTCCGACCCGGTCAGGGCGAGCCACTGCACCGTCCCGTCAATCGATCCTGGCTGGCCTTTGCAACCAATTCATCTTGAAGATGCATGCGCCGGCAACAATCATCAGCAACGCCAAGCACGAATATCTATATTCCGTCGGACCGATCGATCGATTTCTGCGCGTGGCGCAAGGCCAGCCGACCCAGGACCTGCTCTCGATGGTGCTGCAGGAAACCCGCACCAGGCTGCGACTCGCAATGCAGCGCGCCGCGGTGGAGAAAGTCCTGGTGGTCGCTTCCGGCGGCCAGATCGCTCGGGACAGTCAGCGTGTCCCGTTCAGGATAGAGGTGCAACCGATCGTCTACGACGGCGAAGAGTTGCTTGTGGTGTGCTTCGCCGACGAGCCAAGAACGCTGCCGCCACCGCAAGCCCGTGGCAAGAACACGCCCTACCTGGCCGCGGTCACCGAACTCGAGAAAGAGCTGGAGATCACCAAGGTCGAACTGCAGAGCGCCGTCCAGCATCTAGAGACCTCGAGCCAGGAGCAGAAGGCGATCAACGAGGAGGCCCTGTCGGTCAACGAGGAATTCCAGTCGACGAACGAGGAACTATTGACCTCGAAGGAGGAGCTGCAGTCGCTGAATGAGGAGTTGACCGCACTGAACACTCAGCTCCAGGAAACGCTGGAGCACCAACGCACGACCTCCAACGACATGCAAAATATTTTGTATAGCACGGATGTCGCAACGCTGTTCCTGGACACGGACCTAAGGATCCGGTTCTTCACTCCTGCGACTCAATCCGTGTTCAAGGTCATCAAAGGTGACATCGGACGACCGCTGTCAGACCTGCACTCGCTGGCTGTCGATGGCGAATGGCCCGCCGACGCGCGCGGTGTGCTGGCATCCCTGATCCCGGTCGAACGGGAGATCGAAGGGACGAACGGCACTTGGTTCCGGCGGCGCATATTGCCGTACCGCACGTATGACGGCGGCGTCGAGGGTGTTGTCATCACCTTCAATGACATCACGCTGCGCAAGCAAGCCGCGAAGGCCCTCGAGATCGCCAAGCTCGAGGCGGACTCGGCCAACACGGCGAAGTCACGCTTCCTGGCTGCCGCGAGCCACGATCTCCGGCAGCCTCTGCAGACCCTGACGTTGATCCAGGGCTTGTTGGCGATAGGGGTCGAAGGAGAGAGTAACCAAAAGCTGATCGCACGCTTCAGCGACACACTCGGCGCGATGTCCGGGATGTTGAATACGCTGCTGAACATCAAACAGATCGAGGCCGGCATCGTACAGGCCGACATCAAGCCGTTCTGCATCGGGGACATGTTCGACCGTTTGAGGGACGAGTTCACCTACATCGCGAACGCCCAGGACCTAAGCCTGCATGTCGTGGCCTGCAGCTTGGTCATCGACAGCGATCAGGGACTCCTCGAGCAGATGGTCCGCAATTTGCTGTCCAACGCGATCAAGTACACGAGGGTCGGCAAGGTTCTGCTTGGCTGCCGCCGGCTCGGCGATGTTTTGAGCGTGGAGGTGTGGGACACGGGAATTGGCATCCCCGACGAACACTTGGAATCCATCTTCGACGAATATCACCAGCTCGATAACGTTGCCCGCGAGCGAAGCCGCGGTCTCGGGCTGGGACTGTCGATCGTTCGCCGCCTGAGCAACCTACTCGGCCACCGGGTGCGTGCTCGCTCTCGCCAAGGTCGTGGCTCGGTTTTCACCATTGAGATAAATGCGCCTGGCAAAGGCGGCACGCTTTGGCGCCTACCTCTCGGACTGGCCAACAAGTCGGGCGTTGGTGCGACGCCGCATCGGGCTGGAAAGATCCTCCTTGTGGAGGATGACCCGGAGGTGCGGGATCTGCTCAACCAGTTTCTCACACAGGCAGGCCATCACGTGGAGGCCGTGCGTGATGGCATCGCGGCCCTCGCATTGGCCGCCGGGGGCGCCTACAGCCCTGGCATTCTCCTGTCGGACTATAATTTACCAGGTAACCTGGACGGCTTGGAAATAGCATCCAGGCTGCGCCAGGACCTCCGGTGCGAAATACCCGTCATCATTTTGACGGGTGACATGTCGACCGAGACGCTTCACGCCATTACCGCCCGGAACTGTTGCCACTTCAGCAAGCCGGTCAAACTTGCGGAGTTGCTGCGCACCATCGACGATCTGCTTGCTCCGGCGCAGCCGGTCGCGCATCGACCAGTTCTCGAAGCCAAGCCGGGTGGGAGGCCGATTACGGCGGTCGTCTTCGTGGTCGATGATGACAGTAACATACGCCAAGCTATTCGGGCCGTGCTCGAGTCTGACAGCTGGACCGTCGAGGACTATGCGACCTGCGAAGCATTCCTGGAGGCATACCGGCCCGGGCGTGGCAGCTGCCTTCTGATCGATGCTTACCTTCCAGGGATGAGTGGCCTTGAACTGCTGAACCGCCTTCAGGCCGCGGGCGACCACCTTCCCGCGATCATGATCACCGGTAACAGTGATGTCCCGATGGCGGTCGAAGCAATGCGCGCTGGCGCCTCTGATTTCATCGAGAAGCCAATTACCGCGGCAGAACTAATAGCAAGCGTCGAACGAGCCATTGAACAATCGAAAGACGTTTCGGAACGTATTCTTTGGCGCGAAAGCGCGAAAAGCAGCCTTGCCGAACTTACGCGCCGCCAGCGCGAAATCATGGGTTTGGTCCTCGCCGGACACCCGAGCAAGAACATCGCCACCGATCTTGGGATCAGTCAGCGCACGGTCGAAAACCATCGGGCCTCCATCATGAGGAAGACGAAATCGAGGTCTCTCCCAGCGTTGGCCCGGCTTGCGCTCGCTGCCGATTGAATAAGCCGACACGCTGAGGCGATCACATGCCCAGCGCCGCCACGGAGGCGGCATTTGCCACTCGTAACGCGAAGCCGATCCGGGCACGTCTAAGTAGTTTCCGACCCTGTCGGGGCGCCAAATCACGCCGTATCAGCTGGTTGGCCCGTCGGAATAAACGACCAGCCAGGAAGAAGCCGTAAATGTTCAACTCCCTTTTAAACGTCTTGCCCGTTGGACTGTTCGCGCTTCCGCTCGCAGCGATCGTCGCACTGGTCGTGATCAAAGCGAGCGTGAAGGTCCTGCGCGAGTACGAGCGGGCTGTGGTGTTCACGCTCGGCCGGTTCCACGGAACGAAGGGGCCAGGCCTCGTGTTGCTGATCCCTTTCGTGCAGGAGATGGTACGGGTCGACCTGCGCATCCAGGTAATCGAAATCCCGAGCCAGGACGTGATCTCCCACGACAACGTGTCGATGAAAGTCGATGCGGTGTTGTATTTCAATGTCGTCAACCCCGAGCACGCCATCATCCGGGTTCAGGACTACCTCCCAGCCACCAACATGCTGGCGCAAACCACGCTGCGCGCCGTGTTGGGGCAGCATGAACTGGACGAGATGCTGTCGGAGCGGAAGAAGCTGAGCTCGGACGTGCAAGCCATCCTGGACACGCAGACCGAGACCTGGGGCATCAAGGTCTCAAACGTCGAGATCAGGACGGTCGAGCTGACCGAGAACATGGTGCGGGCGATCGCCAAGCAGGCGGAAGCCGAGCGTGACCGCCGGGCCAAGATCATCCACGCCGAAGCCGAGTTCCAGGCGTCGCAAACCTTGGTCAACGCGGCCAAGATCCTCGGCAGCATTCCGGCCGCCATGCAGCTCCGCTATCTGCAGACGCTGACGGAAATCGGTGCCGAGCAGAACTCCACCATCGTCTTCCCGATGCCGATCGATATCCTCAAGCCGTTCATGGATATCATGCAGCGGGCCGACAAGAACGCGGGCGCCGCGAAGCTGACGCCTGTACTGCTGCCAAATGGCCACGCCGTCGAGGCCACGGTCTGAGTAGATCCCGCCGGCGGGGGCACCGTTGCTTAGCTAACCGATGTGAGTGCTTCCCTAAGCCTCGTCACGGCGGGTTCGATCTCGTTGTCCGGAACGCCGGCATAGCCGAGTAGGAAGCCGTGCGGTGCCGGTGCGGTGCCGTAGCAGGGCGAAAGTGGCGAGACCTCGACGGCGGCCGACCTCGCTGCGGCTGCGCCGGCCACGTCGTCGAAGCCGGATACGAAATCCGGATGCGGCCGGGCCACTAGATGCATCCCGCCCGGGTCGGGTGTCATGTCCAGCAAGCCGGCCAGATGGCGTTCGGCCGCAGCGATCAGTGTTTGCTGCCGCCGGGCATAGAGCAGCCGCGTGCGGCGCAAATGCGCTGCGAGGTGGCCGTCCGCAATGAACCGCGCCAACGCACCCTGGCCGAGCAGCGGGGCGGGCGTGGATACGGCGAGCAGGACGCGCTCGGTAGCGTCCACCAGCGACGCGGGAAGCACCAGGAAACTCAGTCGCAACGCTGGAAACAGCAGTTTGGAAAAGCTGCCGAGATAGGCGACCCGGCCGCTCCGGTCGAGCGCGCGCAACGGCGCCAACGGACGGCCCGAGTAGCGGTATTCACCGTCGAAATCGTCCTCGGCGATCCAGCCCTGCGTGCGTTCCGCCCAGCTCAGCAAGGCGAGCCGGCGCTGCAAGGTCAGGACGGCGCCCAGGGGAAACTGGTGTGACGGCGCCACCACCGCGAGCCGCGCGTTCGGCGCCATCGCGATCGCGGCGTCCGGGGAAAAGCCGGATGCGTCGATCGGCACCGGCACCGCGCGAACCTGGGCCGCGGCCAGCCCGGCGGCCATGCCCGGGTAACCCGGCTCCTCGATCCACACATCGTCCCCGGCCTCGAGCGCCACGCGGGCGAACAACGCCACGCTCTGCCGCACGCCGGACGTGACGACGACGGCGCGGGGCTCACAGGCGAACCCCCGCGCCTCGCCCAGGTAGGACGCGATCGCCGCGCGCAGGCCGGGGTGGCCGAACGGGTAGGCCGCGCCGGCAATGGGCCAGGCGGGCTTGCGCCACTCCTGCTCCAGCAGCTTGGCCCAGAGCGGGAAGGGGAAGGCGGTGCGATCCGGCTGGCCGATCGGGAAGGCGATCGGTGGCTCCCCGGCGGCCAGCGACGGTTCGCGGGCCACCAGGGTGCGTGTCCGCCGCGGCAGGATCGGGTCCATCGGGGTGGGCTTGGCGTGAAGCGCGTCGGACCTGGGCGGCACCAGCATCTCGTCCGGCAAGTCCGCCGCCACCGAGACGCCGGAGCCCGTCCGCGTGACCAGGTAACCCTCGGCGATGAGTTGATCGAGCGCCGCCAACACCGTTCCGCGGGCGCAGGCGAGCTCGCCCGCCATCAACCGCGACGACGGCAGCCGCAAGCCCGGGGCAAGCCGGCGCTCGAGGATCGCGGCACGGAGCTGCCGCCAGATCTGCCGGTGCAGCGATTCGGGCCCGCGCGAGTCCAGCACGATGCCCAACGGGGCGGCCTTGCGCGCGCGACGGCCCATAACTGGTCTACTCCGCTTCCATCGAACTGGTCCTTTCATATGGACCTTGTTGCGCTGATCCTGAGGCCGGCAATGCGATTCAGGAGCCTATCATGACCATCGAGACGATATCCGAGGCAGCGAGTTTTCCGGTCACCCCGGTCAACCGCGTGAAGCGAGCCCCGACGCGCGGCCGCTACGACAAGGAAACGGTCTACGGCATCCTGGACGCGGCCCTGGTCTGCCACATCGCCTACGTGATCGACGGGCGGCCCTATTGCACGCCGACCAGCTTCTGGCGGGAGGGCGACCATCTGTATTGGCACGGGTCCTCGGCCAGCCGGATGATCCGCACGCAGGCCGAGGGCGTCGAAGTGTGCCTCACGGCAACCCATGTGGACGCGCTGGTCATGGCGCGCTCGGGCTTCCATCACTCGGTCAACTACCGCGCCGCCATGGTGTACGGCCGCGCCCACATCATCGAGGACGCCGCCGAGAAGCTGCGGCTGATGGATGCGTTCGTCGACCGCATCTACCCCGGCCGCTCCAAGTTGATCCGCCAGCCCTCGCCGCAGGAGTTCAAGGCAACGTCCATGATGGGGATGGAGATCGAGACCGCATCCGGCAAGATCCGCGACAAGCACGTGGACGACGAGGAGGAGGATTACGCCGGCGTCCCCGCCTGGTCGGCGCTCTACCCGATCAGCCAGGTGCTTGGCGAGCCGTCGGAATGCGTCCGGCAACTTCCCGGGCTGCAGCGTCCGGAGGGCATGGTGGACTTCGAGCCCGGCGCGACGCTGGACAGCGTGATGGCCAAGACGTATCGCCGAACCTTCGGCTGACGAAATGGGGTGGACGATGACCGGAACCGACATCGCCACCCTGCCAGCCACCGAATTGGCGGCCATGATCCGGGCGAAGCAGGTTTCCCCGGTCGAGCTAATGTCCGCCGTGCTCGACCGGATCGCGCGGCTGGAGCCGGTGATCAATGCCTTCGCCTATCTGGACGCGGATCGCACGATGGCCGGCGCGCGGGCCGCGGAGGCAGCGCTGATGGGTGGCGGCCCGATCGGGCCGCTGCACGGTCTGCCGGTGACGATCAAGGATCTGGTTGCGGTTGCGGGCATGCCGACCCGGTCGGGCACCAAGACCAGCAGCGCGCAGCACATCCGAATTCGGCTGGAGTGGCGTGAGCCGTAGCCCGTTGACCGGCATTACGCACAACCCCTGGCGCCATGGCCTGAACGCCGGCGCGCGGCGGCGCTCGAAGCCGCTTTGCCCTGGGCCGGACGACAGCCGCCGCTCGCGCCCTGAGCTCAAGGACCCGGGTTTTAAGCGAGGCCTTCCAGGAACGCCCTCAGCTCCGGCGCCCATTTCGCGGCATCCATGCCCGACGCCAAATGCCCGTACTCGCTGTCGATCTCGACGTATTTCGATGTCACGCCGGCATCCCGCAGCGCCGCCAGCACGGCGGGCGCGGAGGACGGCGGAAACAGCGCATCGGTGCGGGACAATGCCAGCAACACGGGCGCCTTGATCCGGTGGAGCATTGGCGCCGGCTTGAAGCGGGTCATGGCGTCGCCGAGCGCCAACATGGAATTGGCGTCGAATGCCTCCGCCCAGGCGCGCGCGAGGCGGCGGATCTCCGCGTCGCGCGCCGCCGGGTCGGGGAAGCGCTGCATCAACTGCGCCTCGATGCCGTAGCCGCGCAGCGTCCGTTCCCGCAGCGCCGCCATCGGCCCGGCGAAGCTTGCGTCGTAACGGCCACCGTTCCACCCGGGCTGCGCCGACAATTCCCGGCGCAGCTTGCCCGGATCGGCGGCGGAGGGGGACCCCAGGCCGGACACCGCCACCACCAGGCCGCGCATGAAGCCCGGGAAGGTGATGCCCCAGGCGAACGCCTGAAAGCCACCGTAGGACGGCCCTATCACGGCCACCAACCCGTGCACGCCCAGCCGGTCCAGCAACAACCGCTGCGCCGTCACGATGTCGCCGAGGGTGATGGGCGGGAAATCGGGGCCGTAGGCGCGTCCTGTCGCAGGGTCGAGGCTGCGCGGCGCCGTCGAGCCGTAGCTGGACCCGAGCATGTTGCTGCTGACCACGAAGTACCGGTCGGTGTCGATCGGTCGGCCCGGGCCGACCATCTCGCTCCACGATCCCTCGGCGGATGCAGCGCCCGGTTCGGCGAACGTGTGGCTCGAGGTATAGCCATGGGTCAGCAGAATGGCGTTGCGGCCATCCTCGGCAAGCCGGCCGTAGGTGACGTAGGCCAGCTCCGCGTTCCGCAGAATACCGCCGAGTTCAAGCGTGAGATCGCCGATGCTGCCAATCTGAGTTTCGGTCATCGTGTCATCCCCCGTAGCGCGTCTTCCATGGCATCGAGAAACTGCGAAACGTTGGCCGCCGTGAACACCAGCGGCGGACGGATCTTCAGCGTGTGGGCGTGCGGCCCGGTGCAACTGATCAGCACCCGGCGCTCGCGCAACGCGTTCACCAGCCAGGCGGCCTGCTTCGCATCCGGCGCGCCCGCAGCGTCGACGATGTCGGCCCCCACGAACAACCCGGCGCCGCGCACCGCACCGATCGCATCGAACTGACCGGCGAGCGCCTGCATGCCCTGGCGCAGTTGCGTGCCGACCTTCGCCGCGTTCGCCTGCAGCCCCTCCTGCTCGATGACGTCCAGCACGGCGCTGGCCGCGGCGCAGGCGACCGGGTTGCCGGCATAGGTGTTGAAGTAGCGGGCGCGGCTGCCGAACGCCTCGATGAGGGACGGCTGGATCGCGACGCCGGCGACCGGGTAGCCGTTGCCCATCGGCTTGCCCATCGTGACCAGATCCGGCACCAGGCCGTGGCGGGCGAACCCCCACATCGCGTCCCCGGTGCGGGCGAAGCCGGGCTGCACCTCGTCGGCGATGAACAGGCCACCACCCTCGCGCACCACGGCCACCGCCTCGGCGAGGAAACCGGGCGGGTCGGCGAACACCCCGTCGCTGGAGAAGATGGTGTCGCAAATCAGCGCCGCCGGGCGCAGCCCATGGGCGGCCAAATCGTCAATCGCCGCGCGCACGCCGGCGGCGAACACCTCGCCGCCGGCACTAGGTGCGGGGACCGTCCGCACATGCAAACCGAGCGGCACGCCCAGCCCCAGCGACGGCGACATCTCGGCGACCGCCGCCGTGACACCGTGATACGCCGTTTGCGTGACGATGAAGCCGGCATTCCCCGTCGCGGCCCTGGCGATGCGGATCGCGAGGTCATTTGCCTCGCTGCCGGTGCAGGTCATCATCAGGTGCCCGATGGCGCCCGGGAACGTCGCGAGCAGCCGTTCGGCATAGTCGAGAATGCCGTCATGCAAATAGCGCGTGTGGGTCGCGAGGACGCCTGCCTGGCGCGCGATCGCCGCGACCACGTGCGGATGGCAGTGACCCAGGGAGGCAACGTTGTTGTACACGTCCAGGTAGGCCGTGCCGTCGGCATCGTACAGCCAGACGCCCTCGCCGCGGACGATATGCAGGGGCTCGGCGTAGAACAGCCGGTAGGCGGGGCCTAATAGGCGCACCCGGCGTTCGATCATCGCCCGCCGCTCGGGATCGATGTCCGAGGCGGCGTTCGGGTCGAAGCTGTTGGCCATGCGGCCGGAGCGGGCGATCGTCATGCCGTCGCCCTATTGCAAGCAGCCTGGAACTGGCCTCGCGCCTCGGCCCGGTCGAGCGACGAGAAGCGGCGCAATCCGCGCCAGGCCGCCCGGCTGTTGCGCAGGATGTAGTCCCGGTTCTCGGGGTAGCGCTGGGCACGCCAGGTGCCGATGACCACGCTCACCACCTGCCTCACTGCGATCAGGTCGAACAGCACGTCTATTTCCTCCGGGACCAAGGGGTTCACCGCATGGTAGGCCGCGACCAGGTCGACGGCATGGGCGAGTGGGTGCCCGTCATCCGGCACATCGTAGGCGGCGGCGATGGCAAGGTCGTTGACCATGGGCGCACGCACCATGTCGCCGAAATCGATGATGCCGGCGAGCTGATCCGGCACCGCCGGGTCGACCAGCAGGTTGTGCGGGTTGAAGTCGTTATGCAGCACTTGCGCCCGCAGCGCCGGGAGCACCGGCAGCGCGTGGATTTTGAACGCGGCGAGAAAGCGGGCGGCGAGATCCTGATCGGCCGGGTCGGCGATGTAGGGCAACAGCGTGTCGAGCTCACCCGCATGAGTGATGTCCCATAGGAACGGCCGGTCGCTGCCGGGATGCACGAAGTCGCGCAGCGCCACGGCCAGGCGGCCCAGCGAGGTGCCGACGCTTGTGCGTTGGGCAGCGGTCGGCGGCGTGTGGACCAGCGGTATTCCCGGCAGGTAGCTGAGCATCCGCACCAGCAGCGTGCCGTCCGGGCCGCCCCAGCGCAGCACCCGCTCGCCGTCCCGTGTAGTCAGCACCCGCGGCACGGGCAAGCCGGGATCGCGGTCGGCGATGTGGATCATCGCGTCCGTTTGCGCCGCGACAGCCTGGGGATCTTCCGCCCGGTTGGAGATCTTGAGCAGGACGACGCCATCTGGCGTGGTCAGGCGGAAATTGCAATCGCGTTCAGCCGAGAGCACGGCGGCCGCGCCGGCGATGCCGTAGTGATGGCGCGCGATCGCCTGCGCCGTCTCTGGGCCGACCGGCGGCGGTGCCGCCTCCAGCGAGGCGCCCGCTTCCGCGAAGTGCGGCGAAATCGGGGCTTGGGACGCGAGTTGGACCATGCCCGGACACTACACGCCTCCATCCCGCTCAACCAGCAACCACACTTCACTCCCGTGGCGGAAAACAACGCGGCCTCATCCAAATGCATGACGACGAGACTGCAACGATCGCACTAGCCTCACGGCCTCGTGTGTGAACCGCGTGTTGCACTCAGCTTGAAGGACGGGACGCCATGTCTGCAACGATCACGACCGAATGGACCGGCGCGGCAGGGAATGGTCTGTGGGACGATCCCGCCAACTGGACCAATGGCGTCCCGCCGTTCGGCGCACCCTATACCGCCGATGGGCAAGACGTGGCGATCATCGACAACTCGATCGACACGACGCCGTTCACCGTCCTGATCACCGGCAGCGAGGGCGGCCAGGATCTGACGCTGAACGCCACGGACCCGGCGGGCGGGACGGCTGTCAGCCTGACCGGGAGCCTGAGCCTCGAATATGGCGGCGGTGGGTTCGGCGACCTGAACCTGAGTGCGGGCACCTTCGCTGACAACGGCGGCGAGATCTCCGTCGCCAACATCAACCAGGACGGCGGAACGCTGGCGTTCGGTGCGGCCGCGACCTATGGCTCCAGCACGCTCAACGCCGACATCATCAACGGCAACCTGACGATCGGCAGCGACAGCGATGTCGTCGTCGCCCAATCCTCGTTCGATGTATTCAACGGCAACACCAGCGCCGTGCTCACGGTCGAGAGCGGCAGCGACCTCTCCTTGCAAGGATTCCTCTATCTCGCAGGCACGCTGGACGTCCAGGCCGGCGGAACCTTGACACTCGACGGCGGGGGCGTGCAGCCGGGTTTCAACGGCAGCGGCGTCATCGTGGTGGAGACTGGCGCAACCGTGGTCGACAGCGGCAGCTTCGCCTTCCAGGGCGAGACGTTCGAAGGCAGTTTTGCGGTCGCCAGTGGGGAGACCGTGATCACCCGCTCCTCCACCACCGTGTTCGAGGGCAATGGCGGCGGCGCGCCGGACGTCATAACCGTCAACAGCGGCGGCACGCTCGACGTGCAGAACACGCTGGAGCTGTTCGGAACGGTTTCCGGTAGCAGCGGCACCGTGCAGGTCGATACGGGCGGGATCGTCTCGGGCGGCACGATCAGCACCGCCAGCTTCCAAGTGAACGGCAGCGGCGGCCTGGTGAACGTGGCCGTGGATACCTCGATCGTCGTGAATGGCGGTGTGCTCGGCATCGGCGGCGTCACCACGGTGGGCAACGACGCCGGGCCGGCACGAACGATCGATCTCGGTGGCGGCACCCTGGTGGTGAGCGGCACGCTCGACCTCGCCAATACCGTGCTCGAGAACGGGACGGTCCAGGTGTTGGACGGCGGCGCGATCAATCTCGACCCTGCATCCTCCGAAACCGGCATCACCTCCGGCGTGGCCCCCGGCAGCACCGACTGGACCGGGTCGGCGGGCGACGGCTTGTGGTCGGACGCGGGTAACTGGACGAACGGCGTGCCGCAGATGGGCAGCAGCGCCAGCGCGCCCGGGCAAGACGTGGCGACGATCGACAACAGCATCGACACGACACCGTTCACCGTCGACATCACCGGCAGCCAGACCGGCCAGAACGTGCTGCTCGACAGCACCGACCCGGTAGGAGCGCCCGCGGTACTGCTGACGGGGTCGCTCGATCTCGGCTATGGTTCGGCAGGCAGCCTGCAACCCGGCAGCCTCGATCTGCTCGGCGGCACGTTCGAGGTGGATGGCGGCACGCTCGGGGACGCGATCGTGGCGATCTCCGGCGGTACCCTGGCGTTCGGCGTCGATGGCACGGATACGCTCAGCGCGGTCACGGTCGAGGGCAGCTTCGCCACGCTTTCGGCCAGCACGCTGGCTATTTCGGGCGGCTCCTCGCTGTTCGAAGGCGCGGCGGGCACTGTGGGCACGGTCTCCCTCGGCAGCGGGGCAACTTTGCTCGTCGGATCGGCCACGCTCACCCTCAGCGGCACCGTTACAGGCGGAATGGTCGCGGTTTCCGGCGGCACGCTGCTGGGTGGCACGCTCAGTGGCGGCGTGTTCTCGGTGGAAGGTGGCGGCACGGTCAGCGGCACCACCATCGACGAGACGATCGCCCTGTCGCCGAATTACGGCACCCCCCGGCTGGTCGATAGCGGCGGCATCATCGGCGACCCGGCGGATACGCAGCCCATCACGGTCGATCTCGGCGGCGGCGTGCTGGAAGTCGCGGGCGCAGTCAATCTCGACGACACCACCGTGACGGACGGCGCCATCGTGCTCGACCCGAGCGCCACGCTGACCCTGGACGGCGCGTCCAGCGACAGTGCCGTCACCATCTTTAAAACGGTCAGCACGACGTGGACCGGCGCGGCCGGTGATGGCCTCTTGACGGACGCCAGCAACTGGAGCAACGGCGTGCCGCAGCCCGGCGGCGCGTTCAGCAGCAACGGCCAGGACGTGGCCACGATCACCAATGCCATCGACACGACGCCCTTCACCGTCGTCATCACAGGCAGCCAAAGCGTGCAGGACCTGACGGTGGATGCGGCCGATCCGGCCGGCGGCGCGGCGGTGGAGTTGACCGGCTCGCTCGGCATGGGGTTCGACCAGTCGGGCGGTGGCGCCCAATTCGGCGTGCTGACGCTGAGCAGCGGCTCGTTCGAAGTCGATGGCGGCACGCTCTCGGTTGCCGTCGTGGCGCAGGAAGGCGGCAATCTCACCTTCGGCGCGGGGCAGGATACGCTGAACGCCGACCTGGTGCAGGGCGATGTCGACGTGGCGCAAGGCGCCACGCTGGTCACGGCGCAAAACAGTTTCGACGATTTCGGCAGCGCACCCGGCGAGTCGACCCCGATCACGATCACCGTTGAGGGCACGTTCGACAACCAGGGCTCGCTGAGCGTGAACGGCACGGTCGACCTGCGGGGCGGCACGTTCATCCTGGATGGCGGCGGCGTCGGCGGCGATGCCTACCCGGCGGTCATCGACGTTGATACCGGCTCGCTGGTTGACAGCGCCAACGCGAACTTTACCAACGTCGAGATCGAGGGGACATTGGCGGTCGGGGCCGGGCTCGTCGTCAGCATCGCGTCCGGCACGACCACTACGCTGGAGGGTGCGAACGGTGGCGCCGCCGACGACACCGTCGGCAGCGGGGGCGCGATCGAAGTGCTCGGCACGCTGGACTTGTCCGGCACGATCGCAACCGGCAGTGGCTTGGTCGAGCTCATCGGCGGCACGATCTCTGGCGGCACGATCTCGGGTCTGGCCGACAACGACACGATCGGCGTCAGTAGCTCCGGCAGCCTGATGGATACCAATGTCGATGGCGTCGTGGTCGTCGGCGGCGGCACGCTCACGATCCTGGGCACGGTCAATGTCGGCGACGATGCCGGGCCCACCAGCGTGATAGACCTGGGGGGCGGCACGCTGGTGGTCAGCGGCACGCTCAACTTGTCCAACACCGTGCTGCAGAACGGGACGGTCGAGATCGTCGGCGGTAGCGTCAACCTCGACGGCGAATCCTCCGAAAACAATATCTCGGGTGCCGCCGCGGTCGTCACCGATTGGACGGGTTCGGCTGGCGACGGCAATTGGGCCAACCCGGCGAACTGGACCAACGGCGTACCCCCGTCCGGCCTGCCCTATGCCAGCGCCAGTGACGATCTGGCCAACATCGACGTCGCGCCCCAGACCATCGTCATAAGCGGCAGCCAGGCCGGCGCCGATGTCATCGTGGATACCGCCGACCCGTCCAACGGGCCCGCCGTGGACCTGACGGGGACGCTCAATCTCGGCTTCAACGGCAGCGATGGCAGCGTGACGCTGGGCGTGCTCACCCTGCAATCCGGCACGTTCGAAATCGACGGCGGAACCCTCACGCTCGGCACCCTCCAGCAGGAAGGCGGCACCGTCACCTTCGGCAGCGACGCCCCCAGCACGCTGAACGCCGCCGGGATCGACGGCAGCTTCACGCTGAGCGGCGCCACCCTGATCGTCGAGAGCTTCGCCGGTGTGAACAGTCCGGACGGGACGAACGACGGGAGCACCGTCACGATCACGGCGGGCGGCACCCTGGACGTGCGGGGCGAGCTCGGCGTCGACGGGACGATCGATGTCCAGGACGGCACCCTGCTGCTCGATGGCGGCACGTTGCAGGGGAACAACGGTACGGTCACCGTGACGGCCGAAGGCGGCACCATCGCCGTCAGCGGCACGGATGGGCTGGTGAACGTCGACCTGCTGACCACGCTGTCCATCCCGCAAGGCGCCGGCATCGTCGTCAGTTCCGGCTCCACGACATCGTTCGCCGATGGCGCCTCCATCAGCAGCGGCGGCACGCTGACCGTCGACGGCACTTTGATCGGCGGACCGTTGGACGATGCGGGCACGCTGGCGGTCAGCGCCGGCGGCGTGCTCAGCAGCGCCACCGTCACGGGCGGTGGGTCGTTCGTCGTGAGCGGCGCGGTGACACTGATCGACACCAGTATCGACACCGCATTTTCACAGGTGACCGGCGGCTCGGGCGGTCCGTTCACGACCGTGAGCGGCACCGTCACACTCGGCGACCCGGCGGATACGGCCCCGGTCACGGTCAATCTCGGTGGTGGCGAGCTGGACGTGTTCGGCACGCTCGACCTGGACGACGCCCAGGTGACGAACGGGACGATCAAGGTCGAGGCCGGTGGCGTGCTCAACGTGGACGCCGCAACCACGATGTCCGGCATACAGACCGAGCAGTCCACGACCAGCGGGCTCGTGATCGCCGGGCAGAACGTGACGCTGCTGAGCGGCACCTACGACGTTTCGGCGGGCACTCCGCTGATCATCGAAACGGGTCTCGGCGAGAGTGGCGCGCCGAGCGGCTCGGCTGGGATTTTCATCATCGAGGATGGCGTGACGATCTCCGGGGCGGGCGTGGTCTCGGTCACCGACGCGAACGGCCCGTCCACGACCGACAACTACGCCTTCAGCGGCGGTATCATCGCCAACGTGTCGGGTGCGACGCTGCAACTGGATACCGACGCGCTGGGCGGGTATGGCAAGTTCATCGCCGAGAACGGTGGGACGCTGCTGGTCGGCAATGGCTCGAGCGGTTCGACGGTTGCGTCGGGCGGCGCATTGTACGGCACCTACACCGTGCTGTCCGGCTCGGAGATCGTGGTCGAGGGCGGCCCGGTCAGCACCATCACGGGCGACGTCATCCTGTCTGGCGCCGGCTCGGAGCTGGGGTCGGTGTCCGGCGGCAACGTGGTCGCCCTCGAGCAGACACTCACCAACATAGGTGGGTCCTATCCATACGCGGGTGAGCTCCAGGTGCTCGGCGGCCGCGATTTCGATGCGGCCAATCCGCTGACCCTGTCGGCGGACCTGGTAGTCGGCGGCGGGACGATCACCGCACCGTCGATCACCGGCGAATTCGAAGGCAGCCTCCCGAACCTGACCGGGTTCGGGACGATCGATGCCAACCTGACGGACGTGTACTTCGTCAATGCCGAGAGTGGCACGCTGGTCTTGAACGGTACGGTCGGGCCGGACATCCAGTTGACGGCGCTGGAAGGCGCGACGCTGGTCTATAGCGGCAGCCTGACCTCGGGCGATACGCTGGACCTGAGGGCGTCCGGCACGGTCGAGATCGGCGGTCAATTGAACGGCACCGTGGTGGACTACGACAACAGCATCGATGAGTCATCGCTGAGTTCCGGCGGGGCGACGCTGGTACTCGACAACCCGATCGGCCAGACGATCGTCGTCAGTGGCGCCGCCCTGCTCGGTGACAGCATCGACCTCGTCGGCGTGATGCCGGCCGCGGGCTCGGCCGGGTTGGAATTCACCCGGCCCACCATGAGCACGATCGAGATCGTGCTCACCACCGCGAATGGCGGGCAGGTCGTCATCAGCGGCGGGGAAAGCCTGGCCAGCGCGGGCTACGGCTATTCGACCGACAGCGCCGGCACGGGCACGCTCATCACCTTCGGCGGCGCCTCGATGGATGCCATGCCCGTCGTGACACCCGGGACCAACGAGAAGATCGACCCCAACGGGAACGGCGGCGCCACCTCCGCCTTCGAGTTCGTCTCCACTGGCCGGGTGAGCACCGAGGCGGGGGCGACGGTCAGCGACTCGCTGATCATCTACAACACGATGGACGGCAATCCCGATCAGGGATCGTTGAGCGGCAGCGTGGTGGGCGTAACCGGCGACGTCACCGCCGAAGGTACGCTGTCCGACGTGGCTCCGGGGGACAAGTCGGACGACATCACCGTCTCGCTCCCGGACACCAAAGCCGGCCGGGTCGACGGCGCCGTCACGCTGGGCTTCGACAGTACCGACAGCAGTGGCCGGGTCACCCCGTTGCCGGAGCAGACGATCGCGATCGCGGCCGATATCTACGGCCTGGCGAAAGCCGCATTCCCGACGACGACGTTCTACGTGTCGCCCACCGGCCAGGACACGCAGACGCTCAACCTGCCGGTGATGGATGCGGACCCCAACGGCGAAGGGCTTACCGAGAGCCTACGGATTTCGGTGGCGGGACAACAGCCGGACCTCGGGGACCTGATCGGCGCCTTCGGTAGCTCGGGCCTGATTACCGAGGGAACCACCGACACCAGTTCGATCAGCTTCACAGTGGACAGCAATCCCGACGATTTCGACGACGGGCGCGGCGCCGTGCAGACGGGTACGATCGACATCGACCCGGTCAGCGACGGCACCGGCACCAGCAACGCCACGCCGAACGTGGACGAGGACACCGTCTCCGTCCCGATCACCGTCGACTTCGTCCAGCTCGCCGAACCGGACATCGATGACGAGCAGATATTCTACGCCCACGCCAGCACCACCGCGGCGACGCAGACCTTCGCGCTCGCGGTCGGGAACGGCAACGAAAACGACCTTCCGGAGGGCGCCGAGGAATCGCTGATCGCGACCTTGGCGGGGACCACCGTCACACCGCCGAGCACGATCGATTTCACCAACCCGAGCGCGACCACCGGCGACATCGCTCCTGATGAGCGGGACAGCCAGTCCCTGTCGTTCACCGTGGACACGGACGTAAACGACTTCTCGGGCGGCTATGGCGCCTCGCAGACTGCGACCGCGACGCTGAAGTTGGTCAGCGACGGGACATCCACGGGCGGGGTCGGCACCACGCCGCTGCCTGCGCAGACGGTGAATATCGAAGTCGATTTCATCGCGCTCGCGAAAGCGGAGTTCCCGACGACGGATTTCATCACCCATGAAACGGCGGCGGGCACGCCGGCCACGACACTGGATCTGCCGGTCAACAACGTCCTTAACGACAACGGCGACGAGCAGGACAATCTGCGGGCCACGGTCACCCAGGTCACCGGCGATTTCAGTTCGGCGGAAAATCCGGCGCTGACCGACCCGACCGGCCAGTCGGCGACGGTCGGTGCCGGCGACACCGGTACCATCAATTTCGAGGTCGCGACGGCGGCGGACCAGATCAGCCCCGGCGATGTGCAGGAAGGCGACTTCAGCTTCGACCTCACGAGTGTGCCCACCCAAAGTGGGTTCCAGAGCACGCCGCTGGAGTCGCAGACGATCCCGGTCGCCGTCATCGTCTACGACTACGCCGACCCGGTGATCGACGGTGTCGCCGATCCGGTCAGCGATCTCGACGACCCCAGCGCCGGCGGCGTCGACACCACGATCGATCTCGGTTCGCTCGAGGTGGATGAGACGGGCGAACACCAGGTCGTCTTCGACAACCTAAAGGTGTCGGATTACGAAGACGACTTGTCGGTGAACGGTGTCGGCCCGATCGAACCGGGGGGAACCGACGGCGAGACCCTGGTTTACGGGGGCGAGTCCACGCCGGGTGAATACTCCGAGACGGTCACGTACACTCCGGTCAGCGAAGACGAAACGTCCTCGACCGATCTGTCGCCCGTCACCATCACCTACGACTACGACGTCTACCAGCCGGTCGTGCCGGCGCAGGCGCATGGCGACGTGCATCTGCTGACCTACGACAACGATGCGTTCGACTTCCAGGCGGAGGGCGAGTTCATCCTCACCAAGTCGACCCTGGCCAACAACCCGTTCGAGATCGACGTGCGGCTGCAGCCGATCAACGGCAGTTCCGTCACCTACATCCAGGAAGCGGGAATCCGCGTCGGGAACGACGTGTTGAACTTCGATCCCACCCGCAGCGACGTCGTGGAGCTGAATGGCGTCGCATCCACGCTCAGCAGCAACGACGCCGTCCTGTCGCTCGCCGCCGGGCAGGTCGTCCTGGTGGGCAACGTCTACCATATCACGTTGAATACGGGAGAGGTCGTCACCGTCACGCAGAACAGCAGCGGCCCTGGCGGCTTCCTGGACGTCGCGGTCACACTGGGTCCGAATGACGCCGGCAACGTGGAGGGCCTACTCGGCCCGGCCAACTCCGGCACCAACGATTTCGAGTTGTCGACCGGCGCGTTCCTCACGCGCAATGCGTACGGCTCGTTCAACGAGTCGGACATCCTGGGGAGCTTCGGCAACAGCTGGCGGGTCGCGGGCACGCAGTCGCCGCTGCTCAGCTACGGTGCGGGGCAGACCACCACCGACTTCACCAGCCTAACCTTCCCCAAGAGCCAGGCCACCTTGGCCAGCCTGCCGCAGGACGTCGTCACGGCCGCGCAGCAGGCGGTGGCCGCGGCCGGCATCACCGATCCGACCCTCGCGGCCGAGGCGGAGTTGGACTACGCGCTGACCGGTTCGCAGACGGTATTGTCCAGCGCGCAAAACACTCAGCAGCAGAGTTCGGCGCCGACCACGACCGCTGTCGTTGAGGATGCGCCTCCCCCACCCGGCATCGGCGTCTCGTCGGCTGAACCCAACGAGACCGCTTCGGCCACCGGCGCGACCGCGGTCAACTTCACATTCTATCTCACCGGGGCCAGCACCACCACGGTGACGGCCGGTTATACCGTCAGCGCGCCCGACAGCACCTATCTCGGCGCCGCCGCCTTCGGTGGCACGCTCCCATCCGGCAGCGTGACCTTCACCCCCGGCGAGACCAGCACGACCGTCACGATCCAGGTGCCGCAAGGCGCGCTTGGCACCGCACCCACGGAGAACCTCCAGGTGTCGCTGACGGATACGGGCGACGACGGCATCGTGGCCGGCACCGCACAGACGGAGTTGATCAACGCAACGCCCGAGCCCGGTCCGGCGCCAACGCCGGTGTTCACCCTGCTGTCGGGTACCGGATATGGTAGCGGCAGCACGGTGTCGCTCGGCAGCTTCGTCATGGGCGAGAGCCCGAGTGCGTCGCAGTTCCAGATCAGCAACGCCGCCTCGTCCCCCGCCGATTCGATCGCCGGTACGGTGAGCGACGCTGGCAGCGCCGGCTTCTCCTTGGCGCTCAATCAGCGCACGGGGACCGACGCCATCGACACCACGGCTGCGGGCGCGAGCAATACCGGCATCTACCTGGCCGAGAACACGACGACCGTCGGCACCTACAGCGACACCGTCACGTATGCGCCGACGGATGTGAACGCGAGCGGCTACAGCGCCGCTCTGGCCAGCCAGTCGATCACGGTGACGGATACGGTCGTCGCGCCGGCCGTGCCCGACTTGCTCACCACCGGGCCGATCGCGCTCGGGAGCGTTCATGCCGGCACCGCGCCGAGCGTCGCGTTGACCGTGGCCAACAATGCTGCGTCCGGTGCCGCCGGGCTGGACGCAACCCCCGTTATCGTCACGGGGGGGCTCGCGACCGCCGGCACGATCACGGCGCTTGCCGCCGGGCAGCAGGATAGCACCACCATCACCGTTGGCGTCGACACCAGCACCGTCGGCGTCGACAGCGGTTTCGTGCAGGTCGACTTCGCCTCCGACGCGGGCGGGGGACACACGCTTGCGGCCGGTAGTTCGGCCGAAATCGAGGTCACCGGAACGGTCTACCGGCTGGCCGATCCGATCGTCTCCGGACCGGCGGCGACCGTCGTCCATGTCGGGGACACCGTGGATGGCACGATCACGGTCACGAACGCGGACCCCGCCGACGGCTATTCCGAGGGGCTACTGGCGACGGCATCGGGCAGCGGCACGGATTTCAGCGCGTCCGGCAGCACGGGGCTCCTCGCGGCGGGCAGCACCAATACCAGCGACGTGACTTACAGCGTGGATACGAGCCAATCCGGTCAGGTGAGCGGCACGGTGACACTCGCGCTCACGTCCGACGGGGCCGGGACCAGCGGCCTTGCCAACACGTCTCTCCCGTCGCAGCAGGTTGGCGTGAGCGTCGCGGTCGACAACTACGCACAGGCGGCGCTGCGGCAGGTATCGGGCACTGCGAAGCTCGTGCAGTCGGGCGACTCCTACACGCTGGACTTCGGTAAGCTCACCACCGGGTCGGGCAACTACGGCGACGTCATCGAGGCGCTCAACGCGGCGCCTGGCCTGGCCGACCTGCTCGCCGGCAGCTACAGCGTGACCGGCGGCAGCGGTTTTTCGCTCAGCGGCTTCGACGCGTTCAGCGGTCTCGGCGCGGACCAGGCGGCGACACCGTCGGAGATCGGCATCGATAGCACGACCGCCGGCGACTACACGGAGACCATCGAGTTGGCCAGCACGGGCAGCAATGCGAGCGGTTACAGCGAGAGCTTGTCGCCGCTCACGCTCACGGTCGAAGCCGAGGTGGCGTGCTACGTGGCAGGCACGCTGATTGCGACGGCCTCCGGGGATTTGGCGGTGGAGGCGTTGTGCGTCGGTAACCGCGTGGTGACGGTTTCGGGGGCGCTGCGCCCGATCGTCTGGATCGGCAAACGCAGCTATGCAGGCCGCTTCCTCGCCGGCCGGCCGGCTCTGCTGCCGATCCGCTTCCGCGCCGGGTCACTCGGTGAGGGCATGCCTCGTCGGGACCTCCTCGTGTCTCCGAAACATGCGATGTTCCTGGATGGCATGCTGGTGCCGGCCGAATGCCTCGTGAATGGCACGAGCATCGTCAAGGAGCCGGTCCGCGACCGCGTGGACTATTTCCATGTCGAACTTGCGCAACACGATATCATCTTGGCCGAGGGTGCGCCTTCAGAGACGTTCCTGGACGATGACAGCCGCGGGATGTTCCACAACGAAGCCGAGTGGAAAGCGCTGTACCCGGGCCGGGTGCGCCTGCCGGCGATTTACTGTGCGCCGCGGGTCCAAGGCGGCTTCGCTCTTGAGGCTATCCGGCGGCAGCTGGCGGAGGTGGCTGGCGAGATCGCCGCAGCAGCCTAGCCGGCCCGGCCCAGAGGCGCCGTCGTCGCTACGCCACGTGATGAGACGCGATCCCGACGCTTTCCAAAGCTTCAGAGTTGGCCCTTGTATTGCAAGATATAAAGGCCGGCATTCTGATCCGTCAGATAGACGAGTCCAGTCGGATCGACGTAGCAGTCCATGGTCGTAGGGACTTGCGCTTTGTTCGGACGCGGGTCGATCATGTGCGTGGGATCAGGCGGCACCCAATAGCCGACTTCCTTCGGCTGAAACTGATCCTGGATATCGAACACGCGAACACCGGCGTTGTAATACGTGGCGAAAATCAGGTGGGAACTTTGCAGAGAACCGGGTCGCATTTCGTGGAAGTTATGCGGTCCGAACGCGCCACCCTTGGCACAGTAGTCAGCTTCTGCCGGTTGCGGGAAATTTGAAATTATCATCGGCTTGGCGGGATCGCGCACGTCATAGACCCAGATATAGCGCAGGCCCTCCCTGCAATTGTCGACCGTGGGCTCGTCACCAAGCACCAGCAGATTGCGGCTTGGAATGGGCAGCGGCGAATGGGTGCCTGGGCCGTACGGCGGTTGAGTGTGGCAGTGAACCAAAATCTTGGGTTTGGTCGGTTCCGAAATGTCGATCACCGCAAGGCCGCCATCGCGCCACGAAGCGTAGGCGAGCTCCCCGGCCACGACACAATGGTGCATTGCATAGCGGATCCCCGCCTTCCAGGTCGGCGTTTCTCCGCCGGCGGTCCACATCCCTGGGATCCAGCATTTGCCGACGATCTCAGGCCTGGTCGGGTTTATCAAATCGACGACAGTGAATATGTGGTCGCTGAACTCTGCCAGGTGGATCGACACAAACGCGTATCGGCCGCCAGTATACCAAATTCGTTGCGGACCAAGACCGTTGACTGGCATGAACCCGATTTCGGTGGGTTTGGCAGGCTTGGAAATATCGTAGACGCGCAGGCCCGGCGTAAAGCGGCTCATTTGCCCCTTGAGTTTGTCGGCAGGCGACATGTTGAAATAGCCTGTCCCGTCGGCGAACTCCTTCATGTTCCAGACGCTCGGCGCGTTTACCGTCAGCAACAGATCACCGTGCGCCTGCAGATGGAACGCACGTGTGCCCGGTGGGCATTCTATGACGTCGACGACTTTCGGGTACCTGGCATCGCGGACGTCAAGGGTGCTGATTCTGTTCGTGACGCCATGCCCGATATAGGCATATCCCCGTTGCACCATAACCTGCACGCCATCGGACTTGCCGCCCAGGTCAGAGTGAGCGACAAACTCAATGTTCTTGGATGCGACCGGGATCACTTCTGAGGTTCTCCAGAACAGCTGAACACCGTCTTGTTCCTGCGGCCTGACGGATTGGCTGACTCTTTCAGGTTCCCCTTCATGCGAGACCGGATTTGGCACGCGAACCTTGTGCCAGGACCAATGCACGGTCTCGGTCGTATTCGTCCTTGGGAACTGGCCTGGCGTCCGGTTTGCCCAAATCGTCCATGTGAGTGCGATAGGTCTCACGTGCGGTGAAGGCCGCGATCGCGACGATCACGCAGACGCCGAACGCGATTGCGCCCACCATAAAAGGTATGCCGACCGAGCCGGGTGGCGCGAGTGTCGCAAACAGCGCGGGCAACAGGGCCGACAGGGCCGTTCCGATATTCTGCGATATCGCCATCGCTGAAACCCGGATCCGGGTCGCGAAGAGCTCCGGGAAGAAGCTCGTAAAGACGGCGTTGTAGCCCTGGTAAGCGACACCCCACATCAACATCGAGAACAGCAGGACGAGCGGCACATTCTTGACGCTGATCGCGTAAAGGTATGCGAAGGAGAGCACTCCGCAGACAAGGGCGCCGATAATGACCGGCGGTCGACGCCCGATCCTGTCGGACAGGCCGCCGACGAGTGGGATTATACCGACTGCGACGAGGTTGCCCAGGACGGCAATCCAAAGATACAGGCTTTTGGAGAAACCGATCCCGTAGGCGGGCTGAACGGCATAGGCTGCACCAAAAATCGTGGTCACGGCCGGGATCACGTTCAGGGAGGACATGCAGATCACGCGTAGCATATTCGCCCAACCGGTCCGGACGGCTTCCAGCACCGGTGCCCTCGAGATGCTGCCCTGCCTGAGTTCCTCGGTGAAGGCCGGCGCTTCGTCCACGCCCTTGCGGATATACCATCCGGCGGCGATGAGCAGCGCGCTCAACAGGAACGGGATGCGCCAGCCCCACGTATTGAAGGCTTCGTTCGGCATGTAGGCGGCCAGCGGCAGGAACGCTGCTGCGGCGAAGATTTGCCCAGCTTGCACGCCCTGCACGGTAAAGCAGGCGTAAAAGCCGCGCCGCCCGAACGGCGCATGCTCAAGCGACAGCGAACTGGATCCCGAAATCTCGCCTGCCACGGCGAAGCCTTGGATCAAGCGCAGACCGATAAGTAGGATCGGTGCAAAAATGCCCACCTGGTCGTACGTAGGGAGCAGTCCGACCGCAATCGTCGAAAATCCCATGACAAACATGCAGAGCAGAAGGACGCTTTTGCGGCCGTGGGTATCGCCCCAATGGCCCAGTACGATGGCACCGACCGGCCGCGCGACGTAGCCTACGCCATAGGCTGCCAACGAAGCGATGATTGCCACGGCTGGATTGCTGGAAGGGAAAAAGAGCTGTGGAAAAATCAACGACGCTGCCGTGGCGAATATGAAGAAGTCATAGTATTCGAGCGTCGATCCGATCCAACCGCTGATCGCCGCCTTTCGCGGTTGATGCCTGGCGGTTGGTTCGTGGTCGAGAGATGGGTTGATCGAACGGGAGGCTCTCACATTTGGCCTCCTCTGGTCGGGCGCAATGCGGCACTTCGGACGTTCATGGGACCTCCTCGCAGCGCACCGTTCTTTGCGGTGCTGACGATCTTCTGCTTTCCTCTGCTTTACACCCGCTTGGTCACGCCGTCCTATCGTTCTTTGCGGTATCGCTATGAAGTCTGCTTATAGCTCTGCGAAGGGGCGAGCTTTGGCGGGTTCCAGCTTCAAGCGCCGAAGCCGAATAGCCGGCTCGGGGTGTCCCAGAGCACCTTCGTTCTGTCGGCGTCGTTTGGAAGGATCGACTCGGCGAGTTGCAGCAGCGGCCCATAGTCGATCCGCTCGGCCGCACGCAGGAATGGCCAGTCCGATCCCCATACGCAGCCGTCGAGCGTAAAGGCGTCGAGCAGCGCGTCGATGAATGGACGCACGTCCGGGTAAGGGAAACGCTCCGTCGAAAATTGGCTGAAGCCCGACAGCTTCACTGTGGCGCGCCCCGCCCGCCCGAGTTCGAGCAGCGCCTTGAACCCAGGCTGTGCCACGCCCGCACCCGGCGAGGGCCGCCCGCAGTGATCGATGAGCAGACGAAGTTTCGAGCGCTCGATGAGCGGCATGAAGTCGAGGAGCTGATCCTCCTTCACCTGGATCTGCAATATCATGCCAAGGTCGGCCAGCACCCTGAGCAACTCGTCCGTCCTCGCATAGAGTGCGGTGCTGTTGAGTGGTGCGTTGAACGCGATCCCGATGATGCCGCCGGTCCGAAGGCGGACCAGGTCGGCCACCGTGATATCGTTCGACACCACGGCGATGCCTTTGAAGCGCCCCTCACCGCGCGCGATCGCGTCCAGCACAGGGCTCGAATCCTCGCCGTAGCCGGAGTTGGTGCCCACCACGATCGCATGGCGCACCCCGTGGAGATCCATCATCCGGGTAAAATGGTCGAACGGCGCGATCTCCTGCCCCGAAGGCCGATACCGGGTGTCGGGCCGGTATGGAAATCGGGCCGGATCGATGACGTGGCAATGGCAGTCGATCTTGTGTTCCGTCAGAATAGACATGATCCCCTGCTATCCCATCAAATTAGAACGTCGCTGCTACCGCTTCGTGCAGCGCCGGGGTGATTTCGGGAAGCACACCGAACCAGGCTTCGAAGGCGAGCCGGGCCTGGTTCAGCAGCAACCCCAAACCGTTTACGGTCAGGTTGCCCTGGGTCCGCGCCGCGGCAAGGAATGGCGTCTCCGGCGGAATGTAGATGAGATCGCCGACGATAGCCTGGGCAGGTAAGCGCGCCAGGGATACGTCGAGCGCGGGCTTGCCAAGCATGCCCCGATCGGTGGCGTTCACCAGGAGGCTGACGTCCGCCAATGCGTCGTTACGCCGCTCCCAGGGCAGGACCGACACCGGGCCTCCAATCTCGGACACCATTCCCTCCGCCCGCTCCGGGCTGCGATTGCATACCCGGATGTCCTGCGCTCCGTGCTCGAGCAGTGCCACCACGACCGCCCGCGCTGCGCCACCCGCCCCGAGCACCAGGATCGGGCCGCACCCCGGCTTCCAACCCGGCTTCGCGTCGTACACGCTCTGCACGAAACCGACGCCGTCGTTGTTGAAGCCGCGAAGCGTGCCGTCGTCCTGGACCACGATCGTGTTTACGGCCCCGATCCGCTTCGCCATAGGGTCAACTCGGTCCAGCAGTGGCATTACGCTCTGTTTATGTGGCATGGTCACGTTGCACCCGCGGAAGCCCAGGGTTTGAAGTCCCCGGAGCGCGGCGCCCAGCTTGTCCTCCGTGACGGGAAGGAGAACATAGCGGCCCGCGATCTTGTATTGCTTTAGCCAGAAGTTCTGGATTACCGGCGACCGCGACTGCGCGACGGGCCAGCCTATGATCCCGGCGAGGGCGAAAGCGTTCGTGTCAGGCATCGGGATGGCCTCGCTGGTGGAGTGTGGGAAGGGATGGCGCCGCGTGTCGGTGCCGTCGTGTCGACCCTCTCAGGCGCTGGTCGGTGTCTGTTCATTTCGGTCCTCGCAGGCCGGTTCCAAACCCCGCTCAAACGCCGTCTGGGGTGAGTGCCCGTTCGAACCCTGCTCCGTCGCCCGTCGAAGTGCGAGCGCAATTGCGCGGTCTGGGGCCGCGTGGGGGCCGCGAACCGGTCGCGCCACGGCCGCATGAAGCCGTCTCGCCGGGCCACCTCCGACCGCACGGCCATCAGTCGGTCCACCGGCATGACCCGGTGTCGTTCCAGAAACACCCGGGCCGCCCCTGCAGAACCCTTCGTAGTGCAGCCGCCGCCAGTCCGTCATATCGCTTATTCCAGCGTCTGTATGAGCATGGGTTATAGCGAATGACTTTGCGTGCCCGGCGACGGGCCGCAAGTGTGGTCGCGGCCCGTAACAGGCGACGGCGCGACGGCGACCCGGTGGAAATAAGCATGGGCGGCCGGGCCGGGACCGATTGTCGAACCGTCCGATCTGGCCAACCTTATGCTCCACACCCTCGTCCGGGTGCATCACGACGGGAAACCCCTATGATACGACGCACCGCTTTGCTGTTTGGATGCCTGGCGCTGGCGGTGTCGCTGGGGATAGCCGAGGCGGCGCCCAGTAGCGAGGTGCAGCACACGTTGGCGCCGACGGGTGCGCTGCGGGTCGGGGTGTATCGGGGCAGCCCCTCCTCCATCATCGAGGGAGCGACGCCAGCGGACGCGAAGGGGGTCGGCTACGATCTAGGCCGCGCGCTGGCGGCCAATTTGGGTGTGCCATTCCAGGCCGTGATCTTTCCTGCGAACGAGCCCTTGCTGGAGGCGACGGCAGCAGGCGACGTCGATGTCGTCTTCACGAACGCGACCGCCGAACGCGCGAAAAAACTGGATTTTTCCAAGACATTCATGGATGTGGCGAAGAGCTTTCTCGTCCCGGCCGGCTCGCCGCTTACGCAGTTGGCGGATTTCAAGCAGCCGGGCCTACATGTGGGTGTGAGCCAGGGCAGCAGCACCGCGGAGGAGCTGAGCCCGATTTATCCGCAGTTGGCTATCGAGCCGGTGGCCACACTGAAGCTGGCCGGGGAGATGCTCGCCGCGCACAGGATCGAGGCCTTCGCAACGAACGATGCGATCCTGTACCAGATGTCCGACGGCGTCCCGGGCTCCCACGTGATTGCCGGGCAGTGGGGGTTGGAGCATTTCGGCGCCGCCATCCCCAAGGGCCGGTCGCAGGCGATGCCTTTCCTGCAGGAATTCATGGACCATGCGAGCGCGGACGGCACGGTGGCTCGGGCTGTCGAGCGCTCGGGGCTGCGCGGCACGGTTCCGGCCGGGTAGCCCACTCGCAGTGGTGGCGCAGATGATTTAGCCTGCGCGCACGATCGGGAGCCCATGCATGACACGCGCCATTCTCGCCCTCGCTGCCTGCCTGCTGATCCTGCCCGGGATGGCCCGTGCACAGACCAAAGTCGTGTTCGGCACCGACTGGCTGGCGGAGGCCGAGCATGGCGGGTTCTACCAGGCGCTGGCGCTGGGGCTCTATAAGAAGCACGGGCTGGATGTGACGATCCGGATGGGTGGCCCGCAGGTCAATCCGCCGCAGCAGGTAGCAGCGGGTGTGGTGGATTTCCAGCTGTCGTCGGGCAGCTTTGCCGCTATGTCGATGGCACAGCAGGGCATCCCCGTGCTGGCCGTGGCGGCGTTCTTCCAGAAAGATCCGGAGGTCCTGATTTCGCACCCGGGCACGGGCGCCGACACGATCGCGGAAATGAAGGGCAAGCCTATCATGATCTCGGCGGCCAACCGCACCGGGTCGTGGCTGTTCCTGCAGGCGAAGTTCGGGTTCACGGATAGCCAGATCCGGCCGTATAATTTCTCGGTGGCGCCGTTTCTGGCGGACAAGACGGCCATCGAAATCGGGTTCGTATCGTCAGAACCGTACCAGATCGAGAAGGCGGGCGGGTTCAAGCCGGTGGTCAATCTGTTGGCCGATAATGGGTATGACGGCTACTCCACCGTGATCCTGGCGAGGTCGGTCATGGTGCAGCAGCATCCGGAGGTGGTGCGCGCGTTCATCGAGGCGTCGATCGAGGGATGGCGCAGCTACATGGCCGATCCGGCACCGGGGGATGCGCTGATCCGAAAGGACAATCCGGACATCACGCAGGACGTGCTGGACAATTCCGTGAAGGTGATGCGGGACAACGGCATCGTCGACTCCGGCGACAGTAAAACGCTGGGGTTGGGTGCGATGACCGACGCACGGTGGCAGGGGTTCTTCGACACGATGGTGCAGGCCGGGCTGTACAAGGCGGATCTGGACTATCACAAGGCCTACACGCTGCAGTTCGTGGACCAGCGCTACGGAATGGCGCCGTAGCGCGTGGCGAGGGCGCTGCTGCAACTGCAAGGCGTAGGCAAGACCTTCCCCAACGGCACGGTGGCGCTGGCCGGAATGGCGCTGGACGTTCGGCAAGGCGAATTCGTCAGCTTGCTCGGCCCTTCCGGTTGCGGCAAGTCCACGGCGCTACGGCTGATCGCGGGTTTGGCCGCTCCGAGTGCCGGGTCGGTGGCATGGCAGGGTGAGCCACCGCGTCTGGGCTTCGTGTTCCAGGAGCCGACGCTGATGCCGTGGCGCACGGTGTGGGGCAATGTGCGCTTGCCGCTGCAGATGGCGCGCGTGCCCCGGCGCGAGTCGGAACCCCGGATTGCGGAGGCGCTCGCCCGGGTCGGGTTGACGGGGTTCGAGCGGGCATACCCGCGGCAATTGTCCGGGGGCATGCGTATGCGGGTCTCGATCGCGCGCGCCATCGCGACCCGGCCCAACGTGCTGCTGATGGACGAACCGTTCGCCGCGCTGGACGAGATCACCCGCGCCCGCCTGAACGACGACCTGCTGGCGCTGTGGGCGGAGGGCGGACTGACGGTCGTGTTCGTCACCCACAGCGTCTACGAATCCGTCTATTTGTCGAGCCGCATCGTGGTGATGGCGCCTCGCCCCGGCCGTGTCGTGGCCGACCTCGCGGTTCAACCGCCCGTCGCCCGTGACGAGGACTACCGCACCACGTCGGCCTATATCGCCGACTGCCGCTCCGTGTCGGCGGCGCTGAAGGCGGCGATGGCCCATGGGTAGGATGCGCCTATTATTCGCGACACTCCCGTTCTTGGTCGGCGTCGCCGTACTGTTGGCGTGGGAAGCGGTGGTGCGGTTGAACGATATCCCGCCCTACATCCTGCCCGGCCCGTGGGAGGTCGCCGCCAAGCTGGTGGCGGATTGGGGAACGCTGTCCGGTTCCTTGCTGGTGACGCTCCAGGTGACGGGGCTTGCTTTGGCCGCCGCCGTGGTCGGCGGTGGCGGCTTGGCCGTGCTGTTCGCGCAATCCCGCTGGATCGAGGCAAGCCTGTTCCCTTACGCGGTGATCCTGCAGGTGACGCCAGTGATCGCTATCGCACCGTTGATCCTGATCTACGTCCGCAACACCGAACTGGCGTTGCTGATCTGCGCCTGGCTGGTGGCGTTCTTTCCCATTCTGTCCAACACCACGCTGGGGCTGAACTCGGTCGACCCCAACATGCTGGATTTGATGCGGCTGTATCGAGGCCGCCGCGCCCAGGTGCTGTGGTATCTTCGCCTGCCCGCCGCCATGCCTTATTTCCTGGGCGGGTTGCGCATCGCAGGCGGTTTGAGCCTGATCGGCGCCGTGGTGGCAGAGTTCACCGCCGGCACCGCCACCGCCGGCACGGGGCTCGCCTACCGCATCCTGGAAAGCGGCTACCGCCTGGATATTCCCCGCATGTACGCAGCCCTTGTTCTACTCTCGCTCAGTGGCGTCGCGATCTACGGTGTGTTGAGCCTGGTCTCATGGCTGATCCTGCATCGCTGGCACGAGAGCGCGCTTAGGCGCGACCTTTGATCATTCGCCTTTCTCCGGCAAGAGATGCGAGCTACGGCGAGAAGCGCCCCACCAATTGCTGCCGCTCCCCGGCGAAGGTGATGTCCACCACCGTGACGGGCGCGCCGAGGTGCCAGGTGCGGCGCTGCAGGACAAGGCATGCCTCGCCCACAGCGACGTCCAGCAGCCGGGCGAGGGCTGCGTCCGCGCAGCGGGCACGCAGCGTATGTTCGGCCTGGTTCCACGGTACGCGTTGCAACAGCCAGGTCCCCGGCGGTGCCGTAGCAAACTCTTCCGACGCGGCATCCGGCACGGCCGCCAACGAAATGATCCGGTCTTCGAACGCTGCAGGTTGACCGCCGATGATGTGCCGGCACATCACGTGAACCGTGTTGGCACCCCGGGGCAGCCCGGTAGCCTTGGCGGCGACCGCGTCCAGGGCGCGCAGTCGACGATGGGTGATCTCGTGCCGATAGACCAGGCCGAGGCGGGCGGCCTCCGACGCAAAATCCTGGATCTGCATGACCGCCTGTTCCACCACGGGCGCGGCCACGAACGACCCGGCCTTGCGCCGCCGAACGATCAGCCCCTCTTCCGCCAGCGCGGACAGCGCCTTGTTCACCGTCATGCGGGAGCAGCCGTATTGCTCCGCCAATTCGTGCTCGAACGGAATGCGCGTGCCGGGCCGCCAGTTGCCGGACATGATCCGCTGCTGAACGTCCCAGCGGATCCGGGCGGTGAGCGTGGTGGGCGGTGAGCCTGCGGCCGCTGCGCTCACCGGTCGAAGCCGTCGCCGAGCCGCGCGTGCGGGAACAATAGATCGGCCACAACAACCCTCCCGCAACATGGCGCTGGACAAGCCTCTTTCCTATTACGTATAGACATAATCATTGACGCCCGGCAACCTGTGCGACGCAGCGGCTGCAACCCGCTGCGTCGCGGTATCTGGAGACGCGCATGATCACGCTGTTGCCCGGTGCCGTCCCGCTTGACGAATGGCGCGCGACCTATCGCGGTGCGACCGTAGCGCTCAGCCCGGCCTGCACCGGCCCGGTCGAGGCGGGTGCCGCCTCGCTGGGGCGGATCCTGGCGCGTGGCGAGCCGGTGTACGGCATCAACACCGGCTTCGGTAAACTCGCCTCGGTCCGTATCGGCCGCGCGGAATTGGAGCAGTTGCAGCTCAACATCGTGTTGTCGCATTCCGCCGGTGTGGGCGAGCCGATGCCGGCGGCGGTGCTGCGGCTGATGATGGCGCTGAAGCTGTGCAGCCTGGCGCAGGGTGCCTCCGGCGTGCGCACAAACGTGCTGAATTTGCTGGAGGCGATGCTGGCGCGTGGCGTGTTGCCGGTGGTGCCGGTGCAGGGTTCGGTTGGTGCATCCGGAGACTTGGCGCCGTTGGCTCACATGACCGCCGTCATGATCGGACACGGCGAGGCCTGGGTAGACGGCACCGTGCTGCCCGGTGCCGAGGCGTTGGCGCAAGTCGGGCTGGCCCCGGTCGTGCTCGGGCCGAAGGAGGGGCTGGCGATGCTGAACGGCACCCAGTTCTCCACCGCCTTCGCGCTGGCCGGGCTGTTCGACGCGGAGGCATTGTTGCAAGCCGGGCTGGTCACGGGCGCGCTGTCCACGGACGCGGCGCGTGGCTCCGACACGCCGTTCGACCCGCGGATTCATGCGCTCCGCCGTCACGCCGGGCAGATCGACGCCGCTGCTGCACTGCGCAGCCTGATCGCGGGGAGTGCGATCCGGCAGTCGCATCTGGTGAACGACGAGCGAGTGCAGGACCCGTATTGCTTGCGCTGCCAGCCTCAGGTGATGGGCGCGGCGCTCGATGTGCTGCGCCAGGCGGCCACCACGTTGGGAACGGAAGCGAACGGCGTGTCCGATAATCCGCTGATTTTCGCAGCCGAAGACGAAGTGCTGTCCGGCGGGAATTTTCATGCCGAGCCGGTCGCGTTCGCTGCCGACATGATTGCACTGGCGATCTGCGAGATCGGCAGCATTGCCGAACGCCGGATCGCCATGCTGATCGACCCGGCGTTGTCCGGCCTCCCCGCTTTCCTTACGCCGCGGCCCGGCCTGAATTCCGGTTTCATGATCCCGCAGGTGACGGCGGCGGCACTGGTATCGGAGAACAAGCAGCGCGCCGCCCCAGCCAGCGTCGACAGCATTCCAACGTCCGCCAACCAGGAGGATCACGTGTCCATGGCCGCCCATGGCGCCCGCCGGTTGTTGCCGATGGCGGCGAACTTGGCGGCGATCCTCGGGATCGAGTTGCTGGCCGGCGCACAGGGCTGTGACTTCCATGCGCCACTGCGTTCCAGCTTGGTACTGGAACTCGTGCGCGGCCGGCTGCGCAAGGCTGTGCCTAAGCTGGAAATTGATCGTGCCATGGCACCGGACATCGCTGCGGCGACGGCCATGATCGGCAACCTCGTGCCGGTGGGCGTCGCGTTGCCCGGCCTGATCCATAAGGAGGCCTGACATGACCCGGTTGGACAATGCCCGTCACATCCGCGCTGACCGCGGGCCGGTGTTGACGGCGAAAT
The DNA here is from genome assembly GCA_965198895.1 of Acetobacteraceae bacterium. GTDB lineage: Bacteria > Pseudomonadota > Alphaproteobacteria > Acetobacterales > Acetobacteraceae > LMUY01. The sequence goes on from OZ240676.1 coordinate 2,865,890, forward strand.
CCTGGCAGACCGAAGCGCCGCTGCGGATGCTGATGAACAATCTGGACGCGGAGGTGGCGGAGCGGCCGGAGGAACTGGTCGTGTACGGCGGCATCGGACGGGCCGCGCGGGATTGGGACAGTTTCGACCGCATCGTCGCCAGCCTGCGCCGGCTGGACGGGGACGAGACGCTGCTGGTGCAATCCGGCAAGCCGGTCGGCGTGTTCCGCACCCATGCCGATGCACCGCGTGTGCTGATCGCGAATTCGAACCTGGTGCCGCATTGGGCGACGTGGGAGCATTTCCACGAGCTCGATAGGCGCGGCCTCATGATGTATGGGCAGATGACCGCCGGGTCGTGGATTTATATCGGCAGCCAGGGAATCGTTCAGGGCACGTATGAAACCTTCGTGGAGGCCGGCCGGCAGCATTATGGCGGCAGCCTCGAGGGCCGCTGGATTCTGACCGCCGGGCTCGGTGGCATGGGCGGCGCGCAACCGTTGGCGGCAACGATGGCGGGCGCCTGCATGCTGGCCGTGGAGTGCCAGCCGAGCCGGATCGAGATGCGGCTGCGCACGCGTTATCTGGACATGCAGGCGGCGGATCTGGACGAGGCCCTGAGGATCATCCAAACCGCCTGCGTGGAACGCCGGGCCGTGTCGGTCGGGCTGCTGGGCAATGCGGCGGACGTTTTCCCCGAGTTGGTGCGGCGCGGCGTGCGGCCCGATATCGTGACCGACCAGACCTCCGCTCACGACCCGCTGAACGGCTACCTGCCCGGCGGCTGGAGCGTCGCCGAGTGGGAGGAGCGCCGGGACCGCGACCCGGCGGGCGTGACGTCGGCCGCGAAGAAGTCCATGGCCGTGCATGTGCGGGCGATGCTCGAGTTCCACCGCATGGGGGTGCCCACGGTCGACTACGGCAATAATATCCGCCAGATGGCGCGCGAGGAGGGGGTGGATGACGCCTTCGCCTTTCCGGGCTTCGTGCCCGCCTACATCCGCCCGCTATTCTGTCGCGGCGTAGGCCCGTTTCGCTGGGTCGCGCTGTCCGGCGACCCGGAGGACATCTACCGCACCGATGCGCGCGTAAAAGAACTGCTGCCGGACAATGCCCCGCTGCATCGCTGGCTGGACATGGCTCGCGAGCGCATTGCGTTCCAGGGCCTGCCCGCGCGCATCTGTTGGGTGGGGCTGGGCGACCGGCACCGCTTAGGGTTGGCCTTCAACGAGATGGTCGCGCGTGGCGAGGTGTCTGCGCCCATTGTGATCGGACGCGACCATTTGGACAGCGGCTCGGTCGCCAGCCCGAACCGGGAGACCGAGTCGATGCGGGACGGGTCGGACGCGGTGTCCGATTGGCCGATGCTGAACGCGCTGCTGAACTGTGCGTCCGGCGCCACCTGGGTGAGCCTGCATCATGGCGGCGGCGTGGGGATCGGCTATTCGCAGCACGCCGGGATGGTGATCGTGGCCGACGGAACCGAGCCCGCCGCGCAACGCCTCGCCCGCGTGCTGTGGAACGACCCGGCGAGCGGCGTGATGCGCCATGCGGACGCCGGCTATGACAGCGCGATCGACTGCGCGCGGGAGCATGGGCTGAACTTGCCGGGGCTTTAAAAACGGAGATTGAAGTGTCCACATCGCACATGCCGCCGGTCTATATCGACTTCCTGAACCGGTTCGACGTCGAGGAGCTGCATCTGACCGATGCCGAGATCATCGGCGCGATCGAGAACCAACTGCGGCTGCAGGGCGAAGGCCAGACCTATATCCAGCCCCGCGTGTTTCTCGAGCCCGGCGTGGCGCGCGGACACTTCAACGTGTTGCGCGGTGCGATCGGGGCGGAGGTCAACCGGGCCGGCGTCAAGGTGGTGGGCGATTTCGTCGACAACTACCAGCTTGGTTATCCCAGCGAACTTGCCACTTTGCTGCTGCTCGATCCGACGATGGGCGCGCCTAAGGCGATCATCGAGGCGTCCGGGATCACGGATATGCGCACCGGCGCGGTGACGGCGGTGGGGGCCAAATACCTGGCGCGCAAGGATAGCAAGATCCTGGGCCATATCGGGGCGCGCGGCTCGGCTTACTGGAACGTCCGTCTGCTCGATAGCCTGTTCGATTTCGACGAGATCCGCGTCCACTCGCGGCGCCCGGAAAGCCGCAACGCGTTTGCCGAACGACTGTCGCAAGATCTGGGCAAGCCGGTGGTGGCCACCGAAAATTGGCAGTCGGCGCTGGAAGGGGCGGACATCGTCGTGGAGGCGTCCCGCCTGGTCGAGCCAGCACCGCTGCTGAAGACCAGCTGGATCAAGCCGGGTGCGTTGGTGATGCCGTATGGCACGCAGAGCGCGGTCGAATTCGACCTGACGGATGTCATGTCCAAGTTGATCGTCGACGATTGGGGCCAGTGCGCCAATAGTAAATGGGGAGCGCTGCGCCCGCATGTGGATGCCGGCAAGCTCAGCGAAAAAACGCTGTACGCCGAGATGGGCCAGATCGTGGCCGGGTTGAAACCGGGGCGCGAGACGGAGGACGAGCGGATCCTGTTCTGGCATCGCGGGCTGTCGCTGTCGGATATCGCGCTGGGGCATGCGATGCTGGAGAAGGCGAAGCAGCTTGGGGTTGGGCAACGGTTGCGTTTCTGCTGAGTGTTGGCCGGTGCGTCGGCTACCCCTCACCCCGGCCCTCTCCCTCAAGGGGAGAGGGAGAAGCGAGCGGTTAGGCTAAGACTTTCGCGGTGGCGCCGGAAATGGCGCCGAGCTTCTCGCCCTTGGCGACGCGGTCCTGCGTGGCAAGGCCGCGGGCCTGGGTCTCGATCGCGCGGCGGGCTTCGGCTTCGGCCTCGCCCGGTGGCAGTACCAGGACGCCGGTGTCGTCGCATAGCACGGCGTCACCCGGCATCACGACTACGCCGCCGATGCTGATGGGCATGTTGATGCGGCCGCCGAGATCATACAGCCGCGTCGTGATCGGGGCGATGCCGCGGCACCACATCGGGAAGTCGGAAGCCTCCACTTCCTCGAGGTCGGTGCAAGGGCCGTCCACGACACCGGCGACGGCACCCGCCGCCTTCGCCGCGACCGTCACGCCGCCGCCCCAGCAGGCGTGGCGGTCGTCGCCCAGGCGGTCCACCAGCAGCACATCTCCGGGCCGGAGCAGTCCGAGCGCGTGATGCAGCGCGGTCGAATCCGGGCCGGGAATGGCCACTGTCACCGCCGTGCCGGCGACCCGGCGTTTGCGTAGCAGAGGTTGGATGCGGCGATCGCAAAAGCCCCAGTGCCGCCAGTGGCCGACGGTGGCACATTCGGTCTGTTCCAGGAGCGCCACGATCTCGGGGCTGATCTGGTCCGGCATCGCGCCGATTTCGTAATTTGCCACGGTTTCTCCTTTGCGACCTTGCGCGGGCAGAATAGCGTGACCGGGACAGGAGGGCCATGATGGCGGTGAAACCGGGTAGGCTGCGCTGGTGGATGGTGTTCGGGCTGATCGGCCCCATCACCTTCGTCATGTCGCTGGACCGCACCGCGATCGTCGTGGCGGCGCCGACCATCCAGCACGAATACGGCCTGAGCCTGGTCCAGATGTCGCTGATCCTGACGAGCTTCCTGTGGACCTACGCCGCGCTCCAGGTACCGGCCGGGTGGCTCGCGGAACGGTACGGTCCGCGGCGCGCCTTGGCCTGGGCGAACCTGCTGTGGTCCGCGCTAACGATCGCAACGCCGCTGGGCTCGGGCGTCGGGTCGTTCATCGCCATCCGCATGCTGCTCGGCGCCGGGCAGTCGGCGGATTGGCCCGCCTCCGTCGTGGCGCTGAAGCGCTGGTTTCCGCGGCAGGAGCGGAGCAGTGGCAATTCCGTGCTGCTCGGCGGCCTGTATCTCGGCCCGATCGCGGCGGCCCCAGTCACCACGCTGGTGATCGCGAGCTTCGGCTGGCGCGTGGCGTTCTACATGTTCGGTGCGCTCGGCGTGGTCTTAGGCCTGGCCTGGTGGCACTGGTTCCGCGACGATCCCAGGCAGCATCCGCGGATCACGCCGGGTGAGGCCGCCTACATTGCCGCCGGGCAGGATGTGGAGTTGCCGGGCGACCGGAATTCGTTCCTGCGCTGTTTGGGCTCGTTCCGGTTCTGGGCGATCGGGATGCAGTATTTCTTCCTGGTGCTGGTGCAGAGCTTCTACTCGACCTGGTTGCCGACGTACCTCATGAGCGCGCGCGGCATGTCGTTGAAGGAGATGGGGATCTACGCGTCGCTGCCCTGGGTGGCGCTGTTCGTCATGGTGTTCGTCGCTGGCCGGGTCGCGGATCTGATCGAGCGCAGGACAGGTTCGATCTGGCATGCGCGGGTACCGGCGGCGATGATCGGCTTCGTCGTCAGCGCGGGGGCGTTGATCGCGGCGTCGCGCACGGCAGACGTGCCCTTGATGATGGGCTTGCTGTGTGTCTCGTTGGGCGCGATCGGGCTGACGCAGGTGTCCATCTGGTCGGCGACGCAGGATCTGGGGCGCGGTGCTACCGGCATCGTCTCGGGCTGGGCGAATTGCTGGGGCAACTCGGCGGGCTTCGTCGGCCCGGTGTTCACGGCGTTGCTGGTGCAATGGACGGGCGGATGGAGCGGCGCGTTGCTTGGCATCGCCATCGCGGGCGGCGCGGGGGCGGTGTTGTGGCTGTTCATCCATCCGCAACGGCCACTGGACGCACTGGCGGATCGCGCGCCCGTGCCGCAGTTCGCGCGATGATCCGCACGGGTGAGGCGTATCGCGAGGGGATCCGCGACGGCCGCGAGGTCTGGATCGATGGCGAGCGCGTGGCCGATGTCACCAAGCACCCGGCGTTGCAGCCGATCATCGACATCAAGGCGCGCATGTACGACATGGCTTTCGAGGCCGCCCATCAGGACACGCTGACCTACGTCGCCGACAACGAGCGCAAGTCCATCTTCAACAAGCCGCCTGTCGAGCAGAAAGACTGGACCGACAAGGTCGGCGCGATCGATCGGGTGCTGAAGGATATCGGCGGCGTCGTCACCCGCGTCGGTGACGAGACGGTCGGCGAGATGTGGTCGTTGCAGGACGGGCGCGACGTGCTGGCGGAGATCAGTCCGCAATTCGCCGCCAATATCGACCGCCACATCCTGGCGGTGCGGGACAACGACGTGTTCCATGTCTCCGCCAACACCGATCCGAAAGGCGACCGCTCGTTGGCGCCGCAGGATCAGGATCCGGACCTGATGGTGCACGTGACGAAGGAGACGGATGCCGGCATCGTCATCCGCGGCGCGAAGTATGAAACTGCGTCCGCCTATGCCGACCAGGCGTTCCTGAAGCCGACCTACGGCGCGTGGGTGAACGACAAACTGTCGGACTACGCCGTGGGCTGCATCGTGAAGATGGGCGCACCCGGCGTGAAGCACATGTGCCGCGCCGGGTTTGCCGGGCGCGCGCCGGCGGCGGACTACCCGCTGGCCAACCGGTTCGACGAGGTGGAGGCGCTGGTCGTGTTCGACGACGTGCTGATCCCGTGGGAGGACGTGTTCTTCTACCGCCACACCCGCGCCGCCCAGTTCATCCGCGGCACGCTGCACCGCTATTCGGCGTTCCCGTTCGTTCTGCGGCTGATGTCCGTGGCGGACATGATGATCGGCGCGGCGCTATGGAACGCCAGGCAGACCGGGCTCGATAAATTGCAGAGCGTGCGGGAGAAGCTGGCGGACCTCGTGTGCTACCGCGAGGGGATCAACGCGCACCTCACCGCGTCGATCGCGATGGCGGAACGGAGCCCGGCGGGGTTGCTGATGCCGCAGCAATCGATGCTGTTCGCCGGGCGGGTGTTCGCGTGCTCGGGGCTGCCGGCGATGATGCATGCGGCACGCGAGTTGTGCGGCGGGCAGATCTGCGTGACACCGAACAGCGCTGCGTTCGAGGCGGAGGGGTCTGGCGGGTGGCTGCGCAAGTTCTACACGCTGAACGAGAACTGGCAGGCGGAGGATCGCCGCAAGCTGTTGGCGTTCGCGCGCGATCTGCTGAATTCGGATTACGCCGGGCATCGGCTGACCTTCGCGCAGTTCGCGCAGGCGCCGCACTTCAACCATCTGGCGGCGGTCTATAACAATTTCGATTTCAGCGGGCCGTTGGATTTCGTGCGCAAGTCGGCCGGGTTGTCGGACCGGGTGGAAAAGTAGGGAGGCTGGCCCGCTTACCTCTTCTCGTCGCACAGGGTAGACACTGGCGACAGCAGCAGCCGGTCCCACACTTAACCTATGCTCATCAACTTCCTCGACGCCGCCGCCGCAACGGACTTCCACGCGGATATCTGTATCGTGGGCTCCGGCGCGGCCGGGCTCACCCTGGCAAACCACCTGGCCGGGGGGCTGAACGTGTTGATCGTGGAGGCCGGGGGGCGCCACCCGTCCCGCGGCGGCGGCAACTGGCTCGCCGGGGAGGTCGCCGACTGGGCGTTCAACGGGTTCGAAAGCGGGCGCAATCGCAGTTTCGGGGGGGCCACCAAGCTTTGGTATGGCCAGTGCATGCGGCTCGACCCGATCGATTTCGAGCGGCGGGAGTGGGTTCCGCATAGCGGCTGGCCGATCACCGCCGACGACCTCGCACCGTATTACGACCGGGCCGAGGCCTTCGTAGGGCTGGGCGGCGCGGTCTACGATTCTCGACTATGGCCCCGGTCCGGCATTGCGGATCCGGGGTTTGGTGGCGACGACGTGCAGGCGAAGTTCACCAACTACATGCCGCAGCCGGATTTCACCAAGATGCTCGGCCGGCGCTTCCTGCAGCGGCCGGGCGTCGACATCGTAGTGAATGCCGCCGCGACCTGCCTCGACATGGACGTGAACGGCCGGCACGTGACGGGTCTGACAATCCGCGACCAGGGGGGCAAGCAGGGCCGGGTGCATGCCCGGATCTTCGTCGTGTGCGGCGGTGGCATCGACAATCCTCGGCTGCTGCTCGCGTCGAACACGGTGCTGGCCGGCGGGGTGGGCAATGCGCGCGGGCTGGTCGGCCGGTTCTTCCAGGACCATCCGAGTGCCACGACGGGCCGCCTCGTGACCACCGTGCCGGGCGTGGTGCAGAACCAGTTTCGCAAGCTCCGCAAGGGCCGCATCAAGGTGTGGCCGAAGCTGGCGCTGACGGCGGCGGCGCAGCGGCGGGGGCATTACCTGAACGCCAACGCTTTGATGTTGTACGACTATGCCGGAGGCTCGGCGCTGAGCCGGGCGAAGGCGGTGGTGGATGCGATCCAGGCTCGCAAACCCGCCGCGGTGGCGCTCGGTGGGGTGCGGCTGGTGGGGCATGTCCCGGAGCTTGCAGCGAAGGTCGTCCACAGCCTCGTCACCGGTAAGGCGCCGGTGTTCAAGCCGAGCCGGGTGATGCTGAAGACGCATGTTGAGCAGCGGCCCGATCCGGAGAACCGCGTCACCCTGTCCAATGAACGCGACCAGTTCGGGCTGCCGTTGCCGCGGCTGACCTGGCGCGTGCACGCCGAGGAGCTGCGCACGATGCGTGGCGTGACGGAGGCGGTGGGCCAGGCGTTCCATCGCCTCGGTTGGGGGGAGATGACGGTGTCGCCCTGGCTGGACCAGGGGGAGGCGGCGGCTCGGCCGGAGATGGAGGACACGTATCACCACCACGGGACCACGCGCATGGCGCGGGACGCGGCGGACGGGGTTACCGACCCGGATTGTCTGGTGTTTGGCACCGATAACCTGTATGTAGCCGGAAGTTCACTATTCCCAACGTCTGGCTACGCGAACCCGACGCTCACGATCATTGCTTTGGCGATCCGGCTCGGTGATACGTTGCGGCAGCGCCTGGGCGGTGGCGGAACACGGGTTGGATGAGCATGTCGACGGCTCCTGTCGCATCGGTCGTAATCTGCACTTATAACCGGCTCCGGATGCTGGAGCGGGCGGTGGATAGCTGTCTGCGCGATGCGACGACCCGGGGCACCCCATTCGAACTGGTGATCGCCGACAACAGCCCCAGTGCCCATGCGCGGGATCTGGCCGATCGGCTGATCGCGTCGGGCGCGCCGGTGCGCTGGGTGCATGCGACGCCGCCCAATATTTCCATCGCGCGCAATGCCGGGCTGCGGACCGCCGTGGCACCGCTGGTGGCGTTCATGGACGACGATCTGGAGCTGGAGCCGGGCTGGCTGGACTACCTGATCGATACGCTGGAACAGGCGGAGGCGGATGTCGTGCTCGGCCCGGTGCGGCCCCGGTTCGAGCGTGGTGTCCCGTCTTGGGACCCGGCGGGATCACGCTACACCCGCGTGCTGCCTGGTGTTTCGGGCACGCCGGTGATTGCGGGCGGCGCGGGGCGCGGCAGCACCGGGTTCGTAGTGAGCACGGCCTCGTCGCTGTGGCGCCGGGCGACGTGTTTCACCGAGGCGGAGCCGTTCGACCCGGCGTTCGGCAAGTCCGGCGGCGAGGATTTGGACCTGTTCTTGCGTTTGCAGGCGCGCGGCTGCCGCTTCGTCTGGTGTGCCGAGGCCGGCGTGTGGGAGACCATTCCGGCCAGCCGAACCGACCTGCGCTTTCTTGCTACGCGCGAGTTCACCGGCGCCCAGGTGTATACCGCGCTGAGCGTTCGCCATTCCGCCGCCCCGGTGATCCGGACCGCCGACATCATGGCGCGCGGGGCGGTTCAGGCGGTGTTGGGCGTGGGCGGGATGCTGGTCTCCGCCGCGCTGGTGCCCGTCAGCGGGGCCGCCGGGCGGGAACGGCTGGTCCACCACATGCTGCGAATGGCAGCCGGCGCCGGCAAGCTGTTCTGGTGGCGCAAGGTACCGCTGTACCACGTGGAAAAAGCACCCGCCTGACCCTCTTCTCACTCTCCCGTCCTTCACCGGAGAGGGAGAAGGAAGTGGTTAGCCGCATTTCGACCAGCCGCAATGCATGCAGCTCAGGCAACCGGCCTCGCGGACCAGGCCGGGCTGGCTGCATTTGGGGCAGAGCGGGCCAAGATGCGTGACGATTGCGGGGGCCTCCGCGGCGGCGGCCGGCTGCACGATCATGCGGTCCACCACGGGCAGGTCGGCCGCTTGCAGGAAGCCGGTGTCGCGCATGTGGCGCTCCAGGATCTCACCGATCGCGGCCACCAGGGAGGGGACGTAGTGACCGTTGCTCCACTGGCCGCCACGCGGGTCGAACACCTGCTTCAGCTCCTCCGCCACGAACGCCACCTCACCGCCGCGGCGGAACACGGCCGAGATCATGCGGGTCAGCGCCACGACCCAGGCGTAGTGCTCGAGGTTCTTGGAGTTGACGAACACCTCGAACGGCCGGCGCACACCGTCCAGTTCGACGTCGTTAACCGTCACGTACATGGCGTGCTCACTGTCGGGCCAGCGTAGCTTATAGGTCGCGCCGATCAGCTTGTCGGACCGCAGCATCAGGTCCGTCATGACGGCGGTCGGTGCCGGAGCTGCGACCGGAGTGGCCGGCTTCACCTCCAGCACCGACCCGGTGATCGCGTTCGGGCGGTACGTGGTGCAGCCCTTGCAACCGCTGCGGTAGGCGTCGAGGTACACCGCCTGGAACGCCTCGAAGCTGATGTCCTCCGGCACGTTCACGGTCTTGGAAATCGCACTGTCCACGTAGCGCTGCACCGAGGCCTGCATGCGGACGTGATCGGCGGGGGACAGGTCCTGCGCGGTGACGAAATACGCGGGCAGCGGCGCATCCTCGCCGAACTGCAGGCGGAAGCGGCGCAGCGCGTAGTCGGACACTTCCTCCTCGGTGCGGCTGCCGTCGGGCTGCAGCACCTTGCGGGTGTAAGCCAGGGCGAACACCGGCTCGATGCCGCTGGAGACGTTGTCGGCCACCAGTGAGATGGTGCCGGTAGGCGCGACCGAGGTCAGCAGGGCGTTGCGGATGCCGTGTTCGGCAATCAGCGCGCGCACCTCGTCGTCCAGTTCCTGCACGGTCTGCCCGGCCAGATACGGCTCGCGTTCGAACAGCGGGAACGCGCCCTTCTCCGCCGCCAGGTGGGCCGAGGCGGTATAGGCGGCGGTGTTGATGCGCCGAGCCCAGTCCCCCGCCAACTCGGCGGCGTGCAGCGAGCCATAGCGCACGCCCACCATCATCAGCGCGTCGGCCAACCCGGTCATGCCCAGGCCGATGCGGCGCTTGGCCACCGCCTCCTGCCGCTGTTCCTCGAGAGGGAAGCCGGACACGTCGATGGTATTGTCCATCATGCGGATGGCGGTCGCGACCAGCCGGTCCAGCGCCTGGGTGTCCAGTTGCGCGTGGGAGGTGAAGGGGTCGCTCACCAGCCGGGCCAGGTTGATCGAGCCCAGCAGGCAGGCGCCGTAGGGCGGCAGCGGTTGCTCGCCGCACGGGTTGGTGGAGTGGATCGTCTCGCAATAATGGAGATTGTTGCGGTTGTTGATGCGGTCGATGAAGATCACGCCGGGTTCGGCGTAGTCGTAGGTGGCGCGGGTGATGCTGTCGAACAGCGCACGGGCGCGGATGGTCTTGAAGGTGCGGCCGCCGAACACGAGCGGCCAGTCGGCATCGGCGTCGACGGCGGCCATGAACGGGTCGGTCGCCAGTACCGAGAGGTTGAAGTTGCGGAGACGGCCGGGCGCGCGCTTGGCCGCGATGAAATCCTCGATGTCGGGGTGGTCGCAGCGCATCGTGGCCATCATGGCGCCGCGGCGGGCGCCGGCGGACATGATGGTGCGGCACATGGCGTCCCACACGTCCATGAACGACAGCGGCCCGGAGGCGTCGGCCCCCACGCCGCGCACCGGGGCGCCTTTCGGGCGGAGGGTGGAGAAGTCGTAGCCGATGCCGCCGCCCTGCTGCATGGTCAGGGCCGCTTCCTTCAGATGGGTGAAGATGCTGGCGAGGTCGTCGCCGATGTCGCCCATGACGAAGCAGTTGAACAGCGTGACCCGGCGTTCGCTGCCCGCGCCGGACAGGATGCGGCCAGCGGGCAGGAAGCGGAAATCCTCGAGCGCCTCGTAGAAGCGCGGCTCCCAATGGGCCGGGTCGGCTTCGGCGACCGCCAGGGCGCGGGCGACGCGGCGCCAGCTATCCTCGATGGTGAGGTCGACGGGGATGCCGTCCGTGGTCTTCAGCCGGTATTTGGCGTCCCAAATCTGGCGCGAGATCGGCGCGATGGTGTCGGCGACGCTGCTCTCGGCCGGGGTGACGTGCATATCCATGGAGTAGCCCTCGATCTGTCTGTCCCGGCCCGTGCCGCCAGGGAGCGGGCGAATCGGTGAGCGGCGGTGAGTGTTGCGCCAAGATGGGTGCGGATCAATTCGTGTCATCGTGGCTGACGACATTTAGTAGCCGCCGTTGCGCAGACCACACGATGGAGGGTTCTACCGTCATGCGAGGGCTTGACCCTGGTATCCACGGGGTTGGGCTGGTGACGTCAGGGGAGTGCGTGGGACCATCGCACGCAATACGGCGGCCGGTGTCTGCGGACCGCCGTGGATACCAGGGTCAAGCCCCTGGCGCGACGGTGCGCGGGCTACGTCAGTGAGTCGACCTTGCGGAGCGAGGGGAACCACCGCATCCACAGCAGCGCCACGGCGATCGTGCCCAGGCCGCCCAGCAGCGTTGCCGGCACCGTCCCCAGCAGCGCCGCGGTGGCGCCCGATTCGAATTCGCCGAGCTGGTTGGAGGTGCCGACGAACAGCATGTTCACCGCACTGACCCGGCCGCGCATTGCGTCTGGCGTGCGCATTTGCACCAGGCTGAAGCGGATCACCACGCTCACCACGTCCGCCGCCCCCAGCATGACCAGGGCGACGAGCGACAGCGGCAGGGAGCGGGACAGCGCGAACACGGCGGTGGCGAGCCCGAACACCACGACGGCGCCGAACATCAGCCGCCCGGCATGGCGGCGCAGCGGGCGGCGGGCCAGCAGCACCGACATGGTTAGCGCCCCCACCGCTGGCGCCGCGCGCAAGATGCCCAGGCCCCACGACCCGGTATGCAGGATGTCGCGCGCGTAGATCGGCAGCAGCGCGGTGGCGCCGCCGAACAGCACCGCGAACAGATCCAGCGAGATGGCGCCGAGCATCGCGGGGTTCTCCCAGATGAAGATGATGCCGGAGAACACCGACCGCAGCGTCGGCGCCTCGCGTGGCGGCAACGCACGCTCCAGCCGGATCAGCGAGACGAGGAGGCCGGCGGTCAGGAACAGGGCAGCGGCGAGGGCAAAGGGCACGGCGGACCCCAAGGCATAGAGCAGGCCACCCGCCGCCGGGCCGAGGATGGTGGCGGTTTGGTTGGCGGAGGCGGACCAGGCGCTGGCTTGCTGCAGCCTCGCGTCGCCCACCAGGCCCGGCATCAGGGCCGACAACGTGGGTGATTCGAAGGCCCGCGCGGCACCGATCAACGCCACGACGGCAAAGATCCCCACCACCGGCAACGCGCCCGTGGCCGCACCCACGGCCAGGATCGCGCCAGCCACCGCCTCCGTCACCTGGCAGATCGCGACGATGCGGCGGCGGTCGTAACGGTCGGCGACGTGGCCGACCAGCAGGGTCAGCAGGAGGACCGGTAGGAACTGCGCCAGCCCGACCAAGCCGAGGTCGAAGGCGCTGCCGGTCAACTCGTACACGCGCCAGCCGACGGCGACGGAAAGCATTTGGTAAGCAAAGCTGGTGCAAGTGCGGGCCGACCAGAACAGCGCGAAGGGTTTGTGGCGGATCAAGGAGTCGGTGGTGGACTGATGTGAGTTTGCCAAGGTCACCGGCACATGACCCACAAGCGTCGCCCTGTCGAGGCCCGAATTGCAAACATCAAGATATCCTTATATAGCGTCGCCCAACGCAGCCAGGAGTGGAAGCCAATGCCCGACGTATCGATGCCGACCGACTATAAGGTGAAGGATTTCTCGCTCGCCCCCTGGGGCCGCAAGGAAATCTCGATGGCCGAGGACGAGATGCCCGGCCTGATGGCTCTGCGCGCCGAATACGGCCCGAGCCAGGCACTGAAGGGCGCCCGCATCGTCGGCTGCCTGCACATGACCATTCAGACCGCCGTGCTGATCGAGACGCTGACGGCCCTGGGCGCCACCGTGCGCTGGTCGTCGTGCAACATCTTCTCGACGCAGGACCACGCCGCCGCCGCCGTTGCCGCCGCCGGTACCCCCGTGTTCGCCTGGAAGGGCATGAACGAGGAGGAGTTCAACTGGTGCATCGAGCAGACCATCCGCGGGCCCGATGGCTGGACCCCGAACATGATCCTCGATGACGGCGGCGATCTGACCGTGATGATGCACGAGAAGTTCCCCGAGCTGCTCAAGAACGTGAAGGGCCTCTCGGAGGAGACCACGACGGGCGTGCACCGCCTGTGGGACATGGTGAAGGCCGGCAAGCTGATGGTCCCTGCCATCAACGTGAACGACAGCGTCACCAAGTCCAAGTTCGACAATCTGTATGGCTGCCGCGAGAGCCTGGTGGACGCGATCCGCCGTGGCACTGACGTGATGCTCGCCGGCAAGGTCGCCGTGGTCGCCGGGTTCGGCGACGTGGGCAAGGGCTCGGCCGCCAGCCTGCGCCAGGGCGGTTGCCGCGTGCTGGTGACGGAAGTGGACCCGATCTGCGCGCTTCAGGCGGCGATGGAGGGCTACGAGGTCGTAACCATGGAGAAGGCCGCCCCCCGCGGTGACATCTTCGTGACGGCGACGGGCAACGTGGACGTCATCACCATCGACGACATGCGGGCGATGAAGCACCGCGCCATCGTGTGCAACATCGGCCATTTCGACAGCGAGATCCAGATCGAGGCTCTCCGCAACTACACCTGGGACAACGTCAAGCCGCAGGTGGACGAAGTCGTGTTCCCCGACGGCAAGCGCCTGATCGTGCTGAGCGAAGGCCGCCTGGTGAACCTCGGCAACGCGACGGGGCACCCCTCGTTCGTGATGAGCGCCTCGTTCACCAACCAGGTCCTGGCGCAGCTGGAGCTGTGGGGCGCGCCGAAGGGCAAGTACGAGAACAAGGTCTACACGCTGCCGAAGCATCTCGACGAGAAGGTCGCAGCGCTGCACTTGGCCAAGGTCGGCGCCGAGCTGACGAAGCTGTCGCCGAAGCAGGCCGAGTATATCGGTATGCCGGTCTCCGGGCCGTTCAAGCACGACCTCTACCGCTACTAAGACGAGCCTTCTCCCTCTCCCCTTGTGGGAGAGGGCCGGGGTGAGGGGTGCCTCTTGCGCAGTGCCTTCGCGGGCCCCTCGACGCCGGTGAGATCGTGGGCGGTCTGATCCGCCTTCGTATCGATTGTCATCATAACGCCACACTACGGGGCAAACCCGTTGGCTAAAGCCCGGAATAGCGCGAACTGTTTCGGGAAAAATTATGTCTGAATTAACGATGACCGAGGGGATGGCCGGCTCGCCCGCCCCCAGGCCGCATATGGATGCCAAGCCGCATGTCGCGGGGGCCGCCATTTTCTTTCTGGTGCTGATCGCCGGGCTCGGCTTCGCGGCCTTCAGCATCGCCACCGACATCAGCAACGTGGGCGAGCACAACATCGCCACCGGTGCGTTCGTGATGCTGGGGCTGGCGCTGCTCATCGCGCTCGGGTTTGAGTTCGTGAACGGCTTCCACGACACCGCCAACGCGGTCGCTACCGTCATCTACACCCACAGCCTGCCGCCGATGGCTGCCGTCGTGTGGTCCGGGCTGTGCAACCTGGCGGGCGTGCTCGTCTCCTCCGGGGCCGTGGCGTTCACGGTGGTGACCCTGCTGCCGGTCGAGCTGATCCTGCAGGTCGGCAGCGGCGCCGGCTATGCGATGATCTTCGCCCTGCTGATCGCGGCCATCATCTGGAACCTCGGCACCTGGGCGTTCGGGCTGCCCAACAGCTCGTCGCACGCGCTGATCGGCTCCATCATCGGCGTCGGCCTGGCCAACCAGTGGATGGCACCGGCCGGCTCGGCGACCTCGGGCGTCGAGTGGGGCCAGGCCTACGGCGTGTTCCGCGCGCTGCTGTTCTCGCCGGTGCTGGGCTTCGTGCTGTCGGCCGTGCTGCTGCTGGCGATGAAGCTCGTGGTCCGCGTCCCGGCGCTGTACGAGGCGCCCAAGGGCAACAAGCCGCCGCCGGCGGCCATTCGCGGCCTGCTGGTGCTGACCTGTACGCTGGTGTCGTTCTTCCACGGCAGCAATGACGGGCAGAAGGGCATGGGCCTGATCATGCTTATCCTGATCGGCGTCGCCCCCACCGCCTACGCGCTCAACCGTTCGATCCCCGAGAGCGCCACGCCTGCGTTCATCCAGACGGCGCAGGCGGCGCAGGCCGTGTTCAAGGCCCATGCGGGCGGCACGCCGGCACCCGATCTGGCGGCGGCGCGCAGCTCGGTCAGCGACGCGCTCAAGTCCAAGGTGGTGGCGACCCCCGCCAACTATGGCGCGATGGGCACGCTCGTTGGCGAGATCTCCAAGCAGGTGGGCACCTACGGCGCGATCAAGTCGATCCCGGCCGCGCAGACACCGAACGTGCGTAACGACATGTACCTGGCCTCCGACGATCTGCGGGTGCTGGGTGCCAAGGTCGACGGCTTCAGCGACGACGACATGGGCAAGCTGAAGGCGATGCGTGGCGCGCTCGACAGCGGCACCCGCTTCATCCCGACCTGGGTGAAGGTGTCGGTGGCGATCGCGCTTGGCCTGGGCACGATGGTGGGCTGGAAGCGCATCGTGGTGACGGTCGGCGAGAAGATCGGCAAGACGCACCTAACCTACGCGCAGGGTGCCTCGGCCGAACTCGTGGCCGCGGCGACGATTGGCCTGGCCGACTTGTACGGCCTGCCGGTTTCGACCACGCACGTGCTGTCCAGCGGCGTTGCCGGCACGATGGCGGCCAACGGGTCGGGCCTGCAGTGGAGCACGATCAAGAACATGGCGTTGGCCTGGGTGATGACCCTGCCGGCGGCGATGATCATCTCCGGGTCGCTGTTCGTCCTGTTCCGGCAGATCTTCTAAACACGGCCCTGCACCTCGCCAGAGGAGGACCGTCCTCTGGCGGGGTGCAGGGACAGAGCCCCGCCTGCTACCCTTTCTTTGCGTTCCAGAAGATCGGGAACGGGCTGTCCAGAACGCCCGTGATATTGTCCCGCATCGCCGCCGGCTGGAAGAACTGGCCGAGCGGAATGTAGGGCACCTCTTCCCACACCAGCGACTGGATCGCGTCCGTCGCCTTCTTCTGCGCCGCCGCGTCGGGGGCGTTGAACCAATCGGTGCGGAGCTGCTCCATCCGCGGGCTGCTGGGCCAGCCGAACCAGGCATTCGGACCACTGCCGATGATCGGATAGTGGCCGCCGGGATCGTCCACGTTCAGCCCTTCCCACCCGGTCGAGAAGATGTTCCAGCCCCCCTGGTCCGGCGGCGCCTTGCTGGCCCGGCGTTGCACGACCGTGCCCCAATCCGTCGCCACGTAATCCACCGCCACGCCGATCTTGCCGAGCAGGTCGCGAGTGACCTCGCAGAACGCCTCGAGGAACGGGTAGTCCGTCGGCGCCAGGATGACGACCTTCTCGCCCTTGTAGCCAGACTCCGCCACCAGCTTCTTGGCCAGGTCGAAATCGCGCGGGCCGGTCAGCACCGACATGCCGATATCGGTCGCGGCGGGGGAGCCCGGCGTGAACACGCCGACATCCGTCTTGTACAGGCTGGTGTCGTCACCGTAGCCTGCCTGCATGTAGTCCTTCTGGCTGACCACGTGCAGCAGCGCCTGGCGCATCTTCACGTTGTCGAAGGGGGGATACAGCTCGTTGAAGCGGATGATCTCGATGCTGCCGAAGCGGGTCATCGGGACCACCTTCACACCCTTGTCACGGCGCAGCTGGGGCAGCAGGTCACCGATCGGCTGCTGCCACCAATCCTCCTCCCCCGTCTGCATGGCGGCGGCGGAGGTGGCGGCGTCGTTGATGATGTTCCATTCGATCCGGTCGAAATTGGCGATCTTGGCGCCCGACGTGAACGACGGCGCCTCCTGCCGGGGCACATACCCCTCGAACCGCGCATAGGCGGCGAGCGACCCCGGCGTCCACTCGTTCTTTAGGAAGCGGAACGGGCCCGACCCGGTGAAGTCGTTGATCTGGGTGAACGCGTCCGTCTTGGCCACCCGCTCCGGCATGATGAAGCACACGTTGGCCGCCGCCTTGCCGAGTGCCGTCAGCATCAGCGGAAATGGCGATTTCAGCTTGATGGTGAAGCTGCGGTCGTCAGGCGCGGCCATGCTGTCGAGCTGGGCGGCCATGCGCTGGCCGAACCCGTCCCGCTTGGCCCACCGCGCGATGCTGGCGATGCAGTCCACGCCGCGCACCGGCTCGTTATCGTGGAACTTGAGCCCATCGCGCAGACGGAAGGTCCAGGTCAGCTTGTCGGCGGACAGGTCGTAGCCGCTGCACATTTGGGGCTGTGGGGTGAGGGCGGAGTCCACGCCGAACAGCGTGTCGTAGATCATGTAGCCGTGGTTGCGGGCGACCGTTGTGGTGGTCCAGATCGGGTCGGCGTTGGCGAGGTTGCCCTCGGGGATGAATTTCAGGGTGCGGGCGGCCGTGTCCTGGGCAATGGACGGCCGGGCGAGGCTGCCCACCAGCCCCGCCGCGGTGGCGCCGGCCAGGAGATCTCGACGTTTCATACTGCCTCTCCGTTGGGTGGTGGCCGGAGTTCGAGCAACATCGGTGCCACCGCCGCGGGATGAATCGCCAGCGTTTCGTCGTAGTCGGCGAGCGAGGCGGGTGCGAAGCCGGCCAGGCAGACATCGGCCAGCAGCACCTGGCCGGCTGCATCCTTCGACAGGCCAAGGAAGGCAGCGCGCAGGATCTTGGCGTCGCCGGGTCGCAATGCGGCCGAACCGACGAAGGGCGGGCTGGGTTGATCCGGTGTTTGCCCAACGACGCGTAGCCCGGCCGCGAGGTCGTTCGCGTGACGGCACAGGAGCGCCCAGACCAAGCTGTCGATCGCGGCCACATCTGCCTCGCCGGCGAGCACGGCGGCTGCCGCATTCTGGTGTGGTCCGAACGGCCCCAGTTCGGCTGCAAAGGTTCCGCCGATGCGGGCCAGGTAGGCTTGCGGCATGTTCCAGCCAGAGTGCGAGGAGCGGGCGTTGAAGGCGAACCGGTGGCCGAAGGTTTGCTCGAGTGTCTGAAACCGGTCCGTGGCTTTGACCACGAACACGGAATGATAGCGTGGTCCGGCCGACCCGAGCGGAATCGGTGCGGCGATGACGGGCCGCGATCCGGCTTCCTGCGCCAGGGGCCAGCCGCACATGAAGGCGCAGCCGAGATCGGGGCGTCCCCACAGGCTGGCCAGCGATGCCGGATGGTGGTGGTCGTCGATGCGCAACGATAGGCCGGCCACCTGGAAGACGTGCCCGAGGAGGCGGTGCCAGGCGGCGGTCGCAGCGGGCGCCACGTTGTACATCCGCGTGCTTGCAACGAGCATGTGGCGCTCCAAACGGGCACCGTCTGGCCGTGCCGCGGTCATTGGTGCAGCGTTGAACGGGTTTGGCCATCCGCGGCCGGATGTATTCACAATTTCGAGGGTAGCCTCGAATGCAGCCGGCGAACTGCGGCAAGACTCGGTTCGAAGGCTCAGCAATAGCCATTGCGGCACGCCAACAGTCTTCCCTGTCTTCTGAACGACAACAGTGTTGCCGATTCAAGTGCGGTCTGGCATGAGCACTCAGCCTGATGAACAGACGACTAGCAAAGTGTTGGTGGACGAAATGTTCGATCAGATCTCAAGCCGAGCGAGATCGAAGGCGCTAAGTCAAGACATCGGCACAAGAGTTCGCTAGTATTTTTCAAATGATAGTTTTGTCCCTTGAAATATCTAGTGTTTCATGTCGAGAGATCAGTCACGAGAACTCAGCGCCCGTGGGTCATTATTATCACGTTATTAATGCTTGTTTGACGGTCGCTACGTTGCTTGACCATTCTTCACATTCTAAACCCGTTTCAGGCAATCTTGCCACGGAGATTACAAAATGGCGCAGATCACCGCTTCGGTTGAGACGAATGTTGCGATCAAGATGACGGAAGTCGCCTCCACGACCCGCACGGACAGCGTCAAGGACGCCGGCCGCGTTCACATCGGCGGCGGCATGATGCGTTTTGACACGACCAAGGATGCCGGCCGCGTGCACGTCGGCGGCGGTATGATGCGTTTCTAAAGTCGGTCTGTCGCTGGAGCATCCTGTGCTAGTTACAGGATGCTGCAGCGTATTTAGTGTGAGATCATGAACGACAGCAACATCGTCGAATTTGTCCGAATGATCCCACAAGCCCGGCCGCCTAAGCGTGCCGAGCGGTCTGCTGCTGGCTATCTGCCTAGTCGCGCAATGCGCTACTGCGACGCGTTAACGTCGGCGACCGGCTATGGATACTGGCTCTTCCCGCCGATGGACGTCCGCTTGTTATGGGATGGTGAGCAGATTTTCTGGTCCTACGGCGAGGATGAGAGTTGGATGCCGTTGAGCGGTACGGACGCCGGCGCCGTACAGTTCCCAAACTATTCTAGTGCGTTCGATGCGTCCGCGCCCGATGAATTGCGCGGCTACTCGCCGCCCTTTTTGACCGCCCTCCCCGAAATTGGCGCCATCCAGATATGGACCGGGCTACTTGCTAAGACCCGTCCTGGGTGGAGCCTTTCGGTAAGGACTCCGGTCAATCTGCCCGGAATACCCGGACTGACGGCCTGGGAAGGAATCGTAGAGACAGACATCTGGCTCGGTCCCCTTTTCAACAATTTTCGAATGACCCGAACCGACTTTCCCGTTCATATCCGGGCTGGAACGCCATTTCTTCAGGTGCAGCCGATACCGCAACTGGCCTATCGCGAAGAAACACTGGCGTCCTTCGCCTGCGTGGATCCATCCGAACTGACATCGTCGGATTGGAGCCGGCTCGGCGAGGTGTTGCTTCCTCATCCAAATCCGGATCACGCCGTCCGTCAAGGTGCGTATGCTGTTACCGTGCGAAAGCGGCGGATGTGCCCCGTGAGCCATGAGGCGTTGGTGGCCAATACTGTCGAGAATGGCTGATCGATACTTAAAGTCGCCATATGGTGATCGCGCGGATGGGACGACTTACCCATCTCGCTGAGACCGTTGGTTCCGTCACACACTCGCAGTGTCTTTGCGGGTCAGTCGCTCCCCCCGCCGGCCATCCTCATTTAACAGGCACGCCTGCTAGCATGAGCCCGCGCGCATAATAAGCCTGATCATACTTCGTAAACGGCGCGCGGCCTACGATATTCGAAACAGTAACAACTGGCTCCAGACTTCGCAGCAACGACAGACAACGTTGCGCTTCTTCCAAACGACCCAGGTGACCCAGGATAGCCAAACGGGCGTTCAAAGCCGAAACGTGCTCCGGACTCCGCGTTAGAACCACGTCGGAGAGGATATCCGCCTCCTGAAGTTGCCGATTAAACATAAACGCTGCAACCATGGCGTGCTCGGTGAAGAAGATGTGCGGATCACGCGGGGATAACGACTTGGCGATGGAAGCCTCCCGAATGGCCGTCGAGTGTTCACCACTGTAGATTTTGCACCAGCTACTGAGCGTCCAGGCAATCGGAAGATTGGGGTTAAGCTCGAGCGCCCGGAGGTGCATCGCTGCCGCTCGCGGCACGTCCTTAAATAGATACGCCTCGACGTGCCCGCCGATGGTGATGGCTCGGGCGTCAAGCGGGTCCAGCAACACGGCACGCTTGGCGACGTCCCCCGCCAGAGACGCGATCTCGCGTGGGTTGTCGGCCCATCCCTGGCCTATCGCCATAATGCACCAATAAGCCATCCACGTGTACGCAGCGGCATATTGCGGATCGAGCTCAATAGCGCGGGCCAGCAATTCGCGAGCATGCATGAACGGCTGCTTCTCGAGGCGGAAAATCCCTTGGATCGCGGTTAGAACCGAGTGATGCGCCGCCGCAACCTCGGTCTTGCACGGGGCCTCGTAGGCCGAGCCGCGCTGGAATAGTTCAGGGTCGATCTGTGCTACCGTCTCGGACACGATGCGATGCTGCAGCGAGAACAAATCGTCCATCGTACCGTCAAACCGGCCGGACCAGATCACCTCGAACGCCAGCACGACGTCCATGAGGGTCACGTGCACCGTTATCTGGCTGCCGTCGATCTTGATCGTGCCGTCGATGATGTAGTCGAGCGCATACATGCGGCACCGACCCATCGCGTCGTCAACCGGCTCGGTGCCATTCCAGAATGTGGCCGATGCCACCAGCCGCGGCAGCCGGAACCGGGACAGTGCGGTCGAGATTTCCTCGGCCATGCCCAGCGCGATCCCGTGACCGAGCGGCGCGCCGATGCTGCGGAAAGGCAGCACGGCCATCCGCCACCCCAACTGGTGGTCAGGTATCCCCGCGTTCGACGAAAAGACCTGCGGAAAGCGGCTCAGCGCTTCCGCGTCCACGCCGTCCTCATCGTATCCGGTCGACCATGCCGTGCCCGGCTTGGGAGTGTCCCGTGGATTCACCAGCGCTCCGCAGTTGAGTGTGCCTGTGATGCCAAATGAGCACCGCAGAGATTATAAAAACGGTGAAGTATACCGCATCTTAAGGAAACGCCCGCACGAAGGCACCAGACATCAAGCTTTTATCGACGAAACTTGCCTCAATGACGGCTATCGAGCCAACTCTTTCAAACTGTCACGGATAACGGCATCGAGTCTAGCCGTTGCGCCCAACCTCTCGCGCACTCTTACAACGACAGGGTGTGCCTCGACCCGGCGGTAACCGAGATTGCCGAGCGCCGAGAGCGCATCCGCCTCCACCCCGGCCGGTGCCGCGATCGTCGCAATCCCGCCGCCGGTCGGCATCGCGCCCACCTTGGTCGCGAGTTCGGACAACAACCGCATGGCGAGCTTGGCCCCCACGCCGGGTGCCCGGGTCAGGCTGGCGCGGTCTCCGGCCGCAATCGCCGCCACGAGGTCCTTCGGCGAGAGCGCCGAGAGCACGCCCAACGCGACCTTCGCCCCCACGCCCTGCACGGTGGTCAGCAGGCGGAACCACTCCCGCTCCGCCCCATCGGCGAACCCGTATAGGGTGATGGCGTCCTCCCGCACCTGCGTCTCGACCAGCACTCGGGCGATGGCGGGGGGCGCCGGGAGCGCCGAGAGCGTGCGCGTTGAAGCGTGCACGAGATAGCCGACGCCGTTCACGTCGATGACGCAGCGGCCGTCCTCGACGGAGATCATGCTGCCGGTGAGTTGCGCGATCATAGCCGGTTACCGCCTCTCCCTTGAGGGAGAGGGCCGGAGGGAGCGGTCCCAGACACGCGAACATCGTGCGGCGGCAATCCCTAACTCACCGCTCATGCCATCACCTTGCCGCTGGCGACGCGGAGGCCGCTGGCGCGGTGGTGGGCGTGGCAGATCGCAACCGCCAGCGCATCGGCGGCGTCGGCGCGCTTCAGCACCGCGCCGGGCAGCAGGCGGCGCACCATCATGCCGACCTGGTCCTTGCTGGCGCCGCCGGTGCCAACCACCGCTTTCTTCACCGCCAACGCGCCGTATTCAAGTACGGGGATCCCAACCAGCGCCGGCGCGAGCAGGGCCACGCCGCGGGCATAGCCGAGCTTCAGCGTCGCCGCGCCATTGCGGTTGACGTAGGTCTCCTCCACCGCCGCCTCGTCTGGGTGGTGCAGGGCGAACAGGGCCGTCAAACCGTCGTGCAACGCCTTCAACCGGGCCGGCACCGACGTGTCGCTATCGGTCGCGATCACGCCGTCCGCCACGTGGCACAGGCGATTGCCATCGACCGCGATCACGCCCCAACCGGTGAAACGCAGCCCCGGGTCGATCCCCATGAGACGAACCATCACGCCTCGCTCGAACGGCTCACGCCGCCAGAGCCTCCATCAGATCGTCTGGGATGTCGGCGTTGGAGTAGACCGTCTGAACGTCGTCATTGTCCTCGAGCGCGTCCAGGAGCTTTAGCAAGGCAGCGGCGCGATCCGGATCGTCAACGGTCACCATCACGGATGGGCGCCAGTCGAACTTTGCGGCCTCCGGGGCACCGAAACTCGCTTCGAGCGCGTCGCGCACGGCAAACAGGTCATCGGTCGCGCAGGTGACCTCGTGGCCGTCCTCGCCGCTTTCCACGTCGTCAGCCCCGGCCTCGATCGCGGCCTCCATCATGGCGTCGGCGGTGGCGGCCTTCGGGGGATACTGGATGGCGCCAACGCGGTTGAACTGGAACGCGACCGAGTTGCTCTCGCCCATCGTGCCGCCATTCTTGTTGAACGCGGTGCGCAAGTCGGAGGCGGTGCGGTTGCGGTTGTCGGTCAGCGCCTCCACGATGACGGCCACGCCCGCCGGGCCGTAGCCCTCGTAGCGCACCTCGACGTAATCGGCACCGACGCCGGACTCGGCGGCCTTGCGGATTGCGCGGTCGATCGTGTCCTTAGGCATGTTCATTACGCGGGCGGCGGCCACGGCGGCACGCAGGCGGGGGTTGGACGCCGGGTCGGGCAAGCCGAGCTTGGCTGAAACCGTGATCTCGCGGATTACCTTGGCGAACTGGCGCGCCTTGCGGGCGTCCTGCGCGCCCTTGCGGTGCATGATGTTCTTGGAATGGGAATGGCCGGCCATAAGCCTGGGTCTCGGGTGCGGTTGACTGAAGCCGGGTTTGTATCAGGCAGCGCCGCCCCGCGCCAAACGGTCGATGGACGCCAGGCCCGGGTGGCCCGGGATCAAACCAACTCGCGCGGCCTGGCGGGTGCGCGCCATTGCTCGGTCGGGATCAAACAGGCTGGTAGCGGGCGGGAGCCGTCACGCTTCGGTCGTGGTTGCGGGTCGGGGGCCGGCCGGCGCCAGCCACCATCGCCACCGCGATACCGGCGTAGGCTGCGCAACTCGTAGATCGCGATCATCAACGGGACGCCCAAGCTCAAACCACCCGATAGCATGACCTGTACGGCAGGATTCAACGACATGTCCGACCACCTCCGCGCAAGCCGCATCGTAACCCGTAAACGCCGGATTATACACCTGGTTCTATGCCGTTGTACTCAGGTTGGTAGCGATTGTGACAGCCGACCACCGGTCCGGACCGGCTCGACCCGCACCGCTAGCCCGGTGTTGTCGTCGGTTTCGACGAACAAGCCACAGATCGTGGCCGGTCCTTCGGCGGGGGCGAGCCGTTCACCCGGCATCTTGCGCATAAATCGCGCAGCCGCGCCCTCCTTCGCCATTCCGATCACACTGTCGTAATCGCCACACATGCCGGCGTCGGTCTGATAGGCGGTGCCCCCTGCCAAAATCTGATGGTCAGCCGTGGGAACATGGGTGTGGGTGCCGACCACGAGCGACATCTGGCCGTCGAAGATGTGCCCGTAGGACAGCTTTTCGCTGGTCGCCTCGGCATGAAAGTCGGACACGATGGCGTGCACGGTGCCGCCCAGCCGGTATCGCGCCAGGATCTCCGCCGTGCCACGGAACGGGCAGTCCAGCGCGTCCATGTACAGGCGGCCCATGGCGTTCAATACCAGCGCCCGGCGGCCGCCCGGTACCTCGACCACCACCGACCCGGCGCCCGGTGTGCCCGGCGGGAAATTCAACGGCCGCAGCACCCGGGGCTGCTGGGCGATGTAGGGGATGATCTCCTTGCGATCCCACGCGTGGTTGCCCAGCGTCAGCACGTCCGCCCCCGCCGCGAACAGCGCCGCCGCCATGTCCGGGGCGAGGCCGAAACCGTGGCTGGCGTTCTCGGCGTTCACGATCGCCAGGTCGATCCGCAGCGACTTGCGCAACTCGGGCAATGCCGCGGCGGCGCCTTCCCGGCCGGAGCGGCCGACGGTGTCGCCTAGGAACAGGATGCGCATGCGGGGGCCTTGATGGTGATGAACTCGCGTTCGGTGGCGATGGCGTCGAGCACCTGGTCGGTGGCGCCGGCCGGCACCTCGGCGATCTCCAGGGCAGCATAGGCGCATCCGATGGTGCAGACGCCGGGCCGGGCAGCGATCGTCCGGTCGTAGTAGCCACCGCCATAGCCCAGCCGGTGGCCGCGCCGGTCGAACGCAAGCAGTGGCACGAGGAGGATGGCGGGGTCCACCTCCGGACCGTTGGACCGCATCGTGCCGAAGCGCTCGGGGACGAGGTCATCTTCCTCATGCCAGCGATGGAAGTTCAGCGGGGCGCCGAGCGGGGGCGTATAGGGGAGAGCCACCCTATACCCGGCCTGCCGGAGCTGGTGCAGCAGCGGCGTCAGATCCAGTTCGCGGCCGATAGGGTAGAAGCCCGCCACGACCGCGGGGGCTGGCAAGGGGAGATGGGCCACGACCTGCTCCCCGATCCCGCGGCCGGCCGCGGGATCGCAGCGTTCCAGCACAGCGCGGGCGGCGGCCCGGGCGATGCGTTTGCGCTGGTCTAAGGGGGGAAGAGGTGCGGAGCCACCTTGGCCGTTGGAATTTGTCATCCTCCCGAGCCTGCGTGTGCAGGTGGGCACCAGGTACCGTGACCAGGATCACAGCAGCGCCAGTTCCCAAGGAGAATGCTTATCGGCCCGAGGGATGATCTACCTGACGAACCGGGCAGCCCCGCCATCCCTATCTAGGGCTGCTCGATGCTGGCGGCAATGTCCTCGGCCTTACGAGCGAGCTTCGCGATGCGTTTTGTGTTCGTGGTCGTGTCCCGGGTCTCGGCCTTGGCCGACGACGCAGCCTCGATCGAACCGCCGCTCAGCTGCTGGCGCAGATTGGCCAGGTCGATCGCGGTATCGTGCAGTTCGTCCGCCATCAGCAGGGCGGCCAGCACCAGCATGCGCCCCTCGCCCGAAGCCCCGCTGAGGGCTTTCAGGGCCTCGATGCGCTGCTCCACCTGGCGGGCCATCTCCTGCAGGTGCGCCTCTTGCCCGTCTTCGCAGGCGACGGTGTAGGCGTAGCCGTTGATCTTGACCGTGAGCTGAGCCATGCGCGTCAGACTCCAACCGTGCTTGGTTCTTCGGCGAGCGCATCGTGCAGTTGGCCGATCAGCCGGTCCAGCCGCGCGCCGATCGCGACGGTATCAATGCGCGGCCCAGCCTCCGGCGCGGGCACATGGACAGTTTGTGCGATCCGGTCGAGCGCCGCTTCCAACCGCTGGAGCGCGTCTGCCTCCGTCGCGTCGCTATCCGACATCGATTCCGTCCCTCTTTATGCACACGAATTGACCATGAAGCGCCGGACCGCTTGAAGGTCAAGCATGAAGCGCCCCCCCGCGATCGTCGTGCACGGCCTGCCCGATCTGCGCCTGGCGACGGCGCCGGGTCTGCCGGTGACCCTGCTGTCCGGGCCGGGGGCCGCGATCTATGCCGGCTGCGGCTGGTGGCGGGCGCTGATGGCGCTGGGGGCGGGCGGCAATCCGGACATCTTGGACTGCGCCGATGCGCCCGGCCGCGCAATGGAGGCCTTGCGGGCCGGCTGCCGCCTGCTGGTGCTCGACCCGGCGGTGCCGGCATGGCCGCTGGTCGCGTCCCGTGCCGCCGTGGTGGGCGCCACCCTGCTGGCCGACCGGCCGCCGGCGCTGGATCTGACCGCACGCGGGGCCGCGCGGCGGTTGCAGGCGTGGCTGGAAGGTGACAGCGCCTCGCCGGATGGCTAAGCCACGGGCATGTCGAACAAAGACGATGGCTGCCGCCTGTATCTCATCACGCCGCCGGTGCTGGCGCCGGCCACATTCCGCGACACGCTGGCCACCGCACTCGATGCCGGGGACGTGGCGGCGGTGCA
The DNA here is from genome assembly GCA_965198895.1 of Acetobacteraceae bacterium. GTDB lineage: Bacteria > Pseudomonadota > Alphaproteobacteria > Acetobacterales > Acetobacteraceae > LMUY01. The sequence goes on from OZ240676.1 coordinate 2,892,581, forward strand.
GTTGCGGCTGAAGGACTGGTCGGACGACGACCTGCGCCGGGCGATCGACCTGCTGCGGCCGGTGGCCCAATCCCGCGGCGTGGCCTTTTTGCTGAACGACCGGCCAGACCTCGCGGTCGCCACGGGGTGTGACGGCGCGCATGTCGGGCAGGACGACATGGCGGTGGCAGCGGCGCGCAAGCTGCTGGGGGACCTGACCTTGGGCGTGACCTGCCACGCCAGCCGTGACCTGGCCATGTCGGCGGGGGAGCAAGGGGCCGACTACGTGGCGTTTGGGGCGTTCTTCCCGTCCACCACGAAAACCCCGCCCGCGATGGCCGAGGTCGAGATCCTGACCTGGTGGTCCGAGTTGATGGAGGTGCCTTGTGTGGCGATCGGCGGCATCACGCCGCAGAACTGCCGGCCTTTGGTGGATGCGGGGGCCAATTTCGTCGCCGTTTCGGGCGCTGTGTGGGCCGACCCGGCCGCCACGGTGAAGGCGTTCGCCGCGGCGCTGAAGTAGCGATACTCCCCCTCTCCTTGAGAGAGGGGGAGGGCCGGCGGAGGGTGCCACGCGACGGACGATCGGTGTGTTGCGACCCCTCATCCCGACCCTCTCCCACACGGGGAGAGGGAGTAGCAACGAGGGTTGTTCCGGCTGGGAGACCTGTGCGAGGGTGCCCCGCAACGAGGGGGCAACTGGAAGATCCTATGACCGACAAGGCGATGGCGGCACAGATGGCCGACAAGAAGGGCTTCATCGCGGCGCTCGACCAGAGCGGCGGATCGACGCCCGGCGCACTGCGCGATTACGGCGTGCCCGAGACCGCCTATCACGGCGACGCCGAGATGTTCGCCGAGATGCACGCCATGCGGGTGCGCATCATGTCGGCCCCCGCCTTCACCGGCGACAAGATCATCGGCGCCATCCTATTCGAACGCACGATGGACGGTGAGGCGCACGGCAAGCCCGTCCCCACCTTCCTGTGGCAGGACCGCGGCGTGGTCCCGTTCCTCAAGGTCGACAAGGGGCTGGAGGCCGAGAAAGACGGCGTCAGCATGATGAAGCCGATGCCCGGCCTGGACGAGTTGCTCGTGCGCGCCGTCAAGCTTGGCGTGTACGGCACCAAGATGCGCTCGGTCATCGCCCATGCGTCCAAGGATGGCATTGCCGCCATCGTCAAGCAGCAGTTCGAGATCGGCGACCAGATCATCGGTCACGGACTGATGCCGATCCTGGAACCCGAAGTGTCCATCAAGAGCCCGGACAAGCAGGGCGCCGAGGCCATCCTTCTGGAGGAGCTCACGAAGCACCTGGACGCAGCCCCCGAGGGTCGGCGCTATATGCTGAAGCTCACGATTCCGACGACCCCCGACCTATACGCCCCGCTGATCGCGCACGCTAAGGTCGACCGGGTCGTGGCGTTGTCGGGCGGCTACAAGCGGGATGAAGCGTGCCAGAAGCTGGCGCACAACCACGGCCTCATCGCCAGCTTCTCCCGCGCCCTGGTGGAGGGCCTCACGAAGGACATGAGCGACGAGGCGTTCAACAGTGCCCTGGGCGCCGCCATCGAGGAGATCTACGAGGCGTCGACCGTCAAGGCGTAAGGCGGGTCTACTTCGACCCAGAGGCCTTGGTGCCGGTCACGGGATTGGTCGTGCCCCCTGGCGACGTCGCGCCAGTCGGTGCGGGACCAGTTGCGGTGGCGCAGGAGGCGAGGGCGAGGAGGCCGAGGGCCAGCATGATACGGGTCATACCGCATCCAACATGGCCCCCGGCAGATCGTTCCCTCAGCCCGGCAACAACACCTTGTCGATAACCTGGATGACGCCGTTCGATTGATACACGTCATAGGTCGAGATGTGGGCGACGCCGCCCTTGGCATCCGTCAGGATGATGTTGTGCGGACCGTTCATGCTCGCCGTGAGCGTGGCGCCGTTCAGCGTCTTGAGCATCGCACGGCCGCCACCCTGGGCGATCAGCGCGCTCAGGCTCGCGAAGTCCAGCCGGCCTGGAACCACGTGGTAGGTCAGCACCGCCGTTAGCTGGGGCTTGTTCGCCGGCATCAACAGTGTTTGCACCGTGCCGGGCGGCAGGTCCTTGAACGCGTCGTTGGTCGGGGCGAACACGGTCAGCGGCCCAGGGCCCTGCAACGCCGACACCAGGCCGGCAGCCTTGACGGCGGCGACCAGCGTCGTGTTGTCGGCGGAGTTCACCGCGTTCGCAACGATGTCCTTGTTCGGATACATCGTCTGGCCGCCCACCATGACGGTGCTCATCTGCGCGTTGGACGCCATCGTACCAGTTTGCGCGGTGCAGGCGCCGAGCAAACCAGCTAGCGCGAGTGCCGGAATCAAGCGTGTCTTCGTCACCAGTACATCTCCCTGTTTGGCTGCCCCTAAGTGCCGGGGAGCCTTCCAAGAATGTTACGGACGAAGAACGCGCACGGATGCGTTTTCTAGGGCAATGCGCGGGCGGTTTCCCGCAACAGGTATTTCTGCATCTTGCCGGTGGACGTCTTGGGCAAGGGTCCGAACACCACCTTTCGCGGCGCCTTGTAGTGGGCGATGTGCTCGCGGCAGAAGGCTATGATGGCCGCCTCGTCCGCCTCCGCCCCCGGCTTCAGCGTTACGAAGGCGCAGGGCGTCTCGCCCCATTTCGCGTCGGGCCGGGCGACGACGGCGGCCTCCAGCACGGCGGGATGGCGGTACAGCACGCTCTCCACCTCGATGGTGGAGATGTTTTCGCCGCCGCTGATGATGATGTCCTTCGCGCGGTCGCGGATTTCGGCGTAGCCGTCCGGATGCCACACGCCGAGATCGCCGGTGTGGAACCATCCGCCGTCGAAGGCGGCCTGGGTCGCGGCTTCGTCCTTCAGGTAGCCCTTCATCATGACGTTGCCGCGCATCATCAACTCGCCCATGGCGACGCCATCCTGCGGCAGCTTCTCGAGGCTCGCCGGGTCGGCGACGATCAGCCCCTCCTGCACGAGGTAGGGCACGCCTTGGCGCGCCTTCAGCGTCGCACGCGCGTCGGCCGGGAGCGCGTCCCAGTCGTCGTGCCACTCGCACACCGTCACGGGGCCGTACGTCTCGGTCAGCCCGTAGACGTGGGTGACGGCGAAGTTCAGCCGCTCCATGCCTTCGAGGATGGCGGCTGGCGGCGAGGCCCCGGCGGTCATCATGTGGACCGGCGTGATGCGCGGCTGCATGCCGGGCGTGTTCAGGATCAGGCCCATGACGATGGGGGCGCCGCACATGTGGGTCACGCCGTCCTCGTCGAGCGCGCGCAGGATCGCCGCCGCCTCGACCCGGCGCAGGCAGACATGGGTGCCGGCCTGTGCGGTGACCGCCCAAGGGAAGCACCAGCCGTTGCAGTGGAACATCGGCAGCGTCCACAGGTACACCGGATAATGCGGCATGGCCCAGGTGACGACGTTGCCGATCGCGTTCAGGTAGGCGCCGCGGTGGTGATACACGACGCCTTTTGGCCGCCCCGTCGTGCCGGACGTGTAGTTGAGGGCGATCGCATCCCACTCGTCCAGCGGCAGCGTGATCGGGAACGCCGGGTCACCGCTGGCGAGGAACGCCTCGTACTCGATGTCGCCGAGCAGGGCGCCGGGCGGAGCCAGGTGGTCGTCGATGTCGACGATCATGGGGCGGGTGTCCGGCTGCATCAATTCAAGCGCGGCGGCGATGGTGGGGGCGAATTCCCGGTCGGTGATCAGCAGCTTCGCCTCACCATGGCCGAGAATGTAGGCGATGGTTTCCGCGTCCAGCCGCACGTTCAGTGCATTCAACACCGCGCCCAGCATCGGCACCGCGAAGTGTGCTTCCAGCGTCGGCGGCGTGTTGGGCGCCATGACGGCCACCACGTCGCCCTTGCCGATGCCGCGCTGGTGCAGGGCGGAGGCGAGCCGGCGGCACCGCTCGGCAGTCTGCCGCCAGGTTGCCCGGTGGGCGCCATGCACCACGGCCAACCGGTCTGGGTGCACGGCCGCGGCGCGGGCCAGAAACGACACCGGGGAGAGCGGGACGTAGTTGGCTGGGGTTTTCGGCAGGTCGAAGTTGCTCATGGTCGTTTCCTTTTGGGGGCGATGAGCGACATGCCCCTTTTGGGGCAATGATCGAGACATGCCCGCCATTCCGCAAGGCTACTCTCCCGCCCCTCGAGGGGAGAGGGAGAAGGCTCTGGTGGTGCCGGCCTGGAGCCTCATCTACGATCCACCGAACGCGGTTGGGGTAGAAGAGTGAAACAGCGCTGGATCGCCTTGGCCACCGTCCTGCTGCTGGCTCCACCGGCCAGCCGCGCCGCCGAGCCGATCGGGCAGCCCGAGGGCGTGCTGCGGGCCACGCTGTCCAACGGCCTGCGCGTGGTGGTGGTGCCGGACAAGCTCGCCCCCGTGGTGACCACCGAGCTCAGCTACCTCGCCGGATCGAACGACGCGCCGGAGGGCTTTCCCGGCACCGCCCATGCGCTGGAGCACATGATGTTCCGCGGCTCCGAGGGCCTCGACCGCGACCAGTTGGCCGAACTCGGCGCCTTGCTCGGCGGCGTCTACAACGCCAGCACCACCGAGACCGTAACCAAATACACCTACACCGTGCCCTCCGACGATCTGGCCGTGGCGCTCCACAGCGAGGCATTGCGGATGGGCGGCCTCAGCCTCAACCAGTCGGATTGGGAACAGGAACGCGGCGCGATCGAACAGGAAGTGTCGCGCGACTTCTCCAGCCCGTTCTACACCTACGTCACCCAGGCGCAGGCGCTGCTGTTCGGGGGCACGCCCTACAGCCACGACGCGCTCGGCACCCGGCCGTCGTTCGATAAAACGGACGCGGCGCTGCTGCGGCGGTTCTACGAGACCTGGTACGCCCCCAACAACGCCATCCTGGTGATCGCCGGCGACGTGCAGCCGCAAGCCGCCCTGGCCGAGGTGCAAGCAGCATTCGGCAGCATCCCGCGCCGCGAGGTGCCACCCCATGCGCCGATCGTCACCGGACCGGTGCAGCCCAAGACGCTCGAATTTCCGACCGATTTCTCCGTCGGCTTCGTGACGCTCGCCTACCGCATGCCGGGGCTGAAGGCGGCCGATTTCGCCGCCGCCGACATCCTGGGGGACGTGCTGGGCAGCCGCCGCGGCGCGCTGTACGGGCTGGTGCCGGCCGGGCGCGCGCTGCTGGCCCAATACTCCTACCGGGCCAAGGCGGAGGTGGGCATGGGCCTCGCCATCGCCGGTTTCGCCAAGGGGGCCGACCCGGCGCCCGTGCTGGCCGACCTGCGCCAGGTGCTCGCCGACGCCGCAAACAACGGCGTGCCGGCGGAACTGGTGGAGGCGTCCAAGCGGCAGGAAATCGCCCAGCTCGCCTTTGCCACCGACAGCATCAGCGGCCTGGCCACCAGCTGGTCCAACGCCCTGGCCTTCGCCGGCCTGCAATCGCCGGACGACGTGGCGAAAGCCTACGCCGCCGTCACCCCGGCGGACGTGAACCGCGTGGCGCACGAGCTGCTGGATCCGGATCACGCGATCACCGCCATCCTCACCCCGCGCGCCACCCGTCAGCCCACGGCCGGCGGCGGGTTCGGCGGCGAGGAATCGTTCGGCGCCGTGCCAAGCCACCCCGTGACGCTGCCAGATTGGGCCACCGCCGCCCTCGCCAGCCTGCACGTGCCCGACCCCGGCCCGGTCCCCGATGTCAGCAAGCTGCCGAACGGCCTGACGCTGGTGGTGCAGCCGGAGCACGTCAGCCACACCATCTCGGTGTACGGCCGGGTGCGCGAGGTGACCTCGATGGAGGAACCGGCCGGCAAGGAGGGCGTCGCCGCCGTCACGCGGAGCCTGTTCGGCTACGGCACGCAACTTCACGACAGGCTGGCCTACCGCAAGGCGCTGGACGACATCGCGGCGCAGGCCAGCGCCGGCACCAGCTTCTCGCTGAAGGTGCTGACGGACCAGTTCGAACCCGGCATGAAGCTCCTGGCCGAGAACGAGCTGCACCCGGCCTTTCCCGCCGAAGCGTTCGGCATCGTGCGCCGGCAGTTGACCCAGAGCCTGTCCGGACTGCTGGACTCGCCGGGTTACCTGGCCGCCCGCGCCATGGGCCTCGCCGAAGTGCCCGACACCGACCCGACGCTACGCCAAGCCACCCCCACCACCGTGGCCGCGCTGCAACCCGGTGACGTGGCCGCCTATTACGCCGCCGCCTATCGCCCGGACCTTACCACGATCGTGGTGGTGGGCGACGTGACCCCGGACGAGGCGCGCCGGGTGGTGACGGAAATGTTCGGCGGCTGGCAGGCAGAGGGCAAGCCGCCGGCCATCGACCTGCCGCTGCTGCCGCCGAGCAAACCGTCAAGCGCCCGGGTCGCCGATGACAGCAGCCTGCAGGACAGCGTGTCCCTGTTGGAGACCATGTCGGTCCCCGTGGACAGCCCGGACCGCTACAAGCTCATGCTGGGCAACACGATCCTGGGCAGCGGCTTCTCGTCCCGGCTGTATGCCGACCTGCGGGTGCGGACGGGCTACGTATACACGGTGAGCAGCTCGCTCGACTGGTCGCGCACGCGGGCCGACTACACCGTGTCGTTCGGGGCCGACGCCGACACGGTGGAGAAGGCCCGCCAGCTCGCCGTGCGCGACATCCGCACCATGCAGACGACCCCGGTGAGCGACGCCGAGTTGACCCGCGCCAAGGCCGAGACGTTGCGCCGGCTACCGATGCAGCGCGCCAGCATCCCTGCCATCGCCGGGGTATACTTACGGTTGTCGGAGCTCGGACTCCCGTTCGATCTGCAGCAGAGTGCGGGCGAAAAATACGTGTCGATCACGGCCGCCGACATCCAGACGGCATTCGCCGCTGCACTCCGCCCGGACGATCTGGCCGTGGTGATCAAAGGCCCCCCGCCCCCGTGACTCCGTGATGCCGAGGCTTGCGCCACGGCTGTCCGGCAGGTTTTTGAGTGTTGCGCTCAAGCACTCGTCCGACGTCACGAGCCCAACCCTGCGGATACCAGGCTCGAGGCGTGGCATGGCGGGACGCCGTGGCTCAGATTACCGGCCGCCGCACGGGGCGGCCGGGCCGGGCCGTGACATCCATGATGCCGTCGGTGATCACTGGCTCGCCGCTGACCACAAGGTGGCGCACGCCTTCGGAGGGCCGGTTCATCGCCGAGAACTCGGCCCGGTCGGTCAGCGTCGCATAGTCGAACACGACCACGTCCGCATCGGCGCCCACGGTCAGCCGGCCCTTCGTCTGCATGACGGGCGTGCTGGCCTCCAAGATCTGGGCGGGGATCAGCGTGCACTTGGCCACACCGTCCAGCAGCGACACCGTCTGCCGCTCCCGCACCCAGTGGCGGATGAAGCGCGTGAAGGTGCCGGCGGAGCGCGGATGCGCCGTCGCATCCTCCGGCAGCGGCCAGGCGTCGCCGGTGTAGGTGGAGCCGTCCGACAGTGACCACGGCATCGCATCCGACGCGATGGCGCCGCCTGGGAACAGCACCGACATGTCCAGGAAATCTCGGTGGCGCGGGTTGTTCTCGGTGTCCAGGACGTGCCAGAGCACCAGGGTGGATGGCTCTTCCGCCTGCGCCGTCAGGATTTCTTCGCGGCTGTGGAAACGCCGCCCGTCGCTGACCCGCTGCACCGAGTCGTAACCGGTATCGTTGCGCGCTTCGAAGTCCGGATCGCTGAAAAACGCCGCGGCCATCACGGTCGAGCCAGTGCCGTATGGATAGGCCTCCACCGTGATCGGCAGACCCTGGGACTGCGCCTTCGCCACGATCCGGGCGCAGCGCTCGATGTCGGTCTTGCTCGAGCTATTGAAGTGGCAGATGTGCATGTGCGCGCCGGTGGCACCGGCATAACCGATCAGGCGGACATAGGCCTCGGCCGCGCTCTCAGGATCGATGCGCGACATATAGGCGACATGGGTGAAGGTCGGCACGCCCTGCGCGGCCGCCAGTTCGCAGACGGCCGTCAGCTCCTGCACGCCCGCGCCGGGTGCGTAGGCGTTCAGGATACCGATACCGATGCCGCCCTCCTCCAGCCCGCGCGCCAGACGGTCAAGGATTCCCCTAACTTCACCGTCGCTGGCGATGTTCTCCACCCAGCGGCGATCGCGCATGGCGCGGCCGAATGCCTCTAGCGACGATTCCTCGTTGGAGCCGGTCATGGCGCCGATGCGAGCGAAGGCCCAGTTGGTCGAAGCGCCGTAGTTCAGCACGCGCCCCTGCGCCGCTTGGCGCTTGTACCACGATCCGACGGGCATCACCCCGGCTTCCAGATCCAGCGTCGTCGTGACGCCGTCGAACGCTTGCATGCGGTCGGCGGCGATCGACTGGCCGTGGGCATGCAGATCGATGAAACCTGGCGCCACCACCAGGCCCGTGGCGTCGATCATCCGCTCGGCAGTACCCAGCCCGGTGCCGACGGCGGCAACCCGCCCATCCTGCAGGGCAACGTCGCCCAGCTGGTCTATCCCGCTTGCCGGGTCAACGACGCGGCCACCTGTGATCACCAGATTGGTCATGGCGCACGCCTCATTCTATGACGAGCCGATACTGCCGCCTGAGCGCCGACCCGGCAAGCCGCGCCCGGAACCTGCCCCTGAAGTCTGAGGCATGATGTAGGGTGGGCTCCAGCCCACCTACCGCGGCAAGGTGGTGGGCTGGAGCCTACCCTACGTGTTTGAGCGCCGACCCGGCAAGCCGCGCTCAGTCCGGACGCTGCTTCATCTGCTGCAGCGCTGCCTTGACTTCGGCCACCGGCATTACGTCGGCGTATTTGACTGCCATGTCGTACAGGCTCGCGAAGTGCGGACTCTCGTGCCGGTCCGACGTGCATTCCTCGGGCACGATGGTGCGGTAGCCGTGGGATAAGCTGTCGACCGCCGTCGCCCGCACGCAGCCGGAGGTGGACCCGCCGGTGACGATGACCGTGTCGACTTTGTGCCACGTCAGCAAGGACGGGACGTTCGTCTCGTGGAAGGCGGAGGCCATGCGCTTGTTGATGACGATGTCGCGGCCGTGATCGATGCGGAGCCGGTCGTCGAACTCCGCCCGGCGGGAACCGATCTTCACATTCTGCAGCGAATCCGGCGTATCGGAGCGCGTGCCCCATACGCCGCAATCCTCGCCGGAGGGCAGGTAGGCGACATGCGTCCAGATCACCGGGCCACCGAGTTCGCGGCAGAGTTGGCTCAGTTGATTGATGTAATCCATCTGGTTCGGGTCGGTCTCGTAGGCGGTGACGAACTCGTCCGGCAGGGTGTAGGCCTTCTGCGGATCGACATTGATCAGCGCCACCTTATTGCCGAAACCGAACCGGGCGCGCGGCGGACGCTGCTTCAGTTCCTCGTACAGGGTGCGTGCAGATTTATCCGACAGTTCCATCGTGATCTCCTATGGACAGTGGCGGGCGTGCCGGGTCACGCCGCGATGGCAACCGGCTGGCGGCTTGTCATCAGCGGCTGGATGTATTGGCCGAATTGCTCCATGCCGATGACGAAATCGTCGAACGTCATCAGGATGCCGCTCACGCCGGGCACGGCCGCAACCTCGTCCATCATACGGGCGACGGTGGCGTAGGAGCCAATCAGCTTCAGCATCCCCGTCGGGATCGGCGTAGGCTCCGCCTTCTGCCGCTCGATCATCTGTCCGACGGTGGATTCCTTGGACGCGTTGGTGTCGGCCGAGGCCTGCGTGCGCTGCCAGGCCAGCGCCTCGAGGTCGGTGCCGGCCTTGTAGTGTTCCCATTTCGCCATCGCAAGCTCGTCCGTCGCGTCGGCGATGATCATCAGCAGGATCAGCGCGCCGACATCACGCCCCGTCTTCGCCGCCGCTGCTTGCAGCCTGGCAACCACCGGCGGAACCCGCTCCGGCTGGTTCAAGCCCCCCGCGCCGCAGAAGCAATAGTCGCCATATTCGGCCACGAACTGCATGCCGCGATCACTCTGCGCCGCACCCACGAGCTCGATCCGTCGCGACGGAAGCGGGGCGAGCCGGCAGTCGTCCATCTTGAAGAATTCGCCCTGGAAGTCGGACTGGCCGTGCTCCCAAAGTTCCTGCATCACGGTCACGTATTCGGAGCAGTATTCGTAGCGCTTGGCGAAATGCGACTCGCCGGGCCACAGCCCCATCTGCTTGTATTCCGTCGGCTGCCAGCCAGAGACGATGTTCATTCCGAATCGGCCCGGCGCGATGCTGTCGATCGTCACCGCCATGCGCGCGGCGAAAGCGGGTGGTACGGTCAGCACGGCGACCGACGCGAACAGCTGGATGCGGCGCGTCACGCTGGCGATGCCGGCCATCAGGGTGAACGACTCCAGGTTCTCGTCCCAATAGCCGCTCGGCCCACCGAAGCCGCGCATCTTGATCATCGAGAGCGCGAAATCCAACCCATAATGCTCGGCCTGTTGTACGATGGTACGGTTCAGGTCGAAACTCGGCGTGGTCTTGGGCGACGTCGTGGAGATCAGCCAACCGCGGCTGCCGATGGGAATGAAGACTCCGAGCTTGATCATGTCGCGATGCCCCTTTTGGTACATATGCAATCCGGTGGAGCAATCATAGACGCGCCGAGCCTACGGGACGAGCAATGCCGTCAGCGAGCGTACATCCTCCACCGCCTCCAACCGGTCGACCTGTGCGATCAAAGCTTCAGCCGCCGTATCGGGCAATGTGTCGGCGGCGAAACTCCAGCACCGGCGGAATTTTACCAGATGCTGCTCGCGGCTGAGCGGTCGGCCAGGCGAGGCCAGCATCGCGGCGCACTGCCAGTCCAGCCGTCTGCCGTCCTTCAGCCGCACCGTCACGGTCTGCGGCACGAGCGCGTTCGGGTCCGGGTTGTCATCCGACGCCACCCGAACCAGCGCCGCGATTGCGTGGGTGCGCGCGTCGGTCAGTGCGTCGCCGCGATAGTCGGACAAATCCAGCGCACCGTTCTGCAATACCTTGGCGACGACGAACGCGGTGCACAGGCGGGCGTAGGCAGGCAGCGGCACGGGGATATCGGGCCGGGAAATCAAGCTGCCGGTCAGCGGCGGAACGGTGACGACCACCTCCTCGATCTCGTCGACGGTGAAGCCGTGTTGCGCACGGAGCATCAGCACGCCTTCGATGGCGCCATGGGTCGCACGGCCCGCGGGGAAGGGCTTGTGGCTGAGCTCCGCCACCTGCCACACCTGGCCCAGCGTGGCCCAGGCACCGGACAGGTCGTAGCCACCTTCCATCAACGGCAGGTAGCCGAACTTGCCGTCGATGCTGCCCCGCGGCGCTGCCAGGCCGGTCGCGGCCAAGTCTACGGATTGCAGGCCGGCCCGGCTGTTGAAACCGACTTGCATCGGCAGCACCGGCGTTGCCTCGACGTGCGGCTGCATCGTGCCGGAGGTCTGGGCGTATTGGATGCCAAAGCTGCGGACGACGCCGTCTGTGTCCAGCCTGGCCAGGCGGGCTACGGCGGCGGCCGCACCGAAGCCACCCGCCGTGGCCGGGCGGAAGAAACGCAACGCCTGGGTGGACGCGATGCCGAGCCAGGCCGACACATCGACGCCCACCGCGACCGCCGTCAGCAGGTCGGCGCCGGACACGCCGCCCTCACGCTCGGCATAGGCCAACGCCGCAGGCAGCAGGGTCGCCATCGGGTGCAGCACCGCGGCTTCGGACACGCAGTCGAATTCCTGGCAGTGGATCTGGAACGCGTTCTGTAACGAGGCCGACGGGGCAGGCAGGCGATCGGCACGCCCCCAGACGGATGCCTCGGCCCCCTCGCCCCAGCGTCGCGTGGCGTAGAGCAGCTCCGCAGCGCCCGCGGCACTCGAGCCGGCAATACCCACCCCCAACGTATCGAGAATGAAGACCTTGACGCGCGCGATCGCGGCGTCTGGGATATCCGTGAGGCGGGTACCGACTACGTGGTCGGCGAAGCGCTCGGCCGCGTTCAACTCGGTCATCGGCAGCCTTCCATCAGGAGCCAAGCAATCGCATTAGGCCGATCCTACTCGCCATCAGTAGCGCGCCGTCGCTGCCAAGGGCGTGGCCCCTGCATCGCGCAAGGCGTCCGGCAGAACCGGGCGATGCGGCGGCGTGAAGCTGAACGGCACCGCCGGGTCGTGCTCGGTCGATTGTGGGCCGCCATGGCTGCGAAAGAAAAACACCGCGCCGGTGGTCGAGCCATAAGGGCCGTGCGTGATATTCTCCGGCCGCCAGACGTAGCTTCCGGCCCGCATGATGCCCTGCGGCCCGGCGACGTCCCCCGATAGAACGAAGATCTCCTGGATCACGGGATGGCGCTCTGGCTGCGTCTCCTGGAAATATGGCATCGTCGCCGTGACGTAGGTGATCTCGCCGCTGACCGGGTCGGACCGGAGCCGGCGGATTCGGGCCCCCGAGGCCATCACCTCCAGCCCCATCGCCGCGAGATCGGCGTTCCAGTCGCCTTCCCGCAGATCGATCCGGTCTGTCAGCCGCGCCGGATCGAAAATGGTCACGGGGGCCGAGAAGAAGGTAAGCACGGTCGCTCCCTCCGGCGCTGCGAACGCCTCCCGGGCCAGGCCGCCGGGCCAGAACGCGTAGCAGTCCGGGCCATACTTCAGGTCGCCACGTGTCAGCGCACCATCGAGAACCAGGAACTCCTCGTCGGTGCCCAGACTTGCCGGCGGGGCAGACCAGCCCGGTGGATAGCGCAGAATCGCGGATAGGGCGCCGGTTCCGGTGTCCTCGCTCAGCCGCTTCATGGTGACGCCGGGCCGGGGCACGAACGGCTCCCAGGGGAGACGCTGGGATTGGATGAACTCGATATGGGGACGCGACATTAGGCGGGCCCTCAGGCAGCCAGGACGGATTCGCGGCACCGCATCTTGGGCTGGATGTGCTCGCCGAAGCGGTCCATGCCCTCGATGAAGTCGTCGAACGTCAGCATGATGCCGGCCACGCCGGGCACGGTGGCGACCTCGTCCAGCAGCCGGGCCACCGTCTCGTGCGAGCCGACCAGCGTGCCCATGTTGAAGTTCACCGCGGAGACGGGGTTGGTCATGTGCCGTGCCGTGGACTTCAGGTCCGCCTTGTCGTCACCGGCGGCCTGCACGCCCATCCAGCTCAGCGCGTCCATGTCCTTGCCGTCCTTGTACAGCTCCCACTTGGCCTGCGCCGCTTCGTCGGTATCGTCGGCGATGACCATGAACAGGGCGTAGGCGCCGACCTTGCGCCCCGTCTTTCGGCTTGCCTCGACCAGGCGGCCAACGGAGGCGGTGATGGCGGCCGGGGTGTTCACGCCCTCGCCCATGCAGAAATTGTAGTCCGCGTATTCGGCGGCGAATTGCATGCCGGTGCCGCTCTGCCCGGCGGCGACGATGGCGGGCATGACGGACGGGCGCGGGCTCAACCGGCAATCCGTCATTTGGAAGAATTCGCCCTGCAAGTCGGATTTGCCGTCGGCCCACAGTTCGCGCATCACGGTCACGTATTCGGCGCAGTATTGGTAGCGGCGGTCGAAATGCGCCTTGCCGGGCCACAGCCCCATCTGACTGTACTCCGCTTCCTGCCAGCCGGAGACGATATTCACGCCGAACCGGCCCGGCGCCACGCTGTCGATGGTTGCCGCCATGCGCGCGGCGATCGCCGGCGGTAGGGTGAGCACCGCCGCGGACGCGAACAGCTTGATGCGGCTCGTCACCGCCGCCAGCGCCGCCATCAGCGTGAAGCTTTCCAGGCAATGGTCCCAGAACTCACTCTTGCCGCCGAACCCCCGCAGCTTGACCATCGAGAGCGCGAACTCGAACCCGTAGCGCTCGGCCCGTTGCACCACGTCACGGTTCAACGCGAAGCTCGGCTGGTATTGCGGCGACGTGGTGGAGATGAGCCAACCATTGCTGCCGATCGGGATGAAAACGCCGAGATCCATGAAACGCTTACCTCAATCTGGATTGCTTACGGTCCGCGCTACTCGGCAGCCGCGCCGATCGCGAGGGTTGCGCTCTCGGGCAGGCGGAACACGCGCAGGGCGTTGTCGCGCAGCAAGGCCCGGAGCGTCTCCGGCCGAAGTCCCAGCTCGTCCACTTCACGAACTGCCCGCTCGGGGTCGATCACGGGCCAGTCGGTGCCGAACAGAACTTTCTCGCGGCCGTAGGTGTTGAGATACTGCAGCAACGGGGCCGGCCAGTGCTTCGGGGCATAGGCGTCCACGCCGATGAAGACGTTCTCGTGCTTCCAGGCCATGGCGATCATCTCCTCGGCCCAGGGCACGCCGATGTGGATGCCGAGCAGCTTCAGTTCGGGGAAGTCGATCGCGACTTTGTCCAGGCAGATCGGCCGCGCCACGCTCGGCAGGCGGCGTTCGCGCGAATAGACCAGGTTCTGCCCGACCTGCATCATGATCGGGATGTCGAGCTCGCAGCACTTCGCATAGTACGGATAGTATTTCGCATCGTCCGGTGACAGGCCGAACCAGTGCGGATACAGATGCGCGCCGACGAAGCCGTGCTCGCGCACCGCGCTCTCCAAGTCCCGCAGGCCCTGCATGCCGCGAAACGGATCCACGCCGGCCAGGCCTGAAAACCGCGTGGGGTGCGCGCGACAGACCTCGGCGACCCGGTTGTACGGTATCTCGAACGAGCCGCGCACGTTCAAGTCACCGGCACGCACCGCAATCAGCAACGATCGATCGATGCCAGCCCGGTCCATTTTGGTCAGATAGGCATCGATCGGAACGCCATCGCGCGTTTCGGCCGGCATGCGAACCTGGGACTTGAACGCAGCATCCACTCCCGTCTGCCCATTCTGCACCTCCTGCGGCGTGTAGAGGTTGCAAACGATGTCGATTGTGCCGGCCATTAGGCGTCCATCCCGTTTTTCTGAGCAAACCCTACGAAAAGATCTGGCAATCCGTCCAGATTCTTTTCATGATGTGAAACAGAAACGGGATATGCTTTCATAATATGGTCGATGTAACTTCCCTTCGGACCAGCGTCACAGGAGTGGCAAGCACGCATCGTGCCACGGTCTGGACGCGAGCCATGCCCGGCAAGGCTTTGACATCATTCCCCGCTCTGCCCGTAAGGAAGCCCCTAATGACGCCGTCCCGCCGCACTGGCCTGTTGCTCGCCACCGCCCTTGGCCTTGCCGCCTCGTCCGCCGCGGCGCGCGCTGAGAACACGTTGTTCGTGCTCGGCGATGGCGTGCCCGCCAGCATGGATACGGACGGCCCCTCCGGCACGTATCCGCCGAGCCAGGAGGGCATGCTCAACGTCCTGGAACCGCTGGTGAACTACGCGATCAACCCGGTGAATGCCGACGGGGTGCAGACCTACGACTATGGCAAGATCGTCCCGGGGCTGGCCGAATCTTGGTCGTTCGATACGGCCACCAACACGTGGACGATGAAGTTGCGGCAGAACGCGAAAAGCTGCGCCGGCAACACGTTCACCGCCGATGATGTGCTGTATACCTTCGGCCGCGCCAAGTCGCTCACCGGCCAGGCTCCGATCGGCTACTTTCTCAGCTCGGTCGCGTCGCTGAAGAACTTCACCGGCGCGCTGTTCGCCAAGACGCCGGAAGCGATCGCGGCCCGCAAGCTCGGCGACGAGGTGACGAAGGTCGACGACTACACCGTCCAGTTCAAGCTCACCGGGCCGAATCCGCTATTCCTGCGCGTGCTGAGCGTGCTCGGCTTGCTGATCTATGACTCGAAGGAAATGAAGGCGCACGCGACGCTCGATGATCCATGGAGCCACGTCTACGCCAATACGGTGAACGCGCCCGGCTTCGGTCCGTGGTGCCTGGACAGCTGGAAGAAGGACGAGGAGTTCACCGTCAAGCAGAACCCCGGCTATTATGGCGCCAAGCCGTTCTATGACCGCGTGATCTATCGCCGGGTGCCGCAAAGTTCCAACCGCATCGCCATCCTGCGCACCGGCCGCGCCCAAGTTGCCGAGGGTTTGAACCCCAAGGAGCTGGACAGCCTGACCAAGGTGGCGGGGGTGAAAGTTGCCGGCGGCTATCTCAACACCTCGATTTCGGTGCTGCTGAACTACAAGACCAAGCCGTTCGACAACGTGTTGCTGCGGCAGGCGATCGCCTACGCGATCCCGTATGACGACATCGCGCGCAGCGACTATTACGGCGCGGCGCGGCAGTGGTTCGGCCTGATCCCCTCGTCCTTCCCCGGCTACATCAAGCCGGATCACACCTATAGCTACGACCCTGCGAAGGTGAAGGCGCTCTTGGCCCAGGCCGGCTATCCGGACGGCAAGGGGCTCGAAGCATTCCCCGAGGCCTTCAAGCTCGCTTATGTCGCCGAGCGTGAAAGCATCGTCGGCCCGGTCGCCACGCTGCTGCAAACGCGTTTGAAGGAACTGGGCTTCCCCGTGCAGCTCGACCCGTTGCCCGCCACGCAATACGCCGACCGCCAACTGGTAAAGAAGGACCTTGGGTTCGCGATCCAGGACCAGTCAAAGCCGATCGTGATCGACCCGGTCTACGCATCGAAACTCAACTACGTGACGCCGCCGCAGGGTGTCAGCAATGCGACCAACTTCTCCGACCCGGCGTTCGACAAGCTGTTCGACGAGGTTCTCCTGGAAGCCGACCCGGCAAAGCGACAGGCCGACCTCGACCAGATGCAGAATATCCTCTCGGAGAGGCTGCCGATCGTTCCGATGCTGGAGACTAAGCTGCTGTATGCGGAACAGGCGGACATCCAGGGATTGGTGCTGCACCCCAGCAACATCCTGCTGTGGCGCTATCTCCACCATTAGGCCGGCCCTACTATGATCATCCGCTTCATCCTCCGGCGTCTCGTCATCTTCGTGCTGCAGCTGGCCGGCATCACCGCTTCGGTGTTCGTGGTAATCCGGCTGCTCCCCGCCGACCCGGTGGCGCAGCTGGTCGGGATGAACGCCAGCCGCGAAGCCTACGAGCAGTCCAAGCACGCGCTCGGCCTGGACCGGCCGATGTGGCAGCAGTTCCTAGGATTCGTCGGGCTGGATGGGGCGCATAACGGGCTGCTACAGGGCAATCTCGGCACGTCCTGGGTCACCAGCGCGCCGGTCGGGCGGGAGATCCTGGATAGCCTGCCGGTCACGCTGGAGATCGTGACATACGCGCTGCTGCTCGCCTTCGCCGTCGCGCTGCCCCTGGGCCTGGCGAGCGCCCGCAAGCCCGGCGGCATCGCGGACCGTGCCTCGCTGGTCTGGGGATTGTTCGCCGGCGCGCAGCCGGACTACTGGTGGGGGCTGCTGTTCGTCTTCGTCTTCTTCTACCTGCTCAACATCGCCCCGCCGCCGATGGGGCGGTTCGACCCGCTGATGACGGCGCCCCCCACCATCACCGGCTTCATCACCGTGGACAGCCTGCTGGCGGGCGATCTCGCTGCCTTTTGGATCGCGGTCCAATACTTGACGCTGCCGATCCTGACCTTGGCCTTCGTCGTGTCCGGCGCCATCATCAAGATGGTTCGCACCAACACGATGCGCGCCCTGCAATCGGACTATATGCTGTATGCCCGCGCGTCCGGCCTGCCGGAGCGCATGGTCGCACGCTACGCACTCCGCGCCGCGTTGACCCCAGCCGTGACCTTGGTGGGGATTTTCTACGGCGTGTTGCTGTCGTCCGCCGTGACGGTGGAGATCGTGTTCTCGTTGAACGGCATCGGCCAATACGCCGTGCGCTCGGTGCTCGCCTTCGACTATCCCGCGATCCAGGGAACCGTCCTGGTAGTCGCCATGGTGTCGTTGCTGATCTATCTCCTGCTGGACATCGCGCATGCCTATCTCGACCCCCGCATCCGCAGTTGAGGACATCCGGTCCATGACGCCCGGCTCCAGCGCTTCCACTCCGGAAGATGTCGACCAGCACGTCGACCCGGCGGTGCTGCACGCCGGGGACGCCGTTGGCGCGATGGGTCGCCGGGCCAGGCGCGGCGGCCCATTGCTTTGGCTCGGAAGCGCCATCATCGCGCTGTCGCTACTGCTTGCGGCGTTCGGGCCGATGATCTCACCGTATGACCCCACGACGGCCAGCAACGACGTCTCGCTGGCTCCCCCCCCGCTCGGCGATCTGCCGGGTTTGCTGATGGGCAGCCTGACCGGCAGCAACGCGCAGTCGCCGCATTGGATGGGGACTGACCAGTCGGGCCTGGACATCTTCTCGCGCATCATCTCGGCACCGCGCATGGACATGACGATCGCGCTCTCCGCCGCGCTGCTGTCCTGCGTGTTCGGCACGCTGATCGGCCTGCTGGCCGGCTACGTGCGCAATTGGGCGACCGAGTCGATGATGCGTGTGTCGGACGTGCTGCAGGCGTTCCCGGTGTTCATCACCGCGATGATGCTGGTCGCCCTCGCCGGCCGTTCCCCGGTCAACATCGTCATCGCGCTGGTGCTGGTCTATACGCCGATTTTCGTCCGCCTGACCCGCGCCGAGGTGATGAGCCAGATGCCGCGCACCTATGTCGAGGCGGCCCGCGCTGCCGGCAACCGCCCCTTCGTCATCGCGCTGCGTCACGTGTTGCCCAACTCGCTGGTGCCCTCGATCGTGCAGAGCTCGGCAACGGTGGGCTTCGCGATCATCCTGACCGCCGGGCTCTCGTTCGTCGGCGCGGGGGTTCGCCCGCCGACGCCGGAATGGGGGCTGATGATCTCCCAGGGCGCGCCGCAGCTGATCCTGGGTGAATGGTGGCCCTCCGTCTTCCCCGGCCTCGCCATGTCCCTGGTCGTCTTCGGTTACGCCGTCGTAGGCCACACCTTCGAGGCACGCTTCCGTTGAACGCTTCTACCCCCACTCAGGATCTCATCGCCGTCGAGGGCTTGCGCGTCGTCTTTCCGCGCCCGGACGGCAGCAAGCTGATCGCGGCGCACGACGTCTCGCTGACCATCCAGGCGGGCGAATTCGTCGGGCTGATGGGTGAGCCCGGCTGCGGCAAATCCACCGTCGCGATTGCGATGATGGGGCTGGTGCGCGCACCCGGCGTGATCGAGTCCGGCAGCATCACCTTCCAGGGCCGCGACCTGCTGAAGATGGCAGAACCCGAGCGCGAGCAGCTGCGCGGCCGTGACATCGGCCTGATCGTGCAGAACCCGCGGACGTCGCTGCACCCGCTGATCAATGTCGGCACGCAGATCGCGAACGTTTACCGCGTCCACTCCGGCTGCAGCCGCAAGGAGGCATGGGCGCGCGCCGTCGAGATGCTGAGCATGGTCGGCATCAACGACCCGGGTCGGCGTGCCAAAGCCTACCCGCACGAACTGTCCACCGGCATGACGCAGCGCGTGCTGATCGCAATGGCGCTCAGCTCCACGCCGCGGTTGTTGATTGCGGACGAACCGACATCGGGGCTGGACGTCACCATCCAGACCGCCTTCCTGGACCAAATGTGGAAGGCCGCGCAGGCGACTGGCTCCGCGGTGCTGCTGGTCACACAGAACCTCGGTATCGTGGCCAACTACTGCGACCGGGTGCTGATCATGAAGGACGGCACGCTGGTGGAGCGCGCGCCCGTCCGCCAGTTCTTCCAGGCACCGGAACATGCGTATTCCCGCCGCGTCCTGGCACTGCAGCGGGAGGAGGGCGGCGCATCGCGGGCCGCGCGGTCCGGTGAGATCGGCGAGGCCGCGCCCCTGATCGAGGTCGCCGGGCTCACCAAACATTTCCTGCTCCGCAAGGGCGGCAAGGTGCACGCCGCCGACGATGTCAGTTTTAGCCTACGACCCGGCGAGTGCCTGGGCCTGGTGGGCGAGAGTGGCTCCGGCAAGACTACGACCGGGCGCTGCCTGCTACGGCTGGAGGTTCCGACCCACGGCGCGCTGCGTTTCCACGGCACCGATCTTTCGGAACTGACCGAGCGGGAATTCCGCTCCTACCGCGCAAAGCTGCAGATCGTATTCCAGGACCCATTGGATTCGATGAACCCGCGTTGGACCGTGCGAGAGGTGATCGGCGAGATGCTGTCGCTGCACAAGCAGCTGAACGCGGCCCAGCGCGAGGCCCGCATCAACGAGCTGCTGATCCTGGTCGGCCTCTCGCCTGCGATCATCGGCCTGCGACCGTCGGAGATGAGCGCCGGTCGGCAGCAGCGCATTGCCATCGCCCGCGCCATCGCGACCGGACCCGAGTTCATCGTGCTGGACGAGCCGACCTCCGCCCTCACGCCCGAGACCACCGCCGAGATCATCACCCTCCTGATGGACCTGTCCCGCCGGTTAGGACTGGCCTACCTGTTCATCTCGCATGACCTCACGACGGTGAAATACATCTGCCACCGGATCGCCGTGATGTATCTGGGCCAGATCGTCGAGATTGGCACGAAGGAGCAGGTGTTCAGTCATCCGGCGCATCCCTATACCCAGGCGCTGATCGGGGCGCATCTGTTCCCGGACCTCTCGACCCGGCGCGTCGATTCACCGCCGCGTCCGATGCTGGAGGGGGAGATTCCAAGCCCGATCAACCTGCCAGCCGGCTGCTACCTCGCCGGGCGCTGCCCGCAGCGTGTGCCGCGGTGCGACACCATGAAACAGGTGCTGAGCGAATTGTCGGACGGACGTCAGGTACGGTGCTGGCGGGTCGTCGCCGGAGAACTCGCCGCGGTGCCTGCGCTCGAGGCGGTTTCATAGGTGGCTGCCTGATCATGACGCGCCCCGTGCCGGGCTCTGCTCCGCTGTGCGACGGCCTGGTGGCGGCATTGCGGCAGCGTCTCGGCAACGAGCACGTGGACACGGGTTTGGAGGACGGCCAGGACTTGCATGTCTGGCAGAATGCGGTGCCGCCGCTCTGTGTTGCGCGACCGGCATCGGCGGCGGAGGTAGCGGACATCGTCGGTCTAACCACTGCCGCCGGCGCATGCATCGTACCCCGCGGCGCAGGATTGTCCTATACCGCAGGGACGGTATGCGCCGATCCGCATGTCATGCTCGATACCACGCGGCTCGATGGCATCACCGTTCATGCCGACGATGGTTATGCCGTCGTTGGGGCCGGCTGCACGTGGGAGGCATTGGCGACGGCATTGCGACCGCATGCTCTGCGCGTGCCGCTCGGGGCGCCGATTTCGGGGAGCCACTCCACCATCGGTGGCGCGATGTCGCAGAACTTGCCCGGCAGCATGGACGCGGTGTTGGGGCTTCGGATCGTTTTGGCCGACGGCACTCTTCTGACCACCGGCAGCGCCGCGTTGGCGGGCCGTTCGCCATTCTATCGCAATGCCGGGCCGGACCTGACGGGGCTGTTCCTCGGCGACTGCGGCGCGTTCGGAATCAAGACCGAGATCACGCTACGGCTGACCCCGGAACCGCATACGGCCATGGCGTCATTCGCGTTCCGCGACCCGCTCGCCATGGTGGCAGCGATCGGCAACATCCAGCGCACCGATGGCGGCGCGTCTTGCCTGGCGCTCGACCCGAAGCGATCCGGCGACGCCATGCGCAGTCTTGGTGTCGCTGACGTAGCACGTCTGGCGCTTGCCTTGCTGCGACGCGGACGCTCGCCGCTGGCCGGCCTGACGACCCAATTGCATCCCGGCGCCGACTGGGCACTGCACGTCACGGTCGAGTCTGGCAGCGCCGCCGGTGCACGCGCTCGCTTGGCCAATTTGGCCGACGTGGCGCTGGCGCAAGGCGGGCGCGCGATCGGTGCTGCAGTCCCGGCGGCGCTGCAGGCCCGGCCGTTCTCGGTCCGTGGGGCGCTGGGGCCCGCGGCCGAACGCTGGGTCCCGGTGCACGGACTCGTGCCGCTCAGTGCTGCGGTCCCGGCGTTGAAGGCGTTGCTCGACTACGCCGCCACGACCGCGGCGGAGCGGGAGGAGCACGGTATCACGCTCGGCTGGCTGCTCTCGTCGCAACCGGGCCACGTGCTGTTCGAACCGATGCTACTGTGGCCGGATGCGTTGGGCACGCAGCATATCCGCCATCTGCCGCAGCGTGTGACCGACCGTGCCGCAGATCGCCTCGCCAGGCCGGATGCCCGGGCCGTCGTCGACCGAATTAGGGCAGCCCTGGGTGCTGTGCTCGATGCCCATGGCGCGATCCACATGCAGATCGGCCGCTATTACGACCACACGACGACGCTCGACCCTGCGGCACGGACCGCTCTCCGCGCGATCAAGCGTTCGTTCGACCCGGCACGTGCGCTCAACCCCGGGTGTCTTGGTTTGTGATTACTGCGGCGAGTTCGGATGACACCTCGGTTGGAGAGTTGAGCGAATGCAGATCGAGCGCGGATACGTCCGGATCGGCCGACGACATGTACACTACCGCCGGGCAGGCCGCGGCCCGGCCATCGTCCTGCTGCATGCCTCGCCCGTGTCGTCCGCCATGTTCCTGGAACAGATCGAGGTGTTCGCCGAGCGATTCACCGCGATTGCCGTCGACACCCCGGGATATGGTCTGTCGGACAAGTTGGCTATCGAGAAACCTGCCATCGCCGACTACGCCGACGCGCTGATCGAGACACTGGATGCGCTTGGGCTCGAACGCGTGCTGCTGTACGGCCGGCACACCGGCGCCTCGATCGCAGTCGAGGCGGCACGGCGGCATCCCGGCCGGGTCGTGCGGGTGCTGTGCGACGGTTACCCGATCTTCCCGCCCGAAAGCCGCCAGCGCTACATCGACGAGTATCTGGTCAGGCTGACGCCGGGCTGGGATGGCAGCCATCTCGCGTTCTGGTGGCTGCGGTATCGCGATCAGCACGTGTTCTGGCCGTGGGACATCCAGACCACCGCCACGCGCGCCGACACCGACGTGCCGGATCTCGCTTTCCTGAACCGCGGCTTCAACCAGATCATGATGGCCGGCGACGGCTATCGCATCGGCTACGCCGCGGCCTTCATGCACGATGCGCTGGATGCCTTGGCGGAGTTGACAATACCGGCCTGGCTGACAGTGCGGCCCGGCGACTCGCTGTTCAACACCTACGCCGCGTTACCCGCGGGGCATGACAAACGCGTGCTGCCGCGTGACACGATCGAAGCGGCCCACGTGGAACGCGACATGTTCGACACTGCGCGCGCCGAGGCATCCACGCCTCCGCTTCAGGTCTTGCCGTCCTACTCGGCACTGCAGGACGGGGATAGGTTCTTCCTACCTATCCCGGGTGGCTCTCTGCACGCCAAGCTCTGCGGGACGATGAACGGCCGCAAGCCGGTGGTGTTGGTGGCACCTCAGCCCGGCGGCCTCGCCTCGCTCACCGCGGAGCTCGCCGATATTGCGGCGCACTGGCCGGTGATCGGGATCGAAGCGCCCGGGCAGTCAGACTCGCAAACTCCGGACCCCGGATCGGTCGAAACCGCGGCGGAGTGGATCCTCACGGCACTCGCCGGGCTCGGCTGCACGCCGCAACTGCTCGTGGGGGTGCGCGGCTCCTGTCCGATCGCCGTCGAGATCGGCCGGCAGTCGCCGATCCCGGTGGCACTGCTCGATCCGCCGTTACTGCCGGCGGCAAAGCGTTCGGCCTTCTTGGCGGAATATCCGGTCGACATCGAACCGCGCCACGATGGCGGCCATGTCCTTGGCACTTGGACCTTGCTGCGGGACGAGCGGCTCTGGTCGCCCTGGTTCGATCGCCGCCGGGCCAGCGCGCTGCCGCGGGTCAGTGGGCTGGGTGCGGAGGAATTGCATTGCCGGGCCGTGGACTTGCTGAAGCAACCGGAACATGTGCACTCGCTGATGCAGCAGGTCTGGCGCTATCCGCTGCTGGAGCGCGTGGCGTCACTCCCGCGCGGCTGGGTGATCGTGGGCGAGACGGACATCTTCACCGCCCTGTCCGAGCCTCCGCCGGCCCAATTTCGGGTGATGCAAGTGGCCCCGGGCAGCAGCGCCGCCACCGTCGTGGCCGCCATCGCCGCCAGCGCTGCCGCCAGCAATCCGCCGTAACCGGTTCTTACGCCGCGGCGATGGTGCCGCGGCATTCCCCGAAGCCAATGGCCGTGAAGCCATCGCGGCAGGCGTGGGCGCGGAAGATCACGGTGTCGCCGTCCTCCAGGAAGGCGCGCTGCTCGCCGCCGGGCAGGGACAGCTTCTGCGAACCGCCCATCGTGGTCTCCAGCAGGCTGCCATAGCCGCCCGGGTCTGGTGTGGAGATCGTGCCGGTCCCGAACAAATCGCCTGGGCGCAGGTTGCAGCCGCCGGAGCTGTGGTGGGCCACCATTTGCGCCGCGGTCCAATACATGTGCCGCAAATTGCTGAGGGACACGCGATGCGGCGTCTGGCCGGCGCGTTCCATGGCTGCGGTCAGCAGGAACACTTCCAGATCGATGTCGAAGGCGCCTTGGCCGGCATCCTGCGGGTCGGACAGATAGGGCAAGGGCGCCGGATCACCCTCTGGGCGGGCCGGTTGCGCAATCCGGAACGGCGCCAGGGCTTCCGCCGTCACCACCCACGGCGAGATCGTGGTGACGAAGCTCTTGGCGAGGAACGGCCCAAGCGGCTGGTATTCCCAAGCCTGGATGTCCCGTGCGGACCAATCGTTCAACAGGCAGAACCCGGCGGCATGCGACCCGGCGTCCGCAATGGTGATCGGCTGCCCGGTGTCGTTCCCGGGTCCGATCCAGATGCCGAACTCGAGCTCGTAATCCAGCCGGCGGCTCGGACCGAAGCCCGGTTCCGGTTGCGACGGCGGCTTGGTCTGCCCGTGGGGGCGGCGCACCGGGCTGCCGGAAACCGCGAGTGACGAGGCACGGCCGTGATAGCCGATCGGAACGTATTTGTAGTTCGGCAGCAGCGGGTTATCGGGGCGGAACTGGCGGCCGACATTCGTCGCGTGATGGATGCCGGCATAGAAATCGGTGTAGTCGCCCACCACGGCCGGCATGTGCATCGTGCAGCCGGCGGCTGGATAGAGCAGGCCGGTGGGGTCTGGCACGCTCGCTCCCACCGCGAGCAGTGCGCTGAGTTCGGCCCGCAACTCGGACCGCTCGGCTACGGGAAGTGCCAAGAACGCGTTCAGCACCGGCCCCGCGGCGGCCTGCGCTGCGGCACACTCCAGCAGCTTGCGGCGGACTGCCTCTTCCAGATCCAGAATCTGATCGCCGATCGCCACGCCGCCGCGAGGGGCACCACCCGGGGGCGAGAAGATGCCGAGCGGCAGGTTCTGCACCGGAAACTCGGTGTGGCCGTTGGCGGACTCGACCCAACTCCGCAGGGCCGGGTCGTGCGTGCCATCCGTTTGCTGGGGTGCGGTCATGGCCGGGTCGGGTCGAAATGCTTGCGCAGACTGTGGCCGTACGCGGCGTAATCGGTCTGGAATTGGGCGATGCCGGCCGCGAAGGCGGTGACGCGCTGCGGGAAGCGCGTTTCGAACATGAAGGCCATGGTGCCCTCCAGCTTGTGCGGCTGCAGTTCGGCGTTGCTGGCCTTTTCGAACGCGTCGGTGTCGGGGCCGTGCGGCAGCATGCAATTGTGCAGCGAAATGCCGCCGGGCACGAAGCCGCCGCCGGTCTTGGCGTCGTACTGGCCGTAGATCAGGCCCATGAACTCGCTCATGACGTTCATGTGGTACCACGGCGGCCGGAACGTACCCTCCGCGACTAGCCACCGGTCAGAAAACAGCACGAAATCGATATTGGCCGTGCCCGGCGTTTCACTCGGGGATGTCATCACGGTGAAGATCGACGGGTCGGCATGGTCGAACAGCACCGGGCCGACCGGCGAGTATTTACGCAGGTCGTATTTGTAGGGCGCGTAGTTGCCGTGCCAGGCGACGACGTCCAACGGCGACTGCGCGATGTCTGCGGACCATAGCGTGCCGCCCCATTTCACAGTCATCACGCCGGGCACCTCCCGGTCCTCGTACGCGGCGACCGGAGTGAGGAAGTCGCGCGGGTTGGCCATGCAATTGGCACCGATCGGGCCGCGCTCCGGCAGGCTGAACGCGCCGCCATAGTTCTCACACACGTAGCCACGCGCGGACGCGGCATGCAGCTCCACGCGTATCTTGACGCCGCGCGGGATCACCACCGCCTCACCCGGCCCGGCGTCGATCAGGCCGAATTCGGTGCAGAACCGCAGCCCACCCTCCTGCGGCACGATCAGCATCTCGCCGTCGGCGTTATAGAAATACTCGTCCACCATCGAGCGGGTGGCCAGGTAGACATGCGCCCCCATCCCCGCTTGCGACCCGGCGTCGCCGGCGGTCGTGATGGTGTGCATGCCGTCGATGAACGACATCGGCGTGGCGGGGAGCGGGAGTGGGTCCCAGCGCATCGGGGCGATCGGCAGCTCTGGCTCGGCCGCCGGCGCCGTGCGCCACAACCGGGCGTCCGCCTTGCGGAACCGGCCCCAATGGGCGACCGTCGGGCGGATGCGATACAGCCACGACCGCTCGTTCGTGGTGCGCGGCGCGGTGAACGGGGAACCGGAGAGCTGCTCGGCATACAGGCCGTAGGGACATTTCTGCGGTGAGTTGCGCCCGATCGGCAGGGCGCCGGGCAACGCCTCCGTCTCGAAGCCGTTGCCGAAGCCGGAAATATAGCCAGGATGCAGCGGACGGTCCGAGGCGATCGGGAAGGGGAACGGCGCGGGATGATCCATGATGCTTCCTCCTTTAGCCGACGGATTAGTTTCAGTTGAAACTAAAATCAAGGGTTGTGTCACAGCTTCGGCTGGCGGCCTTCCTGCCCTACCGGCTGAACGTGCTGGCGACGCTGGTCAGCGAGGGATTGGCGCAGATCTACCAAAGCCGGCTCGGCATCGGCATCCCCGAGTGGCGTGTGCTGGCCACGCTGGGCGAGTTCGGCCAGATGACCGCGACCGCGATCGGCCAGCATGCCCACATGCGCAAAGTAAAGGTGAGCCGGGCGATTGCCGCGCTGGACGGGCGCGGCTTGCTGATGCGAACCCCGAACCGGGACGATCGGCGCGAGGCGTTCGTGGCGTTGACGCCCGAGGGGGAGGCCACCTACGCGGCCATTGCCCCGTTGGCGGTCGGCTTCGCCGCGTCGCTGACGGAGGGGCTTTCTCCGGCGGAGCTTGCCCAATTGAACGCCCTGCTCGACCGGCTGACCGAACGCGCCGCCGCACTCAACCAGCGGCCGACGGGCTAGTATTTCAGGAACGGCAGACCCTTCTGGAACGAACCGCGGGACGGTAGGTCGAGCGTGCTCCAGCCACCGCCCAGCGCTTGCACCAGGGTGACACTCGCCACCAGGCGCTGCTCCTGCACCAGCAAGGCCGATTCCTGGTTGCCGAGCAGCGTGGTCTGCTGGGTGACGACGGCGGTGTAGGCGGCGGTGCCGGCCAGGTAGGTATTCAGCACCACGTTGACCGCGCGCTGCGACGATGCGACAGCCGTCTTCGCCGCTGCCTCCTGCTGCTCCAGGATGCGGAGGGCCGCCAATTCGTCCTCCACCTGCTGGAACGCCGTCAGCACGGTCTGCCGGTAGGCGGCGACGCTGGCGTCGTAGGAGGCACGGGCGGCGGCGACTTCGGAATTCCGCAAACCGCCCTCGAACAGCGTTTCGGTCGCCGATGCGCCGAGCGACCATACGCGGTTTGCGGCCTGGATCAACGAGCCGAGCGGGTTGCCGGAATAGCCGTACAGCGCGGACAGCGAGATGTCGGGGTAGAACGCCGCCACCTGCACGCCGATGATCGCGTTCTGCTCGGCCATGGTGCGCTCCGCCGCCGAGATGTCGGGGCGGCGCTGCAGCAGGGTCGATGGCAGCACGCCGGGCGGGACGGGCACGTCGTCGGTCAGGGCGCCCACGGGGATCTCGAGTTCGGCCGGGGCCACACCCGTCAACACGGCGATCGCGTGCTCGTACTGCGCCCGTAGCACGCCGACATTCACCAGGGTCGCGTTCGCCGTGTCCAATTGCGCCTGCGCCTCGGCGAGCGCCGAGGCGTCGGTGGTGCCGGCATTATACTGGTTGCGGGTGATGCGGACGGAGGCGGCGTAGGCCTTCACCGTGTCCTGCAGCAGCTTTTGCAGCGCGTCCTGGTAGCGTAGCTCGAAGTAGTCGGTGGCCAGCGTCGCCTGTGCGGACAGCGTGGCGTTCACCAGGTCGGCGGCACTGACCTGGGCGGCGGCGACGTCACTCTCGACCTGGCGGCGGATGCGGCCCCACACGTCCAAATCCCAGTCGAAGGTACCTTCCAGCGAATAGAGGGTCGTCGCGCGGGTGCTCCCCGTCGAAGTTGTCGTGGTCCCGCTGGTCGTCGTTCCGGTTGTTGCGCCGGTGCTGGTCAACGTGCTGGACGTGGTGCCCCCCAGCGCGGTGCCCGTGGTGCCGCCGAGCCCCGTCGTGCTGGCACCGGTGGAGGCCGAGCCGCCGCGGTACGACCGGGTGACGCTGGCGGTGCCGTTGGCGGTCGGGAACAGCGCCGAGCGTGCCACGTCCACCGTCGCCTGTGCCTCGCGCAATTGGGCCTCGTACTGCTTCACGTTCTGGTTCGAGACGGCGACCTTATCCTCGAGCTGGTTCAGCAACGGGTCGTGATAGATGCTCCACCACTGGCCCTTCGCCGCCGTATCGAGCGGTTGCGCCACCGTCCAACCCGGCGGCGCTTCCTTGAACGGCAAGGCCGTGCCAACCGCGGCCGGCCGCTTGTAGTCGGGCCCGACCATGCAACCCGCCAACGCGAGCGCGGTGAACCCCAATAGGAACGCCCTCATTCGGCTGGGCTTGGCAGAGGTGCGATACTGCCCCGGCGTAAGCGGAGACGGTCGAGCAGCATGTAGACGGAGGGCGTGGTATACAGGGTCAAGAACTGGCTCACGATAAGGCCGCCGACGATCGAGATCCCGAGCGGGCGGCGTAGCTCGGCTCCATCGCCAAAGGCGAAAGCTAAGGGCAGTGCGCCGAGCAGGGCTGCGGCGGTGGTCATGGTGATCGGGCGCAGCCGCATCAGGCAGGCTTGGAAGATCGCCTCCCGGCTGGTGGCACCTTCGTTACGCTCGGCATACAGCGCGAAGTCGATCATCAGGATGGCGTTCTTCTTGACGATGCCGATCAGGAGGATGACGCCGATCACCGCGATCAGCGAGAACTCGGTGTTGCAAATTAGCAGCGCGAGCACCGCGCCGATCCCGGCCGATGGCAGGGTGGACAGGATCGTGATCGGGTGGATGAAGCTCTCGTACAAGATGCCGAGCACGATGTAGACGGCCAGCAGCGCCGCCGCGATCAGGACGCCCTCGCTGTTCAGCGATTGCTGGAAGACTTGCGCCGTCCCCGCGAAGCCGCCGACGAGATCGGCCGGCATGCGCAGATCGGTCACGGCCTTGTCGATCGCGGCCTGCGCGTCGGACAGCGAACGGCCCGGGGCGAGATTGAACGAGATCGTGGCGGCGACGAATTGGCTCTGGTGGTTGACCGACAGCGCCGTCTGCCCGCGGCTGAAATGCGCGATGGCGGAGAGCGGCACCATGGTCTCCGCCCCCGTGCTCACGGCCGCACCGGCCGAGGCGGTGCTGCTGCCGCTCGACGCCAGCGCGTTCTGCGCGGCGTTGCGTTGCGAGTTGTTGATGCCGTTGGCCGAACTGGCGGTGGATGTGCTGGACGCCGGGCCCGTCACCGTGCCGGACGGGGCGTTCGTCGTTGCCGTTCCGGTCGCGGCGCCGGCCGAGGTGCTGACCCAGATCTGGTTCAGGATGTCCGGGTTCTGCCAATATTGCGGCGCAACCTCCATCACCACGTGGTACTGGTTCAGCGCGTTGTAGATCGTCGAAACCGACCGCTGGCCGAACGCATCGTACAGCGTGGAGTCCACTTGCTGCGCCGTGATGCCGAGGCGCGATGCGGTGGGGCGATCGATCGTGACCTCCGTCTCCAACCCGGCCTGCTGCTGGTCGGAGTTCACGTCCGTCAGGGCCGGGTTCTTCTGGAGGGCGTCGAGCAGTTTGGGCGCCCACTCGAACACCTCGGCCGTATTGTCGCCCTGCAGCGTGTATTGGTAGGCGGCACTGCTCTGCCGGCCGCCGACGCGGATGTCCTGCGCCGGCACCAGGATCAGCCGGCCACCCGGCACGCGCGACAACTCGCGGCGCAACCGGGTCATAATGACGTCGAGGCTGGCGCGCTGGCCTTTGGGTTTGAGCAACACGTAGACGTTGCCCGTGTTGGTTTGCGACGCGCCGCCGCCGCCGCCAGCCCCGGTGGATCCCACGACGTTGGCGACCGCCGGGTCGTGCTGGACGATGGACATCATCTGGGTGAGCTTCTGGCTCATGGACTGGAACGAGACGCTCTGGTCGGCTTGCAGGCTGCCGATCATTCGCCCGGTGTCCTCGATCGGGAAGAAGCCCTTGGGGATCACCGTCAGCAGCACGACGTTGAGCGCCACGACGGCCGCGAGGACGGTCAGCACCAGCCAGTTATGGTCCAGCGTCCAGGCCAGCGTGCGGCCGTAGAAATCCTGCGCGCGCTGCCCGAAGCTGCGGCGCTTGCGGAGGAACTCGGCGGGCTTGGGCGTGGGCTTCAGGAACAGCCCGCACAGCATCGGTGTCGTGGTCAGCGAGATCACCAGCGAGATCAGGATCGCCATCGACAGGGTGACGGCGAATTCGCGGAACAGGCGGCCGACGATGCCGCCCATCAGCAGGATCGGCAGGAACACGGCGATCAGCGAGAGCGTGATGGAGACGATGGTGAACCCAACCTCCTGCGCGCCTTTCAGGGCGGCTTGCATGCGGGGCATGCCGTCTTCCATGTGGCGGGAGATGTTCTCCAGCACGACGATGGCGTCGTCCACCACGAAGCCGGTGGAGATGGTCAGCGCCATCAGCGACAGATTGTCGAGGCTGTAGCCGAACAGGTACATCGCGCCGAACGTGCCGATCACCGAGACTGGAACCGCAACCAAGGGGATCAGCGTCGCACGGAAATTGCGGAGGAACACGAACACAACGAGCGTCACGAGCAGCACGGAGAGCAGCAGCGTCGTCTCGGTATCGGCCAGCGAGGCGCGGATGCTGATCGAACTGTCGGAGGCGAATTGGATGTCGATGTCGTGCGGCAGGGCTGCCTGCAGCTTCGGCACCGCACCCTTGATGGCATCGACGGTTTGGATGACGTTGGCGCCGGGCTGCTTGAACACGATTACCAGCACCGCGGGCTTGCCGTTGGCCAAGCCTAAGTTACGGAGATCCTGCACGCTGTCCTCAACGGTGGCCACGTCGGTCAGGTGGACGGCGGCACCGTTGCGGTATGCGATGATGAGCGGCTCGTAGTCGGCCGCATGGGTCGCCTGGTCGTTGCTGTAGAGCTGCAGGCGCTGGTTGCCCAAATCCAGCGTGCCCTTGGGGCTGTTCGCATTGGCGGCGGCCAGGCTGGCGCGCACGTCCTCCAGCCCGATGCCGTATTTGAACAGCGGTTGCGGGTTCAGTTCTACCCGCACGGCGGGCAGCGCGGCGCCGCTGATGATCACCTGGCCGACGCCGCTGAGCTGCGACAACTGCTGTGCCAGCACGGTGCTGGCGGCGTCGTAGATCTGTCCGCGCGTCAGGGTGTTGGAGGTGAGCGACACGATCAGCACCGGCGCGTCGGCCGGGTTCACCTTGCGGTAGATGGGATTGGACAGCAGGTTGGTCGGCAGGTCCGCCCGGGCCGCGTTGATCGCTGCCTCCACGTCGCGCGCGGCGCCGTTGATGTCGCGGTCGAGGCCGAACTGCATGTTGATGCGCGCCTGGCCGACCTGGCTTTGCGACGTCATCTCGGTCACGTCGGCGATCTGGCCGAGGTGGCGTTCGAGCGGGCCGGCGAGGCTGGTCGCCACCGTCTCCGGATCGGCGCCGGGCAGCTGCGCCTGGACCGAGATGGTCGGGAAATCGACCTCCGGCAGGGAGGCGACGGGCAACTGGAAGAACGCGATAGCACCGGCCGCCAGGATCGCCAGGGTCAGCAGCGTGGTCGCGATCGGGCGCGTGACGAAGGGGGCGGAGATGTTCATCGGGGATAACCGCCCGTCATGCCAGGGCTTGACCCTGGTATCCACGGCGTTGGGCTGATGACATCAAACGAGCGCTTGGCACCACCGCATGCAAGACGGCAAGACCAGTGTCTACGGAACGCCGTGGATACCAGGGTCGAGCCCTGGCATGACGGTACTATCATCGTCATTCGGCGGGCGCGGCATCGCCCGCGCTGGTGTTCGGCGCGCGTCCGGTCAACGCGATGGCCAGCCGATCGAAGGCTAGATAGATGACCGGCGTCGTGAACAGCGTCAGCACCTGGCTGACCAACAGGCCACCGACGATCGCGATCCCCAACGGCTGGCGGAGTTCCGACCCGGAGCCGCTGCCCAGCATGAGCGGCAGGGCGCCGAGCAGCGCTGCCATGGTGGTCATCAGGATCGGGCGGAAGCGTAGCAGGCAGGCCTGGTAGATCGCCTCGCGCGGTCGCTTGCCCTCGCCGCGCTCGGCCTGCAGCGCGAAGTCGATCATCATGATCGCGTTCTTCTTCACGATGCCGATCAGCAGGATGATGCCGATGATCCCGATGATGTCGAGGTCATGCCCGGTGATGTCCAATGCGATCAGAGCGCCCACACCGGCGGAGGGCAGGGTGGAGAGAATCGTCAGCGGATGGATGAAGCTCTCGTAGAGCACGCCGAGCACGACATACACCGCTACCAGGGCCGCCACGATCAGCAGCAACTCGTTCGAGAGCGAAGCTTGGAAGGCCGATAGCGAACCCTGGTAGGCAGTTGTGAAACTGTCCGGCAGGTCGATCGCCTTCTCGGCCGCTTGGATCTCCGCCACGGCCGCATCCAACGACGCACCAGCCGCGAGATTGAACGAGATCGACACCGTCGGGAATTGGCCCAGATGCTCAATCTGCAAAGGGCTGCTGCGGGTGGACAAATGCACCATGGCAGATAGCGGCACCTGCCCGGTGGTCGCGGTGGCGGACGGCAGATAGATCCCGTTGAACGCCTGCTGGATGGTTTTGCTCTGCGACAGATCGGCCTGCAGGATCACGCGGTATTGGTTCGACTGGGTATACAGCGTCGACACGATGCGCTGACCGAACGCGTCATACAGCGCGTTGTCGATCGTGGCGGACGTGATGCCGAAGCGCGAGGCGGTGGCGCGGTCCACCGTGATGTCCAGTGCCTGGCCGTTCGTGCTCATGTCGCTGGTGACGGCCTGGAACGCCGGCGCTTGTGAGAGCTGCTCCACCAGTTTTGGCACGAAGGTCGTGAACAGGGTGCTGTCCGGATTTTCCAGGAAGAAATGGTATTGCGCGCGGCTGACCGTTGAATCGACTGTCAGATCCTGCACCGGCTGCATGGACAGGGTGATGCCGGGCACCTTCGCGATCTCGTTCTGCAAGCGCGCGATCACCTCGGTCACGCTGAGGTCACGGGAGTCTTTTGGCTTCAAGTTGATCTGAAAGCGGCCGGCATTGAGCGTCGTGTTGGTACCGTCTACGCCGATGAACGACGATAGGCTCTCGACTGCATCGTCCTGCAGGATCACGTCCGCCAGCGCCTGCTGCCGCGACACCATGGCGGCGAACGAGATATCCTGCGTCGCCTCGGAAATGCCTTGGATGGCACTGGTGTCCTGCACCGGAAAGAAGCCCTTGGGGATGACGATGTACATCACCACCGTCATCGCCAGGGTCAGCACCGCCACCAGCAAGGTCAGCGCCTGGCGGTCCAGCACCCAGTTCAGGCCACGGCCGTAGCCGGCGACGATCCGGTCGAACCCGCGCTCGAACGCAAGGTCGAAGCGGTTGCGCTTGGAGTCCGGGCGGTGCTTCACCAGCAGCGCGCACAGCATCGGCACCAACGTCAGCGACACGACGGCCGAAAGGATGATCGTGACCGACAGGGTGACGGCGAACTCGTTGAACAGCCGCCCGACCACGTCGCCCATGAACAGCAGCGGGATCAGCACCGCGATCAACGACACCGTCAGCGAGATGATGGTGAACCCGATCTCCTCCGACCCGCGCAGCGCGGCCTCGAGCGGGGCTTCGCCGTCCTCCACGTGACGGGCGATGTTCTCGATCATGACGATGGCGTCGTCGACCACGAAGCCGGTCGAGATCGTCAGCGCCATCAGCGACAGGTTGTCCAGGCTGAACCCCAGCAAGTACATCGCCGCCATCGTGCCCACCAGCGACAGCGGCACCGACAGCGAGGGGATCAGAGTCGCCGGCAGGTTGCGCAGGAATAGAAAGATCACCAGCACGACCAGCGCCACGGCCAGCCCCAACTCGAACTCCACGTCGCTGACGGAGGCGCGGATGGTGGTGGTGCGGTCGCTGAGCACGGTGATATCGACGGCGGCCGGCATGGTCGATTGCAGCTTGGGTAGCAGGGCGCGGATGCCGTTCACCACCGCGATCACGTTGGAGCCGGGCTGGCGCTGCACGTTCAGGATCACCGCCGGGGTCTTGTTGGCCCAGGCGGCGAGCTGGTTGTTCTCCGAACTGTCGATGACGGTCGCGATGTCGCCCAGCGTCACGGCGCGGCCGTTCTTGTAGGCGATGATCAGGCCGCGATACTGGTCGGCGCTGGTCAGCTGGTCGTTGTCGTTGATGGTGGTGCTCTGCGCCGCACCGTCGAAGCTGCCCTTGGGCGTGTCGGTGTTCTGCGTGCCGATGATGGTGCGCACGTCGTCGATCGCCAGCCCGTAGGCGGACAGCGCGCGCGGGTTCACCACGATGCGCACCGCGGGGCGGTTGCCGCCGCTGATCGACACCAGGCCCACGCCGGGCTGCTGGCTGATCTTCTGCGCCAGCCGCACGTCGGCCAAATCCTCGATCTGGGTCAGCGGCATGGTCTTGCTGGTCAGCGCCAAGGTGAGGATGGGCGTGTCCGCCGGGTTGACCTTGTTGTAGATCGGCGGCGCCGGCAGGTCGGACGGCAACAGGCTGGTCGCAGCATTGATCGCCGCCTGCACCTCCTGCTCCGCCACGTCCAGGCTGAGGCTGAGCGTGAATTGCAGCGTGATCACCGAGGCACCGCCCGACGAGATGCTGGACATCTGGCCGAGCCCCGGCATTTCGCCGAATTGGCGTTCCAGCGGCGCAGTGACCGCGGTCGTCATCACTTCCGGGCTGGCGCCGGGGTAGAAGGTCTGCACCTGGATCGTCGGGTAATCGACTTCCGGCAAGGCCGAGATCGGCAGGAAGTAGTAGCCGATGATGCCGACCAGCAGGATCGCCGCCATCAGCAGCGTCGTGCCGACCGGGCGGAGGATGAAGACCCGAGAGGGACTCATCAGCCGCCGTTCGCAGCCGGCGCGGCGCCGGTGGCGGGCTGGGACCGATTGCGATTGCGCGTCGGCGCGGGCGTTCCGGCGGCAGCCGGCTGACCCGGCGGTGGCGCGATGCTGATCTTGGCGCCGTCCTTCAGCCGGTCCAGCCCGTCGGTCACGACCTTGTCGCCGGCCTTCAACCCGTCGGTGATCTGCACCAGGCCGTTATCCGACACGCCGGTTTTCACGACCTGGATCGCGACCGTGTTGTCCGGCTTCACGAGGTAGACGAAGTCGCCGGGCGCGCCGTGCTGCACGGCCGCCTGCGGCGCTTCGACGGCGCCCTTGATCGTGCGCACCAGCAGCCGCGCGTTCACGAATTGCTGGGGGAATAGCGCGTTGTCCGTGTTCGGGAACATGGCGCGCAGCTTGACCGTGCCCGTGGTGCTGTCGATCTCGTTGTCGGTCGTGGCGAGCGTACCGGTGGCGATCAGCTTGGTGTTGGTCCGGTCGTACGCCGTGACCGCGAGCGGACCGGCCGCGGCCTGGGTCTGGATCTCGTCTATGTCGTCTTCGGGCAAATAGAACAGCACCGACATCGGCTGCAGCTGCGTGATCACGAACAGCCCATTGGTGTCGCTGGTCTGCACGTAGTTGCCGATGTCCACCAGGCGAATGCCGATGCGGCCATCCACGGGCGAGGTGATGTGGCAATACAGCAGGTTGAGCTTGGCGTTGTCGACCGTGCCCTGGTCGGTGAGCACCGTGCCCTCGTACTGCTTGATGAGGTACACCTCATCCTCGACCTGCTGGCGGGAGATGCTGTCCTGCTTGCTCAGTGTCTGGTAGCGCGCATTGTCGGCACGGGCCTGGGCCAGCAGCCCCTGGTCGTGCGCCAGCGTGCCTTGGGCCTGTTCCAGCGCGGCCTCGTATGGGCGCGGATCGATCTGGGCCAGGAAGTCGCCCTTGTGCACCATCTGCCCTTCGGTGAAGGCGAGTTGCTGCAGCTTGCCGTTGATTTGCGTCTTGACGGTCACGGTCGCGAGCGGCGTGACGGCACCCAGACCCGTCAGCACAATGTTCAGATCGCCGGTTGCGATCGTCGCTACCCCGACGGTTTGCGGCGCCCCGCCGGCCCGGTTGGCCGCAACCGGCTGGCCGTGTTTGTCCAACAGCCGCCAACCGACATAGGCGGTCCCGCCCAGAACCAGCAGGCCGATCAGCGGCGTCAACCAGCGGCGGCGCCGGCGGGGCGGCAGGACGGGTGGGCGTGGCGGCGTCTGCGTCCGCTCGGCGGGCGGCCGGACTTCAAGCGTCTCATCCATGCTGGGTTGGCTCTCCGGGACCATACGCGTGCGGCCTCCACCTGTTGCTACGCAGCAGGATCGTCAAACCCCCCAGATAGCGATTGGCGGTTTCGAGATCGTTTATGACATTCGATTACACTGGGACGAACGCATGACAACGTCGTCATCGATCGTTGCTGCGCGTCAGTAATCACTTTTCGGCGAGAGCGGGTTCCATGGCGTCGTAGAAATCGTGGCCCTTGTCGTCGATCACGATAAAGGCCGGGAAGTCCTCCACCTCGATCCGCCAGACGGCTTCCATGCCGAGTTCGGGATACTCCAGAACCTCCACCTTGCGGATGCAGTCCTGCGCCAGGCGCGCCGCCGCGCCGCCGACGCTGCCCAGATAGAACCCGCCATGCGCCCGGCAGGCATCCCGCACCGCACGGGACCGGTTGCCCTTCGCCAGCATGACCATGCTGCCCCCGGCGGCCTGGAACTGCTCGACATAACTGTCCATCCGACCGGCGGTGGTCGGCCCGAACGACCCGGTGGCATACCCGTCGGGCGTTTTCGCCGGACCGGCGTAGTAGACCGGATGATCCTTGATGTAGTCGGGTAACGGCTCGCCCTTCGCCAACCGCTCGGCCAGCTTGGCGTGGGCGATGTCGCGCGCCACCACCACCGTGCCGGTCAGCGCCAGGCGGGTCGCGACCGGATAGCGGGACAGCTCGCGCCGGATCTCGATCATCGGGCGGTTGAGGTCGAGCTTGACCACCTCGCCCCCGAGGCTGGTGTCGGTGGTCTCGGGCAGGAAGCGCGCCGGGTCGGTCTCGAGCTGTTCCAGGAACACGCCGTCCGGGGTGATCTTGGCAAGGATCTGCCGGTCCGCACTGCACGACACGCCGATGCCGATCGGCAAGCTGGCGCCGTGGCGCGGCAGGCGGATCACGCGCACGTCGTGGCAGAAATACTTGCCGCCGAACTGCGCGCCGATGCCGATGCGCCGGGTCATCTCCAGGATCTGCCGCTCCATCTCCAGGTCGCGGATGGCGTGGCCGGCGCGGGTGCCCGCGGTCGGCAGCGTGTCCAGCCAGCGGGTGGAGGCAAGCTTCACCGTCTTCAGCGTCAGTTCGGCCGAGGTGCCGCCGATCACGATGGCCAGATGGTACGGCGGGCAGGCGCTGGTGCCGAGGGTGCGGATCAGCGTCTCCAGGTAAGGCAGCATCTTCTCCGGCCGCAGCAACGCGGGGGTGCCCTGGTGCAGGAACGTCTTGTTGGCGCTACCGCCGCCCTTGGCCACGAATTGCAGGTGGAACTCGTCTGCATGCTCGTCGCCGGGGGCGGCCATGATGTCGAATTGGACCGGCAGGTTGTTGCCCGTGTTCACCTCGGAGAACATGCCGAGCGGCGCCATCTGGCTGTAGCGCAGATTGGTCTCGGTGTAGGTGCGGTGCACGCCGTAGGAGAACGCCTCCTCCTCGTCGCCCGCTACCCAGACGCGCTGGCCTTTCTTGCCGAACACCAGCGCGGTGCCGGTGTCCTGGCACATCGGCAGCACGCCGCCGGCTGCGATCGCCGCGTTCTTCAGCAGGTCGAGTGCCACGAAACGATCGTTCGCACTGGCCTCGGGGTCGTCCAGGATGGCGCGGAGTTGGGCCAGATGGCCGGGGCGCAGCAGATGCGACGTCTCGTGGAAGGCCTGGAACGCGAGCTCCGTCAATGCCTCCGGCTGGATGCGCAGCACCGTCTGCCCATCGCAAACTGTGGTGGATACGCCCGCGACGTCCAGCTTGCGCCACGGCGTGGTCCGCGGGCCGATCGGGAACATCGGCGCATACAGGAACCCAGGCGCACGCGGTGGCAAGCTGTCCATCGTTCAGTCCTTGCGTTTGCGGAAGGCGTCCAAACTGACCACTTGCGGCTCCGCTGTCGGCGGCTCCGCTGCTTCTTCCAATGCCTCCTGCTCCTCCAGTTCCTCCGTGTTCGCCACGTCCACCGGGGCGGCCCGGAAGCGCAGGCCGAACTGGGCGTGCGGGTCGGCGAAGGCCGTCAGCGCGGAGAACGGAATCACCAGCGTGCTGGACACGCCGCCGAACGATAGCCCGACGCTGAACGATCCGCCGGGCTCGTTGACCTTGAGGTCCCAGAACTGGTGCTGCAGGACGATCGTCATCTCCTCCGGATACTGCGCGAGCAGCCGGGCGGGAATGGTGACCCCGGGCGCGTCGGTGCGGAAGCTGACGTAGAAATGGTGCTCGCCGGGCATACCCTCGACCGAGGCGAACTGCAGCGCGCGCACGGCGACGCCACGCATCGCCTCCTGCGCCCAGAGTTCGTAAGGCAGCAGGCTGTCGGGCCGGGGGGCGGGTGTATCGTCGTCTTCCATGGGCATCGCTCGATGAATTGGGGTGTGATAGCGCGGAAGGCGGCCCCTGGGCAAAGCCGGGGGGCCGAAATGAAGGGCAACGCGCCGGTCGCGAGGCTGGCCATCGCCTGGCATCACACCATGCTATTGTGGCAGCGTCACGGCAGGGAGATTACTTATGTACATCGCAATGAACCGATTCAAAGTCACCCCCGGATCCGAGGAGGCTTTCGAGCAAGTTTGGACCGGACGGGACAGCCACCTGCGCGGCGTGCCCGGCTTCGTCGAGTTCCACCTCCTGAAGGGGCCGAACAAGGGCGATCACACGCTGTATTCATCCCATACCATCTGGGCCGACCATGGCACTTTCGAGGCGTGGACCCGCTCCGAGGCCTTCCGCGCCGCCCACGCCAATGCCGGCGACAACCGGGCGATGTATCTGGGGCACCCGGAATTCGAGGGCTTCAGCGTCGTTCAAACCGTGAAATGAACGCGGAGCGCCCCACTGCCGAGCAGCTGGAAGCCGCGTTCTACAACGCCGCCCGCGAGGGCAATGCCGACATGCTCGCGGCCTTCCTGGACTCCGGCACCGACGTCAACCGGCCCGATGACCGTGGCTTCACGCCGCTGATCCTGGCCAGCTACAACGACCGGCCCGACACGGTGGCGCTGCTGCTGGAGCGCGGCGCCGCGGTGGACGGGGTGGATGCGCAGGGTGCCACCGCGCTCGGCGGGGTGGCGTTCAAGGGCTATGTCGGGATTGCCCGGCAGTTGCTCGCGGCCGGGGCCACGGTCGATGCGGGCAACCTGGCCGGCCGCACGCCGCTGATGTTCGCCACCATGTTCGGCCGCACCGAAATGGCCGCGCTGCTGGTGGCGCACGGTGCCGACGTCGCTCGCACCGACATCGAAGGCACCAGCGCCGCCGCGATCGCACGGCAGGCTGGCCGCCCGGACATGCTCGCGGCGTTAGGCCTCTCATGAGCGCGGGAATTACGGGGCTGACACCCGAATTCGCGGCAAAATTCGCGGCGGCGGCGCTGGGCCATGTCACGCGCGAATACCCGAACAAGCCCGCCAACGTGCATGCCGGGCCGGAGGACGCCCGCACGCCGCAATCGCTTTATCCGGTGTTCTACGGCAGCTTCGACTGGCATTCCTGCGTGCACGCCTACTGGATGCTGGCCCGGCTGCTGCGGCTGTTCCCCGCCATGGCGCCCGCCTCCGAGATCCGCTCGCTGTTCGAGGCACGGCTGACGCCGGAGTTGGTGGCCGGCGAGCTCGCGACCTTCTCCCACCCGATGGCCGGCGGGTTCGAGCGGCCGTATGGCTGGGCATGGCTGCTGAAGCTGCACGTGGCGCTGACCGACCTGCCGGATCGCCGCTGGCACGAGGCGCTCGCCCCGCTGACGGCGCTGATCGCCCGGCGACTGGAGGAATTCCTACCCAAGGCGACCTACCCGGTGCGGGTCGGCACCCATTTCAACACGGCCTTCGCTCTGGCGCTCGCCACGGACTACGCGGGCGCGACGCATAATGCCTCGCTGGCCGGGTTGCTGCGGCGGACGGCGGAGGGGTGGTATGGCGCGGATTCCGATTGCCAGGCCTGGGAGCCGAGCGGCGACGACTTCCTGTCATCGGCGCTGATCGAGGCCGAATGCATGCGGCGCTTGCTGCCGGCCGAGCGGTTCTTGCCGTGGTTCGACCGTTTCTTGCCCCACCTGGCGGAGGCGCGCCCGGAAGCGCTGTTCGCCCCGGTCTCGGTCAGCGACCGCAGCGACGGCAAGATCGCGCATCTGGACGGGCTGAACCTGAGCCGCGCCTGGTGCTGGCGCTCGCTGGCGACGGCCTTGCCGGCAAGCGACACGCGGCGGTTGATGATGGAGCAGGCGGCGGAATTGCATCTGGCCGCGGGTCTGCCCCACGTGACCGGCGACTACATGGGCGAGCACTGGCTGGCGAGCTTCGCGGTCCTGGCGCTGGACGAGCTTTCTTCTCCCTCTCCCGCTGGCGGGAGAGGGCCGGGGTAAGGGTGGGACGGCCGCTCCATGCGGGATTTTGGTGGTTAAGCGGCTCTCACCCCAGCCCTCTCCCGTGAAGAACGGGAGAGGGAGAAGCGCGCTACGGGTTGGGGGGTAGCCGCCGGAACGCGTCCGCCATCGCGAGCCAATACGGCTTGCGGTGGCCATCGTCGTCGAGCGGTAGGCCGCGATGCTCCAGGCCGTCTTGCCGCTTCACATGCACCTCGCTGGCGAGCCAGGAATACTTGTCCTCCAACCCCCAGGTCACGAAGGTCTTTATGCCGCCATCGAGCGCCGCGTCCATGAAGGCGCGCACCCGGTCGGCGACGATCTTGTCGCGGGCGGCGAACCCGTCCGGGATCTTCCAATGCTCGCGGATGTCCATCTCGGTCACCACCAGGTCCACGCCCTCGTTGCGCAGCAGGCGGCAGAACTCGGTGAAGGGCGGCCCCGAAAACGGCTGGATGATCTGCATGTGGCCCTGCAGCCCCACCGCATCCAGCGGCACATTGGCCCGGCGCAGCGAGCGCACCAGGTTCAAGAACCGGCGGCGCTTCTCGTAATGATGTGGCGCCGCTTCCTCCAGGCCATACTCGTTCAGCACCACCCGCACCGAGGGATCGCGCTCCTTCGCCATGCGCAGCGCCATGGGGATGTAGTCGGGGCCGAGTGCCCGCAGCCAAGGTGAGTCGCGCAACTCGCCCGGC
This sequence comes from Acetobacteraceae bacterium, assembly GCA_965198895.1. Lineage (GTDB taxonomy): Bacteria > Pseudomonadota > Alphaproteobacteria > Acetobacterales > Acetobacteraceae > LMUY01. The sequence continues at coordinate 2,934,073 of OZ240676.1, forward strand.
GTGGTTTGCGGCGTGTCGCTGCCTGCCGGGTCGGCGACGACTTCGTTCACCACGTCCCATTCGCCGATCTCGCCCTGGGTATGGGCGAATACGCGGCCGATATAGGTGTTCATCAGCGCGCGCGCCCGGTCCGGCCCCTGCGCCAGCGCCTGTACCACCCAGTCCGGCAGGTCCTGGTGCCAAATCAGGCCGTGGCCACGGATCGGCTTGTTGTGGGCGCGGGCCCAGGCGATCAGCGTGTCGATCGGGCGGAAGTTGAACACGCCTTCCTTCGGCTGCAGGAACGCCATCTTGGTCTCGTAATCCGGCATCAGCAGCCCGCATTCGAGGTCGACCATGGGCCCGTAGGCGGGATCCTCCACGAAACGCTGCGATTGCACGGCGGCCCCGAATCGCCGGCCGCGACTGGCGGCGATCTCACCTAGTCCGGGCGGACCGGCCGGGATCGACACGTCCGGCGTCTTCGGGGGCGCCGAAATCTGCGGCAAGGGGGGCTCGCCCGCTGCATGAGGCGAGGGTCGCAGCGTCGTTGGCCGAACGCCGGCCACTGCCATCGCTGCCTTGACGAAATCCCGCCGGGTTGCACGCGGCCGTTTGACGTTCATCGCCGGGTCGATAACAAAGAACGGGCGGCAGCGCCAATCGGCAGACCGCACAAGACCAGGAGGACGCGGGACATGATCGTCGATCTACGCATCTACACGACCCGCCCGGGCAAGCTGGCGGCCTTCGTGAAGCTGTACCAGGACTACGCCTGGGACCTGCAGCAGAAGTATCTCGGCCGCTGCCTCGGCTGGTACACCGTTGCGGAGGGGCCGCTGAACCAGGTGGTGCACCTCTGGGCCTACGAGAACCAGGGCGACCGCGAGACGAGGCGCGCCGCGATGGCCGCCGACCCGGCGTGGGGCGAGTATCTACGCCGCTCGGAGGAAGCCGGGCTGCTGGTGTCGCAGGAGAACCGCTTCCTCAAGCCGACAGAGTTTTCGCCGATGCTCGGGGGCTAAGTGTCGGTCCAAAGCATCGTAGGGTGGGGTGTGCTTTGGCACCCCACCACAGGCGCCGCTGCGGTGCGTTGCCAAAGCCCAACGTAACCCCCGTTTGAAACTGAGAGGTTTATCGTCCGACAGCGACGTTCAGGCGACCGGTACGACCCAGTCTGCCATCGCGCGCATCAGGTCCAATTGCCGCAGCGTCACCTGCCCGCCGCGCATATCGAGCAGCCGGTCGCGACGCACCTGCTGCAGGGTGCGGTTGATGTGCACGACGCTGAGGCCCAGCGCATCGGCCAGGATGTCCTGCGTCAGCGGCAGCGCGAAGCTATCGCCGTCGACCATGCCGATCGCCTGCAGGCGGCCGTAGAACTCCAGCACCAGGTGCACAAGGCGCTCGTACGCAGTCTGGCGGCCCAACCGGACCACCTGGTCGCGCATGTTGATCTCGTCGGCATACGACATGAGCGCGATCGCGTCGGCCAGCCCCGACAACGGCACGCCGTTTTCGTCCGAGCCGCGCAGCAACGGCCGGGCGTCCGCGACCACGACGGGCGTGAGGGCCACGGCAGCGCTCGGGGCGGGCAGGCCGGGCCGGGTGATCGAGCCGATCGCGTCCCCCGGCAAGAGGAAGCGGACGATCTGCCGCCGTCCATCCCCCAAGATACGCTGATGACACGCCCAGCCCGACAGCAGCATCACCGGCGGCTGTACCCGGCCCTCGACGCAGAGTTCTGCGTGGGCTGGGCAGTGCCGGGCGGTCTGCGAGAGATCGCGCAAAATGTCCGCTTCGACCGCGGACAGCCGGGCGAGCCGGCCCAACCTCAGGGCGACCGCATTGGCCGGCCCACCGTCACTATAGGAGGTAAGCGGGCGATTCATGCGGCGACTCCTTTGTTTGGGCGGCTAACCGCAGCAAGGCAGAGATGAGTTTATTACGGTCTATCGGCTTGTCGAGGCGTGGGAGATCGGAGTACTGGACTGGGATCGCACAGGGTCCATAGCCAGTAACGAGCGCAACAGGCACGCCACGGCTCCTGATCTCGTCGATCAGCGATAGCTTCATGTCGAGGACAGGCCCAAGATTGACCAGGGCAGCGTCAACATGACCGCCGATGTCCAAACTACCATCTTGCGGCAGGCGGGCCATTGGACCAAGCACTTGTGCGCCGAGTTCACGTAGCACGGATGTCAATTCAGTTGCTAGAATATATTGATCTTCGACGACCAGAACGACTAGATCTTTGAGTGGCATCAGTCCCCGACCTGTCGCTTCATCGCCCCAGCCTCCTTGCCTCGTGCCGGTAGGCTGAACTCAATCGCGCAGCACATGCCACCTGGCCGGAACTCCATGCTGGTTGCAGCGCCGAGCTCGTAGGGCAGTCCCTGTTCGATCAGTTCCCGGCCGAAACCACGCCGGCTCGGCTGCATATCGGTCACAGGCACCCCGCTCTCCTGCCAAACCAGGCGAAGTCGATCCTGGCCCGACTCTGCTTGATCCCGCGCAACTTGCCAGCGCACCCCGACTATTCCGGATGGGGAGGCCAACGCGCCATATTTTATCGAATTCGTGGTCAACTCGTGGATCGCAAGACCGATCGCGTCAGCAGTTTTGGCTTTCAGGGCGACAGGCGGCCCCTCGACGTCAATCTGGCGCTCATCTTGCCCACCATGCGCCGCGAGTTCCTGATATACTAGCTCTTCCAGCATCACCAACCCCTCCCTGGTGCGCGCCGCCACACTTTGCGTGCGGGCCAAGGCCTCGATTCGGCCAGCGAGATGGGTCGCAAAGTGATCCAGGTCGGAACTGGATTTCAAAGTCCGTGTCAGAACGGAACGGACGACGGCCAGGATGTTCTTGACCCGGTGCTGCAGCTCGGCGAGCAGCTTGCCCTGCCGGGTCTCGGCTCGCCGGCGCTCGTCGATGTCGGTGCAGGACCCATACCAACGCATCACGTTGCCCGCCGGATCAAGTTGCGGCACCGCACGGATCAGGAACCAGCACCAGCTCCCATCCGCGCGCCGCAGCCTCGCCTCCTGCTCCAGGTTTGCGCCGGCGGCTTGGGCGGTTTGCTCGAGGGCGCGGTTGGCGACCAGATCCTCCGGATGCAACGAAGCGCACCACCCGTCGCCGAGGGCACTCCCCTCGGGCTGGCCGGTCAGGTCGTAGAACGGCGGGTTGACGTATTCCCAGGCCATCGCCGCGGTCGCGATGAACAGCAACGCAGGAACCGCGGCCGCCATCCGGCGGAACCGGTCGTCGCTGGCCCGCAGCGCCTGCTCCACATTGTAGGTCGCGCTGATATCGAGGAAGGTCACCACCACACCTGCGATTACACGGTCGGTATCGCGGTACGGCAGCAAGCGGACCATGTAGAACGCGTCGCGGACGGTATGGCCCGCCTGCCGCTCGATCATCTCCCCCGTTTCCAGCACCCGGCGTGCATCCGTCGCGAGATCCGGATACCAGATCTGCAGCGCAAGATCGGTGATTGGACGCCCGCAATCGGCCTCCCGCACCGCGACCACGTCCCGGACAGCCGGGGTAAAGCTGCGGATGTGCAACACCGCGTCGAGGAACACGATGGCGATGCGGCCACTCTCGATGACGTTGCTCATGTCCGAGTTGATGGCGGCAAGCTGGTCGACGCGGAGCGCCAACTCGGCGTTGAGCACCTCCAACTCGCCCTTCGAGCTTTCCAGTTCCTCGTTGGTGACGTTCAGCTCCTCGTTGAGGTCCTGCTGGTCCTCGTTGCTGGCCTGAAGCTCCCGATTGGCGAGCGTGACGTCGTCCAGCGCCGCATTCAGCCGCTGCTCCGACTGTAGCAACTCCGCCTGCAAACGCTCGACATGGACGCTTCGGTCTGGATCCGGGGCGCGGAGTGGTTCAGGCAATCGATAACCAGCCATAGGTCTCTCCGGCGGGGTGCGACCAGTCGGCCGCTACTATCCACTACATACTTACGCGTGCCTGGTAAACGCCTATGCTGCCGTGCGAGCCCGGGTGCTATCCGTCCGTAATTGACCGCAAGCAGCCAGGATATCGCGCCCTCGCGGTGTTCGCACAGGGCTGGAGAACCCGGCGGCCATCACGATAGCGGCAAAGGCGTCCAGTTTCTCGCGCGTGCTCGGCAGGTAGGCGCTGCCGGGCCACGGGTTGAATGGGATCAGGTTCACCTTGGCCGGGATGCCGGCGATCAGCCGCACCAACTCGCGCGCATCCGCCTCGGTATCGTTGATGCCGCGGAGCATGATGTATTCGAAGGTGATCCGCCGGGAGTTGGACGAGCCGGGATAGCGCCGGCAAGCGGCCAGCAACTCGGCAATCGGGTATTTGCGGTTCAGCGGCACGATCTCGTCCCGCAGGTCGTCGCGCACGGCGTGCAGCGACACCGCCAGGTTCACGCCCAACTCCTCCCCGCAGCGATCCATCATCGGCACCACGCCGGAGGTGGACAGCGTGATCCGCCGGCGCGACAGGCCGATGCCCTCGTTGTCCATCACGATCTGCATCGCGCGGGCTACGTTCTCGTAGTTGTACAGCGGCTCGCCCATGCCCATCAGCACGATGGTGGACAGCAGCCGAGGAATCTCTCCGCGCGGAGAGGGCCATTCGCCATAGGCGTCGCGAGCGGCCATGAACTGGCCCACGATCTCCGCTGCACCCAAATTGCGCACCAGTTTCTGCGTGCCCGTGTGGCAGAACCGGCACGACAGAGTGCAGCCGACCTGGGAGGAGATGCAGACCGCGCCGCGATCCTCCTGCCGGTCGGGGATGTAGACGGTTTCGGCCTCCTGCCCGTCGCGGAAGCGGAACAGCCATTTGCGGGTGCCGTCGGTGCTGACTTGCTCGGTGGCGACGCCAGGCCGGCCGATGACGAAGCGCTCGGCGAGCTTGTGCTGCAGGGGTCGCGCGATGGAGGACATCGCGGCGAAATCGGTCGTGCCCTGGTGGTAGATCCAATGCCAGATCTGCTTGGCGCGGAATGCCTTTTCGCCGATCGCCGCCAGTTCCTCGATCAGCTCGGCGCGCGACAGGCCAACCAACTCCCGCCGTCCATCCGGCATGGCGATCGGCGGGGGCGAGAACAGCGCCGACTTGGCGAGGATGCGGTCCCGTTCCGACTCCGTCAGCCCGGCAGGGTGCTGGAGCCCGGCGGACATGCTCAGCTCTTGCCGACCGGGCAGGCTTTGTTGATGGCGGCGTAGGCCGGCGAGAACCCGCGTAGGTTGAACGTGTCCGTCACCACCGTGTTGCGCAGGCCCGGCGACTTGGCGACCGCCTGCCGTCCGCGCTCGAACGACCCCACCACGGCATGCCCGTCGCGGGCGAAGGCGGAGCGCTGGCTGGTGTAGAAGGGCAGGGTGGTGCCGTCGACCTGCAGCGTCACCTCCGCGTTCGGCGCGTAGGCGAAACCGGCGCTGATCGCCACCGCATCGCGCGCGCCGCCGGGTCGCTGCGTCACCGTCAGCACCACGTCGCCCCGTCCCTGCAACGGCGGCGAGGATACGGCCGCGCGGGTGAAGGCGTAGCACACGGTCTGCCCGGCTTCCTGGTGGGTGGCGGCGGTCCAGTCCTCGAAGGTGCCGATCGCGCGGGGCGCGGCCGGGGCCGGGTGCGCGGCGCGGGGTGCCGGTGAGCGGGCCTGTCGGGGTTGGGCCAATGCGGGCGTGATCAGTGCGGCGGTGGCGCCGGATGCCACGAGCAGGAGCAGGAGTACGGATCGCATGCCGCACAGATACGGCGGGGGCGCCCCGGGAACAAGCGCCGCAATGCCGCATGACGGTGCCACGATGGCCCTCAGCGCGTTGAATTGCTACGTCTACGGCAGAGGAGACGTGAGCATGTCACAAGACGACCACCACCAGGACGCCCTGCTAGAGACCGCACGGCTGGAGCTGGGCCGTGCGCACCGGGCCGCCATCGCTCTCGAGGCGGGCGAAGTGCGGCGTGGACTCGAGCTGGCCCTGGCCGCGTTCCGATCGGCCGGGGAGGCTGACGGCCCGCGCTATGCCCCGCTGGCCAGCCAAATCGAAGCGGCGCTGGCGGACCTCGATGCGGGCTCGCTCGCGGAAATGGAACGGATCGTCGAGGCGGTCCGCAAGGAGATCGAGGCGTAGCGCTGCCCTGGTTCCCGGATGACCGACGCTACCGACGCGCGGCTCGCGGCGCAGTACGAGGCCTATCCCTACCCCGCGCGCGACCCGGCGGAGGAGGCGAGGCGGCTGGTGATCGGCAGCCCGAGCCACCTGCGGGAGATCGACCACTGGGTGTTCGGTGCCACCCGCCCCCGCTCCCACCCGTTACGCGCCCTGGTGGCGGGCGGCGGCACCGGCGACGGCGCGATCATGCTGGCGCAGCAGCTTGCAACCGCAGGGCGGCCGGGCCGGGTCACGTATCTGGACCGCTCTGCCGCGGCCGCTGCGATCGCCAAGGCGAGGGCGCGCACCCGCGGGTTGGACATCGACTGGCAGGAGGGGTCGTTGCTGGACCTGCCCGGCTCCGGGCTCGGTCCGTTCGACTACATCGATTGCTGCGGCGTGCTGCACCATCTGCCCGACCCGGCGGCAGGCCTGCAGGCGCTGCTCTCGGTGCTCGCGCCGGGCGGCGGGTTGGGGCTGATGGTCTACGCCCCCCACGGCCGGACCGGGGTGTACGAGTTGCAAGACGCCCTCCGGATGCTGGCGCCCGAAGCGGAGCCGCCGGCCACAAGGTTGGACACGGCCCGGCGGGTGATGCGGACTTTGCCGGAGTCGGCCTGGCTGCGGCGCAACACCCTGTTCGCCGACCATCTGACCGGGGGCGATGCCGGGTTGTACGACCTGCTGCTGAACCCGCGGGATCGCGCCTACGACGTGCCCGCGGTGGCAGGGCTGCTGGCGGCGGCCGGTCTGCAAATCACCTGCTGGATGGAGCCGTTGCGCTACGACCCGGCGATCTACCTGCCCGATGCCAAGCTGCGCGCCCGTGCCGCTGCCCTTCCCCCCATCGAACGCGCTGCCTTGGCCGAGGCGCTCTGCGGCAACATGAGCACCCATGTGGTCTACGCGGTGCGCTCGGCCGATGCGCCGCCCGTGCCGGATGGCACGGACCCGGCCGCCACTCCCGTGATGCGGGAGATGGGCGGGGCCGACTTGGCGAAGCACGTCCGGCCCGACGGCACGCTGCCCTTCCTGTTCGACGGCCTGCGCGCGCCGGTGCCGCTGCCATCGCTGGCCGCGGCGATCCTGCGCCTGGTGGACGGCGACCGCAGTGTGGGCGAGATCGCCGCTGCCTTCAGCGGCCGGGTGTCACCGGAGGCATTTGGCCGGGCTTGGCGGGACACATACGGCCCGCTCTCGGCGCTTAACCGGCTACTGCTGTCGCCACCGCCTTGAGCACGATCGTGATTTTCGGCTGTGGCGTGCTGAAAGGTGGCCGTCCGAGCCCGACCCTACGGGCCCGGGTGGAGGCGGCGTTCCGCTGCGGCGGCACGGCGGCCGACTACATGCCTACCGGTGCCATTGGCCGCCACCCGCCGTCCGAGGCCCGGGTGATGGCGGGGCTGTTGATGCGGATGGGGGTGCCTGCCGCGCAAATCACGCTGGAGGAGACGGCGACGGACACGCTGTCCTCAGCGGTGGCCTGCGCCATGCTGCTGAAGGGCAGGACGGGCCGCGTGCGCATCGTGTCGAGCGGCTATCACCTGCCGCGGTGCCTGATGCTGATGTGGATGGCGGGGGTGCCTTGCGTGCCGTGCCCCGCCCCGCCCCGGCCCAATTGGGCCTGGTATTGGCGCATGCGGGAGGCGGCGGCGTTGCCGTATGACGCCGTGCTGATGGCGCTGCGGTGGTTTGGGCTGGACCGGTAGGCAACCCGGTCTCGACGATCGGCGTTCGGAGCTCGATTCCACAACGAAAGAACCCCTCATGAGCATGTTCGGCACGATCATGTCCAAGATCTTCGGCCACCCCGCCGCCGCCCCAGCCGTAACCGAGGCGGCCGCAACGCCGGCCCCTACCCCAACCGACACCACGGTGCAGCAGCCGGTGGCTACGGCGCCCGCCTCACAGCCAGTGGATGTCGGCGCCGTGCTGGCCGCGATGGCAGCGCAGAACGGGCAGAAGCTGAATTACCAAACGTCGATCGTCGATCTGCTGAAGCTGCTCGACCTGGATAGCAGCCTGGAGGCCCGCAAGACGCTTGCAGGCGAACTGCACTACACCGGCAGCACCGATGACAGTGCCTCGATGAATGTGTGGCTGCACAAGGAGGTCATGACCAAGCTCGAGGAAAACGGCGGCAAGGTTCCCGCCGAACTCAAGGCCGCCTGAGGACTCTCCCTCTCCAATTGGGGGGGACTCCCCACCAGTTATCAAGGGGTTTGTTTCGCATGAGATACCTCGTGCGTGGGGTCGTAGGCGGTTCGGCTTGTGAGCATGACGCAAGCGACGCCGAGCAGGCGATCGGCTACGGTGCGTAGAGCTCGGCCGTGGGAGTGCCCACGAGCGCGTAGAGCGCTGTAGCGGGCTCTGCTTCTCGCATCATGCTGTGTTGCGACCCGAGCCCAATGGTAGACGGCCTGCCGCAGCCGGTTGGAGCAGGCCTGCCTCATTTCAACCCGGCAGGACTTGCCGCTGCGCTTGGTGACCGGGGCGACACCGGTCAGGGTTCGCAGAGCGTGGTAGTCTCGCGCCTGGATGGCTTGGTAGGCCTCCGCGAGCAGCGTGGCGAGGACGATCCTTCCCACCCCCGGCAAGGAGCGCAGGATCGCCGCGTCGCGCTGCTCGGCCGCTTGCCCCGGCTCGGGCTCCGGTCCGGCCAGTTGCTCGACCAGCGCGTCCAGACGCCGGGTCACGTCTCTAATCTGCCGGTTGACCAGGTGCAGACGCTCGGCCGTAGCCGCAATGTGCGCACAAGCCGCCTCTACGGTGCCTGGTGCCACGGTCAGCGCCGGCCGCTTCACGATAGCCAGCACGTCGACTGCGCCGATACGGCGAATGCGATGGCTGACCAAGAGCCGGGCAACCTTCATTTCCGTCAGGCGCGTAGCCTCGGCAGGTGTTGGCGCTTTGGCCCATAACGCCAACACCCACTCCGCCCCGATATCATCGGTCAGATCGAGGAATTGCGGGTAATAGCGCCACAGCTGCTGACGCACGCGGTTGCTCAGCCTGACCCGTTCGCCCTTGAGCTCCTCGGCCATGCGCGACCACTCGCGAAGCTCGACGACGGTCGGGTCCATTGCCTGGACCCGACGAAAGCAGTGCCGATCGGTGCGTAACGACGACGCCAAGACGAGCGCGTCGCGCCGGTCGTCTTTGGCGCCGGCCGGGGAGAAGCGATCGCGGAAGCGGTCGAGCTGCTTGGGGTTGATGGCGAACACGGCGACGCCGCGGTCCATCAGCGCCTCGACAATCGGCCCGTGTGGCGTTTCGATGCCGACGGCGATCTGCCCTGGCTTTTCAGTTTGGCCGCAAAGCCAGTCGACCATGCCGCCAATCCCGCCAGCATCGTGGGCGAAGGCGCGCTGGATCGGCTCGCCAGTGCCGGTCAGGCAGACTTGGTGTTCGGTGCTCGCCCAGTCGACGCCGACGAAGACGAGCGGTTCAGTGTCCATGGGCACCTCCTGTTTGCGATAATGCCGAGCCGCCGCATTGCTTCACCGTTCCCTGTACTGGCGCTCGTGGCTGCAATCGACCAAGGCGCGACTCCCCACTGGGTGTGCAACACGGGGCGACCGGAAGAGGCGCGCGTCCCCCCCAGGTGCTCGCGGCACAGGGGGCGAAAGGCTACTCTCAACCAGCCGGCCCGACACGGCTATGATGCCTCATAAACCGCAGGCAAACAGGTACAAGGGGGCCGGGGTGAGGGGTGATCCAGGCACGGGCCGCCGGTGGCGTGACCACCCCTCACCGAACCCTCGCGGGGAGGGGCTCCTACCTATCGAACCAGCGACGGGCTCCAGATCGCCATCGGTAGCCCGACAGCGCTATCCAACCCGAGCCGCTGGCTGATCAGCCCCAAGGTGGCGCCCAGCGTGCGGTCATACCAACTGCCGGTCCGCAGATCCCGGATCGGCAACGTCTCGCCCACGCTCTTCTCGCGCGACAACCACGCCCGGGCTTCCGGCTCGCCGCCGATCTCGTCGACCAGTCCCAGTGCAAGCGCCTGCCGCCCGCTATACGCCCGGCCATCCGCCAACTGCCGCACGCGGGCTTCGTCCATGTGGCGGCCCTGCGCCACCATCGTCACGAACTGGCCGAACAGATCCCCGACCAGCCCCTGCAGGTAGTCCCGTCCCGCCGGCGAGAGCCCGTGGGTGAACGACGGTTGGTCCTTCAGCGGCCCCGAAATGATCGCATCCGCCGTAATCCCGACCTTGTCCAGCAGCCCGCCCGCGCTCGCCGTCTCCAGGATCACGCCGATCGACCCGGTGAGCGTCGCATTGCTCGCGAAGATCCGCGCCGTGGGCAGGCTGATCATGTAGCCAGCCGAGGCCGCCGTGCCGCCCATCACCGTCACCACGGGCTTCACCGCCGCAACTCGCTCCAAGGCGTCGTGCAGATCCTCGCCACCCGCCACGCTGCCGCCGGGGCTGTCCACGTGCAGCACCACCGCGGCCACGCTGCGGTCCTTGGCCAACGCGCTCACCGCCTCGATCAGACGGCGGTCGTCGGTGATGATGCCGGTGACGGTCACCCGCGTGACATGGCGCTCACCCGGCAACGCACCGGGCCGCACGCGAGCCACGACGGCGCCGATCGCGCAGATCACGGCCAGGACTGTCAGCACCCGCCAAAAGACAAGGCGGCGCTTGAGGCGCCGCCTGTCCAGTAGAAGGTCTGCTTCTAGTCCACCAGGTCCAAGATGGGCGGACAACCGGGGTTACTCGCCCTGCTGGTTCCGGCGACGGATCGCCGCACCGAGGATATCGCCCAGCGACGCGCCGCTGTCGGACGTGCCGAACTCGGCCACCGCCTGCTTGTCCTCCTCGATCTCGCGCCCCTTGATGGTGAGCGATAGCTTGCGGGCGGCGCGGTCGATCGCGGTGATCTTGGCATCGACCTTCTCGCCCACGGCGAAGCGGTCGGGGCGCTGATCGCCCTTGTCGCGGGCCAGTTCGGCGCGGCGGATGAAGCCGGTGAGGACCTCGTCCACCTTCACCTCGATGCCGTTGGCCTGGACCGCGGTCACCACGCAGGTAACGACCTGGCCCTTGGCGACGCGGCTGAGCGTATCGGCCGCCGGGTCATCATGCAGCTGCTTGATGCCGAGCGAGATGCGCTCCTTCTCCACGTCGACGTCGAGCACCTTGGCGCGGACGATGTTGCCCTTCTCGTACTTGGCCATCGCCAGCTCGCCCGGCTCGTCCCACGAAATGTCGGACATGTGGACCATGCCGTCGATGTCGTCGGAGATACCGATGAACAGGCCGAACTCGGTGATGTTGCGCACCTCGCCCTCGACCTCGGAGCCGACCGGATGGATGTCGGTGAACTCCTCCCACGGGTTGCGCTGGACCTGCTTGAGGCCGAGCGAAATCCGGCGCTTGGAGCTGTCCACGTCCAGCACGACCACGTCCACTTCCTGCGAGGTGGACACGATCTTGCCGGGGTGCACGTTCTTCTTGGTCCAGCTCATCTCGGAGACATGGACCAGGCCCTCGACGCCCGGCTCCAGCTCCACGAAGGCGCCGTAGTCGGTGATGTTGGTCACGCGGCCGGTGTACTTGGCGCCCGGCGGATACTTCGCCGCCACACCTTCCCACGGATCGGCCTCGAGCTGCTTCATGCCGAGGCTGATGCGCTGTGTCTCCGCGTTGAAGCGGATGACCTGAACGCGCACGGCCTGGCCGATCTGCAGCGCCTCGGACGGATGGTTGATGCGGCGCCATGCGACGTCGGTCACGTGCAACAGGCCGTCCACGCCACCCAGGTCCACGAAGGCGCCGTAATCGGTGATGTTCTTCACCACGCCGTCCAGGATCATGCCTTCCTTGAGGCCCTGGATCAGCTCGGACCGCTGCTCGGCGCGGGTTTCCTCGAGTACCGCGCGGCGGCTGACCACGATGTTGCCGCGGGCGCGGTCCATCTTCAGGATCTGGAACGGCTGCGGCATGCCCATCAGCGGGCCGACATCGCGCACCGGGCGGATATCGACCTGGGAGCCCGGCAGGAACGCCACGGCGCCGCCGAGGTCCACGGTGAAGCCGCCCTTGACCCGGCCATAGATCGTGCCGTTGACGCGGATCTGCGCCTCGAACGCCTTCTCCAGGTTGGTCCAGGCTTCCTCGCGGCGTGCCTTCTCGCGCGATAGCACGATGGCGCCGTCACGGTCCTCGTAGCGCTCGACGAACAGTTCGATCAGGTCGCCGGGCTTGACCTCGGGGGCAGCGCCCGGAGGGCCGAATTCCTTCAGAGCAACGCGACCCTCGGATTTGAGGCCGACATCGACGATGGCGAATTCGTCGGTCAGGCGGAGCACGCGGCCGGTGACGACGGAGCCATCGAAGCCGGTATCCCGGCCGAGGGTCTCGTCGAGGAGGGAGGCGAAGTCCTCTCCACCCGGATTGTGCGAATTGGAGTAGTCGTAGGCGACGGCGCTGGATGCCATGAGGGTCAGTTATTCCTGTCGGGGGCGCGGGAGCGCTGGTTGTGTGCGCGAACCGCTCGACGCGGCCTACGGCTTGCCCGTGGTTAACGGGCCGGGTTTACGGGGTTATCGGGGCGCAAAGACAACGTTTGGGGTGGGGGAGTCAAGGAAATCCGAGGGCCCCGCCACCGAACGGCTTCCCAGCTATTAGCTAAGACAACCTAAACCCATTATCCCTTTCTAGGAATAAAGCTTACGAAAGGATGCTTACAGTCATTAGTCGGTTAAAAATGCATAACGCCTTTTCCTTTCTTTAAAGGAACGCTAGAGAAGCTTCCTTATGAAAGCTTCGCAACCGCACTCGGGACGAGCCGGCCGCTTCGACCACCGCCGGGTCGGGACCGAAGTGGTGAAGACGTTCCTTCCCGCGCCGTTGCCACCCAGGCCTCCCCTTGATGTAAGTAACCTGCTGCGACCGCTGGAGCGGGCCAATCAGGCACTCGGCCGGCTGGATGGAGTGACGTCCATTCTCCCCGATCCGTCTCTGCTGATTTACATGTATGTCCGCAAGGAAGCGCTGCTCTCGTCCCAGATCGAGGGGACGCAATCGTCGCTGTCCGAGTTGCTGGAATTCGAGGCAGCGGAGAGTCCCGGTGCCCCGCTTCAGGATGTCGGCGAAGTCTCCAACTATGCCGCAGCCATGGATCATGGCCTAAGCCGCCTCCAGGGCGGTTTTCCGCTTTGCCTACGGCTGCTCTGCGAAATTCATGCGGTCCTGCTCCGGGCGGGTCGCGGCCAAGAAAAGAACCCTGGCGAGTTCAGGTCCAGCCAGAACTGGATCGGCGGCAGCCGGCCCGGCAATGCCGCGTTCGTACCGCCCCCACCCGACCAGGTCGTCGACTGCATGGGCCAGCTCGAAACCTTCATCCACGATATCGACGATGGCTTGCCGACCTTGATCAGGGCCGGGTTGGCCCATGTCCAATTCGAGTCGATCCACCCCTTTCTTGACGGAAATGGACGGCTCGGCCGCCTTCTGATTACGCTCATGCTGTGTGAGCAGGGCATGCTTCAATCCCCGATGCTCTATCTCAGCCTGTTCCTGAAGAAGCAGCGCTCGTCCTATTACGGGCTGCTGCAAACCGTGCGCGAACGCGGGAATTGGGAAGAATGGCTCGAATTCTTCCTCGACGGAGTCACCGAAACGTCGAACCAGGCAGCCGAAACCGCCCGCAAGCTAATTGGCTTGTTCGACACAGACCGCAAGAAGATCGAAGCGCTCGGCCGCCCCGCATCGTCGGCGCTACGGGTCCATCACCACCTGCAGCAACGCCCATTGCTGACCATTCCGCAGGCCGTGAGGCTGCTGGGGCTGTCCCAGCCGACCGTTGGGAAATCCGTCCAGCATCTCGTATCGCTCGGAATCGTCAGGGAAACATCCGGGCGTCAACGGGGCCGCTCGTTCGTGTACGACGCCTATCTACGGCTCCTCGACGAGGGAACCGAACCGCTCACCAACTAGCGCGGGACGGACTGCATCGCCGCGGCGAATGCCTCCTCAGCCGTCATCTCGGTCGTATCCAGCAGGGTTGCCCCCTCCGCCGGACGCAAGGGGGCAGCAGCGCGGGCACGGTCCAGTTCGTCGCGGGCGACCAGGTCGGCGCGCACCGTCTCCAGCAAGTCCGCGGCTCCCCGCCCCTGCAGTTCCTTCCAGCGGCGTTCGGCCCGGGCATCGACACTGGCGGTCACGAACAGCTTCACGTCGGCATCGGGGAAGATGACGGTGCCGATGTCACGCCCGTCCAGCACCGCCCCGCCCCGCGTCGCGAACCCGCGCTGGAAGGCGAGCAGGGCGGCGCGCACGCCGGGAATGGACGCGACTTGGCTCGACGCATGGTCCGCGGCCGGGCCACGCAGATCGGTGCGGGCCAGGTCCTCCGGCTGGAGCGCGCGCGCTTGCTGCTCGGCGGCAACCGGGTCCGCCGGGTCGGCACCGGCATCCAGCACGCGGCGGCCGACGGCGCGGTACAGCAGGCCGGTGTCCAAATAGGGCAGGCCGAGTTCAGCCGCGAGCCGTCGGGCCAGCGTGCCCTTGCCGGCGGCGGCCGGGCCGTCAATCGCGACGATCAAGATATGTCGGCCCCAAGCCCACGCATCAGCGCTGCGAAGCCCGGGAAACTGGTCTCGATGAACGCCGCATCGTCAACCGCAACCGGCTCGGTGGTCGCCTGGCCCAGAACCAGCGCACTCATCGCCAGCCGGTGGTCCATGTGGGTCTGCACCGTGCAGCCACCGGCGAGCGATCCGGTGCCGTGCACCAACAGGTCGTCGCCCTCGGTGGCCACGCGGGCGCCGGCGGCCTCCAGCATCGCGGCGGTGGCGGCCAGGCGGTCGCTCTCCTTCACACGCAACTCGGCCAGCCCTCGCATCCGCGTCGTGCCCTGGGCGAAGCAGGCCGCGACGGCAAGCACGGGGAATTCGTCGATCATGCTCGGCGCGCGGTCCGGTGGCACGTCCGTTGCCTGCAATGCACCGTAGCGGGCGGTGATGTCACCGACGGGCTCGCCGCCCTCCACCCGCGCGTTGCTCACGGCCAGGTCGGCCCCCATCTCCCGCAGCGTGGCGAACAGCCCGGCACGCAGGGGGTTGAGCCCAACCCCCACGACCGTCACCTCCGACCCCGGCACCAGCAAGGCGGCCACGATCGGGAAGGCGGCGGAGGAGGGATCACCCGGCACCACCACATCGCGCGCCCGCAGCTCCGGTTGGCCGGTCAGCACGATCACGCGCTCCGCCCCGTCCGGCAGCACGGTCACCTCGGCGCCGAAATGACGCAGCATGTTCTCGCTGTGGTCTCGGGTGGCGGCGGGTTCCTCCACCACCGTCTGGCCGCGCGCGTTCAGCCCGGCGAGCAAGATGGCGGATTTCACCTGCGCCGAGGCGACCGGCAGGCGGTAATGGATCGGCATCGCATCGGCCGCCCCCTGCACCGCCAGCGGCAACCGGCCGCCCTCGCGCGTGGTGAAGCGGGCGCCGCACAGCGAAAGCGGCTCCGTGACCCGGCGCATCGGGCGGCGGCGCAGGCTGGCATCGCCGGTCATCACCGCGACCAGGTCGTGGCTGGCCAGCATCCCCGCCAACAAGCGTGCGGCGGTGCCGGAATTGCCCATGTCCAGCACGTCGTCCGGCTCGGCCAGTCCGCCGACGCCACGCCCGGACACACGCCAAACGCCGCCGGACTGCTGCACATCCGCGCCCAGAGCCCGCATCGCGGCGGCGGTACGGAGCACGTCCTCGCCTTCCAGCAGGCCATCGATCCGGGTCTTGCCGATGGCGAGCGCGGCGAACATCAGGGCGCGGTGGCTAATGGATTTGTCGCCGGGCACGCCGATGCAGCCCGACAGGGGTGCGGACGGACGCTTGGCGCGCAGGGGGTGCTGGGGCATCATCAAGCGGGCGCAATTAGCAGTGCCGGGCCAGTTTGGATAGCGCTCGGTTTGACAGGTACGCGCTAGGGTGGCATGGGGCGCGCCCTCCGGAGCGTTGTACCGGATCAGGTAAGGATTGGCTCTGCATGGCGAAGCCCGAACTCGGCACGAAGCGCGTCTGCGTCGCCTGCAGTACGAAGTTCTACGACCTCCAGAAGACCCCGGCCGTGTGCCCGAAATGCGGCACCGAGCAGCCCGCGGACGCGCCGCGCAAGACCCGCCCGGGCGGCAACGTGGTCGAGGAAAAGCGCCCGAAGAAGGCTCCGGTGGCGGACGATGCCGACGTGGAAGTCGAGGCCGTGGAAGACGAGACGGAGGAGGACGTGCTGGAAGACGCCTCCGACCTCGAGGACGATGCGGATGCGATTCCCGACGAGATCGAGGTAGAGCCGGAAGCCGACGACACCGAGCGTTAGCCACTTGCCAAATACCCTCTCCTTCGGGGGAGGGGGTCAGCTATCGTCGGGGCATGCCGATCGGGACTACCTCGTCCGTCATCCCCGCCAGCACTTCAGCCACGTGCCGCACCGCGACCGGGCTGCCCTCGCGTGACAGCCGGCCGGCCATGTTCAGCAAGCAGCCCATGTCGCCGGCCAGCAGCAGGTCCGCGCCGCTCTCGGTGATGTAGCGCGTCTTGTCGGACACCATCCGGGTCGAGATGTCTGGGTATTTCACACAGAACGTGCCGCCGAAGCCGCAGCAAACGTCCGGGTCGGTCATCTCCCGCAACTCCAGCCCCGCCACCGTCCCGAGCAGCTGCCGCGGCTGGTCCCGTACCCCCATCTCGCGCAAACCCGAGCAGGAATCGTGGTAGGTGGCCACCGCATTCACCCGCGCCGGCACCGAGTCCATGCCCATGACGTCGACCAGGAACTCGACCAGTTCGTGCGTGCGCCCGGCCAGCGCCTCGGCCCGGGCGAGCAGGTTGGGGTCGTCCGCGAACAGGCCGGGGACGTGGTGCGCGATCATGCCGCCACACGAGCCCGACGGCACGACGACGTAGTCATAGCCGCCGAACGCATCGAGGATGCCCATCGCAAGATCCCGCGCCGTGCCCCGGTCGCCGGTGTTGTAGGCGGGCTGGCCACAGCAGGTCTGCGCGCGCGGCACCTCCACCTGGCAGCCGGCCGCCTCCAGCAGGCGAATTGCGGCGAAACCGACGCTCGGGCGATGCAGATCGACCAGGCAAGTGACGAACAGGGCAACGCGAGGCGGGGATTGCAGCATCCGCACAAACTAGGCCGCGGCGGCCGCTTCAGCCAGACGCGCCCGCGTGGTCTCGACATAGGCAGGGTCGATCTCGATGCCGATCCCATGCGCGCCCTCGGCCAGGGCAGCCAATAGCGTGGTGCCGGCGCCGGCAAACGGGTCCAGCACCACGGCACCGGGTTTGCCATGCAGGCGGATGCACCAGCGCGGCAGGTCGAGGGGGAAGGTGCCGGGGTGGTGGAACTTCTCGGCCTTGGACTGCACCGTGGAATACGGGATGAACCAGGTATCGCCCCGGCACCGCTTATCCTGCGCGTGGCCGCGGCGGGCGATGTTGGACTTGTCGCGGAACGGGGTGCCGATCGCCAGCCGGTCCAGCGGCACCTCCCCGGTCAGTGTCAGGTGGAAAATGTGCTCGTGGTTGCGGTTGAGGAAGCGCATGCCCCGCACCGGCTTGTTGTGCCCGACGGCGCCGTCTGCCTCCACGGCGATCGACTTCACCCAGATCACGTGGTTCTGCAGCACGAACAGCCGCCGCAGCCGCACGATCAGCTCGAACGGCAGCCATGGCTGGGTGGACGACCCGGCGATGTTGAGGAAGAACGACGCATCCGGCCGCATCACCCGCCGCAACGCGCCGGCCACCTGCTCCATCCAGCCGAGGTAATCCTCCTCGGCGCGCGTGTCGCGATAGCGGCCATAGGCGATACCCAGGTTGTATGGGGGCGACGTGACGACGACGTCGACTGAGGCCGGATCCATCTCCGCCAGCAGCGTGAGACAGTCGCCGCAATGCAGCGTCGTCGAATTCAGTCCGGCCAAGTCCTAGGCGGAGCGGGCCTGCGCCAGCCGCCACGCCGGGTCCGAGCGGGCGAGGTCGCGGACGAAGGTCCACACATCGCGCAGTTCCATGACCGCATCGGCGCCGGCGACATACTTCCCAGCCTTGTCCAGCGTCTGGCTGATCTGGTCCGACACGAACCGGACCGTGATCTCGGCCAGCGTTCCGGTGAGCGCCGCGCCCTCGATCGTCACCTCGTGAATGGCGCGGATCTCGCTCGTCTGGGTCTCCCCGGCCTGCTCGCGGGCGGTAATCACGCCGTCGAACGTGGCGAACGTCTCGGGCGTCAACAGGTTACGTAGCGCGTCGCGGTTGCCGGTGGCGAATTCGGCCACGATCATGCGGAACGCGGCCTCGGCCCCGTTCAGGAAATGGGCGGCGTCGAAACTACCGTCCACACGGCGCATGCTGGCCAGCGTCTGACCCAGGTCGGACCCGGCGTCCGGGACGGCGCGTCCGGGAACGACCACGGGTTCGGCGCGGCCCTCGATCACCGGACCGGCCTGCCGGGTCACGGGGCGAGCCGGCCCCTGGGTCGGCTCATATCCGTCGCGACGCCCGAGGATGCTCCGCAGCCGCAGCACCAAGAAGGCTGCGATCATGCCGAACAGTATCAGATCGATCGGAAAACCGCCCGCGCCCATGGCAAACCACTCCTGAGAGACGATAGATAGGCGCGAGCAGCCTCCGCGACAACGCGGTGGGTCAAATGCGAGTCGATTGCTCTCGCGGGCTGGTCGATTGCCCTGGCGGGCGGGCCGGGTTAGGGCATGTCCGCATGATCCTGCTGCGCCACGGCCAGAGCGAATTTAACCTCCATTATACCGCCACGCGGCGCGATCCGGGCATCGAGGACCCGCGGCTGACCCCGCTCGGGCACGAGCAGGCGGAAGCGGCGGCGGCGGCACTGGCCGGCGAGGGCGTGCGGCGGATCATCGCCTCGCCCTACTCGCGCGCCCTGCAGACGGCGGCCCCGCTAGCCCGGCGGCTCGGGCTGCCGGTGCTGGTGAACGTTGCTGTGCGGGAGCGCTACCACTTCAAATGCGACATCGGCAGCCCGGTCGCCGACCTGCAGCAGGCGTGGCCCGGACACGATTTCACCGCTATCGACGATGTCTGGTGGCCGACGACGACCGAGCCCGAGGCGGACGTCGTGATCCGCGCGGGTCTGTTCCGGGCCGAGATGGCGGCGCATCCCGATTGGGAGGGCACGGTCGTGGTCAGCCACTGGGGTTTCATCCTGGCCCTGACCGGCATCAGCGTGCAGAACGGCCAGTGGATCCGCACCGATCCGACCGCGGCGCCCCCGGCCGAGATCGTCTGGCGGACTTGATCTGGCGGGGCCGTTCCGACCGTGCTACCCGCCGCCCACCGTTCCGAGGAGACCACGATGTCCGAAAGCATGCCGGCCCCGCAGGATAATGGCGCTGCCCCCATTCCGCCCCTGGTCGTCAACATCCAGTTCGTGAAGGACCTCTCGTTCGAGGTGCCCGGCGCGCCGGAGATCTTCTCGCAGTTGCGCGCCCAGCCGAACGTGCAAATCAACCTCGACGTGCAGGCGCGCCGCATCCAGGACGGGCAGAACGTCTTCGAAGTCGCCCTGGTGGTGAAGGCGGAGGCCACCGAGGGCCCGCGCGTCGAAGGCCAGACCGATGGCGAGCCGGGCCGCGCGGTGTTCATCGCCGAGCTGTCCTATGCCGGCATCTTCACGCTGAACGGCATCCCCGAGCAATCCGTCGAGCCGGTGCTGCTGATCGAGTGCCCGCGTCTGCTGTTCCCGTACGCCCGCAACATCCTGGCCGACGTGACCCGCGACGGCGGCTTTCCGCCCGTGCTGCTGCAGCCGATCGACTTCGTGGCGCTGTGGCAGGCCCGCAAGCAGAGCGGCGCGCAAACCACCGTCGCCGTCTGAGCTTTCGTCTCCCTCTCCCGCGGGCGGGAGAGGGAGATATGCGAGTGCCGTGCCCTCAATGGGAAGGGGCGGTACGCCTGTAGGTAAGGTTGCGCGCCAGCCAGCAGCCTACCTGCACGCTCTCGGGACGGCCCTGCGCGTCGCGGCGGACGGCCAGCGTCCAATCGCCGGGTGCGGCATGGTCCAACGCGCGGGGGCACGGCAAGGCCCAGACGTCGCGGGCTACCGGGTCGAGCAGCTCCATCCGGCCGGAGCCGAGGAAGCCCGCGAACGCGCCATACAGCACGCCGCCCATGTCCGCGATGGTGAGTTGGGCATCCAGTTCCGCACAGTCGTAGGTGCCGGCGATGTCGCGCCCGTCCACGGCAGCAGCGCATTTGCGGAGCAGGGAACTCTGGTTCTCGGCCGGCCGGTCCATCCACAGGCCCTCCGCCGCGGGGCGCAGCTTGGTGCCGTCGTTGCTCGCCGTCCCATCCTCGTGCCGGTCCAGCACGGCGGCGGCACGGTCGTAGCGTAGCTGCAGTTGCCCCTTGGCGTTGGTACCGATGCGCACGGCCAAGCCGGTTTCGGGTTCGAGATACGCACCCTGCCAGTCCGGCGCGGCCGCGGCCGGCGATGGCGTGGGCCGGGTCTCGTCCAGGATTGCGGCGAGCAGGTCCAGGGCGGCCGAGCGGGCATCGGACATGTGGTTGAACAGCACCACCACCGACAGCCGCTCGGACGGCATGTGCAGCCGGTGGCTGATCCAGCCGCGCAGGCCGCCGCCGTGCCCGGTGACCGGGCGGCCGAACTCCTCGCGCCGGGCCAGGCCGAACCCATAGGCGGCCGGCGTGCCATTGGCGAAGCTTACCGGGCGGGAGAGGCGGCTGTAGAGCGCCTGCCCGTCGTCCCACCCGGCGTCGATGAAGCGCTCCCACGCGATCATGTCGTCCAGCGAGGCGCCGATGCCGGCGTCGCCCGTCCATAGGATCCGGTTGATGGCGGGGCGGAAACCGGCGGCCTGGCTGCCCTCGTAGCCGTCGGCGCCGTCTGGCAGGGCGCGCGTGTCGGCGGCCAGGATCGCGCCGTGCATGCCGGCCCGGTCGAAGATGCGGGAGCGCAGCAGCTCGGCCAGGCTGCGTCCGGTGCGGTCCTGCAGGATGTCGGACAGGATGCGGAAATTCTGGTTCACGTAGGAATAGCTGGTGCCCGGCGCAAATTGCAGCGTCCGTGTTCCGCGGATGACGCGGTCCGCCTCGGTCTCGCCGAACGGGGCCTCGGCCGGGGAGCCGTGCAGCATCGCGACCGCCCAGTAGTCCCGCAGCCCCGACTGGTTGTGGCACAGATGCAGCGCTTCGGGGGCGGGCTGTTCCAGGCGGCTCAGCCGGGCGGCCACGGCGGAATCCAGCGCCGCCGGGTCGGGGAAGGCGTCCAGCACCAGGCCGCAGACGAACTGCTTGGTAATCGAGCAAATGCGGAAAAGCGTCTGGGGCGTGAAGGCGCTGCGGCGCTCGGCGTTGGCCCAACCCCAGCTGTGTCGGACCAAGACCTCGCCGTTGCGGACCACCGCGACCGCGCCGCCGGGTCCGGCGTACGCGAGCGGCAGGGCCTGGACGGCACGGTCGAGGCGGGTGGCGAGGTCGGTGCTCATGCCGCATCCTTGCGCGCAGATCGGGCCTTGGCCAGGGCGTCTTGCGATCCCGTCATGCCGGGGCTCGACCCACGGCTGTCCGGTTCACGTTAGCCACCGTCATGCCAGTGCTTGACACTGGCATCCACGGGGTTGGGCTGGTGACGTCGGACGAGTACTTGACACTGCCGCATGCAACAAGGCGGAGCCGGTGTCTGCGGGACGCCGTGGATACCAGGGTCAAGCCCTGGCATGACGGTGGGTCGGGCACTCAGCTCAGCCAGACCGGCTCCTTCAAGCGGCCCAGGAATGCCGCGTGGGAGGCCAGTTCGGCGGCACTCGGCAGCATGGGGCGGGGCACGCGGTGCGTGTTAATCTGATAGCTGATCGCGGGAAGCTGCGGCCCGTCATCGGCCGCAAGCAGCAGGCCGCGCTGCCGGCCTCCGGTCAGCTCGATATAGACCTCCGCCAGCAGGCGACAGTCCAGCAGGGCGTTGTGGCTGGTGCGCTCCGACAGGTCGATGCCGAAGCGGCGGCATAGGGCGTCCAGGCTGTTGGGCAGGCCGGGGAAGCGCGTCCGCGCCAACTCCAGCGTGTCCACCTTGCGGGTCAGGCAGATCGACGGGCGGCCCACCCGTGCCAACTCCGCATTGAGGAAGCCGAAATCGAACATGGCGTTGTGCGCCACCAGCGGATCGCCGCCGATGAAGTCCAGCAGCTCGTCCACGATGTCGGCGAATTTCGGCTTGCCCCGCAAATCCGCCCGGGTAAGGCCGTGCACCCGCGTTGCATCGGGGTCGATGTCGCGGTCCGGGTCGACCAGGCGGTGGAACACCACGCCCGTCGGCAGGTCGCGGATCAACTCCAGCGCGGCGATCTCGATCAGGCGGTCGCCGGTCAGCGGGTCGAGGCCCGTCGTCTCGGTATCGAACAGGATCGAGCGGCTCATCGCCACAGTCCTTGGATCAACCGGCGCAGCGGCCGCAGGGCGGTGTGGCGGGACAGGCCGGTCGGGACCACGAGATCGGCGCGGCGGCGTTTCTGCGAATCGGGCATTTGCCGGGCGATGATAGCGTCGATCTGCGCCGGGGTCATGCCGCGGCGGCGGCGCAGGCGGGCGATCTGCACCGACCGCGGGGCGGAGACGACCACCACCACGTCAACCCGCGTCTCGCCACCGGTCTCCAGCAGCAAGGGTACGTCGAGCACGGCGGCGGGGGCGCGGCTGCGCCGGGCACGGGCGAGAAAGGCATGCTCCAGGCGGCGCACCCGGGGATGCATGATGCGCTCCAGCTGCTTCATCGCCGCCTCGTTGCCGACCACCGCCGCGCGCAGTCGGGTCCGGTCGAGCACGCCGTCCTGCACGGTGCCGGGAAAGGCGGCCTCGATTGCGGGGAGCGCGGCGCCCCCGGGGGCCTGCAGGCGATGGACGGCGGCGTCCGCATCGAACACGGGGATGCCGGCGCGGCGAAATACCTTGGCGGCGGTCGACTTGCCCATGCCGATCCCGCCGGTCAGTCCGATGATCTTCATAGCCCGGCAGCCGCCAGGTCGCTTGCCACCAAATCGTACAGGGCCGCGTCCACGTCCGGCTGCACACCGAACCAGGCGGCGAAGCCGGGCGCCGCCTGGTGCAGCAGCATGCCCAAGCCGCCGACGGCCAGCAGGCCGCGCGCCCGAGCGGCGGCGAGCAGCCTGGTCTCCAGCGGGGCGTAGACGATGTCGCAGACCGCCATGCCCGGCGGGGCCCCGGCGAGATCCATCTCGAGCGGCGGCTGGCCGGTCATCCCCAGGCTGGTCGTGTTCACCAGCAGTGCGACGCCGCCGAGCGCATGACGCTCGTGCCACGGGATGGTCCGCAGCCCCGGCAACACGGCGGCCAGGTCGGCGGCGTGCGCGGGCGTGCGGTTCGCGATGGTCACGGCCACCCCCTCGGCGAGCAGTGCGGCGGCGATGGCGCGGGCCGCCCCGCCGGCCCCGAGCAACAAGGCCGGGCCAAAGGGGGCAGCATGGGCCCGCAGGTTGGCGAGGAAACCGGCGCCGTCGGTGTTGTCCCCCACCACGCCCGCCTCGGTGAAGACCAGCGTGTTCACCGCCCCCGCCCGAAGCGCTGCCGGCCGCAACTCGTCGCACAGGGCCGCCACGGCGACCTTGTGCGGCACGGTCACGTTCACGCCGCGGAACCCGGCGGCGCGCAGCCGGGCCACCTCGCTCGCCAGATCCTCCGGCCGGACCGGCAGCGGCACATAGGCGCCATCGATGCCGTACCGCGCCAGCCAGTGGTTGTGCAGCAAGGGGGAGCGGGAATGGGACACCGGCCAGCCGACCACCCCGGCCAGCCGCGCCCGGGCAGTGAGCGACGTCATGGCGCCACAGACCATGCCGCACCGGGTCACGGCAAGGCGATATGTCCCGCCCAAGACCAGGCTGCCTGCTTGGAGGCCGAAACGGTCGAGCGCCTGCATCCGAGTTGAACGCGTTTTGGGGTGGCACGCGCGGCTCAGCCTGCGTATGGAGCGCTTGCCAAGCGGTCCCTCGCCCACACATCGCCGTTGTCCCATCCCCGAACATGGAAGGTTAGCGATGCGCGCCACGCCGACGCCTCATAACCAAACCCGCCACTGGCGTCCCGCCCTCAAGACCTTGCGATGGGCCATTCTCCTGGCACCGCTGACGCTGGGGGCCTGTCAACCGGCTGTACTCGATCCACAGGGCTTTATCGGTACGTCCGAGAAGACGATCCTGCTCGACTCCCTGGCGATCATGCTGGCGATCGTGATCCCCACCATTGTCGCCACGGCGGCATTCGCCTGGTGGTTCCGCGCCTCCAACGCCAAGGCCAAATACCTGCCCGACTGGGGCTATTCCGGCGCCATCGAGCTGATCGTCTGGGGCATCCCGACGCTCACGATCATGCTGCTGGGCGGCGTGACCTGGGTCGCCTCCCACGAACTCGACCCGGCGGTGCCGATCGTGTCCAACAACAAACCGATCGAGATCGAAGGCGTCTCGCTGGATTGGAAATGGCTGTTCATCTATCCCG
The DNA here is from genome assembly GCA_965198895.1 of Acetobacteraceae bacterium. Classification (GTDB taxonomy): domain Bacteria; phylum Pseudomonadota; class Alphaproteobacteria; order Acetobacterales; family Acetobacteraceae; genus LMUY01. The sequence continues at coordinate 2,958,739 of OZ240676.1, forward strand.
ACCAGCACGTGGCCAGCGTGAACGAATTGGTCGTCCCCGCTGGCGTTCCGCTGCACTTCTCGCTGACGTCGGCGAGCGTGATGAACGCGTTCTTCATCCCGCAGCTGGGCAGCATGATCTACACGATGAACGGCATGACCTCGACGCTGAACCTGATCTCGGACAAGCCCGGCACATATTATGGCCAGTCGTCGCACTATAGCGGCGACGGCTTCTCCGACATGAATTTCCAGGTGCATGCCTTGCCCGCCGACCAGTTTGCGAACTGGGTCACCACGACCCGGGCCGCCGGCGGCCCGGTGCTGGACGCCGCGAGCTACGCGACCCTGTCCAAACAGAGCAGCCACGTGGCGCCGTTCACCTACCACGATGCCGATCCGACGATCTTCGCCAAGATCGTCACCCAACAAATTCCGCCCGCCCCAGGCCCGCAGGCCGGGACGCCCTCTGTCGATGTCTCCAACCGGACGGTGCAGTAGATGCTCGGAAAGCTCACTTGGTCGGCGATCCCGTTCGACCAGCCCATTCCTCTCGCCGCGGCTGCCCTCGTGGGCGTCGTGGTCATCGGCGTGCTTGCCCTCGTCACGTTCAAAGGTTGGCTGCCGTACCTTTGGAAAGAGTGGATCACCAGTGTCGACCACAAGCGCGTCGGCATCATGTATTGCCTGCTGGCGCTCGTCATGCTGTTGCGCGGATTCAGCGACGCGCTCCTGATGCGTTCGCAACAGGCGCTCGCATACCACTCGGGCGGCTATTTGCCGCCGGAACACTACGACCAGATCTTCTCGGCCCACGGCACGCTGATGATCTTCTTCGTTGCGATGCCGTTCGTGATCGGCCTGATGAACTTTGTCGTGCCGCTGCAACTCGGCGTGCGCGACGTGGCGTTCCCCACGCTCAACTCCGTCAGCTTCTGGCTCACCGCGACGGGCGCGCTGCTGGTCAATTTGTCGCTGGTGGTGGGTGAGTTCGCCCGCACCGGCTGGCTGCCCTACCCGCCGCTATCCGAGCTCGCCTACTCGCCCGGCGTAGGCGTAGACTATTACCTCTGGTCGCTGCAGATCTCAGGTGTTGGGACGCTGCTCACCGGCGTGAACTTCGTGACCACCGTGCTCAAAATGCACGCGCCGGGTATGACCTATCTGCGCATGCCGATGTTCTGCTGGACGACGCTCGCTTCCAGCCTGCTGATCACCGCCGCCTTCCCGATCCTGACCGCGACGCTGGCGATGCTGACGCTGGACCGGTACATGGGCTTCCACTTTTTCACCAATGACGGTGGCGGCAACGTCATGATGTTCATGAACCTCATCTGGGCGTGGGGACACCCCGAGGTTTACATCCTCATCTTACCCGCATTTGGCGTGTTCTCCGAAGTGGTGTCCACCTTCTCACGCAAGCCCCTGTTCGGCTACCGCTCGATGGTGATGGCGACGATGGCGATCTTCGTGCTCGCCTTCACCGTCTGGCTGCACCACTTCTTCACCATGGGTGCCGGCGGCGACGTGAACGCCATCTTCGGCATCATGTCGATGATCATCGCCGTGCCGACGGGCGTGAAGGTGTTCAACTGGCTGTTCACGATGTATGGCGGCCGGGTCGTCTACTCCACTGCCATGATGTTCGCGATCGGCTTCATGATCACCTTTGTGATCGGCGGTATGACGGGTGTGCTGCTGGCGGTGCCTCCGGCGGACTTCGTGCTGCACAACAGCCTGTTCCTGGTGGCGCACTTCCACAACGTCATCATCGGCGGCGTGCTGTTCGGCGCCTTCGCGGGATACAATTACTGGTTCCCGAAGGCGTTTGGCTTCCGGCTGCACGAGGGGCTCGGCAAGGCGTCGTTCTGGTGCTGGCAGATCGGCTTCTGGGTGGCGTTCGCCCCCCTTTATGTGCTGGGCCTCGAGGGCATGACCCGGCGTATGCAGCACTACGACGTGCCCGCCTGGCGTCCGTGGCTGCTGGTGGCCGCCGTCGGGGCGCTGATCATCACGGCCGGCATCGGTCTGCAGATCGCCCAGCTGGTCTACAGCATCCGTCATCGCGACGAGCTGCGCGACGAATTCGGCGATCCCTGGGATGGCCGCTCGCTCGAGTGGGCGACCGCCTCGCCGCCGCCGTCCTTCAACTTCGCCGTGCTGCCGCACGTCGAGGGCGAGGAGCCGTACTGGGGCATCAAGCAGCGCGCCTTCGAACAGCTCCATCTCGCCGACGAGCCGGAGTACGAGGAAATCGAGATGCCGCGGAACAGCCCGACCGGCTTCATGTGCGCCTTCTTCGCGACGTTCATGGGCTTCGCGCTGATCTGGCACATCTGGTGGATGGTCGGCGTGGCCTTCGTCGGTGCTTTCGCGGTGTTCGTGGGCTTCGCCTGGCGTGACCGGACGGAGGAGATGATCCCGGTGGAGGAGGTCGCCCGCGTCAACCGAGCCAACCGCCGCGCCCGCATGGACGTCCTGGAGCGCATGAAAGCGAACGCGGTATGAGCGCACACGCGGCCGGCCGGCATGCCGACCCCTACCGGCTCGGGCATGGCGCCGGACACCAGCGCGACCCGAAGTCCGAGCACGGGCACGGCAGCCTGGCATCCAAGCGCATCGTCGTCGGGTACGGGTTCTGGATCTTCCTGCTCAGCGACATCATCATGTTCTCCGCGTTTTTCGCGACGTTCGCGGTGCTGTCGAACGCCACGGCCGGCGGGCCCTCTGGCAAACAAATATTCGACCTCACCAACGTCGCGATCGAGACGGCGTGCCTGCTCGCCTCCAGCTTCACCTGCGGTCTGGCCAGCATCGGCGCCTCGCGTGGCAAGCCCGCCATGTTCTATGGCGCGATGGCGATCACCTTCGTGCTGGGTGCGATCTTCATCTTCCTCGAGGTGAAGGAGTTCGTGGGGCTGATCGCCATCGGCGCCGGCCCGCAGCGCAGTGCCTTCCTGTCCGCGTTCTTCACCCTGGTCGGCTGCCACGGGTTGCACGTCAGCATCGGCCTGCTTTGGCTGCTGACAATGATGGCGCAGGTGTTCGCCAAGGGGTTCCGGCCCGACATCATGCGCCGGATGTTATGCTTCAGTCTGTTTTGGCACGCCCTGGACATCATCTGGGTTGCGCTGTTTTCGGTGGTCTACCTGATAGGATCCGGCCAATGAGCGAGGCTCAGCGCATCGACGACCGCCACGAGGACGACCGGGCACCCGGCGACGACCGGATCGGCAGCGACGAGCCTTCGGAGGGCCTGACGGGTTACCTGGTTGGGCTCGGCCTTGCCGTCCTGCTGACCTGCGTCTCGTTCGTCGTCGCGGGCACGTCGCTGGTCTGGGGGCCGAGCATCCCGATCGCAATCGCCGTGCTGGCGGTGGCGCAGATGGGCGTGCACCTGGTGTTCTTCCTGCACATCACCAGCGGACCGGACAGCACCAACAACGTCATGGCGTTGGCGTTCGGCGTGCTGATCGTGTTCCTGCTGATCGCCGGGTCGCTGTACATCATGAGCCAGATGAACCACAACATGATGCTGCCGATGGACCAGATCATGCAGATGCAAAGGTAACGAAAAGTCCCCCACGGCTAGCGGCCGTTCGCCAACCGGCCTTCGTACCATTGGACGAGCCGGGTCGTGGGGAACAGCAGCACGAAGTAGATCACCGCCACCGCCGTGTAGACCTCGAGTGGCTTATAGGTGTCGGCCGTGATCAGCGTGCCCTGGTAGAGCAGGTCCGGCACGGCGATGGTGGAGACCAGCGAGGTGTTCTTCAGCTGGGTGATCGACTGGTTCAGGAAGGGCGGCACCATGCGACGCACCGCCTGCGGTAGCACCACAAGGCGCATCACCTGCCAGGGCCGCAGCCCGATGGCGCGCGCCGCATCCCATTGGCCGCGCTCGATGGAGAGAATGCCGCCGCGGAAAATTTCGGCGTAAAAAGCGGCGGTGTAGAACGACAGCACCAGCGTCGCCGCTGCCACGGCCGGGATCTGGACATTCAGGATCACAGGTAGCGCGTAGTAGAACCAAACGATCTGCACGAGCAGCGGCGTGCAGCGGAATGCCTCGACCAGTCCCACCAGCGGGATGATGAGCAGCCGCGATTTCGACAGCCGCCCGAGCCCGATTAACAGGCCGAGCAGCAACCCGAGCAGGATCGTGCCGATGGTGTAGGCGAGCGTGACCTCCACCCCCACCACGAACAGATGCGTGTAGCGGAGGAGGAAGCCAAAGCTCCACTGGTAGCCCAACGCTAGCCAGCTCCCGTCATGCCAGGGCTTGACCCTGGTATCCACGGGGTTGGTGTTCTGACGTCGGATGAGTTGCTGGCACGATTGCATGCAAGACGGGTGAGTCGGTGCCTGTGGAGCGCCGTGGATACCAGGGTCAAGCCCTGGCATGACGGTACTATTGGCATCAGAATGTCAGGTTCGGCGGCAAGTCGTCCCGCTGGACGCCGTTCAGCGCCAGGCCGTCCAGCAGGAATTCCCGCACCTGCCCGGTGCCGCGGTTGAAGTCGATCCAGGCGTTCAGCACCTCGATGAACCGGGTATCCGGCTCCCGCCGCACGCCGAAATTGCTCGGCAGCGCCACGACCGGGCCGGTCAGCAGCTGGTACGTGCCCAGTGAGTGGTTCTTCGCCAGCGTGGACAGGCCGAGCATGGCGGCGAGGATGAAGGCGTCGGCGCGGCCGGACTGGAAGAACAGGGTGCATTCGTCGCGCGTCTTCAACGCCGTGATCTGCGCCTTGGGGCAGTAACGCCGGGCCGCGACCTCGTGCAGCGAGCCGATGTCGCAGATGATGCGGATCTCGGGCTTGTTCAGATCGTCCCAGGTCTTGGGCGTGAACCCGGCCTTGGCGATGCAGCCGAACGGGTGGGTGATGAAGCTGTGGGTGAACCCGATCGCCAGCGCCCGCGCCGGGGTGGGGTTCAGCGCAAAGGCGAGGTCGACCTTGTTGGCCTGCAGGTCCAACACGGAGGTGCCATAGGTGCCTTCGACGTATTCCACCTTGGCGTCGAACACCTTGGCGATGTCGTCCGCCATCTCGATGCAGGCGCCCTTCCAGGTGCCGGTGGCGAGGTCCTTGGCGAAGTAGGGTGCTTCGCCGGGCAGGGCGGAGATGCGCAGCGTCTTGGTGCGGGTCACGCGGTCGATCGCGGGTTCGGTGGTGCCTTGCGCGCGGGCTTCCCCGATCAGCGCGGCGGCGGGCACGATGGCGGCAGCGGCGGCCAAGCCGCGGCGGGTCAGGCGGTTCATCTTCAGTGCTCCTTGTCCCCGGCATCATTCCGCGGTCGGGCCCTGGCGTGCAATCTCCGCGCCAGAATCGTCGCTAGGGAGCGTCCTCTGGCTCAGGGTTGAATGCGACATCCTCGTAGAATTCAGCGACCGGGATTTCGACGCCGATCTCCGGCAAACCCAAAATGTCGGCGAGCGTGAGAGCCGTCGCGGTCCAGGCTGCCCCGTCGGTGTCCCGATGCAGAACCATCACGCCGGCAAATCGGGTTTCGACCATTACGTAGCTGCGTATCGAGGGGACAAGGACATAGTCCCGCACCTTGGTGATCCGGTCGTTGCTGGCGGTGGAGGGGCTCAGTGCCTCGAACACGATGCACACGTCCGGCGCAAGCCCTTCGGTGCCGGGGAATTTCGTGCAGGTGACCAGAGCATCCGGATAGCGGATCGCGGCCCCCGTTTGCACGCCGAGATCGGGGCCGAACACGGCACACGGCGTCCCGCGCAGCCGCGATCGCAGGGCCGCGTGGATGTTGATCATCACCCTGTTGTGGTCGGCGTTACCACCGGTCATGCCGACGGGGCGAACGCCATCGAACTCGTAGCGGCCCTCCTGTGCGGCAGCCCAGGTCAGGAAGTGCTCCGCCGTCCAGGTTTGTTGCAGCGCGACGCTCATGGCGCCAGCATAGCACGGCAGAGGTTACAGCCCCAGATAAGCCCGGCGCACCCCGTCATCGGCCGCAATCTCCTTCGCGGGGCCGGATATCACGATGCGGCCGGTCTGCAGTACATACGCCCGATCGGCCAGGTCCAGCGCTTCGGCCAGGCGTTGCTCGACCAGCAGCACCGTCACGCCCAGGTCGCGGATGCGGCCGACGGCGGCCAGGATGTCGTCCACCAGTTTCGGCGCAATGCCCTGGCTCGGTTCGTCCAGCATCAACAGGCGCGGACCGGTCATCAGGGCGCGGCCGATCGCCAGCATCTGCTGCTCGCCGCCCGAGAGGGTTTCGGCACGCTGGCTCAGGCGTTCCTGCAGGCGGGGGAACAGTTCGAACACCGTGTCCAGCGGTTTGAACCGGTCGGGGTGACCGCGGCGGGCATAGGCACCGAGGCGGAGGTTGTCCTCCACGCTCAGCCGCGGGAACAGGCGGCGGCCTTCCGGCACCAGGCCCACGCCCATGCGGGTGATGCGGTGGGGGGCGACGTGCGCCAGCGGCTGGCCGTCGAAGGTGATGGCGCCGCCGGTCGACACCTGCCCGGCGATGGCGCGCAGCAGCGTGCTCTTGCCCGCCCCGTTGGCACCGACCACGGCCACGATCTCGCCGCGCCCGACCTCGAGCGACACACCTTGCAGCGCCTTGAGGCCCTTGTAGGCGGCGGAGACGTTGTCGAGCGTCAGGATGGTGTCAGGCGGCATATTTGTCGCCCAGATAGGCGCGGATGACTGCCGGGTCGCGCACCAGATCCTTGGGCAGGCCCTGGGTCAGCACGCGGCCGAGGTTGAGCACCACGGCCCGGTCGATCAGCGGCAGCAGGATCTCCATCACGTGCTCGACCATGATCACGGTGATCCCCGTGTCGCGGATGTCGCGGATCAACTGCACGCCGGATTGCGCCTCGGTCGGGGTGAGCCCGGTGAGCATCTCGTCCAGCAGCAGCACGCGGGGGCGGGTGGCGAGCGCGCGGGCGATCTCCAGCCGGCGTTTCTCGGGCGGGGTGAGCGAATGGGCAAGACGGTCGGCGCGGGCGGCCAGCCCGGTGGTGTCGAGCACGCGTTCCGCCGCAGCCATGGCCTCGTGGGCGCGGCTGGTGCGGCTGAACGCGCCGACCATGACGTTCTCGAGCACGGTCATGCTGTCGAACGAGCGCACCACCTGGAACGTGCGGGCGATCCCGGCCCGTGCGCAGGCGAGCGGGCCGGCGCCGGAGATGCGCTTGCCGTCCAGCCGGATCTCGCCGCGGTCCGGGGACACCTCGCCGGAGATGGAATTGAACATGCTCGTCTTGCCGGCGCCGTTGGGGCCGATCAGGCCGAGGATCTCGCCTGCGGCCACGTCGAAGCTGATCTCGACATTGGCTGCGACCCCGCCGAACGACTTGGAGACGTTGTCGACTTCAAGCAGCGGGGGCATCGGGCACCAACTTGCGGCGGGGGCCGATCAGGCTGACCAGCCCGGCGGGACGCGCGAGGGAAATAACGACGATCAGTCCGCCATAGATCATCAGGTCCACGCCGCCCGCGCCGCCGAGGTAGGACCGGGTCAACTCGCTGGTGGGGATCAACACGATGGCGCCGATCAGCGGTCCCCACAGCGTGCCGACGCCGCCGAGCACGGCCGGCAGGGCGATCAGGATGGAGAATGAGGCGGACATCACGCTGTCCGGGTCGATATAGCCCACGTATTGGGCATAGATCGCTCCGCCCATGGCCGTGAAGAAGCCGCTGATCGCCGCCGCGGCCATCTTGGACGGGAAGATCCGCACGGCCAGCGAGCGCGCGGCGATAGCGTCGTCCCGCACGGCGCGCCAGGAATAGCCCCAGCGCGAGCCCTCGATGAACCAGGCGACGATCCAGGTGATCGCGGCAAAGGCGAGCACGACGTAGTGGAACGGCAGCTTGGAGGTGCGGAATTGCAGCTCCATCCAGTTCTGGCCGTGGAACGGCACGTAGACGCCGGTGGCGGCGCCGACGAAGTCCCAGTTCAGGAACAACAGGTAGCCGATCTCGCCCACGACGACGGTGGCAATGGCGTAATAGTGGCCGGACAGCCGAAAACATGGCCACCCCACCAGCAGGGCCACGGCCGCCCCCACCACGCCGGCGGCGAACATGCCGATGGTGGGCGGGATACCGGCGTTCACGAACATCAGGGTCGAGACATACGCGCCGATGCCGAAATACAGTCCGTGCCCGAGCGAGATCTGCCCGCAATAGCCGCCGAGGATGTTCCAGGCCTGCGACAGCCCGGCATACAGGATGGTCAGGATGATCAGGTTCTGCGTGTAGACATCGCGGATCGGCAACGGCAACACGGCGAGAACCACGAGGGCGATCGCGCCCACGATCAGTTCCGTGCGGCGGCGCCGGGTGATGGTGTTGGTCATTCGCTACTCCCTCTCCCCTTGAGGGAGAGGGGCGGGGTGAGGGGTGGCCACGCGTAGGACCTCGGCCATCGCAGGTCGCAACCGGCTAAATATTGGAGGTGTGGCCACCCCTCCCCCCGGCCCCCTCCCTCAAGGGGAGGGGGAGCGATTGTTGTGCCCATCAGATTTTCCCGAACAACCCGCGTGGGCGGACCATCAGCACGACCAGGTAGATCGCGAACATGCCGACCTGCTTCAGCGATGGCTCGAATAGCTGGGCGGTGATCGCCTCCACCTCGCCGATCACCACGCCGGCCACCAGAGCGCCGGTCAACGAGCCGAACCCGCCCAGCGCCACGGTCACGTATGCAATCAGTGCGAAGTTGGCGCCGACGGTGGGGGACACGTAGTAGAACGTGGCCAGCATGGTGCCGGCGATGCCCACGGCTGCGGCGCCCAGGCCCCAGCCCATCGCGAAGATTCGGTCGCGGTCGATGCCGATCAGCGCCACCGCGTCCCGGTCCTCCCGGGTCGCCTCCAGCGCGCGTCCGAACTCGGTGCGGTTGATGCCGAGCAGCGCTGCGAACGCCAGCAGGCACACCAGGCTCGCCGCCAGTTGGGGCAGCGGCACGTAGACCCCACCCAAATCGGCCGTGCGGTTACCGAGCCAACTCACCTGCACGCTGCGGAAATCGCCGCCGAATGCGAACTGCGCCGCGCCCCGGATGAAAATCGCCAGCCCGAAGGTGACAAAGATCTGCACCATGCCGCGGTTGAACTGCACACCCAGCGCGCGCGCGATCAGCCCGCGGTAGATCGCAACCCCCAGCCCGAACATCCCCACCGCCACCAGCGGCAATTGCAGCAGCGGATCCAGCCCGGTCGCCGCGTTCAGCAGCACGGTTGCGTACATGGCGAGCATCAGCAGCTCGCCATGCGCGAAGTTCACGATGTCCATCAGGCCGAAGATCAGGCTCAGCCCGGCGGCGACCAACGCGTAGATCAGCCCCATCAGCAGGCCGCTCAGCGCGACCTGCAGGACGGTGTTCAGATCCAACTACTTGCCACCCCGACCTTACTTACCGACCGTCCAGACCGGCGCCTGCACCGCGACGTCCGCCGGGTAGACGGTGTGATACACACCATGCTCGATCTGCTGGATCACCGGTGTCGCCTCGGTGTTCTGGCCGGTGCTGTCGAACTTGATGCCTTTCCACGGCATGATGGTCTGGTCGCCGGGCACGTCGGTCTTGGTGAGCGCGACCCGGATGTCCTCCGGCTTGGACGACCCGGCGCGATCGATCGCGTCGGCTAGGACCTGCACCGCCACGATCTGGCGCGAGGTGTTGTCGTTCAGGTCCTTGTTCGCCTTTGCCTTGTACATCGCATCCACCGCCGGGATCGCCGGGCGGGACTTGGCGGCGTCCAGCGCGAAGCTGCTGCGGCTCATCACGCCCTCGGCCAGTGGCCCGGCGGCGTCGATGAACGACTGCTCCTGGAACCCGGCGGCCTGCGCCAGCACCATCGGGTGATAGCCGATCTCGTTCATCGAGCGCATCAGCAGGATCGCGTCCGACGTGTAGGACGACGGCATCACCATGTCCGCGTTGGCGGATTTCAGCCGCTGCGCCTCGGCCGACAGCGAGGGCGAGTTGGCGCGGTACTTGATGTCCGCCGCGACCGTCATGCCCGCCGCCTGCGCCATCTTGCGCTGCACGTTGGAGCTGTCGGTGCCGAAGATGCTGTCCTCGTAGAACAGCGCGACGGATTTCACCGGGTGGCCGGTCTTCTCGCCCTCGGCCTTCATGAAGTCGAACATGGCGGCGGTGAACATCTCGTCGTGCGGGCTGGTACGGAAGAACCACTTCAGCCCGCGCTGGTTCAGCGACGGCGAGGAGTTGTCCATCGCGATGTAGGGCACCTCGTAGCGCTCGGCGACCTGGCTGATCGTGGCGGCGGTGGCACTGGTGTAGCTGCCGATCAGCGCGACCACGTGCTCCTGCGTAATCAGCCGCTCGGCCTCGCTGCGGGCCTTCTGCGGGTCGTTCTGGTGGTCGGCGAAGATGACCTTGATGTGGTTGTGGTTGAAGTGCGGCAGCCCGCCGCCGGCGCCGAGCAGCATCGGGATGGGCGCGTGCTCGTTGTTGATGATGTCGACGATGGTGCCGACGGCAGCCTGCGCATCGGCGCCGATCTGGGCCGCGTTGCCGGTCAGCGGGTAGATGGCGCCGATCACGATATCCTCGGCCCGCGCGGTGCCCACTCCGGCGACCAGCACGGCGGCCACCATCCACAAACGCTTCATTCGTCTAATCCCCAACCGATTGGTGCGGCAGGGAAGCACATCACGTGCCAGTGTGGGAGATGCGGCGTTCGAGCCCGGCGAGATCAGCCGGTGTGTTGACGTTGACGAACGGGTCGCCGGCGAAGGGGACCGGGCGCATGGCCAGCGTTTCGGCAAATGCCCGCACGCTGCGGGTGCCAGGTTGCAATAGCCACGTGCGGAGAGCGGGGGCGCAAGCGACGGGCCAGAGCGCCACAAGGTGGTGCCGCCGACCGCCGCTTTCGGCCACGGACGGCCCGGGTGACAGGGTCGCCGCAACGCCCGTCGGGATGAGCGGCGTGTCTCCGGGCAGGGTGAGCAGCCACAGCGCACTCAATGCAGCGGCCCATTCCAACCCGGCCAATACGCCGCCGAGCGGGCCTTGGCCGGCAATCGGGTCGGGGAGAACGGGAAGTTGGGTGCCAAATCGGGCCGGGTCGCCATTGGCAGAGATGGCGATTTGAGGGTGATCTGGCGCGAGCGTATCAAGAATTCGGGCGAGTAATGTCTGGCCGCTTAGGAGCGTGAGGGATTTGTCGCCTCCGCCCATGCGACGAGCCTGGCCGCCGGCGAGGATCAGGGCTGGAGGGGTCTGCAAGGTCACATACGATGCGGAATGTCTGCCGCCTCGTGGTAGATACCAATGATGACGGAATCAGCCGTGTCGGTGTAGGGTCGCGGCGCCAACGATCCCTCACTTGGGGTTCGCTCGATTTTAGCCATCCCCTGCGCACGGCGGCAACAAGGTTTCGAATGGCCCCTGGGCGGCTTTTGCCGGCGTAATAGGCTGTCGGTTCGTCGAGATGGCGCTGGGCATCCGAGCTAAGCGACGTCACGCCTTGAGGACAGCAGTGTCACTCCGGTCCTGATGTGCATCCAATTCGTCAGCAACGTCGAGCATGCGGTGCAATACGGGCTCGATCGGCGTGGTCCTGCCCGCCTTCGCATCGGCCTTGCCTCGCTCGAGTTCTGCCAAGACCTGCGACATATCGGTCATAGATGGAATTCGTGCGTCCATGACCCAATGATCAGCCGCCACTGCAGCATTTCAACATCGGTGAATGCTGGAGGCGAGCCTGGGGCGAACGACGGGGATCGAACCCGCGACAACCGGTACCACAAACCGGCGCTCTACCAACTGAGCTACGTCCGCCACCAGGGCTGCGGACGTAGCGCCGGGAGCCGGTCTCCGTCAATGTTTGCCGGTACTCAACTCAGCCAAGCCGGCTGCCGAACACGTGTTTGACCGGAATAGCCCCGACATCGACCCCATCCAGGCAGCGAACATTAATGCCCCATGCCCCAGGCGCCGTGCGGGGACGCCTAAACGGCAGGATGCCACAATTGGGGCAGAAGTAGTCCCGGGCCGTATGCGTGTTGAAGGTGTAGCAGGTCAGGTCGTCCAGGGCCGTTAGCAGCCGGAATGCCCCAGGTTCCACCCGATGGATCAGGGCACCGCGACGCCGGCAAAGCGAGCAGTCACAAACCCGGACGTGGTCCAGATCGGCGCTGATTTCGAATTTGACCCGGCCGCAGTGGCAAGAGCCTTGGTAAGTCCGTTGTGGCAAAGCGGCTGGTGACGTGTCCATGCTGCAGCACTCGGCGAGCCTGATCTAGCCCGTTGCGGGCAACTGCATGCCGCGCCGGGCCGAGAAATGGCGTTCCAGCCGGCTGACCGCCTCGTCCAGGATCGCATCCGCCTTGCAGAACGCGAACCGTGCGTAGTGGCCCGGTGCCGGCCCACCGGCGGCGTCGTAGAAGGCACTGACCGGGATCGCGGTGACCTTCGCCGCCTCGGTGATATGGCGGCAGAACGCCACGTCGTCGCCCGCGAACCCGAGCGGGCTGAAATCGGCGGACACGAAGTAACTGCCCTGGCTCGGCAGCACGCCGAACCCGATCGCTGCCAAGCCCGCCGCAAGCCGGTCGCGCTTGCCCTCCAGCGCGCCCGACAGCCCGGCGAAATACGCGTCGTCCTTCGCCAACCCTACCGCGACCGCGCGCTGCAGGTTGGGTGGAGTGGTGAACGTCAGGTTCTGGTGCGCGCGGGCCGCCAGCAAGGCCAGCGGGGCGGGGGCGGTGATGTAGCCGACCTTCCAGCCGGTCAGGCTGAACGTCTTGCCGGCGCTGCCGATGCGCAGGCAGCGCTCGCGCAAACCCGGCAGCGTCATCAGCGGGATGTGCCGCCAGCCGTCATAGGTCAGGTGCTCGTAGACCTCGTCGCACACGGCGTAGGCATCGTGCTTCACCAGCAGGTCCGCGATGAAGGCAAGTTCGGCCGCGGTGAACACCTTGGAGGTCGGGTTCATCGGCGTGTTCAGCAGGATGGCCTTGGTTTTCGGCCCGAAAGCCGCCGCCAGTTCGGCCCGCGGCAGCTCCCATTTCGGCGGTTGCAGGCGCACCAGGCGCGGAACGGCGCCCAGCATGCGCACGATCGGCAGGTAGGTGTCATAGAGCGGCTCGATCAGCACGACCTCGTCGCCGGGGTTGAGCAGGGCCATCAGGCTGGCCGTGATCGCCTCGGTGGCGCCGGAGGTCACCACCACCTCGGTCGCCGGGTCGATGTCCAGGCCGTAGAACCGGGCGTTGATGGCAGCGACGGCGCTGCGTAGCTCGGGCACGCCGGTCAGCGGCGGATATTGGTTACGCCCGTCGTGCAGCGCTGCGGCCGCGGCCGCGAGTACATCGTCCGGGCCGTCGGTATCCGGGAAACCCTGGCCGAGGTTGATGGCGCCGTGCTGCACGGCCAGGGCGGACATGACGGTGAAGACGGTCGTGCCGATACCGGACAGCAATTCGTTGGCTGGCTTCAATCGAACAGGCTCCTGCAGGACGGTCCGGGACTATGGGGCCATGCCACCGGGCATTCAATCCGCATGGCAAGCTTATGCCGGGCGCATTGCCCCCTGGCACGGCGCATGCAACCTTTCCTCGCTGTCGCACCCCGATATGCGGCAGGCGATTGGGGGAAACGAGGTGAAGAAGATCGAGGCGGTCATCAAGCCATTCAAGCTCGATGAGGTTAAGGATGCACTGCATGAAGTGGGGCTCCAGGGCATAACCGTCGTCGAAGCCAAGGGGTTTGGCCGGCAGAAGGGCCATACGGAGCTGTACCGCGGCGCGGAATACGTCGTGGACTTCCTGCCCAAGGTGAAAATCGAACTGGTCTGTGCGGACAACCTCGTGGAACGGGCGCTGGAAGCGATCGTGAACGCGGCGCGGACCGGGCGGATCGGGGACGGCAAGATCTTCGTCAGCAATATCGAGGAAGTGGTTCGGATCCGCACCGGTGAGCGCGGCGAAGAAGCAGTCTAACACGGCGGCATTGGGCCGCCGTCAATCAGGAGATAAGGGCAGTATGGCAAAGAAGGCAGTGATGACTGGGGCGGCGAGCGAAGCGTCCAAAGTTCTGGAGATGATCCGGGAGCATTCCGTCGAGTACGTGGACCTGCGGTTCACCGACCCGCGGGGCAAGTGGCAGCACACCGCGCAGCACATCTCGACCGTGGACGAGGACAGCCTGACGGGCGGCTTTATGTTCGACGGTTCGTCCATCGCCGGCTGGAAGGCGATCAATGAGAGCGACATGATCCTGATGCCGGATTGTGCCACCGCCGTGCTGGACCCGTTCGCGGCCAAGCCGTCGCTGATCATCTTCTGCGACATCATCGAGCCGTCCACCGGACAGTACTACTCGCGTGACCCGCGGGCCACCGCCAAGCTGGCCGAGGCCTATCTGAAGTCGACCGGCATTGGCGACACCATCGTCACCGGGGCCGAGGCCGAGTTCTTCATCTTCGACAGCGTCCGGTTCGGCACCGGCGGCAACTACGGCACCTACCACATCGACAGCATCGAGGGCCCCGAGTCCCGGATGAAGGACTATCCGGAAGGCAACATGGGCCATCGTCCCAGCATCAAGGGCGGCTATTTCCCGGTGCCGCCGGTCGACAGCGAGAGCGACCTGCGCGCCGAGATGCTGTCCACGATGGGCGAGATGGGCCTTGTCATCGAGAAGCATCACCACGAGGTGGCGCAGTCCCAGCACGAGCTCGGCACCCGCTTCGCGACGCTGACCAAGATGGCCGACGAGATGCAGATCTATAAGTACTGCGTCCACAACGTCGCCCATAGCTACGGCAAGACGGCGACGTTCATGCCGAAGCCGATCTATGGCGACAACGGCACCGGCATGCACACCCACCAGTCGATCTGGAAGGACGGCAAGCCGCTGTTCGCCGGCAATGGCTACGCCGATCTGTCGGAGATGTGCCTATATTACATCGGCGGCATCATCAAGCACGCCAAGGCGCTGAACGCCTTCACCAACCCCAGCACCAACAGCTACAAACGCCTGATCCCGGGCTTCGAGGCGCCGGTGCTGCTGGCCTATTCCGCGCGCAACCGCTCGGCGTCGTGCCGCATCCCCTACACCACTAGCCCGAAGGCCAAGCGCGTCGAGGTCCGTTTCCCCGATCCGTCGGCCAACCCATACCTGGCGTATTCGGCGCTGCTGATGGCTGGATTGGACGGCATCCGCAACAAGATCCATCCGGGCGAGCCGATGGACAAGGACCTGTACGACCTGCCGCCGGAGGAGCTGAAGGGCATTCCGACGGTGTGCGGTTCGCTGCGGGAGGCGCTCGGCGCGTTGGCCGCGGACCACGAGTTCCTGCTCGCCGGCGACGTGTTCTCCACCGATCAGATCGAGAGCTACATCGAACTGAAGTGGGGTGAAGTGTATCGCTTCGAGCACACGCCGCACCCGGTCGAGTTTGAGATGTACTACTCGGTCTAACCAGGCCAAAGAAAAGGCCCCCTTCCGGCGACGGGAGGGGGCCTTTTTGTTTCCGTAGGGTGGGCTGCTCGCAGCCCGCCACTTTCGGCGTCGCGGGGGTGGGCTGCGAGCAGCCCACCCTACTGAGCTACCGAGCCGTTCCGCGGGTTACCCGATGGTTTCGCCGTGGAGCACGATGTCGAGCCCCTCCATCTCCTGGTCGCGGGTCACGCGCAGGCCGATCGTCGCATCGATCAGCTTGAGCAGGATGAAGCTGATCACGCCGCTCCACACCAGGGTGATCAGCACCGCCTCGGCTTGCTTCAGCAACTGCGCCAGCCCGCCCACGGTGCCGTCCGGGCTCGCATCGGTGGCCGAGAGCGGGCCGTAGGCGAACACGCCCGTCAGCAGCGCGCCGACGATGCCGCCGATGCCGTGCACACCCCAGGTGTCCAGGCTGTCGTCGTAGCCGAACACGTGCTTCAGCCCGGTCGCCGACCAGAAGCAGATCACGCCGGCCGCGATGCCGATGATCAGCCCCGGCCCGGGCAGCACGTAGCCCGAGGCCGGCGTGATGGCGACCAGCCCCGCCACCGCGCCCGAGATGATGCCCAGCACCGAGGGTTTGCCCTTGCTCGCCCACTCCGCGAACATCCAGGCCAGTGCGGCCCCGGCGGTGGCGATCTGCGTGACCGTCATCGCCATGCCGGCACGTCCGCCGGCACCCACCGCCGACCCGGCGTTGAAGCCGAACCAGCCGACCCACAGCAGCGAGGCGCCGATCACGGCGTAGGTCAGGTTGAACGGCGCCATGTTGTCATGGCCGTAGCCGACCCGCTTGCCCAGCACGAGCGCGCACACGAGCCCCGCGACACCCGCGTTGATGTGCACCACGGTGCCGCCCGCGAAGTCGATCGCGCCGATGGTGGCACCCACGTAGCCGGTGGCGCTCCAGACCGAATGAGCGATCGGGCAGTACACGATCAGCGACCACAGCACCATGAACACGCACATGGCGCTGAACTTCATGCGGTCGGCGAACGCGCCGGCAATCAGCGCCGGGGTGATGATCGCGAAGGTCATCTGATACATCATGTACACGCTCTCGGGGATCGTGTACGCGGTCGAGTTGTCGCTGCCGGCGCCGAGCACGAAGGGGGTGTCGACGCCTTTGGCAATGTGCTCGCCGATGCCGTTGAGGAAGAAGCGCGACAGGTCACCGATGAAGGGCGCCGTCACACCGGAGCCGTTGGTGAAGGTCAGGCTGTAGCCGGCGACCATCCAGACCACGGTGATCAGGCAGCAGATCGCGAAGGACTGCATCAGGGTTGCGAGCACGTTCTTCTTGCGGACCATGCCGGCGTAGAACAGGGCCAGGCCCGGCACCGTCATCATCAGCACCAGCGCCGTGCTGGTCAGCATCCAGGCGGTGTCACCGGTGTCGATCTTGGCGATCGCCTCGGCCGCTGCCGGGGCTGCGGCAGTCGCGGGGGCAGAGCCCGGCACCGCCGGCTGGGCCAGGGCGGCTCCCGCCAGCAGCAGCATCGGCAAGCAGGCCGCCAAACTCTGCCATCGGAAGACCGGGGCAACATTTCGCTTCATTCTTGTGACATCCTTCATAGTGCGTCTTCGTCCACCTCGCCGGTGCGGATCCGCACGGCTCGTTCGATATCCAACACGAAGATCTTGCCGTCGCCGATCTTGCCGGTCTGTCCCGCCTTCATGATGGCTTCCACCACCTGGTCGGTCAGGCCGTCTGGAACGGCGACCTCGATCTTCACTTTCGGCAGGAACGCGACTTCATATTCCGCCCCGCGGTAGATCTCGGTTTGACCTTTCTGGCGGCCAAAGCCTTTGACTTCGGAGACGGTCAACCCTTGCACGCCGATCGACGTGAGCGCCTCGCGCACGTCATCGAGCTTGAAGGGTTTGATGATCGCCATGACTAGCTTCACCGGCTTAGCCTCCCTTTCTCAAAGAACGCCGGGTGGCGCCCTTAGGCGATTCCTTTCAAGAATCGTGCCGTTTTACATTAGATCAAAACTTCGCCGTAACGGTGCGTTGCTGCATCGAAATTGAGCAAAAATCACTACGTAACTGCAACGTTTGTGCAACACCGCACCAAGCGGTTCGTGAGTGCGGGTCTTTCGTATTGCTTTTTTATGCAGTTTTGCAGCGTTGTTACGCGCTCGATTGATCAGACATAAAAAGGACGCCGCAGATGCAAGCAGCCGCCAGGCTGACACAGGGAAGGAAAAACCTTCTTCAGCAAGGGACTTTAGCATTCGGTGTGGCCTTGGCTGCGACGACCCCTGCTTGGGCGCAGGTCAATCCGCCAGTACAGAACACACCCGCCGTGCAAACCGAAATGCCCGCCAATACGAGTTCCGCGGCACCGGACAAGCCGTGGGCGCCGCCGGCAAACTGGTCGGAGTGGGCGGGCGGCATCAAGTTCAGCGGCCAGGTAGACGCCGGCATCGTCGGCAATCCGCAGGATCCGAACAACGGCGTCAACTATGGCCAACTGTTCACCGACAAGGCCAATCGGCCGATCTTGAACCAGCTGTTACTCACGCTGGAGAGAGATACCGATCCGAAGGCGACCGATTACGATTACGGCTTCAAACTACAGGGCATGTACGGTTCGGACGCCCGGATCGTGCATTCGCTCGGCTTGTTCGACCACCTCATCCACGACCGCAACCAGATCGACATCGTCGAGGCGAATATCTCAGTGCACACGCCTTGGGCATTCGGCGGAGGCATCGACTTCAAGGCTGGCATCTATCCGACCCCTCTCGGTTTCGAAGTCATCGATCCCAAGACCAATCCATTCTATAGTCATAGCTACATCTTCAACTACGGCCTGCCATTCAAGCATCTTGGCGTGTTGAGCACCGCGCATGTCTCGGACCTGCTGGACTTGTATCTTGGCGTGGATACCGGAACCAATGTCACCTTGTTCGACGGCGACAACAACCGGCGCCCCGGCGGTATCTTCGGCTTCGGCCTGAACCTGCTAGGAGGCAACCTCACCGTGCTAGCGCTGAGCCATGTCGGGCCGGAGGACGCGAAGCGCAACACGACGTTCGCCAATAGCGCGATGCGCTACTACAACGATATCGTCATTACCTACAAAGCCACTGACAAGCTCGCCTTCACGACGGAGTTGAACTACGTCAAGGAAGATGGCTTCCGGGCCGAGGGTTACGGCGCCGCCCAATACGTCGCCTACACGCTGACAGATACGCTGACCCTGAACGGGCGAGCTGAAGTCTGGCGCGACAATACCAACTTCTTCGTCAGTACTCCGGTCAACAATCTGGATTTCGTGAATTACGAGCGCGGCTATACCCCCGCTAATTTTTATACGGCGACCCGGCCAACGACCTATTCCGAGCTCACGGCCGGCGTCACCTACAAGCCGGCAGATTTGCCGAAGCCGATCAGTGGCCTGACGCTGCGCCCGGAAATCCGCTACGACCGCACGCTGAACAACTCCAAGCCGTTCGACGACGGCAAGGACAAAGGCTCGGTGACGCTCGCCGCGGACGTAATCCTGGGATTCTGATCCGCTCTGGCTTGCCGCGGGGAGGCGGGGCAGGATCGGTATCCATACTGTGGAGCCGATATGACCTGTCTCTCGCGCTGTCTTGCCGTGGGCGCAGTGTGCATGGTTGCGATTTTGGCCATCCATGCCCAAGCTGCCTGTCGACTCCAGGCCCGCGCCACGATCCCGCTCAAGCGGCTCGATACAGGTATCGCCGTCCCGGTCACGATCAACGGTCAGACGGTCGATTTCCTGCTCGACACGGGCGCAGAGCGCACCGTGGTCGGGCTAGAGGCGGCGGACCGGCTGCATATCGCCCGCGACGAGTGGGTCAGCACCGACATCCAGGGCGCTGGCGGGCGCGATCGGCGACGTCTCGGCCGCCCGGAGTCACTTTCGATCGGCGGGGTGGCGCTGCGGCGTCACACCGTCGCAGCAGACAACTCCGTGGTGATCGGCCCGATTCCGGAGCAGGTGGGTGGCGTGGCGATCGCTGGGTTGCTCGGCGAGGATTTCCTATCGGCCTTTGACCTCGACCTGAACCTCGGCACCGGGACACTGACGCTGTATGACGTTTCGGGATGTTCCGGTCATTTCCTGCCTTGGCACGATCCGTATCAGGTGGTCACTGCGTGGCGCCCGGTGCGCAACATTCTCGCCTTGCCGATTCGGATCGGCGGGACGGAGGTGCAGGCCATGCTCGACACGGGCGCGCTGCGCAGCGTCGTGACCCTACCGGGCATGGTCCAGCTGGGACTAGCGGCCGGCGGCACGGATTCGGTGCGCGGTTTCGGCCCCGCCAGCCTGGCCGCGCACGAGCAGCATTTCGCCGCCGTGCAAGTCGCCAATCTGCCAGCCGTGCCGATGGACATGGTCATCGCCCCGATCCGTACCCTGCGCAGTATCGGGGCGTTGCTCGGGGCCGACTGGCTCGCCCGCCGCCACGTTTGGATCTCGTGGGCGACCGATCAAGTGTTCATAGCCTCACCCTAGCCCGGACGGTCCAGCGCTATCTTGGCCGCGTGCTCGGTGGCGAAGGTACGGATCCGGCCGGTTCGGCTGCGGAGCATCCCATCGGTCGTGCGGACGGCCCACGGCCGCAGCGACGTGCCGGACCACTGGTGCAACCGCCGAGGCATGAAGCTGATCTCAGCCCCGTCCGGGCTGCGGTGCATAATCCAGCCATTGTCGAACGTCTCGGTCGTCCAGCCCGGCCACGGCCCTGGAACCAAGCAACTCGGACAGCGACGATGCCGCTCCTCGACCCTGGCCTTGTGTCGAATGGCGCCCGTTAGCCAGACCGTGGGTTCAACCCCGGCTAGCGCGGCGGCGCGGGCGGCGACAAATAGATCCTCTTCCGTCAGCATTTCACCTTCCGATCCCCTTGATGTCTGCTCCGGCGCCACCAGCGCTTCAACGCAGGACATGTCAGAAATTGTCCGGTCTTCTTCAGCAAATACTGGCGGCGTGCCCCGCCGAGATCAGCGGAACTCCAGGCGCCGCTCCTCCGCGACCGTCAGGGCCGCTTCCACCAGCAGGCGCGGCAGCCGTGCCAGCGAGAATCGCCGCCTTGGCCGCAGCCGCCTTGCCCTGGCCCGGTCGCCACCCAGCGTGCGGATCAACTCGTCGACCGAGGTGAGCCCGTCGACCAGGCCCAACTCCACACCGCGCGACCCGAGGCAGTAGCTGCCGTCGAACACGGCCGGGTCGGCGGACAACCGCGTGCCTCGACGCTCCTTGACCCAGGCGATGAATCGCTCGTGGATGCCCTCCATCAGTGCCTGCACGAACGCGACGTCTTCCGGACGTTCGGGGCGGAACGGGTCCAGGCGGGCCTTATTCTGCCCGGCGGTGTACAGCCGGCGTTCAACGCCGTAGCGGCCGATCAACTGGTCGAAGCCGAAGCCACCGCCGACCACGCCGATCGAACCCACGATGCTCATGCTGCTGGCATGGATCTGGTCGGCGGCGCAGGCCAGCCAGTAGCCACCGGACGCACCGGCCTCGGCGATCACGGCATGAACCTGCACGCCCGCCTTCTCGGCCCGGCGGCGGATCAGCCCGGCCACGAGTTCGGACTGCACCGGGGAGCCACCGGGGCTGTCAATGTCCAGGATCACCGCGCCGCCCCGCTTGGCGGCGGCAAAGGCGCGCTCGATCAGCGGTCCGGCGGAGCGAAGGTTCAGCGCGCCGTCCCGCCCAGCGATGATGCCGTGCAGTTCGATGACGGGGATGCGGGGGCGGCGCCAAAAGAACAGGTTCATGGCTGCTCAAGAGGGGGGCGCGAGCGGCTATCGCAAGTGGGGCGGACGCGGTCAGCGCTCGTGCTGGGCCACGTCCAGTGCCTTCGCCCAAACGCCGGAGGCGACTTGCGCCGCCCACCAGCGGTCGACCTCGGCCACAAGAGCCGGATCTTTGGGCAGCATGTAGGCCTTTTCCAACCGGGTGAACGGCGCCGCGACGGAAGCGGCGCAGAGTTCGGGGTGCAGCATCGCCTGGTGGTCGACTTCGATGCCGTCGGTGACCATCACATCTTCCCGCCCGGCCACGATCTCGTCGAACACGTTGGCATTATCGGCGAATACGGTGAGACGGGCGTGGGGCAGGTTAGCGCGGGCGAAGGCCTCGTTGGACGCGCCGGGATTGACCACGACGCGCACCCCCGGCTGGTCGATGCTGGCGATGGAGGTGTAGCGGTCCTTGTCGGCGCAGCGCACGATCGGGCGTTTGCCGTCCACCAGGGTTGCGGTGGAGAATGCGGCGATCTTTTCGCGTGCGGGCAGAATGGTGACGCCCCCGATTGCGATGTCGAACCGGCCAGCCGCGAAGTCGCTGTCGATCGTGGGCCAACTGGTCGGCACGAACTCGGCCCGCACGCCGAGATCGGCAGCGAGCAGGCGGGCCATCGTGACATCTGCGCCACGGTAGCTACCGTCGGGGTCGCGGAACGCAAACGGCTTGTAATCGCCAGTCGTGCCGATTCTGAGCACGCCGGAGGCGCGAATGTGCGCAAGGTCGGCCGCAGCGGCGGGAATTGTGCCGAGAACGAGCAACACTGTGACGCGAGCGAACACCGAGCGGTCCTCCTGGGCAGACCTGTGCGCAGCTTCTTCGCTGCTGTGATCCATTGTGGCTGTAAAGCTACAGTGTTGGATATTTAGCGCACTTGGATTGCCAAGTCGATGTCGAAAAGCATAGAAAAGGCCCTGTTAACCCCCCGATGATACCGCCCCAGGAGTTCTGTCGATGCGCAAGCTCGCAATGTTGACTACCGCCATGCTCGGCCTCGCTTTCGCCGCACCTGCTTTCGCCCAGCCTGCGCAGAGCGCGCCGCAGCCCGGCCTGCCCGCCGGTGTCGGCGCCGGCGCGGTGAACGCCCAAACGCCGAGCGCTACCGGCTCGGTCACCACCACCGCCACCCCGATGGCCCCGGCTGCGATGCCGCCGGCCGCAGGCTACACCCAGGTTCCGATGCATCGTCGCACGGTGCACCACTACCACCACCATGTGGTTCACCATTACCACCACTACCGCCACCACACGGCGGCTCCCGCTCCGACCACTCCGCCCGCGCAGTAAGCCGCGCGACCGAGACGACGAAACGCCGCCCGGGCAACCGGGCGGCGTTTGTCGTTTCTGGCCAGCCGATCACGCCCGGGTCAATCTCCGGCGTGTGCGACCGAGATCCGTGCCTGGGTCTGTCCCAAGCCAGATTCGATGGCCGCGGCAAGCGAGTCGCCGACACAGCGATAGCCGAAATCGTTCATGTGAACCGAGTCGTTGGCCAGGAAATCGTGATAGGGCATTCCGTCGCGCTGCCAGCCATCCATCAGGGCGCCTCGGGAGAACAACGAGACGTTGTACTTCACGGACAACTCGGCCAGGATCTGTTCCATGATCCCGTGCTCGGGCGACGCCAGGATCATCGGCGAGCGTTGATTGTCCATCAGCACGACGTCGATCCCGAGTGACTTCAGCCGCTCGATCCCGGTGGACACGAGCTTGCGAAACACGTTCGGGTCGGAGTGCGCCATGGCGCCATTCGCACCCACCTGCCAGATTACCATGTCGGGCCGGATCGCGAGGACGTCGGTGTCCAGCCGGGCCACTTCCTCCAACGCATCCTGCCCGCCGATACCGCGGTTGATGACGGCGATGTGGGCGAGCGGAAACGCGTTCGAAAGGTCTTGCTGCAGCCGTGCTGGATAGGTCTTGGACGGCGCCGTAGCCATCCACCCCTCCGTGCTGGAGGAGCCGAGAGCCACGATGGTGACCTCGCCATTGCTCGCCAGCCGCTTCTTCGTGGCCGGCAGTGCGACAGGCGGCATCTTCGACTGCGGACAGGCCTCCTGTGCCCAAGCCGGCTCCGATGTGCCCACCAGCGTTGAGAGGCCCACGAAGGCCGTGCCGACAAACACGCCAAAACAAGCCGCAGCTACTTTTCGATACATCATCATCGTAATAAAACGCACCGCACCATCGAAGGTCCATCGTAAACGACCCGGCGCACTCTTTTTTGTTTGGCGCGCCGGCCGATGGGTCAGAGCGCGTCCAGCACAGCCTCTGCACGGCTGACATCGAAGTCGCCCGGAGCCTCGATCGCGAGGTGCGTGACGACCTTGTCCTTGGCGATCAAGGCGAAACGCTGGCTGCGCTTGCCCAGCCCGCGGGCCGACAGGTCCAGTTCCAGGCCGAGCGCCTGCGTCCAACTGCCGGATCCGTCGGCGAGCATCACGACCTTGCCGTCGACACCCTGATCCTTGCCCCAGGCGGCCATCACGAACGGGTCGTTGACGGACATGCAGACCACCGTGTCCACGCCCTTGACCTTGAACTGCTCGAACTGCTGCACGAAGCCGGGCAGGTGCTTGGCGCTGCAGGTCGGTGTGAAGGCGCCCGGCGTCGCGAACATGACCACGGTCTTGCCGCCGAACAGCGAACTGGTGCTCTCCTCCTTGGGGCCATCCGGGCCGGCGGTCATCAGTTTCATCTCCGGCAGCATATCGCCGACCTTGATCGCCATTGGTTAAGGTCTCCTTAAGTTCGAAGCGGACGCTAGCGACATGCCGGGCTTGTGTCATCCTCGCCTGCCAAGGCGCGACAAATCCATTGCAGCCGCGGAAATCCGAGCCAAGATGATGGATATGCCATTGAAGATCCCCTCCCTGCTGGACGAGGCTCGCCTGACCGGTCAACTGCTGATCGCCATGCCGACCATGGAAGACCCGCGTTTCACCCAAAGCGTCATCTACCTCTGCGCCCATACCGAGGACGGTGCGATGGGCCTGGTGCTCAACCGGCCGCTCATCAGCCCGACGTTCGAGGACCTGCTCCGCCAGCTCGACGTCTCGCCGACCCCGCCGGCGCGCCGCATCGCGTTGTGCGACGGCGGACCGTCGGACGGGGCGCGCGGTTTCGTGCTGCACACCGCCGACTGGATCGGTGATGGCAGCCTGCAGGTGGACGAGTCGGTCGCGCTCACCGCCAGCCTCGACGTGCTGAAAGCCATCGCGTCCGGCACCGGCCCGCGCGAGGGGCTGCTGGCGCTCGGCTACGCCAGCTGGGCCGCCGGGCAGCTGGACGAGGAGATTTTCGCCAATGCCTGGCTCTCGGCGCCGGCCTCGCTCGACCTGGTGTTCGACGCGGACCACTCGACCAAATGGCGGCGCGCGTTTGCCTCCCTGCGGGTCGACCCGGCGCTTCTGTCCGGGGTGGCCGGGCACGCCTGACCCTGCTGGTCATACCTGCCCCGCAATAAAGCGCAGGGTTCCACGCGCGGGGAATGTGACAGCGTTCCTGCCGTAGTTGGGAGGAGCGCCGCGATGGATCTAGGCTGGTTTGCCTCCGCCATTGCGTTTGCGGTGTCCATGTCGGCGACCCCGGGACCGAACAACACGATGGTGACTGCCTCCGGCGCGGCGTGGGGCTTCCGCCGCACCCTGCCGCACATGGCGGGCGTCACCGTTGGCTTCCCGGCCATGCTGCTGGCCGTGGCGCTCGGCGCGGGGGAGGTGCTGCGCAGCCGGCCGTGGCTGCACGATGCGCTACGCTGGGTGGGGGCCGCCTATCTGCTGTGGCTGGCCTGGCACATCGCGACGGCACGGCCCGCAACCCCAGGCCAGGCGCCGGCCGGTCGGCCGATCGGGTTCGCGAAGGCGGCCCTGTTCCAGTGGGTGAACCCCAAGGCGTGGGTGATCGCGGCCGGCTCCGTCGTCACCTACACGACCGCAACCGGCAATGCCCTGATTGCTCAGGCGGCCATGCTCGCCCTGATCTTCCTGGCTGCCACCTTTGCATGCACCGCATTCTGGACCATGGCCGGCGTCGGCGCATCGCGGCTGCTCCGCTCGCCGGCGGCGCTGCGGCGCTTCAACCTGGTGCTCGCCGGGCTGCTGGTGATCTCGCTGGTGCCACTGCTTCAGGGCGAGTAGCGGCTCACCAGACGAAGCGCGGCACGATCGCGACCGGCGCCAACCCGGCCATCCGCGCCTCGGCCTCTGCCGCGTTGTGGTCGCCGCCCAGGGCCTCGCCATGGATGCCGCCCAGCACCCAACATGCATCGACCCCCGCCGCGGCCGCACCCGCGATATCGGTGCGCAGTGCGTCGCCGACGGCCAGGGTGCGGGCTTTCGGCGTGCCCAGCATCTCCAACACCGGTGTGTAGATCGCCGGGTCGGGCTTGCCGAGCGAGCGCACGGTCCCGCCCATCTGTTCGTAGCGGGCGGCCAGGGCACCGGCGCAGATCACGCGCACGCCGCCGCGGATCACCTCCAGGTCGGGGTTGGCGCAGATCATCGGCAAAGCGTGGCGAGCGCACTCGGTCAGCACGCCCTCGAACGCGTCGACGTCGTGGTGGCCGAGGTGGTCGTCCGGCCCGGTGTTGAGCGCGAAATCCGCCTCCGCCGGGCTGGATGCCAGCTCCAGGTCGAGGCCGTTCACGACGTTGCGGTCGCGCTCCGGCCCGAGATGCCAGACCCGGCGGCCGAGTGCGGCGAACCAGGGGTCGGTCCGGTCCCGTAGCGCCAAATGTGCCGCCTCGCCCGAGGTCAGCACGCCGTTGTACAAGTTGGGCAGCAGATCCATGCTCGCCAGCATCCGCTCCACCGCGGCCGAGCGGCGCGGAGCGTTGGACAGCAGCACGCAGCGTTTGCCTGCCTTCTGCAGTTGCTGCAGGCAGTTGGCGGCACCCTCGTACGGGCGCACGCCATCGTGGATCACGCCCCACAAATCGAGGATGAACCCATCGTAAAGGTCGGCGAGGGCAGCCATGCCAGGGTAGGGTGTCATGCGCCGCTCCCTACAGCCTCGGTCGCGTTGCGGAAACCCTCGCGGCGCAGCGCGGTGGCGAGTTCGGCCTTGATCCGTGGCAGTAGCGCCGGGCCGTGCACGGCGAACGCGGCATACAGCTGCACCATGTGCGCTCCCGCCCGCAGCTTGGCGAGCACGTCTTCGCCCGTCGATACGCCGCCACAGCCGATCAGCGTCAGCCGCCCCGCCGCCAGCTTGTGCGCCTGGGCGAGCAGGGCGGTGGACCGTGCTAATAGCGGCGGCCCAGACAATCCGCCGGTCTCCGCAATGTGCCGCCCACGCAGTTCCGGCGGCCGCGAGACAGTGGTGTTGGAGACGATCAACCCCGCCACGTCGCACTCGACAGCCACCTGCACGACGCTCTCCAGGCCACCTGGGGGCAGGTCCGGTGCGATCTTCACGAAGATCGGCGGGCGGTTGGCCACCTGCGCCACAGCCTGCAGGATGGCGCGCAGCTTCGCCTCCTCCTGCAGGGCGCGCAGCCCTACCGTGTTGGGGGAGCTGACGTTCAGCGTGATGTGGGCTGCATACGGCGCCACGGCAGCGACCAGGTCCGGGTAGTCCCGTTCGGGGTCGGCGCCATCCTTGTTGATCCCGACATTGAGGCCCAGCAGCGCGTCGTCCGGCGGATGCAGCCCGGCGAGGCGGGTGACGAACGCGGCGATCCCGCGATTGTTCATGCCCATCCGATTGATCACCGCGCCGCCCTCCAGCCGGAACAGCCGCGGCTGGGGATTGCCGATCTGCGGGCGTGGCGTGACGGTGCCGAGTTCGACGCCGCCGAAGCCCAGCCGGAACAGACCGGAGGCCGCCACCGCGTCCTTGTCGAACCCGGCGGCCAGGCCGATCGGGTTGCGCAGCGTGCGGCCGAGCATCGTCGTGGCGAGCACCGGGTCGTCGGTGACGGGGGCACGGCCGGCCAGGCCCAGCTTGAGCGCCTGCAAAGCGAGCCGATGCGCGCGCTCGGGGTCTATGCGGCGCAGGGCCGGCAGGAAGGCAGAGGCGATCGCAGGTGTCATTGGGGGGCCCGGGTGCACGTGGCGGACGGCGTCGATGATCCCGCCGGGCTTGCCTCGCCCGGCGGATTGACCGATTGCTGTCCCTATGTGGGACGAACCTTATCTGGAAACGTGCTGCCGGTCAGCCCTGCACCGGCTGCTGCTGGTTGGCGCCACCGGCCGCCCGCCCGGCTTGAAGGACGGACCGTGCCTCGAGCGGCTGACCGGTCTCGGCTTCGCGTGCGAACGGGTGGATGGCCGGTATATCGCGACCGAAGCCGGGTTGGACCGCCACGCGCTCGAGATCGCACCCACCGCGGACGTGAAGCTTCGCCGGCGGCGGCGCGCTTAACAGGCTGCTAAAAACTCCCCCCGTCATTGGAAGGAGCGGTTGCTTCGCTGCGCCCGCAATGACCTCCGTGCGAATGCGACCGTCATCCCAATTGCGCGGTGATCATCCGGCCCTCGGCTGCGGCGATGCACATCACCTTGCCACCATCGGGCGCCGACACGAGCATCATGTCCCCGCCGGCCAGCATGTCGACCGCATCGTCGAAATAGCCGGGGCTCTGCACCGACGGCAGGACGTCGCCGTCGCTCTTGTAGTGCCAAAGCGTGAAGCCATTGGCGTAGGCCAGCACGGACAGATTGCGGATCGCAAAGCTCATTCGGGTCACTCCTGGGTTTAAAGTCCTATCGGCAGATCTGGTTCAACGGACGATGCCACGCGCCCGCAGCACCCATTCGAGTTGGCCGAGCGCCTGGTACCAGAGCCGCCAATCGGAGCGCTGTTGCACCCGGTCGCAGCGGGGGGCGGATTGCCGCTCGCCCCAGATCCGCAAGATGCGCGCGTGGAGCAGCTCGATGGTGCGCTGCCGATACAATAAGTCCAGGCAACGCGTGATATCTTCGGGGTCGCAGGGGCGCAGCGGACCCTGCGGGCGCCAGCTCAGCCCGGCGCCGTCGCGGCGCGCGATCAGTGCCTCCATAGTCCATAGCCATGCCTCCTCGGCACTTCGAAACGGGACTGTGAGGCCGGCATCATGGGCACGACGGAGAGCGAGCATGGCGGCCTCCCGCAGGACTGAACAAAGCATGAACACATAAACTCCTATTCTGCATACGATCGCAAGCTGGATAAGCGTTAATTCCTATTTGCCTTGGCGTGAATTCCTAGGCAGACTCAGCCCCCGAGTCGGCGGGGAGGAATGGGCCAGTGAAACACGAGGATATCTGGCGGGCGCTGGACACGCTCGCGGCTGAAAACGGCCTTTCCGTTTCGGGCCTGGCGCGCCAGTCGGGGCTGGACCCGACGACGTTCAACCCATCCAAACGCTCCATGCCGGATGGCCGGGCGCGCTGGCCCAGCACCGAGAGCCTGGCCAAGGTGCTGAATGCCACGGGGGCCAGTCTGGAGGCGTTCTCCGCGCTGGTGTCCGGGGCGCGGGCGCTATCCTCCAACAGCCGGCCGGCGGCCCAGCGCCGCATTCCGCTGATCGGCCTGGCGCAGGCCGGGTCGGAGGGGTTCTTCGACGATGGCGGCTACCCGGTCGGCGGCAGCTGGGACGAGGTGAGCCTGCCGGAGATCGGCGACCTCAATGCCTACGCGCTCGAGATTTCGGGGCAATCGATGGAGCCGGTGTTCCGCGACGGCGACGTGGTGATCGTCTCCCCGGCGGCGCCGATCCGTCGCGGTGACCGGGTGGTGGTGCGCACGGCGGCCGGCGAGGTGATGGCCAAGCAGCTCGCCCGCCGCTCCGCCCGCCGGGTCGAGCTGAAGAGCCTGAACCCGGCGCACAAGGACCGCAGCTTCGATTTGCGCGAAGTGGCCTGGATCCATCGGATCGTTTGGGCGAGCCACTGAAGCCACGAAGCAGCCGTCCCAGCCACGATTGTGACATTTCGCCCGCAACATCGTGACCCCGGATGCGTTCTGCTCCAGTGTATAATTACACGGGAGTTTTCGAATGAGCAGTTCCACCCGTCGCGCTCTCGGCGGACTTTTCCTGGCAGCCAGCATCGCAGCCGCATTGCCGGCGTCGGCGCAGCAGGACCCGGGGCATCCAGGCCCGGTGGATGGCCGCGTCACGATCGTGGCCAAGGCCGCGGCGTTGGGCGTTGGCTACGAGTGGGGTGACGGCACGCTGTATTACCATCGGCACCGCTACCACTTCACCGTCCGCGGCGTCAGCGTGGCCGACGTAGGTTTCAGCCGCATCGTCGGGCACGGGCGCGTCTACGAGCTCCACCGTCTGGCGGATTTCAGCGGCACCTATGGCGCCGCGACCGGCGAGGCGACGCTGGTGAACGGTCTCGGCGGCCAAGTGCTCAAGAACGGGCAGGGCGTCGAAATCCGCATCGACGACGTGACCAAGGGGGCGAGGCTCTCAGGCTCGGCGGACGGTATCCAACTCGAACTTCGGCGCTGAACGGGGGCAGCCGGGCATGATAAGACATTTCCTGGCTGCCACCTTCTGCTTCCTCTGCCTCAGTGGCCTGGCCCGCGCGGCCACGCCACCGGTGGACGTGGCCCTGGTCCTGGTGACCGATGTCAGCCGTTCCATCGATGATAGCGAGTTCCAACTCGAGAAACGTGGCTACGCTTCGGCCTTCGACGATCCCAAGGTCATCGCCGCGATCCAGGGCGGCCCGAACGGGCGGATCGCAGTGGCCTACGTCGAGTTCTCTTCGACCGAGCAGACGCGCACCGTGATCGACTGGACGGTGATCTCCGACCCGGGATCGGCCCACGCCTTCGCCGACGCGCTGGCGGCCCAGCCGCGCAGTTCCTACGGCCGCACCGCGATCAGCACCGGGGTTGACCTCGCCGCCCACATGCTCGCCGATAGCGCCTTCGCCGAGGCGCATCGCGTGATTGACGTGGCGGGTGACGGCACGAACAATGCCGGCCGGGCCATCACCGACGCGCGGGACGAGGCGGTGGCGGCAGGCATCACCATCAACGGGCTGGCGATCATCAACGACCACCCCGTCTCCTACACCTATGCCCACGTGGCGCCGCCCGGCGGGCTGACGAACTGGTACCGGGAGAACGTGATCGGCGGACCCGGCAGCTTCGTGGTCGAGGTGCACGAGTTCTCCGTTTTCGGCGAGGCGATGAGCCGCAAGCTGATCAATGAGATTGCCGGGCTGCCGACTTTCCGGGGATAGTCCCGGCTTTCGTAAGGATCACTGAATGAAACAGCGCAGTGTGGGCCGCTCCGGCCTGCAAGTCTCCGCAATCGGCCTCGGCTGCAACAATTTCGGCGGCCGGATCGGGCTGGAGGATGCCCGCAAGGTGGTGCACGCCGCACTCGACGCCGGGATCACCCTGTTCGACACGGCGGACGTCTACGGTGCGCTCGGGATCGGCACGGCCACCAGCTACAAAGGAGCCTCGGAGGATCTCCTGGGCCAGATCCTGGGCCCGAACCGCCGCGAGATCGTGCTCGCCACCAAGTTCGCGATGCCGATGAACGATGCGGGCACAAGCTCGGGGGCGTCCCGCCGCTACATCATGCGCGCTGTCGAGGACAGCCTGACCCGGCTCAAGACCGACTGGATCGACCTGTATCAGCAGCACAGCTTCGACCCGAAGACGCCGCTGGAGGAATCGATGCGCGCGATGGACGATCTCGTGCGTGCTGGCAAGGTCCGCTACATCGGCTGCTCGAACTTCGCGGCCTGGCAGGTGGCGGACGCAATGTGGACGGCGGACGATGGCGGCTTGACGCCGTTCGTGTCCTGCCAGGACGAACTATCGCTGCTGGTGCGCAAGGCCGATGCCGAGTTGCTGCCCGCGATGGAGCGGTTCGGCCTCGGCCTGCTGCCGTATTTCCCGTTGGCGAGTGGCCTGCTGACCGGCAAGTATCGCCGCAATGCGACGATGCCCGAAGGGGCCCGCCTGACCAACACGCAGCGGCTGGCCGACCGCTACCTCACCGACCGCCACTGGCCGGTGGTGGAGAAGCTGGCCGATTTCTGCGCCGCCCGCGGCCATACCATGGTGCAGCTGGCGTTCAGTTGGCTGCTGTCCCGCGGCGTCACCGCCAGCGTCATCGCAGGCGCCACCCGGGTGGAACAGGTTCAGCAGAACGCCACGGCCGGCGACTGGGTGCTGTCGCCAGAGGACCTGGCCGAGATCGACACCCTGACGGCGTAGCCTCAGAGGCATCCCCCTCCCCTTGAGGGAGGGGTTAGGCGAGGGGTAAGCCACGGCACGATCCGGTGTGTGGCCCACCTCTCGCCCCGGCCCCCCTGTACCTGTTTGCCTGCGGTTTATGAGGCATCATAGCCGTGTCGGGCCGGCTGGTTGAGAGTAGCCTTTCGCCCCCTGTGCCGCGAGCACCTGGGGGGGACGCGCGCCTCTTCCGGTCGCCCCGTGTTGCACACCCAGTGGGGAGTCGCGCCTTGGTCGATTGCAGCCACGAGCGCCAGTACAGGGAACGGTGAAGCAATGCGGCGGCTCGGCATTATCGCAAACAGGAGGTGCCCATGGACACTGAACCGCTCGTCTTCGTCGGCGTCGACTGGGCGAGCACCGAACACCAAGTCTGCCTGACCGGCACTGGCGAGCCGATCCAGCGCGCCTTCGCCCACGATGCTGGCGGGATTGGCGGCATGGTCGACTGGCTTTGCGGCCAAACTGAAAAGCCAGGGCAGATCGCCGTCGGCATCGAAACGCCACACGGGCCGATTGTCGAGGCGCTGATGGACCGCGGCGTCGCCGTGTTCGCCATCAACCCCAAGCAGCTCGACCGCTTCCGCGATCGCTTCTCCCCGGCCGGCGCCAAAGACGACCGGCGCGACGCGCTCGTCTTGGCGTCGTCGTTACGCACCGATCGGCACTGCTTTCGTCGGGTCCAGGCAATGGACCCGACCGTCGTCGAGCTTCGCGAGTGGTCGCGCATGGCCGAGGAGCTCAAGGGCGAACGGGTCAGGCTGAGCAACCGCGTGCGTCAGCAGCTGTGGCGCTATTACCCGCAATTCCTCGATCTGACCGATGATATCGGGGCGGAGTGGGTGTTGGCGTTATGGGCCAAAGCGCCAACACCTGCCGAGGCTACGCGCCTGACGGAAATGAAGGTTGCCCGGCTCTTGGTCAGCCATCGCATTCGCCGTATCGGCGCAGTCGACGTGCTGGCTATCGTGAAGCGGCCGGCGCTGACCGTGGCACCAGGCACCGTAGAGGCGGCTTGTGCGCACATTGCGGCTACGGCCGAGCGTCTGCACCTGGTCAACCGGCAGATTAGAGACGTGACCCGGCGTCTGGACGCGCTGGTCGAGCAACTGGCCGGACCGGAGCCCGAGCCGGGGCAAGCGGCCGAGCAGCGCGACGCGGCGATCCTGCGCTCCTTGCCGGGGGTGGGAAGGATCGTCCTCGCCACGCTGCTCGCGGAGGCCTACCAAGCCATCCAGGCGCGAGACTACCACGCTCTGCGAACCCTGACCGGTGTCGCCCCGGTCACCAAGCGCAGCGGCAAGTCCTGCCGGGTTGAAATGAGGCAGGCCTGCTCCAACCGGCTGCGGCAGGCCGTCTACCATTGGGCTCGGGTCGCAACACAGCATGATGCGAGAAGCAGAGCCCGCTACAGCGCTCTACGCGCTCGTGGGCACTCCCACGGCCGAGCTCTACGCACCGTAGCCGATCGCCTGCTCGGCGTCGCTTGCGTCATGCTCACAAGCCGAACCGCCTACGACCCCACGCACGAGGTATCTCATGCGAAACAAACCCCTTGATAACTGGTGGGGAGTCCTCCCTCAAGGGGAGGGTGAGAAGATGGTCAGAATAACTGCAGCAACTGCGCCTTCAGATACGCACTCTCCGGCAAATTCGGATGCACCGGATGATCCGCCCCGGCGCCCCCGGTGAACAGCACCCGCGCGTCCCGCTTCGCACGATGTAACGCCGCCGCGACCTGCGCCGTGAATGCGTCCACCGGCGCGTGATGGCTGCACGACGCCACGAACAAAAAGCCGCCCGGTGCCACCAGCGGCGCCGCAAGCCGGGTCATGCGGTTATACGCCCGCAACCCGGCCTCCGCGTCCTTGCGGGACTTGGCGAAGGCGGGCGGGTCGCACACCACCACCTCGTAGCGCTCCCCGGCAGTTGCCAGTTCGGTCATCACGTCGAACGCATCGCCACGCTCCGCCGTCACCCGCTCCGCCAGCCCGTTCACGGCGGCCGCGGTCATGGCGTGCTCCAAAGCGGGAGCGCTGGAATCGACCAGGGTCACCGATGTCGCCCCCGCCGCCGCCGCCCGCAGGCCGAAGGCGCCGGTGTGGCAGAACACGTCCAGCATCCGCCCGCCCGAGGCCAGCGCGGCGACCCGGTCGCGATTGGGGCGCTGGTCGAAGAAGAACCCGGTCTTCTGGCCCCCCAACGGGTCCACCCCGAAGCGCACGCCGCCCTCGATCACCTCGACGGTGCCGGGTTCGCCGTGCAGCACGGTGACCTCCTGCGGCAGGCCCTCCTGCGCGCGGGCGCCGCTGTCGTTGCGGGCGATTACGGCGCGCAGCGGCAACACCGCCAGCAGGGCCTGGGTAATCTCGGGCAGTAGCCGGTCCATCGCGGCGGTGTTGGCCTGGACCACGGCAACGTCGCCGAACCGGTCCACGATCAGGCCGGGCAACTGGTCCGCCTCGGCATGCACCAGCCGGTGGAACGGGCTGTCGCACACGCGCGCCCGCAACCCCGCCGCGGCCTCGATGCGGGCAGTCACCCAGGCGGCGTCGATGGTGGCCGCCGGGCTGTGGTCCAGCATGCGGGCGGCGATCAGGCTGTGCGGGTTGAACGCCCAGGTGCCGTAGCGCCACTTGTCGTCGCCCTCCAGCCGCACCGGCGCACCGGGCGCCCATTGGCGGTGGTCCGGCGTGGTCGCCAATTCGTTGCTGAAGGCCCAGGGATACCCCGCCTTCAGCCGGCGGTCCTGGCGAGGGGACACGCGCAGTAGGGGATGGTCGGTCATCCGGCCACTCTACAGGCAGTTGCAGCGCCGCGCCTACGACCGTAAGCCAGAGCCATGCTCGACATCCTCAAAGACAACAACCGCGACTGGGCCGCCCGCAAGGTGTCGGCCGATCCGGGCTTCTTCAAGCGGCTCGAGGCGCAGCAGGCGCCGGAGTATTTCTGGATCGGCTGCTCCGACAGCCGGGTCCCGGCGAACGAGATCGTCGGGCTGGACCCCGGCGAGATGTTCGTGCACCGCAACGTCGCCAACCTGGCTCCGCCGCAGGACGCCAACTACCTGTCGGTGCTGCAGTTCGCGGTGGACGTGCTGCGGGTGAAGCACATCCTTGTCGTCGGCCATTACGGCTGCGGCGGCGTAGCGGCGGCGGTGGACGGCCAGCGGCGCGGGCTGGTGGACCACTGGCTACACCCGATCCGCGAGGTGGAGGCGGAGCACCGGCCCGAGTTGGACGGTCTTCCCACCCTCCGCGCCCGGCTGGACCGGCTGACCGAGCTGAACGTCATGCGCCAGGTGCGCAACGTGGCGGCGGACGTGTTCGTGCAGGATGCCTGGGCGCGTGGCCAGCCGCTATCGATCCATGGCTGGGTGTATTCGATCGCCAACGGGCTGGTGAATGACCTGGGAGTCACAGTGAACGCACCCTCCTCATAATTGGTTAACCGGGCGCGGGCATGATCGGCGAAACTAGGATGCGAACATGCCGTCTGCCCCCATACCGGTGCATGAGGAAGCCAGGCTCGAGGCCGTCCGCGAGTACGACCCGTTCGGCGCATTCGACGATGCCGCCTATCACGGGTTGCTCGACCTGGCCCGGGAGCTATTCGGGGTACCAGCGGCCTTCATCTCGCTGGTCGACCGGGACGAGCAGGTGTTTCCGGCGGGCCGCGGGATTGCGGTGTGTGGCAGCAGCCGGGCCGTGTCTTTCTGTGCCCATGCCGTAGCCAACGAAGAGATTCTCGTCGTATTGGACGCAACGCTTGATCCGCGTTTCGCCGACAATCCCCTGGTTACCGGGCCGCCCCACATCCGCTTCTATGCCGGCGTGCCGTTGGTCAGCCCGTCCGGCCACGCTGTCGGAACATTTTGCCTGCTCGGCTACGAACCCCATAATAGCTTCACCGAGCCACAGCGCCTGAATCTACGCCGCCTGGCCGACCTTGCGCGCGATAAGCTCGAACTGCGCCGGCTGCAGGTTGCTGGCCAAGTCGGTCAGGAGCGCTTCGAGAATATCGCGGCCACGTCCCCGGACGGCATCATCTGTGCCGATGCCTTCAACAGGATCACGTTCTGGAACGCGGCGGCGGAGCGGATGTTCGGGCACACAGCAGCCGAAGCGGTTGGGCATGATCTCGCCCTGATCGTTCCGCCCCGCATGCGCAAGAGCCACCAAGGCGGGTTGATACGCGCGGCGAGCGGCGGCCCCACCCGGCTGGTGGGCCACCTCGTCGAATTGATGGCGCAGCGTGCGGACGGCGGCGAGTTCCCGATCGAGTTGTCGTTGTCGATGTGGCGTGACGACGGTGTGGCAAGTTTCGGCGCCATCCTTCGCGATATCACGGAACGCCGGGCCAGCGAGGAACGGCTATTCCGGCTGGCGCACCACGACCCGCTCACCGAGTTGCCGAACCGGTCTGTACTCCGCCGCCGGGTCGACCAGCTCGCGGACGGGGTCGAGCCTGCGGCGCTGCTGGTCGTGGACCTGGATGGGTTCAAAGCCGTAAACGACGATCTTGGCCATGCCGCGGGGGACATGGTGCTGAAGCAGGTGGCCCAGCGCCTGCTCGACTGCGCCGGCACCACCGACACGGTCGCTCGCCTGGGCGGAGACGAGTTCGCGGTGCTCATGAAGGGTGTCGGCGATCAGGCGCGGGCGGACTTCGTGGCCGACAGGATCATCCGCGCCGTGGCGCAGCCGATCACCGTCGGGGACAAAACCGTCAGTGTCGGCGCCAGCATCGGCATCGCGACCCATCTCGCCGGCGGCAACGACGTGTCCGAGCTGCTGTCGAGCGCCGACCTGGCGCTCTACCAAGCAAAGAGCGATGGACGCCACTGCCACCGGACCTTCACGCAGAGCTTGCGCAAGGCGATCGACCTGGCTCGGGCCTACGACAACGAACTGACCCGCGCCTACGAGCAATCCGAGTTCGAGGTGTTCTACCAGCCGCAGATGCGACTGTCGGACCTGGCGTTGGTCGGGGCGGAGGCGCTGTTGCGTTGGCGACATCCCGTCGACGGCCTGCTCTCTCCGGCAGCGTTCATGCCAGGCCTGGAAAATCGGCCGATTTCGACCGAAGTCGGGCAGTGGGTGTTGCAGACCGCCTGCGCCCAGGCCGTCCAGTGGCGAGCCAGCGGGGCGCCAGAGTTCAGAATAGGCGTCAACCTGTTCGGCTCCCAGCTTCGCGCCGACAACCTGGCCGGCCACGTTCGCCAAGCCCTCGCCACGACCAGCCTGCCGGCCGGCGCCCTCGAGCTCGAAGTGACCGAGAACATCTTCCTGCGCGGCGACGAAAGCATGGTCGGTCCGCTGCGGGCGCTTCGGGCCGATGGTGTGCTGATCGCCTTCGACGACTACGGCACGGGCTACACCTCCTTGAGCATGCTCAAGCGATTCCCGATCACCCGTCTCAAGATCGACAAGAGCTTCGTGCAGGGTATGTCCGAGAACCCCGAGGACGCCGCCATCGTGCGCGCGATTCTGTACCTCGCCAGCGCACTTGGCTTCACGGCCATCGCGGAAGGCATCGAGACCCACGACCAAGCCGATCGGCTCCGCGACAAAGGCTGCGAGGAGGTTCAGGGCTACTTGTTCGGCCGCCCGATGTCCGCGCCAGACTTCGCAGCGCGCTTCGGGTTGACCACACTGCGGGACCCAGCCGCCCCCAAGCCTGCGAAATGCGGTCTGCTTGCTGGCGTCGGCCTGGATGACTGCACGAAGTACCAGGAAAGCGCTCAGACGCGGAACAGCCTGATCACCGTCTAGGCCCCGGCCGGGGGACACTCGGCGCGGGCCACTCTGTTCACCATCTTCGACGGCGCCCGAGGCTTGAACGGCTCGCGGCCCTTCGCCCCCGTTCCGGCAAAGGTCGAAACTTGCGCTTGGCGCAGCGAATGGTCCACGCTAAGGGTGGTTAAATGACCAGCAGTTAGCGCCCCATGTTTCTGTCGGACCGTCGAGTATTGCTTGGAATGTCGGCAATTGCACTGTCTGTTGGCGCTTTCTGCTTCATCGCACGGCTCAGTCACGCCGCAACCCAACCAGCCGAGGCCCCATGATCGACTCGACGCCCCGCTTCCTCAACGGTGCATTCCCCTTCACCGGCATGGGCTACGACAAACCGGCGATGCTCGATCCGTCGCTGGTCTACGTCGTTCCCGCCGACAAGCGGGCGCAGCTGATCTATTTGCGCGGCGGCAATTCCTCGGCGGAGCTCGCCTACATCACCCTGATGCAGGACGGTAAGCCCGCCCGCATCTTCCCGGTCGGCGCCAAGGCCGGCATCCACGTGCCGCTCGCCGTGGTGGAGGATTTGCAGCCGGACACCCGCATCGAGGTCTTCTTCGGCGCTGCGGCCGCGGTCACCGGCACGCTCGTGCTCGACCTCGGCATCATCGAAATCTGATCGCGGAAGGACCTCGCATGGCCAAGCAGCGTCTGGTGGTGGTGGGCAACGGCATGGCCGGCGCCCGTGCGGTGGAAGAAGTGCTGGCGCTGGGTGGTGCCGAGCTGTTCGACATCACGATGTTCGGCGATGAACCGTACGGCAACTACAACCGGATCCTGCTGTCCAACATCCTGAGCGGCATCCAGGACCCGAGCGAGATCTTCATGAACCCGCTGCCGTGGTACACGGAGAACGGCATCACCCTGCATGCCGGCGCGCGGGTGACGGATATCGACCGCAACTCCCGCACTGTGCTGGCCGCCAACGGCGTGAAGGCGAAATATGACAGGCTGCTGATCGCCACCGGCAGCCGCGCCTTCATCCCGCCGATGAAGGGCGCCATGGATGCCAAGGGCAACCTGCGGCCCGGCGTGTTCGGCTTCCGCACCATCGACGACTGCACCGGCATCGAGCAGACGGCCAAGCGCAGCAAGAAAGCCGCCGTGATCGGTGGCGGCCTGCTCGGGCTGGAGGCGGCGCGGGGCCTGATGAACCATGGCTGCGAAGTCCACGTGATCCATCTCGGCAAGCATCTGATGGACGCCCAGCTCGACAGCACCGGAGGTGCCATCCTCGCCACCACGATGGAGAAGATGGGCATCAACATCCATCTTGCCAAATCCACTACCGAGATCCTGGCCGACGAGAACGGCGTCACCGGCCTGGCCTTCAAGGACGGCACCACGCTCGATTGCGACATGGTGGTGATCTCCGCCGGCATCAAACCGAACGCCGAGATCGGTCACAGCGCCGGGCTGACGGTGGAGCGCGCGATCGTGGTGGACAACCACATGCGCTCGGTCGACGATATGAGCGTGTACGTGGTCGGCGAGTGCGCGCAGCACCGCGGCAAGGTCTACGGCCTAGTTGCCCCGCTGTGGGAACAGGCCCGCGTGTTCGCCGAGCACGTGACCCGGCACAATCTGGACGCCGCCTATCACGGCTCCAAGCTGTCCACGAAGCTGAAGGTGATGGGCGTCGAACTCGCCTCCATGGGCATCACCGAAGCCATGGAGGAGCGCGACGAGACCATCCAGTTCACCGAGGCCAAGCGCGGCACCTACAAGAAGCTGATCGTGCGCGACGGCCGCCTAGTCGGCGGCATCCTGATGGGCGACATCAGCAAGGCCGCCTTCCTGATGCAGGCGTTCGATAAGGACAGCCCCTTGCCGGAAGAGCGGCTCGGTTTGCTGTTCGACCTCGGCACGCCGTCGCAAAAAGTCACGCTGGACGAGATGCCGCCCGATACACAGATCTGCAACTGCAACGGCGTCACCAAGGGGGCGATCGGTGCCTGCGTGGCGGACGGCAAGCGCAGCGGCAAGGCGGTGATGGCGGCGACCCGCGCCGGCATGGGCTGCGGCTCGTGCAAGTCGCTGGTGAACGAGGTGGTGGATTGGTTCTGCGGCGGCGCGGCCGAGGAAGACCCGTCGATCCACTACTACGTGCCGTGCATCCCGATGGCGAAGCCGGAGCTGGTGCGCTCCATCCGCGACCTGCAGCTGAAATCCGTCTCCGCCGTGTTCGCCGCCCTCGCCTCCGACAGCAAGCCGGACGCGGCGAGCAAGCCGGCGCTCGCCTCGCTGCTGATCACCTTGTGGAACAGCGAGTACGAGGACGAGCGGGACGCGCGCTTCATCAACGACCGCGTGCACGCCAACATCCAGAAGGACGCGACCTTCTCCGTGGTGCCCGAGATGCCCGGCGGCGTGACCACGCCCAAGGACCTGATGCGCATCGCCGAGGTCGCGGTGAAATACGACGTGCCCTTGGTGAAGCTGACAGGCGGGCAGCGCATCGACCTGGTCGGCATCAGCAAGGAGAACCTGCCCAAGGTGTGGGCCGACCTCGACATGCCAGCCGGCTGGGCCTGGGGTAAAAGCTACCGCACCTGCAAGAGCTGCATCGGCACCGACTATTGCCGTTTCGGCCTGGGTGACAGCATGGGCCTGGCCAAGAAGATCGAGAGCAAATTCCGCGGCATCGACGCCCCCGGCAAGCTGAAGTTGGCCACCGCCGGCTGCCCGCGCAATTGCTCGGAGGCGATGGTCAAGGACATCGGCGCCGTCGCGATCGGCAACGACAAGTGGGAGATCTATGTCGGCGGCGCCGCCGGGTCGCAAATCCGCAAGGGCGACGTGCTGTGCACGGTGGACGGCGAGGACGCGGTGATGAAGATCACGGGCCGCTTCACGCAGTGGTACCGTGAGAACGCGAAGTATAAGGAGCGCACCCACACCTTCATCGAGCGCGTCGGCATCGAGCGGGCGCGCGCTGTGGTGGTGGAGGACAGCGAAGGCATCGGCGCGGCCCTGGATGCCGCGATCGATGCCTCCTGTGCCGCCGTGCGCGACCCGTGGAAGGAGCGGGACGCGCCCAAGACCGAGAACCAGTTCGCATCCAAGGTGCCGGCGGAGGTTTGAGCATGGCGCATTCGATCGGAAGACTGTCGCAGATCCCGCCGGGCGAGGGCCGCAATTTCTCGGTGCCCGGCCCGACGGGTGAAATGCTGATCGCGGTGTTCCACGCCCGCGACGGCCACGTGTTCGCCACCCAGGCGAGTTGCCCGCATCGCGGCGGGCCGTTGGCGGACGGGCTGATGGATGATGGCGCCGTGGTCTGCCCGCTACACGACCGCACCTACGACCTGCGAACCGGCAAGGGCATCGGCACCGATTGCGATATCACGGTTTACCCGGTGCGCACCGAAGCGGACGGCACGATCGTGCTGTTGGAACCCGCCATAGCCTGAATCTCCTCCCTCTCCCCTTGTGGGAGAGGGAGATCCTTGTACCCTTGCCCGCCCGCGGCCCGTCGTCTAACACCCGCCCCAGAAATCATCCTTTCCAAGGCAGTCGTCATGGCGCTCGAGCGCACTTTCTCCATCATCAAGCCCGACGCCACCCGGCGCAACATCACCGGCAAGGTGCTGGCCGTGCTCGAGGCAGCCGGGCTGCACGTGGTGGCGCAGAAGCGCATCCACATGACCCAGGCCCAGGCCGAGCAGTTCTACGGCGTCCACAAGGAGCGTCCGTTCTTCGCCGGCCTGGTCAAGTTCATGACCTCGGGCCCGGTCGTCGTGCAGGTGCTGGAGGGCGAGGACGCGATTGCGCTGAACCGCAAGACCATGGGCGCCACCGACCCGAAGAAGGCCGACGCCGGCACGATCCGCGCGCTGTTCGCCGAGGACATCGAGGCCAACACGGTGCACGGCTCCGACAGCCCGGATGCGGCCCGCGAGGAGATCGCGTTCTTCTTCACCGACGCGGAAATCGTCGGCTGAGCGTGCGCGCTGGTCGTTGGCTGCCGGTTCTCGGCGTGCTTGCGGTGGCGGCGTGCGCGTCGCCGCCACCGCCTCCGCCCGCCGTTGCAGCTGCCCCGCCGCCTGACCGGATCGACGGGCGGTATCGCGGCATCGCCCGGCTGACCGTCGCCAATATCCGCGGTTGCCCCCGGAGCGGCTCGCGTGTCGTGACGGTGGAGGGCAACGCGCTGTCGTTGCAATACCGCGGGGAGCGAGCGTCCTATGCCCTGGCCGCCACCGTCGGGAGCGATGGCAGCGTCCATGGTAGCGACGGCCGCGGCAACATCGAGGGCCAGATTTCCGGGCGGCACATGGATTTGACCGTGTCTTCCCCGTATTGCGAAGTCCGCTACGCCCTAGACCACATGTAGGAGCGTCTTGCCAGGGCTTGACCCTGGCATCCACGGGGTCCCGCAGACACCGGCCCCGCCGCGCGGATACCGAGGTCAAGCCTTGGCATGACCGGGGTCGTCCAGCAGGTTCTGCAGATCGAGCCGCCGCGTGTACATCGCCAGGCCGCCCTCGGCCGTCCGGGGCCACAGTTCCGTCGGCCGGTCCCAACACAGTTCCACCCCGTTTCCGTCCGGATCGGATAGATACAGCGCCTCGCTCACGCCATGGTCGGACGCGCCGTCCAGTTCGATGCCGGCCACCATCAGACGCTTCAACGCGTCGGCCAGGTCGGCACGCGACGGATACAGGATCGCCGTGTGAAACAGCCCCGTCGAGCCCGGCGGAGGCGCCGAGCCGCCCCGGCTCTCCCACGTGTTCAGGCCGATCTGGTGGTGATACCCGCCAGCCGAGATGAACGCCGCCTGATCCCCAAGGCGTTGCATCAACTCGAACCCCAACACGCCGACGTAGAAGCCAAGCGACCGGTCGATATCCGACACTTTAAGGTGCACATGCCCGATACGGGTGCCGGCAGCGATCGGAACTGTAGACATGGCTCAAGCCTCCAAAGTGATCGCTAAAGTGCCAATTCCTGCTGCCGCTTTTCGCCGCGTCCGGAGACGCGTTGAACCTCGACGGCCCCGTCCGCGAACTCGAGCCGCAGCCGCGCAGCTGGCCGGACGGCCGCGGCGCTGGTCACCGGACGGCCCGCCGGGTCGGTGACCAGGGCGTAGCCGCGGGCCAGCACCGCACGCGGATCGGCGGCCTGCAGGCGTCCGGACAGGCCCTCCAGCCGGGCGGTCATCTCGCGTAGCTTTGCCCGCACTGGGGCTTCGGTCAGCCGGGGCAGGGTACGCGCGGCCTCGATGCGGTGACGCTGCACGGCATGGCGCAGAGCGGTCGGCAGCCCGGCCGCGGCGGTGTCGGTACGGTGGCGGATGGCGGCCAGCACGCTCGCGGGTGGCGGCATGTGGCGCTCGGCTGCGAGTAGCGCCGCCCGCCGGGCCGCCACCAGCGCCGGCAAGCCGTGTCGGAGGCGTACCCCGTGATCAGCGAGCGCCTGCCGCGCGGTCTGCAGCAGCGCCGGGGCGTCCGGTAGCGCGCGCTCCACCCTGACCAGCGTGGCCCATCGCCCCGCCAGCAGGTTGGGCATGGCCAGCGCCAGCCGGTGCCCGCGATCGTCCAGCCGGTGCCGGGCCGACCCGGCGAGCGAGGCCACGTCCGGCAGCCGTGACGCCAGCCCGGCCATGTGCATGCGGCGCTCGCCGATCATGCGGGCCAGGGCGCCGGATTGCCGGGCGCCGCGCTGCTGCAGGTCGGCGAGCAACTCCAGCCGCACCGGCACCGCCATCTCGGCCGCCGCGGTCGGGGTGGGCGCGCGGCGGTCGGCGGCCAGGTCGATCAAGGTGTGGTCGGTCTCGTGCCCCACGGCCGAGATCAGCGGGATCGAGCAGCCCGCCGCCGCGCGCACCACGGCCTCGTCGTTGAACGCCACCAGGTCTTCCAGGCTGCC
This sequence comes from Acetobacteraceae bacterium, assembly GCA_965198895.1. GTDB lineage: Bacteria > Pseudomonadota > Alphaproteobacteria > Acetobacterales > Acetobacteraceae > LMUY01. Next base: position 3,001,842 of record OZ240676.1, read on the forward strand.
ACCGCCGCGCGCCACGATCAGCACGTCGGGCCGGGGCACCCCGTCCCGCGGCAGGCCGCAGAACCCGGCGATGGCGGCGGCGATCTTCTCGGCCGCACCCTCGCCCTGCACCGGCACCGGCCAGAGCAGGATCGGCCGGCCGAACCGGCGCGCGATGGTGGTGTGGATGTCATGCAGCACGGCGCCGTTGGGTGAGGTCACGACGCCCACGACGGCCGGCAGGGTCGGCAAGGGGCGGCGGCGGTTGAACAGCCCCTCGGCCGCCAGCTTCACCCGCAAGGCCTCGATCCGCGCCAGCATCGCCCCGGCGCCGGCGTATTCCAGCCGCTCGATGATGATCTGGAACTGGCTCTTGTCGCCATAGGCCGAGATGCGCCCGGTGGCGATCACCTCCACCCCGTCCTCCGGCTTCAGCCCGATCGTGCGCGCCGCCGTCTTCCAGATGATGCCGCGCAGCGTGCCGCCTTCGTCCTTCAAGCATAGATAGGTGTGGCCGGAGCTGTAGCGCTTCACCTCCACCAGCTCGCCGCGCACGCGTACGCGGCCGAAGGCGCCCTCCAGCGTGCGCTTCACCGCGCCGGCGATCTCGCTGACGGTGTATTCGGGGACGTTGCTGGCCGGCGTCTGCGTGTCCATGCCGCAAACCTATGCTACGGACCCGGTGTCGACCAAGGAGGCTTGTGGATGCGCGTGTTGCTGATCGGTTCGGGCGGGCGGGAACACGCGCTGGCCTGGACACTGGCCGCCTCGCCGCTGCTGACGAAGCTGTTCGTGGCGCCGGGTAACCCGGGGATCGCGCCGTTGGCCGAGCTCGTGCCGATCGCGGCCACCGACATTCCGGCGCTGGTGCTGTTCGCGATCGAGAACGGGATCGAGCTCGTGGTGCCCGGCCCCGAGGCACCGCTGGTCGCCGGCATCACCGATGCGATGATGGCCGAGGATATCGCGTGCTGTGGCCCCACCGCCGTGGCGGCGCAGCTCGAGGGCAGCAAGGCGTTCACCAAGGAATTGTGCGACGCTGCCGGCATCCCCACCGCCCGGTGGGAGCGCTTCACCGACGCCGCCGAAGCGCGCGATTTCGCCAGCCGGCGCAGCCCGATCGTGGTCAAAGCCGATGGCCTGGCCGCCGGCAAGGGCGTGGTCGTGGCCCAGAGCGAGGCGGAGGCGGACGCGGCCATCGACCGCTTCATCGCCGCCGGCCCCGTGGTGATCGAGGAGTGCCTGGTCGGCGAGGAGGTCAGCCTGTTCGCCCTGTGCGACGGAACCGATGCCATCTTCCTGGGCACGGCACGCGACCACAAGCGCGTCGGCGACGGCGACATCGGCCCCAACACCGGCGGCATGGGCGCGGTCTCCCCTGTGCCCGGCTTCGACCCGGCGCCCGCCATGGATGGTATCATCCGCCCCGCCCTGGCCGAGATGACCCGGCGCGGCACCCCGTTCCGCGGCGTGCTGTTCGCCGGGTTGATGCTGACCGCGGCTGGCGCCGAGCTGATCGAGTTCAACGTCCGCTTCGGCGATCCGGAGTGCCAGGCGCTGATGGCCCGGCTGCAAAGCGACCTGCTGCCCGCCTTGCTGGCCGCCTGCCAGGGCGAATTGGGTGACTTCGAACTGCGGTTCCGCCCGGATGCCAGCTGCGCCGTGGTGATGGCCGCGCGTGGCTACCCAGAGGAACCGGAGTCCGGAACAGTCATCGCCGGGCTGGACCGGGCGGCCGCGGTGCCGGGCGCGCTGGTGTTCCACGCGGGGACGGCGCTGCGGGGCGAGCAGGTGGTGGCAGCCGGCGGGCGGGTGCTGACGGTGTGCGGCACCGGGCCGGACGCGGCCAGCGCGCGGGCCAGCGCCTATGCGGCGGTGGATGCCGTCGTGTGGGACGGCGGGTTCTGCCGGCGGGACATCGGCCTATAGCTCAGGGCAGGGTCGGCGCGACCTCGAGCGGTAGGCGGCGGCTACCGCTGAACCGACGCAGCCACAGCCGGGCTGGGCGTTCGATCGCGTAGTAGCTGGCGGCGGACAGCGCGATCACCGAGGCGATGGTCAGCGCCAGCGCGATGCCACCGCCATGCGGGACATGGGCGGCGGTGAACGGTGCACTGACGATCGGCAGCCACTTCTGATGCATCGGCGAGTGAAACAGATAGAGCGAGTAGGAGATCAGCCCCAGCCAGTGCACCGGGCGCCATCCCAAAACGCGCGCGGTGATCGAGCGCTCGGCGGCCAGCGTCACGATCAACAGCATGCAGGCGAGTACGACGGCGATGTCGCTACCGGGGATCGCAAGCAAGGCGATCGTCGCCAAGGCCACGGCGTCGCCGGTCCAGCGCTTGCGCACCAGGGCGGCGATACGGGTCCAGCGTAGCATCCGGCAGGCGAACACCCCCAGGGTGAAGCCCGCCAGGCAACGCACCAGCGGATACACCGTGCCGTCGGCATAGATGTCGAGCGGCCCGTGCCGATCCGAGAATACGGCGCCGGGCATGTGCAGCTGAACCTCGGGTAGCGACCCGAGCACGAGCAGGCCGACAACCGCCGCGGCGCTCGCCACTGCGCCGACCAACCGGCGGCCGCGTAGCACCAACAGCACGATGATCGGGAAGATCAGGTAGGCGGCGAACTCGGTGCTGATCGACCAGGATGGCCCGGCGATGCTGATCGAAGGGCCCCAGGCCTGCACCATGAGCAGGTTCAGCAGCACGTCTACGTTGGTGATCGGCCGGTCTGACACTTCGAAGCCGATCGCGAGACAACCCAGTGTGACCACGGCGTAGAGTGGGTAGACCCGGGCCATGCGGTTGGCCAGGAAGTGCAGGTAGTCCCTGACGGAAACCCTGTCGTAGAACTTCAGCGCGTAGTTTAGCGAGATGACGACGCCGCTCAGGACGAAGAACAGATCTACGGCCAAGTAGCCATGGCTTCGTATCGTGTTGAACGCCGAGTATCCCGGGGCAGTGCTCGAACCGAAGTAGTGATAGAGCACCACATACAGGGCTGCGACGCCGCGGAGGCCGGTCAGGGATCGGATTTCTCCCCGTATGGGAACAGGGTGGTCTGAAATCCTCACTCTCCCGCGACTACGATCGTAGTCTTATCGCGGAACCCCCGGTTTGACCATTGGGATTTCGTCCCCGACTTTATCGCCCTTGCTGGATCGCCGAGAGCATCCAGCGCCCGCCCGGTGCGCGCACGAACGTCCAGATCTCAGTTACGACCTGCCGTTCGGTAGGGCTGCCGTCCACGACTTCCTGGTTCACGTTCTCCAGCCAATCGAGCATGGAAAACTTCATCGCGACGGTTGCGTACTCGCGGGAGCCCTCGGACCAGGCCTGTGACAGGTCACCCTTTTCCAGCCGCACGTCCTGGACGATGTTGTGCACCCCGCGGCTGCTCAACTCGGACATCTGCTCGTTGAAATAGCCGACCATCTCGGGCGTTGCGACGGTGCGCAGCCCGGCCAGGTCACCACGGGACCAAGCGGTCTGCATCGCCTTGAGCAGTTGCTCGAACGCGGCGTAATCGGCCGGGGTGATCGTGATCGGGGGCGCGTTGGGGGCGCGTGGCGCCGGGCCGGCGGGGCGCGCCGCACTGCCGCCTCCGAACCCAAAGCCGCTGAAGCCGCCAAACCCGGCGAACCTCGGCTGCCGGCCCATCACCAGCCGCAGGACCCAGCGCCCGATGAAGAAGATCAGCGCCAGCTGGATCAGCAGGCCGATGATGCTGCTGCCGCCACTCATGCCGCCGAACATCCCGTGGCCGAACAGCATCCCTCCGATGCCGGCACCGACCAGGCCACCCAGCAGCCCGGAGCTGAAGGCGCTGCGGCCACCATACCCGCCGCTATAGGCAGGCGCCGGGCTGCCGTACGACGGCTCGGGCGCACGGGGCGTGAAGCTGCGCTGCATCGGCGAGGCCGAGTAGGGCGCCGTGCCGGTGGCCGGCGGTGCGGAATAGGTGAACCCGCCGCGGCTGCCCATGGATCCACCGCCGCCGACCCGTGCCAGGGCCAGGCCCGGTGCGAGCGCCACGGCAAGCGCCAGCGCGGCTGCGATCGGAAGACGAAGGCGGGTCATGCAGTGAACTCCATCGACACGACCCTATATAGTCGCGGACCGGTATCAATGTGAGTATGCCGTTAACAGACGTGTCATTCTCCCGACGGCGGCCCGCGCTATTATCCGGGCATGACTCGCAAGCCACACGCCCCCGTCCATCCGGCGCATCAATTCGCCGAGAAACGCCCCCGCACCGACCGCGGGCACAGCCAGAGCGCGCCGTTATACCACGGCAGCAAGGCCCAACCGCTGCCGGCCCCGACCGGTGCCGCGCCCTACCGGATGGACCTGGCCGACATCATTCCGGACGCCGTCGCAGCCATGAAGAAGGCCGGCGGGATGGCGCTGCACATGATCGGCGACACCGGCGGCGTGAAGGACCCGAAACCGCAGGAACTGGTGGCGAACGGGCTGGAAACCGACGCCGGGCAAACCGGGCCGTACGGCAACCCCGCCTTCTTCTATCACCTCGGCGACGTGATCTATTTCGATGGCGAGGCCAGCGAGTATTTCCCGCAATTCTACCAGCCGTACGAGCACTACCCGAATCCGATCATCGCGATCCCCGGCAACCATGACGGCGATCGCTACGACGACGGCAAGCTGGTCAACCAGGAGCCCTCGCTCGCCCCCTTCGTGCGCAACTTCTGCGCGCCCAAGCCCGGCGAGCACACCCCCGACGCCCGCGAGTCCCCGCGCACGGCGATGACGCAGCCCAACGTGTATTTCACGCTGAACACGCCCTACGCCACCTTCGTCGGCCTCTACACCAACGTGCCGGAGGGCGGTGTGGTGAATGCCGACCAGCAGGAATGGTTCAACGGCGAACTGAAGGACGCGGACCCCGATTTGCCGCTGATCGTGGCGATGCACCATCCGATGCACTCGCTGGACACCTATCACAGCGGCAGCAAGCCGATGGCGAAGGTGCTGGCGACGGCGGTGGCGGCCTCGGGGCGGCAGCCGGACATGGTGTTCGCCGCCCACGTCCATAACTACCAGCGCTTCACCATCACCGGCGATGACGGCCGCATCACTCCCTTCATCGTCGCGGGCAACGGCGGCTATCACAACCTGCACAAGATGGCGAAAGACAACGGGCAGGACATCGCCACCCCCTACCGGGCCCCGGACGAGCCCAACGTCTACCTGGAGAACTACGTCGACGACCGGTTCGGCTTCATGCGGCTGGAGATCACGCCGGAGATCATCGACCTGCGCTTCATCACCGTCCCCCGCCCGCAGGAGCCGTATTCCAGGGGCAACCGGCTGTTCGACCGCATGCGCTACGATTGGAAGAAGCGGACGATCCTCGTCTAATGGAAGAAGTGGACGATCCTCGTCTAACGAAAGACACGTATCTGTGCCAAGCTACCGCGCACACGCCCGGAGCCGCACGATGGATCTTCCCGCCCCCGAGCCCAAGACCGAGCCCAAAATCACCGACCTGGCGGACGAGCTGCACGAGGCGATCAACCGCAAGCTGCTCTACGCCATCGGCAAAACCCCGAACCGCGGCAGCCAACGCGACTGGTATGCCGCCACCGCACTGGCCGTGCGGGACCGGGTGGTCGACGTCTGGACCACCACCGCCGCCAGCACCCGGGCGCGGGGGGCCAAGCGCGTGCATTACCTCTCGCTGGAGTTCCTGATCGGCCGCCTGCTGTTCGACGCCGCCGGCAATCTCGGCCTCATCGATGCGTTGCGCACAGCCCTGGCGCGCGAAGGCGTCGACCTCGACCACCTCCGCACGCTCGAGCCCGACGCCGCCCTCGGCAATGGCGGCCTGGGACGCCTGGCGGCCTGCTTCATGGAAAGCATGGCGACGCTCGGCATCCCCTCCTTCGGCTATGGCATCCGCTACGACCACGGCCTGTTCCGCCAGTCCATCGTCGACGGCTGGCAGCAGGAGCAGCCGGAGGACTGGCTGTCGGCCGGCAACCCGTGGGAGTTCCAGCGCCCCGAACTGTCCTACCGCATCGGTTTCGGCGGCAGCGTCGCGGCGAGCGCGGAGGGCGGCCGCACCGCCTTCACCTGGAACCCGGCTGAAACCCTGTTCGCCGTCGCCTTCGACACGCCGGTGGTCGGCTACGGCGGCACCCACGCCAACACGCTGCGCCTGTGGTCCGCCCGCGCGGCCGACCCGTTGCTGCTGGAGGCGTTCAACCGTGGCGACCATGTCGGCGCACTGACCGACCGGGTGCGCGCCGAGGCGGTCAGCCGCGTGCTGTATCCCGGCGACGACAGCCCCGCCGGCCAGGAACTGCGGCTGCGGCAGGAGTATTTCTTCGCCTCAGCCAGCCTGCAGGACATGCTGCGCCGCCATCTGGTCGAGCACGGCTCGGTCACCGGGCTGCACGAACACGTCGCCATCCAGCTCAACGACACCCACCCGGCCATCGGCATTGCCGAGTTGATGCACCTGCTGATCGACGTACATGGCGTCGGCTGGGACGAGGCGTGGGAGATTACGCAGGGCTGCGTCAGCTACACCAACCACACGCTGCTGCCGGAGGCGCTGGAGATGTGGCCGGTGCTGCTACTGGAGCGGCTGCTGCCGCGGCACATGCAGATCATCTACCTGCTCAACGCCCGCCACCTGGACAAGCAGCGGGCCGGCGGCGCGGATGACCGGCTGCTCGCCGCCCTCAGCCTGGTCGATGAGGCCAGTGGCCGCCGGGTGCGCATGGGCCACTTGGCGTTCCTGGGCAGCCATTCGGTGAACGGCGTGTCGGCCCTGCATACCGAGCTGATGCGGCGCACCACCTTCCGCGAGCTGGACACGGCGCTCGGCGGCCGGATCGTGAACCGCACCAACGGCATCACCTTCCGCCGATGGCTGCACCAGACCAATCCCGGCCTGACCAGCTTGCTGGTGGAGACGGTGGGCGACCGGGTGCTGCGCGATCCGGAGGCGTTGACGGACCTGATCCCCTATGCCGACGACATCGCCTTCCGCGACGCGTTCCGTGACCAGCGCCGCCCGCGCAAGCTGGCGGTGGCGCGGCTGGCGGCGGCGCAGCTGGGCATCACCATCGACCCGGACGCGCTGTTCGACGTGCAGATCAAACGCATCCACGAGTACAAGCGCCAGTTGCTGAACATACTGCACGCGATCAGCCAGTACAACGCCATCCGCGCGCAGCCCACGCGGGCCTGGCGGCCGCGCGTGAAAATCTTCGCCGGCAAGGCCGCCCCGTCCTACACCCTGGCCAAGCAGATCATCCGCCTGGCGCACGACGTGGCCCGCGTCGTGAACGGCGACCCGACCGTGCGCGGCCTGCTGCAGGTCGTGTTCATGCCGAACTACAATGTCAGCCTGGCCGAGCTGCTGATCCCGGCCGCCGACCTGTCGGAGCAGATCAGCACCGCCGGCATGGAGGCGAGCGGCACCGGCAACATGAAGCTGGCGCTGAACGGCGCACTGACTATCGGCACGCTGGACGGCGCCAACGTCGAGATCCGCGAGCGGGTCGGGGAGGACAACATGTTCATCTTCGGCATGACCACGGACGAGGTCGAGGCGCGGCGCACCGCCCACGGCCTGGACGCCACGGGCGCGATCGAGGCCTGCCCGGCGCTGCGCGACGTGATCGAGGCCCTACGCAGCGGCGTGTTCAGCCCCGACGAACCCGGCCGTTACGCCGCCCTGGCGGATCGCCTGACCCACGCCGACCCGTTCTTCGTCTGCGCCGATTTCAACGCCTACGACAAGGCGCAGGAGGCGGTGGATGCCAAATGGCAGGACCCGGCGGCCTGGTGGCGCTCGGCCGTGTTGAACACGGCCAACATGGGCTGGTTCAGCTCGGACCGCACGATCGGCGAGTATGCGGAGGGCACGTGGCGGGTGGAGCCTGCGGGTTAGGCCGATCTCTCGCCTGTCGCGGCCGAATGCCAACTTACGAAAACCGGTGAATTGGCTATGTCTCGTTCTGGGGTGGTGCAATGCCAAGCGCATTGCACCCTACGCTTGCTTTATCATTTCGGCACCACGCGCGCGACGAGCGTTGCGTCACATGGCCTTCACCGCCCGAGAACTTCGATGTTGTGCTCGCCCAGGGTCGGCGCGCGGCGTTCGGACAACGGGCGCTCGTGGTCGAAGGAGATCGGCAGGCCGACCATCGTCAATCCGGTGTCGGGGAAAGTCTGCAGTAGGTCGACCGCCTGCAATTGCTCGCTGCGGGCGAGTTCGCCGATGTCGTTGACCGGGGCGACCGGGACGCCCGCGGCCTCGAAGGCGGCCAGCCACTCCGCCCGGGTGCGGGTCCGGAGCACGGACGCGATCATTCCCACCAGCTCCGGGCGGTAGGCGTTGCGCTGCGGCCCGGTGGCGAAGCGGGGGTCGGTGGCCCACTCGGGGTGGCCCAAGACGGCGGCGCAGCGGGCCCATAGGCGGTCGTTGCCGGCGGCGATGACGAATGGGGCGTCGGCGGTGTCAAAGGCCTGATATGGCGTGATCACGTTGGAGGCCGTCCCGTGGCGCTGCGGCACGACGCCGCTGGCCAGGTAGCCGTTCAGTTGCTGCTCCACCCAGAACGTCGCCGTCTCCAGCAGGGAGGTGTCGACCAGGCAGCCGCGTCCGGTGATGTCGCGGTGGCGCAGGGCGGCGAGCGCGCCGATGACGCAGAACAGCCCCGTCGCCTTGTCGTTGATCGAGGCGCCGCAGAAGGTGGGGGGCCCGTCCGGGCGGCCGGTGACCGACATCATGCCGCCGAACGCCTGCAGCAGCGGGTCGAAGCCCGGGTTCATGCGCAGCGGACCCTGGTAGCCGAACGCCCAGATCGAGCAGTAGATCAGCCGCTTATGGGCAGCCAGCATCGCCTCGGGGCCGATGCCCATCGCGTCGACGACGCCGGGTCGCAGGTTTTGGATCAGGATGTCGGAGCTGGCAGCCAGGCGGTTCAGCTCGGCGACGTCCGCCGGGTTTTTGATGTCGAGCGTGACGGAGCGTTTGTTGCGGTTCTGACTATGGAAATAGAGCGATGTCTCGCCCTCGAACGGGGGGCCCCAGGCGCGTGCGTCGTCGCCACCGTCGGGCTTTTCAACTTTGATCACGTCGGCGCCCAGATCGGCTAGCACCACGCCCGCCATGGGGCCGGCGAGAGCTTGGCCGACCTCGATGACGCGGATGCCGGCGAGTGGCTTCATGGCGCTATTCTCCCTGTTCTTCTCCCTCTCCCGCTGGCGGGAGAGGGCCGGGGTGAGGGCTACTTCGCCACCGACCGGGGCGCGACACCCCTCACCCCGGCCCTCTCCCTCAAGGGGAGAGGGAGTCTTATTCTGCGGCGACGCGCTGTTCTACCATCTCCGAGGCGCGGGCTAGATCCACCGATAGTAGCCGGGACACACCGCGTTCCTGCATCGTGACGCCATAAAGCCGGTCCATCCGCGCCATCGTCAAATGGTGGTGGGTGACGACCAGGAAGCGGGTGCCGGTCTCCTTCACCATCTCGCCCAGCAAGCTGCAGAACCGCTCCACGTTGGCGTCGTCCAGCGGGGCGTCCACCTCGTCCAGCACGCAGACCGGGGCGGGGTTGCAGCGGAACACGGCGAAGATCAGCGACAACGCCGTCAGCGCCTGCTCACCACCCGACAGCAGCGACAGCGTCGCCAGCTTCTTGCCCGGCGGTTGCGCGTAGATTTCCAGGCCGGCCTGCAACGGGTCCTCCGAGCCGACCAGCGCAAGATGGGCGCGCCCGCCGCCGAACATGCGGGCGAACAGCTGCTGGAAATGTGCGTCCACCTCGGTGAAGACCTTGGTCAGGCGCTCGCGACCCTCACGGTTGATATGGCCGATCGAGCCGCGCAGCTTGGCGATGGCGGTGTCCAACTCGGCCTTCTCGCCCGCGATGCCGGCGACGCGCGCCTCCATCTCCTCCGCCTCGATGGCGGCGCGCAGGTTGACCGGGCCCATCTCCTCACGCTCGCGGGCCAGACGCTCCATGCGGCGGCGCGCCTTGTCCTCCGCCTCGGGCGACACGTCGGCCGGTGGAGGCGGCAGGTTGGGCGTGGCGCCGAGCTTCTCCAGAATGCGTTCGGCCACCGTCCCCCAGGCATGATCGGCCTGTGAGGCAAAAGCTTCGGCGCGGACCACGTTCTCCCGTGCGGTCTGCTGCGACGTTTCGGCGGTGCGCGCGGCGGCAGCGGCCTTGGCCTCGGCGGCAACCGCTGCCTCCAGCGCGGCGGCGGCCCGGCGGTGTTCGGTCTCGGCGGCCTGCAGCAACTCCGTGGCTTCCGCAGCCTGGGCGGCGACGGCGGCCGGGCCTTCCTGCAGCCGGACCTGCTCCGCCTCGGCCTCGGCAGCACGCGCGCGTAAATCGGCGACCCGGCTGCCGGCGTCGGCGGCGCGGCTGGACCAATTGGCGGCTTCGGCTGAGATGGCACCGAGCCGGGCGGTTCGCGCCGCAGCGTCTCGGGTCAGGTCGCGAAGGCTCGCCCCGGCGGTCGCCTCGCGTGCCCGGGCGGTGGATAAAGCGGCGCGGCTGCGCTCCACCGACTGGCGCAGCATCGTCAAGTCGGGCAGCGCCGCGCGCTCCGCCTGCACCGCGGCCAGGGCGGCATCGGCCTCGGCGGCTTCGGGGGCGAGGCGGCCCAGTTGCTCGTCCAGCGCGGTGAGCTTGGCGCGGGCGGTGTCGGCCTGGGCCGCAATGCGGGCGCTGTCGGTGCGCGCACGCTCCCAAAGCTGCTCGGCCTCGCGCCGCGCGGTACGGGCGGCAGTATCGGCGGCGGCGGCTTGGCGGTCCGCCTGGTCGGCTTGCTGCCGGGCCGCGCTGGAGGCAGCGGCTGCCGCTTTGGCCTCGGTCAATTGCGCGCGCAGCCCATTCAGGCGGTTGCGCTGTTGCAGCCGGACGGCGGCGGCGGTGCGGGTGCCGGAGCGGATCGTGTAGCCATCCCAGCGCCAAACGGCCCCGGCGCGCGACACCAGCGTTTGCCCGGCGGACAGGCTGGCATGCTTGGCGTCACCCTCCGCATCGGTTTCCACCAGCCCGATCCCGGCCAGCGCGCGGGCCAAGGCTGCCGGGCCGGTAACCAACTCCGCCAGCAGCGGCGCCGGCAGCGGCGAGGGCGGCAGATCCGGCAGCGCGCGCCAGTGCCGCGGCGCCCCCGGGTCGGCGGCGGCGCTGAGTTCTTCCCCCAGTACCGCGCCCAGGGCGGCTTCCAGCCCCGGCGGCACGGTCAGCGCATCCACCATCGGCGGCCAGCGTTCGCCATCCTTTACCGCCAGCACCTCGGCCAGCGCACCCGTCTCGGCCGACAGCTTGGCGAGCGCAGCGGAGGCGGCGCTATCCCGTTGCCGCGCCTGGTTCGCCTGTTCCGCCGCGGCAGCGCGGGCGCGTTCGGCAGCGTCCTGCGCCTGCCGCGCCTGCCTGGCTTGTTCCTCCGTACGGGTGGCGAGGGCGGCCGCTTCCGCGACCCGGCTGGAATCCACCTGTGCTGCGGCGGCGCGGTCGTGCTCGCCGCGCAGCTGCGCCATCTGGCCGGCCAGCCGCTTCGCCCGCGCCTCTGCTTGCGCCAGCGCCTGGCCGAGCGCCTGGCTGGTGGCGGTCAACTCGGCGGCACGCTCGGTGGCGGCATTGGCGGCGGCTTCGGCCTCGCGCACGGCGTCGCGGGCGAGGACCATTTCGGTCTCGGTCGCCGCGATCCGCGCGGGCGAGCCGGCATCCGCCTCGCGCAGTTTCGCGTCCTCGGTGGCCAGGCGTTGCGTGGCCGCGTCGCCGTCGGCCTTGACCTGTTCGGCGTGCTTCAGGTCGCGCGCGACCTGGGTGTGCCGGGCGGTGGCCGCGGACAGCGCGTCCCGGGCCCGGGCGACCTCGGCCGCAATCTGCTCGCGCACCACGCGGTGGCGTTCCAGGGCGGTGCGCGCGGTACCTTCGACGACCCGCAACGGGGGGATGGCCTCCGCCGCTTCCTTCGCCTGCGCCGCCGTCGCGGCTGCCGCTTCGGACGTCGCGATGACGGCCGTGCGCGCCGCCTCCAGATTTGCCACCGCCTCGGCCCGCGCCTTTTCCGCACGGGCGCGGGCGATCGACAGGAGTTCGGCCTCCGCCTCCTTCACCGTGGTGGAGAGGGTGCGCCACCGATTAGCCTGCCGGACCTGCTTCTGCAGCCCTGCCAATTGGCTATCGAGCTGGGCGCGCAGATCGTCCGCGCGCTCCAGATTGGCCTCCGCCGCGCGCAATTTCAGCTCGGCCTCGTGCCGCCTGGCGTGCAGCCCGGTGATGCCGGCCGCTTCCTCCAGCACCGAGCGCCGTTCGTCGGGCTTGGCGTTGATGATGGTGCCGACCCGGCCCTGGCTCACCATGGCCGACGACCGCGCGCCGCTCGCCAGGTCGGCGAACAGGGTTTGCACGTCGCGCGCCCGCACCTCCTTGCCGTTGAGGCGGAACGCGCTGCCGGCGCCGCGCTCGATCTTGCGGCTGATCTGCAGTTCCGGCGCGTCGTGGAACGGCGGCGGCGCGCTGCCGGCGGCGTCCTCCAGGGTCAGCACCACCTCGCACAGGTTACGGCTGGGCCGCCCGGCGGTGCCGGCGAAGATCACGTCGTCCATCTCGCCGCCGCGGAGGGAGCGGGCGCTGGTCTCGCCCATCGCCCAGCGCAGGGCCTCCACCACGTTGGACTTGCCGCAGCCGTTGGGGCCGACGACGCCCGTCAGCCCGGGCAGGATCTCCACCGTTTGCGTCTCGGCGAAGCTCTTGAACCCGGCGATCTTGAGCCGGCTGAAGCTGACGGGCAAACGCCTTACCCCGCGGCGGCGGCGACGTAGCTGGCGATCGCCTCGTAAGGCTGCTCGCCGGCATGCGGCTTTTCGTTCACGACGAAGGTGGGGGTGCTGTCGACCTTGTATTTGTCCACGCCGCTCTGCTGCTCGGCCAGGATGGCGTTTTTCAGCCCCTGGTCGGCGATGGTGGCGTCGAAGGTGGCGCGCGGCATGCCGGCGAGGGCGGCGCGCTTGAAGAGCTCCTCGTTGGTGTTCACGTCGCGCGCGAACGCCCAGCGGTCCTGCGTCGCCAGCAGGTTAGTGACGAACGCCTCGTATCGCGACGCCGGCAGGGCGCGGGCCACCATGGCAGCGGTCAGCGCAACCTGGTCGAGCGGGAAGTCGCGGTAGATGTAGCGCATCTTGCCGGTGTCGATCAGCTTGGCCTTGACCTCCGGGAACACCTCTTTGCTCCAGGCGGCGCAATGGGTGCAGGTCAGCGAGAACCATTCCTGCATCGTCACCGGCGCCTTGTCATCGCCGAGCGTGCGGTCCGCCATGCGCGGATCGGCGTCGGCTGCCAAAGCGGGTGCGGCCACGAGGGTGGCTGTGGCGGCGAGAAGGGTGCGGCGGGACAGGTGCATAGGTGACCTCTTACAGGAGTGTGCCGAGTCGGAAGGCAGAGGGTGGACGGGGGTGTTTTAGCACAGGTGCCAGGGCGTCAGTCTGCGCGGGACAGCTCGGCAAGGACGACGTCGAGCAGGCCAGGCAATTCGTTCAGCACCGTCAAACGAAGCCGTGACATTTCCAGGCGGAAATACTCGTGGGAGACGATATCGCGCAGGCCGGCCCAACCGCGCCAGTCCAGTCCTGGGTGTCTTGCAAGCAGTTCGGGCGGAAGTGCTTTAACGGCCTCGCCAATCTCGGAGAGGGCGTTCTTGATTCGCACGGTAGGTTCGCCGGTCGTCCCTGGGCATCGCCGCGAAACCAGCCTCGTCCAGCCCAGCGACGAAGGTGGATGCATCGTCCGCAGCCGCTCGGATATCCTCCAATCGATGGCGGGTGGTGCGGCGGGTCACAGCACCCGGATCGCGTCCTGCTCTGCCATCTCACGCACCGCGGGGAGCAGCGTACTGCGCTCGACCAGATCGGCCGGCGTGCCCAGCAGGTCCGACAACTCCGCCCGGAGCGAAGCCAGGGTGACGAGCGTGACGATCGCGTCCGGGTCGAATTCAGCAAACAAGTCCACATCGCTGTCCTGGCGAGCCTCACCGCGGGCGACTGAGCCGAACAACCAAAGCTTGCTCACCCCGCGCGCCTTCAGGCGGACCGTGCAACCCCGCAAGGTTGCAGCGATCGTCTCGGCGGTCGCAGCAGATGCGCCGGCGGTGGCCAGATCTGTCCCGGAGGTGTCAGCGGACGCCATGCAGGCTTATTAGCACGGGCTGCCCTTTGCGTCGCGCCGTTTGAGCCACTTCACCCCGCGTCGTCATGCTCCGGTCCGGGCATGTCCGGGTGCTCCATCGCGTTGGCCTTCGCCGGGTCAGATGGGATAGCTCCCGGGTCGGATGAGTCCACCACCACCAGCACGGAGCCGGCGAGCGGGCTCGGGCTGATCCCCTTGGGCAACAGCGCGGCGAAGCGGCGGTCGCTCTGCGCGGCCTCCTGCAGCTTGGCGTCGATCAGGCCGTGCTGGTCCAGGAAGCTGTTGAACCGGGTCGGGATGCGGATGCAGCCCTCCGAATCCCAGTGGCCGAGCCGTAGCTCCAGATTGGCCGGGTCGGTGGCGTGCATCTCCATCCGGACGGCCATCGGCACGTCTTTCTTGCGCCAGTCATCCGACATCTGCCAGCCGAAATCCCACACCCGCATGCCCTTGATGCCGATGCCGCGGATGTGGTTCTCGTTGTAGGTGCCGAGGGCGCGATAGCCCAGGATGCTCGTATCGTTCACGAACACGCCGACGGGGGTGCGGAAATGTTCCTTGCGGCCGGGCTTGCCGGTGCTGACATGGACCGAGCCCAGTTCCTCCCACGGCTTGCCGGGGGACACCACCACGACCCACAGCCGCTGCACCGCGGGTGAGCGGTCTACCAGCAGGATCGTTTGCGGCGAGTCGATCGCGGTATGGGTGCGCGCCACCATCGCTTGCCCGGCCGAGAGGGCGGTGCGGGTCAGCGCCAGGTTCTCCGGCTGCAACACGCCCCCGAGTGATGCGTGCATTTGGGCCAGCAGCATGTCCCGCGCGACCCGGTCCGCGTTGCCGGTCAGGCGCGGCCGCTCGTCCGGTATCAGCGGGAGCGGCACGGAAAGCTGGGTCGAGACCGGGGTCGCGCGAGGGGGCAGGGTCGTGGGGGACGGTATCACGCTTGCCAGGCTGGATGGCGTGCCGGTGCGGATCATGCCGTCGGTGCCAGCAGAGAAGGCGTCCCGCCCACAGGCCGCCATGAGCAGACATAGTCCGGATGCCGCCAACACACGAGGAACACGACTGGCCATAGATATTCACCCGATCGCGCGGCACGGATGCCGGTGCCATTAACATGGCATCGCTGACCCGGCCCGACCACGCTTGGCGCCGGCGGCGATTCTGCATTGTCGCCATCTGTTGCCGTTTTGGCACAGTGTGGCGTTAACGAAGCATCAGTCCCTTCGGGTGCGACTTCCGATGGCTTGCCCCAACCGTGCAAGCGCGTCGTTCAGCGGTCCCTCCGGCATGTCCGGGATCGCCGCGGGGGGTGGCGCACGCACCGACGCGGGCGTTGGCATGGCCGGCCCGGGAAGCGCCTCCTGCACGAACCGCAGGCGTTCGACCACGACGCGGCCGGCATGGCCGTTGATGCGGGCGATCAGCTCGGTCGCCATGTGCTGCAGCTCCAGCGCGATCGGTCCGGAGCAGGCCATGGTGAGCGTCGTGCCGGTCAGCCGCCGGGGGATGGTGACGGCAGCGAGGGCGGGGCCGACGATCGCGGTCCAGTCGGCCAGGATCTGTGCGGCGGCGGGCGAGCGGCGGCGGAACGCCGGCCGGGTCAGCGCCGGGACGAGCGCGCCGACGGCCCGGGGGCCCCATACGTGCCGCTTGTCGCCTTCGTTCTCCGCCCCCATACCTCGCCCGTGCTCCTTGATCTGCCTTCGGCGGCCGGCCTGCTCGCCTGGTACGACCGCCACCGGCGCCGGCTGCCCTGGCGTTGCGAACCCGGCGAAGTGCCCGATCCTTATCGCGTATGGCTGTCGGAGGTGATGCTCCAGCAGACCACGGTCACCGCCGTCATACCCTATTTCCTGCGTTTCCTGCAGCGTTTCCCCACCGTCCAGGCGCTGGCCGATGCGCCGGAGGGCGAGCTGATGGCCGCATGGGCCGGGCTCGGCTACTACGCCCGTGCCCGCAACCTGCATGCCTGCGCCAAACAAGTGGCCGCCGGTGGGTTTCCAAGCACGGTCGAGGGTCTGCGCGCGCTGCCTGGGATCGGCGCCTACACCGCCGTAGCCGTGGCTGCCATCGCGTTCGGGGTGCCCGGCGTGCCGATGGACGGCAATGTCGAGCGGGTGGTGGCACGGCTGTTCGCTATCACGACGCCGTTGCCGCCGGGCCGGGCCGCTATCGCGGCCGCCGCTGCACGCCTGGGCGAGGATCCGGACGCCCACGCCCGACCGTCCGATTTCGCGCAGGCGCTGTTCGACCTCGGCGCCACGGTCTGCACGCCAGCGGCTCCAGCCTGTGCGATCTGCCCGCTGATGGCGGCGTGCCAGGGCCGGACCCAGGGGATCGCCGCCGACTTGCCCAACAAGGCTGCGAAGAAGCCGCGCCCCCGGCGCCATGGCGCGCATTTCTGGCTGACCGACGCCGACGGCCGCGTGCTGCTGCGCCGCCGCCCCCCGCGCGGCCTGCTCGGCGGCATGACCGAGCTGCCCGGCACCGAGTGGCGCGCCGAACCCTGGACCGAGGCCGAGGCGATCGCCGCCGCCCCTGCCGCCGCCGTTTGGCGCCGCGCCGGGCGCGCGATGCACGGCTTCACTCATTTCGAGCTGGCGATCGACGTCTATGCCGCCGCAATCCCGACGATCGAGGCTCCCACTCTTAGCGCAGGGGGCTTCTTGCGCCCGGCTACCGCGCTCGACACCGAGGCGCTGCCCACGGTGATGCGCAAATGCGTCCGCGTGGCCCAGGATGCGGCCGAGGATGCGGTGCCATGAAGCGGGAAGCCTCGCTGGTGTTCATCCTGCTGACCTTGGCGCTCGATGCGCTCGGGTTCGGCATCGTGGTGCCGATCGTGCCGTCGCTGGTGAAGTCGCTGACCGGCGGCGACACGAGCCACGCCGCGGAATGGGTGGGCGCCTTGGTGGCGACGTTCGCCGGGGCGCAGTTCATCGCAGCCCCCGTGCTGGGCGGCCTGTCCGACCGCTTCGGCCGCCGCCCGGTGGTCATCCTGTCGCTGCTTGGCTCGACGGCCAATTACGCCCTGCTGGCCTGGGCGCCGTCGCTGGCCTGGTTGTTCCTGGGGCGGCTGCTGGCGGGGGCAACGGCGGCCAGCGCCTCGGCCGCCAACGCGTATATCGCCGACATCACCCCGCCGGCCCTGCGCTCCGCCCGCTTCGGCCTGGTGGGCGCCATGTTCGGCGCCGGTTTCGTGCTCGGCCCGGCCATGGGCGGGGTGTTAGGCGCGATCGACCTGCGCCTGCCCTTCATGGTGGCCGGCGGGCTGTCGTTGGCCAATGCCCTCTACGGCGCCCTGGTGCTGCCCGAAAGCCTGCCGCCGGAGCGCCGCCGCGCCTTCAGCTGGTCGCGGGCAAACCCCGTCGGCTCGCTGCGCAGCCTGGCGGCGGACAAGGTGACGGGCCGGCTGGCGCTGGGCTGGGGCCTGATGTGGTTCGGCCTGGGGGCGCTGCAGAGCGCCTTCGTGCTGTCGACCGGGCTGCGGTTCGGCTGGGGACCGCAGGAGAACGGCTGGGCGTTGGCGGCGGTCGGCGTCAGCCAGGCCGTGGTGCAGGGCGCGCTGGTCCGCCCGATCATCCGCCGGCTTGGCGAGCGCAGCGCCGCTTTCGCCGGGTTCGGATGCGCCGTCGCGTCGTATTGCTGTTTCGGGTTCGCGCAGGCCGGGTGGGTCATCTATCTCGCAATCGTCCTGCAGGGCTTCGGCGCGATCGCTGGCCCGGCGATGCGGGGCATGATGTCCACCCGCGCCGCGGCGGACCGGCAGGGCGAGCTGCAGGGCGGCCTGTCTTCGGTGGAGGGTTTGACCGCGATCGTCTCGCCCGTTGCCGCGGCGGTCGTGTTCGCGCTGGCGGTTCGGGCGGGGGGTGCCGCCTGGAGCGGGGCGCCGTTCCTGCTGGGGGCCTGCACCTACGCCGCCGCCGCCGTGGCGCTGCTGCGCTCCCGGGTGGTCGAGCCGGCATAAGGACGAAGAAAGGGGTTGCTACCGTCGTCGTACGCAAGAATATTGCGTCTACTGACTTGCGGAGCAGCCCATGTCCGGAACGATGACGCGCATCCTCACGGGGGCGGAGCTAAAAGGCCTGACCGCTCGCTCCAACCTGCGCGGCGCATCGCGGCTGACGGTGCACCTGGCGTTCATCATCGTCGCCGGCGTGCTGGTCGCCGTGTCCAACCGGGTCATGCTGCTGCCCGCGATGGTGCTGCTCGGCATCGCACAGGCTGCGCTGTTCGCGCCGATCCACGAGACGATGCACCAGACCGCCTTCGCATCCCGCCGGGCCAACGCAGTGGTGGGCTGGCTATGCGCCTGCCCGTCCTTGCTCAACTGGCATTTCTACACCGCTTTCCACCTCGCCCATCACCGCCACACCCAGGACCCGGCGCGCGATCCGGAGCTGATCGTGCCGCCGCCCTCCACGCTGGACGGCTACATCCTGCGCGTGATGGCGCTGCCGTATTGGCGCACCCGGCTGACCGTGGTGGCCGATGCCTGGCGGGGCGACCTCAGCCGCTATCCGTACATCCCGGACCGCGCCGTGCCCCGTATCATCCGCAGCGTGCGGGCGATGACGCTGTTCGTGCTGGCGCTGGCGGCCGTGTCCGCCTGGCTGTTTGGCCCGTGGACTCCGGTGCTGTTCTGGCTCGGCCCGCAACTACTCGGACAGCCGTTCCTGCGCCTGTACCTGCTGACCGAGCACACGCTGTGCACCGAGGACGATAACGGCCTGACCAACACCCGCACCACGCTGACCAACGGGCTGGTTCGGCTGGTGATGTGGAACATGAGCTACCACGCCGAGCACCACCTCTATCCGTCGATCCCGTTCCACCGCCTGCCGGACGCCCATCTCGCGATCCGCAGCCGCCTCGCCGTGGTACAGGACGGCTACCGCCGCTGGCACGCGAGCTACGTGCGGACGCTGCGAACGTGAAGCCTACCGGAGCAGCCGTAGCGTGCAATGCGCTTTGGCATTGCACCAAGCCCATGCTGCGATCCCGGCCCGGTGGTCTGCCATGTCGGCCGCAAGGTGGTGCAATGCCAAAGCGCATTGCACCCTACGCTGGCTGTAGGGTGGGCTTCTAGCCCACCCAGACGCACAAATACGGTGGACGAAAAGCCCCCTATCGCAGCAATTCGTAGGGGCCGCCGCGCTCCAGCGCCGCTTGGTAGGCCGGCCGGGCGTGAAGGCGATCCAGGTAGGCGACCAGCGACGGATAGGCCGCCATTCCGCCCCGCGCCAGCGCGGCCTCCAGCGGGAAGGACATCATGATGTCGGCGATGCTCAACTCGCCGCCGGCCAGGAACGGGGCGTCGCCGAGGTCGTCCTGCACGAAGGCCAGCATGGCCGCGATCTGGCCGTCGATCCGCGCCAGGAGTGGCGCCGCCGCTTCGCCCAGGCGCGACAGATACAGCTTCAGCAGCAGCGGCGTCATCGCCGAGCCCTCGGCGAAGTGCGTCCAATACGTGGCCCGGCGCCGCTCGGCCGTGCCCGCGGGACGTAGGCCATCGTACTGCTCGGCCAGATACTCCACGATCGCGCCCGTCTCGGCCACTATCAGGCCGCTATCGTCGATAACGGGGGATTTGCCGAGCGGATGGATCGCCTTCAGCTCCGGCGGGGCGAGCATCGTGGTCTTGTCGCGCTCGTAGCGGACCACCTCGTAGTCGACGCCAAGCTCCTCCAGCATCCACAGGATCCGCTGGCTGCGGCTGTTGTTGAGGTGATGAACGATCAGCATTGCGCGGCGTGCTTTTCCAAATCCTCGAGCGTGCAATAGTTGAGCGCGCTCTCCTCCGTCGCTTCGAGCGTGACCATCGGGGCGCAACCGGCCTCCAGTGCCTCCTGCCAGCGCGGGGCGCACAGGCACCAGCGATCGCCGGGTTCCAGGCCGTGGAACCCGAACTCGGGGCGCGGGGTGGACAGGTCGTTGCCCTGTTCGGCGCTGAAACGGAGGAACTCGGCCGTCACCACGGCGCACACGGTGTGGCTGCCGATGTCATCGGGACCGGTGTTGCAGCAGCCGTCGCGGAAGAACCCGGTCAACGGGTCGGTGGAGCAGCTCTGCAGCCGGCCACCCAGGACGTTGCGGCCCGGTGCGCGGCCGCCGGTCTCGTCAAACGGCATGTTTGATCCTTTCGGGGCGGTGCTTCTCGATATTCGGCAGGAAGGCGGTCATCAGGCCGATCGCCGGCAGGAAGGCGCAGACGCGATAGACGGCGGTGATGCCGTAATGGTCGGCGAACTGCCCCAGCACCGCTGCACCCAGCCCGCCCATGCCGAACGCG
This sequence comes from Acetobacteraceae bacterium, assembly GCA_965198895.1. Lineage (GTDB taxonomy): Bacteria > Pseudomonadota > Alphaproteobacteria > Acetobacterales > Acetobacteraceae > LMUY01. The sequence continues at coordinate 3,022,310 of OZ240676.1, forward strand.
AAGCCGAAGAACAGGCCGGAGATGGTGCCGACCCGGCCGGGCATCAGCTCCTGCGCGTAGACCAGGATCGCGGCGAAGGCGGAGGACAGGATCAACCCGATCGGGATCGTCAGCACCACCGTCCAGAACAGGTTGGCGTACGGCATCATCAGGGTGAACGGCAGCACGCCCAGGATGGAGAACCAGATGACGTATTTGCGTCCGATCCAGTCGCCGATCGGCCCGCCGACCAGCGTGCCGAGTGCGAATGCGCCCAAATAGACGAACAGGTAGATCTGGGCCTGCTGCACCGGCAGGTGGAAACGGTCGATCAGATAGAAGGTGTAGTAGGTGCTCAGGCTCGCCGTGTAGAAATACTTGGAGAAGATCAGCACCAGCAGCACCGCCACCGCGAACGCGACCCGGCGGGACGGCAGGGGGCCGGTGGTGGCCACCGCCTTCTTGGCCCGGCCTCGTGTGCCGACGGTTTTGGAATACCACCGGCCGACGCCAAACAGGACGCAGATGCCCAGCAGCGCCAGGATGGCGAACCAGGCCAGGCTGCCTTGCCCGTTCGGCACCACGATGAAGGCGGCGGCCAACGGCGCCACCGCCTGCCCGAAATTGCCGCCGACCTGGAATACCGACTGCGCCAGGCCGTACCGGCCGCCCGACGCCATGCGCGCCACGCGGGACGACTCCGGATGGAACACGGATGATCCCATGCCCACCATCGCCGCGGCCACCAGCAGGGCTGGGAAGCTGCCGGCGCGCGACAGCAGCAGCAGCCCTACCAACGTGAACCCCATCCCCACCGGCAACGAGTAGGGCATCGGCCGCCGGTCGGTGAACGTGCCCACCACTGGCTGCAGCAGCGAGGCCGTGATCTGGAACGTCAATGTCAGCAGGCCGACTTGGGTGAAGCTCAGCCCGTAATTCGTCTTCAGCAACGGATAGATGGAGGGCAGCAGCGACTGCGTCAGGTCGTTGAGGCAGTGCGAGAAGCTGATCGCCATCAGGATGGAGAACACCGTCCGGTTCACGGCCATGGTGGGCGGCGGCGGCTGCAAGGTCGCCGGATTCACGCTCACGTTCATCGGTATTCCTCCCTCGGGCGAGCCGGGGTCAGACCCCGAGTCGCCGGCTCTCCAGCAATTGGCAGGCGCTGATCCGCCAGGATCCGTCCGCCTCCTGTTCCATCGTATAGCGCGCGGTATAGGCCAGGCCATCGGGGCCGATAAGCTCGACCATCTGCACGATATCGCCATCCTGGTTCGTGAGGGAGGTGAAATCATACGATTTCGGTCGGTAAACCGGCGGGTAGGCTTTTTGCACCATTGCGAGGAAGTTGCCCGACGTTCCGAACAGCCCCTGGATCGTCGGCGCCGCCAGCGCGAATGCCCCTTCGGCGTCGTCGTGCCGGAAGGCGTCGAGTTGCCGGGTGATCGTGGTTTGGATTGCGGCCTCGTCTGCCGCCGACGGCGTGGCGGCGACGGCGGGCGGGCCGAGCAGGCAGGCGAGCAAGGCGATCATGGCGATTTGGGCGCGCATGGCGGGCTCCTTCGATGCAATCACGTTACGGCCGAACCGGCTGATCGGTTGCGCCAACGCCGCATCGTGTCCCGCCGGGTTACCACGGGAACGAGTTCTTAATCATTGTAGCGCATGCTGCACCGCACCATGTGCCACTTATGAAGATCCCGACTCCCACCCTGCCAGACGTTTTCTCGCCGCTCCGGGGCCTGTCCACGCTCAAGATGGGGTTGGCGGAATTGACCCGGGCGCGCCGCACCTGGACGGGCGCGTTCGCCCCGTCCGGCGCCGAGGCAGCCGGTGGCGTGTTGGAGGAGGTTGCGGAGTTCGGCGCCAACCCGGGCGAGTTGCGGATGCTGCGGTTCGTGCCGCCGGGTCTGCCGCCGGGGGCGCCTCTCGTCGTGGTGCTGCATGGCTGCACGCAGACGGCGACCGGGTATGACAAGGGGGCGGGCTGGTCCACGCTCGCGGCCCGGCACGGCTTTGCGCTGGTTTATCCGGAACAGGTTCGCAGCAATAACGCCAACCTATGCTTCAACTGGTTCGAGCCGGGCGACATCACGCGCGGGAAGGGCGAGGTGGCCTCCGTCCGAAGCATGGTGGCCGCAACCGTCGCCAGCCACCGCATCGACCCGGCCCGGATCTTCGTAACGGGGCTCTCGGCCGGGGGCGCGATGACCTCCGCCCTGTTGGCGACCTACCCGGACGTGTTTGCCGCGGGCGCGATCATCGCCGGGCTGCCGTATGGCTGTGCCGGGTCGACGCAGGAGGCCCTGGGTGCGATGTACCACGCCAACGCCCGCCCAGCGTCCGACCGGGGAGAAGCGGTGCGCGGTGCGAGTCCGTTGCCCCAGCGCAAGCCGATCGTCTCCATCTGGCACGGCGACGCCGACACCACGGTGGTGCCCGCCAACGCGACGGAACAGGCCAAGCAGTGGTGCGACGTGCACGGATTGCCGGACCAGGTTAGCGTCGCCGGCAAGGTGGACGGCGCGTCCCATCGCACCTGGTCCGATGCCGGCGGGACCGTTCGAGTGGAGCTGTATACCGTGCCAGGCCTGGGCCACGGCACCCCGATCGACCCGGCGGCACCCGGAGATCGCGGGGTCGGCACACCCATGCCCCACATGCTCGAGGCCGGCATCTCCTCCACTTGGCACATTGCCCGGGGTTGGGGCCTTCTCGCGTAGGGTGGGCTTCAGCCCATCAGCCCGCGAGGTGGTGGGCTGAAAGCCCACCCTACACAAAGAAAGCCCTGTCTTTTCGCGAGGTGGTCAGGCGATGTCGACCACGACGCTGCCGATGGCGCCGCCGGTCTCGACCACCTCGTGCGCCACCGCGATGTCGGCAAGCGGCAACCGCAACCCGACCGCGTGCCGCAGCACCTTGTGCTTCATCATCGACTGCATCCCGGCCAGCGCCGCGGCCCGGTCGGCGGGGCTCAGCTCGTAGACCAGCATGAATTGCAGCGTGATGCTGCTGAACAGCATCCAGCCACCGGGGATCGTGACCTCGGGCATGCCGGTGCCGTAGACCACCGCCGTGCCCGGCGGACGCAGCACGCCCGGCAGCAGCTTGGCGTTCGCCGCCACATCCACCTCCACGACCGCATCGGCGCCGAAGCCGTGGGTCAGGTCGGAGACGCGCTGCATCACGTCCTCCTTGTGGCGGTCGATCACGTAATCCGCCCCGGCGTCCCTGGCATGCGCCGCCTTCGTTTCGCTGCTGACGGTGCCGATCACGCGCGCACCCCTGGCCCGGGCGAACTGCACGGCGTAGTGCCCGACGGCACCCGCCGCACCCATCACCAGCAGCGTGCGCCCCGGCTCGGCACCCGCCAGCCGCACCGCCTGCCACGCCGTCATGGCCGGGATTCCGAGACAGGCGGCTTCGGCAAACTCGACACCATCGTGCAGCGGCACCGCTTGGTCGGCCGGCAGGGTGATATATTCGGCGGCCGTGCCCCAGGGGCGCTTCCACTGGCCGTTCCACAACCACACGCGCTGGCCGACCCGCTTGTCGTTGACCCCGGCACCGACCGCATCGATCTCGCCGGCGCCGTCGCTGTGCGGGATGATGCGGGCGAACGGCATCGCCCGGCCGGTGCTGCCGCTGCGTCCCTTCACGTCCGACGGATTGACCCCGGAGGTCCGCACCCGCACGCGGACCTCGCCGGGCTGCGGCTCGGGCGTGGGCACTTCCTCGACCCGCAGCACGTCCTGCGCCGCCCCTTGTCGTTCGTAAAAAGCTGCGAGCATCGTGGGTCTCCTGCGGGGGTTGCAAGGCATCTACGCCATGACAGGCCTTGCTTCGGCCGACCAATGCGCCATTTTGGTCATATCGAGGACCCTAGCGGTCCGCATTCGAAGGATCTCACCCAAATGTTCATCGAGACCGAGGGCACCCCCAACCCGGCCACACTGAAGTTCCTGCCGGGCCGGGACGTGATGGGCGCCGGCACCGCCGATTTCGCGACCGCGTCCGCCGCCGACCGCTCGCCCTTGGCCCAGGCCCTGTTCCAGCTGCCCGGCGTCGCCCGCGTGTTCCTGGGCGGTGATTTCGTGACCGTGACCAAGTCCGACCTCGCCGACTGGCAGACGCTGCGCCCCGAGGTGCTCGGATCGCTGATGGAGCATTTCGTTGCCGGCCGCCCGGTCATGGAAGGCGCCAGTGACGCTCTGGACGAGGACGTGGCCCCCGAGGACCGCGAGATCGTCGAGCAGATCAAGGAGCTGCTGGACACCCGCGTGCGCCCGGCCGTTGCCAGTGACGGCGGCGACATCGTGTTCCGCGGCTATCGCGAGGGCATCGTGCTGCTGCACATGCAGGGGGCTTGCTCCGGCTGCCCGTCCTCCTCCGCCACGCTGAAGCATGGCATCGAGAACATGCTGCGCCACTACGTGCCGGAAGTGGTCGCGGTGCAGCAGGTCGAAATGTAGGCAGCCATGCCGCCGATCGACGAGAGCGCGCGCCGGGCCCTGCTGCTCGACGCGCGCACGCACTACAAGTGGCTGGATACCCCCGTCGGCGACGACGTGCTCAGGGAGATCTACGGTCTGCTCAGCATGGGGCCGACTTCCGCCAACTCCTCGCCGGCGCGGTTCCTGTTCCTGCGCACGTCCGACGCGAAGGAGCGGCTGCGTCCGGCGCTGTCCCCCGGTAACGTCGACAAGACCATGTCCGCGCCCGTCGTGGCCATCGTCGCCTATGATCCGCAGTTCTACGAGCAACTGCCCAAGCTGTTCCCGCACGCCGACGCCCGCGCCTGGTTCGCCGGCAACGAGGCGCTCGCGTCCGAGACGGCGTTCCGCAACGGCACGCTGCAGGGCGCCTACCTGATCATGGCAGCGCGCGCTGTCGGGTTGGACGCCGGGCCGATGAGCGGTTTCGATACCGCCAAGGTGGACGAGGCGTTCTTTGCCGCGAGCGGCTGGAAGTCCAACTTCCTGGTCAATCTCGGCCACGGCGACGAGAGTGGCCTGCTGCCGCGATCCCCCCGCCTGACCTTCGACGAAGCCTGCCAGCTGCTCTGAGCGCGGCGCCCCGCATCCTCGCTCTGGACGCGTCCGGGGCGACCTGGTCGGCGGCGCTGATGCACGGCGAGACCTGCCTGGCCGAGCGGCACGGCGGCGACAGCCGCACCGCCACCGCCGCCTTGCCGGCCGAGGTGCAGACACTGCTCGCCGGCGATCCGATCGATGCGGTTGCAGTTACGGTCGGCCCCGGCAGCTTCACCGGGTTGCGCGGCGCTTTGGCCTTCGCCCATGGCCTGGCGCTTGGCGGCGGCGTTCCCGTGATCGGCGTGACGGTGGCGGAGGCACTGATCGAGGACGATGCCACCGGTTGGCCCGGCGAGGTCTGGGTGGCGCTGGATCCGCGCCGGCCCGGCCGGGTGTTCCTGGGCCGCGACGGCGGGATGGAGGCGGCGACGCTGGACGCGCTGCCGCTGCCGTCCGCACCCGTTCTGGTCCTCGGCGACGCCGCTCGCCCGGTCTGTGCCGCCCTGAGCGCCGCCGGGGCCGATGTGCGCGAAGGCACCGCCCCGTCGGTGCGCGCAGCCGCCGTCGGCCGGGTAGCGCTGCGCCGGCTGGCAGGCGAACTCGCCCCGTGCCTGGCGCAACCGATGTATGTCGAACCGCCCGCCGCCCGGCTGCCGTGATCGCGGCGACTCCGCTGCATGCCCCCGTGCTGGCCGCGATCCATGAGGCAGCCTTCCCCCCGGGCGAGCGATGGGATGCGCCGGCATTCGCCACCCTGCTGCAGACACCGGGTGCCAGCGCGCTGCTGGACGAGCGCGGCGGCTTCCTGCTGACCCGGCACGCCGGTGGCGAGGCCGAGTTGCTGACGATTGCGGTCGAGCCCGGCTTGCGGCGCCAGGGTGTTGGCCGGTCGCTGTTGGCGGCGGCGCTCGCGGCGTGCGAAGGCCCGATGTTCCTCGAGGTCGCCAGCGACAACGCGGCTGCTGTCGCCCTCTATCGATCCCTCGGTTTCGTGGGCTGCGGCCATCGCCGCGACTATTACGGTCCCAGCCGCGACGCCCTCATCCTCCGCCACGATCCCGGTCATGCCCGGCCTTGAGCCAGTTCTTCCACACTCCGAGTAGGAGCACCGTCATGCCAAGGCTTGACCTTGGTATCCACGGGGTAGGGCTGGTGGCGTCAGCCGAAATCTGACACGACCGTATGCGACACGGCGGGGCCGGTGGCTGCGGGACGCCGTGGATACCAGGGTCAAGCCCTGGCAAGACGCTTGAGTGGGTGAACCGGACAGCAGTGAATCACGCCCGGGCATGACCGTGGACGCGCACGAACTAGCGGCGGCGGATCACCACGAGTGTTGTGCCGTCGGTTGCGTCTTCCACGGACACCACCGTGTGACCCTGTTCGGCGGCGGTCCTGGGCACGTTCTCCCGCGGTTCGCTGCCCCGCAGGCGGATGTGGAGCAGTTCGCCGGACGCAAGCCGGTCCAACGCCAAACGTGTGTGCACGAAGGTCATCGGACAAAGCTCAGACGTTATATCCAACTCAGCCACTACAATATTCTTCCGAACTAACGATGAAGAGACCGCCGTGTGGTTGCGAATCAGCTGCAACTTCCGGTATATCCCCGCGCCTATGTGGCGTGAGGAGTGTGGCCGTGGCTGACGAGTCTTCCGCGAACGAGATCTTGGCCCTTACGGCCCAAATAGTTTCGGCGCATGTGAAGTCCAATTCCGTGCCGCTCGACGCACTCCCTGAGCTGATCCGGGACGTGCATCGCGCCGTGTCGACCCTTGGCGCCGCCGCGCCACCCCCGCCGGAGCGCCCGCAGCCTGCGGTGCCGGTGAAGAAGTCGGTTTTCCCAGACTATATTGTCTGCCTGGAAGACGGCAAGAAGCTGAAGATGCTCAAGCGCCACCTGATGAGCGCCTACAGCTTGACCCCGGACCAGTATCGGGAGCGTTGGGGCTTGTCGTCGGATTACCCGATGGTCGCCCCCAACTATGCTCAGCACCGCTCGACGCTGGCGAAAAAGATTGGCCTGGGAACCGGCGGCCGCGGCGCCGGATAGACCCGGCGGCGCCTGAAGGGGGAGGCGCAGATTCGACAGGACCTCCCGCTATCGGCTACGCCATGGGTGGTACACACGTGGCCAGGGAACTGCCAAGGACCGATGGATTCGCCCATCCCACCGCGCCCGGAGCCGCAGGACCAGACGCGGATCGAGCGGCTCTGCGTCGAGCGTGGCCTGAAGATGACGGGCCAGCGCCGGGTCATTGCGCGCGTGCTGTCCGAGTCGGAGGACCATCCGGACGTCGAGGAACTGTACCGCCGCGCCGCCGCGCTGGACGGCCGTATCTCCATCGCCACGGTCTATCGGACCGTGCGGCTGCTGGAGGAGAAGGGCATTCTCGCCCGGCGTGACTTCGGCGGCGGGCGCGCCCGTTACGAGCCGACTGCGCACGGGCGCCACTACCATCTGATCGACGTCGAGACCGGCAAGGTCATCGAGTTCGAGGATGCCGAGCACGAGCGCCTGATGCAGACGATCGCCGCGCGCCTTGGCTTCGACCTGGTGTCGCATCGGCTGGAGCTGTTCGGCAGCCGCCGCGTGGCAAAGCCGGCAGCTGTTGCGAAGCCCGCATCGGATGCGGCCACGCCGCCGCAAAGCCCGAGAGCCGCGCACCGGTGACGATCAACCGGCCCGATCTCGCCGTCCTGCCGCGGGAACTGGCACCGAGGCTGTTATCCGAGCGGCCGCGTTTCGGCGAGTTGCGGGCGGGCAATCTGGGACTCCGGATCGCCGCCACCCCCGGCGAGGTCGATGCCCTGCAGGCGCTGCGCTACCGGGTGTTCTACGACGAGATGGGGGCCGCGCCGGACGAAGCCGCGCTTGTCTCCCGCCGCGACACCGACAAGTTCGACAGCGTCGCCGACCACCTGATCGTCGTCGACCATGCGCTGGGCGACGGGCCGGAGGGTGTGGTCGGCACCTACCGTATGATGCAGCGGGAAGGGGCGGCTGCGGTCGGGCGCTTCTATTCCGCCGACGAATACGACATCTCGCCGCTGCTGAGCTTCCCGGGCCGGGTGTTGGAACTGGGGCGCTCCTGCGTCGATTTGCGCTATCGCGGCCGGGCGGTGATGCAACTGCTGTGGCGCGGCATCGCGGCGTATGTGTTTGCGCACGAGATCGACCTGATGTTCGGCTGCGCCAGCCTGGCCGGCACCGACCCGGAGGCGATCGCCGCGGAGCTGACCTATCTGCACCACAACCACCTGGCCCCCCCGGCACTTCGCCCGCGCGCCTTGCCGGGCCGCTATGTGGACATGCGCCGCCTACCGCCGGGCGAGGTCGACTCGCGGCGCGTGCTGATGAGCCTGCCGCCGCTGATCAAGGGCTACCTGCGCCTGGGCGGCATGATCGGCGATGGTGCGGTGATCGACAGCCAGTTCAACACGACGGACGTGGCGATCGTGGTGAAGACCGACCTGGTGACCGATAAATACATCGACCACTACAAGCGCCAACTCCGAGACTGATCAGTGTCCCAGTTCAACGTCGTGATGACTGCGCCGCGCCTCGCCGGCCCCGCAGTGGCGGTGCTTGAGGCAGCCGGTTGCGCCATCCACTACATGCCGCCCTATCCCTCCGCCGCCGACGTGGCGGCGCTGTGCGGCCAGGTCCGGGCGGATGCGGTGCTGTCGCGCCAAGGCCCGGTGATGGAAGCGGCGATGGTGGCCTCCCCCCGGTTGCGGGTGATCGCACGCCACGGGGTCGGCGTGGACGACGTGGACCTGGCCGCGGCCGCCGCCCGCGGGATCGTCGTCACCCGTGCGCCCGGGTCGAACACGGCGGGCGTCGCGGAGCACACGATGGCGATGATCCTCGCCTTGGCCAAGCAGTTCCGCCCGATCGGCGCCCACCTGGCCGCCGGGCATTGGCGCGAGGGCACCCCCCCGGTGCGCGACATCGCCGGCATGCGGCTCAGCCTGGTGGGCTTCGGCGCGATCGGGCAGGCGGTGGCCAAGCTGGCCGATGCGTTCGGCATGGACGTGGCGCATTGCCGCCGGCCCGACGGCGGGGCCCTCGCCGCCTTGCTGCCGCGGTCGGACGTGCTGTCGCTGCACTGCCCGCTGACGCCGCAAACCCGCAACCTAATCGACGCCGCCGCGCTCGCCGCCCTGCCGCCGGGCGCGTTCGTGATCAACACCGCCCGCGGCGGCCTGATCGACGAGGCGGCGCTGGCGGCGGCGCTGGATAGCGGCCACCTCGCCGGCGCGGCGCTGGACGTGTTCGACGGCGAGCCGCCCGACGCGTCCCATCCGCTCCGCAACCATCCCTTGGCGATCGTGACGCCCCATGTCGCCGGCACCACCCCCCGTTCCATGATCGCGATGGGCGTAATGGCGGCCGAGTGCATCGCGGCCGTGCTGACCGGCGCCCCCGTGCCGCCAGATCGAGTCGTGCAGGCAGCATGAAGCGTCTCACCGCGCTGAGCGGTTGGCGGGCCGATCTGGCAGCCGCCGGCCTAGGTGCGCTCTCCGCCGCCGCACTGCCGCCGTTCTACGCCATCCCCGTGCTGCTGGTCTGCGTACCGGGCCTGCTGGCGCTGATCGACGGCACGCAGGGCTGGGCCGGGGCGCTGCGGCGCGGCTTCGTGTTCGGCACGTGCCACCACATCCTCGGCCTGTACTGGATCACCGAGGCGATCCTGATCGAGTCGGCGCGGTATTGGTGGCTCGTGCCGCTCGCGGTGCCAGCGTTGTCGGCGCTGCTGGCCCTGTTCATCGCCGTCGCTTGCGCCGGGGCCCGCATGGCGGCGCCGGGCTGGCGGCGGGTGCTGCTGCTGGCGGGCCTGTGGGTGCTGGCGGATTTGGCGCGCCAATTCATCGGCACCGGCTTCCCGTGGAACCCGTGGGGCAGCGTCTGGGCCATCCCCGGCCTGGCCGGCGACATCATGCTCCAGCCCGCCGCATGGATCGGCGTGCAAGGCCTGACCCTGGTCACCATCATCCTGGCCGCGACGCCGGCACTGGGCTGGCAGGCCTGCGCCGGGGGGATTTTGGTATTGCTGGCCTGGGTCGGCTTCGGCGTGCACCGGCTGACCCAGCCCGTCGGTGCCGCACCCGGCGTCAGCGTGGTGCTGGTGCAGGGCAACGTGCCGCAGGACGACAAGATGGACCGCACCATCGCGGCCACCATCTTCAACCGCTACCTCCGCCTGACCGAGCAGGGCGTGGCGCAGGCCAAGCTCGCGGCGCCCACCCAACCGATCGTGGTCGTCTGGCCGGAGACCGCGAGCCCCTACTGGCTGGGCCAGGACCCGACGGCGCGGGAGATGATCTGGCAGGCGAGCCGCCCGGCCGTCGCAGCCCTCGTCGGCAGCATCCGGTTCGACGCGGCCGGCCAGCCCTACAACAGCCTGTTCGCCTTGAATGGACCGGACAGCATCGTGGCCACGTACGACAAATGGCACCTGGTGCCGTTCGGCGAGTTCCCGCCGAGCTGGATCCCGTTCTCCGTCCAGATCGTGCCGGGGCACCTCGAGTTCGGCACTGGCCCCAAGACGATCCACGTGCCGGGCCTGCCGCCGTTCGGCGCGTTCATCTGCTACGAGGCGATCTACGCTGCCGAGCTGGTGGACGAGCAGGACCGCCCGGACTGGCTGGTCAACATCACCAACGATGCCTGGTTCGGCAATTCGACCGGCCCGCGCCAGCACCTCGCCGCCGTGCGGACGCGCGCGGTGGAGGAGGGGCTGCCGGTGGTCCGCGCGGCCAATACCGGGATCACCGCGGCCTTCGACGCGCTCGGCCGCGAGCTGACCCGGCTTCCGACGCAGGTGGCGGCCGAAACAGTGGTGTCGCTGCCCGGACAGCGCGGCCGCACACCGTTCTCACGTGAGGGCCTGGCAATTCCGCTGCTGCTCGCGCTGGCATGCTGTTCGGTCGGCCTGGGCGTCGTGCGCCGCGGGGGACGGGGACGGTTCAATGCACCGTGACGTTGACGCGAGACACTCTGGCGCGGAGCTTTGAAAAAAAGAGTTATCGCAAATTTGGTAAGGTCTCATTGACAATTAGAGGTTGTGGCGTTTACTTTTCTTCATCGGTGCGGTTGTCCTCAGCACCCATGAATGTTGGTTAAGGAACTGAGTGACTCATGGCGACCGAGACTCATGAGAGCCGTCCCAGTCCTGTCGATGTCCATGTCGGAGCGCGGATCCGTCTGCGCCGCACCTTGCTCGGCATGTCGCAGGAGCGTTTGGGCGATGCGCTGGGCCTGACTTTCCAGCAGGTCCAGAAATACGAGCGCGGCGTGAACCGCGTAGGCGCGTCGCGGCTGTTCGACCTGTCCCGTATTCTGGATGTGCCGATCAACTTCTTCTACGACAACATGCCGGACAGCATTTCCCTACCGGGCGGCTCTGCCCGCGGCGCCCCGATGGGGTTTGCAGAGGGCCAGGACGGTTTCGGCACCGACGACGCCTTGTCCAAGCGCGAGACCCTCGAACTCGTGCGGGCGTATTACCGGATCACCGACCCGAACGTCCGCAAGCGCATGTTCGACCTCATGAAGTCGATGGCCCCCGCCGAAGACTGACACTTCCTCCTCTCCCGCACCGCTATCCGGTTGGTAAACCGTCTTGCCAGGGCACTCTGGCATCCACGGCGTCGGTGTCGCTACTTGGATTGCGGAAGCAAGGCCTCAAAGAGAATTTAGGTAGCTGCCCGCTTCGCCTCGATCCGCTCCCAGATCGCCGCGGCGAGGTCCGCCCCGCCGAAGCGCTTCACTTCCTGGATGCCGGTGGGCGACGTCACGTTGATTTCGGTCAGCCAGTCGCCGATCACGTCGATTCCCACGAACAACAGCCCCCGCTCGCGCAGATAGGGCCCAATGCGGGCGCAGATCTCGCGGTCCCGCGGGGTCAGATCCACCGCCTCCGGACGGCCGCCGACATGCATGTTGGAGCGCGCCTCGCCCTCCGCCGGCACGCGGTTGATCGCGCCCAGGGGCTCGCCGTCGATCAGGATCACCCGCTTGTCGCCGCGGCGCACCGCCGGCTCGTAGCGCTGGATCATCAGCGGCTCGCGCGACCGGGCCCAGTGCATTTCCAGCAGCGAGGCCAGGTTCTCGTCGTCCTGCTTGATGCGGAACACGCCAGCGCCGCCGTTGCCGAACAGCGGCTTGACGATGATGTCCTTGTGCTCGGCGCGGAAGGCGCGGATCGCGTTGGTGTCCCAGGTGATCAGCGTCGGCGGCATCAGCTCGGGGAAGTGCGTGACCAGCAGCTTCTCCGGCGCGTCGCGCACGCTCGCCGGGTCGTTTACCACCAGCGTCTTGGGGTGGATGTGCTCCAGCATGTGGGTGGCAGTGATGTACGCCATGTCGAACGGCGGATCCTGCCGCATCAGCACCACGTCCATGGTGCCGAGGTCGATGCGGGTCGCCTTGCCGAATACGTAGTGGCCGCCCTGCACCCGGTCCACCTTGATCGGCCGCACCACCGCGGTCAGACGTTCGCCTCGGCCCCGTTCGCCCGGCACGAGCTTGCCCTCCTGCAGGCTCATGTCGCGCACGTCGTAGTGCCACAAAGCGTGTCCGCGGTGCTGCGCCTCCATCATCAGGGCGAAGGTGGAGTCGGCGTCGATGTTGATGTGCTCGATCGGGTCCATCTGGACGGCGACCTTCAACGGGCTGGGCATGGCGCGTTCCGCAGGATGTTTGGACGCAACAGGTAGCAGATCGGCGCGCCGAGGGAACGGCCCCCTGCCAGAACCGTTCATGCTGCACGGCTACAACAAAATGAGGACGACGCTATGAGACTGACCCTAGCTGCCGTGGCCTTGGTCGCGGCTAGCGGTGTGGCGCTGGCGCAAGGCACCACCACGACGACACCGACGACACCCGGCACGACGGCCGCGCCCTCCAGCACGACCGCGCCGGGCACCAGCCCGGTGACACCGCCGATGGCATCGTCGATGGCGCCCCCGGCGGCGCCTGGCTCGCAGACCCCGGGCGCTACGATGAACACCACGACGGCCACCACCGCCCGGAATCCGAGCGCGGTGCAGACCACCAATACCGCGCACCGCACCGCCGCGGCACCGGTTCCGGGGCGCAATAGCTTCACCATGCGGCAGGCCGCCGGGCGGATCGCGAAAGCCGGCTACACCAAGGTGACCGGCCTGAAGAAGGACAACCAGGGCATCTGGCGCGGCCAGGCCGACAAGGATGGCAACCCGGTGTCCGTCTCGCTCGACTACCAGGGCAACGTCACCGGCCAATAAGCCGACCAAAACTCAATCAGGAGAACGACCATGCGCACTGTCGCACATCTGTATGACACCTACGACCACGCCCAGAGTGTCGTCACCGCCCTCGAGTCCGCCGGCTTCTCGCATGAGAATGTGAGCATCGTGGCCAATCAGGGCGTCGCCGACACCTACAATAGCTCCACGACGGCGACGACGGGCACCTTGGCGTCCGACGTCACCACGGCGCCGGAAGCGGCAACGGGTGCAGGCACCGGGGCCTCCATCGGCACCATCATCGGCGGCGGCGCGGGGCTGCTCGCCGGCATCGGCGCGCTCGCCATCCCCGGCATCGGCCCGATCGTAGCGGCCGGCTGGCTGGTTGCGGCGCTGACCGGAGCGGGCGCGGGTGCCGCCGCTGGCGGGCTACTCGGCTCACTGACCGGCGCCGGGGTGCCGGAGGAGCGCGCCCATGTGTATGCCGAGGGCGTGCGCCGCGGCAGCACCCTGGTCACGGTGCGGGCTGACGACGCCCGCGTTACCGAAGCCGAGGCGATCATGGGCCGCTACAACCCGGTGGACGTCGACCAGCGTGGCAGCGACTATCGCGCGACCGGCACATGGGACCGCTTCGACGAGACGCGCGGTGCGATGACGCCGGAGGAGATGGCGGCTGAGCGGGCTCGGGTTTATCCGGGCGCTGGCGTCTAACCACGGCTAGGGATGGCCGGCGCCGATTGCGCGAAGGGGTAACGGTGCTACATCACCGGCAACCCGGAGGCGCATATGACCGTGACGGCGCAGGCCATCCCCATCCTGTCTGACAACTACGCCTGGCTCATCCGCGACGACCAAACTGGCTTCACCGCGGTCGTCGACCCGGCCGAAGAGGCGCCGATCGTCAGTGCCATCGAGGCAGCCGGCGGCCGGTTGGACGCGATCTTGCTGACCCATCACCACGACGATCACATCGCCGCCGTCGAGCCGATCCGCTCGCGCTACGGGGCCACGGTGATCGGGGCCACAGCCGATGCGCACCGCCTGCCGAAGTTGGACCAGGCCGTTCGCGAGGGCGACACCGTCGCGATTGGCAGCGCGTCCGCCGAGGTGATCGAGACGCCGGGCCACACGGTCGGGCACATCTCATACTTCATCGAGCCCGACGCGGTCCTGCTGTGCGGCGACACGCTGTTCAGTCTCGGCTGCGGCAAGCTGCTGGAGGGTACGGCGGCCGATATGTTCGGCAGTCTGCAGAAGCTCGCCAGATTGCCGGCTGAGTCGCTCGTCTGTTGCGGCCACGAGTACACACAGAGCAACGCGCGTTTCGCCGTGACTGAGGAGCCGGACAACACCGCTCTACGCACGCGTGCGGCGGAGGTCGCGAAGCTGCGCGAGGCCGGGCAGCCGACGATCCCAAGCCGTCTGGGAGATGAACTTCTGCAGAACCCCTTCCTCCATGCGGCCGACGCGGCCACACTTGGCGCCATTCGCTCGCGCAAGGATCGATTCCGTTGAAGCTGTTCCACTCCCCTGCAAGCCCGTTCGCCCGCAAAGTCCGGGCATGCGCCATTGCGCGCGGTATCGAGAGCCGCGTTACGCTAGTTGCGACGAGCGGTGAAAGCGCCGAGCTCGCGGCTGTGAACCCGCTCGGCAAGCTGCCCTGCCTGGTTACCGACGATGGTGTGGCGCTCTATGACAGCCGGGTGATTTGCGAGTTCCTCGACACCGAGGGCAACGTATTCCCGATGTTCCCGGAACACGGCATGCGGTACCGCGCGCTGCGGTTTCAGGCCTTGGGCGACGGCATCTCCGACGCCGCCGTGCTTCGCCGCGGCGAGCAGGGCCGCCCCTCCGAAGCTGCAAGGGATGCGGTGATCGCGACCCAGAAGAACAAGGTCACCCGGTCGCTGGACGTGCTGGAGAGTGATCCGCCGAGCCAGCACGTGGACATCGGCACCATCGCCGTGGCGTGTGCGCTGGGCTACCTCGATCTGCGCTTCCCCGCCGAACCCTGGCGCGAGGGCCGCGAGAAGCTCAGCGCCTGGTATGAGGCGGTCTTGCAACATCCCTGCCTGGCGGAGACAAAACCCGCCTGAACGAGCGCTATTCTTTTCGAAGAAACAAGCGGCTGCGATTGATGCGGTCGATCGCGCCCCAGGCGTATTTGTAGCCTTCGGCGCCACGCAAGAAGTGTAACTCCGCAACCCCGTCTGCTGCTGCTTGTTCCACGATGTGGCCAAGCAGCAGCGTTCCGGGGCTGGCGAACGCTTCCGCACTGGCGAAGCCACTCAGGTAGAAGAACAGGCGGCCCGGCGCGGACAGCGTGTGATAGAGCGCCGCGATCTCGCCGCCGATCCGTAGGACTTGCATCCGCAACAAGCCGGCGTTTGCCAGCCGCGGCACGGCTCGTTCGTGGAAGGCGATCACCGCCGGGTCCGCGAGTACGCCGCCGGGTTCGCCGCGCGCAGTCCAGCGGGCCCGGTGCATTTCCAGCATCGTATTCCACAGCGCAGGCGCATCTGCGGCCGAGCCGATTTCAGCGCGCCAGCCGCCACGCCGCTCCGCCCGGTGGCGCGATTGGCGCAAGTCGCGCAGCATGCCCTTAGGAACCGCCTTCGCCACGTCGAGCACCGGGCAGGGCGTGTCCGGCAACGCTATCTCGCGCCAGCCGCCGGGCACGGTGGAGTCGAGCAACGCAGCACCTGGCGGAAGTTCGGCGAGCGTGCAGGAGGTAGCGCCGTCCACTGTCGCGCGGGCCAGTGCGGCGTGCAGTAGCGTGTTGGCAGCATCGGGCGGGGCCGCCGGGTCGATCAGCGCGTCATGGTAATCGGTGATACCAATTCCGATTGGCAGCAGTTTGCGCTCGACGCCCTCGTCCAACACATAGAGGGGCAGCAACCCCAATAAGGCGTCACCCGACCGGAGTGTCACGACCCGGGGCTGTGCCGTGCCGAACGCGCTCCACCAGGGCAGCAGCCATGCCGTGGATTGGAACGGGGGTGACCCGGCGCGGCGCCAAAGTGCATCCCACTCGGGTGCCAACGCCTGCAACGCCGCCTCCGTGTCCAACACGGCGATCGTCATGCGCTCAGCAGCTTTTGGTATGCAGCGAAGTAGCCGGCGATCATGGCTTGCTGGCTAAATCGCTCCCGCGCCACAGCGCGGCAGGTTTGTGGGTCGATGTCGCCGGCGTGCCCGATTGCGTCCGCCATCTCGCCGACAGACCGCACGAGGAAACCGGTGTGTCCCTCGTCCACCAGCTCCGCGAGTGCGCCGGACGGGAAGGCGATGACCGGGGTACCGCAGGCCAGCGCCTCCATCGCGACGAGTGAACTGGTTTCCGGAGCACTGCTCGGAATCAACAGGCAGCGCGCGCCGGCCAGCAGGCGCCGTTTGCGGGCGAAGCCGAGCGGGCCGAGAAAACGCCGCTGCCGGTCCAGCAACGGCGCTACCGCCGAGGCAAAATAGTCCTGGTGGGCAGGATAGGGAAACACCTTACCCCCGATCACCAACCCAATCCCGGCCCGGTGTGCTGCCTGCAAGGCGATGTGCTGGCCCTTCTCGGAACAAATCCGCCCGAGCGTCAGAGCATAGCCGCGTTTCCCATGCCGTACCGCTCCGAGTGCTTCCACGTCGACGCCGTTCTCGATCGGCGGCAGCACGGATCGCGTGTGCGGCTGCTCCAGCAGGGCGCGGCCTTGGGCGGCGGACACGCAGTGCAGCCACGTCCCTGGCCGCGCCGGGTCGAGCGCGGCGGGACCGTACCAGGACGGCGGCAGATGCAACGTCGCGAGGACGGGAATGCCCGGCGGCGGCAAATAGGCATCGAAATCGATCCCGTGCAGATGGATCAGATCGGCGTCCGCGTTCGCCAGCACGCGACGGACCGCCGCCTGAGCCTGATGGCGCGCGGCGTCGTCCAACACGCCGCGCGCGTGCGGAATTGCCAGCAGCTCGCCCGCGACCACGGAGCCTTCGCACGCGACCACCAACGAGCGATGCCCGGCCGCAACCAAAGCGCGATCCAACGTCGCGAGCACCTGCTCGGCGCCACCCACCGCGTCGGGGCCGACCGGAGCAAGCGGGTACGCGACGCTGAGAACGCTCAACACAGGGTGCGCTGCGCCTCGCCCGCCAGCGCACGCCAACGCTCGCCCGTCATGCCCCACTGGTAGCGCTCGTAGTGTAGTGCCCCGGCATGGGGCGCGCTGGTGAAGTCGTAGTCCGGGGCCGCACGAAAAATTTCCTGGTCCACCCCGAACGGCTGCAGCGTCGCCGCTTGCGTCTCGAAGGCGTCCAGCATGGCGCGCTTGCGGGCTCGCTCCGGGCTCGCGAGCACGAGCGTCACCGGGGCCGAGCCCGGAAGAAAACGACCGATTGCCATACCGTCGCCGTCCGCGTGGTAGCTCGCGAATTCAAGCACAGGCAGCCCGGAATGATGCGCGATGAAGGCAGTCGCGTCGTGGTCGGGGTGGCCGCCTTCGTAGGGATGGGTCAGCACCGCGACGGCGCCATGGCCGGCCAACGCGCCGCGCAAGGCGAGCGTCAGCGCCACGAGATCTTCGGACGCTCCTTGGTCCGGCGCGCCGAGTTCAATGCATCGCGGCGACAAGCCGGCAATCTCTAGTGCACGCCGCAACTCGGCTCGGCGGGCCGCCGCGTAGCTTGCCGCATCGGGGAAACCGTGTGCCACCGCATCGGCCAGGTTCCGTGGCGCGCCGTCGGTAACGTGGACCAGCAGCAAATTCCGGAACAGCTTCATCGCCGACCCGGCGCCGATCGTCTCGTCGTCCGGATGCGCCACGACGAGGGCCACCGGCTCGTCGATGGGCGCCCGTGCGGCGAGCCGGGCCAGGACGCGCTCAGCCGCGGTCAAGCTCCGCCACTTCGAAGGTGGAGACCGCCGCACCGGGCGCATAGCGGCGCACCATGGTGGCGCAGAACTCCGCGAATTCCGCCGGGTTGGTCGGAGGCGCGGTGTAGTGCGGCCAGGTGCCCTTGTGTTCCGGCGTGAAACAGAAGGTGACGGTGACCGCGAATTCCTCGAGCGCGGCCATCTGGCGGTCGAACCAGTCGAGTGCGTTCGGCCGGTAGAAATCGGCCCAGCTCAGTCCCGTCCGCAAATGTCTCACGCCGAGGTCGCGCATCTTGGTCACGGCGTCGTCCAGCCGGTGATCCTCGAAATGGAACCACTGGCAGAGCCCGATTTCCGGAGCGAACTCGTGGAAGATTTTGGCGGCGCGCTTAGGCTGGCCGTGCTCGTCGAACAGCCCCATGTGGAAATGGCGGAAATAGGAGGAGCCTTCGGCCTCGCGATGCCGCGTGGTGGCCGGCCAGGCGGCGGGCAGGTCGTACAGGCTATACCAGTGGATCCGTGGCGCGCGGCCGTGCAGCAGTTCGGCGGTCCGGCGCAGCCCCCATTCCTGCACTTCCTCCGCGCCAAAGGTGGAAATGCCCACTTCGGATACCCAGACCGGAAGCGACGTCACCGCCTGGATGGAGGCGATCTTCTCGGGCCACTCGGAGATCAGCCAGTGGTTCCAGTCGAGCGGGAAACCGTGCACCGCTACTGCATCCAACTGCTCCATCACACCTTGGGCCGCGAGCACGCGAATGAAGTCGGGGTCGATCGGCGAGATCCCGCCCAGCACGCGCGGCAGGCCTGGCGACTCTGCGGCGATCGCCTCGCCGGCGAGCCGCGCGGTGGTCGCAAACACTTGCCAGCCGGGATCACCCTCCAGGTCCCAATGGGACTTGTTGTTGGGCTCGTTCCAGATCATGGCGGCTTCGATCATGGCCGGGTGGCTCCGCGCGAGGGATAGGCTGCGCCTGAGTCGCCGCCGGGAACGTGGCGGCAGATGAACACCTCCTCCTCCGGCATCGACTCGATACGGAAACCGGCGCTGCGCAACATGGCGGCGGCGCAGGCCCGGTTGGGCGCCCACCAATTGGTGCAGTCGTGGGAATAGTCCCGCTCGATGAAATGCAGCTTGGGATAGCCCGGCTGATCGAACACGGCCGTTTCGGAGAACGGGTAATCCGGCGCGATCTCCGGCATGTCCGGGCTGCCGCGCTGCATGGATTGGAATACCATCAGGTCCCGCGTGACATGCTCGTGGATCAGGTCCAACGCCAGCAGCGGATGGCGCAGGTGATACAGCACGCCGATGAAGAACACGACGTCGAACCGCTCGCCGAGCGAGGCCACGTCGTAGACCGACATCTGGCGGAACTCGATGTCCAGCCCCTCTACCTCGGCGGCGAAGCGGGCCTGGGCCAAGTAGTCCTCGTCGAAATCGATCCCCACCACGCGGGCGGCGCCGCGGCGCTTCATCTCCATCGAGTAGAAGCCGCCGTTGCAGCCGATATCCAGCACCGTCTTGCCTGTCAGGTCGGCCGGGATCGCGCTGGCGAAATGGCGCCACTTCACCGCCGGGTAGTCACCCAGGAAATGTTCCGGCGCGGTGCGCACGCCCCTCAGTTCCATGTTGTGGAACCACGGCCCGAGTTCGGCGGCGCGTTCGCGGATGCGGTCGGGGGTCCAGGTCTGGTCGGCTACAATGCTCATCGGCGGATCGGTTCCCTATCGGCTCGTTCCAAAATCGCACCCTCTGCGTGATGCAGCGCACTGGCAACCGGTCCGGCGGTGAGCGAGCCGTCCAGCGCACCCATGGCCTCGCGGTAACCGTGCAGCGTTCCCACGTCGACATAGCGCTCGCCGCCCCGCACGCCCCATGCCTCGCCACCCGCGGCGAGATAGGCGTTGATCAGCGTGCCGATGAATTGGTCCTGCCGCTCGCGCGCCAGCCAAAAGGCGTGCAGCTGGTGCAGCAAACCGCCGGGCAGCTTGAACGCGCCCCACACCCAGTGCGTGCGGGGTGCGGCGGCCTTCACCTCGATCTCGGTCACCCGGCCGGCCTCGTCCAGCAGCACCGCGTCGAACAGTTCGGGTTGCGCCACGGGGAACAGCAGGAAAGTCAGCCGGTCGTCCGGCAGCGTCGCCAGCGCGTCCGCCGGGAACCAGACGGTATCGGGCAGGCCGAGCAGCACCGGCTCGTCGAGGCCGATCAGCGGCAGGGCGCGGAAGATCGCATCGCACAATCCAGTGGCATGGTTCTGCACCACGTAGGCGAAGGCCGTGTCGCCCAGGCTGCCGCCGTAATATTGCAGGATGTCGGATTTCCACGGCGAGATCACGAAGCAGATCTTGTCCGCCCCGCCCCGCACCATGCGCTCCACCAGGTACTCGCTTACGGCACGCGGCCGTTCCACGCCGCGCTCGTCCACGCGGCTACCGATCGGCAGCAACTCCTTGGAGAAGGCGAGCGGCTGGATGCGCGTGCCTTGGCCGGCGGCGGGGATGATGCCCCACATCAGGCGGCCACCGCGCGGGCCTGCTCGAACGCGGCCACCATCTCCCGCGCGCGCTGCTGGGCGGTGTGTTCGGCCAGGGTGCGGTCGCGGGCCCGGCGCGCGATCGCGGCGAGTGCGGCGTCGTCGAGGTCGAGTGCGGCCATGGCGTCGCCGGTGTCGTGGGCCACCAGTATTTCCTCGCCCGGGATGAAGAATTGCGCCAGCCCGTCCCAATCGTCGGTCAGGATCGGCGTGCCGCAGGCGGCGGCCTCGAACAGGCGGCCGGAGGGGCAAAAGCCCATCTGCGCCATGGCCGCGCGGGTCACGTTCAGCGTCATGCGCGACGAGCAGTAGAACGCCGGGTGCTCGCTGGGCGGCAGGTGGCGCAGGAACCAGATGTTGTCGGTCCACGGGAAGTGCTGCGGATACTGCGCGCCGCCGATCACGAACCGATCGGCCGGGCGGAGCCGCGCCGGCTGCACGAACAAGGCCTCCAGCGCGGCCTGGCGGTCGGCGGCGTAGGTGCCGAGATAGGACAGCACCGTGCGGTCGGGCTTGGACGGCACCGGATGATGGATCGCCGGGTCGACCGAGCCGTAGATCGGCACCACCCGGCGCGCGTCCAACTGGTCGCGCAACAACTCCAGGGCGCGGCCGCCGGTGTAGCTCAACACCAGGTCGTAGGGCGCCAACCCGTCCGGGCCGAGGTAATCGACGCTCTCCCCGGCGGCGAGGCGGGCGAGGGTGACGGGCGTGTCCAGGTCGTAAAAGCAAGATAGCGCGCGCGACCCGGCGATCAGCGCCGTGGCGGCCAGGGCGTCCGGACAGTACGACGTCACCATCGCCACGTCGGCGTCCGCCAGGGCGCGCCGGGCTTGCGGCAGCACGCTTTGCCAGTCGGCATACAGCAGCAATTCGCCGCCGGGCGGTAGTTCCACCAGGTCGCGGTTGCCCGCGTAGAACGGCTGGTCGTGCTCGAAGAAACTCACCGTGTGCCGATCGCGCAGCAGGCCGTTGATCAGCCCGCGCCACAGGGCCGCGTGGCCGTTCCCCCAGGACGAGCTGACCGCCAGGCCGAAGATGACGATGTTCATTGGGCCGGTAGCTGCCATTGCGGCAAATGCGCGTGCAAGTCCGTGAGGCAACTTACGATGCAGCGGCACAACAAGGCTGCGTGAGGCGGCGGTGGAGTACTGCCGACCGCCGCCGTGATCATCCCCGCCGCATGGGCCGCCACCAGGCCAGGGCCGGAATCCTCGAGCGCCAGGCAGTCCGCCGGGCGGTGCCGAAGCCGGTGGGCGGCGACGAGGTGGGTCTGGGGGTGGGGCTTGCCGTGCTCCACGTCGTCCCGCGTCACGACCGTGTCGAAGTGCAGCCCACTCTGCTCCAACACGGCTTCCGCCGTTCGGCGGGTGGCGCTGGTCGCGACGGCGCAGGCCACGCCGTGCCGGTGCAGCGCGGTTACCAGGTCCAACGCACCGGGCCGCAACTTTACCTCGGCCAGGCAGAGTGCCTTGCGCCGTTTGTAGTCGGCGAAGAACGCCGCGGCCGGAAACGCGGGGCCGAACTCTGCCAACATCAGCGGCAGCCGGTCGCGGCTGGACAGCCCCACCAGGCGGTCATGGAACGCGCCGCTCACCTGCAAACCCAGCGCCGACCCGGCGGCGATGAAGGCGTGGCGATACGACGTCTCGCTATCGATGAGGGTACCGTCCATGTCGAACACCACGGCCTGTGCGCGTGCCGCGCTCAACGCGTCATCGCCGGGGTGGGATGCTTTGCGCTCAGGCGCAGCACGATGAGCCCGGCGGCGGCCGAGAGCAGCGACCCGCAGAACACGGCCAGCTTCACCTCGGCGTCGCGGCTGCCGGCTGGGAAGGCCAGGTTGCCGATGAACAGGCTCATGGTGAACCCGATACCGCAGAGCAGGCTGCCACCATACAGCACGGGCCAACGGAGGCCGCCGAGGTGGATCAATTTCAGCTTGGCCGCGATCATCGTGGCGGCGAACACGCCGACCTGCTTGCCCAGCAGCAGTCCGAAGGTGATGCCCAGGAACACCGGGTCGGTCAGGGTGCGGACGGAGACGGCATTGAACTGCAACCCGGCATTGGCCAGCCCGAACAGCGGCAGGATCGCAAACGCCACCCAACCCTCCAGCCCGGCCTCCAGCCGCGCCGCCGTGCTCACCTCTGCTGGCCGATGACGCATCGGCACGACGAAGGCGAGGGCAACGCCGGCCAGGGTGGGGTGAATGCCTGACTGGTACACGGCCGCCCAAAGCACGATACCGCCGATCAGGTAGGGGCCGATCGCCCGCACGCCGACCCGCGACAGGCCCCACAGCACGACGAGCACCGCGGCGGCGAAGGCGAGCGCGTGCCAGTTGAGCCGGTCGGTGTAGAAGAATGCGATCACCAGGATAGCGCCGAGGTCATCCAGGATGGCCAGCGCCGTCAGGAACACTTTCAACGCGACCGGCACGCGCCTGCCGAGCAGGCTGAGGGCCGCCAGTGCGAAGGCGATGTCGGTCGCGACGGGCACTGCCCAGCCGCGCAAGGCCGCCGGGTTGGAGTGGTTGAAGGCGACATAGATCAGCGCTGGCGCGATCATGCCGCCCAGTGCTGCCACTAAAGGGGCTGCGGCCCGGCGAATGGAGTTCAGTTCGCCATCCGTCATCTCGCGCCGGATCTCCAGCCCGACCAGCAGGAAGAAAACCGCCATCAGCCCGTCGTCGATCCAGTCGTGCAGGGGCAGGGTGAAGCCCGCCCCCGCCGCGCTCACGCCGAGCGGCAGATGCAGCAGCCACTGGTAGGCGGTCGCCGTGGATGAGTTCGACCACAGCAGCGCCACGACCGCCGCAGCCACCAGCACGGCGCCACCGGACGTGCTGCTCTGGAAGAAGGCGAGCAGGGGCGCCCAGCGTTGGGCTGAGGTGCTAGGCTCGGGCGGTTCGCGGTCCTTCACGGCGTTGATCGACGCTGGTCCTGAAATGCAGCCTTAATCGGGGCGGCTGACGAATTTGTTGAAACGACTGGGCTTGCCGTCCGCGGTCTTGTCCTGGTGCAGGAAGGCGAGCCTGTGTTCGTCGAAGGTGGCGAAGAACTCGTCCCACTCGATCACCTCGAGCTTGCCGTCATCGCCGCCGAAATCGATCCGCAGGATCCCGTGGTGGTGCTTGTCATCGGTTTCCTCGACCTTCGCCGGCTTGCCGCCCCGCGACTCGACCCACTTTTTGATCGTCTTGTGGTCGGTCGTGGTGTCGCCGTGTGATGCCATTGCAGGGTTCCTCCGATCTGGCTCCAGGCCTGACCAACGGCTGGCGGCATCAGGTGTTGCACTCTGCGGGATTTTCCGCGGCCTAAGTGTCCATCCGGGAACATCTTGAGTCTGCTGAGTCGGTTGTGATTCACTCGACGGCGATCCGATTCGCAGGACGCCGACGATGTGGACCACCGAGAACCGCGGTCGCTACGATCGCCGAAAGCTTCGCTATCCCAGTGACCTGACCGACGAAGAGTGGGCGCTGGCTGCTCCATTGATCCCATCAGCCAAGCGGGGTGGCAACAAGCGGACAGTCAATGTGCGTGAGGTCGTCAACGGCCTGATGTACATCCTCAGCACGGGATGTCAGTGGGCGGCGATCCCGAAGGACCTTCCTCCGCGCAGCACGCTGCACGACTACTTCGCCCGCTGGGATCACGACGGCACCCTCGGTCGCCTGCACCACATACTGTATGTGAAATGCCGGGAGATGGCTGGGCGCGATGCCAGTCCGACAGCAGCAATCATTGACAGTCAGAGCGTGAAAAGCGCTGAAAAAGGGGGCCCTGCATCGACCCGCCTGGCTATGACGGCGGCAAGAAGATCAAAGGTAAGAAGCGCCACGTCCTGGTAGACACCCAAGGTCTGCTCCTTCACGCCATCGTCCATGCCGCCGACATCCAGGATCGTGACGGGGGCGTGCTCCTGATGGCGACCGTGTTCGGCCTCTATCCTTTCCTGCTCAAGCTCTACGCCGATGGCGGCTATCAGGGGTCACAGTTCCAGAGCGGTCTGAAGCAGGTCATGCGTCATGTCGACGTAGAGATCGTCAAACGATCCGATGTGGCGAAAGGCTTCACCGTCCTGCCGAAGCGCTGGATCGTCGAGCGCACGATCGCCTGGCTTAACCGGTGCCGCCGTCTGGCCAAAGATTGGGAATGCCTGAACCGAAAAGCCCTCGCCTTCCTGCGTCTCGCGTCCATTCGGCTTATGCTGCGAAAGCTATGTCAGAAAACGACTTGATCCCGGATGGACTCTAAGGCCGGACGGCTACGCACTCGACGCCATCCGCGCTAGGCTCGGTTCCCGGGCTGGAACAGCGCTCCGCCCGCCGCACTGAAGGGACGGGACGCATGCTGAGCAACGAAGACCGGGACCGGCTGATGGGTGTCAGCACGGCGACGCTGACCACAGCCTTGTTCAAACGAGGCTTCCGCAATCTGTGCATCCAGGGCGTGACCCCGGTGAACCCGGCCGCCGCCCGCATGGTGGGGCCCGCCTACACGCTGCGCTACATCCCGGCGCGCGAGGATCTGGACCATATCGGCGTGTTCGCCGACCGCACCCACCCGCAGCGCAAGGGCGTGGAGGAGATCCCTCCTGGCCACGTCATGGTCATCGACTCGCGCAACGACCCGCGCGCGGCGTCGGCCGGTGGCATCCTGATCACCCGCATGATGAAGCGCGGCGCCGCCGGCGTGGTCACCGACGGCGGCTTCCGCGACTCGCCGGAGCTGTCCGAGCTGGATTTCCCGGTCTACGCCCAGCGCCCGTCCGCCCCCACCAACCTCATCCTGCACCACGCCGCCGACCTGAACGTGCCGATCGGCTGCGGCGGCGTGCCCGTGTTCCCCGGCGACACCATGGTGGGCGACGGCGAGGGCGTGGTGGTGATCCCCGACCACCTGGTGAGCGAGATCGCGGCCGAGACCGTCGGCATGACGGTGTTCGAGGATTGGGTGCTGACCCAGGTCCAGGCCGGCCGCTCCACCTTCGGCCTGTACCCGCCGGACGAGGCGACGCGGGCGGAGTTCGAGGCGTGGAAGGCGGCCAGGTGATCACCGAATACCACGCCCACATCTACTACCGCGACGCCGCCGAACGCACGATGGCCGAGCGGCTGCGGGCGACGATCGAGGCGCAGTTCACCGTGCGCATGGGCCGCTGGCGCGACGAGCCGGTCGGCCCGCACCCGGCGCCGATGTTCCAGGTGGCGTTCGCGCCGGAGGTGTTCCCGCAGATCATGCCCTGGCTGATGCTGCAGCGGGACGGCCTGGTCGTGTTGGTGCATCCGGAAACGGGCCGACCGCGCGACGACCATTTGAAGCACGCGGCGTGGCTGGGTGCGGTGCTGACGCTGAACGGTGCGGTGCTGCCGGAAATCGGGTGAGCGATGAGGGACGTCCTGGGCTGGCGGCACCGCTTCGGGGTGATCGGCCCGTCGACCAACACCGTCGTGCAGCCGGATCTGGAGGGAATGCGCCCGGTCGGCGTCACCAACCATTACAGCCGCATCTTCACCCCCGACAGCGACGCCGTCAGCAATGACAGCTTCATGGCCGGCGCCCGGCTGATCGGCCGCAACACGCTCGACGCGGTGGCCAGCGTGATGACCAGCGCACCGAATTCGCTGGTGATGGGCATGTCCGCCGTGACGTTCTTCGACGGGGTTAAAGGCGCCGACGCGTTCCAGGCGTCGGTCGAGGAGGCGAGCGGCCTGAAGATCGCCATCGGCTCCCACGCGATGGCCGCGGCGTTGCGCGTCTATGGGGGAGTTCGGCGGGTCGCGTTCATGTCGCCCTATTTCCCCGCAGCCAACGCCGAGGTGCGGCGCTACCTGAACGAGGCCGGGTTCGAGGTGGCGCGCGACCGTTGCCTGCAATGTCCGTGCTGGACGGCGATCGCACAGATCCCGGTCAGCACCATCCGCGCCACCTTCCGCGAGTTGGACGGCGACGACGTGGACGCGATCGTGCAGGTCGGCACCAACCTGAGCGCAGTTCGGTTCGCGGCGGCGGCGGAGTTGTGGCTGGGCAAGCCGGTGGTGGCGATCAACACGGCGACGTATTGGCACGCCCTTCGGAGCAACGGGATCCACGACAAGATCGAAGGCTTCGGGCGGCTGCTGGAAGAGTTCTAGCCGGCCCGGCGCTATTGCAGCGGCCGAAACGCCGAGCAGAGACGGCGTTCGGCCAAGACCAAATAGCGCTGAAGCACAACAACGTTGCCGGCTATGCATCACTGTCGTCGTATGCAGTGACCAGATGTGTGTGACATAAATACTTAACACTTATAGTCTCGCGACGTAGTGGTCACTGATTGAAGCGCCGGGTAGAAGCCACGCCGATTGGCTCCCCAAAGGAATTGGCAATGCCTTGCTCGCGCGCCGGTCTATTGGCTTGCTGTGCCGTGATTTGCCTCGCCACCGTCCCAGCCGACGCAGCCGGCGTGAAGTTGGCGGAGTCGGGATCCACCCTGATGTTGCCGCTGCTGCAGAGTTGGGCCGCGGCCTACGCCAAGGCTGTGCCCGATGTGGAGATCAGCACCGCCGGCACCGACTCGGGCGCGGGCATCGCGGCGGCGGAGGCCGGGTCCGCCCAGTTCGGCGCCTCCGACGCCTACATGTCCGACGTGGACGTGATGCAGCACCCGGGCGTGCTGGACATCCCGCTCGCGATCTCGGCGCAGATCGTGGCCTACAACCTGCCGGGCCTCACCGCGCCGCTGCGGCTGAGCGGGCCGGTGCTTGCCGCGATCTACGCCGGCACGGTCCACGACTGGAGCGATCCACAGGTCGCGGCACTCAACCCGGGCGTGACGCTGCCGAGCCACGCCATCGTCCCGGTCCGCCGGTCCGACACGGCGGGCGACACGTTCATCTTCACCCAGTTCCTCACCTTCTCCACGCCGTCGTGGGAGGCCGGGATCGGCTACGGCACCTCGGTGCCCTGGCCGGCGGTGGCCGGCAGCGTGACCGCCGCGGGGAATGCCGGGATGGTGCAGGCGCTGGCGCAGGCGCCGTTCAGCGTTGGCTATGTCGGCGGCAGCTTCGCCAGCCAATTGGAAGCGGCCAAGCTCGGGACCGCCCTGTTGCAGAACGAAGCCGGCAAGTTCGTGCTGCCGACCCCCGATGCGGTCGCGGCCGCTGCGGCGGCACTCACGCCCCGCACGCCCGCCGACGAGCGCCTGACCCTGGCCTTTGCGCCGGGCGACGCGAGCTATCCGCTGATCAACTACGAATACGCCATCGTCCCCAAGCAGTCCGACCCGGCCGTCGCCACCGCCCTGCGGAATTTCCTGACCTGGACGGTGACGCCGGGGCAGGGCGCCACCGCCGCCTATCTGGACCCCGGGCATTTCATCGCGCTGCCAACCCCGATCCGTGGCCTGACCGAAATCCAGATCGCCAAGATCCACTAGCCGGCGTCTATACTCGAGACACAGGACCGTCCGATGTCAGTCACCAGCCCCGCCCCCGCCACGACCAACATCCGCACCGTCCAGGATTATATCGACGAGCGCCCCCGCTGGCCCGACGGCACCGTCCTCCCCTCGGTGCCGATGACGAGCATGCAGTGGCGCATCTGGATCCTCGCGGCGGCCGGCAAGTTCTTCGAGGGCTTCGTCGTGTTCATGACCGGCGTGGCGCTGCCGCTGCTGACGCGGGAGTTCAACATCTCCGCCGCGCAGAACGGCTTCGTCGGTGCGGCCAGCCTGTTCGGCATCCTGATCGGCGCGCTGTTCCTGGGCGGGCTGTCCGACCGCTTCGGCCGCAAGACGATGTTCATCGCCGAGATGATCATCTTCACCGCCTTCCTGGCCCTGCTGGTGGTGTGCACGAACTTCGTCTCGCTGGTGATCTGCCTATTCGGGCTCGGCATGGCGCTCGGCTGCGATTACCCCACCGCGCACATGATCATCTCCGAGAGCATCCCCAGCACCAGCCGCGGCAAGCTGGTTTTGGGTGCCTTCGCCTTCCAGGCGGTCGGCGCCCTGGGCGGCACGGCGGTCGGCTACATGGTGCTGGTGAGCGTGCCGGACCTGACCGCCTGGCGCTGGATGTATGCCACTGCGATCGTGCCCGCCTTGCTGGTCACGATCGGCCGCTTCTACGTCGTGGAGAGTGCGAACTGGCTGTTTGCCCGCGGCAACCTGGAGCGGGCCGAACTGGCGGCGCAGCGCCTGCTGGCCCGCAAGCCGCAATACCCGGCGGTGGTGTCGCTGGTGCCGCGGCTCAGCCAGGATGGCGCGACCCCGGCGCATGGCGGCGGCGGGTCGTTCCTCGACCTGTTCAAGCGCCGCAACCTGCGGGCGACGATCCTGGCTTCGGTGCCTTGGTTCCTGCAGGACCTCGGCACCTACGGCATCGGCATTTTCACCCCGACCATCCTGGCGGCGGCCGTCGGCACCAGCGCCAACCACGTCCGCAGTCTGAGCGACGTGATCAACAACGACATCGTCGCCGCCAAGGGTGCGGCCATGATCACGACGCTGCTGATCGTCGGCATCATCTTCGCGGTACTGCTGGCGGACCGGCTCGGCCGCATCGCGCTACAGGTCGCGGGGTTCTTCGGCTGTGCGCTGGGGCTGTTCCTGGCGTCGCTGTCGGTGGACTTCACCGGCAGCACGAAGGTGTTCGTGATCTTCGCCGGGTTCATGCTGTTCAACTTCATGACCAACCTCGGCCCGAACGCGCAAACCTATTTGCTGGCGGGCGAGGTGTTCCCGACCGCGATCCGCGGCCAGGGCGCCGGGTTCGCCGCTGCCTTCGCCAAGATCGGCGCGGTGATGACGGCCTTCCTGTTCCCGATCCTGCTGGTGTCGATCGGCACCCGCTCGCTGCTCTACATCCTGATCGTGACGTCGATCCTGGGTGCCGTGGTCACCTGGCTGACGCGCATCGAGACGACCGGCGTGAACCTGGACGAGATGGGCAAGTAACCTCTCACTTCTCCCCTCCCCTTGAAGGAGGGGCCGGGGGGAGGGGTCGGCCGCACATTCGAACACCTGAGCGGTTGGCACCCCTCCCCTAGCCCCTCCCACAAGGGGGACAAAGAAGATTTTACGCCGTCTTGTCGCCGCCACTCCCCAGAGCGGCCTGTGCTGCCGCCAGCCGTGCGACCGGCACGCGATACGGCGAGCACGACACGTAATCCAACCCCGCTTCCTCGCAGAACGCGATGGAGGCCGGGTCGCCACCATGCTCGCCGCAGATGCCCATCTTGAGGTTGTTTTTGGTGTGGCGGCCCTTCTCGACCGCGATCTTCACCAGCGCGCCGACACCCTCGATGTCGATCGACACGAACGGGTCCTTCGGCAGGATCCCCTGGTCCACGTAGCTCGGCAGGAACTTGCCCGCATCGTCGCGGGACAGGCCGAACGCGGTCTGCGTCAGGTCGTTGGTGCCGAAGCTGAAGAAATCGGCCACCTCCGCGATCTTGTCCGCCGTCAGCGCCGCACGGGGCAGCTCGATCATGGTGCCGACCGAGTACTCGATCGACTTGCCCGTCTCCTTGAACACGGCCTGAGCAATCCGGTCGACCTGGGCGCGAGTGATCTCCAACTCCTTCTTGGTGGCGACCAGCGGGATCATGATCTCGGGCACCGGGGCCTCGCCACCCTCCTCGGTGGCGGCGATCGCGCCCTCGAAGATCGCGCGGGCCTGCATCTCGTAGATCTCGGGATAGGTGATACCGAGGCGGCAGCCGCGATGGCCGAGCATCGGGTTGGCTTCCTTCAGCTCGTCGGCGCGGCGGCGGATCGTCTCCAGATCCTCGCCCAGCCCGGCGGCGACATCGGCCAACTCGCTCTCCTGGTGCGGCAGGAACTCGTGCAACGGCGGGTCCAGCAGGCGGATGGTGCAGGGCAGCCCGGCCATGATGCGGAACAGGTCGCGGAAATCGTCGCGCTGGAACGGCAGCAGCTTGGCCAATGCGGTGCGCCGCCCCGCCTCGTCGTGCGCCATGATCATCTGGCGCACGGCCCCGATGCGCGCCGGGTCGAAGAACATGTGCTCGGTGCGGCACAGGCCGATGCCCTCGGCGCCGAACTTGCGGGCGGTCTCGGCGTCCAGCGGGGTTTCGGCGTTGGTGCGCACCTTCATGCGGCGCAGGCCGTCGGCCCACTCCATCAGCTGGGCGAACTCACCGGACAGCGCCGGCTCGATCATCGCCACCGACCCGGCGAACACTTCGCCGGTCGCGCCGTCCAGCGTGATCGTGTCGCCGGCTCGCACCACGCGGCCGCCGGCCGTCAGCGTTTGCGCCCCATAATCGACGCTGATGCCGCCGGCCCCCGCAACGCAAGGCCGCCCCATGCCGCGCGCCACCACCGCGGCGTGGCTGGTCATGCCGCCGCGGGTCGTCACGATGCCGCGGGCGGCGTGCATGCCGTGAATGTCCTCCGGGCTGGTCTCGATGCGGACCAGGATGACCGACTCACCCTTGGTCGACCGCATCTCGGCCTCGTCCGAGTTGAACACCACGACGCCACTGGCCGCACCCGGCGACGCCGGCAGGCCCTTGCTGATCAGCGTGCGCGCGGCCTTCGGGTCCAGCGTCGGGTGCAGCAGCTGGTCCAGGCTGGCCGGGTTGACCCGGCGCACCGCTTCCTTGCGGTCGATCAGCCCGGCATCCGCCATTTCTACTGCAATCCGCAACGAGGCGGCGGCGGTGCGCTTCCCGGACCGGGTCTGCAGCATGTAGAGCTTCTGCTGCTGCACCGTGAATTCGATGTCCTGCATGTCCTTATAATGCGTCTCGAGCGTGGTGCGGACGCGGACCAGGTCCTGGTAGACCTCGGGCAGAGCCTCCTCCATGGAGACTTCGCCCGGCTTGGCGCGCAGCTTGGACAGCGGCTGCGGCGTGCGGATGCCGGCGACCACGTCCTCGCCCTGGGCGTTGACCAGGAACTCGCCGTAGAAAATATCCTCGCCGGTGGATGGGTCGCGGGTGAAGCACACGCCGGTGGCGCAGTCGTTGCCCATGTTGCCGAACACCATCGCCTGCACGTTCACCGCCGTGCCCCAGCTGGCCGGGATGTCGTGCAGCCGGCGGTAGGTGTTGGCGCGCGGGTTCATCCAGCTGCCGAACACGGCGGTAATTGCCCCCCACAGCTGCTCCTCGGGATCCTGCGGGAAGGGGCGGCCGAGATCGGCCTGCACCATCGCCTTGTACTCTTCGGCGACGGCCTGCCAATGCTCGGGCGTCAGCGCGGTATCCTCGGTCACGCCGGCGTCGATCTTGGCGCTCTCGATGATTTCCTCGAACCGGTGGTGGTCCACACCGAGCACGACCGAGCCGTACATCTGGATGAACCGCCGATAGCTGTCCCAGGCAAAGCGCGGGTCGCCGCTGGCCTTCGCCAGGCCCTGTACCGTCTCGTCGTTCAGGCCGAGGTTCAGCACCGTGTCCATCATGCCCGGCATCGACACCCGCGCGCCGGAGCGGACGGACACCAGCAGCGGATGATCCTTGTCACCGAATTTCAGGCCAACGGCTGCCTCGATGCGAGCGAGCGCTTCCTTGACTTGGCCGTCCAGTTCGCCGGGATATTTGTTCCCGTTGTCGTAGAATGCCGTGCAGACTTCGGTGGTGATGGTGAAGCCCGGGGGTACCGGCAGGTCGATGGAGGCCATCTCCGCCAGGTTCGCGCCCTTGCCGCCGAGCAGGTTGCGCATGTCGGCACGCCCTTCGTTGTGGCCGGCGCCGAAGCTGTACACCCACTTGGTCATCAAATTAGCCCTCGATACGGGAGAAATCGGCCACGCGATCCATCGTTGCGCGCACGCGGTGTAGCAGACTCAGGCGATTACGGCGAAGACCCGGATGGGTGTCGTTCACGGTGACCCGATCGAAAAAAGCGTCCAAAGATGGCCGTAGCGAGGCAAGCGCCTGCATCGCCGCGGTGAAGTCCGCCCGTTCCAGCCGGGGTTCCAGTTCGGCCGCAACCTGGTCGATTTGCTGCCCGAGCGCGTGCTCCTCCGGCAGGCTGAACAACGCCGGGTCGGGCGCGCCGTCATGCGGCCCGTCCTTGGCCGTTTCGATGCGCAGAATGTTGGCGGCGCGCTTGTGCGCCATCAGCAGGCTGCGCCCGTCCTCGGTGCCGAGCAGGGCCCCCACCTGTTCGGACAAAGCGAGCAAGGCGGCCAGATCGTCGCCGCCGCCGGCTGCGAACACCGCGTCCAGCACGTCGTGCCGGGCGCCCTCGCCGCGCAGCTGCACCCGGGCGCGGTCGACGATGAAGGCGAGCACCTCGTCCGCCGGCGGGGCCGCGGGAAGCGACGCGGCGCATAGCGTGATGAGCGGCCGCAACTGCAGCCGCCGGCGCCCCTCGCGGATGATGCGCACCACGCCCAGGGCTGCCCGGCGCAGCGCGTACGGGTCGCCGGACCCGGTCGGCTTCTCCCCGATCGCGAAAAAACTGGCGAGCAGGTCGAGCTTGTCGGCCAGCGCCACGGCCACCGTTACGGGGGCTGTTGGCACTCCGTCCTCCGGCCCCTTCGGCGCGTAATGGTCGCGAACGGCGTCGGCGACGGCCGGATCTTCGCCGTCGTGCAGGGCGTAGTAGCGGCCCATGGCGCCTTGCAACTCGGGAAACTCGCCGACCATGCCCGTGGTGAGGTCCGCCTTGGCCAGCCATGCGGCGCGGGCGGCCAATGCCGGGTCGGCCCCGACGGCGGGTGCGATCGCCTCGGCCAACTGCATGATCCGGTGCACCCGCGCACCCTGGCTGCCGAGCTTGGCGTGGAAAATCACCGCATCCAGTGCGCGCACCCGGTCCGCCAGTCTGACCCGGCGGTCCGCGTCCCAGAAATGGCGCGCGTCGCTGAACCGGGCGCGCAGCACGCGCTCGTTGCCGGCGATGATGGTGGCGCCGCCATCCGGTGCCTCGATATTGGCGGCGAAGGCGAAGTAGGGCGCGGCGGAGCCGTCCGGGTTGCGCAGGGCAAAGTAGCGCTGGTTCACCCGCATGCTGACCTGCATCACCTCGGGCGGCAGGTCCATATACGCCGGGTCGATGCGGCCGAGCAGCGGCACTGGCCATTCCACCAGCCCGGCCACCTCGTCCAGCAGTGCCGGGTCGTCGACGACCGTCACTTGGCGCTCGGCGGCCAGGGCTGCGATGCCGTCCGCGATGTGCTGGCGGCGGTGGGCGGCGTGCACCATCACCCGCTTGGCGAGCAACCCGGCCTGCCACTCCGACGCCGAGTGCACCGGGAAGCCGCCCGGCGCCATGAAGCGGTGGCCCTCGGTCTGGTTGCCGGAGACGAGGCCGTGCCCGTCGTCGCCGCCGTCGGCCAGGCTGAATGGCACAGTCGCGCCGTCGAGAATGCACAGGATCCGGCGCAGGGGGCGTACCCAGGTGAACAGGCTGCCCGTGCCGCCCCATCGCATCGATTTCGGCCAGGGAAAGCGGCGCAGCAGCGGTGGCAGGGCCGCGGCAATCAGGGCGGCGGAGTCCTGCCCGGGGCTCTGCTTGTGCAGCACCCAGTAGTCGCCCTCCTGCACCAACTGCTCGCGGCTGGCGGCGTGCTTGCGCAGGAACCCGGCCAGGGCCTGCTCGGGCGCAGTGCTGCGGGGGCCGCGTTCGACGGTGCTCGACGCCGCAACGCCGGCGCTGACGGTGGCGGCTAGGGCGATCCGGCGGGGGCCGTAGAAGGTTTGCACCCCGGTCGGGGCCAGCGCCGTCAACGCCTCGCAAGCAAGGCGTGCCAGGTCAGCGGCCGCGCGGGCCTGCATGCGGGCGGGGATTTCCTCGCTGAAGAGTTCGAGCAGCAGTTCGGGCATTTACAACTTCAGGGCGGGTGGGATGTCGGTCTGACTGAAGTCGTTGCCTTTGAACAGCAGCGGCTCGCCGGTGACCTTGGCGAGGGCATAGGCGAAGCAGTCGCCGTAGTTGAGTTTGGCCGGATGGTTGCCGCGGCCGTATTCCTGGTGCGCGCGTCGTGCTACATGGGCTTGCTCGAGCGTGACCGGCACAACTTCCAATCCCAGTCCTTCGACGACCTCGTCAAACCGCCGGGCTAGCAAAGAGCCGCCGCGGCTATCGATGACCATGGCCGCTTCCAGCCAATTCGCCGCCGACATTCTCGGGCGTAGCGCTTGAGACACGGTCAGGGCCAGCGCCTCGCCATCCGGCTCATCCAGCACGACGGAAACCACCGCCGAAGAGTCGACGATCAAACGGGCAAGCCCGTGTCCGGATCGTAAAGTTCGTCCGTGTTGAAATCGAGGGAGTGACCGTTTTTCAGGATTTCCGCCCGCATCTCCGCCGCGATGGCCATCACGCGTTTGACCCGCTCCTGCGCGTCCTGCTTGCGTTCAAGCTCTGTCACCTTCTCCCGCAACAGATCGGTCACGGCCGTGGTCCGGTTCTCTCCAGTCAACTCAGCCAAGCGCGTCGCCAACGCGTAGGCCTCGTCGCTCTTGATGTTCAGCTGCATACCCATGAAGGTAGATTACTCCGCCGCCATGGTAGAAGCAACGGTTTCGCCTGCCAGCCAGCCCTCGCAGCAGCCCTTCGCCAGCGTCCGCACCCGGCCGATATAGGCGGCGCGTTCCGTCACACTGATCACCCCGCGGGCGTCCAGCAGGTTGAACAGATGGCTGGCCTTGATGCACTGGTCGTAGGCCGGCAGCGACAGTTTTGCATCGAGCAACGCCCCACACTCCCGCTCCGCATCGGCGAAGTGGCGGGACAGCATGGTGGTGTCCGCATGGTCGAAATTATGCGCGCTGTATTCTTTCTCGGCCCTTAAGAACACGTCGCCATACGTCACCCCGGCCCCATTGAAGTCCAGGTCGTAGACCCGCTCCACGTCCTGAACATACATGGCCAGCCGCTCGAGCCCATACGTCATCTCGAACGACGGCGTGACCACCGGAATGCCGCCAACCTGCTGAAAATAGGTGAATTGCCCCACTTCCATGCCGTCGCACCACACCTCCCAGCCCAGGCCCCAGGCGCCCAGCGTCGGGCTCTCCCAATCGTCCTCGACGAAGCGGATGTCGTGGACCGCCGGGTCGAGCCCGATGGCGGCGTAGGAGGCGAGCATCAGCGCCTGCGCGGTGTCGGGCGCCGGCTTCATGATCACCTGGTATTGGTAATAGTGCTGCAGCCGGTTGGGGTTCTCGCCATACCGCCCGTCGCTGGGCCGGCGACTCGGCTGGACATAGGCGGCGCGCCACGCCTTCGGCCCCAGCGCGCGCAGCGTGGTGGCGGGGTGGAACGTGCCGGCCCCCATCTCCACATCGTAGGGCTGCAGGATGACGCAGCCCTGCTTGGCCCAGAAGGCATGCAGGCGGAGGATCAGGTCTTGGAACGAGGGTGCGGCCGGGCTCATGGCGCCGCACCTTACGGAACCGGCGGGGCAGGGCAAGCGCCATTCCAGGCAACGCCGGGCCACCTCGAACGTTGGAGCCGATCATGGCACTCGACGGTCTGGATGACGCTGAAATCGCTCGCATACTGCGGGAAACGCGCCGCATCGCACTCGTTGGCGCCTCGAACAAGCCGGACCGCCCGTCGCATGGCGTGATGCGGTTCCTGCTCGCCCGTGGCTGGTCGGTGACGCCGGTCAATCCGGGGCTTGCCGGCCAAACGCTGCTCGGCCAGCCGGTCGTGGCATCGCTGGATGAGGCCGGCCCGCTCGACATGGTCGACATTTTCCGTGCATCGGACCAGGCAGGCGGGGTCGTGGACGACGCCATCCGGCTCGGCGCGAACAGCGTGTGGCTGCAACTCGGCGTCATCGACCACGACGCGGCGGCGCGGGCGCGGACCGCCGGTCTGAAGGTCGTGATGGACCGTTGTCCGGCCATCGAGGCCCCGCGCCTGGGTGCTTCGCCACCCCATCCTTGAACCCGTCACCCCACCGGGCCATGTCGGTCCCGGAACAGCGTCAACTCCTGTAAGGCACACAACGATGACCAACGAGGAACGCGACCTGATCGAGAAATTCGTCGCCCGGGTCGGCGGCGCGTCCAGCTCCGGTTTCGGCCAGAGCGTGCCCGCCACCCAACCTGGCATGGCGCCGATCGACCCCGAGGCCGACCGCTATATCGCGCAGCAGTTCCAGACCCACCCCGAGGCGCGCTACCGCATCACGCAGATGGCCGTGGTGCAGGAGGCCGCTTTGGCCGAAGCCGCCAACCGCATCCAGCGCCTGCAGGCGGAACTCGAGACGACCCGGCAGCAGGCCCAGCAACAGCAGTCTCAGCCAGCGGGGCGAAGCGGCGGCTTCCTGGGTGGATTGTTCGGCGGTAGCCAGTCCGCTCCTCCGCAGCCGGCGCAGAGCCCCTGGAACCAAGGCGCGCCGCCGCAGCAGCAGCAATATAGCCAGCCCTATGCCCAGGCCGGCGCCGTACCTCCTCCACCCGGCGTGCAGCCCGGCATGTTCTCGCGCGGCGGGTCCGGCTTCCTCGGCTCCGCCCTCTCCACGGCGGCGGGTGTCGCCGGCGGAGTCGTGGCGGGCAACGTTCTGATGGACATGTTCTCGGGCCACGGCGGCGGTGGCGGATTTGGCGGTGGGTTCGGCGGCGGCGGCTTCGGTGGCGGAGGTGGCTTCGCCGGCGGCATGCCGGTGGAGGAGAACACCACGATCGTCAACAACTACGGCGATGCCGGCCAGCAGGGCGGCGGCGGTTGGGACAATGCGACACAGGGCGGCGCCGACCCGGCCTGGGACAACAGCGCCCAGGCCGATCTCGGCGGCGATCAGGGCGGCGGCTGGGACGACAATAGCGGTGGTGGCGGGTTCGACGACACGTCGATCTAAACGCGTGACCTAGGCGTGTGGGCCGAGCACCTCGATCACGTCCGGCCGGAGTGGCTGGACGGCAACGGCCACATGAACCTCGCCTACTACGTCGTCGTTTTCGATCGCGGCACCGACGCCTGGCTTGATCTGGCGGGTCTCGGTGCCGCCTATCGGAATACCGGGCTGAGCGTATTCGCGGTCGAAACCCATACCATCTACCGGCGGGAAGTCGGCGAGGGCGCGGCCTTGCGCGTCCGGTCCCGCCTGGTATCCGGGGCGGGCAAGCGCATCCACCTCATGCACGAAATGACGTCCGGCGGGTCCGACGTCGCGCTGCAGGAGGTTCTTTTCCTCCATGTCGACCTGGCGACCCGGCGGCCCGTCGCCATGGCGATCGACGCCGAAACCCGCGTCCGCGCGCTGGCTCCGCCAGCCGACTGGGATGCGCCCACTTGGTTGGGGCGCCGGGTCGGCGACCCGCGTTGACGATTCGGTAACCCTCCATCGTCATTCTCCAGGTCGAACGAGATCGAGTGCAATATGCCCGGCGCCCCGTCCACGATCGTCCGCCACATCGCAGCGGGCCCCCTGCTTGCCGCCGTGTCGGCGACGCTGTTCGCGGCGCTGGCGGCCGGCATTGCGTGGTTGAGCAATGCGGAGCCGGACGTCTGGATGGTGGGTGCGCTCGCCGCGGTCGTGGCGACGATCGCGATGGCGGCCCTGGTCTCGTGGGCGCTGTTGCCGCTGCACGAGGGACGCGAGCGCCCGAATGTGCCCGGCGTGATCGGTGCAGCGGTGGAACGCCTGTCGACCTACCAGCGCGCGGCGGCTGCCCTGCAGGCGAAGCTGACCGAAGTGGAACACAAACTCGCGGCCACGCGGCAACAGCTGGGGGAGGTGCAGGGCGGGCGGGATGCCTTGCAGCGGCAACTGGAGGACGAAGCGGCGGCTGTCAGCAGCATCGCCCTCGAGATGCAGGCCGCCACCCAGGACGTTACGAACAGCATGAACGTCGCCACGGCGGAGATGGCGTCGGTGCGGGGGGCTGCCGAACTGGCGGCCAAGGGCATTGGCGAGGTGGCGAGTGCATCGGAACAGCTCTCCTCCTCCATCAGCGAGATCGCCGTGCAGGTCGCCCGCAGCGCCGAAAGTGCCCGGCAGGCCGCGGAGGAGAGCAAGCGCACCGACGCATCCGTGGAGGAGTTGGCTAACGCCGCCGGCCGGATCGGCGACGTGGTCCGCCTGATCGGCGACATCGCAGCGCAGACCAACCTGCTCGCGCTGAACGCCACGATCGAGGCCGCCCGGGCCGGCGATGCGGGGCGGGGTTTCGCCGTGGTCGCCGGTGAGGTGAAAAGCCTGGCTGCCCAAACCGCCCGTGCGACCGAGGAGATCGGCGGCCAGATTGCGGCGATGCAGTCCGCGACCCAGGGCAGCATCGGCGCGATCCGCGCCATTTCGGGCCGGATCGAGGACATCAGCACCTTGGCCGCCCAGGTTGCCTGCGCCGTCGAGGAGCAGGGCGCCGCCACCGCCGAGATCGCCGGCAGCGTCCAGCGAGTCGCCCACGGCACCGGCACCGTGGCCGACGCGATCGGCCGCGCCGAGCAAGCCTCCGAGGTCGCCCGCACCGGCAGCGCCGCGATCACCCAGGCCGCCTCCACCCTGGCCGCCCGTCACCCCGTGGGATCACGACCCCTCGCACCGGTGCTCCCCGCCGCCGCCTGACAACGCGTCTCCCCGCGGCGGGTCGGCCTTAGCCCCACAATCGTAAACCATCCCCCGGTTCCACATCTATCCACAGGCTGCGACGCGTGAAGCCGGCGTAGAACTCCGCTATGCTCCGCCGTCCATGAACAGCATCGACACCCCCCTGCTCGGCCTCTCCCAGCGGCTGCCGCCGTCCAACACCCAGGCGGAGCAAGCCCTGCTCGGCGCTTTGCTCGCTAACAACAAGGCGTTCGAGCGGGTTGCCGAATTCCTCGCCCCCGAGCATTTCGCCGACCCGATCCACGGCCGGATCTTCGCGGCCATCCATCGCCGCATCAACAACGGCCAACTCGCCGACGCCATCACCCTGCGCCCGGAGTTCGAGCACACCGGCCTGCTGGATGAGGTCGGCGGCGCCGCGTATCTCAGCCAGTTGCTGACTGCCATGGTCGGCATCATCAACGCCGGCGAGTATGGCCGCGCCATCCACGATGCCTGGCTCCGCCGCGAGCTCATCGAGGTCGGCGAGGACGTCGTGAACAACGCGTTCGGCGCCGATCCCGAACTGGACGGCAAGCTGCAGGTGGAAGCAGCCGAGCAGCGCCTGTTCGAAATCGCCGACAAGGGCGCCAGCGGCGGCAGCGGCTTCGTCGTGTTCGAGAAGGCGCTGACCATCGCGATCCAGGGTGCGGAGCGCGCGTTCCACCGCCCGGGAGGCGTGTCCGGCCTCACGACCGGGCTGCGCGACCTGGACAAGAAAATGGGCGGCCTGCACCCGTCCGACCTGCTCATCATCGCCGGCCGGCCCGGCATGGGCAAATCGGCGCTGGCGACCAAGATCGCATTCGGCGCCGCCCGCTCGCTGCTGGCCGAGGCGCGGGCTGCGGACGGAGCGGACCAGGTGCCGAAGGGTTCGGTCGCGCTCTTTACGCTCGAAATGAGCGCTGAGCAGCTCGCCCTGCGCTTGTTGGCCGAGGAAGCGCGTGTGTCGGCCGACCGCATCCGCCGCGGCGAGATCGCCCAGCGCGATTTCGACCGCTTCGTGCAGGTCAGCCGCGAGATCGCCGGGCTGCCGCTGCATATCGACGAGACGCCGGGCATCTCCATCTCCGCCCTGCGCACCCGCTGCCGCCGGCTGAAACGGACCGCCGGGCTCAGCTTGGTGATCGTCGACTACCTGCAGCTGATGCGCCCGTCCGCCGGCACCAAGCCGGAGAGCCGCGTGCTCGAGATCAGCCAGTTCACCCAGGGCCTGAAGGCGATCGCCAAGGAGCTGGCGGTGCCGGTGATTGCCCTGTCCCAGCTGTCCCGCGCGGTGGAGCAGCGGGAGGACAAGCGGCCCCAGCTGTCGGACCTGCGCGAATCGGGCACCATCGAGCAGGACGCGGATTGCGTAATGTTCGTCTACCGCGACGAATATTACCTGCAGCAGCGCGGCCCGAAGCAATCCCATTTCGAATCGGACGACAAGTTCAATGCCGCCATGGACAAGTGGCAGCAGGACATGGAGCGGGTGCACAACCGCGCCGAACTGCTGATCGAAAAGCAGCGTCACGGCCCCACCGGAAAGATCGACCTGCTGTTCGAAGGCGAGTTCACCCGCTTCGCCGACCTGGACCTGGTGCACAGCGAACCATGACCTCGGCATCCTTGCCGCTGTCTTGCGGTGCAGCCCTGCATTTATGCCGAGGCCATGGCCAAGAGCGCTGACCCAGCCGATTACCGTCTTGCCAGGGCGGAGCAGCCTAAAGGTTCCACTTGCGTAGCAAGCGGAATGGCTGCGGAGGGTTGACCCTGGTATCCACGGGGTCCCGCAGACACCGGCTCCGCCTTGTTGCATGCGGCAGTGTCAAGTACTCGTCCGACGTCACCAGCCCAACCCCGTGGATGCCAGTGTCAAGCACTGGCATGACGATGGTGGACCACGCCCGGACCTGGAGGGATTTCGCCGCCGCTGACCGGAGGCGATGACCACCGCTGGCAACCCTGCTAGCCTGCCCCGAACGGAGGCCCAAGTGACCACAATCAATCGCCAGATCCTGCTTGCCGCGCGGCCGCAAACCGCTGTCGGCCTCGAACATTTCAAGCTGGTCGAAACCCCGCTCGCCCCGCTCGAGGACGGCCAGGTGCGCGTGCGCAACCACTTTCTCTCGCTCGACCCCTACATGCGCGGGCGGATGAGCGACGCGAAATCCTACGCCACGCCCCACCCGGTCGGCGCCGTGATGATCGGCGGCACCGTCGGCGAGGTGATCGAGAGCCGCAACCCGCGTTGGCAGCCCGGCGACAAGGTGGTGGGTTCGTTCGGCTGGCAGGAATACGGCACCAGCGACGGCAAGGGGCTGCAGAAGGTGGACGACAGCCGCGTCCCGCTCTCGGCTTATATCGGCCCGGTCGGGATGCCCGGCGTTACCGCCTGGTATGGCCTGAACCGCATCTGCGTCCCCAAGCCCGGCGAAACCGTGGCCGTCAGTGCCGCCAGCGGCGCCGTCGGAACCGTGGTGGGCCAACTGGCCAAGCGCCATGGCTGCCGGGTGGTGGGGATCGCCGGCGGGCCGGAGAAATGCCGCTTTCTGGTGGACGAGCTCGGCTTCGATGCCTGGGTCGACTACAAGGGCGGGCACTTGCTGGCCGACCTGCACGCCGCAGCCCCCGGCGGGATCGACGCGTATTTCGACAATGTCGGCGGGCCCGTGCTGGACGCGGTCATGGAGTGCATGAACGCCTTCGGCCGCATCGCTGTCTGCGGCGCCATCTCCGGCTACGACGGCAACGCGCAACCGATGGCGAACCCGCGGTTGATCCTCAGCTCCCGGCTCAAGATCGAGGGCTTCATCGTCTCGGAACACCTCGATGACTGGCCCGCCGCGCTGAAGGAACTCGGCGAACTCGTCGGGTCCGGGCAGTTGAAATACCGCGAGAGCGTGGCGCAGGGCCTGGAGAACGCTCCCGAGGCCTTCCTCGGCATGCTGAAGGGCCGCAACTTCGGCAAGCAACTCGTCAAGCTGATCTAGTCCGTGGAGCCCCGGTCGGTGGAGATCTGGCCCACGCAGCTCGTCATCGACCGAGGCGCGATCGTCGCGAACTGGCAGTCGCTGCAGCAGGCCGGCCCCACTGCAGCAGTGGTGAAGGCGGACGCTTACGGCCTGGGTGCCCGCGCCGTCGCCCCGGCGCTCTACGCCGCCGGGTGCCGCCACTTCTTCACCGCCCACCCCGCCGAGGCGCTGGCCATTCGCGG
The DNA here is from genome assembly GCA_965198895.1 of Acetobacteraceae bacterium. Taxonomy (GTDB): domain Bacteria; phylum Pseudomonadota; class Alphaproteobacteria; order Acetobacterales; family Acetobacteraceae; genus LMUY01. The sequence continues at coordinate 3,064,662 of OZ240676.1, forward strand.
CCTGTTGCGCGGCGCCATGATGGCCGTGCTGAATGGCCTGTGGCCCGGCATGGAGCGGGAGTTCGCTGCCAGCGACCTGACCCCGGTCCTCGGCACGCTGGACGAGATCCGCCGTTGGCAGGCCCAGGCCCGCGCCGCCGAGCGCCCGTTGCCGGCAATCCTGCATGTCGACACGGGCATGAACCGCCTCGGCCTGGACCCACGCGAACTGGCCATCCTCGCGGCGGACCACGGCCTGCTGAACGGGATCTACCTGCGCTACGTGATGACGCACCTCGTTTCCGCCGAATGCCCGGACGACCCGGTCAACGAGCTGCAGCGCCAGCGCTTTGCCGCCGCCTGCGACGTCTTGCCCCGCACCGCCCGTTCGTTGGCCAACTCGTCGGGCCTGTTCCTGGGCCCCGGTTTCGCCTCCGACCTCGCCCGGCCCGGCGCGGCGCTGTACGGCGTCAATCCTACGCCGGGCCGGCCCAATCCGCAGCGCCCGGTGGTGCAACTCCGCGCCCGGATCCTGCAAGTGCGCGACGTGCCCGTGGGCGACGGCGTCGGCTATAACGGCCAGTGGGTTGCCAGCCGCCCCAGCCGGATCGCTACGGTTTCGGTGGGCTACGCGGACGGCTATCTCCGCTCGCTCAGCAACCGCGCGCTCGGCTACTTTGACGGGCAACCGGTCCCGCTGGTAGGTCGCGTGTCCATGGACCTCTCCACCTTCGACGTGACGGACCTGCCCGGCCTGCAGCCCGGCAGTTGGCTCGACCTCATCGGCCCCGGCGGGGTGGACGCGCTGGCGGAGCAGGCGGGCACCAACGGCTACGAAATCCTGACCTCGCTCGGCACGCGTTACCCGCGCACCTACCTGTGAACCCGCTCGCTTGGCTGGCGGCGCTCGGCCGTGGGGCGCTGGGCGTCTGCCGTACCGCCGGGTCGGTGACGGTGTTCGCGGCGGAGGGGCTGTCCCACATCGTGCGGCCGCCGCTGTACGGCCGCATGTTCGGCCGCGCGTTCACCGAGTTCGCCTATTTCAGCCTGCCCGTGGTGGCGCTGACGGCGATCTTCTCCGGCATGGTGATCGCGCTGCAATCGTTCACCGGCTTCTCCCGCTTCAATGCGGAAAGTGCGGTCGCCTCCATCGTGGTGCTGTCGGTGGTGCGCGAACTGGGCCCGGTGCTGGCCGGGCTGATGGTCGCCGGCCGGGTGGGCGCGGCGATGGCGGCCGAGATCGGCACCATGCGCGTCACCGACCAGATCGACGCGCTGGGCACGCTGTCCACCAACCCGATGAAATACCTGGTCGCCCCCCGGCTGCTGGCCGGCACGCTCGCCCTGCCGCTGCTGGTCGTGGTGGCGGACATCCTGGGCGTGCTCGGCGGCTATATTGTCGCAACGCTCAAGATCGGGCTCAACGCGCACTCGTACCTGAACAGCACGTTCGACTTCATGACCACCGGGGACGTGGTGAGCGGCCTGGCGAAGGCGGCCGTATTCGGCTTCCTGATCGCGCTGATGGGCTGCTACCACGGCTACAACAGCCGCGGCGGCGCGCAGGGCGTCGGCGCCGCCACGACCTCGGCCGTGGTGGTCGCCTCCATCCTGATCCTGGCCGGCGACTACATGCTGACGGAACTGTTCTTTGCCCGCTGATCCAAAAATCCGCATCCGCGGCCTGAAGAAGCGGTTCGGCGACAAGCTCGTGCTGGACGGCGTCGACCTGGACGTGATGACCGGCACCTCGATGGTCGTGATCGGCGGCTCTGGCAGCGGCAAGTCGGTGCTGCTGAAATCGATCCTCGGCCTGGTCGAGCCCGACGCGGGCAGCATCGAGATCGACGGCCGCGACGTCCTGCGCATGACCCGGCGTGACCGCGACGCCGTCAATCGCAGCATCGGCATGCTGTTCCAGGCCGCCGCCCTGTTCGACAGCCTGCCGGTCTGGGAGAACGTGGCGTTCGGCCTGCTCGCCCAACGCAAGATGAGCCGCGCCGCCGCCCACGTTCGCGCGGGCGAGGTACTCAGCCAGGTCGGCCTCGCCCCCAGCGTCGGCGACCTCTCGCCGGCCGAGCTGTCCGGCGGCATGCAGAAGCGCGTCGGCCTCGCCCGCGCGATCGCGGCCCAGCCGGAGATCCTGTTCTTCGACGAGCCGACCACCGGGCTCGATCCGATCATGGGTGCGGTGATCGACGGCTTGATCGTGGATTGCGTCAAGCGGCTCGGCTCGACCGCGATCGCGATCACCCACGACATGGCCTCGGCCACGCGGATCGGCGACCGGGCGGCGATGCTCAGCCGCGGCCGGATCGTGTGGGAGGGCCCGGCGCAGGACCTGCTGCACAGCGGCAACGACCTGGTGGACCAGTTCACCCATGGCCGCCGCGAAGGCCCGATCCAGATGGAACTGCGGAAGTAGGTGGATCTGGCGGCCCGCTAACGCGGCGTTAAAACTTCCGCCCTACGAGATCGCCGATGAAACGGCGATCTCTCGCGACCAACGGGCTGTTGGCGACCTGGCTGCCCTGCATCGCGCTGGCCGCCGGGTCGGTGCTCGCGGCGCTTGCGATGGCGCTGCAACCCCCCGCATCCGGCCCGATTGCGGTGGTGTTCCCCCCATGGTGGAGCGCCACGCGCGCGCTGGTGGCGGCGGCGTCCGCCGGCACGCCGGTTCGGTTCGGCGCGACGGGTTTCGTCGTCGTCGTCATGCCCGACACGCCGGATGCGGCCGGCCGCCTTCGCCACGCGGGTGCCTGGGCCGTGCTGGACCCGCTAGCCCTCGGCGGCTGTGTCGCCACTTGATCCGGAAATTTCCATGACCGACACACTCGATAGCCTCCGGCACTCCGTCAGCCGGGTCATTCTGGCCCTGATCTGGGTGCAGGTGCCGATCGCGATCGCGACTGCGGTCATCTCTGGCAACGAGTGGTGGGCGATCGGCCTGCTCTCGCTCGCGGTCGCCGTGGTCGCAACGCTGTCGTGGTGGCGCAACCAAGCCTCGCAGGCGACCAGGCTCGTGATCGGGGTGGCGCTGATCGCCAGCCTTTCGCTGATCGTGGCCGCGGCCTCGCACAGCCAGGTGCAGATCGACTTGCACATGGCGTATTTCGCCGAACTCGCCCTGCTCACGGCTTACTGCGACCGCAACGTGGTGATTGCCGGGGCGGGGATGACCGCGGTCCACCACCTCCTGCTGAACTTCCTGCTGCCCGTTTTCGTGTTCCCGGACGGCAGCCAGTTTGGCCGCGTGCTGCTGCATGCCTGCATCCTCGTCATTGAGGCGTCGGCGCTGGTCTGGCTGTGTCAGCGGATCGTGACGCTGTTCGAATCGACCGCCGCCAACCTCGCCGCCGCAATGAGCGCGTCCGAGGCGGCCCGCGCTGCGGAGGCAGAGGCGGCCGAGCATCGCCGGCTGGCGGAGGACCTTCGGCTCGTGGCCGAGATCGAGCGGACCAAGGCCGCGGCGGCCCAGGCGGCCGTGGTCGCGGCGATCGGCTCCGGGCTGGAGGCGCTGGCCGAGGGAAATGTGTCGCACCGCCTGCAGCATGCCTTCGCGGCGGAGTACGAGCCATTGCGGCGCAACTTCAATGCGGCCGTTGGCGAATTGGATGTCCTGCTGCGCGGCGTCGTCGGCAACACGAACGCCATGCAGACGGGAACCGACGAGATCAAGCGCGCGTCCGACCATCTGAGCCGCCGCACCGAGCAGCAGGCGGCCAGCCTGGAGGAAGCGGCGGCGGCGCTGAGCGAGATCACGTCCACCGTGCGCCGTACGTCAGACAGCGCGGAGCAGGCGCGGGACGTGGTGTCCCGCACCAAGCTGGACGTCGACCGCTCGGGCGTCATCGTGCAGCAGGCGATCGCCGCGATGGGCAATATCGAGGACTCGTCCCGCCAGGTTGGGCAGATCATCGGCGTGATCGACGAGATCGCGTTCCAGACCAACCTGCTGGCGCTGAATGCCGGGGTCGAGGCGGCCCGGGCGGGCGATGCCGGGCGGGGTTTCGCGGTCGTTGCCAGCGAGGTGCGCGGGCTCGCACAGCGTTCCGCCGAGGCGGCGCGCGAGATCAAGGCGCTGGTTGCCGCTTCGGCGACCCAGGTCAAATCCGGCGTGAAGCTCGTCGGTGAAACCGGGGACGTGCTGGGGCAGATCGTGACCAAGATTCTCGAGGTTAATACGCTGGTCGGTTCGATTGCCGGTTCGGTTCAGCAGCAATCAGCCGGGCTGGCCGAGATCAGCACAGCGGTCACGCAGATGGATCAGGTGACTCAACAGAACGCCGCCATGGTGGAGGAAACGACGGCCGCGAGCCACGCCCTGGCCGGGCAGGCGAGCGATCTGGCCCGGATGACGGGGCGGTTCCAGCTCGGCGACAGTCCCATCGCGTTCGCCGCCTGATCGAGGGCACAACCATTCTGACGTCGTCGTCGCGAGCGCAGCGCGGCGATCCAGGCCAACGCGCAGTCAGTTGCCGGTTCGCCGCGCTCTCATCGATCAGGAGCCCTGCTTCGGCCGGCGGTATGCGACGACGGTACACAGGGCGGCCCCGAACGCCGCGGCCCATAGCGCCTCCAGGCCGATCGCGTGAAACACGAACCCTCCGAGCACGGCCCCGGCGGCCAAGGCGGCCCACCGGAGCGCGGGGCTAACCCAGCCGAACTTGGGGCCGCCACAGAGCGCATCGGCGATGCGGTCACCGATTTTCACCAACGTGCGCGAAACGAAGGTGACCCCGAGCTTCACCTCGCCATCCTGCTCGAACGTCGCATTCTCGGCGCCCATCGCCAGGACTGCGGCCGCCATCGCGAACACCGTGCCGCCGGCTTCGTGTATCGCCCCCGCAACGACCAACAGGAGGGTGACGAGTGAAAGCACCGCGGCCTGCTCCGAGCCCCGCGCCCAGCGGCGCACCAAATGGCCGGCGATCACTCCCACGACGAACAAAACCACGACGGCGGCGGTCGTGCCGGCCTTGGCCGCATTGCCCGTGCCCAGGTCCACGCCGAGATGCGTCGTGTTGCCGCTCATGAACGAGACGAAGGTGCCCCCAAGCGAGAGGTATCCGATCGCATCCACATAGCCCGCAATGGCCGTCAATGCCGCCGCGAGCAGGGATTCAACCCGCTGGGCCGTCAACCCGGGTCGGTTTCACCTATCTTCCCGTGCGACGGATCGGTCTGGCTCGGCGGATCGCTCGCGGGGAAGGACTCGTCCAGCGCTTCATCCAGCTCCGCATCGGCGCTGGGCTCGGGTGTGGCAGGTTTGGTTCCGCTCATGGCCGGACGCTCCAAGGGAACAATGGCAACGCCGCAACGGCCGCCGAGTTGACCGCCTGCGTCCGGCGCGGGATGCACGGGAACGATGGCCAAACCCACGACTCGGTATGTCTGCCAGAATTGCGGCGCCGTGACCGGCAAATGGGCCGGGCGCTGCGATGCGTGCGGCGAATGGAACACCATCGTCGAGGAGCCCGTCGAAGCCCGCCCCGGTGCGCCGAAAGCGAGCGGCAAGTCCAGCCGCATCGATTTCGTCGGCCTGCAGGGCACCGCCGCCCCACCGCCCCGCGCCCAGACCGGCATCGCGGAACTGGACCGCGTGTTGGGCGGCGGCCTGGTTGCGGCCTCCGCCGTGCTGGTGGGCGGCGACCCGGGCATCGGTAAATCCACCCTGCTGCTGCAGGCCGCGGCCTCGTTGGCCAGGGCCGGCCGGCGCGTGCTGTACATCACCGGCGAAGAATCGGTGGACCAGGTGCGCCTGCGCGCCCGCCGCCTGGGCCTAGCCGACGCGACGCTCGAACTCGCCGCCACCATCAACGTGCGCGACATCGCGGCCGCGTTGGAGGGGGCAGGGGATGCCGCGTTGGTGGTGATCGATTCGATCCAGACCATGTGGATGGACACGATCGACTCGGCGCCCGGCACCGTCAGCCAGGTGCGCGCCTGCTCGTTCGAGCTGATCCGGCTGGCCAAGCAGCGCGGCTTTTCGCTGGTGCTGGTCGGCCACGTGACCAAGGACGGCGCGTTGGCCGGCCCGCGGGTGCTCGAGCACATGGTGGATGCGGTGCTGTATTTCGAAGGCGACCGCGGCCACCAGTTCCGTATTTTGCGCGGCGTCAAGAACCGCTTCGGCGCCACCGACGAGATCGGCGTGTTCGCGATGACGGAGACGGGGCTGGCCGAGGTCCCCAACCCCTCCGCCCTGTTCCTGGCCGAGCGTCGCGGCAATATCGCCGGGTCGGCGGTGTTCGCCGGGCTCGAGGGCACGCGTCCGGTGCTGGTCGAGGTGCAGGCGCTGCTCAGCCCCAACGCGGGCGGCTCACCCCGGCGCTCGGTGATAGGCTGGGACGGCGGCCGATTGAACATGATGCTGGCCGTGCTGGACAGCCGCGCCGGGCTGCGTCTGTCGGCGCATGACGTGTACCTGAACGTGGCCGGCGGGTTGCGCGTGCAGGAGCCGGCGGCAGATTTGGCCGTGGCCGCGGCACTCGCCTCCGCTGCGACCGAGACGCCGACGGATGCGGGGACGGTCTATTTCGGCGAGGTCGGGTTGTCCGGTGAGATCCGGCAGGTGGCCCAGGCCGATGCCCGGCTTAAGGAGGCGCAGAAGCTGGGCTTCGCCGCCGCCTGCCTGCCCCGCCGCCTGGCCCAGGGTGGACGCAAGCCGGCGGCGTTACCGGGATTGCGGCTCAACGAGATGGGGCATCTGGCCGAGCTGGTTGCTGGGTTCACGGGAAAGGGCTGAGCCACGTCAGTCTCCCCTTCCCCGATGGTGCTCAGGCGAGCGGGGGATGTTTGTCGGCCCAGGGGCGGGCTTGTTCGAACGCGTAGCTGGCCTGCAGCACTCCCAGATCGTCGAACCGGGGCGCCACGATCTGCAGCCCTACCGGCAGGCCCGCCGGCGTGAAGCCGCAGGGGATGCTGACGGCAGGGTTGCCCGACCAGTTGAACGGGTAGCTGAACTGCGCCCAGGCCAGCCCGTCCCACGGATGCTGCGGCCAATGCTCCGGCTGCAAGCGGTCCGCCGGGAAGGCCGTCGTGCTGACGGCTGGGGTCAGCAGGAAGTCGTACTCCTCGAAGAACATGTGGATCTGCCGGCCATAATCGAAGCGCCGCTCCCGCATGGCCATGAAGTCCGACACCTTGACGTCCTTCGCCGTCTTGATCATCGCGACCAGGGCCGGGTCCATCTTGTCCTCCCACTCCGGCAGCGTGCGCAGCCGGGCGGAGAACACGGTCGGCCAGAAGAAATCGAACAGCTCCGGCCCGAGCTTGCCCCAAGCGGGCGTCACCTGCTCGACGATGGCGCCCATCTCGGTGAATGCGAACACCGCCTTCTCGACCACGGCCGCGACATCCGGGTCCACCCGCGCGTGGCCCAGGTCGGGGCTGTAGGCGATGCGCCGGCCCCGCATGTCGGCCTTCAGGTTCGACGCGTAGTCCATCGGCGGCGCTTCCAGCGACAGGTAGTCCCACGGGTGCGGCCCGGCCATCGCCTCCAGCATCAGCGCGGCGTCGGTGACGGTGCGGGTGATCGGGCCGAGATGGGTGGCGGCATCGTTGTTGGACATCGGCCAGCACGGCACCCGGCCATGCGTCGCCTTGATGCCGAACACGCCGCACATATGCGCCGGAATGCGGATCGACCCGGCGCCGTCACCGCCTTGGTGCAGCGGCCCATACCCGGCCGCCGCCCCCGCCGCCGCCCCGGACGACGAACCGCCCGCGCTCAGGCCATGACCCCACGGATTGTGGGTGATGCCGGTCAGCGGGCTCTGGCTGACGCCCTTCCAGCCGAACTCGGGAGCGGTGGTTTTCCCGACCATGATGGTGCCGGCGTCGCGCAGCCGGGTCACGACGGGGGTGTCCACGTCGGGCACGTGGCCCTCGTACATACGGCTGCCCATTTGGGTGAGCACGCCTTTGGTCTGCTGCAGATCCTTGATGGTGACGGGCACGCCTTCCAGCTTGCGCGCGGTTCCGGCGGCATAGGCGGTTTCGGCGTGCCGAGCGGCGTCCATGGCGATCTCGGGCGTCAGCAGCGCGATGGCGTTGAGCGCCGGTTCCTGCCGTTCGATGTGGCGGAGCACCGCTTGCGTGACCTCGACCGGGGAGAGCGAGCGCTCACGATACCGGGCGACCAGATCGGCGGCGGGCAGGAAACCGATTTCGGAGTCGGTCATGGTGTCTCCTTGGTGTTCGCCGCCGGGTATGAAGCAAGCGTCGTACCACTCAGCCGGTACATAGCATACAATCGTAATAACCTGGATGAAGACAATGCAGGTCGGCCTCGGGTGAGCCATTGCGAAAGTGGCACAGTCGCTTGGGGTCCGGCAGTGGCGGGCATCTCCTGACTCTGAACTGGCACGACCGCGCTATAGCTCGCTATATTTCCGCGCCCGCAGAATCTATACTTGAGAGGTTGGCTAGCGTAAATGCCATAAACACTGGGATTTTTGGTGGTTCGATCGCAGAGGTCGCCGCGAGTTAAAAACTGTTCTCATTCGCAACTGCCAATCCTACTGAGACTTACTCGTATATCGAAGTATTCGCGGTATCGTGTTTGCTTTCTGTGAACTCCATCGGGTAAGAAGAGTGACAGAGCGACTGCTACCGTAGCAATCAGGAGAGACTAAATGTCGATGGCCCAAACCCAGGACGTCGCTTGCACCAAGTGCAAGTTCTTCGACGACCACGTGTCCAAGGTGCCGACCGATGACGGCCTGTGCCGCTACAACCCGCCCGTCACACAGCCCAGCGCCAATGTGCACGGGCTATGGCCGGTGGTGTCCGCCAAGGATTGGTGTGGCCATTTCAGCGTCGACACGATGGCCGCCGGCACGGCCGACTAACCCTCGTCGCAACGACCAGCATAAAAGGCGTCATCAGACCGGTGACGCCTTTTTGTTTCCTGCGGCAGAGCAATCGCGCGTGGCGCCTCCCTCTCCCGTCCTTCACGGGAGAGGGAGAAGGAAGCAGCTACGCCATCTGCATCAACCGCCCCAGCCCCGCCGCGCTCCCCAACACCGCAGCCTTCTCACCGCGGCTGAGCAGGGTGGCCGCGGCCTCGATCGTCTCCGCTTCGTCCAGCTTCGCAAGCCCGGTGGCGAGCAGCGGATTGTCGGAACGGCGCCGGGTTGGCGGCAGCATCCGCTCGTGCGCGGCCCGCAGCCCGGCATCGTCGCGCAGCCGTCGCAAGGCGTCGGGCGGCACCGCATTGCCCAATTCGCGCGCGCGCGCCACCGCCTGCGCCAGCACCGGCGGCGGGGTCATTTCCTCCGGAATGCGCAGCAGCCCGGCGCGGCGCAGTCCCAGCCCGATCGCAGCACTGCTGGTCCATACCGCGAGCGGGATCGCCAGGGCCTGGCCGAGCACCACCGGCGACATCCAGGCCAGCAGATACGGCGACACCAGGAACGCGCTCACCGCCAAGGCCAGGCCGAATGCGGTGTGCCAGGCATACAGCCGGGCCACCGTGCCGAACGGGATACTGCCGTCGTCCCGGCGTTGCGCGTTCCAGCCGGAGTCGCGGCCGAGCAGGATGGCGAACACGTCCAGCGACTGGGTCAGCATCGTCACCGGCGCCAGCAACCCGGCGATCACCGTCTCCAGCAGCAGCGACAGCAAGGCCCGGATGGCGCCGCCACACCCTCGGCGTAGGCGGCTGTCGAACAGCAGGGCGATGTAGGCGAACAGCTTGGGGGCCAGGAGCAGCGCCATGGTGCCGATGAAGACCCATTTCGCGCGCTCCGGATCGACGATCGGCCAGGTCGGGAACAGCGATTTGCCGTTGGGGAAGTAATCCGGCGTCAGGAACCGTGACTGCAACGAGATCGCGATGCCCACCAGGATGAACAGCAGCCACATCGGCGCCGTGATGTACGACCCCACACCGGTCAGCAGGTGCATGCGGCTGACCCAATGCAGCCCACTCGACGGCAACACCGCCAAATGCTGCAGGTTGCCCTGGCACCAGCGCCGGTCCCGCACCGCGAGGTCGGGCAGGGAGGGCGGGCTTTCCTCGTAAGAACCCGGCAGGCCCGGCACCATGTGGATCTGCCAGCCGCCGCGCCGCATCAGGGCGGCCTCCACGAAATCGTGGCTCAGGATGTGGCCGCCGAACGGCTTGCGCCCGTGCAGCAGCGGCAGCCCGGCCTGGCCGGCGAACGCGGCCGTGCGGATCATGGCGTTGTGGCCCCAGTAATTGCCCTCCGCCCCGTGCCACCAGGCGATGCCGTGCGCGATCGGCGGGCCATACACCCGGCCGGCGAATTGCTGCATTCGGGCGAACAGCGAGCGGCCGTTGGCGATCGTCGGCAGCGTCTGGATCAGCCCCACCGCCGGGTGCGCCGCCATGCCGGCCGCCAGCCGCACCAGTGCGTCGCCGGTCATCACGCTGTCGGCGTCCAGGATCAGGAACTGGCTGTATGCCCCTCCCCAGCGCCGCACCCAGTCGGCGATGTTGCCGGCCTTGCGCTCGGTATTCTGCGGCCGCCGCCGGTAGTATATCCGAGCCCCGACGCGGTCGCGCAAGGCGAGGTAATGCGCCTCCTCGTCCACCCACACATCGGCGTCCGTGGTGTCGCTGAGAATGAAGATGTCGAACTGGTCGCCATACCCGGTCGCCGCCAACGAGGCATGGATCGCCTCCAGCCCGGCCATCACGCGCGACGGCTGCTCGTTATAGGTCGGCATCAGCAGCGCCGTCCGCACGGTGAGAGCGGGCAGCGGGCCGACGCCCACGCCGAGCCGCCGCCCGCCCCGCAACAGGCACGACACGAAGCCAGTCACCGAGGACGTGAACGAGAGCGCGATCCAGGCGAACAGTGCCACGAACAGCACCAGCAGCAGCACGATCAGCGTGGTCATGCCGCCCGAATCCAGCACGCGCAGCATCTCGTGCGCCGCCCCCACCGTCATTGCGACCGCCGGCAGGATCACCACGGCCCGCCGCAGCCACACCAGCCTCGGTCCGCCGGCGATCCGCTCAGCCCGGGGCGCACCTGCCCCTCGCAGCGCCTGCACCGGCATCTCCATCGGCGCTTCCGGCGGCAGTGCGGGGGCGAACGGCACGAGAGCGGCTAGGTCGTCCAACGGTAGAGCCACGTCTCGGTCAGCGGGGTGTCGCCGTCCATCAGGCGGCCGTGCAGCTCGATCGTGCTCTCCCGGCCCGGCACCAGTTCGAAGCTGATGCGCCAGCCCCCTGTCGCCGGGTCGGGGGTGGAGATCATGTTGCGCAGCTGCCCCTTGTCGCTGGTCACGTCCAGCCTCGGCGTGGCGCCGGAGGGCAGGGGCGCCACGTCCATGACGAAGTAGCGCGACGCATCCGGCCCCGGCCCGGCCATGGTGGCGGTGAACGGGGTCGGCAGGCCGTGCACCGGTGGCGTGGCGCTCCAATGCAGCTTGTAGCCGTAATTGTAGCCGACGCCGGCCTGCAGCTTGGCCTGCGGGCGCCAGAACGCGACCATGTTGTCGTTCACCTCCTTGTCGGAGGGGATCTCGACCAGCATCACCGAGCCCTCGCCCCAGTCGCCGGCCGGTTCGACCCAGGCGCAGGGGCGGATGTCGTAGCGCGACTCCAGGTCCTCGTAGGCGGCGAAGCTGCGTTCGCGCTGCTGCAGCCCGAACCCCTTGGGGGATTTGTCCATGAAGCTGCTGACCTGCAGCCGGGCCGGGTTGTTCAGCTGGCGCCACAGCGTCTCGCCGCGCCCGGTCAGCATCAGCAGCCCGTCCGAATCGTGGACCGAGGGACGCCAGTCGTCGACACGATTACGCTCGTTGGGGCCGAACAGGTACATGCTGGTCTGCGGCGCGACGCCCACCTGGTCGATGTCCACGCGGGGGAACAGCGTCACCGCCGTGTCGAACACCGTGTCGTCGCCTGGCGAGATGACGAAGCGGAAGGCCGCGGTGGCGCTCTGGCTATCGAGCAGCGCGTGGATGGTGATCGGCTCCAGGTGCGGCGAGGGGGCCGGCCGCTCGATCCAGTAGGTGCGGAAGAACGGGAACTCCTCGCCGCCGGGGTCGGCCGTCTTGATCGACAGGCCGCGCGCCGAGAGTCCGTAGTTCAGCCCCTTCGCCACCGCGCGGAAGTAACTGGCCCCCAGGAAAGCGGCGACCTCGTCGAAATAGTCCGGGCGGTTCATCGGCGCGTGCAGGCGGAAGCCGGCGAAGCCCAGATCCTCGTTGGTGGGGCGCTGCACGGCGCCGAAGCTGAACTGGTCGGGATTGTACAGGATGGGGGTGCTGCGGCCGTCCACCACCTCGTTCACGTCCACCCGGCCCTTGTAGATCGAGCCGCGATGGAAGAACTCGATCTGCCAGGGCAGCTTGGTGTCGCGCCACACCGCATGCGCCTTGTTGAACCGCAGGTCGCGGTACTGGTCGTAGCTGAGGTTGCTCAGGAACGCCGGCAGCGCCGTTTCCTGCGCCTGGAACGGCTTGGTCGACAGCGCCTGGGCCAGGTTGCGGACCGTGTTGGCGTCGAACGGTGTGCCCACCGGGTCGGCGGCATACGCCGTGAGCGGGGCGCCGATCATCGGCAGCGCCGCGGCAGTTTTCAGCAGGGTTCGACGATGCAACGCGGCCTCCGGACTTAACCAGTCCGTAATGTCATAGGCTGGGGAGGGTTGCTATCCGGCTAACCCTCCCCGCCGAATTCAGTTTTCTTCGAACGTCACCGCCACATCGGCGTTGGCGGACAAGCGGACCGTGCCGTTTTCCACCTCGGCGACGAGCCCGGTGGAAATGTAGTGGTGCCGCTCGTCGCCCGAGCTCTTCTTGGTGAGCTTGATGCGGTGGCCTTGCACGTGGTCGACGGTGCCGACGTGGACGCCATCGGCGCCGATCACGTCGGCATGCTCCTTGATCTGGCTGAGGTCGGTCATGGCTATTTTCCTTTACGATTTGCCGTAGCGCCTGGCGAGGCTGAATAGCTGTGCGCTCCTGGACGCAACTGCGCCAAGTTTTACCGTCTTGCCAGGGCGCGACCCTGGTATCCACGGCGCTCCACAAACGCCGGCCCGGCCGTGTTGCATGCGATATGGCCAAGCACTCGTCTGATGCCACCAGCCCAACCCCGTGGAGGCCAGGGTCCCGGCCCTGGCATGACGGTGACGCCTGGACCCGGTCAGCCACGCGCGCTACCAGGGGCGGATCATGACCGATCTTCGCATCACGGCGGGCGCGTTCACCTTCGGTGCGCGGTTCGAAGCCGCGGCCCCGCGCACCGTCGCCAAGTTTCGTACTCTGCTGCCCTATCGCGAGCGCATCATCCACGTGCGCTGGAGCGGCGAGGCCTGCTGGATCCCGCTCGGCGACCTCGACCTCGGGCTCGGCCACGAGAACGCCACCAGCTACCCGGCCCCAGGCCAGATCATCCTCTACCCCGGCGGCGTTAGCGAAACCGAAATCCTTCTCGCCTACGGTAGCGTCCAGTTCGCCAGCAAGGTCGGCGTGCTGGCGGGCAACCACTTCCTCACCATCACCGAGGGGCTGGACCGTGTGGCGGAGCTTGGTCGCCACGTCCTGTGGCACGGCGCGCAGGAGATCGTGTTCGAGGCAGCGTCCTGAACTAGCGAACGGGGCTTGGCGGAACTCGCCCCGTAGTGGATAGAGCGGCATGACTGAGCGGCTGAGCACCGGCAGATGAACTGGGTTGACGTTGCGGTCCTCGTTGTCGTGGCATTTTCCGGCATGCTGGGCTTCGTCCGCGGGATGGTGCGCGAGGTGTTCGGCCTGGCCGCCTGGATAGGGGCCGCGATCGCAGCGATCTGGTTCTTCCCCCAGGTCCAAGGCTTCGCCCGCCGCGCCATCGAGAACGTGGACATCGCCGACCCGGTGGCGTTCGGCGGCATCTTCCTGCTGGTGCTGATCGTTCTCTCGCTGGTGGCGCGTTTGCTCGGCGGGGCCGTCCGCAAATCTACCCTTGGCGGGCTGGACCGCACTTTAGGGCTGCTTTTCGGCCTGGCGCGCGGAGCTGCCCTGATCGTTGCCGCGTATCTCATAGCTGGTGCGATCGAACCGGTTGACCGGTGGCCGGATCAGGTGTTGGAAGCGCGCACCCTGCCCTCCATCTATCTCGGTGCGGCCTGGGTTGTGCAGCGAGTGCCGGACGACTATCGCCCGGTCCTGATTGTGCCTCCTGCCGGCCGGCAGACAGGCTCGGCGGATCTGCTTCACGCGAACCCGGTCGGGCGCGCGACGGGCACTCCGCCTGCGCGCCTATAGGAAGGGTCCGCCCATGCTGCCGCTTGACGACGCAGATTGGCACTACGACGACGATAAGCAGCACGAGGAGTGCGGCATATTCGGCGTCTGGAACGTCCCCGACGCCGCGGCACTCACCGCGCTCGGCCTGCACGCGCTGCAGCATCGAGGTCAGGAGGCGACCGGCATCGTCTCGTTCGACGGCCAGCGCTTCTACCAGCACCGCGGCCTCGGTTTGGTGGCGGATAATTTCGGCGATGCCCGCGTGATCGCGTCGCTGCCCGGCGGCGCGGCGGTGGGCCACAACCGCTACGCCACCACCGGTGAGACGGTGCTGCGCAACGTGCAGCCGCTATATGCCGATTTCGAGTTCGGCGGCTTCGCGGTCTCCCATAACGGCAACCTTACCAATGCCTTGGCGCTGAAGCGCGCGTTGGTTCGCCGCGGCTGCCTGTTCCAGTCCACCACCGACAGCGAGGTGTTCGTCCACCTCATCGCCATCAGCCTGTACTCCACGGTCGTGGACCGGCTGATCGACGCGCTGAAGCAGGTGGTCGGCGCCTACTCGCTGATCTGCCTGTCCAACGAGTCGATGATGGGCGTGCGCGACCCCCTCGGCGTCCGTCCGCTGATCCTGGGCCGGGTTGGCCCGGCCGACGGCCCCAACTCGAAAGCGGGTGGCGGCTGGGTGCTCGCGTCCGAGACTTGCGCGCTCGACATCGTCGGGGCCGAGTTCGTGCGCGACGTCGAACCCGGCGAGATCGTGGTGATCAACGACAAGGGCGTGCACAGCATCAAGCCGTTCGGCGCCAATGCCGGCCGGTTCTGCGTGTTCGAATACATCTACTTCGCTCGTCCCGACTCCGTGGTGGAGGGCACGCCCGTCTACGAGGCCCGCAAGCGGATCGGCGAGGCGCTGGCCCGCGAATCCGCCGTGCCGGCCGACGTGGTGGTGCCGGTGCCCGATTCCGGCGTGCCCTCCGCCATGGGCTATGCCGAGGCGAGCGGCCTGCCGTTCGAGCTCGGCATCATCCGCAACCACTATATCGGCCGCACCTTCATCGAGCCGACCGACCAGATCCGTAACTTGGGCGTGAAGCTGAAACACTCCGCCAACCGCGCCGTGCTGAAGGGACGCCGGGTCATCCTGGTGGACGACTCGATCGTGCGCGGCACCACCAGCCGCAAGATCGTGGAAATGGTGCGGGCGGCCGGCGCGGCGGAGGTGCATATGCGCATCTCCTCGCCACCGACGACGCATTCCTGCTTCTACGGCATCGACACGCCGGAGCGCGGCAAGTTGCTTGCGGCCCGGCATAACGTGGCCGAGATGGCGCAACTGATTGGCGCCGACAGCCTCGCCTTCATTAGCCTGGACGGGTTGTACGGGGCGCTGGGCCAGGCTGGCGGACGCGGCGAGCGCAAGGCGTATTGCGACGCCTGCTTCACCGGCGAATACCCGATCGGCCTGTCGGACATCACCAACGAGGCCGAGCGCCAGCTCAGCTTGCTGCCCGGCGAGTGAGCGGGACCTCGGGCCGGGTCGCCTTCGTCACCGGGGCGAGCCGGGGCATCGGGGCCGCGGTCGCCGTCGAGCTGGCCCGCGCGGGGCTGCACGTGGTGATCACCGCCCGCACCCAGGGTGGTCTGGAAGAGACCGACGACGCGATCCGCGCCGCGGGTGGCACCGCGACGCTGCTGCCGCTCGACCTGGCAGACGGCGACCAACTGGACAGCGTCGGTCCGAGCCTGCTGGAGCGGTTCGGCCGGCTGGACGTGCTGGTGCACGCGGCCGGGGCGCTGGGCAAGCTGACCCCGGCGCCGCACATCCTGCCCCGCGATTTCTCCGCGACCGTTGCTGCGAATTTCGAGTCCGCCTGGCGCGTGATTCGCACCTGCGGCCCTTTGCTGCTGGTTGCCGAGGCCGGGCGGGCGGTGTTCGTCACGGACGGACTGGTTGCTCGCCCGCGCGCCTATTGGGGCTTGTACGGCGCGACCAAGGCGGCGATGCACCATCTTGTGCTGTCCTGGGCGGAGGAAGTCCGCAATACGCGCTGCCGGGTCAATCTGTTCGACCCCGGCCCTGTCGCCACCCGGCTGCGCAAGGAGGCGATGCCAGGGGAGGACCCGGCGACGCTGCGTGGCCCGGAGGATGTGGCGCCTGGGATCGCTGCTCTGTGCGACCCGGCGTACAAAGGAAACGGCGAAGTCATCTCCCCCTCCCCCTGAGGGTGCCGGGGGGAGGCGTGTCACACGCGACCTCGATTGGGCGCGGCGCACCCCTCACCCCGACCTTCTCCCGCAAGGGGAGAGGGAGAACAACTACTCCGCCGGCAATGCCGAGCGCACGCTGGGCGCCTCCTCCAGCTTCGAATCGTGCCGTAGCGCCAGCACGATCCCCATCGAGACCAAGCCGCAGGCCGCCAGGCACCACAGGCCGCCGTTGAAGCTGCCGGTCGCGTCCTTGATGTAGCCCATCGCAAACGGCCCGAAGAAGCCGGACAAATTCCCGACCGAGTTCACCACTGCGATGCCGCCTGCCGCCGCCGCGCCCGACAAATAGGCCGTCGGCAGCGTCCAGATCACCGGCAGGCACGCGAAGATGCCGAAGCCCGCGACGGTCAGCGCGATCATCTTCAGGGTCGGGTCCGGCAGCATCGTCGACACCGCGATGCCGGCTGCCGCGATGAACAGCGCCACGGCGGCATGCCCCTTGCGCTCCTTGCGGGCGTCGGACCGGCGGCCATACCACACCATGCCGACCGTGCCGACGATGTAGGGGATCGCGGTCACGAAGCCGGTCTGCACGTTGGTGAGGCCGAACCCCTTGACGATGGTCGGCAGGAAGAAGCTGAGCCCGTAATTGCAGGCAACCGCGCCGAAATACACGAACGCCACGGCCAACACCCGAGGGTTGAGCACGGCCTGCCACACGCTGTATTGGCGCTGCGCCTCGCGCTGCTGGCGCTCCCGCGCCAAGCGGTCCATCAGCCAGGCGCGCTCCGCCGGGTCGAGCCAGGTCGCATCGGCGGGCTTGTCGGTGAGGTAGAAGTAGACGACGCCCGAGAGCACGATCGCCGGGGCGGCCTCCAGGATATACAGCCACTGCCAGCCATGCAGGCCCATCCAGCCCTCCAGCCCCAGCAGCATGCCGGAGACGGGCGACCCGATGACCGACGAGAGCGGGATTGCGGCCATGAACAGCCCGATGATGCGGGCCCGTTCGGCGGCGGGGAACCACAGTGTCAGGAAGAAGATGATCCCGGGGAAGAAGCCGGCCTCCGCGAAGCCGAGCAGCACGCGCACGGTGTAGAAGCTGTATTCGCCGGTGATGAACGCCATACAGCCGGACAGGATGCCCCAACTCAGCATGATGCGCGCGATCCATTTGCGGGCGCCGAACCGTTCCAGGAACAGGTTGGAGGGCACCTCGAAGATGAAATACGCGATGAAGAAGATGCCGGCGCCGAACCCGAACGCGGTCTGCGAGAGATGCAGGTCCTTGCTCATGGTCAGTGCGGCGAACCCGACATTCACCCGGTCGAGATAGGCCACGAAGTAACAGAGCACCAGGAATGGCACGAGGCGCATCGTAACCCGGCGAACGGTCCGGCTTTCCAAGGACATGTCACAGGTCTCCACTTGCAGCCGTTCGGCTGCTTGTTCCCATGGGAACTCTGGCGGAGAGCAGGGCACCTGCAAAGAACTATTTCACAGAGGTCGAGCAGCCACATGACTTCTGGCAGTCATACTTACCTTTGTAGCGAACGTTACTGCAATGCAGCAAGATTCGATATGACTGTGTAACGCCACGAGGGTTGTGGTTCAGGCCGCCGTTAGCCCTTCAGCGCATGCTCCAGCGCCGCCTTGTCCATTCGGCTGCGGCCCTTGATGCCCTTTTGCGCCGCCTGTTTCATCAGCTCGGCTTTCGTGTGGCCGGACCGGAATGGCGCCGTCTTTTCCGCCACATCCGTCGGTTGGGCGGAGAACTGCTTGCCGGCCTTGCTGTCCGCCCGCTTCTTGGCGGTCGTGCGCTGGTATTCACCCGCCGTGAGTGCCTCACGTGCTTGCTTCGGTAGATAGCGCTCGCCCGTCTTGCCGCTCTCCTGGCCGGATTTGGTGCCCCACTCCTCGTGTTCCCACTGCACCAGGTGGTTGTCGGCCGACTTCTTGCCTTTGTAGCCGCCGCCCTCGTGCTTGTATTCGTTGACCGCCAACTGCGCCTTGCGAGCCGACCACTGGCCGGGCTTGCCGCCCTTGTCGCCTTTGGTGACGTCCGTCTTCACCTTCTCCCACAGCTTGGGATCGGTCTTCTCCGCGGTCTTGGCCATGGCGCGTCCTCCTGATCCGGCAACGCCGCACCGACGGGCGAGTTTGCCCTCTCCAAGAACCCGGCTTCGATCGCCGCGTTGGGATGGCCGAGGTCCATAGGAGCGTAGCGTGACCCGGCTGACCCCCTACCTACCCGCCCTGGTTCTGGCCTTGGCCGGCTGCAACGGCAGCGACAGCCCGCCCGCCGTTGGTGCGCGCGTGGGCAACTCGCTCGATCGTGCGAGCATCGCGACCGGGGCGGCCCTGGATCGCGCCGGTGAGGCAACCGGCAACGCGCTCGACCGCGCCGGCAACAGCGTGCAGCGTGCAGCCAGTCCCTGATCAATCCTCGGCGTAGGGGTTCTTCGTCCCGCGGAACTGCAGCCGGATCGGCGTGCCGGGCAGGTTGAAGGTGTCGCGCAACCCGTTCGTCAGATAGCGCCGGTAGTCCTCGGGCGTCTGCTCCGCGCGCGTGCCGAAGATGATGAACGTCGGCGGCCGGGCCTTTGCCTGGGTCATGTAGCGCAGCTTCAACCGCCGCCCGTCCACCAGCGGGGCCGCATGCCGCTCCAGCGACGCCTCGAACCAACGGTTCAACTCGCCGGTGGGCACACGGCTGTTCCAAATCGTATGCGCCTGACGCACGGCTGGCAGCAGCTTGTCCACGCCAACCCCGGTCATCGCCGACAGGGTCACGATCGGCAGCCCGCGCGACTGCGCCAGGCTGGTCTCCAACCGGTCGTTCACGGCGCGCCGGGCCGCGTTGCGGTCGGGCACCGCATCCCACTTGTTCAGCGCCAGCACGCAGCCGCGGCCCTCGCGCTCGATCAGGCGGGCGATGTGCAGGTCCTGGTCGTGGATGCCCTCCACTGCGTCCACGCACAACACCACGATCTCGGCCATCTTCAACGCCTCGATCGTGGCCGAGGTGCTCATCTTCTCGAGCCCCTCCTCCACCTTGGCGCGGCGCCGCAACCCGGCGGTATCCACCAGTTCGATCAGCCCCTGGTCGTCGGCAAACCGCACCGCCACCGAATCGCGGGTCAGCCCGGGTTCCGGCCCGGTGATCATCCGTTCCTCGCCCAGCATCCGGTTCAGCAGGGTGGACTTGCCTGCATTCGGCCGCCCAACGATCGCGAGATGCAACGGGCGGTTGAGGTCGTCCTCCTCCTGCGGCTCGGGCAGGCGGTCGGCGATCTCGCTCATCAGGCTGGCAAGGCCTTCGCCATGCTCGGCCGAGACGGCCAGCGGCTCACCAAGGCCCAGGCTGTAAGCCTCCATCGCCGCCTGGGCGCCGCCGCGGCCCTCGGCCTTGTTGGCGACCAGCAGCACCGGGCGGCCCTGGCGGCGCAGCCAGGCGGCGAAATGACTGTCCGCGGGGGTAATGCCGGCGCGCGCGTCCACCACGAACACCACCAGGTCGGCGCCGTCCACCGCGGCCTCCGAACTGGCGCGCATGCGGCCGTAGAGCGAGTCGGGAGCGCTCTCCTCCAGCCCCGCCGTGTCCACCAGGCGCACCATCCGGCCGCGCAGCTGGGCGGTCGCGTCCTTGCGGTCCCGCGTGACGCCGGGTGTATCGGCCACCAGCGCATGCCGGCGGCCGGCCAGGCGGTTGAACAGCGTGCTTTTCCCGACGTTGGGGCGCCCGGCGATGACGACGACGGGCAACATCGCGCTAGCCCAACGCCGACAAGGTGCCGTCTTCAGTCACGACGAATAGCTTGCCCGATGCGGCCACCAGGCCCACCGACACGGCATCCGGCAGGTTCTGCTCGCCCAGAACCTCCCCGTTGGACGGGTTGACGGCAATCAGCTTCTCGGTCGACCCGGCCAGATATAAGTATTGCCCGCCCAGCAGCGGCCCGGCCCAGTACAGCGCGTCCCGCGACTTCGCGACGTTGCCGTAGCGCGGCAACTGCGTCAGCCAGCGCACCCGGCCATCCGCCTTGCTGAGGCAAGCAAGCATCTGCTCCTGCGTCAGCACAAACAGCCAGTCGCCGGCGATCCACGGCGTCCATTCGCCGGCCGCCTCGCGCTCCCAAAGCCTGCGGCCGGAGCGCAGATCCAGCGCCAGCAGCAGCCCGCCGACGCTGATCGCATAGACCACGTTGTCGCTGATCAGCGGCTGGGCGCGGATTGCGGACAGGTCGGCCAGGCTGGTGCGCCCGCGCGCGGCGGCCAGGCTGTCGCTCCAGGCCAAGGTGCCGCTGTCCGCGCGCAACGCCACCAGGTCACCGGAGCCGAACCCGCCGACGACGATCCCGTCGGCATAGGCCGGGGCGGGCTCGCCGAGCACCGCCGTGGCCGCCGTGGTCGCCTGATAGCTCCACAGCCGCTTGCCGTCGGTGATCGAGAACGCCAGCATCCGGTCGTCCAGCGTGGTCAGGAACGCGCGGTTGTCCACCACCGTGGGTGCGGAGCGGGCCGGCGTGTCGAGCGGGCTGCGCCACGCGATCTTGCCGTCGCCGGCGTTGAGCGCCAGCAACTCGCCGAAGCCCGTTGTGGCGTAGACCCGGCCGCCCACCACGGCGAGCCCGCCGCCCACGTTGGTGCTGCGATTCTTCTTCGGCTCGGTATCGGTGTTCCAGCGCCGGTTGCCGCTCGCCACGTCGAAGGCGGAAACCGAGCCGCCGGAGTCCATGGTGAACACCTGGCCGCCGGAGATCACCGGGGTTGCGGTGATCTTCTGCCGGTAGCCGCCGCCCTCGCCGATGGAGCGGTGCCAGGCGTGACGCAGGTCGCCGAGCTGGAGGTTGCCCATGACATGGGTCGGGTTGCCGCCGGATTGCGGCCAGTCGGCATTGAGCACCGGCGGCGGCAGGTTGACCGGCTGGCGGAACGACGGGTCGACCTGCATGGACCGCGTGGTCGCCATCACCGACTCCCGCTTGCCGGGGATCGGCGGCTTGTCGGTCTCGAACAGGTCCTCGAGGTCGGAGCACCCGGTGAAGGCCGCCAGGGACAGGAGCGAGGCCGTGCGCAGGAGGGACCGGCGGGACGCGACGCTCATCCGCGGGCCTCCGCCGGAATGCCGAGCAAGGTCAGCAGCCCGTTGGCCCGGCCGCGCAGGCCCTCGGCGGCGCCGGGGTCGCCCAGCACCATGCGGAGCAGGCGGCCCGCCTTGTCCTTGTCGTTTTGCCGCAGGGCCACCAGGGCGTCGACCTCCTCGGCCAGCGGGCGCCACGGATTGCCGGTGGCTTCCAGCTTGGAGGTTCGGGCCGTGATGGCGGCCGGGTCGCCCTTGTCGACGGCGTGCTGGGCCCAAAGCAGCGAGGCGAGTTCGCGTAGCTGCGGATCGGCGGCGTCGTCCGCGCTCACCGCGTCCCAGAGGCCGAACGCCGCCTTGGTGTCGCCGGCATCCCAGCGCAGGGCTGCCTCGCGCAGGCGGGCGAGGGTGCGGTAGCCGGCGGGTGCGGTGGCTGCGACCTTGGCGAACGCGTCGGCTGCGGGCAGCCGGGCCGGGGATGGGCCTGGGGGCAGCGCGTCGGCCATGCGCATCGCGTCCATGAACGGTGCCGCCGCGGCGGCGGCGAGCTGGCGTTGGTGCCACATCCAGCCCTGCCAGCCACCGACGCCGGCCACGATCAGCAACAACACGATGCCGCCGAGCAGGCCGTATCGCTTGGCCATGGCACGGGCGCGCTCGGCCCGCAGGTCCTCGTTCAGTTCGTCGAAAATATCGGGCACGCTCTACAAAACCCCCAAGGCCGAATTTGCCTTGCCGGCCTGCTGTTCTACAGGGTTGCCGGCGCCGGACCATAGCGGCGCGCCCGCATGCGGGAAACCCTACCTTCATCTATTGCTGCTTTGTTGGCGGCATGACCGGTTTTTGCCGCCCCGCCTGCCGTGCGATGTTGCTACTGGCGCTCGCCTGCTGCCTGAGCGCCTGCGTTGCCTCGACCGCCCTGGTGGCGGCCGTGCCCGCCGCCGTTCCCCTGGCGATCGCCGTGGCGGTGGAGGGCACCAGTGTCGCCGTGTTCGGCCGCGGCGTGCTCGACATGGGCGTGTCGGCGATCACCGGGCGGGACTGCTCGATCGTGCGGCTGGACCGCCGGCAAAGCTATTGCGCGCCCCGCGAACAGCTCGCCGAGGCGCCACCGCTCTGCTCACGCACGCTGGGGGGCAACGTTACCTGCTGGGTGGACCCGCAGAATTTTCCGATCCAGCCGCGGCAGGTTGCCGATACGCCCGGAGAAACGCGGGAGCAGGTGCGGGAGGTGAAGTCGAATTTCCCGGTGGATCTGAACGTTCCCAACCAATTTCCCCCGCGCAACTGACCCAAGGAGGACTGGCCCGGCGGAGGACTGGCCCCCGGGAGGACTGGCGTAGGGTGGGCTTCAGCCCACCACTTTTGCCTCGGCATGTGGGCTGAAGCCCATCCGACGAGAGTAGTGGGTGCTTTACGCCGGGGTGAGTTGCGCCTCGTCGAGGACCCGCTCGTGGCTGTCCAGGGCATTCTTGACGCGATATTGGCACACGGTTCCGGTCACGGGCATGGTCCGGACGATCGTGTAGATGCCAGGCCGCGCATTGATATTGGTCCGGTCCGGCGAGACCGATACGCGGTCGCCGGCAATAAACCTGTGCTTGATCATGCAGCCTCCTCGTGGGGTGGTCTAGGATCAGCACGGCCGTTACGGCAAGCGCAGGCTGAGATGCGCATAATCGACGTACGTTATAGGATGGGATTCCAATCCGCACTAAATAAGGTTAGCATACCTGCCGCCTAAATAGCGTCAGCCGGACTTCCGCCCGATCGGCGGGACGAACAGCGGCGCCGTGTCCCACGGGAACAGCACCCAGGTCTCCTGCGCCACCTCGGCCACGAAGGTATCGGTCGCGTCCCGGCCCAGCGGTTTGGCATACAGGCAGGCGAAATGCGCCCTCGGCAGCAAGCTGCGGACCAGCCTTGCCGTGTCGCCGCGATCCACCAGGTCGTCCACCACCAGGAACCCGGTGCCGTCGCCCGCGGCCGGGGCGGGTTTCAGCACCACCGGGTCAATCCGGCTCTCCTCGTCGTAGGCCGCGACCGAGATCGTCTCCACCAGGCGGCATTCGAGCTCCCGCGCCACGATCGCAGCGGGGATCATGCCGCCGCGGGTGATAGCCACGATCCCGCGCCACGGGCCGAGCGGCGCCAGGATCGTCGCAAGCTGGCGGGCATCGCGGTGCAGCTGGTCCCAGGTGACGGTCGCGTAGGCCGGCATCAGCCGTGGGGCCGTTGCATCAGAACAGCCGGCCGCCATTCGGCACCAGCAGGTCGGGGCGGATCAGCACCACCGCACCGTCCGCATCCGGCATGCCGAGGGTCAGCACCTCCGACATGAACCCGGCGATCCGGCGCGGCGGGAAGTTCACCACGGCGCACACCTGCCGCCCGATCAGCTGGTCGGGCTTGTAGTGCACGGTGATCTGGGCCGACGACACCTTGACGCCGATCTCGTCGCCGAAATCGATCCAAAGCTTGAACGCCGGCTTGCGCGCGCCCTCGAGCGGCTGGGCGTCCTTGATCGTGCCCACCCGGATGTCGATGCGGTCGAAATCTTCGATCGTTGCTTGTTCCATGCCGCGATCATGCCTGAGTGTTGCCAAGCAGGGGAGGGGTGTGGGAGCAATCGGCGATGCGCGACATTCATTTGCCAGGCCGCTCGCCGGTCTACGCCACCCATGCCATGGCGGCCACCTCCATGCCGGCCGCCACGTTGACCGCGCTGGACGTGCTGCGCGCCGGGGGCAACGCGCTGGACGCCGCCGTCGCCGCGGTGGCGGTGCTGGGCGTGATCGAGCCGCAATCCACCGGCATCGGCGGCGATTGCTTCTGCCTGTGGAAGCAGCCGGGCAAGCCGGTGGTGGCGCTGAACGGCTCCGGCCGCGCCCCCGCCGCCGCCACGATCGACTGGTTCGAGGGCCAGGGCATCACCGCCATCGACGACACCTCGGCCCACTCGGTGACGGTGCCCGGCGCGGTCGGCGCGTGGGAGAAATTGCTCGCGGCCCACGGCACCAAGGGCCTGGACGAGGTGCTGCAACCCGCCATCCGGTTCGCGGCCGAGGGTTGGCCGGTGCATCACCGGGTCGCGTCGGACTGGGCGATCGCGGCGGAGAAGCTGCGCCAGAACGGGGCCGAGCCCTTCCTGCCCGGCGGCCACGCGCCCAAGGCCGGGGACATGTTCGTGCAGCCGGCGTTGGCGCAGACCCTGCGCACCATCGCGGCCAAGGGCGCGCGCGGCTTTTACGAGGACGCCGTCGCGGCCGACATCGTCGCCACCTTGCGCGCCCGCGGCGGCCTGCACACGGAGGAGGATCTCGCCCTAGGCCGCAACGCCGCCCATTTCGTGGAGCCGATCCACACGGCCTGGCGCGGCTACGACGTCTGGCAGTGCCCGCCGAACGGATCGGGGCTGATGGTGCTGATGCTGCTCGGCATCCTGGACGGGTTCGAGCCCACGTCCGACCCGCTCTCCCCGGAACGCCTGCACCGCCATATCGAGGCCGCCCGGCTGGTCTACCGCGATCGCGACGCCTTCATCGCCGACCCGCAGCAATCGGACGTTCCGGTCGAGGCCCTGATGGACCCGGCCTACCTGCGCCAACTGCACGACCTGATCGACCCGGCCAAATCGCTCGATATGCCCCGTGCGGGCGAGGCCGTGCTGCCGCCGCACCGCGACACCGTCTACCTCTGCGTGGTGGACCGCGACGGTAACGCCTGCTCGTTCATCAACTCGCTGTTCAAGAGCTTCGGCTCCGGCATCCTGGCCCAGGACAGCGGCGTGATGCTGCAGAACCGCGGCGCCGGCTTCGTGGTGGAGCGTGGGCATCCGAACTGCATCGCGCCGATGAAGCGCCCGATGCACACGATCATCCCGGGCATGCTGACCAAGGACGGCGAGGCGGTGATGCCGTTTGGCGTCATGGGCGGTCATTTCCAGCCGATGGGGCAGACGCTGTTCCTGACCAACCTGCTGGAATACGGGATGGACATCCAACAGGCGCTCGATATGCCGCGCGTGTTCCCGTACGGCGGCAAGCTGGAGGTGGAGCGCGGCGTGCCGGCCTCGGTGATCGAAGCCCTGACCCGGCTCGGCCATGTGCCGTCCGCGATCGAGCGGCCGCATGGCGGTGGACAGGCGATCTGGATCGATCGTAAGCGGGGAACGCTGGTGGGCGGGTCGGACCCGCGCAAAGATGGAATGGCGCTCGGATATTGACCTGGATCAAGTTCATGCTGCCGACGCTCATCTTCCTCGTGATCATCGGGGTGGTGACGGTCACGTTCCTGTCCTGGTTCTTTGGGGGCGGATGGCTTTGAGCGACCCTTGCGACCTGACCGCGACCGAGGCGCGCGCGCTGATCGGCCGCCGGGCGATGTCGCCGGTGGAGCTGCTGGACAGCTGCATTGCCCGTATCGAGGCTGTCGACCCGGCGGTGAACGCGATCCCGGCCCGCGGCTTCGATTCCGCCCGCGCCGCCGCCCGGGTCGCCGAGCGTGCGGTGCTGGCCGGCGATAGCCTGCCGACCCTGCACGGCCTGCCGCTGGCGGTGAAGGATCTGAACGCGGCCGGCGGGCTGCCCTTCACCCGCGGCAGCCCGATCTACCGCGACACCATCGCCGAGGAGGACGAACGGCTGGTGGCCGATCTGCGCCAGTCCGGCGCGATCGTGCTCGGCAAGACCAACGTGCCGGAATTCGGCGCCGGCGCGAACACGCGCAACGCGGTGTGGGGCGCCACGGGCAACCCGTTCGACCCGACGCGCTCGGCCGCGGGATCGTCAGGCGGCTCCGCGGTGGCGCTGGCCTGCGGCATGGTGCCGATCGCCACCGGGTCGGACACCGGCGGCAGCCTGCGCAACCCGGCGGCGTTCTGCGGCATCGCCGGTTTCCGCCCCTCGCCCGGCGTGGTGCCGAGCGAGATGCGCGGCCATGGCTGGATGCCGCTCGGCAGCAACGGCCCGATGGCGCGCACGGTGCCCGACCTGGCGATGCTGCTGTCCGCCATGGTGTCCGACGATGCGCGCGATCCCTACGCTCACTTCACCGATCCGGCGTCGCTGCATCCGCTGCCGCCGGTGGACCTGTCGTCGCTGCGGGTGGCGGTATCGCCCGACCTCGGGTTCGCCCCGGTGGAGCGGATCGTCGTCGACGCGTTCCAGTCCAAAACGGCGCTGTTCCGCCACCTGTTCGCCTGCGCCGAGGACACCACGCCCGACTGCACCGGCGCCGACGAGGCGTTTGCCGTGCTGCGGGCCGTGGCCTTCCTGGGCATCCACCTGGACAAGGTCCGCACCCGCCCGGCCGATGTCGGCCCCAACATCCACGCCAACGTGGAGGAGGGGCTGCGCTACTCCGCCGCCGACGTCGCCCGCGCGCTGACCCTGCAAACCACGATGCAGCGGCGGTGGCACAGCTTCTTCACCAAGTTCGATGTGTTGTTGTCACCGGCGATCAGCGTCAGCCCGCGACCCTGGTCGGAGTTGTATCCGGCGGAGATCGATGGGCGGAAGCTCGATAGCTACTACCACTGGCTGGCGCTGGCCTATGCCGGAACGTTGGCGGGGCATCCGTGTTTGTCGCTGCCGGTCGGGTTGGACTCGGCGGGGATGCCGTTCGGCCTGCAACTGATCGGCCGCCGCAACGGCGACGCGGCGCTGATGGCGGCTGCCGCGGCGTTGGAGGCGGCGCTGGCGCAGGACAAGCGGACCGCGCGACCGGTGCCGGATATCGCACGGTTGATGGCGGCACCGCCGATCAGCGGGATGCCGGGGTTCATGGGGTTCGACTGAGGTAACAAAGAAAAGCCCCCTCCCCCTTGAGGAAGGGGGTTGGGGGAGGGGTGGTCACGCTACCGATGGTGTCCGTGCGTGGCTTTACCCCTCACCCCGGCCCTCTCCCTCAAGGGGAGAGGGAGAAGAAGTTACCTAAACCGCACTAGCCGGCCCGACGGCTCGCCCAACACCTCGTCATCCCGCATCACGGTCCGCCCGCGCACGATCGTTGCCGCCGGCCAGCCGGTGATTTGCATGCCGGCGAACGGGGTCCAGCCGCAGGGCGTCACGATCCACGAATCCTCGATCGTGCGGCGGCGCTTCATGTCCACCAGCGTGAAATCGGCGTCGTAACCGGCGGCGATGCGGCCCTTGCCGACCGCGCCGTAGACCCGGGCCGGGCCGGCGCACATCAAATCCACCATACGGCCCAGGCTTAGACGCCCGGCGTTGACGTGGTCCAGCATCACCGGCACCAGCGTCTGCACCCCGGTCAGCCCGGCCGGCACCTCGGGCCACGGCTTCAGCTTGGCGGCGCGGGGGTGCGGCGCGTGGTCGCTGCCGATCGTGTCCGCAGTGCCGTCGCGCACCGCCACCCACGCCGCCTCCCAATGCTCGCGGCCGCGAATCGGGGGGTTCATCACGCCAAACCCGCCGAGTTTGTCGTACACGTCGGGCGCCCACTGGGTCAGGTGATTGACCAGCAGCTCGGCGGTCGCGATGTCCTTGTAGCCGCGCAGCAGCTCCAACTCGCCGGCGGTCGAGACGTGCAGGATGTGCGTCGGCCGCCCGGTCTTGCGCGCCAACGCCATCAGCCGGCGCGTGCCCAGCATCGCACACTCCTCGTCGCGCCACTCCATGTGGCTGCGATACGGCATGCCGGAGTGGAACATCGGGCGGCGGTCCTGCAGTCGATACTCGTCCTCGCTGTGATACGCGACCGGGCGGCGGCCGGAGCGCATCACTGCCTCCAGGCTCGCATCGTCCTCGATCAGGAGGTCACCGGTGGAACTGCCCGCAAACACTTTTATCGCACACACGCCGGGCAGCATTTCCAACTCGGCCAGTTCGGGCGTGTTGGCCTTGGTGGCGCCGACATACAGGCCGATGTCGCACCAGCTATTGCCCTCGACATAGCCCTGCTTCCAAGCGACGCGTTCGGCGCTGGTTATCGCGGGGCTGGTGTTCGGCATGTCGAACACGGCGGTCAGCCCGCCCAGCACGGCGGCCTTGGTGCCGGTGGGGATGGTCTCGATCGCCGGGTCGCCGGGGTCGCGCAGATGCACGTGGGGGTCGATCAGGCCGGGCAGCACGTGCAGTCCGGTGGCGTCGATCGTCTCGTCCGCCGTGCCGGATGCGCCGATGGCGGCGATGCGGCCGTTCAGCACGCCGATGTCGGCGGCGACCTCGCCCCAGGGCAGCACGGCGGTGCCGTTGCGGATCAGCAGGTCGAAATGCGGCATCACTCTTCCGGTTCGGTGGTGAACATCAGCGGATAGCCCTCTTTGCGGGCCATGTCAGTGGCGTTGGTGGCCTTGGTCTCGGCCAGGTCCTTGGTGAACACGCCCACCACGCAGACCCCGCGGCGATGCGCCGTCATCATCACGCGGCGCGACTGTTCCTCGCCCAGGCCGAACTCCGCCCGCAGCACGCGCACCACGAACTCGCGCGGGGTGTAGTCGTCGTTGACCAGGATGACCTTGTGCAGCTTGGGCCGCTCGGGCTTAAGTTCGACCTCGCCGCGGGGCGTGGTGACAGTCCTATCCATTGCATGCCTCTATGGGTGCGATTGCGAGGCTGGCGCCTGGCCGGAAGTTGGTCCGCGGCAGGCGTTTCGCAACGACGCTATTACCATCGTTACCGCGCAACGCGAACCTCAACCCTCCGCCATGCCCGCCAGGCGCAACCCGTCGAGCAGCCGCTGGTTCGCCGCGACGTAGGCCGGTGACACGTGCCGCATCGGCACGTGGGATCGTGCGGCCCAGCGCGCGATCGTCATGCCCGGCTCCCGTGCCGCGTAGTCCTCCAGCCGTTCGTGGGCGCGGTCGGCATGGCCCGCCAGATCGACAGCACCGGCCGGCCCTCCGCGGCGGGCGCAGGATCACCGCCCTGCCGCCCCGGCTCCGGGCGAAGCTGGCCGGTGAACGGACTGCACGCGGATTAGGCAGGCTGTGACACCGGCCGATGCAGCCGAACGGTTGCATATGCGTGACCTCACGATTCTGCGATGGCATGCCGTTTGCTGATTGCACGCGACGACAACAAAGTGTTCAGGAGAGAAACAATGCAAGACGGCATCGGCAGACGGAATCTCGGCGCCATGGCCATGGCCGCCGCCCTGTTGGGCGCGACGCGCGGGGCATTCGCGCAGGGCTCGAACGATCCGATCAAGCTCGGCATCCTGCATTCGCTATCCGGCACGATGGCGATCAGCGAGACGACGCTGAAAGACGTCATGCTCATGCTGATCGACGCGCAGAACAAAAAGGGCGGCGTGCTCGGCCACCAACTGCAGGCCGTCGTGGTCGACCCGGCCTCCAACTGGCCGCTGTTTGCCGAAAAGGCGCGCGAGCTGATCACCGTGGACAAGGTCAGCGCCGTGTTCGGCTGCTGGACCAGCGTGTCGCGCAAGTCGGTGCTGCCGGTGTTCGAGGAGACCGGCAACATCCTGTTCTACCCCGTCCAGTACGAGGGCGAGGAAAGCAGCAAGAACGTGTTCTACACCGGCGCCGCACCGAACCAGCAGGCGATCCCGGCGGTCGACTACCTGATGAGCGAGAACAAGATCCAGCGCTGGGTCCTGGCCGGCACGGACTATGTGTATCCGCGCACCACCAACAAGATCCTCGAGGCGTATCTCAAGACCAAGGGCGTCGCCGACGCCGACATCATGATCAACTACACGCCGTTCGGTCAGTCCGACTGGCAGACGATCGTGGCCGACATCAAGAAGTTCGGCTCGGCGGGCAAGAAGACGGCGGTGGTGTCCACCATCAACGGCGACGCCAACGTGCCGTTCTACAAGGAACTGGCCAACCAGGGCATCAAGGCCACCGACATTCCCGTGGTCGCGTTCTCGGTCGGCGAGGAGGAGTTGGCCGGCGTCGACACCAAGCCGCTGGTGGGCCATTTGGCCGCTTGGAACTACTTCATGAGCGTCGACACGCCCGAGAACAAGGCGTTCATCGACCAGTGGCACGCCTTCACCAAGAACCCGAAGCGCGTCACCAACGACCCGATGGAGGCCGCCTATATCGGCTTCAACATGTGGGTAAAGGGCGTCGAGAAGGCCAATAGCTGGGACCCGGCGAAGGTGATCCCGGCGATGATCGGCGTGTCGGTGCCGAACCTGTCGGGCGGGTATTCGACGATGATGCCGAACCACCACATCACCAAGCCGGTGCTGATCGGCGAGATCCAGGGTGACGGCCAGTTCAACATCGTCAGCCAGACGCCGGGCCTGATCGTGGCGCAAGCCTGGTCGCCGTATCTCGAGGGGTCCAAGGACCTGATCAGCGACTGGCTGCCGCCGATGTCCTGCGGCAACTACAACGTCGTCACCGGCAAGTGCGGCGGCGCCGGAAAGAGCTGATGGCACCAACGCCTCTTCTCCCTCTCCCCTTGAGGGAGAGGGCGGAACTGCCAAAGGTTCCGCGGGCCCGCTTGGCGCGTGGAATGGCAGTGGAGGGCGGGGTGAGGGGTGGTAACGCCCCAGAACTTGCCGTGCGGCTTACCCCTCCCCCAACCCCCTCCCTCAAGGGGAGGGGGCTTTTACTCATCTGCTTCTTACTGTTCGCGTCGGTGGCCCACGCCGCCGATGCCGACCTCACGCCATTCGCCGCCACCAGCTTCTCCGCCATCGAAGCGGGCGTCGGCGCGCTCGCAACCTCCGGCGATCCGCGGGCCGGTGACATCCTGGCCGCCCTGCAGAACGGCAAGCTCGTCGTCGGCCCCGACCGGCAGATCTACATCCGCACCGACAGCGGCACCGTCTCCGCCGCCACCGGCCAGCCCGCGGAAATCAGCGGCACCCACCCGGTGCGCGTCAACAACAACGTGCGCGTCGCGGTGAACGCCGCCCTCGGCAGCGTGCGCCTGCTCTCCCCCGACCCGGCCCAGCGCGCCGCCGCGGCCGAGGCTGTGTTCCATTCCCGCGACACCGCCGCGATCCCGGCGCTCGACCGTGCCATCGCGCAGGAGAAGGATCCGGCGATCCGCACCACGATGCAGCAGGCCCGCGCCGCCGCGATCCTCACCAGCACCGACAGCACCGACCCCGACCGCCTCGCCTCCATCGGCACGCTGTCGCAACGTGGCGACATGGAGTCGCGCTCGCTGATGAGCACGATCCCCAACCCGTCGCCCCCGGTCGCCGCCGCCGCGGCCAAGGCGGTCGCCGCGATCGACTGGTGGCAGACCATCTGGACCGTGCTGCAGGGCGCGTTCTACGGCATCTCGTTGGGCTCGGTGCTGCTGCTGGCCGCTGCCGGGCTGGCGATCACCTTCGGCGTCATGGGCGTGATCAACATGGCGCATGGCGAGATGGTCATGCTCGGCGCCTACACCACCTTCGTGGTGCAGCAGGCGATCCGCGCCAATGCCCCAGGGCTGTTCGGCGCCAGCCTGTTCATCGCGATACCCGCCGCCTTCCTCGTTTCGGGCGCCGTCGGCGTGGCGATCGAGCGGCTGCTGATCCGCTATCTGTATGGCCGCCCATTGGAAACGCTGCTCGCCACCTGGGGCTTGTCGCTGGTGCTGCAGCAGGCGGTGCGCTCGATCTTCGGCGCCGACAACCGCAACGTCGGCACGCCGGACTGGATGAGCGGCGGCTACCAATGGGGCGGCGTGCTCATCACCACCAACCGGCTGACCATCATCATCTTCGCGATCCTGGTGCTGGGCGTGCTGATGGCGGTGTTGCGCTACACCTCGCTCGGCCTGCGGATGCGGGCGGTGACACAGAACCGCCGCATGGCCGCAGCCATGGGCATCCGCACGCCCTGGGTGGACGCGATGACGTTCGGGCTCGGCTCGGGCATCGCCGGCATGGCGGGGGTGGCGCTGAGCCAGATCGACAACGTCAGCCCCAACTTAGGCCAGGGCTACATCATCGACAGCTTCATGGTGGTGGTGTTCGGCGGCGTGGGCAATCTGTGGGGCACGGTGCTGGGCGCGATGGTGCTGGGCATCGTGAACAAGTTCCTGGAGCCGTTCGCCGGCGCCGTGCTGGGTAAGATCGTGGTGTTGGTGCTGCTGATCGTGTTCATCCAACGCCGGCCAAGAGGCATGTTCCCGCTCAAAGGCCGGGCGGTGGAGGCGTGAGCGACACGACAAAGACAATCCCCCTCCCCTTGTGGGAGGGGCTAGGGGAGGGGTGGTCGCCGCACAAAGCTGGCCGAGTGCCGCAACACCCCTCGCCCCACCCTCCCTCGTGGCAGGGTGATCGCATTTCGCTTCTTCTCCCTCTCCCGCGGGCGGGAGAGGGCCGGGGTGAGGGTGCGAAAGCGTCCGAAGGTTCCGTTCCAGCGGCGAAGCGGCCCTCTCCCGTTGAAGGACGGGAGATGGAGAAGCCAAACGCAATCGCCCTGCCCTCAAGGGGAGCGGGAGAGCGCGCATGAAAACCACCACGCTCACCGTCGTCATCGTGCTCGGTGGCGCCATCCTCATGGCTGCCCTCAATCTCGCCACCGCCCCAACCGCGGCGATGCACGTGCCCACCTACGCCGTCTCCCTGATGGGCAAATACCTCTGCTACGCCATCCTCGCCTTGGCCGTGGACCTGGTGTGGGGCTTCGTCGGCATTCTCACCCTCGGCCACGCCGCGTTCTTCGCGCTCGGCGGCTACGCGATGGGCATGTACCTGATGCGCCAGATCGGCGCCCGCGGCGTCTACGCCAACCCAATCCTGCCCGACTTCATGGTGTTCCTGAACTACAAGGAACTGCCCTGGTTCTGGCTTGGCTTCAACTGGTTCGGCTACGCCATGCTGATGGCCGTCCTGGTACCCGGCGTGATCGCCGCCGTGTTCGGCTACTTCGCCTTCCGCAGCCGGGTCACGGGCGTGTACCTGTCCATCATCACCCAGGCGCTCACCTACGCCCTGCTGCTCGCCTTCTTCCGCAACGACATGGGCTTCGGCGGCAATAACGGCCTCACCGACTTCAAGGAACTGCTCGGCTTCCCGCTCAGCGCCGACGCCACCCGGTCCGGCCTGCTCGTCGTCACCGCCCTGGCGCTGTGCCTGCTGTATTGGCTCGCCCGCGCCGTCACCAGGTCCCGCATGGGCAAGGTGCTGGTCGCCGTCCGCGACGCCGAGAGCCGCACCCGCTTCCTCGGCTACCGGCCCGAGCGCTACAAACTGGTGGTCTGGACGCTGTCCGCCGTCATGGCCGCGGTCGGCGGCGCGCTGTACGTGCCCCAGGTCGGCATCATCAATCCTGGCGAGTTCGCCCCCGCCAACTCGATCGAGGCCGTCATCTGGGTCGCCGTCGGCGGCCGCGGCACCCTGACCGGAGCGATCCTCGGCGCTGTCCTGGTGAACGCCGGCAAGACCTATCTCACTGGGGCCCTGCCCGAACTATGGCTGTTCGCCCTCGGCGCGCTGTTCATCCTGGTCACCCTGTTCCTGCCCCGCGGCATCCTGGGCCTGGTCCCGATGCGTCAGCGCGGCGACCCGCCGTTGCCGAAAGCGCCGCCCACCCCCGCCGAATCCGCCGCCAAGGAAGCGGTCTCGTGAGCAGCGCAGGCACGCTGCTGTACCTGGACAACGTCTCTGTCAGCTTCGACGGCTTCCGCGCCCTGAATGCCCTGTCCCTGGTGTTGGCCCCTGGCGAGATGCGGGCCGTGATCGGCCCCAACGGCGCCGGCAAGACCACCATGATGGACGTGATAACCGGCAAAACCCGCCCCGACACCGGCGACGTGCTGTTCGGCGGCGCCACCGACCTGACCCGGCTCGACGAACCCGCCATCGCCGCCATGGGCATCGGCCGCAAGTTCCAGAAGCCGACCGTGTTCGAGCCCCACACCGTCTGGGACAACCTTCTGCTGGCACTGGCCGGCAGTCGCACCCCCCGCTTCACCCTGTTCGCCCGCCAAACCGCCGCCGAACGCGACCGCATCGACGAGATCCTGCAAACGACCCGCCTCACCGACCAGCGCCACCGCCGCGCCGGCGACCTCAGCCACGGCCAGAAACAGTGGCTGGAGATCGGCATGTTGCTCGCCCAGGAACCGCAATTGCTACTGGTGGACGAACCCGTCGCCGGCATGACCGATTCCGAAACCGAGCAAACCGCCACGCTCCTGCGCGAGATCAACCGCACCCGCAGCGTGGTCGTGGTGGAGCACGACATGGCGTTCGTCCGCGCGCTCGGCGTGAAGGTGACGGTGCTGCACGAGGGCAGCGTGCTCAGCGAAGGCACCATCGACCACGTCAGCGACGACCCGAAAGTGGTGGAGGTCTACCTTGGAAGATAGCGTCCTTCTCCCTCTCCCCTTGAGGGAGAGGGTCGGGGGGAGGGGTAAGCCGCACACGGGCCGGAGCCGGTATGCTTGGCTTACCCCTCCCCCAACCCCCTCCCTCAAGGGGAGGACTCCCCACCAGTTATCAAGGGGTTTGTTTCGCATGAGATACCTCGTGCGTGGGGTCGTAGGCGGTTCGGCTTGTGAGCATGACGCAAGCGACGCCGAGCAGGCGATCGGCTACGGTGCGTAGAGCTCGGCCGTGGGAGTGCCCACGAGCGCGTAGAGCGCTGTAGCGGGCTCTGCTTCTCGCATCATGCTGTGTTGCGACCCGAGCCCAATGGTAGACGGCCTGCCGCAGCCGGTTGGAGCAGGCCTGCCTCATTTCAACCCGGCAGGACTTGCCGCTGCGCTTGGTGACCGGGGCGACACCGGTCAGGGTTCGCAGAGCGTGGTAGTCTCGCGCCTGGATGGCTTGGTAGGCCTCCGCGAGCAGCGTGGCGAGGACGATCCTTCCCACCCCCGGCAAGGAGCGCAGGATCGCCGCGTCGCGCTGCTCGGCCGCTTGCCCCGGCTCGGGCTCCGGTCCGGCCAGTTGCTCGACCAGCGCGTCCAGACGCCGGGTCACGTCTCTAATCTGCCGG
The DNA here is from genome assembly GCA_965198895.1 of Acetobacteraceae bacterium. GTDB lineage: Bacteria > Pseudomonadota > Alphaproteobacteria > Acetobacterales > Acetobacteraceae > LMUY01. The sequence continues at coordinate 3,100,037 of OZ240676.1, forward strand.
TTGACCAGGTGCAGACGCTCGGCCGTAGCCGCAATGTGCGCACAAGCCGCCTCTACGGTGCCTGGTGCCACGGTCAGCGCCGGCCGCTTCACGATAGCCAGCACGTCGACTGCGCCGATACGGCGAATGCGATGGCTGACCAAGAGCCGGGCAACCTTCATTTCCGTCAGGCGCGTAGCCTCGGCAGGTGTTGGCGCTTTGGCCCATAACGCCAACACCCACTCCGCCCCGATATCATCGGTCAGATCGAGGAATTGCGGGTAATAGCGCCACAGCTGCTGACGCACGCGGTTGCTCAGCCTGACCCGTTCGCCCTTGAGCTCCTCGGCCATGCGCGACCACTCGCGAAGCTCGACGACGGTCGGGTCCATTGCCTGGACCCGACGAAAGCAGTGCCGATCGGTGCGTAACGACGACGCCAAGACGAGCGCGTCGCGCCGGTCGTCTTTGGCGCCGGCCGGGGAGAAGCGATCGCGGAAGCGGTCGAGCTGCTTGGGGTTGATGGCGAACACGGCGACGCCGCGGTCCATCAGCGCCTCGACAATCGGCCCGTGTGGCGTTTCGATGCCGACGGCGATCTGCCCTGGCTTTTCAGTTTGGCCGCAAAGCCAGTCGACCATGCCGCCAATCCCGCCAGCATCGTGGGCGAAGGCGCGCTGGATCGGCTCGCCAGTGCCGGTCAGGCAGACTTGGTGTTCGGTGCTCGCCCAGTCGACGCCGACGAAGACGAGCGGTTCAGTGTCCATGGGCACCTCCTGTTTGCGATAATGCCGAGCCGCCGCATTGCTTCACCGTTCCCTGTACTGGCGCTCGTGGCTGCAATCGACCAAGGCGCGACTCCCCACTGGGTGTGCAACACGGGGCGACCGGAAGAGGCGCGCGTCCCCCCCAAGGTGCTCGCGGCACAGGGGGCGAAAGGCTACTCTCAACCAGCCGGCCCGACACGGCTATGATGCCTCATAAACCGCAGGCAAACAGGTACAGGGGGCTTTAAGGCATGCTGAGCGTCGAAAACGTCGACCTGCACTACGGCGCCGCCATCGCCCTGCGCAAAGTCTCGATCACCGCCACCGCCGGCGCCGTCACCTGCGTGCTCGGCCGCAACGGCGTCGGCAAGACCAGCCTGTTGCGCGCCATCACCGGCGCCCATCCGGTCAGTGCCGGTAAAGTGATGTGGGAAGGCCGCGACATCACCCGCCTGCCGACCTTCGAGCGCGCCCGCCGTGGCATCGCCTGGGTGCCGCAGGGGCGGGACGTATTCCCCCTGCTCACCGTCCGCGAGAACCTGGAAACCGGCTTCGCCGTGCTCCCCCGCCGGGCGCGGAAAATCCCCGACGAGATGTTCGAGCTGTTCCCGATCCTGAAGACCATGCTCCGCCGCCGCGGTGGCGACCTGTCGGGCGGCCAGCAGCAGCAGCTTGCGATCGCCCGTGCCCTGATCATGAAGCCGCGCCTGCTGGTGCTGGACGAACCCACCGAGGGCATCCAGCCCAGCATCATCAAGGACATCGGCCGCGTTATCACCTTGCTCCGCCAGCGTGGCGAGATGGCGATCGTGCTGGTCGAGCAATACTACGATTTCGCCCGCGAACTGGCGCAGAGCATGGCCATCATGGACCGCGGCGACATCGTGCTCAGCGGCCCCGCCGGCACGTTGGACGAAGCCGAAGTGCGCCGCCGCTTGTCCGTCTGACCCGCCATCAAACCGCCTCGTTTGAAGAACATCCAGCCAGCAACGACATTTGCGAAGGGTGGACCGATGTATCGACGGCGGCTGATGATGAAGCGGTTGCTGGCCCTCGCGGCCGTCGCAGTCGTCCCCGCCGGGCGGGCGATGGCGCAATACTACCCCCAACAGGGCTACCCCCAGCAGGGCTACCCGCCACCACCGCCCTATGGTGGTGGCCCCGAGGGTCGCGTCGCCGCCATCCAGCGTGAGCGTAACCGGCGCGTGCTCGTGCTCCAGGAACAGCTCAGCCACGGCCAGATCGGCCGGCGGCAGTTCAACGAAGGAGTGGCCGAGATCGACCGCGAGATGAACGCCCGGATCTACGGCCGCTAAGTCCGGTGGCTGCCTGGCAGCCGCGCCGGGCTCGTGGCAGGATCGCCGCATGACAATCGGAATCCTGGAAACCGGCTCCCCACCCCAAGGCCTGCAACCGAAATGGGGCACCTACGCCGACATGATCCGGCGGATGCTGGGCGAAGCGCGGGACTACCGCGTCTACGACGTCCGCACCGGCCAACTGCCCCGCGACCCGGCGGAGTGCGAAACCTACGTGATCACCGGGTCCTCCGCCGCGGTGTATGACGACTTGCCCTGGATCCCCCCCTTGCTGGACTTCATCCGGGCGGCGCGCGGCCAGGCCAAGATGATCGGTATCTGCTTCGGCCACCAGGCGATGGCGGTGGCGTTCGGCGGCGAGGTGATCAAGTCGCCGAAGGGGTGGGGCCTCGGCCTGCACCGCTACGAGATCGTGGAGCCGCCACCCTCGATGATCGAGCCGCGCGGCCTCGCCATTCCCGCCTTCCACCAGGACCAGGTCGTCACCCTGCCGCCCGGCGCGCTCGTGCTGGCCGCGAGCGATTTCACCCCGTTCGCCTCGATCGGCTACGACGAGAACACCATCTCGGTGCAGGGCCATCCGGAGTTCACGATCCACTTCTCCGCCGCCTTGATCGAGGCCAAGCGCGCCGTCTACGGGCCCATCGCGGACACGGCGCTGCTCTCGCTGCTGCAGCCGCATGATTGCGAACGCGCCGGCGAATGGCTGCAGCATTTCGTGGACGGCGACGGGCTGGAGAGCCCGCCTGCTCGCTGAGGCGGCCCAACGCGCCACCGGAACCCTGCACCTCGCCGTCAAACGCCGCGGCGACGCGACGGTGCTGGACCGCTTTCGGCAGGAGGGCTGCCTCAAGGCCCGTCTCCCCCGGCCGGAGCGCGGCGCCTGGACCACCGCCGTCACACTCAACAGCTCCGGCGGCGTCGCCCAGGGTGACCGGCTGAGCACTGCGGTCACCGCCGGCGCCGGCACCCGATTGACCGTCGCCAGCCAGGCCGCCGAACGCTTCTATCGCTCCCCCGGCGGCGACCCGGCGCAGGTCCGCACCACCCTCACCGTTGCCCCCGGCGCCGCCCTGGAATGGCTGCCGCAGGAGGCGATCCTGTTCGACGAGTGCGCTCTGGACCGCCGGCTGGACATCGACCTTGCCGAGGATGCCTGGCTGCTCGCGGTCGAGACGCTGGTGTTCGGCCGGGCGCTGATGGGGGAGACGGTGCGGCAGGCCAGCCTGCGCGACACGATCCGTGTCCGCCGGGCCGGTGCGTTGTTGTTGCACGACGCCATCCGGCTGCAGGGCCCGGTGCAGGACGTGCTGGACCGCCCCGCCGTTGCCGCGGGTGGGCGCGCGGTCGCCACCCTGATTCACGCCGGGCCGGGGGCCGCCGCGGCACTGGACGGGCTGCGGTCCGCCCTGGCACCGTTCGAGGCGGGTGCGTCGGTGATACAAGGCGTGCTGGTGGCCCGCGTGGTTGCGCGCGATGGGGCCTGTGCAAGGGCTGCGATCGTGGCAGGATTGGCCGCACTGCGGCAGGGCCGCCCGCTGCCCCGTGTTTGGAGTTGCTGAATGAACCTGACCCCGCGCGAGAAGGACAAGCTGCTGGTCGCCATGGCCGCCATCGTCGCCCGCAAACGGCTGGAGCGTGGCGTGAAGCTGAACCATCCGGAGGCGGTGGCGCTGATCAGCGATTTCGTGGTGGAGGGTGCGCGGGACGGCCGCTCCGTCGCCGACCTGATGGAAGACGGCGCCCACGTGCTGACCCGCGACCAGGTGATGGAGGGCATCGCCGAAATGATTCACGACGTGCAGGTGGAAGCGACGTTCCCGGATGGCACCAAATTGGTGACCGTCCATGAGCCGATCCGATGACGCGACTGTTTGTGGCGCGGCGTCCCCTCACCCCGCCCTCCGCTGCCATTCCACGGGCCAAGCGGGCCCGCGGAACCTTTGGCAGCTCCGCCCTCTCCCGCAAGCGGGAGAGGGAGAAGGAAGGTTCAAGCTGCTCCCTCTCCCGTCCTTCACGGGAGAGGGCCGGGGTGAGGGCCGCTTCCAACGCCCAACCGCCAGCGACGCGGATGCTTCCATGATCCCCGGTGAGGTCATTACGCAGGACGGCGACATCGAGCTCAACGCCGGCCAGCCGCGCACCACGCTGCAGGTCGCCAACACCGGCGACCGCCCGATCCAGGTCGGCAGCCACTACCATTTCGCCGAGACCAACCCGGCCCTGCAGTTCGACCGCACCGCGGCAAGAGGCCAACGGCTGGACATCGCCGCGGGCACCGCCGTGCGGTTCGAACCGGGCCAGGCCCGCGCGGTGACGCTCGTGCCATTCCGGGGCACCCGCGAAGTGTACGGCTTCCGCGGCGACATCATGGGCAAGCTCTGATGGCCAGCATCACCCGCCGCGCCTATGCCGACATGTATGGCCCCACCACCGGCGACCGCGTGCGCCTCGCCGACACGGAGCTGTTCATCGAAGTCGAACGCGACCTCACCCTGTATGGCGAGGAGGTAAAGTTCGGCGGCGGCAAGGTGATCCGCGACGGCATGGGCCAGTCCCAGCGCAGCCAGGCGGAGGGCGCGGTGGACACCGTCATCACCAACGCCCTGATCGTCGACCACTGGGGCATCGTGAAGGCGGACGTCGCCATCACCAACGGCCGCGTCGCCGGCATCGGCAAGGCCGGCAATCCGGACGTGCAGCCCGGTGTCACCATCATCATCGGCCCCGGCACCGAAATCATCGCCGGCGAAGGCAAGATCCTCACCGCCGGCGGCGTGGACGCGCACATCCACTTCATCTGCCCGCAGCAAGTGGAGGAAGCGCTCGCGTCCGGCGTCACCACCATGTGCGGCGGCGGCACCGGGCCGGCGAGCGGCACCTCGGCCACCACGTGCACGCCGGGCCCGTGGCACCTCGCGCGCATGCTGCAGGCGGCGGAGGGGTTGCCGGTGAACCTTGCGTTTTCGGCCAAGGGCAATGCCTCCCGCCCGGCGGCACTGGAGGAGATGCTGCGCGCCGGTGCGTCGAGCATGAAGCTGCACGAGGATTGGGGCACCACGCCGGCCGCGATCGATTGCTGCCTGTCGGTGGCCGACCGGTTCGACGTGCCGGTGATGATCCACACCGACACGCTGAACGAGAGCGGCTTCGTGGAGGACACCATCGCGGCGTTCAAGGGCCGCACCATCCACGCCTTCCACACCGAGGGCGCCGGCGGCGGCCATGCGCCGGATATTCTTCGCGTTGCGGGCCTGCCCAACGTGCTGCCCAGTTCCACCAATCCGACCCGGCCCTACACGTCCAACACGCTCGACGAGCATTTGGACATGCTGATGGTCTGCCACCATTTGGACCCGAATATTCCGGAGGACGTAGCGTTCGCCGAAAGCCGCATCCGCCGCGAGACGATCGCCGCCGAGGACATCCTGCACGATCTGGGCGCGATCAGCATGATCAGCTCGGACAGCCAGGCGATGGGGCGCGTGGGCGAGGTGATCATCCGGACGTGGCAGACTGCGCACAAGATGAAGCTGCAGCGCGGTTCGCTGCCGGGCGATGGTGCCGCGGACAATATGCGGGTGCGGCGTTACGTCGCCAAATACACCATCAACCCGGCGATCGCGCAGGGGCTGAGCCACGAAGTCGGCAGCATCGCGGTTGGCAAGCTCGCCGACCTGGTGTTGTGGACGCCGGCGTTCTTCGGTGTGAAGCCCGACCTGGTGATCAAGGGCGGCATGATCGCGTGCGCCCCGATGGGCGATCCGAACGCCTCCATCCCCACCCCGCAGCCGGTGCATTACCGTCCGATGTTCGGCACCCTCGGCGGCGCTTTGGCGGCGACGTGCGTGACGTTCCTGTCGGTTGCCGCGATGGACACGGATCTGGTGCAAAGGCTGGGCCTACGCCGGATGATTTCGCCGGTGCGCGACACGCGCGGCGGGATCGGCAAGCGTTCGATGATCTACAACGATGCGACGCCGGTGATCGAGGTCGATCCGGAAACGTACGAGGTGCGGGCGGATGGCGTGGTGCTGACGTGCGAACCGGCACTGGAATTGCCGATGGCACAAAGGTACTTCCTATTTTGATCGACTTTCTCCTCCCTCTCCCCTTGAGGGAGAGGGCCGGGGTGAGGGGTGACACGCGCACGCTGTGTGACGGCGGCTTACCCCTCCCCCAACCCCCTCCCTCAAGGGGAGGGGGCTTTACGTCGTGACACAGCGCGCCACCACAATCCTCCCCACCGGCACCTGGTCCGGTCCTGACTCCGACACCGTCCTCATCGACTTCGACCGCCGTCACCGCCGCCGCATCGTCCTCGCAACCGAAGCCGGCCAGGAAATCCTGCTCGACCTGCCGCAAGCCGTCCGCCTGCGCGACGGCGACGGCCTGCAGCTCGATGACGGCCGCATCGTGCGTGTGGTCGCCAAGCCCGAGCCGCTGCTGGAAATCCACGCCCACGGCCCGGCCGAACTCGTCCGCATCGCCTGGCATCTCGGCAATCGCCATCTGCCGGTGCAACTGCTCGGCGACCGCATCCGTATCCGCGCCGATCACGTCATCGCCGACATGGTGCACGGTCTCGGCGGCCACGCACACGCGCTGGACGCGCCCTTCGACCCCGAAGGCGGAGCCTACGCCGGCGGACACCACCACCACCACGATGACTGACCCGGCCACGCTGCCGCTGCTGCTCACCTGGCTGTCGCCGGGGTTCCCCACGGGTGGCTACGCTTACAGCCACGGCCTCGAATGGGCGGTGGAGTGCAAGGACGTCACCAACGAGGCCACGACCGCCGAATGGCTCGCCGACATCCTGGCCCACGGGACGGGGCGCACCGACGCCATCCTGCTGCGTCACGCCTACCGCGCGAGACATGCGTCCGAATTGGCCGAGATCGCCGAACTCGCTGCCGCCGTGCAACCCAGTGCGGAACGCCGCCTCGAAACGCTGGCCCAAGGTACCGCCTTCGCCCTGGCCGCCGCCGTATGGGGTGCGCCGCTGCTCGCAGCACAAGTGGGCCAGGTCGCCTACCCGGTTGCCCTCGGTGCGCTCGCCGCGGCCCACGCCGTTGCCGAAGACGACGCCGCGCTGGGCCTGCTGCACGCCTTCACCGCCAACCTCGTTTCGGCGGCTGTGCGCCTGGTGCCGCTCGGCCAGACCGCCGGGCTGCGCATCCTGGCCCGGCTCGCCCCGTTGCTCACCACCATCGCCGACGACACGAGGCACGCCACGCTGGACGACATCGGCAGCGCTTGCTTCCGGTCCGACATCGCGTCCATGCGTCACGAAACCCAATACACGAGGCTGTTCCGCACATGACCCATAATGGCCCCCTCCGCGTTGGCGTCGGCGGCCCGGTCGGCACCGGCAAAACGGCGCTGATGGACGGCCTGTGCCGCGCGCTGTCGCCGCGTTACGACATCGCCGCCATCACCAACGACATCTACACCAAGGAAGACGCGCAATTCCTCACCCGCGCCGGGTCGCTGCCGGCGGAGCGCATCCTCGGCATCGAAACGGGGGGCTGCCCCCACACCGCCATCCGCGAGGACGCCAGCATCAACCTGGCGGGCGTCGCCGACCTGAACCGGCGCTTCCCCAAGCTCGACCTGATCCTGATCGAGAGCGGCGGCGACAACCTGGCCGCGACCTTCAGCCCGGAGCTCGCCGACCTCACCATCTACGTCATCGACGTATCCGCCGGCGACAAGATCCCCCGCAAGGGCGGACCCGGCATCACCCGCAGCGACCTGCTGGTGATCAACAAGATCGACCTCGCCCCGCATGTCGGCGCCAGCCTCGAGGTGATGGACCGCGACAGCCGCCTGATGCGCGGCGAGCGGCCGTTCGTGTTCACCAACATCCGGGCGGGGGAGGGCGTGGCCGCCATCGCCGCATTCATCGAGCAGGCGGGCGGGCTGTCCGCGGCCTAGAAGCTCAGGCACAACAGGCGAACCGCCGAGAGGGACAACCAAATGAAGACGAACGGCATCCGCATCCACCGCCATGGCGGCTCCGGGGAGCTGACCTGGGAAGAGTTCGACATCCCCGCCCCTGGCCCCGGCCAGGTGCTGCTGCGGCAGACCGCCATCGGGCTGAACTTCATCGACGTCTATCACCGCACCGGCCTGTATCCGCAGACCATGCCGTTCATCCCCGGCTCCGAGGCAGCCGGCGTGGTGGAGCAGGTGGGCGAAGGCGTCAGCGCCTTGGGCGTTGGCGACCGGGTGGCCTATGCCGGCGCGGTCGGCGCGTATTGCGAACGCCGGGTCATGGCGGCCGACCGCCTGGTGCGCCTGCCGCCGGATGTGTCGGACGAGACCGCGGCCGCGATGATGCTGCAGGGCATGACGGTGCAATACCTGATCCGCACCACCCACCGCGTCACCGCCGGCGAGACGATCCTGATCCACGCCGCGGCCGGCGGCATCGGGCTGATCCTGTGTCAGTGGGCCAAGTCGCTCGGGGCCACCGTGATCGGCACCGTCTCGACCCGCGACAAGGCGGAGTTGGCGCGGGCCAATGGCTGCGACCACCCGGTCGTCACCAGCGAGGCGGATTTCGTCGCCGTGGTGAAGGAGCTGACCGGCGGCGTCGGCCTGCCCGTGGTCTACGACAGCATCGGCCGCGACACGTTCCACAAATCGCTCAGCTGCCTGCGCCCGCTCGGCACGCTGGTGCTGTTCGGTCAATCCTCCGGTGCGGTGGAGCCGATCGACCCCAACATCCTCGCCCGCGGATCGTATTTCCTGACCCGGCCGACGCTCGGCAGCTTCGTGGCCACCCGGGCGGACCTCGAAGCGGTGGCCGGGGAGCTGTTCGCCGCGGTCGCGTCGGGTGCCGTCCGGATTGCGGTGAACCAGAAATACCCGCTCCGCGACGCCGCCCGGGCGCATGACGACTTGGAAGGGCGGCGGACGACAGGATCGACCGTCCTCACGGTATGAGCCGGCTTTCGGTCCGAGCCGGGGCCCAGTCGCGTGTCTGAATCACGGGTCAAGGCAAAGCTTTGGGTGCAAATGGCCCTTCGGCTGGGTGCCGGCGCCGGGCGGCATGGCGTCGTGGTGCGCAGCGGGGACCCGGATGCCGGCGGGATCCTCGTCCTGCTGCGGGGCCGGGCCGGGACGGTCGTCCTGTCCCAGGTCCGCTCCGGCAGCGGCGAGGCGGCCTGGATGCGCGGCACCGGTCCCGATCCGGTCGAGGAGGCGAAGGCGGATGCCTACGTCGAGCGGCAGGTGGGCTTCGACCCCGATCTATGGGTTATCGAGTTCGAATCGCCGGATTACCTGCCGCCGTTCGAGGGGACGATCGTCTGAGACGCCGAGATACTGCCCAATCGAACACCGGTTTCGCGACCCGCGATCACTGTTGCTTGATTGCTCTAGGGGCTGTGGCTCAACGGCAACAGTGTGCAGGATTTAGCAACGATGGTCTCCCGCTCGGCAATTCCGGTGGTAATGTGCTTCACCGAGAGCCGGCGGGACGAGTCACGGACCATCAGGCGGTTGGCTGCGTGTGAGCGCAGATTAGTTATGAGGAGAGAAAGAATGAAGCTCCGCAATGCGCTTCTCGCAGCGACCGTCCTGGCCGCTCCGGTAGCGGCCTACGCCCAGCCTGTGGATGGGCTCTACATCGGCGCTGGTGCCGGTGGGAACATCCTGCAGACCGAAGCAGTGCATAACGGCCCGTCCTTGGGCGGGCGTCAGATCCCCGGCTTCGGCCATGGGACCGACCTGCGTTTCGACGCCGGCCCGATCGTGATCGGCAGCGTCGGCTACGGCATCAGCTCGATCCTGCCGGGCCTGCGCTTCGAAATCCAGGGCGCCTACTACAGCAACAAGATCACCAACCTGAAGAACGGTGGCACGGGCGGCAACATCACCTCCGCCGGTGGGCAGGAAGTTAAGGAAGGCGTCTTCGCGAACGTCTTCTACGACATCCCGCTGAACTCCTTCGGGCTGAACGCTCCGATCTTCCCGTATGTCGGCGCCGGCGTGGGCTACGTCCACGACCAGTTCAACAACGGGCACTTCTCGGCGATCGGTGCGAACGGGGTGACCAACCAGTTCCTCCGCACGACCGGCCAGAACGACAACCTGGGCGTCCAGGGCATCGTCGGCTTCTCCTTCCCCGTCTATGACTACGTGCCCGGCCTGGCGTTCACGGCCGAGTATCGCTTCATGGGCGAGATCGGTGGCCGCTCCTACAAGGACCAGTACTACGCTGCTCCTGCGGTCAAGGTCGGCGGCAAGCAGAGCTTCGGCACGGATGACTTCAACCACAGCATCCTGCTCGGCGTCCGCTATGCCTTCAACACCCCGACGCCGGCTCCGATCGTTCAGCCGCAGCCGGTTCCGGCTCCGGCCCCGGCCCGCACCTACCTCGTGTTCTTCGATTGGGACCGTGCGGACCTGACCGATCGCGCTCGCCAGATCATCTCCGAGGCGGCTCAGGCCAGCACCCGGGTTCAGGCGACGAACATCGAAGTGCAGGGCAACGCGGACCTGTCCGGCACGCACGCCTACAACCAGCGCCTGTCGCTCCGTCGTGCTCAGACGGTTGCCGCCGAGCTGGTGCGTGACGGTGTGCCCCGCACGGCGATCACCATCCAGGCCTTCGGTGACTCGCGTCCGCTGGTGCCGACGGCACCGGGCGTGCGTGAGCCGCAGAACCGCCGCGTGGCGATCATCCTGCGCTGATCGCAGCCAGCCTTCTCCGCACGGCTTCTCCCTCGGGGGCGGCCGTGCGGCTTGCCTAGCGAAAGCCGGTCCAGTCATCTGGCCGGCTTTTTCGTTGACGACCCCGTTTCGCGCTCCGCGTTCGAGGCGCACCAGGAGAGTGGGTATGACTAGCCTTCGCACCGCGCTGCTTGCAGCAACGATCCTGGCCATCCCGGCCTTGGGGTATGCGCAGCCGATCTCAGGCCTTTACATCGGCGCCGGGGCCGGCGGGAACTACCTGCAGCAGGAGCGGGTGCAGGCCTCGCCCGGCCTGGGACTGGCACCCAAGCGGCTGTCCACCGATATCGGTGGCGTGGGCGTCGGCAGCGTCGGCTGGGGCTTCGGCAATGGCCTTCGCGTCGAGCTCGAGGGCGATGTCCGGCATAACCGGGTCCGCCAGATCAACGGCTTCACCGCCGGGCCGACCGCGTCCGGGGGGGACCAGTTCGCCTATGGCGGCATGGTCAACGCCCTGTTCGACATGGATATCGGTCTCAACTGGCTGTATCCGTATTTCGGCCTGGGTGCCGGGCTCGCGGACACTCAGTTTAACGGCGTGCATTCGTACGGCGTCGGGAACAACCTGCTCTTGTCGCCCCGGGGCTGGTCGACCAACTTCGCCTATCAGGGCATCTTTGGCCTGTCCTTCCCGCTGGCAGCAGTGCCGGGCCTCTCGCTCACGGCGGAGTATCGCTTCTACGGCGTGCTCGATGCGCCGTCCTTCCACGCCTACGACAACGTCGCCGTCACCGGTGCCAATGGCGGCGTGCATGCGGGGCGCGGCAACTTCAACGTCAGCAGCGACTACAACCACGACCTGCTGCTGGGCGTCCGGTATGCCTTCAACACCGCCCCGCCGCCGCCGGCCGCGGTGCCGACCGCAGCCCCGCCGACCGTTACCCCGGCGCGCACCTACCTCGTGTTCTTCGACTGGGACCGGGCCGACTTGACGGACCGCGCCCGGCAGATCATCGCCGAGGCAGCCCAGAACAGCACCCGCGTCCAGACGAGTCGGATCGAGGTCCAGGGCAACGCCGACCGCTCGGGGACGCCGGCGTATAACCAGCGCCTCTCGCTTCGCCGCGCGCAGACCGTCGCCGCCGAACTGGTGCGCGACGGCGTCCCGCGCACGGCCATCGACATCCAGGCGTTCGGCGACACCCGACCGCTCGTCCCGACGGCAGCGGGTGTGCGGGAGCCGCAAAACCGCCGGGTCGCCATCATCCTGCGCTGAGGACAAAAGAAATCGCCCTCCCACGAGGGAGGGTGATTGCACCGGCTTTCTTCTCCCTCTCCCGCGGGCGGGAGAGGGCCGGGGTGAGGGTGCGGCTGCCGCTCCACACCCGGTTTGGGTTTCTCAAGCGGCCCTCACCCCGGCCCTCTCCCGTGAAGAACGGGAGAGGGAGAAGCTAGGGGTGGGGCAGGACTTAGCGGACTTTGGTCTCTATCATCCTACGCTGACGACAAAAGAACTTGCGCTCCCACTTGGGAGGGCGATTGCACAGGCTTTCTTCTCCCTCTCCCGCGGGCGGGAGAGGGCCGGGGTGAGGGTGCGAATGCCGCTCCACATCCGGTTTGGGTTTCTCAAGCGGCCCTCACCCCGGCCCTCTCCCGTGAAGAACGGGAGAGGGAGAAGCTAGGGGTGGGGCAGGACTTAGCGGACTTTGGTCTTTGTCGAGCTGCTGGCGCTCGCCGTGCGAACCGTCGCGCGGGCAGGGCGGTCCGGGCTAGCGCAGGCCACGAGTTCGATCGGCTGCACCGAGGCCTTGCCGGTCGCGTAGTCCGACAGCTCCGTGCCGCCATGCAGCTTCATCACGTCGTCGAACATTGCGATGTTCCGGTCGCAGAAGGCATTGCCAGCCTTCAGGCCGTCCTGCGACTGGGTGTTGGCCAGCGACGTGATGTAGTCGTCGTGCTGCGCTTGCGCCTTCTTGCCGAAATTGCGCACGAAGTAGGCGGTCAGCACCTTCTCCTGGGCAACCAGGTCGGCCCGGTAACGCATGATGAAGGTGTTGTAGCGCTCGGTGGCTTCGCAGGTGATCGCCGTCACCATCAGCTGGCTCTTGAGCCCGGCAACGTCGAACGCCGTCTTGTCGGTCGGCCGGGCGCAGCTCTGCGCCTGCGCAAACTGACTGGTGAGCAAGCCAGCCGCGATCAGGCTGGAAAGAAGAATTCGCATTCGCGTCTCCCGGCCCAGGCGGGTCCGTTCAAGGGTTAATGGTGCCACGCCGGTTCAGGCGCGGTCGCAGCTAAGCCGCCTAAATTGCAGATATGCAACGCGAATCGCGACTCCGTGAGGAGGTCGTTCCGGAATGTGGCTTTGCTGCCGCACGTCCTGAACGAGGGGCTGCATTGCGTCTCTGCGGACCCTCGCTCAATATGACGTCACATGAACGCGTATTCCCCCGACCCCTTCGCCAGCTATGATTCCGGCCTCTACTTCTGCGAGCTGACCGCGCGGGAGGGCGACCGCGGCGTCATCGACCAGATCCGACGCCGCGTCTCCGGCATCGGCCTCGACGCCCTGCGCCTGCGCGCCGCCGGGGCCGAGCACGACCTGATCAACCTCGGCATCACCTTCACGGTCTATTCCGAAGCCGAGGCGATCGATCGCATCCTGCCATTCGATTGCTTGCCGCGCGTGATTACCGCGTCGGAATGGCGTCACATCGAAGCCGGGGTGAAGCAGCGCGTGAAGGCGCTCAACTGCTTTCTGCAGGATATCTACCACGACCGCCGCATCCTCAACGAAGGCGTGGTGCCGGCGGCGCTGGTGCTGGGCAACCCGAACTACCGGCCGGAGATGGAGGGCTTCCCCATCCGCTTCGGCACCTACGTCCACATTTGCGGCGTGGACATCGTGCGCGACCGACATGGCACGTTCTGCGTGCTCGAGGACAATGCGCGCACGCCCTCCGGCGTGTCCTACGTCGTTGAAAACCGGCACCTCATGCGCCGCACCTTCCCCGATTTGATGGCTGGCGTGCGGCTCGCCCCGGTCGACGATTACGGCCGCCGCCTGCGCGCCGCCATGGGCGAAATCGCCCCCGAGAGCGTGTCGGACCCGCAAGTCGCGTTGTTATCGCCCGGCATCTTCAACTCCGCCTATTTCGAGCACGTCTTCCTCGCCCGCGAGATGGGCGTGCCGTTGGTCGAGGGGCCCGACCTGCTGGTGGAGAACGAGCGCGTGTTCATGCGCACTACCGGCGGGTTGCGGCCGGTCCACACCATCTACCGCCGCATCGGCGACGACTTCCTGGACCCGCTGGTGTTCCGCAAGGACAGCCTGCTGGGCGTCCCCGGCCTGATCGGCGCTTGGAAGGCCGGCAACGTCACGCTGGCCAACGCCGTCGGCACCGGCGTCGCGGACGACAAGGCGGTCTATGCCTACATGCCGCGGATCATCAAGTTCTACCTCGGCGAGGACGCCATCCTGCCCAACGTCGAGACCAATATCTGCGGCGAGAGCGAAGGCCTGCGCTACACGCTCGACAACCTGGACCAGCTCGTGATCAAGCCCGTCGGCGAGTCGGGCGGCTACGGCATCACCATCGGCCCCCGCGCCTCCGCGGCGGAGTTGGACGCGGCCCGCGCGGGCTTGCTCGCCGACCCGGCGAACTGGATCAGCCAGCCTTTGATCGACCTTTCCGTCGCCCCCACGCTCACCGCGGCCGGCCTGCGGCCCCGGCATCTGGACCTGCGGCCGTTCGCGATCACCGGCCGAGATACCTGGGTGCTGCCCGGAGGGCTGTCCCGGGTGGCGATGAAGGAGGGCAGCCTGATCGTGAACTCGTCCCAGGGTGGCGGCTCGAAGGACACTTGGGTGTTGGCGGACGAATGAACGGGTATCCCAAGGAACCCCTGCTGCTCGCCCGCTACGCCGAGGGGCTGTTCTGGATGGCCCGCTATCTGGAGCGGGTGGAAAATCTCGCCCGCCTGATCGATGTCACGCAAACGTTCGAGAGCCCGGGGCGCGGCGAGGCCTGGAGCGCGCTGCTGCGGATCAACGCCGACGAGCAGAGATATTTGGATGCCGGCGGCTCGCCCGAACCGGACGCGATCAAGCGGTTCTATCTGCTCGACCGCACCAACCCGACTTCGGTCCCGGCCTCCCTGGAGGCAGCGCGCACCAACGCCCGCACGCTGCGGCCGCTCATCAGCACCGAGATGTGGATGCAGATGAACGTGTTCCACCGCGACGTGCTGGCGATTGCGCCGGAGGAGTTGCAGGGCGACCACCTGACCCGGCTCTGCGCCCGGCTGAAGGAGGGCGTGCAGGCCCATACCGGCATCACGGAGGGCACGTTCTTCCGCGATCAGGGCTGGAACTTCTACATGCTCGGCCGCCTGATCGAGCGTGCCGACCAGACCACACGGCTACTGGACATCAAGTACCACCTGCTGCAACTGCCCGGCGCCGAGGAGCGACGGGTGACGGAACTGACGCAGTGGAGTGGCGTGCTGCGCGCGGCGGCCGGCTATCACGCGTTCCGCCGGGTCGCGCCGGCCGGGTTCGAGCCGGCGGACGTGGTGACGTTCCTGCTGTCGGACCGGTCGTTCCCGCGCAGCGTGACGCTGTGTGTCAGCCAGGTGGAGTGGCACCTGATGCAGCTCCGCAGCCGCTACAATCTGCGCGGCACCCACACCGGGCTCGAGCGGATCGAGGAGGTGCGGGCGGCGCTTTCGGCCAACCCCGTGCAGGATCTCATCTCCCACGGGCTGCACGATTTCCTGGATGCGTTGCAGCGCGATCTGATCCTGCTGGCGGGCGAGATTGGCTATGCCTTCTTCCGCGATTGGCGTCCGGAGCCGCAGGCCCGCCAGCAACAATCGATCTCCGGGCAGAGCCAGACGATGGGCGGCATGTCACAGACGCAGACGCTTGCTACGGGATCTTAGTGACTGTTTCAAAAGTTTGAAGTAACTAATCAACTTAGCTAGCGATATCAACGAGTTGCGACGAACTTGATCGATTGAACATATACTAAGTTCCAATCGTCTCACGACTGAGACGATTGACTAGTTACTGAAGTTGCATTCGGGCTTAAATGGAGAGGGTTTAAAGTTATATTGCTCATTGAGTAATGAGACGTTCACATTATAACAAAAACTTACGGTATGACTTATTTCAAGATTGAAAATATCACTGTAAGTTGCTTGTCCCCACATGATTATGATTCCCTGCTTCGCTAAAGCTCTATCCACGTCACTTTTCTGAATTCCAACCGAAATTACTGATGGCGCTCCGGGCGCTACAATCGTGTCATGAAAATCTAGCTTACTATACGGTTTACTGAAATCCATGCTGTTGGGTACCTCCTTGTCAAAGTAAACAATAGATGCCCAATCCGAAAAATGTCCCGTCCTTGTCCCACCAAAATTTTGGAAGGTAGCAATATTGATGAATCCCGGCTGATTATTTTCTGGATTGACAGAGGCAAACCCGGTTATACCGATAAATCCTACAACCGCCCTGAGTTGCTCTCGGGTATTAAACTGCGTTATCTCTGTCAGTCTATTTTGAGTTGTCGCGTCGATTTCAGCTTTATTAGCTATTTCAGTCTGCTTTTCAGCATCTAAAATATTAACTATCGACGTGCCTACTAGTGCTGCGGTGAATATCACAAGTCCTATTGTTGAAATAGCTAGCCATTTCGTCCACTTCGCAATGGCAGCCTCCGTGGGCGAGACGGCAACGGTGGACTGAGTGCGACTCGACACATTCTGGGCCATTAGGCATCGTAGCAAAAATGGTAAATTATCAAAGCCTAGCAGGCTTGTGCAATGGTATTTATGCCTGGGGCAAAATTTTGTTACCCCAGGATTGGCTTGGTTCAAAAGACTTTCTATTGTTTTTTATTTTGGCCTGGAAAATGCCTACTAAGCTTCGATAGCTTGGGTTTTTAAAGATTCAGCGAAAAATATATCAATGAATTCCGCCGGAGTAACTTGTTGGTAATTCTTGAAGTCAATGATATTTTGGATTGTGCTATTTTTCGTAGTTCGTTTCTTGATGAACGCCGGGAAAGCTCACCGTTGAACTTGAGCCGTAGCTAGTCAAAGATCGACCCTTTTCACCGAGGGCCTATTGGCTCCGGGACTTTCGAAACAGTCACTTAGTTCTCCCCGCGTTTGGGGAAGATTGCTGCCGGTTCTACTACCGCGCAGCCCCGAGGGGGTGGGCGGTCACGGCGGCGAGCGCCTCGCCCATCGTCTCGAAACGGCCAATATCGCGGCCGTCGCCGGCGCGCCACACGCTAATGGCCCGGCCTTGCCGCACGGCGCCCCAAGCGGCCCATCGCCCGTTTGGCGGGTAGATGCTGGCGAACTCGCCGACTTCGGGCGGGTCGTCGTGACGGCGTTTATGGATGGCAAGGCGTATGCCGCCCTGGTCGCGCGCCTCCCATTGCAGCAACGCCATTCGGTCAGCGGCGGTGAAGTGGTTGGCCCGGCCCGCATTGGACGGGAAGGTGATAATCGTGGCACTTACGGCTCTATCGACGGGCATGAAAAGCGCTCCGATCGGCTGGACGTAAACTTCCTATTACAAACTCTTGATCGCGCAAACGTGATTCCGTTCAAGAATCCCGTGATGCGCCTGCCTAATTCGGCATACACCTGCAGTTGGTCGTCCGTATAGCGTGATCTGAGCGCAAATCTGCATGCTTTGGCAATCATCTCCCAGGCATTATCGTCGGCCGGCAGCGATTTGGTGGAAGCGTGGCGATCATGAAACAGATTGATGCAGGCGTGCTGAGCGTCGCCTACCAGGATCTCGGCCACCCTTCCGACCCGCCGGTGATCCTGCTGCACGGCTTCCCGTATGATGTGCATTCCTACGACGAGGCCGCACCGGCGCTGGCCGGGCTCGGCTATCGCGTGATCGTGCCTTATTTGCGCGGCTATGGCGCCACGCGCTTCCTGTCCGATGCCACGCCGCGCTCCGGCGAACAGGCGGTGCTGGGGATGGACTTGCTTGGGTTGATGGACGCCTTGGCGTTACCGAGTGCCGTTCTCGCCGGCTACGACTGGGGCGGCCGGGCAGCCTGCGTGGTTGCGGCGCTCTGGCCGGAACGGGTGCGCGGCCTGGTCACCGCCGAGGGCTACAACATCCAGAACATCGCCGCCTCGGGCAAGCCTGCGGCGGCGGAGACGGAGCACCGGCTGTGGTATCAGTATTACTTCCATAGCGAGCGCGGCCGCGCCGGGCTGCAGCAGGATCGCCGGGCCGTTTGCCGGTTGTTGTGGCAACTCTGGTCACCCAGTTGGGCGTTCGACGATGCGACGTACGAACGGAGTGCCGCCGCCTTCGACAATCCGGACTTCGTGGACGTCGTGATCCACTCCTACCGGCATCGTTTCGCACTGGTGGCGGGTGACCCGGCCGCCGAAGCCGTCGAACGCCGGCTGGCCGCGCAACCGCCGATCACCGTTCCCGCAATCGCGCTGTACGGCGCCGACGACGGCGTCGGCCATCCCCAAGATCCGGCCGAGGTGGCACGTCACTTCACCGGCGGGTTCGAACGCCGGGTGGTGATCGGGGCGGGGCACAATTTACCTCAGGAGGCGCCGGATGCGTTCGTCGCGGCCGTGCGCGATCTAACGGCGAGTTGAGGGTCAGGCTGGGCGTAGGAAGGTTCAGGTCGGGTGAAGGTTCAGGGCATGCCCGGCGGCCAGGCGAGAACGGGGCGGTCGGCGTGGCTGTCCTGCGGAACGCCGCGGTTCAGCGACATGTGGGAGTGCACACACAACCAGCCGTCGCCCGTGCGGTGGAACACCAAGGTCGCTCGTCCCGGCCGGTCGAAGCGGGTGCCATCCGGCAAATAACCGGTGCTGCTCCAGGGCGCCACGGCGACCGCCATGGCTGGCACGCCAAGAAAACGTGTGCTGTCGAGGTCGAAGCGGAAATCCGTCGTTCGCGGCCACACGTTGTTCCACTGTGTCCGGATCCAGGCGGCGAGGCCGGGTATGACGTCGCGGTGGGTTCCGAAGGCGAGCACATCGGAATGGAAAGATGGCGCGGCTGCGGCGTAGTCCACCGCGCGGACGTAGCCGGCGAAGGTTTCCAGCCATTGCCGCAGCGAAGCCTCCGTGGCGGGATCGGCCCAGGGCAGTGGATCCATGCGTGCCTCCTCTCGCGACTGACTCCTTGGGACGGACGATGCCCTTTAGAACATCCTCCCCCTGCAGGAGGGGGAGGATGGGGATTTTAGGCGGCCTGCAGGGCTTCCCAGACGCGTTCGGGGGTGGCCGGCATCTCGATGTGGCGGCCAAGCGCATCGGCCAGCGCGTTCATCACGGCGGGCAGGGCGCCCGCACAGCCAGCCTCGCCGCAGCCCTTCGCGCCCAGGGCATTGGTGCGCGCCGGAACCGGGTGGCTGCGGAACACGATGCCGGGCACGTGGATCGCCTGCGGCATGGTGTAGTCCATGAACGAACCGGACAGCAGCTGGCCGTCCACATCGTACGACGTCCGCTCCAGCAGCGCCTGGCCGATCCCTTGCACCACGCCGCCATGCGCCTGGCCCTCGACCAGCATCGGGTTCACCAGTGTGCCGAAATCGTTCGCCATCACGTAGCGCACCACCTCCACCACGCCGGTGTCCTCGTCGACCTCCACCTCGCAGACGTGGCAGCCGTTGGGAAAGGCGGAGGGCGCGCCCTCGAAGATGTGCTGCACGTCGAGCTGGCCGGGGAAGCGCGCCGCCAGGTCCATGATGCCGATGCCACGGTCGGTGCCGGCCACGGTGAAGCGGCCGGTGGAGAACTCGATGTCCGCCTCCGCAGCCTCCAGCGCCTCGGACGCGAGCGGGCGACCCTTCTCCACCACGATGCCGGATGCTTCGTGGATCGCGCTGCCGCTGTTCATGATGGAGCGCGAGCCACCCGTGCCGCCGCCGGCGATCAGTTTGTCGCTGTCACCCTGCACCAGGCGGATCTTGTCGAACGGCACGCCCAAGCGATCTGCCAGCACCTGCGCGAACGGCGAGGCGTGACCCTGGCCGTAATCCAGCGTGCCCGTGGTGATGGTGACGCCGCCATCCGGGTCAAAACTGATGCCGCCCATCTCCGCGTTGGCCGGGGCGGTGACCTCCAGGTAGTGACCGATGCCGATCCCACGGCGCTTGCCCTGGCGGCGGCTTTCGGCCCGGCGGGTGGCGAACCCATCCCAATCCGCCTCGGCCAACGCTTCTTCCAGCAAGGCGGGGAAGTCGCCGCTGTCGTACACCATCGTGGAGGGCGCGCTGTAAGGCATCTGCTCCGGCCGGATGTGGTTGCGCCGGCGCATTTCCACCCGGTCCAGCCCCATCTCCCGCGCCGCGGTGTCCACCAGGCGCTCCATGTAGTAATTGCCCTCCGGCCGCCCGGCCCCACGATACGCGCCAACTGGTGTGGTATTGGTAAACAGGCTGCGGCTGATTACCTCCACCAGCGGCGTCGTGTAGACGCCGATCACGTTCTTCACCGTGTTCATCGACTGCGGCAGCGTGGTCGAATTGCTGAGATACGCGCCGATATTGCCGAACCCGGTCATCCGCACCGCCAGGAACTTGCCCTGCGCATCCAGCGCCAACTCGCCGATCATGTCGTGGTCGCGCCCATGGCTGTCGGACATGAAGCTGTCGGACCGCGCATCCGTCCACTTCACCGGCCGCCCCAGCACCCGTGCCGCGTGCAGCACGGCGATGTATTCCGGATAACAGCCCGCCTTCATGCCGAACGAGCCGCCGACATTGCCGGTCAGCACGCGCACCTGCTCCTTCGGCACACCCATCACGCCCGCCACCGTGTTGCGCAGCCCGAACGCGCCCTGGCAGCCCACGCGCAGCACCAAGCGCCCGTCCTCGACCGCGGCGATCGCCGACCGGGGCTCCATCGCGGCCACCACTATGCGGCTGTTGCGCAGGCCGAGCTTGGTGACATGCGCGGCGCTGGCGAACGCCGCCGCCACCGCTGCCGCATCGCCGTAGTGGAAATCGAGCGCCACGTTCCCGGGCGCTTCCGCGTGCAGCTGCGGCGCGCCCGCCTCGAAGGCATCCCGCGCCGTGGTCACCGCCGGCAGCGGCTCGATGTCCAGCATCACCGCCTCGGCCGCGTCCTTGGCGGCATCGCGCGTCTCGGCCACCACCAGCGCCACCGGGTCGCCGACATAGCGCACGCGGTCCTTCGCCAGCGCCATCTGGTGCGGCTTGGGCGTGGCCGAGCCATCCTTGTGCTTGCCGACGCTGGCCTGCATCGGCCCGATCCCTGCTGCCTCCAGATCGGCGGCGGTGTAGATGCCGAGCACGCCGGGCATCTCCCGCGCCGCGTCCGCCTGCACCTCGCGCAGCAGCCCGTGCGCATACCGGCTGCGCACCAGCACCCCGTATACCTGACCCGGCAGCGTCAGGTCGTCGCTGTACCGCCCCTCACCCCGCAACAGCACCGGGTCCTCCTTGCGGGATACGGGCTGGCCAATGGCGAAGCGGGTGTTGGCGTCGAGCGGCATGTCCATCGGTCGGCACTCCTGACGTTCTGGCCCGGATGTTGGGTCGCGGAACGATGATTTAACCCTTTTCAGCGCATTTGCTGGGCGGCATGCTATAACCTAACCTTAACCCACCGCATCAAAACCCGCGCCGAAGGAGCTTAAGTGCCAGAGCACTTTCTTGTCACTGGCGGGGCTGGCTACGTCGGCAGCCACATGGTGGATCTGCTGGTCGACCAGGGCGCCGCCGTGACCGTGGTGGACGACCTGCGCCAGGGCCACCGCGCCGCCCTGCCACCCGGCGTCGAGCTGATCACCGCCAACGTGGCGGACTTCGACGCCATCAACCAGGTGATCGCCGGGCGGGACTGGCACGCCATCATCCACTTCGCCGCCCTCTCCTTGGTTGGCGACAGCATGCAGCGGCCGATGCACTACCTGCGCGAGAACGCGTCCGGCGGCTTCACCCTGATCGACGCCGCCATCCGCAACCGCGTCCCCCGCTTCATCCTCTCCTCCACCGCCAACCTGTTCGGCGAACCCGACCAGGTCCCGATCACCGAGGACGCCGCCCTGCGCCCCAGTTCCCCGTACGGCGAGAGCAAGCTGATGATCGAGCGTGCGCTGTATTGGGCCGGCGAACGCCACGGCCTGCGCTCCGCCTGCCTGCGCTACTTCAACGCCGCCGGCGCCGACCCCAAGGGCCGCATCGGCGAGGACCACGACCCCGAAACCCACCTCATCCCGCTGCTGATCGACGCCGCCCTCGGCCGCCGCGGCCCCGTCACGCTGTTCGGCACCGACTACCCGACGCCCGACGGCACCTGCATCCGCGACTACGTCCACGTCACCGACCTGTGCGCCGCCCACCTCGGCGCGCTGACCCGGCTAGACCACGCCAGCGTCACCTACAACCTCGGCAACGGCCGCGGCGCCTCGGTCCGCGACGTCATCGCCGCGGTCGAGGCCGTGTCCGGCCGCGCGGTCCCGGTCACGCTGGGCGATCGCCGGGCCGGCGACCCGGCGGTCCTCGTCGCGTCCTCCGACCGGATCCGCGCCGAAACCGGCTGGACGCCGCGCTACGCCGCCCTGGAGGACATGGTCCGCACCGCATACACCTGGCGCCTGGCGCACCCCGGCGGCTATGGCGACCGGTCGGCGCCTAAGACGGGGATCGCCAAATAGGCCATCCGCTTGGCCTCCTTCCGCCCGCGCGCGACCGAATCCAGGATGAACCCGCAGGTCGTGGACAAGAACGCCAGCCCCATCAGCCCCGTCGCCAGCACCGCCGTCGGCAGTCGCGGCACCAGCCCGGTGTGCATGAACTCCAACACCACGGGGATGCCCAGCAGGATCGCTGCCAGCGCCAGCACCGCCGCCCCCGCGGCAAAGAACTGGAACGGCCGGACCTCCTTGGTCAGCATCACGATGGTGCGCAAAATCCGCAGCCCGTCGGTGTAGGTCCGCAGCTTCGACGCCGACCCGGCGGGACGATCCTTGTACTCCGCCTGCAACTCACCCACCGGCATCGCCAGCTCCAGCGCGTGGACGGTGAACTCGGTCTCCGTCTCGAACCCGGTGGACAGCGCCGGGAACGACTTCACGAACCGGCGCGAGAACACCCGGTACCCCGACAGCATGTCCGTCACGCGGTTGCCGAACAGCGTCGCCACCAGCCGGGTCAGCACCAGATTTCCCGTCCGGTGCCCGGTGCGATACGCCGCCTGCACATGGCTCACCCGGCTGGCCGTCACCATGTCCAGGGGGCCGTCCTGCAGCAGCTGCACCATCGCGGGCGACACCGCCGGGTCGTAGGTGTCGTCGCCGTCCACCAGCACGTAGGCGTCCGCCTCGATGTCGGCGAACATGCGGCGCACCACGTTGCCCTTGCCCTGCAACGGCTCCGACCGCACCACCGCCCCGGCCGCCCGCGCCTCCGCCACCGTGCCGTCGGTCGAATTGTTGTCGTACACGTAGACCACCGCCTCCGGCAGCGCGGCGCGGAAGCCGGCCACCACGCGCCCGATGGCCACTGCCTCGTTACGGCAGGGGATCAGCACGGCGACCCGCAGCGCTGCGAGCCGCATCAGCGGAACACCAGCGCGCGCGATAGCAGGTAATTGGCCGACATCCCCGCGATCGCCCCGGCCGCGATCGCCAGCTCCGGATGCGCCGCGCACAGCGCTACCAGCGTCACCAGCGCGAAATACGTGCCCAAATTCAGGCACAGCCCCGGCACGCTCGCCAGCACGAAACGCACCCACTGCCGGCCCTTGGAGCCGATGTTGCCGATGCCCCGGAATGTCCACACCCGGTTCAACCACCACGTCGTCGTCACCGCCGCGAAATACGCCAAAGCCCCACCCACATACAATCCGGCCCAGAAACGAGTTGCATACACCACGGCGGTGTCGACCAGGAAGCCCGCGACCCCCACCGTCCCGAACTGCATGAGTTGCACCAGCAGCTGCACGTGCGCCGGGCGCACATGCCGCCGCATCGGCCCCGGCAGCGCGTCGACCAGCCAATCCATCAGTGCGAGCATGCAGCGGGTTCTACGGCATTCGCCCCGGCTGAGCCTAGTCGTTCGTCGTAGGGTGGGCTGCTTGCAGCCCACCAGCCCCACCCCACGATCCAGGGCAGTCTCATGGCGTCGCTCGACGAGTACGCGGCGCCCTTGATCGCCGCATGACGGCACACGGTAGCGCCGCCGCCGCCCGCGTGGTCAGCTAGCCGACTAAATTCAGCAGGAGCGCCGCCATGCAGCGCCGGACATTCCTCGCCGCCACCGCGGCCACTCTCGCCGCCCCGCGCATCGCCCGCGCCGCCGGGCCGCGCGTGCTGCGCTTCATCCCGCAGTCGGACCTCACCGTGCTCGACCCGGTCTGGACCACCGCCTACGTCACCCGCAACCACGCCTTCGCGGTGTTCGACACCCTGTATGGCCTCGACAGCCGCTTCCGCCCCAGCCCGCAAATGGTCGCCGGCGCAGTAAAAAACCCCGAGGATACCGAGTGGCGCCTCGGCCTGCGCCCTGGCCTGAAATTCCACGACGGCACCCCAGTGCTCGCCCGCGACTGCGTGGCCAGCATCAAGCGATGGGGCGCGCGCGACCCGTTCGGCCAGGCCCTGCTGGCCGCCACCGACGAGCTCTCCGCGCCCGACGACACCACCATCCGCTTCCGCCTGAGCCGCCCGTTCCCGCTGCTGCCGGACGCGCTCGGCAAATCCGCCACCAACATGTGCCCGATCATGCCCGAGCGCCTGGCCAGCACCGACCCCTACACGCAGATCACCGAGATGGTCGGCTCCGGCCCGTTCCGCTTCGTGCCCGGCGAGCGCGTCCCCGGCGCCCGCGTGGTGTATGAAAAGTTCAACCGCTACACCCCCGTGCCCAGCGGCACCCCCGACTGGACCTCCGGCCCCAAGATCGCCAATGTCGACCGCGTCGAGTGGCACACCATCCCCGACCCGGCAATCGCCGCCGCGGCCCTGCAGTCCGGCGAGGCCGATTGGTGGGAATACCCCACCCCCGGCCTGCTGCCGGAGCTGCGCAAGAACGCCGCGCTGAGCGTCACCCTGCCCAACCCGAGCGGCGAGATCGCGGTGTTGCGCATGAACCAGTTGCATCCGCCGTTCGACAAGCCCGCCATCCGCCTGGCCTTGCTGTCCGTCATCGACCAGATGGAGTTCATGACCGCCGTGGTGGGCGCCGACCCGGCGCTCAAGCACGTCCCCGCCGGTTTCTTCACCCCCGGCACCGACATGGCCAGCAACGCCGGCATGGAGGCGTTGACGACCCCGCGGGACCTGCCTGCCGCGCAGAAAGCGCTCTCCAACGCCGGTTATCAGGGCGAGACGGTGGTGGTTCTCGCCCCCACCGACCAGCCGGCGTTGAAGGCGTTGGCCGATGTCGGCGTTGCGGTGATGCGGCGTTTGGGGCTGAAGGTGGACGTTCAGTCGATGGACTGGGGCAGCGTGGTGCAACGCCGGGTCAGCCAGGCGCCGCCGGAGCGGGGCGGGTGGAGCGTTTTTCATACGTTCTGGGACGGCGAGGATCTGTTGAACCCGGCCACCAACGTGATGCTGCGCGGCGACGGCGTGAACGCGTCCCCGGGCTGGCCGGATAACCCGGATATCGAGGCGTTGCGGGACCAGTGGTTGCTGGCGTCGGATTTGTCGGATCAGAGGCGGATTGCGGTGGAGATCCAGAAGCATGCGTTCGTGGACGTGCCGTACATTCCGTTGGGGCAGGATTTTGTGAACACGGCGTATCGCGGGTTGACGGGGGTGTTAGAGGGGTTTGCGATTTTTTGGGGTGTGAAGAAGGCGTGAGACAAAACTGCTGATCATAGATCGTTCAGGAGTGAATTCTACACAATTGGACTGATACGATATTAAGGAAAGTATGGTAGAATTGATCAACAATGTCTAAGCTAGTTTATAAAACCCATCTAATTTGATGGAAGTTATGGCGTTTTCTTTGATATCACGAATGGCTTGACGAAATTCGAAATCCTCTCGGTTGAAATTCCTGCACTTTTCTGATATAACTTTTATTATCGCCAGTTTTTGATCTAGTGTCGTATTTATTCCAAACGTTATGCTTTCTAAGTCATCGAAACCATAGGTGAATGTCCTTTTGCTCTTTTCTTCTAGTTCGTATAGTATATCAACGTATAAGATTCGAACTTCTTTCTCATAGGACCAGTTTTCTGACTTTATCAGAATTGCTTCTTCAAACTCTCTCCAGTAACGACTTCTCCATTCCTTCGTTACATCTTGAATATGTAAGGAGTATTCACTTAGATTTCCAAGGCGATCCGTATACCATTCCTGAAGTAATTCACGTTCCGAAAGCCGACCGATCGAAGTGAAGAAATCGATCGACTGACGTGCGCGTTCGTACAATACCAATTTCACAGGAAATGTTTGTGGGCCCGTTTTCTCAGGATAGCCAGATGACTGCGTTATCGCATTGCTTCGGCGCCAGAGGTTGACAGATGAGTTGCCGTCCGGTGCGGGATGGCACTTGAACTTCAAACATACGCCAGTGTGTGAAGCGGCATAGTGGCTCCACATTGTAGGGTCATTGGGATCGGTTGCAAAGCAAACTGCATACCAATCCCAATATATCAAACGTTCAGTGTCAACGACATACCGTTCTGGAAACGCTGTCCAGATTATCGGCCAACCCCTATTCTTGTGAGTGGTCAAAGCGCTTAGGTTGGCTATCAACGCGTCGCGCTGCAGCTTCGCCACCAATGTAGCAAACACTTCCTCCGCATCTGAACTCGATTTTGCTTCGAGTTCGGCGCGGAATGTGGCGAGTTGTGCTCGGTCCATCATCGCTGCCTTCCCGGTCCGCTTCATAGCTGCCGGGATTAAATGTTTTGGGATCAAGTTACGGCTATAGAGAGTAGAAAAAACCGAGTGCAGCGCATGGACGTGAATACAGCTTAAGTACCATATTAGCTCATTTCTGGAGACGCTTTCTCGGAGCGTTAGATGCTCTGTAAGATCGCGGACCCTACGATCGCTCCGGAAAACATGGTCGGCCCTAAGAAATACGTCTCTAGCTGGGAGCTGCCCTAATGAAGCGACGGTATGTAGAGAGAAGTTGAATTCATCAGGTTTCAGATCTTCACCGGCTACAAGAGTGACGCTGCAAAATAAATACAAACAAAGTACGTAGTGTTTTAATAAATTCTCCCAAACGATCCGATCACCTCGCCATCTTATTTCTCTGGAGCCCTCCATAGGATCGTTTAGGTCCTGGTGAGGAGAAAAGTACATGGTCTGGGTCTCAAGCTCTCTGTGTTCCCCGAGCAGAGCCTCCATCGAGCGATAGCGAAACACAGCTTCCATAGGCACTTCGAATCCCCCGAGGCGACTCTATAACGGAATTAATCAGCGCGTGACGCATAAGCGCTGCCAGAACGCGTCGCAGGCCGCATAAGCGAAGCGTCATGCGCCACCGAGGTACTGAGGTGAGACGATTCAACATGTGGGTCGCAACGAGGGACGTTGCCAGATGGCCTGACCGTTTGCCCCTGACCTGGCCGGTTTGGCGCATGGGGCAAGCGCTTATGCGCCCTACGGGGGCCAAGGCATCCTCCATCTGTAAGCAATCAGTTGACGTTGAGTAAGCGATCCGCTTACACTGCAGCCGTGATCAAGACGTTCAGAAGCAAGGCCCTTGCCGACCTTTGGCAGACGGGTCGCTCTGGCAAGATCGATGCTCGGATGCACAAGCGCATTCTGATCCGCCTTGACCGTCTGGACGCCGCCGGGCGAGCGGGGGACTTGAACCTGCCCGGCTTCGATTTTCACCCGCTGCACGGCACTCCCGTCCGCTACAGCGTGCACGTCAATGGCCCTTGGTGTCTCACCTTCGAGTTCGACGGCGACGCCTGCCGGGTTGATTTCCAACAATACCATTAGGGGCTGCCATGACCGAGCACACCGCCATCCGCAACCCGAACCGCTGCCCCACGCATCCCGGCGAATTGCTGCGCGAGACCGTCATTCCCGCGACCGGGCGGACGAAGACGGAGATCGCGCGGTTGCTGGGCATTTCGCGGCAGCACCTCCACGACATCCTGGAAGAGCGCAAGCCGGTCTCCGCCGCCGTTGCGGTTCGCCTGGGCAAGCTGTTCGGCGATGGCGCCGGGGTGTGGCTGCGGATGCAAGCGGCCTACGACGTGTGGCACGCCGAACGGGAGGTGGACACGTCCGGCATCCAAACGCTGCGGGTCGCCTGACAGCGCCGGGCTGACTAGGCTAGAATTCTTCCCAGGTCTCCGGCTCCGCCTTGCGGACGGCGCCACCGCGGCCCGTCACCTTCATCGCGCTCGACGCCACGGGTTTGGGCGCCGGTTTGGGCACCGGTTTGGCCACCCTTTGCCGGCCCGCGGCAGGAGCGGCCTTGGTCTGGCGGAGCCGAAAAAGCTGGGTCAGCTGGATCAGCTCCGCCGTCTCCTGGGACAAGGCGTGGCTGGCCGCCGTGCTCTGCTCCACCATGGCGGCGTTCTGCTGCGTCACCTGGTCCATCTGGTTCACCGCGGCGTTCACCTGCAGCAACCCGGTCGCCTGCTCCTGCGCCGAGGCGGCGATTTCCGCGATGGCGTCATGCACCTCACCGACCTGGCCCGTGATGCGCGTCAGCGCCTCGCCGGTGGCGCCCACCAGCGCGACGCCGCGCTGCACCTGCTCGCCCGAGGTCTGGATCAGGGCCTTGATCTCCTTGGCGGCGGTGGCGGAGCGCTGCGCCAGCGCCCGCACTTCGCTGGCGACCACGGCGAAACCCCGCCCGGCCTCGCCGGCCCGCGCGGCTTCGACCCCGGCGTTGAGCGCCAGCAAATTGGTCTGAAAGGCGATCTCGTCGATGACGCCGATGATCTGGCTGATCTCGTGGGCCGAGCGCTCGATCTCCCCCATGGCGTTCACCGCGTCGCTCACCACGGTTCCGGAGCGTACCGCGTCGTTCTTGGCGGTCGCGACCGTGCTCCCGGCCTGTTTCGCACCTGCCGCGGTCTTGCCGACGGTGGCGGTGATCTCGTCCAGGGCGGCGGCGGTTTCTTCCAAGCTGGCGGCTTGCTGTTCGGTCCGCCGCGAAAGGTCGTCCGAGGCCTGCGCGATCTCGGCGGCGCCAGATTGCAGCGCCGCAGCG
The DNA here is from genome assembly GCA_965198895.1 of Acetobacteraceae bacterium. Classification (GTDB taxonomy): domain Bacteria; phylum Pseudomonadota; class Alphaproteobacteria; order Acetobacterales; family Acetobacteraceae; genus LMUY01. Next base: position 3,128,969 of record OZ240676.1, read on the forward strand.
TTGCCGACGACGGAGCCGATCGCGTCGTGAAGCCGGTCTACGGCGGTGTTGAAGTCCGTCCGCAGCCCGTCATAGGACGCCGAGAACGCTTGCTCCAACTGGCAGGTCAGATCGCCGCCGGCCAGGCGCGACAAACCGGCCGCAAGTTCGCTCACCACCGTCGATTGCTGGGTGGTGATGTCGGCCTGGGCCAATTCGGTCCGCTTCGCCGCGTCGATGTCGATCAGCGAGCCGCACGCGTGGACCTGCCGGTCCGGCGTAAGACTACAGCCGCCGGAGGCGCGGAACCATTTGTAGCTGCCGTCACGGACTTTCAGCCGGTATTCGACCGTGTAGCTGCAAACGCCCGTTGTCGTCTTGAGGCTGTTGGCAAAGGCGGCGAACGTGGCCGGAACATCGTCCGGATGCAGCTTGTCCGACCAGGATTGGACGACGTTGGGAAACTCCGCCTCCGACGCGTAACCACACAGCCGGCGAAACTCCGGCGACCATGTCCACACGCTTTGGGGATGCAGCGCGTCGGCATCATGCAACACGGCGTCCCACAAGCCGACGCCGCTGGCGCTGTCCAGCACGGACGCGCGCCGGCTGAGTGCCTGGTTGGCCTGTTCCAAATTCGCAAGTCGAACCGCAAGCTTTGATCGGCCCCAAACCATGGTGTCCACCCGTTTCGTGCGTCTTGCCAGTTTGACGGGTAAACGTTCCCATTCGGTTAATGCGCCTGCGACGCGGTTCGCCTCCGGCTGCGCTTGACCTAAACGCGCCCGTTGTGTTCTTCATTCGTTCATGTCGATGCCGTCCTCACCTGCCAACCAGAACGAGACCGCCGCCCAGGAGGCGGATCGCGAGGCGTGCCGGGCGGCGGTGCGGGAATTGATGGACATGGGGATGGATTTGGCCCGCCTGGTTCACGCCCAGGCGCGCACCCAACTGAATAGCGCCCCCGCGGCGACCGAGGGCGGGGCGGTGCCGGACGTGACGGTGGCGTTCGATCGCATCGCACGCGCGGTGCGGCGCACGGCCATGCTGCTGCAGCGCCTCCACGAGGCCGCAGCCAGCGTGTCCGATCACCAGCGGGCGGCGGCGCGGCGGCGGATCATCCGCGACGTGGAGGATCGCATCCAGCGCAACGTCGGCAAGACCGAGGCGGACCGGCTCTACGCCGAACTCGCCGAGCGCATGGACAGCCCCGACCTCGAGGACGAGATCCTCGACCGCCCGGTGGCCGACATCATCACGGATATCGCCCGCGATTTCGGCATCGAGGCGTCGCCCGGCACCCATCCCTGGAGACGCCGCACCCCCGCCGACATCACCGAACTGCACGACCGCGCCGCGATGCCACCGGCCGGCGCGCCATTCTCCGCCCGCGCCATCGCCGGGCCGCGGGAGCGATGGCGGCCTGCGCCGCCCACTCTGAGCGGGTAGCTCCGCCTGCACGATGCGGCGCGTTCACCCGCCGGGCAGGTCCATGTGCAGCAAGGCTTCGCGCAGGGGCGCGCTCGACGACTGGATCACTCCCGTCAGCGGCGAGTCCAATTCCACGATCAGCCACACCGCCACCGAGAGCGACAGCGCGGCCAGGGCAAGTACCACGTATACCACGCGGTTGCCCGGCGCGCTCAGGCCGAACACGGCGAACACCAGCAGCAGCCAGCCCGTCATCACCGACAGGAACGGCCAGGACAGCGTCGGTTGTGCCGCGCCCACCAGGGTCCAGCGGTCCTGCAGCAGCGTCTGCAGCCGGGTCGCCAGCAGCGGTTTCATCGCTTGCTGCACCGGGGTCGCGGGGACCAGCTCGGCCACATCGCGGTCCACGCTCAGCAGCATGGCGCCGAGCAGGGTGCTTTCGGCGCTGCCGGGGGCGAGCGGGTCGAGATGGGTGGGGTAGCGGCCCGGCGGGGCAGGCTCGCCGGGCCAGGTGCTGGCGACGGCGGAGGCGGTGTAGGCGCGCAGGGTGGCGCGGATCGGGTCGGCCGGCGGGCCGTATTCGCGCAGCCGCTGGTCCACCATGATCAGGTCGATGCCGTACGTCTGCAATGCGGCGCCGTGACGGTCGAAATGCGCTTTGGCGGAGGTGGTCAGCAGCCCCAGCACCAGGGCGGCGAAGGTGACGAGCATGCTCAGCACCAGCCGCACCGCCTCGATCGTATCGCGGCCGCGGTGATGTTCGGCCAGCGCCCGCTGCACCCGCCAGCCGGCGAAGCTGGCGAGCAGCAGGACGACGGGCAGGAACACAGGGGCCAGCTCGGTCATGCACGCTAGCTGGCGGGGGCGTGGGTCAGTGCCGCCTCGGCCGCGTCGCCGAGGATCTTGCAGCAGATCGCCAGGTCGGCTTCGGCGGTGTCTTCGGCCCAGTGGTGGCTGATGCCGCCGATGCTGGGGGTGAACAGCATGGCGGCGGGCATGACTTCGGCCATGACCTGGGCGTCGTGCCCGGCGCCGCTGGGCAGTTTCTGCCAGCCGCCGGGGGCGTGGCGTTCGGCGGCGGTGGCGAGGGCGTCCATGAGCGCCGGGTCGCAGATCGCGGGGAGGCTGCGGCGGATGATGTCCAGCGTGGTGGTGCAGCGTTCGCGGCGGTTGCTCTCCTGGATCAGGCCGCGCAGGCAGGCCTCCAGCCGCTCCAGCCGGGCCCATTCGACGTCGCGGAACTGGAACAGGATCTCGGCCCGCCCGGGGATGATGGAGGGGGCGCCGGGTTCGAGCTTGATCTGCCCCGTCGTCCAGGTGGTGCGCTCGCCGACCACGCTGGGGAAGGCCTGGTCGATGGCGGCGAGCAGGCGCACGGCGGTGAGCCCGGCGTCGCGGCGTTCGGCCATGGTGGTGCCGCCGGCGTGGTCCTGCATGCCCTCGACGGTGATGCGGAACTGCCAGATGGCGACGATCCCGGTCACCACGGCGGCGTGCTGGCCGGCGTGTTCCAGGAAGGTGCCCTGCTCGATGTGCAGCTCCATGTAGCCGCGGTAGCGACCCGGCTCGAACTGCATGCGGGGCAGCCCGGCCAGCCCGGCGGCGGACAGCGCCTCGGTGAGCAGGGAGCCGTCGTTGCGGCTGCGGGCCGCGTTCATTTCCGCGTCCGGCAGGTTGCCGATGAACGAGCGGCTGCCGAGGAAGCCGCCTTCGAAATGTCCCTCCTCGTCGGCGAACGCGATCACGTCCACCGGCACGCCGGCGCGGGCCACGGCCAGGCCGGCGACCACGCCCAAGGCGCCGTCCAGCCAGCCGGCGTAGTTCTGCGTTTCGATGTGGCTGCCGAGCAGCAAGTGCGGGCCCGGGCCGGGGTGGCGGCCGAGCACGTTGCCGATGCCGTCCATGGTGGGTTGGAGGCCGATCTCCTCCATCCGCGCCATGAGCCAGCGGCGGGACTCCATGTCCTGCGGCGAGAAGGTCGGGCGGTGCACGCCGGTCTTGTAGGTGCCGATCTGGCGAAGGTCGTGCAGGTCCTGCAGGAAACGGGCGGTGTCGATGCTGGCCATGGTTCGTCCTCGGGTGGGATGGCAACGAAGCAAGGCGCGTGCCCGTCGCGTCTCCCTCTCCCCCTGTGGGAGAGGGAGAAGAGGTTAGGCGCGTTTGCGTTGCTTCTTCTGCGGAAGCAGCGGCTGGAGGAAGCGGCCGGTGTGGCTTCCCGGGGTCGCGGCTACCGTTTCGGGCGTGCCTTCGGCCACGATGCGACCGCCGCCCTCGCCGCCTTCGGGGCCGAGGTCGAGCACCCAGTCGGCGGTCTTGATCACCTCGAGGTTGTGCTCGATCACCACCACGCTGTTGCCCTGGTCCACCAGCGCGTGCAGCACTTCCAGCAGCTTGCGCACGTCCTCGAAGTGCAGCCCCGTGGTGGGCTCGTCCAGGATATACAGCGTGCGGCCGGTGGCACGCCGGGCCAGTTCCTTGCTGAGCTTGATGCGCTGCGCCTCGCCGCCCGAGAGCGTCGTCGCCTGCTGGCCGAGCTTCACGTAGCCCAGGCCGACGCGTTGCAGGATGCTCAGGCGGTCGCGGATCTTGGGTTGGGCGCTGAAATACGCCGTCGCCTCGTCGATGGTCATGTCCAGCACTTCGGCGATCGACTTGCCGCGGAACTTGATGTCGAGCGTCTCGCGGTTGTAGCGGGCGCCCTTGCAGGTGTCGCAGGTCACGAACACGTCGGGCAGGAAGTGCATCTCGATCTTCAGCACGCCATCGCCCTGGCACGCCTCGCAGCGGCCGCCCTTGACGTTGAAGCTGAACCGGCCGGATTTGTAGCCGCGCGCCCGCGATTCCGGCAGTTCGGCGAACCAGTCGCGGATCGGGGCGAACAAATCGGTGTAGGTGGCCGGGTTGGAGCGGGGCGTGCGCCCGATCGGCGACTGGTCGATGTCGATGATCTTGTCCAGCTGGTCCAGCCCGTCGATGCGATCGTACGGCGCGGGCACCTGGCCACTGCCCATCAGCCGGCGGCTGGCGGCCTTCCACAGCGTGTCGATCACCAGCGTGGACTTGCCGCCCCCCGACACGCCGCTGACGCAGGTGAAGGTCCCGAGCGGGAACGACGCCGTCACGTCCTGCAGGTTGTTGCCGCGCGCGCCCACCACGCGGATCGTGCGCTCCGCACTGATTGGGCGGCGGCGGGTGGGCACCTCGATGCGCTTGCGGCCGGACAGGTAGTCGCCGGTCAGCGAGGCCGGGTTGGCGGCGACCTCCTCCGGCGTGCCCTCGGCGATGATGTAGCCACCCAGGGTGCCGGCGGCCGGGCCCATGTCGATCAGGTAGTCGGCCGCGCGGATGGCGTCCTCGTCGTGCTCCACCACCAGCACCGTATTGCCGAGCGCCTTCAGCCGCCGCAGCGTGCCCAGCAGTCGCTCGTTGTCGCGCTGGTGCAGGCCGATGGAGGGCTCGTCCAGCACGTACAGCACGCCCGTCAGGCCACTGCCGATCTGGCTGGCCAGGCGGATGCGCTGGCTCTCGCCGCCGGACAGCGTGGTCGAGCCGCGGGACAGCGTCAGGTATTCGAGCCCGACATCGTCCAGAAACCGCAGCCGCTCGATGATCTCCTTCAGGATGCGGCTGGCGATCGCGGCGCGCTGCGGGGTGAGCGTCGCCTCCACCCCGGCGAACCAGGTGAGCGCCCGGCGGATCGACAGGTCGGACGCCGCGGCGATGTGCTCGCCCCCGACGCGCACCGCCAATGCCTCCGGCTTAAGCCGTGCGCCATGGCAGACGGCGCACGGCTTCTCGGCCTGGTAGCGGCTCATCTCCTCGCGCACCCAGGCGCTGTCGGTCTCCTGCCAGCGGCGCTGCAGGTTGTGCAGCACGCCCTCGAACGGCTTGGTCACGCTGTAGGCGCGCACGCCGTCCTTGTAGGTGAACTCGATCGGTTGCTTGCCGCCGTGCAGGATCACGGCGCGCACGTCTTCCGGCAACTCGTCCCACGGCTTGCGGGTGGTGACCTTGAAGTGGCGGCAGATGGAGGCGAGCGTCTGGTCGTAATACTCGCTCTTGGCGCCGGCCCAGGGGGCGACGGCACCCTCCGCGATCGAGGCGCGCTCGTCCGGGATCACCAGCGCCGGGTCGAAGAACGTCTCCACGCCCAGGCCGTCGCAGGCCGGGCAGGCGCCGTGCGGCGAGTTGAAGGAGAACAGCCGGGGCTCGATCTCCTCGATGGTGAAGCCGCTGACCGGGCAGGCGAAGCGCGACGAGAACACGGTCCGCGTGGCCGCCTCATCCGCCGTTTCGGCGTAGACGATGCCGTCGGACATCCCCAATGCGGTTTCGAAACTGTCGGCGAGGCGGCTCTCGACCCCGGGCCGGACCACGACGCGGTCGATCACCGCCTCAATGTCGTGCTTGGTCTTGCGGTTCAGCGCCGGCACGTCCGGGATCTCGTACAGCGTGCCGTCCACCTTGGCGCGGGTGAAGCCGCGGCGTTGCAGCTCCGCGAGTTCCTTGCGGTACTCGCCCTTGCGGTCCCGAATCACGGGCGCGAGCAGCAGCAGGCGGGTGCCCTCCGGCATCGTCATCACGCGGTCGACCATCTGGCTGATCGTCTGAGCCTCGATCGGCAGCCCCGTGGCGGGCGAGTACGGCACCCCGGCCCGCGCCCATAGCAGGCGCATGTAGTCGTGGATCTCGGTCACCGTGCCCACGGTCGAGCGCGGGTTGCGGCTGGTGGTCTTCTGCTCGATCGAGATCGCCGGCGACAGGCCCTCGATGCTGTCCACGTCCGGCTTGCCCATCAGCTCCAGGAACTGCCGCGCATAGGCGGACAGCGACTCCACATAGCGCCGCTGGCCCTCGGCATAGATCGTGTCGAAGGCGAGCGACGACTTGCCGCTGCCCGACAGCCCGGTGATCACCGTCAGCTGGTCACGCGGAATCCGGGCGTCGACGTTCTTGAGGTTGTGCTCGCGCGCGCCCCGCACGGTGATGAAGCCGCGGCTGTTGGCGCTGTCGTCGCGCATGGCTTTGCCTCGAGGGCGAACCGATCCGTCCATCAAACCTCCACAGCAGCGCACCGAGATTCGGCGACTCGCTTGCGTTCACGTCTTGTTCCGGTTATATGGTGGTTAAGCGAGCGCGCGGAAACCCTTTTCCGCATCTCACGCCTCTCCCCATCAGGGGTTCGGCCGCCCGCCACTCCCCCTGCTGCCCAGCCGGTAACGCTTAGCCTCCAGCCCCCAAGGTGTTTGGCATGATCCGCGCCCCCCGTCCAAAGCCCCAGCGCGTCCAAAATGCCCCACCGGCCCGGCAGCTCTTCTGCCGCATCGCCCTGCTCGCCGGCACGGCTCTGACGAGTGCTGCCGCTTGGACGCCTGTCGCTTGGGCGCAGAGTCCGCTCGCGTCGTCTTATGCCACCAGGGACGGCCGCGCCCCCACGACTGTTCTGGGCTGCGTCGCCATCGATGGATCCTACACGGCGCTTCCCTGCGGCGTCACCGGCTATCCGCTGCATGTGACGATCGACGGCGGCTCGTCCAGTAGCAGCACGCCGACGACGGCCGCGGGCACGGCCTCGTCCCAACTGGTGGGGATACAAGGCGGCGGCTCCACTGCGCTGGCCGTTTCGGTCCTCGACCCGACGGTGGCCCAGGGGGTCGTGCAGAGCCAATTGGCCGCCACCGCACTCGGCACGCCGAACGATGCGGCGGCGACCAGCACGGGCTCGGTCGTGTCGCAGCTTCGCCGGATCGGCAACGCCCTGGCCGCGGCACCGAACGCGCCGCTGAACACCGATGGTGGCCAGCAGGTCCACATGATGAACCTGCCTGCGACCCAGCCAGTGAGTGCGGCTGCCTTGCCGTTGCCAGCAGGCGCCGCCACGGCCGCAGCGCAGCCTGCGCTGAGCGGCGATGGTGGCGCGTTGGCCCATGTCGCGAACTTTCCGACGACGCAGCCGGTTTCGGCCGTGTCCCTGCCGTTGCCGGCGGGTGCCGCCACGGCGGCGCTGCAGCCGGCGGTGAACACGGACGGTGGCGCACAAGTCCACGTGCAGAACTTTCCCCCCAACCAGCCCGTCACCAACGCCGGCACCTTCGCCGTGCAGGACAGCGCCGTCATCGCCAGCAACGCCGCCATCGTCACGAACACGGCCGCCCGTACCGGGGCCTGGAGCGACGCAAGTTTCACCGCGACCGGCACGGCGACCTCGCCCGCGTCGCTCGCGGCCGTTTCGTCCCGCATCGGTTTGCACGTCTGGAATCTCGGCGCCTCTGCCGTCTGCATGAACTACACCAGCGCCGCCGCCCTGAGCGGCACCAATTGCGCCGCCGGGTCGGTCCCGATCCCCGCCGGGTCCGCGTATCTCGAGGACCAGCCCGGCAACGTCTCCCCCGAGGCTATCAGCTTCGTCTGTGCCGGCACGTCCTGCCCGCTGACGATCAAGGTGCGCTGATGCTGAACCGTCGCAATCTCGTCCTCGGCCTCTCCGCCTTGCCAAGCGTCGCCCATGCCGCCGGGGTCATCCCGGCCCCGGCGCCGACACTGCGGCAGGCAAGTGGCCGCCCGCTCTGGCAGCCGGTGACCAACCGCAACAGCACCAATGGCTCGCAAGGGACCGCACCCACCGCCTACCCGCAGACGTTGACCCGCGTCACCAAGACCGTGCAGACCGACTGCTCGGAACTGCGCACGGTGCTGATGGGGTTCCAGATGAACCCATACGAGCAGCCGCTCATCGGCAACAATGCCGGTGTGACCGGGGCGTACGCCGTGTCGGCCGCCACGGTCGCGGCGGCCGGGACCGGCTACACGGTCGGCGACGTGCTGACCTTCGCCACCGGCACGGCCGATCTTGCGGCGGCGGTGGTCATCGTCGTGCGGCTCGGCACGTCGGGTGCGATCGCCGAGGTGCGGGTGGCGGATGCCGGCGCCTACGCGGCACCGCTCGTCGACGCGACGGCGCCGGGCACCGCCACCAAGCGCGGCGGCGGTAGCTCCGCCGGGTCGGCCGCCACGTTCAATTTCGGCTGGGGCGAGTACGCGATGGCCGCCAACCTTGGCATCGAGCCGACGGCGAACCAGGCTGGCACCAACGCTGCCGCCATCATCAAGGCCGGGGTCGGGCTGCGGTATGACGGGCTGAGCCCGCAAACGACCCTGCTCGTACCCGATGGCAGCTATCTCACGACCGATCCGATCCGCTTGTCGCTTCCAAGGGGCAGCGCGATCGCCGAGCGCATCGGCACCATCGGCGCGCCGCCCGGCGTCCAGCGCTCGACCATGGGCGTGGATTACTTCGCCTCGGCCGCCACCGCGCGCACCAACCCCGGCGCCTTTACCGGAACGCTTGCCGCCGGGACGGGCACCGCCACGATGGGCACCCTCACGCTGGGCCAGCCGTCAGCACCCGCGCCGTGGTTCTGCATCGTGGGCGACAGCATCGATTTCGGCATCGTCGGCGGCGGCGGAACCACCCCGGACACCGGCGACAGCGCGCAAAACAGCGGCTGGATCGAGCGCGGGCTGCAACTCGCGGGCGGTTATGGCCTGTTGTCGATCACGCGGTCGGGCGATGCGCTCGGGTCCTGGTACCTGACGCAGAACCGGCGGTTCATGCGGCTGGCGATGCTGTCCAAACTGTCCGAGATCGTGAATTTCGGCTCATGCGTGTTCATCGCCGGGCTGTGCGTGAACGACGTCACGGCTGGCACGACCACCGCCAACATCGAGGCCATGATCCAGTGGCTGAGCCAGGACCTGCTGGCCTTCAACCCGGCGGGACTGTTCTACAGCACCTGCATGCCCGGCGCCGTCACCAGCACCGACAGCTTCGCCACGGTGGCGAACCAGTCGGTGAGCGCCAGCTACGACACTACCCGCAAGGCCGTGAACACCTGGCTTCGCGCCGGCGGCGGCGGGTTGTTCACCGGCCAGTCCGGCCGCACCCGCACCGGCCTGCTGGACCGCGCGGCGCTGGTGGAAGCGAACAATGGCGGCCTGGGCGTGTGGAACGCGACCATGACCAGCGACGGCACCCACCCCACCCAGGCGACCCATGCCGGCGTAATGGCCAGCCTGGTGCAGACCAGCTTCAGCGGGTTTTCGATGCCGAGCTAGGGGGCCGATCCCAATGCTCGCTACCCGAGCGTCAGGTGGATCGGCCCGCCAAACATTAGCCCACGCGGAACGGGTTGCGGATCGTCAGCTTGCCGTCGATCACCCGCCCGTCTTGCAGCTGAACGCACACGTATGCGAAGCAATTTGGCCTGTTGGCGCGCATGGGGTATGTCTGCGGTTTGCGGGGGAGGCATCGATGGCTGGCAGCATTAACAAGGTGATTCTGATCGGCAATGTCGGTAAGGACCCCGAGATCAGGAACATGCAGAATGGCGGCAAGATCGCCAACCTGACCCTCGCCACGAGCGAAACGTGGAACGACAAGGCATCCGGCGAGCGCAAGGAAAAGACCGAGTGGCACCGCGTGGTCGTGTTCAACGACCGGCTGGTGGACGTGGTCGAGCGCTTCGTGAAAAAGGGTGAGAAGATCTACGTCGAAGGCGCGTTGCAGACGCGCAAATGGACCGACCAATCAGGCCAGGAGAAATACACCACCGAGATCGTCGTCGACCGTTTCCGCGGCGAGATCACGCTGCTCGGCGGCCGCGCCGGTGGCGGCGGTGGCGAGATGGGTGGCGGCTACGGCGGCAGCGCACCAGCCGCTCGCCAGCCGGCCCGTGGTGGCGCTCCGGCGGGCGGCGGCAGCCCGGGCTGGGAGCCGAACCGCGGCGGTGACCTGGACGACGACATTCCGTTCTAGATGACGGGCGAGTGGGATATTCGATCTCGCCTAGCCCGGCCCCTGCCTTGACGCTATAAAGCCGAACCGGCGGCCCCTCCTGCCTCCAAATTAGGGCGGCAAACGCCCATATTGCCTCCACACGAGATCCTAGGCCACCAACCCACCCATGAGCGACACGCCCAACCCGCCGGTCCCTCCCGACCAGCCTGACCTGCATCCGGTCATGCTCGAGGAGGAAATGCGCCGCTCCTACCTCGACTACGCCATGTCCGTCATCGTCAGCCGGGCGTTGCCGGACGCGCGCGACGGTCTCAAGCCGGTGCATCGCCGGATCCTGTACGCGATGCAGGAAAGCGGTTTCACCCACGACAAGCCGTACCGTAAATCGGCCCGTATCGTCGGCGAGGTGATGGGCAAGTATCACCCGCACGGCGACTCCGCGATCTACGACGCGATGGTGCGGATGGCGCAGCCGTTCAGCCTGCGCGTGCCGCTGATCGACGGACAGGGCAATTTTGGCTCCATCGACGGCGACCCCCCGGCGGCCATGCGTTACACCGAGAGCCGCCTGTCGCGGGCCGCCATGCACATGCTGGCCGACATCGACAAGGACACGGTGGATTTCGGTCCGAACTACGACGAGCAGGACCAGGAGCCGAAGGTGCTCCCGGCGGCGTTCCCGAACCTGCTGGTCAATGGCGGCAGCGGTATCGCGGTCGGCATGGCGACCAACATCCCGACCCACAACGCGGGCGAGGTGATCGACGCGGCGCTTGCCCTGATCGAGAATCCGGACATCACGCTCGACGAGCTGATGAAGATCATCCCGGGCCCGGATTTCCCGACCGGCGGCATCATTCTCGGCCGCTCCGGCATCCGCCAGGCGTTCGAGACCGGCCGCGGCGGCATCCCGTTACGGGCGCGGGCGGAAATCGAAGAAATCCGCAAGGACCGCAACGCCATCATCGTGCGGGAAATCCCGTACCAGGTGAACAAGAACAGCCTGATCGAGCGCATCGCCGAACTCGTCCGCGCCAAGCAGGTCGAAGGCATCAGCGACCTGCGCGACGAGTCTGACCGGGACGGCATGCGCATCGTGATCGAGCTGAAGCGCGACGCGACGCCCGAAGTGGTGCTGAACCACCTGTACCGGTTCACCCAGATGCAGACCCAGTTCAGCGCCAACATGCTGGCCCTCGATATGGGCCGCCCGCGGCTGATGGGCCTGAAGGACCTGCTCGCCGCCTTCGTGGCGTTCCGCGAGGAGGTCATCCTTCGACGCAGCCGCTTCGACCTCGGCCGCGCCCGCGAGCGCGCCCATCTGTTGGTCGGCCTTGCCATCGCCGTCGCCAACATCGACGAGATCATCCGCGTCATTCGCGCCAGCCCCGATGCCGGCGTTGCCCGCGCGGAGCTGATGGCGCGGGACTGGCCGGCCGGCGACATCGGCGCCTTGCTCGCCCTGATCGACGACAGCGGCAACCTGGTGGTGGACGACACCGTGCGGCTGACCGACGCCCAGGCGCGCGGCATCCTCGAACTGCGCCTCGCCCGGCTGACCGGGCTCGAGCGCGACAAGATCCAGGCCGAGCTCAAGGAGGTCGCCGACAAGATCACCGCATTGCTGGAGATCATCGGCAGCCGCCCGCGCCGGCTCGAGGTCATGGTCGAGGAACTCGGCGTCGTCAGGGCCGAGATCGCCAGCCCCCGCATGACGGCCATTGTCGACGCGGCAGCCGACCAGGACGACGAGAGCCTGATCGAGCCGGGTCAGATGGTGGTCACCATCACCCGCGACGGCTTCATCAAGCGGACCGGTCTCGATCTGTTCCGCCAGCAGATCCGCGGCGGCCGTGGCCGGTCGGCGTTGGGAATGCGCGGCGACGACGTGGTCACCCGGTCGTTCAACGCCCACACGCATCAATGGGTGTTGTTCTTCTCCTCCGGCGGCAAGGCGTTCCGCGAGAAGGTCTGGCGCCTGCCGGAAGCGCAACCCGCCGCGAAAGGCCGTGCATTGGTGAACCTGCTGCCCGATCTCGGCGGCGACACCATCACCACCGTGCTGCCGCTGCCGCAGGACGAGAGCCTGTGGGACAATCTGCACCTGCTGTTCGCCACCGCGAGCGGCGGCGTGCGGCGCAACAAGCTGTCCGATTTCGGACGCGTCCGCTCGTCCGGCCTGATCGCCATGAAGCTCGACGAGGGCGACCACCTGATCGGCGTTGCCACCTGCCGCGAGGGTGACGACGTGCTGCTTGCCACCAAGAAAGGCCGCTGCATCCGCTTCTCGGTCACCGACGATGTGGTGCGCGTGTTCGCCGGCCGGGACAGCGCGGGTGTCCGCGGCATCCGGCTGCTGAACGACGACCGGGTGATCACGCTGTCGATCCTGCAGCATGTCGAGGCCACTAATCACGAGCGCGCCACCTTCCTGCGCGGCGCGGCGGCCCGCCGGCGTGCCCAAGGCGAGGAGGTGGACGCGTCCGTCGAGGCCGATGCCGATGCCGAGGACGCCCACACCGACGAAACCGGCGAAGTCAGCGAAGCCAAGCTCGAGGAGATGGCGCTCCGGGAGGAATTGCTGCTGACGGTGACGGATGCCGGGTTCGGCAAGCGGTCCTCCGCCTACGACTACCGGGTGACCGGCCGCGGCGGGCAGGGGATCACCAACATCGTGCTCGGCGGCCGCAAGGGCACCGAGGTCGTGGGCACTTTGCCCGTGCGACCCGGCGCCGACGTGATGCTGGTCACCGATGCCGGCCGCCTGATCCGCATCAGCGCCGACAGCGTCCGCATCACCGGCCGTCAGGCCACCGGTGTCACCCTGTTCCGCGTCAGCGACGGCGAGGTGGTCACGGCCGTGTTCCCCGTCATCGAGGCCGTGGCCGGGCTGGAGGAGGGCGACCTGGCGGTGGCCCCCGATTTCGTGGCCGACGACGACACCACCCCGCCCGACACGGGCAATCCCGATGGAGCGGGCGATGCGGACACCGATGACGATTCCCTCGGCTAAGCCTAAGCTCGACCGTCACACCGGGATCTATCCCGGCACGTTCGACCCGGTGACCAACGGCCACATGGACATCATCCATCGTGCCGCGCGGATCCTCGACCGGCTGGTGGTCGGTGTGGCCGCCAACGCCGGCAAGGGCCCGATCTTCCCGATCGAGGAGCGGATGGAGTTGGTCCGTGTCGAGACGGACGCCATCGCCGCCCGCACCGGCACCCATATCGAGGTGACGAGCTTCAGCGGCCTGCTGGTGGAGTTCGCCCGCGACAATGGCGCAACCGTGATCATTCGTGGGCTGCGCGCCGTCAGCGACTTCGACTATGAGTTCCAAATGGCGGGCATGAACTACCGGCTGGACCCGGCGATCGAGACGGTGTTTTTGACCGCCAGCGAGCACCACCAGTTCATTTCGTCTCGCTTCGTCAAGGAGATCGCCCGGCTGGGCGGTGACATCTCCTCCTTCGTGCCCGCCTTGACGCTGGAGCGGACGCTGCAGCGAGTGCGGGACAAAGCCTGAGCCCTGTTCTGGTGAGAGCCCAGTCTGGGCGCCTACGGAGTGCTTCCTATGGACCGCCGACTATTCCTCCAATTGACTGCGATCGGAACCTTGATGAGCGACGCTGTTTCTTCTTCTGCTGATGCCCAGGCTGCCCTGGACCCGCAGAACACCGTGTACATGGACCTGAAATACGGCCGGGTGGTGATCCGCCTGCGTCCGGATCTGGCGCCCAAGCACGTCGAGCGCGTCAAGTTGCTGTGCCACGAGCATTTCTATGACGGCACGCCGTTCCACCGCGTGATCGACGGCTTCATGGCGCAGGGCGGCGATCCGTCCGGCACCGGCACCGGCGGCAGCAAGTACCCCGACCTGAAGGCCGAATTCAGCCAGACCGCCCATTTCGTGCGCGGGACGGTGGGTGCTGCCCGGACGCAGAACCCGGACACGGCCAACAGCCAGTTCTATATCTGCTTCGCCCCGGCCCCCTTCCTGGACGGCCAGTACACGATCTGGGGCCAGGTCGTATCCGGCATGGAGTTCGTGGATGACCTGAAGAAGGGCTCTGGCAGCAGCGGCTCGGTAAGCAACCCGGACAAGATCATCAAGATGCGTTTGATGGCCGAGGAGAATAGCTGACCGATTGACGCTGGCGGCATTGCCGGAGTAGGCGGTGCCGCCATGTGGGCCTGTAGCTCAGCTGGTAGAGCACGAGACTTTTAATCTTGGGGTCCAGGGTTCGAACCCCTGCGGGCCCACCAAAAATCCCCAAGGACTTCGCTCCCATCATCGTGCCGGTAGCCACCGCTCGCCTGTCCGGCAGGGGCGGCATAACGCTTGCAGGTGCTGCTGCAAGGCGACCTCGTCGCTGCCACGGCCGTTGATGGGAAATCGATCATGCGCAGACGCGAACTGATTGCCGGCGCTGCCGCAATCCTGGCGGCGCCGGCCAGCGTTCGTGCCGCGTCCGCAACCACGCTCAAGTTCGTTCCCTATGCCGACCTGGCCTTGCTCGACCCGGCCGTCAGTGCCTTCGTCACCCGCAACCACGTGATGATGGTCTATGACACCCTGTTCGCCTTGGACGAGGCTGGGGTGCCGCAGCCGCAGATGCTGGCTGGACATACGGTCGAGGAAGACGGCCTGACTTGGACACTGACCCTGCGCGAGGGGTTGCTGTTCCACGATAACACGCCGGTGCTTGGGCGCGACGTGGTGGCGAGCGTGAGGCGTTGGGGCACGCTGGATGCGTTCGGCCAAGCCCTGCTGGCCGCAACGGAGGACCTGTCGGCGCCCAGCGACACGACGGTGCGATTCCGGCTGAAACGCCGGTTCGACCTGCTACCAGCGGCGTTGGCGCATCCCACGAACACGATGGCGGCGATCATGCCGGCGCGACTTGCGGCCACCCCGGCCACGGTGCGGCTCACCGAGATCACCGGCAGCGGCCCATTCCGCTACGTCGCAAACGAGCGCGTTCCCGGGTCGCTCAACGTATATGCCAAGTTCGACCGCTACGTCCCGAGCCCGCACGGCACGCCGAGCTTTTGCGCCGGGCCGCGTGTCGCCCATTTCGACAGGGTGGAGTGGATCACCACGCCCGAACCGGCGACGCAGGTCGCGGCGTTGCAATCCGGCGAGGTCGACTGGGTCGAGCAGCCGCTGATGGACCTCGTGCCCGGCCTTCGGCAGACAAAGGGCATCACCGTCGCAGTCGCGGAAACCGCCGGGCTGGTGGGGTTCCTGCGCTTCAACCAGCTGTTTGCGCCGTTCGACAACGCAGCCATTCGACGCGTGGCGCTGAAAGCGGTGAACCAGACCGAGTACATGCAGGCGGTGGTCGGCAACGGCGGCACCTTCGACGACAAATGCGGCGTGTTCGGGGCGCACTCCCTGATGGCGAACGATGCCGGGATGGCTGTGCTGAACGGCCCGCACGACCCGGCGGCGCTCCGGCGCGAATTGCTGGAGGCCGGCTACAAGGGTGAGCGGGTGGTGTACCTGGCCGTTAGCGACGTGCCGCGGATCAATGCCATCGCCGAGGTCGGGGCCGACATGCTGCGGCGTATTGGCATGAACGTGGACGAGGTTTCGACCGACTGGGGCACGGTGGTGCAACGCTCTGTCAGCCGCCAGCCGCTGGACAAGGGGGGCTGGAGCATGTTCGCCTCGTTTACCGGCGGGATCGATGCTGCTACGCCGGCCAACAACAACCTGCTCCGCGGCAACGGCAGCGGTGCCTACAATGGCTGGCCCGTGGCGCCGCAGCTGGAGGCGTTGCGAGACCAGTGGCTGTCGGCAACCGATCCGACGGAGCGGGTCGCGTTGGCGCGCAAGATCCAGGAGCAGGCCTGGCAAGATGTTCCATTCCTTCCGCTCGGCTCGTACGACCAACCGACCGCATACCGCAGCGATCTCACGGACATGCTGAAAGGTTTGATCCTGTTCACCAACGTCCGGCGCGCCTGACCCGGCCGCTTGCAGCCGGCCGATACGAACGGGAACAGACATGCGGAGGGCGGCGTTGATGTCCTAAACCAGAGGAGCCCATATGACGGACGACACCACTAACCCAGGCCCCGCAATGGCCGAGATGGTCGAGGAAGTGCAGGGCGTGTTCCCCAGCAACGCAGCGTTGCAGGACGCCCTGGGCAAGCTGCGGATGGTGGGCTTCGATCACGCCGATCTGAGCCTGCCCACGACCCAGCCACTTGCGAGCGCGTCGACGCCGAACCAAGGGGCTGCAGAGCCGCTCGGCGAGGACGACACCCGTTCGATGCGGACGATGGGGACGAGCATGGCCGGGACGATCGGCGCCCTTGCCGCGGCCGGCGCGACGGTTGCTACGGGTGGGGCCGCTGGCGTGGTGATCGCCGCGGCGGCGGCTGTCGGGGCCGGGTCGGCGCTTGCAGCCAACGCAGTGGGCACGGCGGCGAAACACGACCAAGAAGAAACGCGAGACGAGGCCGCGGCGAGCGGTCAGCTCGTGCTGGCAGTGCACGCATCGACGAAGGAAAAGCAGGTCGAGGCGGAGCGCATCATGCGAGAGTCGGGCGCCACGTCAGTTGGAACGGTCAAGCGGAGCGATGCCTCCACTGGCATCGACTCGACAGGCTGGACCGGCTGAAAGAAAAACGCCGGCTCCTCGCGGAGCCGGCGTTCGTGCTAGACGAGCTTGAGGTTGCTGGCGGCAGCCTTACCGCGCTCCATCACCACGTCGTAGCTCACCTTCTGGTTCTCATCGAGGCCGCGAAG
Source organism: Acetobacteraceae bacterium (assembly GCA_965198895.1). Classification (GTDB taxonomy): domain Bacteria; phylum Pseudomonadota; class Alphaproteobacteria; order Acetobacterales; family Acetobacteraceae; genus LMUY01. Next base: position 3,145,937 of record OZ240676.1, read on the forward strand.
GCCGGCCGCCTGCACGGCAGTGATGTGCACGAACACATCCTTGCCGCCATCCTGCGGCATGATGAAGCCGAAACCTTTGGTGGTATTGAACCACTTAACCGTACCTGTAGCCATAGCTGCGTCAAACTCCGTCAGCGCGCCACACGAATGTGCGGCGCATTTAGACAACCGTATCCGAAGACGACTTGACGGCAGCACCCGAGATGGGGAGAGGCGCAGCAAGGCGGAGGCGGAAGCGCGATTGCGGTTGCAACAAATCGCAGCATTCAGTGATTAAGTCAATTGCAGCGGAGCGACGCGGGACTGGCCAAACATGAAGAAAGGGGGTGGACCTTGCGATCCACCCCCCTTCGACAACACGACTTCGTTTAACGGATGTTAGAAGTCCATGTCGCCCATGCCGCCCATTCCGCCCATGCCGCCGCCGCCACCGCCGCCACCCATCGGGGGCTTACGCTCCGGACGCTCGGCGATCATTGCCTCGGTGGTAATCAGCAGGGCCGCGATGGAAGCCGCGTCTTGCAAGGCGGTCCGCACGACCTTCGTCGGGTCGATGATGCCGGCGCCGACCATATCCTTGAACTCGGCCGTCTGGGCATCGAAGCCGTAGTTGTAGTCCTTATTCTCGATGACCTTGCCGGCGATGACGGCACCGTCCTCGCCCGCGTTCTCGGCGATCTGCCGCAGCGGGGTCTGAACCGCCTTGCGCACGATCTCGATGCCAAGCTTCTGGTCCTCGTTGGCCGGCTTCAGCTGCGCCAGGATCAGGCTGGAGCGAGCCAGGGCGACGCCGCCGCCGGGCACGATGCCTTCCTCGACGGCCGCACGGGTTGCGTGCAGGGCGTCATCCACGCGATCCTTGCGCTCCTTCACCTCGACCTCGGTCGCGCCGCCGACGCGGATCACCGCGACGCCGCCTGCGAGCTTGGCCAGGCGCTCCTGCAGCTTCTCGCGGTCGTAGTCCGAGGTGGTCTCCTCGATCTGCGCACGGATCTGGCTGCAACGGCCCTTGATGTCCTCGGCAACACCCGCACCCTCGACGATGGTGGTGTTTTCCTTTTCCATGATGACGCGCTTGGCCTTGCCGAGCATCGCGAGCGTCACGGTTTCCAGCTTGATGCCGAGGTCTTCGCTGATCACCTGGCCACCGGTCAGGATCGCGATGTCTTCCAGCATCGCCTTGCGGCGATCACCGAAGCCCGGCGCCTTCACGGCGGCGACCTTCAGGCCACCACGCAGCTTGTTCACGACCAGGGTCGCCAAGGCCTCGCCTTCGACATCCTCGGCGATGATCAGCAGCGGACGGCCGGACTGCACGACCGTCTCCAGCAGCGGCAGCATCGGCTGCAGGCCAGACAGCTTCTTCTCGTGGATCAGGATGTAGGGCTGGTCCATCTCGGCGATCATCTTCTCCGCATTCGTGATGAAATACGGGGAGAGATAGCCGCGATCGAACTGCATGCCCTCGACGACGTCGAGCTCGGTTTCGATGCCCTTGGCTTCCTCGACGGTGATGACACCCTCGTTGCCGACCTTCTGCATCGCTTCGGCGATCATGCGGCCGATATCGGTCTCGCCGTTGGCGGAGATCGTGCCGACCTGAGCCGTCTCGGCCTCGGTGGTGATCTTCTTGGTGCGCGCCTTCAGTTCCTCGACGACGGCGGCGACGGCCATGTCGATGCCGCGCTTCAGGTCCATCGGGTTCATGCCCGCGGCCACGGCCTTGGAGCCCTCGCGGACGATGGACTGCGCCAGCACGGTCGCGGTCGTCGTGCCGTCACCGGCCAGGTCGTTGGTCTTGGACGCGACCTCGCGCAGCATCTGCGCGCCCATGTTCTCGAACTTGTCGGCGAGCTCGATTTCCTTGGCGACCGTCACACCGTCCTTGGTGATCCGGGGAGCGCCGAAGCTCTTGTCGATGACCACGTTGCGGCCCTTGGGGCCTAGCGTGACCTTCACTGCGTCGGCGAGGATGTCCACGCCGCGCAGCATGCGCTGACGAGCGTCACCGCCGAACCGTACGTCCTTGGCTGCCATATTATCTTACCTTCTGTTGAGTGGAGATCGCTTCGGGGCTGCTTACGCGCCCACGACGGAGAGCAGCCTTCAGGCCGCCTCCACGATCCCCATGATGTCGGACTCTTTCATGATCAGCAGCTCTTCGCCGTCGATCTTGACCTCGGTGCCCGACCACTTGCCGAACAGGATCTTGTCGCCGGCCTTCACGTCGAGCGCGACGATCTGGCCTTGCTCGTTGCGGGCGCCGGGGCCGGCAGCGATGATCTCGCCCTGCATCGGCTTTTCCTTGGCCGTGTCGGGGATGATGATGCCGCCGAGAGTCTTTTCCTCGGCTTCGAGACGCTTGACCACGACGCGGTCATGCAAAGGGCGGAACTTCATAAGGACTGTGCTCCTCAGTGGCGTAACACTGGTTTGATCCGTGGCCGGTGCGTTAGCACTCTCGCCTGCGGAGTGCCAGCGATCTACTCGCCGCCCGGCGCCACGTCAACCCAGCTGTTAGCACTCGACGCATCTGAGTGCCAGACGCCGTGTCAGCGAGCGCCTCGGCTGGTTCGCCGGGCCAGGCGCGTTCTTTCGGGTTCGGTAATGTTCGTCGCACAGCTTTGTTATCGCGATTGCGTGAGCGTGTAGTTACTCCGTGCAACATCAGCCATGGGGTGTAGCGATGTAGTTGGCGCCGATAGACTTCGGTTAATCCGTGATTATTGCTTCAAGTCCCTCTTGAGAATTACCACAAACGATGCAAGGTGTTGGCCTCGTCGTTGTGAACGCGTTTGCGGAGTCGATTAGCCATGTCCGAGAATAATCCAAACCACGCAGTCCTGGGGCTCACCGCCCAGATTGTGTCGGCTCATGTCTCCAACAACACCGTGTCGCGCGATGCACTGCCCGATCTGATTCAGCAGGTCTTTTCCACCTTGATGGCTGCTGGAACTGAACAAGCCGAACCCGAACGGCTGCAACCCGCAGTCCCCATTAAGAAGTCGGTGTTTCCGGAATATATCGTCTGTTTGGAGGATGGTAAAAAGCTGAAGATGCTGAAGCGGCACCTCCAAACGTCCTACAACATGACCCCGGAACAGTATCGCGAGCGCTGGGGCTTGGCCCATGACTATCCGATGGTGGCGCCGAAATACGCCGAGCACCGCTCCGAGCTGGCCAAGAAGATCGGGCTCGGTCGCAAGCCCGCATTGCCGGCGGAAACACCCATGGCCCCGACACCCGCCAAGCGCGGTCGCAAAGCCGCCTGAGCTTGCTGCCGCGGCAATCGGCATGACAGCCGGTTGCCGCAAGCGTCCGAACCCCCTATCGGCTCGAGCATCCATGCTCGCTGAAGGGCCGATATGACCGACCAACTCCTTGTCCCGCCACGGGCGGTCGCGAAAGTCGCTCCCGCAAGCACACCGGGCGTGGCAGAACTTCTGACGCTCGCCGTGTTCGTCGCCGTCGTCAGCGGACTCTACTTCGCTCGCGAAGTCATGGTACCGATCACCCTAGCAGTGCTGCTGTCGTTTTTACTGGCGCCTCTCGTCTCCCGGCTCCGCCACGTGCATGTTCCCCGGGTTCCCGCGGTCCTGCTCTCCGTGATACTGGCAGTTGGCGTCATTGTCGCTTTGGCCGCCTTGATCGGCGTGCAGATCGCAAGCCTGGCCAGCGATCTCCCACGCTACCAATACACGATGGAGAACAAGGCGTCGGTGGTCCAGCGGGTCACGGTTGGCCGCTTGTCGGAGCTGATGGAGCAATTCGGCAAGCAAGTGGTGCTGCCGACCACGCCGAAGCCCGAAGCAAAGCCCGCGACGCCGAGTGCAGCGGCCGTGCAGAAGCCCATCCCGGTACAGGTCGAAGCACCGCCGCTCTCGCCGATGCAGATCGTCCGCGAGATCCTGAGCCCGGTCGTCGCCCCGCTGGCGACTAGCGCAATCGTGTTCGTCGTCGCCGTCTTCATCCTGATGCAACAGGAAGATTTGCGTGACCGCCTGATCCGGCTGTTCGGCTCCAACGACCTGCACCGCACCACGGTGGCCCTGGACGACGCTGGCCGGCGACTGAGTCGTTATTTCCTCACGCAACTCGGCATCAATACTGGCTTCGGCTGTGTGGTGGGAACCGGACTCCTGGTGATCGGTGTGCCGAGCCCGTTGCTTTGGGGGGTGATGGGCGCACTGCTCCGCTTCGTGCCCTATATCGGGTCGTGGCTTTCGGCATTGCTTCCCGTCGCCCTCGCCTGCGCGGTCGATCCCGGCTGGTCGATGGCGCTTTGGACGATCGCGCTCTACACCGTCGTCGAACTGACCGTCGGTCAGGTGATCGAGCCACTGATGTACGGTCACAGCACGGGACTGTCCCCGATCTCGGTCGTCGTCGCGGCGATCTTCTGGTCGTGGCTTTGGGGCCCAATCGGCCTGCTGCTCTCGACCCCGCTGACGCTTTGCCTGGTGGTGCTCGGGCGCCATGTCCCCCGGCTCGAGTTCCTCGACATCCTTCTCGGTGACCGCCCGGCCCTGACGCCGGTCGAGAGCTTCTACCAGCGCATCCTGGCCGGCGATGCCGATGAGGCCCTGGGCCAGGCCGAGCAGATCCTGCGCGAGCGATCCTTGTCCTCGTACTACGACGAGGTCGTGCTGAGGGGGCTGCGGCTCGCTGCCGTGGACGTCGAGCGTGGCCTGCTGCAGCCAGAGCGGACTGCGGAGGTGCTGAAAACCATCCTGGAGATCATCGAGGACCTCGACCAGCACGACGACACCGTGCCGTCCGGCAAGGCCACGAATGATGGCCCTGTGGCACCCCCCGAGCGCGAGACCAGCATCCCGCAACGCAAGCCGGCCGGCCCGGACCTGAGCGCCGTCACCGGCGCGGTTCAGCTTGCGCCGGTGCTTTGCGTGGCGGGGCGGGGGCCGTTCGACGATGCCGCGGCCGCGATGCTGGCGCAGTTGCTCGCCAAGCACGGCCTGCCGACCCGCGTCCTGCCGCATTCCGCCGTAGCGCGCAGCGAGGTGGCAAAGCTCGGCGCCGAAGACGTCAGCATGGTCTGTCTCTGCTACGTCGAGCTTGCGGGTGATCCGAGCCGGCTGCGCTACCTGCTCCGCCGCGTGCGCCAGCAGCTGCCGCGCGTGCTGGTGGTGGTTGGCTTGTGGCCCGGCGACCTCGGCGGCCTGCCGGACGATCGGCTGCGAGTGGCGGTCGGGGGCGACCATATCAGCGCGAACCTCACCGAAACCGTCGACATCTGCCTCGAACACGCCCGCTCCACCGGCGGGGAGCCCGAACGTCTCTCGGCGTGAGTCCTTGTGCTACGATGCCCAAAACGCCATCACGAAGGGCTGACAGCATGAAGTCCGATTTCCTCCTCCGCCAGGATGATGGCGGGGTCGCGACCCTGACCCTGAACCGTCCGCAGGCCCGCAACGCGCTCAGCGCCGCATTGATGGCAGCGCTGCAGGCCGAGTTGGACGCGATCCATGCCGACACGGTGACGCGCGTCGTGGTGATCGCCGGGGCCGGCCCGGCCTTCTGTGCCGGGCACGATCTGCGCGAGTTGCGGGACACGAGCGAGGTTCAGGCGCTGTTTGCCACTTGCTCGCGGCTGATGCTGCGGATCACGTCGCTACGGTGTCCGGTGATTGCACAGGTGCATGGCATCGCCACTGCCGCCGGCTGCCAGTTGGTCGCGACGTGCGACCTGGCGGTTGCCGCGGAAACGGCGCGGTTCGCGACGCCGGGGGTCAACATCGGGCTGTTCTGCTCCACCCCGATGGTGGCGCTGACCCGGGCCGTCGGGCGAAAGGCGGCGATGGGGATGTTGTTGACCGGCGACATGGCCGACGCAGCCCAGGCCCAGCAGCTCGGGTTGGTGAACCGGGTGGTGCCCGATGCCGAGCTGGCCGGCGCCGCCGCCCAACTGGCGGCCCAGATTGCCGGCAAAAGCCGGGTGACGGTCGCGATCGGCAAACAGGCCTTCTACCGGCAAGCGGAGATGAGCCTGGAGGACGCCTACGGCTACACGGCCGAGGTGATGACCCGCAACATGGCAACCGCGGACGCGGCCGAGGGGATCGATGCATTCCTGGCAAAACGCGCTCCGGTGTGGACGGATGGCTAGGCTGGACATCGCCCGCCACCGCCGCTAGGAACACGCCCCTGGCTGAGGGCGCGTAGCTCAGCGGTAGAGCATTCGCTTCACACGCGAAGGGTCACAGGTTCAATCCCTGTCGCGCCCACCAGCCAGTTCACTCCGCCGGATGTGGCACAGCGGCCTCGGCGGATTTGCCGTTCGCCAGCACTGCGATCCCGCCGAGCACCGCCAGCGCGATCATCGGCAGCATGCCCAGGGCGTAGCTTCCGGTCATTTCCTTGATCCAACCCAGCAGGAATGGGCCCACGAACCCAGCCAAATTGCCCAGCGCATTGATCTGCGCGATCCCCGCCGCCGCAGCGCCCGCCGCCAGCCACTCGGTGGACAACGCCCAGAACGGCCCTTTCAACGCGTAGCAGCCGACCAGCGCAGTGCTGAGCGCCACCAGCGTCAGCGTAAGGCTGCCCGAGACGAACAAGCAGGCGGCCAGGCCGATCGCCGAGACGAACAGGGCGATTGCGGTGTGCCAGACCCGCTCGCTTTTCGTGTCCGAGCGGCGGCCCCATAGGATCATCGCCACCGAACCGATCAGGAAGGGGATGGCGTTGAACACGCCCGCCATCGTGTTGCTCATGCCGAAGCCCTTGATCAGCTGGGGCTGCCAGAAGCTCAGGCCGTAATTGGTGGCGGTGCTACCGGCATAGACCAGGCCGAGCACGAGCACGCGCCGGTCCGCCATGATCTGCCATACGGATTGCCGCGGTCCGCGCGAGAAGCTCTGCCGTTCCTGCACCAGGCGACGCTCGAGCCAGTCGCGTTCTGCCTCGGGGAGCCATGCGGCGTCGCGCGGCCGGTCCGGCAACCAGACCAGCACGGCGAGGCCCAGCAGGATGGCGGGCACAGCCTCGATGATGAACAGCCACTGCCAGCCGCGCAGGCCACCGACGCCGGCCAAGCCGTCCAGGATGGCGCCGGACACGGGCGAGCCCAGGAAGGTGGAGACAGGGATCGCCACCATGAAATAGCCGACGACCTTGGCCCGGTGCTCCCGTGGGAACCAATAGGTGAGGTACAGGATGACGCCGGGGAAGAAGCCGGCTTCGGCGATGCCCAGGAGGACTCGCAGCAAGTAGAATGACCACTCGCCCTTCATGAGCGCCATGGCGGCCGCGACCAGCCCCCAGGTCACCATGATGCGGGCGATCCATCGCCTGGCACCGAAGCGCTCCAACAGCAGGTTGCTGGGCACTTCGAAAACGAAATAGGCCAGGAAGAACAACCCGGCGCCGAAGCCGAACACCGTCGGCGAGAGATGCAGGTCCTGGCTTAGATCGTGGCCGGCGAACCCCAGATTGACCCGGTCGATGAACGCCACGAAGTAGCAGATCATCAGGAACGGCACGATCCGCAGGCTTATCCGGCGGATCGCCGATCGCTCGAGTGCTGCATCGTCCACGGCCATCCCCCCAGTCTTTGGGGAGCAGACTAGCGCCGCGGGCGGGGGGTGACCAGACGGTCAGCCAGGCTGGGCCCCAGCTTCGCCCGTGGTTTCGCCCGTGGCTTCGCCGAGATCCCACCATAGGCCGGCAAAGGCGGCAATGCCTTCACGCGCCGGGCCCAGCAGCAAATGCTCGTCCGGGCCGTGTTGCTTGCAGCCGTTGTAGCTGTGCGGGATCCAAACCAGTGGCACGTGCAAATGGTCGATGAACACGTCGCCGGGCAGCCCGCCGCCGCTGTTGGGGATCAGTTGCGGCTTGCGGCCCAGCGTGCGCTCGATGCTGGTGGCGACGCGGCGCACCCAGGGGTTGTCCGGATCGGTGCGGCTGGCGGGCATGCGGATGCCGGCGTTCTGGATCGCGACCTCCGGGAAGCCGGCTTCGTCGAGATGCGCACGCAGCGCGGACTCGAACCCGGCAACGTCGCTGTCGACGGTGTAGCGCAGTTGGCAATGCGCGCGCGCATTCGGCGCCACCGCGTTCACCGGGTTCTCCGGGCGGCCCGAGACCATCGCCAGCACGATGAAACTGGTCCAGCCATACACCTTCTCGGCCGCCGTGAAGCCGGGTTCGCCCCAGTCCTTGTCGATGGTGGCGGCCGCGCCCTCGGCCCGCAGTTCCAGCCCGGCCAGCGCGTCGCGCACCGAGTTGGGCATACCGTGCGGGGGCAGCCAGCCCTTCACCATGATGCGGCCGCGCCGGTCGGCGATGCTGGCGAGCGCGTGGGCGAGCACGATGGCCGGGTCGGTGGTCATGCCGCCCCAATTGCCGGAATGCACGCCGCCCGGGCGGGTATCGACCACCAGGTCGAAATGAAACGTGCCGCGGGTGCCGGTGGATATGGTCGCGATATCGGAGGCCACCCGCGGCCCGTCCGACGCGATCAGCACGTCCGCCTCGAGCATCCCGGCATTGGCCGCGATGAACTCGCGCAGGCCCAGCGATCCGCGCTCCTCCGCCGTCTCCAGCACCATCTTGACGTTGAAGCCGAGCTTGCCGCCGCGCTCCACCAGCACCGCCTCCAGCGCATGCAGGTTGATGGCGTGCTGGCCCTTGTTGTCGGCGGAGCCGCGGCCGTACCACTTGCCGTCCTCCTCCGTGAGGATCCACGGGTCCAGGCCCTCGCGCCACTGGTCGGCCAGCCCGCGAACCGTGTCGCCGTGACCGTAGGTGAGAATGGTGGGACCGGCCCCTTCCATGCGCTCCGCCGTCAGGATCGGTCCCAACCCGGTGCGCGGATTGGGATGGATCTGCACGGTGAAGCCCAGCCGCTCGAGCCACGGGCGGATCGCGTCCTGCAGATAGGCGTGCAGTTCGGCCTCGTGCCCCGGGTCCTGCGAGGTGGATTTGTAGGCCACCAGATCGGTCAACAGGCGCTTGAATCCGCCGTCGTCGAACCCGGCCAGGGCGCGATCGACGGCTGCGTCACGGGAGCCCATCAGCGGCCAATCCCATGGTATTCGGCGTTCGGCATCATATCCACGGCGTGTGCCACCCTGTTGGTGTAGTTGAAGAAAGCGGCGGTTTCCGCGATGTCGAAGATGTCCTCGTCGGAGAAGCCTTCGTCGCGCAATCCCTGCCGGTCGTCGGCCGTGACCTCGTACGGGGCCTCGGTCAGCAGCACCGCGAAGTCGAGCATGGCGCGTTGCCGGTCGGACAACTCGGCGACGCGGTAGTTGAACGCCATCATCTCCCCCAGTTGCGGGTCGCCCGACAGTTTGCGCACCGCCGCCCCGTGCGCCACCAGGCAGTAGTAGCAACGGTTGGCCGATGAAACCGCGACGGCGATCATCTCCCGCTCCAGCTTGCTCAGGCCGGAAGGGGCCAGCATCAGTTCGTCGTAGCTGCGGATGAAGGTGCGCAGCTTGTCCGGCCGCAGCAGCCAGGCGCGCAGCACGTTCGGCACGAAGCCGAGCTTGTCGCGGCACTTGGCGAAATACGGCTTCAGGTCCTCCGGGAGCGTGTCCTCGGAGGGTTCGCTCAGGTCCATGACGTGGTTCGGTTGGGGCATGATGGGGCGTTTCCCGTTCGGGAGGGGGAGGGTCGTCCGCTTCCCCGCCGGGATCAAGCCCCAGGCCACTCGCAGCGAAACCGCGCCCGCCCACATGGTGATCGGTTCTTGAAGGGAGACGGCGCAATGAGGTTGAGCGGACAGCGGATCGTGGTTCTCGGCGGCAGTTCGGGTATCGGCCTGGCGATCGCACAGGCGGCGGCAGGCGAGGGTGCGTCGGTGGTGATCGCCTCCAGCCAGCAGGCCAGGGTGGATGCCGCCTTGGCAACGCTGCCGGGGGCGGAAGGGCACGTCGTGGATTTCGGCTCGGCCGCGGCGATCGAGGGCTTGTTCGGCCGGCTCGGCGCGTTCGATCACCTGGCCTACACGGCGGGCGAGGCGCTCGCCCTGGGCAAGCTCGCCGACACCGACCCGGCGGCAGCGCAGCGGTTCTTCGCCGTCCGCTACTGGGGTGCCTTCTTCGCCGCCAAATACGGCGCCGCCAGCATCCGCCCGGGTGGTTCGATCGTGTTCACCTCCGGCACCGCCGGGCGCCGTCCCCGGGCGGGTTGGGCGCTCGGCGCCAGCATCTGCATGGCCATGGAAGGCCTGACCCGCGCTTTGGCCGTGGAGCTGGCGCCGATCCGGGTCAACCTCGTGGTGCCGGGCATGGTGAAGACGCCGCTCTGGGCCGGCATGGCCGCGGCGGACCGTGAGGCGCTGTACCAGGGCGCCGCCGCGTCCCTTCCCGTTGGCCACGTCGGCACGGCGGAGGAGGTGGCCGAGTCCTACCTGTATCTCATGCGGCAGACCTACAGCACCGGGCAGTCCGTCGTGGTGGATGGCGGTGGTTTGCTGGTGTGATCGCAACGGCGACAGCCGCGTCCCGCCATCGCGCTTCGCTCGCGATGACGACGAGGTAGCAAAACCGTTTGCCGTTGGATGACGTCATGAGCCGGCCGGTTAACTCGTATTGTCGTTCGGCCGTTCTGGATGCAGCGGGGGCCCCGGCTCGGGCGCCCCCGTCACCAGATCCCAGTCCATCAGCCCCAGGTCGCGGCAGATCCGCCGGACGATTTCGTCCACCGGGAGCGCGCCAATCTCGATATCCAGTTCCGGGTCCTGCAGGCGCTCGGCCAACTCGTCGAACAGCCGCTCGGCTGCCTCGCCGTCCGCCGCGTGCCGGATGGCCTGGCTTACGCCGCGGGCCACCTGCCGCTTCACCATCGCCGGGCCGCTGTCCGACGCGCATCGCGGCCAGCCAGCCGCGATGCGGAGCTGCAGGCCGATGCAGCGGCGCACCGAGCGCGACAGCCGGTCCAGCGCGCGCGCCAACACTTCCACGCGGGGCACGGCGTCCGCCATCTGTGCATTCGCGATGTCGATCGCCTGGCCGGCCGTGGTCGCCTCGGTCAACGACGCTGGCTCGGCGCCGCGTTCCGGACACCAGCCGGCCAACATCTCGGCGGTTTGCACCTCGATCTCGATCATCCGCGTGGCAGCGCGCGCCGCCCGCATCCCGAGGGAGGAGAGTTCGGTGAGCGTAGCGTCGACGGTGGGGGGAAGCGGGGCGTCCATGACCGGGGAGAGGAGCACACGGCACACGGCAGTTTCAACGGTTATGGGTCGTGGGGGCGGTTCAATCCCAGAGCGTCTTGAAACCTAGGCTTGCACCTTGGCTGCGGATCTGACGAGTGACGGCCGATGTTGCATGCAAAGACGATTCGGGCCGTTTTCCTGACGGCTCTGGTGGCCCTAGCGGGCTGTGCTCATACCGTGGGTCACGATTTCACCCGGCCGGAGCAAATGGGCGTGGTGCTGGGACGGACCACCGAGGCGGATATCGTGAGCCGTTACGGCGAGCCCGCATCACGTAGCAGCACTGCGCACAGCGCGGGATCTGTTCCGGGCAAGCCGCCGAGCCCGTTCGAGGCGGCACAGATTCCCGGCGTGTTCACCTTTCTGAGCTACAACTATGTGCTCAATCAGCCGCCCATCGCCGGCGGCGATATGAACCAGAAGTCAGCGACATTCACCTTCTGGAACGGTGTGCTGGTCGGGCATGATTTCAACAGCAGTTTCGCGGCGGATAGTTCCAACTTCGATGAAGACACCGCGCAGGCCATACTGTCGCCGCGCCAGATGTCGCGAGACGCGGTGATCGCCCAGTTCGGCGATCCAGGCGGACGGTTCGTCTATCCGATGACGCCGACCCCCGGGATGGAACGCCTGCACTACAGCTACCAGAAGTTCGACGTGAAGTCGCACCAACGTCAGATCAAGGCGATGGACATCGTGTTCAATGCTTCGGGCCAAATGCTTGATTTCCGCGCTGCCAGTGCGGCGAACCCATTCGCGCCTGTTGTTGCGGCTGGAGGCGGTGGCGGCTTATTGTTCCTGCCCATGGGTCACTTTGGTGGTGGTCGCCGCTGAGGTAATAGCTCGACCGGTGCCTGGGTGCGCCTCCAGGTTTGAGCTTCGTCTTGGCGGTGCAGTGCCAAAGCGCATTGCACCTTACGGTTGCTGAATGTCGGGCGTGAACAATGCGCTATCTTTCAAGTGCTGCGGCAGCTTCGTTCCTGTGCTGGTTTGGTTTGCCCCTTGTCTATGCTCCGAACCCATTTCGGGGTGACCATTTCGCAATTGAACTGATCATGTTTATCGTGGGAACGTGTTTCACTGTCGTGGGCGCGTTTCTGCCGTTTTTAGCTTCGCGTTGGCTAGCAAGGCGCATGCAGATCCACAACGTCTGCTACGATGGGGTCTGTGGCGGCATCACTGGTCTGGTGTTGGGGCCACTGGCGCTCTCGCTGCTTCCAAACATCTCGTTGACCGGTATACCGGATGTTCCGTTCTGGGATGGTTACGTCATGAGCCTTGCGAGAACTGGCCCATTCTTCCTCACCGGCGGTGTGGCAGGCGGACTCGTCTATCGAATGCTTTCCGCCGAGCGCACGAGGCGATGATCACGTCCCACCACCACGACTGCTAAGAGGCTGTCTCGGATCGGTCTTGGAGCGTCGTAGTATGGTAGTTAGCGGACCTAGGCGGGTGTTTGTAGAACGCGATGCGCAATCTCGATATCAAGCTGGTTCGCTGCATCCGAAGCGATTAGCAGGAACCGTCCCGCCTTGTCAGGCAGCGGGTATTTGGTGAGAAGGTCGATTCTCAACTTTTTGCCGCGTGATCCAGGCCGCAGCTCGAATAACTGACCGCTCTGGACGAAATCGAAGTAGGCGTTGAGCTTCGACTGTAATGCGCGAAGGTGCTCCGCCTCGTCCGACCAATCCCAGCCGTCGATGATCGCGAGCGAGACGGCCGCACCGTCCTTATCGTCACTGAGGGCGTCGATAGTACTCGGCGTATCTAATGACATTTCGCTTTATGGTTGGAAAAGGGCGATGTCCGCAATGGGGTCGCTAGCAGCCGCCACGGGAGATCATTGAAGGGGCGCAAGGATAATGGGCTGATACGCTTCGCGCACCTACCGTATGAGGCTTTCCTCGGATTTTAGCACCCGCCAAAGCCCCAGCCAGAACCCGCAGAGTAGGATACCGGGAACATAGTGCAGAAACACGAAAATCGGGTCGCCGGAAAGCCCGTGGCTTACAGCGCTGGTAACGGCAATGGCGGCCCAGCTCGCGGAGACATAAATGGCCGCTCCGAACACCGCTGGTTCGACCCAGTTAGAGCGCCGCATTAAGCCAAGCATCACCACGATGCACATCGGAGACACTACCGGCCAGGTGCCGACCGCATCGATGCCGGAGAGTAGGGGTAGTCCAATAGCTACACACAAGCAGACGATTGCGCATAGGAAACGCTTAGTTTGGGACACGGCCTCAATAACTCACGTTCGGTCAGCGCGACATCGCAGCCTGACGCTTGCACTATGTGACCTGAGCGTCGCTTTCGCTATGTGGTGGCAACGGCCGCCGTGCCGGAGCGGCGAGCCGTGACCGGGTTTGGTGGACAGCGGAGTGCGCCGGGAGACCGGCAAGGAGTATGTGGTGCAAGTCCACTGCGATGAAGGGGTAGCGACCCACATCGGCCCTGAGCCGTGCGGCGTCACTCGCGAGGGTGGCGTTGAAGCGTCGGTAGGGGAGCGTGCAGGCCAGCCATTGAGCCGCGAAATCCACGAAACTCGGGTGCCGACGCAGTTCTGCTGGCGGAAGGCAACACGGACGGGTGCGACATCGCAAGCACCCGGACGACCCGGCGCGGTCGGAGACCCTGGCATGCACGGACGCTCTTTGCACGGGAACCGGGAGGTCTCATCGCCGACCTTGGACGGTCCGCCGTCCCTGGTCCGTATCGGGAAGGCGAGGAGCCGAAGCCGATGATGCACGGCGGTGAGAAGTCAGACCTCGCCATAGTAGCGATGAAGCGGCCGAACAAAGCCGGGCGACCGGCGGCGGAGGCGGTGGAGCCAAGGGCGGGGACCAAGGGGAACGCGGGCCAGCAAAGCACGCTCCGGACACAGATCCGGGCAGGCGTGTCCCAGGCGCTGGACCGCGTGCGGCATGCCGCAAGGCACAGGAAGAAGGAGCGGTTCACCGCACTGCTGCACCACGTCAGCGTCGATACACTCCGGACCGCGTTCTACGCGCTGAAGCGCAAAGCGGCCCCCGGCGTGGATGGCCTGACGTGGCAGGAGTATGAGGCGGATCTCGAGCGCAGGCTCGTAGATTTGCATGGCCTCGTCCACCGTGGGGCCTATAGGCCTCAGCCGTCCCGACGGACCTACATCCCGAAGGCGGACGGGCGGCAACGGCCATTGGCGATTGCGGCCTTGGAGGACAAGATCGTCCAGGGCGCCACCGTCATGGTGCTCAACGCCATCTATGAGGAGGACTTCCTCGGGTTCAGCTACGGGTTCCGACCCGGACGCGGACCGCACGATGCGTTGGACGCCCTGATGGTGGGCATCACCACCCGCAAGGTGAACCACATCCTGGACGCCGATATCCGGTCGTTCTTCGACATGGTGAGCCAAGACCGGCTCGTCCAGTTCGTCGAGCACCGGGTTGGCGACCCGCGCATCATCCGCCTGATCCGGAAGTGGTTGCAGGCGGGTGTTCTGGAAGATGGAGCCGTCACGGTCAGTGACAGGGGAACGGGGCAAGGATCGGTGGCATCACCGCTGCTTGCCAACATCTACCTGCACTACGTGTTCGACCTCTGGGCGGAGCGCTGGCGACGGCGCGAGGCCACCGGCGACATGGTCATCGTGCGCTATGCCGATGATCTGGTGATCGGCTTCCAGCACGAGGACGACGCTCGTCGTTTCCTCGATGCCTTGCGCGGACGGTTCGAGGAGTTCGCGCTATCGCTCCATCCGGACAAGACCCGCCTGATCGAGTTCGGTCGCCATGCGGCGGCCCGACGCGCCCAGCGTGGTCTCGGCAAGCCGGAGACGTTCGACTTCCTTGGGTTCACCCTCATCTGCAGCCGCAGTCGCGGCGGGTCCTTCCTGCTCAAGCGGAAGACCCGGCGGGACCGCGTGAGGGCGAAGCTCGCGGAGGTCAAGGTGGAGCTGCGGCGACGGATGCACCAGACAATCCCGGAACAAGGGGATTGGCTGGCGCAGGTGCTCAGGGGCGTCTTCGCCTACTACGCCGTGCCGACCAACTTCGCGGCACTGGCAGATTTCAGGGCGCAGGTCGTCTGGCTATGGCGTCGGGCACTCCGACGACGAAGCCAGAAGGATGGCACGCTGTGGGATCGCATGACGAAGCTTGCCAATGACTACCTCCCGAAACCGAGGATCCTTCATCCCTGGCCAAACCAGCGGTTCGCCGCCAAACACTCGAGGTAGGAGCCGGATGCCTAAATTGGGCACGTCCGGATCTGTGCGGGGGGCGCGGGGAAACTCGCGTCCCTACCGCGATCATTCCGCCCGGGGCCGGCTAGCTTTGGTCGAAGTGACACGGAGCGGCCTGCATCGTCCCGGTGCAGACCTAACGGCGGAGGGTGCTGCGGCGTCGAGCCAGGCACATTGGTAAGGAGTATGGCCGGCCATGCTGAAGCTCGATCCCGTGCCCAAGGTCATCACCTTCGACTGCTATGGCACTCTGGTCCAATGGCACAGTGCTGTGAGGAAGGCAGTCCGCGCGATCCTTTCAGGACGTCTCCGAGGAAACGCGACGGAAAACCAGGTAACGACCCTAGCTGATCGCCTGCGGGTGGCGGCTGTAGCGCGGCAGCAGCGTTCGCCCTTCTGCGACTACAAATCCGTTCTACATTCGAGCCTTGAGGAAGTGCTCGCCGAGGCCGGTTACGAAGCCACCCCCGTCGATCAGGAAACGTTGCTGTCGATCCTGCAGCGCATCGCGCCGTATCCCGAAGTACCCGCCGCGCTGACCCAACTGCGGGCCCGCTACAAGCTCGCCATCATCAGCAACACCGATAACGAGCTGATTGCCGGGACGGTCACCGCAATCGGCACCCCGATCGACTTCGTCGTCACCGCCCAGCAAGCTCGAGCGTACAAGCCGGATCATCAGTTGTTCATGCATGCGTATGCCGCAATGGGGGTGACGAAGGACGAGACCATTCACGTGGGCATGGGCCAGTTCACTGACCTTAAGGTCTGCCACGAACTCGGCATCCGGTCTGTCTGGATCGACCGGGTGGGTGAGCCCCTGAACTCAGACTGGGCGCCTGACGCCGTGCTGAGCGACCTTTCGGGACTGCCGAAGTTGCTACTGCCGTCCTGACACCTGCTCGCCTGGAGCGTTTGCGAACTTCTGCTCTGGGTCGAAAGCCGCCGTCCAGCGGTGATCCCTCACCCGAGGGGGGAATGGCCGCTAGTGCGATAGACCTAGCTAGTGCGTGCGGCCCCACCCTCACCCTGCCCTCTCCCGCCAGCGGGAGAGGGTTCTTTAAGGAAGGGCGGCTTTCGGGATGCATGTTGAGCCTGTTGATCGACCGAGATGAGGTCGAAAGCGGCGATTCCGGCATCGATCAGAGACACGGTCTAAGGCGGCTAACAACCGTCCAATCCGATCACACCCACAGCACCTGCCCGATCCGCTCCGCCCCGCTCGCCACCATCGCCAGCCGGTCGAAGCCGAGCGCGATGCCGCTGCCCTCGGGCATGCCGTGGTCAAGGGCGGCCAGGAACGACTCGTCGGTGCCCCAGCCGGGGCCGTAAAGCGCCTCCCGCCGGGCGCGGTCGGCGGTGAAGCGGGCGCGTTGTTCGACCGGGTCGGTGAGTTCCTCGAAGGCGTTGGCCAGTTCAATGCCGCAGACGTACAGCTCGAACCGTAGCGCGGCGCGGGGGTCGGCGGGGTCACGGCGGGCGAGGGCGGCTTGGGCGGCCGGCCAGTGAGTGAGGAAGGTGGGGTGGTCGCGGCCGAGATGCGGTTCCACACGCTCCAGCAGCAGGCGGAAGAATAGGTCCTCCCACGTCTCGCCGTCCCGCAGCCGTGCGCCGGACTGCGCGGCGAGGGCAGCGGCGTCACCGGCGGTGGCCAGCACATCGGCGCGGACCCAGCGGGTGAAGGCGTCGGCCATGGTCAGCCGTTCGAACCGGTCCAGCGACGTGGTGACGCCGCGGCAGGTCACGGTGGCGGGGAGCGCGGCGCGCAGCAATGCCTCGGTCTCGTCCATCAGGGCGGCGAGCGAGGCGCCGGGGCGATACCATTCCAACATGGTGAACTCGGGGGCGTGGGTGTCGCTGCCTTCCTCGTTGCGCCACACTCGCGCGAGTTGCCAGATCGGCCCGGCGCCGGCGGCCAGCAGTTTTTTCATGGCGAACTCGGGGCTGGTGTGCAGCCAGAGCGGGCTGCGGTTGCCGTAGGGATCGACCTGTTCGGTGCGGAAGGCGCGCAGGTGCACTTCCTCGCCGGGCACGGGGACGGCGTAGCGGGTTTCGACCTCGGTGTAGCCATGTGCGTCGAAGAAGCTGCGGGTTGCGCGGGTGAGCTCACCGCGGCGGCGCAGGAAGGGCAGGCGGGCGGCGAACTGGTCGGGGTGCCAGCTAGCTTGCGACCCATTCTGTTGCGGCATGTCGGCTCCGGGACTACACGGCGGCACCATGCCGGATGGCTCGTTCCCCCCACAAACCACATTGCGCGATACGGCCGGGCTGGTGGCGGCCGGGTTGGTGCCGGCCGAGCACGCGCCGGGGCTGGACCAGGTGGCGGAGCGCTATGCCGTCGCCATCCCGCCCGCCTTGGCCGCGCTGATCGCGCATCCGGACGACCCGATCGGCCGCCAGTTCATCCCCCATGCCGACGAGCTGCACACCGCCGAGCACGAGCGTGCCGACCCGATCGGGGACGACGCGCTGTCCCCGGTGCCGGGCATCGTGCACCGCTACGCCGACCGCGCGCTGCTGAAGCCGCTGCTGGTCTGCCCGGTATACTGCCGCTTCTGCTTCCGGCGGGAGCATGTCGGCCCGGATGGCGGGCTGCTGACCGACGCGCAACTGGCCACCGCGCTGCAATGGCTGCGGGACCACCAGGCGGTCACCGAGGTGATCCTGACCGGTGGCGACCCCTTGCTGCTGTCGCCACGCCGCCTTCGCGCCATCCTGGATGCGCTGGAGGCAGTTCCGCACATCCAAACCCTGCGCATCCACAGCCGCGTGCCGGTCGCCGACCCGGCGCGGCTGGCCTCGCTCGCGTCGGTGCTGCAGACCGAGAAGCCACTGTGGCTCGTGGTGCACGCCAACCATGCCAGTGAGTTCACCCCCGCCGCCATCGCCGCCCTGCGCGAAATCGGCCGCCTGGGGGTGCCGTTGCTGGGGCAATCGGTGTTGCTGCGCGGCGTGAACGACACCGAGGCGGCGCTGGAGGCGTTGTTCCGCGCCATGCTCGCCGCCCGGATCAAGCCGTACTACCTTCACCAGCTGGACCCGGCGCCCGGCACCGCCCGCTTCCACGTGCCGATCGAAGAAGGCCGGGCCCTGCTGGCCCGGTTGCGAGGCCGAGTGACCGGTCTGGCCTGGCCGACCTACGTGCTGGACATCCCCGGCGGCCATGGCAAGGTGCCGATCGGGCCCGATTTCCTCGACGGCGCAAGCGTCCGTGACCCGGCCGGACACAGTCATGCGCTTGCCGCACCGGCTGGCACACGGTAGACGTCCGCCCTTCCCTATATCCGCAAGAGTTCCGACAGCATCATGAAGCAGCAGGCCAACCTGATCCGCGCCGGCCAGGTGCTCGAGCACGACGGCAACCGTTGGACCGTACTCAAGCAGCAGATCATCACCCCTGGAAAGGGCGGCGCCTTCATCCAGGTCGAGATGCGCAACCTGAAGACCGGCAACAAGACGAACGAGCGCTGGCGCACCGCGGACACCGTCGAGCGGCTGATGACCGACACCAAGGACTACACCTATTCCTACACGGACGGGGACAACCTGGTGCTGATGGAGCCGGTGACGTTCGAGCAGGTGATGATCCCAGCCGAGATCCTGGGCGACCAGGTGGCCTTCCTGCAGGACAACATGGAAGTCGAAGTCGACACGGTCGAGGGTGATCCGGTCGGCATCCATCTCCCCGCCACCGTGATCCTGACCGTGGAAGAAGCCGACCCGGTGGTGAAGGGCCAGACCGCCGCCAGCTCCTACAAACCAGCCAAGCTGTCCAACGGCGTGAAGACGCTGGTGCCGCCCTTCGTCGAGACGGGGGAGCGCATCGTGGTCAAGACCGAGGATGGCAGCTACGTGGAGCGCGCGAAGGGCTGATGGGGACCCACGTTTCACACACCGCCATGCGGCGGATGACGGGACCTTAATGGCCCTCCAACTCTCACCCCACATGACGGTGATGCAGAACGCCGTGCAGAAGGCGTCCCGCCGCCTCGTACGAGACTTCGCCGAAGTGGAGCAGTTGCAGGTCAGCGTCAAAGGCCCGGGCGATTTCGTGAGCCAGGCCGATCTGCGCTCCGAGCAGACCATTCGCACCGAGTTGGAGAAGGCCCGCCCCGGCTACGCTTTCCTGATGGAGGAGGGCGGCGCCGTCGGCAGCCCCAATTGGTCGTGGCGCTGGATCATCGACCCGCTGGACGGCACCACCAACTACCTCCACGGCGTGCCCCATTGGTGCATCAGCGTGGCGCTCGAACGCCGTCACGACAGCGGCGCCAGCGAGATCGTCGCCGGCTGCATCTACAACCCGGTCAACGACGAGATGTTCTGGGCCGAGAAGGGCGTCGGCGCCTTCCTCAACGAACGCCGCCTCCGCGTCTCCGCCCGGCGCGAGTTGAAGGATGCGTTGTTCGCCACCGGCATCCCCTTCGCCTCCGTGCCTGCCGGCCGCCGGCTGGCCTTCGCCCGCACGCTCGCCACGCTGATGCCGGTGGTGGCGGGAATCCGCCGGTTCGGCGCCGCGGCGCTGGATCTCGCCTGGGTCGCCGCCGGGCGGTACGACGGATACTGGGAGCTCGGCCCCAAGCCTTGGGACGTGGCCGCCGGGTCGCTGATCGTGCGCGAGGCCGGGGGCTATTGCACCGACACCGCGGGCGGCGAGTTGGTGATGGACGTGTCCGGGATCGACCTCGTCGCCGCCAACCCGAACCTGCATCCGCGCTTGCTGGAGGTGGTGGCCGAGGGCGTGGCCGCCGCCCGTGCGGCCTAAAACACACAACGCTGGCATGGCCGTGCCAC
Source organism: Acetobacteraceae bacterium (assembly GCA_965198895.1). GTDB lineage: Bacteria > Pseudomonadota > Alphaproteobacteria > Acetobacterales > Acetobacteraceae > LMUY01. The sequence goes on from OZ240676.1 coordinate 3,166,138, forward strand.
GTTGCGCCGGTTATGCTGCACGTGTGACTCGATCAGCCCTTCTCGTTGCGCTCTTTGTGCCCGCCGTGGCGTTGGCGCAGGTCAGTGTCAACCAGGGTGCGCTGGATCAGCTGAAGCCATCCGCCCCCGCCGCATCCACGCCGGCGAAGGCGGCGCATAGCCGTCCGCCAGTGCGCCACGCCGCCCCCGTGCATCCGGCCCGATCCACCCGGTCGGAGCAGGCATCGGCGCCGGCATCGAAACCGAAACCGGCGCCAAAGCCGCGCCCCGTTTCGGTGGCGCCGGCCCCGCCCCCCGCCGCGGTGCTACCCCCCGTGGTGGAAGTACCGCATGCCGCACCGCCCCCGCCGCCGCCGGTTCCGGTGCTGCCGGACGCAGTGGGCGAGGCGACCCCCATTCCCGGCGGCGTGCGGATCACGTTCGGTGTCGGCAAGGCCGATCTGAACCCCGCCACCAACGATGCCCTCCGCAAGATCGCCGGCGACGTCAAAGCGGACCCGGCCATCGACCTGAACGTGCTCGCCTATGCCGCGGGCAATGCCGATGACCCGTCGACCCCTCGCCGCTTGTCCCTGTCCCGCGCGCTTGCGGCCCGCGCGGTGCTGATCAGCGAGGGCATCGTCTCCACCCGCATCTACGTCCGTGCGCTCGGTGCCACGGCGTCGGACGGGCCGCCCGAACGGGTCGACGTCGTTCGCGGCGGCACAGCGGCCCCCGCTGCGGTCGTAACGCCCCCCGCTGCGGCCGTATCGTCCCCCGCAACGACACCGCCGGCCCACGGCACAAAGCCATGACCCGACCGTGACCCGGCCCGCCGTCTACCTCATCCGCATGCTGGTGTTTCTGCTGGCGGTGCTCGTGGTGGCGGCGATCCTGTCCCCGGCGTTGATCACCGCGTTCGAAACCAACCCGCTGCTGAACGCCCTGATCGCCCTCGTGCTGCTGATCGGGATCGGCTGGAATCTGCGGCAAGTCACCCGGCTGACCCCCGAGGTGCGCTGGGCCGAAACCTTCCAGCAATCCCGCGCCCGCCTCGCGGGGCTGCCATCCCCGGTGCTGCTGGCACCCATGGCCTCCATGCTTGCTTCCCGCTCGTCGCAGGGCAAGCAGGGCGGCAACGATCGCTTGACGCTGTCCGCCCCGGCGATGCGCTCGTTGCTGGATAGTTTGGCCAGCCGCCTGGACGAGAGCCGCGAACTGTCCCGCTACATGACCGGGTTATTGATCTTCCTCGGGCTGCTCGGCACGTTCTGGGGGCTGTTGCTGACGGTGGGCGCGGTCGCGGCGGTGATCAACGGCATGTCGGTCGGCTCTGGCGACATCAACGCGCTGTTCGACCAGCTGAAAAGCGGCCTGGCGCGCCCGCTGCAGGGCATGGGGACGGCGTTCTCCTCGTCGATGTTCGGGTTGGCGGGAGCATTGGTGCTCGGCTTTCTCGACCTGACCGCGGGCCAGGCGCAGAACCGGTTTTTCAACGAACTGGAGGAATGGCTGGCCGGGCTGACCCGCCTCTCCTCCGGCGTGCTGGGCGGCGAGGGCGATGCGTCGGTGCCGGTCTATGTCCAGGCCCTGCTGGAGCAGACGGCGGAGAACATGGAGAACCTGCAGCGCATCCTGGTGCGCGGCGAGGATGCCCGGGGGCAGGCGAACGAGGCCATCGTGTCGCTGACCGACAAGATCGGGATGCTGTCCGATACGATGCGGTCCAACCAGCAGCTGATGCTGCGCATCGCCGAGGCCCAATCGTCGCTGGGCCCTGCGCTGCAACGGCTGGGCGAGCGCGGCGGGGATGACGCTGCCCGCAACCACCTCCGCAACATCGAGGCCGGGTTGGGGCGTCTGGTGGGCGAGTTGGAGCGCGGCCGGGCGCAGAGCACGTCCGAACTTCGCAACGACATCCGGGTGCTGACCCGCACCATCGCCGGCCTGGCCGGCCAGCCCCAATGAGCCTGCGTCGCCGCGGCGGCGGGGGAGAGGCGCTGAACCCGTGGCCGGGCTACGTGGACGCGCTGTCCACGCTGCTGATGGTCATCATCTTCGTGCTGCTGGTCTTCGTGCTGGCGCAGGCGTTCCTTGGCGTGGCGCTGTCCGGCAAGGACCGGGCGCTCGACCGGCTGAACCGCCAGATGGCCGAATTGACCGACATGCTGTCGCTGGAACGCGGCCATGGCGCCGAATTGCAAGCCGCCGTCGCCGGGCTGACGCACGATCTTGCAACCGCTTCTGGCGCGCGCGACCAATTGAACGCGCAGGTCAGCACGCTGCAGCAGCAACTGACCGCCGCCGCCGCCCAGCGCGATGCGCTGCAGGCGGAGCGGACCCGGCTTGCCGCGCAACTCGCCGATTCGAGCGCGCAGTCGCAATCCGCCGCCAGCCGCAACGAGCAGCTGCAGCGCCAACTCGCCGACGCCGCCGGACGCACCGATGCGGCTGGGCAGCAGGCGGCCAGCACGGCGGCGCAGCTGGCCGAGGCACAGCGCCAGCTTGCTGCCGCGAAAACGCAACTGGACACGACGGTGACCGCCGACAAGGCCACGATCCAGGCGAGGCTGTCCGATCTCGCCAAGCTGGCCGACCAGGTCCGTGCCCTGACGGCGTTGCGCGACGATTTGGAGGCGCAGGCCAAGACCGCCGCAGCGAAATCGATCACCGACGACCAGGCCAAGGCCGCGCTGAACTCCCAGTTGGCCGATGAACAGAAGATGTCGGACTCGGCGCGCGCCCAGATCGCGCTGATGAACCACCAGATGGAAGAGCTGCGCGCCCAGGTGGCGCAAGTATCGGCGGCGCTGGACCTGTCCGAGCAAAACGACAAGGCCAAGGACGTCCAGATTGCCAATCTCGGCTCCCGCCTGAACACGGCGCTCGCGTCCAAGGTGGAGGAACTGCAGCGATACCGCAGCGAGTTCTTCGGCCGGCTGCGCGAGGTGCTGGCCAACCGGCCCGGCGTGCAGATCGTGGGTGACCGCTTCGTGTTCCAGTCCGAGGTGCTGTTCCCCGTGGGCAGCGCCGACCTGACGCAAACGGGGCAGGACCAGATCCGCACCCTCGCCGGCACGATCAAGCAGATCGCGGCCGAGATCCCGCCCGACCTACCCTGGATCCTGCGCGTGGACGGGCACGCCGACCACCTTCCGATCCCTCGTGGCGGCCCGTTCGCCTCCAACTGGGAGCTGTCGTCCCAGCGGGCGATCAACGTGGTGAAACTGCTGATCGGCGAGGGCGTGCCGGCCAACCACCTGGCGGCGACGGGGTTCGCCGACTTCCAGCCGCTCGACGCCGGGGACACGTCCGACGCGAACGCGAAGAACCGCCGCATCGAGCTCCGTCTGACAGATCGCTAGGCATCGCGTATCCATTGGCGATGCGGTCGCTTAGTCCGGCTGCCTCGCAGCACGTCCTGCATCGCCCGAGCGCGGGCTACGGTCGGAGCATCGCGTCCCAGCAGGCACGGGACAGGCGGGCGATCGTGGTGAAGGTGGCGCTATACCCCGGCAAGCCGTCGGGCATCACGTCCGGCACGTTGTCGGTGTAGCCGGCGATCGCATAGAGCGGCCGGTCCGCGTGGAAGACGATCCCCACATCCATCCGCCCCCGCCGTGACCGGCCGGATTTGCTGGCTACTTTCGTCCCGAACGGCAGCAGGCCCGGGATCATGTTGCGGTGGAGCTGCCAGCTCAGCACCTGCATCGCCTCCTGGCACAGCGCCGGCGAGCAGCCGAGCGTGGCCGCAACCGCCGGGTCGGCGCAACCCGCCTCGATCAAGCCCAGCAAGTGCACCTGGTCGCAGGGCGTCGTGGTGGTCACGGCGTCGTTCGGGTGGTCGTAGGCAAGGCCGAGCGGCGGGATGATGAAGCGGTGGTCCGTCCCGGTCATGCCGGCCGCCCGGCAGAAATCGTTCAGTTCGTCCAGGTTCAGGTGGCGCAGGACCATCTTGGTGCAGACGTTGTCGCTGAGGATGATCATCTGCACCATCGCGTCCCGCAGCGTCACCGTCAGTCCCGACTTCATGTAGCGGAAGCTGCCGGATGCAACCTCGTGCTTCAGGTCCTCGGTCACCACGCAGGGCTCGTCCAGGTCCACGCCGCCGGCATGGGCCTTCCGCAGCAGCGCCATCATGATCGACACCTTGCGCGTGCTGGCGGACGGTAGGGGCTCGTTCCCGGCGCGGTCGATCTGCGCACCGGACCGCATGTCCCGCACGCACCAGCTGGTGGTGAATGGCTGCTCGTCGCAGATCGCGTTCAGCCGGTCTGTCAGGTCCTGCATCGTCACGCCTCCAGCCAACCCGGCACCGGCAGCCCCTTGCCGCGCAGGAATTCCGGGTTGAACAATTTCGACTGATACCGCGCGCCACCGTCGCACAGGATCGTAACCACGGTGTGGCCCGGCCCCAAATCGCGCGCCACGCGGATCGCCGCCGCCACGTTCAAACCGGCCGAGCCGCCGATCGAAAGCCCCTCGTGCTGCAACAGGTCGAACACCTGCTCCAGCGCCTCGGCGTCGGGAATGCGCACGGCGTCGTCGATCACCGCGCCCTCGAGGTTGGCGGTGACGCGCGACTGGCCGATGCCCTCGGTTATCGAGCTGCCATGCGGGGTCAGGTCACCGGTCTTGATCCACCCGTAGAGGCCGCTGCCATCCGGGTCGGCGAGCACGATGCGGATGTCCGGGTTCTCTGCCTTGAGCGCCATCGACACGCCCGCCAGCGTGCCGCCCGTGCCGCAGGAGCAGGTGAAAGCATCCACCCGGCCCGCGGTCTGCTGCCAGATCTCGGGGCCGGTCGTGGTGCGGTGGCCGTCGCGATTGGCCAGGTTGTCGAACTGGTTGGCCCAGACAGCGCCCAATTCCTGCGCCAACCGCTCGGAGGTGCGGACGTAGTTGCCGGGGTCGCTATACGGCTTCGCGGGCACCAGCCGGAGGTCGGCGCCGATCATGCGCAGGAAGTCGATCTTCTCCTGGCTCTGGGTCTCCGGCATCACGATGACGCTGCGATAGCCGCGGGCGTTGGCGACCAGCGTCAGGCCGATGCCGGTGTTGCCTGCGGTGCCCTCCACGATGGTGCCGCCGGGTTTCAGCACGCCGCGGGCCTCGGCGTCGGCGATGATGGCGAGCCCGGCGCGGTCCTTCACCGAGCCGCCGGGGTTCATGAACTCCGCCTTGCCCAGGATGGTGCAGCCGGTGGCCGCCGACGCGCGGCGCAGATGGATCAGCGGCGTATGGCCGATCGCGGCGATCATGCCGTCCATGGCTTGTATCGGGTTTGTGCTTTGCATCGTGCTGGGGCACCTTCTGGGCCGGTTTTGGAAATTGGAACATGGTAGAGAACGTCGCGCCGAAACAGGTCTGGGAAGCACTGAACAGCGATCCAAAGGCCCGCCTGGTGGACGTGCGCACCGATATCGAATGGGCACAGATCGGCGTCCCCGACCTCACGGAGGCGGGCAAGCAGCCGGCGCTGGTGTCATGGCAGGTCGCACCGACCATGCAGGTCAACGGCAATTTCCTGGCCGAGATGCGCGCCGCCGGGGTGACCGAAGACGATCACATCTACTTCCTCTGCCGCAGCGGGGTGCGTTCGACGGCCGCAGCCCAGGCCGCACAGGCCGCCGGGTTCACCCACAGCTACAACATCGCCGACGGGTTCGAAGGCCCGCCGGACGGGCGCGGCGAGCGTGGCACGGTGGCGGGATGGCAAGCCGACGGCCTGCCGTGGACGCGCGACTGATCCGCTACCCGGTGATGCTCGACGCCCAGGTCGCGCTCTCGATCATGGGGGACTGTTCCAGCCGGTCCGTCAGCGCGTCCAACTCGCCGGCATCCGCCTCGAGCGAGGTGAGCGTCGCCGCGAGTTCGATGAGCGGGCCGCTGCCGGGAGTGACCTCGATGTCCTGGACCGGATAGTTCGCGGCTTCGAGCGTATCGGCCAGCAGGTCGCGAACGTCGGCCAGGTCCGCTTGCCGGCAGGTGACCAGGACGCTGTAGCGCTGCTCGGTGCCGGAGTCGGCGGTCGGGCGTCGGTTCACCCAGTTGACCAGCGGCCGTAGCAACGTGTTGCCGGCGAGAACGAATACGGTGAGCGACGCCGCCTCGCCCGGCAGGCCGCTGCCCGCGAAGGCGCCGACCGCGGCCGAGCACCAGAGGGTCGCCGCCGTATTCAGCCCGCGCACGGTGCCGCCGTCCTTGAGGATGACGCCCGCGCCGAGGAAGCCGATGCCGGACACCACGTAGGCGATGATGCGCGTGCCGCCATCCATGCCGAGCAGCCGGATCCCGAGTGCGGAGAACGCGGCGGCGCCGATGCAGACGAGCACGTTGGTCCGCAACCCGGCATTACGCTGCCGCCACTGCCGCTCGAACCCGATCGCCGTGCCCAGCACGAAGGCCGTCGCGAGCGACACGTTCATCTGCACCAGCGGCATCGCCAGCCAATCGGCCAGCACAGCGCGGAGGTCGGCCCCGTTCACGCCCTTCTGCCTCTCCCGGCCTTTACGGGAGAGGCAGAAGGTTAGGCGTCATACGACACGCGCAGCACCACGAACCATGGGTAGCGCGTGTCCACCACGCCCGTGACCGGGTCGGCCAACATGCCGGAAGGCGTCGTCGGGACGTGTTTTTCGGTCACCGCATCATCTACGTTGCCGCCGATGACGGTGAGCTGGCCGCCGCCCGCCGCCACGACGATGTCGCAATGGCCGGGGAACGAGGATGGCGTCGGCAGTTGGTCATACGTCAGCGCGCCACTATGGCCACGCGCCATGCAGATGATGTCCCCTGGCACCGGCGCGTACGCATCGACCCGCTGCGCCGTCACGACCAGGGGGCCGCCGCCCGCGTCCGCCTGGGTCTTGGCCGCGTTGATGTAGTCGGCATGCGCGGCGGAATACGGGAACCGCTCACCGGCGCCGGCAATACGCATGACGTAGGAGATGAACGCCGCCGACCACGCGTAATGGCCATCTTGCCCGGCGGGGAACACCTGGCCGTTGGCATCGTGCTTACCCGTCCAATACGCCGTCACCGACCCGGCGTCCTCGCCGTTCCACCAATACTCGCCAACCCGCTCCCATAGCCCGGGATAGCGCTCCGGCTTCTCGTCCGGGCCACGCGGCGGGCGGGTGCCCGGCGGATCGTCGTCCACCGGCGAGTTGAACACGCGCCATTCCCGCAACGCGATCGCGATCGCGTCGGCGCGGGAGAACGGGGCGTACCCCAGGCGGGCAAACGGCGGCACCTGGCCGAAACCGGCGGCCGGTACCGAAGGCACGGCTGCGGTCGGGGCAGGTGGGGCGGGGGGGCGGGCGGCACAGGCGGCAAGGCAAGCAGCAGCAAACAGCGCGGCGGTCGGTCGGAGCATTGTGCAGGGGTCTTCAGTTATGGCCGGGGAACAGCGTCGACAGGCCCTCTGCCGTTGCCGCGCAGCGTCCACGTTCGGTGATCAATCCCGTAACCAGCCGCGCCGGGGTCACGTCGAACGCCGGGTTGGCGGCCGGGCTGCCCGAGGCGGCGGTGCGCACGGTCGTGATCTTGCCGTCCAGCCCGCGGCCGGTGACGGTGGTGACCTCGCTTGCCTCGCGCTCCTCGATCTCGATCTCGGTCAAGCCGTCCGATACCGACCAGTCGATCGTGGACGACGGGCAGGCCACCCAGAACGGAACATTGTTGTCCTGCGCCGCAAGCGCCTTGAGGTAGGTTCCGATCTTGTTGGCCACGTCGCCCGTCTTGGTGACGCGGTCGGTGCCGACGATCACGAGATCCACCTCGCCACGCTGCATCAGGTGTCCGCCGGCATTGTCCGCGATCACCGTGTGCGGCACGCCATGGCGCCCCAGTTCCCAGGCGGTGAGGAAGGCGCCCTGGTTGCGCGGCCGGGTCTCGTCAACCCAAACCTCGACCGGTATCTTCTCCTCGAACGCGGCGTAGATCGGGGCGAGTGCCGTGCCCCAATCGACCGTCGCGAGCCAGCCGGCATTGCAATGGGTGAGTACGCGGGCCGGACGGCCGGTCGCCGCGTGCACGTCGCGGATCAGCCCGGCGCCGTGTTCACCGATCGCCTTGTTCTGGGCGACGTCCTCCTCCGCGATCAGTGCGGCCTCCTCGTAGGCGACGCGGACGCGGTCGGCGGAGGCGGTGTTGCGCAGCCGGGTCAACATGCGGTTGGTGGCCCATTTCAGGTTCACCGCGGTCGGCCGCGTGGCATTCAACTGTGCAGCGGCGCGCTCCATCGCCTCGGTCGAGCAGTTGTCGCGGAGCGCCAGCGCCATGCCATACGCCGCCACGGCTCCGATCAGCGGGGCGCCGCGAACCTGCATCGTGCGGATCGCATGGGCCGCTTCGCCCACCGTCGTCAGCCGCAGGAAGTCGAGCGACCACGGCAGCTTCGTCTGGTCGATGATGCGGACCGACCAGCCATCCGATGGCTCCAGCCAGACGCAGCGATAGGGCGTTCCGTCGATCTTCAAAGCGAGGCTATATCCTTTGATGCAGAACGCAGACGAGGGTGAACAGCCGGCGTGCCGTGGGGAAGTCGATCGTGATCTTGCCGTCCAGCCGCTCCACCATCAGCGCGGCGCCCTCGTTGTGCAGCCCGCGGCGGCCCATGTCGATGGCCTGGATGCGCTCGGCGCGACCCTCCTCCATGGCCATCACATGGCTGTCCACCAACATCTGGTAATCCTTGATCAGTCCGCGGAACGGGCCGAGTGCCAGCACCACCGCCTGCAACGGCGCATCCGCCAGGTCGCGCACGTCGAACACCAGCCGCCCTTCCTGCACCGAGAGATGCAGCGCGTAGGGACCGGGCTTCGCCGTCAGGGCGAAGCGGTTCTCGGCGGCGAGATCGTTGGTGGCTTGGATCTGGTCGGCTTCCTGAAGCGGCGAGAGCCGGGTCAGCGCCTCGCCATCCAGAATGACGCGCTCGATCCGCTCGCGTGACGTCACGTCCGACCCGCTCACTCGTCAGCCGGCTTCATCATGCCGAGTTTCAGCATCAGCCCGAGCGTGGCGCCTTTGATCGGGCGCAACAGCAGCACCGACAAGATGACCGTGGCGGGCAACCAAATGATGGCCTGAACCCAATACGGCGGGTCGTAGGCCCGGTAGGTGGCGAACATCAGCCCGACCACGACATGGGCCACGATGAAGACGGTGAAATACGGCGGTGCGTCGTCCGCCCGCAGCTCGCCGAGCGGCGCCGAGCAGACTGCGCAGACTGGCACCACGCGCAGGTAGCCGATGAAGACGTGCGTCAGCCCGCAGGCCGGGCACAATCCTCGCGCCCCGCGCAGCATCGCCACGGGCAGGGCTGGCAAGGGCCATGGCGTCGTTCGTGGCGTCCGGTCGGGCTCCCACCTCGTGGGGGCGTTGGTGTCGGGCATCGCGGGACCTCGTTGGGCGGCAGGACAGCATACGCCATTCCGCTGCCTAAAACGACTCGACTGTGCCGGCAGCTGCGCTTGCCCCATGCAGCAGCCGCTCCTAGGAAGCTGGACTAAGACTAGGCCGCAATCGAGGGGCCGCAATCGAGGGAGTTCTCTACATGATCAGTCACGACGTCCGTGTTCATCCATCCAAGGACGTGCTCAAGCGGGAGGACCAGCTCGCTTGGAAGATCGCAGCCGTCGCCGCCGACAAGGTGCGGGTGCAGCCGGACGTGGCGGACATGATCGTCAACCGTATCATCGACAACGCGGCGGTCGCGATCGCCTCGGTCAACCGTTCCGCCCCGACATCGGCGCGCGGCATGGCGATGGGGCATCCGCGCAAAGGCGGCGCCACGGTGTTCGGCCTGCCGTCCAAGATGCGCTTCAGTCCGGAGTGGGCCGCATGGGCGAACGGCACGGCGGTGCGCGAACTGGACATGCACGATACCTTCCTCGCGGCCGACTACTCCCACCCCGGCGACAACATTCCGCCGATTCTCGCGGTGGCGCAGACGCTGGACAAGTCGGGCGCCGACCTCATCCGCGGGCTCGCGACCGGCTACGAGATCCAGATCGACCTGGTGCGCGCGATCTGCCTGCACGAGCACAAGATCGACCACATCGCCCATCTCGCCCCGGCGATGGCGGCCGGCATCGGCACGCTGCTCGGATTGAAGACGGACGTGATCTACCAGGCGGTGCAGCAGGCGGTGCATGTCAGCTTCACGACCCGGCAGTCGCGCAAGGGCGAGATCAGCTCGTGGAAAGCGTACGCGCCATCGCACGCCGGCAAGCTCGCGATCGAAGCGGTGGACCGCGCGATGCGGGGCGAGGGTGCGCCCAGCCCGATCTACGAAGGCGAGGACAGCGTGATCGCCTGGATGCTGGACGGCAAGGACGCGCAGTATTCCGTGCCGCTGCCCGGCCCGAAGGAGCCGAAGCGCGCCATCATGGACAGCTACACCAAGGAGCACTCGGCCGAATACCAGAGCCAGGCGCTGATCGACCTCGCGTTCCGCATGCGCGAGCAGGTGGGCGACACCAAGAAGGTCGAGAAGATCGTCATCCACACCAGCCACCACACGCACTACGTCATCGGCACCGGCGCCAACGACCCGCAGAAGATGGACCCGAAGGCCAGCCGCGAGACGCTCGACCACTCGATCATGTACATCTTCGCCGTCGCCCTGCAGGACGGGCGCTGGCACCACGTGGACAGCTACGCACCGGCGCGCGCCAAGCGGCGGGACACGGTGGAGCTGTGGCACAAGATCGAAACCACCGAGGACGCGGCGTGGACGCAGCGCTACCACTCGCGCGATCCGAATGAACTCGCGTTTGGCGCACGCGTCGTGATCACGATGAAGGACGGCTCGGTGATCGAGGACGAACTGGCGATCGCCAACGCGCATCCGCTGGGTGCGACACCGTGGGGACGCGACGACTACATCGGCAAGTTCCACGTCATGACGGACGGGCTGATCACGCCGAAGGAGGCCGCGCGGTTCCTGCAGGCGGTGCAGTCGCTGCCGGAGCTGACGGCGGGTGAGCTCGACCAATTGAACGTCGTATTGCCGAATGGGGCGTTAGTCGAAGCGAAGCCAGGCATCTTTTAGGCTCCGCCAGGAAGGGGCCAACTCGTGAAAGAGAGCCGTCCCCTTCACCCCTGGTACTAGGTTTCCAAAGGACGACTGTCCTTTGGCGGGTGCAGGGCAGAGCCCTGTTCTAACTGGAGTGGAAGACCATGTCCGAGACCCTCGTAAACAAGCCCAAGAAGTCCGTGGCGCTCTCCGGCGTCACTGCCGGCAACACCGCGCTGTGCACCGTCGGCCGCACCGGCAACGATCTGCACTACCGCGGCTACGACATCCTCGAGATCGCCGAGACCTGCGAGTTCGAGGAGATCGCCCACCTGCTCGTCCACGACACGCTGCCGACCGAGGCGCAGCTGCGCGCCTACAAGGCCAAGCTGCGTGCGCTGCGCGGCATCCCCGCCTCTGTCCGCAGCGTACTCGAAGCGTTGCCAGCCGCGACCCATCCGATGGACGTCATGCGCACGGCCGTGTCGGCCCTCGGCTGCGCGCTGCCCGAGCGGGACGATCACAACCACCCGGGTGCGCGCGATATCGCGGACCGGCTGATGGCGAGCCTCGGTTCGATGCTGCTGTACTGGTTCCACTGGTCGCAGAACGGCAAGCGCATCGAAGTGGAGACCGACGACGACAGCATCGGTGGCCACTTCCTGCATCTGCTGCACGGCACGGCGCCGTCGGCCTCGTGGGTACGCGCGATGCACACGTCGCTGAACCTGTATGCCGAGCACGAGTTCAATGCGTCCACCTTCACCTGCCGCGTCATCGCCGGCACGGGTTCGGACCTTTATTCCGCGATCACCGGCGGCATCGGTGCACTGCGCGGCCCCAAGCACGGTGGTGCGAACGAGGTGGCGCTCGAGGTGCAGCAGCGTTACGCGACGCCCGACGAGGCGGAGGCCGACATTCGCCGCCGGGTCGCGAACAAGGAGGTGGTGATCGGCTTCGGTCACCCGGTCTACACCGTCAGCGATCCGCGTAACGTCGTGATCAAGGGCGTCGCGAAGCAACTGTCCGAGGAGGCCGGCAACATGGCGATCTTCAATATCGCCGACCGGCTCGAGGCCGTGATGCACGAGACCAAGAAGATGTTTGCCAACCTCGATTGGTTCAGTGCGGTGTCGTATCACCGGATGGGCGTGCCGACGGCGATGTTCACACCGTTGTTCGTCATCTCCCGCACGTCCGGTTGGGCGGCGCATGTGATGGAGCAGCGCATCGACAACAAGATCATCCGCCCGGCTGCAAACTACACCGGTCCGGAGGACCGCACCTTCGTGCCGTTGGCGCAGCGGACGGCTTAAACGGTCCAAAACCGCTTATTGTTGGACGAGGCAAGTAAAAGTTGACGTTTTTGTTTGACATGCGAACGGCGAGCGCGAGATAGCGGAACTGCATGCGTCGCGATCGATTCGCTAGACATCGATCGCGACGCAGGATGGCAGGGAGTACGGCACTTGCACCGACGCCAGTCCCACTCGCAGCACGGCGTGGCAAGGTCTTGCCACGGCATCATCCTGCTTCCGCGGCACGGCGCTGACCGTGTTTGCAAGTCGCCGGCCACGCACTCCGCGCGCGTCGCCGGCGTTCACCTGCTGCTCGGAGGAACTGGCTGCATACGCGGCCGTTCGTTTTCTTGCGTCACTCGAAACGGCCCCTAAGGAACCTGGAACAATGAGCAACGAAGAACCGATGGCTACCCCGCGCGCGCAGGCGATGGCCGTGCGCGCCGCGACCAAGACCGCGCCGAAGGCTGCACCCAAGGCCCCCGCCAAGAAAGCGGCAGCTCCCAAGGCGACGAAGGCTGCTCCTGTGACGGCGAAGGCGGAGCCGAAGACGGCCAAGGCGCCGGCAAAGACGAAGGCTGCAGCCAAGCCCGCCACCAAGACCGAAGCGGCGAAGACGATGCGGACGGCGAAGTCTCCCGCGGCGCGGTCCGAGGCGGCCAAGGCGCTCAGCTCCACGAGCAAGACGAAGGCTGCTGCGCCTGCGAAGAAGGCGGCGGTCGCCAAGGCCCCGGCCAAGCCGGCAGCGAAGGCCACGAAGCCGGCCGCCGCGAAGCCAGCGGCGACGAAGAAAGCGGCGGCCAAGCCCGCTGCAAGCAAGCCCGCTGCGAGCAAGCCCGCTGCAAACAAGAGCGAAGCCTCCAAGACGATGCGGACGGCGAAGTCCCCCGCAGCGCGCTCGGCGGCTGCCAAGGAACTGAGCTCCACGCCGAAGACGACCCGGCGTCGCAAGTCCCCCGCTGGCACGCCCGAACCGACCACTACGAATACCAGCGACTCGATCAACTAGCGCGCCGTTCGGTCGAACGACTGCCGCTTCATCACGGTCCCTCTCCCGTCCAGCGGGAGAGGGTAGCTTCAGGCGGTTCCTAAGCCGCTTCGAAGGCGCCCGTAAAGAAATCCCGCCCACCGAAATTGCCGGACTTCAGCGCCAGCCGCATCGCCGGCCCGGTTCCCTCCGCGTAGGTCCAGGGCACGCCAGGATCGATCTCCGCACCAATCCGCAGCTGCCGCACACCCAGCCGCGACACGACCGCGCCGGACGTCTCGCCGCCCGCGACCACCATCCGCCGCACGCCACGTTCCACCAGGCCCGCAGCGACAGTTGCCAGCGTGTCCTCGATCAAGCCACCGGCGGCCTCCCGCCCGAGCTTGTCCTGCAGGGCCGCGACCTGCTCGGGCGGTGCCGAGGCGGCGATCACCACGGGTGCATCACCCAGCTTGCCATCGGCCCACGCCAAGGCTTGCGCGGCGAGCGCTCCGGCGTCGGGTGTGGCAAGCGGATCCAGTTGCAAGGTCGGCACCCGGTCCTTCGCTGCGCCCAACTGATACAGCGTTGCACGCGAGCACGAGCCGGACAGCACCGCTGCGTGGCCCGCAACCTTTGGAAGGTCGGCGACGTCACTTCGCTCGGGGAGCAGCCCGGCCGCGCGAAAGTTGGCGGGCAGCCCCATCGCGACGCCCGAGCCACCGGTGATCAGCGCATGCCCCGCTGCGGCCTCGCCGATCGCCATCAGGTCGGCCTCGGTGATCGCGTCGACGATCGCGTAGCGCCGGCCCTGTTCCTTGAGCGCGCCCATCGCACGTCGGATCGCCTGCGCACCCTGGCTGACCGTGGCCCACGGCACCAATCCGACCGTGCCCTCGGTCTGGTGCGACAGGACGCGCACCAGGTTGGCGTCGCGCATCGGGGTGAGCGGATGATGTTCCATCCCGCTCTCGTTCAGCAGCGCCGTGCCGACAAAGAGGTGCCCCTGGAACACCGACCGGTTGTTGGCGGGGAAGGCGGGGCAGGCCAGGGCGAAGCCGCAGCCGAGTGCCGCCACCAGTGCATCCGCCACCGGCCCGATATTGCCGGCGTCCGTGCTGTCGAAGGTCGAGCAGTATTTCTGGAACACCTGCCGGCATCCCGCCGCCTGCAACCAACGCAGAGCGGCCAGGCTGTCACCGACGGCTTCGGCCACCGGTGACGTGCGGGACTTCAGCGCTATGACCACGGCATCCGCATCCGGCACCGCGCCATCGGGCACGCCGATCAATTGGACGGTTCGCATGCCGCCCCGCACCAGGGTCGACGCAAGATCGGTAGCGCCGGTGAAGTCGTCTGCGATACAGCCCAGGATCATTCTACTGCCTCAATGAATCGCGCGGCCTGTGCAGGCCAGTCTGGGAGGGCACGACCGGATTGCCATGCCGCCTCCGCCATGTCCGCTCGTAGCGCCGTGTCGAAGATGACCCGGCGCATCGCCTTCGACATGCCATCGGCGTCACCCGGATGAACGACCACGCCCATTTCCGGCGTCACCAGTTCCGCCGCCGCGCCACCATTCGTCACCGCAACCGGCAAACCTCGGCGGAGTGCCTCGGCAACCGGCGCGCTGTAGCCTTCCCACTCCGTCGCGAGGGCGAACATGTCGGCGTGCTGCCACTGCGCCTCGAGCGCCGCATCGTCGAGCACGCCTGCGAACCGCACGCGCGCGGCCATCCCTGCCGCCTCCGCCTGGTGCACCAGAGCGGCGGCAGAGGCCGGGTCGCGTGCAGTGTCGCCGACGATCACAAGTCGCCAGGGTAGGTCGAATAGCCGGGCGAGAGCTTGGAGCAGGACCGCGTGCCCCTTGCGCGGCACGACCGCCCCAACCGACAGCACATGACACTCAGGCCCGCCCGAACCCTTGCTGCGAGGCGCCTGCGGGACGCCGGGCCGGATCGCGACGGTGCGGTCCGGGTCGGCGCCAAACTCTTCGATCAGCCGCTTGCGGACCAACTCGCTCGTCGCGATGACTCGGTTGAGCAGCGGCAACCGCTCGCGCTCCGCCGCCTGCATCGCGTCTCGCGCGCCCGGCTCCGCAAGCGGTGTCGTATGGTGGATGAGCCCGATCGCGCCCTTGACCTGCTCGTGCGGCGTCCCGGCCAACGCGGCGCCATCGATCACGCGCACCGAACCCGGCGTCGCGGTGCCATCCAGGTCGATTGTATGGCCCGCCTCCGTCAGGGCCGCGGCAAGGTTGCGGATGTAAGCGCCGCCGCCCTCGTGCGCGACGGGCCCCGGCGGCAGATAGAAGCTGAACTCGGCCATCGGGCGACGCTATCACGCCGGGCCCCGCGCGTCATGCGCGTCTTGAAGGTCCTGCGCGTCATGCGCGTCTTGAAGATCCCGCGCGTCATGCGCGTGAAGATAAGGCCCAGCCTGTCGGCGCACGCGGAGCATAGGCGCCGGACCGTCCGTAGCGTGGGGCGGGATTGTTCGCCCGCGCCGCACCGGCAATGATGCCCATCACGCGGGTCTGCACCTGGATCGCGCGTTCGAGCAACCGCCGGTTCTCGTCGGCCTGCGACATGAGGCGGGATGCGGCTCCCCGCAGCGCTTCGGACCGGACCGGTGGTGCCGCGTTGCGCGCGGCATCGAACGCGTCCGTTGCCGCCTGCTTCTCCGCCAGCAGGGCGACCGCGGCGGGAAGGTTCAGCGCACGCAACGCCACGTTCTCGGCCTCCAGCGTGCCGGCCAGGCGAACCGTCGCGGACAGCAGATCGTGCGTCATGGCGCGTGGCTCCTGGCTTCCTGCATCTGGATCATCTGGTGGAACACCGGTTGCGCGAGCCCCAGGCCGCCGGCGTGCGAGATGTTCTTGGCCATCGCGTCGATCATCATCGGTTTCCACTGCGCCTCACCGTCGCCGCCGCCCAATGGGCTGGAAGAGAGATCGACAGTGTCGAACATAGGCTTGAGGAATTCGTTAAGCGTCATCGCCTCGAAATCCTGGGCCGCCTTCCAGGCCTTCTGCACTTCTGCCGGCGGCAGGTTGGTGGTGATCGCGGGCGCGTCCATCAGCGCACCTGCAGGTCGGCTTGGAGCGCGCCGGCCGCCTTGATCGATTGCAGGATGCTGATCAGGTCCCGCGGTCCGACGCCCAGCGAATTCAGGCTGGCCACCAGGTCCCGCAGCGTGGGGCTGGCAGATAGGATCCCGAGTTTCTTGTCCGACGAATCGTCCACCTGCACATTGGTGCGCGGGACCGTGGTGGTCGTTCCATTCGACAGCGGGCCGGGCTGCGAGACTTGCGGCGTCTCCGTCACCCGGATGGTGAGGTTGCCCTGCGCGATGGCGATGGTGCTGATCCGCACGTTGGCGCCCATGACGATCGTGCCGCTGGCCTCGTCGATCACGACGACGGCCGCGTTGTCCGGCTCGACCCGCAGGTTCTCGATCAGGCCGAGCGCGTCGATCACGTCACGGCTGCCCAGGTTCAGCGCGACGGTGCGAGGGTCACGCGCCGCCGCCACCCCAGCGCCGAGCGCCGCGTTGATGGCGCTGGCGATGCGGCGCGCCGTGGTCAGGTCCGCGTTGCGCAGCCCGAGCCGCAATTCGGGCCGGCTGCCGAGTTGGTAAGGCACTTCCTTTTCCACGATGGCCCCGTTGGCGATCCGCGCCGCCGTCGGCACGTTGCGCGTGACCGAGGTGGCGGCACCGCGTGCGGAGATCGCCCCCGTCGACAAGGCGCCCTGGGCCACGCCGTATACCTCGCCATCGGCGCCGAGCAGGGGAGTTACCAGCAGCGTGCCGCCGGTGAGATCCTTCGCGTCGCCCAGCGCGGAGACGCTGACATCGAAACGGCTGCCGCCGCGGGCGAAAGCAGGAAGGTTGGCCGTGACCATGACCGCCGCGACGTTCTTGGTCTGCAGCTTGGATTCCTGGTCCCGGGTGTTGACGCCGAGCCGCTCCAACATGCCGATAAGCGACTGCCGGGTGAACACGTTGCTGTCCAGCTTGTCGCCGGTTCCGTTCAACCCGACGACGAGGCCGTAGCCGACGAGCTGGTTCTCGCGGATCCCCTCGACGTCGGCGATGTCCTTGATCCGCACCTGGGCGGAGGCGACGGCCGGCAGCAGGAGGAGCAGCATGGCCAGGAGGATTCGCACCAGGGCAGGTCTTTCCATCTCGTTCAGCTTTGATTGGCAATGTCTCGCCACTCAGCGTGATCCCAACCGCAAGGGCTGTGGCAGCCTCAGCGCAAGCCTCGTGCCAGCAGTGAAACGGCTATTTGCGGGGATTTCGCCGGGGTACGGCTCGGCAAAAGCTGCCGCGCCGGGCAAAAGGAGCCGAGCAGATGATGATCCGGGGGTTGGCTGGAGTGGCCGCGACACCGCCTGGCGCGACGCGGGCGGGGGCGGGCGGGGCTGGCTTCAACGTCGGCTCGGGGGTGGAAACGTCGGCCGGGCCGTCGGCGGCCGCCGCCGCCGCCGGGCTGGACGGCTTGTTGCTGCTGCAGGAGGTGGAGAACGCGCCGGCCCGGGATCGGCGGGCCCGGCAACACGGCCGCGCCCTGTTGGACGCGCTCGCCCGGCTGCAACTCAGCCTACTCGGGGACGATCCGGACGACGGAGCCCTCG
The DNA here is from genome assembly GCA_965198895.1 of Acetobacteraceae bacterium. Taxonomy (GTDB): domain Bacteria; phylum Pseudomonadota; class Alphaproteobacteria; order Acetobacterales; family Acetobacteraceae; genus LMUY01. The sequence continues at coordinate 3,184,045 of OZ240676.1, forward strand.
AGCGTCTCGCGGCGCTGGTGGAACACGCCCCCGAGGCGGCCGATCCGGGTCTGCGGGATGTGCTCGCGGCCGTTGCGCTGCGGGCCCATGTGGAGCTGGCGCGTCGGAAAGTGTGATTTCCCGGCCACAGTATTTGTCATCGGCAACGGCCCGCTTTGATCACGCATTGTCATCCACTTCTGTGCTCTTGGCGACACGAAGTTGCGCGGCTATACACCCGCGCAAACGCGGCCCGACGGCGTTCAACCGCGAAGGATGGCGCATATGATGCTCACTTTGCCCCCTGATTACCGCCCGGGCGAGGCCGAGGAGTTCATGGAACCCCGGCAGGCCGAATACTTCCGCCAAAAGCTGCTGCGCTGGCGCAACGACCTGCTGCGGGAAGCGGACGGCACCCTGGCCAGCTTGTCCGAAGGCGGCATCCACGAAGCCGATATCACCGACCGTGCCAGCGTCGAAACCGATCGGGCGCTGGAACTTCGAACCAGAGACCGAGCCCGCAAGCTGATCAGCAAGATCGACCAGGCGCTGCAGCGTATCGAGGCCGGCACCTACGGCTTCTGTGAGGAGACCGGCGAGCCGATCGGCCTCAAGCGTCTGGAAGCCCGCCCGATCGCCACCCTCTCGATCGAGGCGCAGGAGCGCCACGAGCGGATGGAGCGCGTGCACCGGGACGACTGAGGGCTCTAGTCTGACCGGCTGGCGCGGCTTTCTAGGGCAGCCCTTACCGGGAGTGAGTCCACTTTTGCGGCTATGATGCAAGGGGGCTCCCAGGCCCCCAGCCGTGGCAAGGTGGTGGGCTGTAGGAGCCCACCCTACGGTCGGAGCCGTTAGACGCAATCGCTGTCCTAGAACGGCAGCAGGATATCCATGAGCTGTTGCCCATAACGCGGCTGTTGGATGTCGGTGAGCGTGCCGCGGCCGCCATAGGCAATCCGGGCCTCGGCCATCCGGTCATGCGTCACCGTGTTGTCGCTGGCGATATCCTGCGGGCGAATCACGCCGCTGATCAGCAGCTCCCGCAGTTCGCTGTTGATCCGGATCTCCTGCTTTGCGCTCACCACCAGGTTGCCGTTGGGCAGCACCTGCGTGATCACCCCGGCCAGCCGCAAGGTAATCGTCTCGGCGCGCTTCACCGTGCCGGTGCCGACGTTGGCATTCGTGCTGTTCGTGTTCAGCAAGTTCTTCGGGTCGATCCCGCTCGCCGCGGCCTTCGTCTCCAGGCCGAGCAGGTTCGGAATTCCGGCGGCCTCGCTCCCGGTCCGCGTCGTTGTGGTGGCATTGGCGAGATTGGCCGTGTCGGCGACGTTTACCAAAACCGTCAGGATGTCGCCCACCTGGGCCGCCCGCTGATCCTTGAAGAACGCTCGGCTGCCGGAGCGCCAAAGGCTGTTCACCTGGGTCGGCGCCAAGTCCGGCCGTGGCATCGGCATCGAGATCGGGCGCCAACTCGGGTCCTGCACCGGGTTGGTGATCGGCGACAACTCCGGCGGGCGCCCGATCTCGGCCAGCTTGGACAGCGTGCCGCAGCCCGACAGGGCCAAGGCCGGCACCAGCACCCATGCGGCCTTCATCGTGCGGCCAACCGGACGGGCATCGGCGCGCCAGGGGCCAGTATCGTCGGCGTCGTCCCGCTGATTCGCACCCGGCCACTCCCCTCCACCTCGGCATCCAGGACAGCGCGGGACGATGAGTTCAGCACCCGCACCCGCTCACCCATCGCGCCGCTATCGATCGCAATCCCCTGCGCCGATAGCTGCAGGCCCGCAGTTTGCAGCTCCATCTGAACCGGGTCGCCTTTCTGAACCATTAACGGCCGCCCGAGATCGGCCATCAGCAAGGGCGCACCCGGCCCGACGGGATGGCGCATTTGCATGCCGATCGCCTGGGCGGGGAATCGGGCAACCTCCCCGCGGACGGCGCTGGCGCGAAGCCGCGATACCTGAATGTCGCCTTTGCCGATCACGTCGCCCGGCATCATGCGGCGCACCGCCACCGGGAGTTCCACCATCTCGACGATCTGGCCCGACAACCGCGTGTGTTCAGGGTTCATGCCCGGCGCTGTCACCGACAGCACGGCGGTGAACCGTCCCTCGACCGGGTTGTAGTCGACTTGCCCAACCTCGGCGTGCGTCACCGCCTCGGCCGGCACCATCGGCCCGACGAAGCCGGGCATGTCGATATCCGCGTCCGCCGCGACCCCCGCTACCCCAAGGGCAATGCGGAGCGCTGCAACCGCCTCCTCCCGCGGGAAGGTTCGTCCCGGCCGCTCCAGCACGATGCGGTCCGCCATGCTGGCCGGCCGCCAATCCACGTTGAACTGGCGGGCGATCGCCGCGAGCTGTGGTGCCTCCACGATGATGCGCCCGCCAGGCTCCGGTCCCGGCCCGATCGCGCGGTCCTGCTCCACGCCGTCGAACAGGTCGGACAGGCGAACCGCCGAGTTGGACAGCGTCGTGCCGCCCCGCAGCGTTGCGGCGTGGACCGGAAGGGCGAGCAGCCCGAGCAGGGCAAGGGGAATGCGCATCGTGATCACCGCAGGTTCGTGAGGGTTGAGAGCATCTGATCCGACGTCGTGATGACCTTGCTGTTCATCTCGTAGGCGCGCTGGGCGGTGATGAGGTTGGAGATCTCAGTGACCACGTTGACGTTCGAGCCCTCGACGAAGCCCTGCATCACGCTGCCGAACCCGGCCGAGGTCGGGTTGCCCGTCACCGGATTGCCGCTGGCTGCGCTCTGCAGGAACAGGTTGTCCCCCTTGGCGTCCAGCCCGGCCTCGTTCGCGAACACCGCCAGCTGGATCGTGCCGACCGTGGTGGGCGCGGCCTGCCCGGCCTGGCTGACCTGCACCGAACCGTTCGAGCTGATCGTGACGGAGGTGGCATTGGTCGGCACCACGATGCCGCCCGCGATCGGGTAGCCGTCCGCCGTCACGATGGTGCCGTCCGGGGCCAAGGCGAATGTGCCGTCCCGCGTGTAGGCGGTGTCGCCCGAAGGCAGCGTCACGGGAAAATACCCGTTGCCCTGGATGGCGAGGTCCAAGCTGTTGGACGTCTGCTGCAGCGTGCCCTGTTCGTTGATGCGGTAGATGGCCGCGGTGCGCACGCCAAGGCCGATCTGCGCGCCGGCCGGCACCACCGTTCCCGTGTCCGAGGTGTTCGAACCGACCCGGCGCAGGTTCTCGTAGACCAGATCCTGGAATTCCGCCCGGCGCCGCTTGAAGCCGGTCGTCGTCATGTTGGCCAGGTTGTTGGAGATAACGTCTACGTTGGTCTGCTGGGCCTGCATCCCGGTGGATGCGATGTCGAGCGAGCGCATGATGGCCCTCCTTTAGGTCTGGTGCTGCGTGAGTTTGTCGATGGCGGTTTGTTCGCGCTGGCCCTCGGCCTCCACGAACTGGGTGACGAATTGAAACTCCCGCAGGTCGTTCATCATCCGCGTGGTCTCGGCGACGGGCTGCACGTTGCTCTGTTCCAGCGCGCCACCCACCACCATCGGCTGTGCCACCGCCGTGGTCGGGGTGGCGGCCGATAGCAGCCGATTTCCCTGGGTCTGCATGCGGTTCACGTCGGCCGGCTGCACCACGCCGATCTTGCCCAACTGGCCGTTCTCGCTGCTGAGCGTGCCGTCGCCGGCGACTGCCAGCTGGGTGTCGGCGGCCGCGACGCGCACGGGCTTGCCCGCGGTGTCGAGCAGGGCGTCGCCGTCATCGTCGGCGACCGTGCCGTCCGGCTGCATGTTGAACCGCCCGGCGCGGGTCAGCATCGGGCCGGCCTTGGTCTGCACGGTGAAAAACCCTGGGCCGGTGATCGCCAGGTCGAGCGGGTTGCCGGTGTGGTTGAGCGGGCCGGCCGCCTGATCGCGGTAAGTGGAGCGGTCCTGCGTGAAGGCGACCACCCGGCCGCCTCGCACCGGGTCGACGCCGGTTTGTGTGCTGAGCCAGTCCGCGAACAACGTGTGGCCGGTCTTGAACCCCGGGGTGTCCGCGTTGGCGAGGTTGGTGGCGGTCACGTCCATGGCGCGTTGCTGCGCGACGATGCGGGAAAGGGCGACGTTCGTGGCGATCTGCATGGCAACGGTGTCCGGCTGGTTCGTGCCAATCAGCGCAAGTCGCGTACCACCCCGTTTATGCCGTATTCCTTAGAAAACAGCGTCTGCGGCCTAGAGCCGAGATTGCCCTGTCGGCACAACCTGCCGGGTCAACGCGTCCATACCCGGCCGCCGAAGCCGCCGGTCGCGGTGACCGCGTGCATCTCGCCATCATGCCCGACGTGCAGGACGAGCGCGCCGCATTTCCCGGTGGTGCCTTTCGGCACATCCGCCCACATCAAGCGGACGCGGCCGTCATCTTCCATCCTGCCATGCGCCACATTGGCAAAGAACGGCCGGTCGGATGACCCCTCGCCGTACCAAAGCACGTCCGGCCCGATCTGACGGACGAAATACAGCCCGCCGTCGTCGCACCGCCAGGTGCCGTTCAGGTCGGCGCGCGCCGGCGCGTAATCCGCGCTGGGCGGCAAGCCGGCTGCGAGCAGGCCTAGGAGATTGTAGGTTGGTGAGGATTGCATTGAGATCCCTGCATGGCTGTCGCGCACCCCCCGGTACACTGCTTATCGTGGTGCATTGCGGCGGCATTTGGGCGTTTCCCATCGACTTCCATTAACCCGTGCGCAACCATCTTCCGGCAGACTGCCCCCTTAGGAATGGTGGGGTGCAGAGATGACGGCAGCTGCGGCGATCGCGATATCCGGCGATGCGGCGGGGGCCAAGGGTACGGGCAAGGCTAAGGGTGGCAAGAAAAAGCTGATCCTTATTGCCGCCCCGGTCTTGCTGATCGTCATCCTCGCCGGGTTGTGGTTTTCAGGGATCCTGCCGGGTTTGCTCGGCATGTCGCACGAGCCTGCCAAGGCCGAGACCAAGGCCGATGGCAAAGGCGATGGCAAGGAGGCTGCGGCAACCCCGCATGTGCCTATTTTCGTCGAGCTGCCCGACATGGTTTCGAACCTGAACGCGCCCGGCCGCCGACCGATTTTCGTTAAGCTGAAGGCACGTATCGAGTTGGCCAAGCCGGAGGACCAGGCGATCTTCGCGGCTGCCCAGCCGCGCGTGATCGACCTGTTCCAAACCTACTTGCGGGAGATGCGCCCGGAGGAGCTGCGGGGCTCCGCTGGGACCTATCGCCTGCGGGAGGAACTGATCGCCCGCGCGAACATCGCCGTTGCTCCGGCACGGGTGGTGGACGTGTTGTTCACCGAACTCCTGGTCCAATGAGCGGCGCCGACGCAGCCATCGCGGCTGCCCGGGCGTCCATGGACGATCCGGCACCCTCCGAATCCGGATCGCCAGCCCGCGTGCTCAACCAGGCCGAGATCGACAGCCTGCTCGGCTTCGACGATGGTCCGGCCGCGGAGGACAGCCGCTCCGGCATCCACCGGATCATCTCGTCAGGCCTCGTGTCCTACGAGCGGCTCCCGATGCTGGAGATCGTGTTCGACCGGCTGGTTCGCATCATGTCGACCAGCTTGCGGAATTTCACGTCAGACAACGTGGACGTGTCTATCGACAACATCCTGTCGCTGCGGTTCGGAGACTATCTGAACTCGATCCCGCTTCCAGCCATGCTCGCAGTGTTCAAGGCCGAGGAGTGGGACAATTACGGCCTGATGGTGGTCGACTCGGCGATGATCTACTCGATCGTCGACGTGCTGCTCGGCGGCCGCCGTGGGACGGCCGCCATGCGGATCGAGGGCCGGCCGTACACGACGATCGAGCGTACGCTGGTCGAACGCTTGATCCAGGTGGTCCTGGCCGATCTCTCCGCGAGTTTCGATCCGCTCTGCCCGGTGACGTTCAAATTCGAGCGGCTCGAGGTCAATCCGCGGTTCGCAACCATCAGCCGACTGTCGAACGCGGCCGTACTGGCCCGCCTTCGCGTGGACATGGAGGACCGTGGCGGCCGGATGGAATTGCTGCTGCCCTACGCAACGCTGGAGCCGGTGCGTGAATTGCTGCTGCAACAATTCATGGGCGAGAAATTCGGCCGCGACAGCATCTGGGAAACCCATCTGGCCGAAGAACTCTGGGCCACGGATGTCGACATCGATGTCGTACTCGACGAGCAGATCATGAGTTTGGCCGACGTCATGGCGCTCAAGCCCGGCAGCCAAATCGTGCTGGGTAGCGGCCCCGGCAGTCCTGTGCAGCTCCGGTGTGGCTCGGTGACCTTGTTCGAGGGCCGCGTCGGCCGGCGCAAGAACCGCGTGGCAGTCCGCATCGACCACGAAGTCGTGCAATTGCCACGCCAAGTGTAACGGACAGGGGAATCGGCAGGCATGGGTGGATGGCAGATACTGCTCGAAGTGGCCCTGATCGGACTGCTCGCCGTGACGCTGTTCCATGCCCTGCGATTGGAGCGGGCGCTGAACATCGTCCGCCGCGATCGCGTCGAACTCGATGCCATGCTCCGCGGCTTCAACGACAGTACCCGTCAGGCTGAAAACGCGACCGAGCGGTTGCGCGGCGCCGCGGAAGGCGCCGGCAAACACATCACGCGCCAGATGGAGGCCGCAGTGCACCTCAAGGACGACCTCGTCATCCTCGTCAATCGCGGGGATCAGCTGGCTGATCGCATTGATGGCCTCATCCGTGCCGGCCGCGAAGCTGAACCGCCGCCGCGGCGCTACACCCCAACGGAGCCCGAACTGATGGAAACAGCGACGACGCGCGTGCGTAGCCAGGCCGAGCGTGATCTGTTGCGCGCCCTTCGGGTAACCCGGTGATGCGGTTTCGGTTACTACCGGCCACGATCGCCATCGGCAGCCTGCTCCTCGTCAGCAAGTCGCTCGGCCTGGCGATGACGTACCTTCCCGGCCACTGGACACTCGGCGAAGCGGTCGTGCCGCTCGCGGTTGCGGCGTCGGCGGCCGAGGCGAAACCCAGCGATAAACCGACCGGCCCGCAGTCGACGGCACCGATGCCTCCCCCCATACCGGCCACACCGGTAGCGTCCGCCGATCCACCGCCCGCCCCGATCAGTGCGGAGGAGCTCCGCTTGCTGCAGGACCTACGCGGCCGCCGGCAAGAATGGGACGCCAAGGATCGTGCCCTCAGCGAGCGGGAGAATGTGCTCAACGCCGCGGAGCAACGCCTCGCCGTCCGTGCAACGGAGCTGACCGCGCTCCAAACTCGGCTCGAGCAACTGGAGAAATCACGCGTCGAGCGTGACGACGCGAACTGGGCCGGTTTGGTGAAAGTCTACGAAACGATGAAGCCCCGGGATGCCGCCTCGATCTTCAACGACATGGACATGCCAGTCCTGCTGCAGATCGTCGACCGAATGAAGGAGGGCAAAACCGCAGCGATTTTCGGTGCGATGTCGCCCGACCGCGCTCGATTGCTGACGGCCCAATTGGCCGCAAAACGTAGCCGCACGACGACGGTCGCGGACCCCGGTACGCCAGCTCCCGCTGACGCCAACTCGCACTCATGAAGGACCAGCCCCCGAGCGCTCATACTCGTGCGATGACGTCGCTCCGTTGGGCGCTTCTGCTCCTGATTGCTGGGCCAGCCGCAGCGGCGGCGCAGCCGGCCGTCGTGCGCGTGGGCAATCATAACGGCTTCGGGCGCATCGTGTTCGAATTCTCCCAACCCACCGAGTTCACGACCGAACGGACTGCAAACACCGTCATCCTGCACTTTCCCAGCGCGGGTGATGTGCCGGAAGGCATTGGGGTGACCCGCAACGTCACCGCCGTGACCGGCGGGTCCGGCATGGCGACCGTCAGCATGGTTCCCGGCGCTCGGCTGCACGTCATGCGCCTGGGTAACCGGGTGGTGCTGGACGTGCTCGACCCAGCCCCGGTGAAGCGTGTCACGCCACCACCGTCGTCGGCCCGCAACGGCACCAAGCCGGCTCGGCCCACCGCACCCCCAGTCGCCGCCGCGCCCCGAGCAGCTGACACGCCCGCGCTAGCTGCCGCACCTGCCACCGCTATCGCCGCGCCGCTCGTCACTTCGGTGCTACCCGTTCAGCCGGCCATTGCAGCCTCCCAATTGCCGGCGCCGCAGCCGTCGCCTGCTTCGCCGGCTCATGCCGAGCCGCCGCTTGTGACTGCGATGCCGGGCCCATTGCCAGTCCCGGGTGCCTCGGCGGACACGTTGGCACTTGCGGCATTCCGCACGCCGATGCCAGCTGGACGCCAAGGCAGTGCCGTCATGCTTCCGTTCGCGTCTGGCGTGGCTGCGGCATCATTCAGGCATGGTGACGAGGCATGGATCGTTTTTGACGTTCGCCGGCCCATCGATATGGTCAATCTGTCGGACGATGCCGGGTTCAAAACCGCGGTCGTCGAATTGCTGCCCGCAGCGACATTGCTGCGTCTCAAACTCCCGGCGTCCTCCGACGTTCGGCTGGAACGACGGCCAGACGGTTGGACGGTCATCGCTGCGGACGCCACTGCCGGCCCGATCATGATGCCGGTCACCCGCCCGGGCCGCTTGCTGCTGCCGGCATCGTCGCCGGGCCAGGTTGTGGTGGTTCCAGATCCCGAGACCGGCCGGAATCTTCTGGTTGGAACGTTGAAGCTGCCGGGTCCCGGGGTGCCTGTCGCGATCCGCGTGCCCGAGTTCGCCATCCGGCCGAGTTGGCAGGGTGTGGTGGTCGAACCCGTGTCGGACCGAACGAGCCTTCGATCAGTCCCAGAGGGATTCATCATCGAGACCGGGGGCGCTCTCTCCCCCATGCCCGACAGTGGGCCAGCCTTGGCCGGCGCAGCCTCGCTGACCCGGCGCTTCGATTTCCCATCGGAGCCCGTTCCGGTCCTCCTCAGGCGGCTCCAGGCACAGATCCAGGACGTCGGCCAGGCGCCGCCGCAGGCCCGTTTGGCTCTTCGCAAAGCGGCAGCCCAGACGATGCTCGCGATCGGCCTCGATGCCGAAGCCCAGTCCTTGCTGCAACTCGCGGTGGAGGACGATCCGCGCGCGACGGCAGATCCCGACGTCAACGGCCTGGGTGCGATCGCCGCTTTGCTCAGCGGTCGCCCCCAGGAGGCAGGCGGGCTAGACGCGCCCGATTTGTCCGGCAGTGACGAAATTGCCATGTGGCGCGCGATTCGAATGGCCATGAAGCGGGAAGATACACCAGAAGCCGCACCTGTGTTCGCCGCAACGGCGGGGCTGATCCTGTCCTACCCGAGCGCGCTGCGCAGCCGGCTCCTGCCGCTTGCGGCCGAGACGATGGCCGAGGGCGGTGCGCCCAAAGCGGCCGACATGCTGCTTGCAAGCCTGCCGGATGAGCCGCTGCTGGCCCTTGCCCGCGCGATCCGGCTCGAGCAAAAGGGGGAGACTGCGTCCGCGCTCACGCTCTATGACGCGCTGGCTTTGGGCCGGGACCGTCTCGCAAGCGCGCGGGCATCGACCCGTGCCGTCATGCTTCGTCTTGCAACCGGGGCCCTCACCCCGACCGCCGCTGCAGCAGCACTCGAGCGCGACTTCATGCTGTGGCGAGGCGACGCCCGGGAGCGCGATCTGCGTTTGCAGACCGCCGGCATCGAGGCCAAGGCAGGGGAGTGGCGAAAGGCGATCGCCACCCTGAAAGAGACGGCTCAGCTCTTTCCTGCCGATGGGCCGGCCATCGCGGCACAACTGGCAGCTGTGCTCAGCGATCTCTTTCACGGTCCGGGTGCAGCCTCGGTGGCCCCGCTGGACCTCGTCGCACTAGCCGATGAGAATGCCGACGTGATAGCGCAGAACGATGCTGCGGGGATGGGCTTGCTTCTCGCCGATAAACTGACCGCTCTCGATCTGCCAAAACGCGCCGATCCGGTGATCGAGCGCATGGCCGCCGCCGCTGCGCCGGGTGCCGGTCAGGCGACGCTCGGGGCCCGGCTTGCAGCACTGCGTTTCGGTGAGGGAGATCTTACCGGCGCAGCGAAGGCGCTTGCCACGACCGACGCGCCAGGGTTGCCGCAGCCGCTGCTGGAGGAGCGTGGTCTGCTCGATGCCCGCATCCATGCCCAATCCCATGATACCGCCGGGGCGACGGCAATCCTGTCCGCCCTGGGAACACAGGCCGCGGATGAACTGAGGGCGACGGTGCTGGCTGACAGCGGCGATTGGCGTGGTGCCGCGCTCGCGCTTGCGGTGGTTGCAGGGCGGGTAATCCCGGAGACAGGCCCTTTGAGCTTGGACCAGCAGGATCTGCTGCTGCGCCTCGCATCAGTCCAGTCCCACGCTGCTGACGAGCCGTCACTGCACGCCTTGGGGCTGAAGCAGGCTGCGCGGATGACCGGGCCGCGGGGTGACATGTTCCGCCTGCTAACTGCCTCTCCAATCACTGGCACTCGCGATCTGCCCCGCGTGGCGGGTGACATCGCGTTGGCGCGAGCGCTTCCTTCAGAGCTGAGTGTCCTCGGTGCCCGGTGACAAATCAGCTATAATCGGGAAGAATACGTATTATGACTTGCGCCCGCACGCGCACGGCCCTATTTCCCGCTCCCTGGCCCAAGGGGACGACCTTCGTCCAACAGGCTATCTACTGGTTTGGGGGTACGTGATGAACGCACTTGCTCAACTGGGGATGGTCTCGGAGCTTCCGAGCGAGAACCAGACGACAATCGCGACTCTTCCATCTATCGTGGAAGAGGATCGGAAGGATTACTTCGTCGAGAAAGACGGCGTCCGCTTTGCGGGCACCCACCTTCTCGTCGATCTGTGGGATGCCGAGAATCTCTCGGATCCAGTGCACATCGACATAGCACTGAGGGCCGCTGCCGAACGTGCAGGCGCGACGATTCTGCATAGCCATTTCCACCATTTCACGCCCAATGGTGGTGTGTCCGGGGTCGTGGTACTCGCGGAGAGCCATATCTCCATTCACACATGGCCGGAGCGGCATTTCGCCGCGATCGACATCTTCATGTGCGGCAATTGCGACCCTCACGACTCCATTCCTGTGCTTCAGGAGGCATTCTCGCCGGGGCGTGTCGATCTCGACGAGCAGCGCCGGGGACAATTCTGACGGCGTCGCCGCCGGTCACTCCTGCGCAGCCGGATTGGCTGGCTGAAAAACTCTATGCTCATTGGGCTCAGACGTTCCTCGTCACGAGGTATGTGGCGGAGGAAACGTCTGAGTTTCAGCGCCTCCAGGTGGTGGAAACCGCGGGTCACGGCCGTGTTCTATTGCTGGACGGGGTCGTCCAAATCACCGAGGCGGACGAGTTTGTCTACCAGGAGATGATCTCGCATGTTCCGCTGATCCATCATGGATGCGCCAGGCGGGTGCTGATCATCGGCGCGGGAGATGGTGGTGTACTACGGCGTGTGCTGCAGCATAGTACGGTCGAACATGCGACGATGGTGGAAATAGACGAGGCGGTCATCCGCCTGTCGAAGGCCTACTTACCCAACATCGCGGCTGATGCGTGGACCGACCCCCGTGCAGACGTCATCGTTGGTGATGGGATCACATACGTCGCCAACGCGCCTGCTGATTCGTTCGATATTATTATCGTCGATAGCACAGACCCTGCAGGCCCTGGGGAAGTGCTCTTCACTGAGGCCTTCTACCGAGACTGCGCTCGTGTCCTCGCAGCGGGAGGGATTCTCGTGAACCAATGTGGGGTGCCATTCATGCAGGCGGACGAGTTGCGTGGTACGACGGAACTGCGCAGACAAGTTTTTCAGTATGCGTCCGCCTACGTTGCTGCCGTTCCGACGTATGTCGGTGGGCTCATGGCTCTCGGTGTTGCGAGTAATGCGCCGATCCGGCCGCTTGATCACGCTGAGATCGCTGCCCGTGCCGCTCGGTCTGGGATTGCCGGCACAACGCGATATTGGTCGCCTAGTGTCCACGTGGCCTCGTTTGCCCTACCGCCCTACATTTCATGCCTAGTGCCGGAACTTGGGCTTGCATTGCCAAAATCGAGCCCCATTTAGGCGCTCCTGGTTGGCCCGCTCGGCCGCCGCTCGCCTCTCCGGTTCCGCTCGCGGTCTGCGCCTTTAGGCAGCAAGGCCTGGAGGAAGTCCTCCGTCGGGATACGGGTTGCTGGGCGGCGGCCGTTCGATTGTTTAGAGCCTGCCGTGCTCGTCCCGCTCCGGATGCCGCTCCTGAGGGTTCTTGACCGCCTTTGTGCTGGCATCGACCTCATCCAGACCGGACACACGATCGACGTCTGTGCCAGACTCCACGGACTCTTCGCGCGTGTCACGTGCAGCCGCCCCACCCTCGACGTTTTCGGCGCCAGCGCGTGTCCCGCCGAGCCTGTCGGCCCCGCCGGCGTCCTGGGCACCTGACTTCTTGTGGTTCCCTGTATTCTGCTGACCGTCGGTGTGTTCGATCGACTGTTCGGTGTGCGGCTGCTTCACGGCCGTTCTCCTGTGATGTCCGCTAAGCTAACGCTGCGACCTGCCAGGGTTTGCATCAGCCACCGCCGGTAAAGCTTTGAACGAGACCGCCGGACACCAATCGCCAGCCATCGACCAAGACAAAGAAGATGAGCTTGAATGGCAAGCTGATGCCCGAGGGCGGCAGCATCATCATGCCAAGGCTCATCAAAACGCTTCCGACCACGATGTCGATCACCAGGAACGGTAGATACAGAAGGAATCCCATTTCGAAAGCGCGCCGCAGCTCGCCAATGGCAAAAGCTGGAATCAGGGCGCGCCAGGGTGCGTCATCGGCGGTCGCCGCTGCTGGCAAGTGTGCCATGCCGAGAAATAGATCCAAATCGGGTCCGCGCACGTTCAAGGCCATGAAGTGGCGGAACGGCTCGGCGGCTAGGCGCAGTCCTTCCAATTCGCCGATCCGGCCCTCCGTCATTGGCAGCAGCCCGGTGTTGTAAGCTTGCTCCAGCACCGGCTGCATGACGAAGAACGTGAGGAACAGCGCCAGCCCGACCAGCACCGTGTTGGGTGGAGTGCTTTGCGCGCCGATGGCCGATCGCAAAAGCGACAGCACGATGATGATCCGAGTGAACCCTGTCACCATGACCAGCAAGCTTGGAGCGATGGATAGCACTGTGATGAGCGCCGTCAGCTGAACCAGCCGTCCGGTAGCGCCCGCTTGCCCCGCGGCGCCAAGGTCGATGTTGACGGATTGCGCAACGGCCAATGTTGGCAGGAGGAGCAATCCCGCGAGGACGACCCACTTCACGTCGTCTGCTCGGGCAGCCAGCCGACGACTTGATCCTGTTGGCCGGTCAGCAACAGAACGCATCGCGAGTCACACCGCACGAGCAACAGGCGTCGGCGCGGGTCGAGGTTGAGCTGTTCGACGATGCGCATACGGCTGGTTTCACGACCCATCCGCCGCGCGAACCGGGGCAGGCGTGCGACCCGGCCGGCGAGTAAAACGGCGCCGAGAACGAGAATAAGCGCGGCGACGGCCGAGAGCAGTGAGGTGAATGTCATAGCGTCCTTTTGGCATTTTTGCCCATGGCGGCGGTTATCGGGTGGCGCGGATCTGGAGGGCCTCCGTCAAGCTGTCGGCCTCGGCGAGAAGGACAATCAGGTGGGAGCGGACTTTCCGTCCGGCGTCCTGCGGCAGATCCAGAGCCTTGGCACAAAGGAGCCCGACACCCCGATCCAAGCCTGCGAGGTCGATCGTGCGGCCATGTTCAACGAGCACGCGGGCGACGCAGATCGTGCGGCCCAGTTCTTCGCTCATGGAAATCACGGCCTGGCTCGCCACGGCGTCGTAGTCGGTATGATCGAAGGGAAACAGAACCGGGCTCGTCATAGGAACAGATCAGCACCGAGAGATTAAAAACACGTTACCCGGCGGTTTTAACTATTCCGCAACGAATAGGGCGCAGCCTGTGTCCATGAGCAATGACGGTATGGGTCTATTCGATCTTGCGGAACAGCGGCTGGGCTGGCTCGACCGGCGGCAGGGGGTGTTGGCGCAGAACATCGCCAATGCGAACACCCCTGGCTACGTTGCGAAGGATCTGCAGCCGTTTGCCGAGAGCTTGGCCCGGGCAATGCCGGATCTTGCGGCCACGAGTCCCATGCATCTGACGGGCGCCGGCTCTGCTGGCGTTACCGATCCGCGTCAACGTCCGACCGAGCGGGCTCCGGACGGCAATGCGGTCTCGATGGACGAGCAGTTGACCAAGGTCGCCGATACGGACGGGGCGCAAGCCTTGGTCACGAATCTGTATCACAAGTATCTCAGCCTTTACCGCATGGCCCTCGGGAAATAGCGAAACATGGACCTTTCAAAAGCCTTGGCGATCTCTGCGCGTGGGATGGATGCGCAGACCACCCGGCTGCGTGTGATCGCGGAAAACCTGGCCAACCAGGATACCACCGGTGACAAGCCCGGGGCCGATCCGTATCGGCGCAAGACGGTGACCTTCGACCAGAAGATGGATGATACGCTGGGGGTCGAGCAGGTGCATGTGAAAGAGATCGGCACCGACAAGTCGGAGTTTCCGAAGCGCTATGAGCCGTCGAACCCTGCGGCCGATACGCAGGGTTACGTGCATACCCCGAACGTGAACAGCTTCGTCGAAGTCATGGACATGCGTGAGGCACAGCGCTCCTTCAGCGCGAACCTCAATGTCATGGAGGTGACCCGCTCCATGCTCACCCGTGCCGTCGATCTCCTGAAATGAACGTTCCCGCTCTTTCCGCGACGACTGCCGCGAGTGCCTACGCCCGCACTGCGTCCGGGCAGCCGGCCAGCCTGGAAGGGTTTGGTCAGGCGATCACCGACGCTTTGCAGGGGGTGGTCGACTCTGGGCACAAAGCGGACAGCCAGGCGGCGGCCGGCATCTCCGGGACCGGCAATTTGACTGATGTCGTGACTGCGGTGAACCGAGCGGAGTTGGCGCTGCAGACGACCACGGCGATCCGCGACCGCGTTGTCCAAGCCTATCAGGACATCATGAAAATGCCGATCTAACATCTGGGAGAGACGCGGTGGGAGAGGGCGAAGTCGGCGCGGCTCTGCGCGATACCATGATCGTCGTCTTGAAGCTTGGCGGTCCCGTCTTGCTCGCGGCATTGGCCGTTGGCGTGATCATGTCCCTGGTGCAGGCGGTCACACAAATCAACGAGGCGACACTCGCCTTCGTACCGAAGGTTGCGGTCATCGTCGCGACGTTGGCGCTGGCTGGCCCGTTCATGCTTTCGACGCTGACCGATTACACCCAGCTCCTGATCGACCGCATGATTGCGACCGGCGGGCAATGACCAGGTGATCGCGCTCGCGGACCTGCCTGCGTGGGCCTTCAGCTTCGTGCTCGTGCTGTGCCGGTGTAGTGCCGCGACCATGCAGATGCCGGGGGTGGGAGAGGCCGAAGCACCGGCAATGTTCCGGGCCGGCCTGACAGTGGCCTTGGTCCTTCTGGTGTTGCCGGGAGTGGGTCAGGTTGCGCCAGCCGACGGTTGGACGTCCGCGATGATGGTCGCGTCGGAATTGCTCTGTGGTGGCGTCCTCGGATGGCTGGCGCGGTGCATCGCTCTGGCTCTTCCGATGGCGGGCCAGATCATCTCGTTCATGCTGGGCTTGTCCAGCGTCATCTCGGCCGACCCGGCGCTTGGGCAGTCCAGCGCACTCATGCGGCTATTCTCGATCGCAGTGCCGGTCCTCGTGCTGCAGACCGGGCTTTGGGCGCTTCCGATCGCGGCTTTGTCGGGGAGTTATGACCTCGTGCCACCAGGACACCTCATCCCCGTGGCCGATAGCAGCGAGGCCGCGCTGAATGCAGTTTGCGAGGCGTTCGGCCTCGCGCTGCGGCTGGCGGCTCCCTTCGTGATTGCCGGCACCGTTTGGCAGATCGCGCTGGGCCTCGTCGCGCGGCTCATCCCGCAGCTGCAGATTTATTTCGCGGCCATGCCAGGGCAGATCTTCGGTGGGCTCGTCCTGTTTGGCTTGCTCTCGGCAGGGATGGTGGGGGCTTGGCTGGAGGCGGCGCGGACCAGCCTCAGTGCCCTTCCCGGTCTGCCGTAGGGATCGGAGTCGTTTCCGTGGAACGACGCAATCGCCTGATCTGTCGGGCCGGTACCGCCAACAGGCTGAAGCCTCTGTCAGCATCGGGCTGCTAGATGGCGGGCGAGGACCAAACAGAGGCCGCAACACCAAAGCGGCTGCAGCGGGCGCGGGACGAGGGCAGCGTTGCGATTTCCCGGGAAGTTCCAGCGCTCGCCGGGTTGGGCGCAGCCACGTTGGTGCTCGCGATTTCCGGGTCGTCGCAAGCGAAGGATGGCGTCGGGCGGCTCGGTGCAATGCTGGTCTTCCCCGCCCAATTCGATGTCTGGCCGGCGTTGGTCACTGCGTTCGTCACGGCGGCTACTCTTGCGAGTCCGATGATCTTCGGTGTGCTCGCCGCGTCTGTAGCCGCCTCGTTGTTGCAGACTGGTCTCCTGTTCAGCCCGAAATCCATCACACCCGACTTTGCACGGCTCAGCCCTGCGCGCGGATTCAAGAAGATCTTCGGGGTCAGGGGGCTCGTCGAGACGGCAAAGTCTGTCGTGAAGCTGGGCGTGCTCGGGTTCGCGACGTATCACGTGCTCGCCGGTGCGGTGCCGACTTTGCGGGGTGCCGTGTTCTGGCTTCCCGGCCAGCTAGCCAGCCGGATCACGCAGTTGGTGATGCAGTTGACGCTTACCCTGCTGGGTGTGCAGGCGGTGATCGCCGGGGCAGACGTTGCCTGGCAGCGATACCACCACGCGAAACAACTTCGGATGTCCAAGGAGGAGGTGAAGCGGGAAGCCAAGGAGGCGGACGGAAATCCGCAGGTCAAGCAGCGGCTGCGGCAAATCCGGATGAGCCGGGCGCGCAAGCGGATGCTGGCCTCCGTGCCGCAAGCAACTGTGGTGGTGACGAATCCGACCCACTACGCTATCGCTCTGTCATACGACCGTAGCAAGGGTGGTGCGCCACGCGTGGTGGCCAAAGGAGTGGACGAGGTGGCGGCTCGCATCCGTGAGGTTGCGCAGGACAACAGGGTGCCGCTGGTGGCCAATCCGCCACTGGCGCGAGCTTTGTACACCGTGGACTTGGACGCCGAGATCCCGGCCGAGCACTTCAAGGTGGTCGCGGAGATCATTGCCTATGTCTGGCGGCTACGTGGAAGGGCGGCCAACCGATGAGCGCGACGACCTTGCATGCCGCGCGGCCCTGGCGATGGCCCTGGTCTCGCCGCGAGGATGTGCGCCACCGGAGGCTGATCGAGCGACTTGCCGGGCCGCTGGACGACATGCTGCAGGTCCTGGTGCAGGAGGCCGGGGTCGGGATCGCCATCATCGACCAACGCGGGCGCATCGTCCGGGTCAACGACGCGCTGCGACGAATGGTCGACGGCGAGTGCGATCTCTCACCGGGCCAACCGGCGCAGGACATATTCTGCCAGGACCACAGGCACGAGGTTTGGGATGAACTCGGCCCGGCGCTGGCCGGCCGGCGGCCGCCCCGTGGATTCGTGTCGATCCTGCGCGGCACCGCCGGCGCGGCCACGGTGGAGATCTCGGCCGTGGCCCTGCGGGAGGAGGATGAGAGCGTCAGCGGCGCGATCCTGCAGTTGACCGACATCACGATTCAGCGCCGGCTCGAGGCACAGCTCGCGCAGAGCCAAAAGTTACAGGCGGTCGGACAGCTTGCCGGCGGTATCGCCCATGATTTCAATAACCTGCTGACGGCCATGACCGGCGCCGCGGACGATGCTCTGGCGCGGGGCCTGCCAGACGCGGAAACCGTCGAAGACCTCGAGCAGATCCGCAGCAGCGCGGACCGGGGGGCTGCGCTGGTTCGCCAATTGCTTGCCTTCGGTCGGCAGCAGACCCTGCAACCGCGGCCGGTATCGATCAATGCCGCCGTGGAATCGGTCAGCGGATTGCTGCGCCGCCTGCTCGGCAGCACGATCAAGCTGGACCTGCAGCTGGAAGATCCGGGCCGGACGGTGCGGGTCGATCCGACGCAGTTGGACCAGGTGTTGGTCAATCTCGCGGTAAATGCGCGCGACGCCATGGCCGATGGCGGGCAGCTGACGTTGCGGACCGGCCACATCGCGCTGTATCGCGCGCTGGTCCGGGGGGAGGAGACCATTCCGCCCGGCCGGTACGTGATGATCGAGGTGCAGGACACCGGCGTTGGTATCCCACCGGACGTTCTGCCCCGCATTTTCGATCCGTTCTTTACGACCCGGCGGGAGAGGGGCGGCAGCGGGCTCGGGCTTTCGACGGTCCACGGCATCATCCGGCAGTCAGACGGTTTTTTGGCGGTCGACAGCCTGGTGGGGAAAGGCACGCGCATCCGGATTTACCTGCCGCGCTATGACGGTGACGAGGTGGGAATCCCGACTGCGCCGGCTCCGTCGTTGGAACGGACCGCTCCAGCCGAACGCGTCAATGGCCGGGCAACCGCACGGACGGTTCTGTTGGTCGACGACGAAGACGGTGTGCGCCGGTTGGCAGTTCGCGCGCTGACGAAAGCGGGTTGGGCCGTGTTGAGCGCCGAGTCCGGCGAGGCGGCGCTGGCGTTGCTCGCGACCCTGGACGCGGGCTGTGCGATCCATGCCGTCGTTTCGGACGTCGTGATGCCCGGCATGGACGGTCCCACCTTGGTGAAAGCGGTTCGAGCCCTTCATCCTGGCGTGCCTGCGATCTTGGCGTCGGGCTATGCCGAGGAGGCCGTGCGCGCAAACCTTGCAGCCGAGGACATCACGTTCATGCCCAAGCCCTATCGGCTGAAGATGTTGGTTGCGGCCGTCGAGCATGTCGGGCGTCGATCCGAGACGATATCCAACGCGGAAAGCCCCGCTCACACCGCTTCAGTGCTAGGGTCAAGCTTGTAAGGTAACGCCACGGGTCAAATTGCTCATCCCCCGGCGGCCAACTCAAGGAAGACGATCAGCCGGGGTTGATCGCTATTCGTTCTTGTGAACAAAACAAGATCGCTTTATTAACGGCCCTGGTCGAATCGGCGTAGAGTACGCCATCAAACCATGAACGAGTAACACGGCGCAGCCTGGCGTCGGTTGCGGCGATGTTCGGGCCTGTGACACAATGGTGTGTCACCGCGCGCACTGCCCGGGCAAGAGGGAACACGGTATGGACAAGTCCAAAGCGCTCGACGCGGCCCTCACCCAGATCGAACGGGCGTTTGGAAAGGGCTCGATCATGCGAATGGGAGCACGGTCCAACGAGCAGATCGACGTGATCTCCTCCGGCTCGTTGGGGCTCGATCTGGCGCTCGGGATCGGCGGATTCCCCCGCGGCCGTGTGGTGGAGATCTACGGGCCGGAAAGCTCGGGCAAGACCACGCTGGCGCTGCACGCGATCGCCGAGGCGCAGAAGCGAGGTGGCACCTGTGCGTTCATCGATGCCGAACACGCGCTCGACCCGATCTACGCGCGCAAGCTGGGCGTCGACGTGGACAATCTCCTGTTGTCGCAGCCCGATGGCGGCGAGCAGGCGCTCGAGATTTGCGACACGCTGGTCCGCTCCGGTGCGATCGACATCGTGGTGATCGACAGCGTCGCGGCCCTGGTGCCACGGGCCGAACTCGAGGGCGAGATGGGCGACACGCATGTCGGCCTGCATGCGAGGCTGATGAGCCAGGCGCTGCGCAAGCTGACGGGCAGCGTGTCGAAGTCCAAGACCATGCTGATCTTCCTCAACCAGATCCGGCTGAAGATCGGCGTCATGTTCGGCAACCCCGAGACGACGACCGGCGGTAACGCGCTGAAATTCTACGCGTCCATCCGGATGGAAATCCGCCGGATCGGTGCCATCAAGGACCGCGACGAGGTGACCGGCAACCAAACCCGCGTCAAGGTGGTGAAGAACAAGCTGGCCCCGCCGTTCCGGCAGGTGGAGTTCGACATCATGTATGGCGAGGGCATCAGCAAGCGCGGCGAACTGATCGACCTCGGGGTCAAGGCCGGGGTGGTGGAGAAGTCGGGTGCTTGGTTCTCGTTCGATAGCCAGCGGATCGGGCAGGGGCGGGAAAACGCCAAGAATTTCCTCAAGGATCATCCGGATGTCGCCGACACGATCGAAAAGCGCGTGCGCGACCAGGCGATCGTCGTGGAAAAGGCGATGATCACGGCGCCTGAGGAAGGCGAGGAAGCCGAAGCCGCCGAGTGAGTCTCGCACTTGCCGATCTCGAGCTGGTCGAGGCCGCCCGCGCGGTGTTGCTGAAGCATTACCGGCCGCATTGGCACACGGTGGGTGCGGCCTTGCGGTCCCGCGATGGCCGGATCTGGACCGGATTGCATCTCGGCGCCACGGTGGGACGGCTGTCGGTTTGTGCCGAGGCGGTCGCCTTGGGCCGTGCCATCCTGGACGGCGACGGCACGGTGGAATGCGCCGTCGCCGTGCGCCACCCCAAGGCCGAGGAGAGCGTGCGCGAGATCGCCATCGTGTCGCCGTGCGGCGCCTGCCGCGAAATGCTGACCGACTTCGACCCGGCGGCGGACATCATCCTGCCAGGGCCGGAGGGGCCTCGCCGGGTCACGCTGCGGGAGCTGCTACCGTTCCCCTATCAACGCTAAGCGAGCAGGGAACAGACCGGGCACACGGGCGTTCGTCTGGCATGAGCACGAACCCAAAAACCCCCTCCGCTGATGACGCACCCTCCAACACCGTCAAGGACCCGGATAACTGGACGACCGGTGACGAGACGATGACGGGGGCGCAGGCATCCTACCTGAAAACCCTCTCCGAGGAGGCCGGCGAGCCGTTCGACCAATCACTGACCAAAGCCGAAGCCTCGAAGATGATCGATGCGCTCCAGGGCAAGACCGGGCGCGGCAAGAACCACTAAGGCCAGCTGCCATAGACGTACACTCACGGCCGCCGGGCGTAGGGTGCAATCCGCTTGGAGGATTGCACCACCACGTCGCAATGATCGGCGCATGAGACGAGGGTCAGTGCTTGAGGCTGCTGGTATAAGACCAGCGACCGCAAGACGGACGCACCCCCAAGCGTTGTCATCGCGAGGCTGAGGCGTGTCGATCCAGGGCGAGGGTCGCGTTGTGGCCTTGGATCGCCACGCCTCGCTCGCGATGACGAGGCACATATGACGGCTGTCTGCGTAAGGCTCGACCCCGCCGGTCGCGCCTTAGTCGGCTCGAACCCGCAGAACGAGCCTCAGTCGGCTCGCCGCCCAATAATGGCCATGCGGAGACGGCGGGATACGAAGTCGATCGCCGCCACGGTGATCAAGACCATCAAGATCAGGAACGACACCTGCCGCCATTCGAGGACGCGGATCTGCTCATAGAGATGCAAACCGATCCCACCAGCGCCGACGATGCCGATGATGGTCGCCGACCGCGTGTTCGACTCGAAAAAATACAGCAACTGACTGGCAAACACCGGTAGAATCTGCGGAACGATCCCGAAGCGGACAGCCATCAGCTTGCCCCCACCACTCGCGACCACACCCTCGATGGGCTTGCGGTCGGCCGTCTCGATCGCTTCCGAGAACAGCTTGGCCAGAGCACCGAAATCGGAGGACGCGATGGCGAGCGCTCCGGCGAATGGTCCGAGCCCCACCACGTCGATCCAGATCAGCGCCCAGATCAGCGTGTCGATGCTGCGAACCGTGTCCAGGCTCCGCCGTGCCAGGATATGCAGCGCGCGGTTCGCCACGACGTTGCGGGCCGCCAGGAACCCGAACGGCACCGCGGCTATCGCGGCGAGCAGCGTGCCCAGGAAGGCGATGGACAGTGTCTGGCCCAACGCGTCCAGATACAGCGCGAAGTGGCCACCGGCCGTCGGCGGCATCATCAGCACCAGGATGGTGCCGAGCTGCCCCAGCCCCTGCCAGATGCGAAGGGGCGACAGATCCAGCACCACCAACCCGGCGATGTAGATCGCGACGGCCAAACCGACCAGCGCTACCAGCCACCAGCGCCCGCGGCCGCGACCGGCCAGAATGGCGCCGTGTTGCGCCTCGATGTCGGCTCGCCGGGCCAGGAAATCGGCGCGCAGGGCTCCGCTCACGACCCCTGCTCCGCCGCGAGCATCCGGTGGCGTAGCTTCTCGGAGGCGAAGTCGATCGCCATCACGCAGACGAGCAGCATCAGCAGGATCGCGCTCACGTCCGAGTAGTAGAACTTGCGGATGGCGACGATCAGTTCCTGCCCGATGCCACCGGCGCCGACGAAGCCGATCACCGCGGCGCCGCGCACGTTCACCTCGAAACGGAGCAGGGCGTAGCTCGCGAAGTTGGACAGCACCTGCGGCAGCACACCGAAGCGGATCTGCGATAGCCAGGTTCCGCCGGTGCCTTGCACGCCTTCCACCGGTTTCATGTCGATGTTCTCGATCACCTCGGCGAATAGTTTGCCCAACGTGCCGGTGGTGTGCAGCGTGATCGCCATAACGCCGGGGAGGGGTCCGAGGCCGAACGCGACCACGAAGATCAGCGCGAACACGATGTCCGGCACGGTGCGGCTGAACTCCAGCACACGGATGGTGATGAAGCGCACGACGGCCGAGCGTGCGAGGTTGCGGCTGCCCAGCACCGCGCCGATCACGCCGAGCACGGTGCCCGTGGCGGTGCCGACATAGGCGATCAGCAGCGTCTGTTCGAGCTGCAGGCTCCAGCGGCGCAGGCCCCAGAACCAATAGGCCGGGTCGGTCCAGACCCGGGCGCCGGTGTCGAGTTCGGTCAGCCGGACGAAATAGCTGCTGAAATTGCCGAGCTTGTCCCAGAACGTATCCAGCCGGACCTCGGCGCCGAACCCGGACATCACCGTCGCGATCGCCATCAGCGCGATGCCGATCAGGATCGTGCGCCGCTTCGCCGCTACGGATCGGGCATAGCCGTCCAGCAAAGGCCGCAATTGCGGCTCTGGGGGCATCGGGAGTGTGTGGGTCATGCCGTGCGCCGCGTCAGCCGTTCTGCTTGCGCAGGTGGTCGACGAAAGTGATCAAGCTTGATCGTATCGTCGTAGGCGGCGTTGTCAGTGTGTGGGCGAAGACGAGTTTCGGATACGCCTGCCGATAGGTTTGGGT
Organism: Acetobacteraceae bacterium; assembly: GCA_965198895.1. Taxonomy (GTDB): domain Bacteria; phylum Pseudomonadota; class Alphaproteobacteria; order Acetobacterales; family Acetobacteraceae; genus LMUY01. The sequence goes on from OZ240676.1 coordinate 3,207,016, forward strand.
GCTGGCGCGGGTCACGGTGGCACTCGCGGCCATGCCGGCGAGCATTGCGCGGCGGTCGATCATGGTCGCGGCTCCTAGGGGAGGGCCGGCGGTTTGCGCCGCCGGCCCGGTCGGTTCAGCCGTTTTGCTTGCGCAGGTGGTCGACGAAGGTGATCAGCTTGATCGTGTCGTCATACGCGGCGTTGTCGGTCGCCTGCCAAGGCTGGTTCTTCCCGTCGGACAGGCGGTCGAACGCGGCCTTGTCGTTCTTCGCCGCATCCAGATAGGCGGTGCGGATCGCCGCCTTCAGGTCTTCCGGCAGGTTGTCGAGATAGGCGGTGGGCGAGTTGATGATCAGGTCCGACTTCAGAATGATGCGGAAATCATCGACCTTGGCGGGCTTGCCATCGGCCGACTTGATCATCCCCTTGTCCAGCATCCGGGTCAGATTGCTGTCGTCGGGCGCGTTCCACCAATTGGCGCAGGTGTCGACCGTGCCCTGCCACAGCGCCAGCACCGCGTTCTCGTGGCTGCCGGTGATCAGCACCTTGGAGAAGAACTTCTCGGCGTCGATGCCGAGCTTGTTCAGGGCGAACAGCGGCATGTTGTAGCCGGAGGTGGAGTTGGGATCGACCAGGCCAAGCGGCTTGCCCTTCAGGTCCTCGACCTTCTGGTACGGGCTGTCCTTCTTCACGTAGAACACCGAGTAGTAGCCCTTGGTGCCATCGCTGTTCACGTCGATCACGAAGGCGGTGGTCTTCACACCCGTGACCAGGGCGCGGGCGAAGGACGCCGGGCCGTAATAGCCGATATGGATGTTGCCGGCGCGCTGGCCCTCGATCACCGCGGCGTAGTCGTTGGCCACCCGCAGCGTGACCTTGGTGCCGAGCTGCTTGCTCAGATACGCGGTGAACGGCTGGTAGCGGTCGGTGACGCCCGAAGCGTTCTCGGCCGGGACGACGGCGAAGACCAGTTCCGGATAGGCCTGCTTGTAGCTCTGCGCGCGGACGGGCAGGGCGGCGCTGGTGGCACCGGCGGCAGCCAGGCCAGCCAGCATTGTGCGGCGGTCGATCATGGTCACTCCTTTGGAAAGGTGAAATCGTTGCGGCGTAGGCGTGTCGTCAGGCGGTGACGGCGGCCTGCTGTGCCAAGGCTGGCTCATCGAGCGAGCCCGGCGCGGGCTGGCGCTCCATCACCTCGTTCGCCTCCAGCCCATACAGTTCGCGCGCCACGCGGTCGGTGAGCGCCGCGGGCACGTCATCGAACACGACCCGGCCGGCCGACATGCCGACCAGCCGGTCGCAATACGTGCGGGCGAGGTCCAGCGAGTGCAGGTTGCACAGCACGGTCAGGCCGAAATGGCGGTTGATCCGCTGCAGCGCGTCCATCACCACGGCGGCGTTGCGCGGGTCGAGCGAGGCGACCGGCTCGTCGGCCAGCACGATGTCCGGCTCCTGCACCAGCGCCCGGCAGATCGCCACGCGCTGCTGCTGCCCGCCCGAGAGGTTGTCGGCGCGTTGGGCGGCGAGGTTGGCGATGTCCATCTGGTCCAGCGCCGCCATGGCGATGGCGCGGTCGTCGCGGCTCCACATCTTGAGCGTGGAGCGCCAGGGCGGCGATTGTGTCAGCCGCCCCATCAGCACGTTGTCCAGCACGTCCAGCCGGCCGACCAGGTTGAACTGCTGGAAGATCATGGCGCAGCGGCGGCGCCAATCGCGCAGGGCGCGCCCGGTCAGGGCGGTGACGTCGATGCCTTCGCAGGTGATGCGGCCGGTACTCGGGTCCGTCAGGCGGTTGATCATGCGCAGCGTGGTGGATTTACCCGCGCCGGACCGCCCGATCACACCGACGAACTGGCCACGCGGAATCGATAGCGACACGTCGGACACGGCCACGGACTTGCCAAAGCTCTTCGTTACGCCATCGAGAACGAGCACGCGCGGCCCCTAAGCTGTAGCGCGACGATCTACACGGCCCGTTAACCTTCGGAGGTTATCCTTTTGTGACGGGGTCGGCCTGACCCGGCCGCAGCCTCGGGACGATGAGGGCGACCGGGATCGTCAGAATTGCGATGCCCAGGCCACAGGCAAACACGGTGTGCAGGGCGCTGGTCAGCACCGGCAACAGCCGTTCCAGCTCGCCGGTGGGCAAGGCTGCCCGGCCCGCCTCGCCCATCAGATCGTGCAGCGCGCCGCTCGTTTCCGGTCCGCCCGCTGCGAGCCCGGCGTTCAGCACGCCGCCCAACGCCGCGGCACCGATCGCCTGGCCGAGCAAGCGGGAGAAGTAATACAGCGAGTTCGCCCGCCCCCGATCCGCCGACGTGACGGCATTCTGCACCGCGACGGTGAAGGCCAGGCTGGTGGTGCCAAGGCCGAAGCCAAGCGGGATGCATCCCACCAGCAGCATCGTCATGCTGCTGGCCGGCCACACGATCAGGCTGCCGAGCACCAGGGCCGCGGCGCCGCCCAGTGCGACCCAGCGCAGCGGCTGGCGCACCAGCACCCGGCCCAGGCCCAGGCTGGCCGTGGTCCAGCTCACCGTCATCAGTCCCAGCACGAAACCGGCGGCCAGCGCGGTCAGGCCGAACACGCCTTGCACCATGGGCGGCACGAAGGCGGTCAGTTCGATGATCAAGGCGCCGCACAGCACGCCGGACGCGTTGGCCGCCAGGATCACCGGGTGGCGCAGCAAATGCGCCGCCAGCATCGGCAAGGCGGCCCGCCGCTCCCGCACCGCGAAGGCGGCGAGGAAGACGGCCGCCGCAACCGCCAAAGCGGCCAGGGTCCGGGTGCTGAAGGCCTCCCACTGCACGAGCGCCGCCATTCCAGCGCCGACACCACAGGCCAGCAGGGCGCTGCCGAGCAGGTCCACGCCGCCTTGCCGGGCGGGCCGCGGCGGTTCGGTGAAGTAGCGCATGACCAAAAAGATCGTGATCGCCCCGATCGGCAGGTTGAGCCAGAACACCCAGGGCCAGCCGATCGTGCCGACGCAGAGCGACCCGATCAGCGGGCCTGCGATCGCCGCGATGCCCCAGATCCCGCTGGTGTAACCGATCACGCGCGGCCGATCCGCGGGCGGGCAGACATCGCCGATGATGGTGGTCGCCAACGGCAGCAACCCGCCGCCGCCGAGCCCTTGGATCGCCCGGAACACGATCAGCGACGGCATGCTCCAGGCGCATCCGCACAGCAGCGAGCCCAGCAGGAAGAACAACGTGCTGCCCACGTACACGACCCGGCGGCCATACAGATCGGCCAGGCGGCCGTAGATCGGGGTCGTGATGGCCGTGCACAGCAGGTAGATGCCGAACGCCCAGGTGAACAGATCGAAGCCGCCGAGGCGGGACACGATGGTCGGCATGGCGGTGCTGATCACCGTCACCTCGGCCGCCGTCATGAAGGTCGAGATCAACATGGCGGCGATCACGGGCCGGCGCCGGCGGATGGCGTCCAACGATGCGGCAGCTGGCGGGCTGAGGTCGTTCATACCGGTAGTATGGCGTGCGAGTTGCGTTGAGCCACCCCGCTCGCCGAACAGCAGCCGTGCAGCCGCCCGCCTTACGTCATCGGGGCGGCGCAATGGTCGCGGAAAGCCGGGCGTTGCAGCAGCCCGTCATACCAGGCGCGCAGGTGGGGCAGCTCCGGGCGCATCATGGTGAATGAAAACCAGCGATGCGCGTGGATGCCGACGGGGATGTCCGCCAGCGTGAAGTCCGGCCCGGCGACGTAGGCGTGGCGGCCCAACTGCGCGTCGAGCAGCGCATAGGCATGGCCGAGATTAATCATGCCCACCTCGATCGCGCCCATGTCGCGCTTTTCCGGTGCCGTACGGACCAGCCCCTGGAACGCGACCGTGGCCGGCGGCCCCAAGATGGTTTGCTGCCAGTCCATCCAGCGGTCGATATTGGCCCGCGCTTGCAGGTCGCTGGGCCAAAGCGCCGACCCGTCGGCATGGCAGGACGCCAGGTAGCGTAGGATGACGTTGCTCTCCCACAGCGTGAAGCCGTTCTCCTCCTCGAGGGTCGGGACGACGCTGTTGGGGTTCATCGCGACATAATCGGGATCCCTGGTGCGGCCGAACGGGCCGCCGCAGTCGATCCGTTCGTACGGCAGCGACAACTCCTCCAGCAGCCAGAGCACCTTCATCACGTTGGAGGAGTTCTTCCGGCCCCAAACCTTGCGCATCGCCGCCCCGTTCTGCTCGTACCGGGTCAGGCTAGGGGGTTTGCAACGGCGGCGGAAGCGGGCGAGAACGCGGTGCATGACCCGAACCCCGGTGTTGGCTGGCCTGTCGCTCCTCGTGGCTCTCGGCGCATTGGCGGTCGCGTTCGGGTCCGAGTGGTACGGCGGCCTGGTGCCCTGTGCGCTCTGCCTGGTGGAGCGCTGGCCTTACCGGGTCGCGGCCGTGGTCGCCGTGATCGCGTTGTTGCCATTGCGTTTGCGCTGGGTGCTCTGGGGCGTGGTGCTGTGCATGGCGGCATCGGTAGCGTTCGCCTCCGTGCATGTGGGGGTGGAGCAAAAATGGTGGCCTAGTCCGTTGCCGGAATGCGCCGCGCCCAATTTGGGGGGTGGTTCGATCGCCGAGCGTCTGGCCCGCATGCCCGCCCACCCGGCCAAGCCCTGCGACGACCCGACTTTCCTGGTGCCGGGGGTCCCCGTTTCCATGGCGGCGATGAATGGGCTGGCCGCCCTGGTGTTTGGCCTATTCCTCGCCATCTCGCTGCTACGACCCAAGCCGTATGGAGCCCCCAATGAGCGCCTCGACCCTGCCCGGCGATCCCACGCAAGCTGAGCGCCTGGCGCGCATGATCCGCGTCGACCACGCCGGTGAATATGGCGCGGTGCGGATCTACAAGGGCCAACTGGCCGTGCTGGGCCGCAGCAACAAGGCCGAATTGCTGCACCACATGCTGGAGCAGGAGGTCGTCCACGAGCGGACCTTCGCCGGCCTGATCGCCGACCGCCGGGTGCGGCCGACTGCCCTGCTGCCGCTGTGGCACTTGGCCGGTTTTGCGCTCGGGGCGCTCTCGGCCGCCATCGGCGAGCGCGGCGCGATGGCCTGCACCGTCGCGGTGGAGGAGGCGATCGACGAGCACTACGCCGAGCAGGCCGCCAGTTTGGAGGATGACGAGGCCGGGTTGCGCTCCACGATCGAGAAGTTCCGCGAGGAGGAATTGGAACACCGCGATATCGGCCTGGAGAACGAGGCAGAGCTTGCGCCCGCCTATGCGCTGATGAGCCGGGTGATCAAGCTGGGTTGCAAGGTGGCAATCGCGGTGAGCGAGCGGGTTTAGCGACCGTTTACCGTCATGCCAGGGCTTGACCCTGGTATCCACGGCGTCCCGCAGACACCGGGGCCGCCTTGTTGCATGCGGCAGTGTCAAGTACTCGTCTGACCTCACCAGCCCAACCCCGTGGATACCAGGGTCGAGCCCTGGCATGACCGCTTTGGCGGCCCGGGCCAGCTCAGCTTTCCAGCAGCTCCGAGTCCCAATACAAATAGTCGCGCCAGCTCTCGTGCAGGTAGTTCGGCGGGAACGCCCGGCCGTTCTCCTGCAATTCCCACGTGGAGGGCTGCCTTGGCGTCAGGCGCGGGTGCATGTGGCACTCCCGCGGCAGGCGCGACCCCTTCTGCAGGTTGCAGGACCCGCAGGCGGTCACGACGTTCTCCCACGTCGTGCGGCCGCCGCGGCTGCGGGGGATCACGTGGTCGAACGTCAGGTCGTGGGTCGGAAGCCGGTCGTTGCAATACTGGCACGAGAAGGCGTCCCGCAGGAACACGTTGAACCTTGTGAAGGCCGGGCGCCGAGCCGCCGGAATGTATTCCTTCAGCGCGATCACGCTGGGCAGCCGCATCGACAACGAGGGCGAGCGTACCGCCACCTCATACTCGTTGAGCACGGAGACCCGGTCCAGGAAGACCGCCTTGATCGCATCCTGCCACGCCCAAACCGAGAGCGGGAAATACGAGAGGGGGCGGAAATCCGCGTTCAGAACCAAAGCAGGGTAGTGCATTCCGCCGTCAGGCAACACGCGCTCCTTCCGGAAGCGGCGCTAGAACTGGGATCGCAACGAGGCTGGACCGCCAGATCTATGCCGCCATAACCCGAGGCGCTTATCGCAGACACTTTACGGTGCCGCAAGGCAGCCCCCCGGTTTTCACAACTCCGTCACACTGCGAAGGCCGCCCGCAACGCCCCCGCCCCCGTCTTGAGCCCGGCGGCGTCGATCGCATGGCCCAGGCCCGGCGTGAACACCGACTGCACGGGAACGCCCGCCGCACGCAGGGCCGCCTCGGCGTCGCGGGAGCGGAAGGCCGGCACGACGTCGTCGGCCACGCCGTGCACCAGCAGCACCGGGGCGCTGTTGGCGCGGGCCGCCAGCTTGTCCGGTGCGATCAACGCGCCGGAGTAGGCCAGGATCGCTTTGGGTGCGGTGGCGCGGCGCAGGCCGGCATACAGCACCATCATGGCGCCCTGGCTGAACCCCATCAGCGCGTACGCATCGGCGGGCAGGCCCAACCGCGCCAACTCGGCGTCGATGAACGCGTCGAGCAGCGGGCGGGCAGCTTCGGCCCCGGCGGCCATGCGCGCCGGGTCGCGGTCGCCGATGGCCCACCACTGGCGGCCGAACGGGGCACCGTCGTACGGCTCCGGCGCGTCGGGGGCGGCGAATACGGCGTCGGGCAGGGCTTGGCCCCAGTGCGGGGCGAGGTCGATCAGGTCCTGGCCGTTCGCACCCACACCGTGGCAGATCACCACCAACTGCCGTGCCACCGCGCCCGAGGCCGGCCCCCATCGCACCGCCTGCAATTCCGCCATCGCCGCCTCCGCTGTACACCTGTGGCCTCACTTATGGTTGGCCGGCCGCGTATGTCCATCACCACCCGGTTTGCCCCGAGTCCGACGGGGCTGCTGCATCTGGGCCACGTCCACGCGGCGCTGTTCGCCTGGCGCCGCGCGCGGGCGGCGGGCGGCCGCTTCCTGCTGCGGCTGGAGGACACCGATGTCGTGCGCTGCCGGCCGGACTACGCCACGGCGATCGTGGCGGACCTGGCCTGGCTGGGGGTGGACTGGGACGGCCCGGTGCGGGTGCAATCCGAGCATTTCGCCGAATACGCGGCGGTGTTGGACGACCTGCGGACTCGTGCCCTGCTCTACCCGTGTTTCTGCAGCCGGGCGGACGTGTTCCGGGCCAACACGGCGCCGCATGGTCCGGAGGGGCCAATCTATCCCGGGACCTGCCGCCATCTCTCCGCCTCGGAGCGGGCGGACCGGATCGCCGCCGGCCAGCCACATGCCTGGCGGCTGGACGTGGCGAATGCCTTGACCGGCACCGGGCCGCTAACGTTCGCCGAGGCAGGGCGGGGGCGGCTCCCCTGCGACCCGCTGGCCTTCGGGGATGTGGTGCTCGGCCGCCGCGACGCTCCGGCTAGCTACCATTTGGCCGTCACGCATGACGACGCCGTGCAGGGTGTCACGCTGGTCACCCGCGGCGAGGATCTGCGTGCGGCCACCTCGATCCACCGGCTGTTGCAAACCCTGATGGGCTGGCAGGAACCAGCCTATGCGCATCACGGCCTGCTCCGTGGCCAGGACGGGAGGCGCCTCGCCAAGCGCGATGGCGCCGCTGGGATCCGCCAGCTGCGGGAGGCCGGCCACAGTGCCACTGCAATTCTCGCCCTGGCCGCGGAAAGTCCACTTTTCAAGGGTGCGCAGCGCAATTAGGGTCCACGGCATGACACGGTTCATCCTGCTGCTCGCCCTGCTCCTGCCACCCGGCTTGATCGGACACCTGCATGCGCAGGAGAAGGTGCTGAACATCTACAACTGGACCGACTACATCGACCCGAAGGCGCTCGAACAGTTCAAGAAGGAAACCGGCGCCGACATCCACTACGACGTCTACGACAGCCTCGAAACGCTCGAGGGCAAGATGCTCGCCGGCCACTCCGGCTACGACATCATCGTGCCCACGTCCGAACCGACCTTCTCCCGCCTGATCGCGGCCGGGGCGCTGCTGCCGCTGGACAAGTCCAAGTTGCCCAACCTGGCCGGCGAGGACCCGGCGTTGCTCAAGCGCGTCGCGACGTCCGATCCCGGCAACAAATACGGCGCGATCTACCTGTGGGGCACGATCGGGCTGGGCGAGATCCCGTCCAAGATCCGCGCCCTGTTCCCCGACGCGCCGCTCGACAGCTGGGACCTGCTGCTGAAGCCGGAGAACGCGAAGAAGCTGGCGCCGTGCGGCATCACCATGATGGACAGCGCCACCGACGTGATCCCCTCGGTGTTGAAATACCTGCATCACGACCCGTCCAGCACCGACCCGAAGGACCTGGCGGACGTCGAGAAGACGCTGATGGCGATCCGCCCGTATATCCGCACCTTCGCCGGCGGCGGCATGGTGGAAGCCCTGGCCGCCGGGCAGACCTGCCTGGGCCTGGACTACTCGGGCGACGTGATCCAGGCCGCCGGGCGCGCCAAGGAGGCCAAGCAGGCCGAGGTGACCTATGTCGCGCCGAAGGAGTTCACCCAGCTCTGGTTCGACATGCTGGCGATTCCGAAGGACGCGCCGCATCCGGAGCTGGCGCTGCAGTTCATCAACTTCATCCTGCAGCCGAGCGTGATCGCCGGCGTGACCAACACCGTGCAGTACCCGAACGCCGTCCCGGCCAGCAAGCCGATGGTCGACCCGTCGGTCAGCGGCAATCCGAACGTCTACCCGGATGCCGCGGCGTTGAGCCGTTCGTTCACCGTCACAGCCGTCAAGGAGACCGCAGTACGGGCGCGGACACGCATGTGGGAGCGGTTCAAGGCTGGCCACTGAAGGCAGGGGGGAAGGCTTAGCCCAGCCCTACGTCGCGATCACCGGGCTGACCATCCGCTACGGCGGCTGGACCGCGCTCGACCAGTTGGACCTCGGTATCGGCCGCGGCGAGCTGTTCGTGCTGTTGGGTGGTTCGGGTTCGGGCAAGACGACGCTGTTGCGGAGCTTGGCGGGCTTCATCACACCGTCCGCCGGCCGCGTCACGCTCGGCGGCCGGGACATCACGGCGCTGCCGCCGCACCGCCGCCCGGTGAACACGATGTTCCAGTCCTACGCGCTGTTCCCGCATATGAGCGTCGCGGCCAATATCGGCTTCGGCCTGCGCCGCCAGGGCCTGCCTAAGCCGGAGATCGGCAAACGCGTCGACGAACTGCTGGCCCTGGTGCGGCTGGAAGCGTTCGCCGACCGCCGGCCCGACGCGCTGTCCGGCGGCCAGCGCCAGCGCGTGGCCCTCGCCCGCAGCCTCGCCCCCCGGCCAGACCTGCTGCTGCTGGACGAGCCACTCTCGGCCCTGGACCGCGGCCTGCGGGAGGCGACGCGGACCGAGCTGGTGCGGGTGCAACGCCAATTAGGCACAACCTTCGTGCTGGTGACGCACGACCAGGAGGAGGCGTTGTCGATGGCGACCCGAATCGGCCTGCTGGACCGCGGCCGGCTGGCCCAGGTTGGCACGCCCACCGAGATCTACGAGCGCCCCGTCAGTCGCAGCGTCGCCGCTTTCATGGGTGCGGCCAACATCCTGCCTGCCCGGGTCCGCGCGCCCGGCGTGCTCGACCTGGCCACGCTGGGCGGCGTGGCTGCGACCGACACGAAGGGGTTCACCGGCGACTTGCACGTGGCGCTACGCCCGGAACGGTTGCGGATCGCGCGCGGCGGGGCAGCGGGGCCGAACGCGGTGTGCGGGCAGGTCGTCGAAAGTGCCTATCGCGGCATCGTAGTGGACCACCGGGTGCGGGTTGGTTCGGAGGCGATGCTATTGGTCAGCCAGCCCCTCGCCGACGGCGCCGGCGTCGCGCTGCCCCCGGGCGAGGCCGTCTGCGTCTCGTGGTCGCCGGACGCCTGCATCCTGTTGCCGGAGTGACCTCGCGCCACTTTCTTCTCCCTCTCCCATCCTTCATGGGAGAGGGTCGGGGTGAGGGCTGCTTGGCAGTCCCTCAAGTAATACCGTTGTCGTCCCAAGCGGCCCTCACCCCGGCCCTCTCCCGCAGGCGGGAGAGGGAGAAGAGCAGCTTCTGCGCCCTGGAAGGGAGCCAATGACCCGTTGGTTCGTCCTCGGCCCGATCTGGGCCTGGTTGTTGCTGTTCATCGCGGCCCCAGCCGCGATCGTCCTCGCCCTGTCGTTCTCCCAAGCCGCCGCCAGCATCCCGCCCTACGACCCGCTGCTGACCTGGGACGGATGGTGGCCCTCGCTGCACCTGCTGGGCGACAACTACGTCAATCTGGTGCAGGACGATTACTACCTCTCAGCCGCGCTGCAGAGCCTACTGGTCGCTTCCGTCTCCTCCGTTTTGTGCCTGCTGATCGGCTACCCGATGGCGTTGGCGATTGCCCGGGCGCCGGAACGGTGGCGGTCGTTGCTGCTGCTGCTGGTGATGCTGCCGTTTTGGACCGGCTTCCTGCTGCGCATCGTCGCCTGGATCGGCCTCCTGGGCGACGACGGTTGGATCAACACGGCCCTGCTCTGGACGGGCGTGATCCGCGCGCCGTTGCACATGCTGTACACCCGGTTCGCGATGTACGTGGGCATCGTCTACTGCTACCTGCCGTTCATGGTGCTGCCGCTCTACGCCCGCCTCTCCAAACTAGACCCGGCGCTCGAGGAAGCCGCCGCCGATCTCGGCGCCACGCCGCTGCGCGTTTTCCTGTCTGTCACGCTGCCTTTGTCGCTGCCGGGTGTAGCGGCTGGCCTGGCCCTGGTGTTCATGCCGGCCGTCGGCGAGTACGTGATCCCCGAACTCCTCGGCGGCCCGGCGGCGCAAACAGTCGGCCGGGCGCTGTGGAACGAGTTCTTCGAGAACCACGACTGGCCGATGGCCGCGGCGCTGGCGAACGCACTGCTGATCGGGCTGCTGCTGCCGCTGGCGCTACTGCGGGCCGGGCAGCGGCGGCTATAACGTTCCCTCGGACCGTCAGGCCGGTTCGCGCACCCGCATCGACGACAGGATCGCCCCGATCTCCGGCCGGCAGGACCCGCAATTGGTGCCGGCGGTCGTGGCCTTGCCGACCGCCTCCACGCTGTCGCACCCCGCCATGATCGCCGCCCGGATCGCCCCCGCACCGACCCCCATGCACACGCAGATCGACGGCTCCGGCGCCTTCCCGTCGGCCCGGCGGCCGGCCAGTAGCGCGCGGCGTTCAGTGGGCTCGATCGTCTCGTGGGCGAACAGCTCCATCAGCCAGTCGCGCGCGGGCAGCCGGTGATCCGGGCCGAGGAACACGCAGGCCTCCAGCCGCCCGTCCTGGATGCGGGCGGCGCGATAAGTACCCGCCGCCGGATCACGCAGCGCCATCCAACCCTCCGGCCCACCCAGCGCCGCGACCAACCCGGCCTGCGCTGCCGCCGCATCGCCGGGGCCCGCCAGTTCGTGCCGCCACACGGCACCATCGAGCGGGATCACCGCGCACCACGGCGCCGCCCCCGGCCCCAAGGAACGGCGGGCGAGGGCGAAGCCGTGCCAATCCATCGCGGCCCGGCGCACGCGGACGGGGGTGTGTTTGAACTCGGGCTGGCCGCTCACCGGGTCGGCAGCCGGATTGACGGCGGTGTTGACCCGTCCAGCCGGGCAGAACTCGGCCGTCCAGTGCATGGGTGCGAACACCGTCCCCCGGCGCAGGCCGCGATCGTGTCGAGCCCGCAACGTGCCGGAACCCCAGGCGCTTTCGACCACCGCCAGGTCGCCGTCCTCGATCGCCGGAAAATCGTCCGGGTGGAGCGACAGGAACGGTTCGGGGATGTGGCGGAACAGCCGCGCGGTTTTGCCGGTGCGGGTCATGGTGTGCCACTGGTCGCGCACCCGGCCGGTCATCAGCACCATCGGATAGTCGGCGGACACCGGGTTCATCGGCGCGCGTGGCGGGGTCGGCACCATGCGGGCGCGGCCGGTGGGCGTCGGGAAGCCGCCGCGGGCGAAGAAGCGCGACACCGGGATCGTCTTGGCCGGGCGCGGCCAGCGCGTGGGGGCAAACGCCGCGTACTCGTCGTCGCTCAACCGGGCCAGCGCGCCGATGTCGAACATCCGGGTGCCGTCGTTGCCGGTGCCGCTGAGGGCGGCGTGCTCGCGGAAGATGTCGGCGGCACTGCGCCAGGCGAACGCGGCGCCATACCCCAGCCTGGCCGCGACCTGCGCGATGGCCCACCAATCCGGCCGCGCCTCGCCCGGCGGCGGCAGGAAGGGGCGTTGGCGGCTGATCACGCGCTCGCTGTTGGTGACGGTGCCGTCCTTCTCGCCCCAGCCCTGGGCCGGCAGGCGGACATGGGCGTAGGCGATGCTGTCGTTCAGGCTGGCCACTTCGGAGACGGCCAGGAACTCGCACCGCTCCATAGCCGCCCGCACCGCGCCGCCATTGGGCAGCGACACCGCCGGGTTGGTGCCGATCACCCACAGCGCCTTCACGCGGCCCTCGGCCACCGCCTCGAACAGCGGCACCGCCTTCAGCCCCGGCCCGTTCGCCAGGTTCGGCGCGCCCCAGAACTCGCGCAGCAGCGCCATGTGGTCGGAGCGGCCGAACTCCAGATGCGCCGCCAGCAGGTTGGACAGCGCCCCCACCTCCCGCCCGCCCATCGCATTGGGCTGCCCGGTGACGCTGAACGGCCCGGTGCCACGCTTGCCGATGCGCCCGGTCAGCAGGTGGACGTTGATGATCGCGTTCACCTTGTCCACCCCGGAGGTCGACTGGTTCACCCCCTGGCTGAACAGCGTGACCGTTTTGGGCGTGCGGGCGAACAGTTCGAAGAACGCGGTGATCTCGGGTTCGCGGAGGCCGCACGCCGCCGCCACGCTTGCGACGGTGCCACCGGCGGCGACCGCGTCGAGGGTGTCGTCGACGTAAGCCGCATAGACGCGGTCGGTGCGACCGCTGCGGTGCAGATAGCGCAGCAGCCCGGCGAACAAGGCCACGTCGCTGCCGGGGGCGATGGCCAGGTGCATGTCGGCGCCCTCGCACGTCGCGGTGCGGCGTGGATCGATCACCACCACGCGCATGTCCGGCCGGGCGGCTCGGGCGGCGGCGATGCGCTGGAACAGCACCGGGTGGCACCAGGCGGTGTTGCTGCCGACCAGCACCAGCAGGTCGGCCAGTTCCAGGTCCTCGTAGGTGCCGGGAACCACGTCCTCGCCGAACGCCCGGCGGTGGCCGGCGACGGCGGACGACATGCAGAGGCGCGAGTTGCTGTCGATGTTGCCGGTGCCGAGGAAGCCCTTGGCGAACTTGTTGGCCGCGTAATAATCCTCGGTCAGCAATTGGCCGGAGACGTATAGCGCCACGCTGTCCGGGCCGTGCGCGGCGATGGTGTCGCGGAACTTGGTGGCGATGCGGTCGAGGGCGGACTCCCAGTCGGTGCGGGCGCCGTCCATCTCGGGAAACAGCAGGCGGTTCTGCAGCGACAGCGTCTCGCCGAGGGCGGTGCCCTTGACGCAGAGGCGGCCGTAATTGGCCGGGTGGATCGGGTCGCCGGCGATTTCGGCGAACTCCGGGCCGGTCGGGGTGGCGAGCACGCCGCAGCCGACGCCGCAATAGGGGCAGGTGGTACGGGTGGGTTTGAGGCTCATGCTGCTTCTTCTCCCTCTCCCGCCTGCGGGAGAGGGCCGGGGCGAGGGCCGCTTGGGGCACGGATCGTGCGGCGACACCCCTCACCCCGACCCTCTCCCACAAGGGGAGAGGGAGAAGACCAGCCTATCAATACACGTCCCTCAGATAGCGTCCCTGCCTGGCCAGCGACGCCGTCCAGTCCTTGGCGGCGACTTCGGTCAGGCCGCCTTGGGTCGCGGCGATGTCGCGCAGGGCGGTATCCACGTCCTTGGCCATTCGCATCGCATCGCCGCAGACGTAGAAATGAGCGCCGTCCTGCAGCCAGCGCCACAGTTCGGCGGCGTGCTCGCGCATGCGGTCCTGCACGTAGACCTTCTTCGCTTGGTCGCGGGACCAGGCTGTGTCCAACCGGGTCAACGTACCGGCAGCCAGCCAAGCTTTCAGTTCGTCCGCAAACAGAAAATCGCTCGCCTCGTGCTGGTCACCGAAGAACAGCCACGATGGGCCGCCCGCGGCCGCCACCGCGCGCTCCTGCAGGAAGGCGCGGAACGGGGCGATGCCGGTGCCGGGGCCGACCATGATCACGGGGATTGCCGGGTCGGCGGGCAACCGAAAATGGCTGGGCTGGATGTTGGCCAGGATCTGGCCGTGATCGGCCGCCCGGTGCGCCAGGAAATGGCTGGCGATGCCGTGCCGCACCCGGCCCCGCCGCTCGGCCCGCACCACGCCGACGCACAGATGCACCTGGCCGATCTCGGCCCGCGGCGATGACGCGATCGAATACAGCCGCGGCTTCAACGCCGGCAGCGACTTAACCAGGTCGAACAACTTCGGGCGCGCCGAAGGAAAGGCCTCGATCAGGTCCAGCAGGTCGGCGTCCTCGGGCTGCGCGCCGTCATCGCCGTCGGCCAGGCGGCGCAGGGCGGTGGCCTCCGCCGGGTCGGTGGCGGCGCTGGCCAGCAGCAGCATGGTGCGGTCCAGCGGGCGGGCGATGTCGACCTGCCACGCGAAGGCGTCCCGCACCGTGCGCATGGTGCCGTCGGGGCAGGGGACCAACTCGTGCCCGGCGGCGCCCAGCGCGCGCAGGCAGGCCTCCACCAACTCGGGATCGCCGGGGGCGTAAATGCCGATGGAGTCGCCGGGCTCGTAGCTCAGCCCCGAGGGCGACAGGTCGATCTGCACGTGCCGCACGTCCTTGGCCGACCCGGCGCCGGTCAGCCGCTCGGCCGCCAGCACCCGCACCGGCATGCCCTGGGCCGCCGCGATCGGCGCATCCACCGGCGGAGGCGCCGCCACCGAATCGGCCGGACGCTCGGCCAGCAGCGCCTTGACCATCTTGCTGGTGGGCTTGGCGCCGGGCACGCACAGCGAGGCGGACGTCTCGCGCCCGCTGGCCAACGCCTCGGCGTAGGTCTGGCACAAATAGCCGCACTGGCCGCAATCGAGCTGCGCCATGGCCGCCATCAGCTTGCGCTCGAACGGGCGGTCTTCGGCGAGGGCCAGGCGTTCGTCCAGTTCGAGCGCCGGGTCGTGCCAGGGGAAATCCTCCTCCACCGCGCCGAGGGGGCTCTCCACCGACATCCCCGCCCCGCCGGACGACGCGCCATACAGCCCGGCCAGGAACCCGTTCAGCCAGGCGCGCTGGGCCGGCGAGAACGGGGCGCTTTCGGGGATCAGCGGGCTGCCGGGCGGCATCGCGTTCATGCCAGCAACCCGGCGAGGTCGGTGTCGGATTGCGTGGCCGACCAGGCTTGGAAGCCCTGGCCCGGTTCACGCCGGTCCATCCAGGCCTGCAACAGCCGCAGCACCAAGGGCGGCAACTCGAACGCGGTGACGCCGGGCCGGATCAGCCGGCCGATCGCCTGTTGTGGCCCGGCGCCGCCGCCGACATGCAGGTCGTAGCCCTCCACCAGGTCTTCGCCCTGCTCCACCTTGGCGCCGAGCAGGCCGATATCGGCGATGTAGTGCTGCGCGCAGGAATTATGGCAGCCGGTCAGATGGATGTTGATCGCGCTGTCCACCGTGATCCGCGCCTCCAGCCAGTCCACCAACTCGGCGGCATGGCCCTTGGTGTTGGACGCCGCGAACTTGCACCCGGCGTTGCCCGTGCACGCGACCAGCCCGGTGCGCAGCGGCCCTGCCTCATGCCCCAAGCCGAGCGCTTCGATCGCCGCCAGCGCTGCGGGAATGCGGGCGTCCGAGATGTCGGAGATCAGCAGATTCTGCCAGACGGTCAGCCGGATGGTGCCGGAGCCGAACCGGTCCGCGATGTCGGCCAGGCCGCGCATGCGCTCCACCGTGATGCGTCCCACCGGCACCACCACGCCGACATAGGACAAGCCTTCCTGCCGTTGTGCGTGCACGCCGATATGCGCCGAGCGGGATTGCGGCGGTACCGGGCCGATCGCCTCGGCGGGAACGCGGGTGAGCTTGCGGCCGAGTTCAGCCTCGACGGCTTCGAGGAAGCGGTCGAAGCCCCAATCGTCCAGCACGTATTTCAGGCGCGCCTTGTTGCGGTCGGTCCGGCTTCCGCTGGCAATGAACACGCGCAGGATCGCGTCGCTCACCGGCGTGGTGTCGGACGGCGCCACGATCACTCCCGTCTGCCGCGCGAAATCCCGGTGGCCGGTGATGCCGCCCAGGGCCAGCCGATAGTACACGCCCGGCTCCACGCCATACCCGGCCGCCACCGGCACGGCGGTGAAGGCGACGTCGTTGGTGTCCTCCAACACCGGGATCGTGCCGGAGCCGTCGAACGCGATGTTGAACTTCCGCGGCAGCCCATACAGCTCGCGGTGGTTCAGGATGTGGTGGTGGATGCGCCGCGCATCCGGGCGGGTGTCGAGCAGCTCCTGCGCGTCGATCCCGGCGGTGGGGCTGCCGGTGACGTTGCGCACGTTGTCGGCGCCCGACCCGCGGGAAGTCAGGCCGAGATCGGCCAGCCGGGTCAGCACCTCGGGCGCGTGGGCGGCGCCGATCTCGCGCACCTGCAGGTTGGCGCGGGTGGTCACGTCGGCGTACCCGCCGCCCATCTCCTCGGCGATGGCGGCGATGCCGCGGACCTGCAGCGTGTTCAGGATGCCGCCGGGCATGCGCAGCCGGCACATGAAGCTGTTCTGCGCCGGCGCCACGTAGAACAGGCCGTGGAACTTGGTCAGGAAGACGTCGGTGCCCTTGGGAAACTTGTTTTCCGCCGCCAACGCGCTGATCTCGCCGAACCGGTCGAGCGCGTGCTTCTTGCGCTTGGCCTCCTCCTCCGGCACCAGCTTGCCGCCGGCGGCTATCGCTTGGTCCTGTGCCGCGCGCTGCAGGTCGGTGGGGTCGGCTGGCTCTCCGCCGCCCACCAGGGGGCCGCGTTTGGCGTCCACCCCGGCCATGAAGCCCTTCAGATACTCCTGCTGCTCGACAGAGAACGCCTGGTCCGTCATGCCCACTCCTCAGGTTGGAACGCCGGGCC
The DNA here is from genome assembly GCA_965198895.1 of Acetobacteraceae bacterium. Lineage (GTDB taxonomy): Bacteria > Pseudomonadota > Alphaproteobacteria > Acetobacterales > Acetobacteraceae > LMUY01. The sequence continues at coordinate 3,224,029 of OZ240676.1, forward strand.
GAACGGCAGCACGGCGCGCGCGGCCCCGATCGGACGGCCTTCCTTGATCAGCTTCAGATACCAGGTGGAATCGCCGGTCTCGCCGTAGAGCATGGCACCCACCAGCCGGTCGTCGCGGATCAGGAAACGGCGGTATTGCCCCGTTTCCGCGTCGTCCAGCACGATTGGGTCGGCGCCGTCGATCTCGCCGGCTGACCAAACGCCCGCCCCCGCCACTTTCAGCGCCGTCGCGTCGGACACCGGCATGTAGCAGGCATCCGACTGGCCCAAGATGTTGGCGGCCGCGACCTCCGCCTGCGCGAACGAGGGCGCGACCAGGCCGACGGTCTGCCCGGCATGTTCGGCGCACTCGCCGATGGCCCAGATGGCCGGGTCGGCGGTGCGCATGCCGTCATCCACCAGCACGCCGCGATTCACCGGCAGCCCGGCGGCGCGGGCCAGTTCGGCGTGCGGGCGGATGCCGACCGCCATCACCACGATCTTGGCCGGGACCCGGCGGCCATCGGCCAGCAGCACGGCGTCCGGCTCGATGGCGACCGTCTTGGCCTCGGTGATCACGGCGATGCCCTGGTCCGCCAATCGCCGCTGCAGCAGGGCGGCGGCGCCGTGGTCGAGTTGGCGGTCCATCAGCCGGTCCGTCGCGTGCAGCACCGTCGGACGCATGCCACGGCGCGCAAGGCCAGCGGCGGCCTCGAGCCCCAGCAGCCCGCCTCCGATCACCACCGCGTCGCCCCCGGTGGCGGCGTGGGCGATCATCTGCTGCACGTCGGCGAGCGTGCGATACATCAGCACGTGCGGCGCATCGGCACCGGGAAAGGGCAGGCGAACCGGGTTGGCGCCGGTGGCCAGCACCAGGCAGTCGTACGGAATGCGCTCGCCACTCTCGAGCACCACCTCGTGCGCGTCACGATCCAGTCCGGCCACCCGCGTGTCCGGCCGCCAGGTGATGCGGTTGGTTTCGAGATGCTCGGGATGGTGGGTGATCAGGCCGTGTTCGTCCAGATCACCGGCGAGAAACAGGCTGAGGGCCACGCGGTTGTAGGGATGCGCCGGCTCCGCCCCGATCAAGGTGATTTCCGCCCCGCCGGTCGCCAGGTGATCGGCACACCGCGCTCCGGCAGGACCGGCGCCCACGATCACGACGCGAAGGGGAGAGAGTGCCATGTGGGCAATTATAGCGGCCCAACCGGCGTGGTAAAACCTTGGACGCCAAGCTTGATGCCGTTTCAGCGTCCATATGGCGCGCGATCAGTCAGTAGCGTGACAAGTGCCTATGGAATGAGCAAAGAGCGTCCCGTCATCTGCTCCGGCTGCGCCAGGCCCATCAGGTCCAGCATGGTGGGGGCGAGGTCCGCCAGCCGGCCATCGCGCAGCTTGCGTCCGCCGGCGCCGGCGAGGAACACGGGAACGCGGTTGGTGGTATGTGCGGTGTGCGGCGCGCCGGTGACCGGGTCGCGCATCAGCTCCGCATTCCCGTGGTCCGCCGTGACAAGCAGGGCGCCCCCGGCGTCGGCCACCGCGGCGGCGATGGCGCCCAGGCCGGTGTCCACCGCCTCCACCGCGGCGATCGCGGCCGGCAGGCTGCCGGTGTGGCCCACCATGTCGGGGTTGGCGAAGTTCAGGATCAGCATGTCGAAGCGGCCCGAGCGGATGGCGTCGACGGCTTTCTGCGTCAGTTCGGGGGCGCTCATTTCGGGTTGCAGATCGTAGGTGGCGACCTTGGGGGAGGGGACCAGCACCCGCTCCTCGCCCTCGAATGGCTGCTCCCGTCCGCCGTTCATGAAATAGGTGACGTGCGGGTATTTCTCCGTCTCCGCGAGGCGAAGCTGCCGTTTGCCCGCGGCGCTGACCGCCTCGCCGAGGATGCCGGCCATGGAGTGCGGCGGGAAGATCGCCTGCATCAGCGGGGCGAGTTGGTCGCTGTAGCGCGTCATGCCGATGGCGGCGGCGAAGTGCGGCACGGTGCGCTCGAAACCGGTGAACGCCGGGTCGAGCAGGGTGGCGAGCAACTCGCGGATGCGATCGGCGCGGAAGTTGAACGAGAGCAGGCCGTCGCCATCCGCCATGCCTTTATAGTCGCCGATCGCGGCGGGGGGGATGAACTCGTCGGTCGTGTCGGCGGCATAGGCGGCGGCGATGGCGGCCTGCGCGTTGGGGAAGTGGCCGCCCTCGCCATGGGCCAGGGCGGCGAAGGCGCGGCTGACCCGGTCCCACCGGTTGTCCCGGTCCAACGCGAAGTAACGGCCGCAGAGTGTGGCGATGCTGGCGCCCTCGGGGAGCGCCGCCTCCAGCGTGGCCAGGTACTCGGCGGCCGAGCGCGGCGGGGTGTCGCGGCCATCGGTGAAGGCGTGCACCCGCACGGCGATGCCCGCCTCGGTCAGGATGCGTGCCAGCGCCACCGCGTGATCCTGATGCGCGTGCACTCCGCCGGGTGATGCCAGGCCGAGCAGGTGGCACACGCCGCCGGACTGCTTTAACGCCGCGATTAGCCCCTGCATCGCCGGCCCGGTGGCGAGCGACCCATCGGCAATGGCGCGCGCAATCCGCGGCAGGTCCTGCGTCACGACGCGCCCGGCGCCGATGTTCAGATGCCCCACCTCCGAATTGCCCATCTGCCCGTCCGGCAGGCCCACATCCTCGCCCGACGTGCGGAGGAATGCATGCGGCCCGGCCTCCCACAACCGGTCGAAATGGGGCGTGCGCGCCTGGCGGATCGCGTTGTCCCCCGCATCGTCCCGCCAACCCCAACCGTCCAGGATCATCAGCATGGCGGGGCGCGGGGTGGTGGGCATGGGTCGGCTCCGGGCGGTTATGGGATTGCGTGCCTGTTGGCTCGGGGCACGTCAATCACACAGACCGCCACGCTTTATGAAACGGCCGAGTGCGCGTAGTATGGGGCATGGATCAGCCCGATCATCGCAGCCCCCCTGCGCGAAGCCCGCTCGACACGATGCGTGCGAGCCAGGCTGACATAAAGGCTGGGCGCGTGGATGATCTCGACGTTTACCTCGAACGGATCAGCCGCGAAATCGACGACGCGATGGCCGATGCCCAGCAGCGGCAGCGTTCCGCCATCCCTTGATCCGAATCACTTGGGCCGCTCAGGACCAAGTGGACGAGCTGATTCGCTTCTACGTCGTCAACAAACGCCGCCCCGAAGCGGCCGTCCGGCTTCGCGACGAACTTCGTGAAGCAAGACGCCTGATCGCGCTCGTTCCAGACGGTGGAGTGCCTTATCCACGCCCCTACCCAGCGCTGGCGTGGCTCGGATTCAAGTGGATCAATGTCCGCATTTACTGGATTGGCTGGCACAACGATGCAAACGGTCCGATCATCACGAACGTGCTGCACGTCCGCGCCGATATCGAAGGCCGCGCCACGCCCGATACCAACGACCCAAACGAATGGTGACAGCTACCCCGGCCGCCCCGCCCGGTGATACGGGTGCCCGCTCGCGATCGCCCGGGCCCGGAACAATTGCTCGGCCAGCATCGCGCGCACCAGCAGATGCGGCCACGTCATCGGCCCCAGCGACAAGGCGGCATCCGCCCGGGCCATCACCGTCGAGTCCAACCCCTCCGCCCCGCCCAGCAGGAAACAGACTGGCCGCGACGAGCCGAGCCACCGTTCCAGCAACGCCGCGAGCCCCTCGCTGTCGGGTGCGGCACCACCGCTGTCGAGCGCCACGGCAAACGCCTGGGGCGGTGTGGCGGCCAGCAGCGCCTCCGACTCGCGGCGCTTGATCTCGGCCGGGGCGCCGCGGCCCTCGGCTACCTCGGTCACCGTCAAGGGCGGACGCAGGCGGGCGTTGTAGCGCGCGAACAGATCGGCTTCGGGCCCGGCGCGCAGCCGTCCGATCGCAATCAACCGCATGGATATTGCAACGGCGCGGGCATCCGGCACAGAACGGACGGGATTTCCGAGGAAACCATCCGTTGAACCGCTCTACCTTTCTTCTCTGCGCCGCCCTGATGCTGGCCGCCGCCGCGCCCGCTGCCCCGACCGGCCCCGTCAAGCTCGCCCCGATGCCGGGCACGCCGCTGGACGCGACGGCGCGCCAGGTCGCCGCCGCCGATGTGGAGGATGGCGGCGCCGGTGCGCTGCTGCTGCTCGGCAGCCAGCATCTCGGCACCGCCGGCACTGGCCCGGCGATGTTCGTGCAGGTGCAGTCGCCGCGCGCCTGTGGCTCGGCCGGGTGTTCGACCTCGGTCTACCTGCCAACCAAGACGGGCTGGGCCAAGGTGCTCGACGCGGTCAGCGGCAACCTTGTGGTGGAGCCGTCGGAGCACGCCGGCATGCACGATCTTCTGGTGGGCAAGGGCGACCGCTGGATTTGGAACGGGCACGTCTATGCCGACACGATTCCTGCCCCGCAGGTCGATCTGCGTCCGCACCATCCGGCCCGTCGCACTACCAGAACTCGGTCCCACGCGCACCCTTGAACGGGCCGATCAGGTTGGCGGTGATCCAGCCGCCATAGAACCCGCCGGGCTGCGGCGTCACCTGCTCGTCGCCGACGAAGCAGGCATCCATCAGCCCGGCGTAGACTGCCACGTGGTCGCGTAGGGCCGCGTAGGCGGGGGTCGGGTCGGGGTAAAACCAGCCCGCGTCGGGCACCAGGCGGCCACCGCCAAGCAGGCTGCAGTAGCGGGCGTGGCCCTTCCACTCGCAGAATGAGGTTCGTGTGGCCGGGATCAGCGCACCGGCCACGAAGGCGCCGGGCGGCAGATAGTAGGTCGGCGGGTGCGTTGTCTCGAGCACACGGTACGCGGCGGTGGTATCTGCGATCGTCTCACCGCCGAGGACGATGCGCACGCGCTCGGACACCGGCTCGAGCCGGGGCGGGCGGGGGTAGTCGCCGACGCGTTCTGCTCTCATTCGCTGCTCCCTGTCCCGTCCGTCACGGGAAAGGGAGAAGATATGTCATGCCGCCGGCTCCGCTACCTCTTCGTCCAGGTCCGCGCCCCACATCTTCTCCAGCGCATACAGCTGCCGTGCCTCGGGCTTGAACAGGTGCACGACGATATCGCCGACGTCGATCAGCACCCAATCGGACACGCCCGCACCCTCCACCGGCACGCGGCCGATGCCGGCCTCGCGTAGCTTTTCCTGCAGATGGGTCGCCATGGCGCTGATCTGGCGGTCGGCGAGCCCGGTGGCGATCACCATGCGGTCGGTGAACGCGGCGCGGCCGGCTAGGTCCAGCACGACCACGTTCTCCGCCTTGTCGTCCTCCAGACTGGTAACGATCAGCGCCTGGATCTTGTCCAGCACCGAGGTCTCGGTCTTGACCCGGCGGGGCGCGCGCGGCTTCGGCCCGGCGGCCGCGGCCTTCTTGCGGGGGGTGCCGGGGGCCTTGGCCGCCTCCTGCAACGCCGTCACGGGCTTTGGCGGCCGGCGCTTGGCGGGCGGCTTGGTTCCGGGATCGGCGGCTGTTGGCTGTCTGGCTATGGTCCTGCTCCCGCATGGCGTGGCGCTGTTGCGGAGTATGCCGCGCGCAAGGCCGTTGCGGATATGGCATTTTGCGAGGCCGGCAAGAAGGTCCAGGCAGGCGCCCCTGACCCGGCCAGAATGGGTGCCTCCCGCGCCGGATGCCAGGCCGGCCGCAAGCGCTGCGCCGCCTTGCCGGCCAGCGCGCGATGGTTGTAGCCGGGCCGGGGCACCACCGCGAACGGCACCGCCCGCGCGATCCCGGTCCAGCGGCGCCAGCGCGGCAGTTCCACCAGGATGTCCGCCCCCATCAGCCACACGAATTCCACGCGCGGAAACAGCCGCCGCAGCGCCTTCAGCGTGTCTGCCGTGTAGCGGGTGCCCAATTGGCGCTCGATCGCCGTCGCCACGATCCGCCGCCCATCGCTGATCCGCTCGGCCGACGCCAGCCGGTCCGCCAGCTTGCCCATGCCGTCGGCGCGTTTCAGCGGATTGCCCGGCGACACCAGCAGCCACACCTGGTTCAGCCGCAACCGCCGCTGCGCGACCTGCGCCACATGCAGGTGCCCCTCATGCGCCGGGTTGAACGAGCCGCCGAGGATCCCGATCCGCAACCGATAGCGGTGCCCGTGGCGCGGAGCCGCAATCAGGGCCGGACTTGCCCCGTCCCGGTGACGACCGTGCGGTAGGTGGTGAGCTGCTCCGGCCCCACCGGCCCGCGCGCGTGGATACGCCCGGTGGCGATGCCGATCTCGGCGCCGAAGCCGAACTCGCCGCCGTCGCAGAACTGGGTGGAGGCATTCCACAACGCCACTGCGGACGCCACGCCGGCGAGGAATTCCCGGGCCGCCTCCGCGTCGTCGGTGACGATGGCGTCGGTGTGTTCGCTGCCATGGCGGGCGATGTGGGCGAGCGCGCCCTCTACCCCGTCCACCAGGGCCACGTTCAGCACCGCATCCAGCCATTCGGTATCGAAATCGCCGGGCTGGGCGGCGGGCAGCTCCGGCATGATGGCGCGGGCGCGCTCGTCGGCGCGAAACCGGCAGCCGAACGAGCCGGTGGCTGCAATCAGCATGGGCAATATCCAGTTGGCGGAGGCAGCGTCCACCAGCAGCGTCTCGGTCGCCCCGCACACGCCGGTGCGGCGCATTTTGCTGTTGACCAACAGGGCACAGGCCATCGCCGGGTCGGCGTCCTCGTGCACGAAAAGGTGGTTCATGCCCTCCGCATGGGCCAGCACCGGCACCCGCGCCTCGCGCTGCACCCGCTCCACCAGGGACTTGCCGCCGCGCGGGATGATCAGGTCGATCAGTCCCGCTCCGGCCAGCATCGCCGCGACGTAGCTGCGGTCCGCATCGGGCGCGATCTGCACGCAGGCGGCGGGCAGCCCGGCGGCGGCGATCCCCTCGGCCATCGCGGCCTGGATGGCGCGCGCGCTATGCAGGCTTTCCGATCCGCCACGCAGGATCACCGCGTTGCCCGATTTGAGGCATAACCCGGCGGCATCGGCGCCGACATTCGGGCGGCTCTCGTAGATCATGCCGATCACCCCGATCGGCGTCGCGATGCGGCGGAACTGCAGCCCATTCGGCCGGGTCCACTCCGCCAATGTGCGGTCGAGCGGGTCAGGCAGGGCGGCCACCTCCTCCAACCCCGCCGCCATCGCCTCGACCCGGTCCGGCGTCAGCGTCAGCCGGTCCCGGAATGCCGGGCTGGCCTGGCTAGCGGCGAGATCGGCCTCGTTGGCGGCGAGGATGGCCGGCGCCATCGCCCGCAAACGCGCCGCAGCGGCGAGCAGGGCCGCGTTGCGGGCATCCCCGCTGGACCGCGCCAGGATGGCGGACGCGGCGCGGGCGGCGGTGCCGGCCTCGTGCAGCCAGGTGGAAGCGTGGTCGATGTCGGCGGTCATGGGAGCGGTTCCAGTGGAAGTCGGCGGCGTGAGGCACTAAGCTTAGGCGATGGCAGACGTTCCTGAAATCCACGACGTGCGGACAGGCTCAGCCGCAGAGCGCCGGATCGAGCGTGAACGCGAAATGCTCCTTAAAGCCGACGCCCAGATCGAACGTGGCGAGTTTTACGACTTCGATGTCGTGGAGGCTTGGCTGGACGCGTTAGAGACCGATCCTCATGCCAAGCTACCCCCATTCTCAAGGCCCAGCTGAAGCCGCGGCGTAGACTATCGCTTGCCGCTGACGCATCGATGGATCTCGCCGAGACGCGAGAGTGGCTGCTCCAGTGCGGTTCCGGTGCGAACGCGAAGGCACGCCTCGGTGAAATCAGGTCTGCCATTCGCAAGCTGCCAGACTTCCCTGAAGCCGGAAACCCGAGCCATGCTCGCGGTATTCGTGTGCTCGTCGTTGCCCGTCATCGCGTCTTCTATAGCGTGACCCCAGGCAACGTCCGAGTGCTACGGGTTCTCGGCCCGGGCCAGGATGACTCTGCCGTCTAACGCAGCGGGAATCCCAGCCCCACCAAAACGTCCCGCAGCTTGTCCCGCCCAGCCAGCGCCGACACCCGGCCCATCCGTCCGATCACCCGCTCCGTCCAGCTATACTTCGACCGCTCGACCGACTGGCTGAACCCCTTCATCGCCCGGTCGTACGCCGCCCGGCCGTCCGCCTCGGCGCTGGTGTCGTAATGCTCGTGGTGCAGCACGACGGATTGCGGCAGCCGCGGCTTCACGCCCGAGGGCAGCGCCTCGTTCTCGTAGCCCACGCACAAACCGACCACACCCGCCGCACCCGGCGGCAAGCCGAGCAGCCGCGCCACCTCGGCCATGTCGTTGCGCAACGCGCCGATATACACCGTCGACAGCCCCATGCTCTCGGCCGCCACGATGGCGTTCTGCGACGCGATCGCGGCATCCATGGCGGCCACCAGGAAGGTCTCGAGATACGGCAATCCCTCCAGCGCTGCCCCGGCGGACTCGCCAACCCGGGCGAGGCGCGACAGGTCTGCCACCCACACCAGAAACAGCGGGCATTGCTCGATATGCTTCTGCCCGCCGGCGATCCGGGCCAACGCCGCCTTGGTCGCGGGGTCGCTGACGACCACCACCGACCAGGTCTGCATGTTGGACGAGGTCGCGGCGGACTGCGCGGCGGCCACAAGCGTCTCCAGCGTGCCCGGCGGCACCGGGTCGGGCTTGTAGGCGCGCACCGAACGGTGGTGCAGCAACGAGGCGAGCACCGCGTTCCACGGGCCTTCGGGCGGCGGCGAGGCCTCGGCGCCGTAGCGGGCGAGGAAGGCGGCGGTGCGGGCTGGCATGTCTTGCATCGGGGGTCCCTTGATCGGCCCCTCAACATCTACGCTTAGGCCAGCAACACCAAGTCGTCGCGATGGATCGCCTCGTCACGTCCGCGCCAGCCGAGCAACGCCTCGATTTCCTCCGACCGGTGGCCGGCGATGCGGCGCATGTCGTCGGCCGAATACGCCGACAGCCCGCGCGCCAGGATCGCGCCGTCCAGGTCGCGCACCTCCACCGGGTCGCCACGATCGAACGCGCCGTCGATGCCGCGCACGCCGGCCGGCAGCAACGACCGACCGGCCGCCAGCGCCCGCGCCGCGCCGCCGTCCACCGTCACCGCGCCCAACGGCTGCAGGCTGCCGGCGATCCAGCGCTTGCGGGCGGAGCGGCCCTCGGGCGCGGCCAGGAACCAGGTGCAGCGCGCACCCGCGGCCACCTTGGCGATCGGGTTCGCCACGCTGCCCAGCGCGATGCCCATCGTGCACCCGGCCTGCGTCGCGATGCGCGCCGCCACCAGCTTGGTCCGCATGCCGCCGGAGGAATAGCCGGGCGGCGGCTCACCCCCCATCGCCTCGATCTCGGGCGTGAGCTGGGCCACGACGGGGATGTGCTGGGCCGCCGGGTCGGTGCGGGGGTCGGCGGTATACAGGCCGTCGATGTCGGACAGCAGCAGTAGCCGGTCGGCGCACACCATCTCGGCGACACGGGCGGCCAGGCGGTCATTGTCGCCGAAGCGGATCTCGGCGGTCGCGATGCTGTCGTTCTCGTTGATCACGGGGACGCAGCCCATGCCGAGCAGGGTGGTCAGCGTGGCGCGCGCGTTCAGGTAGCGGCGGCGGTCCTCAGTGTCCTCCAGCGTCAGCAGCAACTGCGCCGCGGTCAGCCCTTGCGACGACAGCGCGGCGGCCCAGGCCTGTGCGAGCTGAATCTGCCCCACGGCGGCGGCAGCCTGCTTTTCCTCCAGCCGCAACCGGGGCTGGGTCAGCCCCAGCGTGCGCCGGGCGAGCGCGATGGCGCCCGACGACACCAGGATCACGGCGGTGCCCCGGGCGCGAGCGGCGGCAACGTCGGCGGCCACGCTCTCCAGCCAGGCGGTGCGGGGGGCGGCACCGTCCACCACCAGGGCGCTGCCGATCTTGACGACCAGCAGCTTGGCATCGGCCAGGTTCACGCGGGCAGGGTCACGCGGGCAACCTCAGCAGGGGCCCGGGCCGTGTGCACCGTGTCCATCAACCGTCGCAGCAGTTCCGGCAGCCCGGCGCCGCTGACGCCCGACAGCATCGCCACCTCCTGCCCGGACGCCTTCGCCAATGCTGCGCGACGGGACGAGATCTCCCGCGGGGTCATCGCGTCCGACTTGTTGAGCACCAGCAGTTCCGGCTTGTCGGCCAGCCCACCGCCATAGGCCTCCAGCTCGTCGCGCACGGTGCGCCACGCGCGGACCACGTTGCCGGCGGCGCCATCGACCAGATGCAGCAGCACGGCGCAGCGCTCGACATGGCCCAGGAAGCGGTCGCCCAGCCCGGCCCCCTCATGCGCGCCCGCAATCAGCCCGGGGATGTCGGCAATGACGAACTCCTCCGAGTGCGACAGGCGCACCACGCCTAATTGGGGGTGCAAGGTGGTGAACGGGTAGTCGGCGATCTTGGGGCGGGCGGCAGAGACGACGGACAGGAACGTGCTCTTGCCGGCGTTGGGCAAACCGACCAGCCCGACATCGGCGATCAGCTTCAGCCGCAGCCAGACCCAGCGTTCCTCACCGGGCCAGCCCTTGTCGGCGCGGCGGGGGGCGCGATTGGTGCTGGATTTGAAATGCGCGTTGCCATGGCCGCCATCGCCGCCGCGGCACAGCACGATACGCTTGCCGGGCGCATCCAGGTCGGCGAGCAGCAGCTCGCGATCGGTGTCGTCGACGATCTGGGTGCCGATCGGAACGCGAATGACCACGTCGTCCGAGCCGGCCCCCGTCCTGTCCGACCCGGCGCCGTTGCCGCCCTTGCGGGCGCGGAAATGCTGGGTGTAGCGGAAGTCGATCAGGGTGTTGAGATTCTCGACCGCCTCGAAGATCACGTCGCCGCCCTTGCCGCCCATGCCGCCATCGGGGCCGCCGAACTCGATGAACCGCTCCCGCCGGAAGGCGACCACACCATCCCCGCCATCGCCGGAGCGGACGTAGATCTTGGCTTGGTCTAGGAACTTCATGGCTTCTACCTCAAGGCGGGGCTCTGCCCCGATCCCCGTAAGGGGACAGTCGTTCCCTTCACCCCTTATAATAAGGTGTCCAGAGGACGACTGTCCTCTGGCGGGGTGCGGGGCAGAGCCCCGCAAACAGAACGAGGGCCGGCTTGCACCGACCCTCGACGAAGCACGTCAATACGGCGGCGCTTACTCGGCAGCGAGCGCCGGCACTTCGACCGAAACATGCACCCGGCCCTCGGCCCGATGGGTGAACTTCACATGCCCTTCGGTCAGCGCGAACAGCGTGTGGTCCTTGCCGATGCCCACATTCGGGCCGGCCTTCACCTTGGTGCCGCGCTGGCGGATGATGATGTTGCCGGGGATCACCGACTCGCCGCCGAACTTTTTGACGCCAAGGCGCCGGCCGGCGGTATCGCGGCCGTTACGGGAAGAGCCGCCTGCTTTCTTATGTGCCATCTCTCTGTCTCTCTGTCTTAGGCGGCTGCGCTGATCTCGCCGATCCGGAGCACGGTGACGTGCTGCCGGTGGCCGTTCTTGCGGCGGCTGTTTTGCCGGCGGCGCTTCTTGAAGATGATCACCTTCTCCAGCCGGTCCTGCGCCACCACGGTTGCCGTCACCGTGGCACCCGGGACCACAGGGGCGCCGATCAGCAGGCCACCCTCGCCGCCGCCGACTGCGAGAACGTCGGTAAAGGTGATCACCGAACCATGCTCCGCGTCGAGCTTCTCGACCTTCAGGATCTGCTCGGGGCTCACTCGGTACTGCTTTCCGCCGGTGCGGATGACTGCGAACATCGTTGTATCCTATCGGGACCACCAGCCGCCCAACGGCAGCCGGGCGGCAAGTTCCCCTGCCGCCGGAGCGCGCGTTATAGCCTGCACGGTCCGGGAGTCAACGGAGTCTTGGCCAAATCAGAGGCCCGTCTGTGCCTCCAGGCCGGCCGCTTCGATCCCGGCGACGGCGCAGATCTCGTCGTTGTCGGAGTTGTCCCCCGACACACCGCAAGCGCCGATGACGTCACCGCCTTCCAGGATCAGCACGCCGCTGGGCACCGGAACCAGTCGACCGCCGCTGACTGCAGTAAGAGCGGACATGAAGGTCGGGTTGGCGTTAGTCCGGTTGAACAGCTCGCGTGACCCGAACCCCATCCCGAGGGCGCCCCAGGCTTTGCCGAAGGCGATGTCGAATCGGAGGATGCCCGATTTATCTTCACGCTTGAAAACCACGAGGTGGCCGCCGGCATCGAGGACGGCCACCGACAGTGGCATGAAGCCGTTCTTCCGTGCGGTGGCCAGCGCCGTGTCCGCGATGGTGCATGCGGTGTTCAGAGACATTGGCACGGGCGCTCTCCGGGATGAGACCTTAAGCGGTGATTGAGATCTGGGGCGACTGCGTGGACTACGCGCATGCCTCCCGGATCGACAGGCTGAATTCAACCCCGGACCCGAAATCGCGGAAATGTGAAGCCAACGGTCGAGGCGGATTCTCCAGTGGCGGTACCGAAACAGCCGCCAACCTAGCGGGCTACTTTGCTGCAAATGCGCAAGATTCCAAGCGTCTCGCTGGCTAGCGGCTGTGAGTTGTAATTGAGAGCGGTGAATTCCGGCCTAATGTCGGAGATATCACGCAAGCTCGCTAATTTTGTTGCCCTGATCCAAAAAAACTTCCGATCCGATCAACGAGACGACGGTTCACTCATTTAGAGACGAAATTTCACGATTCGCTGCAACGCGTCATGAGCGCTTGACCGGTGTCTGTGCACAAATTAGAGATACGTTAATCAAAGGCTCGGGAGATTTAAGATGGCGACAGTGACGGTGACTGGCGGTGAGGGCAAAGACAGCCTGCTCCTCACGTACAATAACGGCGCTCGAAATTCGGCTGAAGCACAGAGTATTGCGTCTATCATCAGCGGGCAGTTCTCCTCTTCGCCGGCAACTTACAATATCTCGACCCCTAATTTTGCCGGGTCGAACGGCTATCTGGTCGTAACCGACGGGGCGTCGGTGACCGATACCAGAGGCTTCCAGGCAGTCACCTTCGACAACGTCAATTCGCCGGCGACTGTTCTTGGCGGCGCGTCCGGCGGCCAGTCGGTCCTTGGCGGCGGCGGTGGTAACATCTTCTTCGTCAACAACTTCAACAACACCCTGGTCGATTTTGCCGGCGGCACGAACACGTTCGAGGATCTCGGCACCACCGGGAACATCATGTATGGTGGCAGCGGCGCCGACACCTACGACGTCGGCGGGTCGGACACGATCTTCGCCGGCTCGGGCATCTCGCAGATCAACCTGACCGGCTCGGGCTTCGTCAACGTGACGTCCGAGACAGGGGCGCTCACCGTTACGGGCGGATCGTCGTCCTCGCCGACGAGCACCATCGTCGGTGGCACTGGCGCCCTCAACCTCGCCATCGTTGGCAGCGGAAATTACAGCGTCACCGGCGGGACGGGCGGTGCGAATACGATCATCGGTGGATCCGGCAACGAGACGCTGACCGGCGCATCCAACGGCGACTACATCACGGCTGGCACGGGCAACACGTCGCTGGTCGCCGGTGGCGGTGCCGAACTGCTGAAGGTCGGAACCGGTATGGATACCGTGACCGCGACCACTGTCCCTGGCTCCAGCCTGATCGACTTCTCGGCAGTGTCCGGGGTGTCGAGCACATACACGATCAACGACTTCACCGTTAGCAGCAGCAATACGATCTTCGCGGCCAACAGCACGGATGCGAATTACATCCTCAATCACCAGACGATTACTGGCGGCAACATCGTCACCCAGTTGAATGCCTCGACGACCATTACGCTCACGAACGACACCACGCTGCTGACCAGCAGCAACGTGAAGCCGCTTAGCTAACGACACCTGCTTCGGCCCTATCCCGGCTGGTATCCAGCCGATAGATCGCGTCCGGCCATTTCTCTAGCGAGAAATGGCCGGATTGCGTTCTAAGTAAGCCGTATGCACGACGATAGCCCCAAGGCTGTATACGATGCTCAGCAGTTGCGGAGCATGGCTGCGGCCAGTGCGCTCGATGCCGTGCACCGGACCGAGACCGCTCTCGCGAAGGCCGACCTGAGTGAGGCCGCCGCATGGGTCCGCCGCGCTCGCCGCCTGGCGCCGAACGATATGACCGTTCAGATCCTGTTCGCCTCGGTTCTGGTGCATACGGCTCCGGACGAGGCCATCGCCGAACTTCGCGCCGCGACGAAACGGTTGCCGGGCCACCGGGAGGCCGCGATGGCCATGGTTGCGGCCCTGCTCCGCGCCGGCCGGCCGGACGAAGCCGCTAGCAGTCTCGGCATCATGCTGGGACGGATGACGGTTCCTCCCACCGACTTGGTCCGGAACCTGGCGGCTCTGGTCTGCGAGGCCGCTGCCAAACCCGGGTGGATCGCGATGGCCGGCGATGGCGTTTGCCGGGTGACGATCACCCAACCAGCGTTCACCGGCACCGTGAAACTGACGCTGGATGGGCGCCCCGCCGGCGCCGTCCGGGCCCGGGCCGGACGGGTTTCGACTCGGCCCTTGAACGAAAGCTGGCCGTTGGCGCGGGCGCTTGTCGCCACGGCGGATGGCCGCCCCCTGATCGGCAGCGGGCTCGACACGTCACGATTCGCCACCGTCGAGGGATTCGTCAGCGCCTCCCCGGACGGCATCCTCAGTGGCTGGGCAAGGCTGCCGGCTGACCCTGCAACGCCACCGTCGCTTTATCTACGCCCCCCGGGAGGCGAGCTCGCCCCCATCCCGTTGACCCCGGCGCCGGACGAATCGGTGGCCGGCGAACCCGGGGAGCTGCCGCGGTGGCGCTTCGAACTGCCGCCCGATGCCTGCGCCGCACCTGGCCAGGCCGAGATCGTGGATGGACGCGGCCGGCACCTTTGGGGCAGCCCCATCCTCGCTGGCGCTGAGCGCGCCGCAACCCGGCAGGCGGCCCGCGCCCTCGGTCAGCCGCCGAGCATGCAGGCCGACCCGTTCCGGCCGTTGTCCGTGAGCCTGTTGCCCGCGCTCGGCAAGGACACCGGCCCGCGGTCACCGGTCGTGCGCAAGACCCCACCCTGCGATGTCATCGTACCTATATACTTGGGCGCCGCCGAACTCGACGCCTGCCTCCGCTCCCTCGCGGCGAGCTTGCCGCGGCGCAGCCGGCTGATCCTGGTCAATGACGGGTCACCGGACCCGGCTATTCCGGCACGCCTGGCCGGCTTGGCGGGTCCGCAGACCACAGTCCTGACGCACGCCCAGCCCCGCGGCTTCCCGGCCGCGGTCAACGCAGGCCTGGCCCATCTCGGCCCGGATCCGGGCCGCGACGTCGTTATCCTCAACGCCGACACCCTCGTCAGCGGCGCCTGGCTCGACCGCTTGTCGTCCGCCGCCCACTCCGACCCGGCGATCGGCTCGTGCACGCCGCTCACCAACGACGGCACGCTCGTCTCCTACCCAGAACCCGGCGAGCCGCAGGACGCGCCCACCGAACCTGCCCTATCCGCGCTGAACGACCTGTGCTGGCAGGCAAACGGCCCGGCGATCGTGGACCTCCCCACCGGAGTCGGCTTCTGCATGCTGATGAAGGGCGCCTGCCTGGCCGAAACGGGGCTGTTCCGCGACGACGTGTTCGCCCAGGGCTACGGCGAGGAGAACGACTGGTGCCTACGGGCGGCCCATCTCGGCTGGCGTCATGTGGCAGTGCCCGGCGTGTTCTTGGCCCATAGCGGCGGACGCTCGTTCGGTGCGGCCAAGGCGTTGCTGATCGAGCGCAATACCGCCGTGCTGGAACGGCTCCATCCGGGCTACCAAGCCTATGTCCAGGCCGCGCTCGCCACCGAGCCGCTGCTGGTCGCACGCCGCCGGGTCGACCGGCTCAAACTGTTGCGGTCCCCGGGCCAGCAAGCGACCGTGCTGATCGTGCACGGCGAGGGCGGCGGGGTGCACCGCCATGTCGCGTTGCGCTGCGCCAGCATCGCGGCCGCGGGCCGGCGGCCGATCGTGCTCACACCGGGCAAACGGCCCGGCAGCTGTATCGTCTCCCTGGGCATGGGCGAGAACGCCACCAAGCTGCCGAACCTGCGCTTCGACCTGCCCGGCGAGCAGACCGACCTCGCGGCGCTGCTGGCCGAGGCCGGGTCGACGCTGTTCGAGATCCACCACCTCCTGAACCACGACCCGTGCGTGACGGAGCTTCCGGCGCGGCTCGGCGTGCCCTATGACGTGTTCGTGCACGATTACGGGCATTGGTGCCCCCGCATCAGTCTCACCGGCCGGGGGCAGCGCTACTGCGGCGAGCCGCTCTCGCCGGACGAGTGCGAGGAGTGCATCGCCGACCTCGGCTCCCGCTATGGCCCCGAGGTGACGGTCCGCGGCTTGCGGGAGCACTCCGGCCGGCTGCTGCAGGCGGCGCGCCGGGTCGCGGTCTCGTGCGATGACGTCGCAGGCCGCATCCGGCGCCAGTTCCCGGCCGTATACCCGCAGATCGTCGCGTGGGAAGAAACACGCCCCGCCCCGCCACTGTTGCCATTTCGCCGGCCTGGCCCGAGGGAGGTGCATGTCGTGGTTGTCGGTGCGATCGGGGTCGAGAAGGGCTACGACATCCTGCTCGCCTGCGCCCGGGACGCGGCCCGGCGTGCATTGCCGTTGCGATTCACCGTCGTCGGACACACGATCGACGACGACCGGCTGATGGCGAGCGGCCGCATTTTCGTCACCGGCCGATTCGCCGAGAGCGAGGGTCTGGACTTGGTGACCGAGCAGCGCGCAACGCTCGGTTTCGTCCCGTCGGTTTGCCCTGAAACCTGGTGTTACGCTCTATCCCAGCTCTGGCAGGCAGGCTTGCCGGTCGTGGCGTTCGCCCTCGGGGCACAGGGGCTGAGGGTCGGCCGCTCCGGCAAAGGCGCGCTACTGCCGCCGGGCATTTCCATTGGCAAGCTTAACGACGCTCTAGTCAGCCATGGCTTTCAGACCTTAATACCGGACCGGCAATTCCCCTCGAGACAGGCGTAACATGAGCGATGTGAAGTTCGACCCGGCGCCCCCTCCGGCAGATTTGCGGCAGGAGTTCAGCCGGAAACGGACCGATCTCACCTCGGATGCTACATTCCTGACCTTCGACCCGGAATTGTACTCGATCGATTTCCGGGCAGCCAGCGGCAGCATGTCCAACGTTGGCCTACCGCTGCCCTGTGCACGGCTGGAACCGGTGCTGAACCCGGCCAGCCCGGGTCGCGTCTTCGTCTCCCTGACCCCGGATAGTGGCTGGCTGTCACGCTTCACGGCCACGGCCCATGTGCTGGTGGTGGGCGGCCGGGCCGGCGCGGTGTTGACCGTCTATCGTCCGACCGACGGCACGCCCATGCCGGAGGTGCAGTTCCGCTCCGTCGTCCCGGTGCCGCCGTCGGGCCCAAGCCAGTCGCAGGACCAGGCCGCGACCCCGGCCGACCAACCTCGCACGACCGCGAGCCTGACGGTCCATCTGGAGACTGTCGGCGACATCTCGAAGCCCAGCCACGATTGGGTGGGCGACACGGCTGGCCTGCGGTCCATCGAGGGGTTCGCGCTCAGCTTGCCCGACGGGATGGAGGCGTCGGACGTGGAATACCAGGGCATCATGGGTGAGGATTGGCGCACGCCCTGGTTCGAATCCGGTGCGTTTTGCGGCAGCCGCGGCCTGCAATTACCGCTGCTCGGCTTCTGCCTGCGGCTGGTCGGGGCGGCGGCCGACCGGTTCGAGTGTCGCGTCCACGGCCAGTTCGTTCGCGCCGGCGTGGTTGGCCCGGTGGGCAGCGGCGAGGATTGCAAGGCCGACACCATGCCGTTGACCGCCATGAAGGTCGAGATCGTTCCCAAGCCGGGCACCGGAATGCCCGAAGCCGAACCGAGCGCGGACACGCCCAGAAAGCCCCGCTGGCGCCGGCCCAAGCCGGAAGCGGAGAGCTAGCCAACCAAGAGCCGCACGAGGTTGCCGCAGAGGGAGGCGGCCTAAAGCAGTGCGGCTTGACGGGCCAGGGTTTCGATCCGGTCCCAACGCCCGGTGGCGATATCGGCCGCCGGGGTCAGCCACGACCCCCCCACCGCCGCGACGTTCGGCAGTGCCAGCCACTCCGCCGCATTGTCGGTCGAAATCCCCCCCGTGGGGCAGAACCGAGCCGACGGGAACGGCCCGGCGAGCGCGCGCAACGCTGGGATCCCGCCACCCGCCGTCGCCGGGAAGAATTTTACCGCACTGAACCCGCGCGCCATCGCCTCCATAAGCTCGGACGCGGTCGCCACGCCCGGCAGGAACGGGATCGGCGCCGCCGCCGCCGCGTCCAGCAGCGCCGGCGTGGCGCCGGGGCTGAGGGCGAACCGGGCCCCGATCGCCACCGCCCGCTCCAACTCCGCCGCATTCAACACCGTGCCGATGCCGACCACCGCGCCGGGCACTTCCGCCATGATGGCGATCGCCGCGTCCATCCCGACCGGGGTGCGCAACGTCACCTCCAGCAGGCGGATCCCCCCCGCTACCAGCGCACGGGCCAGCGGCACTGCATCGGCGAGCCGGTCGATCGTGATCACCGGAATAACCCGGCCGAGGGCGAGCAGCGCGTCGAGTTGGGCGTCTTTCATGCAGATCTCCGAACGGTATGGGCGGTTTTACGCGTCCTTTATGCGCCGCTATTGGCTTCAATACGGCCGCTTTATGCCTCTCTGGATTACCACTGCACCTCGCCAGGCCATGCTCGGCTGAGCGGCCCGGCTGAACAGCCCGGCTGAACAGCCCGGCTGAACAGCCCGGCTGAACAGAAGGTACTCCATGTTCGATATCCTCATCGTTGTCCTCGGCACAGGGGGCATTCTCCTGATGGCCCTCTACGCCGCTCTGTGTGAGCGGATCTAGCCGATGTTCGACCTCATCCTGGGCGCCGCCGTTTCCGCGGGGCTGCTGGTCTACCTGGTCTGGGCGCTCGTCCGGCCGGAGGATTTTTAGCACCATGACCCTCATCGGTTGGCTGCAAATCTCGCTGGTCCTGGCGCTGGTCTTCATCTGCGCCGTGCCGCTCGGCCGCTACATGGCAACCGTCGTGCAGGGCGGCCGGACCTTCCTCTCGCCGGTCCTCGGCCCGGTGGAGCGCGGCTTCTACGCGCTGGCCGGTGTCGACCCGGCGCGCGGCATGGGCTGGCGTACCTATGCCACCGCCCTGATCGTGCTGCAGGCAGTGCATTTCCTGATCCTGTACCTGATGCTGCGCTTCCAGAACCTGCTGCCGCTCAACCCGCAACATTTCGACGGCATGAGCCCGCGGCTCGCCTTCAACACCGCGATCTCGTTCGTCACCAACACGAACTGGCAGGCCTATGCCGGTGAGCAGGCATTGTCCTACGGCAGCCAAATGTGGGGCCTGACGGTCCACAACTTCCTGTCGGCCGCCACCGGCATCGCCGCGGCCGTCGCCGTCGCGCGTGCCTTCGCGGCCGGCGAGGTGAAGCTGCTCGGAAACTTCTGGGCGGACCTCACGCGCATCACGCTGTACGTGCTGCTGCCGTTGGTGTTCGTCTACACCATCTTCCTGATCGCGTGCGGCGTACCGCAGACATTGTCCGCCTACATCGACGCGACGACGCTGGAGGGGGCGAAGCAAACCATCGCGCTCGGCCCGGTGGCGTTCCAGGAGGCGATCAAGCTGATCGGCACTAATGGCGGCGGCTTCTTCAACGCCAACTCCGCCCACCCGTTCGAGAATCCGACCGCGCTCAGCAACATCGTCGAGACCTGGTCGGAAATCGTGATCCCGTTCGGCCTCGCCGTGACCTTCGGCGAGATCGTCAAGGACCGCCGGCAAGGATTTGCCTTATTCTGGACGATGGGCATTCTGATGGTGGCGTTCGTGGTGTGCTGCTACGCCGCCGAAGCGCCGGGCAACCCGCTGCTGACGCATCTCGGCATCGATCCGTCCATGGGCAACATGGAGGGCAAGGAGGTTCGTTTCGGCACCGCCATGTCCTCGCTGTTCGCCGTGACCACGTCGGCCACGTCGGACGGTGCGGTGATCGCGATGCATGACAGCTTCATGCCGCTGGCCGGCATGGTGCCGATGTTCCTGATCCAACTGGGTGAGATCGTGCCCGGCGGCGTCGGCTCGGGCCTGTATGGCATCCTGGTATTCGCTCTGCTGGCCGTGTTCGTGGCCGGGCTGATGGTGGGCCGCACGCCGGAGTATCTCGGCAAGAAGGTGCAGTCCAAGGAGGTGAAGCTCGCGATGCTGGCGGTGCTGATCCTGCCGTTGTGCATCCTGGGCGGCACGTCGATCTCGCTGATGACGGACAGCGGCACGGGCTCGCTCGCCAATGCCGGGCCGCATGGGCTGAGTGAGATGCTGTATGCCTGGACCAGTGCCACCGGCAACAACGGCAGCGCCTTCGCCGGCATCTCCGCCGACACGCCGTTGCTGGATTACGGGTTGGGCACGGCCATGCTGCTGGGCCGGTTCGCATTCCTGATCCCGGTGCTGGCGATCGCCGGGTCGCTGGCGGCGAAACCGAAGCTGGCGGCGAGTGCGGGCACGTTCCCGACCCACGGCCCGCTGTTCATCGGCTTGCTGATCGGCGTGATCCTGATCCTGGGTGGGTTGCAATACCTCCCCGCGCTCTCCCTCGGGCCCTTGGCCGAACACTTCTCGATGCTAGCCGGCAAGACGTTCTAACCCCTTCTCCCCCTCCCTTTGAGGGAGGGGGACTACCTTATCCTCCACGTAGGACTAACCTAATCATGGCGCAGAACGCCGAATCCATCTCCCTGTTCGAGCCATCGCTGCTCGCCCGCGCCGCGCGGGACGCGGTGATGAAGCTGAACCCCGCCGGCCTGATCAAGAATCCGGTGATCTTCGTCACCGAGATCGTGGCCATGCTCGTCACCATCCTCGGCGTTCGCAACCTGGTCACCGGCGCCAGCTGGACGTTCCCGATCGCCATCGCACTATGGCTGTGGCTGACCGTGCTGTTCGCGACCTTCGCCGAAGCCGTCGCCGAGGGCCGTGGCCGCGCCCGCGCCGAGAGCCTGCGCCGCTCCCGCAGCGACACCACGGCCAAGGTCATCACCAGCCTCACCGACCGCACGCCCAAGGCCACGCCCGCCTCGTCGCTGCGTAGCGGCATGCTGGTCCTGGTGGAAACCAACGACCTCATCCCCGGCGACGGCGAGATCGTGCAGGGCATCGCCAGCGTCAACGAGAGCGCCATCACCGGCGAGAGCGCCCCCGTGATCCGCGAAGCCGGCGGCGACCGCTCCGCCGTCACCGGCGGCACCATGGTCGTGTCCGACAGCATCGTCGTCCGCATCACCGCCGACCCCGGCAACACCTTTATTGACCGCATGATCGCACTCGTCGAAGGCGCCGAGCGCCGCAAGACGCCGAACGAAATCGCGCTCGATATTCTGCTGGCCGGCCTGACGATCATCTTCCTGATCGCCGTCGTCACCCTCGTCGGCCTGGCCAAATACTCCGGCACCGATCTCAGCGTCCCCGTGCTGGCCGCACTGCTCGTCACGCTGATCCCGACCACGATCGGCGGGTTGCTGTCCGCCATAGGCATCGCCGGCATGGACCGGCTGGTGCGCTTCAACGTGGTGGCGACCTCGGGCCGCGCGGTGGAAGCCGCCGGCGACGTGGATATGCTGCTGCTCGACAAGACCGGCACCATCACCTTCGGCAACCGCATGGCCGCCGGGCTATACCCGGAGCCTGGCGTCGACGAGCGTATGCTGGCCGAAGCTGCCTCCTACGCCTCGCTCGGCGACGAAACGCCGGAGGGCCGGTCGATCGTCACCTATGTGCGCGACCGCCACAGCCTGTCGTTCGAGATGCCGGCCGATGGCGCCGTCGTACCGTTCAGCGCCAACACCCGCGTTTCCGGCCTGGACTCCGCCGGGCATAGCTGGCGCAAGGGTGCCGTGGACAGCCTGGTCGGCGCCAACGCCCCGGCCGCCTTCACTGCCGCGGTGGACAAGGTCGCCCGCGCCGGTGGCACCCCGCTCGCGGTGATGGCCGATAACCGGCTGATGGGCGTGATCGAGTTGAAGGACGTCGTGAAGCCCGGCATCCGCGAGCGCTTCGCCGCTCTGCGCCAAATGGGCATCAAGACGGTGATGATCACCGGCGACAACAAGGTGACAGCCGCCGCGATCGCCACCGAGGCGGGCGTTGACGACTTCCTCGCCCAGGCCACGCCGCAGGACAAGCTGGACTACATCCGCCGCACCCAAGCCGAAGGCCGCCTGGTCGCCATGTGCGGCGACGGCACCAACGACGCTCCCGCCTTGGCGCAAGCCGATGTCGGCGTCGCGATGCAGACCGGCACGCAGGCCGCCCGCGAGGCCGGCAACATGGTGGACCTGGACAGCGATCCCACGAAACTCATCGAGATCGTGGAGATCGGCAAGCAGTTGCTGATCACCCGCGGTTCGCTGACCACGTTCTCGATCGCCAACGACGTGTCCAAATACTTCGCGATCCTGCCCGCGATTTTCGTGGTGACGTATCCGGAGTTGGGCGCGCTCAACGTGATGCGGTTGCATTCGCCGCAGAGCGCGATCTTGTCCGCGGTGATCTTCAACGCGCTGATCATCGTGGCGCTCGTCCCGCTCGCTTTGCGCGGTGTGAAGTTCCGCCCGATCGGTGCGGCGGCGCTGCTTAGGCGTAACCTACTGGTCTACGGATTGGGCGGCCTGGTCGCACCGTTCGTCGGCATCAAGCTGATCGACATCATCCTCGTCACTCTGGGACTTTCGTCATGAGCCATCTTCGCCCCGCTCTCGTTCTGGTGGTGCTGTTCACCATCCTGACCGGCCTCGCCTTCCCCTTCGCGTTCACCGGCGCTGCCGGTGCGATCGTCCCCGGCCTGGCCGGTGGCAGCCTGATCGAGCGCGACGGCAAGGTGGTCGGCTCCGCCCTGCTCGGCCAGAACTTCACGGCGGATAAGTATTTCCACGGCCGCCCCTCCGCCACCACCGACACCGATCCGAACGACAGCACCAAGACGATCGCCGCGCCGTACAACGCGTCCAGCTCGGGCGCGTCCAACGCCGGGCCGACATCCAAGACGCTGATCGACCGCGTGACGGCCGATATCAAGACGGCCGGGCCGTTGCCGGTGCCGGGCGACATGCTGACCACCTCGGCCAGCGGCCTGGACCCGGACATCTCGCCCGAGACCGCCGACCGCCAGGTGGAACGCGTCGCCGCCGCCCGCAAGCTGCCCGCCGACCGCGTGCGCTCGCTGGTGGCTGACCACACCGACGGCCGCCTGGCCGGTTTGATCGGCGAGCCACGCGTGAACGTGCTGCAGCTGAACCTGGCGCTGGACGCGATCGCCGCCACCCCCTCCAGCTAACGCCGCTTACTTTTCGCCTAAGACCAACAGCCTCAGGCACTGACCCTCGTCTCACCTTGTAGGATGCAATGCGCTTTGGCATTGCATCAGGCAAACGCGCCGATCATCGCGACGTGAAGGTGCAATCCTCCAAGCGGATTGCACCCTACGCCCCTGAGTTTACTACGCCCCTGAGTCTACGTCTGCGGCGTCTGGTATAATCCCCATGGAGCATCGTACTCTCCCGTCATGCCCGACGCTGGCCGCCCCGATCCCGACGCGCTGATCGCCCACGCAGCCGCCGAGGGCAGGGGGCGGCTGAAGATCTTCCTCGGCGCCGCACCCGGCGTCGGCAAGACCTGGGAAATGCTCGTCCAGGCCCGCCGCCGCCAGGCCGAGGGAGTCGACGTGCTGTGCGGCGTCGTCGAAACCCACGGCCGCGCCGGCACCGAGGCCGAACTCGCCGGCCTGCCCGTCCTGCCCCAACGCGAAGTCCAATACCGCGGCCAGGTCCTGCACGAATTCGACACCGACGCCGCCCTCGCCCGCCGCCCCGGCCTGCTGCTGGTCGACGAACTGGCCCACACCAACGCCCCCGGCTCCCGCCACGGCAAACGCTGGGAGGACGTGGCCGAATTGGTCGCCGCCGGGCTGCACGTGTGGGCGACGCTGAACGTCCAGCACCTCGAAAGCCTGAACGACGACGTCGCGCGTATTACCGGCGTCCGCGTCACCGAAACTCTGCCGGACCAGGTGCTCGACACCGCCGACGAGATCGAGCTGATCGACCTCTCCCCCGCCGATTTGCGCTCGCGCTTGCAGGACGGCCGCATCTACCGCGCCGACACCGCCGCGCGCGCGCTCGACGGCTTCTTCCGCGAAGGCAATCTCGCCTCGTTGCGCGAGATCGCGTTGCGCCGGGCCGCCGCCCATGTGGACGACGACGTGCGCAGCTGGATGCGCCGCAGCGGACTGTCCGGCGCCTGGCCCTCGGGCGAGCGGGTGCTGGCCCTGGTCGGCCCCTATGCCCAGGGCGAGGCCGTAGTGCGCGCCGCCAAACGCCTGGCCGACGCGCTGCACGCCCCCTGGGTGGTGCTGCACGTGGAACGCGCCGCCTCGCTGGATGCCACCCGCAGCGCGCTCGCCTTGGCCGAACAATTGGGCGCCGAGATCGACACCCGCGTCGGCGAGGACCTGCTGAGCACGGTGGTCGAAGCGGCCCGAGTCAGCAACGCCACCCACATCGTGCTCGGCCGCGCCAACCAGTCCCGTTGGCGGCGGATGATCCGCGGCAGCCTGGTCTCGGCCCTGGTCCGCCGCGTGCCGGACGTCACCGTCCACGTGGTGCCGATGCAGGGCAAGCGCCTCGCCCCGCCGCCCCCGCCGGGCGAGCGCTGGTGGGTTTGGCCCAGCGTCGCGGCGGTGCTGGGCGGCGTGACCGGGGCAGGGGTGCTGCTGCGCGCGTTCATCCCCGGCGAGGCAATGGGCATGCTCTATGTCGCCGCCGTGGTTGCCGCGGCCACCGTGTCCGGCATGCGCCCGGCGCTCGTCACGGCGGCCGCAAGCTTCCTGCTGTGGGACTATTTCTTCATCCCGCCGGTCTACACGATCACCATCGGCAGCCCGCGCGACGTCATCGGCCTCCTGGTGTTCGCCATTGTCGCCGTGCTGTCCGGTGGCCTCGCCGGCCGTGCGCGACTCACCGCCCTGGCCGCCCAGGCGCGGGTGGAGGGCCTGCGCCGCATCGGCTCGTTCAACCGCCGCCTGGGCCAGGCCGCCACCGAGCCCGACCTGTTGCTCGAAATCGCACGCTCCGCTGGAGAAATCGCCGGCCGCGCCATCGTGCTTGCCCCCATCGCCGGCGAGCTCGACATCCGCGCCTCCGCCCCCAACGCCGACACGATCGACGAAGGCGCCTGGGCCGCCGCCCGCTGGTGCTGGTCCCACGGCGAGCCGGCGGGACGCGGCACCGCCACCTTGCCCGGCGGCACCTGGCGCTTCCTGCCGTTGCGCACCGTCCGCGCCACCCTGGGCGTGCTCGGAGTGCGCGGCGACCCGCCCCCATCGCCGCCCGCGCTGCAAACCATCGCCGCCCTGGCCGACGGCGCGGCGGTCGCGTGGGAGCGCGTCCTGCTGGTGCAGAACAGCGCCCGCACCGAGGCGATGGAGGAAACCCAGCGCCTGCGCACCGCCCTGCTGGCCTCGCTGGGCCACGATCTGCGCACCCCGCTGACCGGCATCGGCGGCGCCGCCAGCACGTTGCGCTCGGTCTGGGACAAGCTCGACCCGGCGACCCGCGCGGACCTGTTGGACAGCATCGAGCAGGACGTCGCCCGCATGGCCGGCTTCCTGTCCAACATCACCGAACTGACCCGGCTCGAGAGCGGCCAGATCGCCCCCCGCCTCGCCGCCGTCCCCGTTAGCGAAGTCGTGGACGCCGCCATTGCCCGCCTGCCGCCGGGTCCCCATGTCGCGGTGCAACTGCCCGACCCCGCGCCGTCCGTCACCGCCGACGCGGCGTTGCTGGAACAGGCGCTGTTCAACGTGCTGGAGAACGCGGCCAAATACGCCCCTGCCGGCAGCCTGGTTTCGGTGCGGGCGCGGGTGGACGGCGCTGCCATCGCCATCGCCGTCGCCGACGAAGGCATCGGCATTCCCCCGGAGGATCTAACCCGCGTGTTCGACAGTTTCTTTCGTGCCGGCCGAGGCGACCGTGGGCCGCCGGGAACCGGCCTCGGCCTCGCCATCGCGCGCGGCCTGGTGGAGTCGATGGGCGGCAGCATCGCCGCGGTCAGCCCGCGCCCCGACCTTCCCGCCGATGGCCTGCCCGGCACTGTCGTCACCCTGCGCCTGCCGCTGGCCCGGCCATGACCGAGCGCACGATCCTGGTGGTGGACGACGAGCCCCAGGTGCACCGCTTTCTGCGCCCCGCCTTGGAGGCAGAAGGCTACGTGGCGTTGCGGGCCGACACCGCCGCCGAGGGCCTCCACCTCGCCGAAACGCGCCATCCCGCCGCCA
The DNA here is from genome assembly GCA_965198895.1 of Acetobacteraceae bacterium. Lineage (GTDB taxonomy): Bacteria > Pseudomonadota > Alphaproteobacteria > Acetobacterales > Acetobacteraceae > LMUY01. The sequence continues at coordinate 3,250,270 of OZ240676.1, forward strand.
TTTTGCTGGACCTCGGCCTGCCCGACATGGACGGCCAGGACGCGCTGGGCAAGCTGCGCGCGGTGTCGGCGGCGCCCGTGATCGTGGTGTCCGCGCGCGACCGCGAGGCGGAAAAGATCCGCGCCCTGGACGGTGGCGCCGATGATTACGTGGAGAAGCCGTTCGTGGTCGGCGAACTGCTGGCCCGGCTACGCGCCTGCCTGCGCCGCACGATCAAGGAGGAGGGCGCGGAGGCCGTTTGGCACCGTGGCGGCGTCGAAATCGATCTGGTGCGCCGCCGGGTCAAGGTGGACGGCGACACGGTGATGTTCACGCCGCTTGAATACGATTTGCTGGCGCTGCTGGTCCGCAGCGCGGGGCGGGTGGTGACGCATAGGCAGTTGCTGACGTCCGTGTGGGGCAAGGCGCATGCCGACGACGTGCAGTATTTGCGTGTCTACATCGGCCACATCCGCCAGAAACTCGGCGATGGCGGGGCGTTCGTGGGCACGGAGCCGGGAGTTGGTTACCGGTTTTCGGAGGCGGAACGGGATTGATACCAGCCGCCGTAGATGTAGACCCACGGGCGTAGGGTGCAATCCGCTTGCAGGATTGCACCCTTACGTCGCGATGATCGGCGCGTTTGCCTGATGCAATGCCAAAGCGCATTGCATCCTACAAGGTGAGACGAGGGTCGTCTGCGATCCCGACCTGGATCTTGCTGATGTCTGCCAGTGTCATGGCCATCATCGGTGGTGTGGTGACGGCGGACAGGAAGCCGAACCGCTCGTAGTAGCCGACCAGGTCCGGCCGCGCCGGGTGCACCACAAACAGCCGGCACCCGGCGATCGCGCCCAGCTTCAGCGTCCGCTCCATAGCATCGAGGACGAGCGTGCGGCTGTAGCCATTGCCTTGCTGCCCCGTCGAAATCGCAAGCTGGGCGAGAATGACGCAACTGACCGGATCGGGCGCATTGCGGCGCAACCCACCCGGCAACGATGTCCGCAGCACCAAGCCTACCGCCAAGGCGTAAAACCCATCCACCGTTCCCGCATCGTCGACCAGGAGGTAGGTTCGTGTGTAACCGGATTGCTGGTTCTCCGCCGCCCTGCGCCGCAGCCAGCTATCACGAGTTGGGTCACCGGAGCTGAACTCGTCCAGCCTATAGCTCGCATCCAGCGCGACGATCGCTCGCGTGGACGTCACGGCCGCTCAGCCCAATCGTGGTGCCTTCGTCAACCAGGCGACGGTCCCAGGGCTGGGCGTCCGGCCCTTCTCGTCGGCGAGCATAGCCTGAATGGTCTCCCACCCCTCTTCGGTCGCGTAGAACACACTCGGGACCGCCAAAGCTTCCTCCGCTGCTTCCACGCCGTGCCGCAGCAAGAACTCACTTACCGTGGTGTGACGAGCCTCCGCCGCTGCGACGAGCAAGGCCTTGGCGGCTGGCGTCACCCGGAGCTCGATCCGCTCCGCCTTCGCCTCTTTCTCCGCAACCGCTACCGCACCCATGACCGCTCTCCTAGAACGCCGATATAACGTACGGACGTCGTCCGTGCAAGATCAGTGCCCGAGCGCCTGCACGATCTCCTCCGTCATCTTCTTGGCGTCCGCGAACAGCATCATCGTGTTCGGGCGGAAGAACAGCTCGTTCTCCACCCCCGCATACCCCGACGCCATCGAGCGCTTGATGAACAGCACCGTCCCCGCCTTCTCCACGTCCAAAATCGGCATCCCATAGATCGCCGACGTCTTGTCGGTCTTGGCCGCCGGGTTGGTCACGTCGTTCGCCCCGATCACGTAAGCCACGTCGGCGGAGGCGAACTCGCTGTTGATCTCCTCCAGCTCGAACACGTCGTCATACGGCACGTTCGCCTCGGCCAGCAGCACGTTCATGTGGCCCGGCATGCGCCCGGCCACCGGGTGGATGGCATACTTCACCACCACACCCTCCGCCTTCAGCAAATCCGCCATTTCCCGCAGCGCGTGCTGCGCCTGGGCCACCGCCATGCCGTAGCCCGGCACGATGATCACCTTGCCCGCGTTCTTCATGATGAACGCCGCATCGTCCGCATTGCCGGACCGCACCGACCGCTGCTCGCCCCCCGCCACCGCCGGGCCAGCGCCCGCCGACCCGGTGCCGAACCCGCCCAGCAGCACGTTGAAGATCGACCGGTTCATCCCCTTGCACATGATGTACGACAGGATCGCGCCCGACGCCCCCACCAGCGCGCCGGTGATGATCAGCGCCAGGTTGCCGATGGTGAAGCCGATGCCGCACGCCGCCCAGCCGGAGTAGCTGTTCAGCATCGACACCACGACCGGCATGTCCGCCCCGCCGATCGGGATGATCAGCAGGAACCCTAGCGCCAGCGCCACCAACGCGATCAGCCAGAACACGAACTGGCTCGCCGTCGTGCAGAACACGATCACCAGCACCAGCAACAACACGCCCAACGCCGCATTCAGCGGGTGCTGATATTTGAAGGTGATCGGCGTCCCCTTCATCAGCGCCTGCAGCTTGGCGAACGCGATCAGCGACCCGGTGAACGTCACCGCGCCGATCGCCAGCCCGATCGACATCTCCACCAGGCTCTCGCCAAAGATATGCCCGGGCGTGCCGATGCCGAACGCTTCCGGCGCGTTCAACGCCGCCGCCGCCACGAACACCGCGGCCAACCCCACCAACGAGTGGAACGCCGCCACCAGTTGCGGCAACGCCGTCATCTGGATGCGCCGCGACACGGTGACACCGATGGCGCCCCCGATCACGATGCCCGCAATGATCAGTGCATACCCGCTGCCGGACATGCCGTGCCGCAGCAGCGTCGCCAGGATGGCGATCGTCATGCCCGCCATGCCGAACGCATTGCCCTGGCGCGCGCTCGACGGATGCGACAACCCGCGCAACGCCAAAATGAACAGAACGCCCGCGATCAGATACGCGAAAGCCGTCAAACTCGGAGACATACGGGGGCGCCCTACTTCTTGGCCGGCGTGCGCGGCTTGAACATCGACAACATCCGCTGCGTCACCGTGAACCCGCCGAAGATGTTCACGCTCGCCAACGTCACCGCCAGGAAGCCGAAGATCTTGGCTACCCAGCTATCCCCCAGCCCCGCCGCCAGCATCGCCCCCACCACGATCACGGAGGAGATCGCGTTCGTCACCCCCATCAGCGGCGAGTGCAGCGCCGGCGTCACGTTCCACACCACGTAGTAGCCGACGAAACACGCCATCATGAACACGGCGAACAGGAACACGAACGGCTCCACCACCGCGCCGATCGGGGCCACCGCGGCCATGCCATCGGAGGCCATCCCGTGCAGCTGCCCGGCCAGGATCGCCGCCTGGTTGGAAATGCTGGTCGCCTGGTCGGCCAAGGTATTCGGGTTCATGCGGCCACTCCAGCTGGCTTGTATCGTTCGTGCACCACGGCCCCGCCGCGCGTGAGCATGGTGCCCTGCACGATGGCGTCGTCATCCGGAAGCTTGGGGGCCTTCGCCTCCTTGTCCCAGAACGTGGTGAGGAAGGTGAGCAGGTTGCGGGCATACAGGCTGCTCGCCGCCACCGGGATGCGCCCCGGCCAGTTGCGATACCCCAACACCTTCACCCCGTTGGCCGTGACACTCAGCTCGCCCGGCACGGTCGCGCCGCAATTGCCCCCGGCATCGGCGGCCAGGTCCACCACGACGCTGCCGGGCTTCATCCCCGCCACCATCTCGGCGGTGATGATCACGGGTGCCTTCCCGCCAGCCACCAGCGCCGTGCAGATGATCAGATCGTTCTTGGCGACCGTCACCGTCAACAACTCGGCCTGCTTGGCGCGAAACGCGTCGCTCATGGTGCGGGCATAGGCGCCGGTTTGGCCCGCCTGCTCCTCGTCCTCCACGCCCACGAAGCTGGCGCCGAGCGACTTGATTTCTTCCTTGGCCGCCGGCCGCACGTCCGTCGCCGACACGATGGCGCCCAGCCGGCGTGCGGTGGCGATCGCCTGCAGCCCGGCGACCCCCGCCCCCACCACGAACACGCGGGCGGGTGGCACGGTGCCGGCGGCGGTCATCATCATGGCGAACCCGCGGTCGAACGCGCCGGCCGCCTCGATCACCGCGCGATACCCGGCGAGGTTGGCCTGCGACGACAGCACGTCCATCGACTGCGCCCGCGTGATCCGCGGCAGCAGCTCCATCGCCGCTACGTCGATGCCCGCCTCGGCGAGCCCTGGGGCAAGCGCCGGGTCGGCCCCGGCATTGGCCACGCACACCAGCAGCGCCCCGCGCGGTATCTGTTGCCGCGTGGCCGCGTCCGGCATTTGCACCGCGAACACCACGCCCGCGCCCGCCAGCACCGCCGCCGCATCGGCCGCGATCTCGGCCCCGGCGGCGGTGAACTCCGCGTCCGCGATGGACGCGTGCGCCCCGGCGCCGGCCTGCACGGCCACGGTCATGCCGAGGGCGATGAGCTTTTTGACCGTTTCGGGAGTGGCTGCGACTCGCGTTTCCGCCGCCGCTGTTTCCGTCAGCACCGCCAGGCGCATCCGTTCTTCCTTATTCGTTGGCGACCGCCGCCGTTGGGGGACGAAAGATGCTGGACGGTGCGGCGCGACGCAAGGGTGGCCGGACGAAATGCGGCGGTTTGTGTGGAGCGCAGAGCACGCGAGCCGATCGCCCCCAAGCCCCGTAGGGTGGATCAGCGAAGCGCCATCCACCACCGCGCCCCCGCCGGCGGATGGCGCTACGCTGATCCGCCCTACAGCCCTGACGCCTGATCGACCGGAGCTGTCCTAACCTTTGAGTCTCATAGCACCAGGTGCTGCATACGCCAGTGACCGTGCGGAGCAAACCGCGCGGGCGTTCAACACCGCCTGGTTCGCCGACCTGTTCGCGCCCGTGTTTTACCGTCGTGCCAGGGCTTGACCCTGGTATCCACGGGTTTCCGCAGACATCGGCCTCGCCGTTTTGCACAGGGCGGTGCCAAGCACTCGTCCGACGTCACAAGCCCGACGCCGTGGATACCAGGGTCAAGCCCTGGCATGACGGTGTCTTTTCCTTCGCCTATGGCAACAGCACGACGGTAAGAGTCATGGCCACGAGAAGTAAGTTCGAGAACACTCTATCCGAAGCGCTCCACTCGTCTGCGGCGATGCTGCACGGGGTCGGCGCGCTCGACAAGGCGACGATGCGTGACTTCGACGCCCGCCACCTTGTCGTTCCCGGCGAGATCGATCCGGCGCAAATCAAGCAGCTCCGAGAGGCAAACCACGTCAGTCAGCCGGTGTTCGCCCGCTACCTCAACACGAGCCAAAGCACGGTCGAGAAGTGGGAGACCGCCGCCAAGCGGCCGAGCGGCATGGCGCTCAAGCTGCTCACGGTCGTTTAGAAGCACGGGTTGCAGGTTCTTGGCTGAGTCGCACCGGAATTGTGCGGTTAGGTAGGATGCACCAGTAGGACGAGCGGGAGTATATTTGCATGACCTAGGACGGTGTCGGAGAGTCTGGCGCGCCAACCTGCGCGTCGCGGTCCCTCCGAATGCTCGCGAAGCTTTCTTGGTGAGGAACCAGGGGCAACAGTTGGCACGGAAATCTGTCCAACCCTCTTGTCAACAACTGCCGTTGACTCCACCGTGGCGCTTAAGGGAGAGCGTGATTTGCCAATTACCTATGAGGCACTGCTTAGCAAGTTTGGTTTCGCGCCGGATCGCGATCCGTTCAAAAGCGTAAATGCAACTGAGGAACGCCGTTTCCTACCTGAATATTTCGTCGCACCTCCGTTTTTTGAGTCAGTGTGGGGAAATTCGCATTTTCCAAAGAGTTGCGTTGTGTTCGCTCCAACAGGTGCCGGGAAAACAGCCCAAGTCATTATGTTGCAAGAGCGCGCCTCGTCTGAAGAAAAATCGTCCGTATTGACTCTTCTTTATGACGACTTTGAGCGACAGGGAATATTGTCAATCGAAGGTGCAACTATAGAAAGGCATCTCCATGCTATAAATAGAATAGCGGTCGTGGCGATCCTCAAAGCTATAGGTAACTCTGAGGCGTCATTGTTTGGCTCGGTGGGCTTGTCGGCCACTGAGCGTGAGGAGGTGGCTTATCTTGCCGGTAGATACCTCGGTGGTGCCTCGGAGGAGGCTTTAGTCGCATCGCTGAGATCTATCCGGAGTCCAGCGCAGAAGTTGTCTGACGCAGTTGGGTCAGTGGCGACCGCGATTCCTGTTGTCGCTGCTGGTCTGAAACTTCTCAGCATAGAGCCTGTATCTACCACGCTAGTGGTGCGAATCTAACGCTTGGTGCCCGCGCCTGACGGCGGCGATGATTTCGTCGGGGTCTTTTGTCCATTGGAAGGGCTTCGGGTTCTGGTTCGCGTCTTTGACGAAGCGGTTGATGGCAGCTTGCAGGGCAACGATGGAGTGGAACACGCCGCGTTTGAGCCTGCGCCTGGTCAGCTTGGCGAAGAAGCCCTCGACGGCGTTGATCCAGGATGCCGACGTGGGCGTGAAGTGGAAGGTGAAGCGCTCGTGCCGACCAAGCCACTCAATGACCTTGGGATGTTTGTGTGTTGCATAGTTGTCGAGCACGACGTGGACCTGCTTGTTGGCCGGAACCTGGTTCTCGACGACGTTCAGAAAACGGATGAACTCCTGGTGGGTGTGGCGCTGCATACACCGGCCGATGACGTTGCCTTCGAGCACGTTGAAGGCGGCGAACAGGGTGGTGGTGCCGTTCCTTTTATAGTCGTGGGTCATGGTGCCGCATCGCCCTTTCTTCAGAGGCAGGCCTGGCTGGGTTCGGTCGAGTGCTTGGATCTGACTTTTCTCGTCCACGGACAGCACGACGGCATGCTCCGGCGGATTGACGTAGAGGCCGACGATATCGCGCACTTTGGCGGCGAACTGCGGATCGTTGGACAGCTTGAATTGTCGTATTTGATGTGGCCGCAAGCCATGGCTGCGCCAGATGCGATGCACCGAACTGATGCCGATTGCGCAGATCGTGGCGACGGCCGCCGCCGTCCAGTGCGTGACTTCACCCGGCGGCTCGCTCAACGTCAGTGCCACCACGCGCTCAGTGAGCGCGTCGCCGAGCGGCGGGATGCGCGACGGGCGCGTCTTGTCGACCAGCAATCCGTCCGTGCCCGCTTCCATGAAGCGCTGCTGCCACCGCCATATGCAGGTCTTGGCTTTGCCCGTGGCGCGCATGATCTCGTTAGTTCCGACGCCCTGAGCGGACAGCAGCACGATTTGCGCACGCCATACGTGCTTCTGTGGACTATTCCGATCGGCCACTATCTCAGCCAAACGGATGTGATCGGAGGAGCTAAGGCTGATGGCGATCCCGGTGCGCATGCCGTAGACTCGCATGACGCGCGATCAACGGGAATCCTCCACGGGACTCTTCCGTCAGGTGTTATCCACTAGTTGGCCTTCTTACCGCTGCAAGATCTATAAAATTTGCGGGCAAGCAAGGGGACTCGATTTCAGCGACTGATCGAAACGAATGGTTTGACTTTGAAAGATGTCTTAGGCTTCTGAAATACTTCTACTCATCAACATATATATTGGTAGATAGAGTTGATGAGACATCTTTCACTACAAGAAATGCTGAATCATCTTTTCGCCTTGTCAGTGATCTTGTGACAAATCTTGCACTGTTGAACCCAAACGATTCGGCGTGGTGTTTCAAATTCTTCCTATGGGATGCCGTCCAGTCATATTACCTTGAGCGAGGCCGCACTGACCGAATTGAGACGCACGTTCTTGAATGGTCTTCGGAACAACTTGCAATGATGCTAGATCGAAGAGTTGTGTATTATTCCAATCACACCGTAAACAGATTCATCGACCTTTTTGAAGATAGGCCTGACGTTGATAATTCGATAAGAATACAGGATCTAATAATACTCTTCTCAAGCGGTTCTCCGCGGGATTCCATAAGGCTGACGCAGAGAATATTTCGAAGCTATCTAGATGCTTTAAACAGGGATGCGATCACCATAGAAATGTGTCAAGCGAAAATTCCAGTATACTCTGTACATGAGGGAATTGCAACTTTTTCACGGGAGCGCTTCGTTGAACTTCTACCTGTGCAAGAGATGCGGAGACAAATGGAATCGGTTCACCGTGTTTGTCTTACATCTTCAACATTCACGACCAGCGTTCAGAAAATCTCGGCTAACGCGGCAAATAGCAAAATTGCGTCTTGGAAACAAACGGGTGCAGTAAGGCAGGTTGGTGACATCATGATGAACAGAACCGGTAAGCCGAACCGACTATAGGGCACCTCGAAAAATTCGCTTCCACGACGCGATCGCAATGAGTTTCAAGTGGGTGGCAAACAATCGCGGAGTGTGACCCGTGGGACAGATGGGTTTTTTCGATCTGAGCTGTCGCTATGAGGGATTGGACCGCAAGCAGGACCCGCTGCGACTGATCGCCAGACTGGTGGCATGGGAGACCTTCCGTCCGAAGTTGAATGCGGCCTTCCAGAAGGCCGGTCTGCGCACCGAGGCTAATGACCGCAAGAGTAACGCAGGGCGCAAGCCGTGGGACGAGGTGGTGGTGTTCAAGGCGCTGGTGCTGCAGTCGCTCTACAATCTCTCCGACGAGCAAACCGAATACCAGCTCCGTGACCGTCTCTCTTTCATGCGCTTTCTCGGCCTCGGCCTGGAGGACGGCGTGCCGGACGCGACCACGCTGTGGCTGTATCGCGAGGCATTGGTGAAAGCCGGCATGGTGGAGACGCTGTTTTGCATGTTCGACGCCTTTCTGCGCGAGCAGGGCTACAAGGCGATGGGCGGACAGATCGTGGACGCCAGCATCGTGCAAGCGCCGAAGCAGCGCAATTCGCGCGAGGAGAACGAGATCGTCAAGTCCGGCGCAGAGCCAAAGGACTGGGAGAACAAGCCGGCGAAGCGGCGGCAAAAAGACGTGGATGCTCGCTGGACGCAAAAGAACGGGCGCAGCTTTTACGGCTACAAGAACCATATCGGCATCGACCGGCGCTACAAATTCGTGCGCCGCTATTCGGTGACCAGCGCCGAACGGCACGACAGCCAGGAGATCGACAACCTGATCGATGCCGACAATACCTGCGCCGACATCTGGGGCGACAGTGCCTACCGCTCCGCCGAGATCGAGGAGAGGCTTGCCCATCGCGGTTTGCGCAGCCGCATCCATCGCCGCGCGGCACGGGGCCGCAAACTCACCAAGCGCGAGCAGGCCGGTAACACCACGCGCTCACGCACGCGCGCCCGCGTCGAGCACGTGTTCGGCCACAACGTCACCGCCATGGGTGCGAAGATCGTGCGCACCATCGGACTGGCGCGAGCGAGGGCGAAGATCGGCATGATGAACCTTGCCTACAACATGAGCCGCTTCGCGACCCTGCATCGCATGGCGGCAAGCCCGCCGTAAATCGCTCTTATCGGGAGGAGTCTGTCTAAGGTAAGAAAACCGACCAGACGAAGGCAAAAACACCTAGAAACGCCGCCAAGGTGGCGCAGCGAGGCGCGTCCCCAAACCTGCGCCGTCATCGAGCACGCTGTAGAAGCCAAAATCGTCAGTTACTTCGAGGTGCCCTATATACATTTTCCGATCCACGATCGGCATTTTGTGCGTCGGGAACGACTTTAGACAAATTTTGTGAGAACAAGGTCCGACGTTGTTCTCACTGCAGCGCAATACAAATCCGCGATTGGGACATAGGCAATCAACATGGCCAGTGCACGGCGTGCCAAGGTGTTCTTGAATCGAACGGTCGGCCTTCATGGGAGCCCCCGAGCCCGCTCCTTCGAGCGGTGCGTCGTGAACTCACCGCCGCTCTCCCAGACGCGAGCTACGTGCGTTTGATAGCGGATGATCTGGGTTTCGAAATCGATGATTTGGAAGCGGAGCAGTTTGCTTCAGTCGAAATGTGGTGGAAATGGCTGTTAAATTCGTCGATCGACCTGGGACCTGAAAAATTCTGTGAATTGGTTAACGAAGTGATGGAGCGAGTTCCGAGTGATAAGACAGAACAGCTTGCCTTGCTGAAGAAAGAAGCTGATCACGCGTTAACCAATGCTGGCTTGTATTCTCTTAATCCTTGAGCAAGTGACGAGCCTTGCAGGCTTGACTGACGCCGACCTCCGTCTGCCATGGTATCGGGCGAAGGGGGCAATGACGGTGAACTCGCGACAAAGGCCTTACCGCCCGTATCGGGCTTGAGCGATGCGGGATTACTGGCTAAATTCTGATCTCTCGGTCGCGCGTCGATCGAGCCATACTCGGACGACGGCAACCGCCTGTTCCCGCATTGCCCAAGCGCAATACGGGCTACGCTCTTCTGAGATAGCCCCAATGAGCTGGGGCGGTCGGATCTTCTGAAACGGCAAGTCAAACCGTCAGCATTGCCTTGGCAATCGCCCGGTCGTGGCCGATACGCTCTAAAAGCTGCAGCGCACGCGGCGTGGGGTCACCGACTTGATACTGATCAGGCCCAAGCATCTTCCTACGGTTCAGTTCGATCGTGCTAAGAAGATCGAAATCGACTTCCTCAACGAGGCAGTTCCACCCGTCTGGTGAGCGCCGCGACCACCCGTTCGTATGATACACAAGCATCTTCAAGCGGGAACTATAACCCCGGTAATCAAAGGCGATCGTGCCATTCGTGACGTAGATATGGTTCCCGGCAAACCCGTCACCCGGCAGAATTCGCTCTGCATAGAAGCCTGGCAACGGCGGTGATCTCAGAAACACACCGGCAAGGATGTGGCAGGCACCATTCCCGAAAAAGATTCTGTCGGGGAGCGCCCATCGACGTACCGGGTCCTGTTTCACGCCTGGTTTCATTTTATACATGGCTTGATCCTAAATCGCTGCAGGGCGGTGCTGCTCCAAGCCCATCCTGTCTCCCACGACACAGCGGCCTCGAACGCACCGCAAAAAACTTGAAACTCCCCCACCACGCGTGTTCCACATTCGTTCGTGCCAGCCCACCCCATCCCCGTCGAGCCACCACCCCCCGCCGACTCGCAAAGCGACGACGCGCAGTACTACCGCCGCATCCTCCACAAAATCCTCGACGTCGGCACCGACCTCATCGACCTGATCCAGGCCGAGGCCAAAGCGCAGGCGGCCAGCCTCGCCACCGCGCCGGCCGCCGCCGTCGAGGCGACCGACGGCATCCGGCCCGATCTCAGTTTCGCGTTCGATCGGGTGGCGCGTGCCATGCGGCGCACCATCATGCTGGCGGACAAGATCACCGAAGACGCCAAAGCGCGGGCGAACGGCACCGCGCGGCACCGGGCCGCCGGACGCAAGCAGATCATCCGCGAGGTCGAGGATGTCATCCAGCGTGAAGCCAAAGGCGACCGGGGCGACGGGCTGCTGGCCGAACTGGCGGAACGGCTCGAGCAAGCCGATCTGGACGACGACATCGATACGCGCCCGATCGACGACATCATCACCGATCTCTGCCGCGATCTCGGCCTCACCGCGTCCTATGGCACCCACCCCTGGAAGCGCCGCACGCCCGAGGATGTTGCCGAGCTCTGCGTCCGGGCCGCCGCGCCGGCCGTGCCCATCGCCTTGCAGACGCGGCCCGGCATCGCGGCCGGGGACGTGCGGGCCGTGGGGCCGCCTGCTTAGGCGCTGCCTGGCTGCTCCCTCTCCCGCTAGCGGGAGAGGGCCGGGGTGAGGGCCGCTTGGCGACGCGCTTGCAGCCGGCCGGAGAATCACAAAGGCGGGCGAGGCCGTTCGCGGGCGTGGGAACGCAATAGGGTGGCCTGGTGGCGAAGGGGCCCTCACCCCGGCCCTCTCCCGTGAAGGACGGGAGAGGGAGAAGAGGGCTGCGGTTTCCGCTCAGGCGGGGTCCACTGCCTCCACCGGCGCGCCGCCGGCTTCGATCGCTTCGCCGGCCAGCAGGCACAGATCCTCGCGGAAGCGGCCGGCGATCACCTGCACGCCGACCGGCACCGTGCCCACCAGCCCCGTCGACACCGTCAGGCCCGGCATGCCGATCAGCGGCAACGCGATCTGCGTCATCTGCGCCGCCCACACCCGGGCAAAGGCGGCGTCGCCCTGCTGGTCCAAATCATCGGGAAAGGGGAGCTCGGCCGAGACAGGGAGCAGCAGCACCGGGGTCTGCTCCAGGAAAAGGCGCCACTGGCGGGCGATGGCGTTGCGCCGGGTCAGCAGGCGGGAGTACGCGGCCATGTCCACCGAACGCGCGGTCGCGGCGTGGAACCGCAGCACGGTGAGCGCACCCGGATCGCCCTCGGACTCGGCGGCGGCGAGCATGCCGTCATAGCCGTCGCCCAGCCAGAGCCGGGTCTGCAGATCGGCGGCCTCACGCATCGGTGGGATGTCGTGGATCAGCTCGACGGTCCAGCCGGCGGCCTCCAGGCGGTGCGCGGCGGCGGTCAGGGCGGCGGCGATCTCGGGGGCGGTGTCCAGGCCGTCGGGGCGCAGGCAGAGGGCGGCGCGTTTGGGCAGGTCGGGGCCGGTGAGCGGGGCGGGGGTCCACCAGGGGTCGCGCAGGTCGGGCGCCGCCATGGCCGCGAGACCCAGGCGCAGGTCGGCGATGGTGCGGGCGAGCGGGCCGGACACGGCGGTGAGCTGCGGGCCGATCGAGCGCTCCGGCGAGGACGGGTTCCAGGCGGGCACCCGGCCCGGCGTCGGGCGCAGGCCGTGCACGCCGCAGGCATAGGCCGGGTAGCGGATCGACCCGGCGATGTCGGTGCCATGCGCCAGGGCCCCGATGCCGGACGCCACCGCCGCCGCGGCCCCACCGGAGGAGCCGCCGGGGGTGCGCGCCGGGTCGCGCGGGTTCTTGGTGGCGCCGTGCAACAGGTTGCTGGTGAACCAGCGGTAGGAGAAGGCGGGCGTGTTGGTGCGCCCCACGATCACCGCGCCGGCGCGCAGCAGATTGTCCACTACGGGGTTGTTGGCCTGCGCCACCTGGTCGCGCTGCGCCACCAGGCCGTTGGTGGTGGGGAAACCGGCCTGGTCGGTGTTCACCTTCACCGTCACCGGCACGCCGGCGAGCACGCCCGGGTCGTCACCGCGGCCAATGGCGGCGTCCACGGCGTCGGCTTGCGCCAGGGTGGTTTCGGGCCGGTGGTCCACCACGGCGTTGATGGCCGGGTTCACGGCGTCGAGCCGGGCCAGGGCGTCGAGCGCGACCTCGCGCGCCGAGAGCTCGCGGCGGCGGACGCGGCCGGCCAGGGTTGCGGCGGGGAGGCGCCAAAGTTCGGACATGCTCGCTCCTTGGATCGTGGGGTGCGGGCAGGTCCCAGCGAAGATCGTGCCGCGGGAGGCGATGGGCGCGATCTAGACGGTGAATTGTTCCATGATGATCCGCTCCGACAGCGCCATGTCCGGATCGAACAGCACCGTCCACACCATCGTGCGGTCTTCGCTGACCGCAACCGACGCCACGTCGCGCACCTCGAAGGCATCCGCCACCGCGGCGACCGGGCGTTTCTCCGGCTCCAGCACCTCGAACAGCACGTCGGCCGTGCTCGGCAGCAGCGCCCCGCGCCAGCGGCGGGGCCGGAAGGCGCTGATCGGCGTCAGCGGCAGCAGATTGGCTGAAAGCGGCACGATCGGGCCGTGCGCCGACAAATTATAGGCGGTCGACCCGGCGGGCGTCGAAATCAGCACGCCGTCGCAGATCAGCTCCGCAATCCGCACCCGGCCGTCGACCGAGATCCGGATCTTGGCGGCCTGGCGCAACTGGCGCAGCAGGCTGACTTCGTTCAGCGCCACCGCCTCCTCCACTGCGCCGGTTTGCGTCACGGCGTGCATGCGCAGCGGGTGCAGCAGGGCGGCCTGCGCGTCGGCCAGCCGGCGGGGCAGGTCCGCCTCGTTGAACGGGTTCATCATGAAGCCGACCGAGCCGCAATTCATGCCGTAGATCGGGGTCGGCTGCCCGGTCATCGCGTGCAGCGTCTCCAGCAGGTGACCGTCGCCGCCGAGCGCCACCACCACCTGGGCGTCGGCCACCGAAGCGTTGCCGTACAGCTCGATCAGGCGGGCCCGGCTTTCTTCCGCCACGGTGGTGGTGGCGGCCGTGAAGGCAATGCGCTCGATCGGCGGCACGGCCGGGGTGTCCCCGGGCGAGCCGCTCATGCCGAGGCCGGACGGGAACGGGTCAGCTGGGGTCGAATCGGGGTTCGGAGCGGCGGGGCGGCTCGACACGCCGGGTCGGGGACGGCGGCGGTCGGTCGGCGATGGTGGGCGTCCGGGGAGGGATCGGCGGGCGGTTCGGCGGCTCGGTCCAGCGGCGGGGCGGTTCGGCCTCGACCTCGTAGTCGGTGCGCCGCGGCTCGGGCAGGCGGAGGACCAGGCTGCGGATTTCGCCCTGGATCTCGTCCAGCCGAGCCTCCACCGCGTCCAGCCGGCCCTTGAGGCCGAAAACGCTGAACGGCATCAGCAAGAAGGCCAGGCAGAACAGCCCGGCCACGACCAGAAGGACGAAGCCGACCCAGGGTGGTGCCCAGTCGGGCAGAGTGAACGGCAGCGCCATGATACGACGTTAGCGAACCCGCTTCGTCGCCGCTAGCGTCCGGCGCTTGATCTCGGGCGCCAAACGAGCGAGGGCTTGCCCAAGATTGACATGGAGCCTCCGATGAAGCTGCTGATCCCTGGCCCGGTCTCCACCCAGCCCGCCGTGCGTGCCGCCGCCGCCCAGGACTACGCCCCCTGGGACAACGATTTCCGCCCGATGAACGAGGACGTCCGGGCGCGCGTGCTGCGGATCGCCGGGACGGATTCCGGGGTGCACGCCACCCTGCCGCTGCAGGGCTGTGGCCACTTCATGATGGAGGCCGCTCTGCGCACCTTCGTGCCGCCGGGCGGCCGGGTGCTGGTGGCCGACACGGGCGCCTATGCCGACCGCGCGATCCGCCTTGCGAAGGAAATCGGGTGCGACGTCGTGACCCTTCCCGTTGCGGAGAACGAACGCGCCGACCCGGCGGCCCTGGAAGCCGCGCTGGCCGCCGACCCGGCGATCAGCCATGCCGTGCTCGTCTACAGCGAGACCGGCAGCGGCATCATTCATAATGTCCCCGCGCTCGCACAGGCGGCCGGGCGGGCCGGACGACGCGTTATCGTCGACGCCGTTTCCGCATTCGGCGCCCTGCCGCTGGAATTGCGCGCCTTGCCGATGGTGGACGCCACCCTTTTCACCGCCAACAAATGCCTGGAGGGGCTGCCCGGCCTCGCCTTCGCCGTGGCGCGGATCGACCGGTTGATCGCCTGCCAAGGCCAGGCGCGCAGCTGGTCGCTGGACCTGGCCGATATCTACCAGCACGCCTTGCGCGTCGGGTGGGGCAGCTTCCGCTTCACCCCGCCGGCCCAGGTGCTGGCCGCGTTCCAGGTGGCGCTGGATTTGTACGATGCGGAGGGCGGCCAACCGGCCCGGCTCGCCCGCTACACCGAGAACATGCGCATCCTGTATGACGGCGTGCGAAAGCTGGGCCTGATGCCCTATCTGCCGGAGGCGGTACAGGGGCCGATCGTGGTCAACGTGCACGCGCCGGACCACAAGGCCTGGTCGCTGCAGGGGTTCGTGGATGCCGTGAAGGCGCGCGGCTTCATCGTCAGCAATTTCTACAACACGACCCTGCCGTCGTTCCGCGTCGGCTGCATCGGCGCCATCACGCCGCAGGACATGCGGGCCGCCGTCGCCGCCATGGGGGAGGCGCTCGCCGAACTCGGCATCCAACGGGCGGACGCGGCCTGATGCGCAGCGACATCGAGATTGCGGATGCCACCGTGCTCCGCCCCATTGCCCAGGTTGCCGCCGAACTCGGCATTCCGGCGGATGCGTTGGAGCCGTATGGCCGGCACAAGGCCAAGGTCGGTGCCGATTACATCGCCGGCCTGCAGGACAAGCCGGATGGCGCGTTGGTCCTGGTTACTGGCATCAGCCCCACCCCGGCCGGCGAGGGCAAGACCACGACCACGATCGGTCTGGGCGACGCGCTGCGCCGGATCGGGCGGCGGACCGCGATTTGCCTGCGCGAGCCGTCGCTGGGCCCGTGCTTTGGCGTGAAGGGCGGGGCGACCGGCGGCGGCATGGCCCAAGTGGCGCCGATGGCGGAGATCAACCTGCATTTCACGGGCGATTTTCATGCCATCACGTCGGCCAACAACTTGCTCGCGGCGATGCTGGACAACCACGTCTACTGGGGTAACGAGCTCGGTATCGACACGCGCCGGGTCAGCTGGCGCCGCGCGCTGGACATGAACGATCGGGCGTTGCGCGGGCTGGTGGTGGGGCTTGGCGGCCCGGCGAACGGCGCCCCGCGGGAGGATGGGTTCGACATCACCGTCGCCTCCGAGGTGATGGCGGTGCTGTGCCTGGCGCGCGACCTGCACGATTTGCAGGACCGGCTCGGCCGCATGGTGGTCGCCCCCGGCCGCGACGGCCCGGTGACCGCGCGCGACCTGAAGGCGGATGGCGCGATGGCGGCGCTGCTGCGGGACGCGCTGCAGCCCAATTTGGTGCAGACGTTGGAGGGCTCGCCTGCGCTGGTGCATGGCGGCCCGTTCGCCAACATCGCGCACGGCTGCAACTCCGTCATGGCGACCCGGCTCGGGCTGAAGCTGGCCGACGTGGTGGTGACGGAGGCCGGGTTCGGCGCCGATCTGGGTGGCGAGAAGTTTTTGGACATCAAGTGCCGCTCCGCCGGGCTGTCCCCCGCCTGCTGCGTCGTGGTGGCAACGGTGCGCGCGCTGAAGATGCATGGCGGCGTGAAGCGGTCCGACCTGGGCGGCGAGAACGTGGCGGCGGTGCAGGCCGGCGTGGTGAACCTGGCGCGCCACGTGGAGAACATGGCCAAGTTCGGCCTGCCCGTCGTGGTGGCACTGAACCGCTTCACCGGCGACACCGACGCCGAATACGCGGCGGTGCGCGGCGCATTGCCAGGTGTGGAGGTGGTGCTGTGCTCGCACTGGGCCGAGGGCGGCGCTGGTGCCGAGGATCTGGCCCGAGCGGTGATGCAGCATGTAGACGCCGGGTCGGCGCGATATCGGCCGTTGTATCCGGATGCGATGCCGTTGGCGGAGAAGTTGCGGACGGTGGCGCGGGAGATCTATCGCGCGGCCGACATTTCCATGACCCCTGCCGTCGCGAAACGGCTGGCGGCGTTCGAGGCGGCGGGGCATGGCGGCTTGCCGGTGTGCATCGCCAAGACGCAGTACAGTTTCTCGGCCGACCCGGCGGCGTTGGGCGCCCCGACCGGGCACATCCTTCCGGTTCGAGAGGTGCGGCTATCGGCCGGCGCCGGATTCGTGGTGGCGGTGTGCGGGGACATCATGACGATGCCGGGCCTACCGCGGCACCCCGCGGCCGAGGGCATCGGGCTCGGGGCCGACGGGCGGGTAACCGGGCTGTTTTAGGGCTGCTTCATCTCGCTCTCCCCTTGCGGGAGGGAGATGACGTTAGGCGATCGCGAGGCGGCGGCGGGCTTGAACGCCCAACGACGCGCGGTCGCGGATCTCCCAGCCGGCCAGTATCTGCCGCTGCGTGTATTGCTTGTTGTACAGATACGACATGATGATCTGGAATAGACCTCCCGTCAGCACGCTGAACACCAAGTGCAACAGCCCTATGCCAATTTCACCGCGGAAGATCGGCACCAAGAAACCAAAGAAGAAATAAGTCCAGCTATAGCCATAATAGCCGTTCTCCAGCAATCCACTCCCGGTGTGGACGAGGCTTATCGGCCTCTGCCTACCCATTACCAGCAAGCCTATCCAGAGCGGGGCCAACAGCACGGCAACGCCACCCACAACGGCAATGCAGATCCAGATTGTATTGGAGTCCATCGATATATCCATGTCGTACGGAGGAAGCTTCGTAGCTGCGGCTGGTGACGCAACGTAAATGCAAGGTCTTAACAAGTTATGTGCTGCCATCAAGGCAGCGCCGCCTGCTACTCCGCCGCCGCCACCACGATCTTGCGCCGCCGCCCCCGCGCCAGTCGTTCCAACGCCAGGTATACCACCGGCGTCGTGTAGAGCGTCAGCATCTGGCTCACCACCAGCCCGCCCACGATGGATACGCCCAAGGGCACGCGAAACTCCGACCCGGTGCCGAACGCGAACACCAGCGGCAGCGCGCCCAACAGCGCGGCCAGCGTGGTCATCGTAATCGGGCGGAAGCGTTCCAGGCAGGCGGCGTGGATCGCGGCTTCCGGATCCAGCCCGTGCTCCCGTTCCTGCTCCAGGGCGAAATCGACCAGCATGATCGCGTTCTTCTTCACGATGCCCATCAGCAGGACGATGCCGATGATCGACAGCACCGATAGCTGGTTCCCGGTGATCAGCAGCGCCAGCAATGCGCCCAGGCCGGCCGAGGGAAGGGTGGACAGGATGGTCAGCGGGTGCAGCAGGCTCTCGTACAGCACGCCCAGCACGATGTAGATCGTCAGGATCGCCGCGCCGATCAGCATCGGCTCCGACGACAGCGATTTCTGCAGGAACTGCGCATTGCCGGCGAAATCGGTGTGCACCGTGTCCGGCATCCGCAACTCCGCCGCCGTGCGCTGCACGATCGTCGTGGCGTCGCCCAGCGCCAGGCCGGGCGCGATGTTGAAGCTGATCGAACTGGATGGGAATTGCCCCTGGTGGCGCACCGCGAGCGGCGCCGTCCCCATCTCCCAGTGTGCCACGGCTGAGAGCGGCACCTGGGTCGCACCGGGGGCGCCGACATAGATGCTCTGCAGCATCGACGGATCGGTCTGCAGCTTCGGGTCGACTTCGAGCACGACCTTGTACTGGTTGCGGTCGGTATAGATCGTGGAGATCTGCCGCTGCGCGAAGGCGTTGTTCAGCGCGTTGTCGATCGCCGTCGTGGATAGATGCAGCCGGGCCGCGGCGTCGCGGTCGATCACCACGTTGCTTTGCGGCGCGCTGCGGTCCTGGTCGCTGGTGACGTCGGTGATGCCCTGGCCGACATGCTGCAGCGCCGTCTCCAACCGCAACGTCCATTGCCGCAACTCGGCGAGGTCCGGGTCGAGCAGGATGAACTGGAACTGGCTACCGCCGCTGCGGCCGCCGCCCCGCAGATCCTGCGCGGAATACAGGAACGTCTGCACGTCTGGCATCGCCTGCAGCTTCGGGCGCAGCCGCGCGATCACCTTCTCACTGTCCACGCCGCGCTCGGCCAGTGGCTTCAGCTGCACGATCAACTGGCCCCGGTTCAGCGAGGCGAACCCGCTGGTGACGCCAACGGTCGAGCCTACCGCAGCCACCGCCGGGTCGGCGAGCAGGACGTCCACCACGCGCTGCTGCCGCGCCTCCATGGAACTGAACGAGACGGAGGGATCGGCCAGTGTGCTGCCCTGCAGCTGCCCGGTGTCCTCGATCGGCAGGAAGCCCTTCGGCACCTCGCGGTACAGGAAGATGGTCCCCACGAAGCAGCCGAGCGTCACCAGCAGCATGGTGCGGCGCCAGCGCAGGGCCACGGCGAGCGTGCGGGCGTACTGCGCGAGCAGGGCGTCGAAGCCACGTTCCAGCGTCGCGTCGATCCGGGACCACCAGCGGGACGGCGGGCCCTCGCGGCGGCCCAACACGCCGCACATCATCGGCGTCAGTGTCAGCGACACGGCGGCGGAGATCGCGATCGCCACCGTCAGCACCATCGAGAACTCGTGGAACAGCTTGCCCAGCAGTCCGCCCATGAAGGTGATTGGGATGAACACCGCGACCAGCGAGACCGAGATCGAGATCACGGTGAAGCCGATCTGCCGCGCGCCGTTGATTGCCGCCTGCATCGGCGCTTCGCCCATCTCGCGGTGGCGGTAGATGTTCTCGATCATGACGATGGCGTCGTCCACCACGAAGCCGACCGAGATCGTCAGCGCCATCAGCGAGAAATTGTCGAGCGAGTAGCCGAGCTGCCACATCGCCGCGAGCGTGCCCGCGATGGATAGCGGCACCGTCACCGCGGCGGCGAGCATGGGCACCAGCCGGCGCATGAACGCCATCACCACGACCAGCACCAGGGCGACCGAGATCAGCAGCGTCACCTGCACGTCGTCGACGCTGGCGCGGATGGTGGTCGTGCGATCGGACAGGATGGACAGTTTGATGTCCGGCGGCATCCAGGCCATCAAATGCGGCAGCTCCGCCTTGATGCGGTCCACCGTCTGGATCACGTTCGCCCCGGCAACCTTGCTGATATACAGCAGGATGGCCGGCGTCTTGCCGTCCCACGCCGCAAGCCGGCTGTTCGCCACCTCGTCTACCACGCTGGCCACGTCCGACAGCCGCAGCGCCGAGCCGTTCTGGGATTTGATGACCAAGCCGGCATATTCGTTCGCCTGCGTCATCTGGCCGTTGACGGCGATGTCCTCCAGGTGGTTCGGGCCTTCGAAGCTGCCGGTCGCCTCGGTCACGTTGGCGTTGCGGATTGCGGTGTAGACGTCCTGCCCGGCCAGGCTCGCCGCCCGCAGCGCCCCGGGGTTCAGCCGCACGCGCACGGCGGGTTTTTCGGCGCCGTTGATCTGCACCTGGCTCACCCCGTCCAGTTGCGACAGGCGCTGGGCGAGGATGGTGTCCGCTGCATCGTACACCTGACCCGGCGACAGCGTGTCGGAGGTGAGCGCGATCGTCAGGATCGGCGCCTCGGCCGGGTTGAACTTGCGGTAGTACGGCCGCCCCGGCAGATCGGACGGCAGGTCCACGGTGGCGGCGTTGATCGCGGCTTGCACGTCGTGGGCGGCGCCCTCGATGTCGCGGTTGATGTCGAACTGCATGACAATGGTCGTGGAACCGATCGCCGAGGTCGAGGTGAGCTCTGTGACGCCCGCAATTTCGCCGAGGTGGCGCTCCAGTGGGGCGGCAATGGAGGTGGCCATGGTCTCGGGATCGGCACCGGGCCGGCTGGCGAACACGACGATGAAGGGGATGTCCACCGATGGCAGCGGCGCAACCGGCAGGAAGTTGTAGGCGACGGCGCCAGCCAGCAGCAGCCCGAGGGCCAGCAGGGCGGTGCCGATCGGGCGGAGGATGAAGACGGTGGAGAAGTTCACTTTCTTCTCCCTCTCCCGCGGGCGGGAGAGGGCCGGGGTAAGGGTGCGAGTGCCGCAACGCACTCTGCATCAGCAAGGAAGCGGCCCTCACCCCGGCCCTCTCCCGTGAAGGACGGGAGAGGGAGAAGAAGCAGGCGGGTCACTCTGCCGCCAACGGCCGCGGTGCCCCCGCGAACCGGATGCGCAGGCGCTCGAACGTCACGTAGATCACTGGCGTCGTGTAGAGCGTCAGCAACTGGCTCAGCAGCAGCCCGCCCACGATCGTCACCCCGAGTGGAAACCGCAGCTCCGACCCGGTGCCGTGCTCCAGCACCAGCGGCAACGCACCCAACAAGGCGGCGGCCGTGGTCATCATGATGGGGCGGAACCGCAGCAGGCACGCCTCCTCGATCGCGGCTTCCGGCGTCAGCCCGCGCTCGCGTTCCGCCTCCACCGCGAAGTCGATCATCATGATGGCGTTCTTCTTCACGATGCCCATCAGCAGCACGATGCCGACCAGCGCCACCAACGACAGGTCCAGCCCAAACACCATCAGCGCCAGCAACGCCCCGATGCCGGCCGACGGCAACGTGGAGAGGATCGTCACCGGATGGATCGTGCTCTCGTACAGTACCCCGAGCACGATGTAGATCACCACCACCGCGGCGAGGATCAGCCACGGCTCCGACGCCAGCGAGCGCTGGAATTCGGCCGCGTCGCCGGCATAGCTGCCGCTGACCGTCTCGGGCATGCCCAGATCCTGCTCCGCCGCCGCCACCGCCTGCACCGCATCGCCGAGCGACGCACCCGTCGCCAGGTCGAACGACAGTGTCACGCTGGGGAATTGCTGCTCGTGCGTAATTGCCAGCGGCCCGACCGAGCGGGTGATCGTCGCCACCGCCGACAGTGGGATCAGCGACTGCGCCGCCCCTGTCACGGTGGCGCCGCTGGTGGTGCTCTGCCCCTGCGCCGACAGCACGCCGGGCACGCGCAGCCGCAGCAGCGAATTGGGATCCGCCTGCCACGACGGGTCCGCCTCCAGCACCACGCGATACTGGTTGGCTTGCGAGAAGATGGTGCTGATCTGGCGCTGCCCAAAGCTGTCGTACAGCACGTCCTGGATCGTCTGCATCGAGACGCCGAGGCGTTGCGCCGCCTCCCGGTCCACCGTGACGCGGGTGACCAGGCCCTCGTCCTGCTGGTCGGTCGCCACGTTGCGCAGCTCCGGCGATTGCTGCAGGCGCGCGAGCAGGCGCGGGGCCCACAGCGCGAGTTCGGCGCCGTCGGTGTCGACCAGCGTGTATTGATACTGCGTGCGGCTGATGCGGGTGCCGATCTGGATGTCCTGCACCGGCTGGGTGAACACCGACAGTCCGGGGATCTCGTCCGCTTCGCGCTGCAGCCGGGCTTGCACCACGTTCACCGCGTCGCGCTGGGGCCGCGGCTTCAGCGCAATCGTCACCCGGCCGCTGTTGGGCGTCGGGTTGATCTGACCGGCGCCGACGAACGAGGCGACGCTGGCCACCGCCGGGTCACGCTGCGCGATGGCGGCAAACTGCTCCTGCAGCTTGGCCATGGCGGGGATGGAAATGGCCTGGCTCGCCTCCGTCACCGCCACGATCACGCCGGTGTCCTGCGCGGGCAGAAAGCCTTTGGGGATCACCACATATAGCAGGATCGTGCCCGCCAGCGTGGCGACTGCGATCAGCAGCACCAGCGGTTGCGCCCGTAGCGCCCAGCCCAGCGTGCGGCGGTAGCCGGCCGTCGTGCGGCGGAACCCGGCGTCGAACGCGCGGGCCACCAGGCTCTGCTTGTGCTCCGGGTCGAACGGTTTCAGCAGCCGGCCGCACATCATCGGCGTGAGCGTCAACGACACCACTGCCGACACCACGACGGACACGGCCAAGGTCACGGCAAACTCGTTGAACAGCCGCCCGACCACGCCCGTCATGAACAGCAGCGGGATGAACACCGCTACCAGCGAGACGGTCAGCGAGACGATGGTGAAGCCGATCTGCTTGGCGCCCTGATAGGCGGCTTGTAGCGGCGGCACGCCTTTCTCGATGTAGCGCACCACGTTCTCGATCATGACGATCGCGTCGTCGACCACGAACCCCGTGGAAACCGTCAGCGCCATCAGCGACAGATTGTCCAGCGCGAACCCCAGCAGCGACATCACGCCGAACGTGCCGATCAGTGACAGCGGCAGGGCGATGCCGGGGATGACGGTGGCGCGCCACGACCCGAGGAACAGGTAGATCACCGCGATCACTAGCCCGATCGCCAGCAGAAGGGTGAACTGCACGTCCTGCACCGAGGCGCGGATCGTCTCGGTGCGGTCGGTCACCACCGTCAGATGCACGCCGGCCGGCAGCGAGCGCTCCAGTTGCGGCAGCGCCTCGCGGATGTCGGCCACGGTCTGCACGATGTTGGCGCCGGGCTGCCGCTGGATGTCCAGCACGACGGCGGGGTGGCCGTTCAGCGCCGAGATGACGCGGTTGTTCTCCACGTCCGCCACCACGGTGCCGACGTCTTTAAGCCGCAGCGGCGCGCTGTCCTTGAAGCTGATCACCAACTGGCGGTAGGCCTCGGGGGTCAGCAACTGGTCGTTGGTGGCGAGTGCAAAGGCCTGAGCCTTACCGTCGAAGCCGCCCTTCGCGCCGTTGACGTTGGCGGCGGCGACCGCGGTGCGGATGTCCTCCATCGACAGGTTGTACGCAGCCAACCGGGCGGGATCGATCCGCACCCGGATGGCCCGGCGCAGCCCGCCCTGCACCGTGACCTTGCCCACGCCGTCGATCTGGCTGAGCTTCGGCTGCAGCAGCGTGTCCGCCGCGTCGGCGACCGCATCGAGTGCCACATTGTCCGAGGTCAGCGCCAAGGTCACGATCGGTGCGTCCGCCGGGTTCACCTTCGCGTAGACCGGCGGGTAGGGCAGGGTGGAGGGCAGCGTCCCCGCCGCGGCGTTGATGGCCGCCTGCACGTCCTGCGACGCGCCATCCATCGAGCGGGACAGGTTGAATTGCAGCGTGATCTCGCTGGTGCCCTCGCTGCTGGTGCTCTCCATCGAGGACAACCCGGTGATCTCGCCGAACTGCCGTTCCAGGCTGGCGGTGACCAAGGTCGCCGTCACCTCGGCGCTGGCGCCGGGGAGCTGGGTTGAGACCTGGATGGTGGGGAAGTCCACCTGCGGCAGCGCGGACACCGGCAACGCGAAGTAGCCGAGCAGCCCGGCGAGCAGCACCGCGACCGCGAGCAGCCCGGTGGCGACCGGGCGGGCGATGAACGGAGCTGAAATGTTCACCGGCGCCCCGCCACTTGCCGTCTTCTCCCTCTCCCGCGGGCGGGAGAGGGCCGGGGTGAGGGTGCGAAAGCGTCCAAACGTTCAGTTCCAGCGGCGAAGTGGCCCTCACCCCGGCCCTCTCCCGTGAAGCACGGGAGAGGGAGAAGGCGCACACCTGGCGCCGGTTGCGTGGCGATCACGGCGCAGCAGATGCCCGTTGACGCCCCTGACCCGGGGCGCGGCGGCGGTGCGGCTCTTCTGCGTCGGCGGCGGGGGTGGTGCTGTCCTGCACCTTGACCTTGGACCCATCCATCAGGCGGGAGGCGCCGTCGGTCACCACGCGGTCGCCGGGCTGCAGTCCGGCGGTCACCACCGCGATGCTCTCGTCCTCGTGGCCGGCCACGACGGGGCGGCGGCTGACCGTGCTCTCGTCCTTGACGATGTAGACATATGACCCCTGCGGCCCGCGCTGCATGGCGGTCGGGGGCACCGTGACGACGTTGTGGTCGGTCTGGATCAGCAGACGCACGTTCACGAAGCCGCCGGGCCACAGCGCCAGGTTCGCGTTCGGGAAGGTCGCCTTCAGCTTGATCGTGCCGGTGGCCTGGTCGACCGTGTTGTCCAGCACGGCAACCTTGCCGCGGTCCAGCACCGTCTTGCCGTCGTTGGCAACACCCTGCGGCAAAGCCAGCACCTCGGGCGCGGCACCCCCCTGCATCGCGTTTGCCACGGCGCCCAGCGTCTGCTGCGGCAGGGTGAACACGACGGAGATCGGCTGCAGCTGCGTGATCACTGTCAGCGGCGTCGTCGTGGCGGCGTGCACGATGTTGCCCTGGTCGATCTGCCGAATGCCGGTGCGGCCGTCCAGCGGGCTGCTGATGGTGGTGTAGGACAGGTTGGTGCGCGCCGTGTCGATCTGCGCCTGGTCCTGCGCCACGATCGCCACATCCTGCTGCACGGTCGCCTTCTGCGTGTCGGCGGTCTGGCCGGACGTGTAGGCGGTGGCCACCAGCTTCTGATAGCGCGCCAGGTCCACCCTGGCATTGGCGAGCGTGGCGTCGTCCTGCGCCTTCTTGGCGACCGCCTGGTCCAGCGCGGCCTGGTACGGCCTGGGGTCGATGCGCGCCAACACGTCGCCGGCCTTCACGTTCTGCCCCTCCGTAAACAGGACCTGCTGCATCGGGCCGTCGATCATCGGCGTGACGCTGACGGTATTGAACGCCTGCACCGTGCCGAGCGCGTCCAGGTATACCGGCACGTCCGCGCTCACTGCGGTGGCGACGAGCACGGGGATCGGGTCACCCTCCGCACTGCCCGGCATGGCCCGGCGGCCACGGCCCCGCCCGGCCTGCGCCTCCTGCTGCTGGCCGGTGGTCTGGTGGCCCGCCCATAGATAATATCCGCCCGCCCCCGCGACGCCGAGCACGACCAGGACAACGACGACGCGGCCGAGTTTCATGTAGATCCGATCGAAGCGGGCAGCGTCCATCCGCCGCCGAGTGCCTTGTAGAGGTTGATCAGGGCCTGGAAATGCGCAAGGCGGACCTGCACGAACGTGTTCTGGTCCGTGAACAACGTGGTCTGGGTGTTGAGCACGGTGGTGATGTCCACCGTCCCGGCCCCCAACTGCGCCCGCGCGATATCGGAAGCGCGTTGCGCCACCGCGACCGCCTGCCGCTCCAATGCTTCTTGCTGGGCCGCGAAGCGGACCGCCGTCAGATAGGTCTCGGCGTCCTGGAACGCTTGCAGCGTCGCCTGCCGATAGTCGGCGACCAGCTCGGCGAACCGCCCCTTGGCCTGGTCGAGATCGCCCTGTTTCAGCCCGTTGTCGAAGATCGTCTGCGTGACCGAAGCCGCTGCCGTGAACAGCAGGCTGCCGGGGCCGAGCAGGGAGGACAGCGCCAGGCTCTCGATGCCGCCCTGGCTGGTCAGCTGCACCTCGGGGAAGAATGCCGCCCGCGCCGCCCGCACATTGCCGTTCTGCGCCAGCAGCTGCGCCTCGGCCGAGGCCACGTCCGGACGCCGGGCCAGCAGTTCGGAGGGCAACCCGCCGCCGACCGCCGGCGTCGGCAGGCCTGCCAGCGTGTTGGCCTTGATGCTGATCGATTCCGGCGGGCGGCCGACCAGGGTGGACAGCGCGATCACCTGCTGGTCCAGCTGGCTCTGCAGGGCGGGGATCTGGGCCGCTTCCCCGGCGACCAGCGCCTCTTGCTGCGCGATATCCAGTGCCGTCGCGGTGCCGACCTCGGTGCGGACCTGGAACACCTTGAGCGTCTGCTGCGCGTCCTGCAGGTTGCGGCGGGCCACGGCCAACTGGTCCGCGGCCCCCAGCGCCTGGAAATACGTGGTGGCGACCGAGGTGAGCACCGTCAGCGCCACGTTCTCCTGGTCGAAGCGGCTGTACAGGGCGGATGCCTGCGCGGATTGGAAGGTCGCCCGGTTCTTGCCCCAGAAATCGGCCTCGTAGCTGACGGCCCCCTGCACGCTGTATTGCCGGCTGTCGGTGTAGCGGCTGCCGCTGGTGCCCGACACCACCGTGCTGCCGGTCGTGTTGGTGGTGGAGGTGGTCGTGCCCGACCCGGTGCTCGTGGTGGAGGTCGTGCCGCTGCTCCCCGTCGTCACCCCGGACACTGCCCCGCTGCGGGTGGAGCCGATCCGGCTGTAGCTCGCGTTGCCGGTGGCGCTGACAGTGGGCAGCAGCGGCGAGCCGTTGATGGAGACCTGGGCATCCGCCTGCACGACGCGGGCGGCGGCAGCGGCGAGGTTCTGGTTGTTGGCCCGCGCGTCCGCGATCAGCCGGTCCAGCTCCGGCGAGCCGAAGCCGTGCCACCAATCCGGCGCCGGCCAAGCCGCCTCGGCGCTCTCGGTGGTGGCGCGGAAGGCCGCGGGAATGGCGACCGCCGGGCGTGCATAGTCCGGCCCGAGATCGCAGGCGGTCAGCGGCAGGGCAAAAGCGAATAGCCAGGCATGGGAAGCGTGCGGCATCCGCGGCATGGGGTCCTTGAAGGGCGGGTGTCGCGCCTGAGTAACATGGAGATAAGATCGCCATGTAACAGGAGGATTGCGGCATCGTTATGCCCGTTGCGCCAAGGTCAGAGAGTGTGTAGTTATACACAACGCGAAGGGGCGGCTTGACGGCGCGTGACGCCATCAACCGGCTCGAACGAGAGGGTTGGGTGGCTCGAATTGGCAAGGGCTCTCACCTGATCTTCAAGCGGAATGGCTTGCGCGTGGTCGTGTCCAACCACACGGGTGACATCCCGTCCGGCACCCTGCGCGCGATCTGTCGTCAGGCGGTCTGGACGTATCCACCGTCCCGATAGGAGGCTGAATGGCAACGAAGACATACCTGGCGGTCGCGGACCATGAACCCGGCGAGGGTCTGCATTCCATCATGTTCCCGGCCTTCCCAGGCGTGACGTCGGTGGCTGAAACCCTGGCTGACCTCATTCCACAGGCCCGCGATGCGCTTGCGACTGCCGTCGAAGATATGGAGGCGAGCGGCGAGGGCTTGCCACCGGCCATCGAGGACGGCGCCGGTATGGAGGCAATTCCGCAAGGTTTGCACAACCCGATCCTGCTCATGGTGCCGGTCGAGGTGAGGGCGCGGTCCGTGCGGGTGAACATCAGCCTCGACGAAGGCTTGCTCGCCCGTATGGATGCCGTGGCAACGCGTGTCGGCACGAGCCGATCTGCCCTGCTCGCCAAGGGCGCACGGCTGGCGATCGCCGCCGAGACATCCGCCTCATAGCAAGGCGGTGGTCTTGTCCTTGCTTCCGGGGGCGACGGGCTCTTCCCGGTAGCGCAGCGTCACACGTTGATCACCGCCGGCGCGCGCCGGTGCATCAGGGCGGCGCGTTCGCAGGTCGCAACCATCACGTCCGACTGGTTGAACGCCTCGTGCCGCAGCGTCACGATGCCGGCCTCCGGGCGTGAGCGGCTGTCGCGCACGGCCACCACCGTGGTCAGCGCCCGCAGCGTGTCGCCGGCGAAGACGGGGGCGGGGAAGCGAACGTCGGTCATGCCCATGTTGGCGATCGCGGTGCCGTTGGTGGTGTTGTGCACCGTCATGCCGACCAGCAGCCCGAGCGTGAACAGCGAGTTCACCAGGGGGCGGCCGAACTCCGTTCCCCTCATGTAATCGGCGTCCAGATGCAGCCGGGCGACGTTCATCGTCATGGACGAGAACAGCACGTTGTCGGTCTCGGTGACGGTCCGGGTCCATTCCGCGTCGATCACCTGGCCGGGCCGGAAGTCCTCGAAATATAATCCAGCCACTTCCAGCCTCCCTACCTTGAAACAATCTTGCGTGGTCCGGCGCGATATGCAAATCACGCTGGCAACAAAGGCTATTCACACAGGGACGTCCGATTGGCAGATTCGGTCTTGGAGACGCCCATCCTGGAGACGGTAGGGCTGACGCGCGAGTTCCGCGGGTTCATCGCCGTGAACAGTGTGGCGTTGAAGGTCATGCCGGGCACCATCCATGCCCTCATCGGCCCTAACGGTGCCGGCAAGACGACCTGTTTCAACCTGCTGACCAAGTTCCTGCAGCCGACCCGCGGTACCATCCACTACGAGGGCCGCGATATCACCGGACTGTCACCGGCGAAAGTCGCGCGGCTCGGCCTGGTGCGCTCGTTCCAGATCTCGGCCGTGTTCCCGCATCTGACGTCGCTGGAGAACGTGCGGCTGGCGCTGCAGCGGCAACGCGGCGGCTCGTATGATTTCTGGCACTCGGAAGGGTTGCTGAAGGAGTACGACGACCGCGCCCGTTCGCTGCTCGAGGATGTCGGCCTCACCGAATATATCGACACCCCGGCCGTGCTGCTGTCCTATGGCCGCAAGCGCGCGCTGGAGATCGCGACCACCCTGGCGCTCGACCCCAAGATGCTGCTGCTGGACGAGCCCACCGCCGGCATGACGCACGAGGACGTCGACCGCATCGTGGCGCTGATCAAGCGCATCCGCGAGGGGCGCACGATCCTGATGGTGGAGCACAATCTCTCGGTGGTGTCGGGCTTGTGCGACTGCATCACGGTGCTGGCGCGCGGCCAGGTGCTGGCGGAGGGCGACTATGCCTCCGTGTCGCGCAACCCGGACGTCATCACCGCCTATCTCGGCACCGAAGCCGGCGCGGTGGACCATGTCTGACATGTTCGAGGTCACCGGCCTGAACGCCTGGTATGGCGAGAGCCACGTGCTGCACGGGGTGGATTTCCGCGTCGCCGAGGGCGAGGTGGTGACGCTGCTGGGCCGCAACGGCGCT
The DNA here is from genome assembly GCA_965198895.1 of Acetobacteraceae bacterium. GTDB lineage: Bacteria > Pseudomonadota > Alphaproteobacteria > Acetobacterales > Acetobacteraceae > LMUY01. The sequence goes on from OZ240676.1 coordinate 3,279,797, forward strand.
GGCAAGACCACGACGATGAAGTCGATCATGGGCCTGGTGCCGCGGCGCGCCGGGTCGATCGTGTTCAAGGGCCGCGAGACGGTGAAGATGCGGCCCGACGAGGTCGCCAAGGCTGGGATCGCGATCTGTCCGGAGGAGCGCGGCATCTTCGCCAGCCTCAACGTGACCGAGAACCTGATGCTGCCGCCGGTGATCGGGCCCGGCGGGCTGGACGTACCGACGATCTACACCCTGTTTCCCAATTTGAAGGAGCGGGCGTCGTCACAGGGCACCAAGCTCTCGGGCGGCGAGCAGCAGATGCTAGCCATCGGCCGCATCCTGCGCACGGGCGCGCGCTTCCTGCTACTGGACGAGCCGACCGAGGGGCTCGCCCCCGTGATCGTGCAGCAGATCGGCCGCACCATCCGCGAACTGCGCGCGCGTGGCTTTACGGTGCTGCTGGTGGAGCAGAATTTCCGCTTCGCCGCGACCGTGGCGGACCGGCATTACGTGATGGAGCATGGCCGCGTGATCGATATGATCCCGAACGATCAGATCGAGAGCCAGATGGGTAAGCTGCACGAGTATCTCGGGGTTTAGGGCTGCAACAGCGCCAACGAGCGCCAAGGGGAAACAATGTCCATGATCAAACGCCGCACCTTGCTTGCCGCCACCGCTGCTGTCGCCGCCGTGCCCAAGGCGCGTGCCCAAGGAGCGTCGCTGAAGATCGGCGTGCTGGGTGACGAATCGGGCGTCTACCGGGACCTCAGCGGCCCGGTCGCCATCGCCTGCGTGCGCCAGGCGATCGAGGAAATGGCGCCGCATCTGAACGGTGTCGCGATCGACGTGGTCATCGGGGACCACCAGAACAAGCCGGACGTCGGCGCCTCGATCGCGCGCCAGTGGTTCGACCGCGACGGCGTGGACATGCTGTGCGATTGCCCGAACAGCGCCGTGGCGCTGGCGGTGGCCGCCGTGTGCCACGAGAAGGACAAGGTCTACATCAACAGCCCCGGGATGATCGCCGACCTCACCGGCCCGCAATGCGCGCCCACCACTGTGCACTGGACGATGGACACCTGGGCGTTGGCCCACTCCACCGGTGGCGCGCTGGTGAAGGCGGGCGGCTCGTCGTGGTTCTTCCTGACGGCGGACTACGCGTTCGGCATCGCGCTCGAGCGGGACACGACAGCCTTCGTGAAGCAGGCCGGCGGCACGGTGATCGGTTCGGTGAAGACGCCGTTCCCGACCAGCGACTTCTCGTCGTTCCTGCTGCAGGCGCAGTCGTCCGGGGCGAAGGTGATCGGGCTGTGCAACGCCGGGTCGGACGCGGTGAACTCGATCAAGCAGGCCGGCGAGTTCGGGTTGACGCAGGCGGGGATCAAGCTGGCCGGGCTGCTGGTGTTCATCAGCGACGTGCATGCGCTCGGGCTGCAGACGGCGCAGGGGCTGAACCTGACGGAGAGCTTCTACTGGGACCTGAACGACCGCACGCGCGCGTTCACCAGCCGGGTGATCAAGAAGACCGACGGCTTCCACCCCGGGATGGGCCAGGCGGGGTGCTATGGCGGCGTGATCCACTACCTCAAGACGGTCGCGGCCATGGGGGTGGCGGACGCTAAAAAGAGCGGCACGGCGACCGTCAACAAGATGAAGTCGATGCCCACCGATGACGACGCGTTCGGCGCCGGCTCCATCCGCGAGGACGGGCGCGCGCTGCACCCGGTGTACCTGTTCGAGGTCAAGACACCGGCCGAGAGCAAGGCGCCGTGGGACTACTACAAACTGGTCGCGACCACGCCGGCGGACCAGGCGTTCCGACCTCTGCACGAAGGCGGCTGCCCGATGGTGAAGTCATGATGAGCGGTTTCCCGGCGCTGGGGCGCCGCACGCTGCTGGCCGGGACCGCCGCTGCCGCAATGGCACCGCGGGCCCGTGCACAAGGGGCTACGATCAAGATCGGCGTGCTGAACGACATGTCCGGCCCATACCGCGACACCGGCGGACCGCTGTCCGTCGCCTGCACGCGTCAGGCTGCCAAGGAGTTCGGCAACCAAGGATTCGCCGTCGAGGTGGTCAACGCCGACCACCAGAACAAGCCCGACCTCGGCGCTTCCATCGTGCGGCGCTGGATCGACGAGGAGGGGGTGGATGTGATCGTCGACGTCCCGACCTCGTCGGTGGCGCTCGCGGTGAATTCCGTCGTGCGGGAGAAGAACAAGGTCTACCTGAACTCCGGCGCCGGCACGGTGGATCTGACGGGCGCGCAATGCTCGCCCAACACCGTGCACTGGACCTACGACGTCTACATGCTCGCCAAGAGCACGGGCGGCGCCATGGTGAAGGCCGGCGGCGATAGTTGGTATTTCATCACCGCCGACTATGTCTTCGGCCAGCAGCTCGCCAGCGAGTGCATGATTTTCGTCAAGGCCGCCGGTGGCAAGGTGCTCGGCGAGTCGCGCTACCCGTTCCCGGCTACCACCGACTTCTCCTCCTTCCTGCTGCAGGCGCAGTCTTCCGGGGCCAAGGTGCTCGGGCTGGCCAATGCCGGCGCGGATACGATCAACTCGATCAAGCAGGCGTCGGAATTCGGCTTGTCGCCCAAGATGAAGCTCGCCGCGTTGCTGATGTTCATCAGCGACGTTCACGGGCTGGGGCTGCAGACGGCGCAGGGTCTGGTGCTCACCGAGAGCTTCTACTGGGACCTGAACGACCGCACCCGTGCCTTCTCCGACCGCATGAAGGCCGTCTACCCAGCCGCGCGACCCGGCATGGACCAGGCCGGCTGCTATGCCGCCACGGCGCACTATCTCAAGGCCGTCGCAGCGCTGGGCGTGGCTGCGGCGAAGGCGGACGGCAAGGCGGTGGTCGCCAAGATGAAGGCCACGCCGACCGACGACGACGCGTTCGGCCACGGCTCCATCCGCGAGGACGGCCGCGGCATGTTCCCGTCCTACCTGTTCCAGGTGAAGACCCCCGCGCAGAGCAAGGGGCCGTGGGACTACTACAACCTGCTTGCCACCACCCCGGCCGACCAGGCATGGCGCCCGCTCAGCGAGGGCGGCTGCCCGCTCGTGCACAGCTAGGACGGCTGCATGTTCACCATCTTAGGCTACTCTGCGCCGCTATTGTTCGGCCAACTGCTGCTTGGGCTGATCAACGGAGCGTTCTACGCGTTGCTGTCGCTGGGGTTGGCGATCATCTTCGGCATGCTGAACATCATCAACTTCGCCCACGGGGCGCTGTTCATGGTGGGCGCGTTCGTGGCCTGGATGCTGCAGAACTACCTTGGGCTGAACTACTGGTGGGCATTGCTGCTGGCGCCCCTGATCGTCGGCACGTTCGGGGTGGCGCTGGAAAAGACCGTGATCAGCCGGCTCTACCGGATCGATCATCTGTATGGCCTGCTGCTCACCTTCGGACTGGCGCTGATCCTGGAAGGCTTGTTCCGTAACGAATACGGCTCGTCCGGCCTGCCATACCGCATTCCGGAGATGCTGTCGGGCGGCACCAATCTCGGCTTCATGTTCATGCCGAACTATCGCGGCTGGGTAGTGCTGGTCGCCGTCGTCATGTGCCTGGCGGTGTGGCTGCTCATCGAGAAGACGTCGATCGGCGCCAAGCTTCGGGCGGCCACCGAAAATCCCGGGCTGGTGCAGGCGTTCGGGGTGAACGTTCCGCGCATGATTACGCTGACCTACGCGGGCGGCGTGGCCTTGGCCGCGTTCGCGGGCGTGCTTGCGGCGCCGATCTATTCGGTGAACCCGAACATGGGCTCCAACCTCATCATCGTGGTGTTCGCCGTGGTGGTGATCGGCGGCATGGGCTCGATCCTGGGGTCGATCGTCAGCGGCTTCGGCCTGGGCGTTGCCGAGGGCCTGACCAAGGTGTTCTACCCGCAGGGCTCGGCCACGGTCGTGTTCGTGGTGATGGTCATCGTGCTGTTGATCCGGCCCGCCGGACTGTTTGGTAAGGCCGCTTGATGTTCGGTTTCTCGCGTTCGCAGGGGATCGCCTTCCTGCTGCTCGTCGTGCTGATCGTGGTCTGCCCGTTCGTGCTCTACCCCGTGTTCCTGATGAACGTGTTGTGCTTCGCCCTGCTGGCCTCCGCCTTCAACCTGCTGATCGGCTATGTCGGCCTGATGAGCTTCGGCCACGCCGCGTATTTCGGCATGGGGGCCTACGTGTCCGCCTACGCCGCCAAGGCCTGGGGTTTGAGCCCCGAACTCTGCGTGCTGCTCGGCGGGATCACCGGCGGCCTGCTCGGCACGGTGTTCGGCTGGCTGGCGATCCGCCGGCAGGGCATCTATTTCGCGATGATCACGCTGGCCCTGGCGCAGATGAACTACTTCTTCTGCCTGCAGGCCCCGTTCACCCACGGCGAGGACGGCATCCAGCAAGTGCCCCGCGGCAAGCTGTTCGGCGTGTTCGCGCTCGACAACGACATGGCCATGTACGTGTTCATCGCCGTGATCTTCCTGTTCTTCTTCCTACTGATCTACCGCATCGTTCACTCGCCGTTCGGCCAGGTGCTGAAGGCCATCCGCGAGAACGAGCCGCGCGCCACCTCCCTCGGCTACCGGACCGACGACTACAAGCTGATCGCCTTCATCCTCTCCTGCTTCATCGCCGGCATCGCGGGCGGCGCCAAGGCGCTCGTCTTCGGCATCGCCACCCTGACCGACGTGAATTTCGAAACCTCCGGCGAGATCGTGCTGATGACCTTGGTCGGCGGCATGGGCACCATCTTCGGACCCGGCGTGGGCGCGCTGGTGCTGAAGGGCATGGAGAACTACCTCGCCGGCATCGGATCGTGGGTGACGGTGGTGCAGGGCTGCATCTTCGTCGTCTGCGTGCTCGCCTTCCGCCGCGGCATCATCGGCGAAATCGGCGCTCGGCTGAAACTAGCCCTATAGCATCTTCTCCCTCTCCGCTTGAGGGAGAGGGCCGGGGTGAGGGGGCAACACGCAGGCTTTGTCCCTCGGAGGGCGCCACGCTATGTTGCACCGCAGCATGACCCGCCCGATTGCCACGACACGGTTCGATCCCGAGCGCCTGTTCCGCCCCCGCTCCCTCGCCATCATGGGCGGCGAGGGGCGGCTCGCCCGCCAACTCCTCGACAATCTCGACGGTTTCCCTGGCGACATCCAGGTCGTCGCCCCCGGTGAAACCCCCCGTGCCGCCGACCTCGCCATCCTCACCGCCGAAACCGGCTCGGCCGAACCGCTGTACCCCGTCCTGGCCCACGCCGGTATCTACGCCGGGGTCGCGCTCGGCATGCTGACCGGTCTTGCGGAAGGCCAAGCCGCGACCAGCGTTCGCATCCTCGGCCCCGGCTCCTTCGGTATCGCCTGCCCGGCCCTGAGCCTGAACGCGACCCTGTCCCACCTCACCCCGCAACCCGGCCGGGTCGCCCTGATCTCGCAATCGGCCGCCCTGTGCCGCGCGGTGCTGGACTGGGCGGAACCCAACGGCGTCGGCTTCAGCCAAGTCGTCGGCATCGGCGGCAATGCCGGGAGCGGCTTCGTGCAGGTGCTGGACTTCCTATCCCGCGATTCCACCACCGGACCGATCCTGCTCGACATCCGCCGGGTCCGCGATCCCCGCGCCTTCCTGTCCGCCGCCCGCGCCGCGGCCCGGCTGCGCCCCGTCGTCGCGCTGCGCGCCGGCAGCCTGCTGCTGGACCCAACCGGGCGAGCCGAGCGCGTGTTCGACGCCGCCCTGAACCGCGCCGGCGTTCTCACCGTCTCCCGCTTCGAGGACATGCTGGCCGCACTCGAAACCCTGACCCGGGGCCCGCCCGCCCGCGGCGCCGGGCTCGCGATCGTCAGCAACGCCATCGGCCCCGGACGCATGGCAGCCGACGCGGCGCTGGCCAGCGGCATCGCTTTGGCCACGCTCGCCCCCGAAACCCGCGACGTGCTGCGGCTGTCATTCCCCGACGGCGCGATGGACAACATCATCTATGTCGGCGTCCAATCCCCGACCCGCCTGGCCGAGGCCGCCGCCATGCTCTCCGGTGCGCGCGAGGTCGGCGGCATCCTGGCCGTGCTCGCCCCCACCGGACCCGGCGACGCCGCCGGTGTGGAGGCCCTCGTCGCCGTCCCCCGCACCCGGGTACCGCTGCTGGTCTGCGCGATGGGCGAGACGACGGGTGCCAAGCACCGCCGCCGCCTGGCCGAGGCCGGGCTGCCGGTGTTCGCCGCACCCGAGCAGGCGGTGCGCGGCTTCCGCCACCTGCTCGAGCTCCGCCGGGCCCGTGCCGCCGCGGCCGAACTGCCGCCAGGCGACGTGCTGGACCTCGCCCCGGACCGCGCCGCATTGCGTCGGGTCGTGGCCAGCGCCCGCGCCGACGACCGGCTGGACCTGACCGAACCCGAACTGCAGGCCGTGCTCGCCGCCTATGGCCTGATCCGGCCGCCGCTCGCGGTCACCGTCGCCGACGACCCGCTGTTCGGCCCGGCCATCGGCGTCGGCGATGGTTGGATGGGCGGCCGCGCCTTCGATCTGCCGCCGTTGAACCTGTCCTTGGCGCATGGGCTCGTCGCTAACAGCGCCGCCGCAAGCCGATTACTGCCCGCGCAAGCCGACGCGCTGGCCGATACGCTCGTCCGGGTCAGCCAGTTGGTCGTCGACTTGCCGGAACTCGCAACGCTCTCGCTCCCCCCCGTCTCCCAAGGCCAGGTGGTGGATCCGGCGGCCACCTTGCGGCCTCCTGGGCACGAGCGCCGGCTCGTCATCGCGCCCTATCCGGCCGATCTCGTCGAGCAATGGGATGCACGGGGTGAGCCGGTCACGATTCGCCCCATCCGCCCCGAAGACGCCGCCGCCCATGCCGCCCTGTTCTCCCGCATCAGCCCGGAGGACGTGCGCTACCGCTTTTTCTCCAGCCTGCGCGAGCTCTCGGCCGAGCGGATCGCGCGGATGACGCAGGTGGATTACGACCGCGAGATGGCCTTCGTCGCGGTGCGGGCCAATGGTGACACGGTGGGGGTCAGCCGCCTGGTCTGTGAGGGCGACACGGGCGAGTTCGCCGTAATCGTCCAGCCGGACATGAAAGGCCGTGGTCTCGCCCGGCACCTGATGGAGCGGCTGATCGATTGGGGCCGGACCCAGCAGATGTCCGCGATCGTGGGCCAGGTATTGACCGAGAACGCCGCCATGCTGGCCTTCATCCGCAAGCTCGGCTTCACCCTGCGCCGCCTGCCGGAGGAGCCGGACGTGGTGGAGGCCCGGCTGGTGTTGGAGCGCAACCGTGTCGAGGATTGACCTGGTATCGACGGGGTTGGGCTGACGGCGCAGCAGACGCGTCGTGGTGCCTCCCTTTCGTGGATACCAGGCCCGAGCCCACTGCTGTCCGGTTCAAAGAAAATCTGCTTTGTCACTTCTTTACCGTCTTGCCAGGGCGGAGCGGCCTAAAGGTTCCACTTGCGTAGCAAGTGGAATGGCTGCGGAGGTTTGACCCTGGCATCCACGGCGTCCCGCAGACACCGGCCCCGCCGTGTTGCATGCGGCAGTGTCAATTACTCGTCCGACGTCACCAGCCCAACCCCGTCATGCCAGTGTCAAGCACTGGCATGACGGTGTCTTACTTTACTTATCAGCCGCAGTAACGTGAACCGGACAGCCGAGGCCCGAGGCCCCGAATGACGCTATGCCTCAGCCTTGCCTGTGTGACCGAGATTGAACAGGGCGCCATGTGCGAGGAGCTGGATGTCGACGCAGTGGGCGAGCTTCGTCAGCTTCGCAATTTCGGCCTCTGTCACCTGGCGCGGTTTGCTACCCATCACGCAGAGCGCGCCGACACTGTTGACCAAACTGATTCCGACGTAGAAGCGGAGCTTGGGGGAGCCGGTCACGAGCGGATTGGACGCAAACCGGCTGTCCTGCGTCGTGTCCTCCACCACCATGACGCCGTCTGTCTCGATCGTGTGGGTACAGAAGGATACGTCGCGGGGCACTTCCTTCACATCGGTGCCGATGATCGTCTTGAACCATTGGCGCTCGCTGTCGATCAGGCTGACGGCGGCGATCAAACTCCCAGGGAACAGGCCAAGAGCCTGATCGGCATAGCCACGGAACAATCGGTCATCCGGGGTGTCCAGAATGCCTGTGTTATGAAGGTGCTGTAATCTTTCGGTCTCTGAAGATGTTCGCATGAGTTTGTCCTTCCACTTTTAAAGCCGTTCGAACGAGCTGTGCATCCAGCCCGGCCTCGCTCGAAGCGCATCCCGTCACGACACTCTGCGACCAGGGCACCTGCTCCGGTTGATGCGCGGGTCTCCCGGCTGGCGTCACTGTCTGGTGCTATGACGCTTGAGCCCGGTCTCGCGCTTGCGGCCTCCCGGCGGCACTGACGACGTGGAGGCGGGCGTGTTGCTTTGGCTGCGCGTGGGCTCCGCCGCCGATCCGGAAGCGGCCCATCAGAGCCGTCATCTCGGCAGCCTCGGTCTCGAGGGTGTTGGCCGCGGCCGTCGCCTCCTCGATCATGGCCGCATTTTCTTGCGTCACTTGGTCCATCTTGTTGACTGCAATGTTGACCTCGCCGAGGCCCGTTGCTTGCTCCTGCGCCGACCGGGCCACTCCGGACAGTAGGGTGTCGATTTGGCCGACCTTGGCGGTGACACCCTCGAGGGCGGCCGCAGTCTCGTTCACGAGCGTGACCCCGCGTTTGACTTCGTCGGAACTGGCGGCGATCAGGGTCTTGATCTCCTTGGCGGCCGAGGCGGATCGTTGCGCCAGCGCGCGAACCTCCTGCGCGACCACGGCGAAGCCACGGCCGGCATCGCCGGCGCGGGCCGCCTCCACCCCGGCATTGAGCGCCAACAGGTTGGTTTGAAACGCGATCTCGTCCATCACGCTGATGATCTGGGTGATCTTGTTGGAGCTCTCGCTGATTTCGCGCATGACCGTTGCGGCCTGGGCCATGACCCTTCCGGACAGGACTGTGCCGGACCGGGCGCCGCCGGCCGCGAGGGCGGCTTCCAGCGCGCCGGCGGCACTTTGCTTGACGGTTTCGGTGATCTGAACAAGGGCTGCTGCAGTCTGCTCGAGACCGGCGGCCTGTTGCTCGATCCGCCTCGACATGCCGCCCGTGGAGGAGGCAATGGACTGCGTTCCGGCGTTGATGGTTTCCGCACTCGAAGCGACCTGCGATATCGTGGCCTGTAGGCCTTCGAGCGAGTTGTTATAGTCGGACCGAAGCGTCTCGTAGGCCTTATCGAACGCCACGTTCAGTCGATGCTCAAGATTATTGTCGGCCAACTCCGTCAAGCCGGCGGCGACCTCGGTGACGGCGCGCACGCGACCGGTGATGTCGGTTGCGAACTTTACGATCGACGTGACTTCATGGTCGAGGTTGAAGATCGGGTTGTACGACGCCTGGATCCAAACCTCCTTGTTGCCTTTGCCGACCCGCTTGAACTCGCCGGCGATGAACTGGCCGCTGTTCAGTTTGCGCCAGAATTCCTGGTATTCGGGCGATTTGGCGTGGACAGGGTCGACGAACATACGGTGATGCTTGCCCTTGACTTCGTCACGGCGGTAACCGAGGACCGCGAGGAAATTGTCGTTGGCGTCGATAACCTCGCCGGTCGGGGTGAACTCGATCACGCCTTGCACGCGGGAGATCGCTTCAAGCTTGGCTTCGAAGGTGGCATTGCGCAGCTTCGCGTCCGTCGTGTCGCTTGCGACCTTGACGATGCTGCTCACCTTGCCGCTGGCGTTCCGGACGGGATTGTAGGAGGCCTGGATCCAGACCTGCCGGCCGCCCTTTGCGATCCGGAGATATTCCTGCTGTTCGAACTCGCCCCGGCCGAGCTTGCGCCAGAAGTCCTGGTAGGCCTGCGACGCGGCGTATTCGGGTTTCACGAAGATCCTGTGGTGCTTGCCGATGATCTCCGACGGGCGATAGCCCATCACTGCGCAGAACTGTTCGTTCGCCGAGAGGATTTTTCCGGAAGGATCGAACTCGATGATGGCCAGCGCCTTGTCCAGAGCGGTGACGACGTTCTTAGCTTTCGAGCGGAAGAGCCGACGAATATCCAGCATGGTTTGTCGCGTCCTCTAGGGGGCCTATCCGTGACGTTTGGCCAGCAGCCACCCGCACCCTCAGTAGACACCAAGATCGATACCAAGCCGTTAACGCCTGCGATGATCTCACCGTCTTCGAAACGGTCGCCCGCGCAGATACAAGCACCTTGGGACGGTGGCTGGGCATGTGGTCTAGTGCAGCATGATTTCGCCCGATCCCTCCCGCCCTGCATCGTCTACGGACGACCCTGCCTTGCGGGATGCGCTGATGGAGCTGGTGGGGCTCGGCGTGCGGATCGCACGGGTAGCGGCGGAGGCGGCGGAGACCGAAGGGCGCATCGTCGCGATCGTCGCGGCCGGATTGCCCGCGCGGGTGGATGGCGCCGGGTCGCTGGGCGAGGCGCAGGATTGCGGGTTTGCCGTGGACGTGGCCGAGGCGGCGCTGGCGCAGTCGTCGCCGCGGATCGCGACCGCCGCGCAGGCGTTCGAGCGGGTTTCGCGCGCGGTGCGGCGTACGGCGGCGCTGATGCAGCGCATCGAGTGCGGCTGGCCGCAGCATGGCCGGCCGGACGATCGCCGCGCCATGGCCCGGCGACAGATCGCGCGCAGCGTCGGCGAGGTGATCGCGCGGCAGGCGCATGGCGATGCCGCCGAGCGGCTGTTCGACGACCTGGCCGAGCGGTTGGACAGGCTGGAACTGGACGGCGGGCTGGACCAGCCGGTCGTGGCCGTGGTGGCGGAGATCTGCCGCGAACTCGGGTTGGTGCAGGAGCCGCTTGCATCAAGAACGGCCGAGGCGCCGTTTTCGGCTGGGGATGCCCCGGACGGGTGAACGAGCGTCTTCCCGGTGCCACCCGCCGGTCGTGCCAGCACCGCTCGACGTTATCAGCCCAACCGCGTGGATGCCAGGGTCAAGCCCTGGCAGGACGGTCGGTCAGGCCTTCACCCGCACGTAACTCCCGGGCGCATCCTCGATCGCCGGCAGCGCACCCTCACCGGGCATCCGGGCTGGCACGGTTTCGCTGGCGAAGCCGCTGACCCAGCGGTGCCAATCGGGCCACCACGACCCGGACATCTCCTGCGCGCCGGCAAACCATTCCTCCGGCGTCGGCGGCAGCGAGTCGTTCACCCAGTGGTTGTACTTGCCTCCGTTCGGCGGGTTCACGATCCCGGCGATATGCCCGCTGGCCGCCAGCACGAAGCGGGTGTTGCGGTGTTCGGGCGTTCCGAGCAGCTGAGTGCCGCGATAGGTGCTGCGCCAGGGGGCGATGTGATCTTCCCGGGTGGAAATGAAGTAGGCAGGGATGTCGATGGTGCCGAGGTCGATCCGCTCGCCCGCCAGCTCCAGCTCGCCTTTGGCCAGTTTGTTCGAGTGGTACATGTTGCGCAGATAGTAGCTGTGCATCCGCGCCGGCATGCGGGTGGCGTCGCTGTTCCAATACAACAGGTCGAACTGGAACGGCTCGTTGCCCAACAGGTAGTTGTTGACCACGAACGACCAGATCAGGTCGTTGGCGCGCAGCATGCTGAAGGTCTGCGCCATGTCGGCACCCTGGAGCACGCCCTCGCGGTCCATCTTGGCCTCGAGCTGAGCCAGTTGCTCCTCGTCGATGAAGACGCCGAGTTCCCCCGATTCCGCGAAATCGGTCATGGTGACGAAGAAGGTTGCGGTCTTGATCCGGTCGTCGCCGTGATGCTTCATCCAGGGCAGGGTGGACGCCAGCAGCGTGCCGCCGAGGCAGTAGCCGATCGCGTTCACCTCGCGCTCGCCGGTGGCCTGCTCGATGGCCGCGAGGGCAGCGAGCACGCCTTCGTGCATGTAATCCTCGAAGCCTTTCTGGGCCATCGTCTCGTCGGGGTTGACCCAGCTGATCATGAACACGGTGTGGCCTTGGCTCACCGCCCAGCGCACCAGGCTGTTCTTGGGGCGCAGATCCAGGATGTAGAACTTGTTGATCCAGGGTGGGATGATCAGCAGCGGGCGCTTCAGCACGTGCTCGGTCGCCGGGTTGTACTGGATCAGCTGCATCAAGTCGTTCTGGAACACGACCTTGCCCGGCGAGACGCCGATGTTCTCGCCGACCTTGAACGCGTCCATGTCGGTCATCTTGATGGCGAGCTTGCCCTTGCCGCGCTCGAGGTCACCCAGCAGGTTGTTCAGGCCGCGGATCAGGTTCTCGCCGCCGGTCTCGGCGGTTTTGCGCAGCACTTCGGGGTTGGTCATCAGGAAGTTGGCAGGGCTCATCGCGTCGATGAACTGGCGCGAGTAGAAGTCGACTTTTTGGGCGGTCTTGCGATCGAGCCCCTCGGCCTGGCCCACCACGTCCTGCACGAAGCGGGCGGAGAGCAGGTAGGATTGCTTGATGAAGTCGAAAACCTCGTTTTCCTTCCAGGCGTCGTCGCGGAAGCGCTTGTCCTTGGGGTCGGGCGCGATCACCGGCTTGGCGTCCGGCTCGGTGGCGCCGATCATGCGGCGGGCGGTGTTCTGCCACAGCGTCATGTAGTCTTGCCAAAACCCGATCTGCGCCTGCATCAGTCGGCCCGGGTTGCTCATCAGCTTGGCCGTCATCTCCATGAAGGCGGTGCCGATATGAAGCGGGTCGGGATTACCGACTGCGCCGCCTTGCCGCTTCAGCCAGTCGCCCACGATGCGCTGCGACCGCTCGGCGATGTCGGCCATGGAGCGGCCGAGCTGCGCCGGGTCGGCCATGCTCGAGCCGGGGAGTGGGGCGGTCGGGCGACTGGTGCCTGGGTCGGGCGAGCCGTGGTCCGGCATGGCGTCCTTTCCGTCGGGTTCTCGGGCCGCTAGACAGGACGTCCGCGGAGATTGGTCACCGACTTATGCTTGAGGTTTCTTACATACAGGGTAGGGCCGCGCACCTGCTGCGACAAGCGGTGGGCGTGGCGATCGTGGTTGCGTCGCTCGCGGGTCTGGGTGGTTGCCAGGGCTCGGGTGCGATCGGCAGCGGCGAAGGGCTGTTCCACGACCTCGAGGGCGGGGCGGTCGCGGCACAACGGCCGCCGCCGCCGGGCGTGGACGACCCTTATCCGAACCTGGGCACGATCCCGAAGCGCCCTGCCGCGCCTGATATCGTGGCCGAGCAAAAGTTGGCCGACCAGCTTGCGGCCCAGCGTGACCAGGCGTCGCAGGCGGCCGCGGCCAGCCCCTTGACGCCCCGGGCCGCGCCGCCGCCCTTGCCGAAGCCGACCCCACCGGACCCGAACGCCAACCGCGTCACCGTGGACGCCGCCGCCACTCCGCCGCCCAAGCCGCAACCTGCGCCCCAACCTGCAGCTCAGGCGGACACCAAGGCTGCGTCTGCGCCCGGCCCGGCGGGTGACGTACCGACCCTTGCCTCGGTCCCTGCGGTGCCGACGGCGGTCGTTGCCGGGCCGCTGCCGACCCTGGCGGCGGCGCCACCCGCGTTGCCTACGGGGCTGGGACCTCTGCCGTCACCCCCGCCGGCCCCCGTCACGACAGCCAGCGCGAGCGCACCCGCGACGACGCCCAGCCCGGCCACACCGGCCGCAGCGCCTGCCCCGGCGAAGCCGCTGCTGGACCGGGTGTTCAGCAATGCCGTGGTGCCGATCCCCACCGGCGACACGGTGATCAAGATTGCCGCCCCACCCGTGACCGCCAGCGTCACGGTCGTGTTCACGCCGGGTTCCGCGGAGCTGCCGCCGTCCGCCAACCTCAATCTGCGCCGGTTCGCATTGGCGCATAAGGGGGTGCCGGTGACGATCACCGGGGGTGGGGACGACGTGCTGCCCGGGTCCGATCCGCAGTCCCGTGCGCTGGATCTCGCGTTGCGGCGCGCGCAGGCGATCGCGACCGCGCTCGGGGTGGCCGGCATCCCTGCCGCCAACCTGCGCGTCCGCGCCGAGGCCGCGGGCCACGGCGGCAGCGTCACCCTTTAGAGCAGACCATCGAGGCCATCATGTCAGGAACCGAGTTCCACCGTATCCGCCGCCTGCCGCCCTACGTGTTCGCCTCCGTCAACGACGCCAAGGCGCGGGCGCGGGCGGCGGGTGAGGACATCATCGACCTCGGCATGGGCAATCCCGACGGGGCCACGCCGCCCCACATCGTGGCCAAGCTGATCGAGGCGGTGCAGGACCCGCGCACCCACCGCTACAGCACCAGCAAGGGCATCCCCGGGCTGCGCCGCGCGCTCGCCGGGTATTACGCCCGCCGCTTCGACGTGACGCTGGATCCGGAGACGGAGGTGGTCGCGACCCTTGGCAGCAAGGAGGGCCTGGCCAACCTGGCGGCCGCGATCACCAGCCCCGGCGACACCATCCTGGTGCCGAACCCGTCGTACCCGATCCACCAGTTCGGCTTCATCATCGCCGGCGCCTCGGTCCGCTCGATCCCGGCCACGCCGGACGAGACCATGCTGCGGGCGCTGGACCAGGCGGTGCGCCATTCCGTGCCGCCGCCGACGGCGCTGATCGTGAACTTTCCGTCGAACCCGACGGCGTTTGTCGCAACGCTCGACTTCTACAAGGAGGTGGTGGCGTTCTGCCGCAAGCACGGCATCTGGATCATGTCGGACCTCGCCTATGCCGAGATCTATTTCGGCGACGCGGTGCCGCCCTCGATGCTGCAGGTGGCCGGCGCGCGGGACATCACGGTGGAGTTCACCTCGCTGTCCAAGACGTATTCGATGCCGGGTTGGCGGATGGGGTTCGCGGCGGGCAATGCGCGGTTGATCTCGGCGTTGGCGCGGATGAAGTCGTATCTGGACTACGGCGCCTTCACCCCGATCCAGGTCGCGGCGACGGCGGCGCTGAACGGCCCGCAGGATTGTGTGGCGGAGATGCGGGCGTTGTACCGCGAACGGCGCGACGTGCTGGTGCGGGGGCTGCACGCTGCCGGGTGGGAGGTGCCGAGCCCCGAGGCCTCCATGTTCGCCTGGGCGCCGATCCCGCCGGCCTACGCGCACATGGGAAGTGTGGAGTTCAGCAAGCTGCTGCTGGCCCGGGCCAAGGTGGCGGTGGCGCCGGGCATCGGCTTCGGCGAGCAGGGGGATGGTCACGTCCGGATCGCGCTGGTGGAGAACACTCACCGGCTGCGCCAGGCGGTGCGGAACATCCGCGGCTTCCTCGGGGCTGGCTCGAACGCTGCCCCCGCGGAAGAGGTGGTTGGATGACAACGGAAAGTCCCCTTCCCTCAGGGAAGAACCAGTGCAAATGGCTTCTCCCTCTCCCGTTCCTCACGGGAGAGGGCCGGGGTGAGGGCGCGCGTGTTAGGGCGTGGTGGCGGCGAATCGGGCGAAGGATTGGACCAGGACTTCGTAGATCGGCCGCTTGAATTCGACGGCCAGGCCCGGCAGTTCCTCAAGCGCGGCCCAACGCCAGGCGTCGAACTCCGGGTGTTTGTCGAGGTCGAGCCGGATGTCACTGTCCTGGCCGAGGAAGCGGAGCGCGAACCAGCGTTGGCGCTGGCCCCGGTAACGGCCGCCGAAGGCTTTGCCGAGGATGTAGTCCGGCAGGTCGTAGGTCAGCCAGTCCGGATGCTCCCCGATCACCGTCGCATTCGCCGTGCCGATCTCCTCCTGCAGCTCGCGGAACACGGCCATCTGGGGTGCCTCGTCGCCATCGATGCCGCCCTGGGGCAGTTGCCAAGCACCGGCCAGCGCCTGGTCGGCCCGGCGGCCCACGAACACTCGGCCTTGCGTATTGAACAGGACGGCGCCGACATTGGCGCGGTAGGGCAGGTCGCTCATTTCGGCAGCATCGCACTGACCGGGACCAGGTTGATCCCGCGGCTGTCGAGTCCACGCGCCCAGTTCGCGATCCGCTCGACCGTGACCGGGCGCAGCGGGCCGGCGAGCCCGATCGCGGGCTTCCCGTCTCGGGCGCGTTGCTCCAGATCCGCCAGCTTGGCGTCGATCGAGGTCCGGACGGGCGGATCGTCCACGACGTTGGTCACGTCAACGGCCGACCCGGTGACCGTCGCATTGGGGCGTGCATCGACGTATAGCAGCCCACGTTGCGCGATCTCCTTCAGAACGTCCCCGAACGCCGCCGGGGAATTCGCGAACCGCTCCCCGCGCAGGCCGTCCGAGGCCCCCGATACGCCTGCCTCCCCCTGGAAGCGGGACAACACCCACTCCAGGTTGCGGGCGTTGTCGGTGGGCGCCGCCCCGGTCAGCAGCGCGCGCGGCCCCGAATCGTTCAGCGGGTAACCTTGGCTCTCCATGGGCAAAGTGACGAGGAACTCGTGCCCATGGGCACGCGCCTCCGCCAGCAGTGGCTCCGGATTGACCGAGTAGGGTGAGACCCCGAGCGTTACGGCGGGCGGGAGGGTGTTGATGGCAATCCAGCTCTCAGCGTCGGACAGGCCGATGCCGACGAGCAGGAAGGCGACTTTCGGCCGCGTGTCCGCAGGGTTCACTGCGGGGGAGTACACCTGCATGGACGTCCGGCCATCGGCCGCGATCCGGGGCAGATGAGCGCCGGAGAAGTCGGGTGCCGGTTCCATGAGCGCTGGATCGGGCATTGGGATGGTTCCGTCAGCAGCGTGGGTCGTGGCAGGGACAGGAGGCGGGGCAGCGATAGATGCGTCACGCTCGGCGACGGTAGGCGTTTGAACGGGGGCGGAGGGCACGACCGGGGCGGACACCGGGACGCCCATCGGTGTCTCCGGGCTATGCGGCGGAGTGGCGGCCGGGCCAGCCGTTCTCGAAACGAGGGTCGGTGGCCCGGGCGGACCCATGACCTGCAAGGCCGCCCCGCCGCCCCCGGCAACGACTAGCACCAGCAGCCAGAACAGCCCTAGGGTGCGCCACCGGGCCATGGCAGCACGCTAGCGAGCGGCGTGCGTCTGTTGCTGTACCGCCATGGCGCGCACGACAACCAAAGCTTGTTGCAACTGGAAGTCGGTGTCGGGCTTTGCCGCATCGAAAGCCGGCCAGTTCTCCGGCGGCACCTTCGGGATGGACGACGCGATCGCGGGCAGATCCGTGCGCGGCGCGACGGCAGCGCCGGGCGGCGTGCCACCCTGGTTCGTGATGGTGTGGTTGAGATCGGCCTCGCGCTCCGGCCCGAAATGCGGCGTCTCCGTCCGGCTGGACGCCACGGGGATGTCCGGCGTGATGCCGAGCCCCTGGATCGATCGCCCGGACGGCGTGTAGTAGCGCGCGGTGGTCAGCCGCATGGCACCGTTTCCGGGCAGCGGGATCACGGTCTGCACCGACCCCTTGCCGAACGTCCGAGTCCCGAGGATCACGGCCCGGTGCTGGTCCTGCAACGCGCCGGCCACGATCTCGCTGGCGGAGGCGCTGCCGCCATTGGTCAACACGACGATCGGTAGGCCGCCGGTGATATCGCCGGGCTTGGCGTTCCAACGCTGGCTGTCCTCCGGGTGGCGGGCTCGGGTGGACACGATCTCGCCCTTGTCGAGGAAGTCGTCGGACACGCTCACGGCCTGGTCCAGCAGCCCGCCGGGGTTGTTGCGCAGGTCGAGCACGATGCCATGCAGCCGGTCGCCGAGCTGCTGCCGGAACTTGGCCACGGCGGCGCGCAGGCCGGCATCCGTCTGCTCGTTGAACTGGGTCAGGCGAACGTAGCCGATGTCGCCCTCGAGATGGCTCTTGACCACTTGGATGTGGATCACCTCGCGCTGCAGCGAAACGTCGATCGGCGTGTCCACGCCCTCGCGCTTGATGACGAGCCGGATGGTGCTGTTCGGCGGGCCGCGCATCTTGTCGACCGCGTCGTTCAGCGACAGGCCCTGCACGGTGGTGTTGTCGATCGTCGTGATCAGGTCGCCCGACTTGATGCCGGCCCGCGAGGCTGGCGTGTCGTCGATCGGGGAGACGACCTTGATAATGCCGTTCTCCTGCGTGACTTCCAGGCCAAGCCCGCCGAACTCGCCGTGGGTCTGCACCTGCATGTCGCGATAGGCTTTGGCGTTCATATACGAGCTGTGCGGATCCAGCCCGGTCAACATGCCGTTGATGGCGTTCTCGATCAGGTCGCGATCGCTGACCGGCTCGACATATTCGGCCCGGATGCGCTCGAACACGTCACCGAACAGGGCCAGGAGACGGTAGGTATCGCCGCGTCCGCCGGCATCCTGCGCCAGGGCCGAGCCGATCGGGGACTCGCCGCCGAACACGCCGTAGACGGGGCCGATGGCGGCACCGGCCAGGAACGCGGCGCCGACGAGCAGGCCGGAACGGAACTTCATGCGATTATCCCTCTTGGCGCCCGCCCAGGGCGGTTCAAAGCAGCCCGGCGCTGTTCAAAACCGCATTGTGTCACATAGGAGAGGATTGGGCCACCGTCACGGTATGCCGCGTAAATATGGCGCAGGATTAATCGGCTGACCGTGATCGCGCAGCTCGACATAAAGTTGCGGACGGCTGCCGGGCGTGCGCGGATCCCAGGGTGCCATGATGCCGACGGGCTCCCCCGGCTGCACGGGGCGGCCCACCGCGACGTCCAGCCGGTCCAGACCGGCGAGCACGAAATGGTAGCCGCCGCCGCAGTCGATGATCATCAATTGGCCGAACGAGCGGAACGGCCCGGCGAACACCACCCGCCCACCGCACGGCGCCGACACCCTTGCCGACGGAGGTGCCCCGTAGGACACGCCCGTCGCCGGCCCGGCTTCACCTGCCTCGCCGAAGGCTCTCACCACGTTGCCCGCCACCGGGGAGCCGAGCTGGCCGTGCGCTTCGCCCAGACCCGGGCCGGCCGGCTGGGTCAGCGCGACCTGCCGCTGCCGCGCCTCGGCCGCAGCCGTATCCTGTTTTTGGTGTGCAGCGGCTGCGGCGTCTGCGCGGGCGCGGGCCTCGTCCTCCCGCCGGGCCACGTCGAGCTGGGTGAGCGCGGCCCGCAAGGTTCCGGCCTGCGCCGCCTGTTCGGCCGCGCGCTGGGCGGCCAGCGTGGCGGCATCATCCGCGGCCCGGCCGCGTGCCTGCGCATCGGCGATCTGCCGGTCCAGCCCAGCGGCCTGGGTGGCCTGGGCCGCTTGGGCCGCAGCCAGGCGGCTCTCCTGTTGCGCCATGCGGTCCGTCAGCCGGGCGACCTCCGTTTGCTCGGCCCGCAACGCCTCCGCCTCCGTCTCCAGTTGCCGCGCGAGGCCGCGTAGCACCAGGAGCCCGCTGAGCGAATCCTCCGGTCGGGCGGGTACGGCGAGCAGGGTCTCGGCCGGATACAGCGATAGCCGCTCGATCAGGGGGAGCAGTGGGGCAAGCTCGGCGGCACGCACCTGCAGCCGCGCTTCTGCCTCGGCCCGCCGGCGGGCTAGGCCGTCCATCGTCGCTGCAGCATCCGAGGTGGCCGATTCCAGGCTGCGCAATGCGGCCGTCGACGCCACGCGGGCATCGGCCAGGCGCTTGGCGTCCGCCTGTGCGGCCTGGCGCCGCACCGCGGCATCCTGCGCCCGGGCCATCTCGGCAGCGCGGGTCCGCTCGACGTCACGCAACTGCTGTGGTGTCGGTTGCGACGCCGCAGGTAGCCACAGCAAGGCCGCGACCAGGCAGGCGACAGCCCAGGCAACGTCACGCGGCCCGGCTACATCACACGAATTGGCGCGCCGTCCATGCAAGCGAGCAGATTCTCCACCGTGTCTGTGAAGAATATCGCATAAGTCCTTGTCATAGCGAAGCGAACATGTGGAGTGCCGCCCGCTTACCGGGCGTGCCAAGCCAGCCGGCCGTGAGATGCACTTATCGCCGCGCCGAACGTCCTATCAAGGCCAGCACCTGTGCGGCCACGATGCCGACCCTTAGAACACGGAAGCGCCGTTGCCGAGCGTGTAGTCGAGAGACTTCGTGAACGGAAGCGACTGGTTCAGGTACTGATCCACGAACAGATCGAACTCCGCAATCCGCGCTTTGGGCACGAAGATCACGTCCGACGCCTGCAGCGGCAGGTCATCCTTCGCGTTGACCGTCCCGGCATATCGCGACAGGTCGACGGTCCGCAGCATGGGCACGTTGTCGGCCCGGCGGCGTATGATCACCACCTCGCTGGACCGGGCCGTGTTCAGGAAGCCGCCCGCCATCAGTACGCCCTGCATGACATCGGTCGGGCCCTGCAGCGGCAGCACGCCCGGCGTCTTCACCTCGCCGCCCACGAAGATGCGGGACGAGCCATAGTTGCGGATCACCACGTCCAGGTCGGCCACCCGCAGCTTGGACGCATAGCCCTTCTCGAGCTGCGTGCGGAACTGGTCGACGGTCAACCCGGCGGCCATCACCGGGCCGAGCAGCGGTACCGTCACGCGCCCGTCCGGACCGATGACGAGCCGGGTGTCGTTCAGCTCTGGGTTGAGCAGAAACCGCAGCTCGATCTCGTCGCCCGACCCCATGCGATGCGGCGGTAGCGCGTCGGACCAGGAGGCGAAGCCGTTGACGTGTTGGGGGATGACGCTGGTGTATTGCGTGCAACCCACAACAAGAAAATTACAGGCAATTACGCCGGCCATGACGAAGGAACGTGGTTGCAAGCTCGGGCCTTCCACGAGTTCACTGCTGTATAGCGACAGGATTGCCAGAGTCGACGTTCTTTGGCCAGCACTGTGGCCTACCGCCTCGCACGACTGCTTCTCGTACAACTCAAAATCGTGTATGTTCCTCAACCATGATCTCTCACAAGACCATCTCGGGTTGTCTGCGCCGGTGAGCGACGCTGCAATGCGCGTAGACCGTGTCCGCTTGAGCTCCAGCGCGTTTGGCGGCTTCACGCTACGTGATCTCGCCACGGCGCTGTTCTACTACAAGCGGCTGCTGGCAGTCGCCTTCATCGTCCCGGTGTTGCTGGGCATCGCCGCCGGCATGATGGCGCACACGACCTACACGTCGTCGGCCCGTCTGCTCGTGTTGTACGGCAGCGAATACGTGTTCCATCCCGGCAACCGCGACACCGGTAACGACATCACGCTGGATCGCAACCAGATCATCCAGGGCGAGCTGCAGATCCTGCAAAGCCCCGCCTTGGCTGCGGAAGTGCTGCAGGCCGTCGGCCCGACCACGGTGTATCCCAACCTGAAGGACGACGCGTCGACCCTGCGGGCCGCCATGTCCAGGTTTGCGACTGACCTCGTCGTCACCAGCATCCCGCAATCCAACGTCGTGGAGCTAAGCCTGCGCAACGCGGACCGTGGGATCGCCATCCGCGTGCTGAACGAACTGATCACGCACTATCTCACCTACCGGACGAGCATCTTCGAGAAGCAGCAGACCGGTGGCGTGAACACGCAGCGCGACGATTTCGCCTTGCGGCTACGCAATGCCGAAGACGAATTGGCGCAGTTCGGCATCGATCACGGCATCACCAACCTCGACGAGCAGATGAGCCTGCAGCTGCGCCTCAAGAGCGAAAATGCCACGGCGCAGAGCGCCAACGACCAGCAGATCAGCGAGACGGCGGCCAGCCTCGACGGCCTTCGCAAGCAGTTGGCGAGCGTCCCACCCAACGTGCAGATGTTCGCCGAGAGCGCGCGTTCGCAGCAGACCACCGGGTTGACCGATAGCTTGGTGAAGCTGGAGATCCAGCGCCGTGACCTACTGTCGCGCTATCAGGCCGACTTCCCGCTGGTGCGTGACATGGACCGGCAGATCGCCGCGGTTCGCGAGCAGATCGGCGGTGACCCGGCGCGTGAAGGCAACATAACCCGGCTCGGCCGCAACACGGTCTACGACGAGCTGCACCGCAACGAGATCATCCAGTCCGCCCAATTGCAGGGCTACGTGGCGAAGAAGGCGGCACTCGAGGCCGAGGGCGTCCGCCTGCAAGCACGCTATGACGAGTTGGGTGGGCTGGCGCGCCATTACCGCGATCTGCAGCGGACGCGCGACGTGCTCGACCAAAGCTACCGGGCGATCTCCCGCTCCAGCGAGGAGACCCAGCTCTCGGGCGCGATGGAGCGTGCGAGCGGTGACAACGTCCGGGTGGTTCAGCCGCCCGATGCGCCGCTGGCCGGCCGCAATCCGGGCTCCGTGATCTACATGGCGGGCCTCGTGCTGGGGGTTGTTTCGGCCGCGGCGGTGTTCGCCTTCCTGAATGCAACCCGGCAAGTCTTCATCAGCGTGCATGACGTCGAGCGGCAGATGGATCTGCCAGTGCTTCTCGCCGTGCCGTTCTCCGTTCGTCGCCCTGTCCGGGCCGCGCCCGCGCGGGGCCGCCGGGTGTTGGGACGCCCGAGCTTCGGGGTTTGAGCAGCACCATCGATGGCGAGGCCGCCGCCGCCGGCCTGCCCCCGCCCTTGCTGATGAGCGTTACCGATGCAAGCCAACTCGCCTTCGTGCTTAGGGCCGAGCGTGGCGGCTCGTCGATCGTGCAACTACTGGCGTCCCGCAATGGGGAGGGCGTATCGACGCTCACGCGCGATCTATGCCTCGTGTCGGCGTCCAACGGATATCGCACCTTGCTGTTCGCGGCCGAGGCGCCGGGGCGGCGTGTCGACTGGCCGCGTAGCATCTACGGCATGCCGAGCGGGCTGCGACCCCTCGGTGGTCCGCCAGCCCTCGAAATTGTTCAGGTGGGCGAGACGCGTCTGTCCCTCGCCGCTCCGTTGGAGAGCCTGCCGTTGCAGGCGCAAAGCTGGGTGCCGATCATTGCCGAGCTCCGCGCCTCGTTCGATTTCATCGTGATCGACACCCCGGCGCTGTCGCGGTCCTATACCGGCATCATGCTCGCCCCCCTGATCGATACCACCGCGGTCGTTGTGGCGGCGGAAAGTACGCGGGCCAGCATGGCGCGCAACCTCCGCGACCGGCTGGCGGAAGCTGGCGGCGACACGGCGGGGGTGATCCTGAACAAGCGCCGGTTCTACGTCCCCCGTGCGGCCTACGATCGGCTTTAGGCGTCAGCGGAGCTTAGCGTGGCCGGAGTGTTTCCGGGTAGGCGGACCGCAGCAACGAAGCCGTTTGCGTCCCGCTAAGCGATGGATAGGACGCGGCGGCCAACGATGCAGGCTGCGAGCGCATCACGGCCTCGAGCCGTAGCAGCAGCTGTTCGGTCGGATCCGCTGCCGGCTGGCTGCGCGGCTTGAACCACGCGAGTAGCGAAAGCACCAAGCCGACCGCGGCAACCGCCGAGACGTAGAGCCAGCGATTGTCCGGGCCGCTCGCTACCGTGGTCGCGGCCTCGATGAGCAGAGGGGCCGGCGTGGCCGCGACGACAACGGGGCTGGTCACCGCAGCGTCGAGCGGCGTCGTGGCCAGCGTCCGGCCAAGTGCCGCCAGTTGCGTGCCAACGGCGACCCGGCGGTCGTTCAGTTGCGACAGCTCGGTCCGTAGCCGGTCCCGCTCGCTCTCCAGCGTCGAGGCGCCGGGATCGGACGGGAGCGACTTGGCGGCCGCATCCACTCGACGTGCCTCATCTTGAAGGAAACTGCGCAAGCTGCGGATCTGTCCGTCCAGGGCAACCACGGCCGGGTAGTCATCGAGGTAGCGACCCGCCAGTTGAATGCGCTGCAACTGTAGATCGGCCAGCGCCGACGCGCCCTTGTCCAGCGTTTCACGTCCGCCATTCCGCTCGGCCACCGAGCGTGCGCCGGCCGCAATGTCCCGCGTCAGGTTCGTCAAGGAGGCGGATACCGAAGCCGCCCGTGCGTCCGTCGCTCCGGCGATGGCCGTGAGCCGATCGCGCTCGGCCAGCAATGCGGCACGTGGTCCAATGCGTTCGGGACCGGACGGGCGGATTACGGCCGATGAAGCCTGCGTCGTAGAAAGGTCGAGCAAGGAGTTGGTCAGCGAGCGTGCGCGCTGCCAGGCGGCGGCGGGCTGCTCATCCGCTACCTTGATCAGGAGGGCGTCCCCGTATTCGTCCAACATGGCGGATCGGCCCGGCGCGGTACCGATACGCAAGGCGGCCTCAGCCAATGCCGCGCGGCCGGCCAGTCCTGGGCCGTCCGCGACAATGCGGGTCTCCACCACCGTCGTCGGCCACACGGCGAACCACGCTCCCGTGGCCGCCGCCGCCGTCGCGAGCAAGCCAAGGCAAGGCACCAGGATCCGCCAAACCGAAAGGCCACGCCGCTCGGCCATTGGCTGCGGATACGGTTCGGCCCCCCACGGCTCGGCCTCCCACTCGGGCAGGCCATCCGCAGAGGCACCATCTGCAAGGGCTAGTCCGAAGCGCATTCCCCGCCCTACCACCCGGAGGAGGCGATGCGGATCGCCTCCTCCGCCGGGAGATGCAGGCCGTGGAGTGCCACGACCGTACAGCCACTGGCGATGACCAACGGCCAGCTGGTGAATTTAGGTCGCGGGCCGGCCGCGGCGGCCAAACCGGCCACACCCGCGCATCCCACGACGGCCCCCGCGATCACTTCGCCGACGCTATGCGCCCCCAGGCTGACCCGACTGTAGCCGACGATCAGCGCGGCCACCAACGGCACGCACGCGATCACCGCGTAAGAGACCCGGCCCCGAAACAGCAGCACCGCCAACCCGCCATACATGACACTGGCTGCTGCCGCGTGACCGCTGGGGCTCATCGAGTAATCGCTGCCGTAATTCTCCGACAACGCGACCAGCCCGGCTTTCAGGCCCAGCATCAAGCCGAACACGCTGCCGATGATGAGCAGCCAGGCGGCAACGCCGCGCCACCAGCCCATCACGACCAACGCCGCCGCGACAACGATGGCCAGCGGGAGCATGACCGCTTGGTCTGCGAAATCCGATACGTAAAGCATGGTGAGCCCTGGTGAGTGCTGATCACTCTATCCTGGGGTAGGAGGATAAACGAAAGGTTACCCAAGACCAGTCTCTGCCATGAACAAATCGGCGGTCTGACAGGCGAATTTGTCGTATTACCGCCTCTATGACGTCATAAATTGTCAAGATGTCGGCGAAAGAACGAAAGACAGGCGCCCGCGATCAGGGCGCGTCCGGTGATGGAACGTCGTGCAACGGGGCGGGCGCCGTTGCTGGGGCGCGCGGGAGACAACTGCAAATTGGGGCACGGTGGATCGGCCGGGCGCGATACACGACCCTGTGCCGTCGCGCCGGCGTTGGCTCGGGATAGAATGGGGCGGGTGGTGGCGCGAGGTAGACCGGCGGGGCGTAGACCGGAGGCGGCAGGTACACCACCGGCGGGCCCGCATAGTATGGCCGCGGGTAATACCCACCACCATACAGGCCGCCCAGGGCAACCCCCGCCCCGAACGCCGGGCCGAACCCGCCATACCCGTAACCGCGATAGCCACCACCCCAGTACCCCCAGGCCTTCGCCGGCCCGGCGGACGCGCAGGCAAAAGTGAGCACCGAGGCCGCCACCAAACCGCACCGTCGAAGCAACGCCATTACGGTCTCCGTCGCGAGTTAAATGCGTAATTCCGATTCAATCGTGGCGGAATTGCGGGCCGTGGTAGCGCGGCGCAAGCCTCCTCAGAACTCGCGCAGCACATCCCGTAGCGTGGTGCCTTCATAGCGCGTCCGTACCAGGCCGCGGCGCTGCAGCGCGGGCACCAGGCCCTCGGTGATCTCCACCACAGTCCGCCGGCTGGACCGTTGAAAGGGGGTGCTCACCAGGAATCCGTCGCCGCCGATCGCCTCCATCGCCTCGCCCATCTTCTCGGCCACCTCGTCCGGCGTCCCGATTAGCTGCAGGCCACCGTCGTAGCGTTCGGTGGCGAGCTGGCGCAGCGTCTTGCCGCTGCCCCACTGGGCGAACTTGTCGAGCGATCCTTGCTCGCCGTTGGTGGTCAGCGGCGGCAATTCCTTGTCCAGGTCGAACTGGGAGAAATCGATGTCGGTAACGGTGCCGATCGCGGCCAGCCCGGCCTCGATGAAGGCGGGGTTGTTCACCATCCGGCGATGCTTGGCCCAGGCCTCGTCGGTGGTTTCGGCGATGACCGGGTAGATCAGGAACAGCACCTTGATGTCGTCAGGATTACGGCCCGCCGCGGCCGCCCGGGCGCGGACGTCGTCGCGGTACGACTTCATGCCGCTATAGCCATTCGCCGTGGCGATGATGCTGTCGGCGGTGCGGGCGGCGAACTCCCGGCCCCGTGGCGAGCCGCCGGCCTGGACGAAGGTGGGCCGGCCCTGGGGCGAGGGCACCGTGTTCAGCGGGCCGCGGCATTTGAAGAAGCGGCCCTCGAAGTTGATCGGCTTGACCTTGGTATGGTCGGCGAAGGTGCCGGTGGCGCGGTCCATCACCACCGCGTCCGGACCCCAGGAGTCGAATAGCCGGCAGACCAGCTCCACGTATTCGTCAGCCATGGCATAGCGCTGTTCACGCGGCGGTAACTCGTCCATGCCAAAATTCTGGGCAGCGGCGTCCTCGCCGGATGTGACGATGTTCCAGCCGAACCGCCCGCCTGCGATATGGTCCAGCGTCGTCGCGAGCCGGGCCAGCATGAACGGCGGGTAGGCCATGGTGGACATGGTCGCCACCACGCCCATCCGGCTGGTCTGCGACGCGATCATGGCGGCGAGCGGCATCGGGTCGTGCTTGGGCGCCTGCAGGGCGTGCTTCAGCGTGGCCTCGGCGGTGCCGCGGTAGGCTTCGGACACCATCAGCGTGTCCTCCAGCATAATGTAGTCGAAGCAGGCCCGCTCCATCGCCTGCGCCATCTCGACGTAGAACTTGCCGTCCCAGGGTGGGGTCATGGGGGCGTAGGGGTGGTTCCACTCGCCGGCTGAGAAGTTGCAGAACCAGGCGAGGTGGAAGCGGTTGGACATGCGGGGGCTCCTGTTGGACTGCAGGCAGGCAAGATCGATGCCGCGTCAGTCGGGGCGGATTTGCCGCAGGGCAGTGGCGAAGCGCGCCACGTCCGCATCGTCGTTGTAGACGTGCGCGCCGAGCCGCATCACCCCGCCGCGTTCGGCGACATACACCCCCTGTTCGGCCAGGCTGGCGAGGGCGGCGTCCGTACTCACCCCGGCCGGCGGGCGCAAACCGAGGATGTGGGGCGGGCGCAATGCCCGCGGCACGGGCGTCCAGCCGCATGATTCGGCCTCGGTTGCAAGCAGGTCGGTCAGATGGCGCAGCCGGGCGGCCACCGGGTCGCGCCCCCACTGCCGCAGCAGGGTCATGCCCGCCAGTGCCATCGGCAGGCTGACGGGATTGAGGCGCTCACCCATGTCATAGCGTCGCGCGGTGGGAATGGGGCTGCCCAGCGACCCGGTGAAGGGGGCCGCTCCACCCACATGGTTAGCACCGTGCCGTTCCAGCGGCGTGCCGTTCTGGCGGTGCGGGGCGGCATAGAGGAAGGCCAGGGTGTACGGGCCAAGGACCCACTTATAGGTTGGAAACACCAGGTAGTCGGCTCCGAGCGTGGCGACGTCGAGCGGCAGGATCCCCGCCGCCTGGGTCGCGTCCACCACGATCGCCGCGCCCTGGTCGCGCAACGACGGGACGAGCCGTGCGATGTCGATCAGCGTGCCGTCCGTCCAATGCAGCGGCGTCAGGGCGGCGACGGCGATCGGCGGCAGACCCGGCTGCCGGATGCGGGCGAGCAGGGCGGCAGTCCAATCCCCATCCGCTGGCTTGGCCACGATGTCCAGAGTGGCGCCGCGCAGCTGCACCTGGCGGGCCCATGCCAGCGATTGGGAGGGGAACTCGCCGTCCACAAGCAGGATGCGACTGCCGGACGGGACGGCCAGGTTGGCAGCGGCGGTGGCAACCCCGTAGGCCACGGATGGGACAAGTGCGATATCGTCCGCGGTGGCGCCGATGAAGCTGGCAGCGGCGGCGCGGACGGCCTCGGCGTCTTGATGCGACGCGTCGGCCTGCATCAGCCACGGCATGCTCTTGGCCGCGACGCCCGCCTCTCCGGCCTCGCGGACGGCGTGCGGCAGGGGCGTGTAGGACGCATTGTTCAGGTAGGCGACGTCGCGGGGCACGTCGAACAGGTGGCGTTGGGGAGCGAGCATGCTCGATCATACGGGATTGACACGGTGTCGTGCCACAGTCGCTTAAGCGGCCAACGAACTTCGTATCACCCGCTCGCGTTGCGGGGGTGCAGCGGTGGAGTGCAGGCAGTTGAAGAAGCTTCGGCGTGGCGTCGGCGAGCGGGTCAGCAACTTCGTCAAGGACTGGTCTATCCCGCGCCAGATCGCCGGGCAGAGCGTCATGGGCAAGGCGGCCGAAAGTGCCACCTCGCGCGCACTGCGTCCCCGGCTTGAGGAGGCCGATAGGGTCGGTAGCAGCATCTGCCCGTTCTGCGCCGTCGGCTGCAGCCAGCTCGTGTATGCCAAGAACGGCAAGCCGATCCACATCGAAGGCGATCCGCGCAGCCCGGTGAACCAGGGCACGCTCTGCCCCAAGGGCGCATCGACCCTCGGTGTGCTGCTGTCGCCCCTTCGCCAGACTTCGGTGCTCTACCGCGCACCGAAGGCGACCGAGTGGGAGGAGAAGCCACTCGACTGGGCCATGGAGCGGATCGCGCAACTGACCAAGCGCACGCGCGACGAGACGTTTACCGAGGCGCTGCCGGATGGCCGGGTGGTGAACCACACCACGGGCATCGCCTCGCTGGGCGGGGCGACGCTGGACAACGAAGAGAACTACCTGATCAAGAAGCTCCTCGGGGGTGGGCTGGGCGTCGTCAGTATCGAGAACCAAGCTCGAATCTGACACTCCTCATCGGTGCCTAGTTTAGGCACCTCCTTCGGACGCGGCGCCGCAACTCTGGCCCTTTGGGACCTGCAGAATTCGGACGTCATCGTCAACATGGGCTCCAACATGGCGGAGAACCATCCGATCGCGTTCCGCTTCGTCGTCGAAGCGCAGCGCAAGGGTGCGACGTTCATCCATGTGGATCCGCGCTTCACCCGGACCAGCGCGCTGGCGGACATTCACGCCACGATCCGGCCGGGGACGGACATCGCCTTTCTGGGCGGGCTGATCCACTACATCCTGGAGAATGATTTGTGGTTCCGGGAGTATGCCCTGAACTACACCAATATCGCCCACATCATTGAGGACGGCTACGCCGATCCGGAAACCGGCGATGGCTTGTTCTCGGGCTTCGATTCCGGGACTGAATCCTACAAGGAGGACACCTGGCAGTACAAGGGCAAGACAGTCCCGTCCTCGATCGCCGAGCACCGGGTCGGGTCGCCGCAGGCTGGCCCGGGCAAGGAGACCATGTCCGACTCGCCGCCGCCGATGGACCCGACGCTCGAACATCCAAACTGCGTCTACCAGATCATGCGCCGCCACTATGTCCGCTACACGCCGGAGATGGTGGAGCGGGTGACCGGGTGCAGCGCGGCGACGTTCCTGCGGATCGCGGACCTGATTGCCAAGAACTCCGGGCGGGAGAAGACGGGTGCGTTCTGCTACGCCGTGGGCTGGACGCATCACACGACGGGCGTGCAGATCATTCGCGCCTGCGCGATCGTGCAGAGCCTGCTGGGCAATATCGGCCGGCCTGGCGGCGGCATCATGGCGCTGCGCGGCCACATCAGCATCCAGGGCAGCACGGACATCCCGACGCTCTACAACATGCTGCCGACCTACCTGCCGCAGCCCAACGCGTTCCATAACCACACCACGCTGCGGGACTACATCGAGACGGAAACGCCGCCGACCGGGTGGTGGAACAACTTCCCCAAATACGCCATCAGCCTGCTGAAGGCCTGGTACGGCGAGAATGCGACGGCCGAGAATGAGTATGGCTACCAGCACTTGCCGAAGTTGACCGGCGACCTGTCGCAACTGCCGATGACCATGGCGATGGCAGACGGTGTGGTGAAGGGCCAATACATCGTCGGCCAGAACCCAGTTGTGGGTGCGGTGAACTCCGACTTGGTGGAGCGCGGGCTCTCGAAGCTCGAATGGCTCGTGGTGCGTGACTTCGCGATGAGCGAGACCGCCAGTTTCTGGCAGAAGGGCCGGCTGGTTCAGCGCCGCGAGTTGTCGCCGGAGCAGATCGATACCGAGGTCTTTTTCCTGCCCGCTGCCCTGGTGGCGGAGAAGGAGGGCAGTGTCACGAACACCAGCCGGTTGGTCCAATGGCACGACGTCGCGTGCGACGCCCCGGGCGATAGCCGGTCTGACCTCTGGTTCATCTACCACCTCGGCAAGCGGCTGAAGGAGTTATACGCCGACAGCACCGAGACGAAGGACCGCGCGATCCAGGATCTCACCTGGGACTATCCGGTGCATGGCGAGCGGCACGAGCCGGACGCAGAAGCCGTTTTGCGGGAGATCAACGGCTACACCGTGGCGGACCGCAAGCAGGTCGAGAAATACCAAGACCTTAAGGACGACGGCAGCACCGCCTGCGGCGGCTGGATGTATTGCGGGATCTACCCGAAAGACGGGCACAACGTCGCGCGCTCGCGCAAGTCGGACGCCCCGGGCACGGACAGCAACCACTTAGGCTGGGCCTTTGCATGGCCCTCCAACCGCCGCAATCTGTACAACCGGGCCTCGGCCGATCCCGCGGGCAAGCCGTGGTCCGAGCGCAAGAAGCTGGTCTGGTGGGACGAAGGCGAAGGCAAGTGGGTCGGCAACGACATCCCCGACTTCCTGCCCGACCGCCGCCCGGATTACCGTCCCGACTGGAGCAAGCATCCGCACGGGATGGACGCACACGGTGGTCAGCTGCCATTCATCATGGAGTCGGACGGCTACTGTCAGCTGTTCGTCCCGTCGGGGCTGAAGGACGGACCGCTGCCGACCTATTACGAGCCGCTCGAGAGCCCGGTGCAGAACGTGATGTACGGCCAGCAACACAACCCGACGGCCAAGATCTGGAAGCGGCCCGGCAACGAACTGCATGCGGTGGGCGACCCGCGCTTCCCCTACGTGTTCACCACCTACCGCCTGACCGAACTGCATTGCGGCGGCGTGATCGGCCGCGTGACGCCGCATACCGCGGAGTTGCAGCCCGAAGCTTTCGTGGAGATCTCTCCCGAACTGGCCGGTAAGCTTGGCATCCGCAACCTGGACTGGACCGTGCTCACCACCCTGCGTGGCGAGATCGAGGTGCGCGCCCTGGTGACCGAGCGGATGCGCCCACTGACGATTGATGGGCGCGTGGTGCACCAGGTTGGCATGCCCTGGGTGTTCGGGTGGGAAGGCTACGCCCGCGGCGACATCGCCAACGTGCTGCTGGCCATCTCCGGCGATGCGAACACCAGCATCCACACGACCAAGGCCGTCACCGTGAACCTTCACAAGGGCCGCCTATTCCAACCCGGCGGGGTGGGCCGTGGCCAGTAGCGCGCCTGGTCGCAAGGCGCTGGAGCATATCGACCAGGTCCTCGCGGGGCGGCCAAAGAAGAACGACCACGTGCTTTCGCAGGCGACGATGTGCCTGTCGGAATTTCGCGACCGCCTGGTTTCGGACTTGCGGCTTGCTGGGATAACACCCGCACAGCGCAAGCAGTTGGATCACGTAAACGCCTTCATCACAGTCGTGCTCGGCATCCACTTTCCGCTCGGCGAAATCCCCTGGCCCGAGTTGGAGAAGGCCCGCGCGTGGCTTGCCGAGGTCGTCGAGGCTGACGAGCCCGTCGCATGAGCCAGAGCATGGATGGCGTGGTCACGGTCGTACAGGAGGGGCGCTTCCAGCTCACCGACGATCGCGGCGTGTCGCATCTGTTCATCCTCGGCCCCAACGCGGCAGCCGAAACCGACCAGCTGCCGCCGCTGCAGCGCCGGCAGGCCCGGGTCCGGGTGCACTACACGCCCGCCAAGAACGTCATCGGCAATTTGCTCTCCTCCATTTTCCTGCTGCCCTAAGGACGTCACCATGTTCACGCATCCCCGCGCGCAGGAGGAGACACGCTCCCAGTTCGACCACATGATACCGAACGAGTCGGAGCTGACCTGCGGGACGTTGATCGAGCCAGGCAAGTCCTATGGCTTCTTCACCGACACCACCGTCTGCATCGGCTGCAAGGCGTGCGAAGTCGCGTGCAAGGAGTGGAACAACCTGCCCGCCGACAATTTGGGCATGACGGGGCAGAGCTACGACAACACCGGGGCGCTGTCGGCCAACACCTGGCGGCACGTGAACTTCATCGAGAAGGCGGGGCCTAAGGGCGTTCGCTCCGGCGAGCAGTCGCCGTTCCAGTCCGGCTGGCTGATGATGAGCGACGTCTGCAAGCACTGCCACAACGCGCCCTGCTTGGAGGCGTGCCCCACCGGCGCGCTGTTCAAGACCGAGTTCGACACCGTCGTCGTGCAGCAGGATATTTGCAACGGCTGTGGCTACTGCGTGCCGGCCTGCCCGTTCGGCGTAGTGGACCTGAACCCGCTGGACGGCAAAGCGCACAAATGCACCTTGTGTTACGACCGGCTGAAAGGCGGTCTGGAACCGGCCTGCGCGAAATCCTGCCCAACCGATTCCATCATGTTCGGCGAACTGGGTGATCTGCAGGCGCGTGCGGAGCGCAGGGTTGTCGCGCTGAAGGAACGTGGCGTCGACTCGGCCTATCTATACGGCACGCCGGGGGCGCCAGGCGCCACGGGCGATATCGGCCACCTCAACGCCTTCTTCCTGCTGACTGACCGTCCGGAGACATACAACCTGCCGGCCGCACCCACCCGCGCGTCCAACCGCGTCATGCCCAGCCTGCTCACCGGGCTGGCAACCATCGCGGGATTGGCGTTGACCGCAGCGGCCTTGTTCGCCGGCAGCGCACGGGAGCGTCGCTGATGCCCGAGCAACCGACACCGCATCACCCGGACGACCCGGCGCAAATTCCAGCGACCGTCCACGACACCGACCTCCACGATAAAAGCTCGTGGCAAGGGCCGACATATTACGGCCGCTCGCAACTGAAGGCGGCGCCATTCAACAACTGGGTGGTCGGGGGCTACGTGGCGATCGCCGGCCTGTCCGGTGCCGCGGCCCTGATCGCAGCCATTGCCGACATGACCGAAGGTAATGCTGCCGCACCGACCGTCCGGCGGGGGCGCTACCTATCGCTTGCGGCGCCTACGATCGGTTCGCTGCTGCTGATTTGGGACCTGCATACGCCGAAGCGGTTCTACAACATGTTCCGGATCGCGAAGCGCACCTCGCCGATGTCGATCGGCACCTGGATCCTGACGGCGTTCAGCACCTTCGCCATGGGCACGGCGGCCTTGCAGGCCCTTGGGGATCACCGGCCGGGCTGGACCTGGGCGCGGCGCCTGGCACGGGTGACGCAAGTTCCTGCAGCCATCTCCGGCGCCGGCCTGGGAACCTACACCGCAGCGCTGCTGTCGGCCACGAGCACGCCGCTCTGGGCCGCCGCACCCCGTTGGATGGCGGCCCGGTTTGGCTCGTCCTCGATCGTGGCGGGTGCTTCGGCGTTGTCGTTGCTGGAAGGGTCGGGCCGCCGCCGCCGCAGCCTGGATGCCCTGGTTTTGGCGGCGCTGTCGACGGAACTCGCGGCAACCATCGGATCGCATCGGACCTATGTCAGGCGCGGCGTGGAAGGCGCTCTGGAGGGGCATTGGGGCCAGGTCGAGAAGATCGCGGCGACCGGACTTGGTGCGGTGATGCCCGCCGTGCTCCAATCGCTATCTCTCGCCGTGGGGCGCGGCCGGCCGGGCACGATGTCGGATGCGGCCTGCCTGGCGGCGATCGCCGGCAGCCTGCTATTGCGCGTGTCGATGATGGAGGCCGGCAACGTGTCCGCGAGCCGGCCGGACATCAGCTTCCGGTTCAGCCAGCCAGAGAACCTTCCGCCGCAGCGATAGGTTCAATCCAGCCTCCAACCACCGGTCAAGCCCTTTCTTCCGCCGCAGTCCGGCGTATGGTCTGCCCATGCTGCAGATGCGAAGAGGCGGTCTGGTCCGGGCCCTAGGTGGGATAATCGACCTATGGGCCGGGTTGCGCGATCGCGCGATCTCCTCCGATCCGGGCCTGCTGCGGTTGTTGATGGCGGCCCGCGGCACCGCGTCGGTGTTCCTGGCAACGGTTGCCAGCATAGGGGTCGGCGCGTTGCTGCACACCTCCCCGGTCGAGTTCGCAGCCGGCATCGTGTTAAGCATGATGGCGTCGTTCCTGATGCGGGAGCCCACCTGGCAGCAGCGGCTGCGCACTCTGCTGGTGCTGGTGGTCCCCGCCGCCATCGCCTGCGCACTCACCAGCCTGCTGCATGGCCGCGGCCGCATCGGCGACAGCTACTTCCTCGTGCTAGTGTTCCTGGCGTTCCTGCTGCAGGGCCGGGGTCCGCGGGCCATCGCGATCGGCCTGGTGGCGGTGATCGTCAGCTACATCGGCCTCTACCTCGAGCTACCGCCCTCGACGTTGCCCACCCAGTTCCTCTCCGTGCTGATCGCAGTGCCCGCGACCGCGTTCGCCAGCTTCGTCCTGCTGCCGCTGCGGCCGGCGACGACCCTGAAGCGGACGGTGCAGGCGGTGCAGGGGCGGGCGGCGCTGGTGCTGAGCGACGCGGGCGGGCTCACGGCGACGGAGCCAGCCACGGTGAACCGCCTGCGCCGGAGCCTCGCGCGGTTGAATGAGGTGGCGCTGGCCGCGGACGACCAACTCTCGATGCTTTATCCCGTTCGCAGCGTGCCGCTCCGCCTGCACCTGATGGATCTGGAGCTCGCGGCCGCCCGGCTCGCCTCGGCCCCGCTGGACGGGATGAAACTGGGCGGGAACGGCGACCCGATCCGCACCCGGCGCGACGCGGCGCGGCTGCAACTACATGCGCGCCGCCTCCGCCTTGGCCGCTGGACGGCCCGTCACATGCGCCTCAGCACGATCGAATCGGTGTCTGAGATCGGCGCCGGGCTCGCGGACATCGCGCGCGCGGCGGCGGCCTTCGGCCAGGCGGCCGCCGAACTGCCCGTGCATGCCAAGCCACAACCAGTGCCCAAGGCCGTGCCGGGTCCGCTGGCTTGGCGGGTTGCGCTGCGTGTGACGCTGGCCTCCGCCATCTCCATGGCCGGCGGGATGGCGCTGTCGCCGCAACGCTGGTTCTGGGCGGTGATCACGACCTACGTCGTGTTTCTCGGAACGCGGTCGCGCGGCGACACCCTGTACAAAGGTGTGCAACGGCTGGGCGGAACGTTGCTCGGCCTGGTGGCTGGCCTCAGCCTCGCCGCCGCGCTGGAAGGCAACGGACCTGCCGAGGCGGTGACCCTGCTCGCCGCCACGTTCGGCATGTACTACCTGTTCCTGGTGTCGTACACGCTCGGCATATTCTTCGTCACCGTCCTGCTCGGGTTGATCTACAGCCTGCTCGGCGCGTCGATTGCGCCGCTGCTGGTGCTGCGGCTGGAGGAGACCGCGATCGGCGCCGTGTCTGCCGTGGCCGTCGCCGCCCTCGTGCTGCCCGTACGGACGCGAGACCTGGTGGGCCAATCGGGCACCGCGGTGCTGCAGGCGCTGGCGGATGCGGTCGGCGCTTGCCGCCGCGCCCTGGCCGGGGAGCCAGGCGTCTACCCGGTGCCGGCAATGCGCACCGTCGATCGCCAGGTAGCGGATCTGCGCCTTGCCCTCCTGCCAATGACAGTCGGCCGCTTCCTGCTGCGGCGCTCCGAGATCGAACGGCCGGTGCCCGCTTTGCTGGAATGCGTCCACTGGGCGCGCCGGCTCGCCGTCGCTGCCAAGCAGCCCGACCCGGCAGCCGCCTCCCACGCCGCGGCGATCGAGCAACATCTGCAGGCGTTGGCGAAGGGCGACCGCTCCGTCCCCGGCCCGATCGGCGATGGCTGCCCCGTTCCGGGCGA
This sequence comes from Acetobacteraceae bacterium, assembly GCA_965198895.1. Lineage (GTDB taxonomy): Bacteria > Pseudomonadota > Alphaproteobacteria > Acetobacterales > Acetobacteraceae > LMUY01. The sequence continues at coordinate 3,315,409 of OZ240676.1, forward strand.
GGGCGATGCCGCCGTGGCCCTGGCACAACTGGACCGCGCGGCCGGCGTGCTCACCGAGCGGCTGGCGATCGGCGCCATGCACGCGTTCCAATTGGAGGGATGAGATGCCGCCCGCGACACCCCCAAGGATCGACTCCGGCCGGCTCTGGTCCGACTTGATGACCCTGGCTGCGATCGGCGCGTTGCCCGCCGGGGGCTGCGATCGCCTCGCCTTGACCGAGGCGGACGGCGCCGCCCGCAACCTGCTCGGCCACTGGTTCGCGCAGGCCGGGCTGGCGGTCAGCGTCGACGCGATCGGCAACATGTTCGGCCGCCGCGAGGGCACCGACCCGGCCCTGCCGCCCGTGCTGGTGGGTAGCCACCTGGACACGCAATCGCCCGGCGGCAAGTTCGACGGCCCGCTCGGCGTGCTGGCGGCGCTGGAGTGCGTGCGGACACTGGACCGCATGGGGGTGCGGACGAAGCGCGCCATCGAGGTGGTGAACTGGACCAACGAGGAGGGCGCCCGGTTCGCCCCCGGGCTGATGGGCTCGGCCGTGTTCACCGGCGTGTTCGACCTGGCAGCGGCCCAGGCAGCACAGGACCGCAACGGCCTGACGGTTCGCGACGCGCTCGACCGCATCCGCTACCGCGGCGCCGTCCAACCCGGGCGCCGGCCGGTGGACAGCTATTTCGAGCTGCATATCGAGCAGGGCGATCGGCTGCAAACCGCCGGCCGCACGATCGGCGTGGTGACCGGCAGCGAGTTCAACTGCTTCGCCTTCATCGACTGCTTCGGCGCCAACGGCCACGCCCAGGCGACCCCGATGCCGCAGCGGGTGAACGCGCTGGCCGCGGCATGCGAGTTGGTGACCGCCATCGAGCGCATCGGCACCGAGCACGCGCCCACCGGCTCGGCCGGCGTAGCGGTGATGGAGGTTTGGCCGAACAACCGCATCAACATCCCGCACCACGCCCGGTTCAGCTACGCCGCCACGCATCCCGATCGCGCCGGCATGGCCGCGATCCGTAGCGCGGTGACGCAAGCCGCGGCGGCGATCGCCGCAAGGACGGGGGTGCGGATCGAGGTCGAGGCGTCCCCGGACCGCGACGCGATCGACTTCGACCCGCAATTGGCGGCCTTGGTCGAGCAGGCGGCGGGCGAGCTTGGTTTCAGCACGCTGACGCTTCGCACCCGGGCCGGACATGACGCGATCCGCATGGCCCCGTACTGCCCGACGCAGATGATCTTCGTGCCGTGCAAGGACGGTATCTCGCACAGCGAGTACGAGGACTGCACCCAGGCCGATGCCGCGGCTGGCGCTGACGTGCTGTTGCGCGCGGTGCTGGCAAAAGCCAGCTAAAAGCTGCCCCCCCGTTGAGGGGGGGAATTGCATATGACTGCTCCCTCAAGGGTAGAGGGGGTGTGCCAGCCATCCTAGTAAGGCGGCGTCGAACGCCGCCGGGTCGGACAGTTGCGGGGCGTGGCCGAGGTCGGGGAAGCGCACCAGCGTCACGTGCGGAATGACCGCCGCCGCCTGCTGCGCCAACACCGGGTAGTTGCCGAGGGTCGGTCGAATGGCGGGCGGGGCAAGGTCCTTGCCGATGGCGGTGTTATCCTTGTCGCCGACGATCAGCAACGTCGGCGGCTGGAGCGCCCCCAGTTCGTAGACCACCGGCTGCGTGTAGATCATGTCGTACAGCAGGGCGGAATCCCACGCGACCGCTGCTTTGCCGGGGCCGTTGTTCAGCCCCGCCAGCATGTCCACCCAGCGTTCGTATTCGGGCCGCCATTGCCCGGCATAGTAGGTCTGCCGCTCATACGCGCGGATCGCGTCGGCGCTGGTCTTGAGCTCGCGCGCATCCCAATCGTCCACGCTGATCGAGGGCACGCCCTTGGCCTTCCAATCCTCCAGCCCGATCGGGTCCACCAGCACCAGCCGGTCGGTCGCCTGCGGATACATCAGCGCGTAGCGGATCGCGAGCATGCCCCCCGTGGAATGGCCCAGCATGGTCGCGTGCTCGATGCCGAGCGACTGCAACAGCGCCCGTGTGTTGCGCGCCAGCTGCTGGAAGGTGAATTGGTAGGCGGCCGGCTTGCTGGACTTGCAGAAGCCGATCTGGTCGGGCGCGATCACGCGATACCCGGCTTGCGCCATGACCCGGATGGTGGCCTCCCAGGTGCCGGCGCAGAAATTCTTGCCGTGCAGCAGCACGATCACCTGTCCGTTGGCCGTGCCGGTCGGGGCCACGTCCAGATACGCCATCGACAGATCCTGCCGCTGCGACGTGAACGCGAACCGGTGGACGGGAGAGGCATAGTCGAACCCCTCCAGTTCAGGGCCATAAGCAGGCTCCGCCGCCCACGACGGCGCGCCGAGCAGGACCGCAGCGAAACCGAAAACCTGCGCCAGTGCCGTCCATCGCCGCGCCATCGAACCCTGCTCCCGCAACCGCGCGGCAGGGCTTAGCAGATGGCGGCCACCTTGTGTCGCAGTCGCCTGTTGTCGAAGCCAGTCGATCCCTCTACGGATTGGGGGCGTCGAAAGGTGCGAGGAAAATCATGGCCTTGGTGAAGACATCGAACCTGGCCGGCAAGGCCCCGCTTGCGTCCCCGGCGGACGAGGTGGTCTCCATCCCAGCCGCGACCCAGCGCCGCTCGCGCGAGCGCCAGCGTGCCCGGCGGGAGAAGGCGGCGGAACGGATCGGGGCGGCCACCGAGGAACTCGCCAGCGGGGTCACCGAAGCCTCGGCCGCTGCCGAGGAGTTGCGCCGCGCGCTGATGCAGATCGCCGCCGCCTCGGAAGAGGCCGCCGGAGCCGCGCAGGAATCGCAGGCGGCCGTCGTCAGCCTGGGCAGCGTGTTCGCCGAGGCCCGCGAACGCGCCGTAGACTCGCGCCGGCGCACCGAGGGGCTACAGTCACTGCTGGTCGCGGTGGCGGGGCAGATTGAGGCGCTCGTCGCCTCTGTGCAGGACAACACGGCGCGCCAGCTCCGCCTGGTGGACGTCGTCGGCGCGCTCGACTCCCAGGCCGCCAACATCGGCGAGATCACCGCCGTCGTGGGGGACATCGCCGACCAGACGAACCTGTTGGCCCTGAACGCGGCGATCGAAGCCGCGCGGGCTGGCGATGATGGGCGCGGGTTCGCCGTCGTCGCCGACGAGGTCCGCGCCTTCGCCGAAGTGTCGGAGAAGCGGGCCGGCGAGGTGCAGTCGCTCGCCGACACGATCGCCGCCGACATGCGCGTCATCGCCGCCCGCATCAAGGCGGCGGCCGAGCAGGCGCGCAGCGAGGCCGCACGCGGGCAGACCGTGATCGGCAGCCTCGCCTCGATCCGCGAAGGTATGGGCACCCTCGCCGGCAGCTCGCAGAAGATCCTGAGCGCGGCGATCGAGGCCGAGGCCGGGCTGCGCGAGGCCCAGCTTGGCGCCGAGCAGGTGGCCAGCTCCGCCGAGCAGCAATCCTCCGCCACGGCCCAGGCCCAACGCGCCGTGCAGCAGCAGGCGGCCTCGCTCGAGCAGAGCCAGCGAACCGCCCACTCGTTGGCGCAGATGGCCGAATCGGCCCTGGCGGGGACGGCCCTGGTTGCGAGCGCCGAACAGGTCGGGGCCGCCGCCGAGCAGCTGTCCGCCACGGTGCAGCAATTGTCGGGCGCGGCCGGGGAGATCCTCGCCGCGATCGACCAGATCAGCCGCGGCGCCCAGGCCCAGGCCGCCGCGACGCAGCAATCCACCACCGCCATGGCGCAGATCGGGCAAGCCGCCGACACCACGCGCGTCGCCGCAGCCGACGCCATCGCCCGGGCGGATCTGCTGGCGCCGCAACTCGCCACCAACAACGCGGCCATCCACGGCTTGGCCGAGAGCGTCAACCGGTCGCAGCACGACACCCGCGCGGTGATCGACTTGGTCGGCGGGCTCAACGTCACCTGCCGGCGGATCGAGAAGATCGTCGACGGCATCGCCCTGATCGCGGTGCAGACCAACATGCTCGCCGTCAGCGGCGCGGTGGAGGCGGCCCGGGCGGGCGAGCGCGGCCGCGGGTTCGCCGTGGTGTCGGCCGACATCCGGACCCTGGCGCGCGACTCCAGCGACAACGTGGACCGTGTCCGCGATGTGGTGCGCTCGATCCAGGACCAGGTCGCCACCATCGCACGCGGGCTCGAGGACGTGGCAGCGGCTGCCCAAGCGGAGGCCGGCCGCAACCGCGTGGTCGCCGAGCAACTAGCCACCGTGGAAGCGGACCTGGCCGGCATCCGTGTGGCGGGTGCGGAAATCCACGACGGCTCCGAATCGATCGTGGTCTCGGTGCGCGAGGTGCTGTCGGGAACGGCGCAGATCGCCCAGGCGGCCGAGGAGATGGGCGGTGCCGCTGCCGAAGCGGCTACTGCGGCCCGCCAGCAGGCTCGCGGATCGGAGGACCTCGCCGCGGCCATCGAGGAGATCGCGAGCCTGGCGGACGAACTCCAGCACTCGGAAGGCTGACGGCGTGCCGTCCCTGTTGGAGCGAGAGGCGTGCTGACGGTGCGGGTGTCGGGCCGGACGCTGGCCCTGCCATCCGGCGACGTGGCCGAAATCGTGCGCGCGCGCGCCTGGACGCGCGTGCCGAACGCGCCACCCGGCCTGCTCGGGCTCGCCAATTTGCGCGGGACGGTGTTGCCGGTGGTGTCGCTGGCGACGCTGCTCGGCCACGACGCCGACGCTGCGTCGCGCAGCCAGCGCGTCGTCGTTGCAGGGCGCGAGCGGGTCGGCTTCCTCGTCGACGCCGTGACGGATCTGTCGTCCGAAGGCGACGCGGACCTGCTCGATCTGGAGGCCCTGCTCGCCCGCCATTTCACCGCCCCGATCCGGCGGCCCGTCTCCCGCGCCATCGCCCCGACTGCGACGCCGGCGGCCTTGGAGGAGGAAGATGTTGCGCTCGTAACCTTGCGCGTCTGTGGCCAGGACTACGCCCTCGGGCTGGACCAGGTGAGCGCCATACTCCGGCTGCCGGCGGGCGTGACCCAGGTGGCGGGCGAGGGCGATGCGACCCTGGGCATTATCCCGTTCCAGGGCGAGGTCTTGCCGCTGGTCTCGCTGGCGGCGCTGCTCGGCCTGCCGCCGGAGCCCGAAACCGCGCTCCGCATCGCCGTAGTGCCGCTGGGCGGGATCCGTGTCGGCCTCGTATCGGCCGGCCTGGACCGGGTCCTGCGCGTGCCGAAGCGCATGATCGGCCCGGTCCCCGCCATCCTCAGCCGCGGCCGGGGCGAGACCCGGTTGGAGGGTATCTGTCACATCGATGGCGGCCGCCGTCTGCTCTCGCTGCTGGCGCCGGAGCGGCTGTTTGACGAGGCAACCACACGGCGCATCATCGCCCAGGCGGCTCAGGGAGGCGCGCAAATGCCGGTACAGCAGGCAGGCGGACGGCAAGAACAATTCGTCGTCTTCGTGCTCGGTGGCGAACGCTACGGCCTGCCCATCGCCGCGGTGGACGAGGTCGTGCGCCGCCCGGTAAGCCTCACGCGGGTGCCCCGGGCGCCGGCCTTCGTCGAGGGGGTGATGAACCTGCGCGGCCGGGTCGTGCCGGTGATCAACCAGGCCAGCCGGTTCGCGTCGGTGGCCGGCCAGGGCGGGCGGGTGATCATCGTCACGATCGGCGGCCTGCAGGCCGGGTTCGCCGTCGACGCCGTCACCGCCATCCTGACCGTCGACGCGGACAGGCTGCAACCGGCGCCGGGCCTGGCAGCTGGGCAGGCCGATGTGTTCGACCGCGTGGCCCTGGACGACGGCGCCATGACGCTGCTGATCGACCCGGCGGCACTGCTCGACCAGACCGAGCGCGAACTCCTGGCCGCCATCACCCCCGGCAGCCAGGCCGCGTGAGCCAGAGGCGGTGAAGGTCCTCGTCGTCGACGACTCCGCACTGATGCGCCGCGCCCTCGGCAGCATGATGGTGGGCGAGCCGGACCTGCAGGTGGGGTACGCCCGGGATGGGCGCGAGGCGATCGACATGCTGCATGGCTTCCGCCCGGATGTGGTGACCCTGGACGTGCAGATGCCGAACATGGATGGGCTGGCGTGTCTGGACCGGATCATGCTGGAGCGGCCCTGCCGGGTGCTGATGCTCTCCTCCATCACGGAAGCCGGGGCGGCGGTGACGCTGAATGCCCTGGCGCTCGGCGCGGTGGATTTCATCGCCAAGCCGGCGGGCACGATCTCCCTCGCGCTCGACGAGTTCCGGCCGGCGTTCCTGGCCAAGCTGCGCAGCGTGGCGGCGGCCCGGTTGCAGCCCGCCAAACGCCTGACCGAGCGCGTTCGGCTGCGCACCAAGGGCGTGCTGGCGGACCGGCCCCGGCCGACTACCCGGCCGACGGTGGCGATCGCCGGCAGCGTGCGAGACGGTCTGGTGCTGGTGGGAACGTCCACTGGCGGGCCACCGGCGCTGGACGCGGTGCTGTCCGCGTTGCCGGCCAATTTTCCCTGGCCCGTGATCGTTGCCCAGCACATGCCCGCCGCCTTCACCGCCTCCCTTGCCCGGCGCCTGGACGGCCTGTGTGGCCTCGAAGTCGTCGAGGTGACGCAAGCCATGCCGATCGTGCCCGGCCGCGTCTTCATCGGGCGGGGCGACGCCGACATCATCGTCAGCCAGCGCCCGGCCGGCCCGGTGGTGATGCCGGCGCCGTCGTCCCCCGAGCACCGCTGGCATCCCAGTGTGGACCGTCTGGTGACCACGGCGCTGCAGTATCTGCCGGCCACCACCCTGATCGGCGTGCTGATGACCGGCATGGGCAATGACGGCGCCGCCGCCATGACCCGGCTGCGGCAGGAAGGCGGCCGCACCATCGCCGAAGCGGAGGAGACGGCGGTGGTTTGGGGCATGCCCGGCGAACTGGTCAGGTCGGGTGGCGCCCAGGTCGTGGTGCCGGTGCAGGACATCGCCCGGCAGCTGCTGGCATGGGCCGCATGAGCCAACCCGAACTGAGCCCCGAGGCGTTGCGGCGCGTGTGCGACTTCCTTTACCGGCGCACCGGGATGTCGTATGGCGAGGCCAAGCGCTACTACATCGAACGCCGGGTCACGGACCGGATGCAGCGTGCCGGCACGCTCACCTTCCCGGCCTACATGCTGCGGCTGGAAGCCGACGATGCGGAGGCGGAGTCGCTGATCAACAGCTTCACCGTCAACGAGACCTATTTCTACCGCGAGGACCACCAACTCGCCTGCCTGAGCAATTCGCTATTGCCGGACATCGTGTCGCGGCGCGGGCCGGGTGACTTGGTCCGCATCTGGTCGGTGCCGTGCTCGACCGGGGAAGAGCCGTATTCCGTTGCGATCTGGCTGCTCGAGAACTGGGCCATGGTCGATGCCTACAACATCGAGATCGTCGGGTCGGACATCGACACCATCGTACTGGCCGCCGCCGAACTCGGCCAGTACGGCGCCCGTGCGGTGAGCCGCTTGTCCGCAGAGGTGCTGAACCGCTATTTCACCGTCGTGACCGCCGGCACGCAGCGCATCATCCGCGATCTGCGAGAGTCGGTGCAGTTCACCCAGGTCAACCTGGTCGACCGGGCGAGTGTCGCACGGCAGGGCCTGTTCGACGTGATCTTCTGCCGCAACGTGCTGATCTACTTCGACGAAGCTTCGCGCCTGGAGGCGGCCAACAACCTGTTCGCGGCACTGGCGCCGGGTGGCTTCATCTGCCTCGGCCACACGGAGTCCATGTCGCGCATTTCGCCGCGCTTCGAGACGCGGCGTTTTACCGACGCGATCGTCTATCAGCGGCCCCTCGCGTGAGTGACGAACTGCTGGACCAGTTCGTCGCCGAAGGGCGCGAGCTGACGCAGCAGGCGGCCGAGGACCTGTTCGCGCTCGAGGCCGCTCCCGATAATCGCGAGCGGCTCGATGCCGTGTTTCGCGCCCTGCACACGCTCAAGGGATCGGCTGGGCTGTTCAGCTTCGTCCCGATGGAGGCGGCGCTGCACGTGGCGGAGGACCTGGCGGACTCCGTGCGGGCTGGGCAAGCCACCCTCGCACCCGCCGTGATCGATGCGCTGCTGGCCTGCATCGGCGTCGTCGAGGGCTGGATCGAGGAGGTCGCGCAAACCGGCGCTTTGCCTGCCAGTGCCGCCGACCAGGCGCGCGAGCTCACCACCCGGCTGCGGCCTCCGGCGGCCGAGCCAGCAGCGGAGCTAGACCAACCAGCCTGGTTGACGGCGATGCTGGCGCGCCACCCGGCCGCGGCAGCAGTCTCCGGGCTACGCTACGTGCCGACGCCCGACTGCTTCTTCCGCGGCGACGACCCGCTGGAATTGCTGCGGGGCGTGCCAGGGCTCCTCGTGCTCGACATTCGCCCGCGCGAGCCGACCGACCCGGCGGCGCTCGAGCCGTTCACCTGCAACCTGGTGATCGAGGCGCTGTCGACCGCGCTCGCCGACGAGATCCGCACGGTGTTCCGGCTGGTTCCGGACCAGGCTGAGATTGCCACCGTTCCCGCGGCCCGGGCCGCCCTGGTGCAAGTTCCGGTCGTGGTGCGGGAGCGCGGCCTGCGCGTCGACCCGGCCCGCATCGATCGGCTCGCCGACATCGCGGTCGAACTGGTGGTGGCCAAGAACCAGCTCGGCCACCTCGCCCGCGACGCCGAAGCGGGCGAAGGGCTGCACCGCGCCCTTCTGGCCAACCAGGCGGAGATCGGGCGGCTGGTGGGCGAGCTGACACGGGCCGTCGCCGCGGCGCGCATGGTGCCGCTCCGGCAGACCCTGCAGCGCCTGCCCCGCCTGGCCAGGGAAACCGCCGCGCGCCTGGGCAAGTCGGTCTCGCTGGACCTGCAGGGCGGCGAGACCGAGGCCGACAAGCGTGTCGCCGACGGGCTGTTCGAGCCCTTGTTACACACGCTTCGCAACGCCATCGACCACGGGATCGAGCCTGCGCCCGCCCGGCATGCGGCAGGCAAGCCCGACGCCGGCCGGATCGCGGTGCGCGCGGCCCGGGAAGGCGACCGACTGGTGATCGAGGTCAGCGACGACGGACCCGGCATCGACCCCGAGACGCTGCGCCGCGCGGTTCTCCAGCGTGGCCTGATGAGCCAGCGGAGCGTGGATGCGCTGGCTGGGGACACCTTGTTCGACCTCATCTTCATGCCGGGCTTCTCCACGGCCGGGTCGGTGACCGACATCTCGGGCCGCGGCGTGGGGCTGGATGCGGTGCGCAGTTCGCTGGCTGCCATGGGAGGCCAGGTGGCGGTGGCGAGCGTGCCGGGCCAGGGCACCACAATCCGCTTCACCATTCCGCAGGCGATCGTCGTCACCACCCTGGTGCAGGTCTTTGCCGGCGGGCAGAGCTTCGGCATCCCGATCGAGGCGGTCACCGAAACGCTGCGTCTCCCCGCCACGCGGGTCGCGCCGGTGCGGGAGGGAGCCGCCTTCGCACTCCGCGGCGCCACCGTCCCTTTGCTCTCGCTGGCCAGCCTGCTGGGGATGGAGCGGCAGGAACCGGATGGTCGGCCAGACATCAAGATCGTCGTCGTCTCGTGCGCCAACGAATGGGTCGGGATCGAGGTGGACGGTTTCGGCGAACGGCTCGAAACCGTGCTGCGCCCGCTGAGCGGCTTGCTCGCCGGCGTGCCCGGCCTGCTTGGCAGCGCCCTGTTGGGGGACGGTACCGTAATGCTCGTGCTCGACCTGCCGGGCCTGATCAGGTGAGCGTGGTGTTGGACGGCGCAACGATCCGCCTGACTGGCGATTGCGGGGTGGAGGAGGCGGAGCTGCTGCTGTCCCTGCTGCTCCCTGACCCGGGGCGCCGGGTCGACCTGTCCGGCGTGCGCCGCCTGCACAGCTCGCTATTCCAGGTCCTGCTGTGCCTCCGGCCGACCCTGTCCGGCTCGCCGCTGGACCCGTTTTTCGCCAAGTGGTTGCTGCCACTGCTGGTTTTGCCTGGGGCGGAACGGTGATCCCTGGACACGCCCATCACGGTTACGGCATAGCTTTGCCCGGCCGGCCTCCGCCCGGACACACAATGAGGTGCATCTGATGCCCGTGACGGTGCTCATCGTCGATGACAGCAAGCTGGCACGCATTGTCGCTGCGAAGGCGATCACCGGCCTGCAGCCGGACTGGGTAAGGCTGGAAGCGGCCAATGCCGACGAGGCGCTGCAGCTGACGGCGGACCACAAGGTGGACGTGGCGCTGCTGGACTACAACATGCCGGGCCGCAACGGCATCGAGCTCGCCGGTCATCTGCGGGGCCTGTATCCGACAATGCCGATCGCGGTGATCACCGCCAACGTGCAGGACGAGATCATTGCCGCGGCGCGCGCCGTGAACGCCACCTTCGTCGGCAAGCCGCTGACCAAGGATGGCCTGAGGGCCTTCGTCTCCGGTGCTGCGCTGCGCCTGAGGGCGGGGGGCTGACGTGACTGGCCTGCACCTAACGGACCTCGAACTCGATGCTTTGACGGAACTGGTGAATATCGGCGTCAGCCGGGCTGCCGCGTCGCTGCGCATCATGGTCGGCAAGCAGGTGTTCCTGTCCGTCCCATCCATCGAGATCGTCGATGCGGCGCAAGCCATGGCGCTGATCGCCGAGCGGGAGAGCGACCAACTCGTCGCCGTCCGGCAGGACTTCGCCGGGGCGTTCGATGGCCGCGCGCTGTTGATCTTCCCGCAGGCGAGCAGCCTCGAACTGGTGCGCGCCGTGCTGCGGGAGGAGTTGCTGCCCGAGGACACGGCCGATATGGAACAAGAGGCGCTGGCGGAAACCGGCAACGTGATCCTGAACGGCTGTCTCGGCTCGATGGCCAACATGCTGCGCAAAAGCATCAGCCTGGGCTTGCCGCAAGTGCTTCACGGCAGCGGTGCGGATGTGCTCGAACTGGACCCGGCGCGAACGACCGACGAACTCGTCATGTTCCTGTACATCAATTTTTCCGTTCAGGATCGCGACATACGCGGCTACATTGCCATGCTGATGGGTTTGCCGACGCTCGACTCGATGCGGCAGCTCGTGCGTGAGTTCATAGCGAGCGTGATGGATGACGAGTCTGCCGCGGCCTGACGCGCAATCGGACAGTGATCACGAGACCATAGACCGGCTACGGACGATCCTCGTCGCATCCGGTGCGGCAGCGGCCTGGGAGTGGCAACTCGCAACCAAGCGGTTCGTCGGCGATGCGGCCTTCGCCGCGCTGTACGGCCTGACGCCGGAGCAGGCGCTCGCAGGCGTTCCGGGTGCCGTTTTCTTCTCCATCATCCATCCCCAGGATCGAGACCGCATCCGCTTGGCGATCGGCGGCGTCGCCCGCGGCGCCGAACTTCTGTCCAAGGAATACCGCATCGTGCCCGCCGGTGGCGACGGCGTGCGCTGGGTTCATCTGCGCGGCCGGAGCCTTATCGACGATAACGGGCAGCCCCTGCGGTTCAGCGGCGTGCTGGTGGACATCACCGAGCAGAAGCGGCTCGAGGAACAGCTGCGAATCTCGCAGAGCTCGGGTGGCGTGGGCACGTTCGAATACACGCTCGGCTTCGGGACGGTGTCGGTCTCGGCCAAGTTCTGCAGCATGCTCGGTTTGCACCTGGCACCGAACCTGCCGCTGCGCACCATCAACGCCGTGGTGCATCCCGGCGATCCGCCAATCGTGGATCCGGTGAGCATCCGGCCCGCCGGGTTCGTCAGCAACACCGAGTTCCGCATCATCCCGCCTGGTACCACCGACGTGCGCTGGTTCATGCGGCGCGGTGAATATATCGGCGACAGCGAAGCGCTGGGCGTGCGCTTCAGCGGCGTCATCTACGACATCACCGCCGCCAAACACACCGAGGCGCAGTTGCGTACGCTGAACGACACGCTGGAGCAGCGCGTCGCCGAGCGCACCCGCGAGCGCGACCGGATCTGGCGTGTCAGCGAGGACCTGCTCGGCGTCGCTGACGCATCAGGCGTCTGGATCAGCATCAACCCGGCGTGGGAACGGCTGCTCGGCTGGTCCGAGGGCGAGATCCTGGGGCGGACCACCTCGTGGCTGGAAGACACGGAACAGGCGCAGTCGATCAGCGAGGCAATGGCGAAGTTGGCGGAGGGCGCGCGGACCTTCGGTTTCGAAAACCGCTTGCGCACCCGGGGCGGTGACGAGCGTTCGCTGTCCTGGGCGGTGGTGCGCGAACGCGACTGCTTCTATTGCGTGGCCCGCGACGTCACCGAAGCCAAACAGGCGGCCGAAGCGCTGGCGAAGACCGAGGAGCAACTTCGCCAGTCGCAGAAGATGGAGGCAGTCGGCCAGTTGACCGGCGGGCTGGCGCATGACTTCAACAACCTGCTGACTGCGATCGCCGGCAGCCTGGAGTTATTGGGCACGCGGGTGCGTGAGGGCCGCTACGCGGCCTTGCCCCGCTACATCGACGCAGCCCAAAGCGCCTCCAAACGGGCTGCGGCGCTGACCCACCGATTGTTGGCGTTCTCCCGCCGCCAGACGCTCAGCCCCAAGCCCACCGACATCCTGCGCCTGATCGCCGGCATGGAAGACCTGTTGCGCCGCACGATGGGCCCCGAGATCAGCGTGCAGACCAATGCGCCGCCGGATCTGTGGACCACGCTGGTGGACCAGAACCAGCTTGAGAACGCGTTGCTCAATCTGTGCATCAATGCGCGTGACGCGATGCCGCAAGGTGGACGGCTTAGGATCGACCTATCGAACGAGACCTTGGGCAAAGCCCTGTCCGAGCTACACGATCTCTCCCCGGGTGAGTATGTCTGCCTCAAGGTGACGGACAGCGGCGCCGGCATGCCGCCGGACGTTCTCGCCCACGCCTTCGAGCCGTTCTTCACGACCAAGCCGCTCGGTCTCGGCACCGGCCTGGGTCTGTCGATGATCTACGGCTTCGCTCGCCAATCCGGCGGTCAGGCGCATATCCGCTCCGCACCGGGGGATGGTACGACGGTGGCCCTGTATCTGCCGCGCAACCTGCTGGACGACCATGCAGAGGGCGCCGAACCCGTGACGGTTTCGCTTCTGCAGTCCGGCCAGGGCGAGACGGTGCTGGTGGCCGATGACGAGGCGGCCGTACGCATGCTGGTGAGCGACGTCCTGACCGACCACGGCTATCATGTGGTCGAGGCCGGAGACGGCGAGTCGGCGCTTCAGCTGCTACGATCGAACGTTTCGATCGAATTACTGGTCAGTGACGTCGGCATGCCGGGCGGCATGAACGGCAAGCAACTGGCGGCCGCAGCGAGGAGATTGCGTCCGGGGCTGAAGGTGCTGTTCATCACCGGGTATGCCGGCCAGAGCATGCTCGACGATACGAACTTCAACGCCGGAGCGGACGTGATGACCAAGCCGTTCGCGATGGACGCCCTGGCAAGCCGTATCCGCCAGCTGCTCGACAAACCTCCCTCTCCCCTCGAGGGAGAGGGCCGGGGGGAGGGGCAAGCACCCCACCAGGATGAGGCGTAGCCGGAGCGGCCATCAGAACTCCAGCAAGTTGTCCTTGAAGCATTTGTGCGGATAGCCCGTTCGTGTCACCCCGCGCCGTTGCAGCTCCGGCACCAACCCGTCGCACACCTCCATGATATAGCGGCGATCGAAATACGTGTTGAAGAACAGGAAGCCGTCGCCGCCGACTTCCTCCATGATCTCCTGCATCATCCCGGCGACGTGGTCGGTCGTGCCGGTGAAATCGATCCCCATCTTCGTCGATTGGGCGAGCGCCAGTTCACGCGGCGTCTTGCCGATCCACTTGGCGAGCGAGGATTGGTGGCCGTTGGTGGTGAGGCTCGGCGGCAGCGGTTCATCCAGGTCGAGTTCGCCGAAATCGATATTGGTCAACCGCGACATAGACGACAGCGCCATATCCAAATTCGCCGCCGCATCGTCGCGCTGCATGCGCCGCCGGTCCCGCGCCGCCTCCATCGAGCTGTCCACGATCGGGTACGCTAGGAACAGCACCTTGATGTCGTCCGGATTACGCCCGGCGGCGACCGCGTTGCGGCGGACCTCCTGGCGGTAGGCCTTCATGCCCTCGACGCTGCCGGCGTCGGTGATGATGGTGTCGGCCCAGCGGGCGGCGAACGCCTGGCCGCGCGGCGAGCCGCCCGCTTGGCAGATCACCGGGCGGCCCTGCGGCGAGCGCGGCGCGTTCAGCGGGCCGCGGCACTTGTAGTATTTGCCCTCATGGTGCACCGCGTGCACCTTGCTGCCATCGGCGAACATCGGCGCGTCGCGGTCGAGCACGACGGCATCCGGCTCCCACGCGTCCCACAATTTGGTCACCAGGTCGGCGAACTCGTCGGCGCGGTCGTAGCGCTCGTCGTGGGGATACTGACCCTCGTTGCCGTAATTCTGCGCCGCGCCGTCGTTGCTGCTGGTCACGCAGTTCCACCCGACCCGGCCCTCCGTCACGTGGTCGAGCGAGTTGACCAGGCGGGCCAGCAGGAAGGGCGGGTATTCGGACGTGGAGAGCGTCGGCACCAACCCGAGATGCTTGGTGGCCTGGGCGAGGTAGGGGACGAGCACCGCCGGGTCGAGCTTGGGCGAGCTTGCCGCGTATTGCAGGTAGGTGTCGTGGTTGCCCTTGTAGCTGTAGGGCACCATCGATGAGTCCTCGATGATCATGTAGTCGAAGCACGCCCGCTCCATGCCGCGCGCAAGATCGAGGAACAAATCGGGCATCATCCAGCGCGCGACGTCGCTGCCGGGCCACATGCCGCGCCACGTCTTGGGGCCATAGCCCTGTGATAGGAACCAGGCCAAGTGGAATTGCCGCTTTGCCATCGTGCTAACTCCGCAATTAGGGTGATCCGAATCGAGACAACGCCCAGCTCGGCTCGATCGGACGGTTCGCTTCGGTCGCCAGCGCCGCCAGTTCCTCGCCGAGCGCCGGAGAATGCTTGAAGCCGTGCCCAGAGCAGGCGGAGGCCGCGAGCACGGACCCGTTCTCCCACAACCGGTCCACGATGAACCCGGCGTCGGGTGTCACGGTGTAGAGGCAGGTGGCCGCCTTCACGAGCCGGTCCGACACGCCGCGCAGCTTCCCAGCCACATGGCGCTCGTAGATCATGCCGGATTCGTCCGCGGACACGATGCGGTCCACCTGGTTGGGATCGACATGCCCGGCATAGGTCTCGGTCGCCGCTTTTACCCCGGCGGCCCCGGGCAGTAGGGGGAAGCCATAGAGATAGTCTTCGGTCCGTGGGCCGTGCATCCAGATGAACGCGGGGCAGCGCGCCGGGTCATACAGAGCCGGTTCGTCCGCTTCGAACCACAGCAGGACCTGACGATGCACCTCGGTCACCTTGGGCAGGATGCCGCCAGCCAGACCGGGCAGCCACGCGCCACTTGCCAACACGATCTTTGCGGCCTCGATGCGGCCCCTGTCGGTCACTACGGCCACGCCGGAGCCGCAGGGCTCGATGCGTAGGACTTGCTCGTTGGTGCGGATCTCGGCGCCCGACGCGCGAGCCAACTGCAACTGCACGGCGACGCAGCGTTCCGGGGACAGCACGCCCGCGCTCGGTTCGAAATAGCCGTGTTCGGCGTCGCGCACCTGGAATTGCGGGTAGCGCCGGCGGATCTCCGCGCTGTCCAGCATCTCGTGCGGGATGTCGTGCGAACGGGCGATGGCGAGCGTGCTGCCAAGGAAGCCGGGCTGGCCGTGGCTGGGGGCGCCGTCGCCCTCGCCGATGACCAGCATGCCGATCTGCTGGAACAGCGACTCGCCGGTCTGCTCCTCCAACTCGCGCCAGATCTCGTGCGAGCGCCGCACCAGCGGGACGTAGGCCGCGCCTTCGGCGATGGCGAGGCGGGTGATGCGGGTCTCGCCATGGGTCGAGCCGCGGTCGTGCGGCGGGTCGAAGCGGTCGATGCCGATGGCGCGCACGCCCCGCAGGGCCAGCCGATGCAGGGTGGCGCTGCCGACAGCGCCCAGCCCGACGACGACGACGTCCGCGGTGCTCATGGCGCGGACAGGATCAGTGGGAGCGTCAGCCCGGCGATCATCATCAGTTCAGGCCTGTCGGCCTCACTGAACCGGTCGGTTGGGGCGGAGATGCTGAGGCTGGCGATGCATTTGCCGCCCAGCATCACCGGCACGTTCACCATGCCGGCGACGCCCAGGCTGAAGATCAGCGCGTGGTCGAAGAAGGTGCGTTCGATGTCGGCGGCGTTGTGGCAGATATACAGCTCGCCCTCGTCGATCGTCTTCTTGCCCCAATGCGTGTCCTTCTTCTGCTTGCGGCCGCCAACGGGGTAGGCAGTCGTGTTGCTGGAGTACAGCCGCTCGACTTCCGCCGTGGCGGCGAGGTGGTTGAGCGCGGTGAACAGATTGCGATCATACAGCCGGGCCACGATGGCATCGATGGCGGCCCAGGCGGCATCGCGGTCCGGCCCGGCGGTTTGTTGCATCACGTGGGCGATGTCGCTGGTGGTGATTTCGGCCATAGGATGTCCCTTCAGGATCGGCGTAACACGGGATGGTCGCGCGTTTCGGGCACTAGCCCGCGCGTGCGGAACCGCAGGATGACCAGCAGCGAGGCAGTGACCAGGAATTGTTGCAAGGCGGCGCCCTGCACCGCACCGAGGCCCGGGATCAGCGGGGTGATGAAACGCGTGCCCTCGAGGAACACCACGACCACCACGCCGCCGAGCACCGCCCCGCGATTGTTGCCGACGCCGCCGGACAGCAACGCCATCTTGATGTACAGCGTCAGCAGCGGCACGAAGATGTCGGGGACGATGTACGAGGTGTAGTGCGCATAAAGCGCCCCGGCGAGGCCCAGTACCGCGCATCCGATGGAGAAGGCGAGCACCTTGAAGGCCAGCACCGGCTTGCCCGCGACGGCGGCGACCTGCTCGTCATCGCGGATGGCGCGCAACACGCGGCCGAACGGCGAGTAGCTGAGCCGCTGGGCCAACACGTATGCCACCAGCACGATCACGGCGACCAGCGCCAGATACATCAGGTTGAACTGAAGCGGCGACAGCGTGCCGCGCCACGGCCCTGGAATGCCGGAGATGCCGTCGGTGCCGTTGGTGAGCCAAGTCTCGTTGCTGGCGGTGATGCGGAACGCTTCGGCAAAACCAAGCGTCACGATGGCGAGGTAGTCGCCCCGTAGCCGCGCCGTGATCATCGCCACCAGTGCGCCCGCGACGCCGCCCGCGATCGTGCCGGCCACCATGCCGAGGCCGATGGAAACGCCTAACTTGGTGGTGAGCAGGGCGGAGGTATAGGCACCGACGGCGAAGAACCCGACTAGGCCGAGGTTGACCAAGCCGGCCATGCCCCAGATCACGTTCAGCCCGACCGCCATCAGCGCATACAGCCCCGCCGTGACGCCGAGGGCGACGATGTAGTTTTCCACGCTCCTAATACGCCCTTTGCCCGAGGAGACCGGAGGGCCGCAGGATCAGCACCACCAGGATTGCAAGAAAGCCGATCACGCTACGGTAGTTCGGCGTCAGCACCAGCAGGCACAATTCCTCACCGACACCGATCACCAGCGCGCCCAGCACGGCGCCCGGTATGCTGCCCAGGCCGCCAACGACCGCCGCCGCGAACACCGACAGCATGACGCGGAAGCCGGTCAGCGGGTCGATCGTGGTGTCGAGACCGATCAGCATGCCGCCCACCCCGGCCAGCCCCATGCCGACGAACGACACGATGCGCGCCACCCGCACGGCGTCCACCCCCTTGATGCGCGCGAGCGACGGGTTGTCGGCCACCGCGCGCATCGCCTTGCCGGCGCGGGTGAAGCTCAGGAAGGCGAACACCACCGCCATCACCACCACCGCGATGGCCATGTTCTTCAATTGCTGCGGGCCGAAATGCAGCCCGCCATACCGCCAATCCCGGCTGATCGGCAGGTCGTATTCCCGCAAGTCGTTGCCGAAGATCATGCGCAGCAGGTTCTCGAGCGCGATGGTCAGCGCGATGGAACCGATCGCGGTGGTGACGAACCCGGCGGCGCGGAACGGGCGCAGCACGAACTCGTCGCTCGCCACGCCGACCAGCCCCGCAGCCACGAACGCAAGGCCGAGCGACGGCACGATGGACCAGCCTAAGACGACATTGCCGATCCATCCGGCAAATGCCCCCACCGTGAGGTGCGAGGCGAGCGCGAAATTCGGAAACCGCAGCACGGCGTAGATGGCGGTGAGCCCGATGGCAGGCACCGCGAGAATGGTCCCGGCCATCAGCCCGTTCAGCACCAGTTGGGCGACATCGTCCAGCAATCAGACGACCTTCACGAAGGTCAGCGCACCGTTCTTGACCTGCAAATAGCGGAACTTGCAGTCCTTGATGTCGCCGATGTCGGTGAAGTCGCAGGGCCCGCTGGCGCCCTCGTAGTTAACCTCGCCACCCTTCGCGAGCACCGCCAGACCATCCACCGCCGTGTACACCTTGGTGCCGTCGCCCTGGCTGACTTTACGCACCGTATCGCGAATTGCCGTGCCCGTCGTGTCCTTCGCCTTCGCGATCGACAGGGCGACCAGGCTCATCCAATCGACTGCCTGGGTCTCGTAGGAATCCGGATCCTTCACGCCCAATAGCTTGATCGCGTTGGCATAGGCCGGCGAGTCGACATCGGCCGAAGGCTGTACCGTGTAGGTGCCCTCCGTCACCTCCTTCGGCAGCGATTCGACCGCCTTGCCCGTCAGCGCGTAGGACTGGGTGAAGCGGCCGCCGTCATACCCGGCGCGATACAAATCGCGCAGCAGTACGCTGACATCGGGCGTGTAGCCGTTCAGGTAGATCATGTCCGGCTTGCCGCGCAGGATCTGGTCGACTTCGGAGCGGTAGCTGGTCTTATCCTTCTCGTAGATGAGGCCGCCGACGAACTCACTGCCGTGTTGCTTGACGACTTCCGCTACCCGGTCCTGCGTCGGCTGCGCGAACGGGGATTGGATCGACATGATCGCGATCCGTTTGGCGCCCGTCCCGGCCATGAACTCGGCGTGCTTCTCGCCTTGCAGGTAATTGTTGGGCTGCGTGCGGATCAGGTAGCCCTGGTGCGGCAGCTTGGTGATGTTGTCGGCGCCCGACGTCGTGGTCAGGAACACTTTGCTCTCCCAGCAAACCGGCGCGACGGCCGTCGTCACGGCGGACGCCCAGGTGCCCATGATCACCGGCACCTTGTCCACGTCGATCAGTTTGCGGGCCGCGCGCACGGCAGGTTCGGGGTTGGTCTGCGTGTCCTCGATGGAGAAGGTGACCTTGCGGCCGAGCAGCCCGCCGGCGCTGTTGATCGTCTCGGCGACCGCCTGGATCGCCTTCAGCATGCGCGGCCCGTCGTAGCCGCCGGCGCCGGTTAGCGGCGTCAGCACGCCCAGCAGCAGCGGCTCGCTTTGCGCACGCGCGATGTACGGAGTGGCCAGCGCCGCCGCCGTGCCGGCGAGGATGCCGCGCCGTGTCAGTCCGATCGTGTTCAAGAATAGGGTCCTCCTAGGTGTGTCTAGTCATGCCAGGGCTCGACCCTGGTAGCGACGGGGTTGGGCTGATGACGTCAGGCGAGTGTTTGGCACTGTCGCACGCACCATGGCGCAGCCGGTGTCTGCGGATCGCCGTGGATACCAGGCCCAAGGCCTGGCATGACGGTGTGTGGCACTTATCCACCAAGGAAAATCCGCCGGATCTCGGGGTCGGCGGCCAGCGTGCTCGCAACCCCCGTCGCCCCGTTGCGCCCGTCCACCAGCACGTAGGCCCGGTCGGCGATCGCCAGCGCCTCGTTGGCATTCTGCTCCACCAGCGCTACCGCCAGGCCGCCCTGGTTGATCGAGTGGATCTGGGCGAACAGCTCCTCCGCGGCTTTCGGCGACAGCCCGGCGGAGGGCTCGTCCAGCAGCAGCAGCACGGGGGCCACCATCAGCGCCATGCCCATCGCCAGCAATTGCCGCTCGCCGCCCGACAGCGTGCGCGCCGCCTGGCGCCGCTTGCGGCCGAGCACGGGGAAACGCTGCATCGCCTCATCCATCCTGCGCGGGATCTGCTTCGGGTCGACGTAGCCGCCCATCTCCAGGTTCTCGCGCACCGTCATGGTGGGAAAGACGTTGTTCTCCTGCGGGACATAGGCGATGCCGAGCCGCGCCAGGTCCGGCGGCGGCAGGCCGGCCACCGTCTTGCCCTGCAGTGTGATCGAGCCCTCGGATGGGACCAGCAGCCCGGCAACCGTCTTCAGCAGCGTCGATTTACCGGCGCCGTTGGGGCCGATGATGCAGACGATCTCGCCGGGTTCGACGGTGAAATCCAGGCCCTTCAGGATGTGGTCGGCCGACGTATACCCGGCGACGATGCCCGCGACCGTCAGGAGGCCCAACGCTTGCCCCCCATATACGCGTCCTGCACCGCGCCGTCGGCGGCGACTTCGGCGAAGCTGCCCTCGGTCAGCCGGCGACCCTCCGCCATGACGATGACGTGGTCGCAGAGCCGGGCGATCATGTCCATCTGGTGCTCGATCAGCAGCAGGGTGATGCCCTCGGCCACGATCTCCTGCAGGCGTTCGCCGATCTCGCGGCATAGCGTGGGGTTCACGCCGGCGAGCGGTTCGTCCAGCAGGATCAGTTTCGGCTGGGTCATCAGCGCGCGCCCGATCTCGAGCAGTTTCTTTTGGCCGCCGGAGAGGGCCGCCGCCGGGTTGTCGATCACGGGGAACAGGCGCAGGCGTTTCGCGATGGCCTCGGCGCGGTCTTGCAGCACAGCCTCGCGCGCGAGCATCGCCCGGGTGCGCAGCAGGGCGGTGAGGACGCCTTCGCCGGGTTGTGCGGCCCCGTACAGCAGCAGGTTTTCCCGCACCGTCAGCCGGGGGCAGCCGCGGGCGATCTGGAAGGTGCGGACGAGGCCGGCGCGGGTGATGCGGTCCGCCCGCCAGCCGGCGATGTCCTGGCCGTCGAACACGATGCGGCCGGTGTTGGGCGGGACCACGCCCGAGATGCAGTTGAACAGCGTAGTCTTGCCGGCGCCGTTCGGGCCGATCAGCCCGGTGATGATGCCCGGTGCCACGTCCAGATCCACGCCATTCAGCGCGTGCACGCCGTAGAACTGGCGGGTCACGTCGCGGATCTGCAGCAAAGCCATGTCACCCCCGCCGTTCAATCCGCTATGCCTGATAAGCAGCAACCGTGCCAAGTGCACCCCTCACCCCGGCCCTCTCCCGCAAGGGGAGCGGGAGAGGAAGGTCTGGCCTAAGTGTGCGGCGGCATGGACAGGGGGTTGTGTTTTAGGCTGAATGCCGGCAACGAAACGGCCGGAGACCACGCAATGCATCGCCGCACCTTGCTCCAGACGGCGGCCGCTTCACTGCTGGCTGCGCCCGCGATCGCGCAACCGGCCAAGACCACGACGCTGCGCTTCGTGCCCCAGGCCAACCTCACGCTGCTGGACCCGGTGTTCACCACGGCGATCGTCACCGGCAACCACGGCAACTACGTGTTCGACACCTTGTACGCCTGCCCGATGGACGGGCAACCGCGGCCGCAAATGGCCGAGGGGCACGAGATCTCGCCCGACGGCCGTACCTGGCGCATTCGCCTGCGCGAGGGCCTCAAATTCCACGACAACACCCCGGTGCGCGCCGTCGACTGCGTGGCGAGCATCCAGCGCTGGGGCAAGCGGGACCCGTTCGGCCAGCTGATTGCCAAGGTCGTGGAGACCTGGGGTGCGCCCGACGACCGCACGATCGAGCTGAAGCTCACCCGGCCATTCCCGCTGTTGGCCACCGGGCTCGGCAAGCCCGATGCGTCGCAGGCGGTCATGATGCCCGAGCGCCTGGCCAAGACCGATCCCAACACGCAGATCACGGAGATGGTCGGCTCCGGCCCGTACCGCTTCCTGCCGGGCGAGTTCAACACCGGCAGCCATGTCGGGTACGAGAAGTTCACCGGCTACGTGCCCCGCAGCGAGAAGCCGGATTGGGCGACGGGCGGCAAGGTTGCGCATTTCGACCGCGTCGAGTGGCAGATCATCCCCGACCCGGCCACCGCCGCCGCCGCCCTGCACAATGGCGAAATCGACTGGTGGGAGCAGCCGCTGAACGATCTGCTGCCTACGTTGGCGTCCGACCACGCGATCCGGCTGATGGTCGGCAACCCGCAAGGCAACGAATCGCTGATGCGGATGAACTGCCTGCAGCCGCCGTTTAACGACGTCGCGGTCCGCCGGGCGGTGCTGATGGGCGTGAACCAGGAAGACTACATGCGCGCGACCTTCGGCGACGACCAGTCGCTTTGGCGCACCTGCCGCAGCGAGTTCCCCTGCGGCACAGTGTATGAAACCGACGACGACGGCACGCTGATGAAGGGCGACCTGGAAGCCGCGCAGGCCGCGCTGAAGGCGACCAGCTACGCCGGGCAGCGCGTGGTGCTGTTGGACCCGACCGACTACCCCGCGATATCGCCACTCTGCGTGGTCACGGCCGATCTGCTGACGAAGATGGGCTTCAACGTGGACCTGCAAGCGATGGATTGGGGCACGGTGGTGCAGCGCCGGTCCAGCATGGAGCCGGTGGAGAAAGGCGGCTGGAGCGTGTTCCACACCTTTGGCTCGTCGGGTGGGTATTCATCGCCGGCCACCTCGGCGCTGGTGCGCGGCCAGGGCAAGGCCGGGTGGTTCGGCTGGTGGTCCAGCGACAAGGCCGAGGAACTGACGCAGGAGTGGCTGGCCGCACCCGATTTGGCGTCGCAGAAGCGCATCGCGGCGGAAATTTCGCGGCTGGCGATGAGCGAGGTGGCGACTGTCCCGCTCGGTATCAATTTCAGCAAGACGGCGTATCGCAGCAGCATCACGGGCGTCCTGCAGGGGGTGGCACCGTATCCGTGGAACGTTCGCCCGGCTTAGCCGTCGGTCAAAAGCCTCATCTGGGTTTCTTTCTTTCGCGCAAATCCGCTACATCTAAAGCGCGCCACCCGGGTGACCGGGGTGCAGACCGCGTCGATCGGCGCGCTAACAGCGGAGAGACAGATGGACGGTGATAACGTCGGCCAATGCCCCATGAAGGGCGTGGCTCCCAGTAATTCGACGGCTTGGCCGAGGTCCAACCAGGATTGGTGGCCGAACCAGCTGAACCTCAAGATCCTGCACCAGCACTCGGTCGACGCCAACCCGTTGAAAGTGAGCTTCAATTACGCCGAGCAGTTCAAGACGCTCGACCTGGCGGCGGTGAAGCAGGACATTTTCGCCCTGATGACCACGTCGCAGGATTGGTGGCCGGCCGATTTCGGGCATTACGGGCCGCTGTTCATCCGCATGGCGTGGCACAGCGCGGGCACCTACCGCATCGGCGATGGCCGCGGCGGCGCCGGCTCGGGCACGCAACGGTTTGCGCCGCTGAACTCGTGGCCGGACAACGCGAACCTGGATAAGGCGCGGCTGCTGCTGTGGCCGATCAAGCAGAAATACGGCCGCAAGCTGTCCTGGGCCGACCTGATGGTGCTCACCGGCAACTGCGCGCTGGAGTCCATGGGGCTCAAGACATTCGGCTTCGCCGGCGGCCGTGCCGACGTGTGGGAGCCCGAGGAGGATATCAACTGGGGCCCCGAGGACACCTGGCTCGGCGGCGACAAGCGCTACAGCGGCGAGCGTGAACTCGCCGACTACCTCGGCGCGGTCCAGATGGGCCTGATCTACGTCAACCCTGAAGGCCCGGACGGCAAGCCCGACCCGCTCGCCTCGGCCCGCGACATCCGCGAGACGTTCGCGCGCATGGCGATGAACGACGAGGAAACGGTGGCCCTGATCGCCGGCGGCCACACGTTCGGCAAGGCCCACGGCGCTGCCAGTGCCGCTGAATTCGTGGGGCCAGAGCCGGAGGCGGCCGGCATCGAGCAGATGGGCCTCGGCTGGAAGAACCGCTTCGGCACGGGCAAGGGTGCGGACACGATCTCCAGCGGGCTCGAGGGCGCTTGGACCCCGGAACCGACCAAGTGGGACAACGGGTATTTCGATAACCTGTTCAACTTCGAGTGGGAGTTGGAGAAGGGACCCGGTGGCGCCTACCAGTGGAAGCCGAAGAACAACGCGGCGGCCGACCAGACGCCCGACGCGCATGACCCCACCAAGCGCCATCCGCCGATGATGTTCACGTCGGACATGGCGATGATCATGGACCCGGCCTACCTCGAGGTCTCCAAGCGCTTCCACGCCGACCTGAACGTGTTCGCGGATGCTTTCGCCCGGGCATGGTTCAAGCTGACGCATCGCGACATGGGGCCCGTTGCACGCTACCTCGGCCCAGAGGTGCCCACCGAGGAGTTGCTGTGGCAGGACCCGGTGCCCGCCGTGGACCACCCGCTGATCGGCGAGCAGGACATCGCGGCGCTCAAGGCCAAAGTGCTGGCGTCGGGGCTGTCCGTCTCGCAGCTGGTGTCGACCGCTTGGAAGTCGGCGTCCAGCTTCCGCGGCACCGACAAGCGGGGCGGTGCCAATGGCGCGCGCATCCGCCTGGCGCCGCAGAAGGATTGGGCGGCGAACGAGCCGGCCGAACTGGCGAAGGTGCTGTCGACCCTGGAGGGCATCCAGGCCGAGTTCAACGCGGGCGGCAAGAAGGTCTCGTTGGCCGACCTGATCGTGCTCGGTGGTTGTGCTGCAGTGGAGAAGGCGGCCAAGGATGGCGGGCACGCCGTGACGGTGCCGTTCACGCCGGGCCGCACCGACGCGTCGCAGGAGCAGACCGACGTGCACTCGTTCGCCGTGCTGGAGCCGAAGGTTGACGGCTTCCGCAACTATGTCGGCGAGACGCGTGGCAAGCAGGAAGAAGTGCACCTGATCGACCGGGCGCATCTGCTGACCCTGACCGGGCCTGAGATGACGGTCCTGATCGGCGGGATGCGCGTTCTGGGCACCAACTTCGGTGGCACCGATCTCGGTGTGTTCACCAAGCGGCCGGGGACGTTGACCAACGACTTCTTCGTCAACCTGCTCGACATGGGGACGACTTGGAAGGCCGTGTCCGAGGCCGAAGACCGGTTCGAAGGCCGTGACCGCCGGACCGGCGAGCTGAAGTGGACCGCCAGCCGCGTCGATCTGATCTTCGGCTCCAACTCGTTGCTCCGGGCTGTTTCGGAGGTCTTCGGGTGCACCGACTCGCAGGAAGCCTTCGTGGCAGACTTCGTGGCGGTGTGGACCAAGGTGATGAACGCCGACCGCTTCGACCTAGTCTAACGCTTTCGTGCCCTCATCCTCCCCCTGAAAAGGGGGAGGATGTTCCCTGGGGAGGACTGCCGGTTGGCAATCGAGAAACGCCCCTTTGGCCCGGACGGCTGGCCGGTCTCGCTGTTCGGCTTCGGCTGCGGCGCCGTGGGCGGATTGATGGTTCGCGGGTCCGCGGCGGATCAGGAGCGGGCGGTCGCTGGCGCCCTGGACGCAGGCATCAACTACTTCGACACGGCCGTTCAGTACGGCAACGGCGCCTCGGAGACCAATCTCGGCAGCATCCTTGCCAAGCTCCGGCCCCGGGATGCCCTGGTCGGCACGAAGGTGCGGCTTCGTTCGGTTGAGTTCGGCCGCATCGCGACGACGGTCGAGGCATCGCTGGACGGCAGTTTGCGCCGCCTGCAGCGAGACCACGTCGACATTTTCCATCTGCACAACGCCATCACCATGGACGGGACTGGTGAGAGCCTGAGCGTGCGACAGGTCCTCGAGGAGGTGGCCCCTGCCTTCCAGTCGCTCCGCGACGCCGGCAAGCTCCGGCTGCTCGGCCTGACCGCCGTGGGCGAGACGGCAGCCTTGCAGCGCGTCATCGACAGCGGCGTGTTCGGCAGCGCCCAGGTCAGCTACAACATGCTCAATCCATCGGCCGGACGCGCGTTGCCGCCCGGCTACCCGGCGCAAGATTACGGGCAGCTGTTCGAGCACACGTGCCGGGCACACGTCGGTGTAGTGGGCATCCGCGTGCTGGCGGGGGGCGCCCTCAGTGGTTCGGCGGACCGCCACCCCATCGCGAGCCCGGCACCGGAGCCGATCGGCTCGGCGTACGCCTACGGAGCCGACTTGGACCGCGCGGCCCGGCTGATGCCGCTGGTCACCGAGGGCTTTGCCGGCTCGCTGCCCGAGGCAGCCATCCGCTTCGCCATGGCCCACCCGGCGATGGGCACGATCCTCGTCGGGATGGCAAGCGTGGACGAGTTCGAGGCAGCCCTGGCGGCGGTGCTGAAAGGCCCGCTCCCACCGGCAGCCTTGCAGCGTCTCGCGGACCTGACGGCGGGGTTTGCGGGCGAGAGTCGCTGATCGGGCTAGCGGCTCTTTTTCGCGAGATCGCGGAATGCGACCACGAGCTTCACGTGCGGCATGAGCAGGCGTTGGGGCAGGGTCGGCAGATAGATCCGGATCGTCTCGAGCTTCTTGTCGTCCGGTAGCTCCGCAAAGGCCGGACGGGCGCCGGGCTCCGCACCCGCGTCATAGCTTTGCGCCACCGCGTCGCGAATTTGGGCCGGCACCGACGCGAGCAACGCCCGGTGCGCTGGGCTGAGCGTCCGGTCGCGATTGGGCCCCGAGAGCGTTCGGGAGATGTCCGCCTCGGGTTCCTGGTACGGTTTCAGCCGATCCAGCGCTAATTCGATTTCGACGCCGTTGGTCTGCATGACATAGCCGGTCTTGCCGTCGATATCGACGAGGGTACCCCCGTGGGTCCCGGCCAGATCCGACACACGGTCACCGATCGAGAGACGAGCCATGATGTTCTCCGCGGGTTCGGTTGGTCGGGAAGAGCTCATGGATCCGGCCCCCGGGCAAGTTTTTCGCGACATCAAGATCGCGACAGGAGGCCGAACCGGATCTCGTCCAGGCCGTCTCCCGCTCGATCAATCGAGGACGGTGACATGAGCGATCCCAAAGACGACCGCTTGCGTATGCAGGATCCGCGTAACCAGTATCCCAAGCCGCCCTTCCCGCGCCAGCCGCAGAGCGCGCCGGGGCTGGCGTCCGAAATGGACCCGAAGCCCGACCACGGCGAGACCAGCTACGTCGGTCACGGCCGGCTCGCGGGCCGCAAGGCGCTGGTGACCGGCGCGGATTCGGGGCTGGGGGCCGCCGCGGCGTTGGCCTTCGCGCGGGAGGGCGCCGACGTGGCGATGAGCTTCCTGCCCGAGGAGGCTGCAGACGCGCAGATCATCGCCGGGCTGATCGAGCAGGCCGGCCGCAAGGCGCTGCTGCTGCCGGGCGACATCACCGACCCGGCGTTTTGCCAAAGCCTGGTCACGAAGGCGGTCGAGGGGCTCGGCGGCCTCGATATCCTGGTGAACAACGCGGGCAAGCAGACCAACCAGGAGAGCATCGCGGACATCTCGCCGGAGCAGTTCGACGTCACGCTGAAGACCAACCTGTATGCCATGTTCTGGATCACCAAGGCGGCGGTGGCCCATCTGCCGCCGGGTGCGGCGATCATCAACACGGCCTCGGTGGTCGCCTACAAAGCACCGGAGATTCTGCTGGACTATTCGACGACCAAGGCCGGGATCATCGCCTTTACCAAGGTTCTGGCCAAGCAGTTGATCGAAAAGGGAATCCGGGTGAACGCCGTGGCACCGGGGCCGTTCTGGACGGCGTTGCAGCCCTCGGGCGGCCAGCCGCAGGATTCCATCGAAAAGTTCGGCAGTTCGGTGCCTTTGGGACGGCCCGGCCAGCCAGTGGAAATCGCGCCGATCTACGTGTTCCTGGCGTCTCAGGAGGCAAGCTATGTCACCGGTGAAACCTACGGCGCAACGGGCGGGACCGGCCTAGCGTAGCCGCTCGTCGTGCCGGGGCTTGACCCTGGTATCCACGGCGTCCCGCGTATACCGGCTGCACCGCGTGGCGCACTGCTGCTGCGCCGAGTTCGCCTCGACGTCACCAGCCCAACCCCGTGGATGCCAGTGTCAAGCACTGGCATGACGGTGTACCGGACAGCAGTGCTGCTTCAGGGGACGACGTTAGCGAAGGGCGTTTGCAAGCACGGCGTCTTCGATCAGGCCGCGCCGCAGGAAGAGGTGGATCAACACCAGGTTCACGTTGAACTTGAACTGGTCGGTGTCCCGCACCGTCTCGAACACGCGCCTGATCGGCCAGAGTTCGAACCCGGCCACCTCGCCATCGACCGGCCGCGGGGCGAAATCGTCCGGCAGCATCAGGTCGTAACAGTGCAGCCGGTCGCGCTGCAGGCCTTCGTCGCGCTGCATGGTGTAGCTGATCACGCCATGGTGCACGGCGGAGGCCGCGAGGGCAGGGGACAGCCCGGCCTCCTCGCCAGCTTCCTTGACGAGGGTCTCGGCCGTGCCCAAACCGGCTGGAACGCCGCCGGCCACGATGTGGTCCAGCTTGCCCGGATCGAGCTTCTTGTCCAGAGCCCGGCGGGC
This sequence comes from Acetobacteraceae bacterium, assembly GCA_965198895.1. Lineage (GTDB taxonomy): Bacteria > Pseudomonadota > Alphaproteobacteria > Acetobacterales > Acetobacteraceae > LMUY01. Next base: position 3,343,674 of record OZ240676.1, read on the forward strand.
GATCCACAGGTGCAACCCGTCCGCTCGCTGCACCAGGCCGTCCAGGTGAACGCCCACCGCCTCGATCCCGAGCACCGGCAATGCGCCGCGATCGACCGTGCCCAACACCGGGCCGTCCGGCGTGGCACGAACGTCGAACGCCTCGTTCCGCCACTGGCTCAGCCCCGCCTCGGCCAGGGTTTTCCCCACCTGCGGCAGCTGAGCAGCCGTGACATCGGTGCCCACCATCGCTGCCGCGTCGGGCAAGAGCCAGCCGACCGCCACTCCGTCCACGTGGAAGCGTACGCGTTGCCCCGGCAAGACAGCGTTATTGCAGGCGAGCACATGACGCATAAATCCGGAAATATCGGCCATGATGCGGGTGTAGGGCAGGGGAGCGCGTTGGTCACCTTTGAAGCGAGGCGCACAGCGCGTAGATGAGGCGCATGTCAGGCCGAGGCCGCCGTTTGGACCTCCCGGTCCCGCACCGATCCACAGTCGCTACGATCAAGTCCTTGCTGCCCTACCTGTGGCCGCGGGGCGACCGGTCGGCGCGTGTCCGCGTGCTATTGGCAGCGGCGTGCCTGGTATTGGCCAAGATCGCCACCGTGTACATCCCGCTGATCTACAGCCACGCGGTCGATGCGCTGTCCCCCAAGAACAACCCGGCGGTGGTGCCGATCGCGCTGATCCTGGGCTACGGGCTGCTGCGGGTCGCCTCCGCCGGGTTCGGCGAGTTGCGGGATGCGATCTTCGCCTCGGTGCAGCAGCGCACGACGCGCCGGGTCGGTCTGGATACGTTCCGCCACATGCACCGGCTGTCCCTGCGGTTCCACCTGGACCGGCAGACCGGCGGTGTCTCCCGCTCCATCGAGCGGGGCGTGCAGGGCACCCAGCAGGTGCTGCGGCTGGCCGTGTTCAACCTGCTGCCGACGCTGTTCGAGGTGGTCCTGGTCACCTGCGTCATCTGGAACCTGTTCGACTGGCGCTACGCCTTGGTCACCTTTGGGGCGGTGGCGAGCTATATCGGCTTCACCGTCGCGTTCACGTCGTGGCGGGTGAAATATCGCCGCCAGATGAACGAGGTGGATAGCGAGGCCAACACCAAGGCGATCGACAGTCTGCTGAACTACGAAACGGTGAAGTATTTCGGCAACGAGGCCCACGAGGCACGCCGGTTCGACGACGCGCTGGCCCGCTACGAGACGGCTGCCGTCCGCACCCAGGTCACGCTCAACCTGCTCAATATCGGGCAGGCGTTCATTATCGCGGCCGGGCTGGCGCTGATCATGCTGATGGCGGCCCGCGGCGTGGTGAGCGGCGGGATGACGGTGGGCAAGTTCGTGCTGGTGAACACCTACCTGATGCAGCTCTACCAGCCGCTGAACTTCCTCGGCTTCGTCTACGCCTCCATCAAGCAGGGCGTGGTGGACATGGAGCAGATGTTCCGGCTGCTCTCGGTGGACCAGGAAGTCGCCGATCCGCCGGGTGCGCTGCCGCTGCGCCCGGCGAGCGGCGACGCCGGCTCCGTCGTCTTCGAGAACGTCAGGTTCGGCTACCGCCCGGACCGCGAGATCCTGCACGGCGTCAGTTTCAGCGTGGACCCGGGGGCAAAGCTCGCCATCGTCGGGCCGACCGGGGCGGGGAAGAGCACCATCGCCCGGCTGCTGTTCCGCTTCTACGATGTGACTGGCGGCCGCATCCTGATCGACGGGCAGGCGATCAACAGCGTGACGCAGGACAGTCTGCGCGCGGCGATCGGCGTCGTTCCGCAAGATACCGTGCTGTTCAACGACACGATCCGCTACAACATCGCCTATGGCCGGGTGGGGGCCACCCAGGCCGAGATCGAGGCGGCAGCCCGTGCGGCGCAGGTGCACGACTTCGTGCTCCGCCTGCCCGATGGCTATGACACGATGGTCGGCGAGCGTGGCCTGAAGCTGTCCGGTGGTGAGAAGCAACGCGTGGCAATCGCGCGCACCATCCTGAAGAACCCTCGCATTCTGATTCTGGACGAGGCGACCAGTGCGCTCGACACCCGCACCGAGGTCGAGATCGGCGTGGCGCTGGCGAACGCGTCGGCCAACCGGACCACCGTCGTGATCGCCCACCGCCTGTCCACGGTGGTGGACGCCGACGAGATCATCGTGCTCGCGGACGGCAAGGTGGTGGAGCGGGGGAGCCACGCCGCCTTGCTCGCTGCGGGTGGGGTCTATGCCGGAATGTGGCAGTTGCAGGCGGAGGAAGCGGAGGCGGAATTGGTGGTCGAGGAGCGGATCGCCGACGCGGTGTAGCCGAAAAGCACTTTCATCGGCCCCCGCGCGCGCTATCTAGAGCGCAAAGGAGAGCCGTGTATGAGCCTTGCCATGGATGACGGCGCCCCACCCGACCTCAGCCACGCCGGCGCGATCGTGGACAAGGCGATCGAGTATATGACCGGGCAGAACATCAGTTCGATTTCGATCGCCTCGGCCCTGCTGGGCGGTTCGCTGGGCCTGCTGACGCGGTCGTTGTCGGACGAGGCGGTGATCGCGATCTTGACCAACGCCATCGGCAGCGTCCGTGCCGGCGAATTCCGGGAAATGGGCGCGATGGCTGGCGAGGGCACCCACAACTAACGGGGATGCCGCGCCCCCCACCACCGCCTTGCGGCAACCACCGCCCAAATCGCTTCCACCAGCCCGAATGGCCAGGCGCCCTGCAGGAACCCGTACGCCGAGCCGAGAACGCACGACCCGGCGAACGCCAGGATGAAACCGGTGTGCCTCTGCTCCAGGCTGTAGCAGACCAGCATGGCGGACACGGCAAACAGGCCGAAGGCAGTGAGGGCATCCATCGCCGCCAGTGTTGACGAGACCGGCCCGCTTCGCCATAACCCGCGGCTTCAAGCCCGCTGTTCGAGGATGTTTATACGATGTCGCGCCGTTGCGAGATTACCGGCAAGGGCGTGCTGACCGGCAACAACGTCAGCCACGCCAACAACAAGAGCCGCCGCCGCTTCCTGCCCAACCTGCAGGAGCAATCCCTGCTGTCGGACATCCTGGGTGCTTCGATCCGTGTGCGCCTGACGACCCATGCGCTGCGCACGATCGAGCACAATGGCGGGTTGGATTCGTTCCTGATCACGACGCCGAACCGCAACCTGCCCATCGAGGCGCAGGTCCTGAAGCGCCGCATCGTCCGCGCCCAAGCGAAGAAGGCCGCCGCCTAAGGCTGCCTTCTCCCTCTCCCCTTGAGGGAGAGGGCCGGGGTGAGGGGTGCGACGACCGCTGCACTCGTGTTAAGCGGCCCTCACCCCGACCCTCTCCCGCGAAGAACGGGAGAGGGAGAAGTTCAGCGCTAAATGCGTTTGGCAAGCTTCCATGCCGCTTCGGCCAACATCCTGAACTTGTTGCCGATCGTCAGCGCCCGCGCATCCGCCGCATTGCCGTCCAGGGCCCGTCGGTACACGCCCGCCGCGATCGCCGCCCAGCGGAACAGCGAAAACACCACGAAGAAGTCTAGCTCCGGCACGCCACTGCGCCCCGTGCGCCGGCAGTAAGCCGCGACGTACTCCGCCTCAGACGGGATACCCGGCGAGTCGGCCCCCACCAGACCCTCCATCGTCACCGGCAGCCGCCAGGGGATGCAGTTGTAGGCGAGATCCGCCAACGGGTGTCCCAGCGTGGACAACTCCCAATCCAGCACGGCGATCACCCGGGGCTCGGTCGGGTGAAAAATCAGGTTGCCGAGCCGGAAGTCGCCATGGGCGATCGCCGTCTCGTCCGCCGCCGGGGCGTGGGCGGGCAGCCACGCCATCAACTGGTTCATCTCCGGCACGTCGCCGGTGTTGGAGCCGATATACTGCTTGGTCCACCGGTCGATCTGCCGCGCGACATAGGCTTGCGGACGGCCGAACCCGCTAAGCCCGGCAGCCTGCCAGTCCACCCCGTGCAGCGCCGCCATCACCCGGTTCATGTCGTCATACACCGCAGCCCGGTCGGCCGCCGCCACGCCCTGCAGCGTCCGGTCGGAGAACACCCGGCCCGGCAGGTAGTCCATGACGTAGAACATGGTGCCGATCACGGAGTCGTCCCGGCACAGCAGGCGCATCGGGGCAACGGGCACGGCGCTGCCGGCGAGGGCGGACTGCACGGTGTATTCCCGGTCGACGGCATGCGCGGAGGGCAGCAGCACGCCCGGCGGCTTCTTCCGGAGCACGTACTCGGCGCCGGGCGTGTGCAGGTGGAACGTCGGGTTGGATTGGCCGCCCTGGAACTGACGCACCGTCACCGGACCGGCAAACCCGGGCAGGTTCGTGGTCAGGACATCGGTGAGCCGCGCCTCGTCGAACACATGGTTGGCCAGTGGCGGGACGAGCACCGGGGCGCCGACCACGACGGTGTCACTCAACGGCGGAGCCACCGATGGTCACGCCGCCGTCGATCACGAAGGTCTGCCCGGTCGTGAAGCTGCCGGCCGGGCTCGCCAGGAACACCGCGGCGCCGGCGATCTCGTCCGGTTCGCCGATGCGGGGCAGGGGGCTGTCCTTGACGCGCTTGGCCAGGATGTCCGGGTTCTCCCACAACGCGCGGGCGAAATCGGTGCGCACCAGCCCGGGGGCGATGCAGTTGGCGCGGATGTTCTTCTTGCCCCACTCCACCGCCAGGTTGCGGACGATGGCCATGTCCGCCGCCTTGCTGATGCCGTAGGCGCCCAGGGTCGGCGTGCCCCGCAGCCCGGCGATCGAGCTGACCACGATGATCGACCCGCCGCCGCGCTCCGCCATCTGCGGCAGCACCATGTTGCAAAGCCAGAAGTTGGACCGGACGTTGCTGCCCATGATGCGGTCGAATGCGTCGTCCGGACAGTCGATCGACGGTCCGAAATACGGGTTCACCGCCGCGTTGCAGACCAGGATGTCGATCCCGCCCCAGTGCGCGATGGTGTCGTTCACCAGGCCCTGCAGGTGGTCCTTGTGGCCTATGTTGGCGGGCAGCACGATCGCCTCGCCGCCTTTGGCCACGATGCCGGCCGCCACCGCCTCGCACGGCTCCTTCTTGCGGGAGGAGACGACGACTTTGGCGCCGTGCTCCGCCATCCGCTCGGCGATCGCCCGGCCGATGCCCTTGGAGCTGCCGGTGATCAGCGCGACCTTGCCGGTGAGGTCGAACAAGCCGCCCATCATTGAGCCGCCACGTTGGGCCGGGCCGGCTTGTACTTCGCCAGCTCCAACCGCCCGAGCTGGTGGCGGTGCACCTCGTCCGGGCCGTCCACGATGCGCATCGTGCGTGCGCTCGCATACATCTTGGCCAGACCGAAATCGGTGGTCACGCCGCCGGCGCCGTGCATCTGGATCGCCCAGTCGACCACCTGGCAGAGCATATTGGGGATCGAAACCTTGATTTCGGCGATCTCGCGGCGAGCATTTTTGTTACCAACTGTGTCCATTTTCCAGGCGGCGTGGAACACCAGCAGCCGGCATTGATCGATCATGATGCGGCTGTTGGCGATCCGCTCAACCGTCACGCCTTGGTCCGCCAGCGGCTTGCCGAACGGGTGGCGCTCCAGCGAGCGCTTGCACATCATCTCCAGCGCGCGCTCCGCCTGGCCGATGGAGCGCATGCAGTGATGGATGCGCCCTGGCCCAAGCCGCCCCTGCGCGATCTCGAAGCCGCGGCCCTCGCCCAGCAGGATGGAGCTGGCGGGCACCCGAACGTTCTCGAAGCTGATCTCGGCATGGCCGTGCGGCGCGTCGTCGAAGCCGAACACCGGCAGCATGCGGTGGATGGTCACACCGGGCGCATCGCGCGGCACCAGGATCATGGATTGCTGGCGGTGCTTGTCCATGTTCGCCGGGTCGGACTTGCCCATGACGATGAAGATCGCGCAACGCGGGTCGCCAGCCCCGGAAGACCACCATTTACGGCCATTTATGACGTAATCGTCGCCGTCCCGCACGATCCGGGTCTCGATGTTGGTGGCATCGGAGGAGGCAACGGCCGGCTCGGTCATGCAGAAGGCGGAGCGGATCTCGCCCTCCAACAACGGCGCCAGCCAGCGTCGCTTCTGCTCCTCGGTTCCGTATAACTCGAGCGTCTCCATGTTGCCGGTGTCGGGAGCCGAACAGTTGAACACCTCGCTCGCCCACTGCACGCGGCCCATGATCTCCGACAGGGGGGCGTATTCCAGATTGGTCAGCCCGGCACCGCGCTTGCTATGGGCCAGGAACAGGTTCCACAGGCCCTCCCGCTTGGCCGCCTGCTTCAGCTCCTGGACGATGGGCACCGGCTGCCAACGGTCCGCGGCGCCGGCAAGCTGCTCGTGGTAAACCGGCTCGTTCGGATACACATGGTCGTCCATGAACGACTGCACCCGAGCGCGAAGCTCCTGGACCTTCTCCGAGAACTCGAATTCCATCTGCGTTCCTTCCCGACTTGCCGTCGTGCGGTATTTAGGGTGATACCGCCACGAAGCGCCGGGCCTGGCAAGCGCGCTCGAACCTGTTGTGCCAGTGCGGCGTTGGCAGGAATTACCCACGCGGCAGGCTCGCCCAAGGAGTGCCGGCATTTTGTATTCCCTGCCCGAGTGGTTGAGCCTGCATGGGCACGATCCACTGCTCCAAGGCGTGCTGATCCTGCTCGGGACCTTCGTGCTGGAGGACGCAGCGACGATCCTTGCCGCCATGGACGTGCAGGTCGGCCAGGTGACCCTGTCCGTAGCCCTGGTGTCGCTATACCTCGGCATCGTGCTGGGCGATCTGGGCTTGTACGGGCTCGGCCGGCTGGCCGTGGCCACGCCGTGGGCCCGGCGGTGGGCTCCGCCGGAACGTTTCGGCCACAGCCGCGAGTGGCTCCAGAAGCACGTCGTGAAGGTCGTGTTCATCAGCCGCTTCCTGCCAGGGGCCCGGCTGCCGACCTACACGGCGTGCGGATACTTCCGTACCAGCTTCCGTCACTTCGCCCTGGCGGCGACCGGCGCAACGTTGATCTGGACCACCCTGTTGTTCAGCGTCTCGCTGCATCTGGGCCGTTACATGGCCGAACATCTTGGCGTTTGGCGTTGGGCTGGCATGGCCGGCTTCGCGTTGACCGTCATCTTGGCGGGTCGGATCGCAGTCCGGCTGCAACAGGCGGCACAACAGACACCATGAACCAGACACCATGACTCAAACAGCCCTCCTTGCCCGCCCTGCCAAAGCCGCCCCGGAACGCGTGCTCTCACCGTTCGAGTTTTGGCCGGGCTGGGTGTTCTACGCGCCCGTGGTTGCCCAATGGATCTGGTTCGGCCTGCGCTACGGCGACATGAGCCTGCCGACCGCGGCCAACCCGACGATCGAGACCGGCGGGTTGTGCGGCGAGAGCAAGTCCGAGATCCTCGACATCGCCGGGCCGCAGGCGCGTGCCTGGATCGCGCCTTGGCTGGTGTTCCAGGCCGGCCTGGATGACCCGGCAGCCCTGGCCGAGGCGAGCGGGTTCGGCTGGCCGATGGTGCTGAAGCCGGATGTCGGCTGCAATGGCGCCGGCGTGAAGCTGGTGGCGGACGCCGCCGCGCTGGCCGTCGCCGTCCGTGGCTACCCAGCGGGCGTGCGGATGCTGCTGCAGAAATACGTGCCCGAACCCGGCGAGGCCGGCCTATTCTACATCCGCTTCCCGCACGAGACGGTCGGCCGGGTCACCTCGGTGACGCTAAAATTTGCGCCCTCCGTCACCGGCGACGGCCGCTCGACGCTCGAGGCGCTGGTGTTGGCGGACCCGCGGGCCGGCAAGGTGCCGCATCTGTACCTGCCCCGGCTCGGCGCCCGGCGCAGCCAGGTGCCGCCGGCTGGCGAGGTCGTGCCGCTGGTGTTCACCGGCAACCACTGCAAGGGCTCGGTGTTCGTGAACGGCGCGGACACGATCACCCCGGCCCTGGTTCGCCAGGTGGACGAGATCGCCCGCGACATCCCGGGGTTCCATTTCGGCCGGATCGATGTGCGGTACGGCTCGGAAGCGGCGCTTCGGCTGGGGCGCGACTTCACCATCATCGAGGTGAACGGCGCCGGGTCGGAGGCAACGCACATCTGGGACGCTCGCTGCACCCTGCGCGAGGCATACGCGACCCAGTTCGCGCATTACCGTGCGGCATGGGAGATAGGCCGGGTAAATCGTGCGGCGGGGCATCGGCCCAGCGGGCTGCGCACCATGTATGAGAAATGGCGGCTGCAGCGCAGGCTGATGGCGTCGTACCCCACCAACGACTGAGGCCCTGCATGACCGAAACCGACCTATTCCAGCCCGTCACCATGGGTGAGTTGACGCTTGCCAATCGCATCGTCATGGCGCCGTTGACCCGAAGCCGCGCCGGCAAGGGCGACGTACAAGGCCCGATGAACGCCGAGTACTATGCCCAGCGCGCCAGTGCCGGCCTGATCGTGTCCGAAGCCACCAACATCTCCCAGCAGGGCAAGGGCTACGCCTACACGCCCGGCATCTACACCGACGAGCAGGTCGCCGGCTGGCGCATCGTGACGGACGCGGTGCACGCTAAGGGTGGCTTGATCGTCTGCCAATTGTGGCATGTGGGCCGCATCAGCCACCCGTCGCTGCAGCCCGGTGGCGGTTTGCCGGTGTCCGCCTCGGCGGTGTTGCCGAAAGGGCAGGCCTTCACCGAGACCGGGTTCCAGCCCCTGGTGACCCCACGCGCGCTGGAGACGTCCGAGATCCCGGGCTTGATCGAGGATTACCGCCACGCCGCCGAGTGCGCCAAGCGGGCCGGCTTCGATGGCGTCGAGATCCACGCCGCCAATGGCTACCTGCTGGAGCAGTTCCTCCGCACCCACACCAACCACCGCACCGACCAGTACGGCGGCAGCATCGAGAATCGTGTCCGCTTGACGCTGGAGGTCACCGAGGCCGTCGTCGGCGTGTGGGGTGGCAGCCGGGTCGGCATCCGCCTCTCGCCCGTGAGCCCGGCGAACGACATGGCCGAATTCGAGGCCGCGCAGGCGCTGTACGACCAGGTCGTGGCGGGGATCGAGCGCCATGGGCTCGGCTACATGCACATCATCGAGGGCGCCACCCAGGGCCCACGCGACAGCTCGCCGTTCGACTACGTGAAGATCCGCAAGATGTTCAGCGGCTTGTACATGGCCAACAACGGGTATGACCTGACGCTGGCGGAAGAGGCTCGGCAGGAACTGAAGGTGGACCTGGTCGCCTTCGGCCGTGCGTTCATCACCAATCCGGACCTGGTCGAGCGTCTGCGGGAGGGCCTGCCGTTGGCCCCGTCCAGCGACAAGACGCACTGGTACGGCGGTGGTGCCGAGGGTTACACCGACTACGCGCCGGCCACCCAGAAGGCCGCCTGAGGCCTAGGCCAGCGCGTCAACCGAGCGAGTCCATCCTACAGGTATGGCGTAGGGTGGGCTTTAGCCCACCACTTTGCTGAGGCTGGTGGGCTGAAGCCCACCCTACGCCTCTCCCGCCCGTCGGAGGTCGCGCCCGGGGTGACGCCGCTCACGGCGAGCCTTGTCATGGCTGGCTAGTTCCGGCACGAACTCGCCCCTGTCGTTGGAGTAGCGAGTCGATGGATACGGTGCAGGCCGTGGTGATCGCGGTCATCCAGGGCGCGACGGAGCTCTTCCCGGTCAGCAGCCTCGGCCACGCCGTCATCCTGCCGGCGCTGCTGGGCTGGTCGCTGGACCAGGCATCCGCGGCGTTCCTGCCATTCCTGGTCATGCTGCATGTCGGCACGGCGTTGGCGCTGCTCGGCTTCTTCTGGCGCGACTGGCTGGCGCTGGGACTGGGCATCCTCGGGCTCTCCGGCCCGCACCAGAATGCCGAGAGCCGGCGGGTGTTCGTGCTCATCGTGGTCGCGACCATCCCCGCCGTCGTCGTGGGCTTCGCGCTGGAGCACTACGTCCGCTCGCTGTTCGCCTCGCCGCTACTGGCGGCCGTGTTCCTGGCGGTCAACGGGCTGCTGCTGTTGTTCGGTGAGCGCCTGCGGGCCGGCGGTGCGGATCGGCCGCTGTCCAGCCTCAGGGTCATGGACGCCCTGGTGATCGGCGTCTGGCAGTGCGCCGCGCTGATCCCCGGCATCTCCCGCTCCGGGTCCACCATCGTCGGCGGCCTGCTGCGGGGGGTGACGCATGAGGGATCGGCGCATTTCTCGTTCCTGATCGCGACCCCGATCATCCTGGGCGCCACGGTGCTCGAGGTGCCCAAGCTGCTGCACGCAGACATGCCACCGGGCACGCTGCAATTGTCGCTGATCGCCGCGGTGGTGGCCGGGGTGGTCGCGCTGTTGAGCACCGCGTTCCTGATGCGGTATTTCCGCAACAACGACCGCTGGGCGCTCAACCCGTTCGCCTATTACTGCATCGCGGCCGGTGTGCTCTCGCTGGTCTACCTGGAGTATGTTGCTTGAAGCGACGCCTTGCCCTGATCCTCGCCGCGGTCCTGGCTGGTGCCGCCGGCCCGGCGGCCAACCCGCTGTCGCGCGACAACCTGCCCTGGTGGCACGCCCGCCACGAGGAGAAGCTGGCCCGCGTCCGCCAGGGCCATGTCGACCTGGTGTTCCTCGGCGACTCCATCATGCAGGATTGGGAGGAGAGCGGCCCACCCGATTGGCGCGATTTCGCCCCGCAATGGCAGCGCTTTTATGGCGACCGGAACGCGGTCAATCTCGGCTTCAAGGGCGACACGACCGCCAGCCTGCTATGGCGCATGCAGCACGGCGAGATCGACGGAATCCAACCGAAAGCGGCCGTGGTGCTGATCGGTGCCAACAACAACGGCCGCGTCCACTGGTCCGCCGACCAGACGCTGGAGGGCATCGCCGCCGTCATGGCCGAAGCCCACCGCAAGCTGCCCACGACGAAGATCCTGCTGCTTTCGGTGCTGCCGTCGGAACGCTCGGCCTGGGTGGACCAGACCACCGCCGAGATCAACCACGGCCTGGCCGAGCGCTATGGCCACGGCCAGGACCCGCTGGTGACCTACATGGACGTTACGGGTTTGTTCATGAAGGATGGCAAGTTGGACCGTGCTGCGTTTCTGGACGGCTATCTGACCCCGCCGGACCCGTTGCTGCACCCCACGGCACAGATGCAGGCAAAGCTATCCGCCGCAATCGAGCCCACGCTCGCCAAGATGCTGGGGGACCGGCCGCACTGAATCGATCGAGACTCGAGCGCCTTCCGCCGGAGCGCTAAACCTCCAGCCAGTCCCGGCGCACGCCCGCATCGGCGGCCAGTTCGGCCGGCGTGCCTTCGAACACGATCCGCCCATGGCCCATCACATACAACCGGCGGGAAATCGCCAATGCGATGGCGAGCTTCTGCTCCACCAGCAGGATCGTGGTTCCCCGCGCCGCCACCGCCACCAACAGGTCGCGCACGCGGTCGACCATCTGCGGCGCCAAGCCCTCGGTCGGCTCATCCACCATCACCAGCGCCGGGCTGCCCATCAGGGTGCGGCAGATCGCCAGCATCTGCTGTTCCCCACCAGAGAGGGCTCCGGCCGGGGCATTGGCGCGTTCCTTTAGCCGCGGGAACAACTCGTAGGCATCGGCCAGAGTGTAGTTGCCGCCGGGGCCGCGCTTCTCGCCGAGCAGCAGGTTTTGCAGCGTGGTCAGGTCCGGAAAGATCGCGCGGTCCTCCGGCACGTAGCCCAGCCCGCGCCGCGCGATCAGATGGGGTTGCAGGTGGCAGATATCGTGGCCGTCGAACACCACCCGGCCCTTGCGCACCACCCCGCCCATGATCGCCTTCAGCGTCGTGGACCGTCCGGCGCCGTTGCGGCCGAGTATGGCGACGATCTCGCCTTTGCCGACATGCAGGTCCACGCCCCGCAGCACCTGGCTCTTGCCGTACCAGGCGTCCAGGCCTTGGACTTCAAGCATCGGCGCCGGGTTCAGCATAGGGCGTCCGCCGCCGTGCCGAGATACGCCGTGCGGACCGCGGCATTGCCGCGCACCTCGGCCGGTGGGCCAGAGGCAATCACCTGCCCATCCGCGAGCACCGTGATGCGGTCGGCCAGGTCGAACACCACGCCCAGATCGTGCTCGATCATCACCAGCGTCTTGCCTTCCGTGACCCGGCGGATCAGCGCCACGGCCCGCTCCGTCTCGGCATTGCTCATCCCAGCGGTCGGCTCGTCCAGCAGGATGGTCGAGGCGCCACCCGCCACCGCCACGCCGATCTCCAAAGCCCGCTGGTCGGCATAGGCGAGCGCCCCCGCCAACACGTCGCGACGCGCCGCCAACCCGATCAACTCCAGCATTTCGGTTGCCCGCGCGTTCAGTGGTTTGTACCCGCTGACCGCACGCCAGAAATTGTAACCCGCGCCCATCGAGTGCATCGCGGCGCCGCGGAGATTCTCGTACACCGTCATGCGGGGGAACAGCGATGTCACCTGGAACGAGCGCGACAGGCCGCGCTGGCTGATCACGTGCGACGGCAGACCGGTGATGTCCTGGCCGTTCAGCAGGATGCTGCCGCCGTCCGGCGCGAAGCGGCCGCTGATCAGGTGAAAGAACGTGCTCTTGCCGGCCCCGTTCGGACCGATCACCGCGTGGCGTTCACCGGCGGCGATCTCGAGCGTGACGCCCTTGATGATCTCGGTTGCACCAAAACTCTTGCGCAGGTCACGGATGGCGAGGGCCACACTCATGCCTGCATTGCCGCGATCTGCGCCTGCCAAGCCGCCCGCGCCACCGGCCAGAATCGCCGCAGCAGCAAGACACCCGCGAAGAAGAGCACGAGACCGATGGCCCATTGCCCAAACTCGTGGGGATGTGCGTCCATGAACAGCAGCTTGCCGCCGGAGGCGCCGTTGCGCTCCGCTTGCAGACGGAACGCCAACTCCGCGAGGAACACGACGCCCCCGACCGTCAGCACCAGCCCGGGAATCTGCGCCACGTAGGACGGCAGCACCCGGCCAAGCCGGCCGGCGCGCCACAGCGGGGTGTGGGCGAGGATGATGCCGGACAGGCCGCCCGGTGCCCAGATGACGGCCGCGATGAACAGCAGGCCGTCGTACAGCTGCCAGGCGTCGGTGATGGTCGACAGCGCCACCTGCAGGAAGGTCACCAGGATCGCCCCCAACACAGGGCCCCAGAAGGTGCCGACGCCGCCGATGAAGGTCATCAGCAGCACCGCACCCGACGCTTCGGAGGAAATGTTGGACGAGGTGACGATCTCGTCGTTCAGCGCCTGCAGCCCGCCCGCGACGCCCGCGAACAGGCCGGACAGGATGAACACCAAATAGCGCACGCTGGCCGGATTGTAGCCGATGAAGCCGACGCGCTCGGCATTGTCGCGCACGGCGTTCGCCAGGCGACCGAGCGGCGTGCCGGTGTAGCGCCACATCAGGAAGGCGCAGCCGAACGCCCAGGCGGCGATCAGGAAATAGACGTGGAACTCGCTGCCGAAATCGAAGCCGAACAGTGCCGGGCCGTCGGAGCGATCGCCGTTGATGCCCTCCTCGCCGCCGAACACCGAGGGGAACATCAGCACGAAGGTCGCGGCTAGTTCGGCGAGTCCCAGCGTGATCATCGCGAACGCCGTCTCGCCCCGCTTGCACGCGACCGACCCGGCGAGCACCGCCGCCACCAACCCGCCCGCCGCGCCGACCAGTGGCAGCAGCGGGGCCGGCATCGGCCAGCCGTTGCCGGCCGCGCGCATGGCATGCATAGCGGCAAATCCGCCGAAACCGAGGAAGACCGCGTGGCCGAAATCCAGCATGCCGCCCTGGCCAAGCAGCATGTTGAACGAGAGCGCAAAGACGATACCGATGCCCATCCGGCAGAGCAGCGACAGGCCGAACCCGCTGGACAGCAGGAATGGCGCCACGATCGCCGCGATCGCAACCAGCAGCCACGGGATCGCGGCGCGAGCCATGGAGCGCCCGCGGAGCGGCATGGCGGCGGTGGTGACGCTCATGCCGACCGCGACCCGGCGAGGCCCTTCGGACGGAATGCCAGCATCAGCACCAGCAATAGATAGGGCACGGTCGGGGCGGCGCGGGCGATCGTCAGGTTCCATAGATCGGACAGGCGGCCCGTCGGATCGATCGTCACGCCCAACGCGCCGATCGCCTGCCACAGCGGCAGATCCAGGCTGATCGACACCGTCTGGATCATCCCGATCAGCACCGAGGCCACGAAGGCGCCCCAAATCGAGCCGAGGCCGCCCATCACCACCACGGCGAACACGATAGCGCCGAGCGATGCGGCCATGCCGGGCTGCGTCACGAAGGCGTTGCCGGCGATCACCCCCGCCAGCCCGGCCAGCGCGCAGCCAGCGCCGAACACCAGCGTGAACACGCGCGGTACGTCGTGGCCCAGCATGGACACCATGTCCGGATGGGTCAGCGCCGCACGCACGATCAAGCCGAGCCGGGTGCGCGACAACGCCGCGAACAGGGCGACGAACATAGCAAGTGACACGGCCATCATGAACACGCGATAGGCCGGGTAGTCCGTGCCGCCGATGTGGAATAGCGGGAAATCCAAGATCGCCGGCACGCGATACGGCACGGGGTTGCGGCCCCAGATCAATGGCACGACCTCACCGATGACGAAGGCCAGTCCGAAGGTGAACAGCAGCTCCGCCATATGCCCGTGGCGGTGCACCGCGCGCAGGCCGTAGCGCTCCACCACCGCACCGATGACGCCGACCAGCAGCGGCGCCACCACGAGGCCGGGCCAGAACCCGACATAGGTGCTGATGGTGTACGCCAGGTAGGCGCCCAGCATGTAGAAGCTGGCATGGGCCAGGTTCAGCACGCCCATCATGCCGAAGATCAGCGTCAGTCCCGACGACAGCATGAACAGCAGCAGCCCGTAGACCAGACCGTTCAGCGCAACGAGAAGCAGCGACTCGCCCACTGGATCAAACCCGCCGGGTCAGGGCTTGTCCTTGAACACGCAGGTCGTCGGCATCCGGGTCGTGTCGGCGGCGATCGTGCCCACGGTCTTGAAGCCGAGCTTCGTCTCCTTGAAGACGTGCGGCAGGTCTGGCTCCAACTCGGTGATGAACAGCGGCTGGATCAGCTGGTGGTCATCCGCCCGCATGTCGGAGATGCCGAGCGGGGTCTGCCGCTTCATCCCGCTCATCACCGCGGCCACCTTCACCGGGTCGGACGAGTTTGCCTCCTTCATCGCCGCGGCCAGCGTGTCGATCTCGTTCACGATGTGCCAGTAGTAGAAGGTGCGGCCGAACCGCTTCTCGAACGCGTCGGAGATGTCGTCGATCCCCGGCACGTTGTCGGCCCATGTGCTGATCTGCGCGTCGCCCTTGGCGCCCGGCCCGGCCGCGTTCACCAGCACCTCGTCCCCCAGATAGTAGGTATAGAACCGGCCCTTGTAGCCGCTATCGGCTGCGGCCTTGACCAGCAGCTCCAGGTCGGCGCCCCAGTTCCCGGTCACGACGGCGTCGGCGCCGGCGGCCTGGAACTTGGCGATGTAAGGCGTGAAGTCCTTCACCTTGCCCAGCGGCACCCGCTCGGCCCCGACCACCTGCAGGTCGGGGCGGCGGTCTTTCAGGTCAGCCTGCGCAGCCTTCTCCACCGACACGCCGAAGGAATAGTCGGGGTTGAAGATGTAGACTTTGTGCGTGTCCTTTTGGGCCACAAGGTAGTCCGCCAAAGCACGCATCTTCATGTCGCTATCGGCGTCGAAGCGGAAATGCCACCACGAGCACTTGTCGTTTGTGAGCGCCGGGTCGACGGCGGCGTAGTTCAGAAACAGCACCGACTTCGCCGGGTCGCGCTTGTTGTTCTTTTGGATGCCATCGACGAGCGCGAACGCCACCGCCGAACCGTTCCCCTGGGTGACGTAGTGGATGCCGTCATCGACCGCCTTGCGCAGCAGAGTCAGCGACTTTTCGGGGCTGACCTCATTGTCCATCGAGACGATTTCGAACTTGCGCCCGGGTCCGGCGGCCTGCGTCGCGTTGACGCGGTCGGCGGCGAAGCGGAAGTGTTGCTCACCCAACTGACCGGTCTCCGCCAACGGGCCGCTCAGCGGGTCGATGTAGGCAATCCGCACGGTCTCGTCGGCGCGCGCAGCCCCCGCATAAACGGCGAGGCCCAGCACGGCGGCGCTGATGGCAAGTCTCATTAAACGTCCCCTTGGATCGCAAGCCCTTGACCGGACCCGTCGTATTCCTGTTCGCGTACGATCCTGAGGCCTGACGCGTTGTTGCGTCAATGCCGGTGACGCATCGGTCGGTCTGACGGACGAGTAGAGGGCGTCGTGAAAATCAGCGTCGCCCTGGCTTGTTCAAAAGGCGTAACGCCGTCAATCTTCCATCAAGAAACTGACAGGGAGGGTTGATCGATGGGCGTTACCTACTCGGCGATCTATTCGTTCGGCGATAGCTTGTCGGATGCGGGCGACGCCTATCTGCTGACCTCCTCCGTCTACGGGGAAGCGCTTGGGCTGCAAGCTGAGCCGGTCAGCCCGCCCTACTATCAGGAAAACTACGACGGCACTGCGGCTGACGTATTCAGCAATGGGCCAGTCTGGGTCCAAGACCTTGCCACGACCCTGGGCCTCGCTACCTCGGCGCCAGGCCAGGTCGGCGCGACCGGCACCCAGCTTCTCGCCGCCGGCGCCCCCTCCTACGCCGTCAATGTTCTGGATGGCGGCAATGCCAACAACTACGTCACCCTTACCGCGGGCGCGCCTGGCGGCACCGATTTCGCCATCGGCGGCTCCGTCACGGGTCCCACCAACTTCAACACCAGCGGCGGGTCTGCGCTGACCGATTTGCAGTCGCAAATCACGAACTTCGAGCAGGAAATCCCCACCCCTGCGGCTGGCGCGCTCTACACCGTGTGGAGCGGCTCGAACGACGTCCTCAATCTGCTGGGCTCCTCCACGTTCGCCTCGCAGAGTGCCGCTACGTCGGAGAGCGAAGTCGCACAGTCGGCCCAGAACGAAGTCGACGCCGTCATCCAGCTGGCGGATCTTGGGGCCAAGACAATCCTCGTCGGCGACGTGCCTAACCTCGGCCTGATCCCCGAGATCTCCGCCGACGGGACCATTGTGCAGCAAACCGCCACCGCCTATGCGGAGTACTTCAACATCGAGCTGCAAGCCGATATCAACGCGGCCTCGAGCCAGCTTGCCGGTGCTGCCGTGACGACACTCGACACGTTCGGCCTGCTTAGCGGGACGACCGACGGCACGGTCGTTCCGGGCCCAAATGGCAACACGATCACGGATACCACCGACCCGGCCTATACCGGCAGCTTCACCTCCGATAATGGCACTCTGGCTTCCAACGCCGACAATTACTTGTATTTCGATGAACTGCACCCGACCCAGACTGGGCATCAGGCGATAGCAAATCTCGCGGCAGCCGATCTGGGTCTCGCCTGCTATTGCCCCGGCACCCGCATGCTGACCGACTGCGGCGAGCGACCGGTGGAAGCGCTCGCGATTGGCGACATTGTCGTCACCGCCTGCGGTAAGCACCGTGCCATCAAGTGGATCGGCCACCGCTCCTATGCCGGCCGCTTCCTTGCCGCAAACCCGAACGCTCACCCGATCCGCTTTACCGCAGGCTCACTCGGCGACGGCCTGCCCGGCCGCGACCTCCTCGTGTCGCCCGAACACGCGATGTTCCTCGGCGGTTTGCTGGTCCCGGCGCGTTGTTTGGTGAACGGAACCACGATCGTGCAAGCGCGCGGGTTGCAGCGGGTCGACTACTACCACGTCGAGTTGGACCACCATGACCTGCTGCTGGCCGAGGGCGCCGCATCCGAAAGCTTCATGGACGATGACAGCCGAGGCATGTTCCACAACGCGGCAGAGTTTGCCCGGCTGTATCCCGACGCACCCGAGCCCGGCACATTCTGTGCGCCGAGGGTCACGGACGGCTACCAGCTGGAGACGATCCGCCGGCGGCTTGCCGACGTGGCCGGCGCAGTCGTCGCCGCGGCGTGACGATCGTCGCGGATCGCCATCCAGCTCGAAGGCTGCATGGATTGCAGCGGTGTTACCCTCGATTGCGCTGAGCATCGGGTCTGGGTGGTCACTGCGCCGCTACCATGGCAGTGCTATCGTCACGAACCGGCCGACGGTGGCCGATGGAGGATGCGGTGGCAGATAAGATCGGCGACGCTTTGCAGTTGGCGATGATGCACAACACGGCGCCTATGGTTTTATCGGACCCGCATTTGCCCGATTGCCCGATGGTTGCGGTGAACCCGGCCTTCACGCGCGTGACGGGTTACACGTCCGAGGAGGCCGTCGGCCGCAACTGCCGCTTCCTGCAAGGAGCCCAGACCGACCCGGAAGCGGCTCCCCGTATCCGCGCCTCGCTGGAGGCCGGGCAGGGCTGCATCGAATGGATCGTCAACTACCGCAAAGATGGCAAGGCTTTCTGGAACCTGCTCTTTATTTCCCCGGTGCACGACGAGAGCGGCGCCCTGCGCTATTTCTTCGGCAACCAACTCGATATCACCCTCGGTATGCCCGACTGGTTCGTCGACGTGAGTTTTGGCAGGGCGCGAATCGATCCCAAGCTGGAAGCGGAATTTCATGCGGTGCTGGGAGAGATCGGGGACGCGGACCGGGCTCAAGCGCTCGACCGCATCGTCGCGGCCGCGCATCGCCTCGCCGAGATCACGGTGCGATTGAAGCCGGGCACATTGTCAGGACCGTGGGCCACTCGAGAGTGACCCACGCTTCCATCTGCCTGGACCCACCGGGCGTTGGCCCGGATACCCGGGCCGACCCGAAAGCTTAGGCTTTAGGCGAGCTTCAGGTTGGATGCAGCCTCTTTGCCGCGCTCGGAGACCACGTCGTAGCTGACCTTCTGGTTCTCATCGAGGCCGTTCAACCCCGCCGCCTGAACGGCGGTGATGTGCACGAACACATCCTTGCCGCCGCCTTGAGGCTGAATGAATCCGAATCCCTTGGTTGGGTTGAACCACTTAACAGTGCCGGTCGCCATGTGTCTGCCTCTCTAATACAAGCTGGACCATAGGCCCTTATCGTAGTCGGACGCCAGCCTAGGCCCGATGAACACCTTGGTGGCTCTCTCTGCAATGGAAGGGAGCGTGGTTTTCAGTCGATCTGGGCGCCAAACAGGTTCGCCTGGCAGGGTGCAGAACTCGACCGAGCCGGTCGATTGACCAGGGCGTCACTTGTGACGGAGGTGCGAGCCAGCGCGCGACGGAGCATTGCGAATGTAATCCACCGGGCGAGCCTGGATGAAAGGCAAAGCCGGGTCCTCGGCCTGAATGACATGACCGGGCGGGGCGGGAAATAAGCTGAGCGTAATCAACGATCCAGCTGCTGCGGCGCTCAGGGCGACTATCAGAATGATTATGACCGCCGCGCTTATCCTAACCCGCAAAGGGCCAAACGGCCAAAGCGGAGCGATCGCTACCACAACATGGCGATGTTGATACGGCATCTTGGTGTTTTAACATGCCGGTTACGCCTGCGAAACACTTTTGGCGTGAGACATACGCTTTCGGCATCGACCGAAACCGGGAGTGACGACCTCAGCCGGGGCACGTCGAGCGAGGTGCCGATCCATAACGGGTGGTGACGACCGCGGCGGTTGGCAAAGCAGCTGCTAAGGGCCGTTACAAACACATCAAATCGAGCGGAGGACGTCTCGACGGCTAGACCGTGTCATCGCGTCTGCACTATATACCAATAGGTTAGAGGAGGGGGTGAAGGTATGTTCTTAAGTCGGCAGCTTCTCGACGACCCTAACAGGCACCCCGCTCCATCATCCGAGCACCTGGGTTTCCTATGTCTGCGCGCCATCATGAGAGATCCGAAGTTCAGCCCCAAAGTGAAAGCCCAGGCGAGCGTCCTGGGATCGCTGCTCGATCCGCAACACCTTCACTCTGGAGATCCCTACGACGTGCGCTGTGAGTTGCTGGATAGCGTGCAACCACAGTTCGTGAAGTAGGTCATCGACGAGCGGGTTCTCCCGGCGTCGGACGGGCCCGGCTGGCGGACTTGGCTGGCGGACTTGGCTGGCGGACTTGGCTGGCGGACCTGGCTGCGAGATGCTGGCTGAAGGGTCGGTTTTTGCTGCCGCCAGAGCATCCTCGGCGGGGTGCGTTTGGAGGCTCGTCGCGTCCGCTGCCACCATGCAACGGCGATGAGCGAGAGCGGCCTTGGGCATTCCAGCCTGGTGACGGCCGTCTCTGACCGTGCGGCGATTTGCTAGGCTTGGGCGCCCCTCATAGCCTGGCTCAGGACCGGATAAGCCCCATTCCCGATCAAGAGTTCCGACGCCATACCTCTTCCTGCAGCAGAGTCGCGAACACTACCCAGGCAAGCAGGGGCAAGTCAGCAGCGGCCGCACGCTTATCCACTGTTGCTGCGGTTGCAACAGACGCGGCCGACGTTGCCACCATGCCTGCTGTCACTCCAAGCGCCTCGCCTAGGCGCTTGCGCCCGAACAGCACCCAAGAGAAGCCGGCGATGCCGAACAGGTTCAAACTCCAAGCGCCCAGAGCCGTCGTGCGTCGGGCCGATGGGGCGGCAACAAGCAGCCGATAGCCGGAGTAACCCAGTAAGATGTCCAATCCGGTCCAGGCGATGCCGAATACCGGTCCCGGCGGCGTGAAGGAAGGCTTGCGTAGGGCGGCATACCAAGCGGCCGTGCGGGGGTGGTTCGGCGTCGGGCTATAACGGCCGCCCAGCACCTGCGCGGCTAACACGACGCTGCCTGAAAACAGTGCGGCGGTGCTTCTTTGCATGGAGGTATTCCCACTGTAAGCGTCAGCACGTCGAGACGTAAGGCGCTCTGGTGCTAAACTGAACCGTTCGCAGCCAACGCAGAGAGCAGCGACGCGGTGCAACCACCTTCACGCAACAGTGCTGTGCGTCACACGTGTGGTAACGGCGCCGTGATGTAAGAGCAACCCGGAGAAGCAATCATCAAGGTGTATTACCGCATACGGCTTCGCTCGACGGCGGCACGATGGAACCATGACGTCGGTGCCGCGACAAGCGTGCATTCAGGGCGGTGGCGGCGTTAGGGTGTCTGGCCAGGCAAGCACATCACGCGAGGGGCCAAGGTTTGTGTCACTCTACTTCGCGAATCTGCGTGACGGCTGGGCCATCAAGGCCCCGGCGGCCAACCCAACCGCCATGGCAGCATAGGCGGCCGCCATGGACCGCTTGCTGAGCACGAACTCCCGGCCCGGCCCAGCGCCAGCGTCGAGGCTACTGCGGTCCCGGAAAGCAGAATGGACTTCGCAGCCAGGGCCGAGCGCGGAATCCCTGCCTGCCACGCATCTGCATCGGCGCCGGCTCTGGCGGTAGGTCGCTCGGCGGCTCGCCGACAGGCAGGGGCGGCAGGTCGTCGTCTGGGATCGGTGTGGGTAGGCTTTCAGGCGGGACAATGGGCGGCATCGGCTCTGGCATTTGTGCCTGCATGACGGTTCTCCTTGGGTCTGCAGCCAGACAGATGAGTGGCGAGCGATAGTCCAGTTAAAGCTCAGTGGAGCGGCATCCGAAAGGTGAAGCGTGTCTCCTCCTCAGACGAAATCGCGTTGACCTTGCCACCTCGAGCCTTGGCGATTTCCTGACAGATATAGAGGCCAAGCCCCAGGCCTTGCATGCTGCCACGCGTGAAGGGTTCGAACAGGACGTCCATCTTCTCGGGTGAGATAGGGTCACCAGCATTCGCCACGAAAATTTCCAACTCGCCCTTGGAAACTACTCAGGCCAGCGGGCAAGCCGCTGGTGGAGAAGGTTGTGGCTGTGCTGCTGAAGCGGATGGGAGGATAAATGTTCGGTCGCGCTAGCTCACGAATGCAAGCGCCTGGGGAGTAGAACGTGGGCAGTAATTATAGACCGACTGCACCGCTTGGAAGGCACGCAATGAAGCGACAACTCCTCGTATTGATCGACCGCACACCGGCGGCCCTTGCTCGGCTGCAGCAGGCCGGGTTCGACCTCCACGTCGCAACCACGACCGAGGCTCAGGCCGCTCTCCTCCCGGCCGTCGGGCCCAACGTGACAGCTGTGCTGACCAACGGCACGACCGGCCTGAGCGCCGATGCGATGGCGCAGTTGCCCCGCCTCGAGATCGTCTGCTGCGTGGGCGCTGGCTACGAGGGAGTGGATGTCGCGGCGGCCAAGGCCCGCGGGATCACCGTTACCCACGGCCCGGCCACGAACGACGCCTCGGTCGCGGACCATGCGATGGCGCTGCTCATGGCGGTGGCGCGTGCAATTCCCCAGGCAGACGCGGCGGTGCGCCGCGGTGAATGGGCGCAGTCTCGCCACTTGCGGCCGATGGTCTCCGGCAAGCGTATGGGGATCCTCGGCCTGGGTAATATCGGCCTGCAGATCGCGCGCCGGGGCGCCGGCGGCTTCGAGATGCCGATCGCGTACCACAACCGCCGCCTCCGCGAAGACTGCCCCTACACATACTTTCCGAGCCCGGCGGCGTTGGCGGAGTGGTCGGATTATATGGTGATCGCAACGCCTGGCGGTGCGGCCACCACCCATCTGGTTGATTCAGCCGTGCTGGAGGCACTGGGGCCGAACGGTTACCTCGTCAATATCGGGCGGGGCAGCGTGGTCGACACGAATGCGCTGATCGACGCCTTGAAACACGGGCGGATTGGCGGGGCAGCCCTCGACGTGATCGACGGCGAGCCGGAGGTGCCGGCCGAACTGACAAAGCTCACCAACGTCGTACTGACCCCGCACATTGCGGGGCGGTCCCCCGAGGCGGTGGCAGCGACGGCGCAATTGCTGCTGGACAATCTGTCCGCCTACTTCGCTGGCCGCCCCGTGCTGACGCCGGTGCCGCAGAACATTTAGGGGCTACGCCGGACAGGGAAGGTCTGCGTTGGAACGGGTGACCTTCACCCGGGATTGTGCCTCCATCTGAAACGGGTGGAACAGTTCGCCAGGCATTCCCCACGGCACCGGCTCGCCGATGGTAAAGCCAAGCCAGCGGAGCCAACGGATCGACACCGTATTGCGCGCGTCGACCCTATCGCGCAGCACCGGAAACGCTGCCAGCATCAAGGGTAGCATCTGCCTGTTGCGGCGGAGGAAGGCGTGTTGGTGCGCCAGGATGCCATCGGTCGACAGCAACCACGGCCAACCCTCATGCGAGACGAACGACGGCGCGTTGACACCGAACATACACACCGGTTCGCCATCAGCCATTCCGGTCCACGCCAGCACCGCACGGCCAAAGGCCCACTGCATGCCCTCCAACGGAGCGAACCCAAGTGCGGCGATCTCGTCGCGTTCCTGCTGTCGCATGGCCTCGACCAGGGGCCGGATGTGGTCGGCGGATGCGGCCACCACGTCGATCATTTGCCGGCCTCTAACCCTATCACAATGCCGATGACGAACGCTGGCTGCGCGGTCGTGGTCGACAGGGTGATCTGTCCCAGCCGATCCCGTCGCTCCGGCGCGAGCTCGCCTGTCGTGAAGGCGAACTGGTAGGCGTATTCCTGTAGTGCTATCGCGCGGTCTGGATCCTGCTCGGACACACGGTCACCGGATCTGCATGACGGTCACGTCGCCGGAGCAACTAACCCCCGTCGCGCCCGTGAAGTAGACTTCAGGCCCCCAGCCCCCTACATCGCTAGCCGCTCCCAGCAGCCAGCCTGTGGTGGTCCCGAAGCTTCCCTCCGGGGTGACGTTCCAGACCAAGTTGGCGGCATTTGCCGGGGCGGCACCCGCTGACCAAGTCCCCGCAACGTGCGCGTTAAACCCGTTGGTGCCGTCCGTGCAGCCCACGTCTCCGACCATGGTGTAAAACCCGCCGGCCGTGAAGTTCACGATGTCATTCCCAGCACCCGCCGCGCCCTGGGTCACCGTCAGCAGGCTGTTGGAGCCAGAACTTGTGCTTATGTCGTTCGAGATGTTCGCGTGGGCGCTCTGCCGATTGGCAATGCGACCGTACGTGGTTGCTCCGCCCGTGGCATCAACCTTCCAGGTTTTCTGCCCGGTTGCAGGCGTCGAGCCGCCCAGAAACGCCGGCTTGATCTCAAACGCCGTCCCGCCGTTCTGCTGCGTAACAAAGGCCGCTTCACCGGGGATACCCGCCTCGCCTGAAAACGTGAACCCGGCATAGCCGGTCGCAGCTGAGACCACGAACGGTTCGAGCCATGTCCCGATCGCCTCGTACGCCGAGCCGCCGCCGCCGTTCGAGAACGACCCGTTATCCTGGCCCCAAATGCGCGGAGCGGTCAGGAAGGCGTTGAACTCGCTGAACGTGATGGCGCCCTGGTTGTTCGCGACCGCGGCCTCAATCCCAATCGTGCCGGTGCGGTTGCCATTTTCCAGCGCCTGCTGCGAGGTGTTGTAGGCGTTCACGTTCAGCCCGTAGATGTTGGGAACAACGTTGAAAGAAACAGTGGTGGCCCCTGTTGGGGCAAAGCCGACCGGGATCTGGCCTGTGGTACCGAGGCCGATATTCACCCAGGCGTCGACCGTCACCCAAGCCCCGCCGGGATCCCAGCCAGTCACAGCGCCCTCAAAGAGGTTGTTCGTCATGGCGGTGATACCGACCGCCAGCTCGGACACCTGCAGCTGGGTCAGTGGCGTCGTTAGAACGATCTTGGTGCCCTGGGCCAGCAACCCAGTCGGGGTTTGCGTGCCGTACAGGCCTGTGGTCTCCAGCACACTGGCCGCCGGGTCGTTGACGAACGTTGCGAGCACATTCACGGCAGCCGACACAGGTCCGTATACGTTGAAACACCCGGCCACGATGTCGCCGTTGGCGCCCCCGGCCCGATTTTGCTTCATCTCGTAGAAGCCGCCGGACCCGCATCCGTCGTCTCCGCCCGTGGGCGCATTCAACGCGACCTCGACGCCGCCGCCGCGATGGGACGTGCCTGTGGTACGACGAGCGATCGTCGTGGGACCGGTAAAGAACATTCCCGTTGGATCGCTCGTCGTCAGCGGTGATGCGACCGGAAACGATGGAAGCTTGCCCGCCAGAGTGTCCGATAGCTGCATGGCCATAAGGTTGGCGCCGTTGAGCACAGACGGAGTAACGAGCTGGCCATTCAGCCGGTCAGCCTTTCCCTTCCCCTGGTCTTCGATCTCCTGCGCCCCCGGCCGATAGCCGTAGGGCCAATGCGGACCGCTTTGCGCGTGAGACACCAGCGGCAGGAGCAACAGCAGTAGGGAGAGCAGGAGCCGCATCATTCAGGGTTTCCATTCTCGTCTAGGTACACCGTGTAGCCCGCGACCGTCGTAGGGATCAGGGTCTCGTGCACCGCACGCCGGCAGCCGATCGGCCACAATCCAAACAGGCCGGCGCCGACGATGCCGCTCCGGTGAACAAGCCGGCACGTACCCGGTCTGCTGCGCCAGCGTGGTCGGCGGCAACAGCGCATCACGAAGGAACACGCCTTGGGTCGTATCCTGATTGACCAGCAGTGGCGACGGCGCGTTCGTCCCGTCGATCTCCATGCCGAACTCGCCGACCGTCGAGCTACCCTGTCCTGGCCGAGGCGCTGGCCAACGAGCGGCAGCGCACTCTCACAGTGCGCCCTGTCGCTGTCGTGGTGATGGAGGGAACGTCGGAGCCGTGGGACGAGAACCAATTCCGGCACGAGGTGCGCCGCGTCGCCCGGCTGGCCAGCATCCCTGACGATTTGCAGTTCCGCGATCTCCGCGCCACGGCAATGACGGAGTTCGCCGACGCTGGCGCCGACGTGATCGACATGAGCACGCACTTACTCACAAACCGTACGGATGGCGCGGCGCTACGCTCGGCCCACGGCGGCGCAATGTGACCGGGCGGCGTCCAAGCGCCTCGCCGCGCGCAAGAACGAGCCGGGCATAGACGACGGAACCGCGACGGAACGACGGAACCGGGTCAAGCTAACTGGTTGAAATTGGTGGGTGATGTTGGGTTCGAACCAACGACCCGCTGATTAAGAGTCAGCTGCTCTACCAACTGAGCTAATCACCCGCCGGGCGCTGTATAGCCAGACCACCGCGGGAAGGAAACCCTTTATCGACACCTCCCCTGCCATCCGCGGGACCGCCGTCTCAACGGCGTCTCCCGGGGCCGAAGCCGTTCACCGGCCCTAGGCGGAGTAGCGCTCTGGGATGGGCCGCATAACCGGTCCCTCTATTGCTGCGCTCCCCAAGTAAAGACGACATGATTCGTTACATCTCAGGCATTCTAGTCACATGAACATATCTTAAATTGGGGCCGGTGCGACGTTCTGCCAAGGCATGATAATCCGGACGGAGACCGGGTAAGTCGTTTTGCTTCGTGTCTATTGTCGTGAAGGCAAATATGCTCAAATTCTGGTCTGTGCTCAAAGCAAAAAGCATACGCGGCGTCGTCGTCCTCGGTGATATTCTTCGCCCGAATCCGGAGGGCATGCCTGGCGGAGTCGATGGCCAGATAGGCTGGCTGCATCTGGCCCTGCGCCACCAGGTGCACGCAGCTTGCGGGCTCGCGCCGACGCTGCTGAGCCCGAGCAGCTGCTCTACGCTCCACGGCCTGATCACCGCGGAGCGGTCCCCGGCGGCGGCGCAATCCTACTGGGCCGCCCGGCACGGCCGCATGCTGCCGCGAAGCCCGATCCGCGACTTGCTGGAGGAGCGCCTCGCCGGCCAATTCTGTATCGGCTACGAGCTGCCGCCCTATCTGATACAATTGCTCGACGACCTTCGCGTGCCCTATGTCGATCTGCGGGTCCACCCGATCCGCTTCCTTGACGACCTGCTGTTCGGGGTGCGCCCGTCCAGCGCCCGAATGGCACCGGCGCTTGCGGAATGGGCCGTGCCGCGCAGCATCGCACTCAACAGTGCCGGGCTGCACGAGGCAGAAGCGCGGCTGCGGCCACGGTTGGCGTGTGGGCCCGGCGCCCTGCTCGTGCTCGGCCAGCGCCCGGGCGATGCCACCCAGATCACCGGCGGAGACTTCTTCGACGCGATGACGATCCGCGAAAAACTGCACCGCCTTTGCCCGCCGGGCACCCCCATCCTCCTCAAGGATCACCCCTCCGGTGAGCGGCACTCGCTGGTGGCCGAGGTGCTGGCCGCCCGCCCGGAGGCGCGCTTCGCGGAAACGCCGATCTATCAATTGCTGGCCGACCCGGCGATTGGCCGCGTGCTCACCGTCAACAGCAGCGTTGCCTACGAGGCACCGTTCTTCGACAAGCCGGTGACCAACCTGCTGCCGTTGCCGGTCCAGGTGGCCTGGCGAGGTGACCCGCTCAGGCGTGGCATGCACGCCACGATTGGCGATGCCTTCCTCAACACCGATTTCTGGCGGGGCCTGCTCGCGCCCTATGCTCCGGTTTCGGCAGTGGACGGTTACCGTCTCGCACGCAAACGCAATCGGCTACGGGTCGCCCTCGGTGAATTCTGGGGCTTTAGGGACCCCGATGTGGCCGCGCCCCGCCCGCCGGTCAGGGTAGGGGGTCACCGCCGGCAGTTCGAGCCCACCCGGCCGTGATCCGTGGCACGTTTTACTCCGCGGCGCGGATCTGCGGCGCTCCCGCCAACTGCGTCGCAACCAGTTGCGCGAACCGTCCCCCGCGCTGCACCAACGCGTCGAACCGGCCGCGTTCGACGACCTGACCGTTGTCGAACACCAGGATCTCGTCGGCGTCCCGCACGGTGGACAGGCGGTGCGCGATGATGAAGGTCGTCCGCCCCTCCATCAGCGTCTGCATCGCCCGGGACACCCGCGCCTCGGTGGCGGCGTCCAAGGCGCTGGTCGCCTCGTCCAGGATCAGAATCGGCGGGTTCTTGAGCAGCGCGCGGGCGATCGCCAAGCGTTGGCGCTGGCCGCCGGACAGGGTGGCGCCGCGTTCGCCGACGGTCGTGTCGTAGCCTTGCGGCTGGCGCATGATGAAGTCGTGCGCGTCGGCCAGGCGGCAGGCCTGCTCCACTTGCTCGTCGGTCGCGTCCGGACTGCCAATGCGCAAATTGTCGCGGATCGAGCGGTTGAACAGCATGCTCTCCTGGAACACCACGCCGATCGAGCGGCGCAGGCTTTCCAGCGTCACGTGGCTGATGTCTTGCCCGTCGATCGCCACCCGCCCCGACGTCGGGTCCCACAGCCGCTGCAGCAGGTTCATGGCGGTGCTCTTGCCGGCGCCGGTGGAGCCGACCAGGGCGATCACGCTGCCGGGCTGCGCCACGAACGACACATCCGACAGGATCGCCGGGCCGCCAGGATAGGCGAAGGACACGGCCTCGAACGCGACCTCGCCCTTCGGCACCTCGAGCTCGACCGCATCGGGCTGCTCCGGGACGGAGGTCTTGGCATCCAGCACGCCAAAGTATTCCTCTAGGCCCGGCAGCTGCAAGAACAGCCGGGCGGCGAACTGCATGGCCGATTCGAGCCGGCTGATCAGCAAGTTCGCAAACCCCATGAACGTCACGATCTCGGCGATGCTGGCCTTGCCGTTGACGTGCAGGATGGTGCCGATCAGCACGATGACGATCACCGCGATCGTGGACGCGCCGCG
This sequence comes from Acetobacteraceae bacterium, assembly GCA_965198895.1. Taxonomy (GTDB): domain Bacteria; phylum Pseudomonadota; class Alphaproteobacteria; order Acetobacterales; family Acetobacteraceae; genus LMUY01. The sequence continues at coordinate 3,372,083 of OZ240676.1, forward strand.
GGTGAGCACGTTGACCACGGCCCACCAGTTCAGCACCGGGAATTGGTGCGCGATCACGTCGTCGGCGATCTGGCCGAAGCGCCGGGTCTCGGCGGCGAGCCGGGTGAAGGACTGCACCACGACCACGTTGGCCAGCGCGTCCTGCACGGTGCCGGCCAGGCTCGACTGGAACGACTCCGCCCGCTTCTGCCCGGCCTCGGTCCGGTGAATGACCACGATGGTGACCGCGCAGAACACCACGACCAGAACGATCAGCACCAGCGACAGCTGCCAGTTCAGCAGCAGCGTGAGCGGCAGCAGCACCAGCAGGGCCACATAGGTCGCCAGCTGCTCGCGGAAGAAGGTGAGCCAGACGGAGAACATCGAGTCCGCGCCGGACAACATCACCTTCATCAACCGGCCGGAATGGGCCTCGCCATGGAAGGACAACGGCAACGACAGGACGTGGCCGAAATAGCGGCTCATCGCCTGCAGCCGGTTGCGGTGGGCCATGCGCTCGGCATGCACGACGGTGGCGATGTTGGCGCTGATGGAAATGGCCGCGATCACCACCCACACGCCGATCAGCGTCGCCGCGCGCGTCCAAAGCACACTGCGCGGCAAGGTGTCGGACGTGGATAACAGCCCGATGACCCGGCCGAACAGCACGGGATCCAGGAACTGCAGGCCAGCCAGCACGATGTTGGCCAGGCCGAGCACGAGCGCCAGGCGCTTGTCCCCGCCAAGCATCGAAAGTACGCGGCGATAGGCGTTGAGAATGCGCATGCGCGTACACCGTCGAGGGTAGTCGGTCCGCTGTCAGCAATAGCGGCCGATCTTGGCGGGATAAGGGCAGCGCAAAGACGATTGTGACGGCGTCAGACCATTTCGGCGGAAAAGATTTGCGTTGGCGCAACGAATTCGTCCTGGCCCGCCACAGTCAGCAACTCGCGTGACCCGGCGTCGAGCGTGCGACGCAGCAATCCGAACGTCGAACTCGCCGCCGCCGAGAGTGCGGCCGGTGCGCGGCCCAGGCGTAGCATATGGAACAGGAACAGCGCCGCGATGGTATCGCCCGTGCCGTTGGCCGCGATCGGCAGTTTCGGCGTTCGCACCCGCCACGCCCCCTCGTCGTCGACCGCGAGCAAATCGATGGAGTCGTCCGGCGTGTCCGCCACGGCGAGGCTGGTGACCAGCACGCAGGCGCCCGCCCGCATCGTGGCACGCAAGGCGGCCGCGGCGGCCTTGGCATCGGCGAGCGTGTGGATCGTCCGCTCGGTCAGGTATTGCAGTTCGAATTGGTTCGGAGTCGCGATATCGGCCAGCGGCAGGCAGTGGCTCCGCAGCAGGGCGGGGATGGCTGCCTGCACATACACGCCGGGACCGGAATCGCCGATGACCGGGTCGCAGCAATACAGCGCCGCCGGGTTCGCGGCCCGCACGGCGTTGACGGCGTGCAGCACCGCGTCGCCCACCGCCGGGTCACCGAGGTAGCCGCTCAGCACGGCGACGCACTGGCCCAGTACGCCGCGTGCCGCGATGCCGTCCACCACGTCCTGCACATGGGCGCCGCTGAACACCTGGCCGGTGCGGTGGCCGTAGCCGGGATGGTTGGAGAACTGCACGGTGTTGACCGGCCACACCTCCATGCCGAGGCGTTGCAGGGGAAAGACGGCGGCGTTATTTCCGACATGGCCGTATGCCACCGCCGACTGAATGGAGAGAATCGCGCCTGCCACCGAACTTTCCTTCCTTGGTCCCGCCATCGGAGCGCCGCATTCCCGGCGCTTTGGGGCGCGATACGCACTGAAACCGGGATACGGCATCTGGCCGGCATCCGGTTCAACAACAGGACGAACCACCATGTCCATCCGTTTGACTATGATGCCGGCCCTTGTCGCCGGCCTGTTCGCCGCCGCGCCGCTGATGGCGCAGACGACCGCCGCCACGCCCGCGACCACGCCTGCCACAGCGAGTGCGCCTGCTCCGGCGGCTGCATCAGCTCCTGCTACGCATCGCGACACCATGGTCGAGCGCCGCATCACCGAGTTGCACGCGAAGCTGAAGATCACGCCGGCCGAGCAGAAGCCGTTCGACGACTTCGCCCAGGCGATGCGCGACAATGCGACGCGCATGGACCAGCTTGTCAGCGACCACCGCACGATGGCGCAGACCGCCACGGCCGTGGACCAGCTCAAGGCCTATAGCGACATGGCGCAGGCGCATGCGGAGGAGGTGTCGCACCTCGTGACGCCGTTCAGCACGCTGTATGCCGCGCTGTCGCCCGAGCAGAAGAAGATGGCTGACCAGAGCTTCCGTGACTTCGCCAACGGGCAGCAAGGACGCCGGGCCGCCGCCCGTAGCTGATATCGCGAGTTGCTGACGGGGCGAGGCGGCCGTATACGACGCGCTTCGCCCCGCCGGTCGGCATCGGCACGGGCCATTCTTGGAGTTGCAGCGATGAAGACCGGCCTCCACCCGGACTACCACGAAATCAAGATCATCATGACCGACGGGACGGAGTTCACCACCCGTTCGACGATGGGCAAGGCCGGCGACACGCTGCGGCTGGACATCGACCCGAAGTCGCACCCGGCGTGGACCGGCGTTCAGCGTATGATGGACACCGGCGGCCAGGTCGCGAAGTTCAACAAGCGCTTCGCCGGGCTGGGCAGCAAGCGTTAAGCGCTTCCCATCACAGGCGAGTGAGTTTGACGGCCGTCCTTGAAACAGGGGCGGCCGTTTTCTATTTTGAGGGTGTTCGCGATGCCCATTCGGGGTCGCGGAGCCTTCCCTGGGCCGGCCCAACCGGGCGGTCCGCTGGCTGCAACCTTGCTCCTGTAGGAGGTTTTGTATGACGACGTTCGACCTGTCTCCGCTTTTCCGTACCGCCATCGGCTTCGACCGCATGGCTCGGCTGATCGATACCGCCCAGGATGCCCCGTCTGCATCCAGCTATCCCCCCTACAACATCGCCAAAACCGGTGAGAACACCTATCGCCTGACCATGGCCGTTGCCGGCTTTGGGCAGGAGGATCTGGAGATCACCGCCCGCGACAACCAGCTGATCGTCGCCGGCAAGGTCAAGGATGATGCTGCCGGGGAGCTGCTGTACCGCGGCATCGCCGGGCGCGCATTCGAGCGACGCTTCGCGCTGGCCGACCACATTGTGGTCGATGGCGCGGACCTGCTGAACGGGCTGCTGCATGTAGCCCTGAAGCGTGTCGTGCCGGAGGCGCTGAAGCCTCGCCGTATCGTAATCGGCACTGAGCAGCCGGCGCCTCAGACCACCATCGCCAATGACAGCGAAGGTGTTACTCAGAACGCTGCCGCTGCGTAAGCTGGTCGGTTTGGCTTGATGGGAAGGGGGGCCATGTCACTGGTCCCCCTTTCTTCGTTCAGGAGCGGAAGAAACGTTCGGCCTCTCCTCGATGGCCCTCTTTACGCGCGATAGCCGCCTCGGCACGGGCAATCTCGGCGTTCAATTCGGCAATATAGTCGCGAAGTTCCGCCACGCCGAGTGGATCGAGCGGGATCGGGTTCACTCGGCGAATGACCGGTGTCGGTTCGTCCTCGTCCCACATCATTCCTGTCCTGCATTTTCGTTAGCAAAAGGTGGCGCGGAAAGCCTTGACCGGCAAGGCGCGCGAACCCCATATCGCTGTGTGTGTTGGGCCGCTCGAGCGCGCCTCCCTGATGGAGCCGCCGCGCCGCGGCCGGAGAGCGTTTATGAGCCTGCCCCTAATGCCGAAGGCCACCGCCGTGTGGCTGATCGACAAGACCGCTTTGACATTTACCCAGATTGCCGATTTCTGCGGGATGCATCCGCTCGAAGTGCAGGCGATCGCCGACGGGGAGGTCGCGCAAGGTATCGTGGGCTACGATCCGGTCGCGAATTTCCAGGTGACGGCTTCCGAGATCACCCGTTGCGAGAAAGATCCAGAAGCGCGGCTGAAGCTGCTGCCGCCCGCGAACCCGGCGCCGAAGAAGGGCCGCGGCGCCCGGTATACGCCCGTTGCCAAGCGGAATGACCGTCCAGACGCGATTGCCTTCCTGCTACGCAACTTCCCGCAGCTTTCCGAGGCACAAGTCGTGAAGTTGCTGGGAACGACCAAGGACACGATCCAGAAGGTGCGCGAGCGGAGCCACTGGAATAGCACTAACATCAAGCCGCGCGACCCGGTGATCCTCGGCCTGTGCAGCCAGACCGACCTCAATGCGATGGTCACGTCTGCAAACGACCGGCTGATTCGTGAGGGGAAGCAGGTTCCCGTTCCGATGCGGATCGAAGCGGACGAAGCCGCCTAACCGCCGCTTGAGACAGGGATGCCCGGCACTTTGGCCGGGCATCGTACACTAGCCTCGCTGTGCGAGGCGCTCCATCTCGTCTTTTAGACGAAGCTTTTCGCCTTTTAGTCTGATGAGTGCATCGGGATCCGGCCTTGGCCGGTGATCCTCCTCCGAAACCCGCGCATCGAGCGCGTGGTGGCGGGTCTTGAGGCTGTCGATCCGGGATTGCAGGCTCATGTATCCTCCTTGCGTCGGACTCAGGCGCTGATCGCGCCACCCTAAACCGTAATCGAATTGCCATAAGAAGGCGAGTCGAATGAAAGGCAGTTCGCATACCATTGCGCCCTGAACGTGTAAGCCTTCGTTAAGGATTTTCCTGCACAGTCATACAATAGCAACTGGCAGACCTAAGGAAAATCCTTGTCCCAAGCTGATAGTGCCCGGCTAACCTTCGACGCCGCCGCTTTCCAGGTGCTGAAAGTGTTCCCAACGCCCGTCGTCGTTGCCCCCGTCAACGACTCGACTGCACTGAACACCGCTCTGCGCAGCACCATCCTAGGCAACAAGGCCGGCTCTAAAGGCGTGATGAGGAGCAATGACGGCGGCTGGCAATCGCAGGACGACTTCGCATCGTGGTCCGGTCCAGCAGGGGGGAAACTGCTCGCTTTGGGCCGGCAGCTCGCCGATCAACTCACCGCCATACAGACCACCGAGGGGCTGCTTCGCCAGCCGCCGGTGTGGACAGTAAACGCCTGGGCCAACGTGAATGAACCGGGCGACCGAAACCATGCCCATCACCATGCCGGCGGCTACTGGTCAGGGGTGTACTGGGTCGATGCCGGGGAAGCAGCGGGCGACGCGCCTGTCGGCGGTGAGTTCGAAATGAATGATCCTCGCGGAATTTTGCCCGGCTTCAGCTCTCCCATGTTGCGCTATGCCGTGTCCGGATGCTTGAGCGCCGGGCTCACGGATTTCATCGTGCCGAAATCGGGCACCATGATCATGTTCCCATCGTGGCTGGTGCACGGCGTCCGGAGCTACCGCGGCCAGAACGAGCGCATTTCGGTGGCGTTCAACTTCTCGCCAGACGGAGTCCATCCAAGCTGAGCCGACCGGCCTTCCTGCAACGCAGCAAATGCGCCGCGCCGCACGTGGTCAGCCCCGCTTGCCCATGCTAAAGCGCCCTGATGCTCACCGACCGCGATTCATTACTGCGAAAGCTTCATGAACTCCGCAGCGAACACCGGGACCTCGACACCGTCATTGCACGTCTGTCGGACGGTGGGCTCGACCAACTGCAGCTGCAGCGCCTCAAAAAGCGCAAGTTAATGCTGAAGGATGAGGTTGCCTGGCTCGAGAGCCGCCTCATCCCGGACAACATCGCCTGATGAACCTACCCCGGGTCGGCGTGATCATGGGCAGCCAGTCGGATTGGGCGACGCTGCGCCACGCCGCCGAGACATTGGCCGCGCTCGAAATTGCGTACGAAACGCGTATCGTGTCGGCCCACCGAACGCCCGACCGCCTCGCCGCCTACGCGAAGGAAGCAGCCTCGCGCGGCTTGGCCGTGATCATCGCGGGCGCCGGCGGTGCGGCACACTTGCCCGGCATGTGCGCCGCGTGGACCGCGTTGCCCGTGCTCGGCGTTCCCGTGGAGAGCCAGGCGCTCAAAGGAATGGATAGCCTTCTGTCGATCGTGCAGATGCCGGCCGGAATTCCCGTCGGTACGCTGGCGATCGGGCGCGCCGGGGCGGTGAATGCGGCGTTGCTCGCCGGGTCGATCCTGGCCTTGTCCGACCTGGCGCTCGCTAGCCGCCTTGCCGCCCATCGGGCCGCGCAAACCGCCGCCGTCGCCGAACAGCCGGCCGATTGATGCAGGGCCCGCTTCCGCCCAACGCCGCCATCGGCATCGTCGGCGGCGGGCAACTCGGCCGCATGTCCGCCATGGCGGCCGCACGGCTGGGCTATCGCTGCCACATCCTCAGCCCGGAAGCCGACAGCCCGGCGTCCCAGGTCTCCGCCCGCACCTTCGAGGGGGACTACGAGGATCCCGCCCTGCTCCGCGCCTTCGCCGAGTCGGTGGATGTGATCACCTTCGAGTTCGAGAACGTCAGCGCCGAGGGGTTGGACCTGCTGGAGTCGATACGGCCGGTCCGCCCCTCACCGTCCGTGCTGCGGATCAGCCAGGACCGTTGCGTCGAAAAAGGGTTCCTGAACGAAGCCGGCGTTGCCACCGCGCCGTGGGTGGCGATCCGCAGCCGCGCCGACTTGCACGCTGCGGTGGCTCGCGTCGGGTTGCCCGGCCTGCTCAAAACGACGCGCGGCGGCTACGATGGCAAGGGACAGGCGTCGCTGCGCAGCGTATCGGACCTGAACACCGTCTGGGAGGAGCTGGAACCCAAGCCGCTGATCCTGGAGAGTTTCGTCGTCTTCGAACGGGAGATCAGCGTCGTGGTCGCCCGCGGGCTGGACGGTACAACGGTCGCCTTCGACCCGGTGGAGAACCATCATCGCGACGGCATCTTGTCCCAGACACACGCTCCGGCGCCGGTCACGCCCGACATCGCCCGGCGCGCCACCAGCATCGCCATCAGGGTCGCGGAGGCACTCGATCTGGTGGGGGTGCTGGCCGTGGAAATGTTCGTGACCCCCGACGGGCAGGTGCTGGTGAATGAAATTGCGCCGCGCCCGCACAATTCCGGCCACTGGACCATCGATGCCTGCCCCGCCAGCCAGTTCGAGTTGCATGTCCGCGCCGTCGCTGGGCTGCCGTTGGCGCCCGCGGTTCGTCATTCGGACGCGGTGATGATCAACCTCATCGGCCCCGATGAAGTGGCGCAGTGGCCGGCGATCCTGGCCACGCCGGGCCTTGTACCGCATCTGTATGGCAAGGCGGAAGCCCGGCCCGGCCGCAAGATGGGCCATGTCACCAAGCTCTACCCGCTCGGAACGCTCAACGGTTAGGGTCGAGCTGAGGATTGTCGAACACCGGGTTGCGCCACCGGTGCAGTGCGTCCTTCAAGGCCTGCGCCAAATCCAACTTCTCCGGTTCGCCGAGGCTGGCGCCCACCTCGAGTTGTCTGCCATGGGCGGCCAAGTATAGGCCCGGAACCCGCCCGGGCCGATCCGTCAGCAACACGTTGATCCAGGCCGGGGACACCGTTTCCTCGGTGCGCTTGCCGTCCTGGGTGGTGCGGATCACGCGCAGCACGGACGGGGAGAGCAAAATCACCTCGTTCGCCCGCACGGCCCGAGCATTGTAGCGCAGCAGCAGCAGGGCCGTGGTGATCTCCACGCCGTTGAACCCTGCGATCGGCCAGGCGCCCAGCCACCAGAACACCGACGTGCTGCAGACGCTCAGCGTCACGATGGCGCCGATCAACAGCTTCAGTCCGCGCGGCGACAGGCTGCGATGCGGGACGACGACGGCTTCAAACAAGGTCGGTTCGGCATCCATGCACCGCATTTGGCACGATCGTGGCGCTTGTCACCAGGCGGGCAGCCGGGCGACGGTGGCGCCATGCCTCCTGTTCCCGCGAAACGGCCGCGCAAAACGCCCCGTATGCCCCTCGCCAACATCCGCCCCTTCCTCGAGGCCCTGCGCGCGGCCAATCCGGATGCCAAGACCGAACTGGCGTTCACCGACCCGTTCACCCTGCTGGTCGCCGTCGCGCTGTCGGCGCAGACCACCGACGCGGCCGTGAACAAGGCCACGCCCGCGCTGTTCGCAGCCGCCCCCACGCCCGCGGCGATGACGGCGCTCGGGGCCGAGGGGATCGCCCCGTTCGTGCGCTCGATTGGTCTTTGGCAAGGCAAAGCGAAGAACGTCGCCGCCCTCTCCCGCATCCTGGTGGAGCAGCATGGCGGCGTCGTGCCGGCGAACCGCGAGGCCCTGGAGGCGCTGCCCGGCGTCGGCCGCAAGACCGCGAACGTCGTGCTGAACGTGGCGTTCGGGGAGAGCACCATGGCGGTGGACACCCACGTGTTCCGGCTGGGCAATCGGACCGGGATCGCGCCCGGCAAGACGGTGCGCGAGGTGGAGGACGGCCTGGTCCGCCGCATCCCGGCCGATATGCTGCAACAAGCACATCACTGGCTGATCCTGCACGGGCGGTACGTTTGTAAGGCACGTGTGCCGGAGTGCTGGCGCTGCCCGGCGGCGCCCTGGTGCAACTACCCCGCCAAGACCCCTGCGCCGGCGACGAAGCCACCCCGCAAGCGTTCTCCAACGTAGCCAGCCGCAAAGATGGTGGGCTGAAGCCCACCCTACACGATCACATCACTACCCTGCGGCCCCGGTGCGGGGTGCCGGCTGGTCGTGCAGGAATTGCCAGAGCGCTTGGCCGTGGAGGGGCGCGCGCATGATCTGCTCGTTTTCCTCGTAGACCAGAACGTCCGCACCCAGGACATCCGCCTGCCGCTGTGCCGGGTCGGCGCCGATCTGCAATTCCGGTCCCTTCGGGGTCCAGTGCAGCGTGTAAGCGTGCCAATATTCGTATTCGACGGCGGACGGGTTGCAGGTCGTTCGGCGCAAAAACTCCAGCATTGCGTGGCTGAAGCTACCGCCTACGATCGTAACCTTTGTCTCCGGGCACGGGACCGGGGGCGGCGCCGGCTGCACATCCACGACGGGCACCGGGTCGTACGGGAACGGTTTGATGAGGTTCATCAGGTTGGCGATATCGACATCGATTCCGGTCGGTTTCGGCGTCATGTGCCAGGTGAAGGTGAACGGCGCGAAGCCGCCCGCCGGGTCCAGCCGGTTCAGTTCGCGCATGATCGCCTGCTGCGACAGGGCCGCGCCCACGTCGTTCCAGTGCGAACCGCCGCGTGGGTACATGACGAACGGGTAGTCACCCTGCGCCTTGGTCATCACCGCCGTGGTGTCCACCACGTGCACACCGGCCGCCTTCAGGATCGCGAGCCAGGCCGGGATCATGCCGGTCCGGTCCGCGGGCCGCGCCGGGCAGGTGTAGCCGACGGGGATGATGCCCGGATATTGCGCGACCTTGGACGGGGTCAGCACATACAGGAACACGCGGCCGCGGCGCTCCTCGAAATCCTGCATCTCGCGGATGTGGGCCGCCCATTGCTCCGCCCCCGGGCGCCAGGCGGCGATGTCGCGCGCGCAGTATTCCTCGGTGTAGGCGAGTTCGAACAGCGTCGGCCCCGGCCCCACCGCCAAGGCCGGGATCGCGGACACGCCGAACAGCGAGTATTCGACCTGGTTGCGCAGCCGTACGGCATCGGCATACAGCGGCATTCGCGTGCCGATCAGCCGGGCGTAGCTGGCCTGGTACGACCCGTGCAGCAGACTGTCCCACGAGCCACGGGGCTTCTCCGGGTAGGTCACACCGGTCAGCGGCGGCGACAGCTTCATCGGGCCGTGGTGCAGCATCGGCAGCGCCAGGTTGACCAGCAGCAGGGCCGTCGCGGCGGCCCACGCCAGGGCGCCGATCAGGAGGGGCACTTGCAAGGCTATGCGGCGCATCGGCTCAGAACCGGAAATACAGGAAGGGCTTGAACGGGTCGGCCAACGCCTTGGCCAACGCGAACACGAACAGCAGCGACAGCACCAGGTCCAGCGCGGCGCGGCCGGCGGGTGATGCCACCACCCCCTGCTGCGCGCGGTCGAAGCCCGGCACGCGCGGCAGGAACGAGACCAGGGCCGCGGCCGCCATCGCGGCCATCATCAAAGGCGTGCGGTATAGGCCGACGACGCTGCTGGGCCGGCCGGGGTGGAGCATGGCGCTGAACATGATGTCAGCCTGCCCCAACGAGACGGCGCGGAACACCAGCCAGCCTGCAACGGTCACGATGAAGGTCCACGCGTTGGCAGCAACTCGCGGCATCCGATCGAGCCAGCGCAACAGGAAAAGGCGCTCCAGGACCAGGAACACGCCGTTGTAGGCGCCCCAGGCGACATAGGTCCAAGCGGCGCCGTGCCACAAGCCGCTGGCCAGGAAGCACACCCACAGGTTCAGGTACCGGTGCCACGGAGCGACGCGGTTGCCGCCGAGCGGGATGTACAGGTAGTCGCGGATCCAGGTCGACAGCGAGATGTGCCAGCGCCGCCAGAACTCGGTGATGCTGCACGAGATATACGGCTTGTTGAAATTCTCGTTCAGGCGGAAGCCGAACATGCGGGCGAGCCCGATTGCCATGTCGGAATAGGCGCTGAAGTCGATGTAGATCTGGAAGGTGAAGAACAGCACGCCCCACCAGACATCGGCGCCGCCGAGTTGCGCCGGGTCGGCGGCGAAGGTCATGTCCGCCCCGGTGGAGAGCGTGTCGGCCAGCATGGTCTTTTTCACCACGCCCAGCATGAAGCGGCGCAGGCCCTCGGTCAGGTCGCCGCGGCGCTCCCGTCCATAGGCGAGCAGCTGCGCCTCGAGTTCGTGGTATTTGATGATCGGGCCGGCCAGCAGCTTGGGGAACAGGAAGACGTACAGCAGGTAGGTGGCGAACCCCGGCGCGGGCCGGCTGCGGCCCCGGTTGATGTCGACGAGGTAGGTGATCTTCTCGAACACGATGAACGAGACGCCGATCGGCAGGGCCACCTGCCCCAGATGCCAGGGCGTCAGGCCGGCCCCCACCAGCAGCACGTCCAGGTTGTCGACCGCGAACCCGGTGTATTTGTAATAGACCAGCACGCCGATGTTGATCAGCACGCCGAGCGCCAGGGCCGCCTTGCTGCCTTTCGCGACCTGCAGCGCCAGCAGGTAGTCGGTAACGCAGGTGAGCAGCACCACGGGAACGAAGAGCGGCTCGCTCCATAGATAGAAGAACAGGCTGGCCGCCAGCAGCACGGCCGCGCGTGGCCCGGCCCGGTGCCGCACCGCCAGGAAGGCGGCGAACACGATGGGGAAGAACAGAAAGAGGAAAAGCGGCTCGTAGAACAGCATTAGCGGAGTGAGCCACCTTTGTACAAGGCGAAGATCCGCAGGTTGTAGCTGAAGTCGACGATGTTCTGCATCGCGTCGCGCAGGTCCGGCAGGGATGGCCGGCCGGCCGCAATCCGGTCGAAATCCGACAGGCGCACGATGGGCGACTGCAAAGCGGGCAGGGCCATGCGGATGTCGGTGAAGCCACAGCCCTGGGCCATGCGCCAGATCGCATGCACGTCGATGTCGTTCTCGATCACCGAGAAGTGGGCCATCTCGTACTGCGCGTCGGGGGTGCCGGAGTGCTCGGGGCCGGGTTCGTGGAAGACAGCGATGCCGCCGGGTTTCAGGACGCGGGCCATCTCGGCCAGGGTCGCCTGCTGGTCCAGCACGTGGTGGAAGGCGTCGAACGACACAATGCGGTCCATGCTGGCGTCTTCGGCCGGCAGGCGCGTGCCGTCGAAGCGGCGGAATTCTATGTGCAACTCGGCGGCCAGCGGGTCACGGGCCAGAAAGCGCCGGCCGAGTTCGAGCACGTTGGAGGACACGTCGGTCGCCACCACGTTCGCCCCCATGGTGGCCAGGCAGCGGGCCAGCCAGCCGGTGCCGCAGCCAAAATCCAGCACATGGGCGCCGTCGGGCAAATCGAGCAATTGCAGCACGGTGGAGATGCCGGCCAGGCGCGGCTGCGTGTCGGCGGGGCTTTGGAACGGGCGGCGGAACAGCGAGGCTTCCTCATCCTCGCGCACGAAATAGGCGTCGGCGCGGGCCAGGTGCTCCGCGGGGGTGAACCGGGCCATGATGTTGGCGACGGCAATGGGTGTGGTGCCCGAGTCGGCGGCCACACGCGCCTTGGCCCGGCTGTGGAGGCGCAGGGCCGGCCGGTAGTGCCAGCGCCGTATAGGGCCGAAGCGCAGGAACCAGCGCAGCAGGGATCGCAGGACGAGCACTCCGGGCGGAAACGTCGGGCGGGCATAGCGGCAGGGGCGCGCCCGGTAAAGCCGGGTGCGGGGTATCGACGTGACGAGGGCGCGTCGCCATCTTTACCTGCGACTGGGAGTGCCCGATGTCCGAAGTGATCGCCAAGCCGTCCGCCAAGGTTCCGAAAGCGCCGGCCCGCACCCGTGGGCAGACCAACCGCGACCTGGTCGGCACCGTGACGTTCGAGCCCAAGCGCCAGCCGGCCAAGCCGGTCACCAAGCGCCTGACGGTGGTCAGCGAGTACGAGCCGGCGGGCGATCAGCCGACGGCCATCCGGGACCTGTGGGCCGGGATCAATGCACCCGAGCGGGATCAGGTGCTGCTCGGCGTCACCGGGTCGGGCAAGACCTTCACCATGGCCAAGCTGATCGAACACGCCCAGCGCCCCACCCTGATCCTGGCGCCCAACAAGACCCTGGCTGCCCAGCTCTACGGCGAGATGAAAAGCTTCTTCCCGGACAACGCGGTGGAGTATTTCGTCAGCTACTACGACTACTACCAGCCGGAAGCCTACGTCCCGCGCACCGACACCTATGTGGAGAAGGACAGCCAGATCAACGAGGCGATCGACCGCATGCGCCACGCGGCGACGCAGAGCCTGCTGGAGCGCAACGACGTCGTGATCGTCGCGTCGGTATCCTGCATCTACGGTATCGGCTCGGTCGAAACCTACAGCCGCATGGTGGTGAAGCTCGAAGTCGGCGGCAGCATCTCGCGCGACACGCTGGCCCGGGCGCTGGCCGAGCAGCAGTACCGCCGCAACGACGCCGCCTTCCAGCGCGGCACTTTTCGTTTACGTGGCGACTCCGTCGACATCTTTCCGTCCCACTACGAGGATCGCGCCTGGAAGATCAGCCTGTTCGGCGACGAGATCGAGGCGATCAGCGAGTTCGACCCGCTCACCGGCGAGATCACGGCGACGCTGAACGAGGTCCACATCTACGCGAACAGCCACTACGTGACGCCGCGCCCGACGCTGATCCAGGCGATCTCGGGCATCAAGGCGGAGCTGAAGGACCGGCTGGACGTGTTCGTGAAGGAGGGCAAGCTGCTGGAGGCGGAGCGGCTGCAGCAGCGGACCACCTTCGACCTCGAGATGATCGAGACCACCGGGTCCTGCAAGTCGATCGAGAACTACAGCCGCTTCCTGTCGGGCCGAAACCCCGGGGAACCGCCGCCGACGCTGTTCGAATACCTGCCCGAGAACGCCCTGCTGATCGTGGACGAGAGCCACGTGACCGTCCCCCAGATCGGTGGGATGGAGCGGGGCGACAACGTGCGCAAATCGATCCTGGCCGAGTTCGGGTTCCGCCTGCCGAGCTGCATCGACAACCGGCCGCTGAAATTCGAGGAGTGGGAGCACTTTAGGCCCCAAACCGTCTTCGTCAGCGCGACCCCGGGGCCGTGGGAACTGGAGCGGGTACAGGGCGTGTTCGCCGAGCAGGTCATCCGCCCCACCGGCCTGATCGACCCGGTGACCGAGATCCGCCCCGTCGAGCACCAGGTGGACGACCTGCTGCACGAAATCCGCGCCACCGTGGCGATGGGGGCAAGGACCCTCGTCACCACACTGACGAAGCGCATGGCAGAGGATCTGACCGACTACCTGACCGAGCATGGCGTCAAAGTGCGCTATTTGCACAGCGACGTGGACACGCTGGAGCGGATCGAGATCATCCGCGACCTCCGGCTCGGCGTGTTTGACGTGCTGATCGGCATCAACCTGCTGCGCGAAGGCCTCGACATCCCCGAATGCGCCCTTGTCGCGATCCTGGACGCGGACAAGGAAGGCTTCCTCCGCTCGCAGACCAGCCTGACGCAGACCATCGGCCGCGCAGCGCGCAACGTCGACGGCCGGGTGATCCTGTATGCCGACGTGATGACCGACAGCCTGCGCAATGCGCTGGAGGAGACGTCACGCCGCCGGGCCAAGCAGCAGGCGTGGAACGAGGCGCACGGCATCACCCCCACCAGCGTGCGTAAGCAGATCGGCGCCGCGCTGAACAGCGTGTTCGAACAGGACTACGTGACCGTGTCCCCGGTGAAGGATGCCGGCGTGACGGACATGGTGGGCAAGGACCTCGCGCACTCGATCGCCGACCTGGAGAAGCGCATGCGGGCTGCCGCGGCCGATCTGGAGTTCGAGGCGGCCGCCCGGCTACGCGACGAGATCAAGCGGCTGGAGGCGCTGCAACTGGGGCTGGAACCGCCGCCGATGCCGCAGCGGATCGGGGCGGCCAAGCGGGACCGGACGCCGGAGCCGCTGGGACCCGGCGGGGGAGGGTATGACCCGGAGAAGATGAAGAAGCGTGGGATGAAGCGGGGCCGGCGCTAGGGCTGGCCGCATGCTCGTCCAGCAAGGCGCCGCCCGAACCAATCGGATCGATCGGCGCCTCGCCGGCACCTTGGCCGCAATCGCCGGCGCCGTGAACGTCGCTGCCTTTCAGGCGGTCGGGTTCTTCGCGGCCAATATGACCGGCAACGTCTCGTCGGCCTCGGATCGCGCCGCCTTTGGACAAATTCGGCAGGCCGCCTTCCTGCTCGCGATCGTCGGCACCTTCATTTTCGGCGCCGCTGTTTCGAGCTTGATCATCGCGATCGGGCGGCGTCGGGACATCCGCGGCGTCTACGCGCTCAGCATCCTCGCCGAGGCGGTCCTCATGGCGGCGCTGAGCCTGACGGGTCCGCTGCTCTGGCCGCTTTGGCGTGGGCCCGTACTGGTCCTGGGGCTCAGCTTCCTGATGGGGCTGCAGAACGCCGTGGTGACCCGCATCTCGAACGCACGGGTCCGCACCACCCACATTTCGGGCATGGCCACCGACATCGGCATCGGGCTGGGCCTGTTGCTGGACATGGCCTGCGGGGGCGAGCGGAGGGCCGAGCGGGAGACGGTGCTCGCCAATCTGCGGCTGCACGGCATGACCGTGCTCTGCTTCCTGGCCGGTGGGCTGGCGGGGGGCCTGGTGTATCGACAAGTCGGGATCAAGCTGCTGCTCGGCTGCGCGGCCCTGCTGCTGCTGATCGCCGTGCCCCAAGCGGTAAAGGCGAAATCAACGGGGCTGACCCCGGCCGAAATGGAACCTACGAACGTCCCCTGAGCGGGTGGCCATAAATCCCGCAATCGTTGCTATACCCTATCCCTATGACCCGCCTTGCCCGCCTCGAACGCGCGATCGAATTCCTGCTCTTCGGCAGCCGCTGGCTTCTGGTCCCGTTCTACCTCGGTCTCGCCGTCGGGCTCGCGCTGGTGCTGGGCAAGTTCGTGCTGTCGGCCGTCGAACTCGTGCTGCACGGCCTGGCGGGCAGCGAGGACCACTTCATCATCGGCATCCTCGGGCTGATCGACCTCTCGCTCGTCGCCAATCTGCTGCTGATGGTGATGTTCGCCGGATACCAGAACTTCGTCGGCCCGATGCATCTGGACGACCACCCGGACCGCCCCGATTGGATCGGCCATGTCGGTTTCGCGGAGATCAAGCTCAAGCTCCTCACCAGCATCGTGGCGATTGCCGCCATCCACGTGCTGGAGGATTTCATGGACGCGCCCACCCTGGAGAACCGCGCCCTGGCGTGGCGGGCCGGGTTGCTGCTGCTGTTCGTCGTGAGCGGTGTGATGATGGCGCTGATGGACCGCATCTCGAAAGACCCGGCGGGATCCGGGCACTGAGCTTGCGTTTGACAGCGCCCGGCGGCACCCTCAGACCACCAGGAATGCGGAGGTGGCCATGATCTTTCGGCAACTCTTCGACAGCACGTCCGGCACATACAGCTATTTGCTGGCCAGCCGCCGTGGCGGCGAGGCGCTGATCATCGACCCGGTGCTGGAGAAGGTCGACCGCTACCTCAAGCTGATGGAGGAGTTGGACCTGCATCTGGTCAAGGCCGTGGACACGCATCTGCATGCCGACCACGTTACCGGGCTGGGGGCGCTGCGCGACCGGACGCACTGCATCACCGTCATGGGCGAGCACAGCAAGGTCGACGTCGTCTCCATGCGGATCGGCGACGGCGACCGGCTGGCGATCGAGGGAGTGAAGCTGGACGTGCTGTACACGCCGGGTCACACGGACGATTCGTACAGCTTCACCATGGCGGACCGGGTGTTCACCGGCGACACGCTGCTGATCCGCGGCACCGGGCGGACCGACTTCCAGAACGGTGATTCGCGAGCGCAATACGAGAGCCTGCAACGCCTGCTGAAATTGCCGGAGGAGACGCTCGTGTTCCCGGCGCACGACTACAAGGGCGACACCGTCAGCACGATCGGCGAGGAGAAGCGCTGCAACCCGCGCCTGCAGGTGAAGGGGGCCGACGAATACGCAGCCCTGATGGCGTCGCTGAACCTGCCGAATCCCAAGATGATGGACGTTGCCGTCCCGGCGAATTTGCGCCAGGGCTTCCTGCAGGCCGACATCGCTCGCCGCGGCTGGGCGGTATGTGCCACCGAGGCGCAGACCATGCTCCGGGCCGGCAATGTGGTTCTCGTCGACCTGCGCGAGACGATCGAGCGGGACAAGCATGGCGTGATCCCGGGCTCGGTCCACACCCCCTATTCGGAGTTGCAGCGCAGCTTCGGGTCCGGTGCCATGCTGGAGGAGTTCGCGGCCGCCGCCGGCAAGCCGCTGCTATTCCTGTGTGCGTTCGGCGAGCGCAGTGCGATGGCGGTGCAACGGGCACAGGAGGCGGGTCTGGCCTCCGCCCGGCATGTCGAGGGCGGCATGGCGGCCATGAAGCTGGCTACCGGCGCCTAGCCGGCAGGCGCTTTCGGCGCCGGCCTCAACGAGCAGCGGAACGATACCGCGCTTTTACACTTTTGTTGCTGTCGATGTTGCATAGAGGGGCGGCCGCAATGATCAAAGAGGCACTGTGATGGACGTCCCAGCCCCGCAACGCGGCCCAGTGATGAACTCGAAGCCACAAAACCTCGCGGTGGCGGCGCTGGCACTGGGATTGTTCGTGCTGGGCGTCTACACGCTGTGGAACTTCCTCAGTGCGCTCGCCTGGGCCGGTATTTTCGCGGTGGCACTCTGGCCGTTATACCGGCGCATGCAGCTGCGGTTCGGCAAGGGCAAGCACAACATCCTGCTGCCGTCGCTGTTCACCCTGGCGGTGGCCCTGGTCTTCATCGTGCCCGTCGGCCTCGTCGGCATGCAGCTGGCAAATGAGGCCCACAACATGGCCGACTGGCTGCACAACGCCCGCGAGCACGGCGTGCCAGAGCCGGATTTTGTGAAGCATCTGCCGGTTTTCGAGACCCAGGTGGATGGCTGGTGGAAGCAGAATCTCGCCGATCCCCAGGGTGCGAAGGATTTGGTGGAGCGGACCAGCAACGGCCGGGTCGGCTCGATGAGCCGGGAAATCGGTGCCCAGGTGGCCCGCCGGCTGACCTTGTTCGTGTTCACGCTGTTCACGCTATTCTTCCTGTTCCGCAGCGGCCACGAGGTGACCCAACAGATGCGCCGCGCCGCCTCGCGCACATTTGGCCCGAATGGCGAGCGGGTCGGCCGGCAGATCATCGCCTCCATTCATGGCACAGTGGACGGGCTGGTCCTGGTCGGGCTGGGCGAGGGCGTGCTGCTTGGCATCGTCTACGCCTTCGCGGGCGTGCCCCATCCCACGGTGTTCGGCGCCCTGACTGCGGTCGCGGCGATGATCCCGTTCGGAGCTCCGATCATCTTCGCGATTGCAGCCTTGCTGCTAGCCGCGAACGGCTCGATCGTTTGGGCCATCGCCGTGGTCTGCATCGGACTGGCCGTAACCGCCGCCGCTGACCATTTCGTGCGCCCCGTGTTGATCGGCGGCGCCACGCAACTGCCGTTCATCTGGGTGCTGCTTGGCATCCTGGGCGGGGTGGAGATGTGGGGCCTGCTGGGCCTGTTCCTCGGCCCGGCAATCATGGCGGCGCTGATGATGCTGTGGCGCGAATGGGCGGGTGAGCGACCGGCGTGAGTCGCCAAATCCGGCTCAACGCCTTCGACATGGCGTGCGTCGGCCACATCCAACAGGGCATGTGGACCCATCCGCGCGACCGCTCCGCCGAATACGGCAGCCTCGCCCATTGGACTGGCCTCGCCAGGCTGCTCGAACGCGGGCTGTTCGACGGCTTGTTCCTGGCCGACGTTCTGGGCGTCTACGATGTCTACGGCGGATCGCCCGATGCTGCCCTGCGGGAGGCGGTGCAGGTGCCTCTGCTGGACCCGATGCTGCTGGTGTCCGCGATGGCGGCCGTCACCTCGGATCTGGGCTTCGGCGTGACGGTGAACCTGGCGTACGAGCAGCCCTTCACCTTCGCCCGCCGCATGTCGACGCTGGACCAGCTGACCGGCGGGCGCATCGGTTGGAACATCGTCACCGGCTATCTGGACAGCGCGGCGCGCGCGATGGGGTTCGGCGCGCAGATGGCCCATGACGACCGCTACGACCTGGCAGACGAGTTCATGCAGGCTGTCTACGCCCTGTGGGAACACAGCTGGGAGGACGGCGCGGTGGCCGGGAAACCAGGCTGTTTCACCGACCCGGCCCGCGTGCGCCGCGTGCAGCACGCCGGGGCGCAGTACCGGTTCGACGCCATGGCCCTGGTCGCCCCGACACCCCAGCGCACACCGGTGCTGTACCAGGCTGGCAGCAGCGAGCGCGGCCGGACCTTTGCCGGGCGTCACGCCGAATGCGTGTTCGTCAACGGCGGCAGTAAATCGGGTGTCGCGCGACTGGTGGCGGATCTGCGGGCTCGGGCTGCTCCCCGCAGCATTCGGGTGTTCGCCGGCGCGACGCTCGTGATCGGCCGCACCCCGGCCGATGCCCAGGCGCTGCTGGCGGAGTATCGGGCGCATAGCAGCGTGGAGGGTGCTCTCGCCCATGCCAGCGCGTCGCTCGGGATCGATTTCGCGCGCTATGGCTGGGACGAACCAGTCGACGCGTCACCGACCGAGGCGATCCGGTCCAACATCGAGGCGATGACCCGGCAACTCGGCCCGGGCTGGACCAAGCGCATGCTGGCGGACCAGTTCGTGCTCGGCAGCCGGCAGCCGCCGATCGTGGGAAGCGCGTCCGAGGTGGCCGACGCGTTGCAGGCCTGGGTGGCGGAGGCGGATGTCGACGGCTTCAACCTGTCGCGGACCGTGGCGCCGGAGTGCTGGGAGGCGGCGGTCGATCTGCTGGTGCCGGAGTTGCAGGCGCGCGGGGTCTACAAGACGAGCTACGCGGCCGGGACCTACCGCGAGAAGCTATTCGGTGCCGGGCCGAGACTACAGCCGCCACACCCCGCCGGGTCTGGCCTGCCCTAACGTCGAAAGGGTCGGACGGACCCGGTCATGCGCGAGTGTGGCCCCCGGCGGCCTGCGCCGCGGGTGCGTCACCGTGCGTCGGCGGGCCGGCGGCGGTCAGCGCAGCGGCCTCCTGATCGGAGAACACGCGGCTGCGGGTGAGGAAACGGACGCCCTCGGGGGCCTCCAACGAGAAGCCGGAGCCGCGGCCCGGCACGACGTCAATGATGAGCTGGGTGTGCTCCCAATATTCGAACTGCGCCGCGCCGATGTAGAATGGCGACCCGGCGATCTCCCCTAGCCGAACGTCCTGCGCGCCGACGCGGAACTCGTGCAGCGGGTAGCACATCGGCGAGCTGCCGTCGCAGCAGCCACCCGACTGATGGAACATCAAGGGCCCGTGCAGCGCCTTGATCCGCGCGATGACCGCTTCGGCGGCCGGGGTGACAGTGACGCGATCGACCATGCTGGCTCCTGCGCGGTCCGGAGCGGGTTCAAACCCGCTCCGGCCGTCTTGGCTAGAAGAAGCCCATCGCCTTCGGGCTGTAGCTGACCAGCATGTTCTTGGTCTGCTGGTAGTGGTCCAGCATCATGCGGTGGTTTTCGCGCCCGATGCCGCTTGCCTTGTAGCCACCGAACGCGGCGTGGGCGGGATACAGATGGTAGCAGTTCGTCCAAACCCGGCCTGCCTGCACGGCGCGACCGAAGCGGTAGGCGCGATTACCGTCGCGCGACCAAACGCCCGCGCCGAGCCCGTAGAGCGTATCGTTGGCAATCGCGAGCGCTTCCTCGTCGTCCTTGAACTTGGTGACCGACACGACCGGCCCGAAGATCTCCTCCTGGAACACGCGCATCTTGTTGTGGCCTTCGAGGATCGTCGGCTCGACATAGTAGCCACCCGCCAGGTCGCCCTCCATAGTCGCGCGCTTGCCGCCGGTCAGCACCTTGGCGCCCTCCTGCGCCCCGATGTCGAAGTAGGACAGGATCTTTTCCAACTGATCGTTGGACGCCTGGGCGCCGACCATCGTGCTCATCTCGAGCGGGTTGCCCTGCACGATCTTTTTGGTGCGCGCCACGGCCCGTTCCATGAAGCGGTCGTAGATGCTCTCATGCACCAGCGCGCGGCTTGGGCAGGTGCAGACCTCACCTTGGTTCAATGCGAACATGGTGAAGCCTTCGAGCGCCTTGTCGAGGAAGTCGTCGTCCTCGGCCATCACGTCCTTGAAGAAGATGTTGGGTGACTTGCCGCCCAACTCGAGCGTGACGGGAATGATGTTCTCGGACGCATACTGCATGATCAACCGGCCGGTGGTGGTCTCGCCGGTGAACGCGACCTTGGCCACCCGCTTGGATTGCGCAAGCGGCTTGCCGGCCTCCACGCCGAACCCTTGCACCACGTTCAGCACGCCGGGTGGCAGGATGTCCGCCAGCATGTCCATCAGCACGGCGATGCTCATCGGGGTCTGCTCGGCCGGCTTGAGCACGACGCAGTTGCCGGCGGCCAGGGCCGGGGCGAGCTTCCAAACCGCCATCAGCAGCGGGAAGTTCCACGGGATGATCTGTGCCACCACGCCGAGCGGTTCGTGAAAGTGGTAGGCGACGGTGTCGTGGTCGATCTCGCTGATGCCGCCTTCCTGCGCGCGGATGCAGCCGGCGAAGTAGCGGAAATGGTCGACCGCGAGCGGCAGGTCGGCGGCCGTTGTCTCGCGGATCGGCTTGCCGTTGTCTATCGCCTCGACCAACGCAAGGGTGGACAGCCGGCTCTCGATCCGGTCGGCGATCTTGTTCAGCATGTTCGCCCGCTCGGCGGGCGAGGTGCGGCCCCATGCCTCCCGGGCAGCATGCGCGGCGTCGAGCGCGAGCTCCACATCCTCGGCGGTCGAGCGGGCGATGGTGCAGATCACCCGGCCATTGATCGGCGAAATATTGTCGAAATGCTGTCCACGCACCGGCGGCACCCACTTGCCACCGATCCAATTGTCGTAGTGGTCGCGGATCGCGATTTCTTTCGCGACGTCGCTCAGGATCTTGTCTACCATTGTTCGCTCCCGTGTTTTTGTTGTTCAGGCCGCGCCATAGCGTAGGATGGCATTATTCGTCGGAGGCATCCGCTGCCCGCTTGGACATTCCCGGCCGGTCCCAGGTTCGGTGGACCGTGAGTTGGCGTTCGTGCATGGCCTCCTCCACCACGTCGCGCTTTCCGGCACTGTAACAACGATTGTACCCTGATGCATAGCGCTCGAGATAGTGGGCGAGTGTGCAGTGCGATATGACGGTTTCTTGGTTGGCCGGGCGGAATTCAGCCGATCTATCCGCCCCTTGCGCAGCGACGAGCCACGACCCGGTGACAAGGGCTGCGCGACTTGACTTACGACGCGCTTGAGCCAACTCTTCGACCGCTTAATCAGCGGATCAGGAGACCGGCATGGCCTGGAAAACACCGAAGATCGTCGAAATTGCGCTCGGCGCCGAGATCAACAGCTACGCCTGCGCCGAACGTAAATAGCCGGCTGCGCGGCTGGCCTCGCGGGCCGGTCGCCTAGCGCGCCCGGTCGGGATGTGCGCCATGCGCGCCATCGTTCTGGGTGCCGCTGCTGGGGGTGGGTTTCCGCAGTGGAACTCCAACGCTCCCGCTTGTCGCCGCGCCCGCGCTGGTGATTCGGCAGCCCGGCCAAGAACTCAGGCTTCCGTTGCAATCTCCGGCGACGGTTTGGCCTGGACCCTGTTGAATGCCTCGCCTGATTTGCGGCAGCAGATTGCCGTAACACCGGAGCTGCACCCCGACGCAGGCCTTCGGTCCTCCCCAATCACCAACGTCGTGCTGACGTCCGGCGAGGTCGATTCGATCGCTGGCCTGCTCAATTTACGGGAGCGGCAACCCTTCACACTGATTGCGACCAAGCGGATCCACGCGGTGCTGGATGCAAATCCAATTTTCAACGTCCTCGCCCGCGACATCGTCACACGCCGGGCAGTGGAACTGGACGACGACATTACCTTGGCTGACGACGTGACCCTGCGGCTATTTTCCGTCAGCGGAAAGGTGGCGCTCTACCTGGAAGGGAGTGCGGACGACGCCGACGGCGACACGGTCGGCGCTTCCCTGTCACAGAACGGCCGCACCCTGTTTTATATCCCGGCCTGCGCCGCAATGACTTCGGACCTGGCGGCGCGGTTACGGCAGGCCGATACGGTCATGTTCGACGGGACACTATGGAGCGACGATGAGATGATCAGGGCAGGGTTGGGGCCAAAAACCGGCCGCCGAATGGGGCATATGAGCGTCTCCGGAGATCACGGGGTGATGGCGGCCTTTGCCGGGCTGGCCGTTCGGCGCAAAATCCTGCTGCACATCAACAACTCCAACCCGGTCCTGCTCGACGACTCACCGGAGCGGGCCGAGGTAGAGCGGGCGGGTTGGCAGGTGGCATTCGACGGTATGCAGGTGGCGTTTTGAACGCGCTATTGTCGCCGCAGGGTCTGGAGGACGCCCTGAATGCGATCGGGGCCGAACGCTACCACAACCTGCATCCGTTCCACCGCATGCTGCACGATGGCAAACTGACGCGCAGCCAGGTGCAAGCATGGGCGCTGAACCGCTATTACTACCAAAGCCAAATCCCGGCGAAGGATGCCAGCCTGGTGGCTCGGCTGCCGACGGCGGAGTTGCGGCGCGAATGGCGGTCCCGGCTGGTGGACCATGACGGGAACGCTCCCGGTGAGGGCGGCATTGCGCGGTGGCTACGATTGGCGGAAGGCGTGGGCTTGGACCCGGCCTATGTCGAATCGACGGCGGGCCTGCTGCCCGGCACCCGCTTCGCCGTCGACGCCTATGTGCATTTCGTCCGTGACCGTTCCGTGCTGGAAGCGGTCGCGTCGTCACTGACGGAGATGTTCTCGCCGAGCATCATTGCCGAACGGGTATCGGGCATGCTGGCCCATTACGAGTTCATCACGGCGGACACCCTGGCCTATTTCACGCCGCGGCTGACCCAGGCCCCGAACGACGTGAACTTCGCATTGTCCTACGTGAAGGAACATGCCCGTACGCCAGAGCAACAAGGCTTGGTGTTGGATGCGTTGCGCTTCAAGTGCGGCGTGCTGTGGTCCCAGTTGGACGCCCTGCATTTCGCCTACGTTACGCCCGGCGTGATTCCGCCGGGTGCCTTCGTGCCGGGTGCTGCGTGACGGACGAGGGGTCCATTCCCAGCTTCGCACCCGGCATCCGCATGCGGGAGGATAAGGTGCGCGGCGGGTGGGTCGTCCTGGCCCCCGAGCGGCTGTTCATGCCCGATGAGCACGCGTTGGCGGTGTTGCAGTTGGTCGATGGCACAAGGACGGTCGGCGCGATCGTTGACGACCTGGCGGCACGCTACAATGCCGCGCGTGGAGTGATCGCGACCGATGTCGTAGCGATGTTGCAGGACCTCACGGCTCGGGGCGTCGTTCGGCTATGACGGCGCCACCGCTTGGGCTGCTGGCCGAGCTGACCCATCGCTGCCCGTTGCAATGCCCGTACTGCGCCAATCCGCTCGAGATGGATCGCGCCTCGGCGGAGTTGGACACAGCGAGTTGGCAACGCGTGCTGACGGAGGCGTCGGCGCTGGGCGTGCTGCAGGTCCATTTCTCCGGCGGCGAGCCAACCGTGCGGCGCGACCTGCTCGCCCTGGTCGGCCACGCTCGTGAGGTACAGCTCTACAGCAACCTGATCACCTCCGGCGTCACGCTGACCGCTCCGTATCTTGCGGCGCTGCGGACGGCCGGGCTCGACCACATCCAGCTGAGCTTCCAGGATGCGGACAGCGACGTCGGCGACCGCATCGGTGGTTTGCCGGGCGGCCATGCGCGAAAACTCGCGGCGGCGCGATTGATCCGGGACGCTGGCTTGCCGTTGACCGTCAACTTCGTCGTGCATCGGCAAAACCTGGAGCGGCTTCCCGCGATGATCGCGCTGGGGGAGGGGATGGGCGCCGGGCGCATCGAGGTCGCGCACGTGCAATACTATGGCTGGGGCCTGCTCAACCGGGATGCACTGCTGCCCACGCCGACGCAGATCGAGATGGCCGATACCATCGTCGCCGATGCCCGGCGAAGGCTGCAGGGCAGCGTCGTGATCGACTACGTCACACCGGATTATTATGCCGCCCGGCCGAAATCCTGCATGGGCGGGTGGGGGCGCCAATTTCTGAACGTGACGCCGTCCGGCCGCGTACTACCCTGCCACGCGGCCGAAACGCTGACCGATCTGACATTCGAGTCCGTGCGGGACGCGTCGCTGCAGGAGATTTGGCAGACCAGCGCAGCGTTCCAGCGTTACCGTGGCACGGCATGGATGGCAGAGCCCTGCCGCAGCTGCGACCGGCGGGAAATCGACTGGGGCGGATGCCGCTGCCAAGCCTTCGCCCTGACGGGCAACGCCGCCGCCACCGACCCGGCCTGCGCGCTGTCGCCCGATCACGCCATCATGGAAGCCGCGATGATGTCGGCCCGGTCGGAGGACTTCGTCTATCGCCGGATCGGCGGCACCGGTATTACGCAGCGCCCGTAACGCGCCAGATCACGTTGCCCACGTCGTCAGCCATCAGCAGGGAGTGGCCGTCCGCACCCAGCGTAACCCCGACCGGGCGCCCGTAGGAAACCTTCTCGTCGGGCGCCAGAAACCCCGACAGGATATCGCGCGGCGGTCCCGATGGGCGCCCATTCTCGAACGGAATGAATACGAGCTTGTAGCCGCTTAACGTGCTGCGATTCCACGAGCCGTGCTGGCCAATGGCCATGCCCTCCGGAAAACCCGGCAACGTGCCAGCGGGAACCCAACACAACCCGAGCGACGCGGTGTGACCGCCAAGCGCATAGTCGGGCGTGATGGCGGTCGCCACCGCGGCTGCGTCCTGCGGCACCCGATCGTCCACCGTCTGCCCCCAATAGCAATACGGCCATCCATAGAACCCGCCTTCGCGCACCGATGTCAGATAGTCGGGCGGCGTTTCGTCACCCAATCCATCGCGTTCGTTGACGACCGTCCATAACAGGCCGGTCGTGGGTTCCCACGCCATGCCAACGGCGTTCCGCAAGCCACCCGCGAAAATACGGTCCTGGCCCGTTTCGAGATCCAGCACATGGATGCAGGCGCGGCCTTCCTCCACTTCCATCCCGTTATCGGCGATATTGGTCAGCGAACCGACACCGGCAAAAAGCTGCTGGCCGTCCACACTCGGGAGCAGGCTGCGGGTCCAGTGGCCGGCGGGTTTGAAATCGGTCAATTTCTGGCCCGGCGCAGTGATGCGGTCGGCCCCCTCGACATAGGGAAACACGACGATGCCGTCGGTATTCCCCACATAGAATTTGTCGCCCAGCAAAGCCATGCCGAACGGCTGGTTCAGGCCTTCCATGAAGGGCTGCTGGATCTCGGCCACGCCATCGCCGTCCCGGTCGCGCAGCAGCGTGATGCGGTTGGCGCTCACCCCCATGGCGGCGGCGCGCTTCATGGTGCTGACCATAGCGTAGTCGAACACGCTGCGGGCTGCGCGGTCGGCATTCGTCGCTTCGGCGACCAACACGTCGCCATTCGGCAGGACCGTGATCCATCGTGGATGGTCCAGGTCGCGTGCAAACGCATTCACCGCGAGCCCCGGTGCCGCGACCGGCGTCTGGCCATCCGCCCAGCCTTGCGCCGTTGGCATCTTGAGCGTGGGGATATTGCCCTGTGGTTTCGCGATCGGGATGTCCGGCGCTGTCCCCCAGGCGGGCTTATGCGCCCCTTGCGTCACCCTTCGAACCACCACGGCACCGCCGCCGACCAGCGCGACCACTCGTGCAAACACGCCAGACATACTCATTATACGAACCCACCGGTTGCCCCGAGGTTACCGGACGCCGGTCGGCAGTGGAACCCGGTCGCAGCCGTTTTCGACCCTCACGCGTCGGCGCATCGGACCGGGGAAGCGATGCGGCTTCTATCGGTGCGCCGGGGCGGCCGGAATGCCTTCGATCGGGCATTCCTCGGTTCCGACGCTGGTACGGGTCAGGGCCTCCACCATCTCACGTGTTGCTTCGGGGTCGGTGATCCACTTCTTGTAGAAGTCGTATGGGCAGTCCGCGGCGCCCTTGTCACCCTCGCCGGAGTTGATCATGCCCGTGTAACCACGATGCAGCAGCTTGAAGAGGTGGTTCTCGGACTGCATGTTGGTACGGGCGTCGCGGATCAGCGAGACCGACAGCGCGGCGTATTGGATGCCGTATTCTTCGGTCCCGCACTCGCCCAGCGTGCGGCCATCGAAGCCGATGACGGATGAATGGCCGAAATACGAATACACGCCGTCGAAGCCGGCGGCGTTGGCGACCGCCACATACACGTTGTTCGCCCAGGCCATCGCCTTGGCCATCAGGATCTGCTGCTCCTTGGCCGGATACATATAGCCTTGGCAGCGCACGATCAGCTCGGCACCCTTCATGGCGCAGTCTCGCCAAATCTCCGGGTAATTGCCGTCGTCGCAGATGATCAGGCTGATCTTCAAGCCCTTGGGGCCGTCTGAGACATAGGTGCAGTTGCCCGGATACCAGCCCTCGATCGGCACCCACGGCATGATTTTGCGATACTTCTGCACGATCTCGCCTTTATCGTTCATCAGGATCAGCGTGTTGTAGGGCGCCTTGTTAGGATGGTCCTCATGGCGCTCGCCGGTTAGCGAGAAGACACCCCAAACTTTCGCCTTGCGGCACGCCTCCGCAAAAATCTCGGTCTCGTCGCCGGGCACGGACGATGCCGTCTCGTACATCTCCTTGCTGTCGTACATGATCCCGTGGGTCGAGTATTCCGGGAACACGACCAGGTCCATGCCGGGCAGGCCGGACTTCATGCCGACCAGCATGTCGGCGATCTTGTGCGCGTTCGCCAGGACCTCCGCCTTGGTGTGCAGGCGAGGCATCTTGTAGTTCACGACCGCGACGCCGACCGTGTCCTTGCTGCTGGAAATATCACCGTGGAGCATATTGGCTCTTCCGTTCTTGAGGTGGCAGCCGGTTAGTGGCTGATCATCCAGGGCCGCTGCGACGGGAAGCTTTTTGCCGCGGCGGGACCCGCCGGCTTTGCGGCCGGAGAACAGCACTTGCAGCCCGCCCGGTGTGCGCCGCCCGAAGCAAGACGGGGCGCGTGTGCGCTCCGCTCGTTCGTCGCGTGGGCGCGGCGCTGCCCGGCCGCCATGAGCGCGATCCCGGGCACCTGCAACAAGGCGCGCGGAGCACCCTGTCCGCAGCCGGGACAGTCCTGCGGCAGTGCGTATTCAGCCATCGGACGAACCGAGGTGAACGGCCCGCACTCGCCGCAGAGATAATCGTAGGCTGGCATGCCCGCCCCCGTCAGAGATCGGGCGCGTGGAGCACGTCCACGTCGCCCTTGAGGAATTTGGTTGGCCCGCTCGCATTCGGCGTGATGTCGAAGTCGAAGATATCGGTCGGGATCCAAAGCGTGGCGCAGGCGTTCGGCACGTCGACCACGCCACTGATGTGTCCCTGCACGGGCGCGGTGCCCAGGATGGAATAGGCCTGCCCTCCCGTGTAGCCGAACTTCTTGAGGTACTCGATCGCGTTCAGGCACGCCTGGCGGTAGGCGATCGTCACGTCCAGATAATGCTGCCCGCCGTGCTCGTCGACCGAGATGCCTTCGAAGATCAGATGGTCGTTGTAGGACGGCTTGATCGGGCTCGGCTTGAAGATCGGATTCTTCACGCCGTATTTCGCCATGCCGTCCTTGATCAGCTCGACCTTGAGATGCGCCCATCCCGGCATCTCGATCGCGCCGCAGAAGGTGATCTCACCGTCGCCCTGGCTGAAATGCAGATCGCCCAGCGACAACCCGGCGCCGTCGACATAGACCGGGAAATACACCTTCGCGCCGCGCGATAGATCCTTGATGTCGCAGTTGCCGCCATGCTCGCGGGGCGGCACCGTACGGGCGCCGGTGGCCGCTGCGGCGTCCCGCGCCTCACCCTTCATGCGGCCCATATGCGCGGTGCTGGGGAAGGGCGGGTTGGCCAGGCCGGGCACGCGGGTCGGGTTGGTGTCGATCAGCCCCTGTTCGCGCGTGTTCCAGGTCTCGAGCAGCGACTTGGACGGTAGGCAGCCGATCAGCCCGGGATGGATCAGGCCGGGGAAGCGCACGCCGGGCACGTGGCGCGACTTGGTGAACATGCCTTCGAAGTCCCAGATCGACTTCATCGCCTCGGGATACTGTTCCGTCAGGAAGCCGCCGCCGTTCTTCTGGCTGAACACGCCATTGAAGCCCCAGGCATTGTGCGGGAACGCGCCGATGTCCAGGATGTCGACAACCAGCAGGTCGCCCGGCTGCGCGCCCTCGACGCCGATCGGGCCGCTGAGGAAGTGCACGATGCTGAGATCGATGTCGCGCACGTCGGCGGCGGATTCGTCGTTCTTGATGAAGCCGCCGGTCCAGTCGTAGCACTCGATGATGAAGTCGTCGCCGGGCTTCACCGTGCTGACCATCGGCAGGTCGGGATGCCAGCGATTATGGATCTGGTCGTTCTCGTAGGGGGACGTCGCCAGGTCGACTTTGATCAGGGTCTCAGTCACGTTTGCTTTCCTCTCCAGGTTTAGATGTCAGACGGCCAGGAAGCGCGCCACCTTCTCCTCGTCCACGTCGGCGCGGGCGGCCTCGTGGACGATGCGCCCCCCCTCCAGCACGAGAATTCGGTCGGCGATGTCGAGCGCGAAGGTCAGCACCTGCTCCGACACAACGATGCTGAGCCCGCGCTCGTCACGGATGCGCTTCAGCGTGCGCCCCAGCTCCTGGATGATCGAAGGCTGGATGCCCTCGGTCGGCTCATCCAGCAATAGCACGCTCGGGTCGGTGGCGAGCGCGCGGGCGATGGCGAGTTGCTGCTGCTGGCCGCCCGACAGATTGCCGCCACGGCGCCGCCGCATCTCCTTCAGCACGGGGAACAGCTCGTACAGGTGCTCCGGCACCTCCGACTTGTTGCGCACGAACAGCCCGGTCTCGATATTTTCCTGCACCGTCATGGCGGAGAAGATCATCCGCCCCTGCGGCACGTAGGCTATGCCTTTCTCGACCCGCTTGTGGCTTTTCAACCCGGTCAGAACCGCGTCCTTCAGCCGGATCTCGCCCGATTTGGTCGGGATCAGCCCGATCAGCGACTTCATCAGCGTGGACTTGCCCATGCCGTTGCGGCCCAGCACGGCGACGATCTCGCCTGGCGCCACCTTGAGATCCAGCCCGTGCAAAACCTCGCTCTGGCCGTAGGAGACGCGAAGCCCGGTTGTGGTAAACATGGCGCCCTCCCTCAATGACCAAGATAGACTTCGACGACCCGGGGATCGGCCTGCACGTGCGCCATCGACCCTTCGGAGATGACCCGGCCTTGATGCAGCACCGTCACCTTGTGGGCGATGTCGGCCACGAACCCCATGTCATGCTCGATCACCAGCACCGAGCGGTTCTCGATGATCCGGTGCAGCAACTCTGCCGTCTTCTTCCGCTCGCTGACGCTCATGCCGGCGACCGGCTCGTCCAGCATCAGCAACGCCGGGTCCTGGATCAGCAGCATGCCGATCTCGAGCCACTGCTTCTGTCCGTGGCTGAGATACTCCGCCTGCTGGTCCAGGTGGTTACTCAGGAAGATCATCGCGGCGACCTCCTCGATGCGGTCGCGCACCTCGGCGTCGCGACGAAAACTCAGCGCGCCGAACACCGAGCGGCCGCGCGGGAACGAGATCTCGAGGTTCTCGAGTACCGTCAGATCTTCGTAGATCGACGGGTTCTGGAATTTACGGCCGACGCCGGCGCGGACGATCTGGTGTTCCTTCATCGTGGTGAGCTCAGCGCCGCCGAACTTGATCGAGCCGTCCGTCGCTTTGGTGCGGCCGCAGATCAGGTCGAGCACCGTGGTTTTACCGGCACCGTTCGGGCCGATGATCACGCGGATCTCGTTCGGGTCGACATAGAAGGACAGGTTGTCGACCGCCTTGAAGCCATCGAACGATACGGACAGGCCTTCGACGGCGAGCAGGAAGTCGGTAACGGTGTCGCTCATCGCCGCCTCCTATTCCGCAACGACGCTGTGCGGCGCATCCGCCACGTCCGCCACCCGCTTGTCGCGCGGCTTGGTGCCGAGCATCCGATCCACCCACGGATCGGCGTAGCGGCGGTAGATCCCAGCGAACCCATCCGGGAACACCACGACGACCAGGATGAACAGAGCGCCCATCGCGAACAACCAAACTTGCGGCAAGTCTTCGGAGAAGGTCGTGCGGGCGTAGTTCACCAGCAGCGTGCCGTAGATCGCGCCGAAGATGGACGTGCGTCCGCCGACGGCGCAGTAGATCACCATTTCGATCGATGGCACGATGCCGACCAGCGAGGGCGACATGAAACCGACCTGCAGGGTGAACATCGCACCGCCGATCCCGGCCAACGCGGCGGCGAAGCAAAACACGAAGATTTTGAAACTGGCCACGTCGTAGCCGGAGAAACGGACCCGGTCCTCCTTATCGCGCATTGCCACGAGGATGCGTCCGAGTTTGCTGCGCCGAACGAACTGCGCCAGCACCATCAACAGTAGTAGCAGGATGGCGCTGCCCATGTAGAGGATGAACTTGGCGCTGTCGGTGCGGATGTCCCAACCGTCCAACGTGCGCAGATCGGTGATGCCGTTGACGCCACCGGTATAGCCTTGCTGGCCGATGATCAGGATGGTCAGGATCGACGCTATCGCCTGTGTGATGATCGCGAAATACGTGCCGCCGACCCGACGCTTGAACATCGCGAACCCGATCACCAGCGCGAGCAGCACGGGTACCAGCGGGATCGCGATCATGGCGAAACTCAGATGGTGGAAGGGTCGCCAGAAATACGGCAGTGACGTAATCTGGTTCCAGTCCATGAAGTCCGGAATGCCCGGGGTCGACTGGATTTTGGTCGCTTCCGGCGTGGACGCCTCGAGCTTGAGATACATGGCCATGCAGTAGCCGCCGAGGCCGAAGAACACCCCTTGGCCAAGGCTCAGAATGCCCGCATCGCCCCAGCATAGCACCAACCCCAGCGCGACGAAGCCGTAGGTGATATATTTGCCGAACAGGTTGAGGCGGAACGGATCGAGCACCGCCGGCAACACCCCCAGCAACAGCACCGCAAGCAGCACGAAGCAGATGATGTCCTTGCGCGTCAGGAACGCATTGCTGTTCATGGCACTTCCCCTCATCGCCGCACCTTCAAGACAAACAGGCCTTGCGGGCGCACCATCAGGATGCAGACCACCGTCAGCAACACGAGCACCTGCGCCATCGAGCCGCTGAGAAAGAACTCCAGGATCGATCGCGTCTGCGAGATGGTGAATGCGGAGGCGATGGTGCCGGCCAGGCTCGTCGCGCCGCCGAAGACCACGATCAGGAAGGTATCCACGATATACAGCTGTCCCGCGGTCGGGCTTGTGGAGCCGATCATCGTGAATGCGCTCCCGGCGACGCCGGCAATGCCGCAGCCGAGGCCGAAGGTGTAGCGGTCGACTCGTTCGGTATCGATGCCGACGGCACTCGCCATGGCGCGGTTCTGCATCACCGAACGGACCTGCTTGCCCCAGCCGGCGCGGAAGATCAGCAGGTAAACTCCGATGGTGATCAGGACCGATAGCACCATGACGATGATGCCGTTGATCGGAATGTCGATGGAGTCGGTGGCAGCGATCGAACCCATCATCCAGTCGGGCAGGTCGACGCCGACCTCACGCGCACCGAACACCGAGCGGAAGATCTGCTGCATGATCAGGCTGAGGCCCCAGGTGGCCAGCAGCGTGTCCAACGGCCGCTTGTACAAGTGCCGGATCAGCGCCCATTCCACGAACATCCCCGCCAACCCGGCGGCGAAGAAAGCGAGCACGATGCCAACGATGAAGCTAGCCGCGAACAAGCTGGGCATCCAGGTGGTGAACGCCGTCGAGCAAAGATAGGTGACGTAGGCGCCGAGGATCATGAACTCGCCATGCGCCATGTTGATGACGCCCATTTGGCCGAAGATGATCGCCAGGCCGAGCGCCATGAGCAGGAACACGGAGAACAGGATCAACCCGGCGAAGCCCTGCATCGCCATGATCGAACCGAGGTCGCCAAAGGAATATCCGAACAGCATCCTAGCTCTCCTTTCCTGCGCGACAGAGGGTGCCCCCGGCACCTGCGCCGGGGGCGTAGGCGTCGTTACTGGTAGCCGACCGGGAACGGATTGGGCTCGATCAGATCCGGCGTCTCATACACGACCTTGAATTGGCCATCGGTCTGCGCAAGGCCGACGCGGGTGCGGCTCCACAGATGGTGGTTCTTGTCGTGGATGCGCACGTAGCCTTCCGGGGCCTTGTCGAACACGACGCCACCCGATGCCACGGCAATCTTGTCGACGTCGAAGCTGCCCGCCTTCTCGCAGGTGAGCTTCCACAGCCACGGCCCGAGATAGGCGGCCTGCGTCACGTCGCCGATCACCGCCTTCTCGCCATACATCTTCTTGAAGGCGGCAACGAACGCCTTGTTGTTCGGATTGTCGAGCGACTGGAAGTACTTCATGCAAGCGTAGGCGCCGGCGATGTTCTCGCCACCGATGCCGACGATCTCGTCCTCGGTGACCGAGATGGTCATCAGCGTTTGCTTCTTGAGGTCGACGCCGGCGGCCTTGAGCTGCTTGTAGAACGCGACGTTCGAGCCGCCCACCACGTCGGCATAGATCACGTCGGGCTTGCTCAGCTTGATCTTGTTGATCACCGAATTGAACTGCGTGCTGCCGAGCGGGAAATAGTCCTCGCCGACGACCTTGCAGCCGGTCAGGTGGCCTTCGATGTGCTTGCGCGCGATCTTGTTGGACGTGCGCGGCCAGATGTAGTCGGAGCCGATCAGGTAGAAGCTCTTGGCGTTCTTCTCCTTGTTGACCCAATTGAGGCCGGCCAGGATCTGCTGCGTGGCTTCCTGCCCGGTGTAGATGACGTTCTTGGACTCCTCGAGCCCCTCGTAGAACGTTGGGTAATACAGCATGCCGTTCAGCTGCTCGAACACCGGCAACACCGCCTTGCGCGAGGCCGACGTCCAGCAACCGAACACGGCGGCGCAATGATCGCTGGCCAACAGCTTGCGAGCCTTCTCGGCGAAGGTCGGCCAGTCGCTGGCGCCGTCTTCCTGGATGACCTTGATCTGCCGCCCCAGCACACCGCCCGACTCGTTGATCTGGGAGATAGCCAACTTCTCCGCCTCGGTTGCGCCGGTCTCGCTCAGCGCCATCGTCCCGGTCAGGGAGTGCAGGATGCCGCAAGTGACGGTATCGTCGGTCACCGCGAGGCCGGACGTGTTGACGGTCGCGGTCGGCGGCCCGGCGGCCCACGCGACGCGAGGTAGCATGGTGGCTGCCGGCAACGCCGCCATGCCTGCCAACAAATGACGACGGCGCAACGAGCTTGGCTTTTGGTCGGGTGGGGCGTCAGCCATCATGATCTCCGAGATTCGATTGAGGCGCACAACGACGTGCCGGTGACGCACCTTTCACGGTCGTGCTGCGCTGCGGAAATACGTCGAATGACGTATGACGCCGGTGTAAGCATCACCGCACCATCGATTGCTAAGGTGACATGGCGCCGCAGCATCGATCAGTAAAGGAGACAGTCATCGCATGGCGATACGCCAGCGCATCATTCCCATCCG
Organism: Acetobacteraceae bacterium; assembly: GCA_965198895.1. GTDB lineage: Bacteria > Pseudomonadota > Alphaproteobacteria > Acetobacterales > Acetobacteraceae > LMUY01. Next base: position 3,406,182 of record OZ240676.1, read on the forward strand.
GCGCGACTACAACCAGTGGGTGGCGAACCAGACGATGGAGGATTACGCGCTCCGTTTCACCGCCAAAAGCGCGCGGCGCTGGTCCGCGTGGCGCGTGGCGAACACGGCGCTGGGTGCAATTTCGTTTCTTGCGCTGGAGGCCATCGGCGGCACTATCACCGTCGACTACGGCGTCAGCAACGCCGTGGCGGCGATCGTTTTTGCCGCGGTGCTGATCTTCGCAACGGGCTTGCCGATCACCTATTTCGCGGCGCGCTACGGCGTCGACATCGATCTTCTCACGCGCGGTGCCGGGTTCGGCTATATCGGCTCGACGATCACGTCGTTGATCTACGCGTCATTCACGTTCATCTTCTTTGCGATCGAGGCGGCGATCCTGGCGTCGATGCTGCAGGCGTGTTTTGGCCTGCCGCTATGGGCGGGCTACGTGCTGTGCGCCGTCGTTGTGATCCCGCTGGTGATGCACGGCATTACCTTCATCAGCCGGCTACAGATGTGGACGCAGCCGGTTTGGCTCGCTTGCAACCTGCTGCCGTTCGCGTTCATTTTCGCGCACGGTTTCGGTCCGCTGCAGGAATGGGCCAGCTACCGCGGCGTGTCCGGCCGGGGCTTCGACCCACTGCTGTTCGGGGCGGCGGCGTCGGTGGTGTTCTCGCTGGTGGCGCAGATCGGCGAGCAGGTGGACTTCCTGCGCTTCATGCCACTGCGCACGGCCCATCGTTCCAGCCGGGCCTGGTGGATCGCCTTGCTGGCGGCCGGGCCGGGCTGGATCGTGTTCGGCACTCCGAAGCTGCTCGCAGGGTCGTTCCTCGCCTACCTCGTGCTGCGAAGCGGGCTCTTGGCTAACGACGCGGTGCAGCCGACCCAGATGTATCGGGTGGCGTTCGGTTACGTGCTCGCCTCGCCAATGGCGGCGCTCGTCCTTGCAGGGGCGTTCGTCGCACTGTCGCAGATCAAGATCAACGTGACCAACGCTTACGCCGGGTCGATCGCCTGGTCCAACTTCTTTGCGCGCTTGACGCACAGCCATCCGGGCCGGGTGGTGTGGGTGGTGTTCAACATCGCGATCGCCCTGCTGCTGATGGAGCTTGGCGTCTACGAGGCGATCGAGCACACGCTGGCGGTGTTCTCCGATGTGGCGGCATCGTGGGTGGGCGCGCTGGTCGCCGATTTGGTGATCAACAAGACGCTGGGGCTCAGCCCGCCCGGCATCGAGTTCAAGCGGGCGCACCTGTATGACATCAACCCGGTCGGCGTCGGGGCCATGCTGCTTGCCGTGCTGCTATCGCTGTTAGCCCACTTCGGTTTGTTCGGTGACTTAGCTGCAGCCTTCTCGCCATTCGTGGCCTTGGCCGTCGCCTTCATGGCAGCACCGCTGATCGCCTGGGCCACGCGCAGCCGCTACTATCTGGCCCGTAAACCGCGGGCCGGGTGGGCCGGGCTGGGGCCACTGCGCTGCGTTGTGTGCGAGAACAGCTTCGATCCGGAGGACAGCGCCTATTGCCCGGTGTACCAGGGCGCTATCTGCTCGCTGTGCTGCTCACTTGACGCGCGCTGCCAGGATGGCTGCAAACCACAGGCACGCTATTCCAATCAACTGATGGCGCCACTGCGCGCGCTGCTGCCGCCGTTCGTTATGACGGCCCTGTCGAGCCGGATCGGGCGGTATTGCGCCGTGCTGGCATCTTTGGCCGCGGCAGCGGGGGCCACGCTACTGGCCATCTACCTGCAGGTACACGGCGATCTCGTCGCGCAGACCATCGTGGCCCCGGCGTTCATCAAAGCCTTCTTCCTGCTACTCGCGGTCGCCGCCGTGATCGCCTGGCTGCTCGTCCTCGGCCATGAGGGGCGCGAGGCGGCGCTCGAAGAGACGAAGCGGCAAACCGGGTTGCTGATGAGCGAGATCAAGGCGCATGGCCGCACCGATGCCGCGTTGCAGAAGGCGCGCGAGGTTGCCGAGGCGGCAAACTTGGCGAAAAGCCGCTACGTCACCGGAATCAGCCACGAGTTACGGACGCCGCTCAACGCAATTCTCGGCTACGCGCAGCTCCTCGAGCGCGACACCACAATTCCCGAACGGCGGCGCGATGGCATTCGCATCATACGACGCAGCGGCGAACATCTCGCGGCGCTGATCGAGGGCCTGCTGGACATTTCCAAGATCGAAGCCGGGCGGATAGAGCTCTATCGCGACCGCGTGCGGCTGCCTGAGTTCCTGGACCAGGTAGTGGACATGTTCCAGCTGCAGGCCGGTGCCAAGGCGATCGACTTCGCCTTCACCCACGAGGGCCGGCTACCCGCCATCGTGCGTACCGACGAACGCCGGCTTAGGCAGATCCTGATCAACTTGCTGTCGAACGCGATCAAGTTCACCCAGCGTGGTCAGGTCAGCCTGCGCGTGCGCTGGCGCGACGACATCGCCGAGTTCGAAATCGCGGATACCGGCATCGGTATCGCCAAGCAGGATCTGGAGCGGGTATTCGAACCCTTCCAGCGCATCGAGAATGCGCGGGCTCCGTACGAGGGCGGCGTGGGCTTGGGTCTGACCATCACGCGGCTGCTGACGCAGATCATGGGCGGCGATATCGTGGTGGACAGCGAGCTCGGCCGCGGCACCCGGTTCCAGGTCCGGCTGATGCTGTCCGAAGCCCGCTCGGACAGCCATGCGCCGGTCAGCGAACAATGGGCGCAGGGCTATACTGGGGAGCCACGGCGCGTGATGGTCACCGATGACGACCCGGTGCATCGCGGGTTGATGGAAGATCTGTTGCTGCCGCTCGGCTTCTCGGTGCTGAGCACGGCGGACGGGCCCGAATGCCTGCGCGTCGCCGCCCGGATGCAGCCCGATCTGTTCCTGCTGGACGTGGCGATGCCCGGCATGAACGGCTGGGAACTGGCGCGGCATCTGCGGGAGCAAGGCTTCACGCAGTCGCCGATCATCATGGTGTCAGCCAACGCGAACGAGCTCAACCAGGCGCTCAGCGGCAACGAAAGCCACGACGACGTGCTGGCAAAACCGGTCAGCCTCGCTGTGCTGCTGGAGAAGATCGGCCGGCTACTGAGCCTGCAATGGATACCGTCCGGCGTGGAAGCGGACGTCGCCGGCCCAGTGCGCGCCTTGCCGGCCCCGCTCACCTCGCCGCTCAGCCCGCAGCAGATCGACGGGCTGCGCCAGTTGGGGCTGATCGGCTACGTACGCGGCCTTCGCGATCAATTGACCATGCTGGAACAGGAAATGCCGGAGGCGTCCGAATACATTTGTTCGCTGCGCACCTTGGTGGCCGAGTTCCGGCTGGACGCGTTCATGGCGGCGCTCGACGCAGGCGGGCCGGGCGCGTGACCGCGAAGACTATCGTCCTCGTTGTCGATGATTCGCCGGCAACGCTCGGCATGCTGAACGACACGCTCGAGGCGGCAGGCTTCACCGTCTTGGTCGCCCAGAGCGCCGCCGTCGCAATGCAGCTGCTGGACCGGATCACGCCCGACATCGTGTTGATGGACGCCGTGATGCCCGGCATGGACGGGTTCGAGGCCTGCCGCCGCATGAAGCAACTGAAGGCGCTCGCCTCGGTTCCGGTCATTTTCATGACCGGCTTGGCGGAAAGCCAGGACGTCGTGCGCGGCCTGGAGGCGGGCGGCGTCGACTACGTCATCAAGCCGGTAGCGCCCGACGAGGTAGTGGCGCGCATCGGCGTCCACTTGGCAAACGCGCGGCTGACGCGTAGCGCGCATGCGGCACTGGACGTCGCTGGGCGTTTTCTGTTGGCCTGTGACCGGACCGGCCAGGTGCTATGGGCGACACCGCAGGCAGCTGACATGCTTGCCACGCCGGGTCACGCGGGAAAGCCTGTGATGCCGCCCGATGTGTGCGATTGGATCGTTCGGTGTGCCGCGGCGATGGCAAAGCCTGCACTGCCGGCGCCGCCGTCCATCACGACGCGGGTCGGTGTGCCCGAGGTGCTGATCGAGCTATCCTGCGTCGGACGTATCGGACCGGACGAATTGTTGTTGCGCCTCGTCGCGGTCGATACGTCCAGCGAGGAACAATTGCTGAAGCAGCGGCTGGGTCTGACGGCGCGGGAAGCCGAGGTCCTGTTATGGCTCGCCCGTGGCAAGTCGAACCGGGACATTGCGGAAATCCTGGGGCTCAGCCCTCGGACTGTGAACAAGCATTTGGAGCTGATTTTCGCCAAGCTCGGCGTGGAAAACCGCGCCGCCGCAACCGGCATCGCCGTGCGTACGGCGGGTCGACTTTGACATCGTAGCACTACCGCTGCGAGAGACGGAAATACACGTTGGCCAGCCGTGCCGGCAACTCGTCCAAGCGGCCCACCGCCATCGTATTGTGCCGGCCGAAAATAGCGGCGCCCGAGCCGACCGCCGCCGGGTCCATGATGATACCGAAGACGTCGATCCCGCGCAGCCGCAACCCGATTGCGGCCCGGCGTGCATCCTCCACCAACTCGCCCGGTTGCGGCACGTCGATGTCGGAGGGCTCGCCGTCGGTTAGCACCAGCATCAGTTTGCGGGTCGCGCGGACCGGCGTGAGCGTGGCGCCGGCATGGCGCAGCGCCGCGCCGAGCCGGGTCGAAAGGCCGGAAGACAGGCCGGCGAGCCGCGCGCTCACGGCGGGACCGAGCGGCTCGGTAAAGTCCTTCACCCGGGTCAGCCGGACGTCGTCGCGCCCGGCCGAGGCAAAGGCCTGCACGGCGAAGACATCGCCCTGCGCATCGAGTGCCGGGGCAAGCGCCGCGACCGCCCGGCGCTGCGCCTCTAATACCGTCACTCCCTGCGTGCTGAGCGCCGCGGTCGATTGCGACACGTCGAGAATGATGAGTGTGGCGAGGTCTCGCCCGCGCGGGCGCCGGTCGCGATACCAGCGCCCATCCGCCGGCAAACCGCCGCGATGCGCGATCGTCGCGGCGATCGCGGCGTCGAGGTCGAGCTCCGCACCGTCTTCCTGGCGTCCTTGCCGCACGCGATCGCCGACCGCGTTTCCGCGTACCAGCCGCAACACTTGACTGTGGAGCGCCGCCTCCCCAAGCCACGGCGCCGGGGGCGCCCGCGTGGCCGGCTGGGTGTCGCGCACGGTAGTCCAATCCGGCCTTTCCACCCCGGCGGCACTGTCCCATTCAGGGTAGGTCGCCAGCACCGCCCCGACCACGTCCGACCCGGCGTCGCGAGCGCGTGGGGCGGGACCGGCCTCGCCCGGCGTGTCGTTGGAGGTTCCGTCGTCGACGCCGCGCGCTGTCTCCACCGTGAGGCTGAGCGCGTAGTCCTGCGTCTCGGGTAGCTCCCAAAGATGCATGTTGTCGTCACGATAGGCGGGTTCGACCACGAAGGTCTTCGCGTTGAACTGCAGCCGCATCTGGCCGAGATCATTGGCTAGCAAACCCCCGACCCGGCGACTGAATAGGGAATCGCGCCACTGCTCCGGGTCCGCCCAAAACAGCGCGCAACCCTTCGCCACGAAGCCGTCACCATCAGGGAGGTCGGGATCGAGCAGGGCTCGGGACAGGCGTGCCATCAGGGTGACGACGGTTTGCACGCCACCTGGCTGCGCCTCGTGGAACCCGGCCCATAACCGGCGCAGGCCAGGGAAGCGCTGGATCGCCATTGTCTCGACCCGGGCATCCTCGATGAGGCCGATCATCGCGATCTGCAGTGGCTTCAGTTGCAGCAAGGGATAGCGCACGGGCGGCAACGCCAAGTGCGCCTGCGCGTGGGCGGTGGCCGCGCGGTATAGGTCGCGTATGCGTGCACTGGGCACGCCGGGAAATATCGGCGGCAGCAGGATCGTGCCGGACGCGATCATCGTGCGTCGCGACAGTCCCGGCGGGGCGGACTCGACACGGGCCGCGCGGCCCCACAGCCCAGCATCGAACGCGGCGATCATTCGCTCGCAATCGGCGAAACCCGGGGCACCGGTGTGGCCGCCCAGCGTCGCCAGAGCGAGCGGATCGTTCAACGCGAAGTAGGCCGCCCGGCGCGCCTTGTCCCGCGCGGTCGCCTTCAGCCCGACCGCCACGAAGTCGGCGAACGTGGCACCCCCGTTGCCGAGCAGCCGGTCGATGTGGCGCATGGTGCCAGCGACCAGCACCGGCGCCTCGCGCGCCAAGCGGCCGAGACCCTGCCACCAGGCGGTCAGACTCGCCGGGTCGGACTTGGTCAGCCGAAGCGCCGTTGGCAGTTGCTCGAGGCAAGCGAGCGCCGCCTTCGCGCCGGCCGCCCGGCAGATTTCGGCGGCAGCAAAACCGGATGTCACCACGAGATGCGATCCCGTTGCATCAACGTTCATAGCCGCCCGCCAGAATGCCGCAATGCAGGCTGGCCCGGCGTTCACTAGCGACAGCTCCATCGTGGCGCGCGCCCACTCGCCGGCCAGCGCTTCGTCGAGCCGCGCGATCCTGGGCATAACCTGGTCGTAGCCGGGGCGCAGCACGGCACGATCGCGGACCAGCCGGCGAACTGAGGCCAGTGCTAATAAGGACGCACCTGCCTCGTCAGTCATCGCGCGCAGGCGGCGATCACCGCGTCCAACGCCTCGCGCATGTCGGCATCGTCGGTCAGCGGCAGCACGACGCAGGCCCTCAGCGCGTCGGCCGGCGGAATACCCGCCACGATCAATCGCGCGGCGTGGATGATCATTCGGGTAGACGCGCCCTCGGTCAGTCCGCGCCCGCGAAGGTTGCGCGTCTTGCCTGCGACGGCCACGAGGTCTGCGGCCAGCCCCGGCGCGACGCCGGACTCCGCTGCGACGATCGCCGCTTCGGCGCCGGGCGGCGGGTAGTCGAAATCGATGGCTACGAAGCGCTGCTTGGTCGACTCCTTCAGGTCCTTCACCGCACTTTGGTAGCCGGGGTTGTAGCTGACCACGAGCAAGAAATCCGGATGCGCCGGCACCAGCTCCCCTTTGCGGTCGAGCGGAAGGATGCGCCGATTATCGGTCAGCGGATGGATGATGACCACGGTGTCCTGGCGCGCCTCGACGACCTCGTCCAGATAGCAGATCGCGCCATGCCGGACCGCTGTCGTGAGCGGGCCGTCATTCCAGACCGTACCCTCGGCGGTCAGCAGGAAGCGGCCGGCGAGATCGGCGGCCGTCATGTCCTCGTGGCACGCGACAGTGATCAGCGGGCGGCCGAGGTCCCACGCCATACGCTCGACGAACCGCGTCTTGCCGCAGCCGGTCGGCCCTTTGAGCATCACGGGAAGCGCGCTCGCCGCGGCAGCCTTGAAGACCGCCCCCTCGTCGGCGACAGAGAGGTAGTACGGCTCGCTCATCAACCGGTGCGGCATCAGGTCCATGAGGCCCCTCCTATGCCGCGGCGCGGCGGATCAGGCGGTGTAATGCGCCGTTCGCCTGTTCTGCAATAGATGGTTGAACTCGTTGAGCCGGCGTGAGGCCCTGGCGGTCGCAGGGGTGATTTCGGCCACGAGGATCGCCTCCGCATCGGCGGGCGCCGGGCCGGCCAGGGGAAAGCCGGTCGGGCCGACGATCAAGCTGTTGCCTAGGAAAGGCTGGCCGCGTTCGGTGCCGATCCGGTCCGCCGCGATCACGAACACGCCGTTGCTGTGCGCGCCCGCCATCACCAGCGTGTTCGCCATCACCTCCCGCCCCACGGGTTGTGCCGGCATCGGCACCCAGTTGGTTGGGATGCAGATGATGTCGGCCCCGGCCAGGGCGCAGGCGCGATAGCTTTCGGGGAACCAGCCGTCGTAGCAGATCATCACGCCGAGCTTGCCGAAGGGCAGGTCGAACACCGGAAAACCTAGGTCGCCCGGCGTGAAGAACCGGTTCTCCTGGTCCCACAGATGGATCTTGCGGAACACGCCGACGACCCCGCCCGGCTCGATGACCACGGCAGAGTTATAGATCGCGTCGCCCGCCCGTTCACATAGTCCGGCGACGAGATGCAGCCCTCGCTCTGCCGCCAGTGCCGCCCAAGCTTGCACGGCCGGTCCGGTTCGCGCGTCTCCCGCCAGCGATGCCGCCTCCTCACGCGTTTCGAACACGTAGCCGGAATTGGTCAGCTCCGGCAGCACGATCAGCGTGGCGCCCCGGTTCGCCGCCTCATTGATGAGGCGCAGGCTAAGCGTCAAATTGTGCTCGGCATGGCCGACGCGCGGCTCCATCTGGACGGCCGCAACGGTGATTGTGTCAGACATCGGGGTGGCGGTCCTTCCAGTCGTGCGCCGCCTCGTAGGCAGCGGCGGCGCGCAGCAGTGTGGCCTCGCCGAGCGGACGCGCCGCGATCTGTAACCCGATCGGCAGGCCCGCCGCATCGAACCCGCACGGCAGGCTGATCGCGGGCATGCCGGTGAGGTTGTAGGGATAGGTCAGACGCCAGGTTGCCGCCAGCGCGCTCTCCTCAGCATCGCCGACGCGCACGGTCGCGGCCCCGATGGGCGGCGCGGTGACGGGTTCGGTCGGGCCGACGATAATGTCGGCATCGGCCATCAGCCGCGCGAAATCCGCCATCAGAACCCGGCGGAACTGCTCCGCCTTCAGCAGGTCCGCGCCCGTGACCAGCCGCCCCATCTCGACCAGGCCGCGTACGTCGCGCGTGTAATGCCGCGTGCGGCCCTCTCGCAGCGCCAAATCGTGATACGCCGCGGACGATGCGAGTTCGATCGCGAAGATGGCACCCAGCCCGTAGGCGAGATTCGGTAGCTGTACCTCGTGGATGCTGGCGCCCTGGCCGGCGAACCAATGGATCGCAGACTCGATCGCAGTATCCACGGCGGGTTGGTTGCGGTCGAAGAAATGGTTGCGGATGACGGCCACGCGCAACCCGGCGGCCGTGGCGTCGCGTGTGGCCGCAGCGAAATCCTCGGGGGCTGCGGTGAGGGTCGCCGGGTCGGCTGGGTCGCGGCCGGCAAGCACGCCCAACAGGATGGCGGCATCGGACACGCTGCGGGTCAGCGGGCCGGCATGGTCGAGCGACCAGCTATGCGGCACGATGCCGTCGCGGCTGATGCGGCCAAAGGTCGGCTTGAGCCCGACGGTGCCGCAGAAGCTTGCCGGGATGCGGATGGAACCCCCGGTGTCGGACCCCATCGCCGCTACGCACAGCCCGGCCGCGACCGCGGCGCCCGACCCGCCGCTGGACCCGCCGGGGATGCGGGTGCGGTCCCAGGGATTACACACCGGCGGCGTCGCCGTGCCCCAGGCGTATTCGTGCGTGCGGGTCTTGCCGATCAGGATCGCGCCCGCCGCGCGCAGCTTGGCCGCCACCGCGGAGTCGCGCATCGCAAACTTGGCGTGCGGGTCGCTGGTGCCGGCGGTTGTCGGCATGTCGGCAGTAAGATAGTTGTCCTTGATCGCGATCGGAATGCCATGCAGCGTCCCGACAACCTCACCCTGTGCGGCGGCTTTGGCGGCGCCTAAGGGGTCGTCGGCGAGGCAGATGTAGCTGTGCAACGCCGGGTCGATCCGTGCGATCCGGTCCAGCGTCGCTTCCATCAGCGCCACCGGCGACAGCATTCCCGCGCGGAGCTGCGGAGCTAGGGTCGTGATGGTGCCGAACGCCGTCACTCCGGCCAGCCGCTGGTGGGATCGAACAGCACGGCCGGGTGGATGTCCGTGAGATCAAGCGCACGCAGTTTGGCGATCTCGTTCGCGATAGTGCGGAAGTGCGCCAGCAACGCCACGCGCTCGGACTCCGGGAGATCGAGGCCGATCACGTCCGTCCATAGATCCGTCACGCGCTGCCTCCACCGCCGGGCCGGTCGGGCGGCGAGCGCAGCAGCATCGCGACCACGCTGTCCGGTGCTGGCTTGGCGGGCTGGCCGCGGCGGGCCATGCCCTCGAGGAACGGTCGGGTCTGCAATTTGAAGATGCCCCAAACGCGCCGAAGCTCCGCGACCGGCAACGGATGCTCATCCACCCGCAGATCGACTTCGGCATAGTCTTCGGCGCCATACACGATCACTGCGGCCGACTGCTTGCCGCGTTTGTCACCACCCACCGCTTGCCCGGCCTCCAGGGCGCGAATGAGCCGCTCGGCAAGCTCCTCCGCCGCCGACCCGGCGAACGCGGCCTGCATCTCCGACAGCACATCCGGCCCCGTGAGCATGTTGCCCTGGATGGCGAAACCTTCCCCGGTTCTGTGGCCGCACCACGGCGTGCACTCACCCCCGGTAAAGCTCGCGGCGCGCCCGGCGGCGTCCACCAGGCCGAACTGGCGCACGGCACTGGCAGCATCGCCGGCAACCACGGCAGCAAGCGCGTCTGCCGCGGTCTCGCCGGCGCGTAGCCGATCGAGTGCCGCGATGGCGAGGTACGGGTTCACCCACGCCTGCGTCGAAGCGGCACCGACGCCGGGCACCACGTAGGGACAGATCGCGCCTACCGCAGGCACCGCCGTGGTCACGGCCACGCCGAGCGCACCGGTGCGGGGGCAGCGCGCGACGATGGAGAAGGTGTTGAGCTGCATAGGCTCCTCCTCAGACGGCAAGATGGCTGGCGACGCGCGCATCGGCGTCCGGCGCGCGTGCGTCACCCTCGTCCACAATCTCGCCTCGCGCCAGCACGGCGTAGCGGTCCGCGAGCGACAAGGCGAACCGCACGTTCTGTTCCACGAGCAGGATGGCGGCGCCGCCCGACTGCTTCTCCGCGCGCAGCACATCGGCCAGGCGCAGGATCACCGACGGCTGCAATCCTTCGGTGATCTCGTCGATCAACATCAGCCGCGGGCGGGCCAGCAGCGCACGGCCGATGATCAGCATTTTTTGTTCACCGCCCGACAAGGTCCCGGCCCGCTGGCGCCGGCGCTTGGCTAGGAACGGAAAGAAGCCCGCGATCCGCTCGAGCCCTGCGCCGAACGAGGCACCGCGTGGCAGGCCCACGCGCAAATTCTCCTCGACCGTGAGGTCCTGGAAAATTGCCTGGTCCTGGGGGCTGTAGGCAATGCCGCGCGCGGCCAAAAGATGCGGCGGCGTGCCCCGGATTTCGTCGGCGAACAGTTGTATGGCGCCGGCGCGGGCGGGGAGGAAGCCCATCACCGTCTTGAGCAAAGTGCTTTTTCCCATGCCGTTCTTGCCGAGCACGGCCAGCACCTCGCCTGGCGCCACGCGCAGCGACACGCCCCGCAGCACCATCGCCTCACCGTAACCGGAGACCAGGCCCTCGATGCCCAGCGCGTTCATGCCGCCTCCGGCACGGCCTGCGGCTCACCGGTGTAGATCGTGCGCACCAGTTCGGAGTTGGTCACCTCCTCCACCGTGCCGTCGAGCAGGATGCGGCCCTGGTGCAGCACGATGATGCGGGAGCTGATTTCCCGGACGAACTCCAGGTCGTGCTCCACCAGCAGGATGCACAGCCCGTGCTCGCGCACCAGCGTTCCCAGGATGCCGCCGATCAATGTGCGCTCGGCCTTGGTCAGCCCGGCCGTCGGCTCGTCCAGCAGCAGCACTCGCGGCTCCATCGCCAGCACCATGGCGAGTTCCAGGGCCTGCTTCGCCCCGTGCGAGAGATGCTTCACCAACGTGCCGAGCTGGGCGGCGAGGCCGGTTGCGCTCACCACCTGCATGGCCGCGGCCGGTAGTCTGACCGTATCGGCCCGCCGCCCGTAGGACAGCTTTTCGTGCCCGGCCCGGGCGATCCGCAGCGACTGCGCGACGGTGAGGGTGTCGAACACGTTGGGCGTCTGGAACTTGCGGCCGAGCCCGAGCCGCACGCAGGATTCGGGCGAGCCCCGCGCGATCGACACGCCACCGATCGTGACTTGCCCGCCGCTGCGTTCCTGGCCGTCACTGATGCAGCGTATGAGCGTGGTCTTGCCAGCCCCGTTCGGCCCCACCAGGCTGACCAATTCCCCGGCGCGCGCGGTGAAGCTGATGTCCTCGAGCACGTGCAGGCTGCCGTAGCGGCGGGCCACGCCGTCGACGATGATGGCGGCGGCCGCAGCGCCGCCCACGTCCGGGTCGGGTGTCTGCAACAGGCCCGGCACGGCTTCGGTGCGGCGGCGGGCGATCGGGATGAGGCGCATGATCGCCGGGCCGAGGCCTTGCGGCATCAGCACGATCACCACGATGAAGACCAGGCCGACGATCAACTGCCAGATAAACGGCAATGTGCCGCTCAAATAGGCACTGGTGAAATCGATGAACACGGCCGCGATCGCGGGGCCGAGCAGGGTGCCGCGTCCGCCGAGTGCGACCCAGATCACCAGTTCGGTGCCGAACTCGAAATTGCCGAGGTCCGGCGCGATCACGTCGTTGTAGGCGGCGTAGGCGTAGCCTGCCATCGCGGCCACCACGGCGGAGCCCGCCAGCAACGCCATTTTCACCCGCGCGGTGCCGATCCCGCAGTAGCGGCAGCGCTGTTCGTTCTCGCGGATGGCCACCAGCAGTCGGCCGAAATCGCTGCGCACGAACACCCAGCCGAGTGCCGTGACGAGCACCAGCGCCACGCCCGCGATGCGGAACCATGCTTCCATCGGGATGTCGAAGGTGTCGAAGCCGGAGAGCCCGCTGCTCGAACCGGTCCAGTTGCCGCCGGAGTAGATCAGCTGCACGAAGATCACCGACTGGACGAGTGTGATCACCGAGATATACAGCGGCGACACCCGCGGGCCGAACGCCAGCCAGGCGACCAGCGCTGCGACCCCGGCCGCGATCACCGGCCCGGCGATGAAGGCTGCGATCACCACGGGGGCCGAGAAATCATAGGTCGTGACGGCAAGGCCGAGCGCGTAGGCGCCGATGCCGAAGAACACCGCCTGGCCGAACGTCAGGATGCCGGTGAAACCCCAGAGGATGTCGACCGTCACGGCGATGCTGCCGTACAGGAACGAGCGGATCAGGATGTTGACCGAATACTCGTCGAGCACAGCGGGGCCGAGCACGATCAGCACCACGGCGATGAGCCCGGCGACCGCGATACCCCGAAGCTTAGGCACGGGCAAAGCCGGATGGGCGGATCCGCAGCAGCACGGCGGCCAGCACGACGATGGTCAGCGTGCCGAGCACCGGGCTGGTGTAGGTACTGACCACGACCTGCGCGCCGCCCAGAACCAGGCAGGCGAGGCCGAGGCTGAACAGCGACGTGCCCGACACCATCACCAGCATGAACGCGTTCAGCAGCCAGGGCACGCCCATCAGCGGATCGATGCTGAGCAGTGGCGTGATCAGCGCGCCCGCCATCGCTGCCAGGCCGGCGCCGATGCTGAAGGTCGCGAACCGCACCATGGCGCTGTTGATGCCGAGCGCGCGGGCCAGCGTCTCGTTCATGATCACCGCCCGCGCCGACAAGCCGAGGCGCGTACCCTGCAGGATCGCCACCATCACCGCGCAGAGAACGGCGGCGACCACCAGCATCAGCAGGCGGTAGAGCGAATACGAAGTGCCCAGGAATGCGACGGCGCCCTGCACCGGGCTCTGCACGAAGTTGGTGCCGCGCCCGAAGCCGAGGGTGATGAGTTGGACCACGACGATGCTCAAGCCCCAGGTCGCCAGGATCGCGTCGAGCGGCCGGCTGTATAGCGGGCGCACGATCAACAGCTCGACCGCTGCCCCCAGCACCAGCCCCACGACCAGCGCCAGCGGTGCCGCTAGTAGGGGGCTGAGGCCGAGCTCGGTGGTGACCAGCGCCGCGTAGCCGCCGATGGTGAGGAAACCACCATGGGCGAAGTTGATGATCTTCAGCACGCCGAATACGATCAACAGGCCGGCGGCCACCACGAACAGGATGGCCGCCGTCGTGACGACGTCGAGCGCTAGGTCCAGCACGCTACTTCAGCTTGGGGCACTGCTCGCCGGGATCGACGTTGGGGAACGTCTTGATCACCTTCACGCTGCCATCCGCCTGCACCTGGCCGAGATACATCGTCAACGGCGCGTGGTGTTCGTGCCCCATGTTGATCGGCCCGCGCGCGCCGTCGAAGGTCACCTCGCCAAGCGCCTTCAGCACCTTCGCCTCGTCGAAGCTGCCGGCCTTTTCGACGGCGTCCTTATACAGGTAGATCCCGTCATATTCCGGCTCGGACAGGTCGTTCGGCGTCTTCATATCCTTGCCGAACATCTTCTCGAGCCCTGCCATGAACGCCTTGTTTTGCGGACTATCGATGCTGGTGAGATAGGATTGCGAGATGTACACCCCGGCCGCATCCGCCCCGATCGACTTCGCGGTGCCCTCGTCGACGCCGAGATTGCCGAACAGCACGTTGATGCCGGACGCGCGCAGCTGCTTGGTCAGCGTGACGTTGGGCGCCCCGCCCGCGGTGGAGGTGATCAGCGCATCGGGCTTGTCGGCGCGCAGCTTGCTGAGCACGGCGGTCCAGTCCGAGGCGTCCATCGGCAGATACTCCTCGTCGAGCACCTTGCCGCCCTTAGAGTCCATCCGGGATCAAGTCGTTTTCTGACATAGCTTTCGCAGCATAAGCCGAATGGACGCGAGACGCAGGAAGGCGAGGGCTTTTCGGTTCAGGCATTCCCAATCTTTGGCCAGACGGCGGCACCGGTTAAGCCAGGCGATCGTGCGCTCGACGATCCAGCGCTTCGGCAGGACGGTGAAGCCTTTCGCCACATCGGATCGTTTGACGATCTCTACGTCGACATGACGCATGACCTGCTTCAGACCGCTCTGGAACTGTGACCCCTGATAGCCGCCATCGGCGTAGAGCTTGAGCAGGAAAGGATAGAGGCCGAACACGGTCGCCATCAGGAGCACGCCCCCGTCACGATCCTGGATGTCGGCGGCATGGACGATGGCGTGAAGGAGCAGACCTTGGGTGTCTACCAGGACGTGGCGCTTCTTACCTTTGATCTTCTTGCCGCCGTCATAGCCAGGCGGGTCGATGCAGGGCCCCCTTTTTCAGCGCTTTTCACGCTCTGACTGTCAATGATTGCTGCTGTCGGACTGGCATCGCGCCCAGCCATCTCCCGGCATTTCACATACAGTATGTGGTGCAGGCGACCGAGGGTGCCGTCGTGATCCCAGCGGGCGAAGTAGTCGTGCAGCGTGCTGCGCGGAGGAAGGTCCTTCGGGATCGCCGCCCACTGACATCCCGTGCTGAGGATGTACATCAGGCCGTTGACGACCTCACGCACATTGACTGTCCGCTTGTTGCCACCCCGCTTGGCTGATGGGATCAATGGAGCAGCCAGCGCCCACTCTTCGTCGGTCAGGTCACTGGGATAGCGAAGCTTTCGGCGATCGTAGCGACCGCGGTTCTCGGTGGTCCACATCGTCGGCGTCCTGCGAATCGGATCGCCGTCGAGTGAATCACAACCGACTCAGCAGACTCAAGATGTTCCCGGATGGACACTTAGACGTGATGTAGTTGCGGGTGAACTCCAGCATGCCGCGGCCGAACGCGTAGTCACTGCCGGCGAGGAAGAAGGTCTTGGCGCCCTTCTCCTTCATGAAGTAGTCGACGATGGAGGCGACCTGCTGGTCCGGTACCCACGCGTCGACGAACATATACGGGCTGCAGGAGCGGCCTTCGTAATACGACGTGTAGATGAACGGCGTCTTGCCCCGCGCCACCACCGGCAGCCCGGCGTTGCGGGCCGCACTCGTCTCCATCGTGACGATGGCGCTCACCTTCTGCTGGAAGATGAGCGAATTGTAGGCGGCGACCGCGCCATCCGCGCCACTGCGGTCGTCCGCAATCTCGAGGTCGACGTGGCGGCCCAGGATGCCACCCTTGGCGTTGATCTCGGAGGCGGCGAGTTGGGCCGCCTGCACGACCGACGGGGCGACGACGCTATTGGCGCCCGATAGCCCGACCGGGATGCCGATCTTGACGGGGGGCTCGGCAGCCTGAGTTGCGGTTGCGACCCCCAGCAATCCCGCGAGCGTCAGTGCGGCAACTCCGTGTATCCGGATCATTCTCTTCCCTTGTTTGTCTCAGAGTGTGTCGCGTGAGTCAGTATCTGCCGAAGACCCTGCAAGCCTCGGGCCAGTCTGCGTTCCGCGAACCGGTGAGGCGGCCAATCACAAATGATAGTTAGGCTCAGCCTTCAAGTCTGGCTCCGAGGGTGCGCGGTGGGAGCGTTATAACCAAGCCCAAAGCTTGGTTAGCAATTGACACCGTGGAAGGCCATACTCGGGTCAGTCTTCGCTGAGGCCTCCGATGGCAGACATCCTACCCAGCCTTCTCCTGCGACGCACCCCCGGGCACAGCTTGGAGGCGCCGTTCTACACCGACGAGGCGTTGCACCGCGCCGACCTCGAGCTGATCTTTGCCCGCCACTGGATCTTCATCGGGCAGGAGCCGGACGTGCCGCATCCCGGCGACGTCGTGGCGCTGCGGATCGGGGAAGCACCGGTGCTGATCCTGCGCGATGACGACGGCGCCGTGCGGGCGTTCCACAATGTGTGCCGGCACCGGGGCGCGCAGTTGGTGCCCGACGGCAAGGGGCAAGTCGGCAACCTGGTCTGCCGCTATCACACCTGGACCTACGGACTGGACGGAAGCCTGCTGTTCGCCGACCACATGGGGGAGGGCTTCGACGGGTCCTGCCGCGGGCTGAAGCCGATCGCGCTGCGCTCCGTGGCCGGGCTGCTGTTCATCTGTCTCGCCGACAATCCGCCGGACGACATCGAGGATATGGCGGCCACGATGGAGCCCTATCTCCGGCCGCACGCCATCGCGGACGCGAAGATCGCCCTGCAGATCGACCTGGTCGAGGCCGGCAACTGGAAGCTGGCGCTGGAGAACAACCGCGAATGCTACCATTGCGCGGGAAACCATCCGGAGCTGACGGTCCCGCTATTCGCTTATGGCTTCGGCTTTGCACCCGAGGGGATGGACGAGGGCGAACTGGCGCAGGCCGCTCGTTACGACAGCCTCGTGGAGACGATGCATGCGCGATGGGAACGGTCCGGACTGCCCTCGCGGCGCATCGAGCGATTGACCGGCCGCGCCACCGGGTTCCGCACCGAGCGGCTTCCGCTGGACCAGGCCGGCGAGAGCCACACACCCGATACCCGGTCCGCCTGCAAGCGCCTGCTCGGCGGGCTGACGGATCCCAAGTTGGGCGGGCTGAGTTTCTGGACCCAGCCGAACTCGTGGCACCACTTCATGGCCGATCACGCCGTGACCTTCTGCGCCTTGCCGTTGGCACCTGACCGCACATTGGTGCGCACCACCTGGCTCGTGCACAAGGACGCCGTCGAGGGCGTGGATTACGACCTGGCCAATCTGAGCGCAGTCTGGGAGGCCACCAACCGACAGGATGCGGAGTTGGTTGGCATCACCCAGTCCGGCGTTCGCAGCCCCGCCTACCAGCCCGGGCCGTACTCGCCCCACACCGAGGGCTTGGTCGAGCAGTTCTGCGAATGGTACCTGCAGCGCCTGGCGGCCGGGCTGCGCGCGTGACCCTGACGCTGCCGCCGCTGTGGGATCCCGAGCGGGACGAGGACCTGGTCTGCGTCGCGGTGCGTCCGGAGACGCCGGATGTCACGACCTTCGTGTTCGCCGCCGCCGAGCCCCGGTTGTTCAGTTTCCAGCCCGGCCAGTTCATGACCTTCGAGTTGGCGGCGGCCGGCGTGCAGCGCTGCTACACGATCGCCTCGCCCCCGACCCGGCCGCATCGCATCGAGATCACTGCCAAGCGCACGCCAGCAGGCGCCGGCTCCGGGTGGCTGCACGACACCATGCGGCCGGGCGTGCGCGTGTCCGCCAGCGGGCCGCATGGGGCGTTCACGTTCATGCCGGGCCGGGGTGGGCGCTGCCTGTTCCTGTCGGCGGGTTCGGGGATCACCCCGCTGATGAGCATGGCCCGCACGGCGCATGATCTCGGCAGCGACACCGACATCCTGTTCGTGCACAGCGCGCGCAGCCCGGCCGATTTGGTGTTCGCCGACGAATTGTCGGCGATGACCCGCAGGCCTGGTTTCGCGCGGGTCAGCATCGTGGAGGAGGTCCCGGCGGGCGTCGCGTGGGACGGGCTGCGCGGCCGTATATCGGCCGGCCTGCTCCAGGCGATCGTCCCCGACCTGCTGACACGCGACGTGTTCTGCTGCGGCCCGGCGCCCTACATGGCGGCGGTCCGCGCGATGCTGGACGCCGCCGGGTTCGACCGGGCGCGCTACCACGAGGAGAGCTTTGCCTTCGCCGCACCGGACGCGGCACCGCCCGAGCCCGTGGCGTTAGCGCCGTCCGGCGAGTTCACGGTCGCGTTCGCGCGGATGGGCCGCACCGTGGCGTGCCCGTCCGGCAGCACCATCCTGGCGGCGGCGCGAGCGGCCGGGCTGCGGCTGCCCTCCGCCTGCAACAAGGGCGTGTGCGGCACTTGCAAAAGCCGGCTCGTTTCCGGCAGCGTCGAGTTGCGCCATGGCGGTGGGATCCGGCAACGCGAAATCGATGCGGGGATGACGCTGCTCTGCTGCGCTCGGCCCACGAGTGACCTGGTCGTGGACCGCTGAGGAAATAAGATGGACGTCACCGCCACGACACTGAGCCGCGACCCGCTGCTGCAGCCCTACGTGCTGCGCCACCTGACGCTGCGCAACCGCCTGATGAGCACGTCGCACGAGCCGTTCTACTCGGAAGACGGCATGCCGAAGGACCGCTACCGCCTCTATCATCGGGAGAAGGCGCGCGGCGGCATTGCGCTCACCATGATCGGTGGCTCGGCGGTGGTGTCGCCCGACAGCCCGCCGGTGTTCGGCAACCTGCTCGCCTACAAGGACGAGATCGTTCCCTGGCTGCGCCGCCTCGCGGACGATTGCCACGACGAGGGCGCCGCGGTGATGATCCAGCTCACGCATCTCGGCCGGCGTACGGCGTGGAACAAGGCGGATTGGCTGCCGATCCTGGCGCCCTCGCGCGTGCGGGAGGCAGCGCATCGCGGCTTTCCGAAGGCGGCGGAACCATGGGATCTCGACCGCATCGTCGCCGACTACGCGGCCGCGGCGCAGCGCATCCAGGCGGCGGGGCTCGATGGATTCGAGATCGACGCCTACGGCCACCTGCCGGACCAATTCTGGTCGCCAGCCACGAACCAGCGTGACGACGAGTATGGTGGCAGCCTGGACAACCGCATGCGGTTCTCCGTGCGCGTGCTGCAGGCGATGCGGGACGCGGTGGGGCCGGACTTCCTCATTGGCGTCCGTATGGTCGCCGACGAGGACTGGGACATCGGCCTCAGCAAGGAAGACGGGATCGAGATCGCCCGGCGGTTCGCCGCTGGCGGGGTGGTGGACTTCCTGAACATCGTGCGCGGGCACATGGACACCGACAACGCGCTGTCCCACGTCATCCCGATCCACGGCATGGGCACCGCGCAGCATCTGGACTTTGCCGGCGAAGTCCGGGCCGCGACGCGCTTCCCCGTGTTCCACGCCGCCCGCATCAACGACGTGGCGACCGCCCGGCACGCGATCGCCGAGGGCAAGCTCGACATGGTCGGGATGACACGGGCGCACATCGCCGACCCGCACATCATCCGCAAGATCACCGCCGGCCAGGAAGCGCTGATCCGCCCGTGCGTAGGCGCGACCTATTGCCTCGACCGCATCTACGAGGGCAACGAGGCGCTCTGCGTGCACAACCCGGCGACGGGGCGCGAGGCGACCATGCCGCATACCGTGCAACGCAGCGCCGGGCCGACCCGGCGCGTCGTCGTGGTCGGGGCCGGCCCCGCCGGGCTGGAGGCAGCGCGGGTGTCGGCCGAGCGCGGCCACCATGTCACGGTGCTCGAGGCGACCGATCGCGCGGGCGGCCAGGTGCTGCTCGCGGCCCGCACACCGCGGCGACGAGAGCTGATCGGCATCGTCGATTGGCGGCTGGCGGAGCTGGCCCGGCTGGGCGCGACGCTGCGGTTCAACACCTTCGCCGGAGTGGAGGAGGTGATGGCGTTGCAGCCGGACGTGGTGTTCGTGGCGACGGGCGGCGTGCCGGACACCGAAATCCTGGCGGAAGGCAACGAGCTCGTCGTCTCGAGTTGGGACGTGGTGGGCGGCGGCGTGTCCGTCGCGGGGCGGGTGCTGGTGTTCGACGACAACGGCAACCATCCCGGTATGCAAGCAACCGAGGTGCTCGCGGAGGCCGGGGCGGAGGTGGAGTTGGTGACGCCCGAGCGCATGCTGGCGCCCGAGTTGGGCGGCCTGAACCACGCGGCCTATGCAAGGGTGTTCCACCGGCGCGGCGTGCGGGTCACGATGAACACACGCCTGCTTTCGGTGCGCCGCGCGGGGAACGAGTTGGTGGCGGTGCTGGGCAGCGACTATGGCGACGGCCGGGAGGAACGCCGGGTCGACCAGGTGGTGGTGGAGCACGGCACCATACCGCAGGACGAACTATACGAGGCACTGAAGCCGGGTTCGCGCAACGGCGGCGCGGTGGATCACGCGGCCCTGCTTGGCGGACGGGAGCAGGGGATCGAGACGAACCTGGACGGGACGTTCCAGTTGTTCCGCTTAGGGGATGCGGTGGCCAGCCGCAACATCCATGCGGCTATGTTCGACGCGCTGAGGCTGGCCAAGGATCTGTAGGGTGGGGTGCGCTTTGGCACCCCACCACAAGCGCCGCGCACCCCATAAAAGCCTTATTGCAGGCGTGGTGCGCCGGTCTCCGCACCCGACGGGTCGAGGCCGAACGAGCTCAGATACTTCCCGATGTCGCCGTTCTTGTGCATCTCCGCAATATCGGCATCCATCGCGGTGCCCAAGGACGTGTTGCCCTTCGTGTAGAGCAAATTGGCCTGCGACGCGTCGGTCGACGCCAACACCCGTGGGTCCGGTTGGGCCACCTTGATGATGATGCCCGGGTAGCCGCCCTTTTTCTGCGCGTAGGCGCCGGTGCCGTAGCTGTCGACGCCGATCTGGATCCGGCCCGCCTGCAGGTCCTGCGCAAGGGCGACCGGGTTCGGGTACAGATGCAGGTTGCTGCCGAGCAGCTTCTGCAAATCCGTCACCCACAGGAAGCCGGACACGGTGCCGACCTGCTTGCCCATCATCGCCGCCACAGTGGAGACGCCGTCCTTGGAGTAGATGCCCATCTGGTCGAGATAGGTCGGCGCCGACAGGCCGAGCACCTTCGCCCGCTCCGCCGTGCGGTACCAGTCGCCGCCGGCAATGTCGGCCTTGCCGCTGATGACATATTGGATGGTGGCGGCCGGATCGACCACGACCGGGGCGAGCGTAAGGCAGGCGGACTTGGCGATGCTCTGCAGGATGTCCCCGTCCACCCCGCCGATCTCGTTGCCCGACGTCACGGAGAATGGCGGGTACTCGTAAATCGCGACGGTGAGCTTGCCCGGCGTGACGAGCTGGTCGATCTTATGGGTGGGCGTGCAGCTCTGCGCGAGCGCAATGCCGCCGGGTGCGAGAAGGCAGGCCAGGGCGAGCGCAGGGAGTCGGACGGTCATAGGCTGATCCTTTTTTGGTTGTCGGTGAAGGCCACGCGCGTCTCAGGCGACATGCCGCCCCAGGCGTCGTTCGAGGAGGGAGACCAGGATGGTCGCCGGAATGCAGACCGCGGCGAACATCAGCGCCGCCAGCAGGAACACCGGCAAATAGCGGAAGGTGTTCGAGCCGACGATGTAGGCTTGGCTGACGATCTCGGGCAGCGCAATGGTGAAGCAGAGCGAACTGGCCTGCAGCATGATGATCGAGAAGCCCAGCAGCGCCGGTACGGCCACGCGCAACCCTTGCGGCAGGATGACGTAGCGCAGCGCGTCCAGCCGGTTGAGGCCGATCACCTGGGCGGCTTCCTGCTGGCCGGCGGGCACGGATTGCAGCCCGGCGCGGATGATCTCGCTGGTGTAGGCGCCGGTGCACCAGGCCAAAGCGAGGCTGGCGGCGGTGAACGATGTCAGCGTCAATCCCGCCGTCGGCAACCCGAAATAGGCGAATTGCAGCAGGATGAGCGCCGGCGTGCCCCGCCCGATCTCGACGATGACCAGCGCCGTCCAGCGCAGCGGGGCCGATTTCGATTGGACGCCGAGCGCCAGCAGCAGACCGAGCGGGATGCCCAGCACCAGGCAAGTCGCCGTGACCTCCAGGCTGATGACGAAGCCGCCGAGCAGATCGGGGAACCACTGCCCCCAGAAGTCGAGCGTGTCGCTCACCGCGCCACCGCCGCGCGCAGCCTCGTGTCGGTCCAGCGCGCCAGCCAGGCGATGGGCAGGCTGATTACGATGTATAGCAGGCCCGCGGCCGCATAGATGTCCAGTCCGCGGAACGTTTGCTGCGACAGGTGATACGCCTCGTAGGCGATCTCGTGCACACCGATCGCCGATGCGACCGCAGTGTCCTTCAGCAGGCCGATGACGTAGGTCGTGGCCGAGGGCAAGGCAACGCGCGCGAGCTGCGGCCCGATCACGTCGACGAACCGATGCCGCGCCGAGAGGTTCAGCACGGTCGAGGCCTCCCACTGGCCAATGTGAATGGCCGAGAGCGAGCCGCGGTAGATTTCCGCCATGTTGGCCGCGGTGATCAGCCCCAACCCGATCGCCGCCGAACTGAACGGGTCGAGCTGGAGATATCCGAAGCCGATCCCGAAGAAGATGATGAACAGCCAGACGATGGGCGGGATGGCGCGGAACGTCAGGATCAGCGCCATCGCGAGCAGGCTGGTGAAGCCGTTGCGGGACATCCGCATGGCGCAGAGCGGCAGGCCGAGCACCGCGCCGAACACGAAGGCGGCGAGCGTCAGCGCGAGGGTGAACGGGATCCCGACGAGAACCGCCGAGAGGTCGTCCAGAAGGTTCATCGGTCCTTTACCGCGCTTAGGAACCGCCTTGCGCGTGCGCTCTGCGGGTTGCGCATCACGTCCGCGCTGGGCCCTTCCTCGACGATCTTGCCATCGGCCATGACCAGCACACGGTTGGAGACGTTCTCGGCAAAGTGCATCTCGTGCGTGACGACGATCATCGTCATGCCGCCCTCCGCCAGCTCCCGCATCACGGCGAGCACCTCGAGGCCGAGTTCCGGGTCGAGCGCCGAGGTGGGCTCGTCGAACAGCATCACCTGCGGCTCGAGCGCCAGTGCGCGGGCGATGGCGATGCGCTGCTGCTGGCCGCCCGAGCAGCGTGCCGGGTACTGGTTGGCCTTGTCCGCCAAGCCGACGCGCTTGAGCAACTGCATGCCGACCGCCTCCGCCTCCGCGCGGCTGCGCCCCATGGTGCGTTCCTGCGCCAGGCTGATGTTGCGCAGCACGGTCAGATGCGGAAACAGGTTGAACGACTGGAACACCATCCCGACGGCGCGGCGGAGCTGCATCAGGTCCTTGCGCGGGGTGGGCTTACCCGCCTCCACCACGACGCCGGCCAGGGTCACACGGCCGGAGGTTGCGCGTTCCAGCAGGTTCACGCAGCGGAGCAGGGTACTCTTGCCGGACCCGCTGGGCCCGATGATGGCCATCACCTCGCCCGCCTTGAGCTTCAGGTTCACGTCGTCGAGCACCACGTGGTAGCCGTAGGTTTTGCGGATGGCGTCGAGCCGCACCAGATCCGTTGGCAGGACCGGCTGGGACAGTGCCGCGCTAGGGTGGGCGGACGTGACGCTCATCGTGCCTCCTCGACCGAATGGTTCCCGTTGTCAGAAGGTCCGGTTCCTGCTGATCATTCCGTATCGCCTTCGGATGATTTGCAAGGCAAGCATCATGCCAGCTTATCGCGCGTCCGCCGCGGCGAGGCCGGGCCGGGCCAGGCGCAGGAAGCCGATCTCGTGGCGGGTGGTGCCGTCACCGGTCGCCAGGTCGGCCGCGATCTCGCCGATGACGCTGCAGAATTTGTAGCCATGGCCGGAACACGGCGAGACGAGCACGACCTGGTCATGGCCGGGATGGTGGTCCAGCACGAAATGCTCGTCGGGCGTGTTGGTGAACATGCAGGTCCGCAGCGCCATCGTCGCGCCGCTGCCCGCTGGGAAATAGCGCTCCCCGAACTGCCGGAGCAGCGCCTCGTCCGCCGCGTCGACCTCCCGCCGCACGGCGTCGGCGGTGGAGATCTCGCCCCGGTGGTGATAGCGGCCGAACTTGAAGCCGGGCACTTCATAGACCGGGAAGCCGTAATAGCGGCCCTCGTCCACCTGCAGGTTGAAGACCGGAAACGCCTCCGGAGTGAACAGTTCCGGCCGCAACGGCTGCAACCAGGCCAGCACCTGCCGCTCCGGGATGGCGCGGCCGGCCAGCGGTGCCGCCAGTTCGCCCATCCAGGGTCCGGCGGCGAGCACCAGCCGGGCCGCCTCGTAAACGCCCTTCGCCGTCCGCACGGCGACCGTGCCGGACGGCTTGACCTCCCAGCCGAGCACCGCCTCGCGCGCCTGGATCACGGCGCCGGCCGCCTGGGCCGCCCTGACATGGGCGACGATGGCGCGTTCGCTGGCGATCAGGCCGCCTTGCGGCTGGAACACCGCCCGCGTCGACGCGGGGAGCTGGTAGCCGGGAAAGCGCGCGTTGACCTCGTCCCCCGACAGCACGTCGTGCGGCAACCGGTGCAGCCTGGCCGAGGCGAGCGCGCCCTGGAACAGCGCGTCGTCCTCCGGCCCGGCGTCGATCGACCCGGTCGTTACCAGTAGCGTCTCACCGGTGGCGCGCTCGGCTTCGGCCCAAAGCTCGTAGGCGCGGTGCAGCAGGGGGACGTAGGCCGGGTCCTCGTAATAGGGCAGCCGGATGATGCGGGTGACGCCGTGCGACGAGCCCATGGCATGCGGGATGTCGAACCGTTCCAGCCCGAGCACACGCTGGCCGCGCCGGGCCAGGTGCCAGCATGCCGCGCTCCCCATGCCGCCGATGCCGACGACGATGACATCATAGCTCAAGTAAGGCACCTCTCGGCGTGGCCCGGGCAGATGCAACCGAACTGGTGCTGCCGTTTGGACTCGGGACCAAGATGTCGCACGGAGGTAGCGCGGCGCTCAAGCCTGACCTTGCGCGGGCTGCCCGCCGGCAGCGCCAGACGCGCCGCGGACGACTCGTTCGCCCGCGGCCGCTTGGGTGGTTAGACGGTAGCCGGTTCGCGCGCCGCGGCGCCGGTCGCGAGCAGGTGGATGTCGAGTTGCTTGGGGTGCATGGCGGCGAGCACCGACTTGGCACGCTCGACTTCGGCGAGCGGGCCGTGGGCCATCACCAGGAAGTCGTCCGCCTTGATGGCGGTTTCGTATTGCAGCACGCTGTCCTTCGGGATGCCCATGCTTGCGATCGCGGCGCCGACCGCGCTCAAGCCACCGACGACCACGGCGCCCTCAACGGCGGAAATGGCAACGGACGCCAGGTAGCCCAGCACGATCACGTGGCCCACGATGGGGATCGTCAGGAACAGGCCGCCAAAGAACAGGCCCCACATGCCGCCCCAGAAGGCGCCGCGGGAGCCCCAGAACTTCACCCGATCGCCGATATTGTAGAACCCGGAGACCTTCTCCTCCGTATGATACCCCTTGCCGACCAGGCTGAGGTCCTTCATCGCGAAGCCGTCGCCGGCGAGTGTCTTGATCGCAGCATCAGCCTCCGCATGGGTGGCGAAAACTGCGACTACAGCGTCATCTTTTTGCATGGCCGGGATCCTTCAGCGTTTCAGTGGGTCAGAATTAGGCGGATAGCGTCGCCAGCGAGAGGGTCGGAAACTGCGCATGGGCTTCAGGCCGGCCTCATCCTGGCCGACATTAGGATAAACCTCAGTGTAGCTGCCTTCGAGGTAGGTGTTGGCGACGAGCGCCGGGCCGCCATGACCGGGGTCGGCGATGTAGAACATGTCGAGGTCGTACGCCTTGATCACCCGGTTCAAGTGCACGTAGATGAAGTTCTGGCCGGGCGTCGTGCCCCAGTGCCCACCACCAATGGCTTGACGTGGGCCAGCGTCAGTGGCTCCCGCAGCAGCGGGTTGTCGTAGAGGTAGATCTGTCCGACCGAGAGGTAGTTGGCCGCTCGTCAATACGCGTCCATGAGCCGCAATTCGGCGGGTGCGGCGGCCTGGAGGCTAATCTCCCGGTTGTCCGGAAGCTCGATAGCGTGCGGTATTGTGTCCATTTCCTTGACCCCTGGCCGGTTGCGGTCCGGCTTTGGCTCCATTTGTCCCGCGCTGGGGCGGGGCGTGGAGGCGATAGGCCCGACGCCTGACGCTAGGGCGGCGTGGCTCCTCCTGGCAGCATCGGAAACTACTCAGCCGCGGATGAACCGGACGCGGCCGCAACGACTGACGAGTCTGCTGATCCGGATAGCAGCGACCCTGATGTCAGTGCGACAGCAGCGCGCAGCGGTCCGCGTGCTGCACGAGAGTGCGCGTAACACCGCCGAACGCCCATTCCCGCACCCGGTTATGTCCGTACGCCCCGGCGACGACCAAGTTTGCGGCGGATTTTCGCGCAGCCGATTCAAGCTGGGCCGCATCGTCGTCCCCGGACGCGGCTGCCACTGCGTCCACGACGATGCCGTGCTTGCCGAGCCAGCGCGCGACATCGTCGACGTGTTGCCGTGCCGCCGCCATGTCCTCCTCGGCAGCGATCTCGACGACGCCGACATAGGCAGCCGTTCTCAGCAGCGGCAAGGCGTCGAGTGCGGCACGCCGTGCCTCCCGCGTGTCCTTCCACGCCAGCATCACCCGGTCCAGCGACGGGCTAGCCGGGGCCGGCGGAACCACCAGAACGGGCCGGCCGCACTGCATGATCAACTCGCCGGCCGTCGCGGACGTCGCATCCGCCTTCGGATGCAGCGGCATGCCGGTCAGCAGCAGGTCCGCGCGACGCACCTGGTCCAAGATGAAGTCGGCTGGCGAACCGAGCCCCACCGACGAGCACCAATCGACATCGCGCCCCTGGAACACGGCGCGGAACTCGGCTTCGGCGCGGCTGATCTCGGCCTCGGTCTCTGCCTGCATGTCGTCGTAGATACCCGGTGAGATGTAGCAGGTGCCCGAGACGTCGATCTGCACCGGTTGCTTGGCCGCCACGCCGATCACGGCAGCGCCATGACGCTCGGCAAGGTGGCTGGCCACCTGGAGTAGACCGGAGTTCGACCTGCCCGCGGCCAGATTGACCAATAACGTGGAACATTCCATGGCGCGTCTCTCCTGCTCAGCGAGCGGTGATGTCGTCACGCCGCCCGAAGCCGCGCCCTATTACCCCTTATCCGGAGCGAGCGGGCAAAGGCAGAGTCGGAAACTACTCAGAGCCGCGATCGAACGGCCAACGCCCCGTTGGTATCCTTGGCGCTTGTGGCGGGGAGCCAGAGCGCACCCCGCCCTACTAGGCTTGCTGGAACAGGATGACTTCGGCACCGCTCTTGGACGTGCCCCGGTGCTCGGCTCCAACCGGCACGACGCAGCATTGGCCGCCGGTCAAATGCAAGGTTTGATCGCTGAACTCCACGGTGAAGTCGCCGCTCCATACGACGACGGTCTCGGTTGTCCCGTCGTGGTGGTCCCAGCGCCCTTCGCCGCCGCCTGCGATGCGAACCGTGCGGACCTTGACGCCACCGAGCAGCGCCGTCTCGTCGCTGCGCCCGTCTTTGGCCAAACGCGCGAAGATCTCGGCAAAGTCGGCCGTCTGGTTCATGGCTCGATGCTCCCGGCAAGGCACCGGATAATAGGCCGTGCCGGATGAGCACGGCAACCAGTGGGGTGGAGCCGCTCCTCGCCGGGCAAGCCCGCGGATCACTCCGCCGGAGTGGGATTCAGTTCGGGCCGGTACTCGAAGTGCATGGTGTCGAAATGCGCCCAGCGTCCGCCCCAAATGAAACCGTGCCGCTCGAACACGGCGACCACGTCCGCCGGGATGCGGTTTCGATACGTCGGGGCGTCCTCGCCGGAGCGGCTCCAGCGCCAGTAATCCGAATGCCGCGAGTTGATGTCGATCGCAGCACCCCAGGAATGCATGCTCGTCTGCTCGGTTCCAGCAACCGGGCGGCAATTGTAGGTTCCGCCAATCGGGTAGAGATACTTCGTGTCGTCCGGCGGCAGCTCGCCCAATTCGCGGGAGACGGCGTCCAGCGCGCGGTCCACGCCGTTCACCGACGTGATGGAGACGGTGTGTCCCCACGTCCGCGGCAGCCATACGACCCGTACCAGCTTCGCTGCGACCTGCCCGGCCCGGCAGTCGCCATACATCTTGTCGAAGAACGCCTGGTTGCGGGCACGGCCGGGATCGTCCTGCGGCGGCAGCAGCGGCGCACCGGCCGGGTAGCTTCTCGCGAGCTGGTCGGCGATGGAGGCGTAGCTTAGGGCTCGTCCGTAGATAAGTGAATCGCGTTCCACGCCCGTGAGTGGTTGAGGGATTCCCTCGGCTCGGCGGGCATGGCTACACCGAACGATGATCGATGTGACCGCGATACAGCACCGCTATCTTGCTCTTTCCCCGCATTTGGACGAGCGGGCGAAGCGCGTCTTTGCCGCGACCGAAGCCAACACCGCCGGCTATGGCGGCATCGCCGCAGTGTCGCGAGCGACCGGCATCGCGGCCAGCACGATTGGACGAGGGCTGGCCGAGTTGTCCGACACGGAACCGCTCACGCCCGAGCGTGTCCGCCGCCCCGGCGGGGGCGACAAGAAGCTGGCGGCGAAAGACCCGACGCTGCTCGCCGACCTGATGACGATGGTGGAGCCTGACGCGCGCGGCGATCCGATGTCGCCGTTGCGCTGGACCTGCAAGTCTCTCTCGCAACTGGCCTCCGCCCTGGTGGCCATGGGGCACAAGATCGGACGGTCCGCCGTGAGCGATTTGTTGCACCAGGAGAAGTTCAGCCTGCAAGCCAATCGCAAGACGCGCGAAGGTGAAAGCCACCCCGACCGCGACGCCCAGTTCGCGCACCTCAACGCGAGCGTGCGAGACGCGCTGGCGGCGGGCGAGCCGGTGATCTCGGTGGACACGAAGAAGAAGGAGCTCGTCGGAGACTTCAAGAACGCCGGCCGGACCTGGCGACCGAGCGGCGAACCCGAAGAAGTCCGGGTGCATGACTTTCTGATCGAGGAGCTCGGCCGGGCGGCGCCCTATGGCGTCTACGATCTCGCGGCCAATGCCGGCTGGGTCGGGGTCGGCATGAACAACGACACCGCGGCCTTCGCCGTGCAAACCATTCGCCGCTGGTGGCGCGAGGTCGGCCAACCGCGTTATCCGTCCGCCACGCGGTTGACCATCACCGCCGATGGCGGCGGCAGCAACGCCTCCCGCTCGCGACTGTGGAAGGTTGAACTGCAACGCCTCGCCTCGGAAATCGGCATCGACATCGTGGTGCGTCACCTGCCGCCCGGCACGAGCAAATGGAACAAGATAGAACACCGCTTGTTCTCGTTCATCACGATGAACTGGAAAGCGACGCCGCTGGTCAGCTACCGCGTCATCGTCGATCTGATCGCGGCAACCACAACGAAGACCGGCCTGACGGTGAAATGCGAACTCGACAGCGCGCAATATCCCACGGGAGTTGCCGTCTCCCCCAAGCAGATGGACACCCTCAACATCACTCGCGACGCGTTCCACGGCGAGTGGAACTATACCATCCATCCCAGCGAAACGAACACCGCGTCAGTCGAAGCAGTTATCTTCGGATGAGCCCTTAGCGTCGCGTCGCCGTCGGGCTGCACCTGGCCGATCGGCATCCGCGTGCCGTCGCGCCAGATCAGGTTGGTGCCGTCGAAGCCGCTCAGCGCCGCCGGATACGCGCGCACCATGTCCTCGGGCGTGGCCGCGAAACAGCTCCCGCTGGCCAGTAGCAGAATGGTAAGCGCCAGCCGCATCACTCGGCCGCCACGATCAGGTCGCCGACCCGGCGGCGCAACCCGGCGATGCCGGTGTCGCGATGCCGGGTCGGATGCACGCGGTTGCTGAGCAGCGTCCAGGCGATCCCGCGCTGGAAGTCGATCCACAGCCCCGTCCCGGTGAACCCGGTATGACCGATCGTGGCGTCCGAACAGGCGTCGCCACCCGGCCAGCCGTCGTGCCGTGCTTCCCACCCCAGCGTGCGCGTGGCCGACTGCCGGGTGCGCATCTCGGCGACACCGGCGGTGCGCCCCTCCAGCATGTCCTGCGCGGCGTCGAGCACGCCGTCCACCGTTCCGAACAGCCCGGCATGCCCCGACGCGCCCCCGAGGGCGAAGGCGTTCTCGTCGTGCACTTCGCCCCGCAGCACGCGGCCGCGCCAGGTGCAGTGCTCGGTCGCCACGCTGTCGCCCGGGTCGGGGCGAAACGACAGGCCCGGCGGCAGCGTCTGCTCGTGCAGCGAGCGCCCCGTCACGCGCTCGATCGCGATGCCGAGCAGGATGAAATTGATGTCCGAATACACCGGCGCCCCCGCCCGCCACTCTCGTTGCAGCACGAACGCGCGCAGCGTCGCCGGGTCCTGGCCATAGGTGTAGAGCGGCTCGACCGCGGGTAAATGCGTCTGGTGGGACAGGCATTGCCGGAATGTCAGGCGGCGCTCCGGTGCGGCGAGGTCGTATTGCCGCAGGTCGGGGATGGCCGACGCCAGGCTGTCGTCCAGCCCGATCCGGCCCTGCGCGACCAGGCCGAGAATGGCCGGCGTGGTGAACAGCACCTTGGTGAGGGAGGCGAGATCGAACCAGCTCTCGCGCCGCATCGGCACGGCATGCGGTTCGACCTGGGCAGCGCCGAACGCGCAGGCGGCGCGGTCGCCGTTTCGGGTCACGACGCCTAGAACCGCGCCGGCGATGGCGCCGCGGACCGCCCCGGCCACGGGACTGGAAGCTGCCGCAAGCCTGGCCGCCGACTCCCCGGTCATCATCGCAGCCGAAACTCCTCCGCTCCCCTCAACCCTTATCAGCCGCCACTCCCAGCGTCGACGCCGGTCGGATTGCCGGGCGGAACGGAAAGATGGCAGGGTGCGGCATGGTCCGGAGACGAGTTTTCCTGTCGGCTCTGCTTGCCACCGGGGCCGTGCCCGCGCTGGCCGACACGCCGTTTGCAGTCTTCCTGGCCGATGTGCGCGCGGAGGCAATCGGCAGCGGGATCGCCGCCGCCACCGTGGACCGCGCCTTCGCCGGGCTGCGGCCGAACGCGAAGGTGCTCGAACTCGACAGCCATGCCCCCGAGGCGACGCAGAGCTGGGATCACTATCGCGCCACCCGGGTGTCGGACGCGCGCGTCGCCGCCGGCCGCCAGGCGATGCAGGCCAACGGCGCCGCGCTCGCGGCGATCGGCCGCCGTTATGGCGTCGACCCGGCGATCATCGTCGCGATCTGGGGGCTGGAGACCAATTACGGCGGCTACACCGGCGGCTTCTCCGTGGTCGAGGCGCTGGCAACCCTGGCCGCCGACGGGCGCCGCGACGGCTACTTCCGCAAGGAGCTGGTCAACGCGTTGCGCATCCTGGATTCCGGCGACATCGCCCTGCCGCGCATGACGGGCAGCTACGCCGGCGCCATGGGCCAGCCGCAGTTTATGCCGAGCTCCTATCTCGACTACGCCGTGAGCTTCGACGGCTCCGCCCGGCGCGACATATGGGATAACCGCAACGACGCCCTGGCCTCGATCGCGAATTACCTGGTCCGGTCCGGCTGGCGCGCTGGCGAGCCTTGGGCGCAACCGGTCCGCGTTCCCGCCGGGTTCAGCGTCGCCCGCGACAGCCGCGATGATCCCCGCCCGATGGCGGCCTGGACCCAGTTGGGCGTCACTCGGGCCGACGGCACCGCCTTGGCCCGGCCGGACGCCTCCGGCGCCGTGGTGATGCCGGACGGGGCAGGGGGCGAGGCCTACATGGCCTACGCCAATTTCGCCGTGATCCGGCTGTATAACCACTCCGACCTCTACGCGCTGTCGGTCGGCATCCTTGCGGACCGGATTGCGACGTAAACCGACAGCCTCAACCACCGAGCCTGGTTCAACCTCGTAGGGTGCAATGCGCTTTGGCATCGCACCAGACCAACGCGCCGATCATCGCGACATCACGCTCAGTCTTGCACGATCTCGCGCCGCGTCAGCAGCCAGTTGGCAAGGGCGCAGCCGGCTGCCACGGCGGCGGCGATCAGCAGCGCGGACGCGAACGAGCCGGAGCGCTGCACCGCGATCCCGGTGACCAGCGGCGCGAGGGAGCCGCCGACCGAGCCACCGATGTTGGCCATCGCCTCCACTGTCGCGATCAACGCCGGCGGGGCAAGGCTGGCGGCCAACGCCCATCCGGCCGTGGTCGCGACATTGGCGCTGAACAGCGCAATGGAAATCGCCGCGAGCGCCATGGGGACGCTTCCGGACATCGCTGCGAGGGCACTGCAGGCCGCTGAAATCAGCAGGCCAATGACCAGCGGCGCCTGCCGCGCGGTGCGCTCGCCGATTCGCCGCGCCAGGCGGTCCGACAGCCAGCCGCCGCCGACCGCGCCGACGAAGCCCGCGAATTGCGGCAGGGAGGACCAGAGTGCGGCGGTTCCCGGCGCCATCTGCCAACGCTGCACGAGGTACGCGGGCAGCCACGTGACATACAGCCACGTGATGTACACCGTCCCGCCGAAGCCCAGCAGCAGCCCCCACACGGTGCGCTGCCGCAGCAGCCTGCCCCATTGCGATGGCCCGGCGACGCGGGTCGTGGCCTCGCGTTTGGGCAGGTCGCGATAGACCAGGCCCCAGGCCGCCGCGACCAATACCCCCGCCACGCCCAGGGCCACGAAGCTGGCCCGCCAGCCCGCCACCAGCATCAGCGGCGTTAGCACCAGCGGCGCGATGGCCGGTCCGAGCGAGGCCGAGGCGTTGAGCAAACCCATCGGCAGGGCACGATGGGCCGGATCGAACCGGTCGGCGCAGACCCGGGCCCCGCCCACGAACATCGGCGCCTCGCCCAGGCCGAGCGCCACCCGCACCGCGATGAACTGGGGCAACGATCCCACCAAGCCGGACGCCGCCTGCACGCACGACCAGATCGTCAATGCGCCCGCCAGCGCCCAGCGAGCGCCGAGCCGGTCCACTAGCGCGCCTGCTGGCAGCTGCGCTACCGCGTAGCTCCAGGCGAAGGCGGACAACAGAAGTCCCGCCTGCTCTGCCGAGAGGTGCAGATCGGCCCGGATCGCCGGCAGCGCGATGGAGACTGCCGAGCGGTCGATGAAGTTCACCGCACCGGCCAGCATGAGCAGGCCGACGGCAACGATTCGCAGGTGCCGCAAGGATCAGCCTTTGCCTGCGAACAGCGACATCGCCGAGTTCACCACTCGCTGTTGATAGGCGGAATTCAGTTGCGGCGTATGCGAATGGTAGTCGCCAACCGCGAGCATCAAGTTGCCTTTCGTCTCGTCCAGATAGACCCGCAGGATCAACCCGGCGGCGGCGATGTTGAAGCAAGGCCGGGTTAGCAGGTTCTGCCGCACCGTCGCCACCGGCAGCCCGCTATAGTTGGACAGATCCGGCAACCACCGCGTGTTGACCTGCATGTAACCCAGGTCCTCGCTGCCGTCGCGGTTCAGGTGGACGGTGCTGGCCTGGCCGCCTTCCACCACGTGGATGGACGGAAGCACACGCGGCGGAAGGTTGTAGAGCGACGCGATTAGCGCCATGCAGGCGGCAAATGGAACAGCCATCAGTGCGACGAACCCCCACGCTCTCCCGCCTTCCCAAAATGGACGATTGCGAAGCGGACGGCGAGGCCGGTTTCACCCTGCTCGAGATCCTGGTCGTCATCGCCATCCTGGGCCTGCTCATCGGCCTGGTGGCACCGGCGGTGTTGCGCCAACTGGGCGGTGCGCGGCAATCGATCGCGCGGCAGTCGATCGAGCGGCTGGGGTCCGTGCTGGACTTGTACAAGCTCGATATCGGCAGTTATCCGTCCACCGAGGACGGGCTGCAGGCGCTCGTCACCCGGCCAGCCGGGGTGAACAACTGGAACGGTCCGTACGTGCAGGGCAACGGCGTGCCGGTCGATGCCTGGAACCACCCCTACACCTACCGCATCCCGTCCCAACGCAGCGGTCACGAGTACGACCTCTGCTCGGGCGGCGCCGACCCGAGTGCCGGGGCCAGCAGCCAGATCTGCAATCCCTGACCGGATCATGCGGGCGGGGCGTCCCAGGTCACGATGCGGAACAGCGCCCCCGCCCGGTCGGGGCCGAGCGAGACGACGGCGCGGCGGATGAACTGCCCGCCCTCCGGCGCCACCCCGGTCGCCGTGACGGTTACCACGCGGGGCGGCGGCAGTGGGCCCGTCGGCACCGGCGTTCCGACCGAGGCTAGGGCCGCGGCCACCACCGGGCCCGCCAGGCGCGGATCGGGATCGGTGTCGGTGTAGACGGTCAGGAACGGGGTGAGCCGGGCCAGCAGCGTTGGGGTCATGCCCAGCACCAGGCCCACTTCGCTCACCGTCTCGAAATCGGCGTTGGGCGGGGCGTAGTCCTTGCCCGCAGCCCGGTAGCGCTGCGCCTTCGCGCCGGTGGCGGGGGGATCGGCGGAGGGAAACCGCCACTGCACGATCTCGGACGCGATCCGGTCCGCATCGACCGCCGATTGCCCCGACACCCGCAACAGCGCCGCCAACACGGCCGGCGAGGCATGGTTCGGATTGATCTTGCCGGCCTCGTCCACGATGCGGATGCTGACGGCCGCACCCGGCTCGCGGAGCACGTGGACAGAGGCATCGGCCGCCCAGGGCGCCGCCGCGTCGAGCAGGTGGAACGCCGCTTCCTGCACCGCGCCGTCAGTCTCCGCCCGCAAGGCCGCCGCGCGCCGCAGATTGCCGGCGAGCACGGCCTCGCTGCGTCCGGTGGCGGTGACCTGGGTGACGAGCAGCGCGATCAGCACCAGCGACCACAGCACAATGAGCAACGCAAAGCCGCGCTGCGATGCAGTCCCACCACGGCGGTACGTTGCCAAAGCGCAACGCACTCTACGGGCTTTCGGGCTCATCGCTCCAGGCGGAGGCGCTGCCGCAGTGCCTGATTCGGATCGGCCGAACCGGACGCCGGCTTGTTCTGCAGTTGCTCCGGCACCCGGGCGGCGTTGATCAGGTCGTCGCGCAGATCCTCGGTCAGCGCGCGGGCGTCGCGCTGGTCGTGCACGACGTGCGGGGTGATCAGCACCAGCAGCTCGGTGCGGGTACGGTTGTTGCTCTGCTGCCCCGCCAGGATGCCCAGCAGCGGGATGTCCTTCAGCCAGGGGATGCCCTGGTTCTGGCGGGATGAGTTGTCGCTGATCAGCCCGGCGAGACCCACCGTCTGGCCGTCCTGCACCACCACGCGGGAGGTGATGCTGCGCTCGTTGAAGGTCGGCGAGTTGACGCCGGGTGTGGTGACGGCGGACGCCACGTCGCTCACCTCCTGCGAGATGTCGAGCGTCACCAGGCCGCCGCTGTTCACCCGCGGTGTCACCTGCATGATGACGCCGGTCTGCTGGTAGTTGATCGAGCTGACGATCGGCGCGTCCGAGGTCAGCGTGCTCTGCGCGGTCTGGCTGAGATAGGGCACCAGCGCACCGACCTGCAGCCGTGCCGGCTCGTTGTCCACCACCAGCAATTGGGGCGACGAGAGCACCTTCACCTTCGTCACCGATTGCAGCGCGCTCAGGGCGAAGCTGCTGTTATTGGCGCCCCCCAGCACGAACCCGGGGAAGCCGGACGCGAAGGCGGTGGCCGTCGCGCCGAAGCTGAGCGCACCCTGCAGCCCGGAGCGGAAGAAGAACTGCGTGCCGTATTGCAACGCATCGTTCAGATCCACCTCGGCGATGGTTGCGTCGATGCGAACCTGCAACGGCAGGATGTCGAGCTTGCGGAGCATTCCCTCGACGGCATCGTCCTCGGCCGGGGTGGCGTAGATCAGCAGCGCGTTGGTCTGCAGGTTCGGGATGATCCGCATGGCTTCGGTGTTGCTTGCCGCGCTGCCGCCCTCCGCCGGGTCGAGCCCACCCAGGAGCGGATTGGCGGAGGCTGGCGCGGCGGGGGCAGTGGGGGCCGTGGCGCTCGCGCTTGTGCCGGTCCCGCCGGTGCCGAGGCCCGTGCTGCCAAGCCCGCCCTGGCCTGCCACGCCGGTCGTCCCGCCGCCCGGGCTGCCGAGCGTGCTTCCACCGGTGACGCCCCGGGCGGCGATCTGCTGCGCGGCCGTGCCTCCCGGCGCCGTGGGACGCGCCGTCACGTTGTTGGGGGTGAAGGCCTGTTGCAGCACATAGGCCGTGTCGGAACTGCGGCTGTTCTGCAGGTAGTACACGTGCCAGCTGCGCGCCGAAACGCCGCGCGCGTGCTGCACCAGCGCATAGACCCGGCGCACGTCGTCGATGTAGCGCGGCTGGCTGGAGACGACGAGCACCGCGTTGATGCGCTCCATCGGCACCACCCGCACCAGGCTGGCGATCGAGGCGCCCTGCCCACGGATCGCGTCCTGCAGCGAGGTTGCGAAATCCTTGGCATCGCCCGTGCCGACCGGCAGGAGCGCGTAGGATTGGCCGGCCAGCACGTCCACGTCGAACGCCCCGACCAGGCTGGCCAGCGTCTGCCGCGTGGTGGGATCGCCATTGATGATCAGCGCGTTGCGCCCGGGGTCGGCCACGATGCGGCCGCCATTCTGCACGTAGGGGGCCAGCGTCTTCGCCAGATCCTCCGCCGAGGCGTAGCGCAGGGGCAGGACGATGCTGCCCGTGCCGCCCTCGCCGCCGGCCAGTCCCGGCGCCGCTGCCGCCGCGGCCGTCGGCAGCACGCGATAGACGCCGCCGGCCTGCACCAGGCTCGCCCCGTTCTGCGCCAGCAGGGTTTGCAGGATCGGCAGCAGGTCATCCCGTCCGACCGGCTTGGTGGTGCGCAGGGTGGCCGTACCGCGCACCGTCGGATCGATCGTGTAGTTCTGCCCGAGCAGCGTGCCCAGGATCTGCGCCACCACCTCCCGGATGTCGGTGTCCGCGAAGTTCAACGAGATGTCGCCGCCGCCTCCGCCGCCCTGCCCTGGTGAGAGCGTGCCGACATTCGCACTGGGGGCGAGGCTGTACTGCGCCGGCGGCTGGGGCACGCTCCCGGCCGGACCGTTCAAGCGCAGGCTCGCCTCGCCGGCGTTGCCCGACACCAGCGGCAGCGGCGTGAGTGGGGTCGGCGGCTGGGCACATTCCGTCAGGGCGAGCAGCGAGACGAGAGCGGGGACTAGTCTGCGTTTCATTGCGTGTTTCCGAGGCCCAGCGGCACCGCCGGGGCGGGGGCGGCTGGTCCGTTGCGATACATCGCCAATCCCAGCGGCCCACCAGGGCGTCCGGGATCCTGCATCGCGATGGGAGGTGGCGGCAGCCCCGCCAGGCCGTTCGACGCGAGGCCTGGGACCGGTGGCGGCGCGTTGGAGAAGTGCGGTTGCACCGTGTGCGATCCGCCGGGCCCGGTCAGTATCACCGAAGCCGGGCTGATCGCCTCCACCCGGTAGGCGCCAAGACTGTCGCCCTCGCGCACCACGGTGCTCCGCCCCTCCGGCCGGCCCGCCTCGTTGGTGGTGAAGATGGCCCGCCGGTCATCCCCGCTGATCAGGATGCCGGTCAGATGCGGCAGGCCGGGATCGGTGGCTGCACCCTGCCCGGGATCGGGGCGGCGATCCGGGGCAAAGGGCGGCCGGGTGAGCAGCGCCGCCACGAGCTGCGCCTGGGACGCATCGGCCGGCGGCGCGCCCTGCCTGGGCAGCGCCGCGAGCGGAGCCTGCGGCCGAACCGGCGCTTCGGACGCGCCGGGGCCGCTCAGTTCCGCGGCGATGGCGGCGCAAAACACAACCGCCAGCGCGGCCAGAACCGGCAAGGGTGCGAGCCTCACTAAGCCGGTGCCTTGCCGGGATACAGGGCGATCACGGTGAACGAGGCGTCCAGCGGCTTGATCGAAGCGGTCGTGAGCGTGCTGGAGGCGCCGATCTGCAAGTCATCGACCAGCATGCGCGGCGCCGCGCTGTCGATCGCCGAGAACAACCCGACGAGTTGGGCCCACGGCCCGGTCACCGCCACGTGCAAGCGGATGCGGCGATACGCGCCGGCCTGCTCCACCGGCAAGGCCTCGGTGCTGGAAACTCGCACGCTGGCGCGATCCGCCATCTCCTGCACGCGCTGTTGCAGCGTTGCCGCGGCGATCGCCTCGGTGGGACCTTCCAGCACGGCCGAGCGCGGCTCGGTGCTCAAACCCTGGAGCTGCCGGCGCAG
Organism: Acetobacteraceae bacterium; assembly: GCA_965198895.1. GTDB lineage: Bacteria > Pseudomonadota > Alphaproteobacteria > Acetobacterales > Acetobacteraceae > LMUY01. The sequence goes on from OZ240676.1 coordinate 3,444,142, forward strand.
GCCTGGCTCGGAGGCAGCGACCGAATCCATGCGGGCCGCCAAGACCTGCCGTTGCCGCAGCGTGTCCGCTCGCTCGCCATACCAATCCAACACGGGAGACACGGCCCCCAGCCACACCAGGACAGCGGCCAGCGCGGTCAGGCCCAGGGCGAGGGCCTGTCCCCGCCGTCCCACGGGCAATGCGGTCGCCAGACTCACGTTTCGACAGCCGAAGTCATGGGGCGATATCGGCGCGGATGCTGAACTGGTCCGCGTGGCTACCGGTCATGCGCATCACCGGGGCGGCGAAGTTCGGGTTGCTCAGCCCCGGCGCGCTGCTCAACAGCGCGATCAGCCGCACCGCCGCGTCCGACCGCCCGGTGATGGTCAGCTTGCGGGCCCGCAGCGTGAGTTCGGTGAGGTATGTGTCATCGGGCAGCGTCTGCGTCACGGAAGCGAGCGCCGCAAGCGCATTCCCGGTGCGCGCGCTCTCGGACGCCATTACGTCGGCGCCGCCCGAACTGGCCGCAAGCTGCTGCCGCATGGCCTCGACGGCGGCCACGCGCGGCCGCAGTGCCTCGATCCGCGCATCCGTGGCCGCGAGTGCACGCGCCTGCTGCACGAACGGCAAGACACACGAAATCACCGCGAGCCCGGCGCAGGCATAGCCCGCCACCGCCACGCCGCTGCGCCGCTTGCGCGTTCGGATCGCAGGGGAGGCGAGCCCGATGCGGCGGAGGGCCCCGTCCGCCCCAGGCGCCTCGAGCCAGGCCGGGCGCAACCCGGCGGCGGCGAGGCCTTGCAGGATCGGCTCCAGGGTCCGCTTCGGCAGCACGGACAATTGGGCGACCAGGCTCCCCTTTGCCCGGTCCCGCCCGGCCACACGCCACGTCCAGAACACGGCGTCCGCCGCGAACGGCGTCAGGCGGTCCATCTCGTTGGAAAGCACCGCCCCCAACTCCCGCTCGGCCGCAATCGGAAGCTCCACCTGCTGCTCAAGCAGCATCCCAGCGGGCAGTTCGAGCGCCAGCGGCGCGGCGCCGCGGAGCATGCGCCGGGCATCGGCGAGGGCGCCGAACGACACCCGGCCGAGCGGCCTGCGCCCGCGGCGATGACGGACCGCCACCTCGAAGCCGGGCTCGCTGCCGCCGATGTAATGCAGGATGTTCGCGCCAGTACTCGCAGGGCCGCCCTGGTCCGGAACCAGGCTGCGCATCTGTCCTGCCCACCACGTGACAATATCATTTAACATCCGAGCGGCGCGGTCCTCGCGGTGCTGATCTTTTTACGCGCTTTCCCATAGCGCGGATGCGCACCGGAGCCTCGTCAAATTAACCATTGAGCCGTTTGCGCATCGGTTCTGCAATGATCGCCGGCCAGTGGCGGCCGAGTTCGGGCTGGAACACCAACGTGATGCGGACCAGCTCCGGCAGGGTCTGTTCCGGCCATGTGGCCAACCAGGTGCCCGACGAACTCCAATAGGCGAACTCCGCGCGCAGCACACCGGGCAGCAGCGTCGCCTCCTGCACCGGCGGCGGGGGGCCGAGCGGGGTTGCATGCAGATGCGGCGTCCAGCGCAGGACCAGCCGGTGATCGGCCGTCACGCCGAGCGATACGTCGGCCTCCGCCACGCCCAAGGCCGGCGCGGCCGCCGCCAGGTTGGCGGTGAACCCGAGGCTGCCCGGCCCGCCGGCGAGGAACGGCGCGTGGGTCGTGGTCCCCGGGTTCATCTGCTCGATCAGCCGGCGCAGCAGCCGCTCGGCCGCGTCCATGTCGCCGGCGTCCGCGATCACCTGCGTCTGCCGCCGGGTCACGCGCAGGCCGAACTGCGTGCCCTGCGCCAGCCCCGCCAGGATCAGCCCCAGCACGACGAGGGCCACCAGCACCTCGAGCAAGGTGAAGCCCGGCGGCATTCCCCAAATCTTGCCGCAGGCCTTACCACGCGTCATGGCGGTGGTGGCGGGGCGGTGCCGACGGCCTGCGATTGCAGAGTGACCCGGCGTGTGCCGTGACCCTCCTGCCAGGAGATTTCGACGCCCACCGCGAACAGCGCGGCCACCGGCTTGGTGGGATCCACCGCGGCCGCCTGGCGCACCGGCGTCACGCGGACGCGCCAGTGGTATCCCTGGCCCTCGTCGCCCTGCCGGTCGCTCGCCGTCAATTCACTGCCGAGGCTGGCCGCCGCCAGGTGGGATTGCGCGCGGCTGAGTGCCTCCTCGTAGCGCAGGGCGGTGGTGGCGCTGGCCAGGCCGCTGATCCCGCCCTCGAACAGCAGACCCAGGGCGAAGGCCGCGATGATGAAGGCGACCAACACCTCGAGCAGGGTGAAGCCGCGCTGCCTAGCGCCCAACGCTCACCCGGCCCGTCAACCAATCGACCCCGATCGCCGCCCGGATCGTGCCGCTGGCCAGGTCGATGCGGCCGCCGCTGGACGATCCGTCGGGGGTGAACACGATCGCTCCCCCCGCGACTGCGACGCCGCCCGGCAGCGTGCGCGGGGCCGCGTCGCCGATCCGCCAGGCCCGATGCGCCGCATCCAGGCTGAACGCCACGGGGCGGTCCGTCGCGATGGCCTGGGCACGGGTGCTGCGCAAAGCCCCGGACAGGATGGACGTGGCCGCGCCGACCTCCTGCCGGGCACTGCGCGGCGGCCCGCGCGTCAGCACCACGCCGGCCACCAGCGCCAGCACCGCGATCACCACCAGCACCTCCAGCAGCGTGAACCCGGCGTCCCGCTCCCTCACTGGGCAGGGCAACTGCATATGCCTTCTTCTCCCTCTCCCGCGGGCGGGAGAGGGCCGGGGTGAGGGTGCGACGGCCGGCCACCTTGCGGTATCGGAAGCCAAGCGGCCCTCACCCCGACCCTCTCCCGTGAAGGACGGGAGAGGGAGACGTTATATGCGGTTGCCATGCTCACTGGGCGAGATCGTTCAGGCTCAGCATCGCGAGCAGCAGGGAGACGACGATCCCCGCGATCGCGGCGCCCATCACGATGGTGATCGCCGGCACGATCAGCGCCACCAGCCGCTGTATGGCCAGCCGGGTCTGCTCCTCGTGGATTTCGGCCGCGGTGAGCGCCATGGCGCCAAGTTGCGCGGTCTCCTCGCCGAGCCGCAGCAAGTGGATGGTGCGCGCCGGCATCACCCGCAACTCGCCGAGCGGCCCGGCAAGCCCGGCACCCCCCCGCGCCCGCAAGGCTGCCGTCTCGATCGCGGCCGCGGCCTCGGTGTTGCCGACGGCGTCGCGCACGATGCCCAGGGCCGCCACGAGGGGAACGCCATTGACCAGCAAGGTGCCCAGCGTGCGGGTGAACTGCGCCGCCACCACCTCCCGGAACAACCGCCCCAGCACCGGCGCGTGCAGCAGCATCCGGTCGGCGGTGCGGCGTGGGCCTGGCCGGCGCAGCGCGGACCGGGCCAGCAGCACCCCTGCGACCAGCAGCACCAGCCCATAGATTCCATAGCCGGACACGACCGCCCCCAGGCCGATCAGGATCTGCGTCGGCCGCGGCAAGGCCACGCCGTTCTGCTCGAACAGCGGCACGAATTGCGGCAGCACCTCCGTCAGCAGCAGCACGATCGAGCCGACCGCCGCCGTCATCAGCAAAGCCGGGTAGACCATCGCGGAGCGGACGGTGCTCGCCAGGCTGCGCTGCCGTTCCAGCAGTCCCGCCAGCCGGTCGAGCGTCGCGGCCAGGGTGCCGCCCGCCTCGCCGGCGCGGATCAGGCCCACGAACAGGCGGGGGAAGCTGCGCGGCTGGGCGGCGATCGCGTCCGCCAGGGAGCTGCCGTCGCGCACCGCGTTGCGGATCTGCTCCAACACGACGATCAGCCGGCGGCCCGGCGCCATCTCGATCATGAAGCGCAGTGCGCGGTCCAGATCCTGTCCGGCGCCCAGCATGATCGACAGCTCGCGGATCATGTTCGTCACGTCGCCGCGGCTGAGGGCGGCGCTGCGGCCGACATCGCGGGTCAGGAGTTCGCGCCACCGCCGATTGCCGGCAGGTTCGGCCCGGATCGGAATGTTGCCGTGGCGCTGCAGCCAGGTGATCACCGCCGCCGCATCCGACGCCTCCATCTCGCCTTTCGTCATGGCGCCCGCCGGGTCGATGGCGGTGTAGCGGAACGCGGGCAATCAGGCCTCGGCGCGGATGCTGCGGACGACTTCCTCGATCGTGGTCACCCCGGCCAAGGCCGCCGCGATCCCCGCGTCGAACATCGTGACCATGCCGCCCGCGACCGCCGCCCGCTCGATCTCCGCCCCTTCCGCACGGCCGAAGATCAACCGTTCGATCTCGGCATTGGGGGTCAGGAACTCGGCGATCGCCTGCCGCCCGCGATACCCGGTGTCGCGGCACTGCTTGCAGCCGACGGGGTGCCACAGGACCGGGTCGGCGTGGGCCTCCAGCCCGAAGCGGCGCACCATCTCGGGCGGGGCCGGGGCCGGGCGGCGGCAATGTTCGCATAGCCGGCGAACCAGGCGCTGGGCCAGCACGCCCCGCAGCACCGCCGCCACCAGGTAGTCCTCCAACCCCATGTCCCGCAGCCGCGCGATCGTCTCCGCCGCCGAGTTGGTGTGGATGGTGGACAGCACCAGGTGCCCGGTCAGCGCCGCCTGCACCGCGATCTGCGCCGTTTCCAGGTCGCGGATTTCGCCCACCATGATCACGTCCGGATCCTGCCGCAGGATCGAGCGCAGCAGAGTCGCGAAGTTCAGCCCGATCTGCGGCTTCACCTGGATCTGGTTGATGCCCTGGAGCTGATACTCGATCGGGTCCTCCACCGTCACCACCTTGCGCGTGATGGCGTTCAGCCCGGTCAGCCCGGTGTAGAGCGTCGTCGTCTTGCCGCTGCCGGTCGGCCCGGTCACCAGGACGATCCCATTGGGCAGGCTGAAACTGTGCTCCAGCCGGGCCACGATGCCGGCGGGAAGCCCAAGCCGCGCGTAGTCGAACACCACGGCGCTGCGATCGAGCACGCGCAACACCACCGTCTCGCCGTGCAGCGACGGGATGGTGGAGACGCGGAAATCCACCTCGTGCCCGCGCACCGCGAGCTTCAGCCGGCCATCCTGCGGCAGCCGCCGCTCGGCGATGTCCAGCCGCGCCATGATCTTCACCCGCGACACGATCGCCGCGGTCATGGCGGCGGGCGGGCTCTCGACCTCCCCGAGTACGCCATCGTGGCGGTAGCGCACGCGCAGCCGGTCCTCGAACGGTTCGATGTGGATGTCGGAGGCCTGGGTCTCGACAGCGCGGGCGATCAATTGGTTCACCAGGCGGATTACCGGCGCCTCGCTCGCCATGTCCTTCAGCCGCTCCGCATCGTCCTCCAGCGGCTCGGCACCGGGCTGGGCTGGCGCCGCCTGGTCCTTGTGCTCCGGGTAGAGCCGGGCGAACGCGGTTTCTAATTCCAGCGGCACCGCGACCTCGACCCGGACCGGCTTACCGACAGCCGCGGTGATGGCGGCCGGCGTGAAATCGTCCAGTGGGTCGGCCATCGCGACCACGACCGCGTCCGCCTCGTCGGCCAGCGGGATCGCGCGGGCGTGGCGCAGGAAGCGGACCGGCAAATGCTCCGGCAACAAGGGCTCCGCCGGATAGCGCTCGGGGGGCGTCACGCTCAGGTCCAACAGCTCCGCGTAGATCCCGGCCATCTCCCGGTCGCTCACCAGCCCGAGCTGGATCAGCACCTGGTCGATCCGCTTGCCGTTTTCGGCCGCGACCCGGCGCCCCCGCTCCAGCGTCCGCGCATCGCACCGCCCCTTCGCCAGCAGCAGCGCGGCGACGGCTTCCGCGCGTTGACCGCGCGCCAGAGCCGGCGGGGGATTGGGTGAGGGCCTGTCGAGCATGCCCCCATACTTGTGCTTGTCGGCCGCTCCTGCCAATGCGGGCGGCGCAATGGTTGGGGGGTTCGGTGCCGGATTGGGTTTGGCTGCTGCTCGCCGCCCCGTTCATCGGCAGCTTCCTGTGCACCGTCATCCGCCGCTTGCCGGCGGGGCGGACCGTGGTCGCCGGGCGTTCGTGCTGCGAGGCGTGCGCCACCCCGTTGGCGCCTTGGGACATGGTGCCGCTGCTGAGCTTCGTCTGGCTGCGCGGAAGCTGCCGAAGCTGCGGTGCAGCAATCCCGCCGATGCATCTCCACGTCGAACTCGCGTCCATTGCCATCGCCGCGTCGGCCGCCATCGTGGAACCCCGCACACCATTCCTCGTGGCCGATTGCGTGTTCGGCTGGTGGCTGCTGGCGTTGGGCTGGATCGATTGGCGGCATGGACGGCTGCCCGACGTGCTCACGTTGCCGCTCATCCTCGCAGGCCTTGCCGCGACCGCCCTGCTGACGCCGGACCAGGTCACCGACCACGCCGTGGCGGCGGCGATCGGCTATGCGCTATTCCGTCTCGTCTCGTTGACCTACCGGGCGCTGCGAGGCCGTGACGGTCTGGGCGAGGGGGATGCCAAGCTTCTCGCAGCCATCGGCGCCTGGGTGGGTGTTTCCAGTCTGCCGCAGGTGCTGCTCGTCGCCGCGCTGTCCGGAATTGCCTTCATCATGATCCGGAGCATCGGCCGAGGGTTCGACGCTCGCCATCGCATCGCATTCGGTCCCCACCTTATGTTAGGCGCCTGGTGTGCTGCACTCGATCTTTTCGCGCTGCATTATTAGCCTTTGCGGCAATTCCTGTGGCTGTTGCGACACAAAGTAGCTTTTTTTCCGCGTCGGTACTGCGGAACTTGCATCCACCCCAACTCTCCCAGCGTAGGTCCGTTGCGCATGTCGGTATGCGATGGCCGCAAGAACGCGCTCATTCCGCTCAGGAGGATGTATTGCCAACCAATAATATCGAACGAGAGACGGAGGCGATGTCTGGCGTCAGCCGCCGCAATCTCATGTCCCGCGTTGGGATCAGCGCGACGGCCGCAGCCTTTCTGTCCACCATGGGGCCGATCGGGGCCGCCCTGGTGAGCGGCACCGCGCATGCGCAAAGCGTAACCTTCAGCGATAGCGACATCCTGAATTTCGCGCTCAACCTCGAATATCTCGAAGGCGAGTATTACAATCGCGGTGCCACTGGCGTCGGCTTGCCTGCCTCCTCCACGACCGGCACGGGTACGCCCGGTGGTGTGAACGGCGGCACGGTCGTGCCCTTCCAGACGCCGTACTTCTTCGAGATCGCAGCCAAGATCGCGATCGACGAACTGGACCACGTGAACTTCCTCCGCAGCCAACTCGGCTCGGCGGCGGTGGCGCGGCCGCTCATCGATCTCGCCGGCTCGTTCCAGGCCGCAGCCCTGGCGTCTGGCGCTATTGCCCCTGGGCAGGTCTTCAATCCGTTCGCGGATGAGATCAGCTTCTTCCTCGGCGCATTCACGCTGACCGAGGTGGGCGTCACAGCCTATACCGGTGCGGCTGCGCTGATCAGCAACCCGGCTATTCTCAGTGCCGCCGCGAGCATCCTGGCGATCGAGGCCTATCACGCCGGGTCGATCCGCGGCGTGCTCACGCAGTCCAGCATCGCGCCGAATGCGAACAGCCTGACGACGCTGGTGTCGGCCGACCTCTCGAACGGCTCGCTGCTGCCGTTCCGCACCCAGGCGATCGCCAATGCGCAGTCCCAGGAATCGAACGCGCTCACCGCAATCGGCATCCTGAACCCGCAGAACGGCGGTGCGCAGATTTCGGCGCGTGACTCCAACGCGCTCGCGTTCCAGCGCACACCGTCGCAAGTGATCAGTGTCGTGGAAGGCGGGCCTTCCCATGCCGGCGGCAACTTCTTCCCGAACGGGCTGAACGGCAACATCCACTGATCGCCGCCACACCGAAGCAAGTTGCGGGGCGGCCCGGCCGGGCTCCTCCCGCTGGTCGAATTTGGAGGATATTTCCTTGAACGAACACACGCTCGCAGAGGCGGAGAGCAAAGACGACGCTCCCGCCTCACGTTTCTCTAACCTGACCCGGCGCATCGGCACCGGCGTCGCCGGCGCCGCCTTCCTGTCCGCTATGGGGCCGATCGGGGCTGCCTTGGTGAGCGGCCGCGCTGCCGCGCAAACGGCGATCTCCGACATCGACATCCTGAACTTCGCGCTCAACCTCGAGTATATCGAGGCCGAGTTCTACCTGCGCGCGGTCACGGGCCAGGGGCTCGGTGCCGGCGACATCAACGGCGTGGGCAACACCGGCGGCGTCAATGGCGGCTCGGCGGTTCCGTTCACGTCCGCCCTATTGGCGCAGTATGCCGAGAACATCGCGATCGACGAGCAGCAGCACGTCCGTTTCCTCCGCTCGGCCCTGGGCTCGGCGGCGGTCGCCCGGCCGCTCATCGACCTGGCTGGCGGGTTCCAGGGTGCAGCCGTCGCAGCCGGCATCGCGACGACGGCCGCGCCGTTCAATCCGTTCGGCGATCAGCTCAGCTTCTTCCTCGGCGCGTTCATCTTCGAGGACGTGGGCGTCACGGCCTATGCCGGCGCGGCGGCGTTGATCCAGAACAAGGCCTACCTATCGGCGGCTGCCTCCATCCTCGCGGTGGAAGGCTACCATGGCGGGTTGATCCGGACGGTGCTCGGCCAGTTGGGCGCCACGGCGGCGTTCGACAGCCAGGCGATCGCGACGCTCCGGGCTCAGCTGTCGAAGGCGAACGATGACCAGGGCGTGGTCTATCCCACCAACGGGTTCGTCAACATCGCACCCGCCGATGGCAATGGGCTGGCTTTCCGCCGCACCACCAACCAGGTGATCAACGTCGTAACCGGTGGCGGCCAGGGCAAAGGCGGCTTCCTGCCGAACGGCTTCAGCGGCAACATCACCAGCGGCGTCGTTTGAGTTGACGCGTAGCGGGTCAGGCCGAGTGGCCTGACCCGCTACTCAGTGACCTGCAACGCCAACCGCCGCCGGATCGCCTCGACGGCGTAACCGCTCGTGTCGCGCCGCGCACAGAACTCGCCCGCTTTTCCCTGCCCATCGTCGACATACTCCGCCGCGTTGTGGAACACCGAGCGACTGCCTTCACCGTCCAGGAACGTTTCGCAGGGCGCGCCTTCCGCGAGGATCACGTCGTGACGCTGCAACTCGATATGGATGTAGTGAACCTCGCCGCAGACCCGCTCGCGCAGCACGGTCGTGCCGTTCACCAGCTCCCCGGCGGGCACCAGCACGCCATCGAGGAACAAGGCGTGACTGGGGGAGAGCATTAGGTCGCGCCGCGGCAGCCCGCAGCCGAGGCAGCCCGCGCCGATGCGGATCGGCGCCACGCCGGGATGCGCGGCAGCCTCGCGGGCGCGGTAGCTGCGACGTCCGAGCCATTTGATCGGGGCCACGGCGCCGGATGCGGTGATGACGAGATCGCCGATCGCGAGCGCCTCCACCGGGACCTCGCCCGCGGGGGTCAGGATGCGGGTGCCGGCCAAAAAGCACGCCGGATTGAAATAGCCGACGGTGAGGTCGGAAGGCTGCAACCCGGACGTCGATGCCGCGCTCGGTACCACCTCCACGGTCCCGGTGGCCGTGCCGTCCGTCTGCCAAAGCTGCTCGTCCCCGTTCGCGTCCAGGCCTTCGAACAGGGCGACGCTGCCGTAGACGGTGATGTCCTGCGGCTGCAGCCCCTCGACCGTGGAGGCGCCGGCTGCCACGATCTCGGTGGTGCCGCCCGCGGTGCCGTCGGTGACCCAGAGCTCGGTCAGGCCATTGGCATCCGTGCCGCTGAACAGGGCGCCGGTGCCGAATGCCGTGATATCGGTGGGCGCCAGGCCAGACGCGGACGCGGCCAGCGGCACGATTTCGGTCGTGCCGCCCGCTGTCCCGTCCGTGACCCAAAGCCCGGTATTGCCGGCGGTGTCGACCCCGCTGAACAAAGCCTGGCTGCCGATGGCGGTGATGTCCGACGGTTGCAGGCCGGCCGCCGAGGCGCCGGCGACGGTCAGGATTGCGGATCCGGACGCGGTCCCGTCAGTGACCGCGAGTTGGTTGTCGGAGGCGAACAGGGCCTTGCTGCCGACCGAGACGAGGTCCGCATCGGTCGCGCTCGCGGGGGCGGCGAGCAACTCGGTGGTTCCGGTCACGGTTCCGTCGGTGACATACAGGCCGGCATCGCCGTTGCTGTCGTTGCCGAAGAACAGCGCCCCCGTGCCAAACGTGGTGATGTCGGTGGGCACGAGCCCGGAGGGGCCCGCATTCGCCACGGTAAGCACGCCGGTGCCCGTGGCGGTGCCGTCGGTGACGTACAGCTGGTCGTTCCCGTTTGCGTCGAAGCCGGAGAACACCGCCAGCGAGCCGCTGCCGAGCGTGGTGATATCCGCCGGGTCGGGGCCGCCCTGCACGCCGTCATTGGCGGTCAGTTCCACCGTGCCTGCCGTCGTGCCGTCCGAGAAGAACAGGCCGATGCCGGACGAATCGGCGCCGGCGAACAACGCACCATTGCCGAACGGCGTGATGTCTGCGGGCTGCAGGCCGTTCGCGGCGGCGGCCGTGACGACCACTGGCGCCGTGCCCTTTCCGGTTCCGTCCGTCGTCCAGAGCTGCCGGTTCCCGTGGTCGTCCGTGCCGACGAACAGCGTCCGCCCGGCGAGCGGCACGAGATCGGCCGGATCGAGCCCGGCGGCGGAAGCGAGCGGTGAGAGTATCTCCACCGTGTTGGCCACGGTGCCGTCGCTGGTCCAGAGTTGCAGAAGGCCGTTGGCGTCCAGGCCGGAGAAGTAAACGCGGGTCGACGTCATCAAATCACGTCCTTGAGTTCGATTTGTTGATAGTATTTTGAGGCGCGACAACCCGTCGTTTCTCGGCTAAGCGGTGGCCAACGACGATGGGGATTGCGATGACGGGCAAGCGTTGGGTGTCGATGCTGGCATTGGGCATTTTGGTGCAGGCCAATCCGGCGGGCGCCGTGGATTTCGACTGCCTCGTCAACCCGTCCATGGTGTTGAAAATCGGCAGCCCGGTGTCCTCCACGCTGGACTCTGTGTCGGTCGACCGCGGCTCGGTCGTGCACAAGGGGCAGGAACTGGCCCGGTTGGAAACGGGCGTCGAGGCCGCGTCGGTCGCGCTGCGCAAGGCGCGGGCGGAGAGCGTCGCCGACGTGGTCTCGCACCAGGCCAAGGTGGACGCGGCGCAGCTCGAGGTGCAGCGCGCGGCGAAGCAGACGGAGGGCCTCACCGTCACGTCGCAGAAGGTGGCGGAGTTGAAGACCACCCTGCAGGTCGCGCAGCAGGACCTCGCGATGTCCGTGCTCGACCAGCAGATGGCGCAGCTCGAATTGGCTCGGGCGCGCGCCGAATTGGAGCAGCGGATCATCCGCAGCCCGATCGACGGCGTGGTGACGGAGCGGTTGCTGGGGCCGGGCGAGTACGTGCATCCCGACACCCACATCGTGTCGCTGGCCGCGATCGACCCGCTGTTCGTCGAGGCCTACCCGCCGGTGCGCTATCACGACGCGATCCATATCGGCGATACCGGGACCGTCAGCCTGGATGACGGTACGACGCGGACGGCGAAGGTCACCGTGGTGGACCGGGTGTTCGACGCCGGCAGCGGCACGTTCGGCATTAGGCTGGACCTACCCAACCCCGGCCTCGCGCTCGCCGCCGGGACGCGCTGCAAGCTGACGTTCGGAGCACCCAACGTCTCGGCGAGCGCCCACCCCTGACCGCGCGCGCGGTCGCTCGACGCCTGACAGTTCATTCCGCCTCTCCCGCGAAGGCCAGCGCGTCGCCCAGCCACTCGTCCGAGCGTAGCAAGTCCCGTCGCATCCTCGCGTGCAGCCGCTCGGCCCGGCGCTGCGCCAGGCGCGACAAGGCGAGCACCCAGCGTCCACGACCCGGCAGCCCGCGCCAGCCCGCGAGGCGAAGCGCCGGGCCGGGGCAATGGCGCTGCAGCACCGCGTCGTCCAGCGACACGTGGCTGGCGACGGCGCCCGGGTCACCCTGTCGGCCGCACCGTCCGGCGAGCTGACGATCGATCCGGCGCGCCTCGTGTGGTTCGCTGATCACGACGTGCAGGCCGCCCATCGCGTCGTCGCCGGCGCCGAGCCGGATGTCGGTGCCGCGCCCGGCCATGTTGGTGGCGACCGTGATGGCGCCGGGTTGGCCGGCATGCGCAATGATGCTGGCTTCCTCCGATGGCTGGGCGGCACTCAGCACCGCATGCGCGAGCCCGGCCTGCGTCAGCGCGCGGCTGGCCAATTCGGATGCGCCTACGGTGCGCGTGCCGATCAGCACGGGGGACCCCGACTGGTGCATGCGCGCCACCGACGCCGCGATCGCCCGCCATTTATCCGCCTCGCTGGCATGGCCCTGGGCCGGCAATACCGCCTTGCGGTCCGGCCGGTGGGTCGGAATGGTGGCGACGCTAAGGTTGTACGTAGTCCACAATTCGCCGGCCACCTCGCTTAGCGTCCCGCTCAGCCCGGCGAGCCGGCGGTAGCGGCGGAAGAAGCGCTGGTAGGTCATGCGGGCCTGGATCGTGCGATTCGGGGACAAAGCGAGCCCCTCCTTGCGGTCGACCATTTCCTGCAGGCCGTCGCTCCAGGTCCGGTCGGGCATGATGCGCCCGGTGAACTCGTCGATGGTCCCGGCCTTGCCGTCTTCCAGCAGATAGTGCTCGTCGCGATGCAGCGTGTGCAGCGCGGTCAGCGCCAGCGTCACCAGGCGCTCGCGTTCGGCCGGCTCGTCCCACGGCAGACCCTCGGCGGCCAGACCCTGCAAGCGGTCTCGCCCCTCGGGCAGCAGGGCGATGCGGCGCTCGTTGGCGAACAGCCGGAACCCCTCGCCGGGTCGCATGTCAGCTGCGACGGACAAGGCGCGGTCGTAGATCGCGGTATCGCGCTCGGCGGACGTCTCGACCGCCAGCACCAGCGGGGTGCGGGCTTCGTCGATCAGGACGCTGTCGGCCTCGTCGACGATGGCAAAGTGCAAGCCGCGCAGCAATCCGTCCTGCGGCTGCCCGGCGTGGCGCACCAGGCCGGCGACCCGGCTACGCAACTCCCCCGTTCGGCGCCCGGCCCGCAGGCGGTCGCGCATGTAGTCGAACGCCAGCTCCTGCCCGGTGCAGACGGTGATGTCGCAGCGATAGGCGGCGCGGCGGGCAGCGGGGGGAACGGCATCGGTCACGACGCCGCACGTCAGGCCGAGCATCGCGTAGAGCGGCAGCATCGCCGCGGCGTCGCGTTCGGCCAGGTAGCCGTTCACCGTCACCAGGTGCACCGGCACGCCGGCCAGCCCGGCGACCGCGGCTGCGATCCCGGCGGCGAGCGTCTTGCCCTCGCCTGTCGCCATCTCCGCCGCCATCCCGCGCAGCACCGCATGGGCGCCTTGCAACTGCACGTCGTAGGGGCGCTGGCCGAGGCTGCGCGCCGCCGCCTCGCGTACCACGGCGAAGGCCCGGCCTAACTCGTCGTCCAGCCATTGCGGCCGGGCGCGCAGATCGGCGCCCACTGCGGCCGCCTCCTCGCGAAGCCGGCCGTCGCTGTGGCTGCGCAACGCCGGGCCGAGCCGCTCGGCGATCCCCACAACCCCTGCCAGCCCGGCGGCCCGCCGGCGGGTGGCCCGGGCGCGCAACGCTGCATCCGCTGCCACGGTGAGCCGGGTCCAGGCGGAGTCGCGCGGCAAGGCCCGCTCGGGGTGCCGCATCAGGGCGGGAAGCGTGATCTCAGTCATTGATCATCCGCAGCGTCACCTGGCGCACCTGCCGCAGGATCCGCCAGCCGACCGGCTGCCATCCGAGGTCGAACCGCGCGAAGGCGTGCTCGCCGACGCGCTCGGACAGCAGCGCACCCAGGGGATGCAGAACGACCTCGAAGAACTGGCCGAGCGGGCGGTTCCGTCCGGAGCTGCTGGGGTCGGCCACCATCGGGCCGCCCCCCTCCGAGGACAGGCCAGGGGCGGGGGCGTGGTCCAGGGCGGACGGCATCTCCCGCGCGATCACTGCCGGCACCGTGTCTGCGAGTTGTTCGGCGGAGCGGACCTGGACGGCACGGGTGCGGCTGCGCACCAGGTCGATCTCGGCCTGCGGCACCACCACGCGCACCTCGCGGTCGCCGGGGGCGATCACGTAGCCGAGCAGGTCGCCCTTATGCACGAAGCGCCCCGGCAGGCGCGCGGCGTCCGGAACGATGAAGATGCCCGCCTGCAATGCCGTGGCCTGCAGGTCCTGGCGGCGCTGTTCGGCGCGGGCGAGCGTGGCGCGGGCGCGGTCCACCTGGTCGCTCGCCAGCCGGGCGCGGTTGCGGTCGATCAGGTTGGCTTCCTGGAACCGGCCCTCGGCCACCTGCAGGTCGGCGCGATACACCTCGAGCTGCGCCGCAGCCGCCGGGTCCTGCAGGGCGAACAGGGGCGCGCCGGCCGCGACGTCCGTGTCCGGGGCCACCAGCAGCCCTTGCACGAAGCCGTCGGCGCCGGCCCGGACGATCGCCTGTTCGGGCACCCACACCACGCCGCTGGCCAGGGCGCCGTACGGCAGCGGCAGCACGAACAGGAACGCCGCGGCCGTGGCGAGCGCTCCGCCCACGATCCAGGCGGCACGGCGGCGGTTGTGCTGCAGCTGCCGGCCAGTGAACAGATAGCGCGCGCCCCGGGCCAGCGGGAGGACGAACATCTGCACGGTGGCAAACACCGCGAGCAACGTGCCGAGCACGAACAACTTGGCCGAGACCAGCACCACGATCCCCACCATCACGGCGAGCCGGTAGAAGAACGAGGTCAGCCCGTAGGCCACGAACCAGAACCGCTCGCCCGGCGCCTGCACCGGGTTGCGCACGGTCTCATCCCCGAACAGGCGATGCTGCAACAGATACAGCAGGTATTTCCGCGCGCGCAGGTCCAGGTTGGGAATTTCCAGCAGATCGCACAGCACGTAGTAGCCATCGAACCGCAGCAGCGGGTTGGCATTGAACAGCAGCGTCGAGACACTGCACAGCAGGGCGATGTTGAACATCGCGGCGCGCAGCAGGCCCGGCGACAGCCCGACCCAGCAGCACACCGCGATCGCCGCCAGCCCCAACTCCACCATCACGCCGGCCGCCGCCGCGAGCATCCGCACCCGGCGGTCCCGGAACGCGCTCGACGCCGATCCCTCGACATACGGTACGGGGACCAGGATCAGCAGCATGATCCCGACCTCGTGCACCTCACCGCCGCCGAGCTTGATCGCACAGGCGTGGCCTAACTCGTGCAGGATCTTGCTGGCGGGATACAGCAGCATCAGCATTACCAGGTTCTGCGTCGTCAGCACCCGGTCCGAGACGTTGGCCGACAGCTCCGGCCAATGCAGCGCCGCGAGCACCAGCCCGGCGGCGATCAGCGCGAACCAGGCGAGCGCGGCGAACCAGCCGGGGATGGCGCGCAACACCGGGGCCACCCCTTCCAACGCCCGGTCCGGATCGAGCAGCGGGAAGCGCACCGCCATCGGGTTGCGCAGCCAGACCAGCATGCGGCTGCGGCGATCGCGCTCGGCCCGGCGGTCCAGTTCGGCCAGTTCGGGCAATCCGGCGTGTAGCAAATCGCCCTGATGCAGTTGCACGAGCAGGCGCAGCGTGTCCGCCCGGGTGGGCCGCTCGGCGCCCAGCCGGTCGCTGGCGGCCTGCCAGATCTGCTCGGTGGTGCGCTGGCCGTCCATCAGGCACAGCAGCATGTTGGCGGACGGCGAGAGGCGAAAGTGGCGGCCGGTCTGCTGGTCCTGCAGCACGTACCAAACCTTGCCGCGATAGGTGTGGCGGTGCATCGCCGCGTGGCTGCGCAAACGGGGCCGCAGCGCCGCCACGCGATACCAGTTGCTGGAGAAACCGTCCCCGCTCACGGCAGCCACTGCCATGCGGCGAGCCGGGCCCAGTCGAGCAGCGACCGCGTCCAGATCCACACCAGCCGCGCGCGGCCGGCATCGATCTTGCCGACGCCCTCCATGCCGGGCCGGAGCCGGTGCGACTGGTCGTCCAGCTTCGCGTCTACCTGGAACACCATGCGGCCGTCATGGCTGGAGGCGACAGGCGTGGTGCGCTCAACGGTGAAGCCGAACGCCTGGTCGGGCAGCGACGCCACCACTAAGCTGCCGTGCTGACCCGGCTGCACGCTCGCGACCTGCTGCTCGGGGACCGCCAGTTCCACCCGGTAGTCGTTCAGCGGTGCCAACTCGAACAGGGTGTCGCCACGGCGCACCGGGGCGCCGATCGACTGGCTGAGGTCGCCGGAGATCACCAGCCCGTCGAACGGGGCCACGATGCGGGCCCGGGCGAGCTGGGCGTCCGCCAGTTGGATCTGTGCGTCTGCCTCGGCCACCAGGTTCTGCGCGCGTACCGCCTCCGCGCGTTTGCCCTGGCTGAGGGCGGCGTCGTACTCATCGCTGTGCGCCTGCCGCTCCGTGGTCCAGCGCAGCCGTTCCAACTGCAGGTCGCGGTCGTCCAGTTCGACCAGCAGGTCGCCCTTGTGCACCGTGTCGCCGGCCTTGATGGTGGCGTCGTTGACGAAGCCGTCGAACGGGGCGACCACGGCGCGTTGGACCACGCCCTCGATCTTGCCGTCCGCCGCAACGCGGTACTCGCCCCGGGCGAGCTGGCCCGCCAACACGAGGCCGATCACGGCGAGCGCCGCCAGCTTGCGGCCCAGATGCATCGGGCCGAGCAGGGCGCCGGCCTGCCGCCACAGCACGTCGCCGGCCTTCCAGATCAGCCAGCGGTCGATCTCACGCTTGTCGAGCAGGGCCGGGGCGAGGATGGCCACGACCGCTTCCGCCAGGTCCACCGTCGCCTGGTCGAACGGCAGGCTGGCCGCGCGCTCGAAGGTGGCGGCGCCGACGAAGCGGTCCTTCACCAGCATCGGCACGGTCAGCACGGTGGCGGCGCCGGAGGTTTCGAGCAATGCCGCGTGCGCGCGGGTGAGCAAAGGCAGGGCATCCGCCGCCGGGTGGAGCACCACGGCGCGCTGGTCGACCGCCTCGTCCATCGCCTCCTCGAGGTGGCGGACCAGGCGCATCTTGCGGCCGAACTGGGCGCTGTGGGACACGCTCACCACCCGCGCGCCGCCCCGGCGCAGCAGCCCGAAGGCGACGCGCTCGCAGCCCAGCCGGATCGCCAGTTCGGTGGTGGCGACCCGGCAGGCCGCCGTGAACCGTTCCTCCTCGAGTGCGGCGGCCAGCAGGTCGAGCGCGAGGGCGGTGCGTGCACCGGTGTCGCGCAGCACGGCCCCGTCCTGCCGCCGCCGGTGGTCGCGCACCCACGCCACGGCCCATTGCAACTGCCGCATTGCCGCCCGCGGGTCGCGCGCGGGCATGGTGGGGGCCAGGTCAAAGGCGGCCGCGCCGACCGCGGCATCGTCCAGCAACACCGGGTAGGCGATGCGCGTGGCGTCGCTGCCGGGGATGGCTTGCAGGGCGCCGCGTTTTGCCTCGGTGGCGGCTTGCGCGGCGCCGAGCAGCCCGGCATCCGGCTTCAGCCCAGCCGGCCAACTGGCCACCGCCGTCAGCGCGCCGCCCACCTCCAGCACCAGCACGCCCGCGACTGCCCCGGTGATCGAGCGGCAGGCCAACCCGAGCCACGCCTGGCCGAACCCGGCATCGTCGGCGGAGCCGATGTCGCGCCACAATGCCTGGTCGAGCACGGTGACGGTCGGTCGGGTCTCGCGCTCCGGGCTGGTCGTTGCCGACATCGGCGCGTGCGTCAGCCGGCCGTCTCGAGCGCGCCGTAGCGCAGCTCGTACTCGCGCAGCACCCCGCTCAGCGCCAGCGACAGCCGTTTGGCGGCATGCGGCGACAGGATGATGCGGTTGCTCAGAGCGACCGTCACCGGGCCGCCCTTGGACACCTCCCAGTTGCGGTTGGTGCCGAACAGCAGGTCCACCTGCTCGCGAGTGCTCTGCAGGTTCACGACGTTGGCGAAATTGGTCGCCATCGCGCTGTCGTCCCACACCAACTGGGCTTGCGTGACCTCGCCGGGCAGCTTTTCGTTCTCACCTTCGGCCATCGTCGTTCCTTATGCCTGGGCTTGCTGCGGCGGAAGCATGCCGGGGAGCATCAGCCAATCCTCACCAAGCTCGTCCGTGAGCAGGACGGTGCGCGGGCCGGGGAGCCCGGTCGGCATCCAGTCCCCCGTCGCGTCGTCGAATGCCATGGCCGGCGGAATGGTCAAGGGCTCCCGCGTGTCCATCCGCATGCTGATGCTGCCGCTGCGTACCAGCCGGATGACGTCGTCCGGCTGCACGTCCGCCATCGCCACCGTGCCCGTGACGATGGCGGCGGGCGTGGCATCCAAGCTGGGCGTCTCGGTCGCGTCCATTCCGTCAACGGCCACGCCATCGTTCGCCGGGATTCCCGAACTGGCCGGGGTGACCGTCGCCGGCTGGCTCAGCGTCCCCGTCGCGGCCGGGGGGACTTGCGTCAACGACGCTGGCGCCGGCGTTTCGGCTACGAAGGTCTGGGCTACGAAGGCGTGGCTGATCACGGGCGCGGTCTGCGTGACCTGTGCAGTGGCGGTCCCGGTGGCTCCGTCCTGGTCGGTCACGGTGGCGGTGATCTGCCGCGACACCTGGCTGCTGCCGGACGGCACCGCCACCGAGTAGGTGTGGCTTGCCGTGAAGCTGCGGCCCGAGGCGGACAGCACGGCCGTGCTCTGGGTCCCGTCGCCCCACTGGATCACCACCGATTCGCGATCCCGGCCGGGGTCGGTGATGGCGCTGCTGACCGTCACCGTGCCGCCCGTGGTCACCGTCGGGTGGCTGAGCGTGAGCGGCGCCAGCGTGGGTGCCACGTTGGCCACCGCGATCGGGGTATTGGCCACCGCCGACGCGCCGTCCTGGTCCGTCAGCGTGGCCACCGCGACGTAGCTGCCATCTGCCTGGCCCGGCAGGTTGTTCACGTAGGTGTGGGTCGCGGTGAACGTGCCCTTGCCGCCGCTTTCCACCACGGTCGCGGCACTCGACGTCCCGTCCGCCCAGGCCACCACCGCCGTGTGGGTGTCCGCACTGCCGGCATAGGTGAACGTGCCGGTCAGCGTCACGCTGCTGCCCTCGTTGATGCTGGCCGCGCTCGGGGTCAGCCCGGTGATCGTCGGCGGCAGATGCAGGACAGCGACCCCGGTGGTGGCGGCCGCGCTGGACAGCCCGGCCTGGTCGGTGTCGGTCGCGGTGACCGTGTAGCTGCCCGGTGGCGTCGGGGCGCTCTGCGCGTAGGTGTGGGTGAGCGTGAACTGGCCGTCGCTTCCGCCTGTGCCCGTCGGCGTCACGGCCACGGTGGTGGGCTGCGAGCCATCCCCCCAATCGACCGTGACACTCTGTGCGTCGTTCGTGCCCACCTCGGACACCGTGCCGAGCAGGGTCGCGGGGCTGCCCTCCGTCACCGCGTCGGCAAAGGTCAGGCTGGTCACCACGGGCGCTACGTCGCTGACTGCGATGCTGGTCCGCGCCGGCTGCGACGAGACCCCGGCGGCATCGGTCACCTTGGCGCTGATCGCGTCCGTCGCGGTCGCTTGCGCGGCGGGTGCATCGGCATAGACGTGCGACACCGTGAAGTCCCCGGCCGGAAGCGTGTAGCTGACCGGCTGCGAGCCATCCCCCCAGGTGACGAGCAGGCTGAAGCTCCCCGTGTCCGGACTGCCGATCGAGCCGCTGAGCTGCGCCAACCCGCCCGCAGTGACGCCCGCCGGCGTCTGCAGGCTGAGCGTGGGCGGGCTGTCCGTCACCGTCACGGTGAAGGGCGAGCCTGTTGGAGCGGAGGCGGGCGGCGGGGCGGTGTAGGTGCCGTCCCGGTCCGTTTCCGTCACGCTCACCGTGTATCGGCCCGTGGTGGTGTAGACATGGCTGTCACCTGTGGCGGTGCCAGCCAGCGCGTCGGTCGTGCCGTCACCCCAGTTCACCGTCCAGGCGAGCGGGGTGTTGGCGCCTGGCTCGACCGCGCTGAAGCCGATGGCGAAGGTGTTGCCTTCCACGACCGTCGCGGGGGCGGCGGGGCTCGCTGGAGCCGGCGTGACCTGTTGCACGGTCAGGGTCGGCGCGACGGGCGTCACGGTGATGGTGCTGTCGGTCGTTGTGCTGCCGCCGTTCTGGTCCGTCACCGTCAGCGCCACCGAGTGCGTCCCGGAGGACGAGAGCGCTGTCTCGGGCACCGCTATCTGCGCGGTGTCCGCCGCCGTGCTGCTGCTGCTGCCGGTGATCTGGCCGGCCGGCTGCGCCACGCCGTCCACGTCCAGCACGTAGCTGAAGCCGGCCACGTTGTCCGCAATGGCGGGGTCCGCCACCGTCACGCCCAGGACCCCGGCCGAGCCCAGTGGCACCGAAGCGGGCGGCGCAATGGTAACGGCCGGCGCCACGTTCGTGATACTCAGCGTGGCCGAGCTGGCCGCATAGGTGGTGGTGCTGCCGGCGTAGGTCACCTGCAGTACTACGCCGGTGCTGCCGACGGAGGGATCGCCGTCCAGCGCCTGCAGCACGGCCCAGGTCAGCACCGGGTCCGCGCTGGCCAGCGACGGGTCGCTCTGGCCGTTCACCAGCCATTGGTAGCTGGCAGGCGTGCCCGGCGCGGTGCCGGTGAGCTGCACGCTGCCACCTTGCGCGATCGTGTAGCCCGTCGTGAACTGGCTGGCTGCGGGGCTGACCACGGCACCGATGGCCGGGGTGGCGGTGACGACCGTCGACACGCCGGCGAGGACGGCGGTGCCAGTCACCGTGATCTGTGTGCCCGAGGCGGTCGGCGCCTCGTACGTGTGCGTCACCGTCAGCGGGTTGGCGGTGGCGCTGAAGGTTTGCGTCGTTCCGTCCCCCCAATTGACGGTGTAGGCGGGGACGGTTTCGGTGCCGAAATCGGTCTGCGTGATATCGATCGAGAACGGCACGCCGAGCGTCGGCGTGGTGGCCGTGCTGGATGCGGCCGCGAGCGTGATCACGGGCGTCTTCGCGCCGATGGTCAGCGTGCTGGTCGCCGTCGACGTGAAGGTCTGCGTCCCGTCCGAGGCCTCCACCTCCGCGTCGATCGGGTATGCACCGGCCTGGTCCAGGCCGAGCAGCGCCAGTTCCGCCGGCGACACGCTCGCGGTGGCGGTGGCGGTGCCATTGCTGGCCGTGGTCTCGCTCAGCGGCACATCCCCGAACGCGCCGTCGCCGGCGAGGTCGAGCAGGATCGGCCCGCTTAGCGGCTCGGGATTGCCAGCGGTGTCGACGCCCGGCGAGGCGGTGATGGTGATGCTGACCGGGGACCCCTCGGTTGCGGAGGGCGCGGCGGTGAAGCTGATCGCCGGGCCGGATACGATCTCCAGGTTTGCGACGCTCCGGTTCTGGATCTGTATTTGCGCCTCGTTCGAGACCTGGATATTGCTGCCGTAGGCTTGCGGCTGCGCGCCGCTGTAGCCGGGTATGCCAGGGTCGGCGATGATCGTCTCGTTGCGGGTCCCGGCGCTGGCCGAGTCCCGGCCGGTCACGGTGATCTGGGTCGTCCTGTCGATGTCCGCGAGCTCCGCCGTGACCAGGTCGGTGCCGCTGCCATGTGTGAGGTCGATGGCGACGCTGCTGTTCCGGAGCAGCGAGTTCAGGGCGATGGTGTCGTCGCGACTGGTGCCCGTCGCAGACACGTCGATCGTGGGATCGGCGGCCGTCGTGGCCGCATTCGTCGCCACGAGCAAGGTATCGGCCGCGCCCCCCAACGTCACGTTCGTCGTGCGGCTGGCGGAATCCAGGCTCACGGTGTTGCTGCCGGTACCGGTCGTGACGTCGAGCGTCCGGGTCGCGGTGGGCGGCGCTGCGATCACCGCGAGCGAGTTGTCGCCCGAGCCAGTGGTCACCGCGAGCGTGCCCATGGCGCTGAAATCGGTGACCTGCTGGTTCGGTGCGGCGGCCATGCCAGCCACGTTCAGCACGCCGATGCCGCCGCCCGTGCCGACGCTGGCCACGAAAGCCTGCGACCCGGCGACGATGATCTGCGCCGGGTCGTTCAGCCCGGTGATCCCCCCGACAGCGTTCTGCGCCAGTTGCACGAATGTAAGGCTGCCATCGGCGGCGCGCTGGAACACCGCGGCCGCGTTCTCGGTCGCAGAGGTGACGACGACGAAGCTGCCGTCCGACGACACCGCCAGCGAACTGGCGCCGAGCAGGCCGCTGACCCCCGCCGTGCCCTCCGTTTGCGTCGTCCCGATCTGGGTGATCGTCCCGTTGGCGTCGGAGAGCGCCGTCAGCGTGCCGAGCGTGGCATTGGCGACATACAGATCCCCGTCCACTTCGGTCAGGCCGGTCGCGCCCGCCACGGCGTAGGGCGTGCCTATTTCCGCCAAATTCGGCGTGCCATTCGTGAACGTCACGCTATACGTCGCGATGGCGGTGGAGCCTCCGGCGGTGCCGAGCACGTAGAGCATGCTGCCATCGGCGCTCTGCACCATCTGCGTGACGTCGGTCACCGCCAAGACGAGGTTCCGCGACGACAGGTCGCCACTGGTCGTGTTGCGCTGGAAGATGCGCACGCCGCCGGAACCTCCCACGAAAACGGCCTCGCTGTTCGTGCTGACAACGACGCTGGTCGCGCCATTGACGGGCGTGTTATGGATATAGGTCAGGTCACCGCCGGTCTCCTGCCCGCTTGCGATGCCGTTGGCCGTCCGGCTGAACTGGTCGATGCCTTGGTTCGAGACGGTGTAGACGCTCTCGCCGTCCGGTGACGCAGCCACCGCGAGCACCCCCGTCAGCCACTGCGGTTGTTTCGCGCCGGACGCGTTCTGGTCGCTGCTATCCTGCAGCAGCTGGCGCTCGGTGAATGCGGTCGTGCCGTCGGTGCTCGTGGTCACGTTGAGCGCCACCAGCGTACCCTGCGCGGTGTTGACCGCGTAAAGCTGGGTGCCGTCCGGGTTGGTCACGGCGGTGACCGCGTTGAAGCCGGCGACATTGCCCGGCAGCGTCGTCGCGACCGGGAGGGTGGTGAGGAACACCGCGTCGGGCGTGGTGCTGACGCTGGTGCCCGTCAGAACCGACAGACGGCCGTTGGCGTAGCCCGACAGGCTGCTGTAGCTGCCGCTAACGGACGCGCTGGCATAGAGCGTCTCGCCGTGCGGGACCAGCGTGGCCCACACCTGGCCGTTGCCGATCGCCGAAAGCGCCGTTTCCGACGTGCTGCCATTCACGCCGAGGCTGGTGAGCGCGAGCGGGGTGCTCGAGCCCTCCGCACCCGTCAGCGACAAAGTGGGCGTCGCGATGGTCTGGCCCGACAGGTTCACGAACAGGATCATGTCGTACCCAGAATAATCCTGGCCGTAGGCGCCGGGCCCGACGGCTACCCGCAGGATGGCGACGGCGTCATCCGGGGTGACGCTCGTGGTGACGCCGATGCCGTTCACGCCGGAGACGGTGAGCGTGCTGTTCGCGACGCTTACGGTGATCCCGCTCAGCAGCCCGCCGATATCCGCGCCGGCCTCGAGCCCCGCGATGAGGGGGGTCGACACCGCGCCCTGCCTCGCCAGTTGCGACCCTTGGGTGACGAACGGATTGGTCACGACCGTGCCGCCGGTGGGGGGCGTCGCCGCGCCCTCGCTCCCCGTGTAGTCGATGCTGCCGTTGGTGACGGTGTCGCTTTCCACCAGGACGCGGCCGGCGCCGCCCTGTCCCGTGCTCGCGGCCGTGCCGATGCTGCCGGACGCGCCGCCATCGGCGTCGGCCGTGAATGTCTGTGCCTCGACGTCGGTTGCGTCGAGCAGGATGGTGCCGCCGGCGCCACCTCCGCCGGGCACGCCCGTGCCGCCGCCGCCGCCCCGGCCGCCCTGCGCGCCGAAGCCGCCCGCGCCGCCATCGCCGCCGCCGCCCTGCAGGTGGCCACTTTCGCTCGTGCCGCCCGTTAGCCCGGAATTGAGCCCCGCCTGCGACGCCGGGTAGCCGTTGTAGCCGGTCGTGGGCGCAGCCGTGACGCTGCCACCTTCACCGCCGGTGGCGGAGAAGCTGGCGGTGTCCTGTGACGTGTCGGACGCGATGGTGCCGCCAGCGACGATCTCGAACGCGCCGCCACCCGCACCGCCCGCACCGCCCGCGGTTCCGTTCTTCCCATCGCCACCGTTGCCGCCAGCACCGCCGGCACCGCCGTGACCACCACTGCCGCCGTTCTCGTCGACCGCGCCGCTGCCGCCGCCGCCGCCACCGCCCCCGCCTCCTGCGCCGCCGCCGCCGCCGCCGCCGCCCTGGCCGCCCGAGCCGCCGGCACCGCCCGCACCGCCCGCGCCGCCCGATATCTCCGTCGAGTTGGACGGAGTGTTGGCACCCACGCCCGCACTGCTGCCGCTGGTACCCGCCAAACCGGGGGATCCCACCGTGCCGCCGCCACCCGGGTTCCCCGGGGAGGCATTGTGCACGTTACCGATTGCGCCGTCGGTGGCCGCACCGCCCGTCCCGACCGAGGTCGACCCGGCACCGGCGTTGTCATTGAAGAGCTGGTTGTCGAACGTCGAGTCTTCGGCATCGTTCGTGCTGGCCGCGCCGCCGGTTCCGGACTGGTCGTTGAATCCGGTTTGTCCGTTGGCTCCCGATGCTCCGAGCAATCCGTAGCTACCCTGGGTACCGTAGTAGCCGCGACCGCCGTCGGTGCCGTTGGTGCCGTCGGTGCCGCCATCGCCCTCGCCAGTGCCGCCGCTCCCGCCACTGCCGCCACTGCCGCCGGTCCCCGCGGATCCGCCGGAGCCACCGGAGCCACCGCCGCCCAACACCCCATTGGCGCCGCCACCCGGACCGGCCACCGTCTGTACTGCACCCACGTTGAACTGCACGCTTTCGCCGACCGTGACGTTGTCGGACACGTTCAACGAGAGCGCGTTGGCGCCCGTCCCCGTGATGATGTCGTTGGCGGCGAAGGCGAGGTTACCCGCGACGCTGAATGTCGTGATGACGGTGCCGGCCGTGCCGCTCGGCACCGTCACGGATAATCCGGCGCCGGCGGACGCCCAAGATATCTCGGCCGTTCCCAGCGTCACGGTCCCGCTCGATGTCGTCACCGTTGCGGAGTCGTCGGAGGACACGGTGCCGTTGGCGGTGTCGAACTCGATGTCGCCGGCGATCGTGACCGTTTCCGGCGGCGTGATCACAGGCACGCCGGAGGCCCCGGGGAACGTCGCGACGGCGATGTTGTCGATCGACATGCCGGCCGCCAGCGCGATGCTCACCGTCGTCACGTCGGCGAAATCCGGTCCCAGCGTCACGGTTTGGAAAGCGCCACCGGTGACGGTGACCGGCAACGAGACCGTGCCGCCGTTGGCCGTGGTACCGGTCAGCACCGCCGTGGCGGGGTCGGTGCCGGTGCCGCTCAGTTGCAGGGAGGCCAGCGAGAACGCTTTGTCGCCGTCGCGAAGTTGCAGCGTGCTGGCCTGCATGACTTCCGCCGCCGTGCTGGTGCCGTCATTGATGCTGAAATGCGACCCGTCGGTGGTGTCGGTCACCTCGAACCCGCTGGTCTGGTAGAGGTTGGTGTTTGCCTTGAGCCCGTCGAAGGTGATCACCGTGCCGTAATCCTGCGCCGCGCCGAACCCGGCCCCGCTCAGCACGTCGGCGCCGGTGTCCACCTCGACGGAGCTGCCGTCCACCGTGGCGACCTCGTCCGCACCCGAATCGTCGGTCACGTCCAGCACGTTGTTGCTGCTATCGCCACCCAGCACGTCCACCACGCCGATGCCGCTCGTGTCGGTCACGGTGACCGCCGTGCCCCCGCTCGGGGTTGCCGTCAGCGCGGCGCCGTCCACGCGGGTCCACGTCACCGCAGCGGTATCGCCTTGGTTGTCGACGATCAGGGTGCCGATCCCCGACCCATACTTGATCGCGTCGAACTCGTTCGACGGGGCGCCTGGGATGCTGAGGGTCACGGTGTCCGACCCGGTGCCGCCATCCAGGCTGACGGGCCCGCTGCCAACCGCGATCACGTCGATGCTGTCGTCACCGGTGGCGTTGGTCACGTTGACCGCCGTCCCCGTGAGCTGCTCGGACAAGGTCAGCGTGTCGGTGTTGCTGTCGCTGAGGTCGATGTCGAGCGTGCCCAGGCCGGAGAACCCGATCGTGCCCGTGGTAAGCCCGCTGACGCTGCCAGCCGTGGCGCTGGTGCCGGTCACCGTTCCGCTCGCCGCCGTGCTGCTGGCCGAGAGATCCAACTCGAGCGTGCTGGTGCCGTCGCCGTTCACCGTAACGGCGGCACTGGTCGCGGTGATGTCGGCCGTACCGCCGTCATCGAGATCGATCGTGAGCGGATTGGTCGCACCGTCGACTGTGACGACGGCGCCGGGGCTCTGCTCGGTCACGGTGGTCGTGGCCGCGGTGCCATCGATCGTGAGCGTGCTCGCGGCACTCGCGCCGGCCTGCTTGATATTGAAAGTGGCCGCGTTCAGCGTCCCGATGGACCCGACTTGCGTCTGGCTGCCGAACCCGCCGGACAGCGTCGCCTGCGTGGCGGACTGGGCCGCGAGCGTCAGCGTCGTGGCGTTGGTGAAGTTGGCGTCCACCGTCAGCGTGCCGGCCTGGCCGTTCGGCACTGCCGCGACCACCGGGGCCAGCAGCGCTTCGGGATCGCCGTCGAACACGACGGTGTCGGTGCCCGTGCCGGCATCGATCGTGGTCGCGGCGGACGAGCCGGTGACATCGAAGTCCGTGGTTCCCGTGTCGTTGCCATTGCCCAGCGCCACCGTCACCTGCTGCACGCCCGCATAGGTCACGGTGGTGCCGCCCAACAGCACGGACCCGCCGGCCAGTGCGCCGGACGGTGCCGCGGCCGCGTCCCCGGAATCGGTCACCAGCAGCGTATCCGCCCCGCCATCGCCCACCACGGACACCGTTGCGGCGACGGAGGCGATGCTCCCTGCCGCGGTCGCTGATGCCGCGCCGACGATGAACGCGTCGCTCCCGCTTCCGCCCTCGATCACCGCGGCGGTACCGGCTGGCGTGCCGGACACGGCAAAGGTGTTGCCCTTGTTGCCGAGCGCCACCGTGACGGTCGCCACCTGGCTGAGCGACACGCTGCCGACCATGCCCAACCCGGTCAGCACCGCCGTGTTGGCGGCGCCATTGGCCAGCGTCCCGTTGCCCGCCTGCAGACTGCCGGTGTCGTCCAGGTCGACCTGGGCAGTGCCGCTGCCGTCGATCGTCAACGCCGCGAGGACCCCGCCAAGCGTGCCGCCCGCGTTCGTCGTGGCGGCGGGCGTGTAGGTAGCGTTGCTGCCGACCAGCACCGTATCGGCGCCGCCGTTCCCGGTGATCGTCGTCGGCGCCGCAACCTGGCGCAGCAGGATGATGTCGCCATCCGCCGAGCCGTCCAGCGCGACGGATTGGCCCGTCACCGTGCCCTCGATCGCGAGCACCGCACCCAGATCGTCGACGCTGCCGACATTGCCGGCGATCGTCACCGCCGTCTTCGCGGCGATCGTGCTGGTCGTCGCGGCGATCACGTTGTCGCCTGCGTCCAGCGTCACCGCCCCGGTGGCAGCGCGCACGCTCGTGTTGCCGGCGACCGTAATGTCCTGACCCGCTCCGTTCGCGTCCGCCACGGTCACGGTGATGTCGCCCGAGCTGGTCTGCACGCCGGGCAGGGTGCTGCCGCCGGCATCCTGCGCCAGGGTGATGCCCGTGGTCCCGGCCGCCAGCGTGATGCCCGTGGCCGCGCTGGCCGAGAGGCTCGGGCTGCCCGTGACCGTCACCGTCGCCCCGCTCGTGCCGATCGAGCCAATCTTCGCCGTCAGCGCGATTGCCGGTGCGTCGATGTCGGTGCTCGTGCCGTGCAGGATCGACCCGGTCGCACTCAGCAGCGCCGCGGTACCGGCGACGATGCGCCCCAACTCGAGGCTGCCGGTGTCGGCCAACCCCAGAACCGTGCCGACGGTGGCCGATACCGCGCCGCTCACCTGCGTGTTCAGCGCGGCTGCCGTCGTGCCGGCGGAGATGCCCGCGTCGAGCGTCAGCGTGGCGGCATCGATGGACTGGGCCGCGCCACCGGCGTTGACGATGCTGGCCTCGGCCGCGGTGATGCTGACGCTGCCGAGCGGATCCTGGATGCTGCCGGTCAGCTCCACGTCGCCGGTGGCGGTGCTGTCGATCGTGATCGGCGTGCCGGGCTGCGCCGTCTGCGTCGTCACGTGGAAGCCGCTCTGGCTGCCCGCGGTGACCGAAACCTGACCGGAGGCGGTCGCTTCCGCCACACCGATCGCGCCGACCACCAGCGCCAGCGCCGAGTTGTTGGTCAGCGACACCCGCTCCAGCGTCGTGTCGAACGTCACGGTGGGCGTGCCCGAAATCGTGGAGCTGACGTTGGACGCACCGTCGTACGCGCTCGGGGCGATGTCGAACACGACCGTTCCCGCCAGCGCCGTCGTGTTGCTGATGGGGGCGACCGTCACCGTCCCGGCGCCCTGGTCCACGGTGGCCGTAAGGCCCGCGGCGTGGACGGTGCCGTCCTCGTCCACCACCAGGGTGGGGGCTGGCGCGCCCAGCAAGGTGGCGGCGGCGTTCCAGGTGATGGCGCGATTGTCCGTCAGGCTCGCTTTGTTGGTCGAGCTGCCGGCGTCGTAGATGTCGTCGCTATTGCGCTGCGAATGTGCGGTGTAGACCGGCCCGGGCGACACATAGGCATCCACCCCCAGCGAGCGCGTGAAGATGCTCGTGCCTGACCCGGCGGACACGTTCGTGGTCATCGACAAACTGTCGGTCGCCGTCGGCGAGGTCTTTCCGGCCGCAGCCTCGAGCGTCGCCGTCGGCAGCGCCTGGGTGATCGGCAGGTCCTGCCGCGCGGCGACCGTGGTGCTGGCCTCCCCGGTGATCACAGCGCTGCCCAGGGCGGTGTATGCGTCGGAGGTCACGCCGGTGGCGGCGGTGGAGTCAGACTCGCCGCCCGCGCCCTTGGCCGTCGAGGTCGTGTTGGACGAGGCGATCACGGACGCCACATCGGCCAGCACTTCGACCGTGTTGCCGGTTAGTACGGAGGCCCCCGCCGCGTCGGTTCCGACCGCCGTGTTGGCCGTGTCGGCGATGGTGAGCGTGCCCGAATCCTCGGCGTCCACGCCGGCACCGGACGAGCTGTCGGACGCCGTGGCGGAGCCGTTCACCGCCACCTTCGACTCGACCGAGAGGTCTGTCGCGGCCGTGATCGCGGCCAATCCGCCGACCGTGGCCGTCGTCGTATCCGTCAGCGTGGCGCTGCTGGACGACTGCGCGACCGCGACCAACGCCCCGCCGCTATGCTCGCCATCGGAGCTGATCGTGTCGTCGCTGTTCGCGAGCAGTGCGAAGCTGCCGAGCTTCGAGGTGATGGTGGCGCTGTCGGCGACCGTCGCCGTGTTCGTCACCGTCTCGGTGGTGCTGGCCGTGGAGAAGCCGACGGAAACGCCGCCGTAATCGGTGCCTAGCGCCTGGGAGCCACCGTTGGGGGAGGCGTCGCTCTCGATCCGGATGGCGCCGGATGCGACCAGCATGGCGCTGCTGTAAACGGTGGCCGACACGGTCGTGTCGATCGTGGAGGAGGCGTTGGAGCCGCTGCCGGCCCCGATGCCACCGGCACTCGGTTCCGTCTCGATGCTCACCTGCGGGGTGGCCTGCGCCTGCACCAGGATCGACCCGGCCGATACGCGGGCGCTGCTGCCGATGCTGGACCCGACAGTATCCGTCGCACTGACGCTGCCGATCATGGCGCCGGCGGCGAGGATGCCGAACGCGCCGCCATCGACCAGCAACCCCGTGGCGACCGGGGTGTCGCTTGCGGTCACATCCACCGCACCGCTGGCGTCGATCGCGGCGCCCGCCCCGATCATGGCCGATACGCCACCGCCGAGCGAAACCTCGCCCACGCCCGCCGCGCCGGCGAGCTGTCCCGCCGCCAGGCCGATGCCAAAGGGCTCGCCGGAGCTGTACGGTTCGACCGTCACCGACCGGTTCGCCGCCACCGTCACGCTGCTGACCGGCGCGGCCACGGTGCCGATCGTGGCGCCCGCGCCGACCGAGGCCGCCGTCTCGCCGGACACGTTTGCCAGCACGATCGCCGCCGCCACCGCGCCG
The DNA here is from genome assembly GCA_965198895.1 of Acetobacteraceae bacterium. GTDB lineage: Bacteria > Pseudomonadota > Alphaproteobacteria > Acetobacterales > Acetobacteraceae > LMUY01. The sequence continues at coordinate 3,474,056 of OZ240676.1, forward strand.
CCGGCCGAGATCGCGCCCGCGGTGTTCGACAGCGACAGTGTTTCGGTATGGGTGGCGTCGACGGTCACCGGGCCGGGGCCGGTCACGCTGCCGTCCATGGATGCCGTGACGCTGCTGCTGTCCTGCACGTAGGCCACCGCTGCGCCGAGCGAGACGAAGCCGCTGGCGGCCCCGGCGATGCCCAGCGCGCCGAGGTTGAGCGTGCGCGACGCCTCCACGTCCAGCCCGCCCGTGCCGGTGGCGACCGCGGCCCCGGCCTCGACCGTCGCGGACACGTTCGACTGGATGCCCACCACGACCAAGCCCACGCCCACCCCGGCCAGGCCGCCGATACCGGCGCCGCCACCGGTGAGGGTGAACGCCGCCTGCTGCTCGCCATCGACCACCACGGTGGCGGCACTGACGTTGCTGCCGGCCCCGATCGAGGCGCCGGTACCGTCGGCGGTGTTGCCGGCGGTCGCGTTGGTCAGGGTGCCGCCGGGAACGCTGCTGGCCGCGGCGCCGTCGGTGCTGGAGCCGTTCACGCCGATCTCGGTGAAGGTTTCCGAGCCGCCGGAGGTCGCCGGCGTCAGTGCGATCGCCTCGCCCGACAGCGCGGCGGCCCGGCTGGACGCGAGCTGGATGACGCTGCCGTCACCGGACACGATGGCATAATAGGTGTCGCCGGAGACCAGGCCGCCGATGACCGGGCCGCCATTGGCCGAGTATTGCAGCGCCTCGCCCGTGCGGATGCCGGTGGCCTGGCCGAAATCGATCGTGTTCGCACTGGCGGACACCGCAGTCGCCGGGTCGATGGCGGGGAGTGTGCCGGTGGACGTGCCAACCTCGCCGGCCGTGCCCGAGAGCGAGCCATCCATCTGGGACAGCACGCTGGTGCCGGAACTGTTGCCCGCCAGCGCGTTGCCCGAGTTGGTGCTGCCGCTGTCGTTCTGGGCGCTGTAGCTGGGGCTGAACGCGCCACCGATCGCCTCCACCACCACGCCGCCGCCCAGGCCGACGGAGCCGACGCCGGCCGCGATTGCGTCCGACTGGATGGTGCGGCCGGTGGTGGCGTTCACGTCAACGGTGCCCACCGCGTCGACGGTGGAATCGTCGATGTCGGCGTTGGTCTGGTTCGTTAGGATGCCGACGTCCACGCCGGCGCCGATGCCCACTTCGCCGCCCACGCCGAGTGCGCCGGCGATCACCAGTTCGGTGACCGTGTTGCTGGCGTAGACGGCCACCGACTGGCCCGACCCGGCGGCCGCCAAGGTGTTCACCTGCGCGCCGTCCTGGATGGCGGCCAGCGTGTCGGACCCGAGTTCCTCCACCGTCACCGCGCCCGCCAGCGCGGCCGTGCCGCCGCCCGAGCCGCTGCCCGCGACATCCGTCACGTTCTCGGTCGAGGTCGCGAGCACGGCCACACCCTGGGTGTCGTCCACCGTGTTGCCGGTGGTGGCGAGCCCGTCGACCTTGGCGCCGTCGATGATCGCGTCCGTGGTCTTGGTCAGCACCGTGGCCGCGATCGCGCCGGCGCCGGCAACCCCGCCCAGCCCGACCGCGCCCGCGATGACATGGTCGGTCGTGGTGTCGGTGGCCGAGACGAGCACGTTGCCATCAGCCCTGACGGTGGTTCCGCTGCCGCCGATCTCGGCCAGGGTGGTCGTGTTCATCACGGCAGCCCCGGCGGAGCCCGCGATCGCCACGCCGCCGGCCGAGAAGCCGATCGCCAGCAGCGTCATGTCTTCCTGCGCATCCGCGGTGACCGTCACGTCCTGTCCCGCCGTCACCGACGTTGCCGTGGTCCCTAGAGTACCGTCCGCGTTTAGCCCGATCGTTGCGCTTGTCGTGCCGTTCAGCACCGGCACCGCAATGGCCGGGGCCACGGCCGCGGCACCAACGGCGCCGCCCAGGCCCAAGGTCAGCGAGTGATCGGTGCGTCCTGCGGCCACCGCCACCGACTGGCCACTGTGGACCGTCGCGCCGGCGGCGATGGAGGCCTGCGTGTCGATCGTATCGACGCCGACGGCGCCCGCCACCTCCACCGCGACCAGCGCCGCGCCCGCCGCAGCGCCCACGCCCTCGAACGAGTTGGTGCTGACGGCGACCACGACCACGCCGTCCTGCGACGCGGTCACCGGGGCGCCCTCCGGGTTGCCCGACAGGTTCACGGGGCTGTAATTCTTGCTGCTGACCGAGGGCAGGACGACGCCCGCCAGCAGCGCCACCTGGTTCTCGCCGGTCGAGGGCGACAGGCCGGCGGTGATCGTGATGGCGATGCCGTTCTGCGCATCGGACAGGCTGCGGGCGAGCTTGAACTGCGTCGCGCTGACCACGATGACGTAGTAGGTCGCGCCGTCCTGCAGCCCGCCGAGCGGCCCGTTGCCGCCCTGGTAGACCACCTGGTCGCCCGTCGCCAATCCGGCCGTGCTCGCGTTGATCACCCCTCCGGCGCCGATCGCGGAGGTCGCGAACGTCACGGTCGTGGCCGCCGGCGGCGCCGCGTTCGACCCGGCGGCGAAGGCCCCGGTATTGGCAACGATGCCGCCGCCCAGCGCCAGCGCGGTGACCTGCGCGCCCGATGCGATGGTGGCCGTGGTGGTCTTGGTGATCAGCCCGATATCGGCCGCCACGCCGACCGCGACGTAGCCGGCCGCCTGCAGCGATCCCGCCACTTGCGTCGTGCTGCTATCGTCTTCCGCGGTCACCACGACGTTGTCGTGCGCCGTCACCACGGCATCGTTGTCCACCAGCGCCGTCGTGGTCAGCGACAGGTCGGTCACGCCGGCATTGGCGCCGACCGCGACGTCCCCACCGCCCGTGCCGGACACGGAGATCGAGGTGATGTCCTCGCTCTCGTCGGCATCGACCACCACGTTGCCGTCGGCCGCCACGTTGGCGCCGGCGCCGATGGTGGCCTCCGTGTCCAGCGTCGCCACGCCGGCATCGACGCCGACGCCCACGCCCACGCTGCCGCCGATCGACAGCGACCCGGCAGTGCCGAGCAGCGTCATGCCGTCCAGCGCCTCGACCGTAACATCGCCGGACGTGCTCGCCGGGTCGGCCTGGTTGCCGGCGTAGACGCCGAATCCGGCACGCGCCGAGGAGTCCGCGGGGGAGATGAACGCGCGCGTCGTGTCGTCGATCACCGTGGCGGTGACGGCCCCACCGATGGCGGCGGTGCCGCTGGCCGAGCCTTCCAGCGCGAAATCGGCAAAATCCTCGTCGTTGGTCGCCTCGATTGTAACGCCGGCCAGGCCGTGCACGATCGCGTCGCCGGAGATGCTCGCCTCGGTGTCGTCGCTGACGTCCAGGACGGTGGATGCCGCACCAACCCCGGCGTCGCCCCCGACGGCGACCTGGCCGGCGACCGACCCGACGGTCGCGCTGTCGCTCGCCGTCACGTTGACTGCGCCCACGCTCGCCAACACCGTCGCCGTGGCGCCGATGTCAGCCGCGACCGTGTTGTCGACCACGTTGACCGACAACGACCCGCCGACCCCGGCATCGTCGCCGCCCGCGAGCCCCACCGTGAGCGCCTGGATCCCGGCCGTCTCGCTGGCCGTGGTGTCCACGTCGCCGCCGGTGCTGGTGGCCGATCCCTCGATGCCGGCGGTGATGCCGTTATCGATGTAGTTGCCGCCCAGCGCCGCCCCGATCCCGGCGCCCCCGAGCGAGAGTGCCGCACCGCCCACCAGCGTGTTGATGGTCGAGCTGTCGGCGGCGGCCACACTGACCGTGCCCGTGCCGCTCACCATCGAGGTGCTGTCGATGTCGGCGCCGATCGTGTTCATGATGCCGTTGACCGAGACCGCGCCGCCCACGGCGGTGTTCTCGCCGACCGCACCGCTGACCGCGGCCGAGGAAATCTTGCCGTCCACCAGCCCGTTGCTGTCGGTCGATTGCGCGAGCAGCCCGATCGCGCCCGCCGCGGTGATGGACGCGTCGACGACGGTGGCCGACGCGTTCAGCACCACCTCGTTCCAGCCGAGCCCGATGCCGAACGCGCTGCCCTCGAGCCCGATGCCCAGGGCACCGGCCACCGACTGGATCACCGAGCCGTCCTCGGCGGTCAGGCTCACCGGTCCGCCCACGTCGACCGTTGCGTTGTCGACCGTGGCCGTGATCGCGTCCTCGGTGCCGCTGCCGAAGATCGACGGGCTGCTGGACAGGATGTTGATCCCGATGGTGAACGCAGCCCCCGTACCGTCGGTGGCGACGCCCGCGGACACGCCGACCGCCCGGATCAGGCCATCGTTCTGCGCCAGGATGCTGAGCCCGGCCCCCGCATCGTCCACCGTCGCGCGCTGGTCGGTGCCGAGGATTCCAGCATGGGTCTGCGCCGAAAGCTGGTTGAAGCCGAGCGAGGCGCCGACGCCGGTGCTCATCGATCCCGTGGTCACGGAGATGCCGCCGCCGATCGCGAGCACGGTGGCGCTGTCCTGCGCGCTGAGGCCGATCTGCCCCGCCACGGTCCCGGCCGCGCCGGCCATCTGCGACAGGTCCGCGCCGTCCACCAGCGCGTCCGTGGTGTCGACCATTCGGTTGACCGAGGCGGACCCGGCGAACGCCGTGCCCTCGCTGGTCGAGTTGCCGGCGAGTGACGCGGTGAAGCTGTCCAGCTCGCCACCCCTTGTCGCCGTGATGGAAACGCCGTCGGCCGTGCTGCCGGCGGGTTGGTCCGTGCTGGTGAGCGTGACGTCGCGCAGGAATGCCTCGGTGTCGGCGGTGTCCTGATTGACGCTGAACGCGCCGGCGATGGCCTTGGAGCCGGTGTTGCCGCCTTTGCCGGAGGTGGCGATCGCGACGCCGCCGCTGATCCCCAAATCGAGCTGGCTGTTATCGGCCGCAATCGTCACCGGGCCGCTGGCCGAGAGCGTTCCGGTGTCGCTGACGTAGGCCAGCGTGGTGTCGTCGATCACGCCCACCGCGGCGCTGCCGGCGATGGCGACGCCGCTCTTCGCCGACGGGGCTTCGCTTTCGGCAGAGCTGGCGTCGCTTGCCGCGGCCTCGCTCTCGCCGAACAACGCGGGCAGCGAGACCCCGTCCAGCGGGTCGTCGGAGGATTGTTCCTCGGCCGGCGGGTCCATCGTCGTGCCGCTGCTCTCGCCGCCGGAGTCGGGAGCCGACCCGCTGCTGCCCGTTCCAGCAACGGCCACGGCGACCACCGAGCCGGCCGTGCTGGCCGACACGGTCACGCTGCCGGCATCGATGGTGGAGGCGACCGTCGGCGCGGCTTCCGCACTGGCGGGGTCGTTGCCGATGAACGCGGCCGTCTTGCGGTTCAGATCGTTCACGGCGGCGGAGATGCCAATGCCGGTCGCCGCGTTCTGCCCCACCACGATCGACCCGGCGATGCCGATATTCAGCCCGCCCGTGGTCGCCGTGATGAGCAGCGCGCCGCCCCCGGTCAGGTCCACCCCGGTCGTCCCGGTCGTGTCCAACCCGGCATAGGTGGTGCTGTCCTGGCGGTAGCCGAGCCCGCTGCCGGAGAACGCCAGCGTCGCCCCGCTGCCGCCGGACAACGCGCCCGACTGCGCGATCGCCACGCGGAACACGGTCTCGCTGGACGCGAGCGTGACACCGCCCGGCGCATACACGGCCGCCCCGCCCGCGATCTCCGCATGCGTGGTGTCGGAGATATTGTCGTCCAGGATGGAGCCGCCGACGCCCGAGCCTTCCGAGCGGTCGAACAGGTCCACGATGCTGCCGCCAGACAGCGCGTTCGCCAGGCCGTCGGTCTTGATGGCCTTGATGGCGCTGGTGTTCAGCGAGAAGCCGCCGATTCCCGCCATTTCCACCAGCTGCAGGTTCGTCGTGGCGCTGACGCTCACCGTCTGCCCGGCGTTCTGCAGCGAGGCATTCTGGTTGATCTGCGCCCCGCTCTGGATCAGCGCGTCCGAGGTGTTGGTGAAGATGTTCACCCCGATCGACCCGGCGATCGAGAAGCTGCCGCTGCCTGAGGAGCTGGCCGACGTCACCGTCCAGGTGTTCAGCAATTGCGAGCCCACGCCGAAGGTGCCGTCCAGCAGGGTCGCGATGTCGCCGAGCGGGTCCTGCTCCAGCGGTGTCAGCCCGTAATCGTCGCTCGCCGACGTGATGCCGCCCAGCAGGTCCGACGGCGCCGCCAGCAACGGGTACTCGACATCCGAGCTGACCGAGAGCGCATTGCCAGCGTCGATGCTGGACGATTGGCCGGCGATCGCTTCGGCGTCGTTGGTCAGCAGCGCGAGCGAGATCGAAAGCGCGGTGGAATTCCCGTTGGCGTCGCCGTCCTTCTCGCTGCTCGGCCGCGATGCGCTGGCCTGCGCGTCCGACTGCTCGCTTTCCTGGATGGTGGCGGCGATATTGACCGATTGGGGCGTGCTGAGGGTGGCGCCGGCCACGGTCCCCACCACGGCCTTCGCGGTGTGGTTGGCGTAGTTCACCACCACGCCGCCCGCCGCATCCAGCCCGCTCGAGTTGCTGTTGCTGCTGACGGCGGTGCCCTCCTCGGTGGTCGGCGCCACGGACGAGCTGAGCGCGGCGGTGGCGGAGGGAAACAACGAGGCGAGGCTGACACCGGCGCCGCTGGTCAGGCTCGACCCGGAGCCCAAATCCGGTTTCTCGTTGCCTTCCGCCGGGGACGCCGCGGCCTCGTTGCTGCTGGTCAGCGACGCGGTGACGCCGATACCGTCGGTGTAGGTATTGCCCGCGAGCGAATCGTCGTTGCCGCCGCCCAGGCTGGTCAGGTCGATCGGGCCCGCGGCGAGCGCGTCCGCGGCGCTGCTGGCCAGGCGCACATGCGTCGCGTCCACCACCACCAGGTAGTAGATACCGCCCGCGGTCAGCCCGGCCACGGCGGCGTCAGGTGCCACGACGGTGATGTCCGGCTCGACGGTGGTGCCGTTCAGCACCGGAACCTGCGTGGTGGTGTCGAGCGAGGGGTCGGGATCGGTGTTGTAAATCACGGCTTTGCCGGTCGCGAGCCCGGTGGTGCTCGCGACCGCGATCTCGCCGGATGTCGGGTCCACCGCCGTCGTCGGGTTGAAGCTCAGCGCCTTGCCGAGATAGCCGAATTCCTGCACGCCCGGCCCGGCCGGTGCACCGAGTGCAATCACCTGGTTGTTGGCATCCAGCAACTCGAACTGCGTCGCGTTGAGCGTGTGCACGGTGTAGCTCGTGCTGTCGGCCAGCCCGCCGATGTCGTCGCCGTCGCCGGCCAGGTCCCGGTAAACGACGGTCTGCAGGTCGGTGAGCCCGTGGCCTGCCGTGGTGATGATGTCGCCGCTGACGGTGGCAAGGTTCAGCGACTGGGTGTTGGTGCCGTCCGTGAAGCTCTGGTTGCCGAGCGCGCTGCCCTGCGAGATCGCGATCACTGCCCCGGTGGACGTGTTCTCGAGTTGGAAATCGCTGCCGTCCAAGGCGTTCACGATGTAGGTGGCGCCGCTGGTCAACCCGGTGATCGCGGTGTTGCCATGGGCGTTGTAGGTGACCAGGTCGCCGGTGTTGAACCCGTTGCCCGCGAGATAGATGCTGTTGTTGCTGCTGTTGATCGCCCCGATGTCGAGGTCCAGCGCGCTCACCACGTTCAGCGTCTGCGTCGATTGCGGATTGGTCCCGGTCGGATCGAGTTGCACCACCGGCGCGCTGGCGAGCTGTACCTGGTTCCCGCCATCGGTCAGCGCGTAATAGGTCTGCCCGCTGGTCAGGCCGCCGATCGGCGTCGCCGCCTCCACAATGCCGCCGGGGTGGGCCACCGTGTCGGCCAGCGTGCCGGCCGTGTAGGTCACCTGGTCGCCCGATTGCAGGCCGTTGTTCGGCAGGTCGATCGTGTTGTTGGTGAGGTTGACCGTGCTGCTGCTGTTGCCCTCGAAGCCGTCGACCGTACCGGTCGCATCCGCACCGGGCGTCGCCGTGCCCGCGGCCGTGATGGTGCCGTTGACGGTCGCGAGAACCGAGGCGTTGTCGTAGCCGACGGCGGCGGACACCCCGGCGACGCTTCCGGTGCGGCCGTTGTCGTAGCCGTTGGTGGTGGCGTCGGGCTGCGTGGTGGTGTTGCCGGTCGCGTTGAAATTCACGCTGCCGGCGGTGGACGTGATGCTGCTGCCAGACTCGAGCGTCGCGGTGGAGGACAGGTCCGAATAGGTGACGGCGACGGAGATCGCCGCCGGCTGGTCCGCGGTGGAGTTGCCGACCTTGCTGGACGTGGTCGCGTTGGCCTCGGCATCCGTCGACCCGTTGGCCAGCACCGAAACGTCGCCGGCGGCGGTGATGCTGGAATTGCCGGTGATGTCGACGGTGGCGGATGCGGTGGATTGCGCGTAGCCGGCGGCGACCTGGACCGGGTTGGCCGAACTGGCGCCCGAAATGTCGGTCGCAATGGCCTGCACCAGCGAACTGGTCGCGGCCTCCGAGTCGATGCTGACGGTCCCACTGCTGTCGATGTCGGTGCCCGAGCCGAGCGTGATCGCCGAATCGGCGCCGCGCAGCACGACCGATGCATCGATGCCGGTCAGCTCCGAGACGACTTCGCCGGGGATCTGCGAGGCGATCGTCTCCAGATTGCCGACGAAGCCCTGCACGTAGACCGGTACGGTGCTCGCCGAGCTCAGATCGGAATCGGCGCTCTGCAGCGAGACGTCGCCGCCGGACAGTGTCGCCCCGGTCAGGTCGATGGACACCGATTTGTCGGAGTAGTCGATCGGCAGGTCGACCGCGCGATAGGTCTGGTCGCTGACGGCCAGCGTGATCGCACCGCCGGCGGCAGCACCCAGGCTGGTGTCGGCGAGCAGACTGCTTTTGCTATCGGCGGCGATCGTCTTGCCGTCCAACGTGATTGCGCCGGAAGTGCCGGAGGCGGCGCGGGTGTCGAGCGTCGCGTTCGCCTCGACGGTAACGGTGTCGGCGCTGGCCGACAGCGCCTGGCCGCCGGTCGCGACGTCGCCGGAGAAGGTGACGGTGTCGCCGCTGGCGCTGGACCCCTGCTGGATGGATAGCGGGGCCGCGTAGCCGGTCGGCAGCGCATTCAACGCCAGCGTGCTGTCGCTACCATCGAGCAGGATCGTCAGGTTCTGCGAGGGCACGTTGAAGGTGTGCGTCTCGGCCGTGTTGGCCGCCAGCACCAGTTGGCCGCTGCTGTTAGTGCTCAGCGTCGCCTGCGTGTTGTCCGCCGTGAGGTCGAGCGTCACGGATTGGGCCGTGCCCGTCACGGTGATCGGCTCCATGCCGGTATAGTCGGTGGTCTGGCCGTCGATCCCGATGCTGCCGGACGACGAATTCGTGGCGCTGAGGTCGAGCGTGCTCTGCGGGTTGGCGTCGACCACCACCGTGTCAAAACCGCCGGCGCCGCCGTCGATGCCGTCCGAAATCTGCCCGTTGCCGCTGATGATGAAGGTGTCGTCGTTGTTGGCCGCACCCTGGAGATGGCTGAACCCGGCGAACGCCATCGCCGACACCGTGCCGGAGCCGGGCCCGGTCACCGCCCAATTGGTATTCGCCGACGGGCCCGCCAGCACGTCCGCACCCGACCCGATGACGGATTGCACGCCCTGGAAACTGGCTAGCTTCGTCGCGCCGCTGCCCTCCGTCACGCTACCAGCCCCGTTGCCGTCGACCGTCCAAGTGAGCGGGGTCGTGGCCGAGTGGTCGATCACCAGCGCGTTCTGGCCGGTGCCGCCGGTGAAGGAGAGGGTGGGGACGGTGTGGGCGCCAAAGCTGTCGAGATTGAGCGTGACGCTGTCATTGCCGGCATTGCCGGTGATCGCGACGCTGCTGATGGTCGACATGTCGCCGATGGCCAGCACGGCGCCCTTGTCCGATTGGTCCAAGACCTCGACCCGCTGCACGGTCTGGATCTGCCCGCCAACGTCTTCGGCCTGGTTGACCGCCTGGATCAGCAGGTCGTGGTTGGCGATCTGGTTCGGCAACGTCGCGAGCTGAACCGCAAGGACTTCGGCGTTGAGCAAAATTCGCGGCTCGAGCGGATCGAACACCAGCGTGTCGGCAATGACCGCGCGCACCGTTCCCGCCGGCGGCTGTGCGAGGCTGTCCAGACGCGATCGGATGCGGCTTTTTGATCCAGGCCGGTTGCTCGTCTGATCAGACATAATATTCCCAATTCGAAACGACATCGCCAACGCTCGCTACCTAACAGCAACGACTAGCAATCTTCTTCCGGTGCAGGGCTCGCCGCTTGAAACAGCAGGCGCGCCGGCCGCTCAGAGAAGCAACAAGTGGTTACGATGTAGTCGTTTCCCCGCGCGCTCTTGTTTTCGCCGCATTGCGAGTTTCGATAACATCGCTTTTTGTTGATGTCACTGCCATGCACCGGCTTTGCTGCTGCAAAGCGGACATTTGTCGAGGAGTTCTCTGATCCATCGCCCGGCACCTCAAATGGTGGATGCATGTCGCATATCCGGTGTCGGCCGTGCTTCGGTGCTAAAATATGCTAAATCCGCCGGCCCGCGCCGACGCGGCGACGGCATCCGCCTCGGTCCACGCCGCGCCCTCGGCGACGAGGCTGGCCCGGCGGGCCGGGGGAAGGGCGGAGAGCGCGGCCTCGATCTCCTGATACAGGTCCAGCCGCGCACCCGTTCGCTTGCGGGAAAGCGGATACACACGCAGCACGAACCCCATCAGCCGCGCTGCCGTCTCGCCGTCGCCTTCGCGCGCTCGCAGCGCCGCCAGCGTTTCCATCGCGCGGGCCAGGATGACGACCAGGCCGGTGACCGGTGCGCCGGCGACGACCTCGCGCACCGCGTCGTAAGCCTCTGCGCTCGCTCCGGCCAGCGCAAGATGCGGCGCCATCAGCGACACCAGCGGCTCGCGCAGACCCGGCGGCAGCTCCGAGCGGAGCGAGCGCATCTGCGCGATCGCCTCGTCGCGGCGGCCGAGCCGGTACAGCGGTTCGCTGCGATTGCCGCCGGACAGCATCATCCCATAGCCGTGCCCCATCGCCTTGGCGACGGCGAAGGCCTCGTCGTGCCGGGCCAGCGAGCCCGGTAAGTCGCCGGCTTGCGACAGCACGCCGCCCTGCCGCTCCAGGCAGAGCCCAAGCCACTTCGTCGGCGGAATCTGGCGCAGCACGCGCTCGGCCTCGTCGAGCAGCGGGATCGCATCGGTATGCAGCTCCTGGCGGAGCTTCGTGCTGGCAGCGCGCCACAAGGCCGCGCCTAACCCGACCTGGTCGCCAAGCTCACGGAACAGGCCGACGGCCCGCTCGGCTGCCGGAAAGTTCTCCACGTCGCCGATCTGCACGTCCGGCCAGCTATGTCCGAGCCAGAGCCGGGCCTGCACCGCACGCGGCGTGTCGGGCCCGATCCGCGCGATCGCGAGCTGATGCCATCGCCGGCTCTCGCGCAGCGGCAAGCCAGGCAGTTCCCACCACAGCGGCCAACTCGCCGCCACCAGCCGCAGCCCAAGCTCGGTCGTGGCTGGGCTGGCGGCTTCGAACGCCCATTCGAGTGCCGCCCGCAGATTGTCGGCGTCGGGCCCGTAACGCCCGCTCCAAACGGCGCCATGCAGCGTCGGCCATTCCGCTTCGGCCCGCTCGAAGACGGCCGCCATGTATCCCGCCTGCCGCCCTTGCAGATCGTCGAAGTTCGGGGGCGCCAGTTGCTCGAGCGCGTATTGCCGGGTCGTCTCCAGCAGGTGATAGCGCGTCTGCCCCTCCTGCTGGGCGGTGGCTTGCATGACCACGAGCGACTTCTCCGCCAGCGACGTCAGCGGATCGACGATGTCCCACTCGCTCCGGCCGCCGCCCATCACTACCGTGACGGCATCGAGCATGGCCCCGCCGGGGAACATCGCCAGCACCTGCAGCAGCCGTCGTTCCTCCGCGTCGAGGAGCTCCCAGCTCCAGTCGAACATGGTCCGCAACGTGCGCTGCCGGGGCAGCACGTCGTGCCGGGCGCCTGCCAGTGTACGGAAGCGATCATGCAGCCGGGCCGCAAGCTGCGCCGGCGTCATGACCTGCAGCCGTGGCACCGCCATCTCGATCGCCAGCGCGATGCCGTCGAGCCGGCGGCAGATCGCGGCGATCTCGGGCGCCACGGCATCGTCGAGCACGAAGTCCGGCAACAGCAGACCGGCTCTGTCGGCGAACAGGCGGACGGCCTCGAAGCCCAGCGCCTCCGCCGCCGAGAGACGGGTGGCCGGCGGGATCGCCAGTGGCGGCAGGCGGAACACCTTCTCGCCGGGCAGGCCGAGCGTTTCCCGGCTGGTGACCAGCGTCGCGACGCCCGGACACGCCGCGAAAACCGATTGCAGCAATGTCCTCACTTCCGCGGTCACATGCTCGGCGTTGTCGATCACGAGCAGCACGCGGCGCGTGTGCAGGGCGGTCACGACCGCCGCCCCGGCCGTGGCCGCCCCATGTGCGCTCCCCTGGGCACCTCCGGCGCCGACGGCCAACGCGACGGCCTCGGCGACCGCACCGGATCGCGGCACCGTCCCGGCGAGGTTCACGAAGATGACCCCGTGTGGAAACGCCGGCGCCGCGACGCGGCTGAGCCGCAGTGCCAGCCGCGTCTTGCCCACGCCGCCCATGCCGACCACGCAGATGAGGCGTTCGGTGTCGAGCAGGTTGGCCAGGGCGCCGAGTTCACGCTCCCGGCCGATGAACAGCGTCAGCGGCTCGCCCTGGTGGCTGGCGGGCGGGTCGGCGAGCGGGCTGGCGCGACGTTCCACGAGTGCCGTGAGCAGATAGCCCCGGCCCGGGACCGTGCGGATCAACGGTGTGTCGTTCGTGCCCAAACCCGCGGCGTCCTGCAGGGCACGGCGTAGAGCGGCCATCTGGACCGAAAGGTTGTTGGTTTCGACCGCCCGTTTTCCCCAGGCGGCGCGGGTCAGCGCCTCCTTCGAGACGGGCTGGCCGCTCCCTTCCGACAGCGCGATCAGCAGGTCCAGGGCCCGCGCGCCGAGATCCACGCGCCGGCCTTGATAGCGTAGCTCAAGACGGGTCGGCGATAGTGTGAAGCCGGCAAACGCGTAGCTCGCCGCCTCGCCGCCAGGATCGCGGGTCTCAGGCCCGTGCGGGATCGGCTTGACGATCATGCACGGGGGCTTGAGTGCGCGACAACGGCATCGGGGCCGCGCCTCGGGGCAAGCTTTGCTGGGCGGGTTGGTCGCGAATTCCCATGCGGCAACAGTACTGCAGAGTCTTCACGCGGCGCCAGTCAGGCCTCGAGGCGCGTGGTCACCCGTTTGGGAGCGCTGGCTAGCCCCCGAGCGCGCCCTGCGTGTTCACATACAGCGCGTAGATCGACGTGCAGGACGCCATGAACAGCCGGTTGCGCCAGCGCCCGCCGAAGCAAAGATTGGCACAGCGTTCCGGAAGCTCGATGTGGCCGATCGGCTCGCCCTGCGGATTGAACACGCGCACCCCGTCGAGCGCCGGGTCGCCCATGCCCCAGCCGCACCACAGATTGCCGTCCACGTCGACGCGGAAGCCGTCGGGCGTGCCCGGCCCGGCGTCGATCAGCACTCGGTTCTCGCCCACCGCCGTTCCGTCCGCGGTCACGGTGAAGGCGCGGATGGCGCGCGGGCGGGAGCGGGATTCGATCACGTAAAGCACGCGCTCGTCCGGCGAGAACGCCAGGCCGTTGGGCCCGTCTACGGCATCGGTGATCACCGTCATCGCGCCCGTGATGCCGTCGATGCGATAGACGCGGTGCGGCAGTTCTTGCGGGGCCTTCTCGCCCTGGTAGTAGCCGGCGATGCCGAAGGGCGGGTCGGTGAACCAGATCGAACCATCCGATTTCACCACCAGGTCGTTGGGCGAGTTCAGCCGCTTGCCCTCGAAGCTGTCGGCCAGCATGGTGACGCTGCCGTCGTACTCGGTGCGGGTGATGCGCCGGCCGCCATGCTCGGCGGTGACCAGGCGTCCCTGGCGGTCGCGCGTGTTGCCGTTGGCATGGCCGGACGGCTCGCGGAAGGTATCGAGCACGCCGGTGTGCTCGCTCCAGCGAACGATCCGGTTGTTCGGGATGTCGCTGCACAACAGATAGCGGCCGTCGCCGAACCACACCGGGCCCTCGGCCCAGCGTAGCCCGCCGGCGATGTGTTCCACCGCGGCCAAAGGCAGCCGGTAGTGCTCGAAGCTGTGGTGCAGCACGCGCACGGCCGGGTCGGGGTAGCGGATCACGGGGGGTAACATGGCATTGCCCTTCTTTTCGTCAGATGTCCCGCGTGACCACGCGCAGGATCCAGGTCAGGCCGGCCGAGACCAGCAGCATGACGGCCAGGGCGGCGAGCGCCAGGTTGAACGACCCGGTGCTGTCCTTCACGACGCCCATCATCCACGGCGAGACGTAGCCGCTGAGGCTGCCGACCGAGTTGATGAACGCCATGCCGGCCGCCGCCGTCGCTCCCGTCAGATACCGTGATGGCAGGCTGTAGAAGGCCGGCCGGGCCGAACTCAGCCCGACCACGGCGAGGGTGATGCCGACCATCGATGGCACGATGGCGGGGAACGAGATCGACACGATGAAGCCGATTGCGGCCAGCACGCAGGTCCCCATCAGGTTCAACAGATGCTGCCCGGTGCGGTCCATGTGCCGCGCCCACAGGATCATCACGCCGGACGCCACCAGGTACGGAACGGCGGACAGGAAGCCGATCGCCGTCGTGTCCAGTCCCTTGCCCTTCAGGATCAGCGGCAGCCAGTAGATGATGCCGTTGATGCCGAGCCAGTAGGTGAACAGGATCCCCGTCATCAGCCACACCCGGATATCCCGCAAAGCCGCCAGGAAATCCTTCTTCGGGGTGACCGTCTGTTCGCGGTTCAGCTCGGCCAGCAGCGCCGCCCGCTCGTCCGGCTGCAGCCAGGTCGCCTCGCGCGGATGATCGCGCAACAGCACCAGCGTGAGCACGCCCATCACGCAGGCGGGCAGGCCCTCGATCAGGAACAGCCATTGCCAGCCATGCAGCCCCAGCAGGCCCTGCATCTGCAGCACGAACACCGACACCGGGCCGCCGATCACGGAGGAGAGCGGAATCGCCACCATGAACCACGCGAGCACGCGCACCCGGCTCTCGCGCGGAAACCAGGTCGAGAGATAGAACAGCACGCCGGGGAAGAACCCGGCTTCCGCCGCGCCCGTCAGCACCCGCATCCAATAGTAGCTCTGCGGCCCCACCACGAACGCGGTGGCGGCGGACAGCAGGCCCCACGAGATCATGATGCGCGCGAGCCAGCGCCTGGCGCCAAATCTGTACAGCGCCAGGTTGCTCGGCACCTCCAGCAGGCAGTAGCCGAGAAAGAAGAAGCCGGCCGCCGCGCCGAACTGGGCGTTGGTCAATCCTAAGTCGTGGTTCATCGTGAGCGCCGCGAAGCCCACGTTGGAGCGGTCGATGTAGTTGAAGAAATACGCGACCGCGAGCAGCGGCACCACGCGGAGCAGGTTCTTGCGTACCGCGCGGGTGAGCGGGTCGGGGGCGGCCAGCAGGGTGGTGGACATGGCCGCTCCTCAGTCGCAGCGGGCGGTCATGCCGCCATCGACCACGATCTCGGTCCCGGTGATGAAGCGGGCGTCGTCGGAGGCCAGGAACAGTGCGGCGTTGGCGGTGTCCCGCCCGTCGCCCATGAAGCCGAGCGGGATGCGGGCGACCCGGCTTTTCAGCAGCGACTCCACGTCGCCGCCGGCGCGCTGCCCGGCAAGGCGGGCCTCCACCATCGGCGTGTGCATCTGGCCCGGCACCACCGTGTTCACCCGGATGCGCTTCGGCGCGTATTCCACCGCCGTCACCCGGCCGAAATGGATCACCGCCGCCTTGGACGCCGCGTAGCCGACCTGCGCCGACCCGGTCCAACGCAGCCCCGAGGTGGAGGCGGTGTTCACGATGGAACCGCCGGCTGCCTCCATATGCGGGATCACGTGCTTGCAGGTGAGGAACACGCTTTTCAGGTTGAAATCCATTTGGCCGTCCCACGCATCCTCGGACAGCGCGACCACGCCGCCCTTGGCCGAACCGCCGACGTTGTTCACCAGGATGTCCACCCGGCCGTAGGCGGCAAGGCAGGCGTCGACCATCGCCGCCACCTGCGCGCTGTCGGTCACGTCGGTCAGGTGGGTGCGGATGCTGCCGCCATGCGCGGCCTCGGCGTTGGCGCGCGCGACCGTCTCCTCCATCGGCTCGGGCTTGAGGTCGACGGCGAACACCTGGGCCCCCTCGCGGGCGAACAGCACCGCGGCGGCCCGCCCGTTGCCCCAGCCGGGCCCCACGCAGCCGGCGCCGGTGATCAGTGCGACCTTCCCCGCCAGCCGGCCGCTCATGCGCCCAACTCCAGGGGCTCGCCTTCGGGGACGCCGATGCCGAACCCGTTCAGCG
Organism: Acetobacteraceae bacterium; assembly: GCA_965198895.1. Lineage (GTDB taxonomy): Bacteria > Pseudomonadota > Alphaproteobacteria > Acetobacterales > Acetobacteraceae > LMUY01. The sequence goes on from OZ240676.1 coordinate 3,490,346, forward strand.
TCATGGAAACCATCGTGTAGTAGCCGAGCAGGCCCACCAGCTCGACCACGCCTGCCTCGCCCAGCAACGCAACGGCCCGGTCGTGCAGCGCCTGCGACACGGTGCGCTCCGTGTGCATGGTGGTAGCATAGTCGTAGACGAGTTCGGCCTTGGCGTCCGGCAGGCTGGGCCGTTCGCGCCGGGCGATCGCATCGCACACGGCGGGGCTGACCCCCGCCTGCAGGGCCAGTTTCTTGTGGGCATACCACTCGTACTGCGCCGTCCAGGCCCGGGCGGTCACCAGGATCGCCAGTTCGGACAACGCCGGGCCGAGCGAGGTGTCGTAGCGCAGGAATTCGCCCAGGCTCTGCGCCCGGTCACCGAACACCGGGCTATGCAGCCAGGCGCGCAGCGGCGCGGGCAGGCGGCCGCGTTTTCCGCTCACGGCGTTGTCGGCGACCCGGCGTTGCTCCGGGGTCATCTGCTCGGGTGAGAGATCCGGAAGGCGCATGTTCAGCTCCTTGGAGGTGTGGCGAGAAGGGTGGCGAGGGCCGCGTCGAAGGCGGCTGGCTGCTCCAGGTTGGGCAGGTGGCCGCAATCGGGCACGATGGTCAGCGAGGCGCCTGGGCACGCCGCCGCCATGGCGCGCACGGCTTGCGGCAGGGCGGCGTCCTGCGCCCCGACGACGAAGGCGGTGGGGCAGCGCCGGGCCGCCAGCGTCACCAGGTCGGGCGCGAAATCGTAGTGTTGCAGCGCGCGGGCGGCGCGGACGAAGCCCTCGAGCGGCGTGGCGGCCACCATCCGGCGGACCGCCGTGACCGCCGGGCCACCGGCCGCCACCGTTTCGGGCCGCAGCCAGCGCGATGCCGTGGGCTCCGCCAGCGCCGCCATGCCGCCGGCCGTGGCCAGCGCGATCCGCTCCTCCCAGGCAGCGGCGCCGGCCGGGGTGGAGGCGGGCTGGCAGTCGCAGATCGCCACGCGGGCGGCGAGATCGGGATGGCGCGCCGCCAGTCCGAGCGCGGTGACCCCGCCCATGGACACGCCGCATACCGTCGCGCCGGTGACGCTCGTTTGGCGCATCAGTCCGGCCAGGTCGGCCACCAGCGAGTCGAAGTCGCAGTCCCGCTCCGGCACGGCGCTGCCGCCATGGCTGCGCGTGTCGTAGCGGAGGATGCGGAACCGGTTGCCGAAGCTGGCGACTTGGCCGTCCCACAACGAAAGGTCGGTCATCAGCGAGTTGGAGAACACCAGCCAGGGCGCGCCCTCCGCCCCGTCCACCTGAACGCGCAAGGCTTGGCTGCCGATTGTCACCGGGTCCATCATCCGCGCCAGTACGGGGCGTAGGTGTTGAGCAGCAGCGCCCCCGTGCCGGCCACGGCACCCAGCGCCGCCCGCGTGGCTTCGGCGCCGGCGGGACGGTCGTATTCGGCGACCACGAAGCTCTGCGCCGGGCCCTGCGCGGCCCGGAACACCCGGGCCTGCATGCAACCCGGCAGGGCTCCCGCGGCGTCGAGGCAGGCGGCCGGGTCGACCGTGCCGGGGTAACGGGCCAGCACCAGGGCGGCCACCTGCTCCGGCGGGAGACTGGCCGCCGGGCCGGGCGCCACCTGCTCCAGGACCAGCCGCGTGCGGCCCATCGTGCGGGGCAGCACGCGGCGGCTCCAGGGCGTGGAGTTGGGGCCGGACACCGCCAGGTATTCCGGCGTCTGCAGCGCGGCCACGCTCGTCATGTCGTACACCGCGGCCCAGCGCGGCCAGCCCAACAGGCAGACCCAGCGGGAGGCGCTCTCGAACCCCGGCAGCCCGCGGCGTTGCGGAAAATGCTCGGTGTCGTACCAGTCGTTGAACTCCTCCTCGAGCGGCGCCGGCGGCTCCATGAGGACTAGCAGCAGGCCTTTGCGATCGTTCATGCCCGGCGGCTCCAGTCTCGGTGGTTTGACACGGTCCGGGCGGCCAGCGATGCAGGCTGGGGCGAACGGGAGCGCGTGCGACGGACATTCGCGAATTGCGCAGTTTCGTGCAGGTGGTGCGCAGCGGCAGCATCAGCCGGGCGGCGGCCCAGCTGAACATCGCGCAACCGGCCCTGAGCCGGCAGATGCAGAAGCTGGAGGACGAGATCGGCCTCAAGCTGGTGCGGCGGCACGGCCGGGGCGTCACCGCGACGGCGGCCGGCGGCGTGCTGCTGGACCGGGCCGAGGCCTTGCTGCGCCAGTTCGACCAACTGTCCGAGGAGGTGCGCCACGCCGAGCAGGGCGTCACCGGCCACGTGGTGCTGGGCGTGCCCCCGGCCGCCGGGCTGCTGATCGCGCCGGAGGCGGTGAAGCTGTTCCGGCAACGCTACCCCAACGCCTCGCTGCAGATCCGCGAGGGCATCAGCTCGCTGCTGGAGGAGTGGCTGCTGGACCGCCGGGTCGACGTGGCGGTGCTGCACAACCCGCCGGCGTTGGACGGCATTGCCATCGTCTCGGTGCTGCGGGAGCGGATGGTGCTGGCCGGCCCGCCTTCCGCCGACCCGGCCGCCGCGCAGCCGGTGCGGCTGGCCGAATTGGGTGGCGTGCAACTGATCCTGCCTAGCCTGCCACACGCGAACCGGCGCCTGGTGGAGCAGGCCGCGGCGCAGCACCGCATCCGGCTGCACCTGGCGCTCGAGGTGGACAGCGTGCCGTTGACCAAGGCCATGGTGCAGGGCGGCCTCGGCTCCACCATCCTCACGCTGGCCGGCGTGGCCCGGGAACTGGCGACGGGGCAGCTGAGCGTACGCCCCATCCATCGCCCGCCGCTGCACTCGGTGATCGCGATCGGCCAGCAGCAATCCAGCCGCGGCAGCCTGGTGAGCAGCACCGCCGCGGTGACGCGCGAGGTGATCGGCGCCCTGGTTGCGAGCGGCGCGTGGCCCGGGGCGAGGCTGCTCGGCGTTGCCGCGCACGCTGTCAGCCCTCCGCCTGCACCACTTCGGCGCCGGATGGCTTGATCCGCCCGGCGGCCTGCTCCCTGAGATAGGTGTCGAACTTCGCCCGGTCGAAGCCACGCTCGGACACGGCGATGACGAACACGGCGACGACGTTGCCCACCACGTTGGTGAGCGCGGTGCAGGTTGCCATCAGCCGGTCGATGCCGAACAGCAGCCCCAGCCCGCTCAGTGGCAGGGTGCGGACGGTTTGCAACGTGGCCGCGAGCTTGATGAACGCGCCGCCGGCGACCGTGGTGCCGCCCTTGGAGGTCAGCAGCAGCACGGCCAACACGCCGATTTGCTGCCCCAGGCTGAACGGCGTGTCGGTCGCCTGCGCGATGAAGCCCACGGCGATCGCCATGTAGATGCCGGTGCCGTCGAGATTGAACGAGTAGCCGCCGGGCAGCACGAACCCCACCACGGCGCCGTCGCACCCCGCCTGCTCCAGCTTCAGCATCAGCCGGGGCAGTGCCACCTCACCGGACGCGGTGCCGAGCACGAGCAGCAGTTCCTCGCGGATGAGGCCCAGCAGTTTGAAGATCGACAACCCGACCAGGGCACAGACCGCGCCCAGGACCACCAGCACGAACACGAGCGAGCTGGCCCAGAACAGCAGCACCACCTTGAACAGGTACAGCAGCGTGGCCGTGCCGAACGCGCCGATGGCGGCGGACAGCGCCCCGAACGCCCCGATCGGCGCAAGCCGCATGATGTAGCCCAGGACGCGGAACAGGATGGTCTGCCCCTCGGCGATCACCTTCAGGATGGTGGAATCTTTCCCCGCACCTCCCACGCTGAGCGCCGCTCCGGTGAGGATCGAAATGAACAGCACCTGCAGGATCTGGCCGTTTGAAAACGCGCCGACCAGCGTGTCGGGGATGATGGACAGAAAGAAGCCGACCGCGGTGAAGTGGCTGGCGGCCGACGTGAGCGAGGTGACGTTGCTGCCCAGCGTGAGGTTGGTCGCGTGCAGGCCGAGCCCGGGCTGGAAGAAGTTCACCGCGACGAAGCCGAGCAGCATGCCGACGGTGGACATCACCTCGAAATACAGCAGCGCCTTGAACGAGAGGCGGCCGAGCTGCCCCATGTCCTTCACGTGCGTCAGGCCGAGCACCACCGAGCAGAAGATGATGGGCGCCAGCAGCATCCGCAGCAGCGCGATGAAGGCGTCGCCGAGCGGCTTCATCGCCACGGCGAACTCGGGGGCGGCGATCCCGACGACGATGGCGAGCGCCAGCGCGATCAGGACTTGGATGTAGAGTTGCCGCAGCAACCGCATAGCGCGAAGTTCCCTCTGCGCGGCATCTGCTGGCCACGTCCGGCGGGCATCATGCGCGCAGGGATCGGGGCTCACAAAGACTTTCTGGCAATGCCGGGCCATGCCGGTGCGGCATGGCCGGAGGCCTATCGGCTCGCGCGACGGGCCACCCGGATCACGCCGCCGGGCCCGCGCCCATGTAGGCATGTTCCAACTTGGCATGCAGGCCCGGCGTGTCCGTCGGGCAGTTCAGCACGACCCGGCCTTGCGCCAGGGCATAGACGTGCGAGGCGACGGCCACGGCCTTGTCGATCAACTGCTCGACCAGCAGCACCGCCGTTCCCTGGTCGCGAAGCCGGGTCAGCACGGACAACACGCGATCCACCAGGACGGGAGACAAACCGGCTGACGGTTCATCGAGCATCATCAGGGCGGGGCGGCGTACCAGCCCCTGTGCCACCACCAGCATCTGCTGCTGGCCACCGCTGAGCGCGCCGCCCTTGTCCTTGCGTTTCGCAGCGATCTCGGGAAACACGCTGAGCGCCTCCTCCACCCGCTCGAGGCGCTGCGCCCGCGGCAAGCCATAGGCGGCAAGGGCCAGATTGTCCGCAACCGTCAGCTGCGTGAAAACGTGATGCCCCTCGATGACGTGCACCAATCCGCGCCGGCCGGCGTCGCGCGGTGTCACGCCTCGCAGCGTCTCGCCCCGGAAATGCGCCTGTCCGGACGACCAGGGCAACAATCCGGATAGGGCACGAAGCAGCGTGGTCTTGCCCGCGCCGTTCGGGCCCAACAGCGCCACCACCGTACCGGGCCGGATCGACAGACCGACCCCATGCAGCACGCCGACCTTGCCGTAGCCGGCATGCAGCCCCTCCACGCTGAGGAGGGCCGCGTCAGGCGCCGAGATAGGCATCTACCACCTCCCGATGCGCCCGGATCTCGGCCGGGGTTCCGCAGGCCAGGACCCGGCCGAGGTTCAGCACGGTCACCCGATCGCAGATGGCGAAGATCAGGTCGGCATGATGTTCGACCAGCAGCACGCCGACACCCTGCCGGCTGATCGCCGTCACCAGGGCGCCGAGATGACGGATCTCACCCGGCGACAAGCCCGCGGCCGGTTCGTCCAGCAGCAGGAAGGCGGGCGACATCAGCAACGCGCGGGCGATCTCGACGAAGCGCAACTCGCTATGCTGCAGCCGTTCCGTGCGGGTCGCCGCCAGGCCGTCGAGGCCGCAGACGCGCAGGGCGAGCAGCGCCCGCTCGCGCAACGCGCGTTCCTCCCGGCGCGACCGGGGCAAGCCCAGCATCGCCTCGCCGAAGGTTGCGCGCCCGAGCGGGGCACCGCCGATCATCACGTTGTCCAGCACCGAAAGCTCGCCGACCACGCGCGGCGTTTGGAAGGTGCGGGCGATGCCGTGCCCCGCCCGGGTCTGCGGCTGGCCCAACGCCAAGGCCCGGCCAGCCGCCAGCGTGCCCTGCTGTGGTCTGGCGAACCCGCAGATCACGTTCAGCGTGGTGGTCTTGCCGCTGCCGTTCGGCCCGATCAATCCGTGGACTTCACCGGCATGCAGATCGAGACTCAGCCCGTCGATCGCCTTCACGCCGCCGAAGCTCAGCCGCACGTCCCGCATCGCCAGCGACTGCCGTGCGCGGTCCTGCGGAAACAGCCCGGGGAGCGCATCGAGGCGCGGAAGGATACTGCGCCCGCCGTCCAGCTTGCGGCGGCTACCGAACGCCAACAGCTCCGCGATCCCGCCGGGCACGGCCAGCACGATGATCAGCAGCAAGGCGGCGTAGAGGAAGGTGGACCAGGCCGCGAGCGGTGCCGCCACCTCCGGCAGGATCGTCAGGATGATGGTGCCGAGCAGCGGACCGAGCACCGAACCACGGCCGCCGATCAGGATCGCGATGAAGAACATCACCGACAGGTCGAACGTGAACGCGTCCGGTGTGATGTACGATTGCAGGGTGGCGAACAGTCCGCCGGCGACCCCCGCCAACACCCCGCTGAACAGGAACACCATCAGCAGCAGGCGCGATTTCGAGACGCCGCTCGACTCCGCTGCCACTTCGGCGTCCCGCAGCGCGATCAGCAAGCGGCCGACGCGTCCGCGGGCGAGGTTGAGCGTCATCCAGGTGCAGACTACGCCGACGATCACGCAGAACAGGTAGAAGCCGACGGTGCTGTCGAACGGTTCCGGCAGGGTCGGGGCGGTGACGCCGATGCCGCCGCCGGTGACGCTGGTCCAGGCGAGGGCCACCTGGGTGACGATGGTGGCGAAGCCGAGCGTGGTCATGGCGAAGTAGAAGGTGCGCAGCCGCAGCGCGGGCAGCCCGACCAGTACTCCCGCGATGCCGCCGACCACGCCGCCCGCCGCCAGAGCGAGGAAGGGATCGAGGCCGAGTTTGGCCACCAGGACGCTGTAGGCGTAGGCACCGAGGGTGAGCAGCGCTACGTAGCCGATTGCCAGTTGGCCGGCGAACCCGACTACCAGGTTCAGTCCCGCGACCAGGATCCAGTAGACCACGGCGCGCGTGGCGATCTCGGTCCAGTAATCCTCGCCAGCCAATGGCAGGATCAGCAGGGCGGCGAGGACGGCGAGATAGGGCAGGCTGGCCGTGATCTGGCCGGTGAAGCCGCCATGCAGCGGCCGGGCGGGCTGCAGCACCTGGCCGCCGGGTTGGGTCATACCCGGCGTGCCGTTCTGTTGCCGAACAATCCTTGCGGCGCCGCCAACAGGACGATGATGAAGGCGGTGAAGACGGCGACGCTGGCGAACACGCCGCCCACCATGAAGTTCGCGACCTGTTGCAGCAGCCCGAGCAGGATCCCGCCAAGCACGGCGCCCCGGTTATTGCCCAGGCCGCCCAGCGCCACGGGAATGAACCCGTAGAAATTCAGCATCGGGCCGTTGGCAAAGAAGGCGAGCAACAACTGCCCGCTGGCAAACCCTGCGAGCCCGCCGATGAGTCCGGCGAGGGCAAACGAGGCGATGCGGAGCCCGCGTTCGGGCAGGCCGAGCGCCCGGGCCGCGAAGTTGTCTTCGGCGATGGCGACGAAGGCGCGGCCGACCAGGGTGCGGCGGTACGTCCATTCGAGCCCCCCGACAACCACCGCGCAGGCCACCACGGGCAGCCAGAAGCGCTCGTCCAATATCCCGGACCCGAGGCCGATCAGGCGCGGGAACGGCTGCGGTTCCGTACTGAATTCGATCGCCGTGAACTGCTGGATAAGCAGGGCGCCCGCCAGGGTCGACAGCACATAAAGATGTTGGTCGAGCTTCGACAGCACGGGGCGGACCAGGACGAACTCGGTGACGACGCCCACCGCCGCGCACGCAACCAGCGTCAGCACCAGGCCGACGATCGGCGGCAGCCCCATGCGCAAGACGAACAGCGAACCGAACACGCCGCCAAGCATGCCGAGTTGCCCGGCGGTGAAGCTCATCACCCGCGAGGCAGCGAACATCACGTTGTAGGTGATGCCGATCATCGCATACACCGCACCCAGAGCGAGCCCCGACGCGATGATGGAGCCGATCACGACAGGCCTGCGGAGCGTCTGGTTGTCACGGTTGTTACTTGTACCGGGTCCCAGCGAGCGTCGTGAGGTCGATGCCGCCGGCGATGTCCTGCTTTTGCCGGTCGTCCCCGGCGCTGATGTGTTCGGCCCGCAGCAGCACGGCCTCGATATGGGCCTGCGGTACGAACACGATCCCGGCGTCGTCCGCCACGACGAGATCACCGGCATCGACGGTGACGCCGCAGATCCTGACCCGCCCGTTGATCTCGATCGTGCGGAGCCGCCACTTGCCGGTGATCGGCGTGATACCGCGGGACCAGATCGGCAAGCCCAATTGCACCGAGGCGGCCGGATCCCGGTGCGAGCCGTCGATCACCGCCCCGGCACAGCCCGACCGGTGCGCCAGCGTCGCCGACTGGCCGCCCATGTTCGACACGCCGAGAATGCCTTCGATCACCACGACGTCGCCGGGGTCGGACAGGTTGTACGCCTCGTGCTCCCCCATGCCGCCCGCCTTGTCGGCGGCGGCCCGCGTGGCGGAATCCGCCCGTTCGCTGTTGCGCACGGTCACGGCACGCCCCACCAGGCGCTGGGCCGGAAAATTAGGCTTCAGCGTGGTGGCCGGGATCGCCGCGAAGAGGCCAAGATCGTCCATGGCGTCGGAGACCGACCCGGTGAGATCCTCGATCGCACGAAACCGCTCAATCACGTCCGGCGCGATAACCGGGAGTTCCATGTGCCTTATGGCATCTCTGGGTACGCGCCCCGTCAGTTTCCTCTCGGCGCCCAATGGACGTCCTCCCTCTTGGCCGCTGGCGGCGACGAACGCTCTACCGGCGCTTTAGCCCTGTCAACTGAGGTGCTTTTCGTAGGGTGGGGTGCGCTTTGGCACCCCACCACAATCGCCGCGGCGATGCGTTGCGAAAGCGCAACGCACCCTACGGGACTATTTATTTGACGGGAGCACCCGCATTCCATCCAGGAACACGTCCAGCAAATGGACGACCGTCGCCTGCCAGCCGGGTTTCTCGTAAACGTAACACAGGCCTACGACGGTGCGCAGCAGGTCCTCCGGCCCGATGTCGTCGCGGATCTGGCCGGCCTCGATGGCGCGCCGCAACAGAAGGTCGAGCGCCTGGCCCAACCGGCCGACCGAATACACGGTGAGATCGGAACTGGACTTGAGCGCCACGGCGAGCGCCGACGACATCCCCTTTTTGGTGGCGACAAATTCGACGTTGGCGTGCAGCCACTCCCGTAGCGCCTCCACGGGCGAGCAATCCGCCTTCACGACCTGCGCCAAGGCGGCGAGCTGCTCCACCTCGCGCCGGTAGACCGCCTCGAACAAAGCCTCCCGCGTCGGGAAATGCCGGTAGAGGGTGCCGATCCCGACCTGCGCCTGCCGGGCGACCGCGTCGAGACCGACATCGGGCCCACCGGCGCTGAACACGAGCTTGGCAGCTTCCAGCAAGCGCTCCCGATTGCGGACCACATCCGTCCGGGGCTTCCTTGTTTTCGCTGAAACGAGGGGCTTCGCTGAAAGGGGGCCGTCCATCCCTGTTTGAGTGCTCCAGTTGAAAACGGAGGGAACCTCCGTATAATGGTCCTGGTGGCCGTGGCAAAGACCACCTGGCGGACCGTCGACTATGTCAATCAGATCTGATCGGAGCACTTCATGAGCGTGTCAATCAGCCTCACCATCAATGGGGTCGAGCGCGCTATCGCGCTGGACGATCCCCGGGTGACGCTCCTGGATCTTCTGCGGGAGCGGCTTGACCTCACCGGAACCAAGAAGGGCTGCGATCGCGGGCAATGCGGCGCCTGCACCGTGCTGGTGGATGGCCGCCGGGTGAATTCCTGCCTCGCCTTGGCCATCAGCCATGACGGCAGCGACATCTTGACCATCGAGGGTGTGGCGCACGGCGATCAGCTCCATCCGGTGCAGGCGGCCTTCATCGCCCATGACGGATTCCAGTGCGGCTTCTGCACGCCCGGGCAGATCATGAGCGCCATCGGGATGATCCAGGAAGCTCAGGCCGGCGACGATGCCGAGCGGGTGCGGGAAGCGATGAGCGGCAATCTCTGCCGTTGCGGCGCGTATGCCGGGATCACCGAAGCGGTGCTGGACGCCCAGCGGCGGCTTGCCGTGGGCGAGCGAAAGGACGCGGCATGAACCAGTTCGAGTATGTCCGGCCGCTGACGATCGCGGACGCGGTTGCGGCCGGCGCTGTGCCGGGTGCAGCGTTTCTGGCTGCGGGCACCAATCTGCTCGATCTGATGAAGGGCGGCATCTCGCGCCCGGCGCACCTGGTGGATATCACGCGCCTGCCGGGGCTGGACCGGATCGAGTACCAAGCCGACGGCAGCGTGCGGATCGGCGCGCTCGTCCGCAACGCCGACCTGGCGAATGATCCAGTGTTCGCGCAGCGTTACCCGGCGGTGGCGGAGGCTCTGCTATCGGGCGCCTCGGCACAATTGCGCAACGCCGCCACGACGGCTGGCAACCTGCTGCAGCAGACGCGGTGCGCGTATTTCTACGACACCGCCAGTGCCTGCAACAAACGGGAGCCCGGCACTGGCTGCGATGCGAAGGGCGGTGAAAACCGGCTCCACGCCATCCTGGGCTGGAGCGAGCATTGTATCGCAACCCACCCGTCCGATTTCTGCGTGCCGCTCGCGGCGCTGGACGCATTGGTCGAGATCGAAGGTGCCGCCGGCCGTCGGGAAATTCCGCTGGACGCGTTCCACCGCTTGCCCGGCGACACGCCGCAGCGTGACACCGTGCTCGAACCGGGTGAGTTGATCACGGCGGTACGTCTGCCCGCCGACGCCGCGGGTTTCGCAGCGCATGCCCGCTACCTGAAAGTCCGCGAGCGCACCTCGTACGCGTTCGCCGTCGTTTCGGCCGCCGCGGCGCTGCGGCTGGATGGCGGCGTGATCGCGGACGCCAGGATCGCCCTCGGCGGTGTGGCGCTGAAGCCGTGGCGTGCGCGCACGGCGGAGACGATGTTAGCGGGCGCCGCGCCGGACGCAGCCGCGTTCCGCCGGGCGGCCGACGCGGCGCTCGCGGATGCCAAGCCCTCGGGCGACAACGCCTTCAAGATCGAACTCGCGCGGCGGATCATCGTCCGCGCGCTCACGATGGCCGCCGCCGGTACGCCGGATCGGATGCCGGCCCTCCCTGCCTCGCCATTTTCCGGAGCAACGGTCCATGTCTGAGTCCACTGTCATCCGCAGCCCGGCCCATCTCCGGATGGGGTCCAGCGTCGGCCAACCGCTGCCCCGCCGCGAGGGTGTGCTGAAGACGACGGGCAGCGCACGCTATGCCGCGGACGCCCATCCGGCCGATATGCTCTACGCCGTCGTTGCCGTCAGCAGCATCGCTCGCGGCCGGGTCACGTCCATGGACGTCCCGGCGGCGAAGGCGCATCCCGGCGTGGTCGAGGTGATGACACCCGCGAACGCCCCGAAGCTCGCGCAGGACCCGGACGCGAAGGACCATCCTTTCATGTTCCGGCTCGACGTGTTGCAAAACGATCGGGTGCGTTATCCCAATCAGTCGATCGCCGTGGTGATCGCCGAAACGCTCGAGGCGGCGACCGAGGGCGCGGCGTTGCTGGCGCCGCAGTATGAGATGGAGCCGGCGCGAACCGGCCTGGACGCGACCGCGAGCTTCGAACCGCAGGCGGTCGGCGCCGGCAGCCCGGCCAAGGACAGCCACGGCGACATCGAGGCCGGGTTAGGCCAGGCCTCATTCCGTGTCGAGCAAGTCTACGAGACGCCGGCGCAGTATCACAACGCCATGGAGCCGCACTGCATCGTGGCGGCCTGGACCGGCGACACGCTCTCCATCGACATGCCGAGCCAGGGCATGGCCATGACGCAGGGGCGGCTCGCCGGGCTGTTCGGCATCGCGCCGGAGGGTATCCACATCCGCAGCCCATTCCTGGGCGGCGGGTTCGGGTCCAAGGCGTTGCCGGCCGGGCCGCAGGTGCTCGGCGTGATGGCCGCCCGGCTCACCGGCCGGCCGGTGAAGCTGGTGCTGCGGCGGGAGCAGATGTTCGGCCCCGTCGGGCATCGCGCGCCGACCAGGCAGACCATGCGGCTCGGGGCGGATGCGTCGGGCACGCTGACGGCGCTGAGCCACCACACCAAGACGGCCACCAGCAGCTTCGACGATTTCCTCGAGCCGGCGGCCAATGCCTCTCACGCGCTGTATGCCAGCCCGGCGATTGCGACCTCGCACGAGGCGGTGCGCATCGACACCGGCACCCCGCTGTTCATGCGCGCGCCCGGCGAGGCCCCCGGCAGCGCCGCCCTGGAAAGCGCCATCGATGAAATGGCGCATGCCTGCGGCATGGATCCGCTGGCATTCCGGCTGAAGAACTACGCCGAAGTCGAGCCGATGACCGGCAAGCCGTTCTCCTCCAAAGCGCTGCGCCAGTGTTACGAACAGGGCGCCGCCAAATTCGGCTGGGCCAAGCGTCCGCTCGCCCCGCGGCAGATGCGCGACGGGGCGGGCATGCTGGTCGGCTGGGGTATGGGCACGGCGCAGTTCCCGGCACTGATGTTCCAGGGCCACGCCCGGGCGGTGTTGCAGAGCGACGGCACCGGCATCGTCGAAACCGGCGCGCACGACATGGGCCAAGGTGCCTGGACCGCGTTCGCCCAGATCGCGGCCGACTCGCTGGGCCTGGAGCTGGACAAGATCGATTTCCGGTCCGGCACGTCCGACCTGCCGGATGCCGGGATCGCCGGTGGCTCGGCCCACACCGCGACCGTCAGCGCAGCCATCGACCAGGCGGGCGCCGACGTGATCGCCAAGCTTGCGGAGTTGGCGACCGGCGACGAGAAGTCGCCGCTGTTTGGCGCGGGGAATTCCGGCGTGATCGCCCGGCAAGGCCGCCTGTACCGCCGCGACGACGAGACACGGAGCGACTCTTACGTCGATATCCTCGCCCGTGCCGGCAAGGCCGAGATCGAAGGCCAAGGCACCGGCGCCGCCGACCCGGCAGCCCAAGCCGGCTACGCGATGTATGCGCACGGAGCGGTGTTTGCCGAAGTGAAGGTCGACCCGGATTTCGGCCAGGTCCGGGTCACCCGCCTGGTCGGTGCGTTCGCGGCCGGAACGGTGGTCAACCCGCGCATGGTGCTCAGCCAATACTATGGCGGCATGATCTGGGGGGTGTCGTTCGCGCTGCACGAACATGCGGCGGTCGACCATCGCAGCGGCCGGATCATGAACCCGAACCTGGGCGAGTACCACATCCCGGTGAATGCGGACGTGCCCTCGATCGAGGCAATCATCGTCGAGGAGCGCGACGCGCACGTGAATGCGCTCGGCATCAAGGGGGTCGGCGAAATCGGCATCACCGGGACGGTCGGCGCGATCGCCAATGCGGTGTGGCACGCGACCGGCCTTCGCATCCGCGAGTTCCCGATCACGCTCGATAAGCTGATGGAGGTGGTCTAGCCGACGGCCAACCGCTCGAGTTCGCAGCGGGCGGCGGCGATGATCTCCCGTGCCAGGGCCGGGTCGGTGGGGGCTACCGCCCGCGCCATGGCAACGCTGCCGACCAGGCCCGACAGCACGGTCAGCGCGCGGCGGCGGGCGTCGTCCGGGATCGTTACGCCCGGCAGCGCCCGCTGCAGCTGTTCGATCATCTTGGACAGGCCGTCGGTGAAGGCGGCGCCGATGGCCGGGTCCTGCCGGCGAACCTCCGAGAGACAGGCCGCGAGCACGCACCCCGACCCGACGTCCGTCAAATGGCTCTCGGATAAATAGGCGTCCAAATAGGCGGCGAGCGGGTTCGGCGAGGTGTCACCGAGCTCGCGCCAGGCGATGGCGCCCTCGGCAAAAGCCGTGCGGATCGCTTCGGCGGCGAGCCCATCCTTGGAGCCGAACTGGCCGTAGAGCGCGCCCTGGGTCAGTCCCGCTTCCCGGCTGATCTCGACCACGCCCGCGCCATCGAACCCGCGTTCCTGCAGCAACCGCTGGGCCGTGGACACCAGGGCGGCTCGGTTCGCCGCAACCTTCTTACCCGATACTTTCATCAGCGGAACGCTCCCAGGGGCTCTTGATCCATTCATAGAGCGCTCTATCTGAGCTTCGGTTTAATAGAGGCCACTATGATTGCAGACACAAAGTGGTGCGTGCGAGCTTCTGGCGTAAGCTGTCGCAATCCGGGTGCATCGAGGAATCGTTCATGACGAAGCTCACGAACGTGCAGGCGGAACTCTCCGGCGGGACGATGTCCGGCGAGGATGCGCACCGCCGGTCCCGGGGCGGCCGTTGGATCGGCCTTGCCGTCGTGCTCGCCGTGCTGGTGGGGGGCGGCGTGTATGCCGAGCGCAACTGGCCTGCGCCCGCTGCACCGCCGTCCGCACCCCCGCCGGCGCCGGTTACGGTGAGCACGCCGTTGCAACGGACGGTGCAGACGACCAGCCGCATGCTCGGTCAATTCGCCGCCGTGGACAGCGTGGAGTTGCGCGCGCAAGTCGGCGGCACGCTGACGGCGATCGGCTTCAAGGACGGCCAATTGGTGCATGCCGGCGATCCGCTGTTCGCCATCGACCCGCGCCCGTTCCAGATCCGGCTCGACCAGGCAAACGCCCAGTTGCAGACCGCGCAGGCGAAGGAAGTGCTGAGCGCGGCCGAGCTGTGGCGCGCGCAGACCTTGAAGCGCACCGATTACGGCTCGATGGAGACGGTCGACACCCGGGCTGCCGATGAACGCAGCGCCCAGGCGGCCATCCAGACGGCGAAGTCGGCGATCATGGATGCGCAGCTCGACCTCGAATTCGCGAAGGTCACCGCGCCGTTCGCCGGGCGCATGGGCGCGCGCCTCGTCTCGCTGGGCAGCCTGGTCAGCGGCAGCCGCGGCGGCACCGGCCAGTCGACGCTGCTCGCGACGGTGGTTTCGCTGGACCCGATCTATTTGAACTTCGACATGAGCGAGGCGGACTACGCGGATTACCAGAAGGCGCGCCTGCCCGGGGGGCCGACGTCGGGTGTGGCGATCAGCTTGTATGGCGACGGGAATTTCGACCGGCACGGGACGCTCGACTTCATCGACAATGCGATGGACCGGGGCAGCGGCACCATCCGCGCCCGTGCCACCGTGCCCAATCCGGATCTGGCGATCACGCCGGGTCAGTTCGCCCGCCTGCGCCTGAGTCTGGGGCGCCCGCGGCTGGCGATGCTGGTGCCGGCGGCGGCCGTGGTCCCCGACCAGTCGCGGCAGATCGTCATGACCGTGGCGGCGGACGGGACCGTGGTGCCGAAGACGGTTGAGGTCGGCGACCTGGAGCAGGGCCTGCGCGTGATCCGCAGCGGCTTGGCGCCGACGGACCGCGTGGTGATCGACGGGCTGGTTCGCGTTCGGCCCGGCGCCAAGGTCGCCCCGGTGGCCGGTGAGATCAAGCCGGACCCGAACGCCGACTAAGCTTCGTTCTGGCGTACCGACGACGGATGTCTGATCCGACAGTCTAGGAGGGCGCGATGCGCTTTACGCACACATTCATCGATCGCCCGATCCTGGCGACCGTGCTGAGCATTTTCGTCACCCTGATCGGGCTGGGCGCGCTGGTGATCCTGCCGGTCGCGCAATACCCGGAGATCGTGCCGCCGACGGTGCAGGTGACCACCAGCTATCCCGGCGCCTCCGCCGCGGTGGTGAGCCAGACGGTCGCGACGCCGCTCGAGCAGGAGATCAACGGCGTCGAAAACATGATCTACATGAGTAGCCAGTCCACCGGCGACGGCAAGCTCACGATCACCGTCACCTTCGGGATCGGCACGGATCTGAACGTGGCGCAGATGCTGACGCAGAACCGCGTGCAGGATGCGCTGCCGCGGCTGCCGGACGACGTACAGCGGCTGGGCGTCCAGGTGCGCAAGGCCACGCCTAATATCCTGCTGGCCGTGCACCTCTATTCGCCCGATGGATCGCGCGACAATTTGTATATGTCCAACTATGCGACGTTGCATGTGAAGGATGCGCTGGCGCGATTGCCGGGCGTCGGTGACGTGCAGCTGTTCGGGTCGCGCGATTACGCGATGCGGGTGTGGCTCGATCCGGACAAGGTGGCCGCCTACGGGCTCGACGCCAGCGAGGTTTTGGCGGCATTGCGGGCGCAGAACATCCAGGTTTCCGCGGGCGTGCTGAACCAGCCGCCGGTGAAGAGCAGCGCGGCGTATCAGCTCAACGTGCAAACGCTTGGCCGGCTGAGCACGCCGGGTGAGTTCGCCGACATCGTGCTGAAGGCGGACGCGCAGGGCCGGGCGACCCGCATCCGCGACGTCGGCCGGGTCGAGATCGGCGCGGCGGATTACGGGTCGACCGCCTTCATGGACGACAAGGAGGGGATGCCGCTGCTGATCTTCGCACAGCCCGGTGCGAACTCCCTGGCGGTGGAAAAGAGTGTCCTCGACACGATGGCGGAGCTGAAGAAGTCGTTCCCACCCGGCCTCGCCTCGATCATCGTCTACGACCCCACGATCTTCGTGGCGAAGTCGGTCAACGAGGTGATCACGACGATCTTCGTGGCGATCCTGCTCGTCGTCGGCGTGGTGTTCGTGTTCCTGCAGACGTGGCGTGCCTCGATCATTCCGGTGATCGCGATCCCGGTCTCGCTCGTGGGCACGTTCACCATCCTGTATGCGTGCGGTATCTCGCTGAACAACCTGTCGCTGTTTGGCCTGGTGCTGGCGGTGGGCATCGTGGTCGACGACGCGATCGTGGTGGTGGAGAATGTCGAGCGCAACATCGCCGCCGGCATGAAGCCGAAGGAGGCCGCGCACCGCACCATGGACGAGGTCGGCGGGGCGCTGGTCTCGATCGCGTTGACGCTGTGCGCGGTGTTCGTACCGTCCGCCTTCCTGTCCGGCATTTCCGGCCAGTTCTTCCGCCAGTTCGCCGTGACGATCGCGGCCTCCACCGTCATCAGCTGCTTCGTGTCGCTGACCTTGAGCCCGGCCCTGTGTGCCCTCTTGCTGCGGGAGCACGACGCGCATGCCGCCCGGCCGAACCTGTTCGGCCGCATCCTTCAAGGCGGCTTCGGCGTGTTCAACCGCGCGTTCGAGTGGCTGTCCGAGGCTTATGGTCAGTTGACCAAGCGCCTGGTGCGCGGGCTCGCTTTGGTCGTCGTGGTGTATATCGGGCTGATCGCAGCGGCCGGGTTCGAGTTCTCCCGTATCCCGACCGGGTTCATCCCCGAGCAGGACCAGGGCTACCTGATAACCGTGCTGCAATTGCCGCCGGGATCCAGCCTGTCGCGGACCGAGGCGGTGGTGAAGCAAGCGATCGACATCATTCTGCACACGCGCGGCGTCGAGCACGTGGCACCCTTCGCCGGGCTGGACGCGACGACATTCACGGTGTCGTCCAACTCGGGCACGATCTTCTCCGGCCTGCCGTCGCTGTATAACCACGAACTGCCGGGGGTGACGGCGCATTCGGTGCTGGCCGATCTTCGCAAGCGGCTGTCGG
Organism: Acetobacteraceae bacterium; assembly: GCA_965198895.1. Lineage (GTDB taxonomy): Bacteria > Pseudomonadota > Alphaproteobacteria > Acetobacterales > Acetobacteraceae > LMUY01. The sequence goes on from OZ240676.1 coordinate 3,507,550, forward strand.
TGATCCAGGGCGCCTATGTGCTGACCATCCCGCCGCCGCCGGTGCAGGGCATCGGCAACTCCGGCGGCTTCAAGATGATGCTGGAAGATCGGGCCGGGCTCGGCACCCAGGCGCTGGTCGACGCGGCGCAGGCGCTGGTGGGCGCGGCGAACCGGGATGGCAGTTTCGCCGGCGTGTTCACGCTGCTGAACACCGGCTCGCCGTCGATCTATGCCGATATCGACCGGTTGAAGGCGGAGAAGGTCGGGCTGACCCCGACCGACGTGTTCAACACGCTGCAGGTCTATCTCGGGTCGCAATACGTCAACGACTTCAACTTCCTGGGGCGCACCTACGAGGTGATCGCACAGGCCGATGGGCGGTTCCGCCGCGACCGGTCGGACCTGATGGGCCTGAAGGCGCGCAACACCGCCGGCGAGATGGTGCCGATCGGCACGGTGGCGCAGTTGCGTGACCAGACCATCCCGTACCGCGTCCCACGCTATAACCTGTACCCGGCGGCCGAGGTGCAGGGCGTCGCCGGGCCGGGTGTTGCGACCGGCACGGCGCTGGTGCGGATGGAACAGCTTGCCAAGCAGGTGCTGCCGCCGGGTATCGGCTATGAATGGACGGAGATCGCCTTCCAGCAGGAGCAGAAGGGCACGTCGACCATCCTGGTATTCGGGGCCGCGGCGCTGTTCGTGTTCCTCGTGCTGGCGGCCAACTACGAAAGCTTGCGCTCGCCGCTCGCCGTCGTGCTGATCGTGCCGATGTGCTTGCTGGCCTCGGTGTCCGGGCTGATGCTCCGGGGCATGTCGGTCGACATCCTGGCGCAGATCGGGTTCGTCGTGCTGGTCGGCTTGGCGGCGAAGAACGCGATCCTGATCGTGGAATTCGCACGCCAGGCGCAGGACAGCGGCAGCTCCCCGGCCGTGGCGGCGGTCGAAGCGGCCCGGCGGCGGTTGCGGCCGATTCTGATGACGTCGTTCGCCTTCATCCTGGGGGTCGCGCCGCTGGTCGTGGCCACGGGCGCCGGCGCAGAGATGCGGCAGTCCTTGGGCACCGCGGTGTTCGGCGGCATGCTCGGCGTCACCGTGTTCGGGTTGCTGTTCACGCCGGCGTTCTACACGTTGGCGCAGCGGATCGGTGTGCGGCGCCGCCCGCCTGTCGTCAGTGCGCCGGTGAACAACCCCGCATCCATCCGGTGAATACTCGCTATCCGCAAGCCTGATTGGCGACCCGTGGCAGAACGAGCCACGTTGCGCTCAATCAACAGGGAGGATGGCATGCGCTACGAAACGCTGCTGGTCGACATCGCAGACGGCGTCGCCGTGATCTGGCGCAGAACCGCGTGGAGTATTTCGAGGCGTTCGCCGGTATCGCCGCCGCCGGGCTGATCACGGTCAACCTGAACTGGCGCCTGTCGATGCCGGAACTCACCCGCATCGTGGCCGACGCCGAGCCGGACGTGCTGATGTTCGACGGTCCGGGCCAAGCCGCCCGGACTGGGCGCAACCGTACGAGAAACTGGTCGGGTCGGCGCCAACCACGCGCCCGGCGGTGACGGTAGTACCGGAGGATATCGAGAGCCTGATCTACACCAGCGGCACCACCGGGCAGGCGAAGGGCGTGATGATCAGCCACCGCGCCCTGCTCGGCGCCGCCGGCTTGATCGCCTGGGAAGGCGACGCGAAGACGCCGTGCCGGACGCGGAGTGGGGCGAGAGCGTCAAGGCGTGGGTCGTGCTGCGGCCGGGACAGGACACCGACGCCCGCACGCTGATCGAGCACTGCCGCAGCCTGATCGCCAGCTACAAGAAGCCGCGCATCGTGGCCTTCACCCCGGACCTGCCGCGGTTGTTCAACGGCAAGGTGGACAAGAAGGCGCTGCGACGAATGGAGTAGTGCGCGCGTGATGGACTCGCAGCCCCGAGTCTGCGACGTCGATGGCCCCGAAGATCGAAGGAACCCACCCCATGTGCCCGATTGGTGAAGACGGCCACACCCATCATCCCATCGCCGTGAGCGTGCCGGACGGCGCGGCGGCCGGCGACCATGCTGCGGCGGCCTTGATCGACGAGTTGGTGGTGGCCAACCACATCCTGTTCGACCAGGGCGTGGTCGACGCGTTCGGCCATATCAGCGTGCGCCACGACAAGCGGCCCGACCGCTTCCTGCTGGCGCGCAACATGGCGCCGGGCTCCGTCACGGCGGCGGACATCGTCGAGTTCGATTTGGACGGCACGCCCGTCAACGCGAACGGCCGCAAGGTCTACCTGGAGCGCTTCATCCACGGCGAACTGTATCGCCGCCGGCCGGACGTGATGTCGGTGGTCCATTCCCACTCGCATTCGATCGTGCCGCTGAGCGTTGTGAAGGGGGCCAAGCTGCAGGCGCTATTCCACATGGCCGGCTTCATCGGCCAGAACGCTCCGGTGTTCGAGATCCGCGAGGCCGGCGGTGACGGCACCGATCTCCTGATCAGCGACAACGCGCTGGGCCGCGCGCTGGCCGAGATGTTCGACCGCGCCGACATCGCGCTGATGCGCGGCCACGGCTCCACGGTGGTTGCTGGGTCCATTCCGCTCGCCGTGTACCGCGCCGTTTATGCCGAGCTGAATGCACGCTACCAGTTGCAGGCGAGCCAACTGGGCGAGATCACCTTCCTGACCGAGGCGGAAGGCAAGGCCTGCGTCGACCGGGTGGAAGGCCAGGTACAGCGCCCGTGGGATCTGTGGAAAGCCCAAGCCGAACAGCGTCGGCGGGGCTGACCACCGACCATGACGTCGGGTACGTTGCGGTTTGGCAGCGCACCTTGGTGGGGTGCCAAAGCGCACCCCACCCTACGAAGCGTCGGGTGAACCGGCCGGTTAGCCGCTGAGGCGCTCCGCTTCCATCATCCCGCGTCCGGCTTCCTCGCGCAGGTCTCCCCAGATTTCCGCGACCGTGCGTCCGAACGCGTCGCTGGCGAGCACGTCCGGTGTGCGCGGGCGGGGCAGGGGGACGGACACGATGCGTTTCACCCGGCCGGGGCGATACGTCATCACCACGATGCGGTCGGAAAGCTGCACCGCCTCGGTGATGCTGTGCGTGATGAGCAGCGTGGTCTGCCGCAGCGACTGCTGGATTTGCAGCACCTTCTCGCCCAGCAGCAGCCGCGTCTGCTCGTCGAGCGCACCGAATGGTTCGTCCATCAACAGGATGCCCGGCTCGATCGCCAGCGTGCGCGCGATCGCGACGCGCTGGCGCATGCCGCCGGACAACTCCTCCGGATACCGCTCCTCGAAGCCACGCAAGCCGACCAGGTCGATGAAGTGCCGGGCCCGTTCGTGCCGCTCGCGCTTGCCGACGCCGCGCATCTCCAACGGAAATGAAACATTGCCCAGCACGGTCCGCCAGGGAAACGTGGATTGCTCCTGGAACACCATGCCGATCGCTTCGTGCGGGCCCTTGATGGCCGTGCCCTGCACCAGCAGGCGGCCCTCGTAACCGGCATCGAGCCCGCCGACGATCGAGAACAGCGTCGACTTGCCGCAACCGGACGGTCCGATGATCGACACGAACTCGCCCGCGGCGACGCTGAAGGAAATCCGGTCCAGCGCCATGACGCTGGCGTCGCCGGTGCCGAACCGCCGCGTAACTGCCTCGGCCACCAGGGCCGGCTGCGGGGTGGCCACCACGGGCCGTTCCTGCGCCACGGCCTGGCTCATCGCCGCACCACGGGCCCTGCGACCCGCCGCGACAGCGCCGCCAGACCGGCATTGCCTGCGCCGACGAGAACGAAAATCACGAGGATGGCCGCATACATTTCGGGCACCTGAAAGTGATTGTACGCCTGGATGGCCTCGAACCCGAGGCCGCTATTCGCCAGCTTCAACTCCGAAACGAGGCAACCCACCGTGGCCATGCCGAGTGCCAAGCGCAAGCCGGTGAACACCGGGCCCACGAGCGACGGCAGCATGATGGTGCGCATGCGCTGCATCCGCGTCAGCCGCAGCGACTGGCCGACACGCAGCAACACCGGGTCGATCCGCCGCACGCCGACCGCGATGGAGATTGCGAGGGGGAAGTAGCAGGACAGCGCGCCGAGTACCACCTTGGAGCCCGGTCCGACCCCGGCCAGCACCATGATCACGGGCAGGAACACCACTTTCGGCGTGGCGGCAAGATAGTGCAGGTAGGCCTCCGTGGCACTCGCGAGCAGGCGCGAACGGCCGACGGCCAGCCCCGTGGCGATGCCCGCCAAGCTACCCACCAGCGTGGCTGCGATCACCTCGCCCACGGTCACTGCGCAGTCGTTCCAGAAATCGCCCGTGCGCACCATCCCTGCGAGCGCGCGCAGGACGGCGAAGGAGGATGGGATCACGCCGTGGTAGAGCAGCCCGGATTGGGCCACCACCTCCCACACCGCCCACAGGAACAGCACGGCCGCGACCTGCACGCCCGCCACCGACGGCCGGCTGCGCGCCGGGGCTAGAGCCGCGACAGCCATTGCTCGAGCTTCGCGGTCAACACGTAGAAGCAGGCGCTGGTCAGCACGACGAACAGGATGGCGCCGAACATCTTGGGCAACTCGAACCGGTCGCCGAGATTGGCGATGATCTCGCCCAGCCCGCCGAAATTGATCAGGAACTCGACGCCCACCACGTTGATCAACGCGAAGATCGCCCCGAGCCGCAGCCCGTTGCCGATCACCGGCGTGGCCGACGGCAGCGAGACGCGGGTGAATTGCTGCCACGTCGACAGGCGTAGGCTGCGGCTAAGATCCAGCAGCACGCGTTTCGTCCCGTCCAGTCCCTCCTTGGTCTTGAGCACGATCGGCGGCAGCGCGCCGACGGCCCCCATCGCCACGATCGTCCCGGCGTTACGGCCGATCACGACGAGGAACAACGGATACAGCAGAACCAAGGGTGCTGCGGCGAGGCTGGCGAACCAACCCTCGAAGGCGGCGCCGGCAAGCCGGTTGCGGTGCAGCGCCCAGCCAAGCGGGATGCCGGCGGCCGCCGCGATCACCGTCGCCCCGAGCGTCTCGCCAAAGGTTTGCAGGAACCCGGCGCCGATGCCCTCGCTAGACAACAGGTCGGGGAAGGCTTCGGCGATGTCACTTGGCGGCGGGGCCGAGAACGGGCTGAGCCAACCGAGCGCGACCAGCCCTTGCCACAGCCCAAGGAACAGCAGCAGCGTCAAGAGGCTCGGGACAAGCCGGGCCGCGCGGCTAAGTGCCATCCTTGCCCAGGATCTGGAACAGCCCCGAGATGTCGGACGGCGTCATTGCGTGCGGGATGAACTTGTACGCCAGCGCCTGCTGGAGCATCAGTTCCTGGCCCTTCACGTCGAACGGCTGCATCGAATCCTTGGGGTAGAACTGGTCCCGTGCGGTCTGCGCCAGCGCCACGGGGACGTTCATGCCCTCCGCGAAATACTGGATCGCCTTGGGATCGCCGCTATACGCCCAGTTCAGCGACTTCACGTAGGCGCGTCCGAACTTCACCATCGCGTCGTGCTTGGAGCGCAACGAGGACAGGTTGACGAAATTCACCCGGATCGTCTCGTCGCGGATCGCCGGAACGTCGTTGCCACGCGCCACGATGGCAAGCGTGCCCTCCTGCACCGCCTGCAGGTTGAACGGCGGGACCGACCAGCCGACATCGATCTGACCCGACATGACCTGCGTCAACACGCCCGGAACCCCGCCGGCGGCGAGTGGCTTGGCCGTGTTGATATGGGCCTGGATCAGAAGTGCCTGCAGCACCAGGTCGGTCGAGGAGCCGGGCTCCGAATACGCGATCGTCTTGTCCGCGACATCGGCGAACGACTTGATGCCGCTGGAGCTTTTGGCATACCAGAATAGGTCGGGTGCGCCCGTTGCCTCGGCCGAGATCACCCGGACCGGGGCGCCTTTCACATAGGCGCCAACGACGCCCAGCAGCCCGCTCGACATGCCGATGTCGACGCTGCCCGAAATCACCGCCTGCAACGTCGGTGCGCCGCCCTGGGTGAAGATGGTCTCGATGTCGAGACCCTCCGCCTTGAAGAAGCCCTGGCGGACGCCGAAGTCCACGATGGAGGTGTCCCAGTTGCCCTTTTGCGGTATGGCCACGCGCAGCGTCTCCGCCCAGGCGGGCGCCGCGACCAGCAGTGCGGCCATGACCGCAACCCACTTCTTCATCCCGCCTACTCCCGAAACGCGGCTCTATTCGGCCGCTTTGGCGTACATCTTACTCGGCACGTCGACATTGAACAGCCGCATGGCGTTGCCACCAAGGATATTCCGCTTCGCCTGCTCCGAAAGGAACGGCAGGTCGTAGATCACGCTCGGCAGGTCGAAATCCCAGTGCGGGTAGTCGGACGACCACAGCAGCTGAGTCTCGGCCTTGATCATGCGGAACGTGGTTTCCAGGATCGACAGGTCGCGCGGCCGCTCCATCGGCTGCGAGGTGTAGAACATGTCCTGCATATACTCCGACGGCAACCGCTTGAGCGCCGGGCACTCGGAGGAGCGGAGTAGGTATTCGTGGTCCAGCCGCTGCATCAGGAACGGCAGCCAGGCGAGCCCGCTCTCGATCCAGATCAGCTTCAGCTTGGGGAAGCGCTCGGGCAGCCCGTTCACGATCCAGTTCGTCAGGTGGACCATGTTGTGCCACACGAAGCCCAGCGCGTGGACCGAGATGAAGCGGTTCATCATGGCGACGCTCTGATCGTTCCAGTTGTAGGCGGCGTGGAAACCGAGCGGCAGCCCGGACTCCTCGATCATCGCGTACAGCTTCATATACGCGTTGTCGTGCACCGGCTTGTAGCGCGCGGCGGTCACCATGAAGCCCACCACGCCCGGCTTGCCGGCGAACTCCCGCACGGTTTGCATGCTCGCTTCGGGGTCGTTGAACGGCAGGTAGATCATCGACCGCAGCCGGGGCTCGCCGGACAACACCCGGTCCGACAGCCAACGGTTGTAGGCGCGCGCCAGGGCCACCTCCACCTCCACCTGCGGGTGCAGGCCGAGTTGCAGCATCGGCGAGGGGAACAGGATCGCCATGTCCGTCCCCATCGCGTCCATCCAGCGCCGGGCGATGCCGATGTCGCGGTGGGTGCCCGGCTCCGTCTGCTCCATCCGGCGCAGCGGGTAGCGGGTGACCCGGCCGCCCATGTCCTGATAGCCGACGCCGCCGGGCAGCATGCCGACGCCCTTCGACCCACTCTGCGCCGCCGAGCGGGCGAGCTGCTGGAGCACCGGATCGTCGAAATAATCGATGATCTGGTCGAAGGATTCGAGCTCGTAGTGATGCGCGTCCACGTCGATGATCGGGAAGCGGTCGAGGCCGCGCTGCTCGGCCTGCGCCCGGGCGTGGGCCAGCAGCTTCGACGTGTCGAATTCCGCGACGGACATTTGGCGATAGTCACTCAGCGGTAGGTCCATTTGGTTTCTCCTACGAGCGGCCGGACCAGGCCTGCCACATGCCCAGTTCGAAAAGCTGCAACCCCGTGGCAGACAGGATGGCCGAAACGGTGATCATGGCTTCGGTCGCGGTAATCTCGTGGTCGGGCGGGAAGGGCGAGATCTTCTCCTCGTCCGCCCGCCTGGCATATTCGCGCACCAATGCGGCGAACGAGCGCTGCAGCTCGGCATCAGACAGGCCAGCCTGAGCGCCCTCACTCGGCAACGACAAAAACCTCGCCTGCGCGCACCACCACGGGAAACGAGCGCAGCCGCAGCCGGCGGTCGGCCGCGCATTCGCCGGTGCGAAGGTCGTATTCCATGCCGTGCCAGGGACACACGAAGTGGATCTCGGTGTCGGAAAACCGTTGGCCCAGGAAGGTGCGGTCGGGCCCCAGGACATCTTCGACCTTGTGCATCAGCACGCCTTCGCAGGCCGGGCCGCCCTGGTGGGCGCAGAGGTTGCGGTAGGCGTAGAACTCGCCCTCCCAACGGAACACCCCGATCTCGAGCGGCCCGCTGGTCACGATGCGTCGCTCGCCATCCGCGAACTGCTCCGCCCGTTCCACGAAGATCTCGGACATCTGGTCTCCCCTGCCTGTTTCCGGCTAGTGATTTCTCACCTTATGCGAAATTTGTCGGGTTGCTTGCAGATTGTCAACGGGAGTTTGCGATTGGATTTGCCGGCCGCGCCTTTTACCGGAGAGGGCCGAGGTGAGGGCTGCTTTGCTGCTGGAATCACCTTGTGGGACGCAATGCGCTTTGGCATTGCGTCAGACAAAACGCGCCGATCGTCGCGACGTGGCGGTGCAATCCTCCGAGCGGATTGCACCCTAGGCCTGTTAGTCTACGGCAGCTGGTATCCGGACGCGTTCTCACCAACGCCCCGCCTCAAGGGAAGAGGGAGAAGAAATCAACCGCGTGTTCGCTACACTGAGGGCGCGACCCCGATGTATTTGTATTGGTGGATCACATCGCCCGGCGGATACGCGTCATCCCGCCGGATCTGGAAGATGCTGACCGTGCGGGACGCCATGTCGCCGTTCTCGTCGAACGACACCTCGCCCTGGAACGTCTTCACCTTGGCATTCGCGATCGCCGCCCGCATCGCGGCGCGCGTCACCGGGCCGGCTTTGGCGACCCGGCCCAACGCGTCGGCGATCACCATCACGCCGTCATACCCGGTGATGGAATAATCCGACGGTTGGCGGCCGAACTTGTCCTGGAACGATTTCAGCCAGGGCTCGACGTCCTTGTCCTCGGTCACGTGCGGCGACGCGACCGTCGCATACCAGCCCTGGGCCGCCGGGAAGCCACCGGCTGTCAGCAGCTCCGGGCCGAAGAAGCCGTCGCCGCCGCCCTTCACCATGGCGGGCATGATCTCGTAGCTCTGCTTCATCAGCTTCACCCCGGCTTGCGCATCGCCGCCGGCATAGAGCGATTCCGGGTTCAAACTCTTGATCTTGGTCAGGATCGCCGAGTAGTCCGCCTGCTTCGGGTCCAGCTGGTCGCGGCCCATCACCGTCAGGCCCTTCGCCCGCGCCTGCCCTTCGAACGCGTCGGCGAGGCCCACCCCGTAGGCGCCGCTGTCGTCGAGGATGTAGACCGACTTCAGCTTCAGCGTTTCCTGGTAGAAATTGGCCATGCTCGGGCCCTGGAACGCATCCGTGGTGACGGTGCGGAAGAACACCAACTGCCCGGCGGGGCGATAGACCTGGGCGAATTTCGGGTTGGTCAGGTCGGGGTTGGTGGCGCTGGGCGTGATGATCGCCAGGCCGCCCTGGCTCAGGATCGGGGTCATCGCCTTGGCCGCACCAGAGTTCATCGGGCCGATCGCCGCCATCACGGTCGGATCGGACACCATCTTGCGGGCGTTGGTGGCGGCCTGCGCCGGGTCGTACTGCCCGGCGGTGGCGGTGCCGTCGTCCAAGGTCAGGATGCCCAGCTTGTAGCCGGCGATCCCGCCCTTCTCGTTGATGCCGTCCACGGCGCTCTGCACGCCGTAGCGCACGAGGTTCGCGGTATCCGCCTGCGCCCCGGTCAGCGGCAGGTCGAGACCGATGGTGATGGTTTTGTCCTGTGCGCCAGCGCGGCGGATGAAGGGCGCGGCGAGTGCCGAGCCTGAGAGCAGGGCGAGCGTGGAACGTCGGCTGAGGCGCATCATCGGCAAGCCCTCCAAACAGCGTTGGTGGGACCGATGCAAATACGATGCCGCCGTAACGATCACCTGCATGATCCTACGCAACCACGGGCTGCTGACCACGGGGCGCACTGTCGCCGAGGGATTCTACTGGATGTACTATTTCGAGCAGGCGTGCCGGATCCAGGTCAGCGCGCGATCCACCGGGGTTGCGCTGTCCATTCCTTCGCACGAGATGCAGCAGCGCACGCGGGCACAGTCGGTCGACAGCCCGATCAAGGGTTGGCGCCCCTGGCAGGCGCTCCGCCGCATGTTGGACCGCGAGCAGCCCGACTACCGGGACTGAGCGTTAGAATTCGAGCAGGTTGTCACGGAACTGCGTGTGGGCGTAGCTGCGCCGGGTCAGCCCGCGTTTCTGCAGGGCGGGGATCAGCCCGTCCTCCATCTCGGCCAGCAGCCGCCGGGTCAGGTTGGGCACGGAGAACAGGAAGCCGTCGCCGCCGACTTCCTGCATGGTCTCGTCCATGGCGGCGGCCACGTCGTCGGCCGTGCCGACCAGCTCCACCGACAGGGCTGTGGTGTTGTGGTCCTCCATCGCCTGGCGCAACGATCGGCCGCCGGCCTTGGCGATGAATTCGTCCAACGTCTGCTGATGGCCGTTGGTGGTAAGACCGGGACGCAGCGGCGCGTCCAGGTCGAATTTGCCGAAGTCGATGTTGGTGACCTTGCCGAGATGCGCCAGCCGCTGCTCGACCGTCTGCGACGCGCGGGCGGCCCGCAGCCGCTTGCGCTCGAATGCGTCCTCCCGCGTTTCGCCCACGATCGGCGCCACCATGAACAGCAGCTTGCAGCTGTCGGGATCGCGGCCGTGCCCGGCCATGCGGCGGCGGATATCGTCGCGGTAGGCCTTCATCGCGGCCACGCCCTTGGTGTGCACCACGATCGTGTCCGCGTGCTGCGAGGCGAATTGGCGGCCGCGCGGCGAGCCACCGGCCTGCGCGATCACCGGGCGACCCTGCGGCGCCGGGCCCGAGTTGAGCGGGCCGCGCGTCTTGAAGAAACGGCCCTCGTGATTGACCGCGTGAACCTTGGTGTGATCGACGAGCACGCCGCTTTCGGTATCGGCCAGGATCGCGCCCGGTTCCCACGATCCCCACAGCTTATTCAGCACGGCCATGTACTCGTCGGCCATGTCGTAGCGCAGATCATGCTCCGGCATGCCCGGCAGGCCGAAATTCATCGCCGCGAAGTCGGAGCTGCCGGTCACCGCGTTCCAGCCGCTGCGCCCGGCCGACACCTGGTCGAGCGTCGCCATCAGCCGCGCGAGCAGGTAGGGCGGATAGGCGTAGGTGCCGAAGGTCGGAACGATGCCGATACGGGAGGTGACCTGCGACATCAGCGCCGCGACGACCGACGGGTCCTGCCGCGGCACCGCGATGGCGTTGTTGAGGTAGATCTCGGTGGAGCCGTTGAAGCTCTCCCCGACATAGGAAGAGTCCTCGATCAGGATGTAGTCGAAGCAGGCCCGCTCGAGGCTGCGCGCCATGTCCAGGAACAGCGCGGGCTGCATCCAGCTGGTGCCGATATGGCCGGTCCACGGCTCGCCCCAGGCCTGCACGCTGGAGCCTTGCAGGAACCACCCAAGGTGAAACGGGTTTGCCGGCATCCGTCACTCCATGTGAATTCATGATCGTTCAAGCAAGGATTAGGCCACTTGGACGGCGCTATCTGATGCACGATGGGATGAATTTGAAACGAACATGGAGACCGCGCGTTTGATCGAGCGGTTGCAACTCCGCTGCGCTCGGCCTGCCCTGGCCACGGTCGGCATAGTTGGCGTAGACGGGGCCGGACATGGAACGGATACCGGCCGGCAACGCTCTCCTCGAGGACCACGTGCCGGCCGGCGACGCCCGCCAAGGCTACGACGTTACCCAGCAGGTCGGCCATTTGTTGCGCAAGGCGTATCAGCGCCACCTGGCGATCTTCGGCGAACTCGCTGCCGAGACATCGCTGACATCGGTGCAGTTCGTCATGCTCTGCACGCTCGAGACGCTCGGCGACTGCTCGCAGGCCGAATTGGTGCGGGCGACCGCCGTCGACCAGGCGACGATCCGCGGCGTCGTCGATCGGCTGAAAGCCCGGTCGCTGGTGCTGCTCAAGCGGGATCCGGACGACCGCCGGAAGGTGGTCATCGGGCTGACGAAGAAGGGCAGCGCCATGCTGCAACAGATGTACCCCAAGGCGCGCGCCATCACGGAGGCAACGCTGGAGAACCTCAACCCGGCGGAGCGCATCGCGCTCAACTTCCTGCTGCAGAAGATGATGGGCGATGCCGGGCCGGATGCCTGACGGCTACCGGTGGTGTTGCATCTCCTTCACCGCGATGTCGCCGTCCAGCACGATCGGCTCGTCATCCAGGAACAGGCTGCAGTGACGCATCGGGATGTCGAGGTGGCATGCCGTATCGTTCTTTCCGCCGAGCTCGTTGTTCGGCCCGGTCGAGAACATGACGTTGCCGTAGAACCCGCGCAGTTCCATGCCCATGCCGCCGGGGAATTGCGTCAGCCCATGCCACTGCGCCCGGTGGTCCAGCCCCCAGCCGACATGGCTCATGCCCATGCCGCGGGGATCATCGAAGCCGGCCATGTAGGACTTGATCAACTCGGCCTCCAACCCGCCGCGTATGTCGGTGACCCAGCCTTTCTCGATCGTGTAGGTGACGGGCTCGCGGACGTAGCTGTTGAACGGCAACAGCACGTCGCCGGGGCTGAGCACGAATTGGCCATCCACGCCGTCTTCGGCGCCGCCGGTGAAAACGAAGGCTGCCGGCCAGTGATCCCAGCGGCCCGGCGTATCCGTGCAGCCGTACTCCGCGATCGTCGGGTACATCCCGATGCGGTAGGTCACATCCGTGCCGGCCTTGGACGTGATGCGCATCGTCTTGGCCCGCGCCAGGATCTCGGCGCCGATTTCCACGCGTTCGCGCAGCTGCTGCGTCGGCGGCAAGCGCGCCAGCAGCTCGGCCGGCTCGACTGCCGTCAACACCCGGGCGCCGGCCGCTTGGATCGCCATCTGTTCGGGACTGAACAGCAGGAAGATGAGGTCGACGACCATGTCCGCCTGTTTAAGCGCTTCGACGGCTTCGGGGTTCGCGGCGAGGCCGGTCTGGCCCACGGCCCAGGCGCCGTTGCCTGGCATCGGCGGCGGCAGGCGCAGGTGGTACATGCGTGCGCCCAGCCGCTGGCCGGCGGACAGGAACGCGTCCGCATAATCCAGCCGGTCGGCCCCTTGCGACAGCACCACGACCCTCTCGCCCTCATGGACCCCGCTCATCGTCAGCTGGTGCAGGCACATCTCGGTCAGCGCATTCTGGTCCATGCCACTCGGCTCCTCGTATGAAGTTGCGCTCAGGCTCCGGTCATCATGCGACGCCCGACGATCGCAGGGGAACGGCGAAAATGTCGTAGCCAAACACCCAAGCCGGGTCCTCCTGCGTGCGCAACCAGGTGTTGGCGTTGGAGACGGCCTGGACGCGCGAGGCGCGATCGCGCCGATTGGTTTCGTACAGGTCGAACGCCGTGCCGTACTCGCGCAGCCCCGTCTCGGTGAGGCAGCGGGCCAGCATCGCGGCATCCTCGATCGCCATCGCGGCACCCTGTGCCATGTGCGGCTTCATCGGGTGGCAGGCGTCCCCGAGCAACACCAGCCGCCCCTTGCTCCAGATCGGCAGGGGCGTGCGGTTCAGCAGCGGCCAGATCGTGATCTCGTCGGAGCAGTCGATCAGCGCTTGCACGATCGGACCGTAATCGGCGAAGGCGGCGCGCATTTCCTCCTGGCTGGAGGGGGCGGACGAGCCGTCTGCATCCCAGGCCGGGTGGGGCACTCCTGTTACGTAGTAGTATTCGTCCTTTCGGCCGGTCGTGTAGTAAACCATCATGTGCCGATCCTCCGACCACCACTTCACGCAAGCCTGGAAATCGTACGGGTAGCGCGCCAGTTTCTCGGCCGGGATGATCGCGCGGTGGCCGACCCAGTTGCTGAAATGCGGCCGCTCCGGGCCAAGCAGCGCCTCGCGGATGCACGAGTCGATGCCATCTGCGCCGACTACGATGTCGGCACGCGCCCGTGTCCCGTCGGTGAAGTGCAGGTCCACGCCGGATCCGTCGTCGGCGACCGAGGTCAGCTTCTTGCCAAACTGGATGGTGTCAGGTTCGAGGGCGGAGATTTGCAAGGCGTGCAGGTCGCCGCGGTGGACGGTGACGTAGGCGGCGCCATATTCCTTGACGGCGAAGTCGCCGAGCGGGATGCGCGAGAGATAGTCGCCGGTCTGGCCATCCCGGCTGAACCAGAAATCCGGTTTGGAGCCCATCTCGACCAGCGCGTCCTCGATCCCAAGCCGGCGAAAGACCTTGAGGACGTTCGGCCCCATGTGGATCCCGGCACCGAGACGCGAGAACGCGGGCGCCTGGTCATAGACGTCCACTTCAAAACCGGCCCGCTGCAGCAGCGCGGCGGCCGCGGTGCCCCCCAGTCCGGCGCCGACGATTGCTATACGTTCCGCGTGGTTGACCATCGAAGCACCCTCGATTCACGTTCGGCCGCTCTGCGCCGCGGGGAAGCCTATCCAGTGCACACACTTTTTATCAAGAAAAAGCAGCCCTGGTTGCTCGTTAAAGTCCGTGCGCCATGCAAGCGTGTAATACCAATCCGCAAGGCTCAAGCTGGACGCCGATCTGTGGTATGATGGGCGCAAGAAACGAAAAAGCCACTTGCAATAATGCGTGTATACGCTCTGATTGGGGGGATCGAGCGATCATGAGGGGAGCCGCGCGATGACCAGGCGCCAAATGCACCTGATCGCCTATCTCAAGACCGGGCCGACCGCGCTGCATAACGGCGGATGGCGTCACCCGGAATCGACCCTGGACGACATCCTGGATCCAGAGCGCTACCAGCACATCGCCCGCGTGCTGGAGGCGGCGAAGTTCGACGGTTGTTTCTTCGCCGACCTGTTCGGCCTCTACGATCTCCACGGCGGCAGCTACGACGCGTATGTCCGTCGCGGCGGACAGATCTCCTATCTCGACCCCACCGTCGTACTCCCGGTCATGGCTGCCGTGACGCGCCATCTCGGCCTGGGGGCCACGCTGTCTACCTCGTTCCACACGGCCTACCATCTCGCCCGCTGGCTCGGCTCGCTCGATGCGATGAGCGGCGGCCGGGTGGCCTGGAATGTGGTGACCTCGGCCACCGATCTCGAGGCGCAGAACGCCGGTATGGACAACCTGCCGCCGCGGGAGGAGCGTTACGACCGCGCGGACGAGGTGCTGGAGGCCTGTTTCGCGCTATGGCAAAGCTGGGACGCCGACGCCTTCGTCAAGGACAAGGCGGCCGGCATCATGGCCGACCCGGCAAAGGTGCACTACGCGAACTACGAAGGCCGCTGGATCAAGACTCGCGGGCCCCTCTCCATCCCGCGCAGCCCCCAGGGCCGGCCGGTCATCATGCAGGCCGGTGGCTCCGACCGGGGCCGGGTTTTTGCCGCGCGGTGGGCCGAGGCCATCTTCACGGCCCAGCGCGGACGCGAGAATATGCGGGCCTTCTACCAGGACATGAAGACGCGTATGGTGGCGTTCGGCCGGGCGCCGAACGAGTGCGTCATCCTCCCGGCCGTTAGCGTCGTGCTGGGGGAGACGGCGTCGATCGCCCACGAACGAGCGGAGTATCTCAATTCGCTGATCGACCCGGAGCTGAACCGGGCCTCCACCTCGAGCAATCTTGGCGCCGACATCACCAAGCTCACGGGTGAGACCGCGCTCGCCGGGTTGCAGGGTAACCAGGGCATGAAGGGTTCGGAGCAGGTGCTGCGGCAGACCATGCAGGCCGAGGGGTTGAGTTTGCAGCAGGCAGCCGCACGGCGTGGCGAAGGCCAGTTGGTGGTTGGAACGGCCGCCATGGTTGCGGACCACCTGCAATCGCTGTTCGAGGATGAGGTGTGTGACGGGTTTGTGCTCACCCCGTCGATGTTCCCCGGCATGTTCGAGCAGTTCTGCCGCTCGGTGGTCCCCGAACTGCAACGACGCGGATTGTTCCGCACCGAGTATACCGGCCGTACTCTGCGCCAAAATCTTTGTGCTTGACGTTCTGAACCCAAGGACGAGGTCTGGACCATGAACGAAACCACGAAGCATGCCACCCGGCGCAACCTGCTCCGGCTCGGCGGCGCGGGGCTGGCGCTCCACGCGTTGATGCCCGGAGCAGCCCGGGCTGCGGACCTGAAAGGCAAGACGGTCGTCTTCGCCAGCTGGGGCGGCGCCTACCAGGATGCGGAGCGCGTCAGCTACTGCGTGCCGTTCAGCCAGCAGACCGGCGCGCGCGTCGTGCAGGATGGCCCGATGGACGTGGCCAAGTTCCGCACCATGGCCGAGGGTGGCGCGCCGAACTGGGACGTCGTGGATATCACCATTGACTTCCTCTACGCCGGTCAGCGCGACAACCTGTTCGAGAAGATCGACAAGACGGTTGTCGACACCAGCCGGGTCGATCCGAAATTCGTCGACGATTACGGGATCGGCTGCATCGTCTGGTCGTACAACCTGGGTTACAACAGCGGCCAATTTGCATCCGGCGCCGAACCGGCGGGCTGGGCCGATCTGTTCGATCTGAAGCGTTTCCCCGGCAAGCGGATGCTCAGCGACAACCCGGTCTCCACGTTCGAGATCGCGCTACTGGCCGATGGCGTGGCGCCGAAGGATCTCTACCCGCTGGACGTGAGCCGCGCGCTCAAGAAGCTCGACACGATCAAGGCGCAAACCGTGTTCTGGAGCACGAACTCGCAAAGCCAGCAGCTGCTCGTCGATCGCGAAGTCAATCTCGGCATGATCCTGAACGGGCGCGCCTACGACGCCGCCAAGAAGGGCGCCCCGATCGCAGTGTCGTGGAAGCAGAACATCCAGTCGGTCGACTACCTGGTCGTCCCGCGCGGCAGCCAGCAGCGGGAGGCGGCGATGGCGTTGATCAACGTCATGACCGAGCCCGCGAACCAGGCCAAGCTGGCAAACCTCATCGCCTATTCCCCGACCAACCCGGCCGCGATCGCGGGGACGGATTCGGCGATCCGGCCATGGCTGTGCACAACGCCCGAGAACGCGGCCGAGGGCTTCGTGATCGACGCGGCCTATTGGCGTGACAACCTGCAAGCCAACCGGGAGCGCTGGTCGGCCTGGAAGCTGTCCTGACGGAACGGGCCATGGACCGACGGGCGGCCCTGGTCGCACCAGCCTTCCTGCTGCTGCTCGTCGTGTTCCTGGTGCCCGTCGGTTTCCTGCTATCGCGCGCCTTCACGCAGCCGGTCCTCGGAACGGAGAACTTCACCTACCTCCTGGACCGCCCGGTGTATCTTCAGGTCCTATTGAACACGATCATCATCAGCGCCCTGGCGGCTCCGGTCTGCGTGCTGCTTGGCTATCCGGTGGCCCATGCGATGGCCAATTCGAAGCCCCGCCTACGCCGCTGGCTGATCTTTCTGGTGCTGGTGCCGTTCTGGACCAGCCTGCTCGTGCGCACCTTCGCCACGATGATCCTGCTGCAACGCACCGGGCCGATCAACGCCGTGCTGCTGGGGATCGGCCTCATCGCCCAACCGCTGCCGCTGCTGTACAACTTCACGGGCGTGATGGTGGGCGCGGTCCAGGCCCTGCTGCCGTTCGTCATCTTTCCGATCTATGCCGTGATGGCGCGGATCGACGGCGCTTACATGCAAGCGGCGTTGACGATGGGGGCGACGCCGGCGCGCGCCTTCTTTCGCGTCTACGTCCCGCTCACCATGCCCGGTGTGCTGACGGGCGCGACGCTGGTCTTCGTCAGCACGCTCGGTTATTTCGTGACACCCGCGATGCTGGGTGGCCCGCGCCAACTCATGATCGCGCAACTGATCCAGAGCCAGATCGCCGATTTCGGCAATTGGGGTGTTGCGGGTGCGCTGTCGCTCGTGTTGCTGGCGGGGGTGGCGGCCATGATGACGCTGCTGCACGCGACGGTCGGCCTGAAGGCCGCGGTGCAGTGACCCGGGACGGCATGGCGGGATGGCGTGCATTGCGGACCACGATCTGCGTGCTGATCGGGGTGTATGTCCTGTCGCCGCTCGCGGTGGTCGTCGTGATCTCCTTCAGTTCCGGCGAGTTCCTGAGCTTCCCGCCGCCGGGCCTGTCGCTGCGATGGTACGAGAACCTGGTCTCCGATCCCGACTGGCTCGACTCCATCCTGGTCAGTTTCTCCGTCATGATCCCTGCCTCCGCGATGGCCACCGTGCTGGGCACGGCCGCCGCCTACGGGCTGGTGCGGGCGCGTATCCCCGGCGCGTCCCTGGTCACCGGCGTGCTGATGCTGCCGATCGTCGTGCCCGCCATCATCACCGCGGCCGCCTTGTTCGGCGCGTACCGCGTCGTGGGGCTGAACGGCACGCTCACCGGACTGATCGCGGGCCATACGGTGCTGGTGCTGCCCTATGTGATCGCGACCGTCAGTTCGGCGCTGCGTGTGCTGGATCCGCGGCTGGAGGCTGCCGCGGCCACGATGGGGGCACCGCCCTGGACTTCATTCCGCCGCATCACATTGCCGCTGCTGGCACCGTCGGTGCTCTCCGGATTGCTGTTCGCCATGGTGGTTTCGTTCGACGAGCTGATCGTCTCGTTGTTCATCAGCACGGCCAGGTTGCGGCCGGTTGCCGTCCAAATGTGGTCCAACGTCCGCGGCGATTTCGACCCGACCGTGGCCGCCATCGCCACGCTGTGCTTCGTCTTCGCCTTCGTCGCCCTGGGTGCGGAGGCCTTGCTGCGCCGGCGCACGGGGGCGCCATGACGTCCCCCGCCGTGCTCGATCTCATCGGGCTCCGCAAGGTCTACGGCCAGCAGGTCGCGGTCGACTCGCTGGACCTCAGCCTGCGGCCCGGGGAGTTCATGACGTTCCTCGGCCCGTCCGGCTCCGGCAAGACGACGACGCTGATGATGGTCGCCGGGCTGCAGACGCCCGATGTCGGGACCATCAGGCTGAACGGCGCGTCCGTCGACCGCCTGCCGCCGTATCGGCGCGACATCGGCATGGTGTTCCAGCATTACGCGCTGTTCCCGCACATGACCGTGGCGCGCAACATCGCGTTCCCGTTGGAACTCCGCGGCGTGCCCAAGGCCGAGATCGGACGCCAGGTGGCGGACGCGTTGCGCCTGGTGAACCTGCCGGACTATGCCGACAGGCTGCCGAAGCAGCTCTCGGGCGGCCAGCAGCAGCGGGTGGCGCTGGCGCGGGCCATGGTCTACCGCCCAGCGCTGTTGCTGATGGACGAGCCGCTCGGCGCGCTGGACCGCAAACTGCGCGAGCAGATGCAGCTCGAGATCATCCGGGTCCACCGGGAGCGGCGTATGTCCGTGCTCTACGTCACGCACGACCAGGAGGAGGCGCTCACGATGAGCGACCGGATCGCCGTGTTCAACGCCGGCCGCGTCGAACAGGTCGGCTCCCCGGTGGAGCTATACGAGCGCCCGGCCACCCGCTTCGTCGCGAGCTTCGTTGGGGAGATGAACTTCCTCGCTGGGCGGCTGGTCCACAGCGTGGATGGCGTCGGCACGGTCGAAGTACAGGGCGCCGTGGTCCAGGCGGGCAACCCGGCCAACCTGCCGGACGGCAGCCGGGTGGACTTGGCGGTTCGGCCGGAGCGGGTGCAGGCCGGCCCAACCGGGGCTGCCACGCTGCCTGCGCGGATCGAGAACGTCATCTATCTCGGCAATGCGAGGCGCCTCATCATGCGCCTGGCGGATGGCAGCGAATGCACCATGCTCCAGCAGGCGAGCGGCGCCGGACCGATTGCCACGGAGGGCACGATTTCGGTGTCATTCGACGCGGAGCACGCGACGGTGTTCGCCGCTTAGAGTCAGCGGGCGTCGGGGCGGTCCGAACTCGTCTATTCTATTGTAGGGTGGGCTTTAGCCCACCAGCCGCAGCAAAGTGGTGGGCTAAAGCCCACCCTTCGGCTAGAGCGGTTCCACGGTACCGCTGCACTAATGCGCGTCGGGGCTGTTTCGCGCGCGCGCCACCGCATCGGGCAGGTCCGTCCAAGCTGGCTTGCCGGGCGCTAGCGTCGCCCGCAGGTGGGCCGCGAGCGCAGCCACGGCTTGGTCGTCCAGGACACGGCCGAAGCCGGGCATGTCGTTCAGCTCCAGCTTGGACGAGGCTTGCAGCCCGTGCAGCACCGCCTGGAGGAAGTTGTCCGGCGTCGCCGCATGCAGGCTGCTGGCGAAGGCAAGCGGCACCTGCGCCCCCGTGGCGAGCCCGACAGGGCCGGGCACGTGGCAACTGGCGCATGCGGTGTCGAACAGGCGTGCGGCCGGTCCGGTGCTTTCGGCCAGCGCGGCGAGGGCCCGGCGATCGAGGTCCGCTGCGGTCGCCGGGTCGGGGTGTTGTGGCGACAGGGACGCAAGGTAGACCGCCATGGCGCGCAAATCCGCGTCACCGACATCGCCGAGTTGCTCCACGATCGCTTTCATCGGCCCGGCCGCGACGCCGTGGCGGGGCGACACACCGGTCCGCAAGTAGTCGTAGAAGTCGGCCTCGGTCCACGGCAGCGGCGCCGGGCCGGAGCCATCCAGCGCCGGTGCCTCTCGCCCCCCGACGATCGCGCCCGCCAACGGGGCACCCGCCCGTTCCGCCCCTGCCAGGTTGCGCGGGGTATGGCACGCGCCGCAATGGGCGATCCCGGTCACGAGGTAGGCGCCCCGGTTCCATTGTTCCGACCGGTCCGGCGCCGGCCGGTAGGGCAGGGGATCGTGAAAGGCGAGGTTCCAGACGGCCATCCCGGCGCGCACGTTGAAGGGGAAGGCGAGCCGGCTGGCAGGCGAAACCTGCCGCACCGGGTCCAGCGTCTGCAGATGAGCATACAGCGCCTGCAGGTCCGCCTCGGTCAGCTTGGCGAAGGAGGTGTAGGGGAAGGCAGGGTAGAGGTGCCGCCCATCGCGGCCGATGCCCTCGCGCATCGCCCGGGCAAACGCCTCGTATCCCCAGCCGCCGAGCCCGGTGGCATCCGGTGTCAGGTTGGTGCTGTAGATCGTCCCGAACGGTGTCGCGATCGGGCGTCCACCGGCATTCGGCACCCCGCCCGGCGCGGTGTGGCAGGCGGTGCAGTTCCCGAGCGCGAACAGTGCCTTGCCGCGGGCCAGCGTCGCGGCCGAGAACGCGTCGGCGGGCATCGGCACCGCACTCGGGATCTCCCGGTGCCAGGACCAGCCGACCGCGGTGCTCATCAGCCCGCCAACCAACGCTGCCCCAGCGACGGCCGCCCAGCCGTGCCGCCGCGCGCGCTTGGCCGGGGGCGGGAGTGGCGGCCGGCCCGCCAGCGCCAGCTTCACCCGCTCCGGCGTGAACGGGAGGTCGCGCATGCGGATGCCGGTGGCGTCGAAGATGGCGTTCGCGATCGCCGCCGCACTGGGTACCGAGGCCGACTCCCCCGCACCCAAGGGCGGCTGGCCGTCGCGGCGGATCATCAGCGAGTCGATCCGCGGGATCTCGGTGAACTTGGCGATCGGGTAGCCGCCCCAATCCTGCGACACGACGGAGATGGCGTCGAATGTCACGGCCTCCGTCAGCACGCGGCTGGCGGACTGGATCACGTTGCCTTCGATCTGATGGCGCACGCCGGCGGGGTTGATCATCAATCCCGCATCCTGGCCGACCGCCACCCGCGTCAGCGTCACCTGCCCGCTGTCGCAATCCACCGCGACTTCGGCGATCCACGCAGCCTTCGCCGCCGCGGTGCCCGGGAATTTGCCGTGCACGTAGGTCGCGTAGGCAAATCCTTGGCCGTACGCGATGTTGCCGTCGCGGATCAGGCGCGGTGCGGTGCGGTGCGCCCAACCGCCATGCTCCGCGGTCTGCCGGATGAGGTCGGCGGCGCGGGCATCGCCGGGCAAATGGCGCAGCCGGTACTCGACGGGATCTTCCCCGGCCTCGGCGGCAAGCTCGTCGATGAAGCTCTCATGCGCGAAGCTGTTGGGCAGGGCGGACACGCCGCGCATCCAGGATGCCCGCACGATCGGCGCCATGTCGTGCACCGCCACGCGGAGGTGGGGCACGTGGTAGGGCGGAACGGCGGTGCGGTCGCCCATGTCGGACGGGACCGGTGCCGGGCTGAGGCGGCCCGTCAGCAGCAGCGCCAGGTTGGGTCCATGGTTGGACGGATACCAGGTGTTGAAATCGTAGGCGTGGAAGGAGCCGTCGGAGTCGATCCCGCCCTCCGCCTCCATCAGCTGCCCGGCGCCTTTCGGTTCCCACAGATGCTCCTGCTCGCGGGTCAACTGCACCCGCACCGGGCGGCCGATGGCGCGCGACAGCAGGGCGGCGTCACCGCACACGTCGTCGGCGCAGTTGCGGCCGTAGCAGCCGGCTGCTTCGTAGCGCCGCACCTCGATCGCGGCCTCCGCCATGTCCATCAACACCGCGAGATCGCCACGCAGCATGTGCGGGTTCTGCGTGCCGGCCCAGACCGTCAACGCGCCGTCGCGATACTCTGCGATGGCGCAGGACGGCCCGATGGACCCGTGCATCTGCCAGGGCCAGGAGTAGCTTCGGCGCAGCCGTTTGCCGACGGTTTGCAGGGCCGCGTCCACATCGCCGCGTTCGACCAGTTGCCGCCGCTGGGAGGGGTGGTTGCGGATCGCCTCCGCCACGTTGCCGAGATCGGGGAGCAGGGGCGGCGTGCGCCACGTCACGGGCAATGCTTCGGCGATCGCCCGGGCCTGCTCCTCGCGCTGCGCGATCACGCCGACGAAGTCGTTCACGACCACCAGGTCCACGAAGCCGGCCATGCCAGCGACATGCGTCCGGTCGACGGAAACGAGGCTGCGGCCGACGAATGCCCCGCTATCCCGGCCGCCATAGGGCGGGCGCACGACATGGCCGTGCAACATCCCGGGCAGTCGCACATCGTGGATGTACTCGAACGCACCGGTCGCCTTGGCGGGAAGGTCCACGCGCGGCAACGACGTCCCGACGAGGCGGTAGGCCGAAGCCGGCTTGAGCGGCACCGCCGGGTCGAGCTCGAGCTCGATCACCTGGCTGCCCACGATCTCCCCCACTGGGATCGGCTGCCGCATCGACTCTGCCTGATGGATCAGGCCTGCCTCGATCGAGAGCGCCTCGACCCGGCATTGCAGCAGTTCCGCAGCGCGCGACAGCACCAGAGCGCGGGCCTGCGCCGCCGCCTGACGCAGTGGGACGGCCGCCACCTGGATCGACTCGCTGGCAATGGTCGGTCCCTGGTTGGGCGTGTCGCGCGTGTCGCCCATCACCAGGCGCACCTGCGCGGGCGGCACGTCGAGCTCCTCGGCAACGATCTGGGTCAACGCGGTGCGCAGCCCGGTGCCGAGGTCCACGTGGCCGTGGTAGGCGCTCACCTCGCCACTCGCCTCGATCCGCAGAAACGTTTCCGGGCCCGTGGCGCTGGACCGAAAGATGGCGAGGTGACCGGCAGCGTCAGGCGTGTCCATCAACCCCCCGCGCCTCGAGCGACATCGCGATGGCCAGGCGCACCGACTCGAGGATCTGCGCGTGCGCGCCGCAGCGGCACAGATGGTGTTTCAACGACGCGCGGACCTGCGCGTCGCTCGGTTTCGGCACGGCCGCCAGCAACGCCACGGTGGCCATGATCATGCCGTTCAGGCAATAGCCGCACTGCGCGCCCTGGCCCTGGATGAACGCACGCTGGACCGGGTGCAGCACGCCGTTCTGCGCCAGCCCCTCCAACGTGGTGATCGCGCGGCCTCGCAAGGCCGCGACCGACATGATGCAGGACCGCGCCGGGAAGCCGCCGGCCAGCACGGTGCACGCGCCGCACTCGCCGAGCCCGCAACCGTATTTCGGTCCGTTCAGCCGCAAATCGTTGCGCAGGATCGGCAGCAGCATGTCCCCGTCGTCTGCGACGATGGTGTGGTCTTGGCCGTTGACCACGATTCGGCAGCGCAGGGCGGTCAACTCACCTTGCCACCCGGCGGCGGCGGATGATCGCCGTGGCCGTGATGGCACCGGCGATCACCAACGCCGAGACCATCGTCGTCAGCGTACCCAGCGCGTAGATCACCGGGGTTGTCACGTTCGCGGTCATCGCGAAAATTTCCAGCGGCAGGGTGTTGTAGTCGCCCGCGGTCATCATGGTGCGCGGGAACTCGTCGTAGGACAGGGAGAAGCCGAACAACGCGATGCCGATCACCCCGGGCAGGATGATTGGCAGCACCACGTGCCAAAAGCTGCGCCACGGGCCGGCGCCCAAATCGCGCGCTGCTTCCTCCCAAGCACGGTTGAACCGGTTGAACACGGCGAACATGATCAGCAACCCGAATGGCATCGTCCAGGTGAGCTGCGCCCCGAACGCCGACGTGTACCACGCCGGGTCGAGCCCCAATTGGCTGAACAGCAACCCGATCCCGAGACTCACCAGGATCGACGGCGCGATGAGGCTGGCGATGGTGAGATAGAACAGCGCCGTCGCACCGCGGAACCGCCGCCGGAACGCCATGCCGGCGGCTACCGAGATGACGACATTGGCCGCCATCACCATCAGGGCCAGCAAGACGGACCGGGTGATGGACCCCGCAAAGTCGCCGACCATCTGCGTCTGGAACAACGCAGCGAACCAATGCAGCGACACGCCGTTCATCGGGAAGGTCAATCCACCCTGCGGCCCCTGGAACGAGAGGATCATGATCGTGACGGTCGGGCCATAGAGGAACAGCACGAAGGCCACGAACAGCGCCGCCAGCACATAGAAGGATAGCCGTCGCGGCAATCTCACAATTCCTTGCGGATGTTCACGACGCGCAGGATGCAGAACACCAGGGTCAGGACGAACGCCAGCAGGATCACGGCATGCGCCGCCGCCGCCGGATATTGCAGCAGCGATATCTCGTTCTGGATCATGATGCCGACGGAGGCGCTCTGGCCGCCGCCCATGATGCTGACGCTGACGAAATCGCTCATCACCACGGTGACCACGAAGATCGTCCCGATACCGATCCCCGTCTTCGACAGCGGCAGCACGACGTGGGCGATCGTTCGCCAAAACCCGGCGCCGCCATCCCGCGCCGCTTCGATCAGCGCCCGGTCGATCCGCATCATCGAGTTGAAGATCGGCGTGACCATGAACAGCGTATTGAGGTGGACGAACGCCAGGATGATCGCGAACGGACTATACAGCAGGAAGGTCAGTGGCTCGCGGACCAAGTGCAATCGCAACAGCAGCGTGTTGATGATTCCGTTGCGGCCCAGCGAGGGGATCCAGGAAATGGTCCGGATGATGTTCGACGTCAGAAACGGCACCGAGCAGATGAGGAATAGGGTCATGCGCCAGGTTCCGTCCTGAACCTCGAAAGCGAGGAAATAGGCGATCCAGAAGCCCAGCACCAACGTGACCGCCCAGGTTGTCACGGCATAGCCCAGCGTCACGCCGAACGTGTTCCAGGTCGTGGCGGAGGTCAGTGCCTCCCAGTAGTTCTCGAGGACGAAGGTCCACAGAATCTGCACCGAATCGTAGTCGAGGAAACTGACGACGATCAGCATCATCAGCGGAATGACCAGGAACACGCCCAGCACGACGGCCAGCGGCATGGCCAGCAGCCATGGTGAGCGCATACTTATACCAGCTGCCTGAGCGACTGATCCACGGTGAGCGTCGTCTTCGCGAGCCGAGGGCGCGGCGATCCAGGGCGCCGGATGCGTTCGTGGCCCTGGATCGCCGCGCTGCGCTCGCGATGACGAGTCAATCAAAAACCCTCGTTGATGCTACGCAACGGAGAATTCATTCCACTTCTGCACGAGGTAGCGGTCGTTATCCATCACCGAATTCCAGCAGGCGATCTTCCCGATGCGGTCGTAGTAGGAACCGCCATCGCGCAGGTCACCGATCTTGGCGATCTCCGTGCCGTCCGGGCTGACGATCGCGGCCGTCGCCGGTTTACCGTCCATCCAATAACCCCACTCGTTTGGCGTCATGTTCTTCTGCGCCGTCGACAGCACCGCCGAGTAGTAGCCCTGGCGATTCAAATAGGCGCCGGTCCATCCCGAGAGATACCAGTTGATGTATTCATAGGCGGCGTCGCGTTCCAGGCCGGTCAGGTGCTTGGCGATGCCCAGCCCGCCGCCCCAGCCGCGATACCCCTCCGCCAAGGGTTGGAACACGCATTGAATGCCCTTGGACCGCACGGCCGTGACGGCGGGGGACCACATGGATTGGATGACGACCTCGCCGGACGACATCAGGTCGACGCTTTCCTGGAAGCTTTTCCAAAATGCGCGGAACTGGCCGTCCTTTTTCTTCTGAATCAGGAAGGCGATCGTCTGGTCGATCTCGGGCTTCGTCATGTTGCCCTTGTCGCCGTATTTCATCGTCCCCAGGCTCTCCATCGTCATCGCCGCATCCATGATGCCGATCGAGGGGATGTTGATGATGGCGGACTTGCCCTTGAACGCCGGGTCTACCAGGTCGCGCCAGTTCTTGATCGGGCGGCCCACCAGATCGGGGCGGATGCCAAGCGTATCGGCATTGTAGATGGTGGGGATCAGCGTCATCCACTCGGTGGGAGCGCCGGCGAATTTCAGCGAGGTTTCGCCCTCGACGAAGCTGACCCGGCAAGGCGCGGTGCCCTGGCCGATCGAGGCGGTTGGTGTCACCTTGCCAGTTTTGAACAGCGGGACGATGTCGTCGTAGAACTTGATCTTCTTCACGTCCAACGGCTGCAGCACGTTGGCGGGGAAGACCTTCTTGACGGTGAAATATTCGATATCGGCCACATCGTAGCTGCGGGGCTGGGTGATGGCGCGCTGCGCCGCGGCGTCCGTGTCCATCGCCGTCATCTGTATGGTGATGCCGGTGTCTTCCTTGCACTTGCTGGCGATGGCGTTCAGCGCCGACACGCCCGTGCCGAACTGCCGAAGCGTCACGTTCTTGATGTTCTGCGCCCAGATCGTCGGGAAACCGGTGATCGCGCCCGACCCGGCGGCGACGCCCGCTGCGGCGATCCCGCCCGTGAGCAGGAAGCGGCGGGTGGCGTCTGCCTTCTGTGTCATTGGTTCCCTCCTTATGGTCGGCGTTCTCGGATAAGCAGATTGCGTGCCAGGCCCGTTATTCGGACGAGGCGATTGTCGGTGCCGCGTTCGCTGTCAGTGCGCCACGGAACTCGGCGACACTGGAAACCCAACCGAAGAACGTTTGGATATTGTACAGCGAAGCTTCTTGCATGGCGGGTGGCCCGGCGGCGTGGGTCGCATCGTGCAGCACCACGCCGAAATACTCGAGAAAGAAACCATCCCGCAGTGTCGACTCGACGCAGACGTTGGTGGCGATGCCGGTGAACACCAGCGTGCGGATGCCGCGGGCGCGCAGGGTGCTGTCGAGGTTGGTGTTGTAGAAGGCGCTATAGCGCGGCTTGGTGATGACGATGTCGCCGGGTAGTGGCTGCAGGGCATCGACCAGCGCATAGTCCCAGCCGCCTTTCGCCAGCAGCTTGCCTTCCAGCTCCGGACGGGCACGCATCGTTTTCAGCGCGTTGGATTTGTGCCAGTTCGGCGAACCCGGGCCGCCAGCCTCCTGATACGCCGGATCCCAGCCGTTCTGGAAGAACACGATCGGCATCCCGGCGGCGCGGGCGATGGCGATCGCCTCGGCGATCTGCGTGATCGCCGGGGCTGCACCCGAGATGTCGAAGCCTGCCAGGTCCAGGTAGCCGCCCGGCGAGGCGTAGGCGTTCTGCATGTCCACGACGATCAGGGCAGATTGGTCCGGCCGGAATGTCAAAGGCTCGGGCTTTGCGGGCAGGGTGCGGGCGTACAGGTCGGACGCGGACAGGTAGCCGGCATGCGTGCTCATTCGGCAGCCTCCGCGGGTTGGGAAATGATGTGGCGGCGGGATTGCATCAGCGGCTGGATGCGGGTGCCGAACGCCTCGGTGCCGCCGATGAATTCGTCGAAGGTCAGCATCACGCCGCCCAACCCGGGTACCACCGCGAGTTCGTCCAACATGGCGGCGACATGGGCGTAGGATCCAACTAAGGTACCCATGTTGAGGTTGACTGCCCGCGCCGTTTCCGTCAGCTGCCGCACGTTGGTGTCGGCATTCGGCCTGGTGTCGGCGGCCCCCTGTTCCGCCATCCAGGTGACGGCTTCGGTATCCACTCCGCCGGCATACAGCTCCCATTTGGCCAGTGCCTCGGCGTCGGTTTCGGCCGTGATGATCATGAACAGGGCGAAGCAGGTGATCGCCCGGCCCGTCTCGGCGGCGGCCAACTGCATGCGCGCGACGGTGGGCGCGCAGGCGACCGGGGTGTTGAACCCGGCGCCCAGCATGAAATTGTAATCGGCCCAGCGCGCCGTGAACGCCATGCCGGCAGTGCTTTGGCCGGCGCAGATCAGCTTCATCGGCACCGACGGGCGGGGGCTCAGCCGGCAATCGTCCATCTGGAAGAACTCGCCGCGGAAGTCCGACACGCCGGTCTCCCACAGCTCGCGCATGATTCGGACGTATTCGGCGGCGAAATCGTAGCGGCGGTCGAAATACGCGTCGCCGGGCCAGATCCCCATCTGCGAGTATTCCGGCCGCTGCCACCCGGTGATGACATTGAGACCGAACCGGCCGTGGGAGATGCTGTCGATCGTCACGGCCATCCGCGCGGCGATCGCGGGCGGCACCGCCAGCGTCGGCACCGTGGCGAACAGGCGGATACGGGACGTCACGGCCGCCAACCCCGCCATCAAGGTGAGCGAGTCGAGGTTGTGATCCCAGAACTCGGTCGGTCCGCCGAAGCCGCGCAGCTTGATCATGGACAACACGAAGTCCAGCCCGTGCCGCTCCGCACTCTGCGTCACAGTCTTGTTCAGGTCGAAGCTGGGCTTGTATTGCGGCGAAGTGCTGGAGATCAGCCAGCCATTGTTTCCGATTGGGATGAAGACGCCGACTTCCATAAGCGATCTCCTGCGATTTCGTCCGGGGCCTACAGCAACAGCAACCGCGCCTCGTGCAACAGGGCTCCGTCCGGCTGGCGCAACGCATCGAGCACGGTGAAGTGGTCCGCCCCGGCGATCGGGCGTAGAGCGCCTGGACAGTGCTGTGCGGCCCGCGCCGCATGCATCGCGCAGCTATTGGCCACCAGCGCAGGCAACTCACGGGACCCGTAGGCAATCGCCATCGGCTTGGTCGGATGCGGTAGGCGCAGCGGCGACAGGCGCGCGACCTCGTCATCGGTCAAGGCGAGCTTCTCGTTCAGGTCGGTGTCGCGCAACGGTCCCAACTCATACAGGCCCGAGATGGCCAGGGCTGCCGTGACCGCCGGGTGGTCGAGCGCCATGGCCGCCAGGTGGCCCCCGGCGGACCAGCCCGCGAGGACGATGCGGCCGGTGATCCCGTGGGCGGCCCGGTGCATGGCTAGCCAGTCCAGGCCGTGGCGGATCTGGCCCACGATGGTCGTGAGCGTGGCGTCGGGCGCGAGCGTGTAGCCCGGCAGCGCTGCGGACCATCCGGTGGCGAGGGCACCTTCCAGCACCGCAGCCGCACCCTGACGGTCGTTGCGCTGCCAGTAGCCGCCATGGATGAACACGAGGCAGTCGGACCCGGCCGGCCCGGGGAACAAGTCCCACGCTTCCCGGTCCGACGCACCGAAGCGGAGGTCCAGATGCTGCGGCCGTGCCTGCCGCAACGCGTGCGAGTCGGCCCGCAAGGCGTCGACATAGGCGCGGCCCCCGGTGCAGGCGGCGGTATTGTTGTAGGCCGCGTCGCGCGCGGCCCGGCTCATCTCGCCCCAGTTCGGCAGGATCGGTATCATCGCGGAAGGTTCGCCGTCCGCCTGTCGAGCGTGAGTGAGGACACGGCACATACTCCCGAAAGCACTCGGTAGAGGCAAGCAGCGTGCCAGTCGTCAGGGTGACGCGCGGCCTGGCGGTGCGGTCCGCCCAAGCTCGCCCTGTCCGATGCGCTTACGATCACGCATACTGCCTGGGCCATGACCGCAACCTCGCACGGCTGAGGCCCGTTGTGACACGCCTGAATGGAGAGGACCCTGAGATGGCTGATGACACCGACATGCATTATTACGAGCCGTCCCAAGGTCACGGCCTGCCGCACGACCCGTTCAACGCTATCATCGGCCCGCGTCCGATCGGGTGGGTGTCCACGCGCGGGCGGGATGGTTCGGTCAATCTTGCGCCGTACAGCTTCTTCAACGGCTTCAACTACACCCCGCCGATCATCGGTTTTTCCAGCACGACCCTGAAGGACAGCGCCCGGAATGCCCAGGAGACCGGCGAATTCGTCTGGAACCTGGCAACGCGGGCGATCGCGGAGCAGATGAACGAGACCTGTGCCAACGCCCCCTATGGAACGAACGAGTTCACGCTGGCTGGTCTGACGGCGATCCCATCGCGCATCGTCTCGCCGCCCCGGGTGGCCGAGAGCCCGGTGCATTTCGAATGCAAGGTTACTGATATCGTGCCGTTGAAGAACGCCCAGGGCGTCGTGACGCCGGCGGTCTTGGTGTTGGGCGAGGTCATCGCGGTCCATATCGACCGGAGCCTGCTGCAAGACGGCGTGTTCGACACCTTCAACGCCGGTATTATCCTGCGCGCCGGTGGCCCATCCGCCTACGCGGCGATCGGCCCCGACAACCGCTTCGACATGCGGCGCCCGGGGTAGGGCGACCGGGCACAACGCATCTTGCTTCCAAGGCCGCTAGCCTTTGTTATGCTCTCGCCACAGTGAGGTGAGAAGCCGTGCCACGCTCGTCTACGCGATCCTCACCGATCGGATCGCTCGTTCTCATCGCCGTCGTGATCGGCGCCGCCGGGGGCGCTTTCGCCTATACGGCCGGCTGGCTGTCACCGAACCGTCTCACGCCGCCTCGAATCGTGGATGCTTTAGCGCCGGCCGGCGGGCCGTCGGTCGGTCACCGGCGCAACCATGCGAAGGGCATCTGCTTCACCGGAAGCTTCGAGGCGAACGGCGCCGGGTCGGCGCTCTCCAAGGCCCGCGTGTTTCAGAAGGGCAGCTACCCCGTGATCGGGCGGTTCAACCTGGGGACCGCGGATGCCATGGCGGCCGACGGGACCGTCCGCGTGCGGGGCATCGGCGTGCAGATCGAGCCACCGGACGGGCAGGAATGGCGCATGGCGATGATCGACCTGCCGTTCTTCCCCGTGTCGACGCCGCAGGCGTTCTACGAGCTGTTGGTGGCCTCGGCGAAGAAGGACGATCCGGACGCGATGAAGACCTTTGCCGCCGCCCACCCCGAGATCGGCGCATTCGGTGCCTGGGCCAAGAGCGCGCCCTTTACGGAAAGCTATGCGGAGGAGCGGTTCAACAGTCTCGATAGCTTCGTATTCACCGACGGGTCGGGCGATGGCCACGTCGTCCGCTGGTCGCTGATCCCGGCGGCTCAGCCGGTGACGGTCTCGGGCGACGAGATCGCCAAACGGCCGAAGGATTTCCTGGAGCAGGAGATCACGCAGCGTATCGCTAGCGGCCCGCAGCGCTGGACCATGACCGTCACCTCCGCCAATCCGGGCGACCCCACCGCCGACCCCAGCAAGGCATGGCCCGGCGATCGCCGCACGGTCGATGTGGGCACGCTGGTGGCGAGCAAGATCGAGCCCGAAGCGGACGGCCCGTGCCGCGAAATCAACTACGATCCGACGGTGCTGCCGGACGGCATTCACACCTCGGATGACCCGTTTCCGTCTGCCCGCTCCGCCGCCTACGCAGTTTCCTACGACCGGCGCACGGCGGAGGCGGACGCCTATCCCCGGACTGGAGCCGCGCAATGATCGGCGTCGATCGCCCCTTCACCGTCACCCAGCGCGTGATCCACTGGGGGATGGCCGCGTGCATCCTGGCGATGCTGTTCATCGGCGTGGGCATGGTGTCGACGGTGACGACCAGAAATCTGGCGCTGGTCGCGATCCATAAACCGCTCGGCATCGCCATCCTGCTCCTGGTGGTGCTGCGCATCATCGTGCGCCTGCGCGCAGGTACGCCAAGGCTCCCGGCCGATCTACCAGTGCCGATGAAACTTGCGGCGGAGCTGTCGCACTACGCGCTCTATGCGTTGATGATCGCGATGCCGCTGCTCGGCTGGGGCATGCTGTCGGCGGCGGCGTATCCAGTTGAGCTGTTTCCTGGCATCGTCCTGCCTGCGATCTTGCCGCAGAGCGACAGCCTCCACACCGTGCTGTGGAACCTGCATCGGGCGCTGGCTTTCGTGTTCTTCGCCCTCATACTCCTGCACATTGCAGCCGCGCTATTCCACGCCCTGGTGCGGCGCGACGGCGTGTTCGAGACGATGTCACCACTGGCGGCCCCGACGCTCCCGGCGCCCGGCGAGTAGACGCGGGAGGCAGTCCGGCACTCCCAGCAGCGATCTCCAACCCGCACGGCCGGGCGACCCGGCATTGATCTCACGAGCTTTTCGGCTGGGGTTGAGCGGCGTCCCTGGCGTATGCTGTGGCAAAAGGTGGGAGGCAGGCGGCGATGCCGTTCGATGGTCATGCCGGGCAATGGGAGCCCGGGCGGCGTGAACCCTGTCATCGGCTGCCGAAGTGGCTGCCCTATGCACTCGTGACGTTCGGTGCCGTGATGGGTGGGGTTTTCGGGCTACAGGCGGCGATTGCGACGGGCCTGTTCTGCAACTTGGTCCTAGCCTGGCCCCATGCCCTGATGACGGTTCCCACCCTGCTGTTTCAGCCTTTCGCCATCGTCGGAGGCTGTCTTGGCGGCTGCGTCGCCATCCGGGTCGCGCGGCATAAATCGCTCGCATGAGGCGATCTCGCGCGCGGTGCCGCTACGGGAGACCACCGACTTCGGGCGATTGGAGACCGGGTTAGGCTGCGA
Source organism: Acetobacteraceae bacterium (assembly GCA_965198895.1). Classification (GTDB taxonomy): domain Bacteria; phylum Pseudomonadota; class Alphaproteobacteria; order Acetobacterales; family Acetobacteraceae; genus LMUY01. Next base: position 3,540,009 of record OZ240676.1, read on the forward strand.
GCCAGCTCTTCGTCTCACCCGCATAGGCGGCCCCGGGATTGCCGCTCACTGTCGTGCGCCACATCACGCGGGCTTCCTCGTCTGCGTTGAACCAAGTCGCCGCGTGCACCGTGCAGCGGTTGTCCCAGACGACTAGATCCCCTGCGGTCCATTCATGTGCGTAGACGAACTCCGGCCGGGTCATGTGGGTCATCAGCTCGTCCAGCAGTCGTGCTCCCTCGCCGTCCGGACCCGGTTCGAGACCGGCGATTGGCCCGTCGAGCCAGTCCATCTGCCCATGTTCACAAAGGTACAAAGCCTTCCGGCCAGTTTGCGGGTGTAAGCGGACGATCGGCTGCCGCTGTGGAAGTTCATGTGGCGCCAACGTTCGGGGTACCTTGCCGGCGCGCACGGCCTCGCGGCGGCGGCCGGCGCCCGAGCTGACGTGCAACCCGTCGAGGGCGTCGATCCGATCCTTCGTTGCAGCCGGCAGCGCGTCGTAGGCGGCGGTTCCGTCGGCGAACAACGTCTGCCCCTGACCCTGCGGCACCGGCAGCACCGCCAGAAACAGCGACACGTCCGGCGGGGGGCGCCGATAGCTCTGGTCGGTGTGCCAGCCGCGACGGTGAGGATACTGCGTTGGCAGTTTTCCGTCGCTGGTGAGCGGCGGATCGGGCAAGGCTGGGGGCTGGCGTTCGGCCGGGGGCGTGTTGGAGACCACAAATATTTCCGGGACGTCCGGATGCACCATCTTCGGGTTCATACCGGTATGGCGATAGTTCTCGACCTCGGGCCCGAATGTCCGGCTGAGGCGGAGGAGCAATTCTGGCTGATCCGCCATCTCCTTAATGCCTGGCAATAAAAGTAGCCCGTGGCACTCGGCCAATAGCCGGGGAAGCACCGACGGATCAGCTTCCGCGGCCACCACCAGATTGGGGGCGCCGGATGCATCGCGCACCTGCACGACGCCGCCGAAAGAACTGCCGGGCAACCGGCAAACCAACTCGAGGTGACCGCTCATTGTGCCTCCGGCGCGGTACTTCCGCAGCGTGACTCTCTTCCTGCCGGCCTGGGCATGTCAATAAACCGGGCGTGTGCGAGCGATGCCGCCTGGGCCCCTCTCAACTGTCCCATCAAGCGGCGTTCATTTGCGGTGTAGGGTCGGAAAAGCTACGAACATCGAACTCCGGCGGCAGATACAACGTGTCGGTTCAGCTAGGGCCGGGCGACCAGTAGCCTGCAACAGGAGACCTGGACTGCCCGAACGCAATGTCTCCGCAATGGTCAGCACCCGCCGGGGTGTTCTGGCCTCTGCCCTCCTGCTGGCGGCGCAGCCAGCCGCCGCCGCAGTGGCGCCTGATCCCGCGCTACTTGGCCGCGGCCTCGCAATGGCGGACGCAACACCTGATCTCCGCACCTTGATGATCTCGCAACGCGGCGTGCGCGTCGCGGAGCGTGCCTGGCGCGGCGCCAGCCTGATACGCCCCACGGACATCAAATCGGCATCCAAAACGATCTTAGCCACCTTGACCGGTATTGCCGCCGCACGAGGGATGTTTTCGATCGACGACCGCATTACCCGCATTCCAAGTCTGAGCCAGCCGCTACGGCCAGGGTACACCGAATGCGACGGGGCCACCGGTCGGGACCAGATCCGGTTTTGCGGTCAGCGTGTGCCCGTCGAAGTCGAACACGCTGATGATGCGGTCGCGGTCGCTCTGCACCAGCAGCGTCTTGCCGTCGCGAGACCAGGCGATGCCCTCCGTCCAGCGGCCGATCTGGCCGGTGGCAACCAAGCTCAGCGTCTTGTTGGTCAGCGCGAAGATCTGCAGCAGGCCATGGTCGTGGTAAAGCGGATTGGACTGCGCAAGCGGCGTTCCCATCTCCGCCCCTACGGCCAGGAACTTGCCGTCTGGCGAGAACTTCATCGGCTCCGGCCCGCTTGCCGTGGGAGCGATGGAAATGGCGCGGGGCGGGTTGGCCGTCATGTCGACGAGCGACACCGAATCCACATCGCCGCTGCCGCGACCCATGTTGCTGATCGCGGCCAGGCTTCGGTCGGGCACGACATCGATCGTATAGGGCTGGATCGCGGTGGTGATTGGCTGCTTGTCCACCGTCACCGCCTTGCCATCGATGTGCAACACGCTGACGCGGTCATCCCATGGGCGGCTTACGATGGCGGTCTTGCCGTCCGGGCTGAACGCGACACCGCTGGCGCCCGATTGGTCGCCGAACATCACCTTGCCCGCTGGCTCCAGATGCTTGTCCTTCACCGTGAACACGGATACCGAGCCCTCCGCCCGATTGCACACCAGCGCGAGCGTGCCGTCCGGTGACAGGCGCACGCTGGTGGCACCCGCGCCGGCATGCAGCACCTGTGTCACGTGCGGTGGCGTGCTGGTCAGGTCGAGCACGGAGACGGTGTCGTCCCATGCGATGCCAAGCGGCACGGCCGGGTCGGCCTTGGTGGCCGCCGTCAGGATGGCCCAACTGGAGTCGGCGGCCATCCAGACCGCGAAAGGCGGCCCGACGACCGAGCCTGGGACATCGACCGTGCCAACGATTCGTGGCGGGCTCTGACCGATGTCGATGAGGTCCACCGTGTCTGGCCGCATTGGGGTCGCGGCAACCTGAGCGCCTTTTTCATCCAGCACGGTGTGGTTGTCATTCATCGAAAGGATGATGTCCGCTGCACGGACCGGGCCAGCGCAGATGAACGCTGCGGTGAACGCTGAGATGGTCAGCATCGCGGATCGTAGCATCGGTGTTTCCCCTTTGGCCTGGTCATCCGGCCCGTTGGGTAAAACCTAGCGCCGACCTGTCGCCGGGTCATGCACGATTTCGTCTGATCCTCCCGGCCTGGCCACGGCGGTGGCGGGTGCCTTCGTCCTGGCGAATGACAGCGATCGGATCGGCGTTTAAGAGGTCAGTATTGGCAAGTTCATAGTGACAGCGATGTGCAGCGTGGCCGAACTTGGCGAAGTGGCAGGAACGAGCGGTCGTCGCTCGCGGGACCGCGGACCCGAAAACGCAGCACGGACGTGACCGGGCTCACCTACCTGACAGCCCACGGCGCCGTGCTCAAGGATGCGGACCTGGTGCCTTACGTGCCCCGCACCGTTCACTGGTATGGAATGGACGGGCCGCATCTGCTGCCGGAGGGGTTGGACGGCCGCTCCTACAAGACGCGTCGCAATCCGCGCGGCACGATCACGCATTACGGCATCCTGGACGAAATCAAGGCTGCCGGGTTCAACGGCATCCGCCTCGGTATCTGCCAGGACATCACCTGGAGCAGCAACGGCTCTCCTGCGGACTGGACGGCCGCCAACGGCCGGCGCCCCAATACGGCGAGCTACTACATGACCTACGACGCCAATCCGGACTTCTTCACGGACGCGACCTACAACGACGCGACCGGCGCACCGTACCGAAGCGGCTCGCAGCCGTTCATCTCCTCGCTGGAGATGCTGGACCGGATCGTCGGTCACGCAGGCTCGCTCGGGCTGCGGATCATTCTCGACATGCACTGCCTCGCGCCGTCCTATAGCGACCAGCTCGGCAATAGCCGCGCCGCCCTGGGCGCGCTCGACAACGGCATGGACGTCGACCCGGCGGGCCGGGTGCCCAACTGGATCGCGACCAAGAAGTGGTTCACGACAGCGACCCGCACCGCCGCCGGGCAGAACGCGGGCGCCACCCACGAAGCCCGCAACGAGATGCAAATCATCGCCGCCTGGGTGGCCCTCGCACGACGCTACGCCGGCAATCCGGTCGTGTGCGGCCTGGACCTGATCAACGAGCCCACGGGTGGCTCGTGGGAGACGACGAAGGCGCTCTCGGCCGCCAATCTGGAAACCAGCCTGCCGGAGTTCTACGAGCGTGCCGGGAACGCGATCCACGCCGTCAACCCCGACGTGCTCATCGTGTGCCAGGGGGCAACCTGGTGGCGCCCCGGAATGCAGATCGTGATGCCGGGCCCGGCAGGCGCCGGCAACGACATCTATCTATCCCCCGGCTTCTCCTGCGCCCTCCAGAACGTCGCGACCCGGCCGGTCGTGCTGAGCAGACCCGGCAAGGTGGTCTACTCGGCCCACGAATACGGCTCGACCGGCGGGGAGAGCTTCGGCAGCCTCGGACCTGCCAACGCCGCGGCGTGGAACGCAACCCCGAAAGGCTTCAACGCCTACTACGACTACGACCCGGCGTTTCCCGACAACCTGCCAACCATTTGGCGCGCGCAGTGGGGTTTCATCGCGGAGCAGAACATTGCCCCGGTGTGGCTGGGGGAGATGGCAGCCCCGTTCGTCACAACGGTCACCAATGACACGTCACTCCGTGGCGGCCACGCCCCGGTCGACAGTCACATCGTCGCGGTGCCGATCGAGGCCAAGGCCCCCAACACGGACGAGACCTGCACCTGGACCATTGGTGGCAAACACGGATCGGCCGCCGGCGTCACCTTCGAGGCGGCAGGCGGCTCGTTCATCTGGCCGGCCGGCAGTTCGCGGCAATTCGTCCCGGTCAAGCTTCTAGCCGGCGCTGTGTCGGGGCAGCAATTTGCCATCGACTACACACTTGCCGGTCAAGCCATCCACGCCGTCAGTACCGTCGAGTGCGCTCCGGTCAACGCCGAAACCGATCGCAAGTGGCTGGCGAAGATGAACGAGTATTTCCGCGCCAACTCGATCGGCCTCAATTTCTTCGCGATCAATCCTGGGGGTTCCAGCGCGCTGCTGGAGAGCGACACGAGCACTGGCAGGGTTTGGTCCACGGCGGCGCGGCCGTGGATCATGCATTACCTCACCCCGTTGCTCGACCCGTAGCACGCGGGGTCGGTCACGCCGCCGACACGTGGGCTCGCTCCATGAGTTCGAGTAGCCGCGTCGGTCCGACCTCATAATGGACGTTCTGATCGATCCACGCCCTGGCGGCGGCGCCCATTGCCTCGCGCTTCAGCGGATTGTCCCACAAGTCTTCGATGGCCCTTTTGAGCGCTGCCGCATCGCGTGGTGGCACCAACACTCCCGTCACGGAGTCCTCCACATAGTCCTCGGTGCCCGTCGAGCGCGTCGTGATCAAGCATTTTCCGAACATCATCGCGTTGCGCACGGTGACCTGTCCGGACGCGGTGTCGCGCGTGTCCAGCGGCACGATGTTCAGGCGTGCCTGCTGGCACAAGGCGTTGCATTGCTGCTCCGTCAGACCGGACCGGATCTCGACGTTCGCGGGCACCTGGAGGCCGGCGACCGCGTGCGGCCCAGTGACGATGATCGTGCGGATGCCCAGTTGTTCCACCACGTCCAGCAGGGTCGCGTAGTCGCGGTTGGCCGTTCCCAGAGCGACGATGAAGGGCGACGCCGTCTCCTCGGGGTGTTCGACCGCGACCATCTCCTGCGAGAATGGGATGAAGCGGAACCGCTCCGGCGGGAGGCCCAGCATTTCCGAGTAGGTCGTGACTTCCTGCCGCGAGAACACCACGAAGGTATCGACACGGGCCAGGGCGAAGATTGCGAGGCGCCGCTTTGCCCCCTCGAACGTTTGGCTGAGGTTGAAGCTCCAGACGATGATGGGCGCCTTCGATCGGGTGAGGCGCTTGATCAACCCGACGCAAACGGCGTGGGGTGGAAATGCCGTAATGAAGCCCACGGGTTTCTCGGGGGAGCGACCCGCCGCGATCCAACCTTGGACCGCCTGCCGCAGATAGAGCAGCCACTCCCTGCCGGAGGTACTCTTGCGGGAACGGTCGTGGGGATAGTCGGCCGGGATGACGTCGAAGCTGTGATGCGCCGAGCGGACGTCATGATGGATCCATGGCTGATCCTTGCTGGTCAGGAAGTGGGTGATCACTTTCCAATGCATCGTCGTCTCCTTACCGCTTGCGGCTTCGTGATCCCGCCGGGTCGGCGGCGAGATGCGGTGACGGTGAGAGCAGACGGCCCCTATCGAGGCCGCGGAAACGGTCGCGCGCCGCGCTCGGATATCGCGGCCGTTGAGCTTCTCGTGTCGCGAGGCGCCATTTCTGCAAGTCCAGTGCTGCCACGATCAAACCGACACCCAGCACGCCGCTGTTGAACAGGCTCGATTCGGTGAAGTTGTGCACCAGCAAACCGATCAGCAGCGCCATGTGGAACACCGCCGTCGGATAGGCCATGCGGCCCGTTCGCCAGGCGGACTCCACGGGCTCTGCACGGGCGATCGCGATCCCAGCCTGCCCGATCGTACGGAAGATCACGGCCATGCCGCCCAGCAGGCCCACGATACCGCCCATCGCGAGCAGGTCGAGATAGCCGTCATGCGCCTCGTTGATGATGGCGTAGGTGCCAAACCAATCGTCGCTCTTCAGGCTTGGCTGGATTTCGGGATTGATCGCCCAGAACGAGTTGTAGCCCGCTCCGAGCCATGGCCGCTTACCGATCTCGCCCACTACGAACGACCAGATGTCCGTGCGTTGCGTAAAGGTGACGCCGCGCAGTGGCAGCCACGGATCGGTCCCGGTTACGCCACACCAGGCCAGGTAGCCGAATGCGACCGCGGCCAGCGTTGCCAGGATCGCCCAGACCACCGCCCAGATCGTAGCCCTGGATCGGCGCGCGACGAACATCATCGCCGGAATCACCACCGGCGTCATCAGCACGACCGACTGGCTGGTGGTGGAGCGCGTCAGCACCAGGAGCCCGGCCATCATGGCCAAGGCGCCACCCGCGGCGATCCGCAGCCTCCGTCCCTGCACCAGGAAAAATGCCGTGCCGGTCGCGAGGCAGCCGTACATCATGATCAGGCCGGTCTGATTCTTCTGGGATTGGAGTCCGGCAAACCCGTCATCGGCCATCGCGAAATGAGGTGCCACGACCAGGGTGATGAAATCAGCCGTGGCGCCTATGATGCAGGCCGTTGCAACGAGGATGTGCAAGGTCGCGGCGCGTTTCAATCCACTGATGAGAATTGCCATCTGAACCACTTGCATGGCCGACAGGATGAAGCGGCGGAGTGACACGTCGGGGTCCAGCGCCCAGCTTACGCTGATTGCGAAGTAGAGATAGAGCAGCACCAGGGGCCAGCAGGCCGCCAGCAATCCGATCGTCTCGCGCCAGCGTTTTGCCGCCACGGGCATGGCGGCGGCAAACAGCCCGAGCCAAGCGAAGCGGTGGATCGGGTCCACTGCGTCGGTCGGGATGTCGGTCGCCGCGCTGTGGTTGAACTCCGGGATGCCGACAATCAGGTAGAGCAGTGTCAACGTCAGCACGACGACGGTAAGCTTGTTCACCCAAAGTTGGGGGTCAGCTTCTCGCCGGCCCAAGCGGCTGTGCATCACGCTCCAGCCGTTTCACTTGCGCCAAGCAAGTAGAGCTTGGAATAGCGCGGCAAATACCGTCCGGAGGGTATAGGAGCGATGGCCATCAATAATGCCCTAAATATATGGCAACTTATCATGGCGTTAACGTCAAAACCAAGCCGAAATGTGTTACCGACGCATCCAAATAAACAGAAATCGTATCATCAAAAGATTACACCCGGATTGCCTCAGGGTTGATCGCAACTTGAAGTTGTGTTGGGCGCCCTGGGCAACGAGCGTGTTGGGGAGCGCTGACTACGTCCTCGGCGTTGCCCGGCAGCAGGTCGCAATTCTAGCCTGTGGAGGCTCTATCCGCCACGACGTGTGATCCAAGCCGACGCCGCAGCGTAAGCACTGGCCGCTCGACCCCGTAATACGAGCAATAGGCGCAAACCAGGGCAGCCAGAACGATCGGCACCGCAGCGTGGAACAGCCAGGTGAACTGTACCGGGTCCGCCATGTCCATGTGCCCAAAGCGATATTGCAAAAGGCACGAAATCAAAACCCAATGCCACAGATAGATCGAGTAGCTGAGTCGTCCAACGAGCCGGGATACGGGGCAAGCCAGTATCATGCGGACGCTGTCCAGCCGCGGCGCGAACAACAGGCTGCCGATCGCCAGCAACAGGCCGACGCCTTGCAGGCTGTAGCGCAATGTGTCGCGAAAGTTCGGATTACGGATCGCAAGACTGAGCAAGAGACAACCGGCGCCCGCAACAAAGGCGATGGGCGAGTCTATCAGCCGGAGCGTGCGATGGGCCCAGCGGCTGCCGAGCAGGGTCGCCAGGAGCGCCCCATAGAGAATAGAGTCGAGCCGGGTGTCGGTACTGGCCTCGATCCGTTGCTGGCTGGAGACGCCGAGGCACACGTTCGCCCCGTGTTCGCAGGCCGCGAGCAGATGCCATCGCCACGCCAACACCAACACCAGGCAGCCTACCATGATCAGCGCGAAGCGGTTCCGGTCGCGGCCGAACATCAGCAGGATGATCGGGAACAGTAGGTAGAAGTGCTCTTCCACGGCCAGCGACCACAACACGTCGAACGGACTGTTGCCGAGGGGAGTGCCAAACCAGCCAAAGACCATCGGCGCGTAGTTGTAGAAGTAGAACAGGGCGGACAGCACCTGCTTCCACACCACAGGACCACCGAGCCAGGCGAACAGCAGGCCTCCCACCGCGACCATCACGATGAGCGGCGGGTAAAGGCGGAGCAGCCGCCTGGCGTAGAACAACCCCAGGCGTATCGACCCGGTTGCCGCCTGCTCGGCCAGCAATTGCCGGGTGATCAACAGGCCACTGATGAAAAAGAACACCGTCACGCCAAGCCCGCCGGGCACCACCATGCCCATGCCAAGATGACTTGCGATGACCAGCAGGATCGAGACGCCGCGTAGTCCGTCCAGCCCCGGCATCAAGTCGAACGATGGCGCGGCCGAGTAGCGGATGGCGCCGTCGGAAACGCGGTCGGGACGGAGCCGCCATCCGCGCGACGCTGGCAGAGCGCTCACCGCAGGCGCGGCCGCAAGCGGCTGACGACGGGGACTGGCCCATGACGGGCGACGGCCGGGCGGGGCATCGCCATGTAGGTGGCCAAAGCCAAAAGCGTCAGAAGTTCGCCTGGCGCCGCGACCGCGGAGTACACCGTGAAGACGAGCCAGAGATAAATTGCGTAGTCCAGTATCGCCCGCGACCACGCATCATCCGGCCCGATCAAGCGATACAGCCGGACCGTCGCCAGGACATAGACCGCAATGATGAGGGATGTCCCGAAGACGCCATATTCGAACAGCACGCCGATCCAGCCGAGGTCCGACAAGAAGAACAAGGGAAACCGGAACAGTTCGCCGAGCGTCAGGCCGTCATGCTGCGGGATCGAGCCGACCCCCGTCAGCCACCGCAGCGGTTCCTGCTGCATGAAGCCGATGGCGAGGCGCCCGGAAATGAGGCGCGTTTGCAGCGAGCCGCCAATCGCGCTCAGGGCTGTATCCAGGTTGATCTGCGCCAACAGCATGAGGCTCGCCGCAGCGACCAACAGCCCGACGCCCAGCACCAGCCGGACATGCCGCCGATAATGGACGATCGCCGAAAGGATGATGACGAGCCCCGCGGCGGTAATGGCGAGTTTCTGCTTGTAGATATCGAGCAGCGTGACGAACGCGCCGAGGATCAGCAGCAACCGCCAGACACGCGGATGCGCGAAGAACTTTTCCGCGACGGAGAACATCAGCAGGAAGCCGAAGATCATCGGAGCATAGATGCGAGGGCCGCGTTCCGCGTCGTTCAGCAGGACCATCGAGCCTTCGGGGGTCGTGGCATAGTCGCTTACCGGCAGCACGATCCACAGGAGCCACATCAGCCCGAACGTGACCACGCCGAGGCAGAGCAACGTTCGACGGAGTTCCGCCGTCGAGGGCCGCAACAGGCACAGGATCTCGAACGTCGCGAAATAGTTGAGTAACCCCGTCATCTTCGCTGTCGGCTGCAGCGCCACGAGGAGTGGCACGCCGAATTCGGCCATGGCCATGAAGGGCGTGAAGATCAGCACATAAACCAGAACGACGATCAGCAATGCGGTGCCCGGCAAACGCCGCTGCACAATGGCCGCGGCCGCGAACGGCACGCCCAGGACGGGCCACGCCTTTGTCAGCAGATAGAGCGGCCGGATATCGCTGATATAGGAGAAGAGGCCAGTCGACAGCACCAGGAGCGGACACAGCAGCGCCACCATCCAAAACCGCAGGGCCGGGCTGGCGGCAGTTGCGGCGCGAACCCGCACCACGCGCAAGGCCGGCAGTTGGGCCGCATTGGCCCGGCCGCGCGACCAGCGGCCTACAGCCATCGAAGGACGAAGCGAGGCACGTAGGCACGATCCCCGACAAAGATGGCGCCGAAGATGGCAGCTCCGGCCGACAACAGGCCCTCGCAGAGTTGGTCGGCCGTTGCGGCACGGCTGTGGTCGGCCCGCAGCACGAGCAGGTTCGCGTCGACCAGCGTCGCCAGGCGGCGCGCCGCGTAATCACCGGCACGCGCCGGGGCGATCGCGAGCACCATGTCGAAGCGCGTCCGTAGCGAGTTCAGCACCTGGCGCGAGCGCGGCAGCAGGGTTCGCGAACTGGCCAGTTCGGAGTCCGCAGCGTTGATCGCGACCGAAAGGTGGGGAATCGCCGTGGTCTGGATCTGCAACCGGTTGTCCGCACTGCCGGCGGGCAGGCCCATGCCGCGGCCGAGGGCTGCCACGTGCTCCTGACCGTCGTCCTGCAGGTCGATGATCAGGGTGCGCATGTTGTGGATGGAAGCGAACTCGACCGCCACCGCGCGCACCAGGCCGGCATTGCCAGACTCCGGCTCGGCCGGGATGAACTGGAACACCGAGTAGCGCGGGCCGGCCGCCGAGACGTCCAATAGCATCGCCGCGAGATTGGCCACCTGCAACGCGCCTTCCGGCGTGCCGTATTGCGCCGGGCCCACCGGCAGGTCGGCCAGCACTGGAATGCCGAGATGCCGCTCGACTTCCTCGGGGAGGATGAAGGCATCGCGCAGGATGGTGCAGAGCACGATGGCGGCAGCGCCGAGCAGCACGCCACCGAGCAGGCCGGCCAGCAGGAAGCTGGGCGCCAGAGAGCCGCCCGTGGCCGGTGCCGTCGGCTGCTGCACGATCTGGACGTTGGCATTGCGCGACTGCTGTGCATCTTCCTCGATCTGTTCGCCGGCTTCGCGCAGCGAGAACTGCCGGTAGTTCGCCTCGATCACGTCGCGGTTGCGCCCGAGGTCGCGCAGGCGGCTCTCGGCCACCCGCAACACGGCCGCCCGTTGCTGGGCCGGGCCAAGCTCGGCATCGACCTGTTGCAACTCCCGATCGAGCGCGCCTTCCTCCACCTGGGACGACACGAGTTGCGTGTTGAGCACGTCGAAGGCGGGATTTCGGACATCGCGCGAGGCGGTCGAATCTGTCCGTGCCGCGGTGGCGATCGCGGCGCGGGTCGATGCGATCTTGCGGTCCAGCTCCTGCAGGGGCGGGTAGCTCGGCGTGTATTGCGCGGCGAGGTGATCGCGGTCCACCTGCAGCCGCAGCAACGCGTTGCTGCTGTCGTCGTTGCCGTGCTGATTGGAGCGGTCGCGCGAGTCGAACACGGTCCGTGGCAATGACGCGAGCCGTGCGGCGGCACCTTCCACCTGTGCGGCCACCGCGCGGCGCCGCTCGGCCAATTCGTCGCGGCGCTGCTGGATGCGTTGCAGCCGGCTCTCGGTTTGCGCGATGTCCTGCGCGATATCCAGCACGTCGTATTGCGACTTCACCTGCTGGATCTGCGTGTCGATATCGGCGAGCTGTTTCGTGTAGGTGTCGAGTTGGGAGGTGAGGAAGCGCGACGATGTCGTGGCGAACACCGCCCGCCGATGCGCCATATAGGCGTCGATCAAGGCTGCGAGCGTGCGCACCGCGAGCCCCCGGTCGGGATCGGTGAAGGTGACCCGAAGGATGTTGGTGTCGTTCTGCACGCTCGCCCGCATGTGGCTGAGAAACCAGCTTTCCGCGGATTTGACTTGCTCGTCCGGCGAAAGCGGCGGCAGCAAGCCGAACCAGCGCCGTTGCGCCAGGCCCGGCAGCAATGTCGCAGGCCCGACGGCTCGCAGCGTTTGGTCGATGACGTCGTTGCTGTAGATGATGTCGACTTCGGAGGCGACTTCCTTGAGGCCGGTGATCGACAGGCTGATCGGGTTGGTGCCGGCAATGTCCTGCGACGTGTTCTCCCGTCCGAGCAGCACGATCAGCGTGCTCTCCGCGGTGAAGCGCGGTCCGGCGTAGAACGCCAGCGTGCTCCCCAGCAATATCGGCAGCAGCACCGCCGCTGCGACGATGCGGGGATTGTAGAAGGCGTGAATGATCAGATTGCGCAGCGCGCTACGCAAGCCGCTGCGGCCCGCGGCCTGATCGCGCGGCGGCAGGAACGACTCCTCCGGCTGGTGCGGAGCTGCCAGATAGGCAAGCGGCGGGTTCACCGTGTGGGCGGTATCTTCGCTCATGGTGCCACCTGGCTGCGGCGTCTGCCGGGCAGCATGCCGAGCAGCGACAGCGCCGACGCGTTGATGCCGAGATAGCGCCACGCCATCAAGCCGCACGCGACGTTATAGGTCACCAGTGTCAATGATGTCGCCAGAGCGGCGCCCATCGCGCCCGACGTCGGGCCGCTGCCGGGGATCAGCAGGAAACAGGCGGCGACGTTCACCGCCAGGATGGCGATATTCAATCGGCGCAACCGCCAGCCATTGCCTGTCATCTCCAGCACGTTCGGCGCGCAGGTGAAAACGATCCCGACCGCTTGCCCCACCAGCAACACACGCAGTATCGGGGCGCCGTCCGCGAATCCTGTACCGAACAGCAGCAGAACGCGTTGCGGGACCATCGCCAGCAACAGCAACGCCGGGGCGGCGCAAAGCATGGCAATGCCGATGAGGTGCCGCATGACCCGCTGCAGCGCCGCCACGTCGCGCCGGGCATGCGCCGCGGCCATGTGGGAGGAGCCGAGGCCGGCCATCACCATCAACACGATCGTCATGATCAGCGAGAGGCGGTTGCACAGCGCGAACACCCCGACATCCTGGAGGCTCGCAAATACCCCGAGGATGATCGTCGGCAGCGAGATCAGGGTGACCTGGATCGTATCGACGACACAAAGCGGCCAACCAATCTCGGTAAGCGCGTGCCAGGCGGCCCGGTTCAAGCGCAACGTTGGCAACAGCACGAAGCGGCGCAGCGCGATGAGCCCGCTCACCGCGGCGGTGGTGAGGGCGACCAGCAACATGGCCGCCATGCCCGTCGCGGTGCCCGGCAGCAACACCAGCACGGCGGCGAGCAGCGGCCACATCGCACTGCCGATCAGTTGCGCCAGTCCAGCCCGGCCGACGCCGTTCAGCACGCCGATCACCATGGCGAGCATGGCCATGGGAGCGATGCCGAAGCCCAGTACCCGCAGCGGTCCGATCAGCGCTGGCTCGTGGAACACCATCGTTGCCAGCGGCCCGGCAACCATCGCCACCAGCAGCGACAACGCGCCGGAGAGCATGAGGCATATCGCCATGCCCGTGCCGATCAGCACCGGGAGCCCTTCGCCGTCGCTACTTGCAAGCGTGGTGGCGATGCGGAACGTCAGCGACCGATCCAGCCCGATCCGGCCGAAGGTTGCGGCCAGGGTGACGACGGTCAGCGCCATGAATACCGCGCCGCTGCCGCCGGGCCCAAGGATGCGGGCGACGCTGACCTGCAGGGCGAACTTCGAGCCAGCCTCGATCCCGCGTGCGCCGAATCCGACCATGGCCGACATCACGAAGGCGGCCCCTGGAAGTGCCAGCAGACGTGCCGGCCTCACTCTGCCGGGGACCTTGCGCGCGGCATGGCTGGTCCCAGCCGCTCCTGCGGGCTCAGCAGCGCGCGCGCCTTGAGCGCCGGACCCAAAACAAACGGCACCGCCGCGTAGGTGAGCAGCAGCCTACCGAGCATGCGCGCGATCAGCCTGGCCGCACGCTGTGCGGCGCCCCGTGGCTGGGTCGCTCCAGCGTCTCGCACAGTCACCAGGCTCATGGCATCGGAGGATTTCGCGGCCCGGCGCAGCAGCCGCAGGATGCTGTCGGTGCGTATCATCTGGGCCACGTCGAGCGCCGGGAGAATCAGCAGCCGTGCCCAGCCGAAATTCTTGATGATGAAGTAGGTGCGATTGCGGCTTTCCGGCCAGATCCTGCGAATTCGAGCTGAATCCGAGTAGCGGTGTATAACCGGCATCGACGATAGCGCCAAGAGCGTCCGCCCCTTGTTGGATAGGCGCCAGGTCAAGTCCATGTCTTCGTAGAAGAAGAAGTAGAACGGGTCGAAACCGCTCGCTGCCTCGAAGTCGCTGCGGCGGACCATCAGGTTGCAACTGGCGATGACGTCGCAGTGCGACACCTCCGGCTCGTCGGCCAGGATCAGGTCGCCCTGTACCAAGGCGTTCGGCGTCAGGCGGAGGCGTTTGACGCCGATGACCCGGCCGCGTGCGGTGACGACCGCCTCCCCGCCGACGGCCGCGACGTCGCTGCCGTCGAACAGGGCGGCCATGCGACCGCCGCCATCCAATTCGACGACTTCCGTGTCGCTGTCGAGAAACCAGATCAAGGCCTCGGTCGAGCCGCGTGCCGCCTCGTTGCGAGCGACGCAGGCGCCCAGGTTCTCGGGCGAAATCAGCAACCTGACCCAGGGGTATTCGGTCCGAACCATCTCGTCGGTGCCATCGCTGCTGGCGTTGTCGAACACCGTCACCTGCCCGATGCCCGGATGCTGCCGCTGGAGCGAGGCCAAACACCGGCGCAATTCGACGACCCGGTTATACGTGACGATGACCACGGCCACGTCTGCGGCCGAGAATTTCGCGGGCCGGCTAGTCTCCGCCGCCAAAGCGAGGCCGGTCATAGCAGAGCCCCCGGCGTGTTGCGGTTGATCGAGTATCCGAACGAACGGCTGAATGGGATCAGCTTGTTGATGAACTGATCGACCCAGAGGTCCACCTCGGAAATCCGGTTGCGCGGCACGAACACGATGTCGCCGGCATAGAGGGGCACATCGCCCGGCGCGACTGCGGTCGACACGAAGGCTTGCACGTCGACCGTGCGAAGCATCGGCCGGTTCTCCGGGTTGCGCCGGATCAGCACGACCTCGTCCTCGCGGGCTTCGGGTTCCAAGCCGTTGGCGAGCGCGATCGCCTCGATGATGCCGCGCCGCCCGGTCACCGGATAGGCACCGGGCCGGCGCACCGAGCCGCCGACATAGATCAAGGCGGCCGCGGGGTCGGATACCGAGACGGTCACCATCGGTGACAGCAATAGCCGTTTCGATGCTGTAGCGATCGACTGCTCGAGTTGCGCCGCGGTCAGGCCTTCCGCCTTGACCCGGCCGGCGCTGCGCAGGGCGATCGTGCCGTCCGGCTCGACCGTCGTCTCCTCGCCCAATTCCGGCGTCAGCAGGAACTGCACCTTCACCCGGTCGCCCGGGCCGAGCAGATAGGCGGGAGGCTGATCGGTCCAGGCGGCGAACCCTTGGGGATTTCGCTCGACCGGGCGCGTACTCTGCGTGGTCGTGCAGGCGGCCATCAGGGCGCAGATCCCCACAAGCAGCAGCACGCGGAACGGCCGCATGGTCATCGCAGCATCGCTCCTGCCAGGTTGCTGTCCCGAACCAACGCTGGTCCCGCCGTGCCTTCGAGGGCGTCGACGAGATGCGGCACGGCGCCCAGGGGATGCTCGCCCCGAAGCCGGATGCCGTCCACCGGGAACAGCACCCGCACCGCCCAACGCTGGACCACGGCCGCCGCGCCGGCGAGCGCCGCTCCCGCAGCAACGCCGAGCAGCAGCACCTCGTTGACGAGCGTCCAGCCGTCCGAGCGGTCGGCTGGCGGGCGCACGACCGAGAGGTCCGGACCGGCAATGGCGGGCTCGACCGGTGTCGAGACGCTGGCACGCGCGAGGACGGCACTCTGCGCCCTAGCTTCGGCGAGCTGCGTCTGGATGACGCGGCTCTGCGCGAGGGCGTCCTCCTCCGACAAGTGGGACATTGCCAGCCGCGTGGTGAGTGCGATCGCGGTCGGATTGCGGACGTCGCGAACGGTGACGCGGCGCGGCTTGCCATCGCCGGCGATCGTGGCCTGCACTGTCGCGATCTTGCGGTTCACTTCCTGGATCGCCGGATAATCGGCGGCGTATTGCGACGTCAGGTGTTCACGCTCGACCATCAGGCTGAGTAGCAAAGCGCGTTCGGAATCCGATGGCGTGTTGGGTTCCGTCTGCCACGAGTCTGGCAGCGTGACGGGTTGCCCGGCCAGCAGCTGGCTTGCAGCGGCGGAGACCGCTTTCGCGCCCTCTGCCTGTTGCTGCAACGCATCGAGTCGTCCGGTGAGGTCCGCGATCCGGCGGGACGCTTGATGGGATGCTTCGCCCCGATCGGTTTCGGGCGTGCCCGTGGCGGTTCGCAGAGGAGTCTTCGCAGTTGTCCGGACAGCGTCGAGAATTCGCGAAATAACGGTCATGGCCGATTGCGCGGTATCGGCCGTGGCTTCGACCCGGACCACAGCCGGGTCATCGGTTGGGAATACACGCAAGGGTTGCAACAGCCTGGCTACGAACGTCGCAGTGTCCCACGGAACCCACGCTTGATCCGACCCGCCTGCTGCCGTGTTGTCGGTGGAGACCAGGAGCAATGCGTCAGCGGTTCCGCGGTCGGGGATCAACAACGCGGCGAGTAGGCCGAGACAAACCGGGATCAAGAAACAACAAACGATAAGCTTCCGATGCAAGACGATCCGCGTTTTCGGGCCGCCTAGCAGCGACAAGGATGCGGCGGAGACTAATGTGCCGGGATTGGCAGCAACGCTCATGTCGACGCCAATCCTGTTCCGCTTGCGGTTGATGTCTTCATGCGACCGAGATGCTACAACGGTTGACGACCGGCAGATAGAAGCAGGGCCACCCCCGGCATGATAGCCAATCCTGCCATGGAACGTTACGCCAAGTCGATCCCGCAGGGCCCAGTTTTGAGACGGCGGGTTGGGCCACCGTTACTTGGTCATGTCTGAGCGGGAGCGAGTGCGATGCCTTGCCGCAGCGCCTCCAGCAGACTGCGCTCGTCGGCTTGGCCGGTGCCGGCGATGTCGAACGCGGTTCCGTGGTCGACGGAGGTGCGGATGACGGGCAAGCCGACGGTGATGTTCACCCCGGCCTCCAGCCCCAGCACCTTCACCGGGCCGTGGCCCTGATCGTGGTACATCGCGACCACCATGTCGAAATCGCCGCGGCCGGCGCGGAAGAACAGCGTGTCGGCGGGCAGGGGGCCCTCCACGTCCCACCCGCGGGCGCGGCAGGCTTCGATGGCGGGGGTGATCTTCTCCGCCTCCTCGCCCTGGCCGAACAGCCCGTTCTCCCCGGCATGGGGGTTGATGGCGCAGACGCCGATCTTCTGCCGCGGCAGCCCGGCCTTCGCCAGCACACTGTGCCCGCGGGCGATGGTGCGTTCCACCAGGCCGGGTTCGATCTTCCGGATCGCGTCCATCAGGCCGATATGCGTGGTGACATGGATCACCCGCAGGTTCGGTGTGGTGAGCATCATCGAGACTTCGGGCGTGTTGGTCAGCGCCGCCAGCATCTCGGTGTGGCCGGGGAATTTGTGGCCGCCGGCGTGCAGGGCTTCCTTGTTCAGCGGAGCGGTGCAGATGGCACCCACCTTGCCGGCCATCGCGAGGTCCGTGGCGACCTTGATATAATGGTACGCCGCATCGCCTGCGACGGGTGAAAGCCGGCCCCATGGCAGGTCGGCCGGTATCAGTTTCAGGTCGATGCAATCCACCGTCCCGAACACGAAGCCGGCCTGCTCGACGCCCGCGACGGCCCGCACCGTCAGGGTGCTGCCGACGATCTCGCCGGCGGCCTCGAGCCGGGCGGCGTCGCCGATCACCAGCGGGCGGCACCGCTCGTACAGGTCGGCATGCGCCAGGCTCTTCATGATGATCTCGGGACCGACGCCGGCGGCATCGCCCATGGTGATCGCGATAACGGGACGGGTCATGCGGGGAGTTCCGTTTGCAGAGGTGCGGACAAGGTGCCCACGCGCAGGATGGCCCGGCAATGGATCAGGGTATCGGGACGGCCGAATGCGCCCGCCTTGGTGACGACGGGCAAAGGGCGGGCGCCGTCGGTGAGCGAAAGCGGCACTCCGGGCTCGACCTCGCCCACCAGGCGCAGTCCGCCGGTGCCGAACGCCTGCAGCACGGCACGGGCCGTCTCGCCGCCGGTACACACCAGCGCACCGATGTGGTTGGCATGCGGCGCCACCATCCCGGCCAGGGCTTGGCACAGGGCCAGCCCTTCCGACAGATCCACCGCCGCCTCGCTGCCGAGCACGGCGGCGACGTCGCGCCCCGAATCGATCGCGGCATCGAGCACAGCCCCCTGAGCAGCCCAGCCCGGGTGGGTTGGGCCGGCGCGCAGCACTGCCGGGGAGATGCTGGCCAGTTCGATGCCGGCCTCCATCTGCAGCCGAGAGACCTGCTCGCGGGAGATGGCCGACACGCTGCCCACCACGAACAGGATCGGCCCGTCGGCAGCCGGCACGCCGACGCGATCTGCCACGCGGGCAAGCCCGGCGGCTTGCGGCAGATAGCGCGCCAGCCCCGCCGATCCGGCCCAGATCGTCCCGCGCCCGAGCGGCATGGCGGCCGTGGCGATCGCCTGCAGATCGGCCTCGCTCGCGGCATCGCAGACGACGGCGTCGTGGCTCGCGGCGGCGGCCGCGATCGCCTGGCCCAAGGCAGCGCCGCGGACGGTGGCCAACGCGATGTGGGCCGTGTGCAGCCCGGCGCGTTGCAGCATCTCGGGAATGTGGGCGCGGTGCAGCATGGCTTCCCGCTGCCAGATCTCGGTGTGCTGGAGCGGCGTGCCGTGCAGCAGCTGCATGCCATCGACGGTGAAGCGGCCGGTGGCGGGAAAAGCCGGGGCCATGACGATGAACGCCGGGCCGGTTTCGCGCCGGGTCCGCAGCATGGCAGCCAGTTCGGCCCCGACATGGCCGCGCAGGGTGGAATCCAGCTTCTTGAACAACAGCCGGCCGGGCCCGCCGTAACGCCGGGTCAGGCTGACCGTTTCGGCCACCGCGGCGGCTTGGGAGCGCCCGCGCGTATCGGCGTCGATCGACAGAACCGCGGCCACCGGCGTGTCCGCCCGGTCGCCCAGAATCACGAGCGTGTCGAGCCCGGCCTGGGTGCAGACGATACCGCAATCGGCAGCACCGGACAGATCGTCTGCAATGATGACCATCTCGGGCATATGACCCGTCCGGCGGCTCGCTACTCGATCGAGACCAGGATATCGTCGCCCTCGACCCGTATCGGATAGGCCCGGATATCGGCCGTGATCGGGGGCCCCATGCCCTTCCCGGTTCGCACGTCGAATTGCCCGTTGTGCAGCGGGCACTCGATGAGGTGGCCTTCCAGCCAGCCATCGCTCAGCAGCGCGAAGGCGTGCGAGCACACGTTGTCGGTACAGAAAAACGCACCATCGATGTGATACAGCGCCAGGCTGAGGCCCATGAACTCGATCGGCGCCACCTCACCGTCTGCAACGTCGCCGACACCAGCAATGCGCGTCCATTGGCCATCCATCAGCTTAGTCCGATCCTAAGTAAACCCGGCGCGCATTGCCGTAGAAGAACGCATGGCGCTGTTCCGCCGTGATCGGCAGTTTCAACGCCTGTTGCGGGTCGTCGTAATCCCAGTGGGGATAGTCCGTGGCGAACAGAAGCCGGTCCCAGCCGATCCAGTCAATCGTGTCCGCCAGGTGCTTGGGTTCGCCCGGCTCCTCCATGGGCTGCGTGGTCAGCCAGAAGTGCTCGCGGATGATCTCGCTGGGCGGCCGGGTGACCGCCGGGGTCTCGCCGCGCAGGGTCTGCCAGGCGCGGTCCAGCCGCCAGGCCAAGGGTGGCAACCAGGCAAACCCGGCCTCTATCAGTACGACGCGCAGATCCGGCACGTGCGCGAACACGCCCTCCAACACCATGGAGCTGACCACCGATTGGCAGGATTGCGAGTGGCCGATCATGTCTTCGGCGTAGAACGACGGCCAGCCCGTGCCGGTCGTCGGCGTCCCACCGTTGCCGAACGCATGGATGCCGATCGGCAACCCGGCCTCCGCCGCCGCCCGGTAAATCGGCCAGTAGCGGCGATGCCCGAGTGGCTCCACCGTGCGCGACAGCAGCAGCACCTGCACCATGTCGCCGTGCCCGGCCCAACGCCCGATCTCGGCAACCGAGGCGTCCGCGTCCTCGTAAGGCACCACGATGGAGGCCTTCAGCCGTGGTTCCGGCCCGGTCCACTCCGCAACCTGCCAGTCGTTGATCGCCCGGCACATCGCCGCACTGAGATCGAGGTTCTGGTAGCCGCCCGGATGCGGACGGATCATCGTCAGGATGCCGAGTTCGATGCCGTTCGCGTCGAGATGGTGGCTGCGCATGAAGCCGAGATCGCTGCCCGGGCGCCCGCCGACCGGGGGCCAGGCGTCGCGGCGGCTCGCGTCGGGTTGGCTTTTCGGAAATTGCGGACCGCCCGCATTGCCTTGGCGCGGGCGCTGGCCGAACAGGCTCAGATGTTCCCGCCAGCGTGGCTCCAAATAAGGGTACAGCAGCTTGAAGTCGCGCGGGCTGTGGTGGATGTCGCAATCGGCGATGCCGAGGCGGCTCCTGGCGGCAGTCGCCTCGTGCGGGCGGAGTTGGACGGTCATCGGTGAAAGCTCCTTTGCATCACTGCGCCGCCGCGAGGGCGGGGGAGACCGCCGGGTCGAGAGCCTCGAGCGGGATGGGATCCTTGACCACGAAGTAATACAGCGCGGCGCCCGTCACCATCACGCCGGACCCGATGAACAGCGCCAGCACGAACGAGCCGGTCGCATCGACAACGAAACCGGTCAGGATGGGGGAGACGGTGCCGCCGATATAGGAGCCGAAATTCTGGATGGACGCGACCGACCCGGCATAGGATTGCGGTGCGATCGCCGTGATCAGCGTCCATTTTCCCGACTGTCCGAACGAGAGGAAGAACATGGAGGCCGAAATGCAGGCCAACGCCTGGCCGACTTCGCCCGACATCGCGGCCCCTGCGCAGAACAGCGCCGCCAACACATAGCCGCAGGCCGCCGGCACCTTCCGGCTGGCGACAACCCCCATGCAGCTTTGTGCCAGCCGGTCCGTGGCATAGCCGCCGGCGAGCGACCCGGCGATGGAGCAGGCGAGCGGGATCATGGCCAGCACGCCGGTCTTCGCGATCGACACGTGCTGCTGCATCTCGAGATAGGCCGGCAGCCATGTCCCATACATCCAGATGGCGTAGCCCGAGCAGAACGAGCCGAGGATCATGCCCCACATCGACCGGAAAGCGAACAGCTTGCGCCAACTCTGCAGCGTCACCGTGGACGGCTTTCCGACGCCATTCTCCGTGAGGTAGTCGCGATCGGCCGGTGCCATGCGCGACAGGTCGGGGTCGCGGTACAGGCTGAACCAGGCGACGGCCCCCAGCAGCCCGATCACCCCCATCGCCACGAACATCATCCGCCAGCCGAACACCAGCAGCAGTGCCGTCAGCAACGGCGTGCCGATGATGCGGCCGAGATCGCCGCCCAGCGTGTACACGCCCGTGGGCTTGCCGCGCTCCCGGATGGAGAACCAGTTCGAGACGGTCCGCACCGCCCCCGGGAAGGCCGGCGATTCGAAGATGCCGAGTGCCACGCGCGACCACATGAAGCTGAAGTAGCCGGCCGCCCATCCCCCGGCCGCTTGCGCCACCGACCACAGCACCAACGCCCAGCCCAGCAGCTTGCGGGACCCGACACGGTCGATCGCCAGGCCGATCGGGATCTGCGCGAACGCGAACGCGATCGACCACGCCGACTGCAGCGCGCCGATCGCCGTGGCAGTGATGCCGAATTCCTTGCGGATGCTGAGATTGCCGATCGCAAGCGTAGACCGGTCGATGTAGTTGAGGGCGATCGCGAAGGTGCACATCCCCACTGCGAGCCATTGCATGCGGCGTAGTGACGGTGTGGTTCCGCTCACGGTATTTGCGCTCCCGTCAGTCTTATTATTTCTTGGGACGTTAGTGCCGACATGGCTGGTTGGCAAACAGCAAACCCCGGCGCATCATCAGTGCACGTCAGCCAAGATATGCAGCCGCCCCAGAAGCGGTAAGCCTGGAGGAACGATTGGCCCTCGACACCATCGACTGCGATATTCATCCATCCGTGCCCAGTTTGCAGGCGTTGCTCCCGTATCTGGAGGATCACTGGCAGGAGATCGTGATCGCCCGCGGGATGGATGAGCTCAATTCCATCAGCTACCCGGCTAACTCGCCGCTGACGGCCCGGCCCGATTGGCGGCCCGCCACCGGCAAGCCAGCCGCGACGCTCGACCAGGTCCGCGGCGAGTGCCTCGATGTATTCGGCATCGGCACCGGCGTGCTGAACTGCCTGTACGGGGTGCAATTGCTGTTCAGCGAGGACATGGCCGCCGCCTACGCCCGTGCCGTCAACGATTGGATCGCCCGGGAGTGGCTGGACCGGGAAAGCCGGCTGCGCGCCTCGATCGTGGTGCCGATCCAGAGCGTCGAGTTCTCGGTGGACGAGATCAACCGTTGCGCCGCCGACCCGCGCTTCGTTCAGGTGCTGCTACTCGCGAGTGGCGATATGCCGCTGGGCAAGCGCCACTACTGGCCGATCTACGCCGCGGCCGCGCGTCACGGCCTCACCATCGGCATCCATGCCGGCAGCAGCTACCACAACCCGCCGACCGCCGTCGGCTGGCCGTCGTACTACACCGAGGACTATGTCGCCCAGGCGCAGGCCTTCCAGACGCAGGTCACCAGCCTGATCTGCGAGGGCGTGTTCTCCCGCCATCCCGAGCTGAAGATCGTACTGCTCGAATCCGGTTGGACCTGGCTCCCGGCCCATCTCTGGCGGTTGACCAAGTACTGGCGCGGTTTGCGCACCGAGATCCCCTGGGTGGACCGCTCGCCGGCCGAAATCGTGCGAACCAATGTGCGCCTCTCGCTCACGCCCACGGACGCGCCGCCGCGGGCCGAGTCGCTGATGCGGCTGCTGGACCACATGCAGTCCGACGACCTGCTGCTGTTCTCCACCGACTATCCGCATAATCACTTCGAGGGTGACGACCCGTGGCCGGCCGGTATCTCTCCGGAACTGCGCCGCAAGATCGCCGTCGACAATCCGCGCGCAACGTTCCCGCGCCTGATGGAGACCGTGGCATGAACATCCAGGTTCGCCCGCAACGCGCCGCCCCGGCGACGACCAGGCTTGCGATCGCCGATTGCGACATCCACCCGGCCCAGCGCACCCCGCGCGACCTCGATCCGTGGCTGCCGCAGCAATGGCGCGACTACGCCGCCCAGTATGGCACGCTGCGCCGGCTCGGCATGCACAAAGGGCCAGCCTATCCCAAGAGCCAACCGGACGCGTCCCGCCGCGACGCCTACCCGCCGGAGGGGGGGCGCCAGGGCAGTTCGCCGTCGTTCATGGCCGAACAGTTGCTGGACGCCAACAACGTCGTGCTCGGTATCCTCAATCCGCTGGCCAGCGGGGAAGGCGTGTCCAATCCCGACTACAGTGCCGCGCTTTGCCGGGCGGTGAACCACTGGCAGGAGGAAGTGTGGCTCGCCGCCGATAGCCGGCTGCGGGCGTCGATCGTGGTGCCGTACGAGTTCGCCGACGCGGCCGCGGCAGAGATCGAATACTGGGCCGGGCGCAAGGACTTCGTGCAGGTGCTGGTGCTGTCCCGCACCGCGGAGCCGCTGGGCAACCGCCGCTACTGGAAGATGTTCGCCGCGGCCGAGGCAGCCGGGCTGCCCGTCGCCGTGCACGCCTTCGGCTATGGTGGCGCGCCGATCACCAGCACGGGCTGGCCATCGTACTACATCGAGGAGATGACCGGGCACGCCCAGAGCTGTCAGGCCGGGCTCACCTCGATGCTGGTGGAGGGCGTGTTCGAGCGCTTCCCGGCGCTGCGGGTTGTGATGGTGGAAGCCGGCTTCGCCTGGGCGCCGTCGCTCGCCTGGCGGCTGGACAAGGTGTGGAAGACGCTGCGGGCGGAAACGCCGCATCTGAAACAGTCACCGTCCGAATACATGCGCCAGCACGTCTGGTGGACCACGCAGCCGATGGAGGAACCCGACCCGCGCGAGCACCTGCTCGACACCATCGAGTGGATGGGGTGGGACCGGCTGCTATTCGCTACCGACTACCCCCATTGGGATTTCGATGACCCGGCGCACGCCCTGCCGTTCAAGATCACCGATGCGCAACGGCAGCAATTCTTCCTCGGGAATGCGCGCGCGCTGTACGGTGTCGACGCGGCATGAGCCGGCATGTCGTCGCCAAGACCAGCGAGATCCCGCCGGGCGGCCGCAAGCGGTTCACCATCAAGGGCCGGCCGATCGCCGTGTTCAATTTGGACAACCAGTTCTACGGAATGATGGATCGCTGCCCGCACCAGGGCGGCAGCCTGTGTGCCGGGATTACCACCGGGCTGCTGCTGTCGAAGCAACCTGGCCAATACACCTACGTCCGCAAGGGCGAGTTCGTCCGCTGTCCCTGGCACGGCTGGGAGTTCGACATCCGCACCGGGCAATCCTACTGCGACCCCGAGCGGATCCGGAGCAAGTCGTACCCCGTCGCTGCCGAGAGCGGAGCGGCCGTGGTCGCCGGACCTTACGTTGCGGAAACCGTGCCGGTCCAGGTCGAGGAAGACTACATCGTCGTTGACGTCTAGCGGGGTCGTCGATGCCTGGCGGGCGCCGGGTCGTCAACCCGGCTCGACCCGCGGCATCCCGCCGCGCCCCGCTTGGTTATTGCCATTTGCTTATTGCCATTTAGTTATTGCGATGTCCCACCAGATGAAACGGTGTTGCGCTGCTGTTGCCGTTTGAGGACCTCGGCATCGCTCAGTCGCGCGTCGTAGATCGACCGCTGCTCGATGGTTCGCGCGACCAACGTCGCGAGTGATATGGCCAGCAGCATCGGCACGATGGCCGCTCTCGCCTGTCCGGTCAGTTCCATCATCAGCACCATTGTCGAGATCGGCCCCTGCGTGGTCGCCGCCAGGATCGCTCCTGCCCCGAGAACCGCGAACAGCCCGGGGGGATCGCCCGGCCACACCAACCCCCAGGCATAGCCGAGTACGCCGCCCAGCAGGGCGCCCAAGGCGAGCGATGGCGTGAATAGGCCTCCCGGCGCGCCACTCCCAAGACAGAGCATCGTGGCGGCCGGCTTCAGGACCAGCAATGCCATCAACAAGGCCGCTGGGACCTGGCCGGTGAAGGCCAGTAGTGCCACGTCGCGGCCATTGCCCAAAATCTGCGGGAACCAGATCGACACGACACCGAGCGACGTCAGCGCCAGGACGGGAACGACAACCCGCCAAGTCCCCTTCGGCCGGTGGTGATCGGCGAAGGCGACCAACCGCACATAGCCGACGGACACCACGCCGGCGATCGGGCCGGCGATGAGCGCCCACACGGCGCTGGAGATCGACCCCGAATAGTGCGGGATCAGATAGGTCGGCGCGTCGGGCAGGAATGCCCAGGACACCCCCGTCGCGATGAGTGAGGTGACCAGGGCGGGCAGCACGAACCGGAGCGCCAGCTCGCCGCGCAACACCTCCAGGGCAAACAGCGCGCCACCGAGCGGCACGCCATAGGCCGCCGCCATGCCGGCGCCGGCCCCGCACGCGACCAGCAGGCGGCGGTTCTCGTCCGGCAAGCCGACGCGGGTGGACAGGACGTTGGCAATGACGGCGCCAGTCTGCTTCGGTGCCCCCTCCCGCCCGAGAGAGACGCCCATGCCGACGATCAGCACCGATAGTATGGCGCTGCCGAGCGTTCGGACCGTCGGCAGCCGGCCGGCGTGGAACCAGATCGCCGCGCTGATATCGATCCCGTTGGCACTCGACATCCGCACCAGGATCAGTTGGCCCGCCCCGGTGAGTACCCCGGCGCCAAGCAGCACGACGATGTGCCACCACCATGGCGAACGCGAAGCAGCGTCCAAAAGGTCGACACCGGAGCCCGACCAGAGCGTGTGCTGCACCAACTCCAGCAGTTCGGTCAGGGCGGCGGCGCCGAGACCCGTGCCAAGGCCGGTGAGCACCACGGCAAGCCAGAACCCGGCAGAGTCGCGCCGGGCCAGGATAGGGGCGATCACGGGGCCAACGCGCTGGTTCGGTCAACACCCGCACCCCGTGACCGGTGACAGTCAGAGGGCCGTTGAAGGTCCAAAGACCGCGCTCTCATGACGAGGTGCGCCCCTGCGCGCACCTCGTCGAGACTGCGTTCCGCTAGGATCGCTGCGGCGCACCGCCGAGGTCGATGCGCTCGGGAATCCGCTCCAAGCGGCGATCGTGGCCGACCACGAGGACGCAGATTGCGGTCATCAGCGGGCCCACCGCCAGGAACAGCAGCCCGAGATTGGTGCTCCCCGTGGCATCCTTGATGATGCCGTAGACGGATGGGCCGAACCAGCCGCCGAGATTGCCGACGGCGTTGACCATGGCGAGCCCGCCGGCCGCGGCCACCCCGGTCAGCATGGCGCTCGGGATCGCCCAGAACGTCGGGATCAGCGATTGCTGCCCCATCATGGCGACGCACAGCGCGATCATGGTGATGACCGGATGGCCGACCCCGACCAGCACGCAAACCGCGAGCCCTCCCGCGGCTACCAGCGATGCCAGCGCCACGTGCCACTTGCGCTCGCCGGTGAGGTCGGAGTGGTAGCCCCACGCGATCATGGCGACGAACGCGCAGACATAGGGCAGTGCCGCCGTGAGCCCGATCCAGTTGGTGCCCACGCCGAGCCCCTTCACGATCAACGGCAGGAAGAACACCAGGCCATACGAGGAAATGTTCTGGCCGAAATAGGCGAGCGTCAGCAGCCACATCTTGTAGTTGGTGAACGCCCCCAGCAGCGAGAACTTGCGGACCGCCTCACGCTGCGTGTTCTCGGAGTCCAGACGGGTCTGCAGCCAGGTGCGTTGCTCGGCCGAGAGCCAGGTCGCGTCCTTCGGCCGGTCTGTCAGCAGCACGTAGATGACGACGCACATGATGATCGGCGGCAGGCCTTCGACGACGTACAGCCACTGCCAGCCCTGCAGCCCGGCCACGCCGGTCATCTGCAGCAGCAAGCTGCCCAGCGGTGGTCCGATGAACAGCGAGATCACGCTGGCCGACTGGAACAGGCCCATCATCCGGGAGCGGTAGAACGAGGGAAACCACCACGTTAGATACAGCAGCACACCGGGATAGAAACCGGCCTCGGCCAGCCCGAGCACGATGCGGTTGCCGTAGAAGCTCCATTCGTTCCACACGAAGGCGGTCAGCGCGGCGATGATGCCCCAGGTGACGAGGATGCGGGCGATCCAGCGCCGGGCACCCACGCGGTGGAGGATCAGGTTGCTCGGGATCTCGGCGAGGAAGTAGCCGAAGAAGAACAGGCCCGCGCCGAAGCCGAACACCGAGTTCGAGAAATGCAGGTCGCCGATCATGGTGGTGGCGGCCATGCCGACGTTCGAGCGGTCGAGATAGGCGCAGAAGTAACCAAGCATCAGAAGCGGCATGAGCCGCCACGACACCTTCCTCATGGTTTGCCGCTCGATCGGCTCTATGCCGCCGTGCGTTTGGACCTCTATATCCACGTTTGTTTCCCTCCGCCGTACACATGCGCGGAACGCAGCTGTCAGAGTTTGACCAGCCGCTGCCCGATTATTTGCACTGTTGGACGGGACCGGCTCCGGGATCAAGACGGCAAACTCCCAGGCTTCGTTGACTGCCAAGCCGGGACTGCCATGGTGGCACGCCGGTCGAGAAGGAATTCGCCAGTGAAACGCCGTGTTTTCGTTACCGCCGCAGCCGCCGCACTGGCAGCGCCCGCCATCGGACGGGGTGCGGAGTCGCGGCCCCTGCGCTTCGTCCCGGAGGCCGATCTTGCCGTGCTGGACCCGATCTGGACGACGACGACCCAGACGGTGCAGCACGCCTTCCTGATCTATGACACGCTGTGGGGGCAGGACGCGCAGTTCCGCCCGCAGCCGCAGATGCTGGCCGGCCACACGGTCGATGCGGACGGCCTGACCTGGCGGCTGACGTTGCGCGACGGGTTGCGCTGGCATGATGGCCCGCCCGTGCTGGCGCGGGATTGCGTCGCCAGCATCACGCGCTGGGCCAAGCGGGACGTGTTCGGACAGGCGATGATGGCCGCGACCGACGAGATCGCCGCGCCCGACGACAAGACCATCACGATCCGGCTGAAGCGCCCGTTCCCGGTCTCCGCCGCGCTCAGCAAGACCACCGCCAACGTGCCCGCCATGATGCCGGAACGCATCGCCAAAACCGACGCCTTCACCCAGATCACCGAGACGATCGGCAGCGGCCCGTTCCGCTTCGTCACGAGCGAGCGGGTCCCGGGCGCCCGCGCGGTCTACGAGCGGAATACCGACTACGTGCCCCGCCCCGATGGCTCGCCCGAATACACCGCCGGGCCGAAGCGGGTGATGGTGGACCGGGTCGAGTGGGTCATCATGCCGGAAGCCGCCAGCGCCGCGCAGGCGTTGCAGGCCGGCGAGATCGACTGGTTGCTGACACCGAATGCGGACCTGATCGACCAGCTGAAGCGAAGCCCGGGCGTGAAGCTGCGGGTTCTGGTCCCGACCGGCTCCATCTCGGTGATGCGGTTCAACCAGATGCAGGCGCCGTTCGACAACCCGGCGCTGCGGCGCGCGCTGCTGCCCGCGATCGTGCAGGCGGATTACGAGATCGCGATGAACGGAACCGACCGCAGCCGCTGGAACGATGGCGTCGGTTTCTTCTGCCCCCAGCTACCGATGGCGAACGACGAGGGCATGGCGGCCCTGACCGGCCCCCGCAGCATCGATGCGGCCCGCAAGGCGGTGGAGCAGGCCGGCTACAAGGGCGAGCGCATCGTGCTGATGGGCCCCGGCGACGTGCCGTATTCGAAGACGCTGGCGGACATCACCAACGACACGTTCGGCAAGCTGGGGCTGAACGTCGACTACCAAGTCATGGATTGGGGCACGCTGGTGCAGCGCCGCGCCAAGATGGACCCGGTGGCGCAAGGCGGCTGGAGCGTGTTCCACACCAACTGGGCCGGCCCCGACCAGGCCGACCCGGCGGTCAACGCGTTCCTGCGCGGCAACGGCAAAGAGGGCGCACCCGGCTGGCCCAACGACCCGGCCATGGAGGCATTGCGCGACAAGTGGCTGCAAACCACCGATCTGCCCGGCCAAAAGGCGATCGCCCGCCAAATGCAGGGGTTGGCGTTCCAGAACCTGCCCTACATCCCGCTCGGTCAAACCATCGGCGTCACCGCCTACCGCGGCGACCTGCAAGGGATGCTGACAGGAATGGCCCTGTTCTGGAACATCACCAGAGCCTAGCGATGCCGCCAAGTGGCGTCGCCGCTATCGCCTTTGCCATGCGTCCTGTTACCGTACTCAAAAGGGGAAACGATGCCGCGACACGCCTTTGCATTCACTGCCATCGCCGCGCAGGAGGAAATGAAACTGGCATTGCTGATCGCGGCGGTGGATCCGGCCGTGGGAGGCGTTCTCGTGTTCGGCGACCGCGGCACCGGCAAATCCACCGCCGTGCGCGCCCTGGCGGCATTGCTGCCGCCGATGGCCGTGGTGGCGGGCTGCCCGTACAACTGCGACCCGGCCCGGCCCGGCCCCTGGTGCCAGGACTGCCCCGCCGGCGCGACCCGTGAAGCGGCCACGGCTCCCGTCCCGGTGGTGGATATGCCGCTGGGCGCCACGGAGGACCGCGTCGTCGGTGCGCTGGACCTGGAGAGTGCGCTGACCCGGGGGGAGAAGCGGTTCGAGCCGGGGCTGCTGGCCCGCGCCAATCGAGGCTTCCTTTATATCGACGAGGTGAACCTGCTGGAGGACCACCTGGTCGACCTACTGATCGACGTCGCCGCCTCGGGCGAGAACGTGGTGGAGCGCGAAGGCCTCAGCGTGCGCCATCCCGCCCGCTTCGTGCTGGTCGGCAGCGGCAACCCGGAGGAGGGGGAGCTGCGGCCGCAATTGCTGGACCGGTTCGGCCTCTCGGTCGAGGTCCGCACGCCGCAGGACATACCGACCCGCATCAGCATCGTCCGCCGCCGCGACGCCTTCGAGCGTGATCCCGACAGTTTTTCCGCCGAGTGGGCCCCCGCCGAGGCACGTTTGCGGGACCAGATCATTGCCGGACGCTCGAAGCTGCCCGGCGTGGAAACCCCAGACGCCTTGCTGGATGCGGCCACCCGGCTGTGCCTTCGCCTCGGCACCGACGGTCTTCGCGCCGAGCTGACGCTGCTGCGCGCCGCCCGCGCGCTCGCCGCGTTCGAGGGCGACGCGGAGGTGACGCAGGCGCATCTGCTGCGCGTGGCGCCGTCTTCGCTGCGGCACAGGCTGCGCCGTGATCCGCTGGATGAAGCCGGTTCCACCGCTCGCGTGGCCCGCGCGGTCGAGGAGCAGTTCGGCCAAACGTCGAGCGATACGTGACGACTTGGGCGGACGCGGTCGCCGCCGCCCACTTGTTCGCCGTCGACCCCGGCGGCACGGGCGTCGCGGTACGGGCGCCTGCCGGCCCGATGCGGGAGCGATGGCTGGCGGTGCTGCGGGAAAGTCTGCCGGACGACGCGACGCTGCGCCGCGTGCCGCTCAACATCGCGGATGACCGATTGCTCGGCGGGTTGGATCTCGCGGCCACGCTCGGTGCCGGCCGGCCAGTGTTTTCCCGGGGTTTGCTGGCCGAGGCCGGGGACGGCGTGCTGATGTTCGCCATGGCCGAACGCCTGCCCGCGAGAACGGCCGCCCGGCTTGCCGCCGCGCTGGATCAGGGCGCGCAGTTCGGCACGCTGGCGCTCGACGAGGGCGCCGAAGCCGACGAACGGCCGCCGCCGGGCTTGATGGACCGGCTCGCATTCGCCGTGGTGCTGGACGATGGCGTGCCGGAGCCGGCTGACGATATACCCGACATCATTGCCGCCCGCCGCCAACTGCCGGCCGTCACGGCCAGCGATGCCGTCCTGCAAGCCCTTTGTACCACGGCCGCGGCGCTGGGCGTGGGCTCGATGCGGGCGCCGACGCTCGCGTTGCGGGCTGCCCGCGCCGCCGCCGCCCTCGCTGGACGCAGCGAGGTGTCGGCCGAAGACGCGGCGCTGGCCGCTCGGCTGGTGCTCGCCCCCCGCGCCACCCAGTTGCCCGAACCGCCCCAAGAGGAGGCGGAACCGCAACCGCAATCGGAACCAGAATCCAACGCTGACGATGGCCCGGATGACACCGGCAAGCCGCTCGAGGACCGGATCCTCGAGGCAACGCAGGCCGCGATTCCGGCCGGGTTGCTCGCGCAATTGCAGGCGCAAGCCGGGCGCGACCGCACCAAGGTCGCGGGCAAGGCAGGGGCGCTGCATCGCTCGAGCCAGCGTGGCCGCCCCGCCGGCGTGCGGACCGGCGATCCGCGGCGCGGACTCCGCCTGAACCTGATCGAAACGCTCCGGGCCGCCGCGCCTTGGCAGACCATCCGCCGGAAAGTCGCGGGCAAGATCGAGATCCGGTCCAGCGACTTCCGCGTCACCCACCTCAAGCAGCGGTCGGAGACCACCACAATTTTCGTCGTCGATGCCTCCGGCTCGGCCGCGTTGAACCGGCTCGCCGAGGCGAAGGGCGCGGTCGAACTGTTGCTCGCCGAGTGCTACGTGCGGCGCGACCGGGTCGCCGTGCTGGCCTTCCGGGGGCGCGGCGCGCAGTTGCTGCTGCCGCCAACGCGCTCGTTGGTGCGGGCCAAGCGGTCGCTGGCGGGGTTGCCCGGCGGGGGTGGCACGCCGCTGGCCGCCGGCATCGACGCCGGCGCCACGCTCGCCGCCGACGTGCAGCGCCGCGGCGGCACCGCCACGCTGGTGCTGCTGACCGATGGGCGTGCCAACGTGGCGCGGGATGGCCGCGGCAATCGCGCCCGCGCCGACGAGGAGGCGCTCGCCGCCGCCCGGTACCTGCGCGAAATCGGCGCGCGCGTGCTGCTGGTGGACACCTCACCCCGCCCGAGCGCGCCCAACGAGCGGCTGGCGATGCAGATGGGCGCGCGCTATTTGCCGTTGCCGTATGCCGATGCGGCCACCCTCTCCCGCACCGTGCAGGCGGCCCGATGAGCGGCCGCCCGCAAGATCGCCTGCCCGCCGACTGGCCAAACCGGGGTGTCAGCCGGTTCGTCCGCGCCGCCGGGTTGAACTGGCACGTGCAGGTCATGGGCAGCGGCCCGGTGATGCTGATGCTGCACGGCACGGGGGCCGCCACGCATTCCTGGCGGGACCTGATGCCGTCGCTGGCCCGGCATTTCACGGTGGTGGCTCCCGATCTGCCGGGCCACGGCTTCACCGAGGCACCAGCTTTGCGCCGACTGTCGCTGCCGGGCATGGCCAAGGCGCTGCAATCCTTGCTGCGCACGTTGGACATGCAGCCGGACGTCGCGGTCGGGCATTCGGCCGGCGCCGCCATCGTGCTGCGGATGTGCTTGGACGGGATGATCCAGCCGCGTCTCGCGGTCGGCCTGAATGCGGCACTAATGCCATGGGGCGGTGCCGCCGGGCAGGTGTTCTCGCCGTTGGCCAAGTTCCTGGTCGGCGTGCCCGGCGTGCCGCAGATCTTCGCCTGGCGCGCCCGGGACATGGCGATGATCCAGAAATTGCTGTCCGGCACCGGATCCAAGATCGATGCACGTGGGGCGGCGCTGTATGCCAGGGTCGTGCGCGAGCCTTCCCACGCCGCCGCGGCCCTTGGCATGATGGCGTATTGGGACCTGAACCCGCTGGTCCGCGACCTGCCGCGTCTGGTGCCAAAACTGCTGCTGATCGTGGGGGAGGGGGACCGCGCCATCCCCCCGGAGGGTGCGGCCAAGGTGGCGGCGATGGTGCCGGGTGCCACGGTGGCGAGCCTGCCAGGCCTGGGCCATCTGGCGCATGAGGAAGACCCGGCGCGCACCGCCGACCTGATCCTGGCCGCGGCCGGACCGTGACGAGCCCTCGTCTGCCGCCCAACTATCCGCTGCGCCTCCAGCTCAACAACGAGGTGCATGCCCGCCCGCCCGAGCCGCTCACCGCACCGTCCCGCCTGTCCTACCTGGCCCTGGTCAGCGACCCGGCCAAGCGCGAGGCGCAATGGGAGGCTTTGTGCGGCCTGCTCGAGCGCTGCGGTGCGCCGGCGCCGATCCAGGCCAACCACTACAGCGGCGACCTCGGCCCGTTCCGGCTGAAATGGGAGCGCCATACCGAATTCGTCCGCTACACCTTCATCCAGGACGCCGGGATGGAGGCACCGTTCAGCCAGCCCGTGATCGACGCCGTGCCCTCCGACTGGCTCGACGCGCTGCCCGGCGAGTTGATGGTGGCGGCGCACGTGGCTTTCCTCCCGGCCACGCAGGAAGCCGGGCTGGAACTCGCCTCCGCGCACTTCCCGCGCGCAACCCTGGTCGGCGCGGATGTGCTGGATCGGGCCGCCTCCGCCTTCACCGATTTCCGCATCGGGCTGGACGGCTACACGCGTTTCGTGGTGCAGGACCGGAGCATGACGCCGTGGCAGGCCGGCCGCGTGGTGCAGAGCCTGCTGGAGATCGAGACCTACCGCATGATGGCGCTGCTGGCGCTGCCGGTAGCGCAGCAATTGGCGGTTCCGGTTGCGCAATGGGATGCCGAGGCCGCGCAGATCACGGCGGCCATGGTCAGCTCCGGCGATGCCGACGAGCCGGAATTGTTGGACCGCCTGACCCGCCTGGCCGCCTCCATCGATAGCCGGCAGGCGGACACGCTGTACCGGTTCAGCGCCGCCGCCGCTTACGACGAACTGGTGCAGCAGCGCATCCACGATCTGCGGGAGCTCCGCATCACCGGGTTGCAGACCCTGCAGGAGTTCACCGAGCGCCGCATGGCGCCCGCCATGGCCACCTGCCGCTCCGTCGCCCGCCGCCAGCAGGATCTGTCGCTGCGGGTCGCCCGCGCGACGCAGTTGCTGGCAACCCGCGTGGGCGTCACGCGGGAGCGGCAGAACCAGGCGCTGCTGGAGGCGATGAACCGCCGCACCCGCTTGCAGCTTCGGCTGCAATCGACGGTGGAAACGCTCTCGATCGCGGCGGTGACGTACTACGCGGTCGGGCTGGTCGGCCATCTCGCGGAGGGCTTGCACGAAGCGGGGCTGCGCATTTCGCCGCCGATCGCGATGGCGGTGTCGATCCCGATCGTCGCCGGGCTGATCGCGCTCATCTTGCGGCGGGTACGCCGGGCCGTCGCGAAGGATCACTGATTGGTTGCCTGGATCACGAGCGGCCGCGTGTTGGACCTGATCCTGATCGGCATGGCACTGGAGGGCGCGGTGCTGGTGATGGTGTGGCGCATGTCCAGGCGCGGCATCGCACCGATCGACCTGCTGCCGAACTTGTTCTCGGGCATGTGCCTGTTGGCTGCCATGCGGGCGGGGCTGGCGGGGGCCTGGTGGGGCTGGCTGTCGCTGCCGCTGCTCGGGGCGTTGCTATTCCACGTCGGCGACCTGACACGGCGGTGGCGCCGATAACGAAGACAGCGAATGCGATCGCCCCGCCTCAAGCAGCGGAGGAGCGCTCTCCAACGCGGTCCATCCCCGCCATGTACGGCCGCAGCACCTCCGGCACCGTGATCGACCCGTCCGGTTGCTGATACGTCTCCATCACCGCGATCAGCGCCCGCCCGACCGCAACCCCGGAGCCGTTCAGCGAGTGCACGAAGTCCGGCTTGCCCTCCGGCGGGCGATACCGTGCGTTCATCCGCCGGGCCTGGAAGGCGCGCGTGTTGGAGCACGAGCTGATCTCCCGCCACGCTCCCTGGCCTGGCAGCCACACCTCGAGATCGAACGTCTTGGCGGCGCCGAAGCCAGTATCCCCGGCGCACAGCAGCATGCGGCGATACGGCAGGCCCAGTCGCTCCAGCACCGTCTCGGCACACCGGGTCATGCGCTCGTGCTCGGCGTCGGACTCCTGTGGGCGGGTGATGGAGACCAGCTCGACCTTGCGGAACTGATGTTGCCGCAGCATGCCGCGGGTGTCCCGTCCGGCCGACCCGGCTTCGGAGCGGAAACAATCGGTAAGCGCCACCATGCGCAGCGGCAGCTTCGCCTCCGGCACGATCTCGCCAGCCACCATGTTGGTCAACGGTACCTCGGCGGTCGGGATCAGCCAGCGCCCGTCGGTGGTACGGAACATGTCCTCCACGAACTTCGGCAGTTGGTTCGAGCCATACGCCGTCGCGTCGTTCACCAGCAGTGGGACGGCGGTTTCCTCGTAGCCGTGCTCGGCCACGTGCAGGTCGATCATCCACTGGCCGAGCGCGCGCTCCATCCGGGCCAGCGCCCCCCGCAGCACGGTGAAGCGGGAGCCGGCGAGCTTGGTGGCGGCGGCGAAATCCATCAGGCCGAGTGTTTCGCCCAACTCGAAATGTTGCTGCGCCACGGTGAGCGCGGCGGGGCTGCCGACCTGCTTCTCCTCGACATTGGCCGCCTCGTCCGCGCCATCCGGGACGTCGGGATCGAGCACGTTCGGCAGGCTGGCGAGCCGCGCCTGGATATCCGCCTCCGCCGCCGCGGCGCGCGTTTCGAGGTCGGTCATGTCGTCGCGCAACGCCGCCGCCTCCGCCTCGAGCGCCGCGCTGTCGGCGCCGGTGCGGCGGAGTTGGCCGATCTGCTTGGCGAGCGCGTTGCGCCGGGCCTGGCGCTCGCCCAACTCGGTCAGTGCGGACCGGCGCTCGCTGTCGGTCGCCACGAGGCCGGCGGCGACCGGCGACACGCTGCGCCGGGCCATGGCCTGGTCGAACAGCGCGGGGTCGTCACGGATCGCCCGTATGTCGTGCATCACAGTACCTCTTGGCTGACCCGGCGTTAGAACCGCGGGGCGGGCCGGGTCAAGCCAGCAACGGCGTCACCAGCGCGTGCAGCACCGCCCGATCGCCGGGCCGGGACAGGCGGTGCTCGCCATCCTTCACCAACACGACCTGCACATCCTCGCCCGTCAGACGCTGCGCCAGGCGGAGCGACGTCTCCCACGGCACGTCCGCATCGGCCTGGCCGTGCAGCAGGCGGACGGGGCAGGCGAGGGGGATCGGCGCGCCCATCAGCAGATGCTGGCGGCCGTCCTCGATCAGCGCGCGGGTGATGGGCGTCGGTTCGCCATAGGGGCTGGGGATGTGCAGCACGCCGTCCCGCTCCAGCGTGGCGCGTTCGGCGGGCAGCATCGACTCCCACATCAGCGCCTCGGTGAAATCCGGCGCCGCGGCCACGCCGACGAACCCGGCCATGCGGCCGGGCCGGGCGAGGGCGGCGAGCAGGCCGATCCAGCCGCCCATGGAGGAGCCGACCAGCACCAACGGCCCCGCAGTCAGCCCGTCGATGGCGGCCAGCGCATCGGCCGCCCAGCGCCCGATGGTGCCGTCGGTGAAGGTGCCGCCGCTGGCGCCGTGGCCGGAATAGTCGAACAGCAGCACGGCCTGCCCGCGCTCCTGGCACAGCGCGGCGAGGGCGGTGGCCTTGTCCCCGGTCATGTCGCTGCCGAAGCCGGGCAGGAACACCAGCGTCGGCCCCCGCCCGCCCAGGCGCTGCCACGCCAGATCCGTACCGGCCCCGTTATCGATGCGACCCCGTTCCATCCAGCCACTCCCGTCCCAACGCGTTCTCGTATACTGTAAAACCATGTCCGAAGATTTGAGCCTCACCGTGCTGCAAGTCCTCCCCGCCCTGGAAACGGGCGGTGTGGAGCGCGGCACCGTGGAGATGGTGCAGGCCATCGTTCGCGCCGGCGGCAACGCCCTGGTGGCGAGCGCGGGCGGCCGGTTGGTCGCCGCGGTGGAGCGGGCGGGCGGCACCCACATCACGCTGCAACTGGCCTCCAAGAACCCCGCGCGCATCTGGCGCAACGCGGCCCGGCTGGCCTTCCTGATCCGCGCCGCGGAGGTGGACATCGTGCACGCCCGCTCCCGCGCGCCGGCCTGGTCCGCCTGGCTCGCCTGCCGCAAGACGGGCGCGCGGTTCGTGACCACCTGGCACGGCGTGTATAAGGAAAACGCGCCGGGCAAGCGCCGCTACAACGCGGTGATGGCGCGGGGCGAACGGATCATCGCCATCAGCCAGTTCGTCGCCGCCAAGCTGAAGGCGCGCCACCACGTCGACCCGGCCCGGCTGCGCGTCATCCCCCGCGGCGTCGACACCGCGATCTTCGACCCGGCCGCCGTCACCGGCGACCGCATGGCCCGCCTGGCCAATCAGTGGCGCCTGCCCGACGGCGCCTCCACCATCATGCTGCCCGCGCGGCTGACCCGGTGGAAGGGCCAGTCCGTCATGCTGGAGGCGATGGCCCGGCTGGAGCGGCAGGATGTCTGCCTCGTGCTGGTCGGCGCCGAACAAGGCCGCGCCCGCTACCGCCGCGAGCTACTGGCTCGGGCCGAGGCGCTCGGCCTGTCCGAACGCGTGCGCCTGGTCGGCCATTGCGAGGACATGCCGGCCGCGTTGATGCTGGCCGACATCGTGGTCAACCCCTCGGTCGAGCCCGAGCCGTTCGGCCGCACCGTGATCGAGGCACAGGCCATGGGCCGCCCTGTGGTGGTCAGCGACGCCGGCGGGACCGCCGAAACGGTGGAGCACGGCGTCACTGGCTGGCGCGTCCGCCCCGGCGACCCGGGCGCCCTGGCGGCGACGCTGGACGTGATCCTGCGACTCGACCCGGCGGAGCGTGCGGCCTTCGGCGCCCAGGCGCGGGCGAGCGTGTGCATCCACTACACCACCGCCGCGATGCAGCAGGCCACGCTGGAGGTATACCGCGAGTTGTTGGCGTGAGACCCCCGCCTTGAACAAGGTTCTCGTCATCAAGCTGGGCGCCTTTGGTGATTTCGTGCTGGCGTTCGGACCGTTCGCCGCGATCCGGGCGCAGCATCCCGGGGCTGAGATCACGCTGCTGACCACGCCGCCGTTTGCCGAGTTCGCCCGCGCGGCGCCTTGGTTCGACCGGGTACTGGTGGATACGCGTCCGCGTCCCTGGGACTTGCCGGCGTTGTCACGGCTGCGGCGGGCGTTGCGGGGGTTCGATCAGGTCTACGATCTGCAAACGTCAAAGCGCTCCGGCTGGTATTTTTGGCTCGCCGGGGGGCCGGCTTGGTCGGGGATTGCGGTGAAATGTTCGCATCCGCATGCCAATCCGGATCGGAATGCGATGCACACGGTCGAGCGGCAGCGCGATCAACTGGCGATGGCCGGGGTCAGCCAATTCCCCACACCGGACCTCGATTGGCTCCGCGGCAAAAAAGAGCCCGCTCCTCTCGAGGGCAAGCCGACCACATCTGTCTTCTCCCTCTCCCGTCCTTCACGGGAGAGGGTTGGGGTGAGGGCTGCTTTGCCGCTGGAATCAATCTCGGGACGGCGATCGCACCCTCACCCCGGCCCTCTCCCGCCCGCGGGAGAGGGAGAAGAAGGCCTGTGCAACCGCTCGATCATAGGGCGGGGCGGGGCGATTCTCATTCCGGGCGCTGCCCCGCACCGCCCGCGCAAACGCTGGCCCGCCGAGCGGTTCGGTGAACTCGCCACCCTGTTGGCGTCCCGTGGCCCGGTTACGATCGTCGGTTCCGCCGCCGATTCTCCCCACGCCGCCGCCATCCGCACCCTGTGCCCACAAGCCACAGACCTCACCGGCCGCACCACCCTGCTGCAGCTCGCCCAAACCATCGCCACCGCCAGCCTGGCCGTCGGCAACGACACCGGCCCCACCCACCTTGCCGCCGCTCTCGGCCTGCCCACGATCGCGCTGTTCTCCGACGACAGTGACCCGGCGCTCACCCGTCCCCGCGGCGATGTGACGGTGCTGGCCGTGCCGGACCTGGCAGACCTGCCAGTCGCGAGGGTTGCCGCGGCCCTCCCGCCGGTCCATGTCCCTCAACCGGCCAATCTGGAAGCACTCTGACATGCCCGCCATTACCCTGCCCGACGGTTCCGTGCGCCGCTTCGACGGGCCGGTCACGGGCACCGACGTGGCGGCCGCCATCGGCCCCGGCCTGGCCCGCGCCGCCCTGGCGATGAAGGTCGACGGCAAGCTCGAAGACCTCGGCCGCACCATCGACACCGACGCCAGCCTCGTGTTCGTGACCCGCAAGGACCCCGACGCGCTGGAGATGATCCGCCACGACACCGCCCACGTACTGGCGGAGGCCGTGCAGTCGCTCTACCCCGGCACGCAGGTGACGATCGGGCCGTCGATCGAGAACGGCTTCTACTACGACTTCGCCCGCAACGAGCCGTTCACCCCCGAGGACTTTGCGGGGATCGAGGCCCGCATGCGCGAGATCGTGGCCCGCAATGCCCGCTTCGAACGCGAAGTGTGGGACCGCGACGACGCGATCCGCTTCTTCGAGGACCGCGGCGAGCGCTACAAGGCCGAGCTGATCCGCGACCTGCCGGAGACGGAAACCATCACCCTGTACAAACAGGGCGACTGGATCGACCTCTGCCGCGGCCCGCACATGCGCGGCACGGGTGACGTCGGCACGGCGTTCAAGCTGCAGAAAGTCGCGGGCGCGTATTGGCGCGGCGACCATCGCAACCCGATGCTGACGCGCATCTACGGCACTGCCTGGCGCGACCAGAAGGAATTGGACGCCTACCTCCTCCAGCTCGAGGAGGCGGAGAAGCGCGACCACCGCCGCCTGGGCCGCGAGATGGACCTGTTCCATATCCAGGAGGAGGCCGCCGGCTCCATCTTCTGGCATCCGAAAGGCTGGCGCCTCTACCGCACGGCCGAGATGTACATGCGCCGCAGATTGGACGATGCCGGTTACCAGGAGGTGAAGACGCCGCAACTGGTGGATCGTGTGCTTTGGGAGAAATCCGGCCACTGGGAGAAATATCGCGAGCACATGTTCGTGGCCCATGTGGAGGACGAGAAGCGCACGCTCGCGCTGAAGCCGATGAACTGCCCATGCCACGTGCAGATCTTCAACCACGGCCTGCGCTCCTACCGCGAGTTGCCGCTGCGCATGGCCGAGTTCGGCTCGTGCCATCGCTACGAGCCGTCCGGCGCGTTGCACGGCATCATGCGGGTGCGCGCCTTTACGCAGGACGATGCGCATATTTTCTGCACGACGGAGCAGATTCCGTCCGAGACGGCACGGTTCGTGGACTTGCTGGCTTCGGTCTACCGTGACTTCGGCTTCGACAGTTTTCGCGTGAAATTTGCCGATCGGCCAGACATCCGCGCCGGCAACGACGCCGACTGGGACCGCGCCGAAGCCGCCCTGCGGGAAGCCTGTGCGCTCGCGGGTGTCGAGTACGAGCTGAATCCCGGTGAAGGGGCCTTCTACGGCCCGAAGCTGGAATTCGTGTTGCGAGATGCGATCGGCCGTGACTGGCAGTGCGGCACGTTGCAAGTCGATTACGTGCTGCCCGAGCGGCTGGACGCGAGCTACATCGCCGATGACAGCTCGCGGCAGCGCCCGGTGATGCTGCACCGGGCGATCCTGGGCAGCTTCGAACGATTCCTTGGCATCCTGATCGAGCAGTTCGCCGGCCGCTTCCCGCTCTGGCTGGCGCCGGTGCAGTTGGTGGTCGCGTCCATCGTAACGGACGCCGCACCCTATGCCGAGGAGGTCGCCGAGGCGTTCCGCAAGCGCGGCGTGTCGGTCGTGACCGACGTGCGCAACGAAAAGATCAACGCCAAGATCCGCGAGCACAGCCTGCAGCACATCCCGATCATCGCCGTGGTCGGCCGCAAGGAGGCCGAGGAGCGCACCGTGGCCCTGCGGCGGCTGGGCGGGCAGGCGCAGGAGGTTCTATCGCTGGCCGCGGCGCTGGACGGGCTTGCGCGCGAGGCCACGCCGCCCGATATTGCTCGGTCAGGCGCTCCGAACCACGAGTTTTCTTGATTCGTTAAGCAGTCTGCTGCAAGACTGGCGCCCGACGATCCATTATGACAGGAGCTCACAATAGCTAGAGGCCCAATGCCAAACGGTGGCGCACCAGGACGAGACGGTCCCCGCGTCAACGAAGATATCCGCAGCCCGCAGGTGCGCCTGATCGATGCTGAAGGCGAGATGCAGGGCGTGATGAGCGCGCGTGACGCGATGATTCGCGCGCAGGCGGTGGGCCTCGACCTGTTGGAGATCAGCCCGAACGCGGATCCACCCGTGGTGAAGATCCTCGATTACGGCAAGTACAAGTACGAGTCGCAAAAGAAGAAGAACGAAGCTAAAAAGAAGCAGAAGGTCGTCGAAATCAAAGAGGTCAAGGTTCGGCCGAACATTGACGAGAACGACTACCAGGTAAAGATGCGCGCGATGAACTCGTTCATCGACGAGGGTGACAAGGTCAAGGTCACACTCCGTTTCCGCGGCCGCGAAATGGCCCACCAGGACATCGGCATCAAGGTGCTGGAACGCATCCGCGGCGACATGGACGAAAAGACCAAGGTCGAGCAGATGCCCCGCATGGAAAACCGCCAGATGATCATGGTGCTGTCACCCCGATAAATCACGTCTCCCTCTCCCCTTGAGGGAGAGGGCCGGGGTGAGGGGTAAGCGACGCTTCTGGTCTATCCAGGGAGCGGTTCTAGTAAAATAGATCGGCGGGGACTGGGGCGCCACACCCCTCACCCCGACCCTCTCCCTCAAGGGGAGAGGGAGTAGACGGCGTTAGATTTGGCTGCTTGACACGCGGTCGCGGCCGATCAGCGCCAATCCCTCCGACACCGACACGAACTCTCCGCCGCCGGTCACCCGGTGGGTGCCGAACCGCGACGTGAACAATCCCCGCACCGCCGGCACCAACGACGTTCCACCGGTCAGGAACACCCTGTCGATGCCCTTGTCCGCGATCCCGGCTTCCGTCAGCGCCGCATCCACCGTCGAAGCGATCCGGGCAATATCGGGGGCGATCCACTCTTCGAACGCCGCGCGGGTGATCGTTTCCTCGATCGACACCTCCGCGTGCTCGAACCGCAGCACCGCGCTCTCGCTGCGGGACAGTTCGGCCTTCACCCCCGACACCGCGCGATACAGCTCATACCCCATCTCGTCCCGCACCAGCCGCAGCAGCGCCTGCAGCCGCTCCGGATGCTCCGCCGTGCGGGCGACCGTTTCGATATCCCGCATCGTCCGCGGCGCCCGCATCAGCGACAGCCGGTGCCAGCGGGCAAAGCTGGAATAGTACTCGGCCGGCACCGGCAGATCCTTGCCGAACACGCGATAGGTGCTGCCCTTGCCCAGCAGTGGCGAGACCACGTGGTCCATGATCCGGTAGTCGAACGTGTCTCCTGCCAGCCCCACGCCGGAATGACCGAGCGGCTGCACCGGCCGATTGCTGCCGGGCTCGAACCGCAGCACGGAGAAGTCGCTGGTGCCGCCGCCAAAGTCACCGATCAGCACGGTGGCGGGAGCGGTCAGGCTGCGGGCAAAGCGGTAGCCGGCGGCCTCCGGCTCGAGCGCCGTCTGCACTTGCCCCCAACCGATGTCGGCATAGGCCCGGCGCAACCGCCGCTCGCCCAGCGCGTCGTCCGCCGCGTCCCCGGCGAAGCGCACGGGGCGGCCGGCCACCAGCACGGCGCCTTCGGTAATCTGCGGCACGACGGGGCGGAGGAACAACGCGATCAGGTCCTCCAGCGTGAAGCTGCGGCCGAACACCCGCGTCTCGGTGAAGCTGCGCTGCGCCAGGTAGCTTTTGAGCGACATCATCAGCCGGCTCTCGAGCGGGTCGTCCAGATACGCCTCGATTGCCGCCGGGCCGACGCCGTTGCGTAGCGCCAAATGCTTGCCGCTGCCCTCGTTCCAGAAGCAGAGCAGGGTGCGCACCACGTCCAGCTCCGCGGTACCGAAGCGGTGGCGCACCGTCTGCGCCGTGCCGTCGGGCAGCAGCAGGCTCACGACGGTGTTCGTCGTGCCGAAATCCACACCGATGACGGTCACGTACCGTCATGCCCGGACTTGATCCGGGTATCCACGGCGGTCCGCAGACACCGGCCCGGTCCTGTTGCCTGATGCAGTGCCAAACACTCGTCCGACGTCACCAGCCCGACCCCGTGGATACCGGGGTCAAGCCCCGGCATGACGGTACATCGTTCATGCCAGCGCTGCGGCCAGGGCTTCGGCGCTGCGGCCGTTGGCGATCGCGGCGGCGAGGCCGTTCCAATGGTTGCCGTTCACCCGGGCGAAGCCGTGATCCGCACCGGCGTAGTTGAACGCGTGCACATGCGCCGCACCTTTCGCCGCTGCGATCACCAGCGCGCGCTTGTCGGCGGGGAAGAAGCCGTCCTCGCCGGCGATGTGCATCACCAGCGGCGCGCGGATGGCGCCGAATTGCGGGATCTGGTCGTCGATGCCGACGCCGTAATACGACACGTTGACATCCGAATCCGACCCGGTGGCCATCATCACCGCCAATCGGCCGCCCAGGCAGTAGCCCATCGTGCCGACATGGCCGTTGCAGCCCGGCATGGTGCGCACGGCCGAGACGGTGGCCTTCAGATCCTCGACGCCCTTGGCCTGGTCGAAGCGGTTGAGGAAATCCATCGCCTGCTTCCACTCGGCCTCGGTCTTGTCGGTCAGGTCGATTCCGGGCTGCAGGCGCCAGAACAGGTCGGGGCAGACGGCGATGAAGCCGAGATCGGCCACTTGGGCGGCGGCTGACCGCATCGCGTCGTTCACGCCGAAAATTTCCTGGATCAGCACCACCGCACCAGCCGGGGTTTTACTGGGCTCGACGACCAGAGCAGAGAAGCTGCCCGAACCGTCCGCAGCCTGCACCATCATGTTCGACATTCACATTTGCTCCATATTTAGCCGTTTGCATCATAAAGCGCGCCGGGTGCCGCGCCAGCGCGTGATTGCCGATTTACTCGCCTAGCGGGATTGCATTAGCGTCCCCGTCAATGCCGGAGAAATCGCCGGCGTCCCCGAGGAGCATCCCAATGTCGATCCTGCGCCTGTTACCGGCCGCCCTTGCTGCATTCGCGCTGCCAGCCGTGGCGCTTGCGGCCGACCCGGTCAAGATCGGGGTGATCGCCGAGAACTCCGCCATCTCCGGCATTGCCATCCCCAACGCGGCGCAGATCGCCGCCGACGAGATCAACGCCAAGGGCGGTATCGACGGCCGCATGGTCGAAATCGTGGCATATGACGACCACAACTCCGCCGCCGACGCCGTGCGGGCGATGCAGCGGCTGGCCAGCCAGGACAAGGTGAGCGCGGTGATCGCGTCCTACACCTCCGAAGTGGCGCTGGCGCTGGAGCCCTGGTCCGGCCGGCTGAAGATGCCGACGGTCACGCCGGGTGCGGCCAGCGACGACATCACCAAGCGCGTCCACGACGACTACTCGCACCTGAAATACTTCTTCCAGGGCTACCTCGCCTCCTCGTTCCTGGCGCAGGCGACCTGCGATGCGGCCAAGGACATGCTGGTCGACGCTTATCACATGAAGACGGCGGCGATCTTCAGCGAGGACGCCGCGTGGACCGGGCCGCTCGACGCCGGGTATGAGACTTGCCTGCCGAAGATTGGGCTGAAGGTTGTCGATCACATCCGCATGTCGCC
Organism: Acetobacteraceae bacterium; assembly: GCA_965198895.1. Classification (GTDB taxonomy): domain Bacteria; phylum Pseudomonadota; class Alphaproteobacteria; order Acetobacterales; family Acetobacteraceae; genus LMUY01. Next base: position 3,584,509 of record OZ240676.1, read on the forward strand.
GGACACGACGGACTTCACGCCGATCTACAACGAGTTGGAAGCCAAGAAGCCGGACGTGCTGATCACCGGTATCAGTCATGTTGGCGTGCAGCCGACGGTGCAGTGGGCCAACCAGCAGGTGCCGATCCCGATGTTCGGCATCTCGTCGCAGGCAACGTCGACCACGTTCTGGAAGGACACCAACGGCGCCGCCAACGGCGTGGTGCTGCAGAACATGGCGGTGGAGACGGTGGCGACCACGCCCAAGACGATCCCGTTCGCGACCGCCTACATCAAGAAGTATGGCGTCTCGCCGGCGTATTCCGGCTACGGCGCGTATGACGAAGTGTACTACATCATGGACGCGATCCATCGCGCCGGCAGCACCGACCCGGACAAGATGGTGGATGCGCTGGAGCACACCGACTGGCCCGGCACGGTCGGCACGGTGAAGTTTTACGACAAGGACAACGCGCACACCCACGGTATGGTCTACGGCACCGACGCCGTGAGCGGTCTGTTCGTGCAGTGGCAGAACGGCAAGATGGTGGCGGTGTGGCCGAAGTCGGTGGCCGGCGACAGCAAACTGGTGTTCCCGTCGTTCATCAAGCTGACGAACTGAGCCGCTCGGTGCGGGTGCAAAGCCTTCTCCCTCTCCCCTTGAGGGAGAGGGTCGGGGTGAGGGGTAAGCACCCGAGTCTGGTGCTGGCCGGTTGGGTGTGGGTGTCCCCCCTCACCCCGGCCCTCTCCCTCGAGGGGAGAGGGAGTCGTCTATGCTGACGATGCAGATCCTGATCGACGGGTTCGCGATCAGTGCGCTGTATGGGTTGGGGGCCGTCGGGTTCACGCTGATGTTCGGCGTGTCCGGCGTGCTGAACCTCGCCCACGGCGGCACCATGGTCGCCGCCGCGACCGTCGCGTGGGCCACCGCGGAGTCGGTCGGCGCCTACTGGGGTGCGTTGGCTGGCGTGGGCACCGGGCTCGCCGTCGCCTTCGCCACCTATTTCTTCGTGGTACGGCCGATCCAGCGGTCCCGCTCCATACCGCGGGCGGAGACCGAGATCTTCGTGCTCACCGGCACGCTGCTGTGGGGCATCATGATCCAGGTGGTGATCGCCTATCTCACCACCACCAGCCCCCACACGGTTCGGCCGCTGATCGCCGGCGTGACCCTGCTGGCCGGCGTGCGCACGCCCACGAACGAGATCCTGACCGCCGTACTCTGCTGGGCGGCAATCGGCGGTTTGTGGCTGCTCATCAACCGCACCAAGGCCGGACGCGCGCTGCTCGCCGCCTCCATCAATCCGCGCGGCCTCACGCTGCTGGGCTACGAGATGGAGCATATCCGGCTGCTCGTCTGGGGTATCTATGGCATTCTGGCGGGTGTGGCTGGCGTGCTGCTCGGCTCGTTCCTCGGCGCGTCGTCCGACAACGTCGGTAGCCTGACGGCGAGCGCCTTCTCCATCGTCGTTCTCGGCGGCCTGGGTAGCGTCTCGGGCTCGCTGGTCGCCGCGTATTGCGTCGGATACTTCGAAACGCTCACCGCGTATCTCGTATCGCCCTCGCTGCGGAATATTCCGGCGCTGATCCTGCTCGTCGTCATCGTCTACGTGCGGCCGCAGGGCTTGATGGGGCGTCACTGATGCACGGATTGTTGCGTTCCCGGCTATTCTGGGGCTCGCTCGGCGGGCTGGTGCTGGCGGCGGTGCTGCCGTTCTTCGTGTCCAGCTACATCGTCGGCGTGGCAATCCCGGCGTACTACTTCGCCGTGTTCGCCATGTCGTGGGACCTCCTGTTCGGGTTTGCCGGCGAGGTGAATTTCGGCCCAACCTTCCTGGTTGGTCTCGGTGCCTACGGGGCCGGCATACTGGACGCGCAGACCGGCTTGCCGATCGCCGTCTGCGTCGCATTCGGCGCCCTGCTCGCGGTGGCCGGCGGGCTTTTGCTGGCGATCCCTGCGCTGCGCCTGTCGGGCCCGTATTTCGGCCTCATTACCCTTGTCGCGGTGCTGCTGCTGCAGCAGGGCGTTACCGTGTTCGCGCACTGGACCGGCGGTGAGATCGGGCTCTCGATCCCCGACGTCATCTCGATCGACGACAACTTCAACTACTACTTCGCCCTCGGCTTCATGGCCCTGTCCGGGTTGATCCTGTTCATCTACTCGCGCTCGGCACTCGGGTTGATCCTGCAAGCCTGCGGGCAGGACCCGATCGAGGCCCAGGCGCTCGGCTTCAACGTGACCAAGCACAAGCTGGCGGCGTTCTGCGTCTCCGCCCTGTTCAGCGGCCTCGCCGGTGCGCTGCTGGTGTTCTACGAGAGCACCGCCTCGCCGGGAACGCTGATCGACATCGCGGTCGGCGTGCAGGTCATCATCGCGGCGGTGCTGGGCGGGCGGCGCACCATCGTCGGCGGCGCGCTCGGGGCGATCTTCTTGGTGGCGGCCGGCGAGGTTTTGCGCCCGCTTGGGCAACTGAGCACGTTCGCGGTGTCGGCCTTTGCCCTGGTCGTCATCCTGCTCGTGCCAGGTGGCTTCCTTGGCACGTTGCTGTATCGGCGGGGTGAAGCATGAACGTCGAATACGCGCCGACCGTGGCGACGAGCACGACCGGGCTCCTCGAGGTTTCGGGCCTGACCAAGCGGTTCGGCGGCCTGGTTGCGGTCAAGGACATGCATTTCTCGATCCAGCCCGGGGAGATCCTGGGGCTGATCGGGCCGAATGGCTCGGGCAAGTCCACCGTGATGAAGCTGATCATGGGGATCGAGCGGCCCAACGCCGGCCAGGTCCGCATTGATGGCGTGGACGTCGCCGGCTGGCCTTCCCACCGCATCGCCCGGCAGGGGGTGGGGCTGGTGTTCCAGCACTCCCGGCCGCTGCACCGCCAGACGGTGGGGGAGAATATCAAGCTCGCGCTGCTGCCGGACGCGCTGCTGAAGCTGTTCGCCGACCCGGCCGTCGACGCCCGCGCCCGCGCCATTGCCGAGCGCGTCGGCCTGGGGGCCGTGTTCGACCGCCGCCCCGCGACGCTGCCATTCGCCGATTTGCGCCGCCTGGAATTGGCCAAAGCCATCGCCCGCGACCCGAAGGTGGTGCTGGTGGACGAACCGTTCGCCGGGCTGACGGCCCCGGAAGTCGGCGCCTTCTCCGAGCTCATCGCCGGGTTCCGCGACGAGGGCCGCGCGGTGCTGCTGGTGGACCACAACGTGAAGAGCGTCTCCGCCCTGGTGGACCGCGTGCTCGCCATGTATCTGGGCGAATACGTGGCCGAGGGCAGCGCCGAGCACGTCATGGCCAACCCGACCGTGCGCCGGGTTTACCTGGGCGCCGGCAGCATCGAGATCGCCTCCCGCCCCGAACTGGACCACAAGCCGGGCCCGCCGTTGCTGGATGTGAAGGATGCGTGCGTCTTCTACGGCAAGGCCCAGGCGCTGGACCACGTGTCGATCCATGTGCGCGAGGGCGAGTTCGTCTCCGTCGTCGGATTGAACGGCGCGGGCAAGACGACGCTGTTCAACGCGATCTCCGGCCTGGTGCCGTATACCGGCACGATCGGCTGGGACGCCAAGCCGCTGACCGGCAAGACCGGGGCGGCCATCGCACGCGGTGGTATCGTTCAATGCCCCGAAAGCCGCGAGTTGTTCGGCAGCATGAGCGTGCGGGAGAATCTGGACCTCGGCGGCGGCCACCTGCCCACGGCGGAACGCACCCGGACGATGGAGTGGCTGTTCGACCTGTTCCCGATCCTTAAATCCCGCGCCACCCAAGCCGCCGGCAAGATGAGCGGCGGCGAACAGCAGATGCTGGCCATCGCCCGCGCCCTGATGATGAAGCCCCGCTTGCTGATCCTGGACGAGCCGACGCTGGGCCTGGCCCCCGTCATCCTGGAACAGCTCAGCCACGCGCTGGAGCGGTTGCGCAACACCACCCCGATCACTGTTCTACTGGGCGAGCAGAACGTGACTTTCGCGCTCCCCCACGCGGACCGTGTGTACGTCCTGGAACACGCGCGCATCATTTGGGAAGGTGATCCGGCCCGCTTCGCGCTGGAGGCAGGCAAGGCGTATTTGTGATCGTGGCTGCCATGCAATGCCGGTCGATCACGACCAGCAGTCAGAGGCCGGTCGGTCCGCAGATCCAATGAACCTCGGCTAAACCGCGGACGTTTCCCGAGCGCGCAGGCCACTAGTTTGCGCGCAAGGAGATATCTGAATGACCATGAAGATTGCCGGTGCCGTCCTACTCTCGTGCATCGGCTTGGCAGCCTGCGCCAACACCGGCTCTGGCGGCATGACATCCACTCGGCCAACTCAGTCGCCGATCGGAGTGACCGCGTCCAACGGCGGCGGGCAGCGCGCACTGGGCGACATTCCGAGCGAGGGCGTCAACTCGGTGACCGGCCCGACCACCGGTGGGGTGCCGAACAGCAAAGGCAACGCGTACTAATACCAGACGCCCCAGACGTAGACTCACGGGCGTAGTAGACTCAGGGGCGTAGTAGCCTCAGGGGCGTAGGGTGCAATCCGCTTGGAGGATTGCACCTTCACGTCGCGATGATCGGCGCGTTTGCCTGATGCAATGCCAAAGCGCATTGCATCCTACCAGGTGAGACGAGGGTCAGTGCTTGAGGCTTTTGGTATAAGTCCACTCCTCCTCCTCTTGAAGAAGGGGGCCGGGGAGGGGTGGTCGGTGATGTGGGTTTCGCCGGATAGCCGGTCATGGCGGAACAGCTCGAGCCAACCGGCGGTGACCAGCCAGGCCGGCGCGTTGCGGTCGCTCACGTCGTAGGCCATCCCGCCGGGTTCGAAGCTGCTCGCGCGAGCCGCTCATGAGGCGATAATCGGCCCGGATCGTTGCCACTTCAACCTCGGTCTGTCGTTTGCTCCTCCCTACACGTGCAACGCCTGCTCGACCGTTGCCCGGTCCGCGAGCAGCGCTTCGCCGCCGCCGGTCCACACGACCTGGCCGCGTTCGATCACCACGTGCCGGTCGGCCAGGCGCAGCAGGGCGTCCAGGCTCTTGTCGATCACCAGCATCGCCATGCCTTCCGCCTTCAGCGCGTGCAGGCAGTCCCAGATCACCGTGCGGGTGAGCGGCGCGAGGCCCTCGGTCGCTTCGTCCAGGATCAGCAGTCGCGGGTTGGTCATCAGGGCGCGGCCGATCGCCAGCATCTGCTGCTCGCCGCCGGATAGCTGCCAGCCACCGAAGCGTCGCCGCTCCTGCAAGCGGGGGAACAGGGCGTAGATGCCGGGCAGGGTCCAACGCGGGGCGCCGTGGCGGCTGGCGGCGCAGGCGAGCAGGTTCTCCTCCACCGACAGGCGAGGAAAAATTTGGCGGCCCTCCGGCACCAGGCCGAGCCCGGCGCGTGCGATGCGAGTGGGTTTGGCGCCGGTCAGAGCCTCGCCACCGACGGTAACGGTGCCGGCCGAGGGGCGCAGCAGGCCCATCACGGCGCGCACGGTGGTGGTCTTGCCCATGCCGTTGCGCCCGAGCAGCGACACCGCCTCGCCGTCGGCCACCGCCAGGTCGACGCCGAACAGCGCCTGCGCCCCGCCGTAACCGGCCTGCAGCCCGGTGACTTCAAGCATCGGAATCACCGAGATACGCGGCGCGCACCGCCGGGTCGGCGCGGATGGCGGCGGGGGTGCCGCTGGCGATGACGGCGCCGGCCACCAGCACCGAGACGCGGTCCGACAGGGCGAACACCGCGTCCATGTCGTGTTCCACGAGCAGCATGGCGAACTGGCCGCGCAGCCCCCGCAGCAAGGTGAGCAGCCGGTCCGCTTCGTCGTGGCCGACTCCCGCCATCGGCTCGTCCAGCAGCAGCAGCTTGGGTGCGCAGGCAAGGGCTACGGCGAGTTCCAAATGCCGCTTCTCGCCGTGGCTCAGAGTGGCGGCCAAGGTGTCCGCCCGGTCGACCAGCCCCACCGAACCAAGCGCGGCGTCAGCCTCGGCGTTCAGTTCGCGTTCCCGCCCGGCGTCGCGCAGGAAGCGGAAGGAGCTGCCATGGCGGCGCTGCACGGCGATGGCGACGTTCTCGCGGGCGGTGAACTCGGGCAGCAGGGTGATGATCTGGAACGACCGCGCCAGCCCCAGCCTGGCCCGGCGTTGCGGCGGCAGGCGCGTGATGTCCCGCCCGCCGAACAGCACGCGCCCGCGATCGGGGCGCAGGCTGCCGGCGACCTGCCCCACCAGCGTGGTCTTGCCGGCACCGTTCGGGCCGATCAGCGCGTGCACCTCGCCGGGTTCGACGGTCAGCGACACGTCGCGGGTGACGGCGAGCGCGCCGTAGCTCTTGGTTAGGCCGTCGAGCTGCAGCAGGGCGCTCACCGGCGGCGGACCAGCACGGCGAGGACCAGCAGCGGCCCGAGCACGATGCGCCAGTGGTCTGTCCAGTCGGCCAGCCAGTCGGACAAAGCGAGGAAGCCGACCGTGCCCAGCACCGGCCCCCACAGTGACCCGGCGCCGCCCAGGATCACCGCCACCAGCAGATCGCCGGAGCGGGGCCACGCCATGTAGGCCGGGCTGGCAAACTGCGTCAGCTCCGCCAACAGCGCCCCCGCCACGCCGGCGAGCGCCCCGGATACGGTGTAGGCGAGCAGGCGGTAGGGGTAGGGGTTGAAGCCGAGCGCCCGCATCCGCTCCGGCGCATCGCGGCAGCCGCGCAGCACCCGGCCGAAGCGAGAGCGGACCACGAGCCCCAACCCGAACAGCACTGCGGCGAGGCAGATGAGGGCGGCATAGTACAGGGCGAACCGGTTCTCCAGCACTGCGGTGCCGAACAGGGTGGAGTGGCCGTTTAGGGTCAGCCCGTCATCGCCGCCATATTGCGCCAGGCTGCCGGCGGTGAAGAACGCCATCTGGCCAAAGGCGAGGGTGATCATGATGAAGTACACCCCGCTGGTGCGCAGCGCGATCGCGCCGGTGACCAGGGCGAACGCTCCGGCCGAGGCCGCGGCCAGGGGGAGGGTGATGGCGGCGTCGGTGATGTCGTTCACCCCGGCGATGCCCAGCGTGTAGGCGCCGATGCCGATGAACGCGGCGTGGCCGAAGCTGACCATTCCGCCGTAACCGAGCACGAAGTCCAACGCCACGGCGGCGAGTGCGTAGGCCACGATGCGGGTGGCGGGGAACAGCAGGAAGTCGGTTTGGGTCGCGTGAAACAGCAGGGGCGCGATCGCGAACACCCCCAGGATCGCCAGCTTAAAGCCCCCTCCCCTTGCGGGAGGGGGTTGGGGGAGGGGTGTCCCGGCACGACCTGTGCGCGTTGACCCCTCACCCCGGCCCTCTCCCACAAGGGGAGAGGGAGAAGAACCTCCCGTCATTTGGCGGGAAGCAGACCGGCGGGGCGGACCGCCAGCACCACGGCCATCAGCACGTAGATCGCCATCGAGGCCAGCGCCGGGCCGGCCGTGTTCGCGGCGGACGGGCGCAGCACCAGCCGCATCAGGTCGGTGGCGAACGAGCGCCCAAGCGTGTCCACCAAGCCCACCAGCAACGCCGCCACCGCGGCTCCGCGGATCGAGCCGGTGCCGCCGATGATGATGACCACGAAGGCCAGGATCAGCACGCCGTCGCCCATGCCGGGCTCGACCGACAGGATCGGCGCCGCCACGGCGCCCGCGAACCCGGCCAGCATCGCGCCCCCTGCGGTCACCAGCGCGAACAGCCGGGCGGTGTCCACGCCCAGTGCGCCCAGCAACTGCGGGTGCGTCGCCCCGGCGCGCAGCTGCATTCCTATGCGGGTCCGGCTCACCACCAACGCCAGCGCCGCACCCGCGAGCAGGCCCGCCGCCAGGATCACCAGCCGGTACACCGGGTAACGCAGCCCCGTGGTGAGCGCGATGCTGCCCGACAGCGCATCCGGCACGGCCAGCGACAACGGCTCGTTGCCCCAGATCATCCGCACCGCCTCGTTCGCCGTCAGGATGAGGCCGAACGTGGCCAGCACCTGGTCCAGATGGGAGCCGCCGTAGAGGAAGCGGAACACCAGCCGGTCCAGCAGCAGGCCGAACACCAGCGTGCCCACGCACGCCGCGAGCAGGCCGAGCACGAAGCTGCCGCTCGCCGCCGCCATGGCCACGGCGAGATAGGCGCCCAGCATGTACTGCACGCCATGCGCCAGGTTCAGGAAGTCCATCACGCCGAACACCAGCGTCAGCCCGGCCGCCACCAGGAACAGCAGCACGCCGAGCTGCAGCCCGTTCAGCACCTGCACCGCGAGCAGCGTGCCCGACATGGCTATTCGTAGGGTGGGGTGCGCTTTGGCACCCCACCATCGTGCGTGCGGGTGGTGGGGTGCCAAAGCGCACCCCACCCTACGATTCTTGTCATTAGTGCAACGGGCAGTCCTTGGCGTAGTCGTCGGCGAAGTCCTTGTAGATCGTCTGCACGATCTCGGTCTGGTATTTGCCATCCGGCCGCTTGGCGACCTTGGTCAAATAAAAGTTCTGGATCGGGAAGCCGTTCGGGCTGAACTGCAGCGGGCCGCGCAGCGACTTGAAGTCCGCCTTCATAAGCGCCGCCCGCATGCCCATCGGGTCGTCCAGCTTGCCGTGCTCGGCCTTTACGGCGCTGTCGATCAGCATCGCGGCGTCGAACGCCTGAAAGGCATAGGTGGCGGGCACGTAATGATATTCGGCCTCGAACGCCGCCACGAACGCCTTGTTCTGCGGGTTGTCCAGGTCGGGCGCCCAGTTCGACCCGGCCAGCATGCCCAGTGCCGCGTCGCCCTGCGCCGGCAGCGTGCTCTCGTCCACGGTGAAGGCGGACAACACGGGGATGGTGAGGCCGGCTTGGCGATACTGCTTCACCAGGCTGACGCCCATGCCGCCGGGCATGAAGGCGAACACCGCGTCCGGCTTGGCGGCGGCGATGCGCGCCAGTTCGGCCGAGAAATCGAGCTGCCCCAGCGGCACGTAAAGCTCGTCCACCACCTCGCCCTTGTAGTCGCGCTTGAACCCGGCGACCGCGTCCCGCCCGGCCTGGTAGTTCGGCACCAGGGTGATGACCTTCTTATAGCCTTGGTCCTGCGCATACTTTCCGAGCACGGCGTGGACCTGGTCGTTTTGATACGACGTCGTCAGAAAGTACGGATTGCAGGCCTTCCCCGCCAGCGAGGACGGCCCGGCGTTGTCGCTGATCAGGAACGAGTGCGCATCGGTGATCGGCTTCACGATCGCGCCCAGCACGTTGCTGAAGATCGGCCCGACGAAAAACGTCGGATGATCCCGCTCGAGCGCTGTGCGGACCTTGCCGAGCGCCACGTCCGGCTTCAGTTCGTCGTCGATGATGCTGACATGCGTGTCCATACCGCCCAACTTGCCGTCGAGCTGCTTGACCGCGAGATTGAAGCCATCCCGCGCCTGCTGCCCCAGTACGGCGGCCGAGCCGGAGAGCGTTGCGACCACCGCCACATTCAGTGTCTCAGCCGCGACCGGCCCGGCGAGCAGCGCCGCCGTAACCGCCAGTATGACCCGCCGCATGCCAGACCCCATCATTTCACGAGAGCGATAGTTTAAGTTTATAATATTGCCGCTGCCAAGCGGGTAAGGAGCGCCGATGAGGGTCATGGTCGTAGGCGGCGGGATCGGCGGCCTCGCCACCGCGCTGGCGCTGCACGCGCGCGGCATCGAGGCGGTGGTGTTCGAGCGGTCCGCCACGATCCGCGAGCTGGGCGTGGGCATCAACACGTTGCCGCATGCGATCGGCGTGCTCGCCGGGTTGGGGCTGCTGCCGGCGCTCGATGCGGTGGCGATCCGCACGCGCGAGCTGACCTACGCCAATCGCCACGGCCAGACGGTGTGGCGCGAGCTGCGCGGCACCGGGGCGGGGCACGAGTTTCCGCAATTCTCCATCCACCGCGGCCGGCTGCAGGGCGTTCTGCTGGCGGCGGTGGAGCGGCTCCTCCCCGTCCATTGCGGCCACATGCTGACGGATTTCGCGGACGAGGGCGGTGAGGTCTGCGCCACCTTCCGGCTGCCCGATGGCAGCGTCGTGCAACACCGGGCCGATGTGCTGGTGGCGGCCGACGGTATTCATTCCGTGGTGCGGGCCCGTTACTATCCGGACGAGGGGCCGCCCGCGTGGAACGGCATCATGCTGTGGCGCGGTGCCGTGCCGTGGCCGCCGTTCCTCGACGGCCGATCGATGATCATTGCCGGTGGGATGGATGCCAAGCTGGTGCTGTATCCGATCGCGCCGGAGCCGGACGGGCGCATCCTGCTCAACTGGGCCGTCATGGCGCGGGTGGCCCCCGGCGGCACCGCGCCACCCCGGCGCGAGGATTGGAGCCGCCCGGGCCGGCTGGAAGATCTGATGCCGCGCGTCGCCGGCTTCCGCCTGCCGGGCATCGACGTGGACGCGATCATCCACGCCACGCCCGAGTTCTACGAGTACCCGGTGGTCGACCGCGACCCGGTGGACCGGTGGTCGTGGGGCCGGGTGACGCTGCTGGGGGATGCGGCGCACCCGATGTACCCCGTCGGCTCCAACGGGGCGAGCCAGGCGATCCTGGATGCGAACGCGCTGGCGGCGCATCTGGCCGGGGCCGTGGACCCGGTGCAGGCGTTGCGCGCCTACGAGGCTGAACGCGCCCCCGCCACGAGCGCCATCGTCAAGGCCAATCGATCAGGCGGGCCGGAGCGGGTGATCGACCTGGTGGAAAGCCGGGCGCCGGATGGGTTCACGCGGTTGGAGGAGGTGGCGAGCGAGGCTGAACTTCGCGCGGTGGTCGGTGGTTACGCGCAAATGGCGGGGTTCGCCCGGCCCTAGCCGTCGCCGTTGTTGTGGCCCCCGTTGCGCCGCTAGGCTGCAGGCGGGCTCGCGGTGTGCGTGGCGAGCACATACTCCGTGTCGCTGTCCACCTCCTGCAGCCGCACTTCGTAGCCCCACAGCGCGGAGACGTAGCGCAACGTCAGCTCGGCATCGCGCTTGGCCAACAACTGGCCCGGCTTGGTGCGGTGCTGCAGCATCAGCCGCCGGTCGCCCGCCAGGTCCACGTCGACCACCTGCACGTCGGGATCACCCTCGCCAGGGTCGTAGCTGCGGGCCAGACTGCGGCGGATGGCGCGATACCCGGCGTCGTCGTGGATCGCATCGACCAGCAACGTGGGATCGGTCGTGTCGTCCATCAGCCGGAACATGCGGAACTGGCGCATCACCGCGGGCGAAAGGTACTGCAGGACGAAGCTCTCGTCGCGGAAGTTCGCCCAGGCGTAACGCAGCGTACCAACCGGGTCGCCATTGCCGGCGATGTCGGGAAACCATTCACGGTCCTCCTTCGTCGGCTTGGTGCACACGCGCTCGATATCCGTCATCATTGCGTAGCCGAGTGCATACGGATTGAACGTGCCGCTGCTCGCCGGATGATCGAAGCCGGGCTGGTAGATCACGTTGCTGGTCGAGTGCAGCACCTCGAGGAACGAGGCGTCGTCGATCTGCCCCGTCTCGTGCAGCCGGGTCATGATGCGCTGGTGCACCCAGGTGGCGCAGCCCTCGTTCATGAGCTTGGCCTGCGGCTGCGGGTAGAAATACTGCGCGATCAGCCGCACGATCCGGATGATCTCCCGCTCCCAGAACTGCAGCTTGGGGGAGGTCTTCTCCATGAAATACAGCAGGTTTTCTTCCGGCAGCCCCAGATGGCGACGGCGGTCGCCGACGGGATCCGCGGCGGGTGCGGCTTTGCCGGTCGGGACGGTGCGCCAAAGGTCGTCGTAGACCTTCTCGTCGTAATCCCGCCGTTCGCGTTCGCGCTTGCTGTCTTGCTTCAGGTTCAGCGGCCGCGCCCCGCCATGCCGGTGCACGCCGTGGCGGGATAGGGCGTGCGCCGCGTCCAGCACGCGCTCGACGGCGGCAACGCCATAGCGATCCTCGCAGCCGCTGATATAGCTGCGGGCGAACTCCAGGTAGTCCAGGATCGCCGATGCCTCGGTCCACTGCCGGAACAGATGGTTGTTGCGGAAGAAGTGGTTGTGGCCGAACGCCGCGTGCGCGATCACCAGCGCCTGCATCGTGGCGGTGTTCTCCTCCATCAGGTAGCTGATGCAAGGATTAGAGTTAATCACCACCTCGTAAGCCAGGCTGGAATAGCCCTGGCGATAGCTCGATTCGTGCTGCAGGAACCGCTTGCCGTAGGACCAATGCCGGTACGTCAGCGGCATGCCATGCGCGGTGTAGACGTCCAGCATCTGCTCGGACGTGATGACCTCGATGCGGTTCGGGTACACTTCGAGGCCGAGTTCCTCGCAGGCGATCCGTTCGATGGCATCGTAGCTGCGGCGGAGCGTGTGGAAATCCCAGTCGGTACTGTCGTAGAGCAGGCTCATGAGGTCGCCGCCGCCTTGCGCCCGAACAGGTCCCGGAACACCGGGAAGATGTCGCCCTTATCCGCAACCCGGCGCATCGCCAGCCGCGGCGCCCTGGCCGACAGCGGCTCGTAGCCGCGCCACAGATCGGTCTGGCCGCGGATCAGCGCCGCCGACGCCGCGACCTCGATGTAGGCGAAGTGCTGCACCATCGGCAGGATGTTGTCCTCCAGCATCGCCACCGCTTTCTGCGTGTCACCGCCGGAGCTGTCGCCGTCGGAGGCCTGCGCGGCATAGATGTTCCACGAATCCTTTGGATAGCGGGCCTTCTGGATGCGGATCAGCTCGGCTAGCGCGGTCGACACCACGGTGCCGCCACTGCGCGGGTCGGTGAAGAAGGTGTGCTCGTCGACCTCCTCCGCCACTTCGGTATGACGGATGAATACCAGCTCGACGCGCTTGTAGCGGCGCTCCAGGAACACGTGCAGCAGGAGGAAGAACCGCTTGGCCAGGTCCTTCATCTGCTCCGACATGGAGCCCGATACGTCCATCAGGCAGAACATCACGGCGCGCGCCGACGGCTTCGGCACGTGGCTGTAGCGGCGGTAGCGCAAATCCACCGGGTCGATCCACGGCACCCGCGCCAAACGCCGCAACGCGAGTTCCACCTCGGCCCGCAGCAGGGTCAGGCGCTCCGGATCGTTACCCGAGTTCTCGAGCGCGAAGATCTCCGCCTCCAACTCAAGCACTTCCGGCGGCTTAGGGCGGCGCAGGCCGATCCGGCGCGCCATCGATTGGCGCATCGTGCGCGCCATGTCGATCTGCGAGGGCGTGCCATCGACGCTGATCCCGGCGCGGACCGGCGCCATCGTCTCGGTCGCGACGATCTGGTTCTTCACCAGGTCCGGAAGTTCGAGATCCTCGAAGAACATGTCGAGGAATTCGTCGCGCGTCAGGACGAAGCGGAACCCGTCTTCGCCTTCCGCGCCACCCTGGCCGTCCCCTTGACCGCCCGAGCCACCGCCGCGGCCCTGCGGCCGGGCAAGGCGGTCACCGGTGGAGAACTCCTTGTTACCGGAGAACACCATCTGCCGCTGACCGCTGGAGAACACGGTGTGGAAGCTCGGCTCGTGCAGCGAGTCCGACGGGATGGTGACCGCCTGTTCCTTCCCGGCTTCGCGGAGCGTGCCGTCGGTGATGGCATCCCGTGTCGCCCGGGCGACAGCCGCCCGGGCCCGGGCGATCACGCGCTGCCGGTTCTCTAGGTTTTTGCCGTGTGGGTTCGGCCTGCGATCGATGATGTCCAATGGCGTTCTCAGGCCGACTGCTTCACTCGCATGTACCACTCCACCAACCGCCGCACCTGCCGCTCGGTATACCCGCGCGACACCATCCGGTTGACGAAGTCGTTATGCTTCTTCTCCGTCTCGTTGTCCTTCTTGGAGCCGAAGCTGATCACCGGCAGCAGGTCTTCGACCTGGCTGAACATCCGCTTCTCGATCACCTCGCGGATCTTTTCGTAGCTGGTCCAGGACGGGTTCTTGCCGTTGTTGGACGCGCGCGTGCGCAGCGCGAACTTCACGACCTCGTTGCGGAAGTCCTTCGGGTTGGCGATCCCCGCCGGCTTCTCGATCTTGGTCAGTTCGCCGTTCAGCAATTCGCGGTTGAGCATCTGCCCGGTGTCCGGATCCTTGAAGTCCTGATCCTCGATCCACGCGTCGGCGTAGTCCAGGTACCGGTCGAACAAATTCTGCCCGTAATCGCCGTAGCTCTCCAGATAGGCCTTCTGGATCTCGTTACCGATGAACTCGGCGTAGCGCGACGCGAGCTCGCTCTTGATGGTTGCGAGGTAGGCGGCTTCCGTTTCCGCCGGGAACTGCTCGCGCTTGATCGCCTGTTCCATCACGTACATCAGATGGACCGGGTCGGCGGCGACCTCGTTGGACGAGTGGTTGAACGTGGCCGACAGCACCTTGTAGGCGAACCGGGTGGAGATGCCGTCCATACCCTCGTCGACGCCGGCGGCGTCGCGGTATTCCTGCATGGTTTTTACTTTGGGATCGGTCTCACGGATGTTCTCGCCGTCGTACACCCGCATCTTGGCGAACGGCCGTGAGTTGGCGTGCGGCTTGAGGCGGGACAGCACGGCGAAGCGCGCCAGCATCTCCAGCGTGTGCGGCGCACACGGGGCATCGGCCAATGCCGATCCACTGATCAGCTTCTCGTAGATCTTGCTCTCCTCGGTGACGCGGAGACAGTACGGCACCTTCACCACGCTGACCCGGTCCAGGAAGGCCTCGTTAGTGCGGTTGTTGCGGAAAGTCTGCCACTCCGCCTCGTTCGAATGGGCGAGCAGGATGCCCTGGAATGGGATCGCGCCGATGTTCTCGGTGCCGAGATAGTTGCCCTCCTGCGTCGCGGTGAGCAGGGGATGCAGCATCTTGATCGGCGCCTTGAACATCTCGACGAACTCGAGCAGGCCTTGGTTGGCGCGGTTCAGGCCACCCGAGAAGCCGTAAGCATCCGGGTCGTTCTGGCTATAGCTCTCGAGCTTGCGGATATCGACCTTGCCGACGAGGGCCGAGATGTCCTGGTTGTTGTCGTCGCCGGGCTCGGTCTTCGCGATGGCGATCTGCTTGCGGCGCGACGGGAACAGCTTGACCACGCGGAACCGCTCGAGGTCGCCGTCCCATTCTTCGAGCCGCTTCAGCGCCCAGGGGCTGGCGATACCGGTCAGCACCCGGCGCGGGATCTTGTAGCGCTCGAGCAGCGTGGTCGCCATCGTATCCGGGTCGAACAGGCCGAGCGGGCTCTCGAAGATGGGGCTGAGCTGGTCGCCCGCCTTGAGCACGTAGATCGGCTCCTGCTCCATCAGCGCCTTGAGGCGCTCGCCGAGCGACGATTTGCCGCCGCCGACCGGGCCGAGCAGGTACAGAACCTGCTTGCGCTCCTCGAGACCTTGGGCGGCGTGGCGGAAGAAGCCGACGATCCGTTCGATCGTTTCTTCCATGCCATGGAATTCTGCGAAGGCCGGGTAGATCCGGATCGTGCGATTGAGGAACAGCCGACTGAGCCGCGGATCACGCGATGTGTCGATCATCTCGGGCTCGCCAATGGCGCGCAGCATACGCTCGGCCGGGCTCGCGTAGCATTGCGGGTCGTCGCGGCAAGCGTCGAGGTAATCGGACAGGCTCATCTCGACCTCGCGCATCTGATCGCGAAGGCTGCTGTGAAGCGAGAAGATGTCGTCCCGTCGATTCATACAAACCTCACCAGATTTACCGAACTTGAAGACCAAGCGCGGTCATAAAGCAAAAAGGTATGGGTCTAATTTGCAGTCAACTTCCTCCAGATCTCTGGAAGGCGGCTTGTTCTATCTTCCGTACGATCCCCCCTGCTCTTGTGGGTTCCGTCCAGGGTCTTCCGCGTTTCGCAGAGACCTTCATCACAACAGGTTATAAAGCAGAAAAGCGCAAGCCTGGTAGCTTTTTGCAATTGTAAGCAAAACCCGTTCCAACCTGTCACTTCTATGTGACTCATGGCAGCATTAAGGCAGGCGCATGGCTCGCGCCGGACGGCCAGAATGTCGGGTGTAAGCCACCATAGCCTAGTGGCGCGAACGCAGCGTTAATCTTTGCTGAACTTTCGCGCAGTTAATGCGGCAAATCGGCACGCAGCCCGAGTCGTAGCCGTTCGGAGAGGGATCCGTCGGCAAACTTGACAAAGACCACTCGCTAGAGTCGCAAATCCGCAACCGGCAGCGTCGTCGTGTCCTTCAGACGCTCCAGCGCGACCATCGAGCGAACCTGGGCCACCGTGCCATGCGGAAGCAGCACGTCATTGACCAGGGCCGAGAGCGCCCGCAAATCAGGCAGCGACGCGCGAAGGATGTAGTCGGCGTCACCGGTCACGGCGTAGGCCTGTTGGATGGCGCCAGTATGCTCCACGAGGCTGCGGAATAGCCGGGCATTGTCGGGCGAGTGCCGCGCCAAACTCACCTGGATGAACGCGGTGACCCCGAAACCGAGCCGGTCCGGGTCCAGCTGGGCCCGGTAGCCGGTGATCACGCCGGCCTCCTCCAGCCGGGTGCGACGGCGCGAGCATTGCGACGCAGACAGCCCGACACGGTCGGCGAGATCTTGCACCGACATCCGCCCGTCATCCTGCAGCAACGACAGCAGCTTGAGGTCGAGTCCATCCAAAGTGACTGCTTCGTGCATCAGACCAGGATACGAGGTGAAATCCATGCATGTCACGGCCCGAATGCGGCGCGTTTCGCACACACTTCGCGGCCCGGCTGTGGGACTATCTGGCATCAACGAAGGGGAGACGACCATGGGCCCGTATCCGCACAACGCACCCGCCGCTACGATCACCGACGCCAATCCCGCCGGGCTGGACGGGTTTGCGTTCGTCGAGTTCGCGCATCCCGAGCCGCAGAAGCTGCACGATCTGTTCCACCTGATGGGGTTCACCCCGGTCGCCCGCCATGCCACCCGCGCGATCACGGTCTATCGCCAGGGCGACGTGGACTACCTGGTCAACGAGGAACCCGGCAGCCACGCCACCCGCTTCGTCGGCGCGCACGGCCCCTGCGCACCCAGCATGGGCTGGCGCGTGGCGGACGCGCGTCACGCCTTCGACCGCGCCGTCAGCATGGGCGCCGAACCGGCCGACCCGGCGGATGGCGCGCTCTCGCTGGATGTCCCGGCCATCAAGGGCATCGGCGGCTCGCTGATCTACTTCATCGACCACCACGGCGCCCGCGGCAGCCTGGCCGATTGCGGCTTCGAGTGGCTGGGCGCCGCCGATCCGCGGCCGGTCGGCGCCGGATTGTTCTACATCGACCACCTGACCCACAATGTGCAGCGGGGCCGCATGGGCGTGTGGTCCGGCTTCTACGAGCGGCTGTTCAACTTCCGCGAGATCCGTTTCTTCCAGATCAACGGCGAATACACCGGGCTGCACAGCCGCGCGCTGACCAGCCCCGACGGCCGCATCCGCATCCCCATCAACGAGAGCGCCGACGCCAACAGCCAGATCGAGGAATACCTGCACGCCTATAACGGCGAGGGCATCCAGCACATCGCCTGCGGCTGCCACGACGTCTACGACACGATCGAGCGGCTGCGCACCGACGGGCTGCCGTTCATGCCGTCGCCGCCCACGACCTATTTCGAGCGCGTGCCCGACCGCGTGCCCGGCCACGGCGAAGACCTGGCGCGGCTGCAGCGCAACGGCATCCTGATCGATGGCGAAGGCACCAGCGACGGGTCTGCCACCAAGGTGCTGTTGCAGATCTTCTCGGCCAATGCGATCGGCCCGATCTTCTTCGAGTTCATCCAGCGCAAGGGCGACGAGGGCTTCGGCGAGGGCAATTTCCGCGCCCTGTTCCTGTCCATCGAGGAGGACCAGGTCCGCCGCGGGGTGCTCACGGCCGCCTGACTACTCCCTCTCCCGTTCTTCACGGGAGAGGGCCGGGGTGAGGGCAGCTTCGCTTCTGACACTGAGGCGGTTGCGGCTATCGCACCCTCACCCCCGACCCTCTCCCGCCCGCGGGAGAGGGAGAAGACAGCAAGTTCGGTTAGTCGAAGCGCTTGACCAGGAACAACCGGTCGTGACCGGGTGGGAAGCCTTCGATGCGGGCCAACTCGGTGAAGCCAAGCTTCGGGTAGAACCCAGGGGCCTGGAATGTGAACGTGTCGAGCCACATCCCGACGCAGCCCCGCCGCTTCGCCTCGGCCTCGGCCAGGGCCATGACTTGGCGGCCCACGCCGCCGCCCCTCGCTTCGCCCATTGCCAGCAATTCCACGAACAGGAAGCCATACAGCGTGTAGCCCCACAGCCCGCCGACGACCGTCCCAGCCTCGTCGCGCACGGAGATGCCCAGCGCCTGCCAGTCGCCATCGCTGCCCGAAGCGGTGGTGTTGTGCTTGACCAGGACGTCCAAAATCGCGTTGCGCAGGGCGTGGTCGGGTTCCTGTTCCTGCGTGATCGTCCAAGTCATGTGGCGAACCTCTTGCTGAACCAGATACGGGTGAAGCGAGGATCCTCGCCCTCGAGCCGCCCGAACTCGGTGTAGCCCAGCCTCTCGTAAAACGCAGGGGCCATGAACGCGTCCGTGTTGAGGAACACGCCGATACAACGGCGGCGCACTGCCTCCTCCTCCGCCATCGCCAGCAGGCGAGTCCCGTAGCCGCGGCCCAGTTCGCTCTGCGGCAGCGCCAAGTTCTCCACGTACAACCAGCCGCGCAGCGTCCGGCCCAGCAGGCCACCGAGCAACACGCCGTCCCGTTCGAAGTGGATGGCGAGCGTGCGGTAATCGTTCGGAACGCCCTTGGCCGCCGCGTCGGCCAGGAAGTTTTCGCGGCACCGGTCCTTGAGGGTCGGATCCGGCTCATCGGTCAGGGTGAACACCGGATCCATCGACTACATCCCCAGCGCGCGGCGATACACGTCCAGCAGGCTCTCCTGCTCCTCCACATCCGCCGGCTCCTGCTTGCGGATGCGGATGATGGCGCGGATCACCTTGACGTCGAAACCCGCAGACTTTGCTTCGGAAAAGATGTCCTTGATGTCGTTGCCGAGCGCCTTGCGCTCCTCCTCCAGGCGCTCCACCCGCTCGATGATCGAGCGCAGCCGGTCGGCCGCGATGCCGCCAACCTGGGCATCTGGGGAGTCGTCTGTGACCTCTGCCGTCGCCGTCGCCATTCGCGTGTCCCTGCTAGCAAGGCGGCGGGGGTAGCTTCGCCGGCCGTCCGGGTCAACGTCGTTGATGCGCCGGGTGGGGTTCCGTCGGCGCCCCCGTGCTGTAACCTGCGGGGACTAGCCGCAAGGAAGCCCCCCTATGTCCACGATCGATCACATCCGCCGCTACCAGACCGAACTCACCGCCTTCCGTCAGGACCTGCACGCCCACCCGGAACTCGGGCTGGAGGAGCACCGCACGGCCGCACTGGTGGCGGAGCAACTCGAGTCGTGGGGCATCGAGGTGCATCGCGGCGTGGGCAAGACGGGCGTGGTCGGCGTGCTGCGATCCGGCAACGGGCAGGGCCGGATCGGCCTGCGCGCGGACATGGACGCACTGCCGATCGCCGAAGCCAACGACCTGCCGTATAAAAGCGGCACGCCGGGCATCATGCATGCCTGTGGCCACGATGGGCACACCACCATGCTGCTGGGCGCCGCCCGCTACCTGGCCGAGACGCGGGACTTCAACGGCACCGTCCACTTCATCTTCCAACCCGGCGAGGAGGGCATTGGCGGCGCGCTGGCCATGCTGGACGACAAATTGTTCGAGCGTTTCCCGTGCGATGCCGTATTCGGCATGCACAACCGCCCTGGCATGGCAGTCGGCGAGTTCGCGATCTGCCCCGGCACGGCGATGGCCGGCGGCGCCTTCTTCGACATCGTCATCGAGGGCAAGGGCTCCCACGGCGCGCATCCCGAGCAGAGCATCGACCCGGTGCTGACCGCCTGCCACATCGGCGCTGCCCTGCAATCGGTGATCGCCCGCAACGTCGCGCCGACCGAAACCGCGGTGCTGAGCGTGACCAAGGTCGTCTCCGGCGACGCTTACAACGTCGTGCCGCAGACGGCGGTGATGGCGGGCACGGCACGGGCGTTCAAGACCGAGGTGATGGACCTGATCGAGGAGCGTATGCGCCGCGTGGTGGAGGGTGTCGCCGCCGGGTTCGGCGCCAAGGCCACCGTGGATTTCCGCAGGATCTTCGCCCCGTTGAACAACGACCCGGTGCACACCGCCGAATACGCCGACGCGGCCGCGGACCTGGTCGGCGAGGCCGCGGTGGACCGTGCCAAGGGCCCGACCATGGGCTCGGAAGACTTCGCGTTCATGATGGAGCAGGTGCCTGGCGCCTACATCCTCGTCGGCAACGGCGAAGGCGCCGCACCGCATCACCCCCGCTACAATTTCAACGACGAAGCCATCCCGTTCGGCTCGGCCCTCTACGCCCGCCTGATCGAGCGCCAACTCCCCAAGGGCATGTAAACGGCCGAACGAAACTGAACGTAGGGTGGGCTTTCAGCCCACCAGCCGGGCAAGGTGGTGGGCTGAAGCCCACCCTACGGTCAGCTCTACTAGTCGGCGTCTTCGTGGGCGGTTTCCCGCACGTCTTCGGCAGCCTCGATGTAATCACGGGTCAGCGGCACCGTGGTCAGGTCGCGCGAGATCTGCAACTGCCACACCATGTGGTCCATGCGGCGGAACGACAGCTCCGACCCGGCGAGATACAGCTCGAACATGCGGCAGAATCGCTCGTCGAACAGCGCCTCGGCGTCGGCCCGGCGGGCGGCGAAGCGGCGGCGCCAATGCCGCAGCGTCTCCGCGTAATGCAATCGCAGGATCTCGAGGTCGGTCGCGATCAGCCCGCTGCGCTCGACGGCCGGGAGCACTTCGGACAGGGCAGGGGAGTAGCCACCGGGGAAGATGTAGCGGGCGATCCACGGGTTGGTCGTTTGCGGCCCGGCGGTCCGGCCGATGGCATGGACCAGGGCCACGCCGCCCGGGGCTAGCAAGGCGTTCACGCGGCGGAAGAAGGCGTCGTAGTGGTTGATGCCGACATGCTCGAACATTCCGACCGAGACGATGCGGTCGAACGGGCCGGCCAGCGCCGGGTCGCGGTAGTCGAGCAGCTCGAACTGCACGCGGTCGGCCAGCCCCGCCTCCTCGGCACGCAGGCGGGCACGGGCGAGTTGTTCCGTGCTGAGCGTGACCCCCAGCACCCGCGCGCCGTAGTCGCGTGCCAGGGTCAGGGCCATCCCGCCCCAGCCGCAGCCGATATCCAGCACCCGCAGCCCGGGACGATCAAGCAGCAGTTTGGCCGCGATATGACGCTTCTTGGCCGCCTGGGCCTCGTCCAGCGTTTCTTTGCCGGTCGCGAAATACGCGCAGGAATATTGCCAGTCGCGATCCAGGAACAAGCCGTATAGCCGGTCGTCTAGATCGTAGTGATGCGCCACGTTTCGGCGCGACCGGCTGGCCGGGTTGTACTGGGCCCATCGGCGCAAGGCTCGGCGGACCCATTCGTGCACCGTGGCCCCGGGGTGCTGGCCGCCTTCGGACCAATTCAGGAATAGCACGTCCAACACGTCGGCGATTGTGCCGCCGAGCGGGTTGAAGGTTCCGTCCATGTAGGTCTCACCGACCGCCAGAGCCGGGTCCCTGACCAACCGGCGGAGCGCGGCCTTGGTGCGGATTTCGACCCCTGCCTCAGGGCCGTCCGATCCGGCGTAGGTGACGAGACTTCCATCTGGGTAGCGGACCGAAAGACGGCCCCGAGTGATGAATTTTCTCAGGATCGCATTTAGAACCGCTTGCATTCCACCTCACACCGGCACGATCGTACAAGCGTGAAAGTGCCGTAACGAACTTCGTTCGTCAAAAACCTATGTTCGGTCTGACGGCCGTCGTGGCGGCATAAGTTTTATGCGCAGGGAGAATGAAAATCTCTGCCCGTGACTAATCGGGCAGGGTTCCAGGCTCCATGCCGGGCTCGAACAGTGCCGCAATCTCCTCGTCCGCGGCGGCGTCCTCGTTCTCGGCATCCTGGCCGATGCGCTCGCCGCGGGACTGCTTCTCGGCCTCTTCCGCGCTGCGGGCCACGTTCACGGTCACCGGCAGCGACACCTCGGGATGCAGCACCACGCGCACGTTGGACAGACCGAGCGACTTGATCGGGTGCTCCAGGATCACCTGGCTGCGGTTGATCGTCAGCCCGCCAGCGACGCAGCCATCGGCGATGTCACGCGCCGAGACGGAGCCATACAGGCTGCCCGAGTCGCTGGCCTGGCGGATGATCACCACGCTCAGCTGGCCGATCCGCTCGGCCAGGCGCTCGGCCTCCTCGCGGCGGCGCAGGTTCTGCGCCTCCAGCTGGGCGCGCTGGGTCTCGAACAGGGCGCGGCTGGCCTTGTTGGCGCGCAGGGCCATCTTGCCCGGCAGCAGGAAATTGCGGGCATAGCCGGGCTTGACGCGCACGACGTCGCCCATCTGTCCAAGCTTCTCGACCCGCTGCAGCAGGATCAGTTCGATTGCGGCCATGACGGGTCGCTCCTCAGGCCAGAATGTACGGGAGCAGGGCGAGGAAGCGGGCGCGCTTGATGGCCTGGGCCAGTTCGCGCTGCTTCTTGGCAGACACTGCGGTGATGCGGGACGGCACGATCTTGCCGCGCTCGCTCAGGAAACGGGATAGCAGCCGCACGTCCTTGTAGTCGATCTTCGGCGCATTGGGGCCGGAGAACGGGCAGGACTTGCGCCGGCGATAGAACGGGCGGCGGGCGCCGACGGCGGAGCGGCGGGCGGCGGGATTGACGTCGGTATCGTTCAGTGCGTCGGACATCGGTTATTCCTCCCCGCCCGGATTGAAGCCACCGCCGCCGAAGCCGCGCTCGTCGCGGCTGAACTCGTCGCGCGCACGGAATTCCTCGCGGTCGTCGAAGCCGCGCTTGCGGCCGCTCTCGAACCGGCCGGCCGGCTTCGGACCGCGGAAGGTGCGCTCGCGATCGTCGGACTTGCGGGACAGGATGGCCGACGGCTCCTCGGTGATCTCCTCCACGCGGATCGTCATGAAGCGCAGCACGTCCTCGTTCAGGCCCAGCTGCCGCTCCATCTCGTTGATGGAGGCGGGCGGCGCATCGATGCCGAGGAGCATGTAGTGCCCCTTGCGGTTCTTCTTGATGCGGTAGGCGAGGGAACGCAGGCCCCAGTATTCACGCTTCTGGATGGTGCCGCCATCGGTCTCGAACTGGGTGGCAATGGTGTCGGCGACCGCCTCGACCTGCTGCTGCGTAACGTCATTCCGTGCAATGAGCACGGTTTCATACAATGGCATATGTAGTCCCTATGGCTGGATCGGCCCAGGATGGGCATAGCCGGGACGCAGCCATTGCGTCCCAGCAGGGAAGGCGCGGTGTGAAGCACGCCCAGGCGGGAAACGCAAGGGACCGTGCTAGCGTAGCACCGTCATGATCGCATTCGCCGAGTTGCTGGAGCACCTGGTGCTGACGCCGGGCCGCCTCGCCAAGATCGCCCTGCTGCGCCGCTACTTCGAAACCGAACCCAACCCGGATCGCGGTTTCGCCCTCGCCGCGCTCACTGGCGAACTGGCGTTCCAGGCCGCCAAACCCATGCTGATCCGCGGCCTGGCGGAGGCGCGGACCGACCCGGTGCTGTTCGCCTGGTCCTACGATTACGTCGGCGACTTGGCCGACACCGTCGCCCTGATGTGGCCGGCGCGCCCCACCAACCAGCCCTCCCCCGGCATGACCGAGGTGATCCAGACGCTGATTTCGACCCCCAAGGCCGACCTGCCGCAGATCGTCGCCGGCTGGCTGGACGCGTCGGACGCTTCGGGCCGCTACGCGCTGCTGAAGCTGATTACCGGCAGCCTGCGCGTCGGCGCCTCCGCCCGGCTGGCCAAGGTCGCCTTGGCGGAACTGGCCGGCGGGCGGATCGCGCCGGATGAAATCGAGGAGGTCTGGCACGGCGTCACGCCACCATACCTGCCGCTGTTCGCCTGGCTGGAGGGGCGCGGCGACCGGCCCGACCCGGCGGGTGCCCCGGTGTTCCGCCCCATGATGCTGGCCCAGCCGCTCGAGGCGCCGGATCTGGCCGCGCTGGACGCCGCTGCGTTCCGGGCGGAGTGGAAGTGGGACGGCATCCGCGCCCAGCTGGTGGCGGTGCCGGGCGGCCGCCGGGTTTATTCCCGGGGTGCGGAGGACGTGTCGAACACCTTCCCCGAAGTGATCCAGTCGGTGGACTTCCATGCCGTGCTGGATGGCGAGTTGCTGGTGATGCGGGACGGCGTGGTGGCACCGTTCGCCGACCTGCAGCAGCGCCTGGGCCGCAAGGTCGTCGGCGCCAAGATGCTGAAGGACTTTCCCGTGCACGTCCGCCTGTACGACATGCTGTTCGACGGCGCGGAGGATCTGCGGACGCTGCCGTTCGACGCCAGGCGGGCCCGGCTGGAGCAGTGGTTCGAGCGCACCCGGCCCAAGGGCATGGATTTGTCGCAGATGATCCCGTTCGGCAGCGTCGCCGAGTTGTCCGCCGTTCGCGACGGCACCCGCGCCGCCTCGATCGAGGGGCTGATGCTGAAGCGCGCCGACAGTCCCTACGTGCCGGGCCGGCCGAAGGGGCAGTGGTGGAAGTGGAAACGGGACCCGCTGACGATCGATGCCGTGGTCATGTATGCGCAGCGGGGGCACGGCAAGCGCAGCTCCTACTACTCCGACTACACGTTCGGCCTGTGGCGCGAGGACGGCGAACTGGTGCCGGTGGGCAAGGCCTATAGCGGCTTCACCGATGCGGAGTTGGTGCAGTTGGACCGCTGGATCCGCAACCACACCACCAACCGGTTCGGCCCGGTGCGCGAGGTGGAGCGCGGCCTGGTGCTGGAGATCGCGTTCGATGCGGCGCAGTTGTCCAACCGGCACAAATCGGGGGTGGCGCTGCGCTTCCCACGCGTGGCCCGGTTGCGTCCGGACAAGCCGGTGGCCGAGGCGGACCGGTTGGAGACACTGATGCGTCTGGTCGAGAACGGCGCCGCATAGTTCGCCCTTCCGGCAACGCTTTGGCGGGGTTAGCATCGCTCCGTCCCAACGACGCACCATCCAAGGAGCGCAGCAAATGGCACTCGACATCGAGCAGATCGGCCCCTGTTTCGCAGGGCGCGTCACCGGGCTCGACATCACCCGTCCGCTTACTCCCGACCAGGTGGCGTTCGTGGAGGCCGGCATGGACCGTTTCGCCGTGCTGGTCTTCCCCGGCCAACGGCTGACCGACGAGCAGCAGATGGCCTTCACGCGCAATTTCGGCGAGTTGGAGGACACCAAGGGCGGCAATGTCACCAAGCCCGAGCAAAAGCGGCTGCCGGTGGGCATGGCCGACGTGTCCAACCTGGACAAGGACGGCAAGCCGCTCGCCCGGGACGACCGGCGGCGGATGTTCAACCTCGGCAACCAGCTGTGGCATTCGGACAGTTCGTTTCGCGCGACGCCGGCCAAATACTCCATCCTGTCCGGCCGGGTCGTCTCCACCGCCGGCGGCAACACCGAGTTCGCCGACATGCGCGCCGCGTATGACGCGCTGGACGAGGCGACCCGGCTTGAAGTGGCGGACCTCGTTTGCGAACACTCGCTGATGCACTCCCGTGGCGCGCTCGGCTTCGATCAGCTGACGGAGGAGGAGCGGGCGATGTTCGCGCCCGTGCTGCAACGCTTGGTGCGCGTGCATCCGGTCAGCGGCCGCAAGTCGCTGTATCTGTCGTCGCATGCCGGCGGGATCGTCGGCTGGCCGGTGCCGGAGGCGCGTGCGTTCTTGCGGGACCTGAACGAGCACGCGGTCCAGCCCCGCTTCGTCTACGTGCATCGCTGGCAGCAATTCGACCTGGTGATGTGGGACAACCGCCAGACGATGCACCGGGTGCGCCGCTTCGACGCCGGGCAGGTCCGCGACATGCGTCGCACGACGGTGGCCGGCGACGGCCCGACCTACGTGCAGGAACTCGCAGCCTAATAACCTCTCCCTCTCCCGCCCTTCACGGGAGAGGGCCGGGGTGGGGGCGGCTTGTGCACAGACGACCGAGCGTGTGGCGACAGTCGCACCCTCACCCCGGCCCTCTCCCGCCCGCGGGAGAGGGAGAAGTAAAACGACGGAATTGACTCGAAATAGAGACATTGGACCGTTTTTAGTCCGTTTCGTTGAGAGAACCTTAAGCTTTCCGCGCAACGATGACCCCGTAGGAGTTCGGTCAACTCGGGGGTGCGGTCATGGACGCAGTGAGCGGAGTCGCGACGGCGCAGAGTTCGTTCCTCTCGGCGCGGGGCGCGAGTGGGGCCGGAAGTGTGACGGTGTTCAACCTGGTATCGGACCAGTCCTCGGCCCAATTCGCGACGGCCACGGTGAGCCAGGCGACCCAGCAGCTCGCAGCCGACCAGCAGCCCCGGGGGAGCGCGTCGACGATCGTGGCGGACCACGAGGCCGTGCGGACGGCCCAGGAAGACGTTCAGAAGGCCCAAGCCCAGCTGCAGCAGGACCGGACTCAGACCTCCCTGGTCAACGTCCTGGCATAGCGTTCGTCGTTCCAGTGGAGTGAAAGCCCGTAGGCCGCCAGGGCGACCAGACCCACGCCGCACAGGATCACCAGCCGGCTCGCACCCAGTGCATGCGCCAGTGTCGGCGCCAGCAGCATCGCGCCGAGCGCACCCCCGTAGCTCGCCACCATGAACGCGCGCATCGCCGCCGCGATGTCGCCCGGCGGCAACTCGGTCTGCCGCAGCACGGCGGTCGGGATGTCCTTCAACGGGCCACCGATCGCGGCCAATGCCGAGGCCGCCATCAGCGCCGGTAATCCCGCCTTCGCTCCCAAGGCCAGCGCGGCGGTGCCCAGCCCGGTGACGACGGTGCCCGCGAACATCAGGCGGCCGGGATGGGATGGGATCGGGCGGCTGCCGACGGCCAGCGTGCTCAGCAGGTTGGTGCAGCCATACGCGGAGATCACCAGCCCATAGGCGCCGAGCCCGGTCCCGCCCGGCCCGGTGATGCCGGCGCGCTCGATCAGCAGCGGCAAGGCGAGCGAGAACGCCGCGATCCAGAAGCCATTGATCGGGCCACTGCACACCAGCACCGTCCACAGCAACCGGTGGCCCCGCACCACGGCAAAGCCCCGCCCGACCCCTGCCAGCAACGAGGCACGCGGCCGGGGCACGTGGCGGGCAAGCCGGCCGAGGCTCACGATGGCGGCCGCGGAGAGCAGGAAGCTCGTGGCGTCCAGCGTGAAGAAGTGCACCACCGGCAAAATGCCCGCCAGCACGCCGATCAGGCCGGGGCCGATCAGCCTTGCCGACCGCTCCGTCGTGTCGAACAGCGCGTTGGCGGCGGGCAGCAACGCGCGGTCCGGCAGCAGGCCCGGGAGGGTCGCTTGCAGCGCTGGCCGGAACACCGCCTCGCCAGCGGCCAGAACCACGATGGCGACGATCAGGCCCGGCGGCGGCGGCCCGCCCCGGCCGAGCCACCAGGCCACGAGCCCGAGCAGCACGGTGGCCCGCACCAGATCCGCTCCCGCCATCGCCCGGCGCTGGTCCCACTGGTCGGCCCAGCGACCCGCCAGCAGCGCCGACGCCATGCCGCAGCCGGCCTGCAACGCCGACAAGTAGCCGGCCGCCGGGCCCAGGACCCCGACCGCGACCCACACCAGGGCCACCGCATACAGCTGGTCCCCCATCGCGGAGAGCGTCAGCGCCCCCCACAGCAGCCGCACCCGCCCGATCGCCAGCGGGCGCAGCAGGAGCGGCGCGCTCACTCCGCGGCGCGTTTCCACTTGTCCAGCGGGATCCGCGGCACCTCGAACAGGTCGCGGGTGCGGGTGTACATGCCGAGCCCGTGCATGCGGCCCACCAGGTCCAGCTTGGGCGTGTCCACATAGAGCCGCTCGACGTTCTCCATGTCGGACTCGGCGATGTGCATCATCAGGATGCGTCCGAGCACCAGATGGCGGTCGTAAGGCAACTCGATCGTCTGGTAGCGCTCGCACTCGAATGCCACCGGGCTGTCGGCGATGCGGGGCGGCGCGATGCGAACGGAGGGCAGGGTGGTCAGTGACGCCTCGGTGATCTCGCTGGTCGCCGGGTCGAAGTCGATCGCGGTCACCACCATGGCCTGAGCCATGGCGTCGCTGACCATGTTGATCACGAACTGGCCGGAGCGGGCGATGTTGACGGCGGTGTCTTTCAGCCCGCCACCGGGCCGGCCCTCGATGCTGATGACGATCAGCGGCGGATCGCCGGCCACACCCTGGAAAAACGAGTAGGGGGCGGCGTTCACCAGCCCGTCCTCGTTCTGCGTCACCACCCAGGCAATCGGGCGCGGCACGATGGTGGAGACCATGAGCTTGTAGCGATCCCTCGCCGGGAGCGAGTCGAAATCGAATTCCATGTCGGGCCATCTCCGTGTCGGGGCTGCACTGTCGCGTCGCGGGGGCGGCGCTGTCCACCTCTTGCCGGGACGCGTCGGGCGTCCCATCATCGGAGTCCCGAAACTTACTGAAAGGAGGTGATCCAGTGTCTCATTGTCAGATCGCTCTGCCCGCCGCTTTGACCTGGATGCGTGCCTCGGTGTTCGCCAAGGCGTAAAACACCTCCAGAGCTGACGGCGCGGCCGTCCGGCAATGGGAAGGCCCCGGCGCAAGCTGGGGCCTTCTGTTTTTGTGACGGCGGTTAACATAGAGCTATTTCGATTCGGCAGACCGCAGCCATGTGGCGGCCATGCAGCCTTCCCGACCGGCTTCCAGTGCTCCCCCCTTTACCGCAGTCGCCATTCCCGCCCGAGACGAAGCCGAGCGAATCGCAGCCTGCATCGAGGCACTGGACATGCAATCGGGCGCTCGCCTCGATGCGATCGTCCTGCTGGTCAACAACACGACCGACGAGACCGCGCGCATTGCCCGCTCCGTCCGGGTGCATCCGCAAACTGTGCTGCATGTGGTGGAGCGAGACCTGGCAGCGGAGCAGGCAACGGCCGGGTATGCCCGACGGCTGGCGATGGAGGCCGCTGCATCACTGGCCGGGCCCCAAGGCGTGCTGCTGACGACGGATGCCGATGGCCTGGTCGATCCGGACTGGCTGGCAGCCAACCTTGCAGCGCTGGATGCGGGGGCCGACGCCGTCGCGGGTTGGGTGGAGCTGCATCCGATCGAATGGGGCCAAATCCCCAATCGGCTCCATGAGGACGACGCGCGCGAGGTCGCCTATGACACGCTGTGCGACGAGATCCATGGCCGGCTCGACCCCGATCCGGCCGACCCGATGCCGCGTCATACGCAACACTCGGGCGCCAGCATCGCGCTGACGGTGCGGTCCTATACTCTGTGCGGCGGTGTGCCGCCCATTCCCTGTGGCGAGGATCGCGCGCTGATCGCGGCGCTGCGGCGGGTGGATGCGCGCATCCGTCACGCGCCGGAGGTCCATTTGACGGTATCGGGCCGCACGGAGGGGCGCAGCGCGGGCGGCATGGCGGACACGATACGGCGGCGTTTGACCCAGCCGGATAGGTTCATCGATGACCGGCTGGAGCCGGCGGCCGACTGCGCGCGCCGAGCCATGTCCCGGGCTGCCTTGCGCGTCGTCTACGACGACCCGACCCGCGACATCCTGCCGCTCGCCGACGCTCTGAGGGTCGATCCAGCACTCCTGTCCCTGTGCTTGACCGAACCCTATTTCGGGCAGGCTTGGGAGCGGGTGGAGTGCCGCTCGCCGGTGCTGGCCCGCAAGCCGGTTCTGGTATCCGCCTTGGCGGCGGAAACGGCAGCAGCAGAGGCTATCCTGGCGCGGCTGAAGATGGAGCGCGATCGAGGCGATCGATCCGGTATAGAGGCTCTCGCACCTGAAGGGCTGGACTGAACCCGGTCGCGGCCGCGAACTCCTCCGCCGCTTCGTCGCCGGTGCGGGGATAATCGGTTCCACCGAGGTAATGCACCAGCAGGATCGATCCGCCAGGCTGCAGTGCTGCCATGGCGCGATCGGCGGTGGTTCGGATGGCAGCGCTGTCCAGATAGTAGAGCACTTCCGAAAACATGATGAGGTCGAAGTGACCCGGCGGCCACTCGTCCGGCACGGCGCGCCGCTCGAACCGGACGGTTGGGCAGCGGGCGCGCGCCTGGACCAGGGCGGCTTCGGCGACGTCGAGTGCCAGCAGGCTGTCGCACCGCATCGCGAGTTGCTGCGTCAGCACGCCGATGGAGCAACCAACCTCGAGCGCGGAGGCGAACCGGCGATCCGGTAGGGCGGCAAGCGTGGCGGCGTATTTACCGCGTTCGTAGTCGCTGCTCGCGAAGCGCCACGGATCCGGGTTGGCGGTGTAGAGGCTCTCGAAGTAGTCCGGCCGGATTGTCTCGGTGCGCCGTGTCACACGACTTCCTTTCTAATCCCCCTTCCCGCGGGGGAGGGGGAGGGGGAGGCTTTGAGGGCGGCCTCGGCGGCTTCCGTGAGCACCATGTCCGCGGCAGGCTGGCGCAGGTAGGTGGCGAGATCGCGGCACAAGCGTTCCACCGGGTTGGACCGCAGCATCGCGGCAACTCCCAACGAGCGCTGAACACCCTCGATCACGTCCAGGCACGCCCGCTCCACCGCCAGCCGGGCGAGGCCGACATAGGCGATGCCGCCGTCGGTGGTCTCGGCCCGTAACGCCGCCTCCACCATCCACAGGCGGGCGGTTTCGGTCGCGATCAGCGCCTGGCCGAATCGGGCCTGCTGGTGTGGATCACCCTCCCGGCCGCGGGCTACCAACTGCGCGCGGAGCTGATCGACCAGTGCCTCCAGCCCGCCGAGCGTGGCCGCGGACGTGCGCCAGGCACCGCAGGAGAAATCCGGCTCTCGCAGGTAGTCGCCGGGTTCGCCGAACAGATCCGCCGGCGTGGCATCGAACGCGACCTGCCCGGTGGTCGCCGCGCGCATGCCGGCCAACCCGCCGGGGAGTGGGCGGACCGTCACACCGTCGCCCAGTGCCACATAGGCCAGACGGGTGGCACCGCCATCCTCGGCCGTCACCACGGCGCGCGTGACGTGCCCGGCGCCGGAGCAGAACTGCTTCGCCCCCGATACCGTGCCCGGCCCGGCGATCAGGCCACCGTTCGGCGGGTCGGTGACCCACAGGCCGCAGAGATGCCCGGCTCGCGCATCGTCGGCGGCGCGCTGGCAGGTCGCCTCAGCGCCGTAGCGGAACACCAGCCGCAGCGCGTTGACATGCGCTTCGATCAAGCGCCCCAGGGCCAGGTTGCCACGCCCGAGCAGCCGAAACAGGTCCAGCGCCGCCCCCGCTTGCTGCGGTTCGGTGCCGATGCCGGGTCCGCCGAAGCGCGCCGGCACCGGGGCGAACAGGACGCCCGCTTGCCGCAGGTCGGCGATGTCATCGGTGGGGAATGTGGCGGATGCATCCAGCGCGGCGGCACGGTCCTGCATGGTCGGGAGCAGGGCCTCGAGCCGTGCGAGCAGGGTGTCGGTCATTCCGATGGGCAACGTGCCCAGCACCGCCGTGGTTGCCAAAGCGGCATTCTCCCCGCTTCGGCGGGAGCTTGAGGCGATCAGCTGCTGACTTTCTGCCGCGGCGTCGGGCCATCCATCCGCAGGCCGTGCCAGGCAAGCGCCGTGTCAACGATGAAGGCGACCAGGCCGGCGATGGTACAGAACAGGGCCGCGCCGAACAGCCAGGCCAACGCCGTGCCGCTTTCCGAATCCCGCAACGTCACCAGGAACAGCGCGAACGCCGCAGCGCAGGTCATCGCCCCGGCGGCGGCGGCAAACGCAACCGAGGCATCCAGCGCCACCCGGCGTTGGCTGAGCCGGCCCAGATGGCGCAGCAAACCGGCCGTCGCGTCCTCCTCGGCCGTCTGCAGCAACTCGTATAGATGCGAGTAATGATCGCTGACACGGGCCAGCCGCTGGTTGAACACGTTGAGCAGCGAGCCGATGCCGGACAGCAGGAACACCGGCGTGAGCGCCGTCTGGATGACGTGCGCGATAGTGTTCAGATCGGCACTGCCGGTGACGTCGGCGCCCATCAGCTTTGGGCAACCCGCAACCGTTCCACAGCGCGGGGCCGGCCGATCAGCGGCAGCAAGCCGCGCATCTCCGGCCCGCGCTCCTCGCCGGTGAGCGCCAGGCGGAGCGGATGGAACAGGGCCTTGCCCTTGCGGCCGGTGCTGGCCTTCAGCGCGTCGGTCCAGCTGACCCACACGTCGCCGTCCCAGGGGTCGGGCGGCAGCGCGTCCAACGCCTCGCGCAGGAATGGGGCGTCGCCCTCGATCACTGGCGGGATGATCGTGCCTGCCACGACGTCCCACCAGCCGCGCGCCTCGGCCAACATGTCAAGATTGCCGCGCACCGCCTCCCAGAACACGGGGGTAGCGCCGGGGGGCAGCCGGTCTTGCACCGCCTCGAACGGCAAGCCATGCAGCACCCGGCGGTTCAGCCCCAATAGTTGGCGGACGTCGAAGCGCGGGCCGTTGCGGGAATAATGCGTCAGTTCGAACCCGGCGGCCAATTGGTCCAGGCTGGCCGGGACCGGGTCCTCCGACGTGCCGAGGGTGGCGAGATACGCGGTAACGGCGGTCGGCTCGATCCCGTCCTGGCGCAGGCTGCGCAGCGACAGCGCCCCCGTCCGCTTGGACAGCTTGCTCCCGTCGTCGCCCACTAGCAGCGGCAGATGCGCGAACGACACCGTCTTGGGGTTGCCGCCGAGCGCTGACCAGATGTCGATCTGCACGGCGGTGTTGGTCACATGGTCCTCGCCGCGGACGATGTGGGTAATCCCGGTGGCGAGGTCGTCCACCACGGAAGTGAAGGTATACAGTGGCGTGCCGTCGGCGCGGATCAACACCGGGTCGGAAATCGTCGGCAGCCGCACCTGCTTGTCGCCGAGCACCAGGTCGTGCCAGGCGGCGGCCCCGTCCGACAGGCGGAACCGCCAGTACGGCGTTTTGCCGCCCGCCTCCGCCGTCGCGCGCTGCTCGGCGGTGAGCTTGAGCATGGCGCGGTCGTAGACGGGGGCGAGATGCCGGCGCAGCCGCTGGTCGCGCTTGGCCTGCAGCTCCACCTCGCTCTCGAAACAGGGATACAGCCGTCCGGAGGCCTCCAGCTTGCGGGCGGCGGCCTGGTACTCGGCGAGGCGGCTGCTTTGGTGGAAGCTGTGCGACCACTCGATGCCCAGCCAGTGCAGGTCCTGCTCGATCGCGCTCACGTATTCCGGCTTGTTGCGCGCGGTATCGGTGTCGTCGAAGCGCAGCAGGAACTCGCCGCCATGCCGTTTCGCGAGCAGGTAGTTGGCCAGCGCCGCCCGCGTATTGCCAACATGCAGCAAGCCCGTGGGGGACGGCGCGAAACGAAGCTTCACGATACTACTCCCCCTCCCCTTGTGGGAGGGGGGCCACACGCCACACGCACGGGCTTCACGGGCGAGAGTGTGCCGCGGCTCACCCCTCCCCTAACCCCTCCCACAGGGGGAGGGGGATTGGTATGTGCGTTCATTCTGCTTCCTCCTCCTCACCATCCAAACGGGGATCCAGTGCCCGCCAGTCGCGGTCCTCCTCGCTGGCGGGGCGGTCGCCGAAATCGGCCAGTTCGGTGGCGCTGCGCCAGGCGCCCTGCGGGTTGTCCGCGATCTCGGCGTCCTCCCCGAAAGCAAACCAGGCATCCAGCACCTCGCGCGCCGACAGGCCCGGCGCGCGGCAGCGTTCGACGCTGTCGCGGACGTAGGCGCGGGCGAAGGCATTGGCCTGCATCAGGGTCGGGAAGCCGCCGACTTCCTCCACCAGCTTGTCGTCGGAGGCGCCGGACAGGTCCAGGATGCGCACGCGCCACCCACCCGGAGGCGCGAAGAGATCACTCATTGGCGGATAACTAGGTGCCGCCCGACTGGGAATCAACGCCGTTTCGCTTGCGGGCTCCATTGCGGCGCAGCAGGAACTCGCGGCCGACCTTCACCCGCGCGTCGCCGCCGTAATCCACGATGTCGGCGGTGGCGTAGGTCTCGCCCCAAGCTTCGGGAATGTAGCTGCCGGTGCCCACGACGTCGATCGGCGCCTGCGCGTCGGCCATCACGCGGCATTTGTCGACGTTGAACCCCGAGGACACGATAATCCGCACGCGCTTGAACCCGGCCTCGTCCAGTGCCTCCCGCATGCGCCAGATGGCCGCCGCCGACACGCCGGTGCCGACCAGGGTGCGCAGCTCCGAATCGCTGCGGTAGCGGCGGATGGCGCCGGGCGAGTGGCGTTCGAGCACGGCATAGCTCTCCGCCGGGTCGAGGCCCTCGAGGAAACGCCCGCCATGGGTGTCCAGCCGGACGGACAGGCGTCCCGCCTCCGCCATCGCGGCAAATCGCCGGCAGACGGCGAGACCGTCGGAGACCTCGCGGCCGAAATAGTCGGTGAGCACGGTGAGCGGCTCGTCCGGGAAGGTTTCGGCGAACATCTCCGCCGCCCGCACCGTCGACCCGGCATATCCGATCAGCGCGTGTGGCATGGTGCCGGCGCCATGGGCCTGGCCGAACCAATGCGCCGTCATTTCCGTCGCGGTACCGACGAAGCCGCGCGCGCCCTCCCGCTTGGCCGCGGCGCTGCCGACGCTGGCGGCGTAACCCATCATGTCCTGCATCTCCGCCCCGGCGCAGTGCCGCGCGTCCATTGCGAGGAAGGCGGCAAGCGGCAGGGCGTTGCACATCTGGTAGGCGTTGTGGGCCGCCACGCAGCAGGCACCGAGCTTCTGCAGGAAGATCGTCTCGCAATTCGACAGGCTCTGGAACGACCCGGTGATGTAGATCAGCGGCTCGCCGGCGCCGACCCAGCTGCCCTCCGGATGGGTGACGTCCACCTCGACGGTGAAACCCTGCTCGTCGGCGACGGCCTGCAGCCATTGCAGCATCAGGCGGGGGGCGGAGATGACGGGGCGGCGGAGAAAGACGGCGTAGGTGACGGTCTTGTCGCCGAACTTCGCGATGATGTCGCGCGTGCGGTTGAAGTAGGCGTCCGTGCGGGCATCGATGTCGTCGGACAGGGTCATGGGCATACCTGGCAAGAAAGGCGAGGGCTCTGCCCCCCGACCCCGGAAGGGGACAGTCGTCCCCTTCACCCCTTTGTGTAAAGTATTACTCGGCCGCGACGGAGGTGACTGGGCGGGGGAGGCGGCGGGCCTTCAATTCTTCGGCGACTTGGAAGGCTAGTTCCAAAGACTGCTCGGCATTCAGGCGCGGGTCGCAGAAAGTCTCGTAACGGTTGCTCAGATCGGCCTCGGTCAGGCGGTGTGCGCCGCCGGTGCACTCCGTCACGTCCTGGCCGGTCATCTCCACATGCACGCCACCCGCCCAGGCGCCGTGTTCACCGAGCACGTCGAAGAAGCCGCGGACTTCCTTCAGGATCGCCTCGAAGAATCGCGTCTTCACGCCATCCGCCGTGGTGACGGTGTTGCCGTGCATCGGGTCGCACAGCCACAACACCCGGCGTCCCTCGGCCTGCACCGCGCTGAGCAGCGGCGGCAGGGCGGTGCGGACCTTCTCGGCCCCCATCCGGCTGATCAGGGTGATGCGGCCGGGCTCGTCGGCCGGGTTCAACGTCTCGATCAGGCGGAGCAGGTCAGCGGCAGTGGTGGTCGGGCCGACCTTGATCCCGATCGGGTTCTTGACCCCGCGGAGGAACTCCACGTGCGCGCCATCGGGCTGGCGGGTGCGGTCACCGATCCACAGGAAGTGGGCGGAGCAGGCATACCAGTCGCCGCTGGTCGAATCGACCCGGGTCAGCGCCTGCTCGTACGGCAGCAGCAGTGCCTCGTGGCTGGTGTAGAAGTCGGTTTCGCGGATTTGCGGCGTGGTGGTGCTGGTGACGCCGCAGGCCGCCATGAACCGCAACGTCTCGTCGATGCGACCGGCGAGTTCGCCGTAGCGGCTGGCCAGCGGCGAGCGGGCGGCAAAGGACAGGTTCCAGCGGTGCACTTCGTTCAGGTCGGCATAGCCGCCATTGGCGAACGCGCGCAGCAGGTTGAGCGTGCTGGCGGACTGGAAGTAGCCAGTTTCCATGCGGACCGGGTCGGCGATGCGCTCGGCGGCGGTGAAGCCCGGGCCGTTGATGTTGTCGCCGCGGTAGGACGGCAGGCTGACCCCGGCAATGGTTTCGGTGTCGGCGGAGCGCGGCTTGGCGTATTGCCCCGCCATGCGGCCGAGTTTCACCACGGGCACCGACGCGCCGAAGGTCATCACCACGGCCATCTGCAATAGTACGCGGAACGTGTCGCGGATCGCATCAGCCTTGAAGTTGGCAAAGCTTTCGGCGCAATCGCCGCCCTGCAGCACGAAGGCCCGCCCCTCGGCGGCCAGGCCGAGAGCCTGTTTCAGCCGCCGTGCCTCGCCGGCGAACACGAGCGGCGGGTAACCGGCGATGCGGCCCTCGACGCCGGCCAGTTTGGCTTCGTCGGGGTAGGCCGGGTTCTGCCGGATGGGGTGGCTGCGCCAGGATGTGGGGGACCAGGGGGTCATGGGCGTGTCTCCTGGGCTGTAGCTATCACCGATAGACCCTCGCTCGCCACTGCAGGGCCGCCTTGGCAGGCCTGCACGCCTGGCTAGTCGGCCCGTCGCGGTGCTGCAGCAAACAAGGCCGTCAGGTCGCGGCTTCCATGCAGGACACACGCGCAATGCCAAGGGGCTGCATAGGCGCAACACGCGCTCCGGCTTCCTGCACATAGAAGTCCCGGATGTCGGCAATGTCCTGCAGGGCTTCTGGCGAAAGCCTATAGCCTTGCGCCACTAGCGCTCAAGCCGTTCCTGCCCGGCCAAGTCGGCATCGAGCGAGGCCATGAACGCGTCACCGTCCACGCCTTTGCCAGCGCGGAGTGAGGCAACCCCGGCGTTGATTTTCTGGCGCATCTCGTCGCGGTAAATGTCACGCTGCGCCGCCTGCCGCACGGCTTCGCGCAATACGTCGGCATCGGACGCTAGCGCGCCTTGCCCGACTTGAGAGTGAACGAATTCCGCCAGTTCGGTTGGCAGCTCGATTTCAAATCTCTCTGAATTCGCCATGGCTCGGCCCTTAAATGGTGTGGATACTGCCATCGATCGAGCGTTGTTGCGCTCCCGACTAGGTTCTACTCTGCCGCCTTGGCTTCCACACCCGCCACCCGGGTGCGGGTCCGCATCGTCACCCACTCCTCCGCCGCCGTGGGATGGATCCCCACCGTCTGGTCGAAATCCGCCTTCGTGGCACCCGCGGTGATCGCGACGCCGATGCCCTGCATCATCTCCGGCGCGTCGTCGCCCAGCACATGGGCACCGACCACTTTCTGCGACGACTGCTCCACCACCAGCTTCATCACCGTCCGTGAATGCCGCCCGGTCATCAAATGGCGCATCGGGGTGAACTTGCTGATGTAGATATCCACCGGGAAACGCGCCGCAGCGTCTTCCTCCGTCAGACCGACAGTCGCCATCGGGGGGTGGCTGAACACGGCGGTGGGGACAGCCGCGAAATTCCAATGCCGGCGCTGCGGGCTGTACAGGCGGTCGGCCAGCATGTGGCCCTCGGCGATCGCCACCGGGGTCAGGTTCAAGTGGTTGGAAACGTCACCGATCGCGTAGATATGCGGCTGGCTGCTCTCGAACTGGTCGTTGACCACCACGGCGCCGCTCGGTGTCGTGTGCACCCCAGCGGCCTCCAGCCCGAGATGGCGCGTGTTGGGGCGACGGCCCGCGGCCCAGAACACCAGGTCGGTGCGCCGCACGGTGCCGTCCTGCAGGTGGACGGTGTAGCCATCGCCATCCTGCTCCACCTTCGACGGCGCGGTGCCGCAATGCAGGACCACGCCTTGCGCCCGCAACGCCTCTGCCAGCGCCTCGCGCATGTCGTGGTCGAAGCCGCGCAACGGCAGCGGCGGGCGGCAGACCAGTTCCACCTGCGCGCCGAGGCCTGCGAAGATCCCGGCGAACTCCATCGCGATATACCCGGCGCCGATCAGCATGATGTGCTTCGGCAATTCCGGCAGGAAGAACGCGTCATCCGACACGATGCCCAGCTCGCAGCCGGGCATGTCGGGACGCAGCGGGTGGCCGCCGACCGCGATCACGATGCGCTCCGCCGTGACACGCTGGCCGCCGACATCGAGGGTGTGCGCGTCGATGAAGGTCGCGCGCGCATCGAATATGGTGCAGCCCGAGCCGGTCAGCAGGTTGGTATAGATGCGGTTCAGCCGGCTGATCTCATCGTTCTTCTTGGCGATGAACGCGCCCCAGTCGTGCTTGCCCCGCTGCGTGTCCCAGCCGAAGCCGCGCGCGTCGTCCGCCGCCATGCCGTAATCGGTGGCCATCACCATCAGCTTCTTGGGCACGCAGCCCACGTTCACGCAGGTGCCGCCCCAATAGGTGCTCTCCGCGACCGCGACCTTCGCCCCGTGCTGGGCGGCGATCCGGGCGCAACGCACCCCGCCAGACCCGCCGCCGATCACAAACAGGTCGAAATCATACGCCATTGAGGGTGTCTCCCGCTGTCAGATCGCCGGTGCCGACCCGGCTATATAGGTGTCACCATAGCCGTGTGACCCCGTAATCATCGAATGGCCGCTCGTTCGACACGAGCACCATATCCTGCAGCAACGCCCGCGCGGTCAGCATGCGGTCGAACGGATCGCGATGCGGCCCGGGCAGGGTCCCGGCGACGCGGCCGTGGCGCAGGGTGATCGGCAAGTCGGCGACGTGGATGTGGCGGCTCAGCGGTCCGAACCGGCGCTTGGCAGAGTGATGCGTGACCGGAACGAGCTTGGCCACGGGCCTAGTGCCCGGGCGATCGTGATCGCCTCCCCCGCCTCGGTATGAAGCAGGACCTGCGACTGGGTCGTCTTGGCGGTATGGACCGTGACGATGGTCATGCAGCAATCTTGGCTAACACAGCTTGGCTGACGCAAGCTTCAGTTCAGCTTGCTCCACTCCGGCGCCGGCCCGGCTTCGTCGATCGCATCCCAGCCGAAGCGGAGGAAGGGCAAGGCGGCCTCGGTCGTCGTCACCAACAGGTCGACCAGCGCCGGTGCGGCAACCTGCCGTTTTGTCAGGGCGCGCCGGAGCACCAGATGGCGTGCCTTGATGGCGGGGATCAACGCCGGGTCGTCGACATCCTCGAAGCCACGGGGAAGCCGGGTCATGCCGTCCATCGCATCCAGGGACAACCCGGCGCCACCGCCCGCCGCAACGGCCGCCGTGAACGCCGCTCCGTCATCGCGGATCGCCCCCCGGATCGCGTCCAGCGCGGGGCGCTCCAGCCCATAGAACCCGGCCGCCACGAAACAGCCATCGTCGGCGACGTGCAGATACAGAATGCCCGGGCTCATCTTCTTGAACCCGGGCCGCATCCAAACCAAGCCGGCATGGGTTTTGTAAGGGCTCTTATCCTTGCTGAACCGGACGTCGCGGTTGATGCGGAACATCGACCGCTTGGCGTCGCCGGTCAGAGGCAGATCGTGCTGGGCCAGCGCGGCTCCGACCGCCTCGGCGATGATCAGGGCCGGGCTGCGAACCTCGGTCTCGTAGCGATCGCGGTTGGCCTCGAACCAGGCCTTCGTCTGGGTGGCCGCCAACTCGCGCAGAAACAGGAATGCTCCCGGACCGAAGCCCGGGAAGCCATCGGCCGGCTTGCGGCTCAGGCAGCGGCCTTGTGTGGCACGCCCTTTTCGGTCAGCAGCGTCTCGAGCTCGCCCGACTGGAACATCTCGGTGATGATGTCGCAGCCACCGACGAACTCGCCGTCCACATACAGCTGCGGAATGGTCGGCCACTGCGAAAACGTCTTGATCCCGTCGCGCAGCCCGGCGTCTTCGAGCACGTTCGCCGTCTCGAACGGGACGCCCAGATGACTGAGGATCTGCACCACCCGCGCCGAGAAGCCGCATTGCGGGAACAGCGCATTGCCCTTCATGAACAGCATCACGCGGTTGTCGGTGATGTCCTTCTGGATGCGGGCAGTCACGGCGGATTCGCTCATCATCGGTCTCCGAATTGTTGAGGGGGTTACGAGGCGACGGACTCTGGTGCGGATGTCTGCAAGGCGAGGGCGTGCAATTCGCCCCCCATCCGCCCCCGCAAGGCGGCATAGACCAGCTGGTGCTGCTTCACGCGCGACAGCCCGCGAAACGCCTCGCTGGTGACGGTGGCGGCGTAGTGATCGCCGTCGCCGGCCAGATCCTCGACCGTCACGCGGGCATCGGGCAGGGCGGCGCGGATCATCGCCTCGATCTCATTAGCGGCCATAGCCATCGTGAAAGCACTCTCTCGGTTGCATAATGGTATGGTGACGACGTTTGGCGAAGTCAAATCGGGGTATCGGCCGCCATCCACGCCGGGAAGAACCGCTCGTGCGCGGCCCTCAGATCGGCCAGCTCGACGTAGCTGCCATCCGCCAGAGTGATCCGGCTGCCAGTGGCCGATCCCAGCCGCACCACGGGCACCCCGGCATCGTCGGCTGCCAGCATCAGCTCCGCCGCATCGGCCACGGCCAGCACATAGCGGGCCTGGTCCTCGCCGAACCACCAGGCGTGCTCGTTGGTGCCTGCCGGCAACCGGGCGAGGTGCACGCCGACCCCGCCCGCCAGCGCCATTTCCGCCACCGCGACCAGCAATCCGCCATCCGAGGCGTCGTGACACGCCACCACCTGCCCGGCGGCGATCTGGCTGCGCACGAAATCGCCGTTGCGGCGCTCGGCGTCCAGGTCGACCGGCGGCGGCGGACCCTCCTCCCGGCCAACGATCTCCCGCAGCCAGAGCGACTGGCCGAGCCACCCGTCCGTGCGCCCGACCGCCAACAGTTCCAACGCCGGGCGCAGCGCCAGGCCGACGGCGCGGGCTGCATCGCCGATCACGCCCAGGCCGCCGATCGCGGGAGTTGGCAGGATCGCGGCACCGTCGGTTTCATTGTACAGGCTGACGTTGCCGCTCACGACGGGGAAGCTGAGCGCCGTGCAAGCGGCCGAGATGCCCTGCACGGCGGCAGCGAACTGGCCCATGACGAGCGGCTTCTCCGGGTTGCCGAAATTCATGTTGTCGGTGATCGCCAGCGGGGTGGCGCCGGTCGCGGTGATGTTGCGCCACGCCTCCGCCACCGCCTGCATGCCGCCCATCTTCGGGTCGGCGGCGCAGTAGCGGGGGGTGCAATCGGTGGTCAGCGCGAGCGCCAGCGTGTGCCCGTCGATCCGCACGATGGCCGCGTCGGCCGCGCCGGGCCGCTTGGCCGTCTGCCCGCCGATCGTGCTGTCATACTGGTCCCACACCCAGGCGCGCGAGCAAAGATCGGGGCACCCGACCAGCGTGACCAACGCGTCGATCACGCTCGCCGGGCTCGAGACCGCGCGGAGCGGGGCAGGGGCGGGCGTATCCTCGGTCGGGCGATGGTACAGCGGCGCCTGCTCGGCCAGCGGATCGAGCGGGATGTCCGCCATCACCTCGCCCCGGTGCGAGACGACGATGTGCCCGGTATCCGTCAGGTGACCGATGACGGCGAAATCCAGCTCCCACTTCTCGAAAATCGCCCGCGCCATGTCCTGCCGGTCGGGGCGCAGCACCATCAGCATGCGCTCCTGGCTCTCCGACAGCATCATCTCGTAGGCCGACATCCCCGCCTCGCGCTGCGGCACGGCGTCCATGTCGAGCGCGATGCCCACCCCGCCCTTGCCGGCCATCTCGACCGAGGAGGAGGTGAGCCCGGCCGCGCCCATGTCCTGGATCGCGATGATCGCGTCGGTGGCCATCAGCTCGAGGCAGGCTTCGATCAGCAGCTTCTCGGTGAACGGATCGCCGACCTGCACGGTGGGGCGCTTGCTCTCGCTGTCAGCACCGAACTCGGCCGACGCCATGGTGGCGCCATGGATGCCGTCGCGTCCGGTCTTGCTGCCGACATACACCACCGGGTTGCCCACACCGGCCGCGGCCGACAGAAAAATGCGGTCGCGCGGCGCGATCCCCACCGTCATCGCGTTGACCAGCGGGTTGCCGTTATACGCCGGATGGAAATTGACCTCGCCGCCCACGGTGGGCACCCCGACGCAGTTGCCGTAGCCGCCGACGCCACGCACCACGCCGTCCACCACGCGCTTGGTCGCAGGATGGTCCGGGCTGCCGAACCGCAGTGCGTTGAGGTTGGCGACCGGGCGCGCACCCATGGTGAACACGTCGCGCAGGATGCCGCCGACACCGGTCGCGGCCCCCTGATACGGCTCGATGAACGAGGGGTGGTTGTGCGACTCCATCTTGAAGATCGCCGCCAGCCCCTCGCCGATGTCGACCACGCCGGCATTCTCGCCAGGCCCGTGGATCACCCAGGGCGCGGTGGTCGGCAATTGCTTCAGCCACACCCGCGACGATTTGTAGGAGCAATGCTCCGACCACATGACCGAGAAAATGCCGAGCTCGGTCAGGCTCGGCGTGCGCCCCATGATCGCCAGCACGCGGGCATATTCCTCGCCACTGAGGCCGAATTGGCGGGCCAGACCCTGGTTGACCATCATGCCGCCAGCGCCTCCACCAGCCCGGCGAACAGCGGCGCCCCATCGGTGCCCCCCATCAGCGGGTCCACCAGATCCTCCGGATGCGGCATCAGCCCCAGCACCCGGCCGTTCTCGCTATAGATCCCGGCGATCGACCGGGCGGAGCCGTTCGGGTTGGCGGCTGCCGTCGTCTCCCCCTCCGGCGTCACGTAGCGGAAGGCGACCCGGTCCTCCCCCTCCAGCCGGTCGAGCGTCGCCGGGTCGGCGGTGTAGTTGCCGTCGCCATGGGCCATGGGGGCGCGGAACACCTGGCCCTTTTGATACTGCCGGGTGAAGGCGGTGCCGGCCCGCTCCACGCGCAGATGGCAGTCGCGCGACAGGAACCGCAGGGCGGCGTTGCGCAGCAGGGCACCGGGCAGCAACTGCGCCTCCGTCAGGATCTGGAACCCGTTGCAGATGCCCAGCACATGGCCGCCACGCTCGGCGAAGGCCCGGATGGCGGGCATCACCGGCGAGTGTGCCGCCATCGCGCCGCAGCGCAGGTAGTCGCCATGGGAGAACCCGCCCGGCAACACCAGCAGGTCGAGCCCGGCCGGCAGTTCGGTCTCGCGGTGCCACAGGGTGGCTGGCTGCTGCCCGGTGGCGCGATGCAGCGCGATGGCGACGTCGCGCTCGCGATTGGTGCCGGGAAATAGGACGATGGCGGCTTGCACGACTGGCCTCCGGGCTGAGCTTCTCGAGCTACTAGCACGCTGTTGTCACACAGAGTAGGACGCGGGCATCGTCGACGCGGCGGCACTGGCTTGCGCGGTTGCAGTCCGACGCCCCCATTGAGCATCGACGCATTCGGTGGCCGGCCTAGCATCGTGAGACGGAGTTGGACCGCCGCTTAGGGTGCGGGTTCTAAGATCGACCGCGTGATGGCGATCAGCAACGCCACATCATCCCGAGACGGCGTCAAATCAAGCCGACCATGTGCAACCGCATTCCGGGTGTGGCTGAGCCGCCGGAGCATATCGGCTTCATCAGGCGTCACATACCCTTCCGATGCCAACGTCTCTATGAGGCGGGCGGGGGGCTGTGGCCGTGTGAGGCTGGAAGGAACCAGCGAACGGCCCGCTGCCTCAAACACTGCCCAGCCTGTGAGCAGTGCTGCCGTAAGACCCATCGCGTCTACCGACGCATCGAGACGATCTAGGTGCTCGGAGATAGTTTGCTTCGAGGCGGCCGGAATATCTGAATCCGAACTAACGGAAGGGGCGTAGACCACGCGCAGTTCCCAATCTGGGTGTCCAATAAATCGTTCGCGCAGGAAACGTTCTTTCAGCTTGGAGACGGGGGCTCCCCCCGTAATCTCGATTGCTAAATTCTTATTGTCTTTGTAGGCAACCATATCTGGCTGGTATTCCTGCAAAAACGTCGGGAGGGTGTCTCGCTTGGGATGAATGACAACCCGGAATCCATCGGCCACTAGCTCAGGCACCATGGTATCCAAAACCGCTCGTTCGAGTTCATAACCGGATAACGACGTCGACATCACGCGAGCCCCTCAGCAGGATCATCTCCAAGGCGGATAAAGAGTAGCGGCTTTTCACCACTTAGCGCTTCCGACAGAACCTCAGACGGTCTGACGAATTGGAAAACCCGGCCGGGTTCGAACTTCTGGACCCAGACCCGCTCAACCTGCCTATCATCATTGTAGGTGTGTTTCGACAACGCGTCTAAAATCGGCTTCACGATGTTATCGACGTCGCCTTGCATGTCTGTAGCCGGAAAATAAAACAATGTAACAGAGATTGGCGCTTCTGTGGAAAAGTGTCCTTCGGGAAGAGCATCGTAACTGGCCGCCTTGACTCTTCGCTTCCAT
The DNA here is from genome assembly GCA_965198895.1 of Acetobacteraceae bacterium. GTDB lineage: Bacteria > Pseudomonadota > Alphaproteobacteria > Acetobacterales > Acetobacteraceae > LMUY01. Next base: position 3,628,670 of record OZ240676.1, read on the forward strand.
GCCTCTCTAGATTTGGCGCGCGTTGCTTGTAGAGAAACGGGCGTTCCTCGCACGACAAACTCAATCGGGAATCGGATCTCAACGGTCATTTCTACTCAGATGCCGGTCCACGACAACCACAAAAACGGCGTTTGGTGGTAATCCATTAGAATTGCTCTGCCACATAGGTGTCCCTCCGAGCCGGCTATGCTCCGCGAGCCGAGCCAGTTCCGGCGTGTAGATCGACGGTTTATACCACGGCTCTCAGCAACACGAGATAATAGCCCACTCTCCGCAGACAATCCGGTACGAACGTTTACTATGGTGGATAGCAGTAACTCCGCGGAATGCCGTATCGGTGCGTGCGAAAGTCAGTGGACGTCTGGCCCCGGCTGAAACAGCGGAAAATCCGACCAAGGCGGCCCGACCGAATAGTACTGATCCACCATCAGCGTCTGATAGAACCGCATGAAGCCGTAGGCCCGTTCGATCGAGGGGCAACCGCACGTGAAACTCTGACCGTCGCAGCTGACCGTCGCCGTGAACCAGGGGCGGCCGTTCAACTCGCCCCGAACGATCTTGCTGTCGAACCATGTCATGATCCGCCACTCCTCCTGCTCCTCCCACGAGCCATTCGCCTCGATCGCGGACCCGATCCGCGATAACGCCTCGGCCGAGCTTTGCCTGTGCCGCGGTTCCCACGCTGCAATCGCCCGAACGATCGCCTCTTGCAGCAGCGTGAGCGCGTGGCCCTGTTTGCGCCGGGCAGAACGAATGGCCTCGACCCTTGCGTCAGGGCTGCCCTGTTGGCTTGATCGAAACCAACTCATCCCGCGTCACCCTCCGCAGCATGGTAAGATGGACAAACGACCCCCATGCGTGTTCTTGTTCCGTTCATGTTGTCCGACCCCATAACGGCCGAGCCCACCCCCCAAGATCAGCGGGCGGAAAACGCGCAATACTACCTGCGGGTCCTCCATCGCCTGATCGAACTCGGGGCCAGCCTGGCCGAACGGATCCACCAGCAACCCGTCAACGAAGCCGAAGCAACCGCCGCCGGGATCGAGCCCATCGCCACGAGCGTCGAATTCGATCGCACCGTCCGCGGAGTCCGCCGCAGCATCCTGCTCGCGCAACACATCCAGGACCCGGCGCCAGCCCGCGCCGCCGCCGACCCGGCGCAGCATCGCATCCTCGTCCGCCAGCGCATCCTCCGCGAGGTGGAGGACGAGATCCACGACAAATTCCACGGTGAAGCGGCCGATGCCCTGCGCCGGGAATTGGTCGAACGCCTGGAAAGCCCCGACCTCGAACGCGAGATCGATACCCGCCCCGCCAGCGAGATCATCGTCGACATCCGCCACGATCTCGATACCGCCGGGTTGCCCGGCTACCACCATCCGTGGCAGCGGCGCACGCCGGACGACGTGGCAGACCTCCACGCGCTCGCCGCCCGGCGAACCCCGGTCCCACGCAAGGCCAGGGATTGGACACCGGCCGAGCCGGAAGGGCCAACCCTGCCGGCCAACGACGGCGAGGCAGTGGCGATGCTGTTGCAGGGCGACGCTCGATTACCCGTGTAGCCCGTATCGCACCCGGGCGATGCGGGGCCGCCGGCGAACACAAAGCCGCACTCCGGACATAGACTCGGCGACGGACGCCCCGCCCGAAATTGGCGAACCGCCGTTCGCAAGCTAGCATGCCGTCATGAACGATCCCCGGCCGCAGTCAAATTGACGCAGGAGGGCCTGCGCGGCGCCGACGCCGTCAATCGGTGGATCGTCGAGAGCGACACCGATCTCGCCATCATCACCACGGACCGTGCGGGACGCATCACATCCTGGAACGCCGGCGCCCAACAAATGCTCGGCTGGTCGGAGCACGAGATGCTGGGCCAAACCCTCGACCGCATCGTCACCGCCGAGGATAACGCGGCCGGCGACCCAGACCGTTGCTACGTCCGCAAAGACGGCGCGCGCTTCTGGGGGAGCGCAAAAACCCGGCCGCTGCTCGATGACGCCAACGCTCCGGCCGGCACCGTCCTGCTGCTGCGGGACCGCACCGAACGGCACCGGGCGGGCGAGGCGCTCAGCCGCAGCGAGGCGAGCATCCGGTCGATGCTCAATTCCATCGCCGAGGGCTTCTACGCGGTCGACACCGAGGGCAACACGACCGTCTGCAACGCCGCGTTCCTGCGCATGATGGGGTTTGCTTCCGAGCAGGACGCGCTCGGCCGCAAGCTGCACGGCGTCATCCATCACTCGCATGCGAGCGGTGCGCACTACGCCGTCGAGGACTGCCCGATCTACACCTGCGCCCGCGAAGGCACGGCGGCCCATGTCACCCACGAGGTGTTCTTCCCGGTCAGCGGTCCGCCGCTCCCGGTCGAATATTGGGCGATCCCGATCATCGAGGACGGCAAGCTGCAGGGCGCGATCTGCACCTTCCTCGACATCACCGACCGGATCGCCGCCGAAACAGCCCGCAATGCCAGCGATGAACGCTATCGCTCGTTGTTCAACTCGCTCGATGTCGGCTTCTGCATCATCGAGATGGCGTACGATGCCGACGGCAAGCCGGTCGACTACAAATTCGTCGAGGTCAACCCGGCGTTCGCGCGTCACACCGGGCTGCACGACGCGACCGCGCAGTGGATGCGCTCGCTCGTCCCCAACGACGAACAGCGCTGGTTCGATATCTATGGCAGCGTCGCCAAGACCGGGATTGCCGTGCGGTTCGAGGATGTCGCCGACGAGCTCGACCAACGCTTCTACGACGTGCACGCCTTCCGCATCGGCGATCCGGGCGCACACCAGGTCGCCGTCCTGTTCAACGACATCTCCGACCGTCGCAAGACGGAGCTCGCCCTGCAGCAATTGAACCGGACGCTGGATGCACGCGTGGCCGAGACCGTGGCGGAGCGTGAGAGGGCGCTCGAGGCGCTGCGGCAGTCGCAGAAGCTCGAGGCCATCGGTCAGCTGACGGGCGGCGTCGCACACGATTTCAACAATTTGCTGACCGTCATCCGCGGCTCGGCCGACCTCTTGCGCCGGGCCGATCTGAGCGAGGAGCGGCGCGCCCGCTACATTGCCGCGATCGCCGATACGGCGGATCGTGCCGCGACGCTGACCGGGCAGCTGCTGGCGTTCGCGCGGCGGCAAGCGCTCAAACCCGAATGCTTCGACGTGGGCGCCAGTGTGCGGGCGGTGCAGGCGATGATCACGACGCTGGTTGGATCGCGCGTGTCGATCGAGATCGCGCTGCCTGAAACGCCCTGCTACATCGATGCCGACCCAAGCCAATTCGACACCGCGATCATCAACATGGCGGTCAACGCCCGTGACGCCATGGGCAACGAGGGGCGGCTGGCGATCGCGATCGCGCCGGTCGATCAGATGCCCAGCATTCGCCGGCACCCGCCCGTCGATGGCGACTTCGTGGCGGTCGCGGTGAGCGACACCGGAAGCGGGATCGCGCCCGATGATATGGACCGTATCTTCGAACCGTTCTTCACGACCAAAGGCGTCGGCGAGGGCACGGGCCTCGGGCTGTCGCAGGTGTTCGGGTTCGCGAAGCAATCGGGCGGCGAAGTGCTCGTGGAGAGCACCCCCGGCCAGACGACCTTCACCCTGTACCTGCCGCGCGCCTCGGCGGCGGATCTGCGGCGCGAGGCTGTCGTCCCCGAGGCCGCGATCGGTGACGGCGGCGGGCGCTGCGTCCTGGTGGTGGAGGACAATGCCGGCGTGGGTGAGTTCGCGACGGCGTCGCTGGCCGAACTCGGCTTCGACTCGGTGCTCGCCAGCAATGCGGCCGAGGCGCTGGACGCATTGGCCGACGGCGCCGACCGGTTCCAGATCGTGTTCTCGGACGTGGTCATGCCGGGTATGAACGGCATCGACCTGGCCCGCACGATCGAGCGGCTGTATCCGGGGCTGCCAGTCGTGCTCACCAGCGGTTACAGCGATGTATTGGTGCGGGAGGGCAGCGACGGATTCGAGATCCTGGGCAAGCCCTACTCGCTCGAGGAGTTGCAGCGGACGCTGCATCGCCGCGCGCGCAAACTCACGGTGGGATAGCAGCCGCGTGATTTGCGGCCCGGTCGTTGCATGGCATCATCGGTCCGATGCATGACCGACCGAAGTCATCACACAAGGAATCGCCCGTGATCCGCCTCACCGCTGCCGTCGCTGCCACCATCCTGACTCTCGCCGCCGCTGCCCACGCCAAGGACTGGACCCACATCACAATCGCCACCGAGGGTGCGTTCCCGCCCTACAACATGCACGCGCCGGACGGCTCGCTGACCGGGTTCGAGATCGACTACGCCCACGCGCTGTGCGCCGACATGAAGGTGAGCTGCGACATCATCGCGCAGGACTGGGACGGCATCATCCCCGGGCTGCAGGCGGGCAAATACGATGCCATCATGGCCGCGATGAGCATCACGCCGAAGCGTAAGGAGGTGCTCGCCTTCGCCGGGCCGTATGTCGGCAGCCCGACCACCTTCGCCATGAGCAAGGATGCTGGCGGCAAGCTGCCGATGACGGGGGTGCCCGTGCAGATGGACGACGCCGCCGCGGCCAAGGTGGCGCTGGAGCCGGTGCGGCAGGCGCTGAAGGGCAAGGTGTTGGGCGTGCAGGTCAGCACCATCCAGTCCGACGTCGCCAACACCTATTTCAAGGACGTGCTCAGCGAGATCCGCACCTACAAGACCACCCAGGAGGAGGATCTGGACATGCAGGCCGGGCGCATCGACGCCATCCTGGGCAGCGAGGCCACCCTGGTCGCCAGCCTGGCGGACCCGGCGGAGAACGCCGTGCTCGCCGGGCCGCTGCTGCGCGGCGGGCCGACCGGGATCGGCTCGGGGGTGGGCCTGCGCAAGGATGATCCGGAGTTGAAGGCCATGTTCGACAAGGCGATCGCGGACCTGAAGGCCAACGGCACGGCCAAGACGCTGTCGGAGAAGTGGTTCAAGGTCGATATCAGCCTTTGATCGCCGCACTCGCCCCGCTCGGATTCGGCCCGGCGGGGTGGGGAGCGGCCTTGCTGGCAGCGGCCCTGATGACCTTGGCGGTGTCGGTTTGCGCGTTCTTCGCCGGGCTCGGCTTCGGCACGCTGGCGGCGGCGGCCAAAATCGCGGGCGGCCCGGCGCTGCGCGGGGCGGCCAACGTTTACACCACCCTGATGCGCGGCATCCCGGATCTGCTGGTGATTTACCTGTTCTATTTCGGCGGATCGGCGGCGCTGACGCAGATGGCGGCCTGGCTGGGCAGCAGTGGCTTCTTCGGGCTGAACGGCTTCATGGTGGGGGTGCTCGCCGTGGGCATCGTCTCCGGCGCGTATCAGACCGAGGTGCTGCGGGGCGCCTACGGATCGATCTCCCGCGGCGAGGTGGAGGCGGCACGCGTGTCCGGCATGCACGGCGGGATGATGCTGTGGCGGATCACCGGGCCACTCGCGTTGCGCACGGCGCTGCCGGGAATGGGGAACGTGTGGCAGATGGTGCTGAAGGAATCGGCGCTCATCTCCGTTACCGGGTTGGTGGACCTGATGCGCCAGACGGAAGTGGCTGCTGGCTCGACCCGGCTGCCGTTCCTGTTCTACGCCGCTGCCGCCTGCTTGTACTTGGTGCTGACGACAGCCTCCGCCCTGCTGTTCCGAGGGGCGGAGCGCACGACCCGGCGCGGCGCGGCGCTCGCCTGATGGCCTTCATGCTCGAAACCCTGCTGCAACTGCTGGCCGGTGTGCCGCTGACGCTGGAACTGGCGGCGGCCTCCGTGGCGCTCGGCGCGATTCTGGCCGGGGTGCTGGCGCTGCTGACGCGAGCGGGCGGCGTCGCCGGGTGGGTGGCCCGGGCCTACATCTTCGTGTTCCGTGGCTCGCCGCTCCTGGTGCAGATCTTCCTCATCTACTACGGGCTCGGGCAGTTTCCGGCGGTGCGCCAGAGCTTCCTCTGGCCACTTCTGCGGCAGCCCTGGTGGTGTGCCCTGCTGGCACTGTCGTTGAACACCGCCGCCTACGGGGCCGAGGTGATCCGCGGTGGATTGCTCGCCGTGCCGCGGGGGCAGGCCGAGGCGGGGCGGGTCTGCGGCATGTCCACCTTCGGTCTGTATCGCCGCATCATCCTGCCGCAGGCGCTGCGCCAGGCCATCCCGGCCTATGGGAATGAGATCATCATCATGGTCAAATCCACCTCGCTCGCCAGCGTGATCACCCTGATGGAGGTGACCGGCATCGCCAAGGGCATCATCAGCGAGACCTTCCGCGCCCTGCCGGTGTTCGCCTGTGCGGCGGCGATCTATCTCGCGATCAACTTCGCCATTGCCGGGGCCGTGCGCCTGCTGGAGCGCCGACTGGCGATCGCGGCATGAGCGAAAGCGCGGTCGCCGTCCGCGATATCCGCAAGCGCTACGGCCCGCTCGAGGTGCTGAAAGGCATCAGCCTCGAGGCGCGCACGGGCGAGGTGATCTCCATCGTTGGCGCGTCTGGCTCGGGCAAGAGCACGCTGCTGCGCTGTATCCCGCTTCTGGAGGTGCCGGATTCGGGGGAAGTCGGCGTTGGCGGCGAGTGGCTGGCCTGGCGTTCGAAGGGGAATGGCCGCGTGCCGGCCGAGAAGGCGCAGGTCTCGCGGCTGCGAAGCCGGCTGGGGTTCGTGTTCCAGTCGTTCAACCTGTGGTCGCACATGACCGTGCTGGGCAACGTGATCGAGGCACCGATCCACGTGCAACGCCGCCCCCGGGCTGAGGTCGTCGAAGAGGCGCGGGCGTTACTGGCGAAGGTCGGCCTGGCTGAGAAGGCCGACGTCTACCCGGCGCAGCTTTCCGGCGGGCAGCAGCAGCGAGTGGCGATCGCCCGCGCTCTGGCGATGCGTCCTGCAGCATTGTTGCTGGACGAGCCAACCAGCGCGCTGGATCCCGAACTGGTCGGCGAGGTGCTGCGTGTGATCCGGGCGCTGGCAGAGGAGGGCCGGACGATGCTGATCGTCACGCACGAGATGGGATTTGCCCGGGACGTGTCGACGCGCGCGGTGTTCCTGCACCAAGGAATAATCGAGGAAGAAGGGCTACCAGCCCAGGTCTTTGGCAACCCAGTCAGCGATAGGTGCCGCCAGTTCGTCACGAGCCATTTGCGGAGATGACGTAAAATCGCAGTGAGGGGTAGGCCACAGCAAGAACTCAGCCGACTGACAGCTGCTCTGTTCTACCCCTCACCCCGACCCTCTCCCGCCAGGAGAGGGAGAACGATTTAGGCTACTTTGACGCCTTTCCAGAACGCGACGCGGTCCTTGATCTCCTTGGCCGCGTCCTTCGGGGCCGGATAGAACCAAACCGCGTTCTCGTTCACAGCGCCCTGCACGTCGATCGAATAGTAGTGCGCCGTTCCCTTCCAAGGGCAGACGCTGGTGTGGCTACTGTCCTTCAATAGACCGGGTTTCACCGAACTGGAGGGGAAATATGCGTTCCCCTCCACCGTTACGATGTCGTCGCTCTCGGCGATGACGACGCCGTTCCAGGTTGCCTTCATTCCACGATCTCCGGTTCGCGTTCCGTACCGCCCTCGTCACCGTCGCTCTCCGGCTTCTGCGCGACCGCCGGGGGCGATGCCTCCGTCACGTCGAACGATAGAGCTCCATCAACGAGATTGACCTTGACCGAGCCACCCTTCACCAGCTTGCCGAACAATAGCTCCTCGGCGAGCGGCTTCTTGATGTATTCCTGGATGACACGAGCCAGCGGGCGAGCGCCATACAGCGGGTCGTAGCCGCGCTCGGCCAGCCAATCCTTGGCAGTGGACGACAGCTCGATCGTCACGTTGCGGTCCGCCAACTGAGCCTCGAGCTGCATGACGAACTTCTCGACCACGCGGCCCACCGTTTCCTCGGTCAGCCCGGCGAACGGGATGACCGCATCGAGACGGTTGCGGAACTCGGGGGTGAACAGGCGCTTGATCGCCTCCTCATCCTCGCCCTTACGGACCGGGCTACCGAAGCCGATCGCTTCCTTGGCCATATCCGAAGCGCCCGCGTTCGTCGTCATGATCAGGATGACGTTGCGGAAATCGACGCTCTTGCCGTTGTGGTCGGTCAGCTTGCCGTGGTCCATCACCTGCAGAAGAATATTGTAGAGGTCCAGATGGGCCTTCTCGATCTCGTCCAGCAGCAGCACGCAATGCGGATGCTGGTCGATTCCGTCCGTCAGCAAGCCACCCTGATCGAAGCCCACATAGCCCGGGGGCGCCCCGATCAGCCGGGACACGCTGTGCCGCTCCATATACTCGGACATGTCGAACCGGATCAGCTCGATGCCTAGCGTGGAGGCAAGCTGCCGCGCCACTTCGGTCTTGCCGACGCCGGTCGGGCCGGAGAACAGATAGTTGCCGATCGGCTTCTCCGCCTCCCGCAGCCCGGCGCGGGAGAGCTTGATCGCTGCCGACAACGCCTCGATCGCCTTGTCCTGCCCGAACACCATCGCCTTCAGGTCACGCTCGAGGTTGCGCAGCGTCTCCTTGTCGTCAGCCGAGACGCTCTTGGGCGGGATGCGGGCGATCTTGGCCACGATCTCCTCCACGTCGCGCAACGTCACCGTCTTGCGGCGTTTGCCCTCGGGCAGCAACATCCGGCTGGCGCCCACCTCGTCGATGACGTCGATCGCTTTGTCCGGCAGCTTGCGGTCATTGATGTACTTGGCCGACAGCTCCACGGCGGCGCGGATTGCCTCCTCGGTGTAGCGGACCTTGTGGTGACGCTCGTAGTTGGTCTTGAGCCCACGTAGGATCTTGATCGCATCCTCGATCGACGGTTCGTTGACGTCGATTTTCTGGAACCGGCGCACCAGGGCGCGGTCCTTCTCGAAGTAGTTGCGATATTCCTTGTAGGTCGTTGACCCGATGCACCGAAGCGTGCCGCTGGCCAAGGCCGGCTTCAGCAAGTTGGACGCATCCATGGCGCCGCCGCTGGTCGCACCGGCACCGATCACCGTATGGATCTCGTCGATGAACAGCACGGCGTTGGGCTGTGCCTCCAACTCGGTGACGACGGCCTTCAGCCGCTCCTCGAAATCACCGCGGTAGCGAGTGCCGGCGAGCAGCGCGCCCATGTCGAGCGAGAAGATGGTGCTCTTTTGCAGCACTTCCGGCACGTCACCTTCGACGATCCGCTTGGCCAGGCCCTCGGCAATGGCGGTCTTGCCGACGCCCGGATCACCCACATAAAGCGGGTTGTTCTTGGTCCGGCGGCACAAGATCTGGATGGTACGCTCGATCTCGCTCTCGCGGCCGATCAGCGGGTCGATCTTCCCGGCGGTCGCCTTCTTGTTCAGGTTCACGCAGTAGGTGGACAGCGCGTCCTGGTTGCGGCGGCCGGGCTTCTCCTCGCGCTCGCTCTCGCCGTTGCTCTCGGGCTTCTCGGCCGAGGTCGGGCGGGAGGGTTGACGGCCTGGCGCCTTGGCGATGCCGTGGCTGATGAAATTGACCGCATCGAGCCGCGTCATGTCCTGCAACTGCAGGAAGTAGACGGCGTGGCTCTCCCGCTCGCTGAACAGGGCGACCAGGACGTTGGCCCCGGTCACCTCGTCCCGGCCGGAGCTTTGGACGTGGATAGCAGCGCGCTGGACGACGCGCTGGAATCCGGCGGTCGGCTTCGGGTCGCCCGGGCGGTCCGTCGCCAGGCCGGGAAGGTCCTTGTCGAGGAACTCGCCCAGCTCGGTGCGGAGCTTGTCCAGGTCGATACCGCAAGCCCGCAGCACCGTGGCGGCGTCGGTATCGTCGGCTAGGCCGAGCAGTAGATGCTCGAGTGTGGCGTACTCGTGCCGGCGTTCGCTCGCCAGCGACAAGGCGCGGTGCAGCGTCTGTTCTAGGTTCCGTGACAGCATGGCAATCGCTGCTCCTTCAAGCCGGCGCCTACGACACGCTACTTCAGCGCGCTTGTCGAGCCTCTAGGCCGCCGGCTTATCGTGTTGACTAGTGTAGAACATGGGTGGCTCGCCCGAACTTTGCAGCCTCATTCTTTCTCGATCGTGCACTGCAGCGGATGTTGGTTCTGCCTGGCGAGATCCATCACCTGCGTGACCTTGGTCTCCGCGACCTCGTAGGTGAAGACGCCACACACGCCGACACCCCGGCGATGGACGTGCAGCATGATGCGGGTCGCCTCCTCCCGGGTCTTTTGGAAGAAGCGCTCCAGGACATGAACGACGAACTCCATGGGCGTGTAGTCGTCGTTTAACATTAAAACTTTATAAAGCGCCGGCTTGCGGGTTTTTGGCCGGGTTTTGGTGACGACGCCGATATTGGGACCGTCGCCGCCTCGTTTGTCCGAGTCGCTCATCAGTGTGTCGTCCGAGCCGCGTATCGTGTCATCATGGCCGCAGCATATCGGATTGCCGACGGGCGGGAAAAGGGCTGCTTCAAATACGAAGGGCCCGGACATGACTGCCCGGGCCCTCGTCAACTCCAACGCCTGGTCTTTAAGGGCTATGCGATCCGGCCGAACTTTTCGGCGGCGAGCGACAAACGTGCGCCGATCGGAGCCATCGCCTGCTCGGACAGCTTGAACGAGCTATCGGTGAGGTGGCTGGTCTGCGACACGGTGCGCTCGATGGCAGCGCGGAACAGGCTGGTCTGCAGGTCCATGAGGTCCTTGATCGACTTCACAGAAGTCATCGCCTTGACGGCGCTCATCGTGTCGTCGAGCGAGGCGCGGGCCGTGGCGGCCATGCTCTGGCTCAGGTCCTGCATGCCAGTCGCAAGGATCTGGCTGGAGCGGGTGATCGCTTCGACATTGCCTTGGCTGAACGACAGCAGATCCTCGGCGGTCTTCATCGCCTTTTGCATGCCGCTGCGCATGGTGGCATGGGCCTGCTCGATGCCGGCCGTCGCGGACGAGACGCCGTTCTTCAGACCGGTCACGGTGCGGTCGATATTTTCCTGTGCGACGGCTTGCACATCGCTGGTCATCGTGTTGCTCATCAACGTCTCTCCATTTTGGGGCTCACACAGCCGGGCGATCCACATTCGTCTTCCGCGATCGACAGTGCATGCTGCGGTGCAGCACGACCGCAGCTGTATGATTTTCCAAAATGGCCGTCAACTTAAATTGTGCATCGCACCATCATAAGTTTTTAACACTCGCCATGCTAGTCGAAGCACTTCGCGTAACCTCTTCAAGGTATTCGCGATCGGTCCGTCTTAGCTGGACAGGCTTCATTGCGACCAGATAGTGTGTGTGAGGCATTTTGGAGTACGGGCGGCATGATCGGCTGGCTGCGAGGCGGTTTGCCGCTGGCTATTCTCGTGGGTGCGCTCGTACTCGGCCGCCCTGCGAGCGCGCAGGTCGGGTCTGCACGGTATGCGTCCTTCGTGCTCGATGCCGCCTCCGGTCAGGTCTTGGAAGCTGCCTCCGCCGACGAGCCGCGTTTCCCGGCCAGCCTGACCAAGATGATGACGATCTATATGCTGTTCGAGGCGCTGCGCGATCGCCGGGTCACCCTGGACGAGCCGGTGCCAGTCTCCTCCCACGCGGCATCGATGCCGCCCTCGAAGCTGGGACTGGTGCCCGGCACCTACATCACGGTGGAGCAGGCGCTGCTCGGCCTGGTCACCAAGTCTGCCAATGACGCCGCCTCTGCGCTCGGCGAGCTCCTGGGCGGGGACGAGGAGCGTTTCGGCCAGATGATGACGATGCGGGCGCGCGCATTGGGAATGAGCCGCACGACGTTCCGCAACGCCTCCGGGCTGCCAGATCCGGACCAGATCACTACCGCGCGCGACCTCGCGTTGCTGGCGCGACACCTGATCCAGGACTACCCGACGGAATACCACTACTTCAGCACGCCCTCGTTCATGTTCCACGGGCGGCTGATTCCGAACCACGACCGCATGCTGCAGACCTATCCCGGCGCAGACGGGCTCAAGACGGGCTACATCGACGCATCGGGCTGCAACCTGGTAACCTCGGCAGTGCGCGGCGATGTTCGCATGATCGGCGTCGTGATGGGCGCATCTAACGGGTATGAGCGGGATTCGCACATGGCTGCTCTGCTCGACGCCGGGTTCGACCGGATGGGCGTGCCAATTAGCCGCGAGCCGCAGCATTGGCGTGTGCCGACCCTGGTGGCGGCCGCGTCGGCTGCCACGCTGCCGCCTTCGTCCTTGCCCAATCCACGTCGCTTCGCCCGATCCGGCCGCAGCGCTCGTACGTTCGTCGCGGTGCGCGACGAACCGAGAATGGCGACCCGGATGGAGCCCCGTTTGGAACCGCGACTGGAGCGGCGGATGGATGCGCACGTCGCGCCTGCGATCGCCCGACCGCATCTGCGCCCCGAGCCGTCACAGGCTCCGGCGCGTGTTCTGGTGCGTCCATCCGGCTATAATCGGTCGGCCGCCAGCGGTAGCCGGGTCCATAGCTGACGATCCTTTCCACGCATACTTGCACGAAGGGGTCGGCTTGCGCATTTTCAGCCCTCGGTAGTGCCACATAGGGGCTGAGATGGACGGCGGGTCGGACGGGCGGCGGATACTCCTACATTCCCAGGAGGATTTCGCGGGCATGCGCGCTGCCGGGAGACTGGCGGCCGAGACGCTGGACATGATCACCACCCACGTGAAACCGGGGGTAACGACCGGCCAGCTGGACGTGCTGTGCCACGAGTTCATGCACGACCACGGCGCCATCCCCGCCACGCTGAACTATCGCGGCTACCCGAAATCGATCTGCACCTCGATCAACCACGTCGTGTGCCACGGCATCCCGGGCGAGCGCCGGCTGATGGATGGCGACATCCTGAACATCGACGTCACCGCGGTGCTGGACGGCTGGCACGGTGACACCAGCCGCATGTACGTGGCCGGCCAGCCCGGCACCCGGGCGCGCGTGCTGCTCGACGTCACGTACGAAGCGCTCTTGCGGGGCCTGGCGGTGGTGAAGCCCGGGGCCACGCTCGGGGACGTGGGGTTCGCGATCCAGAGCTATGTCGAGGCGCAGCGCTTCAGCGTGGTGCGCGATTTCTGCGGCCATGGCATCGGCCGCCGCTTTCACGAGGCGCCTAACGTGCTGCATTTCGGCCGGCCCGGCGAGGGCGTGGTGCTGCGCCCCGGCATGTTCTTCACCGTCGAGCCGATGGTGAACGCCGGCCGCCCGGAGGTGAAGGTGCTGGACGACGGCTGGACCGCGGTGACGCGAGACCGCAGCCTGTCCGCCCAGTTCGAGCACATGGTCGGCGTCACCGAGGACGGCTGCGAAGTGTTCACCCACTCGCCGGCCGGTTACACAAAGCCGCCCTATGCCTGAAGGGCTGTGGCACCGGGCGTCGCAGCGGCTGCGCTACAGCGACAATGACGCCGTCGGCCATGTGAACAACGCCATCTACGCCACCATGTTCGAGGCTGGCCGCACCGAGCTCATGGACGCTGCGGGCATTTTTGTCCGCGGCGGGCCGCTCGCCGGCGTGATCGTGCGGCTTGAGATCGACTTCAAGCGTGAGATGTCGTGGCCCGGTGACGTCGTGATCGAGAGCGGGGTCGCCCGCTTCGGCACCAAATCCGTTCACATCCGCCACCGACTGCTGTTCAAGGACGAGATCGTTGCCGAAGGGCTGGCGATCCTGGCCCTTATCGACCGCGAGACGCGCCGGGCCGTGCCGCTCGACGACAATGTCCGCGCGAAATTTGCTCCCTGGACGCTGCCGGCCGGCTGACCGCGATGCCCCGGCCGCCCGGCAACGACCAACTGCCGCTCGGCCCCGATCCGGTGCCGCCCTCGCCCGTCAGCGCAGAGGGCCATCGCCAGCGCCTGCGGACCCGGCTGCTGACCGCCGGGCCGGATAGCGTGGCGGATCATGAGTTGCTGGAACTGGTGCTGTTCCTGGCGCTGCCCAGGCGCGACACCAAGCCGATTGCCCGTGCCTTGCTGACCCGCTTCGGCTCGTTCGCCAATGCGATTACGGCGCCGCTGCCGCAATTGGTCGCCGTCGAAGGCTTGGGCGAGGCAGGTGCCGCCGCGCTGAAGACGGTGCAGGCGGCGGCGCTGCGGCTGGTGCGGTCGGAGCTGCAAGGCAGGCCGGTCCTGGACCGCTGGGACGTGTTGATGGACTACTTGAACGCCCAGCTCGCCCGGGAACGGGTGGAGCAGTTCCGAGTGTTGTTCCTCGACACGAAGAACGTGCTGCTGGCAGACGAGGCGCAGGGGCGGGGCACCGTGGACCACACCCCGGTCTATCCGCGGGAAGTCGCGAAGCGGGCGCTGGAGTTGCACGCCTCAGCGCTGATCCTCGTGCACAATCATCCCAGCGGCGACCCGGCGCCCTCGCCGCAGGACGTCGCGATGACGGCCGAGGTCGGGCGGGCGCTGGCCACCATCGGGGTCGTGCTGCATGACCACGTCATCGTGGGAAACGGACGCTGGGTCAGCTTCCGGGCGGAGGGGTTGCTCTGACCTGCTTCCTCCCCCGTAGCTCGAGAGGGCAAGCGTCCAACACAAGTCGTAATTAGCCGCCGATGCCGGAGATGATCTTCTGGCAGACCGTCCGTGCCTCGGTCTCCGGCTCGCGGCGCATGACCATTGTGTTCACGCAGCGCTGAAAGTCGGTCTTGCCACCAGCCGCGACATCGTCACGCGGCGCGTCCTCGGCGCCGCGGGCGTTGCTGTAGCGGGGTATGGCAGTGCTGGCGTTCGGCAGCGACGGAGCGGATCTTGTGGCGAACCACGACTCATCCAAATAGCCGAATGGCGCGGCGAACGTGTGCTCCACGTACGCTCCTAGTAAAAAGGCCATGACGAGACCAAGAAATAAGTAGACGGCGCGCATTCGAATCATTCCAGCGGGTTACTTGTCCGTAAATAGGAACGGAGGCGTCGTGTCCAGCATCTCCCGGTTGCTGCCATCGCCAACTCGTTGGATGTCCGGTGCATCATCCTTCAGCGCGATACCGGAAACGCCTCGCGCTCGCATCGCGCCGAGCAGCCAGGTGATCTTGGCGGCCGCCAACGCCGGAGGTAGGCCGGCCGGCCGGATGTTGGACACGCAATTGCGTGCTGCGTCCGTCGTGTCAGCCCGCGGCCGCCATGTCAGATACGCGCCGAGACTGTCCGGGGCCGACAACCCGGGGCGTTCGCCGATCAGGACAACCACGGACTCGGCACCCAGCGCCATTGCCACCGCGTCGCCGGCCGCGACCCGGCCCTGCCGCACCGCGACGAGTGGGGCGATCCGCCAATCCTGTAGAAGCGGGCGGATGGCAGCAAGCAAGGCCGGAGCATGGTCCTGCACTGCGCGGGCCGACAATCCATCCACCAATACGAAGGCCAGATCGTAGGCACCCTTCGGCAAGGCGCTTCCCGGCGCAAGTTGCCGGCCGAGATCAGGGCGTAGCAGATACTCCGTTCGATCGCGGGCCGCGCTGTCCACGACCAGCAACGGTCCCGCCGCGCATTGCAGGGCGTCCGTGTCGAGCGTGGCGTGCACGGCGTCGCGCGCCTGCGCGTGGGCCAGTCGGAACGCGAGCAATGGCGCGGTCGCCAGGGATGCACCGCTGCGGGCCAGCCCGATGCGGGCCGCCGTCAAGGGGCGGAGACGCTGCCAAGGGTCTGCCGTCACGGCAGCAACACCCGCATCGGTGCGGGTAGGCCCTTCGGACGGACCCGGCCCGCCGGGTCCAGCAGATCCTGCCGCCCGAGCCAGGCTTCGAATTCCGGGGCAGGGCGGCGGCCGAACAGTTCGCGCATTGCCAGCACATCGTGGAAGGAGGTGCTTTGGTAGCCCAGCATGATGTCGTCGGCGCCCGGCACGCCCATGACGAAGTTCACCCCGGCCGCGGTGAGCATCGCCAGCAGCGCGTCCATGTCGTCGCCGTCGGCCTCGGCGTGGTTGGTGTAGCAGACGTCGCAGCCCATCGGCAGGCCGAGCAGCTTGCCGCAGAAATGGTCCTCCAGCCCGGCGCGGATGATCTGCTTGCCGGTCGCCAGATATTCCGGGCCGATGAAACCCACCACCGTGTTCACCAGCAGCGGCCGGAAGTGCCGGGCCACGGCATAGGCGCGGGCCTCGATCGTCTGCTGGTCCACGCCGAGATGCGCGCCGGCGGAAAGCGCACTGCCTTGCCCGGTTTCGAAATACATCACGTTCTGCCCCACCGTACCGCGGCCGAGCGACAACGCCGCTTGTTCGGCTTCCCGCAGCAAGGCGAGGTCGAGGCCGAAGGACCGATTGGTGCCCTCGGTGCCGCCGATCGATTGGAACACCAGATCCACTGGTGAGCCGCGTCCGATCAGGTCCAGCGTCGTCGTGACATGGGCGAGCACGCAGCTCTGGGTGGGGATGGCGAGCTTGGTCCGCGCCTCCTCCAGCATGCACAGCAGGGCGTGGGTTCGCTCCGGGCTATCGCTGGCCGGATTGATGCCGATCACCGCGTCGCCGGCGCCGAGCAGCAGCCCGTCGAGGATGCTGGCGGCGATCCCCGCCGGGTCGTCGGTCGGGTGATTTGGCTGCAGCCTCACCGACAGCCGGCCCGGCAGCCCGATCGTGTTGCGGAACCGGGTGACGGTGGAGCAGCGCGCCGCCACCACCACCAGGTCCTGCAGCCGGCACAGTTTGGCGACGGCGGCGGCCATCTCCGGCGTCAGTCCAGGGGCGAGGGCGCTCAGGGCAGAGGTTGTGGCCTGGTCGCCGAGCAGCCAATCCCGCAAGCCACCCACGGTCAGGTGGGCGACGGGCGCGAAGGCCGCGGCGTCGTGCGTGTCGCAGATCAGCCTTGTGACCTCGTCGGTCTCGTACGGAACCACCGGGTCGTCCAACAACCGGCGCAACGGCAAGTCCGCGAGGGCAAGCTGGGCCGCAACCCGTTCCTCCTCCGACGCTGCCGCCAGCCCGGCCAAGGCATCGCCGCTGCGGTGCGGGGTGGCGCGCGCCAGCAGGGTGCGTAGATCGGGGAAGCGGTATGTGGTGCCGCCGATGCTGGTCGCGAACATGCCGCAGTATAGACACTGGCCGCGGTCGTAAAAGCGACAGACAAAAGTATGCTAATGTGTAAGGATGTTGCCGATGCACACTCCGCAAAACGCTGCTGCCGCCATGGACGGGCTCGACCCGGCAGACTGGACCGGCCTGCGTGCGCTGGGCCACCGCATGCTGGACGACATGATCGACCACCTCGCCGGGCTGCGCGACGGACCGGTGTGGCAGAAGCGACCCGCCAGCGACGCGCTCGAGCAGCCATTGCCGCGAGAGGGTGCCGATCTGGCCGCGGTGTATGAGGTATTCCGGCGCGAGGTGCTGCCCTACTCGGTGGGCAATTTGCATCCCGGATTCATGGGCTGGGTGCATGGCGGTGGCACGGCAGTGGGCATGCTGGCGGAGATGCTGGCGGGCGGGCTGAACGCCAATTGCGGCGGCCGGGACCACGCGCCGATCGCCGTGGAGCAGCAGGTGATCGCCTGGGCTGCCGCTATGGTGGGGTTACCGCAAGGTGCATCCGGCCTGCTGGTTACCGGGACGTCGATCGCCAACCTCATCGGCCTGCTGGTGGCCCGGCGCGCAACCCTCGGCCCGGGATGCCGCACGGACGGCGTCGGTGGCTCCGGGCTCGTGGCCTATACCTCCGTCGCCGCCCACGGCTGCATCCCGCAGGCGATGGACATGGCCGGATTGGGCACCGATGCGCTCCGCCTGATCGAGGCCGACGCGCAGGGGCGCATGGCGACGCCGACGCTGGTGGCGGCGATCGCGCGCGACCGTGCGGCCGGGTTGCGGCCGTTTCTGGTGGTCGGCACGGCAGGAAGCGTCGATACCGGCGCCGTCGACGACCTGACGGCCCTGGCAGCGGTGTGCCGGGCGGAGGGCCTGTGGTTCCACGTGGACGGGGCATTCGGCGCGTTTGCCGCCCTGGCGCCGTCCCTGCGAGGCTTGGTGCAGGGAATGGCGGAGGCCGACAGCGTGGCGTTCGACTTCCACAAATGGGGCCAGGTTCCGTACGACGCCGGGTGCATCCTGGTGCGCGACCCCCAGCACCAACTCGACGCCTTCGCGCAGGACAACGCCTATCTGCGGCGCCAGGCGAGCGGCCTCGCGCACGGTTATCCCTGGCCGTGCGACCTCGGCCCGGACCTGTCGCGCGGATTCCGCGCGTTGAAAGTGTGGATGACGTTGGCGAATTTCGGGACGGCGCGGCTGGGCGAGGTCGTGGAGCGGTGCTGCACGCTCGCCCGGCGCCTTGCGGCCCAGGTGATGGCCGAGCCGCTGCTCGAGTTGTTGGCGCCGGTGACCCTGAACATCGTCTGTTTTCGGGTGGCCGCGCTGGACGACGCGGCCAATGCGGCACTGGTCGCGGCTATGCAGGAGCAAGGTCGCTTTGCGCCCTCGACGACCCGTGTCGCAGGCCGCCTGGCAATCCGCTGCGCGATCGTGAACCATCGCTCATCTGAAATCGACGTGGATGAGCTTCTGCCGGCTGTGCTGCGACTTGCACGAAACAAGTAGCTTTGTTCTACCAATCGCTTCCGTTTTTCCACCGAAGTAGAATATTTTCCCCTTGTTCGGCTCCTTGTTCGACCAACCACCGATGAAGTCGATATTCGGTGAGAGTCACTTCACGCGTTCTACAGTCGTCGAGCGGGCCGTCTTGGTGGTTAGAGAAGTTTCCCACTTGCAGAGAGAGTATTGCAGAATCATCGTTAGCTGCGTTTGGCCGCAAGCCAGCGAAATCATCCGCTTCCCGAAGGTCGGGCGGCGCATTAGACAGGTCAAACACCTTGACCGTCTCATAGAGGGCCATTGACTTACTCCAAAATCCGTTCCTTGGCCCATCAAGTGATAGGCAATGTTTGGAAAAGCAGACGGTAAAATATCCGTGTGCTCGCGTGGGAGCCAGTGCTAGCGGGATGGAGCCCACGAGCCTATGTCTCGGTCTTCATCGGAGAACCCGCATGCGCTCATTGGCCACCTTGTTCGTGCTGCTCGCAGTCCCTGCCTTGGCCGAGCCCGTGCAACTCGCCGCCCACCGCGCCACCTACAGCCTTAGTCTCGATACCGTGCAACAGAGCAGCAACGTGACGGGTGTGCGGGGCAATATGGCCTATGAAGTCACGGATGCCTGTGACGGATGGGCGGTGCGCCAGCGGCTCGACATGACCCTTTCCAGCCGCGAAGGGCAGGATGTCGAGATGGTGTCCGACTATCTAACGTGGGAAAGCAAGGACGGCACGAAGTTACGCTTCCACATGAAGCAAACCACCAACAATGCCGTCACCGAGCAGGTCGAGGGCGACGCGAGCAAGAACGCGGCCGGGGACGATGGACAGATCCACTACACCCAGCCGGTCGACAAGATCACGCCGCTGCCCAGCGGCACGCTGTTTCCCATGGCGCACACCGCCGCCATCATCACGGCAGCCGAGGCGGGCAAGAAATTCCTGACCCTGCCGCTGTTCGACGGCACCGGGGCCGACGGCGCCCAGAACACGTCGATCTTCATCAGCAACTGGACCGGCCCGTCGGCGGCACCGTATCCAGAACTGGCCGAACTCCCGTCGGGCCGGGTCCGCGTCGCATTCTTCGCGCGCACGGCGGAGGCGCAGCAGCCAGATTACGAGGTCGGTATGCGGTATTGGTCGAATGGCGTCGCGGACGCGCTGAACATGGACTTTTCGGACTTCACCGTGAACGGCAAGCTTGCAAGCTTCACCATGCCGGCGTCCCATTGCTGATGCCTTTCCGCCGCACCCTGCTGCTGGGCGTCTTGCTGCTTCCGGTGGCGGCACACGCCCAGACCGAGCCAGACCCGTCCCAGGCAGCGAGCTTCGTCCGCCAGGCCGGCGCCGAGCTGGCGGGCGTCGTGGCCGGTGCGACCTCGCCGCAAGACAAACAGGCGCGGCTTGGCCCCTATTTGCTGCGTGTCGTGGACGAGGACGGTGTCGCCAGGTTCTGTCTCGGCCGCTACTGGCAGACCGCCACGCCCGAGCAGCGGACGGAGTATTTGCGGCTGTTTCGCCTCGTGCTGCTGCGCGGCGTGGTGACCCGGCTCGGTGACTACCAGGCTGGCGCGGTGAAGGTCAGCGTGAGCACCCCCGTGCAGAAGCCGGACGGCATCTACGTGCCGACGGTCGTGGAGCGCGAGGGCAACAAGCCGGTCAACATCACCTGGCTGGTGACCGACGACGGCGGCACGATGCGTATCGCGGACGTAGTCGCCGAGGGCATGAGCCTAAGGATGACGCAGCGCAGCGACTACGCATCGTTCTTGGCCCATCACGACGGCGACGTTGGCGCGTTGATTGCAGCGCTGAAGAAGCAGGTCGGCGAGTAGGCGTCATGCCAGGGCTTGACCAGGTCAAGGCCTGGCATGACCGTCGTGTCGCCGGGCTATTCGGCGGGCTGCATCTGCGGGAGCGGTGGAGTGTCCGGCCGCCATCCCAGGCGGTAGAGACCGACCAGCATGTAGTACGTCGCCTTGAACGCCATCACCGGGCCGCGCATCCGCCAGTCGATCTTCAGATTGCCGGCCAGCATGGCCACTAACCCGTCGCGCATGCGGAACTTGTTGGACGGCGACATGAACATCGCCCGCAACACCGGCGTGTTGATGCGATAGACCAGCCAGCCCAGCGTATCCATCGCGTTGCACAGCTTCCGCTCTGCCCGCTGGGCCAATGCCCGGCCAGCCTCTGCATCCCGCAGGAACGCCTCCGCCACGTCCGCCCCCAGTTCCGCCGCCGTCATCGCCAGCAGCACGCCGGAGGAAAACACCGGGTCGAGGAAGGCGAAGGCGTCGCCGATCGCCATCCAACCCTCACCGTGCGCCGTGGTCGCCCGGTAGGAGTAGTTGCCGGTGGACGTGATCTCCCCCAGCCGCTCGGCGCCGACCATGCGGGCCGCAACCGTGGGGGCGCGGTTCAACCGGTCCAGATACAGCTCCTGCGCGCTGCCGCGGCGGTTCTTGAACACCTCGGCATTGCCGACGAAGCCCACGCTCATCACGTCATCCGGGAGCGGGATCATCCAGAACCAGCCGTCATCGGCGAGATGGATGGTGATGAAGCCCGGCGTCTCGTCCATCTGCATCTGCACGCCGCGCCAATGCGCGTATACGGCGGCGGTGGAGTTGCGCTTGTTGGACCGCTTCAGCCCGAGCTTGCCGACCATCAGCGTGTCCCGCCCGGTCGCGTCCAGGATGAAGCGGGGGGCGTATTCCTCCGCCATCCCATCGCACTCTGCCGTGACCCGGGCGCGCTCACCGGGCGGTGCGAGTTGCACGTCCACCACCCGGGTGCGCTCGGCGGTGCGGGCGCCGCGGTCGGCGGCGGTGCGGAACAGGATCGCGTCGAACGGCGCGCGCGGCACCTGATAGGCGGCGGTGTTGGTCTGGTTCATCGCCATGTTGAAGGCGAAGGTACTACGTTGCCCGGTGTCGTCGTCGATGAATTCAGCGCCTGGCTTGAACGTGCCAATAGCGGCAACTTCGTCGGCCACGCCCAGGCGGCGCAGCAGGGGCATGTTGGCCGGCAGTAACGACTCGCCGATGTGGAAGCGCGGGTGCTCGGCCTGCTCCAGCAGCACGACGTCGCAGCCGCGCTCGGCCAGCAGCGCCGCCGCCGTGCTGCCCGCCGGACCACCACCCACGACGAGAACGTCACACAGGGTCGCCATGCTCAGATCATCCCGCCGTTGATGGATATCACCTGACCGGTAATGTAGCTTGCGCGATCGGAACAAAGAAAGCCTACCAGATCCGCCACCTCCTCGGGCCGGCCGGCGCGCCTCATCGGCACGATCTCGGCGATGCGACCGGCGTCCATGGCAGCCGCGACGGCGGGGGAGGCAATCACGCCCGGCGCCACCGCATTGGCCGTGATGCCGCGCGTCGCCACCTCCCGGGCCAGCGAGCGCACCGCGCCCTCCAGCCCTGCCTTGGCCGCCGCGTAGTTCACCTGGCCGCGGTTGCCAAGCCGGGCCGAGACGGAGGAGACCGCGACCACCCGGCCCCACCGCATGCCCATCATCGGCAGGATCAGCGGGCGCACGGCGGCGAAGAAGCCGGTCAGCGACACGTCCAGCACGCCGCGCCACTGCGCCTCCGTCATGCCGGCGAGCGGCACGTCGTCATGCGACCCGGCGTTGTGCACCAGCACCTGTAACGGCCCCTGCTCCAACACCGGCGCGAGCGCTGCGGCGGTGGCCCCGATGTCGGTGATGTCGCAGGTGATCGCTTCCCCCCCCAGTTCGGCGGCGAGCGCTGTGGCACGATCGGCGCTGGCATGGGCATGGACGACGACGTGCAGCCCATCGGCCGCAAGCTGCCGGCAGATCGCCTCGCCCAGCGAGGACGCACCGCCGGTCACCAGGGCGCGCCTCATAGACGTTGCAGGATGATGGTCGCGCGGCCCTCGAGCAGCACGCGCCCGTCCTCGGCGGTGAGCCGGATGGTATAGAGCTGCGCGCCGGCGTCCCCATGCTCCCGTGTGGCATGTGCGGCGAGCGTGCCGAGCGCCGGGTCATCCAGCGGGGCCGTGCTGAGGTGACTGAGCCGCACCGAGGCCAGGTAGCCGGCCGGTTGCGGCGTCCCACCCCGCAAGGCGCCATGTACGGCTGAGGCCTGCAGCGCGTATTCGATCCCGCACACCCCGGCCAGCCGGCCACGGCTGCGCAACGGGTTCGCGGGGTCGAGATGGGAGGTGGCGAGGCAGGTAATCGTGTCCTCCGACCAGGTTGCCACGCTGTGCAGCAGGCACATCGACCCGGCATGCGGAATCAGGGCGGCGATATCGATCACGCGGTCACAGTCACGATCAAGGCGCCGTCCAGCAAGGGAACGCAGAGCATCCCGCTCCCGCCCCGGGCCAGCATTTCCAGCAGCGGCAAAGCCCGTGCCGCCGGATTGCCCAAAATCAACCCGCCCACCCCTTCTCCCTCTCCCGCTTGCGGAAGAGGGCCGGGGTGAGGGCTGCTTTGCCGCTCGGCGTCCCACCCCACCGTAACCCGCGGTCCAACGCCGTCTGGCGCCAGCACCAGCGCCACCGCGAATGGCCCCGTCATCGGCCGCTTCGCATCCAACGGCGATGGCAACGGCACGTCGTAGACGCACAGCAGCACGGGCTCCCGTTCCACGGCGCATTCCGCGACGGCCTTCATCAGCGCAGCACCGAATGTCCAATCATACCCGCCGAGGCACGTCGCCGGCCGGGCCGAGCCGTTGCCGATCGACCAATAGCCGGCCGCAGCATTGTGCACCGAGTTGTGGAACTGCGTCGGCGAGACGAACCCGTCCGGGCGGCACAATCCGTCCAGGATCGCCCCCAGCGTCACCCCGTCGCCGTTGCCACTGCCGAACACCGGCCGCAGCGAGTCGGGCGGCAGCCCGCTCGCCGACGCGGCTTCCGTCGCCACGGCGAGGGCGAGGCGCGCGACGGGCCCGGTCCGCCGCCGCTCCGTCGCGGGAAGGATCGCCGGCGGCGGCAGTTGCACCTCGCCGCGCTGCCAAGGAACCTCGCCGGCCAGGATCGCCCGGCTGGCCGCCCAGCCCGGCAGGCCGGGCCCGAGCAGCCCGACACCCACGATGCTGACCGGGTTCACGCGGCCGCGCCCAGGATCAGCGTGCAGTTGATGCCCCCGAAACCGAACGAGTTCACCGCCACCCGGCGCACCGGCCGGTGCTCGTTGCGCGCCAGCACGCGGCTGCGGAACGCCGGGTCGGGCGACCGCATGCCGAGGCAACCCGGTAACACCCCGTATTCGATGACCAGCCCAGCGATCACTGCGCCCAGGATCCCGCACGCGCCCAGCGTGTGACCGGACCAGCCCTTGGTGGAGGAGCACGCCATCCCCGGGCCGAACACCGCCGTCACGGCGGCATCCTCCATGGCGTCGTTCGCCTTGGTGGCCGTGCCGTGCAGGTTCACGTAGTCGATGTCCGCCGGTTGCAGCCCGGCCGTCGCCACCGCGCCCCGCATGGCCCCGATCGCCCCGGCGCCCTCAGGATGGGGGGAGGACATGTGGTAGCCGTCGCTGGTCGCCCCCGCCCCCAGCAGGTGCAACGGGCCGTCCCGGTGCAGCAGCGCGAACCCGGCGGCCTCCCCGATCGAGATACCCGATCGCTCGGCGTCACAAGGGCGGCACGGGTCGGGCGAGATCAACTCGAGCGAGGCAAACCCCCGCAGCGTGAGGTGGCAGAGGGTGTCCACCCCGCCCACCACCGCGGCGTCGCACAGCCCGGTGCGGATCAGGTGGCCGGCGTCGATCAGCGTCTTGGCCGAGGAGGCGCAGGCCGTCGATATCACCAAAGCCGGCCCGCGCAGCCCCAGTGCGGCACGCACGTAGCGGGCGGACGAGAACATGTCGTGGCTGCCGGCGTAGTCGAACGTGGCCGGCAGCGCGCCGTCGGGGCCGCGGGCCGTGTAGGCCTCCTCGCACGACAGCACGCCGGAGGTACTGGTGCCGATGACGACGGCGATCCGGTCCGCCCCGTATTTGCGCACCGCCTGGGCGATCGCCGCGTCGAACCCGTCCGATTGCAGCGCCATGTCCGCCAGGCGGTTGTTGCGGCAATCGAACTCCGCCAAGGCCGCGGGCAGGCGGTGCTGCTCGATCCCGTCCACCCGGCCGATCCAACCGCCACTGTCGAAATCGTTCGGCCGCAATCCGCTGCGGCCCTCGAGCAGCGAGGCGAGAATGGCCGCCCTGCCATGCCCCATCGCGCTGACGGCCGTGGCTGCGGAAAGGGCGAGGGGTTCAGGTGGCATCCGGCTCCGGGCGCAATCCAACAAAGAAGAATGAGAAGCACATGGCCGAGACCGCACCGATTGCAACGGTCACGCCAATGGCTTGCAACACGGGCGTGCGGCAGAACGCAAGCAGGCCGAAGGTCAGCAGGGTCATCGCGTTGCAGGTGACCAGGGTGCGCAGGGTGCGCGCGCGCTCCTCCTCGTCCAGTTGGCGGCGGGCGTAGAACAGGGCGTAGTCCAGCCCGACGCCAGCCACGAACTGCAGCGCCACCAGGTGCAGCATCGACAGGCGGACGCCGAACGCGCTCAGCACCGCCACCGTCAACAGGGCGGCCGAGCCGATCGCCAGTGCGATGCGGGCCACCATCAGCGGCTGCCGCAGCCCGGCCAGCATCGCCGCCAATGCCGCCACGGCGGCGGCGGCCAGCCACCAGCCGGCGCGCTCAGCCCCGCCGGTGACCAGGCCGTTGGTCTCCGCGTGCATGTCCACGAACAGCGCGTCCGGTCCGGCCAGTGCCTTGACGGCGGCGACGTCCGGCGCGCTGGCGAACGCGATCGGCCCCCACCACTGCCCGCCCCGTTCGAACAGCAGGGAATGCAGCCGGGCGGCGGTCGCCGGGGATGTGAGGTCGGCTACGGTGAGCGGCTTGGCGGCACGGGCCTGGGCCACCGCTGCCTCGAACGGGGCGAACGCCTCGGGGCGGAACGGCAGCCCGGCAGCGGCTTCCGTCACGCGGGCCGGCAGGTCCGCGGACAGGGCGGCTTGGCGTGCGGCCTGTGTCGCCGCCGAGGGCAGCAACTTCGCCGCGGCCTCGTAGCCGGCGGGGAGGTGGGGGAATAGGGCCTCCTGCCGGGCCAGCACCGCCTCGGCGGATGGGGCGTGCACGACGAGGAGGATGCCCAGATCCGGCGCGCCGATCTCCCTGCGCAGTTGGTCGTCCAGGTTCCGGGTCGATTGCGGCACCGGGCTGAGGTTGGCCACGTCACCCTCCCAGCGCGGCCCGCCGGTCAGCAGCAATCCGCCGGCGGCGATGGCGACCGGCAGCAGCGCCCACACCCGATACCGCCGCCAGCCTTCCACCCGCACGAGCTTGCCCGGGTCGCCAGCCCAGACCGGTGCCAGGTTGGCGGCCACGACCAGCCGGGGCAGCACCAGCCAGGTCGCGAGCGCCGCCGTCAGCACGCCGGTGGCGGCGAACAGGCCGAGTTGCGCGATGCCGGGGAAGCCGGTGAACACCATCCCGCTCAGGCCGAGCGCGGCGCAGATCACGGCCAGCGCGAACGCCCGCCCGATCCGCGCCAGCGTGCCGGCGGCGGGCTCGCCGAGCTTGCGGTGGCCGATGAACAGGACGGGATAGTCCACCGTGACGCCCAGCATCGTCATGCCGAAGCCGAGCGCCACGCCGTGCACGTAGCCGAACACGGCCGAGGTCACGAACAGGGCGGCGGCGATGCTCAGTAGCAGCGGCACGGCGATCGCGGCCAGCACCGCCAGCGAGCGGAACCGCCACAGCAGCAGCCCCACCACCAGCACGCCCGAGGCGATCGTGCACAACCGCACATCGGACCGGATGGCCGCCGCCGCCGCCCGCGCGAACACCGCCGGTCCGGAGGCGAGCAGCTTGGCCGTGCCCGGGTTGGCGGCGGTGAAGGCGGCCTGGATCGCGCTTTCCGCTGCGTCCTGCGCGCCGATATCCATGCCCGGCCCGGCGGTTTGCAGCAGTAGCAGCGCGCGGTCCCGCTCGGGTGCGAACCACACGCCGTCCACGGTCCGGACGCTGGACTGCCCGATCCACGCCGGCGCCATCGCCAGGAACGCGCCCGTCGGATCCGGCAAGCCGAACTGCGAGGCGAGCGGGGAGGCGGAGGATCGCAGCTCCTGCAGCAGGCGCTGGAAGTCCGTCCGCAACGCCGCGACGGTGAATGAAGCTGCGGTGACGCCGGGGGAGAGCAAATAGCGGTTGGCGAACAGTGCTTGCTCGTCCGGGCCGTTCAGCGCGTTCTGGCCGTTGCTAACCAGGGTGAACAGCCCGGTCTTGCCGAGCGCCTGCGCCATCGCCGCGCTGATGCGGGCGAGGTCGGCGGGTGGGGCGTTCTCGATCCCAGCCAGGATCAGGCTGGCCGCGCTGCCGCCTTGCAGTTCCTGCAGCATGAACCGGCTCGCCTCGGTGCGGCCGGCCGGCAGGAAGGCGGTCATGTCCGTGCGGACCGATACCGTCCGGAAGGCGAGCACCGCGATAGCCGCCGCCAGCAGGACGGCGACGAGCAGCGGTAGCCGATTCACCGTCAAAGTTGCGGCGTGATGGTCAGCGTGTCCGTGTCGCCGTTCGGCGCGATCGTCTCAACGCTGCGCAGGTCCGCGCCGCCCGCCAGTCGCACCTCCCTGACCAGTTGCGCCACTGCCGGGTCGCGCGGTTGCAACACGATGTGCCAGTCCGCTGCGGTCCCCGTACCGGACACGTCGTAGCTCCGGCGCAACCCGGCGAGGTCACCCGAGAGCGCGTCGCGGATGGTGTCGACCAGCGTCCTGATCGCGGGCTGCCCGCCGAGGTCAACCACGCGGGGCGGCTCGCTGCCCCCGTCGACCACCAGCCGGTTGCCGTCCACCACCAGGCTCTCGTATTGCGGCGCGGTCGTGATCTTCTCCAGATGGTCGGGCTTGCGGAAGGCGAGGCGGCCTTGGCTGTGCAGGGCGGTCGTCAGGGCGGCGACGGTCTTGTCCTCGACGAAGCTGGCCTTGCGCTGCGGGGCTTGGGCCAGATGGGCCATCACCTCATCGAGCGGCAGCGGTTGAGCCGATAGGTTTCGGGCCCACAGGACTGCGAGAAGCAGCACCCATCTGCTGGCCTTGGGGCCGCGCTTGGGTCGGTGCATGCGGCGCGCGCTCCCAGAAAGGGTAGAAGTTGAACCAGTTGAACGGATGGGCGCGGCACGCCCCCTCCAGCCAGGCGGCATAACGCGAGACGGCGGCCGAAAGGTCCGCCTGCCGGGTGGCGCGGCGCAGGACCATCTTTTCGGCGAAGGGCTCGAACGTCACGGCGTAGCGGCGGTGGCCTGTCCGCACGCCGCTGAACAGCAGCACGGGGGCGCCCAGGCTGGCAGCGAGCACGAACGGGCCGGCCGGGAAGCCGGCGGGGCGGCCGAAGAACGGCACGGTGATCTGCCGCGACCCTGCCGGCGCCCGGTCTGCCAGCACGCCGACGATGGCGCCGGATGCGACGGCCTCGTGGGCGCGCAGCATGGATTGAACGTCGCCGATCTGGATCGTGTCACGCCGCAAGGCGGGGTCGAGCGCTTCCATTGCGCGGGTGAACGCGCCGGCGTTGTCCCGGTGCATCAGCATGCGGACCGGCACGGGGGCGTGCTCGGCCAGTTGGCGCAGCACCGCGAAGCTGCCGAGATGGGCGCCGAGCAACACGCAACCCCGCCCATCGGCGATCGTGGACTCGATCAGGTGGAGGCCGTTCACCTCGAGCGAGATCGCGCTCGAGGGGCCGATCAACATCAGCGTCCGGTCCAGGATGGCGGAGGCGAAGACGTGGATGTGGTGCAGCACGTCGCGTGCTCGCGCCGGCCGGCCGAGGGCGGTGCCGAGGAAATCCCGCGAGGCGGCGCGCGCCTTGGGCGAGGACACGAAGAACCAGGCGCTGATGCCGGGCAACACGATCCCGCGCGCGAACCAGCCGACATGGCGCAGCAGCCACAACATCAGCGTCACCAGCCAGCCGGCCCCGCGCTCTGGAGCCTTGTTCCAGACGGTCACGCGACCGTCCCTTGAAGCACGGTACGGCCGCCGCTGAGGCACACGAAGGTGGTGCGGCCGCTTGGTTCGGTGCGGCGCTGGATCTCGACCTCCATGCCGGGCTCGACGGGGGCGGTGAACTTGGCCGTCAGCAGGGTGGCGCCGGGCAAGCAGGCGAGTACCTCGTCCAGCAGCACGACGCCAGGCACGACGGGGTGGCCGGGGAAGTGGCCCGGCAGGCTCGGGTGGTCGGGGCCGATGGTGAACCGGCCGATCGGGGTCATGGTGCGGCCAGGGGGGCGGCCAATGCCTGCAACGTCGAGGCCGCCAGCTTGCCCAACTCGTTGCGGGGCAGGCGGTCCAGATGGACGATGCGGCGGGGCAGGAACAACGGGTCGATCCGGCCGCGCAGGGCGGCGAGGATGGCTTGGGACGTGGCCCCCGGAGCCACCACCAGCGCCGTCATGCGCGCGTTGGCCTGATCGTTGGCCGGCGGCGGCACGAACACGCCGTCCTGCACCCCGGCCACGGCCATCAGCTCACGGTTCAGCCCGGCGAGCGAGGCGCGGCGGCCACCCAGTTTCACCACGTCGCTGCGCCGCCCGAGCAGCCGGAAGCCGCCGGAGGGGAGGTGCTCGACATCGTCGTCCAGGATCGTGTCGGGAGCGTCCTCGGCCTGCACCAGCAGACCGTGGTCGGCACCGGACAGGCGGACGGCGGGGTAGGGGGTCCACTCCGCCCCCGCGATGGTCCGCCGGCTTGCGATCGAGCCGACTTCAGTGGCGCCAAAGATCTCCCACACTTCGGTGCCCCATTGCCGTTCCGCCGCCTCTGCCAAGGCCGGGTCCAGCGGGGCTGTGGCAGAGATGATGCGGTGCAGGGCGGGCAGTTCGGTTTGGTCCGACAACAGGGTGCGGAGCTGCAGGGGAGTCGTCACCAGCAGCCGCTCGCCCGGCACGGCGTTGGCGGCGCTGCGGATGTCGGCTGGGAAGAAGGCCGGGCCGCACCAGGCCGATACGGCGGCGTGCAGCGGCCAAAGCACGGTCGTCTCGAACCCGTACATGTGCTGCGGCGGGACGGTGCCGACGACGGTCGCGGGGGTTTCCCAGTCGAGCCCAAATGCCGCCCCTGCATCCCGGCTTCGCGCGGCGAGGGCGCCCCAGGCCTTGGTGTGGGCGACCGGTTCCCCCGTGCTGCCCGAGGTGAACACGATCGCCGCGCGCTGCCCGGACGGAATGAGCGGACTGACGGCCCGGCCGTCCCCCGGCGGCGGCACCGCGATGCCGGGCAGTGGCAGGTCCATTTCGTCGTCGCACAGCGCGATCGCATCGGGATGCTGCGCCGCGAGGGCCTGCAAACGATTGGGCGAGCGATCGCTGGTGAGCAGGCTGGTCTGCCCTCGCAGCAGCGCCGCCGCGAACCCAACGGCGAAGGCATACCGGCCAGCGCAGAGGTTGATCGCGTAGCGCGCGTCGGGCAGCTGTTGCGACAGCCGCACCGCGTCGGCGACGAAACTAGCCGCCGTGACGTCGCGCCCAGGGAGCCGGAACAGCACGGCATTACCGGCACGGTCGGTGAGGGCGATCTGGCTCACTTCGTCCGGTGGGCGCCGATATACGCCGCCAGGTTACGAAGATCGCTAAAGATCGTCCCGTTGCGCTCGTCGTCGGATTTCAGCTCCAGCCCGTATTGGCGGGAGATTGCCAGCGCCAGTTCCAGCGCGTCGATCGAGTCGAGGCCGAGCCCTTCGCCGAACAAAGGCGCGGTGGGCTCGATCTCGGCCGCCGTGATCTCCAGATGGAGGGACGCTACGATCAACTCGGCCAACTCCGCCTCGAATGCGGTTGGGTGGGCGCTGACGACGGGATTTATCTCGCTGAGGGTGTTCACGATCTTTTCCTGGACTACAATGTAGCGATTTGTATGCCGGCGGGCAAATGTTTCGGCCAAAATGGGGCGAATACCATGGGGGCGCTTCTGGACCGGATCAAACGCGCGTGCCTACCCTTGGGATGGGCCGCCCTCGCGGCTGCGCCATTCGTCACGCACGCGGCAATCGCAACCGGCCGGTTCGCGACCGAGGCGGCGCTGCTGGCATTGGTGCAGATCACCGTACTCGGCGCACTCACGATACGGAGGCTGCGCGGCTGGCGTCGTGTTGCCGCCGGTGTCGGGGTGGGTGCGCTGCTGGTGGGGCTGGGCGTGCGGCTGTTCAGGCCGGGGCCGGTCGGCCTGATCGCAACGTCCGGGCTGTCCCACACGTGCATCTACCTGTCTCTCCTCTTTTTGTTCAGCCACAGCCTACAGCCGGGTCGCACGGCCCTGGTCACGACGCTGGCGGCGCGGTTGCGGGGAACTTTGACACCGGAGATCGAGGTCTACACACGGAATGTGACAAAGGCGTGGTGTGTGTTCTTCACGATGCAGCTCGTGACGTCTTTTATGCTGCTCAGCTTGGCGCCGGTGCGGATCTGGTCGCTGTTCGTCAATGTGCTGGACGCGCCCATGGTCGTGGCAATGTTCGCGGCGGAATACGCGATCCGTCGCTGGCGCTTCCGCGGCCTGCGCCATATCTCGCCGGTGGCAACCCTCCAAAGCTTCGCGCGCGACCGTGCCCCCTGACCGGTGGCGGCCGACGATCGCCGTCAAACTCTCCGCGGGCGTGCACGGCTTGGCGGCCGGCCTGCTTGCTGTCCGGCCGGGGTGGTGGCCGGGCTTGCTGGGCGCAGTGCTCGCCGATCACGTGATGCTGGGGGCCGCCGGGATCTGCCCTCGCACGCAGTTGCTCGGCCCGACGGTGTCGCGCCTGACGCACCCAGGTCGCGCAGTGGCGCTCAGCTTCGATGACGGGCCCGACCCGGCCGTCACCCCGCGCGTGCTGGATCAGCTGGCCGCTGCCGGCATGACGGCCAGCTTCTTCTGCATCGGTGAGCGGGCGCTGCGCCACAAGGCCCTGGTCCGCCGCATCGTGGCCGAGGGGCACGCGGTGGAAAACCACACCCTCGGCCACAAGTTGCACTTCGCCTTCCTCATGGGCCCCGCACTGCGTCGGGAGGTCGTGGACGCGCAATCCGCCCTCGCCGACGTCGCCGGCGTGGCGCCGCGCTGGTTTCGCGCCCCGATGGGCATCCGCGGCCCGCAGCTCGACCCGGTGCTGCACCGCGCCGGTCTGCACCTGATGGCATGGAGCCGGCGCGGCTACGACACGCGATCGGCCGACCCGGGCCGGGTACTGGGCCGGTTGGTCCACCACCTGACGCCCGGCGATATCCTTTTGCTTCATGATGGTAACGGCGCGCGCCGGCCCGGCGGCGATGCGGTGGTGCTGGCGGTGCTGCCCCGCCTGCTCGACCATCTCAGGGATGCGGGGCTGGCTGCCGTGCCACTCTGCGAGCCCGAAGCAGCATCGGCAGCCGGGCCAGGAAGCCCAGCATCAGCCGGATATGCATCCACGTGAGCAGCACGTTGTCGCGGCCGTATCGAAAGTGCGTCACCCCGCCCTGCTCCGCCGTGAGATAGCGGACGGGCGCGGCGAGGTTGATTGGCGGGACCCCGGCCCAGCAGAGACGCACGGCGGCCTCCGCATCGAAATCGTAGCGCCGCATCCAGCGCTGGCGTTCCATGATCCGCAGAAGGGGCGCCACCGGATACACCCGGAAGCCGAACAGCGAATCGCCGATACCCGCCCATAGTGTCTCGAGCCCGACCCAGCCGTTGGAGATCCGCCGCCCGCCGACGCGCAACGCCGGGGCGTCCGGGCCGAATTGCGGGACGCCCAGGACCATGGCGCCGGGTTGCGCGCGGGAGGCTGCGATGAAGTCCGGGATCATCTCCGCCGGGTGCTGCCCGTCCGCATCGATGGTGACGGCATGGGTGAAGCCCTCGGCCGCCAGGGCGCGCAGGCCGTGCAGGATCGCGGCGCCTTTGCCAGAGTTGCGGGGCAGGGACAGGATCCGCAGCCGCGGCGGAGGGGGCAGGGCGGCCAAGGCCTCCGCCGAGCCGTCGGTGCTGCCGTCCAGCACGACCCAGACGTCAGGCCAGGCGGCGCACACTGCCTGCACCGAATGCCGCAGCACCGGGCCGGTATTGTACGACGGCATCAGCACGGCGTGCCTCAAGTGCGGGCGAGTTCCGCCTGGAAATAGGCGTGCAGCCGTTCGGAGAATGCACCCGCCGTCTCGTCGACGACGAAGCGCTCTCCGAGCCGGGCACGATATACCAGGGGGAAGTCCGGCCGGCGCCAGAGCGGCCAACCTTTGCTGATATAGGGTGAAGACGCCTGCAGGATGATCGTCTGTACCGGCGCGCCAGCCTGCCGCGCCATCAGCGCGAACCCGGCCTTGAACGAGCCGATCGGCGGGGCGACGGTGCGGGTGCCCTCCGGGAAGATCAGCAATTGGCTGCCTTCCCGCATCGCCTCCGCCGCCTGCCGGACCAGCCGTAGCGGCGCGTCGTTGCGGATGTAGCCGGCGAGCCGCGCCCCGGCGCCGAGCGCCGGGTTGTCCCACAGCGAGGCCTTGGCGATGCACACCACCCGGGGCAGGCGGGAGGTGACGAGCAGCGCGTCCAGCAGGGTCGGGTGGTTCGGGGCGATCAGCAACCCGGGTTCGTCCCGCAAGGCGTCGATCGCGGACAGGTCGAACCGCGCCAGCCCGGCAACGCGCATCAGTCCGAGCAGAGCACGGAAACCGCCCATGATCATGCGCTGGCCGAACCGTTTGGACCGGCGGCGCGGCAGCAACCAGTACAGCACGTTGGCCGGCAGGTTCCATCCCAGAAAGACCAGCCCGAAGGCGGCGAGCACGCCATAGAAGGCGACCGTCTGGTACGCCCACAACAAAGGCTCACTCGGCCATGTGCGGCGAGCCGGCACAGCGGCATGCATGGCGTTTCCACCCGGTCCCAACATAACCAGTGATAGCCGGGATGGACGGCTGCGGTCCAACTTTCCCACGGAAGAGAGAAACATAGGTCTTGCAGAAGACTGCACTTAGATATATCTAAGACCTGTCGATATCAGGAGCAAACGACGATGCATCATAGACACAGAGACCATGACTATCCGCACCACGGGCGCGGCGAACGGTTCGTCCGCGGCGAAGCCCGGCAAGGCCTGCCTGGCGGCGAGCGGGGCGCCCATCACCACGGCGGCCGCCGGGGCGGGCGCATGTTCGACCATGGCGAACTGCGCCTGGTCGTGCTGGCGCTGATCGCCGAGCAGCCGCGCCATGGCTACGAGATCATCAAGGCGATCGAGGAACGCCTGGCCGGCAGCTACAGCCCGAGCCCCGGCGTGATCTACCCGACGTTGACCATGCTGGAGGAGCTTGGACATGCCACCGTTTCCGAAGCGGGCGGCAAGAAGCAGTACGCGATCACGGAGGCGGGCCAGGCTGTCCTGACCGAGAACCAGGCCGCGGTCGATGCCGCCCTGGCGCGGATCCAGGCGGTGGGCACCATGCGTGGCAGTTCGGGTGCGCCCCAAATCCTGCGTGCGATGGAGAACCTGAAGCTGGCGCTGCGCCTGCGGATGGACCGGGGCCCACTGACCGAGGCCCAGTTGCGGCTGGTGGCCGAGGCGCTGGACGCGGCAGCCGTCGCAGTGGAGCGTAGCTGATGGCGGCCTTGCGGGCCGCGGTGGCTACGGAGCAGGGCAGCCGCTACCTGCAGCAGCTCTGCAAGCACTGGAGCCACCGGTTCCGGGTGGAGTTCGATCCGGCGCAGGGCATCGTCCACTTGAACGGGGCGGTGTGCCGGT
Source organism: Acetobacteraceae bacterium (assembly GCA_965198895.1). Lineage (GTDB taxonomy): Bacteria > Pseudomonadota > Alphaproteobacteria > Acetobacterales > Acetobacteraceae > LMUY01. The sequence goes on from OZ240676.1 coordinate 3,662,852, forward strand.
TCCAGGCCGCACCCCACCAGCTGGTGATGACGCTGCATTCGAAGCTTGGCGACGGGACGGACGATCTGGAGCGGATGTCCGGAGTGGTGACTGAACACCTGAGGCGGTTCGCGTTTCGTGAGGAGTTGGCGGTGGCGTGGGTGGCGGCCTGAGCGAGGGGTTGACCGGGCGGGCCTTTGGCGGAGGATCGCCCCTTCCGTCCGGAGTTCTCGCCCATGGCCACGCACCGTATCGCCGCCTCCCCTGAGACTGTCCGCTGGGGCATTTTCGATGCGGCCTTTCCGCCCCTGCTGACGGTGCAATCGGGAGACACGGTGGTGCTGGAGTGCGTGTCCGGGACACCCGAGGTGCTGCCGCCGGCCGAACGCGGCTTCACCATCCCGCCGGCGTTGCTGGCCATCCACCGCGCCAATCCTCCCCGCATGTCCGGCCACATCCTGACCGGGCCGGTGGCGATCGCGGGTGCCGAACCCGGCGATACGCTCGAGGTGCGCATCGATGCGATCGAGCTCGGGTCGGATTGGGGCTATTGCGGGTTCCGCCCACTGGCCGGAACCATCCCGGAGGATTTCCCGGAGCGCTGGGTCAGTCACATCGCCGTCGACCAGAAGGCCCGCACGTGTCAGCTCCCCTGGGGCCCGGAGCTGTCGCTGTCGCCGTTCTTCGGCGTGATGGGCGTGGCGCCGCCGCCGAATTACGGGGCGATCTCTACCAAGGAGCCGCGTGAACATGGCGGCAATCTCGACAACAAGGAGTTGGGGGCGGGGGCCACGCTGTTCCTGCCGGTCTGGGTGCCCGGCGCCAACTTCTCGGCCGGCGACGGCCACGGCGTGCAGGGCGACGGCGAGGTCTGCATCAACGCGCTCGAGACCTGCTTGACCGGAACCTTCACATTCGTGCTGCACAAGGGCGAGCGGCTGGCCATCCCACGGGGCGAGACACCCACCCACTTCATCAGCATGGGCCTGAACGAGGATCTCGACCTCGCCATGAAGCAGGCCCTGCGGGAGATGATCGCCTTCATCTGCGCCCGCACCAACCTGTCCCGCGAGGAGGCCTATGCCACCTGCTCGCTGGCCGTCGACTTCCACGTGACGCAAACCGTCAACGGCGAGAAGGGGGTGCACGGCATGTTGCGCAAAGGGCTGCTGTTTTGACCACGGCTAGTGCCTGAATCGGAGTTACCCACAACTTTTTGTGTTTGACGCCTAGTCCATACCGATTCCTGCCGTTACCGTATCTTGGGTCAGCTTCACGGGAAGGCACAAGCCATGGATTGGACGGATGACGTCATCAGCCGGCTGAGGGCACTCTGGGCCGAGGGGCACTCCACCGCGGAGATCGGCCGCCGCATGGGGGTGTCGAAGAACGCCGTCGTCGGCAAGGCGCACCGGCTGGCGCTGGATGCGCGGCCCTCGCCGATCCGCCGCGGCGCACCCGGCGAGGCGCCGAAGCGGCCGGCTGCCAAGCGCGTCGTTGGGCCGACCTTGCCAACGATGGCGACGCCGGCCCCAGCGTCAGCCTCGAGCCCGGAGCCCGAGCGGGTGGTGGTGCGCCCCGTGCTGCGCCCGGCGCCGGTGCAGGCGCCGGTGCTGCGAGCGGTCAACCGGACCGGCGGCGGGCGGTTGGTGGCGTGCTGTTGGCCGATCGGGGAGCCGGGCACACGCTCCTTCCGCTTCTGTGACGACGAGTCGCTGCCGGGCAAGCCGTATTGCGGCCCGCACGCCGCGCTCGCCTACGTGAAGATCCGCGACCGGCGGGAGGACGCGGCCTAGCCCGCCCGACCGGCACGGATTTCGTTGCAGAAGTGCGTCGTCCTCCATTACGCTCGACCCTGGCCGCGTGCGGCGGCCGGGGGCGACAACAGGAGAGGCGGCGTCATGGCGCTCGGCGTGGTCAAGTGGTTCAACCCGACCAAAGGGTATGGCTTCATTGCCCCGGAGACCGGCGGCAAAGATATTTTCGTGCACATCAGTGCGGTCCAACGCGCTGGCTTGCGCGGTTTGGACGAGGGCCAGAAGGTCAATTTCGACGTCGAGGAACAGCAGAACGGCCGTGCCGCCGCGGTTGGGCTCTCGCCGGCCGACTGACTTCGGTTCGTTACGTTCGCGGCAAGCCCTTGCCGGTTATGCCCGGCACGCGTAGCTAGGCGACATGACGACACGATTAAATTCCGCCATGACGGCGCCACGCCAGCGCCGCACGGCGCTCGACGCCGACTCGGTCCGTTCTGCCTATCGCCGTTGGGCCTCGGTCTACGATGCGCTGTTCGGCGGTGTTTCCGCGCCCGGGCGTCGTCGAGCGGTAGATGCGGTCAACGCGCTGCCGGGTCAGGATGTGCTGGAGGTAGGGGTCGGCACCGGCCTCGCTTTGCCGCACTACCTGGCCAACAAGCGCGTCACCGGGATCGATCTGTCATCGGACATGCTGCAACGAGCCCGCACCCGAGTCGCCCGCGAATGCCTGGCCAACGTCGTGGCGCTGCAGGAAGGCGACGCAGAGGCAACCGGGTTCGCCGACGGGCAGTTCGACATCGCGGTCGCCATGTTCGTGGCCTCGGTCGTGCCCAATCCGCGGCGCCTGCTGGCCGAGATGCGCCGGGTGGTGAAGCCCGGCGGCACGTTGCTGTTCGTCAACCACTTCGCCGCGTCCGGTGGGGCCCGGCTGGCGGTCGAGCGGGCGATGGCGCCGGCCGGGCGGGCGCTGGGCTGGCATCCGGACTTCAAGACCGAGGCGCTGCTGCCGCCGGAGGACATTGCGCGAGCGATCAGCACGCCTGTACCACCGCTTGGACTTTTCACCTTGGTCCGGTTGCCGAACTGAGCGGTTGTTGCTGTCCCGACCTTGATCTGCTGCAGGGCGTCGGTTAGTGCGGCTGGTACGATGCGCGTAGGGGGAAGTTGAGGGAATGAAGTATATCCGGCGCGTTCTGGCACTCCCCGTGCTGGCTTCTGTAGCCGCACTGCCGGCTGCCGCCCAGACGCCGCATCCGTGGGAGATCGGCATGCAGGCGTCGCATAGCCCGGTCGAGACCAGCATCCAGAGCCTGCATGCGCTGGTTAACGGGTTGATGATTGCCGTCGTGGTGCTCGTGGCGGCGCTCCTGCTTTACGTGATCTGGAAATTCAACCGGAAGCGCCACCCAGTCGCCAGTCGCGTCAGCCACAACACGATCCTGGAAGTCGCCTGGACGGTCATTCCGGTGCTGATCCTGGTCGTGATCGCCATCCCGTCGTTCCGCTTGGTCTACTTCGAGGACCGCACGCGCGATGCCGACATGACGATCAAGGTGACCGGGCACCAGTGGTATTGGGAATACACCTACCCGGATAGCGGCAACATCGACTTCAACAGCATGATGATCGCCGACGAGGACATCAAGCCGGGCCAGATCCGCCGCTTGTCGGTCGACAATCCTCTGGTAGTCCCGGCCGGCAAAAACATTCGCATCCTGACCACCGGGGCGGACGTGATCCACAGCTTCTTCATCCCGTCGCTGGGCGTGCAGCGCTATGCGATCCCGGGCCGCACCATCGAGACGTGGATGAAGGTCGACAAGCCCGGCGATTATTACGGCGAATGCAACCAGATTTGTGGCACAAATCACAGCGCGATGCCGATCCACGTGCAAGCGATGACGGATGCCGACTACCAAACATGGCTGGGCCAGGCGAAGACCAAGTTCGCCAGCGATGCGGGCCCCGGCGAGCAACATTTCGCGTCGGTTGCCACGCCGTAACACCCGCCTATCTGAGAAGCGGGCCTATTTGACCATCAGGGCCGCATCGCGCGCGGCACAGGAGAGTTCGGACGATGTCGGCCACGACCCATGACCACACGCCAGATCATGCTCATGACGATCACGGCCACGCGCCGGGCTTCGTCAATCGCTGGCTGTTCTCGACCAACCACAAGGACATCGGCACGCTGTATCTGATCTTCGCCGTAATGGCGGGGACAGTGGGCGGTGTGCTGTCGCTGATCATGCGCGCCCAGCTGCAGTCGCCGGGTAACCACCTGATCGGATCGGGACAGGCCTGGAACAGCCTGGTCACGGCGCACGGCCTGATCATGATCTTCTTCACGGTGATGCCGGCGATGATCGGCGGGTTCGGCAACTGGTTCGTGCCGCTGATGATCGGCGCGCCGGACATGGCGTTCCCTCGGTTGAACAACATCTCGTTCTGGCTGCTGGTGCCCGCCTTCATGCTGGTGATGGCCGGGCTGCTGAGCGGCCAAGGCGCCGGATCGGGCTGGACCCTGTATACGCCGCTATCGGCGCAGCAGGACATCTCGATGGACTACACCCTGTTCGCGCTGCATTTGGCGGGCATCTCGTCGCTGCTCGGCGCGATCAACTTCATCACCACCATCTTCAACATGCGCACGCCGGGCATGACCCTGCACAAGATGCCGCTGTTCGTGTGGTCGATGCTGGTGACGGCGTTCCTGCTGCTGCTGGCGATCCCGGTGCTGGCCGGCGCCATCACCATGCTGATCACCGACCGCAACTTCGGCACCTCGTTCTTCGACCCGAAGGGCGGCGGCGACCCGGTGCTGTTCCAGCACCTGTTCTGGTTCTTCGGCCACCCCGAGGTCTACATCATGATCCTGCCGGGCTTCGGCATGATCAGCCACATCATCTCGACCTTCAGCAAGAAGCCGATCTTCGGCTACCTGGGCATGGCTTACGCGATGGTGGCGATCGGCGTCGTCGGCTTCGTCGTGTGGGCCCACCACATGTTCGTCTCCGGCATCAGCGTCGACACCCGCGCCTATTTCATGGCCGCTACGATGATCATCGCGGTGCCGACTGGCATCAAGATCTTCTCATGGATTGCCACCATGTGGGGCGGTTCCATCGAGATGAACACTCCGATGCTGTGGGCCGTCGGCTTCATCTTCCTGTTCACCGTCGGCGGCGTGACCGGCGTGGTGCTATCCAATGCCGGCATCGACGAGATCCTGCACAATAGCTACTACGTGGTGGCGCATTTCCACTACGTGCTGTCGCTCGGCGCGGTGTTCTCGATCTTCGCCGGCTTCTACTACTGGATCGGCAAGATGAGCGGCCACCAGTATCCGGAGTTCTGGGGTAAGGTGCACTTCTGGGTCACGTTCGTCGGCGTGAACCTGACGTTCTTCCCGATGCACTTCCTGGGCTTGGCCGGCATGCCGCGCCGCTACCCGGACTATCCGGACGCTTTCGCTGGCTGGAACCACGTGGCCTCGATGGGGTCTTATATCGGCGGCTTCTCCGTGCTGATCTTCTTCTACGTCGTGTTCCGCACATTCACGTCGAAGGTGCCGGTGCCGGCAAACTACTGGGGCGAGGGTGCGACCACGCTCGAGTGGACGGTCAGCTCGCCGCCCCCGTTCCACACCTTCGAAGAGCTGCCGCGCGTTCGATGAGCACGGCGGTAACACAACCCCTGGCGGCGACCTACACGGTTGCCGTCGGGGCGTCCTGGCGGGATTGGCTGGGTTTGTTGAAGCCACGGGTGGTGACGCTCGTGGTTCTGACCGGGATCGTTGGCATGATGGTGGCGCCGGGCCACCTGCACCCGGTGCTCGCCTTTACGGCCGTGCTGTGTATTGCGGTGGCGGCCGGTGCGGCCGGCGCGATCAACATGTGGTACGATCGCGACATCGATGCGGTGATGCGGCGGACCAGCCGCCGGGCAATTCCGATGGGCAAGATCGAGCCCGGCGAGGCGCTGACCTTCGGCATCGTGCTCGCCGTGTCGTCCGTCATCATCATGGCGCTGGCGACCAATTTCGTGGCCGCCGCATGGCTCGCGCTGTCGATCGCCTTCTACGTCTTCGTCTACACGATGTGGCTGAAGCGCCGCACCCCGCAGAACATCGTCATCGGCGGCGCCGCCGGTGCGTTCCCCCCGGTAATTGGCTGGGCGGCGGTGAGCGGGCACGTCAGCGCGATGCCGTTGCTGCTGTTCGGGATCGTCTTTCTCTGGACGCCGCCGCATTTCTGGGCGCTCGCGCTGTATGCCTGCAAGGATTACGGCCGCGCTGGCGTGCCGATGCTGCCCGTGGTCGCCGGGGCGCGGCATACCCGGCTGCAGATACTGTTGTACACCTTGGTGCTGCTGCCGTTCTCGGCGCTGCCTTGGCTGCTCGGATATGCCGGGGCCGTCTATGGTCTGACGGCCATCGCGCTGGGGTTCGGCTTCGTGCTGAGCGCTGTCCTGGTTTGGCGTGACAAGCAGGATGCGGAGGGCGTCAGTCTGACCAACGACGTGCCGGCCCGCGCTGCATTCCGTTTCTCGCTCGCCTACCTCGCCATCCTGTTCGGCGCTGTCGCGGTGGACCACTTCTTCGTTGTCTAGCGAGTTCCCACCCCCGCTCTCCCCAGCCGAGGCTGCCGAACTGCGCCGGCGTCAGAAGGGCCGCAACATCGCCCTGCTGATCGCGCTGCTAGCCGTCGTTGCGCTGTTCTACGCTATCTCCATCGTCAAGCTCGGAGGTCAGGGATGACGCGCAACGCAATCGTCGGCACGGCATCGGCTCTCGCTGTCGCCGGCATGCTGGGCATGGCGTTTGCCTCCGTCCCGCTTTATCGGATGTTCTGCGCCGCCACGGGCTATGACGGCACGCCTCAGATCGGGCCGGAGCAATCCCCCGGCGCCGTCTCCCGTCAGATCACCGTGGCGATGAACGCCGACACCAGCCCAAGCCTGCCCTGGGCGTTCGGGCCCGAGCAGCGCAGCGTCACGATGAAGATCGGCGAGGAACAGCTCGCCTTCTACGACGGCAAGAACCTCGGCGACCACACCATCACCGGCCACGCCCTGTATAATGTCACCCCGGACGTCGTGGGCCGTTACTTCCACAAGACCGAGTGTTTCTGCTTCACCAGCCAGACGCTGGCCGCGGGCGAGAAGGTGCAGTTTCCCGTCACCTTCTGGGTCGACCCGGCCATCCTGAACGACCCGGAGACACGGGACATCCACACGATCACCCTGTCCTACACCTTCTTCCCCTCGCTCGAGGAGGCGGCGCGGACGGGGGCCTTGGCCAAAGCCGGGCCTCACACCGGCAATACCGGCCAACCCCGCATCTTGGAAACCGGGTCGGCCGGGGGGTGACGCCCCCTGCAGCTTTCTCTATCCTGGCCGTAATGCGCCGCAGCACTCGATAGGTTCTTCCCAATGGACACGCACGCACCGACCCTGCCCGTTACCTCGTCCGGGATGAAGCAGCCCTATCACCTGGTCAATCCGAGTCCATGGCCGCTCACCGGTGCGCTCGGCGCCGGGCTGACGGTGGTTGGAATCGTCCACGCCGCCCATTTCGGCTCCTACCTGTGGCTCTCCATCGGGTTGGCCGTGCTGATCGCGACCGCGACGATGTGGTGGCTGGACGTGCTGAAGGAGAGCAGCACGCCGGGCCTGCACAGCCCCGTCGTCCGCCTCGGCCTGCGCTACGGCATGACGCTGTTCATCTCCAGCGAGGTCATGTTCTTCGTCGGCTTCTTCTGGGCCTTCTTCCACTTCGCCCTGTTTCCCGAGCATGTGCTGGATGCGACCGGCCCGGCCATCTGGCCACCCGCCGGAATCGAGACGTTCGATCCGTTCCACCTGCCGTTCCTCAACACGATGATCCTGCTGCTCTCGGGTTGCACGGTCACCTGGGCGCATCACTCGCTGCTCGAGGGGAATCGCCGCGGGCTGATCATGGGGCTGGGCTGCACCGTCCTGCTCGGTATGTCGTTCACCTGCTTCCAGGTCCTCGAATATTCGAGCGCGCCCTTCAAGTTCGACGGCGGCGGCGTCTATCCAGCGGTGTTCTTCCTCGCCACCGGCTTCCACGGCGCCCACGTCATCATCGGCACTATCTTCCTGACGGTGTGCTGGTTCCGCTCCAAGGCCGGCCAGTTCACGCCCCAGCGGCATTTCGGTTTCGAGGCCGCCGCCTGGTATTGGCACTTCGTCGACGTGGTGTGGCTGTTCCTGTTCGTGGCCGTGTATTGGTGGGGCGCCGGCGTCATCGCCGCGGAGTAACGGGGCATCACCAGCCCCACTCTCCTGCCCAGCCTTCTCAGGGTGTCGTTGCTGGGGCGGTGCCCGCGATGCGGTGAGGGCAAGGTGTTCGATGGCATCCTCGAAATTCGCGACCGCTGCCCCGTGTGTGACCTGAACCTGGGGGCGGCGGATACCGGGGACGGGGCTGCCGCTTTCATCATCCTGATCGAGAGCACGTTCCTCGTGGCGCTCGCCTTCTGGGTCGAGTTCCGCTTCAACCCGCCGCTCTGGTCCACATCATCTTGTGGCCGCTGTTGGCCATCCCAGGTGCTATCCTGATGATGCGGCCGGTCAAGGCGTTCCTCGTGGCGCAGCAATTCCGCAACCGGCCCGAGGAAATGGGTGCGGAATGAGCGCGGTCGTCGGTACTCCCTTGCGGCGGCTCGTCGGCCCGACGCTGATCACCTGCGTCATGCTGGCGATTTTGGTGGGGCTAGGCGTGTGGCAGGTCGAACGCCTGCATTGGAAGCTCGGGCTGCTGGCACAGATCGATCACGCCGAAGCAGCGCCGCCGGAGCCACTTCGGGGCGTGCCCGACCAGTTCACCAAGGTGAGCGCCACGGGCGTGCTGCGAAGCGATCTGCGCGCCTACTATGGATACGACGTCCATGGCACAACGGAGGGCTCGCAGTTGATCGAGCCCTTGGATCGGCCAGGGCAGGACCCGGTGCTGGTCAACCTGGGCTGGGTGCCGGAAGGCTTCAGCACGCCGATCGGCGGCCCCGCGACGATCGCGGGCTATGTCCGACTGCCTGCCGAGCCGGGCCTGTTCACGCCGGCCCCTGATATCGCGCACCGGCATTTCTTCAACCTCGACCCGCCGGTGATTGGCGCGGCCCTCGGCCTCGCCCGCGTGGCGCCGTTCACCCTCATCGCCATGGGGCAGGGTGGCCCGCCGGAACCCGCCAGCGCCCTGCCGCGGCCGCCCAACGACCACCTTGGCTACGCGCTGACCTGGTTCGGGCTGGCTGTCACGCTGGTGGTCACCTACGCCCTCTTTGTCCGCAAGGCCCTCCGCCCATGAACGCGTCCGCCGAAACCGCCTATGCCCGCCTGCAGGACCGCTTCACCCGCATCGCCACCCTGAACGAGGCGGCCGGGATGCTCGGCTGGGATGCCGCCGCGATGATGCCCCCCGGCGGCGCCGCGGCCCGCGGCGACCAATTGGCGGTGCTGGCCGGCCTGGCCCACGCGCAACTCACCGCGTCCTCCGTCGGCGACGACCTGGCCGAGGCAGATGCGCCAGCCGAACCCTGGCGCGACGCCAACCTCCGTCTGATGCGACACGCCTACACCCGGGCCACCGCCGTCCCCGCGGATTTGGTAGAGGCCACCGCCCGAGCCAACTCGGCCTGCGAGAGCGTGTGGCGGGAGGCGCGGCGCACCGCCGATTTCGCAATGGTGGCCCCGCTGCTGACCGAGGTCGTCCGCCTGGTGCGCGAGTCCGCGGCGGCGATGGCGACGGCGCTCGGCCTGTCGCCCTACGATGCGCTGATGTACGGCTACCAGCCCGGCATCGGCGCCGCCGATGTCGCGCCGGTGTTTGCGGGCTACGAGGCGTTCCTGCGCGAGGCGCTGCCCCGGGCCGAGGAGCGCCAGGCCCGCCTGCCGGATCCGATCCCGCTGCCGGGTCGCTTTCCGGCCGACACGCAGGAGGCGCTGTGCAAGCGGCTCTCCGCCCGCGCCGGGCTCGAGTTCACCCATGCGCGGCTGGACCGTTCCACCCACCCGTTCTGCGGCGGCACGCCAACCGACGTGCGCATCACCACCCGCTACGACGAGTCTGACCCGGCGCAGGCGATCATGGGGGTGCTGCACGAAACCGGCCACGCGCTGTACGAGCGCGGCCTTCCCACCGCCTACGCGCGCCAGCCCGTGGGCGAGGCGGCGGGGATGGGCGCGCACGAGAGCCAGTCGCTGATCATCGAGATGCAGGCCTGCCGCACCGACGCCTACCTGTCCTGGCTGGGCCCCGAGTTGCACGCCGTATTCGGCGGCGAATCGGCCGCCTTCGAGGGCGCGAACCTGGCCCGGCTGTGGCGCAGGGTAAAGCGTGGTTTCATCCGGGTCGACGCCGACGAGATGACCTATCCCGCCCATATCATCCTGCGCTTCCGCCTGGAGCAGGCGCTCGTCGGCGGCGATCTTCTGGTCCGTGACCTGCCCGGAGCCTGGAACGATGGGTTGCACGCGCTGCTCGGCATCACTCCGCCGGACGATGCCAAGGGCTGCCTGCAGGACATCCACTGGTATGATGGCGGGTTCGGTTACTTCCCCTCCTACACGCTGGGCGCGATGGCCGCGGCGCAACTGATGGCCGCTGCCCGCCGCGCCGTGCCGGAGGTGGACGCGGCGCTGGCCCGTGGCGAACACGCGCCGTTGCTGGGCTGGCTGCGCGCGAACGTGCATGGCCAGGGCAGCCGCCTGGGGTTCAACGACCTACTCCGCGCCGCCACCGGCAAGCCTCTCGACCCTGCCGATTTCGAGGCGCATCTTGCATCGAGGTATCTGGATTAGCGGCATGGACCCAGCCACGCATATCGTGAAACGCTACGCCGGCACCCGGCTCTACGACACGACGGCCCTGGCCTACACGACCCCCGAGAGCCTGCGTGAGGCACGCTGGACCGTGGTGATATACGAGGCCGAAACGGGCGAAGACATCACACAACAGATCCTGCCTGGGAAACGCCATGACTGACCGCCTCGCCGGCAAGACCGCCTTCGTCACCGCCGCGGCGCAGGGGATCGGCCGTGCCACTGCGCTCGCCTTCGCAGCCGAGGGCGCCAGCGTCATCGCGACCGACCTGAACGAGGCTAAGGTCGCCGAAATCGCCAGCCACCGGATCCGCACCTTCCGGTTGGATGCGCTGAACGCCGACGACATCACGGCCGCGGCCAAGAACGCCGGGCGGGTGGATGTACTGTTCAATTGTGCGGGCTTCGTCCACCAGGGCTCGATCCTGGACGCGACGGAGGAGGAGTGGGATTTCGCGTTCAACCTGAACGTCCGCTCGATGTTCCGCACCATCCGAGCCTTCCTGCCCAGCATGCTGCAGGAGGGCGGTGGGTCGATCGTGAACATCTCGTCCGGTGCGTCATCCATTAAGGGTGCGCCGAACCGCTTCATCTACGGCACCACGAAGGCCGCCGTGATCGGGCTGACCAAATCCGTGGCCGCCGACACCGTAGCGCGCGGCATCCGCTGCAACGCGATCTGCCCGGGCACGATCCAAACGCCTTCGCTGGACGACCGCATCGCCGCCAACGCCGCCGCGTCCGGCGGCATGGAGCAAGCCCGCACCGCCTTCGTCGCACGCCAGGCTATGGGCCGGTTGGGTACGCCGGAGGAGATCGCGGCGCTGGCCGTCTACCTGGCCTGCGACGAGAGCCGCTTCGTCACCGGACAGGCCATGGTGATCGACGGCGGCTGGACGCTGTAGCCCTAACAAGACCTGAACGATGAGGAAGAACGATCCATGAAGCTGCTCCGTGTTGGCGCGCCCGGCGCCGAGAAACCCGCCATCCTGGCCGCCGACGGCACGATGCGGGATCTGTCCGCCCATATTCACGACATCGATGGCGCCGCGCTGTCACCCGCGGGTCTGGCGAAGATCGCCGCACTCGACCTGGCGAGCCTGCCCAAGGTGGAAGGCAGCCCGCGCATCGGCTCCTGCGTCGTACGGCCGCTGAACTTCGTCTGCATCGGCCTGAACTACGCCGACCACGCCGCCGAGACGGGTGCCGCGATCCCCAAGGAGCCGATCGTGTTCCTGAAATCGCTCGGCGCTTTCAGCGGGCCGAACGACGATGTCCGGATCCCGCGCGGCTCCAAGAAGACCGACTGGGAAGTGGAACTCGGCATCATCATCGGCACCAAGGCGTCCTACGTGCCGGACAACGAGGCGATGGATCATGTCGCCGGATACTGCGTCGTGAACGACGTCAGCGAGCGGGAATTCCAGGCCGAGCGTGGCGGCACCTGGGACAAGGGCAAGGGCTGCGACACCTTCGGCCCGACCGGCCCCTGGATGGTCACCAAGGACGAAGTGCCCGACCCGCAGGCGCTGGACCTGTGGTGCGAGGTCGACGGCAAGCGCATGCAGAACGGCAGCACGAAAACGATGATCTTCGGCGTGAAGCACCTGGTGAGCTACGTCAGCCATTTCATCACCCTGCACCCCGGCGACGTGATCGCCACCGGCACGCCGCCCGGCGTAGGCCTGGGCATCAAGCCGGAGCCGATATTCCTGAAGGCCGGCCAGGTGATGCGCCTCGGCGTGCAGGGCCTGGGCGAGCAGCAGCAAAGGTTGGTCGCCGCGTAACGGCCCTCACTGGCCCCCTCCCCTTGACGGAGGGGTCAGCGCAGGGCGGTCGCGGCACACTAGTGCGTCGCTCGGACCGCGGCGCTGGTGCGGCTAGATTTCACGGGCGCAAGCTAGCGGACTCGGAACAAACCCGGCATACCCCGCGGCGTGAACGACCTTTGGATTGACCTGCTCCGCTTGCGCGCGGATGTGGTGTACCCGCTTGGCCTGCTCGTGGCGCTGTGCGTCACAGTGCACGTGCTCCTTCGCAAGCGCGAAGTCGCATCGGCGGCGGCGTGGATCGGCCTCGCATGGTTCGCGCCAATTACTGGGGCGATCATCTACTTCATCTTCGGCGTCAACCGCGTGCAACGCCGGGCGCGCCGTCTGCGCCCTACCGACCGCCGCAGTTCGGGCCGCGGCACCTGGCCGTCGCCCGGGGGCGACGACCATCTCGACCCGCTGGAACGCGGCGTCGGCAAGATCACTGCGCGATCGACGCTCCCGGGCAATAAGGTGCGTGTGTTCAACGACGGGGACGAAGGCTATCCCCCGATGCTGGAAGCCATCGCCGCCGCCCAGCACAGCGTGGCGCTGTCCTCGTACATCTTCCATGCCGACGAGTGGGGCAGTAAGTTCATCGAGGCGGTGACAGCGGCGCATGACCGCGGCATCGAGGTCCGCGTCCTGATCGACGGCATCGGCGGCGGGTGGGTGAAGTCTGCCGTCTATCATCAACTGCGCCACAAGGGCGTGCCCGCCGCGCGCTTCCTGCATTCGCCGCTGCCTTGGCGCATGCCGTTCCTGAACCTGCGCTCGCACAAGAAGATCCTCGTGGTCGACGGCAAGATAGGGTTCACCGGCGGCCTGAACATCGCCGACGAGAACGTCATGGCGACCAAGCCCAAGAATCCGGTGCAGGACACTCATTTCCGCATCGAAGGCCCGGTCGTCTGCCAATTGGCCGAGGCGTTCGCGCAGGACTGGTCGTTCGCCACGGACGAGGACCTGGACGGTGATGTGTGGTTTCCGGAGATCCCGGCGAATGGCGAGGCGCCGGCCCGGGTCATCGATTCGGGGCCGGACGAGGATGTCGAGAAGATCGAGTTCGCGATCTTGCAGGCGATCGCCTGTGCCCGCGAGCGCATCGGGATCATGACTCCCTATTTCCTGCCGGACGAGCGGATGATGACGGCGTTGGCCCTCGCCGCCATGCGCGGCGTCGCGGTGGACGTGGTGATCCCGGAGGTCAGCGATCACCGCTTCGTGGACTGGGCGACCCGGGCCAATATCGGCCCGCTACTATCCGAAGGCGTGCGGATCTGGCGATGCCCGCCGCCGTTCCGGCATTCCAAGGTGATGGTCGTCGATGGCGAGTGGTGCATGTTCGGCAGCTGCAATTGGGACATGCGCTCGTTCCGCCTGAACTTCGAGCTGTGCATGGAGGTCTATGACCGGGACCTCTCGACCGAGTTGTCCGAACTGATGCTGAAAAGCCGGGGGCCGGCGCTGACCCAGCCGGATCTCGACGGCCGATCCCTACCGGCCCGGCTACGCGACTCGGCGGTTCGGTTGCTGCTGCCGTATCTCTGAGCTTTCGGCGACTGCCAGCCGAACAGTGATCGGCCGATGATCGGACGTCCCGCGGGGCAGCACCGCGGCATCGGATACATGCAGCCCGCGCACGACGCAGCGATCCAGGCGCAAGGGCAGCACGTCGCTCATGCGGTGAGTCGGCCGGCGCGGCCCGGCGTCGCGGAACCCGGGCAGCAGCACCGGGCCGACCAGGTTGTAGTCACCGACGACGGCTGCATTGGGCGGCAGGCGGGCAGCGATCCGGCGTAACTGCCGCCGGTTCAACAATTGGCCGTGCGACAGGTGCACGTTGGCTACGGTGAACGGACCCAGATCCACGATCTGCGCGACCCGATGCACCATGCTGCCGGACGGCAACGGCATGACGACTGGACGGTTCGGCAGCTTGCCCGGCATCCAGACAGCCAACCCGTGGATACGGCCCGGCAGCGGTACCCTGGCGTATCCGCCGCCAATACGGCTCGGCAGCGCGTCGATATCGTGGGTGGCTTCCTGCATCAGCAGGATGTCCGGTTGCTCACGGGCGATCAGATCGATGACGTCAGCAAGGGTGGCGCCGGTCAGGCGCAGCAAGTTCCAGCTGACCAGCTTGAGCGCCACCCTGTTGTCGGTCAGCGACGATCGTCGTGGTGGAAACGCGGCGGCGGCGGCGGACGGTGATAGTGATGGCGGTGATAGTAGTGGCGTGGCGGTGGACGGTGGCCGTCATAGGGCTGGGCTTGGGCCGCAACCGAGGTGACGCCAACCACAAGGGCGGCGAACGCAAGTTTCAAAACCAGGCGCATAAAACATCCTAACGCTCGAGTAGCGTGATCAAGACGCCCGGTACTCCGGTTGGTTCGCCCAGCGACTTGCTCAGATCAATATATGTTGGTTCGGTGAATCCGGCGTGAACGTGCGTGGCGCCCTCGACGAAGCCGCAACGGCGGAACAGGGCGCGGTTGCTGGCCATCGCAAGCCGCGTCGACAGCCACAGGCGAGGCAATCCCCGGCGCCGTGCTTCGGCCTCGGCTGCGGACAGCAGGCGTGCGGCCAAGCCCTGGCGGCGGTGGGCGGGGTGCACGGCGACCCGGCTGATATACAGACCGCCCTCCTTCTCCGCCCATAGCAGTCCGGCCTGCGCCGGGTCGGTCGTGACACCACCGCCACCGTCACCGAAATGGCGGCCGATGTCGTCGGCGGTGACCCGCAGGGCAGATGGCAAGGGATCGACGGCCCAGTCGGCGAAGGCGCTGCGGACCAGGGCGGCGAACGCCTCCGCATCCGCCGGACGAAGCGGCCGCATGCCTACATCGTGGCGCCGATGACCCAAGGCGCGAACTCGGCGCCGCCTGAATCGAATCCCTCGCTCTTGGTGCGCTCGCCGCTGGCAACCCGCAGGATGGTGTCGAAGATCCGGGCGCCGCATTCCTGCAGATTTTCCTCGCCGTCCAGGATGGTGCCGCAGTTGATGTCCATGTCGTCCATCATGCGGGTGAACATCGGCGTGTTGGTGGCCAGCTTGATCGACGGCGCCGGTTTGCAGCCAAACACGCTTCCTCGCCCGGTGGTGAAGCAGACCAGGTTGGCGCCACCCGCCACCTGCCCGGTCGCGGCCACCGGATCGTAGCCGGGCGTGTCCATGAACACGAACCCCTTGGTGGTTACCGGTTCGGCGTAGCGCACCACGTCCATCAAATCGGTGCTGCCGGCCTTGGCCATGGCACCCAGCGACTTTTCCAGGATGGTGGTCAGCCCGCCTGCCTTGTTGCCCGGCGACGGGTTGGCGTTCATCTCGGCCCCTTCGCGCGCCGTGTAGTCCTCCCACCAGCGCATCAGGCCAACCAGTTTCTCGCCGACTTCGCGGGTGCGGGCGCGCCGGGTCAGCAGGTGTTCGGCGCCATAGGTCTCGGGCGTTTCGGACAGGATCACGGTGCCGCCCTGCGCCACCAGAAGGTCGCTCGCGATCCCCAGCGCCGGGTTGGCCGAGACGCCGGAATACCCGTCGCTGCCGCCGCATTGCAGCGCCACCGTCAGCTCGCTGGCGGGGCAGGGCTCGCGGTGCACGGCGTTGGCCTCCGCCAGCACCTCGCGCACGAAGGCGATCGCCGCCTCCACCGTCTTGCGGGTGCCGCCCATGGTCTGGATGTCCATGTTGCGCACGCGGTCGGCGAGTCCGATTTCGCCCATCATCGAGCCGAGCTGGTTCACCTCGCAGCCGAGCCCCAGCACGACGACATGGCTGAAGTTCACGTGCTTCGCGTAGCCGCCCAGGGTGCGCCGGAGCAGGCGTAGCGGCTCGCCATCGGTCATGCCGCAGCCGGTCTTGTGCGTCAGCGCCACCACGCCGTCGACATTGGGGAACTCGGCCAGCGGATCGCTGCCGGTGAACGGATTGCGGCGGAAGGCATCGGCCACCAGCGACGCGACATGGGCCGAGCAGTTGACGCTGGTCAGGATGCCAATGAAGTTGCGCGTCGCCACCCGCCCGTCCGCCCGGCGGATGCCGAGGAACGAGCGTTCCAAATTGGCGTGTGCTGTGGGCTTGCTGTCCACGCCCCAGGCGTAGTCGTGGTCGTAATCCCCCATCCCCATGTTGTGGGTGTGGACCCAGGTCCCGGCGGCGATCGGCTGCGTCGCCATGCCGATCACCTGGCCGTAGCGCCGCACCGCCTCACCCTGGCCGTGCGCGCGGACCGACGCCTTGTGCCCGGCCGGTATCCGCTCGATCGTGACGATGCCGGGCGCGATCTCGGTGCCCGGCATCAGGGTCGTGCGCGCGATCACGACCCCGTCGCCCTCGTGCAAGCGGATGAAGGCGCTCACCGCGCACGCACCTCCGCCACGGCAGCCTTGGCCGCGTTCAGCAGGATGCCGCTGTCGTTGCTGATGGTGACCAGCTTGAACCCCATCCCGATCGCGCGCTTGGCATAGGCGGCGCTCCCGCAATGGATGCAGGCGGCGATGCCCCGCTTGCCGGTTTCGCGGATGATCTTGTCGTAAATCTCCAGGATCTGCGGCTCGTCGCGGTCCAGGATCGGGATCAGCCCATACGAGAACCCGAGGTCGGACGGCCCGATATACACGGCGTCGATGCCGGGCACGTCCAGGATCGCCTCGAGGCTGTTCACCGCCTGCTGCGTCTCGATCATCGGGATGCAGAGGATCTCCTCGTTGGCCGTCTTCTGATAGCCGGTGGACACGCCATAGATCCCCGCCCGGATCGGCCCGTTGGACCGCGCCCCCGCCGGCGGATAGCGGCAATACGAGACGAAGGCCTTTGCCTCCTCGACCGAGTTCACCATCGGGCAGATCACGCCGTATGCGCCGGCGTCCAGCACCTTGCCGACGATGCCGGGCTCGTTCCAGGGCACCCGCACCATCGGCAGCACCGGGTGGACCTGCATCGCCTGGAAGCAGCGAACCATCGACATATAGTCCTGCACGCCGTGCTGCAGGTCCACCGTCACGCTGTCCCATCCGGCCTGCGCCATGGTCTCGGCGGCGAACCCGTCCGGGATCGCCAGCCACCCGTTCACGGCGGCGCCACCGGATTGCCAGATCTGTTTGATTTTATTGGCCATGGTTTTCGTATCCTCTCTCAGGACGGCAAGGCTAGGCGTCGCTCTAAAAACGGTCAAACCGACGGGATGCCGTGTTCGCACGCGGCATCCGGCCAAGGGATCCAGGGTCTCCCTCCCCGGCGTCATGATTGGCCCGTCTCACGCTCATCCAGATGGCCGAGATCGGTGGAGGGCTCGGTAGCACCAGCGGTCGCTGGCGGCTGAGCTCACCCAGCGCTCCGCAAAGGTACTGACATGCGCTCGCCGGTGATGGCCGTCTGCAGGGCTTGGCTGACGGCCTCCTCACTGTACTCCGACCTGATCAACGACACGCAAGTGGACGCGAAATCGCGATTGGCCGCGGCATCCTCGTGCAACTGGACGATCCGCTCGGCCACCTGGTCAGCCGAGCCGGCCGTCAGCGGCCGCAGATCCGGCCATAGCGCGATCCCTTCGGCAGCGACCGGCGTCATGACGCAGGGCAGTCCGGCCGCGAAGCTCTCCAGCACCTTGCTCTTGACCCCCGCCCCGAACCGCAGGGGCGCCACGGTCAGGCGGACCCGGTCGTATACGGTCTGCAGATCCGCCACCTCGCCGAGCACCGTCACGCCCGGACGTGCCAGATTCTGTACAGACGCTGGCATCGCCCGGCCGGCGATCACGCACTCCAATTCAGGGCGGCCCAAGGCAGGGCGTCGCTGCCAAACCAGCGGCATCACGGTTTCGGCGAGCCAGATCGCCGCATCCACGTTGGGCTCGTGGCCGAAATAGCCAATGAACCCCACGCCGGCGCGTTTGCTGAAAGCGGGGCGCGACGGTTGCGGCTTCAAGGACCAGGGGATGCAGTGCACCTGGGCGCCCGGAACCAGGCGCCGCAATAACGCTGCCTCCGTGTGCGAGTGGGTGAGCACCGCGTCGGCGGCGGCCGCGGCGGAGCATTCCATCGATCGTAGCTTGCGGCTGACGGCAACCAGCCCGGGCTCGTCCTGCATTTCGGCTTGCCGCGCCAGCCGCAGATGGTGCAGGTCGGCCACGCTGTACAGCAGCCTCGCTTGCGGAGCGTGTTGGCGCACCATGGGGCTGTAGCGCGCCGCTATCTCCACGCGGTGGAGGTAAACCAGGTCGAAGCAACCAGATTGCCGGCGCAACACCTCCTCCACGGAGGCGTAGAACGGCTGCTTGAACACCGTGATCTCGGCCGTATCGAGGCAGGACGCGCCAGCCGCCATATCGTCCGCAGCCGCGAAGCTCACGGCGTAGCCAAGTCGCTGCAGCGCTGCCATGTGCGACAGGATCGCGTTGGCGCCCCCGCTCTGGCCCGGTTGCGGCAGCCGGCTGTCCACGACCAAGGCTCTGCGGACCGCGCGCGCCGGGTCACCGCCCCAGCGCCGGTCATGGCGCCGGGCCGCTTCACGCGCCACGCGGCCGGCATCGCTCTCGGCGCGCCCCTGCTGCAGGCGTTCGAATTGTGTGCGCAGGAAGCCTAGCGCGCGCTCCTGCTGCTCCCCCGGTGCGAGCGCCGCCACGGCAGCGGCCACGGCGGCCTCCAACCCGAGGCCGAACCCGCTGGCCGCCTCGATCACCGCGGGCGAACCGGGGAGGCGGGCCCCGTCACTGTCACGCCTGATGTCGATCACATGGCGCGTCAGGGGCGATAGCCCGCCGGGAATAAGCAGATCGAAGGCGTGTCGGCCCGTGCCGATCCCGGCGCCAGGCAGGTCCGGCCGCGAGTCGTTGGCGAGCACGCGGGCAATGGGCACGCCGTTATCCAGGATCTGCAACGCAACGGGTGCGTCGCTGCCCTGCGAGTAGGCCCACCCGGCAATCCGATCGCGGGTGCAAAGGTCCAGTGCGCCCCGCATCTCCGCCGCTCCACGGGCAGGAAGGGCGAGCAGTGCGGTTGGACCTTGTGGCTCGAGCACGAACGGACTGCCGGGCAGGCAAGCGCCGTCTTCCACCCGTTCGACAGTGATGGCATGGCGGAACGAGGGGGACAGGCCGCCCGGCACCAGCATGGCGAAGGCGAAGCATCCGTCGCCAACCCTTGCCTCAAGCAGATCGGTCCGGAACGAGTCGGCCAGAACTTCGCCAAGGATCGCGCCATTGTCGCGCACGCGCAGCCGGACGCGGCGCCCGGGCGCGTCGGCATCGCGGGCCCAGCCGGTGATCCGCTCCTGGTCCACCGTATCGAGCCGGCCTTCCAGCAACCCGGCGCGCGCAGCATGGCCAGCGAGGCGGCGGCGCAAGGCCTCCAACGGCGCCCCCTGCTCCAGGCGCGGCAAGCGGGCGGCATGGCTCACCGGTGTGTCTGGATAGCGCACGGCGTAGTCATGCGCGTTGTGGAACATCGCGCGGCTGTTGTCGTCGACGAAGCTCTCGGACGCAGCGCCCTCGGCCAGGATCACGTCGTGGCTGTCCAGCTCGACATGCACGTAGTCGACCCCTGGCAGCCCGCGTTCCTGGACGATCGTGGCGTCGTCGACGAGGCAGCGCGCCGGCACCAGAGCGCCATCGAGCCACATGGCGTGCTCGGGCGAGACCAGCAGGTCGCGCCGCGGCAGCCCCTCCCCCAGCGACCCGGCGCGCAAGCGGATCGGCTGGACGCCCGGGTTGGCGGCGAGGAAGCGCCCGGCATAGGCCCGGCGGCCAAGCCACTTAATGGGGCGGTGCGCGCCGGAGGCGGTGACGACGGTGTCGCCGATCGCCAGTTGCTCGACCGGCCGCTCGCCCGTTCCGGTCAGGATCAGCGTGCCCGTGACGTAGCAGGCGACGCTCGGCGTGATCGTAAGGCTGCCATTGCCGGTGCGCGCACCGGCTACTGTCTGCGCGGAGATCGAGGTGCCTGAATAGAAGGACGTGCCACCCAGGCCGGCGCCTTGATACCCGCCGTTACCGCCGGTGTAGCCGCCGCCGCCGCCGCCGCCGCCATTGTTGACGCCGCCCCCGCCGCCCCCACCAAAGCCACCGGCACCGGAGGTAGCGCCACCTAAGGCCGATCCGGAGCCACCGGAAAAAGAACCAGCCAGCGTTTGACCGCCACCGCCGTTGTAACGGCCAGCCCCGCTTGAACCAGCGCTTTTGACCCCTGCACCGCCGCCGCCTGAGTAATATATTCCGCCTGCGTCGCCCCCGGCGCCGTTGCCAGCGGCGCCGACTATGCCAATGCCACCGACCGCTTGAAAACCACCGCCTCCGCCGCCCGCGACCAGCAGGGGCACGTAGGCGCCGCCTGCACCGGTGTTGGCGAATACGAAGGTGCCGCCGCCACCACCGCCGCCGCCACCGTCGCCACCGCTCATTAGCGTACCGGTCGCGCCGACGCCACCGACGAAGATCTCCAGCTTTTCTCCTGCGGTGAGCGTGACGGAGCCACCCTCCTCCGCACCGTTGCCCCCGGCGTGCGAATAGCCGTCGGCCCCCCCTTGCGCACCGAAGGCGTCGATATCGTAGGTTCCCGTCGCCGAGACGGTGACGGGAACCGGGGAGCCTGAGAAACTGTAGGTGCCCACTTGGATGAACCCTTTGCGGTGCGCGCTTCGATTTTGGAAACGGGAGGCTGGTGCGACCGGCGGGACGCATGGGCTAGGCTTGCAGCAAGTTCGCCGGTTCGCAGGCTATGGGGATGTCGGTCGTGTTGAATTCGGGCATCCGCCAGATGCTGGTGCGCTCGAAGCGCTCCCACAGATCGGGCGGCAGGATCGTCTGGCGCGGGATGGCGCGGACCTGGCGGCGGACGTGATGCAGCCCGGGGGTGCCGAGCCGGGCATCGAACTCGCTGGCATCGAAATCGACCGTATCGAAGTCGTGCTGGAACTGGGCTAGGCCGGTGAAGGTGTAGATCGCCGCCATGGCCGCCGCCGGGTCAGCGACGAGCGTGTCGTAAGGCAACAAAAGCAGGCGCTTGGACTGGTCGCCGTGCATCGCCTGCTTCAGCCCGTTCAGGGCAAAACCGATCATGCCCGCCGGGCTCATCAAACCGTCGGCGCGGGAATACACCGTGCCACCCTGTTCGAAGCCGAAGATCTTCGACAGCTCGAACGGATTGCGCCGCAGCAGCCGCTCGACACTGTCGATGATCCAGGGGATCGGCCGCACGCAGCAGATCATCTTGGCGTCCGGAAACAGCCTGCCGAGCAAATCGAGCCGGGTCGTCCAGCTACGGCTGGTGTCGAACACAGTCTGGGTTGGCGCGATCGCGTGATAGTAAGTCTCGAACAGGCCACGCAGCACGGCCGCGCGCTGTGCTTCGTCGAACAATACCGAGCCCTCGTGGCCTGCGCTCATTTCGGCCAGCATGGCGCCGGCCATCGAGCTGACGGGGCTGGTGATGTTGGCGTAGAGCGCCGGATTCTGTCGCAACAATGCCGCAAGCAGCGTCGAGCCGGATCGCGGCAGACCGGAAATGAAGTGGATGCCGTTACGCACGGGCCCGCTTAGCCGCTTGCAACTGAGATGAACCTTCGACCGAACCCGGACATCCGTGACCTCATACGATTGCACTCAGGCATAGCCGTGCTTCGATAGCAACAGCGTTGCGCATTGCTGCGTAACGAGCCGTTGGAAAGTCAGACCGAGGTGGCCTGGCGGATCGGACCACGCTGAAAAGCTTGCAAACGCACACACACATGTGTTCATGCTATGTTCGCCATGAACACCACCACCATCCCAGACCCGGCTCTCGCCCAAGCCATCACCGAACTCATCGCACTCGGCTTGCGCATGGCGCGGGTGGTGACCGAGGTGACCGAGGCGGAACAGCGCACCACCGCCGCGGCGGCGAGCTGGCTGCCGGCGCAAGGTGCCACCCCCGCCTCCCGCGAGGAGGCCACCCAAATCGGGCTGGGCATCGACGGCGCCGACGAAGCGCTCGGCCATGCCGCGCCCCGCATCGCGACGCTCTCGCTGTGCTTCGATCGCCTGTCCAGGTCGGTGCGCCGGTGCGTGGCGTTGGCGCGCAGGATCGAGCAGGGATGGCCGCCGCCCCGGGCCGCGTCGGATACACAACGTGCCATGCTGCTCCGCCAGGCCGCACGCGGCGCCGGCGAGGCCATCCGGGCGCGCACCCAGGGCGAACCCGAAGCAGCCGAGCGGCTGTTCGCCGACCTGGCCGCCTGCCTCGACGACCCGGCCTTCGAGCAGGACCTGCTGGAGCGGCCGGTCGAGGACATGGTCCAAACCCTCTGCCGCGCGATCGGCCTGGCACCCGAACCCGAGCCCGCAGCCCCTGCCGAGACCGCGGCACCGCCAGGCCGCGCCCGCGCCCCCCGCCGCCGCCACGCCTCCGGGTAGGGTGGGCTGCTAGCAGCCCACCATTCGCCGCAAAACTCTGACGGCGGCATCCTCTGTGAGCCGCGAGCAGCCCACCACTCGCCGCGCGCGCCACCCCTCGACTGGCGCAGGCGGGCCGGGCGCGCTTATATCCCCGCCGAGGAGACGAACCATGGCCCGACCCGTCGACGCCGTCATGACCCTCGCCAAGGAATTCCTCGGCGAGCGAATGACCACAAACACCGCCCTGCGCGAGCAGCACAGCCACGGCGAGGACACCGTCACCCCCGTCATGCCCGACGGCGTCGCCTTCATCGAGACGACCGAGGAAGCCTCTCGCCTGCTCGCCCTCTGCCACGCCCATCGCGTGCCCGTGGTGCCGTTTGGCGCTGGCACGTCACTGGAGGGGCATGTGACCCCGGTGCGCGGCGGCATCAGCCTCGATCTCGCCCGCATGAACGCGGTGCTGCAGGTGAACGCGCCGGACATGGATTGCCGGGTGCAGGCCGGCGTCACCCGGCAGCAGTTGAACGCCCATCTGCGCGACCAGGGCCTGTTCTTCCCCGTCGACCCGGGCAGCGAGTGCACCATCGGTGGCATGTGCGCCACCCGCGCCAGCGGCACCAACGCCGTGCGCTACGGCACCATCCGCGACAACGTGCTTGGGCTGACCGTGGTCATGGCCGACGGCCGCGTGGTGCAAACCGGCGGCCGGGTGCGCAAATCCTCCACCGGCTACGACCTGACCCGGTTGTTCATCGGCTCCGAGGGCACGCTCGGCGTGATGACCGAGATCCAACTGCGCCTGCACGGCATCCCGGAGGCGCAATCCGCCGCCATCTGCCAGTTCGGCACCCTCGCCGGTGCGGTCGAGACGGTTATGACCGTGCTGGCCATGAGCATCCCGGTCGCTCGCATGGAGTTGCTGGACGAGGTGCAGATGGCCGCCAGCATCGCCTTCTCCAAGCTGGAGGGGCTGGAGCCGGTGCCGACCCTGTTCTTCGAGTTCGACGGCACCACCGCCGGCGTCGTCGAGCAGGCGGAGATGGTGCAGGAGATCGCCACCGAGAACGGCGCCAGCGGCTTCCGCTGGGCGACCGAAACCGCCCAGCGCAACAAGCTTTGGCAAGCCCGGCACGATGCCTATTGGGCGTGCCTCGCCTCCCGCCCCGGCTGGAAGGGCATTGCTACCGACGCCATCGTGCCGGTTAGCCGCCTGGCGGACCTGATCCTGGGCGTGAAGGAGGACATCGAGGCGTCGGGCCTGTCCGCCCCCATCGTCGGCCATGTCGGCGACGGCAATTTCCATACCGTCATCATGGTGCCGCCGGAGCCGGACGGCATGGACCGCGCCTGGGCGCTGGACCGCAAGATCGTCGCCCGCGCGCTCTCTATGGAGGGCAGCTGCAGCGGCGAGCACGGCGTCGGTATCGGCAAGCGCGAGTTCCTGGAGCAGGAAGTGGGCGCCGGTGTGCTGGACGTGATGCGGTCGGTGAAGATGGCGCTGGATCCGCACGGTATCATGAACCCGGGCAAGCTGTTCCTAAACTGATGCCCGACTTCAGGAGCGACCCCGCGACAGCAACCAAGAACCTCGGCACCGACCCCGACATCCACCGCACCGCCAGCGTGCGCGACAGTACTTTCGGCATCTACTGCGAGGTCGGCGCGCGCACGAAGGTGGCGGAGTGCACCTTCGGCGACTTCTCCTACGTCGTGAACGACAGCGACATCATCTATACGGATGTCGGCAAGTTCTGCTCGATCGCCGCCCATACGCGCATCAACCCGGGTAACCACCCGGTCGAGCGGGTGGCGATGAACCACTTCACGTACCGCAGCAGCGCCTATGGCTTGGGCGAGGACGACCCGGCGTTTTTCGACTGGCGCCGCTCGTTCCGCTGCAGGCTCGGCCACGACGTGTGGATCGGCCATGGTGTGGTGGTGCTGCCGGGCGTCAGCATGGGCAACGGTGCCGTCGCGGGTGCCGGCTCGATCGTGACGAAGGATGTCCCGGCCTGGACCATCGTGGTCGGCAACCCGGCCCGGGTGCTGCGCCCTCGCTTCGCACCGCACATGGCCGAAGCGATCGAACGCATCGCCTGGTGGGATTGGGACCGGGACCGGCTGCGCGCCGCGATGGGCGATTTCCGCAGCCTATCCGCGGAGGCCTTCGTGGAGAAATACACCGGCGCTTAACACCCTGCTGCCAGACTGGGGGCACCCAATAGGCGAGCCGTATGTCCACTCTCCTTGCCGAACGCCCCAGCACCGCGAGTTTCGCCCAAAAAGACCGATATCTCGCCTTCGCTTTCGCCGCGGCCGACCTTCTGGTCGAGGTCGGGGCGACCGGCACGATCAGCTTCGCGGCCGGCGCGTTCAAGGCCCGGTTCAATCTTTCGCCCGAGCAGCTGGTCGGCAGCGAACTCAGCAAGCTGTTCATCGCCCCGGACCGGCCTGCGCTCGACCTTGCTTTGTCCACCACCGTGATCCGCGGCCGGCTGCCACCGTTGGTGCTGCGGCTTTCGGACAGCGCGTCTACTCCGATGGTCATCTCCGGCCTGGTCATCCCGAATGCGCCGGGGCGGCTTTGCCTCACCATCGGGCGTTTGCCGGCGCTGCCCGACCCGACACGCGCTCTGCCGCAATCGGTTCCGTTCGCACGCCTGGTGGAGGAACGCCTGCAGAGCGGCGAGACAGGATCGCTCGGGTTGCTGGAACTGGCCGGATGGGCTGCCACCCAGGAGGCGCTACCGATCGAGACCCAACGGACGCTGCAAGCCGAGATCATGGAGGTGCTCTCCCGACTGGGCGGCCCCGGCTCCGTCGCAGGCGAGATCGGCACCGGCCGTTATGGCGTGCTGACCGATACCCCGCACGATCTCGGGGCCGTCGCCCACGAACTTGAGGCATTGCTGCGCAGCAATCCCGTCACCGCCCGCACCCAGGTACAGAGCGCCGAACTGACCCTGGAGCGCGATGGCCTCACCGGGTCACAGGCCGCCCGGGCCTTGCGGTTCGCACTGGCCCGGTTCGCCGACGGCGGCACCAAGGCCACGAACGATGCCGGTTTCAGCCACGGCCTGGCCGAGTTTATCGCCAGCGCCCAGATCCGCGCCCGCAGCGTGCGCACAACGCTGGCCGAGAACCGCTTCCGCCTCGTCTTTCAGCCGATCGTCAACCTCGACACGCGGGAGGTCCACCACTACGAGGCCTTGATCCGGCCGACCATCACGCCCGGCAACACGATCCAGAGCACGCAGGATTTCGTCACCTTCGCCGAGGCCGTCGGCCTGTCCGAAGAGCTGGATTGGGCGGTGATGAAGCAGGCCGTCGCGGCAATGCGGGGCTCGCCCAACGCGATGGTCGCCGTCAACGTCTCGGGCCTGTCGATGCAGAGCCCGGCGTTCTGCGACCAAGTCACCAAGCTGTTGGCCAAACAGCCGATACCGGGCCGTATCCTCGTGGAATTGACCGAGACCGCCGATATCGACGACCTGGCGAGCGCATCGGCCACGATCGACCAGTTGCGGGCAATGCAGGTCCAGGTTTGCATCGACGATTTCGGCGCTGGCTCAGCCGCCTTTCGCTATTTGCGCGAATTTCGGACGGATTACGTGAAGCTGGATGGCGCCTATGTCCGCGGCGCGCTGCAGAATGCCCGCGAACACGGCTTTCTGCTGAGCATGATCGAGTTGGCCAATTTCGTCGGCGCCAAGGTGATCGCCGAGATGATCGAGCACGAAGACCAGGCCCAGATGATGCGCGATTTGGGCGTGGAGTACGGTCAGGGCTGGCTGTTCGGCAAACCCGGCGTGCTGCCGGGAAGCCTTAAGCACGACAACGCCGGCTGACCATCGTGGATGACGACGTTCTCGACTTGATCCGGTCGCTCTAGCGCACCAGCAACGGCTGCAGGATCTCGGTCACGCCCGTAATCAGGATCTGCACCCCGATGCAGAGCTGGAAGAACGCTGACAGCCGGGTGATCGCCCGACTCGCCACCTGCCCAAGCAGGCGGGACAGTTGGTCCGTCGCGCTGTAGAGCAGCCAGACCAGGATCGCGATTGCGACTGCCGCGACCGACATGCCCGCAAAGAACGGCAACAGCGCGATCCCGCTGGTCGGGTGGGCCGAACCCAACGCGACCGCGACCGAGATCGTCCCGGGCCCGGTCGTGAACGGCAGTGTCAACGGATAGAACGCCACGTCTTCGAGGCCCATAGCGGCGTCAACCTGCTCGTTCTTCCGCACTTCGCGCCGTTCGGGGGCGTTCAGCGAGTCCCAGGCATACAACGCAAGCACCACGCCGCCAGCGCAGCGCAGCGCCGGCAGCCCAATCCCGAAGAACGCTAGCACGTAGGACCCGGCCCAAAGTGCCACCAGCATCACCAGCGCCGCGTAGACCCCGACCCGGCGCGCGAGAACGACGCGATCGGCG
Organism: Acetobacteraceae bacterium; assembly: GCA_965198895.1. Classification (GTDB taxonomy): domain Bacteria; phylum Pseudomonadota; class Alphaproteobacteria; order Acetobacterales; family Acetobacteraceae; genus LMUY01. The sequence continues at coordinate 3,690,048 of OZ240676.1, forward strand.
TGGCTGCGATCGACCGTTCGAGTACGAAAGATGAAGGCGCCGCTGACCGGGTTGACGATCGCGAACAGGGCGGGGAAGCCCAACAGGAAGGCGGCTACGGCGGCGCTCACCGGGTCATACAACGCCGCTGCACGTGATTGTCAAAAGGTCTCTTCCGCGCGCACAGTTGTCTAAACGCCGAAAGAGGCGGGAGGCGTGGCCATGGTGCGGATCACACGTCGCGGGATGCTCGGGGCGGCGATCGCGGGGATCTGTTTGCCCCGATGGAGTAGGGCGGCCGAGTTCACCCTGCGCTACGGCGGCAACCTGCCCGACTCCCATCCGCTCAGCCGCCGTATCGCCGAGGCCGCCAACACGATCGCCGAGCAGACCGGCGGGCGGGTCCGAATCGACTGCTTCCCGAACAGCCGCCTCGGCGGCGACACCGCGATGCTGGCGCAGGTGCAGGCCGGCACACTCGATTTCATGACCATATCCGGCCTGATCCTGTCCCGTGTGGTGCCCGTCGCCGCGATCAATGGCATGGGCTATGCCTTCAGCAGCTATGGCGAGGTCTGGGCGGCGATGGACGGCCTCCTCGGCGCCTATGTGCGCGATGCGATCGGGCAAGCCGGCCTGCACGCGACCGAGCGCATGTTCGACAACGGCTACCGGCAGATGACCAGCCGAAAGGGGCCGATCGCCGAGCCCGCCGACTTCGACGGCCTGACGGTGCGGGTGCCGGTCAGCCCGCTGTGGTCGAGCCTGTTCACCGCCTTCGGTGCCAAGCCGGGCGTGCTGGACTTCGCCCACACCTACGACGCCCTGCGCGACGGCGCGTTCGAGGCCCAGGAGAATGCCCTTGGGGTCATCGGGACGGCCAAACTGTACGAAGTCCAACACTACTGCTCGATGACGAACCACATGTGGGACGGGTTTTGGTTCATCGCCAACGGCGCCCTATGGGACAAGCTGCCGGTCGATTTGCAGGGCACGATCTCACAGGCGATGAACGAGGCGGCGCTGATCCAGCGCGTCGATGTACGCACCCTCAACGACAGCTTGCAAGGGGAGCTCGAAAGCCGCGGCATGGTTTTCAACCGCCCCGACCCGGCGCCGTTTCGTGAGGTTCTGCGCCAAACCGGGTTCTACACCGGCTGGCAGGAGAAACTGGATCCGCAAGCCTGGGGGCTGCTGGAGAATGAGGCGGGCACTTTGGACTGACGCCAACTGCGGCCCGTCATCGCGAGCGCAGCGCGGCCATCCAAGGCAACCAACGCGCCCCTAGCCCCGCTGAATTGCCGCGCAAGGCGCTCGATAACCCTGGCCCGTATCGGTCGATTCAGCGCTCGGCGAACGCCTTCTCGATGACGAATTCACCCTGGGTATTGTGGTTGCCCTCGGTAAAGCCCCGCCCCAGCAGCATTGCTTTCAGATCGTCCAGCATGTGCTGGCTGCCGCAGATCATTACACGGTCATGCGCCGGGTCGAGCGGCGGGACGCCGATATCGGTGAACAGCTTGCCCGATTCGATCAGGTCGGTGATGCGACCCGTGTGCTTGGACGGCTCGCGCGTCGTCGTCGGGTAGTAGATCAACTTGGCGCTCACGTCCTCGCCGAGGAACTCGTGTTTGGGGAGATGCTCGCTGAGATGCTCGGCATAGGCCAGCTCGCCGGCGCGACGGCACGTATGGGTCAGCACCACGTGGTCGAAGCGCGCGTAGACCTCCGGATCGGCCACCAGGCTCAGGAATGGTGCGAGCCCGGTGCCGGTGGCGACCATGTACAATGTGCGGCCGGGGCGTAGATTGTCCAGCAGCAGCGTGCCAGTAGGCTTCCGGCCGACCAGCACCGTGTCGCCGACTTGCACGTGCTGCAGGCGGGAGGTCAGCGGACCGTCCGGCACCTTGATGCTGAGGAATTCCAGCGTGTCGTGATGGTTCGGGCTGGCCATGCTGTAGGCACGCAGCATCGGCTTGCCGTCGACCATCAGCCCGATCATGGCGAATTGGCCGTTCTCGAAGCGGAAGCCGGGGTCGCGGGTCAGCGTCAGGCTGAACAGCCGGTCCGTCCAGTGATGCACGGCAAGCACTGTCTGCGCGCTGAGGTTGGCCGGCAGCTTGGTGGCTGTGGGCTGACTGGCCTCGGGTGCGATCACCCGCACGGCATCCTGCATCGTAGTCTCCTAGCTGGCCCACACGGACCGGCCGCAAAGGATTCGCAAATTCCGGGCCGTGATGTCGCGGCCCCAGGCTCTCGCGTCAAGCACCATCCCGCAAGACGGCCGCATAGCTGGCAGCTGCCGCCTCCCAGCCGAAATCGGCCGCCATCCCTCCTCGCTGAGTGTTCGCCCAGGCCAGCCGATCCATCCACAGCGTCATCGCACGCTGCAACCCGCGTTCCAGGCCCGCGACGGAGGCGTCCGTGACCACGCCCGTGGCCACGCCGGCCCGCAGCGCCGCCGCGTTGGCGTCGATCACGCTGTCCGCCAGGCCGCCCACGCGGCTGACCACGGGGACGGTGCCGTAGCGCATCGCCGCCATTTGCGTCAGCCCGCACGGCTCGAAGCGGCTCGGCACCAATAGCGCGTCCGCGCCGGCGACGATCTGATGGGACAGTGCCTCGTCATAGTCGATCACGGCGGCCATCTGGCCCGGGTGAGCCGCGGCCGCAGCGCGGAAGCCATCCTCGAGCGCTTGCTCCCCCGTCCCCAAGACGGCGAACTGCGCGCCCGACGCAAGCAGGCCGGGCAGGGCGTCCAGCACCAGGTCCAGGCCTTTCTGCCCCGTCAGCCGGCTGACGACGCCGAAGACCGGTGTCTCCGGTTCGGCAGCGAGCCCGAGCCCGGCTTGCAGCGCGGCTTTGCACTTGGCCTTGCCCCGCAGGTGGCCGCGGCGGAACCGGGCTGGCAAATGGGGGTCGGACCAGGGATTCCACACGGTCTCGTCCAACCCATTCAGGATGCCGTGCAACGCGTCCGCGCGGGACCGCAGCAAGCCGTCGAAGCCGCAGCCGAATTCGCTGGTCTGGATTTCGGCGGCATAGCTCGGGCTGACGGTGGTGATCGCGTCGGCATAGTACAGCCCGGCTTTCATGAAGCCGATGGCCTGGTAGAACTCCACGCCATCCGTGCCCAGCGCCTCGGGGGGCAGGCCGAGATCGCGCCATAGCGCCATGGGTACCTGGCCGGTGAAGGCCAAGTTATGGATCGTCATCACCGTACGGGGACGCGCCCCACCGGCCAGCGCCAGATAGGCCGGCGCCAGGCCGGTCGGCCAGTCGTGGCAGTGCACCGCGCCGGGCACCCAGCCGGGAATGGCGCCGAGGCCGATATCGGCCGCCACCCGCGCCAGGGCGGCGAAGCGCTGCGCATTGTCGGGCCAGTCGGTCCGGTCGGGGCCCATGTACGGATTGCCGGGCCGGTCGAACAAATGCGGGGCTTCGAGCACGAACAGGTCCAGCCCGGCGGCCTTCCCCGCCAGCACCCGCGCCGCCCCGCCATGCAGCGCCGGGATTGCATAGACGGTCTCAGCCTCGCCAAGTGCGTCCGTGACCGCCGGGTAGCCCGGCACGAGCGTCCGAACCTCCAGCCCTTCCTTGGCCAGCGCCGCGGGTAGGGCGCCCATCACGTCCGCCAGGCCACCTGTCTTCACCAGCGGGAATACCTCGCTGGCCACCTCGAGAACCTTCATCCGACCAAATGGTCGATCATCGGTTGGGTAATCAGGCAAACTCCTTTGTTGGTGCGCCGGAAGCGCTGGGCGTCCAGCACCGGGTCCTCGCCGACGACGAGCCCTTCGGGAATGATCACGCCGCGATCTACCACCACGTCCTTGAGCCGCGCGCCGCGGCCGACGGAGACGTAGGGCATCAGCACCGCGCTCTCCAGCTTGCCGTAGCTGTGCACGTGCACGCCGGTGAACAGCAGCGAGCGGCAGACATGGGTGCCCGAAACGATGCAGCCGCCGGACACCAGCGAGTCGACCGCCATGCCGCGCCGCCCGTCGTCGTTGTGGACGAACTTCGCCGGCGGGGTGATCTCGCCATAGGTCCAGATCGGCCAATCCCGGTCGTACAGGTCCAGCGCGGGCACGACGTCCGTCAGGTCGATATTGGCGGCCCAGTAGGCGTCGAGCGTGCCGACGTCGCGCCAATACGACTCGGATTCGTAGTTGGACCGCACGCAGGACCGCGAAAAGCGATGCGCCACGGCCGTCCCGTGCTCGACGAGGTAGGGGATGATGTCGTGGCCGAAATCATGCGACGAGTTGACGTCGGCGGCGTCCCGGCGGAGCTGGTTGAACAGGAACCCCGTCTCGAACACGTAGATCCCCATCGAGGCGAGCGCCATGTCCGGGTTGTCCGGCATGCCCGGCGGGTCGGCCGGCTTTTCGAGGAACGCGATCAGCCGGTCCTCGGCGTCCACATGCATCACGCCGAAGCCGCTGGCCTCCTCCCGCGCGATCTCCAGGCAGCCGATCGTGACGTTCGCGCCGGACTCCACGTGCTGCTGCAGCATCGGCTCGTAGTCCATCTTGTAGACGTGGTCGCCGGCGAGCAGGACGATGTATTGCGGTGCGTAGCTCTCGATGATGTCGATGTTCTGGTACACGGCATCGGCGGTGCCGGCGTACCAACCGGTCTCGCTGATGCGCTGGCTGGCGGGCAGGATGTCGAAGCTCTCGTTGCGCTCCGGGCGGAAGAAGTTCCAGCCGCGCTGCAGGTGGCGGATCAGGGAGTGGGCCTTGTACTGGGTCGCGACTCCGATGTGGCGGATCCCGGAGTTGAGCGCGTTGGACAGGGCAAAATCGATGATCCGGCTCTTGCCACCGAAATACACTGCGGGCTTGGCGCGGGTATCCGTCAGCTCGTGCAAGCGCGACCCTCGACCACCGGCGAGGACATAGGCCATTGCGTGCCGCGACAGGGGGGCGTTGCTGGTGGGAATGGCGGGCATTGCACGGATTCCGGGTAGTGTCGCGGGGGCATCCCGGCTTGTATTGGCGTACAGCCTATTGCGCCGGACGCGTCGCGGCAATGGCATCGGGGGCGGGCCGATGCGGCACCGTTAACGATAGGATAGCGAAACCGCCTTCATCCCGCCCCCGATCCCGTGCTCAAGTGGCAACGCCACATCAACTGTTAGGAGCAAGCGAATGAGAAGGTTGGTTTTAGCCGCGACTGTCGCGATCGCAGCCAGCACGGTTGGCGTATCGGCCCGGGCGATGCCGGTTCTGCAGATTGCCCCCCAGGACGGCGCCATCGTGCAAGTGGCCCAGGGCTGCGGCCCGGGCGGCCATCGCACCCCGTACGGACGGTGCGTGCCCAACTACTATCGCCGCCCGATCTTCCGTGCCTGCCCGCCAGGCCTGCACCTCAACCGGTTCGGCCACTGCCGCCCAAACTTTTGAACATGCACGCGACCCGGTCCGCCGGGCCGCATTCCGTCGACACGTGGACTTGAATACCGAGGACAGCCTGCCTGGCGTGGCCGGCGCCGAACTCTGGCCGGCCGAGCAGGCGCTGGCCGCCATGCTCGACGGTCAGGCGTCGGCGATCAACGCCGTGAGGCATGCACTGGCGGCGCTCTCCCTCGCGGTGGCCGCAGCGGCGCAGCGGCTGGGTCGCGAGGGCCGGCTGGTTTACGCCGGAGCAGGGGCGTCCGCCCGGCTGGCGGTGCAGGACGGGGTGGAGCTGTATCCCACCTTCGGCTGGCCGCATGACCGGTTGGCGACGGTGATCGCCGGCGGTACTCCGGCGCTCACCCGGTCCATCGAAGGCGCCGAGGACGATGCGGCAGCCGGGCAAGCCGCCGCGACCGCTTTGCAGCTGGGTCCGAACGATGTGGTGATCAGCGTCGCTGCTTCGGGGACGACGAAGTTCACCCTGGCCGTCCAAAGCACCGCCCGGCAGGCCGGCGCGCTAACGGTGGGGTTGGCGAACAATCTCGGATCGCCGCTGCTCGCCGGCGCCGAGATCCCCGTTGCCTTGCCGACCGGCGCCGAGTTTCTCCCAGGGTCCACGCGCATGGCTGCGGGCACCGCGCAGAAGATCGCGCTCAACTTGTTCTCGACTCGCCTAATGACCGAACTGGGCCGGGTCTATCGCGGCAAGATGGTTGGCGTCGTGCCCACCAACGCCAAGCTGGTCCAGCGTGCGCACCGGATCGTGGCAGAGCTGACCGGCGTCGAACTCGCAGTGGCCGCCGATGCGCACGAGGCGGCGGATGGCGACATTCGCCTGGCGGTGCTGATGCTGGACGGGCTGAGCCGCACCGCCGCCCAGGCCCGGCTCGATGTGGCGGGTGGCAATTTGCGCATCGCCCGCGGCTTCTAAATGGGCCAAACCCTCGCCGGCCAGGTACTGACCCCGGCCGGTTGGGTCGCCGCCCGGCTGGACCACGGGGCGGCGATTACCCGGATCGAGCCCTGGCCGGACGCGCCGCCAGATCGCTTCATCCTGCCCGGCTTCATAGACCTGCACGTGCATGGCGGCGGCGGCGGCGACACGATGGAGGGCGCGGAGGCGGTGGCGCGGCTCGCCCGTTTCCACGCCCGCCACGGCACCACCGCGCTCCTCCCAACCACCGTGACGTCGCCCGCTGCCGACCTGCTCCGGGCCGCGGAGGGGGTCGCGTCCGCCCGGCCGGGGCCTGGCGCCGCGCGCATCCTGGGGCTGCACCTCGAGGGACCGTTCATCAACCCGGCGATGCTCGGCGCTCAACCGCCGTTCGCCATCCCGCCCGACCTTGCCTTGGTGGATGCAATTGGCAGCCTGGTGCCGCTTCGGGTCGTGACGATGGCGCCCGAGATCGACCCGGATGGGGCGTTGCTCGCCCACCTAGTGGCGCGCAGGGTGCGCGTGCAGCTCGGCCACACCGCCTGCACCGACGCGCAAGCCCGGGCGGCACTGCAGGGGGGGGCGAGCGGCTTCACGCATCTGTTCAACGCCATGACCCCGCTGCACCACCGCGCAACGGGTTGCGTCGGCTGTGCGCTGGCCTTCGCGGCGCATGCGGAGATCATCCTCGACGCCATTCACGTCGCTCCGGCCGCGATCTTGGCCGCCCTGCGTGCGATCCCGGGCCTGTATGGGGTCACGGATGCAATCGCGGCGGCGGGCATGCCGGATGGCGAGTACTGGCTCGGTAGCCACCCCGTTCACAAGCGCGGCGACACTGCCCGCCTGGCCGACGGCACGCTGGCGGGCAGCGTGCTCACGATGGACGGCGCACTCCGCACCCTGCTCGGCCTGGGGCTCTCCCTTGGCGAGGCTGCCCGTCGCCTGTCCACGGTCCCCGCCGACTATCTTGGCGAGATGGAACGCGGGCGCATCGCCGTGGGCCTGCCCGCCGACCTCGTGGTGGTGGATGCGGCCGGCCATCTGCTGCACGTCGCGGCAGAGGGTGTCGCGGTTCTGTAACGCCCCCTTCCGCAACATATGCGACCCCGGCTGCGTTGGCGCTGCATGGCGATCAAACGCGTGTGCGTCGTGCTGAACGGAAAAGCCGGCGCGCTGCTGGACCAGGCGGATTGTCACACCGCGCTGGAGACCGCCTTGGCCGAGGCCGGGCTGGAAGCGGAGTTCATCGCCCAGGACGCCGGGTCGCTGCCGGACCGCGTGGCGCTGGCCGCGAAATCGGGGGCGGAGGCCGTGATCGTGGCGGGCGGCGACGGCACGGTCGCCTGCGCCGGGCATGCACTGGCCGGCAGTGACATCCCGCTCGGCGTCCTCCCGTACGGCACCATGAACCTGCTGGCCAAGGATCTCGGCCTGCCGATCGGCGATCTTCCGGCCGCGCTCAAGGCGATCGCTGCCGGGGCCATCCGGACAATCGACGTGGGGGAGGTGAACGGCCAAAGTTTTCTCTGTGCCTCGATGCTCGGCCTGCCGGTCCAACTCGGCCGCACACGCGAGCAGACGCGTGGCTCAAGCCTCAGGCTGTGGTCCAAGATGGCGACGGCCGCAGTACGCTTGCTGCAGCGGGGCCGGCGCTTGCGCGTGCACATGCGGCTGGACGGTGAACCCGAGGCTGTCCGTGCGACCTCGCTGACGGTCACCGTCAACCCGATCGATGAGAGCTGCGGCCGTGCGTTCGGCCGCCCCAGCCTCGATGGCGGCCGCCTGGGTGTCTACGTGACCCGGCGTTTCGGTCTGGGCGATGCGCTGCGGCTGGCGGTGCGCATGGCGCTGGGTGGTTGGCGCAAGGATCACGCCGTGACTGAGCGCCATGCGCGCGCCGTGGACATCGAGTCGCACCGGGCCCTGCACGTCATGAACGACGGAGAACTGATGCTGATGCAGCCGCCCCTGCAATATCGGGTGCGACCCGGTGCGCTGCGGGTGTTGGCACCATGACCACGCGGATCGCCCACATCACCGACCTGCATTTCGGCGCCGAGGACCCGGCGGTGGTGGCCGCCCTGCGCGAGGAACTCAACGCCGATCCACCCGACCTGGTCGCGTGCAGCGGCGATTTGACCCAAGGGGCGCGGCTATCGGAGTTCCGTCAGGCGCGTGCCTTCCTGGACTCGCTGCGAGCGCCCAATTTGACGGTGCCGGGCAATCACGACATCTCGCCGTACAACCTGGTGGAGCGGTTTACCGACCCGTATCGCCGCTGGCACCGTCTGGTCTCGCTGGAAACCGCGCCGGTGTGGCGGAACGGTTCCGTCGCCGTACTCGGGCTGAATTCCGCCCGGCGCATGGGGCTGACGTTCGACTGGTCGACGGGCCGGGTCACGCACCACCGCTTGAAGCGCCTGCTCCGCACGCTGGACGCTTTGCCGAAGGCGATGACGAAGATCGTGGTGATGCATCACCCGTTGCTCCCGCCGGAAGGCGCGCCGCAGACTCGTGTTGCGGGGGGCGCCAGGGCGGCACTGCGCGCGATGGCTGCCCACAATGTCAGCATGGTGCTAGCCGGGCATTTGCACCGCGGCTACGCCCGCCTGTCGTCGCCGGATGGACAGAAGCCGTTGATTTTGCAGGGGGCGACGGCGACCTCGGTCCGATTGCGGGGCGAGCCGAATGCCTACAACCAGATCACGATCGCGGATGACGGCGAGGCGACGGTTCGGGTGCGGACTTGGAATGGGTCGGCGTGGACGACGGAGGAGCAGCACACGGATGCGCCAGACGCTCCGGCCGTGGAACAGACCGTCGCTGTGGAATAACCGTCTTGCCAGGGCTTGACCCTGGTATCCACGGCCGTCCGCCCCGCCGTGTTGCACGCGACCGTGCGAATTACGCGTCTGACGTCACAGCCCAACCCCGTGGATGCCAGGCTCAAGGCCTGGCATGACGGTGCTTAACTGCCGGCTACGGTCATTCCGTCGATGCGTACAGTCGGGGAGTCGACCGCGCGGCGGAAGCGCAGGTCGTTGGCTGGCGTCAGGTTGAGAAACATCTGCTTCAGATTGCCCGCGATGGTGATCTCGGCCACGGGTTCCGCCAGCGCGCCGTTGCGGATCATGAACCCGGCGGCGCCGCGGCTGTAGTCGCCGGTCAGGCCGTTCACTCCCATGCCGAGCAGTTCGGTGACGTAGATTCCCTCGACCACATCCGCCATCAACTCCGCCGGGCTGTGCTTGCCGGGGGCCAGATAGGCGTTGGACAGGCCGGGCGAGCCGCCGTTGCTGTGGCCATTGGTCTTCAGCCCGAGCTGACGCGCACTGCGGCTGTCCAGCAGCCACGTCGTCAACACACCATCCTCGATCAGCGTCGAGTTGGCGGTCGGCACGCCCTCCGCGTCGAACGGCTTGGAACGAGCGCCGCGCAACCGTCGCGGCTCGTCGTAGATGTAGATGCCGGGTGCGTAGATCCGCTCACCCAAACTGTCCTTCAGGAACGACGTCCCGCGGGCCACGCCCGCCCCTGATATGGCGCCGGCCAGGTGGCCGATCAGCCCGCCGGCCACGCGCGGGTCGAACAGCACGGGCAGCTTGGCGGTCGCCGGGCGGCGCGGGTTGAGCCGCGCCACCGCTTGCTCGCCGGCGCGGCGACCGATGGCGGCGGCATCCTCGAGATCGGCCAGAAAGGTCGCGGAATGGTAGTCGTAGTCCCGTTGCATCCCCGTGCCCTCGCCAGCCAACGCGGTTGCGCTGACGGAATGGCTGGTGCGGGCATAGCCGCCGGCGAACCCGGCGGTGGTGGCAAGCAGGAACTCGAACCGGGAATAGCCGGCCTCGCCGCCCTCGGAGTTGGTCACGCCGTGCACGGCCCGCGCCGCATCCTCGGCCGTCGCCGCCCGCACCGTCAGCGCGTCGACATTGGGTTCGGCGTGATCGGCCAGTTCGAGCGGCGCCGCGTCCACCGGGCTCGCTTCGTCGGCCAAGCCGCCATAGGGGTCCTCCGGCACGACCTTGGCCATCGCGACCGCGCGCTCCGCCAGGGCCGCGAAGCCCGACGGCGACAGCTCGGTGGTGGAGACCGATGCGCTGCGCTTGCCGACGAACACCGTGAGCTCCAGCCCACGCCGCTCCGAGCGCTCCAGGTGTTCGGTCTGCCCTAGCCGGCGCGAGACCGAGACGGAGGTCGAGCCGGACACCGCAGCCTCGGCGGTATCGGCGCCGGCTGCGCGGGCGTGGTCCAGCAGAGCGGAGAGCAGGTCGAGTTGGCTCATGGTCAGGCGGCCAGCCGGTCGGCGATGTCCACCAGGTGCGGCACCTGCTCCGCCGGGCCCATCGCCGCAAGGGTCGGGCGGCCGCGGAAAATGCGCGAGGCGGCGCGGCGCACGTCGGCCAAGGTGACGGCGTCGATCTTGGCCACCGTCTCGGCGACGGGAATGATGCGGCCGAACACCTGCAGCTGCCGGGCCAGTTGTTCGCAGCGGCTGCCCGTCGATTCGAGCGACATCAGCAGCCCGGCCTTGACCTGGGCGCGGGCGCGCCGCAGCTCGTCCTCGTTGGCGTCCACCTGTACGCGGCGCAATTCTTCCAGCGTCACCGGGACCAGCTCGCGCGCCTCCTCCTCGCCAGTGCCGGCGTAGATGCCGAACAGGCCGCCATCCATCGCCGGGGCGGTGAAGGAGTAGATCGAGTAGACCAACCCGCGCTTCTCCCGGATTTCCTGGAACAGGCGGGAGGACATGCCGCCGCCCAGCAGGGTCGACAGCAGCATGGAAGGGTAGAAGTCCGGATCGCCATAGGCCATCGCCGGGAAGCCGAGCACGATGTGCACCTGGTCCAGGTCTCGGGCCTCGCGGAACTCGCCGCCGCTATACATGCCGGGCACGTAGGCGGGGGCGGTATCCTGCGCGAGGTCAGCGAAGTGCTCGGCGGCCAGCGCCACCACCCGGTCGTGCGTCAACGCTCCGGCGGCGGCCACGACGACGTTGCTGGTGGTGTAGTGGCGCCGCATGTAGCCGGTCAGCATGTCGCGCGGCATCTCGCGGATGCCGGCCTCGCGGCCCAGCGTGGGGCGGCCCATCGGCTGGTCGGGGTATGCCGTTTCCTGGAAATGGTCGAACACGATGTCGTCCGGCGTGTCGTTGGCCTGGCCGATCTCCTGCAGGATCACGCCGCGTTCGCGCTCCAACTCCTCGGGGGCGAAGGCGCTGTGGGTCAGGATGTCGCCGATGATGTCGGCCCCGAGCGCGAGATCTTCCTTCAGCAGCTTCACGTAATATGCGGTCTGCTCGCGGGCGGTATAGGCGTTGATGTGGCCGCCGACGTCCTCGATCGCCTCAGCGATGGCGGCGGCGGAGCGCTTGGCCGTTCCCTTGAACGCCATGTGCTCGAGGAAATGGCTGGCGCCGTTCTCGTCCGCCGTCTCGTCACGGGTTCCCGCGCCGACATAGGCCCCGAGGGACACCGTTTCGACCCGATCCATCTGCTCGGTGACCACGGTCAGGCCGGAGGGCAGGCGGGAGACCTGGATGCTCATGCAGCGTTCCTGTGTGCGAAGGCCCGGACGGCAGCCTCGACGGCGTCGAGGTCGTTTGGGGCGGTAGAGAAGCGTTCCTCACGCTCATATAGGTCGGCCAAGTGATTTGGCAGCGGTGGGCGCCGCCCGGTCGCGCGTTCCATGGCGTCGGGAAACTTGGCTGGGTGCGCGGTGGCGGCGGCAACCGTCGGGACGTGCTTGCACGGCAGCGCCCGGGCGGCGGCGATGCCGATGGCGGTGTGGGGGTCGGCCAGGTAGTCGCATTCGGTGTCGAGGCGACGGATCTCGGCCAGCGTGCCCTCGTCGTCCAGCCGGAAGCCGTGCATCAAAGTAGTTGCCCGGTGCCAGGCGGCGTGTGGCACCGCCATGCGGCCGGTGGTGCGGAATCCGGCCATGGTGGTGGCGGTGGCGACGGGGTCGCGGTCCAGCAGTTCGAACAGCAGCCGCTCGAAGTTGGAACTGATGGCGATGTCCATCGAGGGCGACAGGCTCGGCTCCACCGGGGCGATGCTCATGTCGTTGCCGGCCAGGAAGCGGGCGAGGATGTCGTTGCGGTTGCTGGCGACCACCAGGCGGGCAACCGGCAGCCCCATGCGCCGGGCCGCCCACGCGGCCAGCACGTTGCCGAAGTTGCCGGTTGGGACGCTGAACGCGATTTCTCGTTCCGGTGCACCCAAGGCGAGGGCCGCGGCAACGTAGTACGGGATCTGCGCCGCCACCCGGGCCCAGTTGATCGAATTCACCGCCGAAAGATGCATCTCCCGCCGGAACGGCTCGTCGGCAAACATGGCCTTCACCAAGTCCTGGCAGTCGTCGAAAACGCCCTCGACGGCGATGTTGGCGACGTTCGGCGCCAGCACCGTGGTCATCTGCCGGCGCTGCACCTCGGACGTCCGGCCGCGCGGATGCAGCATCGCGATGTCGATCCGCGCACGGTCGCGGCAGGCCTCGATCGCCGCCGACCCGGTGTCGCCACTGGTGGCGCCGACGATCGTCAGCCGCTCGTTTCGCGCAGTCAGCACAGTGTCGAACAGGCGGCCGAGCACCTGCATCGCCATGTCCTTGAACGCCAGGGTCGGGCCGTGGAACAGCTCGAGCGCCCAAAGATTGGTGTCCAGCTGCACCAGCGGCGCAACCGCCGGGTGGGCGAAGCCGGCATAGGCGTCGTGGCAGATCGATTGCAGCGTGCTGAACGGGACCGACTCGCCCACGAAGGGCTGCATGACCCGGGCCGCCAGTTCCGCGTAGGGGAGGCCGCGCAGCGAGCGCAGGTCGGCGTGGGACCAGCTCGGCCAGGTTTCGGGCACGAATAGCCCGCCGTCTTCGGCGAGGCCGGCTAGCAGCACGCCGGCGAAATCGCGGGCGGGGGCTTGCCCACGGGTTGAAACGTAACGCATCGGGCCACACTAGGCGCAGTGGGCGGCGAGGGCGAGAGGCAGGTATGCAGGCCGGCGTGCCGTGTCAATTTCGCGAATTCGCCGTCTCGGTGCTGAACGCGGCGGGGCTTTCGTGATACCAAATCTGTCAATTACCGCCGGGAAACGCCATGAACCGCATCGCCGCCGCCTGTGCCGCCACGCTGCTTGCCGGTGCCGCCCAGGCGGCCGAACCCGTGCGGATCGGGATCACCACCATCCTTTCGGGCCCATTCGCCGATCGCGGCCAATCCGAGCAATACGGCGCGCAACTCGCGCTGGACCAGGTCAACGAGGCCGGCGGCGTGCTCGGCCGCCCCGTCGAGGCGTATTATGCCGACAATGCGTGCGACCCGAAGGTGGGGGTTCCCGCCACCGAACGCCTGCTGCAGCAGGAGCACGTGCCCGTGGTGATCGGCGCGCTGTGTACCCCCGTGACCCACGCGATCATGCCGGTGATGCAAGCGGCGAAGGTGCCGCTGATCATCGCGACCTCCGCCGGGCAGGATTTCGTGGATGCGTCGGGCGTCGGCGGCAATGCGTTCGCCTGGAAGACCATCCCCTCCGAAACCGACATCGCGCGTGGCCTGCTGGACTATCTGGCGAAGCAGGACGTGGACAAGCTGGCGATCGTCGCCGACGACAACGGGTTCAGCCGGGCGAACGCTGTGGGGTTCGCCCGGATTGCCGGCGAGATGGCCATCCACGTGGTCACGACCGTGATCGTGCCGGCAAAGACGACCGACTTCGCCCCGATCGTCGCCCAGCTGAAAGCAGCGGAGCCTGAGCAGGTGCTGAGCCTGCTCGGCCCCTCGTCCGCCGGTTTCTACAAAGCGTTGGCGGCTTCGGGCTGGTCCGTGCCGGTGACTGGCAGGATCGACCTGCCAGCTGCAATGGCGGCGTTGCCGGCGGACACGCTGACCAGTGTGGCGGTTTTCACCCCGCTCTCGCCGTTGCCGGGCGTCCAGGCGTTTGTGGCGAGCTACCGCGCCCATACCGGACTGATGCCGACGCAACGCTCGTTCTTCGTTTATGAGGCGGTGCTGCTTGCCGTGGACGCGATCCGCCGCGCCGGCAGCGACACGCCAGAGGCGATCGAGGCGGCATTGAAGACCACCACGATGCCGTCGCTACTGGGGGGCACCTACAAGATGGATGATCACAACCACCCGCATACGCCGCTCAGCATCTTGGGTGTGAAGGACGGCAAGCCGGCCGTGATCGCGACAGAGTAAAGCATCTCCCTCTCCCCTTGAGGGAGATGGTCGGGGTGAGGGGTCACTTGGGCACGGCGCTATGGCTGGAGCGGGGGCGTTACCACGACTCACCCCGGCCCTCTCCCACAAGGGGAGAGGGAGAAGGGAGTTAGTGGTTGTTGCGGGACTCGCCGCGGGTTTCGATGATGTCCAGGTACAATGTCGCCGTTTCCAGGCACGCGCCCGTGCCCTGCTGGCCGACCATGTTGCGGTAGATCTCTTCCCATGGCGTCTTGTGCTGCAGCTTGGGGGCGACCCAGTCGGCGCGGCGCTGGGCCAGTTCGGCCTCGGGGATCAGCAGATCGACCTTGCGCGTGTTCAGGTCGATGCGGATCGGGTCGCCAGTGCGCAGCAGCGCCAGCCCGCCGCCGACCGCGGCTTCCGGCGACACGTTCAGGATCGATGGGCTGCCAGAGGTGCCGGACTGGCGGCCATCGCCCATGGTCGGCAGCGCGTCGATGCCGCGTTTCAGCAGCGCGGCGGGGGGCTGCATGTTCACCACCTCGGCCCCGCCCGGATAGCCGACCGGGCCGCAATTTCGGATCACCAGCAGGCTGTGCTCGTCGACGCCCAGCGACGGGTCCTCGATGCGGGCGTGGTAGTCCTCCGGGCCTTCGAACACGACGGCCTTACCCTCGAACACGTTGGGATGCGCCGGGTCGGACAGATAGCGGGCGCGGAACGCCGGGTCGATGACGCTGGTCTTCATCACGGCGTTGTCGAACAGGTTACCGCCCATCACCACCATGCCGGCCGCGGGCATCAGGGGCGTGTCGAAGGCGCGGATCACCTCGCGGTCGGTGTCCTTTACGGGCGCCAAATCCTCCGCCAGCGTCTTGCCGGTGACGGTGCGCGCGCCGCCGTGCAGCTTGCCCGCGTCCAGCAGTTCCTTCATCACCGCCGACACGCCGCCGGCCCGGTGGAAGCCCTCGCCCAGGAAGCGCCCGGCCGGTTGCACGTCCACCAGCAACGGGATGTCGGCACCCAGGCGCTGCCAGTCTCCCAGCGTGTGGTTCACGCCCATATGCCGCGCGATCGCCACCATGTGGATCGGGCAGTTGGTGCTCGCCCCCAGCGCCGCCGCGGCCACCACGGCGTTCTCGAAGGCCTGCTGGGTCATGATGTCGGACGGGCGAAGGTTCTCGTGCACCATGTCCACGATCCGCTTGCCGGTCTCGTATGCCATCCACGACCGCTCGCGGTACGGCGCCGGAATCGCGGCGCATCCCGGCAGCGACATGCCGAGCGCTTCCGCCAGGCTGTTCATGCTGGTCGCCGTGCCCATCGTATTGCAGTGACCCGGCGATGGCGCCGAGCTCGCTACCATGTTCATGAATTCCTCGTAGCCGATCTCGCCCTCGGCCAGCATCTTGCGGGCTTCCCACACGATGGTGCCGGAGCCGGACAGCCGCCCCTTCCACCAGCCATCCAGCATCGGCCCACCCGACAGCACGATGGCCGGGATGTTCACCGTGGCCGCGCCCATCAAGCAGGCGGGGGTGGTCTTGTCGCAGCCCGTGGTCAGCACGACGCCATCGATCGGATACCCGTGCAGGATCTCCACCAGCCCGAGATAGGCCAGGTTGCGGTCCAGCGCCGCCGTCGGGCGCTTCCCCGTCTCCTGGATCGGGTGCATCGGGAATTCCAGCGGGATGCCGCCGGCGTCGCGGATGCCGTCACGGGTGCGCTTGGCCAGTTCGACGTGGTGGCGGTTGCAGGGCGACAGGTCACTGCCGGTCTGCGCAATGCCGATGATCGGCTTGCCGCCCTGCAGCTCCTCGCGGGTGATGCCGTAGTTCATGTAGCGCTCGATGTAGAGCGCGGTCATCCCGGGGTCCGCCGGGTTGTCGAACCAGCGCCGGCTACGGAGGCGTCCGGCCTGTTCGTTCGTGTCGTGGCTGTCCATTGATGCCTCCTCCTCGGTTGGCGCGAACCTGTGCGCCATGCCGGGGAGTGTCAACGGTCGGAGGGTTCGTCCGGCCAGACCAGGCGGGGGCGGGCGACGGTCCTGACATCGGCCCCCTCGTAGATGTCGCGAACGGCGAGGGAGAGGCCGAACTCCGGAAGCTCGATCTTGGCCGAGAGGTCGTCGAGGGTATGGGCGTAGCGCCACGATCCGTCGGCTTCGCGCTGCCATGCGCCGATGTCGACCTGGTCGGGTGCGAGCAGCAGAATGGTGCGTAGGGCAGGGAGCGCCCGGTATTCGAGCATCTTGGCCAGTTGGTCCACGCGCACCGTGGAGGGGGAAAGCACCTCGGCGACCAGCGATGGCTCGCTCGATCGCGTCGCACGTGTCTCGAACGGCGGGCAGTAGACCGAGACATCGGGGCGCCGCAGTGTTGCCGGCCCGGTGACGAGGCCGATGTCGGCGGTGAACGGACGGCAGGGGCTGCCGTTGGCCCGTAGTTGGTTCGCCAGCGCGAAGGAAAGATTGCCCACTATGAGGTCGTGCGCGAACGTCGCCCCCGTCATCGCATAGATCAGGCCGTCCACGAGCTCGCATCGCACCTCCTGGTGCGGCTGCCAGGCGTCGAACTCCTCGAGGGACATCTTGCGGACGGCTTCGCTCATGCCCGCACTCTACCTCGAACCGTGCCGCCGGCGCACTACGGACGTTGCGGGATGATCTCCGTCGCCCCGTCCGGCAGGCAGTTCATGTCCTGTGCGCGGCTAGCGAGTTGGCGGGCCGGGCCGCCCTGAGGCGTGCTGGCGACCAGGCAGGTGGATTGCACCGCCGGGCCGGCCAGCCGGACCACGGTGTAGATGCGCTGCCCGCCGGTCTGCACCGGCACGATAAGCCCGGTGATCTGGTGGCCCAGCAGGTGCCACTCCGCCCGGGCGCCCACCGTGCCCTGCACCGACAGGACGGGGTGCCCATCCACCATCAGCCGCCGCTAGGCCCCGTCCTGCTGCACTGACAACACGTTGCCCTGTGGCCCCGTGCACTGCCGGGCGGCGCGGCCGGCGCAATCCGTGCCGGTGAAGGTGGAGGGTAGCGGTGCTGCCCCGGCACAGGCGAGCATGGCGGCTACGAGGATTGGGAACCGACGCATCACTGATCCTCCGGCCGGATCACGTTGACGGGCTGGTTGCCGAGCGCCGCCGCCATGGTTTCGGCTGATTTGATGCGGATGTCCCACTCGGCGTCCGGCGTCCAGAACGCGGAGTGCGGGGTGACGATCAGGCGGCCCTCCAACGCCGGGTCGCGACTACGGTAACCGCGGAGCAGCGAAGGCAGGGGCTCGGTCGGGGGTTCCTGGGGCATGACGTCCAGCCCGGCGGCGGAGAGCTGGCCGGAGCGCAGCGCCTGCTCGAGCGCGTCGAAATCCATCGTTCCGCCCCGCGCCGTGTTCACCAGCACGGCGCCACGGGGTAGGGCGGCGAACTCGGTGGCGCCCAACATACCCGCGGTGTCGCGGGTCAGCGGCGTGTGGACCGATAGAATGTTGGACTGGGTTAACAGGGCGGACAGGCTGGGCGCGCGGGCGATGCCGACGGCCAACTCCGCCCCATTCGGCAGATTGGGGTCGTAGAATATCACGTGAAAGCCTAGCGCCTTGGCCCGCAGCGCGACTGCAGTTCCGATGCGGCCGAGGCCCAGGATGCCGAAAATGGTGCTGCCGAACCGGCGGATGGCCGGATCCTTGATCACGGACCAGTCCGGCGTGGCGCTGCGTTGGCGTTCGTGGTGGTGGATCAGCCCGCGGCTGAGAGCCACGGCCAGGGAGATCGCGTGGTCCGCGACCTCGGTCGTGCCGTAATCGGGCACGTTGCAGACCGTCACGCCCCGCTTCGCCGCCACCGGGCGGTCAATTCGGTCGTAGCCGACGCCCATCCGCACCACGGCGCGCAGCTTGGGAAAACGCGCGAAGTCGGTCTCGCCGAGCCAGAAGCGGAAGATCATCAGCCCGTCGGCGGCGGCGCAATCCTCGTCGGACAGCTCGGCCAGCGAGGCCACGTCGCGCATGATCACGCTGGTGCCGGGACCGAAGATGCGTAGCTCCTCCGTGTCGTCGGGATACATCCGTTCAGGGTAGAGTACCGTTGCCATCGCGCCCTCATCTTGCTGCGGGGCGATCCTGCTGGCGCCGCGGGGCTGGTGCAACCCGGTGCGGAGGGGCAGGCTGGATTGCAATGCTGGAGGGGAACGGGTCGATGAATGGTGCGGAAAGCCTGGTGCACACGCTGCTGGCGGCTGGGGTGGACACGTGTTTCGCCAACCCTGGCACGAGCGAGATGCATTTCGTCGCGGCGCTGGACCGCGTGCCCGGGATGCGCTGCGTGCTGGGGCTGTTCGAAGGCGTGGTGACGGGGGCGGCCGACGGCTATGCCCGCATGGCGGAGAAGCCGGCGGCGACCCTGCTGCATTGCGGGCCGGGCCTGGCGAACGGCCTGGCCAACCTGCACAACGCCCGCCGCGCTCGGGTGCCGATGGTGAACATCGTCGGCGACCAGGCGACGTATCACCGCCCGCTCGACGCGCCGCTCACCGCCGATACCGAGGGCTGGGCTCGCCCCGTGTCAGGCTGGACGCGCACCGCGTCGCACTCGGCGACGGTTGGTGTGGACGCCGCCCAGGCGGTTCAGGCGGCGATGACCGCACCCGGGCAGATCGCCACGCTGATCCTGCCGTCGGACGTCAGCTGGGACGACGGCGGCATCGTGGCCGTCCCGCTGCCGCCCCCGCCGGCGGCCAAGACCGACCGGGGCATCTTGGAGGCGGTCGCCACCGTGTTGCGCTCCGGTGAGCCGGCCATGTTCATCATGACGGGCGCGTCCCTCCGCGCCGGGCCGCTGGCCACCGCCGGCGGAATCTGCGCCGCGACGGGCGCGCGGATGATGGCGCAGACCTCCAACACGAGGGTCGAGCGCGGCGCCGGGCGGGTGCCGATCGAGCGCGTGCCCTACCCGGTGGACCTGGCGGTGGCCGCGCTGGCCGGGCTGAAGCACCTCATCCTGGTGGGGGCGCCGCCGCCGGTCGGCTTCTTCGCCTACCCCGGCAAGCCCGGCCGCATGTATCCGGAGGACTGCACGATCCACGTCCTGGCCCGTCCCGACCAGGATGGCCCGGCCGCCCTCGCCAGCCTGGCCGACATGCTCGGCGCCGGCCCGGCGGAGGCGCCCGCGATCGGCCGCTCCGAACCGGCGAAGGGCGCGATCACGTCGGAGGCGGTGGCGCAAACCCTGGCGGCGCTGATGCCGGAGGGCTCCATCGTGGTGGATGAGAGCGTCACCTTCGGCCGCGGGTTGTTCCCGCTGACCCGGGGGGCGGCGCCGCATGACTGGCTGCAGTTGACGGGCGGCGCGATCGGCGACGGGCTGCCGCTGTCCACCGGTGCCGCGGTCGGCGCGCCGGGCCGCCGGGTGATCACGCTGCAGGCCGATGGCTCGGCGATGTACACGGTGCAGGCCCTGTGGACGCAAGCGCGGGAGCGGCTGGATGTAACCACCATCATCCTGTCCAACCGTAAATACGCGATCTTACTAGGTGAATTGGCCAATGTTGGTGCGAACCCGGGCCGCACGGCGCTGGATATGCTGGACCTCGGCAACCCCGGTCTGGACTGGCGCCGGATCGGCGAGGGAATGGGCGTGGAGAGCGCACGGGCCGAGACGATGGCAGAGTTCAACGACCTGCTGGCAGCCGCGAACCGGCGCAGCGGGCCGTTTCTGATCGAGCTGATGACCCCATAGGTTCTGCAGGCGTGCCGTAGGGTGGGCTGCGCTTGGGCAGCCCACCTCGAGCGGCACCCCACGCGGCAATCCTCGCAGCGTAAGCCCTCGACCCGGCGGAACTCGTCCCAAATTGCCCGCCCCACGACCAGCCCATAGCTGCGTGCCTGTTTATCAACGATTTCGTATTATCTGACTCGACAGCGCGCACCCAACGCTCTAAAACCCGCGCCTCATCTGGAACGCGGGAGGCTCCGGGCGCATTTGCGTGCCTGCGGAGCTGTTTGCACCGCGGTCCCTAGGCAAAGGAGCCAGGGCGTTGGCAAAGAAGATCGTAGGCTACATTAAGTTGCAGATCCCGGCCGGCAAGGCGAACCCGTCCCCGCCGGTAGGCCCGGCGCTCGGTCAGCGCGGCCTAAACATCATGGCGTTCTGCAAGGAATTCAACGCCCTGACGCAAACGATGGAGCCGGGAATGCCGATTCCCGTCGTGATCACCGCGTTCGGCGATCGCACGTTCACCTTCGTCACCAAGACGCCGCCGAACACCTACTTTCTCAAGAAGGCGGCGGGCATCACCAAGGGCACGACGACGCCGGGTAAGGGCGCCGCGGTCGGCCGGGTGAACATTTCGCAGCTGCGCGAGATCGCCGAGACCAAGATGAAGGACATGAACGCCAACGACGTGGACGCCGCCGTGCGCATGTTGACTGGCTCCGCCCGCTCAATGGGTCTCACCGTGGTGGAGGGCTGAACCATGCCGCACGATAAGCGCCTGAATGCTGCCAAGGCCGCCGTCGACCGCAGCAAGCTCTATACGCTCCCCGAGGCAATCGCCCTGATCAAGAGCACGGCCAAGGCCAAGTTCGACGAGACGGTCGAGTTCTCGATGAACCTGGGCATCGACCCGCGCCACGCCGACCAGATGGTGCGCGGCCTGATCTCCCTGCCCAACGGCACCGGCAAGACCCTGCGCGTCGGCGTGTTCGCCCGTAACGCGAAGGCTGCCGAGGCCACTGCGGCCGGCGCCGACGTGGTTGGCGCCGAGGATTTGGCCGAGAAGGTGCAGGCCGGCGAGATCGAGTTCGACCGCTGCATTGCGACGCCCGACATGATGGCGCTGGTCGGTAAGCTCGGTAAGATCCTGGGCCCGCGCGGCCTGATGCCGAACCCGAAGCTCGGCACCGTCACGATGAACGTGAAGGACGCTGTGTCAGCCGCCAAGGCCGGCCAGGTGGAATTTCGCGCCGAGAAGGCTGGGATCATCCACGCCGGCATCGGCAAGGCGAGTTTCGAGGACGACGCGCTGGTGCAGAACATCCGCGCCCTGGTCGACGCCGTGCAGAAAGCCAAGCCGACCGGCGCGAAGGGGACCTACCTGCAGAAGGCAGCGATCTCCTCCACGATGGGCCCGGGCATCCGCGTGGATGTGGCCAGCCTCGCCGGCTAGCTGACGAAATTCGCCGGGTCCTTACCGACCCGGCGGGCAGGTGGTGCCGCTGCGGCGACATCACCGAACCTGTCCGAGATTGCACGTACCCCATCTCTTCGGAGATGGGGCATAATGGGCCGAGGCCCGCGCGCAGGAGACGGGATGCCCGGCATCAGCGATGATGTCTGGCGATTCCGGCTGGATGGACAGGCGAACCGGGGGTGGATTTCTACCCCCAAAGGGAAACCTGGTCTCACGCGGTCCAAACGCGCGAGGCCACCGACGGAGAGCGGTATTGGACCGTACGGAGAAGCGGGAGTTCGTCTCCTCCCTCGCCGAAGTGTTCGCAGCGACGTCCATGGTGGTGGTCACCCAGAATCAGGGTCTGACCGTCGCCGAGGTGACGAAGCTGCGCACGCAGATGCGAGCGGCAGGGGCGACCTTCAGAGTCGCGAAGAACCGGCTGGCCACCCTCGCCTTGGACGGGACTCGATTCGACGGCATCAAGCCCATGCTGAAGGGACCGACCGCGCTCGCGTGGTCGCACGACCCGGTGGCAGTGGCCAAGGTGGCTGTCGAGTTCGCCAGGACTAACGAGAAGCTCGTTCTGATCGGTGGTGCGCTTGGCACCCAGACGCTCAATGCGGATGGGATCAAGGCACTCGCCGAACTACCGAGCCTGGATGCGTTGCGCGGGAAGATCCTGGGGCTGCTTGCCGCCCCGGCGACTCGGATCGCAGGCGTGTTGCAGGCGCCCGGTGGGCAGCTCGCTCGGGTTCTGGGGGCCTATGCCAGCAAGGACGGCGACGCGACGCCGACCGAGGCGGAGGCGGCCTAGCCGCAATTTGATCTATCCACACCGCAACCCGGCCCGCATGTTGCAGGGCTCGGGCTTGCACGGAACCGACCAGACTATCATCTAGGGACTCTGCAGAATGGCCGACCTGACCAAGATTGTTGACGAGCTTTCCAGCCTGACCGTTCTCGAAGCGGCCGAGCTGAGCAAGATGCTCGAGGAGAAGTGGGGCGTTTCCGCCGCCGCGCCGGTGGCTGTTGCCGCCGCCGGTGGTGGGGCCGCCGCCCCGGCCGCCCCGGTCGAGGAGCAGACGGAATTCACCGTCATCCTCGCCAAGGCGGGCGACAAGAAGATCAACGTGATTAAGGAAGTGCGCACGATCACGGCGCTCGGCCTGAAGGAAGCCAAGGACCTCGTCGAAGGCGCTCCGAAGACCGTCAAGGAAGG
The DNA here is from genome assembly GCA_965198895.1 of Acetobacteraceae bacterium. Lineage (GTDB taxonomy): Bacteria > Pseudomonadota > Alphaproteobacteria > Acetobacterales > Acetobacteraceae > LMUY01. Next base: position 3,712,932 of record OZ240676.1, read on the forward strand.
CGTGTCCAAGGACGAGGCCGCCAAGCTGAAGAAGCAGCTCGAGGATCAGGGTGCGTCCGTCGAGATCAAGTAGTCTGGCATATCCCTCGCGGGATAACGCGAGGGTCTGATCTGGATGGGGCGGGAACCGGGTGCCGGGTCCCGCCCGTCCTCCGTTTTCGGCCACGGTTCGGCCGGTTGAACTCCCGGGGGCTTCCCGGTCTGATACGCAAGGAATGGCATGAACGCGATCACCAAGACCTTCACCGGTTCCAAGCGCATCCGCAAGAGCTTCGGTCGGATCCCCGAAGTGGCGCCGATGCCCAACCTGATCGACGTCCAGCGCTCGTCCTACGAGGCGTTCCTGCAGATGAACGTGCTGCCGGACAGCCGGACGCAGACGGGCTTGCAGGAAGTGTTCAAATCCGTGTTCCCGATCGACGATTTCGCTGGCCGCGGCCGGCTCGAGTTCGTCGATTACGAGCTGGAGGAGCCCAAATACGATGTCGAGGAGTGCATCCAGCGCGGCATGACGTTCGCCGCTCCGCTGAAGGTCACCCTCCGTCTGATCGTCTGGGACGTGGACGAGGACACCGGCGCCAAGTCGATCCGCGACATCAAGGAACAGCCTGTCTACATGGGCGACATGCCCCTGATGACGGATAACGGCACCTTCATCATCAACGGCACCGAACGCGTCATCGTCAGCCAGATGCACCGTTCGCCCGGCGTGTTCTTCGACCACGACAAGGGCAAGACGCACTCCAGCGGCAAGTTCCTGTTCACCGCCCGGGTGATCCCGTACCGCGGCAGCTGGCTCGACTTCGAGTTCGACAGCAAAGACCTCGTGTTCGTGCGCATCGACCGCAAGCGCAAGCTGCCCGTCACCACCCTGCTATATGCGTTGGACAGCGTCGCCACCGAGCAGCTGCGTGCCGCGCGGCTGGCCAAGGGCGAGCCGCTCGACATCCCCGAGATCCGCGGCATGGATGCCGAGGAGATCCTTGGCTACTTCTATGGCCAGGTGGTTTTCACGCGCACCGCCAAGGGTTGGGCGCGTCCGTTCGATCCCGAGGCGTATCGCGGAATCACGCTCGCGGAAGCGCTGACCGACGCCGACACCGGTGAGGAAGTCGCCGCCGCCGGTGTGAAGCTGAACAACCGCAGCGCCCGTAAGATCGCCGAGAACACCAAGACGGTGCTCGTCGGCCGCGCCGACCTGTTGGGCCGCTTCGTGGCTATCGACCTGATCAACGAGGAGACTGGCGAGGTCTTCGCCGACGCCGGCGAGGAACTGGCCGAGGCGCGCCTGGCCGCGATCGAGGACGCCGGAATCACCGCGCTGCCGACGCTTGCGGTGGACCAGTCCAACGGCCCATGGATCCGCAACACGCTTGCGGTGGACAAGAACACTGGCCGCGAGGACGCGCTGACCGACGTCTACCGCGTCATCCGCCCAGGCGAGCCGCCGACTCCGGAGACCGCCGAAGCCTTGTTCCGCGGCCTGTTCTTCGACGAGAGCCGCTACGACCTCTCGGCCGTCGGCCGGGTCAAGATGAACATGCGCCTCAACGAGGACGTGGCCGACACCGTTCGCACGCTGCGCAAGGAAGACATCCTGCGCACCGTGAAGACGATGTGCGAACTGAAGGATGGCCGCGGCACGATCGACGACATCGACAACCTAGGCAATCGCCGGGTGCGCTCGGTGGGCGAGCTGATGGAGAACCAGTATCGCGTGGGCCTGCTCCGCATGGAGCGCGCCATCCGCGAGCGCATGGGCTCCGTCGACATCGATACGGTGATGCCGCACGACCTGATTAACGCCAAGCCGGCGGCCGCCGCGGTGCGCGAGTTCTTCGGGTCGAGCCAGCTTAGCCAGTTCATGGACCAGACCAACCCGCTGTCGGAAGTGACGCATAAGCGCCGCCTGTCCGCGCTTGGACCTGGCGGTTTGACGCGGGAGCGCGCCGGCTTCGAGGTGCGCGACGTGCATCCGACGCATTACGGCCGCATCTGCCCGATCGAGACGCCGGAGGGGCCGAACATCGGCCTGATCAACTCGCTGGCGACCTACGCCAAGGTGAACAAATACGGCTTCATCGAGACGCCATACCGCCTGGTGAAGGACGGCGTGGTGCAGGACGGCTGGAAGTATCTCTCCGCCATGGAGGAGGAGCGCCTCGTCGTGGCGCAGGCCGACGCGCCGACGGACGAGGTCGGGCATTTCAGCCAGGAACTCGTCTCCGTCCGCAACCGCGGCGACTTCCGCCTGGTGAAGCCCGAGGACGTGACGGCGGTCGACGTGTCGCCCCGCCAGCTCGTCTCGGTGGCCGCAGCGCTCATCCCGTTCCTCGAGAACGACGACGCGAACCGGGCGCTGATGGGCTCCAACATGCAGCGTCAGGCGGTGCCGCTCATCCGTGCCGACGCCCCACTGGTGGGCACCGGCATGGAAGCCGCGGTGGCGCGTGACTCCGGTGCCACCATCGTCGCCAAGCGTGCCGGCATCGTCGATCAGATCGACGGCGCCCGCATTGTTGTCCGGGCGACCGGCGAGGACGGTGCGACCGCCGGCGTCGATATCTACCGCCTGCGGAAGTACATGCGGTCCAACCAGTCCACCTGCATCAACCAGCGTCCGTTGGTGCGCGTGGGTGACCGGGTGGCCAACGGCACGATCATCGCCGACGGGCCGTCGACGGATCTGGGCGAGCTGGCCTTGGGCCGGAACGTGCTGGTCGCGTTCATGCCGTGGAATGGCTACAACTTCGAGGACTCCATCCTCATCAGCGAGCGTATCGCGCGCGACGACGTCTTCACCTCGATCCACATCGAGGAGTTCGAGGTCATGGCCCGCGACACCAAGCTGGGTCAGGAGGAGATCACCCGGGACATCCCGAACGTCGGCGAGGAATCGCTGAAGAACCTGGACGAAGCGGGCATCGTTTATGTCGGCGCCGAGGTGAACCCCGGCGACATTCTCGTCGGTAAGGTGACACCTAAGGGTGAGAGCCCGATGACGCCGGAAGAGAAGCTCCTCCGCGCCATCTTCGGCGAGAAGGCGTCCGACGTGCGCGACACGTCGCTCAAGCTGCCGCCTGGCGTCACGGGCACGATCGTGGATGTGCGCGTGTTCAGCCGCCGCGGCGTCGACAAGGACGAGCGCGCGATGGCGATCGAGCGTTCGGAAATCGAGCGTCTGGCCAAGGACCGTGACGACGAGCGTGCGATCCAGGAGCGTTCGTTCCTGAACCGCCTGCAGGAGAAGCTGATCGGCCACCCGGCCGCCGGCGGTTTCAAGGGCATCAAGGCCGGCACGGAGCTGACCACCGAAGTGCTCGCCGAGCACAGCCGTGGCTCGTGGCGCAACATCGCCGTCAGCAACGACGCCGTGATGGCCGAGATCGAGACGCTGAAGCGCGAGTTCGACGTCGCCGTGGGCAAGATCACCGCCCGTTTCGACAGCAAGGTCGAAAAGCTGCAACGCGGCGACGAGCTGCCGCCCGGCGTGATGAAGATGGTCAAGGTGTTCGTCGCGGTGAAGCGCAAGCTGCAGCCCGGCGACAAGATGGCCGGCCGTCACGGCAACAAGGGTGTCGTCTCCCGCGTGACGCCGCTGGAGGACATGCCGTTCCTTGAGGACGGCACGCCGGTGGACCTCGTGCTCAACCCGCTCGGCGTGCCGAGCCGGATGAACGTGGGGCAGATCCTGGAGACCCATCTCGGCTGGGCTTGCGCCAACCTTGGCCGCCAGGTTGGCGAGTTGGTGGAGGAATACCGCCGCACGGGTCAGCAACGGCAGGCGTTGCTGGACATGCTGAAGGACATCTACGGCGAGCAGGAGTTCGCCGAGCAGATCGAGCCGATGAACAACGACCAGCTGCTCGAGCTGTCCGACAACCTGAAGAAGGGCATCCCGATCGCCACGCCGGTGTTCGACGGCGCACGGATGTCCGACATCGAGGGCATGCTGACCAAGGCCGGCCTGGCGACATCGGGCCAGGTGTCGCTGACGGATGGGCGCACGGGGGAGATCTTCGAGCGCAAGGTGACGGTCGGCTACATCTACATGCTGAAGCTACATCACTTGGTCGACGACAAGATCCATGCGCGGTCGATTGGTCCTTACTCGCTCGTCACGCAGCAGCCGCTGGGTGGTAAGGCGCAGTTCGGTGGCCAGCGCTTCGGCGAGATGGAGGTTTGGGCGCTCGAGGCTTACGGCGCCGCCTACACCCTGCAGGAAATGCTGACGGTGAAGTCGGACGACGTGTCCGGCCGGACCAAGGTCTACGAGGCGATCGTGCGCGAGCAGGATAACTTCGAGGCCGGCATTCCGGAGAGCTTCAACGTGCTGGTCAAGGAGTTGAAGTCCTTGGGCCTGAACGTGGATTTGGACACCGTTGCGTAGGGCGAGGGGCTCTGCCCCTCGACCCCGCCAGAGAACAGTCGTCCTCTGGACACCTCAATTAGGATTGCAAAGGGCGACTGCCCTTTGCCGGGTCCAGGGCAGCGCCCTGGCCTTTCTTAGGAGTTTCGCATGAACGAACTCATGAAGATTCTTGGTCAAGCTGGCACCGCCGCCACCTTCGACCAGATCCGGATCCAGATGGCGTCCCCGGAGCAGATCCGCTCCTGGTCCTACGGCGAGATCAAGAAGCCGGAGACCATCAACTATCGCACGTTCAAGCCGGAGCGGGATGGGCTGTTCTGCGCGCGCATTTTCGGACCCATCAAGGACTACGAGTGCCTGTGCGGCAAGTACAAGCGCATGAAGTTCCGCGGCATCATCTGCGAGAAGTGCGGCGTTGAAGTCACGCTGCAGAAGGTCCGCCGTGAGCGTATGGGCCACATCGAGCTCGCGAGCCCGGTGGCCCACATCTGGTTCCTCAAGAGCCTCCCGAGCCGCATCGGCCTGATGGTCGATCTGACGCTGAAAGAGCTCGAGAAGATCCTGTATTTCGAGAGCTATGTCGTGCTCGATCCGGGCACCACGGACCTCAAGATGCACCAGCTCCTGACCGAGGACGCGCTGGAGGCCAAGCAGGACGAGTTCGGCGAGGAGTTCCGCTACGGCATCGGCGCCGAAGCGATCAAGACGATCCTGCACGGCATCGACATCCAGGCCGACAAGGTCCGTCTGCGCGCCGAGTTGAAGGAGACGACCTCCGAGGCCAAGCGCAAGAAGCTGGTCAAGCGCCTCAAGCTGATCGAGGCGTTCGGCGAGAGCGGCGCCCGTCCGGATTGGATGATCCTGGACGTGATCCCGGTCATTCCGCCCGAGCTGCGCCCTTTGGTGCCGTTGGACGGTGGCCGGTTCGCGACGTCGGACTTGAACGATCTGTATCGCCGGGTCATCAACCGCAACAACCGCCTGAAGCGCCTGATCGAGCTGCGCGCGCCGGATATCATCGTGCGCAACGAAAAGCGCATGCTGCAGGAATCTGTGGACGCGCTGTTCGACAACGGCCGCCGTGGCCGCGCGATCACGGGTGCCAACAAGCGCCCGCTGAAGTCGCTGAGCGACATGCTGAAGGGCAAGCAGGGCCGCTTCCGGCAGAACCTGCTGGGCAAGCGCGTCGACTACTCGGGCCGGTCGGTCATCGTGGTGGGCCCGGAGCTGAAGCTGCATCAGTGCGGCTTGCCGAAGAAGATGGCGCTCGAGTTGTTCAAGCCGTTCATCTACTCCAAGCTCGAGAAGTACGGTCACGCCACCACCATCAAGGCCGCCAAGCGGATGGTGGAGAAGGAGCGTCCAGAGGTTTGGGACATCCTCGAGGAGGTGATCCGCGAGCACCCGGTGATGCTGAACCGTGCGCCGACCTTGCACCGTCTGGGCATCCAGGCGTTCGAGCCTGTGCTGATCGAGGGCAAGGCGATCCAGCTGCACCCGCTGGTCTGCACCGCCTTCAACGCCGACTTCGACGGTGACCAGATGGCGGTCCACGTGCCGCTCAGCCTGGAGGCGCAGCTCGAGGCGCGCGTGCTGATGATGTCGACCAACAACATCCTCAGCCCGGCGAACGGCAAGCCGATCATCGTGCCGTCGCAGGACATCGTTCTCGGACTCTATTACATGAGCCTCGAGACGGCCGAGTTCCGCGTCACCGACGACCAGAAGACAACGGCGTTCGGCACCATCGGCGAGATCGAGTTCGCGCTCTCGGCCAAGGCCGTGCACCTGCACGATAAAATCCGCGCCCGCTATGACACGGTAGATGCGGCGGGTGAGCGCGTGCGCTCGATCGTCGTGACGACCCCGGGCCGGATGCTGATCGCGCAGATCCTGCCGAAGCACCCGAACGTGCCGTTCAGCCTGATCAACCGTCAGTTGACCAAGAAGAACGTCTCGGACGTGATCGACGCGGTGTATCGCCACTGCGGCCAGAAGGAATGCGTGATCTTCGCAGACCGGCTGATGGGGCTGGGCTTCGGCCAGGCAGCCAAGGCCGGGCTGAGCTTCGGCAAGGACGACCTGATCATCCCGGACAACAAATGGGAGCTGATCGGCAAGACCAAGGACGAGGTCAAGGAGTTCGAGCAGCAGTACCAGGACGGTCTGATCACGGCGGGCGAGCGCTATAACAAGGTCGTGGACAGCTGGTCGCGCTGCACCGACGAGGTTGCCGCCGCGATGATGAAGGAGATCAGCAAGCAGGAAGTGGGTGTTCCCACCAACAGCGTGTGGATGATGTCCCACTCTGGTGCGCGTGGATCGCCGGCGCAGATGCGTCAGCTGGCGGGCATGCGCGGCCTGATGGCCAAGCCGTCCGGCGAGATCATCGAGCAGCCAATCATCGCCAACTTCAAGGAAGGCCTTACCGTCCTCGAATACTTCAACTCCACCCACGGCGCGCGTAAGGGCCTCGCAGACACGGCGTTGAAGACGGCGAACTCCGGCTACCTGACCCGGCGTCTCGTGGACGTGGCGCAGGACTGCATCATTCACGAGGATGATTGCGGCACCGAGCGCGGCCTGACGGTGAAGCCGGTGATGGACGGTGGTGAAGTCGTCGCCTCGCTGAGCGAGCGGACGCTGGGCCGCACCACGGCCGAGGACGTGCTCGACCCGGTGACCGGTGCGGTGCTGGTGGCGAACAACGTCCTGATCGAGGAAACACAAGCCGAGCTGCTTGAGAAGGCCAATGTGGAAGCGGTGAAGATCCGCTCCGTACTGACTTGCGAGGCTGCGGTCGGTGTTTGCGCCCATTGCTACGGGCGGGATCTGGCACGCGGCACCCCGGTGAACATCGGCGAGGCGGTCGGTGTAATCGCCGCTCAGTCGATCGGCGAACCGGGCACGCAGCTGACCATGCGCACCTTCCACATCGGCGGCGCTGCCCAGCGTGGCGCCGAGGTCTCCAACGTGGAGGCCAGCCATGACGGCACGATCGTGATCAAGAACCGCGTGGTGGTGGAGAATAGCTCCAAGATCCAGGTGGTGATGTCGCGTAACTGCGAGATCGTGCTGGCGGACGACAAGGGCCGTGAGCGCGCTCGCTTCCGCGTGCCCTACGGCGCCCGGCTGCTGTCCGACGACGGCCAGGCGGTCAAGCGCGGCGATAAGCTGGCGGAGTGGGATCCGTACACCCTGCCGATCATCACCGAGCGGGCTGGCACCGTCGAATACCTCGACATGCTGGACGGCGTGACGATCGTGGAGAAGGTGGACGAGGTCACCGGCCTCACCTCCCGCGTGGTGGTGGACTACAAGCAGATGACCAAGGGCGTCGATCTACGCCCCCGTCTGCAGCTGAAGGACGAGAAGGGCGAGGTGCTGAAGCTCCCGAACGGGGCGGAGGCGCGCTACTTCCTCAATCCGGACTCGATCCTGTCGGTGGAAAACGGCGCCGTCGTCCATGCCGGCGACGTGCTGGCCCGCATCCCGCGCGAGGGCAGCAAGACGCGTGACATCACCGGCGGTCTGCCGCGCGTGGCCGAGCTGTTCGAGGCCCGCCGGCCGAAGGACAACGCGGTCATCGCGGAGACGGATGGCCGGGTCGAGTTCGGCAAGGACTACAAGGCCAAGCGCCGCATCATCGTGAAAAACGACGAGACCGGCGAAGAAACCGAGTACCTGATCACCAAGGGCAAGCACGTGTCCGTGCAGGAGGGTGACTTCGTCCGCCGGGGTGACCCGTTGGTCGACGGCCCGCGCGTGCCGCACGACATCCTGAAGGTGCTCGGGGTCGAGGCGCTGAGCGACTACCTGGTCAACGAGATCCAGGACGTCTACCGGCTCCAGGGCGTGAAGATCAACGACAAGCACATCGAGGTGATCGTTCGCCAGATGCTGCAGAAGGTCGAGATCACCGACCCGGGCGATACGACATTCCTGACCGGCGAACAGGTGGACCGCGTGGAGTTCGACCACGAGAACGGCAAGCTGCAGAAGGACGACCGGATCGCCCAGGCGACCCCGGTGCTGCAGGGCATCACCAAGGCCAGCCTGCAGACCCACAGCTTCATCAGCGCCGCCTCCTTCCAGGAGACGACGCGGGTGCTGACCGAGGCCGCCACCGCAGGCAAGGTCGATACGCTGAACGGTCTGAAGGAGAACGTGATCGTCGGACGCTTGATCCCGGCGGGCACCGGCTCGGTGATGAACCGGCTGCGGCAGGTTGCCGCCACCCGGGACCAGGCGCGTGGTGTGGCGGCGCAGGCCGAAACGCCGCAGATCGCGGGACGCCAAGCGGCCGAATAAAGCCGCTGGTTTCGACGTTTACCGGCCCGCTCAGCCCAGCTGTGCGGGCCGGTTTCGTTTCGGACGCCTTGAACCACCGACCAGCGTCGCAACTTGTGCAGTTGCAACCAACGGCCTTGCGGGTTGTTGGGTGCGCATCTCTGCAAGGGACCAACCATGCCGTCTTTGTTCGATCCCATCCGCCTCGGCGCCATCCACGCGCCGAACCGCATCATCATGGCGCCGCTCACCCGCGGCCGTGCCACACGCGAGCACGTGCCGACGCCGATGATGCTGGACTATTACGTGCAGCGCGCCAGTGCCGGGCTGATTCTCACCGAGGCCACCGGCATCAGCCAGCAGGGCCTCGGCTGGCCCTATGCGCCGGGCATCTGGAGCGCCGAGCAAGTCGCCGGCTGGAAGCCCATCACCGCCGCGGTACACGCGGCGGGTGGGCGGATCGCATTGCAGATCTGGCACATGGGCCGGCTGGTGCATCCGGACTTCCTGGGCGGCCAGGCTCCCGTCGCGCCATCCGCCATCACGGCGCCCGACCAGGCCCACACCTACGAGGGCAAGAAGCCCTATGGCGAGCCCCGGGCATTGCGCCTGGACGAAATCCCCGGCCTGCTGAACGACTACCGCACGGCCGCGCGCAATGCGATGGAAGCCGGATTCGACGGGGTGCAAATCCACGCTGCCAATGGCTACCTGATCGACGAGTTCCTACGCGACGGGACCAACCATCGCACCGATGAATACGGCGGCTCCATCGAGAACCGCGTCCGTCTGTTGCGCGAGGTTTCGACCGCGGTGGCGGAGACGATCGGGGCGGATCGCACCGGCGTGCGCCTGTCGCCGAACGGCCTGATCCAGGGCTGCAACGACAGCAACCCCGAGCCGCTGTTCGAGGCGGCAGCCGCCGTGTTGCAGCAGGTCGGCATCGCCTACCTGGAGATGCGCGAACCCGGCGATAATGGCACGTTCGGCAGCCGGGACAGGCCGCCGATTGCGCCGTTGATGCGGAAGGCGTTCACCGGGCCGATGATCTTGAACTCGGACTACGACCCGGCGCGGGCCGCCGTGACCGTGGAGGCGGGCGAGGCCGATGCCATCGCGTTCGGTCGTCCCTACATCTCCAACCCCGACCTGGTGCGCCGCATCGCCGAGGGCCTGCCGCTCGCTAAGGACGTTATGCGCACCTGGTATAGCCAGGGACCCGAGGGTTACGTGGACTACCCTAAAGCCGCGTAAACACGCTGCTTACTCCCTCTCCCGTCGTGGGAGAGGGGTCGGGGTGAGGGGTAGCCGCTCAATCGGTGCGTAGCTCAAGCGGCGCTCACCCCGGCCCTCTCCGGTGAAGAACGGGAGAGGCAAACGAAGTGGCTCAGCGGCGATCATGGCGTTTTCGCGGCTGGAATCACCGACTCCAGCACGACTCGCTTGACTCGGGCCGACCTCACCCGTAGAACGCGCCCCTCGGCACACCCCCGGGTGGCCGGCTGGATTGCAGAGACATCTGAGTGTGCGGCGCCGCTTCCTGTCAAAAGGGGGGCCAAGGCCGGGCACCCGATACGAAGCACCGCGCGGGTTGGCAACGCCATTCCGTGCGTTTTGGTTTGATCGGTCGGGCGCACGCGCGGCCGAGTTGAGTATGAGGAACGAGAGGGCGTATGCCGACCATCAATCAGCTCATCGCGAACGGCCGGGAGCCTGCGCCGAAGCGCAATAAGGTGCCCGCCCTGCAGGCCTGCCCGCAGAAGCGCGGCGTTTGCACGCGCGTCTATACGACGACGCCGAAGAAGCCGAACTCGGCCCTGCGTAAGGTCGCCAAGGTGCGGCTGACCAACGGGTTCGAAGTGGTGAGCTACATCCCCGGCGAGGGCCACAACCTGCAGGAACACAGCGTTGTGCTGATCCGCGGTGGCCGCGTGAAGGACCTTCCCGGCGTGCGCTATCACATCCTGCGCGGCGTGCTCGACACGCAGGGCATCGCTAAGCGTCGTCAGCGCCGGTCGCTGTATGGCGCGAAGCGGCCGAAGTAAGGAGAGGGCGAGATGAGCCGACGCCGCCGCGCGGTCAAGCGCGACATCCTGCCGGACGCCAAGTTCGGCGACACCGTCATCACGCGCTTCATGAATGCGCTGATGTATGACGGCAAGAAGTCCAATGCCGAGGGCATCGTCTATGGTGCCATGGAAACATTGAAGAAGCGTGGCGGCCCTGCGGCCGACCCGGTTCGCATGTTCCACGAAGCGCTGGACAACGTGAAGCCGGCGGTCGAGGTGCGCTCCCGCCGGGTCGGCGGCGCCACCTACCAGGTGCCGGTCGAAGTTCGGACGGAGCGTCGGCAAGCGCTGGCGATCCGCTGGCTGATCGACAGTGCCCGCAAGCGTGGCGAGCATACGATGGAGGAGCGCCTCTCCAACGAGTTGAACGATGCGGTGAACAACCGCGGTTCGGCCGTGAAGAAGCGTGAAGATACCCACCGGATGGCTGAAGCTAACAAGGCGTTCAGCCACTACCGCTGGTAAGCGACCGACCACCAACCTTTTCCCGAACACTGACCGGGGCGACGGAGTAAGACGATGGGTAAGGCAAAATTCGAGCGGAACAAGCCGCACTGCAACATCGGCACGATTGGCCATGTTGACCATGGCAAGACGTCGCTGACCGCAGCCATCACCAAGATCCTGGCTAAGTCCGGTGGTGCGACGTTCACGGCCTACGATCAGATCGACAAGGCTCCCGAGGAGCGGGCGCGCGGCATCACGATTTCCACCGCTCACGTGGAATACGAGACCGCAAATCGTCACTACGCCCACGTGGACTGCCCGGGTCACGCCGACTACGTGAAGAACATGATCACCGGCGCCGCACAGATGGACGGCGCCATCCTGGTCGTGTCCGCCGCCGACGGCCCGATGCCGCAGACCCGCGAGCACATCTTGCTCGCCCGTCAGGTCGGCGTGCCGGCGCTGGTGGTGTTCATGAACAAGGTTGACCTCGTGGATGACCCCGAGCTGATCGAGCTCGTGGAGATGGAAGTGCGCGAGCTGCTTTCGTCCTACCAGTTCCCCGGCGATGATATTCCCATCATCAAGGGCTCGGCCGTGATGGCCTTGAACGACAAGAACCCGGAGCAAGGCGAGAACGCCGTGCTCGAGCTGATGGCGGCGGTCGATGCCTACATCCCGCAGCCTGAGCGTGCGATGGATCGTCCGTTCCTGATGCCTGTGGAAGACGTGTTCTCCATCTCCGGCCGCGGCACGGTGGTCACGGGTCGCGTCGAGCGCGGCGTGATCAACGTCGGCGAGGAAGTCGAGATCGTCGGCCTGAAGAACACGGTCAAGACGATCGTTACGGGCGTCGAAATGTTCCGTAAGTTGCTCGATCGCGGGCAGGCCGGCGACAACATCGGCGCGCTGCTCCGCGGCACCAAGCGTGAGGATGTCGAGCGTGGCCAGGTGTTGGCGAAGCCCGGTTCCATCACGCCGCACACCCAGTTCAAGGCCGAGGCGTATGTCCTCACCAAGGAAGAGGGTGGCCGTCACACGCCTTTCTTCACCAATTATCGTCCGCAGTTCTACTTCCGCACGACTGACGTGACAGGCGTGGTGAAGCTGCCGGAGGGCACCGAGATGGTGATGCCGGGCGACAACGTGTCGATGGACGTCGAGTTGATCGCGCCGATCGCCATGGACGAGGGCCTGCGCTTCGCTATCCGTGAGGGTGGCCGGACGGTGGGCGCCGGCGTCGTCGCCAGCATCCAGAAGTAAAGATCCGGTTTCGGGTCGCGAACTGAGAAGAGACGATGGACAACCAAAACATACGCATTCGCCTGAAGGCGTACGATCATCGCGTGCTGGATAACAGCACGCGGGAGATCGTGAATACGGCGAAGCGTACCGGTGCGCGGGTTCGCGGTCCGATCCCGCTTCCGACGCATATCGAACGGTTCACGGTGAACCGCTCGCCCCACGTGGACAAGAAGAGCCGCGAGCAGTTCGAGATCCGAACCCATCGCCGCCTCCTCGACATCGTCGAGCCCACGCCGCAGACGGTCGATGCGCTGATGAAGCTCGACCTCGCCAGCGGCGTGGACGTCGAGATCAAGCTTTAAGGACCGGATGCGATGAGGACCGGCCTAATCGCCAAGAAGCTGGGCATGACCCGGCTGTTCAAAGAGGACGGCACCCATGTGCCCGTCACTGTCCTGCACCTTGACCAGGTGCAGGTGGTAGAGGTGCGCACGCCGGAGCGGGACGGCTATAGCGCCGTGCAACTCGGATGGGGCCGCGCCAAGGTGAAGAACGTGACCGACCCGAACAAGGGCCACTATGCACGTTTGAAGGTCGAGCCGAAGATGCGCTTACGCGAATTTCGCGTGACGCCGGATGCGACACTCGAAACAGGGCAGACCCTGTCGGCTTCGCACTTCGTGGTCGGGCAGATGGTCGACGTCTGTGGCATGACAAAGGGCAAGGGCTTTGCCGGCGGGATGAAGCGGTGGAACTTCCGTGGTTTGGAAGCGTCCCACGGCGTGTCCGTGTCGCATCGTTCACTCGGTTCGACGGGTAACCGCCAGGATCCGGGCAAGACCTTCAAGAACAAGAAAATGCCAGGTCATCTCGGTGTCGAGCGCGTGACCACGCTCAACCTGCAGATCGCCGCCGTCGATGCGGAGAAGGGCTTGCTGATGGTTCGCGGTGCGGTGCCGGGCAGCAAGGGCGAGTTCGTGTCCATTCGCGATGCTATCAAGAGGACGCTGCATGCGGATGCGCCAATGCCGGCGGGTCTGTTGCAGGCGGCTGCTCCGGCCGAGCCGGCGGCGGTGGAGAATTCCGATGCAAGTTGATGTCAGAACGCTGGATAACGGCACCGCCGGCCAGCATGAGCTTCCGGACGCGATTTTCGCTCAGACGCCACGGGCCGACATCATGGCGCGGGTGATCCATTGGCAGCTCGCAAAGCGGCGAGCCGGCACTCACTCGACCAAGGGCATGGGTGAGGTGTCCGGCACGACGAAGAAGCCGTACAAGCAGAAGGGCACTGGTAACGCTCGTCAGGGCTCGCTGCGTGCGCCGCAGTACCGCACCGGCGGCCGTGTCCACGGGCCGGTGGTTCGCGATCACGGCTATGACCTTCCAAAGAAGGTTCGTCGTCTCGGCTTGATTAGCGCGCTGTCGCAGAAGCAGGCAGAGGGCAAGCTGGTCGTGCTGGATGCGGCAGTCGGCGGCGATGGCAAGACCAAGGCGCTGAAGACGCGTTTGGGTGTGCTCGGCTGGACATCGGTGCTGGTGGTCGACGCCGCCGTTGACGCGACGTTCCTGCGCGCTGCCGCAAACCTGCACCGTGTGGACGTGCTTCCGACCATAGGCGCGAATGTCTACGACATCATGAACCATGACGTGTTGGCGATCACGACGGCGGGGCTCGCCGCACTCGAGGCGCGTCTTTCGGCCAAGGCCACTGAGGAGACCGCAGCATGAGCGCGGCGCAAGTTCAGGCTGCCCGTAAGAAGGCAGCCACGATGTCGCGGGAGACGATGTTCAACATCGTGCGGGCCCCGGTGATCACCGAGAAGGCGACGAACCTCAGCGACAAGAACCAGGTCGTGTTCCGTGTCGCCATGGACGCGACCAAGCCCGAGATCAAGCGCGCTATCGAGGAGCTGTTCGGCGTGATGGTCGTCAGCGTCAACACGCTGATCCAGAAGGGCAAGACGAAGCGTTTCAAGGGTCGTCCGGGCGTACGCTCGGACGTCAAGAAAGCGGTCGTCCAATTGACGCCGGGGCAGTCGATCGACTTCTCCGCGCGGCTCGCGTGAGGCGTTAGACGATGGCACTCAAGCAATTCAAGCCGGTCACTGCCAGCCTTCGCGGCACGGTGCTGATCAACCGAAGCGAGCTCTACAAGGGCAAGCCGGTCAAGACGCTCACCGAGGGCAAGAACAAGACGGGCGGCCGTAACAACCACGGTCGGACGACGAGCTTTTTCCGTGGTGGCGGGCATAAGCAGACCTATCGTTTCGTCGACTTCAAGCGCCGCAAGTTCGGTGTGCCCGGTAAGGTCGAGCGGCTCGAGTATGACCCGAACCGGACGGCGTTCATCGCGCTGGTTCGCTACGAGGACAACGAACTCGCGTATATCCTGGCGCCGCAGCGGCTCAAGGTTGGCGACACCGTCGTCGCCGGTCAGAAGGTCGACATCAAGCCAGGCAACGCGATGCCGATGGGTGCGATCCCGGTTGGGACCATCATCCATAATATCGAGATGAAGGTCGGCGCCGGCGGGAAGATGGCGCGGTCGGCGGGAACGTTCGCTCAGTTGGTCGGCAAGGATGCGGGCTACGCGCAGATTAAGTTGACGTCGGGCGAGCTGCGCATCGTTCGCGCCGAGTGCATGGCGACCGTGGGTGCGGTGTCCAACCCGGACAACCAGAACCAGTCGCTTGGCAAGGCTGGTCGTAATCGTTGGCTTGGTCGTCGGCCGCATAACCGCGGCGTCGTGATGAACCCGGTCGACCATCCGCACGGTGGCGGCGAAGGCCGGACGTCTGGCGGCCGCCATCCGGTCACGCCTTGGGGCAAGCCGACCAAGGGTTACAAGACGCGCGTGAACAAGCGGACGGACAGGCTGATCATCCGGCGCCGTCCGAAGGGGAAGCACTAATATGGCACGCTCTACCTGGAAAGGCCCGTTCGTCGACGGGTACCTCCTGGGCAAGGCCGAAGCGTCGAAGGCGTCGGGCCGCAACGAGATCATCAAGATTTGGTCGCGCCGCTCGACGATCCTGCCGCAATTCGTTGGCCTGGTCTTCGGTGTCTATAATGGCCACAAATTCCTGCCCGTGCAGGTGAACGAGAACATGGTGGGGCACAAGTTTGGCGAGTTTTCGCCGACACGCACCTTCACCGGCCACTCGTCGGACAAGAAGGCGAAGCGGGGATGAGCAAGCCAAAGCATCCGCGCGCGTTGGGCGAGACCCAGGCGCAGGCAATCCTCAGCAACATCCGCGTTAGCCCGCGCAAGCTGAACCTGGTGGCTGGCATGATCCGTAATTTGCCGGCTGGGCAGGCCGTTGCGACACTGACGTTCAGCAAGCGCCGCATCGCCCAGCAGGTGAAGAAGACGCTCGAGAGTGCGATCGCCAACGCTGAAAACAACCATCAGCTCGACGTCGACCAGCTTTATGTGACGCGCGCCGAAGTCGGCAAGTCGATCGTCATGAAGCGCTTCATGGCGCGTGGCCGTGGCCGTTCGTCGCGGATCGAGAAATGGTTCAGCCACCTGAAGATCGTCGTCTCCGAGCAGCAGGCACCGGCACCGACGCCGCGCCCGACATCGCGCAAGCCGTCGGCTGAGACGCAGAAGGAAGCCGCGTAATGGGTCACAAGGTCAATCCGATCGGCCTGCGCCTGGGCATCAACCGCACCTGGGACAGCCGCTGGTATGCCGGCAGCGATTACGCCCGGTTGCTGCATGACGACCTGAAGCTGCGGGCGCATTTGCGGAAGCGCCTTGCGGGTGCTGGCGTGTCTCGCGTCGTGATCGAACGTCCCGCGAAGAAGCCGCGTGTCACGATCTACGCCGCGCGACCCGGAGTGGTCATCGGTAAGAAGGGACAGGACATCGAGGTGCTCCGCAAGGAGCTGCAGAAGATGACCAAAGTCGAGGTCAACCTCAACTTGGTTGAAATCCGCAAGCCTGAGATCGATGCCGTGCTGGTCGCCGAGAATATCGCCCAGCAGCTCGAGCGCCGGGTGGCGTTCCGCCGCGCGATGAAGCGGGCCGTGCAGTCGGCGATGCGTCTCGGCGCACAAGGGATCCGGATCAACTGCGGCGGCCGGCTCGGCGGCGCGGAGATTGCGCGGACGGAATGGTATCGTGAAGGCCGGGTGCCGTTGCACACGCTTCGCGCGGATATCGATTTTGGCACCGCGACGGCGAAGACGACGTACGGCACGTGCGGCGTGAAGGTGTGGATCTTCAAGGGCGAGATCCTGGCGCACGACCCGATGGCACAAGATCGCCGCGCGGCCGAACAAGCGCCGCAGCGTTAAGGACGGATTGAGATGCTTTCTCCGAAGCGGACGAAATTCCGCAAGGCCCACAAGGGCCGTATCCACGGCCTCGCCAAGGGTGGGACGGATCTGAACTTCGGTCAGTTCGGTCTTAAGGCGCTGGAACCCGAGCGTATCACGGCGCGGCAGATCGAGGCGGCACGGCGAGCGATCACGCGCTCGATGAAGCGTGCTGGCCGGGTGTGGATCCGGATATTCCCGGACGTGCCGGTGTCGCAGAAGCCGGCCGAGGTCCGCATGGGCTCTGGCAAGGGTAGCCCTGAGTTCTGGGTGTGCCGGGTCAAGCCGGGTCGCATCATGTTCGAGATCGACGGCGTGTCCGGCGACTTGGCGCGGGCGTCGTTGGCGCTCGGTGCTGCGAAGCTGCCGATCAAGACGAAGTTCATCCAACGCCTTGGGGAGGGTTGATCATGACGAAAGCGACTGACATCCGCGCCAAGACGCCGGACGAACTCGGCACGATGCTGCTCGACCTGCGCAAGGAGCAGTTCAACCTGCGCTTTCAGCGGGCGACCGGGCAGAACGAGGGCATCGGCCAGGTGAAGAAAGTGCGCCGCGATATTGCGCGCGTTAAGACCATCATGGGGGAGCGGAAGCGCACCTCCTCGGCCGGGGCCATAACCCCCGCCGTAGCGAAGTAGAGGAGAGGGGCGATGCCAAGGCGCGTCCTAACCGGGCGGGTGACGAGCGACAAGATGGACAAGACCATTACGGTCCTGGTCAGCCGTCGTATCATGCATCCGCTGTATAAGAAGTTCATCCGCCGCTCGAAGAAGTACGCGGCGCACGACGAGGCGAACGTCTGTGTCGAAGGCGACACCGTTCGTATTATCGAGTGCGCGCCGATCAGTAAGCGCAAGACATGGCTGTTGCTGGAGCGGAATGGCGAGACAGTTGGCGACTTGCCGCCGGAGATCGCCGTCGTAGCCGAGGCGCATCACGACGCGCCTGTGCAGGTCTAGGAGCGGATAGATGATCCAGGTCGAATCCAACCTCGACGTTGCCGACAATTCGGGCGCACGCCGGGTGCAGTGTATCAAGGTGCTCGGCGGGTCCAAGCGTAAGACCGCTTCGGTAGGGGACGTGATCGTCGTCTCCATCAAGGAGGCCATCCCGCGCGGCAAGGTGAAGAAGGGCGACGTGCACCAGGCGGTGATCGTGCGAACTGCGTTCCCCGTTCGTCGCGCCGATGGCAGCGCGATCCGGTTCGACCGCAACGCCGCCGTGCTGATCAACAAGCAACAGGAGCCGATCGGCACCCGTATTTTCGGACCGGTCGTTCGTGAGCTCCGTGGGCGCAAGTTCATGAAGATCATCTCGCTGGCGCCGGAGGTGCTCTGATCATGGCTGCACGGATCAAGAAGGGCGACCAAGTCGTCGTCATCACGGGGGCCGACAAGGGCCGCCGCGGTGAAGTGCTGCAAGTGATGCCGAAGGACGAGCGCGCGGTCGTGCGCGGCGTGCGAGTGGTCAAGCGCCACACCAAGCCGAGCGGCATGGGTCAGCCTGGCGGGATCATCGAGAAAGAGGGGCCGATTCACCTTTCCAACCTGATGCTGGTAGACCCCAAGAGCGATAAGCCGACCAAGGTTGGTTTCCGCGTGGTCGAGGGTGGTCAAAAGGTTCGCGTTGCCAAGGCGACCGGCGAAGTAATCGAGAGCTGAGATGAGCGACACCGAAACAAAATACATGGCGCGCATGCAGCGCCGGTACCTGGACGAGATCCGGCCGGCACTGCAGCAGCAGTTCGGCTATAAGAACCCGATGCAGGTCCCGCATCTCGAAAAGATCGTCATCAACATGGGCGTTGGCGAGGCGGCCGGTGACCAAAAGAAGCTCGATGCTGCCGTCGCTGAGCTGACGTTGATCGCGGGCCAGAAGCCGGTGAAGACGAAAGCCAAGAAGGCCATCGCCGGGTTCAAGATCCGCGAAGGCCTGCCGATCGGCTGCAAGGTGACGTTGCGCAAGCAGCGTATGTACGAGTTCCTGGACCGTCTGGTGACGATCGCTCTTCCGCGTGTTCGCGACTTCCGTGGCGTCCCGGCAAACAAGGGCTTCGATGGGCGTGGCAACTTCGCTTTGGGGTTGAAGGACCAGACCATCTTCCCGGAGATCGCGTACGACAAGATCGATGCGGTCCGCGGCATGGACATTATCTTCGTCACGTCCGCGCCGACCGATGCCGAGGCGAAGGCGCTGATGAAGATGCTCGATATCCCGTTCGCGGGCGAGGCCCCGGTGCAGGCGAAAGCCGCCTAATCAAGAGTTTTCGGAAAACCGCCGCCCCAAAGGCGGCAGGTTCCAAGGAGTGAGTAGACGATGGCGAAAGTCTCCCAGGTCAACCGGAACATCAAGCGCGAGCGGATGTCTGCGCGTGACAAGTCGAAGCGGGCCGCTCTGAAGTCCGTGATCATGGACCGCGACTCGGCCGTGGAGGAACGTTTCGACGCCTCCATGAAGCTGGCCCAACTGCCGCGTAATGGTGCGGCGGTGCGGGTGAAGCTGCGTTGCGCGCTAACCGGTCGTGCGAAAGCGAATTATCGCAAGTTCAAGCTGTGTCGTATCGCGTTGCGAGACTTGGCCAGTGCTGGGCAGATCCCCGGCATGGTCAAGGCCAGCTGGTAAGGGGCGCGCACGATGTCGATGTCCGATCCGCTGGGTGACATGATCACCCGTATTCGCAACGCCCAGCGTGCCCGTCACGCCGGCTGTGTCGCTCCGGCGTCCAAGCTGCGGGCGAATGTGCTCGATGCGCTGAAGCGTGAGGGCTTTATTCGCGGCTTCACGTCCGAGGAACTGCGCCAGGGTGTGAGCCAGCTTCGTATCGAGCTGAAGTACAACGAGGGCGAGCCCGTCATCAAGGAGATCACCCGCGTGTCCAAGCCGGGCCGGCGGGTCTACTCCAAGATCAAGGAGCTCCCGCGGGTGTACGCCGGTTTGGGGGTTTCGATCCTGTCCACGCCGCGTGGCGTGTTGAGCGATGCGGAGGCGCGCGCTGCCAATGTTGGCGGCGAAGTTCTCTGCCGCGTGTTCTGAGGAGGCTGGGATGTCACGCGTAGGCAAATACCCGGTCGAGATTCCGGCCGGTGTGCAGTTGGCGATGGCCGGCCGTACGATCACGGCGAAGGGCAAGCTCGGCGAGCTCCGCTACGACCTGACCGACAATGTCGATGCCAAGATCGAGGACGGCAAGTTCTCCGTCGCCCCGAAGGGTGGCGAGCGGTCGGCGCGCATGATGTGGGGCACCACGCGCGCGCTGGTCGCGAACATGATCACCGGCGTGTCCACGGGCTACACCAAGACGATGGAGATCCAAGGCACGGGTTTCCGCGCCGCGGTGACCGGGCCGAACTTGGTGATCAATCTCGGGTTCAGCCACGACGTCGTGTATCCGGTGCCGCCAGGCATCACGATCACCACGCCGCGGCCGACGGCGATTGCGATCACTGGCGTGGATAAGCGCCAGGTTGGGCAAGTTGCGGCCGAGATCCGCGCCTACCGCCCGCCGGAGCCCTACAAGGGCAAGGGCGTGCGGTATGACAACGAGCAAATCCGCCGCAAGGAAGGCAAGAAGAAATGAGCGCACCCCGCGATCTCCGGGAGCGCCGTCGCGAGCGGCTGCGCTACCAGCTCAAGCAGAAATCTGGCGGGCGCGTGCGCTTGTCGGTGTTCCGTTCGGGCAAGAACATCTACGCCCAGGTCATCGACGACAAGCAGGGCCGCACCTTGGCGGCGGCTTCCAGCCTCGACAAGACGCTGCGAACCGATCTGCGGACCGGCGCCGACAAGGCTGCGGCGTCTGCCGTCGGCAAGTTGGTGGCCGAGCGGGCGTTGGCGGCTGGTGTGACGCAGGTCGTGTTCGACCGCGGCGAGTATCTTTACCACGGCCGCGTCAAGGCGCTGGCCGAGGCCGCCCGCGAAGGCGGGCTGGCGTTCTAGGGGATAACAGGTAATGGCACGGGAATCCCGCGACGGGAACCGCGGCGGTCGCGAGCGCGATCGCGATGGCGGCGACGACCTGATCGACAAGCTGGTCACGATCAATCGCGTCGCCAAAGTGGTGAAGGGTGGCCGCCGGTTCGCCTTCGCTGCCCTTGTGGTGGTCGGTGATCAGAAAGGCCGCGTCGGCTATGGCGCCGGCAAGGCGCGTGAGGTGCCGGAGGCGATCCGCAAGGCGACCGAGCGGGCCAAGCGCACCATGATCCGCGTTCCGATGAAGGAAGGTCGCACGCTGCACCACGACGTGCACGGCGAGTATGGCGCCGGCCACGTGATCCTTCGGTCGGCGGAAGCCGGAACGGGCATCATCGCCGGCGGCCCGCTGCGCGCTGTTTTCGAAGCGTTGGGCATTGGTGACGTGGTCGCCAAGTCGCTCGGCAGCCGTAACCCGCACAACATGGTCAAGGCGACGTTCGCCGGGTTGACCCGCGCGGCCAGCCCGCGGTCGGTTGCGGCCCGGCGTGGCAAGAAGGTCAGCGACATTCTCGGCAAGCGCGATACGCCGGAAGCGGAGGCTGCGGCCGATGTCTGAAAGCAAGAAGCAGGTCCGGGTGGTGCAAATCGCGTCCGGGCTGGGGCGTAAGCCGGGTCAGATCGGAACGCTGATCGGTCTCGGTCTTAACAAGATCCGCAAGGTGAGCACGCTGGAAGATACCCCGGCGGTGCGTGGCATGATCCGCAAGGTCCATCACCTGGTGCGGGTGGAGGAGCTGTCGTGAAGCTGAATGAACTGCGGGATAATCCCGGGTCGCGGCTGAAGTTCAAGCGTCGTGGCCGGGGCATCGGGTCTGGTAAGGGCAAGACGTCGGGCAAGGGCGTCAAGGGGCAGAAGGCGCGCGAGGGCGTGTCGCTGAACGGGTTCGAGGGTGGTCAGCTCCCGATCTACCGGCGGCTGCCAAAGCGTGGTTTCACCAACATCTTCCGCAAGGAATATGCGCCGGTGAACCTCGGGTCGATCGAGAAGGCCATCGAGAGCGGTGCGCTCGAGGCTGGCGCGATCAATGAGGCCGCGTTGGAGAAGGCGGGGCTGGTTCGGCTGGCGAAGGTTGCCGGCGTTCGGCTGCTGGGTCGCGGCGCGATCACCAAGGCGATCACCGTAACGGTGTCCGGGGCTTCGGCTTCGGCCAAGGCTGCGGTTGAGGCGGCTGGCGGGACTGTGACGACAACCGTCGTTAAGGCAGAACAGCCGGCGGCTTGAAGGCGAGGGGGCTCTGCCCCTCGACCCCGGAGGGGATGGTCGTCCCCTTCACCCCTGAAATAGGTGTCCAGAGGGCGTCTGTCCTCTGGTGGGGTTCGGGGCAATGCCCCGAGGCTTGCGTGACAGCCAGTCACCGCGGCACACTGAAAGCATAATCGGGGGATACACGCATGGCTTCGGCCGCCGAGCAGATGGCTGGCAGCATGAACCTGGGCGCCTTCAGCAAGGCGACCGAGTTAAAGAACCGGATTTGGTTCACCCTGGGAGCGCTCGTGATCTACCGGGTTGGCAGCTACGTGCCGGTACCCGGCATCGATGCCACCGTCATGGGCCAGGCAATGGCGGAGCAGGGCGCCGGCGTGCTCGGCATGTTCGACATGTTTAGCGGCGGCAACCTCAGCCGCATGACAGTCTTCGCGCTGACGATCATGCCGTATATCAGTGCGTCCATCATCATCCAGCTGATGTCCGCCGCGATCCCGTCGCTCGAAACCCTCAAGAAGGAGGGCGAGAGTGGGCGCAAGAAGCTGAACCAATACACGCGTTACTTGACCGTTCTCATCGCCGTGTTCCAGTCCTACGGCATCGCCGCCGGGCTCGAGGCGTTCCACGATCGGGCTGGAATGGGCGCCGTGCTCGATCCGGGCTGGTTCTTCCGCCTGTCCTGCGTCGTGACGCTCACCGGCGGCACGATGTTCCTGATGTGGCTGGGTGAGCAGATCACTGCGCGAGGCGTGGGCAATGGCACCAGCTTGATCATCTTCGCCGGGATCGTCGCCAACTTGCCGCACGCGTTGGCCACGCTGCTCGAGTTGGGGCGCACCGGTGCGATGTCGCCCGTGTTCATCCTGGCCTTCGCGGTGATCGCGGTGGCGGTGATCGCCTTCATCGTGTTCATGGAGCGAGCGCAGCGGCGAATTCCGGTCAACTATCCCAAGCGGCAGGTCGGGCAGCGTATGTTCGGCGGGGAATCGACGCATATGCCGCTGAAGGTGAACACCGCCGGCGTGATTCCGCCGATTTTCGCGTCCTCCATTCTGCTCATTCCGGCGACGATCGCCGGGTTTGGCCAGAGTAACCCGAACTCCATCCTCGGCTGGCTCTCGGGCCAGTTGGCGCATGGCCGTCCGCTGTATCTCGCGCTCTATGCCGGGATGATCATCTTCTTCTCCTACTTTTACACCGCCGTGGTGTTCAACCCGCAGGAGACGGCGGACAACCTCAAGAAGTATGGCGGGTTCATCGCGGGCATTCGGCCCGGCAGCAACACCGCGGACTACTTCGACCGCATTCTGACCCGGCTGACGACGATCGGTGCCCTGTATCTGTGCATCGTATGCCTGTTGCCCGAAATCCTGATCGCCAACTACAATGTGCCCTTCTACTTTGGCGGCACCAGTTTGATGATCATCGTTTCGGTCACGATGGATACGGTTACCCAGGTCCAGTCCCATCTGCTCGCGCATCAGTACGAAGGGCTGATTCGCAAGTCCAAGGTGCGGGGACGGGGCCGGTGAAGCTGATCCTGCTCGGCCCGCCCGGAGCGGGAAAGGGGACGCAGGCGAAGCGGCTGCAGGAGAAGTATGGCATCGCGCAGATTTCCACCGGCGACATGCTGCGGGCCGAGGTGGCGGCCGGGTCGGAGATCGGCGAGCGCGCCAAGGCTGTGATGGCGTCGGGTGCGCTGGTGTCGGACGACATCATTATCGACATGTTGGCGAACCGGGTTCGCCAGCCTGATTGCGCTCGCGGCTTCATCCTGGATGGGTTTCCCCGGACCGTCGCTCAGGCCGAGGCTCTGGACAAGATGTTGGACGAACTCCACCTTCAGCTCGATGCTGTCATCGAGCTGAAGGTGGACGACGCGGCGCTGGTCGAGCGGATCGCCGGCCGGTTCACCTGCGCCAAATGCGCCGCGAGCTACCACGACGTGTTCAAGCCAACGGCGGTGGCTGGGGTGTGTGATGTCTGTGGTTCGACCGAGTTCATTCGCCGGCCGGACGACAAGCGCGAGACGGTGAGTGAGCGCCTGGCCGTGTATAATCGCCAGACCAAGCCGATCCTGCCGCACTACGAGAAAACCGGCCGCTTGCACGAGCTGGACGGCATGGCGTCTATGGACGAAGTGACGGCGTCGATCGAGACGGTGCTGCAGACATTGCCGTCGGAGCACGTTCACCTAGATGTGACGGAAGTGCGTTGACTCTGTCTTCCGCACTCGTATAACGACCCTCTCCGGCGGAACGGCAACGTTCGCGCCCGTACTGTATTACCGGTGGCCAAGCGCTAAGGCGAGCAGGCCGCCTTACATCCGGCCGGGCGCGATGCGCCTGGCCCTGCAGGAGTTTGGCTGTGGCGCGTATTGCCGGTGTGAATATCCCGACCAACAAGCGGGTGACGATCAGCCTCCGCTATATCTATGGCATTGGCCCGACGAAGGCCGCTTCTATTTGCGAGAAGCTCGCCATTCCCGATGATCGCCGGGTCAACCAGCTCTCCGACGAGGAGATTCTTCGCATCCGCGAGCTGATCGACCGGGACTTCCGCGTCGAGGGTGACCTCCGTCGTGAAGTGGCGATGAACATCAAGCGCTTGATGGATCTGGGCTGCTACCGCGGCCTGCGGCACCGTCGTGGCTTGCCGGTGCGGGGTCAGCGCACCCACACGAACGCGCGCACCCGCAAGGGCAAGGCCGTTGCGATCGCCGGCAAGAAGAAAGTTACCAAGTAATACCCGGCTTTTTGCCGCACACAGCTACGAAGGCAGGATCACCTCATGGCGAAAGCCCCCGCGCGTCCCCGTCGCAAGGAGCGCAAGAATATCATCTCCGGCGTGGCCCATGTGAACGCCACGTTCAACAACACGATGGTCACCATCACCGACGCGCAAGGCAATACGATTGCCTGGTCGTCCGCCGGCATGCAGGGCTTCAAGGGCAGTCGTAAGTCCACACCCTATGCCGCGCAGGTCGCCGCCGAGGACGCCGGCAAGAAGGCCCGCGAGCACGGGATGGAGACGCTCGAGATCGAGGTGAATGGCCCCGGTTCTGGCCGCGAGAGCGCTTTGCGCGCGCTGCAGACCGTGGGCTTCAATATCACCCAAATTCGTGACCTGACGCCGATTCCCCATAACGGTTGCCGGCCGCGCAAGCGCCGCCGCGTCTGAGCCTGGGTCGAACACCTATGAAAGGCGGGCCGGACCCCGAGGGGTAAGGCCCGAATCGCCATGAGAAACGATACCGCCGTCATCCAGCGCAACTGGCAGTCGCTGATCAAGCCGGAGAAGCTGGAGTTCGAGCCCGGCTCCGACCCGTCGCGCACCGCGCTGGTCGTAGCGGAGCCGCTTGAGCGCGGCTTCGGCATGACACTCGGCAACGCCATTCGCCGTATTCTGCTGTCCTCCCTGCAGGGGGCCGCCGTCACTGCCGTGCAGATCGACGGCGTGCTGCACGAGTTCAGCAGCATTCCGGGCGTACGGGAAGACGTCACCGACATCGTGCTGAACGTGAAGCAGTTGGCGCTTCGCATGCATGGCGAGGGCCCGAAGCGCATGGTGCTGACGGCGACAGGCCCAGGCGAGGTCAAGGCCGGGCAGATCCAGGCCGGCCACGACATCGACATCATGAACCCCGACCTCGTGCTCTGCACCCTTGATGAGGGTGTGAAGCTTGGCATGGAGTTCACCGTCAATCTCGGCAAGGGTTACGAGCCGGCCGCTGCCAATCGTCCGGAGGACGCGCCGATCGGCCTGATCCCCGTGGATAGCATCTACTCGCCGGTGCGCCGCGTGTCGTATCGCGTCGAGCCGACCCGCGTGGGTAACCTCACCAACTACGACAAGCTGTTGCTCTCGGTTGAGACCAACGGCGCGGTCACGCCCGAGGATGCGGTGGCACTCGCCGCCCGGATCCTGCAGGACCAGTTGCAGCTGTTCATCAACTTCGACGAGCCGCAGCAACTGCGCGCCGAGGAGCAGCACGACGACCTGCCGTTCAACCGCAACCTGCTTCGCAAGGTGGACGAGTTGGAGCTGTCGGTTCGTTCGGCAAACTGCCTGAAGAACGACAACATCGTCTACATCGGCGACTTGGTGCAGAAGTCCGAGCAGGAGATGCTGCGCACGCCGAACTTCGGCCGCAAGTCGCTGAACGAGATCAAGGAGGTCCTGACCAACATGGGCCTCACCCTCGGCATGACCGTAGCCGGTTGGCCACCCGAAAACATCGAAGATCTGGCCAAGCGGCTGGACGAACCGTTCTAATGGACGGTTTACCTCTTTACGCTTGTCGTGCGCTGCACGACGGGCCGTTCTAAGGACCTAGAGAAATGCGTCACGGCGTCGCCGGCCGTAAGCTCGGCATCACGACTAGCCACCGCTTCGCCATGTTTCGGAACATGGCCGTAGCTTTGATCAAGCACGAACAGATCACCACCACGCTGCCCAAGGCCAAGGAGCTGCGGCCGGTGGCGGAGAAACTGATCACGCTCGGCAAACGTGGCGGGCTGCACGCCCGGCGTCAGGCTTACGCCCAATTGCGTGACGAGAAGATCGTGGCCAAGCTGTTCGACACCCTGGCCACCCGCTACAAGGCTCGGTCTGGCGGCTACACTCGCGTGCTCAAGGCCGGCATGCGCTACGGCGACGCGGCGGACATGGCTGTGATCGAACTCGTCGAGCGTGACCCGGCGGCGAAGGGGCTTGATAGTGGTCCGCGGCCGGATCTGGCCGTGGAGCAGGCGGCTTAATCGGATGACGATCGCCGGCCGCGCAGCGCTCGTCGCCGCGGCCGGGTTCTTCCTGGCCGGGATTGCTGAAGCGCAGCCGGTTCCCAAAGCAACTTTGACGGTGGTGGACCACCTCAGCGAAGGCCAGCAGGAGGAGACGATCGCCGTCTACCTCGCCGGTTTCCTGGCGGGAACCCTGCATGTCGACGTCGCGCATCCCGACGACAGCTTCCAGGCCCAAGTCCCGGCAAGCCCAAAGCTCCCGTTCGCTTTATGCGGGAAGCTGCTGCGGCGGGAGAGCGACGGAAGCGTATCGAGCCACCCGATCGACAATGGCGGCACTCTCACGAACTATGCGGGCGGCACGTGGGCCGCCACGACCATTGGCGACGTCGTGTTCACGCTGCAGGAGGATAGCGGGCAGGGCGATGCGTCGGTCAGCGCCGCTCCGGCCTGCAGCGCCGCCGTATCGTGACCAGCGGCGACCTGTTCGAAGACGAGCCGGTGCCTCCCGGCAAAACTGCTCCCGGCCCGCTTGCCGACCGCCTCCGTCCGCAAACCCTCGCCGAGGTGGTGGGACAGGATCATCTGCTCGGGCCGGACGGTACGATCACCCGCATGCTGGGCCGCGGCTCGCTCGCATCGCTGATCTTTTGGGGGCCGCCCGGCGTCGGCAAGACGACAATCGCGCGTTTGTTGGCTACGGCAGCAGGTCTGCACTTCACACAGCTTTCGGCGGTGTTCTCGGGCGTCGCCGACCTCAAGCGGGTGTTCGAGGAAGCGAAGCGGCGCCGGGCGACGGGGCAATCCACCCTGCTGTTCGTCGACGAGATCCACCGGTTCAATCGGGCTCAGCAGGACGGCTTCCTGCCTGTGGTGGAAGATGGGACGGTCGTGCTCGTGGGGGCAACGACGGAGAACCCGTCCTTTGCCCTGAATGGCGCTTTGTTGTCGCGCTGCCAGGTATTGGTGCTGCGCCGTTTGGATGACCCGGCGCTCGATCTGCTGCTCACCCGGGCCGAGGCGGCCCATCGACTGCCGCTGACGCCGGATGCCCGGACGACGCTGCGAGCCATGGCGGATGGCGACGGCCGCTACGTGTTGAACATGGCCGAGCAACTGCAGGCACTACCGCCGGGTACGGAGCCGCTCGACCCGGCGCAATTGTCGGCTCTGCTCGCCAAGCGGGCCGCGCTCTACGACAAGGATCGGGAAGAGCATTACAATCTCATTTCCGCCCTGCATAAATCCATGCGCGGTTCGGACCCGGATGCCGCGCTCTATTGGTTCGCCCGCATGCTCGTGGGTGGTGAGGACCCGCGCTACATCGCTCGTCGTCTGCTTCGCTTTGCCTACGAGGACATCGGCATGGCCGATCCTCAGGCCGTGGTCCAGACGCTGACCGCGTGGGAGACATACGAGCGGCTGGGCAGTCCGGAGGGAGAACTCGCGTTGGCCCATGCCGTGGTCTACCTGGGCAGCGCGCCGAAATCGAACGCGGTTTACGCCGCGATCGGTGCGGCCCGGCGGGCGGCGAAAGACACCGGGAGTTTGACCCCGCCCGCGCACATCCTGAATGCGCCGACCAAGCTCATGAAGGATCTCGGCTACGGCGCCGGTTATGCCTATGACCACCAAGCGGAGGAGGCGTTCTCCGGCCAGAACTATTTCCCGGACGGGATGGCGCGGGAGAATTTTTACCACCCCGTGGATCGTGGCTTTGAACGAGAGATCGCCAAGCGGATGACACACTGGGCCGAACTGCGAAGGGATCGGCAAGCATGACCGCGGCAACGCCGGCCGTTTCGGTCCAGACCGTCACCGAGGACGAGGCCGACATCCGGCTCGACCGATTCCTTCGCCGCCACTACCCCGCTTTGACCCAGGGCGTGCTGCAGAAGTTCTGCCGCACCGGGCAGATCCGGGTGGATGGCCACCGGGTCGAGGCATCCGCTCGTCTCACGGCGGGCCAGGCGGTGCGGGTGCCCCCCATGCCCGCCGCGCCGGAGAAACGGGCGCCCAGCGTCACGCCGGCCGACGTCAAGGAGATGGAGCGCATGGTGCTCTATCGCGACGACCAGTTGATCGTGCTGAACAAGCCCTCCGGCCTCGCCACCCAGGGCGGTCCGGGCATCACCCGCCATCTGGACGGCATGCTGGACGCACTGCGCGACGGCGGTGACCGGCCGCGGCTGGTGCATCGGCTGGACCGCCACACGTCCGGCGTGATCGTCCTCGCCCGCACCCCCGGCATCGCCGCGAAGTTGGCAGCCTCGTTCCGCACCCGCGACGTCGAAAAGACCTATTGGGCCGTCGTCGTCGGGCATCCGGACCCTGAGGAGGGGCAGATCGATCAGCCGCTGAAGCGCGTGTCGAGCGCGTTCGGCGAGCGCACCGTGGTCACCGACCGCAAGGACAAGGAAGGCCAGCGCGCCTACACCAACTACCGCATGCTGGACGCCGCCGGCCGCAAGCTGGCATGGCTCGAATTGCAGCCGCTGACCGGGCGCACCCACCAGTTGCGCGTGCACTGCGTCAGCCTCGGCACCCCGATCGTCGGCGACGAGAAATATGCCGAGCCGCGCGACAACGGCTCGGGCGGCAGCTATGTCGAGGGGCTCGCCGACCGCCTGCATCTGCATGCCCGCACGCTATCGCTGCCGCATCCGGCCGGCGGCACGCTGGAGGTCACGGCCGATCTGCCGCCCCATATGCGCGACAGCTTCGCAACGCTTGGTTTCCAAGTGCCGTCCGCTCCGGCGGTGACGCGGCTGGACCGCTTCCCTAGATAGGGCGCGTGAGGCAAGGGGTGGCAATGGCAAGACGCTGGCTGATCGCGGGCGCTGCAGTGTTGGTGGTGGTCGTCGGGGCGGGCGCCACCGTCGCCGTAACCTTCGACCCGGCGAGCCAGAAAAACCGGATCGTGCAGGCCGTCCGCCGCGCCACCGGGCGGGACTTGACCCTGGCGGGCCCGATCCGCGTCCACTGGGGGCTGGCCCCGGTGCTGGAGGCGGAGGGCGTCTCGCTCGCCAACATGCCGGATGGCACCCGGCCGCAGATGGCCGTGGTGGCGCGGGTGGAAGCCCGCATGGACCTGCTGCCACTGTTGAGCGGACGCGTCGAGATCGCCAGCGTGACCCTGGTGCAGCCCGATATCCTGCTCGAAACCGATGCGAGCGGGCGCGGCAACTGGCAGTTCAACCGCCCCGCCGCCACACCCGGGCCGGCCAGCACCTCCAGCCCCGGCCCGCGGATGACGACGCAGTTGGACAGCCTGCGGATCGAGTCGGGCCGAGTCACCTGGCACAACGGCGTTACCGGGCAGACCATTGTGGCCGATGTGCCGAATGCGACGGTCGATCTGGGCGGTGGGCCGGCGCATGTCGTGGCCCAGGCGCAAACCGCGGGTACCGATGTGAAACTGGACGCGACGCTGGGCAGCTGGGCGCAGCTGACCGGGGCCGTTGCCGGCGCGTGGCCGATCAAGCTTGCCGCATCGGTGGGGGATGCCACGCTGTCGCTCGACGGCACGGCGGATCCCGTGGCGCGAACGATCGCCGGCCGCTTGCAGGTGGCGGCACCCGATCTAGCGCGGCTGGGCGCGTTGCTCGGCCATCCCGATTTGCCGCCGCTGCACGACGTCCGTTTCGCCGGGACACTGCAACCGCCGGCGCTGTTGCCGCAGGACGTGTCGTTGCAGGTGGGCGCGTCGGATCTCGGCACCGTGATTCCGGGTGCGACGCTGGCCAGGTTGTCGCTGACCTGGCCCGCTGGACAGTCCGCGCGGCTGGAGGCCGACGGCACGGTGAATGGCGGCCCCTGGCATCTCGCCACTGGGCTATTGCCGGCGGGGCAGGGGGTCGCGTTTCGGGGCCTGGCGTTGTCCTCGCCGTTTGGTGACGCCGCTGGTGATATGGCCGTCATGCCCGGGCCGCGCCCTGCAGTGCGGGGCACGCTGGTCGCCAACAAGGTGGATGGGGATGCGATCCGGGCGGCGGCCAAGCCGGCTCCCCGGCCGCCGCCTTTCGTGCCCGCCGGTCCGGCCATCCCGGTGCAACCCGTCGCGCCAGCCCCGAGCCCGCTATTCTCCAACGCACCCTTGCCGTGGAATGTGCTTCGGCGGGCCGATGCGGACCTGCAAGTGACCATCGGCACGCTGCATCTCGGCGGCGTGGACTACCGCAACGCCACCGGGCACCTGACGCTGCAGGACGGGCTGGCCCAGCTCAACCCGGCCTCCGTGCAGGCGCCCGAGGGCGTGGTCGATCTCTCGGCCAGTGCCGACGGGCGCGGCGACACGCGCGCGGTGGCGTTGGTGGTTCGGTCGGCCGCGTTCTCGTTCGACGCGCTGCTGCAGGCGGCGGGGCTTCCTGGCGGCTCGGACGCGATGGCCGAGCTGGATGCGGTGCTGCAGGCGACCGGCGACTCGCCCCACGCGCTGGCCGCAACATTGGGGGGCCATGTCGGTATCGCGATGGTCGACGGCGAGATCTCCAACGCTGCCCTGGCCGCCGCACTCGCCGATATTGCCAAGCAGTCCGCCGGGCTGGACCCGAACGGCCGCAGCCATGTGCGATGCTTCGCACTGCGTGCCAATATCGTGAACGGGCAGGTCATGCTAGCGGCGCTGAAGCTGGACTCGTCGCGGCTGGAGCTGGATGGCAGCGGCACCATCGATCTCCCGGACGAGACCTTGTCGCTGCATCTGCGCCCGCTCGTCCGGGTGGGCGTCGTGGGCGTGGCGGCACCGCTGCGGCTTGAGGGCCCGCTGCGTCATCCTGCCATCTCGCTCGACCCGGTGCCGGGTTCGGGGCGGACGAGTGTGGTGATCGGCGGCTTGGCGGCCGCACCAGATACCTGCGCGCCCGAGTTGACGGCCGCCCGGGACGGGCGCAGCGGCCGGCTTCCCGCCGAGGCGGCCCTGTCGAAGCCGCCCAAGGCCTCCGATCTGCTGCGAAGCTTCCTGCGGTGAGCGCGTGGCTTTGAAACGGGTCTGGACCCGGGCCGGCGTTATGGAGGCTGGCGACGGCTGGGGCGTCTTGCTGGACGACAAGCCGCTTCGCCTCCCGTCCGGCCCCGCACTGCGTGTGCCCCAGCGCTCGTTGGCCGAGGCCGTCGCGGCGGAGTGGCAGGCTGCCGGTGCCGAGTCCGGCGTGATGGACTACACCGACGTGCCGCTGACGCGCCTGGCCGGCACCGCCCAGCTGCGCATCGTGCCCGACCCGGCGCCGGTCGCCGCCGCGATTGCGGTGTATGCTGAGACCGACCTGCTTTGCTATAGTGCCGATCGGCCGCCCGAACTGGTGCTGCGGCAGGACCAAGCCTGGCGCCCTTGGCTCGAATGGGCGCGTCTGGAACTGGGAGCGGCGCTGACGACCACAACCGGCATCATTCACGTGAAGCAGCATCCGGCCGCCATCGCGGCACTGCGGCGGGAGGTGGAGGCTGAAAACGGCTGGGTTCTCGCCGGGCTTGGCATCGCCGTCCCGGCCCTTGGCAGCTTGGTGCTGGGATTGGCGCTGATGCGAGGCCTGATCGACCCCGGCGAGGCGCAAGCGCTATCGTGCGTGGACGAGGACTATCAGGCCGAATTGTGGGGCGTCGATTATCAAGCGGCCGCTCGCCGCGCCAGGATCCTGGCCGAGTTGGAAGAAGCCACTCAGTTCATTAGCCTGGTGCGATGAGAGCCAAGCGCGTCGTCATTCAGGGGCGGGTTCAGGGCGTCGGCTATCGCGATTGGATGGTCGTGCAGGCTCGCGCCCTGGGTGTCCACGGCTGGGTCAGGAACCGCGCCGACGGCTCGGTCGAAGCGCTGGTCTACGGCGAAATCGATGCAGTGGAGGAGTTGTTGCGAGCCTGCCGCCTAGGTCCGCGACTGGCAGCGGTCAGTCGCATCGAGGAGGACTGGGCAGACCCGCCGGATGAGCCGGGTTTTATCCGGCGGGTTTAACTTGCTCTAGAAGTGGCGAGGCTTGGGTTTCACCACCGGATGCCGATAGACGACGTGGATCAACTGCGGGCTGTTCGGGTTGATGGCGGGGGTGAAAGTGCGCGGGGCAGGTTCGCTCGGGAGCGCGGCCGGCACTGCACCCCCTGCGGGCGAGCCCGGCAGCGCATCGCATCCGTCGCCGGTCTGGCGCACTTGCATGATCGGACTGCCCCCGCCGCCGCGCTGATCATACGTCACCGTGCGGCTGCAACTGGACCGGCCATCGCTGAAGCTGGTGGTGATCACTGTCGAACCGGGCTGCCCGTTGCCGAATGCTGCCGGGTCCATCGATAGCGGGCCAGACATGAACGCTGCATCCATCCGCGTCATGGTCTGCATGATTCGGTTCAGCATGGCATCCTGCTGGGCGAAGATATCGGTGGGCATCATCGTAGCGGCGGTTTCGGCGGTCGGCACGAGCACAGCCACCGGCCGGCCGGCCGCATCGAACAGCACCAAATCAGCCGCCTTAGCCACGATCGGGGCGGCCGCGAGACCGGCGCAAACTGCAACGATTGCAAGTGATTTCATGCGAACATCTCCTATCGAAATCGAAGCTGTCGGAGTGTAACCGACCAACTTTACCCCGGTTCATCGCCCGAAGTGAAGCTTTGGTAAGCTAATGGTTCCGCACGAGAAAGTGGCCACGCCGCGAGTGGAACAAACGAACGCCGGCCCCGATTTGACGGTATCCGAGGCTTGCGGGCTTCGGTTGTCCGAATGCAAGGAGGTCACGCGATGAGAACTGCACTCGTGGCTGCAGGATTGGTCCTGGCGGCTCCCGCGGCTGCTTTGGCCGCCAATGCCAACCACCCTTATTCCAATATCGACCACCGTGTTGACGCCGGGAACAACACTGGAGATGCCCAGGTCGACCAGTTGAACCAGGCACAGCTCAGCCAGCCCGGCCAACCGCCGTCCTACGCCAGTGGTGTGCCACCGCAGAGTTATTCAGGGAGTGTTCGCTCGCGGCAAGCTGCTGCCGCCCCCGATTACGCGGCGTCGTATCTGCCGCCCGTCGCAGGACCATATCCGGTTTACGCCGCCCCCGCCTATGCGCCGCCTCCTTACGCCTACGCCTATCCGCCTCCAGCATACGTGGTGCTGCCACGACCGTTCGTTCGACCGTATCTCTATCCGTACTACTGACCAGGCCCTACTACTGACCAGGAAGTCTGAACGAAAGATCATCTCCGGTTGAACAAGGCTTAATGCAGTTGCAGAAACCACCAGTCTCAAAGGGGCGTTGCTAGCATGATTGGTCTTGGTGGTCCGGAATTCATGGCCGGTGCCGTCATCCAGTCGGTCCGTAATGAAGGAGGTTGTCTATGAAATACGTAGCCACGATTGCAATGGCCGCCGGGTTATTGCTGGCAGGACAAGCCGCCGCGCTGGCGGCCGACGCCCTGCACCCCTATTCCAACATCGACCACCGGGTCGATGCTGGAAACAACACTGGCAACGCGATGGTCCCGCAGTTGAATGAGCGGCAGATCCAGTTGAACGGGATCGGCTCCGTTGCCGCGGTAACGGCTACTGCCAATACGGCGGCTCAGACTCCCGTCCAGTCGTACTGATGCTTGCTGGGGCCGACCCATGGTCGGCCCCGCTTAAACGAAGACGCGAGGCCACGCGTCACGCAAGGCG
The DNA here is from genome assembly GCA_965198895.1 of Acetobacteraceae bacterium. Classification (GTDB taxonomy): domain Bacteria; phylum Pseudomonadota; class Alphaproteobacteria; order Acetobacterales; family Acetobacteraceae; genus LMUY01. Next base: position 3,747,238 of record OZ240676.1, read on the forward strand.
AGGTCCACATCCTCCAGCGTGGTTGTCAATCCGAGCGCCTCCAAGCTGGTGACGCCGTGGTCGCGTATCCCGCACGGCACGATCCCATCGAAATGGCCGAGATCCGGGGAGACGTTCACCGCGATCCCATGCCAACTCACCCAGCGCGTGACCCGGACTCCGATGGCGGCAATCTTGCTCTCCCCGGCCCCGTCTGCCACCCAGATCCCAACCCGCCCAGCGCGGCGTTCGGCCCGAACGTTGAAGCTGTCGAGCGCCAGGATCAACCATTCCTCCAGCCCCCACACATACGCGCGGACATCGCGGGGGGCGACCTGCCCGTGGGGCCGGGTCAGGTCCAGCATCACGTAGGCGGTGCGCTGGCCCGGGCCGTGATACGTCCATTGTCCGCCCCGCCCGGCGGCAAAGGTCGGAAAGCCCTGCGGGTTCAGCAGGTCACCGGGTTGCGCGCTGGTCCCGGACGTGTAGAGCGGCGGATGCTGCAACAGCCAGACCGTTTCCTCCGCCGACCCGGCGCGAATCGCCGCCGACTGGTCCTGCATTGCGGTGAGCGCGGAGGGATAGTCCACCAGCGCGTCGGAAACCCGCCAACGCAAAGCTGCCCCGGTTGATACCAGCAAATCCATCCGCTATACGCCGCCGTCTACGATGCGGTCGTGGCGAAATGGTAGACGCGCAAGCTTGAGGTGCTTGTGGGGGAAACCCTGTGGAAGTTCGAGTCTTCTCGACCGCATTCAAAAATATCCAGTTTCGGGGCTAGGTTGCATGTTCGCCGTCCCCGCCGGTAACTGTCGGCAGAGGGAGTGACATGGCGATGGACGAGGACTTCCGGAAGGCTGCGCTGGACTATCACCGGCTGCCCCACCCAGGAAAGCTGGAGGTTGTGCCGACAAAGCGCATGGCCACGCAGCGGGATCTGGCTCTGGCCTATTCCCCGGGCGTCGCCGCAGCTTGCGAGGAGATCAAGGCCAACCCCCTGACCGCCTACGACTACACCGCCCGGGGCAACCTGGTCGGCGTGGTGTCTAACGGCACGGCCGTGCTGGGGCTGGGCAATATCGGCGCCCTTGCCGGCAAGCCGGTTATGGAGGGCAAGGCCGTGCTCTTCAAGAAATTTGCCGGCATCGACTGCTTCGATATCGAGGTCGACGCTGACGATCCGGACCGCTTCGTCGAGGTCGTGGCCGCGCTGGAACCGACTTTCGGCGCCATCAATCTCGAGGACATCAAGGCCCCCGAGTGCTTCGACATCGAGCGCCGGTTGCGCGAGCGGATGAAGATCCCGGTGTTCCATGACGACCAGCACGGCACTGCCATCATCGTGGCCGCCGCGGTGCGCAATGGGCTGGAATTGCAGGGCAAGCGCATCGGCGACGTCCGCCTGGTCACCTCCGGTGCCGGTGCCGCCGCCCTGGCCTGCGTAGCCCTGCTCTGCGAGATGGGCCTCAAGCCCGAGAACGTGACGCTCACCGACATCAAGGGCGTGATCTACGCCGGACGCGACGACGACATGCTGCCCAACATGGAGCGGTTCGCGAACCCGTCCAATGCCCGCACGCTGGAGGAAGCGCTCCCTGGCGCCGACATCTTCCTCGGCCTGTCCGCCCCGCGCGTGCTGAAGGCCGAGTGGTTGCCCCTGCTCGCAGACAAGCCGCTGATCCTGGCGCTGGCCAATCCCGAGCCCGAAATCCTGCCGGAAGCGGTTCGCGCGGTTCGGCCGGATGCCATCGTCGCCACCGGGCGCAGCGACTATCCGAACCAGGTCAATAACGTCCTGTGCTTCCCCTTCATCTTCCGCGGCGCGCTGGACGTCGGCGCCACCACGATCAACGAGGAGATGAAGGTCGCCTGCGTCGAGGCCATCGCCGTCCTGGCCCGGGTCGAGGCGAGCGAGGTTGTCGCCGCGGCCTATGGCGGTGCGGCCCCGGTGTTCGGGCCCGACTACATCATCCCCAAGCCGTTCGACCCGCGCCTGATCCTGCAGATCGCGCCCGCCGTCGCCCAAGCGGCCATGCGCAGCGGCGTCGCGACCCGCCCGATCGAGGATTTCGCCGCCTACCGCCATGGCCTCGAGGTGTTCGTCTACCGCTCCGGCCAACTGATGCGGCCGGTGTTCGAGGCTGCCCGCAAGTCGCCGCGCCGCATCGTCTATGCCGATGGCGAGGACGAGCGGGTGCTGCGCGCCGTGCAGACGGTCGTCGACGAGGGGATCGCCCAACCCATCCTGATCGGGCGCCGTGGCGTGATTGCCTCGCGCGTGGCGGAAATGGGCCTGCGGCTGGACTTGGACAATAGCGTGCGGGTGCTCGACCCGGCGGTGGACCGCGACGTGTTCGACCCATTGGTTGCACAATATCAATTGCTTGTCGGCCGCCGTGGCGTGCCGTCCGACGCCGCTGCCCGCCGCATGCGCAACCGCGTCACGGTGGTGGCGTCGATGCTGCTGCATTCGGGGCAGGCAGATGCGGCCATCGTCGGTGGATCCGGCGACTGGCAGCGCCATCTGACCTACGCGCTGCCGATCATCCCGAAGCGCGCCACAGTCTCACGGGTATACGCCCTGTCGGCGCTGATCCTGAACAACGGTGCGCTATTTTTCTGCGACACCCACGTGACCATCGATCCGACGGCCGAGGAGGTCGCGGAGATGACGCTGCTCGCCGCCGAGGTGGTGAAGAGCTTCGGCATCATCCCGAAGGCGGCCTTGCTGTCGCACTCGTCGTTCGGGGGCGGCAACTCCGCGCCGGCGCGCAAGATGCGGCGGGCGCTGGGGCTGATCCGCGATCAGGCGCCCGAACTGGAAGTAGACGGCGAAATGCACGCCGACGCGGCCCTGAGCGAGGCGATCCGCGACCGTGCGGTGCCCGATAGCCAGCTATCCGGCACCGCCAACCTGCTCGTGATGCCTGGGCTGGACGCCGCGAACATTGCGTTCAACCTCCTGAAGGCGAGCGGCGACGGTCTGCCGGTCGGCCCGATCCTGCTGGGCATGAGCCGCCCGCTCCACGTGCTGGTGCCGAGCGTGACCGCGCGCGGCATCGTCAACCTCAGCGCCATCGCAGCAACGGAAGCGCTGAGTTCGGCGTGATACGGTCGGCAAGGTCGCCCCGAATGGTTCTTGCTGGCATGTCGGGGCCGTGCCACCAATCACACATTCGCGGTCTGCCGCGGACAAGAATGAGACCTTAGATCAGGATCCGCCATGAAGCCGCTGCGTAAGGCCGTTCTTCCCGTGGCAGGGCTCGGGACCCGCTTCCTGCCTGCGACCAAGGCGACGGCGAAGGAAATGCTCCCCGTCGTCGACAAGCCACTGATCCAGTATGCCGTCGAGGAGGCTCGTGCCGCAGGGATCGAGCAGTTCTGCATGGTCACCGGCCGCGGCAAGACCGGACTGGTCGAGCATTTCGACATTGCCTTCGAACTCGAAGCCACGCTCAAGGAGCGCGGCAAACACGAGATCATGCAGATGCTGCGGGAGATGGCGGTGCAGCCCGGCTCCATCGCCACCGTTCGCCAGCAGGTGCCGCTCGGCCTGGGTCACGCCATCTGGTGCGCCCGCTCGTTCATCGGAGACGACCCGTTCGCCATCCTGCTGCCAGACGACCTGGTGCTGAGCAAGACGCCGTGCCTGAAGCAGTTGGCCGATGCCTACAATGAGACCGGCGGCAACGTCGTCGCCGTGACCGAAGTGCCGCGGGAGCAGACCAACCGTTACGGCATTCTGGAGATTGGCAGCGACGATGGCCGTCTGGTAGACGTCAAGGGCCTGGTGGAGAAGCCCGACCCGGCGGTGGCGCCCTCCAACCTGTCCATTATCGGCCGTTACGTGTTGATGCCGGAAGTGCTGCAATACCTCTCCAAGATGGAGCGCGGCGCCGGCAACGAGGTCCAGTTGACCGACGCCATGGCCAAGATGATCGGCCAGGTCCCTTTCCACGGCCTGCGCTACGAGGGCGAGCGGTTCGACTGCGGCGACAAGATCGGCTTCCTCGAGGCGCAGATCGCCTTCGCCCTGCAGCGGCCCGAACTCAGCGGCGCCGTTCGAAAGTTCCTGACCAAGTACCGCGATTGAGACCTCGATGACCTTCCGCCATGACTTCGATCCCACCTCGCTGCGCGAGTATGACATCCGTGGCGTCGTCGGGCGCACGCTGCACCCCGCCGACGCCTTCGCGATCGGGCGGTGCTTCGGCACTGTGGTCGCGCGGGCCGGCGGCAAGACGGTTGCAGTTGGGTTCGACGGCCGCCTGTCGTCGCCGTCGTTGGAGCCGGAACTAGTGCGCGGCTTGATGGCGTGCGGGCTCGAGGTATTGCGCGTCGGCCTTTGCCCGACGCCAATGCTGTACTACACCGCCACTACGCACGAGACCGCGGGCGCAGTGATGGTGACCGGCAGCCACAACCCGCCAGATTACAACGGTTTCAAGATGATGCTCGGCCGCAAGCCGTTCTTCGGGCCGCAGATCGCCCAGCTCGGCACCATGGCCGCCGCGGGTGACGTGGTGGGGGAGGCACCGGGTTCGGTGCGCGACGTGGACGTCGCCGCAGACTACATCACGCGCCTGATCAGCGATTGGGACGGCGGCGACCGCATCCTCAACGTCGTCTGGGACAACGGCAACGGCGCGGCGGGCGAGGTGCTGCAACGCCTGGTGCGCTCCTTGCCCGGCAAGCACACGGTGCTGTTCGGTGACATCGACGGCAAGTTCCCGAACCACCACCCCGATCCGACCGTGCCGAAGAACCTCGAGCAGCTGATCGCCGCCGTGAAGCAGCAGGGTGCCGATCTCGGCATCGCTTTCGATGGCGATGCGGATCGTATCGGTGTTGTGGACGACAGCGGCACCATGCTGTTCGGCGACCAGCTGCTGGTGATCCTGGCGCGCGACGTGCTGAAGACGCACCCGAAAGGCACCATCATCGCCGACGTGAAGGCAAGCCAGGTGCTGTTCGATGAAGTCGGCCGTGCCGGTGGCACGCCGCTGATGTGGAAGACCGGACACTCGCTGATCAAGGCCAAGATGGCCGAAACCGGCTCCCCCCTGGCCGGCGAGATGAGCGGCCACGTGTTCTTCGCCGACCGCTGGTACGGCTTCGACGACGCGCTGTATGCCGCCGTGCGCCTGCTCGGCATCGTGGCCCGGATGGATGCCAAGCTCTCGGCCGTGCGTCTGGCGATGCCGCAGGTGATCAACACCCCCGAGCTTCGTTTCGACTGCCCCGATACCCGCAAGTTCGGCGTGATCGAGGAAGTGGCGGCCCGGCTGAAGCAGGAGGGCGCCACCGTCGCCGACATCGACGGCGTTCGGGTCATGACCGAGGATGGCTGGTGGCTGCTGCGTGCGTCCAACACCCAGGCGGTGCTGGTGGCGCGGTGCGAGGCGACCAGCGAGGCCGGACTGGACCGGCTGAAGGCTGCGTTGTCGGCTCAGCTCGAGGCCTCTGGACTGGCCGCGCCCGACTTCACGGGTGAGAACGCCGGGCATTGAGGGTCGACACGCCGAGCCAATCGCGCTCGGCTGCCGCACCCCGAGTTCGTCGTCCCTCGAGGCAGAGGGAGTAGGTCAGTGGCAGTAGGCAAGCTGCGGTGAGGGACCTTTCGACCCGGATCGAAGATCGGCTGATCGTGGCACTCGACGTGCCCACATTGGACGACGCCCGCAGGCTGGTCGACAGGCTCGAGGGCGCTGTCACGTTCTACAAGCTCGGCATGTGGCTGCTGTTCCAACCCGGTGCCGATGCCTTCACCGCCGAACTGGTGCAGAACGGCTGCAAAATCTTCCTCGACTACAAGCTCTACGACATCGGCGAGACGGTGCGCCACGGCGTCGCGTCGGTCGCGCAACGCGGAGCGCGGTTCCTGACCGTGCATGGTGACCCGGCGATTCTGCAAGCGGCGGTGGCCGGGGCGGCTGGGTCTTCCCTGGGCATACTGGCAGTGACCGTTCTCACCAGCCTCGACGAACAGACGCTGCGGAGCATGGGCTACGCCATAGGCCTGAAAGACCTGGTAAGCCGCCGGGCCCGCGATGCGGCGGAGGCGGGCTGCGTTGGCATCATCGCCTCAGCCGCGGATGACCCGAATGCCTTGCGGGAGGCCGCGGGCCGTGACCTGCTCGTCGTGACGCCGGGTATCCGCATGCCCGGCGACGAGTCTGGCGACCAGCGCCGCACCAGCACGCCCGGCGATGCGATCCGGCGTGGCGCCGATTACCTGGTGGTCGGCCGCCCGATCGTGCGGGCGGCAACACCGCGTGACGCCGCGAACCGGGTTCTCGCCGATATGGCGAACGCGGGGTCGTAACCGATCCAGCGACCGATCATTCTCGGCTATTCACCCGGCTGTTTCCGCGCAGAGCTCAGAAGGTCACGGTGACGAGAGGGGCCGTGCCCGTGCCCAGAGTCAGTTGCGGGCCAGCGGCTCCATTGAGGCTCACCAATGGCGCCAGAGCGCCGGGGCATGCAATCCCGACGCGCGGCAAGGTGGCCGCGTGGGCAGCTGTCGCGGATAGTGACGCCGTGCTGACCACGCAGGAGGATACGACATACGCGCTGACCGCAATCGATGCCGACCCGGTCGGGGCTGTTGCTGCAGAGGCTGTATGGGAGACCAGACCGGCGGCTAGGGCAAGACAGCAGATCATGCGGAAAGACATCATTTGGCGACACCCGTGCTACGATACCCTCTCTACTCTGTGCGGAGCTGATGGGTGCGGAGTACTGTCACATATGTGCCATGCAGTGAGACCGTGGCTTACAAATAAGACGTTTAGTATGTGACGGTCAAGATCAGTATGTCCTGATAGCTGCCAGGCCCCACACGCTGGTTTGCTGCAATACGGGCATAGGCCGTCAGTGTCTGCGTGACCGTGAGCACGCCGATGAGGATCGAGCCGGTCACACCGTTCGTGCCCCCCGTTCCGTCCCCCCAAACCGTCGTGCGCGCCACATTGCTGAACACCTGGTAGCTCAACCCGTACGCACCCGAGTTGAGGCTGCGCATCGCCACGGTCCCGCTCGAGCCGGCGGAGAGCGTCAGGGTATAGGGCAGCAACAAAACGACCAGTCCCTGGCAAGCCACGGTCACGGTAGCGGTGGTATCCGTGGACGCAACGGCTTGGGGGTCGTACTGGCCGAACGCGGCCGCCGACGCTGAGACGCTACAGCTTTGCGCTGCCACCCGCTGTATGCCGCCAGCCGCAAAGGCGCCGAGCAACGCGACGGTGAACAGGTTCGAACGGGACATCAGGTGCTTCCTTCGGTTGTGACACAGGTGAGCGTGCCGAGATCGGGCAGTGCGCCGGGATGCGGCTTGAAGGTGAAGGTGACTGCACACCGGCCCCGCAGCGTCTGCACCTCCAGCCGGTTGCTGGCTTTCAACTCGGTCACGAACACTGCGCCATCGTGACCGACCGGCATCGTGGCGGTCCCCAGCGTTGCGACCGAACCAGCGGGGATCGATTTGCCAGCCGAATCAGCCAAATGCAGCAATGCGCTCTCGCCCCGGTGCAGGTTGAACGAGACGTGCTGGCCCGAGCCCGCCGGTATCCGCACGTTCTGCGAGAGCGCCCCCGCAACGACGTCGCCGGGCAGGTCCAACGGGACGAGTGCGATCCGGTTGGGCTCCCAACCACGCAGATTCGGCAGCAGCAGCAGACCGGACGAATTGGTTCGCCCGGCCGGCCGGTTTTCCTGCAGGACGCCGATGTCGCCGACGCCGTCGGTGTCCACGACGGCATAGCTGTCGTCGATCCGGTTCGAGGCGAACACGCCGTCAGGCACGGCGACGACCGCACCGGTGGCGCCGACGCGAAGCCCGGTATGCCCGGAGACGCGCTCCACCTCGCCCGTGGCCGTCGCGAAGGGTGCGACGTAGGTGGCCTGGCCGTCCTGCCGCGACGATGGGTCCCGCGATAGGCGGGCGCGCCATCCGATATCGCCGGGATCGACCGCCGCCTCGCCGGCATCCACCGCCGCAGATGGCCGGCCACCGGACAGCCCTGCCTCGGCCGTGACCACGGTCCGGTTGCCGAGCGGGATTGCGATGCCGAACGTCATGCCCGTCCCGGCGCCGCCATGAGCGAAATCGTGGTAGGCGTTGGCGTAGAACTGGACGTTGTGCGCGATCGGCCGCGTGTAGCTGATCGACAGGATGCGTGCGTTCAGGCCGGTCTGGTTGGCGTAGACGCCCGACGACGCCACCGGCAGCACGCCGCGCCCCTGGATCCCGACATAGGACAGATGCAGGGCGCCCAGCCCTTCCAGCGACAGGCCGACGCTCGCCCGGTCGATGGCGGCGGGGACTCGGTTCTGCTGGTTGGACGGCACGTCCTGGAACGCGCGCGTTGCCCGGGTCGTGGACACCGACACGCTGAACAATCGCCCGGTCCGCTCGATGCCTGCCGAGACCTGGCCCCCCGCCGGGCCGCCGCGCACGCCGTGCATCGGATTGCTGACGGCAAAGGAGAGCGTCCCCACCGCCAGGTTCAGGATGTTGACCGTGGCCCCAGCCCCGCCCATTGCGACCCGGCCCGACACCTCCACGTGGGCCTCGGCCGTCAGATAGTTGAACACGCCGTATCGTGCCGTGGCCGACCCGGCGGCTTGGGTGTAGCGATCGGTCTTGAGCGCGTAATCTTCGCGCAACCACCCGGCTTCGAGTGAGTAGGAGGCGAGACCCGGCGCCATCAGGGCCGGGCTGACGTAGAAGCTGACAGTCTGCACGTGCTGCTGCCCGGTCACGTCGCGGACCACGACGGCCACGTCGTTCGCACCCGTCAGCACCGGCGGCTGCCGGATCTGGAATGGCCCCTGGTCCACCGGCTGGGAGGCCTGGCGGACGCTGTTCACGAACAGATCCACGGTGGATGGCACGTCCGCCCGGCCGCTCACCACGGGGATCGGATAGGTCACCAGATCGGGACGCGGCGCGAAGTCGGAGGTGACCTGCAGGCCGCCGATGCGGTATGGCCGGGTCCAGGAGAGGCCGGCGGTGATGATGTCGCCCACCTGCCAACGCCGCAGAGAGTCCGGTTCGGTCAGTGCGAGTGACGTGTCCAGCCGAGCCAGCGTCCGCGTCGGCGACCCGGTCTGCAACAACCAACCGGCACGCCCGATGATGCCCCAGGGCGTGTTGAACCGCTCGTCCAACAGCCCGCTGGCCAAGGTGCGGCCCTGCGCCCGGGTGGCGAGAACGTTGTAGTTGGTGACCAGGCCGAAGTCCGAGGCCGCCGTCGACATCGTCACCTTCGAGGGGGAAGCCGAGATCTGATTGGCGAGCAGCCCGGTATCCGGGATCTTGATCCGCAATGTCTGCGTCCGTTCCTCCAGCTGGAATTTCAGCCCGGGGATGTCGTCCAGCATGATGCGGCCATCGAACCCGGTGGGGACGCCCTGGGTCTGCAGGCCGAGCGCGCGTAGATCGTCCGGCAATGCCGCGAGCCGTTCTCCGCGCTGGACGAATTCTGCCTGGAGTTGCGTTGTGCGGCCGTTGACGACGACCTCGAACAGGCGCGAATCGTCTTCGGCCCGCAGAGGAAGCGGGCTCGGTCCAAGCAACCACAGCAGTGTCAGCGCGGGCAGGCGGCTACGGCGTACTTTGAAGGGGGGCCGGAGCATTGACGCGGCCTAGATCGTCGGTTCCGGTGACCGTCAGACTGGCCCCGCCGAGCCCAGCCCGGCCTAGTGACAAAGAGAGCCGGCGCTCGACACCGGCCAGGACATACAGGTTCTGCAACCCACCCGGTTTCACGCTGCCGCCGCCGGGCAAGGACACCGAAAGGCCGCTGAGGCGGTCGTGCCGGGTACCGTGATTGGCCACGACCAGTTCCGTCCCGCTGGCGCCCGGGGCTATGTGCCAGCTGAGGTTCGGCATGCCCTGGCCGGCCGGGAGGGCGAATAGCGGGAGTGAAAGGCGCAGGGCGAACTGCACGACACCGGGTGTGCTGCCGACCGGCAGTTCGTCCAGCAGCAGGCGGTAGCTGCTTTCCACGCCCTGTGGTGGGCGACGGAGCAGCAGCCGTACGGTCTGTGTCTCCTCCGGCCCAAGCTGGAAGATCGGCGGGCTGACGACGAGCTCGTTGGTGGGGGTCAGGTCTTCGCTGCTCGGCCCTTGGCTCCACGCGAAGCTACGTACCTGGATCGCGGTGCGGCTCGTGCCGTGATTGACGACGCTAAGCGTGGTTGCGGTTTGACCTGGTTGGAGCGTGACGGTCACCGGGGACACTTCGACTGTTCCGGCGTGTGCTGCGGCCACGCTTGTCAGCGAGGCTATCGCAGCAAGGGCCATTTTGGCCCGCAGACATGCTGTCATGGGATTTCCTAATAGGTCAGCGTTACAGTCACCGTGTCGGTGTAGGCACCGGGGGCCACGTTCTCCCCGACGGGGATGCGGCCGTAGACCGTCAATGTCTGGGCGACGCCGGTGCCAGCGCCGAGGACGGTGTTGCTGCCGACGGTGTTGCCCCACACCGTGCCGTAGCCCGACGTCGTGTACAGGCTGTAGCCGAGCGTGGTGGCACTGGCGCCGGTCATCTCCCGGGTCGTGACGCTGGCTCCACTGCCCACGCCTGCGTCGAGCCCGACGTTGTAAGGTGTCCCGGTGGTGCAAATCACAACGACGGAGGTGCTCGCGGTACTCTGCACGCTCGGGCTGTAGTTGCCGAACGCGAGCGGCGAGGCGGTGACCGCGCAATAGGCCAGAACCGTCGCGGAGACCGAAATCGAAGCAGAACTGGTTGCCGCGTCAGCCGAACAAGACGGCGTCAAGCAACCGAGAACGAGAAACCCCGACGACAATCCGGAAGCCAATCTTATGAACATTGCTCGCCTCGGACCATGAACCACGCCTCTGGTGGTGCATCTTCGGCGAAATGAATTAAGCAAACGTTGCTAAGGTGAACGCCCGGCAGACTGGACGGTCAGGCCAGTTCCTGCAGCACCGTGGTAATGCTGCGACCCGGCAGACCGGCCGCAACGCATGCATGGCCGTGACATGCCCCAGTTCGGTCCAACACGATCACGTCGAAGTCGCGCTGGGTCACGGTTTACGCTCTATGGGAGGGACGGCTTGCGTGAACACGCCTCTTGCGTCCGATCACGCGTGGTGGTCAGAGAACAGCCCCAACAGCCGGAAGACTAGCCCCATGAGCGATCCCTCCCCGTCCAGCCTCCCCGAAGCCGCGCCCAGCCGGCGCAAGGCGCAAAAAGTTCCGCCGTTCGCACGATACAAGGGCACTTCGGCTTGGCGTAAGGACCGCAAGCGCGCCCGCGAATATGCCCGGTTCCTTGCTGCGGCTAAGCGCATCAACTAGTCCGCGCTCTCCGAGTGGGACGCTCCCGCTCATGACAAAGCCTGTTTTCGGCGCTCGAAACAGGGCCTTGAGCGGGTCAGGGTCCCGTTGGCGCGGGTCGGCACTGGTTGCGATGCTCGCCGCACCCTGCCTGACAGGTTGCGCTCTCGGCTCGGGTGTCGTGCCAGTCGGGCCTGACACTTACGCCTTGAGTGAGATGCGGGCGCCGGTGCGCGGCGGTGGTGCCGAAGCTGAACGAACCGTGCTGGCCGAGGCAGATGCGTTTTGCCGCCAGCAAGGCCGTGACGTCTTCCTGCTCGATGTCCGCCCCGACGGCGATCCTGGCACGGTGTATTGGCCGACCGCCTTCAACGCGACCTTCCAGTGTCGGCCGGCCAGTCGCGCTAGCCCTGGATGAGTGCCACTATATCCTTGGCAAGCGCTGTGACCGGGGGTTTTGACTGAACTCACGCCCGATCCTCAACGAGGTCGTCGGCCATCTGCTTTCGGCGCGACCTGGCGAGGCTGGCAGCGCCCGGTTTCTTGCTGCAGCCTCAGGGTCGCCGTCGAGCGTGCATGACAGCGCGACTGACATCATGCAGCCAGTAGCCCTCTCGTCGACGGGACATGAGCAAGAAGGAATGCTCCGATGGCAGACAACACCACGATGCGCGACCTCTTCGACCGTTGGGAACAGGTCTGGGTCGAAGGCCGGTTCGACCTGGTCCCGGGCTGCGTCGCGCCGACATACCTTCGGCACGAGCAGGCCGGGGATCGAGCTGTCACAAGGGACGCCTACGCGGCGGAACTCGCCCAGCTTCTGAAGGATCGGCCGAACATACGGGTCGTCGTGTACGACCATACGTTCCAAGGCGAGCGCGCATGGTTCCGGTTCGCATTCACCTGGCGCGACAAGGAGACAGGGGAGGCCCGCAGCCAAGCGGGCATGCAATCCTATCGGACCGAGGGCGGGAAGCTTGCGGAGACCTGGATTTCGCTGATGCCGCTGGGTTCCGGATGGAGCGACCCGGTCGCCCAGGAGCATTGGACGAGCCCGCCGCCCGGCAAATAGGGTTGGCGGCGCGCCGTCATGGGCTTGGCGCTTGTTCTCCTCAAGCGAGGCCTGGTATGGCGGGCGCAGCTACCAGTGCTTCCCCCTATCTCGCGCCCGGTCCGAACTGTCCCGCCACGTTCCGGATCGCGAGTTCCGTGCGGACCTGCGCCAAGTCGCGCCGGACCATGGCGAGCGCAAGGCCCCAGCCCGGACCCGGATGCATCCGTGACCGCTGACCGACGAATATCTCGAGATCCTCCAGGTGCACGGCCCCGGCTTCGAGATCCTCAAGCGCGCAGGCGGTCAAGTCGGTGTCCGCCGTCAAGGACTTGCTTCCGCACGGACCTGCTCCGTTTGTCATCGATTTTCCCGTGTTCCGAAGCGCATGACGACACGCTCGGGGACTTCGCTGGCCGAGGCAAGTTCATACCTCAGGGCGGTCGGCCTGGAAGACTCGTCTAGGCCCGCTGCTCCATGCCGGCCAACACCTTGTCCAGTGTCAGCGGATACTCCCGGATGCGCACGCCCGTCGCGTTGTAGACGGCGTTCGCGACCGCTGCCCCTGCGCCGCAAATGCCCAACTCGCCGACGCCCTTGCTCTTGAGTGGGTTCGAATCCGGGTCCAGTTCCGGCAGGAAGACCGCATCGATGGCCGGGATGTCGGCATTGACGGGCACGTGGTACTCGGCCAGGCTGTTGTTCACGAAGGCACCGTTGCGTTCGTCCATGACCAGATCCTCGTGCAATGCAGCGCCGACGCCGAAGATCATGCCGCCGATTGCCTGGCTGCGGGCGGTCTTGGCGTTCAGGATGCGACCGGCGGTGAAGACGCCCAGCATGCGCCGTAGCCGCACCTCGCCGGTGTCGCGATCGACGCCGACCTCCGCGAATTGCGCACCGTAGCTGTGCTGGCTGTAGCGCTTCATCTGGTCGCCGGGGTCGAGCGTTCCGTCGGCCACCAGGCCACCCGGCGGCACCAGCCCTGCCAGTGGCTTCGCCGTGCCGTCCAGACTCACATTGCCGTCCGCGAAACGCGCCCGCGCCGGATCGAAGCCGGCAGCCTGCTCGACCTGCCTCCGCAACCCCATGCAGGCGTCATACAGGGCCGAGCCGTTGCTGCCGGCCCCCACCGAGCCGCCCGAGCCCGACGACATCGGCAAGTCGGTGTCCCCCAACTCCACCCGAACTTTGTCCATCGGAAGGCCGAGCAGGGTGGCCGCGAGCTGGGTTAGGATGGTGTACGTGCCCGTACCGAGATCCGTCATCGCCATCTGCGCCGTCAGCGTTCCGTCCGGATCCAGACGCACCCGTGCATCCGACTTCCGCAGATTATTGCCGCGGATGGCTGCGGCAACACCCATCCCGACCAGCCAACGCCCGTTCGTCTGCGTCGCCGGGCCACCCCGGCGCGACCAGCCGAACAGCTCGGCCCCGGCTTTCAGGCACGGCACCAGGTTGCGCGACGAGAACGGCACCTTCCGCTCGGGATCCTCCATCGGCTCGTTGCGGATGCGCAGTTCGATCGGGTCGATGTTCAGCTTTTCCGCCAATTCGTCCATCGCCCCCTCCAGCGCCAGCAGCCCCACGGCCTCGCCGGGTGCACGCATCGAGGAAGCGAGCGGGATGTCCAAGCCGACTTGCCGGTGCCGGGTCAGCCGGTTGTCCCCGGCATACAGCGCGCGGGTCTGCACGGCCGCCGTCTCGAATTTCTGCTGACCGTCGCGGTTGGCCGACAGGCTATCGTGGCCGACCGCAACCAGCGTGCCGTCGGTTTGCGCGCCCAGCCGTACCCGCTGCACCGTCGCACTGCGATGCGTCGTCACGCCGAACACCTGCGGGCGGGCCAGTGCGACCTTGACGGTGCGGCCGGTCTGCCGGGCGGCGATCGCGGCGAGGATCGCGTCGCCCAGGACGAAGCCCTTCCCGCCAAAACCGCCACCAATGTATTTGGCGATCAGCCGGACCTTCTCCTTCGGCATCTTGAGCGTGTTGGCGACGGAGTCGCGACCCAAGTCGGGCGACTGGTTCGCCGTCTCGAGCGTGAGCATGTCACCGTCCCAACGGGCGATCGTGGCGTGCGGCTCCATGGCGGCGTGGGACTGCATGGGGGTTGAATACACCTCGTCCAGCTTGACCGGGGCGGAGTCGAATGCGGTGTCGAACTGTCCGACCGCGCTGTCCGCCTTGAGCTCGCCATCCTGTGGCGTCACTGCCTGCCCGGCGCTGTCATGCATGCTGAGCTCGGCCGGCTGCCGGCTGTAGGTGGCACGTACCAGATACGCTGCGGCGCGCGCCTCCTCGAACCTGTCGGCGACCACCAGGGCGATGGCCTGGCCCCAGCTCATGATCTCCGGCCCGGTGAGTTGCCCGGCAAACCTGCGGTGATCCCCCGTGCCCTGCGGTGGCGCGTTCTTATAGGTGAGCACCAGGCGAACGCCAGGCGCCCGCTCGGCTGCCTGCGTGTCCAGCGCCGTGATGGTCCCGCTCGCCGCAGCCGCCTGCACGGCGTAGCCGTAGAGCGGCGCGTCATGCGGCCACTCGTAAGCATACCGTGCAGTGCCGGTGATTTTCGCCGCGCCGTCGACACGATCGATCGGGGCACCGACCAGACCGGGATCATCGTCGAGCACCGTATGGCCGATCGGGCCGTCGAGCTTCATGCGAGCGTCTCCTGCGCGGCGTGTCCGCTTCACGGCGGAGCCTCGGAAACTTCCCGGCCGGGAGCAATACACGTTTGCTGGCTTCCGCCAGCGAGGGTGGGCTACTCCGGCAGGGTCTCGCCGCGCGTCTCGCGGGAAAACGGGATGAAAAGCAAGCCGATGGCGAACGCGATCGCGGTCAATGCGATCGGCGTTCCGAGCGTGCCCATCGCGGCCACCGATGCGGCGAGCATCAGGTTGACGCCGGCTCCGATGAACCGCCCGACCGAGGTGCAGAACGCGAAGGCGGTGCCGCGGACTTCCGTCGGAAACAGCTCCGGCAGCCACAGGCTGAAGATCGCGAAGTTGCCGCCGAACATGCCGAGGAAGAACAGGACCGCCATGAAGACGGGCAGTGCCGTTCCAGCGGGCAGATAGAACGCCCAACCGAACGCCGCGGCGATCGTCACCATCATGCCGACGTAATAGACCGCGAGCGTGGAGCGGCGGCCGAACCGCTCCGAGGCCCAGGTGGCGGCGATACAGCCGATGATGGTGCCGATCGAGAGCAATCCCGTCCCGTAGGACGCCATTTTGGCAGCCTGTGGCGGCGTCATCCCCGACTTGCGGGCGAGGAACACGATCGCTGTCGGCTCATACACCGCGCCCGCCCACAGGCCGATGACGGCGACCGTCAGCAACGCGGACATCACGATGGTCTGCTTGCGGTAGCGGGCGTTGAAGATGAGGGCGAGCGGCCTGACCCGGCCGGCGGTCACCTGCGCGCGCGCCTCCCAGCGTTTCGGCTCCTCGACCTTGAGCAAGGTCGCGATCGAGATAATGACGGGGAACAGGCCGCACAGGAACATCGCACGCCAGCCATAGGACGCACCTACGGTGAAGTTCAGTGCGGCGGCGACGAAGAAACCGAAATAGTAGCCGGTCTGGAGGTACCCGGCTCCCATCTTGCGGCGGTCCTCCGGCCAGGCCTCGGCGACGTAGGTGCCCGCCATCGCCCACTCCCCGCCGACCCCGATGCCGGCCAGGAAGCGGAACAGCCCGAGCAGCCAGATGTTCGGCGCGAGCGCTGCCGCCCCGGTGAAAACCGCATAGACAAGGATCGTCGCGGCGAGCGATTTGGTGCGCCCGAACCGGTCGGCGATGGGTCCCCAGACGAACGACAGACCCCAGCCGACCAGGAACAGGGCGAACATGAGCGAGCCGACATAGCCAATATTGGCGGGCGTAGGCTGAATACCGGAGCGCGGCAGCAGTTCGGTCAGAGCTGGGCCAAGGACCAGGGCGTAGATGACGGAGTCCATGCCATCCAGCATCCAGCCGAACCACGCCGCCCAGAAGCCGACGATCTGCTGGCGGTTGAGCGGCGTGGGCGCCATCTTTGTCGCCAACGGGCCTGAATTGCTCACGATACGGCCAGACATCCAGGACGCTCCTCAGGGGTTCTTACTTGCTTGGCGATCAGCCGCACGCGGACTCGCCCTGCCTACACGGCCTATGTTCGATTGCGAAGGCACCTTGAGGTTCGGTGCGGCCGTCGAAGCATGGCGTCGTCGCGCGTAGGATCCAGGTCAGGGGCGTGGCGGCGCGCCCGTCTGGCTGAAGGGGGCGGCAGCAGCGAAGGCGGGGATCGCCTCGCATCGCGCCATGATCCGATCGATGGACGGGATCGCGGCGACCTCGATCTTGAACACGCCCATTACCGCGATAATGCTGGCCAGGCAGATGTCGGCGATCGTGACGGTGTCGCCGTGGCAGAACACGCCGGTCGCCGCTTCCGCCTGCAGCCGGGCCTCCACGGCCTGTAGGCCGGTCGTGAACCAGTGGGTCTGCCAGGCACGCCAGGCCGCCGCATCGAACTTGGCCTCATTCATCAGGTAGGTCCGCACGCGCGGCGTGATGAAGGGATGGGTGTCGGCCGCCAGCATCAGCGCGATCGACCGCACCCGTGCCCGCCCATGCAGGTCGGCCGGAAGCAGCGGGGGTTCCGGGTGCGCTTCCTCCAGGAACTCGAGAATGGCCAGCGATTGGGTCAGCGGCGCCTGACCTGGCACGATGAGCGCGGGGATCGCACCCAGCGGATTCAACGCGAGGAACCCCGCAGACCGCTGCTCCCCGGCGTCGAGATCAACGGTGTGTTCGCTGGCGGCCAGCCCCTTCAACGCGATGGCCACGCGAACCCGATAGGTGGCGGAGGTGCGCCAGAAGCCGTACAGTTCCATTCCGTTCGGTTTGTCCCAGTCCGCCATGCTCATCCTCTATCGCGCGGCGCGGGTATCGCCATCAACACCATCCGAAGCATGGAGGGCGCTCCCTTTGCGATGTGCCGCAATCTTAGTCTGAGCCGCGCGCCACCAGAGGGCACTCGCGAGCAGCAGCCTCCCGGGGGTCGATCAGGGAGTGAGGGTGTTTGTCGCCTGATCCATCAACACCCTGAGTGCATCGTGTTCGGGTCCGTGGGCATTGAAGGCCAGAAACTGCTCTACCGTCAGCTCCGTGACCGTACCGCCGGACGACCTATTCGCAGTGTGCCGGACCAAAGCGACACCCGAGCCACCCTGACGGATCAATTGCCAGTTATCGCCGTTCGAGCTCCGGTAGATCTCTTGCGTGTTGGGCTGGCCTTCGACCAGGTGATGAACAGTCGAAAGAGTGTCAGTCATCAGCAGTCTCCCGTTTGCAGCTAGAGACTCATCCGTTGTCTTTCGGGCAAATGTGTGACGCGGCGCTGGCTACAGGGGCCGGTTTGGTCCCGGACGGCTCAATTCAGGTCGGCGATGTCGGCCCTTGCCTCGGCTTCGCTCAAATACACCGGACTTCCCTTGAGAGTTGTCGTTCTCGCTGGGGCAGCACGATACGCGATGGTAATGACCCAACCCTGGCTCACCTCGCCATGGAACTGCTCGGCTACGTCGTAAATCACTATCGTATCCTGCCTCTGGCCAACACTTGCATGCTCTCCCCCACTTGGGACGTGACCCACTAACTCACCCACGGCGCGCCCGGATGCAAAATTTCTCATACCTTGATATAACGGGGAGTTAAGTGTCGTCTGCCTAAACGGCCTTAGGCTAGGATCGTGCGCGAAGGATCGCCCGACGCTTCGCCAGGATGGCGCCCAGCTGCGTGCCGACCGCCGGGTCGCGCCACAGCAGCAAGGCGGCGGCCAGCAACCCGCCGTGTAGCAACAGCGCCCCGAGACGTATGTGCACCATCTCCCAGATCAGCACGGGCCCGGCTGCCATCGAGGCTGCTGCAACGGCGTAGCACCCGAGACGCCAGGTTGAAGCTGGCAGTGCCAGCCGCCAATACGCGGCCGCCAGCATACAAGCGGCGAAAACCAGCTTCAGTCCCGCCATGGCCCGCAGCAACCGGGTCAACTCCGGCCCGGCGACCTGTGCAGCCCGTGCTGCCTCCTCGCCGCGCGTCGTCAGCGCCGCTAGCGCTACCCCGGCCACGATGGCGCCCGCCAGGACAGCACGCCTGGCCAACCAGCCACGGCGTAAAGCGAACTCTGACTCCGTAGCCGGCAAATATCCGATGTCGGGCATGGCGCAGCCTCCTTTCCGGCCTCCGTCAGGTGTATCATCCCAGAAAAACTCCAAGCCTCAGCCACCGCCTGATCACGACAGCAGGCACGAACTCGAACACTCGTGCGAAGCGCATTTTGGACGTCGACTCCCTGCATCCAAAATCGTCGTCGTTTCGTATTCGGTTCATGGCGCCATCTCGATCCCTCTTGGACATCCTAGACCAGCCGCTCATGCAGACGTTGAGCGAAATCATCGACTCTCCCAACTCCGCTCCCAGGGTGCGGGAGTTAGCCAAAAAGGCATGTAGCATGATCGAGGTCGCCCCTCGGGTGACGTCCCCGCCAACGCTTTCGAGTATGTGCTAGCCGAGACGGATACGCTGATTCTTCCTCTGGCATTCCCCGGTCCCCTGTACGCTCAAAGCTATCGGGTGATGCTGCTGGAGGAGGGACACTTTGTGTTAGATACACGAGACGGCTCATTTCGGGCCGAACAGTGGTTGGTTTTGCGCGGCTGCGGTCCCAGCTGCTGGACCAGATTCGTGTGCATGAGGGGGCCGCTTTGACGTTAACCCGACGCGCCCTCGCGGCCGGTTTTTGCACGCTGCCGATGGTGACCCGCGCTGCTGGCAAACCGGTCCGGCTGGGCTTGCAGAAAGCTGGTTCGTTGGTTCTGCTGCGTCAGCAGGGCGTACCCGGGCTGGACGTGGAGTGGGTGGAGTTCAACTCAGGCCCGGCCATCATGGAGGCGATCAACGCCGGAGCGGTGGATTTCGCCGGCTGCGGTGACACCCCGCCGATCTTTGCCCAGGCGGCCGGCGTGGAAATGCTGTACGTCGGCGCGCAGCCCAACAAGGGCGCCAACATCGGCATCGTCGTGCACGCGGATGGGCCGATCCACACCGTGGGCGATTTGCGCGGCAAGCGGTTGGCGTTCACCAAGGGCTCCACGGTGCAGAACCTGGTCGTCCGCTGCCTTGCCGCCGCCGGGTTGAAATTGTCTGACACGCAGGTCGCCTTCCTGTCGGTAGCAGATGCCGCCTCCGCTTTTCGCAGCGGCTCGGTGGACGCGTTCGCGGCGTGGGACCCGTATTTCGGTATCGCGGAGGCCGAACCCAACGTGCGCGTACTGACCACCGGCGAGGGCGTGGCACCGACCAATTTCTTCTTCGTCGCCAGCAAGAGGTTTGCCCTGGGTCAGCCGGACTCGCTGATGACCCTGCTGGACGCGATCAACGTCGCCGCGGGTTGGGCGAAGTCGCATCCCGAGCAGGTCGCGCAGACCATGGCCGCGGTGACGAACGTCCCGATCGGTCCGCAGCGCGTGGTCGCCGCCCGTACCCTGTTTGCAGTACAGGCCATGGACCCGGCCATCATCGCCCAGCAGCAAACCATCGTCGACAGTTTTCGTGATCTCCACATTATCCCTGTCCACGTCGATGTGGCCGCTGCCGTCTGGATGCCACCCCGTTCGATCATTCCGGTTTAGGGGACGCCTCCCATCCACTGCGGCGGACGGCGGACCTCTCTCGTCGACGATCGGCTGTCCGTTACGAGGGCATCGTCGCCGATGATGCGGTCCGCCGCGACGCGACCGTCGGGCGACAGACCGCTGAAAATGAGATCAATGGCGGACCCGACACGATTCGAACGTGCGACCTTCGCCTTCGGAGGGCGACGCTCTATCCAGCTGAGCTACGGGTCCCGCAAAAACCTCAATACATCAGGCTAGAATTCAAAGCCACCCCTAGGATTGTAGCGGCTCGCCCAGGCCGCCGCGGCGATGTCGGCCCCCGACGGGAGTAGCGCATCCGGGTGCTTGATCCAGGCAATCACATCGCCAATCACCGCCTGGCGGTCCAAGTCGCGCATCAGCAAGTGGTAACCGTTCGGATACACGGCCCGCCGCGTGTCCGGAGGGAGGTGCGCCCAGGCAACCGCCATCGCACTCGCGGGCACCAAGTCGTCGTGGCCGCCATAGGCGATGAAAGTACGGCCTCGCACGGCGGGCGCGGCGGCCTGTGCCGAGTCCATCAGGTCGACCAACCCCTTCAGCACCGACACCTGGGTGCTGCGGATCGTCAACGGGTCGCGGGCCAGCGCGATCAACGCGGCGCGGTTGTCGCTGGCGTGGACGCGCACTGGTACGTCACCGGCGGTGATGCGGTAGCCGGGTGCGACGCCGTTCGCCGCCCACAAGGCACTTGCCAGCACGAAGCCCTGCTCCGATCTGCCCCACACGGCGGGTGACAGCATGATCGTGCCGGCGATCGGCGGCGGGTTGGGGCGGGCGGCCAAATCCAGGGCGACAGCGCCACCCATGCTCTCGCCCATGACGTAGACCGGGGTCGCCGGATAGCGGCGGTGCAGCTCGCGGGCCATGGTGTCGGCGTCGTCCACCAAGGCGTTCACGCCGGGCCATGTCTTCCGGGCGGCGGTGTCGCCGAAGCCGCGCTGGTCGGGGGCGTAGACGGCGATCCCCGCGTTGGCGAACACCGGGCCGGGCAGCGCCCACTGGTCGCGGCTGTCGTTGAAGCCGTGCAGCGCCAGGATCACGGCGCTGGGCGGTTGGCCCGAAGGCGGCAGCCAGACCTGGACGGGCAGGCGCGCGCCGTCCGCCATCGTGAACGCATCGTCGGCCACCGGGTGAACGAGCAGCGGCGTGTCAGCCGTCCCATAGGGGGGAAGCCGGGCCGAGCAGGCGCCCAGCATGAGAGCCCCAAGAAAGACGGATGATGCAGCGAGGCAGGCGCGGACGGTTGAACTCATGGCCGCTACCGCTATCATCGTCGCGTATCCCATTCCAGTCGAGGTTCCGTATGCCCTTCGGCGTAGACACGCCCCAGACGCCGCCAGGCATGCCCTCCGGCGAGCACGAGATCATCCATGTGGACGACCGCGTGGTCGCCTGCGACGGTGGCAGCGCCGGGTTGGGCCATCCCCGCGTGTGGCTGCGCATCGTGCACGAGCAGACGTTCTGCCCGTATTGCTCGCGCGTCTACGTGCTGAACCCCGGCGCATCGGACACCGGGCACTGAGCGGCGAGACAGCGCCCCTCCATCTGGTGCTCGTGGACGGGTCGGGGTTCATCTTCCGCGCCTTCCACGCGCTGCCGCCGATGACCCGGCCCGACGGCACCCCGGTGAACGCCGTGTTCGGCTTCACCAACATGCTGGCGCGGCTGCTGAAGGACCATGCCGGCACGCACATCGCCGTCATCTTCGACGCCGGCCGCACGACGTTCCGCAACCGCATCTACGACGCCTACAAGGCGCAGCGGCCGGAGCCGCCGTCGGAGCTGATCCCGCAATTCGCCCTGGTGCGGGATGCCACGCTGGCGTTCAACGTCCCCTCCATCGAGCTGGCCGACTGGGAGGCGGACGACCTGATCGCCGCCTACACCAAGGCCGCGGTGGAAGCAGGGGGCCAGGTCACCATCGTGTCCTCCGACAAAGACCTGATGCAGCTGATCCGGCCCGGCGTGATCATGCAGGATCCGATCAAGCAGAAGTCGATCGGCCCCGATGAGGTGCGCGAAAAATTCGGCTGCGGCCCCGAGAAGATGATCGACCTGCTGGCCCTGATGGGCGACAGCGTCGACAACGTGCCCGGCGTGCCCGGCATCGGCCCGAAAACCGCCTGCCAGTTGCTGTCCGAGTTCGGCGACCTGGAGGGCGTGCTGGCCGCCGCCCCCGCAATGAAGCCGTCCAAGCGGCGCGAGCTGCTGATCACCCACGCCGAGCAGGCCCGCGTTTCGCGCGAACTGGTGATCCTGCGGGACGACGCCCCGATGCCCGAACCGCTCGACACCCTGGGTGTGCGCGAGCCGGACCGGGCGAGCCTGGCCGCGTGGCTGCACGGCATGGGCTTCCGGTCTACCGCGACCCGGCTCGGGCTGGACGGCCCGGTCGGCGAGGATACGCCGCCACCCGCTCCGTCGGAGCAGGTGCTTCCCTTCGGCCCGTATGAAGCCGTCGGCGAACTCGCGGCGCTCGAGGCAGTGCTGGCGGACGCGCGTGCTGGTGGCCTGCTGGCGATCCACCCGGGGGTGGGCAGTGCGGGGCTGGTCGGCCTGGGTTTGGCGACCGGGCAGGGCAGGGCGGTCTACGTGCCGCTTGGCCACCAGGGGGATCTGGACCGGCCCGTGCAGCAGGTCCGGATGGAGGAGGCGCAGGCAGCGTTGGCGCCCGTGCTGGCGGACCGGTCTGTCCTGAAAGTGTTCCACGACGCGAAGGCGGGGCTTTGGGCGCTGCACCGCGCCGGGTTCGCCGATACCGTCGCGGTCGATGACGCGATGCTACTGTCCTACGCCCAGGACGCCGGCGCCCACGGGCACACGCTGGAGGACCTGGCCCGCATGCATCTGGGCCACCCCGTCAGCGGCCTTGACGTCGCCACCGGCACCGGGCGTGCCCGGCTCCCGTTGTCGCAGGTGCCGGTCGAGCGGGCCACGGCCCATGTCGCGGAGGCGGCCGATTGCGTGCTGCGGCTGCGGCACACGCTGCGCCCCCGGTTGGCCGATGCGAAGGCGACGGGGCTGTATGAACAGCTGGAGCGCCGGCTGATCCCCGTGCTGGTGGAGATGGAGCGGGCCGGCATCATGGTGGACGAGGAGGAACTGCGCCGCCTCTCCGCCGATTTCGGTGACCGCATGGCGTTGGCCGAGACCGATATCCACAAGATGGCCGGCCGTCCGTTCAACCTGGGCAGCCCCAAGGTGCTGGGCGAGATCCTGTTCGACGAGATGAAGCTGCCAGGCGGCCGCCGCACCAGCAGCGGCACCTGGGGCACCGATGCCGCCGTGCTGCAGCAGCTCGCGGACGGAGGGGCCGAACTGCCGGGCCGGATCCTGGAATGGCGGCAGCTCGCGAAGCTGAAATCCACCTATGCCGACGCGCTGGTCACGGAGATCAACCCGGTGACCCGGCGCGTCCACACCACCTACGGCATGGCGGCGTCCACCACCGGGCGGCTGTCGTCCAACGACCCCAACCTGCAGAATATCCCGATCCGGACGGAGGAGGGCGGCCGCATCCGCAAGGCCTTCGTCGCCGCCCCCGGCCATGTGCTGGTGAGTGCGGACTACTCGCAGATCGAACTGCGCCTGCTGGCCCATGTCGCGGACGTGCCGGCGCTCAGCGAGGCGTTCGCCACCGGCCAGGATATTCACAGCCGGACGGCCAGCGAGGTGTTCGGTGTGCCGATGGCGGAGATGACCGGGCTGATAAGGCGCCGGGCCAAGGCGATCAATTTCGGCATCATCTATGGCATCAGCGCGTTCGGCCTGGGCCGCCAACTGGGCATCGAGCCCGGCGAAGCCAAAAGCTACATCGACGCCTATTTCGCCCGCTATCCCGGCATCCGCGCCTACATGGAAGCCACGCGGGAGGAGGCGCGCATTCGCGGCTTCGTGCTGACCCCGTTCGGCCGCCGCTGCTGGGTGCCCGGCATCGCCGACCGCAACGCGGCCAAGCGGGGCTACGCCGAGCGGCAGGCAAGCAATGCGCCGCTGCAGGGCGGGGCGGCCGACATCATCAAGCGGGCGATGGTGAAGCTGCCCAGCGCGTTGGCGGCGGCGGGGCTCAAAGGCCGGATGCTGCTGCAGGTGCACGACGAGTTGCTGTTCGAGGCGCCGGAGGACGAAGCGGACACGCTGGCCGAGCTGGCGCGGGACGTGATGCAGGGCGCGGCGGTGCTGTCGGTGCCCCTGGTGGTGGAAACCGGCAAAGGCCGTAGCTGGGGCGACGCGCACTGAGCGTAGGACGGCTGCGGTGTGTTGACGTCCCGTCCCGTTCCATGCTGCCAAAGCATGGCTTGGCCCTGGCATCTGCGGCATGACGGCCGGATCGACGTGAACCACGTCAATGCCGTGAAGCGCCGCCGCTGGGCCGCCGCCTCCGCCGCCTCAGCCGTCCGGGGCAGCGCCGCGCCCGCGAGGTGGCAGAGGGGGATGCAGTGGAGCATGGCGGGGGTGCTTCGTCACCACCGGCCGTTGCTGCGCCGCCTCCAAGCGCTCCGCCGCGGCGGGGGAGGGATCGCCGGCGATGTCCGTCGCGGCTTGGGCGGTCAGGCCGAGGTCGCGGCAGATCGCGGCGATGACGTCGCCGGCGGGGCCGTCCAGCCCGCCATCGGCCTCCAGCCCGTCCAGCTTCTCGTGCAGGTCGTCGAACAAGCGCTCGGCCGCCTCGCCGTACGCGTGCCGGGCAATCCGCTCGCCGACGGTGCGCGCGATCTGCCGCCGGGCCATCGCCTGCCGATCGTCCGCCCGGCTCCGGCGCGGCCACCCGGCATCCAGCCGCCCGATCAGCGCCACCGTCCGCCGCACCGCGCGGGCGGCGCGCTCGAAGGATTGCGTCGTCTCGGCGACCCGGATCGAGGCTTGTTTCAGCGCCGTATCGGCAGTGTCCACGGCGCAGCCGGCCATTTGCACGTCGTGCAGCGACCCCACGGTTTTCAGGTGCTCGGGCAGCCCCGTGCTGGCGACGGCGATGATCTGCCCGTCGGCCTCGGCCACCACCGCCGCCACCCGTGCGATGCGCAGGCCGATCTCCACCAACTCCATGAGTGCGTCACGCAGGGTGGGATCGGCGGCAGCGGAACGGGGGGTGGGATCGGGTGTGGCCATTTGCCAGAATGAACCACAGGAGGGGGTATCGTCCCAAGCCCTTGTGCGCGCCGTGTGCCGGCAGGAGGCTGGATGCCGCGTGTGAGCGCACCATCCTGACGAAGTACGATACGCTTGAGCATTGCACCCTGAGCTTGCTGATGCGTGGCCTGTGCTACCACTCTCGATCCCGGGGAGGACGTCCCGGCACGCCCCTTGGCCGCCTAATATCTAATTATGGAAAGTCTTCAGAGGTCCGCTTCCGACCCATAGCCGACTTGCCGAAGTGGGTGACCCAGCACTGCAAAGGGTAATCATGGACATTCAGACCCGTTCCGCTTTAGCAGTTGAGTCTTCCGCACAGAGCGCTCTCGTAATTTAAGCCAAAAGTAAAGACACAAAAAGAAAAGTATAAATGCTGTTACAATGACGGCCTGTGCGATTGGAGAGTTCTTGGACAGAAGGAAAAGAGCTGTTCCAACCACCATTGAGCCATAGGGTATCAACTTGGATTTGGGTTTTGACACGGACATGTTTCCCGATTTCTACCCCGAATGCGGAGATATCTACCATGCAAACACGTTAGACAGGGTCAGTAAGGGTCAGTCTTTGTCTGAGACGGATGCACACCGCAGTGACCGCTTTCCACCATACCCTGTCATAGCTCCGCGTGGCGGCTGCTGTCGACCCCATAGGGGAAAAACGACCTACCATCACCCGACGCAAACACCATTGATGTTTTCACCCGAGCAAGTGTCAGCGCGGTCACGACCTTTCATGACACTCTATGACTTCACGATAAATCAGCAAATCTATTATTTTATGTGCCATCGTCGAGACGTGCAGATGAATTCGCCAGACCGCTTGCGACGCGCTCTGAATGATATGTATGGGCACCGGAAGGATACTGAAAATGCGCACTGTCTTTGCTGTTCAGTTTCTTTGTCTCTTGGCCGTAAACTTTGTCTCAAGTGTTACGTACGGACGGATGACACATTCTTATCAGCCGGATAAAACGGGGTTGCTGATAACCGGGCTTGCGACGCTCTTATCATACATGTTGATATTAGCCGAGGTAGCCTTTGCTACATATCGCTTGGGAACATCGGAGCGTTATGGGAAGCTTCTCTTGCGCAGCCGCGCTCAAGGAAGGCACTTTGCACCTACCAAATTTATGCTGACCTTTATCGTCGTGCTATCAAGCTTTCTATTCATATGGCGGTTTTCGATCGAGCACCTATCACATTGAAGCGGCGCATTGGGGACTGGCGAATCGATCTGCCAAGACGCCCCCATGACGACTAAGGTCGATCAACTAAACGGAGCGTCCGCTTTCCACCATATGCTGGCATAGCTCCGCGTGGCGGCTGCTTCCGACCCATAGCGGACGGTGTGGGTCAGGCGAACGCCTGTGTAATCGCATTATCAATTGCTGAGGACGTGCAAGCGTCGGGTAGGACGCGCGCCGACTTTTCCTGACACAGCATGATTTGCTGCAAAGCGATCCGCCATTCTAACTTGTAAGCTGTAACACGAAACCGTTTGGATGCGATAAGGTCTCGTATAAACCATGATCACAAATACTAAACTTGGCAGGCCTGCTCTATTGGTGTTTTGGGTTCAGCTTATGGTTGTTCTTGGGTTGGAGTTGTATGTTGAACGTGACTCTGGCTTGGCTCTGAAGAACTACTACACGGGTCATCTAAGTTTGCCATTGATCGCGTTAGCTCTGGTGATGAGACTTATAATGTATGCAGAAATGGCTTTGATTTTATATGTCACTTATCGATCAACGTATCGGAATATCTTTTTTCGTACAAATACCGTTGGGCGATCAGTGCCCACTGGCCTGGGCTATGGATTATGCGCCGCCATGGGCATATTCATTATCGTTTTCAGACTATTTGTGAGGCAATAGTCACTCTTCACGATGTCCTTGAGAGATAACAGCTAAACGTAGTGCAGGAGGTGGTTCAAATTCTCGCAGCCGAACTTTAACTGATTTCAGGCGATGGTGCTCACCAGCCGAATGTCCGCTAACCACCATATGCTGGCATAGCTCCGCGTGGCGGCTGCTGTCGACCCAAAGCGGACATCCATCCGAGGACGCCTAGCCGCCACATGAACCCCGACAATGACAAACCGCAAAGACCGCTCTGTTTGACACCGGTCCGATCCCGATTAATCACACTCATTGTGGGTGTTTATCGATTTACATGACGGGCATAGCCAAAAGAGCACGAACACAAAATCATTGTCCCAAATATCTATTTCTGAAATTGGCCTACTCGGGACGCTACCTAGAAGTTGCAGATCACCTTTCCCACAAGCTACGCACCTTAAGCCGCTATGGTCCTGAGCAGTTGGAGAGTTTGGTCCGACAAAGATCGTAGAAGCATCTCCAAATTTCCGCTCTTCGTCTGAAGATGTAGGGTGAAAACTTATCGCACGAGTAGGGAGGGAAGCTGGAAAGTTATTAGTTGGCCATGTACCATCCGCTTCTCCTGAGAATTTGACGAATTCGATTTCGCCGCCTCCCCTATGATGGTAGGCAAAGCACCCACCCTGGCTGTAGTAGAAAGGGTGAACGAGCCTGATTATTGGGCCGATGCCTAAGTTTAGATCGGGAACAGCGGGATCGCTGGTGTCTATGGTCAGGACCAGATGCGCGGGCAGCTTTCCTGGTAATGGAACCAACCCTTGCAAGCCGGGATCGTTGCCAAAATATGATGCCCCAACTTGGGTGTCGGATTGATCAACTATGATTTTGAAGTTCACGTAGTCCAATTCCCATTAAGAACCAAACGGCTGATCTTATCGGCATTATGGCTCAAGCTGTGAAGACCGTAAGCGTGCGCTGACGGCCGCGGTTTTGGTGCGAGCGGGCTGACCTTGTGGGGGCTACTTTGTCCAGAACCAGGGGAGCAGGGCGTCGATCTTGTTGATGGGATGATCTGCAATGCGCCCGAGAACGTCGGCCAGATAGGCCTCGGGATTGAGGCCGTTCAGCTTTGCGGTTGCAGTGATGGTGTAGAGGCAAGCAGCCCGTTGTCCTCCGGCATCGGATCCACAGAACAGGTAGTTCTTCCTTCCAAGAACCGGGATGCGCATGGCCCGTTCGGCAGCGTTGTTCGTCATTTCGAGGCGACCATCGCCGACATAACGAACCAGCGCCTTCCATCGCGACAGTGCGTAGCGGATCGCCTTGGCCAAGTCGCTCTTGCCGCTGATCTTGGTGAGCGAGCTTTCCAGGAACGTCTTCAGTTGCTCCAACAGCGGCGCGGCATGCTCGGCTCGCGCGGCGCGGCGGCGGTCCGGCACGCACCCGTTGACGCAACTCTCGACGGCGAACAGCGCGGCGATCCGCTCCAAGGCCTCGAGCGCGATCGGGGATGCTGTCGCGTGATGCACGTCGTAGAGCTTGCGGCGGAAGTGACTCCAACAGGCGACCTCAATCAGCGGCCCGTTCCCGCCCGGGGTGGTCGGCCGGTAGAGTCGGTCGAACCCGGCATAACCGTCGGCATGCAGAAAGCCGCGGCATTCGCCGAGCAGCGCGTCGGCGTGGATGCCCCTGCGATCCGGGGAGTAGCGATAGAACACGGCGGGCGGAACCGACGAACCCCATGGACGCTCGTCGCGGACCACCACCCAAAGCCGCCCGGTCGCCGTCTTGCCCAGGCCCGGCGAGAGCACCGGCACCGTGGTGTCGTCAGCATGAAACACCTCGCCTGCACGGATGTGGCGGCCGATCGCTTCGGCGAGCGGGGTCAGTAGGAACACCACCTTGCCCATCCAGTCGGCCATCAGCGCGCGATCGAGCTCGATGCCCTCGCGGGCATAGATTTCGCTCTGCCGGTGCAGCGGCTGGTGGTCGCAGAACTTCGAGATGGCGATGTGGGCCAGCAGACCAGGCCCCGGCAACCCGCGCTCGATGGGTAGCGACGGCATCGGCGCCTGGACGATGGTCTCGCAGGCGCGGCAGCTCAGCTTCGGCCGGATATGCTCGATCACTTTGAAGCTGGCGGGGGTGTATTCGAGCACTTCACGCTCGTCTTGGCCGACACGGCTGAAGATCGTGCTGCCGCAGCCGGGACAGGTGCAGGCGGGTTCGTGGGTGACGGTCTCGCGCGGCAGGTGCTCGGGGAACTTGGCGCGGCGCCTCCGGTGTCGGGCCCGAGGGCTTGCGGATGGTTGGTCGTCCGCCGGGTCGTCCAGCTCGGTATCGGCAACCCCGGCGCGCGCCTTTTCCTCGGCCTGCTCTTCCTCGAGCTCGCCGATCAGCAGTTCCAATTGCTCGATCTCGCGGTCGAGCTTCTCGGAGGAACGGCCGAACCGTGCCCGGCGCAGCACGGTCAGCTGCATCTTCAGCTTCTCGATATGCAGCGTCTTGGCGTGGATCTCGGCATCGCGCGCGGTAATCTCGATGTCTTTGCGCGCCAACTCGGCCTGCAGATCTGCGGCAAACCGGCGCAGCGCGTCGTAATCGTCCGGCAGGGGCTGGATCGCCAAAGACATGAGCAAATCCTACCGGAATCGCTCGTCGCGTACAATCATTCCGTTGCGCAATCCGACGATAATGCCGCTCCTGGTCAAACCATCACCGGCTTGCGCGGCGGCTCGAGGGCAACGGTCCGGCGCCAATCCATCGCCTCGAGCAGCAGCGCCAGCTGAGCCGGTGTCAGCGTCATCTGGCCGTCGACGATCGGCGGCCAGACGAAGCGGCCACTCTCGAGGCGCTTGGCAAACAGGCACAGTCCGGACCCGTCGTAATACAAGATCTTCAGGTAGTCGGCACGCTTGGCCCGGAACAAAAAAAGGTGGCCGCAGAACGGGTCGGCAAGCAGCAGCTGCGAGACGCGCGCCGCCAGGCCGTCGAAGCCCAGGCGCATGCTG
Source organism: Acetobacteraceae bacterium (assembly GCA_965198895.1). GTDB lineage: Bacteria > Pseudomonadota > Alphaproteobacteria > Acetobacterales > Acetobacteraceae > LMUY01. The sequence continues at coordinate 3,777,269 of OZ240676.1, forward strand.
ACCGGCTGACACACGAGATATACCTTGGTGCCTGGTGCTACCGAGATCACGACGCCTTCAACACCGACAGCACCCGCCGCAGCGCGTGTTCATCGACGAACGCATCCACACGCAGGCGCGTCCCGCACACCAGATCGATCTCGATCAGTCCGGCGCACTCGTCGTGCGAATATCGCGTCACACCCTGGTCGAGCGGCGCCACAGCAGCGGCGCGTTCCGCGGCCAATGTCTGCCCGTCATCGCCCGTCGCCACGATGATGCCAACCGGCATAATCCCGGCGGCGGAGGCTAAGGCTGCCGTTGATGCCTTCGCTGCCGAACCGCCCTTACTCTTGGCTGGAACTGCGAGCGCACGTCGCCAGTTGAACAGCTGATTGGCATTCAGCCCGTAGCCCCGTGCAACATCGGCAGCCGAGGCGCCCGGACGGAACGCCTCGGCGATAATCCGGCGTTTCTCCGCGCGCGACCAAGACCGGCGGGTGCGTCTCCGCTCGGGGGATACGGCTGGCAACTCATCCTGACCTGCGCTCACACACCCTCGCCCTGTCACCGAACGGATAAGTGTCCACTTAGCTCGTCAAGCGGACACTAATCTCACACCAACAAGGGCAGTGTTCCATGCGCGCAGACCAGGCGGTAGGCGGCCTCCAGACTACGCTTACTGAAGACCCGCAATTTAGCAAACGTCAACTCAGCATCGATCGCCTCGGTTTGTGATCGTATGTAGTCCGTAGAGCTTAATTAGCCGTAGATGAATGGCCGCTTACCACCATACCTCGCCATTTCGCGTGGTGGCTGCTACCGACCCCAGGCGGAACCTCCGGCATACTGCGAAATGGTGCGGCTAGTTAGCTGCATCATACGTCAGCAGTCACCAATCAAAGCGTCCATATCAGCTTCAAGAGGTGCACGATGGTCAAGAAAGCCGTAGCTCCACCGAAGACTATGACGGCCCTTTTGATCATCTGTCTCGGTGTATACCGCCTGAAACCGTAAGAACCGATCTTGCCTTGTCCTCGGAGGTCAAACGTAACTATGCGTCGTAATGACAGCCAGATTAAACTCATGACCGTAAGAGGCACAAAACTAAGCGCAACAAACATGATTGAGTATTTGTGGTCGCTTATGTCCGGGTTGGTGAGTCCATAACTAACGCCGAGAAGCATTGCTAGACACACAAGCACTGAGACAACGTCGAATGAGACTTTTAGCAATGCATGCGCCTGTGTCCAGCGTTTGAACGATGTCAAGGCAATCCTACCTCTTCGGCAATATGCGGCGGCTTCTGACGATGACACATGTCTGCTTCCCACCAAACCTCGCCATCCCGTAAAGCAAGACTTTCGGGAGAGCCAACGGGGCGTTCTCGATCAGTGCCTTAGCCGTTCCAGAAGTAGGACCGAATGTCCGGTGACCACCACCTACCGGGTCATGCCTTGCACGCAGTCCGCCCAGCGCCCGCTTTCGCGACGACCGCATCCACTGGCCGGTGGCGGAATGCCGAGGGGCGTGCCGCCGCACGAGCCTGTCAGCCGCCGAGCCGGAGTCCCGCGACGCCCGCCAGGATCAGCAGCACGCAGCCGATGCGCACCACACCGGCGGGTTCCCCCTCCATCGCGATGCCCCATACCAGCCCGCCCGCCGCGCCGATGCCGGTCCAGACCGCATACACCGTGCCCATCGGCAACACGCGCAGCGCCTGCGACATGGTGACGAAGCTGCCGACCAGCGTCGCCACCGTCGCGATGCTCCAGCCCAGTTGGCGGAAGCCATCGGTCTGCTTCAGCAGCACCACCCAAACCACCTCCAGCAGCCCGGCGGCGCCGAGCCAGAGCCAGGGGCTCACGCGGCCTGGGTGAGCAACTTCCGCGCTACCAGAGTCTCGGCGATCTGCACCGCGTTCAGCGCGGCGCCCTTGCGCAGATTGTCGGCCACGCACCAGAACGCCAGCCCATTGGCCACCGTCGGGTCGCGGCGGATGCGGCTGACATACACCTCGTCCTCGCCGGCGGTGTCGAGCGGGGTCGCGTAGCCACCGTCGTCGCGGCTATCCACCACGTGCACGCCGGGCGCGCTCCGCAGGATGGCCCGGGCTTCGGCCGGGGTCACCGGGCGCTCGAACTCCACGTTGATCGACTCCGCATGGCCGACGAACACCGGCACGCGCACGCAGGTGGCATGCACCTTGATGTCCGGGTCCAGGATCTTGCGGGTCTCCACCACCATCTTCCACTCTTCCTTGGTGGAGCCGTCATCCAGGAACTTGTCGATGTGCGGGATGACGTTGAAGGCGATCGGCTTGGTGAATTGCTGGGCCGTCGGCGCGTCGTTGACGAACATGCCTTTGCTCTGCACCCACAGCTCGTCCATGCCTTCCTTGCCGGCGCCCGACACCGACTGGTAGGTCGACACCACCACCCGGCGCACGCGGAATTTGTCGTGCAGCGGCTTCAGCGCCACCACCATCTGGATGGTCGAGCAATTGGGGTTGGCGATAATGCCGCGGCGAATACGGCTCAGCGCCTCGGGGTTCACCTCCGGCACCACCAGCGGCACGTCCGGCTCCATGCGGAAATGGCTGGTGTTGTCGATCACGATGCAGCCGGCCTCCGCCGCACGGGGGGCGTGGATCGCCGACACGGCGGCGCCTGGGCTGAACAGGCCGATGTCCCAGCCCTTGAAGTCGAAGCTATCCAGCGCCTGGATCTTCAGGATGCGCTTGTCGCCGAACGAGACATCCTGGCCCACGGACCGGCCCGAGGCGAGGGCGGCGATGTCGCTGACCGGGAACTTGCGCTCGGCGAGAACCTTCAGGATTTCGCGCCCGACCGCCCCCGTGGCACCCACGACCGCAACCCTGTAGGCCATCGCACGCAATCCTTTTCGCTGTGAGCACCGGCGCACGCCGGGACCGCAGGGGCACAGCGCCCGCCGCAAGCGACGGACCTAGCCCCGCGGACGGCCGGTTACAAGGTTCGAGCGGCCTAACTAGGCCGCTGCGTCCATCCGGCGCGCCATCTCGCGATAGATTGCCGTATGGCCGACCCCGGATGCGTCGATCGTGCCGCGGTACATTCCGCGGCCGTTGAAGGGCATCGCGACCAGCCCCGCCGCATCGATCGCAATCAATCCGCCGGAGCCGCCGCGCCGGCCCACATCGGCGATCACGTCCTCGGCCGCGACCTCGACCGACTGGCCGGCATAACGCAGCCTGGCGTTGATCTCGTGACCGACGCCGACGCGGATGAAGTGCTCTCCATCCCCCGTGGCCGATACAGCGACCAGGTCGGACGCCCAGGTGCCGGCGCCGATCAGCGGGCTGTCCCCCACCCGGCCGGGCAGTTTCGCCGTCGTGCCACCCGTCGAAGTCGCCGCCGCGAGCCCGCCGTTCATGTCCAGGGCGACCGCCCCGACGGTGCCGTGGCGGTCGGCGTCGTCCAACGGGGCGATGTTCCCGGCGCGCCGGCCGCCGAGCTTGTCCTGCAAGGCGCGCCAGCGGCGCTCGGTCTGGAAATACTCCTCGTCCTCGAATTCGACGCCGCAGCCGCGGGCGAACTCCATCGCGCCTTCGCCGATCATCATGACGTGGTTGGACCGATCCATCACCGCGCGCGCGGCCAAGACCGGGTTGCGCGGTCCGCAAATGCCAGCGACCGCCCCGGCCGCTCGGGTGGCACCGTCCATGACCGCGGCGTCCATCTCCTGCCGGCCGGCCGCGTTGAACACGGCACCATACCCGGCGTTGAAGAGCGGGTCGTCCTCGAGCACGATGACCGCGGCAGTCACCGCGTCGATCGCCGGGCCGCCTGCTGCCAGGACCTTGTTGCCGGCGAGCAGCGACTTGCGTAGGGCCGAATGGATGGACTGCTCAATGCCCACGGTCATGATCTCGGGCGCCAATGTACCCGCACCCCCGTGCACAGCCAGAACGAACTTACCCACCATCCGGCACTCCCACTTCTGCAACTACACCGTCAAATTACGCGCGAGAAATGTCATCATGATGATATTTCGTCAGAATATCGCGGATGGCGCAATGGTCTCATTCACATGACACTTAGATCGCGCAGTGCAGCTGTATGATCGTGCGTGACTTGACCCCGTCGTAGGTCCTCGCTCGAGACGGTCTCGACCAGGAGCCCTCCCTGCATCACCCCTAATCGCGGACACAGATGCGTAACCACTGCGAGGTTGTGGCTTACCAGGATCGTCGTCAGGCCTCGATCGCGCTGCAAGGCAGCCAGCAAGTTCAGCACCTCCGCCTGCACCGAAACGTCCAACGCACTGGTCGGCTCGTCCAGCAGCAGCACGGCGGGCTCCGTCATCAGCGCACGGGCGATGGCAACGCGCTGGCGCTGGCCGCCCGACAATTGGTGCGGGTAGCGGAACCGCACCGTCCGCGGCAAGGCCACCTCATCCAAGGCACGTGCAATCCGCCGGTCCCGGTCGGGCAACCCGTGTACGGCCAGGGGTTCGGACAAACCGCGATCCACCGTCTGGCGCGGATGGAGGGAGCCGTATGGGTCTTGGAACACCATCTGCACCCGACGCAGGAACGTGCGGTCCCGTGTGTGGGCCCCGCGCTTCTGCCCCATTGGCATGCCGTCGATCGTAACCTCACCGGTCCACTCCGGGTTCAGCCCGGCGAGCGCGCGAAGGACGGTGGATTTGCCCGACCCGCTCTCCCCCACCAGTCCGAACGATCCACCGGCGGGCACGTCGAAACTCACGTCCCGCACGATCGGCGTGTGGCCGATGCGTACGCTCAGGCCGGAAACGCGGATCACGCTTGGACGGCCCAGGCCGGGTCGCGCACCAGCACCGGCAGCACCGGCTTGGGATGGGTCAGCGAGGGCATGCAGCGCAGCAGCCCCTGCGTGTAGGGATGGCGTGCCCGGGTCAGTTCGCCGGCGCCGAGGTCTTCCACCACTTGCCCGGCATACATCACCGCGACCCGGTCGCAGAAATGGCCGACCAGCGGCAGGTCGTGGCTGATCAGCACCAGGCCCATGCCGCGGCGGGACACCAGGTCCTCGATCAGGCGCAGGATCTCGGCCTGCACGCTGGCATCCAGGGCGCTGGTGGGCTCGTCGGCGATCAGCAGTTCGGGGTCGGGCGCCAGCATGATCGCGATCATCACGCGCTGGCCCATGCCACCCGAGAGTTCGTGTGGATACAGCCCGGCCACGCGTGCCGGGTCGCGGATCTGCACCTGGCTCAACAGGTCCACCGCACCCGCGCGCGCCTGGCGCCAGGTGCCGCCCTTGTGCGCGCGCCAGGCTTCGGCGATCTGGTCGCCGGCCGTCATGATCGGGTTGAGCGAGTATTTCGGGTCCTGCAGCACCAACCCGGCCCGCCGCCCGCGGATGCGGCGCATGGTGCGCTCCGACGCCGTCAGCACGTCGACGCCGTCGAAGCTCAGCCGCTTGGCGGTGACCTGGGCGTTGCCGGGCAACAGCTTGAGGATGGCGCGCGCGGTCAGCGATTTGCCGGAGCCGCTCTCGCCCACGATACCGAATTTCTCCCGTCCCACCGTCAGCGAGACCCCCCGGACGGCTTCGGCCAGGCCGGAGGGGGTGCGGAAGGCGATGCGGAGGTCTTCGATCGCCACGAACTCAGCCATGTTTCGGGTCCAGCACGTCGCGCATTCCGTCGCCCAACAGGTTGAAGGCGAGCGAGGCCAGGAAGATCGCCACACCCGGCGCCGTCGGCACCCACCACTGGTCCAGGATGAAGCGTCGCCCGGTCGCGATCATCGCCCCCCATTCTGGCGACGGCGGCTGCGCGCCCATGCCGAGGAAGCCGAGCGCGGCGGCGGTCAGGATGATGGCGCTCATGTCCAGCGTCATGCGCACCACCAGGCTCGGCACGCAGAGCGGCGCGATATGGTGCAGCACGATCCGCCCCGCCGATGCACCGGTCAGCCGGGCGGCGGCGATGAAGTCCGTGTTGCGCAGCCCCATGGTTTCGGCGCGCGCCAGCCGGGCGTAGGGTGGCCAGGCGGTCAGCGCGATGGCAGCGACGGCGGAGGGGATGCCGGGCCGCAGCGCCGCCACGAAGGCGAGCGCCAGGATCAGCCGGGGGAATGCCAGGAAGATGTCGGTCACCCGCATCAGCAGCTTGTCCCAGATCCCGCCGGCATACCCGGCGACGCACCCCACGGCGAGCCCCAGCGGCGCCACCAGCACCACGACGGCCACCACCATGCCCAGCGTGATCCGCCCGCCGAACACGATGCGTGAATAGATGTCGCGGCCGAGTTCGTCGGTGCCGAGCCAGTGCGCCCGCGTGGCGGGGGCGAGCCGGTGCGCCAGGTCCTGCGCCGCCGGGTCGTGGGTGGCGAGCAGGGGGGCCGCGATGGCGATGGCGACCATGAGCAGCGCCACGATCAGCCCGGCCATGGCCATGCCATTGCGGCGGAACAGCAGCCACGCGCGGTAGCGGCGGCCCCAGGCGGCCTGCGAGCGGGATTCGGGCGTCTCGGTCAGAAGCCAGGCGGCGGAGAGGGGCGAGGGCATCGGCCCGACTTTGTTCGAGTCACGCATGAATGTCACTGTCCGGCCCCGGTGCATCAGGGCAAGCGGATTGGTTCCTTCTCCCTCTCCCGCGGGCGGGAGAGGGCCGGGGTGAGGGTGCGACTCTCGTCGCAAAGTTGGTTTTACGGCTAAGCGGCCCTCACCCCAACCCTCTCCCGTGAAGAACGGGAGAGGGAGAAGGCTCAGTGCGGGTAGGTGGTGGGGCGGGGGTTGAAGTCGGCCGGCGGCGGGTTGTTGTAGCCTTGGATCACGTCCTCGGTCGTGATCCCGAGCCGCGCGCAGCCCTTGCCGTCGTAATGCGGCAGCGTGGCAATGTCCGCCGCCGGCACCATGGCGTAAGCCGCGTCGATCGGCGGCGTCTTGCCGAGCAAGCGGTCGGGATCGAAGCCCGAGATCAAATCGCCCGTGCCCGGCGTCTGGTCGTCATGCGGCCCGAGATTGGTCTGGGTCACGCCCTTGGTTGCGAATTTCGGAGCTTGACCCGTCAGCCGCGCCTGCAATTCGTCCGGCAGGTCGGCCAGCGGCGGCAGGTTGAACAGCGCGTTTATCAGCCGGATGACCGAGTTGTGGTCGCCCTCCTCGTGCGAGGTCGAATGCGCCCGGGCATACGGCGAAATCAGCGTGAGCGGGATGCGCGGCCCGCGCGACAACGGCAGCCCGGTCGGATCGAACGACAGGATGCGCGGCGGCACGTGGTCGTAGTCACCTTCGCTCTCGTCGTAGGTGATGATGATCGCGCTCTGGTCCCAATACGGGCTGCTAGCGATCGCATTCACTTCACGGGCGATCAGCGCGTCCGACAATTCGGAGTCGGAATAGGCCGGGTGGTCGTCGTCGCCCAGGAAGTTTGCCTCCACCGCGGCGGCCTCGGCGCTGCCGGGGAAGGCGGTGGCGTTGAAGGCGGGTTTCAGCCCGGCGATGTTGGTGTAGCCGCCGCGCACGTAGATCACGCCGCCGCCGTCCGGCATCGCCTTGTTGGTCATGTCGGTGAAGAAATCGCCGAGGCCCTTCAGATTTTGCGTCATCTGCGGGTTATTGGACACGTAACCGAAATACTGCGCGCCGTTGTGGTGGCCGACATAGCTGGTGTGGGAGGCATCCGTCCCCGTGTCGGTCGGTTCGTGGTCGTAGCCTTCCTCATACCAGCGCCAGGCAAACGGCTCGCGGCCAAGATTGTTGATGTAAGGCACGTCCTGCGACACGTCGGCGAGGTCGGCTGCGGCATTGGTGTCGCCGGTCACAGCCTTGCCCAGCGACTTGCCGGCAAGGGTCAACGGCAGGCTGGCGAAGGTCAGGTTCTGCGAGGTGTTGGCGCCGTTCGCCCCGCTGCTTTCGTTTTTCGTGTTGGCGGGCTGGCGCTGCGGACCCGTGGTGTGGTCCATCGTCGAGCCCCAGAACGGAATCGGGTCGGCCATCACCGGGATATTGGTGCCGATCTTGTCCGGATGCTTCACCCACTGCGTCTCACCGGCCTGGCCGGAGATCATGGCGATCGCGTTCGGCGTCGACGGCCCGATGGTGGTCTGGAAGATGTTGTCGAACAGGGTGAAGCGGGCCGCGTAGTTCCACATGAACGGGATGGTGTTGCAGTCGACATAGGCCATCGCGAGTTCGCCGAATTGCTTGGCCTTCAGCGGCGGCGCGTTGGCGCCGGCCGGGGTGTATTTCTGCTCCTCCACCAGCGAGAACTTGTCCATCAGCGGCGTGCCGGTGCCGTTCGGGAGGTCCATCTTGGCGGCCATGCGGGCGTGGCCGTGGTCGATGTCGTCCAGATCCGCCGGGTGCATCGCGTTGGGGATCAGGAACGGCGCCTGCGTGGTGGTGGAGCCGTCGGTGTTCAGCAGCGTCTGGGTGAAGCCCGGCGTGTCGGCCGCGGCGCGGGGCTTCGTACCGTCGGAGAACAGGCCGTTGGCGCCCGGGAAGCTGCCGTAATAATGGTCGAACGAGCGGTTCTCCTGGAACAGCACGAAGACGTATTTTACTTTGGCTCGGAGCGCCTGGACCAATTGCGGCGTCGAAAGCTGCGGGTCGGACGCAGGGTCGTGGAAATACTGGCCATAGGGGCTGTTCTGCCCCTGCATCGGCTGGCCGATAACGACAGGTGCCGTCTGGGCTGCAGCCAGAATGGGGTTGCAGAGCAGCCCGGCCGCGACGAGTGCGGAGCAGGCGTTGAGCATCGAACGGCGCATGGTGTCCCCTGTTTTGAAGTGGGCAGTGAGGTGGTGTCTCATTCGGAAAAGGGTGGGCACATCAGGCCGCCGTCGGTCCAGAGCGCATTTAGGCCGCGCGGCAGGTCCAGCGGTGAGGCGTCGCCGAGGTTGCGCTTGTAAATCTCGGCATAGCTGCCGACCGCCTTGACGACGTCGGCCTGCCAGGTGGGTGCGAGCCCGAGCGCCTTACCGGCCAGCGGCAACGGTTCCGGCCCGCCGCCAGGGCCGTCGGTGCCGAGCGTCTCCGCCCGGATCAGCGTCTCGACCGTCCAGGCGACGGCGGCGCTCCAGTCGTCGTCGCCGCGCGGCGTTGCGGCCATCACCGGCACGGCGGCGAGCGGCTCGGGCAGCAGCCGTGCCTCGTGGCCGTCTTCGGAGGCTTGCAGGCGGATTGCGGCGAGGTTCACCATGTCATGCGCCACCGCCTCGCAGCGTCCGGCGTAGAACGCGTCCAGCATCTCGTCCGATTCCTGGAACATGAAGAAGTGCAGCGGCAGGTGGTGCGCCGCGAACCATGCAGTCAGGCTGCGCTCCGGCCCGGTGCCCGGCTCGGCGCAGATGCGCTTGCCGGCGAGGTCCGCCACGTGCCGCGCGGGCGACCCGTCCAGCACCAGGATGCCCGAGCTGCTGTAGTAAACCGGCGGCCCCGGCAGGATCGCTTGTAGCAACTGGGCCGCCAGCATCTCGGACGCGGTCAGGAACGAGAGGTCGTCCTCGCCGTGCCGGACCGGGTTGTAGCTGCTGTCTTGCAAGGTGTAGGCGTGGAACTCGGTCTTCGCCTGCGGTCCGAGGGCGGCCACCGCGGCGGCATGGCAGACATCGACCTCCAGCCCGTGCCAGGTGCCGTCCTGCGCCGGAAAGGCCAGGCCGGGGCGGATCGCGGCACCGCAATGCACGACACCTTCGGCACGGATGCGGTCAAGGCGCGGCCCGGCCAACGCAACGAGGGGCAGTGCGAGGGGGCAGAGGAGCGCGAAGACGAGGCGGCGCATGGACGGATCCGGCGAAGTTGCTTCCTTCTAGGTGGGCAAGCCCTGAATGACATGTTGCAATTTTGTGGCGCTACGCCCGGAGCAGATGCCGCCCTGGACCTCGCCTCGCTAGCCACGCATAGTGCGCGCACCAGCTATGCAAAGGATCGTCACCATGTGGCGCAGGCAGTTTTTGACGGGTACCGCGGCTGTCACGGGCGCGGGCCTCACGCGGGCGTCGTGGGCCCAACCCGCGGGGGCCAGTTCGGCGAAAACCATCCGCTTCGTCCCGCAGGCTGACCTCTCCAGCATCGACCCGGTCTGGACCACGGCCACCGTCGCCTTCAACCACGGCATGATGGTATATGATTCGCTGTACGGCATCGATGCCTCGCTGACGCCGCAGCCGCAGATGGTGCAGGGCCACGAGATCAGCGACGACAAGCTGACCTGGACCTTCACCCTGCGTGACGGATTGCTGTTCCATGACGACCAGCCGGTGCGGTCGATCGACTGCACCACCTCCATCAAGCGCTGGGGCGCCCGCAAAGGCTTCGGCCAGAAGCTGCTGTCGCTGACCGACGAGATCAAACCGCTCGACGACAAGCGGTTTCAGATCAAACTGAAAACACCGTTCCCGCTCATGACGTTCGCGCTCGGCGGCCCGGACATCTGCCTGATCATGCCGCAGCGCTCGGCGGAGGTGGATCCGTTCAAGCAGATCAGCGACACCACCGGGAGCGGCCCGTTCCGCTTCCTGCCCAGTGAGCGGGTGTCCGGCTCGTTCTACGCCTATGCGAAATTCGACAAATACGTGCCGCGCAAGGAGCCCCCTTCCTACTGGTCGGGCAGCAAGCAGGTGTATGTCGACCGGGTCGAATGGCGGATCATGCCGGACTTCGCCACCGCCGCCAACGCGATCACGCAGGGCGAGGTGGACTGGGTGGAAAGCCCGCTGTTCGACCTGCTGCCGATGCTGCGCAAGGCGCCAGGCGTGCGCGTGGTCGCCATCGACCCGCTCTTCGCGCCGGCGGTGATCGCGCTGAACCACACCCAGCCGCCCTTCGACAACGAAAAGATCCGCCAGGCGATCCTGATGGTGACCGATCAGAAGGAGTTCATGACGGCGGTAGTCGGCGACCAGACCAACCTGATGGACGTCCCGATGGGGATCTTCACCCCCAACACGCCGATGGCCAGCAACACCGACATGCAGGTGTTCACCAGCAAGCGTGACGTGCCGGGGGCGAAGAAGATGGTCGCCGAGAGCGGCTACAAGGGCGAGAAGGTGGTGCTGATGTCACCGTCCGACCAGCCGGCGCTGGCGCCGATGGTGCAGGTGACGCAGAGCGTGTTCCAGGAGATCGGGCTGAACGTCGACTTCCAGAGCATGGATTGGGGCACCCTGGTCGGTCGTCGTGCGCTGGACAAACCGTCGGCCGATGGCGGCTGGAATTCGTTCTGCACGTCGTGGAACGGCATCACCATGTCCAATCCCGGCAGTCATTTCCCGCTGCGCGGCAATGGCAAGAGCGGGTGGTTCGGCTGGCCGGTCAGCCCGGTGCTGGAGGGATTGCGCGACCAGTGGTTCGCCGCGCCCGACGAGGCCGCGCAGAAGAAGATCTGCGATCAGATGCAGGCCGTGGCGTTCAAGGAAGTACCTTATATTCCGATCGGCTCATATCAATTGTCCTCGGCGCTTCGCAGTTCCATCACGGACGAAGTGCACGCCGGCAACACATCGTTCTGGGGTGCCAAGAAGACGTAGGCCTATCCTTCTCCCTCTCCCGTCCTTCACGGGAGAGGGTCGGGGTGAGGGCCGCTTGGCCACCGAAACCGTGTGTGGGCGGCAGTCACCCTCACCCCGGCCCTCTCCCGCCCGCGGGAGAGGGAGAAGGAAGAGGGCGGTGGGCCTAAACTCGCTCGATCAGCGCCGCGATGCCCTGGCCGACGCCGATGCACATCGTGCACACCGCTAGCGTCTGCTTGCGCTGCTCCAGCGCGTTCACCGCCGTCATCGCCAGCCTCGCCCCGCTCATCCCCAGCGGATGCCCGAGCGAGATCGCGCCGCCGTGCGGGTTCACGAAGTCCGCATCGTCCGGCAAGCCCAATTGGCGCAGCACCGCGAGACCCTGCGCGGCAAACGCCTCGTTCAACTCGATCAGGTCGATGTCGGCCAATTTCACCCCGGCACGCTCCAACAATTTGCGCGTGGCGGGCTCGGGGCCCATGCCCATGATACGCGGGGGCACACCCGCGGTCGCCATCGCCACCATGCGGGCACGCGGGGTCAGGCCATACTTCTTCGCGGCGGCCTCGCTGGCGATGATCAGTGCGCCGGCGCCGTCATTCACGCCGCTGGCATTGCCGGCCGTAACACTGCCGCCCTCCTTGCGGAACGGCGCCTTCAGCTTGGCCAACGCCTCCAGGCTGGTCTCGCGCGGGTGCTCGTCGCGGTCCACAACGGTGTCGCCCTTGCGGCCCTTGATCGTGACCGCAACCATCTCGCGGTCGAAGAAACCGCTGGCCTGGGCGGCCGCCGTCTTCTGCTGGCTGCGTAGCGCAAAGGCATCCTGGTCGGCGCGGCTGATCTGGTAGTCCTGCGCCACGTTCTCCGCCGTCTCCGGCATCGAGTCGACGCCATACTGCGCCTTCATCAGCGGGTTCACGAAGCGCCAGCCGATGGTAGTGTCGTAGATCTCGGCATGCCGGCTGAACGCCTCGGTGGCCTTGCCCTGCACGAACGGGGCGCGGGTCATGCTCTCCACCCCGCCGGCGATCACCAACTCGGCGTCGCCCGAGCGGATCGCTCGCGCCGCGGTGCCCACCGCGTCCAGCCCCGAGCCGCACAGGCGGTTGATCGTGGCGGCCGGCACGCTGGTCGGCAGCCCCGCCAACAGCGCGGACATGCGGCCGACATTGCGGTTGTCCTCGCCCGCCTGGTTCGCACAGCCGTAATACAAATCGTCCACCGCCTCCCAGTCCACGCCGGTGTTGCGCGCCATCAGCGTGCGCAGCGGGATCGCGCCGAGGTCGTCGGCCCGCACATCCTTCAGCGCGCCGCCGAAACGGCCGATCGGGGTGCGGACGAAGTCACAGATGAAGGCTTCCGCCATAGTGCAGGCTCCTCGTTGCTAAGGCCGGTTGTTTACGGCCCCTGTTTGCCCCACCCTCGCGCCGACCGGGGGAGACTGCAAGATGGACGCCGACCGTGCCGTCGCGCCAATGTGGGAGGCCGATGCCGCCAGCCAGGGCCTCGGCATGGTGCTGGAGGAAGTGGCACCCGGCATGGCCCGCATGTCCATGACAGTCGAGCCGCGCATGCTAAACGGCCACGGCATGTGCCATGGCGGGGTCATCTTCACCCTCGCCGATAGCGCCTTCGCCTTTGCCTGCAACAGCCACGGCCCGGCTGCCGTGGCGCAAACCTGCACCATCACCTTCCTGCGCCCGGTCCGCCCTGGCGAGCGGCTGGTGGCCACCGCGCAGGAACTGGCACTGGCCGGCCGGTCGGGCCTGTACGACATCCACGTCGCCGGAGCAGACGGCATCGTCGCCGAGTTCCGCGGCCAATCTCGAATCGTCGGCGCATGACCCGGTTGATTTCCGAACTCGACCCAATCGAGCGCGCCTCCCGCGACGAGGTGGTGGCGCTGCAAACCACGCGGCTGGCCGACACCTTGCGCCGGGTCTATGCCGCGGTGCCGCACTACCAGCGCGCGTTCGAGGCGGCCGGGGTGCACCCGGACGACTTCCACGAGATGGCGGACCTCGCCAAGTTCCCCTTCACTACCAAGGCGCACCTGCGCGACACCTACCCGTTCGGCTTGGTCGCCGTGCCGCGCGAGCAGGTGGCGCGCATCCACGCCTCCTCCGGCACCACGGGCAAGCCGGTGGTGGTGGGCTACACGGCCGAGGATCTGGACATGTGGGCGGGGGTTGTGGCGCGCTCGCTTTACGCGGCCGGGGCGCGGCCCGGCATGATGATGCACAACGCCTATGGCTACGGGCTATTCACCGGCGGCCTCGGCATCCACGCGGGGGCGGAGCGGTTGGGGCTGACCGTGGTCCCGATGTCCGGCGGCATGACGGAGCGGCAGGTGCAGCTGATCGCCGATTTCCGCCCGGACATCATCACCGTCACCCCCTCCTACATGCTCGCCCTGCTGGACGAATTCGCCCGCCAAGGCCTCGATCCCCGCAAAAGCTCGATCAGAATTGGAATCTTCGGCGCCGAACCCTGGACCAACGCCATGCGGCAGGAGATCGAGCGCGCCTTCGGCATGGACGCCGTCGACATCTACGGCCTGTCCGAGGTGATCGGCCCCGGCGTCGCCCAGGAATGCGTCGAGACCAAGGATGGGCTGCACATCTGGGAGGACCATTTCTACCCCGAGATCATCGACCCGCTGACCGGTGCCGTGCTGCCGGACGGCGAAGTGGGGGAGCTGGTGTTCACCTCGCTCACCAAGCAGGCGATGCCGATCATCCGCTACCGCACCCGTGACCTGACCCGGCTGCTGCCCGGCACCGCCCGCCCGTCCTTCCGCCGCATGGAGAAGGTCACCGGCCGCTCCGACGACATGATCATCCTGCGCGGCGTGAACGTGTTCCCGACCCAGATCGAGGAGGTGCTGCTCGCCACTGAGTGGTGCGCCGGCCACTTCCAGATCGAGCTGCTGCGGGAGGGGCGGATGGACACGATGATCGTCCACGCCGAGGCCCGCGTAGCGTCCTGGGACGGCGCCGGGCTGCTGGAGGCGGCCGAGCGCGCCGTGGAGCAGATCAAGGGCACCGTTGGCATCACCACCCGCGTGCTGGCGCTTCCCCCGGGCACGCTGGAACGCTCCGTTGGCAAGGTCCGTCGTGTCGTGGATCGGCGGCCGCGAGACTGAACAGACAAGGAGCGTTGCTTCCCTGTCAGGTTAAAATCGTCAAGGATGGCGCAACTTCTGGAGGAACGAGCGTGACGATCACCCGCCGCAGCCTGCTCGCCGCGACTGCTGCCACGGCGGTGCCGCTCGCCGGCCGCGCCCAGGCTCGCCCGGTCATCAAGATCGGCGTGCTGAACGACATGTCCGGTCCCTATCGCGACGCCACCGGCCTAGGCTCCGTCGTGTGCGTGCGGGAGGCCGTTCGCGAATTCAACAGCGCCGGGTTCGACGTGCAGGTGCTCGCCGCCGACCACCAGAACAAACCCGACGTCGGCGCCGCCGTCGCCCGGCAATGGTTCGACCGCGACGCCGTGGACGTGATCATGGACGTGCCGACCTCCTCCGTGGCGCTGGCGGTGAACTCCGTCGCCAAGGAGAAGAACAAGCTCTACATCAACAACGGCGGCGGCACCGGTGACCTGACGGGCACGCAATGCACGCCGGTGACCATCCACTGGGCGTACGACACCTACATGCTGTCGCGCTCTACCGCGTCGCAGTTGACCAAGCTCGGCGGCGACAAGTGGTTCTTCATCACCGCCGACTATGTGTTCGGCCAGCAACTGGCCCGCGACGCCATCCGCTTCGCCAAGGAGGCCGGCGGCCAGGTGCTCGGCGAGCAACGCTACCCGTTCCCCGCCACCACCGATTTCTCCTCGTTCCTGCTGGCGGCGCAGTCGGCGGGGGCCAATGTGCTCGGCTTGGCCAATGCCGGCACCGATACCTCCAACTGCATCAAGCAGGCGCATGAGTTCGGCCTGATGCAGAGCATGAAGATCGCAGCCTTGCTGATGGAGATTACCGACGTGGAGGCGGTCGGCACCGACATCGGCGCCGGGCTGTATGTCAGCTCCACCTATTACTGGGACGCGAACGAGGGCACACGCGCGTTGGCCAAGGCCGTGCGCAGCAGCATGCCCGACACCGGGCCGCCCAACATGATCCAGGCCGGCTGCTACGCCAGTGCGCTGCACTACCTGAAAGCGGTGACGGCGATGGGCGTCGACAAAGCCCGGGACGGGGCCGCGGTGTGCGCGCAGATGAAGGCCATGCCGACGGACGACGAGGCGTTCGGCAAGAACACCATCCGCAAGGACGGCCTGTGCCTGCTGCCCGCCTTCCTCTACCAGGTGAAAACCTCGGCCGAGAGCACCAGCCGATGGGACCTGCAGAAGCTGGTCGCCACCACGCCCTCCGACCAGGCCTGGAAGCCGCTGTCCGAGGAGGGCTGCGCACTCGCCCCGGCCTGACCCGGCGTGGCATCCGGACTGCGTTTTGGCGTCGAGGTGCGGCGGGCGGCAGCCGCCGATGCACCGGAGATCGCCCGCCTGCTCGCCGAGGCCGGCGCCGCCCTGAGCGCGGCGGACGCGGCCGACCGCCTGGAGGCGATGCGGCTGCACGCCGACTGTGCGGTGCTGGTGACCGCCGGGTATGCCGGGCTGAATGGGTTGGTGGCCGTCCACTGGGCGCCGGTGTTGCAATCGCCCCGCCCGGTGGCGCGGCTGACGGCGCTGGTGGTGGACGCGGACGAGCGCCGACACGGCATCGGCCGCCTGCTGTTGAAGGCGGCGTCCCAAGCGGCCCGGTCGGGCGGGTGCGACACGCTGGAGGTCGCAGCCGACGACGGCCAGAGCGATCTTGCGGCCTTCTGCCGGGCGGCTGGTTTCGTGGAGGAAGGCCAGACCTTCGCGCGCTCGCTGCGAAAGCGGGGCGCCGAACCCGGCAACGGCAAACTGTGACGTGAACTCATTCCGGCAGGTGGCCACCTCTGCGTAGAGCGCTGACCGGGTTATAAGTTGCGTGGCCGCCACTCTCCCGCTAATGCCATCGTACGCGAGCATCCGCTTGCAATGGAGCCTTGATGTCGGCGGATGAGTCGGCTGTGACGATCGTTACCCAGACAACGGTGCGCCCTGGCAGCGGCGGCGACTTCCAGGAATGGCAGGCGGAGACCAACCGCATCATTGCCGGCGTTCCCGGTTTCCTGAGCCAAACGATGCTGCCGCCCAGCCCGCCGGCGCAGGACTATTGGGTCGTGATGCAGCGCTTCGCAAACTCGTCGACCGCGATTGGCTGGCTCAACTCGCCGCAACGCCTGCAGCGGCTGACCGTGGTGCAGCCGCTGCTGACCGGGCGTGCCGACGTTCATATCGTTCGCGGCGCGGCCAATGCCCCGTCCGCCGCGCCGGTCTCGGCCATCATGTCGACCCGCGTGAAGCCCGGCTGCGAACTCGCGTATCGCGAGTGGGAGCAGAAGATCGCCGTGGCGCAGACGGCCGCGAAAGGCCTTGTGGGCTATCGGTTCGAGCCCCCCATCGAGGGCGTCCAGGCCGACTGCCTAGCCATCCTGCGGTTCGACACACAGGACAACCTGCAGGCGTGGCTCGATTCGCCCCTGCGGCAGGCGATCGTCGCCGAAGCGGAGCCGATGACGGAGGGCTTCCACTATCGCGTCACGCGTTCCGGGTTCGATCAGTGGTTCCCGATCGGCGCGGGTGCGGCGAGTGGTCCGCCGGTTTGGAAGCAGAACATGGTCGTTCTGCTTATGCTGTTCCCGGTGGTGTTCCTGTTCGGCCATTTCGTGCAAGTCCCGATCCTGCAGCTGCGTTTAGGTCTACCCTTCGCAGTGGCGCTGCTGATCGGCAATATCGTGGGCGTCGTGCTGCTGAACTGGCTGGTTCCTTGGGCTAGCAACCGCTTCGGCTGGTGGCTGTCCCCTCCGTCGGCGGCGAGCTCCCGCACCACCGCCGGGGCCGCAGTGATCGCGGCCATCCTTATCGTTCTGGCAATCATCTTCTGGCAGATGGGCTGACCGCCGCGTCCTCCAGCAAGGCAACGCTTCACCCCGAATAAGGAAGCCCCTCATGCCGATGGAACTGTACAGCTCAGAAGCGTTCGTGCGGGACATCGCGAATGCGATCAGCAAATCCGAGGGGAGGCCGCTCAATATCGGCGGCACGCGCCACCAAGGTATCGATCGCGACTACGCGTATCAACTGATCACCGAAGCCAAGAAAGCCATCGAGGGCAATTTCGGTCAGTCCGCTGCCGGTGCGGCGAGCAAGGCCGGTCCATCCCGCGGCGAGGCTGTGAAAAAGCTCCTGGCGAAACTCGACCGCAAGGATGCCATGGCCAAAGCGCCTCGTAAGCGCGTCGTAAAAAAACCGTCATCCCGTAACGTGGTCAAGGCTGTGCCAAGGACGGTGGCAAGCCGCGGACGGCGCGCTCCGGCCAGCTGATTTCGCATAGGATTGTTCAGCGAAGTGTTATCTGAACGACGGGGACCCTTGCACGTGCTGCGGAGGCCCGTCCTACCAGTCCCGGACCGTCCGGCGTTTGAAATACCCCAGCAGCCTCGTGACGCGCAGGATCAGCATTTTGCGCCGCCACTCCGCGTGAGTGAACGCCTGGATCGGCTGGTCGGCATAGAACCAGAACGCCTTGTGCGCCGGGTCGGGCTGGAAACCAATGATCGCGTCGCGGATGTAGTTGCGCACCCATGGCTTCGCGAAAACCATCGCGTGCGACATGATGCTGGCTGACGGGAACGCATCCATCGCCTCCGCCCCGAGCACGCAGAACGGCGTTTCCGTCGCCATCACCGCGGCGTTCAGCAGGTCCTGGTCCATCTTGGCGTATTCGGGTTTGCCGGTGCGGTTGACCATCCGGCTCATGTCCGCGCCGTCCGCCGCATAGGCGTCGAGCAGCGTCATCCAGGCCTGCAGGAAGCTGAGTTGCCCGCCCGCCAGCCCGACGCAGCCGCCGTTGAAATAACCGGTGACCTCACGGTATCCGAGCCCGGCACGCTGCCCCAGCGCGCGCCATTCGCGGCGGAAGGCGTGGTTGGCCGGCATGAAAGTTTCGGCCATGTCCATCACCAGCACCATGCCCGCCTCGGCCCAGCGGGCGAACGCATCCCAGTCGGTCTTCAGCACGATGTCGACGTCGAAATACCATAGGCTGGCCGGGACCGGATACAGCTCGGCCACCACGCGGAGCATGAAGTGCGGCTTGACGTTGCTCAGGTGCCAGTCGCCGCTGACCTCGAGGAACTGGATGTCGACGCCCGGCGCGAAGATCTGGGCCGGGCCGGGCCGGGGGCTGACTGGGCCCTCCCAGATTGGCAGCGGGCCGCGATAGCCGACCACGACGTGCCCGGCGAACCCGTTTCGGGCCAGCGAGTTCGCCAGCGCGGCGACGCCCCGGAAATAGCTGCCCTCGGCGAGGACGCAGACCACATGCGGCCCAGAGCCAGGAAGAGAGCCGTTATGGGAGAGGTCGCCAGGGGGCAAATCGGTTGTCACGTTGTTATCCATCGTATGTCAGTGTCGCCGCGTCGGCAACGGTGGACGGCTGCAACGCGTCGCCGGTATACGATGCATGGATCTCTAAAAGCTTTCCAACGGCAACAAATCCGGGTCGCACTCTCAGTGATCATCTGTTCCCCTCCCGACCATTGCTGCGGTTGCGTCCATTGAGGTTCGGCCTCTCCTTGGCAGAGCAGGGCTTCGGCTCGATGCTCACCTTCGCGGTCAACCTGTGGATGATCCGCAACGGCGCCGCCTCGGCCTACGGCACCTATGTGTTCTGGATGTCGGTCGCCTTCGTCACCGGGGTGGCGCAGGGCACGCTGGTGTTGGCCCACCTGTCCCGTCTGCCCTCCGCCAAGGACCAGCCGGACGCGCGGCGGGATCCGGAGCGGTTCATGCTCACGGTGTCGCTGGCGCTGTTCGTGATCCTCACCGCGTGTGTCGGGCTGGCCGACACCCTGCTGGCGCGCGCCGGATCCGAACTCGCGACGCCGGCGGCGGTGGTCTACGTGCTCGGCTTCCTGCTGTTCCAGTACGCCCGCACCTACGCCTTTTCCCGCCAGAAGCCGGCGCTCGCTGCGTCGCTCACCGGCGGCATCCTGCTGGTTGCCGTGCTGTCGCTCGGGATCGATTTCGCGTTGGGGCACAAGCCCGACGCAGCGCGCGTGTTGCTGCTGAACGGGCTCGCCTTCAGCAGCGTGTCGGTGATCGTGCTGCTGCGGCTGCTGGGCGGCATGGGGCCGATGTGGCGCTGGTCCGAACTGGTGCGGCAAAAGGGCGCGATCCGCGGGTCCGCCTGGCTGATGCTGGGCGCCGGCTCCAACGAGGTGACGGGGCGGCTCTACAGCTTCGTCATCGTCGGCCGCTTCGGGACCGAGGCGCTGGCCGTGATGTCCGCCGTGCAGGTGGTGATCCGGCCGGCCTGGCTGCTGTCCTCCGCCTGGTCGTCGATCGGCTTCCCCGAGATGGCCGGGTGCTGGGCAAGGGGCGACCGCAACGGCGTGCTGCGGGCTATGGCCCTCGGCGCGGGGATTACCGCGTTGGGGAGCCTCGTCTGGTCGTGCATCGTCGTGGAAGCGTGGCCCTGGATCGCCGGCGTGATCTATCACGGCCGTTACACCGAGGTCGGGCCACTCACCTATCTGTGGGGCGGCAACGTCGTGCTGGGCTGCTTTTGCGTGGCGTTGAACACGGCCATGCTGGCGGTGGGTGAGTTCCGCCGGTTGGCCTTGATCGACCTGGCCGGCGCGGTGGTGACAGTGGCCGCGTTGGGCGTCGTCATTCCGCTGTTCAGCTACCCGTATTCGATTGCGGCGACCATCCTGGGCCAGGCGATGCAGCTGGCGCTCATGGGGTTGGTAGTACGGCACCGTTTGCGGCCGCAAGTGGCTTTATCCGCCGCGCCACAGCCGGGTTAGGGTAGTGCGCCCCCACCGCGCGACGCGTCGTGAGGCGCCATTTCTCCAGGTCCAGCGCCGCGATCAGGAAGGCGACCACCAGTGTCGTGTTGTTGGAGAACAGGTTCGACTCGGTGAAGTTATGCACCAACAAGCCGATCAGCAGAGCCATGTGGAACGCAGCCGTCGGGTAGGCCATCCGCAAGCTCCGCGCGGCGATGGCGGTCGGGTCCGCCTTGGCCAGCGCGGTGGCGGAGATGCCGATCGTTCGAAATATGACCAGCAACCCACCACTGAGTCCGACGATACCGCCCGTCGCCAACAGATCGAGATAGCCGTCATGGGCCTCGTTGATGATGGCATATCGACCGAACCACTCGTCGCTTTTCAGGCTCGGTTGGATCGCCGGATCGATCGCCCAGAACGAATTGTAGCCCGCCCCGAGCCAAGGCCGCTTGTCGATCTCCTCCACGACGAAGGACCATATGTCCGTGCGCATCGTGAAGGTCACGCCCCGCAACGGCAGCCAGGGGTCGGTCCCCGTCACGCCGCAATAGGCGAGGTAGCCGAACGAGACCGCGGCCACCGTCGCCAGGGCCCCGGCCACCACCGCCCAGACCATGGCCGCGGGTTGGCGCGAGACCACCAGCAACAGCGGCAGCATCACGGGCGTGATGAGCACGACGGACTGGCTGGTGCTGGAGCGGGTGGCAACCAGCAATCCGGCCATCATCACGACCGACCCGGCGATCGCCAGCCGCGTCCACCGGCCGTGCACGAGGAAGTACGCGGTCCCCGCGGACAGGCAGCCGTACATCATCAAAAGCCCCGTCTGGTTCTTCTGCAACTGCAGGCCGGTGAACCCGTCCTCCGCCATCGCGAAGCCGGGCGCCACGGCATAGGTGAGCAGATCGGCGGTGGCGCCGATCACGCAGGCTGCCGCTATCAGAAGGTGCAAGGTGGACGCCCGCTTCAGCCCGGACAGCAGCATGGCGAGCTGCAGCAGCTGCATCGTCGCCAGGATGAAGCGACGCAGCGACACATCCGGGTCCAGCGCCCAGAAGGTACTCGCGAAGAAGTAGGCATACAGCAGCAGCAGCGGCCAACTCGCCCGCAGCAGCGCCAGGGTTTGCCGCCAGCGCGCCCACCCCACGGGGAGGGACGCCCCGAACAGGCCCAGCCAGAGGAACCGGTGGACCGGGTCGACCGCGTCCGTGGTGAGGTCGGCCGCAAAGTCGTGGTGGAATTCTGGAATACCCACGATAAGGTAGAGCAGCGTCAGCATCAGCACGACGACGGTCAGCCGATTGACCCAGGCCTGCGAGTCCGTGTTCGGCTGGCTCCCCCCTCGGCGCATGATCCCCTCCATTCCACCCCACCTCCGTCCGAAATCTCCAACCGTCCCGCTCGAGGAGAAGCCGTGTGACTGCCCCCACCGTCAGCGTCGTGATTCCCTGCTACGACCGGCTGGCGCTGCTGGAGCGCACGTTGCGCGCTTGCATTGAACAGAAGGTGAATGTCGGGTGGGAGATCGTGGTGGCGGACAACCACCCGGACCAGTTGGCGGCCGCTCTCGTGGCAGGCCTCCCCTCGCCCGTGCCGTTGCGCCACGTCCAGGCGGGGGTGCGCAACATCGCCACGGCCCGCAATCGCGGCATCGCCGAGGCGGCCGGTGCGTTGATCGCGTTCGTCGACGATGACGAGGCGCCCGAGCCCGGCTGGCTCGCCTCCCACCTGGCCTGCCTCGACCGGACCGGCGCCGACGCAAGTTTTGGGCCGAAATACCCGGTGTTCGAGGGCGGCGTGGCCCCGGCCTGGGACCCGGCCGGGGCATTCTACACGACGGATTTCCGCCTGCCCGCCGACACCGAGATCCGCCCGCTGGATTGGTGGCCACCCCAGGCCCGAGGGCTCGGCACGGGCAATTCGATGCTACGCCGCGCGACCTGTCTTGCCGGGCCCGGGCCATTCGATGAGGAGTTCGGCCGCGCGGGCGGCGAGGACACGATGCTGCTGCTCGGGCTCGCCAAGGCGGGGCGCCGCTTCGTGTGGTGCCCGGACGCCAAGGTGAGTGAGTTCAACGAGGCCGGCCGTCTATCCGCCGGCTACATGGCCAAGCGCGTGCAGCGTAGTGCGCGGCATTCGGCCGCGGTGCGCCTGGCGATCAGCGACCGCAAGCTGATGACCCGTCTCGGAACGGCGGCGGTGGGCTTGGCACAACTGGGGGTGTACGGCGCGCTATGGGCCGCCACCCGCAAGCCAGGTCACGCGGTGAAGGTGAGCAAGGGGCTTGGGAAACTGGGACTCGGCGGGTTGGATTTCGTGCCCGAACGCGCGGACCGCTCGTAGCGCTTGTCCTACGCGAAGGTAGCACCTAATTAGGCCCAGCCTCAATCATCGCCTCGTCTCACCTTGTAGGGTGCAATGCGCTTTTGCATTGCACCAGACACACGCTCCGATCAGCGCGACGTAAAGGTGCAATCCTCCAAGCGGATTGCACCCTACGCCCTGGATTAGGCATTACCTGTTTCCTCACGCCGTCGTGCCGAGGTGCTCTTGCAATCGCGGCATCAGCTCCACCAGGTTGCATGGCCGGAAACGGCTATCGAGTTGCCAAAGCAGGATGTCGTCCCACCCGTCCTTGACCGCACCCGTACTGCCCGGAAGGGCGAATAGATAAGTGCCGCCGGACACCCCGCCGATCGCGCGCGACTGAATGGTCGACGTGCCGATCTTGTTGTAGCTGAGCATACGGAACAACTCGCCGAACCCTTCGATGCGCTTTTCCAGAACGCGATCGAATGCTTCCGGAGTCACATCGCGCCCCGTGATTCCCGTACCCCCGGTGGTGATTACCGCGTCGATCATCGGGTCCGCAATCCAACCGCGTAGCCGCTGCTCGATCGCTTTCGCGTCATCGCGCTCGATCGCACGGTCTGCCAGCCTGTGCCCGGCGGCCTGAACGCGAGCGGCCAGCGTGTCGCCGGACGTATCGTTGTCGGCGGTGCGGGTGTCGGACACGGTCAGCACCGCGATGGCGACAGGCACGAAACGGCGGGACGGATCGATGCCCAACGGACAGGCTCCTTCAGTGCAGGCGCGCTATTACGTCCCGTCGCGGCACTTCCGCCTGGAACACCGGCCACTCCCCGGCGGCCAACGCGTCAAGGCTTGGCGATGGTAGATGCAGGCGTGCCGCGTAGATCCAGGAATAGGCCAGCGCGCGCGGCACGAAACCGCGCGTCTCGTCATTGGGGATGCTCTCGATGAACAGCAAGGGGTCGGTCCCGGCCGGCATGGCAGCCTCCATGCGCGCGAAGCTCGTAGGTCCGGCATTATAGCTGCCCAACAACCGGATCAGGTCGCCGCCCACGCCATCCATCGTCGAAAGATATTTTACATAGCTCTGGCCGATGGACAGGTTGATCGCCGGGTCGTGCAGGCGATGAGCGTAGCGGCCGGACTGCAGGCCACCATCGCCGCTCATGTAGCTTGCGGTAACCGGCATCAGCTGCATCAGCCCACGCGCGCCAACGCTGGACACGGCGTCCGGGTCGAAGTTCGATTCGAGCCGTGTCAGCGCATACACCAGGGCCGGGTCCATCTTGAAGCCGCCGGCCGGCCGCAGCACAGGGATCGGGAAACGCGCGTCGTCATGCGGCCTCCCCTGCGCCGTCTCGATCAGTCCGGCCAGCTGGGCGGCAAGGTCCGTCAAACCTGCGGCCTCTGCCACGCGCATCACCGCGCCGCTCAAGCCGGCGTCGCCGCAGACCTCCGGCCATAGATAGCGTAACTCGGCCTCGGCGCGTTTGGTCTGCCCGACCTGCAACAGGGCAAAGGCGCGCATGCCGTGTGGGTTGGCCATCAGCGCGTCGCCATCCGCCGAGCCGAGCGTGTCGCGGCTGCCATCGGTGTACGGCGCGAACCCAAGGCTACGGCGTGCGAGCAGGCCGTAGAACGTGTGGTTGATCGCGGCAGCGCGATGCATCCAAGGCGCGTAGCCCGGGAAATCGCGGGTGCGTAGATGACTGCGCGCGGCCCAGAAGGCGGCGCCGGCCTGAAGGCTTGGAGAAGCAATCTCGGCTTGGTTGGCGGCCTCGAACAGGGCCTGCGCCTCCGCTGGCCGGTTCAGCCGCCAGGCGGCCAACCCGCCCACATAACCAGCCAAACCGATACGGCCGGCGGACTGTCGCAACGCACCTTCGGCCACATGAAGGGCTTGCTCGTCATGCCCTTGGCTGAACATCGATTGGGCGATTTCAGCCCTCAACTGGGCGCCATACACGGCGTCCAATCCCTTCGTACGGCTCAGCAAATGCAGGGCGCTGTCGAAATTGCCGGCGTGCGCACGCTCGTGCACCGTCTTGTCCAACAGCGGGTTGCGCGGCAGGCGCGCGGCCGGTGCGGTATCCTCCTCCGGAGACTCCGCGGCGGGTTCCTGCGGGGCGAGGCTCGCGGCCGTCGGCGCCGGTGGCGGCTGCATTCCCGAGGCTAGCCGCAACAACAACGTGGCGTGGACGGCGGATGCGTCAGGGTGGTCGGGGTAGCGCGCCAGCCACGATGCCAGTTCCGCCGAACTCGGTTGAGTGAACCGGCTGAGATACCGTTGCGCCAACACATGGCCGGTGAGCAGGGGGCTTGCGACGCCCACCATCTCCGACGTCGCTTCCGCGATGTTGCCAGCGGCCTGCAGGCTGAACACGCGCCGGAGACGCACGGCATCGCTGGGGGCAAGCGGCTGCGGCAGGCCTGCGCCATCCAGCCCGCCACCGGGCACATCGGGGCCGATGCGGGGGTTGGCGAAGGCGGTGTCTTCAGCCATCGCCGCTGCGCGCACTGCTCCCGCCGGGAAAGACCCGGCGAGGATCGCGGCCCCAGCGACGAGCGCTCGGGCGGCGGGTAGGCGGGAGAGCGTTTGGCCAACTCCTCGCATAGCGGGGGCGGCGCTACACGGATCGGAGTAGCCGGGCAATGCCACAGATTAATAACAGCCCTGCGAATCCGTTGGACCTTTTGCCAAGCCACGGTTGTTACGGCTTATCACTTAATCGTGATCTGTCTCCAGTGCCCGCTTGAGACGGACGAGGTTCGCCCATGCGTCGCGCTTTGCCGCCGGGGTCGCTTGTATGTGCAGAACGGACGAACATACGAGTGTAGGAAGATCCTCATTCAGACCGGCGACACGTAGGCTCTGCCATCCTGTGCGCAGCCGCCGCGCCTCGCCCGGGAACAGGGTGCGCGCTGCTACGGCACCGAACACCACCACCCGCCGCGGCGCGACCAGTTCGAGGTGCCTCAGCAGGAACGGGAGGCAGAGCTGAACCTCGCTCTCGGCCGGTTTGCGATCTCCGGGTGGACGCCAGGGCAGCAGGCTCATCGCCAGGGTGGCCGATCGGTCCAGCCCGGCCGAGGCGAACATCCGGTCGAGGAACTGCGCCGCCGGCCCGGCGAAGGGGTGGCCCGACCGGTCCTCCGCCGGGCCGGGCACGTCGGCAATCAGCACCAGGCGGGCGGCCGGGTCGCCCTCGCTGAACACGAGGCTGGTGGCGGTGGTGCGAAGTGCGCAGCCATCGAACTCCGCCAGGGCGTCACGCAGGGCGGCCGGCGTCTGGGCGGACGCAGCCAAGGCTTGGGCGCGCGCCAACGCTCCCGCGGCGCTCGGCAAGTTCGGGGCCAGGGCTTGCGGCGGGCTGAGCCGTGCTGGCGCGAGGGCGGGGGGCGGCGCAGACATCGGGGCAGGGGCGTTGCGCCGGTCGACCGGTTGCTCCGCCAACGCCTCGTCGGCGCCCCATTCCAGCTGCAGCCTGAGCCATCCCAGATCGTCCATGGCCCCCTTCTTCGCCTTCAGGGCGGCGCGGTGCAACGTCCCGGGTGGCGCGTTCGGCACAACGTTCCTAATTTGATGGGCAAAGGGAGCACGAGATGTCCGAGCGCGAGGCGATGGAGTTCGATGTGGTGATCGTGGGGGCCGGGCCGGCAGGGCTCGCGGCCGCGATCCGCCTGAAACAATTGGCGCCGGAAACCACCGTCTGCGTCGTGGAAAAGGGCGGCGAAGTGGGCGCGCACATCCTATCCGGCGCGGTGATCGAGCCGCGTGCTCTCGCCGAATTGCTGCCCGACTGGAAGGAGCGCGGCGCCCCGCTCACCACCCCGGCGGGCGAGGACCGTTTCGTCTTCCTGACCAAGAAGCGCGCCATTCAATTGCCCACGCCGCCGCAGATGCACAACCATGGCAACTACATCGTTTCACTGGGCAATGTGGTGCGGTGGCTGGGGCAGCAGGCCGAGGAACTGGGGGTCGAGATCTATCCCGGTTTCGCCGCAGCCGAGTTGTTGGAGGAGGATGGCCGCATCGTCGGCGTCGCCACCGGGGACATGGGCGTGGAGAAGGGCGGCGAGCACGGCCCGAATTACCAGCCCGGCATGGAGTTGCGTGCGACCTATACGCTGTTCGGCGAGGGCTGCCGCGGCTCGCTGACCAAGAAGCTGGCCGAGCGTTTCAACCTGCGCGATGGGCGCGATCCGCCGACCTACGCGCTGGGCATCAAGGAGCTGTGGGAGGTTCCGGCCGAGGTGCATAGGCCTGGCCTAATCGAGCACACCGTTGGATGGCCCCTGGATCCCGGCACCTATGGCGGCTCGTGGCTGTATCACTGGGGCGACCGCATGGTGTCCTACGGCTTCGTCGTGGGCCTGGACTACAAGAACCCCTGGCTGTCGCCGTTCGACGAGATGCAGCGCTTCAAGACCCACCCGGCGGTGCGCAAGCACTTCGAGGGCGGCCGCCGCATCAGCTACGGTGCGCGTGCGCTCAGCGAGGGCGGCCTGCAGTCGATGCCCAAGCTGACCTTCCCGGGCGGCGCTTTGATCGGCGATACGGCCGGGTTCTTGAACGTGCCGAAGATCAAGGGCACGCACACGGCGATGAAGTCCGGCATGCTGGCGGCCGAAGCGGTTGCAGAGGCGCTGGCCGGCAATCGTCCCCCCGAACCCGAGAGCTTCACCGCCAAGTTGAAGGCGAGCTGGGTGTGGGAGGAGCTGAGTGCCGCCCGCAACATCCGCCCGGCTTTTGCGAAGTTCGGACTGTACAAAGGAATAGCCTATTCCGCGCTGGACACCTTCGTGTTCAAGGGGCGTGCTCCTTGGACGTTCCATCATCCTCACGCGGATAACGAGACACTCACCGACGCGAATAAGGCCGAGCCTATTGCTTACCCCAAGCCCGACGGCAAACTGACGTTCGACAAACTCTCCTCCGTGTTCATCAGCAACACCAACCACGAGGAGAACCAGCCGGTGCATCTGCGCCTGCGTGACCCGGCGAAGTGGCGCGGCGTGAACTGGGACGAGTATCGCAGCCCCGAAAGCCGCTACTGCCCCGCCGGCGTGTACGAGGCGGTCGGCGTGGAGGAGGGGGAACCGCGTTTGCAAATCAACGCGCAAAACTGTGTCCACTGCAAAACGTGCGACATCAAGGACCCGACCCAGAACATCGACTGGTGCGTCCCCGAAGGCGCAGGGGGACCAAACTACCCCGGCGGCATGTAGCCGGGGCCGCCCCTGGCGCGGCTGCGGCCGGACGGATAATACTCCCAGCCCATGGTCCGCATTATTCGTCCGTCCCGCGCCATCCTTCTGGCCGCCTCGCTGGTCTCCGCCTGCGCGGCGGCCGATCCTGCCGAGCCGCCCGGGCCGCAATCCCGCGCGTTGGACCAGTCCGCGGGGGAGTACCTCGTGGGCCGGTTTGCGCTCAGCCGGACCGACCTCAATACCGCGGCCGATAACCTGCTCAAAGCGTTGAACTCGGACCCGAACAACCCAGAGTTGCAACGGGAGGCGTTCGGTCCCGCCGTATTGGACGGCCGCCCGGAAGCGCTGACCCTCGCGCAAAAGCTGCCATCCAGCCCGGCGGCGCTACTGCTGCTGGCGGATGCCGACGTGAAGGCCGGCAACTGGCGCGCGGCCGAGGCTAAGTTCGCCGGCCTGCCAACCCAAGGCGCGACCCAGGTCCTGCAACCGCTGCTGCGGGCCTGGGCAGAGCAGGGCGCCGGTGCCACGGACGAGGCTTTGAACACGCTGCGCCCGTTTGTCGAGGGCACGCGCTACCGTGGCGTCTTTGCCCTGCATGCTGCGCTGATCAGCGACATGGCCGGGCGCACGGCCGATGCAGCAAGATTGTACCGGATCGCCCTGGTCGAATACGGCGCGCTCAACTTGCGCCTCGGCACGCTCGCGGCCAGCTTCCAGGCCCGCACCGGGCAATTGGCGGAGGCCCGCGCCACCATCCGAGCCACCGTGGATGCCAGCCCGGAACTGGCGATCGCGGAACCCGCTTTGCAGCAAGACGTCGGCGCCATGAAGGTGCGGACCGCTGCCGACGGGATCGCCGAGGCCTATCTCGCGCTCGCCGCCAGCCTGCAGCGGCAGGACGCGACCGAGTTCTCGTTCGTCCTGCTGCGGCTGGCACTGGATCTGCGGCCTGATTTCACCTCCGCCCGCCTGCTCGACGCCGAGATGCAGGCCGCGAACGGCGACCTGGAGGGCGCGTCGGCAACACTTGCCCCCGTGCCCGCCAACGACCCGCTCGCCGCGTTGGCGCAGTTGCGGCAGGCGCAATATGCCGAGCGGATGGGGCACATGGGCGAGGCGGATCAGCGGCTGGAGCAGTTGGCCAGCCAGTATGCCGACCGTCCCGAACCGCTGGCGCTATTGGCACAGATGCAGCGCGACCAGGGCCATTTCGCCGAGGCCGCCGCGACCTATGGGCGGGCCATCGAGCGGCTGCGCAATCCCGGCCCGGCCAATTGGGTGATCTTCTACGAGCAAGGCATGGCCTACGACCGAGCCCATGACTGGCCGCACGCGGAGGCCGACTTCCTGCACGCGCTCCAATTGCAACCGGACCAGCCGTTCGTCCTGAACTATCTCGGCTATGCCTGGACGGAGCAGGGCCGCAATCTGCTGCAGGCCCGCCAGATGATCGAGCGTGCGGTGGAACTGCGGCCGAACGACGGCTCGATCGTGGACAGCCTCGGCTGGGTGCTGCTGCAGCAGGGCGACAAGGGAGGGGCAGTCCACTTTCTCGAGCATGCCGCCGAGCTGGAGCCCGAGGACGCCACGATCAACGGCCATCTCGGCGATGCTTACATGGCATTGGGCCGCAAGCGCGAGGCGGAGGTGCAGTGGCGCCGCGCCCTGATCCTCAATCCCGAGCCGCAGGAGGAGCGCGAGTTGCAGGCGAAGCTGGCCGGTGCTCCCGCGCCTGCCGCCAGCGTCGAGCACCACGTGGAGTGAGCCTGACGCTGTCGGAGCCGGCGCCGGCCAAGGTCAATCTCAGCCTGCTGGTCACGGGGCGACGGCCCGATGGCTACCACCTGCTGGATAGCCTGGTCGCCTTCGGCCCGGCGGCCGACATTGTGCATGGCGCGGTGGCACCCGGCCTGTCGCTCCGCCTGGAGGGGCCCTTCGCCGCCGGGTTGCGGGCGGAACCGGACAATCTGGTGCTCCGGGCCGCGCGTGCGTTGGCGAACTGGGCCGGCCGGTCGGCCGGGGCGGCACTGGTGCTGGAGAAGCATCTGCCGGTAGCCTCCGGGATTGGCGGAGGCTCGGCCGATGCGGCTGCGGCGTTGCGGCTTCTGTGCCGCCTGTGGGAGGTCGATCCCGGCGAGCGGGCGCTGGCGGACATCGCGCTGGGGCTCGGTGCGGACGTGCCGGTTTGTCTCGCCAGCCGCCCGGCGCGGATGACCGGGATCGGGGAAGTGCTGTCGCCGTTACCGACCCTTCCGATGTGTGGCGTCCTGCTAGCCAATCCCGGTATCGCCGTCGCGACGGCGGACGTGTTCCGTGCCAGGGTGGGGCCGTTCTCACCCGCGATGACCGGAATACTTGCATGGCCGGATGCGGCCGCCCTGGCGGCGACGCTGGCCGGGTCGGGCAACGATCTCGAGGCGCCGGCCATGGCGGTTTCCCCCGCGATCGGCCCAGTGCTCGCGGCATTGCGGGCCTTACCTGGCTGCCTGCTGGCGCGTATGAGCGGCTCCGGTGCCACCTGCTTCGCCCTGTTCGCGACCCCGGCGGAGGCCGGGCAGGGTGCTATACTTCTGCCGCCGGAGTGGTGGCGTAGCGCCGGCGCTCTTTACGAACCCGGCGGTGCCGCCGTATTGACGGGCACGGACGCGTGGGGCGTCGCCAAGCGGTAAGGCAGCGGATTTTGATTCCGCCATTCGGAGGTTCGATCCCTCCCGCCCCAACCACCCTCTCCTGACACATCTCCCGCATCGGCATCGTCACGGTTGCAATCCAAAACCACCGGCTTATGTTCGCGCAGTCGGTATCATCATGATACCCACTGGAGCGAGCCATCATGAGACTAGCGGGCAAGACGGCGTGGATCACTGGCGGCAATAGCGGCATCGGCTTGGCGACAGCTCGGCTGTTCATCGCCGAGGGGGCCAACGTCGCCATCACCGGCCGCAACCAGGAGACGCTGGACGCGGCGGCGCGCGAGCTCGGGCCGAAGCTGCTGGCGATCAACACCGACGTGACCGATGTGGCAGGGCTGGAGGCAGCGGCGAACCAGACGGCGCGGCATTTCGGCGGGCTCGACATCTTGTTCGCCAATGCCGGCGTGCCGGGCGCCACGCCGATCGGGCAGACGACGCTCGAGGCGTTCGAGGCGATCGTCCGGACCAACCTCACCGGCGTATTCTTCACCGTGCAGGCGGCGTTGCCCCATCTTGGAACGGGTGCCTCGGTGATCCTGAACGGCTCCGTGCATGCCGTGCTGGGCATTCCCGGCTCCTCTGCCTATGCCGCCACGAAGGCGGGCGTGCGGGCGATGGTGCGCAATCTCGCCTCCGAGCTCGCCCCGCGCGGGATCCGGGTGAACCTGGTGGTACCGGGCGCGACGCGCACCCCGATCTGGTCCGGCCGGGCGCCGACGCCGGAAGCGTTGGCCGCGCTGGAGGGTGGGTTCAACCGCACGATCCCGATGGGCCGGTTCGGCGAGGCCGACGAGTTGGCCAAGGCGGCGCTGTATCTCGCCTCGGACGACTCCTCATACGTGAACGCTGCGGAGATCGTGGTCGATGGCGGGGCCACTGGCGCCCCCGCCGGTGCACCGATCTATCGCTCGTAAGCTTCCCTCCCCCTTGTGGGAGAGGGCCGGGGTGAGGGGCGTGCAGGCACGGGCTTAGCAAGGTTAAGCGGCCCTCACCCCGACCCTCTCCCGTGAAGGACGGGAGAGGGAGACGCTAGCCAACTAAGATCGCGTTCCGCATCCCGATCGGGTCCGCCACATTGCGCAGCGGTTCCAGGCTCGCACCGGTGCCGCGCACGATCAGCGTGCCGAAGCCGAAGATGCGGCCGAGCAAGCCCTGCTCCACATCCACGCTTTCGATCTTGCTGACGTTCATCTCGGCGGTGTGCCGGCCCAGCAAGCCGTGCTTCAAGATCACGCGACGGTCTGTCACCACGAACTCGGCCGTGTTCCGGCGGATGCCCGCTAGCACCAGCAACCACGCGGAGGTTAGCAGCACTGCGATCGCGAGATACGCCGTCACCCGGCTCAGATCCGGCTCGTGCATCATCATCGCCGCCAGCAGGATTGCGATCCCCGCAATCAGGCAGAGCAGCCCGCGGCCATAGATCAACCAGTGCAGCCGGCCGTGGAAGTGCACCGTCTCCTCGGGACGCAGAACTTTGTCGAGATAGGCCATGTGCGGTGGTTACCACGCCCGGCCGCACTCGGCGACGGCTCAGCCAAACGCCATCGGCAAGCTGCGCGGGCCGCGCACGGTGCCGACCGCCCAACGCACCGGGCCGGCCATGCGGAAGGCGGGCACGCGCTGCAGGAATGTCTCGACCGCGACCGTCAACTCCATGCGCGCCAGGTTGCTGCCGACGCAGCGGTGGATGCCGAGACCGAACGCGGCGTGGCGGTTCTCGGCGCGGTCCAGGATGACGCGGTCGGGATCGGGGAACACCGCCGGGTCACGGTTGGCGGCGGGGAACGACAGCAGCACCATGTGCCCGGCCTTCATCGGGCAGCCTTCCACCTCCGTCTCGCCGACCACTTCGCGTGCCATGGTCACGGGGGCGAAGGCGCGCAGGAATTCCTCGATCGCGGTCGGCATCAAGGCTGGCTCGGCGCGCAGGCGGGCGGCGTCCTCCGGGTGTTCGGCCAGGTGCCACAGGGCCGAGCCGATGGCGGACCAGGTGGTGTCGATCCCGGCAATCAGCAGCAGCCGCAGCACGCCCACCACATGCGCCGGGTCGGCGGGCTGGCCGCCGATCCGGGTGCGCATCATGCGGGTGATCAGGTCGTCGGTCGGGTTCGCCTGGCGCTTGGCGATTTCGGCGGCGAAATAGGCGTGCATCTCCATCGTGTTCGGCATGATCACCGAGGGGTCGGTGATGCCGAGTTCCAGGATCTCGTGGATCCAGCGGCGGAACATGTCACCGTCGTTCTCCGGCAGGCCCAGCATGTGGGCGATCACGCGCACGGGAATGTGGCGGGTATACATTTCGGCGACGTCGCAGCCCTCGGTGGGAAAGCTCTCGATCAGTGCGTTGCACACCGCCCGGGTCTGCGGCTCCAGCTTCGCCACCTCGTCCGGGGTGAACGGGGGCAACACCGCGTGCTTCCACGGCTTGTGCTCCGGCGGGTCGGACGTGATCGGCGGCGCTGGTACCGGGTTGATGCGTTCGTCGCGCACGATGATGCGACGGGAGGAGAAGTTCTCGGTGTCGTAGGCCACGGCGCGCACGCCGGCATAGGTGCTGGGAAAGTAGCAACCCTGGAAGCGGTCTGTATGGGCCACCGGACAGGCGTTGCGCAGGCCGGCCCAGATCGGAAAGGGGTCCTGTGCCCAGCGCGGGTCCAGATGGTCGAAATCGGTGGCCCAATCGCGGCTGGGCGGGCGTGCCGGTGCGCTCATGCCGGCCGGCGCAGGCTGACGGCGAATTCGGGGCAGTTGGCCCGGGCCAGGCGCGCTTGCGCGGTCTGGTCGGCCGGCACGATACCGTCGCCGACCTCGCTCGCGTAGCCGTATTCGTCCAGGACGAACAGGGCTGGGGCAGCCAGCTTACAGCGGTTGTGGCCCTGGCACTTTTCCCGGTCGACATGGATCCGGAGCGTCTGTGTCTCGGACATGGTTGTTCCCCGTATATCCTATGTTTGGCAGCCTAGCCGTTGGCCGGCCGCTTTGACAATTTAGTTGCACGATGATAGTAACCACGGGATGCAACGCACATCGTTCGGCGACATGCCGTGCCCCATCGCTCGCAGCCTGGAACATGTGGGCGAGTGGTGGAGCATATTGATCCTGCGGGAGGCGTTCAACGGCCGCACGCGCTTCGACGAGTTCCGCGATGCCCTCGGCGTCGCCCCCAACATGCTGACCCGGCGATTGAAGGCCCTGGTTGCCGCGGGGCTGCTGGAACGCCGCCGCTATTGCGAGCGTCCGCCGCGCGACGAATACGTGCTGACCGAGCGTGGCCGGGACTTCCGGCCTGTGTTGCTGAGCCTGATGACGTGGGGCAACCGCCACTTCGCGCCCGAAGGTCCGCGGGTGCAGATCGTCAACGCCGAGACGGGCGAGCCGGCGGATCCGGTGCTGGTGGACCGCGCGACGGGCCTGCCGATCGATGGCCCGGCGTTCAAGGTGAACCGCCGGTCCGTCGCCGCGTAGGCCATGGACGCCGTCGCCGTGCGTCGCCGGGTCATTCGCTGGGATCGGCCGGCGCTGCCAGATGCGGCACTGTCCGGACTGGACGGGTTGCGTGCGATGGCGGCCGGGGAGAGTCCCGCGCCGCCGGGCATCGCGCTGATCGGCATGGCGGTTCAATCGGTCGACATCGGCCGGGTGCGCATGACGCTGACCCCGGCGGAGTATCACTACAACCCGATCGGCACTGTGCATGGCGGCGTGATCGCGACGGCTTTGGACACGGTGATGGCCTGCGCCGTGCAATCCACGCTGCCGCCGGGCCGCCGCTGTGTGACGTTGGAGATCAAGGTCAACTATCTGCGAGCCCTGACCGAAGCTTCGGGCGAGGTGGTGGCCGAGGGGACCTGCGTGCATGCCGGCCGCCAGGTGGGCGTGGCGGAGGGCCGCATCACGGACGGGAAAGGCCGGGCCTACGCCACGGCGAGCACGACCTTGCTAGTGTTCGACCTGCCTGAGGCGCAGCCTATTCCAGACGACGGCGTGCGGGAGCGTGTCGTCACGTGGGACGATCCGCGCGCCGGCGCTTCGGCTGGGCGTGGCATGGCGGGCATTGATTACCTGCGTGCGATCCAGGCGGCGACGGTGCCGCGGGCGCCGATCGG
Organism: Acetobacteraceae bacterium; assembly: GCA_965198895.1. GTDB lineage: Bacteria > Pseudomonadota > Alphaproteobacteria > Acetobacterales > Acetobacteraceae > LMUY01. The sequence goes on from OZ240676.1 coordinate 3,811,959, forward strand.
GGCCCTGCTCGGCTTCGACATCACCGGGATCGAGCCGGGTCGCGTCACTATGACTCTGCCGCCCGGCGGGCACATGAACAACCTGAATGGTGCGATGCATGGCGGCATGATGGCGACGCTGCTGGACTCGGTGCTGGGCTGCGCCGTGCACTCCACCGTTCCACAGGGACGCGGCTACACAACGCTCGAGATCAAGGTGAACTATCTGCGTGCGGTGACGGCGGCGAGCGGGCTGATCACGGCGGTAGGGCAGGTGGTGCATGGCGGCCGGCAGATGGCAGCGGCCGAGGCCCGCGCCACCGACGCCGCCGGGCAGCTGTGCGCGATCGGCAGTACGACCTGCCTTCTGTTCGACCTGCCAAGGTGAGTCGTCGGGCTGTGTTTCGAACAAGCGGAGGAAACGGTGATGCGCATTCTCGTAGTCGGCGCCGGAGCGATCGGCGGTTATTTCGGCGGCCGCATGTTGGAGGCCGGATCGGACGTAACGTTCCTGGTGCGTCCGCGCCGGGCCGCACAATTGGCCGAGAACGGCCTGGTGATCCGCAGCCCGCGCGGTGACGTTACGATCCCGTCGCCGGCGACGGTGCAGGAAGGTGGCATCACCGGGCCGTTCGACGCGGTGGTGCTGAGCTGCAAGGCGTACGACCTGGACAGTGCGATCGGCTCGATGGCCCCGGCCGTCGGCCCCGCCACGAAAATTTTGCCGCTGCTGAACGGCATGGCGCATATCGACGCGCTGGTGGCCCGTTTCGGCGAGGCGGCGGTGCTGGGCGGCCAATGCGCGATTTCCACCACGCTCGAGCCCGATGGCACCATTCGCCAGTTCGGCGAAATGCAGTCGCTATCTCTGGGTGAACGCAATCGGGCGCCTGCACCCAACACCCAGGCTTTGGCGGCGGCTTTGGCCCCGGCGTCCGGGCGGCTCAGCGAGACGATCATGCAGGACATGTGGGACAAGTGGGTGTTCATCACCACGATCGCCGCCACGACCTGCCTGATGCGCGCCACGATCGGCGACGTGGTGGCGGCGGAGGCCAATGAGGTGCCGCTCGGCATCGCCGCCGAGTGTGCCGCCATCGTCGAGCGCAACGGCTATGCGGCGCGCCCGGCCGGGCTGGAGCGGCTGAAGACGATGGTCACGACGGCGGGTTCGCCGGTGACGGCCTCGATGATGCGCGATGTGGAGCGGCGTGGCCCGGTAGAGGTCGACCACGTGATCGGCGACTTGCTGCGCCGGGGTGGGGCTGGCGCATCACCCCTGTTACGGCTGGCCTACCTGCATCTGAAGACCTACCAGGCCCGGCTTGAACGCGAGGCCTGACTTCCTTTCTCCCTCTCCCGTCCTCCATGGGAGAGGGGCGGGGTGAGGGCGGCTTTGGCACGGACCCGGGCTAGACACCCCTCACCCCAACCCTCTCCCTCAAGGGGAGAGGGAGAAGGAAGCGCCTAAGCTTCGAACGGCCCCTTGCCGCCTTCCGGTATCGGCACCCCGAAGGCCTTGATCGTCATGCAGATCAGCCCGTAGTAGCCGAGCACGCCCACCAGCTCGACCGTCGCCTCCGGACCCAACAGCTCCTCAACCGTGCGATAGGTCGCGTCCGGCACCTCGCGGTCGTGCAGCAGATGGTGGGAGAACCGCCACACCGCCTGTTCGTCCTCGTTCTCGAAATGCGGGGTGGCGCCGGTGCGCAACGCCTCGATCGCCGCCGGGTCGAGGCCGGCCTTCTCGGCGATTGGGGCGTGCACGAACCACTCGAACCCGGCCTTCCAATACGCCCCCGCCGTGATGATCGCCAACTCCGACAGCCGGGGCGGCAGCGACGTGTCGTAGCGGCAGAACGCGCCCAACGCCTGCGCGCGGTCCGCCAACTCGGGGCTGTGCAGCCAAGCCAGCAGCGGCCCCTGCACGACGCCGCGGGGGCTGGAGCGGATCGCCTCGGAGACCCGCAACTGATCGGCTGTCATGGCCGCATCGGCCAGTACCGGAAGACGATACGTCATATCGCGGTCTTGTCCCCACCCTTGAGCGACAGGATCTCCCGCGCCTCGTCCGGCCCGGCGATCTGCAAGCCCAGGCCCTCGATGATCTGCCGCGCCAGCTTCACTTGCACCGCGGAAGATGTGGCGAGCTTGCCGGGCCCGGCCCACAGGCTGTCCTCCAGCCCGACGCGCACGTTGCCGCCCATCGCCGCCGAGATCGCCGCCACCCGCATCTGCGCCGCCCCGGCGCCGAGCACGGACCAGCGATACTGGTCACCGAACAGCCGGTCGGCGGTGCGCTTCATGTGCATGATGTCTTCCGGGTGGGTGCCGATGCCGCCGAGGATACCGAACACCGACTGCACGAACAGCGGCGGCTTCACCAGGCCGCGGTCCAGGAAGTGCTTCAGGTTGTACAGATGCGCGATGTCGTAGCACTCGAATTCGAACCGTGTGCCGTTCTCGCTGCAGGTCTCGAGGATGTATTCGATGTCGGCAAAGCTGTTGCGGAACACCAGGTCCCGGGTAGCCTCCAGCGCCGGGCGTTCCCAGTCGTGCTTGAACTCCTTGTAGCGGTCGAGCAGGTGGTACAGGCCGAAATTGATCGACCCCATGTTCAGGCTGGCCACCTCCGGCTTGAAATGCGCGGCAGGCTTAACCCGCTCCTCGACCTTCATGAACGGGCTGCCGCCGCTGGTGATGTTGATCACGGCGTTGGTTTGCTGCTTCACCCGGGGCAGGAAGCGGGCGAAGGCCTCGGGCGTCTGGTCCGGCTTGCCGGTCACCGGGTCGCGGGCATGAAGGTGGATGATGGCCGCCCCTGCCTCCGCGGCGCCGACCGCGTCGGCCGTGATCTGGTCGGGCGTGATCGGCAAATAGGGCGACATGGAGGGCGTGTGGATCGCGCCCGTCACGGCACAGGTGATGATGACTTTGCGGCTCGCGGCCATGGCCCGTCCTCCCGGTTTGATTGTGCAAACCGTAGCGGCCACGCCCGGCGCACGCTAGGTCACGCTTGCTGACCCCTGCCTTCATCAGGGTCTGGCCCAACCGGTCCGGCTGCGGTATCTCGGCCTATCATGCCCAGCAGCAACGACATCCGCGCCACCTTCCTCGACTACTTCACCCGCAACGGCCACACCGCCGTGCCGTCCTCGCCGCTCGTGCCGCGCAACGACCCGACCCTGTTGTTCACCAATAGCGGCATGGTGCAGTTCAAGAACGTGTTCACCGGCGCCGAAAAGCGGCCTTATACACGGGCGACCACGGCGCAGAAATGCGTGCGCGCCGGTGGCAAGCATAACGACCTGGACAATGTCGGCTATACGGCCCGCCACCACACATTCTTCGAGATGCTGGGCAATTTCTCGTTCGGCGACTACTTCAAGCCGCTTGCGATCGAGATGGCCTGGACGCTGCTGACCAAGGATTTCGCGCTCCCGAAGGACAAGCTTCTGGTCACCGTCTTCTCAGAGGACGACGAGGCCGCGAATTTGTGGAAGAGCATCGCCGGGCTGGGCAACGACCGCATCATCCGTATCCCCACGTCGGACAATTTCTGGCGGATGGGGGACACCGGCCCCTGCGGCCCCTGCTCCGAGATCTTTTACGACCACGGCGATAGCATTCCCGGCGGCCCGCCCGGCAGCCCGGACGAGGACGGCGACCGGTTCATCGAGATCTGGAACCTCGTCTTCATGCAGTACGAGGAGGGTCCGCCCGGCGTCCGCGCCCCCCTGCCGCGGCCCTCGATCGACACCGGCATGGGCATGGAGCGGTTCGCCGCCATCCTGCAGGGGGTGCACGACAACTACGACACCGACACCTTCCGCGCCCTGATCCTGGCCAGCGCCGAGATCACCGGGCAGGAGCCGGACGGCCCATTCCGCGCCAGCCACCGCGTGGTCGCCGACCATCTGCGCTCCACCGCGTTCCTGATCGCAGAGGGCGTGCTGCCGTCCAACGAGGGCCGCGGCTACGTGCTGCGCCGGATCATGCGCCGCGCCATGCGCCACCTGCACATGATGGGCAGCACCGACCCGGTGATGTGGAAGCTGGTCCCCGTGCTGATCCGCCAAATGGGCGCCGCCTACCCGGAACTGCCCGCAGCCGAGGCGCTGATCACCGAAACGCTACGGCTTGAGGAGGGGCGGTTCGCGGCAATGCTGGATCGCGGCCTCGGCCTGCTGGCTGAGGAAGTGGGCAAGCTCGGCGAGTCCCAAGCACTGCCCGGTGACGTCGCGTTCCGGCTCTACGACACGTATGGCTTCCCGCTGGACCTGACCGCCGACGCGTTGCGCGAGCAGGGCCGCACCGTGGACCAGGCCGGGTTCGACACCGCCATGGCCGAGCAACGCACCCGCGCCCGTGCCGCCTGGGCCGGCACCGGAGACGTTGGCACCGAGCGGGTGTGGTTCGAACTGCGGGAGAAGGTGGGCGCCACCGAGTTCCAGGGCTACAGCACCGAGCGGGCCGAGGCGCAGGTGACCGGCCTGGTGATCGGCGGCATGTCGGTCGAGCGGGCGGAGGCGGGCGACAAGGTGTCGGTCGTGCTGAACCAGACGCCGTTCTATGCCGAGAGCGGCGGCCAGGTCGGTGATGCCGGCGTGATCGCGGGGCCGGACGGTCTGCGGATCGTGATCACGGATACGCAGAAGCGCGCTGGCGATCTGTTCGCCCATATCGGAACGGTGGAGGCCGGGTCGGTCGCAGTGGGCGCGGCCGTGCTTGCCGAGCTTGACCACAGGCGGCGGGGCGCCATCAGAGCGCATCACAGCGCGACGCACCTGCTGCACGAGGCACTGCGTCGCCGGCTTGGCACGCATGTCGCGCAGAAGGGCAGCCTGAATGCGCCCGACCGCCTGCGCTTCGACGTGAGCCAGCCGACCCCGATTTCCAAGGCGGATTTGCAGGCGGTGGAGGCGGAGGTGAACGCCCGAATTCGCGAGAACACCGCTGTCACCACCCGGCTGATGACGCCCGAGGCCGCGGTGGCGGAGGGCGCGATGGCGCTGTTCGGCGAGAAATACGGCGATGAGGTCCGCGTCGTGAGCATGGGGGAGGGCGACGAGCAACGTCCCGCCTTTTCCATCGAGCTGTGTGGTGGCACGCATGTTCACCGCACCGGTGATATCGGCCTGTTCCGCCTAGTGGGCGAGGGCGCAGTGAGCGCGGGCGTGCGCCGGATCGAGGCCGTGACCGGGCAAGCAGCGCTGGCGCTGATTGCCGAGAGCGAGCGGCGGATCGAGGAAGTTGCCGGCTTGTTGAAGAGCAGCCCGGCCGACGTACCCAGCCGCGTCGCGATCCTGGTCGAGGACCGCAAGCGGCTGGAGAAACAGGTCAGCGAATTGCAGCGCAAGCTGGCGACCGGCAATGGCGCGCCCGAGCTGGAGGAGATCAACGGCATCGCCCTCGCGGCCCGCAATGTTGGCGAAGTCCCGGGCAAGGAGTTGCGCGGGCTGGTGGAGGCGATTGCCAAGCAGGCTGGCAGCAGCGTGGTAGCGGTGGTGTCGACCGCCGACGGTAAAGCCTCCGTTGCGGTGGGTGTGTCGTCCGATTTGTTGAAGCGGGTCAGTGCCGTCGATTTGGTGCGTGCGGCGAGTATTGCGGTCGGTGGCAAGGGCGGCGGTGGCCGACCTGACATGGCGCAAGCCGGCGGACCCGATGCTGACCGGGCGGACGACGCTCTGGAAGCCATCCGAGCCGCCCTCCGAACTGCCTGATAGCGAAATCCTCCCCCAAACGAGGGGGAGGATGAGTTAGCTCCCTACGCCTCGGCGCCTTCCGCGGCATGGGTCAGGGCCTCGCCGAGTGCCTTGATCTTCTCTGCCTGCTTGCTGTCGGACTTGCCGGCGACCGTCACCGTCTCCTTGCCGAGCTTCAGAACCAGCTTCTTGATCTGCTCGCCATTGATCGGGTCTGCCTCGAGGTGCTTCCTCAGATTCTCGAGGTCCTTGATGATCGTCTTGGCAGCCGGGGCCTCAACCTTTTCCAGCGTCGCTTCCCAGCCCTCGATGTTCTTGACCGCGGCCTTGACGGTGAAGCTCTTCACGCCGTCCTTGAGATGCTTAATCGTGGCGTCGAACTGAGGCATAATCTGCTCCTGCACAATCCGAGCGCGAAATGGCGGCTCGTTGCGGCGACAGCGCCTCGGTGTGGTTCCAGGTTGCCGCAAAGTGTGGAACATTATTTTCGCGATCGTGGACTTTACAAATTCGGGCCTGAAACGGTGTGGCGGGCGAGCGGCCCGCCACCACCGCCGATCAGTCCTTCGCCGCTGCGTCCTCGTCCATGTCCTGGACCACCTCGGCCGGGGCGCTCGGGTCAAGCTTCTTGGCCTCGCTCAGCAGCTTGTCGGCTGCCTTGTCGTCACCGTCGGTCAGCTTCTCGAGCGCCTGCTCCGTCAGATCCAACGCCTTCTCGTGCTTATCATCGGCCATGATGTGCTCCTTCGCTCAGAGGTTGAGCGAGCACAACCAGTGGCCGCGGGGCGGGTTGCCTGCGCCGTTACGCCACGCCGTATTTGTGGAACCAGGCCTGCATCCGGTCCCACCCGTCCATCGCAGCGTCCCGGACGTAGCTCGGCCGGTAGTCGGCATGGAAGGCGTGGGCGGCGTCCGGGTATTCGACGATTTCCACTGGGATCCCGGCCGCGCGTGCCTTGGCCGCGGCGGCCTCCACATCGGCCGGGGGAATGCCCGGATCCTTCGCACCATACAGGCCGAGCAGCGGGCACTTGATGTCCCCGGCGATGTCCATGACGGTATGGGGCTGGATGTCGGTGCGGGTCCCGCCGATCGGGCCATACCAGGCGACGGCTGCTTTCAAGTGCGGATTGTGCGCGGCATACAGCCAGACGGCGCGGCCCCCGCGGCAGAACCCGGTGATGCCGAGGCGGTTCGGGTCGCCTTCGTTGGCCGCGGCCCAGGCGGCGACCGCATCGAGGTCCGTCATGACGGTCGCATCCGGCGCCTTGTTGATCACGGCCATGATGTCGCTCATCTGCGTCATCTTCGAAAGGTCACCGATGCGGGCATAGAGCTCCGCCGTGGCAGCCAGATAGCCGAGCTTGGCAAGGCGGCGGCAAGTGTCCTTGATGTATTCGTGGACGCCGAAGATCTCCTCCACCACCAGCACGATCGGAAACGGCCCGGCACCCTGCGGCCTGGCAAAATACCCGGGCAGATGACCATCGGACACCGGCACGTCCATCTCGCCGGCGACCAGCCCGGTGCTGTCGGTGTGGATGGCCTGCGCGTCCACCCGCTCCGTCGCCATGGTGAACCCGGCGATCAGTGTCGTCATCATGAAGCCGCGCCGGGCGAGCGGCGGCGTGAGCAATCCCTGTAAACCGTCCATGCCAGCACTCTCCCGTGTTGTTGGTTAGCCTATCGCTTTTGCAGGTTGTCGTCGATCTTGGACGGGAAATCCTGCGTTCTGGCGAACTCCCGGGATTTGGTCTTCGCCGCACGATAGCTGCCGCCATCCAACTGGTGCCGGACGACGATTCTTCGCCACGGTTCTTCCGCTTGATGTCTTCGATCCGGGCGCGGTTTGGCATGATTGTCGCGAATTTCACGCCCACACCGAAGTCTTTCGTGGCATTAGAGGTGTCGGTCGCACCTGCCTCATCGGGCTTGTCGCAATATTCCGTTTCACTGTGGTAATAACAAGGGTCGATACTCAAGTAGAGGGGGGTGAGTTGTCCTTGATGAACTCCCGGCAACCTTGGGATCGGGAAACCATTGCAGCGCAACTCCGGACGGGCAGTCACGCCGTACGTGTTCAAATCCCTCGCGTGATCGCGGCTTTGCGCGTTAATAAGTTGTTGGGATAGGGTTAAGTGACACGTACTAGCAAAGCTGGCCCCATCAAACTCGGTGCGCTCAAGGTCGCGATCGTGGCCCTTGCCGTCATTCTGGCACTTGTGGCTTGGATGGCCGTCCTGGTCGTCACCGACGTGGACCAGGATCAGCAGCTTCGCCAAACCGAAGCCCGCGCCGGCAATCTCGCGTTGGTATTCGAGGAGCAGATCTACCGCCAGGTGCTCTCCATCGATCAGGCTTTGCGGGCGGTAAAGATGGATTGGGAGCATGACCCGGCCGGTTTCGACCTGAGCTCGTTCACCCGGCGCGCCGGCTCGCTGTCGGACATCATCTCCCAACTCGAACTGACCGACGCGCATGGCCGCGTGATCGCCAGCACCAGAAAAGACCAGATCGATACCGACCTGTCGTCCCGGCACTACTTCTCCGCTCACCGGGCCAGCGACAGCCTGGGATTCCTGACCACGGGGCCGTTCCAGATGAACGGCGAGTGGTTCCTGAACATTTCCCGCAGGCTGGATTCTGCTCGCGGCGCGTTCGCCGGGGTGATCGTGGCGAGCTACGATCTGAATGAATTGATGCGCGACATGTCCCAGGCCGATCTCGGGCCGCGCGGCATCATCATGCTGGTCGGGCGCGACGGCCTGGTCCGCGCGATTTCGCTGCACGGTGTGCAGGATCCGGGCACCGACATCAGCAACTCGACGCTGTATCGGGCCATGTTCAACGCCGACACCCCTTCGTGGACCGGGCAGTCCGGCAGCGACAGGGACGTGCGGGTGCATGCCTGGCGAGCGATCCCAGGACAGGACATGACGCTGGTCGTCGGCTTGGACCGCGCCGCCGCCCTGGGGCCCTCCGAGATCCGGCGCCGCCAGGCCCTGCTGGGCGCCACGGCGGTGACGTTGCTGGTGCTGGTCCTGGCGGTCGCGGTCGGCGGCATGATCTCCGCTGCCGCAGCCCGGGAGCAGCGGCTGGCGCAAGACCGCGCGGTGCTGGAAGCCGCTAACCTGCAACTCGCCCGCGCCCGCGAACGCGCCGACGAAAAAAGCGTGCAGCTCGGCATGACCCTGGCCGGCATGTCCGACGGCATCTCCATGTTCAGTTCCGAGTTGAAGCTCGTGCAGTGGAACGACCAATGCGTGGACCTGCTCGGCCTGCCGCCGGACGCGTTGCGGGTCGGGATGTCGATGGAGGACATCATGCGGGCCCAGGCGCTCGCCGGCGAGTTCGGCCCCGGCGACGTCGAAACCGAAGTCGCCAGCCAGATGGCCGAGGTCTACCGGCTCGATTGGCCGCCCGTCTCCACCCGCGTCCGGCTCAACGGTATGGTGGTCGAGCTGCGCCGGACCCGGCTGCCGGACGGCGGCTCGGTGACGCTGTACAGCGACATCACTGCCCGTAAACAGGCGGAGGACGCGCAGGCCCGCGCCCGGGAGCAGGCCGAGATCGCCGCCCAGGAGAAATCCCGTTTCGTGGCGATCGTCAGCCACGAGATCCGCACTCCGCTCAACGTGGCTTTGAACTCCTTGACCCTGCTGGACCAATCCAACCTCACCGCCGCCCAACGCCAGTTGGTCGAGAGCGGGCTGATGGCCGGCGAGGCCCTGCTCGGCCTGCTCAACGACATCCTCGACCTTTCGCGCATGCAGGTGGGCAGGCTGCAGCTGCGTCCGGCGCCCTTCATGCTGCGCCCGCTGGCCGATGGCGTGCGCGACCTCTTCCGCTACCAGGCGGAGGAGCGTGGGGTCGAACTGTCGGTCTACATCGCGCCGGGTGTGCCGGAGCGCCTGATGACGGATTCGGGCCGGCTGCGCCAGGCGCTGATGAACCTGGTGAACAACGCCGCCAAGTTCGCCGATCCCGGCCCGGCGTCGATCCGCGTCACGCTGTCGACGCTGCACGACGAACCGGTGGTGCGCTTCGCAGTGCGGGATTGCGGGCCGGAGATCCCCGATCTCGACCGGGCCCGGCTGTTCCGCCCGTTCTCCCAACTCGAGCGGCAGGGCAGCGGCGGCACCGGACTCGGCCTGGCGATCTGCCAGTTGCTCGCCAACCTGCTCGGCGGGCAAATCGGCTGCGACCGGACCGTCGATCGCGGCAAGGAATTCTGGCTCACCCTGCCGGCCGACGTCATGGACGTGCCTGCCGACTGGGCGCCCAAGGTCGTCTCAAAGATGGTCCCGGACTGGCTGCCGCGCACCCGGGTGTTGCTGGTGGAGGATGTGCCGGCGAACCAGATGATCGTGGCGACGGTGCTGCGTCGCGAGGGCCACATGGTGGACGTCGCCAGCTCCGGCCTGGAGGCGCTGGAGAAAGTCGCCACGACCGCGTACGACATCGTGTTCCTCGACATCTTCATGCCCGGCATCGACGGGTTGGAGACGGCCCGCCGCATGCGGGCGATGCCGGGGCAGCGGGCCGGGCTGCCGATCGTGGCGCTGACCGCCAACGTATCGGGTTTGGACCGGGCCGACTACATCGCGGCCGGCATGAACGATCTGGTACCGAAGCCGGTCGAGAAGGCCACGCTGCTGGGGGCGATCGCGCGGCATGTCTGGGCGGGCCGGCGCGTGGGGCCCTCCGTTCCGCTGCGCGTCGTCGAGCCGCAAGCTCTGCCCGCACCGCGCCCGGCGGATACACTCGATCCCGCGCGGGTCGCAGCCTGGCGGACCGGGTTGCCGGCGCCCGTCTGTGACGCGCTGTTCGCCGACTGCATCCGCCAGCTCCGAGACATGGTGCCGGACCTACGCACGGCCTTGACCCATCGCGACCGGCCGTCGTTGAAGCGGGTGACGCATGCCATGATGGGGGTCGCCGGCAATTACGGACTGGCTGCCCTGGAGAGCGCCGTGCGCGTGCTGGGTACCCAATCGCCAGAGACCTTAAATGCCGATGGTGAAGCCAGCGCGATTGACTCGGAGATCGATCGTGCGGACGAGGCCGTTCGGACGCTACCACAGGCACAAGCAGCCTGAGGCTTGGTGGACTGGCGGCTTGGGGCCAGACTTCTGCCATGATTCTCCGCGTCTATCTCGCTGGCCCCGACGTCTTCATGCCCGACCCGGCAGAGCGTGCCGCCGCCATGAAGCAGGTCTGCGCGCGCCACGGTTTGCTCGCGATCTCCCCGCTCGATCTCCTGCCCGGGGAGCGGGATGACGCCGGCCTGATGCCTGACCCGCGCGCGATTGCGCTGCGCAACGAGGCCCACATCCGTCGCTGCGACGCGCTGCTCGCCAATTTGACGCCGTTCCGCGGTCCCGGTGCGGATGCCGGCACGGTGTATGAGGTCGGCTATGGCCGCGCCTTGGGCCGGCCCGTGTTCGGCTACGCCACCATTGCGGGTGAGTATGCGGCCCGTGTCCGCGCAATGCCCGGGAGCGGGCCGGCGCGCGATGCGGCAGGCCTCGCGATCGAGGATTTCGGGTTGTTCGAAAACCTGATGATCAGTTGCGGCATCGAAGCGAGCGGCGGCTTCGTCCTGACCGAAGCGGTGGACGCGCCTTGGGCCGATCTGTCCGTCTTCGAACGCTGCGTGACCCAAGCCGCCGCAACACTCCGCACCATGTACTCCCTCTCCCCCTGAGGGAGACGGCCGGGGTGAGCTGGCTACGCACGCTGTTGCCAGCCAGCAACAAGTATCAGGGCAGCCCTGCGCAAACCTCGTTCACGCTGATCACTCGCCAAGCCTCGTCATGCCGTTCCAACCGCGTGAGCGACAGGTTTTGCACCGAAAGATGCAGCGCATTGTCGGCCCGGATGCCGATCGCATGGGCCACCGCCGCCCGGATCGCGCCGCCATGGCTGACGACAACGACATCCCGCCCGGCCTGCTCCACCGCAAGCCGCTCCATGGCGTCGCCGACGCGCGCGATCACGCTGACCATGCTCTCACCGCCAGGCGGCACCTCCTCCCCGCCGAGTGGCCAGAAGGCGTGGGCTGGAAGCTGCAGCTTGGGCGGCAACTCCGCGTGCGGCAGGCCGTGCCAGTCGCCAAGGTCCTGCTCGATCAGCTCGGGTTCGACCGCCGGGGTCTGGACCGGATACCCGGCGCGGAACAACGCCTGTGCCGTCAACGCCGTGCGGGACAGCGGCGTCACCACCCAAGTTGCCGGGCGAGGCAGGCGGGCTGCCAGCGAGCGGTACATCGGCACGTCGGCCACCAGCGCTTCGGGGCAGAGTGGCACATCCATCGTGCCGTAGAGCATCGCGCGGGCGTTCTGCTCCACCAGAGCGTGGCGGATCAGCCAGAACCGGGTCGGGTCCATTTATTCTCCGATATTCAACAGGGCACCGCCTTGGCGCGCGTGCCGGAACTGCCCGGCGAACACCCAGAGCGCCGCCGCCAGCCAAACGATGTTCAGGCCGAACGCCCAGGCCAGATGGTCCCACCGCACGACGCCGTCCGCCAACGCCGCCCGCATGCCTTCGAAAACGTGCGAGGAGGGCAGGGCGAGGGCGATCGGGCGGATCACCGCCGGCAGCACCGACACGGGATAGAACACGGCGGAGAATGGCGTCAGGCCGAACAGGACGGACCAGGCCAGTGCCTCCGCCCCTGCGCCATGGCGCAGGATGAGCGACAACACGCCGAGCGACACCCACCAGCCCATGATCATGAGGTTCGCGAAGAACAGCACCACGACCGGCCCCATCGCGAACAGGTTGAACGCGTACAGCACCCAGGCCAGCAAGATCGCCGGCAACACGCCCGCCGCCACGCGCATCGCCGAGACGCAGATCAGGGCCGCCAGCATTTCCCACGGGCGCAGCGGGCTGACGAAGACATGGGCCAGGTTGCGCGACCAGATCTCCTCCAGGAACGAGAGCGCGATGCCCATCTGGCTGCGCAGTGCGACCTCCCACAGCAGCACGCCGCCTAGCAGCGCACCGGCCGCGACCGCGACGGGGGCACCGGCCCGGCCGGCGATGAACGAGGCGGTGAACCCCCAAATCAGCATCTGCAGCGCCGGCCAGTACGCCAGTTCCAGCAACCGCGGCCACGACCGCCGGTACAAGGCCAAATGGCGATAGATCAGCCCCCAGATGCGGCGCGCCGACGCACTCATGCTGCCTTCCGGCGGTCCCGCGCGATGTCGAGGAACACGGCCTCCAGATCGTCCCGGCCATAGCGCGTCAGCAACTCGGAGGGGGTGCCGCGGTCGACGGCGCGACCCTGCTTGAGCATCAGCACGTCCGAACACAGCCGCTCCACCTCGGCCATGTTGTGGCTGGCGAGCAGGATCGTGCAGCCGCTCGCGACTTGATAGCGCTCGAGCCAGCTTCGCACCCAGTCGCCGGTATCGGGGTCGAGACTGGCGGTCGGTTCGTCCAGCAGCAGCACGTCCGGGCGGTTGATCAGGGACTTCGCCAGCGCCACCCGGGTCTTCTGCCCGGCAGAGAGCTGCCCGGCGGGGCGATGCAAGAACGCCCCGAGTTCAAGCTCCTCTGCCAACTCGACGATCCGGCGCTCGAGCTTCGGGACGCCGTAGAGATGGCCATACATCCGCAAATTCTCGGCGACGGACAGCCGGGCGGGCAGGGCCACGTAGGGCGAGGAGAAATTCATCCGGGCCAGGGCGGCGAACCGGTTCCGCGCCATGTCGTGCCCGAGCACCGTGATCGTGCCGGAGGTCGGAATCAGCAGGCCGAGTAGCATCGCGATTGTGGTCGTCTTGCCCGCGCCGTTGCCACCGAGCAGGCCGATCGTCTTGCCGGCCCCGACGCGAAAGGACAGATCGTCCACCGCCGTGACGTTGCCGTAGCGCTTCGTCAGCCCTTCAACGCGTATTGACTCCATGCCGTGGCATAAGCTGCCGGGCGCCGATCACACAAGGGCGGCCTCGCTCGCGGCGGGGCCGGCAAACAGGCGCACTCCCTTGGCCAGACCCCACTCGACGGCATCCGGGGCTTCGCAGCCGGTCAGCAGCAGGCAATCGGGCATCAGTCGTGCGAAGATCTCGCTCTCGCGGTCGGGCAGGATCGCGGCCCAGGGGGTGGCCACGTAGTCGAATTCCAGCGCGGCGGGCGCCATCACCCCGAGCAGGTCTGCGGTGTCGGTCCGCAGCAGCATCCGGTAGCCGCGGGTGCGGGCGAAGCCGATGGCGAAGCGGGCCGAGCGCGTATCGGCCACAATATCGGCCGGCGACAGGGCGACGATGATACGGCCGCGCAGGGAGCCGGGAAGAGCGGTGTCGAACCGCAAGAAGTCCGGGCTGAGCAGGCTCGCGACGTTCAGGCTGACCGCAAATGGCCCGGCGGCGGATAGCTCCCCCGGGCTGGCCAGTAGCGCCAATACCCTGCGATCCAGCGTCCGGGTGAGCCGTCGAAACAGCCAGGGTTCGGCCTGCAGGTCGTAGCCCGGTGCCAGTTCCTCGGTCAGCTCGGCGATCGAGAGCGTCCGGTCTTCCCAGGCGAGCGCAATGCGGGTTCCGTCCATCTGCCAGACGGATTCGCGCCGGGCGAACCGGGATACGTCGGCCTGGGCGAGACACGTCTCCAGCAGGGTCAGGAAGGTTGGATCGAGCGGCGCGCCTGGGTTCCCGGCCTCATCGTGCTGCGCGAGGTCATCGGCGAAGGCCCCGAGCAGCAAGTCTCCGGTCTCGGGCAGGTCGTAGAGGCAGATGAGCTCCGACAGGGCCGGCCCTGAGAGCGCCGGGTCGATGAGGAGGTGTTCCAACTCGTCGATGACGTCGAGGAGTTCGGCCTCGGCATCGCCCCGCCAGGTGACGGCGAGGCTCGGGCCCGGCAGGTGGAACAGCTCGGCCCGGGGCAGGCGCAGCAAGGGAGCGAGTGCCGCCTCCGCCAGCCGTAGATGGTGCGGCCGGGTCAGCGCCGGCGGCAGGCGGTCTATCCGAAGCACGAAGGCTTGCCGCGCGACGCCTGCGGCCGTGCAGTTCGCGACCAGCGCCGCGAGGCGGTCGAACCCGCCGCCGGTCACGTCACGCTGTGTGGCGAGTGATGGCGGTGGTGACGTGGCAACCCGCCCAGCAGCGCCGTGTCGTGGCACCCATCCTGGCCGGCCGCATCGGTCGCGGCCGCGCGGCCGATGCACTGCCGCAGCGAACAGCCGCTCGAATATCGGCAGGTGCTGATGCGCTCGGCGGCGAGCATCGCGTCCACGTGGCGGCCTTGGAAGCGGGAGATGCCGTGGGCCATGCCCCAGACCATCGCCGCTTCCGTCTCAGCGCGGCAGAGGACGATCCGATCGACGCCGATCCGTTCGAGCGCGGTCCTGAGACGGCGGCCGTCCCGGGCGGGTTGGGTCGGCATCAGCGCGGACCATTCCAGTTTCACCAGATCGGGCTGCAGCACTGCCGGGTCGCAGTGGAGCAGGGTGTGGTGGTCGATGCCGTCCAGTACGACGCGGCAGCCTTCGGCTTGCAGACGGTCGCGGATCGCGGTGAAGCGCCGCATGTCGGCAACCACCTCGACAAACGCCAACTCGATTCCAAGGCGCATCCCCGCTCGCTTCGCGGCAAACTGCAGGGCGGCAAAGCCGAGAGAGGACGCGCTTGCCAGAGGCAGGTTGATGTTGAGCGCCGCGATCTCCGACAGATCGGCCCGGGCGAGTGGTTCCAGCATCCCCTGATCGAGCTGGCCGGACAAATAGCGGAAAAGATAAGGGTCCGCGCTCGCCGGCACCCGCATGCCGATCCGCGCCTCCAGCGCTGGGACGGAAATGCTCAGTTCCTGGAACAACTGCGTGACCCGGCGGCCGTCGATTCGAACTGCAGTTTGGCGGCGAACCAATTCGCCATGGGGTGCGGACGCCAGCGATGCGCTGATCGCCGCGATCGCGCCCAGCGGTACCGGCGGGTCCTCCACCGGACCGGCCTCCTCGGGCAGGCTTGTGAACTCGGCACGCACCACCAGCGCGTCTTTCGGCAGGGACCATATGCCGAGCAGTTGTTGCTCGCCCGGCGCTTCGGGCCGAAACAGCTTCAGCAGCACGCCACCCAAGGTCGCCACCGGGTCGGGCCCGGCGATCAAGACCAGGTCCCCGTTGCCGCAGGTAAAAACCTGGCCGCCCGATTGCCGGACCGAGTCGTCGAACAGGGCGCGCGCTACCAGGCGATGGTGCGGCTTCGCCCCCGTCGGCTGCAGATGCGACAAATAGAGCCGTAATACGGAGGTGGGGTGGCCCGAGCGCATCACCCGGTCCAGCGCTCGCTGCGCTGGGGTCTCCAAGGCCGCGGAGCCGGACAGCAAGATCTTGTCGCCGGCTACCCGGGGCTTACCCATCATCATGCTGTCCCGTCCGCTCACCCTCGTGCTCCGCTATCGCCCGATTAGCTTGGCGCCCCTATTATGGCGGTCGATGGTGAACGAGGTCTTAAAACAGGCAGCCCCCGGCTGGGTCGCCCCCGATGCGCGGGTCTACGCCATCGGCGACGTACACGGCTGTGCCGGCCGCCTGGCGGACCTGCATCGGCTGGTCGCGGCAGACCTCGCGGCCGATCCGGTCGCCCGACCGGTGCTCGTCCACGTCGGCGACTACATCGATCGCGGGCGGGATTCGGCTGAAGTCGTCAGGATGCTGTCGTCCGGCCCGGTGCTGCCCGGCGTCCCCACCACCAATCTGCGTGGCAACCACGAGCAGATGATGCTCGACGCATTGACAGGCGACGGTCAGCGGATCGCGCACTGGCTCGACAACAACGCCGAGGCGACCCTGCGCAGTTGGGGCACATCGTCGCGCCAGCCGGTATCGGAATGGCGCGCCGCCCTCACGCCGCTCGACCATGCGTTCCTAAACGGCTTGCCGTTCCACCACGAGATCGACGGCTATCTGTTCGTCCATGCCGGCCTGCGTCCCGGCATAGTCTTCGATCGGCAGACGGAGGAGGACATGCTGTGGATCAGGGAGGATTTCCTGGATTGGGACGGTAAGATCCTACCTGAGCGGCCCAGCCTCGCGATCGTCCATGGGCACACGCCGGAACCGCGGCCCACGGTCGCTGCCCATCGGATCGGCATCGACACTGGCGCGGTCAAGGGTGGGCCACTGACCTGCGCCGTGCTGGAGGGGCGGACCGTGCGCTTCCTGTTCGCCTGATCAGGCACACTCAGTCAAGCTCGGCGGACCACGTAGCATTCCTCCAGCGCGGCTGCGATTTCGTTCGCGTGCACCGGGTCACGCGCTTCCACCATCACCTCCAGCTCCGCCGTCTGCACCGAGGGGGCAGCGAACAGGCGCTGGTGGATCACTTCGATGACGTTGCCGCCGCGCGCCGCAATCCGTGTGGCGATGTCGGCGAGCACGCCGGGGCGGTCGGGGATTTCGAGCAACAGGCGCAACAGGCGCCCATCCCGCAGCAGGCCGCGCAGCAGGACGTTGGCCAAGATCCGTGGGTCGATGTTGCCGCCGCACACCACGGTCGCGACCCGGCGTCCGCGGAACCGCTCCGGGAAGGCGAGCAGGGCGGCAACCCCCGTGGCGCCGGCGCCTTCCGCAACCAGCTTGGCGCCCTCGGCGAGCAGCGAGATCGCGTCTTCCACCACCCGTTCCGGCACGGCGATCACGTCCGAGACGTGGGCGCGGATCACTTCCAGCGGGGCGGCACCGATGTCGCGGACGGCGATGCCCTCGGCGATCGTAGGGCCGCCGACCTTCACCGTGGTGCCGGCCAGGGTCTGGCAGAGCGAGGCGTAGCCCTCCACCTCGACGCCGATCACCTCCAGGCCGGGGCGCATCGCGGCGGCCACCACGGCGCAGCCGGCGATCATGCCGCCGCCGCCGACGGGGATCAGCAACGCGTCCAACTCGCCCGTGTCCTCGAGCAGTTCGAGGGCCAGGGTGCCTTGGCCGGCCATCACCGCCGGATCGTCGTAGGGGTGGACGAACACCAGCCCGTGCTCGGCGGCGAGACTGCGGGCGTGGAGCGCGGACTCCACCAGCGTGTCGCCGTGCAGCACCACCCTGGCGCCCCAGGCGGCGGTGCGGGACACCTTGGTCGCGGGGGTGAACAGCGGCATCACGATGGTGGCGTCGATCCCGGCGAGGCCGGCATGGCGTGCGACCGCCTGGGCATGGTTGCCGGCGGACATGGCAACGACGCCGGCCCGGCGCTCGACGGCCGTCAGCTGGGCGAGCTTGTTGGCGGCGCCTCGCTCCTTGAACGAGCCGATGGCTTGCAGGCTCTCGAGCTTGAGGGTGACGTGGGCGCCGGTCGCGCGGCTGACGGCGTCCGAATACAGCGAGGGTGTGCGGATCACCCGGCCGGCGATGCGGGCGGCGGCGTCTTGCACGTCGGTCAGGGTGATCATGGGTGGTTTTTCAATGCGTGCGACCCCTCACCCGGCCCTCTCCCTCAAAGGGTAAGAGGGAGAAGCAAGGCGGTTAGCCGAAGGTGACGGCTAGGATCTCATAGGTACGGTCGCCGCCTGGGGCGGGGACGGAGACGGTGTCGCCGATCTTCTTGTTGATCAGCGCCTTGGCCAACGGCGATGAGATGGACAGACGCGACTGCTTGATATCGGCCTCGTGCATGCCGACGATCTGGTAGGTCGCCTGCTTGTCGGTTTCCTCATCCACCAGCGTGACGTGGGCACCGAACTTCACGCGGTCCCCAGATAAGGTCGCCGGGTCGATGACCTCGGCGCCGGAAATGATCTCACCGAGCTCGATAATGCGCCCCTCGATGAAGGACTGCCGCTCGCGCGCAGCGTCGTACTCCGCGTTCTCGCTGAGGTCGCCATGGCTGCGTGCCTCCGCAATGGCGCGGATCACCGCCGGGCGCTCCTGCGATTTCAACGTGCGCAGCTCGGCCTCGAGACGGACTAAGCCGGGAGCGGTCATCGGGAATTTCTGCAAGATACGCGGTTCCGGAGCGGTGGGGAGCGGGCACGAAGGCACGGCGAACCAGGGAATTGCTCGCCGTGACCCTCAGAACGATCCGCGAAAGTAGGACTGAAGCGGGGCGACTTCAAGCGTCCCGGCTTTCAGGGCTGCTATGGCATGCACCGCGGCCCGTGCGCCGGCGATGGTCGTGTAGTGCGGCACGCCATGGGTCAGCGCGGAGCGGCGGATGTCGAAGCTGTCGGCCAACGACTGCGCACTACCGGAGGTGTTGATCACCAATTGGATCTCGCCCGACCGGATCGCGTCGACGCAGTGCGGCCGGCCTTCCAGCACCTTGTTCACCAGCTTCACCGGCAGCCCGGCGTCTGCGATGCGCTTGGCGGTGCCGGACGTGGCGGTGATGCCGAACCCCATCTCCGTCAGGCGCCGGGCCATGGCCACCAGGCTGGGCTTGTCGGCGTCGCGCACCGAGAGGAACACGTTACCGGACTGCGGCAGGTTTACCCCGGCGCCGAGCTGGGCCTTGGCGAAGGCGCGCTCGAACGAGGCGTCCAGCCCCATCACCTCGCCGGTGGACTTCATTTCCGGGCCGAGAATGGTGTCCACGTTGGGGAAGCGGGCGAAGGGGAACACCGCCTCCTTCACCGCGACGTGGGGGGCGATGGCCTGGTCGTCCAGCTTGAACTCGGCCAGCCGGGCGCCAGCCATGACGCGGGCGCCGATCTTGGCGATGGGGACGCCGGTGGCCTTGGCAACGAAGGGAACGGTGCGGCTGGCGCGTGGATTGACCTCCAGCACGTAGATCTCGCCGTCCTTGATCGCGTATTGCACGTTCATCAGCCCGACCACCCCGAGCGCCTTGGCCATAGCCTCGGTCTGGCCCTTCAACTCGGTGACGGTGGCGGGGGAGAGCGAGTAGGGCGGCAGGGAGCAGGCGCTGTCGCCGGAATGGATGCCGGCTTCCTCGATGTGCTCCATCACCCCGGCGACGTAGACGGTGTGGCCGTCGGCGATGCAGTCGACGTCCACCTCGATCGCGTCGTTGAGGTAGTGGTCCACCAGCACCGGGTTGTCGCCGGACACGCGCACCGCCTCGCGGATGTAGCGCTGCAGCCCGGCGCGGTCGTGCACGATCTCCATCCCGCGGCCGCCGAGCACGTAGGACGGGCGCAGCACCACCGGGTAGCCGACGCGGATGGCGATGGCTTCGGCTTCCTCGGCGGTGCGGGCGAGGCCGTTTTGCGGCTGGCGTAGGTCGAGGCGTTGCAGCAGGGCCTGGAAGCGCTCGCGGTCCTCCGCGGTGTCGATCGCGTCGGCGGAGGTGCCGAGGATGGGGATGCCGGCGGCCACCAGCGCGTGGGACAGCTTTAGGGGCGTTTGGCCGCCGTATTGGACGATGCAGCCGAGCACGGTCCCGTTCGACTGTTCCTTCCGCACCAGGGCGATCACGTCCTCGGCGGTCAGCGGCTCGAAATACAGGCGGTCCGAGGTGTCGTAGTCGGTGGAGACGGTTTCCGGGTTGCAGTTGACCATCACCGTCTCGAACCCGGCCTCGCGCAGGGCGTAGGCGGCGTGGACGCAGCAATAGTCGAACTCGATGCCCTGGCCGATCCGGTTCGGGCCACCACCGAGGATCACGATCTTCTGCCGGGCGGTGGGGTCCGACTCGCAGGCGGGGGTGCCGAAGCCGCCTTCGTATGTAGAGTACATGTAGGGTGTGGCAGAGGTGAACTCGCCGGCGCAGGTGTCGATGCGCTTGTAGACGGGGTGCACGCCAGCGACTTGCCGTGCCGCCTCGACGGCGGTTTCGGGCTGGGAGGTCAGCTCCGCGAGCCGCTGGTCGGAGAAGCCGAGCGCCTTTAGCTGCCGCAGCGCATAGGCGTCGGTCGGCAGGCCCGAGGCGGTGACGGCGCGTTCGGCGTCCACGATGCCGGCGAGTTCGCGCAGGAACCACGGGTCGAACCGGCTGCAGGCGTGGATGTCCTCGATCGACAGCCCGGCGCGCAAGGCTTGGGCCGCCATCATCAGCCGGTCGGGGCGGGGCTGCGACAGGGCGGCGCGGAAGGCGTCCCGCCCGCCATCGCCGGGCGGGTCGATCGCGTCCAGGCCGGAGTAGCCGGTTTCCATCGAGCGCAGGCCTTTCTGCAACGCCTCGGCGAAGGAGCGGCCGATCGCCATGCCCTCGCCGACCGACTTCATGGCGGTGGAGAGCAGGGCCGGGGTGCCGGGGAATTTCTCGAAGGTGAAGCGGGGGATCTTGATGACGACATAATCGATCGTCGGCTCGAACGCGGCTGGGGTCGTTTTGGTGATGTCGTTGGCCAGTTCGTCCAGCGTGTAGCCGACGGCGAGTTTGGCGGCGATCTTGGCGATCGGGAAACCGGTCGCCTTGGACGCCAGCGCGGAGGAGCGGGACACGCGCGGATTCATCTCGATCACCAACATGCGGCCATCCGCCGGGTTGATCGCCCATTGCACGTTGGAGCCGCCGGTATCGACGCCGATGGCCCGCAGGCAGGCGATCGAGCCGTCCCGCATCCGCTGATATTCGCGGTCGGTCAGGGTGAGGGCGGGGGCCACGGTCACGCTGTCGCCGGTGTGGACGCCCATCGGGTCCACGTTCTCGATGGCGCAGACGATGATGCAGTTGTCGGCGCAGTCCCGCACGACCTCCATCTCGAACTCTTTCCAGCCGACGATGCTCTCCTCGATCAGCACCTCGGTGGTGGGGGAGGCGTCGAGCCCGGAGGTGACGATCGCCTCGAACTCCTCCCGGTTGTAGGCGATGCCGCCGCCAGTGCCGCCCAGGGTGAAGGAAGGGCGGATCACCACCGGCAGGCCGATGGTGGTCATCGCCTCGCGCGCCTCGGGCATGGAATGGGCAATGGCGGAGCGGGGGCCGGCAATGCCGATCCCGGCCATGCAGTCGCGGAACTTCAACCGGTCCTCGGCGCGGTCGATGACCTCGGCCTTGGCGCCGATCAGCTCCACGCCGTGCTTGGCCAGGGTGCCGGCGGCGTGCAGCTTCATGGCGATGTTGAGCGCCGTCTGGCCGCCCATGGTGGGCAGGATCGCATCCGGCTTCTCGCGGATGATGATCTTTTCCACGATGTCGGGCGTGATCGGCTCGATGTAGGTGGCGTCCGCCAGGCCTGGGTCGGTCATGATGGTGGCGGGGTTGGAGTTGACCAGGATGACGCGATACCCCTCGGCGCGGAGGGCTTTGCAGGCCTGGGCGCCGGAGTAGTCGAACTCGCAAGCCTGTCCGATGACGATCGGGCCGGCGCCGATGATGAGGATGGACTTGATATCGGTGCGCTTGGGCATGGGAAAACCTTCTCCCTCTCCCCTTGAGGGAGAGGGCCGGGGTGAGGGGTGTTACGCCGCGGAGCCAGCCATCATAGCCGTGAACCGACGGAACAGATGCGCGCTGTCGCTCGGCCCCGGGCTTGCCTCCGGGTGATACTGCACGCTGAACGCCCGGCGTCCCTCGCACGCAATGCCCTCGTTGCTGCCGTCGAACAGCGAGGTGTGGGTGACGGTCACGCCCTCCGGCAGGCTGTCGTCGGCGACCGCGAAACCGTGATTCTGGCTGGTGATCTCCACTCGGCCGGTCGCCAGTTCTTGCACCGGTTGGTTGGCACCGCGATGCCCCCGGTCCAGCTTGTAGGTTCGCGCGCCCAGGGCCAACGCCAGCAGTTGGTGCCCGAGGCAAATGCCGAACACCGGCACCTTCGCGTCCAGCACGCCCTGGATCGCCGGCACCGCGTAGGCGCCGGTGGCCGCCGGGTCGCCGGGGCCATTGGATAGGAACACGCCGTCCGGCTTGTGACGCAGGATACCCTCGGCATCGGTGTCCGCCGGCACCACCGTCACGCGGCAGCCGGCCTGGGCCAGCGAGCGCAGAATGTTGCGCTTGGCCCCATAATCCACCGCCACGACGTGATACTTCGGCGCGGTCTGCGTCTGGAAGCCGTGCTCGAACGACCAGGTGCCCTCGTCCCACTCGTAACTCTGCGTGCAGGACACTTGCTTGGCGAGGTCCATCCCTTCCAGCCCGGGCCAGGCCAGTGCCTTCGCGCGCAACGCAGCGATGTCGAACCGGCCGCTGGCGGGGAAGGCGATCACAGCGGTGGGCGGGCCGCCGTCGCGAATGCGCAGGGTCAGCGCTCGGGTGTCCACGCCGCCGATACCAGGGAGGGTCTGCGCCTTCAACCAGGCCTCCAGAGGCTGGGTGGAGCGCCAGTTGGACGGTTCGGTGATGTCTTGCTTCACCACCAGGCCGAGTGCGGCCGGATTGATCGCCTCCATGTCGCCGGGGTTGGTGCCGACATTGCCGATATGGGGGAAGGTGAAGGTGATGATCTGCCCGGCATAGGACGCGTCGGTCAGTGTTTCCTGGTAGCCGCTCATGCCGGTGTTGAAGCATAACTCCCCGACCCGGCCGTCACTCTGGGCGCCGAAGCCTCGCCCCCAGAACACCGATCCGTCAGCCAGCACGAGGGCGGCGGTGGCGCCGGGCGGGGCTCCGCCTGGAGCAGTGTCGGGCTGGGTCATGGGGGTGCTCGATCGGGTCATACCAGAGGGGGCGGATTGCAAGTCGGCAAAGGACAGGCCGGTCGCGGCGATTATGGCAGACCAGTGCTTCGACGGAATGGCACGGGACTGGCGCCACTTGCGGATCGCCTCGAGGCCAACACCGGTGAGCCGGGCGGCTGGCTCCACGCCGCCCAGTTTCGTGAGAATTTCGTCGACGCTGGTCATAGGCGAGATATGTGGGAAAAAACTTCCCATTGCAATCTCGCTCGTATGGTCATATTAGATGACCAGTTAGAGGGTGACCATGCAGAGCATCACGGCAACCGAGTTCAAGGCAACCTGCCTGGACATCTTGGACCGGGTCCAGTCCGGTGAAATCGAAGAACTCGCCATTACCAAACGGGGCCAGGTTGTTGCCGTCGTCCGCCGACCCAGGGTGACCCAGGCGCAAGCTGAGGCGCTATTCGGCTGCATGAAGGGCACGTTCGAGATTGCCCGGGATGTGGACCTGACCCAACCCGTCTTCGATGGTGAGATCGAGGCGGAGAGCGGCCGCGTTTACGTCGAGTGAGCGCTGTCCTGCTCGACACCTGTGCCCTGATCTGGCTCGCCGGCGACGCTTGGATCGAACCTGCGGCAAAGCAGGCCATCATCGCTGCCGCTATGGGGGATGGGATCCTTGTGTCCCCCATCTCCGCCTGGGAAATCAGCTTGCTTGCGATCCGGGGGCGGTTCAGCCCCGTGACGACGGCGGACGGCGCCGACCGTTGGTTCAAGGCGTTCCTCACCCGTAAAGGGATACGCCTGGCCGGGTTCGACTATCATATCGCGATCGATTCCGCCTCGTTACCTGCGTTACCGCATCGCGACCCGGCCGATCGGTTCTTGATTGCCACGGCCCGGCAACTGCAGTTGCCGCTCGTGACCCGCGACGGTCGTATCGTCGAGTACGCACGCGCCGGTCACGTCCAATGCATCCCATGTTGACGAGAACACCATGACCCTCCGCACCCAGTTCACCGACGCGCTCAAAACCTCCATGAAGGCTGGCGACTCTGCCCGCACGTCCACCCTGCGCATGATCCTGGCGAAGGTGAAGGACGCCGACATCGCCGCCCGCCCGGCCGAGCAGCTGACCGACGACCAAGTGACGTCCGTACTGCGCGGCATGGTGAAATCCCGCCGCGAATCCGTTGAAATGTATAACCAGGGCAACCGCCCCGAACTCGCTGCCAAGGAGGAGGCCGAGATCGCCGTCATCGAGGGCTTCCTGCCGCAGCAGATGGACGCGGATGCCGTCAGCGCGGCGGTGGATGCGGCGATCGCGGAGACCGGTGCGGCCGGACCGAAGGACATGGGCCGGGTCATGGCCGCGCTGAAGGCGAAGCATGCCGCCGCGCTGGACATGGCGCGGGCGACCCCGCTGGTGAAGGCGCGGCTGGCCGGCTGATGGCATTGCCGCCCGCCTTTCTGGACGAATTGCGGGCGCGCACCCCGATGCCGGCGTTGGTCGGGCGCAAGGTCAAGCTGTCCCGATCCGGCAAGTCCTGGAAGGGCTGCTGCCCGTTCCACGGCGAAAAAACGCCGTCCTTCTACGTATACGACGACGGCTATCACTGTTTCGGCTGCGGCGCCCATGGCGACGCGATCGGCTTCGTCATGAACACGGAGGGCGCCGGGTTCATCGAGGCCGTCGAGCGCCTGGCCGGCGAGGCCGGGCTGGACGTGCCCAAGCCCTCCCCCGCCGCCGCGGAAGCCGAGCGCGAACGTTTGGACCTGACCGGCGTGCTGGACCTCGCCGCCGCCAGCTTTGCCCGCCGCCTGCACGAGCGGGAAGGGCGGGAGGCGCTGGCCTACCTGCGCGGCCGTGGTCTGAGTGACGAGACCATCCAGCGTTTCGGACTCGGCTGGTCGGGCGAGGGGCGCGGCGACCTGGTGGGGGAACTGGGCCGTGCCGGAATCGATCCCCCGCGGCTGGCGGAGGCCGGGCTGCTGCAGTCACGCGACGACGGGGCGGTGCGGGAATTATTTTACAATCGGGTGATGTTCCCCATCCGGGACCGCCGCGGCCGCACCATCAGCTTCGGCGGCCGCGCCCTCGGCGATGCCAAGCCGAAATACATCAACGGCCCGGAGACGGCGGTCTACTCCAAAAGCCGCACGCTCTATGCGCTCGACCTGGCCCGTGAAGGGGCACGGAAATCGCCCCATGGCGCGATCGTGGCCGAGGGCTACATGGACGTGATCTCCCTGCACCAGGCCGGGTTCGGCGGGGCGGTGGCGCCGTGCGGCACGGCGCTCACGACGGGGCAGCTCGAGGAATTGTGGCGGCTGTCCGACGCCCCCGTGCTCTGCTTCGATGGCGACGCCGCCGGTGCGCGGGCGGCCGCCCGGGCCGCCGACCTCGCGTTGCCGATGATCGCCTCCGATCGCACGCTGTGTTTGGCCACGCTCCCGGCGGGCGAGGATCCGGACACACTGGTGCGCCGCGGCGGCAGCGAGGCGTTTGCCACCGTGTTGGCCGGCAAGCGCCCGCTCGCCATCGCGCTGTTCGACCTGCTGCGGGAAGGAAGTTCCGCCGACACCCCAGAAGGCCGCGCCGCGCTTTTGGCCCGGCTCGACGGGGCAGCGGCGCGGATCGCCGACAAGACCCTTGCCGGACAATACCGCTCGACGTTGCGGGACCGGTTCTACGAGCAGACCCGGCGTCGCAAAGGCCCTGCTCCCGCGCGCGGCACCGCCGCGCCGCGCGGTGTGCCGGGGGCCGCTACCAACGAGGAACGGCACCGGGCCCTGCTGGCGATTCTTCTGCGCCACCCGGGGCTGATCCACGACGTGGCCGAAGCGCTGTCCGGCGTGGTGCTCGGGCCCCGCCATTCAGGCATCCGCGATGCGATGTTGCACTGGCATGATTCGGCCGACGTCCTTGACTCTGCTGGTCTCATGAACCACCTCACGGCATCAGGATTTGCCGCAGAGGCAGAGCTGTTGCTGTCCGGCCGGTCTATGCCGCTCCCCAACAGCTCGGACTTGGATGCAATGCCAGCGGAGGCGGAGTCGGCATGGTGGCACTTTTTCCAGTTGTTGAACAAACCGCAATTGGACGAACAGATCGCATCTGCGCGTGCTGAGTTCGACCGGCGCCCGAGTGCAACGACGCAGGAGCGGCTGATTACCCTTACGGCCGCCCGCCTTGCCCTACTCGAAGATGCCGCCGTGGATGACGAGGGCTGATCCGCCCCGATAAAAAGTTGGAGTTTTAGCCGAAATGGCGACGAAGCCCGCCGCAACCGCCGAATCCGCGACCGCCGAGCAGGATGCGGACACCACCCTCCTCGACACGAACGTCGCCGCCGTCAAGCGCCTGATCGCGAAGGGCAAGGAACGCGGCTACATCACCTTCGACGAACTGAACGCCGTCCTTCCGCCGGAGCACAACAGCTCCGAGCAGATCGAGGACGTGATGGCCATGCTCAGCGAGATGGGTATCCAGGTCGTCGAAGGCGAAGAGGCCGAGGATGGCGAGGCCGCACCTGCCAAGACCGAGAAAGCCGAAGGCGAAGAGGAGGAGAAGGACAGCGAAGCCTCCGGCAACGTCGACGAGAGCAATCTCGGCCGCACCGACGACCCGGTGCGGATGTACCTGCGCGAGATGGGCTCGGTCGAGCTGCTGTCACGCGAGGGCGAAATCGCAATCGCCAAGCGGATCGAGGCCGGCCGCGACATGATGATCGGCGGCTTGTGCGAAAGCCCGCTGACCTTCCGCGCCATCATCGCCTGGCACGACGCGCTGAAGGCCGGCCGCATGCTGTTGCGTGACATCGTGGACCTCGAGGCGACCCAGGGTGCTGGTGCGCCCCCGCCCGAAGCCATCACCGAGAATGCCGAGGGAGAAGTGCCCGAAGCGCCCGAGACCGACGACGACAGCGAGGAGGGCGAAGGCCCCGGCATGTCGCTTTCGGCGCTCGAGGAGAAGTTGAAGCCCGAAGTCCTCGCGAACTTCGAGGAAATCGAGTCGCTCTATAAGAAGTTGAGCAAGGTGCAATCTCGCCGGCTCGACACCATCAGCTCGGGCGAGGACATGAATGCCCGCTCGGAAAAAAGTTACGAGAAGCAGCGCGAGGAGTTGGTCGGCCGGGTGGAGCAGGTTCGCCTGCACAACAACCGCATCGAGGAACTGGTCGTCCAGCTCAAGCAGCTGAACCAGCGACTGAACCAGCTCGAGGGTCAGCTGCTGCGGATGGGCGAGCAGTCCAAGCTGTCGCGAGACGAGTTCCTGAAGGAATATCGCGGCAACGAACTCGATCCAAACTGGCTGGAGCGGCTGGCGAACATGCACAGCCGGGCTTGGAAGACGTTCACCACCAAGCATGTGGTCGAGGTTCTGGAAGTCCGTGCCAAGATCAGCTCCGTGGCGCAGGACGCCGGGTTGCCGATCGAGGAGTTCCGCCGCGTCTACCACACGGTGAGTCGTGGCGAGCGGGATAGCGCGCGGGCCAAGAAGGAGATGATCGAGGCCAACCTGCGGCTCGTGATCTCGATTGCGAAGAAATATACCAACCGCGGCCTGCAGTTCCTGGATCTCATCCAGGAGGGCAATATCGGCCTGATGAAGGCGGTCGATAAGTTCGAATACCGCCGGGGCTACAAGTTCAGCACCTATGCCACCTGGTGGATCCGCCAGGCGATCACCCGCTCGATCGCCGACCAGGCGCGCACGATCCGCATCCCGGTGCACATGATCGAGACGATCAACAAGCTGGTTCGCACCAGCCGGCAAATGCTGCACGAGATCGGGCGGGAGCCGGCGCCGGAGGAATTGGCCGAGAAACTCGGCATGCCGCTGGAGAAGGTCCGCAAGGTCCTCAAGATCGCCAAGGAGCCGATCAGCCTCGAGACCCCGATCGGCGACGAG
Source organism: Acetobacteraceae bacterium (assembly GCA_965198895.1). Lineage (GTDB taxonomy): Bacteria > Pseudomonadota > Alphaproteobacteria > Acetobacterales > Acetobacteraceae > LMUY01. The sequence goes on from OZ240676.1 coordinate 3,840,022, forward strand.
GAGGACAGTCACCTCGGCGACTTCATCGAGGACAAAGCGGCGGTGATCCCGCTCGACGCCGCGATCCAGGCCAATCTGCGGGAAGCGACCACGCGAGTGCTATCCAGCCTGACGCCGCGCGAGGAACGCGTGCTGCGGATGCGGTTCGGCATCGGCATGAATACCGACCATACGCTGGAAGAAGTCGGCCAGCAGTTCAACGTCACCCGCGAGCGCATCCGTCAGATCGAGGCGAAGGCGCTGCGCAAGCTGAAGCACCCGAGCCGCAGCCGCAAGCTGCGCTCGTTCCTCGACGATTAGGCCGGGCTGGTTGGCTCCGTGCTCCGGCGGCAGGCGATAGGCATGCAACCCTCGGTCCGCGCCACGGTAACGGTGACGTTCCTGCGCATGGAGCGGCGTCCGGTCACCGCCGCCGGCGTTCTGCCGCCCGACACGGACCTTGTTCGCCTGAGCCGGCCCACCCTTGCGTTCTACCGTTTCCTCTATGACACGGTGGGGGCGCCGTACTTGTGGTGGTTGCGCCGGGCGATGCCGGATAGTGCCCTGGCCGGCATCCTGGACGACTCGGCCGTCAGCATCTACGTGCTGTATCGCGGTGGCGAGCCGGCCGGCTTCTTCGAATTGGACGGCCGCGCTCGCCCCGACGTCAATCTCAGCTATTTCGGCCTGATGCCGCACGCCATTGGGGGCGGGTTCGGCGGTGCTTTCCTGCGGGCGGCGGTGGACGAGGCGTTCCTGACCAGCGGGCGCGGCATCACCGTCAACACCTGCACCGCCGACCACCCCCGGGCGCTGCCAACCTATCTGCGGGCCGGGTTCAAGTCCGTCCGGTCCGTGCGCGAGGTATGGGATGTGCCGACCCGGCTAGGAATGGTCGTACCGGCGCACTTGCGACTCTGAGGTCGGCGTAAAGTCTGACAATGATCTCTAGTTTGCAGGAGCAAGGGCTTTGGCAGGTTTCAAAAGCACCGACCGCTACATCGCCTCCCGCGACCTGGAGGTTGCCGTCAACGCCGCCGTCGCGCTACAGCGTCCCCTGCTGATCAAGGGTGAACCCGGCACCGGCAAGACGGTTCTGGCCCACGAGGTAGCGCAGGCGTTCGGCCGCGACCTGATCGAGTGGCACGTGAAATCCACCACCAAGGCACAGCAGGGGTTGTACGAGTACGACGCCGTGTCCCGCCTGCGGGACAGCCAATTGGGCGACGCCCGGGTCAGCGACATCGGCAACTACATCGTACGCGGCAAGCTGTGGGACGCGTTCGAGGCGGACGAGCCGGCCGTCGTGCTGATCGACGAGATCGACAAGGCGGACATCGAGTTCCCGAACGACCTGTTGCTGGAACTCGACCGCATGCAGTTCCATGTTTACGAGACGCAGCGCACGATCGCGGCGAAGCACCGTCCTGTTGTGATCATCACGTCGAACAACGAGAAGGAGTTGCCGGACGCTTTCCTGCGCCGCTGCTTCTTCCACTACATCCGCTTCCCCGACCGCGAGACGATGGACCAGATCGTGCAAGCGCATTATCCGGACATCCGCAACGACCTCGCCCGCGAGGCGCTCAACGTGTTCTTCCAAGTTCGTGACGTGCCCGGGCTAAAGAAGAAGCCGGCGACGAGTGAACTGCTGGACTGGCTGAAGCTGCTGATGATCGAAGACATGCCGCCCGAGGCGCTGCGCTCGAACGACAAGCACCTGGTGATCCCGCCGCTGCATGGCGCGCTGCTGAAGAACGAGCAGGACGTGCACCTGTTCGAACGCCTTGCGTTCCTTAGCCGAAGAGGCTGACCACTGCTCCCTCTCCCCTCGAGGGAGAGGGCCGGGGTGAGGGGGCATACGCACCGCCGCAGCCTCGTAGGCGACGCAAAGATCGAAGCTTTGTGCCGCGACCACCCCTCGCCTAGCCCCTCCTTCCGGGTGCAGGGTGTCTGTTATCTGCTGTGGTTCACCAGGATGTAGTTCATGGTGAACGCTATCGTCGTGGTCGGGTCCGTCATGTCGGGCGTGAAGCTCGGGACCGTCGCATTCCGGAACTCGCCCAAAAAGCCCATGTCCAGGAAGGGCGACCGGGACGAGCGGGCCAGACTTGACGACAGCACCCGCCCGGAGCGGTCGACCTGGAACACCACCGTCACGGCCCCTTGCTGCTGCTCGTCGAGTGCGCCCTCCGGATAATAGGTGTGGGCCTGCACCCAGCGCTTCAGCGCGCCGATCCAGTCGCCGCTGGGGTGAGCGCCAGCGATGTAGCTCATCACCGAATCCGTCTTGCCGCCGACGCCAGGCACGCTGGTGTCGAACCCACGCGAGGAATGTGTCGGGGCACGACTCGACGGGGCCGTATTCATCGACCAGTCCTGCGGGGCGGAGAGCGGGTTCTGCAATGACGGTCGCGCGTACGCGCGTGGTGCCGGCGGGCGCGGCGGCCGTGGCAAAGGTGGCAGCGGCAGTGGCGGCTGCGGCATTACGAAGGGCGGCGGCGGCGGCAGTGCCGGTTGCTCCCCCTCATCCAGGGAGACAGTCGGCGGCGAGGTCGACGCTTGCTGGCTCGGTGTCGGGGTGGGCTGCGGCGGCGTCTCCGGCGCAGGCGGCGTCGACGCAGGAGGTGTCGGCGGCGCGGGCTCAGGCGGCGGTGGCTGCGGCGTCGGCGGGGTTGGCTGCGGCGGTGGTGGCACCGGCGGTGCAGGTGGCGGGGTGGGCGCGGGCGGGGTGGGTTGCTCAGGCGGTGGGGTGGGCGGGGTCGTGTCCGGCTGCGGCTGGACGGTGGATGCCTCCTGGCTGCCGCGCGGAGTCGACGCCTTTTCAACCGGGTTTGGCGATTGCGTCGATGCGGTGGTGGTGCCCTGGCTCTCGAACACCATCGCAAGCTCGTCGGGCGAGGTGCTCTGGTTGTCCTCCGGTTGAACCGGCCGCAGGAACCACACGACCAGCAATGCCGCCAAATGCAGCAGCAGCGAGCCGATCAGCATCGTCCGGAGCAACCGCCGGCGGCGGCCGGGCAACCGGGACACCAGGCGGTCCTGTCTATCCACAGGTGGCAGACGTTCCATCAACATAGGAGCGCCCTAACGGCTCGGCTCAGGCGACGAGCGGTGCCCGCTCTGCTGCACTGCGGGCCCAGGCTGCCGCCATGTCCTCGTCGAACAGCTCGGCGAGCTTCTTCATGACAGTGCCGCCCAGCTCCTCAGCGTCCACGATCGTCACCGCCCGGCGGTAGTAGCGGGTGACATCGTGACCGATCCCGATCGCGATCAGCTCGACGAAGTCCCGGCTCTCGATCTCGCGGATGACCTCACGCAAGTGGCGCTCGAGGTAGTTACCCGGGTTCACCGACAACGTGCTGTCATCGACCGGCGCGCCGTCGCTGATAACCATCAGGATCCGTCGCCGCTCCGGCCGGCCCATCAGGCGGCGGTAGGCCCAGAGCAAAGCCTCGCCGTCGATATTCTCCTTCAGCAGGCCCTCGCGGAGCATAAGGCCCAGATTCTTGCGAGCACGCCGCCAAGGCGCGTCCGCCGGCTTGTAGATGATGTGGCGTAAATCGTTCAGCCGGCCGGGGTTGCGCGGCTTTCCCTCGGCGACCCAACGCTCACGCGAGTGGCCGCCCTTCCAGGCGCGGGTCGTAAAGCCCAGGATCTCCACCTTCACCGAGCAACGCTCGAGTGTGCGCGCCAGGATGTCGCCGCACATGGCCGCAACCGTTATAGGCCGGCCCCGCATCGAGCCACTGTTGTCGATCAGAAGGGTGACGACCGTGTCGCGGAATTCTGTCTCCCGCTCCCGCTTATACGACAGCGACAGAAGCGGGTTCACGATGATGCGGGCTAGGCGGCCGGCGTCGAGCATGCCCTCCTCGAGGTCGAACTCCCACGCGCGGGTTTGCTGCGCCATCAGGCGGCGCTGCAGGCGGTTGGCAAGCTTGCTGACTACGCCCTGCAAATGCTGCAATTGCTGGTCGAGCTGCTGACGAAGCCGGGTCAACTCGTCCGGGTCGCAGAGATCGTCGGCGTGGATCTCCTCGTCGAACGACCGGGTGAAGGCACGATAGGTCGTGGTGTCGTCCGTCATCGGACGTTCGCGGCGCTGTTGCGGACCACCGGGCTTCTCATCACCCTCGGCCGCTGCGGCGTCCTCCTCCTCGGCCTGCTCGCCGTCGTCTTCGGTGGCTTCGCCCTGCATCTGCTCGGGCTGCTGTCCTAGAGTACTGTCCTGCTCGGACTGGCTCTCGCCTTGGCTGTCCTGGCTATTATCCTGCGCGCCGGCCTGCTCGCCGCCTTCCTCGCCCTCCTCGTTGGAGTCGTCCGGTTCGGCTTCCACCTCGGCCTCAGCCAGGTTCATGACAGCCAGCAGCTTGCGGGCCGCGCGGGTGAACTCGACTTGATCGCCGCGCGCCTCGGCCATTGCGGTCATGGCCGCGTCGGCGTCCGGGCCTAGCGTGTCGCGCCAAGTGTCGAGGATGCGGCTGGCGGCGTCAGGCGTTTTTTCGCCACTCATCCGCTCCCGGGCCAGGAGTGACAGGGCCGCCGGTAGAGGAAGTTGGTCCCGCCGCGTCATGCGGTCGTAACCCTCGGACTCGCATTCCTCGGCTAGGCGGGCGCGCAGGTTGGCCTGAACGCCGGTCATATGCTGGGCGCCAACGGTCTCCACGCGCGCCTGCTCCAGCGCGTCGTACACGTCTTTCGCCTCACGCTGGCCGGGCGAGCGGGCGGCATGCACGCCTTCGTCGTGGTGGCGTAGGCGAAGGGCGACACTGTCGGCGGCGCCGCGCAATTTGGCCATCTCCGCCGGCGGCAGGGCGCGGGTTGGTAGCGGCAAGCGCGCCCGTCGCCCCACCACACCGGACGGGCCGGGTTGGAACGCGACCTGAACGTCTGGCGCCTGTGCCACAGCACGCAACACGCCGGCCGTAGCGCGTTTGAAGTCCTCGGCTCGGCCGTTATCCTTGCTTCCGCTCACGCCTACATCACCTTGCGGGTCGGCACCCCCGTCGGGATGTCCTCGTTGAAGCAACGCTGGTAATACTCGGCCACCGTCGACCGCTCCGCCTCATCGCACTTGTTAAGAAAGGTGACACGGAACGCGAAACCGATATCGCCGAAGATCTTGGCGTTCTCCGCCCAGGTGATCACCGTGCGTGGCGACATGACTGTGGAAATGTCGCCGTTTATGAAACCGGCGCGCGTCAGGTCGGCGAGCGCCACCATCGACTCGGTGCGCTTGCGGGCGGCCGTATCCTTCAGATCCAGCCCCATCTTGGCCATCACGATCTGCGTCTCCTGCGCGTGGGGCAGGTAGTTCAAGGTCGCGACGATGTTCCAGCGGTCCATCTGGCCTTGGTTGATCTGCTGCGTCCCGTGATACAGCCCCGTCGTGTCGCCCAGGCCGACCGTGTTGGCGGTGGCAAACAGCCGGAACGAGGGATGCGGCCGGATCACCTTGTTCTGGTCGAGCAAGGTAAGCTTGCCCTCGACCTCCAGCACGCGCTGGATCACGAACATCACGTCCGGCCGCCCCGCATCATACTCGTCGAACACGAGGGCGCAGGCGTGTTGTAGCGCCCAGGGCAGAATCCCCTCGCGGAATTCGGTGATCTGCTTACCGTCGCGCACCACGATGGCATCTTTGCCGATCAGGTCGATGCGGCTGATATGGCTGTCGAGATTGACGCGGATACAAGGCCAGTTGAGACGCGCCGCCACCTGCTCGATATGGGTCGACTTCCCCGTGCCATGATAGCCCTGGATCATGACCCGGCGGTTGTGGCCGAACCCGGCCAGAATCGCGATCGTGGTCTCTCGATCGAAGCGATAGGTCAGATCGATATCCGGCACGTGTTCGGTGCGGATCGAGAACGCGGGCACGTCCATATCGAGGTCGATGCCGAACGTCTCGCGCGCACGGACAGTGGTGTCCGGCCCATCGATGGTGGACGTGGGCAGCGGGCGGGAGTCCGCGAGGGCGGCGACGTTGGTCATTAACGGTTGGTATCCTCGGCTAGATGCGGACTGATACGAAATTAGCGGGTCGGGCGGGCCGGGGCTACCCCGCAGCAGCCATGGGCGGCGAGTCCGTAAGATGGTGCCGAACGGCAGCATAGGCCAGATTTATTGTCTTCAACCGTTCCTCCGCCGCGCGATCGCCGCCGTTTGCGTCGGGGTGGTGACGTTTGGCCAACTCCTTATAGCGGGACTTCACGGCCTCGAGCGACACCGGCCATTCAAGCCCGAGAGTCGTGAGTGGTTCCCGCAGGTCGACTGGAACCGCCGGCTTGGCGCGTTCGGCGCTTCGGGCCCGTCGGCCTGCCAAGCCTTCCAATGGATCTCGCAAGGCATCCTCGTCCAGGAAGCGGGCGCCAAGACGGCCGAGTGGCCACGTCGGACGTTGCCATTGAGTATCCGCGCGGGTCTGAGCTTCGATCTGGCCCGGCGTCATACCCTTGTAAAAATCCCATCTCGCGTTGTAGGCGCGGACATGGTCCAGACAATACCACCAGTATTGATTGAGCGACGTGCGTGACTTCGGTGCGCGGTATTCGCCCGTGCACGGACATCCTGGGAAGTCGCAGGGTCGGCCTGGCGCGTCCGGATCGGGCGCGTAGGCCCGGGGTCGCGAAGGGCGTCGGGTCATCCGCCTTTATGTGCGTCGGCGGCCAATTGGGGCAAGCCCCGAGAGGACGCGATCGGCCTTCACGGCGCTGGTCCAGGACGTTCACCGGACGAAGCTCGTCGTCCTGTTCGTGTAAGCACGCAACCAATTGAGCATTCGGGATTTGGTGTCGGTGGCCGCCGTTAGGAGACGTGTTGTGGATGGATCGTCCAGAGGGAGATTTGACTGAATGACCCGACAGGAGCGGCTGCATGCCGCCCTTACGGTAGCGTTCTCTCCGATCGATCTGCAGGTGGTCGATGATAGTGCGCAGCATGCGGATCATTCCGGGGCATCTGCTGCAGGTGAGACCCACTTTACCGTCCGAATGGTCTCCGCGCGGTTCACGGGCCAGACGCGGGTCGCACGCTCGCGGGCGGTGCACGAGGCTGTCGCAAGCGAGTTAGAGAGTGGACTGCATGCCCTTTCTCTATTCTTAAGGTCTCCGGACGATAAAGACTGACGAGAGCCCGTCATCGTCTCAAAAACAGGATAATGCCCGCGTTTTACGATTGCGGAACTGCTAACAACGGATTAACGTTGCGTATCAAGTTCGACCGATAAAGTTTTTGTTTGGGTGCAAGTGTATGCAGAGTCGGCTCGTCAATCGAAACATCATCGCCGCTCGCGGACGATCTTCGATGAGGTTGGAACCAGAGATTTGGGACGCCTTGCAGGAGATTTGCAAGCGGGAGCAGGTTGCTCTCGGCGACCTAGTGCAGCGGGTTGAAGGAAAAGGTAGTGAGGGCGGTCGGACCAGCGCTGTTCGAGTGTTTGCTTTCCAATATTTTCGCAACGCTGCCACGGACGAGGGGCATGTTTCGGCGGGACACGGCAGGCTCGAATAAGGGGGCTTGCCATCGCGCCCACCGTTAGCGACTGCTGAGCGATGGGGACCCTGCTCGAGACCATAGCGATTACGATACAAGAAGACTTCGTCGATCCGTTTGAGGCCGCGCTGGCGCTGGTGTGTCGGACCGTCGGCCTGTTCCTTGTCGATGAAACTAGCCGGACCTGGGTCGTCGAGGGCGTAAAGCCGGCGGGCTACGGCGAGCCAGAGCTAATGGCCGGCCTTGCTCTGGCCAGCCTCGTCACTGGCCAACAGCCGGTTTTGCAACGTCAGGCGACCGAGGCGGGGGGCTGGCTGGCTCGGACGCAGTCCTCGTTCCCGGAACAGCGAGTGGGCCGCCGCTTCGCGATCCGCGGCACCCACCTGCCGCCGGCCAGCGTTCCAGGGCGGTTCACGTTATTGTTGGACGCAGGAGTGGCGTTCGGTTCCGGTGAGCACGGCTCAACCAGGGGTTGTCTGCGGGCGCTGGAAGGGCTTGCCCACCGGCGACCCCGCCGGATACTCGATCTCGGCTGCGGCTCGGGAATTCTCGCCATGGCAGCCGCCAAACTGCTGCACCGGCCTGTACTCGCGACTGACCTCGACCACTGGTCGGTTCGAGTGGCGCGTGAGAACGCCAACGCCAACGGTTTGCGCAACGTCGTAAAGTGCCGGCTTGCAGCAGGCTGGCGGCCGGCGTCTCGGCAGTGCGGGCCTTACGACCTGATCTTTGCCAACATCCTCGCTCGGCCCCTCTGCGCCATGGCGACGCAGACGGCGAAGAACCTTGCGCCCAATGGGGTCGTGATCTTGGCCGGGCTGCTGAACAGTCAGGCTCGCATGGTGCTGGCCGCGCATCGGCGGGCCGGTCTGGTACTGCATAGGCGGCTGGACGAGGGTGCGTGGACCACCCTCGTGCTCAGCAAACGATCGAGACGCTACGAGGCCCGGTGAGACCCTAGCGACGTTCTATTGGGTTAGCCCTGACGATAGTTCAGCGGGCGCGCGAAAACCTGCGGAAGCTCGGCGCGGTTGAGCCCGATATCGGCAAGTTCGCGATCCGACAGCCCGTTGAGTTCGGACAAAACCCGCTGGCGATCGACAAAAGCGGTAATGCGCGCGAAGATTGTCGCGACGACGCCGCTCTTCCCAGCCTTCGCATCGGAGTGATGCTGGGCGAAGTTGATCTGATCGGCGGGGAGGAGGGCCAACTCCTCCGGAGAAACGTAGGCGTTCATGACACAGTCCCAAAGCTTTAGCAGAGGGCTACGGAGGCCATCGGCGATGGCTTGCTCCCTTCTGCTGCAACGCAATATGCGTTGCGAGGCCTGATTTAACTCGCGGTAAGCCGACCAATCAGACATGCGATAATCGCATGTCACGTGTAGTAGGTATGTTAACGAGATATGACAGCTCCTCGTCTAGCCGCCCTCCGCGCGGCGCTTGCCATGCAGGGTATCGAAGGCTTCATCGTTCCTCGCGCCGATGAACACCTTGGGGAGTATGTTCCTCCCGGGGCCGAGCGGCTGACGTGGCTAACCGGGTTCACCGGAAGTGCCGGTATCGCCATCGTTCTCGCGAACGAGGCGGCGGCGTTCACCGATGGACGCTACGTGCTTCAAATGGCGCAGCAGACCGATGCGGCCTCGTTCCAACTTCTCCACATTGTCAATCAGCCACCCGTGGAGTGGGCCGCCGCGCGCACCAAGCGCCTGGGCTATGACCCTTGGCTGATGAGCCAGGAGGCTGTCCTGCGCTACGGCGCGGCCGGCATCGAAATGGTGCCTTTGTCGCCGAACCCCATCGATGCCCTGTGGGACGGGCGCCCCAGCCCTCCCTCGGCACCGGCCGTGCCTCACCCCTTGGAATTCGCCGGTCAAGCCTCGGCGGAAAAGCGGGCGCAAGTCGCCCAATCAATCGAAACCGCTGCTCAGCAAGCCTGCGTGCTCACCGATCCGGCGAGTGTCGCCTGGCTGCTGAACCTTCGCGGCGGGGATCTGCCGTTCACGCCGGTGGCCTTGGCCTTCGCGATCGTCCATGTGGATGCCCGAACCGATCTGTTCATCGATCCGGCGAAGCTGTCGGCCGAGACACGTGCCTGGCTGGATGCGGACGTGACCTGCCATCCTTACGAGGCGTTCGCCACTGCCCTAGCCGGTTTTGCAGGCAAGGCTGTCCGCGTTGATCCTGCCGGGTCGCCGGCTGCGATCGGTCAGCTGATCCGCGCGAGCGGTGGTGAGCCGGTGGACGGCACCGACCCGTGTCTGCTGCCCAAGGCTTGCAAGAACGCGACGGAACAGGATGGCGCCCGCGCGGCACATCGCCGCGATGCCATCGCGGTCTGCCGCTTCCTGCGGTGGCTGGAGACTGCCGTCGGCGAGACGGAGTGGTCGGCTGCCACGCGCCTGGTCGCCTTTCGCGAGGACGTCGCCGGGTTCCGGGGCGAAAGCTTTCCGGCGATCTCCGGAGCGGGGGAGCACGGCGCGGTGATCCACTACCGGGTCACACCGGATAGCGACCGGCCGATCCAGCCGGACGAGGTCTATCTCATCGATAGCGGCGGGCAGTTCGAAGACGGCACCACCGATATCACGCGCACGGTGTGGACCGGTCCCGGCACGCCGCCGCCCGAGTTGCGTGCGCGGTTCACGGCCGTTCTACGGGGCAACATTGCGTTGGCCCGGACGGTGTTCCCGCACGGCGTGGCCGGCGCGCATCTGGATGCGGTTGCGCGGCGGCCGCTGTGGGCCCTCGGACTCGACTACGATCACGGCACCGGTCACGGCGTCGGCAACTATCTTTCGGTGCACGAAGGGCCTGTCAGCCTCTCACGGGCAGCACGTAATGTGCCGATCGAGGCCGGTATGATCCTGTCGAATGAACCGGGCTACTACCAACCCGGCGCATACGGCATCCGGCTGGAGACCCTCCTGCTGGTGCAGCCGGCGCAGCTTCCAGCAGCGAACAAGCCCTTCCTGTGCTTCGAGGTGCTGACCTTGGCGCCGTTCGATCGGCGGTTGATCGAGCCGGCATTGCTTGAGGCCACGGAACTTGCCTGGCTCGACGCCTATCATGCTCGCGTCGCGTCCGAGCTGTCCGGCAAGCTTGGGACCGAGTTCGACGTGTGGCTCGCCTCGGCTTGCCGTCCGCTCGAGCCTGCAAACTCAATCGAGTAGGGGGCATTCTCACAGCTTAGTGTTCCGCCATTAACACTTGGCCTCACGCCGCGTGCCACTCTGCGCCTCCGCTTGGAGGTGTTCAGATGTTGGACGGGTCGTCGATACGGACGCTGAGTGCGTGGTGTGGTGTCCGCGATCTGAGCTGGTCTGCCGCGCATTCTATTGGTGACTGCGACGTCATGATGCTTCGGCCGCGGGATGCCGGCCGGCCGTGGCAGAGTATGCGGCTCGTCCTTGATGGCCGGGAATTGAGGCTCGAGAACGAACTCGGGGAAACGCTTGCTACGGCCTCGAGCCTGCCGGCGTTGCTCGACGCTGTGGATGGTGGCGTGGCTGAGCCACCCACATTGCCCGCGCGGGTGCTAGCCGGGTTGCTGGGCCTGCCCTCCGACCCCCTGCGTACCGTCGTGCTCTAGCTTATCGGCATGGTCTTGCTTGACCTCGCGGACACCTAGGATGTGGGCGATCGCATAGGTGAGGTCTGGCCGGTTCAGCGTATAGAAGTGGAACTCGTCGACGCCGTTGGCCTGCAACAAGCGGACCTGTTCTGCGGCGACCACGGCCGCGACCATGCGCCGGGTCTCCAGGTCGTCGTCAAGGCCCTCGAACATTGCAGCCAACCAACCAGGCATGCTCGTGCCGCACATCGCGCTGAGCTTGGCCGCCGAGGCGAAATTGGTCACCGGCATGATCCCGGGGACCAGCGGCGCGGTCACACCCGCCGCGAGCGCCCGATCCAGGAAGTTCAAGAACAGGGCGGGATCGAAAAACACCTGGGTGATAGCCCGCGTCGCCCCAGCGTCCAGCTTACGCTTGAGGGTGTCGAGGTCATGCTCGGGGCTCAGCGCGCTCGGATGCGTCTCGGGATAAGCAGCAACCGAGATCTCGAAATCTGCAACCCGCTTAAGCCCTGCTACCAGATCACTGGCGTAGTGGTAGCCCTGAGGATGCGGCTCGTATTGCTGCCCGGCCGGGGCGTCGCCGCGGAGCGCCACGATATGGCGGACGCCCGCATCCCAGTAGCGACGGGCCACGTCGTCCACCTCGCCGCGGCTGGCGCCGACGCAGGTAAGATGAGCTGCCGGTGTCAGGGAGGTTTCAGCCACGATCCGGCTGACCGTTGCGTGGGTGCGTTCCTGCGTACTTCCCCCGGCCCCGTATGTCACCGAGACGAAGCGGGGCGCCAGGCGCTCCAAACGCCGGATACAAGCCCAAAGCTGGGCTTCCAGCGCTTCTGTGCGGGGCGGGAAAAACTCGAACGAGAGCGCCGGGGGGTGGGCATCGTCGCCGGGTGTCGGTAAGGCACCGAACCGGGGCCCGGTGAGCCAGCGCTCGAGGGTGTGCTTCGGTTCGCTGAGGGGAGTGATCTGGTTCATCGTCTTCCCAATGTGTGTATCCCGCCTGCAACGCAAGCGACGCCCGTCACAACGCGTAGAAACTGTTCCAATGAACACTCAGTTGTGCGCGCGCGGGCGTGTGCTAGACAAGGTTGAACTTGCCTTGTTCCAATCCTCCGATGCAACGGCTGATGTCCTGAGGAATTTCGATGCGCCCCCCCTTGTTCCGTGCCTTCCTCGCCGTTGCGGCCCTTTCATGTCTTGCGGCGTGTGCGACCCGGCCTCCCGCCTCCGACGTCGAGGCGACGCGGGAATTCAACGAAAACAACGACCCATATGAGCCGGCGAACCGGATCGGCTTCGCGATCAACGACGGCGTTGATACATATTTTCTGGCGCCGGTCGCGCGTGCCTATCGGTTCGCGGTACCCGGCGCGGTCCGCAGGCCGGTTCATAACCTGCTGCAGAACATGACGAGCCCGGTGCTGTTCATCAACGACGTGGTCCAGACCAAGCCGCGCCGCGCCGGCGACACGTTCATGCGATTCGTCATCAACACGACAGCCGGCGTCGGCGGCTTGTTCGACGTCGCAGCCGGCCTCGGCTACCCGTATCACGACAACGATTTCGGCACGACGCTGGCGCTGTGGGGCGTGCCCGAGGGGCCGTTCCTGTTCCTGCCAGTCCTCGGCCCCTCCGATCCGCGCGATGCCACCGGCTTCGGCGTGGATATCCTGTTCGACCCGCTGACCTACGTCCCGTCCGGACACGGGCTGCGGACATTGGGAGACGTGCGGATCGGGCTCTCGGCGGTGGACGCGCGGGAGCGCGTGCTGGACGAGGTCGACTCGATCAAGAAGACGGCGCTCGACCCCTACGCGACCTTCCGCAGCCTGTATCGTCAGAACCGGGAGAATACGATTGAGCAAATTCCGTCCCAGGATCGTCCAACCGTGCCGAATTGGTATGCGAAGTGAGTAAGGCCGCCATGCAATTGACTCGTCGCGCTTTGGTCATGGGCTCTGCTGCCCTCGTCGCAATGCTGCAGATCCCGCGGGCGTGGGCCGAGGATGTCTCCGTCGCGACCGCTTTCGTGCAGGATTTCGGCAGCAAGCTGGTCGACGTGGTGAACGGGCCGGGGTCGCTTTCGGACAAGGAACAGCGGCTGCGTCCGCTGATCGACCACGCGGTGGACGTAGACGCGATCGCCCATTTCTGCCTCGGCCGTTATGTCTCGATGGCCAGTCCGCAACAGGTCGCCGAGTTCACCAACCTGTTCCACGCCGTCCTGGTGAACAACATCACCAGCAAGATCGGCGATTACCGGGGGGTGACCTTCCGCATGGCGGAATCGTCCATGCGGGGCAGCGAGGCGTTCGTCGGCACGGTCGTGACGCGCCCCGACAACGCCCCCACCAACGTGCGCTGGGTGGTCAGCATGGCGACCGGCGCCCCCAAGATCGTCGACGTGGTGGCGGAGGGGACGAGCCTGCGCCTGACCCAGCGCAGCGACTACTCCTCCTATCTCAGCCACAACGGCAACAACATCGACACGCTGATCTCGGCAATGCGCCGGCAGGTCGCCGCCAGCTAGCCTCGGACCCCGTCTAGCCTCGGCCCCCGGCTAGCCTCGGCCCCCGCTAACCTCGGCCCCTGCTAACCTCGCCCGACGAAGGGCATCGCCGTCGCCATCACCGTCAGGGTGAGGATGTTCGCATCCAGCGGGAGCGATGCCATCAGCGCCACGGATCGCGCGACGGCCGTCACGTCCATCACCGGCTCGACTGCCATCGTGCCGTTGGGCTGGATCACACCACTACTCATGCGCACCGTCATGTCCGTGGCGGCGTTGCCGACGTCGATCTGACCACACGCGATGTTGAACGCCCTCCCGTCGAGCGCGATGCTTTTCGTCAGGCCGCTGACGCCGTGCTTGGTGGCGGTGTAGGGCGCGGAGCCGGGCCGCGGCGCGTGGGCCGAAATCGACCCGTTGTTGATGATCCGGCCGCCCTGGGGTTGCTGGTCGCGCATCATACGGTAGGCGCCGCGGGCCACTCGGAACACGCCGGTGAGGTTTACCGCCACCAGCCGCTCCCATTGCTCGTCCGTCAGGTCGCCGAAATTGGTGGCGGGCACGCCGCCGCCCGCGTTGTTGAACAGCACGTCCAGCCGGCCCCATTCGCGCGCGATCGTGGCGAATAGCGCATCGACGGCTGCTGGGTCGGCAACATCGGTTGGTATCACGAGCGTGGTGGCGGTGCCGGCGAGGGCGGCGGTTTCCTCCAACTGCTCGCGGCGCCGGCCTGCCAGGGCGACGGCGAAGCCATCCCGGGCCAGGGCGAGCGCCGAGGCACGACCGATTCCGCCGCTGGCCCCCGTGACGAGTGCGTTCCGTTGCATATCCGTCTTCCCCCTGATCTTGACGGCAGAGCCTAGACGTCCCTCCCACCGCTGCGAAGATGGCAGATGGCTGGACATCGCCCTGGGGTGCGAAGACAATTCGGCGTCGATCCATCCCAGGAGTGCCCCATGTACGGCCTGCCGATTGGCCGATCGCCCGTGCCAGCCGCGGCCGCGTGGGACGAACCTCTGCGTCCTGAAGTGACTGCGAGTGCCCTGCCCGAAGCCGTGTCCGCCGAGAGTTTGGTCGATCGGATGCACGCGGCCAGTGTCGATAGCCTATATCGCAACGTGACGGTTGGCGTGGCCGCGTCGGCGCTTGCAGGCATGGTGCTGGGGGTCAGCGTCGTAGTGCTCGGAAGCACCTCCGTCGTCCGCGGCGCAAGTTGGGTGGCGCTGGTCTGCGGTTGTGCCACGCTGCATGTCAGCCTGCGTTGGCTACGGGCGCGTTCGCCGGCAGCGGATGCATCGTGGCAGGGTTGGGGACGGGCCTTTGCCCTGGTGGCGTTGGTCGAGGGGCTCGCCTGGGGCTGGGCCGCCGTCACCCTGACGGCCTCGGATCACTACGACCTGCAGCTCATCGCGATGCTGTCCTCCTACGCCATGGCGGGCGGGGCGGTGTCGGTGTTCAGCTGCCATGCCCTGACGCTATGGTGCTTCTTTCTGCCCTGCACGGTGCCGTTCGCGGTGGCGAGCCTGTTGCAAGGTGGCGGCGAGCAACTCGTCGCCGCCGCCTTGGCAACCATCTACGTGTTTGGCATGGGCGCGGTCGGCGCGCGCACGCATGCGGAGTTCAACTACGGCCTGCGACTGCGCTTCGACATGGACGAACTCGCCCGCGCCTTCCGCCGCGAAAAGGAGCGTGCCGAAGCCGCGAACCTGGCCAAATCCCGCTTCCTAGCATCGGCCAGCCATGATTTGCGCCAGCCGGTGCACGCGCTGAGCCTGTCCGTGGGCGCGCTCAAAACATTGAGCATGCCGGACGCAGCACGCGAGTTGGTCGGCCATATCGAACAATCGGTCGAGGCGCTGGACGGCTTGTTCACGGCGCTTCTGGACATATCGCGGCTCGATGCCGGTGTGATCACGCCGGAGCCGCAGAGCTTTGCCATCCAGCCGGTGATCGATCGCGTCTGCCGCGACCATACGCCGGAGGCAGCGGCGAAGGGGGTGGCGCTGCGCTGCGTGCCCTGCAGCCTACATGTGCGTACCGACCCGGTGCTGTTCGAGCGCGTGCTCCGCAACCTGGTCGGCAACGCGGTTCGATACACCGATTACGGCCGCGTGCTGGTCGGCTGCCGCCGTGGCACTGCGGTCCATGTCGAGGTTTGGGACACCGGCCGTGGCATCCCGGCCCGGCTGCAGGAGGCGGTGTTCGAGGAGTACTTCCAGGTCAGCAACCAGGGCCGGGACCGGGCCGCCGGGCTGGGCTTGGGGCTGGCGATCGTGCGGCGGCTGACGGCGCTACTGGACTTGAAACTCACCTTGCGATCCGACGAGGGCGCCGGGTCGATGTTCCGCCTCTCCGTTCCCGCCACCGAACCCGCCCGTGTTCCTATCCGCGAGCCCGATCCGCCGGTCATGGCAGCGTCGCGAGGCAAGCTGATCCTGGTGATCGACGACGAGGTGGCGATCCAGGTCGCCATGCGGGCCCTTTTGGTGGGGTGGGGCCATCAGGTGATCGCGGCGAGTTCCTGCACCGAGATGCTGGACCAGCTTGCCTTCTGTCCTGCGGTCCCCGATCTGTTGATCTGCGACTACCGGCTGCGGGATGGCGAGGACGGGATCGTCACGGTCGCCCGCCTGCAATCGGAGTACAACGACGACCTGCCCGCCATCCTGGTGACCGGTGACACCAGCCCCGAGCGCTTGCTGGAGGCGCGGCGGAGCGGGTTGCTGCTGTTGCATAAGCCGGTCGAACACACGCGCCTGCGCCGCGCGATCGAGCAGCAGTTCCACGCACGCCCAGTCAGCGAGCCCCCTTTACTCGGCGCGCGGCCGCAGCCTGAGTACGGTTGACCACGCCGAGTGCGCGGAAAATCGCGCTGATATGCGCCTTTACCGTTTTTTCCGACAAACCGAACGTGACTGCGATGTCCTTGTTTGATCGGCCCTCGCTCAGCGCGTCCAGGATCTCCAACTGCCGCGGTGTCAACTTCGAACTGCGATCTTGCACCGCCTCGGTGGCGAGGATGGCTGGTGGCACGTAGATCTCGCCGCCGAGTACGAGGCGCACCGCCGCGAGCAAGGTTTGGGGGCGCGACGATTTCGGGATAAAGCCGCGTGCGCCGTGGGCCAAGGCTTGGCGGACCTCCTCGGCCGTCTCTCGCGCCGAGATCACGATGATGGCCAGATCAGGACGGGCGTTGCGGAACGCGTCGATCGCGTCCACCCCGCTGAGCCCCGGCATCGCGAGATCGAGCAGAAGCACAGCGATACTTTCGTGTGCATGAAGTATGTCCAGCCCATCGGCCGCGGACTGCGCCTGCAGAACGGACCAACTTGGCTCGGAGTGCCGAAGCAGGGCGACAAGTCCCTCTAAAACGACGGGGTGGTCGTCGATCACCAGCAACTTCACACACGCACCTCGCAGGGGCCGGCTGCAATCGGCAGGCCGGGCCGTCGTCCATGGCCTGGTACTGCTCCCGCCGCAGGACATACCCGAGACCGGGCCCTCCACCCGCGCCAGGAAGCGGACATTCATATCGAAGAAGCCACGTTGTTCGGCTTCGTGCAACTATGGACTCGGGAATACATCGATCGACGCAGTGAAGGCTGGCCTGCGGCGATAAAGGTCGCTGCGACGGCCGTGCAGGGCGCGTGAGCGGTGTTTTGACAATATGGCCGAACTTAGCCGCCCGCTGATTTGTGCAACAAAGTCATGGCAGATGGCAATTGACAGGGTGGAACGAGCGGAACAAGGTTTGTCGAACTGGTTCTGGATCACGGAACGAAAAACAAGCTGGAATCATCAGCGCAATGGAAACAGACGGATCTCGGTGGTCGAAGCTTTTGCCAAAGGCCTGCTGATGGTCGAGGCGCTTGCCCGCAGCAGCGAGGCGAGGGGCATCACCAGCCTGTTCAACGCGTTTGATGCCCGCGTCTGCGGGAGCAGCTATGTCAGTGGCGACAACATTGGCCGCACCAACCGCAGCGTGTTCGATCCGGTGACCGGATTGGCCAGGCCGCCCAGGTCCCGCAGGCATTGCTTTGGCGCTTGAGATCGTCATGGATTGCGCGAGCAAGACATTCATCACGGATAACGATGAGGAAGTCCGCGCGCTCGAACGGCGAACTGCTGAACCCGAAATCCGTCGCGGTCATCGGCGCGACCGAGGACCAGACGAAGTTTGGCGGCCGGCTGTATCGCATGCTGCTGAAGCATCACTACGCCGGGGTGGTCTACCCGATAAACCCCCGCCGCGCCGAGCTATTCGGCCTGAAGGCGTATCCCGCGTTGGGCGACACGCCGGCCATCCCAGACATGATCGTGATGGCGGTTCCCCGGCCGTCGGTCATCGAGAACATCGCCGAGGCCGCGCGCCTGGGCGTCAAATGCGCGATCATCATCACGAGCAAGTTCTCCGACGAGGGCAAGGAAGGCGCGCGGATCGAGGCGGACTTGGTCGCCACCGCCCGGCGCGGCGGAATGCGGCTGATCGGCCCCAACTGCCTGGGCGTCATCAGCCCGGCCAATAGGCTCGTCCTATGCTCGTCGCCCGCGCTCGAGGCGGACACGCTGCCGCAGGAGCCGATCGGCTTCGTGAGCCAGAGCGGCGCGTTGATGGCCACCGTCTTCGACCGCGCGCGGGACCGCGGCATCGGGTTCAGCCATTGCGTGTCGGTCGGCAACCAGGCGGACCTGGAACTGTGCGACTTCCTCGAATACTTCATCGAGGACACCCGGACCGGAATCGTCTGCGCCTATGTCGAAGGCATCAAGGATCCGGCGCGATTCCTCGTTCTGGCCGACCGCGCCAGGGAGGTGGGCAAACCGATCCTGATGGTGAAGGCGGGCCGCACAGCAATGGGTGCCCGGGCCGCCTACTCCCACACCGCGAGCCTGGCCGGGAGCTTCGCGGCGCTGGAGGCGGTGTGCCGGGATCGTGGCGTCGTGCTGATGGACGATCTGGACGCGATGGTGCTGCTGGCGTCCAGCCTGGGGCGCTATCCGGGCGTGCCGTGCGGTCGGCTTGCCTGATCACCACGTCGGGCGGGTGCGGTGCGATCGCGTCCGACCGGCTGGCGGAGCGCGGGGTGCCGCTGACGGAGTTCGCCCCGGTTACCCAGGCAGCGCTGACCCAGTGGTATTCGCCGGGCCAGGCGAGCAACCCGATCGACCTTGGTGGCCGGCTGCCCGGCGGCGAGGCCGTGGACGTCGCCGATACCACGATGACGATCGCGGCGGACGACCCGGCGCACGACGTGCTGCTGCCGCTGATCACGACCGCACCGATGCTGGCGAACACGGTCGGTAAGATGGCCGACGCCGCAGCGGCAAGGGATAAGCCGTGCCTGTTCATCATGGCGCCGGGTCACGCGGCAGACGGGGCTCGGCAAGCCCTGATCGAGCGCCGCATCCCGTTCGCGGACTCGTTGGACGAGGCCGTGCGCACGGTCCATGCCTGGCACACCATGCCGGATGCGGGCGCGAGACCGACCGTCACCCGGCCCGTGGGCCTGCCCGAAACGGCGCCCTCCGTCACGGGGCAGCTGGACCCGATTGCGGTCGAGGGTTTGCTGTCCGCCTATGGGATGCCGCTCGTGCCGCAGAAGATTTGCCGCGATCATGCGAGTGCTCTGCACAGCGGCCAGGTCGCCGGCTATGCTGGCTATGACAGCCCCAATGCCGTCATCGCGGCCCTGCTGAAGGAGCCGATGCGCGAGACCGCCTCACCCTTGAACGATCTCAACGGCATGTCCGGCATCGTCGTGCGGCGGGACTCGGTGGAGAAGCAGCCGGAGCTCGTTGCCGGCCTGTGCCGGGCGTTCTACGAATCGTTGGTGTCCGCGCAGGCCAACCCGCGCGCGACTGTACTGAACCACTCGCGGTTGTACCCGGATCAGAAGCCGTCCAACGTCCCGGAAGCGCAGGCCCTGACGGATGCCATTGCCATGCTGAACAACCGCCTGGTTGGCATTGCCAGGCCTGGGCCCGAAGGCCTGTTCGGCTCGATCCCGCTGGCCGAGATGCAGAAGACCGCGGACGAATTGCTGGCTGCCGGCATGTTGCGAACCCGGGCCGACATGGCGAAGCTGTCCGATCTCCGCTTCAAGGAGCGCTGCGGGAGGCTCGACGTGCCGGCGCTCACGGCCGAGGCGAAGGCGTGGCAGCCGCCACAGTGACGGAGGGAGCCAGCCGACGTGACGCACTACACGGCCTCGCATTGGGGCATCTACGAGGTCGGCCAGACGAAGGGCGGGCCTAAGCTCACGCCCTATGGCGGCGACAGCGATCCGTCGCCGATCGGTCTGCACCAGCTCGATGATAGCCTCATGCGGCTGCGTATCCGGCGGCCTGCGATTCGGCGCAGCTGGTTGCGCCATGGCCCAGGAGCTGCGCCGGAACTCCGTGGACGGGAGCCGTTCGTCGAGGTCGAGTGGGACGAGGCGCTGGATCTGGTCGGCACCGAGATCGGCCGCGTGCGCGACCGCTTCGGCAACGCGTCGATCTTCGGTGGCTCCTACGGTTGGTCCAGCGCTGGGCGGTTCCACCACGCGCAAAGCCAGGTGCACCGCTTTCTGAACGCATGCGGCGGTTACGTCCGCCACGTCGACTCCTACAGCCTCGGCGCAGGCCGGGCCCTGATGCCGCGTATCGTGGCGCCGATGGACGAATTGGCTTGCCGACCTGCCGGTGCCCCGAGTGACGGCGTTCGACCTGCCGTCGCTGACGCAGGTGCGCTGAGCGCGTCAGGGCTGTCGTGTCTTGTCATTTACCGTCATGCAAGGCCTTGAGCCTGGTCTCCACGGGGTTGCGCAGACACCGGCGCTGCCCGCGCTACACGCGACAGTGCCAAGCACTCGTCTTTACGAAACAAGCCCAACCCCGTGGATGCCAAGGTTCAAGCCCGCTGCTGTCCGGTTGAGGTTACTTCCGCAATCGACGTAGGAACACCGTCGTGCCAAGGCTTGACCTTGGTATCCACGCGGTGGGGCTGGTGGCGTCAGACGAGATTTGACACGACCGCAGGCAATCCGGCGGGGCCGGTGTCTGCGGGACGCCGTGGATGCCAGGGTCAAGCCCTGGCAAGACGATAAAGAATTGACGAGGCAGACTTTGTTTTACCCAGACAGCAGTGGGTCGAGCCTTGGCAGGACGGTGTTTCTGCGTTGCCCAGGGTTAGATTGACATCTCGTCAGGGCAACATGCTACGATCCGGGTAATAAATCATCGTTCTATAGTATGGAACGCAAGAAACACGGAGAAACGACGAGGTCCGCGCCTGATCCGGAGGAGCTTGGTTTTTCTCCCGCCTACGACCAGCCGGTACCCTATATGCTCCGCACCCGCACCTACTACGCGGCCCTCGGTTACCGGACGCCGTATCGCTGGGCATCCTTTGCAAGCGTGCCGTTCTGCACGTTGCGCAAACCATTTGCGCAAAGCTGCGTGGCGCTGGTGACGACCGCGGCGCCGTTCGACCCGGCGAAGGGCGACCAGGGCCCGGGTGCGCCCTACAACGGCGCGGCGAAGTTCTACACGGTTTATTCGGTGCCGTCCGATCAGGACCCGGATCTGCGCATCTCCCATATCGGCTACGACCGGCTTCACACCACGGCGGACGACCAGCGCAGTTACAACCCATTGCTGGCATTGCGCGCAGCCGCCACGTCCGGGCGCATCGGGCAGCTTGCCCCCCGGTTCCACGGCGCGCCCACCAACCGCAGCCACCGGGTCACCATGGAGACGGACGCACCCGAGATCCTGCGCCGCTGCCTGGAGGACGGCGTGGATGTGGCGGTGCTGGTGCCGAATTGCCCGGTCTGCCACCAGAGCACCAGCCTGATCGCGCGTCATCTAGAGGCCGGCGGCATTGCGACCGTGGTGATGGGGTGCGCCAAGGACATCGTGGAGCACTGCGGCGTACCGCGTTTCCTGTTCAGCGACTTCCCCCTCGGCAACAGCGCCGGCAAGCCGCACGACCCGGCGTCGCAAGCCGAGACGCTCGAGCAGGCGTTGCGTGTGCTCGAGACGGCGCCGGGCCCACGCACGACGGTGCAATCCCCGCAACGTTGGGCTGCCGACGCCTCGTGGAAGCTCGACTACTCCAACGTCGAGCAGATGGCGCCGGAGGAGTTGGAATTGCGGCGGGCAGAGTTCAACCACCAGAAGGATCTAGCCAAGCAGGTGCTGCTCGCGGAGGAACGGTCGGCCCGCTCGACTCAGGCAGCCTGATGGCCCAGCCCTTCGAAGGCGTCCGGATCCTGGACTTCACCCGGTACATCGCCGGACCGTACGGAACCTACCAGTTCGCGCTGCTCGGGGCGGACGTCATCAAGATCGAACCGCTGGAGGGGGAGGAGTCGCGCCGCAACGGCAGCCTGGAGTGGGCGAAGCGCAACCAGGGCGCGGGCTGGCAGGCGGTGAACGCCAACAAGCGCAGCCTGGCGCTGGACCTGCGGCAGCCGAGCGCGATCACCCTCGTGCAGCGCCTCGTGCAGGATGCGGACATCGTCTGGGAAAACTTCCGGCCGGGCGTGATGGACAAGCTCGGTATCGGCTACGACGCGCTGAGGGCGATCAAGCCAACGCTGATTTACGCCGCCGTGTCCGGCTTCGGGCAGAACGGCCCCGAGCGCAAGACGGCGGCGTTCGACGGCAAGATCCAGGCGCTGTCGGGCATCATGTCGCTCACCGGGCACGCGGCGACCGGGCCGACCCGCGCCGGCTTCGCGCTGAGCGACACGATCGGTGGCATGACGGCGGCCTTCGCAGTCGCCAGTGCCCTGTTCCAGCGTACCCATACCGGCCTCGGGCAATTCGTGGATGTGTCGATGCTCGACGCCAGTATCGGCTTCCTTGGGCAGCAGATGTGCGAATACACGTTGGCGGGCGTGCAGCACGGCCAACTCGGCAATCTTTCGCCGAGCGGCAAGGTGACGGGCGATCTGTTCAAGGCCGGCGACGGTTCGCTGCTGCTGGCCGTGATGACGGAACGGCAGTTCATCGCCCTCATGCGCACGCTCGATCGGGCCGACGCGCTGGACGACCCGCGGTTTCGCAGTTGGGAGAGCCGGAAGGAGTATTCCGCCGCACTGCGCGAGGTCATCGAGGGAGCAATGGCCAGACTCGATGCGGCGGCGTGGGAGGCGCGGCTGACCGCGGCGGACGTGCCGTGCTCGACGGTATGGTCGGTCGCCGAGGTGGCGGACCACCCCCAGCTTGCCTACCGAAGCGTGTTGCAGACGGTCGACAGCGTCTATGGGCCGTTGCGGCTGATGGGGCCCGCTTTCCGGCTGGCGCATGGCGAGGGCGGGGTGCGCCGGGCGCCGCCTGATCTGGGGGGCGACACGGAGGCGATCCTGCACGAGGTGGGCTATGGCGGACGAGGAGGTTGCCACGTTGCGGGCCGAGGGAGCGATCTAGCCTGGGAAATTCATCAGCAGTTGTCGTGGCTCCGGTCCACGCCGTGGCGGGCGACACAGCACAGACGGCGCCAACAATGCGATACCTTAACCTGCAGATCATTGCCGAATCCGGCCGCGTGTTTAGGCAGAAGATCTCAGGGATGACCAACGCCCGACAGCCCACTTTGCGCGGAGTTCACGGCCCGGTGTGCTGCTTCGGGAGTGGTGGCGGTGGGTTGTTTGTTCCTAGACTGAACCGGAATGCTCGCTACAACGGTGAGCAGAACGGAGGAGATACTCTGGATGACAGCATTGCACTCGCGCTGGGGCCAATTGGTGCTGGGTATCGTGTGCATGGTGATGATTGCGAACCTGCAATATGGCTGGACGTTGTTCGTGCTGCCGATCGACCAGGCGCATCACTGGGGCCGCCCCGCTATCCAAGTCGCGTTCACCGTGTTCGTCATCTGCGAAACCTGGCTGCTGCCGTTCGAAGGTTACGTGATCGACCGGATCGGCCCCAAGCTGACGGTGATGGCCGGGGGCATGCTGATCGGGTTGTCCTGGGTGCTCAACAGCGCTTTGGACGCGCTTTGGCTGTTGTACGTGGCGGCCGGGCTGGGCGGCATCGGCGCCGGCCTTATCTACGGCGCGACGGTGGGGAACGCGCTGAAATGGTTCCCGGACCGGCGCGGGCTGGCCGCCGGGCTGACGGCGGCGGGCTTCGGCGCCGGGTCGGCGGTGACGATCGTGCCGATCTCCAGCATGATCGCCAGCAGCGGCTACCAGGCGACGTTCCTCGCCTTCGGCCTCGCGCAGGGCGTGATCGTCATGCTGGTGGCGCTGCTACTGCGCGCGCCGCCCGGCGCCGCCGCCCGCAGCACGGCCATGACCCCCGGCGGCATGATGGCGACCCGGCCCTCCCACCTGCACGATATGACGCGCAACGTCCCGCCGCAGGAGGTGCTGCGCGAGCCGGTGTTCTGGCTGATGTATCTGATGTTCGTCCTGGTCGGCGCCGGCGGGTTGATCGCCACCGCGCAACTCTCGGTCATGGCCGCGGATTTCGGCATCGCCAAAACGCCTGTCACGCTGCTGTTCCTGACCATGCCCGCGCTGACCTTCGCCCTCTCGATCGACCGGGTGCTGAACGGCGTGACCCGGCCTTTCTTCGGCTGGGTGTCCGACAAGATCGGCCGCGAGAACACCATGTTCATCGCCTTCCTGCTGGAGGGGCTGGGCATCCTGGCGCTGACCGTTTTCGCGCGTGACCCGGTGGCCTTCGTGGTGCTGACCGGCGTGGTGTTCTTCGCCTGGGGGGAAATCTACTCGCTGTTCCCCGCGACCTGTGGCGACACCTTCGGCCGCACGTTCGCCGCCACGAATTACGGCTTGCTCTATACAGCCAAGGGGACCGCCGCCCTGATGGTGCCGCTCGGCAGCCTGCTGCGCGAGGCGACCGGCGACTGGCTGGTGGTGCTTTACGTGGTGGCCGCCGCGAACCTGCTCACCGCGGGCCTGGCGCTGCTGGTGCTGAAGCCGCTGCGGCGGCGGTTCATCCGGCGCTCGATGGAGCTACGGGCACGGGAGCGGGTGGCGGAGTCGGAGTTGCGGCTGAAAGCCAGCGTGGCGGCTCGGGCTTAACGGCAGCACGCGCGCGGACTCCGGTGCGCGGATCAGGAAGTTGAGACAATGGCAGACGACAAGTCCGATGGCCCGCTGGTCAGACTATCCACCGACCTGTTCAGGCACATTGAGCATGTCGTCTATGCCGTGCTCGGGATCATGCTTTCCATCGGCGCCTTCCTCGCGCTCGGCGGAGCGGCGGTCCAGCTCTGGCATGGGATGCTCGACTGGACCAACTCGGAGGTTATTTTTTCGATCGTCGACCGGCTGTTGTTCGTCCTGCTGCTGATCGAGGTGCTGCACACCGTCCGTGCCTCGATCCGCAGCGGGGGTCTGACCTGCGAGCCATTCCTCATCGTCGGTTTGATCGCATCGATCCGGCGCGTGCTGGTCATCACGCTGCAGACGTCGGAGGCCACAAAGCCCGGCGCCTACTCCCCTGAGACCCACGCAATCGTGTTCGAGGCGATGACGGAACTTGCAGTGATCGGAGCGCTGATCCTCATCCTGGTCTTCTCGCTGTTCCTGCTGCGCCGGATTCCGAAGACGGTCACGACCGAGGAGTGAGCGCCCCGCGTCAGCCCTGGCCGACGAACCTTGCGGTGCCAGGGCACGGACTGACCGCACCAGTCGACGCTACCAACCCGGCGAAGGTCAGCGTCGGCTATGTCGTCTCCGGGGTCAAACTTCGATGCTGGCTATCCCTGCAGGTTCGCGCCCGGGGTGACCCAGCTCGGCGACATCCGCAGATCCAGAATATTGCGGCTCACGTCCTGCACGTCGCGCAAGCCGCATAGCGCCAGCGTGGTATCCAGTTCCTTGCGGATCAAGTCGAGGCTCAGCGTTACGCCCTGCTCGCCCAGTGCACCCAGCCCCCACAGGAATGCGCGCCCGATGAACACGCCCCGGGCGCCCAGTGCCAACGCCTTCAGCACGTCCTGGCCGGAGCGGATGCCACCGTCCATCAGCACTTCCATCCGATCGCCCACCGCGGCGACAACCTCTGGCAGAGCGGCGATCGAGGACCGGGCGCCGTCCAACTGCCGACCGCCATGGTTGGAAACGATCAGCGTCTCCACGCCGGCCCGCTGCGCCAGCACCGCGTCATCCGGGTCCAGGATGCCCTTCAAGATCAGCTTGCCGCCCCAGCGATCCTGGATGCGGCGCACGTCATCCCAGTCCAGCTTCGGGTCGAACTGATTGGCAGTCCATGAGGACAGGCTGCTCATGTCCGCCACCCCCGTCACGTGGCCGTGGATGTTGCCGAAGTGGCGGCGCTTCGTATGCAGCATGTCCCAGCACCAGCGCGGCTTGGTCGCCAGGTTGATCAGGTTCGCAAGCGTCGGCTTGGGCGGTGTGCTCAGCCCGTTGCGGATGTCCTTGTGCCGTTGCCCCAGGATCTGCAGGTCCAGCGTCAACACCAGTGCGGAGCACCCGGCGGCCTTTGCACGGTCGATGAGCCGGTTGATGAAGTCCCGGTCCTTCATGACATAGAGCTGGAACCAGAACGGCGACTGGATGTCGGCCGCAACGTCTTCGATCGAGCAGATACTCATCGTCGACAGGGTGAACGGCACGCCCGCCTTCTTGGCCGCCCGGGCCGCCAGGATCTCGCCGTCCGCGTGCTGCATGCCGGTGAGCCCAGTGGGTGCCAGCGCCAGAGGCATCGCGACCGTTTGCCCCGCCATAGTGCTGGCCAGCGTGCGGTTCGTCATGTCGACCGCCACGCGCTGCCGCAGCTTGATTTTGGCGAAGTCGTCGCTGTTGGCGCGGTAGGTGCCCTCCGTCCACGATCCGGAATCGGCATAATCGTAGAACATTCGCGGCACTCTGCGCTCGGCCAGGCGGCGGAGATCTTCGACATTCGTGATGGCGCTCGTCATGGGTACGTGTCCGGCCGGGTGATCGTTACACCGGTCATATAGGCGCGGGGGTTGGCCCGTCCACGCGGGCATGTTCACCGGGCAAACTGGGCTGACGCTTGACGAGGCAAGCTGTATTATAGAATAGACAGCTGACGGAGCATGAATGGGACAGCCTGCTTGGATGCCGCCGCCGAACCTGCGAAGGCTCATCGCCTCTATCTGCTGCTAAGCGACCGGATCAGCAGCGGGTCGCTGCGGCCGGGCATGCGTATTCCGGGAGAACCGGCGCTGGCAGTGGAGCATGGCGTTTCGCGGGTCACGGTGCGGCGTGCACTTGAGCGGCTCGCGCGCGAAGGCCGGGTGCAACGTCGCGCAGGGGCCGGCACCTTCGTGCGCGAGATCGCGAGCAACCCCGCCGTTGAAGCAGATTTGGTGGACGTTTTCGCGCATCTGAAGGAGATGGGGCGGCGAACCGACGTCAAGCTCTGCTCGTTCGGCTATGCCCTCGCACCCGACCCGGTAGCGCGAGCGCTCAATTTGCGGCCCGGCGAGCGAACGCAGCATTCGGTGCGCGTTCGCATGATCGACGGCGCGCCCTTCTCCTATCTCACCACCCATGTGCCGGAGCGCATAGGCCTGACCTATACCGAGGCCGACCTTGCCTCGATACCGCTGCTCGACCTGCTCGAGCGTTCCGGCGTCACGGCGGAGCGGGCAAGCCAGGTCATCGGCGCCGCCTTGGCCGGGCCGGGCGTGGCCGAGGCGTTGGGCGAACCGATCGGCGCGCCACTGCTGTCGCTCACACGGGTGGTGATGGCGGGTAGCGGGGACGGGATCGAACACTTGCACGCGCTATACCGCCCAGACCGTTTCGCTTTCCACATGGACCTGCTACGCACCGGCGAAACGGGGCGCCGCCGCTGGGAAGCCGACACAACAACAATCACGAGGAATACGCCATGACGATGCTCACCCGCCGGGCCGCGCTTGCGACGACCGCCGTCGCACTGGCCACACCCACCATCCTTCGCGCGCAACCCGCCCCGGTGAAGCTCGGCATTCTGCAACCCGTTACGGGCGCCCTGGCGCAGGACGGCGATCTGGGCCGTGCGGGCGCACAGATCGCGATCGACGAAGTCAACAAATCCGGTGGCCTCAAGGGCCTCGGGGGCGCCAAGATCGAGATGGTGTTCGGGGACGCGCAATCGACGCCGGATGGCGGCGTCGCACAGGTGGAGCGCATGCAATCCGAAGGCGTCGCCGCGATCGTTGGCGGGTTCGCCAGCCCGATCTGCCTCGCCGCCAGCCAGGCGGCCTCGCGCTACGGCCTGCCGTACGTCGTCGACGTGGGCGTGGCCGACAGCATCGTCAACCGTGGGTTGACCAACACATTCCGGTTCGCCCCCGGTTTCGGCAAGGTGTCCAGCACGGCGTTGGCCAACCTGGTCAAACTCAATGAGGCCGCAGGCAATCCGGTGAAGACCGTCGTGCTGGTGCATGAGGATGGCCTGTTCGGTAGTGGCACGGCCAAGCTGCTGCAGGCCGAACTGCCGAAGCTCGGCTTCCAGATCCTGGAGACGATCTCCCACCCGACCCCCGCGCGCGACATGTCCAACATCGCGCTGCGCATTCGTTCGTTGAACCCGGACATGATCATCCCGTCCGATTATTACGGCGAGTCGGTGCTGCTGGCCCGCACCCTGCAGCAGCAGCGCATCAAGCCCAAGGCGATCTACGGCATCCTGAACGGCGCCGCGTCCAACTACCGCTTCGTCAAGGAATTTCCGGACGCTGCCGAGGGCATGCTCGATTGCAATCATTGGGCCGATCCGCGCAATCCGAAGACGGCCATCGTGCGCAAGCAGACCGAGGCGATGGGCAAGATTTGGGCCTACAACGTGATGCTGAACTACTCCTGCGTCCTGCTGGCGCTGGACGCCATGGACCGGGCCGGCAGCACCGACAAGGACAAGGTGACGGCGGCGCTCGCTGCTTCCACTTTCAGCGGGCACATCATGCCGTATGGGCCGACGAAGTTCGAGAATGGCCAGAACACCGGTGCCGCGCCTGTCAACACACAGGTGCAGAGCGGTGACATCAAGGTGATCTACCCGGACGCATTTGCGGACGCGAAGCCGCACTTCCCCGTCACCTGAGACGTGTACCCACCGTCCATCATTATAGAGGCGGCCGTGAACGGCGTGCTGACCGGGGCTGTGTACGCCCTGGTGGCTCTCGGGCTGACTTTGATCTACGGCGTGCTGCACATCGTGAACTTCGCCCACGGCGCGCTGCTGACGGCGGCGATGTTCGCTGTGTGGGTGCTGGGGGCGGTATTCGGCGTTGGACCATACGTCGCCATCGTCCTGCTCGCCCCCGTGTTCTTCGCCGTAGGCTACGCCTTGCAACGCTTCGTGATCGGTCCTGCCAGCGGAGGGCGGGACAGCAACGTCCTGCTGGTAACGCTGGGCCTGGCCATCGTGATCCGTAACGCGTTGCTGGCTGCCTTCGGCGGCGATACGCGCAGCCTGGGCGGTGATGCCGGCTTCGACGTCGTGGCAGTCGGCCCGATGCTGCTGTCCCGCCCGCGGCTCATCGGCTTCGCCGGGGCGGTGATCGTGGCGGCACTACTCTGGCTGCTGCTGACCCGCACCGATACCGGGCGCGCCATCCGCGCCGTCGCGCGCGAACCGCTGGGGGCGAGGCTGGCCGGCATCGACGTGCGCCACATCTTCGCCGCCACGTTCGGACTGGGCACGGCGTGCCTCGCGGTCGCTGCCGGACTGCTGATGCCATCGTTCTACGTGAACCCCGGTGCTGGCGAGGCCTTCGTTCTGGTCGCCTTCACCGTGGTCGTGCTCGGCGGCATGGGCTCGATACCCGGCGCATTGCTGGGCGGCCTCGCGATCGGCACCGTCGAAAGCCTGTCCGGGTTGTTCTTCGGTGACAGCCTCGGCCAGGCCGGCATCTTCGTCGTGTTCATCCTCGTGCTCCTGCTCCGCCCCACGGGACTGTTCGGCGCACGCGCATGAAGACCGCCATCCCACCGATCGCCATCGTGATGGTGCTTGCCGCGGTGCTGGCGCTGGTGAGTGCCAACACCGTACTGAACTTCCTTGTAAGCGCGCTGATCACCGCCTTGGCCGGGCAGGGTTGGAACCTTCTCGGCGGCTTCGGCGGGCAGCTTTCCTTCGGCCACGCGGCGTTCTTCGGCACCGGCGCCTATGTCGCGGCCATTCTTCAGCAGCGCTACGGCGTGGGCGCATGGCCCGCGGCCGCGGCCGCGGTGATGAGCGGTGCAGCGGCAGGTGCCGTGATCGGTGCGCTGAGTTTTCGTGCGGGTTTGCGTGGGTCGTATTTCGCCCTCGTCACCCTGGCCTTCGCCGAGGTGTTCCGCATCTTTGCAAACTCCTGGGACGTGACGGGGGGCGCCGCCGGGCTGCTGCTGCAGCTTCGGGTCTCGCCAGCCAACTTCCAATTCGAGAGCCGCAAAGTCTTCGGCTTCGTCGCGCTCGCCGCGGTGGCGGTCGCGTTAGGCATCACCTATGCCATCACTCGGTCCCGCTTCGGTGCGCAACTCGCAGCCGTCCGGGAGAACGAGGACGCGGCAAGGGCGCTGGGGATCGATCCGTTTGCCGTAAAGCTGCGCGCGATCACGCTGTCCGCCGCGATCACCGCCGCTGCTGGTGTGCTTTACGTGCAGTACTACCTGTTCGTGAATGCCGACCTCGCCTATGGCAGCGCTGTCTCCGTTTCGGCCCTGCTGGCACCTGTGGTCGGCGGCTTGGGCACCGTGACGGGCCCGGTCCTGGGCGCACTCGCTTTGCAGGGTGCGGGGGAGTTGCTGCGCGGCGTGGCGGGACCGATCGCCGGGCTGGACGAGGTGGCGTTCGGCATCCTCCTCGTGCTCGCCATCGCCTTCGTACCCGGCGGGATCGCGAGCCTGCGGTGGCGGCATTGATACTCTCGGTCAACGGCCTGTCCAAGCGCTTCGGTGGCCTGCTCGCCGTGGCCGATGTGTCGCTGGAGATTGCCGAGGGCGGCATCACAGGCGTGATCGGGCCGAACGGTGCGGGCAAGACGACGCTATTCGCCATGATCGCCGCGTTCGTTCCGCCGAGCACCGGAACCGTCGCATTCCGGGGGACCGATATCACCGGCGACCCGGCGCATCTGCGAGCCCGGCGCGGCCTCGCCCGCACGTTCCAAATCGTACAGCCTTTCGCCGGCTTGTCGGTGCGGGAGAATATCGCCGTCGGTGCCCATTTGCGCCATCCGAGCCGACGCACGGCGCTGGCCCGGGCAGCCGCGGTCGCCGAGAAGGTCGGGCTTGCGGGGGAATTGGACAAACCGGCAGCGTCGCTGACGGTCGCAGGGCGCAAGCGGTTGGAACTAGCCCGTGCACTCGCCACAGAGCCGGTGCTGCTGCTGCTGGATGAGGTGCTAGCGGGGCTCAATCCCACCGAAGTGGCCGCGATGCTGCCGATCCTGCGGGCGCTTCCCGGCGAGGGCGTTACGGTGCTCATGATCGAGCACGTGATGCAGGCGGTAATGCAGTTGTGCGGTACGGTGCACGTCCTGGCCGGGGGCAAGCTGATCACCGCCGGTCCCCCCGCCGCCGTGGTTGCCGACCCGGCCGTGATCGAGGCCTATCTTGGCCATGGCGCCGCCGCCCGAGCCGCCGCGCATGCTTGAGGTCACCGGCCTGCGTGCCGGCTATGGCGCGACCGAAGTCCTGCGCGGCATCGACATGGCCGTGGAGCCTGGCGAGATCGTGGCCGTGCTCGGGTCCAACGGCGTCGGCAAGACCACGCTGAACATGGCCCTTTCCGGGATTATCCCCGCTCGCGATGGCACGATCCGCTTCGATGGCGAACGCATCGACGGGCGAACCGCTGCCCACATCGTGGCCGCCGGGCTGGTGCACGTGCCGGAAGGGCGCCGGGTCTTCCCGAACCTCTCGGTGCGGGAAAACCTCGTGCTCGGCAGCTATCGCCGTGGCCGGCCCAACCGGGCAGCCAATTTGGAGCGGGTGCTCGGCACCTTCCCGCGTTTGCGCGAACGGTTGTCCCAGCATGCCGGAACGCTCTCGGGCGGGGAGCAGCAGATGCTGGCGATCGGCCGCGGGATGATGGCGGAGCCGAAGCTGCTGATCCTGGACGAACCCTCGCTCGGCCTGTCCCCGTTGCTGGTGGAGGAGATGTTCACGCTCATCGCCTTGCTCCGCATCGAGGGACTCGCGATCATGTTGGTCGAGCAGAACGTCGTGCAGTCTTTGGACTTGGCCGACCGTGCCTACGTTCTGGAGAATGGCCGCCACGTGATGCAGGGCGAGGCTGCTGCCCTGCGCGACGACCCGGACCTTCGCCGTACTTATTTAGGACTATAAAAAAGTGAACCTTAGGGTGACCCTTAGGGCGCGCAAAGTCGAGGCTTACTCATGACACCGCTCGACCCGGTCACGCTGGCAATTCTGGATGGACGGCTGGCGCAAATCGCGGACGAGATGGATGCCACCTTGTACCGCGCCGCATTCAATCCGATCATCGCCGAGGCCCGCGATGCTTGCCACGGCTTGTACCATGCCCTCACGGGAGACACGCTGGTGCAGGGTGCCGCGGGCCTGCCGATCTTCGTCGGCGCGATGGCATTTGCGGTGCGTGCGGTGATCGACAAGGTGGCGAAGGAGGGCGGGCTCGAACCCGGCGACACCTTCCTGTTCAACGATCCGTATGCGGGCGGCACGCATCTGAACGATTTCCGGCTGGTGCGCCCGGTGTTCCGCGACGGCAATTTGTTCTGCTGGATCGCCTCCGTCGGTCACTGGCTGGACATCGGCGGCACCGTGCCAGGCGGCTACAACCCGCAAGCGACGGAAAGCTTTCAGGAGGGCGTGCGTTTTCCACCGGTCAAATTGATCAGCGCCGGCCGGATGAACAGCGACATAGTGGACATCCTGGCAGCCAACGCCCGCGTGCCGACCTCCAATTGGGGTGATTTGAACGGCCAACTGGGCGCGCTCGATCTGGGGGAACGTCGGCTGCATGGCCTGCTCGACGATTATGGTGCCGATACCGTCGCCAGTGCCTTCGACGCGTTCGCAGACCGAGCCGAGGCGCTGATGCGATCCGCCATCGCGGCTCTGCCGGACGGCCTGTATGCGTTCGAAGACGTGCTCGATAATGACGGGATAACCGCCGATCCGTTGACCGTCGCGTTGGACCTGACGATCTCGGGCGAGACGATGGTAATGGACTTCTCCCGTTCGTCGCCGCCGTGCGCCGGGCCGGTGAATATCTCGTACGCAACCGCCATTGCCGCATGCTATGTCGCGCTCAAGCACGTATTCACCGCGGTGCCCGCGAACGCCGGGTGTCTACGCCCGATCCGCTTCGTTGTGCCGGACACGACGCTGCTGGCGGCCACCGCGCCCCGGCCGATGGCTGGCTATACCGAAACGATCCTGCGCCTCATCGGGGTGGTGCTGGGAGCGCTGGCGCAAGCCGAGCCGGCCCGTGCGACCGCCGCGCCGTTCGGCACGATCAATGCGCTGTCGATGGCTGGCCATCGCGCGAATGGCTCCCGCTGGGTGATGTTCTCGTTCTTCGGCGGCGGCCTTGGCGGCAACCCAGAAAGCGACGGGCTGAGCCACGCCAACAACCCGATCTCGACCGCAACGATCCCTCCGCTTGAGATCCTGGAGGCGGCCTATCCCGTGGTATTCCATCAGTGGGCGCTTCGCCCCGACTCCGCCGGCGTCGGCGAGCATCGTGGCGGCCTCGGCGCGGTGTACGAGATCGAGTCCCTCACGGATGCGCAGGTTTCCCTGCTCGGTGAGCGCGGCACGGTTGCACCATTCGGCGTTGCGGGCGGCGGGCGCGCCGCGCTGAACCTGTTCACCTGGGAGGCGGACGAAGGCTGGTCCTCACCGCCTCTCGTCTCCAAGGTTACCGGGGTCGCATTGAAGGCCGGCAAGCGGATTCGGCTCGAAACACCCGGCGGCGGCGGCTGGGGCGATCCGGCCCGGCGCGACCCTGCGGCCACCGAGCGGGACCGCGCCTTAGGCTACGTCGCATGAACGCCGTCGTGGGTGTTGACGTCGGTGGCACCTTCACCGACCTGTTCTACTTCGACGGAACCACCTTCCGCACCGCAAAGGTCCCCTCGAACCGCGGCGACGAAGCGGTAGGCTTCATGGCCGGGCTGCACACGTTCGGGGAGGTGGCGGCACTCGGCTCCGTCGTGCATGGTACCACCGTCGGCACCAACGCGCTGCTGGAGCGCAAGGGCGGCCGGGTCGGTCTGATCACCACGGCGGGGTTCCGCGACGTGCTGGAGATGCGCCGCCGCGACCGTCGGCGCACCTGGGGGCTGTGGGGCGATTTCGTCCCCGTGGTGGACCGCGACATGCGGCTTGAAGTCGCCGAACGCACCCTGGCCGACGGCAGCATCCGCACCGGGGTCGACCCGGCGGAGGTTCGCCAGGTGGCCGAGCAATTGCTGGCACAGGGGGCAGAGGCCCTGGCGATCGTATTCATCAACGCGTACGCCAATCCCACCAATGAACGCGCGGCGCTCGAGGCAGCCACTTCGGTCTGGCCTAATGCATACGTTGCTTGCTCCTCCGAGATCCTTCCCGAAATCCGCGAGTTCGAGCGTACCTCCACCGCTTGCCTGAACGCCTACCTGCAACCCACCGTCGGCAGCTATCTGGGCAAGCTGGACGCGGCGTTGGCGAGCGAGGGCTTCGGTGGCCGGTTCCATATCGTGCAGTCCAACGGCGGCGTCATGTCCACTGCGACGGCTCGCCGTCTGCCGGTTCGCACCGCGCTGTCCGGGCCGGCGGCCGGTGTGATTGCGGCGGCAGCGATCGCGGAGGCGGCGGGCTTTCCGGACGTGATCACGGGCGATCTCGGTGGCACCTCGTTCGACGTATCGCTGGTGGTGGGCGGCGGCGTGTCGTTGGCATCGCAGGCGACGATCGAGTTCGGCTTGGTGATCCGCACGCCGATGATCGAGATCACCACGATCGGCGCGGGCGGTGGCTCCATCGCCTCCGTCGATGCGGGCGGGTTGCTGCAGGTGGGCCCGGAAAGCGCCGGCTCGCGCCCCGGCCCGGTGTGCTATGGCGGCGGCGGCACGCGACCCACGCTGACCGACGCCAATGTCGTACTCGGCCGCATCAACGCCGCCCGCCCCATCGGCGGTGCACTGGCCCGGCTAAACGTGGACGCCGCGCGCGCAGCCATCGCCGAGCAGGTTGGTGACAAACTCGGGTTGAATGCCGAACAGGCCGCCGAGGCGATCGTGCGCGTCGCCAACGCGCGCATGGCCGGCGCCATTCGCCTCGTTTCGATCGAGCGGGGTCACGACCCGACGAAATTCGCCGCCGTTCCCTTCGGCGGCGGAGGCGCGCTACACATTGGCGCTCTGATCCGCGAAGTCGGGCTGAAGGCCGCGCTGGTTCCGCGCTACCCCGGTGTAACCTCGGCGCTGGGCTGCGTGATCGCCGACATTCGGCATGACGGCGTGCAGACGGTGAACCTGCCGCTCGCCGGGTTGGACGCCGGCGCCCTGGATCGCCGACTGGTGGCGGAAGCGCAGGCCGCAGTGGCCGTGGTCGAGGCGGCGGGCTTGCCCACGCTCGGTATCGACACGGTTTTCGAGGTGGACATGCATTACGCCGGGCAGACTCATACGGTCAGTGTGCCATTGCCGCTGACCGTCACGAACACAGGTACGGGGGTCACTGAAACGCTGATCCGCACCGCATTCGAAGCCGCCTACACTCGCTCGTTCGGCCGCACGCTGGCGGGCGTCCCGGTGCAACTGGTGAACATTCGCACTGCCGCCATCGGCCGTCGCCCGCGCTTCGACCTCGCCGCTCTCGCCCCGACCAGTACGGAGCTGGCCGAGCCCGCGCACCGCCCCGTGTGGTTCGACGGTGGCTGGCACAAGGCCGCGATATACGACCGTCTCGCGCTCCCCGTAGGCGCGGTTATTCCTGGCCCGGCGGTGCTGGAGCAGCCGGACGCCACCACCGTGATCGACCCGGGCCTACAAGCCCGTGTGGACCACCTCGGCAACATCATCGTGACGAGAGCGTGATGCACGACACTGCCCTGCTCCTGGTCGATCTGCAGAACGACTTCATCCACCCGGATGGTGCCTACGGGCGTGCCGGGCAGGGGGTCACGGAGATCGCGGCACTTCCCGCGCGCCTGGCCCCGCTCGCCGCACAAGTCCGGGCGGCGGGAGGGTGGGTCGCAGCCACCCAGTTCACGCTGGTGCCCGCACGCGACGGTGAGCCGCTGATCTCGCCGCATCTGCTGGAGCTTAGGCCGTTCCTACGCAAGGGTGACTTCCTACCTGGCGCCTGGGGCCATCAGGTTGTCGACGCGCTGCAGCCGATCGACCTCGCGGTGGAGAAGATCGCCTACTCCGCCTTCTATATGACACGGCTGGAATGGATGCTGCGGAAATGCGGCATCACGCGCATGATCGTGGGCGGCATCGTGACCAATGGCGGCGTCGCCTCCACCGTGCGGGAGGCGCATGTCCGCGACATGGAGGTGACGGTGCTGGAGGATGGCTGCGCCGCCTTCACGCCGGAGGTCCATGCCACGGCCATCGCGGCACTCCGTCCCGTCGCCCGCATCGCCACCATCGCGACGGCGCTGGCATGAGTGTCGCACGTGCTGCTGGCGTGAGTTTCGGCGCTCATGTGTCGGTGCTGATCGTGGGCGGGGGCGCCGCCGGCCTGATCGCTGCCTTGGCCGCCAAACGGGCGGGCGCGGAGCCGCTGGTGCTGGAGCGTGATGCCGTCCCTGCGGGATCCACAGCCCTCTCCGCCGGGTTGGTGCCGGCCGCGGGTACTCGCTGGCAGACGGAGGCCGGCATTGCCGACAGCGCGGCCGACTTCGCCGCCGATATCACCACCAAGGCACATGGCGAGCCGGACCCGGCGATCGTGCACCTCGTCAGCCAGCATAGTGCCACGGTGCTGCACTGGCTGGCGGACGAGCATGGGCTGCCGTTTTCCGTGCTGCATGATTTCCGTTACCCTGGCCACCGGGCCTGCCGCATGCACGGGCTTCCATCACGCTCGGGGCGGGAATTGGTGGACCGGCTGCGCACCGCAGCGGAGGCCGCCGAAATCGATATCCTATGCGACGCGCACGTCACCACCGTGTTTGCCGATGGCGCGACAGTGCGCGGGATCGCCGTGACCCGGCCGGACGGCACGGAGGAGCGGATCGGCTGTGATGTGCTCGTGCTCGCCTGCAACGGCTACGGCGGCAGCAAGTCGCTGGTTGCCCGGCATATTCCGGCCATGGCGGACGCACTGTATTTCGGCCACGTTGGCAACCAGGGTGATGCGCTGCTATGGGGCGAGGCGCTCGGCGCTGAGAGCCGCCACCTTTCGGGCCACCAAGGCCATGGTTCGGTTGCCCATCCCGCAGGGATCCTGATCACCTGGGCCACCATCACCGAGGGCGGCGTGCAGGTGAACACCGCCGGGCGGCGTTTCAGCGACGAGTCCGCGGGCTATTCGGAGCAAGGCGCGGTGGTGCTCCGCCAACCTGGCGGCATCGCATGGACGGTCTTCGATGACCGGATCGCCGGCATCGCACGCCAATTCGAGGACTTTCAGCAGGCCGAGGCGGCGGGCGCGATCGTGTCCGCCAGTGACGTCGCTTCGCTCGCGGCTGCCCTGCGCGTCGATCCAGCCTCGTTGGCGGCGACGCTGGCCGAGGTGGACGAGTTGAAACAGGCTGGCGGCACGGACAGGTTCGGTCGTGAGTTCGCGGGCGTCGCCAAGCTTACATCACCATTCCGCGCCGTTCGGGTGACGGGGGCGCTGTTTCACACCCAGGGCGGCCTGGTAGTGAACACGGACGCGCGGGTGCTGGATGCGGCCGGGCAGGTATTGCCCAACCTATTCGCCGCCGGTGGCGCTGCGTGCGGTGTGTCGGGCGCGGATGCGTCCGGTTATCTTTCCGGCAATGGATTGCTCACCGCGGTGGCGCTCGGCGAGACGGCGGGGCGTTTGGCAGCCGACCACGCTCGTTCTCCCGCTCGAGAAGGGATGCACTGAGGTTCCGGCCAGACTGGCTTGGTTGGAAGTCAGCGGGCAAGAGCCGTAGCCGTCATCGGCGGCATCGGCCTTGGCCGTCGGACCGGCATTCGCCAGCCTTTCGCTAACCCGTGAAGCTGACATAGGCCGGGCCGGGCCCATCTAAAGCGTCATGACCGAACTCCTCGTCTGGTTTGATGGCGATTGCCCTTTGTGCCAGCGGGAGATCGCGCTGATGCGGCGGCTGGATCGTCGCCGCGTGATCCAGTTCACCGACGTCTCTCGCGGTGGGGCGACCGACTGCCCGATCGACCGGGCGATGTTGTTGGCGCGGTTCCATGCGCGGGAGGACGGCCGCGTGCTGTCTGGAGCGGCCGCATTCGGGGCAATGTGGCGGGCAATCCCGGTACTGCGGCCGTTCGGGCTCATGGCGCGCAACCGCCTTGTGCTGGCAGTCCTAGAACGAGCATACGTGGCGTTTCTTCGGCTGCGGCCCAGTCTGCAGCGCCTGGCGCGAAGGCTAGCGTGACGGCTTTCGTGCCCACCCGGGCAGGGGGTTTGCATCGGCCGGCCGAGTGGCCAGGCTTGGTCGAACGCAGCGGTTAGCCTCCTTGGGAGGGGCGGTGGAATGCCTACACTGCGCTCTGTGCCTTGCGCACTTCGTCCAGAACCGCCTCATGCGTTGCCAGTATGCGCCGCAGCGTGGGTTTCCCTTTATCGCTCGCCGCAGCGATGCCCTCGTGCATTTCCTCGATGCCCGTCGCCATCTGTTCGGCCAAGCCGGATAGCCGCTCCTGTAGCTGCTCGCCGTCGTCCTTGAGTTCGGCCGCCCAGATCGCGAGGACGCGAGAGAGTTCGGTGCAAGCGCGGTTGGGTTGGACGCCTGCTTGCAGGAGCTTGATCAGCGGGGCCAAGTCGGCCGTGGGGGAGCGGGACATCCGTGGGAAGCTAGCCAAGCGGACTGTGAATGGCTAGACGCCCCCGGGCTGCTTTGGACCGAGCCCGGCCGCCGGAACCCAACCCTGGCGAACGGCAACGGTGGTGAGCTTGCGCGGTCTTCCGATGATGGCCAAGGAGCAGCCGACGCTGGAGGGCGCGATGAACAATTTGTCCGTCCCCAAGGGTTGCTACCCGCTCTCGGCAAGCTGCCAGGCGGGGGACAAAATCGCACGTAGGCGAGCCTGGCGATCGGCACGGGGTAAGTAGTTTCCGAACCTGCCGCCCCGCCGCGATTAAGCCTTCATTACCTCCACGCTGCCAAAGCGGAGGATCGCATGAGCAACACCCAGAACGCCCTGACTGCCGTCGTCACCGATCAAGCCGCTTTTGAGCCTGCGCCGGACCGTCGTTCCAGCCCGTTGGCGGTGTCCAATGGCGGGGATTGGAGCGAACTCGGGATGGATGAGGATGCCGGCTCGGGTGGGCACACTTTGCTATCGCGGTCCTCCGCGCCACAAGGTCGTAGAAGCCTGTTCCGGCGCTGACGCGGTGACGGTGAGCGGCTTGCGGTCTCCGCAGGCAGTCCAGTGATCCTCGGCCGCCTGTCCGAGCCATCGGGCAGCCTGCATCTTTGGGACAAGACGGTGCTACACGGCGAGCTTTTCGGCATCGAGCGGCTCGAGGAGCACGCAAGAAGCCTTGCCGCCGCGCAGCCGGTGGCAGCCAGCCGGAGCCGAGGTCACCAGTTGGCGGACCGCCTGGCCGTCAACGCCGCCTTCCTGCTGCAGGCCAACCACGCCATGGCGGAGATCGCCGCGAGCGGGCACCACACGACGCCTGCAGCCGAGTGGCTGGCCGATAATTATCACCT
Organism: Acetobacteraceae bacterium; assembly: GCA_965198895.1. Lineage (GTDB taxonomy): Bacteria > Pseudomonadota > Alphaproteobacteria > Acetobacterales > Acetobacteraceae > LMUY01. The sequence continues at coordinate 3,879,362 of OZ240676.1, forward strand.
GGTGGACATGCAGGTCCGCGAGATCGGCATCGACCTCCCGCCCGGCTTCTACGCGCAGCTACCCAAGCTGGCCGCTAGGCCGTTCACCGGTCTGCCCCGTGTGTTCGGCGCAGTCTGGTCGCTGGTTGCCCATACCGACAGCCATCTCGACCCCGAGGCGCTGCGCCGCTATCTGGTGGCTTACCAGTCGGTGCAGCCGCTGACCATCGGTGAACTCTGGGCCGTGCCCATCACCGTGCGCATCGTGCTGATCGAGAATCTTCGCCGGGTCGCCGAACTGGTCGTGGACGACGCGGCCGCCCGGCAGGCGGCAGACGACCTGGCCGACCGGTTGCAGGAGGCGGGCGCGCCTGACTTGCCGGCCGATTTGGCGGACCGCACCGTGCTGACGGACCCGTTCGCCGTGCAACTCGCGCACCGGCTGCGCGGCCACGACCCGCGGACCGACCCGGCGCTCGCCTGGCTCGACCGTCGCCTCGCGGCCCAGGGCACGACGGTCGAGGTCGTGGTGCGGGACGAGCTGCAGAAGCACGGCATAGCGAATGCCACGGTGCGCAACATCATCACCAGCCTACGCCTGACCGCGGCGCTCGACTGGACGGACTTTTTCGAGACGGTGTCCCTGGTGGACGCAGCCCTGGCCGGCAGCGTGGTCCGCGGAATGGATGCCGCAACGCATACGTTGTACCGGACCGCGATCGAGGGATTGGCGCGCGGGTCCCTGCACACCGAGCTCGACATCGCCCGGCGTGTGGTGGCCACAGCCTCTGAACATCAAGGCGGCCGCGAGGCCGATCCGGGCTACTACCTGATCGGCGGCGGCCGTCCGGGGCTCGAGGCCTCGTTGCAGTATCGGCCGCCGTTGCGGGCCCGGCTGGAACGCACCTGCCGCAAACTTGGCATCAGCTTCTATGGCGCGGCTGTCATCGTGCTGGCTGTGGCTTTCGTTGCGCTGCCGCTGCGGATCGGCGGGGAGGGTGGCAGCCTCGTGTTCGCACTTCTCGCCATGGCCGGATTCGTGATCGCATCGGATGCCGCCGTCGCATGCGTGAACCGTTTGGCGGCATGGGCGTTCGGCGCGACCATCCTGCCCGGGCTGCATCTCGACGAGGGCATTCCGGCGTCGTTGCGCACGCTCGTCGTCGTCCCCACCCTGTTGACGAGTGCGGCGTCGGTGGCCGAGCAGGTGGCGCGGCTGGAAATCCACTTTCTGTCCAGCGGTAGCAGCGAGATCCATTTCGCGCTGCTATCCGATTGGACCGACGATGTTGCCGAGCACGGCGACGGCGACGCGGAGCTGCTCGCCGCCGCCGTGGACGGCATCGTCCGGCTCAACCACGCGCACGGCCCGGCGCCGGGCGGCGACCGCTTCCTGCTGCTGCACCGCCGCCGGGTCTGGAACGCGGGTGAGGCGCGCTGGATCGGCTGGGAGCGTAAGCGCGGCAAGCTGCACGAGCTGAACCGGCTGCTGCGCGGCGCCACCGATACGACGTTCCTCAACCCGCCTCCCGTGCCGGCCGATGTGCGCTATGTCGTGACGCTCGACTCCGACACGCGGCTGCCGCGCGGCGCGGTGTGCCGACTGGTGGGCAAGATGGCCCACCCGCTCAACGTGCCCCGCCTGGAGGCTGGGCGTGTCGTGGAAGGCCATGCGGTGCTGCAGCCGCGCGTCACGCCGTCGCTGCCCACGGGGCGCAGCGCTTCGGTGTTCCAGCGCATCTTCTCCAGCATGGACGGGATCGACCCCTACGCCGCGGCGGTGTCCGATGTGTACCAGGACCTGTTTGGAGAGGGGTCCTATGCCGGCAAGGGCATCTACGACGTGGATGCGTTCGATGCTGCGCTGCAGGGCCGGGTGGCGGAGTCGACGTTGCTGAGCCACGACCTGTTCGAGGGCGTGTTCGCCCGCGCCGGGTTGGTCAGCGACATCGAGGTGGTGGAGGCGTTCCCGGCCGGCTACGCGGTGGCGGCGCTGCGCCAGCACCGCTGGGCGCGCGGCGATTGGCAGTTGCTGCCGTGGATCGTGCCCGGGATCGTGCCAGGGACGTTGTTGGGCGAAGGCCCGGCGGCGCGCGGCGCCATCCCGGCGATGGGCCGCTGGAAGATGCTGGACAATTTGCGGCGCACGCTGTCGGCGCCGGCCGCAGTGGTCGCCCTGCTGGCCGGATGGACGCTGCCGTTCCCGGCGGCACTGACCTGGACGGCGTTCGTGTTGCTGACGATCGCGCTTCCGGCCGCCCTGCCGGTGTTCGGTGACATCGCGCCGGGCTCGCGCTGGGTGTCGCTCCGCAGCTATCTCGGTATGCTGGCCAGCGGGATCTGGCATGCCGCCGCGTTGGCCGGGCTGATCGTCGTGTTCCTGGCGCACCAGGCGGTGCTGATGGCCGACGCGATCGGGCGGACCGTCATCCGGGTGGGCTGGACACGCCGCAATCTGCTGCAATGGGTGACGGCGGCGCAGGCGGCGGACGGACCGGCGCTGTACGTTGGCGGCTACTACCGGGTCATGGCCGGCGCCCCGGCGCTGGGGTTGCTGGCGTTGGCCGTTGCTGCCTGGTCGGGCGGCTGGACCTGGCTGCTGGCGGCGCCGTTCGCGGCCGCCTGGATCGCGTCGCCGGGGGTCGCAAGCTGGGCCAGCCGGGTCTCGGCGGGGAACCGGCCGGTGGCGTCGCACGCCGATGCGCAGGCGCTGCGGATGACGGCGCGGCGGACCTGGCGGTTCTTCGAAACCTTCGTGGCGCCGAACGACACCATGCTGCCGCCCGACAACTTCCAGGAGGACCCGGCGCCCGTCCTCGCGCACCGGACCTCGCCCACCAACATCGGGCTTTATCTGCTGTCCGCTGCAGCCGCGCATGATTTCGGTTGGGCCGGATTGGCCGAAACGGTCGAGCGGCTGGAAGCGACGCTGGCCACCATGGCGCGGCTGCAACGCTTCCGCGGGCACTTCTACAACTGGTACGACACGGTCGATCTGCGCCCGTTGGAACCGCACTACGTGTCCACCGTGGATAGCGGCAACCTGGCCGGGCACCTCATCGCGCTCGCCAATGCCTGCGCCGGGTGGCGGCACGGGTCAGGACACCCCGCGTGGCGCGCAGGGCTGGCCGACACCGCCGGCCTGGTGGCGGAGGAGGTGGCGCGCCTATCCCTGCCCGGGGCCACGCTGCACCCAAGCCTGCGGGCGGTCGGCGACGCCTTCGCCGCGATCGGTGTCCGGCTTGCGTCGCCGGGAAGCGATCTCGCCAGCCTCGCCGCCGACATCGCGGCGGCGTCGGCGCTGGCGGACGCACTGGCCGCCAAGGAGGCGGGCGCTGCGGACTTGGCATACTGGGCCGCCGCGCTGCATCGGACGGTTGAAAGCCACCGCAACGATCCGGTCCCGGCGATCCTGGCGCAACGCCTGCTCACGCTCGAGCAGGAGGCGCGCGGCATGGCGCTGGCGATGGAGTTCGGCTTCCTGCGCAACGCCGAGCGCAAACTGCTGTCCATCGGTTACCTGGCCATCGAGGGCGCGCTGGACGCCAACTGCTACGACCTGCTGGCGTCCGAGGCGCGGCTGGCCTGCTTCATGGCCATCGCCAAGGGCGACATCCCGGCCCGCGAATGGTTCCGGCTCGGCCGCACCGTCACGCCCGCGGCGGGGGGTGCCGTGCTGGTGTCCTGGTCCGGCTCCATGTTCGAATACCTGATGCCGTCCCTGGTGATGCGCGCGCCGCACGGCAGCCTGCTGCAGGACACCAACCGGCTGATCGTGCGGCGGCAGATCGGCTTCGGGACGGAGCACGGCGTGCCCTGGGGGGTGTCGGAGTCGGCCTACAACGTTCGTGACGTCGAGTACACCTACCAATACTCCAACTTCGGCATCCCCGGTCTGGGGCTGAAGCGTGGCCTGGACGCGGACGTCGTCGTCGCCCCCTATGCGACCGCGTTGGCGGCGATGGTCGATCCCGCGGCGTCCGTCGGCAACCTGGCCCGGCTCGCAGCGGCCGGAGCGCTGGGCCGCTATGGCTTCTACGAGGCGGTGGACTACACGCCGGGCCGGGTGCCTGCCGGCGAGACGCTCGCCGTGGTCCGCGCGTTCATGGCGCACCACCAGGGCATGACGATCGTCGCCATCGCGGACGCCGCCCTGGACGGGATCATGCGGACACGGTTCCACGCCGAACCCATCGTCCAGGCAACGGAGCTGCTGCTGCAGGAGCGGGCGCCGCGCAACGTGGCCATGGCCCGGCCGCTGCCGCTCGACGACAAGCCCGCCAACGGCAAGCCCGCCATCGTGCCGGGTGGACGCCGGTTCACCACCGCGGACGGCCCGGCCCCCATGACGCACCTGCTGTCCAACGGGCGCTACGCCGTAATGCTGACGACCGCCGGCTCCGGCAGCAGCCGCTGGGGGGACTTGGCAGTGACGCGGTGGCGGGAAGACCCGACGCTGGACGATTGGGGATCCTACATCCTGCTGCGTGACACCGGCAGTGGCCGCGTCTGGTCGGCCGGGTTGCAGCCCATCGGCGCGGCACCGGACGAATACGACGTGGCGTTCAGCGAGGACCGGGCGGAGTTCGCCCGCCGCGACGGCACGCTGACGACGATGATGGAGGTCCTGGTGTCGGCCGAGGAGGATGCGGAGGTTCGCCGCATCTCGGTCACCAACGCAGGCACGGCCGCGCGCACGATCGAGATCACCTCTTACGCGGAGGTGGCGTTGAGCCGGCCGGCCGACGACATCGCGCATCCGGCGTTTGCCAAGATGTTCGTCCAGACCGAACGCCAAGGGAACGGGTCGGGCAATGGCGCCGCCATCCTGGCCACGCGGCGGCGGCGGACACCAACGGAGCCGGAGGTTTGGGCCGCGCACCTGCTCGTTGAGCACGGCACAGCCCATAATGGCATCCAGGCGGAAACCGACCGCGCCCGCTTCCTGGGCCGCGGCCGCAGCGTGCGCGATGCGGCGGCCATGGACGGGCGAGACCTGTCCAACACCGTCGGCACGGTGCTGGATGCGGTGTTCTCCCTGCGCTGCCGCGTGACCGTTGCCGCCGGGGCGACCATGCGCGTCGCGTTCTGGACGATGGCGGCGGGCTCGCGTGAGGCCCTGGCCGGCGCCATCGACAAGCACCGCGATGCCGCCGCGTTCGACCGTGCGTCGACGCTCGCCTGGACGCAGGCGCAGGTCCAGTTGCGCCACCTCGGCATCTCGCCCAGGAACGCCGACCTGTTCCAGAGCCTGGCGGCGCACCTGGTGTTCGCCGGGCCGGCGCTGCGGCCGGGGTCCGATACGATCCGCCGGGGCAGTGGGGTGCAGTCGGGCTTGTGGGGGCAGGGCATCTCCGGCGACCTGCCGATCCTGCTGCTCCGCATCGGCGACAGCGCCGACCTCGACATGGTCCGCCACCTGTTGCTCGCTCACGAGTATTTCCGGCTGAAGCAGCTCGCGGTGGATCTCGTCATTCTGAACGACCACGCCGCCTCGTACTCGCAGGAGCTGCAGGGCGCGCTGGAGGCGCTGATCCGCGCGCAGCCCCGCGCCCCGATGGTGCCAGGGGTGGCCGCGAAGGGCGCGGTGTTCCTGCTGCGCTCCGACCTGGTGTCGGCGGCAACGGCGGCCCTGTTGGCCTCGGTGGCCCGTGTTGTGCTGATTGCGGAACGCGGCGGCCTGTCCGACCAACTTCGGGTGCGGACGACAGCGCTGAAGCACGCTGTGCCGCCAGCGGCGCCCGGCGATCCGGGCGCGGCCGTGCCCCTTGTGCCGAAGCTCGAGTTCTTCAACGGCTACGGCGGCTTTGCCGATGGCGGCAAGGAATACGTCGTCGTGCTCGGCCCCGGCCAATCCACCCCAGCGCCCTGGGTCAACGTGGTCGCCAACCCCGCCTTCGGGTTCCTGGTCGCAGCCGAGGGCGGCGGCTACACCTGGTCCGGGAACAGCCGCGAGAACCAGATCACGCCGTGGTCCAACGACCCCGTCACAAACCGTTCCGGCGAGGCATTTTATTTGCGCGACACGGACACGGGGGATCTGTGGTGCCCGACCGCCATGCCGCGCCGCGACCCCGGTGCAACCTACGTGGTCCACCACGGCCGGGGATATAGCCAGTTCGACCGCGTGGCGCACGGGATCGCCAGCAGCCTGCTGCAGTACGTGCCCGCCGATGACCCGGTGAAGCTCTCGCGGTTGCAGTTGCACAATCTCTCGGGCCACGCGCGGACGCTGACCGTATCGGCGTACCTGGAATGGGGGCTCGGCGCCTCGCGCACCGCCACGGCGGCGTTCATCGCAACGGAGATGGACGCCGAGACGGGCGCCATGTTCGCGCGCAATCCCTGGAGCATCGCCAACGAAGGGCGCGTCGCGTTCGCCGATTTGCGCGGGGCGCAGACATCCTGGACCGGCGACCGGCGCGAGTTCGTGGGACATCTGGGCTCGCTGGACAACCCGGCCGGCATCGCAAGTGCCGCGCCGTTGTCTAACCGCGTCGGTATGGGGCTCGATCCGTGCGGCGCTCTGCAGACCACGGTCCACCTGCCGCGCGGCGCGAGCGTCGAGGTGATGTTCCTGCTAGGCGAAGGGGCCGACGAGGCGGAAGCCTGCGCCTTGGTGAAGAAATACCGCACCGCGGATTTGGACGCCGTGCTGGATGGGGTGCGCCAGCTGTGGGACAGCGTGCTGGGGGCGTTGGTGGTGAAGACCCCGGACCGTAGCATGGACATCATGCTGAACGGCTGGCTGCTGTATCAGACGCTCGCCTGCCGGAAGTGGGCACGCGCCGGGTTCTACCAGGCGAGCGGCGCCTACGGGTTCCGCGACCAGTTGCAGGACGGCATGGCGCTGACCGCGTCCCGGCCGGACCTGGTGCGCGAACACCTATTGCGGGCGGCGGGCCGGCAGTTCCTGGAAGGCGACGTGCAGCATTGGTGGCTGCCCGGCTCCGGCATGGGCGTGCGGACGCGGATCTCCGATGACTGCGCCTGGCTCGCCTACACCGCCGCGCACTATGTCGAGGCGACCGGGGACGCGGCGTTGCTGAACGAGCAAGCCGGGTTCCTGACCGCGCCGCCACTGGCGCCAGCGGAGCACGACCGGTTCTTCACGCCTGAAGCAGCCGACGAAAACGCGACCCTGTTCGAGCATTGCGCGCGGGCGCTGGACCACAGCCTCGCCACCGGCGTCCACGGCCTGCCACTGATGGGCACGGGCGATTGGAACGACGGCATGAGCCGCATCGGCGAGGCCGGCCGGGGCGAAAGCGTGTGGCTCGGCTGGTTCCTGCATGCGGCGCTGCTGGCGTTCGCACCCTTCGCCGACGCGCGGCCCGGCGAACAGACCCGCGCGGCAGCATGGCGCGCCCACGCCGCAGCGCTGGAACCGGCGCTGGAGGCAGCGTGGGACGGCGAGTGGTATCTGCGCGCCTACTACGACGACGGCACGCCGCTCGGCTCCCACACCGATGCCGAGTGCCGCATCGACTCCATCGCGCAGTCCTGGGCGGTGCTGTCGGGCGTGGCGCCGCCGGAGCGTGCGGCGCAGGCCATGGCCTCGCTTAGGCGCGACCTGGTGCGGCCAGCGGATGGGCTGATGCTGGTGCTGACGCCGCCGTTCGACAGGACGCCGCACGATCCCGGCTACATCAAGGGCTACCCGCCGGGCTTGCGGGAGAATGGCGGGCAGTACACTCACGCGGCTACCTGGGCGGTGCTGGCGACGGCCGCGCTGGGCGACGGGGACGGGGCGTCTGCCCTGTTCGGCCTGCTCAACCCGATCCGGCGCGCGTTGACGCAGGCGGATGCCGACCGGTCCAAGGTGGAGCCCTATGCCGTGGTGGCCGACGTGTATTCCGTGCCGCCGCATGTCGGCCGCGGCGGCTGGTCCTGGTACACCGGGTCGGCCGGTTGGATGCAGCGGGCGGGGGGCGAGGGCATCCTGGGCCTCCGCATCCTCGGCACCGCGCTGCACATCGACCCTTGCATTCCGCAGGACTGGCCCGGCTTCGAAGCGACGCTCGCCTGGCGCACCGCCCATTACCGGGTGGTGGTCGGCAACCCGGATCGGGTGTGCCGAGGCGTCGCGCGGGTCCGGCTCGACGGCGTCGACATCACGGCCGGGCCGGTGACGCTGCTGGACGACGCGGCCACCCACCTCGTCGAGGTGACGCTCCGTGCGGCACATGATGCAGCGGAGGCCGCATGACTACGAGCCCGCTCGCCGGCACCTTGCTGCCGCCGTCGCTCCTGGTGGACGTGCCGCGTCTGGTCACGGCGTATTTCACGGTTTTGCCCGACCCGGCGAACCCGGCGCAGCGCGTGTCCTTCGGCACTTCGGGCCATCGCGGCTCGTCGTTCGATGGCACGTTCAACGAGGCGCATATCCTGGCGATCAGCCAAGCGGTGTGCCACCACCGCCTGGCGGCCGGGGTGAACGGGCCGCTGTTCATCGGCATCGATACCCACGCGCTGTCCCGGCCCGCACTGGCCACTGCGCTGGAGGTGTTCGCCGCCAACGGGGTGGACGCGTTCATCGACGAGCACGACGGCTACACACCCACGCCGGTCATCTCGCGCGCCATCCTGGCCTACAATCGCGGCCGCACGGCGGGGCTGGCCGATGGCGTGGTCATCACGCCGTCGCACAACCCGCCGGAGGACGGCGGCTTCAAATACAACACCTCGGACGGCGGGCCGGCCGACATCGACGTGACGGGTAATATCGAGCAGGCCGCCAACGCTCTGCTGGCCGCGGGGCTGCAGGGCGTCAAGCGCACCCCGCTCGGCCGCGCGATGACAGGCGGGCAGGTCCATCGCCACGACTACATCGGCCCCTACGTCGAAGACCTCGTCCATGTCGTCGACATGGATATCATCCGCTCGTCGGGCGTAAGCATCGGCATCGACCCGCTCGGTGGCGCGAGTGTCGGCTACTGGCCGCGCGTCATCGAGCGTTACGGCATCGCAGCCACCGTCGTCAGTGACCTGGTGGACCCGACGTTCCGGTTCATGACCGCCGACTGGGACGGCCGCATCCGGATGGACTGTTCCTCACGCTATGCCATGACCCGGCTGCTTGGAACGCCCGGCAAATTCGACGTCGCCTTCGCCAACGACACGGATGCGGACCGGCACGGCATTGTGGCTGGGGCGGATGGGCTGATGAACCCCAACCATGTTCTGGCGGCCGCCATCGATTACCTCTTCGCGCATCGCGCCGCCTGGGGGCCAGCCGCCGCGATCGGCGAGACGGTGGTGAGCAGCGGCATCATAGACCGCGTCGCCGCCCGGCTCGGTCGCGCGCTGGTCGAGGTGCCGGTGGGGTTCAAGTGGTTCACCAAGGGTCTGCTCGCCGGGACGCTGGGGTTCGCCGGCGAGGAAAGCGGCGGCGCGAGCTTCCTGCGGCGGGACGGGACGGCCTGGACGACGGACAAGGACGGCCTGATCGTTGGCCTGCTGGCGGCGGAGATGACGGCGCGTACCGGGACCAACCCGGCCGTCGTCTATGGCCGCATAACCCAAGAAGTGGGCCAATCCTGGTATGAGCGCATCGACGCACCCGCCACGGCGGCAGAGCGGACGCAATTGAAAGCGCTCACGCCCGAAGGGACCGGAATGGCGGAGTTGGCAGGAGAGGTGGTGCGGGCCACGATCACGTCCGCCCCGGGTAACGGCGCCCCGATCGGCGGGGTGAAGGTGGTCGCCGACAACGGGTGGTTTGCCGCGCGGCCGTCGGGTACGGAGGACGTCTACAAGATCTACGCCGAAAGCTTTCGAAGCGAGGCGCACTTGCGCGCGATCCAACAGGGGGCGCGGGACGCCCTGGCGCGGGTGTTCCGATAGCAAGCCCTGCCGTAGGTAGTTCCCACTCTGTAACCGGCCGGCCTATCCACACGTACGAAGTGTCGTTGCGATAGGGACCGGATTCCGACACCTGTGGCGCAAACGCGACGGCCCTGACGAGACACCGCCGCGGATCAGTCCGGAATGTCTCGCCGATGTGCTCCGGGGCGAACCCCGGACCTTGTCACCCAGCCGTTACTCGGCCGCCTTCTTCTGCACGACCGAGCCCGCCATCACCGGCTTGCCCGCGATCCGTCCGAAGACGAGGCAGTCAATGATGGAGGATCCTCCTAACGGGCCTCTCGCCGAGGGGCTGGTGATCGTGTTGGCTTGCCCAGCCGCGACGGCCTCTCCCATGCTCGCCTCGACCTATCGCGTGGGCGAGAAATCGGCGGCGGCCGCGGTAACGGTGAGCACGGTGTGCAGCCTGTTGACGATCTCCGGTTGGATTCTCCTCAGCCGGGCAGCCTTCGGCTCGTAAGGCTTGGAAAGGATGCCGAAAACCGGCGTGGGTAGTTTCCGATCCTGCCACCGCACCAGCGTTACGTCAGTATGCAAGGCCAGTTCATTGTCACGGAGTTCTCCATGCTCGTCGTCGGGTCAGCCTTTACGAACTACTCAATCGAGGCAAGTGATGGCCGAATCGGCACGGTCGACACGTTCTTGTTCGACGACGCGAGCTGGACGATACGCTGGCTGGTGGTCGACACCGGCCACTGGCTGACGGGCCGGCAAGTGCTGCTTCATCCGTCGGCCATCGGGCCGGCGGACCATCAGCGCAGACGGTTGCCGGTCAATCTTACCAAGTCGCAGATCGAGGCAAGCCCGGACATCCAGCAGGACCAGCCTGTCACGATGCAGATGCAGAACCAGCTACATAGCTATTATGGAACCGATCCGCTTTGGGGCGGGCAGGGGTTCTACGGGGCAGGTCTGAACGGGTTCGCATTGGCTGGCGGTGTCGGCATGGCTACCTTCGGCGACGATCGGGTGATGGAGTCCGACCGGGTACAGCTTGGCTCCGAGGACGGCGACCGCCATCTGCGCAGCATGACGGCCGTGACCGGCTACCACATCCGTGCGACCGACGGGACGATCGGCCATGTCGAGAACTTCATGATGGATGATGCCACCTGGACGATCCGCTACCTGATCGTCGACACGCGCAACTGGTGGCCCGGCGCTCACGTGCTGATCTCGCCCTTCGCGGTTCAGTCCGTCGAATGGATGGGCAGAGAGATCCAATTGAATGTGACACGAGACCTGGTCAGAGGCAGCCCACCCTGGAACCCGGCAGAGGTCGCCGAGCAAGTCTATGAACGGCAGCTGCATCGTTACTATAACTGGCCGGGGTACGGCTGGTGAGCACCATAGCTCAGCGGATGGTCACCCGCACCACCTCTTCCCTGGCCGGACCGAAGACGTGTGCGGCGCAGAGCTCGCCGTTTTCGGGCACGGTGATGCCCAGTGCGTCTTCCACGGCGCGCACGGAGGCGAGACCGTGCACCAGGGTGCAGACGCCGCAGATGCGTTGCGCGAACGCCCAGGCGTCGCGTGGATCACGTCCACGCAGGATGATCTCGATCCCCCGCACCTGCGTGCCGGCGCTGATCGCGTCCACGACGGTGCCATTTGCGTCGACATGCACCTCGATCCGCAGATGCCCCTCGATCCGCGTAATCGGATCGACGACGATACGCTGTGTCATGAGGAGTGCAGAGGACGACTGTCCTCTGCTGGGGTTTGGGGCAGAGCCCCATCCTTGAGGTTATCCGCCACCAACTCTAGCAAGCTAGCCACCGTAGTTCCCCATTTCGTCGCCTTCATCACGCGGAATGGCAGCTCGCGCCCAAGCTCGTTGGCGGCTTCCCACCGCATCTCGGTGAAGGAGTGCCCGCACTCCGGCATCAGCAATGTTTTAGCCCCGCATGCGATGGCCGCATTCACGACGCCCATCGTGACGGCGCGTTGCCCGGCGCGATCGCCAGCCGTGAGCGACACGTTGTCGGCGTCGAACCCGTCGGTGCGGAACGTCCAGGATGCGCCTATGTGGTTCAGGATCTTTGCGATCGCCGCCATCGACCCGGGGTAAAGGTGGTATCTGCGTTGGCGGCCCTGATGATCTGGATTGCGTAACCGACATGCACGAGCACGTTTTCACCGACCCCGACGGGGCCGTCACCCAGCAAGGTCAGGCTTACCTCTCGCTGCACGCCCCTGGCCTCGCATCGGGCAAGGTGGCCCTGCACGCTGACAATAGGCATCGGCACAGCAAGACACATGACGTGTACCCCGTTGGCCAGCCAGGTTAGCCGTCCGTGCGGGACCGCCACACCCTCGGAACCTACTCAGGCTGCAGCATCAACGGCGTGGCCATTCGGCAGCAGCACCGGCGTGAGCATCGCGGTGGCCGCGTTCTTGTCGGCCCGCTGCATGATGTCCACCAATCGTGCCATAAGCCCTATTCCTTGCCCACGACCTGACAAGTATCCGGCGGCTGTTTCATCCCTCATGCTGGCGCTCAGGGTATCAGCACCGCTGCGCCTTCGAACCGGCCGTGACGCAGATCGGCAAGGGCGTGGTTGGCTTGCTGCAACGGGTATCGATGGATTTTGGTCACAATGCCGATCGTTGGTGCGAGACGAAGGAAGTCGGTGCCGTCCTTCCGTGTCAGGTTGGCGACGGAGACGATCTGCCGTTCTTCCCATAGCAGCTCGTAAGGGAAGCTCGGGATGTCGCTCATGTGGATCCCGGCACAGACCAGGCGGCCGCCCTTCCGAAGCGCCTTTAGCGCCTGCGGCACGAGATCGCCGTCGGTCGCAAAAATGATTGCGGCGTCCAGCAAGTCGGGTGGTGCTTGGTCCGAGCCACCCGCCCAGGCCGCGCCTAAGCTTCGTGCAAACGCCTGCGTTGTGTCGTCGCCGGGCCGGGTGAAGGCAAATACCTGGCGTCCCTGCCATTTAGCCACCTGGGCGAGAATGTGGGCCGCGGCGCCGAACCCGTACAGTCCGAGGGTTTTTGCCTCGCCTGCAATCGTCAGGGCGCGCCATCCGATCAGCCCGGCGCAAAGCAGCGGAGCGAGCCCGACGTCGTCGCTCGCTGCGCCCAATGGGAAGGCGAAGCGGGCATCCACGATGGTGGATGTTGCGAAGCCGCCATCCCGGGTGAAGCCCGTGAAAAGTGGATGATCGCACAGGTTCTCCCGTCCTTCCCGGCAGTAGCGGCAGACGCCACAGACGTGCCCTAACCATGGGATTCCGACCCGCTCTCCCACCGACAGGTCGCGGACGCCGGGGCCGACCACGTCGATCCGACCCACGACCTCGTGTCCCGGGATGATGGGCAGGCGGCGGCCGGGAAGCTCACCGTCGAGAACGTGCAGGTCGGTCCGGCACACACCGCAGGCGCCAACCGCGACGCGAACTTCGCCAGGACCGGGCCGCCGGTCAGGCAGCTCCGTCCACTCGAGTGGCCCGCCGATCTTCGTCAGCACCATCGCTTTCAAACCGGTCTCCAATCAGCCCTAATGCCGCTCAACAAGCGCGAGGACGGCGCGGACGGCATCGTCCACCATCTGCGGTCGACCCGGGCCGTGTCGATAGCGTCGGAAACTACTCAGGCCGACTGAGCCGGACGGCAGCGATGATCGAAAGCGATGCCGCGGAAACCATGATCGCCGGGCCAGCTAGGTAGTTTCCGACCCTGCCTCCAGCCTGGCTGGTAAAGCTACTGTCCCTGTCGAGGTTTTGGGCAATGTCACTGATAGCGGGTGGCTTCGGCTGGCGTCCGAGCCCGTTCGGCGAACAAGCAAGGAACATCCACGTCATGAATTCACCCCTGACCGCCGGCGACATCATGACACGCAGCGTCGCAACGACCACGAAGACGACCCTCCTCCCAGCCGCCATCAAGCTGATGCTCGAAGGGCATGTCAGTGGCTTACCGGTTCTGGATAGTAAGGGGGTAATCGTGGGCATCCTCACCGAGGGCGATCTGCTCCGGCGCGTCGAACTCGGCACCAACTCGCACGCGCCGAGCTGGCTGGACCTCTTTCGTAGCTCCACGCGCGTTGCCCGCGAATACGTGGAAACTCATAGCCGCGTCGTCGGCGACATCATGACGCAGGCGGTCGTGACCGTTGATGAGGCGGCGCCGTTATCAGAGGTCGTGAGTGTCATGCAGGGCAAGCACGTCAAGCGGGTTCCCGTGCTGGCAGACCGTCTGCTCGTCGGCATGGTGAGCCGGGTGGACTTGCTTCGTGCTCTCGCCGACACGTTCGCGGAGACACCCGAAGACACCGCTCCGAGCGACGGCACGATCCGAGCGGGCGTGCTTGCCGCATTCAGTCACCAGTCCTGGGCGCCCATGGAGGGGATTTCAGTCAGCGTAGCGGACGGCGTGGTCGATCTAGGCGGCGTGATCCTTTGCGAAGCGGATCGGGCAGCGATGCGGGTCGCCGCACAGAATGTTACCGGCGTTACCAGCGTCCGTGATCACCTGATTTGGATCGAGCCGAACTCGGGCATGATGATCGGACCGGATCCAGTGCCGGCTATCTGACTGTACCATCTGAATAGGCACACACATCCCGATGCATCTCGATCCGCTGTTCCTCTCTCGCCTACAATTCGTATGGGTCGTCGCCCTTCACATCCTGCTCCCGGCCTTCACCGTGGGGCTGGCGTCTTACATCGCCTTTGCGGAGGGTATGAACTTCTTCACCGGTCGCGAGATCTATGCGCGGATCTCAAACTTCTGGATCCGGATCTTCTCGGTGGCGTTTGGGATGGGCGTCGTATCCGGCATCGTAATGCCCTTCCAATTCGGCACGAACTGGAGTCGCTTCTCCGATGCGACCGCAAACGTCATCTCGCCATTGCTGGCTTACGAGGGGCTGACGGCGTTCTTCCTGGAGGCCACGTTCCTCGGCGTCCTGCTATTCGGCCGCAAGCTCGTGCCACGATGGGTGCACTTCGTGGCGGCGCTCGCCGTGGCGCTTGGCACCCTGTCATCGTCGTTCTGGATCCTTGCGGCGAATAGCTGGATGCAGACCCCGGCTGGCTACGAGATCGTCGATGGCCGTTTCTTCCCGACAGATTGGTGGCAGGTCATTTTCAACCCGTCCTTTCCCTATCGCCTCGCCCACACGGTCACGGCTTTCTACATCACGACAGGTTTCGTCGTACTCGGCATCGGCGCCTGGCTGGTGCGCAAGGGCCGCTTCGTGGCGGAGGGCCGGACCATCATGTCCGCCACATTGTGGGTTCTACTTCTCCTGGTTCCGCTCCAAATCGGGTTCGGCGACCTGCACGGTCTGAACACGCTGGAGTATCAACCGACCAAGCTCGCTGCCTTGGAAGGCCGCTACGATACGGCCTCGCCAGCCCCGCTGACCCTGTTCGGCATACCGGACGACGCCGCAGCGACCATGCATGACGAAGTCGCCATTCCCTGGTTGGGGAGCCTGCTACTGACGCATTCTTGGTATGGGCAGATCAAGGGACTGAAGGACTGGCCCGCCGAGCAACGCCCCCCGGTTGGCCCGCCCTTCTATGCGTTTCGCATCATGGTCGGCGCTGGGATGCTGATGCTGGTGCTGGTCATTACCGGCAATATCTTGCGCCGCCGGGACCAGTTCGTCCGATCGGCCCTTTTCCTGCGCGCGTGCGAATGGGCGGCGCCCCTCGGGTTCGTCGCCGTGTTGGCCGGTTGGGTCACGACCGAGGTGGGACGGCAGCCTTGGACGGTGTTCGGGTTGATGCGGACCGCGCAGTCAGTGTCGCCGTCCCTGACCGGCACCGACGTTCTATTGTCGCTGCTCGGCTACATCGCCGTCTACGCGATCGTCTTCCCCGGTGGCTTCCTTGTCATGCGCCGCATTGTCCGGCTCGGCCCGCAGGGGCAGGGCGCGGACGGCCCCGTGCAGAGCGGTCGACCGATCTTGCCGATCACGTCGCTGCCAGCGACCGGCCAGCAGGTGACGGCACCATGATACCCAATTTGGCGCTGGACTTCGTCCCGATCTGGACCGTCATCCTGGCAACCGGCGTGTTCCTCTACGTGCTGCTCGACGGTTTCGATCTCGGTGTCGGCATCCTCTATCGGTTCGCATCGGACACGGCGTCCCGCAACTTGCTGATGAACAGCATCGCCCCAGTTTGGGATGGCAACGAAACCTGGCTGATCCTCGGTGGTGTCGGCTTGCTGGTGGCGTTCCCATTGGCCTTCGCCATCATTATCCCGGCGGTCTACTTCCCCGTGCTCATCATGCTGCTGGCGCTGGTATTCCGAGGTGTCGCGTTCGAGTTCCGCTTTCGCGACGCCGTCCACCGGACGTTCTGGGATTACGGCTTCTTTCTCGGGTCGGTCATCGCGACATTCGCCCAGGGAGTCGTGCTCGGCGCCTTCATCCAGGGCTTCAAGGTCGAGGGGCGAGCGTTCATCGGCAGCAGCTTCGATTGCTTCACCTGGTTCTCCACGCTGACCGGCGTTGCCCTGGTGTTCGGTTACGGCTTGCTCGGCGCAGGTTGGCTCATTCTGAAGACGTCCGGCGCGTTACAGCAGCAGGTTCGCCGGCAGGGGGTGTGGTGCTTGGTCGGGGTCGTCGTCTGCATTGTGGCGGTGAGCGTCTGGACGCCAATCCTGGACGCCGAAATCGCAAAGCGCTGGCTGTCCTGGCCCAACATCGTCTGGTTGTTGCCCGTTCCGCTTATAACGGCGCTCGTGGTGATCGTGACGGGTCTCTCGCTTCGCGGCACTTCGGAAGCCACGCCGTTTCTCGGTGCCGTGGCGCTGTTTCTGATGTCCTATCTCGGGATCGCAATCAGCCTGTGGCCGATGATCGTGCCGCACCACTACACCCTGACCCAGGCTGCCTCGTCACCGAAGACGCAGGCGTTCCTGCTGGTGGGCACGGCGTTCCTGCTTCCCACCGTCCTGCTCTACACGGCCTGGGCGTACTGGGTCTTCCGGGGCAAGGTGAGGGCGGACATAGGGTATCATTGACGATCAGGAGCGTTCGCCGTCCTCTTCCTATCGGGACTATGCCGTGGGAGCACCTGGACGGCGGTGCCCGGCTAATCCGAGAGTTCCGCGACGATATGCATAGCACTGTTGGAGGTGTCCCGGGCCGTTGTTGCGCACTTGGGAGCGCAGAACGAATCCGATCGTTGACTGTCGATTGAGTAGATCCCGAAGCTACCTAGGCCAACGCGCCCTTGCCTATGTTCACCCTACCGGACGGCCAACAAGACTTTAAATCCGGCCGCTTTGCGCCCTCAAAGAACCATCTGGACTGCTGCCACGAATGCTGGCGTGAGCAAACAAAAAGAAACCTACTCTGATTTTCCGAGCGGTCACGCCCCTCGAGGAGAGTGCCGAAGCGCTCGTTCGTCATGAAGTGCCAAGCGACGCACACCTCGAACGGGCGACTCCCGCGACAGCGGGTTCGTCCTCCAGCCATGTCCATTTTTTTAATGTGATGATGTAACAGCCCTTCAGCGTCGGCCTATTTTGTCAGCATCGCAATGTCGGGGTCCAACGACCGTGCGACGCGCAAACCAACGAAATTCGTTCGGGCTGGCCGTGGTAACCAGTTTCGGTCAGCGGAACGCAGGCCGCTTGCCGTGTAGTTCCAGGCGCCACCACGCAGAACGGCCATCGACTGATTGCCGCCTTGCCAGGCCGTGCCGTCCACGGGTGCACCACGATAGTCGCCATGCCAGCTATCTTGGCACCACTGCCACACATTACCCAGCATATCGTAGAGACCCCAGACGTTGGGTGCATAGCGCCCCACAGGCTGGGTTCCACGAGAACTCCGCGCAACCATCTTGCCGTCGCATGATGAGCCGGGACCACCGTCATACCTGGCCTTTCCGCAGTCGATCGAGTTGCCCCACGGATAAGTCGTGGTCGACCCTGCACGCGCGACGTACTCCCATTCCGACTCCGTCAGCAGCCGATAGTCCCGTCCGGTCTTCTGCGACAACCAAGAGACGTAGTCGTTCGCATCGGCCCAGGACACGTTGATGACGGGACGGCTTCCCCGTCCCCACCCCTCATCCGCCGGAAGCTTGTTGTTGGAGCAGCCACCATCCTTGGCGCATGCCGCCCATTCGTCGAACGTGATAGCAAACTTGCCAACAGCGAATTTCGCCGGAAAGGTCACGACGTGCTGTGGTTGCTCACGGGCATACTGCTCGGAGCCCATCAAAGACTTGCCGTCCCGGATCACAACCATCTCCGGACAATCGTCCTTGCAATCGGAGAAGGTGCTGCCGGGCGCTAACGCGGCAACCGCGGTATTCAACTCGCCTCTGGACCCTGACCGGTTGGAGCGTTCTCCCGCAGCGTCAGCTTTGGCTTTTACCGCCGCAGCAACCGTCAGAACGTTCGTTGCGAGCAAAAGCGTGACCACGCAGACCAACAGCCTCATCACGCTACCGTAGGGACTTGTGTTCTCCTCGGGAAGGCGTTCTCGCGTCACACTATATAGATCTGGTTTATGACACGGTTGGTGCGGCGACGCTGGATGGTGCCTTCGCTGCTGTCCGCCGGTTCGGCGGCGTGGCCAATCCGCTTGGCTGCGACCACATGCCCTCGCACCGCTCTCGTTTGGTGCCACCAGTTATTCGGGCGTCTCCAGCCTCTTGCCAGTGCTGACGGATGAGGGGGGTGCATCATGGCAAAATCCTGTGCCAAGCGACGCGTATGGCCGAGGCCGGGCAGTTGCTGCCGTCGCACGACCGGCACCGGTTCACGCTCGACAAGCTGGGTGAGGCTTACTGCCTCATCGCCGACGGCTAGACGCGTGGCAAGCGCTCGATCGACACCGACGAAGGGGCGGGATCATGAGCGACGCAGACAATCGCGAAACCCTGTCGGCGCATCCGTTCTAGGCCGCGCACGAAGGCCTGATGGCTGCGATCGCGCAATCCGGCCTGACCCTGGTCAACCGGATCATCAGCCGGGCGCAGGAGAGGCCGGATTGGACATGCCGCCAACCACGGTGTCGCCTACGGGCATCCGAAAAGGCGGTACGCCGATCATGCTCGCGACCACCCGGCAAGCCCTTGCTTGGCTATTGGCCGGTAGGGCTGTTCGGCTCCGTCATTGCACTGACGAGGCCGCCGGCTAGGCCGACATGTCAGCGCCCTGGTGGGTAATCAGCAGACCGGTTGCGGGACCAACTGCGCTTGGCCTACGAAGCGGAGAAGACGGACGGCGGCCCGCGCTGGTAAGCGGCCACTGCGTTAGTACGCCGGTGCGGGAAGACACGACGGAGACGCAAGCTTATCATGCAGCGCGTTCCGTGGACAGAGTCGGATCAAACAGCGCCGCGCAAGGTCGGCGACGATGCTCAAGGCCAATCGGCCAGTGAATGAAGGAAAGAGTTTATGGACCAGCCATCGATTGGACGCTCGCAGGCGCCAGGTTTCTACCGGTTCAAGGTCGGGGCCTACCAGGCCATCGCCCTGCATGACGGCAGCATCGTCCGCGACCGCCCGCCGGGCTTCGTGCGCAATGCCACGGATGATGAGGTGGGCGAGGCGTTTGCCGCCGCCGGCATGCCACGTGACAAGTTGACGCTGACGTTTACGGCGTTAGCGATCGATACCGGATCCGGTGTGGTGCTGATCGACACAGGCATGGGCGATAGCGGCCCGCCCGGCACCGGCATGCTGGAGGCCAATCTCGCCGCTTCTGGGATCCCGGCGGCCGACGTGGCCCACGTTGTCATCAGCCACTTCCACGGCGACCACATTGCCGGGCTGCGCCGCAAGGACGGCTCGTTGACCTTTCCGAAGGCGCAACTCCACGTCCCGCAAGTGGAGTGGGACTATTGGACGGACGAGGCCAACAAGGCCGTGGCACCCGACGCCGCAAAGGGCTTCTTCGACCTCGTGCAGCGGATGTTCGGCCCGAACGCGGCGTCGGTCCACCGCTTCGCTTGGGGCGACGAAGTGCTGCCCGGCTTCACAGCGGTGCAGGCCAGCGGTCACACGCCGGGTATGACGGCCTTCCAGATCGCCTC
This sequence comes from Acetobacteraceae bacterium, assembly GCA_965198895.1. Lineage (GTDB taxonomy): Bacteria > Pseudomonadota > Alphaproteobacteria > Acetobacterales > Acetobacteraceae > LMUY01. Next base: position 3,899,223 of record OZ240676.1, read on the forward strand.
GGGCGGTGACTCGGTCATGTTCGTGGCCGACATCACCAACAACCCGATGTTGTTCGTCCGCCATCCGGAGTGGCAGGCGGTCTTCGACCTGAACCCGGAGGAGGCGGTGACCACGCGCCGCCGTCTGCTGGATCAGGCGGCGGCGGAGAAGCTGAGGCTGTTCTTCTTTCACGCCCCATTCCCCGGCGTGGCCTATGTCAGCAAGAATGGCGATCGCTACGAATACCTGCCCGCTTTGTGGACAGCATCGTAGCGCTATCCGGTTGAACCAGGCGTAAGGGGTGCGTTCTACAGCCAACGCCCCATGCGCCGTTCAACGCCGAAAGCGGCGGGGCTCCTCACTGCGGCAGTCGGCGCCAAACCAGTGTCCTGACCCAGGAATCCGCTGAAGTTTGCCACGCACTTGCCAAGCCTCAGAGGTCGCGGGCCGCACCGACGTACCGTCGGAACTGATCACTGGTCGACGCGCAAACATCGATACGGCACGACGGCGTTGCATAGAGCGTGGCAGTGTTCTGGCGAGTGCGCGGGTGATGGTGATGCGCGTGGTGGTGATCGATACTGCGTCGTGGTGCTCAGGTCGGATCGGGGCCGTCGCCGGGTCTGACCTGCGGGTACGGGCACTGTCCTTGCTGCCAATGCAAAACATTGCAGACACGCAACGAGGGCCGGTAGGTGAACCGATCAGGTACAGTGTTTTGACGTTGCTGCCGAAACGGATCATAGTATTGGCTGCTGCCATGATTGGGGAATTTACCTAGCCATGCGCCAACAGGACATTTCGCGCCGCCGGACTGCGATTCGGCTGTTGCAACTCGGTGCTGCGGGTGCGCTCGCCCCGTATGCGGCCGGCATCCCTGATGCACGCGCCGAAACGCAGGCCCCGCCCGCCTTGCCAGACTCCATGCAGCATCAAGGCGCGGCCGCCGACGATCCTGCCTACGGCGTGCCCGCGGCGACCGAGAAGGCCGTCGTGCGCCGGTTTCGTGAACCTCTGGCACTGCCGAGCGCCGGGTCGGCCCTGACTCCGTTGCAGGATCTGCATGGCATCATCACCCCAAACGGGCTGCATTATACGCGCGACCATGGTGGCACGCCCACGATCGATCCGGACAACCATAATCTGCTGATCCACGGCATGGTGCGTCGGCCGATGCTGTTCAGCATGGACGACGTGATGCGCTTTCCCTCGGTGACGGCGATCCACTTCCTCGAGTGCTCCGGCAATTCTCCGCTTTGGAAGCCGGAGCAGGTCAAGCCGGGATGGACGGCGCAGGACACGCACGGCCTGCTAAGTTGCTGTGAATGGACCGGAGTCCGTCTGGCCGATGTGCTGGACGAGGTCGGTTTGCAGGCCGGTGCAAAATGGATGCTGGCGGAGGGCGCCGATGCCGCCGGTATGACCCGCTCGATCCCGTTGGCCAAGGCGCTGGACGACGCCATTCTGGCCTATGCGCAGAATGGCGAGCGGCTGCGCCCGGAGCAGGGCTATCCGCTGCGTCTGTTGCTGCCCGGCTACGAGGGCAACATGAACATCAAGTGGCTGCACCGGCTGAAGATCGGTGACCAGCCTTTCCACACGCGGGAGGAAACGTCGAGATACACCGGGCTACTGCCGGATGGGTCGGCCCGCCAGTTCGTTTTCGTGATGGAGGTGAAATCCGTCATCACCCGCCCGTCCGGTGGCCAGTCTCTGCGCAAGCCGGGCTTCCATGAAATCAGCGGCATTGCCTGGTCCGGCAATGGCAGCATTCGGCGTGTGGACGTTTCGGCCGATGGTGGGACCACCTGGCAGCAGGCCTCCCTGCAGGCGCCGGTGCTGCCCAAGTGTCTGACCCGGTTTCGGCTACCGTGGCAGTGGGTGGGTGGGCCGGCCGTTCTAGTAAGCCGCGCCGTGGATGACACCGGGGCGATTCAGCCGACGCGCGCGGCATTGACGGCCGAGCGGGGGACCAACTCCGTCTATCACTATAATGGCATCCATCCCTGGCGCATCGCGGCAAACGGCGAAGTCAGCTGTGCGGTCTAGCGTCGCAGTCCTGCTTTTCCTCGGGTCATCCGCGGTATGCGCCGCAGATCGCGACCCAGATTTGGGCATCGGGCGTGATGCCACGCAAGCCGAGATCGCCGCCTGGGACAGCGACGTTCGGCCGGACGGATCGGGCCTGCCCGACGGTCGCGGCAGTGTGGAACAGGGCGAGGCCGTGTTCCGGCAGAGTTGCAGCGCTTGCCACACCACCACCAGCAGGGCAGCACTCGCTCCGGCTTTGGTCGGCGGCGTCGGTTCGCTCGCGACGGCAAAGCCGCTGCAGACGGTCGGTAGCTATTGGCCCTATGCGACCACGCTGTTCGACTACGTTCGCCGCGCCATGCCGTTCAACGCGCCGCACTCGCTGACCAACGACCAGGTTTATGCGGTGAGCGCGTATATCCTGCACCTGAATGGCATCGTGCCGGCTGACGCGATCATGGACCAGCATAGCCTGCCACAGATCCGCATGCCGAACCGCGACGGGTTCCACAGCGTCTGGCACGACGCCCCTTGATACGCGCGACGCCTCACGGTACTAGGCTGGGCGCGTCGCAAGGCTGCGGGATCACGGTATCGACCGAGGCTTCACCACTGGCAAAACGCTGCAGGCTCGCGGTCAGCGCTTGATACTCCGGGGTTGCGGCTTGCGCGTGGCAGGTGCGGGTCATCCCTTCGAGTTGCACCGGTAACCCACCCTGCTCGTCAATCACGTGCTGAATGGCGGCTCGCGACTTGCGGGCCTGCAACCGCTCCCGCTGTGCCAGCGCTGCACGGGCATCGGGACTAAAGGGACATTGGGCGAACTTCGCGGCCAGCGCCTGGCGATACACCCGGCCGCCCAAGCCATCGCCGCAAGCGTCGAAACCGTAATACGACATTGCGTTGGCATACTCGAATGCCCGCGTGTCACTGAGCGGGGTATCGGCGGCGACCGGGCCGACGAGGGTGAGGGCGGCAAGCAGCACTGTCGGAAGCACACGCATTCGGTTTCTCCTAACCTCCGGAAAGCCTGTACGCGGGGAGCTGCTCGGGCAGCCCGAGTAGCTCGCCAGCGTTCAGCACGATTTTCGCCCCGAGCACCAGCGCATCCTTGGGCGCAAAGCGTGCCGTGGTGCGGCTGATATCATCGGGGTTGACCAGGTACTGCACCGCTGGCTCGAACAACACGCCTGGTGCGACTTGCACTGTGTAGTTCACCTCGAACACGAACGAGTCGCGGGAGATCAGACTGTGACTGCCCGCCTTCACCAGCAGCGCGTTGAGGTAGCCGTCTTCCTTGTCGGATAACCGGATGAACGAGCCGAGCACGCCTAACTGGTCGTCAGGACGCGCCGCGAAAGGCCCGGTCCATAGCCCGCCCAAAACACCCTGGAACGCGAACGGCTCGCGCCCATCCAACGGAGCGCCGGCGGCAGTGAACACCGCCACACCGCGCCGAGACTCCGTGTCGTGACGCCAAACCACCTGGTCGCCTAGCGCATAGAAGCCCTCGCGGCCATTGGTGTAAGTCAACGCCGTGCCGCCATACTTCGCGCGCGAGCGGTGCTGGGTGTTCAGGAAAGGGTCAGTGTAGTCCGACGAGTTGAACCAGAACCCTACCTTGTAATGCCGCGGCATTGGATCGGTAGCGTAGGTGGTCTCGTAGCCGGCCTCCACCGGGAGGACAAAGCCGGTCGAGTTGTTCAGCCCCCAATCGAAGCCACTGGTGCGGTTGCGGCGCGAGTTCAATTCATAGGCGCCAACTTTCACATAGGTGCTCTCGCTCGGGCGGACCCGGACCCGTCCGCCCCAGTTCACATAAGGAAAGCCTGGGAACCCGGCGATGTACTGGGTGAGCTCGAACGGGCAGTCAGCCACGCCCTCGAACCGGCAGCCATAGGTGTCGCGAGCGAATTCTCCTGTCGCGTTGGCCCGACCGGCCAACACGTTCAGCCGGTCGCCCCAAAACGACTGCTCCAAGGTGAGCTCGGTCAACTCGAACTGTTTATATGGATAGTAGTACGACTGCACCTTGGTGCGGCTGCCGATGTGATCGGTGGACAACTCGTGGCCATAAAGCTGGGCGAAGTCGGCGTGCAGCAGCAGGCCAGGCGCACCGGCGATGCGGTTCATGTCGAAGTCGGCGCCGAAGATCACCACGCCCGAGGCGTCCGTTCCCTGGCTGAGCCCGCCATACGGGTTGGCGGCAAAGGAATCCACTGTCCGCAGTCGCGGCAGGATGCCGGCATCGAGCAGATCCTGGCCGACCCGTACCGCCGGCTCGAGCACCGTGCCGTTCAGCGGGCTTGTCGCGGGCGTGGTGCGCGGCGTGGCGGGAATGAAACCAGGATCATCTTGGGCTGCAACGGGCCGGGCGATCAGGACAGCTAGGATCGACAGCACGGCCAAGCCCCACGAGGTGGGCGCCTGGCACGCTGTCACGGCAGATTGGCCAAGTAGGCCGCGAGCGCCTTGACGTCGTCGTCGCTCAGCCCGGCCGCCGCCTCGTTCATCGCGGCGACGCCAGTGGAGGGCCGCGCGGCCGAACGGTAATCCGCCAGAGAATGTTCCAGATATTCCGCTCGCTGATCTGCGATGCGAGCCGCGGCCTGTTTGCCGGCGAAATTGTCGGTGTGGCAAGACGCACAATGATGCTGCTCGGCCACCGCCTTGCCGACCTCCACCAAAGCGGCCTGATCGGCCACCGGCGATGCGGGTGGAGGCGGCGGTGCGAGCGTCGCGTAATAAGCGCCGAGATTGCGGACGTCCTCGTCGCTCAGGCCTTGCGCCAGCACGGACATGATCGGGTTGTTGCGCCGGCCGGAGCGGAAGAACACCAATTGCCACTGCAGGAAGCCGTCCTGCTGCCCGGCCAGCGAGGGCACGCCTGGCATTGCCGACACGCCTTTGGCGCCGTGGCACCCTCCGCACGCCTGGGCGCGTTGCTCGCCAGCCGCCGGGTCGCCCTTCGCGGCCAGGGCAGGCAGCGGGGCCAGCCCGGCGAGCAACAGCGCCGCGAATGCATAACTCAAGGGCAAGGACATGCGAGGTGTTCTCCAATGCCGCCCCATCGACCTCGTAGGGTGGGGTGCACTCTGGCACCCCACCGCAAGCGGCGTATCCGTGCGTTGCAAAAGCGCAGCGCACCCTGTGAGTTGAAGCGATTCCATCGAACCGCTACAGGAGACTTAGGAAGGCGCGTAGCTGATGCGGTACACCGCGCCAGCCCAGTCATCGGCCACTAGCAGCGAGCCGTCGCTCGCCTGCAGGATGTCGGCCGGGCGTCCTGAATAATCCTGTGCGCCGGTTAGCCACCCCTGGGCGAACACCTCCTGGTGCGGGTTCTTGCCGTCTGGATCGACGCTCACGCGCATGATCCGCGCACCCTGGTATTGGTGGCGGTTCCACGAGCCGTGCTCGGCGATGAAGATGTTGTTTTGATACTCCTGCGGGAATTGGTTACCCGTGTAGAACTTCATTCCGAGCGGGGCCACGTGGGCGCCGAGGTTGAGCACCGGCGGCGTGAACTCCGAGCAGGCATGGCCCTGGTTGAATTTCGGATCCGGCAGGTCGCCCTGGTGGCAATATGGATAGCCGAAATGCTGGCCGATGCGGGTGACGTGGTTCAGTTTATCACTGGGAAGATCGTCGCTGATCCAGTCGCGCGCGTTCTCGGTGAACCAATAGTCGCCGGTGCGCGGGTCGATATCTCCGCCGACGCTGTTGCGCACGCCCAGCGCCACGATTTGCGCCTGCCCGTTGGTCGGGTTGACCAGGCGGATCTGCGCCACGCTGACCGGTGGAATGCCGATGTTGAAGGGAGGTCCGAACGGCACGTACATATTGCCGTTGTGATCGGCCACCAGATATTTCCAGCCATGGGCGACGAACGGCGGCATGTCGTCGTACACCACGACGGGTGCCGGCATGTGGTCCAGGTTCGCCTCGGCGTTGTCGTAACGCATCAGCTTGTTGATAGCGATCACGTAGAGCGCACCGTTTTTGAACGCGATGCCGGTGGGCATGTTAAGGCCCTTCAGGATCGTCTTCACCGTCCGCTTGCCGTCGCTTCCAGTCGTAACCGCGTAGACGTTCGTGGCGCCATACGAGCCGACGAACAGCGTGCCGTTGGCGCCCCACGCCATCTGGCGCGCTTCTGGCAAACCGCTGGCATAGACCTCGATCTTGAAGCCGGCAGGTAGGGTGATGTGCTTGAGGTTGTCCTGCAACTCGTTCAGCGACGCCGGCGTGGCAGGGGTCGAGGGCGGCGCGAGGCCGCGTTGTGCCTCGGTTTCGTCTCCGAGGAACCAGTCCGGCGGCGGATGCGCCCAGAAGCTGGGCTGAGACGAATCGTAGCTCTTGAGATCGGCCGCACTTGCGCCCAACACGCTCGACGCGAGCAATGCCACGGCGACTGCTGTGTATTTCATCCCGAGACCTCCTCCGGCGCGGTTTTTAGGTGTGCGCCTTCCTCAAATTAGGCCGGATTTGAATCGTCTTGGCAACGGCGAAAGTTGGCGGCTGCGTGACTTCATTATGAAACACTTGAAAAAGCCAACGAACCGCAGCCACTTCATCGGTGCTCGAGCGCCCAATTGAGTGTTTCCCAAGATCCCAATTCGAAGCGTCAGGCGCGATCAAACGAGTTTGTGAATGGAACGCCGTCATGGCCCGGCCGCAGTCATTTGCGCGGCCTGACCGGCGGCTGCCGCGCTGATGACACGCATTAGGTCGTTGCATGCTTTGGCAGCGTGGCCGGCGGCGATCGCGGCGGCACCGTCGGCGTCGCGGGCATCGAAGCAGCCAAGCAGTGCGCGGTGATCGGCGATTACGCCGGGTAGCCGCGCCGGGTCGAAGCCATGAGCGCGACGAAAGGCGCGGAGCATCTCCTGATAGCGGTTGACGATGTGGGAGGCGTCGGGATTGGCGGCCTCATCGTTGATCACCTCGTGAAACTGCCTGTTCAAATCGGCAACAGCGGTGGCCCCCCCTTCGCGGACCGCGTCTTCGAAGTCGCGCTCCACGGCTGCGAGCCGGGCTAGCGTCGCCGGTGTCATTCGCGCGGCAGCCCTGCGAGTGAGTAAGGATTCGAGAGGAATGACGACGTCGTAGATGTTGCGAACCGACTCTGCGTCGATGGCGCGTACCGAAGCGCCCCGGTTTCGCTCTGCAGTCACGAGTTGATCGCCGGCAAGCTGAAGGAGCGCCTTACGCACAGGCATGTGACTGGTGCCATACCGGCGGGCGATCTCGTCGATCTTGAGTCGACTGCCGAAGGCGTATCGGCCGTTGAGGATATCTTGGCGAAGTCGGCGATAGAGGTCGGAGCTGTCGAAATCCATGGGCTCGGCCTATTTGATCAAATTTGATGAAGAGCCCACCTGACCGTCTTCGGCAATCGTGTTGACACGGACGAAATACGGCGATTTGATCAACACCAACAAAGAATGATGTCCGTCGAACCAGGCGGTCCATGGAGGGCACAGGAGACATGATCGTCGTGGATGCCCGCTCCGACATGAACAGCGGCATCTTCGGCGAGATGATGCTGACCTATCTGGCCGGTCGGGGCGGCGCGGGGGTTGTCGTCGACGGCTGCATCCGTGACGCCGGTGCAGTCGGGAAACTCGGCCTCGGCGTCTGGGTGCGTGGAGTGACGCCGAACTACCACGCGAAGACCAGCATAATCCCATTCGCGGTCAACGTGCCGATCGCCTGTGGCAACGCGTTCGTCGTGCCCGGCGACATCGTCGTGGCGGATGATGACGGCGCGGTGGTGGTGCCGGTCCGGCTCGCGGAGGTGGTGATCGCAGCGGGCAGCGAGCATGCGGAGTGGGAGGAGTTTTCGCGCCATCGTCTGTCAGAGGGTGGGGATATGCGGTCGTATTACCCGTTGGCCGATGAAGCGCGGCCGGAATACGAGCTATGGCGCCGCAGCCGGCCAAATTCCGACGCGTAGGGAGGAGAGACTATGAAAATTCAGCGCATCGAGGTGTTCCAGATCCAGTGGGATCCTTCGGACAAGCCCGGACAGCGAAGTGCCTTCGTCCGCATTCACGCCGACGGCGGACAGATCGGCATCGGCGAGGCGTCACCGATGCAGGGCGGCCTCGCCTCGCTTGGCATGATCGCGCACGACATCGCTCCTGCGCTGATCGGCGCCGATCCGCTCGACCACGCCGTGCTGCAGGACCGGCTATTGCATCGGCTGGTCAAGCTCGGCCCCGAAGGCGCGCTGGCCGGGGCGCTGGCCGCGATCGATATCGCACTATGGGACCTGAAGGGCCAGCTGCTCGGCCAGCCAGTCTACAAGCTGCTCGGGGGCGCCTGGCGCACCGCGCTGCCGTTCTATGCCTCCATCGGGCATTGTAGCGCCGGCCGCAGCGTGGACGAGGTTTGCCGCACGGTCGAACAGCGCCTGCGCGACAAGCCGGCCGCGATCAAGATCCGTTTCGACAACGATCGCACGACGCCCGATTTCGACATCCCCGGTGACATCGCCAAGGCCCGCGCGGTCCGCCGGCTGGTGGGCGACGACTTCCCGCTGGCTTTCGACGCCAATAACGGTCTCTCGGTTGGTGGTGCGATCCGCGTCGGTCGGGCGCTTGAGGAACTGGGGTTCTGGTGGTTCGAGGAGCCGGTGCAACACTATCACCCGAAGTCCATGGGGGAGGTCGCGCGCAAGCTGGACATCACGGTGTCGGCCGGTGAGCAAAGCTATACCCTCGCTGCCGTTGCCGACCTGATTGACGCCGGCGTACGCATGGTGCAACCAGACATCGTCAAGATGGGCGGGATCACGGGGCTGCAACGCTGTGCGGCGTTATGCCAGGCATATGGCGTGGAGCTCGTGCCGCATCAGACGCAGCCTACCATCGGGCACATGGCGAACCTGCATGTTTGCGCAACGCAGCCGCACGCCACCAAGCCGTGCGAGCTCGATGATCCATCCCCCCGCCGTCACTCGGTGTTTCTGGATCCACCACGACCAGTGGACGGATTGTTCCACTTGCCGGGAACACCCGGGCTCGGGCTGCAGCTGAATGACGAGGAAGTCTCGCGCCGCCGGATCAACCTCGCTTAGCGTCCCCAACGGGAGGGAATAGGATGCGTGCAGGTGAAGCCGCAATGCCGGCGAGGGTCGCCTTGTCCGGAGAGGAGCGGCTCGAGCGCGAGACAATGCGGCGCGTGACGATGCGTTTACTGCCGGTGCTGGCACTCGGCTATTTCTGTGCCAGCCTCGACCGTGCGAATATCGGCATGGCGGCGACGCAGATGAGCACGGCGCTCGGCTTCTCCAATGCGCAGTTCGGCTTCGGCGCCGGCGTGTTCTTCCTCGGCTACTTGCTCGCTGAAATCCCGAGCAACCTCGTGCTCGACCGAACTGGGGCGCGCCGCTGGCTGTCCCGCATTCTGGTTACCTGGGGCGTCGTGTCCGGGCTGACCGCATTGACCTGGAACGCCCCGAGCTTCTACGGCATTCGTTTCCTGCTCGGCGTGGCGGAAGCCGGCTTCTTCCCGGGCGTGCTGCTATACATCACGTGGTGGTTCCCGGCCCGTTATCGCAGCCGCACAGTCGCGCTGTTCATGACCGCTGGCGTGATGTCCGGCATCCTCGGGCCGCCCATCAGCGGTTTGCTGCTTGCGCTGGACGGTCTGCTCGGCCTCGCTGGCTGGCAGTGGCTGTTCATCGTGGAGGCGCTACCGTCTGTGATCACCTGCGTGATCATCTGGTATTTGCTGACCGACCGGCCGATCGACGCGGGCTGGCTGGCGCCCGAGCAGAAAGCCTGGCTGGAAGCACGCCTCGCCAAAGAGCGGGACGGACGGGCGCTCCGGCACACCCACTCGCTGGGCCAGGTGTTCCGCAGCGGGGTGATGTGGCTTCTGACCCTGGTGGAGTTCGGTCACCAGGTCGCCGGGTATGGCCTCGCCTTCTTCATGCCGCTGATCGTCAAAGGACTTGGGGTTGCGCAGGCCTGGATCGGGCTGGTGAGCGCGATCCCGGCGCTGTTCGGCTTCGGTGCGATGATCGTCTGGGGCTATCACTCGGACCGGACGGGCGAGCGCACCTGGCACGCAGCTGGTGCGTTACTGCTGGTGTCTGCCGGCCTTACCGCGTGCACGGCAATCGGCAGTGGCCACCCGGTCATCATGATGGTGGCGCTCTGCATTACCATCATGGGCAATCAATCCGTGGCCCCGTGTTTCTGGTCCATCCCGTCTTCGCTCTTGAGCGGCACAGCGGCGGCCGGCGGCCTCGCTATGGTCAATTCTCTCGGCAATCTTGGCGGATGGTTCGGGCCCTGGACCTACGGGCTGGTGAGGGATGCGACGAGTAGCACGAGCGCCGCCCTGTTCAGCTTGGCGGCCGGACCGCTTATCGCCGCGGTCACGCTGGTCCTGCTTCGACACGACCCACGGCGGAATCCGTAGCGCTGGGCTGCGGCGGCATAACCGACATTTCCGCGTTCACCTCGAGGAGGCCGGCCTTGCCTGCCGCGACCGTTATGGCCGGCCAATCCCGCCAGGATCCCGCGACCGGCGGGGCGAGACAAGTCGAATGTAGGTTTCCTGGATGAAGCCCGCCAGCACCCCTTTCTGCCAGGCTGCACGGTTCGAGGAACCCAGAAAGGTACAGCTTGGGAGGGGGGAGCAGCTCGGGGTGTCAGAGTTGCGACTGGCGTTTCAACCCGACCCAGCTCTGCCATGGTGACGGCCGTGAATAGGACCGCCTACGCCGGAGTTTCGCCGATCGCCCCGGCACATGATGGTCAAGGCTCGGGCTCGCGCGCGCCAGGCAGCTCGGGCAAGCTGCACGCCGGCCACCCCACAGTCCGGCAGACCCATGCGCGATCTGAACGCCTTTCTGCTATTCGCCAAGATCGCCGACGCGAAAAGCTTCTCGGCGGCGGCGCGACAGCTGCGCATGCCGGTTTCGACGATCAGTCGCCGCATCGCCGAACTCGAGCGCGATCTGGATGTGCGGCTGTTCGAGCGGTCGACTCGAAACCTTCGGCTGACCGAACTCGGCGTGGAGATCTTGGAACAGGCACGCCGGGCCGTCGAGTTGAACGACAGCCTGGACAGCATCATCGCCAACCGGGTTGCGAAGGTATCGGGTACCATCCGGCTTTCGGCCCCACCCAGCATCTCCGACACGTTGGTAGCGCCGATCGCTTGCGCGTTTCAGTCGGCCTATCCCGACACACGCGTCCAGGTGTTCGTCACGGACCGGCGCGTCGATTACGTGGCGGAGGGCATCGATCTTTCGTTCAGGCTCAACATCCCGAGTGACTCGCGGCTGGTTGCGCGAAAAATGCTGACCTACCGGCACCAACTCGTTGCCAGTCCAGCCTATCTAGCAGCCCATCCACCGCCTCGAACGCCGCAGGATCTGCATGGGCACACCCTGGTCGCGTTTACGCATTGGCAAGACGATAGCCGCTGGACGTTGATCCACGCTGGGACCGGGGCCGAGGAGAGCGTCGATATCATGCCCCGGATCACGATGAACGATTACGCGGGTCTCGCGACCATCTTACTGAATGGGGGCATCGGCGATCTCCCCCCCGTGGTGCAGCCTGAACTGTTGCAAACCGGGCGGCTGGTGGAGGTGATGCCGGGTTGGCGTTTCCGTGCCGGCGATCTTTCCGTCGTCCATCTCGCCGGCCGCCACATCACCCCGCCGGTCCGGCTATTCCGGGACTTCGCGGCGCAGATGGCGCCAACCCTTTTTCCCGATTTGCCGGTCTAACGGCCGGTCACACCGTGACTTGGCTGCCGTCCGGGTCGCCCGCGAAGATCCAGGCGCCGCTGGACCGGAACGTCGATGCAGTGGCGAACGTATCCTCCATATACTGCATCAGCACCACCTTCTCATCCTTCACTTGGGCGAAGATCGAGAACGGTGACGTGACCTGCTTGCCCAAGGTCTTGGACCGTAGCGTGAAGCTGCCGAAAATCGCGACGTTCTCCCCTTCGCTCACCGTATGCTGTGGCGTGAAGTCGACAACCGTCCACCAGCGATTCACGTCCTGAAACGTCTTGAGGATTGCTTGCGGCCCGGCCCCGGCATGCGTACCCGCCCACGGCATGACCTTGGTCAAATCCATGTCGTCGAACGCAAGGGAGATATAAGTCGCATCCGCTGCGACAAGGGTGTTGACGACATCGGGATCCGTCGCCCCCGCGAGCAATTCCTGCACGATCGAAATCGCTGTTTGCGTCATCTGGCCCTCGTTCAATTTTACCGATTGTACTGCGGCGGAAGGCTAGGGCGAGTCGGCAAAGTTCAAACCGACGATCCGGAAACTGGGACGATGCACCGGGTGGCTTCCCAAAACCGGGAAGGGCATTCCTGTCCAAGCCGGCTAATCGTCTCCGGCCCGCTCCACCATAAAGGAGGTGCCAAGTCGAACAGCCGACGTGATGAGCAAAAGGGGCGAGCCACAATGACAGACAGGCGATGCAAGGAGCAGGGTCTATAACCGGCTCATGCGGCGGGACGGGCCGACGGTGGGTATTTGCGCCTGACGACCGCTCTCGCGGCGCTTGCTTCTGTGGAGCGGTCCCGGCGTGACGGTCCGGATCGACCTGAACGACATTCGGTTGCTCATGCAGGTCGTGGAGAGCGGCAGCTTCACAGCGGCCTCACGCGCATTGGGGGTGCCGAAGTCGACCATCAGCCAGCGCATCGCGGCGCTCGAGCGGGCCGTCGGCACGGGGCTGCTGCGCCGGACATCCCGCAGCTTCTCGTTGACGGAGGCGGGCTCGCTGCTGCTGCCGCACGCGCGTGCGATCGACGATCTGTCCCACAAGATCCACCAGGCGCTGCTGGAACAAGGGCCGGATATCGCCGGAACTCTGCGGGTCTCGTCATCCGTCGTGCTGGCACAGTTTGCGCTGGCGACGTTGGTGCCCAAATTCCTGGCGGAACACCGCCGGGTCGTGATTCAGGTGGATGTCAGCAACAGCACCGTCGACTTGATTGGCGGCGGCTTCGATATGGCGGTGCGGGGGCATCTTGGCCCACTGAAGGACTCTACCCTCCTGCAGCGGGTGGTGGCACGCACACCGTGGTCGCTGGCCGCCTCGCCCGGTTGGATCGCCGCTCACGGTGCGCCCACTTCACCCGGGGAACTGCCCGCGGACGAGGTGCTGTGCTGCCCTGCCGCCGATGCCGCGCCGTGGAGGCTCGGGGCCGGCGCAGATGCCGTGACGGTGGCGATGCGGCCCCGGTTGCTGTCGGACGATATGGTCACGCTGCGCGACGCCGCGATCGCGGGCGCCGGCATCACCTGCCTGCCGACCTATGTCATGGCTTCCGCGCTGCGTGCCGGGCTATTGGTGCCGCTGCTCGCGGAGTGGCCGCCCAGACCGTCGAGCATCAGTGTGCTGACCCCCCCAAAGCTGCAATCCTCCCGCCTGGCTCAAGCCTTCTCAGACTTCCTCGCCCGCGAGATGCCCCGGGCGGTGCGGGGGATGGAGCGGAGCGGCGCGTATGCGTGGCAGCTTACCGGGTAAGCACGACGATCTTGCCGCCGCCTTTGTTCGCCTCCATCGTTCGGTGCGCTTCCACGATCTCGTCCAGGTGGAACACGCGGCCGATCTGGGTGTGCAGGCTGCCGGCCGCCACGTCGTCGAGCAGCGCTTGCATCGGCATCGCCATGAAGTCCCCGACGCCGCCATCATAGGTAGTCAAGCCCACGGCGGTCGGGATCGCCTCCATCGGGCTGAATGCGTCGAGCGACCACTGATTGCCGACCATTCCCGTCATGCATACCAATCCCGGCTCCCGCGCGCAGCGCAGCGAGTCCTTCAGCGTAGCCGCGCCCACCAGTTCGAGCACCTTGTCCGCACCGCCGTCCCAGTCCCGCTTGACGGCGTCGGCGATCGCACCGTCATCGACGAAGAATTTATCGACCCCACATTGCCGCAGCAGCGCCTCGCTTCCGGGATTGCGCGACGTGGCGGCGACCGTCGCGCCATGCCGCTTCGCAATCGCCGCCGCGGCCATGCCGACGGAGGTGGTTCCGCCGCGGATCAACAGGCGTTCCCCCTTCGCAAGCCGGAGCGCGCGAAACAGCGATCCCCACGCGGTCTGCAGCATCTCGGGCAACGCGCCCAGCCGGTTCCAGGGTAGGCTGGTGCGGAACGCCTGCACCTGCCTGGCTGGCACGAGCGTGTACTCGGCATAGCCCCCGTCGAAATCCCGGCCCAGGCCGCCCATCACGGTCGCGACTACCGCGCCCTCCGCGAACTCGCCGCCGGGTGCTGCGGCGACGGTGCCGACCGCTTCGATCCCCAGCACGCGCGGGAATTTTACGTCGGGCGACAATCCTTGCCGGGTGAACATCTCCGACCGGTTCAACCCGAACGCTTCGACCCGGATCAGCACCTGACCCGGCGCTGCCACCGGGACCGGCAGGCTTTCGATCCGGAGCATTTCGGGGCCGCCGGGTTGGCGGATCACGGCGGCTTTCATTGTCTCGGGCATGTCAGGTCTCCAGCCGGTGAGGCGGCGCTCCCAGGCGCCAGCCCGGCAAGCCATAGGCCGCGAACAGCAGGAAGGCGCCTGCCATCGTAATGTTCTTCAGCAGGTTGGTCAGTTGGTTCAGGTCGGCCACATCCCTGTGGAAGATGGCGGCGGTCAGCAGGCACCAACCGGCGAGCAGCAACGCGACCGGCTGCCCCCAAAGCCCCAGGACCAGCAAGGCGCCCGCCACCAACTCCCAAGCCGCGGCCGGCCAGAGCAGGATGGCGGGAACGCCGTACGCGGTCATGTATTGTTGCATCGCTCCCGACAGAGCGAGCTTCATCACACCCGAGGCGAGGAACAGCACGGCGAGCAGCACCCTGGCCGGGACGGCAGCCCAGCGCAATGAATGGTCCATGCTACATCGCCTCGAAGCCGGCGCCCGCCGGTCCAAACGATTCCGAGACGCTGAACCGCTCGATCCGGCCGTGTAGTTCGAGCGGCTCGATCCCGGCGCCATGCGATAGCAGGCCGCCTTCGATCGCGATCTCCTGCGCCGATCCACCGGGCTTGATGCTGAGTGCGATGGCGGGGAGCTGCATCACGACACCCTTGACCAGCGAGCTGCCGACCCCTCCGTAGGTCACGATCCCCCGCCGCACCGCGATCCGGCCGACCGGTTGGCTAATCTGGATGCCAACCGCACCGTCGGCCCGGGTGATGACGCGGTCGAACTCCGCATCGCGGACCGTGCCGGCATAGACATTGAAGCCGCGAGCGCCAAGCCCGAAAGTTTCGATCGTGTCATTGACCCGCAGGACGCCGAGTTCACCGAAATTCACGAAGCCGATGCCGCTCGGGCCGTAGGAGGTGACTTTGCCGTCCGCCTGCCAGCGCTCGACGGTGCCCCAGTTGTCGAGCACCATGTCGTTCGGCCCGTAAGTCGTCACCGGGCCCGCGTTGCGGACACTGTCGACCCAGGCGCCGTGGACGGTGAACACTCCGCCGGAGATCTGGTCCGCGGTGCCGGGCGCGATGCCGCCATCGCTATGGACCTCCCCGGTTTCCAGCCGCCGCACCATCGTTCGGCCGCCGCCCGGCGTGCCGCCGACGAACACGCCGCTGCCGCGAACCGGCGCCCCCGCCCGGCCGGCGCTGATGGCCGTGAGATCGGCCGTCAGCCGGCTCCCTGCGTCGGGCTGCATGTTCCAGATGGTGAAGGCACCCGCGATCACCTCCACCCCGAAGCCCTTCGGCCGCTCCGCAAAGCCGCGCGCGTCTGCCGCCACGATATCGATGCCGTGCGCGTCGACATGCCCGCCGGTCACCGCGCCGGCTGCGAGCAGCCGCAGGTTGCCCGTCAGGCGAAGCCCGCCCAGTTCGATGCGGCCGAAACCGGGATGCGCCGTGTCGTTGAACACGGCCCGCCGCTCGGGGTCGACAGTGATGGCCAGCCCGGTCACCGCGTTATCCGCCGACAGCTCGACTCCATCCGCACCGCTGGCGAAGCGCAACGAAGCCCCGTCGCCGTCGCCGGCAAGGCGTTGGCCCGACCGGAGCCGCAGCGTCGGTAGCCCGGCGATCTCGCCAGACACACGGATGGTGACGATGTCCGCCGCGTTGGTAGCGGTGAGCAGGTCCTGCGGTGTGGTTACCGTTGCGATCGTCGTCACAGCGCCACCTCGTGAACGATGGTCCGGTATTCGACGAAATCCTCCAGGGCGGCCACGCCGTTCAAGCGGCCGAGGCCACTTTGTTTGTAACCGCCTTCCTCGGTTTCGTCGTAGACGATGGCCCAGTTGTTGATCCACACGGTGCCGGCCTGGATCTGGCGAGCGAGGCGCAGCGGGCGGTCGACATTGGTCGACCACACGGCGGCAGCCAGGCCGTATTGGCTGTCATTGGCCAGCGACACCGCCTCCTCCTCCGTGTCGAAGGCGTGCATGACAAGCACCGGCCCGAACACCCCCTCCTGCGCGATCGGCAACTTATGGTCGGTGATCTCGAGCAGGGTAGGGCGGTAGAAGGCGCCTGCCGCGAGCCTGCCGTCCCGCACTGGCCGGCCGCGCACTACGGCCGCGGCCCCTTGTTCGATGGCCTCCACCACCAAGCGGTCGACACGCTTGACATTGTCCTTGTTGATCATGGGTCCCATTTCGCTTGCAGGATCGGACGCCGGACCGACCCTCACTGCCTCCAGCCGCGCGGCGAGACGCCGACGCACCTCGTCCAGGATCGGTCTGTGCACGAGGAGCCGGCTGCCCGTCATGCAGAATTGGCCGGCGAACACGGTGAGCGCCTTTTCGACCGTAGGCAGCGCCTTCTCCAGGTCGGCGTCGTCGAACAGCAGGATCGGCGTCTTGCCACCCAGTTCGCCGCCGAACCGCTTCATGTTCACCGCCCCCGCCGCTATGATCTGCTGGCCCGTCCGCTGGAGCCAAGGCCTCTCTCCCTGTCAGCCATTTGCCGGTGCATTGGTGGGCGAGAAGCTGTACCGCGCGATGCGCCACATGCCGTCCTCGCCCTTGCGGAGGATGAACAGCTCCTGGTTCGCCTCGGATGTCGTCTTGCCGGTGGAGGCATGCCGCGTGGTGCCGGCGGAGTTGGTCCGGACATAGGCGTAGACGGAAGACATTACGACCAGCTCCTGGATGTCGAACTTCACGTTGAAGGCGAGTTCCTGGAACACCTGGTCATAAGCCGTCTTTACCGCGTCGATACCGATATTCGACTGGCTGAACGGCGCCATGAAAATTCCGTCCGGGGTGTAGAGCGGCAGCACGGCTTCGGTCTTGCCGCCGTTCAACGCAGCGTTGTAGGCGGCCATTGTTCGCCGGATCGCTGCCTCGTTCTCCGCCTGCGTGGCCTGGGCGCCGGCGGGGGCCGCATTGGTCATGCCAAGCACGACCGTGGTGAGCAGCAAGGTGCCGAGACGGCTCATAACAGTCATCAACGCTCTCCTGAGGTGCAAGTCATTTACTAGAGGCGCTGCCGCGTCGGGGTTATGGGCCGATCACGGAAGCTCCGTCCGCAATCCCGGACGACCCCTCACTCACCCCGGCCGTCGCGGGATAGTTGCGCCAATGCTTCGAGCTGGCAGGTTATGGCGCATCGCGTCTCGGCGTCCCGCAAGCAATTGGCCTGCAGGTCGATCTTGCCCGTGACGAACGGGATGGCGATTTGCGGCCGATGGATCACCATCGCGCCCATCGACGCGAGCGTCTGCCGCAGATGGTCATGGGCGCGGAGGCCGCCCGACATCCCCGGCGACAGGGTCTGGATCGCCACGGGTTTGCCGCGGAACGCCGGGTCCGGCAGGTTGGCCAGCCAGTCGAGAGCGTTCTTCAGCGAACCAGGGATCGAGCGGCGGTATTCCGGTGTCACGATCACAACCGCGTCGGCCGCCATGATTGCTGCGGACATCGCGGCTAACGTCGCCGGAATGCCGAACCTCAGGATACCGACGCAGTAGGGAGGCAATCGGCCGACGGACGGCAGAGTTTCGACCTGCACGTGATCTGGAGCTAGCTCGTCCAGCGTGTTCGCCACGGCGCGCGAGGACGAGCCGCGCTGCAAACTGCCAACCAGTGTGACGAAGACGGGGCGTCCCTCGCGCATGGTGAGCTCCCAGCTCGGACAAGCGGCCGACAGACTCTACGCCCCGATCCTGCCAACAAGCCGGTCGGGATTCGGGAACCAGTGTCCGGCTCGACGTTTGCCGATCCGCCGGATTCTCGGAAGCTGCGTTCCGCATCCGCCCGATGGCCGCCATCATCGGAGAGGGTATGGGTTAGGCAGACGCAGCCGGGCAGACACCCCCGAGGAGGCCGCCTTCATGACATTCTCATTCCGCACCAAGCTCGCTGCCTGGATGTTCGGGTTCGCCGCAGCGGTGCACCCAGTGCTGGCAGCAGAACCGTACCCCTACTCGACGGACCCGGCGATCAAGGCGGACCAGATGGCCGCCTATGATGTGGTGCATCGTTACGAGACGTTGCTGAACGCCGGTGACACGGCGGACATTCTGAAGCTTTTTGCACCGGACAGCGTTGCCGAATGGAACGACAAGCCAACGGCTGCGACCGACGCGCAACGGGCGGACATCTACAATGCGCTCTTCGAGATCGCGAAGTTCACCACCGTGTTCGGTTATGCCGGCATCATCACCTATGGCGACACAGCCGTCGTGCGCACGTTCCACCACAAGAGCGCCTCGGTCGTTGAAAACGGCAAGACGGTTGCCGATCTCAACCGTGAAGTCTTCGTGCTACACCGGATTGATGGGCAATATAGGATCATCCTATACATCTTCAACACGAACCCGGTTCAGGGCGAGGGGTAGGTGCCGGTGTGCTTCGGCCTGCGCAGCCTCGTCGTGGCGGCCCTCGTAGCCGTGCAGCCAGGGCTAGCCACTGCGCAAGATTCTGGGCTATCAGCTGCGTCCGGACGGTTTCCTGTGCTGGTCAGCGGCCCCACGGTGCGGCCGGCGGATGGCACCGGGCCGTTCGCCCGGCCCTGCCCGGCGCCAGGCGCCCAAGTGGAACAGCGCGGCGGCCCGACGATCGTGTATGACGGCGCCGACCCAGCGACCCCGGAGCTGTGCCATATGCGCTTCGACGGGCAACCGGCAGACGCCTGGTTCGGCATCTGGCTCACAAACTGGCCTGGTGCGGACCGTGCCAGCGCGGCCATAAGGCGGCTCCTAAGAGGGCGCACCGGTGACGTTGAGGGCTTCGTCGTACGCATGACGCCGGAGCGCACCTATTACGACATCCTTCGGAACGAGGGGATCGAAGAATTGTCGCTGCTCGGGCGGATTTATCAGACGATGAAGATTTCCCACTACCGAGAGGGTGCTCCACCCAATACCTACCGATCCGTGGTGACGGGCTGGAAAGATGTGGCGACGGGGATGCTCCTCTACGTCACCTACCAACACATCTCCGGCGCGCCGGAAACGGGCACCCCTCTCGACCCAACGGCGATCACCCCGGCCCGGTAACGGCAGCTTTGTTGCCACGTCTTACGGGTGACACCACAGGCTTTCACTTAAACGGAGACAGACGATGCGAAATGCTATGATCTCGGCGGCGACTGGACTGGTGCTCAACGCGGTCGTCGGTGTCGCGTTGGCGAGTGCTCAAGGCACTGGTGGCGCGTCGCTGGTCGGGCAGACGAAGGCGTCCCCCGGCTGCCCCGCGGTGGAGTTGCACATCACGCGGGAGGGAAACCAGCTCAGCGGTCTCGTATTCAATCGCGATGGTAGTGGCGTGAGCCGCGTGAATGGCGAGCTGAATGGCAATACCTTTCATTGGCACGACACGCCGATCACTGGAAACGGCCCGACCGGCGACGTCAGTGGAACGGTGACGCCGCAAGGTATCCTCCAGTCCGCGAAGACGGGCACGCCCTGCACCTTCGACAAGGTGCTGCCAATGATGAATGAATACAGCAACTAGGTGCGTGCAGCCACGGGGCGGGCCGTCGGACGGCCGCCCCGCGAAGGCCAGTCGGCCGCGCCGTGGTTGGCTGGACTATGCCTGGTTGTCGCCGTGCCGCTGCACGCTGCCGCGCAGGACGCGGCGGCACTTCCCGTCCGGCCCCAGATCGAGGCGCAGCGCTGGCAGGAAGTGAATGGCAGCGCCGGGTCACTTGGCCAGGACGCGTAGGAGGCTCCTGAGCCGGGACGGCGACATCTCCGGATGTACGTCTTCGGCCTGGCCAGTGGCCGCGTTGGCCCGCAGAGCGTCCTGGCCCCGCCTCGCCAACGCCTCCAGCGCCACGGCGACTGCCGGGCACGCCTCCGTGGCGGCGGCGATGCCGTCCTTCGCGAGCCGGTATGCCCGGAGTTCGGTCAGGGCCGTTAGGGCGAGGTCAGGATGGCCTGCACGAGCACCGTGAGCGCGGCGAACAGGACGGCCCGTGCCAGCAACTGCGCCCATAATGGATAGCGCGTTCCCACGTTCGGAATGAACAAGCTGCCGAGCGCCAGGGCGGTCGCGAGCAAGGGGAGCAGCACGGCGGCGCTGGTCCCGTTCAGCTGGCCCGCATGCGGATGCAACTGCGGTCGATTTCGCTGACGGACTTCTGGCCCGCAAGCAGCATCGCGCCCCTGAGTTCGTCCCGCAAATGTTCGAGCACGCTTGCGACCCCGGCCGAACCACCGACAGCGGCGCCATAAAGCACGGGGCGGGCGAGCGCCACCGCCGTCGCGCCGAGCCCAAGGCTCGGTACACGTCGATGCCGCGGCGGATGCCACTATCGAAAATGACGGGGACGGCACCGCCGACGGCGTCCACGACCTCCGCCAGCACCGAGATGCTCGCTGGAACGCCGTCGATCTGGCGGCCGCCGTGATTGGATACTTGGATCGCTGCGGCGCCGGCCCCTATGGCGTCCCTCGCATCATTGCCCCGCATGATCCCCTTCACGATCACGGGCAGCCCAGTCACGGACCGTATGGTGCCGATGTCGTCCAACGTCATCGCGGTCTTCTGGTCGAGGAAATTGCCGCTGCCGCCATAGCGCGGGTCGTTGTTGCCGAACGTCATGTCCGGCGGGAACGGCATGCCGAGCCGGCGGAACGCGTCGCTCATGCCGGGCCCGATCGCATCGGCGGTCAGGACGATGGCGGAGTAGCCGGCGGCCTTCGCCCGCAAAAGGATGTCCCGCGTGATGCCGTCGTCGGCGTTGAGGTAGACCTGAAACCACTTTGGACCGGATGTCGCCTGCGCGATCGCTTCCAGCGGCAAATTTGACGCGCCCGAAGCGGTATAGAGCGCTCCGGCGCGGCCGGCCCCGCCGGCAGTGACCGCCTCGGCGCCCGGGTGCACGAACAGATGCGCCCCGCTCGGGGCGACGAGGATCGGGTAGGGCAGGTCATGGCCCAGCAGACGGACGCCAAGGTCGATCGACTTGCCGTCTACCCCGCGCAACCGGTGCGTGGCGATCGGATAGTCGTTGAACGCACGGCGATTTTCAAAAAGCGTCCACTGGTCGCCTTCGCCGCCTGCAACGTACGCCCAGGCACCCTCCGGCAAGACCGCGCGCGCCTCGGCTTCGACATCCGCAAGGCTTACGATCTGCAGGACGCGCGCCTGGCCACCGGCTGGAGGGATCGCGGGCGAAGCCGCTCCCGTGATGATGCCAGTCGCCCCAACTGCGGCTGCCCCGATGACCATCCGCCGCGAGTGTTGCATGTCCGTCCCCCTGCATGCGGGCATTACGGAATGCAAATTTCGGCCGCCGGGAAGATGGGGAATGCAGACCTAGCTTCCGGAAAGCCGTCTCACGAAACTCGCCGCGAGTTGGATGCGGCGTATCAGGACGGCGTGGCCTCGGGCAACGCCCGGTTCGGCGCGTCGACGGCCACGCGCTGGCCGGTTCGTGCGGATTGCTCGATGAGGTCGATGATCCGATGAAGGCCGACGGCATCGGCAAATGTCGGGGCGGTCTGGCTGCCCGATCGCAGGTCGTGAGCCAGACGACCATACATGCGGGCAACGTTGCCGACGGACGCTGCCTCGGGCAGGCCGGTGCCATTCTGAGCAGGCAGGCTCACGACCGACAGGGCCTTGTCCCCCGTCCGCGCTGCCTCCAACGTCAGGGGTTCGAGTTGCGTATGCCCCGACCCCGCGGTGAGCCTCAATTCACCCTGCGAGCCCGTTACCTGCCATACCAATCCCGTCCCAAACGCGTCGCCGCCGCGAAAATGGATCGACACGGGGGCACCGTCCCGGAGCTGCGCGGTGACGATGACCTGGTCCGGCGACGTGACCGGCAATGTCTCGCCGGTGTCCAGCGCTGTCACGGTGCTCCTGCGCGTGGCCAGCAATGCCGAGACCTCCGTCACGTCTCCGAGAACATCCCGCAAGGCGGCCAGCGTATGCCCGAAGGGGATTGTCAGCATGTTCGCGCCGGTCTTGATGTCGAACAGATATGCACTTCCAGCCGCGGTGGGTATGGTCGCGCCCCAGCCGCGGGATGCGGCGACGATACTGCTCGAAAGCACGGTCCCGATCAGCCCTGCATCAATTTGCTTGCGCATTTCGATGATTGCCGGGGCGACCCGCGCCTGCGTGCCGCATACGCCGAGCACGCCTGCCGAGCCACAGAGCGCGGCGAGTTGCTCCGCCTCCGCCAGACCATTGCCGAGTGGCCACTCACAATAGACATGCTTGCCAGCCCGTAAGGCCATGCTGACCAATTCGAAATGCTGCGGCACCCTGGTGGTGACAGTCACGAGATCTATGTCGGGTGAGGCGGCGAGAGCGGCGGCGTTCTCGAATGCCCGAGGGATACCGAGACTGGCGGCTGCAGCCTGCCCGCTGGCGAGGGTGGAGTTCGCAACGCCGACGATCTCAAATTCCGCCGAAAGCGCCCGCAAGGCCGGCACGTGCGCGCGCGCCGCCCAGCTCTTGCCCGGTTGCAAGCCAACGATACCCACTCGAATTTTGGAGTTCAAAGCCTTCTCCTTTTGTCGCAGTCATCAGCCGGCGGCAGCTCCGACCTGGATGCGCGGGATTTGGGAGGTGGGGAACGGCAGCGCAACAGGTGGCGGCGTGACGCCGTCGGCCACTTTCACCGTCCGGGCGTCGCGCACGATCCGGCGCATGTCCTTGCCTGGTCGGCCAGGAGAATCCACGGACCGGACTGTTCCCGTGCCATCAGAACGGCTAAGCCCCGCGCAGTGACTATTTCCATCGACATTGGCCGCACGGGCCGTGGTGACCCGGCGACGCTGGACCTGGAGGAGTTGCTTGCCACCCGCCTGCTCGTTCAGGGCAACAGCGGCTCCGGCAAGTCCCACCTTCTGCGCCGCCTATTGGAACAGAGCGCACCCTGGGTGCAGCAGGTTGTGATCGACCCGGAAGGCGATTTCGTCACCCTGGCGGACGCCCATAGCCACCTCGTCATCGACGCCGCCGCGCATCCGGAGGCCGCCATGCCTCTTGCCGCCGAGCAGGTCCGGGCCCACCGCATATCCGTGGTGCTGAACCTGGAAGGGTTGGACGTGAACGGCCAGCTTCGCCATGCCGCCGCCTTCCTGTCCGGCTTGTTCGACTGCCCCCGCGAGCAATGGTCTCCCGCACTGGTGGTGGTGGATGAGGCACAGCTGTTCGCACCCGCGACCGGCGGAGAAAAAGCACAGGAGGAGGCACGGCGCCTCTCTCTGGCCGCCATGACCAACCTGATGTGCCGCGGGCGTAAGCGCGGCCTCGCTGGCGTGGTCGCCACCCAACGACTGGCCAAGCTCGCCAAAAACGTGGCGGCTGAGGCGTCCAACTTTTTGATGGGCCGCACCTTCCTCGACATTGACATGGCCCGCGCGGCCGACCTGCTCGGCATGGATAGGCGGGGCGCCGAGACGTTCCGGGATCTCCAGCGCGGCCATTTCATCGCCCTCGGTCCCGCGCTGTCCAACCGCCCGCTGCCGATCCGCATCGGCCCGGCCTCCACCCTGTCGCGCGGCGCCGGGCCGGTTCTGACGCCTTTGCCGGAGACGGCGCCCGAGGACGTCCGCGCCCTGGTGTTCACCGCAATGGCCGCCCCGCCACCGGTCGCGCGACGCCAACCGCCGACGCCCGCACCGGACCTTCTGGCCCAACTCGCGGCCGCCCGTCCCGCCGCCCTGCACCTTGGGGAGCCCGTGACGCCGGATCTCGCCGCCATGGCTGAGCACGATCGCGTCCTGGACGACATAATGGCAGCCATGACAGCGGAGCCCGGCGCCGCCTTCCGCCCCATCGCCGTGCTGTACCAGGATTTCCTCGTCCGATGCCGCATTCGCGCCTTGCCGGGCGCGCCGCCGGACCTGCCGAACTTCATACGTCGCCTAGGGTCTGCCCGCGCCGGACTGGAACACGCTGTGACGACGGCGCCAGGTTGGGACGAGGTCGCCGCCATCGCGCGCACGTTGCCGGACGACGCGCAGGGCCTATACCTCCTGCTGGCCCGCACCGCTTTGATCGCCGCTCCATGCCCCCCGGATGCCGTCTTGGCCCGTGTGTATGGCACCCATTCCCCTGCCCGTGCCCGTCGAGTGCTGTCTTTTCTGGAGCAGCAGGGCGTCGTGGTCGTCTGCCCGGAGGCCCACGACTGGCGCGCCGTCGCGCTTCCCCGCCTTGGCTGGCGCACGGCACCCGGCAACCCCGCTGCACCAGATGCAGATGCCGCGTAGAAGCGCCGATCGTGGGGTTGGCTAACCTGTTTCGATCCGTGCCCCCGTGTGAGGGGCGACCCGCGCGGTCGGCCATGGACAACCTTCCTGTCCACAAGAGCCCGGCTGCTCGCCGGGGCATCGAAGCCGCAAGCGCTCAGTTGCTGTTTTCAGCCACCTTACAGCCCCGATCTGAATCCGATCGGATGGTGTTCTCTCGGATGAAAGCGAACTCCGCGACGAAGCTCATCGCTCGGTCGAGGCGCTGTGGGCCAATCTGAAAGCGCTCTAAAATGCCTCAGACCCGACCCCGCAGCGGATCAAGGATGGCAAGCTGCGATCAATAGCTACGTGAGATTCGACGGGAGCAGTAGACTACCAACTATCCACAAACGAGTGTTTCTTCCCAGTCCTGTGCGGAGTCGGCTGGATGGTTCGTAGGCCTCGCACGAGCCAGCGACGTGTCTTCGCCGGGTCGATTACGTCGTCGATCTCCAGCACGGACGCCATGCTCGTCGCCTTGCCGCGCGCATACATGTCGTCGACCCGGCGGCGGAACTCCGCATCGCGCTCGGCCGCGTCATCGATCGAGGCGAGCTCGTTGCGGAAGCCGAGCCGCACTGCGCCCTCCAGTCCCATCCCGCCGAACTCACCAGTGGGCCAGGCCACGTTGAAGATGGGGGCGTGGAAGCACCCGGCGGCCATGGCTTGCGCACCCAAGCCGTAGCCCTTGCGGAGCACCACTGTGAAGAAGGGTACCTGCAGGTTGGCGCCGCCCACGAACATGCGGCATACGCGCCGCACCAGCGCCGTCTTTTCCGCTTCCGGCCCGACCATGAAGCCCGGCGTGTCACAGAGCGACAGCACCGGCAGGTCGTGCGCGTCGCACAATTGTAAGAAGCGCGCCGCCTTGTCCGCCGCATCCGCATCGATCGCGCCGCCCAGGTGGCGGGGGTTGTTGGCGATCAGGCCCATCGGACGGCCCTCGATTCGGATCAGCGCCGTGACCATCCCTGGCCCCCAGCCGGCCCGCAATTCCAGCACCGAGCCGGTATCGGCCAGCCCGGTGATCACGGCGCGGATGTCGTAGGAGCGCAGCCGGTTTTCCGGGATCGCGGCGCGCAACAGTTGCTGGTCGGGGCAGGCCCAGCCGGCAACCGGGCCCTGGAAGAAGGCGAGGTATGTCTTGGCAACGGCGACCGCCTCCGCCTCGTCTTCTACCAGCACGTCGATCACGCCGTTGGCGTTCTGGACGGAGGTGGGGCCGACCTGTTCCGGTGTGAACACGCCCAGCCCGCCGCCCTCGATCATCGCTGGGCCGCCCATGCCTAGATTGGTGCTGCGCGTGGCGATGATCACGTCGCAGCAGCCCAACAGCGCTGCGTTGCCGGCAAAGCAGCGGCCATGGACGATGCCGACCAGCGGGATCAGCCCCGATAGGCTGGCGAAGCCGTGGAAGGTGGGCACGTCCAGGCTGGCCATGTTGGTGTGCTGCTTGTCCACATCGCCGGGCCGCCCGCCGCCGCCCTCTGCAAACAAAACCAGCGGGCGGCGCAGCTCGGCGGCCAGGCGGTAGATGCGGTCCTGCTTCTTGTGGTTCATCGTGCCCTGAGTGCCGGCGAGGACGGTGTAGTCGTAGGCGACCACCACTGTGGGCGCACGCTCCTCCCCCACCAGTGCGGCGTTCACCGTGCCCAGCCCGGCGATCAACCCATCCGCCGGGCTCATTCTCAGCAACTCGTCCATCGAGCGCCGGGTACGCTGTGCGGCCAAAGCGAGGGCGCCGTATTCGACGAAGCTGCCTGGATCCACCAGGTCGGCCACGTTCTCCCGCGCAGTGCGGCCGCCCTGCTTGTGCCGTTTCGCCACGGCGGCTTCGCGCGCACCATCCTGCGTCAGCGCGTGGCGGTCGATCACGTGCTGCAGGTCGGGGCGGATATGGTCGGGGTCGATCGCCGCGATGCTTTCCCGCGCGGCGCTGCCGGTTTCGCCCGGGATGATGAACAGCAAGGACTGGCCTAGGAGCAGCACATCGCCCCGCACGGCCGCTAGCGAGTGAACGGTTCCGGCAACCGGGGCGGTAATGACGTGTTCCATCTTCATTGCTTCCAGCACGCCCACTTGCTGGCCCGCGCGGACGGTGTCGCCTGGTGCCACATCGATGGCGACGATCAGGGCTTGCATCGGCGCGGGGACAGGAACGGTATCCTCCGGCGCCGCTTCGGCTGGCCTAAGCACATCCTGGGCCGCCTCCAGCGCTTGTTCGGCCGGGATGTGCGCCATGATGGCAGCGGCGTGGCCGTCCAGCCACCGCGTGGTCACCTGGTCGGCGATCACATCCGGCTGGTCCAGCATCGCTTGCAGGAAACCGAGATTGGTCGGCACCCCGGTGATGCGGAACTCCGCCGCGGCGCGCCTAGTACGCCCCACCGCTGCCGCGTAGCCGCCGGAAGCGGTGCGCACGATCAGCTTGGCCAGCAGGCTGTCGAAGGAGGGGCTGGTGCGATATCCGGCATAGCCGAACCCGTCGACGCGCACGCCGGGGCCGGTCGGCGGTTCATACACGGACAGCACGCCGCCGCTGGGCAGCGCACTGCCGTCCGGCTGCATCACCTCCATATTGATACGCAATTGGATGGCGAAGCCGCGCGGCGCTGGGACGTCGGCTTGCGCTAAACCGATCTCGGCAAGGCTGGCGCCACAGGCGACGCGCAATTGCGCTTGCACGAGATCCACGCCGAACACTTCCTCCGTCACCGTATGTTCGACCTGGAGGCGGGGATTGGCCTCGATGAACACGAAACGCGCCGGGTCGGTAGCGTCCACCAGGAATTCGAACGTGCCGAGGCCGCGATACTGCGTGGCTCGCGCCATCCGCACGGCGGCCATCGCCAATGCCTGGCGCGTGGCTTGCGGCAATGTGGGGCTGGGTGCGACTTCCATCAGTTTCTGGTGGCGGCGCTGGAGGGTGCAGTCGCGCTCGCCGAGCTGCGTCACCACTCGCCCATCACCGATCACCTGCACTTCGACGTGCCGGGCCGACTCCACCAACTCCTCGATATACAGCGCGCCGGAGCCGAACGCGGCCCGCGCCTCCGACTCGCAGCGGGACCATGCCTCCGCCAAGGACCGCTCGTCCGTGACGACGCGCATGCCCCGGCCGCCGCCGCCGGACACGGCTTTCACCATCGCGCCACCGCCGAGCGTGGCGAGAAAGGCGCGTGCCTCCTCCAGCGTGGTGGCGCCCGCCGTGCCGCGGGGCACCGGCACGTCGTGCGACGCGGCCAAGCGCCGCGCCTGGGTCTTGTCGCCAAATAGCGCGAGCGTCTCGGGGGACGGGCCGACGAACACCAAACCCGCTTCCGCACAGGCCGTGGCAAAGGCGGCATTCTCGCTCAACAGGCCGTAGCCAGGGTGCACCGCGTCGCACCCGGTGGCCATTGCCGCCGCGATCACCGCAGCGATGTCCAGATAGGCCGGTACGCCGCGGCCCGGCAGCGTCCAGGCCTGATCCGCCCTGCGGACATGCAGCGACCCGGCGTCGTCCTCCCCCGCGATGGCGACGGAGCGGAGCCCGAGATCGGCACAAGCCCGCGCGATACGGATCGCGACTTCGCCGCGGTTGGCGATCAACACGGTGGACAGGGTCATGCGGCTTGTTCCGGCAGCAAGTGGCAAGAGGCGAAATGCCCGGCGCCGGCCGGGCGCGCGCTGGGCAGCACCTCGCGGCAGATCGGCATGGCGTGCGGGCAGCGGGGGTGGAACGCGCAGCCCGGCGGCAGCGCCATCGCGCTGCCGACCTCGCCCGTGACGGGGACATTCGGCAACGGATGATCTGGATCGGGATGCGGCACGGCGGCGAGCAGCGCTTGCGTGTAGGGATGCGCGGGGGCGGCGAACACCGATTCGGTCGGGCCGCTTTCCACCACGCGGCCGAGATAGATCACGGCGACGGCGGTGCTGATATGTTCCACCAACGCCAGGTCATGCGCCACGATCAGATAGGATAAACCGAACTCGTCCTGAATGTCGGCCAGCAGGTTCAGCACCTGGGCGCGGATCGACACGTCGAGGGCGGAAACCGGCTCGTCCAGCACCATCAGGCGGGGGCGCAATGCCAACGCACGGGCGATTGCCACACGCTGCCGCTGACCGCCGGAAAATTCGTGCGGATACAGCCGTGCGGACTCGGGCGGCAGGCCGACGATGTCCAGCACAGTGCGAATCCGCTCCTTCAGCGCGGCGGCACCCGGGCGCTCGTGGGCCAGGATCGGTTCGGCGATGATGGTGCCGATGCGCAGCCGCGGGTTCAGCGAGGCATACGGATCCTGGAACACCGCGCCCACGCCGCGCCGGAAGCTCTTGAGGGCGGCGCCGGACAGCCCCGCCACGTCCTCGCCCTCGAACAGGATACGGCCAGCGGTGGGACGTTCCAGGCGCAGCACCAGCCGGGTCAGCGTGGTCTTGCCGCAGCCGGATTCGCCTACCAGCGCCAGCGTGCCGCGCTCGGGCACCGCCAGGCTGACATCCTGCACCGCCCGCACCGCGCCGTAATGCTTGGTCAGTCCCTCCACTTGCAGCATCAGGCGCGCAACAACCAGCAAGCGGCGCTGTGCCCGGCGCTGGCCGGCAGCGTCGGCGGGTATTCGTCGCACACCGCCATCCGGTCGCGACAGCGTGGGGCGAAGCGGCAGCCGGTGGGCGGTGACAGCAGCGAGGGCGGTTGCCCCGGGATCGCGGTCAGCCGGCGATTACGGCTGCCGATGCGCGGGATCGCGGCCAGCAGCGCGCGCGTGTAGGGATGCGCCGGGCGGTGGTAGATGTCGCGTACCGACCCGTCCTCGATCACGCGGCCGGCGTACATGACGGCGATGCGGTGGCACAGGCTGGCGGCGACGCCCAGATCGTGGGTGATCAGGATGATGCCGGCCCGCGTTTCCGCCTGGATGTCGCGCAGCAGGCCGATCACCTGCGCCTGCACCGTCACGTCCAGCGCGGTGGTGGGTTCGTCCGCGATCAGCAGCCGGGGGGAGGGCGCCACCGCCATGGCCGTGGCGATGCGCTGGCGCTGGCCGCCGGAGAATTGGTGCGGGTATTGGCCCAGCCGGTGCTCCGGCGAAGGGATCCGCACCCGGCGCAGCATGTCGGTCACCGCGCTCCAGAGGCCCGGGCCGCGGAGCGGGGAGCTGTTGCGGAAAGGCTGCGCCACCTGGTCGCCGATGCTGAACACCGGGTTCAGCGCCGTCATCGGATCCTGCGCCACCATGGCGATGCGGCGGCCTCGGATCGTGCGGGCCATGGCGTGTTCGGACAGGGTGGTCAGTTCCTCGCCATCCAGCCGCACGCTGCCGCCGGCGATGCGTCCGGCGGGTTTGGGCAGCAGGCGCAACAGGGACAGCCCGGTCATCGTCTTACCGGAGCCGGATTCGCCGACCAGGCCCAGCGTCTGCCCCTCCTCCACGCGCAGATCCACGCCATCCACTGCCCGCAACACGCCGCGGCGGAGATGGAGGTGGGTTTGCAGGCCCCGCACTTCGAGCAGCGCTGTCATAACTGGCGCAGCTTCGGGTCGAGCAGGTCACGCAGCCAGTCACCCACCATGTTGGCGGCGAGGCAGGTGAGCATGATGGCGATGCCGGGCAGGGTGATGGCCCAGGGGGCGTTCGTGATATATTGCCGCGCGTCCGACAGCATCAGGCCCCATGACACGTCGGGCTGCTGGATGCCCAGGCCGAGGAAGGACAGCGACGCCTCGAACAGGATCACCTGGCCCACCTGTAGGCTGGCCAGCACCAGCAGCGTGTTGCCGACATTCGGCAGCAAATGGCGGCGGAACACCGTGAAGGTGCTCACGCCGGCGACCTGTGCCAGCAGCACGTAATCCCGCCGCCGCAGCGACAGCACCTCGCCGCGGATGATGCGGGCGTACCAGGTCCAGTACGTCAGCACGATCACCACAACCACGGTGGTCAGTCCGGGGGACAGCGCCGCGGCCAGGATCAAGGCCAGGGCGACGGAGGGGATGGAGAGCTGGATCTCCACCAGCCGCATGATCGCCGCGTCCACCCAGCCGCCGACATAGCCGCTGATCATCCCCGCCAGCCCGCCGATCGCACCCGACAGCACGATGGCGTAGAACGCGACCACGACCGACACGCGTGAGCCGGCGATGATGCGGCTGAGGATGTCGTGCCCCAGATTGTCCGTACCCAACAGGTGATCCCAAGTGCCCGCCGCTTGCCACACCGGCGGTTGGAAGGACGCACCTAAGTCCATCTCGTTCGGGTCAGACGGCGCGATCCAATCCCCGGCCAGGGCACAGACCAGCACGGCCGCCAACAGCAGCAGGGCCAGCCAGGGCACACCGCGCAAGATCGAGCGGACCCGAGGGATGCTAATGCTGGTCACGGGTGCGCGGATCGATCAGTCCGTAGGACAGGTCCACCAATAGGGAGGACAGCACGAACAGTACGGCGGTGAACAACACGCCCGCCTGGACCACGGGGAAGTCACGGGAGAACACCGCCTCCACCACCGTGCGGCCCAGGCCGGGCCAGGCGAAGATCACCTCCACGATGAAGGCGCCGCCCAGCATGGAGGCGAAATACACGCCCAGCATGGTGACCAGGGGAATGGCGGCGTTGCGGAATCCGTATTTCCAGATCAGCACCGGTTCCGGCGTCCCCAGGCCGCGGGAGATGCGAATATAGTCACTGTCCAGCACGTCCAGCATGGCGGAGCGCACGATGCGGGTCTGCGCTGCCACCGGGTACCAGCCCAACGTGACGGCGGGAAGGATCAGGTGGGATAAGCCTCCTTGGCCAAAGGCGGGCAGCCAATTCAGCTGCACCGCGAACAACAGGATCAGCAGCAACCCGACCCAGAACGCCGGCATCGCCTGACCCAGCAAGGCGAACAGCCGGGCCGCTTGGTCCAGCAGCCCGCCACGATACACGGCAGACAGCACGCCGAGCGGCACGGCGAGCACAACGCTGACCAGCAGCCCAGCCACCGCAAGTTCGATGGTGGCGGGCAGCCGGTCCAACACCAGGCCGAGCGCAGGCTGCTGCCAGCGATAGGATTGACCGAAGTCGCCCTGCAGCGCGTGTACGGCGAAGATAAGGTATTGCCGCCACAGCGGCAGGTCCAGCCCGAGTGCGGCCCGGGTGGCAGCGATGGCGGCGGGCGGGGCATCCGGCGGCACCAGCAGTGCCGTGGGGTCGCCAGATAGGCGGGCGATGACGAAAATCACGATGCTGGCGCCGACGATGCTGATCAGGCCGTTGCCCAACCGGCGGAGCAGGAACAGGATCACCGGGCGGCACTCCGGCTCACGTAAAGATCGAGCCCGGCGATCGCGATGGATGGGCTGCTTATCGCCCGCCAGTTTGCCGCTTCTGGTGGGCTGCAAGCAGCCCACCCTACGGTTGAGCTCAGATTCCCTAAGGCCGAGCGACCAGCGGTCACACCAGCAATCTCGACAGTTCTTCCTTCTTCACTTTGCCGGTCGCCGTCATCGGCAGCTCGTCCACGAGATGCACGCTGGGCACCTTGTAGGTGGCCATGTTCTCCCGGCACCAGGCAACCAGCGATTCCGGAGTGAGACCGGAGGCCGGGTCGGCGAGCACGAAGGCAACGGGGGCCTGGCCGCGCGCCTCGTCCGGCCGGCCGATCACGCCGGAGCCGATGACTGCCGGGTGCTGGCCGAGCAAGGCCTCGATCTCGGCGGGGAACACGCTCATGCCGTTGACCTTCAGCATCTCCTTCCGCCGTCCGAGGAAATGCAGGAAGCCGTCCGTGTCCAACATGCCGATATCACCGGTGTGGAACCACCCGTCGCGGAACGCGGCTGCCGTTGCCTCCGGCTTGTTCCAATATGATTTCAGTTGCGAGGGGGAGCGGACGACGATCTCGCCCTCCGTGCCGAGCGGCTGTAACTCGCCGGTCTCGAAGCCGCAGATCTTGAACTCGGTGCCGGGCACCGGCAGGCCTACGAAGATCGGTTGGGATTTCAGGTCGAAATCATCGTCCTGCTGCCCAGTGGTGAAGGTATCCATGGTGTGGGTCTCGGTCATGCCCCAAGCCGCCTCGATCATCGTGGCGCCGGTCATCTCGAACCAGCGGCGGCGATAGCCTTCGTTCAGTTTCTTGACGAAGGAGGAGACGCGGGTACCGCGCAGGCAGCGCAGGTCATAACGCCCGACATCCGGGTGCTCCATGATGGCGACGGCGTTGTCCACCAGCATCCCGGCGGTGGTGACCCGGTAGTGCTGCACCGCCTCCAACCAGGCCAGCGGGTCCCACCGCGCGAGCAGGATCAGGGTGACGCCCGCGAACACCGGCAGGATCACGCCGGTATTCTCGCCGGCGATCCAGAACACCGGCTGAAAGTTCAGCACCAAGTCGGCGGGCTGCAGGCCGTTGCCGCAGGTGAGCGCGGTGGCCGCGGTGTAGATCATGTCCCGCTGGGTGTGCACGCAGCCCTTCGGCATGCCCGTGGTGCCGCCAGTGTAATTCAGCGCCGCCGTGTCATCCAACCTCACCGTGACGGCGGGCGGCAGCGTGGTGACGGCCCTTAGGGCTGGCATAAGATCGGCCGCGTCCGGGCAATCCCGCTTGGGCTCGCTGGTGACCGGCAGCACGGGGATGGTGGGCTCGGCGGGCAGCATCTCCGCCAGGCTGGTGGCGAAGGTCAGCCGCAGGCTGGTCTTTGCCGCGACTGCGCGCACGAGCGGCATCAACTGGTCCTGCGCCACGATCGCCACTGCGTCGGTGTCCTGCAGTTCGTAGAGCAGCTCGTGCTCCTTGAACATCGGATTGACCGGGACGTGGATGCAGCCGAGCTTCAGGATGCCGTAGAACGCGATGAGGAATTGCGGGCAGTTCGGTAGGAATACCGCCACCCGGTCCCCCTGCTTCACGCCATGCTGGGCCAGCAAGGAGGCGAACGCGTCGGACAAGCGGTCCAACTCGCCATAGCTCACGACCGTCCCGTAGAAGATGACCGCCGTCTTATCCGGGTGGTCGGCGGCCCGGCGACGAAGATAGTCGGTCAGCAGGATCTCGCCGAAGGGGTAGATCGGGTCCCGCGGCACGCTCGGCGGCCAGTGTTCGGCCCATAGGCGGCGCAGCGTGGCGAGATAGCTGGCTTCATCCATGGGCTGCCCCCGTCCTCAGGCCGATCTGTTGCATGTCGTGCCAGGCGCCGGGCCAGGGCCAAGGTGTGAAGGTCACCTTGTCGCTACGCCAAGCGAGCGTCACCAGCGGACGGTAGGTGGTCAGGCCGCCCAGCACCTCGTCATGCTTCTTCTGCGCGATCTGCTGCAACAGCGCCGCGCGCTTGGCCGGGTCCAGTGTGGCTTTCTGCTGCTCTACCAGCGCATCCATTTCAGGCACCGAGGTATAGGAGTAGCTGCCCCATCCCTCGCCCGGCACGTAGCTGTGAACGTGGCCGGCCCAAGGTGTGCCGGGATCGCCGGGCACGCCGTGCGACCACATCCAGCTCAGCACGCCGTCCATCACCGGCGGGGCGTCACGGCGGCGGCCGAGATTGATCCAGGCGCCGTATTCCAACTCGTTCACCTTGCAGCGGATGCCGACATTGGACAGGTAGGCGAACGCCGCGTCCCCCATCTCCTTCACGTTGGGCTCGCGCGGGGTAGTGAGATTGTAGCATGGCGTGTCGAATCCCTTGGGGAACCCGGCCTCGGCGAGCAACTCCCGCGCTTTCTTCGGGTCGTAGGGATAGGGTTTCAGCGCCGGGTCATAGCCGGTTTCGCCTGGGCCGATCTCGGCATAGCGCTGCCCCTGGCCGAACAGCACGCGCTTGATGATCGCGTCCATGTCGATGGCATAGGCGGCGGCCTGACGCACCCGCACATCTTTGAACGGCGTGTTCGGAAGCTGCGTCGGGAAGTCGATATAGAGGTTGTTGCCGCTCACCGCCGTCATCGTGGCGACGCCCGGCATGTGCTTGAAGTCTTCCACCTGTGCCGGCGGCACAGCATCGATCCAGTCCACCGCGCCGGTCTTGAATGCGGCGACGCGGGTGAGGTCTTCCGGGATGAACTTGATGGTGAGGGTTTTCACCGTGGGCCGCGCGTCGTGGTTCCAGTACCCGTCCCACGCCTGCAGGTCGAGCTCGTCCTTCACCTTCCAATCCAGCACCTGCCACGGGCCGGTACCGATCGGCTTGCGGGCGAAGCCGTCAGCGCCGACCTGCTCGAAATACTTCTTCGGCATGGCCCAGATCTGCAGGTAGTCGGTGACGTAAGTGGCGTCCGGTTTTGAGAAATGCAGCCGGAAATGCAGGTCGTCGACGATCTCGAAGCTCTCCACTGCGGCTTGCAGGTGGGACCAGCGGCTCTGCTTCGGGTCGCGCAAGCGGTCGTAGGAGAACTGGATGTCGGCGGCCGTCAGCGGATCGCCGTTCTGGAACTTGATGCCGGGACGGAGGTGGACGTCGATGATCGGCTTGTCCGGCGTCCCTTGCACCGACCAGGACTCTGCCAGCCAGTTCACCGTCTTGCCGGAGGGGTCGACGCGGGTAAGTTGTTCGAACACTTGGGTGACGCCGTACGTATCGACGCCGGCGGAGTATCGTACCGGATCGAGCGTGGTCGGCTCGGCCGCGAAGGCGGCGACCAGGCTGCCGGTCAGCGGCGCCCCGTCCGCCCAGGCCGGGGTGGCGGCGATGGCCGGCGCACAGGCCAGCGCGATCATCACGTAACGGACCAACATGGGCCCTCCCTTTCTGCCGATCTCAAACGGACGGCTTATGGGAAAGCGATCACGATGGGCGGTGCCGAGTCAACTGCTAATTGTTGACAATCCGGCGGACGCCACGTTGTGCTGCGACATGCAGGCACCAATCCCAGGAACACCCGTCCTCAGCCGCCCACAGGGCAAGACGGTGCGGTTGCGCACGACCGTGGAGCAGATCGCGGACGGGCTCGGTATTGCGATCCTGCAGGGCGAATACGCCGCCGGGGAGCGGATCGGTGAGCAGGACGTGGCTGACCGCTATGGCGTCAGCCGCGGGCCGGTGCGGGAGGCACTGCGTACGCTGGCGTCGCGCGGCCTGGTGGAGTTGGAGCCTCGGCGTGGCGCGTTTGCGATCGGCATCTCCCTCGACATCATCGCCGACTTCTTCAACGTGCGGGGCTCGCTGATGGGCTTGGCGGCACGGTGCTTCACCCGCACCGCCGCACCCGCCGGGCTGGCCGAGTTCGACGACCGGCTGGCGACGCTGAAGCAGCGTGCCGCGCAGGCCGATCCGGTCGGTTTTGCCGAGGCGAGCGGGCGGGCGGGCGGAACGCTCTATCGCCATTGCGGCAACCCTTATCTCGCCAAGCTGCTGCGGGACCAGGTGCATAATTCGCTTTGGGGATTGATCTGGAACGACCGTCCGCTCGATTTCACGACGGGAGAGCGGCGGCGGGCGATGTTGCGGCTGTGGCAGGCCGTCGCCCTGGCGGCGCGTCGCGGGGAGGATGCTCGTGCCGAAATCCTGACCCGGCGCATTCTGATCGAATCGCGGGACGCTGCGCTACAGACCCTTGCGAAGGCACGGGCCAGCAAACCCAGCCAAGCCAAACTCATTACATGGGAGGATGCACCTCCATGCAACGGATAGCCGAACGGCGTAACGGAAGGATACAATGAAGATGAAAACGACCTACCTGGCGCTTGCATTCGCAATGTCGCTACCGCTCGGGTCAGCCCACGCCGCCGAACAACTCGAGAAGAGGTCGTTGGAGTTAGGAACGCCTCACTCAGCCTGACCTATCTGCCCGTGATCATCGCGGACCGGAAAGGCTTCTTCCAAAAGGAATTGCAGCGTCGTGACCGCCAGGCGCGGCTCAGTCATGCTGTAGGATGATCATGCCTGCACTGCTTGGACCTGGCCGGTCGGAGTCTGCACCGTTTGTGCCCGGGCCGGGGCCTGCCAACGCAGCAGCCGCACCTCGACCGGGAGACGGCGATGTCCAGCACGATCGGTATGATCGACCCAGTGGAGGCCGGCCGGTAGTGCGCGATGACGATCCTGCTGATCGCCTTTGGCGGGCTGCTGGCCAGTGGATGTACCATTCTGCCGTCGCACCGGGCCTGGCGGGTCTGATTCGCGCCGCTCTGCTCGACCTTGGACAGTGGGCCGTGACGGAGTTCCCGCTAGCAGGCCTCAACGAGGCCGTGACACGCGGCCGCTGTGGCAGGACCTTTTAAGCTCACGGTGCTCAGGCCGTAGTCGCTGAAGAGTGGCCCCTCGCTGCTGCGATGAAGTGGGCCGCCGGCGTCTCTGCCTCGTCTGGGCGGCAGAACAGGACCACTGTGGTGCTGGCCGGCTGGCTCAGCGGGCGCTGAACCAACCCGGCCAGCCGGATCTCCGCCACACTCGCCGGAGCCAACGCTACGCCCATGCCGGACGAGACCAAGCCGGCGACTGTCGCCCACTCCCCAGTCTCCTGGGTGATATGCGGGTCGAACCCGGCTTCGCGGCAGGACAAGACGAAGCGCTGCCGGAAATTCGAACTCGCCGACGCCCTCACAGTGACAAACCTCTCGCCCGACAGACTTGCCAGCGCGACCCGGCGGTTGCCTGCCTGAAAATGCGCGCGCGGCAGTAGCACCACCAGTCGCTCCTCCAGCAGCACGTAGGATGGCAGATCCGCAACTGGCAGCGGGTCACGCACCATGGCCACGTCCAGCCGGTCCGTGCGGACGCCCTCGATCTGCTCGGCACGCCATTCAAGCTGGCAGAGGGCGGTGGTGTCGCGTCCAACCCGCCCGCCGCACTCGGCGCCGAAGCGGACGCGATCCTGTGCGAGAAACTCGGCTTGGACACCGACGCGATCGCGAGCCTGCGCAAAGCCGGCGTGATTGCCTGAAGGGAGACCCTGACGTGAGCGACGCCGCTATGCTGACCAGCGCCACACAGCCTATCGCCTGCACTACAGTCAGCGGCACCACCGACAGGATATAGCTCCTCGTCGCGTGGCGGATCGCAGCGATCAAATAGGTTCCGCCGCAGCCAGCCAGGTTGCCGATGGCGTTGATCTGGGCGAGCCCGGCGGAAGCGGCCACAGGTCTGAGCATCTCGGTCGACAGCGCTCAAAACGGCCTTTTGAAAGCATACGTCCCCGCTGGCGGCGATCCGCGCTCAAATGGCGTGAACTTGCCTGGGCGCTGTGGCTCATAAGCGCACGGAAACTCGGAGCTTAACTCAGCCGCCAAACTGTCCAACCATGCGGGACTACCTCGGATAATCTACGTCTTTGTACGCCAGCCTGGACGACCGCGACCACCGACATAGCCTGCTCGCACGCGCTGCTTAAGCAGTGGACGGGGACGAAAGCGTTCACCGTAGGCTTCGTGCATGATCTGCTGTGCCTGCAAGCACAGGCTTGACGTCGTTGCGTCCATCAACTCGAACGGTCCCATTGGATGGCCGAGCCCGAGGCGGCAGGCGACGTCGATGTCCTCGACGGTCGCCACGCCCTCCTCGACGAGGCGGACGGCCTCAATCATGAATACGTGCAGCAGCCGGTTGATTGCGAAGCC
Source organism: Acetobacteraceae bacterium (assembly GCA_965198895.1). Taxonomy (GTDB): domain Bacteria; phylum Pseudomonadota; class Alphaproteobacteria; order Acetobacterales; family Acetobacteraceae; genus LMUY01. The sequence continues at coordinate 3,937,431 of OZ240676.1, forward strand.
CGGCACATCCTTGATCGTGACCGGCGTCTTGCCGACGGCGCGACACAGAGCCAGCGTGCTTTGGGTCGTCTCTTCCGACGTTTCACCGCCGGGGATGACTTCGACGAGCTTCATGCGCGAGGCCGGAGAGAAATAGTGGGTACCGATGAACCGCATCCGGCGCGGCTCGGACACGTAGGAGGCGAGAACCGAAATGGGGATCGTCGAGGTATTGGTCGCAATCACGCAGTCTATGGAACAGACGGTGTCGAGCTGGCGAAAGATCTCGGCCTTCGCTGCTTCCTGCTCGAACACCGCCTCTACCACGACGCTGCGATCGGTCATGTCCGAGATGCTGGTTGTGGTCGCAATGCGTCCGAGTGCCACACCGGTTTGGTCGGCAGTGTACGACCCGCGCGCCACGCCCTTGTCCAGCAGCGTGCCCAACCGCTGCAACGCGACCGCGAGTTTGTCCTCGCTCACGTCCATCAGCCGCACGTCATGCCCGGCCAGTGCGAACACGAGGGCGATCTCTGCCCCCATAAGACCACTGCCGATGACACCTACGCGATCGAGTGCGGATCTATCGGTCATTTGCGGCACTTCCGCCAACATTAACGGTGCTCATGCCAATTTCGGCGAGCACCTCTGCCGTGTGTTCGCCCAGCCGCGGCGCGTGGTGGCGGATGGTGAAGGGAGCTGCGCTGAACGACACCGGCGAGCGGATCGCGTTGTAGGCGCCCTCGCTCGGGTGCTGTTGAACGCTGAAAAGTGCGACATCCTTCACGTGCGGATCCTGCTGGACTTCGTCCAAGCCTTGCACGGGCATGCATGCGATGCTGGCCTTGTCGCAGAACGCCTGCCATTCCTCGCTGCTGTAATTCGGAGCGGCGTCGGCGATCAGGCCATAGAGCATGTCGATGTGATCGGTCCGGCCGCCGATGTGTTGGAACCGCGTGTCGTCGCGCAGGTCGCTCCGCCCCAGGAACTCGAACAGGTCGCACCAGTTCGCATCCGAATACGGCAGGATACACATGTAGCCGTCCCGCGTGGCGAGCGGGCGGCGATGCCGGGTCAGCAACCGGGCGTAGCCGGTGGGGGCCAAGGGCGGTGCGAAGGCCGAGCCGACCATGTGGTCCATCATGACGAATTCGATCGACGTCTCCAGCATCGGGACCTCGATGGCCTGCCCACCACCGCCGCGCTCCCGGTGCAGCAAGGCCGCGATGATCGACCAGGCCATGGTGTGGCCGCATAGTTTGTCGCAGATCACCGTGGGCACGTAGGCGGGCTCGCCGTTGACCATGCCGAACAGGGCGGCGATGCCGGACGCTGCCTGGATCACGTCGTCATACGCCGCCTTGTCGCGATACCGCCCGCCCGAGCCATAGCCCTGGCCCGCGCAGTAGACGATGTCGGGCTTGATCGTCCGCACCGCCTCGTAGTCGAAGCCGAGGCGCTGGATCGCCTTCGGTCGCATGCTGTGCACGAACACGTCAGCGCTCGGGATCAGCCGGCGCAGCGCCTCCTGCCCGGCCTCGTGCTTCAGGTCCAGCACGATGCTGCGCTTGTTGCGGTTGAGGTTGAGGAACGACCCGGCCATCCCGGGATTGCGCAGTGGGCGGTAATGCCGGGTGGAGTCGCCGGCGCCATCTTCGATCTTGATCACGTCTGCGCCGAGATCGGCGAGGATGTGCGTCGCGAGCGGTCCCATCATCACGCGTGTGAGGTCCAGCACGCGCATGCCGGAGAGCGGGCTTGCCGGCCGGGTCACGCCTTCACGACCGCGTAGCTTGCCGCACCCTCTCGGTCGGCCAGCAACGGCCACAGCGCCTCGCCACCGCGGCGGCAGACGAAGCGGCCAACCTCGCGCTGCCAAAACGGCTCGGAGCCGAATTCGTCACGCCAGGACCAGAGGTGCCGCGTCGAGTAGTGCAGGTGGTGTTCCTGCGTGAAGCCCATCGCGGCATGAACCTGGTGCGCCGTCGCCGCTACCCGGCCGGCTGCCTCGCCAACCCGGGCCTTCGCCATGGCAACCGCGAGGGGCAGTTCATCATCGACCGCGTCCAGCGTTGCATCGGCGGAGGCGACGGCTGCTGCTAAATGGCCGGCCGCCTCTGCCAACATTTGCTGCACGGCCTGAAACTTGGAAATGGTGCGGCCGAACTGCACGCGCACCATCGCGTAATCCACAGCGGAATCCAGCGCCCGCTGCATTGCTCCCACCATCTGATGCACGCGCAGCAACGCACCATGTAGCAATAGGCCGCTCCCTGGCGGCCCAAGCTTGACCGCTGATTCCGGCAGCGTGGCGCCCTCGAATGTCAGGGTATCGCGCGGCTCGTTGGCCAGGTTCGTCCCCGGAGTGGCGGTGAACGACCCAGCAGGCGCCCGCACCCAACGGTGCTGCCCGTCTGGCCCTGGTGCTACCAGCAGCACTGCCTCGGCTACCCGGCTCCACGGCACGCGGTACAGCGTGCCGTGGAGCCGCCAACCTGTCCCGTCCGGGACTAGACTTAGGTCATCGCGACCGTGAGACCCGGCGAGTGTAATCAGCCCCGTGTCGTGCATTTCGCCCAGTCCGGCCCACAAGGACCGTGCCAGCATCACCTCCGCAAGCGGCACCGGGAGATTGTGGTAGGCCGCGCGACGCACCAGCATCAGCCCGGTCCGGCGATCCAGCCCGCTGCCGCCCAGCCCACCGGGCACGAGCGCCGAAGGCAGCCCCGCCTCCTCCACGGCCTGCCAGACGGCTGATGGGAAAGTGCCGCTATCTGCCTCCGTCAGCACGGCCCGGGTTGCCTGCTGGGTGAAGAGCCGGTCTGCTTGCTCGAGAACCGCGTCCTCAATCTCGCTCGCGCCGGCTGGGCGCTGCATCCCGTCCATCAGCGCAGCCCCAGTCCGCGGGCGATGACGCCGCGCACGATCTCTCGCGTGCCGCCACGCAGGGTGTAGGCGGGGGCGTACAGCATCACGTCCGCCATGGTGCGCGCGTAGCGATCGTCGTCATCGAGGCCTGCCTCCACGGGGGCGATGCGCCGGGCCACCTCCGGCAGGTCCTGTTCGAAGTTCGTGCCGACGTCCTTCACAAGGCTGCCCTCCAGGACGACGGGGATACCTTTCGACAAACGGCCGGCCACGCTGGTCGACATACGGCGCAATGCCTGGAGGTGGGTCACCAGGCGGCCGATCTCGATAGCTTGCCGCTCGTCCGGCTCGGGCCCGACGCGGTCGATCAGCTGCACCAGCAGCCAGTAATCCGACATGAACCGATCCGGCCCGGCGCGCTCGTAGCCGAGTTCGCTCGTCACCACCGACCAGCCATGTCCGGGCTCGCCCAGCACCATGTCGTCCGCGATGAACGCGTCCTGGAACACCACCTCGTTGAACTCGTGCGTGCCGGCCAGGTTCAGGATCGGCCGCGCAGTCAGGCCTGGGGTTTTCGGGTCGACGATGAACTGGGTCAGCCCGGCATGCCGGTCGTCGCCGCGCGGCTCGGAACGCACGAGGGCGAGGATGAAATCGGCGCGATGAATGTTCGACGTCCACACCTTCGTCCCGTTCAACAGCCAGCCGCCCTGCACGCGTTGCGCCTGGGTGCGGACGGAGGCGAGGTCGGAGCCGACATCGGGTTCGCTCATGCCGATACCGGAGAAGCATTCGCCTCGGGCGATGGCGGGCAGGTATTTCTCTCGTGCGGCTTCAGTGCCGAAGGTCAGGATCTGCTGGCCGGATTGCCGGTCCGCGACCCAGTGGGCGAAACATGGAGCGCTGGCGGCCAGCATTTCCTCCTGCACCACGAACCGCTCCAGCTCCGAGCGCTCACCGCCCCCATACTGTTTGGGCCAGGTCATGCCGATGAAGCCCGCGGCGCCAGCGCGGCGGCTGAACTCCACGTCCCAGGTGACCCAACTCGTGCGGTCGGGATTGAAATGGCCAAGCGCGCGCTCCTCGGCAAGGAAGGCGCGGACCCGCTTGCGCATTGCCTCTGCCTCGGGCGGGAACGCGACGGCTTCGAAGCTGATCTGCGGCATTGGCTCTCCCCCACGGGTGGCCCCGTGCTTTGCGCAGATCTTCGGCGTCAGACCAGGCAGTGCAACAGCGAGCAGCACGGCGAACGCCACTTATCATAAGCGTGATCGGCGCTGACGCCGTGCGGAGTTAGGATGAGCCATGCCGCGTCGCCGAACCACGTCCCGCTTGCAGCCTGCGGAGCCAGAGGCGGCCGGTGTCGTCGCCCCGCCCAGCAGCGTTAAATCCGCAACCCGCGTGCTGCAGATCTTCGAGCTGTTCGACACGATGCGCGGGCCGCTGAAGGTGGGTGAGATCGCGGCGCGGCTCGACTATCCGCAATCCTCGACTTCCGTACTGCTCCGCTCGCTGGTCGGCCTCGGCTATCTTGCGGCCGACCCGGTGGCGCGGACCTACATTCCGACGCCGCGCATCGGCCTGCTCGGCTCGTGGTGCGTAACGGACCCGATGCGCAGTGGGACCGTCCACCGGCTGATGGACGAACTGAGCCGCGCGACCGGGCAGACCATCATCCTGGCCGGGCGCAACGGGATCTACGCGCAATATTTCCACGTGGTGCAGGCGACCCGACCGCTGCGCCTGCACGTTCCGGTGGGCACGTTTCGAATGCTCGTCTGGTCCACCGCCGGGTTTGTGATGTTGCAGGAAACCCCGGAATCTGAAGTGCGGGCGCTCGTTCGGCGCACCAATGCGGAGGCCGGGCCGTCGCACGCACGCATCCAGGTTAGTGAGGTGCTCGCCCGCATCGCGCAGGCTCGGCAGGCGGGTTACGCATTCTCCCGCGCGTTGGTGACGCCGGGCACGGGCATGATCTGCGTGCGGTTGCCGATCCACGAGGCCGGCGCCGATCCGATGACGATCTGCGTCTCTGGCTGGGTCGAGACGATGGAGGCAGAGGAGCGGGACATCGTCGCGACAATCCAAGCTGCGATCGACGCCGTTATGCGGCCGGATCGTCCCATGATGGAGCAAGATCGATGAATGACGCCGTGCTTTACGCGCAGGAGGGCCGCGTCGTCACGCTGACCCTGAACGAACCGGACACCCGCAATGCCTTGTCCGATGCCATGATCGAGGGCCTGGTCGCGGCCTGCGATAGGGTGAACGGCGACACGGGCGTGAGCTGCGTCATCATCACCGGCGCCGGCCGTAGCTTCTCATCGGGCGGTGACATCAAGGAGATGGGCCGGCGGGCCGACCTGCCGCGGCAGAGCCCGGCGGACATGCGCCGCAGCTACGTGCACGGTATCCAGCGCATCCCGCTCGCGATTTACGGACTCGAGGTTCCGACGATCGCCGCCGTGAACGGTCACGCGTTCGGCGCGGGCCTCGACCTTTGCGCGATGTGCGACATTCGGCTCGCGGCGGAGGGCGCGCAGTTCGCCGAGAGCTTCCTTCGCGTCGGCATCCTGTCCGGGGATGGCGGCGCCTGGTTCCTGCCCCGTGTGATCGGTCTATCCCGGGCCTCCCAGATGAGCTTCACGGCCGAGCCGATCGACGCTGCGACCGCATTGCGGTGGAACCTGGTGTCCGAGATCTTAGCGCCCGGTGAACTGCTGACGGAGGCGGCGAGGCTTGCCGGGCAGATCGCGCGGCATCCGCCACAAGCGATCCGCCTATACAAGACGCTGCTGCGAGAGAGCAGCACCATGAGCCTGCCCGCGAGCCTGGAGATGGCGGCGGGTATGCTGGCCGAGCTCAACCACACGGACGACCAGCGCGAGGCGATCCGCGCAATGCTCGAGAAGCGGACGCCCAACTATCAAGGCAAGTAGCGCCGGATCGATTAGCTATCACGGTTATGATACATGGCCATGACCTAATCGCACCCTATTGCCGTTTCTTTCTCGTCCCGCAAAGGTCAACGAAAGCGCGGACAGCGCTAAGGGTGGAGCGTCAAGATGAAGCTCGGCTTGCATGAGCGGGCGTAGCCGGTCGGGTGGCGCCGACGAGAGCAGTTTCGACTACGTCATCGTGGGCGCCGGGTCGGCCGGGTGTGTGCTGGCCGCCCGGCTGAGCGAAGAACCGGGCGTGACCGTCTGCCTGATCGAGGCTGGGCCGCGCGATCGCAGCCCCTATCTCCACGTGCCCGCCGGCTACATCAAGAACCTGTTCGACCCGGCACTCACCTGGCCGTTCCAGACCGAACCGGGCGAGTACACCGCCGGCCGCCGGCAAGCCACCACCCAGGGCCGCGTGCTGGGCGGCAGCAGTGCGATCAACGGGCTGGTGTATAACCGCGGGCAACGTGCCGATTACGACAACTGGGCGCAGTCGGGCCTGCGCGGCTGGGACTACGCGAGCGTGCTGCCGTATTTCCAGCGCAACGAGCGGCGCGTCGGCGGCGAGGACACCTATCGCGGCCGGGCGGGCCCGCTGACCGTCACGAACACCGCTTGGGACCACCCGCTCTGCCGGGCCTTCGTCGCGGGGGCGGTCTCGCTCGGGCTGCCGCGGAACGCGGATTACAACGGCCGCCAGCAATACGGTGTCGGGCCGTTCCAGTACACGATCTCGGGCCGTCGCCGCATGAGCTCGGCACGAGCCTTCCTGGGCCCCGCGCTACGCCGGCCCAATCTCGCGGTGGTGACGGACGCCCGAGCCGACAGGATCCTGTTCACCGGCCGCCGGGCGACCGGGGTGAAATACAGCCGGGCCGGGCAGACGCAGGACGTGACAGCGCGGCGAGAGGTGATCATCGCCGCCGGTGCAATCAATACGCCGAAGTTGCTGCAGATCTCCGGCGTCGGGCCTGCGTGGTTGCTGAACGAGCTTGGCGTCGCCGTGGTCCACGACCTGCCCGGCGTTGGCGAGAACCTGCGGGACCACTACTCGGTCCGGTTATCGGCCCGGGTGAAGGGAACCATCACCATCAACGATCTGTCGCGCGGGCCACGCTTCGCCCGGGAAGTGGCGCGTTGGGTCGCGGGGCGGCCGAGCATCCTCTCGCTAAGCCCGGTGCTGATGCACGCCTTCTGCAAGTCCCAGCCCGGCCTTGCCGATTCGGACCTGCAGATGTCCTTCGTGCCGGGCAGCTTGCGCGCGGGCTTCGTGGGCATGCTGGACACGGTGCCCGGCATGAGCTGTGGCGGGTACCAGCAGCGGCCCGAGAGCGTCGGCTATGTCCGCGCCCGGTCCGCGACGGCGACCGACGCACCATCCATCCAGCCGAACTATTTGGCCAAGGAGGGTGACCGGCGGGCCATTCTAGCCGTCATGCGGCAAGCGCGGGCGCTGTTAGGGACGGCAGCGATGGCGCCGTACTATGACGGCGAGAGCTTTCCCGGGCCAGCGCTGCAGCACGATGACGAGTTGCTCGATTTCGCCCGCGGCGCCGGGTCGACCGTGTACCACCTCGTCGGTTCGGCGCGCATGGGGCCGGACGGCGATCCAACGGCGGTCCTCGATCAGCGGCTTTGCGTCCGCGGTGTGGGGGGGCTGCGCGTGGTGGATGCGTCGGTGATGCCGTCGCTACCGTCGGGCAACACCAACGCGCCCACGCTGATGATCGCGGAGCGTGGCGCGGACCTGATCCTCGGCCGCGCCCCGTTGCCGGAAGCTCGGCTCGACGATGAACAAGACCAAATCACGGGAGACGACCATGGCGATTACGCGACGGGCACTTATCGGAACGGCGGCCGCCACGTGGCCGATGACCAGGCTGCATGCGCAGGGTAGCGCCGCACCCGACAAGACGTTGCGGCTCGGTTTGCTGACCGACCTATCCGGCCCGTATCGCGACGATGACGGCCCGACGAGCGTGGTCTGCGCCAAGCAGGCAATCGCCGAGGCGGTCGCAGCGGATCCGTCGCTGTCAGTAACGATGCTGGTGGCCGACCATCAGCAGAAGCCAGATATCGGGGTGGGTATCGCGCGGGAATGGTTCGACCGCCAGAACGTGGACGTACTGCTCGGCGTCGGGAACTCGGCCGTGGCGATCGCCTGCAATGCGCTGGTGCAGGGCAAGGACAAGATCCAGCTCAACACGGCGGCCGCCTCCTCCGATCTCACGGGCCAGTTCTGCAACGCCAACCTGATCCACTGGACGTTCGACACCTGGTGCCTGGCGCACACCACCGCAACAGCCATCATGCGCAACAAGCCGCAGCAGCAGAAATGGTTCTTCATCGTGGCCGATTACACGTTCGGTCACGTCCTGCACGAGGAAGCGGCAAAGGTCGTAAAGGCCATGGGCGGGCAGGTGGTGGGCGCCACCGTGTATCCGTTCCCGGCGACTACCGACTTCTCGTCCTTCCTGCTACAGGCGCAGGCGGCGGGTGCCACGTGCGTCGGTTTAGCGAACGGCGGATCGGATATGATCAACTGCGTGAAGCAGGCGAAGGAATTCAACCTGGCGGGCTCAGGCGTGACGCTGGCGGCGCTGGATTGCTTCCTGCCGGACATCATGTCGATCGGTCCGGCGATCGCGCAGGGGCTCGAGCTGACGGAAGTGTTCTACTGGGACCTCAACGAACGCACCCGCGCCTTCACCAAGCGTGTAAGGCCCAATCTGCCGCCTGATACCTATCTCGCGAGTGATCATGCCGGTACCTATTCCGGCGTGGTGCACTACTTGAAGGTTGCCCAGAAGATGGGTGTCGTGGAGGCCAAGCGCTCTGGGCGCGCCACTGTCGCGGCCATGAAACAGATGCCGACTGACGACGATTGCTTCGGGCCGGGTCGGATCCGCCAGGATGGCCGCACAATCCATCCGGCCTACCTGTTTCGGGTCAAGCCGCCGGCGCAAGTCCATCAGGTCGACGATGTGTATGACGTGATCGAGACGATCCCGGCGGAGGAGGCGTTCCGGCCGGAGAGCGAAGGCGGTTGCCCACTCGTTCACGCCTGAGTGCTCGGCCGTGACCGAAATCGAGGTGCTCGAGGACAAGGTGGCGATCGTCGGTATCGGCGCCACGCCGACCGGTGCTCATCCCGGCACGTCCGCCAACGAACTCGGCATGACGGCGTTCAAGCAATCCGCCAAGGCCTGGACGGGGCCACTTCGGGAGGGAAACGTGTGCGACACGCCTTCAATCGCAACCGCAACCCCGTGAGCAGACACGCATGGCAAGCCTTCGACGATAGCCATTGGCCGCATCTCGACGCATCCTCCTCGCGTGCGGCCATTCGGGTGTGGCCGTTACAGGCGCAGTCTGCTTTCTGCAGGGCGTCGCTGGCAACCACCTACATTATCGGGCCACGGACCCGGCATGGCGCGGGATTTATGACCCGTCGTAAGGTGGTTGCGATCCGCCGTGGCGATGCGCTCATTGACCGCACATCAGCGATATGCGCGCCAGCCAGCCCTCGCGTCGACCACCACACGCCAACGAGGAGCAAATGCAGGTTCGGATTATCATGTTCGGTCGAGCCTAATGAAATCCGCGCTCTGGTCGCTCGGGCTTGCGGGCACACAGGCAGCCTATCGGGCGGGACAGGCGACGCCCACCGAGGTGCTGGAAGCGGTTCTCGCACGCATGGCGGAGGTCGAGCCGGTGCTGAACGCGTTCGCCTGCATCGACGAGGCGGGCGCTCGGGCGGCGGCGGGGGCCAGCACGGAACGGTGGCGGCGGGGAACACCGGCCGGCGCGCTCGATGGCGCCGTGTTGAGCATCAAGGACAACATCACCGTGGCCGGCCTTCCCTGCGCCTGGGGCTCCGAGCTGTTCCGTGATTTCGTGCCCCCCGCCGACGAGTTGCCCGTCGCCCGGCTGCGCGCCCAAGGCGCAGTATTGTTAGGTAAAACCAACGTGTCCGAGTTTACCCTGGGCCAGGGCACCGTCCACACGCGGCTGTTCGGCACCACGCGCAATCCGTGGGACCCCAGCAAGACGACGCGCCTCGAGCGGCGGTGCCGCTGCGGCCGTCGCCTCAGGCATGGGATCGGCCGCGCTCGGAACCGATGGCGGCGGCTCGATCCGCCGGCCGGCCAGCCATTGCGGCCTGGTCGGGCTGAAGCCCGGACCGGGCAGGGTGGCTCGGCGCGATGGGCTGCCGATCATTCTACACGATTGCGAGGTGATCGGACCGCTGGGCCGCAGTGTCGCCGACGTCGCGCTGCTGTATTGTGCGATTGCGGGGGAGGACCCGTCGGACCGGCTGTCATGGTCCTACCGTGGCGCGGAACCGGCATTGCCAAACCGTCCCTTGCGCATTCGCTTCGTTCCCCGCTTTGGCACGCACCCGATCGACCCAGCGGTTGCCACCCAATGTGCCGAAGCTGCCTCACGGCTCGCGGCACTTGGCCACCATGTCGAGGAGGGGGATTGTCCGTTCGATAGCGCGCTGCACGAGCGAGCCTGGCCGGTGATTTCTGCCGCGGGCATGGCGTGGTTGTTGCGGGAGCGGGATTGGCTAGGCCGCGTCAGTGCCTATCATACCGAGCTGGCAGAGCGCGGCGCCGGACTGGCGGCGGCCGACTACGTCGCTGCCCTGGCTGCCTTCCGCACTTTGGCTGGCCAGATGGGAATGTTTTTCTCGACCCACGACCTTCTGATGACACCCGCCGCGGGTGCCCTGCCCTGGACGGCCGAACAAGCCGGGCCGGCACATGAGCGTGTCTTCACTGGCTTCGTGAATGCGGCGGGGTTACCCGCGATCGCCGTTCCGGCCGAGCCCTCTGCGGGACTGCCGGTGGGCTTCCAGTTAGTCGCGGCATTCGGGAATGAGGCGCTGTTGTTGTCCGTCGCGGCCGCTTTCGAGGCCGCTCATCCTTGGGAGCATCGCTGGCCAATGGTTTGACCGTTCGCTATCAGGTAAGCCGACGCGAGTACAACTACCCTGACCATGCTGAGCGAAGTCGAGCTTACTCAAGCACCTGCAAAGATGGATCGTCAGAGCGCGAACTGAGCCAGGTTGGGGTCGTAAACGGGGCAGGGGGTTGGCACCGGAAAGCGCAGCAAAACGGCGCTTTTCGTGCGGCAACTCGGCCGAAGTAAGACAAAGTGGGTGTAGATCAGTGGCAACCTGGGTGTAGCTTTGGCCCTCAAGGCGGCATCGTTGCTGGCGTGCACGTCGAGGTAAGTGGCGGCTACCGCTCACGTCACCGAGACGGAGTAAGCGGCGGCGATGCTTGGCCAGCGGCAGGAGGCGCTCTGGGGTTGCCCCGTTCTCGTGGACGGTTTGTGGGCTTGGGAGCTACGTGTCGGCTTCTGCTGTTTGCATGGTGGTGGGGTTGCCCCGTTCTCGTGGACGGTTTGTGGGCTTGGGAGCTACGTGTCGGCTTCTGCTGTTTGCATGGTGGCTTCGTAGGCCATGGGCGAGCGGTAACCCAGGGCCGAGTGCAGCCTGACCGGGTTGTACCAGCCCTCGATGTAGCTGAAGCAGGCCATCTTCGCCTCGGCCTGGGAGGCAAACCGGCGGCGGCTTAGCAACTCGGCTTCCAAGGTCGAGAAGAAGCTTTCTGCCATCGCGTTATCGTAGGCGTCGCCGACCGATCCCATCGATGGCCGCACTCCAGCTTCAGCGCAGCGCTTGCCAAACGATACGGATGTGTATTGGCTTCCCTGGTCGCTGTGATGGATCACGTCCTTCGGCCGACGCTGCCCAACTGCCGCCTCCATCGCGGCCAGCACCAGCTCGGTCCGCAGATGGTTGGCCATCGACCAGCCGACGATCTTGCGGCTCCACGCGTCCAGAACCACGGCCAGATACAGGAACCCGGTCGCTGTCGGCACATAGGTGATGTCGGCGACCCAGAGCTGGTTCGGCCCGGACGCGCTGAAGTTGCGGTCCACCAAGTCCGGCGCCGGTCGTGCCTCCTGGTCGCGCCGGGTCGTCACCGGCCCGCCATACCGGTGACTGGCACCGACCAAGCCAGCCTGCCGCATCAGCCGCGCAATCCGTTTGCGGCCGTGCTGCTCGCCATGCCCTTGCAGTTCGGCATGGACGCGGGGCGCTCCATACGTCTGGCGCGAGCTGGCGTGCACCGTGCGCACTCGCTTCAGCAACGCCGCGTCAGCCGCGGCATGGACCGACGGAGAGCGGTTAATCCAGGCGTAGTAGCCCGCCTTGGACACGCCGAGCACGCGCGACATGGTGGCAATTGGGAAGCAGGCCTGGTTGGCGCTCATGAACCGGAAGAGCCCGACGGCACCGCGCCGGTCTCCCGTGCAAACCAGGCCGCGGCTTTTGACAAGATATCCCGCTCCACCCGGAGCTGCTTGTTCTCACGCCGCAAACGCGCCAACTCATCTCGTTCAGACGCCGCTAAACCAGCGACCACCTCCTCCCGTCGGCCCTCTTGCTTGTCGGCCGCAGCCGCCCACGCGCCGATCGACTGCGCAGTGGGCTCAAACTCCCGGGCGAGATCCTCGGGAGATCGTCCAGCACGAACCAGGTCAACCATCTGGCGGCGGAACTCAGGCGAATACGGCGGACGCGTCTTGGGCATCAGGAGCACCTCTGGTGAAAGCTTCAGGGTGTCCACGAAACCGGGTCAATCCCAGTCCCGATCGGCGCGGTCTGCTACCCGGTTTTCCCATGGTCGAGCTGATGGCAGTCGAGCCAAAACGAGCCGGTTGCCCCCAAGCTAGCTAGGTTTGGGGCGAACGCGCGACCCTCCGCAGTGGGTGTAAAAAGCCAGTAAAAATTGGTGTCTTGCGAGCACAGCTTTCACTCCCGGCTCTTCGTGGGTGTCGATTAGCAGGTCGTGGGTGTTGTTTACGGCGGCTTGTGGCCACAGCTGAGCAGGAATGGGCAGGGTTGAGGTCGTATACCCAAACTCACTGAGTGTGACCCATGGCCCAATCTCGTAGGCCGATGGACATGACGCGCCATGGCTGGTCGGCGAGTTGGTTCCAGGCTTAGCACCAGTGGTCGACGATGGCGTCGTAGGATCGGAACACCCGGTTCGACAGCCAGTTATGAGGGATGAACTGCCAGACGTTCTCGACCGGGTTCAGTTCGGCAGAACGTCATCTTCAACGCGACGCGTAGCACCGAAGCCCACAAAGCGTCCACGGATCGGGGTCACCACAGCTTCAGACATTTTCCGCGCCCTATTATCCTAAGCCGGCGGTCATAGACCGTTTGAAGGCCACAAGCTGTGTTCTTCCGGCGCGGACCGCCTGCTTCAAAATGTCCCCGGCGTTGATGATGTGCTCGCGCATGAGAGCCTCGGCGCGTGTGGCGTCGCGATCGACGATCGCGGTAAGGATCCGGCGATGGTCATCGTGGGATCGCTTGATGACGTCGAATTCCTCCCAGACGAACACGCGATCCGAAGCCAAGGGCACGTTTTGTGTCTGCCGGACGAAGTCGACAACCCAACTGTTTCTAGCCGCCCCCAAGATCGCCTCGTGAAAGGCGACATTCATGGCCCGGTAGGGCGGTAGGTTCTCGGCCGTCAAACGTCCCGCTGACAGAATGGCATCGCCTTGCTCGACGCGCTCGCGAAGCACGGATGCCACGTCGCTCGCGCGCGAGATCGCCGCGCTTGCACTCGAAGTCGCCGGTCTTTTGCCATGAGCCAGCGGCAACCGAAGCGAAGCTTCGCGTCCCGGCCCGGCGATCCGGAGTCCTGGGTGCGCGCGCCCGAGCGTACCGCTGACCGCAGCGCCGGCGACTCCTTGACCGCCCGTTTGACCATCGACGTGACACCGGAGCTACGTGGCCGGATCAAGGTTGTTGCGTTCCGGCGTGGCCTGACCGTCGCGGACATGTTGCGCGAGTTGCTCGCGCGCGAATTCCCGGACGACAGCGGAGCGGCACCATGATCGCATCCGCGGGCGACACCCTCACGCACGTCGAGTTGATCTGGATTGAGAAGCGGATCGAACACTGGATCCGCTTCGGCCGTGAGGTCGCCGAGCAAATTCTCGATCGTCGCCGGCGCGTTTTCAGCTTCGCGCCCAACAGCATCTTTGCATTCGTGCGATGGGAGGCAAACGATTTTGGCACCGTCGCCTCCCGCATCGATATCCTGCGCGCCGTTCGCATCGGCGAAAGCTACTCGACCGTGCCGTCAGTGCAGCCCGGTGGTGAGATTCTGCTACGCATCGCCGGCTGGCCGAAGGTCGAGCGCGTGTTGCAATCCATCGACGACGTTGAGCAAGCCGGCGTCGATCCTGCCGACGCCTGCCCGGATCACTGGCGGCACGTCCACAACCGCCTGACCGCTGGAGAAGAACCCCGCTGCTACACGGCCGAACGGCACCGGGCGTGGCTGCTGCGGCAAAAGATTGAAGCATGACTCGCAGCGCTGTCTTGCTCACGGTCTGCGCCGCGACGGTCGCCGTCGTGCTGCCAATATGGCTTCACCCGGTGCCCAGGTTGATCTGGAACGCCAGTGCCAGCGTCCCGATCGGGCTTTACGCCGTGCAGCCCGAAGCCGCGCTCCATCTCGATAGCCTGGCCGTCGTGTCGCCGCCGGAGCCACTTGCCAGCTTTCTTGCGGACCGTGGCTATCTGCCGAAGGGCGTGCCGCTGCTGAAGCATATCGCGGCACTGCCGGGGCAGATCGTCTGCCGTATCGACCGCACGATCACTGTCGATGGAAATGCGTTGGGCGAGGCATTCCTGCGCGACCGACGTGGCCGCGCACTTCCCGTGTGGCAGGGCTGTCGCACCGTTCAACCCGGCGCTGTTTTCTTGATGAACCGGGAGGTCAAAGACTCCCTCGACGGTCGCTATTTCGGCGTGCTGCCAGCCGCGGCGATCGTCGGTCAAGCCCAACCTCTCTGGACCGAGAAGGAGCACTGATGATGCAACCAAGCTGCCTCCGATTCTCCATGACTACTCAACCACGAATACAAATCACCTTCTCCTTCCCGGCCTTGTTCCGTGGCGTCTGTCGCTCCGACACTTCGTCGCGCCGCCGAGGATCATCGGCATGCGCCGCCACCGTGATAATGATGGGCGTTGTGATGCTTGCGACCACCGCGAAAGCGCAAATGTCACCGGCGACCGCTCTGCCGCTGCGTGCGCCCGGTGGTGATCTCTTCGCAGACTCGGGGACTGGCGGGCAGCGAGGAGGGTAGACAGAAACACGATCAACAGACGGCGAGATAAAAGCGGCTCGCCGGTCGCCAGACAAGCCCCTGATCGGGCTTGTCTTTCTCCGTGCCGGTCGGTCGGGGCGTGTGCCGCGCCAGGGGAGTCTCTCAACGATTTCAATCCGAATTTCGGCACTGTCCAACTGTCACGCCGCGGACTGGCCGCATGAGCGTTGCCGGAGAGGATTTTCGCGTCCGTCCCGGGCGCATACGCAGCACGCCCGGCGGGAAGCGCAGGAGATTCGTCAACCAAGTGCTGCGCGTAGCCAAGAAAGCCGGCCAAATCGCATCGCCAGTTGTCGCAGGGAAGCGGAGCGGTTTGGGGCGCTCGACATTCGGGCGCGGCCGGGTCGCGTTCAGTCGCGGCCGCCTGTTCGCGTCGACGCGCCGCGTGGTGGTGAAGGCGCGCATCGCGCGTCACACGGGGCGCGCTTTCCGCGCCGCGCCGCTGTCAGCGCACGTCGCCTACCTGAAGCGCGAGGGCGTCACTCTCGACGGCGAGAACGCGCGGATGTTCGATGCCGACACCGATCGCGCCGATGATGCGGCCTTCGCCGATCGGACGGCTGACGACCGACACCATTTCCGCTTCATCATCGCTCCAGAAGACGCCGCCGAGATGACCGACCTGCGCGCCTTCACCTGCGATCTGGCCCGGCAAATGGAGGTCGATCTCGGGACGCGGCTCGACTGGGTCGCAGTCGATCATTGGAATACCGACAATCCGCATGTCCACCTGCTGGTGCGCGGCGTCGACGATACCGGCCGGGACCTCGTCATCTCCCGCGACTACATCAGTCACGGCCTGCGCGCGCGGGCCGAGGAACTGGTCTCGATCGAACTCGGCCCGAAGCCGGAGCAAGAAATCCGCTCGGCCCTTGAGCGCGATGTCAGCGCCGAACGATGGACCAGGCTCGACACCGAAATCCGCATGGCGGGCGATGAGATAGGCGCCATCGATCTCCGACCCGCCCAGCCAGGCGCCGCGGACCCGGAAATTCGCCGCCTCATGGTTGGCCGCCTCCAGCATCTGGAAATTATGGGTCTGGCGACCGCGGCCGGTCCCGGCCAGTGGATGGTCGGGCTCGAGGCCGAACGCACCCTGCGCGACCTCGGCATGCGCGGCGACATCATCAAGACGATGCACCGTGCCTTCACCGAGCGGGGGTTCGATCGAGGCGTCGGCGACTACGTGATCGACATTGATGCCGCGGCATCACCGATCGTCGGTCGCCTTGTGGACAAGGGCTTGCATGACGAGCTGACCGGCGAGGCCTACGCCGTCATCGACGGCACGGATGGCCGCGCTCACCATGTCCGCTTCCGCGATGTTCGAGCGTTCGAGCACGCCCCGCCAACTGGCGGCATCGTCGAGGTGCGACGGTTCGGCGGCGCCGACGATCAGCGGCCAACGCTAGTGGTGCGAATCTAACGCTTGGTGCCCGCGCCTGACGGCGGCGATGATTTCGTCGGGGTCTTTTGTCCATTGGAAGGGCTTCGGGTTCTGGTTCGCGTCTTTGACGAAGCGGTTGATGGCAGCTTGCAGGGCAACGATGGAGTGGAACACGCCGCGTTTGAGCCTGCGCCTGGTCAGCTTGGCGAAGAAGCCCTCGACGGCGTTGATCCAGGATGCCGACGTGGGCGTGAAGTGGAAGGTGAAGCGCTCGTGCCGACCAAGCCACTCAATGACCTTGGGATGTTTGTGTGTTGCATAGTTGTCGAGCACGACGTGGACCTGCTTGTTGGCCGGAACCTGGTTCTCGACGACGTTCAGAAAACGGATGAACTCCTGGTGGGTGTGGCGCTGCATACACCGGCCGATGACGTTGCCTTCGAGCACGTTGAAGGCGGCGAACAGGGTGGTGGTGCCGTTCCTTTTATAGTCGTGGGTCATGGTGCCGCATCGCCCTTTCTTCAGAGGCAGGCCTGGCTGGGTTCGGTCGAGTGCTTGGATCTGACTTTTCTCGTCCACGGACAGCACGACGGCATGCTCCGGCGGATTGACGTAGAGGCCGACGATATCGCGCACTTTGGCGGCGAACTGCGGATCGTTGGACAGCTTGAATTGTCGTATTTGATGTGGCCGCAAGCCATGGCTGCGCCAGATGCGATGCACCGAACTGATGCCGATTGCGCAGATCGTGGCGACGGCCGCCGCCGTCCAGTGCGTGACTTCACCCGGCGGCTCGCTCAACGTCAGCGCCACCACGCGCTCAGTGAGCGCGTCGCCGAGCGGCGGGATGCGCGACGGGCGCGTCTTGTCGACCAGCAATCCGTCCGTGCCCGCTTCCATGAAGCGCTGCTGCCACCGCCATATGCAGGTCTTGGCTTTGCCCGTGGCGCGCATGATCTCGTTAGTTCCGACGCCCTGAGCGGACAGCAGCACGATTTGCGCACGCCATACGTGCTTCTGTGGACTATTCCGATCGGCCACTATCTCAGCCAAACGGATGTGATCGGAGGAGCTAAGGCTGATGGCGATCCCGGTGCGCATGCCGTAGACTCGCATGACGCGCGATCAACGGGAATCCTCCACGGGACTCTTCCGTCAGGTGTTATCCACTAGTGCTGGCCAACCGCTCCGACTTTGACCTTGCCCGCCAGGTGACGGCGCCGGGTGCCACGTGGCTCGATCACCGTAAGCGTGCGCTGACGGCCGCGGTTTTGGTGCGAGCGGGCTGACCTTGTGGGGGCTACTTTGTCCAGAACCAGGGGAGCAGGGCGTCGATCTTGTTGATGGGATGATCTGCAATGCGCCCGAGAACGTCGGCCAGATAGGCCTCGGGATTGAGGCCGTTCAGCTTTGCGGTTGCAGTGATGGTGTAGAGGCAAGCAGCCCGTTGTCCTCCGGCATCGGATCCACAGAACAGGTAGTTCTTCCTTCCAAGAACCGGGATGCGCATGGCCCGTTCGGCAGCGTTGTTCGTCATTTCGAGGCGACCATCGCCGACATAACGAACCAGCGCCTTCCATCGCGACAGTGCGTAGCGGATCGCCTTGGCCAAGTCGCTCTTGCCGCTGATCTTGGTGAGCGAGCTTTCCAGGAACGTCTTCAGTTGCTCCAACAGCGGCGCGGCATGCTCGGCTCGCGCGGCGCGGCGGCGGTCCGGCACGCACCCGTTGACGCAACTCTCGACGGCGAACAGCGCGGCGATCCGCTCCAAGGCCTCGAGCGCGATCGGGGATGCTGTCGCGTGATGCACGTCGTAGAGCTTGCGGCGGAAGTGACTCCAACAGGCGACCTCAATCAGCGGCCCGTTCCCGCCCGGGGTGGTCGGCCGGTAGAGTCGGTCGAACCCGGCATAACCGTCGGCATGCAGAAAGCCGCGGCATTCGCCGAGCAGCGCGTCGGCGTGGATGCCCCTGCGATCCGGGGAGTAGCGATAGAACACGGCGGGCGGAACCGACGAACCCCATGGACGCTCGTCGCGGACCACCACCCAAAGCCGCCCGGTCGCCGTCTTGCCCAGGCCCGGCGAGAGCACCGGCACCGTGGTGTCGTCAGCATGAAACACCTCGCCTGCACGGATGTGGCGGCCGATCGCTTCGGCGAGCGGGGTCAGTAGGAACACCACCTTGCCCATCCAGTCGGCCATCAGCGCGCGATCGAGCTCGATGCCCTCGCGGGCATAGATTTCGCTCTGCCGGTGCAGCGGCTGGTGGTCGCAGAACTTCGAGATGGCGATGTGGGCCAGCAGACCAGGCCCCGGCAACCCGCGCTCGATGGGTAGCGACGGCATCGGCGCCTGGACGATGGTCTCGCAGGCGCGGCAGCTCAGCTTCGGCCGGATATGCTCGATCACTTTGAAGCTGGCGGGGGTGTATTCGAGCACTTCACGCTCGTCTTGGCCGACACGGCTGAAGATCGTGCTGCCGCAGCCGGGACAGGTGCAGGCGGGTTCGTGGGTGACGGTCTCGCGCGGCAGGTGCTCGGGGAACTTGGCGCGGCGCCTCCGGTGTCGGGCCCGAGGGCTTGCGGATGGTTGGTCGTCCGCCGGGTCGTCCAGCTCGGTATCGGCAACCCCGGCGCGCGCCTTTTCCTCGGCCTGCTCTTCCTCGAGCTCGCCGATCAGCAGTTCCAATTGCTCGATCTCGCGGTCGAGCTTCTCGGAGGAACGGCCGAACCGTGCCCGGCGCAGCACGGTCAGCTGCATCTTCAGCTTCTCGATATGCAACGTCTTGGCGTGGATCTCGGCATCGCGCGCGGTAATCTCGATGTCTTTGCGCGCCAACTCGGCCTGCAGATCTGCGGCAAACCGGCGCAGCGCGTCGTAATCGTCCGGCAGGGGCTGGATCGCCAAAGACATGAGCAAATCCTACCGGAATCGCTCGTCGCGTACAATCATTCCGTTGCGCAATCCGACGATAATGCCGCTCCTGGTCAAACCATCACCGGCTTGCGCGGCGGCTCGAGGGCAACGGTCCGGCGCCAATCCATCGCCTCGAGCAGCAGCGCCAGCTGAGCCGGTGTCAGCGTCATCTGGCCGTCGACGATCGGCGGCCAGACGAAGCGGCCACTCTCGAGGCGCTTGGCAAACAGGCACAGTCCGGACCCGTCGTAATACAAGATCTTCAGGTAGTCGGCACGCTTGGCCCGGAACAAAAAAAGGTGGCCGCAGAACGGGTCGGCAAGCAGCAGCTGCGAGACGCGCGCCGCCAGGCCGTCGAAGCCCAGGCGCATGCTGACCGGCTGACACACGAGATATACCTTGGTGCCTGGTGCTACCGAGATCACGACGCCTTCAACACCGACAGCACCCGCCGCAGCGCGTGTTCATCGACGAACGCATCCACACGCAGGCGCGTCCCGCACACCAGATCGATCTCGATCAGTCCGGCGCACTCGTCGTGCGAATATCGCGTCACACCCTGGTCGAGCGGCGCCACAGCAGCGGCGCGTTCCGCGGCCAATGTCTGCCCGTCATCGCCCGTCGCCACGATGATGCCAACCGGCATAATCCCGGCGGCGGAGGCTAAGGCTGCCGTTGATGCCTTCGCTGCCGAACCGCCCTTACTCTTGGCTGGAACTGCGAGCGCACGTCGCCAGTTGAACAGCTGATTGGCATTCAGCCCGTAGCCCCGTGCAACATCGGCAGCCGAGGCGCCCGGACGGAACGCCTCGGCGATAATCCGGCGTTTCTCCGCGCGCGACCAAGACCGGCGGGTGCGTCTCCGCTCGGGGGATACGGCTGGCAACTCATCCTGACCTGCGCTCACACACCCTCGCCCTGTCACCGAACGGATAAGTGTCCACTTAGCTCGTCAAGCGGACACTAATCTCACACCAACAAGGGCAGTGTTCCATGCGCGCAGACCAGGCGGTAGGCGGCCTCCAGACTACGCTTACCGATCACCGCCTGGTCGAGAGGGAGCCGATGCCGCTCTCCATGGGCGGCTTCGGCGCTGAGGTGCGCACCGCCATGGCGGCTCGTGCCGAACGCCTGGCCGACGAGGGTCTTGGCCGCCGGCAGGCTCAGCGCATCATCCTGCAGCGCGATTTGCTCGACACGTTGCGGCAGCGGGAGCTGAATGCCGCGGGAGCAACGCTGTCGGCTGAAACTGGGCTACCGCATCTCAAGGCCGCCGCTGGCGAGCATGTGGCCGGCACCTATCGTCGGACGATCACGCTCACCTCCGGCCGGTTCGCCATGATCGACAACGGCCTGGGTTTCCAACTGGTCCCCTGGTCGCCATCGCTGGAGAAGCAGCTCGGCCGGCATGTCTCCGGCCTTGTGAAGGACGGCGGCGGCATCGAGTGGGGTTTTGGCCGGAAGCGCGACCTCGGCTTGTGATCGCCACCGTCACGGCTCGACCGGCGCCAGTGAATAACTGGTGCTTCGCCCGCCAGCCGGATCCTTCAACAAGATTCCGCGCGCAATAAGATCATCGATGTCGCGGGACGCAGTGTCCTGCGAGCATTTGGTGAGCTTGGCGTATTTCGAGGAGGTAAGTTTGCCCTCGAACCCGTCCAGCAGACGGTTGATCACCAAGCGCTGGCGGTCATGCAAAGGCGCGCTTGCATGGCGCTCCCAAAACCGCGCCTTGGACAGCACAGATGCCAGGATGATTTCCGCGCCATCGAAGGCGCGATCCAGGCAGCCGAGGAACCACTCGATCCAGCCGGTGACGTTCAGGTCGCCCTTCTGTGTCGCTTCCAGGATGCCGTAATAGGCCGCGCGCTCGATCCGGATTTGCGCCGACATGCTGTAGAAGCGCTGCGGGCTCCCCTCCGATCGCGCCAGTGCCATGTCGGCGATGGCGCGGGCGATGCGCCCGTTGCCGTCGTCGAATGGGTGGATGGTCACGAACCACAGATGGGCGAGCGCCGCGCGCAGGACGGGATCAACCGAGTCAGGTTTGTTGAACCAGGCGATGAAGGCGCGCATTTCGCGGTCAACGCTGCCGGCGGCCGGCGCCTCGTAATGGACGCGCTCGCGCCCGACCGGTCCGGACACCACTTGCATCGGGCCTGACGCGTCATCGCGCCATGCGCCCACCCGGACCTTCGTCATGCCAGCGCGTCCGGTTGGGAACAGGGCGGCGTGCCAACCGAACAGGCGTGCCTTGGTCAGCGGGGCGGTGTAGTTCTGTGTGGCGTCGAGGATCATCTCGACCACACCTTCAACGTTGCGATCGGGTGGGGCTAGGGCGCCGATATCGATCCCCAGGCGGCGGGCGATGGACGAGCGGACTTGGTCGCGATCCAGCATCTCCCCCTCGATCTCGTTTGACTTCAGGGTTTCCTCTGTCAGCGATTGAAGCACCGCCTCGGCGCGAAGCTGGAAGCCAAGGCCTTCCATGCGGCCTATAAGTCGACCCTGCCGGTGGCGGACGGCCGCCAGCTTGGACGCCAGCTCGTCTTGGCTCCATCGGAACTGCGGCCAGTCCGGCAGACCGTGGATATACCTTGCCATTCACCGCGCCTTTCGCGGAGATTGTGGCACGTAATCTCCGCAAGGCACAACCTGTATCGCCGCAAATTCTGCGGAGAAAATGGCCGCTGATCTCCGCATCATCGTCGCTGCCGGCGTCCGTCTTGCCGGGCGCGAGACCATGCGCTCCAGGTTTCCTGCCGGCTCCACGACGCCCTGTCTCTGCACCCCACTGCCGCCGGGAACGCCCACGGTCGCGGCGCCTTGTTGAAACCCCTTGCGAGGCACAGCCAAGTTAGCCGGCACCGCAATCAGGGAAACCGAACCTGCCCGCCACCAAAATCCTCTGGGGTCAAATCATCGTCGTCTGCCTGGTCGTTCTCTTCACGACCTGGGCCGCGACGCAGTGGACGGCCTGGCGGCTTGGCTTCCAGCCTGGCCTCGGGCCGCCCTGGTTTGAGGTGGCGCATGGTATGCCGGTCTACCTCCCGCCCGTCTTCTTCTGGTGGTGGTACGCCTACGACGCCTATGCGCCGCCGGTCTTCGTCGAGGGCGCCTATATCGCCGCGTCCGGCGGCATCCTGTCCGTCGTGGTCGCGATCGGCATGTCCGTTTGGCGCGCCCGCGAGGCGAAGCACATCGAGACGTATGGGTCGGCGCGATGGGCGACACCGGCAGAGATCAAGGGTGCGGGGTTGCTCGGGCCGGACGGCGTCGTGCTCGGTAAGCTGGACCGCGACTATCTCCGCCATGATGGGCCGGAGCACGTGCTGTGCTTCGCGCCAACGCGTTCGGGTAAGGGCGTTGGCCTTGTGGTGCCATCGCTGCTGACTTGGCCGGGCTCCGCCATCGTCCACGACATAAAGGGTGAGAACTGGACCCTGACCGCCGGCTTCCGCGCGCGACATGGGCGCGTGCTGCTATTCGATCCGACGAATTCGGCATCCGCCGCCTACAATCCGCTGCTCGAGGTTCGCCGCGGCGAGTGGGAGGTGCGCGACGTGCAGAACGTCGCCGATGTGCTGGTCGATCCCGAAGGCTCGCTGGAACGCCGCAACCATTGGGAGAAGACCAGTCATTCGCTGCTGGTCGGCGCCATCCTGCATGTCCTCTACGCCGAGGCGGACAAGACACTGGCCGGTGTCGCCGCCTTCCTCTCCGATCCCCGCCGTCCGATCGAGGCGACATTGCAAGCCATGATGACGACGCCGCACCTGGGAGAGGCCGGCATCCATCCAGTGGTAGCGTCCACGGCACGAGAGCTGCTAAACAAATCCGACAACGAACGATCCGGCGTGCTGTCCACCGCCATGTCGTTCCTTGGCCTGTACCGCGACCCCGTCGTGGCGCAGGTCACCCGCCAGTGCGACTGGCGTATTTCGGACCTGATCGCCGGCGATCGCCCGGCGACGCTCTACCTGGTGGTGCCGCCGTCCGACATCAGCCGCACTAAACCGCTGATCCGACTGGTGCTGAACCAGATCGGCCGGCGGCTGACCGAGGATCTGCACGCCCAAAACCGCCGCCACCGGGTGCTGCTCATGCTTGACGAGTTTCCCGCTCTCGGCCGGCTCGATTTCTTCGAGAGCGCACTGGCTTTCATGGCCGGCTACGGACTCAAGGCCTTCCTGATCGCGCAATCGCTGAACCAGATCGAGAAAGCCTACGGCGCGAACAATTCCATCCTCGACAATTGCCATGTGCGCGTGAGCTTCGCCACCAACGACGAGCGCACCGCCAAGCGCGTGTCGGACGCGCTCGGCACCGCCACCGAAATGAAGGCGATGAAGAACTACGCCGGGCATCGGCTCTCGCCCTGGCTCGGCCATCTGATGGTCTCACGGTCCGAAACAGCGCGACCCTTACTCACGCCCGGCGAGGTGATGCAGCTCCCGCCAGCCGACGAGATCGTCATGCTGGCTGGCACGCCGCCGATCCGGGCAAAGAAGGCCCGCTATTTCGAGGATAAGCGGCTGACCGAACGCGTGTTGCCGCCGCCGAAGCACAAGGCTGGCACCGAGCCGGCAAAGCCCGACCCTTGGTCGTCCCTTGCTTCCCGCAAACCAGCCGCCGCACAGTCCGCGACGGACGAGAAAACCGAGGACGTAGCGAACGGCGGCATTCGTCGAGAGCCTGAGCTTCCGGACCATGTCGCGATCGTGCGGGAAACCGCCAGCGCGCCCGCGCAGGACGAATTCGCCGTCATCGATGATGAGCCCGAGGACAACGCCCGGCAAGCGCGCGCCCTCCGCCAGCAGATGCGCAGCCTTGCCCGCCAGGCGTCGCTCGACCCGGCCGACGGGCTCCCGCTGTGAGGGGCCGGTGATGCGCGACCGGATGAACGTCTATTTCCCGCCGGCGATGCTGCAACAGATCGGGGAACTCGCTGACCGGAAGAAGCTGTCACGCTCAGCGATCGTGGAGGCGGCCGTCGCCTCCTTCCTTTCGCCGGATGGCACCGATCGACGCGAAGCCGCATTCGCTCGCCGGCTGGACCGGCTCTCGCGCCAGATGCAAAAGCTTGAGCGCAATGTGGGCATATCGACCGAGACGCTGGCACTTTTCGTGCGCTTCTGGTTAACCGTGACGCCGCCACTACCAAACGACGCGCAGGCGGCGGCGCAGACGAAGGGTCGGGAACGGTATGAGGGCTTCATCGAGGCACTTGGACGAAGGCTGCAGAAAGGCCAGAGTCTGCTTCAGGAGATTCCACAGGACATTGCCGGACCTTCAGGGTCAGCACCGATTGAGGATGCAATTGCCGACAATTGAAACAGGCAAGGCCCAGACCCGCATTCGATGTGGAGTGTTCCATCACGACCAGTTTCTACTCGGCTCAAACTAAGCGTCAGCGAATTCTTGGCAAAACGAGGCCGCGTTAGGACTGAAGCGCACCTTGCTCCTCCCGCAAAATAGTCTTGAGATCATTGAAATGAACCTCAACAAATTTCAGTGTCTCCGTTGAGTCTCCGATTTTGATCGGGATCTCCGGTCCTTCTGCGTCGAGCATGGCCCTCTTGATGCTGCCCAGGGCCTCGCCTTCAGACTTGACGAACTCGTTGTACTTAGCGGCACAAACAGGGCAGAGGGCAAGAAACTGTGCACGGTGCTCCCGCGAAAATTGGTCTCGCCCCAGAGCCTCCATCGCAACAAAATAATATTCCTGATTGCGTTTTTTGAAGGGCATTTCATTCCCGCAAAGCTGACAAATCATCTGCCGGTCTTCGTTCGTGTAATAGTCGATAAGCCAATGATGAGGATCGACGTCACTTCTGCTGGTCCGCACGGATCTTTCCCTCAGAGCATATTCTTTTCCCGTGGCATCATGCCACTGTTCCGAAACCCGCGCCCCGCGCCCCGCGCCCCGCGCCGCGCGGCGTCGGCCGATGTCCTGACGGGGAACACTGGCTTTGCACCTTTTTCGGCGAGAGACTGCCGAAACTGCCGAAAATCGTCGGCATGCAGCTTGAGGAATTCGATGTCATCGAGCGACACGCCGAGTTCGGAGGCGTGCTGAAACCGCCGGCTTGCTTCCGACAGGTCGTCAGTTTTGATGTTGAGGAGCTTTATCAGGTCATCTGCTTCGCGGAATTCGGCGCTCAATTCCTCCACCGACAAGCCGGCAGGCTCTTCCAGGCCTCCATACGCTGTTGAAATCCATTCCGCTTGGCGGAGACGAGTCAGCATGAAGGAGTCAAAGCTTTTACTATGGTCACTGTAATAGAACCATTCATAGCGACCTAAGAAGAAGCTTCGGTCCAAGCGAAGTTCATAAGATAAGAACCTCCACAGCGCCAGAGATCGCCGATTTCGCGTTTCGAAGTCCTCATTGGACTTCAGAGACTCCACAAAATGGTCAAATCCGTCCAACCGGTAGTTGATGACCGTCTCGCCGCGCGTAGAATATTGCCTTGTCCCGGTGGGTAATTCGCCTGAAAATAGGACACGGCGGGGTCGTCCCGCGATCATGAGGCCATTGCAAATGGCGTCTCCGATTACGCCTTCGGGGAATGTCTCATCGACAAACCATGCCTCCGCGAAACGGTCGAAGTAGAGGCGTAAATTACCGTCGTCGCGATAGGTCTCGTCGGGCCGCTTGTAGGTTGTCTGCCCAGCGCAGTTGTACGCTTTCAAGAACGGTGTCTTGCGGGCTTCCTCATAGACTTTCTTCTTGCCGCTTTCTGAATCCGAAGCCAATGCCCGAATTATTTTCTGGATGTCCCCGGTGTGTTCGTCGGGCGAAACCGATACAGAGCCTTCAGCATATTTCGGTAACACGCGATGAACTATATCGTCGAAGATATCTGGTTCGTTGAGCCCGAGGCGCTTTAGAAAAGCCTGGGCGTGTTCGTCCGCCGCGATCGTCATCTTAACGACTGGAAGATCAGAACCCTCGGGCGGCGGCAGATACACGTGCGCCCGGCCATCGGCGCGGAAAGGCGCTTCGAGCCTTTCGTCCTCCAACCTCAGGATAGGCCGAAGCCTCAAAATGCCGCCGGTGTCACCGCGCCAGCGCGGCGCACGCCACAGTGCCTCCTGATCAGAAAGATATCGGTATAGCGCAACGAACCACTCGTCACACTGCGCAGACAGGAACTCGCGCGAAATTTTCCGAGCGAACCCGTCGGGGTCCACTTCCTCTACACGAAGCTCGTTCAATAGGTAGGTCCGAAGATCAGACGTCCGGACCTCGGTGATTTCACCGGAAAGCCATTTCGTCGCGGGGCCGGTCGGGAAAAGAGCGGCCAATTGATTCGGCCCCAATAGCTTCCGCAGTTCGGCGCCGCGCCCGAGTTTCGCGTTGGAAGCGGCCACATAGGTACCATCCTCGGCGGGAAGAAGGTCGGTGATCCTGAGCGCGTCGCGGACGGCCGCCACGATCGGAAAGAACATTGCGTCAGGGGTAAAGGCGTCGAGCCTGATCGGTAGGGTGTTGAGGGTGGCAACGGTCAGCAATCCGCGTGCCTTGATCTCGTGAAGCGCCTCGACGATGAGGGCTGCCGTCGTATCGACAAGTGTCGTGTTCCAGGCGTCGTCCTTGGGGACATTGTCGCGAGCGGGCGTCGTCCTGTATGGGCCTTGAATGAGGAAGCCGAACTGGGTCTGCTTCTCGGTGGGAAAGAAGACGTAGAGGGGCGACTCCCTGACTCGCTCGATCCCCTCGGCTTTGTCCTTCGAGCCAGCCTCAAGCCTGAATGCGATTTCGACAGCAACCGATCCGCTGCCGTCGGGGGCGGGAAGCGGCTTTTCAAAGACCAGCCAACGTTCCCCTTCCTCCTTGCCAGCACTCTCGCCGATGACCGTGACGACTCGAACATGCGCCTGGCCGATCTGCTCGCGCAAATAGATACCGCGCGTGCCGTCGAGCAATACATATTCGATTTCCTTGATCTGCCGCAGGAACAGAAGTGTCCGAGCTGTCAGGCCGCGAAGTCTCGCGGTGATCTCGCGGCATGCGATTTCGATCGGCACCTTCGTGTGATCAAAGCCGAAAACGAACAGCGTCGTCCATCCATTCCCCGGGTTTCGGCTGGTCGCTGCGCTCGGGCGGACATAATGCTCGATGCGGAAATGCTCGTCGCCCGAATGAACCTCGGGCACAGAGGTATAGGCGTAGACCGCCTTGAACCCGATGCCGAATTTCCCGATCTTGGTGAGGTCGTCGGTCTTCGTGCCTTCGCCGACCCCACAGATTCCACGAACGTCGCGGTCGTCGAAAATCTCACCGTCATGCACAACTTCGAGCCTGTCCTCGAAGAGACGGAACAGAACCCGAGAAGCGTTCTTGTCCTCAGCATTTTGCAGGAGCTCGAAAACGAAATGGGTTCGGTCCGTGTAGAGCCGTCCGAGGAACGCAAGATGATGAGTCTTCTCGCCGTAGTCGCGGATATTCTCAGATCTTATCTTTTCGTATTCACTCGGCATGCTGGCCAGGCTCCCGCAATGTCACGATACCGAAAAAGACTGGGGTCGCGCGGATGTCGCCGCCGCGTGCCGCCTGGTCCAAATCTTCCATTCGCCTGTTGAAGTCGTTGTTGGCTCGCCCCAGCTCGCTTTCCTTCATGAGTCGAATCTTGTCGTTCGTGGCGCGGGCGATCTGATCTTCAATGGCCTTGCAGCGGGCGCGGTGGCTCACCGTGAGGCTCTGAACGCGGTGAGCCACAAGCTGTTCATTTTCGGCGAGGTGATTGGCCTGCGCCGTGCGCCATTTTTCATGGTGCCGCACATCGAGCGAATCGCAGGCGGCACGGTCAGGCAGTGGGTCCGGACTCGGTCCCGCGGCGGCGCTCAATAATGACAACAGCGCGTCTTCAAGCTTTGGGTCGTCGGTCACGGGTATCAGCGCCTCGTCGGGCCGCACGCCATGCTTGACCCAGCGATAGAGTGCGAAGGCGTGCGTGCCAGGCGGCAGTTCGTCGCTCTCGGACGCGAGCGAGAAAAACTTCGGTTCCGTGATTTCGAGAAAGCGCGCCGCCTGCCGCACGAGCGGATGAACGACCGAGAGATGGGCGGCTTTAGGGTTCTCGGCGGCTACTTCCTGATCGAATGTCACGGACAGAGTCGAGGCCGAGCTCTTGAGCCATTTTTCCCAATCACGCGCGATGGGCTCGATTGATCGCGGCAACCGCTTGTAGTCCTCAAGTAGCTTGGCCCGAGCCTCCTGCCCGAGCCGCAGCGTCTTGAGCGGCTTGTCCCCGAGGATGGGATTGCTCTCTCGTCCAAGCCGGGCCGCGCAGTAGGTGGCCACGCAGCCCTGAATGGCGGCCGAAGACAGCCAGAAGGTCTCGGCAGCCTCGATGTCAGCGCGCCAAGTCTGGCTGGGGAGATTGAGGCCGAACAATTCCGCCTGCTTTGCCTCAAGCTCCTGTTCAACGCGGACTTGGCGGATACCATTGTCGGCCATCTGCTGAAGGCGCTGTGCGCGCTGCTCGGCGGTAAGAGTGAAACTTTCCGCGATGTCGTGGATTTCGCGCGTAACGGTACCGAGTATCTCCTCGTTGCCGCCGACGGCATGCTCGAACACTCCGATGCGCAGCAGGCATCGCTGGTAGATGTCGGCATCGACGGTGCCCGGCGTGATGAGATTTACGATGGCAATGGTTTCACTCTTCTGGCCGTAACGGTCAATGCGACCGATCCGCTGCTCGATCCGCATGGGGTTCCATGGGAGGTCATAGTTGACGAGAAGGTCGCAAAACTGGAAATCCAGTCCTTCGCAGCCGACCTCTGACGACAGCAGCACGTCGATCACCTCCGGGTCATCTTTCGACAGCGCGAAGCGGCGCCGGAGGTCGGCGCGGTCGTCATCGGCGATGTCGCCATGGATGAGGCCCACGCGCAGCCCGGCGGCAAGGGCTTGGTGGTCGAGATAGGCCAGCGTATGGCGGAATGTGCTGAAGACGAGCACCTTGTTATTCGGCAGCTTATTCTTGTCGGCCAGGACCTTGAGGAAGGCTTCGATCTTCGGGTCATGCAGGTCGAGGTTACGCGCCTGGTCAATAAGGTCTTCGATTTGGCCTCGGACCTGGGACAAGAAGCTCATATCTGCATCCCCGTCGTCGTCACTAGCTTCGAGAAATTCGAGCCGGTCGAGCTTGTTGTTGAGCATGTCGGATAGGAAAGGCGCGAGACCGTACAGGCAGCTTGCCGCCTGCCGGCGGATTGTCGTCATCATGAAATTGACGTTCTGCTGCCCGTGGCATCGGGCGAGGATGGCGGCGACGACATCGAGCACACCGTCGTGGAGGCGCTCTTGTGCCGGGGTGAACAGGACCTCGACAGTCTCAGGCTTGCGGTCGTGAACTCACCGATGTCGCGGCGGCGCGTGCGGTTGATGATGCCGCTAAAGGTGTAAAGCTCTTCGAGCGCATGAATGAGGCCGACGCGCTCGGCATTCCCTAGTGCCTCGCCCCGAAGCCGGTCATAGATGCCCTGGAAGGCCGGGGACTCTCGCAGGAAAAGCCGGCCCCACTCCGTGCGCGCGACGTCGTCTAGCGAGACGCGGGCTTCGTCCTGCCAGCCCTCCTCTGCGGCCCGGCAGTGTCCAATAGCGTCGTTGATGTGCCTGTTCGGCTCAGCCATTTGCTCAAAGCTCGCATGGTCGATAACGAGATCGGGGCGAAGCACGTTGAGCAACGTGTAAAGATCGTTGCTGCCTAACTGAACTGGTGTGGCCGTAAGTAATAGGACGGCTTGCGCATTGTCGCAGAAGAAGCGGACACCCTGGTGAAGAAAGGTGTCGCTGTTGCGGATGTGATGGGCCTCGTCAACTATGACGAGATCGAACTTCGGCGGGGGATCGAGGGCAAGAAGCCCACGCTTCCGGTTCCGGCCAACGCCTCCATTTACCAGGTCGGAATCGAACAGCGAGAAGGGCACGATGGCCTTCGCATACTGTTCCGGCCATTCTCCCTCGACGTGGGTCTCTTCGAGGCAATGGCGAAGCAACCCCCCGTCGAGGGCGGTGAAATGCTCGTCGAAACGCTTCAATTCCCGGAACCATTTTCGCTCGGCAACAAGCGCCTTTGGGCAGATGACAAGGACGGACTCGATGTCCATGCGCGCGCGCAGCTCCCGGATGACGAGGGCCGCCTCGATGGTCTTGCCGACGCCCACCTCATCCGCGATGAGCAGGCGAGGCCGATCCGCGCGGATGAGTTTCAGTACCGGGCGGTACTGGTAGGGCACGAATTGGACGCGGCCGGACCGAAGCGAGAACAGGCTTCCCGTAGAGGGGGAGAGGATTTGCAGGGCTGTGAGATGGGCACGTAGCTCAGGCGCAGTCAGCGCCGCAGGGGCCTCGCTCGAAATCGGGGCGGCCTGCAATTGGCTTTCGTAGTAGGTCGCCCTCGCGTTATTCTGGAACACGCAATAGCGGCACTCGGCGCCACCAGGAATGACCTCTACCACGGGCACAAGCGTCAGCGGCGAAGATCGCAGCGCCACAAGATTGCCGACCTTGAACATCGTCGTGGTGCCTGGAGCATGGGGGGGCGTCGGCTCCAGCGGCCCCGTAACGGCCTTTTGTCGTTTGCTAGCCATGGCAACGAGCGCGGCCGCCTTTACGGCGTCGATTTCGTCTAGTAGCGGCTGCGCGACGCCAATCGCGGCCATTAGGCGTGCCAGCGTGTCGGCATCACGGTAAAGCTCGCTTTCGGGCATGGCTTCTGCTGAAAGATGCGCCCATTTATTGCGGACAGTCTGGAGTTCCCGTACCCAGGTCCGTCCCTCACGTGGTAGTCCTTGGGCGCTGGATAGTTCGTACCAATTTTGGTCGACAACTCGACCAGCGCGGCGAAATCGAGCTGCTGTAAGGACTTGAGGCCTCGCTCCTGAACCAACCGCTGCTGTTGGAAGCTTAGGCGCTCGACGACATGCCGCGTCCACCAGTCGGGGGACAGCGCCGGCAGTGTCGCTGCGAGGAAACGTGCTAGTTCGGCGGTGGCGATGCGGATGAGTTCGTTCATACGTATTTCACTTGCCCCAGATCCGGAATTGCATGCGCCTCGTTGTCCGTGGACTCCTTGTTCCAAGACCGCTGGAACTTACCACACGCCCGAATTCAAACCATCCTGCGTGACCCGCACTCGGGGCGGCGAACAGGCGGACCGCCTTCGGTGTGGACTCTCGGCCGCTTTGTCTCGTGGGCAGCCCAAAAGCGGACGGATGGCCAAACACGCGACCGGTTGGCCGTCCCAAGCATGGTCGCATTGCGGGGAATGCAAGAAAGCACGCCAGCGACCTAGATGAATCTGCGCCGCGCGATGCCCGGGACAGATCGTCGATCAGATCCCCGTCCTCCTGTCTTTCCACGCTAGAGCGCTACGCTCCTCATATCCTTGTTGAACCGCCCCCATTCCTGTCCTTTCTAATCGACCCCGTCGCCGGTCGCCTGATGCGGCTGGCCCGAAGCGGGGTCAAACTTGGCCGTCCATTCCTTCCTGTCCGAGGCGATTTTACGCGGCGCGCGCATGCTGCGCACCGCCCTCGGCCCGGCGGTCGCCACGTTCCTCGAAGACCCCACGATCGTCGAGGTGATGCTGAACCCGGACGGCCGATTGTGAATCGACCGGCTATCAGGCGGCCTAGAGGACACGGGCCGCCGCATCAGCCCTGCCGACGCGGAACGGATCGTCCGGCTCGTCGCCCACCATGTCGGTGTCGAGGTGCATGCCGGTTCGCCCCGCGTCTCCGCCGAGCTGCCGGAAAGCGGAGAGCGATTCGAGGGGCTGGTCCCCCCGGTCGTTGCCGCGCCTTGCTTCGCCATTCGGCGCCCGGCCGTAGCGGTGTTCACCCTCGACGACTACGTCGCCGCCGGGGTCATGGCGAGCGGGCACGCCGCGTTGCTGCGCGGGGCGGTCCGTGACCGCAAGAACATCCTCGTCGCCGGCGGCACGTCCACCGGAAAGACCACGCTGGTCAACGCGTTGCTGGCTGAAGTCGCCAAGACCGGCGACCGGGTGGTGCTCATCGAGGATACCCGCGAGCTGCAATGCGCTGCCCCGAACCTGGTGGCGTTGCGCACCAAGGATGGCGCGGTTTCGCTTTCCGATCTCGTCCGCTCCTCGCTACGCCTCCGGCCCGACCGCATCCCGATCGGCGAAGTGCGCGGCGCTGAGGCGCTCGATCTGCTGAAGGCCTGGGGCACCGGCCACCCCGGCGGTGTCGGCACGCTGCACGCCGGCTCCGCCATCGGCGCGCTGCGCCGGCTGGAGCAGCTCGTCCAGGAAGCCGTGGTCACCGTGCCGCGCGCGCTGATCGCCGAGACGATCGATCTGATCGCCGTCCTCGCCGGGCGCGGTGCCGCCCGCCGCCTGGCGGAACTCGCCACCGTCGAAGGGCTCGGCCTCAACGGTGACTACCTCCTTACCCCTGCCGGAGACCCATGATGCTGAATCACCTCCGCCACCGCGTCGCGGCGGCGTCCACCTTCGCCTTCTTCGTCCTCGCCACCGCGCCCGCCTACGCCGCCGGCTCCAACATGCCATGGGAACAGCCGCTGACGCAGATCCTGAATTCGATCCAGGGTCCGGTCGCGAAAGTCCTTTCGGTGATCGTCATCATCATCACCGGCCTGACGCTCGCGTTCGGCGAAACGTCCGGCGGCTTTCGGCGGCTCATCCAGATCGTCTTCGGACTGAGCATTGCCTTCGCCGCCAGCTCGTTCTTCCTGTCGTTCTTCCAGTTCGGCGGCGGAGCCTTGATCTGATGGATCACGCTGAACCGATCGCCGGATTCTACGCGCCCGTGCATCGCGCGCTGACTGAACCGATCCTGCTCGGTGGCGCCCCGCGCGCCGTCGCGATCGTGAACGGAACGCTTGCCGCCGCGGTTGGGCTCGGGCTCCGCCTGTGGATTCCCGGCGCGGCAATCTGGCTGGTCGGACATCTCGCTGCGGTTTGGGCCGCCAAGCGCGATCCCGCGTTTGTGGACGTTGTGCGCCGGCATCTTCGCTACCCACAGCACTTGGTTGCGTGAGACGGCGCGATGATGAACCTTGCTGAATATCGCCGTCACAACCAGGGCCTCGCCGATTTCCTGCCATGGGCCGCTCTTGTTGCGAAAGGCGTTGTGCTGAACAAGGACGGTTCCTTTCAGCGCACCGCGCGCTTTCGTGGACCAGACCTTGACTCAGCGACCCCGGCTGAACTGGTCGCCATCACAAGCCGGCTCAACAATGCGCTGCGCCGCCTCGGTTCCGGTTGGGCAATCTTCGTCGAAGCGACGCGCCAGCCCGCCAATCGCTATCCGCAAAGCAAGTTTCCGGACGCGGCCTCCGCGCTGGTTGATGCCGAGCGCCGGGCTCAGTTCGAGGAGGAAGGCGCGCATTTCGAGAGCCGGTATTTCCTCACGCTCGTATGGCTCCCGCCGGCCGAAGATGCCGCTCGCGCAGAGGCCTGGCTCTATGAGGGGCGGGACCGTGACGGCGCCGACTGGCGCGCCGCGCTCGCCGAATTCATCGACCGGACCGACCGCGTGCTGGCGCTGGTCGATGGCTTTATGCCGGAGGCCGAATGGCTCGATGATCCGGAGACCCTGACCTACCTGCATTACTGCATTTCAACGCGCCGCCAGCGCGTTCGCGTTCCTGAAACCCCGATGCACCTGGATGCCATCCTGGTCGACGAGGAATTTTCGGGTGGCCTGGAGCCGCGGCTCGGCAACGCACATCTTCGCACGCTGACCATCATGGGGTTCCCCTCGCAGACCTGGCCCGGACTGCTCGACGAACTGAATAGGCTGGCGTTTCCCTATCGTTGGTCAACACGGGCGATCTGCTTGGACAAGACCGACGCCACCAAAGTGCTCGGCCGCATCCGCCGCCAATGGTTCGCCAAACGCAAATCGATCATGGCGATCTTGAAGGAGGTGATGACCAACGAAGCGTCGGTGCTCATGGACAGCGACGCCGCCAACAAGGCGCTGGATGCCGATGTCGCGTTGCAGGAGCTCGGCTCCGATCTTGTCGGCGAGGCCTACGTCACCGCCACCATTACGGTTTGGAACGCTGATCCGCGGATTGCTGAGGAACGACAACGCCTGGTCGAAAAAACTGTTCAGGGCCGCGACTTCACGTCCATGCGTGAGACGGTGAACGCCATTGAGGCGTGGCTCGGCAGTCTTCCCGGCCACGTCTACGCCAATGTCCGGCAGCCGCCGATTTCGACGTTGAACCTCGCCCACATGATGCCGTTCTCGGCCGTGTGGGCCGGGCCGGAACGGGATGAGCATTTTCAGGGTCCGCCACTATTCTTCGCGCGGACCGAAGGTTCGACGCCGTTTCGTTTTTCCCTGCATGTCGGCGATGTCGGCCATACGCTGATCGTCGGCCCGACCGGCGCCGGCAAAAGCACGCTGTTGGCACTGATGGCGATGCAATTCCGCCGCTACGCCGGCGCACAGATATTCGCATTCGATTTTGGCGGGTCGATCCGCGCCGCAGCGCTGGCCATGGGCGGAGACTGGCACGACCTTGGCGGTGCACTGGCGGACGACATCATCGAGCCGGTCGCGCTGTAACCGTTGGGCAGGATCGACGACGCCGGCGAGCGTGCCTGGGCTGCCGAATGGGTTGCCGCCCTTCTGGCGCGCGAAGCGGTCACGGTCACCCCAGAATTGAAGGAACATCTCTGGTCGGCGCTGAGCTCACTGGCGTCCGCCCCGATCGGCGAACGGACCATCACTGGGCTTTCCGTTCTGTTGCAGTCAAACGCGCTGAAGCAGGCTTTGCAGCCCTACACAGTTGGTGGACAGTGGGGACGGCTGCTGGATGCCGAGACCGAGCGTCTCGGCGAGGCGGAGGTGCAGGCGTTCGAGACCGAGGGGCTGATTGGCGCAGACGGCGCCCCCGCAGTGCTCTCCTACCTATTCCACCGCATCGAGGACCGGTTCGACGGCCGGCCCACGCTGCTGATCATCGATGAGGGCTGGCTCGCCCTCGATGATCGCGGATTCGCAGGGCAGTTGCGTGAGTGGCTGAAGACCCTGCGGAAGAAAAACGCTTCGGTCATTTTCGCCACTCAGTCGCTCGCAGATATCGACGGCAGCGCTATCGCGCCGGCGATTATCGAGAGCTGCCCGACAAGGCTATTTCTGCCGAATGAGCGCGCGCTGGAACCACAGATTGCAACGATCTACCGGCGGTTCGGCCTCAATGATCGCCAGATCGAGATCCTGGCCCGATCCACTCCGAAGCGCGACTACTACTGCCAGTCCCGACGCGGCAACCACCTGTCCGAACTGGGCCTGAGCGAGGTGGCACTCGCCTTTACGGCGGCCTCCTCGAAAACCGATCAGGCGGCCATCGCCGCGACGATAGCCACCCATGGCCGCGAGGGTTTCACCGCCGCATGGCTGCGCGCCAAGGGTCTCGATTGGGCCGCCGACATGCTCGCCGACCAGCGCAAGGAAGCCACCCTATGATACTTCGCAGCATGCCGCTTGTGGGCAGGATGGTCGCGATTGCCATCGTCGTCGCCGCTCTACCGGCCAATGCTCAATGGATTGTCTTCGATCCAACGAACTTTTCTCAGAATGTGCTGACCGCGGCGCGGGAACTGCAACAGATCAACAATGAAATTCAGGGCCTGGAAAACCAGGCCACAATGTTGATCAACCAGGCGCGGAATCTGGCGAGCCTGCCGTACTCTTCGCTTGCGCAGCTTGAGCAATCCATCAGCCAGACGCAGCAACTGCTCGCCCAAGCGCAACGTATTGCCTACAGCGTAGCCTCAATCGATCAGGCATTCACTCAGACCTACCCGCAGGCTTATTCGAACGGCACATCCTCCCAGCAACTGCTGGCGGATGCCCAGACCCGCTGGCAGAATTCGCTGGCCGGATTCCAGGACGCCATGCGCGTGCAAGCCGGCGTCGTGCAAAATCTCGACAGCACACGCACGCAGATCGATGCGCTGATCACATCAAGCCAAGGTGCCACCGGGGCACTGCAAGCTGCTCAATCAGGCAACCAGCTCATCGGCATCCAGACGAAGCAGCTCGCCGATCTGACGGCGGTGATGGCGGCCATCGCGCGCGCCCAAAGCCTGGAGGGCGCCCGAAACGTCGAGAGCCAGGAGCAGGCGCAGCAACAGCTCGCGCGCTTTCTCAATTACGGCGGCGGCTACCAGCCGGGCAACGCGCAGATGTTTCATTGATGCCCGCGTTCGTTATCAGCATTGGAGGGATCGGAAGGGCCGCGGGCTTCCTGATCGTCGCGTGGATGATTGTCGCTGCAACTATCCATATGCGAGGCCGCATAGCGGGCCTGTCCGCACCAGAACCCAGCGCCGCAAAACAGGATGATCCGCTCTCCGCGGAATTAAATCGATGCCAGCGGATCGGAATGGCGGCTGCGACGGATACGGCTTGTGAATCGGCCTGGGCGGAAAGCCGCCGGCGGTTCTTTACCTACGGAACGCCGCCAGCGAGCGCCGCCACGCCAGCCGCCACCCCGGAGCGGAAATAGTCACCATGGGCGGCACCGGCGTTATCGACAACTTTCTCGGCATATTCACGTGTTATATCGATTCAGGCTTCGGCCTTGTCCAAGCGACGTGCGTTGGCTTGCCGCCACGCTGATTGCCATCGATATCACGTTGGCTGGCCTGTTCTGGGCGATGGCGCCCGACGAGGACGTGATCGCACGTCTGATCCAGAAAACGCTCTACATCGGCGTGTTCGCGTTCATCCTCGGTAATTTCAATAATCTATCGCAGATCATCTATAATTCGTTCGCCGGTCTCGGCATCAAGGCTGGCGGCGGAACGCTGAGCCAGGCGCAGCTTCTTCAGCCCGGTCGGATTGCTCAAGTAGGCATCGATTCGGGTCAGCCGATTCTGACCTCGATTTCGGGCTTGATGGGCTTCGTCAGTTTCTTCGACAATTTCATTCAGATCGCGATCTTGCTCATTGCGTGGCTGATCGTCGTCATCAGCTTCTTCATCATGGCGATTCAGCTCTTCGTCAGCCTTATCGAATTCAAGCTGACCACGCTGGCCGGCTTCGTGCTCGTCCCGTTCGGCCTGTTTGGACGCACCGCATTCCTCGCCGAGAAGGTTCTCGGCAACGTCGTCTCGTCCGGCGTGAAGGTGCTCGTCCTGGCGGTGATCATCGGCATTGGCTCGACGACTTTTGGCCAGTTCACCGGCGGGTTCAACAAACCCCGACGATCAGCGACGCGCTCACCCTGATCCTGGCTGCACTGGCGCTGCTGGCTTTGTCGATTTTCGGCCCGGCGATCGCCAATGGCTTGATCGCTGGCGGCCCCCAGCTTGGCGCGGGCGCGGGCGTTGGCACAGGCCTCGCCGTCGCCGGCGCCGGTATGGGCACGGCAGCGCTCGCCACCGGTGGTGCGGCGGCGGCCGGTGGTGCAATCGCCGGCACCGCCCGGGGTGCAGCGACCGTCGCCGGCGGTGCAACCGCGGCCTACAAGGCCGGCCGTCTTTCGGGCGTCGCTGGCGCCGGTGTGTCGGCTGCCATCAGCCCGCTCCGTCGCGCGGCCGTGTCTCTCCGCGAGAGTTTTGCCGAAGGCGGCCGGGCCGTTACGGGCGGTGGTGCAGGAACCGGCGGCGGCACGCCGATTGGCGGCGGCAGCGCGGGTGCGCCCGCCTGGGCAAAACAAATGAAGCGCGGCCAGGCGATCAGAAGCGGCGCCTCAGCAGCGCATAACGCAATCCGTTCCGGTGATGGTGCAAGCGGCGGGTCATCCGTCAATCTGTCTGAAGGGGAGTAGATAATGTTCCGGAGACCGTCCGTCCGTTACGGCCACACGCCCCTGCCGGAAACACCCTACCAGCGCGCCGGCCAGGTTTGGGACGAGCGCATCGGTAACGCACGCGTGCAGGCGAAGAATTGGCGGCTCGCATTCTTCGGCATGCTCGCCCTGAGTTCCGGCCTTACGTGCGGCCTTGTCTGGCAATCCGCCCGCGGCATCATAACGCCCTGGGTGGTACAGGTTGACAAGCTCGGCCAAGCCCAGGCGGTGGCGCCGGCACAAGCCGATTATCGCCCAACCGATCCGCAGATCGCCTGGCATCTGGCGCGCTTCATAGAGCAGGTGCGCAGCGTGCCGGCCGATCCGGTTGTTCTGCGGCAGAATTGGCTGGAGGCCTACAACTACGTCACCGACAAAGGCGCTCTCGCACTCAACGACTATGCCCGCGTCAACGATCCGTTCGGCAAGATCGGCAAGGCACAAATTGCCGTCGAAGTTTCCAGCGTTATTCGTGCGTCTGACGACAGTTTTCGGATCGCATGGACCGAGCGCCACTACGTGGACGATGCGCTGGCCGCCACCGAACGCTGGAGCGCGATCCTCACCATAGTGGTGCAGACGCCGACCGATGCTGATCGGCTGAAGAAGAACCCACTGGGCCTCTACGTCCATGCCCTCAACTGGTCAAAGGAGCTCGGCTGATGCGCAGCATGCCATTCGCGACCCTACTGCTTGCATCAGCATCTTTGCCCGGCTGCGCGGCCTGGAAGCCGCCGGAAATCAAATACGACGATACGCCGCATCAGGCCGTTCTGGTCCCCGATCCACCGAAGCCAGTAAAGATCGTACAGCTCCCGCAGCCACTGCCGCTTCCGGGGCAATTGAAGCCAATTCCGCGGGGCACGACCGCGCCGGTGGACACCAGTGACCCGCGCGCGCGGGTCGAACTCGCCAATGGCGCCGCGCGCGTGCAACCGACGCGCGCGGGCTACATCAACGCGATTCAGGTCTACCCCTTCACGGACGGTGCCCTCTATCAGGTCTATGCCGCGCCCGGCGAAATCACCGATATCGCACTGGAAACGGGGGAGCAGCTCGTCGGCGCCGGACCGGTTGCCGCGGGCGACACGGTGCGCTGGATCATCGGCGATACCGAGAGCGGTGTGGGTGCCACCAAACGCGTTCATATCCTGGTCAAACCGACACGACCGGATCTGACGACCAGTCTGATCATCAACACGGACCGGCGCACATATCATATCGAATTACGGTCGGCCGAGAAGACCTACATGGCTTCGGTCTCCTGGGCCTACGCGCAGGACCAGCTCATTGCTTTGCGACGCCAGAATGCGGCAGCCGAGCTTGCGGCGCCGGTCGCGACGGGCGTCGACATCAATGCGCTCAATTTCCGCTACCGCATTGAAGGCGATACGCCGGCCTGGCGGCCGCTGCGCGCCTTCGATGATGGGCGTCAGGTGTTTGTCGAATTTCCGAGCGGCATCGGCCAGGGCGAAATGCCGCCACTTTGGGTGATCGGCCCTGAGGGTGGCGCGGAGCTGGTCAACTACCGCGTTCAGGGCAACCACATGATCATCGACCGGCTATTTGCTGCCGCTGAGCTCCGCCTCGGCGGCGAGCACCAGAAGAAGGTTCGCGTCGTCCGGACGGACGGGAGACCGCAATCGTGAGCGAGCCGTCGCCGACCGAGCCTGGCGCTGATCTGGGCAGCGCCGGCGCGCCGCTGACGATGCGGCTGCGACCGAGCCGGCCGCCGGTGACTCGGCTCTCGCGCAAGGTGCTACTCGGGCTTGGCACCGCCGCGGCAATCGGGATCGGCGGCGCGCTGTTCGTCGCCTTGCAGCCGCAGCGGCAGACCACTGGCTCCGAACTCTACAACACCGGCAATCGCTCGACCCCGGACGGGCTGGCCAACTTGCCGCGCGACTATACCGGTTTGCCGCGCAACGTGCCGCAACTCGGGCCGGCGCTGCCTGGCGATCTGGGTCGGCCGATTTTAGCGGCCGGTGCCCCAGCGCCCGGCATGCCGACACCCGCCGCCGGACCCGATCCCGAGCAGCAGCGCATTGCGCAGGAGCAGGAGGCCGCACGCACCAGCCATCTTTTCGCCACCACCAATGCTGGCCAAAATGCCGCGCCAAGCGTCGCCCGGGCGTCGAGCAACCCGGCCGTCGCAGCGGGCTCCGCCAGCGCCGCCGACCTGACCTCGCCGGATCACAAGCTGGCCTTCCTCAATGGCAACGTCGATCGCCGCACCGTCAGCCCGGATCGCATCGATTCGCCCGCGAGCCAGTATCTCCTCCAGGCCGGCGCCGTCATCTCGGCGGCACTGATCACTGGTCTGCGGTCGGATTTGCCCGGCCTGGTCACCGCCCAGGTTACCGAGGATGTCTACGACAGCCCGACCGGCCGCTTTCTGCTGATCCCGCAGGGTGCGCGCCTCGTCGGGCAATACGACGCCCAGGTCGCCTTCGGCCAATCCCGCGCGCTGCTGGTCTGGAACCGCCTCATCATGCCGAACGGGCGCTCGATCGTTCTGGAGCGCCAGCCGGGCGCCGACGCCGAGGGCTACGCCGGGCTCGAAGACGAGGTCGACAACCACTGGGGCATGCTGTTCAAGGCCGCGATCCTCTCGACCATCCTCAGCGTCGGCGCCGAGGCCGGCACCAGCAACAACGAGAACTCCCTCGTCCAAGCCCTTCGCCAGGGGGCGTCGCAGAGCTTCAGTCAGGTCGGCGAGCAGGTCGTCGGGCGGTCGCTGAACGTCCAGCCGACGATTACAATCCGCCCGGGCTTCCCGGTCCGCGTGATGGTGACCCACGATCTCATCCTCGAACCCTACCCAGCGTGAGGTAACCGACCATGGCGAAGCTGAAGCTCGGCGCGATCGTGGACGACAAGCCGGTCAAGCTCACCGTCGAACTGTCTGCCGTCCTCTATCGCGATCTCGTCGCCTACGGGCAGTTGCTCGCGCATGAAACCGGGCAGACCGGGGTTGAGCCAGGCAAGTTGATCGCACCAATGTTGGCCCGGTTCATTGCAACAGACCGAGCTTTCGCCAAACTTCGGCGCCTGGCCACGAGCGTACCAGGAGTTTAGACTGTCCCCGGCGAATTCCACAGATGGGACGTGCCTCCACCTTCCCCACTGCCGTTCAAGTGGGGGAGCCGCCGCAGGACCGCTACAATGTCTCTGACCAGGATGCGGCTTGAAACCATGGCAATTAACCTCTCGATCAAGAACGTTCCCGACCACCTCGTCCGACGGCTGCGGGAGCGCGCGCAACGGAATCATCGCTCGCTGCAAGGTGAGCTAACGGCGATCATCGAGACCGCTGTCCGGGGGGAAGGGCCTGCCACGCCGGCCGATATCCTCGACGAGATCCGCGCGCTTGGGCTGCGCACGCCCGCCGAGTCGGCAGCCATAGCTCGATACGGCCGTGGTGATGTGAAAGAATAAACTATGACCGGGTTTGATCTCTCCTACATCCCCTGGGCCTGCTCCATAGAAGCGCCGGCCGCCTTGAATTCGTTGTAGGCCTTGTCCCAATCCACGGCCGGAAATGCCTCACGGAGACGATCCATGAAATCTGGCTTGTTCAGCGTCTCAAAGGTAACGTCCTTGTAGGTTTGTTCGAGTTCCATCTTTTGGATCAATTCCTCGGCTGTCGGGAATACGCCGTCCAACTTCTGATTTAACCAACGGCGCACATCGTCGTCAGTCGGCTCAGACCGCAGCAGTTGACCGCGGAATTGATCAGGCGGGTCCTCACGAACCCGCGGGGCGTAGTAGGCGATCACCTCGTTACGAGATTGATCTAGCGTTTCTTGCAGTTTTGCCTTCACCTCGCGCTGAAACTCCTGAAGTTTCGATCGCAGTTCTGCAAGTCGCTGCTCAAATAAAGGCTTTTGCGCCTTGAGCAGGACGCGGCCATGGTCCTTACCGAGCGATGGCGTGAAGTTCTTGCGAATGTCGTTCAACGCCTCCTCGATATGCTTCGACGACAGCGTGCCTTCGCGCTCGATCAGGTCGAAGGTGGTGTTGAAGCGGGACTGGGCGCCTTCCGGAACACCGAGATTCTGCATGACCTTGGGAATTGCGAGCCGGCGGCGCTGAATCGCAGCGCCGGTCAGGCGAACCTCGACATACTGAAGATAGGGCTCAAAGACCCTCACCTGCCGTGCGACGTCGAACTGTACAGGCGGCGCTTCTTTCAGGCGGTGCTCGACTTCGACGAATTGAGCCTCCGGCACATTGTCCGATCGCACCTCGACCGCTTGGACGCGAATCCGTTCGCGCTCATCGAGCGATTTCGCCATCGCCATTGCAAAAGCCTTGGCTGTCGGGGAAAGGCGAGCGAGCGCCTCCCGGACTTGATCCGGTGACAGGCGGAGTGCGTTTGGCGCGTCGGTGTCCCGGCGGTCCGCCTCCAGATAGCACGCAATCGGCGTGAAAATATACCCTTGCTCGTCAACGACCAGAAACCCGGTACGCAATCCGGGTGTCGAACGCACGGTGATTCCGGCAGCGCGCAATGCTACCACCGCAGCCAGATCTCCAAAACCCATACGCATGACCCGCTCATCAAAATCCAAGATGACTGTTATGAGCTCTGGACCAAGGCGTTTGGCCACAAGGGCGATCGCCTCTGCCGCCGGCTGCTGGATCCCTGGTGCCGCATAGCAGACGGAAGCTTGCGCGTCGGCGACGCAACGCGCGATTCCGGACGAGTCCAGCGACAGGAACATGGACTGAATCATTGCGCCTTGTCCTGATCGCTGGGTGACTT
Source organism: Acetobacteraceae bacterium (assembly GCA_965198895.1). GTDB lineage: Bacteria > Pseudomonadota > Alphaproteobacteria > Acetobacterales > Acetobacteraceae > LMUY01. The sequence continues at coordinate 3,980,331 of OZ240676.1, forward strand.
GGGCCGTTCCAAACTGCGGCGGCGAAGGGAGAACAGGATAAATGCCTCCGACTCAGGTGTGGACTCCCAAAGCGCAATCTGTCGGGGATCCGAGGTCGAAGTTTTCGCGCGCTTTAATCCCCGGACACGTTGCCAAGGCAGGTCCAATCGTCCCGACTGCTCTAACGGCATCAGCGACGGGGGGTTTTCAGATACCTCAGCGCCAGGCTCCTCGGGGGCCAACGTGCCTTCGGGGTCGTAGATCGGCGCCCAGGCGATTTTTCCTGGATCAAACAAGTATTCGTAGTCACGCGCTATGCCACCCTCCACCCGCACCCGGACCTGCTGCATCCCCGAGGCTGTCGTCGGCCGAAAAGGCGCAACGGTTCGTTTTAAGTCCGGATACCGGCGGTTATCGATTTGCCAGTCTGCGCGGAGTTCAATGCCGCCCCGTCCGGACTCGATTCCCTCCACCTTGCAGGATAGCCGCGCAGTCGCTGCGCCCAGCGCGGCGAGGGCAATGGCCGCCGACGCAGGTAGGGCTGAAAAGAGATAGATATGGACTTCGGCTTGCATCGACTGGATACGGTCAAGAGCCTCCGGTATCTCGAAGTAGATGATCTCGCCAGGCCGCGGCTTCGCCCCGCTTGCGCGCGCGGCGAGGACAACAATAGTGCGCATGTTTTCGGAATCTTTCGGGAGGTCGGAATTGGCCTCCACGTAAAGACCGTCGATGAACTGCATCGTCCACCAGGCATAGGCTTCCTTCATGCCGGGGTCGTACTGCACGGCTTGCCGCGTGGCCTCGGCAACATGTTGCCGGAGTGCGGCAAATTCGGGCGCTGCGGCTGGCCCCTCTAGCAGCACGCCGGCTTCCCCGTTGAGGCCCTTTAGGGCGAAGCCGGTGAGGTTATGTGAGCCCACAAAGGCCACAGCCACCCCTGCGCCCATCTCGAGGAGGTAAACCTTGCTGTGCAGCATGGGATGATAGCGGTGGAACGGATGTTTGACCGTTCCGCTCGGTCGTGTGTGCCCCAGATGTACGTGTAGTGCGCCGGGCGAAACGCCGGCCAGGACGAGCCGGTCAAGCGCGTCGAAGGCGCGCCAAGTGCCGGCGCCGACGACGAGGTTGGTGAGCTTGCCCGGATGGACTTGGATCGGCGCTGCTATTGCCTCGATTCCCTCCACGGTCATGAAGCCAGCGACAAGGGACGCCGACGTACACCGCTTGAGGTGGTCGCGAAGTAGCGATGCGATCTCGTGCTGCGGCCGGCCGAACAGAACCTTGACGCTAACGCTCATCCGCAGGTCAAACCCCGCTGGGGTTGGGCCATTTCATCGATCGTCATTTTCAAGCCTCTGCTTCTGTGACCACAAAGGCCCCAGGCCAACCACCATGCTCTTCGATAGAGGCATCGATCTCGCTGATAAGCCGAATAGTTTCCATCACAGCGAAAATGATTTTCTGATATTGGGCGATATCACCGGCTGAAAGTCGACGGTCCCTTCGGTCCTTCAACCATTTCTCACACACTCGATAACCCCCTATGTGGAAGTTCCATGCCGCCTCCGGAACACCAGAAAAGCCGACGTGGCCAGGAACGCTCGCTTCGCCACGGCGCGCGGCCGGGGCGTCAATCCAAATTGCTCCATCGGCCCATGCAATTCGCTCAACGATCGGTCGGGTGGGGCCAACATAGGTAATTTTAGTTAAATCGCCTTTCGGCGCCGCAAGAAGATGAAGTTCGATCAGTTGATGGCCAAGGAGGGCAAGCTTCCCAAACAAGTCACGAGAAGGGGTGGCGGGAACTTTAGCAAAGTCACTCTTGAGGAGGTCTGCATATCGCTGCCGATACGCGGGTGAGTGCAAAACTGCATAAATAAAATCGAAAACCTCATTTGGCCCGAAGTCAGGATCCTTCGTCGCCTCACTGTTGCCTCCCATGTATCGAGACTTCTTTTCTGACCAATTTAGTTTTGTGGCCTTGGTCAATGATCGCACGAATGCGGTCGACAAGTTTGCGCGTGCTTTGGTGGACGGCCATTCAGGCGCCAACCAAAGTGGGAAAAGATAGTTTACCTCTTTAAGAGATACTGTGTGATGCTGAATTGGCAAATCAGAACAAAATACGTGCTCCCACCCACGCAGAATTTCTGTTGAACGTGGGATTGAAATCGCAATGTTTTTAGTGTCTATCATATGCCGAGAAACACGCTCGCGGCGATGAACAGCTACGTGCTTGTTGTAAACTGTCCAACGGATATCGAACGGCCTATATAGAATTCTTTGTATCTGTGACTGCCAGTCTTCCTTCTTGAGCGCCTTTTTTTGCCTCTGTATAGTTCCACTGACTTTGTGAGCAAAGAGTGAAATGATCTCTTGCGTCTGCCTCCGATTTACTTGCTAGCAAGAGTTCTACTTTTTCAATCTGCTCCTGCTTAGAAAAGGAGATTGCGAACTCGTCCTGCGTCGTAACGATACCGGGTGCGGGATCTCCATTTTGGTCAAAAATTTGAGGAAGCGAGAGGAAGCCATTGTATTCCTCCTTAAGAGCAGCATCGCGGCTGGCAAATATTAACTCAGGAGGAAGTGGAACGATGCTGGTGCTGACAACCTTCCCAGCCGTGTTTCCGGCTAAGGTGGTTAGCTTGCTTGCTTCTAGACCGAGCAGGTCACCCCTTTGAACAGTAGGCTTACTGTCCGCCACGCGACCGGGAGCGCGCGTAAGCAATGAAATTGCAACATCCTGTTTTATCTGGAAGACGTTCTCGTCCTTCGAACCGTCTTCAGCTCTGTCCTTCTTATTGGCATTACCATGCAGGTCAATAACCGAGAGATGAGAGAATGTTTGGAGAAAATGACCACGCATGCCCTTAAAGGTAGGATTGTCGAGCAATGCGTGGTTCGTAATAAATCCAATTACCCCGCAGCCCGTAAGCTCAATCTGATATTCGGAAAATCTAAGAAACTTGACGTAATCGTCCTGAAGCCACTTTGCTTGGCCAGGCTTCTGAAGATCCGCTTAGCCCCGCTTATAATCGTAGACTTTATCTACGATGAACGGAACATCGTTGTTCTGGCTATGTCCGGCATAGGGCGGGTTGCCGACAACGATCGTAAACCGCGTATGTTGCTTGATCTCATTTACCGCTCGCGCTTCCTCAGCGAGGGCTGGTAGAACTCCCGCCAATCGCTGCTGGCCAACAGCCGAGGAAGCCTCGAGTGCGTTCGTCAGAAAAATCCGCGCTCTTTCATCGCTTTCAAAACGATATCCGGTCTCGAAGAGTTTCAGCCCGACTTTAAGATGTGCGATTGCATACGGAGCCATCAGCAACTCGTAGCCGTGTAAGCGGGGCAGCAGATGCTTAGGGACATAGTCGTTCCACAATGACCGAATTTGCGACTCGCTCTTGCGCTCGGCTTGCCACTTCTGGCGCATAGTCGCCTCAATTATCGCTATAACCTCGACCAAAAAGGTACCTGTGCCGGTCGCAGGATCAAGGATTTCTACGAAGGGTTGGCTCGGTTGAACACCGGCAGGAATCTTAATCTTTGGAAATCGCTGTGCTACCTCGGCCCAAGTGGCCGTGTCAGCGAGGCCGTCGGCTAAACCGAACTCGGTTCGCAGCACGTTATCCACGGACCGAACAATGTAGGACACAACGGGCCGTGGGGTATAAAAAACGCCGCGTTGCATGCGCCTATGGGCGTCGTACTCGGAAAGAAAGAGCTCGTAAAAGTGGATGACGGGATCCTCCAAAGGATTCCGGTCGCCAAAGTCTCTGATGACCGCTTCCATATTTGCGCGGTCGAGGAGAGCAACTACCTCGCTGACTCCCAGCTCATCGAAGTCAATACCGGGACCGCCCGCCTTGCCACGCCGTCCTCCAACATGCAGAAACGTCTGCATCAACTCGCGCAAAAACGGGTTGGTTCTCATATGGGCCGCGAAGTCGTCCGCTGTTCGCGCCTTTGGGTCAGCGATGCGGGAGGATAGCAGACCGTAAGCGATCGTCTGGGCGTACATATCGGCGAAGCCGGCCGCGTCCAGGTCATGCACCAGCGTGCTCTGGAACGCCTTCATCAAGACCGTAAGGGGACCCTTCGCGCTCTCGATCGCAAGGGCTGTTCCGATCCGATCGCGAATAGCCCGCGCTAGTTCGGCCAGGCGGACGGAGAGGTCGCGGGAGGTGGTGATGACCTCCCGGTGTCCGAGCGTGAACGCTGCTCGCCAGGCCTTCCGCCAGGCCTTCGCATCGTCATCGTCCTCTGGCCATGCCAGATCGCGTGTCAGCCGCTCGGCGACATCGTCGAGGTGCAACGGCGTGTCCAGGTTGTCCCAGCCCAGCACCTTCAACGTCGGCAGGTCGGCACCACCCTCCGCCGTCGAGAAATGCGCAAAGCTGATATGGCGGGCATCGCCCTCTCCATAGTTAGAGACGAACAGCAGGTCGTCCGCCGCCCAAGCGGCAAGTTCAGCAGCTTTCGCGGTAGCGCGCTTCTTCAGCACCACCTGGCTGAGGATCCGGCGCAGCGCCACGACCGGTAGGCGCTTCGGCTCGAACTTGACGAAGAAAATGCCCCACGGCTGTCCGGATGCGAGCGGCCGAAGGCGCTTTATCTCCTCAATTTTAGCGGCATTTTTCGCATCAATGCCCAGTTCCTCGGCGGAATAGTCGAAGGTCAGGTCCTCGAAACTATCGGCGCCGATTGGCCAACCCATCTCGTCCCGGAGGTATTTGATCAGGGAGCGGAAGGTACGAATTGCCCCGAGCTGTGCGTGGCGGCCGGTCATTGGTTGCCCTCATTGAGTTCCATCCAGCAGCGAAGCGCAGGCTTGACCCCAATGGGTGCGTCGATGCGTTTCAGGTAGGTGTTCTTCATATGCCGCTCGATCTTGCCCCGGATATCTAGCAGCGTCGGTTCGTCTTCGTTGCAGATCCGCGGGGTTGTGGGCTTGGACTGAATGCTGGCGACGATATCGCCCGGCTCCTCCAGAATGGCCTTGCGGTCGATGTCGTAGAGGTACCAGCGGGTGATCCCCGCGGCTTCGGTAAACTCGCCAAGCACGCGGTCGAGTGCTGGCAGCGCGTAGCAGAAGAAGACGCCGCGCACGCCCCTCGCTGGCCGCTTCCGGCCGCTAAATACTCCCCCCGGCAATTGGCGCAGCCTCGCCTCCAGAGTGGGGTCAGCCTTCAGCAGCGCCTGGTACTCGAGGTGCATGTCCTCGATCGCGGTGCGGGTGCCTTCATAGGCCTGATTGAAATCGCGCAGCGCCGCGTAGTCGTCGTCGGGGGTCAGCAGCTTCTTTCCCTCGATACCCAGGGTCCTGGAAATCAGCAGCACCTTGCGGGTTACAGTGGTGTAAAGGCTTAGCAGGGCGTTGAGCTCATCTGGCGGCAAGACATTCCAAAAGCTGACCTTACCGCGAGACGAGGCAACTTCTGGGTGGTCCGCGTCGAGCTGTGCTTCCACGGCCGGATTCATCCGTCGGTCGACGCGGCCGATGCGCTGCATCAAGCGCACCGGGTTCCAGTGGATGTCGTAGTTCATCATCCGAGACGCGTCCTGAAGGTTCAGGCCTTCTGAGAGCACGTCGGTGGAAATGAGGACGCGGATTTCCGGCCGGCCGGCGGCTTCAAGCGCTTCCGAGGTCTTGCCGTTGTAATAGGGAGAGAAGCGCTGGATGATATCGGCGCGGTTTCCCTTGGTGGCGCTATCCACCTGGCCAACGCCGTCGATGCCGGCGGCGATCAGTTGCTGCTTCAGGTAGCGGGCGGTGTCGGCGAACTCGGTAAAGATCAGGACCTTTTGGCCGACTAGCTCCTTCGACTTCAACAGGCGTATCAGCTTCTTGAGCTTATCGTCGTGCTTCGGTTGGAACTTCTGTGTCTCTTCCAGAAATTTTGTAATTTCAGCGAGGTCAAGGAGAGTCTCGTTGATCATTCCTGGTACGTCGTACTCCGTGCGATCGAGCTTCTCGATGGCCGCCAGCATTTCCTCGGGAACGATGTCCTCATCCTCCGGGTCCTCACCCTCCTCGGCCCAAAAGGCCGAGCGCCGATTCGTGATGTAGTCGAGGGTCTTGGCATTCTGAGCCATCCAACGTTGCAGGAGGCTTTGCTCGCTGCCGGGCTCACAATTCTTCTTCAAGAAGGCCAAAAGTTTCTGCAGCAGTCGATCGCAGGATAGCTCGAAAGCGGCAACTGAACTTTCAAAACGCTTCAGAAAGCCAGTGCGAATAAGTCCAACTACCTGCTGTTGCCGTCCCTGCTCCAATTTATCGATGCTCTGGTCCGGTCCCTTATACCAAGCCAGTGGATAATACATCGGCAGTGTGAACAGAGGATTCGACCGGGAGAAAGCTGCCTCAAAGATTTCGAGCAGGCGGCCATAGGTGGCACGAATGGAGTAGTCAGCGACCTGCGGTGCTTTGCGATCCGGAAAGACTGCTGCCTGTCCCGTCTCGCGGATCTGGCTTTCGCGGGCATAGCCACGGCTGCGCTGCACAACGAGGCTTTCGAAGACCCTGTCGGCGGAAAGTAACCGTTGGGCATCTGCCATCTCTTCAGACACATCGGCCACATCGTGTCCAACGTTCGCGCGAAGCGTCTTCTCAAGGTTATTGGAATGCGCGCGGAAATTGTTCACCCCAAGCGTCCGCGCAAAAAATGCATCGTCTCGGCGGGTAAAGAGCTCCGCCATGTGACGGAAATCAGCCAACCGATTGTTGATTGGCGTCGCCGTTAGCAGGAATGTCGTCTTCGAGCGCGCCGCGTTGTCCAGCAGGTCGTAGAGCCGGTAGTAGCGGGAAGGCTCACGCGTCTCATCAAGCGCACGACGACCGGGATTCCGAAAGTGATGCGCCTCGTCGATGATGACGACGTCGGCAAGCTCGGCAATTCGGCGAAACCGCTCGGGGAAGTCGCCCTCACGGCCAAGGTCGGTATGGCTGAATACAGCGAGATTGCTGAAATCGGCACCGCCGCCAATGTGCGGCAGCCACGTGCGGAGATGCGGTTCCCACACTCCTTCCTTCGCGGCTTTCGGTGCAAACAGAACAACCCGCTTGCCCTCATGCAAGATCATTCGCTCGATCAGCATCAGCCCGACGAAAGTTTTTCCCAGTCCGACGCCGTCACACAGAAAAGCGCCGCCGTGCTGGCGGGCAATCTTCAGCAGCGCCCAATACGCTTCCTTCTGGTAGCGATCGAGCTTCGGGAAAAGGCGTGATCGCGTTTCGTCCCACTCGTTGTCGGTGAGCTCATGTCCCCGGAAAAATTCCTGTAATGCTTTCCCATAGATGTCAAATGGCGTGTAGGACTGAACATGGCGTTCGATTGTCTCAATGACCTGGTCTGTCACATCGGAGGCTTCGCTCCAGTGTGACTCGTACCAGGCTTGAAGTCGCCGGACCTGTGGAGCGGGTTGAACCTGGACATTAAGCTCGACGTTCGTCGTGAGCCCGGCCATGGTGAAGTTACTGGAGCCGACCAGCGCGCGTGAACCATCGGCGTCGTCACGCGCATGAGTGATATATGCTTTGGCATGGAATTTTGCCCGGTCGTAAATGCGACACTCGATCTGGCGGGTGTGCAATGCATCCAGGATCGACGGAACCTTTCGCAGAAATGGATTTTCGGCTTTGTCGGCTTCCAGGCTCTGGTCCAAAACGTCCAGCGTTCGTTTGCTGACTGCTTCGAGAAGCGCCTTCCTGCTCCGGTATGTATGGTCCGCGCCCATTAAGATCCGAATTTTTCCGAGATTCTGCCATTGGCCATTAAGCGCAAGCAGGGAACCGATGTCGAAATAGCCCGTCGCAATGTCGAGCGCTTCCGAGACATGAGCCCAGGATTCGATGTAGCGGAGGCAGGTCCAGTCTGAGAGGCTGTTATCGACGATAAATAGTTCTTGTGTTTCGCCGTCGGCGATAAAAAGGAGCTCTGCAGTCATTGCCTGTTATCCATGTGCCTGAGGGCGCGAAAGGAAGGCGCGGCGGCCAAATTAAGCCGTCGCGTGGTCGGGAGCGGGCCGTCTAGGCGGCGACCGACTCCTGCTTCAGCAACGCCTTCTCAAACTCACTTTCCGCAATGCCGTAAGATGCCTCGTTCTTGCCGATCTTTACCGGATCAAAGCGCGACATGGTTAGAACCAGCTTATATGCACCAACAATGGAATCGATGTGCCGCTTCACGAACTCGGTGGGATCAACGATCCAAACAACCTTTCCATCTTGCACGCGCATTAGTGCCCGAAGCCCCCAAACGAGCGGAACAATCAGCCCATCGGGATAGCTGTACTTGATCGGTTGCTCCGTAAAATGCGTGCGCGGTTGGGACCTCATGTACTTCGGATTAGCCTTCTTCCCAGCATCAAAGAAACGCACCACTGAGATACGTCCGAAGTCACCGCCGCATCGCTTATATGCCTCTGGAAATTCGGCATATATGAGATCGTACAGACTCGGCAAACTGCCGAGAACATTAATCGCGCTTTGAATTGCGGGGTTGTCGAGCTGATGGATCGGGCCGTTCGTCGGTTTCGTTACTGACGGGTCGCTCATCAGCTTGTCGAACAGCGCCGCGCAGTCACCCTTGTTGCGGTAAAGGTTTTGCGGCGGCGGCGCCTTCACGCCTTTTGGCAGTGGGAGCAGCGAAAGCGGGATCCACGACAAGGCAACCACGTCGCGGACTTTGACGTCGCCCCCGGCCATATTGCTCTTCCACTCGATACGGGATGCAATCTCTTCCGGAAGTGCCAGTTTGATCGCCTCGTAGAATCCCTTTTGATTTGCCTTCGCTTCGAGCGTCAGCTCAGCGTTGTTGTTCCGCGCTGCGCAAATCTCCAGCAAGGACGATTTGAAGGCCTCAACAACCTCCTCGTCATCCGCATCGGTGGGAACCAGAATCTCGACTGGCACAAGGAACGTCAATTCGTCGCGGATTGCGTCAATGGCGGCGCGGTTTGCGGTCCACGCTTCCTTGAAGTCGTCCCACAACTTAATGCGCTTGATCTGGCGGGGATCATCGATGACGCGAGACAGGATGTGCGTGCCAATGGCCAGCATATTATGGCCGCCGTCCAGGACCCCCTCAAGTTGCGTGTCCATGAAGCGCAGCTCATAGCGATGGCGCTGGAGCGTGCTGAAGGACGATGAGCCGACCAGGATGCCCTTTGTCTTGAAGGGGAAGATGGTCGGGTCGGTCTCGATGCTCTCGATAATCGCCTGGGTTACCGCGCCAGCCTTCGCGGACCGGGGATTGGCATCCAGGTCGGCTGCGTCGAACACACTCAGCATGTTCTTGGCCAGAACAAATCCGACGAGGCGTTTCACAGGTCCATTAACCTGTTCAGCCACATCCTCAAACTTTACGATTATTTTATTAGGCTTCATACCGGTCTCTCCTTCAAAAAGGAGAACCGACTCCAGCGCAGGGCGTCATCGCGGGGATGACAGCGCAGTGGACCGGTAATCAGGCTGGTCCAGCCAAGCTTGCCGCTATCCAGCAGCACCTCACACCAGAACCGCTTCTCAGGGTTCTTCGCAGCCTCTATCCAGAGACGATGATAGGATGGGCGATCGGCCTTCATATCGCAAGAGCGTATCGCGTGAAAAAATCTTGGCCTGCGAGCCCTTGCTGGAGGCTTAAGCCGATCACGTTGGGCGCCCTAATCAATACGGCGACCGGACGACAACCCATCACTCGGCCGACCGCGTCCTTGGTCACCTACATGAGGCGCACCTTGTCGGGTAGCGGCGATAGCGGATGCGAGAGTCTGCGGGGAACTGCCCTGTCGGGGTCCTAGCGGCGCATGCCCACCGTACTTTGCTCTTCGGCCTATCCGTGGAGGGGGGCATCAATCGTCTGATCCGCCCTTTGGCCTGGCGCAGAACGCATCTAGGAGCGGGATCGAGGCGCCAATTAGGCGCCATCCTATCCGTGAACTTCCTCCAGATCGCTTACACAGTGCTTATTGTGCGACGCCCCTAGGCCAATGTAAGCAAAAACGGCCCCGTAGGACCGCCTTTAATCGCTTGATTTCATTGAGAAAATCTGGAGCGGGCGAAGGGATTCGAACCCTCGACCCCAACCTTGGCAAGGTTAGGGTTGGCTTTTGCAACGAATTGCGCCGGTTTGCCGGCCTCTCCGTTTTGCCAGATTTTTCAGCAATTGGAGTTTGCAGCGGCTTGCTATGATCGGCTACCATTTGCGCCCATGTGGTTCCGGGCTGGTTCCGCGGCTCGGTAACGACGATCACGGAACCAATTCGACGCTATGCCCAAGATCACCAAGCGTTTTATCGACGGGCTAGTGCCGCTTGTGGGTGAGACGGAGACGTTTGCCTGGGATACGGAGCTCCGCGGGTTCGGCGTGCGCCTCATGCGATCCGGCGTTGGCAGCTACATTCTGAAGTATCGAAACGCAGAGGGTAGGCAGCGCAAATTGGCGCTGGGGCGTATCGGCTCCTTGGCGCCAGACGAAGCTCGAGCGCTCGCAAAGCTACGTCTCGCCGAGGTGGCGAAGGGGTCAGATCCGTCGGCAGATCGCAAGGCAATCCGGACGTCGATCACCGTCGGCGAACTGTGCGACCTGTACTTGGACGATGTGCAAGGCAAGATGAAGCCCTCCACCCTGGCGATGGACCGAAGCCGGATTGCGGTCCACGTCAAGCCGCTCATCGGAGCTCGCCGCGTGGTGGCTCTCACGAGCGCGGACATTGAGAAGCTCCAAGCTGACATTGTGGCTGGGAAGTCGGCCCAGCCACGACGTGAAAAGGGCAGGGGCGGCGTTTCAACGGGTGGGAAGGGTGTCGCCGCCCGAAGTATCGGTATGCTTGGGACCATTCTTGAGTTTGCCGTTCGCAAGAAGATCATCAAGGACAATCCTGCGCGGGGGGTTGAGCGCTTACCGGAGGGGCGTCAGACCCGGTTTCTGACGTCAGCTGAAATCGGAAAGTTGGGCGCCGCGCTACGAGGGATGGAAAGCGAGGGCGCCAGCGCGACCGGATTGGCCGCCATCCGCTTCTTACTGCTGACCGGCTGTCGGCGGATGGAGGTGCTGTCCCTGCCGCTGGCTTGGGTAGACCCGCCTGGCAATTGCCTTCGGCTGCAGGATGCCAAGGGTATCAAGGCCCGGGAGGTCGGGGCTCGGGTTGAGCTGCGCCCTATTGGGCGGCCAGCTCTGGACCTGCTGGAGCGCATGACCAGGCCGGCCGGGTCCGCTTGGGCGTTTCCAGCCGATCGAGGGTCCAGCCACTTCGTGGGTGTTCCAGCGCTTCTTGGCCGCCTTTGTGCTAAGGCGAAGCTGGTAGGCGTCACCGTGCATGTCCTGCGGCACACGTTCGCCGCAGTGGCGGCTGGGCTGGGGTTTTCAGAGCTGACCATCGCCGGGTTGCTCGGGCATCGTGTGGCGGGCGTAACAGCCAGGTATGCCCACGTGGCGGATACCACGCTTGTCGCAGCCGCCGAAGCGGTCTCGAAGCGCATTGCAGAGTTCTTGGGCGAGGCCGAGCCTAAAGGCGTAGTGGTGCAACTACGGGCGGCAAGCGTGTGATGGGATCCGCCCCCGGTTCACGGATGACCGTCGCGGAGGCTGTCCTCTGGATCGCCTTTGGCGAGCGACAGTCGCCTGATATTTCAAAACGGCTTGATCCGATTCAAGCGCTCCTGATGAGCGGAAATGAACAGACCGACGAAGAATGGAAAGCCGCTGACGAAGCCTCGGAATCTGTGAATAGCGCGCTGGCGGAGCTGAACGCAAAAGCCAGAGAGGGCGTGGTGCGTGTGGAGGGTCGACCATTTAACGGGCTTGGGAAACCGACCTCCATCCCACACGAGCCCATCAAGCCCACTTTCTTCCTGACTTCAGAAATACTTTTTGACGCGACAACGCTTGAGTATATGGCTCACATTGGCGAGGTCACCAATGCCTCGCGTGTGCGCTTCCACGATCTCGTGTTTGACGCAGGACAAATACTTACGGCGTGGCCGCACTCGGGCCAGGAAACTTCCGTCAAATCTGACAACGATGCTCAAATGCTCTCATACATGCTGGCTGAAGGCGAAGCCATATTGAGCAAGCATAAGGCCAAGCCAAAGCGAGACGACTTGGTGACGGTGTGCATCGCAAACTTCAACTGCCGCCACGAAGATGCTGAACGGGTCCACGCAATGTTACCCGATCACCTGCGCCGGACGCGAGGAGAGAGGAGGTAGGCGCGCTCAAATCGGCTGGCCGATTTCGGCCGCTATCTCATTTGGACTTTGCAGCCGATCTGGTCTGGATAAGCAGCCATTAGCAACCGCGCGCTCCGGCGCGCAAATGCAAGGATGGTCGTTCAGATGGCGCACCCGATCCCTGATAGCCCTGACGCGCTACTCACCCGTGAAGCTACGTCCGCCGCGCTGACCGCAAGCGGCTTTCCCGTCGCGGTGGGAACGCTGGCCACCAAGGCCACTCGCGGTGGTGGCCCGCCCTACAGCCTGTTCTCAGCACGCGCGCTCTATCGCTGGGGCGACGCGCTGGATTGGGCCAAAGGCCGGATGACTGCGCCGCGCCGGACGACGTCCGAGCACGAACTCCAGGCAGCTTAAACGAAACCCCCGCGACGCGACAGGCGTGCGGGGGTCCGGTAGGCAAAGATATCTGTCGGCGGCACCGAACAGATAGCCCAGCCAATCGCACTTCGCAAGCGCCTTCGCGTCCAAGTTAGGACGCACCTATGTTCAAAGCTTCCGAGCGGTCCGACAGCCGCATCGTCTTACCTGCCAGCTACAGCTTGAACGTCTGCATTCGACCGCCACACGTCTTTGTGGTGGCAGCCCCGCCCGGCGTTGAGCCATCACCCGAAGGGCTGATGGAACCGGGCAGCGCAGCCGGGCTGTTCACGTTCGATGAGGGCGTGGCCTGGCCGGATCCATCCGGTGTGGTTGCTGCAAATGCCTACCTCAAGGCTGGCTGGCCTATCGCTCTAGCCTTTGAGGAGATGGGATCGGCCCTTGCCTGCCATGCTCGTCTGACCGGGGAGCGGGCCAAGTGAGCGACCGCGAACACGGCGAGGCCGTTGTTGTCGAGCGCGTGCAACTCCGCCGAGTGAACGCCGGTCTAGCATTCGCTTCGATCCGTCTGCCCGGCGTGAATCTCTCTGGCATGCGGGTAGAAGAACGCCCCGACGGACGCCTCGCCTGCACCCCGCCGGAGCAGGTCGGGCGTGATGGCCGGCGCTGGCCTCACTGGGCGCTTCAACCAGGGTGGCGCGAGGGCGTCGAGGCAGAAATCGCCGTCTTATGGGGCCGCAGCGCATGAGGCGCCCCGACGATCTCATTGATCTGAGCAATGTCGCCCGCTGCGTCACCACCGAGTCCGGTGGTGTGCTCTGCGTCGACATCGTTCGGCCGATCGACTTCCTGAACCTAGTAACCGCTGCGCTGACCGGCGATGCTGCGGCGGCCAGGCTCGTGCGGACGGCGGGCGACGCGGTGATCGGGTTCAGCTCGATGCCCCCCGACCAGCCTGCACTATGCGCTTGCTGCCCACGGCCGCTGTTGTCTGGCAGCTACTCGGTGGCGGTGGTCACGCCAGCCTGTGACGCACCCGGCCAGGGGCTAGCGCTAGGAATTTGCACAGCTTGCGCCATCGAGCCTGACGATCTGCTGGCCAAGGCTCGGGAAGGCCTGAGTCGTATCTGGCCGAACGTGCGACCCCTCGCCGTAACGTATCCCGCGGGCAGCCGGGCGTAGGCATTGGGCGCCGTGCTTCCCCTCGCTGTTGACGGCCGGTGCGCCGAGTGACGTTGGCCCCACCACCTGACACGAGCTGCGGCATCACCGTTTTGCGGACGGTGAAGGACGCCCGCGCCACCAAACGGTGGAAGTGGGACACCGCGAAGCAGGAGTGGAGCAAAATCTCCTACGAGGCCGGCGCGTGGTTCGTGCCGCAGGAACATCCCGTCGCCGACCTAGCTGGGCTGGTCGAAGTGTTGGACACCGTGCGCCGCGATCCTCGGGCATTTGTGGTGCGGGGCTCACTCACCCCCGATACGATTGAGGCCATAGCCACTGCAGCCGCACGACAAGAAACACACCTGATCCGGCGCCGGAAGCACGCCAAAGGCGACGTTGTGCCCTCCCTTGCAGAGGTTGATCGGCGCTGGATCATGGTCGACATCGACTCGTGGCCACTGCCCGCGTGGGGTGACCTCGTGGACGATCCGGAGATGGCGATCGACGCGGCCATACACGAGTTGCTACCTGAGGCGTTCCACGATGCCGAATGTTGGTGGCAGCTATCCAGCTCGGCTGGTTTTGCCGCAGGATACCTCAAGGTCCACTTGTTTTTTTGGCTGTCGACGCCGGCTGCGAACACGCACATCAAAGCGGTGTTGAAGCAGTACGCGCCGGGTGTAGACCGTGCGCCGTTCTCGGCCGCGCAGCCGCATTACATCGCCGATCCAATCATCGAAAACGGCCACGATCCGCTGCCGCGGCGCACAGGGTGGCGCCGCGGCATTGAGTCCGTCGTCGTGCTGCCCGAGCTGCGCGTCGAAGCGCTGCGCCCCCGACCGACCGCCGCCGGCATCGACACACGCGTGGGTGGAGTCGATGAGGCTTTGGCCTACCTCGGCGACGGCGACGGGCTGGATGGCTTTCACGAACCGCTGCGCCTCGCCATCATGCGCTATGCGAACCGCTGCGCCCGGTATGGTGACCGGGACGATGACGTGCTGAAAGCTCGGCTAAGGGAAGCCATGCAGTCGGCACCCCGGCGCAGCGACCGCGGCAACCTCTCCACCTATGACGCCGTGTACCTGCAACGGTCGATCGACGGCGCATTCTTGCTGCTGGCGGGCAATACCGAGATACACACGATGCGGCCGCAGCACGCGGCGCCGGGGCAGTCGCTCGAGGAAGCCAGCCTCGCCCTCGCCGAGCATGTCAGCGGCTTCATGGATCGGTCCATCGCCTGGCATCGGTTGACGGAGTTCGAGCAAGGCCAGCAGCCTTCGGAACACTCCGCCCTCGTTGTCACAGTTGGCGCCGGCAAATCCCACGCGGCTCGCGAGGCGCTTGAGGGCTATATCGTCGCGGCCAAGGGCGAGAGCCGCAGCCTTGAGCAGCAGGTGATGGAAGGCTCGATCCCCGGCCGGATCCTGTGGTTGGTGCCGCATCACAAAGGGTCTGGTGAAGCCCTTGAACGCATGCAGGCCCTCGGCATCAACGCTGCAATCATGCGCGGTCGCGAGGCGGACGAACCCGGCACGGCCCACCCAGAATACGATGAGCCGGCTGGTAAAATGTGCCTCAACCT
This sequence comes from Acetobacteraceae bacterium, assembly GCA_965198895.1. GTDB lineage: Bacteria > Pseudomonadota > Alphaproteobacteria > Acetobacterales > Acetobacteraceae > LMUY01. Next base: position 3,995,619 of record OZ240676.1, read on the forward strand.
GCCGGCGGTCGCCGACGCCATCGCTGCCGGATACGACGTAGATTCGGCCGCGTGTGGGAAGGTGAAGAAGAACTATCCGGTGTGCTCATACCGGCAGTCGTGCGCCTACCAGAAACAGAAAGCCGCCGTAAAGCGGGCGGATGTAGTAATCGCCACGCACGACAGCCTATTCCACCCGCTGTCGAAGGAGGTCACGGACGGGATCGGCGTGGTGATCGTTGACGAGTCGTGGTGGCAGCGCGGACTACACCCGAACCGCCCCTCCAGACTCGATAGCTTCGCGCAGGAGGTCATCAGCTACCCGGTCAACAAGGCGCAGCCAGGCAAGGGCGCCAAATTCTTCCGCTACCAAGCTGATGACGAGAAGACTGACGACCTGCACGTCTGGTCGCGGCGGCTAATGGCATCTGTCGAGGAACACGAGGACGGCGACTTCATCAGCCGGGCCGCTGTGGTGAAGGCCGGACTTACGGCGAACGACTGTGCTGAGGCCTTTAAATTGGAGTGGGAGCGGCAGCGGGTTGGGCTTGTATGGCCAGGTCAGCCGGAGGACGATCGCCGCAAGGGCGTGGCGGACGCATGGGGCAATCTGACGCTCGCCCGGCGGGCAGGCGTCTGGGAAGCCTTGCGCGAGTTGCTGGCTGGCTCGGCGACTCACACCGGTCGTCTCCAGGTGAAAACCTTGAGCGACAAGGAGGGGCCCTACCGCGCAATCGTGCTGCACAGCCGCAGTGAGGTGAAAACCGCTGTTTCAGGCCTGCCGATGTTGTTGCTCGATGCGACGATGCCGGTGGAGTTGGTCCGGCGCTACCTCCCGCGGTTGGAGGTGCTGGCGGAGGTGAAGGTCGCAGCCCCGCATATGGAGGTCCACCAGGTTCTGGGCGGCTGGGGCAAAACGAGCGTCGTCCCGTCCCCCAAGGCAGCCACGGAGGAAAACCGGCGGCGGGAGAACCTGGTCGGCGAGTTGGCCGATTTCGTCCAGTTGAACAGTGGCGGCAATGGTCTGGTGATCACGTATGAGGCGATCGAGGAGCGCTTCGCCGCAATGCCGGGTATCCAGACGGGCCATTTCAACGCCATTGCAGGGCTGGACCAGTTCCGCGACGTGCGGAGTGCCTTCATCATCGGCCGGCCTCTCCCCGACGCCAGGACCATGCGGGACGACGCTCTGGCCCTGACCGGGCGGCCGATCCCATACGAGTCTGGTCGAATGGAGACCCGCGGGGCACTGATGGTCGACGGCACCGGCCAGGCCATCAACGTCCGCTGCTACGCCGATGCCGATCTGGAGGCGATACGCGCGGCGATCACGGACAGCGAAGTGATCCAGGCTGTTGGCCGGGTGCGAGGCGTCCGGCGCACCGCCGCTGATCGGGTGACGATGTTCGTCATGGCGGATGTGGTGCTGCCGATTCCCGTCACCGCCCTGACCCGGTGGGCGGATCTGCGCCTCGACGTGATATCGCGGATGCGGGCCCGGGGCGCCGTGCTGTTCGGAGCCACCGACGCCTTCAAAGCCTACCCAGACCTGTTTTTGACGGCCGAGGCCGCCAAAAAAGCCATGCAGCGGGCAAATCCAGGAAAGGGGGATTTAGGGGACATCTCCCTAAGAGAATCTATCCTAGGGGAATGTCCCCTAAATAGGCTTGTGTGGGTCACCTACAGGCCAGCCGGGAGAGGGCAACAACAGCGATGGGCAGGGGTGGCTGCCTGGCGTCTGGACGGGTTCCGAGAATGGCTTGAGGGCTTGCTAGGCGAGCTGACGGTTTACACAGTCGGCGACGTGCCTGACCCGCCACCGAATGCACCGCGCGCCGAACGGCCAAAAGAGCCGCCGCCACTCAAGACGGCTGAGCCGGAGCCCGCATGGGCGGACGAGCCGCCAGCTTGGGCAGACGACGACCCCGGCTGGGCACCCGACGCCTTCACTCCCGAGATGGCCGACCTGGAGCGCTGGGCCGCCTCTGATTTCATTGCCCGCCACCTGGAGGATACCGCCGTGACCGAAATGCAATTTAGCGACCGGGATCAGCTCGGCCTTGATCCAGAGACCCTCTACACCCGGGCCGGCCGTAGCCCTCTGGTCGACCCGATTTCCGACTTGGTCCGCCTGTCCGATGGTAAGCGGCTAGAGCGCAGCACGCTCCCGGCTATGTCGAACCGGATTGATCTCGCCGGGTCTCCATTCGCGGGATTGTGGGATCAGCCGCCAGAGTGGGGCAGAGCTTTGCTGCGGCAGGATGATCCCCGGCTTGGGCTGTCCCGGTTTTTAGGACAACCGCGGTAAGGAGCAGTGGGGCGAATGGTGCGCATCGGGTCAATTGCGACTGGGCCCTTAACCAACCCGAAAGCCTGCGCGCTGGGGCACAAGGTGCACCCTTCATCAACGCAGGCCGGAATGACATCCGCGTCCATACGCGCGCGCGCACGCGCGACGTTCAGGCGGGACCAAAACCCCCAAATTCCGGACCCCCCACCATGACCAACACGCTCGTCCCGCCCAACCGCACGATCGTCACCACAGCCGATCGCCCCGATCTCGTGGCACCCGTTGCGAACTGGCTATGGCACGAATCATGGCGGCGCCTCGGCTACACACTGGCGGAGGCCGAGGCCGAGCTCGCAACGTATCGGGCTGTCCTGGGACCGCCTCAGACGTTCGTGCTGCTGGCAGACGGCCAGCCCGTCGGCACGGCGAGCGTCACGAGCCAGGACCTGGACGAACGGCCGGACCTCACGCCCTGGCTGGCCGATGTGTTCGTAATCCCGGAGGCACGCGGGCGTGGGTACGTCAGAAACCTGCTGCTGGCATTCGATAACGCCTGTGTTGCGTCGGGGATTGCCACCGCCTGGTTGTACACGAACACCGCCGAGCGCATTTACGCCAAGGCAGGATGGCAAGCCGTCGAGACGGTCGAGCGAGCGGGCAAGCTGCCTGTCGTGCTCATGCGGCGCGACTACCCCGAGACGCTTGCCGCGGGTGGTGTGCTATAATCTTCTCAGGAAAGGCCAACGATGCTCGACCAGATCTCGCCTCCCACACTCCGGATGACCGATCGCAAGACGCTGCTTCGGTATCTGACCAAATTGGCCGACGCAGATCCGACCGCGCGAGCCGACGCAGCGCTGAAAGCCAGTGAACTGCTGCAACGTAAGGGCGTGCCTTGGACCGCCTTCATCCCGATCGAGCGCGAGGCGTCAGGTGCGCCCATCAAGTGGCCAGCGACGGCGGCGCACTTGCTGACTCACCCGGATCTGACTGCGGAGGAGCGCGCCTACGTTAAGAAAGTCTCGGTCTGGCGCGCGCCCGGCGCTGACTGCCTCGCTCGCCTACAGGCCATTGCGCAGCGGATCGGTATGTGAATGGCGCGCCGAGGGAATGGCGCTGGTCGTGGCGGTCCGGCAAAGGGCAAGGGCTGGGGCGGTCCGGCGATGGGCTCCGGATGGGGTGGTCCCCCACGGGGGTTTGGGCATAATTCGGGGATGGCGGCGCCGTTCGAAGAGGGCAATTGCGCTGCCGCTGGCCCGCACTCGTTTGAGCGATTCGGCCGGCGCGAGCGGTTGCTTGAGCAGCTATACGATCTGGCCATGCATGCTGAACATGAGATGGCCCGCGTCAGGGCGTCGATGGCGGCGCTGGACATTTTGGAGGGGCCCCGAAGGTCAGTGAACCGAGCCGAGGCAAGGGAAGTCAGGTTCGTGCGGATTAGTGAGGGCTTACCCGAACAATAACACCACCTGCATGACGGCCATTTCAGCTCTGTTGCATCGAAGGCCGACTACGATACGACAGGCAAGCAAACGAATGTTCACCCGCACGGCCATCGGCGCGGCTCTGAAGTCATTGCCTTGGGGGATAATGACCGGTCAGATGGAGGAAGCAACCAAGGGCGAAAACATGCCACGTACGCGTATCTCGAGTCGAGGCAGGCGACTGCAACTCATCATGCTTTCATTGCTCGTCGCCACAGGCGTGATCAACTTCTTCGACCGATCCAGCCTGGCGATCGCCAACGCACCCATCCGGGCCGATCTCGGCCTGAACGCGACGGAAATGGGCGGACTGTTGTCTGCCTTCGCGCTCAGTTACGCCTTCTCACAGCTGCCTACCGGCTTGCTGATAGACCGCCTCGGTCCGCGGACACTGCTGGGTGCTGGCCTCGCTCTCTGGTCGGGAGCTCAGGCGCTGGTTGGACTAGTCTCGAGCTACGGCCAGTTTTTCTGGGCTCGTATTGCCCTCGGCATCGGGGAATCCCCGCAGTTCCCGACCGACGCACGGGTGGTCAGTGACTGGTACCATGTCCGTGACCGCGGCTTCCCTTCTGGCACTTTCAACATGGCCAGCAGTCTTGGTCCGGCCATCGCTCCCCCAATTCTGACTGTAATTATGCTCTACTTCGGATGGCGCACGATGTTCGTCATCCTTGGGGTAGTTGGCCTGCTCATGGCTCTCATTTGGGTTTCAGTCTACCGCGACCCGGCGAGGTTGTTGTCCACCGAGGATCTTGCCGCAATCCGTGAGGGTGATCCGCCTCGCTCCCCTGCTGTGACGCTGCGGCAATGGACCCGGCTGTTCAAGTGCCGGACGACATGGGGCATGATCCTAGGTGACTTCGGCAACGGCTACTCGTTTTGGCTTTTCCAGACGTGGATTCCAGGCTACCTCGAGATGGCCAGACATATTTCGGTTGCGCGCACGGGCTTACTCGCCGCCGTCCCGCAGCTCTGCGGCGTTGTCGGTTCATTGCTGGGTGGTTATGTCGTCGACCGCTTGGCAGCTCGCGGCTACAGCCCCATAAAAGCGCGGAAGATACCCATTTCGGTCGGGCTGATTGCTACGGCCGTATTTACCGTGCTGGCGGCTTACGCGACAACGTCAACCTCGGCGTTGGCACTGCTCTCAGCGGCCGTGTTTTTCAGCAGCGTCGCAGGTGGCACGATCTGGGCGTTGGTCAGCGCCGCAGCGCCTCCCAATATGGTTGCCTCCTGCGGCAGCATCCAAAATTTCGGCGCGTATCTCGGGGGTACCTGCTCGCCGATCATCACGGGGATCATTGTTGACCTTACAGGCTCGTTTACCCTGGCGCTGGTACTTGCCGCAGCTGTTTCGGTAGCGGGTGCAATCGTCTATCTGACTGTGGTGCAGCGTCCGATTACAGAGGAAGATTTGATGTAACGGCGCTAAACGTCGTGTGTCGCACCGCGCTTCTAGCTTCATCCGGATCGCGCAGCGGTGTAGGCGTTGGTAACCCGTTTGTACTAACCTGAACCCGGCATTGTCCTACCCAATCCGCTCAGCGACAATGAACAGCCCGCAGGCCCCCAGCCCGTCCTGGAGTTGCCAGATTGCCCAGCCTGACGAACGAAGAACGCGCCGATCTGCGCCGGCTGGCGGCTTGGCGTGCCCCAGGGCAGTCAGGGCTGGAAAGGTTGTGGACGATCGCGGCGAGGGTAGAGGCGTAAATGGTGTGAATGTATGGGCTAGGTTGCTGGCGGGCCTGGCGGATCCTTCTGGGGCGGCCATTGCGACCCTGATTGGCGCCGTCATTGGTGGCATCATTGCGGGTCTGACGACTTGGTTGGTGCAACGCATGGCTATCAAAGAAGCCAAGGCCGAGCGGCTTTCGGCCAAGCGTCAAGCAGATCTGGCCGTGGCACTGACGACCATCACCAAAGTGATCAAGATGCTCTCGGCCATTCGGAATATTCGAAACGCGTTCGAAGGGTCAGCGGCCATGCTTAAAGAGCCGGGTTTTGATCCGCACCGACCTTGGGAAGCCCTGCAACCTTTTGCGACGCTACCATCCGAAGTGATTTTCGATCCTGGCGAGGCTGCGTTTTTGCTCGGCACAAACGTGAAAGCGATCATGCTTACCTCGCTTGAGCTGGCTGATGTCTACAACGACCTATTGGAGATGCTTCGGGTCTACTCACGGCATCGCTACGACATAATGCGTGAACTGCCAGCCACCGTCGTTGACGGTCGTGTCGTCAGTGTTCCGATGAGTCTAGAGACTGCGCTTCGGCTATCGCCAATTATTGTTCCGTTAAACGTGTTGTTCACCGCCCTGATGGGGCGGATCGACAAAGATTACAGTCAGGCGGAAATGGTGTTCGTGCAGTTACGAGCCCATTGCGTCCAGCGGTTCGGTCGAGATTTTCCACCTATGGAGTTTATCGACAGTTTGCCTCCGGCGTGATTGAGTGCGCAGCAGGGCGTCAGCATCGACCTAATCCGCCGTACCCGCCGCTGCCGCCATCTCATCCGCCAGCGCCGACCTGCAGACTATCGAAGATGGTTGCCGAGGTGCTTGGGGTTTGGCTGTAGGAGCAGGGACGTGGGGGGGGGGTAGGTTATAGCCGCTGCTTTGTCTCGGGCATTGTCAGACTGAGCATGCTGGCTTGGAATCTATACACCTCGGCAGCGCTTTCCCAATTATCCCTCTGCCCCTGCGAGGAAAAGGCACACTGCAGTTATTCTTGTAAGCCCCACGTAAAGCCTAAAAGGGAAATTCGTTCTGTATCCTCCATAATACCAGAAATTCTTCTACATTGATGTGGAGGTCCGAAGTAGTAGTACAGAGCGGAACATACAAAAAGTGACAATGCGGCCTTTGACATAAGTGCCGTTTTATTAACTGGTTCTCGTGCCTCTGGCTTGATCCCTTGATTGATATACAGGATGGGTGGAGGTTCTATGGGCTCGGAAAGCCTCGCGAGCTTTTCGTCTTTGCTGGCTCTTAGGTCGCGCCCCGGTTCGGTCATTTAAGTCCCTCTATGGGACACGCTGCCCTGCCGCTTCGCCTGAGTCCACCCGCCAACCTTCCCGCTTCCCTCCACAACGTCAACGCGCTACAGTCTCTTTGGCGCAGGAACTCGCCGGATCTCCTTTTAGGACGCTCCGTGTGTGTAGTTCCTCTCTCGCTAAACCCGCCCAGAGTGTCCCTTGATGCGGTTGCGCACCAAGCAGGACTTCGACAACGCCGCCACTGGCCTGATCCAGTTGGGCGAAGTCTGTACGCCGCTCGGTAATCTGGTTGCGCATGCTGGCGCGGCTGGGGTCGGACTGTCTTTGCTGTCCAGTCCTGCTGACGAGGTGTCTGAGGACGATACGGCTGACGGTCCGGTCCTATTTGTCGTGAGTGTCGGTGATACGCCGCCGTCGCTTTGGTATCAGGCGTCCGCATTAAGGGCTTGGGCGAACCGGGCGGTCGTGAATGCGGGGAATACTCCAGCTCACGATGTGCTTCGTTGGTGTGCCGGTCAGGCCGCGCTGACCGGATGCTGCGTCCTCATCGACGGAGCCGGCTCGCACTGGAGAAGCTGGGCGGAGCTGTTCAGCGATGCCGACGTGCCGACCCACGTTTCCACGCTGGACTGGCTGCTCCCGAACGTCGCGGCCGTGGTGCGGAATTGAGTCGCTTTCTCCGCATCGCCCAACAGGTGAATGTCCTGCCGCTCGCGATCGAGCTTCACCGTGGCGGCCATCTTTGGGACGCCGAGACGGCCCGCAAAACCTATCCCGGCACGCCCCACGGTGCGATGTCCGACATATGGGTCCGGTTCCGTCCGAAGGCGCAGATCAAGGACATCACCTCGCATCAGGAGGAATACCGGTGCGAGTTTTGGCCGGCATGGCGCGAACTGCCGGCGCTTCGACCATTGACGTTCAACCTCATGGCTGCCGTCCAGGCCGTCGAGTTGGGCTCCATTCTGATCACTCGGCTGCCGCCTGGGGGCGAGATCTTGCCCCACAGCGACCGCGGCTCATGGGCTGCCGAGTTCTACAACACGAAGTTGCACCTAACCTTGGCGGGGGCTTCGGTGAGTCGCTGTGCCGGTGAGGCCGTCACCATGGGTGCTGGCGACGTGTGGACGTTCGACAATCTGCTGGAACACTCGGTCGAAAACCAGGGTGATACCGACCGGATAGCGGTGATCTTCTCCATGCGGTGCGAGGAATAAATGCCGTTCGTAAGCGCAGGCCCCAATGTCTTTAATGCGGTCGCCAAGATGTTCGAGCGGCCTTGTGACACGTGCGACGCAGCCCGCGACGGGCGCTGCTACGCGGCAGCGGGGCGTCAGCCGATCGTGCATGAGTTCAGTGCGGACGGCATCTGGACCGCGCACATCACCGTTGCCGATGCGGGCACCGTGCTGCCCCAGCACAGTCACTCGTTCGACCATCTGACGCTGCTGGCCGCAGGTTCCGTCCGCGTATCTCGGGCAGACACTGACCCGATAGAATACTCGGCCCCCGCCGGCATCCTAATCCCGGCCGGGGTCAAGCACCTGTTTGAGACGCTGACGCCGGATGTGGTGTTGGCCTGCATTCACAACACCGCTCGCACGGGGCGTGTCCAAGTTGCTGATGAACACCAGATTGTGGAGACGGTATAATGCCCTTTGGTATCGCCGCTGCTGGGATCAGCGCTGGCGCTGGCATTGCAGACAGCATGATCTCGTCAGGTAATGCCTCCAGCGCGGCCACAAGCGCGGCGAACGAGTCCGCACAGGCCCAACAAACCGCTGCAGTGATGCAGCAGAGTATCGCTAACGAAAACACTGCCAACCTTGCTCCATTTAAGAACACCGGCATCGGCGCGAATTACTCGCTTGCCAATCTATTCGGAGTGCTGAGCAACGGCACGATCGCAGGCAACCAAGGCGTCGGTCAGGACAACGTTGCCGGGGGAGCGCTCACCCAGCTAATGGGCCTGTCGGGGCTGAATTCTATGGGACAGCCATCCTCGACGGCCATTCCCGGCGCCCTGGCTCAATTCGCCAACTCGCCGACCTACCAGTTCGCTCAACAGCAGGGGCTCGCCGCCCTGAACGCCTCGGCCGCCGCTCGAGGAACCGCACAGTCTGGCGCGCAGGCGATGGCCACCCAGCAGTACGGACAGGGGCTGGCCTCTCAGCAGCTTGGGACATACACAACTAATCTGCAGAATCTGTATTCGGGCTTGGTCTCTGGAATCGGCAACCTTGCCAACCAGGGCCAAAATGCTGCCGCCACGACAGGCCAGCAGGGTATCGCGTCGGCCGGCCAGATTGGTCAATCAGTCACAGGCGCCGGTAACGCCCTGGCGGCGGGGACTATAGGTGCCGCGTCGGCTCAAAATGCTGGGCTGAACAACTCGCTTGCTTCGTTGACCGGCAGCAACAGCAGCTACGGCGGTTCAGGCGGGACAAGCGGGCTCGGTGGAGCGCTCGGCCAACTCGCAACCGGTGTCGGCAACTGGCTTGGGGGCGCTAGCGGCAACCAGAACTACAACACAAGCCTTGCCGGCACGGTCAACGGTAACGATGACGAGGCGATCGTCTGATGTCGGACACCCTCCTTTCCCTGCTCGCCCAGCCGCAAAACCTAGATCCGTATAAGCCGCAGGCGGAGCTTGCGCAGGTCAATCAGACCAACACGGCGACACAAGGGCAACAGCTAGCCAACCAACAGACCGCCATGCAACTGGCCTACCGTCAGGCCCTGATGGCGCCCATTCTAGGCCAGCAGGGCGGAGGCGGTTCACCGCTTGCTAGCCTGGTCTCGTCTCCCGGCTCTGGCGGCTTGGGGTTCTCGGGGGCCCTAGCTGCAATGGCTGGCCAGGGCGGTTCTGCTCAAGGTGGCGCACCAGTTGTCGGCAACTCCGTCATGTCGCCGGCCGGGATTGCATTGCCGCCCATGGTATATGCCAGCGCGGCAATGTCTCAGAACCCGGATGCAGCCTTCAAGGCAGCAGCTGACATGCGCTACGCCCGGCTCCATGAGTTGGCCACAGGTCCGACCAATGCGGGGGACTGGGATGCCAATGTGGTAACGGCGCTGCAGGAAGGTTGGATTACCCCGCAGCAAGCCGCTCAGTGGCACGGCAACTATCAAAGCCAGGCTCGGGTTCAGCAGTCCACGGCCAGCCCGGACGCTCAGCTCAGCTACAATTCCAGCCTTACCGGTCAAGGGCTGCAGAGCGACGCCAACGGAAATCCGATGCCAAGCGCTGCAGTTGCGCAGGCCAAGGGGAACATTGCTGGATCTGAAGCCAACGCCCGCAACCAGTCGGATCTCACCTATAAGGCTGCGATCGACACTAGCGAAAACGGTCCACTCGTGGATCGCGCGGTCTCGACGGCGAGGGGAACGCTGCCAATTGACGTGACGAAGCAGCAAGCCAGCTCGTACAATCTGGGCCCAGGCGAAACTCGGATTAACCCCGCCATTCCTGGCGCCACAAACGCAGATGGCACGAATCAGCCGCCCCGTGCCGTTGACCTGCTAAATACTGGTGCCATCCCACCCTCGGCATATGCAGCGCGTGTCAACGGCGCGGAGAACAGCACGGGCAATCCCGCGGCGAAGAACCCGAACAGTTCCGCCACCGGCAATGGTCAATTCACCGAAAGCACATGGCTGAGCACCATACGCCAGGCCCGTCCCGATTTAGCGGGGCAGTCGGATCAGCAGCTTTTGGCGCTCCGTTCTGTCCCTGCAATTGCCGCCCAGATGACCGCCGCATATGGCCAGCAAAATGCCGGTGTGCTGCAGCAGGCTGGATTGCCGGTGACCAGCGCGACGCTCGGAATGGCCCACCGCCTCGGCCCTGCCGACGCGATTACCGTAATGAACGCTGACCCACAGAAGCCGCTGGCGGCGGTGCTGTCTGGCGATGTGATCGCGCGCAACCCGGATTTGGCGCGGCAAACCGCGGGCTCGTTTGTCAACGGCTCAATGAGCAAATACGGGAACCAGCCTGTGGCCTTCGCCCAGCCTGCCGTCGCTACCCGACCCGCCGCTCCACCCTCGCCGGGTCGATCGCCTGCTGGCGGTGTGTCGCCGTTTGGTTCCGACCAGACTTCAGCGGCGCAGCCTGTCGCTTCGTCGCCGGGTGTCACACTAGCAGCGGCGCCCGCTGGGGCGGCGGTAGGCAACCCCGCGGCGCCAATCCAACACGCCGACGAGCGGTTCCCGGCGGGTGGTGCGTCATTGACCAATGCGGCGAATGGCGAATTTCCCGGTGTGGCTCCGGCTCCGTCTCTGCCCCCCGGCCAGGGATACGCGCCGGCCGGAGCGCTCAGTCCTAACACGCCTGTTCCGGGCGGCCAGCCGCAGACCGTGGCTCCGCCTGCACCGCCTGCACCGATTGCAGCGCCGCCTGTTCCAGCACCCTCCGGCGGTCCGCTCGTTACGCAATTGCCGGGCGGTGGGACGGCCGTGCAGTCGGGTATAACGCCTGCCCTGATTGCCCAGCAAAGAGCGCAAGCGGAAAACGACGTCACTCAAATGGGCACATACCGGACGGGCCTGCTGACGGATGCCCAAAAAGCGGCGCAGTCGAATTCGCTAATCGACACGATGCGCACCGAAGCGCAGCAGTTCTCGCAGGGTGGCGGTGCCAACGCCGACTGGCGCGATATGCAGGCGACCATGAATAACTGGTCCAACCTGTTCGGTGGCTCGCCCTTTCCGGCAGTGTCCAATGTTGAGGCCTTCAATAAGGCTGCGGGCCAGCTAGTTCGCGAGGCAGCCAGCACGGTGTCACCCCGTGTCGGCGTTCAGGAACTGCAGATGGTGCAGAAGACCTTGCTTAGCGATGACACCTCGCCGCAGGGCTTCCAGAAGATCGCTGACCAGCTGCAGGGTATCGCCGATTACCGCATAGCGAAGTCGGCCGCTGCCTCGCAAGCCTCGGGGAATCCGAATGCCTTTGAGGCCAATTGGAATGCCCACGTCACGCCGCTGGCTTTCATCGTCAACAGGATGCCCACTGCTGATGCGCAGCAGCTCGCCGTCCAATTGAACAAGACGGAACAGGGCAAACGCACGTTGGGCGGGATTATGCAGCAGATGCAATACGCCGATCAGACCGGGCTTTTCCGCGCGGTGCAGCCGTAAAATGGCATCTCTGGCAGACCTTCAAACGGCTGTAGCTGATCCGTCTTCGGGCAGCGCACCACCGCCCCCACCGCCGGGTCCGGCAGTTTCGGTCGCGGCTCCAGCGCCGCCGGCCATGCCGTCTGATCCGATGGCCGCGGCGCAGGCTCAGGATTACCTGGACTATCGCGACTGGCTTGCGCAGCAGGGCGGCGCGCCGGACACGGGCGGGTCGATCGCTGTCATTGGACCGGACACGGCGGCACGGTATCGCAGCAATCCGCCCAAGCCTCCGCCTGGTTTCGTAGATCCAGCCTCTCAGCCTGCGCAGCCGCAGTCTGGGCCACCGCAGCCGACAGGCTTCGTACAGCCTGTATCGGCCGGGCCTGCTGGTGCGCCGCACACCTGGAGCGACCCTGCTCTCGGCTCGAAGATGGCGTTGATGCAGCAGGCGGCGGCGACGGGGAAGGTGACGCCAGATCCGTCCGCCCCGGGCGATGCTGCGCCGGTTGTTCCGCCAGGCAAGCGGACCGGCATTACGTCCAATTTGGCAGCCGGCGCTAACGACGCCATTGCAGGGACGCTGGGAGCGCCGGCCGACTTGGTGACTGGTGCGCTAAACCTGCCTTCTCGGGCGATCAACGCAGTGGCGGGCACGAACCTGCCCACCATTCAGAATCCTGTCGGCGGTTCCAATTGGTGGCGCGGCGCCATGGGTTTGGTCGGTGCTGATCCTCGAGACGTGGTGTCGTCTGGGTTGGCGGACAGTGTGGCCCGTGGCGTCGGCAGCGGCGTGGCGGGTGCTATGCTGCCTCTCGGTGCCGCACGGGCCATTGCAGCGCCTGCCATGGCTCTTCCGGCGCTGGAGGCAGGCAGTGCGGCCACCGCGGCGCCCCCGTCGATCGCTGCCACACTGGCCGCGCCCTCGGCCGCCAGCACGGCTCTGTCCGGTGCGGGTAGTGGCGCTGGTGGAGCGTTAGCCGAGCGGGTGGTTCCGCCGAGGTATGCGCCGCTTGCCAGCTTGGCCGGGCAGGTTGTTGGTGGTGTTGTGCCTGCTGGTGGCCTTGCCGCTGGCGCCGGGCTTGCCAAGGGTGCCGCGTCGCTTGCGGACCAGGTGGCCGGCCCCTTGGGGCTGTCGTCGCGCTTGGCGCCCTCCAGCGCGTCGCTGGCGTCGGTGGCGGACAATACGGGGGCTCCGGTTATGGGCGCCTCGGGGTCGCCGCTGATGGCGTCCCCGAACCAGCTCGACATGGCGCGGGACCGGCTTGCCTCTGCCGCGGGCACCACGCCCTCGGCCGCTGCGGCTGCTATCCCCACGCCGGCTGCGGCGCAGATCGTGCCTGGCACCACGCCAACACTTGCCCAAGCTACTGGCAATCGTGGTTTGGCTTCTCTCGAAGGGCAGTTGCGGGGGCCTAGCAATAGCTCCAGCGCTGTCCCGTTTGATGCGCGCGATGCCAGCAATGCATCGGCGCGGGTTGCGGCCGTCAATGGCGTGGGCGGCAGTCAGGACCAAGCCGGCGCTGCCGGTCGATATGTGCAGCGTCGCCTCCAGCAAACTGAGGCGGAAACTCGAGGAAGGCTTGACCAGGCCGCCCAGACAATTGGTGGCAACCGTGTCGGTGGCACGGACGAGACGGCGCGTCAGCAATACGGTGCGGAGCTGCGCCAGCGTTTGAAAGCGATCGACGATGCCGGCAATGGCCAAGTGTCTAGGCTATTTCGGGCAATTGACCCGGACGGCACGGCACGGCTGCTCGTGACCCCTCTACGCGATCAAGGAAAAGCGTTGCGGGCTGAGATGATCCCCGGGAGCGGGGCCAAGTTCACCGAACGCGAAGAACATTGGATAGGCGCGGCCGAGAACATGCCGCGCATGGTCAGCTACGCATCCCTGCAACAAACTCGGCGCGGGCTTGGCGAGGCAATTCGGGAAGCACGGGTGGACGGCACTCCTTCAGAGGTGCGCCGCCTGACAATGTTAAAGGCGGCGGTCGACCGGTCCACGGCGGAGGCGGTGGCGCGGGCCGCGGCGGTCGAACAGCCGCATGTGGTGAATGGTCACCTGGCACCTGATCAGTCCGTGCTGGGGCGGCTGGCAGGGCATGCGGCGAACGATGCCGCGCCTTCGGCCGGGACCACCGTGTTCACCCCGGCAGGGCGCCCGGTTGGCGTTCGCTACCGTGTGGTGGAGGCGGACACGCTGCGGGCGTCGCACACGACGCACCTGGAGCCGAACCCTGCCTACCCTGCTGAGTTGCAACCGCGCGATCGGACTCGGGCGGCGTCCGAAGCGCAGGTGCAGCGCATCGCCGGCAACTTGCAGCCCGAGCGTTTGGGCGCATCGGCGTCGGCCGGCGAGGGTGCGCCGATCGTTGGTCCCGATGGCGTGGTGGAGTCGGGCAATGCTCGATATCTCGCGATCCGTCGGGCGCATGCGGCCAATGGCCCTGCTGCGGCTGGATATCGCGACTATCTGACCCGGAAGGGATATGACGTCCGCGGGATGCGCGAGCCGGTGCTTGTGCGGGAGCGGACCACCGACCTGTCGCCCCAGGATCGGGTCCGTTTCACTCAGGAAGCGAACGCTGGGACGGGCCTAGCCATGTCGGCCAGCGAGCGGGCTGGCGTGGACGCTGGGCGGCTGTCAGATGACGTGCTGGGCCAATACCACCCGGGTGACGTCACCAGCGCCAGCAACCGCGATTTCGTGCGCTCCTTTGCTCGGAACGTCGTGGAGAAGGGGGAAGAGGGCGCGTTTATGACCCGCGACGGCAATCTGTCGTTCGAGGGCGTGCAACGGGTTCGCAACGCACTTCTCCACAAGGCCTACGGCGACGGTGGCTTGGTGGCGGCGTTGGCGGAAAGCGGGGATGAGGGCATTCGTTCGTTCGGGGCAGCCCTGACCGACGCGGCGGGCTCAATGGCGCGGCTTCGGAGCGGCGTAGCGGCCGGCGAGGTCGACAAAGGCGTCGATATTACCCGCAACCTCGTGGAGGCGGCGCAGGCCGTGCGGCAGGCCAAGGCAGCGGGGATCTCGCTGCGAGACTTCGTGGGGCAGAGGGACGCGTTCGGGGGCGGGGTGTCGCCTGCAGCGGAAGACCTACTTAAACTGGCCTATGGTGATAACCTGGCTGGGCGCGTATCTCGCGGTAAGCTGGCTGAGTATCTGACGACGTACGCCGCTCGCGCCGAGCAGCAATCAACACAGGCCCGGCTATTTGGGCAGAACGCGACGGCGACCGAGTTGCTGCGCGCGGTGGGGGCCGAAGATGGACCAGTCGCAAGACAGGCCGGTGGATTCTCCTCTCAAACTGCTGATCAGCGGACAGGCCATGCTGACGGTGGCAATGAAGCACGGGGATCTAGCTCTCGTTCGTCACGCCAAGAAGCGAATAGCCGAGGCGCAGGCGGCGTTGGATCAGGAGAAGATGGGGCGGAAACCCTAAACCCGGAGACCGCTGCCACTCACCGGGAGGCCATGGATGCCAAGCTGGCGCATGTCCAGCGTATGGAAGGCGCGCCCAGTCGGGTCCTAGCACCCGGCAGGAACGGCGCGGGATACAGTGTCGCCGACAGCGCGGCGGCCGGCCAGTTCTGGCATCGGGGCAAGGGATCGGCCGAGGATGCGCAATCTCTCGTCCGGCTGCTCGGTTCCCGCGACAAGGCGCTGGCCGCAATCGGTGACTATGCGGCCTACGACCTCAAGTCCACCGCTGAGCGCCCCGACGGCACCTTCGACTCCAAGAAGCTGACCGGCTGGCTGTCGGCTCATCGTGAGGCTCTGGACGTCTTCCTCGAGCTGCGGCAACGGTTTGGCACGGTGCAGCGCGCGCAGGCTGAGATGGACGCTCTGAACGCCCGTCGCCGGGCGGCGTCGGTGCCGTTGGAGGACCATGCCGCCGATACGGCCGAGGCTGCTCGGCATTGGTATCCAGGCACGCGCGGTGCCGTTCCGGCTGGCAGCTACCTGTCCGGTGGCGCTGATCGTGCCCCTAACCTTGAGCGGGCCGCCACGGGCTCGCTGGAGGCTGATGCAGCCTCGTCTGGCCCCCTGGACCCGGTGGCGCACGCGTCCTGGCTGTCTCGCTACAACTCGGCCCTGTCCACGCTCTCGCCGGAGTATCAGGCCAGCGTGGCCACGCCAGAAGCTGCGGCCCGCACCATCGCGGCGGCCCGGCAGGACCGAGCGGAGTTGGTCCGTGCACAGCAGGATCGTGCCGCGGCGCACTACCTCGACACAAATGGCGGCCGGGTTGATCCGCAGACCGCGATCGGCAGCCTCATGAAGGCGGACAACCCAGGCGCCTCCGCTGCGGCGCTGATGAAGTTCACAAGCGGTGATCGTGAAGCCACGCTGGGCGTGCGCCGCAACGCCGCGGATTGGCTGATGTCCAAGGTGGTGACCGGGGCGGAGGATGCGCACAAGGTCAGTGCCACCAAGCTCAACGGGTTGCTGAACGACCCGAAGCAGATGCGTGCGCTCTCGGCCATATTCGAACCCGACCAGGTGCAAGCACTCCGTGACGTCGCTGCGGATCTTCAGCGCGAGGCCACCGCCAATGCCGGTCGAGCCGGCAAGGGCCCTGCGGTCGAGCCGAAGCACCCCAGCATGCTGGGGCAGCTGGTAGCCGGGGAGATTGGCGGCGAGCTGCTGGGCCACGCGGTTGGCGTAGCCTCGGGGCTGGGCAAGGTGGGATTGAAGATCGCCACGCTGGGCACGTCGGCCATGGTGTCGCGGGCTCGATCGGCCGGTCTGGCGAACGTGGACGATGTGCTGACGGCGGCCGTGCTCAACCCGGAGTTGGCGCGCATGCTGCTGCTGCGGCCTGCCGCTGCTGCTCGCCCGGCGGTGCTGGTGAAGTTGCGCGGTATGCTGGGTAATCTGGCAGTGGACGGGATGCTTCGAACCAGGGAGGAACGCGATGGCCGCTAGAACGGTGAACGCGATCTCCAAGCCGAAGCGCAAAGCTACGTCCGGCACACGTAAAGGCAACGGACCCGGCAAAGGTCCTGGTTGGGGTGGTGAGCGCAAAGGTGCCGACCCTGCTCGCAAGACTAAGGCCGAGGCATTCGAACCTGGCAATCAAGTGGCGCGTGGCTACCACGAGTTCACCAAATCCGAGCGTCTGGAGCAGCACCGCGCAATGCTTTGGACGCTGGGCATGCAGGCCGAGAACGAGATGGTGCGCGTGACGGCCATCCGCACGTACGCCGATCGCGAAGAAGGCATGCCGGTGCAGCGCAGCGTCAACGAGCACCTGGGCGCGGTGTCCTTCATAATCGAGAAATGAACATGACCGATGAAGCATTGGACGTCCGCGCCGTTCGGGCGCGCATGCATCTCACACAGGAAGCCTTCGCAGCCCGGTTTGGCCTCACGGTGACGGTGGTTCGCGATTGGGAGCAGCGTCGCCGGCAGCCCAGCAGCGTTGCCAAGACGCTCTTGCGCGTGATCGAGCGGGCGCCGGACGCGGTTGAGGCGGCGCTGGCGGCGTGAAGTGTCGGGTTGAAGCGGACGGGGCAGTCGCAGGCGGCTCCATATTACAGAATGGCTTAACGCTTCAAGCCTGGAAAAATGCCTTCGGCATCAAGGAATCGAACAAGGTTATCTTTTACGATCCCGATGGAGTTTCCTAAAGTAATCAGCTTGTCCAAGGAAACAGGATTGCCTTTAGTAGTCAGTTTTCCTCTTGCGCTTGACGTCAGCAGCACGCAGACGTTTTCATCTGGTGTGGATCGCCATGCGCCATGAACAACCTTGTTGCGGTCTCCTATTAGGACACGGACTGGTTTGAGCACCTCCAACAAACGCTTCAACGCATTCGCCTCAAGGGTTTGCTCGGCTACTGCCTGTAAGATATTGAACCGTGTCTGCCCCTGCAAATTAGCTAAAACAGGCAGCATTTCTGTGAAAGTGAGCCTTAGCAATCCTGCGATTGCCAGGTTTGCGGCTTCCTCCAAGGTGGCCCAGCGGACCACTATGACTCCGATGCCTGCATAAAACGGCTCCGGTAACTCGCCTGGTAACGGACCTGATGGCGGTAATGGCGTCATGTCCGTTGCCTCGACTTGCGCTCGCTGTTCACCACCGCACGCCAAGCGACAATCACACCTGACGCGACGTGCCTCCTCCCCGCTTGGACTTTTCGCTTGGCCTGATCCTTGGTTCTGTCTCGGCAGGTTCCGTTAGTGCGCTTTTGGCGGGGGCGACAGGCTTCTCGGAAACGTAAACCGTAATTTCTCCTCCCTTCCTGACTTCGACGCGTGGCCGGCGACGCTGACCGGTCTGTGGATTGTAACGCCGCATGGTGTGGATGGCCGCCAGTTGCAGGGCCATCTCAGCTTCAAGCCTGTAAAGGTCATGGGCCTGCTGCATTCGCAGCCATAGACCAGCTCCGTTCCCGCACAACTTGCCTAGCCGCATGGCCATCTCGGGCGTGACGCTAGCCCGCTCGGCAAGGATGGCGTGCAAAGCCTGCCGCGACACGCCCAGCGCCTCGGCCGCGCGGGATACTGGTAACGCCAGTGCCGGCAACACATCCTCGCGCAGTAAGGCGCCTGGGTGTGTTGGCTGGTGAGATGGGCGACCGGCTGGCGTGGCATCGGTAGGCATTTTTTTGTCCTCTTAGTGGTAGTTCTCAAGGTCCACGGCGATCGCGTTTTCGCCCTCCCAGCCGAAAGTTAGACACCAGGGGCCGTTGACGTGGACCGTGTAGCGGGTGGTCTTGCCTCGCAGCTTGTGGAAGTCAAAGCCCGGCACGTTCATATCGTCGGGCTCCCTCGCGACGTTCAAGGCATCCAGTCGGCGGCGTAGACGGTCAACAAGGTCCGGCGCGATTTTGCGTGTGTCGCCTTTCGTCCAAAAGGCTTTGAGAGCCTTGCTGCGGAAAGAGGCAATCATGGGTGCATGTGTAGCTTCATACTTTACACTGTCAAGAGTCGCTTGACGGTCGTCTGATAGGTGGTCAAGCATCGGTTGTCTCCAGAAAGTCGATACCCTGCGTTGGTGGCGTCACGACTTCTGAAGTGCGCTTGCTAAGGTAGCGGCGGCGGTGATTTGGCCATCTGGAAGTGGCGCAAAAGCTTGCGTTTAGGCAAAACCGGAGTGAGTCTGTAGACTGACGTTCGAAACGAGGTGGCCGTGGCCAGTATTTCGATTGCGATGCAAGACGAACACCGATTTTCTGAAACCTATTGGGATTGGTGCAAGAAGTCAGCCACTCCGGGTGGGATGGGGTTTCTTGGCTCTATGCCAGTGAGGGCGGGGCCATCGACGTCTGGGCGCTATTCCTACCCCAATGTGCCGGACACCTTTCTCCCGGTGTTGATGGAAGCAGGCATTAACTTCAGTCACGAGTAGTCAGCCCATTTTGGCGCGTGGCAAGGAACGCAGAAACCGCCCCACCCGGTGGAGGCGAGGCGGCTATTGCAGGCGCTAGGCTGTTGTCGGTTTGGGTTTTCTCCGTGGCGGTCGATTGGGCCACGGCGGGAGCGGCGTGACTGGCGGCAGGTCTGGTGCCGGTTCACCAGCGGCCCGGAAGCCCTGCGTCACGCCGTAAGGGTAATCGGGCGTCATGCTACCGGCCTTCCCGCCAGCAGGTCACGCACAATCGCGGCCGTAAGCCGATCGCCGATGAAGCATCAATCAGGCTTCATCAGCTCGGCGTCCCACAGTGCCAGGCTGCGGGCTCGAGCGGCGGCTCCCTCCCTGGTGATCGCCTCCAGTTCGCACATGCGTTCCACAAGTGGCTCCTGGGCTTCGGACAGGCGCTCGCGTTCCGCCTCGGCTGCAGTCTCCTCCGCGCTGCCAGGCTCCTGCCCCTGAAACGTCGCAAGCGAAGCACGCTCCATCTCATCGAACGCGGCGCACACCTCCAGCAGCTCGGCATCGGGCGACACAATCGACGCTACTACCGCCACGTTGCCCAGCGCTCCAGCATCCCGCATCAGATATCGAAGCAACCGGCCGGTGTCGGTGTTCGGGTCGTCCATGGCGAAAGCGCCGTCTGAGTTGTGGATGGCAAGACACCGCGCCCGGGCAGCAACCCCTTCAGCCGTTGTCGCGCGCAAGTCGCCGAGCTGCATGATGAGGGCATGCTTGACGCCGAAGATCTGCCGCTGCTCCGCCTCCTCCTGGACAGCGGCAGGGGTGCCGGGCACGGCGTTGCATGGCATCGCCTGAATGGTCTGCTCATGCGCAAGGAACCGCTCGACCAGGGCGAGTAGATCCGCATCGGGGTGGGGAGAAGGCATCCCCGTAATGGAGATACCTTCGGCTTTGACGACACCTGGCAGCCCAAGACCTGCCGCAGCGGCCGTCAACAAGTGGCGCCGGTTCATACTGCACCTCGAACGCGGGCGGCGTGAACCGTCCCTTCGATCGTCTCGTGCGCCCCCTCCAGCTGTTGGCCCAGCCACTCCACCACGCCAGGGTCAACGGGCGTTTCGCCGTCGCCAAGGCCCTTGAGGATGAGCGCGATCACCTGGACGGAGTAGATCGCCTGATTGGTCGCTTCGACCTCTGCGCGGCTCATGCGCCGGTCCTCCCGATCCATCGCCAGTCGGGGGTGTAGCCGTCCGGCAACGGCCCATACGCGGCTTCGCACCGGGCCAGGATCGCGTTGCGAGCAGGAGCCACCATGTCGCGCAGCAGCGAGGCCAGCAGGGTCGTGCCACCGTCCCGCTCGTCCTCGGGATCGTCATACATCTCCCGGCTCCAGGCGATGCAGGCGAGCGCCTTGGCATGCCAACCCTCCGGTGTCGTGGCGGGGGTCGTCTCGATCCAGTGTCGAAGCAGGTGTTCTGGCGGTGGATCCTGCTTGTCAGCCAAGTGAGAGGGGGCCGTGCAGTACCGATACCAGCTCGTAAGCTCGGCCTCGGCAAACTGCTGACAGATCCGGATCAGCACGGCGTCGGGGTTCGGCAGGTGGGTTGGCATGTGCCGCTCGTCCGCCACGGCCAGAAGGCCGCAGGGTGTGGCGGTCAGCGCCAGGGGGTGACGGGGCATGTTCATGCGCCAGCCCTCCCAAGCAAATCTCGGCAGAGCGAGGCCACCAGCGGCTCCTCAAGCGCCACGACCCGCCGCAGCACGATCGCCTTACCACGCAGCCCTTCCGGTGTCCGGGCCGGCAGCGCTGCGATTTCGGCACACAGTTCGTGCCACGTTGCTGACCTGGCGTAGACCGCTTCCCAGGCAGCGGCGCCTTCCTCGCTAGAGAGGCGCAGACCGGCCGCGTCGATTGAGTCCGTGGCGACGACATTCTCGGCGTGCAGCGCTACGGCTTCGTCGCAGAGCCCGAGCAGCTCGCCGTCCAGTTCCGCCGCCTTCGCCGGGCCTGCTTCGACCGCGGTCAGCAGCAGCAAGGCGCCCATCGTGCCGAACAGATCCCGGCGGGTCGCGATGGCCACGGGCGGCGCCGCGTGCGGGTCAGGTGCCCGCTGGAGGGTGCGGCGGCTCATGCCACAGCGCTCCCGCCCAAGACGCGCACGGCGTCGCGCAGGAAAGCCACGGTCATGTCATCGTGGTATTCCGCCTCGACATTTGGCCTTTCGATGAACTTCCAGACGTCCAGGCCGACGATCATCTTGCAGCGGATGCCCTCCAGCGAGGCAGCGGGCGTTTCCATCATAGCGTCGATCAGGGCCGTGCTCTCGTCGCAGAGGTCGTTGACTGCCTCGGTCAGGTCGCCCAGCTCGCCCCGACGCGGGTCGTTGCGCCACCCGTCGACATCGCTGCCTGGCTTGAGCATTTCCCCGTATTGAGACACGAACGCAGCCCGTAACTCAGTGTGCTTCGGATCTAGGCCGGCAATGGCATCTTCCGTGGCGCGCCACTTGGCAAAAAGGGCCACGACAGGATCGGGCAACGTTTCAGCGACTGCCGCCACCGGCAAGCCGATGGTCCCCAGAACCGCAGCCAAGCCGGACCCGGCAAGCAACCGGCGGCGAGAAGGCATGGGCGTTGTCGCCGTGATAGAGGATTGTGAAGCCTTGGACATGGTGATCATCCACCTGGTCAGGGTCAGGTCCGGCGTGGCGTTGGCGCGCCTGCCGGACCGTCTGGAATGCCGGGATCGGCCCGGCGCCGATGACGTCAGGTCGTTGGCGGGACCGGACGCAATGGGATGGCGTCGGCGCCAAGTGGCCTATGAGCGGCGCCAGCGACGTCGCGGATCACGGACGCCCACAACTCGGCGCGGTCGTTGCGGCAGTCGGTCAGGTAGCTGGCAGCCTCGTCTATCGCGAGCACAGCAGCGGCCTTGGCCTGCAACCCGGCTGGCGTCGTCGCGGGCAGGTCCAGCAGGCGGCCTGGCAGGTCGGCGGGGTCGCGGCTCTCACGCCTCCAGGTGGTGAAGTTGAGGCCCGGCCACACGTCATCGCTGTAGGCCTGCCAAGCGTGATCGGCAGGCGTGGTCAGTTCGTCTTCGTCCGACGTCGCGTCGTAGAGGCGCTGCCACTCAGCCTGCATTTCCTGAAGCCGGGCGCAGACGGCAAGCAGAGCGGCATTAGGCGAGCCTGTCTCCGCCCGTGCAGCGATGGGCAGGACCGTGCGGGCAGCGACCGCGCCAACCGTGAAGGCCAGCATGTCTCGACGGGTGTTCACGCTGCCAACCTGTGCCCAGCGACCAGCGCCTCATGCAGCGCCGCCTTCTCCGCCCGCAACGCCTCGAGCTCGTCGGCGATGCGCGTGAAGTGCGGTTTGCAATCAGTGAGCGGGCTGAACTCCGCCATCATCCGGAGCCATTCCACCGCGTCGCGCTCGGCCATCACGCGGCCACCGCAAATGAGAAGCTCGGCTGCACCTTCAGCAACGCGATCACCGCCTCGGCCTTGGCTACCCGGGCGCGTCCGGCGCGCAGGGCAGAACGGGCGCGGTTCAGGAACGTCATAGCCTGCGACTGGAACCGGCGCCGGCAGATCAGCGGGCGGCGATTGGCATTGCCCAGGACTTGCCGCGCATAGGCGTATTGCTTCTCCAGGTTCGGGATCACAACGCTGGCGCGGTCCAATTCCCACAGAGCCAGGTCCATGTCGGACATACGGCGAGGGGCGCCCCGAAGCAGCGGAATGGAGCGAAGCGGGCTCGTGCGGGCGAGAGGATTGCGGGTCTGGTAGGTGGGCATCTGAGCACCGTTGCAATTGTTTGCAGATGGATGCTACTGTTTAACCATCGCAGATGTTTGCAGTCAACTGCAATCTGCAAACAATTGCAAACAGGATGCACGATGCCGCGAACGGCCGCGATTGGGATACGAGTTGACCCATCGATAAAGGAGGCCGCCGAGAAAGCCGCCGTTGCGGATCGCCGCACTCTCGCGTCCCTGATGGAAAAAATCCTGATCGAATGGCTGGAAACGAACGGACATCTCCCAAAGGGAGCCGCTGAGTGAGCCGCCGCCCTCCTCCGCCCCACCGCTACATCTACGTCATCGGACCGAGCCAGGGTCTGCAGAAGGTTGGCATCGCTACCGACCCCAAGCAGCGCCTGGCCACGCTACAAACCGCCGTTCCCTTCGATCTGCACCTACATCTCGCCGTCGCCGTGCCGTTCCACGAAGCGCATGCGATCGAGCGCCGGGCCCACCGGCTGCTGGCGCGATCGTGCGTGAGGAACGAGTGGTTTGAGACGACGCCGGCCGAGGCCATTGCGGCGGTGCAGACGGCCACCGCGCCTAGGGAGGCAGCCAAGCCCGTTACCCAGCCAGCCCCGGCCGAATGGCGCATCAGCCGGGCTGAGCGGCGACCGGTGACGCCTCCTTCCGTGGATCCGCTCATCACTTATGGTCGCCAGTTCCGGCCGGAAGCCGCCTTCCACAAGCCGATGTCCCCTGCCCCACTCCCCCTATTCGATTACGCGCAGCGCGTTACGGTTGAGCGGGAGGAGCAAGTGCTGGTCGACAGGGTAGTGGGTGCGCTGCTCAAGCGGATGGGTGGTTAGAATGTTCGTCGGCGCTGGCGTGCGGCTGCGGGAGAATGGTGTGTGACAATCCAGCGGCAGCCTAAGGAGTGGGAGGATCTGACTCCGGACGAACAGGCGTTGCTCCGGCGCCTCAACACCGGTTCAACGTCGCTTATGACCAACACGCAAGTTGATCACATGATGGGGCGAGGGCTCGCTGAACGCCGCTCTGGTGGTCCAGGGCTAAGCCCTCTCGGTCGGGACATCCTGATGCGGATGGTGGCTGCAGCGAAGAAAAGGCAGACGTCGTGACTAAGGGTCGCCCAAGCGGGCTAGAAATTAATGCATGCGCTTCAATGCATCAACGCATCGCTGCATCGGCGCTACCATGCATACGCTGATCCTGCACACCCCGAAGGGCGGCTCTGGCAAGTCCACCATGGCGCGCGAACTGGCGGTGTCTGCGTCCGCCTCGCTCGAGGTGGCATTGGCCGACCTGGACCCGCAGGGGACGACGCTGGGGTGGTATCAGCGGCGTCAGGCAAAGCGCCCTACCCTGGTGACATTTGACCCCGCCAAGGGCAGCCAAGCCATTGCCAAAGCCGGCGTGGATCTGCTGGTGGTAGACACTCCGCCAGGGCAACCGGCTTACATCAGCAAGCTGCTCGCCTCGGCCTCAGTGGTGCTGGTACCTGTCCGGCCGACACCGGACGACCTTCTTGCTGCGGCGCCGATCGCAGCCAGCCTTGCCCGTCATTCTGCATGGGCATTTGTCCTGTCCCAGGTTCCGCCTCGCACCCGGTTACTTGCCAGCGCCCTTCGCCAACTCGCGTCGCTCGGCCGCGTGGCTCCAGCGCAGTTCACGTTCAGAGCGGACTACCCCGCCGCGGCGATCGACGGCCAGACCGCATCCGAATTCACAGGCAAGGCGGCCGGGGAAGCTGCGGGGCTGTGGGCCTATGTTCAAACCATCATGCCGGCGGAGTAGAGCAATGGCATCGCGTCCTAAGAGCAGCCTTGATGACCTCGCTGTACCGAAGGGTGGGGAACCGCCTGCCGCGGTATCATCCGCTCCACCAGCGTCGGCGCCGGGGCAGAAGAACTACGCGCACACCCTGTCCTTGCGCCTGACAGCCGACCAGTACCGCCGCCTGCGCCGCTACGTGGCCAAGGTCGAGGACGAGGGACATGGCCGGGTGACGCACCAGAGCGTAATTGAGACCGCGCTAGCTGAGTATCTGGAGCGGCAGGGCGGGTGATGGGTGTGGGTGCGTGTTGATGCATGCGCATCAACGCATCGCTCTTTTTGCTCATTCGGGATTGGTAAAGCTAACCACCGTCTAGAACAGGAGCATCTGCCATGAACGAAACGCAGAAGCGGGCCATCATCCAACGTATCCGGATCAGGCCGTAGAATATGCGGCGAACCCGCCGCCGGGGAGCCTACCTTCACAGCCGAAGAGGCCGACGCCTACTTGGCTGCGGCGACGCCGCTCGCTTTCTTCCGGGCGCGATCGGGGCGCAGCCAGTCTGCTGTCGCGGCCGAGGTCGGGATCAGCCAGCCATATCTGGCGCAACTTGAAACCGGCAAGCGCGAAGGTACGACCTCGACGATGGCCCGGCTCGCGCGGCTCCTGAACGTCCGCCTCGACGATCTGGTCTACGAGCCCGCTGCTGACACCGCGCCGTCGGCGGACGATGATGAGGGTTCGATCTAACGGGTCAGACGCTGGGAGACCCATCCTTCGGGCTTGTCCGTGCCGACCCGAATCCAGCCGGTCGTCGTCGCGAACTGAGCCAATATCTCGCCGCGATGTCCAACGCGTAAGATGGGTGCCGAGGCCGACGGGGCCTGGCGTATATTGGCACCAGTGATCAGCGTAAGCCGTGGCAGACGGTCATCAGTGGTCGTCTCGGGCACCCGAGGCGGCGTGACCGCCACGGCAGGGAGCCACCGCGTGGCGAGATCAGCCCGGTCCTGGCGATGATGCTCCCGCATCCCACGCACGCCCGCGACGACCATGGCGATCAGAACGATCAGCGAGCCAATGGATAAGGACCGGCCGATCAGCGCGCCCGCAGTCGGCGACAAGGGACGGGCTTTGTTACTGCCGACCGTGCGAGCATCTCGTTGCAGAAGAATGCCGACCGCCCACACCGAGAAGTCGATCCAGAAGCGCACGGCCTAGATTACCACGATGTGCATGTGAGCCTGTGCCTGATCCGTACGGGACCTAACATGACGGGCCATTTGGAACACTTCCTGTTCTGAAATGGCAAATTTCGTTAGAAAGCTGACTCCGGAACCGCCATTCCACGCGCATCAGCAGGAACCCGAAAAGGAAAAGCGAAGCACCGCCGGGGAATGAGCTAGAGGGCGCGACTTGCGCATGAAGGGATCACCTCACCTCAGCCGGACACCGTCAGCGCCGCCAGTTCGGCTCGCCTCGTCGCCGACGCGAACCCGAGCAGTAGCAGCGACTGGTCACGGGGTCAGCAGAACTCGTGATTTTTTAACGAGTGATGCACTGATGCATGTACGTCAACGCATTGACCTAGCTTTGTCGTTTAAGAACTTGTGACGGTCGTCCGCGCCGCACCGTGTGAAGACGCCATTCCTAGCCGCCCATCTGGACGCCCCCGAGATCGAGGAGGCCTCCAATGTGGCCGACGTGATGCTGTGGCTGGATCAGAACGTGGACGTAGTAGCTCATCACCTACATCTTCGCCCAGATACCCACCTGCCGGGCCAGCGACGCGTAACCCGACGTTCCCGCCCGGGCCAGAAAGTCCACCGGCGCCGCTCCAGAGGTCACAGCCAACGTATTGCCTGCCACCATCCACTCGCCAACCCGGTCTCGCTTGATCGTGCGCATGCCCGCGTCGATGGCGATCAAGTGCTGTACGCGGGTGATCTGGTCGGGCGTGAGCGACCCGGCACGGTAGCCGAGGCCGGTCAGCATGCGCCAGGCGCGGGCAGGGGCCATCTTCCAGCCCTGCAGCAGTCCGAGGAAGGCGTCGATAGCCATCGAGGACGTCAGGGGCGCTGTAGGGGGCTCCGGCACGTCCTGGGGCCGCTTGTCGACCGCAGAAGCGATACGACGCGGGGCAGGGCGCTTTCCAGGCGGTGGGGCGTAGACGATGCGGGCGGGACGGTCGGACATAGCTCGAACCACGCCAGCGCCACCGGGCAGATGTCCACGGCAGGTTGCCGGACGATCTTCACAGCGGACGTAGCGTCGACCGGGAAGGGGCTGGCAGGGTTCGAAATCTGGTAGCCTCTCTACCCAGGCCATCTCCGAGTTGTGACGTGAATCGAGCCCTTTTTCCCGCGAATGGCTCGTTGAATGGGGCCAAGACGGTATTGAGCCAATCTAGGTTAGACTTGGCGCTTAGATCCTCGGCCGCGACGTGACCGCCCAGCCAACACAAGCGCGGCCACCCCCGCCACCGCAGCAAGGGTGACGCCGGGGTTAAGTTGGGCTTCTAGGGCAAGGCTCGCCTTGCGCGTCATGGGGCGCAGGCTGCTGTTCTCGGATAAATCGTGCCGTGGCTCGTATAGATTATCGCGCTCGGTCGGACTGCCCGGGTTCTTGGTTGTCATGCTCGCATGGCCAACACGGGCGGTGATCCAATCCATAACGCGGGGCGCGAGCAGGTTGCCAACGACCATGCTCACCCCACCAGCACCGCCTATGGTCAAGTCTCGAGCCGGCGTTTCGCATGCGTGGGTAATGGCACGTGCGACCAGGTGTGGATCGTAGGCTGGCGGCGGGTTGCGAGTGCCAGGCGAGTCCATCCGATTGCGGGCATGATCCGTAAATGGCGTGTTGATCGCCGCCGGCTTGATCAGGGTGAATGAGATTGGCTGCCGCTCAGCCTCTGCCTCCCGACGCAACGCTTCGGTAAAGCCTTTAACGGCGAACTTGGCCGCACAATATGCGCCTTGATAGGGTATTGCGACCTCACCGAGCACGCTGCCGACGTTGATGATAGCGCCGCCCATCTTCTTCAGGTGCTCGGCGGCAATCAACGCACCATGGACGGTGCCCCAATAAGTGACGTCAAATAGCCGCCTTTGGTCCTCCAGGGAGACCGAGTCCAGCCTGCCGTAGATGAAAGCTCCAGCGTCGTTTATCCACGTGTCGAACCGCCCAAACGTTTCCACCGCCTTCGCCGCGGCGGCTTCGAGCTCAGGCTTGTTGGCCACGTCGGCCACGGCGTATTCGGCCTGCCCCCCGGCGCTCCGAATTTCGTCGCGAACGCTCCGTAGCGCATCTTCGTTGCGCGCGATCAGGAACAGTTTGGCGCCGCGCTGCGCCAACATGCGAACGGTGACGAGCCCAATACCGGAGGTGCTGCCGGTAAGAACTACGACCTGCTGAGACAACGGCTTAAGGGTGACGCGGGCCATCTGAAGAACTCCGGACTAAGCCAAGCCAAACATCCGGATTGGAGGAGGGTTGCCGGAAGTCCGTAAGGCCAGCGCTGCTCCTTCTGGAGGCACGTCCCTGACCGTACGCCTAAGGAAGGAACCCGCCTCCCCGCAGGCGATGCGCGCCAACCTGGCGGGCGCCCGTTTCAGGGTTTTCAGGTGGCAGGCGCACGCGAGATCCTGCACCAGGCCGGACTTGATTGGGCAATGATGCCGGCGCCGCGGGCATTAACCGGACGCGTGACCAGCACGAGGAGACGAGGCCCAGCCGCTGCTGTGACATGGCCAGGCTAGACGTTAGGCCGCCCAACAACTCAGGTGTTTACCCGCTCGGCCTCCGGCACGTGCTCGTTTGGGCCGACGTAGAGAGCCGCACACTCTTCGGCCAGCACCCCGCCCCGTAATGCGATGTCGCTCTTGAATGCGTCGGTGATAAAGTCCATCGCGTTCATGTGCCGGTCCTCGAAATACATCTCGTGGACCTGGTGGCGCTCGGCTCCGTAGACTATGCGGCTTAGCTTAGCCCAGATCGATGCCATGCTGCACATCCCACAGGGCTGCAGGGTCGAGTAGAGGGTCGCGCCACGGAACTCGTGCGTGCCGAGGCGCTCGCCCGCCCGTCGTATGGCGAGGATCTCGGCATGGGCGGTCGGGTCATGGCGAGCGTCGACTTCGTTGTGCGCCTCGCCGATGATTTCGCCGTCCAGGACGATCACGCAGCCGATCTCGTTTCCGCCGAGCGCACGCTTGCCGCGCTGCGCGAGTTCGATTGCGCGCCGCATGTAAGTCTCGTCTTTCATGTCATCGATCCGACTAACGCGCTTTCTGTTGTAAATACGCATGCACGAAATCTGGGATATGGCTGCCGAGCCAGTCGCCCATCTCCTGCTCCTCTTTCATAGAGAGCTCTAGAACCGCTTGGTCAGCGATGGCGCCAGCAGCCTCGGCGAGAGCAAGTAACACTTTGTAGGAGCCAATCTCGTAAGCCTTGTAACCGACCGCGGCGAGCACGTTCTTCAGCATCTCATCAGATGCTGTCACATGGGCGAAACCAGCCACTGTCGCGACCGCTCCGGTTATCGCTTCCTTCGCCAGCGATTTGCGACTGCCGTGTTTGGCGAGCAGATCGTCCAATCGGGCGGCTTGGGTTTCTGATTGATCCTTGTCCTGTTGCATTTTCGCTTGCAACTCAGGATACGGCTTCATGCGCGGCAACTCGTTTTGGATCGTCCCAATCGCCTGCGTCTCGACGGCGTGCTGATTGCGCAGCCCTGTCAGGTAGATCTCCGTCACCGCGTTCATGTCATCCGCTCCAAATGCCTGGGCGCAAGAACGCACGCACTCGCTGGCGGCTGCGGTGGGCTTCATCAGAACTAATTGCACTTGCAGTCGGTCGTGCTGGGAGCATGTAAAGCCGCTGTTTCGGGTGCCAGGCTCACAGCATGCTGCGCCGCACAAATCGCTTGCCAGCTAAGTGGCTGGGTGGCTTACTGAAGCTGCGGTGTTCGCGCCGCATTCTTGGACGTTTCCTCCCTAAACTTTGGCGGCATCGAGAGGTGCCGCCTTTTTTCATTTGAGTGCGGCGAGTCAACGGGCGCTCGTCGCTCGGTTGTGACCTAGCGGATGTGCAAAACGTTGTGGAATGGTACCAGAGCCGCCCCACTTCATCGCGATCGGCACCTCAGGTTGGGAGGGGCTGGACGACATCAAGGCCTTGTTAAACCTTCTGCAAGCGCCCGTGTCTGCCGTCGTCATGGTCGTGTTGCACCGCCCCAGCGACAAGATCAGCCACCTTCGGGAGGTGCTCGCCAAGAGCTGCGGCATCAAAGTTGTGCTCGCCGACGAAGCTGAAATCCTCGAAGAGGGCGTCTGCTACATTGGAGAACCCGACGGTCACTTGACCCTAATGGACACCCACCTGGCGCATCTGCTCCCGGGCGCAGGTCACCGGCTGCGAGGGCGGACGATCGACGTGCTCTTTGAGTCTTTGGCATCTCACGCCGGAACACGGGCCACCTGCATCGCCTGTCCGGCGCATTGGATGATGGATCACGTGGCCTAGCCGCCATCCACGCTGCTGGTGGTCTCACGATGGTGCTTGACCCAGGCCAAAAACCACGGGGCATGCAGCAGAACGCGATCGATTACGATGGCCCAATTAGTCTTATTGGAACTGCTGCAGAAATAGCAGCGGCAATTGGTTAGCAAAATCACGGCTAAGTGCCTGGGCATTTCGTCGCACATTGCGCGCCGCACAAATAACTTGCCAGCTAAGTGGCAAAGGTTGCGCAGAACCTGACTATACGGGACGGGCGAAGACCAACTCGCGCAGTTTGTCTGGTGTGAACTGGAGGAGCAGTGTTACCACGAGCGTCTTGGCATAGCCCGGACTTCTCCCTCGCTCAGTCATTGCGGCTACGATATCGGCCATCGTAGCGTCGGCAAGCAGGCTGTGAGGGGGGGGGTGGTTCATGCCGGAACTGTAACACACCGGAGATCTGAGAATGTAGCACATCACGTTGGGGCACAATTAACTAATCTACTGCCTGGTTGTCATTTCCCATCCTTGCAACCGTAACGAGAACGCAGATCGGCTAACTTCTTATCTAGTTCGACCATTTGCTCAACCAAAGACGCTCTCTGGCCGCGATGCAGCACTCCGCGCTCTCGGGTTTTATTGATCTCCTCAGCGATCTCGACTTTCTGTTCAGCAAGATACTTAGCAATTGACATAAGCAAGCATAGCACCCAGTGAGTTTCATCACATAGCGGCGTGATCAAAAGTACATTCGAACTTGCCCATCAATGCGGCGGTGATATCCGGTCTTGCTGGACAGCCTGCCCGGCCAACCGGAGACACAGTGACCCCGACGCCCTTTGCAGACGACGCTGCCTCAGTCACCGTCGGCAAGCTGACGATCGAGAACAGGACCGACCGGATAGCGGTCTACGGCTCGCTTGACATCACGCGGGTCGAGCGCTGCTGGCGATCGCGCTGAGGGCGATGCAGGTTCTGGAAGGGGACAGGGAGCTTGCCGGCCTTCCTGCCTACTCCACGGGCCAGGCTGCTGCGACGATGCCTTGACGACGTGACGGCGACGCGCCGACGCCGTGAAGAGTGTCTGCATGGACCAATGCACCGATGGTGCGGATCGACGCCAGCCGCAGCAGGTAACGCCGCCGTGATGTGAAAACGAGCCGCAAAAAATCACCAGGGGTGCATTGGTGCATACGGCTCAACCCAACGGCGGCATGATGGAACCACGACGGCGGTGCGACGGCGGTGCCGCGGCAAACGTGCATTAAGGACATGCCCTCACGCCGACTCGACTCTCGCGGCTTGTGCTGCTTTTGTTCCTCCGGTCATGCCCTCGGCCAAGCCACCCTTCGACCGCTCCGTCGCGCTCGCCTGCACGATGCGAACCCTGCGCGGGCGGTGGCTGCACGTGCGATGCCGCTGCGGCCAGAGCAGCCCCAATCCCGTCCGGTTGATGCTGCGCGAGCAGCCCGAGTGCGCCGGGCAAACCGTCGCGGATGTTCTGGTCAGTCTGCGGTGCCGGAGCTGCCATGGACGGCGGATTACCGTCCACCTGTGCGAGGATGCCCACGGGGTGGGGTCGCTCCCCAAGTCAATCACGCCGGGCTGGGCCCTGCTGCTGCATGACGCGGCTGGGCCCGATCTGGAGCCGGACCGCATCAACGCGGCGGCCGAGTGATCCAATCGCCGACAGCACCGCCGCGCTATGTCGCCGTGCGGCCAGACGGCAACCCATGGAACCGGCGATCCACCAGCGAGGCCGCAGGATAGAGGGCCATCATAGGCGGGACGAACAGCAGAAGGGCGCGGCAGCAACGCCGGGCTGATCTGGAACGGGCTGGATGGAAGGCGCGGCTAGTGTAACCCTTCGCCTCGACTGCCAGTTCCGTGGGGCATTCCGCTAGCGCATACCGGACGATGCCGACATCTGCAGATAGAGCGGGCTGCTTGCGGAAATTGCTTTGCGCCTCGTCCAGGTTCCGCCCTGGTTCCGGGCCGGTTTCGCGTGGCGCTCTCACGCCAACTCGCTGGGAGCAAAGCATTGTAAATAAACAGGTAAACTGGAGCGGGCGAAGGGATTCGAACCCTCGACCCCAACCTTGGCAAGGTTGTGCTCTACCCCTGAGCTACGCCCGCGCTCCGGCGGCGGTGATTAGAAGGCTTCGGCGGCGAATGCAAGCGCCCACTCATGCTTTACGATCGCGAGCAGCGGCGGCATCGTCGGGCCCGTGGCCAAAAGGACCCGCTTGCGGCACGCGGCGGCGGATACATGTTAATCAGACGCGCCGATCGCGGCAGGCGCAAAGGAAAGTAGATATGGATACGATCATCGGCCAGCAGGCCCAGGGTGATCCTGGCGCCGGGACAGCCAGCATCGTCGACGCCGATCAAACCACCTTCGTCAAAGAGGTGATCGAAGCATCACGCACCGTCCCAGTCCTCGTCGATTTCTGGGCAACGTGGTGCGGACCCTGCAAAACACTCACTCCGATCCTCGAACGGGTGGTCACCGCGGCAGCAGGCCGGGTGAAGCTCGTCAAGGTCGACGTGGACAAAAACCGCACCCTCGTCGAGCAACTTGCCCGCATGGGGTTGCCCATGCAGTCCATCCCGACCGTCGCCGCCTTCTGGCAGGGTCAAATCGCCGACCTGTTCCAAGGCGCGCTGCCGGAGGGCGAGGTCAAGCGGTTCGTCGAACAGTTGCTGAAGCAGGCAGGCGGGGCGATGCCAGCCGCCGAACTGCTGGCGGAAGCACAGGCGGCTCTGGACGAAGGACAGGCGCAGGAGGCCGGGGAGCTGTTCAGCGCCGTGATCGGGACGGAGCCGGAGAACCCGGCAGCCTGGGGCGGGCTGATCCGATCGCTGGTGGCGCTCGATCAGAGCGAGCAGGCGCACGCAGCCTTGGATCAGGTGCCGGCAAAGATCGCGCAACATGCTGAAATCGCCGGCGCCCGTAGCGCCTTGGCCTTGGCCGAGGAAGGGCGAAACGCGGCGGCCGGACTCACCAGCTTGCAACGCCGGGTCGAGGCCGATCCCGCGGACCACGAGGCGCGCTACGAGTTGGCAACGGCCCTGAACGCCACGGGCGAGCGGGAAGCGGCGGCGGCGGCCCTGCTGGAGATCGTCCGGCTGGATCGCACATGGAATGAGGGCGCGGCGCGGCTGCAGTTGCTCAAGTTCTTCGAGGCATGGGGGCATGCCGACCCGGCGACCATGGCAGCGCGGCGCAAGCTTTCGGCAATCTTGTTCAGCTGACGATGGACGGCTGGCATCCCGACTTGTCCGAGCTGCCGGCCGCATTTCCGGTCTTCCCGCTCACCGGTGCGTTGCTGCTGCCGCACGGCAAGCTCCCGCTGCATATCTTCGAGCCGCGCTACAAGGCGATGGTGGAGGATGCGCTGGCCGATCAACGGGTGATCGGGATGGTCCAGCCCGACCCAGGGCTGCCGGACGGGCCAGACGGGCCCGGCCTGTTCCGCGTGGGATGTCTCGGGCGGCTGTCCTCCTTCAGCGAGACGGGTGACGGCCGATATCTCATCGCGCTCACCGGTCTGATCCGCTTCCGCGTCGGTGCAGAGATCGAGGGACGGCGCGGGTATCGCCGCGTGGCCGCCGACTTCGCAGGGTTCGAGGCCGATCTCGATCCCCAGGTGGGCGCGTTACCGCAGCGGCAGACCTTGCTCGGCGCGCTACGGGCCTATTTCACCGCCAATGGCTTCGATGCGAACTGGGCCGCGATCGAGGGCATGGACGACAACGAGCTCGTTGTGACCCTGGCCATGGTGTGCCCGTTCGAAGCGGTCGAGAAGCAAGCTCTGCTGCAAGCTGCAGATGCATCGGCGCGGGTGGAGACGCTTGTCACCCTCCTGCAAATGGGGGCCCATGGCGCCGGGGATGGTCTGGCCGCAGGGGGCAGCCGCTCGGTCAGCTGAGCCGGAGAAAGGACAACGATGTCAGATACTGCGAACAGCACGGCAGTCGACCCGAAGCTGTTGGAAATCCTCGTATGCCCGGTCACCAAAGGGCCCCTGATCTATGACCGGGAGGCTGGGGAGCTGATCAGCCGCGCGGCTGGATTGGCCTATCCCGTGCGGGATGGAATTCCCATCATGCTGCCGGACGAAGCGCGCGTTTTAGAATGACCGGGCTTGCCAAGCCGTTGGAAATCCGCGTGCGCCGGGCCTCGCGCCGGCTGGAGGTGGATTTCGAGGGCGGCGTGCAGTTCAGCTACTCCGCTGAATACCTCCGCGTCGAGAGTCCAAGCGCGGAGGTGCAAGGCCATGCCCCGTCGGAGCGCATCACGGTGCCGGGCAAGGCAGGGGTGGGGATCAATACGGTGGACCCGATCGGCCACTACGCCATCCGCGTCCATTTCGACGACGGGCACGATACTGGCATTTTCACTTGGGATTATCTCCTGCAGCTCGGGCAGGAGCAGGAGGTGCGTTGGAGCCGCTACCTGGGTGAGCTCGCCGCAAAGGGCCTCAGCCGCGAAGCTCCGCCGGCCCGATCCGCACGGCGCTGAGGCCGGCTGCTAAAACGGCACGAAGGTCGGGGGCAGACAGGGCGACGCAACCCTCGGTCGCGCTGTAATCGGGCCGGGCAATGTGCAGGAAGATCGCCGAACCGAACCCTCGCACCACCGGGCCGTCGTTCCAACCCAGGACGCCCGCGACATCGTATAGCCCGTCTTGCCGCCAAAGCTCCTCATGGTGGGCGGGGTAGGGGAGGCGCACGGGGCGGTTGTACTGGGCGTCCGCCGGGTCGTCGCACCAACCGTCGAACGCGGAAATCGGTTCGACCGGCAAAGCCGTCCTGGGGGCCGGTCCGCGGTCTGCCCGGAACAGCACTCGGCGAAGCGGCAGCAGGCCGGCTGGCGTCGCTCCGTCACCCTCCTGCTTGTGCTCCCGGATGCCGCCGCGTCCCACGCAGCATCGCCACTGGCCGCCGGGGATGCGCAGGAAGCCGTCGCCGGTTACGAAAGCCTCCATCAGCCCATCCCGACCAGCGAGCCTTGCTCGTAGGCGGCGATCGCCTGACGCACCGGGGTCACGGGTGTGGCGGGCGTATCATCGTCCGCCACGGCGGTGGCGCCGCCGCCGAGGAACTGGGGTACCACGGTGGCGAGGGTGGTGTAGCCGTCCGCGGGCATGGTCTCCCCGGGCAAGCCGGACTGGACTCCGGCCTCGCTCCCGGTGACGTTCATGCCGTATGGAACGGGCGGCCTCGATGTGTCCGCGCCGAGATGGATCAACTCCGAGGCGAGGTTCAGTAGCACCGAGCCCAGAATGCCGATGGGGCCGAACATCGCCCCCGTCAGGACCGACCCGGCGATCGAGAGTGGAGCCGGGATCGTTTCCCCGGTGGCCTGGCGGTAGATCATGCCGACCACCGGCACATATTGCAGGGGGTTCAGGGCATTTCGTGCCTCCTGCGGGTCGAACTCGATCGGGCCCGGGAGCTGCCCCTGCGGGCATTGCTCCGACCCGGTGTCGAATGCGGTCAGGCGCGGCGGCGGATTGGGCTGGGACGGCTGGGCAGTGACAGCTTGGACCATGGTGGGCCTCTGTGCGGGATGCACTGTGGATCAGCAAGAGCCGTGCCGGGTCACTCGGGCAGGTGGCCGAAGCGGTTGGCCTTGGTTTGCATGTAGCGGTCGTTCACGCCATTTGCCGCGAACAGCAGGCTGGCCCTCCCGGCGATGTCGATCCCGTGTGCCGCGAGCGAGGCCAGCTTTTCCGGGTTGTTGGTGAGCAGGCGGATCCGCAGCAGCCCGAGTTGACGGAGCATGGCGGCGGCCGTCAGGAAATTCCGCTCGTCTGCGGCGAAGCCCAGAGTGAGATTGGCGTCGAGCGTATCCAACCCCCGATCCTGCAGCGTGTAGGCGCGCAGCTTGTTGGGCAGCCCGATGCCACGGCCCTCCTGCGCCAAATACAGGACGGCGCCGGCACCCTCGGCCGCAATCCGGCGGATGGCGCCGCGCAACTGGGCACCGCAGTCACAGCGCAGGCTGCCGAGCAGGTCCCCGGTGAAGCATTCCGAGTGCACCCGGATCAGGGGTGCCGCCACGTCCTCCGGCCGGCCGATGAGGACTGCATATTGGTCGGTGCCGGTGCCCGGCGAGCGGAAAGCCACGATGCGGGCGTCGGCAACGTCTTCGAGCGGAACCACGGCTTCGCTGACCCGGACCAGGGCGCTGGCGCTGAGGGCGGCATGGTCGAGCACGTCGGCTTCGTCGACGCCGGGTCGCCCCGGCGCAGGAACTACGAGCAAGGCGGGAAGCAGGCGCGCCAGAACGGCCAACGCCAGCGCCGCGGCACCGCCCTGCGGCAAGGCCGCAGCCGGCGGGTGGGCGCCGATCTGTGCCAAGGTCGGATCGGCCAGGGCGTGCAACTCGGCAAGGCTCAGGCCTTCGGTGCTCAGCGCGACCGCGGAGCCGGCACCCGCGGCCAGCGCCACGGCCCGGTTGGGCGAGAGGAGCAGCACAGGCGGCTCGGGGCTGATGCGCCGTAATGCGTCCAGGCTTGCCGAGTCGGCGGTCTCCACCGCCAGCACAGCGAGCGGTGGTGACGATCCGATGATGGCCGGCATGCCGCGCCGTAGCGTATTTGCCGCCGCCTCGATCGCGTGCAGCCGGTCTGTGACGCCGGGAAGTGGGGAGTGATCAGGCATGAAAAGCCGGCATCCTGTCGGAAAATGCCGGTATCCCGGCGTCAAGCTGCAGTTGGTACATCAACGATATGGGTCTGAGGACCCTTGCATCCGGGGCGTGTTCACGGGAATGTGTGGCGTTTGAAGCGTGGCAAGGCAAGTTGCTCGGCGAATGGCCGCGTTGTGGTGCCGGACCAGTTGGGATGACGGCGTGTTGAGTACAACAAAAGTTGTCCCCAACGTTTCCGTCGGCCCGGCTTCCGCGCCGTCCAGTCCCGGGCGCCGCGGGCGAAACGAGTGAAGGAAGTCGCTTATGGCGGGCGAGCGCCCTATCCTGATCGTGGACGACGATCTGTCCCTCCGCGAAACCCTGGTCGAGCAGTTGCAGGTCGATGGTGAGTTCAGCGCGGAAGAGGCCGGGTCGATTGGCGAGGCCGAGACCAAGGTCACGGCGCGTGACGCCCGCTTCGATGCGGTGATCCTCGATGTTGGCCTGCCGGATGGCGACGGGCGCGACCTGTGCGCCGCGTTGCGCCGGCAGGGCATGCGCATGCCGATCATCATGTTGACCGGCTCCGATGACGAAGCGGATGTGGTGCGTGGCCTGGACTCTGGCGCGAACGACTACATCGCCAAGCCGTTTCGACTCGCCGAACTGCTTGCCCGCCTGCGCGCCCAGCTTCGCATCTTCGAGAACAGCGAAGACGCGGTGTTCACCATCGGGCCGTATACGTTCCGCCCGTCGGCCAAGCTGCTGCAGGAACCGGTGAAGAACCGCCGCATCCGTCTGACGGAGAAAGAGGCGGCGATCCTGAAATTCCTGTACCGCGCCGGAACGAAGCCGGTCGCACGGCAGGTGCTGCTGAACGAGGTGTGGGGCTACAACGCCGCCGTCACCACGCACACGCTGGAAACGCACATCTACCGTCTGCGCCAGAAGATCGAGCCGGATCCGGGTAATGCGCGGCTGCTGGTGACGGAGGGCGGCGGCTACCGCTTGGACCCGCAGGGCGTGCCGCCGGTCGGCTGACGTCTCCCCCTCCCGTCCTTCACGGGTGAGGGCTGCGTCAGTTTCCGAAACCGATCGTGGGCGCGACACTCGCACCCTCACCCCGGCCCTCTCCCGCCCGCAGGAGAGGGAGACGAGAGCGAGGGGAAAGGGCGTTCGGCGTCGCTCGGGACTAACCACCGGCGACGAACCGCTCCAGCCAGTGGATGTCGTAGGTGCCGGCGTTGAACTCGGGATCGGCAGCGATCCGCTGGTGCAGCGGGAGCGTCGTCTTCACCCCGGCTATTGCGAATTCTTCCAGCGCGCGGCGCAGGCGGGCGAGGGCAGTCGGCCGGTCAGGCCCGTGCACGATCAGCTTGGCGATCATGCTGTCGTAATGCGGCGGCACCACGTAGCCGGCATACAAAGCTGAATCTACCCGAACCCCGAGGCCGCCAGGCGCGTGATACACATCCACCCGGCCCGGTGAGGCCATGAACGTCTCCGGGTCTTCCGCCGTCACCCGCACCTCGATGGCGTGGCCGTTGAAGCGGATGTCGGACTGCCCGTACCCCAACGCCTGCCCAGCGGCGATGCGGATCTGCTCGCGCACGATGTCGATCCCGGTAATCATCTCGGTCACCGGGTGCTCGACCTGCAGACGGGTGTTCATCTCGATGAAGGCGAACTGGCCGTCCTGGTACAGGAACTCGAGCGTCCCGGCATTGCGGTAGCCCAGCTTGGCCAACCCGGACGTCACGGTTGCACCCAGTGCGTCCCGCTCCGCCGCGGACAGCGCGGGCGAACCGGCTTCTTCCAACAGCTTCTGGTGACGCCGCTGCAGCGAACAGTCCCGCTCGCCGAGATGCACCACGTTGCCCTGGCTGTCCGCCAGCACCTGCAGTTCGATATGGCGGGGGCGGTCCAGGTATTTCTCGATATAGACGGCATCGTTGCCGAACGCGGCCCTCGCCTCGGCCCGGGCGACGCGCCAGGCTTCGTGCAACTCGCTCGCCTCGTGCGCGACCTTCATGCCGCGGCCACCGCCGCCGGCCGCGGCCTTGATCAGCACCGGGTAGCCGATGCGGTCGGCAACGGCCGCGGCTTCGGTCAGGTCCGCCACTGCACCGGCACTGCCGGGCACCAGCGGGACGCCCAGCGAGGCCATGGCGGCCTTCGCGGTGATCTTGTCGCCCATCATGCGGATGTGCGCCGCCGACGGGCCGATGAAGGTCAGCCCGTGGTCCTCAACCATCTCGGCGAACCCGGCGTTCTCCGACAGGAAGCCATAGCCCGGATGGATGGCGTCGGCGCCGGTGATCGCGGCGGCGGTCAGGATCGCCGGGATGTTCAGGTAGCTGTCCCGCGCCGAGGCCGGGCCGATACACACGCTCTCGTCGGCCAGGCGCACGTGCATGGCCTCGGAATCCGCGGTGGAGTGGACGGCGACGGTCGGGATGTCCAATTCGCGGCAGGCGCGCTGGATCCGCAGCGCGATCTCGCCGCGATTGGCGATCAGCAGCTTGGCGAACACTATTCGACCACCAGCAGCGCCTCGCCATACTCGACCGGCTGGCCCGAGGTGACCAGGATGCGCGTCACCACGCCCGCCCGAGGCGCCTTGATCTGGTTGAAGGTCTTCATCGCCTCGATCAGCAGCAGCGTCTGCCCGGCGGCAACCGACTGGCCCGGCGACACGAACGGTGGGGTGCCCGGCTCGGCCGAGAGATAGGCCACCCCCACCATCGGGCTCGTCACCGCGCCCGGGTGGTCCGCCGGAGCGACCGGGGCCGCGGCCGGTGCTGCGGCTTGCGGCATGGCCTGGGGCGCCATCGCCGACACCTGTACAGTGGCCGGGGCCGGCGTGCGGGCAACCCGCACGCGGTTTTCGCCGTCCGAGATCTCGATCTCGGTCAGCCCGGTGTCGGCCAGGATCTCGGCCAGGGCGCGAATTTCAGCGGTGTCGATCGGCAGGCGGCTCATGGTTGCTCCGAGCGGTCCAGCAGCAGGGCGGCCATCGCACTCAGGGCCAGGGCGTAGCCGCGGATACCAAGCCCGCAGATCACTCCCTCCGCCACGCGCGACACGTAGGAGTGCTGCCGAAACTCCTCCCGCCGATGAATATTGGTGACGTGGACCTCGATGACGGGGAGGTCGCTGGCGAGCAGCGCGTCCATCAGCGCGATCGACGTCGTGGTGTAGCCCGCCGGGTTGATCACGATACCCGAGGCGGTGCTGCGGAACTCCTGCACCCAGCTCACGAGCTCACCTTCGTGATTGGTCTGCCGGAAGTCGATGGCGAGATCGAGCGCCTCCGCGGTCTCCGCGCAGAGCGTCTCCACGTCGTCGAGCGTGGCTGCGCCATACAATTCGGGCTGACGAAGCCCGAGCATGTTCATGTTCGGCCCGTTCAGCACGGCGATAAGGGGCAATGGGCCGAGCGGCGGGCCAGGTGGGCGGTGATCGGACATGGCGGGCGGCCCTAGCATGCAGTGGGGTTGCGCGTCCAATGAACCCGCAAATTGGCATACGGACGCATTTCCTGCACATCGTCGTCATCACGTTTTTCGTGATGATGGCGGATGCGCCACAGGGTTGTGGCGCCGAAGCGACGCTCCTCGAGTCCAGCCGCTCGACTTTGGGGCTAGTTGCGACGCTACCTCCCGATCGCGTGATCCAACAGTGACAACTTTAAACGCACAGTCGACAACAAGTAATGGTTGGAAATAAACCGACATAAAGAGCCTATAAAGCTCACGACCATAGCGTGTAGTGTGGTCTATATGGCACAGGTCGAAGCTCAACGGCGGAACGTTCCGGGTGCTCGCGGGTTAGTTACCGCTTGATCATGCGAACCTTCCCGAGAGACTATGTGGTTCTGCAGCCTATCCCGGTTGCACTTCTGCGGACGAATGTATGTCACGAACCAGCGCACTGCTTCCCGCCCTCGCGATCGCCCTGCTTCCGGGTATGGCCCTCGCTCAGACGGTCGGGGTGGCGTCTTGGTACGGCGGACGGCATGACGGGCTTCGCACCAGTTCCGGCGAGGTTTTCGACCAGGAGGGCCTGACCGCCGCCAGCCGCAGCATCCCGCTCGGCTCCCGCGTGCGGGTGACGATGAACGAGACGGGGCAGTCCGTGGTGGTCACCGTCAACGACCGCATGGGTGGTCGCAGCGCCATCATCGACCTGTCCAAGGGCGCCGCGCGGCAGATCGGCCTGCTGGGCCGTGGCCGCGGCATGGTGTCCATCGATTCCGCCGATGACGCGCCGATCGAAGTTGCCGAGGCGACAGACGACGATACCGGCGATCTTCCTAGCGTCGCGCCACGTGGTCGGCGACATATGCGCCGCGGCTCCCGATCGGTTGCGGCGGGCCATCGGTGCTGTCATGCGCCGTCTGTAATTCTAGCTCGGCATTCAGTTCAGCACCGAGTAGTACAACGTAGACTGTAACGAAGAACCACATCATGACGCCGACCACGGCCCCGAGTGGCCCGTAGGTCACGTCGTAGGTGGCGAGATGGCCGACGTAGAAGCTGAACAGGGCTGACGCGAGCACCCACAGCACCGTCGCCAAGATCGAACCCGGCGTGATCCAGACCCAGCGCGCGGCCCGGCGGCACGGGCCGAACCGATACAGCAGGGAAAGCGACCCCAGCACGAAGGCGACCAGCAGGATCAGGCTGGCGATGCGCACCAGGACCGCGGTGTTCCCCTCGTAGCCGAGGGCCGCGAGCGCGGGCGGCAGCCCAACGATGAAGCCGAGCCCCAGCACGGCGCCCACCAGCGCTATAAGTGTCATCACGAACGCGATCAGCTGGAACCGCAGGAAGGACCGGCGCTCCCGCTCCTCATACGCCAGGTTGAGCGCCGAGATGATCGACTTGGTGCCGGTCGCCGACGACCACAGCGCCACGCCCGTGCTGATCAGCAGGCCCAGGGTCAGCGTTCCCGGCGGTTTCGCAACCAGCATGTGCACCCGCTCCGAAATCAGCTGGAACGCGGACGGGGGCAGCAGGTCCTGCAAGGTGGCGAGTTGCGGCTCGACGGTCGCCGGGTCGAACATCAAGCCGTACAGCGAAATCAGCATCGAGATCGCCGGGAACAGCGCCAGCGTAGCGTAGAACGCGCAGCCGGCCGCGACCAGCGAGACTCGGTCGGAAATGATCTCCCGCCAGGTCCGCATCATCACGCGCTTCCACCCCAGCCAGGGGATGTCTGCAGGGCTGCTGGCCAGGCGGCCAAGCGCGTGCGAATCGGCGGCGGCGGTGGCGCGCGCCGCGTCGATGACGTCGGCGCGGCCGGGCAGGGGAGGCACGGGCGAATCAGGAGGCGCTGGCGAATCACTCGTGTTGGCGGCGTCGGGCATGGTGATCCGATCTGCTCGAGGGCTTTGATACGGTGTGTTCTAACAAGGTGTTAAGGCGGCGTGCGATTTTCTTGGTGCAGGACAAATTTACCGCTTGCGCCCTACCCTACGTGGTCCTATTTGCGCGTTCCACGCAGCAACGCACGTGCCTCTGGCCTCCGGGTTACGCAACGACGTCAAGCGTTCTGGCAATCGTTCTTTTTCGCTGGTTCGTTCGACCGTTTCGTCAACTCTCGCCCATCGCCTTGAAAGGTGGGCGGCTATCCAGAAGGCTATCGTGCGATGACCCCCAAGATCGCGCAGTACCTGGCCGACTCGCGTCCGGCCACCCCGTGCCTCGTCCTCGACGTGGATCGCGTGGAGGAGAACTTTCGTTCGATCCTCCATGCCCTGCCGCTGGCGCGCATCTACTACGCGGTGAAGGCCAACCCGGCGGCCCCGATCCTGGAGCGGCTGGTCCGCCTGGGGAGCGCGTTCGATGCTGCCTCGTTCGAGGAAGTCAGCATGTGCCTCGAGGCTGGTGCCGCGCCGCGGGCAATCTCGTTCGGCAACACGATCAAGAAGGTCTCGGCCATTCAGCGCGCCTTCGCGGCGGGGGTCGAGATGTTCGCCTTCGACTCGCTCGAGGAACTGGAGAAGCTGGCCCGGCACGCACCCGGCAGCCGCGTGTATTGCCGCCTGCTGGTGGAGAACAAGGGCGCCGACTGGCCGCTCTCCCGCAAGTTCGGCACCACGGTGGACAACGCGCGCGACCTGATGATCCGGGCGGGCGAGATGGGGCTGGACCCGTACGGCCTGTCGTTCCACGTCGGCAGCCAGCAGATGTGCACGTCCGCCTACGAGGTCGCGATCGGCCGCGTCGGCATGCTGTTCACCGATTTGCGCAATGCCGGCGTGAACCTGCGCATGGTGAATTTGGGCGGTGGCTTCCCAGTCCGCTACCGCGAGGAAGTCCCCACCGTGGACCGCTTCGCCAACGCGATCATGCACGCGATGACCGAGCATTTCGGCAACGACCTGCCGGAGATCCTGATCGAGCCGGGCCGTTCGATGGTGGGCGACGCCGGTGTGGTGCACGCCGAGGTCGTGCTGGTCAGCCAGCGCATCCCGGGTGACCCGACCCGCTGGGTGTACCTGGATATCGGCCGCTTCGGCGGTTTGGCGGAAACGGAAGGCGAGTCGATCAAGTACCGGATCGAGACGCCGCATGACGGTGACACGACCGGCCCCGTGTGCATCGCCGGGCCGACCTGCGACGGGGCCGACATCATGTACGAGCGCAGCAACTATCGCCTGCCGTTGTCACTCGAGCACGGTGACACGGTGAACGTGATGTCCACGGGTGCGTATGTGACGACCTATGCCAGCCAGCGCTTCAACGGCTTTGCGCCGCTGGCGGAGCACTACGTGTAGGCCTCGCTTTCTGTCGGCCGGCTACCAATATGGTCGCACGCAACCGGCGAGTGGGCTGTTAGCCTGCTCGCCGAGCGATTGCGTTGGCGAGTGAGGGGCGTAACCTCGGCGCCAAAATACCAAGAGGAGCCGCTATGTATTCCGATACACAATTGCTGATCGATGGCGAGTGGGCCCCGGCCGCATCCGGCAAGACGCTGCCCGTGCTGAACCCGGCGACCGGCGAGCAGATCGGCACCGTGGCGCATGCCGAGCGCCCCGAACTGGATCGCGCTTTGGCCGCCGCCGCCAAGGGGTTCGACGTTTGGCGCCGCACCTCCGCCGTCGAGCGGTCCAAGATCATGCGCAAGGCCGCCGACATCCTGCGCGAGCGGATCGACCACATCGCCACGCTGATGGTGATGGAGCAGGGCAAGCCGTTCATCGAGGCGAAGGGCGAGACGTCGCTGGCCCCCGAGAACATCGAGTGGATGGCTGAAGAGGGCCGCCGCTCCTACGGCCGGGTCATCCCGGCCCGCCAGGCCGGCGTCTACCAGTTGTCGCTGCGCGAGCCGGTGGGCGTGGTCGCCGCGTTCACGCCGTGGAACTTTCCGATCAACCAGGCGGTCAAGAAGATCGCCGCGGCGCTGGCAGCCGGCTGTGCCATCATCGTCAAGGGTCCGGAGGAGACGCCTGCCAGCGTCGCCGAGCTGATGCGCGCCTTCGTCGACGCCGGAGCACCCGCTGGCGTGGTGAACCTCGTCTATGGTGTGCCGTCGGAAATCAGCTCCTACCTCATTCCGCATCCGACCGTTCGCAAGATCAGCTTCACCGGGTCGACCGTCGTGGGCAAGCATTTGGCCGCGATGGCGGGCGAGCACATGAAGCGCGCCACGATGGAGTTGGGCGGCCACGCCCCCGTGCTGATTTTCGATGACGCGAACCTGGAAGTCGCGACCAAGGTGCTGGCCGCCAACAAGTTCCGCAATGCCGGCCAGGTCTGCATCGCGCCGACCCGGTTCCTGGTTCAGGAGAAGGTCTACGACGACTTCGTCTCCCGCTTCACCCAGGCCGCCGAGGCGATCAAGGTCGGCGACGGCCTGGAGAAGGGAACTACGATGGGCCCGCTCGCCAACGATCGCCGGGTGCAGGCGATGGAGGGCTTCATC
This sequence comes from Acetobacteraceae bacterium, assembly GCA_965198895.1. GTDB lineage: Bacteria > Pseudomonadota > Alphaproteobacteria > Acetobacterales > Acetobacteraceae > LMUY01. The sequence continues at coordinate 4,040,432 of OZ240676.1, forward strand.
GCCGACGCCGTGCAGCATGGTGGCGAGGTGCGCACCGGCGGCGCGCGCATCGGCAACGTGGGCAACTTCTTCCAGCCCACGGTGATGACCGGAGTGCCGACGGATGCGCGCGTGATGAACGAGGAGCCGTTCGGTCCGCTCGCGCTGATGAGCACGTTCCGCGACATGGACGAGGCGATCGCGGAGGCCAACCGCCTACCGTACGGGCTGGCCGCCTATGCGTATACCAGTTCGGCGAAGACCGCGGCCAAGGTCGCCGCCGACGTCGAATCGGGCATGATGTCGATCAACCATCACGGCCTGGCACTGCCGGAGACGCCGTTCGGCGGCGTGAAGGACAGCGGCTACGGCTCCGAAGGCGGTGTCGAGGGACTGGAAGCCTATCTGGCCACCAAGTTCGTCACCCAAGCCGGCATCTAACACCGGTTGCCCCCCCTCTCCCGCTCGTGGGGGAGGGAGGTTTCTGGCCAGACCACTACCAGTTCTCCGCGATCAGCAAGAACTCCATGCTCGTGACGGTCAGCGTCGCGCTGGCGTCCACGCTCAAGGCCGCCGAGGCGAGATGCAGCATGCCGAGGAGGGTTTTGAGTTCGATGTCGTCGTTGCGTTTGGTCCGTCCAGTCGCGGCCCGCTCGCACGCGAGTCTCAGGCGGTCGGCCGGAAGGGTGGTGGTGGCCATGGGGCTGCTCCAGGGATCTTGATCAAGCGTGTGGAGTGGATTTCCCGTCTCACAATCTAGCGCGACGATTTGTTGCCACTATTTGGGTTCAACTGCCTGCTAGTTTACGGGGCATTAACTCTCATACTCTAGTGTGAGTTTGTCCGTCGCGAGCCGGGTCGGGAGGAGCACGAAAGCCGCTTCAGTCGTGCCAGTAGGCCCTCCCGCAGCCCTCAGACGACGGGCGTTGGCAGCTCCTTGCCCGCGAAGAACGCGTCCAGATTGGCCAGCATCAACGAGCCCATGGCTGCCCGTGTCTCGTGCGTCCCGCTGGCGATGTGCGGAGTGACCACCACGTTGTGCATGCCGAACAGCTCTGGCGGGACATTCGGCTCGTCCACGAACACGTCGAGCGCCGCACCACCCAGCTTGCCGTCCTTCAGCGCCTGCACCAGTGCGGGTTCGTCCACGATGGAGCCGCGGGCGATGTTAACCAGCGCGCCATCGGGGCCGAGCGCCTCCAACACAGCCTGGTTCACCAGCCCCTTGGTCGACCCCGATGCGGCGGCACACACCACCAGCACGTCGGAGCCTTTCGCCAGCGACGTCAGATCCGCGACGAAGCTGTACGGGACCGGCTTCTCGGCCGTGTCGGTGTAGCTGATCTTGCCGTCGAACGCCGCGAGCCGCCGTCCGACCGCTTGCCCGATCCGTCCCATACCCAGGATTCCGAAGCGCTTGCCGCTCACCTTGTGGGCAAGCGGCATCTCGCGGCTCGGCCATTGCCCGGCGGTGACGTGGCCGTGCGCATGATGCAGCCGGCGCAGCAGCATGATCGTCAGCCCCACCGCCAAATCGGCCACGTCGTCGGTCAGCACGTCCGGCGTGTTGGTGATGCGCACGCCACGGCTCTTTGCCGCATCCAGGTCCACCTTGTCGTAGCCCACGCCGTTGATGGCGACGATCTTGAGGTTCGGCAGCCCCGTCAGAAGCGCCGTCGGAATGCCGTTATGGCCACCGGTCACGACGCCGTCGATCTCGCCGCCATGCGCATCCAGCCACCCCTCCGGCAGCTTGCTGGCAGTGTGGACGGTGTAACGGGCGTCCAATTCGGCTTGGATCTCGGGACGCAGGGACGCGAGTTGCAGCACGGTCGGCATGGGCGTGTTCCTCCGGATGACGCGTTCGGCGTTTGGCGCCCAACCTAGCGCGGAACTACATCAAGCTTCCATGCCCTACGCATCGTGATCGAGACGCACGCGCCGGGTGACGTTACGATCGTCATGCACAGGAGGGCGATCATGGTGCCGAGGCTGGTTCACTGCACTCTGCTCGCCATTTGCGTGTCGCTGCCGGTGGCGGCCCAGCCGGCAGCGACCAAGCTCGACTACGCCGCCTATTCCAACGGCCTGAACGTGCTCGACCTGCAAGCGAGCATGGCGTTGTCGCCCAGCTTCTATCGAGTGCAGGTGTGGTATCACCTGACTGGCCTGGTCGGCGCCATCGTCCACGCCGACTCGCAGACCACGGTGGACGGGCGTTTCCAGGGTGATCGGACGGAACCGCGGGAATTGTTCAGCAGCGGCCACATGCGCGGGCAACCGCGGGTGACGCAGATCGACTGGCAGAACGGCAACCCGGTGATCATGCAAATGGTGCCACCCGTCGAAACCGAGCGGGACCCGGTGCCGGCGGAGGACCAGGCCCATACCATCGACTCACTGAGCGCGATGGCGGCGCTGCTGCGTCGGGTGGCGGCCACGGGACGGTGCGAGGGTGCCGCCAACACGTTCGACGGCCGCCGCCTGTCCGAGATCGAAGCCCACACGGTGGGGGAGGAGACGCTGGAGAAGACCGACCGTTCGATCTTCCACGGCACGGCGCTGCGCTGCGACTTCCAAGGCCGTCAACTCGCCGGCTTCTTTCGCGACCAGGACCCCGACGTCGTGCGCCGCCCCCAGCACGGTTCCGCCTGGTTCGCCCGGCTCGCCCCCGGGGACGCGCCGGTACCGGTTCGCATCACATTCGAGACGCGCGTGTTCGGTTGGGCCACACTGTACCTGACCGGCCAAAGCTAGGGAGTTTTCATGCAGGACCCGCCATTCCGAATAACAGTCTGCGGCATCGAGGAACTGGCCGGGCATTGCGAGACAAGGGCGACCCACGTGCTCTCCATACTCGACCCGGACTACCCGGTGCCGGAGGCATTCGGCCAATACGGCGAGCACGAGCGTCTGGAACTACGCTTCCACGACATCATCGAGGAGACACCGGGCTCCGTCCTCCCGGGGCAGGAGCATACGGAGCAGATCCTGGCGTTCGGTCGCACCCTGATGGCGGATCCGTCGGCGAACCTGCTGGTGCATTGCCATGCGGGCATCTCCCGCTCCACCGCTGCGATGGCGTTGATCCTGGCGCAGGCCCAGCCGGCACTCCCGGCGGAGGCAGTGCTCGCTCAGGTGCACGCAATCCGCGAGAAGGCGTGGCCGAACATTCTCATCATGGAGATGGGCGATGCGATGCTCGGGCGAGGCGGCTCCCTCGTCGCTGCGACGCATGCGCTGCATGGGGTGCAATTGGGCATTCGCCCGCGCCTGGCCGAACTCATGACCCAGGCGGGCCGTGGTCGCGAAGTAACCGAAGCAATAAGGCCCCGTAAGGGAAGGCCGATCGCATTTGGCGTCGTCTCCCTCTCCCGTTCTTCAGGGATAGGGCTGGAGTGAGGGCTGCTTCGCTAATAACCTAAAACTTCGGACGCGTTTGCACCCCTCACCCCAACCCTCTCCCACAAGGGGAGAGGGAGAAGATGCCGCTTAGGCGGCTTTGTCCCACGTTGGCGCGAAGCCGGGATTCACCATGCGCTGCGCCTTTGGCAGTGCGGCGATGGCAGCGCGGTCAGAGTCATCTAGCGTGATCTTCATCGCTTCCAGGTTCGCGATCTGGCTCTCACGCCGGGCCGCCTTGGGAATGGCGGCCACACCCGGCTGATCGATCAGCCATTTCAACGCGATCTGCGCCGCAGTCGCGCCGTGCTTGCGCGCGATCACTCCCAATTCCTCGTGGTCGGCAAGCTTGCCCTGGGCAATCGGGCAATACGCCGTCAGCGCCATGTCATGCTTCTGAAGGTAATCCAGCACCGGCTGCTGGCCGAGCAACACGTGGTATTCAACCTGGTTGGCCGCAATCGGCGCACCGATCTCCTCGACCGCCTGACGGAGCAGCGCCACCGGGAAGTTGCAGACGCCGATCGCGTGGATCAGCCCTTCTTCCTTGAGCTTCATCATCGTCTCGAGCGCCTGGGGCAGGTTCATGTCCGGCGCCGGCCAGTGGATCATGTACAGGTCCACGTAGTCGGTCTGCAGCTTGCGCAGGCTGGTCTCGATCGCGTTGCGCATCGCGTCCGGCGCCAGATGGTCCCACCACACCTTGGTCGTCACGTGGATGTCCGCACGCGGCAAACGGGCGCCGGCCAGGGCGCGGCCGACATCCTCCTCGTTGCCGTACATCTCGGCCGTGTCGATGTGGCGGTAGCCGAGCGAGAACGCCCGCTCCACCGCCTCGCGGCACTCATCCCCCTTCATGCGCCAGGTGCCCAGCCCGAGCTTGGGCATACGCAGGCCGTGCGAGGTGATCATCTCCATGGGGACACTCCTATCGTTTGCTTAGATCGACCAAGGCGGCGAACCCGGTCTCAGTTCCAAAGGCGAGGCGGGAGCCGTCGCGGCTCCAGGCCAGGGCGGAGACGGCACCGTGGCCGGGTGCTGCCACCGGCAGGATGCGTTCGGACTGGATATCCGCCAGCACCACCAGCCCATCGGCGAACCCGGCGGCGATCACGTCATGCTGCGGATGGGCGGCGACGCGCGTGCAGAGCACGTTGTCACCGCCGGCCATTTCCATCGGTGCCTTGCCCATCGGGCCGCCGCCGAAGAACGGCCACATCACGATGGTGTCCGCCCCGGCCGAGGCCAGCCATTTGCCATTGCGGGTAAAACACAGCGACTCGGTCTTGGACGGATACCCGGACATGCGCATGTGCTGCCCGTCCGCCAGCCGCCAGCCATGCAGGCTGTTCTCCTGCATCGAGGTGACCACCGCCTCGCCCGCCGGGTGGATTGCGATGCCGGTGTGGCTGCCCTTCCAGTCGAGTTTGCGGGGGCTGTCCACCTTGGCGCCGACGAACCACAGTGTGGCGCCGTTGTAGTGAGAGGCGGCGACGCGCTTGCCCTTGGCGTCGAAGGCCAGGCCGGTGACGGTGGAGGGGTGGTCGAGCTGCTTTAGTTTTTGGCCGGACCCATCGAACAGGTGCGCGGTCTTGCCGACGGCGCAGGCGAGGGTAGTTTCGTGCGCGGCGACCTGCTCGACCCATTTCATGCCGAATTCGGCGATGGGCGTGGCCGTACCATCGAGAGCGGTGTGGAGGAACTTGCCGTCGTCGCCCCCGGTGACGAAGCCCTCGGTCGTTGCGGCGAGGGCGAGCACGGCCCCGTCATGCGCGGCGATGTCCTGCCAGTCCATCACCAGCCGGCCGTCGCCAAGTGCGAAGGCGGGGGTGTCACCGACCCAGGCGGCGGACACAACGAAGGCATCGAGCTCGCGGGTTTCGCCGCGGGTATCCAGAACGAAGTCGCTCACCGAAAAGCCCCCTCCCTCAAGGGGAGAGGGTTGGGGGAGGGATGGTCCTGCCCCGGTCGTTGCGGCTTACCCCTCCCCCCGGCCCCCTCCCTCAAGGGGAGGGGGAGGTTTGAGGTCATTCCGCTTGGCATGCTTCGAATCCACGGCGCAGCTGCGGCCGGTTCAGGTTGCGGCCGATGAACACCAGCCGGGACCGCTTTTCCTCCCCCGCCGGCCAAGCCCCGATGAAGTCGCCGTCCGCGATCATGTGCACCGCCTGGAACGCGAACCGCCGGTCCTCGCCCGGGTAGTGCAGAATGCCCTTGGTTCGCAGCAGGTCCTGGCCTTTCTCCTGCAGCAACTGGCTGATCCAGGCGTTGAACTTCTCCGGGTCGATCGGCCGGGTCACCTCGAACGACATGCTGTTGATGTCATCGTTGTGCTCGTGCTCCGTCTCGGTCAGGAAGCCCGGCTGCACGTCCGCCAGGATGCGGGCGAGGTCGAAGCCGCCCTGGTCCAGCACGTCCGCGATGTCCACGGCCGAGCGCTGGGTGCGATGGATGCGGGCGAAGCGGTTGATTTTGCGGATGCTGGCCTCGACCGCCTCCAGCTCGTCTGGCGTCACCAAATCGGTCTTGTTCAGCACGATCACGTCGGCGAACGCGATCTGCGCCTCGGCCTCGGCGCTATCGGCCAAGCGGGCGGGAAGGTTCTTGGCGTCCACCACGGTCACGATCGCATCCAGCCGGGTTTTTGCGCGCACGCCCTCGTCGACGAAGAAGGTTTGCGCGACCGGCGCCGGGTTGGCCAGGCCGGTGGTCTCGATGATGATGCCGTCGAACTTGTCGCGGCGCTTCATCAGGCCGCCGACGATGCGGATCAGGTCGCCGCGGACGGTGCAGCAGATGCAGCCGTTGTTCATCTCGAACACCTCCTCGTCGGTGTCCACGACGAGGGCGTTGTCGACGCCCAGCTCCCCGAACTCGTTGATCACGACGGCGTATTTGCGGCCGTGATTCTCGCTCAGGATGCGGTTGAGCAGCGTGGTCTTGCCGGCGCCCAGGTAGCCGGTCAGCACGGTGACGGGGATGGTCGTGGTCTCGGACATCAGGTGCCCCTTTCAATACGCGCCGTCATATAGGCGCGGGTTTCCGCCAGCCCCAGCCCCAACAGGAGGAAGAACCACCCCGACAGGGGCATCGAGAGGAAATCGCTGGTGGAGGCGATCGGCCACTCCTGCAGCAGCGCCGCTACGAACAGCCCGGTGCGCAGAGGCGCCGGGTCCCGCCACAGCCCTCGGGCAAGTGGGCGGAGCCAGGCCAGCACCATCAAGCTGAACAGCACCAACCCGGGCAACCCGGCCTCGACGGCGGCTTGCAGATAGTGGTTGTGCGGATGCTGCACGCACACATTTGCGCCGCCGCCGTCGCCGCCATACCAGCCAACGAAATAGGCCGGGTCGGCGCAGTGGTGACGAAAACCGTCGAAGCCAAGGCCGAGCAACGGGTGCTGCTCGATCATCGTCACCGCGCGTACGGTGATCAGGCCGTAGGGGCTCGTCGGGAAATGCTCCATTTGGCTGGAGAACTTGTCGATCAGCCGGTGAAACGTCGGCGGCACCACGATCGCCGAGACCGATAGCAGCAGCGCCGCCCCGGCGCAGGCCGCCAGCACACCCATGCGCAGGCGGGGCAGCAGCAGCGCGGTGACGAACAATCCCAGCCCGGTCAGCAGCACTGGCATCCGCTGCCCGATCAGCACCACCACGAGGACGGAGGCGACCAACAGCAGCAACCCAGCCCATCGCCCGAGCCGCGCCATCGCCGGCAGCACGGCGGGGAATAGCAGACGGGACAGCGGTGCCCCGGCGCGCGGATGCTCGAACGGCCCGGTCAGTTCGCCGTCGCCCCATCGGCCATAACCCTGGATGTCGCGCCCGATGGCGAGCTGCAGGACGGTCTGGAAGGCGATATACAGCGCCGCAATCGCCGTCAGCCGGGCGAGCCAGACCCGGCGCCATGGCAGGCGCAGCGCCCAGTGCTCCAGCGCCGCCACGAACACCAGGAAGCGAACTGCCGCAAGCGCCTCGGTCAGGCCGCCCCGCAGTGAACACACCAGCAGCCAAAGCCACCACGCCGCCGCCGCCAACACCCAGCCGGTGCGCAACCATGCCCAGTCGCGGGCCAGGGCGGAGCGGGCGAGGAAGCAGACGCTCACCACGATCATCAGCACGTCGGCGATCAACCGCCCGTGCAGCAGGAATAACGGGCACAGCAGCAGGCACGCCACCGCGAGCCGGTCCAGCAAGATCACCCGGCCAACTCCGTTCGCAACGCAAGCAGCCGTTCGGCCGCCGGGCCAGTGTCGAATTGCGCAGCCCGAACGCGGGCGGCCGCGGCCAGGGCGTTGCGGCGATCGGCATCCTGCGCCAGGGCCAGCACGGCGGCCGCGACCGCACCTGGGGCGTCGGGGCTGGCGTAGGCGGCACAGTCGCCGGCGACTTCGGGCAGCCCCCCACGGCGCGAGCACACCAGGGCCGCCCCATGCGCCATCGCCTCGAGCGCCGACAGGCCGAACGGCTCGGGCCAGCGGCTCGGCACCACGGCGATGGCGGCACGGCTCATGCGCTCCATCGTGGCCTCGTGGGGAAGGTAGCCGCACAGATCGACGCTCGCGGCAGCGGCCCGCTTATGGATCTGCTCGGTGAACGGCGTCGGGAGGCTGTGCGAGGAAAAGCGGTCGGCGCCCACCATCTCCGCCCGCCAGCCCGGCAGTTGCGGCAGCACGGCGGCGCAGGCATCGACGAAGGCGTCGGCGCCTTTGTCCGACACGACCCGGCCGACGAACAGGATCAGGCGGTCGCGCACTTTTCGCACCCGTGCCGGCACGTCGATGCTGTTGGGCAGCACGGTGACCTCGCCGGCCGCACCCTGCAGGAAGCGTCCGCGTAGATGTTCGGACACGGTGACGACCCGGGCCATGCGGCGCAGCAGCCGGGTGCGGTCGGGGCCGGTCTTGGCCCCGCGCATGCCCTGCGGATCGTTGTGGAGGAACAGCACCACGCGGGGGAAGCGACGCGCCAGGTAGAGCGCGATCTCGGGCCGGTTGTGCACCTCCACCAAGTCGGGGGCGAGCTCGCGCAGCACTGCGGCCACGCCCCGCGCATACCGCCTGGTGTCGGTGAACCCCCAGCGCGGCCGTACCGGATGGAACGGGATGCCTGGAAACGGGTCGCTCACCGGGCGGCCCACCACGGCACCGCCTGCCGCGCGGGCGAGCCGCTGCACCAGCAGGCCGATCGCCCCCACGGCACTCGCCGAAAACCCTTCCTTTGGAGGCAGAACCGTCGCGACGATCAGGTGAACAGCAACGCCGCCCCGCCGGCGTCCTCCGGAGCCACCAGCACGCCGCCGGCCACGTCCGAGTGCGCCACACCGGCGAGGAACGGGCGCAGCGCGGCGCATCCGTCGGCGGTGGCGACCGTCATGCCGGCGATGCACGGGATGGCTGGTGCGCTCACCCCTGGGTAGATGGTTCCGAGCGCATCCGGCGGCACCATGCGGACCCGGCCGCGCTCCATCGGCAACGCGAACCCACCCGCCGGGTCGGGCACGACGGGCAGCCCTGCCAGGCGGGAGAAGCGCGCGGCCGTCTGCGCCGGGTCGGGCACGGCGAGTACGACCTCCTCCAGCGACACGGCGGCGTTGCGGTGGGTTGTGAACCGGGGCTGCCAGATCGCGTCGCGCGTCAGGTGCTTGATGAGCTGGATGGTGCCCTCAGGCGCGTCCGGCAGCGGAATGCGCTCGAACCGGGCCTGCGGGCCTTGCGGGTCGGCATCGTCCACCGGGCGTTCCAGCGGCGTGACGCCGTCGATCGCCAACCCGGCCTGGCGCAGGCGGGCGAGGGTTGCGTCCGAGTCATGAATCCCCAGGGCGATGATCTGCAGCCCGGCGTAGCGGTCCAGCTGTGCGTGCAGGCGGTCGGGGATCGACGGGTCGATCAAGGCAATCAACTCGAGGTAGCCGTGCTGCAGCATGATGCAGCGATTACCGGTCGCCTTGCCCCGATGCCGTGCCACGGGCGTCAGCGTGAAGCCGAGCCGTTCGTAGGCCGCGGCCAGGGGCGCCAACTCGCGGGCGCCGACACCGACATGGTCGAGTTCGAAGGCAGTGCTCACGGCACGTCTTCGTAATGGGCCAGCCGCCAGTCCAGCGGCTCCCGGGCGGCGGCATCGTACCACTCGGTCATCAGCGGATGCTCGCGCACGGCTTTGCAGTAGTCGCGTGACTCGGCGGACAATTCGGGCAGGTAGGACAGGAAGCGGGCGACGACGGGCGCGTACATCGCGTCCGCCATGCCGAACTGGTCATTGTACAGGAACCGAGTTCCCGAACGCGCCTCGCGCCAGATGGCCTCGATCCGCGCGATGTCGGCCATCACGTCAGCGGCCGGGGTGGCGCGGCGCTCGCGGCCCAAATTCATCGGCATGGCCTGGCGCAGCGGCCGGAAGCTGGCGTGCATCTCGGCCGCGATCGATCGCGCCGCCGCCCGCGCCACGCGGCCCACTGGCCACAGGCCCGGCGTGATTTCCGCGCAGTATTCGCATATCGCGAGGCTCTCCCAGACCCGGGCGCCCTCGTGCTCCAAATAGGGCACCAGCCCGGCGGGTGTCGCCTCCGCGATGCCGGGGGAGCCGGGCCCGCTGCCGCCGGCACCGGCGAGGCGGATCACCCGCTCCTCCACCTCCAGCCCCGCCAGCCGCACGGCCAGCCAGCCGCGCAGCGACCAGGACGAGTAGCGGCGAGTCCCGATGACGAGCAGACCGTCGGCCATAATAACTCCAAGGTTGAGCCAGCGGCCGGACAATGCCACGCTGCCGCCCCATCGCAAACCGGGGTGCCCGCGCAATGAACGAGATCAGCCGTCCGAACAATTTAGATGCGTTCTGGATGCCGTACAGCGCCAACCGGTCGTTCAAGACCAACCCGCGCCTGCTGGCCCGTGCCGAGGGCGTTTACTACTACACCAACGACAATCGCGAGATCCTGGACGGTACCGCCGGGCTGTGGTGCTGCAACGCCGGGCATGGGCGGCGGGAGATCGTGGAAGCGATCCAGAAGCAAGCGGCGGTGATGGATTTCGCGCCCACCTTTCAGATGGGCCACCCCATCGCCTTCCAGGCCGCCGCCCGCCTGGCCGAGATCACGCCGGACGGCATGGACAAGGTATTCTTCACCAACTCCGGTTCCGAAAGTGCGGACACCGCGCTGAAGATCGCATTGGCCTACCACAAGGCCCGCGGCGATGCCGGCCGGGTGCGGCTGATCGGGCGGGAGCGCGGTTATCACGGCGTGGGCTTTGGTGGGATGTCCGTCGGTGGCATCGGCGGCAACCGCAAGCAGTTCGGCGCCATGCTGCCCTACGTCGACCATCTCCCCCACACCCACGACCCGGCGCGCAACGCGTTCAGCCACGGCTTGCCCGCGCATGGCATCGAAAAGGCCGACGCGCTCGAAGGCCTGGTCGCATTGCACGGCGCCGACACGATCGCCGCCGTAATGGTGGAGCCGATGGCTGGCTCCACCGGCGTGCTGCCGCCGCCCGAGGGCTACCTGCAGCGCTTGCGGGACATCTGCACCAAGCACGGCATCCTGCTGATTTTCGACGAGGTCATCACCGGCTTCGGCCGCCTGGGACAAAACTTCGGCTCCGAGCGGCTGGGTGTGATCCCCGACATCTTCACCATGGCCAAGGGCCTGACCAATGCGGCGGTGCCGATGGGTGCTGTCGCGGTGAAGAACGGCATCTACGACGCGATCGTGCATGGCGCGCCCGAGGGGATCGAGCTGTTCCACGGCTACACCTATTCCGGCCACCCGCTGGCCGCCGCCGCGTCCATCGCGGCGATGGATCTACAGCGGTCCGACGATCTGCCGGGCCGGGTGCGGGCGCTGGAGCCGTATTGGCAGCGTGCCGTCCACTCGCTGCGTGGGCTGCCCAACGTGATCGACATCCGCAATATCGGCCTGGTCGCCGGGATCGAGTTGGCGCCCCGCGCCGGCAAGCCGACCGACCGTGCGGTGCAGGTGTTCGGCCGCTGCTTCGACACCGGGCTGCTGGTGCGGACCACGGGCGATATCGTGGCCCTCTCCCCGCCGCTGATCGTCGAGGAAGCGCACATCGACCGGATCGTGGAAACGCTCTCTGACGCGATCCGTGCAGAAGCGGCCTAGCGTCTTCTCCCTCTCCCCTTGAGGGAGAGGGCGGAGCTGCCAAAGGTTCCGCGGGCCCGCTCGGCCCGTGGAATGGCAGCGGAGGGGGACTCCCCACCAGTTATCAAGGGGTTTGTTTCGCATGAGATACCTCGTGCGTGGGGTCGTAGGCGGTTCGGCTTGTGAGCATGACGCAAGCGACGCCGAGCAGGCGATCGGCTACGGTGCGTAGAGCTCGGCCGTGGGAGTGCCCACGAGCGCGTAGAGCGCTGTAGCGGGCTCTGCTTCTCGCATCATGCTGTGTTGCGACCCGAGCCCAATGGTAGACGGCCTGCCGCAGCCGGTTGGAGCAGGCCTGCCTCATTTCAACCCGGCAGGACTTGCCGCTGCGCTTGGTGACCGGGGCGACACCGGTCAGGGTTCGCAGAGCGTGGTAGTCTCGCGCCTGGATGGCTTGGTAGGCCTCCGCGAGCAGCGTGGCGAGGACGATCCTTCCCACCCCCGGCAAGGAGCGCAGGATCGCCGCGTCGCGCTGCTCGGCCGCTTGCCCCGGCTCGGGCTCCGGTCCGGCCAGTTGCTCGACCAGCGCGTCCAGACGCCGGGTCACGTCTCTAATCTGCCGGTTGACCAGGTGCAGACGCTCGGCCGTAGCCGCAATGTGCGCACAAGCCGCCTCTACGGTGCCTGGTGCCACGGTCAGCGCCGGCCGCTTCACGATAGCCAGCACGTCGACTGCGCCGATACGGCGAATGCGATGGCTGACCAAGAGCCGGGCAACCTTCATTTCCGTCAGGCGCGTAGCCTCGGCAGGTGTTGGCGCTTTGGCCCATAACGCCAACACCCACTCCGCCCCGATATCATCGGTCAGATCGAGGAATTGCGGGTAATAGCGCCACAGCTGCTGACGCACGCGGTTGCTCAGCCTGACCCGTTCGCCCTTGAGCTCCTCGGCCATGCGCGACCACTCGCGAAGCTCGACGACGGTCGGGTCCATTGCCTGGACCCGACGAAAGCAGTGCCGATCGGTGCGTAACGACGACGCCAAGACGAGCGCGTCGCGCCGGTCGTCTTTGGCGCCGGCCGGGGAGAAGCGATCGCGGAAGCGGTCGAGCTGCTTGGGGTTGATGGCGAACACGGCGACGCCGCGGTCCATCAGCGCCTCGACAATCGGCCCGTGTGGCGTTTCGATGCCGACGGCGATCTGCCCTGGCTTTTCAGTTTGGCCGCAAAGCCAGTCGACCATGCCGCCAATCCCGCCAGCATCGTGGGCGAAGGCGCGCTGGATCGGCTCGCCAGTGCCGGTCAGGCAGACTTGGTGTTCGGTGCTCGCCCAGTCGACGCCGACGAAGACGAGCGGTTCAGTGTCCATGGGCACCTCCTGTTTGCGATAATGCCGAGCCGCCGCATTGCTTCACCGTTCCCTGTACTGGCGCTCGTGGCTGCAATCGACCAAGGCGCGACTCCCCACTGGGTGTGCAACACGGGGCGACCGGAAGAGGCGCGCGTCCCCCCCAGGTGCTCGCGGCACAGGGGGCGAAAGGCTACTCTCAACCAGCCGGCCCGACACGGCTATGATGCCTCATAAACCGCAGGCAAACAGGTACAGGGGGTGAGGGGTGTCCACGCACGACCGTGTGCCGTTTGCCACCCCTCCCCTAACCCCTCCCTCAAGGGGAGGGGGATCTTTCTATGCGTCCGCCAGCGCTTCTTCCGCTTCCAGCCAGGCCATCTCGGCGGCCTCCACCTCGCGCGTGATCGCCGCCAGCCGCGTGTTCGCCGCCGTCACGTCGGCAGCGCGGCCCGGTGCATACATCGCCGGGTCGGCCAATTTCTTCTCCAGCGTGGCGCGTTCCGTTGCCAACTTCGCCAACGCTGCCTCCGCATCCCGGGCCTGCTTGCGCAACGGCGCCGTTTGCACCCGCGCCTCCGCCCGCACCCGGCGGTCATCCTTGCGGGTCGGCGCCTCCGCCTTCACCGGCCGGGCGCGTTCCGCCAAAAGCCCCCGGTAATCGTCGAGGTCGCCCTCATACGATTTGGCCGTGCCGTCGGCGACCAGCCACAGCCGATCGGCCACCAACTCCACCAGATGCGGATCGTGGGTGATCAGCAGCACGGCGCCGCTGAACTCGGCCAGGGCGCGCACCAAGGCCTCCCGCGCATCGATGTCCAGATGGTTGGTGGGCTCGTCCAGGATCAGCAGTTGCGGCGCATCCCGGGTCGCCAGCGCCAGTAGCAGGCGGGCGCGTTCGCCACCGGACAACTGCGAGGTCGGCGTATCCGCCCGGTCGGCATCCAGTCCGAACCGCGCCAATTGCGCCCGCACCACCGGCGCCAGCGCGCGGGGCATGGCACGGGCCATGTGGTCCACCGACGACTCCGCGCCGACCAATTCTTCGGCCTGGTGCTGCGCGAAATAGCCGACCCGCAGCTTCGCGTTCCGCTGCACCGTTCCCGCCAACGGCTCCATCCGCCCGGCGAGCAGCTTCGCCAGCGTGCTCTTGCCGTTGCCGTTGGCGCCTAGCAGCGCCACCCGGTCTTCCATGTCCAGCCGCAGGCTCACGTTGCGCAGCACGACACGGCCGTCGTAGCCGGCATCCACCCGCTCCAACTGCAGGATCGGCGGCGAGAGCTGCGCCGGCTCGGGGAAGTTGAACTTGGTGGTGTGCTCCTCCACCACGCTCTCCATCGCCGGCAACCGCTCCAGCGCCTTCAGCCGGGACTGCGCCTGCCGCGCCTTGGTGGCCTTGGCGCGGAAGCGGTCAACGAACGATTGCATGTGCGCGCGCTGGGCGGCGATCCGCTCGGCGGCACGGGTCTGCTGCATCGCTTGCTCGGTGCGGATGCGGACGAACTCGGTGTAGCCGCCGGGTGTCAGCGACAGGCGGCGCTGGTCCAAATGCGCGATCGCCTCCACCGCCCGGTCCAGCAGCCCCCGGTCGTGGCTGACGATCACGCAGGCGCCGGGGAAGCGGGCGAGCCAGCCTTCCAGCCACATGGTGGCCTCGAGGTCCAGATGGTTGGTCGGCTCGTCCAGCAGCAGCAGGTCGGGTTGTGCGAACAGCGCCGTCGCCAACGCCACCCGCATGCGCCAGCCGCCGCTGAACTCGCTGACCGGGCGCGCCTGCGCCGCCGTGTCGAAGCCGAGCCCGGCCAGGATGGCGGCGGCACGCGCGGGTGCCGATTCGGCCCCGATGGTGCGCAGCCGCTCGTGCACCTCGGCCAGCCGGGCAGGGGCGGCGGTCTCCGCTTCCGCCAACAGCTGCAAGCGTTCGACGTCACCCTGCAGCACCGTTTCCAGAAGGCTGGCGGGCCCGGACGGGGCCTCCTGCCGGACCTGGGCCATGCGGGCGGTGCTGGCGAGGTGGATGGAGCCGCCGTCCAACCCGATCTCGCCAGCGATCGCCTTCAGCAGCGTGGACTTGCCGGCGCCGTTTCGCCCGACCAACCCGATCCGCCGGCCGGCATCCACGCGCAGGGAGGCGTGCTCCAGCAGGGGTCGCCCGGCCATGCGCAGGGAAACGTCGTCGATGATCAGCAGGCTCATGACGCCGATCTAAGCCGCAAACGGCATGGGTGCTAGCCGCCTGGCTCTAAACGTAGGGTGGGCTTCAGCCCACCACCTTGCTGCGGCTGGTGGGCTGAAGCCCACCCTACGTTTGGATTGAGTCGCGCTGCGCTAGGTGAGCGCCCGCCGGGCTGTTTCCGGGGCGAGCCACGCGGCGCCGCCGGTCAGCAGCGCGCACGCAATCAGGAACAGCGAGATCGGCCAGGGTGCGCCGCCGCTCCAGGCCACCAGCGCGGCGGCGATGAACGGGCTCAACCCACCGCTCAGTGCCGCGCCGATCTGGAAGCCGAGCGAGGCGCCGCTGTAGCGCAGCCGGGCCGGGAACAACTCCGAATACCATGGGGCGCCGACGCTGAACCCGACCATCTGCCCGCCATTGATGCCGAGCACGATGGCCAGCGTGACCAGCGTCATGTCCCGCGTGTCCAGCATCCAGAACAGCGGGAAGGCGAACAGCACCGAGAACACGCAGCTCGCCAGGAACATCGCCCGACGCCCGATGATGTCCGACAGCCAGCCATACAGCGGGATGGTGATCAGGGTCAGCGCGGTGGCGAGCAGCAGCGCATTGAGGATGGCGGCCCGCGGCAGCCCCAACTTGCCGGTCGCGTAGGCGATCACGAACACGCCGGCGATGCTGGCCCACGCGATCTCCGACACCTTTAGGCACACGGCAATGAAGAATGGGCGGCGATGGTGGGTGAACACCTCCGCGATCGGCATGCGCGCGATCTGCTGCGTCTGCTCCAACCTGCGGAACGCCGGCGTTTCCTGCAGCTTCAGGCGCACGTACAGCCCGACGCCGACCAGCGGGATGCTCAGCAGGAACGGAACACGCCAGCCCCAGGCCAGGAACTCGGCTTCGGGCAGGTGCGCGAACAAGGTGAATATCCCGATGGCGGCCAGGTTGCCGAACGAGTAGCCGATCTGGACCATCGCCCCCATCATGCCCCGGCGTCGCGTACCGGCGTTCTCCACCACCATCAGCACCGCGCCGCCCCATTCGCCGCCGAGCCCGATCCCCTGCAGGAAGCGTAGCGCCACCAGCAGCACGGGGGCGGCGAGCCCCAGTTGGGCATAGGCCGGCAGCAGTCCGATCAGTGCCGTGCCCAGGCCCATGATGACGATGGTGGTGGCCAGCATCGCCTTGCGCCCCACCCGGTCGCCGAAATGGCCGAAGATGGCGGCGCCGAGCGGCCGGGCCAGGAAGCCCACGCCGTAGGTGCCGAAACTGACGATGGAACTGAGCGCCGGGTCACCGGACGGAAAGAACAGCCGGTTGAACACGGTGGCCGTTGCGATGGCATAGAGCAGGAAGTCGTACCACTCGACCGCCGTCCCCAGGATGCTGGAGAGCAGGATGCGCCGCACCCGGGCCGCCTCCGCGCTGGCCAGTTCCGGTGTATCCAACGCTACGACTTCGCCCATGGCAAACCCTCCTCACGGGAGGGTGAGCAAGCTCCGTGCCAGCGTTAGACGGTATAATCCACGTGGACAGTGGCGACCCGGCGTTTCGGCAGCAGCAAGTAGCCGGCGACGAACACCAGCCCGGAGCAGAGGGTACCCACTTCGAGCCCGACGGTGTGCGCCGACCAATCGCCCAGCGTGGTTCCGGCGGCGCGGACGGCGACGACCGTCACCCAGTAGCCCGCGGTGATCGCGGCGGCCGGCCAGGCGCGCAAGGCGAACAGCAGCGCGGTGATCGCGCCCAGCACCGCCGTTCCCATCGCAACGCCGAGCCCCAGTGCGTCCGCCGTGCCGTCGCCGATCGCGGTGCCGAGCGTTCCCGCGATCAGCATTCCCAGCCAGTAGGCGTTGTCGGCCACGGGCAAGCCGCTCGTGCGGCGGCTGGTCAGGGCGACGATCGCAGCCAGCAACAACGCCAGGGCGGCGACGACCCAACCATAGGGCAGTTGGCCATCATGGGTGCCGAGGTCGGCCAGGTTGGTGGCGGCGGTCCGCACGGTGATGATCGCCAGCCAATAAAAGATTTCGGTCGGCCTCCTAGACCGCCGCTCGACCAGCAGGATTGCGGCCAGTACCACCGCCATCGGCGCCAGCCCGCGCCAGTGCCCGCCATGAAGATCATGTGACACGAAGTCCCCGACATCGGCCCCGAACACGCTGGCGATCGAGAGCAGGCCCCAGTAGCGCGGCGAGAGTGTGGGCGTGTGGATGGCTTGCACAGACGAACTCCCGGCAGAATAGATGCGTCTCCCTCTCCCGCTAGCGGGTGAGGGCCGGGGTGAGGGCCGCTTTGGGCAAGGTCCGTGCGGCGGCACCCCTCACCCCGACCCTCTCCCACAAGGGGAGAGGGAGAAGCAACTAGTGGATTTCGGGCTCGGGCGTCGGGGCGGTGCCTTCCAGCACCTTGAAGTCGCAGCCGTCATTCGCCTGGCTGATCTGGTCGGCGCTCAGCTTGCCCCAGCCACGCGCGAAGCGGGGCGGGGGCGCGACCCAAGCGGCCCGGCGGGCGGCGAGTTCCGCCTCGTCCACGTCCAGCGAAATGCTCCGCGCGGCCACGTCCAGCGTGATCATGTCGCCGGTGCGCACCAGTGCCAGCGGGCCACCCACCGCGCTTTCCGGCGCCACGTGCAGCACGCAGGTGCCGTAGGACGTGCCACTCATGCGTGCGTCCGAAATCCGCACCATGTCGCGCACGCCTTGCTGCAGGATCTTCTTCGGAATCGGCAGCATGCCCCATTCCGGCATGCCCGGCGCGCCGATCGGGCCGGCCGAGCGCAGCACCAGCACGCTATCCGCCGTAACGTCGAGCGCCGGGTCGTCGATGCGGGAGGCCATGTCGTTATAATTCTCGAACACGATCGCCGGCCCAGTGTGCTTTGCGAGTTTCGGATCGGCGGCCGAGGGTTTGATCACCGCCCCGTCCGGCGCCAGATTGCCGCGCAGCACTGCCACGCCGCCCTCTGCCTTAAGCGGCTTGTCGCGCGGCAGGATGACGTCGTCGTTGAGCACTTTGGCGCCCTCGAGGTTCTGGCCGAGCGTCTTGCCGTTCACCGTGGCGGCCGACAGGTCCAGCAGGTCCCCCAGCGCCACCATCAGCGCACGCGATCCGCCGGCGTAGTAAAAATCCTCCATCAGGTATTTGCCCGACGGCCGGATGTTGGCGATCAGCGGCGAGTTGCGGCTGAGCTCGTCGAACCGGTCCAGGTCCAGCGGCACCCCCGCACGCCGCGCCATCGCGATCAGGTGCACGATCGAGTTGGTGGAACCGCCGAGCGCCATCGCGACCCGCACCGCATTGTCGAAGCTGCCCGGCGTAAGCATCGCTTTCGGCGTCAGATCCTCCCACACCATGTCAACGATGCGCCGGCCGCACGCGCTCGCCATGCGGGCGTGGTTGCTGTCGGGCGCGGGAATTGAGGAGGCACCGGGCAAGCTGAACCCCATCGCCTCCACCGACACCGTCATGGTGGACGCGGTGCCCATCGTCATGCACGTGCCCCACGAGCGGGCGATGCCGTTCTCGATTTCCTGCCAGTCGTCCTGGGTGATGTTGCCGGCGCGCAGTTCGTCCCAGTATTTCCAGGTGTCGGACCCCGAGCCGAGCTTGTTGCCGTTCCAATTGCCGCTCAGCATCGGCCCGGCGGGCATGAAGATGGCGGGCAGGTTGGCGGAGATCGCGCCCATCAGCATCGCCGGCGTCGTCTTGTCGCAGCCGCCCATCAGCACCAGCCCGTCGAGCGGCTGGCCACGGGCGATCTCCTCCACCTCGATGGCGAGCAGGTTGCGATAAAACATGCTGGTGGGCTTCATGTATTGCTCGGGCAACGCGAGCGCGGGGATCTCCATCGGGAAGCCGCCGGCCTGCCACACGCCGCGCTTAACTTCCTCGGCGCGGATACGGAAATGCTGGTGGCACTGGTTGAGGTCGGACCAGGTGTTCAGGATGCCGATGACCGGCTTGCCTTTCCAATCCGCCTCCGCATAGCCCATCTGCTTGGTGCGGCTACGATGGCCGAACGAGCGCAAATCGGCCGCCCCCCACGTGCGGAACGAACGGAGTTGTTCGGCGGTCTTTCTTGTCATCGTGTTTCCTCCTGTTGGCGCCGCGCACGGCGGGTGTCTAGGCTGGTGCGGTGAGCACACACCGCACGCAAGTCAAACTCAGTGATGTCGCCGCCGCCGCCGGTGTGGCGCCGATGACGGTGTCCCGCGTGCTGAACACGCCGGAGCAGGTGGCGCCCGAAACAGCCCGGCGGGTGCGCCAGGCGATCGAGCGGTTGGGCTACGTGCCGAACCTGTTGGCCGGCGGGCTGTCCTCCCGCAAGTCGCGCATCGTGGCCGCAATCATCCCGACGGTGGCAAGCCCGATCTTCGCCGCCAGCCTCGGCGCCTTCACCGACGAGTTGGACGCGGCCGGCTATCACGTCGTGCTCGGGCTCAGCGGCTACGGGCCGGGCAACGGCGGCGAGGAAGCGTTGGTCGCCGCCATCCTGGGCCGGCGGCCGGATGGCTTGTTGCTGACCGGCACGGAGCATTCCCCCGCGACGCGGCGCCGCCTGGCCCTGGCCGGCGTGCCGATCGTGGAGATCTGGGACCTGGCGGGCGAACCGGCCGACATGATCGTGGGCTTCGAGCATCACGCCGTCGGCGCCGCGGTCGCGGCGCTTTACCTGGGCCAGGGTTATCGACGCTTCGCCGCCGTCGGTGCGGACGACACCCGCGCCATCGCACGCCGCCGTGGCTTCACCGAGGCGCTGCCGCCGGAGCTGCTGCTGATGGACGAAGTACTGCCCGCTCCGGCCAGCATGCAGGGCGGTCGGGATGCGGTGGGCAGACTCCCGCTCGGCCCAGAACCGATCGCCATGTTCTGCTCGTCCGACCTGTCGGCGGCCGGCGCCGTGATCGAGGCCGCGGCGCGTGGCATTGCCGTTCCGGAGCAGCTTGCGGTGTGTGGCTTCGGCGACCTGGAAGTCGGGCGCGCGATGCACCCGGCGATCAGCACCGTCAGCGTGGACGGCGCGGAGATCGGGCGTACGGCGGCGCATTGCCTGCTGGCCCGGCTGCAAGGCCGCGAGGCACCGCGAACCGTCGCCGTGCCGTTCCGCGTCGTCGAGCGCGGATCGACGCGGGGCGCTGCCCGCATCGCTGATTGTCTCGTTTCCCACCCTTGACGTGCTTTTCATGGTATCGCTACCATTGAAGCCGTGAACAGGACGCCGGGTCAACCCGGTGCTTATCCGGGAAGGAATCGTCATGACGGAAATTGCACGACGCGCGGTGCTCGGGGGCACGGTGGCCCTCGCGGGCGCGGCGGTGACACGGGGCGTACGTGCGCAGGCCGCGAAGCCGAAATCGCCACTGACGCTCAGCATCGTCGATGTCGGCGGTGCGCTGGCGCTGACGCAAACCGCTTTCGAGGCATATCGCAAGGCCAAGCCCGAGATGGTCGGGCGGTTCGTGTTCACCAAGGCGCCGGCACCGGAATTGCCGGGCAAGCTGCGCGCCCAACAAGCGGCCGGGCGCAGCGATATCGACCTGGTGTTGGGCGGCACGGACGTGATGTCCGCCGGCATCGCCCAGAACATCTGGACCGAGCTGTTCCCGGCCCACGCGGCCGGCCTGCCGAACCTGCAATCCATCCTGCTCGACCCGGCGTGGAAGATGCAGCAGCTGACCAGCGGGCAGGGCTGCATCGTGGTGTATTATCCGTCCGGCCCGCTGCTCGAATACATGCCGGACAAGGTCACGAGCCCACCGAAAGCGGCGGCCGAGCTGCTGGACTGGACGAAGGCGCATCCTAACCGCTTCATGTACGCCCGCCCCGCCAACTCCGGCCCGGGGCGCACATTCCTGATGGGGCTGCCCTATCTGCTGGGCGACTCGAACCCGAAGGATCCGGAGAAGGGCTGGGAGAAGACCTGGGCCTTCCTGAAGGAGCTCGACCAGAACATCGAGTACTACCCGACCGGGACCGGGGCCACGATGACCGAGCTGGGCAACGGCTCGCGCGACATGATCGTCAGCACCACGGGCTGGGACATCAACCCGCGCGTGCTGGGCATCGTCCCGAAGGAGGCTAAGGTCCAGGCGCTCCAAGGTTTCCACTGGGTGGTGGACGCGCAGTACATGTTCGTGCCCAAGGGCGTCGACGCCGAGCGGGTGGGCGTGTTGCTAGACCTGATGAGCTTCATGCTGGAGAAGCCACAGCAGGCGATGACCTACGATGACGGCTATTTCTATCCCGGCCCGGCGGTGAAGGATGTGCCTATCACCATGGCGCCAGCCGAGAGCCAGGCCAACATCAAGGAGTATGGCCGCCCGGAATACGCGCAGCTGATCGAAAGCGCGCCGAAGGAAATTCCGATTGACGCCGATGCGCTGGTCTACGCGTTCCGACACTGGGACGAGCAGATCGGCAGCCGCAAGTCCAAGTAGATGGCCATTCAAGCCGCCGACTTCCGCGAATTGCGGCTGGAGAAGCTGAGCCGCCAATTCGGCACGATGAACGCGTTGCAGGACGTGACGCTCACGGTCAAGCGGGGCGAGTTCATCGCCCTGCTCGGCCCGTCCGGCTGCGGCAAGTCGACGACTCTGAACATGCTGGCCGGGCTGCTGCCGGCGACTGGCGGCGGGATTTGGCTGGACGATCGCCGCATCGACAACCTGCCGCCGGAACAGCGTGGCTTCGGGATGGTGTTCCAGAACTACGCCCTGTTCCCGCACATGTCGGTCCGCAAGAACATCGGCTTCGGCCTGGCGATGCGCCGGGTCAGCAAGGCCGAGACGGCACGGCGCGTGTCCGATGCGGTGGCGCTGGTACGACTGCAGGGCCAGGAAGAAAAATTGCCCGGCCAGCTCTCGGGCGGCCAGCAGCAGCGGGTTGCGATCGCGCGCGCCGTGGTGGTGGAGCCGCCGCTGGTGCTGATGGACGAGCCGCTGTCCAACCTCGACGCCAAGCTGCGGCTGGAAATGCGCGCCGAGATCCGCCGCATCCATTCGAGCCTCGGCGGCACCACGATCTACGTGACGCACGACCAGGAGGAAGCGCTGTCGCTGGCCGACCGCATCGTGCTGCTCAAGGACGGCACCATCCGCCAGGTCGGCACGCCGGACGATCTGTACTCGCGGCCGGAGCATCTGGACGTCGCCGAATTCATGGGTTTTCGCAATCGCATCCGTGGCCGCGTGCTGTCGCGCGATGGTGAGCGTGCGACCTTGACGGTGCAGAACGCCACCGTGACGGCCACGATGCGGGCCGGGCTCGCTTCGGGTGACGAGGCGACGCTCGCGGTTCGTCCGGAGGATCTGATCGCCGCCGATGATGGGCCGCTGGCCGCGACGGTGACGTCGACCGAGTTCCGCGGCCGCGACCACACCGGGTTTGCGTGCATGGCGGACGGCACGGAATTGGTGTTCCACTCCGAACACGGTGCGCAGCTCGGCAGCACCGTTCGCCTCCGCCCCGATCCCGAGCGCACGCTGGTGTTCGCGTGAGTGCAACGACCGAGGATGCCCTAGAGGACGCGACTGCCGCATCGTTGGAGCGGCCCCCGCGCAGGCAGGGCAAGCGCTTGGCCGAGCGCGGGATCGATGGGCTGACGCTGCTGCTCGTGCCGGCCGCGTTGTTCCTGATCCTGCTGTTCGTCTACCCGTTTCTGTATGGGCTGTGGATTTCCTTCCAACCAAAGGAAGGCGGCCTGCTTGGCAATTACGCGAAGTTCTTTTCCGATCCGTTCCTGTATGAGACGGTCTGGACCACGTTGCGCCTCGCGGTTCCCGTCACACTGTTGAACCTGATCATCGCGGTGCCGATCGCACTTAGGGTGCGCCTCATGCGGCGGCAGCGCGTGCTGACCACCATTCTGGTGATCCCGATCACGCTCGGCACCGTGCTGGTGGCGCAGGGGCTGCTGAACTACCTCGGTCCGCAGGGCTGGTTCAACCGCACCCTGATCGCCATCGGCCTGATCGATCACCCGGTGCGCCTGCTGCACAATTACTGGGGCGTGTTTCTGTCGCTGCTGATCACGGGGCTGCCGTTCACCTTCCTGCTGACACTGTCGTATGTCAGCGGTGTCGATCCGGTGCTCGAGAACGCGGCGGCGACGCTGGGCGCCGGGTCACCGGCACGGTTCCGCACCGTGCTGCTGCCGCTGCTGCTGCCGGGGTTGGCGATCACCTTCTGCCTCTCGTTCGTGCAGGCATTCAGCGTGTTCCCGTCGGCGGTGCTGCTCGGCGCGCCCTCTGGCCCGACGCGGGTCATCTCGATTGCTGCCTACGATGCCGCGTTCGAGCAATACGATTACGGCCTGGCATCGGCCATCGCGATGATCATGGGCGCGGTTCAATTGGGCGTCGTGGCGGTCGTGCTGATGGGGCGCGGCTTGCTCTACCGCGGCGCCAGCGGGGGCAAGGGCTGATGGTCGAGCGCCCCAACATCCTGGCCCGCCTGTGGATCGCCGCGGTTTGGCTGTTCGTCGGCTTCTTCGTGCTGAACCTGTTTGCATTGATCGGCACCGTCGTGCTGGACAGCTTTGCCACTCGCTGGCTCGGCACGTGGCTGCCCGCGGCCCTGACCACGCGCTGGTACGGCTCCGCTTGGGACGAATTCCAGTTGGGCGACGTGCTGACCGTGACGTTCGAGGCGGTGTTCCTCGTCGTCGTGATCTCCGGCGTGCTCGGGGTGCCGGCCGCCTATGCGCTGGCGCGTCGCGAATTCCCCGGCAAGCGGGTGGTGACGCTGCTGTTCCTGCTGCCGCTGCTGATCCCGCCGATCACCTACGGCATCCCGATGGCGACGGTGCTGTATCAAACCGGGCTTGCCGGGTCGCTGACCGGCGTGGTGCTGGCCAACCTGGTGCCGACCGTGCCGTTCGTGGTGCTGGTGATGATCCCGTTCATCGAGCAGATCGACCCCCGCATCGAGCAGGCCGCCCGCGTGTTCGGCGCCAACACGCCGCGGCTGTTCGGCCACGTGCTGCTGCCGCTGCTGCTGCCCGGCGTGCTGGCATCGCTGCTGCTGGTGCTGGTGCGGACGATCGCAATGTTCGAGCTGACGTTCCTCACCGCCGGGCCGACCAGCCAGACACTGGTTGTCGCGCTGTATTACGCCGTGTTCGCCGCGGGCGTGCGCGCTGTGCAGTCGATCGACGCGATGGCCGTGGTCTACATGGCCACGACGCTGATCTGGCTCATCCTGGCCCTGCGCTTCGTCAACCCGACCCAGATCGTCGGGCGCGCCAAGCGGGCCTAGCCGGAACCCCTCCCTGCGCCGGTTGTTCAGATCGGCGTAGAGGAGGGTCCACATGGCCACAGCATCCACCCGCGGCACCGGCAACGATCCCTTGGAGGGCGTCGACCCCGGCGGCACCCGCCCCACCAAGCCGGGCAACCCGGACAAGGGCGGCCCGGCCAAGCCGGCGGAGGTCAGCAAGGAGCAGGACGTCGTGACCGGGGACCAGAACGACCCGGCGAGCGAACGCGCCCGCTAGACCGTTCTCCCGCTCCCGCCGTTAGAGGTCACGACCGCTTGATTGCGAGCGGCCCGGGGGCCTGGCAGGTCGGCATCATCTCGATGCGGTTGATGTTGACGTGCTCCGGTAGGCCGACCAGCCAGCCGACCGTCTCGGCGATATCCTCGGCCGTGAGCGGGACGGTGCCTTTGTAGGGGGCCGCCGCCTTGTCGGCGTCGCCGCCGAAGCGGACGTTGCTGAACTCGGTGCCGCCGACCAGGCCGGGCTCGACGCTGGTCACACGCACGTTGGTGCCAACCAGGTCCGACTTCATGTTGAGCGTGAACTGCGCAACGAACGCCTTGCTAGCGCCGTACACGTGCCCACCCGGATACGGGTAGGTGCCCGCCGTGCTGCCGAGGTTGAGCACATAACCCCGGTTGCGCTCGACCATCCCGGGCAGGAGCGCCCGGGTCATGTGGATCAGCCCGGTGACGTCGGTGGCGACCATCGTGTCCCAATCGGACACGCTGGCCTTCCACGCCGGGTCGAGGCCAAGGGCCAGGCCGGCGTTGTTCACCAGCACGTCCACCTCGCGCCACCCGTCCGGCAGGCTGCCGGGCAGAGCGGCGACGGCGGCGGCGTCCGTCACGTCCAGCACGAAGGGCAGCACGGCGCTGCCCAACTCGGCGGCCAGTGCGTCGAGCCGGTCCTTGCGGCGGCCGGTGGCGATGACCTGGTGGCCATCCTTCACCAGGCGGCGCGTGATGGCGTGCCCGAACCCGGCACTCGCGCCGGTAACGAAGGCGGTGCTCACAGGACGGTCAGCTCGACTTTGACGTTGTTGCGCGTCGCTTTGCTGTAGGGGCAGACCTCGTGGGCCTTGTGCACCAGCTTCTCGGCCGTCTCGTGGTCGACGCCGTCGATCTTGGCCGCCAGCTTGACGGAAATGTAGAAGTCCGGGCCCGGATCGATGTGCAGGGTGACGTCCGCCGTGACGGTGACCTCGCCGACCTTCACCTTCTCGGCCCCGGCTACCGCGCTGATCGCGCCGCCGAAGCAGGCGGAATAGCCGGCGGCAAACAGCTGCTCGGGGTTGGTGGCGCCTGCCTTACCCGGGCCGCCGATTTCCTTCGGCAGGGTCAGGTCGTGTTCCAGGATGCCATCGCTGCTCTTTACGTGGCCATTGCGGCCGGCGACGGTGGTGGCGTGTGCGGTGTATTCGGGCATGGTGTCCCTCGTTCCATGAGTGTCCGGGGGTTTTAAACCGATCAACCTGGGAGATGGAAGCGGACCGACACCGGGCAGTGATCGGACAGGTGCTCCTTCCGGTCGGCGGTCTCGCGATACACCAGAACCCGCAGGGAGTTGGGGTCGAGCCAGGCGCGGGCGGCGCCCCCGGCGAAGATGTGGTCGATGAAATGCTCGCTGCCCCAGCACGGGCTGTCGTGCCCGGCGGTCGCCTGGGTCAGCGGGCCGGGCTGCTGCAGCGCCGTTAGTACATCGTCACCGGGGGCCATCCAGCGGTTGAAGTCGCCAAGCATCACGAATGGCACGCCTTCCTGGCGCCGCTGGGCCAGCCAGGCTTGCAGCACGGGTACCTGTTCGCGGAGCGTTGCGCATTGCGGTCGGTTGCTGCTTTCGAGCCGGTCGCGTTGGCACCCGGTTTTAAGGTGGACAGCCAGGATCCGGAGCGGGCCGGAGGGCAGGTCCAGCGTCACGTCGTCGCCGCTGCGGAGCCGGTAGCGAGCATTGGGATAAAGATCGAGCCCGGTGAGATCGGCGTTCTGCCGAACCGGGATGCCGAGTTTGATGGCCAAGCCGACACGCTGGACGACTTGGTCGTGGGTGAAGATCAGGCGATAGCGGTCGGGTGGAAACAGGGTGGCGGCGATCCCCGGCCCGTCGACTTCCTCCAGCGCCACTACGTCGGAGTCGAGTTGGGCCGCGTATTGGCGCAGCACGGCGAGGTCGGGTGCGGTTTTTGGGTGCACGTCGGCGGGTAACGCCGGGTCGCCCTCGGGACGTGCCGTGAGCCACTCCAGGTTCCAAGTCGTCACCTTAAGATCCCGCGCCTGCACCGGCGCGGCGGCCGATAGCAGTAGCAGTGCGAATAACCATGCCGGGGGGAAGGGACAGCGCGCCTTTGTCTGCCACTGCATCTATTGGCCCACCTGATGCGCCCCACACCGGAGCAGATAATCCGCGACCGAATTCAGCTCCTGGGGATCCCGCGTTCGATCTCCAGGCTCGCCCGACGGTACCCAAATCACCGTCTCATACCGCGCCCGCGTCAGCAGCACCCGGTAAGCGTTGAGCTTGTTCTGCAATTTCAGGGCAGCACGAGGCTGCGTCCATACGGTGCCGCGGAATGCGAGTGCCCGCCAGGCGGCCCCATCCCATAGCAGGTCGCCGTCCCAGCACAGCCCAGCCGCATCCACCTCGAGTCCCTGGCAGAAGAATTCGCTGGCGGCCACTTCCAGTGCGTCCGAAGCGCGCACGTCGGGGAAGCGGTCGAGGAACCAGCGGGCGGTGGCGGCCGGGTCGTCGTGGGGCAGGGTGGCGCCGAGCCCCTCGGCCCGCAGCCGCCGCGCTCCGGATGAGCAGAGCAATCCGGCCCGGCGCGTGCCCCGGCAGGCACGGCGCAAGCGGGCCCGCATCACGCCGAGGTCCCGGGTGACGCTGAACGGCACGCCGCCCTGAGCAAGCTGGCGGGCGGTGGCGGCATCCCCGGCCAGCACGGCGTCCACCCAGGCGGGGGCGATGGCACTGCGAAGCGAGCGCACCGGGACATGCAAGTGGAAGGCGGGTTCCAGTGCCAAACCCGCCAAGTCTGGCAGGCGGTGGCGGGGCGACCCGGTGAGCGCGGTAGGGGCGGCATGGGTGCGCCATTCCGGACGGCTGCGGAGCGCTTCGCCCCACTCGGCCAAGCCACCCTCACCGTCGTGGATCTCCTGCCCGGTGCCGATGAGGGCGAGGATCACCGGCCCGTCCGTGCGGCGCGCCATGATGTCCAGCAGCACGGCCGGTTCGCTCGCGAGCAGGGGCGCCAGGCGCTTGGCGGTTTTGTCGATCGCATGCCGGGCGGACCAGCAGCGCTGTGCCTCGTCGATCACGATGACGCGTTCGGGTGGGGTTCCGTGGCCGGCATAGGCATCGCGGAAGGCGGGCAGCTGCTGGATCACGCTCTCCATCCGCTGCCGGGCGGCACGCAACGAAACGCCGGAGTCGCGGGCGAGGGCCTCGCGCAGCACGTGGACCAGGCTGGGGTTGCCGGTGAGGAATGCGGCCTCGCCGGCGAAGGCGGTGTCCAGCCCGCACAGCGTCTTGCCGGCGCCGGGTATGCCGGTGACGAACAGGATGGTTGGATGGTGGTCCGCCGCGGCCTGCGCGATCGCGGCGGTGATAGCCGTTCGGGTGGCGCGCAGGTTCTCGGCATCGGCGTGTGCGGCGGCGATGTCGGCCACGCCGTGCCGGGCATAGAGCATCTTGGCCGCCTCGATCAGCGAGGGCATCGGGCGATATGGCGCGTCTGCCCACTCCGCGGGCTGCAGCGGCGGACCGAACCGCGTGGAGGCGGCGATGTCCCGCAGCGTCGGTTCCAGCGTCGCCGTGTTGGCCTCCATCACCGGTGTCACGCCCGGTAGCATCAGGGGGCGCGCGGCGGTGTTGCGGAGGGCGTCGCTGGTGACGAGCAACGGGACCACGGGATGATCCCGGCTTGCGGCGTGGAAATCGTGCAGGTCGAGCGCTGCGTCCTCGGCGGCGTCGCGGTCCCGGCTGGTGTGGCGGCGCCCCTGGCGGAGCGTGCAGGCGACGATGGCACCTGGCATCAACACGACGGCATCGATGCGGCGGCCCAGGCGAGCGAGGCGCCAGTCTTCGACAACAAACCAAGGGCCTGGGGGGATCACGGGGACAGGATAAGCGGGGAAAGACAAGGAAGCGTTTAAGGGCAAGGCTCTCCCTGCACCCGGAGAGGACTGTCCTCTGGTGGGGTTCGGGCAAAGCCCCGGGTGCTTTGAAACCTGGCGGGGCAGGCGGTGTTCAGGGCGCCATGCAAGGTGCCGATCAAATCAACGACGAATTCGAGGTCGGCTTCGACGAACGCTTCGAGCGAAGTTGGGTCAAGGCGGAATGGATCGGGCGCATCGTGATGATCGCGTGCGTGGCCGCCGGACTCGCAGGGGTGTTCGGCCGCGGACCCTTCAGCCATCGGACCAAGAAAACCGCGGAATCGGCCCTCACCGTCGACTTCGAGCCGATCGCCCGGTCGCAGGCCCCCACCCAGGTTACCTTCCACATCGACAATCCAACCGAATCGCCCGAGATGAACCTGTTCATCGGCTCCAACACCATCGAACCGATGGGACTGCAGCACATCCTGCCGCAACCGATCACGACGCGAGCGGTGCCGGACGGGCTCACCCTCACCCTCGCCATCCCGCCGGGCGCCCACAACGCTGAAGTCCGGCTCGCGCTGGAGCCGCAGGAGCTAGGGCCGAACCAGCTCATAGCGCAACTGGATGGGCACGCCCCGATCCGCTGGACGCAGTTCATCCTGCCATGAACGTCATCATCCGGGCGGCCTTCGCCTACCTCATCCTGCTATTCGCCGTGCGGCTGATCGGCCGGCGCACCGCCAGCATGATGGCGCCGTTCGACCTGATCGTGTTGTTCCTGTTCGGCGGCGCGCTGATGGCCGGCGTGCTCGGCGACGACCACTCCATGACCGCCGCGGTGAGCGCCGTTTTCGCCATCGGCCTGATGCACATCTCGGTTTCCAGCCTGAAGCGTTGGTCGCCCTGGTTCGGCCGGCTGGTCGACGGCACCCCCGTCGTCATCTACGAACATGGGGGCTGGCACGAGGACCGGATGCGAGGCTTGCGCATCCTCGAGAGCGACGTGATGGCCGCAGCCCGGCAAAAGGGGCTGATGCGCCTCGAGCAAGTGCGCTATGCGGTGGTGGAACGGGATGGCAAGGTCTCGATCGTACCGGAGGGCGACGAGTGAGCGGGGCCACGATCCAGACCGATATTCCCGCCCGCCTCGACCGCCTGCCCTGGAGCGGCTTCCACATGCTGGTCGTGGTGGCGCTCGGCGTCACCTGGATCCTTGATGGGTTGGAGGTGACCATTGTCGGCTCCCTCGGGCCCATTCTGCAGGATCATCGCACCCTCGGCTTGTCGGCCAGCGAGATCGGCACCCTGGCCTCGTTCTACGTCGTCGGCGCGGTGTCCGGGGCCATGACGTTCGGCTGGCTCACCGACCGGTTGGGCCGCAAACGTATCTTCTACTTCACGCTGTCCACCTATGTGGTGGGCGTGCTGCTGTCGGCCTGCGCGTGGGACTTCTGGAGTTTTGCCGCTTTTCGCTTCATCACCGGGTTTGGCATCGGCGGCGAATACGCCGCGATCAACTCGGCCATCGACGAGTTGATGCCGGCGCGGCTGCGTGGCCGCATCGACGTCATGGTGAACGGCAGCTACTGGCTGGGTGCCGCAGCCGGCGCGGCGGCCTCGATCCCGCTGCTGTCCGGTGCCTTCGTGCCGATCAGCTGGGGGTGGCGGCTCGGCTTCGGCATTGGCGGCGTGCTGGGCATCGGGGTGCTTTTCCTGCGTCATTTGCTGCCCGAAAGCCCACGCTGGCAGATCACCCACGGCAAGCAGGACGACGCTCGCCGCACCATGGACGAGATCGAAACGCGGGTGAGCCACAGCGGCGGCGGCGATCTGCCCGCAGCCGAGGGCCAACTGACGATCCATCCCCGTAAAAGCTTCGGCTTCGGCCTGATCTTCGGCGCCATGCTGGGCAAACATCGTGGGCGGTCGTTCCTGGCGTTGTCGCTGATGGTGGCCCAGGCGTTCCTGTTCAACGCGGTGTTCTTCACCTACGGGCTGGTGCTGACGGATTACGAGCACGTGGCCAGCGCCGATGTCGGCCTCTACATCCTGCCACTCTGCGCCGGGAACCTGTTCGGGCCGCTGGTGCTCGGGCATTTCTTCGACACGATCGGGCGCAAGAAGATGATCGCGGGTACCTACGCGCTGTCCGGGGTGCTGCTGGTTGTGGTTGCGGTGCTGTTCGGCATGGGCTTGCTCGATGCCACGACGCAGACGCTGTGTTGGGTCGGCGTGTTCTTCTTCGCCTCCGCCGCGGCCTCCTCGGCCTACCTCACGGCCAGCGAGATCTTCCCGCTCGAAACCCGGGCGCTCGCCATCGCCGTGTTCTACGCGCTGGGCACGCTGATCGGCGGGGCGGCGGCCCCCTGGCTGTTCGGCAAACTGATCGCCACCAAGCAGGCCTGGGCCTTGTCGGGCGGCTATTGCGTCGCGGGTGTGCTGATGATGTTCGCCGCCGGGATGGAGGTCTGGCTCGGCGTCGATGCGGAAGGCAAGTCACTGGAAGATATCGCCGAACCGCTCTCGGCATGACCGACGCTATCCGGCAGTCGTTTGCCCAGCAGGGCACGATGGGGCTGCTGGGCGCCAGCATCGAGCGTATCGAACCCGGCGAGGTCACCCTCATGCTGCCGTTCCGTGCCGAGGTGTCGCAGCAGCACGGCTTTTTCCACGGCGGCGTGATCTCGACCCTGCTGGACACCGCCTGTGGCTACGCCGCGATGCAAACGCACCCGGGCGCCGAGGTTCTGACGGTCGAGTTCAAGCTCAACTTCACCGCCCCCGCTCGCGGCGTGTTGCTGCGGGCGACCGGGCGGGTGATCAAGGCCGGTCGCACGCTGATCGTCTGCATCGGCGAGGCGGAGGCAGACGGCAAACCTTGCGCGACCATGCTCGCGACCATGATGCTGTCCGTTGGGCGCAAGATCGGTGGCTGAGCCTGTCTTCCGGCGCGCCACCCGTGAGGATCTCCCCGCCATCGTTGCTTTGCTGGCCGACGACATGCTGGGGAAGACGCGGGAGGTCCTATCCGACCCTCTCGACGCGCGCTACGTGGCCGGGTTCGAGGCGATCGAGGCCAACCCCAACGACATGCTCGCCGTGGCCGAGATCGAGGGGCGGGTCGTCGGCTGCTTCCAACTCACCTTCCTGGCCGGCGTTTCGCATCTGGGTGCGTGGCGCGGGCACGTGGAAGGGGTGCGCGTGGATGCCTCGTTGCGAGGAAGTGGGATCGGGCGGCAGATGCTGGGTTGGGCGATCGAACAATGCCGTGCCAAGGGTTGCAAGACCGTTCAACTGACGACCAACGCCGCTCGGACCGATGCGCAGCGGTTCTACAAGGCTCTAGGGTTCGAGGGCAGCCACGTGGGGATGAAGCTGACGCTGGCGTATCCTGCTTCTTAGTCCCCCAGCTTGCCGTGCCTAGATATCCAGGAACACCGTCTCGTCAGCGCCTTGGAGACGGATGTCCAGACGCCAGGCGGGAAGACCGTCGCGTTCGCCGACGTGGCGGGCGATCAAGGTCGCGCGGCGCTCCGGGTCCAGGCTGGACAGCAACGGGTCCGACTCGTTCAGCGCCTCGCCCTCGAAATACGACCGGGTCTGCAGCTGGTACATGATGCCCCGTGCGAACAGGCTGATCGCGATGTGCGGGGCTTGCGGAGTGTTCGCGCCAGGCGCGCCGGGCACCGGGCCGGGCTTCAGCGTGACGAAGCGGTAGTTGCCCTCGATGTCGGTCGCCACGCGGCCGAAACCGTCCCAGGTGGCGGAGGCCTCGGGGCTTGGCTGCCATAGTTCCACGGCGGCATCGGTGACCGGCAGGCCGTCGCCGTCCGTCACGGTACCGATCAGAAGGATGCGTTCGCCCTCCGCACCGAAGCGCGTCAGGTCGGACCAGGTCGTGTCCTCCATAAGGTGCCAGTAGGGGCCGATCGTCTGACTGGCGGTGGCAATCGGCATCAGTGGTGCTCTCCGTCATCGTGCCCGGCTTCGAACGGGGTCTCGCCGCGGCCGCGCAGGACGAAGTCGAACCGGTAGCCCAGCGCCCATTCCGGCTCGGTGAGGTCCAGCGTGAACTCGGAGATCAGCCGCTTGCGGGCCTCCGGGTCCGAGGGGCCATTATACATCGGGTCGTATTGCAGCAGCGGATCGCCCGGGAAATACATCTGGGTGACCATGCGCTGCGCAAACCCGGCGCCGAACAGGCTGTAGTGGATGTGGTTCGGCCGCCATGCATTGTGATGGTTGCGCCACGGGTAGGCGCCGGGCTTGATCGTGGTGAACCGATACTGGCCCTCGGCATCGGTGAACACCCGGCCGGTGCCGTGGAAATTCGGATCGAGCGGCGCGTCGTGCTGGTCACGCTCGTGGTCGTAGCGGCCGGCGGAATTGGCCTGCCAGATCTCGATCATCACGCCGGGCTGCGGCCGGCCTTCTTCGTCCAGCACACGCCCGCCGACGATGATGCGCTCTCCGAGGCCGCCTTTGCCATGGGTCAGATCGGTGACGGCGGAATAGCGCTCCGGCAGCATCCGCGGCGCCCGCAGTTCTGTTGCGGTCTGGCCCGTCGGCAACCGGGTCAACGGCTGCGACGGGTGCCGTTTGCCCGTGCTGCGGTAGGGCGGGAAATTCAACGGCGGCTGCGATCCGGGGACGAACGGGCGGAACGGGCGGGTCTCGGTGTCGGACATCGTTTGTGTATCCCTTATGACCCCTGCCGTACCGGGGCGGGGACCGCTTCGTGTGGCGGCGACGATCCACATCACCCATCAAAGCAGGGCGGCAAGGCGAGTTCAACGGTGTCGGATCGCCGCTACAAACGCAGCGCGGCCCGAAGCACGCCGATGATCTCCTTGGTGATCGCGTCGGCTTCGCCGGACTTCACGGCGAAATCCACACCCGCGTCCAGATGGCTGGACAGCACCAGCAGTGCCACTTCTCTTGTCGCGGCGGTGATCGCGTTGGCGAGCTGCACTTCGTCGAGGCAATAGCGGTCAGCTTCGACCATTTGGATCAAACCGCGGACCTGGCCCTCTATCTTGCGCAGACGCTGCACGATTGGTGCGCGCTCCTGGTCGGTTCTGGACACAAAGAGCTTGCCGTCGCGGAACTCGTAGTCCATCGCCGTCGTATACCCCCTGGTGGTATCAAAAGAGATGTCACTGCCCTCTCAGGAGTAGCGACCATGTTCATGCGTATCGACAAACTCCAGGCCGAATTGCCCGAGACGAAGGTTCCGAACCCGAACGCCGCAGCTGCCCTGCAGGAGTTGTTGGGTGGCAAATACGGCGAGATGTCCACTCTCGGCAACTATATGTTCCAAAGCTTCAACTTCCGTAACAAGTCCAAGCTGCGTCCTTTTTACAGCCTGGTGTCTGCGATCTTCGCAGAGGAACTAGGCCATGTTGAGTTGGTGAGCACCGGGATTTCGATGCTGGCCAACGGCCAGGGCGATCCGAAATCCAACAAGGACCTGTCCAAGGCGCCCTACGAGTCGATGCAGGATACGACGCTGCCCGGCGCATTCCTGTCCTATGGCGGCGGCTCGGTACCGGTGAACAGCAATGCGTCGTCATGGAACGTCGACATGGTCACGACCACCGGAAACGTGATCATCGATCTGCTGCACAACTTCCACCTGGAATGCGGCGCGCGCATCCACAAACTTCGCGTTTACGAGACGATGACGGAGCCGACTGGCCGCGAAGTCTGCGGCTACCTGCTGGTCCGTGGTTCGGTGCACGCGCATGCCTACGCGCTCGCCCTGAAGAAGCTGACCGGTGTCGAGATCGAGAAGATGTTGCCGACGCCGAACATCAACCTCGACAAGATCCCCGAGTGCCAGAAGTACCTGAACGAGGGCAGCCATCGCCGCCTGTATAAGTTCAGCCCGCACGACTACTCGGAGATGGCCGGTATCTGGGGTAATGGCGAAATGGCGTTGCCGGGTGACCCGCCGGGCGAGCTCGAAGTCGTGGACGGCCACCCCGAGGGCGGCAAGATCCCCGATCTCGCCGGCAACTACGGCGCGTTCGCCCCGGATTATGCGCCCGAGGAAATGTTCGAGATCGCCAGCAAGCTCTACAAGAAGTCGCGCTAAGACCTACCCCCCTCCTGCGGTGTGGGAGGGGGCCTGCTTGACGTCCGGTGCTCGACGCCGGAGGACTGCGCAATGGCTGCCTCTCCCGTGATCGCCCAGTGGCTCGCTGCCAAGGAGCAGCAGCCTGACGCCCTCCTGTTCTTCCGCATGGGCGACTTCTACGAACTGTTTTTCGAAGATGCCGCCCTGGCCGCCGGCGCGCTCGGAATCGCGCTCACCGCCCGGGGCGAGCATGACGGCAAGCCCATCGCCATGTGCGGCGTCCCGATCCATGCCGCCGAAGGCTACCTCGCCCGTCTGATCCGCCGCGGCTTCCGGGTCGCCGTCGCCGAGCAGATGGAGGCAGCGTCCGCCCGTGTCGGCAAGGCGCCGCTGAAGCGCGAGATCGTGCGCCTGGTCACACCGGGCACGCTCACCGAGGAGTCGCTGCTGGATGGCACGCGGCCCAATTTGTTGCTGGCCTTCGCTCGTGCCGGCCGCGCCATCGGCGCCGCCTGGCTCGATATTTCCACGGGGCTGTTCGAGACCGAGGCCGTATCCGACCTGCCGGCCCTGCTCGGGCGGCTCGACCCGGCAGAGATCCTGGCCCCGCTCGATCTACCGCTGGGCGACCACGAGGACCGTCGGGCGCCCGAAATCCTGCCGCCGCCGCCGTTGGCCGCCCGGGCGCGGGTGGCGGAGGCGTTCGGTGCGGCGACACTCGATGGGTTCGGCGCCTTCAGCGACGCCGAGGCGATGGCCGCCGCCGCGGCGCTCGCCTATGTCCGCACGACCCAGGCCGGAAAACTGCCCGCCCTATCGCCACCCGCCCGCTACGACGGCGGTGGCGCCTTGGCGATGGACGCCGCCACCCGCGCCAGCCTGGAGATCACCCGCGCCCGCGACGGCTCGGTCGAGCACACCCTATTCGCCGCCGTGAACCGGACCGTCACCGCCCCTGGGGCCCGCATGTTGACCGAGTGGCTCTCGGCCCCCCTTACCGACCCGGCGGCGATCGCGGCACGGCAAGTAGCCTGGATGCGTCTGCTGGCGGAGCCGAACGTATGCGCGGGCATCCGCACCGGGCTGCGTGGCGTGCCCGATGCCACGCGTGCGCTCGGCCGCCTGTCGGTCGGCCGAGGCGGCCCGCGCGACCTGCTCGCAATCCGCCAACTGCTAACCTTAGCCGCCGACTTCGCCACTTTGATACCGGGTAACGCCCCTCCTCCCCTTGAGGGAGGAGGCCGGGAGGAGGGGCGGCCACACACCAGGCCATCTGCCGAGTGGAACTCCGCACCGCGGCGCTCTCCCACAACGGGAGAGGGAGATCTTCTTGCTGACCTCGGCGCCGATCTGCGCCTCGACCCATCCCTCGCCGACCGTCTCGCCGCCGCCCTGTCACCTGCGCCGCCGCTGCGCCTGGACGACGGCGGCGCTATCGCCGAGGGGTTCGACGGCGAGTTGGATGCCGAGCGCCGCTTGCGCGATGACAGCCGCCGGGTCGTGACCGGTCTGCAACTGGACTACGCCCAGCGCTACGGCGTGGCGTCGCTGAAAATCCGCCACCACGCCCAGCTCGGCTACGTCATGGAAGTGCCCGCTGCTGCCGCGGATGCGCTGAAAGCCCGGCCCGAACTGGCCCTGCGGCAATCCATGGCGAACGCCGCGCGCTTCACCAACCCCGAACTGGCCGATCTCGACCGCCGCATCACCGAAGCCGCCGGCCGGGCCAGCGCGCGCGAAGCGGCGATCTTCGCCAGCCTGGTGGCCGCCGTGCTCGACCAGGCGCAACCCCTGCGCCGGGCCGCCGCCGCACTCGCCACCCTGGACGTGCTGCAGGGCTCCGCCCGCCTGGCCGAACCCGGCACCTGGTGCCGCCCCGTGGTCACCGCCGACACCGCGTTCAGCGTAACCGGCGCCCGCCATCCCGTCGTCGAGGCGGCTTTGCCAACCGGCACCGCCTTCCAGCCCAACGATTGCGACCTGTCGCCCTCGCGTCGGATCCTGCTTCTCACCGGTCCGAACATGGCCGGCAAATCCACCTTCCTGCGGCAGAACGCGCTGCTGGTGATCTTGGCCCAGGCCGGCTTGCCGGTACCGGCGACCTCAGCCCGGATCGGTGCGGCGGACCGGCTGTTCAGCCGCGTGGGCGCCGCCGACGACCTCGCCCGTGGCCGCTCCACCTTCATGACGGAGATGACGGAGACGGCGGCGATCTTGAACCAGGCCGGGCCCCGGAGTGTCGTGGTGGTGGACGAGATCGGCCGCGGCACGGCAACGCTGGACGGGCTGGCGATCGCCTGGGCGGTGCTGGAGTCGCTGCACTCCCACATTCGCTGTCGCACCCTGTTCGCCACGCACTTCCACGAGTTGGCCGGGCTGGGGCAGGCGTTGCCGCAAATGTGTCCGCACGCGATGCGGGTGCGCGAGTGGAAGAACGAGATCGTCTTCCTGCACGAAGTCGGCGAGGGCGCGGCCGGCCGGTCGTGGGGCGTGCACGTTGCCAAGCTCGCCGGCATCCCGTCGGCCACTGTGCGCCGGGCCGCCACCCTGCTCGCTGCCTTGGAACGGGGCAGCGCCACGGGGCCGGATTTGCCGCTGTTTGCCAGCCTGCCCGCCGCCGAACCCCGCCCCGACATGCTGCGCGCCGCCCTGGATGGGATCGAGCCCGATCAACTCTCACCGCGGGAGGCATTGCAGGCGCTGTATCATTTAAAAGGACTAGCGTTATCATCAGATGAATGCTGACGACACACCCGCTGCCTGAGACTCCGGACGAAGCCGCCCTCGTGCTGAGCGACGCCCTTGCGGAGGTGCGGGCCGAGCAAGGCCAGGTCCCGCGTGACATCGCGCTGGCCGTCTTCCGCCGCCATCTCAGCCGCATCCAGAACCACGTGCGGGAAGCGTTCGAGCACTACCAGGCCTCCGGTTTGCAGAGCGCGCGACTGCTCGCCGCCTTGACCGACGGCATGATCGCCGCGCTGTATACTTACGCTCGCGAAACGGCTGGTAGCGTGCAGTCGCTGGCCGTGGTGGCGACCGGGGGATATGGGCGCGGCATGCTGGCGCCGTTCAGCGACATCGACCTGCTCTTCATCACCACCGACGACCCCACCCCCGAGACGCACCAGGCCGTTGAGTTCAGCCTCTATTTCCTGTGGGACCTCGGCCTGAAGGTCGGCCACGCCACCCGCTCGGTGGCCGAGTGCATCGCCGAGGCGGAGCGCGACGTCACCGTCCGCACCTCCATGATCGACGCCCGCCGCCTCGCCGGCGACCCGGCGTTGTTCAGCGACTTCAGCGTCCGCTTCGCCGCCGCCTGCGCCGTGCGCACCGCCGACTTCATCAAGGCCAAGCAGGCCGAGCGCGACGCCCGCCATCGCCGCTTCGGCGAAAGCCCCTTCCTGGTGGAACCGAACATCAAGGAGGGCCGCGGCGGCCTGCGTGACCTGCAGACCATGTACTGGATGACGCGCTACGTGTTCGGCGCCAAAGTCATGAGCGACCTGGTCGGCCATGACAGCCCCGGTGGCGGCATCCTGGTCGAGCGCGAGGCCAAGCACGCCCGCCGATCGTGGGACTTCCTGTGGACCGTCCGCTTCCACCTGCATTACGTCGCCGGGCGCGCGGAGGAGCGGCTGACCTTCGACATGCAGCCGGTGGTCGGCGCGCGCATGGGCTACACCCGCCACGGCCGGCAGGACGGGGTGGAACGGTTCATGCGCCACTATTTCCTAACCGCGCGGGAGGTGACGCGCATCACCGCCGTGCTGGAGCCAGCGATCGTCCGCGCCGCCCTGGGCCCGCCCGCGTTGGCCGAGGAGACCGATGCGGCCTTGCTGGCGCAGGGGTTCGTGCTGGCAGACGGCAAGCTGCTGTCGGCCCCCGGGCGCGATTTCCGCACCGAGCCAGTGCAGATGTTGCGCCTGCTGCAGGTGGCACGCGACCGCGACCTGCAGTTGCATCCGCTGGCGATCCGCGCGCTGATTCGCCACGAACGCCGGGCTGCCGACCTGCGCGGCGACCCCGACGCGGCCGCAGCCTTCATGGACCTGCTGATCTCCGGCAACGACCCGGCGCGATGGCTCCATATCCTGAACGAGACCGGCTTCCTCGGCCGCTACATCCCTGATTGGGCGCGCATCGTGGGCCAGATGCAGTTCGACACCTACCACGTGTTCACCGTCGACGAGCACACGATCGAGGCCGTGCGCGTGCTGGACCAGCTCGATATCGGCGATCTGTCGGACGTAGCGCCGATCGCCTCCGGACTGATGGAGGACCTGCAATCCCGCCGCGCGCTGTATGTCGCGGCCCTGTTGCACGACATCGCCAAGGGCCGCGGGGGCGAGCATTCCGAACTGGGCGCTGACCTCGCGCTGACCATCGGCCCGCAACTCGGCCTCGCCGCCGAGGAGACGGAGATGGTGTCCTGGCTGGTGCTGCAGCACCTGCTGTTGAGCCAGACAGCGTTCAAGCGCGATATCGATGACCCGAAGACCATCCTGGACCTGGTCGAGACCATCCAGTCGCCCGAGCGGCTGAAACTACTACTGGTGTTGACGGTGGCCGATATGCGAGCCGTGTCGCCGCGAGTGTGGAACGGCTGGAAGGCGACGCTCCTGCGCGAGCTATATGCCCGCGTCGCGGAGGTCCTGGCCGGCGGACTCGCCACCACCGAGCGCGACGTGCGGGTCGCGCGTGCCAAGCAGACGGTGGCGGCGGCGATGACCAGTTGGAGTGACGCCGACCGCGACTACTTCCTCGGGCTCGGCTACCCCAGCTACTGGCTCGGCTTCGACCCCGATACGCAACTGCGCCATGCCCGCCTGGTGCGCGAGGCGCAGGCCACCCAGGCGCCGCTGACCGTGCAGGCCGAGCCCCTCCCGGCGCGCGCGGTGACCGAGGTGCTGGTCTACACCGCCGACCACGCCGGCCTGTTTAGCCACATCGCCGGCGCGCTCGCGGTGGCGGGGGCCTCCATCGTGGACGCCCGCATCCACACGCTTACCAACGGCATGGCGCTCGACACGTTCTGGGTGCAGGACGCCGCCGGGGGGGCGTTCGACGCGCCGCACCGGCTGGCCCGGCTGTCCGTGCTGGTGGAGCAATCCGTCTCCGGCCGCCTGCAGCTCGCCACCGAGATCGGCCGCATGGGCGAGGCGCTGATCGGCCGCCGCATGCGTGCCATCCACGTGCCGCCCCGCGTGGTGCTGGACAACCGCGCCAGCCACACCCACACGGTGATCGAGGTGAACGGCCGCGACCGCCCCGGCCTGTTGCATGACGTGACCTCCGCGATCAGCGACCAGGGGCTGCAGATCGCCTCCGCTCACGTCACCACCTACGGCGTGCGGGCGGTGGACGTGTTCTACGTCAAGGACGTGTTCGGCCTGAAAGTGGAGAACGAGCGCAAGCTGACCGCCCTGCGCGCGGCGCTGCTGGCGGCGCTGGGTGGCCCGGACGAGCCGGCCCCGCTGCCCTCGCCACCCCATCGCCAGCCCCGCCGCCGCATCGCCGCCGCATGAAACGCTTGACGTCGGCGCGTGCGCGTGTTGCTCCCAGCTGCCGTTTCAGTGGATGCCGCCTCATGGGTCGCCTGCTTGTCCTCGCCCTCCTCCTCGTTCCGTTTGACCACTCTGTGCGCGCCGCCGAACTGCCCTCGTTCCTGCAACGCGGCGACGCGTTCTGCACCAGCGAGACCGATTTCAACGACTTGGTGACGAATGGTCATGTCCGGGCGAACTCCGCGATCGAGACCTGTGTCGTGATCGCCAAACCGACCCGGGTTGCCGTCATGCGCGGGCAGGGCGGGGTGAAGTCGATGGTGCGGGTCATGGATGGTCCCTACTCGTGGGAGATTGGCTGGACAAACGGCAAGTTGCCGCTCGCGAGTTAAGCCGACTGAGGCCTGCGATCAGGCCGCCCGGGGAGTCCGATGCGCGGGTAGCAGCAGAACCTGCCCCAGAAACGAACCGAGCACGACACCGGCCAACGCCCAGATCAGGGCGGCCGCGGAGAGCTGCAGCGCTGGTGCAAAGGAGCGCACGGCCTGCCCGG
This sequence comes from Acetobacteraceae bacterium, assembly GCA_965198895.1. Classification (GTDB taxonomy): domain Bacteria; phylum Pseudomonadota; class Alphaproteobacteria; order Acetobacterales; family Acetobacteraceae; genus LMUY01. The sequence goes on from OZ240676.1 coordinate 4,080,938, forward strand.
CCACCGCGCGCTTGCCTTGGTCCGGTGCGGTGACAAGGTCCCATGCGGCGACGAGAGGGTGGAGCAACGGTGCGGACTGGTCGATATGCGCCAGGGCGGTGCCGAGCGCGTCTGCCTCGGCCCGAGACTGATCGAGGCCAGCCGCGTTGGACGGTTCGCGGTCCCGCAGCGTGGCCAGCAGGCTGGCTTCGGGGGCGGACGGGAGATTGTAATAGGTGCGGGCCGTCGCCTCGCGGGAGGTGATGTCACGGTTCTCCGCGTCGGCGACCTGTGCCAGCGCCGCGGCGTAATCGTGAGACAGCGCGGGGGCCTGCATGAACAACAGCGCACCAGCCAAACTGAGGGCAAGACGGAGAGCGTCCGAGAACCAGCGGCCGAGAAATCCCATTTGTTTATCCGGGGAGAATGCTCCTCTCCCTACAGGCCCGATTGGTCGGCTTCAAGCAAGCGAGCGAAGGCGACGTTGTCGGCTGGCCGACTGCGTCGAAAACATGCACTGCGAACGGGGTGGTTGGTGGAGGGGGTTGGATTGTTCCCTCCAAGCGACCGCCCAAGCAACATCAAAGGCTTAGGGCTGCCGTAGTGGTGGTGTTTGGACCATCATTTTGGTCCACCGCGCGGGGAGCGTCAAGTTGGTGGCATGGCCGGCGGTTGGGCTCAAAGCTGCAGAACACACCCCGAAGATCCACACGGAGCCGTAACGATACCTGGGGCTGCTACCCCCTGCCGCCCGGGGGGTGCCTCCTGCAGTTTGATCCGCCCTCCCTTTCCTGGCTGCCCTAGCTGCCCCCCCCCCGGGGGGTGCCCCGTGTGTTTCCCAGGATCAGGCGGGCGTAAGCGTCGAAGGTCCTACCGGCTTGAGGGCTTTAGTCCCCATCTTGGAAACCGGTCTTAAGACAACCCCGGGTGGGGTGCGGCGCGCGGCGCGACACGTTTGCATCCGCGAAGCAGAGTGATGGCATGCGCTGCTGCTGCCGCATTGGCATTGCTGCTTCACTGCTGACCACCAAACAGCGCACTGACGTTAGCCATGTCATATGCCTCTACGGACGTTGAGGGTATTGACACGGTAGTGAGCGACGGCCTACGACGGCGCTACGGACCACCGGAGTGAGCGACCGTGACCAGCTTCATCGGCTACGTGAGAGTGTCCACTGACGGCCAGGGTGCCAGCGGTCTAGGCCTGGAAGCCCAGCAGGCGACCATACAGGGCCGGCTCAAGGCTGAGGACCGGCTGCTGCTGCCGATCATGGTCGAGGTCGAGAGCGGCACCCGGCGCGACAGGCCAGTCCTCAGGCAAGCCCTAGACCGCTGCCGTGTGATGGGTGCGACGCTGCTGGTGGCCAAGCTAGACCGCCTGGCACGCAACCGTGCCTTTGTGGGCGAGGTGATGCGGTCTGGGGTGCCCGTGGAGTTCTGCGATCTTCCGGCCACGCAGGGAGCCACTGGGGCCTTTATCCTGGGCATCATGTCCGAGGTGGCGCAGCTCGAGGCCGGCTTGATTGGCGAGCGGACCAAGGCCGCCCTGGCCGCCGCGAAGGCCCGAGGGGCTGTCCTGGGTGGCGACCGTGGCCACCGCCATGAGCCAGGCCAGGCAAAGACTTACGGTGCCTTGGGCGGCGCCAGGCGACGCGAGGGAGCCGACATGGCTGCCCTGGCCGCCGCGAGCATGATCGAGGAAGTGCGCGCCAAGCTGGCCGCGCCGTCTCTCGGGGCCACAGCCAAGGCGCTGAACGAGGCGGGCGCAGTGACGCCTAACGGGGGCGCATGGACGGCCACCGCCGTGAAGCGGGCGCTTGCCCGGATCGAGGCATCAAAGGCGGGCGCACCCCGCCAGCAAACCACCAACGTAGGGAGCGTCTGAGGTGGCCCATGTAGCCGTGAAGATCCTGTGCTTGCTCATCGATCATGTCAGCAAGCAGGGCTGGCGGCGCAAGCGGGCACCTTGGGAACGACCCCGCCACCGGCGCTGACCCACTGCAAAGGGGACTGTGAAACGCCGACCCCTTGGGCAACTCGGGCCTGCACGTTTGCACCCTGCGAGCACGTGAACGGCTACACGGCAAGAAACGGTCAGAGTGTGTTGTTTCTGCAACACTGAAGCAATGCACATCGACAGTGGGAGCCATGCATTAGAGACATAGGTTGTGTGTGTCTCACCGGGGGCAGAGGGACAAAAGCCCAACTGCAAGGCCCGATGGTCAATTGGACGGCCCTAAGCCCCAAGTAGACGGTGGTAAGCAATTCTTGCGACCATTGGACTACCAAGGCAGTCTCTCAGTGTAATCGACACCCTTGTGCCAGCATAGGCCTTTACGTCATCCCGGGACCGCGTATCTGAGGCGTGCATCAACTTGCGGCAGGAACCCGGTATGCTCGCTCAGTCTCTTTCTGCGTCTTCCTCTATCGCGATGTCGTCCGTTCTGACAGGCATCACGGCCACCCTCATGGCCGCCTACGGTAGCCGGGTGGGAGCCTCCCTCGGTCAGTGCCAGGACGGATCCGAATACGTCACGGCCGGACGGGGAAGCGGATTGAACCCCGCCTGCGGCGAATTCGACACGCTGCTGATGGTGCCGGGCGATGCGGGTCGGGTCGACTTGGTAGACGCCACCAATGACCTCACCATGGGCACCTATGGCGACCTGGCGGCGCTGTCTCAGGCCGTGGCGACAGCCCTGGAAGCGGACATGGCCGAACTAGACTCTGGGGAGCCGCTACAGGCCGCCTAAGGGCTGGCCGCTACTGCCACACCAGCGGACGTCTAGAGGGCGCTCAGTGGCCTTCCTAGACTCCGTTTGGGGCATGTCCGTGCCGGGATTGCAGCCCCAAGCCTGACAGCGCCCGTAGTCTGTCCCTTAGGCAACCGTAGGTCAACCCTAAGCCGCTCCCTGGCTTAGCCGGTCCCTGGTGGGCGGCGGACAACGGACCAGCCAATGGCCGCGCCGGGGAGACGTAGGGAGACGTGAGGGGCCTAGGGATGTCCGTAGGAGCCGCCTTACTAACCCGAAACGTAGAGCCGCTACGTAGAGCAGCCCTACGTAAGCTACCTTAAGGAAACCTTACGAGGCGCGTGTGCGTGGGTAGTATATAACTATGCGTGGCTCGAGGTTGATAGCTGGCTGGTTGTCTACCCCGACCAGGGTGCCAACGTCGGGAGGCACCTAAGGGGCCGTAGGGATTACCTGGGGCGACCCAGGGCCGATGCCGTAACGCCGGCTTGCGCGACGCCGGTCCAGAACCACTAGGCCCGGCACCAACATCGGCCCGGCGGAGAGCTGCCCCGTCACAACGACGCCTGAGGTTCAGCTCGGCGGCACCCCCGCCAGAGACGTGCCCGTTTCCAGCCCTGGGAGCGGGTCTACAGACTCGAAAGGGGGCTGGGTGCCGCTGGGGTAGCGGCGAGGCCTTAGGGCGGCCCTACGAGTCTTCCAGGCGACGTTAGGACGCCGTTACGGACTGCCGAGGGGGCACCTGCGGCAGTGGCCTGTCGTGACGACACCCAGTCTGATTGACAGGCCCACGGCGGATCGAGTCTCATTCTGTGAGACCCTGGTCTAGCGACCGTTGGGCCCCACCAACCCTGTCGGAGACCACGGATGCGTCGCTTGCCTTCTTTCGCCATCCTGACCCTGCTCACCGCCTGCGCCCATCATCCGGTAGACTGCGCCATCGGTGTGCCCTGGCACGGCTGCCTGCCCGGCACCCAGGGCTACAGCAACGGCGGCGGTGGGGACACCCGGGCGGAACAGGCGGCGCAGGAGGCAGCCGACGCGCCAGCAGCTGACGACGCCAAGTGCCGCTCCTACGGCTTCGTGGCGGGCACCCAGCCGTATGCCGAGTGCCGGCAGAAGTTCGACCTGGCCCGTATGTCGCGGCCCGCTGTCACCCCAGGGCCGGCCGTGGTCCCGTTGGTCGTGGCACCCATAGCGACGCCCGCGCCGTATCAGCTGCCAGTTCCGACTGTGTCGCGGCCGACGACGACGAACTGCGTCAGGAATGGAAACTTCACGAACTGCACGACGAACTGAGCGTGTTAGTGAAGTTTCCTCCAGAGGGCTCAGCCGGGTAGCCGTCCGGCCCAAAATGAACGAGCCCAACGTCGTGTTTGGCCTTCGACAGTGTGGTGCCAAGAAGCTCGATGTGTGGACTGATCACGTTGATCCATTCCATTATTCTGCCGATGCCTTGGCGCTTCAAGTTAGCATCCATCTGACCTAGAAGCCGGTCGAGACCAAGTATGTTAGCCACGAGTATGACCATTATCTCGCCCGCTGACTCACCTAACCAGTGTAGACGGGGGAGGCTTCTCTCGATCATTGGTGGCAGCTTAATACCAGCTTCTGCGATCTGTTCAGCGTCGCTGTCGCGGAGGATCTGCTCCAAGTCAAACGGATACATGAACTTCGCTTTGAGACGATCAATGTCACCTTGGATAATCTCAAGATCTGTGACGATAGCGGCGGCTACTATCTTGGCGCGCAGTCTGGCATCTTCGACATCTGCCAGTCGGGCGTCTACCGCTGCGCGTTTGGTTGCCAAAACTGCCCACGATGAAAGGCCTAGCGCAATTAGCGCAGCTGCCGCTTGGAGCCATGCTGGAAGATCTTTGGCCTCTATCCAGGCCGGCCAGAACCTCATGCCAACACGCCGCCCCGATGCGTGCGCTAAGTGTGTCTCCTTGCCTGCCATTAGCTCAAGTTCAATGTCAGCCATGCTGGCGACGTAGGGCGCGGTGGTGTCCGCCATGAACTTGAAGCCGCGACCGTAGCCTTCCCCTTCGTTGGCCGTGTTCTTGTGCCCCATCAAGGCGTCTACCACATTCTGGGGCACGCCGGCCCGAAGTGCCCGGTCCTTAAATAGATGGCGCCAGGCATGTGCCGGATCCTTAGACTCCTCCGTGAGCCCGACGACTCGACGGACCCATTGGGCGTGCTTGTTCGAACCCCGCCCCCGCCGGCTGCCGAACTTGTCCAGTCCTACGTCAGGGAACAGAGGCGAGCCCATCGGCAGGCTGGCTACGTAATCCATGAAGCCCTCCCTGATCACTGCTGGGTGGAGAGGGACATAGCGCCGGCTCTGGGGCGTTTTGAGTGTTCGACCAGGACCGTTCTTGTGAATGTGCAGGGCCCACCAGTCGGGCATGCCCTCGATAGGCACGATGTCCTCCTTCTCCGCCTGTAGCAATTCCCCGACACGGGCGCCTGTGTAAGCCAGGAGCCAGGGGAGCCACCGAAGCAACCCTTTCTGACTCCGAGATGCTTCGAGGAGCCGTGCGGCCTCCATAAGGGTGTAGGGGACGCGAGCGGGCTCGGTATCATCCACGGCCCTCGGCGCAAGGCCGGCAAAGGGGTTCTCTGCGAAAGAGAGCTTCCGGTTCCGCTTCGCCCACTTCCAGATGGGGGACAGTTCGTTGATGTCGTTTGCCACCGTCTTGCAGGGACCGGCCCGCCTTAAGCCTGGACTCCTTCCAGGCCACCACGTCATCTGCCGTGACCCTGGAGGCGTCCGTGTGCCCCAGGAACGTGGTGAAGCTCAGGGCAGTCCTCTCGCGGTCGTAGAGGGCCTTGCCGGTCTTCCGGGTCTCTGCCGCCCACCCGGCCAGGAGATCCGCCAGGGGCACCTCAGGGGCTGTCTCCGGCGCCGCTTGGTCACGCGCCTGTGCTGGGTCGGGGAACCTCTCTGCCCCAGTGCTTGCCCGCCAGTCGCCGTCACAACGCTTCTCCATCGCCAGGGCGAAGTTCAGCTGTTCCCTTGCCCAGACCTCTGCCGCCCGGTGAACGGTCGGCTCGTCCGCGACGATCCCTTGTCGGCTCAGGATAACCTTTGCGACCTCAAGGATTGCTTTGTCGGCCCGAAAGGACCGCGGCCCCTGTTCATCGTCTTCGTCCGGTTGGAAGTAGTCGGCCCAGTCCCCGGCAGCTTGGTCCCAGTGTGCGGCCGTGCCCGGTTCGTCGGCCCATCGAGCAGCCTCCTCCCGGTAGGCCACGCCCACGGCTGCCGTGATCTCTCTCAGGCTCAGGGAGGCGTAGGTGCCGAACATCTTGGCGCGGGCGCTCGCTAGGATGGCGTCGAACCTATCCCCAGCCTCCCTTGCGGCACTCTCTGCCTCTGCTTTGTCCTTCGTCCGCAGCGACGTTTTGAGTTCGCGCTGCCCAACGAGGCCCCTCAGCGACTCTGGGACAACCTTGCGGAGCCAATAGACCCCAGTCTTCTTGTGCCGGTAGGGATGCGCCATTTTGAAAGCCATGTGGACCACCCGTTTTGGACCACCGGGCGGCTCTAGGCATCTGATATCGCTAAAGATCAAAGCTTCGCAAGAGCTTAGCATAGCGGGTCTGGAGGGGGTTGGATTCGAACCAACGTAGCCATTACAGCAGCGGATTTACAGTCCGCCCCCTTTAGCCACTCGGGCACCCCTCCGGCATGGGCGGACTATTCCCGATGGTGGGTGGTTGTCAACGGACCTCCTCGGCCCCTTTGACGAGGCGGCTCCAATCCTGCGGCCGCTTCTCACCGGCCGCAGAGAGCGCCTCGCGCGCTTCCGGGCCGTGCAGCAGACGAGCAAACTCCTGACCTTCCAGGCGCATCGTCTCGATCGCGGCCGCCATGGTCCGGCGCAGCAGCGCGCGGGTGGTGCGCAGCGCGTCGGGGGGCTTCGCGGCAAGGGCTTCGGCGCGGGACAAGGCCAGCGCGTCGGCCGCGGCCGGAGTGGGGAGCACCGCGTTCACGATGCCGGCGTCACGCGCCGTCGCGGCATCGAACGGGTCACCCAGCATGAGCAGTTCGGACGCTCGCAACAAACCGGCCCGCGCCGGCAGGAGCAGGCTTGAGGCCGCTTCCGGACACAAGCCCAAGTTCACGAAGGGTAGCTGGAAGCGCGCCCCGGCCGAACAATACACCAGGTCGCAATGGAGCAGCATCGTGGTCCCGATGCCGACGGCCGCGCCGTTGACGGAGGCGACGATCGGGGTCTCGCACGGGAGCAGCGCTTCCAGGAAATCCCATGCGGCGGAACGCTCGCCTGGGACCGCACGGGCGAAATCACCCAGATCGTTGCCGGCGGTGAAGCATTCTTCACTGCCATGCAGCCAGATCGCCCGCGCACCCGCCTCGGCAGCGCCCGTCAGCGCGGCGGCGAGCGCCCGGTACATCTCCCGGGTCAGTGCGTTGCGCTTGGCTGGGCGGTCAATCGCCACGTGCCGGACCCCAGCCTGATCGGTAACGGTGATCTCGGTCACGGCATCCCCCTTTTTTGTTGCCACACGGTAGCGGCCCGCGGGGGGCAGGGCTATACCCGCCCGATGCCCCCTCCCCCCCGCAAACCCGGTCCGCCCGGCTCCCGCCATGGCTCATCCGGTGGCCGGGATGGTTCACCCGGTGGTCGCAACGGCCCTCCCACCGGCCGCACCGGAGCACCGGGCGGACGCAGCGGCGGGGCGGACACCCGACACACCTCGCCCAGCAACCCGCCGCGGCCCAAAGGCGACGGCCCGCCGCGCGCGACAGGCGACCGCACTTTGCGTCCCACGGGCGACCGCACTTTGCGTCCCACCGGCGATCGCCCGCCGCGGCCTACCGGCGATCGCCCGCCGCGGCCTACGAGCGACCGGCAGCCGCGCCCCGTGGGCGATCGCCCACGCCCCACGGGCGACCGTCCGCTCAGCCTGGACCGTCCGCCGCCACGCCCGATGGAGGTGCGCCCGGAGACACGCCCCGATGCGCGGCCGAGGCGCTCCGCGGACTCCCATCAGGCTACCGGGCCACGCGCGGCCGAGGCACCGCGGGGAGCCGTCTGGCTGTACGGGCTGCACGCCATCGATGCCGCCCTGGGCAACCCGGCCCGCCGCCTGCGCCGCCTGATCCTCACCGAGGAGGCAGAGGCCGCCCTTTCGGCCCGGCGGCCGCAGCCCTGGCCCCTGGCACCCGAACGGTCCGACCGCGCCCGCATCGACCTGCTGCTCGGCCGCGACGCCGTGCACCAGGGCGCCGCGTTGCTGGCCGATACGCTGACCACGCCGCTGCTCGCCAATGTGCTGGAGAGGCCCGGCCCGGTGCTGGTGCTGGATCAGGTGAGCGACCCGCGCAATATCGGCGCCGTGCTGCGCTCGGCCGCGGCCTTCGGCGCCGCGTGCGTCATCACGCAGGACCGTAACGCCCCCGAGGAGACCGGCGCCCTGGCCAAAGCCGCATCGGGCGCACTGGAGACGGTGCCGCTGCTGCGGGCGGTGAACCTGGCGCGCACGCTGGTGGCGCTGAAGGCGGCGGGGCTGTGGACGGTCGGGCTGGATGCGGGCGGCAAGCCGCTCTCCGGCCCGGCTCTGTCGGAACGCCGGGTCGCGCTGGTGCTGGGTGCCGAGGGTCCCGGCATGCGCCGCCTGGTGCGGGAAACCTGCGACGAGGTGGCCGGGTTCTCGATGCCCGGCAACATGGAGAGCCTCAACGTGTCCGCGGCCGCGACGGTGGCGCTGTATGAGCTCGCCCGCCGGGGCTGATTATTCTTGCCCGCTCTCGGCCTTCCAAACCGTCTGTTAATCTCTGTCACGTAAGCTTGTGGTCAGCCGCGCTGTTCTCTTCTCCGCGGCGAACTCGAGCCAAAAGGGCCGCAGACATGACGGAACTTAAGAATGCTCAACGACTGGACTTGTTTGTCCGACGACCTGCAACTCGTGTTGTCGCGGGAGGCACTGCGCCGCGCGGCTGACATCATTGCCGGCCAGGCCGAGGCGCTTGCTGGCGAGATGGATGGCGGCTTCTTGCGGGATCGGGGTGGGGCCGATGCATTGCGGCTTCTCGCGGGTGTCGTCAGGATCAACGGCGACGATGCATTCGGCTCGATCGGACGGGCCTGACGGAGGGCCATGCTTGTTCCCGTGACGGAAGCGGACGGCATCTTGCTAGATCTGCGCTACGCCACGGCGAACAATCTGGGCGGGGTCCCGATCTACCGGCGCGCGGTGGCGCTACTGCGTCCCGAGGCGCGAGACCGGCTGCTCGCGGCGGCTGGCCGGGCTGCGGCCGTTGGTTTGCGGTTGAAGCTGTTCGACGCGTTCCGGCCGCTGGACGCGCAATGGGCATTTTGGCGCGTGCTGCCCGATCCACGTTTCGTGGCTGATCCATCCGGCGAGGCGGGGATGCACCCGCGCGGCGTCGCCGTGGACCTGACGTTGACCGACGCGGTGAATGGTGCGGAGCTGCCCATGGGCACGGGCTTCGACGAGATGACGCTGCGCTCCGCCCACGATGCGATGGACCTCGACCCGGAGGCGATCCGAAACCGTGCCTTGCTGCTCGGCATCATGGCAGCGACGGGCTGGGAGCATATCGCGTCCGAGTGGTGGCACTACCAATTGCCCGGCATGCAATCGTTGCCGTCGCTCTGGGCGAAGGACGTGCCAGACGGGCCGATGTGACCGCCGCCCCGTATCAGGATGCGGATTCGCTGCCGAGCGTACGCCGCATCAGCGCGACGGTGTGGCCGTTGTGCTCGAGCCTTTCGACGGTTCGCCAGCCGACGCGGGCGTAGATCCGTTCCGCTGTTCTTGTGTAGAGCCAGAGCGTCGCAAATCCTGCACGCGCGGCCTCATCCTCCACCGCGGCGACGAGTCGGGCCGCGTAGCCTCGACGGCGTGCATGGGGTGCGATGAAGACGCCGGCGAGCCAGGGCGTCAGGTCCGGCCTCTCCTCGAGGTCCGCGGCGGCCAAGCTCGCCGTGCCGACTGGTTCGCCGTCTGCGAGCAGCACGAGCGTCCGAGGCATCGGAAGAGCTTGTGCCGCCACCTGATGGGCCTCGTCGAGAAACTCGTCGAATGGCTGCCCAGCGTCGCTGAAGAACGCGTCCCACCGCCATTGCACGGTGACCGGCACGAGATCGGGGCGCTCCGAAGTGGATACGATCGTGAACATCGCGGATTATACCAGAGGCAAAGGGTTCTAATTCTTTATCGTCATTGCGAGCGAAGCGTGGCAATCCAGGGGCACGCGATGATCGCTCGTGGCATGGGCTGGATCGCCGCCCTTCGGCTCGCGATGAAGGGTCGGGGTCTTGCCATTGGTATCATACCAGCAGCCTCAAGCACTGACCGTCGTCTCACGCGCCGATCATTGCGACGTGGTGGTGCAATCCTCCAAGCGGATTGCACCCTATGCCCGACGGCCGTGAGTGTACGTCTATGGCGGCTGGTATTACTCCGCCGCGGAGCGCAGGGCGGCGCCGGCGGCTAGCGGGCAAAGCGGCAAGGCCGCCGCAAGCAGGGCGCAGAGCAGCAGCAAGTGGGGGCGGGGGCTGAGGCCAGTTGCCACGGCATCGGCCGCGGCGGCGCCGAAGATCAGCACGGGCATCGCCAACGGCAGCAGCAGGAGCGGCAGCAACACGCCGCCGCGTCGGGCGCCAAGGACGATAGCGGCTGCGGTGCTGCCCAGCAATGAGAGCACGGCGGTGCCGGGTAGCAAACCGGCGAGCAACGCGGGCAGCACGTCCGGCTGCATGCGCAGCATCAGCGCGAGCGGGGCGGCGGCGATCAGCAGCGGGACGCCGGTGACCAGCCAGTGTGCGATCGCTTTGGCCAGGGCCACCAGCGATGCCGGCAGGCCACACAGCAGCAATTGGTCGAGCGAGCCGTCCTCGCCATCCGCACCGAACAGGCGGTCCAGCGGCAGCAGCGCGGCGAGCAGGGCGCAGACCCATACGACCCCGGGGGCCAATCGGGCCAGCACTTCGGGCGCCGGGCCGATTGCCAATGGGAACAAAGCGCCCGCGAGGACGAAGAACATGACCGCCGCCAGGGTGTCGCCGCCGTGACGTACCGAGAGCAGCAATTCGCGGCCGAGCAAGCGCCAGAACATCAGCCGAGCCGCAGTTCGGTGGCGCCTGGGAGGACCAGATCCTGGTGCGTCGCCGCGATGACGCCGCCACCCTCCGCGCGGTGGCCGGCCAGGAGGCGGGCGAGCAGTCCAAGCGAGGCGGTGTCCAACCCCAAGGTCGGCTCGTCCAGCAGCCAAAGCGGCGCGCGGCTCAGCGGCAGGCGGGCGAGGGCGAGCCGGCGGCGTTGCCCGGCCGACAACATGCGGGCTGGCAGGTCGGCCAGGTCCGCCAGGCCGAGCGACTCCAATGCCGGGCCGATGGGCTGCCCGGCGGCGGCGAAGCGCAGGTTCTCGGCCGCCGTCAGCCCCGGCTTGATTGCGTCCGTATGGCCCAGATACGCGACGGGGATGCCGGTTGGGGTCTCCGGCCAGGTCACCGACCCGGCATCCGGCCGCTTCAGCCCCGCCAACACCCGCATCAGGGTTGATTTTCCCGACCCATTTGGCCCCAGCAGCAACAGCGCGCCACCCTGCGGGACGGTCACCGTGATGCCCTCCAACACGAGGCGCTCGCCCCGGAACGCCGCGATGTCGCGAGCGTGGACCAACTCCGTCGCCGTCACGTGTTCGATCTACGCCTCCAAAGCGCCCGCGTGGCGTGGACCCGGGGCCCACCCTATGGTTTAACGGCCACACACCAACCATTTTCGTAGCGACCGCGTCGCATTCCTGCGCCGGCCCAAGGAGCGAGGCAACCGATGAAAAGCACTGGGCAGGACAGCCTACAGACGAAGCAAAGCCTCAAGGCCGGTGGTCAGGACTATTCCTACTTCTCGCTGCCCAAGGCGGCGGAGACGATCGGCGACTTCTCGCGCCTGCCCGTGAGCTTGAAGGTGCTGCTGGAAAACGTGCTGCGGTTCGAGGACGGCGCGGGCACGACGGTCGAACACGCCAAGGCGATCGCCGAATGGGTCAAGACCGGCACCAGCGAGAAAGAGGTTCCGTTCCGCCCCAGCCGCATCCTGATGCAGGACTTCACCGGCGTCCCTGCCGTGGTGGACCTGGCCGCCATGCGCGACGGCATCATCAAGCTGGGCGGCCAGCCTGACAAGGTGAATCCGCTGATCCCGGTGGACCTGGTGATCGACCACTCGGTGATGGTGGACGTCGCCGGCACCGAGGACTCGCTACACCAGAACGTCGAACTCGAGTTCGCCCGCAACGCTGAGCGCTACCGCTTCCTGCGCTGGGGTAGCCAGGCGTTCGAGAATTTTCGCGTCGTGCCGCCGGGCACGGGCATCTGCCACCAGGTGAACCTGGAATACCTGTCGCAGACGATCTGGACGGCGAAGATCAAGGGTGAGGAATTCGCCTACCCCGACACGCTGTTCGGCACCGACAGCCACACCACCATGGTCAACGGCATCGCCGTGCTCGGCTGGGGGGTTGGTGGGATCGAGGCGGAGGCGGCCATGCTCGGCCAGCCGATCGCCATGCTGATCCCGGACGTGGTCGGCTTCCGCATGACGGGCAAGCTGAACGAGGGCGTCACCGCGACCGACCTGGTGCTGGTCGTGACGCAGATGCTGCGCAAGCTCGGCGTGGTCGGCAAGTTCGTCGAGTTCTTCGGCGCCGGGTTGGACAGCATGGCGGTCGCGACCCGTGCCACCATCGCCAACATGGCCCCGGAATACGGCGCCACCTGCGGCTTCTTCCCGACCGACAGCACCACGATGGACTACCTCCGGCTCACCGGCCGTGACGAGGGGCGTATGGAGTTGGTCGAGGCCTACGCTAAGGCGCAGGGCATGTGGCGCGATGCCAGCACCCCCGACCCGGTGTTCACCGAAATGCTCGAGTTGGACCTGTCCACCGTGCAGCCGTCGATCGCCGGGCCGAAGCGTCCGCAGGACCGGGTGCTGCTGAGCGACGCCACCAGCGCGTTCAAGTCCGAGCTGAGCAAGAGCCTGGGCGTGCCGGCCAACGACATCGGCAAGCGGGTCGCGGTCAACGGCAAGAACTACGAGATCGGCCATGGCGACGTGGTGATCGCCGCCATCACCTCGTGCACTAACACGTCCAACCCCTATGTGATGGTCGCGGCCGGGCTGGTAGCGCGCAAGGCCCGCGCACTTGGCTTGCGGCCGCAGCCCTGGGTGAAGACGTCGCTGGCGCCGGGCAGCCAAGTCGTGACGGAGTATCTGGACAAGTCGGGGCTGAACGTGGACCTCGATGCGATGGGGTTCGCGCTGGTCGGCTATGGCTGCACGACCTGCATCGGCAACTCCGGTCCGCTCGATGCCTCGATCGGCGAGGCGATCGACGCGAACAAGTTGGTCGCCGTGTCCGTGCTGTCCGGCAACCGCAACTTCGAGGGCCGGGTGCATCCGCAGGTGCGCGCCAACTATCTCGCCAGCCCGCCGCTTGTGGTGGCGTATTCGCTGCTCGGGACGATGAACGAGGACATCACCACCGCGCCGCTCGGCACCGGGTCCAACGGGCAGCCGGTCTACCTGAAGGACGTCTGGCCGACGAACGACGAGATCGCGGCCATCGTCCATGCCGACCTGACGCGGGAGCAGTTCCTGAAGCGCTACGGCGAGGTCTTCCTCGGCCCCGAGGAGTGGCAGAAGATCGAGGTCGAGACCGGGACCGAGACGTATGGCTGGACCGATGGCTCGACCTACGTGAAGAACCCGCCCTATTTCGACGGCATGACGATGGAGCCGGTTGCAAAGGGCGACATCCACGGCGCGCGGGTGCTTGGGCTGTTCGGCGACAACATCACCACCGACCACATCAGCCCGGCCGGCAACATCAAGAAGGCGTCGCCGGCGGGCGAATACCTGGTCGAGCGGCAGGTTTCGCAGCGGGACTTCAACAGCTACGGCGCCCGGCGCGGCAACCACGAGGTCATGATGCGGGGCACGTTCGCCAACATCCGCATCAAGAACGAGATGCTGCACGGGACCGAAGGCGGGCTGACGAAGCACTATCCGGATGGTGCCGAGATGCCGATCTTCGATGCCGCCAAGAAGTATGCCGACGAGGGCGTGCCCTTGGTGGTGTTCGGCGGCAAGGAATACGGCATGGGCTCGTCGCGCGACTGGGCGGCGAAGGGCACGATGCTGCTCGGCATCAAGGCGGTGCTGGTGGAGAGCTTCGAGCGTATCCACCGCTCCAACCTGGTCGGTATGGGCGTGTTGCCGCTGACTTTCCCCGAGGGTGTCACGCGCGAAACGCTGAAGCTGACCGGCGACGAGGTGATCGACGTCACGGGGATCGAGACGATCACCCCGCGCATGACGGTGCCGGTGACCATCCGCCGCGCCGACGGGAGCGTCGAGACGGTGCACGCGCTCTGCCGCATCGATACGGACGACGAGGTGGAATACTACCGCCACGGCGGCATCCTGCAGTACGTGCTGCGCGGGATGGCGAAAGCCGCGTAGCTGCCGCTACGCCCTCTCCCGTTCTTCTACGGGAGAGGGGTGGGCTAGATGCGCCTCCTCGCCACGACGCCCGAGGCTAACCTCGCCCGGCTGCCGATCGCGGTCGATCTGCGCGCGATCAGCGTCGCCGAGGGGCTTCGCGCCGCGTTATCCATCGCCCTGATCGTGGCGGCCGACCGGTGGCTGCAATGGCCGCCGTTGCTGGAGGCCGCCCTTGCCGCCCTGCTGACCTGCCTGGGCGATTCCGGCGGTCCGATCCGGCGCCGGCTGCCAGCACTGCTCGCCTTCACCGTGATCGGCACGCTGTTCACGGCCGGGTTCGGCGTCCTGCGAGGCATGGGGCTGGAGGTGGCGGTCCCGGTCGCCGTGCTCGCCGTGTTCGCCTGCTCCTTCGCGCGGATTTGGGGCCAGGCGTCGCTGCAAGTGGGCAATTTGCTCGTCGTCGTCGCCTTCCTTGCCCTGGACGAGGCGCATGGCGTCGCCGACGCGATGCTGCTGGGAGGCCTGTACGCGGCGGGCTGCCTGTGGGCCGTGCTGCTGACGATGGTGATCTGGCGCATCCACCCGTTCCGGCCAGCCCGGCGCGCGGTGTCGGACGCCTACCGCTCCACCGCCCGGCTGGTCGCCGACCTGCACGGCTTGGTGGACAGCAACGCCGACCCGGCGGCCTGGGAGGCGCATGCCCGCGGCCACCGCCGCGCCGTGCGCGAGACGATCGAGCGCGCCCGCACCGCCGTGCAGGACACACTACGGGTGAGGGGCCAAGCCAGCACGCGTGCATTCCAGGCGTTGCTCCGGATTGAGGCCATCGACCAGACCTTCGGCGCGCTGATCGCCTTGTCGGACCTGTTGGAGGTGAACCACGACCCGGCGGTCCGAGCCGCGGCATTGCGATTTCTGCGGCTGCTGCGCCCGGCCTTGATCGTGGTCGCCGATGCGATCCGGGCCGATGACCCCGGCCGGGGCGGTGCCGCGGCCGTGGGGCGGCTCGCCCGGATCGGGCCGGCCTTGGACAAGATGGCGGATGCGGGGAAGGTGGCGCCCCTGGAGGTGGTCACCGATGCCATCCTCGAGCGGCTGCGGATCGCACTGACCCTGACCGCCCCCGCCGGGTGGCAGCCGGGAGCGCTGCCGGACACCGCTCCGCCCGGGTCGGCGTGGCAGCGGTTCACGACACCGGTGCGCGCCAACCTCAACTGGCAGTCCGCGGCGTTCCGCCACGCGCTGCGGGCCGCCGTGATCGCCGGGCCAGCCTTGGCGCTCACCCTGTCGCTGACGGGCCGCTACCAGCACTGGCTGACCATCACGCTGATTCTGACCATGCAGCCGTTCTACGCGCTCACCTGGCAGCGCGCGGTGGAGCGCATCGGCGGCACGCTGTTGGGCGGCCTGGTCGCCGCGGTGCTGGCGCTGGTGTGCACCACCCCGCTGACCATCGCCGCCGCCCTGTTTCCGCTGGCGGTGCTCGCCTTCACCGCGCGGGCGGTCAATTACGGCGTGTTCATCGCGCTGCTCACGCCGATGGTCGTGTTGCTGACGGAGTTCAGCCAGCCTGGCATGAGCCAGTTCGTGATTGCCGGGTTGCGCGCGCTGTACACGGTGGTGGGCGGGTTGTTGGCCGTGTTCGGCTGCATGGTGCTTTGGCCCAGCTGGGAGCCGGACCGCCTGAAGAGCGAGCTGACCGTCGCGATCTCCGCCCATGCCGATTTCGCTGAAGCCGAGTTGGACCTGCTGCTCGGCCAGGGTCCGGACGCCGCCGTGGACCAGGCCCGCCGCGCCGCCGGCGTCGCCAGCAACAATCTAGAGGCGTCGATCTCCCGCGCGCTGAACGAGCCGCGGCGCCGCCAGCGGGGAGAGTTGCAGTCGGCCATGGTCGTGGACGCGGCGCTGCGCCGGATGGCTGGCCGGCTATCCGCGCTGCAACTGGACCCGCATCATGCCGACGGCATCAGCCCGCACGCGCTCTTGCTGTGGCGAGGCTGGATCGGGACGGCGCTGCGGGCCCTCGCCCAGGGTGTCGCCGTCCAGGAGCCGCGGCCCGAGGGGCGTGCCCCGGACGCGTTGCTGCGCATCGCCCGGCAGATCGAGTTGCTGGACGGGACGGGGCGCGCTTCGTGAGCTCATCCTAGTCAGAGCGATTCCGTGCTCTCACTATCGCGCCGCCTGTGGTGGGGTGCCAAAGCGCACCCCACCCTACGAGGCTGGTGCCCACCATGGCCTTGCGCCTTGCCGGTGCTCGCGCGTCGAGAGCGGGTCAGAGACGGTACCCCGCCGGCAATTGTCGGCTTGCGGCTTGCCGCGCCAACGGCTGCACCAGCAGCAACCCGGCGCCTCCCAATACCGCCATCGGCAAGAACACCAGCCCGCCAAACCGCCCGTATTCCAGCCCGACCAGCCAGATCAGCAATCCCGTCGGGGCCGAAAAGCCGAGAGCCGAGTGCAGGGCCTGCGCCCCCGCCGCGCGGCCCGGCGGGACATAGCGGCTCAGCATCGTCATCGATGACAGGTGCTGCATCGCGAAGGTCGCGGCGTGCAACGTCTGCACCAGGATCAGCCATGGTAAGGCGGTCGTGCTCGCCATCACCGTCCAGCGGACGATGCAGGCGGTCGCCGCAAGGGCCGTCAGCCGCGCCGGGCCCAGCCGCGTGGCCCAGCGTCCGCCCCAGACGAACAGCACGATCTCCATGACGATCCCCTCGGCGATCAGCAGGCCGATCACCGTGTCGCCGAGCCCGGCGGAGCGCCAATACAGTGCGGCGAACCCGTAATAGGCTGCGTGCGAGCCTTGGATCAGCGCGCTGGCGAGAACCGTCAGCTGCAACGGCCGCAGCCGCAACAGCCCCGTCGTGCGGCGGGACAGGCGAGGCACACGGTTCGGCTCGGGGAGGAAGAAGGCCAATACCGCGGCCAACCCGTAGCCCACCGCGACCAGGCCCGGGACCAGCCACGATCCGGCCCAGCCAAGCACCGGGCCGGCGCCGGCGGTCGCGAGCATGTAGGCGGCCGAGCCCCAGGCGCGGGTGCGGGCGTAGGCCAGCCGTCCGGCGGCGGCCAGGGCCAAGGTCAGGGTATCGGCCAATGGGGTCAGCGCGGCGGAGGCGATGCCCTGGAGGGTGACGAGCAGCAGCAGCGGGATCAGCGAGCGGGCCAACGGAAAGCACGCGACCGCCCCGGCCGATAGCCCCGCCGCCAGCAGCAGCATCGGCCGGCGCCGCCCCAGATGGTCCGCGGCCGCACCCCAGAGTGGAACCGCCAGTAACCGGACCAGCGATGCCACACCCAGCACGGTGCCGATTTGCCCGGCGTCGATGCCGTGGTCGGACAGCCAGAGCGGCAGGAAGGCGGTGCTGATCCCTGCGGCAGCGAAAAACGCCCCGGTGAACAGCCCGACCCGGAGGCCGGCGGATGCTATATCTTATGTCCTACGCTGGGTGCGATCGCAGCTGCGACTGTGCCGCCTCCCGCACCGCCCGCGCCATCGCGGCAATGCCGTTGCCGCGATTGGTGGACAAAGCTTCGAGAAGGCCGAGGTCCTTGAGGAACACCGGGTCGGTGGCGGCGATCTCCGCCGGTGTCCGGCCGGAATAGACGCGCAGCAGCAACGCGACCAGGCCAGACACGATGGCAGCGTCCGAGGCGCCGGCGAAGCGCAACACCGGGCCCTGCATCGCGGCCTCCATCCACACTTTGCTCTGACACCCCGGCACCCGATGGGCGTCGTTGGCCCACTCGCCGGGGAAGGCGGGCAGGGCGCGGCCGAGCTCGATGATGTATTGGTAGCGGTCCATCCAGTCGTCGAATACGGCGAGTTCTTCCCCGATCGCGGCGATGGCTTCGGCGGCCGTCGATTCAGCGGGAGTGACGAAGGGGTCGGTCATAGCGGGGATGTGACGGCGGACATGCAGATCGTCAACTTGCGGAATGCCATTAACGGCGCTGT
This sequence comes from Acetobacteraceae bacterium, assembly GCA_965198895.1. Lineage (GTDB taxonomy): Bacteria > Pseudomonadota > Alphaproteobacteria > Acetobacterales > Acetobacteraceae > LMUY01. The sequence goes on from OZ240676.1 coordinate 4,099,133, forward strand.
AACTGTATCATGGACATGCACGTCGACTCTGTTTTCGGAACGATGTCTATAGTGGACGAGTTCACGCTGGAACTCGCGGCCGACCGCGAGGCCTCATACGACACGCTGCTGCACAAGGGGCGGCATGTCGCCGACGTCGAGGCGCGGATCGTAGAGGCGCAGTTCCGGCTGCCCGACGGCGCCACGGTGGTGCTGCTGAACGACGACCGGCAGTTCAGGGAGATGCTTACGGTCCTCCTGGTCAGCCCGGCGCTGACGGTTCTGGACCGGGTGAAATTGGGCGGTGCGTTTACGCCGGGCTACCTGACCTATGCCTATCCGGTCGGCCCCGACGAGGTCGCGTTCTGCTGGCACGACCTGGACCAGATCGTGCAGATCCGGCGGCACCGGCCTTTGTTCGGTGTGCGTCCGCGCTGGCTCAAGGTGCGGGAGGTTGCGATGGACCTGCCCAACAGCCCGCGTGCGCAAATCCCCAAGTTGAAACACCTGGTGCCTTCAGTGCCTCGGCTACCCAGTGTGGCATGGCCACGGTGGCCGCGGCGTCACTGACCGGCGTGGGCCCGTACCCAGGCGATGAAGCCTTCGTCGGGTAACTCGCCCGACGCCATGTCGAGCATGGCAACGACGGCCTCCGCATCCGGCGCTTCCAAAGGCTTGCCGTTCAGAGCGAGGAACAACACCATCGCCATGAAGGCAGCCCGCTTGTTGCCGTCGACGAACGGATGGTTGCGGGCGATGCCGATCGCGTAGACGGCTCCGAGTTCCGCGATGTCCGGCTCGCCATAGTTGGAGCGGTTCAACGGCCGGGATAATGCACTCTCCAGCAGAGACAAATCGCGCAGACCCGAGGCGCCGCCGTGCTGCACGAGTTGCTCGTCATGCATTTGCTCGACGGTGCTCAGATCCAGCCAAATGGTCACTTGGCCAGTTCGTGCAGCACGTTCCTCCACTTCTTCATGAGTTCGCGCGCCACTACCAATTGCGCCTCCATGTCAGGGTCGTGGACAGACAGCTTCACGCCATCCTGGGTCGGCGTGGTGTAAAGGCTGTCACCCTTCTGCACGCCAAGCTTCGCGGCCATCTCCCTGGGGAGGATCACCCCCAGGGAGTTGCCGACTGAGATCACCTTGAGTTCCATCTGCCAAACCTCCCTCGAGGGTTATAACAGATGTATCAACCCAAGCGCTACAGGATAAACCGGCTGAGATCGCCCCGCGACGCGAGCGGCGCCACCTTCTCGTTCACATAGGCGGCGTCGACCGTCACCGTTTCCCCCCGGCGGTCGCTGGCGGAGAAGCTGATCTCCTCAAGCAGCTTCTCCATCACCGTGGCCAGGCGGCGGGCGCCGATATTCTCCACCCGGTCGTTGATGTCGGACGCCAGCTCGGCCAGCGCGTCAATGGCGTCCTCGCGGAAGTCGAGGGTCACGCCTTCCGTGTCCATCAGGGCGGAATACTGCTTCAGTAGGCTGTGCTCCGGCTCCACCAGGATCTGGCGCAGGTCGGAACGGGACAGCGGCGCCAGCTCCACCCGGATCGGCAAACGGCCCTGCAACTCCGGCAGCAGGTCCGACGGCTTGGCCAAATGGAACGCGCCCGAGGCGATGAACAGGATGTGGTCGGTCTTCACCGGGCCGTACTTCGTGCTGACGGTCGTGCCCTCGATCAGCGGCAGCAGGTCCCGCTGCACGCCCTCGCGGGATACGTCGCCGCCGCGGAAGCCGCCTTCGCTGGACCGTGCGCACACCTTGTCGATCTCGTCGAGGAACACGATGCCGTTCTGCTCGGCGTGGAACACGGCGTCCTTGGTCACCTGCTCCGTGTCGAGCAGGTGGTCTGCCTCGTCGCGCGTCAGGGCGACACGGGCGTCGGCGACCGTCATGCGACGTGCCTTCTGCTGGCGGCCCATCATGCCCTTCATCATCTCGCCCAGGTTGATCATCTGGCCCTGCGGCATGCCCGGGATGTCGATCGCGCCCGTCGGCCCGGCGCCGCTGTCGGCGACGTTCACCTCGACCTCCTTCAGCTCGAGCTCGCCCTCGCGCAGCATGCGGCGGAACTTGGCGCGGGTATCGCTTCCGGCGCTCTCGCCGACCAGTGCGCTCACCAGCTTGTCCTCCGCCTGCGCCTCCGCCTTGGCCTGCACGCCCTTGCGCGAGCTCTCCTTCAGCATGGTGATGCTGACCTCGACCAGGTCCCGCACGATGCTCTCCACGTCGCGACCGACATAGCCGACCTCGGTGAACTTGGTGGCCTCCACCTTCAGGAACGGCGCCTGGGCGAGCTTGGCCAGCCGCCGGGCGATCTCGGTCTTGCCGCAGCCGGTCGGGCCTATCATCAGGATGTTCTTGGGCACGACCTCTTCGCGCATCTCCTCGGCCACGTGCTGGCGCCGCCAGCGGTTGCGCATGGCGATGGCGACGGCGCGCTTGGCGTCGTTCTGGCCGACGATGAAGCGGTCCAGTTCGGAAACGATCTCCCGTGGGGAGTAGGTTGGGACGTCCATTACAGTGTCTCGATGATGACGTTGGCGTTGGTGTAGACGCAGATTTCGCCGGCGATGCGCATGGCCCGGCGGGCGATCTCCTCGGCGGAGAAGCCGTCGATCTCCATCAGCGCCCGGGCGGCGGACAGCGCGTAGTTGCCGCCGGAGCCGATGGCGATCACGCCGTCCTCCGGCTCTAGCACGTCGCCGTTGCCGGTGAGGGTAAAGGAGCGGTCGGCATCGGCCACCGCCATCATGGCCTCGAGCCGGCGGAGGTAGCGGTCGGTGCGCCAGTCCTTGGCGAGTTCCACGCAGGCGCGTTCGAGTTGGTTGGGGAAGCGCTCGAGCTTGGCCTCCAGCCGCTCCAGCAGCGTGAAGGCGTCGGCGGTGGCGCCGGCGAATCCGGCAAGCACGCGGTCGCCGGCACCGATGCGGCGGACCTTGCGAGCGTTGCCCTTGATGACAGTCTGTCCGAGGGTGACCTGGCCGTCCCCGGCCATGGCCACGTGACCGCCGCGCCGCACGCACAGGATAGTGGTGCCGTGCCAGCCCACGGGGTCATAGGGTGTGTTGTTTTGCATGCAGCGCAAATGGCGCGCCGGGTTGCGAATCTCAAGCGTCGCAGGCAGTGCGTGGCTGGCGCGAGGATTCCCCCCGTGTCTAAGTAGCCCAAAGACCGAGTCGGGGAGGCGAACACTAGAATGTTGCAAGCAGGAGATATCGGCGCGCGGCTGGACCGCTTACCCGCAACGCGCAGCGTCTGGAACCTGGTGATCCTGCTCAGTCTCGGCGGCTTCTTCGAGTTCTACGACCTGTTCTTCACCGGCTACGTGGCGCCGGGCCTGGTACGCGAGCACATCCTGACGACGACGCCGGGTCTGTTCGGGTCGGGCATCGCCGCCTTCGTCGCCGCCCTGTTTGCCGGGCTGTTCGTCGGCACCATGCTGTTCGGGTTCGTCGCCGACCGGTTCGGCCGCCGCACCATCTTCACCGTGTCGCTGCTCTGGTACGCCGCCTCGTCGGCGATCATGGCCTTCCAGACCACCGCGACCTGGATCGATGTCTGGCGGTTCATCGCGGGCGTCGGCATCGGCGTCGAGCTGGTCACGATCGACACCTATCTGAGCGAGCTGGTGCCGAAGACGATCCGCGGCCGCGCCTTCGCCATCAACCAGACCATTCAGTTCGCCGTCGTCCCATTGGTGGCGTTCCTGGCCTATCAGCTCGTCCCGTACGACAATCTGTATGGGCTGGCCGGGTGGCGCTGGGTGGTGCTGATCGGCTCCTGCAGCGCGGTCGCCGTCTGGTTCATCCGCCGCAGCGTGCCGGAGAGCCCGCGCTGGCTCGCCACTCACGGCCGCCTGGCCGACGCCGACCGCATCGTCTCGGCGCTCGAAGACCGGGTGATGGCGGAGCATGGCTCGGCCCTGCCGCTGCCGGGCGTTCCGGAGGCGGTTGTCCCCCGTGGCACGATCACGGAGGCGTTCCGCGCGCCCTACCTCTCACGCACGGTCATGCTGATCATCTTCAACGTGTTCCAGACGGTCGGCTTCTACGGGTTCGCCAACTGGGTGCCGACGCTGCTGATCAGCCAGGGCATCAAACTGACCCAGTCGCTGGAATACACCTTCATCATCGCGATCGCCGCCCCGTTCGGGCCGCTGCTGGCGTCCACGATCGCCGACCGCTTCGAGCGCAAATGGATCATCGTCACGGCGGCCGGATCGATCGCCGTGTTCGGGTTGTTGTTCAGCCAGTTCGCCGCGGCGGCGGTGCTGATCTTTTGCGGCGTGATGCTGACGATCTCGTCTAACATCATGTCGTTCGCCTTCCACTCCTACCAAGCGGAGCTCTATCCGACCCGCATCCGCGCCGTGGCTGTCGGGTTCGTCTACTCGTTCAGCCGGATATCGGCGGTGCTCAGTTCGTTCATGATCGCCTTCTTCCTTGGCGAGTTCGGCACGTTGGGTGTGTTCGTCTTCATCGCCGGCAGCATGGTCATGGTGATGCTCGCCATCGCCACCGGCCCGGCTGTCAATAACCGTGCGCTGGAGGTGATCTCCCAATAGGCAGCGGCATCAGCGCACCACTGGCAGGTCACTGGCCCGTATCGTTCCGTTCTGGCTGCTGAAAGTCAGCTCCTGGGTGCCGCTCTGCTGCTGCGACACGCCCGAGATGCGGTGTTCGCCGCTGTCGTAGAGCGTCACCTGACCGGCCTGCTCGATTGCCACGCGGTGGGTCTCCGGAAAGCACGCATACCGCATCCCGTTCTGCGCACCGGTGGCCGATGGGCGGCCTAGCCCCTCGGGCCACCAGTCGCGGGAAGCAGCAGGCCGGTCCGGCTCATTCCTGGAGGGAGGAGCCGCCTCCTCGGCGACAGTCTTGGACAGGGCGGAACAAAGCGCGTTCACCTTCTCCTTCAGCGCCGTGTTGAACATGTCGCCCACCTGCGTTATGCCGCCTGCCGACCACTGGCCCATGCCGCCCAAATCCGGGTGGCTGAACTGGGCCTGGCGGCCACCCCCGCGCTTCAGCGCCTCCTGCAAAACCCGAACCGCCTCGGGGCTGACGCCGTGGGCGTGCGCCAGGTCATCAACCGACGCCATCACGAGCGCTCCCCGGCATTGGTCTGCTTCGGGCCCTGGGACCCAGCATCGTCCGATGCCGGTTCACCCGGCGACGGCTGGTCTTCCAGCAGCTTGTAATCCTCGGTCGCATTGTCCTCGCCGAACTGGCCGTGGTTGCCGGGCAGTTCCGGCTTCGGCCGCTCCGGAGTCTTGTCGTCCTGGGTCATGGCGGGTGTCTCCCTCAAGGGTCCATGGAACAGACGCACGGCCACCCCGCCGGGTTCGCAGACGGGAGGGACAAGCTTCACGATCTGCGCTATCCAGCGCCGCATGACCCGGTCAGCCACCATCAGCCGCACCACGTCCGAAACGGACATCCACCTCACGCTCGACCTGGACGGCAGCGGCCGGGCCGAGCTGTCCACCGGCGTCGGCTTCCTGGACCACATGCTGACCGCCCTCGCCCGCCACGGCCTGTTCGACCTGCACGTGCAGGCAACCGGGGACCTGCACATCGACGACCACCACACCGTCGAGGACGTCGGCATCGTGCTGGGGCAGGCCTTCGCGCAGGCGATCGGCGACAAGCGCGGCATACGGCGCTACGGCCAGGCGCTGGTCCCGATGGACGAAGCCCTGGTCGAGGCCGCCATCGACATCTCCGGCCGCCCGCTGCTGGCCTGGTCCGTCGCATTCAGCGTGCCCACCATCGGCACCATGGATACCGAGCTGTTCGAGGAATTCTTCCGCGCGTTCGCCCATAACGCTCTGATAACTCTCCACATCACGCAGAAGGCCGGCCGCAACGCGCACCACATTGCGGAAGGTTGCTTCAAAGCGCTTGCCCGTGCCCTGCGCATGGCGGCAGAACTGGACCCGCGCGCGGTGGGCGTCATCCCGTCCACGAAGGGGGCGCTATGAAGATCTACACGGCCCACATCCACACGCGGAAGCCGCCCGTCCTGGTCCGCGAGGGCTTCTCGTGGGGTGCGTTCATCTTCGGCCCACTGTTTCTGCTGTGGCATGGCGCATGGATCGCCGGCCTGATCGCACTGGCGGTCCTCGTCGTGATCTGCACCGTTGCACCGCCGCCTTTGCGTCCTTTGCTGGCGTTCGCCTTGTTCGTCGTGTTGGGCCTGACCGGCCAGGACCTCCGCCGCTGGAGCCTCTCGCTCGGCCGCTTCCAACTCGCCCACGTCGTCGCCGCACGCAACCGTGATGAGGCGTTCCTGCGGCTGCTCGCCAACCGGACCGACCTGATCGGGCTATCGGCATGATGCGCGTGGCGGTGGTGGACTACGGCAGCGGCAATCTCACTTCGGCGGCCCGCGCCCTGGCCCGCTCCGCCGAGCTGGAGGGGATCGCCGCCGAGATCACCGTGACCGCCGACCCGGCGTTCGTGGCCACGGCGGACCGCGTGGTGTTGCCGGGCCAGGGCGCGTTCGCCGACTGCGCCGCCGGGCTGTGCGCCGTCGACGGGATGCGCGAGGCCATCGACAGCTCCGCTTCCGCTGGCCGGCCGTTCCTCGGCATCTGCGTCGGCATGCAGCTGATGGCCGAGCACGGGCTGGAACACACCACCACGCCGGGCTTCGGCTGGGTCGCCGGCGACGTGGCGGAAATGGCCGCCCCCGGCCTGCGCCTGCCGCAGATGGGCTGGAACGCGCTCGACTTCGAACCTGGCCACCCTCTGCTGGACGGGCTCACCCCGGGCGACGACGTTTATTTCGTGCACAGCTACGCCCTGCGCGGCTCGCGGCCGGCCGAGGTGATCGCCACCACTCAGTATGGCGAACCCGTTCCCGCCATGGTTGCCGTCGGCAACCGCGCCGGCACCCAGTTCCACGTTGAAAAGAGCCAGGGTGTCGGCCTGCGCATCCTGGCGAACTTCCTGCGCTGGTCACCGTGAGCGAGGCCGGCTCCCCCGTGCTCGGAGTGGAGCGTGCGACGGCCCTGCCGGACGACGATTTGCAGGCGCTGTGTGAGGCAGCCGATGCGGGGATCATCGAGGGCGGCGGCTTCGGCTGGGTCAGCCCACCGGGCCGCAGTGCGCTCGAGAGCTATTTCCGCGGCGTGCTGCTGATGCCGGAGCGGTTGCTGTTCGTGGCCCGGCTCGACGGTATCATCGTCGGCAGCGCCCAGCTCGTTCGCCCACCCCGCAACAACGAGGCGCAGGCCTTCGCGGCGAACCTGATGCACAGCTTCGTGGCGCCTTACGCCCGCGGCCACGGCCTCGCCCGGTTGATGACCCGCCGGGTGGAGGACGCCGCCCGCGCGCTCGGCTTCCAGATCCTGAACCTGGACGTGCGGGAGACGCAGGCGCCGGCGATCCGGATGTACGAGGGGCTCGGATTCCAGCGCTGGGGCGAACACCCGGCCTACGCGCTGGTCGGCGGCACGACGATCCGCGGACTGTTCTACTGCAAGCGGCTGCGGGACTCGAAGTAACCGGCTTTAGGGAGGAGGATTCACACCGTCCTTCGCTCCGAGACGAACATCATGCAGACCGCCCCGAACAGCGGCCCCGCCGACAGCGTCGCGCAGGCCAGTTCGAACGAGCCTGTCCGCGCGAACACCAGCCCCAGCAAGCTCGGCACGATCACGTTACCCAAGCCCCAGAACGCGTTGGTCACCCCGGCGCCGCTCGACGCCAGGTTCCGGCCGGACGCCTCCGCCACCATCGTATTCATCAGGGGGCTATAGGCAAACGCACCGATGCCCAGGAACGGTCCCGCCAGTTCGAACGCGAGCAAGGTGCTGAGCTGCGAGAACACGCCCATCATCACCGCGAAGAACAGCAGGCAGCCGATCACCAGCGCCTTGCGCCGCCCGCCCAGCAGATCGGACAGCCAGCCGATCAGCGGTTTGGCCACGATCGCCGCCGCTCCGAACAACGCCACGACAAAGCCGCTCTGCACCGCGGTCAGGCCGTGGCCGCGGACCATCAGCGCGCCCGCCCAGAACGCGAACCCCCACGTGCCCCACAACGCCCCGAAGCCGGCGAGCCCGAGCCAGCGCAGATCGCGGTTATGCCACAGCGCGGCGAAATCCGGCCGCACGTGCGTGGCGGATGACGGCCCATCCCGCACCACCAGATAGGCAACGACACCCAGCCCGGTGGTGACCCCGCCCAGCAGCTCGTACGCACCCGACCAACCGACCTGTACCAACAGCCGCGGCACCAGCAGGTTGGTCAGCACCACCGCCAGCGAGGTCGCCGTCATGAACAGCCCCATTGCCCGGCCGCGTTCCAGCTTGCCGAACCAGACCGCGATCAGCTTCACCCCCGCGACATAGTCGGCGCCGGCGGTCAGCCCCATCAGCACCTGCAGCGCGAGCCCGGCGGCGACCGAGGTGATCGAGCCGAACAGGAACGTGCACACGCCGAGGCTCGCCAGCGAAATCGCCAAGGTGAGCCGCGGGCCCAGCCAGTCCCCCGCGAATCCGGCGCCGATGTTGGACACCACGTAGCCCACGTAGAACGCCGTCACGAAAATGCCGAGTTGCCCAACCGACATCGCCAACGACTGGCTCACCGCCACGTTCACATTGGCCCAGGCCAGCCGGTCGGCGAAGCTCATCAGGAACGCGGCCCAGGCGATCAGCAGATAGGCCCAGCGCGCACCACCCGCCCGCATGGCCCCATCCTGGGCGACAAGGACGTCGGACATCGGCGCGGCTCCTCCTCAGGGTGGGCCAGCCTCCGGCAGCTCGGCCTCGTTCATGCCATGAAGCACGTCCAGCAGCGCCGGCACCAGGGATCCCGGGCCGTTAGTCTGCAAAATGGCCCGTTCTGCCGCGTGGCCCAGCAGGATCAATGCGTGCCGAGTCGCGACCAGCGCGTCCGGTTCGACGGCCAGGCAGGCGGCGGCCAGCGCGCCGGCGACGCATCCCAGGCCGCTGACCCGTGCCATCATCGGGTGTCCGCCGTGGACCGAGACGATTCGTGTGCCGTCCGTCACCCAGTCGACCGCGCCGGTCATCGCCACCACGGCCCCCGTCTCGCGCGCGAGGCGGCGTGCCGGCTCGAGCGCGGCTTCCGGGTCATGCGTCGCATCGGTGCCGCGCCCCCCCGCGCCCACACCGGCCAGCGCCATGATTTCGGAGGCGTTGCCCTTGATCACTCGCGGCCCGGCCGCGGCGAAGCGTTGGGCCAGGCTGCTGCGCGCAGGGATGGCGCCGGCTGCCACCGGGTCCAGCACCCAAGGCATGCCGCGTTGCCCCGCCAGCGCGATGGCGGCGGCGGCAGCGTTCATGCGGGCCGGGATCTGCATGCCGATATTGACCAGCAGCGCGTCGGCGAACCCGGCCACAGCCGCCATCTCCGCCTCCGCCTCCGCCATCAGCGGCGAGGCGCCGAGGCAGAGCAGTGCATTGGCGGTCAGGTTGGCGGCCACGGGGTTGGTAATACAGTGGACCAACGGATGCCGGTCACGCACGGCCGCCAGGGTCGCGCCGGGAGAGGAAAGGGCCATCGGGTACTCTTCTCCCTCTCCCGCGGGCGGGAGAGGGCCGGGGTGAGGGTGCGAGGGTCGTGTTTACACCGGCCTAGACTGTTTTGCACTCACGCGTCCGGATGACGCAGCGGAAGCCGATATGGGTAGTTCCGCTGTCGATCGCCTGCGGTTGCCGGGCCGAGGGGCGGTAGCGCTGGCAGTAATTCGGTGCGCACAGATGGGAGCCGCCCTTGATCACGCGCTGCGGGATCAAGGGGGTGGCCGCTGGCGTGCAGCAGGGCTTGCGGATCCCGATCGTCCCCCAGGGGTCGGCCGTCCATTCCCAGACGTTGCCGATCATGTCCAGCAGCCCGTAGGTGTTCGCCGGGAAGCTCCCGACCGGAGAGGTCCCAGTGTGACCGTCGTCTGCGCTGTTCTCGAACGGGAAGCGCCCTTGCCAAACGTTGGCCATATGCGCGCCGCCGGGCTCCAGCTCGTCGCCCCACGCGAACTCGGTACCGCTGCCGCCTTGGGCCGCAAATTCCCACTCCGCCTCCGTAGGCAGCTCCTTACCGGCCCAGGCGGCGTAGGCGAGGGCGTCCGCGTAGGCGATGTGCACGACGGGATGGTCCGGATTCGCGGCCGCAATGCCATCCGGTCGCCGCCAGTAGGCCCCGAGCACGAAGCGCCACCAGTCGCCCCAGAACCGCAAGGTAGCGCCGGGGGCAGGGGGCGTGAACACGATCGACCCGGCCGCGAGTGTTGCCGGGTCGGCATCGGGGTAGTCGCTCGGATCGGGCATTTTCTCGGCCACGGTGCGGTAGCCGGTCCCGTCGACGAACGCTGCGAAGGCTGCATTCGTCACCGGGCCGCGATCCATCAGGAAGGCGCCGACCTCCAGCCTACGGGATGGCGCCTCCTCCGGATAATGCCGGTCCGACCCGGCGATAAAGTGGCCGCCGGGAATGGCGACCATATCGTCGCGCGTCACGTCAGGCCTGCGTCCACGATGAAGTTGGTGCCGGTGCAGCCGGCCGATTGGTCCGATGCCAGGAACAGCGCCATCGCGGCCACGTGCTCTGGCTGCAACCGGAGTTTCAGCGCCTGGGTCGCCATGAACTCCGCCTCCATCTCCGGCGTGCGCCACAGGGCGAGTTGGCGTTCGGTGGCGATGGCGCCGGGCACGATGCAGTTCACCCGCACGCCGGCCGCGCCGAGCTCGCGCGCCATCGTGCGGGTCAGCCCGATGATCGCGGCTTTCGCCGTGGTGTAGGCGACGATGCCCGGCCGCCCCTTTATCCAGGTGGTGGAACTGAACAGGATGATCGACCCACGCCCCCGTTCCTGCATCCCCCGCCCGACCGCCTGGGAGGCGAAGAACTGGTGGTCCAGGTTCACGGCCATCCGCTCGCGCCAATAATCCGGCTCGACGTCGAACATGCCGTGGCGTTCGTCGTGCGCGGCGTTGTTCACCAGCACGTCGGTGCCGCCCTTGGCCTCGATCGCGGCCAAGGTGGTTCGCAACGCCGCAATGTCCCGCAGGTCGCAATGGTGATAGGTGGCACCTATTTCGGTGGCCAGTGCCTCGCCTGGTCCGTCCTGGATGTCCAGGAAATCGACCGTGCAGCCTTGGCCCGCGAACGCGCTCACGATGGCGGCCCCGATGCCGGATGCACCGCCGGTGACGACCACGCGCCGGCCAGCGAGGCTGTCGTAGCGGACGCTCACGGTCGTTTCCGGCCGGCGATCGCCTCCGTCCAGCCTTGGGTTTTCAGATCGCTGCGAATGCGCCATTTCAGGATCTCGTTGATCAGCGCGCGCTTGGTGGGCTCATGCGTCGGATCGTGCCAGAGGTTGTGGAGTTCCTGTGGGTCGGCGGCGAGGTCGAACAACTGGCCTTCGTCGTTCTCCACGAAATGCACCAGTTTCCACTTGTGATCGCGGATCATGGTCATGAATTCGGTGCTGTGCAGGATCTTGTCGTCGGAGTGCTCGGCGAACACGTGCGCGCGCGGGTCGGCGTCGCCCTCCGTCAGATACGGCATCAGTGACCGCGCCTCCATCCAGCGCGGCGCCTCGAGGCCTGCGAATTCCAGCACCGTCGGACCGAAATCGAACAGCGATACCAGGTCGTCGACTACCCTCCCGGCCGCGACCCGGCCCGGCGCCCAGACGATGGCGGGCACGCGCACCGTCTGCTCGTACATGTTCCACTTCTGGCTGTGGCCATGGTCGTTCAGGCAGTCGCCATGGTCGGAGGTGAAGATGATCACCGTGTCCTGCAGCACGCCGCGGCGCTCCAGCGCCTCCATCAGTTTGCCGATCTGGGTGTCGATCATGGTGACGTTGGCGAAGTAGTGCTGGCGCTGCCGCCTGGTCTGTTCGGGGGTGGGGTGTTCCAGGTGCACCACGGCGTCGTGGTCGGTGGAGATGTGCTGCGCGCGCAGCTTCTGCAGCGCCGGCGGTTGGCTGTCGTAATCCGCCTGGTCGCCGATCGGCTGCGGCAGGTCGGCGTTGTCGTATAGCGCCAGTGCATCGGCCGTCGGGTCATACGGCGGGTGCGGGCCGGGGATGCCGATCTGCAGGAAGAACGGCCCGTCCCAGCGATAGGTGTCGATCCAATGCGCGGCCAGGCTCGGCACGAAATTGTCCGAATGCAGTTCGGCCGGGATGTTCCAGGTGAAGGCGCCCAGCCGCTCGCGATAATCGGGCAGGCGGCGGTGGGTGATGCGGCTCGGCTTCTCGTAGCCGGCGGACCAGATCGCCTTGTCCCAATTATCCATGAAGTAGGGCAGGGTGGGATTGGCCCGGTCCTTGTTCTCGGTAACGTGGCGTTCGTGGAAGCCGAACGATTCCTCGAACGGCGACGTGTGCATCTTGCCCACATTGACGGTGCGGTAACCGGCATCGGCCAATTGCTGCACCCAGGTGTGGGTCCACCGCTCGTCGTTGCGAAACACGCCGTTGGTATGGGGGTACAGCCCGGTGAACAAGCTGGCCCGCGACGGCGCGCACGAGGGCGCGGTGACGAACATGCGGTCGAACCGCGTGCCCTCGTGCACCAGCCGGTCGAGATTGGGCGTCAACATATAAGGGAAGCCAGCCGCGGCGATCGTGTCGAACCGCTGCTGGTCGGTGATGACGAAAACGATGTTGGGCCGCTTAGGCGCATCCATAATCTGACCTCCTATCGTCATGCCAGGGCTTGACCCTGGTATCCACGGGGCAGCGGCGCCGCCGGCTTAGCGGGTGGCCAGCCGGTCGTGCAAATACAGCGCTGACGTCACCAGCCCAGCCACGTGGATACCAGGGTCAAGCCCTGGCATGACTGGGTTTTTAGGCGGAGACGAACAGCTTGCCTTCATAGTACTGGCTCGGCGGCAACGGCGACGCGACCGTGCCGAAGCTTTTGAACAGGTCGTTGAAGCTGTTGAACCAGCCATCCACCGTTCCGTCGTTCGTCAGCTTGATCAGGTCGGCGCTGGTCAGCAGCTTGGTCGTGATCGCCACGGCCCGCACCGCCTCGACCGGAATGCCCAGGAAATCCGCCGACAACTCGACCGAACGATCGAAATTGGCCACCCGCCAATCCATCGCCCGCTTCAGCACCCGCAGGAAACGGCGCACCAGGTCGGGATTGGACTGCAGCGTGTCGTTGCGCGCAACGAAGGTGTTGATGAACGACGTGCCCGGGTAGAACTCCTCGTCATTGGCCAGTTCGTGCAGGCCCGGCACCCGCCGCTTGATCACCTCCACCAGCGGATACCACAACCCGGCGCCGTCGATCTGCTTCGACGAGAACGCGGCCACGATCGTGCTCGGGTCCATCGGAATCACCTGGATGTCGGCGACCGTCATCGCCGCCTTGCCCAGCGCCAATCGCAGGATCATCTCGCCCGATGTCCCCTGCGGCACGCCGACCTTCTTGCCCTTCAGCGCGGCAATCGAGGTGATGTCCGGCTGCCCGATCACCCGGTCGCTGAACGTCAACAGGTTGACGGCGACGACCTTGGTCCGTCCGCTCGCCGGCAGCCACAGCGCGCCGGGTCCGATGGCGCCGAAATCCAGGCTGCCGGCGCCCATCGCCTGGATCTGGATCGGGCCGTTGGTGAACACCTTCACGTCCGGCACCAGGCCCTCCGCCTGCCACATCTTCTGATCGGCTGCGATCGCGGGCAGGCTCACGTTCTGATAGTCGGCGATGTAGCCCAGGCGGATGGTGTCCGAGGCGGCGTGCACGATCGCGGGGGCGGCCAGCGCACCCATCGTGCCCAGCATCAGGCGTCGTGTCAGCATGGCGCGTGCTCCTCCAAGGGGGCGGGATGGTAGACGGACCGCCAAACCTCGTTGCGGATGGCGGTGAACTCGGGCGAGAGGCGGATCTCTTCGCTGCGGGGGTAGGGCAGGCCTATGGGGATGATCCGGTGCAGCCGACCGGGCCGGGTCGCCATGACCACGACCCGGTTGGCGAGATATACCGCCTCGTCCACGTCGTGGGTGATGAACATCACCGTGCGCCGCTCGTGGCTCCAGGCCTCCAGCAGCTTGTCCTGCAACTGGACGCGGGTGAGTGCATCGAGCGCACCGAACGGTTCGTCCATCAGCAGGATCTTGGGGTTCACGGCATAGGCGCGGGCGATGGCGCAACGCTGCTTCATTCCGCCGGACAACGTCTTGGGCAGCGCGTCGGCAAAGTCCCGCAGGCCCACCAGATCCATGAAATGGTCCGCGATGGTGGTGCGGTCTGCCCTCGACTTACCGGCGATGCGCAGGCCGAACTCCACGTTCTGCCGCACGGTCAGCCATGGGAACAGCGCGTATTGCTGGAAGATGATACCGCGTTCCGGCCCCGGCCCGTCGACGGCCGCGTTGTCCACCAGGATGCGGCCGGCGGTCGGTTTCTCGAGCCCGGCGGCGATGTTCATGGCGGTGGACTTGCCGCAGCCGGACGGGCCGACCACGGTCACGAATTCTCCGTCGGCGATGTCCAGCGTCAGCCGGTCCAACGCCAGGAACTGCCCGCGCCCCACCACGTCGAACGCGCGGGACACACCTTGGAACGAGATCTTGGGGATCATGCCCGTTCCTGCCATGAGGTCAGCCGTTTCTCGGCGAATAGGATGGTCCTATCCATCAGCAATCCCAACACGCCGATGGTGATCAAGCAGACGAAGATGGTCGGCAGGTCGTAATACAGCTGCGCCTGCTGCATGCGAAAACCGAGGCCGGATTGTGCGGCGATCAATTCGGCCGCCACCACCGTCGTCCAGGCGGAGCCAAGGCCGATCCGCAGCCCCACCATGATGAATGGCAGCGAGGCCGGCACGATGACCCGGCGGAAGATCGTGACGTCGCCCGCGCCCAACACGCGCGCGGCGCTGATCAAGGTCTTGTCGACGCTGATGACCCCGCCGTAGACCGCCACCACGCTCGACAAGAATGCACCGAGAAAAATCACGAACACCTTGGGCGTCTCGCCGATCCCCATGGTGACGATGGCGAGCGGGATGACTGCCAGCGGCGGGACCATGCGGAAGAATTGCACGTACGGCTCGATCAGCCCGCGGGCGACGCCGTACCAGCCCATCAGGAAGCCGACTGGAATGGCGACCGCAATGCCGAGCACGAACCCGACCAGCACGCGGGCCAGGCTTGCCAACGCGTCCGAGGGCAATTGCCCGGTGCGCAAGGCGTGCACAGCCTGCGTCGCCACGTCCACCGGGCCGGGGAGGTCGACGAGGCCCGTGCGCGTCAACGCGGCCCATGCGAGCAGCCCGAGCAACACGGACCCGACATTGAGCAAAGCGCGACGTGCCCCTGGCCGGACCCGAGCTGCGGCGGGCGACGGCGGGGTGCCCGCTGTGGTGTCGAGGATGGGGCTGAGTTCGCTCAATGCGGCACCCTGAAAGGACGGAGGGCGGTCATGGCGCGAGATCCATGTCCAATTGCACGAGGTCGCCGCGGTAGATCACTTCGCCTAGATAGATCACGGTGCCTTCCTCGTTGCGGAACACGCGGCGCACGTTGGCAACCGGGGCGCCCAAAGCAATACCGAGATACTCGGCCGTCTCCGGATCTGCCACCCCGATCGTCAGGCGTTGGCGGGCACGGGCGATGGTCACGCCGGGCAGGCTGGCGAGGATGGGCACCATGACTTCGCGGCGGAACCGGTCGGGTGCGCGGCGGAAAATTCGTTCGTCCAAATGAATCGAGATCACGCAATAGGGTGTACCTTGCCGCAGGTGCACCCGGCGCATGAACACGTAGCCGGGCGCCGGCACGCCATCCCGGTCGGTCAGGCGGGGGATCGAGGCCGCCTCCACCAAATTGATCATTTGCGGTTCGTCGCCGCGCAGCATGTCGACCAGCGCGGACAGGCTGGTTTGCACTTGCATCCGCTTGCCGGGGCCGGGCCGGGCCAGCACGAAGGTGCCGCGTCCCTGTTTGGACGAGACCAGCCCGTCTTGCTGCAGCAGGGTGATCGCCTGGCGCACGGTGACGCGCGCGACGGCGAATTCGCGGGTCAGTGCGTCCTGCGTCGGGAGGCGGTCGCCCTCGGTCCAATCGCCGCGAGCGATGCGGTGGCGCAGCGTCTCGGCCAATTGCGCGTAGAGCGGCAGCGGGTTGCTGTCGGAAAGCATCACAGCAGGGCGCCGGTGTCTGCGTGGAACAGATGCACCTTGGCCGGGTCGGCGGCGACGGTCATGGCATCGCCGGGCCGGGGGCGGGTTTCGGGCGGCACCCGGGCGACGTAATCACCCTCGCCGACGCGGAAATGCACCAGCGTGTCGGAGCCGAGCGGTTCCACCAGGCGAACGGTGATCGGCAGGCCTGGCGCGCCGTTTGCGACCGGGATCATCGCCTCCGGACGCAGCCCCAAGACCGCTTGTCCCTCGCCGGGGATGGCGAGGCGATTGCCGTCGGCGAGCAGCGCGCCGGCGTTATCCAGCGTGACGGGGAAGAAGTTCATCGCCGGCGAGCCGATGAACCCGGCGACGAAGCGGTTGGCGGGTTGTTCGTAGACCTGCTCGGGCGTGCCGACCTGCTGGATGCGGCCGGCTTCCAACACCACCAGGCGGTCGGCCAAGGTCATGGCCTCCACTTGGTCGTGGGTGACGAAGATCATCGTGGTGCGCAGCTCCTGCGACAGCGCCTTGATCTCGGCACGCACTTGCGCGCGCAATTTGGCGTCGAGGTTGGACAGTGGCTCGTCGAACAGGAACACTTGCGGTTCGCGCACCACGGCCCGACCCATCGCGACGCGTTGCCTCTGGCCGCCGCTGAGCGCTTTCGGGCGGCGGTCCATGAACGGTTCCAGGTGCAGCATCCGCGCCGCGCGATCCACCCGGGCGGCGATGTCGGCGCGGGGCAGCTTGCGCATCTCCAGGCCGAACGACATGTTCTGCCGCACGGTCATGTGCGGATACAGCGCGTAGTCCTGGAACACCATCGCGATGTCTCGCTGGGCGGGCGGCAGATCGTTGACCCGGCGGTCACCGATGAAAACGTCGCCGGCGCTGGCGGTCTCGAGCCCGGCGATGATCCGCAGCAGCGTCGACTTGCCGCAGCCGGAGGGGCCGACGAACACGACGAACTCGTGGTCGGCGATCTCGAGGTCCAGGTTCGGGATGACGGCATGGTCGCCGAAATGCTTGACCACACCCTGCATGCGGATCGAGGCCATCAGCCTTTCACCGCGCCGAGGGTGAGGCCGGAGATCAACCAGCGCTGCACGGCACTCGCCAGCAGCAGCGGTGGTAGCGCGATCAGCGTCGCCGCCGCCATCAGCGCGCCCCAGTCGGTCGAGCCCTCGCCGACGAAGTTGAACGCGGCGGCGACGAGCGTCTTGGTGTCGGAATTGGACAGCACGAGGGCAAACAAGAAGTAGTTCCACGAGAATACGAACGCCAAGATGGACGCCACCACCAGGCCCGAGCTGACCAGCGGCAGGGCAATGCGCCACAGGCTGCGCACCACGCCGCAGCCATCCACCTGCGCCGCTTCCAGCACGCTACGGGGGATGGCGCCGAACGAGGGCAACAGCACCCAGATCACGATCGGCATGGTGATCACGGCGTGGGTCAGGATCAGCGCCCAGTACGACCCGATCAGCCCGAGTTGGCGGAACATCACGTACCACGGCAGCAGGAACAGCGTGCCCGGCGCCATGCGGGCCGCGAGCGTCAGCAAGGCCGGCCAGGTGATCCGCGTCAGCGACACGGCGTAGGCTGCGGGTACGCCCAGCACGATACCGAGCACGGTCGACCCGGCGGTGACGATCAGGCTGTTGCGGGCGTAGCTGAAGAACGGCGTGGTACCGAATAGATGGGCGTAGTTGTCGAGCGTCGGAATGAAAAACAGCGTCGGCGGGTAGGCGGTCACGTCGTCGGACGCCTTGAACGAGGCGAGCACCATCCACAACAGCGGCGCCAGGATGACGATCCCGACCAGCAGCAATTGCACGATTGTCAGCGCGCGCATCAACCGGCTTTGGCCCATGCTTACCAGGCCACCGCTGATCGCATGCGGTTGAGCGCCAGCACGGCGCCCAGCACGATCGCCGTCAGCGTCACGGCGAGGGCGGCGGCATAGCCGAACTGGAAGAACTCGAAGCCCACGCGGAAGCCGTACACGTTCAGCGTGTCGGAGGCGTCGCCGGGCCCGCCCTGCGTGGTGATGTAGATGATGTCGAAGAACCGCAGCAGGTCCACGCTGCGCAGCACCGTCGCGGTGGCCAGCGTCGGCAGCAGCAATGGGAAGGTAATGCGCCAGAACGTCTTCCAGGGGGAGGCGCTGTCGATCTGCGCCGCCTCGTAGACGCTCGCCGGCAGGGATTGCAGCCCGCCGAGCACGATCAGCGCGACGTAGGGCGCCCATTGCCAGGTGTCGATCAGGGCCAGCGTGGGCACGACCCATTGCGGCGAGGCCAGCCAGGCGGATGGCGGCAATCCGACGGCCTGCAGCAGCCAGTTCGCCGCCCCGATGGACGGGTCGAGGATGACGAGGAACATCATGCCGGCCACCACGGGCGGCAGCATGAACGGGGAAATCAGCAGCGATCGGACGATGCCGGGCATGCGCTTGGCCCCGAACAGCAACAGGGCGAGGTAGGTTCCGGCCACCAGTTGCAGGACCAGCGACAAGCCATACAGAATTAGGCCGATCCAAAGTCCGTTCCAGAACAAGCCGTCGGCCAGCATGTGCGTGTAGTTTGCCGCGCCCACGAATGCGGCGCTGCCGCCCAGTTGCACTTTCTCCAGGCTGAGCCAGGCCGTGTAGCAGAAGGGAAACGCGATCAGCAGCAGCGTGAACAGCACGGCCGGCGTAACGAGGCCGGCCAGCCCCAGCCGGCCGCTTTGGCGGGCGGCCATCAGCCGCCCGTGATCAGTGCGTCGATGCCGCGATCGGCGTCGGCGCAGGCCCCCGCGATCGGCTTGGTACCGAGCAACAGATCGTCCACCGGCTGGCCGATGAAGCTGCGCGACGCCGGGTTGGCCACGATGGGGACGCCGACCTCCGAACTGCCGGTGTTCGCGATGCCGTTTACGGCTGCCTGCCACTCGCTTCGGATCGGCTCGGCGGCGATCCATTGCTTGACGGCCGGGGTTTCGCCGACGGCGGCACGGGGCGCCGCCACGCCGGCCAGGGCGAACTTCGCCTGCACCGCCGGGCTGGTCGCCCATTGCACGAAATACCAGGCCGGGCCCTGCTTGGTGCTGAATGGCGAGATCGACAGGCCCCAGCCGATCCCCGTCGGCACCGAGCCGCCCGGGCCCGGCGGCAGCAGCGTGATTGCCGTGTCCGTCGTGCGGGGGCCGTCCCCCAGCATCGGGCCGAGCTCGTTGGACGCCTCGAACGCGATCGCCGCGCGCCCGGTGCGATACATCGAGTCGATCTGGTTGAACGTGTAGTTGACCACGCCGGGCGGCCCATCGTCCCGCAGCAGCCCGGCGTATAACAGGGTCGCCGCTTGGTTCGCCGCGGAGCACAGGTCGGACTTGCCGTCCTTCAGGTAGGTGCCACCCATGTTGTGGATGACGTTGCTGAACGTGTAGGCGAGCGCGTCCTTCAGTCCGCGTGAGACGAACGGGGTGATGGTCGGGTCGCAGGCCTTGATCTTCTGCGCCACGGCCGGAAGCTCCGTCAGCGAGGTTGGGAAGGTCACGCCGCATTTCGCGAACACGTCCTTGCGGTAATAGATCACTGGGCCTTCGATGTTGGTCGGGATACTGGTGAGCCTGCCGTTGATCGTCGCTGCCTTCATGAGGGCAGGACTCATTCCACCCAGATCGTAATCGGGCGCGACGTCGCTCTTGAACTGCGCCAGGTCGACGTACCAGCCAGCAGTCGTGAACTGCAGCCCCTCGCGCGAGACCAGCGTCATGAACACGTCTGTCTCGTCGCTGCGCGCGTTCAGGATCGTGACCAGGCGCTGCCGCATCTGCTGTTCCTGATAGGTGTCGACCTTCACGGTCATCCCCGTCAGCGTCTCGAACTCGGCCTTGTTGGCGGTGATGGCATTGCCGATGGCGTTGTTGTCCGCCAGGAACGAGACCGTCTGGCCCTTATATTTCATCCAGTCGAAATCGGCGGCCCGGGCGGCCGAGGTGACGGCGAACACGCCCACCAAGGCGTGCCAAAGGCGCAGTTTGGGCATCGTCTTCATCTCCCATTCCCCCGACTTGACGGGTTGTCCTATCTTTAGGATCAGTTGGGTTCTCGTAATCGAGCGGCGCAGACCCGTCAATCAGCCGTCACAACTTCGCCGGACAGGCTTATGGTGGTGCCAAGGCGGCCCTCATCCCCGGGACCGGGCCGGACACTGTTGGGAGGCATCACCATGAAGGCTGCAAGCGTCCTCGAGACCATCGGCCGGACGCCGCATATCCGGCTCAGCCGCTTGTTCCCCGAGGCTGAGGTCTGGGTGAAATCAGAGCGCAGCAATCCCGGCGGCTCCATCAAGGACCGTATCGCGCTGGCCATGGTTGAGGCCGCCGAGAAGGACGGCAGCCTCCAGCCAGGCGGCACGATCATCGAGCCGACGTCCGGCAACACCGGCATCGGCCTCGCCATGGTGGCGGCGGTGAAGGGCTACCGGCTGGTGCTGGTGATGCCGGACTCGATGTCGGTCGAACGCCGCCGCCTGATGCAGGCGTACGGCGCGAGTTTCGACCTGACCCCGCGAGAGAAGGGCATGAAGGGCTCGATCGAGCGGGCCATGGCACTGGCGGCCGAGACGCCAAATTCGTGGATCCCGCAGCAGTTCGAAAATCCGGCCAACATCGCGATCCACGTCGCGACCACGGCGGAGGAGATCCTGGCCGATTTCCCCGATGGGCTGGACGCGTTGATCACCGGTGTCGGCACGGGCGGGCACATCACGGGCTGCGCCGAGGTGTTGAAGGCGCGCTGGCCGGGGTTGCAGGTATTTGCGGTGGAGCCGGCCCTGTCCCCGGTGATCTCCGGCGGGGCTGCCGCGCCGCACCCGATCCAGGGCATTGGCGCCGGGTTCATCCCGGCCAACCTGCACACCGAGGTGCTCGACGGTGTGATCCAGGTGTCCGCCGATGATGCCCGCGAGTATGGCCGGCGGTCGGCGACGGTGGAGGGGCTGCTGGTGGGGATCTCCTCCGGTGCGACCCTGGCGGCGATCGGGTCCAAGCTGCCTGAGCTGAAGCCGGGGGCACGGGTGCTCGGTTTCAACTACGACACGGGGGAACGTTATCTGTCGGTGCCGGATTTCTTGCCCGCGTGATCTTCATCTCCCTGTGGGCAGCGATTGCAACTTCGCTCTTTTCCCTCTCCCGTGAAGGACGGGAGAGGGAGAAGCGTTTTCCGGGTGAGGCGGCTAGGCCCGCTTGCGGGTTGGCTTTGCGGGGGCTTTCTCAGCAGGCTTGGAGGCCGTCTTCCGCGGCTTTGCAGGCGCCGGTTCGACCGTCTGACCGAGGCTTTTCTTCAGCGCGGCCATTAGGTCGATCACGTTGCTTTCTCGCACCGCCGGGGCCGAATCGGGTGTCAGACCCTGGCCCTGCAGTTTCGCGTCGATCACCGCCCGCATGCGTGTTTCGTAGCGGTCTTCCACGTCGGCGGGGTCGTAGGTTCCTGCCTGCCGCTTGATGAGTTGCTTGGCCAGGCCGACCATTTCGGGATCTGCCGCATCGGCCACATAATTGCCAAAGAACTCCGACGCGCGATTGAGGTCGCGCTCCTCGAGCAGCGAGTGCACGGCCAGCCCGCCCGCCATCGGGGTAATCAACACGGCGCGCTCCCGACGCGCCATGGTCACGCGGGACAGCGCGACGAACCCGGTCTCCACGAAGGCCTGGCGCAGCACGCCGTATACGTCGTCCCCGGCGTCTCCATCCGGGGCCATGTAGTAGCTCCCGTCAAAGTAAACCGGATCGATGCTGCCCGCCGGGACGAACTTGTCGACCTTCAAGACGGCAGACGTGTCGGTCCGCGCGGCCTCGAAATCCTCGTCATCCAGCAGCAAGTAGCGGTGCTTCTCGAACTCGTAGCCCTTCACCAGGTCGGAGCGGCGCAATTCGTCACCGGTCTCGCTGTCCAGCGTCACCATGCGAACTCGGTTGCCGGTCTGAGGATTGATGTAGTGGAAGCGCAAACTCTCCCGCTCGTGCCGGGCGTTGAACAGCGCAACCGGGCAAGAGACCAACGAAAGCCGCAGATGACCTCGCCAGATCGGGCGCTGTGCCATGTCAGAGGCCTCCGCCAGAGAAAAATTCGCAGCTACATGAGTGGCTTGGATCGGTCATGGGCAGTGAACGTAACAGGACGAACCTGATTCCGGCCAATGGGTTAGCGGCCAGTTCCACCCTCGTCTGGCAGCCGCCGGTTGGATCGCCATGGTTCCGTTCACATCGTTCCCGCCGCGGATCCCGGTCCAAGCTTCCCCGGCGCGACTCGGCCGTAATCACGTTGTAGCGAGGCGGCGTATTGAAATCGGCCGCTCCGGTCGGCATATCGCCGCCCTAACCGTAAGAGGGAGACTATCGGCCATGAGCGAAACGATCGAACGGCATGAATTCGGCGCCGAGGTGGGCCGGCTGCTCGATCTGGTGGTGCACGCGCTGTACTCGGATCGGGAGATCTTCCTGCGCGAACTGGTCGCCAACGCCGCCGACGCCATCGACCGCCGCCGGTTCGCGGCTCTTACCCAGGCCAACCTGGCCCTGCCGCCCGATGCCTCCGTCCGGATCGTGCCGGACAAGGAGGCGCGCACGCTGACCATCGAAGACCCCGGTATTGGCATGGACCGCACGGCCCTGACGGAGAATTTGGGCACCATCGCCCGCTCCGGCACCCGCGCCTTCGGTCAGTCGCTGGAGGACGCCAAGCCCGAGGAGCGTCCCAGCCTGATCGGCCAGTTCGGCGTCGGCTTCTACTCTGCCTTCATGGTGGCGGACCGGGTGGAAGTGACGTCCCGCGCCGCCGGGTCGGAGGAGGCGTGGGTGTGGGCGTCCGAGGGCCGCGGCGACTACACGATCGCCCCGGCGACCCGGGAGACGGCCGGCACCACCATCGTGATGCACATGAAGTCCGACGCGGAGGAGTTCCTCGAGCCATACAAGCTCGAGACGATCGTCCGTAAATGGGCCGACCACATCACCGTGCCGATCACCGTGGCGCGGGACGGCAAGGACGTGGCGGCCAACGAGGGCACCGCGCTGTGGCGCAAGCCGAAGGCCGACATCACCGAGGAGCAGTACACCGACTTCTACCGCCATCTCGGCCACATGTTCGACAAGCCCTGGGCCACGCTGCATTGGCGGGCGGAGGGTGCGCTGGAATACACGGCGCTGCTGTACATGCCGACGAACAAGCCGTTCGAGTTCATGGGCGACGCTCCGCGCGAGAGCAAAGTGCGCCTGCATGTGCGCCGCATGTTCATCACCGACGACGCCGGGCTGCTGCCGCCTTGGCTGCGCTTCGTCACCGGCGTGGTGGACACCGAGGACCTGCCGCTGAACGTGTCGCGCGAGATGCTGCAGAGCACGCCGGTGCTGGCCCGCATCCGCAAGGCCGTCACCAACCGCGTGCTGAGCGAACTGAAGACGCGCGCCAAGGACGAGAGCGAGGAGGGGCGCGAGGGCTACGCCAACTTCTGGCAGAACTACGGCCCGGTCGTGAAGGAAGGCCTGTGGGAGGACGTCGAGCACCGCGCCGACCTGGCGCTGCTGCTGCGCTTCAAATCGTCGGCTCAGGAGGGCTGGACGTCGCTGCCCGACTACGTCGCCCGGATGAAGCCGGAGCAGGAGGCGATCTACTATTTGGTGGGCGACGACACCGACGCGCTGGCCAAGTCCCCGCAGCTCGAGGGTTTCCGCGCCCGCGGGATCGAAGTGCTGCTGATGGCCGACCAGGTGGATGCGTTCTGGCCCGAGCGGATGGCCACGTTCGAGGAGAAGCCGATCCGCTCCATCACACAGGGGGCGGCCGACCTCTCCAAACTGCCGCTAGAGACTGAAGCCGACGCGCCGGCGGACGTCACGCAGTTGGTGGCGACCCTGAAGGAGCTGCTGAAGGCGGACGTGTCGGACGTGCGCGCGACCGATCGCCTGGTGGACAGCCCGGTGGTTCTGGCGGCGTCGGCGGGTGGGCCGGACCTGCAGATGCAGCGCCTGCTGAAGCGCGCCGGGCGTGCCTATGGCGGCACGTTGCCGGTGCTGGAGGTCAACCCGCGGCACAAGCTGATCCGGCGCATGGCCGAGTTGGCGAGCCTGGACGACGCGGCGGGCATGCTGCTCGACCTCGCCCGCGTGCAGGACGGCGAGCCGCCGCGTGACCCGGCGGCGTTCGCGCGGCAGATGGCGGCGTCGTTGGCGGAGAGCCTGGGGTAGTCTCAAAAAGCCGCTTCTCTCGGCAGCGTGCGGTTGAAGGAGCCGCGCGCTGCCGAGGTTTTGCTATGGCGGGGTCTTGGTGGCGGGGAGCTTCTGGACGTTGACGCCGAACAGGGTTTGTACCCCCTCGATCATCCTGTTCATGATTGCCAAGACGAGTGGCGTGCTGAAACCCAGCAGGAACGGGATGATGAGGATAAGTCCTTTTGCCGTCTCGGGGGCGGCCAGTTGCGCCGGCTGGATCGACGCCCCGGCTGCGGGAAACAGACCATTTATGAAGGTCTGGAAGTCGGCAAACCCGAACGGCAGTGTCAACACCAGGGCAAATAACGCCCCCAAGATCACGCGCATGATCATGAAGGAGCGGTTCGACAGGTCAACGGTGGGATCGATCTGTATCGCCAGCGCATTGACGTAGATGAAGGCGATGCTTCCCATGCTGCCAAGGCACAGGAGCCAGAGTAAGAAAGCCGAGAACTGCAAGGCGGACGGGTCGATCGAGAAGAAGATGCTGATCTTTTTCGGGAAGATCGAGATACATAAACCTATGACGGCAATGGCCACCAGGACGAGCGGCATGATCATCAACATGCCCGTTGCCAGTCGCAGTTGGAACCGCTTTCGTTGGGCGAGGTCGAGCTGCCCATAGAAGTAGCGTGAAACCTCGCCAACTTTCTGCCAGTCCTGTGCTCGGGAGGGTCGCGGCTCTCCAGCATACGGACGGTCGAGACGAACGGAATACAAGTAGTCGACATAGGTCCACAAATCAGTGGACATTTGCTGCTGTTGGACCGTGGCTTCGCTCATGACGAACTCATGCAGCGCCAAGACGGCGCGCACTTGCCGTCGAAAACGCGCATCGCGGATGTTGACGGCCGAAGATGAGTCGGAGCTTGCCGCCTGTTCTTCACTCATTGGGACCACCTTGCGCGCTCTAATCGTCGCGTTGACCACCCGGTCTAAAATCGTGTTTTCCAGGACCTCGGTGCGCCGCTTGGTGCGCCGAGGCTCGTCTAAGCGACCCCGGTGCCAAGCACTCGCCAAAGTGATCTTAGAACGAAGCCGAAACGTGTGTAAAGATCATGAAAGTGCCACCTCGAACCCACGCTTCACCGCGGGCCGGGCCATGAGCGTCTCATACCACCGGCGCACATTCGAAAAATCGGCGAGGTCGACCTTGTGCCTTTCGTGCCGCCACGCCCAGCCGAGGATTGCGAAATCCGCCACCGACAGCATGCCGGCGACGAACTCCACTTCGGCAAGCCGACGGTCCAGCACGCCGTATAGCCGACGTGTCTCGGCGGAATAGCGTTCCAGCCCGTAACGCTGATCCGCCGGGTCCTTCACGCCCAGGAAGTGGTGCACCTGGCCCGGCATCGGCCCGAAGCCGCCCATCTGCCACATCAGCCATTCCAGCACGGGCACCCGCTCCCGCAGGTCGGTGGGCAGGAACTTGCCGGTCTTCTCACCCAGATACAGCAATATGGCGCCGCTCTCGAACACGCTGATCGGGCTGCCGCCGGGTCCGTCCGGGTCGAGGATGGCGGGGATGCGGTTGTTCGGGCTGATCGCAAGGAAGGCCGGTTCGAACTGCTGCTTCTTGGTGATGTCGACCACGTGGACCGAGTAGGGCAGCCCCATCTCCTCCAATGCCACGCTGATCTTGCGGCCGTTCGGCGTGTTGTAGGTGTGAAGCTCGATCATGGCGTGTAGGCTCCCTGCCGTTCCCGGCGCACGCTAGGGGGCAGGGCGCCCGGCGACAATCCAAAGGACCACCGCGATGAACACCGCCGTGCTGACTGCCCCGGACGCTGATGCCGAAGCGCCCGCCCGGATCCTCGACATGCAGCGCCGCGCCTACCAGCACGACGGCCCGCCCCCGTTGGCGCAACGCCTGGCCACCCTGAAGGCGCTGGACGGCGTGCTGCGCGCAAACGCCGACGCCATGGCCGAAGCGATCTCCGCCGATTTCGGCAACCGGGCCCGCCAGGAAACAATCATCGCGGAACTCGTCCCCGCCCTCGCCGCCATCCGCAACGTGCGCAAAAACCTGCACCGATGGATCCGGCCTGAGCGGCGGCACGTCGACATCAGCTTCCAGCCGGGCCGCGCCTGGGTGGAGTGGCAGCCGCTCGGGTGCGTCGCGGTGGTGTCACCCTGGAACTATCCGCTGTTGCTGACGGTCAGCCCCCTCGTGGATGCAATCGCCGCCGGCAACCGGGTGATCGTCAAGCCGTCGGAACTGGTGCCGCGCTTCTCCGCCCTGTTAGCCCGCCTGATCGCGGAGGTGATCGACCCGGCCATCGTCAGCGTCGTCATCGGCGGCCCAGATGTGGCGCGGGCGGTGTGCGCGCTGCCGCTGGACCACCTGCTATTCACCGGCTCCACCGCCGTGGGCCGCCTGGTCGCCCGCGCCGCCGCCGAGACGCTGACGCCGGTGACGCTGGAATTGGGCGGCAAATCACCCGCGATCGTGTGCCGTGACGCCGACATCGCGGCTGCGGCGAAGACGATCGCAATGGGCAAGTTCTTCAACGCCGGGCAGACCTGTATTGCGCCGGACTACGCGCTGGTGCCCCGGGAGCATGTGGACACCTTCGCCGCCGCCGTGATCGAGGCGGCGCGCACCCTGTATCCGCGCATTGGCGGCAATCCGGACTACACCGCCATCGTGTCCGATCGCCACCATCAGCGCCTGCACGGCTTGTTGCGGGATGCGGAGGCGGGGGGTGCCCGGTTGCTGCGGCTGAACGACGCCACGGCGGAGCGCCGGATCGGCCCTACTGTGGTGCTGAACCCGCCGTTGGACGGCGCGCTGATGGACGAGGAGATCTTCGGCCCCATCTTGCCCGTGATCGGCTACACCGAGCTGTCCGAAGCAACCAAGTTCGTGAACGACCGCCCGCGTCCGCTGGCGCTGTACCCGTTCACCAAGGACCCGAAGCAGTTGGCGCAGGTTCTGGGCAACACCGTTTCGGGGGGCGTCTCGATCAACTGCACGCTGATGCACTGCATCCAGGACGACCTGCCGTTCGGCGGCGTGGGTCCATCCGGCATGGGCGCCTATCACGGCCGCGACGGCTTCCGCCGGTTCTCCCATGCGAGGGGTGTCTACAAAGCCGGCCGGTTCAGCGGGTTCGAGTTTCTGGCCCCGCCGTATGGCCGTAAGATGCGGTTGGCGCTAAGGGCAATGTTGCTACGGTAACTAAAATCCTCCTCCCCTTGTGGGAGGGGGTTGGGGGAGGGGTGGTCACGCCCACGGGCGGTTCGTGTGTGGCTTACCCCTCACCCCGGCCCTCTCCCTCGAGGGGAGAGGGAGAAGATCATGGACACGCCGCTCATCGCTCTGGATTGGGGCACCACCTCGCTTCGGGCGGCCTTAATTGCCCCTGACGGCACGGTGCTGGACCGTCGTGCGACGGCCGACGGGATCATGGCGGCCGACGGGCGCAGCTTCCCCGACATCTTCACCAGCGTCGTTGGCTCGTGGCTCGCTGCCCACCCCGGCGCCCCCGCCCTGGCCTGCGGCATGATCGGCAGCCGGCAGGGCTGGGTGGAGGCGCCCTACGCCCAATGTCCCGCCGGGTTCGCGCAACTCGCCGGCGCCCTGGTGTGGAGCAAGGCCGCCGGCACCCGCATCGGCTTCGTCCCCGGGCTGAGCTGGCACGACACCGACGTGATGCGCGGCGAGGAAACGCAGATCGCCGGCGCACTCGCCTCGCTCGGGGTCGCGGACGGCGTGTTCGTGCTGCCCGGCACCCACAGCAAATGGGCCACCGTCGCAGGCGGCCGGGTCAGCGAGTTCCGCACCTTCATGACCGGCGAGGTGTTCGCCGCGCTTCGCCATCACACCATCCTCGGCCGGCTGATGCCGAAGGAGGATCCCCCGTTCGACGCAAAGGCCTTCGCCGACGGGTGCAAGCGGGCCGAGGCCGGCGCCCTCCTGCACGCCCTGTTCTCCGCCCGCACCGAGGGCCTGTTCGCCCGCCGGCCGGGGGACGCGCTGCCATCCTACCTCTCCGGCCTGCTGGTCGGGGAGGAGGTGCGCGAGGCCCTGCACCTTGCACCCGCCCCGCTGGTCTACCTTGTGTGCAGCAAGGCGCTCGCCGCTCCATACGGCCGGGCGCTGGCGCTGCGCGGCGTGGAGCACGTTGTGGTGGACGGCGACGTCGCGTTCAGCGGATTGCACGCCATCGCCCGCTCTGCCGGGTTGGTCTGAAGGAAAACGGCACGATGGATTTCAAGGCTCCGCTCGCAGCATTCCCCCTCGTCGCCATCCTGCGCGGCGTTCGGCCGGAGGAAGCCGAGGGCATCGGCGAGGTGCTGGTGCAGCATGGTTTCCGCATCATCGAGGTGCCGCTCAACTCGCCGGACCCGTTCACCAGCATCGGCCGCCTGGCCCGCCGCTTTCCGGACGTGATGATCGGCGCCGGCACCGTGCTCGACCCGGCGGACGCCGATCGGGTGCAGGAGGCCGGTGGCCAATTGGTCGTGATGCCGCATGGCGACGGCGCCGTGATCCGCCGGGCCAAGGCGCTGGGCATGGCCTGCGCCCCGGGCGTCGCAACCCCGACCGAAGCCTTCGCCGCCCTGGCCGCCGGTGCCGACGCCCTAAAGCTGTTCCCCGCCGAGGGGCTGCCGCCGGCCGTGATGCGCGCCTGGCTGGCGGTACTGCCGAAGGGCACGGCGCTGATTCCGGTGGGGGGGATTACGCCGACCAACATGGACCCGTACTGGGCGGCCGGCGCCAGCGGCTTCGGGCTCGGCTCGGCCCTATACAAGCCCGGCATGAGCGCCGCCGAGGTAGACGCCACCGCGCGGGCGTTTGCCGAAGCGGTGGCGAACCGTCCCACGCGTTGATTCGGCCGCAAGGATCGGGACGTAAGCCCACGGGACATGCCGCAAGAAAGGGGCAGCAACGAGAGGGACAGCCCCATGTTCGACGCAGCCGAGACCCTGATGCCAATCACCGACGACGACCGTTATGACGCGATCAGCCGGCGGGACCCAGCGTCGGACGGCGCCTTCTTCTATGGCGTTCGCACCACCGGCGTGTATTGCCGCCCCAGTTGCGCCGCCCGCTTGGCACGGCGCGAGAACGTCTCGTTCCACCCGACATGCGAGGCCGCAGAACGCGCCGGGTTCCGCCCCTGCAAGCGCTGCCGCCCCAACGAGGCGAGCCTGGCCGGACGGCACGCGAACCTGGTGCGCGAGGCTTGCCGCTCCATCGACACGGCGGAGGAGAGTCCCTCTTTGGCCGATCTTGCCCAGGCGGCTGGTCTGAGCCCGTACCACTTCCATCGCGTGTTCAAGCAGGTCGCCGGGGTGACGCCCAAAGCCTATGCCGCCGCCCGCCGGGCCGC
The DNA here is from genome assembly GCA_965198895.1 of Acetobacteraceae bacterium. GTDB lineage: Bacteria > Pseudomonadota > Alphaproteobacteria > Acetobacterales > Acetobacteraceae > LMUY01. The sequence continues at coordinate 4,128,841 of OZ240676.1, forward strand.
GCGTTTGCAGCATGGACTCGACACCGCGCCCAGCGTGACGCAGGCGATCTACGACGCTGGCTACAACGCCTCAAGCCGGTTCTACGAGGGCGCGGCGGACCGCCTCGGCATGACCCCGGGCGCCTATCGCAAGGGGGGTGCCGGGGCGGCGATCCGCTTCGCCGTGGGTCAGTGTTCGCTGGGCGCCATCCTGGTCGCCGCCACCGAGACGGGCGTGTGCGCCATCGCTTTCGGGGACGACCCGGCGGTGCTGGTGCGCGACCTGCAAGACCGCTTCCCGAAGGCCGACCTAACGGGCAACGACCCGGCGTTCGAGGCGACGGTGGCCCGCGTGGTCGGCGCCGTCGAAGCACCGGCGCTCGGGCTGGACCTGCCGCTCGACATCCGCGGCACGGCGTTCCAGCAGCGCGTGTGGCAGGCGCTGCGGGCGATCCCGGCCGGGCGCACCGCCACCTACGCCCAGATCGCCGCCGCAATCGGAGCGCCGGCCGCCGTTCGTGCCGTCGCCGGGGCGTGCGCGGCCAACACGCTGGCGATTGCCATTCCCTGCCACCGGGTAATCCGCTCGGACGGCGCGCTCTCCGGCTATCGCTGGGGCGTCGAGCGCAAAGCCACCCTGCTGCAACGAGAGTCTCCCTCTCCCGCGGGCGGGAGAGGGAGAGGGTGAGGGCCGCCTAAAGACTGACAAAGGCCAGAAGGGCGATCAGACCCAGACAAGCCCGGCGATAAACCGTGAGCGCGCGATGAATGTCCGTCGCGCCCGCCCCTGCCGAGCCGTCGCCCATCCAGGCATCATCCACAAGCACCGCCCCGTACACCCGCGGCCCCGCCAGCCGCAGTCCGAGCGCCCCCGCCATCGCGGCCTCCGGCCAGCCCGCGTTCGGGGACCGATGCCGGCGCGCATCCCGCCGCACCGCCCGCATCGCCGGCCCGGCCCGGCTCACACTGGCCGCCGCCAGCAGCAGGGCCGATAGCCGCGACGCCGGCAGGTTCACCACATCGTCCAGCCGCGCCGCCGCCCAACCGAACGCTTCGTGCCGCGGCGTTCGATGCCCGATCATGCTGTCCGCCGTGTTGATGGCCTTGTACATCGCGATGCCGGGGAGCCCGAGCAGCGCGCACCACAATGCCGGGGCGACCACGCCGTCGGAGAAATTCTCTGCCAGGCTCTCGATCGCGGCCCGGGCCACGCCGGCTCCGTCCAGGCTCTGCGGATTGCGGCCGACGATGTGGGAGACGGCATCGCGGCCCTCGGCCAGCCCAATCTGCAGCCCCGAGGCCACCGCTCGGACATGCGTCCACAGGCTGCGTTGGGCCAGAAGGGAGGATGCGAGCACGGCCACGGCCACCATCGCCACCGGGTGAGGCAGCCAATGGAGCAACGCCGCTTGCACCACCCAGGCCGGCAACCCCGCCAGCGCGAGCAAGACCACGACAGCAACCACCCCCCGTGCCCTGCGGGCCCCGCCGCGGTTGAGCGCACCGTCCAGCCATGCGATGGCTGTGCCGAACCACATGACGGGGTGTCCGGCCCGGCGCAGCAATCCGGCCGGGTAGCCGAACGCCGCCTCGACCAGCAGGGCGCCAACGGTAAGGAGGGGGGTGTTGAGGGCCAGCACGGAGCCAGAGTCTACCACCGCCGCGCCGATCGCGCATGGCGGCGGCTTGATCGCGGCCCGGCGGCGCTTCCCACACGCACCCGAGCCGTGGATCGACCTGTCCACGGGCATCAACCCGGTGTCGTACCCCCTCCCGCCGATCCCCGCCGCCGTTCTGACCCGCCTGCCCGAGCCGGAGCAGGTGGCCGAGTTGGAAGCTGTTGCCGCACGGGCCTACGGCGTGGCCGACCCGGCTTGTGTGGTGGCGGCACCGGGCACGCAGGCCTTGATCCATCTGCTGCCGCGCCTGCTCACCCCGCGGACGGTCGCGATCGTGTCGCCGACCTACGCCGAACACCGCGCCGCCTGGGAACTCGCCGGGCACGACGTGACCGCGGTCGCGGGCCTCGCGGAGGCAGCCGGGGCCGGGGTTGTCGTCGTGGTGCGGCCCAACAATCCGAACGGCGCCGTGATCGCGGAGGCGGCGCTGCTTGAGCACCGAACCGGGTTGCTGGTGGTCGACGAGGCGTTCGCCGATCTGGAGGGTTGCAGCCTGGCGCGATTTGTCCCGCGGGCAGGTTTGCTGCTGTTGCGCTCCTTCGGAAAAACCTATGGCCTGGCTGGCGTGCGGCTGGGATTTGCACTGGCGGACGCGCACTGGGCGGCCACCCTGCGTGCCGCACTTGGACCCTGGTCCGTGAGCGGACCGGCGCTGCACGCTGGGTTGAGTGCCCTGGTGGACACGCCCTGGCGCGATGTCGCGGCTTCCCGCTTGGCCGAGGACGCGCATCGCTTGGACGGTTTGCTGATGCGCGCCGGATGCCGCGTGGCGGGGGGGACGAAGCTGTTCCGGCTGATCGAGTGCCCCGATGCAGCCGGCTTGGCGAACCGGCTCGGCGGGGCAGGCATCCTCGTACGTCAGTTCGCCGGGCGGCCCACCCTGCTTCGGTTCGGCCTGCCCGGCGACCCGGCTGCGTGGTCCCGGTTGGCAGCAGCGCTCTAGATCATCCCGCTTCTACAGGGGGAGGATCTGGAGGAAACTACTTCTTCCGGTAAACCCCGTCGAAGCGCACGTTGGCCCCGCCGCAATTCGAATTGTCGGACGCCAGCAAATACGGCGGCAGCAGCGTCAGTTGCACGCGGCAATCATCCGCATCCTTACCGGCGAAAACGACGGTGTTGCCATTCGGCGCCGCCGTGCCGCTCATCTCCCCAAGATTGGGGCCGCCGGGCCGCTCCTTCAGCGACGGGTCGGCGGAGGGCCAATAGGCGTTTCCTGTTGCGGCCAACTGCGAACCACGCACGCGCAGGCTGATGGTATCATCCCCATCGGCCCAGTTCCCGGCCCAAGCGGAGAGTGCCGGGTTCGCTTCGGCCGGTTGGGCGGCGATCTCGGTCTGCCGCACATACCCGGCGCTGCCACCCCGCTTGCCGGGATAGAACGCACACACGAAGCCACCGCGGCTGGTCCCCGTCAGAACGGTGTCACCCGGCACGACGTAGCTCTGTCCACGGCACGCCGTGCTGTCATCCGGGCATGGAGCGGTGTCACTGCGCAAATAGGTGCGGGGCGCGCCCACCACTTTAGCCAGCCCAAACGAAGTGCCGTCCGCGAACGAGCCGTTGCGGCACATCGCCTCGTCGGCGTGGGCGGCCAGGCTAGCCAGGCTGCAGCACAGGATGGGCAGAACGGTCAGTCGCACGACAACGATCCTCGATGGCCTGCCCATCCTACCCGAGTGCCTAGGCGCGGTCGATCCGGGCCGCATAGCAGCCGCGCTTGGCGTAGTGCGCGTGCAGGTAGGCCGCCGCCGGGTTGGCGAAGAATTTCTGGATGAGGCCGTCCAGATCCTGACCGTCAACGACATCGGCATCGATCATCAGGTCGTCGGCATCGAACGCCCGCAATGAAATCAGGCGGACCCGCAGCGATTCCGGCACGGTGTCGGTCGAGCAGGTCTGCGTTGCGCCCTCACGGACATACACGGCGTGGCTGGCCCGATACGGGGTGTTGGCCGGCTGGTGTTGGTAGTGCACCAGCAGCACCGTCTCGCCGGGTTCCGCATCGCGCAGGCCGATGCGATCGGGAAATCCGGGCTTGGCGTCGGCGACGCGACGCTTGGCGCCATGATCCGCCAGGGCCGCGTCGGACAAGCCGAACAGGGGGCGGAAGGGCTCGGGGGACAGGCCTGTGACGCGGAAGCGCATGATCGTTCTCCGTTGTGGACGGACGGATCATGGGCGGGCCGCGGGCCCCCGGCACTCCGGTTCTTGCTGCCGTTTCAGCGGAAATCCCGCGTCGGGACTTTGATGTGGCCGTTGCTGAACCGCCCGTCGGGCACGTAGATGTCCCGAGTGCGCCACCCCGCCGCCGCTACCTGCTCCCGCGAATCGGCACTGCCCGGATGGGTGGCGCCGTCGCCCCGCCCGCGCTCGATCGGGAACGGCAGGGAGCGGTTTCCCACGGACCGTAGCTCCTGCGACAGGTCGATCAGGTGTTCCACCACGACATGCACCACCTCCCCCTCGCGCTGCACCCGGCCGCGGCAGGCGATCATGCCGGCGGATAGGACGAGCCTACGTTGCTTCTCGAACAGGCTGGGCCAGAGCACGAGGTTGGCGATGCCCGTCTCGTCCTCGATGGTGATGAACATGACGCCTTTGGCGCTACCGGGCTTCTGCCGCACCAGTAAGATGCCGGGCACGGTGACCCGGCGGCCATCCTTCGTCGCGGCCAGCGTTGCACACGTGATCATGCCACGGGCCCGCAGATCCTTGCGCAGGAAGGTAACCGGGTGGCGGCGGAGGGACAGTCCGGTGGATTGGTAGTCCTCCACCACTTCACGGCCTTCCGCCATGGGGGCAAGCACGACGACGGGTTCGGTATGCTGCGATCCCTTGCTCTCTTCTCCCTCTCCCGCGGGCGGGAGAGGGCCGGGGTGAAGGTGCGAAAGGTGCGACACAGACGGTGCTAAAGGCAAAGCGGCCCTCACCCCGGCCCTCTCCCGTGAAGAACGGGAGAGGGAGACGTCATTGCACAATGCCAGCAACGGTGGCGGTGGCTCCCCTAGCCCGCGGATCGCCCATAACGCCATCCGACGATCCGCCCCGACCGACGCGAACGCATCCGCTTCCGCCAACCGCTCCAACGCCGCCAGCGGCACCGCCGCCAGTTGCCATACCTCAGCCACCGAACGATACCCGTCGCCACGCCGGCCGATCACCGCGTCCGCATGCGCCTGCACCAAACCCTTGGCCATGCGCAATCCCATCCGCACCGCCATGAACCGCCCGTCACTATCCTCCAGTGTGCAATCCCACACACTCGCGTTGACGCAGACCGGGCGTATTTCCACGCCATGCTCCCGCGCGTCTCGCACAACCTGGGCCGGGGCGTAGAACCCCATCGGCTGCGCGTTCAGCAGGGCGGCGCAGAACACATCCGGATGGTGGCACTTCATCCAGCTACTGGCATAGGCGATCAGCGCGAAAGACGCCGCGTGGCTTTCCGGGAAGCCGTACGAACCGAACCCCTCGATCTGCTTGAACGTGCGCGCGGCGAACTCGGCGGTGTAGTGGCGTGCCACCATGCCGTTGATCATCTTGTCCCTGAAATGCGACACGCCACCGGTTTGTTTGAACGTCGCCATCGCGCGGCGCAGCTGGTCCGCCTCGCCCGGCGTGAACCCGGCGCACACGATCGCCACCTGCATCGCCTGTTCCTGGAACAGGGGCACGCCTAAGGTCTTGCCTAAGACACGCTCCAGCTCCGGATGCGGGTATTCCGGTTTCTCCAGCCCGGCCCGGCGGCGCAGATAGGGATGCACCATGTCCCCCTGGATCGGACCGGGCCGCACCACCGCCACCTGGATCGTAAGATCGTACAGCCGCGCCGGCTTATGCCGCGGCAGCATGGACATCTGCGCCCGGCTCTCGATCTGGAACGTGCCGAGCGTGTCCGCCTTCTGGATCATCGCGTAGGTCGGCTTGTCGTCCTGCGGGATGCTCGCGATATCGTGGCGGATACCGCGATGCTGCTCCAGCAAGTCGAACGAACGGCGCATGCAGCCGAGCATGCCCAGGCCCAATATATCGACCTTCATGAATTTCAGCAGGTCGATGTCGTCCTTGTCCCACTCGATCACCTGCCGGTCCTTCATGGACGCCGGCTCGATCGGCACCAGGTCGGCCAGTTGATCCTGCGTCAGCACGAAGCCGCCGGGATGCTGGGACAGATGGCGCGGATGGCCGATCAGCTCGCGCGCGATATCCAGCGTCAATCGCAGCCGGCGGTCCGCCAGATTGAGGTTGAGCTGGTCGGCATGCTTCTCCTCCACCCCGTCTTCCGACCAGCCCCACACCTGGGATGCGAGCGCCGCCGTGACATCCTCCGTCAGCCCCATCACCTTGCCCACTTCACGCACGGCGCCCCTCGACCGATACCGTACGACTGTCGCGCATAGCGCTGCCCTATCCCGGCCGTAATGCTCGTAGATCCACTGGATGATCTCCTCGCGCCGCTCATGTTCGAAATCCACGTCGATATCTGGCGGCTCGTGACGCTCGGCCGACACGAAGCGCTCGAACAACAGGCTGCTTTCAACGGGATTGATCGCAGTGATTCCCAGCACGTAGCAAACGGCCGAATTCGCCGCCGAGCCCCGTCCCTGGCACAGGATGCCCATGGCGCGCGCCTGGCGCACGATGGTGTTGACCGTCAGGAAATACGGCGCGTAGTTCAGTTGGCCGATCAACTGCAACTCGTGACGCAACTGGGTGAGCACTTCGGGCGGGGTGCCGGCGGCGTAGCGGTTCGGCAGGCTGGACCAGGTGTGACGTTCCAAGGCTTGCTGCGCCGTCTCGCCGGGCAGCTCGGTTTCGTTCGGGTATTGGTAGCGCAACTCGGACAGGGAGAAGCGGCAGCGCTCCACGATCTCGACCGTGCGCGCCACCGCCTCCGGATAGGCCGCGAATAGCCGTGCCATCTCGCCGGGTGCGCGCAGATGGCGGTCGGCGAAGCGTTCCAGCCGGTGACCGGCGGCATCGATGGTGCAGCCTTCGCGGATGCAGCTCATCACGTTTTGCAGCACCCGGCGGTCGGGGGCGTGATACAGCACGTCCCCGGTGACCACGGGGGCGACGTGCGATGTCTGCGCCATCTCGACAATTCGGTGTAGCCTAACCGCGTCGCCGGGCCGGCGGTGCAGGGTGAGCGCGACATGGGCCCGGTCGCCAAAGCTTTGATGCAGGCGGCGCAGATTGGCTTGCGTGGCGTCGTCTTCTTCGCCGGGCAGGAGGATGGCGAGTAAACCCTCCGCGTGCGCCACCACATCCTGCCAGTCGAGGAAACACGCGCCTTTTCCGGCCTTCGCCTTCCCTGCCGTCAGCAGCCGGCATAGCCGGGAATAGGCCGACCGATCGGTCGGGTAGACGAGCAGGGACGTGCCATCCCGCAGATCCAACCGGCAGCCGATGACCAATCTCGTGTTCAACTCCGCCGCCCGCCCATGCGATCGCAACACTCCGGCCAGCGTGTTGCGATCGGTGATGGCCAGCCCCTCGTGGCCCAGCAGCTTGGCCGCGGCGAGCAACTCCTCCGGATGGCTCGCACCGCGCAGGAACGAGTAGTTGGACGTGACTTGCAACTCGGCATAGCGCGGGAGGGTGGGCGGCGCTGTTGGGGCTGATTCTGAAAGGGTGGTGGGGAAACGGAGGATGTTATCCATTGGCGATAGCGTCACGCCAGGGCTTGACCCTGGCATCCACGCGTTTGGGCGGGTGACGTCGAACGTTGATTGTCACGACCTGTTGCCCATTGGCTCTGCTGGTCACGCCGGCACCCCGTGGATACCAGGGTCAAGCCCTGGCATGACGGTAACGGACCGGCAGTTCAAAACACCCCATGGACGAACCACCGCAAATCGCCGGTGTCCGCATCCTGTCCATCGCCGCGCCGGTACAGCCAAAATCGCCGGCCACTCTCGTCCTCAATTTGCCAATAATCCCGCACTGCCAGCGCCTCCGCATCGCGGCGCCACCATTCGCCGGTGATCCGTTCCGGGCCGTCGGCGCGGCGCACGCGGTGGCGATGGCGGCGCCAGATGAATGCGGCGGGAGGGTGGTCGGGCAGGCCGGATGTCATCTCGACCGGCTGCGGCGGGTGCAGCAGGCGCGCGGGGCGGGGCCAGCTGGGCCATCCCGCCCGGCCCGGCGCCGCCACGGCCGGCACCCGGCACACCGAGCGTTCCGGCACGTCGCTCTCCACGGGGGCGGTGCGCCAGACCCGGTCGGCGCCCAGGCGGTTGGACAAGCGATCCACCAGGGCGGCCATGTCCGCCTCCGGTTCGGCCGCCAGGGTGGCGATCTGGGCGAAGGCGAGCGGCTCGGCGAACGGCACTACCAGCCGCATCGCGTCCACGCCCAGGCCCGGGTCCACAGTCTCCACCTGCTCCTCCAACAAGCGGGCGAGGTGGGGGGCGTCGCGGGTGGCGCGGGCGGTGCCGATGCGGACGGCCTGCACGGTGCTGTCCACGCGTTCGAACACCAGGTCCAAATGGCGCGCCCCTTGCCCCGCCTGCTCCAGGGTGCGGCACACGCGGCGGACTAGGCGGGTGATGACAGCGCAAAAACTTTCCGCCGTCAGCAGCGGTTCGGGGAAGGCAAGCCGTGCCTCCGGCGTGCCCGGCGGCGTTACGGGGGTAATCGGTTCGGCAACCCGGCCGACCGCCTGGTCCAGCCGGGTCAGCACAGCGGCGCCGAAGCGGCGGGCGAAGGGGGCACGGGGCAAGGCGAGCAGGTCGGCCACCGTGTCCAAGCCCAGGCGGCGCAGGGTCGTGAGGGCGTCTGCGTCCAACCGCAGGCTTCCGACGGGCAGAGGTGCGATGGCCGCCTCGGTGCCACCGGGCGGCGCGATCGTTACCGGGCCGGGGGCGTGGCGGGCCAAGGCGTGGGCGGCGCCGGGCGTATCGGCGATCGCGGCGCGCGCGGTCACGCCGTCCTCCGCCAGGCGGGCGAGCACGGTTGTCAGCATCGCCGCCTCGCCGCCGTGCAGATGGGTGCAGCCGGTGGCGTCGATCCACAGCCCGTCGGTATCGGGCGCGGTCAGCGGCGAGAGGCGCAGGCACCAGCCAGCCAGGCGGGCACGGGCGGCCTCGTCACCCGCCGGGTCGGCGTCCGCCATCAGCAGCCCGGGGACCATCGCCTGCGCGTGCGCCAGCGCCATGCCGGGGTGCAGCCCCAGTAATTGCGCCGCTGCATCGGCCGCCGCGATGATCGTGCGGCGGCCGTCGTGCATGCGTGTGACGAAGGGGGCGTCAGCCGGTTGCGTGCCGGTGCGGCGCAGCCTGTCGGTGGGGAAAGTCGGCAGCCAGACTGAGACGACCCTGCGCATCGCACGCCTCCACGGTCCAAGTTGCAGGTGCGCTGCCGCGGCAGCGCACCAGGTCGAGCCGCCAGCGGGCCCGGGCGAGGCCCGGCACCTCCGGCGCATGGGGGATCGGCGGCGGCGAGGGCAAGGCGGCCACCCGCCACCGGGTCACGGCCGCATTGGGTTCGGCCAAGGCCGGGTCGGCTGCCTGGCGGAAGCGGCGCAGCGCGAAGGCGGTGACGCCGGACGCTTCGGCCGCCAATTGCAGCCGGCGGGAGGCGGTCAGCCCCATCTTGCCCACTTCGCCCACCACGCCGGCGAGCCCGGGGTGGCGCAACGCTTCCTCCATCACCAGCAGGACGGCCGCGCCCGCTTCGGCGAAGACGATCCGGTCCGGGTGCAGCCCCACGGCGTGCAAAGCAGGGGCGAACAAATCGGCCCGCATGACGGCCCACAGCACCGGGCCGCGCCGCCGCGCAAGCAACCCTGCCAACAGGAGGGAGGCGGCGGCGCCGTGTTCGATGTCGGTCCCTTCGCCGGCCACTTCGTGCAGCGCCCCGGCCAGCAAGCCACCGCCGGGAAGGTGGTCGTCGATCTCGGGGACGCCGAAATGCAAGACTTTGACGGCATGCGCCAGGGGCCGGCGTTCCAGGCTGGCGATCCGCGCGCGCAATGTGTCCAAGGGGGCCTGCATCACTAGAACACATAGAGAACATCAGCGGACTTGGGAAGGCAATCCCATTCCGACTCCGTGATGGCGGACGAAAAGCCTCACTGACTCAACGCGATGGATTTGTTTCCTGAGTCCGGCCGGCAAACCGGTGCAGCAAGTCACCTACGGCGCTGCGAATGCGCTCGGCGGGGGCATTCTTGTAGTCGAACATCGCCGGGCGATCGACATGGCGCACCAGCATGGAGGCGTTGCACTCGAACACCACCAGCCGCCCGTCCGGCCCGACTGCGGCGTCCACGCCGAAGAAGTCGAGGCCGACCCGGGCCTGTAGTTCGGTCAACGCACGGCAGATCGCCGGCCCGAGATAGGCCTCGAACCCGCCGAGAAAAGCCGCTTCCTCGGACCGCCAACCCGGCATCTCCGCCATGGTGGTGCGGAAATAATGGCTCAGCCAATGCTCACCGATGGCGAGGTGGACCGGGAAGGCCTGGCCCCCGACGAACACCAGCCGCAGTTTGCGATACAGCCCGCCGTCGGACCGGAAATCGGCGAACTCGGTGAGGTAAACTTCGTCGCATGCAAGGTCCGCCGCGGCCTGGCGCACGTCCCCGGTGGTCTGTGCGAGCACGGTGTCCCGACCGCCATGGCTGCCCGTCGGCCGTACCAGGGTCGGCCCGTCGAACGGCACCGGGGTCGATTGGGCAAGCTCCAGCCGTTTGACGCGGACGGTGCGGGGTACGTGCAGCCCCTCGATGCCGGTCAGGCGCACTGCCATCAGCTCGCGCACGGTGCCCGGCATCGCACTCGGCGGGTTCACCACGGGCAAGCCAAACGCCGGCACCAACCGGTCGCCCAGTGCCAAGGCGCCGGGTGCGGCATCCGGGTCGCTGATGGCATTGAACAGCACGTCGTAGGAGGCGGCGATGCGGTCGGTGGGATAGTCGAGCCCGTCCAGCATGAACAACGGAGACACGGCAAACCGTCTGCGATCGAGGATGAAGCTGGTGGGCGTGTTCGCACCGCCGGGGGCCGCGAGGATGCCGACCCGAAGCCGTGCACCCGGCTGTGACGGAGTGTTCCAGCCTGCCACCATGCTGCGGCCGAGCTCGCGCGTGCTGCCAGCCGCGTCCCCGGCTGCCAGCAGGGCATTGCCGAGCAGCACGCGCAGTTCCGCATCGTCGCCATCCAGCGCCACTGCGCGCTGATAGCAAGCCAGTGACCGGGCTGTCTCCCCGCTCAGTTGCTCCATGTCGCCCAGCCTGGCCCAGGTCATCGGCTGGGATGGGTCGAGTGTCGCCGCCTCGACCAACTCTGCCTTGCCGGCGGCACGATCGCCGCGGGCAAACAACGCATCCCCCAAGGCGACGCGCAGATGGGCCTGACCCGGCGCGCGCCGCACGGCTTCCGCCAGGGCTGGAATGGCTTCGTCGATCCGGCCCATGTCCCGCAGCGACTGGCCGAGATGGAACGGGCTCGTGGGATTGTCCGGCTCCATCTGCGCGGCCCGCTGCAGCACGGGGATGGCGTCCGCAGCCCGCCCCTCACCCAACAACGCCATACCCAGATAGCTTAGCGTCAGCCCATCGGGCTGCACGGTCGCCGCTAACTCCAGCTCCTGCCGGGCTTCGCTGGGCTGCCCGGCCGTCAGCAACGCCATGCCGAAGCGGACACGTACCCGGGCGCGGCCCGGCACCAAGCCGAGCGCGCGGCGGTAGTGCGGCACGGCGTCCGCGGCGCTCTGCGTCGCCCAGGCCGCCTCGGCAAGCGCGATCGCCAGGTCCGGGTCCTTGACGAAAACACTCTGCAGCGGGAGGAGAATGGCCAGCGCGGAGACGGGATCGCCGCCGACCAGCCGAACCAAGCCCAATTGGCGCAGGGCGTCGGGATGATCCGGCTGCCGCCGCAGCACTTGCTGGCACAGATGCTCGGCCTCGACCATCTGGCCGGCCATGAACCACACGCTGGCGCGGTCGAGCAGGTCTGGGTCTGTCGTGATGCCGACGTCCATGGCTACGGGCTCACCGGTTGCGCGGTCTGGATGCGCTGGTTCAGCAATGCGTCGAACGCATCCAGGATGCGGGTGACGAACGGGTTTTTGTAGGCGAGTTTCGGGTTCGTCTCCGGGTGGACGAGCATGGTCGCGTTGGCCTCGAACACCAGGATCCGGCCGTCCGGCAGCAGGGTGAAATCCACCCCGGCGTAGTCCAGGCCGAGACGCTGCCCGATGGTCCGGATGGCGGTCATGCCGGCCTGGCCAAGCATGGCGTCCGGCTGCTCGAGGAAGCGCCGTTCCTCGAGGCACTTGGCAGGTTCAGAGAGCATGTCGGCGCTGACATAGTGGACCAGCCAGTGCGGCGAGATGGCCAGGTGATACGGGTAGGGCTCCCCGTCCACATAGATGACGCGGTATTTGCGCCAATAGCCGTCGGCCGAGCGATAGTCGCGAAACGGGCTGAGATACCAAGCCTCGGCCCCATCCCAATCCACGGCCCGGAGTTGGGACGCTGCGTCGATCCGCACCAAACCCTCCCCGCCGTGGGAGGCAGCCGGGCGCACCAGCAAGGGGAAGGTAAAGCCGGGGGCCGACGGGTGGTCCGCCGTGCCGCCGACCCGGATGACAGGGGGGACTTCGATGCCGTCGATCCCGGCCAACAGGTCGGGCAGGCGGTCCCGCCGGGTCAGCGAGACACGGTCAGGATGGTTCAGCAGCGGTTTGGCGCAGGTAGATAGGAACGCGCAGGAGGGCACGAAGGTGGGGCCGTCCAGATCGGGATCGCCCACGCCGTTCAGCACGATATCGTAAGGGGGCAGGGCGGCGGCGGTGTCCGGTTTGGTGTATTCCAGGAACCAGGTGCTCTGGGTGTTCACCTGTTGCGGCAGCAGAAAGCGGAGCGGGATGTTGCCGTAACCCGACGCCCCCAAAATGAGCACCCGGCGGCGTTCCTGCGGCGCTTGGGCTGTGAAGACGCATTGCTGCCGGTAGGCGCAGTCCCGGTGGTATTGCCCTGCTTCCGGGTGCCCCTGGTCGAACAGGATGCAGGCGAGGTTCTGGTGTGCGGCGGCCATCGCCGGGGCGACTGCGATCGTCAGCCGATACCAGCGCGCCGCCGCGTCGTAATACCCCGTGGTGAAGTAGACCGTCCCAAGATTGAACAGCATCGTTGGCACGCCGAGCTCCAACGCCAGAGCGGCCGTTTCCTCCGCCCGAGCCTCGATCTCCTGCCCGACGGCCCGGTAGGCTTGGGCGAGATCGCGGTGCAGCGCCGGGTCGGTCGGGGCCAGTTCCGAAAGCGCGAACATGGCGGCAAGCGCCTGTTCCGGGGTGGGACCGGGGGCTGCCGTGTCGGCTAGGGTGTCGGTGACAAGGCAGTCCGCTAGCATGGAGCCTCCTCCCGAGGGCGTGCAGGCGGAGTGTGCGGGTCAGATGTGAAGCGGAGGTTAAGCGCCCCTACGGAACCGGCGAGGCGGGCGACTTGAACCCAGCGCTCACCCGGACCAAGTGCACTCAATCATGGCTTATAATCCCCGCCTACAGCTCGACATGACGCCGGATGGCCAGTTTCGCGGGCCGCCACGGGTGCCCATAACGACGCGGATCATCGCGGGTGCGGTGTTGCTGGCCGTCGTGTCGGGAGCGCTGGCGTTCGCCGCCTTGGCGCTATGGGTCGCGATGGCACTGATCCCGATTGCGATCGCGGCGGTTCTCATCCTCGTGCTGACGATCCGCTTCAAGATGTGGCAGGCCCGCCGCCGGGCAGGCTCAGTCCGCAGCGAAGGCTACGTCGTCCGCCGGCCGTAGCCGGGCCGCGTCTGCGAGCAGAGTGTAAGAGCGTCGGCGGGCCTCCTTGTCGGCGATCGTCGTGATCACCGCGGCCTCGGCCACGCCCAAATCCGCGCAGAGCAACTCAATCTTCGAGATCACGTCCGCCGCCGTGCCGCATAGCGCCCGAGCCCGGATCTGGATGAGGCGGGCGCGTTCCCGGTCGGTGTAGGGATATGCCTCGGCGTCCTCGATGGTCGGCAGGGCGGTGTAGCTGCCCCGATCGCGCCCGAGCCGCCACAACGCGCGGGAGGTGAACAGCCGGTCCGCCTCGGCCTGGGTTGCCGCGGCCAGCGCCCAGACGGCGATGGCACCGTGCGGGTCTGGGTGCCGGGCACTGGGGCGGTAGCTATCGCGATAGACATCCATCGCCTCGGCGGCACCCTCGCCATCGGTGATGAAGTGGGCGAAGCAGTAGGGCAGGCCGAACAGTGCGGCCACTTGCGCGCCATAGGTGGAGGAACCGAGGATCCAGACCTCCGGAACGTGCGGCCCGGCGGGTTGAGCGGGGATGTCGCGGAATGGGTGGCCCTCAACCAGCTTTTCGCCGGCGACCCAGGCCAGCACATCGCGGACTTCGGCCGGAAACTTGTCCGCGGCCTGGGCGGCGTTCGGGTTCAGCGCATACGCCGTGCGTCCATCGCTGCCGGGGGCGCGGCCCAACCCTAGATCGATGCGGCCGGGTGCGATCGCCTCCAGAACCCGGAACTGCTCGGCCACTTTCAACGCCGAATAGTGCGGCAGCATGACTCCGGCACTACCGACCCGGATGCGATGAGTGGTCGCGGCAATCGCCGCGATCAGAATCTCGGGCGCGGTACCCGCCTGGCTCGCGGAGGCATGGTGCTCAGCCAGCCAATACCTGTCGTAGCCAAGTGCCTCGCAATGCTGCGCCAACGCGATGCTCTCGCGAATGGCATCGTCCGGTGATCGGCCGGAAACGATGGTGGATTGGTCGAGAACGGACAGCCGCACGCTCATCGCGGTGTCACCTGCGAGGCACGAACCTCGCCACCTTTGTCGTCGTCACCGGGACCACGACGGCTCGCCGCATAGGGCGCACGCCGGGATCGACCTTGGAATGGAGCCAAACGCCGGCGACGGTGCCGAACGCCGCGATCAACGGCCAGACGAGAAGGTAGGATTCGTTCATTCCAGCCCCTTCAACCAACTTGTGGCGAACCAGTTCAGTCCGACACCAGCAATTAGACACATAATCATTAACCCGGCGTTTGTCAGCCAGGAAAGGTTGGGAGCGTTCGTCACGCCGTACAGGCTGGCCAACACGGGCGTGACGACGCCCGTGACGATCACCGCCACGCCGACATTGTTGATGAACATCGCCTCCAGGCGGCGCCGTTCATTCCAAATCTGCCGTAATCGCTCGTTCTCGGCGGGGTCGATCAAGGGCGCCGGATCGGCGCTCGGGTTGGGTGGGTAGGGCAAGGCGTTCTCTCGGTCGGTTTCGGACAGAACAAACAAAGAACGACAATGCGGTCAACAGGGCAGCGGATCAGAAAGCCGTGGTGCCAAAAATTGCCCGCAGGATACCATACAGGGCGCCGCCCACTAGGAACCCCACGACGGTGCCGTTGACCCGAACATACTGAAGGTCCTTGCCGACCCGCAGCTCCAGCCGGTCCACCAGGGTCGCGGTGTCCCAGTTGCTCACAACGTCGCCGATGAAGGTCGACAGCGACGCCCGGGCGGAGGGGAGGACGGTCAGCACGACGGTCTCCACGGCGCCCTGCAGGCGGGCACGCACCGCCGGGTCGGACTCCAAAAGCGATCCGAAATTGGCCAGGGCGCCCTCGATAAACGCGACGGTGTGGCCTCCCGGGCGGGCGGCGTCGGCCTCCATCGCCAGGCGGAGGCGGGCCCAGATGTCCCACAGCCAGGCCTGAACGGTGTCGTGTGCGACCACCTGGCGGATGGCGCGGCCCACCTCGGCGGCGCGCTCCGGGTCGGTTTCCATGCGCAGGATCTCGGCGCGCATCCAGGCGTCGAAGGCGTCGCGCAGTTCGGACCCGTCGGGCCCGACCTTGTCCAACTCGCCGTTCAGCGCGGTCAGCACCCGGCGGGCGACTTGCGCCCCCAGCGCCCAGCCGACCAGGCGGCCGCCTTGTTCACGCACCCGCTCGGCGATCACGGCGCGGAGTTGGTCCTCCTTGGCGAGCAACAGGCCGCGGAATTGGGTGAGGATGAACGTCAGCACGTCCTGGTGCCGGCCGCCCTCGAGTAACCCGTGCAGCGCGCGGGCGACCACGGCGCTGGCGCCACGGCCTCCCAGCACACGCGGCACCAGGCGGGCGATGAGGCGGCGGGCGCGGCCATCCTCCACCGTCGACAGCAGGCGGGGCAGCATGGCGGCCAGCGCCTCCGCGGTGGGGCGGGCGGCCTTCGGGTCGGCGAAGAAGCGGTGCAGGATGCCGGCGAGGTCGATGCGGCCGATGGTGCGGCGCAGCTCCGCCTCGGTGAATACGTGGGTGGCCACGAAGCGGCCGAGCGCCCGGCCGAGCCGTTCCTTTTGTGCCGGGATGATGGCGGTGTGCGGGATCGGCAGGCCCAGCGGGTGGCGGAACAGGGCAGTGACGGCGAACCAGTCGGCGATGCCGCCGACGAACCCTGCCTTCGCCGCCGCCTGCAGCAGATCCGTCCCCCAGCCCGGCGGCAGCGCATAGCTGGCGAGGGTGAGCGCCGCCATGAACACGAGCAGCCCGGTGGCAAAGGCGCGATGGCGGGCGAGGGAACGGCGGGCGAGCCGGTCGGGGTCGGCCCCTTGGTCGATCGTGGACATGCGGCCCAGTAGCACAGGGTCGGCTCCCGCACGAACCGCTTGCCTCGCCTCGGTGCTGCATCGCAATGTAACCCATGCCCGATCAGCAACCGGCGCTTGCCCCGACGACCGACACCCCTTCCATCGCCGCCGGGTTGCTGGCGCTGGTCGAGCAGGCACGCGACCGCAGCCGCACCGATCCGTTCGGCAGCCCGGTGCTGGCGACGTCGCTCGCTATCATGCGGCAGATGGATGCCGGGACGCTGTCGCTCGACCAACTCGACGCCGTGGTGCGCCACCTGCGCGACGAGGCTTTCGTCGACCGGGCTGCGCGTATCCGTAGCTATGTCGGCGGACTGGACGGGGCGGAGGCGGCCATGGCGGCAGTGGCCGCGCGCCTGGTTCGCCCGGATCCGGATGACAGCCCGGTGCCGTTCCGCGTGTTCCGCCAAACCGTCGAGCGCATTCGCTTCGCCGCCGTGTTCACGGCCCACCCCACCTTCTCCCTGCCACGCGAGATCGGCGAGGCGCTCGCCCGTGCGGTCTGTGGCGACGAGGCGCCGGAGTTCGCGTCGCATCGGCCGTCGAAACCAACCTTGACGGAGGAGTTCGAGCAAGCCGTGGCGGCCATCGACCACGGCCGGGACGCGATCGACACGCTGACGGCCGCCCTGCTGCGCGCGGCAGCGGCGACCTGGTCCGATCGGTGGCGGACCCTGGCGCCGAAACCGGTGATCCTGACGTCGTGGGTCGGCTACGACACCGATGGGCGCACCGACATCGGCTGGTGGGACACGCTGCGGCTGCGGCTGGTGATGAAGCGGCTGCAGCTGGAGCGCGTCCGCCGCCAAGTGGGCGAGGGGCCGGCCGCCGACCGGTTGACGGAGGCACTCGATGCCGTGGACGCGCAGGTGGCCGCGTGTCCGACCGGGCAAGATCCGGGCGCGGTGGCGATGTTCGCGGCCGCCCTGATCGGCCGGCGGGAGGCTGCGTTGGTGACGACGGCACCGGTCCTGGCGCTGCTCGATGCGGCGATCGCGGCGGCGCCGGAGCCGATGGCGCTGGCGGTGGCGCGCGCCGGGCTGGCCAGCCACGGGTTGTCGCTCGCGCACACGCATGTCCGGCTGAATGCCGCCCAGTTACACAACGCAGTGCGGGTGCGGCTGGGCTTGGCCGATCCACCCGCCGATGCCGGCCGGCGCCGGGTGCTGCTGGCCGCGATCGGCGAGGCGCTCGACACCGTGCAGCCGGAGCCGGTGGATTTCGGCGCGTTGATGGCGGAGCAGGCCTCGGCCGTGCGGGTGATGATGACGGTGGCGCAGATCACCAAGCATATCGACGGCGAGACCCCCATCCGCTTCCTGATCGCCGAGACGGAGAGCGGCTACACCCTGCTGACGGCGCTGTGGCTCGCCCGGCTGTTCGGGGTGGAGCGCCAGGTGGAGATCAGCCCGCTGTTCGAGACGGCGGAGGCGCTGGAGCAGGGTGCGCGCGTGGTGGCCGAGGCGCTGCGGTCACCGCATTGGTGCGCCTATCTGCGGGCGACGGGGCGAATGTGCCTGCAGTTCGGCTACTCCGATAGCGGGCGTTATGTCGGCCAGTTGGCGGCATCCTACCTGATCGAGCGGCTGCGGCTAAAAGTGGCGGAGCTGCTGGTCAAGCACGGGCTGGCCGACGTGGAAGTGGTGCTGTTCGACACCGGCGGCGAGAGCATCGGCCGCGGTGCGCACCCCGGCTCGCTGGCCGACCGGCTGAAATACTACTCGCCGACCGCGACCCGACATGCCTTTGCCGCCGCGGGCATAAAGACGCGGGAAGAATGCGCGATCCAGGGCGGTGACGGTTACCTGCTGTTCGGCACGCCCCAGCTCGCCGCCGCGACGGTCGCGCGCATGGCGGAGCACGCGTTTGCCACAATCCCGGACGGGCAGGACCCGATCTACGCCGAGCCGGATTTCGCGGCGGATTTTTTCACCACGATCGGCAGCGGCATGCGCGAGTTGGTGGAGGATGCAGGCTATGCCGCCCTGCTCGGCGCGTTCGGCCCGGCGTTGCTGGACCCGACCGGCTCCCGCCCCTCGGCCCGCCAATCCGATAGTGGTGGCCCGGCCACGATCCGGCATCCGCGCGAGCTTCGGGCCATCCCCAACAACGCGATCCTGCAGCAGCTCGGCTGGTGTGCGAACACGCTGCAGGGGCTGGGCGCCGCCGGGTCGCGGCATCAGGAGGCGTTCGGCCCGTTGCTGGAAACGAGCCCGCGGTTTCGTCGCGCGATCGATTTCGTCGAGCATGCGCTGGCGCATTCCGACATGGACGTGCTGCGCGCGGTGGTGGGGCTGGTGGATCCGGGCGCCTGGTTGGACCGGGTGCCGCATGTGACGGTGCCGGGTAGGGCCGCGGCGCTGATGACGGTTGCGCGGGCGCTGGACCGGTTGGCTTTGTGGCAGCCGGTCACCGCCATGTCGCGCCGCATCCAGATCGATTGGCTCGCCTTGGCGGGCACCTGGCCGGATACGCCGCGCATGGCCACGGCCGAGGTGTTGCTGCACGCGTTGCGCATCGCGGCGATCCAGCGCATCTGGCTGCTCGGCACCGAGATCCCCGAGTTCTCGCCGCGCCATGGGCTGACGCGGCAAGCGCTGGAGGACCGGCTGATCCGGTTGGACGTGCCGGCCTGCCTCGGTCTGCTCGCCGAGATCTTCCCCAATGCCCCCAATCCGGCCGCAGCCCGCGACTACGCCGAGCCACCGGGTCGCCGCAATGCGGTGTCGTACGGGCGGGAGCACACGATGATCTTCGAGCCGATCGGCAGGCTATTCGCGACCGTCCGGGAAATTGGGGCGGCGATCACCCACCATGTCGGGGCTTTCGGATAGGCGCGCCTGGTCATGCGACGGGTATCCGGGACAAATTCTTGCTCATGCCCAGGCTTTGACAGGTCAGATCCTCCAGCAAGGTCAGGGTGTCGCGCAGAGTCTCGATGAGGTGCATGGCGGATTTGTCGATCCCTGGCGCCCCGCTCTCGACGATGCGCTCGAACTCGGTCGCGACGGTGTCCAGGCGGCGGAATCCAAATGTCCCGGCGCTGCCGCGCAACGCATGCACCGCGAGTGCGATGTCTTGCGCATCGGCACTCATGTCCGGCGACTGCAGCGTTGCGAGCAGGTCCCGGCCGCTTGCGATCAGGATAGTCAGGTATTCCTGCATATCTTCCGGCGCGAGAATCTCGCTGGTGGCACGGAAGCTCGTTTCGTCGAGCAGCGGCGGCTCCGGCGTGGCCAGGAGTAAATGCGGCAGCGAGGCCGCCGCACGGTTGGCGTAGGCCCGCGTCACTGCAGTCAACAGGGAGGCATGCTCGAGCGGCTTGGACACGTGGCCGTTCATCCCGGCTGCCATGCAGTCCTCGATCTGGTTGGCGAAGGCCTGGGCCGTCATCGCCATCACCAACACCTGCCCGCGTGCACCGGGCAGGTCGCGGATGCGGCGCGTCGCCTCCAGCCCATCGGTGCCCGGCATCTGAACGTCCATCATCACGACCTGGAAGTCGCCAGCCGCCACGGCCGCCACCGCGGCTTCGCCGCTGTCGGCGCACTCGACCGTATGACCCCCGAGAGCGAGGAAGGCTTTGGCAATCTTGCGGTTCATATCGACGTCATCGACCACCAGGATACGCAGCGCCTGGGCCACGCCGGTCGCCTTCGTTTGCCCGACCACTGCGGCGGAGCGGGCTGCACTGACATCGCCGACCGGCAGCTCGAACCAGAACACGCTGCCGCCCGACGGGTTGTCGGCATACCCGACCTGGCCACCCATGCGCTGAACCAGCCGTGCGGTGATCGCCAGCCCGAGCCCGGCGCCCTCGATCGTGACGGCCGCATCGGTTTCGAGCCGGGTGAATTCGCGGAACAGCCGCTCCCGCTGCAGGTCCGGGATGCCGGGGCCGGTATCGGCCACCTCGACCCGGATCCGATCGGCCGCCGCCTGCGCTTGCAGCACGCGCAGGTCGGCGCCGCCCGAGGCGGTGAACTTCACGGCGTTTCCCAGCAGGTTAACCAGGACCTGGCGTAGCCGGGTCGGGTCCGCCACCACTTCGAGCGGGGCGTCGGGGGAGATCGTCAGGCTGAGCTTCAGTGATTTGGCGGCGGCGACGGGCCGCACAACGCTCAGGCATTTATGCGCGAAGCCCGCCAGGTCGATGAGGGCCGGCTGCAGCTCCAACCGGTCAGACTCGATCTGCGACAGATCCAGCACGGCATTGATCATGCCGAGCAGGTGCTCGCCCGCGCTCAGCATTTCGTCCACCTGCTCGGCCTGGTGTGGCTGCAGGCCGCCCTCCAGCCGCAGCAATTGGGCGTATCCCAGGATGCCGTTCAGGGGCGTGCGCAATTCGTGGCTGATGGCTGCGAGGAAGCGCGACTTCGCCTCGTTGGCTCGCTGGGCCTGGTCGCGGGCGCGGCCTAGATGGCGCGCCAGCTGTTCGAGCCGCTGCTTCACCGCCTCCGCCGCGGCCCGCTCGGCCGCTTCCCGCGCGTCGCGCTCGCGCCGCTGGTTGAGCCGTTCCGTGGCATCGAACAGCGAAGCGACGGTGACCAAGCCGTGCTGCGTGTGGACCGGGCGCAGCAACGCCTCCATAGGGAACACGCTGCCGTCCTTGCGAAGGGCGTTAAAATCATACTGCGGCAGGGTGCGCAGATTGGGTTGCGAGGCCCAACCCTGTCGCGCCAGCCGCCGCCGCTCGATCTCGTCGGGCGGCAGCAGAATATCCGAAGGCTGGCCCTTCAGCGCGCCCGGCGCGTAGCCGAAGATCATGTCGGCCTGGGCATTGGCGAGCGCAATGATTCCGGTCTCGTCGATGATCAGCATGGCGTTCGGGGCCGCCTCGATGAGGATCTTCTGTTGTTCGTGCGCCAGGCGCTGCTCCGAAAGATCCTCTGTGACTTCGGCAAAACCCCGCAACTCGCCCTTTGCGTCCCGCACGGCGCTCAGGTACGTGCGGGCCCAAAAGCGCGTGCCGCCCTTGCGCACGCGCCAGCCCTCGTCTTGGAAGCGGCCCTGCTCGGTGGCGACCGCGAGTGCGCGCGCGGCCGTTCCCTCCGTATCGTCCTGGTCGGCGAAGAAAGTCGACAGGGGTTGGCCAATGATTTCCTCCGCGTCGTAGCCGTTGATCCGGGCAGCGGCCGGGTGCCAGCTGGCAACGTTGCCGTCGGCATCCAGCAGGCTGACGGCGTGGTCGGTTAGGCTATCCAACAACTGGCGAAGCCGCTCCTCGCTTACGCGCAAGGCGGCCTGCGCCTCCACGCGTTCGGTTACGTCCCAATTGCTGCCGAGCATCCGCACGGCCTGCCCGCCGGCATCACGTCTGACCACGCCGGCGGAATGGATGTGCCGGATGCTGCCGTCCGGCCAGACGACGCGGAACACGGCGTGGAACCGGTTCAGGTTTGCCAGCACGTGCTTCAGCGAGTTTGCGGCGGCGGCGCGATCGTCGGCATGGATATGGCGGTACCAGAGGTCGACCGTCGCCACGTCGGATCCCAGGGTCGCGCCATGCAGCTGGTATGTCATCGCGTCCCAGTCCATCCGGTTCGACACGATATCCCAGTCCCAGATCCCGATCCCGCAGCCCGTGGTGGCGAAGCCGAGCCGTTCGGTGAGTTGCGCCTGGACGGCCCGGGCCCGCCAGCCCTCCATGGCGAACGCGGCGGCGGTCGCCAGGCTCCGCAACGCGCTCCGCTGCAAGGCGTTGAGCTCGCGTGGCGTGCAGTCGATCACGCAAATCGTGCCGACCCGGCTGCCATCCCGCATGCACACCGGCACGCCCGCATAGAAGCGGATACAGGGGCCGCCGGTGACGAACGGGTTGTCGCTGAACCGCTCGTCCCGCGTCAGGTCCGCCACTTCCAGCATCTCGTCGCTCAGGATCGTGTAGCTGCACAGTGCGATGCTACGCGGCGTTTCGGTCAGGCCCGGCATTCCGA
This sequence comes from Acetobacteraceae bacterium, assembly GCA_965198895.1. Lineage (GTDB taxonomy): Bacteria > Pseudomonadota > Alphaproteobacteria > Acetobacterales > Acetobacteraceae > LMUY01. Next base: position 4,151,052 of record OZ240676.1, read on the forward strand.
TGCACGCGCTCATCCACTGCCGGTCGCGATCGATGACGCTGATCAGGGCGAATTCCGTCCCGCAGACCAGGGCGGCCACTCGGGCAAGTGCGTCGAACTCGTCATTCGGCCCGCTGTCCATGATGCCCAGGCGGTGGACGGCCGCAAGGCGGGCAGTCTCGTTCGAAGGCAGCGGTGCGGCTGGCATGGGGCGGGCCTCGGGGAGAAGTCGAGGCGAGAGTACTTGGCAAGGGTGAATAAAACCTCTCCGGCGTCCCGACGCGGGAGAAGTCCTTAGATCCTGACCCGTTGGCCCCTCGCAATGAGCCGGCGGACCGTGCCATCGTCCCGGCAAGCCGTTGGGGAGCCGATCATGAAAGGCCGCGTGCTGCTCACGGGTGCATCCGGTTTCGTCGGACTCCAAACGATCGGGCCTTTGGTGCGTGCCGGCTGGGCCGTGCATGCCGTCGGCAGCGATGCCGCCGAGGGTCCGGCGCGCTGGTACCGCTGCGACTTGCTGGACGCCTCGGCACGGCGCCGCCTGCTCGCGGACGTGCGGCCGGAGGCGGTGCTCCACTGCGCCTGGATCGCCACGCCGGGCCACTACCCTGCCGCACCCGAGAACCTGGACTGGGCCGCCGCCACGCTCGGCCTGGTGCGCGAGGCGCTCGCCGTCGGTGCGACCCGGTTCCTGCTGGTCGGGAGCTGCGCCGAATACGACTGGGAGCACCCCCCCGGCCGGCCCTGGCGCGAGGACGACCCGGCCAACCCGGCGACGCTCTACGGCATCGCAAAGCACGGCACGCACCAGATGGTGGCGGCGCTGGCCCGGCAACTGGGGGCCAGGCTGTGCTGGGCGCGGCTGTTCCACCTGCTCGGCCCGCACGAGCGCCCCGGCCGGCTCGTCCCGGACCTGTTGCGGGCGTTGCGGGACGGCACGCCGTTCGCCACCGGCCCCAGCGAGCACCTGCGGGACTGGCTGGATGTGCGCGATGCCGGGTGCGCCCTGGCAGCGTTGCTCGATGTCGGCGCGGATGGGGTCGTCAATGTCGGCTCTGGCCAGGCGCGGAGCGTGGGCTCGCTGGTCGCGACGGCGGCGGCGATCGCCGGGTCGCCGCAGGTGGTGGCGCAACGGGGCGGGGACGCGGGGCCGGCCGCCATCGTCGCCGACACCACGCGATTGCGGCGCCTGACCGGGTTCGCGCCAGCCATCCCGCTCGAACGCTCGTTGCGCGAGGCCTGGTCGGCGCTGGCGCCGCCGCCCGCATCCCCTGCGCCGGACCTGCCGGAGGACTACGAGGCGGCCGCCCGGCTGTTCCGCCGCGGGCGGCTGGACGAGGCGGAACGGGCCGCGCGCGCCATCCTGGCGGAACGGCCGGCGGAGGTTCCGGCGCTGAACCTGCTCGGGGTGACCCTGCGCCGGCTGGGGCGGGGCAGGGAAGCGCGCGAGATGCTCGGCGAGGCGATGCGGCTCGCACCCGGCGACGCCATGCCGCTCGTCAACCTCGGCAACGTGCTGCTCGACGACCACGCCGCCGAACAGGCGGTCGAGGCGTTCCGGGCGGCGGATGAGAGGTCGCCCTTGTCGCCCTCGTCCCGCCGCCTGCTGGGGCGGGCCCTCTCGCAGTCCCATCGCGCGGAGGAGGCGTTGCAGGAGCTCGCCCGCGCGTTGGCCGCGGCCACTGGCGACGCCGCCGAAACGCGCGAGATCCTGGGCGAACGCGCGCGCACGAAATTTGCCGCCGGGGACACGCCAGGCGCACTGGCCGAGTTGGACCGCGCCGGGCCAAGCCCCGCCTTGACCGTATTGCGGGCCCAGATGCTCCGGCTGTCCGGGGACGTCGCGGCCGCCCTGGTGCTGCTGCGCCGGTCGATCGAGGTCTCGCCGGGCGATCCGGAGCTGCATGTGACGCTGGCCGATGCGCTGCTCGCGCTGGAGGACCGGCCCGGCGCCAACCAGGCCTATCGCCGCGCGCTCGAGTTGCGGCCCGGCGATGAGGCGATCACCGGCAAGCTCTGCTGGAGCCTGCTCAATAGCCGCTACGGCTCGGAAGCGGACCATCTGGCTGCGGCCGGAGAGCTGGCGCGTGGTCTGGTCAACGGTGGGCGCCTGTCGCCGGCCGCCGCCCACGCCGTGCAGAGCGTGCTGCTGCGGCTCGCGGATCTCGACGCGCTCGATGCGTTCGACGCGCTCTTTCCGGTGCGGAAGGATCTGCTGGACTGGTGGGTGCGCCGCGACACCGTGGGTGCCCTGCACGCCGAACTCGGCCGGGTGCGGACTTTGCCCGAGCGGCACGTTCTTGTGGCGTGCCACCGCGCCTGGGGGGAGCGGGCCGAGCGCCGGGTCAAGCCGTTGCGTCCCGCGCGGCGGGCGGTGCAGGGCCGGATGCGCGTCGGCTTCATGTCGTCGGATCTGCGCAATCACCCGGTCGCGTATTTCGCGCAGCCGATCTTCCAGCATTACGATCGCGATCGTTTCGCGCTGTTCGCCTACTCGTTTCACCCGGGCGCCCCCGACGCCGTGCAGCGCGACATTGCCGGCCGGGTGGACGCGTTCCACGCCATGCCGGGCCTGCCGGACGAGGCGATCGCCAACCGCATCGCGCGCGATGAACTGGACGTCCTGATCGAACTCGGCGGCTCGACCCATCTCAACCGCCTGCACGTCATGGCGCACCAGCCGGCGCCGGTGCAGGTCAGCTGGCTGGGCTATCCGCATTCCTCCGGCCTGTCGCGCATCGGCCATATCCTGGTGGACCCGTTCCTTTGCCCGCAGGACCCGGCGATGTTGATCGAGCAGCCCATGATGATGCCGGCCAGCTGGGTGACGCTCGGGCCGCTCGGGTTCAACGACCGGGCGGTGATCGAGGACACAGTGCCGGAGGACCGCGCCGGCGTGTTTACCTTTGGCACCATGAACAATCCCTACAAGTATACTCGCGAGTGCATCGGTCTGTGGGCTGACATCATGCGCGAGTGCCCCGGCAGCCGCTTCATGATTGTAAGACCCGAGGGAGGTGTGGCGGAGTTCCGCAACAATATCGCCGCCGCTTTCGCCCGGCATGGCATTGCGGCGGAGCGGCTCGTGTTCCGGGCGGTCCGCGGCAACCATCTACCGCATTACAACGAAATCGACATTGCGCTCGACACCGTACCGCAGACCGGCGGCACGACGACCTGCGAGTCGCTCTGGATGGGGGTCCCCACGATAACCCTTGCAGGACAGGCGTTTTTCGAGCGGTTGAGCTTCAGCACGCTGTCGAACGCCGGGCTCGCCGATTTGGCAAGTACCGATCACGAGGGTTACGTTTCAGCGGCACTCCGGCTCGCCGCCGACGGTGCTCGGCGCCGCGATCTTTGGAGAACGTTGCGACAACGCATTGGAAAATCTCCGCTTGGCAACAACGCTGCGTGGGTCAGCGAATTCCAATCAAGACTGTGTACAATAACGTCTATTTCGAGTTAACTGTATCGAAAATCAGCATCACGAAAAAACGATTGCAGGGTTAGTTCCGTCGCGTTACGGGGAATTCGCGAATTTCATAATGCATCTGAGTTTACCGATGAATTGTGTCTGACGGATCGCTACAGCGTCTATTTGGAGGCAAGAAATGCCCCGCAAAGGTTTGCATGGTTGGCTTCTCGGCGGCGTCTCAGCCATTGGTCTCACGGCCGGCACGCGCGCCGTAGCGAGCCCCGAACCCGCTAAACCACCGCGGCAGAGGCGCCGGCGGGATCGTGCCGCGGCACGGCCGAACGGCTCGCCGTTGGTGTTCGAAACGCTCGAGCCAAGGGTCTTGCTGTCGGGCGATCCGCTGACCGCAGCGGCCCAGACCGGCATCGTCGCCGGGCTGCAGGCGCTGCAGGCGTGGTCGCACTCGAACCTCGACCAGTCGGCCCAACTGGTGCAGCAGCTTCCCGTCGTCAGCACGTCGGTGGGCGACCTGGTGGACTTGCCGGGCGCATTGCAGACGCATGTCGTCACCCCGGTCAAAACCTATCTGGCGAGCACCACGACGCCGACGGTCCAAGGGCTCGCCGCCGCGCTCGCGACCGACCCGGCGGAAACCGGCGCGGTCCTGGGGCAGTTCAGCCAGGGCGAGTTCCTGGTCGCCCTAAGCTCACTCTCCACCACCAATCCCGTCAGCCAGGCCCTGAACGTGTCGGAGGACACCGCCGGCATCAACCTGCAGGTTGGTAGCGGCCCCGTGCTGACCGGAAATGCAACGATCGAGGCAAGCCTCACCTTCGGCTTCGACACCAACACCGGCAATTTCTTCATCAAGCCGAGTACGATCACCGAGGGCATCACCCTCAGCAACAGCGCGTTCAACGACACCGCCAATCTCGGTGCGGTGGATACCACGGTGACCGGTGGCAGCGCGTCGATCACCGCGACCGCCACGACCAACCTGGTCGATCCCCGCAGCACCGATACCAACCCCGAGATCACGGTCGCCGACCTCACCGCCGTTCCCACCGCCACGTTGGCGCCGACGGTCGTTTCGGGCACCGCATCGTTGTCGTTGCCGATCACGTCCGACGTGGTCACCGGGTCGCAGACGCTCGACCTGAATTGGACAGGCAATCTCGCAACCGTCGGCCAGAGCAACCTGGCGTCGCTCGGCGACTATGCCGGGCTCGACACGATCACGCCGGGCCTGGTGCAAAAGGCGGTCGCCGCGCTGCCGGGCCTGATCGATGCGGCGTCGGGCCAGGCCGGGTTCGGCAGTGGCGTCGACGTGCTGGGCCAGGGTGTCGGCGGACTGTTCACCTTCGGCACCGGGCTGGATACGGTCGGCACCACGGCGCAATCCGCAACGACGCTGGACGCCATCGCCGCTGCCGTCCACACCGCGACGGGGGGCACGCTCACCTTCACGCCGACAGCGACCGCCGGGTTGGCGATGCAGTTCACCGCCAGCAATGCCTTCAGCACGACCGTGCCGTTCCACTTCGATCAGAGCATCGACGGGCAGGACCTGGCGTTCAACGGCACCGTGCCCGTCAGCGGCACCGCGACGGCGTCGGTGCAGCTGAACCTGTCCTACGACCCGTCCTTAACCGATAGCGACCGCATCACCACGGTCGCGGACCCGGTGAACAGCGTGCTCGGCCTGTCGTTCGACGGCAGCGCGGCGGCCATCGTGGCAGCGGCCGCGCTCGGCTTGACGCGCGTCACCGTGAACGACGGCAGCGTGCAAACCGGTGCGCTGACCAGCGGCACCGTGGACCCGACCAAACCCGCGACCTTCTCGTTGGCGCTGAAGGGCGGCGTGAGCCTGACGACGCTCGCGACCAGCCCGAATGCGGCGCTGCAAACGCCGACGGCCAGCGGCGGTATCGTCGTGACCGCCACGGTGACCAACGCCCAGGGCGGCACGACGACACCGATCACCACCACGTACAATTTCGCGAGCCCGGGCAATCCGTCCATCTCCGACGCCAGCGCGATCACCGCCGCGGTCGTCGATCCGACCACGCTGGTGACGACGGCCGCAGTGCCGAGCGGCGCCGAGCCGGTGTTGCAGCAACTCACCCAATGGGCCTCCACCGTGGATACGGCGGCCGCCGACCTCCCGGCGACCGGGACGGCCATTCCGCTATTGGGCGAATCGCTGGCGGAAGCCACCGACCTGTCGGGCGTGCTGAGCGCCCTGACCTCCGGCATTGCCACGTCGAGTGCCACGACACCGGCCGCCCTGACCGCCGACATCACCAACAGCTTGCAGGCCTACGCCGCGAGCCAGATCAACGGGTTGCTGACGCCCGGCACGATCCTGACCGGCGTGGTGCCCGGCTCCGACCCGGCGGCCGCACAGGCGCTCGGCCTGCCTCAGACCGGCGACGACCTGTTCTACGTTTCGGTCGGCTTCACCATGCAGTCGACCCAGGCGATCAGCCTCGCCGAGGCAGCCGGGGACAATGCCGACGCCCTCGCCCTCGCCCTGAGCAGCGTGCCGGCGACGGCCACCGTGACCATACAGCTGACCGTCGCGGTCGATCTCACGCCGGGCCTGCCTGCACCGGACGCCTTGCTGATCCGGCTCGACAACCTGCAGCTCGGGCTGACGGCCGGCACCAGCGGCGGTACGGCCACCGGCGCGATCGGGTTCGCGCAGGCGAACTTCACCAATGTTGCCGTCACGCTCGCCGCGCAGGCGTCGCTGGCGCAGACCGACACCGATTCCGCCGGGCCGGAGCTGCGCAGCCTCAGCCAGGTCCAGGGCGTGAACGTCGCCTCTCTGCTCGTGCCCACGGTGACGAAATCCAGCCTGACGGTGAGCGCGCAGGCCGGCATCAGCATCTCCTCCAGCAACGACGCGAGCGGCAGCGTCACCATCACCAGCGATCCGCTAGCGGCGACCGCCCCGGTGATCGGCTTCCAGGACGGCACTGGGCTCAGTTACCTCGGCCAGGTCACGCCGAGCCAGATCCTGAACGCGCTGCAGGATGTGGGGACGGTGCTGACCAGCGTCGGCCAGTCCGGGCTGCTCGACCAGCCGATCCCGCTCACCGACAAGACCTTGGCCGACGTGCTGACGTTCGGCGCGAACTTCAACAGTTCGGTGGTGGCACCGCTGACTACGTCGCAAGGGCAGGCGACGTTTGCCTCCGCCCAGGCACTGCTGACGGCGCTGCAGGGCATCATGGGCACCAGCGCCGTCTCGATCGACTATTCGGGATATTCGCACCAGCTGACCTTCAAGCTGACCTTGGGCGAGACGTTCGGCGCGGTCGCGGCCAACATCACCGACAACCTGACCTCCACAAACCAGGCGCTGGCGCTGCTCACCGACCTCGGCCGCGTCCGCATGGCCGGGCAGTCGACGCCGCCTTCGCTCAGCATCAGCGGCACGGGCCAGGTTCAGATCTCCTTCGGCGTCACGCTGGGCGGCCAGGGTGGCGGCACGATCATCGGCGGCATAGCGCTGCCCACCACCGGCCAGCTGGCGCCCGGGCAGGACGCGCATTTCACCCTGTCGTTCACCGGAGGCGCAACCAATCCAGGCCTGGTGCCCGTCACGGTGTCCACGGCGGCGACCCAGTCCAACACCACCACAACCGGCTTGGCCGCGACGGTGAACGCCGCGCTGCAACTGGCGCTCGAGACGGCCGGCCTGGATCCGAGCCTGATCGTGGCGTCGGTCTCGAACGGTGCGCTGGTCCTGACGATGGCGCCGGGTACGTTCAGCTCGTTCACCGTCTCCGCCTCGCCGACCGACCCGGCGGTCAAGACGCTCGGCCTGGGTGCCAGCTCGTCCGTGTCCAGCGCGCAGATCCAGGGCAACCAGGCGTTGCCAGCGACGGGCCAATTGCCGGCTCCCGCCGTGGGGGCTGCCGCCGGGTCGGCCGATGCGGTGTTCACGGTCGCGGTGGATGGCGGCGCGGCGCAGACGGTCACGATCACGCAGGCCTCCACCAGCGGCTACACCTCCACCAGCCAGCTATTGGCCGCGATCAACGCCGCGCTGGCGCCGATCAATGCCGCGCTGCCGGCCGGCGAGGGGCCGATCACGGCCACCCTGGCCACGAACGCGGCGAGCAGCAGCGCGTCGACGCTCGCGATCAGCAATCCGTCCGGCACGTCGAACAGCGACCTGGTGCTGAGCATCGCCGGCTTCGGGCAGAGCCTGCAGGTGACCGGCTCTGGGGCGGCGGTGAGCGTGCTCGGCCTGCCGAGCGTCAAGCTGGTCGAGGTCGGCGCCCCGCTGGTCACGCTGGAGGCGGCGGTGGGGCCGCTGCCCACGGATGGCGCACTGACATCGGACGCAACGTTCACCATCGCCGTGAACGGCCGGCCGGCCCAGACGGTGACAGTCACCGCGGCCAGCACGCAGATCTCTCCCTCTCCCTCGCTGCAGAACCTGGTCGAGCAGGTCAACGCCGCGCTGAAGCCCGTCAACGCCGACCTGCAATCTGCCGGGCTCGCCCTGGTGACGGCATCGGCCGGGCAGGACGGCAGCCTGGTGTTCACCACCAGCGGCTTCAACGCCAGCATCACGATCACCGGCGGCGCGGGGGCGTCGGCCGGGCTCGGCATCGGTGCCACGCAAACCAGCGCGCCGCCGATGGTCGCCGTCACCGGCTCGAACGACGTGGCGACCCAGGTGCAGGTGACGGCGCTGACGCTGACGGGCACGATCAACGTCACCGGCACGGTGGATGCGAACGCGTTTTATGGCGCGAGCGACCTGACCCTGACGTCGCAAGCCGTGTCGTTCAGCGGGGGCGTGTCGCTGACGGAGTACGGATCCCGCACGCTGGCGCAGTTGGTCAATGCCGGGCCGGCGATCACCCAGGCGTTCTACTCGCCGTCGCTGTCCGGCACCGCGTCGGTCACCCTGTCGGTGGCCGGCTACGACGCCGCGACCACGGCCCTGCTGGGGTTGGACGCCAATGCCGCCATCACGCTCAACTCCGGCAGCAACCTGTTCAACCTGACCGGTTGGACCGCAGACACCTCGGCGCTTGAGGGCGTCGTCACCGTTGCGCAGCTGACCTTCGCGCAGGTGTCGCAGGCGATCATCGATCTCGGCAGTGCGCTGACGGAACTCTCGACCACCGGCGAGCTGGCGCAGCAAGTGCCGCTGCTGGGGATCTCGCTCGGCAGCGTGCTGGATTTCGCACCCGACTTCGTGGCCGCCGCCAAGGCGCTGGCCGCCGCCGCGCCCACCTCGTTCACGGTCGACCAACTGGCCGGGCTGCTCGACACGGCACTCGAGACCGGCCTCGGCCTGGCGAGCGGCCAATACGTCACGGTGGGACTGTCCGGCACATCGCTCACGGTGGCCTTCAACGTCACGCCAAATCTGCCGTCGACCCAGCTGCCGATCGACATCAACCTGGCCGGGCTGGGGCTCGGCGCGCAAGCCACGCTGCCGGGCGTGACCACCATCTCGGGCGGCGAGTTGACCGTGACGCCGAAGGCCACGCTGAACATCAAGCTCGACATCGACCTCAGTTCGCCCACCAACCCCACCAGCTACCTGGACGGATCGAGCACGTTCGCATTCGGCCTGCTGCTGACCGGTTCGGCGAGTGGTTCGCTCGCGATCGGTCCGCTCGGGGTGCTGATCACCGGTGGGGCGGTCTCGCTCGGCTCCAAGGCGGACAGCACCAAGCAGGCCACGATCGGCGTGAGCTTCGCGGCCGGGTCGCGCTACCGGCTCAGCGACCTCATCAACGGCTACGATGGCGGGCTCGGCGGCACCACCTTCCAGACGGTCGTGGATGGCGCGGCCAACCTCAGCCTCGACCTGTCCACATCCAGCGGCGCCGCGGGCACGCTGAGCCTGGCCGTGCCCGATCTGGGGGCGTTCCTGCTGGCGAGCAGCAATGGCAGCAGCACCAGTTCGGATGTCACCTTCTCCGCACCCGACCTATCGGCGACGTTCAAGTCGGCCGACCTGCTGGGCAGCACGAGCGGCGTCATCAACGCGCTCAATACCTATCTGGACGACCTGCAGAAGGTGCTGGTCAGCGACCTGTTCGGGCAGGACATCCCCTTGCTGGGCGACGCGCTCAGCGGTGCCACCGCCGTGTTCGCGGATGGTGCGGGCGACTTCGTCCAGAACCTGAAGACGATGTTGGACAACGACAGCGAACTGGCCAGCGCCACCGGGTTGGCCGACGTGCAGAAGGCGATGTTCGACCTTCTGAACGGGTTGGGCATCCTGCTGCCACAATCCGGCTCGGGCACGCCGACGCAGTCCGACGTCGTGATCACCTACACCACGACGGAAAATTCGACGCCCACGACCTACGACAGCAGCATGCCCGCGCCGATGGTGCAGGACGTGCAGAACATCGAGTTCAACATCAAGCTCGGCGGCATGGAAGGCGTCGTCGTGCCGATCACTGGCGACCTCGGCCTGCCGGGGCTGAACATCGGCGCGGCCAAGGGCACCAGCCTGGATGCGAGCCTGATTTGGTCGTTGCCGCTCGATTTCGGCATCGACCGTGGCGCTGGCCTTTACGTCAAGACCGCCGGCACCGAGGACGATCTCAACGTCGAGGTGAAGGCGAGCCTCGCTGCCGGGTCGGCCTTCACCGCCCAACTCGGGCTGCTGACTGCCGTCCTGTCACAGCCGTCGACGACGGCCGCCGACCCGGTCGACCCGTCGATGATGGGCCAGGCGACCGAGATCGATCTGACCTTCGTTGGCGGTTTCAGCGGTGGCCAGCAGATGATCACCCTGGGCTCGCTCGGCAGCGGCCTGCCAGGCTTCGGCGCCGTGTTCGGCGGATCTGCGTCGGTCGGCTTGGACCTCAGCCTGGGTTTTGGCTTGACCAGCACGAACACGGTCGACACCCAGTATCCGCATTTCGTGGCGGACCTGCTCGCGACCAATTGGACGTTCGGCTCGGCCACGCTCGATGGCGGCGCTGCCCCCGATGTGCAGCTGCACGACATCCAGCTCGATTTCGGCTCGTTCCTGAACGGCTACATCAAACAGGTGCTCGGCCCGATCGACAACGTCCTGCAGTCGATCGAGCCGATCATCAACGTGCTCACCACACCGCTCCCCGTCATCAACGAGGACCTGCTGGACCTGGCCTCCGATCTCGGCGGCGACGTGCAGGATGCTTCGGAGTTCCTGAGCGCCATCGCCGGTATCATCCAGTTCGCGCAGGATTTCAGCGGCAATTCATCCAGCGGCAATATCATGCTGCATTTCGGCGATGTCGATTTCGGCGGCATCGACCTGCGCCACGGCCTGTCCGGCGGCGCCGACACGATCATCCAGCAGATCAGCAACGAGGGGGGGTTGCAGACCACCAGCGCCTCGACCCTCGACTCGGAGGCCGACACCGACAATCCGACCTTCGGCAACGATCTATCCGCTATCGGCGGCGGCCTCGCCTTCCCGATCCTGGACAACCCGAACAGCTTGCTCGACCTTCTGTTCGGCAAGGACGTGACGCTGTTCACCTTCGTCACGCCCAAGCTCGAAGTCGGCCTGGACTACAGCATCTCGATCCCGATCCCCGCCTTCCCGCTGGTGGCGCTCGAGATCGACATTACCTTCGACTTCACCGCCCGCTTAGGCGTGGGCTACGACACGTACGGCATTCGCGAGGCGCTCGCCGATTCGAATCCGGATAACCTCGCCAAAGACCTGGCGGACGGATTCTACCTCGACGAGAGCACCGACCCGACGGACGGCCTGCCCGTCACCGAAGTCGGATTGACCGGCGGCATCGGCGTCGGCGGTGGCATCGACCTCGGCTTTGCGAGCTTTGGCGTGGGGGGCGCTATCGACCTGAGCATCGCGCTGTCCGCCATCACCTCGGCCCCGGCGGCGGACGAGACTGCCGCGTATCACGAAGCCAACGACAATGACGGCAAGGCGCGGCTGAAGGAGATCGACGACAATATCGAGGACGGCACCAGCCCGCTCTGCGCGTTCAACCTGGACGCCTCGGTGTCGTTCCGGCTGTATGTGTACGTCTCGGCGCTGTTCTACTCCCACACCTTCACGATCGCCGACGTCACGCTGTACAGCTTCAGCGAGGACGTGTGCCCGCCGACCAGCGCCACGCTCGGCGTCGAGGATCCGAACACCGGCATCTTGACGCTCTACACGCCGTCCGATGACGCCCATTACTACGGCGGTTCGGCCAGCGCCCCCGACAAGTTCGAAGTGCAGGAGGGACGGCCCGGCGAGATCATCGTGCATGCCGACGGCGCCTCCGAGACGTTCGAGAACGTCACCGGCATCGTCGCCGATCTCAGCGGCAACAGCGGCAACTCGCTGATCTTCGACTCGGCGCTGACGCAGGCCGACGGGACAACGCCGATCGACGAGACCGTCGCCGGTGGCCCGGGTGCCGACACGATCAAGTCCGAGGGCGGCAACGACCTGCTCAGCGGCGGCGGCGGTAACGACGAGATCGACACCGGCAGTACCGGCAACGACACGATCTACGCCGGAATCGTGGGGGCGCTGCCGATCACCGAGACGGGAAACGCCACGCTGAACGGCAGCAATGCCGGCTACAACCTGATCTATGGCGGCAACGGCAACGATGTCATCACCGGGGCTGGGACGGGCAATACCATCTATGGCGGCCCGGGCAACGACACGATCCAGGCTGGGCCCGGCGACACCAGCATGTCCATCAACGGTGATAGCATCGCCGGCGGTGGCGGCGACGACCTGCTGTTGGGCGGCAACGGCAACGACACGATCGAGGGCGATGGCGGCGCCAACCTGATCATCGGCGGCAATGGCGCCAACGTCGTGTATGGCGGCGTGGCACCCGGCGGCTACAGCGCGGCGGCGCTGGCCCTGTACGGCAACCCGGCGACACAGCCCGAGGGCTCGAACCTGATCTTCGGCGGCACGGCGGACAAGTCGCTGCTGAACGCCTACAACTTCCCGGGAACGACGAGCAAGGCGGGTACCGACCTCTCAAAGCTCGCCAGCAACGATCCGGCCGAGGCGACCGACGGCAACGACACCATCACCGCCGGCACCGGTGGCGACCAGGTGTTCGGCGGCTTCAAGCAGAACCTCATCAACGGCGGCGGCGGCCAGGACACGCTGGTGGGCGCCACCACCGGCGACACGATCTATGGCGGATCCGGCAATTCGCTGATCTATGGCCGCGGCACCGACACGATCGGCGGCGGCTCGGGCAACACCACCATCTATGGCGGCCCCGGCCACAGCACCATCCAGGGCGATAGCGGCAACGACCTGATCATCGGCGGCAATGCCGGCAACACGATATACGGCGGCACCGGCAACGACACGATCTACGCCGGTGACGGCGCGGATACGGTGCTGGGCGGCAGCGGCGCCGACCTCATCTTCGGCCAGCGCGGCGACGACACGATCTATGGCGGCAGCGGCAACAGCACGCTGTACGGCAATGACGGCGAAGACACGATCACCGGTGGCAGCGGCAGCGACTCCATCTTCGGCGACGACGGCAACGACGTGCTGCTGGGGGGCACCGGCAACAGCTCGATCTACGGCGGCCCCGGCACCGATACGATGCATGGCGGCGAGGGTGACGACTACATCAGCGGCGTCGGCGGCAACGACGATTCGGTCTTCGGCGGCAGCGGCGACGACACCATCCTGGGCGGCGGCGCGGACGACACGATCAGCGGCGGCGAAGGCAACGATCTCATCCAGGCCGGCACCGGCCCGGCGCAGATCACCGGCGGCTCGGGCAACAGCACGATCACGGGCGGTGCTGGGTTCGACGTCATTCTCGGTGGCACCGGCAATGACAGCATCCAGGGCGGCTCCGCCGGCGACGCGATCACCGGCGGCAGCGGGCGGGACACGATCACCGGTGGCAGCGCGGGGGATACGATCTACGCCGGCAGCGGCGCCAGCCTGCTCACCGGCGGCACCGGCCCGGACCTGCTGGTGGGTGGCATTGCGGCCGACACGATCATCGGTGGCAGTGGCGACGCCACGATCTACGCCGCCGAAACCGCCGGCAACGTGCTGGCGGCCGGCAGCGGCACCGACATCATCCACGGCTCGGGCGGCGAGGGCACGCCGGGTCACGGCGACACCATCACCGGCGGCAGCGGACCGTCCACGATCTACGGCTCGGCTGGCGACGACAGTATCCACGGCGGCAGCGGCGCCGGCGAGATCGACGTCGGCGGTGGCGATGCGACGGTGATCGGCGGCTTGGGCGCGCTGCTGATCGTCGGTGGCGCGGGCAACGACCTGCTGGAGGCAGGGCTCGCCGCCGCGCTCGACACCATCATGGGCGGCCGCGGCAACGACACCATCACCGGCAATGCCGGCGCGGACGCATTGTATGGCGGTTACGGTCTGGACTCGATCAGCGGCGGCAGCGGCGCCAGCGTCATCGAGGGCGGCCACAACATCGGCAAGACGATCTATGGCGGCACCGGTGACGCCACGATCTACGCCTCCGACGACGGGCAGGATGTCATCACCGGCGGCTCGGGCAATGACGAGATCCACGGTGCCGGCGGTGGCAACACGCTGACCGGCGGCACTGGCAACGACACGATCGAGGGCGGACCCGGCGACGATTCCATCATCGGCGGCGCGGGCAACGACCTGCTGGCGGGCGACGCCGGCAACGACACCATCCGCGCCGGCGATCCGTCCGCCACGACCGCGAGCACCGGGTCGGACACGATCTACGGTGATTTCGCCACGCTGCAAACCGGTGTCGCCGGCGACGACCAATTGTTCGGCAACGCCGGCAACGATATGATCTTCGGCGGCCTCGGCAGCGACTATATCGACCCAGGCACTGGCCCTGGCACCCAGGTCTCCGAAGGTGGTACCTCAGTAGGCCCAGACTTCGTTGCGATACCCACGCCCAACCCCGGCACGACCAATCCGCTCAGCGTTCCCGACCCGGCCGCCGTGGCCACCCTGCCGAGCAACCTGCCCACCACGGGCATCTGGGTCAGCCTGGCTGGCGATCCTGGCTCGGAGTTGGCCCAAGCCGGCAGTACCGCGATGGGCAGCTCCATCGCGGTGAACGGCAGCAGGACCTACGTCGCCTGGGTGGACCAGCGCAGCGGCGTGGACGCGGTCTACGTCGCCGCGCAATCCGGCAGCGCCTGGAGTGAACTGGCCGGCAGCGCCGAACAGGGCGGCGTCAGCGGCTTGGTGGAAACGGCGGCCAACCCATCCCTAGCCCTGTTGCCGGACGGCACCCCGATCGTCGCCTGGACGGTGGAGACTTCGTCTGGCACGGACATCCAGCTTGCCGAATACTCCGCCGCCGCCAACTCGGGCGCGGGCGGCTGGGTGGCCCTCGGCACGTCGCTCAGCGCCGGCGGGCTCAGCGGCACCGGGCACGCTTCCAACGCCCAGTTGGTCCTGGTCGGCAGCACGCCCGTGGTGGCCTGGCTCGACACCTCGAGCGGCGTCGCCAACGTGTATGCCAAGGAGTTCAACGGCACGAGCTGGGTGGCGTTCGGATCGGGCGCGGCTTCGGGGAGTGGCATCACCGCGTCCACCAAGGCGATCCCGTCCTTCGCCGTCGCGACCGACGGAACGAATGTAGGCCTGGCCTATACGCAGACTGTCGGCGCGGTGACGCAGATCTACGTCAAGCAGGAATCAGGCGGCACCTGGGCCGGCCTGGCAGGCTCCGCCACCGGCAGCGGCCTGAGCAACGCCGAGTTCGACGCGTCCGCGCCCACGCTTGCCTATAACAGCGGCAGCCTGTTCGTCGCCTGGCAGCAATACATCACCGACCCGGCGATGACCGACGCCGTCTACGAGCGAGCACCGGTGATCTACGCCGCGCAATACACCGGCGGTGCCTGGAGTGCCGCCGGCACGGGCGCTGAGAGCGGGCTCGGCCTGTCCGCCAATACGGGCATCAACACCGACCCCGTGCTCGCCAGCGACAATGCCAACCTGGTGCTGGGCTGGTCCAACGCGAGCATCGCGGACATTGCGAACACCACGCATCTGTTCGTGCGGCAATGGAACGGCACCGCGTTCGTCGAAGCGCTGCCGGGCCAAGCGTCGGGCGATGGCGTCGCCTACGGCCAGTCGCCGCTCGAGGGGCTCGACCTCGCGGTGACTGCCACCGGCCAGGCCTTCGCCAGTTGGACCGATCGTGGCAGCGCCGATCCCGGCCTGCACGTCGCGGGCACGCCGGATGCCCCGGCCGCGGTCCTCGTCGCCGACGCGACCCACTCGGTGGCGAGCCTGCTGGCCACGGCGAGATCGGGCGACGTGATCTTCGTTACCGACCAGGCCACGACGGGCGCTCTTACCCTCGGTGCGGCAGATTCGGGCGTGACCCTGGTCGGGCAAACCGGCGGCGGGGCCGTGATCACCGGGCTGCTGAGCGTGACGGGCAGCCAGATCACGGTGCAGGGCCTGACCCTGACCGGCGGTGCTGCGATCAGCGGGACGGGCAACACGCTCGAGATGGTCGCGCTGTCCGGCGGTTTGACCGTCGGTGGCAGTGGTGCGCGCGTGTTCAACAGCCAGATCGGCGGCGGCGTCGTGCTGTCGGGCGCGACCGGGTTCGAACTGCGCGGCAACGCCATCACCGGGCCGGACGACGGTGTGCAGATCGGGGCAGGCAATGTTGGTACGATCGCCAGCAACACGATCAGCGGCGTTACGGGCCTCGATGTCGCGAACGAATTCACTGGGCTCATCTCGGACAACACGATCACCGCATCGGCCGTAGGTGTCGCCTATGATGCTGCGGCGGCATTGATCGGCAACACGATCTCGAACAACACGACCGGTGTGGTCAGCGCCGTCGACAACGACTCTGGCGGGTTTGGCTTCGCGCCGGGCAGCGGCCAGAACATGATCATCGACAACGCGACCGGCGTGCTGCTGAACGGCGCGACGCTGCAGGACCAGTACATCGCCAACAACCAGGTTGGCGTCACCGGGTCGGGCACGATCGGCGGCACCACGCTCGATCTTGCGAACGAGATCACGCTCAATACCACCGGCATCTCCGGCTTTTCCGGCACGATCCAGTTCAGCGAGATCCTGTCGAACGGCACCGGCATCGATGCCACTGCCGACCTGCACGTGTTCAGCAACGTCATCGCCCGCAACGCGACGGTGGGCTTGCTGGTCTCGGGCGTGGATGGCGTCCGCACGTCCGACAACACTTTGTATACGGCGACCGGCGATAACGTCCGGCTGCAGAACGGCGCGTCCGATTTCGAGATCCAGAACTCGATCCTGTGGTCCGAGAGCGGCTACGACATCTACGTCGCGAACGACAGCCAGACCGGATTCTTCAGCGACTACAACATTCTGTATGCCGGCGACGCAGGCACGCTGGTGTACTGGACGCGCGACTTCAAGGACATCCTGGACTGGCAGGACGACGTCGCCGAGTACGACCTGCATTCGACCGGCCGCACGGTCGTCAATCCGGACGGCGGCAAGCCGCACTTTACCAACCTGGCCGCGAATGATTTTACGGTGCAGGACATCGTCGGCGGGCAGCGTCTATCCAGCCCGTCGGTGGACCAGGGCAGCGTACTCGTCGAACACGACGTGCAACCCGCGGTCGGCAACCTGCTGACCAACCCCGGCTTCGAGAACGGCTTCACCGGGTGGACCGTGAACCCCGAGGCGCAATACACCGTCGCGAGCGGCAACCCGGCGCCGTATGACGGGAGCGACTACTACGACGCCGGCAACACCGCGTCGGGATCGGCCGTGCAGACCGTCGACCTGCTAAAAGCAGGTTACAGCGCCGCTGAGATCGATGCCGGCGACTTCACCGTGCAGTTCGGCGGCTACACGCGCTCGTACGCGCAACAGCCGGCCGATCAGGGGTCGATCACCGTTCTGTTCTTCGATGCCACCAACGATCTGCTCGGCTCCAGCACCGTTCAGTCGCTGAACACCACGAGTTTGTGGTCCCTGACCAGCGGCACGGCGGTGTTGCCGACGGGCACGCGCTTCATCACGTTCCAGTTCACCGCCATACGAGAGTCGGGCACAAGCGACGACGCCTACCTGGACGACGCCTATGTGAATTTGGTTCCGACGAGCACCACGCCGGCGGCGGCGCTTCCCAATATCGGCCCCAACTACCTCGTCAACGCCGGGTTCGAAACGGGTTTGGGAAGCTGGCAGACCAACGCGGGTGCCAGCGTGGGAACAGCGGGCGCCAGCGCTGGTTACCCGGCGGCGTACGATGGCGCCGGATACTTCGCCGCGGGTGCCACACAGCTCGGCTTCGCGACCCAAACCGTCGACTTGCTGGCGAATGGGTTGACAGCGGCACAGTTGGATTCCGGCACGCTGGACCTGGTCTACGGCGGCCGTGTGCGCTCCGCCGACGAATTGCCGGCGGACGAGGGGCAGATCACCGTCACCTTCCTAGCGGCAGACGGCACGACGCAACTCGGCACCGCCAGCGCGAACGCGCCCAACACGTCCGACCGTTGGGCGCTGGTCGGCGGCGAGGTGGCGATTCCGACCGGCGCGCGCTACGTCGTCTACCGCTTCCAGGCCACGCGCGAGAGCGGCAGCACCGACGACTCGTTCCTGGACGACGCGTTCGTCTCGACCGTTGCGCACGGCGCTGACACCGCTTCCGGAGCCTACCCGACGCCCGTTGCCACGCCGGAAAGCGGTGGGCCATCCCTGGCACTCACCTATCCGGACCTCTACACCGATTGGGAGGATAATGTCCCGCACACGATTACCTGGAACAGTTTTGGTGATGCCGATTCCTCCAGCGTGCGGATCGACCTCTATCAGGATACGCCTAACGGGCCCCAGTTGCTGACCACCATCGCTGCGGCGGTGGCCGATGCCGGGTCCTACGTCTGGATCCCGGCGAATTCCGGCATCGGCTACGGCACGTACGGCCTGCGCATCCAGATCTCGCTGGTGAACGATCCGGGAGTGTTCGACCGGTCCGCCGAGCCGTTCACCGTGCCGGAAAACGGCAACACCTATTACGTGAACGACGACTCGCTGGTGGGCGACCAGTACACGACCGCCGTGGGCTCGAACCGTAACGATGGCAAGCTGCCATCCGCACCCAAGCCCGACCCGGTGAACGTGTTGCGCGTCTACACCCTGGGCGCCGGGTCGACCATCGACGTGGACGCCGGCAGCTACGACCTGATCCACCCGATCGATGTGTCCGGCAACGTGGACGCGGGGCTGGGGCTCGACCAGGGCTTCGTGTTGACCGGGCCGACCAATGGCAGCACCGCCACGCTGACGACGGCGATCCCGGACGACACGGCCGTTACGCTCGTCCAGCTCGATGACGCCAATTTCGTCACTATCGAGAACCTGACGCTGACCCAGGCGGGCAGGGGCCTTGAGGTCGACAACAGCAGCGACTTCACGGGCGCCAACCTCACCATCACGGATGTCGCGGATGAGGGCATCCGCATCACCGGCAACGTCGCCGCCGGCTTGCTGGACAACGTCACCGTTACGGGCGCCGGCCTGGACGGCATCTACATCTCGGGGCCGTTCGGCACGCTGGAACACGTCACAGCGACCGATGACGGTTCGACCAACACCACCGACCCGACGATGGGCAGCGGCCTGTATGCACTGAATGCGATCGGCTCCATCATAGGTGGCACCTACGCCAGCAATGCCGATTACGGCATCTATCTGTCGAACCCCGGGCCCGTCACGGTTACGGGCGCCACGATCGACGGCAATCGCAACGCGCTCTACGTCTATAACAGCAGTTCGACGGACGCCGTGATCGGCAGCGCCGACCTGACACTGAATGACGGCAATCTCGTCTACGGCAACACGAACAGCGGCATCTATGCGAATAGCGCCGTCCTGGTTGCGGGTAACACGGTGTATGACCAGTCCGGGTCCAACAACTACGGCATCTCGCTGAACTCCGGCGCGAGTGCGGAGGACAACGTCGTCTATGCCAGCCAGGACGGCATCGACGGCTTCTATGCCGGCCCGATCACGGCCAACCGCGTCTATGACAACATCACAGGCATCAACGACTACGGGTACGGCCTCGTGGTCAGCGACGATGTGGTTTACAGCAACGCCACTGGCGTCGAGATCGATACGGCAAGCTCGACGAGGTCACAGGCCATCAACGACCTGGTCTACGCGAACAGTGCGGTCGGCATCCTGGTCACGGGGTCGGGCGGTACGCTGCTGATGAGCGACACGGTCGACGCGCAGGCGGGCGTTGGCATCCAGATCCAGGGTTCGAACAGCGGCTCCGAACTGCGCGACGACATCATCGTCGCCGGCGGAACGGCAGCCGGAGTCAGCGTTGCTCCGGACAGCGAGAACGGCTTCAAGAGCGACTATAACTTCTTCCAGATCGGTGCCACGGCGGCCGTCGGCATTTGGCAGGACGTGCTGCGGCCGACGTTGGCGCTGTGGCACGACGCCACGGCCACCGACGCGGACAGCCAGATCGGCGACCCATTGTTCGTCTCGCCCGCCGGCCCGGACGGCGTGCTCGGCTACGCCAACACCACGGAAGACGGGCGCGACGACGACTTCCACCTGATGAGCGCGTACGGCACCACGACCGGCGGCAGCCTCGCGCCGGTGATCAGCCGCACCACGGGGTTGCCGGTGTTCCCGCCGATCACCAACGTGGACGAGCCCGCGACATCGCCCGCGATCGACCGCGGCGCACCGAACGATCCGTATTCCAACGAGCCGTCGCCCAATGGCGGCTACATCAACCTTGGTGCGTACGGCAACACCGCGCAGGCTTCCACCAGCCCCAGCCAATTCATCCTGGTCCTGCAACCATCCGCCGCGGACACGGTGCAGGACGGCACAACCCAGACGATCACGTGGCGTGCCTTCGGCTTCACCGGCACGGTCAGCCTGTCGTACTCGTCCGATGGCGGCGCCACCTTCACGTCCATCGCCGCCAACATCGCCGACAGCGGCAGCTACAGCTGGGCCATCCCGTCGGGCCTGGCGCCCGGCAACTACGTCGTGCAGGTGAGCGCCGATACCGCCAGCGTGTCGGGCCTGTCGGCCACCTTCGCCGTGTCCGGTCGCATCCACGACTACTACGTGAATGACGGCTCGACGGTGGGCGACCAATACACGACCGCCGTCGGCAACGACGCCAATGACGGGTTGACGCCGGCGACGCCCAAGGCCTCGATCCAGGGTATCCTGGCGGCCTACACGCTCGGCGCCGGCGACACGATCTTTGTCGACACGGGGACCTATGCCGTGACGACCAACGTCACGTTGAGCAGCGCCGTGTCGGGTTCCGGCACCGGGACGGGCGAGCAATTCGTGATCCAGGGACCGACCGACGGCGGCGTGGCGAGCCTGGACCGCGGTAACCAGTCCTCCGGCAGCAACCTCTTCACGATCACCGATGCGGCGTATGTCACGATCGCGAACCTGTCGCTGACCGATGCGGCGTCCGGGATCGAAATCTCCGGGGCGGCGTCCAACTTGCACCTGCTGAACGACACGATCACGAACACCAGCGGCACCGGCCTGAACCTGGACAACAACGCCGGGGCCACGGCGCTGGAGATCGCGGCCGGGTCGGTGGCGGGTGCCACGAACGGGGGGGACGCGATTTATCTCGGAACGGGCAACACCGGCGCGCTGGTGTCCAACGAGACGATGATGGGCGGCTACTACCCGATCGAGTTGCAGGGCGCCGGCGAGACGGTGCAGGGCGGCAGCGTGACCGGTGGCTTGTATGGCGGCATCAACGCCCTCGCCACCGACAGCCTGGTGCAGGGGGTGATTGCCTACGATAACGGGCATGACGGCGTCTACAGCCGCGGCACGGTGAACGCGGTGACCGCGTTCGGCAACACCAATAACGGTATCGAATCCTCTGGCGGCACGGTCACCGACAGCACTGCCTATGGTCAGACAGGCTCCTCCAACTACGCCGGCATCTACTTGGGGAACGGTGCAGTCGGCATCGGCAACCTCACCTATCTCAACATGGAAGGCATCTCCGTGGCGAGCGGTGCCACGGCGACAGATAACGTCACCTTCGACAACAGTGACGCCGGCATCCTCCTGCACAGTGCCAATAATGGGCGCAACATCGTCACCGACAACACCAGCTACGGCAATCTCAGCGGGATTGGCGGCAGCCTGTACGATGGTGGTTTCGGCGACGACAGCGGGACGCTGCTGCAGGGCAACGTCATCTACGACAACTCCTCCGCCGGCGTGTCGGTATCGTCTGGGCGTGGGTTCCAGATCGTCAACAACACGATCGACCAAGCCGTCGGCTCTGCGATCGTCCTGACGGGTGGCGGCGTGAACGATGACGTCGAGAATAACATCCTGATCGTTGGCAGCGTTCCGGCCATCAATGTGTCACCGGATAGTGAAGTCGGCTTCGTCAGCGACTACAACCTGTTCGACATCGGCGCGGGCGGCAGCATCGGCGAATGGGAAGGAGTGCCCTACGCCAGTCTGGCAAGCTGGTATTACGAGATCGGCCTGGACCAGCACAGCCAAGTCGGCGACCCGGCGCTTGCGGACCCGGCCGGGCCCGACGGGGTCATGGGCTACACGCCCATCACGGCCGCGACGCCGATGGTGATCGACAACAGCAGCGCCACCGGCTTCTCGGTCAGCGGCGCGACCACGACCCGCAGCGACGGGGTGGACGGCAGCTCGTTGATCATCGCCGCCGACAGCAGCACGGTTGCGACCTGGACGTTCACCGGCCTGGTGACGGGCGAACTCTACCAGATCGCGGCCACCTGGCCGGGCAACGGCTCGTACTACCAGAGCTACGGCACCGCCGATTACCTCGCCACCGACGGCAATGGCCGCCTGGTCGCGGCCAACGCCTTGACCCAGGAAGTCGGGCCGAGCTCGAACTACGACGGCACCATCACGGCGGATGGCTACGCGGTGATCGGCACCTTCATCGCCGATAGCAGCACGGTCACGGTTTCGCTCGGCAGCAATGCAACGGAGCCGGTGCTGGCCGACGCGGTCGACCTCACGGCGCTGGGCGTGAACAACGGCGCCGACGACGACCTGCATGCGACGGCCGCGATCACGATCGATGCGGGCGACCCGGCGTCCGTTGCGCTGGCGGAACCATCGCCGAATGGCG
Source organism: Acetobacteraceae bacterium (assembly GCA_965198895.1). GTDB lineage: Bacteria > Pseudomonadota > Alphaproteobacteria > Acetobacterales > Acetobacteraceae > LMUY01. Next base: position 4,173,594 of record OZ240676.1, read on the forward strand.
GCCGCGTCAACGTCGGCGCAGATGGCGGGACGGCGGCGGCGCTGACCAGCCCGGACCCGGAAGTGCAGGTGCTGTCGCCATCCAGTCTGGCCAAGCTGCAGGTCGGCCAGCAGGTGGCGATCGACTTCCGCACCTACGACGTCGCCGCCGAGCAGCCCGTGCTGCTGGTGCATGCCGGCGGCGCGGCGATCATCACGGCGGAGCAGGGCGATTGGCAAGGCGACGCCTATCGCCTGAACGGCAACACCTACACCACCAGCAACACGGTCACCGGCATACCCGCCTCGCTGCCGCCCTCGCTGTTCACCTCCGGCGCCTACGCCGATAGCGGTGCCGGCAACAAGCTGAGTTTCCTCCTCCCGGTCGCCGACGGTACCTATACGCTGCGGCTGTTCTTCGCGGACACGGCGGCGAGCGCGGTCGGCCAGCGCGTGTTCGACATCGTCGGCAACGGCACGACGCTGGTCTCCAGCTACGACGTGGTGCAGGCGGCAGGCGGCGAGAACATGGCCGTCGAGCTGGACGTGACGGTGACGGTGACGGGCGGCAAGGGGCTGGCGCTCGATTTCGTCAACGACGCCGCCTCCACGACGGGGCTGACGGCTTTCGTGGACGGGATCGAGCTGGACCGCGCCGTGGCCGGCGGGGCCGTGTCGCCGACCGCCACCATCCAGGTCTCCACGGACGATGGCAGCACCTGGTCCACCATCGCGTCCGGTGTGGCGGTGAACCGGTTTGGACTCGGCCAGTATGTCTGGACCGTGGACCGCACCACCACCGGCAATACGGCGCTGATCCGCGTCATCTCCGCCGGGACCTCCGGCGTGTCCGGCAACTTCCTGCTGGCCAACGATGGTACGTCCTATTACGTCAACGACGACTCGACTGTTGGCGACCAGTACACGACGGCGGTGGGCGACGACGCCAATTCGGGCAAATCACCGGACCAGCCGCTGGCCAGCCTGGGTGCGCTGCTGCGGGCCTACACGCTGACCGCCGGCGACATCGTCTATGTGGACACCGGCAGCTACACGATGGCGACCGATCTCACGCTTGGCACCGCTGACAGCGGTACGGGTACGAGCGCGGCCCAGCGGGTACTGATCACCGGGCCGACCAATGGCGGCGAGGCGGTGCTGGATCGCGCGAACACGTCCAGCGGCACGGCGGTGTTCCACTTGTCCGCCAGCGACGTGACCATCGCCGACCTGCTGCTGGAGAATGCCTCGACCGTCGTCGACATCACCGGCGGCGCGGGCATTACGCTGCAGAACGACACCGTCCAAGGCTCGGCCAATGTGGGCGTGGACCTGGAGGGCGGTGACTCGATCGACAACTTCCTGCTTACCGGCAGCACGTTGCGGAACAACACCCACGAGGGCATCTACATCAATTCGGGCAACACCGGCGCGCTGCTGTCCAACGACGTCGCGTACGGCAACGGCTACAGCGGGTTCAACGTGTCCGGCGCCGCGGAGACCCTGTCGGGCGACACGTCCTACGGCAACGGCATCGTCTACCGCTATGACGGCATCAACGCGTACGGCACCGACTCCCTCGTGATCGACTCGCTCGCTTACGGCAATATCGGTGAGGGCATCTACACGCGAGGCACCGTCGAGGACTCGACCGCGTTCGGCAACGGTACCAACGAGTTCGACGCGCAGGGCGGCACCATCATCGGCAGCGTCGCGCATGACGAACGGGCGGTCTACGGCGCGTCCGGCGCGATCGTGCTCCAAGACGGCGCGCTCGGCACCGGCAACACCGTCTACCTCAGCGTCGACGGTATCTATATCACGGGCGGGTCCACCGCGACCGGCAACGTGGTCTACGGCAACAGCGATGACGGCGTCCGCATGGTGTACAGCGGCGACAACGTCGTCAGCGACAACACGATCTACGGCAACGCCACCGCAATCGGCGGCGACCTGCGCAACTACGGCTACTCCGCTATCGTCAGCGGCCCTGGGACGATCGAGAACAACCTGATCTACGGCAACACCGGCGCCGCGATCGACTTCAACTCCGGCACCGATGTCGTCATCGACAACAACACGATCGCGCAGACCGGTGCGTCCGCCGTCGATGTCGTCGGCTACGCGAACGACGAGACGATCGAGAACAACGTCTTCGTCGTGTCCGGCGCACCCGCGATCACCGTCGATGCGAGCAGCGAAAGCGGCATCGACAGCGACTACAATCTGTTCGATCTCACCGCCGGTGGCACGGTCGGCAGCTTCGCCGGGCTGGGCTACGCGACCCTGGCCACCTGGTATTACGCCGCTGGCGACGACGAGCACAGCCAGGTCGGCGACCCCGGGTTGATCGACCCGGCGGGCGCAGATGGCGTCGAGGGCTTCGCCACCGTGTCGGGCACCGCGACGGTGATCGACAATGGCGATGCTGGCTTCGCCGTGAGTGGCCCCACCACCAGCCTGTCCGCCGGGGTGGGCGGCAGCGCGCTGGCCATCGCCACCAGGAGCAGCACCGTCGCCACCTGGACCTTCACCGGCCTGACAGTTGGTGAGAGCTACCAACTCGCGGCCACCTGGCCCGGCAACTATCAGAGCTACGGCTATGCCGACTACGTCGCCACCGATGCGCAAGGCCGCGTGCTCGCCGGTAATTCGCTGGGCCAGGGCAGCTCGCCCTCGAGCGGCGGGTTCTCGCTGCCCAACAACTACGCGCTGGTCGGCAGCTTCACGGCGACGACCAGCGTAGTGACCGTGTCGCTGACCGGCTCGCCTTCGGGCCCGGTGATCGCAGACGCCGTCAGCCTCACGCCGCTCGGCGTCAACGGTGGGGCGGACGACAATTTCCAAACCGGCGCCGGGTCGATCACGGTCGATGCCGGTGACCCGGCGTCCATCGCCCTGGCCGAGCCGTCGCCCAACGGCGGCGTGGTCAACCAGGGCTATCAGGGTGGCACGGTCAATACCGTGACCAGTTCGGTGGACCCGCTGGTGCAGGTGCTGACACCCTCCAGCCTCGACAAGCTGCAAGAGGGGCAGCAGGCCGATATCGACTTCCGCACCTACGACGTCGCGGCGGAACAGCCCGTGCTGTTGGTGCATGCCGGCGGAGCGGCGATCACCACGGCGGAGCAGGGCGATTGGCAAGGCGACGCCTATCGCCTGAACGGCTACACCTTCACCGATTATACGACGGTGACCGGTGTGCCGGCATCGTTGCCCGCGTCGCTGTTCCAGAGCGGCGCCTATGCGAATTCCGGCGCGGGTAACAAGCTCAGCTTCCTGCTGCCGGTCGCCGACGGCACGTACACGTTGCGGCTGTTCTTCGCCGACAACTCCGCCTATGCCGCCGGGCAGCGCGTGTTCGACATCGTAGGCAATGGCACGACGCTCGTCTCGGCGTATGATCCGTTCGCCGCGACGGGGGTCGAGAACCAGGCCACCGAACTCGACATCACCGTGACGGTGGCGGGCGGCAAGGGCCTGGCGCTCAACCTGGTGAACAACAGTTCGACCGGCGGCTACCTGCCGGCCTTCGTCAACGGCATCGAGATGGACCGGGTGGTGCCGGGCGGGGCCGTATCGCCGACGGCGAATATCGAAGTCTCGACCGATAACGGCGCGACCTGGTCGCTTATTGCGTCCGACGTGGCGGTGAACCGCTTCGGGCTCGGCCAGTATGTCTGGACCGTGGACCGCACCAGTTCGGGCAACACCGCGCTGATCCGGGTAACCTCCGGCGGGGCGACGGACGTTTCCGGCGACTTCCTGTTGGCCAATGGCGGCACCTCGTTCTACATCAACGACAGTTCGACGCTGGGCGACCAATACACGACGGCGGTGGGCAACGATGCCAATTCCGGCAAGTCGCCGGATCAGCCGCTGGCGACGATGGGCGAACTGCTCCGCGCCTACACGCTGACCGCTGGCGACACGGTGTACATCGACACCGGCAGCTACACCCTGCCGACAGACCTCACGGTCGGGGCATCGGACAGCGGCACCGGACCGTCCGCTGCGGAGCAGGTTCTGATCACCGGGCCGACCAACGGCGGCGTGGCGACGCTGGACCGGGCGAACACCGACACCTACACGGCGGCGTTCCACATCACCGCCAGTGACCTCACGCTGGCCAATTTGGTGATCGCCAATGCGTCGACGGTGCTGGACATCGCGGGCGGCACCGGGCTCACGTTGCAGAACGACACCGTGCAAGGCTCGACCGGGCAGGGCATCGACGTCGAAGGTAATAAGCAGGTCGGCAATCTGCTGATCACCGGCAGCACGCTGCAGAACAACGCCGATGACGGCCTGTATTTCGAGAGCGGCAATGGCAGCGTCAGCCTCGTCAACGACCAGATCATCGACAATGCGTTATACGGCATCGACCTGGAATCCGCCGGTGCCACGGCCAGCGGTCTCGTGGTGCACGGCAATGGCGACACCTACAGCCAGGAGGGCATCGACGCACCCGAAGCGGATACGGTCATCACCGACAGCACGATCTACGGCAATGCCGGGGATGGCGTGGATCTGCGCGGGACGATCACCGACAGCCTGGTGTATTCCAACGCCCGTTATGGCATCTACAATTTTGGCTCGACCGGGTTGGTCAACGATGACACGATCTACGGCCAGAACAGCAGCAGCTATTACGGGCTGTGGCTCAACTACGGTGCGACCGGCACCGGCGACGTGGTCTACGGCAACGCGCAAGGCGTGTTCGTGGGCGACGACGCCTCGGCACTGCTGAGCAGCCGGGTCTACGACAACACGGGCGACGGGATCGACCTCGGTGGCGGCGGTTACACCGGCAACACCAGCCTGATCGGCAACATCGTGTATTCGAACGCCATCGGCATCGACCTCGACGCCATCGTTAACCCGCCCTACGGCACCACGATCTCCGACAACCTGATCTATGCCAACACTTCGATCGGCCTGGAGATCATCGGCGAGGCCAAGACGCTGGTGGCCAGCAACACGATCGACCAATCGGTGGGTGAGGCGATCGCGGTCTCCGGCGGGGCGGAGAACGTGCACCTCGTAGACAACATTCTCGAGGTGGACGAGGGCACCATCGTCACCATCGCGTCCAACAGCGAGACGGGCTTCACCAGCAGCTACAACCTGTACTATCTCGGGCCGCAATCGGCCGCGACGCTGGGATCGTATGGCGGCACCACCGCGGCCACGCTGCCTGCGTGGCAGACGCTGACCGGGCAGGATGGAGTGGGCAGCCTCTCGGGCGATCCGGACTTCGTCAATCCGGCCGGCGCCGACGACGTCCTCGGCGGGCCGACAACCGCACAGGGCGGCGGGCTGGACGACAATTTCGGCCTGGAACCCGGCTCGCCTGCGATCGACTCAGGAACGTCCTACGGGGGCGTGCCCGTCACCGACCTCGCTGGCCGTGCCCGCCACGACGACCCGGCGACGCCCAATACCGGCACCGGCTACGACAATTTCACCGAGACCGATGCGGGCGCCAGCAGCGTCACGGCCGGCAGCACGGTGCTGTGGACGGCCGGCTCCCAGGTCGACGCCACGGTGGCGCTGCCGTTCGGCTTCACCTTCTACGGCACGACCTACACCAGCGTCACTGTGTCGGCGCAAGGCTTCCTGCAGTTCGCCGGGCCGGACATGCCGTACTACCAGACGCCCTCGGTCGCCGCGCTCAAGGCCGACGTAAGGATCGCACCGTTCTTCACCACGACCTATGCCACGACCGCGACGGTATCCACGACGGCCACCTCCGCCACCTTCACGTGGTCCGGCCAGGGTAACAGTGGCGCGATCAACTTCTCCGTCACGCTGTTCAGCAACGGGACATTCCGCTTCGACTACGGCGCGGGGAATGCGGGCTTCGACCCCATCGTCGGCATCGGCGCCGGCAACGGCCGGACCGCCGTGCTCTCCGCCGATAGCGGCAGCGCGAATTTGGGCAATGCCGACGCCCGGCTGTGGACGGCATCGCCCGCCGAGACCGATTTCGACATCGGTGCTTTCGAGTTCCAGGGCAATTCCGCCGACAAGACGCCGCCGACCGTCGTCTCGATCAGCACGTTGCCTGCCGCGGGGGGCACGACGGCGTTGGGCTTCACCCGCTTTGCCATCACCTTCAGCAAGCCGCTCGACACGATCAGCGCCACCAGCCCGGCGAACTACACGCTGATCTCCGCCGGGCCGGACGGACTGTTCGACACCAAGGACGACATCACCATCCCCGTGATGCCGACGATCGACGCCACCGGAACGGTCGTGACACTGACGTTGCCGGACGGCGCATTGCCCAATGGCGACTATAGGCTGACCCTATCGGGCACCAAGGCGATCCTCGATACGTCGGCCAACAAGCTTGCGGGCTCGGGCGACGTTGCGGGGACGAACTACGTCACCACGTTCATCATCAACCGGGCGGGTGACCATCCCCCGGTTGCCACCGCGCAATCCGACACGGTTGCCGAGTATGGCAGTGTCACGCTGACGCTCGCCGCTACCGATGCGGATGGCGACCCGCTCACCTATTCGATCGTCACCCCACCCTCCTATGGCACGCTCTCGGCCGTCAACCCGGTAACCGGTACGGTTACCTACACGCCGACCTCCGGCACGTATGGCCAGGACAGCTTCGTGTTCCAGGCCATGGACGACAAGCTCGGGACGTCGGACGCCACGGTGTCGCTGACGGTGACCCCGGTGAACCTGCCGCCGGTGGCGATGCCGCAGACGATCACGGTGGACCACGACCGGGCACGCACGATCGTGCTGACCGCCACGGACACGGAGACGCCGGGCAGCCAATTGACCTACACCATCGCAACGGAGCCGGCCCACGGAACGTTGACGCAAACTTCGGCTGACACGTTCACCTACACACCGGCCGCGGGCTACATCGGCGCCGACAGCTTCACCTTCACCGCGACCGATACCGGCAATCCGCCGGGCAACGCCGCCAACCGGTTGTCCAGCGCCCCGGTGACAGTGGCGCTGGACGTGGTCGACACCCCCCCGCACACGGTGGCGGACAGCTACATGATCCAGAGCGGGTTCACGTTGCGGGTTCCCGCCGCGACCGGCTTGCTCGCCAACGATACCGATGCCGAGAACGATCCGCTCACCGCCAGCCTCGCCTATGGTCAGCCGCAGCACGGCACGGTCACGCTCGCGGCGGATGGCAGCTTCGTCTACACGCCGAATGCCGGGTTCACGGGTACGGACAGCTTCTACTACGCAGCGTCCGACCAGTATGCGCAGGGCAACGTGGCCGTGGTGACGATCACGGTTGTTGCCGGGCCGTCGCCGGTGATCCCGCCATCGAAGGGCAAGATCCCGACGCCGCCACCGGTCGTCATTCCGGCGTCCAAGGGCGTGGTCGTGACGCCGCCGGCACCGCTCCTGCGAACGGCCGCCGTCGTCGGGTTTGCCGCAGCGCCGGCTAAGGTCGCTATCACACCGGCTATGCCGATGGCCGCTGCCGTGTCGGGGGCGAGTGCCGCCACGCCCGTCAGTACCGTGACGACTCAGGTCGCGGCCATAGCCTCGACGGTCGCGGCGCCTGCCAGCGTGCAAGCTGTGCCGCAGTCGGAGTACGCTGCACTGATGCTGCCGCCGGTGCCTGCCGTGCAGCGTCTGCCCGCGGCGCTCAAATCCCTGCTCGATGCGGTAAAGGCGCCGCCACTGGACGCGATCTTCTTCGACCCGATGACTGGCGCGATCGAGAGCGGGACCATGGCGGCCGACTCCGGAGGGGACTGGCTGATGTTCGACCCGACCACCGTGACCAAGCACCGGAGGATCAATTGGGAAGCCCGGACGTAGCCCCCGCACAACTCGAAGCGACCGCAACAGAGGACTTTCGATGACCCCCGACCAAGCCGAACCGTCGCCGGAAATTTCAACCGAGGCATCGCCGCAACCGGCTGTGCCGCGGGTCAACTGGGACGATAGCAAGATGGTCACCACCTTCGCCAACGCGGTGAACGTGCTGGCCACGCGGGAAGAGATGACGATCATGTTCGGGTCCAACCAGACCTGGAATGCCGCCGAACTGCGCGAACTCACCATCCAGCTCACCAACCGGATCGTGCTCAACCCGCACGCTGCCAAGCGCCTGCTGCTACTGCTGGCCGCCCGGATGCGCGAGTACGAACAACGCTTCGGCACGATCAACCTGTAGGCACACGGTGATGGAAGGCGCGCAAGCCGGAGATCGGACGACGGCACCGCATCCGCCGGCTTCGGCAGGGCGTGGCGCCGTTGCCGTTCTCGACGCGGCACTCTGGTCCGCGCTGGCCGGAACGGGCACACTGCCGCGGTTCGCCGCAGCCTGGCTTGCGCTGCAATGCCGCATGGTCGACCGGTCCATCCGCGGCGTGCTGGTGTTGCGCGACGCAACCGGCGCGTTGACCCCTGCCGCGCGGTGGCCCGAGCAGGACTTAGGCTCGGCCGAATTGGCGCAAGCCGCCGAGTTGGCGTTGATCGAGCGCCGCGGTGTCGCCAGCCGTAGTCGCTCGGCCGGTGACGAGCGCACGACCTTGTTTGCCTTCCCGCTGACAGCCGCCGGGTCGCCGGAGGGCGTGGTCGCGGTGGAGTGCGCCCCCTTACCGGACACGGCGTTGCGCGACACCATGCGCCAGCTGCAATGGGGCGCCGGCTGGATCGAACTGCACGCCCGCCGCACGCAGGACGCGGCGACGCAGGCCCGGCAGCGTGCCAGCATGGCGGCGCTTGAGATCACCGCCAGCGCGTTGCAAGCCGGGCGCCTGCGGGATGCGGCGCGTGCCGTGGTGACCGAGTTGGCCGTCCGGCTGGAGGCGGACCGCGCTTCGCTCGGGCGGTTGCGGCGCCGTCATGTGCGGGTGATCGCAACCTCCCACGTCGTCGCCGTCGGGAAACGCGCCAGCAACACGGGTGAACTTGCGGCAGCGATGGAGGAGGCGATCGACTACCAGGCCTCGCTCGCCTTCCCGCCGCCTGACGACGCGCCGCTGACGGCGCTGCGGGCCCACCGTACCCTGGCCACCCGCGGCGATGGGCGCAGTGTGCTGACGGTGCCGCTGCTCCGGCCCGGCGGCGACGCGACCGACCCGTTCGGGGCCGTGACGCTCGAATGGCCGGCCGAGCATGCCTTGCAGCAGGATGCCGTCGACCTGGTGGAAGCCGTCGCCGCCCTGGCTGGCCCGGCGCTGGACCGCATGGCGCAGGCCGAGCGCTGGGCGGGTGCGGTCGCGTTCGATGCGACGGCCCGGGCCGGAAAACGGCTCCTCGGGCGGGAGCATTACGGGCTGAAACTGGCGGTGCTGGCGGTGGCTGCGGCGGCCGTGTTCTTCGCCGTGTTCCGCACCGATTACCGGGTCAGCGCGCATGCCGTGGTGGAGGGCGAATTACGCCGTTCGATCGCGTCGGGGTTGGACGGCTATGTTGCGTCCGAGCACGTGCGTGCCGGGCAGACCGTGCATGCCGGGGACGAGTTGGCGACGTTGGATAGCGCGGAACTGGTATTGCAGCGGCTGCGCTGGATCGCCACCCGCAGCCAGCACAAGCTGGAACTGGATAAGGCACTCGGCAGTGGCCAACGCGCGGATGTCGCGATCGACAACGCGCAGATGGAGGAGGCCTCCGCCGAAATCGCCCTGCTGGACGAACAGATCGCCCGCACCCGCATCACCGCCCCGTTCGACGGCCTGGTGACCAGCGGCGACCTGAGCCAGTCCGTCGGAACGCCGGTGCAACGCGCGCAGGTGCTGTTCGAACTCGCCCCGCTCGACAGCTACCGTGTGGTCGTGCGCGTCCCCGACACCGACATCGCCCGCATCCGGATGCAGCAGCACGGCTCGCTGGTCTTGGCTGCGCTGCCGGACGAGGTGTTCGGCCTGAATGTCACCCGCATCAGCCCGGTCAGCGAGCAAGTCGACGGCGGCAATGTGTTCCGGGTCGAGGCGACGCTCGACCGCACCACCGAGCGGTTGCGCCCGAACATGGAGGGCGTCGCGCGGCTCGAAATCGGGCGCGCGCGGCTGATCTGGATCTGGACGCATCACTTGGTCGAATCGGCAAGGCTCGAACTCTGGTCGTGGTGGCCCTGATGGCGGAGGGCCTTCGCAGCCAACTCTGGTTTCGCGTCGCCGGCGTTTGCCCCCGGCTGTCGCCGCATGTGCGGATCAGCCGCCAGCATTTCCGGGGGCAGCGCTGGTTCGTGCTCGAGGACATGACGCAGAACAAGGTGCACCGCTTCTCGCCGGCGGCGCAGCATGCCGTGGCGCTGATGGATGGCACGCACAGCGTCGAGCAGATTTGGCAGGCGCTCGGCACACTCGGCGAACAGCGGCCGACGCAGGACGAACTCATCCATCTGCTGACCCAGCTGGACGGCGCGGACCTGCTCATGACGGAGCGGCGGCCGGACTTCAACGAACTCAGCCAGCGCGCGCTGCGGCAATCCGCCAGCAACGCGTGGCGCCGCTTTGCCAGCCCGCTGTATATCCGCCTGCCGCTGCTGGATCCCGACCGTTTCCTGGCGGCCACGCTCGGGTTCGTGCGTCCACTCTGCTCGCCGTTCGGGTTGGTGGTGTGGCTATCGTTCGTCGGTTGGGCGGCGGTGCAGGCGGCGCAGCACTGGACGGAACTGACCCACGATCTGTCGGACCACGTGCTGGCGCGCGACAACTTGCTGCTGCTTGCCGTCAGCTTTCCCCTGCTGAAGCTGCTTCACGAATTAGGCCATGGTTACGCCGCTAAACTCGGGGGCGCCGAGGTGCACGAGGCCGGCGTGATGACGATGGTGTTGATGCCGGTCCCGTATATCGACGTCTCGGGGTCGGCCGGCTTCCCTGGCAAATGGCACCGGGCGCTGGTGGCCGCCGCCGGCATGATGGTGGAGACGTTCTGCGCGGCGCTGGCCATGATCGTCTGGCTGAATGCGGAGCCGGGGCTGCTGCGCGCGGCCGCGTTCAACGTGATGCTGATCGCCGGTGTCTCCACGTTACTGTTCAACGGCAACCCGCTGCTGCGGTTCGACGCGTACTATATCCTGTCCGACCTGACCGAAGTGCCGAACCTCGCGCAACGGTCGTCGCGCTTCTACGTCTATCTCTCGAGCCGTTTCCTGTTCGGGGCCGAGAGCGGGCTGAGCCCGGCGAACGCACCCGGCGAGCGCTCCATCTTCGCGCTCTATGCCCCGGCTGCGTTCCTGTATCGCATGTGGGTCATGCTCTCGATCGCCCTGTTCATCGCGACCAAGTTCCACGGCGTCGGCGCCGTGCTGGCCGTCTGGACGCTGGCCTCAGGGGTCGCGTGGCCGCTGCTGCGCGGCGCCTACACCATCGCCGCCGGGCCATCGCTGCAGGGCCACCGGACGCGGGCGGCCACCGTCGTGGGGGTTGGCGTCGCAGCGCTGGCGTCGTTGCTGTTCCTGGTGCCGCTGCCCTATGGCACGGTCGTGCAGGGCGTCGTTGCCGCGCCGCCGGGGGCCGAGGTGCACGCCGGGGCGGCCGGCCGGTTGGACCGATTGGTGGTGAGCGAAGGGCAGACCGTTCCGGCCGGCGTGCCCCTGCTGCACATGACCGACCCGCTGGCGGGCCGCCGGGTCGTGCTGCTCGGGACCCAGTTGACGGAAATGCAGCTTCGCCTGCGCGCCGTCGAAACATCGGACCAAGTGCAGGCGCAAACGCTCCGGCAGCAAGTTGCCTATTTCAACTCCGAACTCGCCGACGCGCAGCAACGTCTGGACGCATTGGACGTCGCGAGCCCGGCCGATGGCATCTGGCTCGCGCAAGACACCGCCGACCTGCCCGGCCGCGAGCTGCGCCGGGGCGAGCTGATCGGTTACGTGCTGAATGGCGCCGCGGCCGAGGTGCGCGCCGTCGTGCCGCAATCCGAGATCGAGTTGGTGCGGCACGATACGGCCGCCATCACTCTACGCCTCGCCAGCAGACCGGGGCGCCGCTGGCCCGTTTCCGCCGTCCTGCGCGAGGTTCCTACCGCCTCGCGGGACCTGCCGAGCCCCGTGCTGGCGACAGTCGGCGGCGGCCCGATCGCCGTCGACCCGGCTGACGACAAGCACACCCGCGCGCTCGAGGTCGTGTTCGAAGTGGATCTGGCGCTGCCACCGGGGGCGGGTAGCAACCGGTTGGGCGAGCGCGTCTACGTCCGGTTCGACCACGGCACGCGCACGCTCGGCTGGCGGCTGGCACGCGATGTGCGCCAGGTTTTCCTGCGGCGGTTCGACCTGTGAGCGCGTCGGTTCTTTCGGGCCAGCCCGGCCACCTGGGTGTTACCGCCGGGCGGCGCACGCTCCGCCTGTCCCATGCGGCACCTTACCCGGAACGCGACATCCCGCAGCGCGGCGTGGTGGAGGAGTGGTTGCACGGTGCCGTGGCGCAACTGCCGCGTAGGCCGTCCCTACTGGGACAGCGTGCGCTGCGGCGGGTGGCGGCGCAGGCGGCGGCCGATCGCGGCTGGGCGGCGGAGGCACTGGGCATCGACGGTGGCGCATTGGCCTGTACCGCGCTCGCCACGTCGCTGCGGCGCAGTTGGCGGCCGCAGGTGGTCGGCCGCGCCCTGGCGTTCGTGCGGGAAGTGGCCGCGCTAACGCTGGGCATGCGGCCGTACGACGTGCAGATCATGGCCGCTGCCGCCCTGCTGCAGGGGCAGGTGGCGGAGATGCAGACGGGCGAGGGCAAGACCTTGGCCGCCGCCCTCGCCGCCGCCGTGGCGGGGCTCGCCGGGCGGCGCGTGCACGTCATCACCGTCAACGACTATTTGGCGCAGCGTGACGGCGAAGCCCTGGTGCCGTTCTTCGCAAGGCTGGGCCTACGCGCCGGCTTCGTCGTGCACGAGACCACGCCGGAGGCCAGGCGTGTGGCGTATGCGGCGCCCGTCACCTACGTCAGCAACAAGGAAGTGGCCTTCGACTATCTGCGCGATGCAATCCGGCGCCGGGCAGCCCCCACGGCCACGCACCAGCTGCTCGCCCGTCTCGGCGGCACGGTGCCAGCCGAGGCGTTGGTGATGCGCGGGCTCGACTTCGCCATCACCGACGAGGCGGACAGCGTGCTGGTGGATGAGGCGCGCACGCCGCTGATCATCAGTGGCGAGGGTCCGGCCGATGCGGACTACGCCCGGGCGCAGGAGGCGTTGGCGTTGGTGACGGGGCTGGTGCAGGGGGAGGACTACCTGCTCGACCGTCAGGAACGCCGGGTCGACCTGACCAAGGAGGGGCAGCGCCGGATTGCCGCACAAACCGAGGCGATGGGGCCGGATTGGGGCAGCGTGCTGGCCCGCTCGGAACTGGTCCGCCGTGCGCTCAGCGCGCAGTTTTTGTTCGAGCGCGACGTCCATTATCTCGTGCGCGACGACAAGGTTCAGATCATCGACGAGTACACCGGCCGCATCATGGCGGACCGGTTCTGGAATGACGGGCTGCAGCAGATGGTGGAGGCGAAGGAGGGCTGTGCGCCCAGCCGGGCCCGCACCTCCATCGCCCGCATCACGTATCAAAAATTCTTTGCTCGCTACCGCCATCTGTGCGGCATGAGCGGTACGCTGGCCGAAATCGCGCCCGAATTGCGTGCGGTGTATGGGCTGGAGATCGCCCGCATCCCGACGCACCGCCCGAGCCGTCGGATCGCGGAGCCGGCGGTGATCGTGCCGGACGCTACTGCCAAATGGCAGCTGATCGCGGCTCGCGCGCTCGAATTGGCACAGGCGGGCCGCCCCGTGCTGATCGGCACCCGTTCGGTCGCAGCGTCGGACCGCGCCAGTCGATTGCTGCACGCCGCCGGGATGGATCACGCGCTGCTGAACGCGGCGCAGGATGCGAAGGAAGCGGCGGTGGTGGCGCAGGCCGGCAACCCTGGGCGCGTCACCGTTGCCACCAACATGGCTGGGCGCGGCACCGACATACGGCTCGGCACCGGTGTTGCGGAGCGGGGCGGGTTGGCGGTGATCGTCAGCGAGCGGCACGACGCGGCGCGGATCGATCGCCAACTGGCCGGCCGTTGCGCGCGGCAAGGCGAGCCCGGCAGCCTGCATGTGATCCTGTCGCTGGAAGACGCATTGCTGGACCCGCTGCGGCTGCACACGCCGGGCCGTCTGCTGCTGCGCTTGGCGGCCGGACGGCCGGGGCTTGCAAGGGGATTGTTCACCATGATGCAGAAGCGGGAGGAGCGGCGGCATCGCCAGATCCGCCAGCAGTTGATGCGGTTCGAAACGCGGATGGAGCGAGCGATGTCATTCGCCGGACGCCCCGATTGATGCGCCGCGCGATGCTGCTCGTGCTGCTGCCGCACCTCGCAGCCGCGCAAGGGCTGGACGGGATGACCTGCCTGCTGAAACCGCACGAGGTGGTGCAGTTGGGCAGCCCCGTCTCCGGCCTGCTGATCGAGGAAACGGTGGACCGCGGCGATACGGTGCGGGTCGGGCAGGTCGTGGCCAGCCTCGAATCCAGCGTCGAGGTCGCGACGGTGGCGCTGGACCGGGTCAAGGCCGGCAACGACGCCGCCATCCTGGCCGAGCAGGAAGAACTCGCGCTCGACCAGCGCAACGTGCAGCGCAAGCAGAGCCTGGCTCAGAGCCAGATCGTCAACGCCAACTCGCTGGACGAACTGCAGACCAAGGTGCGGCAGTCCGAACTGAAGCTGCGTGAGGCTACGATGGAGCAGCGGATCGCACAGCTGACGGCGGCACGCTCGGCGGCGCAATTGGCGCTGAAGCAGATCCACGCCTCGGTCAACGGCGTGGTGACCGAGCGCAAATTGTCAGCCGGCGAATACGTCTACGAACAGACGCCGATCATGACGATCGCGCAGCTGGATCCGCTGAACGTGGAGCTGGTGCTGCCGGCGGAGCGCTACGGCTCGGTGCACGTCGGCGACCGGGCCCAGGTGCAACCGGCCGAGCCGGTCGGCGGCAGTTTCGCCGCGCGCGTCGTGGTGGTGGACCCGGTGATCGACGCGGCGAGCAACACGTTCGGCGTGCGTCTGCTGCTGCCCAACCCCGATACCAGAATTCCGGCTGGCATACGCTGCGGTGTGACCTGGCAGCCGACCCCCCAAGCGACGAGGACCACCCCATGACGACCAACTTCACCGCGACCAGCCCGTCGGATTTCGACAGCGATATTGCCGACATAAATGACGGGCCGGACTCCGCGGCGAACACCGCCTACACGATCGCGCTCAGCGACGGCATCACGGTCGTGGGCCAGGCACTGACGCTGCCGTCCGGCGCCTCGCTCGAGATCGATGGGCCGGGCTTCCTCGTGATCAGCGCGGGCGACACCCTGACCGTGACGGGAGCGCTGACGTTGGACGCGCCGGTCACCGGCGACATCCAACTCGACGATGGTACGCTCACGATCGGGGCGGTGACGAGTTCCGGCGGCATCCAGGGCGGTGGCATCGATTCCGGCGGGATCAGCGGTCTCACGGCAACGGATTCGGTCGTGAACAACGGCGCGGTCAGCACGACCGAGTCGGTCGCGGTGCACCTGACGGGCGGCACGGTCAGCAATAACGGCGGCGCCACGATCTCGGGGGCAGAGTACGGCGTGGTGTTCGACCAGGGGGGAACGCTGGTCAACGGTGGCAGCATTTCGGGTGGCGGCGACGGGGTGTATTTGTCGTCGGGCGGCACGGTGACCAACGACGCAGCCGGCGCGGTGATCTCGGGTGCGGAGAACGGCGTCGTGGTGCTCGGCGCGGCGACCGTCATCAATGGCGGCACGATCGAGGCGACCACCAGCGACGCGGTGTACGTGCTGAGTGGAACGGTCACCAACGGCTCGGTGAGCGACACGACGGCGCTGATCGAAACCGCTGGCTTCGATGCCGTGGAGATGGACGGCGCGGGCACGATCACGAATGACGGGCGGATCATCTCCTCCGACGTCGCCGGCGTGTATCTCGGCAGTGGCGAAGTGGATAACGGCCTCGATGCCAGCACCGCGCTGATCCAGGGTGCCGAGTTCGGCGTGCTCGTGGCGTCCGGTGCGGGCACGGTGAAGAACGACGGCTTCATCCTGCTCTCGGGCACGCCCAGCAGTCAGTCGGGCAGCGAGATCGGCGTGGCGCTGGAAGATGGCGGCACCGTCGTCAACGGTGCTGCCACGGCAACCGCGACGACGGGCGCAGAGATCGCCGGCGTCGACTACGGCGTGGCGATCCTCGGTGCGTCCGGCAGCGTGAGCAACACGGGCACCATTACCGCCAATCTTGGCACCGACGGCGTCGGTGTCGACCTGGAGGTTGGCGGTACCGTGGTGAACGGCCCGGCGGCCGGGGTGGGCAGCATCACGGGCACGCTGTTCGGCGTGCGGGTGATCGGGTCGGGCGTGACGGGGTCGGTGACGAATGCCGGTACCATCACCGGGCAAGTCGGCGTAGATTTCTTCGACGCCAAGGGTTCAGCGATCGGGACGCTGACCGACAGCGGCGTGATCGAAAGCAGCGAGGGTGCCACCGGTACGGCCGTCCGCTTTGGCGATGGGGCGGAGCGGCTTGTGCTGCAGAGCGGCTATTCCATCACCGGTATCGTCCAGGGCGGCACCGCGGCCGGCGATGTGACGACGCTGGAACTCGCGGGCGGCACGATCGGCGCCTTCACGGGAGTGACCGGCGGCAACGGTGCGATCACCGGGCAATTCAGCTTCCAGAATGTCACCGCGCTCGTGATCGACAGCGGCGCGAGCTGGTCTTTCGGTGGCACGGAATCCATCGCGTCGCTACAGGTTGGCGGCGACGCAACTGTGGGCGGCAATTTGGACGTCGCATCGCTGACCGACGACACGGGCGGCATCCAGCTGTCGGCCAACGGCACGCTGGAACTCGGGAGTGCCACGGGCCACGGCAATACGATCACGCTCACCACCGGTTCGACGTTGAAGCTGGACCAGGCGGCGAGTTTCGGCGCGGGGCAGGGGATGGCTTCGTATAGTGGTGACACCATCGCCGGGTTCGGGCAGGGCAAGTTCGTCGACCTGGCCGACGTGAGTTACAGCACCGCCGTGCTGCAGAGCTACGATGCGGCAACCGGCGTGGCGCAGATCAGCGATGGCACCCACACCGCGGACCTGACCTTCGCCAGCCTGCCTGGCCCGCTGAGCCTGCATTCGGATCTCAATGGCGGCACGCTCGTCGAGTCCGTCGCCTGCTACTGCGCCGGCACGCGGATCGCCACACCCGGCGGTGAGGTGGCTGTCGAGGCGCTGCGGATCGGCGATGCGGTGCTGACGGCGGATGGCAGGGCCGAGCCGGTGCATTGGATCGGCCGGCGCGGCTACGGCGGACGTTTCCTGGCTGGGCGCCGCCATCTGCTGCCGATCCGCTTTGCCGCCGGGTCGCTCGGTGGCGGCCTGCCGCGGCGCGATCTGCTGGTCTCGCCGTCGCACGCGATGTTGCTGGATGGCATGTTGGTGCCGGCGGAGGTGCTGTGTGGCTTGCCCGGAATCACGCAAGTCCCGGCGTTGCAGCAGGTGACGTATTTCCACATCGAGTTGCGCCAGCACGAAGCCATCCTGGCGGAAGGGGCCGCGAGCGAGACCTTCGTCGACGACGACAGCCGCATGCTGTTCCACAATGCGTCGGACTATGCGCGGCTCTATCCGCAGCAGGCGGCCCCAGCCGCGCCGATCTGGTGCGCGCCCCGCGTGACCCACGGCTACGGCCTGGAGATGGTGCGCCGTCGCTTGCGAGCGCGGTGCAGCGAAGCGGCGTAACGCAGAACTTCTTTTTATCCTGTCTTTTCTTCAGGGTGCGCTGTCATCGCGAGCCGTAGGCGTGGAGATCCAGGGCAAGAGGTGCACTCGTCGCCTTGGATGGCCGCGCTGCGCTCGCGATGACGAGTCGAACACCGGAGTGCGGCGACGATTTTGCAACTGCATCGAATGTCATCGTGGGCCGGTTGCGTCGTCGCGTGACTTGTGTGAACTCCGTGGGCGAGCCATCACCTGCCCCGACCCCTGGAGCGTTCCATGAAACTCGCCATCTTTGCCGCCTGCGCCATCGCCTCGACGATGGTGGCTGGCGCGGCCTTCGCCCAGGCTCCTGCACCGTCGCCCGGTAACGGCACGTTGGAAGCGGTTCGCAGCCACGGGCAACTGATCTGCGGCGTCTATGGCTCGGTCGCGGGCTTCTCGCTGCTGGACAGCCAGGGCCGGATGAACGGCCTGGACGCCGACATGTGCCGGGCCGTCGCCACCGCGGTCTTCGGCGACGCGAGCAAGGTCAAGTTCGTGGCGGTCTCCGGCATCACCCGCTTCACCGCGCTGCAATCCGGCGAGATCGACCTGCTGTCGCGCGAGACGACCTGGACGACGCAGCGCGAATCGTCGTTGGGCCTGTTGTTCGCCGGTACCAATTTCTACGACGGCACCGGCTTCATGGTGAAAGCCTCCGCCGGCATCAAGGCCGCGACCGACCTGGCGGGTGCCACCATCTGCGTGGCGCCGGGCACCAGCACCGAGCTCGCGGTGCAGGACTATTTCGGCCAACGCAAGCTGCAGTTCACGCCGGTGCTGATCGACGACCTCAACACCATCCAGCAGGCCTTCATCTCCGGCCGGTGCGACGCCTACTCGACCGACCGGTCCGGCCTGGCCGCGTTCCGCTACGCGCAGGCGACGCCCGCCGACTACGTCCTGCTGCCCGAGATCATCAGCAAGGAGCCGGACGGCCCCGCGGTCCGCAAGGGTGACGACCGCTGGTTCGACCTCGTCCGCTGGACGCTGTTCGCGCAGATGACCGCCGAGGAGCTGGGCGTCACCAGCCAGAACGCCGACGCGATGGCAGCCGGCACCAACCCCGATATCCGCCGCCTGCTGGGCACCGACGGCGATATCGGCAAGTCGCTGGGCGTGGACAACAAATGGGCGCTCAACATCGTCAAGCAGGTCGGCAATTACGGCGAGATGTATGACCGCGACATCGGCCCACTGGCGATCCCGCGCGGGCTGAACAGCCCCTGGACCAAGGGCGGTCTGCAATACGCGCCGCCAATGCGGTGACCCAGCCCGATCTCCTGATTGCCGGCGGCCGGGTTTACGACCACGACGGCGATATCCACCAACCGCCCGTCTGCGACGTGTTGGTGCAGGGCGGCCGCATCGCGAGCGTGACCGCGCCCGGCGACGATGCCGCCGCGAAGGCTGCGCTGCGCCGGCAGGCCGGGCCGGCTGGGCCGCGTGTGATCGATGCGGCTGGATTGCTGGTGCTGCCGGGCTTCGTCAACGCGCATTACCATTCCTACGACGTGCTGCAGAAAGGCATGTTGGAAGACATGCCGTTCGACGTCTGGGCGCTGCATTCGCAACCCGCCTATCTCGGCCCCCGCTCCGCCCGCGAGTTGCGGTTGCGCACGCTGATCGGCGCGGTGGACTGCCTGCGCCACGGCATCACCACGGTGCAGGACATGAACTCCCTGGTGCCGATGGACGAGCCGACGCTCGACACGATCCTGGCCGCCTATGCCGACTCTGGCTTGCGCGTGGTGTTCTCCGCCGCCTTGCGCGATGTGGCCGCCCTGGACATCGCGCCGTTCCTGCCCGCCGACGCACCGGCCGCAGTGCGTGCGCTGGTGGATGGCGCGCCGGCGGATCCGCACGCGCAGCTTGCCTTCGTGGAGGCGCAGATCCGCCGGCTCGATCCGTTGCCGGAGCGGCTGCGCTGGGCGCTCAGCCCGTCCGGCCCGCAACGCTCGTCGCGCACCCTGCTGGAGGGCGTGGCCGACCTTTCGCGCCGCTACGGCCTTCCCGTGCTGACCCATGCCTACGAGACGCGGGCGCAGGCGGCCAAGGCGCGCGCGCTGTATGGCGAGCAGGGCGGTTCCATGCTGCGTTATCTCGCGGAGGTCGGCCTGTTGAACGAGCGGCTGACCATCGCGCACGGCGTCTGGCTGCGCGACGACGAGGTGGCGTTGCTCGGTGCGGCGGGGGCCGGGCTCGCGCACAACCCGGTCAGCAACCTCAAGCTAAAAAGCGGCGTGGCCCCGATGCGGCGGGTGATCGATGCTGGCGTTAACGTTGCCCTCGGCTGCGACAATTGCTCGTGCGGCGACAGCCAGAGCATGTTCGCGGCGATGAAGCTGCTATGCCTGCTGGCCGCGGCGGCGGAGCCGAACCCAACGGGCGTGCACGCCGCCACCGCCTTGCGCGCCGCCACGCTTGGGGGTGCGCGTGCGGTCGGGATGGGGGGTGAAATCGGTGCGATCCGGCCGGGGATGCTGGCCGATCTCGTGCTGCTCGATACCAGCGACATCGCCTATGTGCCGTTCAACAGCGCGGCGCGTCAGGTCGTGTACGCGGAGGCGGGGCGCGGCGTGCACAGCGTGGTGGTGGGCGGCGAGGTCGTGCTGGATGCGCGCCGCCTGACCACGATCGACGAAGCGGCGCTACTCGCCGAGGCCGCGGCGGTGATGCCCGGCTTTGCGGCCGATTACGCGGCGCAGGCGGCGCGCAGCCTTGAAGCGGTCCCGTGGCTGCTGGAAGCGAACCGCCGGGTCGCCACCGCCCACGAAGTCGGCCTCGACCGCTTCATCCCCGGATAAGCACACACTCCTTCTCTCCCTCCCGCCCGCGCAAGGCTGTCCAGTCCACTGGGTCCCGCAGACACCGGGGGTGGACGATCCCGACCTGTGGGACGAGATTCTGGCGTTGCCAGTGCACTATGTTCGGCAGGTTCGTCGAAAAAGCAGGTCGCGCGGCGGATCTGCCGGGACCTCGGATTGGCAGCAGAGGCGCTGGCCGGCCCGTCCCCAACTTCCAACGAGACGCCATACCGCGATACCGGTTAGTCCTGCGGGATGAACCCGCTCGATCTAGACGCCCCCTCCCTCGCCGCCGCGGTTCGCACCGGGCAACTCGATCCCGTCGAGTGTGTCCAGTCGTTCCTGGCGCAAATCAGGCAGCAGAATCCGGCGGTCAACGCCCTGGTCGATCACGACGAGGCCGCGCCGGTGCGCGACGCCGCAATGCTGCGGCGCCGGATCGCGGCGGGCGAGGCGTTGCCGCTGGCCGGGGTGCCTGTGGTGATCAAGGATTCGATCTGGGTCGCGGGCCGCCGCATCACGCAGGGCTCGCCGCTATTCGCCGGGTTCATCCCCGATCGCAGCGCGCTGCCGGTGGAACGGCTGCAGGCAGCGGGCGCCGTGGTGATCGGCATCGGCAACATGCCGGAATTCGGCGCCAAGGAAGTGACGGAAAACCGGCTCTACGGCCGCACGCTGAACCCGCGCGATCTCACCCGAACGCCGGGTGGCTCGTCCGGCGGCTGCGCGGCGGCGCTGGCGGCGGACATGGCACCGCTGGCGTTGGGCGGGGATGGTGGCGGGTCGTGCCGCCGCCCGCCGGCGCATGTCGGCGTCGTGGGCTTCAAGCCGAGCAGCGGCACCGTCGCCGACCCTTGGGGTTTCCCGGGCACGCTGCCCGGCATCGCTTGCACCTGCCCGATGGGCCGCACAGTGCCGGATGTCGCCGCGTGCTTCGCCGTCATCGCCGGCCGGCATCCGGCGGACGTGTTGTCGATCGACCCGGGCCCACCCCTGGCGCGTTCGGCCACCAGCCTCCGCGTCGCGTTCAGCCCCCGGCTCGGGCTCGACTGTCCCGTCGACCAGGACGTGCTGGACACGGTTGCCGCCGCCGTCGAAACGCTGCGGCGCGCCGGGCTCCCGGTCACCGAGGCCGACCCGGCGTGGCCCATGGGAACCACCGAGGAGGCCATTCTCGCCATCGAGGAGGCCGGGCTTGCCGCTTTCTTCGGCGACAAATGGCTGGCCGACCCGGCGCTGTTCGATCCGCATGTCGGCTGGCAGATCGAGCGGGGACTGCGCCGTACCGGGGCCGAGGTCGCGGCGGCCCATGCCGCAAGCCTGGGCATCGCGGCCACGATGGCGGCATTCTTCACCGAGTGGGACGTGCTGCTGTGCCCCACTCTGGCCTGCGTCGCATGGCCGGCCGACCAGTTGAATCCCAGCCTGATCGGTGGCGCGCCCGCCCGGCACCGCGGCCACGCGGTGTTCACGCCATTGTTCAATCACGCGCGCACACCGGCGCTGACGCTGCCCTGCGGCGCCGGTGCACACGGATTGCCACTGGGATTGCAGGTGATCGGCCCACGCCTGGCGGATCACGCCGTCCTGCAGGCCGGGATCTGGATGGAGCAGGCGCTCGGCCCCGCGGCGCGGCCGTGGTTAGTGGCATGAAGGCTGCATGCGCCACTTAGTGTGGCAATCTAGCCGCCCCAGCCGAGGAGGACGCCGCCATGTTCGACACCCTGTCCTGGACCGCCGCCAAACCCGCGCTTCCCAAGGTGAGCCGGCGCAATATGATGCGCGGCGGCCTGGGCGTGATCACCATGATGGGCTGCGGCGGCGTCGGCTCGGCGCGCGCGGCCGAAACCCACATCAAGTCCACTTTCGGGTCCGGCTTCTGCAACCTGAATTTCTATCTGACCAACGCGCTGCAGACGGCCAAGGATGACGGTTTGATCCTGGACTTCGTGCCCTCGCCGACCTTCGCGGAGCAGGTGACGTTCCTGGGCGCCGGGCAGGTGGATGCCGGGCTGATGCCCTACACCAGCTTCGTCGCGCTGTATGACGCCGGCGCACCGGTGAAGGTGGTGGCCGGCGGCGGCATCCAGGGCTGCGTGCTGGTGGCGCAACCCGGCCTGGACAGCCCGGAGAAGCTGAAGGGCAAGACCCTCGGCACCTTCCAACTCGATACGCTCGAGGTGCTGCCGTACGATTGGCTCAAGAAGCACAACGTGCCGTTCAAGGACATCACCGTCCGCTACATGGGCAACACGCCCGAAGCCGTCGAGGCGTTCCGCGCCGGCGCACTGGACATGATCTGCACGATCGAGCCGTACGGGACGGCGCTGCTGAACGACGTGAAGGGCTCGGTGATGCTGTCCGACGGGCTGGACATCTACGGCCCCGGCTACACCGATTGCGTGCTGGCGGTGCGCTCCGACCTGATCACGCAGAACCCGGCGGGGCTGAAGGCGCTGATCAAGGGCATGATGAAGGCCCAGTACATGGCCGAAACGGAGCCGCAGAAGACGCTCGATCTGCTGGTTGGCCCGTACTACAAGACCAGCATGGAGAACGCGAAGATCGCGATGTCCAAGCAGCCGTCGGTCGTGGATGCCCGCAACCAGACGCAGTTCATCCTCGATCGCGTGAATTCCATCATGGAGATGGGTTACATCAAGAAGAAGCCCGGTCGTGATTCGATCGATTGGACGCTGCTGGAACAGGTGATCGCGGAGAACCAGGATCTGTACGGCAAGCTGAAGCTCAAGTCGGCCTGATGCAGGGACTTCGTCCCAGTGCTCCCAGCGTAGGGTGGGCTTTCAGCCCACCACCTTGCCGCTGGTGGGCTGAAACCCACCCACACAGGTGCGGTGGAAACGGAGTCGGTCGTTGGAAGCGTTGAACTAGATGTCGGTCGCACTCCGCACTGCCACGGCGGCCGCAGTCTGGCGGAAGCCTGCCGTTCCGCCCTGGGTGGCGCGGATCGGCTGGGCGATGCTCAGCATCGGCCTGTTCGCCGGGATCTGGGAAGTGTTGTGGGCGATCGGCTGGGCTGATGCACGGTTGCTGCCACCGCCGCATATCTTCATGGGCAGCATCGTCGATCAGGCGAAGTATTTCAACACGGTCAGCCGCTGGCAGATTGGAACGGGCGCCGCTGATCTGCCTAGCCCGGCGGCGGCCGTATTCTACACCGCCGGGTCGACCACGGGGCGGGTGGTGTCGGGGCTGGTAATCGCCTCCGTGCTCTCGATCAGCCTCGGCGTGACGGTGCGCTATTTCCGCATCGCCGAGCGGCTGACGCTGCCGACCATCACCCTGCTGGCGCCGGTCTCGCCGATCGCGTGGCTCCCGGTTGCGATCTTCATGTTCGGTATCGGCAACCGTCCGGCCATCTTCATGGTGGTGATCGCGCTGCTGTTCCACATGACGCTGTCCACCATCGCGCAGATCGACGGCGTGAACCGGAATTACATCAACGTGGCGCGCACCATGGGGGCGTCCAAGCGGCAGATCTACGCCCGCGTCATCATCCCCGCGATCCTGCCCGGGATGCTGATCGTGCTGAGGATGAACCTATTCGCCGCGTGGATGGTGGTGCTGATCGCGGAGAGCACCGGGGTTGGCTATGGCCTCGGTCAGGTGATCATGCTGGCGCGCAATACGTTCAACCCGTCGTTGGTGTTCTTTACGATCGCGGTGATCGGCGTGCTCGGTTTCCTGTTCGACTACGCGCTGCGCATGCTGCAGGGCCGCATCCTGTACTGGCTACCGAAAGGCGCGGAGGCATTGCGTGGCCTTTGATTCCGGCTCGGCCGTCGTATGCCGTAGCACCGGCAAGACGTGGGCACCTGGCACCCCCCGCGCGCACGAGGCACTGCGTGGAATCGATCTGGATGTGGCCCCCGGCGAGTTCGTCGTGCTCCTCGGCCCGTCCGGCTGCGGCAAGAGCACGCTGCTGTATCTTATCGCCGGGCTGGAAGACATGACCGACGGCGAGTTGTGGTCGTTTGGCAAGAAGGTGACGTCCCCCTCCCCCGATCGCAGTCTGATCTTTCAGGAAACCTCGTTGTTTCCGTGGCTCTCGGTCGGGCAGAACGTCGCATTCGGCCTGTCCATCCGCGGCGACGGCGGCGAGGCGCGGCGGGAAGCGGCGCGCCAGGCGCTCGCCCGGGTTGGGTTGGCGGAAGCGATCGACAAGCGGCCGGATGAGCTCTCGGGCGGCATGCGCCAGCGCGTCGCGGTGGCGCGGGCGTTGGCGATGCGGCCGAAGGTGCTGCTGATGGATGAGCCATTCGCCGCACTGGACGTGCAGACGCGTGCCAAGATGCAGGATTTCTTGCTCGAGGTCTGGCGCAGTTCCGCCGCCTCCGTGTTGTTTGTGACCCACCATATCGACGAGGCGATCGCGCTGGCCGACCGCGTGGTGGTGTTCACCGCCCGCCCCGGACGCATCAAGACGGTGGTTCCGATCGATTTGCCCCGGCCGAGGGACCCCTTCAGCCCCGGTGCCGAACAACTGCGCCGGCACCTGACCGGCCTTTTGCAGGACGAGGTGGACCGTGCGTTCGCCGAGCAGGAAATACTGCCAGCCTGATCCCCCTTAGGAGAAACCTTTGTCCACCACGTTGATCCGCAGCCGGTCCACCATCACGCATGCCAGCCGCCACCAGCCGCCGGCGATCATCGCGGACGGGGCCGTGCTGCAGGAGGACGGCGTGATTGCCGCGATCGGCACGTTCGACGACCTGCACCGCCGCTATCCCGATACGCCCGTGCTCGGCAACGGGAAGGAAATCCTGATCCCGGCCTTCGTGAACGGCCACCACCATGTCGGGCTGACGCCGCTGCAACTCGGCTCGCCCGATATGCCGCTCGAGCTCTGGTTCATCACGCGCATGGTGGCGCGTAATGTGAACGTCTACCTCGACACGCTGTACTCCGCGTTCGAGATGGTCGGCTCCGGAATTACGACGGTGCAGCACATCCATGGCTGGCTGCCGGGCACGCAGGCGGAGGTGGAAGCGAAATCCAACGACGTGATCCGCGCCTACGAGGACATCGGCATGCGGGTTTCGTACTGCTATGCCGTGCGCGACCAGAACAGGCTGGTGTACCAGGACGACGCGGCCTTCGTTGCCTCGCTGCCGACCGAGTTGCGCGGCCCGATGCAGGCTTGGTTCGACCGCTTCCAGATGACCCTGGACGGCTGCATGGATCTGTTCGGCAGCCTGCACGGCGGCCATGCCGGCAAGGAGCGCGTAAAGATCCAGTTGGCCCCTGCCAACCTGCACTGGTGCTCCGACTCCGCGCTGACCCGGCTGGGCGAGGCGTCCGAGCGCTACGACGTGCCATTGCACATGCACCTGGTGGAAACCGCGTATCAGAAGGCCTACGCCCAGAAACGCGGTGGCTGCACGGCGGTGGAGTATCTCGACCGGTTCGGGCTGATGAACAAGCGCATGACACTCGGCCATGGCGTGTGGCTGAACGATCGCGACATCGCCCGCGTCGCGGAAACTGCCACCTGCATCTGCCACAACTGCAGCTCCAATTTCCGCCTGCGCTCGGGCGTCGCTCCGCTCAACAGCTTCGCCGCGGCGGGGGTGAACGTGGCGATCGGGCTGGACGAGGCCGGCATCAACGACGACCGCGACATGCTGCAGGAGATGCGCCTGGTGCTGCGCGCGCACCGCACGCCGGGCATGGACGATGACGTGCCGACGGCGGCCCAGGTGTTCGGTATGGCGACGCAGGGGGGTGCCCGAACGACGGCCTTCGGCGACCAGTTGGGCACGCTGGCGGTCGGCACGGCCGCGGACATGGTGCTGCTGGACTGGGAGCAGATCAGCTACCCCTATTTGGACGAGGCCATGCCGCTGCTGGATGCGGTGTTGCAACGCGCCAAGACCGGCGGCGTGCGCGCCGTCATGTGTGCGGGCGAGGTGATCTACGAGAACGGCCGGTTCACCAAGGTTGACCAGGCCGCCGCACTGAAGGCCCTGCACGACGATCTGGCACACGCGCTTTCGGACGACGAAGTGCAGCGGCGGCATCTGTCGCGGGCACTGCTACCCCATGTGAAGCAGTTCTATGCCGGCTACATGGACCCGGCGTCGCACGATCCGTTCTACCGCCCAAGCTCGCGCGTGTAGGCATGCTGTTCGACGATGCGGGGGTGCCCCAAACCGATCGCCCGGTGCTGGCCGTAAGCCAGCCGGCGCATGCTTGGGTCTCCGGCCAACTGCTGCGGCACTGGGCGGAACGGCTGGATGAAACGCTCCTCCTCGCCGCGGAGCAACACGACATCGCCTGGTTGGATTGGGAGGTCGAGCCTAGCTTCGACCCGGCGACCGGGCGGCCGTATTTCTTCCGCGACGTCGGGGCGGCGTCGCACGCGCCGATGTGGGAAGCGGGCGTCGCTCGGGCGTTGAGCGCCTGGGGCCGCCGGGTCGCGCTGTTGGTGTCGCGCCACGGCAGCATCATCTACACGCGCTTCACCGATCGGCACCGCAGCGCCGATGCCGACGGGATCGCGGCCTCCGAATATTTGCGACGGCAAGGCGCAGTGCAGGCCGAATGGGCGAGCGCGCTGCGACTGGATGCCGGGACATTGGTCCATGACACGGGGCTGATTGCCTTTGCCGACACACTGTCCCTGGTAGTATGCGGGGCTTTGCCGCTCCCAACTCGGATCGAGGTTCCGGCTGGGTATGGACCGGCGCGCCACATCCATGTCCACTCCCATCCCGATCGCACCGGCACGGTCGTCGTCGATCCGTGGCCGTTCAGCAGTGACTTCATCACCATCGAGGTTGAAGCCCGACCGTTGCCTCCGGCAGGCCGGTTCGCCGACAGCGCGTCCATGCACGCTTGGCTTGCGGAGCCCACCCGGCGCACGCTGCAGTCCCGCTTGGTGCCTCGCACTGCCGCGTGATGGGGGAGGCGCGATATGCCTTTGGACTTGGAAGTGCCACCACCTGGGCCTAGGCGCGGCCTAACCCGGAACCGAGGTCAGCACCTGTGACGGGCTGAGCAGAAATGGCGCCAGGTAGGCGGGGGCATTGGAGAACGGCAGCACATCGGGGGACAGCACGATGCCGAGCTCGTTGTTCATGAACTGCCGCCGGGCCTGCGTCCGGGCATAGAGCGCGGGGAACTTGGCAGCGATCTCCTCGCGAAGCTGCGCGTCTGCAAGGCACATCCCGTCCTCGATGTTGGTGGTCTGATAAGGCGTCCCGGTCGCGGGAATGATGTCCAGCTGCAGCGCCATTCCCGACTTCAACGCGATGTTCGACCCGGCGTAGATCGGGGAGTTTAGCCACTCGTCCAGATGCACCTGATGGCCCGGATTCAAGTGCACGCCAAAGAATGCATCGCCGACATGACGGTGCACGATGTCGAACAGCTCGCCACCCGTGACACCGATATGTAGCGCTTCCAACCACTCCGACGCCGCGCGGAAATAGGGCACCACCAGCTTGTCGGCGTAATCGCGGATCGCTTCCGGCAGTTCGGCAGCGTCCACCACCACGAACCCGCAGCGGCTGCTCAGCGTGCCCCACAGGCCGAGCGCCGCCGTCAGGAAGTCGCCGCGCTCGATCGGGCGCGTGCTGGGGCTGGCATGGCCCACCGTGGCGCGCGGCCCGGCCGTCAGCATCGGATGGCAGTTGGTCGGGAAGCCGTTGAGCTTCATCAGCTCCATCGCCTGGTATTCGGTCTGGCCTATCTTGAAGCCGGTGATCACGTTGTGGACGGCGGTAGAGGCGAGCACGCCGGCATATTCGAATGCTGCGAGCTGCTCGGCCTCATTGACGGTGCGCAGGCCGTCGCGCGCGTTCATGAACAGGTCGGTGACGTTCTCCACCAACGCCGGGTCACCCGTCATGGTGCGGAGCGCGTCGACGAGGTAGGCCGGCACCTCGATCCAGCTGCGACGCACCATCTCGCGGCTGTCTTCCTTGTATTTCCACCCGGCGACGCCGACCCGGGAGCCCTTCGCCACACCGGCGTCGGTCAGCAACTGCTCCAAAGTCGGGCTATTGTTGCGTGGCTGCCCGAGCAAGCTCAGGTCCTGGAACAGGATGCGCTCGTGCGGCAGCGGGCTGAGCGTCGCGTAGCCCCAACCTTCGTTGCCGACGCAGAGCCGCGGTGTCCGGCCGGGCTTGAGGATCAGCATTGCCTCCTCGAACCGCGGGTCGAGCGCGCACAGGTAGGCGATGTTGCCGCAATGCTCCCGGTCACCCCAGACGATCAGAACGTCCAGGCCGTGTGCGGTTGCACGCTGCTCGGCCGCGGTGACGCGAGCGGCGTAGACGCTGGCGGGAACCACCGGTTCGTCGTCGGGCAATCCGAACTCCGGCAGCGGGATGTCACGCAGGTAGACGGTGCGAAGTGTCGAGCTCATGGGAAGATCCTCTGGATTAGGATGCAAGCAGATGACAGGCGGCAAAACCGCTCTCGATGGGGTAGTTGGGCGGGACGGTCTGGCGGCAGATCGGCATGGCGTGTGGGCAGCGCGGATGGAACGTGCAGCCGGGGGGCGGCGCAATCGGGTTGGGTAAGCTGGTCCCAAGCTCCACGTCGGGCAGGTCGAGCGCCGGGTCGGGTGTCAGCACCGAGGCGAGGAGCGCCTGCGTGTATGGGTGGGCTGGCCGGGCGAACAGGTCCTCGGTGTCCCTCTGCTCCACGATGCGGCCTAGATACATCACCGCGGTGCGCGTGGCCATGTGCTGCACGACAGCGATATTGTGGGTGATGAGCAGGTAGGCCACGCCTAACTCGTCTTGCTGGTCCAGTAGCAGGTTCAGGATCTGCGACTGCACCGACACGTCGAGCGCGCTGGTCGGCTCGTCCAGGATTACTACCTCCGGGCGCAGGATAAGGGCGCGCGCGATCGCGACCCGCTGCCGCTGCCCACCCGAGAGTTGCCGGGGATAGCTGGCCCCGTGCGCCGCCGTCAGACCGACCCGGCCCAGCGCGTCCGCCACCTGTGCGTCACGGGCGCGACGGGGGCCGACCCGGTGCACGTCCAGCGGCAGGCGCACGATGTCGCGGATGCGGTGGCGAGGGTTGAGCGAGGCGAACGGGTCCTGGAACACCACTTGGACGTGGCGTGCGATGGTGCGGCGTCGTGCCGGCAAGGGCAGCCCGTTTCGCAGCACCGTGCCGCTGGTAGGCCGCATCAGACCGAGCAAGATATTGCCGAGCGTCGACTTGCCGCTGCCGGACTCGCCCACGAGCGCCAAGGTCTCGCCGCCGCGCAGTGCCAGATCCACCCCGTTCACCGCATGCACGAAGCGGCGCCCGAGCAGCCCAGTGCGGAGCCCGAAAACCTTGTGCAGGTCGCACACCTCGAGCACCGCGGCGGTCACACGAGGATACACCGGGCTTGATGGCCGTCGCCGCGCAGCGACACCGGCCCCGCCAGGCACGCCGGCTGTGAGTGGCTACACCGGTTAGCAAAACGGCAGGCATCGATGGCCCAAACCGGCGGTGGGACGGTGCCGGGGATCGTGGGCAAGCGCTGCCGTGGCGCCTGCCGCCCGGGCACCGCCAACGCGCCCAGCAATCCTTGCGTGTACGGGTGGCGCGGCCGAGCGAACAGGGCCGCGGTGCTGGCTGTCTCGACGATTTGCCCCGCATACATTACCGCCACCCGATCGGCGATGCGGGCGACGACTCCGAGGTCGTGCGTGATCAGAACCAGGCCGGCGCCGAACTCGCGGCACAATTGCGCCAACACCCGCAACGTTTGCGCCTGGATGGTAACATCCAGCGCCGTCGTCGGCTCGTCTGCGATCAGCAGCGCCGGATCGCACATCAGGGCCATGGCGATCCCGACACGCTGGCGTAGCCCGCCCGAGAGTTGGTGCGGGTAGTGCCGCATCCGCGCCGCCGCACCCGGCACGCCCACGCGTTCGAGCAGCGCCACTGCTCGCGGCCGGGCAGCAGCGATGCCCGGGCGGTGCCGGTGCCACACTTCAGTCAACTGCTCGCCGATGGTCAGCACGGGGTTCAGGGCCGTCGTGGCGTCTTGGAAGATCATCGCCATGCGGTCACCCCGAAGCGCTTGCAGCCGCCCGGGAGTCGCTTGCAGCAGGTTCTCCCCGGCCAGTCGCAGGGTGGTGGCCTGCCGGGTCATCGAGGGTGGCAGCAGCCCCATCAGCGCGAGCGCGGTGAGCGACTTGCCGCAGCCGGACTCGCCCACCAGGCACATCGTTTCGCCGGCGTGCATCGTCAGATCCATGTGCTGCACCGGCCGCACTGGGTTTGAGCCGTGCAGCGTGACGGACAGGCCGCTGACCTCCAGCAAGGGCGCAGTCACCGGCTGGAAGCGGCCGTTGCATCGCGCAGGCCGTCCCCGAGCAGGTTGATCCCGAGCACGGTCACGAACAGCAGCAGGCCCGGCTGCAGGATCATCCAACTATTGAAGAAAATGTCCTCCTTGCCCTCGGCCAGCATCAGCCCCCAGGCGGGCAGAGGCGGGGGGACGCCGAGGCCCAGGAAGGACAAGGCGGCCTCGAACAGGATCGCGTTTGCCATCTCCAGCGTTGCCACGACGATCAAGGGCCCGGCGAGGTTGGGTAGGATCTCCCTAAGCAGGATGTGGGGTAGGGAACAGCCCATCGCCCGGGCGGATTTCACGTAGTCTAGCTCTGCCGCTTGCAGCGTCAGGCCGCGGGAGACGACGGCGAAACGGTCCCACGCCAGCAGCCCGATGGTGGCGACCAGGATCGGTAGCGAGTTGCCGTAGACCGACACGACAACCAGCGCCACCAATACCACCGGCATGCTGAGCCGGGTGGTGACGGCGAAGGTTACGCATAGATCCACCCAGCCGCGCGCATAGCCGGCGAGCAACCCCAGGCTTGTGCCGATCACGCCCGAGACGGTGGCAGCGGAGACACCGATCAGCAGCGAGATGCGCGCGCCATAGAGTAGCCGGCTGAGGTAGTCGCGCCCCGTCTTGTCGGTCCCGAGGAAATGCGTCCAGACCGCGCGGTGGCCACCGAACAGCCAGTCATGCCAGATCGGGGGCAGCCGGCGATGCAGCAAGTCCTGCGCCGCCGGGTCATGCGGGGCGAGCACCGGTGCCAGGAGCGCGGCTAGCAGGACCAACCCGATCACCGTCGAGCCCGCGACAAGGCTGCCGTGCCGGGAGGCTCGGCGCCGGACGCGCGGAGCGGGTTCGATGAGAGCGGCCAACCCGCTCATCCCAGCCGTATCCGCGGGTCGAGCGCTGCCGCGCCGAGGTCGGCGAGGAACGTCAGCACGACATACAGGGCCGACGCCATCAGAACGATCGCCTGCAGCACGGGTAGGTCGCCGCGGCCGATGGACTGCCAGGCCAGGTAGCCGATGCCGTGCAGAGCAAATACCGTCTCGATCACTACGGAGCCGCCGAGGAGGAACCCGAATTGCACGGCGATCAGCGCCACCACCGGTACCATGGCATTGCGCAGCGCGTGGCGCAGCAGGATGCGGTGACCGCGTAGCCCCTTGGCATATGCGGTGCGTATGTAATCAGCTTCGAGCACGTCGATCATGGCGCTACGGATCAGCCGCATCAACGCAGGGATGACGTAATAGGCGAGCGAGATGACCGGCAATACGAAGCCGCGCCAATCCTCGGAGCCGGACACCGGCAGCCAGCGCAGATCCACGCTGAACAGCACGATCAGCAGCAATGCGAACCAGAAGGACGGCATGGCCTGCCCCGACACGGCGAGCAGCAGCGCCACCCGGTCGGTGATGGAGTTTGGCCTCAGCGCCGCCACGACCCCGAGCGGTACGGCGATCAACAGGGCAAGCAGCAGGGCGCAGATAGCCAAGGTCAGCGTGACCGGCAGCGAGTCCGCGATCAGGCTCAATACGGTCTGATCATGCAGGGCGTAGGAATGACCGAAGTCACCCATTACGGCCGCATGGAGCCAGATGAGGAACTGCAGCGGCAATGGCCGGTCCAGGCCGTAATTATGCCGGATCGCGGCAACATCGGATGGCAGTGCGTCGGCGCCGGCGAGGGCGCGAGCCGGGTCCATCGCGCCATTGGTCACGGCGAAGACGATGGCGGAGACGGTCAACATCACCGCGGCCGCCAGCAGGATCCGTTTAGCGAGGTAGGCGATCAACGGGTCGCCCTAATCATCCCGTCAAGCCAGGCCGTGAGCGTGGCATATACGGGGCCAGGCGAGTGACACCAATTACGGCTTGCCACTGCCGTATGCACGACGCCACCGCCGGTGTCTGTGGAAACCCGTGGGTACCAGGGTCAAGCCCCGGCATGGTGGCGTGGATCATTTCCAACGATATAAGTAGAACCGGGGGATCTCGTCCTTGTAGCCCTTGAAATCGAGGTCCTTGGTTGCGGCATAGTTGATGTTGAAGCTGTTCAGAGGCAGCACGTAGGCTTGCTCCGTGACGCGGTGGATCGCCTTGGCGTAATCCGCCTTGCGAAGCGCCGGGTCGGCCGAGGTGTCGGCCTCCTTCAGCAAAGCCTCCGTTTCTGGATCGCGCGCGATGTCGTCCGGTGAGCCGCGGAAGAACACGCTGATGAAGGCGGAGGCGTCGTTGATGCGGAAACCGCCCCAATCGTTAAAGTAGATCGGCAGGCCTTCCCGCTCCAGCTTCTCGTTTACCGCTTGCGGCGGCATGCGGGTTACGGCGACGTTCACGCCGACAGCGCGGAAGTTCTGCTGGATCGCCTCGGACCATTCGAGCGGGCGGGCCGTCGACGTGTAGAGTGTGCTGGTGAAACCGTTCGGGTAGCCTGCCTCCGCCAGTAACTGCTTGGCCTTCGCCGGATCGTACGGGTAGCTGACGGCGGCCGACGCGTCGCAACCGAACACGGCCGGGTTGCAGGGCGTGTTCACCACCTTCGCCTCGCCGCCGATCAGGTTCTCCACGAAGCTCTTGCGGTCCATCGCGTAATACAGCGCCTGGCGGACTTTCAGCTTGGTCAGCGGATTGTCGGCGCCGGTTCGACCGGAGGCGTCGAACAGGATGAAGCCCACACGTAGCACGGCAGAGCCGAATGCCTGCAGATTGGGTTGTGTGTTGATCTGCTCGACCTGGTCGGTGGTGATTTGCGACAACCAATCGGCGTCGCCGGACAACAGCTCCGCGATTTCGGTCGCGGCATCCGGTACGACGCGCACGGTGATCTTTCGAATCGCCGGGGTTGGCTTGAAGCCACCCTGGTAGCGCCCCTCGAATCGTTCCAGGGTCATACCGCGCGTGCCGTCGATGGCGGTGATGCGATATGGGCCGGTGCCGATCGGATGCCGGGTCAGGTCGTCGGGACCCTTGTAGCCGCGCGGGTAGATGGCCAACGGCATCGCGATGTAGTCTAGCGCCTGCGGGAAAGGCTGCTTCAAGTGGATGCGGACCTTGAACGGATCGACCTTCTCGGCACTGGCCATCCAGCTTACGTTGCTTTGATACATCACTTTATTGGCCGGATCGATCATCCAGTTGAAGGTGTGCACCACGTCCTCGGCGTCGAAATCGGAGCCGTCTTGAAACTTCACACCGTGGCGTAGGTCGAACTCGAGCGTGACGGGATCGACCCATCGCCACGCGGTGGCGAGGCTCGGCTTGTACTCGAAGGTGTCGGGGTCGCGTTCGATGAGGCGGTCCCACACCTGGTGCGAGATGTTGATCGCCTCGGGAACGGTGCTGAAGTAGATGTCCAGCAGCGGCGCCTCGTTTTGCCATACGACGCGCAGTTCGTCATGCGCCTTGTCTGCCCGCGCGGGGCCCGCTGCCAGCAAGGCGAGACATCCTGCTAGACCTAACCACACTTTGGCCGTCATGACCCGCCCCACCTGCTGATGCTTTTCGTCGGTGTTTATCACCGGGATACTCGCCGGGTTTCAAGCCTTTGCGCCAACGGTCCGAGGAGATCCGGAAGTCAGGACGTAGGTGCCTTGGCGATTCGTGCGCGTGTCCGGGCGGTTGCCCGGTCCTGGATCGTCATCCAGGCAAACACGCCGGGCATGAACCACGACGTGCCGTTGAACAGCGGAACGGCCGCTGGCGCACGGAAAT
Organism: Acetobacteraceae bacterium; assembly: GCA_965198895.1. GTDB lineage: Bacteria > Pseudomonadota > Alphaproteobacteria > Acetobacterales > Acetobacteraceae > LMUY01. The sequence goes on from OZ240676.1 coordinate 4,208,147, forward strand.
CCAAAGCAGACTGGCCTGCGTCATCACTCAATACCTGGAACGCTGCCTTCTGCCCGGCCCATCTTGCCCACACGGTACCCGATCCGCAGTATCCAGCGGCATAGCGCACGCCGTGGCGGCTGAAAATTCGGGGCACCATGTCGCGGTTCATCGCCACTTGGCCAAACCAGCTATGGGTGATCTCGGTGTCCGACAATTCGGGGAACAGCCCCACCATCGTTTCGCGCAGGGCAGTGGTGGGCCAGGCCGGGTCACCGGCGATGGTACCGTCGCGCCCGCCGAACAGGATACGCGTGCCGTCCGGCGAGGGGCGGTAGTAGTAATGGTTCTTGCGCGAATCGCTCAGCATCATCGCGCGTGGCATCAGCGTTGCCATCAGGTTGGGCGAAATCGGCGCGGTGGCGATGATGCGGCTGCGGACGGGAACCATGCGCCGGCGCAGCCATTTGTCGGACGCGTCGGTGTAGCCGTTCGGCCCGGAGATCACGTGGGCTGCTTTGACGGTGCCGCGCGCCGTGGCCACCGTGTAGCCGTCGCCGCCCGACGTGATCCCCGCCACCGCCGTCTCGCCATGCACGCGCACGCCGGCCGCCAGTGCGAGCCGCAGCATCTCCGCATGGAGCTTGGCTGGATGGATTCCACCGATGTCCATCCGCACATTGCCGCCATAGTAGTAGTCCGTGCCCAGCCATCCGCGCTGCTCGGCCCTGGTGACGGCGTATGCCTCGATCCCCAGCACGCGGGCCAGGCGCTCGGCTTCCCGCGCACCGGTCTCGTACGCGGCCGGCGTTGCCGCGCCGGCGAAACGGCCAACCAGCTTGAAGTCGCAGTCGATCTTTTCTTCGGCAATGAAGCGGTACAGGTCCTCCCGTGCCGCCTTGCTCTCGGCCGTGATCGCATCCGCCCGCGCTTGCCCGAAGCGGCTGACGAGTTGTGCATAGGTGGGCCGGATATTGCCGCTGGTGATGCCGCCGTTGCGGGTGGAGGCGCCCTCGCCGGGACGCTGCTTGTCGAACACCTGCACGCTGCGCCCCGCACGCGCCAAGGTGATGGCGGCGGACAGGCCGGTGTAGCCGGCACCGACGATTGCCACGTCGGATGCGGGAAGCACATCCAGCGGCGGCTGGCTGGCCGGAGGGGCGGCGTCCCACCAATAGGGTTGCGCGGTGCTCATGCTTCCACCCCGATTCGGTCTAACTGGGCCGTGGGCACGCTGCCTTGGGCGCGAATGAAAGCGGCAACGCGCGCGAGGGGCGCCACGTGGTCGTCCGACCAGATGCCCAGATCGCCATAGGTCTTACGGCCGATCGGGTCGACGATCGGCGCCTCGGTCATGACCATGCCGGCACCGCCCACGGCGTATTTGGCAAGAAGCTGAAGTGCCAGTCCGTCGCGATCCCGTCCAGGCCGGCCTTGGCCATCTGCATCGGCGCCACGACGGAGCGGTTCGGCAGCGTGACGCCCCGCAGGGTGAACGGGGTGAATAGCATCGTGCTCATTCCGCAGCGGCGGCGAATTCAGCGGCCAGGTCGGCGGGCGGGGGCGGCAAGTCGGCAAAGCCCTTGGTTACGTCGACGTAGGCCCGAACGACGTCCGCCGCGCCACCATCGGGCGGAGCGACTCTTCCGGCCATCGCCGCAAACATCTTGTGCTTGATGAAGAACCGCCAGGTGACCGGGAGCGCCGCGAGCAGCCGGGTCAAGACGTCGTAGCGCGGCTGCGTCCACACCGCCTCGAACGCGCGCCGGCCCGGGCCGTGGCCGAACTCGGCCGCAACGCGTTGCCGCCCCATGTCACCGCGTAGACGGGACGTGGCGGCCTCGTCCACGCTGCCGACCGCGGTCAGCAGCACGCCGTATTCCTCGCGCGCCCGGGTGGGCGTCAGCAGGCCGCTTGCGAGATCCGCTTGCACCTCGGCCGCAGGGCGGTCCAACGGATTACCGTAGCCGCCGCCGCCGGGTCCCTGGATCAGGATTATGTCGCCGGGATCGCAGCCCACGACGTCGGTCGATCCTAATTCCACAGCGCCCGGCGTGCCAGGGTTCTTGGCAAACCGGGATGTGGCCCCGGCACCGCCACCGGCCAATCCCCATGCCGAAAACACGGAGCGGTCGCGATTGCGGGCGGTAATCATCGTTTGCGGCGCGAACACCTGGAACTCCATCTCCAGCGCCGAACCACCGCGCCAGCGGCCCGGCCCGGCCGTGTCGGGGACCAGGCCGTAGCGGAGGATGCGGACGGGCATTTCCGCCTCGTTGATCTCCACCGGCGTGTTCTTCAGGAACGACATATTGGCGCCGGAGCCTTCCGCCCCATCCGCGGCTGGCCCACCGCCGGCACCGCCGCCGACCGGGCCGATGGAGGCCATCACCGTACGGCCGGCCTTGGTGGCCGTCTTCACGTTCATCAGGCTCAACCCATTGGCTGGCGACGCGGGCAGCCGGCCCGGCACCGCGCGCGCGAAGGCACCGATCACCGCCGTCTGGCACACGTTGTTCAGCAGCGAGCGCATGCCCACCGCCGCCGGCTCGATCGCGTGCATCACCGTGCCCGGCGGCATGATCGCGCGGACCGGGCGCACCAGGCCGTAGTTCAGCGTCAGCGTCGGATCCAACGTGTAGAGCGCATACACGCAACCAACCATCGCGAGTGAATGCCGCTCCAGCCCGCCGGTCGGCATGTTCAGCGACGAGACGAGTTGCGGGTCGCTGCCGGTGAAGTCCAGCTCGAGACTGTCGCCATGAATGCGCAGGGTGACGGCGACGCGGACAGGCTGGCCGCCGGCAGAATCCTCGTCGGCATAGTCGGCGAAGAACCACTCGCCGTCCGGCAGGCTGCTGATCAGCGCGCGCGACTGGCGCTCGGCATAGTCCAACAACGCATACAGCCCCGTGCTGAACGGCTCGAGCCCGAAGCGGTCGATGATCTCGTGTACCTTGCGCTCGCCCACGTTCACGCAGGCGATCTGGGCGTTCAGGTCGCCCCAGTTCTGCTCCGGCAATCGCACGTTGCGGGAGATGATGGCGAGCAGGTCTTCGTTCATCACGCCGTCGCGCTGTAGCCGCATCGGCGGGATGCGCAGCCCTTCCTGGTGGATTTCGGTCAAGGTGCGCGACAGGGTGGCGGGGACGGCGCCGCCGACGTCGGTGTTGTGGATGTGGTTGCCAACGAAGCACACCAACTTACCGTCGCGGAACACCGGCTTCCACATGTGCACGTCGGGCGTGTGGGTCGCGACGTGCCCGGCATACGGGTCGCTGGTGATGCAAATGTCGCCTTCGCGATAGTCGAAGCGGGGGATGACACCGCCATAATCCAGCCCGGTGTACCAGGTGGCGCCAAACGTTTTCGGGGACGCGACGGTCAGCCCCTCCGGCGTCAGGACCTGGCAGGAGAAATCCTCCGTCTCCTTGACGAAGGTGGAGTGGGCGGTGCGCATCAGCGTCCACCCCATGCTTTCGGCTGCCGCGGCGCAGTAATTGGCCAGCACCTGAAGGCTGGCGTTGTCGAGTGTCGTCATTGTAGGGCCTCCGGCTTGATCCGCAGGTTGGCGTACTCGTCCACGGTGACGGCGAAACCCGGCGGGACGACGGTGGTGCAATCGTCCTGCGTCACGATGGCCGGGCCGCTGAAACGATGGCCGTGCCGCAGGTCTGCGCGGCGGAAGACGGCGGCCTCGCGCTGCTGTCCGTCCATCCAGACGGGGGCATGGCGTGCTACCGGCGCCAGCGTGTCGACACGCATCTGACGAGGCAACTCCGGCTTGTCGGTTTCGCCGCTGATGACCAGGCGAATGGAGATGACCTGCAGTGGAGCACCGCGATCGGCATGCCCGTAAACCTGTTCGTGCGCGGCATGAAACGCCTCGGCGAGCGCTGCCGGGTCGGCTGCGGCCACCGCGTCGGCGGCGAGTGGTGTGTCCAGTTCGAACGCCTGGCCGCGGTAGCGCATCTCGGCGGAATAGGCGAGCCGATGGGCGCTGTCCGACCCGGCTTCACCCCGCAGCCAGGCCAACGCGCGGATCCGCAATGCATCGAAGGCGTCCCGCATCGCGACGGCGGCGGCGGCGTCGAGTTCGGCGTACAGCGTCTGGATGAAGTCGTTGCGGAGATCGGCGATCAACCCGCCCATCGCGCTGAGCACGCCGGGTGCGGGGGGCACCACCACTTCCTCCATCGCGAGTTCGCGGGCCAGGAAGCAGCCCATCATCGGCCCGGCGCCGCCGAACGCGAGGCAGGCATATTCGCGCGGATCGATGCCGAAGCGCGACACCAGGCCGCTGACGTCGGAATACATGCCGCTGACGGCGATGCGGATGATCGCCTCCGCCGTCTGTTGCACCGTGAGGCCGAGTTGTTCGGCCAATGGCGTGATCGCGGCATGGGCACGTTCCCGATCGACGGTGACGGCACCGTAGCCCACCTCCGCCAGCCCCACCATGCCGCAGGCGGCAAAGGCGTCGGTGATGGTGGGGCGCGTGCCGCCGCGGCCGTAGCAGGCCGGGCCAGGGCGGGATCCGGCACTTTCCGGCCCGACTTTAAGCACGCCGAGCTTGTCGATGCTCGCGATGGAGCCGCCGCCCTCGCCGATGGAACTGACGGACACCGAGGGCACGAAGATCTGGAAGTCGCCGATGCGCTCGCCGGTGCCGTATTGCGGCTGGCCGTCGTTGATGATGGCGACGTCGGCGCTGGTGCCGCCGATATCGAGGCTCATGCAGCGCGGCAGGCCGCAGATTTCGGCCACGTAGGCGGCGCCTATCACGCCGGACGCGGTGCCGGACAGAATCATCTGCACGCACTCGGCCTTGCCCTGCTCGGCTGTCATCACGCCGCCGTTGGATTTGGTCAGCCGCGGTTCCGGCTGCACGCCCACTTGCTTCAGCGCCGCCTGCAGCGACGACAGGTAGTGCGCCACGCGGGGCTGCACGTAGCCGCCGATGACGGCAGTGATGGTGCGCTCGTATTCGCGGATGATCGGCCACGTCTCGGAGGAGCAGAACACCGGCAGATCCGGTGCCATCCGCTGCACCACCGCTTTGACCGCAAGCTCGTGCGCGCCGTTGCGGTAGGCGTGCAGCAGGCCGATCACGATGCCCTCTGCCCCCGCAGCCTTGGCCGCGGCGACGGCGCGCTCCACGCCTGCAATGTCGAGCGGCTCGTATTCGACGCCGTCCGAGCCCTGGCGGCCGCCAATGCCCCACACCATGTCGCGCGGGATCAACGGCACGGGGCGCTTGGATAGCAGGCTGTACATGTCCGGGATCTTCAGCCGCGCGAGTTCCAGCACATCGCGGAAATGCTCGGTGACGAACAGTGCGAGGCGCAGCCCCTTGCGCTGGATCACGGTGTTGATTCCCACGGTCGTGCCATGGGTGAAATAGGTGATTGCGTCGGCCGGAATGCCGTGCCGCTCGCCCAACAGCCGGATCCCTTCCAGCACCTCGGCCCCTGGCTCGTCGGGACGGGAGAACACCTTGAGGCTGGTGAGCGCCCGTGTCGCCTCATCGAAGACGGCAAAATCGGTAAACGATCCGCCGATGTCTACGCCGACGCGGTAGCCCATGCTCAGCGCCCTACCTGTTTGTTCCAAGCCTCTATCCACGCGCCTTGCTTCGGCACAATCTCCTTATACGGGGGCACGATCAGGATGTCGGTCGGCGTGATCTCGTGCGCGATCTTCGGGTCGAAGGTGGCGTCCTTGTTGGCGATGCCGTAGCGGATCGCGCTGCCGAAACAGGATTGTGCCGTTGTGCTGAGCGCGAAGTTGGCGAACTCGAAGCCGAGCGGCGTGCTGTTCTTCACCTTCTGGATCCAGGTCATGGCGACGACGACGCCAGGGTCGGGCGAATAGTATTTGAACTCCGAATTGCCGTCGTCGATGAAGGAATACGCGCGGCCGTCCCAATACAGCGCCAAATCGATGTCGCCGCCCTTCAGCCCGTTCAGCACGCTATTCGGGTCCATCCAGAACTGCAGGTTGCCGGACTGCTGCATCTCCTTCACCTTCTCCAGGCCGGGCTCGATGTTGTTCACGTCGCCGCCAAAGGTCTTCGCCATCGACCAGACCGAGACGGTGAAGCCGCCGCTCGGATAGTTCACGCTGGGCATGGAGGCTTTCCATTTGCCTGCGATGGTACCCTCGACGAAGGCCTTCCAGTCCTTAGGCGGGTCCTTCACCGTCGTGGTGTTGTAGATGATGCCCATGGCGCCGTAATTGTGCACCACCCCATAGCCGCCCGTCATATCGGCGAAGCGCGGCACCACCTGCGTGATGTTCGGCACCTCGGCCGGGGTGAACTTGTCCACCAGGCCACGATTGATCGCGTCATAGGCCGTCTCGGTCGGGTTGTAGATGATGTCCAGCGGCGGCTTGCCGGGGCTGGCTGCAATCTGGTTCAGCCACTGGATGGGCGAGCCGAGAACCACATCCACCGTCTTCCCGGTCTGCTTTTCGAACGGCGTGATGATGCACTTGCGCAGGCTGTCCTCCCACACGCCGCCGAATGCACCAACGGTGAGATCCGCCGCCCTTGCGGTGCCGGAGGCGGTCGCCAGGGCCGCCATCGCCGCCAGCAAACATGCTCTTGTCCCGCGCATAGCAGACTCCGCTTAGAGGTGTTTTCGATCTCGGAAGCGAGCCTATTCATTATAATGAAAACAGCGCAAGCTCAAACACGGGCAAAAACAAGGTTGCTGCGGCGTTCGGTTTCAATATATTGAACAAACGGGCATTTGCCTCGGAGCTCCTTTGCAAGACACGTTCCACGTTGCACCAACCATGTCCGCGTCCATGCCTCATGTCGGGCGGGCGATCCGGGCGCTTCGGCTCGGGAAGGGAATGACGCTGCAGGCACTGGCGATGGCGTCCGGCGTATCCGCGGGGATGCTCAGCCAGATCGAGCGCGACCAGGCCAACCCGTCGTTGCGGATCCTGTCGCAGTTGCGCACGGCGCTCGGCGCCCCCATCAGCGCGCTGTTCGAAGAGCCGGTTCCACCGCCGCAGGATCCGGGCTTCGTCCGGCGGGCGGCCAATCGGCCCTGGCTGGATCTGGGCTACATGAGCAAGGAACTGCTCTCACCGGGTGGGCCGCAGAACCTGCAATTCATGATCCTGCACATCCCGCCGCTCGGCACCTCCGGCGGCAAGCCGATGAGCTACCCGGCCGAGAAGGGGGGCCTCGTGCTCGAGGGCGAGTTGATGCTGACCGTAGGCGAAACCGAAGCCGGGCTGCGGGAGGGCGACAGCTTCCTGTTCGACAGCCTGCATCCGCACAGCTTCCGCAACCCGCTCGATCAGCCCGCCCGCGTGCTCTGGATCATGGGCGCCGTGCCAGTGGAAAAAAACCTGTGAGCCGCGCGCCCGCACCGCTCGGTTTGCAGGGCATCAGCAAGAGCTTCGGCAGCACCAAAGTCCTGCAACCCCTCCAGTTGGAGGTGCAGGCCGGCGAGATGTTGGCGCTGCTTGGCCCATCCGGCTGCGGCAAGACCACCACGTTGCGGCTGATCGCCGGGTTCGAGCGGCCGGATACAGGCCGGGTCACCATCGGCGGCCGCGATGTCACCGCGCTGCCGCCGAACAAGCGCGGGCTGGGTATGGTGTTCCAGAGCTACAGCCTGTTCCCGCACATGAGTGTCGCAGAGAACGTGGCGTTCGGGCTGAAGATGCACGGCACTCCGGCGGCCGAGCGTGGGCGCATCACCAAGACGATGCTGCAAATCGTGCGGCTGGAGCAATTCGCCGACCGCCGGGTGCAGCAATTGTCCGGCGGCCAGCAGCAGCGCGTGGCGCTGGCCCGGGCCCTGGCCACGGAGCCAGCCGTGCTGTTGCTGGACGAGCCGTTGGGGGCGCTCGACAAGTCCCTGCGCGAACGCATGCAGTTCGAATTGCGGGAGCTGCAGCGCCGCTTTGCCATCACGACCATCCTCGTCACCCACGACCAGGAGGAGGCGCTCACGATGAGCGACCGGGTCGCGGTGATGTCCGCCGGCACGGTGGTGCAGGTCGGCCGCCCGACGGAGGTGTACGAGCGCCCCCGCAACCGCTTCGTCTCCGAGTTCCTGGGCACCGCCAACATCTTCGACGCGACCGTCCAGGACGCGACGGCCGCTGGCGAATGGCGCGTCGGCCTGGCACTGCAACCGGGCACCACGGCGACCGTGGCCGGGGACCTCGCACCAGGCGGCCCGGTGACGCTCGCCGTGCGGCCGGAGCGGTTGGAGCTAGGGCCGCCCAAGCCCGGCCAATTGCGTGCCGTCGTGAAGGATGTGGTGTTCCGCGGCGCCTACTTCGCCTACGAGCTGGTCGTGGACGGGCAGGAGGCGCCACTCTTCGCCTACGCCCAGGCGCGGCACGCCGTGGCGGCGGACGGCGCGGTCGGGCTATCCTGGGCGCCCGGAAGTGCCACCGTGCTGGAACGCGACGCATGAAGGCGACCGGCTACCGCCTGTCCCATCCGCTCTGGGCCCTACCGGTTCTGCTGTTCCTGTTCGTCTTCTTCGTGGTTCCGTTGGCGGCCAACCTGTTCCGTACCGCGAACGGGCTGGCGTTTGGCGGCATGGGGGCCAACTACGTCAAGCTGCTGACCGACCCGTACTATTTCGGCGTGCTGTTCGAGACGATGAAGGTCTCCGTCCTGGTCACGCTGGCAAGCCTGATCGTAGGCTATCCGGTCGCCTTTTTCATGGTGCGCTTCGCTGGCCGATGGAACGCGGTCATCGTGTTCTTCGTCATCGCGCCGCTGTTGACCTCCATCATCATGCGCACCTTCGGCTGGCGGGTGTTGCTGGCCCGGCGGGGCCTGGTGAACACCGTGCTCGGCAGCTTCGGTCTGGTCACCCATCCGCAGAACATCGCCGACGAGACGATCGCGGTGTATATCGGCCTGGTACACGTGCTGGTGCCGTTCATGGTGCTGTCCATCAGCGCCGTCCTGCAGGGCGTCGACGTCCGGCTGGAGGAGTCGGCCCGGGTGCTGGGAGCAGGGCGGTTTAGGACGTTCCTACACGTCACGCTGCCCCTGAGCCTGGACGGCATCATCACCGGCTGCCTGCTGACGTTCGTGGTCACCAACGGCAGTTTCCTCACCATGCTGCTGCTGGGCGGCGGCAAGATCACCACCCTCGCACTGCTCATCTATCAGCAATTCACCTCCACGCAGGACGTGGCGTTCGCCGCCGCCATGGGCAATGTGCTGATGCTGGCGGCCGTGCTGTGCTTTGCCCTGCAATACCGGATGCTGCGCCGCCGGGCCGTGCCCGCGTGATGCGCTGGCCTGGCCTGCCGGTCGCGCTGCTGTTCGGCTATATGGCGCTGTTCCTGCTGTTCATCATCTTGCCGATCGCGGCCGTCGTGGCGGTGTCGTTCTCGTCATCCTCGTTCATCGTGTTCCCTATCCCCGGCTACACGCTGCGTTGGTACTGGCACGTCATCGAATACCGCCCGTTCGTCGACTCGCTGATTACGTCGATCGAACTGGCAGTCGCCTCCACTTTGCTGGGTGCTCTTTTGGGCGTCCCTGCGGCGCTCCCCTTGGCACGGTCCAGCAGCGCGGTGGCGGGCATGATCAGCAACTTGCTGCTCGCCCCGATCAGCGTCCCCGCGATCGTGCTGGGCTTCGCGTTGCTGTATTACCTAGCCGCCCTTTCCTTCGGACTGTCCTTCCTGTCGTTGCTGGTGGCGCATACGGTGGCCGGCATCCCCTACATCGTCCGCACCGTTCTCGCCACCTATCGCGGCGTACCTGCTGAGCTCGAGGAGTGCGCCTCCATTCTTGGGGCGGGCCGCTGGCAGATCATCTGGTACCTAACTTTGCCACTGGTGCGCCCGGGGATCTTCGCTGGTGGCATGTTCGCTATCCTAACCTCGATGGACAATTTACCGCTATCGTTCTTTTTCGGCAGCGCGAGCGTCAATACGCTCCCGGTGGTGATGCTCAGCTACATGGAAAACCAGTTCGACCCGTCCATCGCGGCGATCAGCACGGTGCAGATGGTGATCGCCGTCGCCGCGCTGCTGCTGCTGGACCGGGTCTACGGAATCGAGCGGCTCACCGCCGTCTAGAAGGAATACGCAATGACTTGGCGGATCGGCGTGGACATAGGTGGTACCTTCATCGACTTCTGCGCTTTAGACGAAAGCTCCGGCGCTCTGCATACGCTGAAGGTCCTCACCACCCCCGCCGATCCGGGGCAGGAGGTGATGGACGGCATCACGCTGCTGCAGAGCCGGCACGGGATGGACCCGGCGGATGTCACCGCCTTCGTTCACGGCACCACGGTCGGGATCAATACCGTGATCCAGCGTAAGGGCGCGGCGATGGCCCTGTTCACCACCGCCGGCTTCGAGGACGTGGTGGAACTGGCGCGGCTGCGCATGCCGGACATGCAGAGCCTGTTCTGCGCCCGGCCGGACCCGCTGGTGCCGCGTGACCGCATCTTCGGCATCCCAGGCCGTGTGCTGTCCGATGGCAGCATCCTCACGCCCCTGGACGTGGACGCCGTGAAGCAGGCGGCGATCGTCGCGCGCAGCCGGGGCGCGTTGGGCGTAATCGTCGCGTTCCTCAACAGCTACCGCAATCCCGCGCTGGAGCAGCAAGCAGCGGCCATCCTTCGGGAGACCGCGCCGGATTTGTTCGTGTTCACCTCCACCGAAATCTGGCCGGTGATCCGCGAGTATGAGCGCACCACCACCGCTATCCTGAACGGCTACGTCCATCCCCGCGTGGCCGGCTATCTCGGCTCGTTGGAAATTGCATTGCAGCGCAAGGGTGTCTCCGCGCGCCCGATGGTGACGAAGTCCAATGGCGGCGTGATGGGCACCGAGGCGGGCAAGACATCCTGCGTCGGCATGCTGCTGTCCGGCACCGCGTCCGGCGTGATGGGCGCTGCGTTCCTGGCGCGGCAGGCGGGGCTTTCCACCGCACTCACGCTCGACATCGGCGGTACCAGCGCGGATGTGGCGTTGGTGATGGATGGCCAACCGCTGTTCGGCAGCGGCGAGGTGGTGGGGGAATTCCCACTGTTCATCCCGTCCGTTTCCGTCACCTCGATCGGCGATGGCGGTGGATCGATCGCGACGGTGGACGGCTTCGGCGTGCTGAAAGTCGGGCCGGAGAGCGCCGGCTCCACACCCGGTCCGGCCTGCTACGGGCGGGGCGGCGACCGCGCCACCATCACCGACGCCATGGCCGTGTGCGGTTGGCTCGGCCACACGCCGCTCGCCTACAGCAGCGTGCGCATGGAGCGCGACCGGGCGGAGGCCGTCGTCGGTCGCCTGGCCGACGCGACGGGCCTGTCCTTGCAGCAGACGGCGGAGGCGATCATCCGTGTCTGCGTGTCCAACATGTTCGTCGAGGTGAACAAGCTGATCGGCCGCTACGGCGTCGACCCGGCGGAGTTCTGCATGATGCCGTTCGGTGGCGCCGGGCCGATGCTCGGTTGCCTGTTGGCGCGTGAATTGGGGATGCGCCGGGTCATGGTGCCACGACGGCCCGGCGTTGTGTCCGCACTCGGCGGTCTGATCGCCGCGATCAAGAACGACTTCGTGTTGACGCTGTTGCTGGAGGTGAACAACGAGTCCGGTCCGGCCTTGGTAGCGGCGGGGGCCAAGCTGCGGCGCGACGCGGAAGCCTGGCTGCGCGACGACCAGGGTTTCAGCGGCGAAGCGGAGGTCACGCTGCTGGCCGACATGCGCTATGCCGGGCAATCCTTCGAGATCGAGGTGCGTCTCGAGGAAGTCTGGGTGCGCGACGGCGACATGGCGGCCGTAGCCGCCGCGTTCCATCGCCAGCACGCCGCGATCTATGATTTTGCCGACGAGACTGCCGACGCCCAGCTCGTCAACCTTCGCCTGGTGATCGCCGGCGCCACCGCCCCACCGGACTTTCCCACCGAACCGCTGGTCCAGGGCGCCCCTACGCCTGAACGGACCGTGGATGTTTGGCAGGATGGCGCGCTGCAATCCGTGCCGCTGTATCTCCGCGACGCACTGCATCACGGCCATCGCCTGTCCGGCCCCGCCATCATCGCGCAGGAGGATACCACCGTGTGCATCCCCGCCGGCTTCGAGGGCGCGGTCGACGCGCTCGGCAATCTGCATCTGACGGGAGCCGGGGCATGAGCGACATCATCGACCCGGTCACGCTGCAGGTGATGGGCAACCATCTGCGCGCCGCCGCCGAGACGATGGCGTACACGCTGTATCGCACCGCCTTCTCGACCTTCGTGAAGGAGACGGAGGATTTCACCACCCAGATCACCGACGCCGCCGGGGTCGCGGTGGCGGTGCCGTTGGACTTAGGCGCAACCTGGTATCCGGGCATTACCTACGGCCGGGCAATGGCCATGATCGACGACTACGAACCCGGCGATATCTGCTTCACCAACGACCCCTATAGCGGCTTCGTCGCGACCCACGTGCCGGACGTGCATATGTGGAAACCGGTGTTCGCCGATGGCCGCATCATCGGCTTCGCCTGCGGCCACATCCACAACACCGACATGGGCGGCGCCGTGCCCGCCAGCCTGTCCCGCGCGCTGACGGAGGTGCACCAGGAGGGTATCCGCTTCCCGCCGATGAAGCTGTATCGCCGCGGCGTGATGAACGACGAACTGCGCCGGGTCATGATGCTGAACGTCCGCAAGCCGGACCAGAACGCGGGCGATCTGCGCGCCTTCATCGGGGCGCTGAACACCGGCGAGCGCAAGCTGCTGGAGATGGCGGCCAAGTTCGGCGCCGCCCCGGTGATGGCCGGCATGGCCCGGCTGCTGGACTACGCCGAACACCAGGCCCGTGAAGTGCTGCAGTCAATCCCGGATGGCGAATACTTCTTCGCCGACTATGCCGATGAAGACTCTGTCGGCGGCAACCCGTGCCGCCTGGCGCTGACCTTGCGGATCACCGGCGGCGCCGCCGTGCTGGATTTCACCGGCAGCGATCCGCAGCTGACCTCGGCGTTGAACGTTCCCACCGGCGGCGATCCGCGGCATACGCTGCTGCTGGTGGGCGTGTATTACGTGCTTTGCACGCTCAGCCCCGGGATCACGCTGAACGCCGGGCTGACGCGGCCGTTCACCTGCATCGTGCCGGAGGGAACGGTGCTGAACCCGCATTCCCCGGCGGCGGTGGGCATGCGCTCGCTCACTTGCTCGCGGCTGCGCTCGGTGATCTTCGGCGCGTTCGGGCTGGCGGTGCCGGAGCGCATGCCGGCCGCCCCGGCCGGCTCCAGCAGCATCGTCAACGTGATGACGACGGATAACCGGACGCATCGCAGTGTGCTCGCAGCGGTCAATCCGGTGGTGGGCGGTGCGGGCGGAATGCCGCACCGGGACGGCACCAACGGATCCGGCGCAGACGCCGCCTACTTGAAGAACACGCCGATCGAGATCACCGAGGCGGAGGTGCCGATCCAGGTACTGCGCTACGGCCTATTGCCGGATTCCGGCGGCGCCGGCCGTTGGCGTGGCGGACTGGCGACGGCGATGGACTTCCGTGTGTCCGCGCCGAACAGCCGGGTGACCGCGCGCAATCGGGACCGCTCGCATTTCCGGCCCTGGGGCATCTTGGGCGGTGGCCCCGGCGCACCCTCCGGCTTCGTGTTGAACCCGGGTACCGCGAAGGAGCGTGTGCTCGGGAACACCGACACGTTGACGATGGACCCGGGCGACGTGCTGCACATCCACTCACCCGGCGGCGGCGGCCGGGGCGACCCGCTCGAGCGCGAGCCGGAGCGTGTGGCGCTGGACGTCGCCCGTGGCTACGTCTCCACCGAGGCAGCCTTGCGCGAGTACGGCGTGGTGCTGACATGCGACGGCACCCCCGACCCGGCGGCCACCGAAGCGGCCCGCGCCGAACGGCGCCGGGCCGGCATCGCACCGCATTTTGCGTTCGGCCCCGAGCGCGATGCGCACGAGGCGGTGTGGACCGCCGACATCTATCGCGACCTGACGGCGATCCTGGCGGCGATGCCGGTGCATTGGCGCTTCTTCGTCAAATCCAAGCTGTTCGAGTTGCTGCCCGGCGCCGCGTCGCTGCCCGAAGCGATGGCCGCCTTACGCCGCGCCTATCCGGAGGTACCCGCATGACCAAGACAGCCATCGTCACCGGCGGGGCGCGCGGCATCGGCCGCGGCATTGCACTCGCCCTGGCAAAACGCGGCTTCGCCGTGGCGCTTGCGGACCGGCTGGAGGCGGAACTCGACGCCACCGTCGCCGAGGCCATCGCGCTCGGCGTGGACGCGATCGCCCTGCGCGGGAACGTGGCGGATCATGCCTGGGTGCAGGGTGCCGCCGCCGCCGTGCTCGCGCGCTGGGGCCAGGTGGACGTGCTGGTGAACAACGCCGGGATCAGCCAGCCGAAGGGCCTGTTGGAGATCGACGAGGCCGAGTGGGACCTCACGATCGACACCAACCTGAAAAGCCAGTTCAGCTGGTGCAAGGCCGTCGCCCCCGCGATGCTGGCGGCGGGTGGGGGGCGGATCATCAACATCTCCTCCGTCAGCGCCAACACCGGCGCCGGCTTTTCGGCTGTCAGCCGCTTCGCCTATTGCACGGCGAAAGCGGGGGTGTTGGGGCTGACCCGCGGGCTGGCGAAGGAACTGGCGCCGACCGTCACCGTCAACGCGATCTGCCCCGGCGCGATCGAGACGGAGCTGACCCGCACGATGCTCGCGGCCAATAGCGAGGCGGTGATCCGCTCCATCCCGCTCGGCCGCTACGGCACGCCCGAGGATATCGGCGAGGTCGCCGCCTTCCTGGCCACCGTGACGCCCAACTTCATGACGGGCGAGGTGATCGACGTCGATGGCGGCCAGTGGGTGAATTAAAGCCAGTGTGACATGATCCCTTGCCGATCGTTTCTATTCCCGGCGCAGTCCCGTTCGTAGGCTGGCCCGAAGCCCCTTAGGAGTAACCGAATGTCCGAGGAACTTTCTGTGCAGGACGCGTTCACCGAGCGCGAACTGGCCGCCGTGCGGCGCCGGGCTATCCTGTCGTGTGCGATCGGCAATTTCTTCGAGTTGTTCGACTTCACGATCTACGGCTTCTTCGCCGTCGCGATCACCCGGGCGTTCTATCCGGACAACGTCTCGATGTATGGCACCTATGCGGCGTTCGGCGCGGCGTTCATGATGCGCCCGGTCGGCGCCATCGTGCTCGGCGCCTACGGCGACCGCATGGGACGGCGCGCCGCCCTCGTGGTCACGATCGGGCTCATGGCGGTGTCGACCGGCGCGGTGGGCCTGATCCCGACCTACGCCTCGATCGGTGTCTGGGCGCCGTTGCTGCTGGTGCTGTTCCGTCTGTTGCAAGGGTTCTCGACCGGCGGCGAGTGGGGCGGGGCCGCCGCGTTCCTGGTCGAATACGCACCGCCGGGCAAGCGTGGTATCACCGGCAGCTGGCAGCAATTCAGCACGCAGATCGGCTCGCTGACCGGCTCGGTTTCCGCGGCACTGCTCGCCTCCAATCTGAGCCAGGCGGATTTCTATGCCTGGGGTTGGCGAATTCCGTTCCTGTGCGGCTTCCTGCTCGGCCCCATCGGCTATTTCCTGCGCAAGAAGGTCGCGGAGACGCCGGTGTTCGAGCGTGTCGTCGAACTGCGCAAAGTGGAGCGCTCGCCCTTCGTCGTCGCCATCCGCGAGTTCGGGCCGCGCATGCTGCAGGCGTTCGGGCTGAGCATCGTCGGCTGCATCGCCAACTTCATCTTCGTCGTCTATCTCGTCGCCTACGCGATCAAAACGATGCATCTGGCGCCTGGCGCCGCTTTCACCTGCGCGGTGGCCTCGGGTGTGGTGATCGTGGTGCTGACGCCGCTGGTGGGCGCGCTGAGCGACCGGATCGGGCGCAGGCCGCTGATCCTGGCGTGCGCCCTGTTGAACCTGTTCTTCGATTATCCGCTGTTCCTGCTTGCCGTGCATGGCGGAACGTTCGAAAGCCTGCTGCTGGCGCTGGTCTGCAATGCCGTGTTCCAGGCGCTCTACACCGGCACGATCCCGTCGATACTGGCGGAGATGTTTCCGACGCGCGTGCGCTACACGGCGCTGTCCGTCAGCTACGGGTTCGCCGTCGTGCTGTTCGGTGGGTTCGCGCCGTTGATTTCGACCTGGCTTGTCAACGTGACGGGCAATCCACTCACGCCGGCGTTTTACGTGATGACCGGCGGTGCGCTCAGCGCCATCGCGATCCTGAGCATGAAGGAGTATGCCAACGCCCCGCTCGAGTAGGGCGTATTGCGCTTTCGCGATGCGGGCGTGCTCGCCGAGATTCGACCGTTTTCATCGAAGCCCCGCATCGCTGAAGTGCGATGCGGGCTACGTCGCTGGTAATCGCCCGTCGCCTTGCAACAGCATCGCCACGGCCTCGCCATCGTTGGCCGGCAGTGTCGGCCGCTCCCGCACGGGCGAGGTTGGCGGTCTGCTCCTGTGCAAGCCTGCAGGCCGTCCGGCGGCGAGGGCGTGGAGGTCTGCCACGTCGTCCGGGGTGCGGCGCTTCCACGGATGGTGGTAGCCGGGCAACCCGGCGGTATCGAGGTCGTGCCGGATATCGACGATGATCTCGTCGGCGGCCCGGGTGTCGATCTCGTATTCGAGTTCGGGGCTTTCCAGGCGTTCGACCAATTCCCGGCGCAGGGCGTCGGCCGCTTCACCGTGGAATTTGTCGTGGATCTCGTCTTCCACCACGCGGAGGATGCGCTGGCGGACGAGGCTGCGGTGCTGCACCGGGTCGGCGGCGGCGCGCGCGGGCGCCGGATCCTGAATGTGCTGCGCGAGCAGGATGCTGCGCCGGACGCCGCGGACGGTGCGATCGAATTCGATGCTGACAACACTGGCGGGCTCGGCGCTGAGCTCGATCCCGGCGGCGGTCGCTTCGGCGTGGTTGACGGGCTGCTGTTGGATCCGCTCGGCCAGGCTTGCCCCGAGTTCGATCAGGCGGTGGAGGACGCGGAGGTAGTACTGCGCGTTGGCCTCGCGCTGGTCGGGGGTGGTGGGCTCGGCTTGGATGGATTGAAGGGTCACGAACGAAAGAAGAACACAGGATGTTCCCGTTTGTCTACGGTCGTGCGACCCTTGCGTCTTGCGGAGGGCCATGGAGGGATGGGATCAACGAACAGGAATGTCCATGTCCATCGATCATTGGCTCGCTTTCGTCGCCGCCTCTGCCGTGTTGCTGGCCATCCCCGGGCCCACGGTCCTGCTCGTCATATCGTACGCGCTTGGCCATGGCCGAAAGCCGGCCGCCGCCATCGTGGCAGGTGTGGCACTCGGCGACCTTACCGCCATGACGGCGTCCATGCTGGGGCTGGGTGCCGTGCTCGCGACGTCTGCCATGGTGTTCACCGGGCTGCGCTGGCTCGGGGGCGCCTACCTTATCTACCTGGGCATCAAACTGTGGCGCGCGCCAGTGGGTGCGGACGGCTTCGAGGCCGCGCCTGCGGCGGGCCCGTTGCGGATGTTCGCCCATGCCTACGCCGTCACCGCGCTCAATCCCAAGGGCATCATTTTCTTCGTGGCGTTCGTTCCGCAGTTCCTGGATGGGTCGCGGGAGTTCTTGCCGCAGGTGATGATCCTGGTGAGCACCTTCGTGACCATGGCGACGCTGAACTCACTCGGCTTCGCATTGCTGGCTTCGGCGGCGCGGCAGCGGCTCAGGCAGCCTCGCGTGCAGCGGGTCGTGAACAGGACTGGGGGTTCTCTGCTGGTCGGTGCGGGACTGTTCGCGTTCGGGTGGCGGCGTACGGCAGGGTAGCGCGGTCTGCTCGACGGCCGACCAAAGGCGTATCCCGCGAGTAGCGAAAGCCGACACCCTCCTTGTAGGGTGCAATGCGCTTTGGCATTGCACCGCCCCCAGGGCGCCATCGAGGTGGACGTTGGTGCAATGCCAAAGCGCATTGCACCCTACATTTTAGCCGGATCCATGGGCGAGGTGTAAACGCTTTGGCGGGCGGCCCGAAGCCGTGTTTGCATCAAATGCGAACATTATCGCTCCTGCGGAGTTGGAATGGGGCTGGGCCGCTGCAAACGCCGCGGACAGAGCCATCTGACACACAATCGAGGGGCGGACCGGTGACAGCAGAGGCGACTTGGCCAGCAGGGGATCCGCGGATCGCGGAAATCCTGACCATCGTCGCCAAGGAAACGGGCGTCGAGTTGGAACGGCTCACCCCCGAGGCGACCATCGCATCGCTCGATATCGCGTCGCTCGACATGGTGCAGGCGATCTTCGCGCTGGAAAGCCACTTCGACGTCGAGATCCCCGTGGCGGCGGACCAGGAGAATGGCGAGTTCGCCACAGTCGGCGGGCTGGTGAAACATGTTTTCGCGGCGGTGCGGGGCGAGTTGGCGAGGTGACGCGCCGGGTCATGGTGACGGGGATGGGTGCGGTGTGCGCGACCGGGCACGACGTGGCCGCGTTCTTCGCGGCGCTGCGGGCGGGGCGGGTGGGGATCGGCCCGATCGAGACCATCCCGACCGAGCGTCTGTCGGCCCGGCTCGCCGGGGAAGTGCGCGGGTTGGACATGGGAGGGCATTTCACCACGCGGCAACTGCCGATGCTGGACCGGACGTCGCAATTGGGCCTGATCGCGGCGCGGCAGGCGATGGCGCAGGCCGGGTTCGGGCGCGGCGACGCGGAGGATGCGGCCGTGATCCTGGGGGCCGCGATCGGGGTGGAATCCTTCGACAGCGCGTATGACGATCTGTATGGCAAGGGCAAGCCGCGGGTGCACCCGTTCACCGTGCCCCGCATCATGCCGAACGCCCCGGCCAGCCATGTTTCGATCGAGTTCGGCATCCGCGGGCCGTGCTACGCGGTGGCGTCAGCCTGCGCGTCGTCCAACCACGCGATCGGCCAGGCCGCGCACATGATCCGGTCGGGCATGGTGGATGTGGCGGTGACGGGCGGGGCCGACGCCTCGGTGGTGGTGGGCTTCCTGAAGGGGTGGGAGGCGCTGCGCGTGCTCACGCCCGATGGCTGCCGGCCGTTCTCGCGGGATCGCAACGGGCTGGTGATCGGGGAGGGCGCCGGCATCCTGGTGCTGGAGGAGGCCGGGCACGCGGCGCGGCGGGGGGCTACGCCGCTGATGGAGATCGCCGGGTTCGGCATGAGCGCCGATGCGGCAGACGTCACCGCGCCGGATTCCGCGGGCGCGGCGCGGGCGATGCGGGCGGCTTTGGCGGATGCGGGTTGCGCGCCGGAGCAGGTCGACTATGTGAACGCGCATGGCACCGGCACGCGGCTGAACGACCGCACCGAAGTCGCGGCCCTGCGACAGGTATTCGGCCCGGCGCTGGACCGGCTGCCGGTTTCCTCTACCAAATCCATGATCGGACACTGCATGACGGCTGGTGGCGCGCTTGAACTGATCGCGACGGCGATGGCGCTGCGGGAGGGCGTCCTGCCTCCCACGGCCGGCTTCACCATGGCCGATCCGGAGTGCGACATCGACTGCGTGCCGAACGAGGCGCGGGCCGCGGATGTGAACGTGGCGATGTCCAACGCGTTTGCGTTCGGCGGGTTGAATGCCGTGCTCGTGGTGCGCCGCGCATGACCGTGCCCCATATCAACCGGATCGGGACCGCGGTCCCAGCGCACGACGTGCACGCGGCGTTCGCCACCTGGGCGCGCACCCTGTTGCCGGACGAGAAGTCGCGCACCCTGTTCGATCGCATGGCGGAACGCTCCGGCATCGAGCACCGCTATTCGGTGTTGCGGCCGGGCGTCCCCGGGGCGGACCAGGTGGACGCCGACGGGTTCCTGAACCGTGGCCGCTTCCCCTCCACCGCCGCCCGCATGCAGCGCTACGAGCAGCACGCGACCGACCTGGCGCTGGAAGCCGTTCGTGCCCTGGGGGAAGACCCGGCGAGCTTCACCCACATCGTGGTCGCGTCGTGCACCGGCTTTACCGCGCCGGGGTTGGACCAGGTCATCGCCGCCCGCCTCGGCATGTCACAGACCATCGAGCGGACGCTGGTCGGGTTCATGGGCTGCTACGCCGGCGTCAGCGCGCTGCGCACCGCGTTCCACACCGTCCGCTCCGACCCGGCGGCGCGGGTGCTGGTGCTGAACCTGGAACTCTGCACGCTGCATCTGCAGGAGACGGCGGATCTGGAGACGGTGCTGTCGTTCATGCTGTTCGCCGACGGCGCCACGGCGGCCCTGGTCACGGCCGAGCCGGAGGGGTTCGGACTGGTGGATTTCCGCTCCACCACGCTGCCCGATTCCGCCGACCTCATCACCTGGCGCATCGGCGACCAGGGGTTCGACATGCGGCTGTCCGGCAAGGTGCCCGGCCGCATCGCCACCGCCCTGCGGGGCGAGTTGGAGCGGGAGGATGATGGCGGCTTGCTGCGCGGCCAGGCGACGCAGCAGATCGATCTGTGGGCCGTGCATGCCGGCGGGCGCACCGTGCTCGATGGGGTGGAGCAAGGCTTGCGGCTCAGCCGTGGCGCGCTCGGCTGGTCGCGCGAGGTGTTGCGGGATTTCGGCAACATGTCGTCCGCCACGATCATGTTCGTGCTGGAGCGGATGATGCGCGGGTCCTCCGGGCCGCAGAACGGGCTGGCGATGGCGTTCGGGCCGGGCCTGTGCGCCGAGACGTTCCGGTTCCGCCGCGCATGACGCTGGCCGCCCGAAGCGACGCGGCCGAGCTGATGGATACGGACTGCACCGACGAGGCGGATTATGCCCGCTGTCTGCGGGATTTGGCGCAGGTCAATGCCGTCACCCTGGCCCGCCGCCCGACGCTGGCCTGGCTGGATCGCGCCATGCGCCGCCGTCAGCCGGGCGAGGCAGTGTCGGTGTATGACGTGGCGTTCGGCCATGGCGACATGCTGCGAGCCGTCGCACGCTGGGGCCGCCGGCGTGGCCGGGCCGTGGAACTGGGCGGCGTCGACATGAACCCCGCCGCGGCCGCGGCCGCCCGCGCGGCCTCGCCCGGCTTGGCGCTGGCCCTGCAGACTGGGGACGTCCTTGCGACCGTTCCCGACCCGGCGCCCGACTACATCATCAGCTCGCTGTTCACGCACCACCTGTCGAATGCGCAGATCGTGGCGTTCCTGCGCTGGATGGAGCTTCACGCCCGCTACGGCTGGTTCGTGAACGATTTGCACCGCCACGCCCTGCCGTATCACGGCTTTCGGCTGCTCTCCCGGGTGATGCGCTGGCACCGTTTCGTGCAGCATGACGGCCCGGTGTCGATCGCGCGAGCGTTCCGCCGGGCCGAGTGGGAGCGATTGCTGGCGGAGGCTGGCGTGCCCGGCGAGGTGCGTTGGCGCTTTCCGTTCCGCCTCTGCGTCGGCCGGTTGCGCTGAGTCCGGTCGTCATCGCGGGCGGTGGCCTGGCGGGCGCGTCGGCGGCGTGCCGGTTGGCCCGGGCGGGGCGGGGCGTCACGCTGCTCGAACGCGAGACCGCCCCGGCGCACAAGATCTGCGGCGAGTTCCTCAGTGGCGAGGCGCTGGCCGATTTGGCGGAGCTCGGCATTGACACCGCGGCGTTGGGTGCGGCCCCGATCACGGCGATGCGGCTGGTCCATCGTGGCCGGGTGGCCGAGACCCGGCTGCCGTTCGCCGCGGCCGGCCTGTCCCGTTACGCGCTGGACGAGGCGTTGCTACAGCGCGCCGGCCAGTTGGGCGCCGATGTGAGGCGCGGTGTGCGGGTGCGCGGCGTCGAGGCCGGGTCGGTGATCACGGAGGCCGGCGTGCTCGCTGCGCCAACGCTGTTGCTCGCGACCGGGAAGCACGATCTGCGTGGCGCGCCCCGGGCGGTGCGGACGGCGCCGGATCCGCTGATCGGGTTCAAGATGCATTTCCGTTTGCGACCCGGCCAGGAAGCGGCGCTCGCCGGGCATGTCGAGGTCGTGCTGTTTCGGGGTGGCTACGCCGGGTTGCAATGTGTGGAACACGGGATGGCCAATTTGTGCCTGCTGGTGGAGCGGTCGGAGTATGGCGAGAGCTGGCCGGCGCTGCTGGCGTCGCTGGAGCGGCAGGATTCGCATCTCGCGCGCCGCCTGGATGGCGCGCGGCCGTGCTGGGAGCGGCCGCTCAGCATCTTCCGCGTGCCGTATGGCTTCGTGCACCAGGGGCCGGAGCAGGCGGGTGTGTACCGGGTGGGCGATCAGGCGGCGGTGATCCCGTCGTTCTGTGGCGACGGCATGGCGATCGCGCTGCACAGCGCCCGGCTGGCAGCCGACGCGGTGCTCGCCGGGCAGGATGCCGCGACCTATCACCGGGCCATGCGGCGCGACGCCGGGCCACCGGTGCGGCTTGCCTTCGGGCTGTACCGGCTGACCCGGGCCGCGGTGGTGCGCGATGCCTTGGTCGCTGCCGCGCGGGTCTGGCCGGGCCTGCTGCGCAGCGTCGCCCGGCGCACGCGGGTGGCGATCGCCTCTCCCTCTCCCGTCCTTCACGGGAGAGGGCCGGGGTGAGGGCTGCTTCGCGGCTGACACTGAGTCCGTTGCGGCAGTCGCACCCTCACCCCGGCCCTCTCCCGCCTGCGGGAGAGGGAGAAGAGGGCAACACGCGCCAGGTGGCGGTTGCGTGCGCTACGGACGAGCCGTCGGCGCCGGTGGCGAGCGACTGCATGAAGCAGATGGAGCGGCCGCGGCGCAGGAAGCTGCCCGTGCAGCGGACCGGGCCGTCGGTCACGGCGGCCATGTACTGCACCTTCATCTCTACCGTCGCACCGGCGCCGGCGGTCCGTTGCAGCAGATGGCCCATGGAAATGTCCATCGCCGTGGCCAACATGCCGCCGTGCAGCGTGCCGCGCGGGTTGGCCAGCCCGGGCGTTGCGTCGAACTGCACGATGCAGGTGTCGCCCTCGTAGCTCACCGCCATGCCGAGCAGGCGCAGCAGGAAGAACGAGCCGAACTCCTGCTTGTCCGTCGCGGTCGCTTCGGCCGCCATGGCGGCGGCCAGCGTGGTCCAGTCGGTCATCCCAGGCATTGCCAATTCCTCTGTTCGTCGGCAGCAAATAGACGCCCCGATTTAGCGTGGAGACTGTCATGCCGATCACGCGTGCCGACCTGCAAGCTCTGGACCGCGCCGACCCGCTCGGCCAGTTCCGCGACGAGTTCATCCTGCCGGAGGGTGTGGTCTACCTGGACGGCAACTCGCTGGGTGCTTTACCACGCGCCACGCCGGGCCGGGTGGCGGCGGTGATCGAGCGGGAGTGGGGCGGGGGGCTCATCCGCTCGTGGAACGATGCCGGGTGGATCGGCCTGCCGGAGCGCGTCGGCGACAAGATCGGCCGGTTGCTGGGCGCGCCAGCGGGCACGGTGATGACGGCGGATTCGACGTCGGTGAACCTGTTCAAGCTGCTGGCGGCCGCGGTCGGGTTGCGCCCGGGCCGGCGCGTGATCCTGTCGGAGGCGGGGAATTTCCCGACCGACCTGTATATCGCGGAGGGACTGATCGCGCTGCTCGGCCGGGACCACGAGCTGCGGACGGTGCCCGCGGAGGGGATCGAAGCAGCTCTGGGTCCGGATGTGGCCGTGGTGATGCTGACCCACGTGAACTACCGCACCGGCGCCATGCACGATATGGCGGCGTTGACGGCGGCGGCCCATGCGGCCGGGGCGCTGGCGCTGTGGGACCTGGCACATTCGGCCGGTGCTGTGCCGGTGGACCTGGCCGCTGCCGGGGCCGACATGGCGGTGGGATGCGGCTACAAGTTCCTCAACGGCGGCCCGGGCGCGCCTGCCTTCCTGTACGTGGCCGAGGCGTTACAGGCCGAGGCGCGCTACCCGCTCACCGGCTGGCTGGGCCACGCCGAGCCGTTCGCGTTCCACCCCCATTACGCCCCCGCACCCGGCATCGCCCGGGCTACGGTCGGCACGCCCTCTATCCTCGCGATGGCGGCGCTGGAGGTCGGCGTGGACATCGCGCTGCGGGCGCCGATGGAGCTGCTTCGGGCGAAGTCGCTGCGGCAGGCGCAAGTCATGATGGATCTGGCCGCCCAGCACTGCCCCGGCCTCGAGCTGGTCACGCCGACCGACCCGGCCCGCCGCGGCAGCCAGGTCTCGTTCCGCCACACCGAGGCGTATGCGGTGATGCAGGCGCTGATCGAACGCGGCGTCATCGGCGATTTTCGGACGCCGGACATCCTGCGGTTCGGCATCACCCCGCTGACGCTACGATACGCGGAGCTGTGGGACGTGGTGGCGATCCTGCGTGACGTGCTGGACACGCAGGTCTGGCGGGACGAGCGGTTCCAGACCCGCAACCGGGTCACCTGATGATCGCGCACTACCGTTCGGAATGGTTCAGCGGCTTCGGTGACCTCCGGCGCGACGTGCTGGCGGGCATGGTGGGCACGTTCGCGCTGATCCCCGAGGTGATCGCGTTCTCGTTCGTGGCCGGGGTGGACCCGCAGGTTGGGCTGTATGCCTCGTTCGTGATCGGCATCGTGCTCGCCTTTGCGGGGGGGCGGCCGGCGATGATCTCGGGCGCCGCCGGGTCGGTGGCTTTGGTGGCGGCGGCGTTGGTGCGCAGTCACGGGCTGCAGTATCTGCTGGTCGCGACCGTTCTGGCCGGGTTGTTCCAGATCGTCTTCGGATTGCTGCACCTGGACGTGCTGATGCGCTACGTGTCGCGCTCGGTGCGGACCGGGTTCGTGAACGCGCTGGCGATCCTGATCTTCTCCGCCCAGGTGCCGCAGATGCTGGGTGTCACCTGGCACACCTACGCCCTGATCGCGGCCGGGCTGGCGATCATCTACCTTTTGCCGCGCCTGACCACGGCCATCCCCTCGCCGCTGATCTGCATCGTGGTGCTGACCGTGTTCAGCATCGCCGTGCCCATGCCGGTGCACACGGTGGCCGACCTCGGCCGCCTGCCGAGCTCGCTGCCGTCGCTGCTGCTGCCAGACGTGCCGTTCGACTTGGCGACGCTCGGCATCGTGGCGCCGTTCGCGCTCGCCATGGCGGTGGTCGGGCTGCTCGAATCGATGATGACGGCGACCGTCGTGGACGATTGGACCGAGACGACCAGCTCCAAGGCGATGGAGTGCGTCGGCCTCGGCCTCGCCAACACCGCGGCCGGGCTGTTCGGCGGCATCGCCGGGTGCGGCATGATTGGCCAGACGGTCGGCAATTTGCGCTACGGCGGCCGGGGACGCGTGTCCACCCTGGTGGCCGGCGTGTTCCTGCTGACGCTGATGGTGCTGCTGCGGCCCTGGGTAGCCCGCGTGCCGGTGGCGGCGCTGGTGGCGATCATGATCATGGTGTCGGCCAGCACGTTCTCGTGGGCGTCGCTGCGGGACCTGACCCGGCACCCGAAAGTCTCCAGCGTGGCGATGCTGGCCACGGTGGCGGTGACGGTCACTACCCACGACCTGGCGGCGGGGGTCGGGGTGGGCGTGCTGCTGAGCGGCGTGTTCTTTGCCTTCAAGGTCACGCGGATGATGGACGTGCAGACCACGCTGGATGCCGCCACCCAGACCCGCCTGTATCGCGTGTCCGGCCAGATTTTCTTCGCCAGCGCCGAGGCCTTCGCCGAACGCTTCGACCTGCGCGACACGGTGCCCAACGTGCGCATCGACCTGACCGCCGCGCATCTGTGGGACATAACCGCCGTCGGTGCGCTGGAGGACGTGGTGACCAAGCTGCGCCGCCACGGCATCAACGTCGAGTTGCGCGGGCTCAACGAGGCCAGCGCCTTGCTGGTGGACCGCCACGGGCCGCAAATTCAGGCGACAGCCGACCCTTGAAGCAGGACCTTTCTTCTCCCTCTCCCGCGGGCGGGAGAGGGCCGGGGTGAGGGTGCGGCAGCGTCCCGATATTCGGTTTCAGCGGCAAAGCGGCCCTCACCCCGGCCCTCTCCCGTAGAAGGACGGGAGAGGGAGAAGGCCCACCTTGAGCCACGCGCCGTCCGGTGACACTCTCCGCCCTCGAACGGAGCCGTCCCATGCCGTCCAAGCTTAAGCGACTACTGCTGGCCTCCGGGTTGGTCCTCCTCGCCACCCCCGCCATGGCCCAGCGTTGGGCCACCGTCTGGGCGGGGGCCGATCAGGGGCCATACCCCTCCGGCAATCCCACCGCCCAGCCGGACCTGTCGTTCGCCTTCGCCCACCCCGATACCGGGGCGCACGAACAGAGCTTTCGCCTCATCCTCAAGCCGGACGTGTGGGGCCGGCAGATGCGGTTCCGTTTCTCCAACGCGTTTGGCACCAAGCCGGTGACGTTCGACACCGCCTTCGCCGGGCTGCAGATGAGCGGAGCGGCCCTGGTGCCCGGCACCAACCGCCCGCTGACCTTCGCCGGCAAGAAAACCGTCACCGTGGCGCCCGGCGCGCTGGTCTGGTCCGACCCGGTGATGCTGCCCTTCGTGCACGACCCGGCGGGGCCCGACCTCGCCGGCCGCAAGCTGGCCGTGACCTTCCACATCCCCGGCGATAGCGGCCCGATGACCTGGCACGCCAAGGCCATGACCACCTCCTACGTCACCGCCCCCGATGCCGGGGCTATCGGCGAACTGGAAGACGACAGCGCGTTCCCCAACAGCACCACGTCGTGGTATTTCCTGGATGCGGCCGACGCGATGGTGGCGCCCGACACCCGCGTGGTGGTCTGCCTGGGTGACAGCATCACGGACGGCACCGCCTCCACCCTGAACGGCGACGACCGCTGGACCGACGTGTTGTCCCGCCGGCTGCACGCCGAGGACGGGGTGCATGTCACCGTGGTCGACACCGGGATCGGCGGCAACCAGGTGCTCGGTCCGGCCGACTACACCCCGTCCAAGCCGTATTCCGGCGGTCCCTCCGCCACGTCCCGGCTGGACCGCGACGTGCTCGGGCTGTCCGGCGTGACGGACGTGATCGTGTTCGAGGGCATCAACGACCTCGGCGCCGCCAATGCCAGCCCGGACGCCGTGGCCAACGGCATGAAGGCCCTGGTCGACCGCATCCGTGCCAAATTCAAGGGCGCGCGCGTGGTGGGCGCCACCGTCACCAGCAGCCGCAGCAGCCCGAACCCGGGTTATGGCACGGTGGACACCGACAACCGCCGCCACGCGCTGAACGACCTGATCCGCAAGCCCGGCCTGTTCGACGCCGTGATCGACTTCGACAGCGTGACGGTGGATCCGCAGACCGGCGAGTTGCGGCCGGAGTTCGTGCCGCCGTCCACCATGGGCGGACCAGGGGACAAGCTGCACCCCAATCGCGCCGGCTATCTGGCCATGGGCAACGCGGTCGACCTGCGCGCCCTGGTGCCGGCGATGCCCGCGAAGCCGCGCCCCCGCCCGCGGCCTCGGCCGGCGCCGACGGATACGGGAGCGGACGACGCGGCACCGGCCGTGACGCAATGAGCTTCGACGATTACACCGGCCGCACCGAGACCCGCACCGATGTCGTGGCACCCGGACAGGTCCGCGGGCTCGCCGCAACACTCGACGTGACCCTGCCGGAAAGTATGCTGCCGCCTTTGTGGCATTGGATGCTGTTCGCCGACTGGGTGCCTGCCAGCGGCCTCGGCCCGGATGGCCACCCCAAGCGTGGCGGCTTCCTGCCCCCGGTGCACGACCGGCCCCGCCGCATGTGGGCCGGCGGGCGGCTGCAGTTCCACGCCCCGCTCCACGTCGGCGAGACGGTGACCCGGCACAGCACCATCCTGTCCGTCACCGAGAAGACCGGCGGCAGCGGCAAGCTGGTGTTCGTGACCGTCAAGCACGAGATCGCCGGCCCGGCCGGGCTCGCGATCACCGAGGAGCAGGACATCGTCTACCGCGGTACCGAGGGCGATGCCGTCAAGCCCGGCGAGCCGGCCGCCCCGGTGGACGCCGTCGCCGCCAAGCAGGTGTATCCCGATCCGGTGCTGCTGTTCCGCTACTCCGCCCTGACCGGCAACGGCCACCGCATCCACTACGACGCCGACTATGTCCGCGACGTCGAGGGCTACCCCGGGCTGATCGTGCACGGCCCGTTGCAAGCCACCTGGATGGCCGCCCTCGCGGCCGAATTGGGCCCGGTCGGCCGCTTCAGCTTCCGCGGCCGCCGCCCCGCCTTCGCCGGCAGCGCCTTGCAGGTGGAGGCCTGGCGGGGCGACAAGGGGCTGCAACTGCGCACACGCGACGCCTTGGGCGCCGTCTGCATGACCGCCGAAGCCGGAGCATGACCGAATTGGCCTTCCTGACCGAGCCCGTGCCTGAGCGGGGCAAGCTGCACCCCGTGCTGCCGGGCATCAGCCGGATCGTGGCGGATAACCCGAGCCGCATGACCTATCACGGCACCAACACCTATTTCCTGGAGGGCGACGACGGCGTCACCGTGCTCGATCCCGGCCCGGACGACGCGGCCCATGTCGCCGACATCCTGCGCCTGACGCCGGGCCCGATCGTGCGCATCCTGCTCAGCCACACCCACCGCGACCATTTTGGGGCCGTCGCCGCGCTGAAGGAACAGACCGGCGTTCCCACGCTCGGCTGGCACCAGAGTGCCGACGACGCGTTCGTGCCGGACGTGAAGATCCATGACGGCGAGACCGTGCTGGGCATGGAGGCGGTGTTCACGCCGGGTCACGCGGCGGACCATCTGTGTTTCGCCCGTCCGGATGGCGTGCTGTTCAGCGCGGACCACGTGATGGGCTGGTCGTCCAGTATCGTGAGCCCGCCCGGCGGCAACATGGCGGATTACTTCGCCAGCCTGAAGCGCCTGCTCGCCCGGTCCGAGACGACGTACCTGCCCGGCCATGGCCCGATGCTGACCGACCCGCACCCGTATGTGGAGGCGCTGCTGCATCACCGGGTCACCCGCGAGGACGCCATCGCGGCTGCCCTGGCGAAAGGGCCGAACACCAGCAAGGGCCTGGTGGAAGCGCTGTATTCCAAGATCGACCCCATCCTGAAGATGGCCGCCGAGCGGAATGTGCTGGCCCATCTGATCAAGCTGCAGAGCGAGGGCCGTGTGACCCGGCGCGGCGACGATTGGCAGTCGGCGTAGATACTCGCGAAGCCGGCGACCCGCTGTTCGACGCCAACCGCGCCTTCTACGACCGGCTGTGGACCGACGCCCGCCTGATTGGCCCGGAGCGGTTCAACACCTGGAATCTGGTGCAATCCCTTGCCGCCGATGGGGCGAGGCGCTTGGAGGTCGGGCCCGGCCTGCGCCCCCGGTTGCCGGTGGCGGGCACGGTGTTCGCCGACATCAGCGTTCCGGCGCTGCGGGCGCTCGGCGGGGCCGGCGGCGTCCCCGTGGCGGCCTCGCTGTCCGCCCTGCCGTTCGCCGACGGGGCGTTCGGCCTGATCGGCGCGTTGGACATCGTGGAGCACGTGGCGGATGACGCCGCCACCCTCGCCGAACTCTCCCGCGTGGCGGCGGTAGGGGCGGTGCTGTTGCTGTCGGTGCCGCTGCATGCGTCCGCCTGGTCCACCTTCGACGAGGTGGTCGGCCACCACCGCCGCTACGAGCCGGACGCTCTGATCGCGCTGCTGGCCTCGGTGGGGTTCGCGGTGGAGCGCAGTGCCCCATCCGGCATGTTGCCACGCTCGAACCGGCTGCAACGGCTCGGCATGTGGTTCCTGGCGCGGCAACGCGAGCGGGCGATGTGGTGGTATAACCGGGTGTTCATGCCGCTCGGGCTGCGCCGTGCGCCGGTGCTGGCATTGGCGGCGGGGATGATCGCCACCAGCGAGGTGGGCGGCGTGTTGTTGGTTTGCCGCAAGCCGACCGGCTGATCTTTCCCGACAGTCACCGCCCAGGTCGTACGACCTTTGCCCCATTCAAATGCTCGATCGTTACCCCTATGAACGGATCGATACCGACTCGCTGTCACGCCGTTCGCTGACTGATCCCACGTGATCTGGGCTAGGGGAGACATCGCTTTGCCGACAACCGTTACCTGGGATGGCACGACCGCCGATTGGTATAGCTCGAACTGGGATTACCCCACCGGCACCAATCCAGGGCCGCCGCCGGCCGCTGGTGACGACGTCGATCTGTCCGGCGGCGGCACGGTCATCCTCGACGCGTCCGAACCCGGCTACGTCCCGCTGGACGTCGCCAGTGTCGACGTCGACGACACGACGCTGGAGGTGGATCAGGACGAAACCATCCCCGACCTCACTTTGGCCGGCATCGACGGCGGCGGGATCATCACCAGCGGCGTCGGCCCGGTGACCATCACCGTCTCCGGCAGCTTCGCGATGGGCGCGAAATATCTCAACGACGTGGTGTCGGACGGCCACATCAACGGCAACATCACCATCAACCTGACCGGGTCCGGCAATATCGGCGGCACGCTCGGCAACGACATCATCGGCGGCAACGACGGCGGCACGGCGGTCCTCCACGTCGCAACGATCGGCACGCTGACCTTCGACGACAGCGCGGCGCTCGGCGCCGATGCCAATGGCGAACTCGCCAATGACGGGCTGGTCGAGAAACTGGCCGCCACCAGCGGCACCTCCGGTGTGTCGTCCATCGGCGCGCAGTTCACCAACTCGTCGACCGGCACCATCGAGGT
Organism: Acetobacteraceae bacterium; assembly: GCA_965198895.1. Taxonomy (GTDB): domain Bacteria; phylum Pseudomonadota; class Alphaproteobacteria; order Acetobacterales; family Acetobacteraceae; genus LMUY01. Next base: position 4,238,597 of record OZ240676.1, read on the forward strand.
CGACGCCGGGTCGCTGGCGCTGAGCGGGAGCGACAACAGCATCGGCGGTATGGTCGAAGGCGCCGGCACGCTCGATCTGTCGGGCACGAGCACGCTCGAGCCGGATCTGACGCTCGCCAATGACGGGGTGACGCTCGAGAGCAGCGGCAATACGACGCTGGGCGCGATCGCCGCCGACGTTCCGACAGCCGACACCTTCGCGATCGATGGCGGCACCGTGACCGGCACGCCGGACACGACGACATGGACCATCGACGGGGCGCTCGACCTCGTGCAGGGCACGCTCACCGACACGAGTTCGACGTTCAGGAGCACGCCGGACCTGTATGTCGCGACCGACGGCACGCTTTCGATCGGTGGGAACCTGTTCGATGGCGAAAATTCCGATCCCGATCCGTTCGTTCTGTCGGGCACGGCGTTCATCCAGAATGGCGGCGACGCGACGCTCGGCACCAGCGCCGTCCCGGCCGCGCTCGAATTTGCGGACAACGGCAGCGACCTCGCCATCTTCCAGAACCTCAGCAGCGGCACGCTGACGATCACCGATAGCTCGATCACCAGCAGCTTCGCCAACTCGGCCGTGCCTGGGTATAATTACGGCTACTTCTACAACGACGGTGACCTGATCAGCGTCAGCGACGCGAACAACCCGGCACCGCAGAACACCATCGAAGTCGCCAGTATCGTGTCGGATGGCACCATCGACGTCCAGCAGGGCGTGTTGCTGATCGACAGCTACTACACGAACCTCGACGGCGGCGGGTTTACCGGAGCCGGCACCCTCACGCTCGATCCGGCGACCACGGTCACGATGGACGACGGCATCACCTCCGACGTCGGCACCTTGCAATTCGACAGCGGCGATGGCGGCGGGGCGCTCTACCAGGTCGCTGAGAACTTCACCCAGGACGGCGCGCTCGTCATCAACGGTCCGACGTTGCAGATCGATAACGAGGTGCTCGGTTCCGGCACGGCCTACCAGGCGTACACGCTCACGGTCACCGGCTTGACGACGCTTGAGGGCGGCGTGCTGGAGGCGGGCACGCTGTTGACGCAGGGCGGGTTCGCCGCGGGGGCTGGGGGCGCGGCCCTATCGGTCGACGGCGCGACCCTCGAGAACGCCGGGTCGGCCACGCTTGCGGGGACCTCGATCGGTTTGTCGAGCGGGAGCGGGGCTGACAATGCCGGCCAGGTCGGCCTGCTGCAGAACGATGCTAGCGGAACGATCACGCTGTCCGATACGGATGACGGCTTCGTCATGCCCGCGTCGATCACGGCGCTGGGGGATGGCAGCGAGATCGACAATCTCGGCATCATCATCGGCCAGGGTGAGACGACCGTCGATCCGACGCAGATCACCGACATACCCGACCTGTCCCTCTCGGCCGACACCGTCATCAACGACGGCACGATCGAGGCGCAGCAAGGCCAGCTCGATCTCGGCGGCCCGATTACCGGAACGGGCACGCTGCAGGTGTACGACGGCGCCGTCCTTGCGACCGATGGTACCGTCAACGGCAATGCCGCTGGTTTCGTCGGGGCCGGCGGCTTCCTGTTGATCGGCGACCTCGCCAGCGAGACGGGCGGCGATACGCCCGCGCAGCAGCAGGACTTCAATGCGACGATCGGCAATTTCGCCGCCGGAGATACGGTCGGGATCGAAACCTCCGGCCTGGGGCTCTACGACACGATCGACGGCACAGGCACGCCGGTATTCTCCGCGGCGACCGACACGACGAGCCTCGCGCTGACCGATGCCGGGTCGGTGGTGGCGACGCTCAGCTTCGCCGGCGATCTTGCAGCGGACATGTTCACGCTGGCGCAGGATCCGAATTCCAGCGGGGTCGAGGATCTGACCGTTGCCTGCTACGCCCGGGGCACGCGCATCCTGACGGTCCGCGGCGAGCTTGCCGTCGAGACGATGGCGATCGGCGATGTCGTGGTGACCGCGTCCGGCGAGCGCCAACCGGTCCGTTGGATCGGGCGGCGCAGCTATGCCGGGCGCTTCCTGGCGGCCAACCCGGCCGTCCGGCCGATCCGTTTTCGGGCCGGCTCGCTCGCGAACGGTCTGCCCCGCCGCGACCTGCTCGTGTCGCCGGAGCATGCCATGTTCCTCGATGGTGTGCTGATCCCGGCCCGGTGCCTGGTGAACGGCAGCACCATCGCGGTGGACCGCGATTGCTCGCATGTCGACTATTTCCACGTCGAGCTCGCCCGGCACGACGTGCTACTGGCCGAGGGTGCCCCGTCCGAAAGCTTTGTCGACGACGATAGCCGGGGGATCTTCCACAACGCTGCGGAATGGCAGGCGCTGCACCCTGGCCGCCCGCGCTTGCCGGCAGTGTACTGCGCACCCAGGATCCAGGATGGCTTCGAACTGCAGGCCATCCGCGGCAGGTTGGCGGCCTAAGCGCTCACCGGAGGTCAGCGGCTTCGGCCAGGGTCTGCGGGGTGAACGGCACTTCGAATGCGGTCGTCCCTCCACGGGCGATGATCTCATTGAGTAGATCGGCGGGGACCGGCACATCGACACCCTGCACTGGCCTGATACGCAGCCAGCGGTTTCGTTCGTAGCCTTGTTGGCCATCCGCGCACGACCCGGCGTTCGAACCTTCACGGGGACGGATAGGCCGCCTGGCACAGCGACGTCACCACATCGCGCAGCCAGCGGTGTGCCGGGTCGGCGTCGACGCGAGGATGCCACAGGGCAGAAATCATGAACTCCGGCGTTTGTACCGGGAGCTCGAAGTGTTGCAGCCCCAACCTGGCGGCATGATCGCTCGCCAATGCATTGCCGAGGCACGATCGCGGCACATGCGCGACCAAATCCGAATGGCGGGCGATCCGCATCGCATCCGGATAGCCCGGCACGACGACGAGCACCGCCCGCCGCAACCCGAGCACCGCCAGGGCGTCGTCGACCGGCCCGGTGAAATCACCCGCCGGGGATGCCACGACATGGGTGCAGGCTGCATAGCGCTCGGGCGTCACGGCCCCACCCGCCAGTAGCTCGTGTCCGAGCCGGGCTACGCCGACGAAGTCGTCACGGAACAGAAACCGCGTACGCATCTCGGGCGCGGAGGCTTCGACCACGCCGATCTCCAGGTCGATCAGCCCTTCCCGCAGCGGTCTGGCATCCTTGTTCGGCTTCGGTGCAAAGCGCAGGCGGATGCGAGGTGCCGCCGCGGCGATGGCGGCCAACAAGGGAACCGAGAAGAATTCAACGAAGCCCTCGTTCGCGCGGATGGTGAAAACCATCTCGAACGATGCGACATCCGGAGGAGCGATTTGCGGCCGGAGGACCGCTTGCACCTCCCGCGCCAACTCATGAACACGGTCGCGCAGTGCAGCAGCGCGCGGTGTCGGCACCAGCCCGCGCCCCGCCCGCACGAGGAGCGGGTCACCCGTAGCCGACCGAAGCCGCGTGAGCGTCCGGCTCATGGCGGACGAACTCAGGCCGAGACGGCGGGCCGCACCGGTCACACTGCCCTCGGCGAGCAACACGTCCAGCGCCGGGAGGAGGTTGAGGTCGAGATTGTCCATGACCCGAGCGTATGCCACCTGTCTCGCGGCCCATAGCGCGGGACGCAACTATACTTTGCGTTCGATGCGTCTGGCGCGTGCAGAATGGGCCGGTATGGTCGCGAACGATCTCGCCAGTGAAAGACCCCATTCGATGCCAGCCTCTTTGAGCGACAATCCCCCAACGATCATGGTCGTCGGAGCCTCCCGCGGCCTCGGCCACGCCATGGCGGCCGAGTTCCTGAAGAAGGGATGGAAAATCGTCGGCACGGTTCGCGGTGGCGGGACCCGGACCTTGCTGCACGACTTGGCGGACGAGTTCGCGGGCCGGGTGGAGATCGAGGTCCTGGATATCTGCGAACCGGATCAGCTTGCGGCGCTGCGCGACCGCCTGTCGGGCCGGGTGTTCGACATGCTCTTCGTGAATGCCGGGACCACCAACAACGAGACGGAAACGATCGGAGAGGTGACGACGGACGAGTTCGTGCGGGTCATGGTCACCAATGCACTGAGCCCGATGCGTGTCGTCGAAACGCTCGAGCACACCGTTCCTGAGACGGGTCTGATCGGGGTGATGTCATCCGGGCAAGGCAGCATCAGCAACAACGAAACCGGAATGCGGGAGGTCTATCGCGGCAGCAAGGCGGCGCTGAACATGTTCATGCGAAGCTTTGCGGCACGTCACGCCGGGCAATCCCGCGCGATGGTGCTGATGGCTCCGGGCTGGGTGCGCACCGCCTTGGGAGGGCCGGGCGCCCGGCTGACCATCGAGGAGAGCGTGCCGAGCCTGGTGAACGTCCTGCTTTCGAAGCAGGGCACTCCGGGCTTGCACTATGTCGACTATCTCGGCCGCACGGTCCCGTGGTGATCCGCCGCCCTCAAACCGGCCAGCGTAGGGTGCAATGCGCTTCGGCATTGCACCTCAGGGCCCGGCACACCGAGGGTTTCATAGGCACGAGTGGTGGTGCAATGCTCGAGCGCATTGCACCCTACGATCTCTATCTCGGCCGTACGGTCCCGTGGTGATCCGCCGCCCTCAGGCCGGCCAGCGTAGGGTGCAATGCGCTTCGGCATTGCACCTCAGGGCCCGGCACACCGAGGGTTTCATAGGCACGAGTGGTGGTGCAATGCTCGAGCGCATTGCACCCTACGATCTCTATCCCGGCCGCACGGTCCCGTGGTGATCCGTCGCTCTCAAGCGGCCAGCGTAGGGTGCAATGCGCTTCGGCATTGCACCTCAGGGCCCGGCACACCGAGGGTTTCATCGGCACGAGTGGTGGTGCAATGCTCGAGCGCATTGCACCCTACGATCTCTATCCCGGCCGTACGGTCCCGTGGTGATCCGCCGCCCTCAGGCCGGCCATCGTAGGGTGCAATGCGCTTTGGCATTGCACCTCAGGGCCCGGCACACCGAGGGTTTCATCGGCACGAGTGGTGGTGCAATGCTCGAGCGCATTGCACCCTACGCTCTCTATCCCGGCCGCACGGTCCCGTGGTGATCCGTCGCTCTCAAGCGGCCAGCGTAGGGTGCAATGCGCTTCGGCATTGCACCTCAGGGCCCGGCACACCGAGGGTTTCATAGGCACGAGTGGTGGTGCAATGCTCGAGCGCATTGCACCCTACGATCTCTATCCCGGCCGTACGGTCCCGTGGTGATCCGCCGCCCTCAGGCCGGCCATCGTAGGGTGCAATGCGCTTTGGCATTGCACCTCAGGGCCCGGCACACCGAGGGTTTCATAGGCACGAATGGTGGTGCAATGCTCGAGCGCATTGCACCCTACGCTCTCTATCCCGGCCGCACGGTCCCGTGGTGATCCGCCGCCCTCAAGCGGCCATCGTAGGGTGCAATGCGCTTTGGCATTGCACCTCAGGGCCCGGCACACCGAGAGTTTCATCGGCACGAACGGTGGTGCAATGCTCGAGCGCATTGCACCCTACGATCTCTATCCCGGCCGCACGGTCCCGTGATTATCCGTCGCCCTCAGGCCCGGCACACCGACGGTTTCATCGGCACGAACGGTGGTGCAATGCACCAGCGCATTGCACCCTACGACGGCGCTGGCGGTCGGCAGTTTGCCAATGTGACCGACGGTGGCCTAGTCGAGTGCGTCGATCAGTCGCGCTAGGTTCACGTCCCGCGCGCTCAGCCCGCCCGCCTCGTGGGTGCTGAGCGAGATCTCCACCCGGTTGTAGCTGTTGGACCAGTCGGGATGGTGGTCGTGCTTCTCGGCCAGCAGCGCCACCCGCGTCATGAACGCCCACGCCGTGCTGAAATCGTCGAACTTGAAGGCACGGCGGATATGGTCGCCTGCCACGTGCCAGTGGGGCAGGGCGGTCGCGAGCCCCGCCAGTTCGCTCTCGTCCAATCGGGCAAGTGTCATGCTCGGCAGGGTGCGCGGCGGCGGCGAAAATGTCTATGGTGACGGATGTCCCTCATCCCGCCGACCCTGCAAGATATCGTCACCCTGGCAGAGCAAGCGCTTGCCGCCATCCCAAAACGCTTTACCGACCACGCGCGCCGCATCGCCATCGTGGTGGAGGAGATGGCCGACGACGAGACGCTCGACGCCATGGGCATCGAGAGCGGCTACGACCTGACCGGACTGTATCGCGGCACGCCGATGCCCCAGGCCAGTGCCACCGACCCGAACCCCGAGCCCGACATGATCCTGCTGTATCGCGAGCCGATCCTGTTGGAATGGATCGAGACCGGGGAGGATCTGGCCGCCCTGGTGAACAACGTGCTGGTGCACGAGCTGGCGCACCATTTCGGCTTCAGCGATGACGATATCGGGGCGCTGGAGCGGGCGTAGCTTCGCCCAGCGTGAAGCGGATCCGCCCGGCCGCCATGCCGACGCGCAGATGACGCCGGGTCACCAGGTAGTGGATGCCGACGACCGCCGCCGCGAAGCCCGAGGCGGCGCCCACCCCCAGCGCCCAGCGCGGGCCGAAGCGGTCGGCGACCCAGCCCACGATCGGCGCCCCGATCGGGGTGCCGCCGAGCGTCACGGCGAAGCGGATCGCCAGCACCCGGCCGCGCATGGCGGGGTCCGTCGATAGCTGCATCAGGCTGTTGGTGGAGTTGGTGAAGCTCAGCGCGGCCATGCCGATCACGATCAGCGCCACGCCGAACGACCAGAACGTCGGCATCGAGGCCGCCAGGGCGCAGCCGACGCCGAACATCGCGGCCCCGCCCATCACCATCGACAGCCGTGGCCGCTCCTGCCGGGCGGAGAGCAGCGAACCGGCGATCGTCCCCACCGCCATCATCGACATCAGCAGGCCGTACTGGCCCGCGCCGGCATGGAACACGGTTACGGCCATGGTGGAGATGAAGATCGGGAAGTTCAGCCCGAACGTGCCGATCAGGAACAGCATCACCAGGATCGCCTGCAGGTCCGGCCGCGTCCAGACGTAGCGGAACCCGGCGGCGAAGCCTCCCCGCCCGCGAACGGCCCGCTCGTCGCGATGCAGCTCGTCCAGGCGCAGCAGCCCCAGCGAGCACAGCACGGCCAGGAACGAGGCCGCGTTGACCACGAACAGCCAGCCCGACCCCACGGCCGAGATCAGCAACCCGGCGATCGCGGGGCCGATCATCCGCGCCGCGTTGAACGAGGTGGAGTTCAGTGCGACGGCGTTCGACAAATCCGCCTCGCCGACCAGCTCGGACACGAAGGTCTGGCGCGAAGGGGTGTCGAACGCGCTGAGGCAGCCCAGCAGCAGCGCGAAGACGTACACCTCCCACAACCGCACCGACCCGGCGATCGTGAGCACGCCCAGCCCCAGGGCCAGCAGCCCCATCCCCGCCTGGGTGCACAGCAGGAGCCGGCGGCGGTCCAGATGGTCGGCGGCGAAGCCGGTGAGGGGCAGCAGGACGATGTGCGGCCCGAACTGCAGCGCCATCACCACGCCAACGGCGGTCGCGTTGTGGTGGGTCAGTTGGGTGAGCACCAACCAATCCTGGCCGATACGCTGCATCCACGTCCCGATGTTGGACACGATCGCGCCCGCCGCCCAGACCCGATAGTTGTGGCTGCGCAGGGCGCGGAAGGTGCCGCTCATCGGTGTCGCCGCATCTCCTCTGCTATCGGGGCAGCAGTCTGCAGACCCGCAGGCCAACTGTGAAGAGCCGGTGATGTCCGCACGCCGACGGTTTGCGTTGCACTGCGGCGACGCTTGCGGCATGGTGCGCCCACCCGAATCACCCGTGCGGGAGAGTGCAGACCTTCGCAATGCGGGGGCTGCCGCCGAAGGCGCAACCGGCCCCCGGAAACGCTCAGGCACAAAGGACCGCACGGAGCATAGGGTCTCTGGAAAGCGCCCCTGGCCATCGGGGTGCACCGACGGAGTAAGGGTCGTGCACGCCGCGCCCGAATCTCTCAGGTTCCGCGACAGAGGGGGGTCGTTCCTGCCAGCACTGGTGCCGGCGGGCGGCCTTTGCTCGCGGAGACGTCGTGTCAGAATTCACCCCGGAAGACTTCATCGATCCCGATGCGGACGTGCTCCGCACCACCCCGCTCGATGCGCTGCATCGCCGGCTGGGCGGGCGAATGGTGCCGTTCGCCGGGTATGAGCTGCCTGTGCAGTATCCCGCTGGGGTGATGGCCGAGCACATCCAGTGCCGCGAGCGCGCCGCGCTGTTCGATGTGTCCCACATGGGCCAGATCAGCCTGCACGGCGCGGACGCCGCGGCGGCGCTGGAGACGCTGGTGCCCGGCGACATGCTCGGCATCAAGCCGGGCCGCCAGCGCTACACCCTGTTCCTGGACGAGGCCGGCGGCATCCTGGACGACCTGATGGTCGCCAACCACGGCGACCGGTTGCTGCTGATCGTCAATGCCAGCCGCAAGAAGGCCGACGCACAGCACCTCGCCACCCGCATTCCGCAGATCACCGCCGAGCGCCACCACGACCGTGCCCTGCTGGCCTTGCAGGGCCCCGCCGCCATCACCGTCATGGGCCGCCTGTCGCCCGAGGCGGCGGCGCTGCCGTTCATGGGCGTGGCCGAACTGAGCATTGCCGGGATCCCCGTCTGGATCAGCCGCTCCGGCTACACCGGGGAGGACGGGTTCGAGATCTCCATTCCCGCCGCCGATGCCGAGGCGTTCGCGGAAAAGCTGCTGGCCGAACCCGAAGTGGCGCCCGCGGGGCTGGGCGCACGGGACAGTCTGCGGTTGGAGGCGGGACTGTGCCTGTACGGCAACGACATCGACGAGCTGACCACCCCGGTCGAAGCCAACCTGAAATGGACCATTGCCAAGCGCCGGCGCGAGGCTCGCGACTTCCCGGGCGCCGTCGCGATCTGTGACCAGCTGGTCCACGGCCCGACCCGGCTGCGCGTCGGCATCCGCCCCGAGGGCCGCGCCCCCGCCAGGTCCGACACCGCCATCGCGGCGACCGACGGCACCGGCGCCGGCAACGTCACATCCGGCGGGTTCGGCCCGACCGCGGGCGGACCGATCGCCATGGGCTACGTCCGCAAGGATCTGGCCGCCGAAGGCACCGCGCTCGACCTGCTGGTGCGCGGCAAGCAACTGCCTGCCCGCGTCGCCGCCCTGCCATTCGTCCCTCACCGCTACGTCCGCTGAAGGAATTCGGAACCATGATCCGTTTCACCAAAGACCATGAATGGGTTCGGCTGGACGGCGACATCGCCACAGTCGGCATTACCACCCACGCGCAGGACGCGCTCGGCGACCTGGTGTTCGTCGAACTGCCGGAGCCGGGCCGCGAAGTGACCGAAGCCGAGGCGGTCGCCGTCGTGGAATCGGTGAAGGCGGCGAGCGACGTCTACGCCCCGCTGGCCGGCCGCGTCACCGAGGTGAACGGCCAACTCTCCGACGACCCGGCGCTGGTGAACCGTGACCCGGCGGGCGAAGGATGGTTCTTCAAGTTGCAACTGGCGGATGCGGCGGCGTTCGATGCGCTGCTCGACCAGGAGGCCTACGACAAGCTCGTGGCGGAGGCGGCATGATGGACGCCGTCGCCGAACTCGCGGCCCTCGAGGACAGCTTCGTCCACCGCCACGTCGCACCCGCCGAGGCCGATATCGCCGCCATGCTGCACGCCGTGGGCGCCGAGACGCTGGAGGCGCTGGCTGCCCAGACCGTGCCCGGCGACATCCGCATCCCGCCGATGCAGGGCCTGCCGGACGCCATCGGCGAGATCGCGGTGATCGAGGAACTGCGCCAGCTTGCCGCGCAGAACCACCGGCTGCGCTCGCTGATCGGCCAGGGCTATTACGGCACCCACACCCCGCCGGTGATCCGGCGCAACGTGCTGGAGAATCCGGGCTGGTACACCGCGTACACGCCATACCAGGCCGAACTCGCCCAGGGACGGCTCGAGGCGCTGCTCAACTTCCAGACCATGGTCAGCGACCTGACCGGCATGCCGATCGCCAACGCCTCGCTGCTGGACGAGGCCACCGCGGCGGCCGAGGCGGTGGCGATGGCGCATGCCTCGTCGCGCACCAAAACGGGTGCGATCGCGGTGTGTGCCGACCTGCACCCGCAGACCACGGCCGTGCTGCAGACGCGCGCGCACCCGCTCGGCTGGACGCTGCACAGCTTCGCCCCCGGTGACGTGGCGGCGATCGGGGCGGCGCAGCCGTTCGCGGTGGTGCTGCAGTACCCCGGCACCTCCGGCGCGTTGCGCGACCTACACGCCGAGATCGCGGCGGCGCACGAGGCGGGGGCGCTGGCCATCGTCTGCGCCGACCTGCTGAGCCTGGTGCTGCTGACGCCGCCGGGCGAGATGGGGGCGGACGTGGTGGTCGGCTCGTCGCAGCGCTTCGGCGTGCCGATGGGGTTTGGCGGGCCGCACGCGGCGTTCTTCGCCACGCAGGACAAGTTCAAGCGCTCGATGCCGGGCCGCCTGGTCGGCGTGTCGCAGGATGCCGCCGGGCAGCCGGCGATGCGGTTGGCGCTGCAGACCCGCGAGCAGCATATCCGCCGCGAGAAGGCCACCAGCAACATCTGCACCGCGCAGGTTTTGCTCGCCGTGATGGCCGGGATGTATGCCGTCTGGCACGGCCCCGAGGGCCTGATGCGGATCGCTCGCCGCACCAATTTGCAGGCCCGCGCCTTGGCCGAGGTGGCCACGAAGGCCGGCCTCGTGCTGCGGCACGACTCGTTCTTCGACACGATCGCGCTGGACGTGCCGGACGCAGACGGGCTGATGGCCCGGGCGGTCGAGTCCGGGTACAATTTCCGCCGGCTCGACGCGACCGGTGTGTCGATCTCGCTGGATGAGTCGGTCACGGCGGAGGATCTCGCGGCCCTTGCAACGGTGTTGGGCGGCCAATTGGGCGGGGCGCCGGCCTCGATCCCGGCCGCGCTGCTGCGGACTGGGCCGGTGTTGGCGCAGCCGGTGTTCGGCGCCCATCGCTCCGAGCACGAGATGCTGCGCTACCTGAAGCGGCTCGAAGATCGGGACGTGGCGCTGAACCGCTCGATGATCCCGCTCGGCTCCTGCACCATGAAGCTGAACGCGACGGCCGAGATGGTGCCGATCACGCTGCCGGGCTTCTCCGACATCCACCCGTTCGCCCCTTTGGAGCAAACGGTGGGTTACGCCACCATGATCGAGCGGCTGGCGGGCTGGCTATCGGCGGCGACCGGGTTTGCGGCGGTGTCGCTGCAGCCGAACGCCGGGTCGCAGGGTGAGTACGCCGGCCTACTGGCGATCCGCGCCTATCACGAGGCGCGCGGGCAGGGTGAGCGCGACGTGTGCCTGATCCCGTCTTCGGCGCACGGCACCAATCCGGCGAGTGCGGCAATGGCGGGGCTGCGCGTGGTGGTGGTCGGCTGCGACCGCGACGGCAACGTCGATCTGGAGGATCTGCGCGCGAAGGCCACCCGGCACGCCGAGCGGCTGGCGGCGCTGATGGTGACCTACCCGTCGACCCACGGCGTATTCGAGGGCGAGATCCGCAACATTTGCGCCACCATCCACGAGCATGGCGGCCAGGTGTACATGGACGGCGCCAACATGAACGCGCAGTTGGGCCTCACCAGCCCGGCCGCGATCGGCGCCGACGTGTGCCACCTGAACCTGCACAAGACGTTCTGCATCCCGCATGGCGGCGGCGGCCCGGGCGTCGGCCCGATCGGCGTCGCGGCCCACCTTGTGCCGCATTTGCCGAACCACCCGGCCCGCGCCGATGCCGGCCCGGCGACCGGGTTCGGCCCGGTGAGTGCGGCGCCGTTCGGGTCGGCGCTGATCCTGCCGATCTCCTACGCCTATATCCGCATGATGGGCGCGGCGGGGCTGACCCGCGCCTCCGAGGTCGCGATCCTGAACGCCAACTACATCGCGACCCGGCTGCGCGATGCCTACCCGGTGCTGTATGCCGGGCAGGGCGGCCGGGTGGCGCACGAGTGCATCATCGACTGCCGCGGCTTCCAGGCCGAGGCCGGCGTGATGGTGGAGGATATCGCCAAGCGCCTGCAGGATTACGGCTTCCACGCGCCCACTATGAGTTGGCCGGTCGCCGGCACGCTGATGATCGAGCCGACGGAAAGCGAGCCGAAAGCCGAACTGGACCGGTTCTGCGAGGCCATGCTGGCGATCCGCGCCGAGGTTACGGCGATCGGCGAGGGCAAGGGCGACCGGGCGGACAACCCGCTGAAGAATGCGCCCCACACCGCGTCCGAGGTGATGGGCGAGACCTGGCAGCACAGCTACTCGCGGACCGAGGCGGCGTTCCCGCTCGCCTGGGTGCGCGCCAACAAGTACTGGCCTCCGGTGAAGCGGGTCGACAATGTCTACGGCGATCGCAACCTGATCTGTACCTGTGCGCCGCTGGAGGCTTACGCGATCGCGGCGGAGTAATCTCCCGCTCCTCGAGGGCGATTGCATCGTGCCTGTCGTCCTCGCGAAGCGCACTGCTGTTGCTGCTGTCCGGTTCACGTTCCTGCGGCACGAAGACACCGTCGTGCCAGTGCTTGACACTGGCATCCACGCGGTTGGGCTGGTGACGTCGACACTGCCGGAAGCAAGACGGCCGTGCCGGTGTCTGCGGAACCCCGTGGATACCAGGGTCAACCCTCCGCAGCCATTCCGCTTGCTACGCAAGTGGACCCTTTAGGCTGCTCCGCCCTGGCAAGACGGTAAGCACATGACGTTAGGCAAGCGCCTGGGAGCTAGCTTGACGTGACGGCCCGCTCTACAAGCGGGCAAACGACGGAGCGTCCGAGATGATCCACATCCTAGCCATGATCACGACCAAGCCGGGCCAGCGCGAGACCGTATTGGAGGCGTTCCGGGCCAATATGCCGGCGGTTCACGCCGAGGATGGCTGCATCGAATACGGTCCGGCGATCGACGCCCCTGGGATTGGCCCGATCCAGACCAAGCTGGGCGAAGACAGCTTCGTCGTCATCGAAAAATGGGAGAGCCCGGAAGCCCTGGCTGCGCATGGCAAGTCGGCCCACATGGCTGCCTACGCTGCGAAGACCAAGGAGATGATAGCCAGCCGGGTCATCCACGTTCTCTCGCCGGCCTGAAACTCAGCCTTAGAGATCGTCGAGCAGTCGAAGTAGAGCTTCGGGTACCGGTTCACACAACACGGCCGAGTATCGCCGGTTGAGCGACACCTGAACCCAGCGGTTGATTGCTTGCTCGTCCTGTGGGCGCGGTATCTGCATTGGAGCGCTCCTCGGATCACTGCTATCCATGAAATGCTAAGGCGGCAGCAGATCAGCAGTTCCCCGCCCGGGTTGGCGCCGAGAATGTCAACCGCGTGAAGTCGGTAGCATTATCGTGAGACACTCAAGGTGGTAGGTGCGCCGACGCCAACACCATTCGGGCCAATATGGCACCCAAACAACTGTGAAGTAGTTCGACAGTCTTGAGACGCGCACTTTTCGGCGTTCGTTCGAGATCGATTTGGCCTTCCCCGGACCAATACCGCATCAAATCGAACCGGTGGAAAAGAACCACGCCGGGCTGCGCCGAGATCTGCTGCATGGTTTGCGCATAGGGGTCGAGGTCCGCATTGGCGCGCAGGAACCGGCTGAACTGCGGGTCCACGATCACCAGGTCGGCGCCGGCATCCGCAATAAGGGCGGAGCCATCCGAAAGTGTCTGGTAGAAAGTCCCGACCGGGATGTTACGGACGGCCTCCACGGTGCCGGTCTGCCAGATCACCATCTGATAGTGATGGGCCGCCAATTCGCTGCGCAGGATATCCAGCATCTCGGACGCCAGCATCCCACGGCCGCCCTTGACTGTGACGTTGACCTTCAGGCCTGGCACTGCCTGTTCCAGGTCCTTTGCCATTTGCATCGGGAAGGCGGCATCGGACGACATCAGGTCGCCATTTCGCGGCCCGTTGCCGAGGCCAAGGGACAGGCCGGTCACCGTTCCGGGCTGCAGCGACTCGGTCGGGCTGAACACGGTGGCGGATCCGACCGTCAGTATGCTCAGGGTGCTGTCCGGCTTGAGCATCGCCGCGACCCGAGGGAAGGGGGAGATGTCGGCGGTGATGTCGTCCGGCGCTGCGCAGGCGTCGGCGGCCCTGGCTGGCACCACGCTGCAGATCAGCAGGCCGGCGAACGCAGCGCGGCGAAGGGCCCGGAAAGCGGTGTTCACGGGGTGGAGCGATATCAGGGCGTCACCCCGCCAGCAACCCGCTTCGGAGCCGGCCGGCTCTTCTCGCGATAGTACGCGGCGAGCGCGCCCACTCCGACCAGTAGCAAGGCGCCTATCACGTTCACGGGGATCTGCACCCACCAGCCATCCTGCTCCTCCATCACGAGCCGCCCCAGGAAGGACAGGAAAATGCCGGTGCAGAACACCGGCAGGGAATGCTGGCCGCACAACACGAACGGCGCAGCCCAGCGGGACGAGAGCCAACGTGCGGAGGCCGGTACCGTGCGCGAAACCGTCCAGACCAGGGCGAGGATCGAGATCAGCCGGAACGGATGCAGCCCGCCCTTATCCACCGACATCAGCACCCGAGCGACCCCAGCGGGCAGGTGGGCCGTGATCTCGGGGTGGGCCCAAACGACATACTGCATCACCAGGCCGAACACGATGGACAGCCCGGCCAAGCCATCGACGGCGTAGCGCACCTTGCGGCTCGGCGTGTCGCCCGGGGCGTAGGCCATGATCGCCCCAAGGATGAACAACAACTGCCAGGTCAGCGGGTTGAAGTACCAGCCGTCCCCCGTCATGGACGGCAGGTTCAGCCCGTAGATCCGCGCGATGGCGTAGAGCGCAAACGACAGCGCGGCCAGGACATGCGGCCACCGCAGCAGTGGCAGAACCACGACGAACAGCAGCAACAGCGCCACATACATCGGCAAGATGTCGAGATAGGCGGGCTGGAAGTGCAGCAGCAGTGCTTGCATCATCGCGTGGTAGGGTTCCTCCCCCAGCACATCCAGGTGGATTTCGTCCAAGTAGTCGGCCCGGTCGAGCGTGGTCGCTGAGTACGAGACCTGGGCGGCGAACACCACGAACAGGAATATGTGGGCGACATACAGAGTCCACGCCCGCTTGGCCACGTCGGCTCCGGCGTAGACCCAGCCGTTGCGGTCCATCGAGCGGCCATAGGCGAGCCCCGCGCCATAGCCGGCGAGCAGCACAAACACCTCGGCCGAATCGCACAGGGCAAAGTTGCGCAGGCTGAACTGGGCGATCCAATCGTCCGGGATGTGGTCGGTGAAGATCCACCACAAAGCCAGGCCGCGGAAGAAATCCACCCGCATGTCGCGGCCAGCACGTATCAACTGCATGCTGCCTCCCCCGCCTCGACTGGCCTGAGATATGGCCGATGGCATCCAAGACGCAAGCGAGGCGATACTTTGTCACAGCCTGGTTGTCACAGGCTGGTCGTCACAGGGTGGCTGCCAGCCGTTCGACGTCCTGCGCCGCCGCGGCGTTGGGGTGGCGCACCTGGATCAGCACCTGGCGGCGGATCGCGTCCCGCACGTGGTCGTCGCGCCGGATGATCCCGGCCAGCGGCGGCTTGTAACCGAGGAAGGTGGAACTGGCACGGGCAAGGGTTGCGTAGGTGCGCTCGCCGGCGGCAGCCGTGCTGGCCTGGTTGACCACGATCCGCACGTCGCCGCCGGGCCGGTCCACCTCGGCCAGCTTCAGCACGGCATAGGCATCGGTGAGGCTGGTCGGCTCCTCGGTCGCGACCACCAGCAGCGTGTTCGCCACCGTCGCCATCCGCCGTACCGCGCGGTCCAGCCCGGCACCCAGATCGATCACGATGTCGCTGACCGAGGTTTCGGTCGCCAGCAGGGTGAGCAGACGCTCGAGCGCCTCCGGTTCCAGTGTGGCCAGCGCGCCGGAGCCGGATCGGCCGGCCAGCACGGTGAACCCGCCGGCCGGGTAGGGCACGGCGCTGTCCACGACGCTGCGCGTCCCGGCGATGACGGCCATCAGGTCGTGCTCCGGCATCAGCCCGAGCTGGATGTCGACGTTGGCCAGGCCGAGATCGCCGTCGAACAGCATCACGCTGCGTCCTGTCTGCACGAGCGCGCGCGACAAGGTCGTCGCCAGCCAGGTCTTGCCGACCCCGCCCTTGCCGGAGGCGATGGCCAGCAGCCGCGGACGCGGATACGGGGTGGGAGGCGGCGCCGAAGCGACGGATTTGCTCAATTTCGAATCTCCGGAGACTTGCGGGTGCCCGACGGGCCGTTCCGTTCCAGTCGTTGCGCGAGCAGCGCCGGGGTGAGCGTGGCCAAGCCGTCCGCGGCGCCGGGGCCGGTGCCGGCCTCCGTCATGGTGAGCTTCCCGCCGGCGGCGGCGGCCAGCACCCCCCCGAAGCGGCGGGCGAGGTCCAGGCGGGTTGCGACCAGAAGGGTGGCGCCGGCTTCGGCGAACGCCTCCGCCAGTTCGGCCGATTCGCAGGCGTCCAACCCCGCGGGCAACACGAGGGCGGTCTGCGCATCGGCGGTGGCGGCGAGCCCGGCGATCTCGTCGCGCTGGGATGGGTCGAACGGGTCGGTCCCGGGGGCGTCGATCAGCACCGGGCAGCCGGCCTGGCGGCGCAGCATGGCGCGGGCCAGGGTCGCGGGGTGGCTTGCGACGATCAGCGTTAGGCCGAGCAGGCGGGTGAACGCGGCCAATTGCTCGGTCGCACCCGCCCGCTGGCCGTCCGTTGTGATGACCAGCGGCGACGACCCGCCCATGACCAGGCGGGTCGCCAGCCGCGCGATCGTCAGTGTCTTGCCGGCGCCGGGCGGGCCGGCAACCATCAGCGGGCGGGGCTTGTCCCCCTCCCAATCGATCTCGCCGAAGCGGAACACCCGCTTGAGCGCCTGGTCCAGCGACCCGGCGCCGAGCTTGTCCGCAAGCGCCACCGGCACGCCGTGCCAGGCCAGCAGCTTGGTGCGCGCCGGGTCCGGCAGGGCGCTGACGTCGTCTTCCGGTTCCAGGGCGGCGGTGATCTCCACCCCGTCGGCGACGCGCCGCGTGGCCAGGATCAGGGCATCGGGCCCCAATTCTTCGCGCAGGCGAGCCATCGCCTCCGCCATGCCTGGGGCCCGGTAAAGCTTCATCCGCATGGCAGCATCTTATCGTGCAGCAATTGCCTCGAAGTTAACGGCCGCTAGAGTTCGTCCATGGCCGACCTGCGCGCGATCCTGTTCGATACTTTTGGCACCGTCGTCGACTGGCGAACGAGCCTGATCACCGACCTGACGGCGTTCGGCGCCGGGCGGGGGATCGCGGCCGATTGGGCCGGTTTGGTGGACGCATGGCGCGCGGCGTACGCCCCGTCGATGGACCGGGTGCGGCGGGGCGAGTTGCCCTGGACCAAGCTCGACGACCTGCACCGCGCCTCGCTCGACCGGTTGGTGGCCGAGGCCGGCATCGAGGGGCTGACCGAGGTGGACCGGGTGTATCTGACCATGGGCTGGCACCGGCTGCATGCCTGGCCGGATTCGGTGGCGGGGATCGAACGGCTGCACCGCCGCTACATCACCGGGCCGCTGTCCAACGGCGATGTCTCGCTGCTGGTCGATCTGGCGCGGTTCAACGATTTGCGGTGGGATGTGATCTTCGGCGCCGAGGTGTTCGGCCACTACAAGCCGGATCCGGAAACATATCTGGGGGCGTGCCGGCTGCTATCGTTGCAGCCGGCCGAAATCATGCTGTGCGCGGCGCATAACTCGGACCTGCTGGCGGCGCAGCGTCACGGGATGCAGACGGCGTTCGTGGCGCGGCCGACGGAATATGGGCCGTTGCAGGTGCGCGACACCGAAGCGACCGGCGATTGGGACTACGTGGTGGGCAGCATCGAGGAGTTGGCGGACCGGTTAGGCGTTTGACGTGATTCCTCCCTCTTCCCCCCTGGGTGAGGGCGCTTGGGCAGGGTCGGTGCGGCGACACCCCTCACCCCGGCCCTCTCCCGCAGGGGAGAGGGAGAAGGATTAAGGGGAGAGAGGGAGGCCGGCGGCTTCGCGCATGGCGGCGTCTACCCGGGCGTCGGACATGTTGGCGCCGACATAATCCAACCCGGCTTGGCTGCACGCCGTGTTGAGCGCCTCGTCGTCGTGTAGCCTTAGGATGACCTCGGCAAGACCTTGCTCGCCGATCCCCACCATCGACTGCAATGTGGCCGAAAAATCCATGCCCTCGGCGGCGATCGGGGTGCAGGCGCAGGGGAGGCCGGCGGCCAGGCTGTCCAGCACCTTGCCCTTCAGGCCGGCACCGAAATTAAGCGGCGCGACCGTCAGCCGGATCTCGTCGAACAGGCCGGTCAGGTCGTCGACGAACCCCACCGCGCGCACGCCGGGGGCCACGGCGGCCTGCAAGGCCTCGGGCATGTTGCTGCCGGCGAGGATGCACTCGATCGCCGGGTTCTGCGCGCGCACCAGCGGCATCACGTCCTGGATCAGCCACCAGGCGGCATCCAGGTTCGGCGGGTGGGCATAGCTGCCGATGAAGGCGAGGCCGCTGCGCTCCGCCCACGGCCGCAGGGTCGGGCGGGCCTGGATGGACCACGGCACCAGGTGCACCCGCGCACTCGGCACGTCGCGCTGGATGATCGCCTGCTCGTAGGAGGAATGCGTGATCACACCGTCGACGAACCGCACGGCGGCCATCTCGACGGCGCGCACCCGCTTGCTCGCCTCCAGCAGCTCGGGCCGCTCCTCCACCTCGGCTTGGCGGGCGAGGCGCACGTGGTGCAGGTCGGCCACGCTGTAGACGATGCGCGCGCGGGGCTGGTAGTGGCGGATCAGGGACAAATACCGCGTGTTCGTGCCCCGGTGGATGTAGATCAGCGCGAACCCGCTGTTCTCCCGGCGCAGCACCTCCTCGACCGAGGCGCACCACGGCGTGCAGCAACAGCGGATCCCCGCCGCTTCCAGCGCCTCGACCGCCGGGCCACCCTTCATGTCCGACGGCGCGAGCACGACCTTGAAGCCGAGCCGCTGCAGCGACTGCATGTGCGACAGGATGGCCTGCGACCCGGCGTCGCGATTGGCCACCGGGAGGCTCTCGTCGATCACCAGTGCGCGCGGGGCCGGATCCGGGTCGGGCGCCGGGCCGCGGCCCGACCAGCGGACGCGGAACTCGCGCGGGGCAGTCGGGTGCGGCTTGTTGCTGGCGACGTCGGCCCGGCGTTGCAGCAGCCGGTCCGCCTGCTGGGCCAGAAAGGCGGCCCAGCGCTTGAACGTCTCCTCCGACTCGGCGTGGGACAGCAGCTGGACCAGGTGGTCCTGCAGCGCGTCGTCCAGCTCGGGCGAGGCCGGGATCGCGCGCGGCGTGCCGGGCAGGGGGGCGTCGTCCGCCTCGCGCACCAGCTCGATGCTGTGCGGCTCGATCGGCGAAATGCCTTCGAGCTTCAGCGCGAAGCCGTACCGCCCGCTGCCGATGCCGGCATTCTCGAGGTCCGACCGATACAGGTTCGCGAGCATCCGTGCCGTCACCCGGCCGTCGACCCGGACCAGCAGGCTGACGGGATTGTCGGGATCGTCGGTCTCTTGCACCCAACCCTGCACGCCGTGCCGGTCGAGCATGTCGATGCCCCCGTTCAGAGGCATTGAGCGGGTCTCATGCGGTCTTCACGAGCCTATGCTGCTTGCGTCCCGCCGACAGCTTGATCGCGCCGTTACGCAGATCGGCCGGCGTGACGGTGGCGGCTTCGTCCGTCACCGGCGTGTCGTTCAAACGCGCCCCGCCACCCCGGATGAGCCGCCGCGCATCGCCCAGGCTGGTGCACAGCCCGCTCTCGGCCAGCAGGCGGAACACCGGTATGCCGGCCGCGAGGTCGGCGGCCGTGACCATGTGGGTGGGCAGCGTGTCCGCGGCGCCACCGCCCTCGAAGGTGGTGCGGGCGGTCTCGGCCGCGGCTTCCGCTGCAATGCGGCCGTGCGCCAGCGCCGTGGCCTCGGTGGCGAGCACCTTCTTGGCATCGTTCACCTCGGCGCCCCCCAGCGCGCCCAGCCGGTCGATCTCGGCCAAGGGGAGGTCGGTGAACAGGCGCAGGAAACGCCCGACATCGGCGTCCTCGGTGTTGCGCCAGAACTGCCAGTAATCGTACGGCGACAGCCGGGCCGCCGACAGCCACACCGCGCCGGCGGCGGTCTTGCCCATCTTGGTGCCGGACGCGGTGGTGATCAGCGGCGTCGTCAGCCCGAACACGGTGCGCGCATCGGTCCGCCGCACCAGGTCCACGCCCGAGACGATGTTGCCCCACTGGTCGGACCCGCCGACCTGCAGCACCGCGCCGTAGCGCCGGCCCAGCTCGCGGAAATCGTAGGATTGCAGGATGGAGTAGTTGAACTCGAGGAACGTCAGCCCCTGTTCACGCTCCAGCCGGGTGCGGACGCTGTCGAAGGCGAGCATGCGGCTGATCGAGAAATGCGGGCCGACGTCACGCAGCAGGTCGATGTAGCCGAGCCGGTCCAGCCACTCGGCGTTGTCCAGCATGAGCGCGTCGGCCGGGCCCTCCCCGAAGGTCACGAACGGCTCGATGCAACCGCGGATGCCCAGCTTGTTGGCGGCAATCCGCTCGTCGTCCAGCATCACGCGGGCCTCGTCGCGGAACGAGGGGTCGCCGATGCGCGACGTGCCCCCGCCCATCAGCGCGATCGGGCGATGGCCGTGGCGCTGCATCAGCCGCAGCATCATGATCTGCACCAGGCTGCCGACATGCAGGCTGTCCGCCGTGCAGTCGAAGCCGATATACCCGGCGATGCTGCCTGCGGCACAGGCTTGGTCGAGCGCCTCGGCGTCGGTGCATTGGTTGACGAAGCCGCGGCGCGTGGCTTCGTTCAGGAACTCACTGCTGGGCATGGCGCGGGATTGTCTCTTGTTGGGCGGGTGCGCGAGCTAGCATGTCCGGCTGCGACGCGCACTGGATATCGCATCGCCCACACTGGATATCGCATCGCCCCCCGCTGGATATCGCATCGCCCTGTGTTAGAACCACCCAAATTTCCAGCTTTCTGACACTAAGGACTCTGCCATGGCACCGCCGGACGACTTCATTCCCGACGTCCCGCCAGAACCGGCTCCAGAAACGGTCCCGGCCCCGGCGACGGCCCCATCCAACCCGGCGGCCCCTTCTGCCACGACCGCGCCAACCACCACGCGCAAGACGCTGATCTTTGCCAACGACAAGTCGAGCGGCAAGACCACGACCGCCAACGCCGTGCTGGTCAGCCTGCTGGATCGCTACCCGATGCTGATGCGCTCGGTCGCCGTGCGCGAGTACGATCGGCAGCCTCGCCTGGCGAACATCTTCCGCAAGGAGGACGGGCTCGGCAGCATGACGCATTACGACGCCCGCAATGCACAGGCCTTCGACACCAGCCGCGAGTTGGCGCACGACCCGAACGCCACGCCGTGGGACGACCTGCTGTTCGCACTGGGCAGTGGCGGGCTGGTGGTGGATCTGGGCGCCAACATCTTCGCCGAGATCTGCCGCATCCTGGACGAGGAGCCGCGGCCGATCTTCCCCGAGGGCGGCCAGACCATGGGCGTGGCTGTGCCGGTGACCACGGCCACCGACTCGGTCGAGTCGGCGATCAGCGCCATCGAGGCCGCGATCGCCTGGGGGCCGAAGGTGAAGGTGTTCGCCATCGAGCAGGAATACCTCGGACGCTTCGACGGCCCGGTGCCCGACTGGACGGAGTTCCGCGACCGCATGATCGCGACCGAGGGCAGCCGCTTCCAGGCAATCCGGGTGGAGAAGCTCGCGGTGGCCGATATCGGCCGGGTGGTGTTCCAGCGCATCGACCAACTGGTGTCCAACGCGCAGGAGATGCTGCGCTCCACCACGCTGCAGGGCGCCGACTATATTCGGGCGGTCCGCAAGGCCCGGGCCGAGGTGGCCTGGGGCGCCAAGACGATGGATTGCGTGCGCCCGATCGCCGACTGGTTCGCCCGCTGACCCGGCGGCGCGTTCCCAGGTGAGCCGGCTCTGCGTGTCTAGGTGAGCCGGCTGCGCGCCGGGCGCAAACGCCCCGTCGTGCTGCCCACGATGCCCGCGGGTAGTCGGCGCCAGAGCCGCCTGGTCGCCCGCGGGCCGGAGCAGGGGCCGCTGCGGCTCGGCAACCGCGTCCATTGGTATTCCGACATCTATCACCGGACGTTGGTGATACGCTGGCCAGTGTTCCTCCTGGCGGGCTGCGGTATCTACCTGGGTGCGAACGTGGTGTTCGCCGGGCTGTACCTGCTGCGGGACGGCTCGATCGACCACGCCCGGCCGGGCTCGTTCGCCGACGCGTTCTTCTTCAGCATCCAGACCATGGCGACGATCGGCTACGGGGTGCTGACGCCCGTGGGCACCTATGCCAATGTCGTCATGACGGTGGAAACGATCGTCTCGCTGCTGTTCGCGGCGTTTATCACGGGGCTGACGTTCTCCCGCTTCTCACGCCCAACCGCACGGGTGAATTTCAGCAAGGTGGCCACGATCGGGCCCTATAACGGGCGGCCGACCCTCTCGGTCCGCCTCTCGAACAGCCGGCGCAACCAGATCCTGGAGGCCGATGTCAGACTGGTGCTGCTGCGGACCGAGACGACGCAGGAGGGCAGCACGATGCGGCGGTTCTACGACCTGCCGTTGGCACGGGGGCACACGCCGGTGTTCTCGCTGACCTTCACGGCCATGCACTTCATCGACGCCGCCAGCCCGTTCTACGGCGCAACCCCCGAAATGCTGGCGTCCGATGATTCCGAGTTGCTGGTGACGGTCACTGGCCTGGATGAGACGATGAGCCAGACCATCCACGCCCGCTGGAGCTATCTCGGCGAGGAAATCATGTTCGGTCAGCGATTCCGCGACATGTTCGGCTACACGCCGGAAGGCCGCCTGGTCATCGACCACAGGTTTTTCGACGAGGTGGAAGCCGTTCCAGACGAGGTTTCGGTCCCGTAGAAGCCTGCTCCCCGTTGGGGAAGGTGGCGGCCAAGCCGATGGAGCAGGCGCTTGGCCGCCGCCCGCGCCTAAGCCGGGCGCAGCGTCCGCACGACATCGTCCGGCGGCATGACCGAGGCACCGTCGACATAGCGCCAATCGACCATGCCGCCCCGGTCGCCCTGCTTGGTCAGCCGGCCGACATAGGTGCCGAGCGTGCTCTGATGATCGATCGCGCGGAACCGGCAGATGCCGAACGGGCTGGTGAACCCGGCATCGGCAAACCCGTTCGCCATCGCCTCGGTGTCCGTGCTGCCGGTCTTGAGGATGCCGGATGCAATCGCGCTCACCATGGCCGACCCGGTGACCGATCCCGTCGTCGGCGGTTCGTGGTAGCGCAGCATGTAGTCGAGCACGAACTGCTTGTTGCTCGGCTCGTCGGAGAACTCCCACGGATAGCCGGTCACGTACCAGCCGACCGGAGTGTCCGCTGCCAACAGGGTCAGGTATTCCGGCTCGCCGGTCAGCAGCGAGACGACCGTCCGGTTCTCGAACAGGCCGTGCGCGTTCCCTTGGCGCACGAAGCCCAGCAGGTCGGGGCCGAACAGGGCGTTGAAAATCCCGTCCGGCCCCGGCTGGCCGAGCGCGCCGGTGACCGCAGCGGCATCGACATGGTCCAGCGCCGGCCATTGCTCGCCGACGAAGCGCACGTCGGGCCGCTTGGCCGACAGCAATTGGCGGAACCACTTCACCGCCGACCGGCCATAGTCGTCGTCGGGCGCGACCGTCACCCATGTCTTGGCTGGCGATGCGGCCGCCGCCGGGATCAGCATCGCCACCAGCATGAAAACGGAGGGTCGAACGCGGTAGGTGTAGCGGTTGCCCTTCTCCCAGGTGAGCGCGTCGGTGAGCGGCTGGCCGGCGACGTAAAGCGTCTTGTTCTGCAGGGCGTAGGCACTGATCGCGAGCCCGACATCGGACAGGTAGCCGCCCGCCAGCAAGTTCACCTTCTGGTCGTTCACCAGTTCGGCGGCCAAGCGCGCTGCGTTTGCCGGCACGCCAGCGTCATCGCGCGAAATGATCTCGAGCTTGCGGCCGTTCAGCCCGCCCAGATCATTCACGTGGGCGACCCCCATCTGCCAGCCCTTGCGATACGGTTCGGTGAAGGCCGGCTGGGTGGAGTAGCTGTTGATCTCCCCAACGAGGATCGGGGCGCCCTCGAGCGACTGGGCACGCACCAGGGCTGGCCGGGCCAGCGCCACCGGAGCCGCCACAGCGAGCAGGGTGCGGCGGGTAAGCGTCATGCCGATCAGGCCTCGACCCGGGCGCGCAGTTTCGAGCCACCTGCCATCGCCGTGCGGATCGCGAGCAAGGTCACCGCGAGCCGGGGCAGGATCAGCTCCGCCTCGCCCTCGCGCAGCTCCACGGCCAGCATCATCGCCGATATCACCGCCAACCCGGCCGCCCCGATCGGGCGTGTGCCGTCATTGGCGACCATGATGGCGCCGGCGGTCTCGATCGCGCCGATTCGCCGCATCTGGCGCGACGTCATGCCCCAGCGGCGGAACAGGCGCCGTTCCAGGCCGACCAGCTTCAGCACGCCCATCGCGGCAAAGCTGATCTCCAGCAGCGCCGTCCGGCCCTGTTTCTCCTGCACCATGTTGCACCTTTTCGTTTGATCCGTTCCGGCCTGAACGCAGCTTGCCGGGTCCGGGATGCAGGCGCATGGATGCGGCGGGGCGGAAGGGGACGGCCATGCGGAGTTGGTGGGTTCTGGTGGGGGCGGGGCTGCTCGTGATGGCGGCGGATCCGGCGCCCGAAGTGGCGAAGCCCGACGTCGCCAAACCCGACGTCGCCAAACCCGACGTCGCCAAACCCGACGTCACCAAGCCCGACGTCGCCAAACCCGAAGTGACCAAAGCCGATGCCACCGGCGTGCTGAGCCGCATGGTGCGCGACGCGGACGGCAAGGAGGTCGGCCGCATCGTGGACGTCGTGGTCGATCCGGCCGGGCAGCCTCGTGCGATCGTTGTGGACGTCGGCGGCTTCATGGGGCTCGGCGCGCGCCGGGTGGCGGTCAGCTGGCCGTCGGTGCACGTGCCGCCGCCGGATGCGGCGGACAAGCGGGTTGCGATCGACCTGACGGACGCGCAGGTGCGATCGGCGCCCGACTATACCGACCGGAGCAAGCCGGTCACGATCGTCGGGCCACCCGCGCCGCCCGTGCCCACTGCAGACAACGAGAAATAGTCGGCTCCGTGCCAAGTGACCGGAGTTCGGCCGGGCTCGACTGGCTGAACTTTTTCGTGGCGAACGTGCAGACCGGGTTTGGTCCGTTCATCGCCGCCTACCTCGCCTCGCAGGCCTGGACCCAAGGCCAGATCGGCCTGGCGCTCAGCATCGGCACGCTGACCACGTTGGTCGTGCAGATGCCCGCCGGGGCGCTGGTGGATGCGTCGCGGGACAAGCGCCGGCTGGCCACCTTCGCCGTCGCCGCGATCGCCGTCGCCGCGCTGATCCTGGCCGCCTTCCCCGAACGCCTTCCGGTGCTGGTGGTCGAGGTGCTGCACGGCGTGGCGAGCTGCCTGCTCGGCCCGGTGATCGCGGCGCTCAGCCTGGCGGTGGCGCAGGACCGGGATCACCCGTTCGGCGAGCGGCTCGGCCGAAATGCGCGCTTCGCCTCCATCGGCAGCGGGGTGGCCGCCGGGCTGATGGGTGCGACGGGATACTGGATATCGGAGCGGTCGGTGTTCATCCTGGCCGCAATCCTCGTCATCCCGGCCTTCGTGGCCCTGGCGGTGATCCGTGCGCCGGACGCCGAGGCCACGATCAAGCCGCCGACCGTGCCGCTGCGGCTGATGCTGACGGATCGCCGGCTGCTGTTTTTCGCGGTTGCCTGCGCCGGGTTCCATTTGGCCAACGCCGCGATGTTCCCGCTGGCGGCGGTGGAGGTGACGCGGATGGCCGGCAGCATCGGCGAACTGGTGATCGCGGCGTGCCTGATCGTGCCGCAGGTGCTGGTCGCTGCCGTGTCCCCGGCTGTGGGCCGCGCCGCCGACCGCTGGGGCCGCCGACCCGTGCTGCTCTGGGGGTTCGCGGCGGTGCCGTTGCGCGGCGCGCTGTTCGCCCTCACCAACCAGCCGGAGGCGGTGGTCGCGATCCAGGCGCTGGACGGCATCAGCGGCGCGGTGTTCGGCGTCATGCTGCCGCTGGTGGTGGCCGACATCGCGCGGGAGAGCGGCCGGTTCAACGTGTCGATGGGCTTCATCGGCCTTGCCATCGCGGCCGCCGCCGCGGCGAGCAACGCGCTGACCGGGGTGGTGACGGACCGGTATGGCCTGCGGGCTGCCTTCCTGACCCTCGCCGCGGCGGGCATTGTGGCATTTGCGCTACTATGGGCGGCGATGCCGGAGACCAGGCGGATCGTGCGGCCCGCAACTGCTTGACGACGCTCGGGCTTAATTTCTAGATCCTACTCAGGACGAAAGGCATCGGTGTGACCACCGAACAACAGCCGCTTCCTGGGGGACTCCAGAATGACGCTTCGTTTCACGACGTCAGGCCTGTCGGCGGCATTGGTTCTTGCAGCGATCAGCGCCAACGCGACCGAATTCGGCCAGTCGCACGCCGACCTCGGCTACATCGATACGCTGGCCGGCCTTCCGCTGGCGCCCGGCATCTACCTGCGCGACGACATCAACATCCAGACGTCCGGCCAATTCACCAACGGCGAGGGCAAGCAGGTCAGCCTCAACCTCGGGCAGAATGGAACGTTCGGCACCAAGTTCCGCAACACGATCGAGGCGGACGTCATTTCAGCGGCCTACGTGCCCGACTATAAGATCCCCTACATCAATGCGACCGTCGGTGCTGCGATGTACGAACCGATCGCCAACTCGCGCGCCGGGTTGTCCACGATCGCCGGCGTGCCGGAGGCCTCGGCCAACGAGAAGGGTGGGTTCGGTGACATCACGGTCGTTCCGCTGTTTCTTGGGTTCGATGTGCCGGGAACGGATTTCCACTTCGTCCTCTCGCCGTTCGAGTTCACAGCGCCGACCGGCCGGTATTCCAAGAACGATCCGATCGGCAACAATATCGGCCTGAACTACTGGAGCTACCGGCCGGCGCTGGAATTCACCTACCTGAACAAGACGGGTCAGGAGTTCAGCCTGAACATGAGCGCGTCGATCAACACGCAGAACCAGGCGACACACTACAAATCGGGTGACGAATTCTATTTCACCTATGCGTTCCAGCAGTATCTGTCGCCGCAACTCGCGTTCGGCATCGGCGGTTACTATTACAAGCAGGTTGGCAACGACACGGTGAACGGGCAAGTGGTCGACACCAACACGTCTTTGGCGACGTTCGACACCCTGGGAGCCGGGCCGGGCAACAAGGGCGAGACGTTCGCGATCGGCCCGATCGTGAGCTACAATTTGAGCCACGACGTAGTGTTCGAGGCGCACTGGGACCACGAGGTGTTCGCCTACAACCGCGAACTGCGCGATCAGTATTGGCTCCGCGGCGTCGTCAAATTCTGACGGTATCTTCCCCCCCTCCGGCAAGGGGAGATGGAGTTAGCCGGCGTCGGGTGCAATCCGCTTGGAGGATTGTACCTTCACGTCGCTAGGATCGGCGGGTTTGTCTGGTGCAATGCCAAAGCGCATTGCACCCTACTGGTGAGGGGAGGGATTGAGGCTGGTAGTATGATAGACATCAGAGCTGGCCAAACTCGATGCCGTTGCGCTCTACTTCGCGGGTGGCTGTAGCCCCATCTTCTCCAGCACCGGGGTGGCCTGCGCCGAGGTCAGGTAGGCGAGCAAGGCCCTGCCGGCCGCGGGCTCCTTCGCCGTGCTGGCCAGCCCCGCGGAATATACTGTCACATCCTGCACTGCGGGCGGGAGCTGGCCGGCGAAGGTGATGCCGGGCACGGGCAGCAATTCCGCCACCTGCTGGAAGCCCAACTCGGCCTCGCCCTTGGCCACGATCTCGCCCACGGGCGTGGCCGGGATCATGTGGGCCTTGCCCTTCACCTGGTCCTCGATGCCGAGCTTCTTGAACATCTCGTTCTGGATGTAGACGCCGCTGGCACTGTCCGAATACGCGATGGACTTGGCCGCCAGCAGCACGGCGCGCAGCTTGTCCACCGTGCTGATGTCCGGCACCGGCGAGCCCGCCTTCACCGCCATGCCGATCGGCGAGATCGCCACGTCCACCTTGCTGCCCGGCATGGCGCGGCCGTCCTTCAACAAGCCGTCCAGCGCGTAGCCGACCATGATCAGCACGTCGTCCGGCTCGCCGCGCGCCAGGCGGTTCGGGATCGCGTTCGCCGTGGTGCCCATCGACGGCCCGCCCACGATCACGACGTGGTCCCCCGACGCCTTTTCGAACCCGGGGGCGAGTGCCCGCAGGCTGGACATGAACCCGCCGGAAATCATCACGGTGACGTCGGCGGCTTGGGCCGCGACGGGCAACAGCAGGGCGGTGGCGAGCAATAGGTGACGAATCGAGGCCTCCATCAGGCGAACGCGTTGAACGTGATGAGCGTGTAGGTGTCCTTCACGCCGGGCAGGGTCTGGATGCGCTCGGTCACGAACAGCCCGGTGTCCTGGTCCGGCTCCAGATAGAACTTGCCCAGCAGGTCGTACTGGCCGGAGGTCGAGTAGATCTCGGAGCACTCGGCCACCCCGTCCACACAGGCGCGGGCGACCTTGTAGGCCTGCCCCATCTCGCATTTGACTTGCACGAAGATCGCTCTCATGGGGCCTAGGATGGCATGGGTCGGCGCGCTCGCCTATCCTGCGGCTGGGAAGAAGGAACTGCCGGATGGACGGAATGCGGGCGATTGCGGCACGTGTCGGGGTGCGGCCGGGCGGCCGGGTGTTGGCCGACGCACTGGTGGCGCAAGGCATCGACCACGTGTTCGCGGTGCCGGGCGAGAGCTACCTCGACGTGCTGGACGGGCTGTATGCCGTGCACGACAAGCTGAAGCTGGTCACCTGCCGGTTCGAGGCGGGCGCGGTGAACGCGGCCGAGGCCTATGGCAAACTCACCGGCCGGCCCGCCGCCGCCATGGTGACGCGCGGCCCCGGCGCCTGCCACGGGGCGATCGGCGTGCACATCGCCAAGCAGGACAGCACGCCGCTGCTGCTGTTCGTCGGCCAGATCCCGTTCGCCGAGACCGACCGCGAGAGCTTCCAGGAAGTCGACTACCGCCAGATGTTCGCGCCCTTGGCCAAGTGGGTGACGCAGATCGACGACGCCAGCCGCATCCCCGAGATCGTCGCGCACGCCGTCGATGTCGCCACCACCGGGCGCCCCGGGCCGGTGGTGATCGCGCTGTCGGAGGAAATGCAGAAGGACATGGTGGACGTGCCCGATCTCGGCCCGTCCCAAACCTCCCGCCCGCAACCCGATCCGGCGGCGATGCAGGCGATGGCGGCGCTGCTGGCCGGCGCCCGCAAGCCGCTGGCCATCCTGGGCGGCGGCGGCTGGACCGCAGCCGGACGCACCGCGATCCACGCGTTCCTGATCGCCCACGATTTGCCGGTCGCCGTCAGTTTTCGCCGGCAAGGCCTCTACGACGGCACCCTGGACAACTTCGTGGGGGACCTCGGCGTCGGCCCCGACCCGGCGTTGGTGGCGCATGTCCGCGACGCCGACCTCATCCTCGCCATCGGCACCCGGCTCGGCGAGGCGGTGAGCCAGGGCTACACCCTGTTCGATCCGGCCGGCAGCCAGGCGATCGTGCACGTCCACCAGGATCCGGGTGAGATCGGCCGCGTGTTCCGCCCGCGCCTCGGCATTCACGCCGACCTCAACGCCTTCGCCGCCGCCGCCGCTGCGATCCCCGCCAAACCGACCTGGCACGATTGGACTGCGACCCTGCGCGCCACCCGCGAAGCCAGCCGGGAGCCGCCCGACTATCCGCACGCGCTGAACGCCGCCACCGCGATGCGCGAACTCGAAACGTTGCTCACACCGGATGCGATCTGCACTTGTGACGCCGGCAATTTCGCCGGGTGGCCGCAGCGTTTCATCAACTTTTCCGCGGGCCAACGCTTCCTCGGCCCCACCAACGGCGCCATGGGCTACGCGGTACCCGCCGCCGTCGGGGCCAAGATCGCGTTCCCCGATCGCATGGTGGTGGCCTTCGTCGGCGATGGCGGGTTCATGATGACGGGGCAGGAGATCGCCACCGCGTTCCACCACGGCGTGGCGCCGATCGTGCTGGTGTTCAACAACCAGATGTACGGCACGATCCGCATGTACCAGGAGCGCAGCTATCCCGGCCGCGTCTCGGGCACGGCGCTGACCAACCCGGATTTCGCGCGGCTGATCGAGGCGTTCGGCGGCCATGGCGAGACCGTCACCGAGACCGCCGAGTTCGCCCCCGCCTTCCGCCGCGCCGTGGAAAGCGGCCGGCCGGCGGTGATCGAGCTGGTGATGGACCCGGAACAGATCACCAGCCGAGCCACCGTATCGCAGTTGCGCGCCGGCAACGCCGTGGTGAAGCCAGCCGGCAAACCGGCCGGGAAAACCCCGCCCAGGCCCGCGACGGCCCGCCCCCGGGCAAAACGCTAACCCGCGACGCCACTTTCTTCTCCCTCTCCCGTTCTTCACGGGAGAGGGCCGGGGTGAGGGCTGTTCGCTACTGATACCGAATGCGCGGCACCAGTCTCACCCTCACCTCGCCCCTCTCCCACCCGCGGGAGAGGGAGAAGAAAGCAGGAGCGATGACACTTTAATGGACACCAACTTACCACTCGCTCGTAGTGTCACCCGCACGCTGCTGCCGTTCGCGCTGATCATCTTCCTCGGCTACTCCGCCGTGGGTCTGCCGCTGTCCACGGTTCCTCTGCTGGTGCACCAACTCGGCTACGGCACCACGATGGTCGGCGTCGTGATCGGCCTGGCGCCGGCGGCGACGCTGCTGACCCGTCAGTTCGCCGGTCAGTTGGCGGACCGGCGCGGGGCGAAGTTCGGGCAGGGGGTGGGGCTGGTCGCCACCGCCTGCAGTGGCCTGGCGTACCTGGTCGCCTCCGCACTGCCGCCGGGCCCGGCGCTGGCCGCTTTGATGGTGGGGCGGGTGCTGCTGGGGCTGGGCGACAGCCTGTTCACCACGGCGACCAACACCTGGATGGTGACGGCGGCCGGGCCGCATCATGCCGGACGCGCGATGTCATGGTCCGGCATCGCGATGTACGGCGCACTCGCGGTGGGGGCGCCGTTGGGCGCGTTGCTGGGCAGTGTCGGGTTCGCGGCGATGGCAGTGGCCGTTGTGGTGATGCCGCTGTTGGCGCTGCCGGTTGCGCTGTCGTTGAAGGCGCTCCCCGCGTCGCCGGCGCGGCGGATCTCGTTCATGAGCGTGGTGGGCAAGATGTGGCCACCGGGCGTCGGCCTGATCCTGGCGTCGGGCGGCTTCGGCACGATCGCCGCGTTCCTGGCGCTGCGCTACGCCACCATGGGCTGGAGCGGCGCTGGGCTGGCGCTGACCGGGTTCGGCGCAGTCTACATCGTCTCCCGCCTGCTGTTCGCCGGGTTGCCGGATCGTTTGGGAGGTATCCGGGTCGCCGTCATCTGCCTGGTCATCGAGGCGTGCGGCCTGGCGCTGATCGGCGCGGCGACCACCCCGGTGATGGCGTTCCTGGGCACGGCGCTCACCGGCCTTGGCTATTCGATGGTGTTCCCGTCACTCGGCGTGGAGGCTGTGCGCCGCGTGCCGCCTGAAAGCCGCGGCACGGCGTTGGGCGCATTCCTTGCCTGTTTCGACCTGGGGCTCGGTGCGGCCGGCCCGGTGATGGGCGTGCTGGCAGCGGGCAGTGGCTTGCCGGCGGCATTCTTCGGCGCGGCTGTGGCGTCGCTGGCGTCGTTGGCGTTGGTGTGGGTGACACGGGTCCGGCCAGGCTCATAGCGTGGGGTGTAATGCGCTTTGGCATTGCACCATCCCGAGGCCGGAGTTTCGGCTTATAGGCAGGGTTGTGGTGCAATGCCAAAGCGCATTGCACCCTACGAAGGAGCGCGCGGTGGCTTGCCGATGATCGAGTTACGGCGCCGGGTGCAGCTCCAGCTTCTGCACCCGCCAGTTCAGCAGTTCCGCCACCCACAGCGTGTTCTCGGACGGGCAGGCCATCTCGTGGACCCAGCCGAATTGCTTCAGCATCCGGCCGCCCGTGCCGAGCACGCCCAGGATCTTGCCATCCAGGCTCATCTTGTAGATCCGCCCCGGATAGGCGTCCGAGGCATACAGCACCTGGGTCGGCGACGCCGCCGTTTTCGGAGTGATGCAGACCGTCCAGGGTGAGCCCTCGACGAAGGTCTTGGGCGTGCCCACCGGTGGGTTCTGGTTGGGCAGCGGCCCGATCACCGGCTTGGTCGCCGGGTCGAACGGCACGTCGATCGTGATCTGGCGCAGGAACTTGCCGTTCGTATCGAACACCTGGATCCGCCGGTTGCCGCGGTCGGCGACATACACGTTGTCATCCGCGTCGGTGGCGATGCTGTGCGGCGTGCTGAATTGCCCCGGCCCGTCGCCCGGTGTCCCCCAGGAGCCCAGCCACACGCCATCCGGGCTGACCTTCGCGACGCGCGAGTTGATGTAGCCGTCACTGATGTAGCCGTTGCCCGCATGGTCCCAGGCGATGTCGGTCACCTGCCGGAAATAGCCGTCGATCGCGGGCAGCGGCGGGTTCGGATG
This sequence comes from Acetobacteraceae bacterium, assembly GCA_965198895.1. GTDB lineage: Bacteria > Pseudomonadota > Alphaproteobacteria > Acetobacterales > Acetobacteraceae > LMUY01. The sequence continues at coordinate 4,271,152 of OZ240676.1, forward strand.
TTTCAGCGGCCCGGTGCCCTCGTCGGACGCCTCCTGCTTGCGGCCGTAGACCATGTCCACGTCGCCGGCCGGGTTGAACTTCACCACGACGTCCGAGCCCTTGTCGGTCACCCAGATATTGTCCTTCGCATCCGTCTTCACCGTGTGTGCGAACGACCAGGCGTACAGGTTGTGGCCGATCTCGCGGATGAACTGCCCGTCCGGCCCGAACTCCAGCAACTGCGCCGCCGCGGCGTTGTAGGCTGGTCCCGTGGTGTTCCCGCGGGAGAACGCGAACACATGGCCCTGGCTGTTGACGGCGATGCCGGACACCTCGCCGAAATGCATGTCGACCGGCAGCTTGAGCGGGCGCGCTTCCGAGGTGAACGGGATCTCCGGCACGGCGGGTTGCTGGGCGAGCGCCGCGGAACTGATGAACACAAGTGCGCCGGCCAGGGATCGGATCATGACGGTTTCCTCGTTTTGCGCGATGAAAGGCGGGGCGGCGATGCGGTGTCAATCCTCGCACCGGCATGCGAGGCTCGCGGCGATGAAGCGGAGGAAATTCATGCGGCGGACCCTCTACCAGGCGTTGGCATTGGCCCTGCTCGCACCCGCCGCGTTCGCCGCCGGGCCGTCGCAGTCTCAGCTCGCGGAGTCGGTGGAGCTCGGCGGGCTGGCGGCACTTGCCCCGATGTGCGGCCTGCGTGACGAGGCCTGGTCCGCCGACCTACGCCGCAGCACGATCCAGGGTGCCACCGGAACGACGGCGCATGATGACGGGTCGCTCAAGGCGGCGCCGGGGAGCAACCTGGTGGTGGGCGCATTGTCCTATGCGGAGACGGAGGCGCTGGAGGACTTCGCCGAATCGCCGCCGGACGCCACGTGCGGGCCGTTGGCCAAAAGCCCGGTGCTGCCCCGGGCGGACGAGATGGTGCGGCAATTCCGCGCGCAAACGCCGGGCTCGTAGCCAGGGCCGGATCGCGACGCCAGGTTTGCCGTTGATATCGCCATGCCCCATCCCGACACCTGGCTGAAAGTCCTCCCCGCCGGCCTGTTCTGCGAGCCCGGCGGCTTCTTCATCGACCCGCTGCGCCCGGTGGATCGCGCCGTGATCACCCACGCCCATGGCGACCACGCCCGCCCCGGCCACGCCCACGTCCTGGCCAGCCCGGAAACGCTCGCCATCATGCGCGTCCGCATGGGGGACGACCGGGCGGGCACCCAGCAGCAGACCCTCGGATATGGCGAGGTGCTGACCGTCGGCGACATCCGCCTCTGGCTGCAGCCCGCCGGGCACGTGCTGGGATCGAGCCAGGTGGCGCTTGAGTGGCGCGGCAGCCGGGCCGTGGTGTCCGGCGACTACAAGCGCGCGCCAGACCCCACCTGTGCCCCGTTCGAGCCGATCCCGTGCGACGTGTTCGTCACCGAGGCGACCTTCGCTCTGCCGGTGTTCCACCATCCCCCACCCGGCGACGAGATCCGCAAGCTGCTGGCCAGCGTCGCGTTGTTCCCGGAGCGCACCCACGTCGTCGGCGCCTATGCGCTCGGCAAGTGCCAGCGGGTGATCGCGCTGCTGCGGCAGGCGGGATGGGACCGCCCGATCTACCTGCACGGCGCCCAAGCCCCGCTCTGCGCCGCCTACGAACGCCTCGGTGTCGGCCTGGGGGAGCTACGCCCCGCCACCGTCGCAAAGAAAGCGGAACTGGCCGGCGCCATCGTGATCGCCCCACCCGGCGCCATTGCCGACCGTTGGGCCCGCCGCCTGGCCGAGCCGGTGGTCTGCCTCGCCTCCGGCTGGATGCGCATCCGCCAGCGCGCCCGCGCCCGCGGGGTGGAGCTGCCGTTGGTGATCAGCGACCACGCCGACTGGCGCGAACTGAACGAGACGGTGGACGAGGTCGGCGCCCCCGAGATTTGGGTGACGCACGGGCGGGAGGAGGCACTGATCCACGAGGTCGCCAAGCGCGGCATCCGCGGCCGGGCGCTGCGGCTGCTGGGCTACGGCGACGACGAGGAGGAGACGCCGGTGGAGGAGGCGGTGCCGGCTCAGTAGGGCACGCCCGTCCCACGCTGGCGCTGCAGCGCCGCGGCGTACCACAGGAATTCGTCCAGGAAGCGGCTGGTCGCCTCGCCCACCCACTCCGCCTGCGGCACGCCTTGCTCGTCCAACGCCTGGTGGATGCGCGGGATCGGCAGCAGGCTGGGCACGCTCGGCATGCCGAGTTCGGCCAGCGTCATGCGCAACTGCATGGCGGCGCGAACGCCGCCGAACTGCCCGGCCGAGTAGCAGACGATGCCGGACGGCCGCCAGAAATACTCCTCCAGGAAGTAGTCCAGCAGGTTCTTCAGCGCCGGTGGGATGCCGTTGTTGTATTCGCCGCTGACCACCAGGAAGCCATCTGCCCGGCGATACAGCAAAGCGAGACGCTCGAGTTCGGCCGGTGCCGTCCCCTTGGGGTGTTCCTTATACATGCGGTCCAGCAGCGGCAGCTGCAGCTCCATCGGGTCGACCAGCACCGGCTCGTGCCCGCGGGCTGCCAGAGCGTCCACCACGAGCCGCGCCGCGCGGATCCCCTGCCGGTCGCGCCGCACCGAACCGAGCAGGACCGGCACCACCATCTTCTGCGTATTCGTCATGTGAGCCTCCGTGCCGCCAATGGTGCAGATCGGTAGCAGGTCTCGCATCTCCTTTCTTCTCCCTCTCCCGCGGGCGGGAGAGGGCCGGGGTGAGGGTGCGACTGCCGCCCACACTCGGTTTTGTTGCCGGAGCGGCCCTCACCCCGGCCCTCTCCCGTGAAGAACGGGAGAGGGAGAAGTCACGTGCGATTGCGCTGCCTCGAGCGGAGGCGGAGTGGTAAACCGGCGTCACAGGAGGATCGTCATGGCAAAGGGGTATTGGATCGCGGCGGTCGATGTGTCCGATCCGGAGGCGTACAAGGCCTATATCGCGGCAAACGCCGTCGCCTTCCGCAAATACGGCGCGCGCTTCCTGGTGCGCGGCGGCGCGGCAGAGGTCATGGAGGGGCAGAGCCGGTCACGCCGGGTGGTGATCGAATTCGCCGACTATGCGACGGCGCTGGCCTGCTATCGCTCGCCGGAATACGCCGCGGCGATCGCGCTTCGGAAAGATGTCTCGACCGCCGACCTGGTGGTGATCGAGGGCTACGACGGGCCGCAGCCCGGCTAGGCCGCCAGCGCCCGGCACTCCATTGGGCGCAACTGCACCTCGCGCCCCGGTCCGGACACCAGCGAGCAACCGGACGGCACCGCACTCCAGCCGCCCTCAGCGTCGTCGATCGGTTCGGACACCACGACCAACCCGGCCGGATCCTGCCGCCAATACAGCGTGGCCGGGTGATTGTCGGACGCCCAGCGGAACGCCCACAGGCTGCGGCCGTCGGTCAGGGCGGCAGTGAAGCGGAGCGCCGTCTTCACGCCGGCAGCCGCCATGATCGCGTGCACCTCGGCCAGCGTCGCGGTCATCGCGGTCACCGGGTCCTGCTGCAGGCCGCGGGCGAGGGCGGCGAGGAAGATCGCCTCGGAATCGGTGGTGCCGGTGCGCTCGTCATACAGCGCGTCCGGGATCAGGCTCTCGACCCGGCGGCGCACCCGGCCCCACTCGCCCACCTGGCCGTTATGCATGAACATCATCGGCCCGGCACTGAACGGGTGGCAGTTGGCGCGCGTCGTGGCGGTGCCGGTGGACGCGCGCACATGGGCGAAGAACAGCCCCGACCGCACCTGGGACGCCAGCGAGCGCAGGTTCTCGTCCGACCAGGCGGGCCGCACCTCGCGGTACAGCCCCGGCTCCGGCCGTTCGCCGTACCAACCCAGGCCGAAGCCGTCGCCGTTGGTCTCGGTCTTGCCTTCGCTGGCGTGCAGCGACTGATGCACCAGGGAATGGCACGGCGCGCAGACCAGGGTCTCGATCGGGATCGGTTCACCCTGGTAGGCAAGGAAACGGCACATGGTGTTGACTCGCAACCGGGCTTCGGACCGCCATTCCGTAGCACGGCGCGGCCCTGCATTCACGCCATTTGACACGATCCGTGTCCGACGCGAAAACGCCGCGCACCCCACCCATCCTCCGGATCGTCCACCATGCCCGTTCACGCGTTCATTTTCCCCGGCCAGGGCAGCCAGTCGGTCGGCATGGGGCGCGATCTCGCCGCTGCCTTCGCCGCCGCCCGCGAAGTGTTCGGCGAGGTGGACGACACGCTGAACCAGAAATTGTCCAAGCTGATGTTCGAGGGGCCGGCCGAGGAACTGACCCTGACCGAGAACACCCAGCCGGCCCTGATGGCGATGTCGCTCGCCGTGCTGCGGGTCATGGAGACCGATGGCGGCTTCACGCTGAAGGACAAGGCGGTGGTGGTCGCCGGGCACTCGCTGGGCGAATACAGCGCCCTGGCGGCGGCCGGCAGCCTAGGCATCGCCGAGTGCGCCCGCCTGCTGCGGTTGCGCGGCGAGGCGATGCAGCGCGCCGTGCCTGCCGGGGAGGGCGCAATGGCCGCCCTGCTCGGCACCGACCTCGAGGCCGCGCGGGCGATCTGTGCCGAGGCGGCGCAGGGCGAGGTGGTGGAGGCGGCGAACGACAATGGCGGCGGCCAGGTGGTGATCTCCGGCCACCGCACGGCGGTCGAGCGGGCGGTGGAGTTGGCCAAGTCGCACGGCATCAAGCGGGCGATGCTGCTGCCGGTGTCCGCCCCGTTCCACTGCGCCCTGATGGCCCCCGCCGCCGATGTGATGGCGGATGCGTTGGGCCAGGCCGCCATGAAGCCGCCGATGGTGCCGCTGATCGCCAACGTCTCCGCTGCCAAAGCCACGCAGCCGGACGAGATCCGCGCGCTGCTGGTGCAGCAGGTGACGGGCACCGTCCGTTGGCGCGAATGCGTGCTGGCGGCTGTGGAATTGGGCGTCGACAGCTTCGTGGAAGTGGGTGCGGGTAAGGTGTTGTCCGGCCTGGTGCGCCGGGTCGCGCCCGACGCGCGCGCCGCCGCCGCGAGTACCCCCGCAGAGATCGAAGCGGTGTTGAAGACGCTATGAGCTGCAGGGGAACCGCACCATGACGCGATCGACCGCGTTCGCCTTGATCGCCGTAGCCTCGCTCGGCGGGTGCGCCGCCTGGCAACGCGACGGCATCACCGACCGGGAAGGCGTGCTGTCCGCGGCTGGGTTCAGCGTTCTGCCGGCGGATTCGCCGCAGCGCCAGGACATGCTGGCCAAGCTCGCTCCGAACCGGGTGTCGCAACTGATCCAGGGGGACCGGGTCTCGTACCTGTATCCCGACCCGGTCGTGTGCCACTGCCTGTACGCCGGCGGCCAGCAGCAATTCGCCCAGTATCAGTTGCTCCGCCAGCAGCGTGCCATCGCCGACGAGCAGTTCACCGCGGCGCAGATCAACTTCAACAACGGCTGGGACTGGGGCCCCTGGGGCGGCTTCGGCCCCTGGTACTGAAGCCCGCCCCTTGAAATGGCTGGCCGCCATCGGCCTGCTCGCGGGCCTGGCGGTATTGATGCTGCTGGTGCTGTCGTATGGCGCCGGCGCGATCTGGCACAGTGCCGCTTTGCTCGGCTTGCCACGCTTCGGGGTGATCGTGGCCGTCCACCTGGTGCTGATCGCATTCATGGGCTCGGCCTGGTGGCTGCTGACGCCGGAGCACGCGTGGGCCAAGCTGAAGCTGTTCTGGTGGGGCCGGCTGATCCGCGATTCCGCCTCCGAGGCGCTGCCGCTGTCGCAGATCGGCGGCTACGTGCTGGGCGCCCGCGCCTTGGCGGTTACCGGCGTGCCCGGCGCATTCGCCGCCGCCTCCACCGTGGTGGACGTGACGGTCGAGCTGGTGGCGCAACTCGGCTACACCATGCTCGGCCTGCTGCTGCTGGAGCGCTTGCGGCCCGGCACCGGCTTTGCCGGCCCGGTGTTGATCGGGCTGGTGGCGATGAGCGCCGCCGCCGGCCTGTTCGCCGCGGTCCAGGCCCGCGGCGCCGGGTTCGTGGAGCGCATCGGGGCGCGGCTCGCGCGCGAGTTCCTGGGCCGCCGGATCGGCGAGGCAGGCGCGGTGCAGGCCGGCATCCACGACATCCACCGCCGGCCCGCCATGCTGGCGCTCGCCGCGACGGTGCATTTCATGACCTGGTTGCTGGCCGGCGTGGAAACCTGGTTGACGCTGAACTTCATGGGCCTGCCGGTGCCGCTGCTCGCCACGATCACCATCGACAGCCTGTTATACGGGATGCGCAGCGTCGCCTTCATGGTGCCGAACGCGATCGGCGTGCAGGAGGGCGCGTTGGTGCTGCTGGGTGGCCTGTTCGGCGTGCCACCCGACGCGGCCCTGGCGCTGTCGCTGATCAAGCGGGCCCGCGACCTGGTGATCGGCGTCCCGGCGCTACTGGCCTGGCAGCTGATCGAAGGCCGCAATGCATGGCGCAAAAGCACCCTGCCGATTGCCGTCACGCCAACGGTGGACTCCCGCTGACGCTGCGGGCGAAGGTCGGTTCGGGCTCGGCCCCCCGTTCGCCACCGGCCATCCAGTCGAGCTTCGCCCGCAGGTAATCGGCCATCGACCTGAGTTCGGATACTTTCGCATCCAGCTTTCCGATCTGGGCGCGCACGACGCCCATCCTGCGTTCGGCCGTCATGCGCCCCGCCCGGCGTTCGCCGCCCAATGCGGCAATTTCCTTGAGCGACAGCCCGGCCGCCTGGGACAGGCGAATGAGCTTCGCCGCCCTCACGTCTTGTCCCGTGAAGACCTGATACGCATGGCGGCCACCCACGGCACCCGCACCCGGCCGCAGCAGGCCGAGGCGGACGTAGAAGCGCACCGTATCGGTCGTCAGTCCGGTGGCGCGCGCGAATTCGGAGATCAGCACCGCAAAGCTCCTTGACCATGGAGTACGCTCCACACCTACACGAGGGGCTCGGCATGTGCAGGGGGCCAGGAATGGCGAGCATGGTTTTTCGTATCGGCGGCGATCTGCCGATCCAGCGGATGGGGTTCGGCGCGATGCGCTTGACCGGGCCAGGTGTCTGGGGCCCGCCGCAAAACCCTGCCGAGGCAGCTTCCGTCCTGCGCCGCGCGATCGAACTGGGCGTCGATTTCATCGACACGGCCGACGTGTATGGGCCCGGCGACAACGAGCGCCTGATCCGGGACACGCTGGCGCCGTACAATCCCGGGCTCGTTATCGGCACGAAAGGCGGCATGGTCCGCAGTGGCCCGGCAACGCCGGTCAACCCCGGCGTGTCCATGAACGGCAGCGCCGCCCATATCCGCCGCGCCGTCGAGGGCAGCCTGCGGGATCTAGGGGTCGAACGCATCGACTTGTACCAGCTCCATCGCGTGGATCCGGCGACCCCCATCGAGGATACCATGGCCGTGCTGCTCGCGCTTCGGACCGAAGGCAAAATCCGCCATGTCGGCCTGTCCGAGGTCGGCACGGACCAGATCGAGCGGGCGCGGTCGGTCGTCGACATCGCAACCGTGCAGAACCGCTACAACCTGGCTGATCGCCAACACCACGACGTGCTGCTGTACTGCGAGCGGCACGGCATCGGCTTCATCGCCTACTATCCACTCGGCGCCGGCAAGCTGGTTGGATCGACGGCGGTGGAACAGATCGTAGCGCGCACAGGTGCAGCCTCAGGGCAGATCGCGTTGGCGTGGCTGCTGCAGCGGTCACCCGTCACCATTCTGATCCCCGGCACGTCGTCGCTGCCGCACCTCGAACAGAACGTGGCCGCCCGAGACCTCGTTCTAACACCCGGCGAGATGACGGCTCTCGAGTAGGGTGCAATGCGCTTTGGCACTGCACCAGTGGCATCTACGTGGGTTCGTCCGGCACGTTGGCCTCCAACTCCGCCAACCAAATCCGCGCGTTACCGTCCGAAGGCGCCCGCCAGTCCCCGCGTGGTGAAAGCGACCCGCCCGCACTCACCTTCGGACCATTCGGCATCGCCGATCGTTTGAACTGGCTGAACGCAAAGAACCGCTGGAGGAACACGGCGAGCCAATGCTTCACCTCTCCTAATGTGTAGGCCCGCCGCCGATCCGCCGGGAAGTTGCCGGGCCACGCGCCGAGCGCCGCATCGTGCCAGGCGTGCCAGGCCAGGAACGCGATTTTGGAGGGCACGAACCCGTAGCGCAGCACTTGGAACAGCGTGAAATCCTGTAGCTCGTAGGGACCGATCTTCGCCTCCGTGCTCTGCGGCGCGTCGCCCGGCACCAGTTCCGGCGAGATCTCGGTGCCGAGGATCGCCTGCAACACCGTGTTCGCCTCCGCCGAGAACTGACCGGAGGCGATCACCCAGCGGATGAGATGCTGGATCAGCGTCTTAGGTACACCCGAATTGACGTTGTAGTGCGACATCTGGTCGCCCACGCCGTACGTGCACCAGCCGAGCGCCAATTCCGACAGGTCGCCGGTGCCGAGCACGATCGCATTCTGATAGTTGGCCAGGCGGAACAGGTAGTCGGTGCGCAGCCCCGCCTGAACGTTCTCGAAGGTGATGTCGTATACCGGCTCGCCGCGCGCGAACGGGTGGCCCAGATCGCCTAGCATCTGCCGCGCCGCCGGCCGGATGTCCAACTCGTGATGGCTGATCCCGAGCGCCGTCATCAGGGCGATGGCATTGGCTTTGGTCGTGTCGCTGGTAGCAAAGCCGGGCAGGGTGTAGCCGAGGATGGCCTCGCGCGGCCGGCCCAGCAGGTCCATCGCCTTGGCCGCCACGATCAGCGCGTGCGTGGAATCGAGCCCGCCCGACACGCCGATCACCACCCGCTGCACCCCACTGGCGCGGAGCCGCTGGACCAGTCCGGACACCTGGATGTTGTAGCCCTCGTAGCAATCCGCCTCGAGCCGCGCCGGGTCGGAGGGCACAAACGGGAACCGCTCGACCCGGCGTTGCAGGCCGATATCGGTCTGCGGGGCGGCCAGAGTGAAGCCGACCCGGCGGAAGCTGCGGCCGGACCGCCGGGCATTGTCGTCGAAGCTGCCCATGCGCAGCCGTTCCTGCCGCAGCAGGCCGAGGTCGATATCGGCGACCGCCATGACCGCAGATTGCGAGAACCGCTCGGTGGCCGCCAGCAGCGCGCCGTTCTCGTGGATCGTGGCCTGGCCGTCCCAGGACAGGTCGGTGGTCGACTCGCCCGTGCCCGCCGCGGCGTAGACATAGGCTGCCAGGCAGCGCGCCGATTGCGACTGGCACAGCAGGTTTCGCCCGTCCGCGCGGCCGATCGTGATCGGGCTGCCGGATAGGTTGGCGAGCACGGTGGCGCCGGCGAGCGCGCCCTCGGAACTCGGCGGGATGGGGATCCAGACGTCCTCGCAGATTTCGAGATGCACCGTCAGGTCCGCCATGTCGTCGGCCTGGAAAATCAGGTCGGTGCCGAACGGCACGGCGATGCCGCCCAGAAGCATACTCTCCCCAATGATGCCGTCGCCGGAGACGAAATGACGGCGCTCGTAGAATTCACGGTAGTTCGGCAAGTGGATCTTCGGCACGACGCCCAGGATCCGGCCCCGGTGGATCGCGACGGCGGTATTGAACAGCCGGCCCCGATGCACGAGGGGCGCACCCACGACCAGCATCGGCAACAGGCCTGCCGAGCCTTGCGCGATATCGGCCAGCGCCCGTTCGACGGCGCTCAGCAGCACGTCCTGCTGCAGCAGGTCCTCAATCGCGTAGCCGGAGACGCCGAGCTCGGGGAACACGGCCAGGGCGACGCCGCGTGTGTCGCACTCGCGCGCCATGCTCAGGATGGCGGCGGCATTGGACGCCGGGTCGGCGACCGCGCTGTTCGGCACGCAGGCGGCGACGCGGGCGAAACCGTGGCGGTAGATCGAGCGGAAATCCAAGATGGCCTCCTCAGCCGCCGACGATACTCCCGGGGGCGTTAGCGTGCCAGCGCCGCCCGGCCGATCTGCCCGAGTGCCAAATCGTCCTGCGGCGGCTGGAACAAGCCGCCCCGCGCGTCCCTGAAATACCGTTCCAGCGGCAACCCCTTGGTTAGGCTGAACCCGCCCGCGACCCGCAGTGCCTTTTCCGTCACCTCGCAGGCCGCGTTGGTGCACAGGTATTTCGCCATCCCGATCCGCGCGCCCAATTCCGCGCGCTTCGCGGGGTGGTCCACCCAGGCCCGCGCCGTTTCGTGCAGCACGGCCCGGGCGGCGGCGAGGGTGGCGTCCATCTCGCCGATCCACTGGATGATGTGCGGCTGCTCGGCGATCGGCCGCCCCAGCGACGGCGGCACACGCTCCCGCGCATAGTGGCACGCCGCGTCGACCGCGGCCTGGCCCACGCCCAGGTAGACCGCCGCGATCGGCAGCGCCCAGCCATTGGTGCCGGGCCGGTTGCGGCCGCCCGCGCCGATCACCACGCGCTCGACGATGCGGTCCTCGGGGACGAACACGCCATCGTAGAACACGTCGCTATTGCCGCAGCCCCGCAAGGCCAGGCTGCCGCTCCAGGTGTCCACGATGCGCAGGCCGGACGAGCCGCCCGCCACGATGGCGCTGCACAGCGTGCCCTGCGGCGCACCCTCGTCGGGCGGCAGCACGGCGGCCGTCACCAGCCACTTCAGCGCGGGGGCCCCGGTGACGAAGATCTTGTGGCCATACAGTTTCCAGCCGCCTTCCACCCGCTCCGCCCGCATGGAAGGCACGCCCCCGCGGGAGATCGAGCCCAGTTCCGGTTCGGTCACGCAGTTGTTCACCATGCCGCCGTGGTCCACCACCTGGCGGGACACGTCTTCCAGCACAATTTCGGGCCAGGACCGGCCTTCGTAGGCCTTGCCTAACACGCTGATCAGCATGCCGGTGACCAGGGCGGTGGAGGCATCGCCGCGGGCCAGCACCTCCTGCGCCAGCACCATCTCGAACACGTCGGCACCGCCCCCGCCGTAGCTGGTGGGGATCATCAGACGGTCGTACCCAGCGTGGTGCAATTCGGGATAGTTCTCGAAGGGAAAACCGCCCTCGTCGGCCCTAGGGCTGAACCGCTCGGCCAGCCCGGCGGCCATCGTCATGATCTCGGACTGGCGGTCGGTGGGGGCCAGCAGCCCCGGCATATGCGTCACGCAGCGGTCTCCTTCGCGTCGGGCCCGCCGAGATAGGCGTCGCGGATCCGTGGGTTGCGGGCCAGCTCGGCGGCCGGCCCCTCGAGTATGATGCGCCCGGTCTGCAACACGTAGGCGTAATGCGCGATCTGCAAGGCGAGGCTGGCATTCTGTTCCACCATGAACACGGTCACCCCCTCCTTGTTCACGGTCGCGATCAACTCCAGCACGCGGTCCACGAACAGGGGCGACAGTCCCATCGTCGGCTCGTCCATGCACAGCAGGCGCGGGCGGCCCATCAGCGCGCGCGCCATCGCCACCATCTGCTGCTCGCCACCGGACAGCGTGCCGGCCCGTGCCGTCAACCGCTGCCGGACGCGGGGAAACAGCTCGAGCATACGGTCCAGGTCGCGTGCGATCTCCGTCTTGTCGGAGCGCGCGAAGGCGCCCATCAGCAGATTCTCGCGCACCGACATCGCGCCGAACAACCGCCGCGCCTCGGGCACGCTGCCGATGCCGCGGCGGATCACGGCGGGAGTGGGCAGGCCGGTGATGTCCTGACCATCGAACCGGACGTGGCCGGCGCGGGGGCGCAGCAGGCCCAGGATCACCTTCATCGTGGTCGACTTGCCGCTGGCGTTGCCGCCCAGCAGGCAGACGATCTGGCCGGCGCGCACCGAAAGGTTCAGGCCGAAATGCACCTGCACCGGGCCATAGAACGTGTCCACGCCGTCCAGCTGCAGCAGCGTCATGCGGCGTTGCCGAGCGCGCGGTGGCCGAGATAGGCCTCGATCACCGCCGGGTCGTTGCGGACGGCGTTGGGCGTGCCGGCGGCGATGATCTTGCCGTCGTCCATCGCGATCACCCGGTCCGACAGGCGCATCACCAAGTCGAGTTTGTGCTCGATCAGCAGGATGCTGTGGCCTTGGGCTTTCAACCCGCCGATGATGGTCGTCATCTCCGCCGTCTCGCTCTCGTTCATGCCGGCGGTGGGCTCGTCCAGCAGCAGCAGGCGCGGGTGCAGAGCGAGCGCGCGCGCGATCTCGACCCGGCGGCGATTGGCGTAGGACAGGCTATAGGCCGGCTGTTCGAGCCGCGGTGTCAGCCGGTCGCCGAACAGGGCCGCGATCCGCTCCACGTCGGCGTTCAGGGCGCGCTCCTCGCGTTGCACGGCAGGTGGACGAACGAGCGCCATCAGCAGTTCGGCCAACGCCCCGAGCCCCGGCACGCGGGGCTTGGCGGCGCGCAGGCGATGGTGTGCGCCGACCAGCACGTTGTCCCGCACGCTCAGATTGCCGAACACGCGGCCGTGCTGGAACGTGCGTGCGAGGCCGAGTGCGGCGACGCGTTCGGGCGCACGGCCGGTGATGTCGGTGCCGTCGAACAGGATCGTGCCACCATCCGGCCGGTCGTGCCCGCTGAGCAGGTTGAACAGCGTCGTCTTGCCGGCGCCGTTCGGGCCGATGATGGAAAGCAACTCGCCTTCGTCCAGCTTGAGATCGACGCCTGCCACGGCATGCACGCCGCCGAAGCTGCGGGTGATTGCGGTCGCCTGGAGCAGCGGCATCACCCTGGACCGTCATGCCAGGGCTTGACCCTGCGACCCGCCCAGGGCTGGCGGCCGCGGCGCGCCGTGGATACCAGGCTCAAGGCCTGGCATGACGGTGCGTGCGTCATACCGTTCCCAACACGCCTTGCGGGCGGAAGCGGATCAGCAGCAGCAGCACCGCGCCGTAGATCAGCATCCGGTATTCCGCCTTGCCGCGGAAGATTTCCGGCAGCGCCGTCAGCGCCACCGCGCCGAGGATCGCGCCCAGCACGTTGCCCATGCCGCCCAGGATGACCATCGTCAGCGCGGTGATCGACACCGTCGAGGTGAAGGTCTCGTTGTTGATGTAGGAATACTGGTGCGCCGCGATCGCCCCGCTGACGCCAGCGCCGAACCCGGCGAAGGCGAAACCGATGCCCTTGTAGCGATCCAGGCTGACCCCGTAGGCCCGCGCCGCCACATCGTCGTCGCGGATGGCGCGGAAGGTGCGGCCTAAGTGCGAACCGAGCAGACGTGTTTGCAGCAGTGCCAAGATGACCAGAACCGCGAGGCACACCCAGTAGCCGGCTTGCGGGCTATCCAGGTCCAGCGATCCGACCGCAAGGGGCGGGATGTTGGTGACGCCCATCGGGCCGCGGGTCAGGCTCTCCCAGTTCAGGATCACCAGCCCTACGATCTCGCCGATGCCGAGCGTGGCGATGGACACGTAGTGCGAGCGCAGCCGGAACGCGGGTGCCACCAGGGCGGTGCCGATCAGCGCCGTCAGCACGCCCGCCGCCGGCACGCTGGCCCAGACCGGCCAGCCGGAGTCGAGCGCCAGCAGCGCCGAGGCATAGGCACCGATCAGCAGCAGCGCGGCGTGCCCGAGCGACACCTGGCCGAGCGTACCCGCCACCAGCGTCAGGCTGATCGCCAGCATGGCCGCCAGCCACGAATTGGTCAGCACCTGCAGCATGTACGCGATGTTGGGCACGACGGGAAGGATGGCAGCCGCCACCACCAGGCCGGCCACGACCCAGGGCGGTATGCGCAGCGTGCGGCTGGGGGCGATGAACGTGCCGGTGAGCGGCTCGGGCGGGGTGGAGCGGGCGCTGGCGAACAGGCCGTTCGGCCGCAGCACTAGGATCAGCAGGAGCAGCACGAACGAGAACAAATTGCGATAGGAGGATCCAAAGAGCGCCACACCGTAGCTCTCGGTCAGCCCCAGCAGCAGTGACCCGGCGATTGCACCCGGCACATTACCCATGCCGCCGATGACTTGCGCCACGACCCCCTTCAGCGTCGCCTGGAAGCTCATCGCCGGGTCGATGTGGTTGAAGTACATGCCGACCAGGAGGCCGGACACGCCGCCGAGGGCGGAGGCGATGGCGAACACGGTCCGGTTCACCGCGTCGGTGTCGACGCCCATCTGACGGGCGGCGTCACGGTCCTGTGCGGTGGCGCGGACAGCCCAGCCGAGTTTGGTGAAGCGCAGGAAGCCATACAGCACGGCCGCGCTGGTGATCCCGATCGCGGCAATCAGCAAGTCGAGCGCCCCGATCGTGCCGCCACCGACCTGGATGCGCCAGTTCGGCAAGGGGGAGGGCAGGGCGCGCGGGTCCGGGGTGAACAGGATCTGCAGCAACTGGTCGAGCACGAGGCTGATGCCGATGGTGGCCAGCAGCGGCGCGATCCGCGGCGCGCCGGCCAGCGGGCGCAGGCCGAGCCGCTCGATGGCGATGCCGAGGGCCGCGCAGACGGCGAGAACGACGAGGATGGTGACCGGTAGCGGCAGATGGCCGTAGGTGAAACAGGCCCAGCCTACGTAGGCCCCGACTGCATACACCGAGCCGTGGGCGAAGTTGATGAGGTGGGAGACGCCGAAGATCAACGCCAGCCCCACCGCGAGCAGGGCGTAGATGTTGCCGATGATCAGGCCGTTGATGGTGTAGTCGAGCCAGGAGGTCAATTAGGGATGGGCTTTCGTCTGTGGCCGCCCCTCACCCCGGCCCTCTCCCTCGAGGGGAGAGGGAGAAGCAAGTTTTCCATCAACCGGCCGCGGTCTTCGAGCCGTCCCACACCGTGAACTGTCCGCCCTTTACGAGCAGTAGCTTGTAGGCGGCACCCGGTACCCGGCGCGTGACCGGGTCGAAGGTCGTGGTGCCGTAGATCACGCTCGGCACGTCCTTGATCTCGGTCAAGCCGGTCTGCATCGCCTCGCGCGTCGTGCCGTACTTGTCGCAGAGCGCTGCGAACAGCACCATCGTGTCGTAGGCGCCGGCGCTGAAGCTGTCCGGATCGGCATCGTATTTCGCACGGTATGCCTTCACGAAGGCCTGCACCTCCGGCCGCGGGTCGCCGGGGAAGAACGTGCTCATCACGTAGTCGCCCTCCACCCCCGCGCCGCCCAGTTCGATGAATTTCGGCGAGTAGTTGGAGGTGCCCGCCAGGATCGGCAATGTCAGCCCGGTGTCGCGCGCCTGGCGGCTGATCAGGGCGCCATCGGCATAGTACGACAGCAGCACCAACCCGTCCGGCTTGCTGTCCCGCGCGCGCACCAGGGTGGGGCGGAAATCCTGCTCGTTGGAAAGATAGCCTTCGGCCGTCGTCACCTCCATCCCGAGGCCGGGGGCGGCCTTGAGGAACGCGTCCTTCGCCGTGCGGCCCCAATCGGTGTTCAAATGCAGCACCGCCGGGCGCTTGAAGCCAAGCTTGGCTGCGAACGCCGCCAGACGGGGCTGCTCCTCCGCCTGGTTGGTGGAGTTGGACCAGATGTGGTCGCCGCCCTTGGTGAAGTCCGGGTGCGAGTTGGTGAACCCGAACTGCACCAGCTTGGCCCGCTGATAGATCGGCGAGGCGGCCATCGAGGCGGGAGAGGAGAAATCCCCCAGCTCGATGATGATGCGCGGGTCGGCGACGAACTTCTGGGCCACTGCCACGGATTGCCGCGGATCGGACTGGCTGTCCTCGAACACGTACTGGATCGGCCGTCCCTTGACCCCGCCACCGCCGTTGATGCCGTCCAGCGCGAGATCGAAGCCGCGCTTCCATTGCGCGCCGTATTGCGCGTTGGGCCCGGTCAGCGGCCCGCTCACCCCGGCGGTGATCGGGTCGGCGGCGCGGGCGGCGAAGGCGGGCAGGGTGGCGGCGGCGGCAAGCAGAGTGCGGCGAGTGAGGGCCATGACCGGAGCTCCGTAGGTTGCTGCAATGCAATGACGCTAGCAGCCTGGCCGGGCGGCACAAGCGATCCGTCAGGCCTGCTTCGCCCGGCGGCGGATCACGGCACCGGCTCCCCGAGCGTCTGCATCAACCGGTTGGCATTGGCGAACATGGCGGTGGCGTGGATCAGGTCGTGGATGTCGGCGTCGTCCAGCCCGGCGCCACGCAGGGGTTTCAGGTCGGTGGGCAGCATCGCGTCCGGCTGCCGGGTCAGCTTGGCGGCGAAGTCGACGATGGCGCGCAGGCGGGGTTCGAGCTTGGTGTCCAGCCCTTCGTCATACAGCCGCTGGATGATCTCCGGCTGCTTGGTCAGTTCGGGGAAGCGGCGGGCGTGAACGCTGGAGCAATACACGCAGCCATTGATGATCGACACGACCACCGTCGCCAGTTCGCGGTCCGCACGGCGCAGGCCACGGGGTGCATACATCACGGCGTTGAACAGCGGCGAGCGTTGGTCGAGCGCTGCGACGTCGTGTGCCAGAGTCAGGAAATAAGGCGATGTCCGGGCTTGCGGCGGGCTCTTGTCCAGCGCGGCGAGCTGTTCGGCCGTGCGCCGCGCGGCCGTGGCACGTTCCGAAGCCGTCAGGCCGGTGGGGTGGGGCGGCGCCACCATGGCGTCGTAGCTGCCCTGGGTATAGCGCACGAACTCCGGCCGGGCTGCACGCAAGGCGGCGACCCGAGGGCCGAGCACGTCATCGAGGAGGTCGGTCATGGCCGCACTCCACCCCGGGCCAGGGCGGAGTGCAAGCACTTAGCCTCTCCCTCTTCCGTCCTTTACGGGAGAGGGAGAAGAAACTGGGCGCTCAGGCGCCGGAGCCCTCGATGATGTCGCCGAACAATTCCCACCGCTGACCGTTCCATCGGGCCAGTTGCATTTGGCGGATCGGGTGGAAGCTGGTTGGCGTCGTGTTGATGGTGACGCCGGGCAACAACGTGGGGAGCGCGAGGTTGTTGAGGGTCGCGGCCTGCTTCATCACGTTCTCCCGCGAGAAGTCCTCGCCGCACTGCTTCAGCAACTGCAGGGTCGTGCCGCCGACGGCATAGGCATAAGTGTAATTGGAATCAGCCAGGTCACCGTCGGGCACGTACTCCTTCATGAAGGCACGCCACTCGTTCATGCCGGCGTCGTCCTTCCACGCCGGGTCGGCATTGTCCTTGAGGTAGAGCGCCGCCACCAATCCCACGGCGCGCTCCGGCCCGGCGGGATTGATCACGGCGGCGGTCGAGATCGAGACGTCGGTCATCAGATGCAGCGGCTTCCAGTTCAGGTCGTAGATCTTGCGGATGATCTGGGCCGCGAATTTTGGCGTTGCCGCCGACACCAGCACGTCGGCGCCGGAGGCCTGTAGCGTCACGGCCTGGCTGTCGATCGTGGGGTCGCTGGTTTCGTAGCTGGCGGTCTTGATGACGCGCTTGTCGTAATCTTTGCCGAACCCGTCCTTCAGCCCGGTCAGGTAGTCCTTGCCGAAATCGTCGTTCTGCCACAGCACCGCGACCTTGGCGTCCGGCTTCTCCTTGAGGATGTATTTGGCATAGATCTGGCCCTCGGTGCGGTAGCTGGGCTGCCAGCCGATCGTCCAGGGAAACTCCTTCGGTTGCGCCCATTTGTCGGCGCCGCTGGAGACGAAGAGCTGCGGTACCTTCTTCTGGTTCATGTAGCGCTGCACGGCCGATTGGCAGGGCGTGCCGAGACCGTTGAGGATGAAGTCCACCCCGTCGCTCTCAACCAGGCGGCGGGTCTGTTCGACGGTCCTTGGCGGAGAATAGGCATCGTCGAGCGTGATGAAGTTGATCTTGCGGCCGGCGATGCCACCCTGGTCGTTGAGGCGCTTGAAATACGCCGTCAGCCCCTTCCCGATCGCGCCATAGGCGGAGGCCGGGCCGCTATAGGGGTCGGTGTTGCCGATCTTGATCTCGGTCGCGGTGACGCCCGGCGTATCGGCGGCGCTGGCGCTGCGGCTGAGCGCGGCGACCGTGAGGCCGCCGGCGGAGGCGAGTAGGGTGCGGCGATACATGAAGGGTCTCCCTAAGTTTGTTTTTGGTGTTTGGGAAAGCGCAGCCGTTGCAGCCCACCCGCGATCCCGGATGGCAGCAGGAACATGAAGGCGATCAGCACCACGCCGTAGATCGCACCCGGGGCGGCTTTGGACACCTGCTCCGCCGCGTTGGGCAGGAAGGTGATGAACGCGGCCCCGAACACCGGGCCGGCGAGGGCGACCGGGCCGCCCACCACGAGGCCGACGAACAGGGTGATGGACAGCAGCAGCGTGAAGCTGTCGGGCGCCACGAAGCCCACCGCGATCGCGCCGAGCGACCCGGCGACCCCGGTGAACATCGCGCTGACCGCGAAGGTGCGCGTCTTGAATTTGGCGACATCGATGCCGGTCGCCTCGGCCGCGAGCGACTGGTCCCGGATGGCGCGCAAGGCCAGGCCGACGCGGCCGCGGATCAGGTTGTTCGCCAGGATGAACAGGGCCGTCCCGATGGCCAGGCTGAACAGGTACAGCCATTGGTCGGCGTCGAGCGGCAGGAAGTCCGGCGCATCCGGCTTCAGGATCACGATACCCTGGGAGCCGCCGGTCCACGGGTCCAGCGCCGGGTATTTCAACAGTTGCGGCGTGGCGACGGCGAGGGCGAATGTCGTCAGCGCCAAATACAGCCCGCCGAGGCGCAGGGCGGGCAAGCCTACGCCGTAGCCGATGATGCCGCACAGGATTGCCGCCGGCGGCAGCGTCGCCCAATACGGCACGTCGTACAACGACATCAGGATGGCGGTGACGTAGGCACCCACCGCGTAGAACGCGCCCTGGCCGAGCGAGATCTGGCCGCTGAACCCGGTCACCAAGGACAGGCCGAGGATGGCGATGGCGTAGATCACGACCTCGGTCAATTGGAACAGCCGATAGTCGCTGACCACGAAGGCGAGCCCCGCGGCGACGATCGCGCAGGCGAGGATGGTCCATGTGGTCCGCATCAGACGCGCACCACGACGGCACGGCCGAACAAGCCGGACGGGCGCACGGTCAGCACGGCCACGATGATCACGAGGGCCACCGTCAGCTTCAATTGGTCGCCGACCAAATAGGCGCCGGCCAGGTTCTCGATGACGCCGATCGAGAACCCGCCCACCACCGCGCCCAGCGGGCTGGTGATGCCGCCCAGCAGCGCCCCGGCGAAGGCGTACAGCAGCACGCCCGCCATCATGTTCGGGTCCAGGAACACCACCGGCGCGACCATCATGCCGGCAATGGCGCCGATGGCGGCGGCCAGGCCCCAGCCGAGCATCAGCATCCGATCGACGCGGATGCCCATCAGCCGGCTGGACACCGGGTTGTAGGCCGCCGCCCGCATCGCCAGGCCGAGCGAGGTGAAGCGGAAGAACGCCCACACCAGCAGCAGCACCGCCAAGGTCACCCCCGTGCTGCCGAGGTCGTGCCGGGTGATAAAGCCGCCCAGCAGCGGCGGGCCTTCGAACGGGCTGGGAAACGGTTTCAGCGTGTAGGTGAACAGCCAGCCGGCGACGCTGTTGAACACCAGCAGCAGCCCGATGAACACGCCCACCGTCGCCAGCACCGGCGCGTTGGCCATCGGCGCCAGCAGCACGCGCTGGATCACGGCCCCCATGACCAGCGACACCAGGATGGTGATCACGAACGCACCCCAATAGGGCACGCCTATGTCGATCAGGGTGAGCGCGATGTAGGTGGAGAACATCGCCATCTCGCCCTGGGCGAAGTTCACGTGGTGCGTCGCCTGGAAGATCATCACCAGCGCTAACGCCACGCTGGCATAGATCCCGCCAGAGGCGATGCCGGCCAGCACCTGGTGCAACAGCTCGTTCATTCAGTACCCCAGATACGAGCGGCGCACCTGCTCGTCGCGTTTCAACATGTCCGCGGGGCCGGCCATCACGATGCGGCCCGTTTCCAGCAGGCAGGCATGGTCGGCCACGTCCAGTGCCAGGCTGGCATTCTGCTCGACCAGCAGGATGCCGACGCCGTCCTCGCGGTTGACCCGGCGCATGATCTCGAAGATCTCGCGCACGACCAGCGGCGCCAGGCCGAAGGAGGGTTCGTCCAACAGCAGCAGGCGCGGGCCGAGCAGCAGGGCGCGGCCGATCGCCAGCATCTGCTGCTCGCCGCCGGAGAGGGTGCCGGCCTGCTGGCGGAGGCGCTGCTTCAGCCGGGGAAAATAACCGAACACCCGCTCCATCGCCGGGCCGAGGTCGCGGCCGCTGCGGGTGTAGCCGCCGAGGCGAAGGTTCTCCTCCACCGTCAGTTCCATGATCGTGCCGCGGCCATCCGGCACGTGGGCGACGCCGCGGCGGGCGATGTCCTCGGGCTTGCGGCCAGCGATGCTCTCGCCGCCCAGCGTGATGTGCCCGGCGGTGCGGACCATCCCGCTGAGCGCGCGCAGGGTTGTGGTCTTGCCGGCCCCGTTGGCCCCCAGCAGTGCCGTGATGCCGCCCTGCTCGACGGCGAAATCGAGCCCGTGCAGCACCGTTACGGCGCCATACCCAGCGACCAGCTTGTGGGCTTCAAGCAGCGCAGCCATGGCTGTGCTCAATGGGTTCGCCGAGATAGGCGCGGATCACCGCCGGGTCGTCGCGGACCGCGGCGGGGGAGCCGTCGGCGATCTTGCGGCCGCCCTCCAGCGCCACGACCTTGTCGGACACGCGCATGACCAGGTTCATGTGATGCTCGACCAGTAGGATCGAGCAGTCGAACTCCGCCCGGATCTGGTGCATCAGGGTTTCCAGTTGGCCCACTTCCTCGTGGTTCAGCCCGGCGGCGGGCTCGTCCAGCAGCAGCAGCTTGGGGGCGCCGATCAGGGCGCGGGCCATCTCCACGCGTTTCTGCGTGCCGAAGGGCAGGTTGGAGACGGGAGCGTGCGCGACCCGGCGCAGATCCAACAGGTCCAGCAGCCGTTCCAGACGGGCGCGCGCCTCGGCTTCCTCGCGGCGGACGGAGGGCAGGCGCAGGGCGTTGGCGAGGAACATGGTGCGGCCGAGATGATGCGCGCCGGCCAGCATATTCTCCCACACCGTCATGCTGCGATACAGCGCGACGTTCTGGAACGTGCGGCCGATGCCCATGTCCACGATGCGGTGGCGGCTGATGCCGGCGAGCGTGCGGCCCTGCAGCACCACGGTCCCTACCTGCGGTCGATAGATGCCGCTGATGCAGTTGAACAGTGTCGTCTTGCCGGAGCCGTTCGGCCCGATCAGGCCACAGATCTGTCCCGTGCCGACCGTGAACGACACCCCGCTCAGCGCAACGATGCCGCCGAACCGCACGACGACATCCTGCACCGCCAACAGCGGGTCAGGAGATGGGCATGACGGCACCGCCAACTTCAAGAGAGTGGCGATCGCCTCCGTTTCCACGCCGGTCAGGCTGGGCGAGGAAATGGGGCCGGACGAACTATGTCCGGACTACGCGTCGCCTCCCGCCGGTGCTGCATGGCATTATCCCACCCAATGGCGTCCGGGCTTTGTGCCCGTGATCGTTGGGGTGATGGTATGGGAGCGTGCGGCGCGGTTCAAGGCAATTAGCGTGCTCGCCAGGCGTCGCACATCGCCGCGGCGGCATATTGCAGCACGGCGTCGCCCGACGAGATAACGCGGTTCATCGTCATCATGCCATGCAACTGGTCCGACAGGTGCAACGTGGCGACGCGGACGCCCTCGGCCTCCAGCCGGGCGGCGTAGGCGCGGCCTTCGTCGGCCAGCGGGTCGTGACCCACCGTCATGACGAAGGCGGGCGGCGCGCTGGCCAGGCTGGGGGCGAGCAGGGGGGAGGCGCGCCAGTCCGCGCGCTGCGCCGGGTCGGGGGTGTAATGGTCGATGAACCAGCGCATGGCGGCGGCGGTCAGCGGCACGCCCTCGGTGACCCGGCGGTAGGATGCGGTGTTCATACCCAGATCCGTCACCGGGTATAACAACATTTGGAATGCCGTTGCCGGCACCGTGCCGTCCCGGCCCATCAAGGCGAGCACGGCCGCCAGGTTGCCGCCGGCGCTGTCGCCTGCGACCGCCAGGCGCGCGGTATCGATCCCCAGCTCGGCCGCGTTCCCGGCCATCCAGTGCAGCGCCGCGACACCATCGTCCACGGCGGCGGGGAACGGGTGCTCGGGTGCCAAGCGGTAGTCCAGGGCCAGCACCCGGCAGCCCGCCAAATTCGCCAGCCGGCGGCACACGCCGTCATGGCTTGCCAGGTCGCCGACCACCCAGCCGCCGCCATGCAGATACAGCACGCCGGGCAACGGGCCCTCCGGCGTGGCGGCGCCGCGATACAGCCGCGCCGGCAGCTTGCCACCCGGTCCGTCGATCGCAATGTCGCGCGTCTCGGCCACGTCCTCCGGAGGCAGTTGCAGCACGGGACGGCCGGCGTTGTAGGCCTGCCTCGCTTCGACCGCGGACAACGTTTCGAACGCCGGGCGGCGGGCCAACCGGATGACGTCCAACAGGCGTTTCGCGTCTGGGTGCAAGGCGATCATGGGCGGCTCATCTCCGGTTTCGGCGAGCTTACGAACGCTTGCCTTCGGCCGCCAATGTTGCAGTGTGATCCGCAAGAACAACAAGCCCGGAGGCTGTCATGGATCTGACCGATCGTTGGTTCGCGATCACCGGTGGGGCCGGCGGCATCGGTGTCGCAACCGCCGCCGCCCTGTTGCGGGCCGGCGGCCGAGTGCTGCTGATCGACGTGGCGGAGGACCGATTGCAGGCGGCGGCGCGCACGCTTCGTGCCGAGGGCCGGGTGGTCACGTGGCGGTCCACCCTGGCCGACCCGGCGAACTGCGCGGAGGCACTGGCCTCGGTGCCGGATCCGTTCCACGGCCTGGTGCATCTTGCCGGACTATTCGAACCGGACCCGATGAGCGCCACCGATCACGGCGTGTGGGACCGTGCGATCGCCCATAACCTGACCAACGCCTACGACATGGCGATCGCGTTCCAAGCGCGCCACGCGGTGCCGGCGCGGATCGTGTTCGCCTCCTCCATCGCCTATCGCCGCGGCAGTGCGGGACGGGCGGCGTATTCGGCGGCGAAGGGCGGCGTCGTGGGGCTGACCCGAGCGCTGTCGCGGCAATTGGCGCCGGACGTGCTGGTGAACGCGGTCGCACCCGGCGTGATCGAGACGGCGATGACGACGGCGGTGATCGCGAACAATGGCCCGGGTTACCTGTCGAGCATCCCGCTCGGGCGCTTCGGGCGCGCGGAGGAGGTGGCGGCGGTGATTGCCTTCCTGTGCTCGGACGGCGCGTCTTATGTAACCGGGCAAACGATCACGATCGATGGCGGGATGACGAACGCCTGAAGCCGCCTACTCCGCCACCAGGCGGGCGTGATCCGCTAGCAGCAGGTCCGCCATCTGGGCAGCCATCTCCTTGACGTCTCGCGGGGTGCCGATGCGGCGGCTGATCGCGAATCGATCGAAGGCCATCCATGTCACATGGGCGATGCGGCCGCGGGCCAGGGTGTCGGTCGCCGGCAGGCAGCGCAGGAGCATGCCGGCCAACCATCGCTCGCACTGCGGCAGCATTGGCTCCGGTTTTCGCGTCGCCCGGGGAACGGACGCCATTGCCTCCATCAACGTATTGGCAAAGGCGTTGTCGGCCGCCGGAATGTCCTCCCAGAGGCCGGTGAAAAGCCGCACCAGTTGGCTGCGGGGACTGGAATGCCGGCTCACGTCCTGCTCGAGCGCGTCCAATTGGGCGTCGAGCCAGGGGCGGTAGATGTCGTAGAGCAGGTCGAGCTTGCCGGGCCAGTAGGCATACAGGTTGGACACCGCCGTGCCCGCCTGCGCTGCGATGGCGGCCATCGACGTTGCGGTGTAGCCGTCCCGCGCGAACAGGGTGAACGCTGCCTCTCGCACCGCACTGGCTAATTCGGGTTTTTTGACCTGCGGCAATTATATGACTCCTTGCCCGAAACATCTGGACGCTATAGTGCGGTGCAAACCAGAACATTGTTCGATATTGCCGGCAAATCGTGCGCGGCGCTGACGGTTGCTGAGAGAAAAGCGGAAGCGGTCAGCCTGGTTGCGACAGTGAGGTGAAGCGTGCCCACCCGACTATCGAGTGAGAGTGACCCAGTGTTCCTCAGCTACACGCAAGCGGAGCTAGACGCACAGTACGACCAGCCGCGTTGGAACCCGAATGGCCAGGCCACGGTCGCCAGCTATACCAAGCTCACCGAGGCGGCGCGGCAGTTCCTCGGGGCTCCCCAAACCCACCGCTATGGCGCGGGCCCGGCGGAGGTGCTGGACCTGTATCGCACCGAGCAGCCGAACGCGCCGATCCACGTATTCGTCCACGGGGGCGCCTGGCGGCATCTCGGACGGGGCGATAGCGGATTTGCCGCACCGAGTTTCGTTGCGGCCGGAGCGCATTTCGTGGCGCTGGACTTCTCGTTGTTGCCGGGCCCGGACCTGACCGACGTGCTGGCCGAGCTGCAACGGGCGATCGCCTGGCTGTATGGCCGCGCTGCGACGTTCGGTGGCGATCCCGCCCGCATCCATCTGAGTGGCCATTCGTCCGGCGCGCACTTGGCAGCGTGCCTGCTGGTGGCGGATTGGTCGCACTATGCCGTGCCGCATGACGTGCTTAGGAGTGGCCTACTGGTCGGCGGCCTTTACGATCTGGCTCCGGTTCGGCTGTCGTTCCGCAATGCCTATGTCGGGCTCACCCCCGAGACGGAGTCACAGCTCAGCCCGCAACGCCACCTGAACAAGCTCGCCTGCCCGGTGGCGCTGTTCCGCAGCGAGCGGGAAAGCGCCGAGTTCGCGCGCCAGACCGACGAATTCGCCACGACCGTCGCACCCGCCGGCCATCTCGTCTGTCACGAGATCGTCGTCGGCCGCAGTCATCTGGAGACAGCGCTCGACCTGGCCGACCCCGAATCCCGGGTGGGCCGGATGGCGTTGCAGCTTATGGAGTTGGAGGCCTGACGATGTTTTCCTGGTTTGCCTTCATGCAACAGGCGCCGGCGCTTGGCACGACGGCGTTGGACTCGCTCGCGGCCCAGGTCGCGCGTGTGCCGGGTCTGCATGGCGGGTTGGTGTTCAGCCCGCTCGCCGAGATTGCCGACCATCCCTTCTCCGGCGACGAGCCCGCGCCGGCGCTGGCCCTGCAGCTGCACTTCGCAACGATCGAGGCGCTGGAAGACGCCGCGGCCGAGGGTGGAGCCTTGGGCCGGTTGCTCGATGCCGTCCCCGGCGGCTCGGTCCCCACGCACCAGGCGATGCTGCGCCGGCGCTACCCGGTTCCCGATGCCACGCTGCAGACGGCGCCGGGCCAGCTGCCTTGTACCTTCCTCGTGAAGTATCCGGGGCCGGCGAGCGATCTGAACGCGTGGAATGGTCACTACAACCGGCATCACCCGCCGATCATGGCGCGCTTCCCCGGTATCCGGGCGGTCGAGATCTACACGCGCATCGACTGGGTCACCGGCCTGGCCTGGCCGCGCGAGGATTACATGCAGCGCAACAAGGTGATGTTCGATAGTCCCGCCGCACTGAGCCACGCACTGGCGTCGCCGGTGCTGGCGGACATGCGGGCCGACTTCAACAGCTTCCCGCCGTTCACCGGTGGCAACGTGCACTATGCGATGGAGACGCGCGCCGTCGGCAACCAGGGATGATCCACGGCGCCGACATCCGCCTGACACGCGTGTCCGTCGACATCGGCGGCAAGCCGATCGTGGGCGCGATGGACCTGTACGTGAAGGAAGGTGAGTTCGTCTGCCTGCTGGGCCCGAGCGGCTGCGGCAAATCCACCCTGCTGAACGTGATCGCGGGCTTCCTGAAAGCAGGCGGCACGACGGAGGTCGGCGGCAAGGTGGTGCGCGGCCCGGGAATCGAGCGCGGCATGGTGTTCCAGAGCACCGAGGTGCTGTTTCCCTGGCTGACCGTGCGGCAGAACGTGGAGTACGGCCCCCGCATGCGCGGCATCCCCGCCCGCAAGCGCGCCGAAATGGCGGACCACTTCCTGCGCATGGTCGGGCTGGGCCACGTGGCCGGGGCGTATCCACCCGCTTTGTCCGGCGGCATGCGCCAGCGCGTGCAGATCGCCCGCGTGCTGGTCAACGAGCCATCCGTCATCCTGATGGACGAACCGTTCGGCGCCCTGGACGCGCAGACCCGCGAGATCATGCAGACCGAACTGGCCCGGATCTGGCGCGAGACCCGCTCGACCGTGCTGTTCGTCACCCACGACATCTGGGAGGCGATCGTGCTCGGCGACCGCATCGTCACCATGACGGCCGGGCCGTCCGCCGGCATCAAGAGCATCGCCGAGGTGGATTTTTCCGGTCCGCGAGAGGCCACCAACCCGGCTGCCGCCGCCCTCTACAGCCGGCTGCGTGACGACATCGGCGCCGAAGTCACCAAGGTGCTCCGCCAGCAAGGCCTCGACACGGACGAGGCGGCATGAGCGGCGCCGGCGTTGCGGGCGGGGTGGCGGTGGCCCCGATCCCGCGCATCGGCCGGGCGGTGCGCGGCGCGTGGCGCTTTGGCAGCGGCCTCCTCTCGGTCGCGGCCGGGCTGCTGGTGTGGGAATTGCTGAGCCTGCGCGTCTCGCCGCTCTTTCTGCCGTCGCCGCGCATGACTTGGGACGCCGCCGGCGAACTGCTCGCGGATGGCACGTTGCAGGGCGCGATCGAGGCATCGTCCGCCCGCATCCTGGTGGGTTGGGCGGCCGGGCTGGTGGTGGGGATCCCGGTCGGCATCCTGATGGGCTACATCCCGATCATCCGCCGGTTGCTGGACCCGTATATCGAGTTCTTCCGCTTCATCCCGCCGGTCGCCTTCGTAACGCTGGCGGTGATCTGGCTCGGACCCGGCGAGATCTCCAAGGTCGCGCTGATCTTCTACACCAGCGTGTTCATCGTGACGCTGAACACCATCGCCGGCGTGCAGGCGGTCAGCGAGTTGCGATTGCGCGCCGCTGCGTCGTTGGGCGCCAGCCAGTGGAAGACGCTGCTCACCGTGGTGGTCCCGTCCACCGTACCGTACATGGTGACCGGTGCGCGGATCGCGATGGGCAACTCGTTCCTCACCATCGTCTCGGCGGAGATCGTGGCGGCGGAGGAGGGGCTGGGCGCACTGATCTGGACGGCGCGCAACTACGCTCGCACCGAGTGGGTGTTCGTCGGCATCATCACGCTCGGGTTGCTCGGCTACCTGTTCGACCGCACGCTACGGCTGGCCGTGCGGCTGCTGCTGCGGCGCTACGACGCAGTGCTTTAGTCAATTTGCTGCCGAGGCTAATGGCGCAGCGTCACCTTACCGTCATTGCGAGGGAAGCGCGGCAATCCAGGGGCCGCGCGACGAATGCTGGTGGCGGTGCCCTGGATCGCCGCGCCTTCGGCTCGCGATGACGAGTCACGTTGTGTCAATCATTAGAAGCTGAAGTCAGCATCGCCAGCGCCGCCTCCTCGCCTGCCAGAAAGGCGCCCCCCACCGTGCCCGCCAGTCCGTCCGTTCGGGTCGCCTCCCCTGCGAAGATCAACCGCCCATCGGCCAAAGGCGTCCCGAGGACCGCCCGCGCTTCAGCGCAACCCGGCCGTGCGTAGGCGTAAGCGCCCCGATAGAACGGATCGGCCGCCCAACCCGTCACCACTGCACCCGGCCGGAATGCTGTGTCCGCCCGACCGCCCCACATCGCGCGGAGTTGGTCGCGGGCAAATGCCTCCGACTCGCCCGCCGTTTCCCGCTCGACCGCGTGGCTGCCGCCGGTGAAGCAGATGACGTGGTCCGCACCCCGGGGCCAGGCTACCATCGTCATCGACGGGCTATCGATCGCCGGCACCGGCTGGTCGACGCCGCACGAGTCCGGCAAGTCGAGCCGGTCCGGCCCCGCGGCCCGCAGCGCGACCTTGTTCAGCAGCCCCATCGGAAGCCCGTCGATCGCCTCCCGCACCGCTACCGGCAAAGCGGGCGTGAACCGGATCGACCCTGCCGCCAGCACCCCCGTGGACACGGTGACGATGCAGGCATCGGCGTGCACCGTCCCCGCACTGGTCTCCACGACCACGCCGGGTCCGTCCCAGCGCACTTCGTTGGCAGCCACGCCGAGTTGCACCGGGCCAGCCGGCGGGCCGAGGCGGCGCGCCACGAATGCCCCTACGCCACCCTCCACGTGCCAGTTGCTGCCCTCCAGCAGGTTGGTGTGCCAGTCGCGCAAGCTGAGCGCATGGGCGTCGGCGGCGGCGATCACCGGGGCTTCCCAATTCACCACGGCCGGCAGCCAGGGCAAGGCCGCGATCTCGGCGACGGCGGCAGCAAGGCTGGTGTCAGGGCCGTCCAACGCCTGTTCGGTTCGCGCGTGGAAGGCGCGCTCGGCGGCGCCATAGGCGGCCAACTCCTCCGCCGTCGCGAACCGGCCGGGCAGGCGGGTGCGCTCCGACCGGTGGGCGCTGGTGTCCAGCGTACGATCGCCCATCGCGGTGGCCAGGGCGGCGAGTGGGTTGCGCTCGGCGGCATGCAGCCAGGCGGCGCCATGATCGAGCGCCGCGCCGAGCAACGGCGGCACGGTGGTGTGGGCGCGGCCGCCGATCCGGCCGGATGCCTCGATCAGGGTGACGGATGCGCCCTGCCGGCGAAGCGCCGCCGCCGCCGCCAAGCCGCAGACCCCGGCGCCAATGATTGCGATCTTGGGCGAGTGTGTCATGTCGTTGCCGTTCATGCTTCGATTGGTATGGGCACGCCCATGGTTTTGCCACCTTGGTGCGATATGCGGCCACGCGTCTGTTTTGCGCAGGAGTTGCGATGTTCTTCCCAGGCTTCACGATGAAGACGACCACCGTCCCAGGTGGCACTGTGCGATACCGTATCGGCGGGACCGGCCCGGCCCTGTTGCTGCTGCATGGCAATCCGCAGACCCATTTCATGTGGCACCACGTGGCGCCGGCGATGGCCAAACGCTTCACCGTGATCTGCCCCGACCTGCGCGGCTACGGCGGGAGCGAGAAGCCACCCGCCACGCCCGACCATGCCCCGTATGCCAAAACCGAGATGGCGCGCGACGTCGCCGACCTGATGGCGCAACTCGGGCACGAGACTTACTGTGTCGGCGCGCATGACCGGGGCGCCCGGGTGGCGCACCGGCTGGCGCTGGACAACCCGGAGCGCGTGACCAAGCTGTCCGTGCTCGACATCGTCCCGACCATCGAGCATTTCGAGCGGGCCGACATGTCGTTCGCGCTCGGCTACTACCACTGGTTCTGGTTCGCCCAGCCACATCCGTTCCCCGAGGATCTGATCGACAAGTCGCCGGACACCTGGTTTGCGGCGCATACCGGCCACGGAGCTGGTATCCCCGAGTATTTCGCCCCCGAAGCACTGGAAGACTATCTGCGCGCCGCCCACGACCCGGCGGCCATCACCGGCATGTGCGAGGACTACCGCGCTGCCGCCACGATCGATCTGGTGCACGACCGCATCAGCCGCTCCGAGGGGCGGCAGGTGCAATGCCCGATGCGGGTGCTTTGGGGCGAGAAGGGCAAGGTCGGCGGCTGGTACGACCCGGTGGCGATCTGGCGGGACTATTGCTCCGCCGAGGTCAGCGGCGCAGGCGTGCCGAGCGGCCACTTCCTGGCTGAAGAGGCCCCCGCCGCCGTGATCGAGCAGTTCGAGGCGTTCTTCTGACATCGTCTCCCTCTCCCCTTGAGGGAGAGGGTCGGGGTGATACCAACAGCCTCAAGCGCTGACCCCCGTCTCACCTTGTAGGATGCAATGCGCTTGGCATTGCATCAGGTAAACGCGCCGATCATCGCGACGTGACGGTGCAATCCTCCAAGCGGATTGCACCCTACGCCCGTGGGTCTCCGTCTACGGCGGCTGGTATAGGGGTGCGCAGCGTCCGAAGGTTCGGTTCGAGCGGCAAAGCGGCCCTCTCCCGTGAAGAACGGGAGAGGGAGAGGTCATCTGCGATAGCCCAGCCTTGAGGGCACTCCTCGCCTCCTTCCTCAAGGGCAGCGCTAGCGTCCGGCTGCGTAGCCTTGCATGCCGCGTGGGTTCGCGCCGGTGTGCATCACGCCGTCCACCAGATCAGCAGCTGACAGACGACCCTCGGACCAATCCTCGCCCATCGTGACGGCGTGGCCACGCCGGGCCAACTCGTCGCGCACCGACAGGCTGAAACGGCCTTCCAGCACCAGCTTGCCGGGCCGGGCGGCGCGGGGCCAGAAGCTGCTGGGCCAGTGCTCGGTGTGGAACGACGGCATGTCGATCGCCGCCTGAATGCCGAGCTTGTGGTGCACCCGGCGCAGGAAGAAGATCGGCGACCACTGGTCCTGCTGCTCGCCACCCGGCGTGCCGAACGCCATCCACGCCTTGCCATCCTTCAGCGCCATCGAGGGCGACAGCGTGGTGCGCGGGCGTTTCTTCGGCAGCAGGCTGTTGGGCAGGTCCGGCCGCAGCCAGAACATCTGCCCGCGCGTGCCCAGGCAAAATCCCAGGCCCGGCACGGCGGGGGAGGATTGCAGCCAGCCGCCAGAGGGCGTGGCGCTGACCATGTTGCCCCACCGGTCGATCACGTCGATATGCACGGTGTCCGCCCCGATCACGCCCATTCGCGCCACCGTCGGCTCGCCGGCACCGGGGGCACGGGTCAGGTATTCCACGCGGGACGCTGCCTCGTGATCCACCCAGGGGGAGGTGTTGCCGACGATGCCGGGCCGCAGGTCGAACGACGCCTCGGCGCTCACCAACTTGCGCCGCTCGTCGTTGTAGGCGGGGGAGAGCAGCGTTTGCATCGGCACATCGCTGAACGCCGGGTCACCGTAGAAGGCCTCGCGGTCGGCATAGGCGAGCTTCATGCACTCCACCACGGTATGCACGAAATCGGCGCCGACCGGGTCCATCGCGCCGATGTCGTATCCGGCGAGCAGGGCCAGCTGCTGCAGGAACACCGGCCCCTGGCTCCACGGGCCGCATTTCAGCACGGTGTGCCCGGCGTAGTCGTAGGTGAGCGGGTCCTCGACCGTCGGCTCCCACTCCGCCAGGTCCTGCGCGGTCAGCAGGCCGCGATGGCGGCGGCCGGAGACGTCCAGCGCCTCGGTTTCGCAGAACCGGCCGATCGCTTCGGCGACGAAGCCTTGGTACCAGGCATGCAGCGCGGCTTCGATCCGCGCCTCCCGCGACGGGCCGCCGGCCTCGCGCAGCACGCGCTTCCAGGTTTGCGCCAGGGTCGGATTGGCGAAGGGCTTGTCGACGGCGGGAACCTGGCCGCCGGGCAGCCAGATTTCGGCGCTGCTGTGCCACTCCTCCAGAAACAACGGGCGCACGCTCTCGATCGTGGCCGGGACGCGCGGCACCAGCGGCACGCCGTGCTCGGCGTAACCGATGGCAAAGGCCAGCACGTCGGTCAATTCCCACGTGCCCCAGTCGCGCAGCAGCAGGCACCAGGCACCGAACGAGCCGGGCACCACGGCGGGCAGGAAGCCGGTCGCGGGGATCAGGTCCAGGTCCAACGCCGCGAAGGCTTCGAGCGTGGCGGCGGCCGGCGAGGGGCCCTGGCCGCAGATCACCCGCTGCTTCCCGGTTTTTGCGTCGTGGATGATGATCGGCGCATCGCCGCCCGGGCCGTTCAGATGCGGCTCGGCCACCTGCAGGGTGAAGGCGGCCGCCACGGCGGCGTCGAACGCATTGCCGCCGCGCTCCAGCACGGCTTGGCCGACGGCGGTTGCGAGCCAGTGGGTCGTGGCGGTCACGCCGAAGGTGCCGGTGATCTCAGGCCGGGTGGTGAACATGGGGCGTGCTCCGTTGCGTCCGACCCAACCTACCGCCAAGGTCCGCGGCGACAAGGTCTGCCCCTATAAAGATGGGCAAAACGCGGGGAAGTGCATGCTGGTGCTGGTGGTGGGCGCGTCAGGCGCCGGCAAGGATACGCTGATCGAGGCCGCAGCGATGACGTTACGCGGGGACGATCGGTTCCGCTTCGTGCGCCGGGTGGTGACCCGGCCTGTCATGGACGGCGGCGAACAGCACGAGACTGTGACCGAGGAGGAGTTCGAACGCCGGCTGCAAGCGGGGGTGTTCGCGCTGCATTGGCATGCGCACGGGCTACGCTACGCCCTGCCAGCGAGGATCGCCGCCGATCTGGACGAGGGCCGGGTCGTGGTGGCGAACATCTCCCGCGCCGTGATCGCCGATGCTGCGGCGATGTTCCCGGTCCGCGTGGTGGAGATCACGGCGCCGACGGAGGTTCGCGCGGCCCGTCTGGAGTCGCGCGGCCGGGAGGACAAGATGGACGTGATCCGCCGCCTTTCCCGCGCCATAGTGCTGCCGCTGCCGGTCCAGCGGGACACGATCGTGAATGACGGGACGGTCGAGGACGGCGCCAACCGCCTGATCGCCGTGCTCAGCCGCGAAGCGGGACGCGCTCGGCTAACATGAACGGCTCGCCCGGCCCCGGCTGGGTGAACAGGCAGATGGACGTCACGACCCGCTTTACCGCGAGCGCCGGGGCGAAAAACGCTTCGGCCTGAGGGCGGACGGTTGCGTGCTCCTCAGGGGTGAGCCGCCGGGTCAGCGTCATGTGGAAGCGCCAGGTGCCGAGCACGTGCGGATAGCCCCAATCGCGCAGCATGGCGTGCTGTTCCGGCGTGAAACTGGGCCGGGTGCGGCGCGCGATCTCGGCGGCGTCGTGCGGCACGCGGTGGGCGTCCAGTTCGGTCACGCAGGTATCGGCGAGGGCGTGCAGGGCCGGGCAGGGCGCCTGTTCCCGCAGTGCCAGGAAGCCCCCGAGATCGGTGACGTGGAGCGGCGGCAGCTCGAATGGGGCGACATGCTCGGCCATCGCCGCCGTGTCCTCCAGCAGCGCGAACCAGCCGTGGTTCAGCCGCATCGGCGGCTTGAGCGTGGCGTGGAAGCCATACAGCCGCGGCTCGGCGGTCAGTTCGTCGCGCTCGGGGTGGAGGGCGCGACGGCCGGTCTGTGGATCCCGCCCGAGCCAGTCGCACCCGGCGGCCCACAGCATGTCGGCCTCGTCGGGCGCGTAGTAAAGGGCAGTGCGGGCGGTCAAATCACCCGCTCGCCGGCCTTCCACACCTGGCGCACGATCGGCAGGCCCTCATGCAGGCGCAGCCGCACCAGGTCGGCCCGTAGCCCGACTTCGATGCGGCCCCGATCGGTCAATCCAGCCATCTGCGCGGGGCGGTCGGTGACCAGCGCGACGGCGTCCGGCAGGGTGATGCCCTCGCAGCCGAACACGGCCTCGATCAGGCTGGCGGGCACGTAGTCGGAGGCGAAGGCGTCCACCGCGCGCTCCCGCACCAGGTCGGACGCGGCGACGTTGCCGCTATGGCTGCCGCCGCGGACGATGTTGGGCGCCCCCGCGATCACCTCCATGCCGCGTGCCCTGGCTGCCAGCGCCGCCTCCATCGAGACGGGGAATTCGCTGATGCGGATGCCGTCCCGGTGGTTCTCCTCCACTTCCTCCTCGGTTCGGTCGTCGTGGCTCGCCAGCACCGAACCGCTATCGCGCACGCGGTCGAGCAGGGCGCGGCGATTGGGATCGCGCAGCCGGGCGCGCTGGTCCTGCAGTTCCACGATGCGGCGCTCAATGGTTGCCGAATCGTGGCCGTCCTTGGCGCGCATGGTGCGGTAGCGGTCCAGATTGGCGTACTGGCCAACCCCCGGCGAGTGGTCCATCAGGCTGATCATGCGCACGCGGGGATGGTCGGCCACCGGGTCCAGCAGGCCCAGCATGTCGGCGGCGGGCAGTTCGCAGCGCAGGTGCAGATAGTGGTCGCTTTTCAGCAGCCCCGTGCCGGCCAGCGCGTCGCCATCGCTGACACCCTCGCGGAACGTGCGGATCCGGTCCTTGTCGAAGCCGAGATCGCCCAGGCACAACGCGTCCAGCACCGTCGTCACCCCGGCGGCGGCGCATTGCGAGTCGTGCGCGACCATCGCCGAGCGGGACGGCCAGCGCGCATTGCTGCGGGGCTGCACCTGCCGCTCGAGGTTGTCGGTATGCAGGTCGACCACGCCCGGGATCAGCAGGTCGCCATCCATGTCGAGGGCGCCGGGCACGTTCGACCGGCCCGCATCGATGGCGATGATCACCCCGTCCTCGACGATAAGAGTGCCCTCCAGCAGCCGGTCGCGCAGGATCACTCGGGCATTGGTCAGACAGGTCATCAACGATCCCTGGAATAAGAGCGAGGGGAAGCTACGGCGAAACGGCCATGCCGGCCAGTTCGTCCGTCGAGACCTGCGTCTGTCACAGTGCGGCCCGCTTCACATGTGAAGCTGTGATGACTGTCATTTGACGGCAGGCATTCGAGGGTGGCCGGGCGGCGCTGGCTCCCGAAGTAGGACTCGAACCTACGACCGAGCGATTAACAGTCGCTTGCTCTACCAACTGAGCTATTCGGGATCGCTGCGCGGCGCGCTCTATAGCTGCGTTGCCACGCCGACGCAAATGAGTATGGTGCGCGCCGCTACCCCTACCGGGGCGAGAGTGGCGGAACGGTAGACGCACGCGACTCAAAATCGTGCGCCGCAAGGCGTGGGGGTTCGAATCCCCCCTCTCGCACCACATCATATGCTAAGCTGAACAGCGTCGATCGCTCCCAGAAGCGTGGGAGCCCCCAGGGGTTAGTAGCAGTCTGCCGTGGATGGAGCCGTTCCCACCGTGTCCAGACGTAGGTATCTGCTCGGCGGACTGCTGTTGCTTGTCGCCGCCGCCGCCGGGCCGGCCCTCGCCGTGATGGTCGATTTCCAGCGTGAGTTGCGTCGCGACCGGGCCGTGCAGGCTCGGGCCGTGGCGGTCCAGCAGGCCCAGTTGCTCAGCGCCTCGGTGGACGAGATCGTGGAGGGAGCCCGCCAGATGCTGGTGGCACTCAGCGCGTCCCGGCGGGTGCGGGACATGGACCCGGCCTGCGCGGACGTCCTGCACGAACTTCGCCGGGCCGACCCCTCCTACAGCGTGTTGGCCGTCGTGCGCCGGGACGGCACCCCCGTCTGCAGCGATGCAACCGTGCTGTTGCCGGTGGACGCCCTGGCCGGGCTGGCCAGTCCGTTCCTGTCGGTCACCGGGTTCGTGACCGGGCGCTACACCAGCCTGCCATCGCTCGCCCCGCCCATGGTCACCTTCGCGCTTCCACTGCACCTCGGGGAGAGCGGGCCGGGTATCCTCATTGCCGGCATGGACCTTAGCCGGCTCGGCGTGCTGCTGGCTGGACTAGACCGGCCGCACCTCGGCCGCTTCGTCGTTGCCGACCGCGAAGGGACTGTGCTGGCGGACGCACCGGACCAACCAGGGCTTGTCGGCCGTCCAGCCACGCCGGTCCAGCGCGCCGCCGTCGACGCGAAATCGGCTGGTGCCACACTCTTCCGCGACGAAACCGGCGACTGGCGCATCATGGGCTTCGTCCCCCCCGGCCTCGACCCGGCGGCCTTGTTCGTCTGCACCGGGTTCAGCATCGGCGACCTCATCGGCGGCATCGATGCCGCCGCGCGCCGCGGCTACCTGCTGATCGTAATGGGGGCTGCTCTCTCCGTCCTGCTCGCCCTGTTCATCGCGCATCGTTATCTGCGCGTCCCCGCCTCCGTCCTGCTCGCGGCGGCACGACGGTGGGGCAGCGGCGACCTGGCTGCCAGGGCTGAGATGCCGAACGCCGTCGCGGCGGAGTTCGCTGGCCTCGGGCATGCCTTCAACGAGATGGCCGAATTGCTGCAGCAGCAGCGCTCGGAGCTGCAGGCCCTCAACGAGGCGCTGGAGGTGCGGGTGGCCGACCGGACCCGCGCGTTGCTGGACAGCAACAATCGCCTGCAAGTGGAGATCGCCGAGCGGGAGCTGACCGAGGGTAGCCTGCGGCAGGTGCAGAAGCTGCAGGCCGTGGGCCAACTGGCCGACGGGATGGCGCATGAGTTCAACAACGTACTCTCGGCGATCCTCGGCAGCATGGACCTGCTCCGCACGCGTCTGGGCACACCGGACAGCCGCCAGGAGACGCTGCTCGACAGGGCGACCCTGTCGGTCGAGCGCGGCTCCCGGCTCACGGCGCAACTGTTGGCGTTCTCCCGCAAGCAGCCGCTGCTCGCGGTCAGCGTGAGCGTGGCGGAGGTGATCCACGCCATGATCGGGCTGCTGGAAAGCACCTTGGGCACCACTGTCCGGTTGGAGACCCGGGTCAACGATGACCTCTGGCCAGCGATGCTGGACGCGAACCAATTCGCCGCCTCGATCCTCAATCTGGCGCTGAACGCACGGGATGCCATGCCGTCCGGCGGGCGGCTCAGGATTGCGGCAACGAACATGGCCATCACACCGGCCTCGCCCTGGTCCGAACTCGCCGTGGGCGACTATGTCTGCATCACCGTCTCCGATTCGGGGACGGGTATGCCGCCCAGCGTGGTCAGTCGCGCGTTCGAGCCATACTTCACCACCAAGGCACCGGACACGGGGGCGGGCCTAGGCCTGTCGCAGGTGCATGGGATGGTCCGCCAATCGGGCGGCAGCATCACGATCGAAAGCCGGGTCGGTGAGGGCACCGAGGTCCGGATCCTGCTCCCGCGCGGTCTGGTGGCCCTGCCGTTGCCGTTCGACGGAGTCGATCTTGCGCAACCCGCGATCGAACGAAGGAGATCTCTGCTGCTGGTCGATGACGACGAACAGGTCCGTGCCGTGACCGAAGCGATGCTGGTGGAGAGCGGTTACACGGTCCTGACCGCAACAGAGGGCGCCAAGGCAATCGAGATACTCGAGCGAGCGGCCAGCCCGGTCGCGCTCGTGATCGCCGACTATTCGATGCCGGGCGTAAGCGGCAGCGAGCTATTGCGGGAGGTGAAGCGGCGTTGGCCCGATATCGCGGTGCTGTTGGCGACCGGCTATGCCGATTATGCCGAGTTGACGTCGCGCGAGCTGCCGATCGACCACATCATTCGCAAGCCGTTCCGCAACGTCGAATTGCTAGCGCGTATCCACCTGGTCATGCAGCGCCAGGCCAATCCGGAGCGGCTGGAGAATGGCGTCGGGGTGGAGTGACGAACCCGCGCCTGTCGGAGGTTTCGTGACTTATTGTTAGCAATTTGGCGGCTAGACTTGCGGCAATGAAGTCATCCGACCCAGCCTCCGGTGCGGCGCCTCGAACGGACCATCCGGCAGCCTCGGTGACGCCGGTGCGGCATCGCCACCACCATCCGCACCATCATGGCCAGCCAGCGCATGCGGCGGCGTTCAGCCAGCACCTGGACCACTCGTCAGTGACGCAAGCCTTGCAAGCGGCCATGGAGAAGGAGGCCGTACCCCAAGCGTGGGAGCCGAGCCTGCACTTTATCGTGGACCACGAGTCGAGCGGCCGGGTCGGGGCGCACAACAACGTGGATTCGGCCCGTGGCCTGTTTCAATTGACCGCTGCCAGCTACCACCTCAATCCCCACGGTGCCGCCTCGTTCGGGAGTGCCGTGGAGGAGGCGCAAGGCGGGATCCGCTATATTCAGCAGCGCTACCGCACGGCCGATAACGCCGCGAACTTCTGGCACAGGCACGGATGGTACTAGGCGTGGTCGACTGATCCCGCCCGCTCGCCACGCGGGAAGATGGCGCGAAGCCAGCGATCAGTAGCGGACCGGCCGGACCCAAGCAGGCCATACCGGCAAATTCTCCTTCTAAGACCGCGTCCGTTCCTCCGCTGTGCCAGCGTCGCAATCGAGCCCGGCGGTGCATGGCCAGGCTTTCCCCGCCTCGATCAAGGCGTCTGCTAGCCGATCGTCGCCCTGCCGCATGTCCTGACGGGGCTACACCAAACCAGCGTTGGACAGTTTGGACGACCTATGGCTGGTTGAGTGCCACTCGATCTGGTCACCGAATGTGCGGTTTGGAGGTCCGACCCGGAGTCGAACCGGGCTAGAAGGATTTGCAGTCCTTTACATAACCGCTCTGACATCGGACCACCGGCCGCCCTCATACCCGCGAGAGGGCAGAGGATCAACCGCCACTTGGTGTATGAAGGCCACACTTGCTCGACCAGGGGCTGCTTGCCAGGGGCTGCTTGCCAGGGGCTGCTTGCCAGGGGCTGCTTGCCAGGGGCTGCTTGAAAGAAGGGAGCGAACACCATGCACGTGCTGGTCACGGGGGCCGCCGGTTTTCTCGGACGCCGGGTCATCGATGCGTTGCTTCGGCAGGGCACCATCACCGACCGAACGGGACAGGCCAGCCCGATCGAGCGCATCACCGCATTCGACGTAGTGCCGCTCCAAGGCGGCAGTGACCCGCGTGTCCACCGGGTGGCCGGCGACATCGCCGACGCTGCGCAGCTGACCAGCCTGGTGGACGCCAGCGTCACATCCGTCTTTCACCTGGCCGCGATCGTGTCCGGCCAGGCGGAGGCGGAGTTCGACCTCGGCATGCGCATCAACCTGGACGCGACACGCGCCTTGCTGGAGCGCCTTCGTGCGGTGGGCAGCGGTGCCAAGCTCGTGATGACCAGCTCGGTCGCAGTGTTCGGCGGCGACCTGCCGCAGACCGTCGCGGATAGCCAGGTTTGGGAGCCCAAGAGCTCCTACGGGACGGAGAAGGCGATCAACGATCTGTTGCTGGCCGAGTATAGCCGGCGCGGCTGGGTCGATGGGCGCAGCTTGCGCATGCCGACCATCGTCGTTCGCCCCGGCAAGCCGAACCGCGCCGCGTCCTCGTTCGCCAGCGGCATCATCCGCGAGCCGTTGGCAGGGCAGAGCGCGATCTGTCCGGTGGCCGCCGAGACAGTGCTCTGGCTGATGTCGCCGGCGCAGGCGGTGCGCAATATCCTGCACGGCCACGATCTGCCGGCCGGTGCGCTCGGGACGCGGCGCGTGATCAACATGCCAGGACTTTCGATCACCGTTGCCGCAATGTTGGACGCGCTACGCCGGGTCTGCGGCGAGCAAGTCGCGGACCTAGTCCGCATGGCGCCCGACCCGGCGATCGAGGCGATCGTCAACTCGTGGCCCGGCGATTTCTCTGCCACCTACGCACAGCAACTGGGCTTCACCGCGGACGAGGATTTCGACTCCGTGATCCGGGCATTCCTGCGCGACGAGGCGGTCGGGCGTGAGGGGAGCTAGGCCGCGTGCGGCCGCCCGATCGGCGACGCGGCCGACAAATCGGGCTGGATCAGCCCGGCGGGCAGGTGGCGCTCCACCAGGTAGAGCGGCCGTTGCTTCGTTTCGTTGAAGATGCGGCCGAGATATTCACCGATGACACCGAGGGTGAGCATCTGCGCGCCGCCCAAGAACAGGATCACAGTCATGAGGCTTGGGTAGCCGGCGACGGTGTTGCCGAACAGGATCGTGCGCACGAGCATCTGGATGGCATAAAGCCCAGCCAGCACCGAGACGCACAGCCCGAAGTATGTCGCGACCTTCAGCGGCATGACCGTGAAGCTGGTGATGCCTTCCAACGCGAAATTCCATAGCTTCCAGTAGTTGAAGCTCGATAACCCACCCAGCCGGGCATCGCGATCGTAGGGCACGGCCTTGGACGGGAAGCCGATCCAGGCGAACAGGCCCTTCATGAAGCGGTGATGCTCCCGCAGCCGCAGCAGGGCGTCCACCGCCCGGCGGCTCATCAGCCGGAAGTCACCGGTGTCACGCGGCAGGTCCACGCCGCCGACCCTGGACATCAGCCGATAGAACGCCCCAGCCGTCGTCTTCTTGAGCCAGGTCTCGCCGCGGCGCGCCCGCCGTTGGGCGTAGACGATGTCGTATCCTTCCCGCCAGCCGGCGACGAGGGCAGGGATCAGCTCCGGCGGATCCTGCAAGTCGGCGTCAATCACGATCACGGCCTCGCCGTGCGTATGCTCGAGCCCCGCCGTCATGGCGATCTCCTTGCCGAAATTGCGTGACAGATTGATCACACCCACACGGCCGTCCCGGGCGTGCAACGATTCCAGCCGGATCAAGGTCTCGTCCCGGCTACCATCGTTGACGTAGATGATCTCCCAACTGCAATCGAGGCGATCGAGCACTTCGGACAGACGGGCCTGCAGCGTGTCGATGTTGGCCGCCTCATTATGACAAGGGACCACCAACGACAGGCACGGCCTCGTCGGGAGTTGGTCCATCACACGGCGCTCAGGTGGCCGGCTTCTGGCCGTCGCGGGCCGCATTGGCCCTGTTCGAACCATCGCTGCGACAGAGGAGCTTCGTTTTGTCCATTGGCACGGTATCCACGCCCCCTAGCCGCCGAAGGCGTAGCTGGCTCGCTGTGGCGGCGGTGGCATTGGGCTGCCTCCTCCTGCTTCCGCTTGCCGTCACACCCATTCCGCCGTTGCTCGATTATCCCGATCATGTGGCCGAAATGTATGTGATAGCGCAAGCATCGCACGATCTGGGTTTAGCAAAGGTTTACGCCATCCACTGGACGGTGGTGGCAAATTCCGGGGTCGAACTGGTGATGCCGTTCCTGATCCGTTTCCTGCCCTTGTGGCCGACCGGGGACGGCTTTCTCGCGCTGACGTTGCTACTGCCCCTGATGGGCTCGGCGGTTTTCGCACGCGCGGCGTTCGGGCGTTGGTCGTTCTGGCCGCTGGCGGGGGGGCTGGTCGCCTACAACACGTTGTTCCTGCTAGGATTTATGAACTTCCTGATCGGAATCGGGGCGGCCCTCCTCGTGGCTGCGGCCTGGATTGCGTACCGCGACAGGTTTCCGGTTTGGACGATCGTGGGTGCGGTCGCGGCGGCGCTCGTGCTGTTCTTCATCCACCTGTTCGGCCTGATGTTCTTCGCGCTGCTCATCGGGGCGCACGAGCTCGTCGCCTTGACCGGGCCCCGGGGGCGGCGCTGGCCGACGATCGGGTCCGGGCTGCGACGATTGCTGCCGGACGCCCTGGTTTTCGTCCTGCCCGCCCTGTTGCTGCTGACGTCGACCCTGGCGGACACGGCCGGCCCAACGATGCGCCAGGCTCTCAACGTCAAGATCGGCGAGCTGTTCTATCCCTTCCTGACCTACTACCAGACACCCGACAGGCTCGTGATGCTGGCGCTATTGGCGACGATGGCGGTGCTGCTCTGGCGCGGCCGAGCAAAGGTCGCGCCGCAGGCCGTGATCGTCCTGCTCATCCTGCTCGCCGTCTGGCCG
Organism: Acetobacteraceae bacterium; assembly: GCA_965198895.1. Taxonomy (GTDB): domain Bacteria; phylum Pseudomonadota; class Alphaproteobacteria; order Acetobacterales; family Acetobacteraceae; genus LMUY01. The sequence goes on from OZ240676.1 coordinate 4,312,003, forward strand.
CTCGTGCCGCATGTCTACAAGAACACCGGGTATATCGATGCCCGCTTCCCGATCATGATGGGTTACCTGTTGTTCGCCGGCTTCGAGCCCCTGCCGCTGCCACGCCGGGTCGGGGCTGCCCTGTTCACCGTCATCGCCCTGCTGATCGTGGTCCGGGTCGGCGCCGTCGGCCGGGTGTGGGCGGGACACAACCAGGATCTGGCCGAGCTGAACCGCGTCATCGCCCATGTGGAGCCGGGCAGTCAGGTGCTCGCGGTCGATGTGCCCAACCAACAGGTCACGCCGTACTGGCTCAGTCACCGGCGGAACTGGATGAATGCGGGCTACATCAAGACGTACTATCACGACGCCGCGCTGCTGATCCCCGAGCGCCACGCGTTCTGGCCGCGTCTGTTCACCGGCCTGGGCAAGCAGCCGGTGGTCGTGAACCCCGCCTATGCCGACGTCACCGCGCCCGAAGGCGAGTTGCCCGACTACCACGAGCTCAGCGCCGACCAGCCGAGCGCTGCGGCTGTGGCCGACGCGCCCTACCTGCAGGATTGGCAGCGCAAGTTCGATTACGTGCTGCTCCTGGCCGCCGGGGCCGCGGGCGATGTGAGCGGGCTGCGGCCGGACCGGCTCGAACTGGTCGAGCAGACCGAGTTCGCGACGCTGTTCCGCATCCGCCACGCGCCGAAGCCGGCCCAGGCTCCTTAAAGTCGAGTGATGCGGCCTTGCAGCAACCCGTTGCTCCCCTTGGCAGCCACACCCTATAACCCCGGGCGTGGACACCGGATTTCGCATGCAACAGCCCCAAACCGATTATACCGCCGCCCGCAACAACATGGTGGATGGCCAGATCCGGCCGAACCGGGTCACCGATCCGCGGGTGTTGGATGCCATGCGCAGCCTGCCGCGCGAGCAATTCGTCCCGCCGCATTTGGCAAGCCTCGCCTATGTCGACGAGGATCTGCCCCTGGGTGGCGGCCGCTACCTGGTCGAACCGCTGGTGACGGCGCGGCTGGTCCAAATGGCGCGGATCCGCACCGGTGAACGCGTGCTCGTCGTCGCGGCCGGGTCTGGCTACGGTGCGGCCGTGGCGGCGGCGTGCGGGGGTCATGTGACCGCACTCGAGGAAGACGAGGCATTGATGGCGATCGCGCTGCGGGTGCTGCCGCGCACCGCCCCCTCGGTGCGGCTGGTGGAAGGGCGGCTCGCAGCCGGCCTGCCGAGCGACGGCCCGTGGGACGCCATCATCATCGAGGGGGCTGTTGCGGCGGTTCCCGAGATGTATGCCGGGCAAGTGGCCGTCGGCGGCCGGCTCGTGACGGTGCTGGCGCCCACCGGCGTGGCTGGCGGGCGTGCGATCCTGGCCGAGCCGGTCGGGGTTGGCGGAGGGCAGAGGCTGCGGTCGCGTGAGATGTTCGACTGCAGCACGCCGCTGCTGCCTGGATTGTCGCCCGCGCCCTCGTTTGTCTTTTAGCGACAACCGGTTGACCTCACTCACGTGAATGTTGGCGGCAAGGCGATCGCTATGGCAAGTTGCTGGGACGGGCAGGGGGATGCTGCGTATGCGTAGTTGGTTGTTTGCGACGGTTTTCGGTTTCGGCGCCACCTGGGGTGCGGGTGCCGCCTTGGCGCAGACCCAACCCCACACACTGCAGGAGGCGCTCGCCGCCGCCTATAGTTCCAATCCGACCCTGTTGGCCGCCCGTGCCGCGTTGCGGTCCGTCGACGAAGGGGTTCCCCAGGCACTCGCGGGTTGGCGGCCGACCGTCACGGTCCAGGCGCAGTACGGCGTGCAGAACAGCGCCTTCTCGACCGCCTCGACGGGCGGAAAATACACCGCGATCACTTCGCCAGCCCATGCCGTGCAGGCCACCGTGACCCAGCCGATCTACAACGGAGGACGGACCGAGGCGGCGACCCATGCGGCCGAGAACCGGGTGCTGAGCCAGCGGGGGCGACTGATTGCCACCGAGCAACTCGTGTTCACCAACGTCATCACCGACTTCACCAACGTGATCCAGACCGACCAGTTGCTGCAGTTGGATATCAACCAGGAGCAGGTGCTCACCCGGCAGCTGCAGGCCACCAACGACCGGTTCCGCGTCGGCGAGATCACCCGCACCGACGTGGCCCAGGCGGAGGCGGCATTGGCCGGTGCCCGGTCGACCCGCCAGACGGCCGAGGGCAACGTGCAGACCGCCCGCGCCGCATTCCAGCGCGATGTCGGTTTCCTGCCTGACCATCTCGTGGCACCGCAGCCGCTGGCGCTGCCACTCAAGAGCGCCGCCGAAGCCTCGCGCATCGCGGCCGCCAATAATCCGTCGCTGATCTACACCATGTTCGACGCCGCTGCCTCCAAGGATGCGGTCGACCAAGCGTTCTCCGCCATCCTGCCGCAGGTGAGCGCCAACGGGAGCGCGTTCAAAACTGACAACGTCGGTGGCACGGGGGAGCTGACCAAGGGCGTCAGCGCGACCGTGACGGTGACCGTGCCGCTGTACCAGGGCGGCGCCGAGTATTCCGCCGTGCGTCAGGCGCGGCAGACCGAGCAGCAATCCCGCAAGACGGTGGACGATACGCGGCGCCAGGTAATCCAGGCGGCCCTGTCCTCGTGGGAGACGCTGGTTGCCGCCCGTGCCTCCATCGAAAGCACGCGGGCAGCGGTGCGCGCCAACGAGATCGCGCTCGAGGGCACACAGCGCGAGGCCATCGTCGGCAGCCGCACCACGCTCGACGTGCTGAACGCCGAACAGGCGCTGCTGCAGTCCCGCTCGACCCTGGTGACCAACCTCGCCAGCCTCATCACCTCGTCCTACGGCGTCGCCTCGGCGATCGGGCGGCTGACGGCGAAGGACCTCAACCTCAACGTGCCGCTGTATGACGACACCGCCTACTACACCGCCGTCCATGACCGCCTGTTCGGGACCGGCGATTACGCCCTGAGCCAACCGGGTCGGTAACGTGAGCGGAACCCCGCCCCCGAATCCGATGGACGGCGCCGGGGCGGATCCCTCGATGGAGGACATTCTCGCCTCCATCCGCCGGATCCTGAACGAGGACGAGGTCACGCCGCCGAGCCCGGAGGCCGGTGGGCCGCACACACCTGCGGAACCGCCAGCGGAGCCGAACGCCGGAGGCTCCGGCGGCGATGAGGAAGATGGCGTGCTGGTGTTGGACGAGGCCATGCTCGTCACCGCACCGGAACCCGGTATTCCCCAACCCGGCCCGGACATCGCGACCCCGACGGCGGGCGGTTTCGACCCTCCGCAGATGTTCCCGCTTCCCATCGCCGTGCCAGTGGCCCAACCGCCGCCGGAACCCCCGCCGGAACCCCCGCCGGCCATTGCAAAGGCGCCCCCGACGACTTGGCCGGACCTTCCTCCCGGGCCCGCCGAGCCCAGCCTGGGGGAGGGCCTTCTCGCCCCCGAGAGCGAAGCCGCGGCGGCTTCGTCGGTCGGGGCGTTGCTCCGCACGATCTCACAGGAACGCAGCAGCCAGGTGCATCGCGGCGGCCCGACCATCGAGGATTTGGTGCGGGAGGAGATCCGCCCGTTGCTGAAATACTGGCTGGACACGCATCTACCGCCCCTGGTGGAGCGCCTGGTCCGCCAGGAGATCGAGCGGGTCACCGGGCGCGCGGCTCCCTAGCCTAGCCTGCGCGGGAGCATTGCGGCGGTGCCGTCTTGTCACGCGGACGCCACGGTCTAGAACCGACGTCATGCTGGACAAAACCTTCGCGACCGCGCCTGCCGAAGCCGCCCTGTACGAGGCATGGGAACGCGAGGGTGCGTTCGCCGCCCAGCCCGGCAGCAACGCCGAGCCGTTCACCATCATGATCCCGCCGCCCAACGTCACGGGCACGCTGCATGTCGGCCACGCCCTCACCATGACGCTGCAGGACACGCTGATCCGCTGGCGCCGCATGCAGGGCCGCGACGCCTTGTGGCAGCCCGGCACCGATCATGCCGGCATCGCCACCCAGATGGTTGTGGAGCGCCAATTGGCCGCCGCCGGCATCTCCCGCAAGGCGATCGGCCGCGACGCCTTCGTGGACAAGGTGTGGGACTGGAAGGCGGAGTCGGGCGGCGGCATCAGCCAACAGCTGCGTCGGCTCGGCTCGTCGCTCGACTGGCAGCGCGAGCGCTTCACCATGGATGCCGGCCTCTCGGACGCCGTAAGGGAAGTGTTCGTCACCCTGTATCACCAGGGCCTGATCTACCGCGACCGCCGGCTGGTGAACTGGGACCCGAAGTTCCAGTCCGCCATCTCGGACCTCGAAGTCGACACGCGGGAGGTCAAGGGCAATCTGTGGCACATTCGCTACCCCGTCGAGGGCACCGGCACGTGGATCACGGTCGCCACTACCCGGCCGGAGACGATGCTGGGCGATACCGCGATCGCCGTGCATCCGGCGGACGAGCGCTACACGGCCCTGGTCGGCCAGCATGCGATCGTGCCGCTGACCGGCCGCCGGATCCCGATCGTCGCCGACGAATACTCCGACCCCGAGAAGGGCACCGGTGCCGTCAAGATCACCCCGGCACACGACTTCAACGACTTCGAAGTGGGCCGCCGGCACGACCTGGCGATGCCCTCCGTGCTCGACCGCGAAGCCCGGGTCACCCTGGTGGAGATCGAGCTGGCCGCAATGCCCGGCATCGCCGACCCGGCCTGGACCGCCACGCTCGCCGGGCAGGACCGGTTCGCCGCGCGCAAGCTGATCGTGGCCGAGCTGGAGCGGCTGGAGCTGCTGGTCGCCACCGAGCCGCATACGCATCAGGTGCCGCACGGCGACCGCTCGGACGTGCCGATCGAGCCGTTGCTGACCACCCAGTGGTACGCCGACGCCAAGACGCTCGCTGCCCCCGCCATTGCCGCCGTCGAGACCGGGAAAACCGTGTTCGTGCCGCGCCAGTGGGAGAACACGTTCTTCGCCTGGATGCGCGATATCCAGCCCTGGTGCATCAGCCGCCAACTCTGGTGGGGCCATCGTATCCCGGCTTGGTATGGGCCGGACGGCGCGGTGTTCGTCGGACACACCGAAGCCGACGCCCGCGACGCCGCCCGTGCGCAGTACGGCCGGGACGAACCCCTGGTGCAGGACGAGGACGTGCTGGACACGTGGTTCTCCTCCGCGCTGTGGCCATTCTCCACGCTGGGCTGGCCGGAGAAGACGGCCGATCTGGCCCGCTACTACCCCGGCGACGTGTTGGTAACCGGGTTCGACATCATCTTCTTCTGGGTGGCCAGGATGATGATGATGGGCCACCACTTCATGGGCGATGTCCCGTTCCGGACCGTCTACATCCACGGCCTGGTGCGCGACGAGCGCGGCCAGAAGATGAGCAAGTCCAAGGGTAACGTGATCGACCCGCTGGCCATGGTGGACCAGTACGGTGCCGATGCGCTGCGCTTCACCATCTGTGCCCTGGCCGGTCCGGGGCGCGACGTGAAGCTCGGCCCGGCGCGCGTCGAGGAATACCGCCGCTTCGTCACCAAGCTGTGGAATGCCGCCCGGCTGTGCGAGCTGAACGAGGTCCGTCCCGACCCGGCCTTCGACCCCGCCGCCGTCCAGGGCCCGCTCGCCCGCTGGATCCTCGACGCGGCCAACAAGGCGGTGGCGGATGCGACGGCGGCCCTCGAGGCGTTCCGCTTCGACGAGTATGCGGCGGCTTGCTACCGCTTCACCTGGAACGTGTTCTGCGATTGGTTCCTGGAATTCGCCAAGCCCGCCTTCGCAGGCGACGCGGAACTGCGCGCCGCCGCGGCTCACGTGCTCGGCATCCAGCTGCGCCTGCTGCACCCGGCGATGCCGTTCGTCACCGCCACGCTATGGGGCGAATTCGGCTTCGGCGCAGCGACGGGGCTGATCCGTGCCCCGTGGCCCGAGGTGGCGGCGGTGCCGGGTGCGGCGGAGGCAAGGGTGGAGCTGGACTGGCTGGTGCGGCTGGTGGGCGAGGTACGGACCGTCCGCTCCGAGATGAATGTGCCTCCCTCGCTCCTGGCGCCCCTGCTGCTGAAGGATGCGTCGGCGGAGACGATGGCGCGGGCCGGCCGTTGGTCCGAGGTCATCGGCCGCATGGCGCGGGCGAGTGCCGTCGAGCCGCTCGCTGGCGAGCCGCCCCGGCATGCAGCGCAAATCGGGTTGGACGAGGCGACGATCGTCCTGCCGCTCGAGGGACTGATTGACATCGCGGCCGAGCGTGGCCGATTGGAGCGCGATCTCGCCAAGAACCAGGCCGAAGCTGCGAAGGTGACAGCCAAGCTGGCGAACGCCGACTTCGTGGCGCGAGCCAAGCCCGACGTGGTCGAGGAAAACCGCGAGCGGCTGGCGAGGTTCGAGGCCGAGATCGCCAGATTGACCGCCGCCCTGAGCCGGATCAGCTAGCGTGTTTTCCCTCGCCGAGTTGGAGGCCGCCCAGCGTCTGGTGCACGAGGCGTTCCCGGGCACGCCGCAGTACGCCTGGCCCCTGCTGGCGGCCCGCACGGGCGCCGACGTGTGGGTGAAGCACGAGAACCACACTCCGACCGGCGCCTTCAAGGTGCGCGGCGGGCTCGTTCATTTGCACCGGCTGCGACAGAGCGGCTTGGCAGAGCGCGGCATCGTCTCGGCGACGCGTGGCAATCACGGGCAGTCGCTCGCCTATGCCGGCCGGCGCGTCGGCATTGCCGTCACCATCGTCGTCCCGCACGGCAACAGCGTGGAGAAGAATGCGGCCATGCGAGCCCTCGGGGCGGAGTTGGTCGAGCATGGCGACGATTTCGACGCCGCAAAGGCCGAGGCGATGCGGTTGGCGGAGGAGCGCGGGCTGCACTTCGCGCCGTCCTTCCACCCCGATCTCGTGGTCGGCGTCGCGACCTGGGCGCTGGAATTGTTCCGGGCGGTCCCGGATCTCGCGGTGCTCTACGTTCCCATCGGGCTTGGCTCGGGCATTTGCGGCGCGATCCTCGCCCGCGACCTGCTCGGCCTGAGGACCGAGATCGTCGGCGTGCAGAGCGCGGGCGCACCGGCCTACGCACGCTCGCTGGCGGCCGGGCACCCGGTGGCCCTCGACGAAGCGCGGACGCACGCCGATGGTATCGCCGTGCGCATTCCCGACCCGGCGGCTTTCGCGATCATCCAGACGGGCGTCTCCCGCATCGTGACCGTCACCGATGCGGAGATCGCCGCTGCCATCCGCGCCTACTGGGCTGATACCCACAACTTGGCCGAAGGCGCCGGGGCCGCGCCGCTGGCGGCTCTGCTACAGGAGCGGGAGGTAATTGCGGGCCGCCGGGTCGGCCTACCGCTCTGCGGCGGCAATATCGATCTGGACCTGTTCCGGCGCTGGGTGCTGGCTTAAGTTTTCTGTTTCTGGGGAGTTTCATCTTGCTGACAAAACGCTGGGATAAATCCCGCCTGCCGTCCCGCCACGTGACCGTAGGGCCGGGCCGGGCCCCCCACCGATCGTACTACTACGCGATGGGCCTGGACGAGGACGCGATCAACCAGCCCTTCGTGGGCGTCGCCACCTGCTGGAACGAGGCGGCACCCTGCAACATCGCCCTGTCGCGCCAGGCGCAGTCGGTGAAGACCGGCGTGATCGAAGGCGGCGGGACTCCGCGCGAGTTCACCACCATCACCGTCACCGACGGCATCGCGATGGGTCACCAGGGCATGAAGTCGTCCCTGGTGTCACGCGAGTGCATCGCGGACTCGGTGGAGCTGACCATTCGCGGACATTGCTACGACGCGCTGGTCGGGCTCGCCGGCTGCGACAAGTCGTTGCCGGGCATGATGATGGCGATGCTGCGGCTGAACGTGCCGTCGGTGTTCATGTATGGCGGCTCGATCCTGCCGGGCTCGTACAAGGGCAAGGACGTCACCGTCGTCGACGTGTTCGAGGCCGTGGGCCGCCACGCCGCCGGCAACATGACCGACGAGGAACTGCACGAACTCGAATGCGTCGCATGTCCCTCGGCCGGGGCGTGCGGTGGCCAGTTCACCGCCAACACGATGGCCACGGTGTCGGAAGCGATCGGCCTGGCCTTGCCCGGGTCCGCCGGTGCGCCGGCCCCCTACGAGGACCGCGACCGCTGGGCGGTGCAGAGCGGCCGGGCGGTGATGAACCTTCTGGAGCTGAACCTGCGCCCCAGGGACATTTGTACTCGTGCGGCGTTCGAGAACGCGGCGGTCGTCGTGGCCGCGACCGGTGGCAGCACCAACGCCGGGCTGCATCTGCCGGCGATGGCGCACGAGGCGGGCATCGAGTTCACCATGGACGATGTGGTGAAAATCTTCCGCCGTACTCCGTACATCGCCGACCTGAAGCCCGGCGGCAAATACGTGGCGCTCGACGTGCACAACATCGGCGGCATCCCCGTCATCATCAAGGCGCTGCTGGATGGCGGCTTGCTGAACGGCGACTGCATGACGGTCACCGGCAAGACGCTGGCCGAGAACCACAAGGACGTGGTGTTCCCGACCGACCAGGACGTGGTCTACCCCGTGTCCCGCGCCATCACGCCCACCGGCGGCGTGGTGGGGTTGCGCGGCAACATCGCCCCAGACGGCGCCATCGTGAAAGTCGCCGGCATGGCCAAGCAGCGCTTCGAGGGCACGGCGCTCTGCTTCGACTGCGAGGAGGACGCGTTCGCCGCCGTTGAGCAGCGCGCCTATAAGGCCGGCGACGTGTTCGTCATCCGCTACGAGGGGCCGCGCGGCGGGCCTGGCATGCGGGAGATGCTGTCCACCACCAGTGCGATCTATGGCCAGGGCATGGGCGAGTCGGTCGCATTGATCACGGACGGACGGTTCTCGGGGGGCACGCGCGGGTTCTGCGTCGGCCATGTCGGACCGGAAGCGGCGTTGGGCGGTCCGATCGCGCTGCTGCGCAATGGCGACAAGATCGTGATCGATGCCGTCGCCGGTACTATGGACGTGGATCTCACCGACGCCGAATGGGCGGAGCGCCGGGCGGCGTGGAAGCCGCGTACGACGGATTACAACAGTGGTGCGATCTGGAAATACGCCCAGCTTGTCGGGCCTGCGCATCTGGGTGCCGTCACCAACCCCGGCGGTGCCGCGGAAACCCACAGCTACCCGGACCAGTGAACCTCGCTTCGCCCTCTCCCGTTCTTCGCGGGAGAGGGCAGCGGGCGAAGAAAGGATTGTCCTAATGGCCTTCGCATGCACGATCCCTGCCGTGCCGACCCAGCAACAGGACGACGCGACGTTGCGTATCACCCGCTGGGATTTCGAACCCGGGGCAGTCACTGGGTGGCACGAGCATGGCTGGCCGTATTTCGTCACCATGCTGGTGGCAGGGACACTGCGCGTCCACAACGGGACCGAGGTGACGGACGTGCCGCTCGAGAGAGGTCAGTCCTATATGCGGCCGGCGGGAATCAAGCATGACGTGATGAACGGCTCGCCCCACCCGATCAGCTTCGTCGAGATCGAGGTGAAACAGCCGGGCGACTTGGTCGGTATGATGTCGTGAGCCAGCGGCCCGTTCGGGCGCACCCGAGCAATTGACACTCCCCGGTCCAAGCTGCTTCTGTTCCCAAAACAAAATGGAGATTGCGTGATGCGTGGCGGGCGGGGCTATCTCGGCGCTTTCGGTCGGATTGCACTCATGGGGCCGCTGATATGCGCCTCCTGCGCCGCGCCGAGTGCTGATTCCACACTCGGCCAGAGATTGGCGCGCCGCGACCAGGGCGTGCTGCAACCGCAACAGATCACTGGGCCGTGCGGCGTGGTAAAGTTCATCATAACGCCCCAGAGCTCGACCGGCACCGGCATGCTCGTCGGCAATCTCGGCGCGCCATGCGGCTTCACGATCTTCAACCCGGCCCTGAACCTGACACTCAACGCTGCTTACGTCACGGGACAGCCGGCCCACGGCACTGCCAGCACGGAATTGGCCAACGGCCGCCGCCAGGTTGCGGTCTCATACCTGCCGGCGCCGGGCTACATCGGCCACGATGCGTTCAGCATCACCATCGAGCCAGACGACTACGCCGTGCGGGTCAACGTTACCGTGCAAGCGACGTCTCCGGTGCCGGCGAGCACGCCGTGACGGGTTAACTCTGCCGCAGCACGTCGATCGGCACCCACGCGCCGTCCCGTTCCATGTGCCAGAACGTCCAACCGTTGCAAGAAGGCGCGTTCTGCACCGCCGCACCGACCTTGTGGATCGACCCAATGTGGCTGCCGCTCGCCAGGGTGCCGTCGGCCATGACCGTGGCGATCACCTTGCGAGTCCGGTCGCGCAGCTCGGTGCCCGGCGACACCACGCCCGTCTCGACGAAGCTACCGAACGGGATGCGAGGCAAGTCGCGGCGGGACGGGCTGGTCGCGAGCCCGGCCAGCGGCGCCGCCTTCTCCTGCCGAACCCGGCCGATCGCGGCTTCGGCATAGGCCGGGTGACGTTCGATGCCGATAAAATGGCGCCCGAGCCGCTTCGCAACGGCGGCGGTGGTGCCGGTGCCGAGGAACGGGTCGAGCACGATATCGTCCGGCGCCGTCGACGCCAGCAACACCCGGTGTAGCAGTGCCTCGGGCTTTTGCGTCGGGTGCAGTTTCAGCCCGTGCTGGTTGCGTAGCCGCTCGGGGCCGGTGCAGAGCGGCAGGAACCAGTCGCTGCGCATCTGCAGATCGTCGTTCAGCGCCTTCATGGCGTGGTAGTTGAACTTGTAGCGGCTGTCCCGGCCGCGCGCCGCCCAAATCATCGTCTCGTGCGCATTGGTGAAGCGTCGGCCGCGAAAATTCGGCATCGGGTTGGACTTGCGCCAGATCACGTCGTTCAGGATCCAGAAACCCAGATCCTGCAAGATGGTGCCGATGCGGAAGATGTTGTGGTAGGCGCCGATCACCCAGATCGTGCCGTCCTTGCGCAGCAGCCGGCGGCACTCCTCCAGCCACGCGCGGGTGAAGGCGTCGTATTCCGCGAAATCGGTGAACCGGTCCCAGTCCTCGTCCACGCCGTCGACCAGGCTGTCGTTGGGCCGCCGCAATTCGCCGCGCAACTGAAGGTTGTACGGTGGATCGGCGAAGATGCAGTGGATCGATGCCGGCGGCAGCATGCCCATCATGCGCACGCAGTCGCCCAGCAAGACCTGGTCCAGCGGCAGTTCGCGGACGACTTCCACGCGGCATCCCTCTAGGGTGAGGTGCCAATCTGGCGGTCGCCCGGAAGCCGCGTCAATCGCCTGCCGCGATGAGTTCCAGTTCGGCGTTATGGAGCCGCACCGTGCCGAAGGTGGGGCGGTGGTGGCGGCACGGACCGTGTAGCTCGATCGCCTTGCGATGCGGCGGGGTCGCGTAGCCAGCGTTGCTGTGCCAGCCGTAATGCGGAAAGCGGACGGAGAGCCGGGTCATCGCGCGATCCCGCACGACCTTGGCCACGATCGAAGCCGCGGCAATCGACAGGCACAGCGCGTCGCCGCCGATCACACACCGCACCGGGCAGCCGAGGCTGGGCGGCCGGTTGCCGTCGATGAGAGCGAGGTCAGGCAGGCGGGGCAGGCGGCCCACGGCCCGTGCCATGGCCAGCAGCGACGCTTGCAGGATGTTGATGCGCGAGATCTCGGCCACGGATGCGGCGCCGATGCCGATTTCTGCGACACCCGAGGCAAAGAGGGCGTTGTAGGCGAGGGTGCGCTGTTCGGCGGTGAGTTTCTTCGAATCGTCCAGCATCTCCGCCAGCGCCGCGGGTAGACCGGCAGGAAACACCACGGCAGCTGCAACGACGGGGCCCGCCAAGGGACCGCGACCCACTTCGTCTACACCGGCGACCCGGCCTCCGTGCTCGGTCTCGAACGCAAAATCGGGCATAGTGCTACGTAGCAGGTTTGCCCGAGTCGGGAATGGTCAGCGATCCCAAACGAACGGCCGGCTGCCAATCTCATCCCAGGAATAGGCGACATGTTCGGGAAAGTCGGCGAGCGGCAGGTCCGTTTCCCGGGCGGCGGCGATCCTGGCATCGCCGAAAGCAGCCTCGACGGCTTCGTCCCGACGAGACGCGAGGCTCGGGTTCTTAGCAAGATGCCGATCCAGCCGGCGCCGCTGCTCCTGGATCGTCAGCGCCCAGCTTCGGCTGCGCCGGTCAGCCTGTACGTCCCATTTGAGCATGTGCAAGATCACGACGCGCAGGACGCTTTCCAGCTTGTCGTACTCGCTCATGCCGAGTTCCTCGATCTGCTCGGCAAGATGATCGGCCTCGACTTCGGACAACCGCCCCTCCCGCAACAGAGCAGCCTGCCGCATTGCCCAGCCATACAGGTCGGCTTCGTAACTCCCGGGCAGGGTATCGGTCTCGGCCATGTGGCACCTCGAGGCCGAAGCTAGCCCACTTCGCCTAAAACAGCGACATCTGGGCTTGGGCGAACGAACCCGTTCCCGGCGGCGGCTTGAACTGGGAGCAGTCCAGATCCTCCCGTCCGTCCAACCCATGCTGCCGGGCCGCGCGACTGAAGCGGCGGGCGAGCAATTCGGCATACACGCCTTGTCCGGCGAACCGACTGTGGAACTTGCTGTCGTTCAGCGCCCCGTTGCGCGTCTCCCGCACCAGGTTCAGCACATGGCGGGCGCGGTCGGGGAAGTGCTGCGTCAGCCAGGCCTCGAACATCTGCCGCAACTCCAGCGGCAACCGCAGCAGCACGTAGCTCGCCGACGTCGCGCCGGCCTGGGTGGAGGCGGCGAGGATACGCTCCAGTTCCGCGTCGTTCAGACCCGGGATCATTGGGGCGGCCAATACGCCGACGGGGATACCGGCAGCGGCCAATTCGGACACGGCCGCGAGGCGGCGCACCGGGGTCGCGGCGCGCGGCTCCATCTTGCGGGCGAGCGAGGCGTCCAGCGTGGTGATGGACATCCACACCCGCACCAGGTTGCGCTGGGCCATGCGGGCCAGAATGTCGGAATCGCGCACCACGCCGGCCGATTTCGTCACGATCGACAGCGGATGGCCGAAGCGCTCCAGCACCTCCAGCACCGAGCGCGTCAGCTTCAGCGTGCGCTCGATCGGCTGGTAGGGATCGGTGTTGGAACCGAGCTGCAACGTATGCGCGACATAGCCGGGCTTGCGCAATTCGCGCTCCAACTGCTCGGCGACGTCGGGCTTGAAGACGAGCTTGGTTTCGAAGTCCAGGCCCGGGGAGTAGCCCAGATAGGCATGGCTCGGCCGGGCATAGCAGTAGATGCAGCCGTGCTCGCAGCCACGATAGGGATTGACGGCGCGGTCGAATCCGATATCCGGGCTCGTGTTCCAACTGATGACCGAGCGGCTACTGTCCTTGATCAATGTCGTCGGCAGCGGCGGCAACTCGGCAAATGCCTCCTCCAGCGTGCCCCAGCCGTCGTCGAATGCCTCGCTATGCAGGCGGTCATATCGCACGGCCGGGTTGACGGTGGCGCCGCGACCGTGTCGGGCTAGGGACGGCATGGGCACCGCCGGATCGGCGGCGTCGGCGGAACGGGAGGGCAGGGCGGTTGCGAGCATGAAATCGTTCCCCGTCTGTTCGGTTGAACAATGGGTCGGATGCGCGAAGAGGTCAAGAACGTAATGCGAACAAATCTCCGCGTCTTCGGCCAGTCCTTGGGCTTCCATGGTCCCCGCGTGCTATCGAGCTCGTTCCGCGGCGGGGCGTTCTGGGTCGGCGCGGTTCTCGTCGGGGCCGCAGCCATCGTATTCGCATGGGCGGCGGACGTCGCCGGGCACGTCTTCCAGGATCTTGTCGCGGGCCGCCCCTGGGTGCCGTTCATCCTGACGCCAGCGGGCCTGCTGATCAGCGTGCTGCTGACCCGGACCATCTTCCCGGGCGCCCAGGGCAGCGGCATCCCGCAGGTGATCGCGTCCTTGCACATGACGAGCAATGTGCTGGTGGACCGGACGCTGTCCGTCCGCATCGCCGTCGGCAAGGTGCTACTGACGGTGGTCGGCCTGGCCTGTGGGGCGTCGATCGGCCGGGAGGGCCCGACGGTGCAGATCTCCGCCACCATCATGCACACGATCGGCCGCGTGCTGCGCTTGCCACGGGAGGATGCCTATCGCGCCATGGTGCTGGGCGGCGGCGCGGCCGGTATCGCGGCGGCGTTCAACACGCCGTTGGCCGGGGTGGTATTCGCGATCGAGGAACTGAGCCACTCGTTCGAGGCCCGCACGTCGGGCCGGGTGCTGACGGCGGTGATCATCTCCGGCATCACCGCGGCGGCGACGGTCGGCACTTACAGCTACTTCGGAAGCACCTCCTCGGCCCTGCCATGGGGGGCGGGCTGGATCGCCATCCTGGCCTGCGGGATTGGCGGCGGGCTGGCGGGCGGGTGCTTCAGCAGCATCCTGGTCTGGTTCGCCCGCGGCGTGCCGGGCGCACTGGGCCGCGCGATCGCCCGCCATCCGCTGATCTTCGCCGTGTGCTGCGGCCTGGGCATCGCGGCCCTGGGGACGGTCAGCGGCGGTGCCACGTTCGGGACGGGGTACGCCCAGGCCCGCGGGCTGGTGGACAGCACCGGCACCGTGCCCGACGGCTTCTTCGTGCTGAAATTCGGCGCCAGCGTGCTCTCGTACATCAGTGGCATACCCGGCGGCATCTTCGCCCCCTCGCTCGCCGTCGGCGCCGGGCTGGGGCACGTCATCGCGAGCTTCATTCCCGCGGCGCCATCGGGAGCGGTCGTGTTGCTCGGCATGGTCGCCTATTTCGCCGGCGTGGTGCAGGCGCCGATCACCGCCACCATCATCGTCATGGAGATGACGCAGGACGGCCAGGTCACGGTGCCGCTGATGGCGGCCGCGCTGCTGGGTTACCTCGCCTCCCGCCTGGTGTGCCCGAAGCCGATCTACGCCGCGTTGGCAGAGGGCTTCCAAGCGGCGGCGGAACGAGGCCACCAAGTCACCCCCGCGGAGTCTGGTCCATAGCCGCCCGGTCTTGGAAGCCTGGGGGCAAGATCCTTGACACTTGAAGTATCTCCTTCCCAGGATGCATTTCCGCTTCTCCGGGGGGAGTTCCTGTCCATGCGCCGTTCCACTGCCTTGCTTGCGGCCGTTTGCCTGCTGCCGTTCGCAGCGCCTGCTAGGGCTCAGATCACGATCGGCGTCGTGCTCAGCATCACCGGGCCAGGCGCTGCCCAGGGCACCGGCTACAAGAACGCGGTGGAGTTGCTGCCAGCGGAAGTGGCTGGGCAGAAGGTGACGTATCTGGTGCGCGACGATGGCGGCGACCCGACCGCCTCCGCCAACATCGCCCGAAAGCTGATCACCGAGGACCATGTCGACGCGCTGATCGGGCCGGCCAGCACCGCGCCCATTTCCTCGGTGATGCCGATCGCCAACGAGGCGCATGTGCCGATGGTGGGGATGGCCCCGTATGTGGTGGACACCAAGCTATATCCTTACGCCTTCATCGACGCCCAGCCGATCAAGCTGATGGTGCAGGGCGTGGTCGAGAGCATGAAGGCGAAGGGCGCCAAGACCACCGGCTTCATCGGCTTCGGCGACGGCTGGGGCGACGCGGTGCTGGGCGCCTTGACAGACGACGTGAAGGGCACCGGCATCGAGATCGTGGACGAGGAGCGTTATGCGCGCACCGACGCCTCGGTGCAGCCGCAAGTGCTGAAGGCGATGTCCCACCATCCGGACGTGATGATGCTGGGTGGGTCGGCTGTGCCAGGCGCGTTGCCGAACATCGCGCTGAGCCAACGCGGCTTCAAGGGCCAGATTTACAACAATCATGGGGTCGTCGGGCCGGACTACATCCGCGTCGGCGGTGCCGCGGTGGAGGGCTGCATTGCCCCCACCGGGCCGTTGGTGGTGTATGACCAGTTGCCGGATGGCAACGTGGTCAAGCCGGTGGCCACTGCCTTCATGCAGCATTACATCGACAAGTTCGGGCCGCAGAGCCGCAACGCCTTCGCCGGCTACACCTACGACGCAAGCCTGTTGATCGATGGCGCGATCCCGGCGGCGCTGAAGGCGGGCAAGCCCGGCACGCCGGCGTTCCGCGAGGCGCTTCGGACGGGCATGGAACAGACGCACGAGATGATCGGCACCCACGGCGTTTATACCATGTCGGCCACCGACCATAACGGCATGGACGGGCGCTCCCGCGTGATGGTGCAGGTGCAGGACGGCGCCTGGAAGCTGATCAAGTAAGGCGGCCGTTGTTTGACCTGCCGTTTGCGTTCAGTGCCGTCCTCCTTGCTTTCTCCTCCCTCCCCCGCGGGCGGGAGAGGGCCGGGGTGAGGGTGCGAATGCCGCAGGATCGCAGCTGTTTGCACGCAGAAGCGGCCCTCACCCCGGCCCTCTCCCGTAGAGGACGGGAGAGGGAGAAGACAGCCGTCGTTCTGTCACCCGCCTGACATGGACAGCTCAATCTTCATCCTGCTCGTCCAGGACGGGCTGACCACGGGCGCAATCTACCTGCTGCTCGCGATCGGGCTGTTGATCGTATTCTCCGTCTCGGGCGTGATCTTCATCCCGCAAGGCGACTTCGTCTCGTTCGCCGCGCTCGGCTTCGCGGGCATGCTGCAGGGGGAGATACCCGGCACGCTTTGGTTGCTCGACGGGGCGGCGCTGGTCTGCGCGGCGCTCGCCTTCACCCAACCGCGGCCCTGGCGCGCCGCCGCCTGGTCGGCCCTGCCGGCTGCCGCCTTGACCGTGGTTACAGTGCTGGCCGTGCGGATCGCCGCGCCGGCCTGGCTGCTCGGGATCCTGGCCGTCGCGGGCATCGCGCTGCTCGGGCCGCCGATCCATCGCCTGGTATTCCGTCCGCTCTCCGGCGCCTCCGTGTTGACGCTGCTGATCGTGGCCATGGCGCTGCATTACGTACTGCTAGGCATCGGCCTGATCGTGTTCGGCCCGGAGGCGTCCCGTACTCCCGCCTTCTCCAACGCCAACTTCACGGTGGGCGGCATCGATATCTCCGGCCACTCGCTGTGGGTCGCCGGTTCCTGCGTGCTGTTGGTGGTGGGCCTGCGCTGGCTGTTCCGCTTCACCCTGCTCGGCAAGGCCCTGCGCGCCACCGCCTCCAACCCGCTTGGCGCCCGGCTGATGGGGATCGACCGGGGGCGCACGGGGGCGCTCGCCTTCCTGCTGGCGTCGGCGATCGGCGGGTTGGCGGGACTGCTGATCGCGCCCATCACGCCGATCTCCTACGACAGCGGCTTCATCACAGGGCTGAAGGGCTTCATCGCGGCCGTGCTCGGCGGCCTGGTCAGCTACCCCATCGCGGCGTTCGGCGCGCTGGGAGTGGGCGTGATCGAGTCGCTCGCCTCGTTCTGGGTCAGTGCCTACTCGGCCCCGATCGTATTCGGACTGCTGCTGCCGGCCTTGGCCGTGTTGTCACTACGCCACCGGTCGCTGGACGAGTGAAAGCCCGCCTGCTGCTGGGCGGCGTTCTGCCGGTTCTCGCCGTCTTCGCAGCGCCCGTCCTGCTGCCGCCGTTCTACGTGGCGCTGTTCGCCTATGTCGGGTTGGCGGCCATGATTGCGGTCGGGCTGGTGCTGATGACGGGCATCGCCGGGCAGACTTCCTTCGGCCAGGCCGCGTTCGCCGGGATCGCCGCCTATGCGACGGCGGTGCTCACCCGCGACTACGGTTGGTCCCCCTGGCTGACCCTGCCCGTGGCGCTGCTGCTGGTCGCCATCGCCGCAATCCTCGTGGGTGCGGTCACGGTGCGGCTGTCCGGCCACTTCCTGCCGCTCGGCACCATCGCCTGGGGCAGCGCCGCCTACTACCTGTTCGGCACCATCCCCGGCCTCGGCGGCTACAATGGCCTGGCGGAGGTGCCCGGCCTCCCCCCCTTCGACCAGCCGGACGAGCGCTTGATGCTGCTGTTCGTCGGTTTGGTATTGCTCGTCGTGCTGCTGCTGACGCGCAACCTGCTGGATAGCCGCCAGGGCCGCGCCATTCGAGCCCTCGCCGCCGGGCGCGCGATGGCGGAGAGCATGGGCGTCGACACGGCGCGCCTGGCGCTGTGGGTGTTCCTGGTGGCGGCCCTGTATGCCGGGTTGTCGGGCTGGCTGTACGCCCACCTGCAGCGTCAGGTCAGCCCCACGCCGTTCGATCTGACGGCCGGGATCGAATACCTGTTCATGGTGATCATCGGCGGCGCCGGGTCGCTCTGGGGCGCGGTGCTGGGCGCCGGCGTCGTGACCCTGCTGCGCGACCAGTTGAACGACTGGCTGCCCCGTCTGTTCGGCCGGCCCGGCAATTTCGAGGGCATGGCCTTCGCCGCCATCATCATCCTGGTGATGCAGCGCATGCCCGGCGGCCTCGTCCCGTTCGTAGCCCGGCTGCTTCCGCTGCCGCGCCCAACGCCGGTGCCGGACGCGGCGCGCCTGCCTGCCGCCGACCACCCCGGCGGCGAAGTTCTCAGCGCCGAGGGCATCACCAAGCGCTTCGGCGGCCTGGTGGCCAACGATGGTGTCGGCCTCACCGTCTCCGCCGGTCAGATCGTGGCGCTGATCGGGCCGAACGGCGCCGGCAAGAGCACCATGTTCAACCAGCTGAGCGGCTTGATCACCCCCGACGGCGGCAGTATCCGCCTCCACGGCCAGGTGGTCACCGGCAAGCCGCCCCGCCGCATGGCCCGGCTCGGGTTGGGGCGCACCTTCCAGCACGTCCGCCTGCTCCCGGGCCGCCCGGTGCTGGAGAACATCGCCCTCGGCGCCCACACCCGCGGACGCGCCAGCATCCTGTCCGCCATGCTGCGGCTCGACCGGGCAGAGGAGCGCCAGTTGCTGGCCGAGGCCGCGCGCCAGGCGGACCGGCTCGGCCTCGGCCCGGTATTGCACCAGCGCGCCGGCGACCTCTCGCTCGGCCAGCAGCGCATCGTGGAGATCGCCCGCGCGTTGTGCCTGCACCCAGCAGTGCTGCTGCTGGACGAACCCGCCGCCGGCTTGCGCCTGCAGGAAAAGGCGGAGCTTGCCACCTGCCTTCGCTCGCTGCGCGCCGAGGGTGTCGCCGTGCTGCTGGTGGAGCACGACATGGACTTCCTGATGGGTCTCGCCGACCACGTCGTGGTGATGGAGTTCGGCCGCAAGATCGCCGAGGGCCGCCCGGAGCAGGTGCAGGCCGACCCGCGCGTGCTGGATGCCTATCTCGGTGGCGTGGAGTGACGCCGCTGCTGGAGATCGCCGGGCTGCGCGCCGGATATGGCCGCGCCACGGTGCTGCACGGGATCGACCTTGTGGTGCAGCCGAAGCAGATCGTCACCGTGATCGGCCCCAATGGCGCGGGCAAGACCACGGCGATGCACGCGATCATGAACCTGCTGCCCGCCGCCGGCACGAGGCGGCTGGACGGCGCCGACATCGCCGGCATCGCCACCGAGGAACTGGTCGGCCGCGGTCTGCTGCTGGTACCCGAGACCCGCGCCCTGTTCGCCGACATGACCGTGGCGGAGAACCTCGAACTCGGCGCCTACGCCAGGCGCGGCGCGTCCATGCGCGACGTGTTCGCCGTGTTCCCCCGGCTGGAGGAGCGGCGCTCCCAGGTGGCCGGCACGCTCTCGGGCGGCGAACGGCAGATGCTGGCCCTGGGCCGTGCCTTGATGGGCCGCCCCCGTGTCCTGCTGCTGGACGAACCGAGCCTCGGCCTCGCCCCCCGCATCGTCCGCGACATTTTTCGGACCCTCGATGGGCTGCGCCGCGACGGCCTTGCCATGGTGCTGGTGGAGCAGAACGCCCGCGCCGCCCTGGCCTTGGCCGATGAGGGCGCCGTGCTCGAGATGGGCCGTATCACCGCCGCCGGCCCGGCCGCCGCGCTGCGCAATGACGCGCGCGTGCTGGCGACGTATCTTGGCCAGGCGCGAACCACCGCCGCCGAGGAGAGCCCCCATGGACCTGGCTGACCTGACCGCCACCGCCGCCCGCGCCCGCATCGACGCCGGGCAACTGGCGCCCGCTGAGCTGATGGAGGCCTGCCTCGCCCGCATCGCCGAGCGCGAGCCTACCGTGCACGCGATGGCCTATCTCGACGCTGGGCTGGCCAGGCACGCCGCCGCCAGCGCGCGCCCGGGCCCACTGCATGGCTTGCCGTTGGGCGTGAAGGACGTGTTGGACACGGCCGACATGCCAACCGGCTACAACTCGCCGATCTGGCATGGCCACCGCCCCCGCGCCGACGCCAGCGCCGTCGCCGCGGCCCGCCGGGTCGGCGCGGCCGTGCTCGGCAAGACGGTGACCACCGAGTTCGCGACCCGGCATCCCGGCCCCACCACCAATCCGCACAACGCCGGGCACACGCCGGGTGGCTCCAGCAGCGGTTCGGCAGCGGGTGTGGCGGCCGGCTATTTCCCGTTCGCCTACGGCACCCAGACGGCGGGCAGTGTCATCCGCCCCGCGGCGTATTGCGGCGTAGTGGGCTACAAGCCGAGCTACGGCATGATCGATCGCCACGGCATGAAGCTGATGGCGTTTTCGCTCGACACGGTCGGCGTGATGGCGCGCAGCGTTGCCGATTGCGCTCTGCTGGCCGGGGCGGTTTCGGGGCGGGATTTGGGTGATCCGGATCGCGGCTTGCCCCGTCCCCCAAGGATTGGCCTATGTCGTTCGCCGGCCTGGCACCTGGCCGACGAGGCGACCCGGCAGTTGCTGGTGGATGCCGGCGAGCGGCTGCGGCGCGCCGGCGCCGCGGTCACCGACCACGAATTGCCGCCCGATTACGCTGCTATGGTCGACGCGCATGGCTTAGTCATGCAGGCCGAGAGCGCCAGCGCGTTGGCGTGGGAAATGCTGTTCCACCGCGAGGAGCTGAGCGGAATCCTCCGCGAGCGCCTTGAGTGGGGCATGGCCCAATCTCCCGACGCCCTGGACGCCGCACGCGCCGTTCTGCAGCGTGCGCGCGACGGATTTCCAGCCGCCATGGCCGGGCTTGACGTGTTGCTGACACCGTCCGCGCCGGGCGAGGCTCCGGCCGGCCTCGAGTGGACCGGCGACCCGGCGTTCAACACGATCTGGACCAGTCTGCACGTGCCATGCGTGACCGTTCCGGCGGGTAGCGGGCCTGGCGGATTGCCGCTCGGGCTGCAGATCGTGGGCCGTTTAGGGGCGGACGCCGCAACGTTGGCCGCGGCCGGCTGGGTCGCTGCTGCGCTCGGCCACGGCTGACCGCCGGGGTCGCACGTCAACAAACGGCTCGCCATAACACCGTCGACCCAATCGCCAGCGCATTAACTCTAAAGTAAGCGCCCTCCTGCATTCTCCTTCCAAGGTCCACGGCGTCGCGTGCTGCCCAATTTAGGGCAAAGCACCGCCGCCCCGGAGCAGGAGGGCGTATGTCTCGTAGCGATCGTTTCATCTCAGGCCGTGCGTTTGCGTTCCGCACCGGGCCGAATTTCGCATGAAGCGCCCGAGCCGCCGTCGGCCTGTGCCGTCGGCCTTGCCCGCTATTCTCGACCTCAATGCGGCTGGGCCGCTCGCAAACGAGTTGTTGGCGCGCCGGGGTAGCCCGGTGATCGTTGACGGGGCTGCCGTCGAGCGGATGGGGGCGCAATGCCTCCAGGTTCTACTCGCCGCCCGGAAAACCTGGGAGGCGGACGGGCAGTCGTTTCAACTCACCACGCCGTCCAGTGCATTGACCCAGGCTCTCGCGACATTCGGTGCAGAGAGCCTCGCGGACCCCCAGGTTGCGGAAGGAAGTGCGTCATGAAGACCGTGTTGACCGTGGATGATTCGCGCACGATGCGCGACATGCTGCACTTAGCCTTATCCGAAGCCGGCTATAACGTGGTGCAAGCCGTCGACGGCGTGGACGGGCTGGAGGTGCTCCAAGGCCTCAATCCGGATGTGATTGTCACCGACATCAACATGCCCCGGATGGACGGCTTCGGCTTCATGGAAGCTGTGCGCAAGGACAACAAGTATCGCGCGATCCCGATCCTGGTGCTGACGACCGAGAGCGATGCGGCCAAGAAGGCACGGGCCCGTGAGGCCGGCGCAACGGGCTGGATCATAAAGCCATTCAATCCGGCCAAGCTCGTCGACGCGCTTCGCCGCGTGGCTGCGTAGGCCCCGCCATGGACCCGATGGACGCCATCAAGCAGACCTTCTTCCAGGAGTGCGACGAGCAGCTCGCGGAACTGGAAACCGGTTTGCTCGCAATGCAGAACGGCGACAGTGACTCCGAGACCGTCAATGCTGTGTTTCGTGCCGTTCATTCCGTAAAGGGTGGGGCAGGGGCTTTCGGCCTCGATAGCCTCGTCCGCTTTGCCCATGTGTTCGAGACCACGCTGGACCTGATGCGGTCCGATAAGTTGACCGCCTCGCCGGAGTTGCTCAAGGCCATGTTGCGCGCCGCCGACGTGCTGGCGGACCTGGTCCGCGGCGCTCGCGGCGGCACCGGGCCGAACGAACAGCAGGTCGCGATGTCGGCTGCCGAACTCGCCGCTTTGTCGACCGCACCCGGCCAGGCCGCCGGAGCGTCCGACCACGCTCCGGTCGCGCCGGCGGCGGTGGACGATGGATTTGCCGGGCTCATGTTCCAGCCTGTCCAGATCAGCACACCCGAGCCGGAAAGCACCCCAACCTGGCATGTCAAGTTCCGACCCCACCCGGCGCTGTATGCCAAAGGGAACGATGCTGCCCTTCTGCTGCGCGAACTGACGCTGCTCGGCGAGACTTCGGTCACGCTCGACACGAGTGATCTTCCGGATCTGGCCGATCTCGATCCCGAAGGCGCCTACCTGACCTGGCATGTCGACCTGCAGACCAGCCTGCCCGAGTCTTCGGTTCAGGAGGTGTTCGAGTTCGTCGAGGGCGACTGCGACATCGAGATCTCCATGGCCGCCGCTGCGCAGGATGTCACGATCGCCGAGCCGCCGCCGCTGGACGTGCTGGCGTTCATCCAACAGTTGCAGGCACCTGCCGTCGAAGCCGCTGCTGTGACGGCCGCCCCCATTTTCGTACCGACGCCAGCCTTCATACCGGCCCCGGCCGCCACTACCGCATCGCCGAAGGAGGAGTTGCACGTCGCGCCGCCCCCCCGGGACGAGCCGGCGGCCAGCCATAAACCCACGATCCGCGTCGATTTGGATCGAGTGGACCGGCTGATCGATCTCGTCGGCGAATTGGTCATCAACGGCGCGATGCTCACGCAACGCTCGGTCGAAGCCGGGCTCGGCCGCTCCTCGGCAGTAACGGTCGGTCTAGACGAGCTGCAGAATCTAACGCGGGAGATCCAAGACAGCGTGATGGCGATCCGCGCCCAACCGGTCAAATCGGTCTTTGCCCGTATGCCCCGCCTGGTACGCGAAGTTGCCGCGATGGTGGGTAAGCAGGCACGTTTGGTGACCGAAGGCGAAGGCACGGAAGTCGACAAGACTGTCATCGAGCATCTGGCGGATCCTTTGACCCACATGATCCGCAATGCCATTGATCATGGACTTGAATCGCCCGAGCAACGGAAGCTCGCCGGGAAGCCGGAACTGGGCACGGTCCGCCTCGCCGCTATGCATCGGTCGGGCCGGATCGTCATCGAAGTCTCCGATGATGGTGCCGGGATCAATCGCGCCCGAGTGCGTGAGAGCGCCATCGAAAAGGGGCTGATTGCTCCCGATGTGGTGCTGTCCGACGAAGAGACCGATAACCTGATCTTCCTGGCGGGCTTTTCCACGGCGGCCACGATATCCGACATCTCGGGCCGCGGCGTTGGCATGGACGTGGTGCGGCGTTCGATCCAGGCGCTCGGTGGTAGGATCGCAATCACGTCGCGCCCGGGGCTTGGTTCGACGTTCACCCTGAGCTTGCCACTGACCCTGGCGGTGCTGGACGGAATGGTGGTCACGGTCGCGGATCAGACCTTGATCGTGCCGTTGACCGCAATCATCGAGACACTGCAGCCGCGCCAAACGGCGATCCACGATCTGGGCGAAGGCGCTCAGGTGCTTAACATCCGCGGAACCTACATTCCGCTGCTTTGCGTGGGAACGATCCTCGGCTGGACCGATGGCGGCATTACGCCCGGTAGTGTCGCCCTGCTCGTGGAGGGAGATGGCGGGAGCCGCGCGGCGCTCCTCGTTGACGCCATCCAGGGTCAGCAGCAAGTCGTCATCAAAAGCCTGGAGGCGAACTATCAACAGGTACCAGGCGTCGCAGCTGCGACCATCCTCGGCGATGGTCGGGTGGCACTGATCTTGGACGTCGATGGGATGGTGTCGGACGCTCGCGGCGAGGCACCCTTCGCAGAGTCTCACTCCGAATTAGGATTGACCTATGCTTGACTCGTCCGTCTCCGCATCAACCCGTGAGTTGGAACTCATTGCGTTCCGTATCGGGGAGCAGGAGTTTTGCGTCGACATCATGTCCGTTCGGGAGATCCGCGGCTGGGTTCCCGTCACGCCGCTGCCTCGCTCGCCGTCTTTCGTCCGCGGTGTCATCAACCTGCGTGGCGCCGTGCTGCCGATCCTTGATCTCTCGGCACGGCTCGGCTTTCCGCTGACCGAGACGTCCGCGCGTCATGTGATCATCGTGGCACAGGTAGGCCACCAGGTTATCGGTGTTCTCGTAGACGCCGTATCGGACATCATCACCGTCGGTGAGAACACGACGCAGCCGCCGCCCGAGATGGCATCCGGCCGGGTCCGCAACTTCGTTCAGGGCATCCTCGCCATCGAAAGCCGGATGGTGAGCCTGATCTCGCTCGATCGCGTGATGCCCAAGGCAGAAGCAGAAGCAGCATGATGGCCGCAGACACCCTAAAATTCCCGAGTGGCATGGTAGAGGGGGAGTTCCTTCTCACCGAAGCCGACTTCCTGAAGATCGCCAACATGCTCCAGTCGGAAACTGGAATAACCCTGCACGAGGGCAAGGCGACGCTCCTCTATTCCCGGTTGGGCAAACGCCTGCGTGCGCTAGGTATGACGGCGTTCAAGGACTATTGCGAACTGGTTACGAACCCGGACGGCGCGGAGGAACGCGGCACGATGATCCGCGCGCTTACCACCAACGTGACGCGGTTTTTTCGCGAGCCGCATCACTTCACTCACCTGCGTGATGTGGTGTTGCCACCACTGTTGCGGGCTGCGGAGCGGGGCGCCCGTGTTCGACTCTGGTCCGCTGCCTGCTCGACCGGTATGGAGCCCTACTCGATCGGACTGACCGTGCTTGGCCTGCTTCCAACCGCGGCGCAACTCGACGTCCGTGTACTTGCGACGGATATCGATACGACAGTTCTTGCTGAGGCCCGTGCCGGGCGATATTCGTCCGAGGCGATGGCTGGTGCACCGCCGAACCTGGTGGATCGCTGGTTCGAGCGAACGGAAGATGGTCATCAGGCTGGTCCTGAATTGGCCAAGATGACGGTGTTCCGGCCGTTGAACCTGATCAAACCCTTGCCGATGAAGGGACCGTTCGAAGCGATTTTTTGTCGTAACGTCGTGATCTACTTCGCGGACGCCGACCAGCAAGCGATCTGGTCCCGGTTCGAGCCTTTGCTGGTGCCCGGCGGCCATCTTTATGTCGGTCACTCGGAGCGGGTCGGAGGCCCGGCGGCAGCGGCCTTCACAAGCGTGGGGATCACGATCTATCAAAAGCGGGGCGCCGCATGACCCGGGTTCTCGTCGTTGATGATTCCGCAACGATGCGGGCGATGATTTCCCGCGTGCTCGAGCGCGACGGCGACATCACCGTGGTCGGCCAAGCCTGCGATCCGCTGGAGGCGCGCCAGGCTATCAAGACGCTGAGTCCGGACGTTGTCACGCTTGATGTCGAGATGCCGGGGATGAATGGCCTCGAGTTCCTCGAGCGGGTCATGCGTTTGCGGCCGATGCCGGTTGTCATGATATCGAGCCTGACCCGGGGCGGGGCGGAGGCAACCTTGCGTGCTCTTGAACTAGGCGCGGTGGATTGCGTGGCCAAGCCTAGGCCCGGTGATAGCGCTGGCTTCGATCGGCTGCCCGAGATCGTCCGGGCAGCAAAAGGTGCACGGTTGCGCCCGCGGTTCAGTAATCAATCAGTAACCCCTCCGACACCTTTGCCGGTCGGATTCATACCGGCGGACCGGATCCTGGCGATCGGTGCGTCTACTGGCGGCGTCGAGGCTTTATTGGAGATATTAGCGGGATTTCCGGCGAACTGTCCCCCGACACTCATCACGCAGCACATGCCTGCTGCGTTTACACCCTCTTTCGCGAAGCGCTTGGATCGCTCGTGCGCCGCGACCGTTGAGGAAGCGAGAGACGGTGCGCCGCTGCATCCGGGCCAAGTGTATCTAGCGCCCGGCGGTGTTGCGCATTTGGAACTCGCCGGGTCGGCGAGCGGATCCTGGCATTGTCGGCTGACGAATGGTGGTCCCGTGAATGGGCACCGGCCTTCCGTCGATACTCTGTTTGCGTCGGTCGCCGCGAACGCCCGTGCCAAATCAGTCGGCGTCATCTTGACTGGGATGGGGCGGGACGGAGCTCAAGGCTTGCTTGCGATGCGAGAAGCCGGAGCGCGCACGTTCGGGCAAGACGAGGCGAGTTGTGTTGTTTACGGAATGCCCAAAGTTGCATTCGAGGTGGGCGGTGTGGAGACACAGGTGTCACTGCACACCGCCTCGGCTGCCATGCTTGCTGCCTGCAACGCCAAGCCCGGAGATCGCGCATGCCGTCCGCCGCTGCCCTCAAGGTGCTGATCGTCGATGACCAGCAATCCATGCGACTGTTGGTGCGGGGTGGCTTGCAGCAACTCGGCTTTCGCACCTTCGAAGAAGCTCCCGATGGTGAGGCCGGCATGCGCAGCCTTATCTCGACGCCGGTCGATCTCGTCATCAGCGATTATAACATGCCGAAGCTTGACGGCTTGGGTCTGCTACGTGCCGTGCGTGTCTACCCACCCACGGCGAAGACCGCCTACATCATGTTGACGGGACGAGGTGATATGGATCTGGTGCAGCGCGCCGTGCAGTTCGGCGTCAACAACTTTCTGGTCAAGCCATTCACTGTGACGACGCTTCGGGAGAAGATCGAAGCTGTGTTTGGGCCGCTGACATGACGGGTGAGCGCCGAGTCAACATCGTCCAAGGCGAGTTTTATGTAACGAATGATCCGAGTGTGGTAGTGACCACGATCCTTGGATCGTGTGTCGCTGCCTGTATGAACGATCGCGTCGCCGGCGTTGGTGGCATGAACCATTTCTTGCTTCCCGGGGACGGGCCGGGTTCGCCGGGGGCCGAGTATGGCGTGCATGCGATGGAGCTTTTGGTGAACGGTCTGTTGCAGCAAGGGGCTCGGCGCGAGCGGCTCGAAGCCAAACTGTTCGGTGGTGCCAGGATGCTGCGCGGCCTGACCGACGTGGGCTCGCTGAACGCTGAGTTCGCCGAGCGATTTGCCCGGCGAGAGCGGATCGCAATTAGCGGAGGCAGTCTGCGCGGCGAGCGTGGACGTCGGATCCAGTATTTCGCTGTCGAGGGCCGGGCTCGCCAGTTTACCTTGGGTGGCCCCGACGCGGCGGTTTTTGCCTCCGAGCGTTCGCGGCCGCCGCCGCCGCCGGTCGACAGTGGCGCTTTGGAGTTGTTCTGATGGACGGATCGGGCCATTGCCTGGCAGCTGTTTTGGTTGCTGCTGCCGGCGAACTCGCGGATTTGGCGACTGTGGCGGACCAACTCGGCGGCGTTGGCGTAGATGATATCGAGCGCTGGCAGTCGATGGATCGATTAAGCCAGCATCTCGCCGGGTTGGCTGCTTTCCTGACCGTGCTTTCGGCCGGCGTACCCCACGTGGAGCCAGATCTCGCGAGTTCCCTCGCGGTCATCAACACGCGAGGCCTTGCGGATCGGCTGGCCGGCCGTTCGCTCGAAACCGAGGGAAACTCCGGAGAAATGGAGCTCTTCGGGGCGTGACGGAGGGCGCGGCTGGCGTCGATACTCGGGTCTATTTTGGCCAGCTGAGCGTGCTGGTGATCGAGGGAAACGAGCTTGAGTCGGAAATCCTGAGTCAAGTCCTCGGGAGCTTTAAAGTCCGCACGATCTCCCGTTTCGCAACGACGTCGGAGGCCCAGGCGTTCTTGCAGCGCGAGACCTGCCAGCTGGTTGTCGTCGGATCGGCAACGCGGGGCAGCGACGTAGACGAATACGATTTTATCCGCTGGATACGCCGCAGCAAGGTGGAGGAGGTGAAGACGGCCTCCGTTATCCTCCTGGCGGGACATACACCGCAAAGCAATATCTTGCGTGCGCGGGATTGCGGCGCGAGCTTTGTCATCGCCAAACCGATCACCCCGCGCGTGTTATACGATCGCGTCAAATGGCTTGCCAGGGACATGCGCTCGTTCGTTGAAGGCGAAGCCTACGCGGGGCCGGATCGCAGGTTCCAGATGCTCGGGCCGCCCTCGGGAACGGCGGGGCGACGCAAGGGCGACCTTTCGTTGCAACTCGGAGAGGCAAAGGAGGCAAACCTCTCGCAGTCCGAAATCGATGCAATGATGAGTGGAAAGGCGATGGCGCGGTTATGATGAAACCTGTTCCGGTGCATACGAAGCGTATCGCTCAGCTTGTCATGCGCCCTGGCGGAATTACCGCGACCGAGGCTGTGGCTGCCGCCGAGCAGAGCCTCGAGGGGCTTCGCGATCGCGGTCTCTCCGAAATAGCGGAGACGATCGACCGCATGTTCGTCCTCGCCAATGAGATGGGGCTCACGCAAGACCCGCATCGCGCCGGTGAACTGTACACTTTGAGCAACTCGCTTGTGGGTGTCGCCGGTGTTTTCGGGAAAAGCGGCCTTGGCGATGTCGCGTTGAGCCTCTGCACACTGATCGAACGCTTGCTGCTCGCCAAATGTTCGGATGGGCAGGCGATCCAACTTCACCTAGATAGTATGCGTTTGCTCGCGGCCACGTCCATGAGCAAGTTGGAGGTTTCTGCCATCGGCAACGCGTTGCGCCAGGTGGTGGACCGACTGCCGTCAGAACGAATGGATCGCCGCGTCACGTAGGAGGTCAGCAGGCCGATCGTGGCACGCGGCCTTGCCCGACAGGCCCGGTATTCGCCGGCAGCGTATGCCGTCAACCAGTCTGCTACTGGTCCGACGGCTAGTGCGTGGCATGCAGCGCCCAGAGAGAGATGAGCCCTGTCACGATCGCTAAAGCAGTCAAATACCAACCACCCTCGTGCTGGCCGGTCGTTCGGATCGGGGGCTGTGCGTAATGGCTGGTCTCGTCCACACCGGCAAACTCGTCAGCTTCAAGCATCGTCCTGGTCCTGGTTCCTCTGATACGGACAGGATCAATGAGGCGGGTTGCTATTTCATGAACACAGGCGCGATCTCAGGCGGGTAGCCAGACTGTCATCGGCTTGCGGATGACGCGTGCCGGGTCACCCCGCAAGACCTCGAACTCTGTGCCAGGTCCCTGCCGGGTGAAGCGCAAGTCAAATGTGTCGTTGCCGACGCGCAGGTCGCGCAAGGTCAAATCGGGCAGCCAGTCCGGCAACGCCGGGTCGATCAGAAGCTGGCCGTTCGGTGCATCGGGTTG
Organism: Acetobacteraceae bacterium; assembly: GCA_965198895.1. Lineage (GTDB taxonomy): Bacteria > Pseudomonadota > Alphaproteobacteria > Acetobacterales > Acetobacteraceae > LMUY01. The sequence goes on from OZ240676.1 coordinate 4,341,416, forward strand.
GAAGCCGATGATGGACTGGACAAGGGAAAATACGCTCCCGGCGGCCCAGGCCTGGGGCACGTTGGCGCCGAGATACTGGACGGGGAAGTTGCTCTCGTCGCGTTGCACGCCGGCATAGAGCTCCGGCAGTTGGTTCAGCATGAAGAAGCTGGCGGCCGTAAGCACGTCCTTGGCGATAGCATTGGCTTGGTCGGCGTAGCCATAGCGCTTGAAACCCTGCGCGATCAGGCCGTTGTCATGCGGCCAAACCGATCCGTTCTGGTAGGAATACGGGTTGAAGCTGGGGTGCTTGGCCGACAACGTCCGAATGCCCCAGCCGCTCCACATGTCCGGCTGCATGAACCGGGCGACGACCCGGCCAGCCCGGTCGGGCGGCACGATGCCGGACCACAGCAGGTGGCCCGGGTTGGAGGCGACGCTCAGGATCGGCCGCTTATTCCCGTCGAGGCCATAAGCGTAGAAGCCCTCCGCCTCGTTCCAGAACAGGGCGTTGACCTGCTGGTACAGCACCGCCGCCTTCTGCCGCAGCTCCGCCGACCGGCCCGGCTGGCCGAGCATGTCGTAAATCTCCGCCATCCGCATCCAGGCATCGAACACGTAGCCTTGCAGTTCGCAGAGCGCCTTCGGTCCTTCCACCTTGCTGCCATCGGCATGCATGACGGAGTCGCCGGCGTCTTTCCACGCCATGTTCTCGTAGCCCTTCGGCGAGCGGGTTTGATATTCCTGCAGGCCGTCGCCATCGCGGTCGCCCCATCGGTCGATCCAAGTCAGGCAGCGCTCGGCAATCGGCATCAGACGCTCGACCATGGCGCGATCGCCGGTGCATCGCCAAGCGGTGTGCAGGGTCACCAAATACAGCGGCGTCGCGTCCGCGGTCCCGTAATACGGCGTGTGCGGGATCAGTTTGAAGTGCGCCAACTCGCCGCGGCGGAGCTCGTGCAGGATCTTGCCGGGTTCGGCATCGCGGTAGTCGTCGCGTTCGGTCGCCTGCCAGTTTCCCAGCACGTCCAGCGCGCCACGGGCGAAATCGGGATACACCAGCGCGTTCTGCAACGACACGATCAGGCTGTCGCGGCCGAACAAGGCGACGAACCAGGGCAGGCCGGCCGCAGGAACCAGATCGTTTATCTCCGTCTCCGTCGCCGACGAGAACGGGAGCCGCAGGGCCGCCATGTCGTCGAGCGACTGGGCGTAGAGGCGCTCGAAATCGGTGTTGCTGGTCGACAGCTTGGTGACGCTGGCGTGCCACTCGTCGATGATCGCTGTCGTGTGCGCATCCGCGACATGGGCGCAATTCGTCGGTGCGGCCGACCTCTTCTCGCCGTCAATCAGGTCGTAGCGCAGGCAGGCGTGCCATTTCCCTCCGGGCGGCAAGGCGACCTCGAAGCTGATCCGGCCGTTGGCGTAGACCGCGGGCGTTGGCAGGTTCTCGGCGGCGATGCTGACGGCGCGGTGGAAGTCCCGGTTGCCGTAGGTGTTCACCAGGCGCTGCTCGTGGTCCAGCCACTCGCTGGTGATCCGGCCGCGGCGGACGATCGCGTTGCTCTTCACCTCGAAGATGTCCGCGAAATCACTGCGGATGACGACTTCCAGGTTGAACTGGACCGGGTTCGGCCCGTGATTGGTGATGTCGAAATCCTCGTGGATCCCGCCCCCGATGCGCCGGCCGATCTCCAGGCTCAGCGTTCTGGCCGGAATATCCTCGGACTCGGTCGGAATGGTCTGGTTCGTCAGGTAGATGCGGGCCAGGTAATACAGCGGCGTCCCGCTGTTCAGCAGGTCCCACTCGACCCCGTTGGCATACAGCGACCACGAGCTGATCATCCTGGTGTCCAGGAAATACAGCCCCATCGCGGTCGGCCAGGCGATCTGGCCGTCCGGGTTGGTCAGCAACACCGCATCCCCTTGGTGGATGGCCAATTGGGGCGGCCCGACCTTGATCTCTAGCGACATGCCGCCTCCATGCGGGGATGGAGGCGGACCATCGGCGACCCGGCGGCCCGGCGCAAGCTCAGTCCGGCTGGAAGGTCAGGGACACCCCGTTCATGCAGTAGCGTTCGCCCGTCGGCCGCGGGCCGTCGGGGAACACATGGCCCAGATGACCGCCGCATTTGCTGCAATGCGCCTCGGTACGGACCATCCCGAGGGTGCTGTCGGTCTGGGTTTCAACCGCGCCCTCGATTGGTTGGAAGAAGCTGGGCCAACCGCTGCCGCTCTCGTATTTCGTGTCCGACGTGAACAAGGGCTGGCCGCAGCCGGCACACGCGAAGATCCCAGTGCGCTTCTCGTAGTTGAACGGGCTACTGCCGGGCCGCTCGGTGGCATGTTGCCGCAATACGCGGAACTGCTCGGTCGAGAGCGTCTGCTTCCACTCGCTATCCGACCGCTCGACGGGGAAGGGCTTCTGCTCTGCCGCCTCGGCCTTGCTTCCGCCACCAAACCAATTCGCCATGATGCACTCCTCCAGATTGTGGTTGAAATGGGATCGCCGCGCCGTCGACGCAACTCTGCCCAGCACGCGGCCGTTCCTCGGGTGCACATCGGAAAACGATGGCGAACGAGACGAGGAGCTAGTCATGCCGAAGACCACACATCACGAAGCCGCCGAGCATCACGAGACCGCGGCGAAGGCCCACCGCACCGCCGCCGAGCACCACGAGAAGGGCAGCCACGACGAGGGCCACGCGCACTCCACCAAGGCGCATGAGGCGTCGACCAAGGCCCACGAGCATTCGACCAAGGCGCACGGCAAGTCCGCCGAGCACGCCAAGAAGAAGTAGTCCACCTCGGGGCCCGGAGGCGTTCTAAGCCCCCGGGCCCTATTCGGCGGCCATCGCCAGGGTGGCGGCTTCGGCCCGCACCCAAATGGCCGTGTCGTGGAAGACGGCGCCGCCGTTGGGGAAAGCCGGGTCCTCACTGGTCAGCGCGTTGATCCCGATCCCGCCCTCGAACGCCGCATTCGGCCAGATGCTCTCCGAGATCACGGTCCCGACCTGCTGCCCAACACCGATCGCGGCGTGGAGCACGACCTCGCCAAGGCGGTTGCCGAGGCGGACCCGGTCACCGGGCCCCACCCCCAAGCGAGCGGCATCCTCCGGGTGTAACAAAGCCGTCGGCCGGTTTTCCCGGCGTCGGGACGTGGCTGTTTCCGTGAAGCTGGTGTTGAGGAACTGCCGGGCCGGCGCCGTTACCAGGCGGAATGGCGTGTGGTCGTTGGCGGCGTCGTAGCTGGCCCAATGGTCCGGCAGGCGGGGCATGGCCGCGTGGCCCGGACCGATCGAGGCCCAGTCGGGGGCGAAGCGGAACCGGCCGCCGGGCTGTCTGAAGCCGTCCAGGAAATGGCTCTCGCGGAACGAGGGCTGCCGGTCCACCCAGCGCCCGGCGATCACCTCGGCCGCACCGCCATACCCCGAGGCGTGCAACGTCGCATCCGCCAATTCCATCGCGGTCATCGTGAAACCAGGGTGCTCGGCGCCGAGGCGGGCGGCCAAGGCGCAGATCACCTCGTGGTTGGAGCGGCACTCGCCCAGTGGCTCCACCAGACGGCGGCCGAACTGGACGTGGCTATGCCCGCCGGCGTGATAGATGTCGTCGTGCTCGAGGAACGTGGTGGCGGGCAGCACGATGTCCGCCATGGCGGCCGTCTCGGTCATGAACTGCTCGTGCACGACGGTGAACAGATCCTCCCGGGCGAAACCGCGGCGCACGCGGTTGCTGTCGGGGGCGACCACCACCGGGTTGGTGTTCTGGATCAGCAAAGCGTGCACCGGCGGGCCGTCGCCCAGATCCTGCCGGCTGCCGTTCAGCACGGAGGCGATGCGGCTCATGTCCAGCTCGCGCACCGCCGGGTCGCGGCGGTCCAGCCCCTCGATCAGCGTCTTGTCCCAGGTGTAGATGTCGCGGTTGTTCCAGAATGCGCCCGCACCCTCGTGCTGCCATTTGCCGGTCACGGTCGGCAGGCAGGTGGCGGCGTGCAGCATCTGCGAGCCGTTGCGCGCCCGGCTGAACCCGTAGCCGAAGCGGATGTAGGCGCGCTCGGTGCTGTTGTAGGCGAGCGCGAACGCCTCAATCTCGGCCACCGTCAGCCCGGTGATATCAGCGGCCCAACCGGGCCCGCGGGTGCGCAGGTGCGCCTCCAGCTCCTCCGGCACGTCGGCGTACTGGGCCATGTAGGCGCGATCGGCATAGCCATCGCGGAAGGCGCAGTGCATCACGGCGCAGGCCAGCGCACCGTCGGTGTTGGGGCGCAGTGCCAAGTGCGTGTCGGCGACGGCAGCGGTGCCGGTGCGGTATGGGTCGATCACGACCAGCTTGGCGCCGCGCTGTTTCCGGGCGCGGCTGATATGGGTCATCACGTTGACCTGGGTCGCCACCGGGTTGCCGCCCCACATGACGATCAGGTCGCTCACCGCCATTTCCCGCGGGTCCGGGCCGGTGATCCGGCCCACGCCGGCCTTCCAGCCGGCATCGGACGCCATCGAGCAGATCGTCATCTTCTGCCGCGAATACTTCATCACGTGGCGTAGCCGGTTGATCCCGTCGCGCTGCACGTGGCCCATGGTGCCCGCGAAGTAGTACGGCCAGATCGTCTCCGCGCCATGCTGGGCGGCGAGGCTGGTGAACTGGGTGGCGACGCGGTCCAGCGCCTGGTCCCAACCGATCGCGCGGAACTGGCCGCTGCCCTTCGGCCCGGTGCGGAGCAGGGGGGTGGTCAGGCGGTCTGGATGATGCTGCCGCTCGGCGTAACGAGCGACCTTCGCGCAGATCACGCCGGCGGTGTAGTTGTTCGCCTCCGCCCCCCGCACCGTGCTGATGCGGTTATCGGTCACATCCACTTCCAGCGCGCAGCAGGAGGGGCAGTCGTGCGGGCAGACGGTGGATTGGAAGGTCATGGCGGTCTCCGTCCGGGTAGAATGACGGAAAGGTGGGAGCGGCCACAACAGGTTTTGACGCAGCCGAGCTGAGCCCCGCCGTCTAACCCGTGTCGCGGTTCGGCGGGTCCGGGAGCGTTGCCTTGAGCGCCCCTGCCACCAGACCGAGTTCGTGGCAGATGCGCCGGACCACGGCCTCTATCGGCATGGCCAGGGTCTCGGCGTCCAGGCCCGGGTCGTCCAGCCGTACGGCCAGTTCGTCGAACAGCCGCTCGGCCGTCTCGCCGTCCGCCTCGCGCTGGATCGCCTCGCCCACGCCCCGCGCCACCTGCCGCCGCATCATCGCCGTCCGGTCGTCCGACCCGGCCCGCGGCCACCCGGCCTCGATCCGCTGCTGCAGGCCAATACTGCGCCGCACCGAACGCGAAACCCGGTCCAACGCCCGCGCCAATACTTCGGTGTGGGGCACGGCCTTCGCCGTCGCCGCGTTCACCGCGTCGACGGCCGCACCGGCTGCGACCGCCTCGCCGAGTGTTGCCGCGTCCCCGTGCTGTCGGGGCAACCAGATCGCGACAACCTCCGCGGCTTCCAACTCGATCTCCATCAACCGCGTCACCACGCGCGCCGCCCGCATCCCGAGGGAGGCGAGTTCGCTCAGCATGGCGTCGTGGCTCCGAGGGGGAACGGTGGTGTTCATGGGCAGCGACAGGACCACAAGGGATGGGCCAGTTTCAACACACCATTTGAAGGGTGTAACCCTCTCAGTCCGTATCGTGTAACTTGACACGCTACAGTCTTGCTGCGAGAGTTCTCCATGAAGATCAGGAACGTGGTCCAGAAAGGCTTGCGCCGCCTGATCGAGGATGACGACACATCCGGCGTGCAGGCCGCCGTTGTGGACAAACTGCGTCGCATCGTTGCCTTCCTTCAGGATATGGATCGCGAGGACGAGTTGCGCACGGTGCCAAGCTGGAAGGCCCATCGGCTGACCGGCGACCGAAAGGGTACCTGGAGCCTGTTCGTGACGAAGAACTGGAGCTTGGTGTTTCGGATCGATCAGGACGAGATCGAGATCATCGACCTCGATATCAAGACTATCCCTAGGAGGTGGCGATGAGCGTGCTGCAGGGCATCCGAATGAAGAGTCCCGCCCATCCCGGCGGGTTCGTGAAAAGCGAAATCATCGAGCCGCTTGGCCTATCGGTGACGGATGCGGCGCTCGTGCTGGGGGTGACACGCCCTGCGCTGTCGGCGTTGCTGAACGAGCGCGCGAACCTCTCGTCCGAAATGGCGCTGCGGCTTGAAAAGGCGTTCGGCGTCTCGATGGACACGCTAATGCGGATGCAGAACAGCTTTGACATTGCCCAGACCCGTAAGCGGGAAGGAGAGATCAAGGTTACCGCCTACGAGGGCAAGCCCGTTGATCCGCAGCCGGGTCGCATGTGACCCATTCCGCCTGCCGACAGATTAACAGCAATCGTAGCCCGTATGAGCGCTTGCTCATGCGGGACAACAAACGCCGGAATCCCGCATTCGCGTCGCGAATACGGGCTACGTTGGACGCTTAGCGGGACAACGAACGTTGGGGGGCGTGGATCGTGGTACGTTACCGCCGCAATTTCGTCCCGGGTGGAACGTTCTTCTTTACCGTGGCACTTGCTGATCGTCGATCTACGCTGCTCACGGCGTCGGTCGACACGCTGCGCGGGGCTTTCGGCACGGTGAGGACTGAACGCCCGTTCCAGATCGACGCGATCGTCATCTTGCCGGACCACCTCCACGCAATCTTCACGCTGCCCGATGGCGATGCTGATTTCCCGCTCCGTTGGCGCCGCATCAAGACGGTGTTCACCCGCGCGGTGATTGCGGGCGGGGCGGCGTTCGAGCCACGGGACGGTGGAGGCCACGCTTTGTGGCAGCGGCGGTTCTGGGAGCATACCATCCGGGATGCCACCGACTTCAGCCGGCATGTGGATTACATCCACTACAATCCGGTCAAGCACGGCTACGTCGCGAACGCGTTGGATTGGCCGCATTCATCGCTCCACCGGTTTGTCGGCAAGGGAGTTTTGCCGCCGGATTGGGGCGGGGTGGCAGGGGATGATGGATTTGGGGAGCGGGCGGAGCGGTAGCCGTCCGCCCGGCATTGCCTGTGGTCCCGCATTCGCTGGCGAATACGGGCTACAAGGTGTCGAGAGGACGACTGTCCTCTCGCGGGGTATGGGGCGGAGCACCACGCTGCCTCTTCCCCGCGTCGCCTCCCGGGAGTTTATTGCGATCTGGGAGGACCTAACATGATGAAAAACGCGATTTACGGCGGCGTGAACACGGCGGTGCTGACGGCGATGCACCCCGATCTGTCGGTGGACCTGGACCGCATGGCGGCGCACAGCAAATGGCTGCTGGCAAATGGCGCCAACGGATTGGGCATCCTGGGCACCACCGGGGAGGCCAACAGCCTAGGCGTGTCCGAACGCATCGAGGTGATGGAGGGCCTTGTCGCCCGTGGCCTGCCGCCCGCGAAATTGCTGCCCGGCGTCGGCACCCCAGCGCTCACCGACACGGTGCTGCTGGCCAAAAAAGCCGCCGAGTTGGGCTGCCCCGGCGTGCTGGCGCTGCCGCCGTTTTTCTACAAGAACCCCAGCGAAGACGGTCTGTTCGCCTATTTCTCGGAGGTGATCCAGCGGCTCGGCACCGGCACCAAGATCTACCTGTACCACTTCCCCGCCCAGTCGGCGGTGCCGTTTACGGTGGCGTTGATCGAGCGGTTGCTGAAGGAATATCCGGGGACGGTGAAGGGCATCAAGGATAGCAGCGGCGACTTTGCCAACACCAAATCCTATGTCGACAACTTCGCGCGTGACGGCTTCGAGGTCTATTGCGGCGACGATGGCGCGCTGCAGCAGCTGTTGAGCGTGGGTGGGGCCGGGTGCATCACCGCGGCTTCCAACGTGGGCAGCGCGTGGAACGGCCAGGTCTATGCCAATTGGGACAACGATGCCGGCACGCAGGCGCAGACGACGCTCACCGCCATCCGCAAGGCGGTCACGTCGGCCGCACTGATCCCGGGGTTGAAGGCGCTGGTGGCGCGCAACACCGGCGACCCGGCGTGGGAGCATATTCGCCCGCCGCACATGGCGCTGTCGGCCGAGGCGAAGCGCGCCCTGTTCGCGACCTTCGACGCCTGCGGGATTACGTTGGCCAAAGCCGCCTGATTTCGGTCGAGGTCGGGCCCGAGGGTTGGTTCCCGCGCCTGAACCGGGCGCGCGACCGGTGGCGCGACGCGAGCCTCACGGTACTGCTGGCCGTGCAGTGCATCACCATCTTCGGGGTGGTGCCTGCCTCGGCCATCGGGTTGCCGCTGCCGCCGGGTCTGACGCTGCTTCTGCTGCTGGTGTTCATGTCGATCACCATCGTCATGGCGCGGGGCCGTTGGACGATCGTGGCTGGCATCGGGACGCTGGTGCTGGCCACGATCACCGCAGGGGCCCAGCAGCGCTATCCGAGCCTCGCCGCGGAGTTGGGGTCGGATGCGATCTCGGTGCTGGCCTTTGCCGTGCTCAGCATCGTCGTTTTCAAGGCCGCGTTCGGGCCGGGCCGGTTCACCGGGCATCGGATCCGTGGCGCCATCGTGCTGTATCTCAATATCGGCCTGCTGTTTGCGGTGCTGCACCGGGTGCTGGCGCAGTTGATGCCGGGGGCCTATGCGCATCTGCCGTCGGTGCAGGCGACGGCGGCGTTCCGGGCGGCGATCGACTATTTCTCGTTTTCGACCCTGACGTCGCTCGGTTTTGGCGACATCGTCCCGGTGAACCCGCTGGCCCGCAGCCTGTCGACGCTGGAGTCCGCGATCGGGCAACTCTACCCGCCCACCCTCCTGGCCCGCGTGGTGATGTTGGAGTTGGCGGGGCGGGAGGGCTAGTGGCAGCGCGCCCTTCCGTCGGCTGCGCCGCCACCTCCCGCTAAGGAGGGGAGGATCAGACTTGTCCGGTCGGTCTCCGGGTGACCGACCAGTAGAGCGGCGTGCGGCCGGCCTTGAGTGCCTTCTGTTCGTACCGCGTCGGAGGCCAGCCTTCGGGCCGGGTGGTGGCGGGGGCGGTGGCCGTGAACAAGCTCTGCTCCGCCAGCACGGACGCGGTCCAGGCCTGGTAGGTCGGGTCGTCGGTCGCGATCCGCCATTTTCCGCCGGGCCGCATGGCTTGCGCGACCAGGGAAACAGTATCGGGGTGCATGAACCGGCGCTTGGTGTGGCGCGCTTTCGGCCAAGGGTCGGGGAACATCAGGAACAGCCGGCTCAGCGAGCCCGGTGGGATCTGCCGCAGCAGGATCCGGGCGTCGTCGGTCCAAACCAGCAAATTGGGGGGGAGTGGCGCCGCGAGCTCACCCCCCTCCGGCACCACGGCCGAGAGCAGCGAGCAGATCCCGTTTGCATAGACCTCGCAGGCGACGAGGCCAGCTTCGGGATGGGCTTCGACCTGGGCCCGCGCATGCTCCCCGCCGCCGAACCCGACTTCCAGCCACAGTTCTGCTGGCCGATCGGGGAAGGCCGATATCGGGTCGGCCGCCCTCGACGGATCCAAACGCAGCCGGGGCAGGGTGACGTCCAGCAGCAATTGCTGGCGCGGACGGAGCGTGTTGCCGCGCGTCCTGCCATACAGGCGCTCCGCCGCGGGCTTGAGCTTAAGCGCCGCGGCGGGCTTCACATCGTCCAGTGTTACCGGCCGAACGCGCTCTTCAGCGCCGGCACCAGGTCGGTCTTCTCCCAGGTGAACGTGCCGAGCTCCGGATCCGGCTCGCGGCCGAAATGGCCGTACGCGCTGGTCACGGCGTAGATCGGCCGGTTCAGGTGCAGGTGCTCGCGGATGCCGCGGGGGCTGAGGTTCACCAGTTCACGCAGGGTTTTCTCCAGCTTCGCCTCGTCCACGTCCTTGCCGGTCCCGTCCAGGTCCACGTAGACGGAAAGCGGGTGCGACACGCCGATCGCGTAGCTGATCTGGATGGTGCACTTCTCGGCCAGCCCGGCGGCGACCACGTTCTTCGCCAAATAACGGCAGACATAGGCGGCCGAACGGTCCACCTTGGTCGGGTCCTTGCCGCTGAACGCGCCGCCGCCGTGCGGGGCGGCACCGCCGTAAGTGTCGACGATGATCTTGCGCCCGGTGAGCCCGGCGTCGCCGTCCGGCCCGCCGATCACGAAGTTGCCAGTCGGGTTGATGTACAGCTCGTTCTCGGGCGGCATCCAGCCCGGCGGCAGGGTGGACTCGATCAGCGGCACCAGCATCTGCTTGATGGCCGACTGCTCCATGCCCTCGTCGTGCTGGGTGGATACCACGATGCTGGTGGCGCCCACCGGCTTGCCATCGATGTAGCGCAGGGTCACCTGGCTTTTCGCATCCGGCTGCAGCCCGGCAACGGACACGTCCTTGTTGCGGCGCAGCTCGGACATGCGGCGCAGGATCAGGTGCGAGTAATACAGCGGCGCCGGCATCAGCGCCTCCGTTTCGGTGCAGGCGTAGCCGAACATGATGCCCTGGTCGCCGGCGCCCTCGTCCTTGTTACCCGCGCTGTCCACGCCGGCGGCGATGTCCGTGCTCTGCGCGTGCAGGTGGCACTTGATGTCGGCATGCTTCCACGAGAAGCCGGTCTGGTCGTAGCCGATGTCGCGGATCGCCATGCGGGCGAGATGCTCGAGCAGGTCGGCCGTCACCGTCTCGGGGCCGCGAACCTCGCCGGCGAACACGACGCGGTTGGTCGTCACCAGGGTTTCGCAGCCAACGCGCGAATACGGGTCGGCGGCCAGGTAGGCGTCCAGCACGACGTCGCTCAGGCGGTCGGCGACCTTGTCCGGATGGCCCTCGGAGACGGACTCCGACGTGAAAAGGTACTCACCCTTGCTGCGCATTAACTACAGTCTCCGCTTGTCGCGATCGAACACACACGGCAACGCCGGCTGGCGCCGGATGCGCAGCCTCGCTATCTGACCGAACCCGCCAGATGGGTCAAGGCACGGGACGGCCTTGCCGGTCGTGGGCTCGAAGCCGCGGTCCATGCAGTAATAATGCGGGGACGGTGCGGAACAAACCCAATCTGCTTGCCAATCCCGGCACGTTTCTATAGCGATTTCAGGATGGTTCCTCCAGCGCGCGCGGCAGGCTCCGCCGAGACGGCCGACCTGACGAGTGCCGTCCGTCGGCTGGCCCATACCAGTGTACTGGTGGTGGGCGACGCCATGCTCGACCGGTATGTCTATGGCGTGGTCAACCGGGTCTCCCCCGAGGCGCCGATCCCTGTCCTGTCCGTCGAGCGGGACGTGGCGTTGCCTGGCGGCGCGGGCAACGTCGTCCGCAACCTGACGGCCCTCGGGGCTGCGGTCGCGTTCGTGTCGGTCGTGGGTGACGATCAGGCCGGGTCGGACCTGACGGGGCTGATTGGCGGGCAGCCGAATGTAGAGCCGTGGCTGCTGGTGCAGGGCGGCCGGACGACCACGACCAAGACCCGCTACGTCGCCCAAGGCCAGCAATTGCTGCGGGCGGACCACGAGATCGTGCAGGCGATCCACCCGAAGCTGGCCGAGCGGTTGCTGCGGATCACGCAGGATGCGCTGACGGCCACCACGGTGACGGTGCTGTCCGACTATAATAAAGGCGTGTTGTCCGGCGACGTGCCCGCCCGCATCATCGCCGCAGCCAAGGCCACGAACCGTCGGGTATTGGTGGACCCCAAGGGCCGCGACTTCAGCCGCTATGCCGGTGCGGACGTGATCACGCCCAGCCGGCGCGAACTGGCCGACGCCACGGGCATGCCGGTCGACACCGAGGCCGCCATCGTCCTGGCCGCCCGCAGCCTGCAGGCGGCGCACGGCTTCGGCGCCGTGCTGGTGACCCGCGCCGAGCAGGGCATGACCCTGGTGACGGCCGACGGCGCCGCCCACCATTTCCCCGCCGAGGCGGCCGACGTGTACGACGTGTCCGGCGCCGGCGACACGGTGGTCGCCACGCTCGCCGCCGGGTTGGCGGCCGGGCTGGACCTGCCGGTCGCGGCACGCCTGGCCAACATCGCCGCCGGCATCGTGGTGGGCAAGGTCGGCACCGCCGTCGCCGAGGAAGCCGATCTGCTCGCGGCGCTGTCCCCCCAGGGCAGTGCATTGCGCAAGGTCGTCACCCGCCAGCAGGCCGCCGAGCAGGTCGAGCGCTGGCGGCAGCGCGGCTGGCGGGTCGGCTTCACCAATGGCTGCTTCGACCTGCTGCATCCCGGCCACATCCAGATGCTGGAGCAGGCCCGCAGCCAGTGCGACCGCCTGGTGGTCGGGCTCAACTCCGACGCCAGCGTGACGCGCCTCAAAGGTGCCAATCGTCCGGTGCAGACGGAGGCCGCGCGGGCGGCGGTGCTGGGCGGCGTGACCTCGGTGGACCTGGTGTGCATCTACGACGAGGACACGCCGGAGGAGACGCTGCGCGCGCTGCGGCCGGATTTGCTGGTGAAGGGTTCGGACTACACGATCGGCACGGTTGTCGGCGCTGATTTCGTGCAAAGCTACGGGGGGCGCGTACTGCTGGCGGACCTGGTGCCTGGCTATTCCACGACGGCCACGGTGCAGCGGCTTCGCAGTGTGTAACGAACGATCAGGGTGTTTGACGGGGCGGCAAGCCAACCGTTAAGCCTTGAACGGCCTACCCCAAGTCCTCGACCAGGAAGCCGCATGCCCGACGTCCCCGATTTCAGCCTGCGTGACCAGCCAGCCTGCGACTTGCGCCGGGTCGGATCGCATCCCGACCACTGGTACCCGCTGGCCTGGTCGAAGGAGCTGAAGCCCGGCGCCACCTACGCCACCCACTTCGCTGGGGAGCCGATCGTGTTGGTCCGGCCGAAGGAGGGCAAGGTTTTTGCCCTGGAGGACCGGTGTGCCCATCGCCAGGTGCCGCTCTCCAAGGGCCTGGTGTCCGGCTGTGCAGTCCGGTGCGGCTATCACGGCTGGACCTACGACGCGTCGGGCAAGTGCATCGACGTGCCCTATCTCGGCAAGGGCAAGCTGCCCAACGGCGTGCGCGCGTATCCTTGCCGGGAGCAGGACGGCCTGATCCTGATCTGGCCCGGGGACCCCGCCGCCGCGACCGAACTCGGCCCGCTCGGCGCTGCCTCCGACCCGGCGTTCAAGACGCGCCGCTTCGGCAAGACCGTGCGCTGCCACTACACCTTCATGCACGAGAACCTGATGGACATGAACCATCAGTTCCTACACCGCAAACAGATGGGCCAGATCGCCCCGCGCTATCTGGGCCGCCGGGTCGGCGAGGATTGGCTCGAGATCGACTACACCTTCGCCCGCACCGGCGGAAAGCAGCCGCTGGGCGAGGCAGCGATCCTGGGCCGGCGCAGCGGCGTCTCGACGACGCCGAAAGACCTCATGACGATCCGCACGGAATACCCCTACCAGACGCTGCGGATCTGGACGTCCGGTGACGAGCCGGTGATGCATCTGTGGATCTGCTACACGCCGGTCGACGCCGAGCAGCGGGTGAACCGCACGTTCGGCCTGCTGTCGGTTCGCCGCCCCAAGATCCCCGGGTTGCTGGATGCCGCCTGGCCGGTGCTGGTGTGGTTCACCGAACGCATCTTCCGCGAAGACCGCGAGATCGTGGAGATGGAGCAGGCCGCGCACGACCGCCAGGGCTCCGACTGGAACCAGGAAGTGTTCCCGCCGATTCGCGACCTGCGTGCGCTGCTGGCGGCGAACGGACTGCCGATCACTCCGCCCGCAGAGCGGCACGTAGCGACGCCGTAACCGCCGGGTCCTCCAACGCTGCCAGCCGGGAGGCGGCGACGGTTGCGAAGCGATGGGTAAGCGCCCGCCGCCGGGCCGGGGGCAGGGAATGGACGGGGGCGGCGCGCACCATCTCGGCCTCGCGCCCGCAGGTGACGATCAGGCCGGTGGTGTCTGGCAGGAGATCGAGCGGGAAGTCCGCATCGACCGCGAAGTAAAGAGCGTCGCAGAACTCCCTGTATTCAGGCCATTTATCGTCGGTGAGAAAATCGCGCGGCCCCGATTTCACCTCGATGCAGACGAAGCCGCCATCCGGCCGCAGCGCCAGCAGGTCGGCGCGGCGGCCGTTGGGCAGCGGCAGCTCGTGCAGCGCCACCCAGGCGAGATGTTGGCACAAGGTCGCCGCAGCCCGGCGCACGGCCAACTGGCGTTCGGGGAAGGAGAGTTCCATCACCGGGACGCTAGCTGGACCTGAACGGAAAGGGAACTCTTGGAACCCTGCAGTATGTGTCGCATTGTGGTCACATGGTCCCAACGCGGTTCGCCGTCGCCGCCCACATCCTGCTCATGGTAGCGGCGGACGGTGATGAGCCGTCGACCAGTCAGCGCCTGGCGACCAGCATCAATACCAATCCGGTCGTCATCCGACGCATCACGGGTCAGCTTGCACGGGCCGGGCTGGTCCGGGTTCGGCGTGGGCCTGGGGGCGCCGAACTGTTACGTCCGGCGGACCAGATCACGCTAGAGGACGTGTGGCGCGCGGTGAATTGTGCGCCGGCGCGGCCGTTGCTGCCGTTGCACGCGAACCCCGACCCACGCTGCCCCGTCGGCTGCCGGGTGCACGCCGTGCTGGGCGAGGCATTCGGCACGGCGGAACGGGCGCTGGAGAGAGCGCTGGCGCGCACAACGCTGGCGGACCTCCTGAACGGGGTGGGTGCCCTGGCCGCCGCCTGATCCTCCCGCTGGCGATGGGTGATGATCATGGATCGCTTGCTCTTGGGCGCGTCCCTCTCTACTTGCTGCCGCCCACTCGAAAGTCACCCCACCTCATGCGCCGACGCCGTGGCCGCCCGCTCGACGGGTGGTTGATCATTGATAAGCCCGCCGGCATGACCAGCACCGACGTGGTCAACCGCGTGCGCCGCGGCTTCGACGCGCAGAAGGCCGGCCATGGCGGCACGCTGGACCCGCTGGCGACCGGTGTGCTGCCGATCGCGTTCGGGTCCGCCACCAAGACCGTCCCCTACGTGATGGACGGCACCAAGCTGTACCATTTCACCCTGAAGCTCGGCGAAGCCCGCGACACCGACGATGCCGACGGGGCCATCACCGCGACCTGTGACCTGCGACCCGGCAACGACGCCCTGGAAGCGGCGCTGCCGGCGTTCCGCGGGACGATCATGCAGGTCCCCCCGGCTTACTCCGCCATCAAGGTGGCCGGTGAACGCGCCTACGACATGGCGCGCGAGGGCCGCGCCCCCGTGCTGGAACCCCGCCCGGCCCGAGTCGACCGATTCGACCTGATCGACCGTCCGGACGCCGATACCGCCATCTTTGCCGTGCAGTCGGGCAAGGGCGTCTACATGCGCTCGCTGGCCCGCGATCTGGCCATTGCCTGCGGTACCTTGGGGCATGTCGCGGCGTTGCGGCGCCTGCGGGTGGGACCATTCGTTGCCGACCAAGCGATTTCTCTGGACAAATGTACACCGGGGGATGATACCCCGCCGGCTTCCCCGGACCTTCTGCTTCCGGTCGCGACCGCGCTGGCCGACATCCCGGCGCTGGCCCTGACTGAGGCGGAGGCCTTCTTCCTGTCGCGTGGCCAGGCCATCAGCCTGGTCGACCTGATGGGGCGCATTCCACGGACGGCCGATCCCGATGGCGGGTTGGCCCGTGCCATGGCGGGGACGCGCGTGATCGGCTTGTGCCGCATGTCGGATGGCATGCTCAAGCCGGAACGCCTTCTGTAACACCCCAGCGGAGGATATCCGATGTCGATAACAGCGGAGCGCCGTACTGCGCTCATTTCCGACTACGCCCAACAGACCACCGACACGGGCAGCCCCGAAGTCCAGGTCGCCCTGCTGTCAGAGCGGATCGTGAACCTGACCGAACACCTCAAGACGCATGCGAAAGACTTTCACAGCCGCCGCGGGCTGCTGATGTTGGTCGGCCGTCGCCGCCGTCTGCTGGACTACCTGAAGAAGAAAGACTCGGCGCGATACCAGACGCTGATCGGGCGCCTCTCGCTCCGCCGCTAACAAGACGACCACCCGGCGCCAAAGGGGCGCCGGGTTTACGACGACCCTGGCGCCAATGGTGGCGCCGGGTAATGCGCCCGGTGTTCGAAGCACCCGGTTTGCGACGGCGCCTTCGGCCACGTGGTCGCGGTTCACTCCCGCGCCGCCATGCCGCCCGAGACGCCGCACCCGCACCGGCCTTTGGCCCCCGCGCGCGAGCCTAAGGATGTTGCATGTTCAATCACTTCCGCAAGGAACTCGACTGGGGTGGGCGCAAGCTCATTCTCGAAACGGGCAAGATCGCCCGCCAGGCCGACGGCGCCGTGATGGCGACTTATGGCGAGACCATCGTGCTGTGCACCGCCGTCGGCGTGAAAACGGCCAAGCCGGGGCAGGACTTCTTCCCGCTGACCGTCAACTACCAGGAAAAGGCTTTCGCGGCCGGCAAGATCCCCGGCGGCTTCTTCAAGCGTGAAGGCCGCCCCTCCGAGAAGGAGACGCTGGTCAGCCGCCTGATCGACCGCCCGATCCGCCCGCTGTTCCCGCAGGGCTTCCGGAACGAGGTCCAGATCGTCGCGACGGTCCTGTCGCATGACATGGAGAACGACCCCGACATCGTTGCCCTGATTGGCTGTTCGGCCGCCCTGACCCTGTCGGGTATCCCGTTCTTCGGCCCCGTGGGCGCCGCCCGGGTCGGCTTCATCGACGGGGCCTATGTGCTCAACCCGACGCTCGACCAGATGAAGGGCTTCAAGCTCGACCTGGTGATGGCCGGCACTGCCGAGGGCGTGCTGATGGTGGAGAGCGAGGCCCACGAGCTGGACGAAGCCACCATGCTGGGCGCGCTCGAGTTCGGCCATGCTGCCTTCCAGCCCGTCATCCAGGCGATCATCGAGCTGGCCGAGCACGCGGCGAAGGAGCCGTGGGACATGCCGGAACCGGCCGCCGAGACGGCGTCGCTCACCACCCGTCTGGACGAGATCGCCCGTGCGTCGATCACCGAGGCCTATGGCGAGCGCGTGAAGCAGGTTCGCCAGGAGAAGATCGGCGTCGCGAAGAAGGCCGCGATGGCCAAGCTCGCCGAAGAGGGTCTGGACACCGAGAAGGCCAAGGGCCTGTTCAAGGATCTCGAGGCCAATATCGTCCGCAACGCCATCCTGGACACGGGCATGCGGATCGACGGCCGCGACACCAAGACGGTGCGCCCGATCATCGCCGAGGTCGGCATTCTGCCGCGCGCGCATGGCTCGGCCCTGTTCACCCGCGGCGAGACGCAGGCGCTCTGCGTCGCCACGCTGGGCACCGGACAGGACGAGCAGATCATCGACTCGCTGGAAGGCGAGAGCCGCGCGCACTTCATGCTGCACTACAACTTCCCTCCCTACTCCGTTGGTGAAGCAGGCCGTATGGGCAGCCCGGGCCGTCGCGAGATCGGGCACGGCAAGCTCGCCTACCGCGCCGTGCGGCCGTTGCTGCCGACCAAGGCCGACTTCCCGTATACGCTGCGGGTCGTGAGCGAGATCACCGAGAGCAACGGTTCGTCCTCGATGGCGACGGTCTGCGGCACGTCGTTGTCGCTGATGGATGCCGGCGTCCCGTTGAAGAGCCCGGTGGCCGGCATCGCCATGGGGCTGATCAAGGAAGATCGCGGGTTCGCCGTGCTGTCCGACATCCTGGGCGACGAGGACCACCTCGGCGACATGGACTTCAAGGTGGCCGGCACGGAGTCGGGCATCACCAGCCTGCAGATGGACATCAAGATCACGTCCATCACCTTCGAGATCATGAAGACCGCGTTGGAGCAGGCGCGCGAGGGCCGGATCCACATCCTCGGCGAAATGGCCAAGGGCCTGTCCGGCGCTCGTGGCCACGTGGCTGCGACGGCGCCGCGCATCACCATCATCAACGTGCCGAAGGAGAAGATCCGCGACGTCATCGGTACCGGTGGCAAGGTGATCCGCGAGATCGTCGAGCAGACCGGCTGCAAGATCGACATCGAGGACGACGGCACGATCAAGATCGCCGCCACCACCGAGGAGGCCAGCCAGGCCGCCATCGACAAGATCCGCGGCATCGTGGCCGAGCCGGAGATCGGCGTGATCTACAACGGCAAGGTTGTTAAGACGGCCGAGTTCGGCGCCTTCGTGAACTTCCTGGGCTCGCGTGATGGCCTCGTGCACATCAGCGAACTGAGCCAGGGCCGGGTCAACAAGACGACGGACATCGTGGCGCAGGGCGACGCCGTGAAGGTGAAGGTGCTCGGCTTCGACGACCGCGGCAAGGTGAAGCTGTCCATGCGGGTGGTCGATCAAGCCACTGGCGAGGATATCTCCGAGAAGGTTGGCAGCAAGGGTCGCCCGCGCGACGCCGACGCCGCCTAGCTGAGAGTGGACAGACGCTAGGGAGAATGCGGGAGCCAATCTCTGCATTCTCCCCTAGCAAAAGTTTATTTCCGCACACATATTACTGTTTGTTTCAGTCCAGGGACTCAGCCGGGCATGAAGTCGATCAACGCGATCCGCATGGGCGGAGTGGACGTTCTACCTCTCGTCGAGGGCGGCAAGGGTGTGTCCGTTTCGACGGGCGTCTCGTCCGGCCATTGGGCCCAGGCGGGAGGGGCTGGCACGTTCAGCGCCGTCAACGCCGATAGCTACGACGAGAACGGCCATTTGGAGCCTCAGTTGTATCGCGGCCGCACCCGGCGGGAGCGGCACGAGGAACTGATCGATTTCGCTATTCGCGGCGGGATCGCGCAGGCCCAGCAGGCGCACGAACTGTCCGGCGGCAACGGTCGGATCCACGCCAACATCCTGTGGGAGATGGGGGGCGCCGAACGCGTGATCACCGGCGTGCTCGAGGGCGCGAAGGGGCTGATCCACGGCCTGACCTGCGGCGCTGGCATGCCCTATCGCCTGAGCGACATCGCGGCCAAGTTCGGAGTGCACTACTACCCGATCGTGTCGTCCGCCCGGGCCTTCAACGCCCTATGGAAGCGGGCCTATTCCAAGGCGGCTACCCTCCTCGGCGGCGTCGTCTACGAGGATCCGTGGCTCGCCGGCGGCCATAACGGCCTGTCCAACGGCGAGGATCCGGACCTCCCGGAGGATCCGTTCCCCCGCGTGCTCGCGTTGCGCAAGCTGATGCGGAGCTTCGGACTCGGCGACACCCCCATCATCATGGCTGGCGGCGTCTGGTGGCTCGAGGAGTGGGAGCATTGGATCGACAACCCGGAGCTGGGGCCGATCGCCTTCCAGTTCGGCACCCGGCCGCTACTCACGCTGGAGAGCCCGATCGGGGACGCCTGGAAGCAGCGCCTGCTGACGCTGAAGGAGGGCGACGTCTTCCTGAACAAGTTCAGCCCGACCGGCTTCTACTCGTCGGCGGTGAACAACGGCTATATCCAGGAACTGCGCGAACGCAGCGACCACCAGGTGGCGTACACCATGGAGCCGGTTGGCGAACACACCGCGGCGTTCGGCGTCGGACCGCGCCAGCGGATCGTGTTCCTGACGCCGATGGACCTCGGCCGCGCCGAGCGCTGGGTGCGTGATGGCTTCACCGAGGCGCTCCGCACGCCCGACAGCACCTTGGTGTTCGTGACGCCCGAGCGCGCCGCGCTGATCCTGCAGGATCAGACCGATTGCATGGGTTGTCTCAGCCAGTGCCGGTTCTCGAACTGGTCGCAGCACGAGGCCGGGTTCACCACGGGCAAGAAGGCCGACCCGCGCAGCTTCTGCATCCAGAAGACGTTGCAGGCCGTCCGCGCCGATGGCGGCGACCCGGCGGCGCTGGACAACAACCTCATGTTCAGCGGCCACAACGCGTACCGGTTTGCGTCCGATCCGTTTTATTCCAATGGCTTCATCCCCTCGGTGAAGCAATTGGTCGAGCGTATCCTAACCGGCCGCTAGTCCGTTCATAACCGTAGGGTGGGCTTTCAAGCCCACCAGCCGTAGCGAGATGGCGGGCTTGAAAGCCCACCCTACGTAATCAGCGCCGGAGCACGACCGGGGTCATTCGGCGCCACTCCCAGCCCGCCCGTTCCAGTTCGGGCACGGCCTCTTCTGTCGCCGGGGTGCCGAGGCAGAGGTATGCCACCAGCGTCCACTCGGCCGGCACGTCCAACGCCTGACGAACCTGGTCAGGGTCCACGATCGAAACCCAGCCCAACCCAAGCCCCGCCGCCCTGGCTGCCAGCCAGAGCGTATGGATGGCCAGAACGGCGGAGTAGGCCGTCGTTTCCGGCATCGTCGCGCGCCCAAGGCCACCGCCTTGTTCGGGTTCCGGCTCGGCGAACACGGCGAGATGGCACGGCGCTTCGTCCAGACCGGCGAGTTTCAGCCGTGCATAAAGCCCGGCGCGGTCGGCGAGCTGACCTGCCATCGCCTGGGCGTTGCAGGCCACGAAGCTCGCCCGGATGGCAGCGCGCCGGCCCGGATCGTCCACCGTCACGAAGCGCCAGGGCTGGCTGAGGCCGACGGAGGGCGCGAGGCACGCGACTTCCAGCAATTCCTCCAGCACCGCCGGGTCGAGCGGGGTGGTGTGGAAATGCCGCACGTCGCGCCGCCACTCGAACAGCGTGTGGAGCTGGCGGCGGAATGCGTCGTCGAACAGGGTCAGCCGGGCAGGCCCAATAAGTTCTTGGCGATGATGCCGCGCTGGATCTCGGACGTGCCGCCGTAGATCGTGGTCGGGCGGGCCTGGATGAACATGCCGGACGGGTGCAGTTCGCGATTGCCGCCGATCGGGTCCAGCAGGCCGGCGTGTTCGCCCGAAATCTCCAGCATGGTGTCGGTGATGCGCTGATAAAGCTCGGTTTGATGGATCTTCAGCAGCGATACATCGGCACCTAGCGTCTCGCCTGCGCGCAGCTTCTCGGCAAACACCTCGAACAGCGCCTTATGGTCGGCGAGGTCCAGCCTGAGCTGGGTGTAGCGGTCGGAGAAGGCCGGGTCGTCCAGCACGCCCATGCGCTCGGCCAGCTGGCGGAGGCGGGTGAGCGCGTAGGCGGATTGGCGGGCGGAGCCGAGGAAGATGCGCTCGAAGCCGAGCAGCGCCTTGGCCATGGTCCAGCCCTGGTTCAACTGGCCGACCAGGTTTTCCTTTGGAACCCGGACGTTATCGAAGAACACCTCGCAGAATTCGTCGTGCATCTCGAGGTTGATGATCGGGCGCACGGTGACGCCGGGTTGATCCAGGGGCACGAGCAGGAAGGAGATGCCTTCCTGCTTCTTCACCGTCTTGTCGGTGCGGACCAGCAGGAAGATCCAGTTCGCGTCGGAGGCGAGGGTGGTCCAGGTTTTTTGGCCGTTCACCACCCATTCATCGCCGTCCAGGATGGCTTCCGTCCGCAGCCCCGCCAGGTCCGACCCGGCGCCCGGCTCGCTGTAGCCCTGGCACCAGATGTCCTCTCCGGAGAGGATGCGGGGCAGGAAGCGTTGCTTCTGCGCCTCGGTCCCGTAGCGGATGAGCAGCGGGCCGAGCAGCACGATGCCATGGTCCGGCGTGCGGGCCACGCCATGGCGCTCGTATTCTTCCATCAGGATCAGCTGCTTGGCGGCCGACAATCCCATGCCGCCGTATTCGCGCGGCCAAGCCGGGGCAAGCCAGCCCTGGTTGGACAGTGTCATGTACCAGGGCTTGGCCTCGGCCCAATGCAGCCGGTGCGGCGGGTTGCGTAGCTCGGGCGGGAAGTTGGCTTCGACGAACGCGCGCACAGTCGTGCGGAAGCGGTCGTCAGGAAGTTCGTTCAGATCCATAGCGCTCCCTTTCTTTTCTTCTCCCTCTCCCCCTGAGGGAGAGGGCCGGGGTGAGGGGTAAGCCACACACGGGATGTGATTACGCGTGGCTACCCCTCCCCCAACCCCCTCCCTCAAGGGGAGGGGGTTTTCTCTCTTTCGCTACCTCGGCGTGAAACACGGCACTGGCGTGCCATCCGCGGCGGGCTTCCACACCAGTGTCACCGCCTGGCCGATCGCCAGCGCATCCGGGTCGCAATCCACGAGGTTGGTCATCATCGTCGGACCCTCCTCCAGCGTCACATAGGCGATCGTGAACGGCGGGTTGACCCGGCGCATCGTGCTGAAACTGTAGATCACGCCGCGGCCGGACGCCGGCTCCAGCGTCGTCGGCCCGAAATCGAACGGCGACACGGCGCGCGGGTACCAGAAATACTGGCCCGTCCCGGTGCAGCGCCCGATCAGGAACCGACCTTCCTTCGCGGCGGCGTAGAACGGTGCGCTCTCCGGATCGATCGGCGGGGCAGGCAACACGCGGTCCATCAGCAGCGCTCCAGGATCAGGGTGGCCGAGCCGTGGCGGCTGCCGAGCAACCCGCCCGTGCCGTGCGCCATCGCCAGCGTGCAGTTCGGCACCTGCACCTTGGGGTGGGCCTCGCCGCGCAGCTGCCGCACCGCCTCGATCACCTTGGTGATGCCGCCGCGATTGGCCGGGTGGTTGTTGCACAGGCCGCCGCCGTCGGTGTTGAACGGTAGCTTGCCGACGCCGCTGATCAGGTTGCCGTCCATCACGAACCGGCCGCCCTCGCCCTTGGCGCAGAAGCCGAGGTCCTCCAACTGCATCAGCACGGTGATGGTGAAGCTGTCGTAGATGGAGGCGTATTGGATGTCAGCCGGCTTCACCCCGGCCATCTCGAACGCCCGCGGCCCGGACCACACCGCGCCGGAATAGGTCAGGTCCACGGCGCCGGCCATCTGGCCCTTCATCGCCTCGCCGGCCCCGATCAGCCGCACCAGCGGTCGCTTCAGCCCCTTGGCCGTGGAAGCGCTGGTCACCACCAGCGCGCCACCGCCATCGCTCACGACGCAGCAATCCAGCCGGTGCAGCGGGTCGGCGATCATGGGGGAGGCCACCACCTCCTCGACCGTCACCACGTCTCGCAGCATGGCGTGCTCGTTGTATTGGGCGTGGTGGCTGGCGGCGACCTTGATCCAGGCGAGCTGCTCGGAGGTGGTGCCGAACTCATGCATGTGGCGCATGGCACACATGGCGTAGACGTTGGGCGTCGATGGGCCGAACGGCAACTCCCACGGCGCATCCGGCACGTTGGGGGCGGCGGGGCGGGCGTTGGTGCCGGAATGGCCCTCGCTGCGGGGGCGACCGGCCAGGGTGATCAGCGCCACCTCGCAGCGCCCGGCGGCAATCGCCTCGGCGGCGTGGGCGACGTGGGCGATATACGAGCAGCCGCCGAGATCGGTGCTGTCCAGGTGGCGCAGGCGCAGATTGAGGTAGTCGGCCATGTTGACCGGCCCCATCCCGGGCCCGTCGCCGGCGCAGAAATAGCCGTCCACGTCATCCTTGGTCAGCCCGGCGTCCGCGAGCGCGCCGGCCGCCGACTCGGCGTGCAGCTGCGCCACCGACTTGTCCGGCGCCTTGCGGGTGGGGTGCTCGAATGCGCCTACGATGTAGGCCTGGCCTTTGATCGTCATGGTGGCGAGCTTACGGCGGTCCGGGGGGCTGGACTAGCCGCAGAATGGCATTGTGGCTACAGCACGCGCCCATGCGCCCCTATCTGGACTTTGAGAAACCCATCGCCGAGCTCGAGGGGAAAATAGAAGAACTCCGGCAGATGCAGGAGCCCGGCGGGATCAACATCACCGAGGAGATCGCCCGCCTCACCGACAAAGCCGACAAGCAGCTTCGCGCGACCTACGCCCGCCTGACCCCCTGGCAGAAGGCGCAGGTCGCCCGCCATCCGGACCGGCCCAAGGCGCTCGCCTACCTGGACGCGCTGATCACCGACTACACCCCGCTCGCCGGGGATCGCGCCTTCGCCGAGGATGCGGCCGTGGTCGGGGGGCTCGGCCGATTCCGTGGGCGCCCGGTGATGGTAATCGGCACCGAGAAGGGCAGCGATACCGAGAGCCGGGTCGCGCATAATTTCGGCATGGCGCGGCCCGAGGGGTATCGCAAGGCGCGCCGGCTGCTGGAGTTGGCAGGCCGGTTCAACCTGCCGGTGCTGACCTTCGTAGACACCTCCGGCGCCTTCCCGGGCATCGAGGCGGAGGCGCGCGGGCAGGCCGAAGCCATTGCCCGCTCCATCGAGGCCTGCCTGCAGGCGCCGGTGCCGATCGTGGCCACCATCATCGGCGAGGGCGGCTCCGGCGGCGCCATCGCTCTGGCGGCGGCGGACCGGGTGTTGATGCTGGAGCACGCGATCTACTCCGTGATCTCGCCGGAGGGCTGTGCCTCCATCCTGTGGCGGGACGCGGCGCAGGCGTCGGTCGCGGCGGAAGCGTTGCGGCTGACGGCGGAGGATCTGCGGTCTGCGCGGCTGGTGGACAGCGTGATTGCCGAACCGTTGGGCGGTGCGCACCGCGACCCGGCGGTGACCTTGGCGGCGGTGTCGGATGCGGTGGGGCTCGCTCTGGAGAGCTTGGCGGGGCAGGACGGCCCGACCCTGATCGCGCGCCGGCGGGAGAAATTCCTCGCGATGGGCCGAGAGATCACCGGCTAACTCCTTCTCCCTCTCCCCTTGAGGGAGAGGGCCGGGGTGAGGGGTAAGCCACACGGACCGTCGGTGGCGTGGGCCACCCCTCCCCCCGGCCCCCTCCCTCAAGGGGAGGGGGAGGAAGTTAGGATACGCAGTCGAGCCGTTCGCCGAGGCGGGGGCGATGCCGCCGGCAGTAGCCTCGCCACGCAGGGTTTGCTTGCCGCCGCTCGGCTCGACGCATCACCGGGTCGGGCATCGCCACCGGGCAGAGCAACGCCGTAAGATCACCCCACGCCAGGCCGTGTTTCGCAACGAAGACGCTCGCGAGGAAGGCGGCGGAGGCCCGCTCCCCATCATGCGGGGAGGCAAGCATCGCGAGGATACGGGTCAGCCGGGTAAGCTCCGCGACAGTGAGGCCGCGCAATTCTGTAGCTGAACCCTCCGCCACCATAACACTCGCCCATTCCGTCAGGTGAGTGTTAATCTCTTTTAAGAGACATGTCTAATGCATCTTAACGCAATCTAAATCTTGCTCATCCGGCGCTCGCAGTCCGCGGCTGCCAGCCGTTCCGGTTGCAGCTTCACCCCTAGACCCGGCTCCGTCGACGGATAGACGAAGCCGCCGCGAATGTCGGGCAGGGCGGTCATCACCTCCTTGTACCAGCCGCTGGTGAACGCGCGCACTGTCTCCTGCACCAAAGTGTTCGGGCAGTTCAGCGACAAATGCACCGACGCGGTCAGCACCACCGGGCCGGTGCAATCGTGCGGCGCCACCGGGCGGCCCCAGGCTTCGGCCAGGGTCGCGATCTTCTTCGCCTCGCCGATGCCGCCGCACCACGCCAGGTCCAGCATCACGACATCCACCGCATCCGCCTGCAGATACTCGCGGAAGGCCCGGCGGGTGGCGAGCGTCTCGCTGGCGCAGATCGGCACGTTGGTGCGGGCGCGCAGGCTGGCCAGCACGTCGGCGTTGGTCATCTTGATCGGGTCCTCGACCCAGAACGGATCGTAGTCGGCCAGCGCCCGCAGCACCCGCTCGGCCCCCAGCGGCGTCCACAGCGAGTGCAGTTCGGCCATGATGTCCATCTTGCCGCCGACGGCGTCGCGGATCTTGCGGAACGGGGTTAGCGCGCTGTCCAGGTCGGCGGCGGAGATGGTGCGGCCCTCGCTCGCCTCGGCCGCCATGTCGAATGGCCAGATCTTCATCGCCGTGATGCCCTGCTCCAGCAGCGAGTGCGCCAGCTCGTCGGCGCGGTGCAGGAAGGCGTCCAGGTCTTCATACGGCCCGGCGCCGCCGCCGGTGCCCCAGTTTTCCGGCTTCTGCCCGCCCTCGGCCCGGATGTAACGGTAGCCGGCGCAGGTGTTGTAGATCCGCACCCGGTCGTGCGAGAGGCCACCCAGGCATTGATACACCGGCTGCCCGGTGGCTTGGCCGTGCAGATCCCACAGCGCGATGTCCACGGCGGAGGCGGCGCGCATCTCCACGCCCGACCCGGAAAAGCCCAGGTAGCCGGTCTGCAACGTGCGGGCGTGCCGGTCCATCTGGCCGGCCGGCTTGCCCAGCAGCAGCGGTGCCACCGTCTCGTGGATGTAGGCTTCGACCGCGCGGGCCCCGAAGAACGTTTCGCCGAGCCCAATCAGGCCCTGGTCGGTGTGGATGTGCAGCCAGAGCAGGTTGGGGAACTCGCCCAGGCGGATCGTCTCGAAACCGGTGATCTTCATGCGGGCGTACTCCTGGACGGTCGCCGCGATCCTAGCAGCCTGAGCGGAAGTGGCTATCGCCGGGCCGGACATCGCGCGATGCTCCAGGTTTGATCGAGGGGAGATTGGTGCGTGAACTCTGCATTGTCGGGCTTGCGGGTGCTGGATCTCAGCAGGGTGCTGGCGGGCCCATGGGCGACACAGACGCTGGGCGATCTGGGGGCGGAGATCATCAAGATCGAACACCCGGTCGGCGGTGACGACAGCCGCAAGTGGGGCCCTCCGTTCATCGGCGGCCATCGCGGTACGGCGGAGAAGCCGGCGGATGCTGCGTATTTCACCGCCACCAATCGCAACAAGGCCTCGGTCGCGATCGATTTCTCCAAACCCGAAGGCGCGGCGCTGGTGGTGGAGCTGGCCCGGTCGGCCGACATCCTGGTGGAGAATTACCGGCCCGGCGGATTGGCCAAATACGGGCTCGACCCGGCGTCGCTGATGGCGGCCAACCCGCGGCTGATCTACTGCTCGATCACGGCGTTCGGTCAGACCGGACCATACAAGCAGCGCCCCGGCTACGATTTCGCCATGCAGGCGCGCGGCGGGCTGATGAGCGTCACGGGCCAGCCGGATGGCACGCCGGGGGCCGAGCCGATGAAGGTCGGCGTGGCCGTGACGGACATGTTCACCGGCATGTATGCCGTCGCCGGCATCCTGGCCGCCGTCGTGGCCCGCGCCACCACCGGGCGGGGGCAGCATATCGACCTGGCGTTGTTCGACGCCCAGGTGGCCATGCTTGCCAACCAGGGCGCCAACTACCTGGTCGGCGGCGAGGTGCCGCGGCGCTTCGGCAACGCGCACCCCAACATCGTCGGCTACCAGGTGTATCCGGTGGCCAACGGCCATTTGGCGCTCGCGATCGGCAACGACGCCCAGTTCCGCCGCTGTTGCCGCGCGATGGGGTTGGACGTGCTGGCGGACGATCCCCGCTTCGGCAGCAACGCCGGCCGCATGGAACACCGGGCGGAGGTGATAGGCGTCCTATCCCGCCGGTTCCTGGAACAGGACCGGGAAACCTGGCTGACCCTGCTGGAAGTGGCGGACGTGCCCTGCGCACCGATCAACACGATCGACCAGGTGTTCGCCGACCCGCAGGCCCAGGCCCGGGGGGTGCAACTGACTATGCCGCACGCGACGGGCCCGGTGTCCCTGGTCGCCAACCCGTTGCGCATGTCCGACACGCCGGTGCAGTACCGCACCGCTCCACCGCTGCTGGGCCAGGACACCGAGGCCGTTTTGCGCGAACTCGGCGTGGATGCTGCCCGGCTGCAAGCCCTGCGTGCGGCCGGGGTGATCGCCGGCGGGGTCGAATGATCGCGGACGATGATGACCTTGGGCGGATATCCGCCGAGCAGGCTGGCTTCGCGCCGGCGGGAGAGGGAGAAGTTCACGCCGACCGCCTTGGCACTCAGTAGACGTGTTCTTCGATCGGCCGGTTGGCCGCGATCCGCTCGAACGCAAAGGGCTCGATGTCGATCGAGCGTGACGCGCCGTAGACGATCACCTCGCTGGTGGCGGCGCCTGCGGCCGGCGAGTGCATCATGCCGTGGCCGCTGAAGCCGCATGCGAAAATGAAGTTGCCGATCTCCGGATGGCGGCCGATGACCGCGCTGTGGTCGAAGGTGTTGTACTCGTACAGCCCGGCCCATGCCCGCAGCATCTTCAGGCGCTCGAAGCCGGGGATGCGGTGCGCCAAGGCTGGCCAAACGATCTCGTCGAACAACGCGTAATCGACGTCCAAGCCGAAATCGTCCGGCGCATTGTCGGCCGGCGGTGTCGTGCCACACAGATACAAATGGCCCTCGGGCCGGAAGAACAGGCCGCTCGTGTCGAAGATGAACGGGCTGTGCGGGATCTTCTCGGGACTATCGAACACGAACACGCAGCGTTTGCGCGGTTCGACCGGCAGCTCCAGCCCGGCCATCCGCGCGATGCCGCCGCTCCATGCCCCCGCCGCGTTCACCACCGTTCCAGCCGCCAGCCTTGCGCCACCTTGCAGATGCACCGCCTCCACTTTGGCAGGCGAGGCCATCTCCAACCCCGTCACCGTGTCCGCGATGTAGTGGACGCCTTGCGCGCGCGCCTTTTTGCGCAACGCCTGCAGCAAGGCCGGGCCATCGAACCATCCCTCCTTCTCCGGACCATACGATGCGATGGCCAGGTCATCGGTATGGAGCCACGGATAGCGCCGGCGCAGCTCGTCTCGGCCGAGCAGTTCGGTATGAACGCCGCACGCGCGTTGCTCGGCATTCTTGGCCTCGAAACCGGTGACCTGGTCTGCCGTCCCGAGGATCAAATAGCCTGGTTCGCGCAGCCCGATCTCGGCCGCTTCATCGCCGACGCTCAGCCGCTCGCGGACGGTGCGCAGAAAGTCGATGCTGTAGGCGGACATGCGGATATTCGGGCGGGTGCCGAATTGCTGGCGGATGGCACTGGTCGACAGCGACGACGACGAGACGGTGTAGGTCGGATCCCGCTCGATGACGGCGATGGTGCCGGTGAAATCCGGATTGGCCGACAAGTGGTAGGCGACGGAACTGCCGATCACGCCGCCGCCGATGATCACCACGTCGAACGCATTCGGCATTAGGCTTTTCCTGCGGTTCGACAGGCTTGCCAAACCCGCTCGGGTGTCGCGGGCATGTCGAGATGCCTGATGCCGATGGCGTCCGCTACCGCGCCGATGATGGTTTGCGGCGCTGCGATCGCGCCGGCTTGTCCGACACCTTTGGCCCCGAGCGGGTTGCGCTGGGTCGGGTGTTCGTTGAACCGCACGCTCAGCCACGGCAGATCGGCCGCCCGTGGCAGCGCGTAGTCGGAGAACGATGCGGTCAGCAATTGGCCGGACGCCGGGTCGTAATGCACCAACTCCATCATGGCTTGACCAATGCCTTGCGCGAGCCCGCCTTGCGCCTGGCCCTCCGTCAGCAAGGGGTTCACCAGGACGCCGTAATCGTCGACCGCCACATAGGACCGCAGGGCAAGCAGGCCCGTCTGCGGATCGACCTCGATTTCGGCCACGTGGCATCCGTTCGGGAACACCCACTGATCGTTCGGATTGAACGCGTCGGCATCCAGGGCACCGTCGGGCAAGGCCCGCACCAGCTCCGCCAGGCCGATGCTGGCGCCGTCCGGTGACGAGAACTGCCCGTTGGCGAAGCGCACATCGGCGGGCTCGGCTTGCAGCAGCCGGCTGGCTTCGGCCAGGGCCTCCGCGCAGCTCGCGTCGATGGCCATGTCGATCGCGGTGCCCGCCATCACGAGGGACCGCGCGCCGCCATGGCCGCTGCCGAACCCGACACGCTGCGTGTCTCCTTGCACGAGGCGGAATGCTGCCATCGGCAGGCCGAGACGCGCGGCCGCCAACTGCGCGAAGCTCGTCTCCAGCCCTTGCCCGTTGGACTGCGTGCCGGCGAGCAAATCGACCCGGCCATCCCGGTGGAAGCGGATCGCCCCGCGTTCTGTCGGCTGGCCGCGCGATGTTTCGAGGAAGCACGCGATGCCCTGGCCAAGCAGCCGGCCGCGTGCCGCCGCCGCGGCCCGGCGCTTAGGAAAGCCCTCATGATCGGCCGCGCAAAGGGCCGCACCCAGATTGTCGTGGAATCGTCCGGTGTCGATCGTGACGCCCAGCGCGCCGACATGGGGGAAGTCGCGGATCAGGTTGATGCGGCGTAGCTCGACCCGGTCGAATGGCGTTTCCAGCGCCGCGGCGTCGATCAGCCGCTCGATGATGTAGTTCGCCTCGGGCTTGCCGGCGCCGCGATACGCGTCGACCGGCACGGTGTTGGTGAACGCGCCCCGGACATCCATGAAGATCGCGGGGATGGCGTACAGCCCGCCCATGGCAGACGCCGGCGCGGTGGTGTGGGCGCTCGGCCCGAGTGACGAGACATACGCACCCAGGTTGCACACCGTCGAGACGTCGAGCGCCAGCATGCGGCCGTTTGCGTCCAAGGCGAGCCGTGCCGTCGTGAGATTGTCCCGCCCGTGTGCTGCGGAGACGAACTCCTCCGTGCGGTCTGCCGTCCACCGCACGGGCTGGCCGATGCGCCGGGCCGCCCACAGCAGGGCGACGTATTCCGGGTGCACCACGTTCTTCATGCCGAACCCGCCGCCGACATCGGGGCAGGTGACGCGGATCATCCCGGGGGCGAGCGCGAAACTGCTTGCGAGGTCCCGCCGGATGCCGTGCACGTCCTGCCCGCTCAGGGCGAGATGCAGGTTTCCGGCGGGGCCCGCGCTGGCGACCGCGCCCCTTGGCTCCATCGACGCCGCCACGACCCGGTTGTTGACCAAGTCCAGCTGGATCCGGTGGGCTGCGGTTTCAAACGCCGCCGCCGTGGCCGCCGCGTCCCCGCGCTGGTAACGGAAGCTGACATTGCCCGCAGCCTCCGGCCAGATCTGCGGCGAGGATTCTTTGAGCGCATCGCCCAGGGCGGTGACGGCCGGCACGGCGTCGTACTCCACCTGCACGCGGTCCGCCGCATCGCGAGCGGCCGAGGGGGAAGTTGCCACGGCCATCGCGACGGGTTCGCCGACGTGGCGGACAGTATTCAACGCCAAGGCGTGTCGTGGGGGAACGATCAGTGGCTGCAGCGACGCCAGGTTCGTGATGGCGCAGGGGATCGGGCCGATGCCGTCTGCGATCAGGTCCGCCGACGTGAAGATCCCCCTGACCCCCGGCCCGGCAAGCGCCTCCGTCGCGTCCACGGCCCGGATGGTGGCGTGGGCGTAGGGGGAGCGGACGAAGGCGGCAAATAGTTGCTGGGGCGCGCCGGAATCGTCGATGTAGCGCGCTGTTCCCTCCAGGAAACGCCGGTCTTCGGTTCGCCGGATGGACCGGGGATCGGCGGTGTTGTCGATCAAGCGCCGGCCGCGGTGGGCGTCGGCCCGGGCAAGGTGTGGTTTGGATCCATGGACGGCATGATAGTCCGCGGCCCCGAGCGAGGGGAGACGGAATTTCGGTCGTCCTGGCAGGCATGGATGAGCGGATCGTCGTGCCCTAGAACTCCTCCCATCCCTCGGTCGCGGGCTTCGCGGTGGCGCCGCCGCGTCCTTGTGTTTTCATTTGCGGCACCGTTTTCTGCTTGCGAACGGCCGGATTGCTCGTCGTCCGCGAGCTGGCGGCGGCTGGCTGTCTGCCGGTCGCGGCCAAGTTGAACCGTTCGGTCAGTTGCGCCAGGGCGACGGCCTGGTCGGCGAGAACGTGGCTCGCCGCCGTCGTCTGCTCGACCATCGCGGCATTCTGCTGCGTGACTTTGTCCATCTGATTGATCGCGATGTTGACCTCGTGCAGCCCGGCCGACTGCTCCTGGGCCGCGGCGGCAATTTCGGCGATCACGCCGCTGATTTCACCGACCTGGGCCACGACCCGCGCAAGCGTCCGGCCGGTATCGCCCACAAGCTTGACGCCCACGCCGACTTGCTCACCGGACGTCGAGATCAGGCTTTTGATTTCTCGTGCGGCTTCGGCCGAGCGCTGTGCCAGGGTGCGCACTTCGCTGGCCACGACGGCAAATCCCCGGCCCGCATCCCCCGCCCGTGCTGCCTCGACGCCCGCGTTCAGGGCCAATAGGTTAGTCTGGAATGCGATCTCGTCGATGACGCCGATGATCTGGCTGATCTGGCGCGACGATTGCTCGATCCCACCCATGGCTGCCACGGCCTTCTGGACGATGTCGCCGGATTCCTCGGCGCCGGATTTAGTCTGGGCAACGACCGTCCGCGCGTGCTCGGCTCCCTCTGCCGTCTTGCGCACGGTGGCCGTGATCTGATCCAGGGCCGCTGCGGTCTGCTCGAGGCTGGCGGCCTGGGTCTCTGTCCGTTTAGACAGGTCGTCGGCCGCGCGAGTGATCTCCTCGGAGCCGGAACGGATGCCCGACGTGTTGGTGACGATGCTCTGCACGAGCTGATGCATCTGCTCCATCGTGCTGTTCAGGTCGGTGCGGAGCTGCTCGTAGGCGTCCGGCAGGACGGTTGCGAGTTGGAAGGTGAGATCGCCCGCTGCCAGGCGCTCCAGGCCTTTGCCGATGGAGCCGACGACGATCTTGGCCGCTTCTGCAGCCGCGGCTTGCTCGGCGTCGCGACGGACACGCTCATCCTCCGCGGCCCGGTGCTCAGCGGCCGTGGCTTGCTCCTGTTCCACCTGCTTGGCGTGCAGGGCGCCGTCCTTCAGAACCTGAACGGCCGTTGCCATGGCGCCAATCTCGTCCGATCGTCCCTGGTTCGGGACGGTGACGACGAGGTCGCCACCGGCAATCTGCCCCACACAGCTCGTCATCGTCTGTAGCGGAAAGACGACCCGGCGCAGGAGCAGCACGACGGCGCCGATCATCAGGAGCAGCGTCGCCGTGGCCAGCCCTAGGGCCAGGAACAAGCGCTGCTGGGTCTGCTCGCTCAGGCGTTCGCCTCGCGCCACGGCGTTGTCCAACGCGACGTCCCGGAGCTTGACGATGTCGAGCTGGCCGGCCGCATTCCACACTCGGAACTCGGCCAACGCTTCGGGCCAGGGCGGGAGGGCGGTCCCCGGCACCGCATTGGCGCGGCTACGCCCGACCTCGACGATATTGCGCCAGCGCGGCTCATCGCGCTTCAGGAAAGTCTCCTGCAGCTTGGCGTTTTCGTCTTTTACGGCTTGCCCGTTATTGAGGGCCTCGATCAACCGCTGCGTCGTCTCCCACGATTGTTGGACACGGCCGTTCACGCCATCCAGCATGATCACCTCCGCGGCAGGGATGGGCATCCCGGCGAGCCAGTTGTTCAAGACAATACTGCGGCTGCCGACCGCGTTGCGGAGATCCATGACCTCGACGGCGACGCTGACCAGCGCGGAGATCAACGGCTGCTCAGCCGCAACCTCGCGGGCGGCCGCACCCGCCAGTTTGACCAGCGCGGCCCCTTGCGTCTGCCGTATCCCCAGAACCCTGGTCGTGAACGTTGGATCGCGTTCCGCGACTGGCTTCGTGACCAACTGAGCGAGTTCTGCCCGTAATTTTGCCAGCACGGCCGCAGTAGACGCGGGAATTTGGGCGTCGAGCCCGGACGCGGCGGCACTGTCGCGGGCTGCCTGCAGCAGCGCTTCGGATCGACCGGTCATCTCCTGCAAAGCCGCCGTATTCGGTGTGGCACTCAGCGCGTTGACGTTCATCTGGCCCAGCTCCAGCACCGTTGCTGTCTGGGCCCGCTGCGTGTCACTCACGACCTGGGTTGCGACCTCCGCCTTCCGGGCCTGCTCGAGCAGGCTCCAACTGTCGGTTGCGGCCCAACAAATAGCGACCAAGCCAGGTGCGACGGCGGCAATGAAACCGACGAGGAGAACATTGCGGATGCGCATGCGTAGGTTCCGAGAAGGACACTCCGCATGGTGACACAACGTGGTTAGCGGCTGCTTAACGGCTGCCGGCTCGTCACACTGGTGAGTGGCTCCGTCCGTCTGCTGCGTGCGACGATGTTTTCGCTGCGAACCCTGGCGATTTCACACCAGAAACCCGGTCAGCTCCGCAGCTGCTTCCTGCAAGCGGTCCAAGAACGACCCCGTCATCGTCGCCATATCGGCGGCCTCGGCGCGGGCACCGATGTTGAGGGCCGCGATCACGCTGCCGTCGAAGCGGCGGATCGGGACGGCGATGGAGCGGAAGCCGGGCTCCGCCTCCTGGTCTGCCAGGCAGAAGCCGGCCTGGCGCACGGTGGCGATGGCGGCGGCGATGGCGGCGGGCCGGGTCAGCGTGTGCGGCGTGATGGCGGTGAGGGGGGTGCGGGCCAGGTAGGCGGCAACGGCCGGCTCGGGCAGGGCGGCGAGCAGGACGCGGCCGAGCGCGCTGCAATAGGCGGGCAGGCGGAAGCCGATGCCGGCGCCGATCGGCATCAGCTGGGCAGGGACGGCGCGGGCCACCATCACCACCTCGTCGCGCTCCAGCACGGCGGCGGAACACGACTCGCCGACCTCGCGGGCGATGCGGTCGCAGGCGGGCTGCAGCAGGGTGGAGACGGCGTTCGACGTGAGATACGCGCTGGCCAGGCGCAGCACGCGGGGGGTCAGGCGGAACTGCCGGTCCTCCATCTCCATGTAGCCGAGCGTCACCAGCGTGAGCAGCGCCCGGCGCGCGGTGGCGCGCGGCAGGCCGACATGGGCGGCCACCTGGCTCAGGGTTTGCGCGCGATGGGAGGCGTCGAATGCGGCCAGGATCTGCAGGCCACGGGCGAGCGCCTCCGAATGGTCGGGACCCAGGGCCGCCGCGCGCCGCCGGTCGGAATCGTCCTGCCGCAGCCTGGTCATTCGCCCGTCCGTCCCCGTATCGTTTTCGCTTGCGGCCCTTCGGTCTCGGCATCTACGGTATAACGAACGCTTGTTCGCTAATCGAACACGAGGATGGCACATGCTGACGGCCGAACGCAACGCGCTGATCACCCAGACTGGCGCCGGAACCCCGCTCGGGGCGCTCATGCGGCAGTATTGGCAGCCGGCGGCGCTGGTCGACGAGTTCGAGGGCCCGCGCCCGGTGCGGCGGGTGCGTCTGCTGGGGGAGGACCTGGTGTTGTTCCGCGACCCGCAGGGCCAGTATGGATTGCTCGACCGGCACTGTGCGCATCGCGGCGCCGATCTGTCGTATGGCCGGGCCGAGGATGGCGGGCTGCGTTGCCCGTTCCACGGCTGGCTGTTCGATGTGACCGGCGCGTGCCTGGAGCAGCCGGCCGAACCGGAGGGCAGCAATTTCTGCAAGTCGATCAGGCAGCCATCGTATCGGTGCCGGGTCGCGGGCGGGATCGTGTTCGCCTTCATGGGCGAGGGCGAGCCGCCGGCACTGCCCGCCTTCGATTGCTTCACCGCGCCCGACGCCTACACCTTCGCCTTCAAGGGCATGATGGAGTGCAATTGGCTGCAGGCGCTCGAGGTCGGTATCGACCCGGCGCATGCGTCGTACCTGCACCGCTTCTTCGAGGACGAGAGCCCCGAGGATGCCTATGGCAAGCAGTTCCGCGGCGCCACGATGGGTGCCGACATGCCGATGACCCGGATCCTGCGCGAATACGGCCGCCCTCAGATAGAGGTTGAGACGACAGAGTATGGTCTGCAGATCGCGGCGCTGCGGCGGCTGAACGAGGCGGAGATGCACATCCGCGTCACCAACATGGCGTTCCCGCATGCCTTCGTGATCCCGATGAGCAAGGAGATGACGATCACCCAGTGGCACGTGCCGGTCGATGACACGCACTGCTATTGGTACGCGATCTTCACCAGCTTCACGTCGCCGGTGGACAAGGCGCAGATGCGCGAGCAGCGGCTGAAGAACTACGCTCTGCCGGACTATCTGCCGAAGGTGAACAAGCTCAACGAATACGGCTTCGACCCGCACGAGCAGGAGCACAGCACGTACACGGGCATGGGCGACGACATCAACGTGCACGACCAGTGGGCGGTGGAGTCGATGGGCGCGATCCAGGACCGCACGCGCGAGAATTTGGGGGCCAGCGACAAGGCGATCGCGGCCTACCGCCGCCTGCTGGTGCGCGCCATCCGCGACGTGGCCGAGGGCCGCAAGCCGCCGCTCGCACTGGCGGAAGATGCGGCGGCACGGGTCCGCGGGCCGGCGTCGATCGATGCGATCGGGCCTGTGGAGGGCTGGCAGGCGTACTGGCAGGAGCAAGACCGCGTGCGCCGGGCCACCGCGTCGTGGGATGCGGCGCTGGCTGCGTAACCTTGGACAGCTTCGCCCACCGTCACGGCGCCTGGACCGCGGAACAGCACCAGGCCGCCGACGCCGTGCGCGCCCGGATCGCCGAGGCAAAGCTCGGTGTGGTGCGGCTGGCCTTCGTGGACGCGCACGGCGTGTTGCGCGGCAAGACGCTGGTGGCCGACGAGGCGGCGCATATCCTGGCCGACGGCGCCAACGCGACGACGACGCTGCTGATGAAGGATCTGTCGGGCAAAACCGTGTTCCCGGTGTTCTCGGCCGAGGGTGGGATGGGTCTGCCGGCCCTGCGCGGCGCCGCCGACATGGTGATGCTGCCCGATCCCACCACCTTCCGCGTGCTGCCCTGGGCGCCGCATTCCGGCTGGCTGCTGTGCGACCTGTTCCTGCCGGACGGCTCGCCGATGCCGCTCTCCAGCCGGGCATTGCTGGCCCGGCAAGTGGCGGCGCTGCGGGCGCGCGACATCACCTTCGTGGCGGGCGTGGAGATCGAGTGCCACATCCTGCGCCGTCCCGAGACGCCCGGCGGCGCACCCGGGCTGCTGAACGCGGGCTACCAGTATCTGACCGAGCTTCGCTACGACGAACTGGATCCGCTGATGGAGCAGCTGCGCGCCGTGCTGCAGGGCCTGGGCTTGAACCTGCGCACGCTGGAAGTGGAGTTCGGCCCCAGCCAGGTCGAGCTGACCTTCGCGCCGTCCACCGGAGTGCTGCCCGCGGACGAGCTGATGCTGGTGCGCTCCGCCGTCAAGCAGACCTGCCAACGGGCCGGTTACGTTGCGAGTTTCATGTGCCGCCCACGCCTGCCCGGTGTGGTGTCCAGCGGGTGGCATCTGCACCAGTCGCTGCGGGACGGGCAGGGGCGCAACCTGTTCGCCGCCGAAGCGCCTGGGCAGGTGCTGAGTGGGTTAGGCATGGCCTACATGGCCGGCTTGCTGAAGCATGCGCGCGCTGCCTGCGCGTTCACCACGCCGACTATCAACGGCTACAAGCGCTACCGCCCGTTCACCAACGCGCCGACGCGGGCGTGCTGGGCGGCGGACAACCGTGGCGTGATGCTGCGGGTTCTGGGCGCCGGCGGCGCCAGCCGGATCGAGAACCGGGCCGGTGAACCCGGCGCCAACCCCTATCTCGCCATGGCGGCCCAAATCGCGGCGGGCCTGGATGGCATCGACGCCAAGCTCGATCCGGGGCCGCCCAGCCACGCCCCCTATGACGGTGACGCGCCGCCTCTGCCGCGCGGGCTGGCCGAGGCGCTCGAGGCGCTGTCGCACGATGCTGTTTACGACGCCGCGTTCGGCGCCTTGTTCATCGACTATTTCACCTGCCTGAAACAGGCCGAGCTCGACCGGTTTGCCGCCGAGGTCAGCGAGTGGGAACACACCGAATACTTCGAACTGCTCTGAAGGACCCTTCATGCCGAAATTCCGCACGCTGCTGCTCGCCACCTGCCTCATCGCGCCCTGGCTCAGTCCGGCCCGGGCCGAGGTGCCCGGCAACAAGGTGACGGTCGGCGTGCTCACCGATATGAGCGGGCCGTTCGCCGACCAGGTGGGCGCCGGGTCGGTGGCGGCGGCCAAGCTGGCGGCGGAGGATTTCGCCAAGGAGAGCGGCGGGCTCGCGGTGGAGATCGTCGCCGCCGACCATCAGAACAAGCCCGACATCGGCTCCGGTATCGCGCGCAAATGGTTCGACGAGGATGGTGTCGACGCGATCGTGGATCTGCCCAATAGCGGCGTGGCGCTGAGCGTCATCGGGATCGCGCACGACAAGCACCGTACGGCGCTGGCGTCGTCGTCCATGAGCTCCGACATCACCGGCAAGGCCTGTCAGCCGACCACGGTGCAGTGGGTGAGCGACACCTGGGCGCAGGGCAAGGCGATGGCCGCCGGCCTGGTGCCGGCCAAGCTGAACGATTGGTACTTCCTAACCGTGAACTACGCGCTCGGCCAGGCGCTGGAGGCGGATGCGACCTCGGCCCTGACGGCGCTCGGCGGCAAGGTCGCCGGGTCGAGCCGCGACCCGCTGGGCACGACGGATTTCGCAGGACCTTTGCTGCAGGCGCAGGCCTCGGGCGCGAACGTGCTGGCGCTGGCGTCGACCGGCACGGACATGATCAACGCGATCAAGCAGGCGAAGGAGTTCGGCCTCTCGGGCCAGCTGGTGCCGGCGGCGCTGTTCATCCAACTGTCGGACGTGGACGCGATCGGGCTGGACGGGGCCAAGGGCCTGCAATTGGTGACCGGGTTCTACTGGGACCGGACGGACGGCACGCGAGCCTGGAGCCGCCGGTTCGCCGCCGTGATGAATGGCCGCATGCCGACCGAGGATCACGCCGGTGTCTACAGCGCGACGTTGGCCTACCTACGCGCGGTTCGCGATGCCAAGACGATCGACGGCGAGGCCGTGGTCGCCCAGATGCGTGCCAAGCCGATCGACGATGCGCTGTGGGGCCAGGTCACTATCCGCCCGGACGGACGGGTGGTGCACGACATGTATCGCTACGTCGTGAAGTCGCCGGAGCAGAGCCACGGGCATTCGGACGACTACACGCTGCAGGCGACGATTCCGGGCAGCGATGCGTTCCGCCCGATCGGCGCAGGCTGTGCTTTGGGTGCGCCTAAGTAGCAGCACTAACTTCTCCCTCTCCCGTAAAGGGACGGGAGAGGGAGACGTCAACGGCCCTGGGCTTGATGTTGGCCGACCCGGCCCGGCAATTCCTGCCGCCCAAGGCTGATTATGCCGGGATGGCCCGCGCCGTCTTGCTGCTGATCCCCTGAAAAATCGGCCTTTTCCGAGCGTTCCAAGCTGGCACCCGGCTTGCGATGTGTCCGCTGCCCGCGCAGTGGGCCATTTTGATGGAATAGTGGCATGGGCTTGAAATCGGGCGGCAGGAAAGGAGGCGTGCGGACACCGGCCGCCTCTGCTTGCCCGCTCGTGTCCGGGGCGGCGGCCGGATGACAGCCATCTCGTCCTACAGTATCGCGCAACTTCGCAATCTCACGACAACACAGATCGGCGCGCTGTCGGCCACCGACATCTCCAGCATCGAGACGACCCAGGTCGCCGTGCTGACGACGAAACAGGTCACCGCGCTGACCGCGACGCAGATCGCGGCCCTCAGCCCCGGCCAGTTCAGCTTCAGCGCAGCACAGCTCGCGGTGTTCGGCAGCCCGCAGATCGCCGCGTTCAGCACCGGTGACCTCGCCGTGCTGAACGCGACGCAGCTGGCCGGGCTGACCGCCACCGAACTGGCAGGGTTCTCGACCGCACAGATCGCGTCGCTCGCGGACACGCAGGTCGCGTCGCTCGCCACGGTGGCCGTGCGAGGGCTGACGGGCACGCAACTTGCCAGCCTGTCCACGCCGCAGGTGGCAGCGTTCACGACGGCGCAGCTGCGCGCGTTGACGTCTGCGCAGGTCGGCAGCTTGACCACGGGAACGATCGCGGCGCTGGGCACCGCGCAGGTCGCGAGCCTGACCTCGACGGAGCTGGGTGCGCTCACGACCTCCTCCCTTGCCGCCTTCTCCACCGCGCAGGTCGCCGCGTTGAGCACGAGCGGGATCACCGGGCT
The DNA here is from genome assembly GCA_965198895.1 of Acetobacteraceae bacterium. GTDB lineage: Bacteria > Pseudomonadota > Alphaproteobacteria > Acetobacterales > Acetobacteraceae > LMUY01. The sequence goes on from OZ240676.1 coordinate 4,380,760, forward strand.
GAGCGTGGGGCAGCTCAATTCGCTGGCGGACACGCAGCTGGCGACGCTGTCGCCCACGCAGCTCGGCGCTTTCGTGAAAACCCAGGTCGCCGGGCTCTCGACGACCCAGGTGGCGGGCCTCTCGACCTCGCAGATCGGCGGATTGTCGGCGGCCCAGATCGGCTATTTCGCAGCCTCGCAGGTCGCGTCGCTGACCACGGTCCAACTCGGCAGCCTGACCGCGACCCAGTTGGCGGGCGTGACCGCGACGCAGATCGGTACACTCGGCAGCCAGCAGTTTGCCGCCCTCACGGCGACCCAGGTCGGCCAACTGAGTGCGGCGGGTATTCGTGGCCTCACCGCCACGGATGCGGCTGCGCTCTCGACGGACCAGCTCGCCGCCCTGGGCACGGCGCAGGTGGCGGCCCTGAGCACCAGTGCGGTGGACGCGCTCTCGACGGTGCAGGCCGCGCAACTTGCCACGACGCAGTTTGCCGCGCTGACCGCGACGCAGCTCAACACGCTCAGCGTGACGGAAATCGGTTTGCTGCCGGCGGCAGATGTCGCGGCACTTGGCACCACGCAGATCGCCGGGCTGAGCGGACCCTGGATCGGCGCCTTGGCGTCCAGCCAGCTGGCGGCGCTCGGCACGGCCCAGCTCGCGGCGCTGAGCGTCGCCGGGCTGCGCGGGCTGGCGACCGGACAGATCGCGGGCCTCGGCGCCACGCAGCTTTCGGCGTTGACGGCGACGCAGATCGGCGTGCTCACCACCACCCAGGTCCAGGGCCTGCCGGCGACCACGCTGGCCGGTCTCGGGACGACGCAGCTTGCCGGGCTGGTGGCAGCCCAGGTCGCTGGGCTGACCACGGCGTCGCTGGCCGCCCTCGCGCCGGCGCAAATCGCCGCGTTGTCCACCACCGGGGTGAGCGGCCTGAGCGGTACGCAGATCGGCTCCTTGTCCGCCGGTCAGTTCGCCGCCCTCACCACGAACCAGGTGGCGGCGCTGTCCAGCACGGCGATTTCCGGGCTCACGGCAACGGAGCTCGGCGCGCTCGGCACGACGCAGCTCGGCGCCCTGACGCCGACGCAGCTGCTAGGCCTGAACGAGACGCAGATCGGCGCACTTTCGAACGCAGAGGTCGCGGCGCTCAGCACAACCCAGGTCGCAGGCCTCGCCGCCACCCAGGTGGCCTCGCTGGGCGTCGCGCAACTTGGGTCGCTCACCGCAACGCAGGTCGCGGGATTGTCCGTCACCAACGTCAAGGGCCTGGCCGCGACGCAGCTCGCCGCCCTGGCCAGCACACAGTTCGCCGCGCTCACCACATCGGCGATCGGCGCGCTGACCACCACGCAGGTCGGCAGCCTGTCCGCGGCGCAGGTCGGTGGATTGTCGACCAACCAGGTGAACGCGCTCACCGCCGCCGAGGCCGGCGCGCTGACCACGACGCAACTGGCCGCGGTGACGACGTCCCAGCTGCCGTGGTTGAGCACCGCGGCGATCGGCGGCCTGGTCGATACGCAGGCGGCCTCGCTCAGCGCGACCCAGCTGGCGGCGCTGTCCACCGGGCAGGTCGCGGGGCTCTCCCTCGTGGCGCTGTCCGGCCTGACCGGCACGCAGATCGGTGGCCTCGGCACCAGCCAGATCCAGGCCCTGTCCGCGGGCGGGCTGCGCGGCCTGAACGAGACGCAGATCGCCGCACTCGGGACGACGGGCGTGGCCGCGCTGGGCACCGCGCAAATCGCCGCGTTGACCACCACGCAGATCGGCGCGCTTGGCACCGACCAGATCGGCGCGTTGTCCACCCTGCAGCTCGGCGCGCTCGTGGCGACCAACGTCACCGGGCTGACGGCGTCCCAGCTTGCGGCTCTGAGCAGCACGCAGTTCGCCGCGCTGCCGGCCACGGATATCGGCGCGCTCACCACCGATCAGCTGGGCAATCTGTCGGCCGCGCAGATCGGGTCGCTGACCACCAACCAGGCGACCGGCCTGGCGGCGACCGCGATCGCCGCGCTCACCACGACGCAACTGGCGGCCGTCACGCCGGCGCAAATCGCCTGGCTGAGCACCCGCGCAGTCGCGGGCCTGGTCGACACCCAGGCATCGACGCTGACCACCGCGCAACTCGCCGCCCTCACGACCCGGCAAGTGGCCGCTTTGTCCGCCACGGCCTTGTCCGGGCTGGGCACGGCGCAACTGGGCGCGCTGACCACGGGGCAAGTGGGAGCCTTCACGCCGACGCAGCTGCGCGAGCTGAGCACGACGCAGGTCGCCGCCCTGCCCACGACCGACATCGCCGCGCTATTCACCAGCCAGATCGCCGCGCTCTCCACCGCAGAGATCGGCGCATTGGGCACGACTCAGCTCGCAGCGCTGTCGGCCTTGCAGGTCGCGAACCTGGCCGTGACCAACGTCCAAGGCCTGACCGCGACCCAGTTCGGCGCGCTCAGCAGCACACAGTTCGGCGCGCTGACGCCGACCCAGATCGGGGCGCTGACCACGACGCAGGTCGGCGCTCTGTCCGCCCCCGAACTCGCCGCGCTCTCGACGACCCAGGTCGCCGGGCTGGCCGCGACCGGCATCGGCGCGTTGGGCAGCACGCAGGTGACGGCGCTGTCGACGACGCAGCTGCCTTGGCTCACCACGGCGGCGCTCGCCGGTCTGGGCGCGACGCAGGCGGCGGCGCTCACGTCCGATCAGCTCGCCGCGTTGACCACGCACCAGGTGGCAGCCTTGCCGGCAACCGCGATCGCCGGGTTGAGCACGACGCAACTGACCACCCTCTCCACGAGCCAGCTGGGCGCGCTGACATCGGCGCAGGTCGGCGCACTGACGACGGGGCAGGTGAGTGCGCTCACCACCGCCGATGTCGCGGCGCTGAGCAAAACGCAGATCAAGGGGCTGACTGCGACCCAGGTGGGCGCGCTGACCACGACGGAGCTGAATACCTTCACGCCGACGCAGATCGCGGCCTTGTCCACCGCCAGCGTCGTGGGCCTGGCGGTCACGCAACTGGCGGCGTTGAGCACCAGCGCGTTCGCCACGCTGACGGCGACCGAACTCGGTGCGCTCACCACCACGCAGGCTGCCAGCCTGTCGACGACGCAACTCGCCTCGCTGACCACGACGCAAGTGAAGGGCCTGACGGCGGCACAAACCGGCGCGCTCAGCACGACGCAGGTGGCCGCCTTATCACCGGCGCAGATCGGCGCGCTCAGTGCGACCCAGGCTGGCGGGCTCACCGCGGCACAGGTGGCAGGCCTGGCGCCGGCACAGTTGGCGGCATTGACCACACAGCAGGTCGCCGCGCTCACCACGGGTGCGATCGCCGGCTTCACCGCGACTGAACTGGCGGCGGCGTCCACCGCGCAGATCGGCGCCCTGACGGCGCGGCAGCTTGGCGCGCTCAACCAGACCCAGGTTGCCGCCCTGCCCACCACCGCGCTCGCCGCGCTGAGCACGAGCCAGGTGGCCGGGCTCGGCAGCGCCCAGGTGTCCGCGTTGAGCGCGGTGCAGATCGGGGCATTGGCGCCGACCCAACTCGCGGCCCTCGGCACCGCGGCGGTCGGCAGCCTGGCCGCGACGCAACTCGCGGCACTGGCGCCGGGCCAGTTGGCGGCGTTCACCACCACCGAGGTCGGCGCGCTCACCGGCACGCAGATCGGCCAGCTCTCCACTGCCCAGGTGACGGCACTGAGCACGGCGCAGGTGGCGGGGCTGCTCGCGGGCGGGGCGGCCAGTTTGGGGACGGCGCAGATTGCCGCGCTGTCCACCAGCCAGGTCGCGGCGCTGACCACCACGGGCATCGCCGGCTTGGTCGACACGCAGGTCGCCGCTTTGAGCACGACGCAGCTGGCGGCGGTCACGGGCACGCAGATCGCCGCCCTGTCCGTCACCGCCGTGAGCGGACTGACCACCGGCCAGGTCAGTGCCCTGAGCACGACGCAACTCGGCGCCTTGACCCCGGCGCAGCTCGGCACGCTCAACCCGGCGCAGCTCGCCGCGTTGACCACGGGCGCGATCGCCGCCCTGACGACGACGGCGATCGGCGGCCTGGTGAACACGCAGATCGGCGCGTTGGCGCTGACCCAGCTGGGGGCGCTGCAAACCACCCAGGTCGCGGCGCTGAGCAACAACGCGATCGGCGGGTTTAGCACGGCCGATATCGCCGCGCTGGCGCCGGCGCAGCTCGCGAGCCTCACCACGGGGCAGTTGGGCGCGTTCAGCCAGCTGCAGGCCGCTGCGCTCACCACGGGACAGATCGCGACGCTCGCCACGACGCAGATCAACGGGCTGTCCGCCGGCAGCATCTCGGCGCTGACCGCCACGCAGCTCGGCAGCCTGAGCACGACCGCGGTGGCCGGGCTCAGCACGGGCGCGATCGCGGCTTTGGGCGACGCGCAACTCGCGGCACTCGGCCCGGCGCAGCTCGCCGCCGTCACCACGTCGCAAATCGCCGCGCTGCAGCCGGCGGCACTGGACGGTCTGTCCACGAATGCGGTGGCCGGGTTGACCACGACGCAGATCACCGGCCTGACGCCGACCCAGGCGGCGGCCTTGGGCCAGACGCAGATCGCCGCGCTGACCACGGGCCAGATCGCGTCCCTGTCGACCACGATTGCCGCGGGCTTGCTCGACACGCAGCTTGCCGCGCTGTCTACCACGCAGCTAGGCGCGCTGCAGGGCAGCCAGATCGCCGCCCTGTCGACGGCCGCGATCGACGGGCTGTCCGACACCGACATCGCCCGGCTGACCACGGCGCAGGTTGCCGGGCTTACGGCCGGGCAGGTCGGCGCGCTGTCGGGCGAGCAGGCGGCGGCGCTGACGGCCACGTCCGTGGGCCAACTCTCGGCCACGCAGGTCTCGGGCCTGTCCAACTTCGCACTCGCCGGGCTCGGCACGGCGGAGTTGTCGGCGCTGAGCACGGCGCAGTTGCGCGGTCTGACGGCGGCCCAGGTCGCCGGCCTGTCTGGCACGGAGGTCGCCGCCCTCGGCACGGTGCAGCTCGCCTCGCTGAGCACGGCGCAGATCGGTGCGTTGACCACAAGGCAGGTTTCGGCGTTGACGCCGGACCAGTTGGACGCGCTCGGCACCACCCAGATCGCGGCGCTGTCCACCTCCGGCGTGGCGAGCCTGACCGCGGCGCAGATTGGCTCGCTCGATCCGACCCAGCTGACCGCGCTGACCCGCACGCAGGTCGCCGCTTTCACCAGCGCGCAGGTCGCGGCGTTGAGCACGACGCAGGTTGGTGACCTGACCGTGACACAGATCGGCGGCCTGACCGGCACTGGCGTCGCCGCCCTGGCCAGCACGCAGCTGGCGGCGTTGGACACGACGGCGATCAAGGCGCTGACCAGCACCGGCATTGCGGGCCTGACGGCGACGCAGCTCACCGGGTTGGGCACGACCCAACTCGGCGCCTTGTCGGTGACGCAAGCCGCCCAGCTGTCCACCACCGCAATCGCCGGGTTAGGTGCGACCTCACTCTCGTTGCTCGCCACGACGCAGCTGCGCGCCTTGACCCCGGCGCAGATCGGCTCGCTGACGACGACTGCGATCCAGGGGCTGACCACGGGCGAGATCGCGGCGCTGACCACCACCGAACTCGGCGGCCTGTCCGGCACGCAGGTGGCAGGGCTGGGCGCGACACAGATCGCCAGCCTGAGCGTGGCCGATATCGGTGCGCTCTCGTCCGATGCCGTTGCGGGCCTGACGGCGAGCGATGTCGGCGGGCTGGCCGACACGCAACTGGCCGCGCTGAGCGCGTCGCAAGTGGCGGCGCTGTCCACCACGGGGCTTGCCGGGTTGACCACCGGCCAGGTCGGCGAACTGTCCGCCGCCCAGGCCGGGAGCCTGACCGGAACACAGATCGCGGCGTTGAGCGACACCCAGTTCGCCACGTTGAGCGGTTCGCAACTCGGCCAGTTGACCGCGACGGAGATCGGCGGGCTGACGGGCAGCGAAGTGGCGTCGCTGTCCACGACGCAGGTCGCGGCACTGAGTACTTCGCAGATCGCGGCGTTGTCCACCACGGGCGTCGCGGGATTGTCGGCGACCCAGGTCGGCGCACTTTCGGCGACGCAGCTTGGCGCAGTCACCGGCACGCAGGTGGCGGCGTTGTCGACCACCGCGATCGCCGGCCTCAGCACGACCGGGATCGCCGCGCTGTCCACCACGCAGTTCGCGAGCTTCTCGGCGACGGGCGTGGCGGCGCTGACCAACCAGCAGCTCGGCGCGCTGACCACGGCGCAGATCGGGCTGTTGTCGGCGACGGAGCTGGGCGGGCTGTCCGGCAACCAGGTGGCAGCCCTGTCCACCACGCAGTTCGGCGCCATCGCAGCGACACAGATCACGTCGCTGTCCGCCAGCGGCCTGGCCGGCCTGACGAGCGCACAGATCGACGCGATCTCGCTCACGCAACTCGCCGGGCTCACGCCGGCGCAACTCGGCCAACTGCAGCCGAGCGCCATCCAGGAGCTGTCCAACACCGACATCCAGGCGTTGACGGTGACGCAGCTGGGCGGGCTGGTGCGCGTGCAGTTGCGGAGCTTGTCGGCGAGCCAGGTCGGCACTTTGTCCGCATCGCAGATCGGCGCGCTCGGGACGGGGCAGGTGGGCAACCTCACCGGGACCGAATTGAACGAGCTGACCAGCACGCAATTCGCCTCGCTCGGTTCGCAACAGGTCGGCAGCCTGACGGCGGTGCAGCTCAACGCCATCGCCACGACGACGCTCAGCAGGTTGTCCGCGGTGCAGTTGAGCGGGCTGACGACGACGACGGTGGCCGGCCTGTCCGCCACCACGCTGTCCGGCCTGAGCAATGACCAGCTCGAGGCGCTGGACGACACCCAGATCGGCAGCCTTGCCGACACGCAGTTGGCGAACCTGACATCGGACCAACTGGCCGCGCTGGCAACAGCCTTGTCATGACCGAGTTTAGGAGCGCCCTACGATGAGCGAAGATTTCCTCGAGGCCGCCCTCGCCGGCGCGACGACACGCACGCTGAGCGTGCAGGACCTGTTCCAGGCGGCCCAGGTGCTGAAACTCGGCGCGCGCCATCGGGCGGTGCAGGCGCTGTATGCGACGTGGATCACCCATAACGGCGACCACCCGCTCAGCTACGCGGTCATGTTCAACTACGCCGTCACGCTCACCGATTCCAAGGACCTGCCGGCCGCCAAGGACGTGCTGGAACGTGCCGTGGCGTTGAACCCGGCGTTCATGCCGGTCCGCATCAATCTCGGTCGCGTCCACGAGGGCCTCGGCGCACCGGACCAGGCGGTGGCGCAATGGTCGCAGGTCATCGACCAGCTGGCACCGGTCACCGGGACCAATCTCGGGCACAAGACCATCGCCCTGATCCAGGCGGCCCGGGTGCTGGAAACCGCGCACCGCGATGCAGAGGCCGAGGCAATGCTGGCGCAGGCGCTGGAACTGGACCGCAGCCAGCGCGAGGCGGTGCAACACTTCGTGGCACTCCGGCAGCGCCAGTGCAAATGGCCGGTATTGCCGCCGGTGGAGGGCATGGCACGCGCCGAACTGGCGGCCGGCATGTCGCCGCTGTCGGCCGCAAGTTTCATCGACGATCCGCTGTATCAATTGGGCCTCGCCTGGACCTATAGCCGCACGGATGTGGGCGTGCCGGCCAGCGCCCCCCATAAATGCCATCCCGGCGCGGCATTGCCGGGTCGGCTACGCATTGGCTACCTGTCCTCCGACCTGCGGGAGCATGCGGTGGGATACCTGATGGCGGAGGTGTTCGAACTGCACGACCACGATCGGGTCGAAGTCTTTGCCTATTACTGCGGGCCTAATTCGGAGACGAGTTTGCAGGACCGCTTCAAGGCGGCAGCGGACCAATGGATCCCCGTCGCCGGGCTCGACGATGCGGCCGTCGCGCAGCGCATGGTGGATGACGGCATCCAGATCCTGGTCGACGTCAACGGCTACACGCGCGATGCCCGCAACAAGCTGCTGGCCCTGCGCCCGGCGCCGGTGATCGTGAACTGGCTCGGCTACCCGGGCAGCACCGGCAGCCCGTTCCACAATTACATCATCGCCGATGACTGGATCATCCCCGCCGGGCACGAGGCCTACTACTCCGAGGCGGTGATGCGCCTGCCGTGCTATCAGCCGAACGACCGCCAGCGCGTCGTCTCGCCGCGGCAGTTCACCCGTGAAGAACTCGGGCTGCCGCAGGACGGCACCGTGTTCTGCTGCTTCAACGGCACGCACAAGCTGACCCGGATCATGTTCGAGCGCTGGCTGACGATCCTGCGGGAGGTGCCCGGGAGCGTGCTGTGGCTGTTGAGCGGCGGGGATGCAGTGGACGAGCGGTTGCGTCAGCACGCCGAGGCGCTGGGTATTCCGGACGCGCGCCTCGTGTTCGCGGAGAAGATGGGCCATGCCGAGCATCTCGCGCGCTACGGCCTGGCCGATCTGTTTCTCGACACGGCGCCGTACGGGGCCCACACCACGGCGTCGGACGCGCTGTGGATGGGTACGCCGGTGCTGACGTTCAGTGGGCGCTCCTTCGCCTCGCGCGTGTGCGGCAGCCTGGTGCGCGCCGCCGGGTTGCCCGAACTCGTCTGTGCCGACGCGGCCGACTACGTGCAGCTGGCGATCGCACTGGGACGCGACCGGGGCGCCCTGGCCGTGTATCGCAACCGGCTGCTGGTGGGCCGCGATACTTGTACGCTGTTCGACACTCCGCTGCTGGTGCGCCGGCTGGAGGATTTGTATCGGGGCATGTGGCGCGAGCATCAGGACGGGCGCACGCCGCGTCCCGACCTTACCAACCTCGACGTGTATCACGAAGTCGCAAGCCAGTTCGATCACGAGTCGGCGGGACCGCAGTTGGACCGCGACTACGACGGTTTCTGGCGCGAAATGCTACTTGCGCGCGACGAGTACCGTCCGATCCACGCGGATTGGCGGGTGCTGGGACACCGGCGCCGTAAGCCGCCACGCCGGCCACGGTTGCAGGAGATTGACACGTTGGAGCGGCCGGACGCAGCGTGACGGACGACCGTGGGAGATACGATATGCCGACGCAACAGATCCGGCTGACCTGTGCCGATTACGCCCGGGTGATGCCGCTCGCCACGGGTGCGGTCGGGGTGGAGGGGGTCGGGCTCGATCTGATCCTGGGCCGCCAAGGATCGTGGCCGGATCGTGCCGACATGCTGAGGCGCAGCCTTGGCGACGACACGGTGCAGGGCGGCGAGTCCTCGATGGGGTTACACCTGGGGCGCATCGGTCGCGGTGACCGATCGGCCGTGGGGTTGCCGGTGTTCGTGCTGCGCAACTTCACGGCGCGCGATTTGTATGTGCGGCAGGGATCGGCCATCCGCACCGTGGCCGGGCTCGCGGGCAAGCGCATCGGCATGTATAGCTGGACGGCGAGCGGCTCGATCTGGTACCGGCACTTCCTGGACTACATGGGCGTTCCGCCGGAAAACGTGCAGTGGACCATCGGCGACATCGACGCAGCGTACTCCAAACGCAACGAAACCTATCCTGCGGGGATAGCGGTGCCGTCGCCGGGCCGGTCGCTGTCGGACATGCTGCTGGAGGGTGAGTTGGACGCGATCTACAGCCCGCCCCGCCCGGCGCGGTACCATCCGGCGAACGGACCGATCGTGCGGTTGATACCGGAGTTCCGGGCGGTCGAGCGGCAGTATTTCGCCGATACCGGCGTGTTCCCACCGCAGCACCTCGTGGTTCTAAGGCGCGACGCTTGGGAGGCGAACAAGCAGTTGGCGCCGGCGGTCACACAGGCGTTCAGCCGTTGCGAGGACTACTTCCGGGCGGAGTGCCGATCGTTCCCCTACGTCTCGCCGTGGCTGGAGGCGGAACTGGAGGAGACGATCGCCGCGATGGGCGACGATCCGTACGCGCACGGGTTGGAGCGCAATCGGGCCACGATGAAAATCTTCTGCGACATGGGCCACCGCCTCGGCCTTACCGAGAAGCACGTCACGGTCGACGACTACTTCGCAGAATTCATCGAGTCCTGAGAGCCCGCCTGTAGGTATGATGTCGGGTGGGCTTCAGCCCACCAGCGGCGGCAAGGTGGTGGGCTGAAGCCCACCCTACTTATCCTTGTTTCAACTCCCCATGACGTCCTGCCACTTCAGCGTCCAGGCGCGTTGCTGCTGCGCCAGCAAGGCATCGTCGGGGAAGCTCACCGCCTGCATCTTGGCGTCCGTCGTGAGTTGCGTGGCCGCGTAGTCGGCCGGCCAGTCGGTGATATCCATCCGCCCCGGACTGGCGAAGTATTCCAGGCAGAAGGCACGTTGGATCTCCGGTTCCAGCCGGAAGTTCAGGAACTCGAAGGCGAGCCGCTTGTTGGCGGCGCCGATCGGCACGGCGGACGTGTTGGCCAGCGCGAGCGTACCCTCCTTTGGGATCGTCACACCGTAGGGTAGGCCGCGATGGGCATACAGCGCGGCGCGGCCGCTCCAGAAGGGTAGCAGCCAGGCCTCTCCGTTCTCCATATACGGCACCGCCTGGGCGGAGGAGGCGGCGACCAGGCCGATCAGCGGCTTCTGCTTCGTCAGCATCTGCCAGACCGGGTCGAGGTTGGTATCGCTGCCACCTGCGGCCCGCGCGCCCATCAGCATGGCATAAACGGCGAGGGTGTAGTTCGCCGGGCTATGGCTGACCAGGTGCCCCTTCACCGTGTCGCCGTATTTGTCGCCGGCGCGCCAGTAATCCAGCCACGAGTCCGGCTTGGCGATCTTGTCCTTGTTCCACACCAGGGCGAGATACTGGTAGTTCTGCGCGATCCCATAGGGCGGCATCAGCTTGGCGGCGCCGGGCCAGAGGTACTTCATGTTAGGCACCTCCTTTTCCGTGATCGGCTCCAGCAGCTTCTCGCGGGCGCCGAGTATGATCGTGCTCGGCACCATCTCCGCGGCGACGTCGAAGCCGGGGCTGCCTTGGGAGGCGCGGATGCGCGGGTACGGGTCCACCCCGCCGCTATCGTCGTATTCGACCTTGACGGAGAACTTCTTCTCGAACGGTTCGATCACCGTGCGGATGAAGATGTCGCGGTACTCGCCGCCATAGGCCGCCACGGTCAGCGTCTCGGCGGCGCGTGCGATGATCCACGGGCCCGACCCGGCGGCTAACCCGGCGGCTCCCAGCAGCGTGCGGCGGGTGATCGGCATAGGCACCTCCTGTCACAGCGCTATCGTCGGTTCGCAGCGCGGCGCTTTGCAAGCCACAATCGTCGCTTGCACGCATCTTTGCTGCCACGCATCATCCCGGCATGCGTCACGGCGGAGTTCGGACCGATTGAACGATCAAGCGCCGACCCGGGCCGCCCTTCTCATGGCCTGGCTGCCCTCGCTGTTCCTGCTGGTGTTCTTCGTGGCGCCGAACGCGCTCCTGCTCACCGCCAGCGTGTTCAAGTCCGACGCCCAGGTGCTCACCCGGCAGCTCACCACGGAGAACTACGTCTTCATCTTCAGCCATCCGCTGTATCTGCGGGCGATCGTGCGGACCTTCTGGATCGGGGCGGCCGTGGGCGCGCTGGTGGTGGTGTTGAGCTACCCGGTCGCCTTCTTCCTGGCCCGCACCAGCAGCGGGGCGAAGGGGCTGCTGATCGCCCTGATCCTGGCGCCCCTGATGGCCAGTGTCATCGTTCGCACCTATGGCTGGTGGGTGCTGCTCAACCGCGAGGGCGCGATCAACGGCTTCCTGCTCTGGACGGGGATCCTGAAGCAGCCGCTGGACCTGCTGCCTTCCTCCGGCGCCATCGTGGTCGGCCTGACGCACGCGCTGCTGCCATACGGTGTGCTGACCATCCTCACCACGCTGAATGGACTGAACCCGAATGTGGAGCGCGCGGCCATGGGCCTGGGCGCCGGGCGGCTGCGCACCTTCCTCGAGATAACGCTGCCCTTGTCCGCCCCCGGCATCGCCGGCGCGTTCCTGCTGAGCTTCACTCTGGCCATCAGCGCGTACGCCACGCCCGCCATCCTGGGCGGCCCGGCGACACAAACACTGGCGACGCTGATCTACGAGTTCATGGTGTCCATCATGGACTGGTCGATCGGGTCCGCCCTGGGCGCGGTGCTGATCGTGAGCGCACTCGCTATGCTGTTATTGGGGTCGGCCCTCGGCACGCGACGGCGCCTGGCATGAGGACGAGCCTATCTTGGTGGGTCCTACGAGTGGCCGTCGCGGCGGTGTACCTGTTTGCGCTGGGCCCGATCATCATCACGGCGACCGTGTCGTTCAATGCGTCCAACCAATCGCGTTTCCCGCCGGTCGGCTTCTCGCTGCGTTGGTGGGAAGCGGCGCTGGTCCCGCGCTGGCTCAACCCGCTGCTGTTCAGCGTCGAACTGGCCACGGGGGCGGCGATTCTGGCCGTGCTGCTCGGCTTCCCGCTCGCCTACGGGTTGACGCGGGGCCGCTTCCCGGGCCGCGCTGCGCTGGCGGCACTGGCCCTCGGGCCGCTCGCGCTGCCGGCGCTGGTGACCGGGATCGGGCTGCTGCAGATGCTGCAGCTGGCAGGGTTGCGCGCCCTGTTCGGCTTGCCCGCGCTGCTGATCGGCCACCTGGTGATCTGCCTGCCCTTCGCCGTGCGCACCATCGGTGTCAGCCTGCAGACGGTCCCGCGCAACGCCGAGATGGGCGCGCTCAGCCTGGGGGCGTCGCCGCTGCGGACATTCTGGGAAGTGACGCTGCCACTCGCCAAGAGCGGCGTGTTCGCCGGCGGCAGCTTCGCCTTCGTGCAGTCGTTCACCGATTACAGCATCTCGCTGTTCCTGGCGCGGCCCGGCAGCCAGCCGATCACGGTGACGATCCTGAGCTTCCTGGAGTTCGGCTTCGCTCCCACCCTCGCCGCCGTCGCCGTGCTGACGCTGGTGGTGCCGATCGTGTTGATCGGTATCGTGCAGCGCTTCTTCAACGTCGGCGAATTCCTGTACGAGGCACAGCATTGACCGAACCGGCCGCCCTGGTCGTCGACGGCGTGCGCAAATCCTTCGGCGCGCAGCCCGTGGTGCAGGATGTGAGCCTCACGGTCGCACCGGGCGAGTTCCTGACGCTGCTGGGCCCGTCCGGCTGCGGCAAGACGACGACACTGAACCTGATCGCCGGTTTCCTGCGTCCCGACTCCGGCAACATCCGGCTGGATGGGCGGGAGGTGACGGACGTGCCGGTGTTCCGCCGCGGCATCGGCATGGTGTTCCAGGACTATGCCCTGTTCCCGCATCGCACCGTGGCGGAGAACGTCGCGTTCGGCCTGCGTATGCGCCGGGTGCCGCGGGCGGCAATCGCGGCCCGGGTGGCGGAGGCGTTGGCGCTGGTGCAGCTTTCGGGCCTGGATGCCCGCCGCCCCGGGCAGCTCAGCGGCGGTCAGCGGCAACGCGTGGCACTGGCCCGCGCCCTGGTGATCCGCCCGGCGGTGCTGCTGCTGGACGAGCCGCTCAGCAACCTCGATCTGAAACTGCGCGAAGACATGCGGCTCGAGATCTCCGGGCTGCAGCGTAAATTGGGCATCACCACCGTGCTCGTGACGCACGACCAGGGGGAAGCGCTGGTGATGTCGGACCGGGTGGCGGTGATGCGCCAGGGTAGGGTCGTGCAGATCGCGGACCCGGCGACGATCTACGACAAGCCCGCCGACCGCTTTGTCGCCGAGTTCATCGGCACCATGAACCTGCGTCGCTGCCGGGCCGAGCCGGGCGGCGTGCGGCTAGCCTCCGGGCCGATGCCGGTGGCGCACAGCCTGCCGCCCGGCACGGACGCGCTGCTGGCGTTCAGGCCCGAGCGGGTGCGGTTGGGCTCGGCGACGGAGGGCGCATTGGCGCTGACCGGGCGGCTGGACCGGGTGGCATTCCTGGGCGGACGGACGGAGCTGCACGTGATGCTGCCGGATGACGAGCGCTGCCTGATCGAGCTGACCAACGATCGCTCGCTCACGCTGCCGAAGCAGGGGGACATGGTTGCGATGAGCGTGTCCCCGGCGGACTGCCTGGTCTACCCGGCGTGACCGCGTTCGGATCCAACGCCCTGGTGACGGGCACCGACAGCCTCGGCATGGGCCGCGCCATCGCGCTGCACTTGGCCCGTGGCGGCATGGATATCGCGCTGCATTGGTATCGCGACCAGGATCGGGCGGCAGAGTTGGCCGGTTTGATCGAAGCGGAGGGGCGTAGGGCGGTCCTAATCCGGGCAGATCTCGGCGACGCTGCAGCGGCACGCCGCGCGGTGCAGCAGGCCAACGCCGCGCTGGGCAGCCTGCCGGTGGTGGTCTGCAATGCCGGGATGATCCAGCGCAAGGCGATGCTGGAGATTACCGACGCCGACTGGGACCGCGTCCACGCCGTCAACCTGCGGGGCACGTTCTGCGTGGCGCAGGAGGCAGCGAAGCTCATGGTGGCAGCGGGGCAGGGCGGACGGATCGTGATGATCTCCTCCGTCAACCAGGCGCACGCCAATCCCGATATCGCGCATTACGCCGCGACCAAGGGCGGCATCATGATGCTGGCCCGCTCCATGGCGCTGGAACTGGCGGAGCACGCGATCACCGTGAACCTCGTCGCACCGGGCACGATCGAGACCGACATCAACCGCCACATGCTGGCCGACCCGGTGTTTCGTGCGCGTAAGCTGGCCGGCGTGCCGCTGCGGCGCGCCGGCACGCCGGACGATGTGGCGGCGGCCGTGATGTATCTGGCGAGCGTGGAAGCGGCGTACGTGACGGGGGCGACCATTACCGTCGATGGCGGGCTCACGATACCGTAGCGCCTTGTAGACGTAGGCTCACGCTTCGATCGGCGCGTTTGTCTGGTGCAATGCCAAAGCGCATTGCACCCTACTTGGTGAGGGTCAGTGCCTTAGGCTGTTGGTATCAGCCGCCCATGATTTCTTGAAACCGCAGGGTCCACGCTTTGATGTTGGTTGCGATCGCGGTTGCATCCGGCAACTCCAACGCATCCATCTTCGCCTGCGTCGTGATCTGCTTTGCCGCGAAATCCGCCGGCAGGTCGATATCCGGCCGGCCCGGGCTCGCGTAATAGGCCAGGCAGAAGGCGCGTTGCACATCCGGCTGCAGGCGGAAATTCAGGAACTCGTAGGCGAGCGGCTTGTTGTCGGCGTTGATCGGAATGCCGGAGGTGCCGCCCAGCCCCATCGTGCCTTCTTTCGGGATCAGGAAGTCGAACGGCAGCCCGCGCGCCTGGTAGTACGCCGCGCGGGACGACCAGAACGGTGCCAGCCACACCGTGCCGTTCTCGAAATACGGCACCGCGGCGGACGACATGGTGGGCACCTGGCCCAGGAACGGCTTCTGCTCCTTCAGCAGCGCCCAGCCGGGATCCATGTTGGCGATCCCGCCGCCCTGGGTTTGTGCGCCCATTGCCAGCGCGTAGATCTCCAGCACGTTCGCCGGGTCGAAGGCGAGCAGCCTACCTTTGGCAGCGTCGCCGTAGAGGGCAGCCGGACGGAAATAATCGAGCCACGAGACCGGCGGCTTCACTTTGTCCTTGTTATAGAACAGCGACGCGTAGTGGTAATAGTTGACGGTACCGTTCGGCGGAATGCTGGCGCGGCTTTTGGCCCAGGTATGGGCCAGGTTCGGAACTTCCTTCTCCGTGACCGGCAGCAGCAGTTTCTCCCGGGCGCCAAGCGCATTCTCCGCCGCGGTGAGCTCGGCCGCAACATCGAAGCCAGGCGCGCCGCCGGTCGCGCGGATCTTGGCGTAGTTGGTGGAGGAGGTTCCGGTGTCGTCGTAGGTCACCGACACACCGAACTTCTTCTCGAACGGGGCGATCACCGTGGCCTTCAGGATGTCACCGAACTCACCGCCATAGCCGTTCACGATCAGCGTCTCGGCCGCGCGCGCGATCGGCCAGGGGCCCAGCCCGGCGGCGGCAATCCCGCCCAGGATCGCTCGCCGGCTGAGCGGGGTGCGGCCGAGAGTGCGGTGCGTGACGGTGAACATGCTAGGGCTCTCCCGGGAGTTCCGTTACGCTACGCAGACAGCGTTTGCATCCACAAGACCGGAGGCATGATTGACGGAGCATCCCGAGTACCAGCTGTTTGCCATCCGGTTCGCGCACTTCGCCGGCCGTCGCCGGGCGGAGAACTTCATCGGCGGCGATGCGCATGACGGCCCCATGCCATTCGACTATTTCGTGTTCGTCGTGCGCGGGCCCGAGGGGGACGTGGTCGTCGACACCGGCTTCGACGCCACCGTCGCCGCCCGGCGCGGACGGGAGCATTTGCGCTGCCCTGGCGACGGCTTGCGCCTGATCGGCGTCGACCCGGCCGAAGTCGGGACCGTCGTGCTGACCCACCTGCATTACGACCACGCCGGCAACCACCACCTGTTCCCGCAGGCCAAATTCCACCTGCAGGAGAGCGAGATGGCCTACGCCACCGGGCGCTGCATGTGCCACAGCTTCCTGCGCCAGGGCTACGACCCGGACGATATCGGGGCGGCGCTGCACAAGCTGTTTGCCGGCCGGCTAACCTATCACGATGGGTCGGCCACGCTCGCCCCGGGGCTGGAGCTGCACCGGATCGGCGGCCACACCAACGGCCAGCAGGTCGTGCGCGCCTGGACGCGCAAGGGCTGGATGGTGCTCGCCTCCGACGCCGTGCATTTCGGCGAGAACTTCCGCGAGAACCGGCCATTCCCCGGAATCTACCATGTCGGCGCCGCGCTGGACGGGTTCGTCACGCTGCGGCGGCTGGCCGATGCGGAGCACCTGGTGATCCCTGGGCACGACCCGGCGATCATGCGGGATTTCCCCAGTGCTGGCCCCGGCCTCGAGGGCATCGCCGTCCGGCTCGATTGATGGCAGGCGGCCGCGGCGCTCTCAGCCGAAGACGTGCCGGTCCATGAATGCGTTGCGGAACTTGCCCGACGGATCATACCGCGTCGCCAGGGCGCGGAATTGCGCGAGGCGTGGATAGAGCGGCATCAGCGTGGCCGCATCGGCATGCAGCACCTTGCCCCAGTGCGGCCGCGCGCCCAGCGGGATCAGCCTGTCTTCCAGCTCCTGCGTGATCGCGTCCACCTCGGCCGGCCGCTTGTGCCAGGTGAAATGCAGGCCCACAGAGTCCTGGCAGTACGCCGGGCTGAGCCAGAAGGCGTCGGCCGCCATGGTGCGGATTTCGGCGGCCCGCAAGCAGGCATCCACGCGGCCCGCCATCGCGCGAATGGCCGTCACGGCCTCCGCGAGGCGCATCCGCGGGATCATGTACTCGCTCTGGATCTGCTCGATGTTTCCCGGGACGGCGTCCGGCCTGAAATGCGCCAGCCGCTCGGACCACGGGCCGGGTATTCCGCCGAACGCGGTCAGCTGGGGGGAGGGGGCAACATCTGCGACGCTGACCGCCTCCGGTGGTCCGGCGCGCAAACCAAGATGGGAGATCGCCAACTCGCTCGGCGAGTCGGCCGTCAGCCGGGTCTTGAGCCAGAGCCGGTCGGCGGTTTCGTTCGACCATTTCGTCATGATGCTGACGCTGTAGGCCGCCGATGAGATCGCTTCGAAATTGGCCAGCAGATCATCCCAGGCAAGGTTCACGAAGGAATCTTGCCGCACGTCGAAGGTGGGCTCGACCGTGAGTATCACACGGGTGACGATGCCGAATGCGCCGAGCCCGACGACCATTCCGTCGAAGCCCTCGTCCCCACGACCGACCCGGCATAGGCTCCCGTCGGCCAGCACGAGTTCCAGGCCGGCCACTGCACTCGACAGCGGCCCGTTGCGATCGCCGGAGCCGTGCGTGCCGGTCGAAATTCCCCCTGCGACGGTGATGTGGGGCAAGGAGGCCAGGTTGTGCAGCGCGTACCCCCGGCGGTGCAGCCAGTCCGCCAAGGCGCCGTACGACGTGGCGGCGCCGACTGTGACGGTCATCGCCTCCCGGTCCAGCGCGATGTCCGAGGCCAGGGCTGCCAGATCGACCAACTCGCCTGGAGAGTCGGCGATGCCGTTGAAGGAGTGGCGGCTGCCGATCGCGCGGATCTTCGGGGCGGCGGCGACCAGGTGGCGCAGCGCGTCGATCGACTCCGGCCGGTGAATGTGCGCGGCGGTAAAGGTGTAGTTACCCGCCCAGTTCTGTTCGCTGACCGCCATGACATGCTCCGGATCGGCATCGCTGCCCCAACCGGAGAGTAACCAAGACACCGCTTCCGTGGAACTGCACCAACCGTGGGGTGGGCTCGGCCCAGCACTTTGCTGCGGCTGGCGGGCTGGAGCCCACCCTCCTTCACCCACCCTCCTTCATAGGTGTGGACGTTGGGTCGCCCCTTGACGCGCTGAAGCGGGAATCAAATTGTGAACACGGCGGCCTGGCGAGGCTGTTTTGCGCTGATAGACTGTCCATCTGCCACGACTCGCAGCGCTCAAGCTGGAAGGCCTCGCATGTCCACCACCACCAAGCAGACCGTCGTGCCACTCTGGCATTACCAATGCCCCGAGTGCGGCATCAGCGACGAAGACACCGGGTATCACGGGCAGACCCACATGATCTATTGCGAGGTCTGCCTGGAAGACGACCGGCACACCAGGCTCAGGCGGTGGCAGGTCGATCACGATTCAGGCGCTCTTCCGCCTGGCAGGTTTGGCGGGGGCTGACGGCGCGTCGGCTGCCTTCTCGGGGGTCTTGGCCTTTGATGGCTTTGCCTTAGCTGCCGCTTTCGGCGCAGCTGCCGTCTTGCTGGCAGCCGACGGCGCCTCGGAGGATTGCCCAAGGCTCTTGCGCAGCGCAGCCATGAGGTCGACGACATTGCTGTGATCGGGGGCGTCCTCGGCCTCTGGCTCGATGCCCTCGCCCTTTAGCTTCGCCTCGATCATCGCCCGTAGCCGCGTCTCGTAGCGGTCCTCCACATCGGCCGGGTCGTATTCGCCGGTCTGCCGGTCGATCAGCTGTGTTGCCAGTTGGATCATGTCCGGATCCGGCTTGGCATCCGGAATGGTGTCGAACAATCCGGCATAGTCGTTCAGATCGCGCTCCTCGTGCAGGGTATGGATCACCAGGCCCTTGCCCATCGGCATGATCGCGATCGGATGCTCCCGCCGCGCGATCACCAGGCGGGACAGGGCGATCTTGCCCGTGCTGGCGATGGCGTCCCGCAGCACGACATAGACATCTTGGCCGGCATCGCCGTCGGGGGCGACGTAATAGCTCGCGTCGAAGTAGATTGGGTCGATCGAAGCGGCGTCCACGAACTTGTCGATCTTGACCACCGATGAGCTCTCGATCCGGGCGCTCTCGAAATCCTCGTCGTCGATGATGAGGTAGTGGTCCTTTTTGAACTCGTAGCCCTTCACCAGATCCCCGCGCGACAACGTGTCACCGGTTTCGGCATCCTGGGTGATCATGCGGATCCGGTTGCCCGTCGCCGGGTTGATCAGGTTGAAGTGCAGTGATCCGCGATCGTGGTTCGCGCTGTAGAGGGCGACCGGGCACGACACCAGGGCCAGCCGGAGGTGGCCTCGCCAGATCGGGCGTTGCGGCATGTTCTATCTCCTGTCTGCGGCGCGGCCTGCTTCGCCTTCAATGCGTAACCAACCCGCACCGGCCAAGTTGCTCAGCTCAGCGTGACCTTCAGTCGGCAGGTTCTATGCTTTGGCAAACGGCCGCACCGTCCTATGTGACGAGAATGCAATCTTCCCTTTCTCGCCGGCCCTGGATCATCGCCTCCGTGATGGCCGGAACCTTCATGATCGCCGTGGAGGCGACCATCGTGTCCACCGCCATGCCCAAGATTGCGGGCCAGCTCGGCGATTTGCACCTGTATGCGTGGGTGTTCTCCGCCTACCTGCTCACCCAGACGGCGATGACGGTCGTGTTCGGCAAGCTGGCCGACACTTATGGCCGCAAGCCGGTGCTGCTGGTGGGGATCGGCATCTTCCTGGTCGGGTCGCTGCTGTGCGGGATGGCCTGGTCGATCCCCTCGCTGATCGGCTTCCGGCTGTTGCAGGGCGTGGGCGCCGGAGCGATCCAGCCGGTGTGCATGACGGTCGTGGGTGACCTCTACCCGGTGCAGGAGCGCGGCAAGGTGCAGGGCTGGCTGGCCAGCGTGTGGGGCCTCTCGTCGGTACTGGGTCCATTGGCGGGCGGGTTGATCATCCAGCATCTGTCCTGGGCCTGGATTTTCTGGATCAATCTGCCGGTCGGCCTGCTCGCGATGGCCGGATTCGCCGCCTTCCTGCGCGAGCAGGTCTCGGCCGAGCATGCCCGCGTGGACGTGCCGGGGGCCGCGCTGTTCACCCTCGCGATGGCCTCACTGATGCTCGGGTTGACGCAGATCGGCACCGGCCAGCTGGGGTCGACCTTGGCAGCTTTCGCCGTATTCGCGGCCGCGACCGCTCTGTTCGTGTGGCAGGAGCGGCGGGCCGCGAACCCCATCGTGGCGTTCCGGCTGTGGTCGTTCCGGCCGATCGCCACCGCCAACGCCGCGACGCTGCTGAGCGGGATGGTGGTGATCGGGCTCACCGCGTTCCTGCCGATGTACGTGCAGGGCGTGCTGGACCAGTCGCCGCTCGTCGCGGGCTTCACCCTTACGGTGATGGTGCTGGGTTGGCCGGTGGGGGCCACGCTGGGGGCGCGCAGCTTCAACCGGTTCGGCCTGCGCGCCATCCTCCTGTGCGGCGGCGCATTGCTGCCCGTCGGCGGCATCGTGTTCGTGTTGCTGCGGCCTGGTTCCTCGCCGCTGCTCGGAGGTCTGGGCTCACTGGTCACCGGGCTTGGCATGGGGCTGCTCAGCACGGCGGCGATCATGGTGGTGCAGTCGAGCGTCGGCTGGGCGGAGCGCGGCGCAGCCACCGCGTCCAACATCTTCGCCCGCAGCCTGGGCAGCACGCTCGGGGCCACGGTGCTGGGGGCGGTACTGAACAACAGCCTCGCCGCCGGTGGCAGCCGCGCGGTGGTGTCGCCCGATCAGCTCCGCCAGTTACTCGACCGGCCGGAGACGCTGGCCGGGATGGCGGCGGTACGGTCCGCCCTCGGCGAGTCGTTGCACGTCACGTTCTGGGCCGTGTTCATTCTCGCGGCGCTCACGTTCGTGCTGTCCACGTTGGTTCCGCGCCTACCCCTGGCGGGAGCAGCGACGGAGCGCGCGATTGCCGGCTAGCTGCGGCTGAACAGGGCGGGCTAGCCGAAATGCTTGGCCTCGCTGGGCGACGCTACAGCGCCGAACGCGCGATCGGGATCGAGCGAGTGCCGTCGGTTACAAATCACCTTTGACGTCGACCCAATGCCATGTTCCGTCTCGGCGATCGCGCCATTCGTCGATTGTACTTGCCGCTGCCGCAGCAACGGTAACCCCGGCCAGCACGGCGAAGAGAATTAACAGCATGTTTACGGTCACTTTCGGCAAAAGCTGATCAGTAAACCTCGCTCTTTGCGGTAGGCGGCCTCAAGCTAGATTTCGTAGGGATGTGTCATGAAGGGCGCCCTGTATGGCGCCGGCGGGAAGGGTCAGCCCGCCATCGTTCGGTCGAGAACCGCGCCTCGGCGCTCCGGACTTAGCGTCGCCCTCCCCGGGGCGCCGCTCATCGATAGGCCTGCTACAGTTTGGCGCGCCCGGAAAGACTCGAACTTCCAACCCCCAGATTCGTAGTCGCGCCTCCAGAGCCGCCACGAACAGACACAGAACGACACTGGCCGCCTAACCCTTTGATTTAGCCTGGCTCTCTGCTACGCGGTCCGACATGACCCGCCAGCCGACGCCAGAACCTAGCCACTCAAAGGAGTCCGCTCCGAGTCCGCAAAACGGGCCGGCCAAGAAATCTGGGGGTTTGAAGCTGACCGATGACAGCGTGAAAGGGCTGTGCTGCCCGCCGGCAAAAAGGACGTGCTGGTGTTCGACAACGTCCTGAAAGGCTTCGGTGTGCGCGTGATGCCGAACCGGGCGGACGGCAGCCATCGCAAGGTGTTCCTGCTGCAGTATCGCGCCGGCGACAAGGTCCGGCGCGAGCCGC
This sequence comes from Acetobacteraceae bacterium, assembly GCA_965198895.1. Classification (GTDB taxonomy): domain Bacteria; phylum Pseudomonadota; class Alphaproteobacteria; order Acetobacterales; family Acetobacteraceae; genus LMUY01. Next base: position 4,402,694 of record OZ240676.1, read on the forward strand.
TGGGCGACTGGGGATCCGAGCTGACCACCGCCCAGGCTAGGCGCAAGGCCGAGGCGCTGCGAGGTGCTGTTCGCGACCGGCGGGACACGGTGGGCGAGCGGAAGGAGGCAGAGGCTGCCAGTCGCGCCGCGCAGATGGAGCGCAAGCGTGTCTCGATCGCCGACGCCTTCACCCTCGAGAAGCTCGTGCAGGCCTGGGAGGAGCGGGCGCTGTCCCTGCGCCGGGCATCCTATCGCAAGGAAGCCACCGCCCGTGTGCGGCAGGGGCTTGCTGCCCACCTCCAGCAACCTGCCGCGGCGTTCACCCGCACGCAGGCAGCCCAAGCCCTCCAGGCGTTCGCGACGGAGCGGGGCCCGATCGGCGCCAATCGCCTGATGGCCTATGCCCGCGCCTGCTACGGCTGGGGCATCAAGGCAAATCTGCTCGACACCAACCCGTGGCTGTCACTGGCTGCGCCGGGGCGAGAGAGGGCGCGGGACCGGGTGCTCAGCCAGGCCGAGCTGCGCGCCATCTGGGCGGCCAGCCCAGTCGCCGGCGCGATGCAGGGCGCCTATGTCCGGTTCCTGATGCTCACCCTGCAGCGGCGCTCCGAGGTGTCAGGCGCGATGTGGGCTGAGTTCGCTCCGGACCTGTCGACCTGGACGGTGCCGGCCGAGCGGGCGAAGAACGGCCGGGCGCAGGTCGTCCCGCTCGCTCCGGCCGCGCAGGCGGTGCTGAAAGGGCTGGAGCGGGATCAAGGGCAGCCGCTGGTGTTCGCGCTGCCGGGTGGGACGCCGGTGGTCGCGTTCTCGACGATCAAAGCGGCGATTGATGGTCAGATCGCGAAGGCTGAGGCAGACGCGGCCGAGACGGCAGGGCGCGAGCCGGTCCTGATGGCGGCCTGGACTTACCACGACTTCCGCCGCTCCGGTGTTACCGCCCTGGCTGGGCTAGGGTTCGCCCCGCACGTTTGCGACCGGCTGCTCAACCACGTCACGGTGGCGATCCAGGGTGTTGCTGCTGTTTACCAGCGGGCGGAGTTCCTCACCGAGCGGAAGGCGGCGCTGGAGGCTTGGGAGGGGTTTGTCGCGACATCTAGCTAGCTCCAATCCGCAATCAACGGTGAGGGCCGACCGGGGGCGCTTCTTGCCTCGTGAACCTACCGGGAGCCAAGCTTCAGCCGTAATTCACGAAAGGACGAACCGTCTGGTGGGACTGCGCCTCACCTTTACGTGGAGACACCGTGTTCGCCAATCTGACAAGCCGGTCTGCATGGACGCGCGCGACAGCAACTGTTGCGACTACCGCAAGGACCAGGGCAATGCCGAAAACGGCAACCGGCTTATCGAGAATTGCGGCAACAGCGTCGAGCACGACCGCAGCGCCAACAATCCACCTGAACGCCAGTGTATTCCTGCCGAAGCTTCGGTTCTTCAGCAACTCCAGCCCATCTAATGAGCAGCGCGTAAACGTCAGGTCCCTAGAAGGTACAAGAGTTTCATCGGCATGTCGGATTTGGTACGGCATGATGAAAATATGGGACAAGATTTACAAACAGTAAAGAACTCCTAACGAGATTTTAACGCCAGCCCGAAACTGACTTACAATTTGGCACTCGGCGCTCAGCCAGGCCGAGGCGCTCATTATCTGGTGGCTCCTCTACCGCCTTATGGCGCAGCACCTTTGGTGAACGCGACGCTGAAGGATCCACGTCCCACGAGGCCAACCCTCATATGAACGAACGTGCTGCGGTTCGGCAACCGACGCCGCGACATCCAGAACGGCGAACCAGCGTTTATCGCTCAGCTAACTCCGGCCACGTCTCGATGCACCTTGGGTGCCGACCGCAGCCGCACGCCCGGGCCGCCCCCATTCTGCTCGATGAACTCGACGCCGGCTGCCTCCAGGGCGGCGCGGATGGCGGCGAGGGTGCGGCTCACGACCGGATTGCGAGCGCGAGCGCGGCGTCGCCGACGATCAACAACGTCCAGGCGCCTGTTTGCAGCCAGGTCACCAGCACGAGGTGATTGTGCAGAAAACCCTCGAACCCTAGCCCTTGGAGGCTGAACAACGCCTCCAGCTTGCGAACGTATTGAACCTCCTTCCCGATGCGTACTCGTATGAGGATGGAATAGAGACCGAACACATTAGACAGGAGAAACGGCAACCACACTGCCAGGCTCAAGGCGCGAGTGTGATCCCGAGTAGCTTGGCCGACGCTCTGATCGTTTAGCGTCCACGCGAATACGCCGGCGGACGCCAACAGCGCGTATTGCAGGTTCGCAGTGGTGGACTTGATGTGATCCGCCAAGTCGCTCTTGAGCGCGGTGAACTCTGCCATGTGGAAGGCGATGCGCGTGGCGTCGTCGAGGCCTTTTAGCGTTGCCTCAGGCTCGGTCGCCAGCGTCACTGATCTTCCTCGTCGGCCTGTTGTTCTGACAGGAGGCCCATTTCGACTAGGCGGCGAACCGCTTCCGCCCGCGCGGGGATGTCCGTTTGCTTACGACGCCAGTCATCGATCGTCCGGAGAAACTCCTCCGAGACTCGCATCTGGAACACCTTGTCATTTAGCTCAGGCATGTATGGCTTGTAGCGCGTGTGTTGACAGGGCGCAAACATGCATGTCATTACATGCATCGGCCGAGCGAAGTGCGTCCAACACCACGCCCGGCCTGACCGAAACCACGTTCTGGAGAACGAGGCTATGGCTGAACACGCCCATACCACGCCGGTCACGCTGGCGAGAAGAAGACACGTCCGCGCCGCGCCGGGTGCGCTGGATAGAAGACACCTTATCCCGGCACCGTCGACGGTTCGCGTCCAGATACCCCGCGCCGAGGGCGATGACCTGCCGCTCGCGATGGACTGGAGAGACGGCTACGCCACCCTGCAAGGCCATCCCGCCCTTCCCCTGACCGTCGACTGGACGGGTGTCATCACGCCCGACCTGCGCCACCGGATCGAGCGGGACGTCGGTCTGCTAATCGCGCTCCTCGATGCGCTCGACGCGCTGGGGCAGGACCTGGAGGAGGGCGACCCGGCGGAGTGCGGCGGCGACCCGGAATGTTCCGGTGACGAGTGCGAGCCGTCGGACGTGCTGGACCCCCAGGGCGGCTTGCTGACCGCGGTGCACGGCGGAGTGCCGGCATGAGCGCCGTCGCGGACTTCCGCCAAATGGTGGCGGTGACTGATCACCGGGACGCCGGCCTGCTCGATCTGATCGAGCGCTGCACGACCCTGATGCAGCACTCCTACCGCTGCATCGACCGCGCCAACCGCTACAAAGAAGACGGCCGGGTCTATCGCCGCTTCTGGAAGGAGGCGCTGTCCACTGGCGAGGAGCAGAGGCAGTTGGAGCGGCAGATTTGCGCCACGAAGGCGCACACGCCCTTGGGTGCCATCGCCAAGGGGCAGCTTTGGCTTGAGACGCACTACGACAACACGGGCACGATGAACGACCTGCCGAGGGCCGCGATTCGCGAGATGATGGCGATGCTCGAGGAGGCAAGGGCATGAACCGGCGCAGCCTATTCTCGGCCGTCGCGGCAGGCGTTCTGCTGCCCGGCGCTGCGATGGCTTCCAGTGTCCGAGGTCCGGACACTGATGCCGACGCTGAGTTGCTCGCCCTGGCCGAGCGGTTCATCGCTTCCGACTTGGCTATCCAGGCAATGGACGTTCTCCCCGATGGAAACTTGGACGTGGCCGAGGTGGAGCGCTTGGCGAATGCCGCTCACGACCTGGCCTTCGCCATGAGCGACCTCCGCGCCACAACGGCTGCAGGCATTGTTGCCCGCGCCAGATGCTTGGCCGTGCACAACGCAGAGGGCGCCTTCACCATGGACGGGGAGAACACAACTGCCGGACGGCTAGCGTTCGATCTCATACGGGATGCGAGGGCTTTGGACGGCATTCCCGCAGGTCACGTGCCGTCGCCAGACGCCGATCTGCTGGAGGCCTGCGCCGCGTTCGATGCACTAGAGCGAGAGTATCTCGCTACGGGGTTCGGCCACGAAATCGAGTCACCCGCTGAAGCCATCGCGGAGGCTGAACAGGAGCGTGTCAGCGAAGCTCAGCGGGCGTTGGTAGACCGCATGTGCGACCTGCAGGCCGTTACACGAGAGGGCTTGGCTGACCTGTGAGCGTCCACCCGAACGATCCCCCCTGGGCTATGGAATTAGAGGCGCAGCGCCTGGACACCATGGCGGTCGACACGGCGGCGACGCTCGAGCAAGTGGTTGATCTAACCAAGCCACGGCCGCGGCGATGATCAGCGCTATGGCCCGGCGGGAAACCGGCAGGACGCTTGACCCCGCCGTGGTCAACCGCGGGGTAGGGCTGGCCCTCGATCCCGTGGCCCCCCAGGCGCAAGGTGCCCCGATGCAGCTTGCCAGCGCGTCCGGTTCGGGCTCGGACGGCAACAGTCAGTCGACCGTCCGTGTGGAGTTCGGCGGGAAATTGCCGACAGGTCTGAACATGCATGTGCAGAACCCGAACAAGGTCGACGTGGGTGGCCCGCTGGTTACGCAACCGCAGTTGTTGGGGGCGATGCCATGACCAGCCAGCTCGTCGCCACCCGGTCCCTCGCCAAGCGGCTGCTCCGCCATAGCCGAGATAACGTGCCTGCCATGGCGCCAATCTTCCGGGCCGCGGTGGCTGGCCAGATCGTCGCCTACCTCGCCGAGCCAGATGGTCCGGCGCCGCTGGCCGAGATCGACGCCCTGGGCAAACCAGCGCTGGTGATCATCATGGACGGCATGCCGCCCACGGGACCGGCCGCTTGGCCAGGGCTGCCCGAGCTGCTGGGGTGGGCGGCATCCACGTTCCCGGCCGGGCAGACCATGCCGCGGGCGGCATACGACGTGCTGGTGGAGGAGGTGATCGCGCACCGCAGGTTTGTGTGGGTGGACACCTCGACCGAGTTGCTACCAGCTTGGACGAGGGCGCTGGGACGGCGGCCGGAGGGGCTGGAGGCGCTTCCTAATCATCCTGGACCTGGATGCGTTTCCGCCAAATGAACAGTTCGCGTCTGCAAGCTTCGATATCATCGATGATCTCATACATGCGACCGCGGGGAAATGTCTCGCTTACCACTTTGTCAGGCGCGGAGCTTGCCCGGAGTGAGAAGGCAATCGGATCACCTACGATGCGTTGTCCAGCCTCGATGTTCCCCAAGAGCCGTGCATTGCAAAGTTCCGGTCCTCCTGCCGTTGTTGGATTTTGTCGAGCGTCTTGAGACACTCAGCAAAGCTGTCCTCTGACAGGCATCGCTTAAGATAGACACGCAACCACTGAAGCTTCGTGCGGGCATCCATTCGAGCCGTAATTACTCGACCATCTTCTGCGTCAACGCCGAGAATGACCCAGATCAGGTCCCCCATAACTGCTTCCAACCGAGACCAGGCTACTACCAGTCGGCCAAGTAGGCGCTCATGGTTTGGAGAGACATACTTCGATACGAAAATTCCCTCGCCAAAGTCCTGTAGAGGGGGCTTCTCGGCTCTGGGTGCCTTGTTCCTTCGGGCCATGCTTAAACGCTCGCACGGCCAGGCGGAGGCGGGAAGGGGCGCTGTTCGCGATGAACTGGGCGTGTAATCATCGGCCCGAGTGACGGGGGGGCGTTCCGTGGCCGAAGACAAGGACGACGCCGGCGACCCGCAGCGGGACCCGACGGGAACGTATGCAATTGTCGGCGAACTCGTGATGGTGGCTTCGGCTATAGACTTCCAACTAACGCAAATCGTGATTGAAGCTTGTCATCTCGGCCGATCCGCTATGATCCACTCCGTTGTCGCAACTTTGGATCCATCTCGTAAGGTCGAACTATTAAAAGAAAGATCGAAAGCAATCCCGCGGGGTAAGAAGTATCGGGACAACCTTGAGCTATACTGTGATCTTGCCGAGGCCGTAGCTGCTCAGCGGAATATAGCTTGCCACTCTACGCCGGTATTAGCTGATAGTAACTGGACGTTCAAACCAATGGCGGCCGCTAAGCTTCTCAAGTCGATGAGGCAGGGCAAGGATGGCAGCCCTGCGACGATAAGGGACTTCCTTGAGGCGATACGCAAAGGCGAGCGAGCTTTTGCTGTCGGCGTCGACTTGGTTGAAAACTTCTCGCGCTTAAGTGCAAAGCTCTCCGAACACTGAAGCAATTGCGTCGTGCAATTGAGGACGTCGTGACCGCTTTACATACAAGCAGCCGTAGCCTTTGAAGGGCGCCAGAGTCCGCGTTTAGTCCGCATCTCGCCCGCTCGTAACGAAATAGAACCGTGCATCCGCTAAGTCATTGATTTTGGCGCGCCCGGAAAGACTCGAACTTCCAACCCCCAGATTCGTAGTCTGGTGCTCTATCCAATTGAGCTACGGGCGCAACCGAGGGCGCGGTTTAGGGCAATGGGCTGAGACAGGCAAGCCCCTCAGGGGGATGAAGATAGCGGCCGAGAGAGGCCGGCGTGGCGATCCAGCATCGCATCTACGGCCTCGAAGATTTTGGGGACGTGGAGGTGCTTGTAGGGGAAGTCAGCGATGCTATCGCGCAAATGCACCAGCATCGTGGCATTGGCCTCGAAGACGAGCAGGCACCCGTCAGGCAGCACCGCGAAGTCTATGCCAGCAAAGTCCAAGTCAAGCCGCTGGCCCATGGTCGTCAGGGCAGCCATCGCCAGCGGTCCGAGAACACCGCTGGGGTCGGCCAGGAAGCGGTGCTCCTCGTCGCGCTTCCAGGGTGCCGATAGCATCGCCGCCGAGAAGTAATGGACCAGCCAACGGTCAGAGATCGCCAAATGGTAGGCGAAAGGCGTTCGGTCGACGAAGATCATTCGGTATTTGCGATAGAAACCATCATCGCGACGGCAGTCGTGGTAGGCGGCGAAGTAGTAAGCGTCGGCGGCACCCGGGACGAAGGCCGCAAGCTGCTGGGGCGTTCGAACGAGCTGCAAGCCCTCGCCGCCGTGGCCGACGATGGGCCGAACCAGGACAGGGCATTCGATCCCCGCATCGCCTAACCGAGAGACGAGGTCCCCCATTCCGACGTCCCCGCGAGCCACGCGGAGCACCCGAGGGACCACAATGCCGGGTATGCCGTCGAGCGACTGGTGCAAACGATCCCGACGCGTCCGTGCGACCGCGTGGGGATCGTTCAGCAAGCGATGGCGGCTGGAGAAGGCGCTGACGCTGTCGAGCGATTCGTCCATGACGTCGGCATTTCCGATGGCATTGAAGGCGACGTCGTACGGCGGCAGATTCTCCGCCTGGTCTGGCGTGGCGAACTCCATCTGCCAGGTGATCCGCGTGGTGGTCCGGCTTGGCATGATGGTGTCGAGCGGGATGTTGCCTACGAACGTGTTCGCAAGAACCAGCACGGTTCGGCGATGGTCCGGTGCCGGCTCGATAACCAGGGCTTGTGGCCGGGCGATCCGGCGACGGTAGGGCTTTGCCTCGGCCAGCCGCCCTTCGGATTCGAGGATGCTGACGAGATTGAGGTTCGCCTGGGCCAAAGTCGGATCGCTCGCCAGGGCGCGCGTGTAATAGCCCGCTGCTTCGGCCTGCTGCTCGGCCTCGGTATGGAGGATGCCGAGATTGCAGAGTGCCGGTGCGAAATCCGGCTGCAGTCGAATGGCCCGCTTGTATTGGGCGGCTGCATCGGCCGTTCTGCCCTGGGTTTGCAGCACGTGACCGAGGCGAAACAGGCTCTCAGGCTGCTCAGGGATCAGCCGGAGTGCGCGCTCGAACGCGACGGAGGCTTCATCGAACGCTCCGCTGGCCTGCAGGGCGGACGACAGATTGACAAGGGCATCGACGTAGTTCGGCTCCGTGGCCAACGCGCGTCGAAACATCGCCACGGCGTCCGCCGGGCCCAGCATCAATCCGAGATTGTTGAGCGCGGCCGGGTGGCCCGGCTGCACATCGATGATCAGGCGGTAGATGCCCTGCGCGGCGTCGGTGCGGCCGTTCTGCTGGTGATCCACCGCCAGCGCAAATGCATCGTCGATGGTCTTCACCGGCTCGCTCCCAGCTCTGTCCGACCAGGATGGCCGGCAGAGGTTACCGGGGCGTAAACGGCTTCTAGCTGCCTAGGCGATCCAGCTCGTGCAGGATGCTGTCGCCCATCACGGAGGTGCTGGCCTGGGTGGCACCTTGTGCCATCACATCGGCCGTCCGGATGCCGGCAGCGAGCACGTTGGTGGCCGCTTTTTCGATCAGGGTTGCGTCCTCGTCCATGGCGAAGGAGTAGCGCAGCAGCATGGCGAAGCTCAGCAACTGGCCGAGCGGGTTGGCGATACCTTTGCCGGCGATATCGGGGGCGCTGCCGTGGATGGGCTCGTACAGGGCGTAGCGGCGGCCTGTGGCCGGGTCGGGGTTGCCGAGCGTGGCGGAGGGCAGCATGCCCAGGCTGCCCGTCAGCATCGATGCCAGGTCGCTCAGCAGGTCGCCGAACAAATTGCCGGTGACGATCACGTCGAACTGGCGCGGGTTGCGGACGAGCTGCATGGCGCAGTTGTCGGCATACATGTGGCTGAGGGCGACATCCGGAAATTCCCTGGCGGCGAGGGCGGTGACAACCTGGCGCCACAGCAGGCCGGATTCCATCACGTTGGCCTTTTCAACGCTGCAAACGCGACCCTGGCGCTTGCGGGCGAGCTCGAAGGCGACGCGGGCGACGCGCTCGATCTCGCTGGTGGTGTAGACCTCGGTGTTGAAGCCGCGCTGCTGGCCGTCGGGCAGGGTTTCGACGCCGCGGGGCTCGCCGAAATAGATGCCGCCGGTGCTCTCGCGCACGATCATGATGTCGAGGCCGCGCACCACGTCCGCCTTGAGGGTCGAGGCGTCGATCAGCGGGTCGAGCACGATGGCGGGGCGCAAATTGGCGAACAGGCCGAGTTCGCGGCGCAGAGTCAGGATGGCGAGTTCGGGGCGGTTGTCGAAGCCGAGCTTGTCCCATTGCGGGCCGCCGACGGAGCCGAACAGCACGGCGTCGGCCTCCTTGGCGCGGGCGACGGTGGCGTCGCTGATGGCACGGCCCTCGCCATCGATCGCGGCCCCGCCGACCAGGCCCTCGGCGAGTTCGAAGCTGGCGTGACGGCGAGTGGACATCCAGTCGATCACCCGGCGGACTTGCGTCATCACCTCGGGGCCGATGCCGTCGCCGGGGAGAAGGAGGAGTTTCTTGTTGGCGGGCATTTTAGGAGGTTCCTTTGGCGAGCTTGGGGCTTGGCTTACCCCTCACCCCGGCCCTCTCCCTCAAGGGGAGAGGGAGAAGAAGAGTTAGGCGGTTACGGCGGGGAGCCAGGTGGGCTGCTTGGCTTCGTAGCTGTCGATGGCGGGGGCGCGCTGCATCGTCTGGCCGATGTCGTCCAGGCCGTTCAGCAGCAGGTGCTTGCGGAAGGCGTCGATCTCGAACGGGATTTCCTCGCCGGTGGGGCGGATCACCACCTGGCGCTCGAGGTTCACCGTGATGCGGGCGTTGCCGCCCAGGCGGGCGTCTTCCATCAGCTGGTCGCAAATCTCGCGTGGCAGTCGGATCGGCAGGATGCCGTTCTTGAAGCTGTTGCCGTGAAAGATGTCGGCGAAGTCGGGCGCGATCACGCAGCGAATGCCGAAGTCGAGCAGCGCCCAGGGAGCATGCTCACGCGACGAGCCGCAGCCGAAATTCTCATGGGCGATCAGGATCTCGGCGTGGCGGTAGGCGGGTTGATTCAACACGAAATCGGGCCGTTCCGCGCCGGCCGCATCGTAGCGCAGCGTGTCGAACAGGTGCACGCCGAGCCCAGTGCGCTTGATCGTCTTCAGAAACCGGGCAGGGATGATCTTGTCGGTGTCGACGTTCGCGAGCGGCAAAGGGGCGGCGACGCCGGTGAGGGTGGTGAAAGCGTCCATCACGCGAACTCCCTTACATCGGCCAGGTGGCCGGATACCGCCGCGGCGGCGGCCATGGCGGGGGAGAGCAGGTGGGTGCGCCCGCCCGGGCCCTGCCGGCCCTCGAAGTTGCGGTTGGACGTGCTGGCGCAGCGCTGACCCGGCGTGAGCTTGTCGGGGTTCATGCCCAGGCACATCGAGCAACCGGCCTCTCGCCACTCGAACCCGGCGTCCAGGAACAACTTGTCCAGCCCCTCCTGCTCCGCCTGGCGCTTCACCATGCCGCTGCCGGGTACCACGAGCGCGCGTACGCCGGCAGCTACGTGGCGGCCGCGGGCGATGGCGGCGGCGGCACGCATGTCCTCGATGCGGCCGTTGGTGCAGCTGCCGATGAACACGACGTCGACGGGCAGTTCGGAGAGCCTCTGGCCGGGTTGCAGGCCCATGTAGTCGAGCATGCGGCGGACCTGGTCCGCCTGCGCCGGGTCGGTGTAGCTCGCCGGGTCGGGGACGATGCCAGTGATGGGGAGCACGGCCTCGGGGTTGGTGCCCCAGCTGACCATGGGGGCGATCTCGGCGCCGTTCAGCTCGACGATGCGGTCATACACGGCGCCTTCGTCGGAGGGCAGGGTGCGCCAGTAGGCGATGGCCTGCTCCAGTGCGTCGCCCTTGGGGGCCTGCGGGCGGGTGCGGACGTAGTCGAAGGTGGTGTCGTCCGGGGCGATCATGCCGGCGCGGGCACCGGCCTCGATGCTCATGTTGCAGACGGTCATGCGGCCGGCCATGTCGAGGCCGCGGATGACGCTCCCGGCGTATTCGATCACGTGGCCGGTGCCGCCGGCGGTTCCGATCTTGCCGATGATCGCGAGCACGACATCCTTGGCGGTGACGCCAGGGGCGAGGTCGCCCTCGACGCGCACCAGCATGTTTTTGGCCGGCTTCTGCAGCAGCGTCTGGGTGGCGAGCACGTGCTCGACTTCGGAGGTGCCGATGCCGAACGCGAGCGCCCCCATGGCGCCGTGGGTGGAGGTGTGGCTGTCGCCGCAAACGATGGTGGTGCCGGGCAGGGAGATGCCGAGTTCCGGGCCGATGATGTGGACGATGCCCTGGCGGACGTCGAGCAGGGGGATGTATGGCACGCCGAACTCGGCGACGTTGGCGACCAGCGTGTCCACCTGCAGGCGGCTCTCCGGCTCGGCGATGCCGGCGCGTCGGTCACTGGTGGGGACGTTGTGGTCCACCACGGCGATGGTGCCGTCCGGGCGGCGGACCTTGCGGCCGGCAAGGCGGAGGCCTTCGAACGCCTGCGGGCTGGTGACTTCGTGGACGAGGTGGCGGTCGATGTAGAGGACGCAGGTGCCATCCTCCATCCGATCCACCACGTGGGCGTCCCAGACTTTGTCGAACAGTGTACGCGGCATTTTGGTCTCCCCTGACTCCCAGGGGCTTTGCCCCTGGACCCCACCAGAGGACGGTCGTCCTCTGGACACCTGTTGATCAGGGGTTAAGGGGACACGTCCCCTTCCGGGTCCAGGGCAGAGCCCTGGCCTTCTTATTCGGCGGCGACGGTCTCGGTGGTGCGGGTATCCCGCGCCTTCTCGGCGATGCGGGCGGACTTACCGCGGCGGCCACGGAGGTAATACAGCTTGGCCCGGCGCACGTCGCCGCGGCGTACCACGTCGATCGACGCGATGGTCGGCGCATAGAGCGGGAACACGCGCTCGACACCCTCGCCGTAACTGATCTTGCGGATGGTGAAGTTGCTGTTCAGGCCCTTGTTGGAGCGGGCGATGCACACGCCTTCGAAGGCCTGGACGCGCGAACGCTCGCCTTCCTTGATGTTCACCGAGACGCGCACGGTGTCGCCGGGTGCGAACTCGGGCACCGCGCGCGCGGCGGTGAGGCGGGCGATCTCGCCGGTCTCGTATTGCTGGATGAGGTTCATGGTCTTGGTCCTTCTCTCGTTCAGTTACGGCGCGATGACGCCGGATGCAACGTTGCCTGGAAGCAGATCGGGCCTGCGGGCGCGGGTGACCTGCTCGGCTTGGGCTTGGCGCCAGCGGGCGATGGCGGCGTGATCGCCGCTCAGCAGCACGCCGGGCACGGGGTGGCCCTGCCATTCGGCGGGGCGGGTGTAGTGCGGATATTCCAGCAGCCCGGCGGTAAAGCTTTCCTCGACGGCGCTTTCGGCGGCCCCCATCACGCCGGGGAGGAGGCGGATGCAGGCATCGAGCACCACCATGGCGGCGAGTTCGCCGCCGGAGAGCACGTAGTCGCCGATGCTGATCTCCTCGGCTTCCCTCGAGTCGATGACGCGTTGGTCGACGCCCTCGTAGCGGCCGCAAAGCAGGATCACGCCGGGCCCCGCAGCGAGCCTTGTGGCGTCGGCTTGGCGGAACGGACGGCCCCGTGGGGTGAGATACAGCAGGGGGCGGCCGTCGCTGACCTGTTCGATCACTGTGTCGATGACGTCCGGCCGCATGACCATGCCGGCGCCACCGCCGAACGGGGTGTCGTCGACACTCCGATGGCGGCCGAGGCCGGCCGTGCGGATGTCGTGGGTGTCGAGCGACCAGGTGCCGTTGTGCAATGCCTTGCCAGCCAGGGAGGCGGCAAGGGGGCCGGGGAAGGTGTCGGGGAACAGGGTTAGAATGGTGGCTTGCCAGGTCATGGCTGGGCGGCCCCGTGCGTATACCCCTCACCCCGGCCCTCTCCCTCAAGGGGAGAGGGAGAAGATAGAAAAGCCCCCTCCCCTTGAGGGAAGGGGTTGGGGGAGGGGTGGGCCGCAATGACAACTTCGGCGGGAGGCACGACAACCAACCTGCCGCCGGCGATATCAACGTTCGGCACGCATGCCCGGGTGAACGGGATCAGCAATGCCCCGATTTCCAGGCTCGTGCCGGCCCCATAATCATGCACCGCATCCACCCGGCCCAGTGCCGACCCGTCAGCGGCCACCGCCTGCAATCCGACGAGGTCAGCGAGGTAGAACTCGTCTTCATCCGGCTCCGGCAAGCGATCCCGCTCGACATACAGCCGGGTGTTCACCAGCTTCTCCGCCGCAGTCCGGTCCGCAACCGGCTTGCCAGCCGCATCGCGCAACTCGGCCACACCCTCGCCACGCCAGACCATCGTCCAGGCGCGGCCCGCTTCGTCCGTGAGCGCTCCGTAGGTCGCGAGGTCGGCCGGGTTGGCGGTGTAGCTGTGCACGTGCAACAGCCCCCGCACGCCATGCGGCCGGCCGACGACGCCCAGCAGGATGCGCTGCTCAGGCATTAGGCCGCAGCAGCTTCCTTGGCCCGCTCCTGCGCCTTCTTCTTCGGCGCGGACTGCACTGGCTGCTCGCGGAACACGGGCATCGGGGCCAGGCCGGCGCGGCCGAGGAACTTGGCGACGCGCTCGGTCGGCAGCGCACCCTCGCCCAGCCAGTGGGTGATGCGCTCGTCCTGCAGGCGGATTCGGTCGGCGTGCTCGGCCGGCAGCATCGGGTTGTAGCTGCCGAGCTTCTCGATGAAACGGCCGTCGCGCGGCGAGCGGCTGTCGGCCACCACGATGTGGTAATAGGGCCGCTTCTTGGCGCCGGCGCGGGCTAGTCTGATCTTCAGTCCCATAAGTCTCTTCCTCGTTAACCGTTAATAGGGTCGGCGCTGCTGCTGGCCGCCCATGCCCTTCGGCATGATCGCCCCGAGGCCGTGGCGCATCAGCCCCTTCTGCCCCAGCTTGCGCATCTTCTTCATCATCGTGGACATGTCGTCGAACTGCTTCAGCAGCTTGTTCACGTCCTGCACCGTCGTGCCCGACCCGGAGGCGATCCGCTTCTTGCGGCTCGCCTTGATGATCTCGGGCGTGCGGCGTTCCTTCATCGTCATCGACGAGATCATGGCGCCCTGCTTGAGCAGGATCGTCTTGTCGATGTTGGCGTTCTCCAGCGCTTCCTTGGCCGCGCCCATGCCCGGCAGCATGCCGACGATGGAGGAGAACGAGCCCATCTTGGCGATCTGCTTCAGTTGCTTGGAATAGTCGTCGAGGTCGAACTTGCCGGCCATCATTTTGGCCGCGAGTCTCTCGGCTTCTTCCTCGTCGACCGTCTCGGCCGCTTTCTCCACCAGGCCGACGATGTCGCCCATGCCAAGGATGCGGCCGGCGACGCGCTCGGGGTGGAATTCCTCCAGCGCGTCGAGCTTCTCGCCCGAGCCGGTGAGCTTGATCGGCGCGCCGGTGATGGCGCGCATGGACAAGGCGGCGCCGCCACGGGCATCGCCGTCCATCCGGGTCATGACGATGCCGGTGATGCCCAGCGCCTCGTTGAACGCCCGGGCGGTGTTGACGGCGTCCTGCCCGGTCATGGCGTCCACGACCAGGAGCGTTTCCGCCGGGTCGGTCTCGGCGCGGATGGCGCGGACCTCGTCCATCAGGGCGGCGTCGATCGACAGCCGGCCGGCGGTGTCCAGGATCACGACGTCGTAGACTTCGCGCCGGGCCGTCTCCATGGCGCGGCGCGCGATTTCGACCGGGGTCTGCCCGGGGATGATCGGCAGGCTGGCGACGCGGGCCTGCTGAGCCAGTTGCTGCAGCTGCAACTGTGCCGCCGGGCGCTGGGTGTCCAGCGAGGCCAGCAATACTTTCTTCTTCTCGCGGTTCTGCAGGCGCAACGCGATCTTGCCGGAGGTCGTGGTCTTGCCCGAGCCCTGCAACCCCACCATCAGAATCGGCACCGGGGCCGCAGCCTGCAGGTTCAGCGGCACCGCGCCGGCGCCACCGAGCGCCTCGACCATGGCGTCGTTGACGGCCTTGATCACCTGCTGGCCGGGGGCGACGCTTTCCAGCACCTCGATCTGGGTGGCGGCTTCGCGGACCTTGGCGATGAAATCCTTCACCACCGGCAGCGCCACGTCCGCCTCGAGCAGCGCAAGGCGGACCTCGCGCAGGGCCTCCGCGATGTCGATCTCGGACAGGCGGCCGCGCTTGCGCAGGCCGTCGAATACGCCGTTCAGTTTGCTCGACAGGCTGTCGAACATGGCGAGCTCCACACCAATGGCGCCCGTGGGGCGCGACAACGCAAAACGCGCCGCTGCGCGACCATCGCGGAGCGGCGGTGCCCCCTGGGGGGCGGGATGCTTCTGCATCCGGAGCGCGGGGTATGGTCAAAAGGCGCCGCTAGGTCAAGCTGCGCATTGCGGCGCGGCCTCAAGGTTGCGCGCGGCGCGGGGCTTCTATATCGGCCCAGGCTCCAGTTGCTAACCTCGGGGTAACGCCTCCATGCGAGTTTTGGTCATGCTGTTACTGCTCGCGGTCAGTCTCTTTGCGGAAGCCGGGCCGGTGCGGGCCCAGGCGACAGCCGATCAGCTCAACAAGCTGTCGCTCGAGGCACTCACCGCCCCCCCGGCGGGCGGCAGCGGGGGCTACGGGCGTAGGTCGTACCGTCCCGTCCGCAGCTATGCTTCGACGGGCCGGCGGTCCTATGGGCGGAGTTCCCGCCGGGTCAGCTATCGGAGAAGCCGCTACGGTCGGGGGCACTATGGTGGCTATCGCACCGCGGTCGGTTCGCGGCACCGCCGGGCTGCGCCGTATGTCGCTTCTCGCTCGTACCGGCGGTCGTACCGCTCATACAGCCACGCCGCGACGTCGCATCGCCAGCGCTCGTATCGCCAAGCCCGGCATCCCCAGGCCCGGCATACCCAGGCCCGGCATCGCCAATACCGCCGCCGCTATTGACGCATGAAGTTCCTGACGGATTTTGCGGACCAAGCGGTGATGCTGCCGCTCGCCGCCGCGATCACTCTGGCGCTGGCCCTGTCCGGGTGGTGGCGGGGGTGCGCAGCCTGGGTCGTCGCCGTGGCCGGCGTGCTGGCGACCATCGGCGTGCTCAAGGTCTTGTTCTTCGCGTGCTTCAACGTGCTGGGCTTCACCGGCATCCATAGCCCGAGCGGCCATACCGCCTCTGCCGCCGTGATCATGGGCGGGGCGCTGGTCCTGTTCCTACGCGGGCGAGTGCCCCTGGTGGTGCTCGCCCTGATTCCACTCTCGCTCGCGATCCTGTTCGGGATCACCCGTCTGGCGGTCCACGCCCATTCGGTGCCGGAGGTGATCGTGGGCGGCGGCATCGGGCTCATCGGGGCTGCGACGCTGGCGGTGCTGGCCGGCCCACGCCCCGCCGTGCCTGGCTGGCCGGCCGCCTTGGCTGCGGCTGGGATCCTGGTCGGCTTGCACGGGTTGCGCCTCGGGGCCGAGTCGGCGTTGCACAGCATGGCGCTGCTCAACTGGCTGCCGCTGCCGGAAGTGTGCCGCGTCTGAGCAAGCGGCCTGAAACACTGCGTAATTTGCAAATGCCGCCACGTCCGCTAAGCATCCGCCGTCCGTGCGGCCGGGCGGGGCTCGGCGGAAAAAGGAGTTGCGGCTTTGGCGACAGCACCGGTTATTACGAATGTGACAAGTACAAATGTCCTGGATCCGACCGGGGGCGCCGCTCCATGGAGTATCGCCACGATCAGCACCTCCACTGTGACAAATCCGACGACGGGCTATTCTGCCAACTTGGAGAGCGTCTTCTTCTACCTGCGCGGCGCGACCGTGGGCGCGTATGGCGGCTCGATCCAGGCCGACTACGTTGTCGGCGCGAATGGTGCGCTCGCGCCTGTCGACCAGGTGTTCTACCAGCCCAACGGCGCTTTCAGCGCCACCTATTACGGATCAGAGGCAAATAACCCGTTCTACGCGGCCTCTGGCACGACGCCGGTCAATCCTGGATACGCTTTCACCCAGTATACGTATGCCGCTGGCGGCACCATCCAGGAGGTTGTGGCCGTAGATGCCTATGGAAAGTCTTACATCGGTACTTAGTCGGGGCACTTAGTCCGGCTGAGCGCGTGAGCAGCGGAGCGCACGTATTTTGAAGCCGGCCAGCCGTTAGTGCTGGTCGATCTTCGTTGACGCGGATCGCCGGCGTTCGCCCCACCACAGCGCGAGACCGACCAGCCCGACCAACACCTCCCGCACGCGTTTGACTAGCGAGAGCGATAGGCCGACGGCCTCGGGCAGGCCGACGGCGCCTGCGGCCAGGGCAAAACCGGTCTCCTGCACCACCAGCGCGCCCGGGACCGCAAACCCGGCGCTGCGGGCGGCCATACCGAGCGACTCGACGATCAACGCCTGCAGCGGGGTAATCTCTGCCCCGATGGCATGCAGGATCGCCCAGCTCTCCAGAGTGCCCAGCATCCAGGCCAGCAGGTGCAGGACCGAGGCCTGCGCCACCGGGCCGCGCCGGCGGTAGATGGCGGCGGCCTCGGCATCCATGCCGACCAACGCGCCGGCGGCGGGCCAGCGGGCCGCGATCTGCCGGGCCAGCGCCTCCAGCAGCCGCAGGACGCCGAAGCGCTGGGCCGCCAGCAAACCGGCCGCTGCGGCTGCAGTCACCAGCGCGGCGCTCAACCATGCCTGCCATCCGCCATGGGGCGAACTCGCGGCCATGGCGGCGATGCCGGCCAGCAGGAAGGCCAGTTGGGTCAGGAACTCGAGCGTGACGTCCACCACCACGCTCGCGGCTGCTTGCGCCAGAGTCGGGCGCCCGAGACCGATGCCGCGCTGGGCCAGCAGTCTCGCCCCCACTATCTCGCCGCCGATCTGTGCGACCGGGAGCAGCGAGTCGATCCCCTCGCGGATGATCCTCAGACGGTAGACGTACGACAGGCGCAGGGTTTGGGGCAGCAACCGCCGCCAGCCCCACGCCGACAGGAGCAGTTGCGTGAGGTGCAGCGCCACCAGCGCCGGCAATAGCCAGAGCACACGCAACGCGTCCGCACCCACGGCCAGAAACCCCGTCCCGGCGGTGACCACGGCCCAGATCGTGAACCCGACCAAGCCACTCGCGAGCACCAGGTTGAGGGCGCGGCGACGCGCGCTCAGCTTGGCTCCGATCCGACCCGCTCGCGCCAATCGGCCAGCATGTCGGCGAGCGTCTGCGCCCAGGGGATGGCAGGCGCCCACCCCAATACGGCCCGGGCTTGGGTGGCGTCGCCGGCGGCGGTGGCGATCTCCGACGGGCGCATGCGGGCCGGGTCGGTCCGGATCTCGGCGGTGACCCCAGCCACCGCCAGCAACTCGGACAGCACGTCGCCCACGCGCCGGGGCGTTCCCGAGGCGATGTTCAGAATGCTGCCCGATGCAAGCGCGTCCCGCTGCTGCAGGCAGAGCGCGTACGCACGGCAAACATCGCGCACGTCCAGAAAGTCGCGGAACGGATCGAGCGCGCCCACCTGCAACTCGGGCGTCTGCAACCCGGCCGCGATCCGGGCCACTTGCCGCGCGAACGCCGCCACGACGAAGCTTGCGGACTGGCCCGGCCCGGTGTGGTTGAAGGGGCGGGCCCGGATGACGTGCAGGCCGTCCCGGGCCATCGCCCCCAAGGCGAGGTCGGCGGCAGCCTTCGTGGCGCCGTAGGTGTTCATCGGGTTGAGCGCGGCACTCTCGTCCAAGGCCACGCCGCGCTTGAACGACTGGCCGTAGGCGTCGGCTGTGGACGCGAACAGCAGCGTGCATCCCGGCACACCGGCCAGGGCGCGGGCGAGGTTGAGCGTCCCGCCGAGATTGACCCGCCACGCCAGGTCGGGATCGGCCTGGGCGGCGGGTATCGCGGAGATCGCTGCCAAATGGATGCAGGCATCCGGCTGCATGGCGTGCACCGCGCTCCGGACGGCGTCGGCATCGGCGACGTCGAAGCTCGATGGCTCGATGGCCGCGTCCGGAAACAGGGTTCGCAACGCTGGCATCAGGTGCCCCCCCACGAAACCGGCGGCACCGGTCACGAGGATCTTGGTCGGGGTGCGGCGGGGGGGCGCCGCCGCCATCGTCAGGCCGCCATGCGGGCGCGATGCCGGGCCAGATCCGCTTCCACCATCTCGCCGATCATGGTCTCCAGCGAGGTCGCCGGCACCCAGCCCAGCACCTGCCTGGCCTTGGAGGCGTCGCCCAGCAGCACGTCCACCTCCGCCGGACGGATCAGGTCCGACCGCGTGGTGACATGGTCCTCCGCCTTGAGGCCGACATGGCCGAACGCAATGCTGCACAGATCGCGGATGGAGGTGGTGCGCCCCGTCGCGATGACGTAGTCGTCCGCCTTTTCCTGCTGCAACATCAGCCACATGGCCTGCACATAGTCGCGGGCGTGGCCCCAATCGCGGGTGGCGTTCAGGTTCCCCAGCGACAGGTCCGTGGCGAGCCCCAGCTTGATCCGGGCCACCCCGTCGGTGACCTTGCGGGTGACGAACTCGATGCCCCGCAGCGGGCTCTCGTGGTTGAACAGGATGCCGCTGCTGGCGTGCAGGCCGAAGCTCTCGCGGTAGTTCACCGTCATCCAGTGGGCGTACAGCTTGGCGGCCGCATACGGCGAGCGGGGATAGAACGGCGTGCGCTCGCTCTGCTTCGGCTCCTGGATCAGGCCGTACATCTCGGACGAACTGGCCTGGTAGAACCGTGCTTCCGGCCGCACCAGGCGCACCGCCTCGAGCACGTTGGCCGCCCCCAGCCCGGTGACGTTGCCGGTCAGCAAGGGCTGCTGCCACGACGCCGCGACGAAGGACTGCGCCGCAAGGTTGTACACCTCGTCCGGCTTATACACGGTCAGGACGCGGATCAGGCTCGACAGGTCGGTGAGGTTGCCGTCGACGAGTTCCACATCCTTCAGGATGCCGAGCCAGCGCAGCCGCTCGCCGATCACGTCGGACGAGGCCGAACGGCGCATCAGGCCGACGACCTTGTAGCCCTTGCCCAGCAGGAGCTGGGACAGGTACGCGCCGTCCTGGCCGGTGACGCCGGTAACGAGTGCAGTTGGCATGGTGGTCCCTACGCTAACAAGCGGCCCGATTAGCGCAGGCTGCCCGTTGAATCCAGCCGCTTCCGGTTCAGGTGCGGCCGTAGGTGTCCTCGAAGCGCACGATATCGTCCTCTCCGAGATAGGCGCCGGACTGCACCTCGATCAAGGTCAGCGGGATGCGGCCCGGGTTCTCCATCCGGTGGACGGTGCCGAGCGGGAGATAGATGCTCTCGTTTTCCCGTACCATCACCACCTCGTCGTCGCGCGTGACGATGGCGGTGCCGTTCACCACCACCCAGTGCTCGGCCCGGTGGAAGTGCTTTTGCAGGCTGAGCTTGTGACCCGGCGTCACCACGATGCGCTTCACCTGGAAGCGGTCGCCGTGGATCAGGCTCTCGTAGAACCCCCATGGGCGATAGACCCGGTTATGCGCCACGGCTTCCGGCCGGCCGGCCTTCTTCAAGCGCTCGACGATTTTCTTCACGTCCTGCGCCCGGTCACGGTGCATCGCGAGCACCGCGTCCTCGGTCACCACCACCACGGCGTCGGTGAGCCCGACGACGGCCGTCAGGATACCGTCGCTGCGGGCGTAGCAATGGGTCGAGCCCTCCAGCAGCACGTCGCCCACGGCCACGTTGCCGCTGGCATCCTTCTCGCCGAGGTCCCACAGCGCGCTCCACGAGCCGACGTCGGACCAGCGCAGGTCGGCGGGTACGACAGCGATGCGGGCGGTGCGCTCGGCGACGGCGTAGTCCAGGCTGATGTCGGGGGCGCTGGCGAAGGCATCGCTGCGCAAGCGGATGAAGTCCAGGTCCTCGGACGCGCCTTCCAGCGCCCGGCGCACGGCGGCGAGCACATCGGGCGCGTGGATCTGCAGCTCCTCGATCATGGTCTCGGCGCGGAAGACGAACATGCCGGCATTCCACAGCGCGCCACCGGCGACCAGGGTAGCGGCGGTAGCGGCGTCGGGCTTCTCGATGAAGCGGGCGACAGCGTGCACGCCGGGTGCCCCCTCCACGTCCGCGCCGACTTCCATGTAGCCGTAGCCGGTCTCGGGCCCGGTCGGCTTCATGCCGAGGGTGACGATGCGGCCGGCCCGCGCCCCGGCGACCGCCTTGGCCAGCGTGGCGTGCAAGGCGTCCAGATCTTCGATGGCGCTGTCGGCGGCCATCATCCAGATCACCGCCTGCGGGTCGGTTTGTGCCACCAGCAGGGCCGCGGCGGCCACGGCGGGGGCGGAGTTGCGGCCGACCGGTTCCAGCACGATGCGGGCGTCGCTGATCCCGGCGTCCCGCAACTGCTCGGCCACCAGGAAGCGGTGTTCGTTGTTGCAGACCACGACGGGGGCCGCGAAGCCGGGTCCGCGCCCGCGCAGGGCGGTTTCCACGATCATGGAACGGTCGTGGTTCAGCAGGCCCCAGAACTGCTTGGGGAAGCTCTCCCGCGACACCGGCCACAGCCGGCTGCCGGAGCCACCGGACAGGATCACGGGGACGACAAGGCCGCTATCCGCGGCGACGGTCTCGGACGAGGTCGGGACGGGAGAGATCACGTTCATGGCTGACCGGATACGAATTGTTTGACGATCCCCTAACCGCCGCCGCTGGCCTTGTCCACCAGGAACGGGGCCCCGGCCTCGCCGTCAGGTCAGCAGCTGGGAGGCCGCGACCAATAGCACCGCCGCCAGTAACAACCGCAGAACGAGTTCCGGCACGCGCACCGAGAGCAGGCTGCCCAGGACCACACCCGGCACCGACCCGAGCAGCAGCGATCCGACCAGGCTGAAATTCACATCCCCGAGGAACCAGTGGCCAAATCCCGCCAGCAATGTCAGTGGCACGGCGTGGGCGATGTCCGAGCCGACCAGACGGACGATCGGCGACCGCGGATACAACAGCAGCAGCATCGTCATCCCGAGCGCCCCCGCCCCGACCGAGGTGAGCGTCACCAACGTCCCCAGCACCGCTCCCGTGACGACGGTCAGGGCGGTGATCTGTGCCGGAAGCAGCCGCTCGATCGGGGCCGCGAGCAGCGCCAGCAGGACTTTGCGCGCCAGCAGCAGGATGGCGGTGACCAGGAGCACGAGCCCGAGCGTCACCGACAGGAACGCCGACTGGTGGCCGCTACTCGGCCACCGGGTGAGGATAGCCAGTGTCACGATCACGGCGGGAACACTGCCGGTGGCGAGGCGCCGGGTGATGCGCCAATCCACGCTGCCGTGCTGGCCATGGACCGTGGTGCCGACGACCTTGGTGGTGGCGGCATACAGCAGGTCGCTGCCCACTGCGGTTGCGGGATGCACCCCGAACAGGAGGATCAGGAGCGGCGTCATGAGCGACCCACCGCCCACGCCGGTCAACCCAACCAGGCAGCCGACCACCAGTCCTGAGAACACGTGGAGCCAGAACGACATGGAATGCTTCCGATTTGTGATTGCATAGCTGCCGTGACCGCGTTTAGCCCGTCCACCGCACTCTCGCCGCGGTGCCAGCCTCGTGGCAAGCTCCGCCCAGCCGTCCGTACCAGGAGACCGCCTGATGAAGATCGCCGTGCTCGATGATTTCCAGGATGCCGCCCGCGGGATGGCGGATTGGTCTGCGCTGGACGTGAGCGTCTTCACCGACAACGTCACGGGCGCTGCCTTGGTGGAACGGTTGCGGCCGTTCGACGTGGCGGTGTTGATCCGGGAGCGCTCCCGCTTCCCCCGCAGTTTGCTGGAGCAGTTGCCCAACCTGCGGATGATCGCGACCCTCGGCATGCGCAACGCCGCGATCGATATGGATGCCTGCCGGGAGCGCGGCATCGTCGTGACCGGCACCGAGGGCGGCGGTGCGCCGACCGCCGAGCTTGCGTTCGGGCTGATCCTGGCGCTCAGCCGCAATATCGTGGCGGAGGACCGCAGCTTGCGCGCGGGTACCTGGCAGACGCGCCACATCGGCAGCGTCGTGCATGGCAAGACGCTGGGGCTGGTGGGTTTGGGCAAGCTCGGGGCCGAGGTCGCCCGGATGGGCCAGGCGTTCGGCATGGACTGCCTGGCGTGGAGCCCCAACCTCACGCCCGAGCGTGCCCAGCAGGCGGGCTGCCGTGCTGTGGACAAGGCGACGCTGTTCGGCTCGAGCGACTACATCAGCCTGCACCTGGTGCTCAGCGAACGGAGCCGCGGCATCGTCGGCGCGGCGGACATCGCGGCGATGCGGCCGACTGCGTGCCTGGTGAACACCAGCCGCGCCGGGTTGCTGGACGAGGTGGCGCTGATCGAGGCCCTCGAGGCCGGGCGCATCGGTGGCGCGGGACTGGATGTCTTTGCGGAGGAGCCGTTGCCGGCGGGCGCCCCGATCCTGTCGGCGCCGAACACGATCCTGACGCCGCATCTCGGCTACGCCACACGGGAGAACTACGCGAACTATTTTCCTCAGGTGGTCGAGTGCATCCAGGGCTTGCAGTCCGGCAAGGTCATTCGACCGCTGCAGTGAGCAGAGCTAGGCTACGGCACCGCGGATGCTGCCCGGGTCGATCGCACGCGTGACATACGCGTCCGCTTCGGGTGCGTAGTCCTCCCACAGTGCCCGCAATGCCGCGATCGGGGCGTCCGCGGCGTCGACCCGTAGATCGACGTAGGCAAAGCTCTGTTCGTACACGACGAGCAGGGCGGCGGACCGCACCGGCTTCAGTTCGCCGCCCGCCGCGTCTCCGGCCTCCAGCGCCGCCAGCAGCCGTTCCGGCAGGCCGAGATTCGCGTCCGTGGTGAACGCAGCCACCATCGCGCGCGGGACTGCCGCATCCCGCAGGATGTTGCCGATCGCCACGCAATTCGGCCCGGTCGCGGTGCCGCGTGTGGAGACGATGTGCTCACCATCGAAATGGGCCGCAATGCCCCGATGGTCGAGCACCGCGAGTTGCCGCCAGCCCGCATCCGGCGTGGACGCTACCAGGGCCGCGATGGTGGCGGCCGGGTCGCAACCGCCCTCCAGCAGCATCAGCCCGCGTGGGCCAAGCCTCGGATCGGTGCGATGTTGGGTCAGCACCACGCCCAGCCCGGCGCGAGCGTGCACGCAGCGGCTGCCGACGGCGACGCTCGACGTGGTGATGACGGCGCCCAGCATGCCGGTCCGGGCACAGCGCCCGGCGAGGGAGTAGGTCATGATCGGGTCCCTGAAAGCCCGCCCAGGCTAGCCGCCCATGCGCCGGTGTCCACGATCTTCTCCCTGCCCCTGCATCAACGGCAGGCAACCATGACGAATTGGGACGCTTCGCACGGACTATCGCCAAGCGCCCCTCCGTCGGCTTCGCTCGCCACCTCTCCCTGAAGAAGGGAGAGGATGAAAGCTGCCGTCCCGCTAAAAGACCGCGTTCACGCCGGCAACGGCGAGCACGACGAAGATGATGAAGATGGCGATGGCGATGAAGAACAGGATGCGGGCGATCCCGGCGGTGGCGGCTGACAAACCGCTGAAGCCGAAAAAGCCGGCGATCACCGAGATCACGGCGAAGATAAGGGCATAACGAAGCATGGCGGAGGGCTCCTGTGCGCGGCGTCCATCGCCGTCCGGGCACGAACGCACAACGTTCATGATCGTTGCCGCTTTCGATCTCTACGGTGCTTGTTGGCCGGGCGACCGCCGCCTAGGTTTCCACCGAGGTTTTGAGGACGTGACCGGATGCGCGCGTGGCGGATGCTGGCCTGCCTGACGTTGACCCTTATCGCGGTCATGTCGCCGGCGCAGGCCCAGAAATCGGACAATACGCTGCGGATCGCGTGGCGCGACGCGATTCCGGACGTCGACCCGTACTATAACCAACTGCGCACAGGTCTGGTACTGGCGCACCAGGCTTGGGACACGCTGATCTACCGCGATCCGGACACCTTCCAGATCAAGCCGCTGCTCGCCCTGTCGTGGAAGCAGACCAACGACACGACTTGGGAATTCGAACTGCGGCCCGGCGTCAAATTTCACGACGGCAGCCCGTTCAGCGCGGACGACGTGGTCTACACGATCAACACCGTGCTTGCCGACCCGCACGTGGCGGTTCCGTCCAATTTCTCCTACCTGGCCGGGGCGGAGAAAATCGACGACATGCATGTGCGGGTGAAGTTGAAGCGCATCTTCCCCGCCGCCCTCGAATACATGTCGATGACGCTGCCGATATGGCCCAAGGCGTACCGCGAGCGGGTGGGTACGGACGCCTACGGCAAGGCCCCGGTCGGCACCGGCCCGTACAAGATCACCAAGGTCGATGGCATCTCGGAGATCGACCTCGAGCGCAACGACGACTATTTCGACGGTCCGAAGGGACACCCACAGATCGCCAAGCTGGTGATCCACGAAGTCGCCGACGCCGCGGACGAGATTACCGAGATCCTGGCCGGGCGCGCCGACTGGATCTGGGCGTTCAACCCCGACCAGTTCGAGACCATCAGCCGTGTGCCCACGCTGCAGGCGGTGCGGGCGGAAAGCATGCGGATCGGCTATATCCAGTTCGATGCGGCCGGCCGCACCGGGGCGGACAATCCGCTGACCAAGGTTGCGGTGCGCCAGGCCATCGCCCATGCGATCGACCGGGTGACGATCGCCCGCCAATTGGTGCAGGGCGGCAGCCGGGTGTTGGACGCCGCGTGCTACCCCACCCAATTCGGCTGCGACCAGGCTGTCGCCACGAAATACGAGTATGACCCGGTGTTGGCGAAGAAGCTGCTGGCGGAGGCCGGTTACCCGAACGGGTTCGACACCGAGTTGGTCACCTATGTGCTGCCGCAGTATAGCGGGGCGATCCAGAATTACCTGAAGGCCGTCGGGATCAACGCGCGGGTCACTCAATTGCAGGTGGACGCCGTCGTCCAGCGCACGACCGCCGGGCAGAACCCGATGACCGCCGGCACCTGGGGCAGCTATTCGATCAACGACGTGTCGGCGATCCTGCCGTTCTATTTCGATGGCGGTCCCAACGACTACGCACGCGACCCGGAGTTGGAGCGCCTGGTGGCGGAGGGGGGCTCGACCACCGACCCGGACCAGCGGCGCAAAGCCTACAGCGCCGCGCTGCGACGGATCTCGGACCAGATGTATTGGCTACCGTTGGACACCTACGTCACGACGTACGCGTTTTCCCGCCAGCTGAACTTCAAGCCATATCCGGACGAGCTGCCACGGTTCTTCCTGGCGAGCTGGAAGTAACCAGGCGCAGCCAATCTCCTCCTTCCCCTCAGGGAGGCGGCCGGGTGAGGGGGGCGACACGAAGAACCCTTGCCGGTCCGTGGCGCGACCACCCATGCCTCAAGGGCAGGGGGATTCTTCTCGCGACATTCCCATCACTGCGCTGGCCTGCCCGGCGTAGTGCTTCCGCAGCTCCCGCTTCAGCAGCTTGCCCGCGGTGTTCTTCGGCAGGGCGTCCGCGAAGAACACCCGCTTCGGTAGCTTGAACGGCGCAAGCGTCGCGCGGGCGTGGTCGATCAGCGCGGCCTCGGTGACCTCCGCGTCGTCGCGCAACACCACCACGGCTGCGATCGCCTCGATCCATTTTTCGTCGGGGATCGCGATCACCGCGCATTCCGCGATCGCCGGGTGGGTGAACAGCGCGTCTTCCACCTCGCGGCTGGCGACCAGCACGCCGCCGGTGTTGATCACGTCCTTGATGCGGTCGACGACGAACAGATAGCCGGCCTCGTCCATCGTTCCGACATCGCCGGAATGGAACCAGCCGCCAGCGAAGGCCTCGGCCGTCGCACGCTCGTTGTCCCAGTAGCGCAGCATCAGATGCGGCGAGCGATGCACGATCTCACCCTGGGTGCCCGGCGGCACGTCGTTCATGTCGAGATCTACCACGCGGGTCTGCACGTGCAGCACCGGGCGGCCGACGGAGGCGGGCCGGGCGTCATGCTCCTCCGGCTTCAGCACGGTGGCAAGCGGCGACATTTCGCTCTGGCCGTAGCAGTTGAACGCACGCACGCCGGGGATGCGCCGGCGCAATTCATGCAGAACCGGGACCGGCATGATCGCGGCGCCATAATAGATGCGCTGCAGGCACGATAAGTCCCGCCGGTCGAAATCGGGATGGCGCAGCAGGTTGATCCAAACGGTCGGCGGCGCGAAGAACGAAGTGATCCGGTGCCGCTCGATCAGCTCCAAACACTGCGCGGGCACCGGCTGCTCGATCAGCACGATCTCCGCCCCCGCCATCAGCTGCGGCATGGTGAAGCAGTGCAGTTGGGCCGTGTGATACAGCGGCAACGCGGCCAGCACGCGGTCGGCGGCGGTGTGTTCGCACTCGACGATGCAACTGACGTATTCGCTCATCAGCGCCCGGTGGGTCATGACGGCGCCCTTCGGTGAACCCGTCGTGCCGGAGGTGTAGCAAAGCTGCGCGATGCTCTCGTCCGTCACCGTTTCGCCCAGCGCGGCGGGTGCGCCGCCATCGCAGACGGCGGTGAACAGCCGGGTCGGGATGCCGGCGGCTTCGGCGTTGGCGGTGAGCGCCGGGTCGTGCAGCAACAGCCGCGCCCCGGACTGTTCGGCGATGTAGCGCAGTTCGGGAGCGGTGAGGGCGTAGTTGGCGGACACATGCACCAGCCCGGCCTTGCAGCAGCCGAGCCACGCGATCAGGTAACGGTCGGAATTGCGACCATACGCCACCACCCGGTCGCCGGGCTGCAGCCCGGCGGCAAGCAGGTCCGCGCCGGCTTGGCAGGCTGCGTGATCCAGTGCGCGGTAACTCCACGCGGTCTCGCCCCACCGGAGTGCCGTCTTGTCGCGGTAGCGCTCCGACGAGCGGCTGAGCAGGTCACCGATCGTGTTGCGCCCGGCCCGCCCGGCCAGCGCGTCGTTCATTCCGGCGCGGGCGTGGCGAGCGGCTTGCCTTTCTCGACGACATAGGTGGAGGCGATCTGCATCGGCGCCGAACCATTCTGGATCGCGTGCGGCACACCGGTCGGGACCTGGAAGCTGTCACCCGGTGCAATCGTGCGGTTCGGCTGGCCCTGCATCATGAACTCGCCGGTGCCGGCCAGGATGACGCCCGTCTCCACCCCGGGATGGGTGTGGCGCGCGACGGTGGCGCCGGCCGGAACGTCGCCTCGGGCCAGGATGATCTCATACCCGGGCCCCTCGGGGTCGTCGGTGCGTTGCAGGATGGTGCGGACCACGCCCGCCGTCTGGGCCGAGGCATCGGTTGCGGCCAACCCGGCGGCGGCGCAGATCGCACACGATACGAACAGACGTCGATTGAGCATTCATTCCTCCCGCACCGGACTCTTCCGGTCCGGCGGAGCGAGCATGCGCGAACCGATGGGCCTGCTGCAAGCATCGCCCTCGCGCCCGCGGGACGAACCCGTGACCGGCACTGTCTGCGAGAATATCGGCTACCTGTTACGGCCCTGACACGGCGAGGATGGCGGCACGGTCGCGCAGAGCTGTCTCGATGAGGTCGATGTACTGGCCCAGCGCCTCCGCATGTTCCAGCATCCAGCCCGGTGCGTGGGCCGCCAACCCCAGCCGAAGCGCCTCCGCCCGGCCTGTGAGTGCCGTATCCGCCGCGAGCAAGCGGGCGAGCGTCTCCGCCTCGCGACGATGGCGCTGCGTGATGCGGTCGTTCTCGGGCGCGGGCTGGGCTCGGATGCGGTCCGCCAAGGCAGCGATCCGCCGGGCGAGTGCCTCGAGCGTCGCCACATCCCGCATCGCCTGCGGGTCGTGCGTCGGCTTTTCGCGCGTGGGCGGGGGGAGTTTTTCGGCCCGGAACGCCGCTTCCGCGCGGTCGACCGTCTTACGCGCCTCGGCCACGATGCCGGCGACGTGGTGGCGGGCCAGCAGGTCGTCGGCGCGCAGCTGGTTTTCGACCCGGTAGAAGTTGTAGCCCCAACCGTAGAACAGGTTGACCGCGACGCGCTCGACCGCGTCGGTGTCGTACATGTCGAGCGGCTGGCCGGCGCTCAAGTTCGCGGCGTCCACGGCGACGATGACGGCGCCGGGCTGGGCGGCACGTCGGCCGGCGGCTCCACCGGGTAGGCGCCGACCGTCTGGCCGCCAATGTTGAAGCCGACGCCGGCCGCCGCGTTGGGTGCGGTCGCCAACCCTTGCGCGGCCATCGTGAAGGCGAGCTGATAGCGAACCGCCTCCAGCGGCGACAGTCCGAAGGCACGCAGCGAGATCAGCTGGCGCATGCGCTCGTCCTTCGGCAGCACCAGCACCTTCAGGTCGTTGAGCATGATGCCGTAGGTTGTCAGGAACGCGGTCAGGTGCCCCTTCACCGTCTCACGCAGCGTGGTGATGTTCTCGTTGATGCGCTCGAGCGGGGTCACCTGGATGACCTGGTTGATCGACTGCTCGATGGCCGGGCCGGCGTAGGCGGAGATCTCGTCCGTGTTGATCGCGGTGCCGTTGAACGGCATGTGCTGGATCAGCGCCAGCGCCTCGTCCTTGGTGTCGATGTGGATGTAGTAGTCGGCCTGCCAGGTGACCTCGGCCATTTCGGCCGTGGTGGCAGTGCCGATGCTGCGCACCAGCAGCTTGGAGCGGTTGACGTAGATCACCTCGTAGACCCAGGGTGAGCCACCGTTGAAGAAGCCTTGCGAGATCGAGCCGAACAGCGGCTTGTCGGGTGTCTGGAGCGGGTACTGGCCGGTCTCGTAGACATCCAGGATCGCGCCACGGCTTTTCAGCACGCAGAAATGGTTGCTCTCCACGGTGAGCAGCGACCCCGAGACGATGCTCTGCTCGTCGGTGAGCTTGATCGCGACGTTCTTGGTGCCGAGCAGGTCGATCCCCTGCCGGTCGAGCGCCGTGATGACGCTGCGTGTGAGTGCCACGTGACATACCCCCTGACTGGCGCGCCGACCCGGCGATCGCTGTAGACGCGCGCGGTGGCTAGCATATCGTAGGCGGTCGGAGTAGCCGCGGCGCCAAGGCTATCCGTGCGCGACCGGCGGCGTGCGGCCGAACCGGCGCTTGGCACCTTCCCGCAATGACTGGAACGTCACGTACAGCATCGGGATCAGGAAGATGCCGATGGTCGAGGAGAAGATCATGCCGGCGAACACCGGCGTGCCCACGTCGCGGCGGCTGATCTCGGCGGCCCCCGAGGCGATCACCAACGGCACCAGACCGAGGATGAAGGCAAACGACGTCATCATCACGGCACGGAACCGGGTGCGCGCGCCGAGGACAGCGGCGTCGCGGATGCTCTCGCCGGCCTCCCGCCGGTCCTTGGCGAACTCCACGATCAGGATGCCGTTCTTCGCCGCCAGGGCGATCAGCACCACCAGCCCGATCTGCGCATACAGGTCCAGCGCGAGGCCGCCGATCATGATCCCGATGAAGGACCCGAAGACGCCGACCGACACCGAGAGCAGCACCGGGATCGGGATCACCCAGCTCTCGTACAGGGCCACCAGGAACAGGTAGGCGAACAGGATCGCCAGCGCGAGGATGAACCCGGTCTGGCCGGAAGCCGCCACTTCCTGATAGGCGGTGCCGGTCCACTCGTAGCTATAACCGGGTGGCAAGGTCTGTTGGGAGACCTGCGCCATGGCCTGCAGCGCCTCGCCCGACGAACCGCCGGGGGCCGGGCCGCCATTGATGGTAACCGAGCGATAGTTGTTGTAGCGCGTGATCACCTGGGGGCCGAGCACGATGCGTTCGCTGGCGATCGCGCGCAGTGGCACCACGCCGCCGGTGTTGTTGCGGATGTAGATCTTCCACAGATCCTCGACGCGGGCGCGGTCGTACTCCTCGCCCTCGATGTTGACCTGCCAGACGCGGCCGAACAGGTTGAAGTCGTTGATGTAGATGCCGCCGAGCGTCGCTTGCAGCGCGGTGAACACGTCGGTGATCGAGAGCCCGAGCGCTTGCGCCTTTTCGCGATCGATATCGAGGAACAGCGACGGGTTGGTGGCGGTGAAGGTGGAGAATACCCGGGCTAGGCGGTGGTCGCTGTTGGCGGCACCCAGCAGGCCGTTCATCGTCTGGCCCAGCACGGTGGAATCCTGGCCCTCGAGCGCCTCCAGCTGATATTCGAAGCCGCCGGTTGTGGACAGCCCGATGATCGGCGGCAGGTTGAATGGGAACACCGTCGCCGAGCGCACCTGCTGCACGGCGCCGAACATGCGGCCGATCAGCGCTTGCGCCTTCTCGGTCGCCAGGGTGCGGTCGGCGAACGGGTTCAGCTTGATGAACATGAACGCCGCATTGGATTCCTGCGCGCTATCCAGCAGCGAGAACCCGATGATCGCGAACGTGTCGTGCACGCCGGGCAGGGCCTTGGCGATATTCTCCACCTGGCGCACCACGTTGCCGGTACGCGCGACCGAAGCGCCGTCCGGCAGCTGGATGGCCACGAAGAAGCCGCCCTGGTCCTCCGACGGGAGGAACCCGCTGGGCGTGATACGGGCCAACCCGAAGATCCCGGCGCCGAACGCCACGGCGAGCACCACGCCCAACACCGCCAGCCGCAGCGTCTTGCTCACCACGTGGGCGTAGCCGTCCCGCACATTGTCGATCCGGCGCATCACCCAGGCCATGATACCGCGCTTCGGCCCGCCATGGCGCAGGAACACAGCGCACAAAGCGGGCGACAGCGTCAGCGCATTCAGCGCCGAGATCACCACCGAGGCGCTGATGGTCACGGCAAACTGGCGGAACAACTGCCCTGAGATGCCCGGGATGAACGCGATCGGCACGAACACCGAAAGCAGCACCAGGGTGATGGCGATGATCGGCGCGGTGATCTGTTCCATCGCCATCTTGGTCGCTTGGGCGGGCGTGAGCTCCGGATTTTCCTCCATCACGCGTTCGACGTTCTCGACCACGACGATGGCGTCATCCACCACGATGCCGATGGCGAGAACCAGCGCCAGCAACGAGACGGTGTTGGCCGAGTAACCCATCGCCAGCAGCACGGCGAACGCGCCGATCAGGCTGACGGGGACCGCGATGGTCGGGATCAGCGTTGCGCGCAGATTGCCGAGGAACAGGAACACCACGATGATGACGAGCACGAACGCCTCGCCAAGCGTTTTCAGCACCTCGCGGATCGTGTCGGTGACGAAGGTCGTGCTGTCGTAGGTGACCTGGAAATGCAGGCCCTCGGGGAACCGCGCGCTCAACTGGGTCAACTTGCTGTTGACCGCGGCGGCCGTGTTCACCGCGTTGGCGCCCGGGGCCAGGTAGATCGCGACCGCGACCGAGGGTTGCCCGTTCAGCCGGCTCTCGCTGTCCTGGTTCTGCGCCCCCAGCTCCAGCCGGGCCACGTCCTTCACCCGCAGAACAGAACCGTCCGGGTTGGCGCGGATGACGATGTTGCCGAACTGCTCGGTGGTTGTCAGCCGCCCTTGGGTCTGCAGGTTGAACTGGAACTGCACGTCCGACGAGACGGGGCGGGCGCCGATGCGGCCGATCGGGGCCACTACGTTCTGCGCCTGGATCGCCGAGATGATGTCGCTCGGCGAGAGGTTGAGGCTGGTGAGGCGGTTGGTGTCGAACCAGATCCGCATGGAATAGTTGAGCTTGCTGAACAGGTTTGCCTGGCCAACGCCGGGGGTGCGGCTGATCTCGTCCAGCACGTTGATGGTCGCGTAGTTCGTGATGAACAGCGGGTCCTGCTTGGCGCCCTCGCTGTACAGGTTCACGAATTCCAGGATCGCGGAGGAGCGCTTCTGGACGATCAGGCCCTGCTGGGTGACCGAGGGCGGCAGTTCCGCCGTCGCCGTTTGAACCCGGTTGTTTACGTTGACCGTGTTGATGTCCGGGTTGGTGCCGAGCTCGAAGCTGACGGTCAGGTTGTAGCTGCCGTCGTTGCCGTTCGTGCTCTTCATGTAGATCATCTTGTCGACGCCGATGACCTGCGCCTCGATCGGCTGCGCGACGGAGGCTTCGACCACGGCGGCCGACGCGCCGGGGAAGTTGGCGGTGACCTGCACCTGCGGCGGCACGATGTCGGGGAACTGCGCGACCGGGATGCGGGTAAGCGCCAGCCCGCCGGCGATCGTGATGACGATCGCGATGACGATCGCCAGCCGTGGCCGGTCGACGAAGACGGCGGAGATCATTAGTGCGTACCCTGGCCGGCGCCGCCTGATTGGGTTGCCGGGGCAGGGGCTGCCGCCGGGCTGCCGCCGGAGCCGGTGGCCGGCACCGCCGGAGCGGACGGATTGCCGCCGGGTGGCCCGCCAGCGCCGCCGGGTCCGGGCGCCGAGGGAGCCGGGCTGACGGGCTGGTTCGGCCGCACGCGCTGCAGGCCGTCGGAGATGATGACCTCGCCCTGCTTCAGCCCTGTCGTGACCGTGGTGAGCGCGCCGGCGGTCTGCCCGAGCGTGACCCGGCGCACCAACGCCTTGTTGTCAGGGCCGAGCACATAAACGTAGCTGCCCTGCTGGTCCGACAGCACCGCCGCGGCCGGGATGGCGAGCGTTTGGATCGGCTGCGCGCCCTGCAGCAGCGCGGTCACGAACTCGCCGTCGATCAGCTCCCGGTCGCCCGGGGTGCCGGGCTGCGCGCCGGGATAGTACGGGTTGGGGATGACGGCGCGGATGTTGATCGTATCGGTGTTGGTGGCGACGATCGGGTCGATGTAGTCGATATGGCCCTGCGGACCGTACAACTGGCCATTGGGCAGTCGCAGCTTGATCACGACGGCCGACGTGCCGCCCTTGTCGGCATAGCGGTCGCGCAGCTCGAGCGCGGTCCGCAGCGCGATCGGAAACAGCACGTACATCGGATCCTGGCTGACGATGGTGTCCAACGTCCCGCTGGTCGGCCCGACGACGTTGCCGATCGTGATGTTGGTGCGGCCGATCTTGCCGGCGATCGGGGCCGAGATGTCGGTGTAGCCGAGATTGATCTGCGAGGTCTGCAAGTTGGCCTGGGCGGCCAACAGCAGCGCCGCGTTGGACCGCTGGGTGGCGGTCGCGTCGTCCACGGTGGAGCGCTGGCCCGCCGGCGTGCTCAGCAGCGTCTGGGCGCGACCAAGCGTGATGGACGCATTCTGCAGCTGCGCGTTCGCCTGCGCGACCGCCGCCTGCTTGGCCTGCACATCGGCCTCGAACGGCGGCTTCTCGATCTGATACAGCAACTGGCCCGGCTTGACCTCGTCGCCTTCGGTGAACAGCCGCTTGGTCAGGAACCCGGTGACGCGGGCGACCAACGCGACCCGGTTGGTGGCCTGGATGCGGCCAACGAACTCTTCGGTTTGCGTGATCGACTGGGGCTGCACCACGGTCGTACCCACCGCGGGCGGACCGGGAGGGCCACCTTGGGCAAAGACTTGGGGTGCGAAGTGAGGGGTTACCTGGGCCAGCAGGAGGGTGAGGGTGGCCAGTCGCAGCGTCGTTGTCACTCTCATGGTTCCAACAAGTAGCATCTGTTCCGAGCGTGGCAATGGCAGCGCCTTGCAGAAGCGTCAACCTCGCCGCAAGTTTGGTGTGACGAAGGATGGATTAGCATGGCAGAAATAGTGGTCGTTTGCGAGGTCGGCCCACGCGATGGTCTGCAGATGGCCAAGGGCCGCATGGCGACCGACGCCAAGATCGCATGGATCGCGGCGATGGCTGTGGCGGGCGTCCCCGAGATCGAGGCTGGCAGCTTCGTGCCCGCCCGAGTGATCCCGCAGATGGCCGATACCGACGCGGTGGTGCGGGCCACGGTCGGCCTGCCCGGCGTCACTATCACTGCACTCGCCCCCAATCTGCGCGGCGCCCAAGCGGCCCACGCGGCTGGCGCGGCCCGGGTGAGCATCCCCGTCTCGGTCAGCGAGGGGCATAGCCAGGCCAACCTGAACCGCACCCCGGCCGAGCAGGTGGCCGAAGTCGGCCGGATCGTCGCGTGGGCCCGTACGCAGGACCGTAAGATGGCGATCGTGGCGGCCTGTTCGACCGCGTTCGGCTGCTCCATCGATGGCGCCGTGCCCGAGGCCGCGGTGTTGAAGGTGGCCGCAGCGTTGGCGGCAGCGGGCGTGGGGGCGGTCAGCCTCGCCGACACCGTGGGCTACGCGCACCCGGCGCAGATCCGCAGCCTGGTCCGCGCCGTCCGCGCCGAGATCGGCGGCAAGCTCGACAATTTGCATCTGCACGACACGATGGGGCTGGGTCTGGCCAACGCCTTGGCCGGGCTGGAGGAGGGGATTCGCGCCTTCGACAGCTCGCTGGCGGGGCTGGGCGGCTGCCCGTACGCGCCGGGCGCCTCCGGCAACATCGTGACCGAGGACCTGGTGTTCATGCTGGAGAGCATGGGTTTTTCGACAGGCATCGACCTGGACCGCCTGGTTGCTACCCGCGACCTGCTGGCCGCCGGCCTTCCGGGCGAAGCCATGCACGGTGGCGTGGCGCAGGCTGGCTTGCCCAAGACGTTCCGCCCGCTGACGCGAATGGCTGCATGAGCGGTCCCTTAGCCGGCCTTCGGGTCGTCGAGTTCACCCACATGGTCATGGGGCCGGCCTGCGGGCTGGTGCTGGCCGATTTGGGGGCGGACGTGATCAAGGTCGAACCCTCGCCCGACGGCGACAACACGAGGCGGCTGGGTGGCTCGGGCGCCGGCTTCTTCGCCATCATGAACCGCAACAAGCGTTCCATGGCGGTGGACATGAAGTCTCCTGAGGGCCTGGCCGCCGTGAAGCGCCTGCTGAACACCGCCGACGCGCTGGTGGAGAACTTCCGACCGGGCGCGCTGGATAAGCTCGGCCTGTCCTACGAGGCGCTGCGGGTGGAGAACCCGCGGCTGATCTACGCCTCTCTCAAGGGCTTCCTGCCGGGCCCGTACGAGCACCGGGTGGCGCTGGACGAGGTGGTGCAGATGATGGGCGGTCTGGCCTACATGACCGGGCCGCCCGGCCAGCCGCTGCGCGCCGGGTCGTCGGTGAACGACATCATGGGCGGCATGTTCGCCACCATCGGCATCCTGGCCGCGGTGCAGGAGCGCCACGTCACCGGGCACGGCCGCCACGTGCAGGTGGGGCTGTTCGAGAACAACGTGCTGCTGATGGCTCAGCACATGGCGCAGTACGCCATTTTGGGCCGCGAGGCGCCGCCGATGAGCGTGCGCCAGGTCGCCTGGCCGATCTACGACTTGTTCGAGACCTCCGATGGCGGCCAGGTGTTCGTCGGCGTGGTGACCGACACGCAGTGGCGCCTGTTCTGCACCGAGTTCCACCTCCCCGAACTCGCAGCCGACCCGGCGTTGCTGACCCAGCCGCAACGCGTGGCCTCTCGCCCCCGGGTGCTGCCGATCGTGGGCGCCGCACTGCGCCAGTACGACCGTGCGGCGCTGATGGAGAAATGCGAACGCCTGGGCCTGCCGTTCGCCCCGATCACGCGGCCGGTGGAACTGTTCGACGACGTGCACCTGAACGCATCCGGCGGACTGGTACCGGTGACGCTACCGAACGGCGAGGCGACCAAGCTGCCTGCATTGCCGCTGAGTTTCGATGGCGAGCGCCCGGTGCAGCGCAGTGGACTCCCGGCAGTCGGGCAGCACACGGCGGAGGTGATGGCGGAGTTGGACGCGCTGTTGGCCTGAATTCCACCCTTAAGATTGTGCGGCTTGAGAAGGGTGGGGTTCAGCCCACCGATCCGTCTGGGTCCCTGCTGGCTCGACGACGTTCTAGACCAGCCTCGCGCGCTAATCATTAGGAGGACCTTTGATGGGCGCTGTGATCGTTCACACTGTAAGTTTGCCGAACGCCTACGTGATAAGCGATGACCGCGCCCGGATCGACATGGACTTTGTCCATAACTCGCTATCCACCGCTTATTGGGCCCTCGACCGGCCTCGTGCGCTGACGGAGCGCAGTGTGGCCAATTGCCTGTGCTTCGGCATCTATGCCCCGGACGGGACGCAGGTTGGCTTTGCCCGGCTGCTCACCGACTACGCCCTTCGCGCCCATCTCGCCGACGTGTTTATCGAGCCCGCCATGCGGGGGCTTGGCCTGGGCAAGGCTTTGGTAGACACCATCCTGGCACACCCCGAACTTGCAACCGTAACGCACTGGACGCTAACGACGGCGGATGCTCACGGACTTTATGCCAAGTACGGCTTTCGCCCCGGCGAAGCCGATGGGAACTGGATGACGATGCTTCGCATCTCGTAAGTGGCGAGTTGGGACGCAGCAACGCCGCGCACTCAGCCCTCCCGTGCCGCGGTGCCCAGCATCGCGGCCCCGAAGGCAGCGGCAACTACCGTCACCACCGCCAACTCCAGCCGCAGCCGGCTGCTGATCGCGTCCGCCTCGTGCAGCATGGCGGCGTGCATCGCGGCGCGGGCCGTGGCGACCCGTGCGGCGAGCGGGCCGGTGCCGTCGATCACCGTGGCGGCGCTGTCATCCAGCGGGTCGCGCAAAGCCTCCAGCGCCGGCTTGTCGTCACCCGCCCGCAGGGCGCGGTCCAGCACCGAGTCGCGCGCCATCATGCGCTCGTAGGGCAGGGGGGCGGCGTAGCTGGCGAACAGGCCCATCAGGCCGACCACGGCGAAACAGACCAGCAGGAAGGCGATCCACGTCCCGGTATTGCGCTTCATGCCGCGCGCTATCCGCTAGGGCACGTGCGCCGTCAATGCCCGGGCGGCACGCGCCGCTCCGGTGCCGGGTCAGGCCCAGCCGAGCTCCTTCATGGTCCAGCCGGCATTCCAGATCTTGGTCATGTGCCGGATAACGCCGCCCTCGAAGACCATGACGTAGACGTAGTCGGCGTGCGTGGTCTTGCCGGTTGGTGGCTGCGGGCCGCCAGTGCCGCTATGCGTGCCGGAGAACACCGCGAACGCCGACACACTGGCGGTGCTCTCGTCGGTGGCGAAGGATTTCAGCTCGTAGGTTGCGCCGGGCAGGGCGGCGAACAGGCCGGCCATCCAGTCGGCATAGCCTTGCAACGTGGCGATGTCGGTCAGCGGTTCGCTCTGGGCGGAGAAGGTGGCCCCGGGCGTGCAGAACGGCTGGCAGCCGTCCCAGCCTTTGCCGGTCTCGCAGGCGTCGAAGAAGTGCCGCGCGGTCTCGGTGATGGTAGCCATGGGTGCTCCGATCCTGAACGGGGTGAGGTTGTTGCTGCTCCGTAATAGCAGGCGCTGCTTGACAGTCCAGGGCCACCCCGGTATCCGCACCCCCTCGCCGCGACACACCGGCCCCGGTGCGTCGTGCCCTCGTTTTTGCTATTTGCCAGGTTAGACCCATGAAGATCCGCAACAGCTTGAAGTCGGCCAAGGTGCGCGACAAGAATTGCCGCGTGGTGCGCCGCCACGGCCGGGTCTACGTCATCAACAAGAAGAACCCGCGTATGAAGGCACGCCAGGGCTAGTCTTGCTGCAAGCAGCCTGAGCGCTCATGTTCCGGGGAACGAGATCGCCCCGGAGGACTTCGCGATGCTGGCTTTGCCCGAGCCGAAAGCCGATGTGCTGGCCCGGCGTGACGAGATCATCGCGGGCTTGCGCGCTATCCTGCCCGATAGCGGCGTCATCAGCGAACCGCTCCGGCTGAAGCCATACGAGACGGACGGGCTGCCTGCCTACCGCCAAGTGCCGCTCGCCGTCGCCTTGCCGGAGACGACGGAGCAGGTCGCCGCGGTCCTGAAGCTATGTCACGGCATGGGCGTGCGGGTTATTCCGCGTGGCGCCGGCACCAGCCTTTCGGGCGGAGCGATGCCGCTGGCCGACGCCGTGGTCGTCGGCATGATGCGGATGAACCGGATTCTCGACATCGACTACGCCGACCGCTGCGCCACGGTGCAGGCGGGGGTGACCAATATCGGCATCACCCAGGCCGTCCAGGGCGACGGCTTCTTTTACGCGCCCGACCCGTCGTCGCAGCTCGCCTGCATGATCGGCGGCAATATCGGCATGAACTCGGGCGGCGCGCACTGCCTGAAATACGGTGTGACGGCCAACAACGTGCTGGGCCTTACCGCCGTCACCATCGACGGCGAGATCCTTCACCTCGGCGGCGAGCATCTGGATGCGGCCGGCTACGATTGGATGGGCCTGCTGATCGGCAGCGAGGGCATGCTCGTCATCGTGACCGAGATCGTGGTACGCATCCTGCGCGGCCCAGAGGGGGCGCGGGCGATGCTGGCGGCGTTCAAGTCCAACGAGATCGCCGGGCAATGCGTGGATGCGATCATCGGCTCCGGCATCATTCCGGTGGCGTTGGAGTTCATGGACAAACCGGCGATCCACGCCTGCGAGGCGTTCGCCCATGCCGGCTACCCGCTGGACGCCGAGGCGCTGCTGATCATTGAGGTGGAAGGCAGCGTGGCCGAGCAGGACGACCTGCTGGACCGCATCAAGGCGCTGTGCGAGCCGTTCGACCCGATCAGCATGCGTGTGTCGCAATCGGCCGAGGAAAGCCTGGCGATCTGGAAGGGCCGCAAGGGTGCGTTCGGCGCGGTGGGCCGGATCAGCCCAGACTACATGTGCATGGATGGCACCATCCCCACCAGCCGCCTGCCGGAGGTTCTGCGGCGCATCGGCGAGATGAGCGAGCAATACGGCCTGAAGGTCGCCAACATCTTCCACGCGGGCGACGGCAATCTGCACCCGCTGGTCATGTTCGACGCCAACGATGCCGACAGCTTTCATCGGGCGGAAGCGTTCGGTGGCGACATCCTGAAGCTGTGCGTGGAGGTCGGCGGCTGCCTGACCGGCGAGCATGGGGTCGGGCTGGAGAAGCGCGACCTGATGGGCGTGCAATTCAGCGAGCCTGAGCTGGAGCGGCAGCGGGAGCTGAAATCGGCGTTCGATCCGCAGTGGCTGCTCAACCCGGCGAAGGTGTTTCCGTTGAAAGCCGCGGCTTAGACCGTGCTGACTCTTTTCTTCTCCCTCTCCCGCTTGCGGGAGAGGGCCGGGGTGAGGGTGCGACTGTCGCAAAATCATCCATGCCGGTGGCTTAGCGGCCCTCACCCCGACCCTCTCCCGTGAAGGACGGGAGAGGGAGAAGCGAGGTGGGAGGCGACGCGCCTGGGGACGAAGCCGACATCGCCGCCACCGTCGCTGCCGCTTACGCCGCCGGTGAGCCGATCGAAGTCGAAGGCGCCGGAACGAAACGCGGCATGCTGCGCCCTGTGCAAGCCGCGCGCTCCGTCTCCACCCGGAACCTCCGCGGCATCACGCTGTACGCCCCAAAGGAACTCGTGATCTCCGCGCGCGCCGGCACTCCGGTCGCCGAGATCGAGGCTGCGGTCGCAGAGCATGGCCAGCATCTGATCGGCGAGCCACCCGACCTTTCCGGCCTGCTCGGCACCACGGGCCAGCAGACCATCGGCGGCATCATCGCCACCAACCTGTCCGGCCCACGCCGGGTCGCCTGGGGCGCGATGCGCGACCACGTGTTGGGCATCCGCGCAGTTGACGGGGCAGGGGCGATCTTCCACTCCGGCGGCCGGGTGCTGAAGAACGTCACGGGGCTCGATCTCTGCAAGCTGCTGACCGGTAGCCACGGCACGCTCGGCGTCATGACCGAAATCACCCTGAAAGTCCTGCCGGCCCCCGAATGCACCGGCACGCTCGTCCTGCCCGGCCTGGACGCGACCCGTGCGGTGGCCGCCCTGTCGGCCGGGTTAG
Source organism: Acetobacteraceae bacterium (assembly GCA_965198895.1). Taxonomy (GTDB): domain Bacteria; phylum Pseudomonadota; class Alphaproteobacteria; order Acetobacterales; family Acetobacteraceae; genus LMUY01. The sequence continues at coordinate 4,442,849 of OZ240676.1, forward strand.
GCTCGCCGTACAGTGTCTCCGCCGCCGCCTGGCTGCCGCGGGAGGCCGCTGCCCGCGTGCCGGCCTTGGCCGGGTTCGCCGCCTCCGTCGCCCTGCTGCGCATCGAGGAATTCACCGCCAGCGTGGCCTATCGAACCGGCCGCCTCGCAACGGACCTGCAGCCCTTCGGCCAAGCCGAACTGCTGGGCGACACGCTCAGCCGCGCCGCCTGGCGTGCCGTGCGCGATGCCGTGCCGCTCGCCGCCGAGCCGGGTGATGCCATCTGGCGCGTATCGGTCCGTCCCTCCTCCGGCCCCGGCATCCTGGCGGCCACCGGCCTGGCCGGGTTCCTCGACTGGGGCGGCGGCCTGGTTTGGCTCGCCGGCGACCCGGCCGCGCACGACTCCGTCACAGCGGCCGCCTCCGCCGCGGGCGGCACCTGGACCGTGATGCGCGGCCCCGACAGCTTTCGGACCGCCGTGGACGTCATCCCGCCCGAACCCGCCGCCTTGGCCGCGATCACCCACCGGGTGAAGGCGGTCATGGACCCGGCGGGTATCCTCAACCCCGGCCGCCTCACCGCGGGAGCCTGATTTTTGCAGACCAACTTCACCGCCGAACAACTGCGCGACCCCGAAATCGCCACCGCCAACGGCGTGCTCCGCACCTGCGTGCATTGCGGCATGTGCACCGCGACCTGCCCGACCTTCGTCCTGCTCGGTGACGAATTGGATAGCCCGCGCGGCCGCATCTACCTGATGAAGGACATGCTGGAATCCGGCCGCCCCGCTACCGCCGAGGTGGTGAAGCACGTGGACCGCTGCCTGTCGTGCCTGTCCTGCATGACGACCTGCCCCTCGGGCGTGAACTACATGCACCTGGTCGACCACGGCCGCCGCTACATCGAGGAGACGTACACCCGCCCCTGGCACGAACGGCTGCTGCGCGGCCTGCTCGTTCGTGTCCTGCCCCGTCCGGACCGGATGCGCTGGGCGATGGTGGCGGCCCGGCTGGCCAAGCCGTTCCGCGGCCTGGTGCCCGCCGGCGTATTGGGTGAGCGGCTGCGCGCCATGTTGGACCTCGCGCCCAGCCACCTGCCGCCCCGCCAGTCGGTAACGGGCGTGCACAAGGCGGAAGGCGTGCGCAAAGGCCGCGTGGCGTTGCTGGCCGGGTGCGCGCAGCAGGTGCTGGCGCCGAGCATCAACGCCGCCACGATCCGCCTGCTTACCCGCATGGGCTGGGACGTGGTGGTCCCGCCGGCCGCCGGATGCTGCGGGGCGCTGACCCACCACATGGGCCGGCACGACCCGGCGATGGCCTCCGCCCGCGCCAATATCGCCGCCTGGACCGCCGAGGCGGACGGGGAGGGGCTGGACGCCATCCTGGTCAACACCTCGGGCTGCGGCACCACGGTGAAGGATTACGGCTTCATGTTCCGCAACGAGCCGGAGCGGGAGGCCGCCGAACGTGTCTCCGCCTTGGCGGCCGACGTGTCGGAGTTCCTGTTCCGGGTGAACTACATGCCGACCCGCGAGCCGCCCGGCCTGTCGGTCGCGTATCACGCCGCCTGCTCGCTGCAGCATGGCCAGCAGATCCTGACCCAGCCGAAGGGGTTGTTGCGCAACGCCGGGTTCACGGTTGTGGAAGCGGCCGAGGGGCATCTTTGCTGCGGCTCGGCAGGTACCTATAATCTGTTGCAGCCTGAAATCGCCGGACGTCTGCGGGAGCGCAAGCTGGACAACATCCGCCGCACGAACCCCGACCTGATCGCCGCCGGCAACATCGGCTGCTTGACCCAACTCGCCGGCGGCGGGCTGCCGACGGTGCACACCGTCGAGTTGCTCGACTGGATGGCTGGCGGACCCCGGCCCGAAGCGGTGCCGGTATGATTGCAAGGACAATCCCCCTCCCGTTGAGGGAGGAGTTAGCGGAGCGGTGGCGACGGCACGGTGGTGGCCTACCCCTCACCCCGACCCTCTCCCTCAAGGGGAGAGGGAGTATTTTCCTCGCGCTCCTCCTCCTCGCCGCGCCGGCATTCGCGCAACCAGCGTCGCAACCCACCCGCGAACAAACGCTCGATCGCCTCCTCGGCCTGCTCAAAATTGCCCCCGACGAGCAGACCGCCGGGGCCGTGGAACGGTCAATCCAGGGCCAGTGGCTCGCGCAGGCCACCCCGGCCACCAAGCTGCTGCTGCTGCACGGCTTCAACGACCTGACCGAGAACCACCCCAACGACGCGCTAGACGATTTCGACGCAGCGCTCGACCTGCAGCCCGACCTGCAGGAGGGGTGGCACGGCCGCGCCATGGCCCGTGCGCAACTCGGCGACACGGCGGGCGCCACGCGCGACATCGCGGAGGTGCTGAGTCACGAGCCCCGGCAATTCGCGGCGCTGGAGGATTTGTCCCGCATCGCCGAGCAGCAGAAGAACTACAAAGGCGCCTACGAGGCCTGGCAGCGGGCGTTGGAACTCGATCCGAAGACGCCGGGCGGAGCGGACCGGCTGAAGGACCTGAAGACGAAGGCGTTCGGCGAGAACACGTAGGCTGACGGCGCGAGCGGCGGCGTTTCGATCCGTGTCCGATCCGAAACCTCATACCAGGAGGCTATGACCATGCCGTTCGTGACCGTCTCCCTGCCGACGGGTCAGTCCGCGGCGTATCACCGCGCCATTGTCGATGGCGTTCACCAGGCCCTGGTCGCAGCCGATTTCCGCTAGAACCATCCTCATGACCCTCATCGACGACAGTGCCCTCGTCCTGTTCAGCGGCGGGCAGGATAGCGCCACCTGCTTGGCCTGGGCGCTGGAGCGGTTCGGCCGGGTCGAAACGCTCGGCTACGATTACGGCCAGCGCCACGTGATCGAACTGCAGGTGCGCGAGGCCGTGCTGGAAGGCCTGCGCGCGATGAACCCGCTCTGGGCGGCCCGGCTCGGCGACGATCACGTGCTGCCGTTGGCCACGCTGGGCGCATTGTCCGAAACCTCGCTCACCCGGGAACGCGCGATCACGGTGGCGCAGAGCGGCTTGCCCTCCACCTTCGTGCCGGGCCGCAACCTGCTGTTCTTCACCTATGCGGCGGCGCTCGGGTATCGCCGCGGGTTGCGCCACATCGTCGGGGGCATGTGCGAGACCGACTATTCCGGCTACCCGGACTGCCGCGACGACACGCTCAAAGCGCTGCAGGTGGCGCTCAGCCTGGGGATGGACCAGCGCATCGTGCTGCACACGCCGCTGATGTGGCGCGACAAGGCCGCCACCTGGGACCTGGCCCAACGGCTCGGCGGCGAGGCGTTGGTGCAGTTGATCGTCGAGGGCACCCATAGCTGCTACCTGGGCGACCGCGAGCACCGGCACGATTGGGGCTATGGCTGCGGCACCTGCCCGGCCTGCGAGCTGCGGGCAGCGGGGTGGCAGGGATACCAACGATCCCGCCATGCTGCCTGATCCGTTCACCACCGCCAGGCTGACCTTCAGGCCGCTGACCGAAGCGGACGCCCAACCGATCTTCGACACCTATGCGCAGGATCGGGAGGTCGCCCGCTACCTGACCTGGCGTCCCCACAGTTCGGTTGCCGAAACGGAGGCCTATGTCGCGTCCGCCCTCGCGGCCCGGTCCCGAACCTATTTGCTTCGGGACCGGGCAACGGGCGGCTGCACGGTGTGTTCGAGCTGCGCCAACCCGCGTTGCATCATCTCGGCTATGGCTACCTTCTGGCGCGGCCGTCCTGGGGCAACGGCTTGATGACCGAAGCCTTGTCCGCCGTGGTCGAATGGGGTCTCCGTCAATCCGGCGTATGGCGCATCGGCGACGTTTGCGACGTGGACAATCTTGCTTCGGCCCGGGTGATGGAGAAGGCAGGTCTTGCACGCGAGGCGCTGTTACGCCGCTGGTCTGTCCACCCCAACGTCGCCGACGAGCCGCGGGACTGCTTCAGCTACGCGAAGTGCAAGTGAGCCACGTCCTTCGGGTCGAACGCCCCTTGTGCGGCGCTTCGGTCGGCTATGGGAGGGTATGGTGGCAAGCGGAGTGCGCCGGGAGACCGGCAAGGAGTATGTGGTGCAAGTCCACTGCGATGAAGGGGTAGCGACCCACATCGGCCCTGAGCCGTGCGGCGTCACTCGCGAGGGTGGCGTTGAAGCGTCGGTAGGGGAGCGTGCAGGCCAGCCATTGAGCCGCGAAATCCACGAAACTCGGGTGCCGACGCAGTTCTGCTGGCGGAAGGCAACACGGACGGGTGCGACATCGCAAGCACCCGGACGACCCGGCGCGGTCGGAGACCCTGGCATGCACGGACGCTCTTTGCACGGGAACCGGGAGGTCTCATCGCCGACCTTGGACGGTCCGCCGTCCCTGGTCCGTATCGGGAAGGCGAGGAGCCGAAGCCGATGATGCACGGCGGTGAGAAGTCAGACCTCGCCATAGTAGCGATGAAGCGGCCGAACAAAGCCGGGCGACCGGCGGCGGAGGCGGTGGAGCCAAGGGCGGGGACCAAGGGGAACGCGGGCCAGCAAAGCACGCTCCGGACACAGATCCGGGCAGGCGTGTCCCAGGCGCTGGACCGCGTGCGGCATGCCGCAAGGCACAGGAAGAAGGAGCGGTTCACCGCACTGCTGCACCACGTCAGCGTCGATACACTCCGGACCGCGTTCTACGCGCTGAAGCGCAAAGCGGCCCCCGGCGTGGATGGCCTGACGTGGCAGGAGTATGAGGCGGATCTCGAGCGCAGGCTCGTAGATTTGCATGGCCTCGTCCACCGTGGGGCCTATAGGCCTCAGCCGTCCCGACGGACCTACATCCCGAAGGCGGACGGGCGGCAACGGCCATTGGCGATTGCGGCCTTGGAGGACAAGATCGTCCAGGGCGCCACCGTCATGGTGCTCAACGCCATCTATGAGGAGGACTTCCTCGGGTTCAGCTACGGGTTCCGACCCGGACGCGGACCGCACGATGCGTTGGACGCCCTGATGGTGGGCATCACCACCCGCAAGGTGAACCACATCCTGGACGCCGATATCCGGTCGTTCTTCGACATGGTGAGCCAAGACCGGCTCGTCCAGTTCGTCGAGCACCGGGTTGGCGACCCGCGCATCATCCGCCTGATCCGGAAGTGGTTGCAGGCGGGTGTTCTGGAAGATGGAGCCGTCACGGTCAGTGACAGGGGAACGGGGCAAGGATCGGTGGCATCACCGCTGCTTGCCAACATCTACCTGCACTACGTGTTCGACCTCTGGGCGGAGCGCTGGCGACGGCGCGAGGCCACCGGCGACATGGTCATCGTGCGCTATGCCGATGATCTGGTGATCGGCTTCCAGCACGAGGACGACGCTCGTCGTTTCCTCGATGCCTTGCGCGGACGGTTCGAGGAGTTCGCGCTATCGCTCCATCCGGACAAGACCCGCCTGATCGAGTTCGGTCGCCATGCGGCGGCCCGACGCGCCCAGCGTGGTCTCGGCAAGCCGGAGACGTTCGACTTCCTTGGGTTCACCCTCATCTGCAGCCGCAGTCGCGGCGGGTCCTTCCTGCTCAAGCGGAAGACCCGGCGGGACCGCGTGAGGGCGAAGCTCGCGGAGGTCAAGGTGGAGCTGCGGCGACGGATGCACCAGACAATCCCGGAACAAGGGGATTGGCTGGCGCAGGTGCTCAGGGGCGTCTTCGCCTACTACGCCGTGCCGACCAACTTCGCGGCACTGGCAGATTTCAGGGCGCAGGTCGTCTGGCTATGGCGTCGGGCACTCCGACGACGAAGCCAGAAGGATGGCACGCTGTGGGATCGCATGACGAAGCTTGCCAATGACTACCTCCCGAAACCGAGGATCCTTCATCCCTGGCCAAACCAGCGGTTCGCCGCCAAACACTCGAGGTAGGAGCCGGATGCCTAAATTGGGCACGTCCGGATCTGTGCGGGGGGCGCGGGGAAACTCGCGTCCCTACCGCGATCATGCGAGCAGAGTGTAGGGTGCAATGCGCTTTGGCATTGCACCAACGTACACCTCGATGGCGGCCTTGGGCGGTGCAATGCCAAAGCGCATTGCACCCTACGAGGAGGGTGTCGGCTTTCGGTCTTAGCCCGTCGGCATCGTCGGACGCCCGGCGTGGACGTCTGGATGGCCCGGCGCTAGCCTCCCGACGACTGGCGGGAGCACGGTCACCGCCGCCTGCTCCGAGCGGCTTGTTGGTCCCCGAAGGAGCGAGACGATGCCAACCCATACCACGAGCGAGAAGCAGCACAGCCTGGCCGCGTTGGCGCACCGGGTGCTGCCCGCCGGCGGCTTCGGCAACATGGCGAGCGAAACCGTCATCCGCGAGGGGCGGGGTGGCCGGGTGTGGGATGTTAGCGGCAACGAGTATGTCGACTACCTGCTCGGCTCCGGCCCCATGCTGGTCGGCCACGCGCATCCCGAGGTGAACGCCGCCGTGGTGGAGCAGGTCGGGTTAGGCTCCACCTTCTTCGCGAACAACGAGCACGGCATCCTGCTGGCCGCCGCGATCGTGGACGCGGTGCCCTGCGCCGACCAGGTGCGCTTCGCCAGCAGCGGCACCGAGGCGGACGCCTATGCGATGCGGCTGGCCCGCGCGTTCCGCCGCCGCAGCAAGATCCTGAAGTTCGAAGGCGGCTACCATGGCATGAGCGATTGGGGCCTGCTCAGCCTGTGGCCGAAGGAGCCGAGCAATTCCGGACGCGCCGTGCCGGACACCGCGGGCATCCCGGCGAGCGTGGCCGACGAGATGCTGGTGGCGCCGTTCAACGACCTGGCCGCCGCCCGCGACCTGATCCACGCGCATCGCGAGGACCTGGCCGGCGTGATCGTGGAGCCGATGCAACGCCTCGTGCCGCCGGCGCCGGGCTTCCTGCAGGGGCTGCGCGACATCACCGAGGAATACGGCATCCCGCTGATCTTCGACGAGGTGGTCACCGGGTTCCGCCTGTCGTATGGCGGCGCGCAGGACTATTACGGTGTGGTGCCGGACATCTGCACCCTGGGCAAGGTGATCGGCGGCGGCTTTCCGCTCTCGGCGGTTGTGGGCCGGGCCGAAATCATGGCGCATTTCGACGTCGACAAAGCGGGGCCGGGCGGCTTCATGCCGCAGATCGGCACGCTCAGCGGCAACCCGGTGGCGGCCGTCGCCGGGCTGGCCACGCTGCGGATCCTGCAGCGGCCCGGCGCCTACGAACGCATTTTCGCCACCGGCCGCGCGGTGTGGGCGGGGATGGCGGCCGCACTGCACGATGCCGGGTTGCAAGCGCTGGTGGTGGGCGAGCCCGCGATGTTCGATGCGCTGTTCACCACGCGCACCACCGTCACCGATTACCGCGGCTCGATGGACGTCGACCGCACGCTGAGCCGACGCTTCAACGACCTCGTCCGCGCGAACGGCGTGTTCAAAAGCGACAACAAGATGTACATCTCGTTAGCGCATGACGAGCGGGACGTGCAGGACACCGTCGCCGCGTTCACCGATGCGGCCCGGCAGCTCGCCTCCGAAATGGCGTGATGGCGCGGGCGGTCATGCGGCGGAAACTCCGCGGCTGCGGGGCCGTTTTGCAAGGCTCAGCCCCTTGCGCGGAGCAACGCCATGAAGCCGCCTGCCACCTCACTCGACAAGAACGGCAACCTTCTCGTGCACCCTGCCGGCCAAGTGCAACTCGGCCACCCGACCACCCTGTATGACCCGAATATCCATGACGATCAGATCGTCGTGATGTTCGAGACGTGGGCCGATGCCCAGGCGGCACTCGACCGGCTCGAGGCGGAGGGGATCGCCGCGGGCGCATCGATCACCGATCGCACGTCGGATGGTGCCAATGCCGGCGTGAACAGCGAAGGCGGCAATACCGGGCTATGGGGCAGCCTCAAGGGCCTGTTCGCGCCGGACGACGAGGTGCACGGCTATGCCGAGGGCGTGCGCCGCGGGCATGCGTTGCTGGTGCTGCACCCCGATCTGGATACTCGTGACCGGGTGATCCAGGTGCTCGAGGCGTGCAACCCGATCAACTTCGACGCGCGTCTGGAGCAGTGGCGCACCGATGGCTGGAAGAACCTGCGGGCGCAGGAGGCGGCGACGATGGGCGCCGAATCGACCGCCCGGCCCCGCGTCGGGGTGCGCGACGAAACGCTCGGCAGCGGCTCGATCCGCCGCTACTACGCCCCCCGCACGCCGTAGCGGTCGATCCTATCCTCCCCCTCGAGTGGGGGAGGCTGATAGTGGCTAGGCTGCCATGTGCAGCGGAACGGGGGGGTCGGTTTCCGGGTCCGGATCACCACCGGGCGGCGGCAACTCCACCGGGGTCGGCATCGGGCCATCCGGATCGTCCATCGGAGGGGGGATCGGCTGGCCCGGCGGCGGGACAGGCTCTGGCATTTGCGCGTGGCGCATAAGCGCTTCCTTCTTATTGTCGTCACTCGCAATCTGGCATGACGCCGGGTGTCGCTGCACCATGATATGGCAGCTCGCTCGGTCGGGAGCGGGGCGGCGTCACGATTCAGGCGGGCAGGGCGCGGATTCGACGCATCAGCCACAGCCCGAGCAGCGACGCCAACACGAACAGACCGGCCGCGAGCACCAACTGCTCGGTACGGTCCACGCGCACGCCGCCGCCCAGCAGGGCGAACACGATGGTTTGCGGAATGTAGCCGATCAGCGATGCCAGCAGAAACGGGCCCATCGCCACGGCGGACACGCCCGCAAGCAGGTTCAGCAGGATGTTGCTGCCGACCGGCAGCAGCCGCAGCGTCAGGGTGGCGCCGAACGGATGCCGGCTGAGCTGCCCGTCCAAGCGGGCAAGCCGGCCGGTGATTCGGCGCGCCGCCCAGTCCCGCGCGACCAGGCGGGCCCAGAGGAAGTCGGCGGCGCACCCCACCACCTCCGCGGCCAGGGCGAGCACGACGCCCGACCAGGTCCCGAAGCCGAGTCCGGCGGCATAGGCCACGACCTGGCGCGGCACGCCCACGGCACAGGCGATGGCGGCGAACAGCACGAACCCCGCCGGGCCGGCCTGGGCCGGTGCATCCAGCGCGCTCCTCCCCCAGCCGCTGCGCAGCGCGAGCCCGGCGATCAGCAGGCCGCCGAGCAGGAGCACCGGTTTCCAAAGCAGGCCGACGACGCGGGCCGATCCGGTCAGGGCGAGCCCTCCGGGATCTCCACGATGGGGCGTTTCCAGCGCCGCTGGAGCCAGTAGACGCCGGCCAGGTCGAAGATCCCGACCCAGAGCCGGTCCAACGTGCCGTAGTTGGACTGGCCCCGGACCCGTGGACGGTGATTGACCGGCACCGACACGACGCGGCCGCCCTCGCGGATGAACAAGGCCGGCAGATAGCGGTGCATGTGATCGAAATGCGGCAGGGCCAGGAACGCCTCGCGCGGGAACACCTTCAGGCCACAACCGGTGTCGGGCGTGGCATCCCCCAGCAGCTTGGCGCGGATGCCATTCGCCCAGCGGGAGGCCAGGCGCTTGGTTTGGGAGTCGCGTCTTGTCACGCGGTGGCCGGCCGTCAGCACCAGGCCGGTCGCGGCTTGCGCCTGGGCGAGCAAGGCCGGGATATCCGCCGGGTCGTTCTGCCCGTCGCCATCGAGCGTGGCGATCCAGGGCGCGCGGGCGGTCCGAACGCCGGTCAAGATCGCGGCACTTTGCCCGCAGGCGGTCCGGTGCCGGCGAATGACCAGTGGAACCGTGCCCTGAAGCACCGATAGACTTTGCGCAGTCGTATCGGTACTGCCATCGTCCACATAGACGATCTCGTGGGGGATATCCGCCAAAGCGGCCTCAATTTCAGCGATCAGCGGCGCAATATTCGGGCCCTCGTTTCGGACGGGCACGACAACGGAGAGGAGGGGATTGCGTTCGGTCATTCGGCGGCGGGACGTAGCACTCGCGCGAACGTGGCGCAAAAACCCGGTTTAGGACTCTGCCAATTATTGCAAAACGTCTCTATGGATGTGAGCGATGCCGTTCGATCTCGACCTTCCCCATCACCGCGTAGAGACCCAGCGTGACACACGGAACCGCCACCTGGTGGCTTGGTGGCTGTTCACGGTGTGTGCGATGCTTTGGGTCATGATCGTGCTCGGCGGGGCGACGCGGCTGACCGGGTCGGGCCTGTCCATCATGGAGTGGGCGCCGTTGTCCGGTGCGCTTCCGCCCATGTCCGACGCCGAGTGGAAGCGGCTGTTCGCACTCTACCAGCAGATCCCGCAATATGCCCTGGTCAACCAGGGGTTCGGTCTCGACGGGTTCAAGCACATCTTCTGGCTGGAATGGAGCCACCGCCTCTGGGGGCGGCTGATCGGGCTCGTGTTCCTGGTGCCGCTGATCGTGCTGACGGTGCGGGGGGCGATCCGGCGTGGCCTATGGCTTCGGCTGGCCGGGCTGTTCGTGCTCGGCGGGCTGCAGGGGGCGGTCGGCTGGTTCATGGTCGCGTCCGGTTTCGCGGCGGACAGCACCGCCGTGTCGGCCTACCGGCTGGTGGCCCATCTCGCATTGGCCTTGTTATTGTATACGGCGATCCTGTGGACCGCTCTGGGCGTGCTGCGACCCGGCGGGCCCGCGACGCGCCGGGACCGGGCGTTGGGCTGGCTGCTGACGATCGCGTCCGTGCTGCTGCCGCTGACGATCGTGGCTGGCGGGTTCGTCGCCGGGCTGCATGCCGGCCTGATCTACAACACCTTTCCATGGATGGGCGACGGGCTGGTCCCGCCGGACTACGCGGCCCTGCAGCCATTCGCGCGCAACCTGACCGAGAACATTCCTGCCGTGCAGTTCGATCACCGCCTGTTGGCTACGGCCACGGCTATCGTGGTGGCCGCCGCGGCCTGGGTCGGCACCCGAAATGGCCAGCCGCGCGGCGTGAGGCTGGCGGCACTCTGCATGGGCCTCGCCGTTGCGGCCCAGTACTGCCTAGGGGTCGCCACGCTGCTGTGGGTCGTTCCGGTCGGTTTGGCCACCGCCCACCAGGGCGTCGCCATCCTGCTGCTGACGGCGACCGTGGTCACCATCCATTTGCGCCGGCGGCTTCCGTGATCGTGGATGGCCGGACCGGCACCCCCGCGGAGGCGCTGGCACAGGCGGCTGCCGCGGCGGTGCTGCGTGTCGAGCCGGCACTCGCTCCGCCGCGGCCGGAGCCTGCCGTGCAGCTCAATTCCGGCGCGCAGGCCCGCTTCCTTGCGACCATGAGCCACGAACTTCGCACGCCGCTGAACGTCGTCATCGGCTTCTCCGAGGCGATGATGCGCGACTCCGGCGGCGCGCTGACGCGGGAGCAGTCGGTCGAATATGCCGCGTCCATCAACGAGGCCGGCCGCCAGCTGCTGACCCTGGTCGACGTGATCCTGGACGTGGCGAGGGTGGAGGCCGGGCAGTTCGACCTGCCGTCCGATCTGATGGACGTGGGCCATCTGATCGTCATGACGGTGGCCCAGCACGCCGATAGCGCCTCGACCGCCGATCTCTCGCTGCATGCCGATACGCCGGCCGGCCTGCCTCTGCTGCGCGGCGACGAGCGGCGGATCCGCCAGGCGCTGGCGCACATGCTCGGCAACGCCATCAAGTTCACCCCATCCGGCGGGTCGGTGCGGGTGTCTGCCCGGCAGGACGACCGGACGGGCGATCTGCTGATCCTGGTGAGCGACACCGGCATCGGCATTGCCGACGGCGACTTGCAGCGCGCCTTCGAGCCATTCGTCCAATTGGACGCAAGCCTCGCACGGCGCTTTCCGGGCAGCGGCCTCGGCCTATATGTGAGCAGGATCACCGCGCGTGCCCATGGCGGCGACCTGATCCTGAGCAGCCAGCCGGATGTCGGGACCACCGCCGTCCTACGGTTGCCGGCCTCCTGCCTAGCCGCCACGCCGACCAATCTCCTGCCCTGATACACCTTCTAGACCGAACGGATCACTGCAATGACGCTCGCTTTGTCCCCGCTGGCGACAACCGACCGGCTGTTTTTCGAGCGTGACGATGCGGCGCTGGACCGCGACACGGCCGAGCGCATCGTCAGCGAAGCGTTGGCCGGCTGCGATGATGGCGAGTTGTTCCTGGAATACCGCGAGAGCGAGCAGATCGCGCTCGATGACGGCCGCATCCGCCACGCCGGGTTCGAGAGTGGCTCCGGGTTCGGCCTGCGCGCGATCGTGGGCGAGGAGACCGGCTATGCCCATGCCGGCGAGGTGAGCGAACCGGCGCTGCGCCGGGCGGCGGGAACGGTGTCGGCGGTGCGCTCGGGTGCATCGGGCGGTGTCGCGGCCGAGGCGCCGCGCGCCAGCAACTCGCGCCTTTATGCCGATGTGAACCCGTTGGGCGAGATGGATTTTGGCGCCCGCACCGCGATCCTGGCGGAAATCGATGCCTATGCCCGGGCCAAGGACCCTCGCGTCAAGCAGGTGATGGCCAGCATGTACGGCGAATGGCAGGCGGTGCAGGTGATGCGCGCCGATGGCCGCCGGGTCGCCGATTTGCGGCCGCTGGTGCGGCTGAACGTGTCGGTGGTGGTGGAACAGGACGGCCGCCGTGAAACCGGGGGCCACGGGACGGGCGGGCGGTTCGGCTACAGCCAATTGCTCACCGCCGAAACCTGGCGCAAGGGCGTGGACGAAGCGCTGCGCCAGGCCTTGGTGAACTTGGAGAGCCGCCCGGCGCCGGCGGGGGAGATGGAGGTCGTGCTCGGGTCCGGCTGGCCCGGCATCCTGTTGCACGAAGCGATCGGCCACGGGCTCGAGGGCGATTTCAACCGCAAGAAGACGTCGGCCTTTTCGGGGCTGCTGGGGCAGCGCATCGCCGCACCCGGGGTCACCATCGTCGATGACGGCACGATGCCCGATCGCCGCGGCAGCCTCACGGTGGATGACGAGGGCACGCCGTCCGGCCGCATGGTGATGATCGAGGATGGCATCCTCAAGGGCTTTATCCAGGATCGGCTGAACGCGCGGCTGATGGGCGTGGCCCCGACCGGCAACGGCCGCCGGCAGTCCTACGCGCATGCGCCGATGCCGCGGATGACGAACACGGTCATGCTGGCCGGCGAGTATGAACCGGAGGAGATGATCCGCTCGGTCAAGAATGGCTTGTATGCGGTGAATTTCGGCGGTGGATCGGTCGACATCACGTCTGGCAAGTTCGTGTTCTCGGCCAGCGAGGCCTACCTGATCGAGAACGGACGCGTCACATCGCCGGTCAAGGGGGCGACATTGATCGGCAACGGTCCAGATGCCTTGACAAAGGTTACGATGGTAGGCAATGATCTCGCACTGGATCCCGGGATCGGCACTTGCGGCAAGAACGGGCAGGGTGTTCCGGTGGGCGTCGGTCAGCCCACTTTGAAGCTGGCGGGCCTCACTGTTGGGGGCACTGCGTGATATCGCCTGTCTAGTTTTTTGCGCGTGAATCCGACAACGTTCGGCACCGAATTGACACCTAAGTCACGTTAAAGCTACGTGCGCAGGTCTCTTGTGAGTGTAACGTTCTCTTGCTGTACTAATGGCCTCGATGTCGGGGCCATCCTCAGGCGAGAAAAGGACGTTTCATGCCAATTTTGACTGCGACGCCGTCCAAGACCCGCGTTTACCTAGGCGCGTGTGCGCCCGTGCTGCCCGCCGTCGATATGAGCAAGGTGCGGCTTGGCGCCTGCGCGCCGGTGTTGCCTGCGACCGAGGCCGGCAAGGTTCGTCTGGGTGCCTGTGCCCCCGTCCTCTCCGTCGCCGATAGCGGCAAGGTTCGGCTGGGCGCCTGCGCTCCGATCGTCTAAGGCTCCTCGGGAGCCGCCTGCCCGATAAGGCGGTTGCACAAGCAGACCGGGAGCGCTGAACATGGACCAGGTGTCGGCCGATCTGTCGCCTTCGGGCGGCAGTTCTCCACAGCACTTGGTAACGTTTCATCGCTTCGTCCCGCAGGCACGTTTGCCGATGCGGGCGGACCGGTCTGCGCTGGGCTCGCTGCCGACGCGGGCCTTCCGTTACTGCGAGCCGATCACGTCGGCGTCCGGTTTCGGCTACTATGTGTTCTCGCCGATCGATTTCAGCCTGATGTGGGACGGCACGTCGATTAGCTGGACGCACAAGGGTGCCGAGGGCTGGATGCCGCTGTCGTCCGCGCAGTTCCCCGGCTTCGGCGCACAGTTCGACGAGATTGCCCCCGAGGGCATCAAGGGGTTCGCACCCCCCTTCGTCAGCGCCATCCAGGAGCCGGGTCTGGTGCAGTTGTGGAGTGGACTGGTGTGCCGTACGGCGCCGGGCACCAGTCTGTTGTTGCGAGCCCCGGCCAATCTGCCGCGCAAGGGTGGCTATGAGCTCTACGAGGGCATCATCGAGACGGATCGCTGGTTCGGCCCGCTCTTCGCGGCTCTGCGGCTGACCCGCACCCATCAGCCGGTGGAATTCAGTAGCGAGTATCCGCTGTTCCAGGTCCAGCCGATCCCGCGCGAAGTTTATGCCGACGCGACGCTCAACGACTACGAGATCGTCCCCGAACTGCACCAACTCAGCGGTGAGGACTGGGACGACTACTACGACACGGTGGTCCGCCCGAACGTTGCGGACAAACGCCCGCGCGGTAGCTACGCCGCCTCCGCCCGCAAGCGCCGCGCGGCCGACGACCAGCCAACGTGAAGCGTGGGGTGGGCTTCTAGCCCACCAGCCGGACGAAGGTGGTGGGCTACAAGCCCAACCTACAGCACGGTCGTGGCTACTCGCCCGAGAGATCGCGGCGCTGGCGGTCGAGCTCCTCGGTGTAGCGCCGCAGTGCGAATTGCTCGGTCAGCAGGCCGATGACGTTTCGGGTGTTGGCCGCGTCCACCACGGCGAGCGCGTCCGACTCCGTCGATTCGAACATCTGCACCGCTTCCTTGATCGTCATCTGCGGCAGCAGCACGTCCTTGGGATAGTGCAGGATCTCGGATACGCGGGTGATGGTGTCGTCCGCGCCATGCGCCTCCGGGGTCAGCACGATCCCGGCGTAGCGGCCGGCTTCGTCGGTCACCACCACGCGGTCGGCCGAGCCCAGCGGCACCTGCCGGCGGAACGCGCTGAGTGCCGTGTCAGCGCGGATCGTCCGCATGTCCTTGCGCATCATGCGGCCCACGGTGAGGCTGCGCACCCAGCCGATGTCGACGGCCGAGCGGATCGCCTCGCCGCGGAGGTGGAAGCGCCACGTCGCGAACGAGTAGCCGAAGGTGCGCCGCACGGTGAGCGCCGAGACCACGCAGGCGGCCAGCACCGCGATCGTCATCGGTAAGCTGCCGGTACTCTCCAGCGCCAGGAAGGCCATCGTCAGCGGCCCGCCGACGACGGCCACGGCAAGCGCGCTCATTCCCACCAGCGCACACACGACGGCGGGTAGCGCCTGGGTGGCACTGATCGTGGCCAGCCCGGCGGCGAACAGCTTGCCCGCCAGCGCGCCCAGGAACAGCGAGGCGAAGAACAATCCGCCGCGGAAACCGGAGCCGATCGAGACGGCGGAGGCGACCGCCTTTGCCAGGATCAGCAATGCGATGTGCATCGCCGGGTAGGGGGTGTCCAAGCCGAGCCGCAGCGCCTCGTGGCCGGAGGAGAGCACCTGCGGCGACCACAGCGCCAAGGTGCCGACGATGGCGCCCCCCACGACCGGCCGCAGCCAAACCGGCACGCCGCTGCGGCGGAACCACGACTCGACCAGCGTCACGCCGCGCATGATCGCGATACCACCGAGCGCGCAGGCCATGCCGAGTGCTAGGATGGGCAGGTAGTCGACCGGTTCGAGCACCGTCGGCACCCGGATGTCGAACCCGGCGTAGTCGGCGATCAAGATGCGGGAGACGATCACCGACGAGATCGCCGACACGACGACCGGCGCCAAGGTCGCCAGCGAATACGTGCCGATCACCAGCTCGAAGGCGTAAAACGAGCCGGTGAGCGGTGCCTGGAACGCGGCCGCGATCGCTCCGGCGGCGCCGCAGCCGACCAGCAGGCGCAGATCGTTGCGCCGCAGGCGGAAGGAGCGCCCGAGGCGGGACGCGAGCGCGGAGCAGATCTGGGTGTAGCCCGCCTCCAGCCCGACGGACGCGCCGACGCCGTTGGACAGAATGGTTTGGGCCGTCACGAACAGGCTGTCGCTGAGCGACATGCGTCCGCCATACAGGGCGTTGGCTTCGATCGGGTCGACGGTGCGGCGGTTCCACCACTTTGCGATGCCGAGGCCGGTCAGCCCGACTGCCAGCCCTCCCACCGCCAGCACGCCGACCGTCCGCAGCGGGTTCAGGCCGACGGAGCCGGACAACCGGTCGCCGTGGTCCAGCCGGAATAGGATCTCGTGGCCGTATTGCGTGATCACGCTCATGCCGTAGACGCAAAGGCCGGAGGCGACCCCCACGACGGCGGCGAGCACGACGAGCCAGATCTCGTCCGCGCGGACCAGGGCGCGGAGAGCTTGGGGTGCGTGGACCACGATGTCGCCCAGCCCGCGGCGGATGCGCTGGGGCCAGCGATCCGTGTCGGGCGATACCGGAATCGTCCCGGTGCCGGGGCCCGCAGATCGCGAGGACATCGGCTACACCGCTCCCTTCCGAAATAGGTTCGGCCCGGCATCGAACCGGGCTGGCGCGACCTTCATGGAACCAAGCGCCGGTGCTTTCAATCCGCTACGGGCGTCTTCTCACTTAATTTCCCGACATGTGGCCGATTTCTGGAGGCGGGTCGTGCCCGGGGTCGCGTTGAGCTATGAACGCGCGCCTTGGGAGAGCACAGCCGATGGCCGACCAGAAAGTAGCAGTGATCACCGGGGCGACGGCAGGGCTTGGCCAGTTCGTCGCCTTGGGCATCGCGCGCGCCGGCTATCACACCGTGATCATCGCCCGCAACGCCGCCCGGGGCGAGGCCACGCGCAAATTCATCGTGGAGCGGGCCAAGGGCGCGAGCACGGAACTGGTGCTGGCCGATCTGTCGTCCTTGCAGCAAACGCGGGAGGCCGGTGAGGCGATCGCGGCGGCGCACCCGCGCATCAACCTGCTGGTGAACAACGCCGGGCTGATCACCCCGCGGCGGCAGGTGACTCCGGAGGGCCGCGAGATGATCCTGGCCGTGAACCACCTGGCCCCCTTCGTGTTGACCGAGGCGCTGGAGCCGGCCTTGCGCGCCGGGTCACCGGCGCGGGTCGTGAACGTGGGCTCGACCGCCTCCGACCGGGCCCATCTCGATCTGTCGGATTTGGAGGGTGTGCGATCCTGGAACCCGCTGAGCGCCTATGGCCGGTCCAAGCTCGCTCTGATGATGGCGACGTTCGAGCGCGCTCGGTTGCTCGAGGGGACCGGCGTCACGGTGAACGTCGTGCATCCCGGCGTGGTCGCGACGACGCTGGGCTCGGTGCCCGGGCCGATCGGGTGGGGCTGGGCGGCGTTGCGGCCGTTCATGATCTCGCAGGAGCGGGGCGCCGAGACGCCGCTGTTCGTCGGGCTGTCGCCGCAGGCCGAGGGCGTGACCGGCCGGTATTGGAAGCGCTGCAAGCAGGCTCGCCCGAACCGCCAGGCGCTGGATGCCGCGACCGTGCGGCAGCTTTGGGCCGCGACCCGGCGGCTGGCCGGTTGACGCGGCCTGGCGGCTGCCGAACTCTGCGCGCCCACCCGAGGAGCCCGACGCGATGACCCTGCCAGACACCATGAGCTTCATCGAGGTGGCCCAACCCGGCGGCCCAGAGGGCATGCGCCTGGCGCGCGGCCCGGTGCCGCAGCCGCGCGACGGCGAGGTGCTGATCCGGGTCGAGGCGGCCGGCGTGAACCGTCCGGACATCCAGCAGCGCAAGGGGCTCTATCCGCCCCCGCCCGGCGCCAGCCCGCATCTGGGGCTGGAGGTTGCGGGCGAAGTGGTGGCGGCCGGGCCTGGCGTGTCGCTCGCGGTCGGCAGCAAGGTGTGCGGGTTGGCGAATGGCGGCGGGTATGCGGAGTATTGCGCCGTTCCGGCCACGCAGTGCCTGCCGTGGCCGACGGGCTACGACGCCGTCCGGGCCGCGGCGCTGCCCGAGACCTTCTTCACCGTCTGGGCCAATCTGTTCGACATCGGGCGTCTGAGTGCCGGCGAGTCGGTGCTGGTGCATGGCGGGACCAGCGGCATCGGGACGACGGCGATCCAGCTCGCCCGGGCGTTCGGCGCCCGTGCCTATGCGACCGCCGGGTCGGCGGCCAAGTGCGAGGCGTGCGTGAAGCTCGGGGCGGACGCCGCGATCAACTACAAGGACGCGGATTTCGCCGACGGCATCAAGCAGTTCACCAATGGGGCGGGGGTGAACGTGGTGCTGGACATGGTCGGCGGCCCTTACATGCAGCGCAACCTGCGTTGCCTGGCGATGGATGGGCGGCTGGTGCTCATCGCCTTCCTCGGTGGCGCCAAGGTGGAGCAACTGGACCTGACGACGATCATGACGCGCCGCCTGACCGTCACCGGCTCGACCATGCGGCCCCGCACCGCGGCGCAGAAAGGTGCGATCGCACAGGAACTGCTCGCGAAAGCCTGGCCCAAATTAGAGGATGGCAGCGTCGCCCCCGTGATCCACGCGACGTTCCCGCTGGCCGAAATCGAGGCGGCGCATCGGATGATGGAAAGCAGCGACCACATCGGCAAAATCATCCTGACGGTGTAGCCGATGCGTCTCGCAACCCGGGTCGCGGGCGAGGGAAGCCCGGTGGTGGTCCTGCACGGGCTGTTCGGGTCGGCTCGCAACCTCACCGGGCTGGCGCGGGCGCTCGCGGCGGAGCACCGCGTGGTGTCGATGGACCTGCGCAACCACGGCGACAGCGGCCACGACGCGGCGATGGACTACGAGATCATGGCCGCCGACGTGGTCGAAACGATGGCGGCGGAGGGAATCGCGGCCGCCGCGCTGTGCGGCCATTCGATGGGCGGCAAGGTCGCGATGCGGCTGGCCCTGACCCGGCCCGAGCGGGTGAGCCGCCTGGTGGTGGCCGATATCGCGCCGGTGCCCAATCCGCCGAATTTCAGCGCGTTCACGCAGGCGATGCTGGCCGTGACGCCCGAGCTGTCCCGCACGGCGGCCGATGCGGTGCTTGCCCCGGTGGTCGAGGACCCGGCGGTGCGCGGCTTCCTGCTGCATAACTTCCGGCCGGGCCAGGGCTGGCGCATCGGCCTCGAGTACATCGCCGCCGCCCTCCCGCGCATCGAGGGGTGGGACGGGATCGCCGCGAGCTATGCCGGTCCGACTTTGTTCGTCATGGGGGCACGGTCCAACTACGTGAAGCCCGAGTATCGGCCGGCGATCCTGCAGCTGTTTCCGACGGCGCGGTTCGTTACCATCAAGGACGCCGGGCACTGGCTGCACGCGGAGCAGCCGGCGGCGTTCAATGGGGCGGTCGCGGCGTTCCTGGGAGCGACCCTACCGCAACCGGGATAAATCGCAGGTTAACGAACCGCTGCCACTTTGATAGAACTACGCCGGTTCCAACCGAGAGGTGCTCCCCGTGACTGAAGCCAGCCCGCGCCATTCCGACTACCCGATCGACAAGCTGTTCCTCGACCGCTGGTCACCGCGTGCCTTCACCAGCGAGGAGATCAGCGAGCACGACCTGCTGACCCTGCTGGAGGCCGCGCGTTGGGCGCCGTCCGCGTACAACTCGCAGCCCTGGCGCTTCATCTATGGGCGCCGCGGCACTCCGCATTTTGACAAGCTGCTGAGCTTCCTGGTGGAATTCAATCAGTCCTGGGCGAAGACCGCTTCGGCCTTGGTGATCCTGGTGTCGAACTCCACGATGCTGCCGCCGGGCAAGGATGCGCCGGTCCCGTCGCACAGCCATTCGATGGATGCGGGCGCGGCCTGGGCCAGCCTGGCGCTGCAGGCCCTGATGTCGGGCTGGCACACGCACGGCATGGTCGGCTTCGACATGGACCGCGCGTTCGCCGAACTCGGCGTTCCCGCCGGCTACCGGGTGGAGCAGGCGATCGCGATCGGCCGCAAGGGTGACAAGTCTCAGCTGCCGGAAATGCTCGCCGGGCGTGAGATGCCGAGCGACCGCCTGCCCCTGTCGCAGATCGCGATGGAAGGCAGCTTCAAGGCCTGACGCTCCGATAACGTCTCCTTCTCCCGTTCTTCACGGGAGAGGGAGACGAGAGCGGGGGGGTAGGTCAGGCCTGGTGCGAGGCGGCAGCGCGGTTGGCGACCATGCGGTCGTGCAGCTGGCGAATCGTCTGCGACCCGGTGCTGGTGAACAGGAACGGCAGCACGGCATGGACGGCGCAGGCCAGGCCGCCCGCGATCATGGCGCCGGAAAAGCTCATCGCCACGCCGAAATGCTCGCTGTAGGTCTCGCCGACATCGCTCGGGTGGGACGTGAATGAAACGGCCATGATCTAATCTCCTGCTGTGGCGGCAGAATGCCAGCGATGATCGGGCAAAGGCTTGCGTTCCCAACGGCCACTTCGGTGACGTCCGCAATGCCATTGCCAGCCTTGCCTCAACCGTGGAATCATTTTCCATGGACGACATCGATCGCCGAATCCTCCACTGGCTACAGCGGGACGCCTCCATGCCCGTGGCCGAGCTGGCCGAGCGCGCCGGGATCTCCGCCTCCCCCTGCTGGCGGCGGGTGCAGCGGCTGCAGGAGCTGGGTGTGATCAAGGCCCGTGTCGCGCTGCTGGATCCGAAACGCGTCAACGTCGGCGTCAACGTCTTCGTGAGCATCCGCACCAACCAGCACCGCAAGGAGTGGGCGGACGAATTCACCGCCTGCGTCATGGCCATACCGGAGGTTGTCGGCTTCTTCCGGATGGCCGGGCAGATCGATTACCTCCTGCACGCCGTCGTTCCCAGCATCGAGGCGTATGATGAGGTGTATAAACGACTGATTTCCCAAATAGAGCTGTATGACGTGAGTGCGTCGTTTGCCATGGAGGTGCTCAAGTCCACCACGGCACTGCCACTGGACTATCTGGAACTATCCTAATTCTGCCACACCACACGCTGGCCGGGTACACGCGCAAGAGGGGTGCGCGGCGCCGAGGTGCTGCGCTATACTGCCAGGCCCGCACCAAGCCGTGTTCCCGTTCCCGAGGTTTAGCGCTGCATGCCGACGCCGTTCTCTGCTGAAGACCTACGCGCCGTATTCGAGCCGCGCACGCTGACCCGTGCACGCACGCTCGTGCTGTTGGGTGCCGTGGAAGTCGCGCTGTCCGGCGCGTCGATCACGGCGGCGGTGGCGGATGCCGGCGTGCGCCGCACGGCAACCCTGCTGCCGTCGGCGCGCGGCAACCGCACCGGCTTCGGCATGCGCTGCAGCTGCCGGCAGACCGCCTGCGCGCATTTGGCGGCGGCGGGATTGGCGGCGCTCGACCGCTTTCCGGCGTTGCGCCGGGCCGTACCGGCCGCCGGGCTGGACCTGGCGGCCGAGGCCGCGGCGCCGCGCACCCTGGTGTTCGAGGTCTCGGCCGCGACCCCGCCCGATGCCTGCACCGTCACCACCTTGCTGCTGGATGAACAGACCAGCCGCACCGAAGGCGTGAAGCCGGCAACGATCGCCGCCGACGAGACGCAGAGCGCCGACATCCGCGCCGCCGCCGCGATGCTGGACGGACCGACCGCGAAGGTCTCGCCCGAGGCGCTGGACGGTGTGGTGAAGGCGCTGCTGCAATCCGGCCACGCCCGCTGGGGTGCGACAAGGCGCCGGTTGCTCCCCGGGCCGCCGCGGTCGTTCGAGATGGGCGTGCCCCCGCCGCTGCCGCCCCGCTCCGCCGTGCTGCTGGGCACCGAGGGCAATTGGTATGTGGACTCCGCCAGCGGTGCGATGGGCCAGGCCCGCTTCCGCCCGCCCGCCGCCAAGCCGGTCAAGCCGCTGAAGGGCCGCAAGCGCGAGGCGATCCCGCTGCCGGCGCTGCAAAGCGACTCCGTCATCGTGGAGCGCACCGCCACCCCCGTGCTGCAGCTGACCAAGCGCTACGGCCCGGACGAGGTCGGCACCCTCGCGCTGCTGGACACGCTGACGCTGGATTACGATTACGCCGGCGAGAAGGGTGGCAGCGGTATCGCGGAGGGTGGGACGGAGCAGCAGTTCGTCCGCATCGCCGGGCCGCGCGGCCCCGAGTTCGTCCGCCGCGACCCGGTGGCCGAGGCGGCGTTCGCGCAAATCCTGGCCGATTACGGCTTCGTGCAGTTGCGCGTAACCGATGGCAGCGCCGGCAAGGGCCGCCGGGTTCACGTGCTGCGCGGCCTGGACGCGGCCGAGCAATGGCACCGCTTCCTGACCGAACGCATGCCCGAACTGCAGGCGGAGGGCTGGCGCTGCACCGTGGATGCCGGCTTCGGCCCGCGCGTCGCCAAGGTGATCGGCGGCTTCGACGCCCGGGTCAGCGACGCCGAACGGGGCAGCTTCTCGCTCGACCTCGGCATCGAGGTGGACGGCGTCCGCGTGGCGCTGCTCCCGATCCTGACCCGGTTGATGGAGCGCGGTCCGGACGCGCTGAAGACGCTGGGCGACGAACTGGTCACCAGCCTGGAGGACGGCCGCGTCGTCCGCTTGCCCGCCGACCGCGTCCGCCGCCTGATGGCCGTGGTGGGCGACCTGATGGAGGCCGCGGCCAACCGGACCGACTCGGCGCTGTTGCTGCCCGCCGGCGAGGCGCCCGCGATGCTGGATCTGGAGGAGCTGCTCACCACGCGGTGGCAGGATGCCTCCGAAGTGGCGGCCACGGTAGAGCGGTTCCGCGACCTGCCGGAGATGGAGGAGGTGCCGCCCCCGCCCGGCTTCACCGTCAGCCTGCGCCCCTACCAGCAGCATGGCCTGAGTTGGCTGCAGCATCTGCGCGGCCACAACCTGGGCGGATTCCTGGCCGACGAGATGGGGCTCGGCAAAACGGCGCAGACGATCGCCCATATCTGCACCGAGGAGGCGGCCGGCCGGCTGGATCGCCCGGTGCTCGTCGTGATGCCGACCAGCCTGGTGGCCAACTGGCAGGCGGAGCTGGAGCGGTTCGCGCCGCATCTTTCGGTTGCGGTGCTGCACGGGCAGGGGCGCGAGGCGCGCCGGGCGCAACTGGACCATATCCATGTCGTGCTGACGACCTATGCCGTGCTGGCGCGCGATGCCGAGCCGATGCGCGAGATCCTGTGGCACATGATCGTGTTGGACGAGGCGCAGGCGATCAAGAGCCCCGACGCCAAGGCGACCCGCGCCGTCTGCCAGCTCGAGGCGCGTCACCGGGTGTGCCTGTCGGGCACGCCGATCGAGAACAATTTGGACGAGCTGTGGTCGCAGTTCGCCTTCCTGCAGCCCGGTCTGCTGGGGGATCGCCGGTCGTTCACCAAGCGGTTCCGCTCGCCGATCGAGAAGGAGGGCGACCCGCTCCGCCGCTCCCAGCTCAGCCGCCGCATCCGGCCGTTCATCCTGCGCCGGACCAAGGCCGAGGTGGCTACGGAGCTGCCGCCGAAAGAGACGATCCTGCGCCACATCAATATGGGTACGGAGCAGCGCGAGCTGTACGACACCATCCGCGCCACGCTGCATGACAGCGTCCGCGACCAGTTGAGCGAGCTCGGGCCGAACCAGGGCCGCTTCGTGGTGCTGAACGCGCTGCTGAAGCTGCGTCAGGCGTGCTGCGATCCGCGGCTGGTGAAGTTGGCCTCGGGCCAGAGCGAGGCCGGGTCGGCCAAGCTCGACACGCTGATGGAGATGATCGAGGGCATGCTGCCGGAGGGGCGGCGTATCCTGATCTTCAGCCAGTTCACCTCGATGCTGGACCTGATCAAGCCGCGCCTGGTGGAAGCCGGGCACAAATTCGTCGAGTTGCGCGGCGACACGCGGGATCGCGCCGAGCCGGTGCGCGCGTTCCAGGCGGAGGAGGTGCCGCTGTTCCTCATCAGCCTCAAGGCGGGCGGGCGCGGGTTGAACCTGACGGCTGCGGACACGGTGATCCACTACGACCCCTGGTGGAACCCGGCGGTGGAGGACCAGGCGTCCGACCGGGCGCACCGGATCGGCCAGAAGCGTTCGGTGTTCATCTACAAGCTGATCGCCGCCGACACGGTGGAGGAGCGGATCATCCAGCTGCAGCAGCGCAAGGCGGAACTGGCCGGGCTGGCGTTCGACGCCGAAGTGGAAGCGGCCGGGCTGGACGCGGAAGATCTGGAGTTCCTGTTGGCCTCCGAAACCCAGAAGCGAGCTGCCTAACCAAGAAAGCCCCTCCCCTGAGGGACGGGGGCGGGTATGGGTGGTCACGTCCCAGCGTTGCGTTTGTGGCTTTCGATTCCGGCCCGGCAACTACGCAGCCCATCGTAGGTTATCCCGTGGCGAGGGCCGAGACCCACGTCTCGGGCTACGCAACGAAGGGGGACGGCATGGACCACTACGACCTGATCGTGATCGGGAGCGGCCCAGGTGGTGGGTCCCTCGCGCACCGGCTGGCCCCGACGGGCAAGCGCATCCTGATACTGGAGCGGGGCGACTACCTCCCGCGCAGCCAAGACAATTGGAGCTCGCAAGCCGTTTTCGTCGATGGCAAATACCAGGCGACGGAAACCTGGCACGGCAAGAACGGCGAGGTCTTCCATCCGGGCCTGCACTACTTCGTCGGCGGCAACTCCAAGGTGTACGGCGCCGCCCTGTTTCGCCTGCGGGAGCGCGACTTCGAAATCGTGCACCACAAGGACGGAATCTCGCCGGAATGGCCACTGAAATATTCCGACTTTGAACAGTACTATACCGAGGCCGAGAAATTGTTCGCCGTGCACGGCCAGCGTGGCGAGGATCCGCTCGAACCGCCGGCCTCCGGGCCTTACCCATTCGCCCCCGTGTCGCATGAACCCCGCATCCAGGAGCTGAACGACAGCTTCGCCGCAGAAGGCTTGCACCCGTTCCACTTGCCGCTGGGCATCAAACTCGACGAGAAGAACGGTAAGCCGACCCCCACCAGCATCTGCATCCGGTGCGATGCGTTCGACGGTTTTCCCTGCCTGCTGAACGGCAAGGCGGACGCGCAGGTGATGTGCGTCGATCCGGCGCTCGCCGCGAACCCCAACCTGACGCTGATGACCAACGCCTATGTGTCTCGCCTCGAGACCGACGCATCCGGCCGCACCGTCACCGGCGTGCACGTGACGCGCAACGGTGAGCAGGAGCGGTATACGGCAGACATCGTGGTGGTCGCGTGCGGCGCACTCTCGTCGGCGCTGCTGCTGTTGCGGTCGGGCAGCGACGCGCATCCGAACGGACTGGCCAACGGCTCCGGCCAGGTCGGCCGCAACTACATGCGGCACAACCAGTCCGTGCTGATGGCGCTGCTGCGCAAGCCGAACGAGACGGTGTTCCAGAAAACCCTGGCGGTCAGCGACTTCTATTTCGGCAGCGACGATTGGGATTACCCGCTCGGCCTGATCCAGATGTGCGCCACCTCCCACGCCGCCCAGATTCGCGGCGAGGCGCTGCCGTCTTGGCTCGAGTGGATGCCGAAGATGCCGTTCGAGGAAATGGCGCGGCACTCGATGGATTTCTGGCTGTCGTCGGAGGATTTGCCACGGCCGGAAAACCGCATTTTCTATGACGGCGACCGCGTCGTGCTGGACATCACCGAGGGTAACATGGAGGCGCATCACCGGCTGAAGAAGAAGCTGGAGCACCACATGACCAAGGCCGGTTCCCATCCCTTACTGCTCGAGCGGAGCCTGTATCTCGGCAAGGACATTCCGATCGGCGGCACCGCACACCAAGCGGGAACGGCGCGCTTCGGCACCGACAAGGCAAGTTCCGTGCTCGACCTCAACTGCAAGGCGCATGAGCTCGACAACCTTTATGTCACCGATGCGAGTTTCTTTCCGTCGATCGGGGCGGTGAACCCGACCTTGACCATCATCGCCAACGCCCTGCGCGTGGCCGAACATTTGCGTCAGCGTCTCGGCGCATGAGCTTCGCCACGCTCATCATCATCGTAATTCGCTACATGCTGGTGATGCTGTTCTTCCCGTTCTCGGCGCTCGACAAGATCCTGAATTTCAAGGGCGCGGTAGGACAGGCCAAGCAGATGATGCCGTCCGAAGGGCTCGCGACGCTGCTCATCGTCGTGGGCTTGGGGGTGGAGATCCTGATGCCGATCGCAATCCTCACGGGCGTGGCGGACCGGCTGGCCGCCTTCATCATGGCCGGCTATTGCTGCGTCACGGCGCTGCTGTGGAAGCAGTTCTGGGCCCCCGGCGACTTTTGGCACAAGGGGGAGAGCAAGGGACGGGACCTGTTCTGGGACTTCCTGAAGAATTTCTCCCTCGCGGGCGGTTTCCTGTTGCTGACCTTCGGCTTGACCACTGCGACCGCGCTCGACTTCTTCCATGACCCGCTCGCATCGTCCCATCCTTACACACAGGGGCCGTGATGGCTGACTCCGGACCAAAACCCCGCATCGGTTATTGGCACATCTGGACCGACGACCAGGGCGTCAGCCACCAGACCCGCTGCGAGTTGACCGAGTGGGAACTGAAAGGCGTCGGCAACGCCGCCCCGCAATGGAACAACAAGCAGGCCCGTAGCGAGGCCACGACGGTTTTCACCGTCCAGCCGGTCGGCTGGGTCGGCGAGTGGCACGAGAACCCGGCGCCGCAATGGATCATCCCGATCTCCGGCCGGTGGTGGGTCGAATCGATGGACGGCACTCGGGTTGAAATGGGCCCGGGAGAGTTCTCGCTCGGGGAGGACCAGAAGTGCACCCAGGATGCGCAGGGCCGCAAGGGGCATCGCTCCGGCACCATCGGCGATCAGCCGGCGGTGTTGATGACCGTGCAATTGCACGTGGCCCCGGTACGCCGGCCCTGCCATTTGGCCTGATGCCGACCGGCATCACCACACTCGACGAGCGCTTCGCGTCCTGTGTGCTGTCGAACGCGCCGTTGCTGACCTTAGGTGAAGGCTACGCCTGGCTGGAGGGCCCCGTCTGGTTCGCGGACGCCAATCAGCTGTTGGTCAGCGATCTGCCGAACGACCGTATCTTGCGGTGGACCGAGGGTTCGGGTGTCTCGGTGTTCCGTCAACCGTCCGGCTTTGCCAACGGGCATACCCGCGATCGCGAGGGGCGGCTGATCGGTTGCTCGCACCAGCGTCGCTGCGTCCAGCGAACCGAACTGGATGGTCGCGTGACGATTCTGGCCAGCCATTTCCGCGGCAAGCCGCTCAATAGTCCGAACGACGTCGTCGTTGCCAGCGACGGGGCGATCTGGTTCAGCGATCCGCATTACGGCGGCAACACCGATTACGAGGGGGGCAAGCACACCCTGGAACTCCCTCCGACGCTTTACCGGCTCGATCCCTCCGGTTCGCTCGAGATCGCGGCCGACGACCTCGTGGGTCCCAATGGGCTATGTTTCTCGCCGGACGAACGGCGGCTGTATGTCGCGGAAACCGGCGCCCAGTTCGGCGAAGATCCGTCACGCCACATCCGCGTGTTCGATGTCGACGGTGGCAAGCTGCATCGCGGACGCGCGTTCCACATGATATCACCGGGCTTCGCCGACGGCATGCGATGCGACGAGGATGGCCGCGTGTGGAGCAGTGCCGGCGATGGGGTGCATAGCATCGACCCGGACGGGACGCTGCTCGGCACGATCCAGACCGGCTGCACTGTCTCCAATCTGTGCTTCGGCGGACGTAACCGGGCGCGCCTGTTTCTATGCGCGTCGCACACGCTGATGGCGATCTACACCAACGTCCGCGGGGTGTCGTATGTGTAGGGGATCGATCTTCTCCAAACTTTGCTGCGGCTGGTGGGCTGAAGCCCACCCTACATCCAACGTCCGCGGTGTGCGGGTATGCCCAGCATGGTGACAACCCTCCTCCTCGCACGCCTCGAATTGACGGTCTCGGACTTGGCGCGTGCCGAGCAGTTCTACGTCGGCGCTTTCGGCTTCGAGGTGCACGACCGGGATGAAGCCGAGCCTGCCATGGCCGCATTCTATGGAGTGGACAGAATTCGCCAGGTCACGCTGAGCCGCGGCGGGCAGACGCTTTGCTTGCAGGCGTTTCAGCCCGAAGGCGCAGCCTATCCGTCCGGCGCGACGGCTTGTGACCAGGTGTTCCAGCATTTTGCCTTGCCGGTCGCGGATAT
Organism: Acetobacteraceae bacterium; assembly: GCA_965198895.1. GTDB lineage: Bacteria > Pseudomonadota > Alphaproteobacteria > Acetobacterales > Acetobacteraceae > LMUY01. The sequence continues at coordinate 4,470,866 of OZ240676.1, forward strand.
GGCGGCAGCCTATGCGAAACTGGCAGCGTTCAGCGTCGCATCGATCAGCAGCGCCGGGCCGCAGCAACTGCCGCAGAGCTCCGGTGGATCGATCGCATTCAAGTTCCGCGATCCGGACGGCCACCCGCTGGAACTGATCCAGTTTCCCCAGCCAGGTGGCACTGGCATCGACCACTCCGCTATCGCCGTCACGGATGTGGACCGCAGCATGGCCTTCTACCGCGACCAACTCGGCTTCGAAATCGCAGCGCGCCAGGTGAATACCGGCGTCGAGCAGGACCAACTCGATGGGATGATGGATACCCGCGTCGACGTCGTCGCCTTGCAGCCGAAGCAAGCGACCCCGCATGTCGAGTTGCTGGCCTACCACACCCCCCGTGGCCGCCCGACGGCGCCGCATGCGGCGAACGATATCGCCGCTACCCGGCTCGTGCTGGAGGTGTCGGGGCTGCCCGACCCGGCGGTGACGCTCGCCGACGGAACGCGAGCGGCCCTGTTGCGAGATCCCGACCACCACTTATTGGTGCTGCTGGACCGCCTGCGCTGAAGATGCATACAAACGTCAGTTGTTGATCTACCCTGGCGGCTTCAGCCACCAGGGGAAACGCCATCTCCGCCGAACCAACCACGGCCGATCTTCGGAAGTCCGTGCCGCGTAGCGCCCACGCCCACTGGGCCGCGTCGCCCCACCGCCCCGACCCGGTGCAGATCCTGATCGACCAGGGGAAGGACCGGATCGCGAGCCTGCTGCCCATGCGCTACGCCCGCATGAAGCCGGATCCATTCAGCTTCCTGCGCGGGGCCGCGGCGATCATGGCATCCGATCTTGGCACCACGCCGGTCTGCGGTTTGCGGGTGCAATCCTGCGGCGACGCGCATCTGGCAAATTTCGGCAGTTACGCCACGCCGGAGGGCTTGCCCGTCTTCGACGTGAACGATTTCGACGAAACGCTGCCGGCGCCGTTCGAATGGGATGTGAAGCGTCTGGCGACCAGCCTCGCCGTCTCCGGCCGCGTGCAGTCGATGCCGGGCAAGCAGACCCGCAAATTGGCGCAGATTGCAGCACGCGCGTATCGCGAGCACATGGCCGAGCTTGCGGCGATGGCCCCGGTGGACGCCTGGAGCAGCCGGATCGACCTGACGGCGGCCATCGCCGAGATCGGCTCCGCGCGATTGCGCACGCGCATCGAGAAGCGGTTGGCGAATGTGCTCGCCAGCGGCAGCGGCCAATTCGGGCTGGTGGAACAGGACGGTCCGGACTGGCGCATCCGCGATCAGTTGCCCTTGGTCAACCACGTGGACACGCACGCGGCCCATGCGCGCCGGGCCTTCGCCTCCTACGCCAAGACCTTGCAGGAAGATCGCCGGGTGCTGTTGGCCCGCTACACACTGCACGACGTCGCGTTCAAGGTCGTGGGCGTCGGCAGCGTCGGAACGTTCTGCGCGATCGGCCTGTTCGTTTCGGAGGGCGGTGCGCCCTTGCTGCTGCAAATCAAGCAAGCGATGGCGTCCGTGCTCGAGCCCTATGCCGGCGCTTCGGCGTACAGTAAGCACGGCGAGCGCGTCGTCACCGGGCAGCGCATGATGCAGGCGGCAACGGACGTGTTTCTGGGGTGGACGTTGAAGCCGGTGGACGGCCGGCACTTCTACGTGCGGCGGCTGAAGGACTCGCGCCTGGCCAATATCGGCGCCATGGCCGAGGAGGCACTGCCCTTCTACGGGCAACTCTGTGGCCGCACCTTGGCGCGCGCGCATGCCCGTGGCGGGAATGCTGCGTCCATCGCTGGCTATCTCGGCCGCAATTCCGCTTTCGACGAGGCGATCGGGGAGTTTGCCGACAGCTACGCGGATCAAACCGAGCGCGATTGGCACAGCTTCTGCGACGCCATCAAACAGGGCCGCATCACGGCTTCGGAAACGCCTAAATCGTAGGGTGGGGTGCGCTTTGGCACCCCACCATAAGCGCCGCAGTGGTGCGTTGCCAAAGCGCGCCCCACGCTACGAAGATGCTGGCGCTGACCAGTCCTGGCCGAGACCGAACAGGCAATCGCCCCGCTCGGCCCGGCCGGGGTGGCGGCGGCAGATCACCAAGCCGCCGCGCTTGAACGCGATCTCGGCCGGTGGCTGCCATGGGGCCTCGGGCGTGTGCAGGCGCGCGGCCGGCTGCCCCGGTTGCACGGTGTCGCCGGGCAAAGCCAGCGGCTCGAACACGCCGGGGACGGGGGCGTAGGTCCAGTCGTCCGCGTCGCCGATGCGGATGATGTGCGTTTCAGCTGGCGGCTCCGGCGGGGGATCGATCAGGCCGGCATGGGCCAGCACGCGCCGCACGCCCAATCGGGCCATGGCCACGATCGCGGGCGTGACGGTGCCCGACCCGCCCAATTCCGTCGCGATCGAAAGGATGCCGCGGCTTTCCGCCATCGCGCCCAGCGTGCGCACGCCGCCTTGGCCCTCGGCCCGGCCCTGCAAGTAGGCATGCGGTGCCCCGAACGCACGGATGGCGTCCACGTGGGCGGCGAGGCGTGCCGGGTCGTCGTGCTCTGTGGCGAGGGTGCAGGGCAGGTACATCAACGACGAACCGCCGGAATGCAGGTCGATCACCAAATCGGCCAGCGGGATCAGCTCGGTCGCGATGTAGTGCGCCCATTGCTGCGTCGCCGTGCCGTCGGCGTGGCCGGGGAAGGAGCGGTTGAGGTTGCCCTCGTCCAGCGGCGACGTGCGGGTGCTGGCGAGCGACGCCGGCAGGTTGGCGCAGGGCAGGATGATGACCCGGCCGCGCACCTGCTCCGGCTGCAGCGCCTGGAGCAATTCGCTCAGCACCACCTGGCCTTCCCACTCGTCACCGTGGTTGCCGGCGACGAGTAGCGCGGTCGGGCCGGGGCCCCCCACGACGACGCCGGCCGGGAAGGGGATGAAGCCGTAGGCAGAGCGGTGCACCGAGTGGAACAGGCGCATGAAGCCGTGGCGCTTGCCGGGTGCGTCGAGATCGAAGTCGGGGGTGACGCGGCTTTTGGTCATGGGGTGCCCGCTGGGTGGAGGTGACATGCGACGAAGTGGCCCGGCTGCGGTTCGGTCAACATCGGTTCGACGGTGCGGCACACATCCATCACGTAGCGGCAGCGTGGGTGGAAGCGGCAGCCGGACGGCATGGCGAGCGCCGAGGGCACGTCGCCGGCGGCCCGGGGCGGGCGCACTCGGCCGGGGCGAGTGGCGGGGGCGGCAGCGATGAGGGCCTCGGTGTAGGGGTGCAGCGCGTTGGCGTAGATCGCGCGCTTGTCCGCCACCTCCACGATGCGGCCGAGATACATCACCGCGACCCGGTCGGAGATGTGCTTCACCACGGCGAGATCGTGGGCGATGAACAGATAGGTGAGGCCTAACTCCGCTTGCAGGTCCTGCAGCAGGTTCACGATGCCGGCCTGCACCGATACGTCCAGCGCCGACACCGGCTCGTCCAGCACGATGAAGCGGGGGCGCAGGATCAGGGCGCGCGCGATGCCGACCCGCTGCCGTTGCCCGCCGCTGAATTCATGCGGAAAGCGGCGGGCCGCGCGGGCGGGCAGGCCCACTTGCTCCAGTGTCGCGGCGACCTTGGCGCGAGTGGCGGTATCGTCGCGGGCGCCGTGGATCAGCAGCGGCTCCATGACGATGCTGCCGACGCTCATGCGAGGATTGAGCGAGCCGAACGGGTCCTGGAACACGATCTGCATCGACCTTCGCAGTGCCAGCAGGTCCCGCCCGCGCAGCTCCGTCACGTCGGCGCCGTCGAACAGCAATTCCCCCGACGTCGGTGGGTTGAGCTTGACCAGCATGCGGCCGAGCGTGGATTTGCCGCAGCCAGACTCGCCGACGAGGCCGAGTGTTTCGCCCGCCGCGATCTGCAGGCTGACCTCGTCCACCGCGCGCAGCTGGGCGGTTTGACGGTGGAACACGCCCCCGGTGCGGACGGCGTAGTGGCGCGACAGGGCGCGCGTTTCGAGCAGCGCCATTACGTGAGCGCCCTAATGCAGGCGGCCTCGTGCGCGGCGCCCACGGCCAGCAACGGTGGTATCGCCAGGTCGCATTCCGGGATGTGGCGGTCGCAGCGGGGGGCGAAGCGGCAGCCGGGCGGGCGGCGCGCCGGGTCGGGTAGCGAGCCGGGAATCGCTTGTAGACGGTGCAGATCCATCTCCAGCGAGGGCACGCAGGCGAGCAGCCCGGCGGTGTAGGGATGGGCCGGATGGTCGAACAGGGTGGCCGACGGCGACTGCTCCACGATGCGGCCGGAATACATCACCAGCACACGGTCGGCGGTTTCGGCGACCACGCCCATGTTGTGGGTGATCAGCATCACCGCCATGCCCCGCTCCGCCCGCAATTCGAGCAGCAGGTCCAAAATCTGCGCCTGGATCGTGACGTCCAGCGCCGTCGTGGGCTCGTCGGCGATCAGCAGGCGCGGATTGCAGGCGAGCGCGATGGCGATCATGACGCGCTGCCGTTGGCCGCCGCTCATCTGGTGCGGGTAGTCATCGAGCCGGCGGGCGGCGGAGGGGATGCCGACCCTGTCCAACAGCGCCACGGTGCGTGTGCGGCGTGCGGCTGGCCCTAACCGCTCGTGGGCGCGCAACGTTTCGCCTATCTGGTCGCCGATGGTGAAGACCGGGTTGAGCGAGGACATCGGCTCCTGGAACACCATGCCGATGCCGGGCCCGCGGATGCGGCGCAACCCGCGTTCGGACAGGGTCAGCAGGTCGGTGCCGTCGAACAGGATGCGGCCGGCCGTGACGCGGGCGGGAGGGCTGGGCAGCAGGCCCATGACGGCCAGCGCGGTGACGCTCTTGCCGCTGCCGCTCTCGCCGACGATGCCGAGCACCTCGCCGGGTGCGATGGACAGGGTGATCGATTCGACGGCGTTGATCGGGCCGCGCCCGGTGGCGAAGGCGACGGTGAGGCCGTCGACGCTGAGCAGGCTCATGGTTGGATCCGTAGCCGCGGGTCCAGCACGTCGCGCAGGCCGTCGCCGAGCAGGTTGAGGCCGAGCACCGTCAGCATCAGGGCGATGCCGGGGATGGTGATGATCCAGGGCGCGTCGGTCAGGTATTGGCGGCCGTCGGCCATGATGTTGCCCCAGGTGGGGGTGGGCGGCACGGCGCCGAGGCCGAGGAACGAGAGGGTGGATTCGGTCAACACGGCGTAGGCGAACAGGAACGACAGCTGCACGATCAGCGGCGCCAGCGCGTTCGGCATGATGTGGCGGGTTAGGATACGCCAATGCCCGGCCCCGGCTGCCACGGCCGCCTGCACGTATTCGGTCTCCCGCAGCACGATGACACTGGCGCGCACGATGCGGGCGGTGCGGGGCACGTAGACGATAGATAGCGCGATGATGACGTTGAGCACGGAGGCGCCCAGGGCCGCGGTGATGCCGATCGCCAGCAGCACGGCGGGAAAGGCCATCATGGCGTCGTTGAAGCCCATTATGATCTTGTCGAGCACGCGCACGTAGCCGGCGAGCGCGCCGACGACAGTGCCGAAGATGGCGTTCAGCACGACAACCGAGACGCCGATGATCATGGACAGCTGTGCTCCCCACAACACGCGGGACCACAGCGAGCGGCCGAAATTGTCGGTGCCGAACGGGAATTGCCACGATGGCGGGCGGAAGCGGAACCGCATGGCGATCTTCGACGGGTCGGCACCGGCGACCCACGGGGCCGCGAGGCCGGCGAGCAGCACGATACTGAACAGGACGAGCCCGGTTAGGAACAGCCTGTGGTGCAGCAGGCGCACGAGCGTGTCTCGCCAGGGGCGGGAGGGGGCGTCTTCGTCTTCGGTCATTGTAAGGAGACTCCCTCGCCCGCTGGCGGGAGAGGGCTGGGGAAAGCGGCCCTCTCCCGTGAAGGACGGGAGAGGGAGAAGGAAGATCTGAGGTTAGCCACCTAGCCGCACCCTTGGATCCAGCGCGGCGTATAGGACGTCCACCGCGATATTCACCAGGACCAGCACCGTCGTCAGCAGCAGCAAACCGCCTTGCACCAGCGGGTAGTCCCGGTTCAGCACCGCCTGCGTCAGCAACTGTCCGATGCCCGGCACCGAGAAAATCGTCTCGATCACCACCGAACCCGACAGCAGCAGGCTGATCGAAATCCCGACGACAGTGGTCACCGGGATCATCGCGTTGGCCAACGCGTGCTTGCCGACGACGCTCCAGCTGGACAATCCCTTCGCGCGGGCCGTACGCACGTAATCCTGGCGAAGCACCTCTAGCATGGTGGACCGGGTGATGCGCGCGAGCAGGCCGATGTTCAGCAGCGCCAGCGAAACCGCTGGCAATGTGGCGGCGCGAAACCAGCCGAGCGGGTCGGTGGTGAACGGCACGTAGCCGCCGCTGGGCAGCCAGCCGAGATGCACGGCGAACAACAGCACCATCAGCGGCGCGAAGAAGAACGACGGCATCGAGATGCCCAGCATCGCACCCACCATCGCCCCGGTGTCCACGATCGTGTTCTGCTTCATTGCCGCAACCACGCCGCCCGCGATACCGAGCAATAGCGTCAACACCAACGCATACGCCGACAGCGCCAGCGTGATCGGCAGGCGTTGCCACACCGCCTGCAACACATCTTGCCCCAGCAGCAGCGAGCGGCCGAGGTCGCCGTGCAGCAGGCCGCCGTACCAATGCAGCAACTCGCCGAGCAACGGCTGGTCGAGGCCGAGATCACTGCGGATCTGCGCCACTTCCTGCGGTGTCGCCGACAACCCGGCCATCACGGCCGCCGGGTCACCGGGGATCAGATGCAGGATGCCGAATGTGATCAGGCTGACCAGGAGCAGGATCGGCACGGCCCCGAGGAGCCGCGCCACGACGACGCCGAGCAATGCGCCGCTACTGATCGAGCCAAACGTTGGAGAAGCGCGGGATGCGGAACGGCACGAAACCCTGCACGTTGGACCGCACTGCCTGCACTTTGGTCAGGCTGCCGAACGGCACGGCATAGCCGCGGTCCAGCACCAGCGCCTGCAACTTCACGAACGCGTCCTGCCGGCCGTTGGCGTCGGGCAAATTGTTCATGTCGTTCCACAGCTTGACCACGTCCGGATCGTCCTTGCCGGGGGCAGGGCGATAGGTCGCGTTCGGCGGCGCAAAGAACGCCATGGTGGACAGCGCACCCAACGCCGGTTGCGTGCCCCAGCCGGTGTGGAAGTAGTTCCAGCCGGTATCGCCGCGCAGGAACATTTGGATCGAGGTCGGCCAATCCACCACCTGCACCTGCGCGTTGATGCCGACGGACTTCATCTCCTCCGCCTGCACGACGGCGGCGTTGTACATGGAGGTGTAGTCCTTGTTGGTCAGGATCACGACCGGCTCACCCTTGTAGCCGGCCTTCGCCAGCAGGGCCTTGGCTTTCTCGGGATCGTGCTGGTTGTAGGTTTCCTTGCCGGCATCGGTGTAGCCGGCGCGGCCGGGATACTGGAAGCCGACGTTCAGCTTGTAGTTGCCGTCGCTGGCGGCATCCATGATCTCGTCCATGTTCAGCACCGCCATCACCGCCTGGCGGAAATAGATGTTGTCGGTCGGCGGCTTCTGCACGTTGGGCGTAGCGATCTGGATCCACCAGTTCAGCAAGGGCAGCAGCTTGATGTCCTTGTTGCCTTTCAGGTCGGCGACGTTGGTGGCCGGCACGTCCTCCACGCCCTGCAGTTCGCCCGTTTGCAAGCCGGCCACCCGCGCGCTCGGCTCGGTGACAATGCGGAAGGTCACGGTGTCCAGGCAGGCCACCTTGTAGCCGCCGAAGCCGGTGCGCTGCTCGTAATGCGTGTTGGGCGTGTATCCGTCGAACCGCTTCAGCCGCACGAAGCCGCCGGGCACGAACTCGTCCAGCATGAACGGGCCGGTGCCGATGGTGTGCAGGCGCAACGCCGGGTCGTCCTTGAACTCGGCGGGGAAGATCACGATCGGCACGCTGAACGACGACATGCTCTCGATGAAGGTCGGCTGCGCCTGCTTCATGTGAATGACGAAGGTGTCGGCGTCCGGGGTATCCCAATGGTCCACGTTGGCGAGGTTGGAACGCTCCATGCCGATCTTGTTGTACCGGTCGAACGAGGCGGCGACGTCGGCCGAGGTCATCAGCTTGCCGTTCTGGAAGTGCACGCCGCTGCGCAGCTTGAAGGTATAGGTCAGCTTGTCCGGCGATTCCGTCCAGCTATCGGCAAGGTCCCCGATCGTCTGGTTGTCCTCGCTGCGGGTCAGCAGGGCCTCGAAGATGTTCATCGCGACGTTGCGGGTCGAAATTGTGTTGGAGGCCTGCTGGTCGAGGCTGTTGGCGTTCGCCTCCTGCCCGAACACGAGGTTGCCGCCCTTGTGCGGGCAGCTGAACGGAGCTGCCAGAGCAGGCACGCTGCCGGTAGTGAGCGCCGTGACGAGGAGCAGTGCAGTGCGATTCATGGCGGACCCTTGTTCAACCGGTTTTGCCTTGCAAGGAGCGTGCAAAGCCCGTCCGCCCAAGCTGCACACGCTGGTGCGGCGTGCGTCAAGCGCGCACGCGTGCGCCGGGATGCGGCCGGAAGCGGGCCGCGTTATGGTGGGTGCATGAACGAGGCCGCACTACCACCGATCATCCTTCTCGAAGACGACGCAAGTTTGCGCTCCCTGATGAAGGAGGGTCTGCAGGAGGCCGGGCATGGCGTCGAGGAAGTCGCGACCGGGGCCGGGGCGCAGGCGGCACTCGCGGCCGTCGAAGGCCGGGCGATCCTGGTGGCGGACCGGTCGATCGAGGGGGCAAGTGATGGGCCGAACGGCTTCCAGATCGCGGCGGATGCGCTCGAGCAGTACCCGGCGCTGAAGGTCATCTATATATCCGGCACGCACATTGCCGTCCGGCGACGAACGCTCGGTCCGCGGGAAAGGGCGTTGCTCAAGCCGTTTGCCATGACCCAGCTGTTGGCTGCCGTGCGTGAACTCCGCCGCTCGTAATCAGATGTCGGGTGGGCTTCGGCCCATCACCTTGCCGTGGCTGGTGGGCTGAAGCCCACCCAACGATCATGATCCGGGAGCTACTCGGCCGCCCCGTGATAGATCATCATTGCCCGGCGCAGGCGCATCAGGCCGCCGCGGACATGGCCGCGTTCGCACAGCGCCCGGCCTTGCTCCCACAGGACACGCATTTGGGGCGGCATACTCCCCGCCTGCTCCATCCGGGCCGCTAAACCGAGGCAATAGCCGGGCGTATCGGATGTCACGGTCATGGGGTCGTCCCCCCAAGCCACGGCGGGCAGGCATACACCCAGCCCCATGGCGACAAACAAGACCTTATTCATTGCCCCTCAGCTTAACGCGCAAGATGTCCGCTGCGGATGGGCATTGGATGAATCCGCCGTCACGCAGGTGCCGCGGCCGGGCGCGTCGGCAAGGTCAGCACGGCACGCAGGCCCGGAGCCGCGTCCTCCAACGCCAATTGGCCGGCGTGCAGGTGCGCGACGGCGTCCACCAATGCCAGGCCCAGCCCCGACCCGGGTGTCTGGCGTGCCTGCTCGCCGCGGAAGAACCGTTCGGTGGCACGGGCCCGGTCGGCGTCGGGGATGCCCGGCCCGCTATCCTGCACGGCCAGCACGACGCCAGCCTCGCTGTTGCGGCCCGTCAGCTGGACGCTGCCGCCCGGGGGCGAGAACTTCAGGGCGTTGTCGAGCAAGTTGACCAAGGCCTGGCCGATCAAATCACGGTCGCCATACACCGGCAATGGGCTGTCGGCATGCGACAACCAGGTCAGGCCGCGCTCCTCCGCCGGGGCCGTGTACAACTCGCACAGATCCTCGATCACGGGAGCGAGATCGAAGTAGGCGAAGGCGGCCCGGCGCGTGCCGGCCTCGGTTTCGGCGATCCGCAGCAGCGCGTCGAAGATTGCGGTCACGCCGTCCAGGTCCGTCACGGCCCGGCCCACGGCGGCGCGTAGTTCGTCGGGGCCCGAGGCGTGGTCGCCGGCATCTTCCAGCCGGGCGCGGGCGCGGGCGATCGGGGTGCGCAAATCGTGGGCGATGCTGTTGGACACGGCGCGCACGCCGTCCATCAGCCGTCCGATCCGGTCCAGCATGTCGTTGATCGTCTCGGCCAGTCGGTCGAACTCGTCGCCACGCCCGGTGACCCGAACGCGCCGGCTGAGGTCGCCCTGCGCGATGGCCCCCGCCGTGACCGTCACGCTGGCGATCATGCGGCGGAACAGACGCTGCATGACCAGGCCACCGACGATGCCCAGCACCACCAGCAGCGCCACCGACCACAGCAGCGCCGAGGTGAGCAAGGCGCGCAGCGGCGTCCGGGTCTCCACGTCACGGCCGATCAGCAGATGGCTGCCATCCGGCAGGTTGAAGCGCTGCACCCGCGCCATGTTGGTCATCCCGGCGCGCGACACCGACAACTCGTAGACTACGTCGGTCGAGACGACGGCCGGCGGCCACATGGCCAAGTTGCCGGCCAGCGGTTTCATCGCCGGGTCGGTCAGGAGATAGATTGCATCGTCATCGACGTTCTCGGCCAGCCGGTCCTCGATGGTGGTCCGCAGCGCTGCCAGGCCGCCATTGGCCCACTGCTCCGACAGGCCTTGCGCATCGGCATGCACCGCGGCTTCCACTTGCCGGTCCAGCAGCCCGGCGGTGGCCCACCACAGGAAAATTACCAGGGCCAAGGCGCTGAGCGCGAATAGCAGCGCGTAGACAATCGCCAGCTTCAGCCCTGCGGATCGCCACAGGCTGGGCCGCGAGCGCCTCGACCGCGCCTGCGACGCCGGCGTTCGGCGCTTACCCAGCCACGCCGTCACTCGGCGCGGAGCATGTAGCCCGAGTTGCGGACGGTGTGCAGCAGCGCCGTCGGGAACGGTTTGTCGATCTTCTGCCGCAAGCGACTGACATGGACGTCGATCACGTTGGTCTGCGGGTCGAAATGGTAGTCCCACACGCCTTCCAGCAACATGGTGCGGGTTACCACCTGGCCGGCGTGCCGCATCATGTATTCCAGCAGCCGGAATTCGCGCGGTTGCAGGTCGATGCGCTGCCCGGCCCGGCGCACGCTGCGCGATAGCAGCTCCATCTCGAGGTCGGCGACCTGCAGCTTGGTTTGCGGCCCATCCGGCTTGCCGCGGCGGGCCAATGCCTCCACTCGGGCCAGCAGCTCGGCAAAGGCGAACGGCTTGGTGAGGTAGTCGTCGCCACCGGCCTTCAGGCCGCGCACCCGCTCGTCGACCTGGCCTAGGGCGGAGAGGAACATCACCGGCGTCGTGTTGTCCTGCGCCCGCAGCGTTTCTAGCAAGCGGAGTCCGTCGATACCGCCGGGCAGCATGCGATCCAGGATGATGGCGTCGAAGCTCTCGCTGGCGGCCATGAACAGGCCGTCCCGTCCGTTATCGGCGTGTTCGGCGAGATGCCCGGCTTCTCGCAGCCCCTTCAGCACGAAGCCGGCCACGTCCTTGTCGTCTTCCACCACCAAGATGCGCATCAGCCATTACCCTCGCTTGGACGGCGCCCGACCGTGACCGGAACGCTCATGACCTGACCATGCCGCCGAACCGTGAGCTTCAACGCGGAACCTGGCGGCGTGGCGCTCACGGCCTTGATCAAGTCGTGCGCACTATCGACCGCGGAGTCGTTCACCGCCGTCACGATATCGCCGGCTTGCAGGCCCGAGTGGGCAGCCGGGCCGGCGCGGTCCACGCTGGCGATGGCGACGCCCGGGGACCGCGCGCGCGTGTCGCCCGGCGTGGGCTTCGGCACGTCCTGCACCGCGACGCCCAGCCAACCCCGGTCGATCCGGCCCTTGCTCAGCAATTGGGCCACGATGGGCTGCACGATCTCGCTCGGGATCGCGAAGCCGATGCCGACGGAGCCGCCGGTCGGCGAAACGATGGCGGTGTTGACCGCGATCACCTGGCCCAGGAGGTTGAAGGTCGGGCCGCCGGAATTGCCCGGATTGATCGGCGCGTCGATCTGCAGGAAGTCGTCGAACGGCCCGGCGCCGATGTCCCGCCCGCGCGCCGAAACGATGCCGGCGCTGACGGAGGAGCCGAGCCCGAACGGGTTGCCGGCGGCCAGGATCCAGTCGCCGACCTCCACGTTGCGCGAGTCGCCCCAGGTGACCGCCGGCAGCGACGGGGCGCCGTCCACCTTGATCACGGCGATGTCGGTCAGCTCGTCGGTGCCCAGCACCTTGGCCGGCAGCTCGGTGCCGTTGGACAGCGAGACGATGATGCGGTCGGCGTGCCCGACCACGTGGTTGTTGGTGACGATGATCCCCGACGGGTCGATCACGAACCCCGACCCGGCGCCTTGCACCTGCTCGCGGCGGGAGCGCAGCCGGTCGCGGAACTGCTTCTCCAGCGGCGTGCCGCGAAGCGCTGGGGGCAGTTGCGCATCCCCGTCGCTGGCCACGCTTTCGGTGACGGCGATGTTCACGACGGAGGGCACCACGCGCTTGACGAGCGGCGCCAGCGACGGCAGCGCGGCGACCAGAGGCGTCGAGCTGCCTTGCGCGTTCACCGGGTTGGCGCAGCCGGATAGGAGTAGGGCGGCTGCGAGGGCGAACGGGCGGATCATTGGGGCATTCCAGGGGCTGCAAGGGCGCATACGGTGATGGTGGCGGTTCATAGGGATTGTCACAAGGATACAGCGGACTTCTAAGTCCGGGATTTCTATCGGGGGAACGAGCGGATGTGGGACCAGTTCAATCCGGCTGGCCAAGGCATGTTGCAGCTGGCGGAGCTGACGCTGGCGTTCGTCTTGTCCGCACTCGTCGGGTTGGAACGGGAAATCCGGCAGAAAAGTGCCGGGCTGCGTACCTATACACTTGTGGGCGTCTCCGCGGCGCTGTTCGTGTTAATCTCCAAGCACGGCTTCGACAACGTGCTGGTGGCGAACCGGGTGGTCCTGGACCCGTCCCGGGTTGCGGCACAGATCGTCTCGGGGATCGGTTTCATCGGTGGCGGCGTGATCTTCATGCGCCGCGATATCGTCCGCGGGCTGACGACGGCGGCCTCCGTGTGGCTCACCGCGGCGCTGGGAATGGCGTGCGGCGCGGGGTTGCCGGTTCTGGCTATCGCCACGGTGCTGGGACACTTCGTCATCATGTTCGTGTTCCCCAAACTCGCCCGTTATCTGCCGCGGGAGCGCCGGATGACGACCACGATCCGGCTCGCCTACCAGGATGGCTCTGGTTGCCTTGCAGCCATCCTGGAGGTTTGTACCCAACTCCGGTTTGCGATCGATCACGTGGATGTCCACCGTGGCAATCAGGAAACCCGGCAGGATCAAGCCGATCTCGAGGGTGTAGAGGCCGCGTATGGAGGCGACTTGCTGGCCGTGCTGCGGATGCGGCTCCGGGGCAAACGGCCGATAGCCGACCTCGTGGCCCGGCTGTCCGAGCTGAGGGGCGTGGCGTCCGTCGGCACGATCGGTGACGAGGCAGACCTCGACTGATATCGTGTGGGGTGTAATGCGCTTTGGCATTGCACCGAACGAACCCGGCGTGACGGTGCAATCCTCCAAGCGGATTGCACCCTACGGGGTGGGTCTACGGCGATTGGCTCAGACCGGCCGTTCGGGCCAGTCGTGCCGGGGGTAGCGCCCGCGCATGTCCCGCCGCACATCCGCCCAGGCGCCATCCCAGAAGCCCGCGAGGTCCGCCGTGATCGCGACGGGACGGCCCGCAGGGGAAAGCAGGGCGAATTGCAACGGCACCCGCCCCCCCGCCAGCACCGGTGTGGTTTTTTGCCCGTAGAACGCCTGCGCCCGCGCGGACGCGACCGGCACCGGCTGCGCATAGTCGATCGCCGCGCGGCCGCCGGGCAGAGTGAGGTGGGTCGGCAAGTCGCGGTCGAGCCGACTGGCATGCTCCCAGCCGAGCAGGCCGCGCAGGATCGCGTGCAGGTCCAGTTTCGCCGCATCCGCCAGCTTCGCCGTAGCGAGCAGATGCGGCGCCAGCCACGTCTGCACGCTGGCCGCAAGGGCCGCGTCGGACAGGTCGGCGATCGCCGGGTCGACGGTGCGCAGCAGGGCGGCGCGGGCCTGCAGCTGGCGGGCGGCCTCGGTCCAGTCGAGCGATTCGAGCTTGCGGCCGATAACCCCGGCCAGGGTCGCGGCTGTCTCCTGTGGGTCGGCGGCGAGGGTGCGGTCGTCCAGGATCAGCGCCCCGAGGCGGCGGCGGCGGCGGGACAGCACGGTGCCGGAGACCGGGTCGAAGCCGCTCTCGACCGTTTCGGTGATGCGGTGCGCGGGCAAGTCCGCCGGGTCGAGCGGGGCGGCGAGGCGGATCCGGGCGGAACTGCCCAGTTCCAGCGACCCAACCGCCAGCAGCGCTTCACGGGCGAGTGGGTCGGTGGGTGGCAGTTTCGCACCGCCGCCGCCGGACAGGCGGAACGAGCCCACTTCGCCACGCCGCTGCGCGATCCGGTCGGGAAAGGCGGCGGCGAGCAGCGGCGCCGGGTCGCCCAGGGCCGCGGCGGTGTTGTGCAGGCGGCGGCGGTATTGCGCGGCGGTTTGGCGGATCCGGGCGATCGCCCCGCGGTCGGCATCGCGCCGGCCGGCCAGCGCCTCGAGCCGGAGGGCCACGTCGGCCGGCGCGTCGCGTTCGCGCAGCGGATCGCGCTCCTCCAGCAAGGCGGCGAGATCGGCGGCCAGGGCGGCCTCCGCCGGCGACCGTGCCGCGAGCATCATCGCCGCCAGGCGGGGATGGCTGCCGAGTTCGGCCATCCGGCGGCCCACGGGCGTGAGCGTGCCCTCCGTCAGGGCGCCCAGATCAGTCAGCAGCGTGCGGGCGGCGGCCAGTGCGCCGGCGGCGGGCGGGTCGGGGAACGGCAAGGCCTCGGGGGCGGTGCCCCAGGCGAGGCAGTCCAGCACCAGCCCGCTCAGCTCCGCACTCTCGATTTCGGGCCGGTCGAACGGCGGCAGGCCGCGGTGCAGGGCTGGCGACCAGAGGCGGATCGCAACCCCCGGCGCTTCCCGCCCGGCGCGGCCGGCGCGCTGGTCGGCGGCGGCGCGGCTGATGCGCACTGTGGTGAGCCGGGTGAGGCCGGTGGCCGAGTCCAGTCGCGGGGCGCGCCGCCAGCCCCCATCGACCACGATCCGCACGCCGGGGACGGTCAGCGACGTCTCGGCGATGCTGGTGGCGAGCACGACCCGGCGGCCATCGGCGATGCGCAGCGCCCGGTCCTGCTCGGCGAGCGGCAGGTCGCCATGCAGGGGCAACACCAGGGCGCCGCATCCTTCCAGGGCGGATTGGGTGCGGCGGATCTCGCCCATGCCGGGGAGGAAGGCCAGGATGTCGCCCTCATGTGCCCCCAATGCGGCCCGGACCGCCGCCGCGACCGCGCCCGGCAGGTCGCGCGGCGAGGCGAGGTCGCGTTTGGCCTGCTCGACGGTGACTGGGAACAGCCGGCCGGCACTCTCCAGCACGGGCGCGTTCATCAGGGCCGATAGCCGGGCGCCGTCCGCGGTGGCGGACATCGCCAGCAGCCGCAGTTCAGGCCGAAGCTGCCGCTGCAGGTCGAGGCAGAGGGCGAGGGCGAGATCGGCTGCCAAGGCGCGCTCGTGGATTTCGTCCAGGATCACCAGGCCGACCCCGTCCAGGCCGGGGTCGGACAGCAAGCGGCGGACGAGCAAGCCCTCGGTAACCACCTCGATCCGGGTCGCGGCCGAGACCGCGGAGTCGGTGCGCGTGCGGTAGCCAGCGGTCTGTCCGACCGGTTCGCCGAGCAGGGTCGCCATACGGGTCGCCGCCGCGCGTGCTGCCAAGCGGCGCGGCTCCAACATCACGATCCGGCCGGGGATACCGTCCAACAGGTACAACGGTGCCAGTGTGGTCTTGCCAGCGCCGGGGGGCGCCACGAGCACGGCATTGCCGGCCTGCAGCGCCAGCGCGAGTGCCGGTAGCACGTCGCGGACCGGCAGCGCCTGCTGATCAAGCAATGTTTGCTGCACCTGCTACGATCTTCTACAAGCCAGCTTTCCGTTTCCCGACTTGTCCCTTCGAGGAGGCCGCTTAATGAGTTTGACCCGGAAACGCGTTCTGGTGACCGGCGGAGCTGGCTTCCTCGGCTCCCATCTGTGCGAGCGGCTGATCTCGGAAGGCCATGATGTGCTCTGCGTGGACAATTACTTCACCGGACGCAAGGACAACATCGCGCACTTGCTCGGCGATGCCCATTTCGAGGCGCTACGTCACGACGTGACTTTCCCATTATACGCGGAAGTGGACGAGATCTACAACCTGGCGTGCCCGGCCTCGCCGATCCATTACCAATTCGACCCGGTGCAGACGACCAAGACGTCGATCATGGGCGCGATCAACATGCTGGGCCTCGCCAAGCGCGTGAAGGCCAAAGTGTTCCAAGCCAGCACCAGCGAGGTCTATGGCGACCCAACGGTGCATCCGCAGACCGAGGATTACCGCGGCAACGTCAACCCGCTCGGCCCGCGTGCCTGTTACGACGAGGGCAAGCGGGCGGCCGAGACGCTGTTCTTCGATTATCACCGGCAGCACAAGACGCGCATCAAGGTGGTGCGGATCTTCAACACCTACGGCCCGCGCATGCATCCCAACGACGGCCGGGTCGTGTCCAACTTCATCGTGCAGGCGTTGAAGGGTGAGCCGATCACGCTGTATGGCGACGGCAGCCAGACCCGCGCGTTCTGCTTCGTCAGCGACCTGATCGAAGGCTTCGTCCGCCTGATGGGCACCGATGACGACGTGACCGGCCCGGTGAACATCGGCAACCCGCACGAGATCCCGGTGCGCGAGTTGGCGGAGCGGATCGTCCGGCTGATCGGGTCCGATTCCAAGATCGAATACCGGCCCTTGCCGCAGGACGACCCCACGCAGCGCTGCCCCGACATCACCCTTGCGCGCAAGCTGCTCGGCTGGGAGCCGAAGGTGCCGCTGGAGGAAGGGCTGCAACGTACCATTGCCTATTTCGCCCGGCTGCTCGCCGAGCGTGGCGACGACGCTGTCAAACCAACCATTGTGGCGGCTTGAAACCATGAAAATTGCAATGATCGGCGGTGGCTACGTCGGGTTGGTGTCGGGGGCATGCTTCGCCGACCTCGGTGTCGATGTGTGCGTCGTCGAGCGGGATCCCGCCAAGCTCGGTATGCTCAACGACGGCAAGATGCCGATCTACGAGCCGGGACTGGACAAGCTCGTCAACGACAACGTGGCCGCTGGCCGGCTGAGCTTCACGGACGACCTGCAGGCAGCGGTCGCCGGCGTTGAGGCGGTGTTCATCGCCGTGGGCACCCCGACCCGGCGCGGCGACGGCCATGCCGACGTCAGCTACGTGAACGCGGCGGCCGAGCAGGTGGCGCGCGCGTTGACCGGGTATGCCGTGATCATCACGAAAAGCACGGTGCCGGTGGGGACGGGGCGGCGCATCGAGGTGATCATGCGCAATGCGCGCCCCGGTGGTGAGTTCGACGTGGCCTCCAATCCCGAGTTCTTGCGCGAAGGCAGCGCGATCGGCGACTTCATGCGCCCGGACCGGGTGGTGATCGGGACACAAAGCGAGCGGGCGCGCGAAGTGCTGCGGCGCTTGTATCGCCCGCTTTACCTTATCGAAGCGCCGATCCTGTTCACCGCGCTGGAAACGGCGGAATTGACGAAATACGCCGCCAACTCCTTCCTCGCGATGAAAGTGACGTTCATCAACGAGATGGCGGACCTTTGTGAGAAGGTCGGTGCGGACGTACATGACGTCGCCCGCGGCATCGGCCTGGATGGCCGCATCGGTCGCAAGTTCCTGCATCCCGGGCCCGGCTATGGCGGATCGTGCTTCCCGAAGGACACGTTGGCGCTCGCCCGGATCGCGCAGGATTGGGGCGCGCCGTCCCGCCTGGTCGAAACGACGGTCGCTGTGAACGATGCGCGCAAGGCCGGCATGGCGGCGCGGGTGGTTGCCGCTTGCGGTGGCAGCGTGCGCGGCAAGACGCTGGCCGTGCTCGGGCTCACGTTCAAGCCGGAGACCGACGACATGCGCGACGCGCCGAGCCTGCCCGTCGTGCATCGGTTGGTGGAGGAGGGGGCGACGATCCGTGCCTTCGACCCCGAGGGTATGGAGCAAGCGCGCCCGATGCTGCCGGAGCAGGTGGTTTTCTGCAAAGACGCGGCCGATGCGCTGGAGGGGGCGGATGCCCTCGTGATTATCACCGAGTGGAATGAGTTCCGGGCGATTTCACCCTCGCGTCTCGCTACGGTGTTGCGCGACAAGGTCGTGGTCGACCTTCGCAATGTCTACGATCCGCTGGCGATGGAGCAGGCGGGCTTGCGTTATTTCGGTGTGGGCCGCGGCGGTAGCACACTGCAGGGCAAGGCGTAGCCGCCAAGTGATAGACTTGGCCGGGCGCACATCGCGCCCGGCCATCTTACGACCGGGTTAGGCCGACGGAGTCTCGCTGGCCGGCTTGCGGCCCCGGCGCTTCGGCGGGGCTGCGCCATTCACGACGGGCTCCGCCACTTTTTCGACAGGCGCCGTTTTCGCGGCTCGCTTCTTCGGCGCCGCCTTTGCCGGAGTGGCCTTCACGGGGGCGGCTTTCTCGGGCATTGCCGAGCGGGCCTTTTCCTTTTCCTTGGCAGCCGCGACCTTGAGCTTGTCGCGCCGAGTTTTCATCTCGTCGCGGATCATGCCGAGCGCAGCCTTGGCAACGGCACCCCGGGACGCTTCCGGGATCGTTTCAAGCGCGCTGAAGAAAGCCTGGCTAACAGGCTTGGTGCCGCGGGGTGCGCGGGTGGCGGTGGGTGCTGCCTTAAGCATCGTAGTGCGTGTCTCCTGGTTCGGATTTTGCGGCGTGTCGTCGCGCAGTCATATAATGGCTGTTTTGCAATCAAAAACCTAATTTTGCTTGACAGGGACGACTCAGCCTGAGCGCCGTCAATGGCCGAGTTAGGGCAGTCCTATAAGGTCCAAGCCGTCGCGACCGGCTGGCCCGAAGTGCCAATTAGCCCGGTAAATCTACCCGAAAACTCTCGATTACGGTATTTGCAAGCAGCCTGCGGCCCATGTCTTCGGCCATCATCCGTGCACGCGCCGGGTCGGTTTCGGCGACGTCGATTTCGATCACCTTGCCGGCGCGGACTTCCCCGACTCCTGCGAATCCGAGATTGCCCAGAGCGTGACCGATGGCCCGGCCCTGCGGATCCAGCACGCCGTCTTTCAACATGACGGTGACAACGACCTTCATTGCATCGCCTCCGGCCCCTTCAAATCCCGCGATCCGGCTTCGGGGAGAATGCCCAACCGCCGCGCTACTTCCTGATAAGCTTCCTCGACCCGGCCCAGGTCGCGACGGAAGCGATCCTTGTCCATCTTCTCGCTCGTCTTGCTATCCCACAACCGGCAATTGTCCGGGCTGATCTCGTCGGCGAGCACGATGCGCATGTCGTCCTCCTCCCACAACCGGCCGAACTCCAGTTTGAAGTCCACCAGCGTGATGCCTACACCGAGGAATAGCCCCGTTAGGAAATCGTTAACGCGCAGGGTGAGTGCGACGATGTCGTCCATATCGGCGGTGTTGGCCCAACCGAAGGCGGTGATGTGTTCCTCCGCCACCATCGGATCGTTGAGCGCTTCGTTCTTGTAATAATACTCGATGATCGACCGCGGCAGGCGCGTGCCCTCGGGGATGCCCAGCCGTGTCGAGAGCGACCCGGCGGCGACGTTGCGCACGACGACCTGCAGCGGGATGATCTCGACCTCGCGGATCAGTTGCTCGCGCATGTTCAGGCGGCGGACGAAATGGGTGGGGACGCCGATCTCACCGAGCCGGATCATGAGGTATTCGCTGATGCGGTTGTTCAGCACACCCTTGCCGGTGATGATGCCTTTCTTGGTCCCATTGGCGGACGAGGCGTCATCCTTGAAGTACTGAACCAGGGTGCCGGGTTCTGGACCCTCGAACAAATCCTTCGCCTTGCCCTCGTACAATTGCCTCCGGCGGGCCATCGGTGCGTATCCTCGTTGCAGACGCGCCCTATAGCAGCCGGCCGCCCCCCTCGCCACCCGTCGGGCCGACTACGGCTCCGATGCGGCCGTGAGCGGGTTCCAGCGACACTGTCTCGAAGCTCGCGTGCCCGGCCCGCCCCGTTGCAAACCGCCAGATCGGCTGGCCCTGCGCTGGCAAACCGACCAACGACGCACAGGCTGTGCCGAACCCGTCCGTTGGCGGCACACTCAGCGCGGCATTGCGCGGCCCGTCGTCATCGGCGAGCAACCGGGCCCAGTCGGTCCAATCCGGCGGCACGGGTGGGTTCGCCGTGCGGAACCGGGGAAGGTGACGGGCGACGCGCGGGCTGCCGGTGTCGTCCGGATCGTGCGCGGTCACCATGTGCAGCCCGGGTTCTAGCGCCCAGGCCGCCAGGTCGCCGGCATCGTCGTTGCGCACGAACCAGACGGAGTGCCGATCGGCCAGCACCATGTTGAAACTGCGATAGGCCAGCCCTTCCAGCGAGCGGATGGCGGCGGCTGCGTCCTGCGCGGACGCGTGTTGCAGCGCCAG
This sequence comes from Acetobacteraceae bacterium, assembly GCA_965198895.1. GTDB lineage: Bacteria > Pseudomonadota > Alphaproteobacteria > Acetobacterales > Acetobacteraceae > LMUY01. The sequence continues at coordinate 4,491,371 of OZ240676.1, forward strand.
CAGCGGTAGTTCACCCCGGCTGCGCTTACCGGGTGCTGGACCAAGACTGCCGGGCCGGTTCAGCACGGCGGCGACCAGCCCGTCGCCGTTAATCCCCATCCATGTTCCACCGCCGGTCCGGTCGCGCCCGGCAATCACGCCGGGTAACGCTGGCCAATAGGCGGATGGCGGATCCCACGGGCGGTCGAGCCTCTCGTCCCGGTTCGCGGCAAGCAGAAGCGGCCAGGCATGACCCGGCCGCAGAAGCGTTATGACGGTACACACATAACTCAGGTAGGCGACAACGGCGCCGTTACCAGCCGTGATGGTCCTCGTGCCAGCGATGCTCTTCCCAGCGGTGATGACGTATCCACTCGTGGTGGCGCCACTCCCGTTCGCGCCACTCGGCCGCGCGCGGGTCGTAGCCGGCGCCATAGTAGTACTGGATAGGCTGCACGAGTACTCGCGACGGCACAGGCGCGGCCGATGCCGAGGTAAGAACGCCCACACCAGCCAGGCCGGCGGAAGCAATTAAGGTCAACAGTGTTTTGCGCATCATAGGGACCTCCTTGGATGCCACTGTCTACGCGGCGATCGTGGTGATCCCTGGGCTCCATTGTGATGAAACCGGGGCGAACGGTTAAGCCGCCTCTCGTCCGAACACGCGCTCGAACACGTGGTCGACGGCGCGAAGGTGCATGGCCGGGTCCATGGCGGCATCGATCTCTGCCGGGGTGATCCGGCCGGCCACGTCGGGGTCGGCCAACAGGTTTTCCCTAAAGCCGCGCGCGTCGGGCTGGCCGAGCGCTTCCCACGTCGTCATCGCGTTGCGCTGCACGATCCGGTAGGCGTCCTCGCGCAGGATGCCCGCGCGGGTCAAAGCCAGCAGTACTTCGCCGCTATGGATCACGCCGCCCAGGCTCTCGAGGTTGGCCGTCATGCGCTCGGGATGGATGACCAGCTTGTCGATCATGCCGGCGAGCCGCCCAAGTGCAAAATCCAACGCCAGGGTCGCGTCCGGGCCGATCACGCGCTCGACGCTGCTGTGGCTGATGTCGCGCTCATGCCATAGCGCCACGTTCTCCAATGCCGGAACGGCGGCGGCGCGGACGATGCGGGCGAGGCCCGTCAGGTTCTCGCTGAGCACCGGATTGCGCTTGTGCGGCATCGCGCTGCTGCCCTTTTGCCCGACGTGGAAGAACTCCTCCGCCTCGCGCACTTCGCTGCGTTGCAGGTGGCGCACTTCGGTTGCGAGCCGCTCCACCCCGCTCGCAATCACGGCGAGTGTGCAGAAGAACGCGGCGTGGCGATCGCGCGCGATCACCTGGGTCGAGACCGGCTCGACGCGCAGGCCGAGTGCTTGCGCCACGTGCTCCTCCACCCGCGGGTCGAGATGCGCGTAGGTGCCGACCGCGCCGGAGATCGCACAGACCGCGACCTCTGCCCGCGCGGTTTCCAGCCGCGCGCGGTCACGGGCGAATTCGGCGTAGTGCCCGGCGAGCTTCAAACCGAACGAGGTCGGTTCGGCGTGGATGCCGTGGCTGCGGCCGATCGTCAGCGTGTGCTTGTGCTCGAAGGCGCGCCGCTTCAGGGCGGCCATGACGGCGTCGATGTCGGCCAGCAGCAGATCGGCGGCCTGCGTCAGTTGTAGCGAAAGACATGTGTCCAGCACATCGCTACTGGTCATGCCCTGGTGGACGAAACGGCTCTCGGGCCCAATACCCTCCGCCAGCCAGGTGAGGAACGCGATGACGTCGTGGCGCGTCTCTGCCTCGATGGCGTCGATCCGGTCCAGGTCGGCCTGCCCCATGGCGGCCAGCATCGGCTCGCCCTTGGCGCGGATCGCCGCCGCCGTGCCGGGTGGGATTTCGCCGAGCGCCTCCATGCCGTCCGACGCCGCGGCCTCGATGGCGAACCACAAACGGTATCGATTCTCGGGCGCCCAGATGGCGGCCATTTCGGGACGGGTGTAACGCGGGACCATGGACGACTTCCTTCGAGCGGGCCTTCAAGCCGACCTCATACCCCAACTCCTGGCATTGGCGCAGGTTCTGTTCATCGACCTGGTGCTGGCCGGTGACAATGCGGTGGTGGTCGGCATGGCGGTGGCCGGCCTGCCGGCCAAGCAGAAGCGCAAGGCCATCCTCGGCGGCATCGCCGGGGCGGCGATCATCCGGATCGGCCTCGCGCTGGTGGCGCTGGAACTGCTGGCGATCATCGGGCTGATGCTCGCGGGCGGAGTGCTGCTGCTGTGGGTGTGCTGGCGGATGTATCGGGAGCTACGGCCGCACCGCCGCCGGGTCGGGGAGGTGGCGCCGCCGAAATCGCTGGGTGCGGCCATGCTGCAGATCCTACTGGCCGATTTGTCCATGAGCCTGGACAACGTGCTCGCCGTCGCCGGTGCTGCGCGAGGGCATATCGGGGTGCTGATCGCCGGGCTGGCCGTGTCGGTCGTGCTCATGGCCGTCGCCGCGACGCTGATCGCCAAGCTGTTGGAGCGCTATCGGTGGATTGCCTGGGTCGGGCTGCTGATCGTGATGTTCGTGGCCTGCAAGCTGATTTGGGAGGGTGGCGACGACGTGTTGACGCGTCTGCCGGCCGGGACATGGTTGCACAGACTTGGGCTGACTTGACGTGTTTGCTGCACTCTTCGACTGCAGTAGTCTGCCCACCAAACACCTGCGGAGGAACCTGTGATGCACCCAGAGACAATGGCGGTCCACGCCGGCTGGCGGCGGGACGAAAGCACCGGCGCGGTCGCGGTGCCGATCTACCAGACCACGGCGTTCCAGTTCGACAGCTCCGAGCACGCGTCGAACCTGTTCGCGCTGAAGGAACTGGGCAACATCTACACCCGCATCATGAACCCCACCTCCGACGCGCTGGAGAAGCGGGTCGCGGCGATGGAAGGCGGGGTCGGGGCGCTGGCGGTTGCCTCCGGCCAGGCGGCGAGCGCGCTGGCGGTGCAGAACCTGGCCAAGGCCGGCGACAACATCGTCACCTCCACCGACCTGTATGGTGGAACGTGGAACCTGTTCGCCAACGCGTTCAAGGACATGGGCATCGAGGTCCGCTTCGTCGACCCGGTGGATCCGGAGGCGTTCGTGCGTGCCTCCGACGATCGCACCCGCGCCTGGTACGCCGAGACCCTGCCCAACCCGAAGCTGCGCGTGTTCCCGATCGCGGAAGTGGCCGCGCTCGGTAAGCCGCTCGGCATCCCGCTGATCATGGACAACACGGCGGCGCCGATGCTGGTGCGCCCGTTCGACCATGGCGCGGCGATCATCGTGTATTCCGCCACCAAGTATCTGGGCGGCCACGGCACCGCGATCGCCGGGATGATCGTGGATAGCGGCAAGTTCGACTGGACCATCCACCCCGAACGCTCGCCCGGCCTGAACACGCCGGACCCGTCGTATCACGGCGCCGTCTGGACCGAGGCCGCCAAGCCACTCGGCCCGATCGCCTACATCCTGAAGGCGCGGGTGACCCTGTTGCGGGACCTCGGCCCGGCCATCAGCCCCTTCAATGCGTTCCTGGTGCTGCAGGGTATGGAGACGCTGCCGTTGCGCATGAAGCGCCATTGCGAGACGTCACTGACCGTCGCGAACTGGCTGGTCAATCGGCCCGAGGTGGCACGCGTGATCTATCCGTCGCTGATGCAGGGGCGCGATGCGGACCTCGCGAGCAAGTATTTGCCGCATGGTTTTGGCGGGTTGATGGGGTTCGAGTTGCATGGCGGTGCCACGGCCGGCCGGCGGTTCATCGATGCGCTGCAGCTGTTCTACCATGTGGCCAATATCGGTGACGCACGGTCGCTCGCGATCCATCCGGCGAGCACCACGCACTCGCAGCTGGCAGAGGGCGACCAGATGAAGAGCGGCGTGTCGCCGGGTTACGTTCGGCTATCCATCGGGCTGGAACATCCGGACGATCTGCTGGCCGATCTGGATCAGGCGCTCGCCGCGTCATCGATGAAAGCCGCCGCGGAGTAGCTTCCCTCTCCCCCTCCCCTTGAGGGAGGGGGCGGGGGGAGGGGTGCCCACGAAGAGGGAGGGGGCGGGGGTAGGGGTGCCCACGAATTCGGTGTCTCAAGTTTAAGGTGCCACCGGCCCAGGGTCCGTGCGGCGACACCCCTCACCCCGGCCCTCTCCCACAAGGGAAGAGGGAGAAGCAGCTAGCTCCAGTGGGCGAAGCAGGCGACGACGATCACGATTACACCCAGGCCCAAATTCGCGTGGATCAGCTTGCGGATCGAAGCCGCCGCCTCCGCACTCGGCTGGGCGCGGAACCGCTTGTAGGGGCCGAAGAACAACACCCCGTAGATCACTGCCATGACCAGCCCCAGCAGCTGCATCACGTTCACCGGCCAGGGCAGGGTGGCGAACCCGCCATACACGCCGGCCACCAAGCCCCAGCCGCTCAACAGCACCAGCGGCATCGCGATCCACACGATGCGGAAGAAGCGGCGAAACGCCTCCCCGTGCAACGTCAGCCGCTCGGCCGGGGCGGACAGCACGGCGAGACTCGGCCGCAGCACCAGCAGCGCATAGGTCATCCCACCCACCCAGGCGGTCATCGCCAGGATGTGCACCGCGAGAACCAAGTCCCATAGGATCATTCGTATTGTCTCCTGACCGCATCCAGCAGCGCCCGCATTTCCCGTGCGGCGATCGTGCGCGGGGCGGCCTCCAGCACGCCAAGCCCCTGTGCGAAGGCCTGCGCGAACACATTTCGATTGCCCAAAATGGCAGGCAGCACCGTATGACCGGCCTGCTGCACCTCCGCAAGCGCCGCCGCCCGCAGCTTGGGCATGGTCGGCGCGCGGTTCACCACCAGCACGGCCCGCCGCTTCTCCGCCGCCGCCAGCGCCATCGTGCCGGCAGCGGCCCACAGATCGGGGGCGGAGGGCTGCACCGGCACCAAAATCAGGTCGGCCGAGCGCACCGCCCGGCGCGCATCGGCGTCCAAATGGGGCGGGCTGTCGACCACCAGCACGTCGTGCTTGTGCCGCATCTGGTCGAGCACCCCTTGCAGCCGCCACCCGGACACCTCCGCGAAATCGATCGCGGCCACGCCCGCCGCCGGCCGCAGGCCGTGCCAGCGGGCCAGGCTGCGCTGCGGGTCGGTGTCCAGCAGGGCGGTCCGGTGCGTGGCAGCGAAGGCCACCGCCAGATTGGCCGCGAGCATCGTCTTGCCCGCCCCGCCTTTCTGCTGTGCGATCACTATCACCACCGCCACGATGCTCTCCCCCTTGGTGCGCAGCAGCATGCCGGATAGGCAGGGATGGTGCGAGGGAGGCCGCGATGCTCACTGAACCGACGCCCACCACCATGCAGCTGTTCAACGTCTTCAGCCGGATCGGCCTGACCAGTTTCGGCGGCGGCCTGTCCGGCTGGATGCTGCGGGAATTCGTACAGCGCCGCGCCTGGATCGACGAGGAGGAGTTCCTGTCCGGCCTCGGATTGGCTCAGGCCTTCCCCGGCGTGAACGTGGTCAACCTGGCGATCTGGGTCGGCTACCGGCTGCGCGGCACGCCGGGCGCGCTGGCGGGTGCATGCGGCATCATCGTACCGCCGGCCGTCCTCGTGGTGGTGATCGCCGCGGTGTTCGCCGCGCTGTCAGGCTATCCCTTGACCCACCTGGTGCTGGACGGCGTGGGGGCGGCGGCGATCGGCCTGTCGCTGCAGATGGGCCTGATCGCGGCGCACCGGGCGGCGGCAAAGGGCGTAATTCCGGTGATCATCATGGTGATCGCCTTCGTGGCGGTCGGGCTGCTGCATCTCTCGCTGCCACTGGTCGTCCTGGTGCTGGGCCCGATCAGCGTGGCGCTGGCGTATTACCAGATCAGCCATGCGTAGCATCCTGCTCTCCCTGCTGACGCTGTTCGTACCTTTGTCGCTGGTGTCGGTCGGCGGCGGACAGACGCTGGTGGCGGAGATCCATCGCCAAGTGGTGTCCAACCATCACTGGCTGACCGAGAACCAATTCGTCGACGCCTTCGCCATCTCCCGCATGGCGCCCGGCCCGGGAACGCTGCTGGTGACGCTGATCGGCTGGCAGGTCGCCGGAGTCGCGGGCGCGCTGGTGGCCTCCTTCGCGATCTTCGCCCCGACCGCGCTGCTGGTGTATGGTCTTGCCCGCGTTTGGGCGCGGTACGAGGGCGCACGGTGGCAGGCCGCGTTGGCGACCGGGCTGCGGCCGGTGGCGGCCGGGATGATCCTTGCGTCCGGTCTGGTGCTGATCGAGGCGTTGGAGGGCGGCTGGCTGGCCCAGGGCATCGCGATCGCATCCACGGCGTTGCTGATGCTGACCAAGGTCAACCCGATCGTTTTGATGGCGGGGGGCGCCGTGGTGTTCATCGCGCTGCACGGAGTTCTGCCCACGTGAACGAATTGCTGTCCCCGGACGAGATGGGCCGGGCCGACCTGCTGGCCATCCTGGCGGGCGTGCCGGGCCTGACGCTGATGGAGCGGGCCGGCTGGGCCGTCGCGCGTGCGGCAAGGCGGTTCGGGCCATGCCGAACGCTGGTGCTGTGCGGGCCGGGCAACAATGGCGGCGACGGCTATGTGGCGGCACGTCTGCTGGCGGCCCAAGGCTGGCCGGTGCGGGTCGCAGCCCTGGCGCCCCCGCGCGCGGGCAGCGATGCGGCCTCCGCTGCCGCCGCCTGGTCCGGTCCGGCCGCACCGTTCGACGCGGTGGAGGCGGCCCGGGCGGATCTCGTGATCGATGCCGTGTTCGGCGCCGGCCTGTCCCGCGACGTGGACGGCCTGGTCGCAGACACGCTGGCGGCGGCACGGCGGATCTTGGCAATCGACGTGCCCAGCGGCGTGGACGGTGCCACGGGCGCCGCCCGAGGCCGTGTGGCCCAGGCTGCGTGCACGGTGACGTTCTTCCGCCGCAAGCCGGGCCACTGCCTGCTGCCGGGCCGCGATCTGTGTGGCGAGTTGGTGCTCGCCGATATCGGCCTACCCGCCTCGGTTCTGGCCACGATCAAGCCCCGCACCTTCGCCAACGACCCGGCGTTGTGGCAACTGCCGGTGTTGCCGGCCTCCACCCAGAAATACACCCGCGGTTACGTGTCGGTGCTGGGCGGCGCCCACATGACGGGGGCCGCCCAACTCGCCGCCGCAGCGGCGCGGCATGGCGGGGCCGGCATGGTGACGATCGTGGCGCCGGGCCACGCCGGGTTGTACAGCCACGTTCCCGCCGGACTGATCGTGAACGACGAACCGCTGGACGATCTGCTGGCCGACAAGCGGCGCACCACCTGGGTTTGCGGCCCCGGGCTGGGACAGGATACGGCGCGGCAGGCGCTGCCCAAGCTGCTGGCCGCTGGCCGCCAGGTGCTCGCGGACGCCGATGCGCTGGGTGCGCACGCCGGCCACCCCGAGGCCCTGCGCGGCGTCGCCGTGCTGACCCCGCACGAGGGCGAGTTCACCAAGCTGTTCGGCGCGCCCGGCCCGGATCGGCTGGCCGCCGCCCGTGCAGCGGCCGTGCGGGTGGGAGCAGTGGTGTTGCTGAAGGGCTCGGACACAGTGGTCGCCGCCCCGGACGGCCGCGCCTCGATCAACGGTACCGGCACCTCGGCGCTGGCCACGGCGGGGGCGGGAGACGTGCTGTCGGGGTTGATCGGTGCGCTGCTCGCCGGGGGGATGCCGGCCTGGGAGGCCGCGAGTGCCGGCGCCTGGCTGCATGGCCGGGCGGGAGAAATGCTCGGCCGGGGCCTGGTTGCGGAGGATTTGCCCGGGGCGATCGCACGGGCCATCCAGAACGTTCTTCAATGACGGACACCGCGACCCTGTTCACGATGGTCTTGCACTAAGCCCTCCCCCCGGTCCCACCCTGCGCACGGGAGGATTTCCTCTTCGCCGGTCGGCTGATCCAGCTTACAAAACATCAAGCTGGAGACCTGCGCATGAGTGAGACGACCGCCCCAATCGGCCTGTTCGACCGCACCATCCGCCGCATCACCGGGGTGTGGCGTGACATGGCAGCCGGTGTGTCGGCGGAAGGCGATCAGAGCATCGCCGCCCAGATGCGCGCCTGCCTGAACGCCCGCGGCGGCGAGGTGAGCGCCCGCAACCGCGCGGCCAAGCTGGCCCAGGCCTACCTGCTGCTCGACGAGGCCGGCCGCACCAATTTCCTGCACACCCTGGCCGAGTTCGATAGCGACCCGGCCGGAGTCGCCGCTGCCTACGACAAGCTGCAGGCCACCGACGACCCGGCGGAGCGTGCCACCGCCACCGCTGCCCTGCGCCGTGCGCTGGAGCCGCCGCGGGTTCGGCTGCTCACCCAGTTCACCACCATCCCGGACGGCATGAAGTTCCTGGTGGATCTGCGCGCCACCCTGCTCGCCCGGGTCAAGGGCGACCCGTACCTCGCCGCGCTGGACAGCGATCTGCGCGCGCTGCTGGCCAATTGGTTCGACGTCGGCTTCCTGGAACTGCAGCGCATCGACTGGTCCAGCCCGGCCGTGCTGCTCGAACGCCTGGTTGGTTACGAGGCGGTGCACGAGATCCGCTCGTGGTCGGACCTCAAGAACCGGCTGGACAGCGACCGCCGCTGCTACGCCCTGTTCCACCCCCGCATGCCGGCCGAGCCGCTCATCTTCGTCGAGGTGGCGTTGGTGCGTGGCCTCGCCGGCAGCGTGCAGCGCCTGCTCGACAAAAAGGCGCCGCTGCTGGATGCGAAGGAGGCGGATACCGCGATCTTCTACTCCATCAGCAACTGCCAGCGCGGGCTGGCGGGCATCAGCTTCGGCAACTTCCTGATCAAGCGCGTGGTCGCGGTGCTGAACTCGGAATACCGCAATATCAAGACGTTCGCCACGTTGTCGCCGATTCCAGGTTTCCGCAAATGGCTGGAAGGCCACCTGAAGGCGGAAGACGCGGCGCTACTATCCGCGGAGGAATCGACCGCGTTGATCGCGGCGGCCGGCAGCACGCCAAAGCCCGCGTCCGGCATCGAGGCGCTGGCGACCCTGCTCGCCCGGCGCGGCTGGGCGAGGGACGCGACGCTGACGAAGGTGCTGGAACCGGTGCTGACCCGGCTGGTCGCGCGCTACCTGGTGGTCGAGTCGCACAACAAGCGCGCGCTGGACCCGGTGGCGCATTTCCACCTCGGCAACGGCGCCCGGGTGGAGCGCATCATCATGGGTGGCGACACGTCGGAGAAAGGCGTGCGGGAGAGTGCGACGTTCATGGTCAACTATCTGTACGACCCGGCGAAGATCGAGGAATACCACGAGGAATACACCGGCGAGGGCAAGCGCAACGCCACCACCGCGATTCGCCGCCTGTCCCGGGGCTGGGCATGAGCGACGTCGCATCCCGCTCCCGCCTGGAGCATCTCGAGCAGATCCAGCGCAAGCTGCTGTGGCTTTCAGCTTGGGCGGTGCACCACGCCAACCACATTCGCCCCAACCGCGATGGGCTGAAGGTCGGCGGCCACCAGGCGTCCTGCGCCTCCGTCGCGGCGATCATGACGGCGCTGTATTTCGACGTGTTGCGCCCGCAGGACCGGGTGGCGGTGAAGCCGCATGCCGGGCCGGTGTTCCACGCCGCCAACCTGCTGTTCGGTCGCCAGACCGTGGACCAGATGGCGCGGCTGCGCAGTTTTGGCGGCGCGCAGCCGTATCCGAGCCGGGTCAAGGACGGCGGCGAGGTCGATTTCTCCACCGGGTCGGTGGGCTTGGGCGTGGCGATCACGTCGTTCGCCTCGCTGATGGCCGATTACGTCCGGCTGCACGGCTTCACCGACGCGCCGGCCGGCCGGATGGTGGCGATCGCCGGCGATGCGGAACTGGACGAGGGCAATATCTACGAAGCCCTGCTGGAGGGCTGGAAACACGACGTCCGCAACGTCTGGTGGATCATCGACTACAACCGCCAGAGTCTGGATTCCGTCGTGCCCGACCGGCTGTTCGGCCGCATCGAGGGCCTGTTCGGCGACATGGGGTGGAACGTCGTCACCCTGAAATACGGCCGCAAGCTGCAGGCCGCCTTTGCCCAGCCCGGCGGCGAAGCCTTGCGCCAATGGATCGATGACTGCCCCAACAGCCTGTATTCCGCACTGACCTTCCAGGGCGGGGCCGCCTGGCGCCAGGTGCTGCTGGCCGATCTCGGCCGCTCCGAGGGCGTGCGCGCCATCATCGACCCGATGGACGATGCAGCCCTCGGTGCGCTGATGACCAACCTTGGCGGCCACGATCTGCCAACGCTGCTGGATGCCTTCCGCGCCGCCGATGCCGAGGGGGACACGCCCACCTGCTTCATCGCATACACCATCAAAGGCATGGGCCTGCCCTTCGCCGGCCACAAGGACAACCACTCCGGCATGATGAGCCGCGAGCAGATGGAGGTGTTCCAGGCCGAACAGCACATCCGCGCCGGGCATGAGTGGGATGTGTTCGAAGGCCTGGAGGCGCCCGAAGCGTTGCGCGCCTTCATCGACGGCGTGCCGTTCGCCCGCACGCTGACGCCCTCCGGCCGCGCCCTGACCGCGCCCGTCATCCCGGTCCCGGCCAACCTGCCGCCGCTGAAACTGGCCGGGCGGCGCGCCTCGACGCAGCAGATGTTCGGCGAGCTCCTGGCCGAAATCGGCCGCGGCGAGGGCGATCTGGCGCCCTTGGCCGACCGCATCGTCACCACCAGCCCGGACGTCACCGTCTCTACAAATCTCGGCCCCTGGGTGAACCGCCGCGGGATTTTCGACCGCCACACCCGCAACGACGTGTTCCGCGACAACAAGCTCGCCTCCGCCCAGCGCTGGGGCATGAGCCCGGCGGGCCAGCACGTGGAACTGGGGATCGCCGAGCAAAACCTGTTTCTGCTGCTGGGCGCCGCCGGGCTGAGCCATTCCTTGCACGGCGCGCGGCTATTGCCGGTCGGCACGGTGTACGACCCGTTCGTGAACCGCGGCCTCGATGCGCTGATCTATGCCTGCTACCAGGACAGCCGGTTCCTGCTGGTTTCCACGCCCTCCGGTATCTCGCTCGCGCCCGAGGGTGGGCAGCACCAGTCGATCAATACGCCGCTGATCGGCATGGCCGCGGACCGGCTGCACGCCTACGAGCCGTCCCATGGGGACGAGTTGGCGATCCTGCTGCGCCACGCCTTCGAGCACATGCAGAAGCCCGATGGCTGCGCGGTGTGGCTGCGCCTGTCGACCCGGCAGCTCGACCAGCCCAACCGCACGCTGGACCCGGCAGCGGTGATCGCCGGTGCGCACTGGGCTGTCACACCTGCGTCCGGCGCCCGGATCGCGCTCGCCTACCAGGGCCCGGTGGCGCCCGAGGTGATGGCGGCGTTTGCCGAGCTCACCAGCGAGGAGCCGGGGGCCGGGCTGCTGGCCATCACCAGCCCCGACCGTCTGCATGCCGGCTGGCTGGACGCCGCCCGCCAACGCCGGGCTGGGGACCGGACCGCGATGTCGCATATCGAGCGGTTGCTGTTGCCGCTTGCCCCGGGCGCAGCGCTCGTGACGGTTCTGGACGGCCATCCGGCCGCGCATTCCTGGCTCGGCGCGGTCCGCGGCCAGCGTGTGGTGCCGCTCGGCCCGGACCATTTCGGCCAGGGAGGCGATTTGCCCGATCTGTACCGCGAATACGGCCTGGACGAAGACGCGATCCTCGACGCCTGCGCCCAGGCGCTGCTCTCATGATCCCGTCATGCCAGGGCTTGACCCTGGTATCCACGGGCCAGCTTCAGCAACCGGCCGGCTCAGTATGGCACGAGCTGAGTATTGAAGGCCTCGACGTGTCTGGCCCAACCCCGTGGATACCAGGGTCAAGCCCTGGCATGACGGTGGTGGCATGAGGATCGGGATCGCCGGCCTCGGCACTGTCGGTGCGGGGGTGGTGCAATTGCTGCACGCCAACGCCGACCTGATCACCGCGCGCGCCGGGCAACCGATTACGGTCGCCGCCGTCTCCGCCCGGGACCGCAAGCGCGACCGCTTCCTGCCCGCCAACACAATGGAGTGGGTGGACGACCCCATCCAACTCGCCACCATGCCCGGCCTCGAGGCCGTGGTGGAACTGATCGGCGGCGCGGATGGCCCGGCGCTGCACCTGGTGCGAGCCTCGTTGGCGGCAGGCCGCCCCGTTGTCACCGCCAACAAGGCGCTGATCGCGGTCCACGGCGCCACCCTGCCACGCACCGCCCCGCTTGCGTTCGAGGCCGCCGTCGCCGGCGGCATTCCCGTGATCAAGGCCTTGCGGGAGGGTCTGTCCGCCAACCGCATCACCCGCGTCGCCGGCATCCTGAACGGCACCTGCAACTACATCCTCACCGCCATGCGCGAGCAGAAGCGCGACTTCGCCGACGTGCTCGCCGAGGCCCAGGCGCTCGGCTACGCGGAGGCGGACCCGGCGACCGACATCGACGGCGTCGACGCCGCGCATAAGCTGGCCATCCTCGCAGCGCTCGCCTTCGGCCACCCCGTCCGGTTCGACGCCGTGTATGTGGAGGGCATCCGCCGGGTCAGCGCGCTCGACATCGCCTTCGCGGAGGAGCTGGGCTACCGCATCAAGCTGCTCGGCATCGCGCGCCGGACCGAGGCCGGGGTGGAGGCACGGGTGCATCCTTGCCTGGTGCCGCAGAACGCCCCGATCGCGCGGGTGGATGGCGTGTTCAACGCTGTCGTCGCCGAGGGGGATGCGGCCGGCCGGGTGATGCTGGAGGGCAGGGGCGCCGGCGCCGGGCCCACCGCCTCGGCCGTGGTGGCGGACCTGATCGACCTGGCCCGGGGCCGGCTGACCCCGGTTTGGGGCCAGGACACGCCGGCCGACGACGCGGTGGTGCCGATCGGCCAGCATCTCGGCGCGTATTACCTGCGGCTGATGGTGATCGACAAACCCGGCGTGATCGCCGACGTCGCCGCCATCCTGCGGGACCATGGTGTGTCATTGGAATCGCTGCTGCAGCACGGCCGCAGCCCCGGCGAGTCGGTCCCCGTGGTGCTGGTGACGCACGAGGTGCGGGAGCACGCGATGCGCGCCGCCGCCGACGCCATCGCCGCCTTACCGGCCGTGTTGGAAGCGCCCGCCTTGATCCGAATCGAGCCAGGCTGAAAAGGACACGCCATGAACAGCCGACCAGAAGTCAATTTCGACCGCAACCTGGCGCTCGAGCTCGTCCGCGTCAGCGAGGCCGGCGCGCTCGCCGCGAGCCGCTGGATGGGCCGCGGCAACAAGAACGAGGCGGACGGGGCGGCGGTGGAAGCCATGCGCCGCGCCTTCGACAGCGTGGCCATCGACGGCACGGTGGTGATCGGCGAGGGCGAGATGGACGAGGCGCCGATGCTGTATATCGGCGAGAAAGTCGGCAGCGGCGGCCCGGCGATGGACATTGCCGTGGACCCGCTGGAGGGCACCACCATCACCGCCAAGGGCGGCCCCAACGCGATGGCGACGGTAGCGATGGCGGAGGCCGGCAATTTCCTCCACGCCCCCGACATCTACATGGACAAGATCGCCGTCGGCCGCGGCCTTCCCCCCGGCGTGGTGGATCTGGACGCGCCCGTGGCCGAGAACCTGCGCAACCTGGCTGCCGCCAAGAAGACCGACATCGGCGAGCTCGTGCTATGCACGCTCGACCGTGACCGCCACGCCGAGATGATCGCCAAGGCTCGCGAGGCTGGTGCCCGGATTATGCTGATCGGCGACGGCGACGTATCCGGCGTGATCATGGCGGCCCAGGCCGAGAGCGGCGTGGACATCTTCATCGGCTCCGGCGGCGCCCCCGAAGGCGTGCTGGCCGCCGCCGCGTTGCGCTGCCTCGGTGGCCAAATGCAGGGCCGCCTGCTGTTCGAGGACGACGCGCAGATCACCCGCGCCCGCGACATGGGCGTGGCGGATCCCAAGAAGAAATATGACCTATCGGAAATGGCAAAGGGCGACGTGATGTTCGCCGCCACCGGCGTCACAACGGGGCCGATGCTGCGCGGGGTCCGCCGGTTCAGCACCGGGGCGATCACCCATTCCCTGGTGATGCGCTCCAAATCCGGCACGGTTCGCTACGTCGAAGCGCACCACAACTTCGAAACCAAGACCTGGCAACCCAAATAGGCACACTCAAACCTACTCCCTCTCCCCTTGAGGGAGAGGGGCGGGGTGAGGGGTGTCTACCCACCCAAATCGGCCAATGAACGCTATCCCCCCCAATCCACCTGCGCTAGGCGTCGCCCGAAGCTTCACGAACCGCCGCTGGGTCTGGCGTGGCGGTGAAGAACGCACCGCCCTGATGCTCGCCCAGCGCACCGGCGTGTCCGAAGTCGTCGGCCGCCTGCTCGCCGCCCGCAACATCGACGCAGACTCCGCGGCTGATTTCCTGAGCCCGACCCTGCGCGCCCTGCTCCCCGATCCTTCCGTGCTCACCGACATGGACACGGCCGCCGCCCGCCTGGCGCACGCCATCCAGACCGGCGAGACCGTGGCCGTGTTCGGTGACTACGACGTGGACGGTGCCTGCTCCGCCGCCGTGATCACCTTGCTGCTCCGCGGCTTCGGCTGTCCGGTGCTCACCCACGTGCCGGACCGCCTGCTGGAGGGCTACGGCCCCAACGCCCCCGCCTTGCAGGCCTTGGCGGCCCAGGGTGCCACCCTGGTCGTGTGCGTCGACTGCGGCACCGCTGCCGCCGCGCCGCTCGCCAGCCTTGAGGGGCTGGCCGACGTGCTCGTGCTCGACCACCACAAGGCCGAGGGTCCGCCCCCGCCTGTGTTCGCCACGGTGAACCCCAACCGGCTGGATGACGGCTCGGGCCTGCACGGCCTGTGTGCCGCCGGCGTTGCCTTCCTGGCGGCAGTGGCCACGGTGCGCACCCTGCGCCGCGCCGGCTGGTTCGCCACCCGGCCGGAGCCGGATTTGCGGTCGCTGCTCGACCTGGTGGCTCTGGCCACGGTGTGCGACGTGATGCCGCTCGTCGGGGTCAACCGCGCTTTGGTCACCCAAGGCCTGAAGGTGATGGGCCGCCGCGACCGGCCCGGCATCGCCGCCCTGCTGGAGGTTGCCGCCGCGAAGGACCACCTCAGCGCCGCCACGCTCGGTTGGGCACTTGGCCCCCGCATCAACGCCGCCGGTCGCATCGACGATTCGGGCCTCGGCCTGCGCCTGCTGCTCACCGATGACCCGGTCGAGGCCCGTGCCTTGGCGACCAAGCTGGATGCCGTGAACCGCGACCGCCAGGAGCTCGAGGCCGCGGTGCTCGATGCGGCCCACGCCCACGCCCATGCGCAGGCCGATGCCGGCCGCCCCGTGCTGCTGGTGCACGGCGACGGCTGGCACCCGGGTGTGGTGGGCATCATCGCCGGCCGCATCAAACAGCGGCAGAACCGTCCCGCCCTCGCCGGTGCGTTGGCGGACGGGATCGTGCGCGGCTCCGGCCGGTCCGTGACGGGGGTGGATCTGGGCGCCGCGGTGCTGGCGGCGCGGCGGGAGGGATTGCTGACGACGGGCGGCGGCCACGCCATGGCCGCCGGGTTCAGCCTGCCCCTAGGGCATATGGACGATTTCCACGCCTTTCTGGAGGATCGCCTGGCCCATGCCGCCGCCTTGCCGCGCACCCCGGACCTGATCGTGGAGGCGACGGTGTCGGTCGCGGGCGCCGGGGTGGAACTGGCGCAGCAGATCGCCCGCCTGTCCCCGTTCGGCGCTGGCAACGAGGAGCCGACCGTGGCCCTGCCGCGCGCCCGTGTCGTCCGCGCGGAGTGGATCGGCCGTGACGGCGCCACGTTGCGGGTGATTGCCGAGGGGGAGGGTGGCGAGGGCCGCGTGAAGGCGATGCTGTTCCGCGCCGCCGAAACGCCGCTCGGCCAGGCGCTCGCGACTCCGGGCATGCCGCTCCACCTGGCCGGGAATGTGCGCGCCGAAGAGTGGAACGGCACGACCACCGCCTGTTTTGTTGTGAGCGACGCCGCCGCAGTGGCTTGACCACCCGAGCCAGCCCGGGCACATGAGGCGCCGCGCACGCGTCCCGTTCGTCTAGAGGCCTAGGACACGGCCCTTTCAAGGCTGTAACACGGGTTCGAATCCCGTACGGGGCACCAGCTCTTCAGGGGATAGAGTGACTTCCCCTCCGGGGCGGCCGATAAGCGGGCGTGGACGGGGTTGGACGCGACCCGGTCCGCGACGACAGCCACACATCCGAAGCGGGATGCAGAAGTGCTCCCATGGATCGGAACAAGGCGGGTTGTTAAGTGGCCGATCACCACATCGCAGATACGATCGTGTCGGTGACAAGCGTTGCGACCCTTGCCGCTATGTCCGCTACGTCCGGCTTCCAATATCCCAACCGAGAGCCAAGCAACAACCCGGCGTAACCTGCCCGGGGGGTGTGGATGTCAATCCGCGCCTTCCGCCAACTTGTTCAACCGGGTGGCCTCACGTTCTGCATCCTCTCGCGAGGGCAAGTCGCCTAACACACCGTGGCCCGGGTCAGCCGGATGCTCTTGGATTATGACCATCCACTTGCCGAGTGTCAGACTAGGCGATGCATGATGCCGTTGCGTCAATTCGCTTTCTTTCTGGGCGATGATGTCTCTAGACGTTTCTCCATGTCACCATACGCGAGCGCAAGATCAAGCCCGAAGCCGTAACGATAGGGCTCTGGCGGCCTCTGTCCGCACTTTCTGCGAAGTCAACGTCCGCCTAATTGGAGCGGAGAACCCCGCCGAGACGGGCCCGGCGGGGTGTGGGTGTCAGTCGTAGGGCTGCTCTGCCGGCGGGTTTCTCCGATGGGACCGGTGCATTTGAGCAGCGCAAGTCGAGGGTGGCGTTCCCACAGCGTGATGCGTTGCGTCAGGAAGCGGCGGCGGCGCCGAGCCAGCGATATGCCGGTTCCGGCGTCGCTACCGCCCTCGGCCTTCTCAGGCGGGATCGAAGTAGTGGGTTTCAAGCAGCAAGCAGCCGCCGTCCGAGCGGAACGGCCCGTGCACCGCACCCGGCGGGCGGCAGGCGTAGGTGTTGGGGGCGAAGCCCTCTCCGCCGGCACCGTTTGCGTCATTACCGACGGTCAGGTCGCCTGATACGAGGAACACCTCTTCCCAGTATTCGTGGACGAAGGGCCTGGTGGTGAACACGCCGGGTCGGAAGCGCAACAGGCGGGTACGCGAGCCGGTGCGTGCGGCCTCGTCCAGTGAGCCGGACAGGATCTTCTGCTCGATGCCGGCGGGATACCCCGCGGGAACTTCCCAGCCCTCCGCCATATCGACGGCGTGGAATTCGTCGTGCGTCTTGTTGATCGCCATGGACAGCTCTCCGTTCGGTCGGGATCAGGCGGCGGCCGGGATCAGGCGGCGGTCGGGGTCAGGCGGCGGCAATGGCGGCGGGCAGCTCATCGGCGAGGTCGTAGCTACCGAGCATGCCGGTCACGAGCGCGGTCGCAGCGTCCCAGTCGTAGCTGCGCATCGAATGCCCTTTCGTAACGAACGTGGCTCCTGCGTAAAACATCTCGTACTGCGCGTGGCGTGACGCGAACTCGGACCCCACTGCGTCCCAGGCCAGCTTGTAGAACTTCACCTTTTCGTCGGCGCTTGCGGCGGGGGATTGCTGGGTTTTGGCGATCAGCGCCGCAATTTCGGGGTTGGCGAAATCGTGCACGGACGAGGGCAGCATGATCATGCCTCCGCCAGCCAGCTCGCGCAGCGTGTTCAGAACTTTGCCGTAGAGCTGTTGGGTCAGGGTCTGGGCGGCATAGAGGGTATGGCGGTGCGGCAGGAAATAGCGCCCGCGCTGCGTGCCCTTGATCTCCATCGCCGCCACCATCGCGTCGACCATGCCGGCCTCGGCCGCGAGTTGGCCGAGGGTTTCACGCACCTGCGGGAAGTTACCGACGCCGTTGAGCTCGGTGATGCGCCGCGCCAGTCCGACGAGGAAGCGCAGCTTCACCGAAAGGCGGATCATCGCCTGGTAGTTCTGATAGACATGCGCAGGCGTCGCGTGGAACTGCTTCTGGCACATGGCCAGGTCACCGGCCACGAAGATGCGGTCCCAAGGCACCTTCACGTCGTCGAAGTAGATCACCGCGTCGTTCTCGTCGAAGCGGCTGGACAGGGGATTGTCGAACACCGACGACGCATCAGCCTCGTAGGACTTGCGCGACAACAGCTTGATACCCTTGGTGTTGATCGGGATGGCGAAGGACAGTGCATACCGCTCCTCGCCGGGCTGCAAGGGCTGGATGCAGGTGACGAGCACCTCATTGGCCATGATGCCGCCCGTGGCCAGCATCTTGGCCCCGCGCACCGTGATGCCCCCCTCGTCCTGGTCCACGATGCCCGCGGCCAGGAACGGGTCTGCCTGCTCGGCGGCGTTGCGCGAGCGGTCGGCCTGCGGGTTGATGATGACGTAGGTCAAATAGAGATCGTTGTCGCGAGCGTAGCGATAGTAGTCGGCGAGCGCGGCGGCCCGCTTTGGGTCGAAGGCCTCGAATACGTCGAGGCCCATGAACATCCCGGAGATGCAGGACGCGACGTGGTCCGGAGCACGGCCCAGGAAGCCGCAATGCCGCCCGGCCCAGGCCTCGATCGCCTCCCGACGGACCAGCAGGTCGGCATGGCTCTCGGGAAGCTGCCAGATCCGATTGGCCTGGTCGCTCGTCTCCGTCGTGTAGGTCATCAAGGCCTGGTTCGCCGGGTCGGCGGTGAAGTCGAATAGTCCGGCAACCGATTGAACGACATTACGGTAAGCGGAATGCGTGGTGACGTCCGCCACCCGCTCGCCGTTCACGAAGACGGTGCGTCCGTCGCGCAGGCTGGCCGTGTGCATTTCTCCGGTTTTGAGCATGGTCGTTCTCCTGTTCGGGGTTGGTCAGATGGGGTGGGATGCTTCGGCCAAGCCGCGGTAGCGCCCGCCGAAAAAGATCAGCGGCGCTTCGTCCCGCGAGGCAAAGCGGAGCACGCGGGCCAGCACCATGACATGGTCGCCCGCATCGTGGATCGCGTGGGGGGCGCACTCGAAATGCGCGATGGCGCCGTCCAGCAACGGCGCGTCGGCGTGGGCGGCCCGGTGCGTGACACCGGCCCACTTGTCCGCACCCGCTTGGGCGAAGCGGTCGGAAAGCGGCTGTTGGTTCGCTCCGAGCACGTTCACGGCATAGCCCTCGGCGGCCAGGATGGCGGACAGGCTGTGCGCCCGGCGGTCGACCGAGAACAGGACCAGCGGCGGATCGAGCGAGACCGAGTTGAAGGAGCTCATGGTCATGCCGATCGGGGTGTCCTGCGGACCCTTTGCGGTGATCACGGCGACGCCGGTCGCGAACCGTCCTAGCGCATCTCGGAACTGCCGTTTGTCGATCATAGCCTACATCTCCCGAACCTAACCGCTGGGAGAGCGTTCTAAGTCTTAGAAAGCTTTCTTGCAAAGGTTTTATCACCTCCCCTGATTCAGGAGCGGTGCTGGGAGAACGGGCGTCAGCCCAGTGAACGAAGGGACGTCTGCCAATGGCTTGCGTCGATCGCAATGCGTGCTAGCTTTGTCCACAAACAAAAGCTGAGTAGAATCTTGCCGCGGTCCAGCACGTCCCTTACCGTCACGCGACCGGAGCTTCTGGTCGACGGATCAGATGCCATGTTCCGGGAAATGCTGCATGACACGCTTGCCTTCGCGCAGCAGATCCAGGAGATACGCAACAGCTTCGGCGCCGCAATCGGGCTTTCGGGTACGCAGTACACCATATTGACGACCGTGGCCCATGGCCAGGATGAGCCCGGCGGCCTCGGCATCAACCAGGTCGCATCCAGGCTGCATCTCAGCGGTGCCTTCGTGACGATCGAGGTCAACAAGCTCGCCGGGCAGAAGCTGGTGACGAAGCAAGTCAACCCGGAGGATCGCCGCCGGGTGCTGCTCGGCACGACGAATAAGGGGGAGGCCCTCCTGAAGGAGCTGCTGAACCTGCAAAGACCGGCCAACGACGCACTGTTCGACGGGCTGAGCCATTCCGACTTCCAGCGCCTGCGCGCGCTCATGGCCAAGCTGGTCATCAGCGGCGAACAGTCGCTCAACCTGCTCAAGTTCCTTGCCAGCAATCGGGCCGTGGCGAACAGATAGGCTTTGCTATCGATGGGCGGGCTCAGCGGCCGCTGCAGGGACTTACCGGAACCAGCTGGAAGACCGCAGCGGCAAGCACGAAAGCAACCGGCAACGCCACCGTGACCGGCACGAGGGCGGTCAGGGCGGAGGCCTCGGTTCGAGGCGCCCAGGTGGCTGCCGACAGTTCAGGCGCCTGCCTCGTCGAACACTTTGCGGGCGGTCTGCAAGGCGGTCATTGCGGGCGGCCAGCCTGCGTAGAACGCCAGGTGCGTGATCGTAGCAATGATCTCGTCCTTGGTGAGACCATTGTCCAGCGCCCGCTTCAAGTGGAACGGCAGCTCGTTTGTCCGATACAGCGCGATGAGACTTGTGATCGTCACCAGACTGCGGTCGCGCTGCGACAACGCCGGATTGGCCCAGACGTCGCCGAACAGGACCTTGTCGGTGATCTCCGCCAGATGCGGCGCGATGTCGCCGAACGACTTGCGGGCGTTGGTTGGTTCTTCGGCCACGACTCTCTCCTGATGTGCGGGTGCAGTAGACAATAGGCCAGGATCCAGGGACTCGTGCATCGGCGCGCCAGCGCAGTTGATGCCCGCGTTGTTGAATGCCGCATCCAGACGACGGTAGGTGGCGAGGGCCTGCTCCATCATGGTTTTGACCTGGCTTCGGTTCGTGACATCGCAAGTCACCGCCAATATATCATGGCCAGCCGCACGCAGCCTGTCCGCAGCCGCGTGGAGCAATACGGCATCCTTGTCTGCAAGACCACCGATGCGCCTGCCTCGGCGAAGGCTGTCGCGGTCGCAAGCCCGATACCGCCGCCCGCTCCCGTCACCAGCGCCACGTTACCGCGGAACGTTTCCATCGGTCATCCACCCGTCAGTTCTTCGACAGCCTGAGGATAGCGGTCGCCCTGGATCGTTATCCGCGACGCCGCTTCGTCCATATGGCGGAGGTCCTCGGTCGTGAGCTCGATAGCCGACGCCCCGATGTTCTCCATAAGCCGGGTCAGCTTCGTGGTGCCCGGGATCGGGACGATCCACGGCTTCTGCGCCAGGAGCCAAGCCAGTGCGATCTGCGCCGCGGTGGCTCCCTTGCTGCGCCCGACCTCCTCGAGCAGGCTGACCAGCGGCCGGTTCGCGCGCCGCGCGTCCGGTGCAAAACGCGGCAGGCTGCCCCGGTTGTCGCTGCCGACGAACTGCGTGGTCTCGTCGATGCTCCCGGTCAAGAAGCCGCGGCCGAGCGGACTGTAGGGAACGAACCCTATCCCCAGCTCCTCGCAGACGGGCATGACCGTTTCTTCGGGCCGCCGCCACCACAACGAGTATTCGTTCTGCACCGCCGCAACGGGCTGAACGGCATGCGCGCGCCGGAGCGTCTGCACCCCGGGCTCGGACAGGCCGAAGTGCCGGACCTTGCCCGCCGTGATCAGGTCGCGCACGGCGCCAGCCACGTCCTCGATGGGCACCGTGGGATCGACCCGGTGCTGATAGAACAAGTCGATGGCGTCGACCCGCAGACGCTTCAGTGACGCGTCCGCAACGGCGCGGATGCGCTCGGGGCGGCTGTCCAGGTTGTTGGACGTGCCGCGGCCGCCATGGTCGTGGCCGAACTTGGTCGCGATGACGATTTGGCCCTTGAAGGGTTCCAGTGCCTCGCCGACCAACTCCTCGTTGGTGAACGGCCCGTAGGCTTCAGCCGTGTCGAACATCGTGATGCCGCGCTCGACGGCCGAACGAACCAGCGCGATCATCTCGCTCCGGTCCGGCGCCACACCCCGGTGATAGTTCAATCCCATGCACCCGAAGCCGATGGCTGAAACGTTCAAGCCGCTGCGGCCAAGCTTTCGCTGTTCCATGTCAATGTCCCCCAATCGAGCGCGTCGCAGTGGACGTGAGCGCTCCGATCAATTTCGCAGGCAGCAAAATCCAACCCTCTGGGCCGTTACAATCCGCTCCCGTCTGCGAGCGCAAAGTTAGCTTGCGCGGCAGCCACCGATTAGAGGCTGATATCGGTATGACGTTATAAGCGATGCTTCTAAATGCCGACGCCAATCTCGGCAGGATCCAAACCCTCAGCCGCGATAGCGCAGCGCGTCCACCAGCAACGCAAAGGCCGGGGTCGGCTGTCGGCGACTGGGATAATACAGGTGGTAGCCGGGATAGGCTGGGCACCAATCCGAGAGCACCCGGACCAGCCTGCCATCCGCCAAGTGATCCAAAACCTTGTCTTCCGGCAAGTAAGCCAGACCGAACCCGGCAAGCGCTGCGTCGAGCATCGGCCCCGATCCGTTGAAGACAAGTTGCCCCTCCACCCGGACGCGCATGTCACGGCCGTTCTTCGCGAACTCCCAGGCATACAGACCGCCATGCGTTGGAAGGCGTAGGTTGATGCACCTGTGGGCCGTGAGGTCCTGCGGTTTCTTCGGCCGTGGGCACTTTGCAAGATAGCGCGGTGCGGCGACGACCGCTGAGCGGAGATCCGGGCCGATCCGGACGGCGACCATGTCCCTCGCCACCATCTCTCCGGACCGGATGCCCGCATCGTAGCGATCGGCGACGATGTCCGTCAGGCCGTAATCTATGACGACTTCGATGGTGATGTCGGGATAGTCCGGCAGAAGCCGTTCCAGCGCAGGCCAGAGCACGGCCTGAACCGCATGGTCGTGCGCCGTGATGCGGATCGTGCCGGAAGGTTTGTCCCGCAGATCGGCCAAGGCTGCGATCTCGGTCTCGATTTCTGCCAGGCGGGGCCCGGCGGTGCGCAACAGGCGCTCTCCGGCCTCGGTCGTCGCGACGCTGCGCGTGGTGCGGGTCAGCAGGCGCAAGCCAAGCCGGGCTTCCATGCCGCGGACGGTTTGGCTCAGGGCGGATTGCGACACGCCAAGCTGCGCGGCAGCTTTGGTGAAGCTCTGCTCCCTGGCCACCGCGAGGAATGCAACCAGGTCATTGAGTTCAACCTTCGCCATCCAGAAGCCTGCCTAATAGGTTCATGCAGGTTTTACGACCTAATCGTCGTCGCGTGCATCCCCATCTCGGCGTCTCATCAGCGGCGGGCAGCCCCTTCCGCTTCTGGAGCGACGACATCATGAAGATCACGCGAAACGCCTCCAATCCCTCCAGGACGGGGGCGACACCCGAGAATTTCACCGGCAACGTGCGCATCGACAATATGGCCATGGCTGACGCGCCAAGCCGCGTGGCCACCGCCGCCGTCACGTTCTCTCCTGGCGGCAGGACGGTTTGGCACACCCATCCGGCAGGCCAGACCATCGTCATCACCGCGGGACAGGGCTGGGTACAACGGGTCGGCGGTCCCGTGGAATGCGTGAACCCTGGCGACACGGTGTTCTTCGAAGCGGGCGAGAAGCACTGGCACGGCGCCACCGTCAACACCGGGATGACGCATATCGCCGTCACCGAGTGGGTGGATGGAACGAACGTAGAGTGGCTCGAACCCGTCAGCGACGAGCACTACCGCGGCGACGCAACACCGGCGACGAAAGGGTGAGCAACTTGAATCCCACCTACGACTTCCAAGGCCGGGTCGCGCTCGTCACCGGCGCGGGCTCCGGTATGGGGCTGGCGACCGCGAAGGCATTTGCTCAGGCGGGCGCAGCCGTGATGCTGGCTGACCGCAATGACGGGGCGCTACGGCAGGCGAGCGACGCGCTGAACGCCGAGGGGCACCGGACGATCGCAGTTGCCCTCGACGTGCGGGACGAAGCCCAAGCCGCAGCGATGGTGGAGCGCGCGGTGGCGACCTTCGGCCGTCTCGACATGGCCTACAACAATGCCGGCATCCTCGGCCCCATGGGCGACGTCACCGACGAGACCGGCGAGGCGTTCGACGAGGTGAACGCGGTCAACCTTCGAGGCGTCTGGACCTGCATGAAGCATGAGCTGCTTCAGATGCGGAAGCAGGGCAGCGGCGCGATCGTCAACTGCTCCTCGTTGGGCGGCCTCGTCGGATTGCCAGGCCGAGCCGCCTACCACGCCAGCAAGCACGGTGTGATCGGCCTGACCAAGAGCGCCGCCCTGGACTACGCGGCCAAAGGCATCCGGGTGAACGCGGTGTGCCCCGGCTGCATCGACACGCCGATGGGCGATGCCATCGACCCGGCCGCCATGAAGGAGTTCCTGCGTGATCAACCGATCGGACGGATGGGCCGCGCCGAGGAGGTTGCTGCGGCTGTGCTTTGGCTGTGCAGTTCCGGTGCCAGCTTCGTACTCGGCGTTGCCTTGCCGGTCGACGGCGGCTTCGTGGCGCATTGATGGAGAGGAACGGCACCGGCAACCGTGTAGCTTAACTATGTGTGGCTTAGTCGCGGGTCCTGACGGTTTCGGCCTGCCCGACCCGATCGCGGGCTGTGCCGATCCTGGATTCCAGGAGATCCTTTGCGGCCTCTCGAAACGCTGCGAGACAGTCGGGGCCTGGCATTGCGGCCAGGCCCGCTATCTTCATGTGATCCGACATGATCACGCCGCCCTGGATACGACTTAGGCCAACCCGAACCCGCGCCTCGAGATCGTTCTGACCCTCGAATTGCTTTTGGTACAATTGAAGACCGTCTCTGAAACGCCTTCAATGATAGACCCCAACACGGGCGATAGCTCGCCGGCAGGTCTGGTGATGTGAAGTCGGGTTTTTTGCGTGGGCAGTCCGAAAGGTCGGGCCTGCAACGAGCCCATCGCAAGTTCACGGTCTATGCTCAACGCGCTCATCACCGAAAAGCCCGTGCCGCGGTTGACGAGGGCTTTGAGTGTTGACGGGCTATCCACTTCAAGCACGGCCTCAAGCCGAATACCCTGGTGTTTCTCGACCTCCGCGAGCTTTCGCCGATCTGCGTGATCCGGCCCGAGAAGCACCAAGGGAAGTGCTGTCAAGTCCTTTAGCGTCAGTGCTGGCGTCTCAGACCAATCCCACGAGGGGGGAGCAATAACGAGCATCTCCTCCTCGATGATCGGTGTGCTCTTTGTGGCTGGTGTATTCGGTGGATCGTAGAGCAAGGCTGCAGCGACGTGACCGCTCTCGATCGCCTGCTCCAGTTCGAGGCTGGATCCTTCGAAAAAGCTGATGTCGAGGCTCGGGTCGATGTCCTTGACCACTGAAAAAATCGACGGGATCAGCATAGAGGACGACGTCCACGGCATACCCAACACAATCCGACTTTGCTTGATTTCGGCGTTATTGGAGACGGCCAAATCCTGCAGAGACTTCAGGTAGTCTCCAGTAATACCATAAAGCGCGGCACCCTTCTTGGTGAGAACTGCTCCCTTGGAGTGTCTGGTGAGGAGTGCGCCGCCTAGTTCAGTTTCTAACTGCCTTATTTTGCGACTGAGATTGGGCTGCCCAATACCAAGGCGGGCTGCTGCAGTTCCGAAGTTGCCGTTTCGCACTAATTCCATAAACATATTGAGTTGTTTAAGATCAATATTGCTGACGAGATCCACGGCAGAGTCCCCACGAAGACGAGCGACGCTCGGTTGGTCCAATACTACGACCCTGAATCCGGAACTCCAAACCATTTTCAATATCGAATGCAGAACGTATGAACATTCGAAGAATATTGCAGGCATCAAGACAACAAACAAAGGTTGTATTTGATCATACGCGTTGCCAACATTTAACAAATATAAGTGTTATGCGCTGAACGAATATATGCTGATCAATAAATCTCCAAGATTATTGCAATAGACGGTTGTACTGAAGTCACAGTGTCTCGCTTTTACAATTCCGTATGATCACGGCCAGTTGCGCAAACGTGAACAGGTCCGCAATAGTCTGGACAGGTCTGGCGGCCTCGGGCTTTGGCTCACGAACGGGGTGCGGTTGGAGCTGTATGCCGGGTTGTCCGGTGATCTCAGGAGGATTGAATGCGCAAGCTCTTGCTGGCCACTGTGGCCGTGCTGGGCGCCTCGATGGGCGCGGCAGCATACGCCGACGCCCAAGTGGTGGATAACTCGACCGACGGCCAGGCCTACCCCACCCCGGGAACAGTAACGGTCCGTCTCAACGGCCGGTTCCGGGAATACGCCTACGTTGCGGACCAGGGCGCGCTGCGGACCACGAACTATGGCGTGACCGGCGTGAATGGCACCACAAGTTCGACCGGTGCGGCATTCGGCGCCACGGCGGCAGCGGGCGGCGTCAACGCGCAGGGCAGCAACCGGCTGTCCAACTATGGGTTCGAAGGCTACGCCCGGATCTATCCAGGCTTCGACGGCGTCGCGGCGAACGGCCTTAAATACGGCGCCTCGATCGAGATCCGGCAGGATAACGCGTTCGGCGCCGGCGGTGGCACGGATGGATCGGTTTCCAGCACGAACCGCGACCGCGGCGAGTTGTATATCCGTCGTGAGTGGGGCTACATCGGCACGGACCGTCTGGGAAGCGTCCGCTTCGGTTCATCCGACCAGCCATCCAGCTTGTTCCTGACGGGCACCGGCGAAAACTTCGACGACGGCGGCCTGAACGGCGACCTGCCCGGCTTCCTCGCCAATGGCGGCGCCTACGTCTATCCGTTCGCCGACGTCGGCAATCTCTACTCGACGGAAAAGGCCGTCTATCTGTCGCCGCAGCTCTACGGCGTGGATTTCGGTCTCTCGTACGAGCCCAGCACGGCGGCCGCCGGTGAAGACAACTCTGGCTGCGGTGGCACCGGCAACCTGGCTTCCGGCAACACGCTGATCACGTCGGCTGCGGCGAACGCGGCGGCGCCCGGCTGCGACGCATTGAGCTCCACCAGCACCGGTGACGTCGCCCGCCGTAAGGACACGTATGAAGGCCTTGCCCGCTACCGCGGCACGTTCGGCGCGTTCGGCGTCGTGGGCACGGCGTCCTATGACGGTTCGGGACGCGTGCACGACAGCGGCGTCGTCGGTTCCACGATCGACCCGCAGCATTCGAAGATGGAGGATCTGAGCGTCTACGATTTCGGTCTTGCCGTCACGTATGGCGGGCTGACGGTCAGCGGCAACTATCAGCGCGGCCGCTACAACGTGCCGGGCGGCGGCGGCTTCGGCGGCCTGGTAACGCATGGCCAGCCCGACGCCAACGCCTACAGCGCCGCCATCAGCTACACGATCGGTTCGCTGGTTGTGGGCGGATCGTTCAGCGAGAGTTGGTACCAGGGTAACCAGCAGGCGGCCACCAACCAGTCCACGTATGGCGTACCGTTGACCGGTTCGGTCACCGGCGGGCAACGCCGCGACACGGGTGCCGCGGTCGGTGCGACCTATTCGCTGGCACCGGGTGTGGCGCTGTATCTCTCGGGCATCTGGATGGAGGCGCATCAGCGCGGCTTCAACTTCGTCACCGGCGCTGCGAACGTGGGCTCGGGCTCGACGACCGACGCGCACAACAAGCTGGATCAGTCGGTGCTTGCTTTCGGCACGTCCTTCGCCTGGTGAGCGTCTCGACCCGGCGTTGAAATTGCCACGGGCGGTAGAGCGATCTACCGCCCGTTCCTTCGTCTACCGGCCTGTTGCACCCGATCGCTGGCCTGGCATGAATGCCCGCCGGCAGCTAGGGTCACCGGCACGTGTAGCCGCCAGTGCCAACGGCCGCGCGGCACCGACGGGAGAACCCCCATGAAGCTCATCCCTGCCATTCTCGCCGCCTCGATGTTAGGGGCCGGCCCGGCGTTCGCCGCCGATCCCATCCGCATCGGTGTGACCACCATCCTCAGCGGGCCTACCGCCGATAAGGGACAGAGCGAACAGTATGGCGTCGAACTCGCGCTATCGGGGGTGAACCAGGCCGGTGGCGTGCTCGGGCGCCCGGTCGTGGCGTTCTATGGTGACAACGCCGCGACCCCGGCCGTCGGTGAGAAAGCCGTCCATCGTTTGATCGAAGACGTGCACGTGCCCGTCCTGCTGGGCGCGATCGCCACGCCGGTCACCCACGCGATCATCCCGATCGCCGAGGCGGCGAAAATCCCGTTGGTGGTCGACATCTCCGGCGGCCAGGATTTCGTCGACGCATCCGGGGTCGGCGGCAACCCCTATTTGTTCAAGACGATCCCGTCGAACCTGGACATTGCCCGCGGCATGGTCGGTTGGATGAAGGGCCAGGGCGCCAAGAAGCTTGCCATCGTGGCCGAC
This sequence comes from Acetobacteraceae bacterium, assembly GCA_965198895.1. GTDB lineage: Bacteria > Pseudomonadota > Alphaproteobacteria > Acetobacterales > Acetobacteraceae > LMUY01. The sequence goes on from OZ240676.1 coordinate 4,519,488, forward strand.
GATGCGCCGCTGAACCGGGTCAACGCCGCCATGTTCGCCAAGGCCGCGCAGGAGGCCGGGCTGGCCACCGTCGCGAACGAAGTCATTCCCAAGGGCACGACCGATCTCGCGCCGCTGTTGGCCACGCTGAAAACGCAGGGGCCGGACCATATCGTGCCGGTGCTCGGGGCGTCGACGGCCGCCTTTTTCCGCGCCTACGAGCAGGCCGGGTGGGCGGTTCCCGTGGACGGCCGCGTCGACCTGCCGGGCGCGATCGCCGCGGTCACGCCGGATTTCGTCGCTAAAGGCGGGTTGGACGGCGTGGCGAGCATCGTGGTGTTCACACCGTTGGACCAGACGCCGGGCGTGAAGGGCTTCGTTGCGGCGTATCGCGAGCGCTATGGGATCATGCCGACGCAGCGGTCGTTCTTTGCCTACGAGGCGACGTTGCTGGTGGTGGATGCGATCCGCCGCGCCGCCGATGACAAGCCTGCCGACATCCAGGCGGCGCTCGTGACGTCCTCGATGCCGTCGTTGCTGGGCCGCAGCTACAAGATGGACGACCACAACCACCCGCATACGCCGATGCAGCTTCTTGGCGTACGGGGCGGCAAAGTCGCCGTGATCGGGACGGTCGGCGCCGAGTAGGCGCGTCCTATGGGGGCATGCCGTGGAACTCGGCTGGCTCGGCGTTCGAGGGCATCGCCTCCGGCCGGCGGTCGTTGCCTGGCAGCGTGGTGGAGCGGTTCCCGAAGCCGCTGCCGCAGGCAGACAGGGTTAGAAGCAGCGCAAGCACGGCATAACGCACCATCAAACGATCCCTTCGTCACGGCCGAAACGAGCCGCGCGCCATGATCGTAGCAGTGCGGGCCTAGGAGCGGAATTCACCGCCTCAGTGCGCCAACCAAACGGCAATACTCCGGCAAACGCTGCGCATACGCTTCGGCCAGGGCCGGGTCAGGCTGAACCGCCGTCTCTCGCGCCGGCGGGGTGCAGACGGCCTCCGGTGTCTCGCCCGTCACCGCGAGCCGCGCCAGCCGGGCCGCCCCGAAGGCGCCACCCTGCTCGCCGCCGGCCAGCCGGTGCAGCGGGATGCCGAGCACGGCGGCCAGGATCGCGACCCAGGTTTCGGATCGCGATCCGCCGCCGATGACGTCGGCCGATGTGATCACGGTGCCCGACTCCGCCAGCGCGTCCAGGCAGTCGCGCAGGGAGAACGCCACTCCCTCCAGGACCGCCTGCGTCAGCGCTGCCCGGCCAGTGTCGTGCGACAACCCGGTAAACGAGGCGCGCAGGCTGCCATCGTTATGCGGGGTCCGCTCGCCGCCGAGATAGGGCAGGAACGTGGCGGGGCTCGGCTCGCGGGGCATGCCCAGTTCCGCCAGCAGCGCCGCCTCGCTCGACCCGGCGATGCCCGACCACCAGGCGAGCGATGCGGCGGCGGACAGCGTCACCCCCATCTGGTGCCAGGTGTGCGGCACGGCGTGGCAGAAGGCATGCACGGCGGCGCCGGGGTAGGGGCGGAAACGGTCCGTGGTTGCGAACAGCACGCCCGAGGTGCCGAGCGAGATGAACGCGTCGCCGGCCCGGATTGCGCCCAAGCCGACTGCGCCGGCCGCGTTGTCCCCGGCGCCACCGGCCAGAATCGGTCGTTCGGTCATGCCCCAGCGTGCCGCGAGCGCCGGGTGCAGCGTGCCGGCGGGATCGCTGCCTTCCACCAGGCGGGGCATGGCGCGGCGGCTGAGCCCGGTGGCGTCGAGCGCCGCATCCGACCAGTCCCGGGCGCCCACATCCAACCAAAGCGTGCCGGATGCGTCGGACATCTCCTCGATCAACTCACCGGTCATCCGGTAGCGAATCCAAGCTTTCGGCAGCAGTACGGTGTGCACGCGGGCGAAGATGTCCGGCTCGTGTTTGCGCACCCAGAGCAGCTTCGGCGCGGTGAAGCCCGGGAAGGCGATGTTGCCGGCGACGGTGCGAAGGGTCGGCATCGTTGCCTCCAGCTCCGCGCACTCCGCCTCGGACCGGACGTCGTTCCACAGGATGGCCGGCCGCAACACCGCGCCGGCGGCGTCCAGCAGCACCGCGCCGTGCATCTGCCCGGATAGGCCGATGCCGCGCACTGCGGCCAACTCCGCCGGGTGATCGCCATGCAATTGGGTGATGGCGCCGCACATCGCCTGCCACCAGGCCTCGGGTGCCTGTTCGCTATGGCCGGGAGCGGGGCGGCTCACGGTCAACGATACGCTCGCGCTGCCGACCGTTTGCTGCTCGCCATCCACCAGCAGCGCCTTGACGGCGGAGGTGCCGAAATCCAGGCCGAGGAACATGCGCCTTAGCCTGCGTGCCGGGCGACGCTCTGCATCAGCGCGCGCACGCCGAAGCGCCAGGGTTCGCAGTCGGCGCTGTGACGCATGGTGTTGATCAGCCGGCCGAGCAGCGGCGTGCTGACGGTGACCACATCGCCGATCTCGTGGGTAAAGCCCTTGCCGGCGCCGTGCCGATCCTGGATCGGGGCGAACACCGTGCCCAGGAACAGCACCGCACCGTCTGGATACTGGTGGTTGGCGTTGAGCATCTGCGCCGCGAGATCCGCCGGGTCACGGCTGATCAGGCGCAGCGACGAGGCACCGCGCATCTCGAACCCGTCCGGGCCCTCGACCAGCAGCGACACCTCCATCGCGCGCACATCGTCGAGCGTGAATCCGGCGTCGAAGAAGCGCAGGAACGGCCCCAGTGCGCACGAGGCATTGTTGTCCTTCGCCTTGCTCAGCAGCAGCGCCGAGCGGCCCTCCACGTCCCGCAAATTCACGTCGTTGCCGAGCGTGGCGCCCACGATGGCGCCGGTGGAGCTGATCACCAGCACCGCCTCCGGCTCCGGGTTGTTCCACGACGAGATCGGGTGCAGCCCGGCATCCATCCCCGTGCCGACAGCGGCGAGCACCGGCGCCTTGGTAAAGATCTCCGCGTCGGGCCCGATGCCGACCTCGAGGTACTGGCTCCACAGGCCCTGCCGCACCAGCGCCTCCTTGACCTTCATCGCCTCGGCCGAGCCGGGCTTGAGCTGCTGCAGGCTGCCGCCCACCAATTCGCCCAATTCGGCGCGGATCGCGGTGGCGGCGTTGGCATCGCCGCGGGCGCGTTCCTCGATCACGCGCTCCAGCATGGACACGGGAAAGGTGACCCCCGCTGCCTTCAACACGTGCAGGTCGACGGGGGCGAGCAGCCAGGGCCGGGTGGTGTCGCGGCTGCTGGGCAGGGTGTTGGCCAGGATCGGGTCGAGCGGGCCGAGTGTTTCACCCGTCGCGGCGCGCAGGGCAGCCGCCGGGTCGGGCGCTTCGGTGAGATCCGCCATCGTTGGGAAGCTGCGCGAGATGTCGATCACCCCTTCCGGCCGGATTGCCACGACCGAGGGCTTCTCCAACCCGGGGCGCCACACGCGCCCGGCGAGCGCGCCGGCGATGCCGTCATCGGGGAGAATGTGCTGGGCAGACAGGGTCATGGGCATGGCTGGAACCGCTCGGCTTGGGTGACGGCTGTAGAATCGCAGCGCTGACGGCGGTGTAAAGGGGCAGCGTGCTCAGGTCGTGGCGGCCACGTAGACCCGGGCCACCGCCTCGATGCCCGCTTGATCCTCCGCGTCGAACCGGCCCAGTGCCGGGCTGTCCAGGTCGATCACCCCCTCTACGACGCCGTCGCGCATCAGCGGCACCACGAGCTCCGATCGGGACGCAGCGTCGCAGGCGATATGGCCGGGGAAGGCGTGGACGTCCGCGACGAGCACGGATTGCCGCCTCGCCACGGCGGCGCCGCACACGCCCTGGCCGGCGGCAATGCGCACGCACGCAGGCTTGCCCTGGAACGGCCCGAGCACGAGTTCATGCCGCTCCCGCAGGAAGTAGAACCCTGCCCAGTTCAGCTCCGGCAGCATGTGCATCAGCAGGGCCGCCGTGTTGGCCGCGTTGGCGACCGGGTCGGGCTCACCGTCGAGTAGGGCAGTGAGCTGCTCGACCAGGTCGGCGTAGCTCTGCGCCTTGCCGGAGTTGGTCACCGGTCCTCGTCGACGGCGCGCCATGCCAGCGTGACGTCGTCCAGCTTGGCCTTCAGGTCGCTCGGGAGCGGCCCCTGCTCGGCGGCGGCCAGCGTGTCCGTCAGCTGCTCGGGCCGGCTGGCGCCGATGATAGGCGCCGTGATCGCGGGGTTCGACAGCACCCAGCGGATCGCCATGGTGGCCATGCTCATCGCCGCATCGGCCGCGATCTTGCGCACGGCCTCGATGGTTTCGAACTGCTGGCCGTGCCAGTAGCGTTGCTGGTAGCGCGACCCGGCGGTACCGAGCTGGAAGCGCGAGCCCTCCGGCGGCGGGGCCTTGTTGTCGTGCTTGCCGGTCAGCATGCCACCCGCCAACGGGTTGTATGGGATGACGGCAACGCCCTCTTCCGCGCAGAGCGGCAGCAGGTCGCGTTCGAAGCTGCGGAACAGCATGTTGTAGCGAGGCTGGACCGACTTGATCTGCATCAGATTGCGAAGCTCGCTGCGGCCGATCGCGCGGGCCACCTTGTAGGCCGGCCAGTTGGACACGCCGACATACCGCGCCTTGCCGTGGCGCACGACGGTGTCCAAGGCCTCCAACGCCTCGTCGATCGGGGTGCGCGGATCGTAGCTGTGCAGCTGATACAGGTCGACGTAGTCGGTGCCGAGCCGCCGCAACGACGCCTCGATCGCGTCCAGGATGTGCTTGCGCGACATGCCCTGGTCCCACGGCTTCGGCCCCATCGAGCCGACGCATTTCGTCGCCAGCACGTATTGGTGCCGCTTGCCGCGCAGCCAGCCGCCGACGATCTCCTCCGTGCGGCCGGCCGTGTTGTGGCCGCCACCGAGCGGATAGACGTCGGCGGCATCGAGGAAGTCGATGCCGCCCGCCGCTGCCGTGTCCAGGATGGCGTGGCTCTGGGCCTCGTCGCATTGCAGGCCGAAGGTCATCGTGCCCAGGCACAGCTTCGAAACCTGCAGGCCGGACTTGCCGAAATTGGTATACTGCATGGTGGCTCCTAACCGTTGAGTGCGCGCATCGCCTCGGGCGCATACCGCTCGCCGGATGCGGCACCGGCGGGCAACGCGGCATCGATTGCGACGAGGTCGGCCTGGGTCAGCACGATATCCGCCGCGGCGATGTTCTCCTCGAGGTAGCTGACCTTCTTGGTGCCCGGGATCGGGATCACGTCGTCACCCTGCGCCATCACCCAGGCCAATGCCAACTGACCCGGCGTGCATCCCTTTGTCTTCGCGATCTCGCCGATCTTGCCGACCAAAGCGAGGTTGGCGTCGAACGCCGCCCCCTGGAAGCGGGGCGAGGTGCGGCGCCAGTCGTCGCGGTCCAGATCGTCGACCGACTTGATCTGCCCGGTCAGGAAACCGCGCCCGAGCGGGCTATACGGCACGAAGCCGATGCCGAGATCGCGCAACAACGGCAAGATCTCCGCCTCGGGCTCGCGCGACCAGAGCGAGTATTCGGTCTGCAGCGCCGTGATCGGGTGCACGTCGTGCGCGCGGCGGATGGTGGCGGGTGCCGCTTCCGATAGGCCGAGGAAGCGCACCTTGCCCGCCTTCACCAGGCCGGCCATCGCACCGACCGTGTCCTCGATCGGCGTGTTCGGGTCCACCCGGTGCTGATACAGCAAGTCGATCACGTCCACGCCGAGACGCTTCAGGCTGGCGTCACAGGCGGAGCGCACATAATCCGGCTTGCCGCTGATCCCGGTGCGCTCGCCATTCGGCCCCCAGGTGTTGGCGAATTTGGTGGCGATGAACACCCGGTCGCGCACCGCCTTCAGCTCGCGGCCGACCAGTTCCTCGTTCGCGCCGTTGGCGTAGGTATCGGCGGTGTCGAAGAAGGTCACGCCTAATTCGACGGCACGGTGCAGCGTCCGGACGCTCTCGTTCGTGTCACGCCCACCGTAGAACGCGGACATACCCATGCAGCCTAACCCGATGGCGGATAGCTGCGGGCCGTTGCGGCCCAGTTTGCGCATCTTCATGTTTGAATCCTTCTAGAACTTTGCGCCGCCCGCAGGGAAATCGGCACCTAGGGTCGTGGCCTCCCAGGTGTCGAAATCCTTCTTCAGGGCCACGAGCTTGTTGCGGCGATCTCCAGCGCGGGCTTTCCGAGCACCAGATGCCGTACCGGAGCGGCTGATTGAGACATGGGTCTCCTGACGGCTGGCGGCAGAAGTCCCGAACGCGCGTTCGGTTCCGTTTGGCAGACGGAGATAGCATATGACGCCGGACGCTATATCCGAAAAGATACGACGGTGCCATCGCTCGGCTTCAGCTGCAAGTCGGGCAATGGACACTTGGCCGCGCCGGCCAAACCTGCACGGCGGCCGGGTCGAGAGTGACGCGGCAGGGCCCGGGCGCTCCGGCAAAACCGGGGCCCGCTTCTGCCGCCAGGACCACCGTCCCGATTGCCACGCTCAGCCGCCGGCGCCCCGCCCGGACCGGACCCGTCCATAGTAACGTTGCCGGGAGGCCGTGATCGGCATCCACTCGAACACTCCCCGGGACAATGGCGAAGCGGACAGGACCGTTGGCGAGGGGCGGCCCGGCGACAGCGAAGGACACGCCCCCAACATCGATGCGATCCGGACCGACGGCCTCCCCGGCGGCAATGTTGTCCGCCCCGAGAAGGCGCGCGGCCGCCGTGCTGACTGGGCGGGCGAAGACCGCGTCGACGGGGCCCGCCTGCAGCACGTGGCCGTCCTCCAGCAGCAGCAACTCGTCGGCCAGCAGGAACGCCTCCTCGGGATCGTGGGTGACAAGGATGGTGGTGGTGGCGATTTCGCCTTGCAGGGCCAATAACTCCTCGCGCAGGCGGGTCCGCAGCGGCGCATCCAGGGCAGCGAACGGCTCGTCCAGCAGCAGCAGCGCACCCTTGCATGACAGCGCCCGTGCCAACGCCACGCGCTGCTGCTGCCCCAGCGACAGCTCGGCGGGCAAGCGCTGCTCCAGTCCCGCCAGGCCGAGGCGGCGCGTCCATCCGCGGGCGAGCGCCGGGTCGGATGTGACGCCGAAGCGGACCTGCCGTTCGACCGAGAGGTTCGGCAGCAGCCCATAATCCTGCGGCACGTAGGCGATGGCGCGGGCGTACGGCGGCAGTGTGCCCAGGTCCCGCCCGCCGAGCGACACGGCCGCGTGGTCCGCCCGGTCCAGGCCGGCGATCAGGCGCAACGTCGCCGACTTGCCCGAGCCGGACGCGCCGAGGATGCAGAGCCGCCTTGCCTCGGCACGCCAGGCAACATCCAGGACGAACCCTTCCCGCCGCCGGCGGAACGCGAAATCCAGCGTCTTGCCGGTCGCGTGAGAATGCGGTGGTGCGGTCGTGGGCTCGATCGATGGCAGCACCGCCTGCTGGGGCAAGGCTTGGGGTCTGTGCCATGGCAGCACGCTGGCGGCCATGATGGCGGCTGCGATGACGAGCGTCGGCAGCAGGATCGGCAGCATGGCGGGGAGCCCCTCGCTGCCGAACGCTACGTAGGTGTAAACCGGTAGCGAATACGGGTGGTAGGCGACCATCACCGTGGCGCCGAACTCCCCGAAGGCGCGCAGCCAGGTCAGCAGCAGGCCGGCCAATACCCCCCGGGCGGCGAGCGCCAGGCTGACCCGGCCGAACACGGCGGCGGGGCGGTGCCCCAGCGTGGCGGCGACGTCCTCGAGCACCGGGTCCACGTCGGCGAAGGCGGACCGGGCCGCCACGATCAGGAAGGGCGCGGCGACGAAGGCTTCGGCAAGGACGATGCCAAGGAACGAGTCGGTCAGGGCGCCCCGTGTAAGGCGGCCCAGCGGGCTGGTGTAGCCCAGCAGGAACAGCAGCAGGATGCCGCTGGCCAGCGGCGGCAGCGCGAGCGGCAGCTGCACGACGAACCCGAGCAGGGCCATGGCCCGGCCGGGCACCCGCGCCAGAACGTAGCCCAGCGGGATGCCCAGCACCGCCACCAGCCCGGTCGCAATCGTGGCGCTGGCGACCGAGACTAACCCGGCCTGTGCGAGGCCCGCCCAGTCCACATTTGCCCAATCCGCCCGGCCGATCTGGCCAAGACCCGCCACGAACGGCGCCACCAGGAACACCGCCAGCAGCCCGGCGAGCGGGACCAGCGCCCGGGGCGCCCTCACGCGATTTCGGCCGCTCAGATCACTTGAGGTGGATGGCAGCCGGGACGTCCGCTGAATTGCCCGTGACCGCCGGGGTGAGCGTCGTCAGCCCATGGTCCTTCATCACCGCCTGGCCTTGCGGGCCGAGCAGGAAGTCGACGAACTTCGCAGCCCCGTCCGGTGCCGCCGCGTCGCGCAGGACCGTGACCGTATAGGAGGCGCTCAACGCGACCTCCGGCGGCAACGGGATGGCGGGGATGTGCAGGTCGGAGGTTTCGGTGGAGTAGAAGAAACCGACGTCGATCTGCCCCGATTGCAGCCGCCCGACCAGGTTTTCCTCCGGCCGGACCTGGTCCGGATTGTCGGGGGCGCCGAGCACCGCCTGCGCCAGGCCGGGCTGGTGATAGACCTGTTCGGCCTTGGCCAGCAGCTGCACCGTCAGCGCGCCCTTGGGGTCGAGTTTCGGGTCGGTGCGCCCGATCCGGATGCCGGGTTCGCGCAGCACGTCGTACCAGGGCTTGGTCTTCAGGTCCTCGGCGAAGCGGCTCGACGGGCTGTAGCCGATGACCAGCGGGGATTGGGCGAAGGTCACGTACCAACTCACCCAGTCGCCGTTGGCGGCACCCATCAGGCTGTCGTTGACCGAGGGGGTGGCGCTGATGAACACGTCGGCGCGGCGGAGTTTGCCCTTGATCTGGTTCGCCAATCCGTTCGAGCCGCCGCCAAAGCCGCGAAAATTGTCCCCGGTTGCCTTGTCGAACGCCGGGCCGATGCCGTGCTCCATCAGGTTCACCAGCGAGCCGGCATACAGGACGCTCACGTCCTCGGCGGACGCCACCGCCGGCAGGACGAGTAGCGATGCGGCGACGAGAGGGACGGTCAGCCTGGACATGGATGGGGCCTCGTTGTTCGATCGGGGAGCTGCGCTATGCTTCCGTGTACATAGCGCATGGTGCGCCCGGGTTCCACCGGCGGCCCGATTTCGGTCTTTGCCCCGGCCGCCCGTGCGCGACGCCGCCGGATGGGGTAGCGATCGACGACCTATCAGGAACCCGACCATGAAGCTTCCGACACTGCCCTACACGCCGGTACACTGGGACACGCTGCCCGCCACCGAGCACAAGGGGGAAACCGGCACGGCACTCTGGCGCACGCTCACCAATGGCGACGTGCGGATGCGGGTGGTGGAGTTGTCGCCCGGCTACCTGGCCGATCACTGGTGCGATCGCGGCCACGTCGTCTACGTGCTGGAGGGCGAGGTGACGAGCGAACTGCAGGATGGCCGCAGCTTCGTCATGAAGCCCGGCATGGGCTACACCGTGTCCGATTTCGGCGACAAACCCCACCGCTCGTGGACCATTGCGGGCGCACGGATGTTCATCGTGGACTGAGATCATGGTGTCGCCCTAGCATCGCCCCAAAATGTGCCGCCTAGCGGCCGGGGGGACGTGATGTTGCCGCTGACGGGCATCAAAGTCGTGGAACTGGCGCAGAACATCGCCGGGCCGTATGCCGGGGAAATCCTGGGTATGCTCGGCGCCGACGTCGTGAAGGTCGAACGGCCGGAGGGCGGCGACGACGCGCGGGGCTGGGGACCGCCGTTCGTGGACGGCATGGCGACCACCTTCCACACGGTCAACCGCAACAAGCGCTCCGTCACGCTGGACCTCAAGCACCCGGCCGACGTCGCATGGTTGAAGGAGTATGTGGCCGGTTGCGACGTGCTGATCCAGAACCTGCGGCCCGGCGTCACCGACCAGCTGGGCCTGGGGCCGGAGGTGATGCGCGCGCTCAACCCGCGGCTGGTCTACTGCTCGCTGTGGGCGTTCGGCCACAAAGGACCGATGCATCTGAAGCCCGGCTACGAACCGATGATCCAGGCCTTCGCCGGGATGTTCAGCCTCAACGGGCAGGAGGGCGGGCCACCGACGCGCGTCGGCATGCAGGTGCTGGACCTCGGCACCGGCGTCTGGGCCGCGCTCGGCACGGTGGCGGCGCTGTTGGAGCGGGAGAAGACTGGGCAAGGCTGCACTGTGGACACGTCGTTGTACGAAACGGCACTGGGTTGGCTGTCGGTGCACTTCGCCGCATTCCAGGCGACCGGCGAGCCCCCGACGCGGCACGGCAGCGGTAACCCGCGCGTGGTGGTGTTCCAGTCCTTCGTCACTGCGGACGGGGAGATCGTGGTCGCCGCCGCCAACGACCGGCTGTTCCGCAAATACGTGACCGAACTCGGGCATCCCGAATGGGGCGAGGATGCCCGGTTCCTGACCAACGCGCTGCGGGTCGCCAACAAGCCGGCCATCATCCCGCCAATCGCCCGCATCATGCTGGAGGACACTACGGCGGCCTGGATGACGCGGCTCGAGCGGGTGGGCGTGCCTTGCGCGCCGATCAACGACCTGCACGACGTGGCGCGCGACCCGCATCTCGCCGCCCTCGGCCTGCTGCAGCCCATACCCGGCGTTGCCCTGACTTCGGTTGGGCTGCCCGTGAGCTTCGACGGTATCCGCCCCGCCGTGCGAACGCGCGCTCCGCTGCTCGGCGAGCACAACGAGTTACTCGGCGTGCGCACCAATGCGGAACCAAACTAAACGAGATCGCGACTGGCGGCCCGCGCCGTTCCGGGCTTATCGTTCGCACCATAGCGGCGACAAGCCGCAGCGGCGGAGGAAAAGACGGATGAAGTTCGGTGATTGGCTGCGTGCCGCGGCATGCGCATTCGGTGTGGCGGGCCTTCCCGCGGCCGCCTTCGCTGCCGATGCGCCGGCGGAGATCAAGATCGGCTCGCTCTATGCCAACTCCGGTACTATGGCGAGCACCTCCGCCCCGATGCACGTGGCGCTGCAGTATTGGGTGGACGGGCTGAACAAGCAGGGCGGCGTCTTCGTCAAAGGCTTCGGCAAGCGCGTTCCGATCAAGCTGATTTCCTATGACGACCAGAGCTCGCCGTCGCTGGCGGGAACGCTGACCAACCAGCTGATCACCCAGGACAAGGTCGATATCCTGGTGCCGGACTCAACCTCCGTGATGACGGCGGCGTCGGTGCCCGTGGCGCGGGACCACAAGGTGCTGCTGTGGGACACCACGGGGAGCAGCCCCAATTTCTTCAGCCCGGACAATCAGTATATCGTGCTGCTGGCGCTGGCCGCCACCGACCGCTACCCGAAGACACTGGCCGATTTCGTGGGCCAGATGTCGTCGCTCGGCATCAAGACCGCGGCGCTGCTGTATGTGACCGCCGACTACACCGCCTACCAGGCGAAAGCGGTGCGCGAGGCGCTGAAGGCGCATCCCGAAATCAAGCTGGTGTTCGACAACGGCGTGCCCACCAACACCACGGACTACACCGTATTGATCAACACCATGCAGGCCGCCAAGCCGGACGCCGTGTTGGAGTTCGGCTATCCGACCAACGAACTCGCCTTCCTCCGCGCGCTGCAGGACAACGACACCAAGTTCAAGTTCCTGTTCACCGGGTACGGCCTTACTGAACAGAACCTCATCAAGACCAACGGGCTGGCAGACCAGTTGTACAACACGTATGCGCTGGCCGGCCCGGGGTCCTACGAGTTCAAGACGACGTACGGCCTCACGCGCAGCCAGTTCGAGGCAGCATTCGAGCAATACCTCAAGGCGAACAACATCAAGGGCGTGGAGTTCGGCTACAACGCCATCGCGGGCTACCAGGCCGGGCTGGTGATCGAGCGGGCGCTGGCCGTCGCGGAGAGCCTGGACCAACTGGAACTGCGCCGCGCGGTGTTCACTCTGTCGGGCACGATGGAAACGTTGGTCGGACCGTTCGTGCTGGCGCCGGACGGTTCGCAGAGCGGCGAGATCGACCCGCTGGGCCAAATCCTGCCGCCAAAGACCGGGTCGACCGATCTCGGCCTGAACATCGTGTGGCCGGCGAACCTGGCCACCGCCAAGCCAATATACCCGGCACCGTAGCCGCGCGGTGCTGGGGTACGCGATCCTCGCCGGGCTGTTGTTCGGCCTGTACTACGCGCTGGTCGGCGTCGGCATGAACCTGGTGTTCGGCGTGATGCGGATCGTCAACCTCGCGCATGGCGACTTCCTGATGCTGGGCGCCTTTTCCGCCTATTGGCTGATGCGCACGGCGGCGGTCAGCCCGGTGCCGACGGTGATCGCCACGTTCGCCGTGTTCTTCGTCATCGCCTTGCCCGTGTACTACGCCCTGGTCCCCCGGCTGCAGCGCGCCCGAGATCCGGAGATGCTATCGCTGATCCTGTTCTTCGGCCTGTCGCAGACGATCGAGGCCATCGTGTCCATGCTGTTCGGCAACAACGAGCGGTCCATCCCGAGCCGGGTGCTGGGGGGCGGCCCGGTGCCGATCCTGGGCCAGACGGTGCCGTTCGCCTGGGTCTACGCCGCGGCGGTCGCCGTGGTGATGCTCGCCGCCGTGTGGCTATACCTGTATCACACCCGGCTCGGCCGCCAGACCCGCGCGATCATGGCGCAGCGGGAGGAAGCGGTCGCAATCGGCATCGACGTCCATCGCATCTCCGCCGTGGCGTTCGGCTTCGGCACGGCATTGGCGGCGGTGGCAGGCGTGTTCGCGCCGTTCATGATGGGCAGCTTCACCCCGGGGCTCGGCGTGCCGATCGACCTGGTGTCGTTCGCCGTCATCGTGATCGGCTCGCTCGGTAACCCGCTGGGGACGCTGCTGGGCGGCACGATCTATGGCGTGTGCCTGATGTTGATGCGGACCTATTTCAGTTCGTTCACCGACCTGCTGCCCAACCTGGTGTTGATCGGCGTTCTGCTGGTGCGGCCGACCGGATTGTTGGGCGGCCGGGTGCGCTATGCGTAGGGTGGGCTGCTCGCAGCCCACCCCGGTGCGGCGGAAGGTGGGCTACAAGCAGCCCACCCTATGGCGGGACCTGGCCCTCGGTATGCTGCCGGTGCTGTTGTTCGCGGCGCTGCCTTGGCTGTACGACAACCAACTTCTGCTGCTGAACTTCGTCGTGTTCCTGGTGCTGGCGCAGGGGCTTAACCTCACCTACGGGTTCTCCGGCTACCTGCCGTTCGGCTATGTCGGGTTCTTCGGCGCCGGGGCATACGGGTTCGCGCTGACCGTTATGCATGGTCTGGCGCCGCCCTTGGTTGCCGTGGCGGCCGGCGGTGGGGCCGCGTTACTGGTTGCATTGCTACTGGCGCCGTTGCTGCGGTTGCAAGGCGCGTATTTCGGCCTGGCCAGCCTGGCCGCCGCCGAGGCCTTGCGCCACCTGATCGCCAACCCCGATCTGAGCGACCTCACCGGCGGCCCATACGGCGTGCGGCTCGATGCCGGATACCGGCCGGGGCTGACCTACGGTTTGGCGCTCGGCATCCTGGCGCTCCTGATGGGGTTGGTCGCCACCCTGCGCCACGCCCGCTTCGGCCTGCGGCTGCGGGCGGCGCGGGACAACCCGGTCTCGGCGTCGATGGCGGGGATCGACGTGGTGCGGGGGCGCCTGACCGTCTGGCTGCTGAGCGCGGGGATCGCCGGGCTGATCGGGGCGGTGTTCGCGTGGCGCGCCGCGACGTTCTTCCCGGATGCGGTGTTCGACTTCAACTTCAGCATCTTCGCCATCGTGTTCACCCTGTTCGGCGGGGCGGGGACGCTGATGGGACCGGTGATCGGCGTGCTGGTGCTGTACGGCACCTACAATGCCATCGGTGTCTCCGCGCCGCAGTATTTCCAACTCGCCTACGGGCTGCTGATCATGGCGCTCGTGCTGTTCTTCCCCGAGGGACTCGCCGCCATCCCCAAGCGCTGGCGCCGTGCCCATGCTTGAAACGCCCCTGTTGCAGGTGAGCGGCGTGGTGAAGCGGTTCGGCGGCTTCACGGCGCTCGAGGGCATCGACCTGACCGTATCGTCCGGCGAGATCGTCGGCCTGATCGGGCCCAACGGCTCCGGCAAGACGACCCTGATCAATGTCATCAGCGGTCTCGTGCCGGCCGACAAGGGCGAGATCCTGTTGGCGGGACGCTCGCTGATGGGCATGGCCGCGCATCGCCGGGCGGCAGCCGGGGTGAACCGCACGTTCCAGGTGCCGAAACCGTTCGCCTCGCTGACGGTGCGGCAGAACCTGGAGGTCGCCCACGGGGCGGGCGCCGACCTGGATGCGATCCTCGCCAGCGTGGAGTTGGACCAGCAGGCCAATCGCCCGGCCGGCGACCTGAACAGCGTCAGCCAGAAGATGTTGGACCTTGCCCGCGCCCTGGTGACGAAGCCGCGCCTGCTGCTGGTGGACGAACTGGCATGCGGCCTGCACCCGGCGGAGCTCAACCGCGTCGCAACCCGGCTGATGGCGCTGGCCGAAGCCGGCATGGGGCTGGTCGTGGTGGAGCACCTGATGAGCTTCATCGACCGCATCACCCACCGCGTCGTGGTGATGAACGCCGGGCGGCAGATCTTCGGCGGCCAGATGCGCGATGCGGCGCGCGACAAGGCCGTGGTCGAGGTCTTCCTCGGTGCGCCGGAGCCCGTCCAATGACCCTGCTGCAAACCGTGGCGCTCGAAGCGGGTTACGGCAACATCCAGGTGCTGTGGGGCGTCGACCTGGCTGTCGGCGAGAGCGAGACCGTGGTGCTGCTGGGCCCGAATGGCGCCGGCAAAACGACCTTGCTGAAATGCCTGCATGGCCTGCTGCCGGCGCGCGGCGGCAAGATCCTGTTCTGCGGCGAGGACGTAGCGCACCTGCCCACCCGTGCCCGGGTCCGCCTGGGCATGAGCTACATGTCGGAGCTGGGCGTGTTTCCCGGCCTCTCGGTCGCCGACAACATCGACCTGGGCGGCCTGTTCGTGCCGGCGGCGAAGGCGCGGGCGCGGGCAACAGAATTATTCGACCTTTTCCCGGTGCTGAAGGAGAAGCGGCGCCAGCTCGGCTCCAGCCTGTCGGGTGGGCAGCGCAAGATGCTGGGCATCGCCAAGGCCCTCGCCGCGTGCCCCAAGCTGCTGGTGATGGACGAGCCATCCGCCGGATTGTCGCCGCTGATGGTGTCGACCGTGCTGCGTTCGCTCGCCGCCAGCCGTGCCGCCGGGTTGTCGATGCTGATCGCCGAGCAAAACGTGAAGTTTTTGGAACTCGGCGACCGCGGGTTCACGCTGGAGAGCGGCCGTATCCGCTTCGGCGGCACTCCGGCCGAGATGCAGGCCGATGACGGTCTGCGCCGGGCCTATTTTGGATTGGGGGCCGAGGATGTTCACGCCTGATCTACTGGCCGGCAAACGCATCCTGATCACCGGCGGCGGCACCGGGCTGGGCCGTGCGATCGGCGAACACGTGCTCGGGCTCGGCGCCGCCCTGGTGATTTGCGGCCGCCGCGTGCCCGTCTTGGAGGAAGCGGCGGCGGCCATGCGCGCCAGCTACCCCGGCGCGCAGGTGGACACGATCGGCTGCGACATTCGCGAGGCAAGCCAGGTCGAGGCGATGCTGGACGCGATCGGGCCGGTGGACGCGCTGATCAACAACGCCGCCGGCAATTTCCTGGCGCAAAGCCACCGGCTCTCGCCGCGCGCGCTGGATGCGGTGTTAGGCGTGGTGCTGCACGGCTCGGCCTATTGCACGCTGGGCTGTGGCCGGCGCTGGATCGCGGAGGGGCGGGCAGGGACGGTGCTGTCGATCATGACCCTGTCGGCCCTGGGGGGCGCCGCGTTCACCGTGCCGTCTGCCATGGCGAAGGCAGGTGTGCTGGCCATGACGCGAAGCCTGGCCGTGGAGTGGGGACGGCATGGCATCCGGCTCAACGCGGTGGCGCCGGGGGCATTTCCGACACCGGGTGCGGCGGCTGGATTGGCGCCGCCTGGGCTCGACAAGCCCACGCCGGCAGCCACCATCCCGCTCGCCAGGGTCGGCGCGCACACCGAATTGGCCAACGCCTGCGCGTTCCTGTTGTCGGACCTGGCCTCCTACGTGTCGGGCGATTGCATGGTGGTTGATGGCGGCAAACGGTGGCTGTCCGGAGCGGCGCAGAGCGACACCGCCGCCCTGCTGGACTTCGACGATGGATGGTGGGACGGCCTGCGAGGACGGCGATGACTTCGCGCGGTGGGCTGCGAGCAGCCCGCCCTACAAGGAGGGGACGATGAGCGACCAACTGGCGGATAGTGCGGAGCGTCTGTTCGCGGCGCATGCCGACAAGGCCACGATCAAGTCCGCCGAAAGCGGCACCTGGCCGCAGGCGCTGTGGGATGCCGTGGAGGAAGCCGGGTTCACCGCAGCGCTATTGCCGGAATTGGCCGGCGGCTTCGGCGCGAGCCCGGTGGAGGCGATGGGGTTGCTGCGAACGGCCGCCGCGCACGCCGCCCCGATCCCGCTCGGCGAGACCATGCTGGCCGGCTGGCTGCTCGCCCAGGCCGGCCTGGCAGTGCCGCCGGGCCCGCTGAGCCTCGCCCCGACACGGCGAAACGACGCGCTCAGGCTGGTGGGCGGCCGGCTGTCCGGCACGGCCCGCCGGGTGCCATGGGGCCGTGATGTTCGGGCCGTGGCAGTGCTCGTGGACGGACACTTGGCCTGCGTGCCGGCCGAAGGGTTCACCGTCACGCACGCAACCAATGTCGCCGGCGAGCCGCGGGACACCCTTGTGTTCGATGCGGCGGTGGATGCGGTGGCGTGCCCCATCTCCCTCCCGGCGCTGCGGGCGGCGGGGGCGGCCGTTCGCACGGTGCAGATTGCCGGAGCGCTGACACAGATCCTGGACGTATGCGTGGCCTACGTACAGACGCGGGTGCAGTTCGGCCGCCCGATCGGCAAGTTTCAGGCGATCCAGCAAGCCATGGCGATCCTGGCCGGCCAGTGCGCCGCCGCCGGCGCGGCCGCGGACATGGCCGCCGAAGCGCTGGGTGGCTCGCTGGATCCCATGGTGATCGGTGCCGCCAAGGCACGCGCTGGCGAGGCGGCCTCGATCGCGGCCGGGATCGCCCACCAGGTGCACGGCGCGATCGGCTTCACCCAGGAATACGCGTTGCATCCGCTGACCCGGCGCCTATGGGCCTGGCGCGACGAATTCGGCAACGAGGCCGAGTGGAACGCCCTGGTCGGCCGCGCTGCGTTGCGGGCCGGTGCGGACGGGCTATGGCCCGCCATCACGGCGGCAGCCTGAGATGGGCACCGCCGGGCTGCACGGCTTCTTCAACCCGCGCTCGGTCGCGATCGTGGGCGCCTCGCCGGAGCGCACCAAGATCCGCGGCGCATTGCTGCATCTGTTGCAAAAGAACGGCTACCCGGGCGCGATCTACCCAATCAATCCCAGCTACGGCGAGATCGACGGGTTACGCTGCTACGCCAGCGCCGCCGCGATCGGCGAGGCGGTGGACCTGGCGCTCGTCGCCATCCCGGCCGGCAGCGTGCTGCCGGCGCTGGAAGAATGCGCGGCCGCCGGAGTGCGTCACGCCGTCATTATCTCCTCCGGTTTCGCCGAGGATGATGCGGCACCGGCGGATCTGCAGGGCAAGATCGCCGCACTGGCGCACGCCAGCGGAATGCGGATCTGCGGCCCCAATGCCGAGGGCTTCTACAACGAGCCGGCGCGCGTCACCGCGACCTTCAGCCCCGCGGTGGACGGCCTGCCCGACATGCCGGTCGCCACCGCCCGGCGCGTTGCGGTGGTGGCGCAGAGCGGCGGCATGGGCTTCGCCTTGTTCAACCGTGGCCGCGCCCTGGGCTTAGGTTTCTCCTCCGTCGTCAGCACCGGGAACGAGGCGGACTTGACCGTCGCCGATTTCCTGCAGCATGCCGCCGACGATGCCGACACGGGCGGCGTGCTGATGTTCGTCGAAACCATCCGTGACCCGGCCGGGTTCCGCGCCGCCGCCGAGTCCGCCGCGGCGGCCGGCAAGCCGGTGGTCGCGATCAAGATCGGCCGGTCCGCGGTGGGCCAACTGGCGGCGGCGTCCCACACTGCCGCTCTCGCCGGCTGGGATGCCGGCTACGACGCGATGTTTCGCCGCCACGGCATCACGGTCGCAGCCGATCTGGACGAGGCTCTGGCCGTAATGGGCGCGCTGATGACCAACCCGCGTGCCGAGGGCAACCGGGTCGCGATCCTCACCGTCTCCGGCGGTGCCGGCGCGCTTGCGGCCGACGCGCTCAGCCTGGCCGGGCTCGATGTGCCGGAGCTGTCGGAGGCGTCGCAGGCGGCGATCCGGTCGTTCATCCCGTCCTACGGCTCGGCTCGCAATCCGGTCGACCTGACGGCGCAGGGCGCGCATGGCGGCGGCATGCTGCGAGCCACCGCGCTGCTGCTGGACGACCCGGCGGTGGACATGGTGGCGATCGTGACGTCGCTGGCGAACCCGGCCCGGGTCTCGCTGACCGCGGCAGACCTACGCGAACTGATCGCCCGGCGCCGCAAGCCAGTGCTGATCTACAGCTACACGCTGCCCTCCGAACTCGGGCGCAAGACGGTCGCCGAGGCGGGTGCGGTCGTGCTGCCGTCCATGACCTTGCTCGGCGCTGCGGCCCGTGCCCTGGCACAGCAGCAGCCGGCGGCCCGATTGCCGGTTGCCAAGCTGCCGCCCGCGGCGTCGGCGCGCCTGGACAGCGGTCCCCTGTCCGAGCACGCGGTGAAGGCGCTGTTGGCGCAGTGCGGCGTCGTTATCGCGCCGTCCCGCTTGGTAAAGGAGGCTGCTGGCCTCGACGCCGCCGCGGCCGAACTCGGTTTCCCCTTGGCGCTCAAAATCCAGTCGCCGGACATCATCCACAAGACCGAGTTGGGGGGCGTGCGCCTGGGCATCGCCGATCGCGACGCGCTTCACGCCGCCTATGCCGCGGTGCTGGAGGCGGCCCGCCATGCGCCCCCCGCCGCTCGGATCGAGGGCGTGCTGCTGGAGCCCATGGCCGCCAATGGCACCGAGTGGATCATCGGCATTGTTCGCGACCCCGTCGCCGGGCCGGTGCTGACGGTGGGCGCCGGCGGCACCCAGGCCGAACTGCTGCGGGACGTCGCCCGCCGGGTCGCCCCCGTTGACGAGGCGGAGGCGGCTGCCATGTTGCAAGAACTACGGTCGGCCCCGTTGCTGCACGGCTTCCGCGGCCGCCCGCTGGCCGACGTGCCCGCCTTGGCCCGGTTGATCGCCCAGGTGTCCGCCCTGGCGGCCGCCAGCGACCGGATCATGGAGCTCGAGTTGAACCCCGTGATCGTGCACGCGGCCGGGCAGGGCTGCACCATTGCCGATGCGTTGCTGGCGCTTCGGCCCGCAGGAGGATCGTGACCATGCAAGCACTCGCCTTTGCCGCTCCACCCGCCACCTCGGACGCCACCGAGACATTGCGCGGCGAGGTTCGCACTTTCCTCGCCGAGGCGTTGCGCGACCGCACCCCACAGCAGCGCGCCGCCTCGTGGAGCGGGCGCGACCGCGCGTTCAGCCGGACGATGGGCCAGAAGGGCTGGATCGGCATGACCTGGCCCAAGATGTATGGCGGCCACGAACGCACCGCGCTGGAACGCTACGTTGTGCTGGAGGAGATGCTGGCCGCCGGCGCCCCCGTTGGCTACCACTGGGTCGCCGACCGCCAGAGCGGCCCCAACATCCTGCGCAACGGCACCGAGGAGCAGCGCCAGGCCATTCTGCCCCGCATCGCGGCGGGTGAGTGCTCGTTCTGCATCGGCATGAGCGAGCCCGATTCCGGCTCCGACCTGGCCGCTGCCCGCACCCGTGCCCGCCAGGTGCAGGGCGGCTGGCTGGTGAACGGCACGAAGGTCTGGACCTCCGGCGCGCACGAGGCCGACTACATGATCCTGTTCTGCCGGACGGGCGATAAGACGGACGATCGCCACGCCGGGTCGAGTCAGTTCCTCGTGGATATGGCCAAGGCTCGCGAATCCGGCATGACCGTGCGCCCCATCATCGACATGCGCGGCGAGCATCACTTCAACGAGGTGGCGATCGAGGACCTGCTGCTGCCCGAGGATGCCGTCCTGGGCAAGGAAGGTGACGGTTGGAAGCAGGTCACCCGCGAGTTGGCGTTCGAGCGCAGCGGCCCCGACCGCTTCCTGTCCGCCTTCACCTTGCTGACCGAAACCGTCCGCGCGCTCGGCCCCGACGCACCGGAGCGCGCGGCGATCGCGATCGGCCGGTTGACCAGCCACATCATGGCGCTGCGCCGCCTGTCGCGCTCGGTCGCCGGCATGCTGCAGGCGGGGGAGGACCCGGCGTTGCAGGCATCGCTCGTGAAGGATCTGGGCAATGTGCTGGAGCAGGAAACCGCAGAGGTCGTGCGCCTATTGCTGGAAGTGGAGCCCGAGGACGAGGCGGACGAACCATTGACCGCGGTGCTCGCCCATCTGATCTTGACAGCGCCGTCCTTCTCGCTGCGCGGCGGTACGCGGGAGATCTTGCGCGGAATGATTGCACGGGGGCTAGGCTTACGATGAGCGACGTTCTCTCCAGCATGTCCGGCCATGTCGGCATTGCCGAGATCAACCGGCCGCCTAACAACTTTTTCGACAAGGAGTTGATCGGCGACTTAGGCGACGCCTTCGACGCGTTCGTCGCCGCCGGCATGCGGGCGATCGTGCTGTGTGCGGCCGGCAAGAATTTCTGCGCCGGCGCCAACTTTAGCCGCCCTGCGAGCGAGACAGTCGGCCCGGCGCAAGATCGCGGCACCGACCATTTGTACAAGCAGGCCGTCCGGCTGTTCCGCTGCGAGCTACCGATCGTGGCCGCCGTGCAGGGCGCCGCGGTGGGCGGCGGCATGGGCGTGGCGATGGTCGCTGATTTCCGTGTCGCCTCCGCTGAGTCGCGCTTCACGGTCAACTTCAACCGGCTGGGGTTCCATCCTGGTTTCGGCCTGAGCGTGACCTTGCCGCGCGCAATCGGTCCGCAACAGGCGGCGCTGCTGTTCTACACCGGCCGCCGCATCACCGGGGCGGAAGCCCATGCCATGGGCCTCGTCGACGTGCTGGCGCCCGCGGAGGGCTTGCGCGACGCCGCGTTGGCGCTGGCGACCGAGATCGCTCACTCCGCGCCGCTGGCCGTGCAATCGACACGCGCGACGTTGCGCGCGGGACTGGCCGACGCCGTCGAGGCCATCACCAGCCACGAACTGGCTGAACAGCAGAAACTTCTCGCCACGGAGGATTTCAAGGAAGGCGTGAAGGCGATGGCGGAGCGCCGGTTGCCCGTTTTCACCGGGCGATAGCCTTCGCCTCAGGCTAGACCATGCCGACCTGAGCTAGCTACAGCCCGAGCCGAGCGCTAGTCTGGTGCGTTCGGAACCAAGAGTGTCGTATGTTGAAGTGCTCGTTCGTCGTCGGCGTCGTCATTCTGCTGGCGGGTTGCGCATCACCCCCGCAGGCAACGCCGTCGCAGGTGCAAGGCGCGCCGGCCCAACAGGCCGGGCCCAAGCCGTCTTGCCAAGCTGGTGCGGACGCGAAGGGCATCGCCGCTGGGTTCTTCTCGTTTTTCACCGATGATCTGAACGGCTGCTTGTGAGCTGCAAGATCGGGCTGATCGCGCCAACCTCCACCATCCGCACCTGCCAGGAATAAGCTGAATGCCGCGCATCATCCGCATCGCCGCGGCCCAGATGGGGCCGAACCAGAAGGCAGACAGCCGCGGCGCCATTCTCGCCCGCATGCTCCGGATGCTGGATCAGGCTGCCGGGCAGGGTGCCACACTGGTCGTGTTTCCCGAGCTGGCCTTCACCACGTTCTTCCCCCGCTGGTTGTTGGAAGGGGCGGCGCTGGACCAGTATTTCGAGCCCGCCATGCCCAACCCGGCGGTGCAACCCTTGTTCGACCGTGCGCGCGAACTCGGCGTCGGTTTCTATGTGGGCTATGCCGAGCTGACGGAGGGCAAGCGCTACAACGCCTCGGTCCTGGTGCAGCCGGATGGCAGTATCCTGGGCCGCTATCGCAAGGTGCACTTGCCGGGCTCGGTCGAGCCGCGGGAAGGCGCGCGGTTCCAGCAACTGGAAAAGCGGTATTTCGAGTACGGGGATCTGGGCTTTCCCGCCTTCCGGGCCGGGCCCGGGTGGCACTCGGCGATCCTGGGCATGATGATCTGCAACGATCGCCGCTGGCCGGAAGCCTGGCGCGTCCTGGGCTTGCAGGGAGTGGAGTTGGTCTGCCTCGGCTACAACTCCGCTGCCTACGACCCGAATGGCGGCAGCACGGAGGATGCGGCGCTGCGCACCTTCCATTCCAGGTTGGTGGCGCAGGCTAACGCCTATATGAACGCGACCTGGGCCGTGGCCGTGGCGAAAGCCGGCGACGAGGACGGGTCAGGCCTGATCGGCGGGTCGTGCATCGTGGACCCGAATGGCGTGATCGTTGCCGAGGCATCGACTCTGGGCGACGAGGTGCTGGTCGCGGACTGCGACATGGATCTGTGCCGGCAGGGCAAGAGCAAGATGTTCGATTTCGGCGCCCATCGGCAGCCAGCTCACTACACCCCGATCACCGCCCGCGCCGGGGTCATCGAGCCCACCTGACGGCATAAGCCTCATCCACCCTACCCAACGGGTCGCTTTCGCGATATCGCTGCACCAGGGGACATTACGATGCTGAACAGTTTAGCTTTGGCGGGTATTCCGTTGGTAGCGGCCAACCAGGACCTTTTGGCTTCCGTGTATTTCCTCATCCATGGCCGAAGCGGCCTGGACCGCTAGGCTACCGTGAGCACGACCGCAGTTTTCGGGAGCTACGTGCTCGTCCGCCGCGGCGACGTGCAGCATGTTTTGCGCGATCACTGGGTCCTGCTCGAAGGTAAGCGCATAGCGGTCGTGCAGCGGACCAAGCCGGTGGCAGACCAGGTGTTCGATCGGCCGGGCCGCTTCGTGCTGCCGGGCTTGCTGAACCTACACAACCACAGCTTCAGCGAGGCCGTGGCCCGCAGCCATACCGAGGATGGCAACGGCCGCAAGAACAACCAGAGCATCGTTTACACGGTGCTGCTGCCGCTCACTAAGCGAGGCATCGACATCCTCTCGCCGGCCGAGCGGCTGGACGTCGCCCGGCTGGGGATCCTGCAAGTCCTGAAGGGTGGGGCCACTACGGTGATGGAGCCGTTTCGCAACGGCATCCCGGAGATGTTCGATGCGGCGGCGGAGATGGGGATCCGCTTCTTCGGCGCGCCCTATCTCTTCTCCACCGGCGACGCGCAGGCGCAGCCGGACGGCACGGTGCGCTACGCCGGCGATGATGGCCAAGCGGATCTCGACACGTGGGATCGGCTGTATGATCGTTGGCAAGGGCAAGCGGAGGGCCGCATCGGGCTGGCGATGAGCCCGCATGCCACCGATACCTGCGGCCCCGACCTGCTGCGTGCCTGCGCCGCGCGCGCCCGCGCCCTGGACGTGCCGCTCACCACTCACCTGGCGCAGAGCAAGCAGGAGGTGGCGACCATCCAGGCCCGGCATGGGCGCACGCCGGCGGAGTACCTGGATTGGCTCGGCCTGCTGGCGCCCGACCTGCTGGCGGCGCATTGCATCGCCAGCACCGACGATGATTTGCGGTTGATGGCGGCGCGCGGTGCGACCGTGCTGAACTGCCCGCGCGTTTTCGCCCGCACCGGCACCGTGGCCGCCTATGGCCGCTTCGCCTCCTTCGGGGTACGCACCGTGGTCGGCACCGATGGCTACGACATGGACCTGCTGGGCGAGCTGAACGCCGCCGCGATGATCTCGAAGATCGCCGCCGGGAACCCCGAAGTGGCAACCGCGCCCGAGCTGATCGAGGCGGTTACGGCGACTGCGGCGTCCGTGATCAAGCGGCCCGATCTCGGACGCATCGCACCGGGTGCAACGGCGGATTTGACCGTCGTGGACATGACGCACCCGCAGCTGCAGCCGATGTCTGATCCACGGCGCGGGCTGATCGCGTTGGCGAACCGGGCGGATATCGCCCAGGTGTTCGTGGATGGCCGCTTGCTGCTCGACGCCGGGTGCCTGGTGACGGGCGATGAAGCTGCGATCTGCGCCGCCGGTGCGGCCGCGATCGAGCGGATTTGGGATCTGCCGGAAGCCCGGGTCGCGTTACCACGGTGAGGCGTTCGCCCGAGGACAACGCCCGCGCGAAACAGGCTTTTTCACCCGATTAACCTGTCGGAAACCAACTTCGCACATCCTTGAGCGCGTCGCGAACAAAGGGTGTGTGGATTGGGCCGGCTGTCGTTGAACCGACGGATGGGATACCTGGCAGCGGCCATGCTCGTGATCGGGCCGGCCATGCTGTCGGTGACGGCCCATGCCGGCTCGTTATCTGCCAAAGACCTTCAGATCGTCACGAAGGTCCTCGGCTTCCTTGATCCGCCTTGCCTCAGCGGCGTCGTGGCGGTGGTTTTCGCGCAGGGTAACCCGGCCTCCGAGGCGGACGCAACGAGGGTTGCGGCCCTGTTCGGCGCTGGCCCCAACGCCGGGAATGCCATCCGGGCGGAGGCCGTCTCCGCTTCTGCGTTGCAGCAGGACAAGCACTACGTCGCCGTGATCCTGTCTGCCGGGGTGCCGGCTGGGTCCGTGGCGTCGTATCTGCAGGCGAATCACGTGCTCTGCATCACCGGAGACCTCGCGCAGGTGGAGGCCGGCCTGTGCGTCCTGTCTGTCCAGTCCGACCCGCGCGTCGAGATCGTGCTGAACCGCGCGCTGGCAGCGTCCTACGGCATCGGCTTCGCGACGGCATTCCGGATGCTGATCCATGAAATCTGACATAAGCGTGCACCAGACGATCCTTATGGGCGCCGCGTGCGCCGTCTTGTCGGTGGCAGCAGCCTTGTCCGGTTCGCGCGCCCGGGCGCAGTCCGTCGATTATGGCGCGCTCGAGCAGTTGTTCGGGGAGCCGATCACCACCTCGGTCACCGGCAAGCCGCAGAAGGCGTCCGACGTGCCGGCCGACCTCGTCATCCTGACTCAGGACGATATCCGGCGGTCCGGTGCCGACAACATCCCCGACATCCTCCGCTTCGTCACCGGCCTCGACGTGCGGACCTACGGTTTGGCGGATTCCGAGGTCGGCATCCGCGGCTACAACCAACCGCTGAACCCGCGGCTGCTCGTCATGGTCAACGGCCGCCAGATTTATCTAGACGACTACGGCTACGTCGCCTGGAGCACGATTCCGGTTCAGCTGGACGAGATCCGCCAGATCGAGGTGGTCAAAGGACCGAACTCCGCATTGTTCGGCTTCAATGCCGCAGGCGGGGTGATCAACATCATCACGGTCGACCCAATCAAGGACAACACCAATTCCGTCACGGTGCGCACCGGGACGCAGAGCCTGGCGAGCGGGTCCGTGGTGGGCACCGCGCATTTCGGCGATACGGCCGGCATCCGGCTGTCAGCCGGCGGCCTGACCGCGCGGGATTTCGCGCCGGCCGGGCTCAATGACACCGACAGCGCCAGCCGTCCGCGACCCCGGAACGGAACGTTCAACCTGGAGGGAAGCTGGCAGGCGCTGCCCAACGTCCAGATCACAGCAGAGGGCGGCATCGTCGATAGTCGAACCGGCGTTGCAGAAATCCAGGGGTCGTATCTCGACGCGCGATACCGGATCAGCACGATGCGGTTCGGTGCGACAGCCGACAGCCAGTTCGGGCTCCTGGCGTTCGACTTCTTCCGCAATAAAGCGATCAATAGCTACTACAATCCCTTGGCCACCGTAGACCTGGTCAACACCGTCTACGTGGCCAAGGCCAGTGACCTTTTCAAAGTGAATGCCGACCATACGATCCGGATCGGCTTGGAGTACCGTAACAACGCCGCCGTCGGACCGGTCTTCGGCGGCACGATCGGCTATCAGGTGTATTCCGCCGATGCCATGTGGAATTGGCAGGTGACACCCTCGGTATCGATTACCAATGCCGTCCGCGTCGACCATCTGAGCCTGCATCTCAACGGATCGCCGCCGGCCGATACGCCCCTGACGGCGTCCCAATACAACCATACCTCTTTCACCGAGCCGAGCTTCAATTCAGGGATCGTCTGGAAAGTCACGGACGACGATACGCTCCGCCTGACTGCTGCTCGCGGCCTGCAACTACCGAGCTTGATCGACTATGCGTTTCAATTTGGCACGCAAGCCGCTGGAACGCTCTACTATGGAAACCCCACACTATCCCCCACCGCCGTGTGGAACGCCGAACTCGCCTATGACCGCACTATAGCCTTCATTGGTAGCACCGTTCGCACGGCCATCTTCGCTCAGCGCAACGACAACCTGCTTGCCTCCGCACCGTCGGTACCCGCCGGCTTGATCGCCGGTCAGCCCTACCAAAGTCAGTCGGCGAACATCGGCTGGAGCGACGAGGCCGGAATCGAGATCGGCATCAAAGGCAAGTCTGCTTCCGGCTGGCGATGGAACGCGAGCTACAGTTTCGCCTCTATCACCGACCATCTCGCTGCCGGGTACACCAACACGCCCAACCTCGACTATCGCCGTGGCACGCCGCAGCACTCGGTCATCCTCGGCGGTGGCTACAGTGTCGGGAAATGGGAGATCGACGCGCAATCGCGCTGGCAATCCAGCTTTCAAGATTTCAAGGCCTCGTCGGCGACACTGAGCTTCCTGCCGGTCGAGGTGCCGAACTATTTCACGTTCAGTGCCCGGGTCGGCTATCGTCTGACGGAACACCTGATTCTGTCCCTCACGGCCGAGCAGTTCAATATCTCGCGCATCGAGAGCGCCGGTCCGCCCGTGGAACGCCGTTTGATCGCTGCGATGACGGCGCGGTTCTGATCTTGAACCCAGCGAACTCACTATGAGCCTGTTGAGGGTCCGGCACTGGCCGTTCGTCGCCAAGCTGACCGTCGGCCCGGCGCTGGCACTGTGCGCCATGGTCGCCATTGCCTGGGTCGGAGCGGCCGGTCTGTCGCGCACCGTGCGGTCCGTCGACGAATTGCAGCGAAGTGGTGAGGCTGGCCGGCAACTGGCCCATGCGGCGGCCGGTGTGCAGGGTATCAATGGGACGCTTTACCGGGTGTTGGCACTCCAGGCGGCGAAGTCTCCGGCGTTGGATGCACCAGCCGAACTCGATCGTCTGCTCACCAGTATCGACACCGTCGCGGGGCAGCTCAAGGTGTGGCGTGATCGGTTCGCGACCGGCGAGCAGCGGCCAAGGATGACCGCACTCATCGCCTCGGTCGAGAATTACAAAACGGCGGTCGAATGGGTGCGGCAGATGCTGGATGTCGATTTTGCGTCGGCCGTGTCGTTCCTGCAGCCGTTCGACGTCATCTACAACGGGCTCACGACCGAGCTGGAGACCATGCTGCGCGATGTCGGACGCACCGAGGTGATCAGTGCGGCCGAGGCGCATCGTTCGTCCAATATGATGCGGTACGACTTCATGGTTATCGCGAGTGCTGGATTGCTCCTCACGATGGCCGGGACAGTGGCCCTCGCCGTGACGACGATCCGCTCTATCCGTGGCATCGCACGAGCGACGCTCAATCTTGCCGAGGGCGATCTGAGCGTCGACCTCACCGTACTCCATCGTCGTGACGAGTTGGGAGCGATTGTACGCTCGTTGAGCGTATTCCGCGACGGGCTGGCGCATGTGGCCGGGCTGCAAGCCGAGAAGGTGTTGCAGAAGCAAGTGGCTGAAGCCGTTCGCAAGGCCGATATGGTCACATTGGCCAATGGCTTCGAGAAATCGGTCGGGACCATCGCGCGCGTCGTCGCGTCCGCCGCAACCGGGATGCAGACCACCGCCCGATCGATGTCGGGGGCGGCGACGCTGGCCAATGATCGTGCGACCGGTTCGGCGGTGGCAGCACGCGTCGCCACGGAAGGATTACAGGCCGTTGCGACCGCCGCCGAGCACCTCAACGATTCGATCGTCGAAATCAATCGCCAGGTCACGCAGTCGGCGCTCAATGCGGAACGGGCGGCGGCCGATGCGCGCCGCACCGACGGCATCGTCCGGGTCCTGGCGGAGGGATCGCAACGGATCGGCGAGGTGGTGAAGCTGATCAGCAACATCGCCGGGCAGACCAAGCTGCTGGCACTGAACGCCACGATCGAAGCGGCGCACGCGGGTGCCGCCGGCGACGGTTTTGCCGTGGTGGCTGCGGAGGTGAAGAACCTGGCGCTACAGACCGCGGGCGCCGCCGAGGAGATCGCTGCCCAGATCGGGCAGATCCAGGGTGCCACGAACCAGGCCGTCGGCGCGATCGGCGGCGTTACCGCGACGGTGGAGCAGATGAGCACCATCGCAGCCCTGATTGCGGCCGCCGTGGAGCAACAGGGGTCTGCCACGGCGGAGATTGCCCGCAACGTCCAGCAACTCGCGCTCAGCACGAACGAACTCATGTCCAACACCGCCGATGTCAGCCGGGCCGCCAACGAGACTGGCGTGGCTGCTGCGGAAGTTCTTGGATCCGCTGAACAACTCGTCGGTCAGGCTGAGTTGCTGGACGAGCAGGTCGTTTCATTCGTGGACAACGTACGCGAGGCCTGACCGGCAGCGACCCTCTCCACATTGCGGCATCCATGATCACCTGTGCCGCTGGGTTCGGTGTGGGGCAGACGATGAAGATCGCGATCGTGGGTGCTGGAATGGCAGGGCTGTCCTGTGCCGAGGCGCTGCGTGCGGCGGGGTTGGAGGTGACCCTGTTCGACAAGGGCAGGGCGCCCGGGGGCCGGATGTCCACCCGCAGGATGCCAACGCCAGCGGGCGAGGCCGGCTTCGACCATGGCGCGCAGTATTTCACGGCGCGCGACCCGGCGTTCCGGGCGCTGGTGGAGCAGTGGCACGCGATAGGTTTGGCGGCGCCTTGGCCGGCTGCCGGCGCCGACGCCTGGGTGGGCATCCCCACCATGAATGCGCCGGCAAAGCATTTGGCAGCGGCGCTGGACGTGCGTTGCCAGGTGCAGGTCGCGTCGCTGGAGCGAGAGGGCAACTCGTGGCATGTCGGAGGCGGCGTGTTCGACGGAGTGTTGGTGGCGGTGCCGGCCGAACAGGCCGGTCCCCTGTTGCAGCAATGGTCGCCGCACTTTGCGGCCCTGGCGGTACAGACCCTGTCGGCGCCATGTTGGACGGTCATGGCCGCGTTCGCCGAGAGCCTGCCGATCAAGGCCGATGTCTTGCGGGAGGACGGCATCATCGGCTGGGCGGCCCGCAACTCCGCCAAACCGGGCCGATCGGGGCCGGAAAGCTGGGTCATCCAGGCGGGGCCGGATTGGTCCCGCGCCAACCTGGAGCGGGACCCGGCGGCGATCGTTGCGTCGTTGCTGCATGCATTCGCCGAACGAGCGGGCATTCGGCTGCCCGACCCATCGGCTGCCGCCGCGCATCGCTGGCGCTACGCCCGGTCGGGGACGGCCGGCGAGGGATCGCTGTGGGATACAGGGTTGCGCCTGGGCGTTTGCGGGGACTGGCTGCTCGCCCCTCGGGTGGAGGCGGCGTGGCTTTCGGGCCGCCAACTTGCCACCGCGGTGATTGGGTCGGCGGCTCCGTCGTGACCCGGCGGACTCTGGCGTTGCTAACCACTAGGCAAATCCGGCCTTAATCGTGCTACAAGGCGCCGCGGCGACAGGGGCCTACCCGACCGGTCGAGCGGACCAGGCCCTGACGGGCCCTGATCACACACCGGGGCTGCGTTCGCTGCCCTTCATCCTGACCGAGCCATGTGGCATTAGCCGCGGCGCGGGAGAACAGAGGCGGCGAGACGCTTCCTGCTAGCTGCCGACCAACAATCAGCCAAAAGGCCGGGCTCCGACCCGGCAGGCACCCCCACCCATTGCCACGACCCACGCAACGCCTGTTGCAGGGAAGACCGCGCCGAGGAGGCGCATACAGTCATGAGCCACATCGCCGCCGTTGCGCCGAACTTCACCGACCTCGGCCTGAACCCCAAACTGCTCGAGGCCCTGGCGCGGGAAGGCTACACCTCGCCGACCCCGATCCAGGCTCAGGCTATCCCCATGTTGCTCGGTGGGCGCGACCTGCTCGGCTTGGCGCAGACCGGAACCGGCAAGACGGCGGCCTTCCTGCTGCCGATCCTGCACCGCCTTGCCGCGAACCGCCGCCCCGCGCCGCCGCGCTGCGCCAACGTGCTGATCCTCGCACCCACGCGCGAACTCGCCTCGCAGATCGACCAGAGCATCGCCGCTTACGGCCACGGTCTCGGCACGACCCATACCGTCGTGTTCGGCGGCGTCAGCCAGGTCCACCAGGTCACCGCCATGCGTCGCGGCGTCGATTTCCTGGTGGCGACGCCGGGCCGCCTGCTCGACCTGGTGAGCCAGGGCCATGTCGACCTCGGCGCCACCCACGTGCTGGTGCTGGACGAGGCGGACCAGATGCTGGACATGGGCTTCGTCAAGCCGATCCGGCAGGCCGTCGCCATGCTGCCCAAGCAGCGGCAGACCCTGCTGTTTTCGGCGACCATGCCCACCGCCATCGCGAGCCTCGCGGCAAGCCTGCTGACCGATCCGGTGCGGGTGGAGGTCACCCCCCCTGCCACGACGGTCGATCGCATCGGCCAGAGCGTCATGTTCACCGACGCCGCCAACAAGCTCGCGCTGATGAAGATGCTGGTGAAGCCGGCCACCGTCAGCCGCGCCATCGTGTTCACGCTCACCAAAAGCACTGCCAACAAGGTCGCCACGGCGCTGACCGAAGCGGGTTCGCCCGCCGAAGCCATCCACGGCAACAAGTCCCAGGGGCAACGCGAGCGGGCGCTCGCTGGGTTCAAATCCGGCGCGGTGCGCGTGCTGGTGGCGACCGATATCGCCTCGCGCGGGATCGACGTGGACGACGTGAGCCACGTGTTCAACTTCGACCTACCCAACATTCCAGAAAGCTATGTGCACCGCATCGGCCGCACCGCGCGGGCCGGCCGCGAGGGGTTGGCCGTCAGCCTGTGCGAGCCGGAGCATCGCGCCTGGCTTCACGCGATCGAGCGTACGATTGGCCAGCCGGTGCCCGTGGTGACCGACCACCCGTATCACTCGGAGGCGGCGCGTCTGTCCACGATGCGTCCGCCCGTGATGGGCGGCGGCGGGCGCGGCGGCCAGCAGTCCCGCACGCCGAACGCGCACAACCGTCCGCCGGGTCAGAACGCCCGGCCGCCGCAGGGCCGCCCGCCGCAACGCCGGCCGCGTTAGTCCACTGGCTTCGGACGGCAGACCAGGCCGTCCGGAGCCAGTGTAACTGTTGTTGCAGTCCCTTTGGCTGTGACGGCATAGTCAGCGCCCGTTTCAGGATACCTCCGTGCCCGAATCCCGTGCCCGAGACGAACGCGTAGCGCAGGCGGTGGACCTCGCGCGGGATGTCGCGCCCGATCTGGATGCCGTCCTTCTCACCCACTATGCCGACGCCGAAACACTCGACACCCTCCGTCCGGGCGAGAGCGATCTCGCGACCGCGCGCGCCGTGAACCGGGCGGTTGCCGAGGAGATACTGCACGCCGGTGGCGAGGTGGTGGTGCAGCGCGCAGACCGGGCTGCGTTCCGCCGTTGGATATCGGACCGTGACGACACGCCCGAAAACCGCCGTCGCTGGATCGATCGCCCCCACTTGCTGCGCGGTGAAGCGGCCTTGGAACTGCTTGGCATCAAGTCCCCCGTGCCTCCGCAGCTGACATTCGGCAAGGCGCCTGGCCCCGCGGCGGACCGGCTGCTCGAGGCGTTCGACGACGCGGATAGCGGCGAATTCGATGTCCTGGTGCAGGCGCTCCTCACGGCCGGCCGCATCGATGTCCTGGACCTGGCCGTCCGCAAGCTTGGCGAACGCCGCGGTGACGAGGCCGGCGATGACCTCAACTGGGTGTTGCTGGTGGCAGCCGAGGGCGCCGCGCTGGGCCCATCGCCCTGGGCTGAATTGGTGGCCCTGCCGGTCGCACTATCCGCCGGCGACGTGCCGGATGGCGAAGAACTGGCCCAGGGTTTGATCGCCTCCGGTGCCCTCCCGGATAGCGAGGAACTGCGCCTGCTGCCGGGCTGGCGTTCCCCAGAAGCCTTGGCGCAGCTTTCGTTCGGTGCGGTGCGCCGCGTGCTGCTCGACCTGGTGGAGGGCAGGCCACCGCGCGACCTGCCGCCCGGTGACACGGACGACCTGACCCGGCGTGGCTTCGGCGTGTTGCTCGGCCTGAGCATCGATTGGGCGATCCCGATATGGGACGAGATCGCCGCTGCCGGTGGATTGCCGGAGGAGCCTGACGACGAAGCCGCCGAAACTCCGGAGGAGGCGCACCGGGCCGCGTGCTTCGATCGTTGGCGCGGCCAGGTGTTCCAGCAGAGCGAAGGCTGCGTCCCGCTCGGTCTGGTGGCGCTGTCCCAAGTCGCAAACGAGATCGCGGAGTTCGTGGCCGAGGCCGGTGAGCAGACCAGCGGGTTGGAGGAGATCCGGGATTTCGTCGAAGCCGGCCGCCGGGCGGCGGGTGGTGAGGTTGTGTGCCGGCCCAAAATCCTCGGCGAAGACCTGGAGCTATCGCTCTACACCGGCGCCGGCGAATTGGTACAGGAACTGACGCTACCCGGCAGCAGGCTGCCGGCGCCCCTGGAGGATATGGCCAGTCTGATAGGCGCGTTCGTGGAAGTCGTGGAGTAGGACAGCATTCCCGTGCGCCCCCACTTCCGTGTGGTGGGTGCGCTTTGGTACCCCACCAAAAGCGCCGGCGTTGGTGCGTTGCCAAAACGCAACGCACCCTGCGGTTTGCGTCATTGACAGGTTCCGGGCCGGCAGCCTCAATTTCGTAGGGTGGGGTGCGCTTTGGCACCCCACCACAAGCGCCGGCGCTGGTGCGTTGCCAAAGCGCAACGCACCCTACGGTTTGCGTGATTGACAGGTTCCGGGCCGGCAGCATCAATGACGCGGAGGCGTGACGTCCGCGATGCGCCAAAGAACTAGGTTTGGCAGAGGCACCATGACCAGCACTGACGAAGGCTACGCCTATGTTGGCTGCTTCACGACCGAGAAGCGGCAGGCTCGTGGCGATGGTATCCACGTCTATGCAACCAGTGCGGACGGAAGCGTCTGGACGCATGCGCAGCACGTTCCCGGCCTGACCAATCCGTCCTATCTGATCATGGGTGCCGGCGCCCGCACGCTCTACGCCGTGCATGGCGACCAGGACTACGCCAGCGCCTATGCACGGGACCAGGAGACCGGCTTGCTGCGTCCGCTAGGGCAGGCCGCATCCGGCGGGACCAATGTCGTGCATGGCGCGCTCGATGCGGCGGGCCGGCATTTCATCGTCGCGAATTACGACACCGGCTCGGTCGCGGTGCTGCCGGTGTCCGAGGATGGTGGCCTGCGCGCCTTCACCCAATGTGTGCCGATGCCCGGCACGCCGGGCCCGCACCGGGTCCAGCAGGCGGCCTCGCACCCGCACCAGGTCGTCTTCGACCCGAGCGGCCGGTTCGTGCTGGTGCCAGACAAGGGCAACGACACGGTCGCCGTGTTTGCCTTCGACGCGCAGCGCGGCCTTTTGGATTTTGCGTCAGTGACGGCATCGCGGCCTGGCGCCGGGCCGCGGCACGGTGCGTTCCATCCCTCGTTGCCGATATTTTGGGTCCTGAACGAACTCGACTCCTCGATCACCACCTATCGCTGGTCGGAGCAGGCTGGCAGCTTGGAGCCGCTCCAGATCCTGCCCACCCTGCCACCGGACTTCTTCGGCGCCAGCACGGCTGCGGCGATTACGGTGACGCCGAGCGGAGACCGTGTCTTCGCATCCAACCGCGGCCAGGACGGCATCGCGGTCTTCGCCGTCGATGCTGGCAGTGGACACTTGCACCCGCTCGGCTTCACGCCCGCGCCCGGCCGCGAGCCCCGTTTCATGACGGTCCACGACGACCACCTGTATGTCGCGAGCGAGCGTGACGACGTCGTCGGCCGCTTTGCCCTAGGTGGCGCGCTGCAGGACTGTGCCCGACTAGTGTCGTCTCTCAGCCCGGTCAGCGTCGCTTTCGCGTAGTCCTCTCCGTGTCCCGTCAGGCTATTTGAAAGCCTGCTGCAACTCGGCCACGTGGGCTTCCGTCAGCATCCGCACCGGGGCTCCCCGCAGGGTTACGAGCAGCTTGGCCGTCTCCTCCAACTCCTCGGCGGCGTAGATCGTGGACGTCAGGTCCTTGCCGCTGACGACGGGGCCGTGATTGGCCAGCAGCACCGCGGCATAGCGGCCCCCGAGCGCTTCGATCAACGCGCCGCCACGCGCGTCGCCCGGGCGGAAATACGGAACCAGTTTCACACGGCCGACGCGCATGACGACGTAAGGGGTCAACGGCGGAATACAGTCCTCCGCATCGATGTCTGCCAGGCAGGACAGCGCCGTCGCGTACGTGGAATGCAGGTGCACGACGGCACCCGTCCCGGGCCGCGTGTCGTAGAAGGCGCGGTGCAGGAACACCTCCTTCGAAGGTTTGTCGCCGCCCACGTGCTGGCCTTCTGCATCCAGTTTGCTGATTCGCGCCGGGTCGAGTGAGCCGAGGCAGCTATTGGTCGGCGTGATCAGCCAGCCATCATCGACCCGCGCGCTGATGTTGCCGGCGGACCCGACCGAGTAGCCACGGTCGTAGAGCGAGCGGGAGAGCCGGGCCATCTCGTCACGCAATTGGCTCTCGTTCATGCCCCACGTCCGGCGCGGCTTTCGACCAAGGTTCGCATCCGATCCACCGCCGCGTGCGGCGCTGTCATCACGGGGACGCTCACGGCCTTGCGCACCGCTGCGGCCGCGCGGGAGGTGGAGAAATGTGCCAGCATGATCGCGTCATACCCGGCGAACTCCGGCGCACGCTCGGCGACCAGGCGATTATGTGCCTCCACATCGCCGCCCTTGATGAGGTCGATCGCGTTCGCGACCAGCACGGTCGTCAGTTGCGCCGGCTTGCCGGTTTCGGCCACGAACTCGTCGAACTCGTCGGTCATCGTGCTGATAGACGGAGCGAAGGTTGCGAGCATGCCGATCCGCTCGCCTTGCTCGAGCGCAGCGCGGAACATTGCCTCGTTCGGTTTCAGCACGGGGATCGGAACCGTCGCGATCAGCCGATCGATCGCCGGGCCGAAGGCGGAGCAGGTGACCAGGATCCCGTCCGCGCCCATGTTCTTGCCGTAGACACCGAAATCCACGAAGCGCTGGATCATTGCCTCGGACAGATCCGTCTCCCGCGCGCGGTCGATCGATAGCCCGTCATCCAGCAGGTTCACGGTTTCGGCTTCCGGCCAACGCTCCGCGAACGCGGCCTGGATCGGCTGCATCGCGACCGGCGTGGCGTGAAGAAGGACGATCCTGGGCGCCATGTTTGATCCTCGTCGGTGCCGCATTCTGCAAGCGCTTTCAGGCAGCATAGATGCATGGTCGCCGCCGTCAACTTGGCATCAGGGCGGTGGAGCAGTGCTGCCCCGGATGATCAGTTCGGCGTCCAGTTCCGTAACCCGCATGGCCGGTTGACCAGCCATCCGCGCCAGCAGATGGTCGGCGGCAGCGAGGCCGATTTCAGCCGATTGCATGCGCACGGTGGTCAGGCTCGGGCGCAGGAAGGCCGCGTAGTCCGCGTCGTTGAAGCCAACCAACGACAGGTCGCGCGGGACGGCGAGCCCGCGCGTCTCGGCTTCGATCATGGCCCCGAAAGCAAGCTGGTCGGTCCCGCACAGGACAGCAGTGGGCGGCTTGCCGCCGGCTGACAGGATGTGGCGCAGCGCGTCCCGCCCGTCGCGGATGCCGTGCGAAACCTGGATGTCGTGTTCTGGTCTAATCCTGAGCGAACGGGCCGCCAGCGCGCCGACGATGCCCTCGACCCGGGCGGTGCTGCGGTCGTTGTCACGTCGTGTGCCGGTGATGACGCCGAAGCGGCGATGCCCCAGATCCAGCAAGTAGTTCGTCGCCCGCGCCATCGCCGCGGCGTTGTCGAACCCCACGCAGGCGCGATTTGGCGACAGTGTGAAGGTCTGCACGGTCGGCACGGCCTGGCGGGCGATGCGGGCCAGTAGGTCCGGCCGGTGGATGTCGCCCACCAGCATGAGGCCGTCGATGCCCCGCTCCAGCAGGAACGTGGCCTCGAGCAACTCGCGGTCCAATTCGTAGCCGGCGTTGGTCACGACCAGCGTGTAGCCGACCTGGCGGATGCGCTCCTGAAAGGTTGCGAGCGCGCCGAGGAAGCCTTCGTTCTCGATGTTGGGCACGACGGCGCCCACGGCCATGAACCGGCGCAGCGACAGGGCGCGGGCCGCCCCATTCGCCACGAACCCGAGCGCCGCGGCCGCCTTCAGTACCGCCTCGCGCTTGTCCGGCCGCACGGCGGCGCTGCCGTTCAACACGCGTGACACCGTAGCGGCAGACACGCCCGCCCGCAGCGCCACATCCTGCGCCGTCGCGAAGCGTCCGTTCAGCGCGTGTGTGGCTTTTCCGCAGACCTGATCCAACCGTCGTTCCTTGCCGGGCGGCCCTGCCTTACACCGGCCGGCAGTGTTGGGGAAATGAGTTGACCATCCGGCGAGCCTATGGTCTTTGCAAGCGCTTTCACAGTGACTCGCTTGTTCGCGGGCCGCCTCGAAGGTGGCAGCGGAACAGGGGAGGCGGAATGGCCGATCAGAAACAGGGGCTTGCTTCTCCGGCGATCGCCACGAAAACCGACATCGCCTTGGCCGACAGCGTGGCCCCCGGCATTACGTCGCCGCAAGCTTTGGTCACCAGCGTGCAGCGCAGTGCGGATGCGACGCCGTATCGGTTTCGCGACCTGCTCGCCCTTGATGACTTCGAGCGTCACGCCAAGCGCCATCTGCCGCCGATGGTGTATCAGTATGTGGCAGGGGCGGTGGAAACGTCGACGGCGTTGCGCGCCAACCGTGCGGCCTACACGCGCTGGGCGTTTTTGCCGCGCCGCATGGTGGATACCTCCGCCCGCAGCGCCGCCACCACCCTGTTTGGAAAGACCTACGCCGTCCCGTTCGGGATCGCGCCGCTCGGTGGCGCGGCATTCGTCGCCTACCGCGGCGATCTGCGCCTGGCCGAAGCGGCTCGGCAAATGCAGATGCCGATGATCCTCAGCGCGTCCTCGCTCATCAAGCTCGAGGAGGTTCACGCCGAGAACCCGGCCGCCTGGTTCCAGGCCTACCTTCCCGGCGACCAGACCCGCATCGACCGCCTGGTGGACCGGCTGGCGCGGACCGGCTTCGGCACGCTGGTCGTCACCGCCGATACGCCTGTGCTGGGCAACCGCGAGCACAACACGCGCAGCGGCTTCAGCATGCCGATGCGCATCACACCCAAGGTCGCGTGGCAGAGCGCCACGCATCCCGCCTGGCTGCTCGGCACCGTGGCGCAGACGTTCTACCGCCACGGTCCGCCGCATTTCGAGAACATGGAGGCCGACCGCGGCCCGCCCATGCTGTCGCGCAATGCGCTGCGCAACACGACGGCGCGCGACAAGCTGTCGTGGGACAATTTGCGCGCCATCCGCCGTCGCTGGAAAGGTACGCTGCTGGTGAAGGGCCTGACGGCACCGGCCGATGTGGCGATTGCGCGCGAGTGCGGGGTGGAGGGCGTGATCCTGTCCACCCATGGCGGTCGCCAGCTGGACTACGACGTCCCGCCGCTCGAGGTGCTGCCCGAGATCGCGGCGCAAAAGGGCGACATGGCGGTGATCATCGATAGCGGCATCCGGCGTGGCACCGACGTGCTGAAGGCATTGGCGCTGGGGGCCGATTTCGTATTCCTCGGGCGGCCGTTCCTGTTCGCCGCCGCAATCGGCGGCACGCCCGGCGTGCTGCATGCCGCGCGCATCCTGAAGGAGGAGGTCGAGCGCGACATGGCGCTGGTTGGGGTGAACCGGCTGTCGGAGTTGAGCCCGAACCTGCTGCGGCGCATGCCGGATCCCGTTTGACGCAATCATAGAAAGCACCACAGCGATGAGCACGGCCCCGAGCGAGAAAATTCTGCACCTGAAATGCGCGCTGGTGGTCAAGGGGGCGTTCGACGCCTCGCTGGTCCCGGCGTTCGAGGCGAGCTCCGGTTTCAAGCTCGACATCGATTGGGCACCCACCACGGTCATCATGAGCAAGCTCGCGGAAGGCGCGACTGCAGACGCGGTGCTGATCGTCGCCGACGCAGTGGACGAGCTCATTGCACAGGGCAAGATCGAGGCCAGCACCAAGCGCACCGTGCTGCGCTCGCGCATCGGCGTGGCGGTAGCGAAGGGGGCACCGCACCCGGACATCTCCGACCTGGAGTCGTTCAAGCGCGCCATGACCGGCGCACGCTCCGTCTGCTACTCCCGTGGCGGGCAGAGCGGCGTGCATTTCGCGCCCATGCTTGAGCGCATCGGGATCGCAGATGCGGTGAATGCCCGCGCCACCATCATCCCCGCCGGGTTCACGGCCGAGAAGCTGCTAACCGGCGAGGCCGACATTGCGATCCAACAATTGAGCGAACTCGCGGTGGTGCCCGGCATCGAGATCGTGGGGCCGCTGCCGGACGCCGTGCAGAAGGTGACCACCTTCGCCGCCGCCGTGATGACCGGGTCGGCGCATCGAGTGGTTGCGGAGCAATTCGTGGCCTCCCTGGTGACGGACGCCGCGTTTGCCGCCTACGACGCCACGCGGCTCGACCCGGTGCGGGACTGACACCATGTTGAAGTTCTCCGCCAACCTCAAATGGCTGTTCACCGAGCTACCGCTGCTCGACCGCTTCGATGCGGCGGCGCGGGCCGGGTTTGCCGCCGTGGAATACCCGACCCCCTACGAGCAACCGGTGGCAACGCTGGCGGCGCGGCTGCGTGATTGCGGGCTGCAGATGGTGCTGATCAACACGCCGGCCGGTGACAAGGCGCGCGGCGAACAATCCGGTATCGCGTGCATGCCCGGGCGCCGGGACGCGTTCCGCGATGATCTGCGCAAGAGCCTGGATTACGCGACCGGCCTCGGCTGCAATCTGGTTCACCTGCAGGCCGGGATCCTGCCCACCGGCGTCAGCGCGGAACGTGGCTGGGCCACCTATCTTGCCAATGTCGTCTGGGCGGCGGACCTCGCCAGCACTGGCGGAATCCGCCTCGTGCTGGAGCCGATCAACCAGATCGACATCCCGGGCTTCCTGCTCCGCACGCAGGAAGAAGGTGCCGCGGTGGTCGAGGCGGTCGGACCGGACAAGGTCGGGCTGCAATTCGACATCTACCACTGCCAGGTCGAGCAAGGCGGCATCACCCGCCGGATGCAGGCGCTGATGCCGATCATCGGCCACATTCAGGTGGCCGATTCTCCTGGGCGGCACGAGCCGGGTACGGGCGAAATCGCGTGGGAGCATATGTTCGCCCTAATCGAGCAGCTCGGCTACGCTGGATGGATCGGCTGCGAATACACGCCGGCCGGCGAAACCACGGCGGGGCTCGGTTGGCGCAGCCGGTTCGGCCTGCTTCGCGCATAGAACCGCCCTTACGGAGAATACCATGAAGCTCGACGCATCCGCCGCAGGGGTTTACCCGATCGCTCCCACGCCGTTCGACGCGGATGGCCGGATCGATATGGCTTCCATCGATACAATGACCGATTTCTACCTCGCCTGCGGCAGCACGGGCATGACGGTTCTGGGCGTGATGGGGGAGGCGCCCAAGCTGGATGGCGACGAAGCGATCGCCATCGCCACCCGCTTCATCAAGCGCGCGCCCAGCCTGCCGGTGATCGTGGGCGTGTCTGCGCCGGGCTTTGCCGCCATGCGCGGGCTGGCTTCCGCCGCCATGGATGCAGGCGCCGCGGGGGTGATGATCGCACCGCCCAACACGTTGCGCACCGATGACCAGATTGTCACCTATTACCGCCAGGCCGTGGAAGCGATCGGCGCCGACGTGCCGTTCGTCATCCAGGATTTCCCGCTCAACTTCACGGTGGTCATGACCCCCGGCGTGATCCGGCGGATTGTGCAGGACAATCCCTCGTGCGTGATGCTGAAGCACGAGGATTGGCCCGGCCTGGAGAAAATCTCCACCCTGCGCAAGTGGGAGGCCGAGGGCACCATGCGCCACGTCAGCATCCTGTGCGGTAATGGCGGGTTGTTCCTGGATTTCGAAGTCGAGCGCGGGTCGGACGGCGCGATGACGGGTTATGCCTTCCCGGACATGCTGGTGGACGTGGTGCGGATGAGCAAGGCCG
The DNA here is from genome assembly GCA_965198895.1 of Acetobacteraceae bacterium. GTDB lineage: Bacteria > Pseudomonadota > Alphaproteobacteria > Acetobacterales > Acetobacteraceae > LMUY01. Next base: position 4,559,645 of record OZ240676.1, read on the forward strand.
GGGAGCGAGACGCGGCACATGATTTGTTCGACGCGCATTTGCCGTTGTTGCGGTATGAGCAGCAGCCGGTCGTTGGGCTTGCGGTACGGAAATACGTCATGGCGCGCCGCGGTATCATCCGTTCGGATGTGCAGCGCTCGCCGTCCGTCGGGCTGAGTTCCGCCGCCAAGGCGGAGGTGGAGTTTCTTTTGCGCCGAGTCGCGCGTGGCGATAGCCGGGCGGATTTGCCCGCGGCGACATAGCCGCGGCGGTGCGGGTGGTGGGGTGCCAAAGCGCACCCACCCGACGAGGTGCGTTCTTTGGGAACGCTGACTAGCTATTAAGGTTCGGATTGCGATACCAGGAAGCTGAAGTCGCAGCCTTCGTCGGCTTGTAGGACACTATCCAGATACAGCTTCAGATAACCCCGATCGGCGCCGGGCGGTGCAGGTGGGGGCGTCCAGGCTTCGCGGCGCCGAGTGAGTTCGGCGTCGTCCACGAGCAGGTCGATCCTGCGCCCAGCGACGTCCAACTTGATCATGTCACCGGTCTGCACCAACGCCAACGGACCGCCTAGGCACGCCTCCGGCACGATATGCAGCACGATGGTGCCGAACGCCGTGCCGCTCATGCGGGCGTCCGAGATCCGCACCATGTCCTTCACGCCGGCACGCGCCAGCTTCCTTGGGATGGGGAGGTAGCCAGCCTCAGGCATGCCCGGTGCACCTTTCGGCCCGGCGTAACGCAGCACCAGCACGTCCTCGGGCTTCACGTCCAACGCCGGGTCGTCGATGCGGCGGGCCATGTCGTCCACGCCGTCGAACACCATGGCTCGCCCGGTGTGCTGCAGCAGCCCCGGCGTCGCAGCGCCGAACTTGATGACGGCGCTGCCGGGCGCCAGGTTGCCGCCCAGCACGGCCATGCCGCCGGTCGGGAAGATAGGATTATCCTTCGAGCGGATCACGGTCTGGTTCGGAACGTCCTCCGCCGCGGCAACGGCGTCGGCCAGCGTACCGCCGGTGATGGTGCGCGCCGTCGTGTCCAGCAGTGGCCCAAGCTCCTTCATCAGCTTGGGCATTCCGCCGGACCAATGGAAATGCTCCATGTAGTGGTCGCCGGTCGGCTTCAAGTCGATCAGCACCGGCACGTCCGCGCCCAACCGGTCGAACGCGCCGCCGTCGAGCTTGATGCCCAGCCGCCCCGCGATCGCAGCGAGGTGCACGAGCCCGTTGGTCGAACCGCCGATCGCCTGCAGTACCACTTGTGCGTTGCGGAATGCGGCCGGCGTCATGATGTCCTTCGGCAACCGACCGGTCTGGCCGATGGCGGCCACGGCGGCGGCGCCAGACTCCTCGGCGCAGCGAAAACGGTCGCCATGGGTCGCGGGAATCGCGGCGGAGCCGGGCAGGGCCATGCCCAGGGCTTCGGCAATGCAGGCCATGGTGGAGGCGGTGCCCATCACCATGCACGTGCCCGGCGTCGGGGCCAGGCGGCCGTTGATCGCGTCCATCTCGGCCTCGGTGAACTCGCCGGCACGATGGCGCGCCCAGAACCGGCGGCAATCCGTGCAGGCGCCCAGCACCTCGCCCTTATAGTGTCCCACCAGCATCGGCCCGGTGACCAACTGCACCACGGGAATGTCCAGGCTGGCGGCGGCCATCAGCTGCGCCGGCACCGTCTTGTCGCAACCGCCGATCATTACGACCGCGTCCATCGGCTGCGCCCGGCACATCTCCTCCGTGTCCATGGATTGCAGGTTGCGCAGGAACATGCTGGTCGGGTGGGCGAAGCTTTCGTGGATCGACACAGTCGGGAACGGCATGGGCAGGCCGCCGGCCAGCATGACGCCGCGCTTGGCCGCCTCCACCAGTTGCGGCACGTTGGCATGGCATGCGTTGTAGGCGCTGGAGGTATCGACGATGCCCACGATCGGGCGGGACAGGGCGTCGTCCGAATACCCCATCGCCTTGATGAAGGCGCGCCGGAGGAACAGGCTGAACCCATCGTCGCCGTAGCTGGTCAGGCCTTTGCGCATACCGGTGGCCATGCCGTTGATCCTCCCCAATATCGCCGTGCCTCGACGATGTCTTGGGCCTGCTGTAACAAGCCGCTTGACAATCGACAACACCACCAAAGGGCCAATCGAGTCACGCGTGCGGGATTGTCGGGCGGCCGGACGCGCCTATAGTCAGCCGCAAAGAATGAGGGCTACGCGCCATGCGAACCAGCCGAAGGACATTCCTTTCATCTGCCGCGGCGAGCGGCGCTGCAGCATTCCTAGCGCCTGGAACGAGCCGGGCGGCCGCGCCAATCGCGCCGGTACAGGCGCCGGGCTATTACCGGTTCAAACTCGGCGACGCTCAGGTCACGGTGCTGCATGACGGGGAACGCAGCTTCCCCATGCCCGCGCAATTCGTCACCAACGTTCCTCACGACCAGGCCATCGTCGCGGCGGCAGACGCCTACATGCCGCCCGGCGACGTCACGGTGCCGTTCAATCCCACATTGATCAACACCGGCGGCAAGCTGGTTCTGATCGATACCGGGAACGGCCCGACAGGAGGGGCTGGCATCGGGCAGCTGTTCGCCAACCTGCAGGCCGCTGGGGTTACTCCCGAGCAGATCGACATCGTGCTCCTGTCACATCTGCACCCCGACCATACCAATGGGCTGCGCCGCCTGGACGGCACCATTGCCTTCCCGAACGCGACCATCGTGGCGCCAGAGGTGGATTGGGCGTTCTGGATGAGCGACACCAACATGGCCCAAGCCAACGATCCGGTGACGAAGGCGTATTTCGCCAACAATCGGAAAGTGCTGACGGGTCTGGACGACCGGATCGGCCGCTATCGCTGGAACACCGAAGTGGCACCCGGCATTACGGCGATCGCCGCGCCGGGTCATACGCCGGGCCACACCGCGTTCGCCGTCGCGTCCGGGTCGGCAAACCTGCTCGTGCAATCCGACGTCACGAACATTCCGGAGTTCTTCCTGCGCAATCCGGACTGGCACGTGATGTACGATCACGATCCGGAGCAGGCGGCCAAGACACGTCACGCGATCTACGACCAGGCCGCCAGCGACCACATGTTGGTCGTGGGCTACCACTTTGCCTTCCCATCCCTGGGGCATGTCGAAAAGACGTCGACCGGTTACCGTCTCATGCCGATCGCCTGGCAGGCCACTATCTAATGCGGCTCTGGATCGGCTTGGCATTGTTCCTGACACTGACGACCGCCGCCGGTGCCCAGACGGATGCAGCGAAGAACATTGCGCCCGGTGGCGTGCTGCGGGCTGCGATCAACTACGGAAACCCGGTGCTGGCACAGCGCGGCACCACGGAAGCCGATCCGAAAGGCGTCTCTGCAGACTTGGCACGCGCACTCGCAAAGCAACTTGGCGTGCCCGTGCAGTTCGTGATCTTTCACGAGGCGGGTGAAGTACCCAAGGCGGTCGATCGCTGGGATGTCGCGTTCCTGGCCATCGATCCGCAGCGCGCAATGGGCATCACCTTCACGCCGCCATACGTCGTGATCGAAGGCAGCTACGTCGTACCCAAAGCCTCGAACCTGCAGGCGAACGAGGCAGTGGACGCACCCGGCGTTCGTATCGCAGTTGCCCAGGGCAGTGCCTACGACCTGTATCTGTCGCGCGCCTTGCATCACGCCACCTTGCTCCGGGCGAAAGATACGGCTGCCGCGATCGCGGCGTTCAACGCGGGGCAGGCCGACGTTCTGGCCGGAGTAAGGGCGCCCTTGACCGAATTGGTGGCGGCAAACCCATCGATGCGGTTGCTGCCGGGCCACTTCGAGGAGATCGAGCAAGCGATGGGCCTTCCTAAGAGCCACGCCGCCGGGCTCAACACGCTGGTCCGGTTCGTGGAGGCGATGAAATCGTCCGGGTTCGTGGCCAATGCTTTAAATGCATCCGGTCAGAAGTCCGCCGAGGTCGCCCCGCCCGCCGGTCCCTAGCGTTTACCGGCCGGTGAAGCGGGGCGGGCGCTTCTCCATGAAGGCGCGCCGGCCCTCGCGAAAATCCTCGCTGTTCATGCAATCGATTCCGATCTGCTTGATGGCCGTCAGGTCGCGTTGCTCCGGGTCCTTCAGCAAATCACCGATCGTTCGGCGCGCCGCCTGCACGGCAAGCGGCGCATTTCCGGCGATCGTGTGTGCCACGGCCAAAGCTGCTTCCATAACTTCGGCGGGCGGGTAGACGCGTTCGACCAAGCCGATGCGCAAGGCTTCTGCCGCATCGATGCGCATGCCGGTGAACATCAGCAGCCTGGCCCAGGAGGGGCCTACGAGGGAGACCAGGTTGCGTAACCCGTCATACCCATAGGCGATGCCGAGCTTGGCAGCCGGGATGCCGAATTGGCTGCCGTCCGCGGCGAACCGCATGTCGGCCAGCATGGCGAGCTGCAATCCGCCGCCGATGCAGAACCCGGTGATGCAGGCGATCGTCGGCTTGGGAAACGCCGTTAAGGCGTCCCGGCCGGCGCTGCTCCGCCGGGCGTACACCTCGGCTGATTCGGCGTTGTGCCGTTCCTTCTCGAACTGGCTGATATCTGCGCCGGAAACGAACGCCTTGCCCCCGGCGCCGGCCAGCAACCCGACGTGTACCGCCGGGTCATCCCGCAGGATTGCCAGCGCATCGCCGAGTGCCTCCCACATCGCGAGCGACATGGCGTTGCGTTTCTCGGGATTGTTGAACGTGATCGTCCCGACGCCATCGGCGATGCCGACCAGGATTTTGCCGTCGGCGAGCGCTGTCGTGGCTGGCATTGCGTTCGCCTCCGCTAAACGTAGACCGCTCGCAGGGACGCGTCCGGGTAACGCGCCCCTGCAGCGGCGTCGGCCGGAATCGCGCTGCCGAGCATGGCAACCTCCTCCGGCGATAGCGTCACGGCAAGGCCACCCAGATTTTCCTCCAACCGGGCAATGTAGCGCGTGCCCGGGATCGTCACGACGTCGTCGCCCTGCGCCAGCAGCCACGCCAGCGTGACCTGCGCCGGCGTGCACCCCTTCGTCTGCGCGAGCGTCTCGATCGCGCCTGCGAGTTCGCGATTGCGGATAAAATTCTCGCCCTGGAAGCGGGGATGCGAAGCGCGGCGCCCATCGATGTCGGCCGCGCTGCGAATCGCCCCCGCCAACAGCCCGCGGCCAAGCGGCGAGTAGGCGACGAAGCTGATACCGAGGGCACGCGTCGTCTGCCGCGTCTCTTCGGCCTCGGCGCGGTACAGGATGGAGTATTCGGTTTGCACGGCGGTGATGGGATGCACGGCATGTGCGCGCCGGATGGTGTCCGGCCGGGCTTCGGACAGGCCCAGAAACCGCACCTTGCCCTGCTGCACCAGCGCGGCCATTGCGCCGACGGTGTCCTCGATCGGGACCGACCGGTCGACCCGGTGTTGATAGTAGAGGTCGATCACGTCCACGCCGAGGCGGCGCAGGCTGGCGTCGCAGGCCTGCGCCACGTATTCCGGCCGGCCGTCCACGCCATTGGCGCCGCCCTCTCGCTTGACCTGGCCGAACTTGGTTGCAAGCACCACCTCGTCCCGCCGGCCCTTAATGGCGCGTCCGACCACGCCCTCGTTATGGCCCCAGCCATACATGTCCGAACTGTCGAGGTGATTCACGCCGAGGTCGAGCGCGTGCTGGATCAACCGCTCGGATACCGCGTCGTCCGCGTCGCCGTAGACGCCGGACAGCGACATGCAGCCGAGCCCGATCGCCGACACATCCAAGTCGCTCTGACCCAACCGTCGAAACTTGATTTCGCTCTGCGCCATGATGTCACTCCTTCTGCGGGCTAACGCGCGGCCGCGCCGCTGGTGCCGCGGCCGGAACGGCGACGGCCGTCAACGCGTCGAGCATCGTGTGGAGGTCCGGCGCGTTGCGGTCGGCGCCCATCTCGGCACCGCGCCGCCACGCCCAATCCTGCCGTTCGGCGATGGCGCGGCTGAGCAGGGGCTCGATCCCGGCATCCTCCACGGTGCGGGCGACCTCGCGCATTTCTTCGGCGCGGCGCTTGCCGTGGATCAGCGCGCGGCTGATGACGTAGCGCGCCAGGCCCGGCCAGTCGGAATGGGGCAGGGTGTCCCCCATCGTCCGCAACACGTCCTGCTCCACGCCATAATGGCGGGCCGCCAGCATGCACTCGGTCGTGAGCGCTTCCAGCCCCTTGATCATCACGCTGCGGCACATCTTCACCGATGAGGCGCGTCCTATCTCGGTGGAGAACACGCGCGTGTCCATGTCGAACGATGCGGTGTAATCCTTGAACGCAGCTGCATGGGGTCCACCCAGCAAGATCGGCGTTTGCAACCGCTTCGGGGGCACGCTGGCCATCACCGCCGCTTCGACATAGCGCCCGCCCAGCCGTTCGATGATCTCGCCGGAACCCTGCTTGGTTGCCGGTGAGACGCTGTTCACGTCGACCACGAATGGGGCATGCGCGAGACCGCCCTCGAGCGAGCGCATTGCGTCCAGCACCGACCCGGCGGTCACGCAGACGAACACGATGTCGGCGTCGCGGCCAACGGAGGGCGCGTCCGGCGCGGCGATCCCCGCCTCATGTGCGCGGGCCTGCGCCGCCGATGCTACATCAAAGGCCACGACCTGTGCTCCGGCCGCGGCGAAATCCTTGGCGAAGATGCCGCCGACTTCGCCGAAGCCGATGATGCCGATCCTGCTCATAGGTTACTCCTCATTCTTCACAGCCCGGCGGAAGCCCGGCCCAGACCTCGTCCAATGTCAGGGGGCGCGTCAGCAATCCCTGTTCCCCGGCGTACCGCAGCGCGAGCGCCACCGCCGGGTCGAGCGCCTTGCGGCCGAACGGGAATGGATTGCCGGCGGCTCGGAACGCGTCGAGTAGCGACCGCACGGTGCCGGGCTGCTTCGCCACCTCGGACCGGACAACGATCATGTGGTTCACGGGCATCAGGCCGTGGCGCGCAAAGAACGCCGCACCCGCTGCGTCCGGGTCCGGGAACACGGTTGTCAAATCCGGTGCCGATGGGACGTCGTTGCCGAACACCGCGGCATCCAGCTCGCCGTTCCGCAGCATGGCCAGCATATCGGATCCAACTTGGGCCCGCCCGGTCCACGCCGGGTCGCGGAACGTTTCCACGTGCGCATCCTCGAAGGTGACCCACTGCACTTGGCTGGGTTGGATCGCGTATTCCTCCTGCACAATGCCCCGCAGCCATAGCCCGGTGGTTTGGCTGTAGGCCCGTACTCCGACGCGGCGCCCGGCCAAGTCGCCCGGTCCGAATGGATTGGTCACGAGCCGGAGCAGGGCGCCGTTTTGGAAACGGGTGGCCATCACCACTGGCAGCAGAACCAAGTCGCTGCCCCCCGCGCGGGCCATGAGAAAGGTGGCGATCGCCATCTCGCTCACGTCGAAGCGTTGGGTCCGCACCATGGGCGCGAAGGCCCGGCTGATGACGGGGAAGGGCTCGAGCCGAAGCTCCGGGTTGCTCCCCAGGGCTTCGGTATGATGGTAGCGGCCGATTGCCGCGGTCAATGCGGGCGGCATTAGGTCCCGTAGGGTTTGTAGATCAGGCCTTTGCTGGCGAGCCCGTCGCGCATCCCGTACAGATCGAGGCCCAACACGCCCTCGTCGAAGCGGGCGCGGTTGGCGGCCTCCTTGTCCTCTCGCGCGCGGCTTGCTTCGAGCACGGTTGCGGCCTTCGCGCGCGGGACCACGACCACGCCGTCATCGTCGGCGACGATCACGTCGCCCGGCTGTACCAATTGCCCGGCGCAGACGAGCGGGATGTTCACCGACCCCAGCGTCCCCTTCACGGTGCCCTGCGCGCTGATCGCACGGGACCAGACTGGGAAGCCCATCTTGGTCAACTCGGCCACATCCCGGCAGCCGCTCTCGATCACCAGGCCCTTGACACCGCGCGCCGCGAGCGAGGTCGCGAGCAGCTCGCCGAAATATCCCGCGTCGCTGAACGAGGTCGGGGCGGCGACGACGATATCCCCCGGCTGGCACTGCTCGACGACGACATGCAACATCCAGTTGTCGGCCGGCGCCAGGCTGACCGTGACGGCCGTGCCGACCGCACGCGCACCCGCGTAGACGGGACGCATATAAGGCAACATGAGGCCGCTGCGGCCCTGCGCTTCGTGGATCGTGGCCACGCCCAATGCCGCGAAGCCGGCCACGATGGCGGCGTCCGTGCGGGGCGCGCCGGTGTAGACGATGCTCACGCCAGCGTCTCCACGACGTGCGGGAACACGGCCTGGTAGCCCTCGCCGTATTTGATCGTCTTGTCGGAGTTGCGGGCCGCCTGCGCGCCGCGTTGCAGGGCGACCCGCGTGTAGTACTCCCACAGATGTTCCTGCCCAGCCATGCACTCGATGGCCGCGCGCTTCTTCTCCCAGACGCTGGTGATGTCGAGCAGCACGTCGGGCTTCCAGTTGCACTGCTCCGGCTGGTGCGGCTCGAACAGGAAGAACGGCGGTGCGCCGAGCACCTTCTGGCCGGGATTGTGCCCGTGCGCCTGTGCGATGATGCGGGCGTGCTGGGCGAAATCGGTGACCGCCGGATGATCGTGGTTGTAAAGGTCCTCGCGGGAGTGCGAGAGGATGAAAGCCGGGTGGATGGCGCGCATGACATCCACCATCCGGTACAGCGACTCATCCGATAGCGTGATCGGGTAGTCGCCCAGGTTCCAGAACTGGATGTCCGCGACGCCTAGTTGCTTGGCAGCGGCCTCGGCTTCCTTCTGCCGTTCGGCGCGGACCCGCTCGAGCGTCATGCCTTCCTGACGCCACAGCTTCGCGGACTCGCCGCGCTCGCCGTAGGACAGGCATACGACCGTGACCGCGTAACCCTTCGCGGTGTGCAGTGCGATCGCGCCGCCGGCCCGCCATACGAAGTCCGCCGAATGGGCGCTCACGATCAGCGCCGTCTTGTTCGTCCCGCTCACGATGCGATTCCTTTGTCAGCCAGATCGTCCCCCGCCTCTGTGCTGTGCTCCGGCGGCAGAGGCGGGGTGCCGTGGGTATGGAAGCTGTCGATGGTTTTCAGGCCCCAGGCCTGGCCCTTCTTGCGCTCCGTCTCCGTCCAGGTGATCGGTTTCCAATCCGGCGCAAGCACCAGGCGTGCACCGGCATTGGCGACCTCCACCCGGTTGCCGCCGGGTTCGTAGACGTAGAGGAAGAAGGTCTGCTGCACCGCGTGCTTGTGTGGGCCGGTCTCGATGAACACACCGTTCTCGAGGAAAATGTCGGCCGCTTGCAGGATCGCCTCGCGACTGTCGAGCGCGAAGGTGACGTGGTGGAACCGGCCACGCACCCCATGCGCTTCGCGGGTATAGGCGAAGTCGTAGCTCTTGTTCGTGGCGGTCAGCCACATGCCGGCCTCGGTGCCGTCGTCGAGCACGATCTGCTCGGTGAGACGAAAGCCGAGCGTCTGTTGGAAGAACTCGCGATCGGCCTTGATGTCCGCGGACAGGCAGTTGAAGTGGTCAAGCCGGCGCACGTTCACGCCCCGGCCAGGGACGCGCTGCGCCTGATTCTTCAGGGCGGGCCGCAAATTTTCCGGCGCCTCGTACCACTCGGTCTCGTAGTAGATCTCCAGCAGGTGGCCGTCCGGATCGTGGAACTGGTAGGCCGGACCATGGCCCAGTTCGCCCTCGTGCCAACCGATCCCGAGGCCCGATTGCTGCAACGCCGCGATCCGGCGTTGCAGCGCCTGCGGGCTGCGCGCCCGGAACGCCGCGTGACCCAGGCCGGACGTGTGAGACCCGGTCAGCTTAAGCGAGTAGCGCTCGTAATCGTCCCAGCCACGGAGATACACCGACTGACCTTGCCGTCCGCTCTCGGTCATGCCGAGTACGTCCACGAAGAAGCGCAGCGATTCGTCCGGCGTCGGCGTCAGGAGCTCGATATGGCCGAGATGGGCCACGTCCATGATCGGTTCGTCGTGCAATGGAGTTCTCCGTCCGGCAATCGATGCAGCCGCACTCTTTTGCTTTTCAACGGAACGCTACGTCGCCTGACCCGGCACGTCCAATCGCTTTTCCGGGTTCAGATAGTCGACTGGGTTATAGCTTCTGCGATCCCCCGCTCCGCCAGTTCGGCCATGTAGGACCGCAGACACGTCACGAACAAGCGTCCCGCCGGGGGCAGGGGGCGGCCGCGCGGCAGGATCAGCCCGGCGTGGCGATCCTCGGCGGTTATAGGCAGCGGCACCACCCGCAGCGTGCCGCGCAGCAGGTCCCCCGCCATCATCAGCCGCGGCATGATCGACAACAGGTCGGTGCCGTGCAGCATCTCGCGGATGAACCCGTAGGAGCTGGAACGCAGCGACGAGGTGGGCGTCAGGCCGAGCGCCGAGAGCAGCGTCTCGATCTCCTGCCCGACGCGCTGCGTGACGGTCGGCAACACGAGGTCGTAGCGGCGCAGTTCCTCGATGGACATGCGCCCCACGGCAAACAAAGGGTGCTGCGCCCGGGCGAGGATGGAGATCGGCTCCGTCCAGAGCGGTTCGCGCTCGAAGCCGTCCGGCACCTGCGGGGCGTAGAGCCGGCCGACGATGAGGTCGATCTCTCCGGAGGCGAGCAGCGGCAGCAATTCCTCGGTGCGGCCCTGTTGCAGGCGCACGCGGATCTCGGGATGGGTCTCCTTCAGCCGGGTCAGCGTGCCCGGGAGCACGCCCGCGGCGGCGACCGGCAGCGCACCGAGCGCCACGGTGCCGCCGCCGGGTCGGGAGAGCAGGTCGAGCTCCTCGTCCAACCGGCGTAATTCGGCCAGGATGCGCCGTGCGGAGCTGACCACGACGCTGCCCGCCTCGGTCGGGGTAACGCCGCGGGGATGGCGGTCGAACAGGCGGAGCTGGAGGGTCTCTTCCAGTTCCTGCAGGCTCTTGCTGAGCGCCGGTTGGCTGAGGCCGAGCCCGGCCGACGCCTTCAGCAGGCTGCGATGCGTTTCGATCGCATCGACCGCCCGGAGCAGGTGCAGCCGGAGGCGCTGGTCGAGATATCGCCGGGTCGTCATTCCACCGCTGCGTTTCGGACACTCCCGCGGCGATGTAAACCATCGCGCGGTTCAGGCCATCAGCGTACCGGATCGTGAATGGGAACAGGTGCGGCCTCGACGTGGCGCAGGTCGGTGCCGCTGGTCTCCGGCAGCAACAGGGCAGCGACCAGGGCGACGGCGTAGGAGCACAGGGCGCAGCCGCCCATCGCTTCGCCCAGCGGGAGGTTGGCGGCCAGGATCCCGACGGTCGCCGGCACGACCGAGCCGAAGCCGCGGCCGCCGCCCAGGCAGAAGCCCTGGCCGCTGGCGCGGATGCCGGTGGGGTATAGTTCGGCGAAGGTCGGCAGCAGGCCGGACGCGAGGCCGCCCTGGAAAGCGCCGAGGAAGAAGCTCAGCACGATGATGGTTGTGGCTCCCACGGGTGCCAGCAGATAGACGGCGACGTTGCCGGCTTGCAGCAGCAGGAAGACCACGAAGCCGAACCGGCGGCCGATGCGGTCCGAGAGCCAGCCATACATCAGCGGCCCCGCCAGAGAGCCCAGGATGTTCATCGCCAGGTAGCCGGAGCTGCTGACGACCGACAGATGCAGGGCCGTGCGCAGGTAGGTCGGCAGCCAGGTGATCATCACGTAGGCACCGCCGAAGATGCCGGTGGACATGATGGCCGCGATCACGGTGTGGCGCAGATGCGGCCCGGTGAAGATCCCCCAGAACGGGGTCGCGGCCGCGCCATCCGCCCGCAGTGCCGCTGCGTCGTTGTAGACGCTGGATTCTGGCACCAGCCGGCGGACGAAGAACACCAGGGCGGCCGGGATGACGCCAATGCCGAACAGCACCCGCCAGCTGATGGTCTCCGGAAACAGCGCGAAGACGATCGGCAGCAAGCCGACGGAGACGGCGTAGCCGGCGGCATAGCCGCTCTGGATCGACGCCGCGACCCGGCCGCGCAGGGCTGGGCGAACGACCTCGCTGATCAGCACGCCGCCGACGGCCGCCTCGCCGCCGTAACCGAGACCCTGGAACAGGCGCGCGACCAGCAATTGGGAGAAATCGTTCGTGAACGCGGCGGCGAACGTGCAGACGGCCACCCAAAGGATCGTCAGCTGCAGGATGCGCACCCGGCCGATCCGGTCCGCGAGCACGCCGGCGCCCCATCCGCCCAGCGCCGCCCCGACCAGGGCCGCGGTCGCCAGGTAGCCGGCTTCCGGGCGGGAGATTCCGAGCACTGCGATCAAGGACGGGATCACCAGCGCGTACATGGTGGTGTCCATCGAATCCAGGCCAAACCCGGCGAAGCAGGCCCAGAAGGTGCGGCGCTCCGTCGGCTGCAGGTCGGAATACCAGCCGAGCTTCATGGGGTCCCCGGGTGGCTAAACACGGTGGTGGTAACGGACGGCATCATTCCTCCATCGCGCGTTGCCCGCGCTGCACCCGACCATGGCGGCGGACCGGCATGGCACGGTTATAGGATTTTGACTCGGAAATATCACCGGCGGCTATACCGCAGCCGCCCGTTCCCGCAGGGAGGCGGCGAGAGGTGTGTGCGGACGGGCCTATACCGCGATGACGAACGACGATCATCGCCTCGCCTGGCCGCTCCAGCCGTACGCAAGATCGTCAGCCCGGCGCCACGTACGGTGTCCGCGCCCTCTGCGTCGGCTGCGCTGCCATCTCCCGCTGCAGAGGGAGGATGTTAAAGCTTCGCGACGCTGAACACGCGCTTCGGTGCCGTCCGGACGTGGGTCGCGTAGAGCGTCAACCCGGTGAATGCCAACCCGCCGATCATGTTGCCGACAACGGTCGGGATCTCGTTCCAAATGATGTAGTCGGACACCGAGAACTTGCCGCCCATGATCAGCGCGGACGGGAACAGGAACATGTTCACCACGGAATGCTCGAACCCCATGCCGAAGAACACCATGATCGGCATCCACATCGCGATCACCTTGCCGCTGACCGAGGTGGAGATCATCGCGCCGACCACGCCGGTCGACACCATCCAGTTGCAGAGCACGCCGCGGATGAACAGCGTCAGCATCCCGCCCGCTCCGTAATGCTTGTAACCGAGAGTGCGGGCCTCGCCGATCCCCGCGATGACCTTGCCGACGGCGCTCGGCTCGGTTTGGAAGCAGAACGTGAACACGATGGACATCATCAGCGCCACGGTCAGCGCGCCGGCAAAGTTGCCGATGAAGACGATGCCCCAGTTGCGCAGCACGCCGCCCAGGGTCACGCCGGGCCGGCGATCGATCAGGGCCAGCGGCGTGAGCGTGAACACGCCGGTCAGCAGGTCGAACCCCAGCAGATACAGCATGCAGAAGCCGACCGGGAACAGGATCGCGCCGATGATGGCGTAGCCGGTCTGGGCGGAGACGGTCACCGCGAACACGGCGGCGAGCGCCAGGATCGCGCCCGCCATATAGGCGCGGATCAGGGCATCCCGCGTTGCCATGTGGATCTTGGATTCACCAGAATCGACCATTTTGACGACGAAATCTGGTGGTGAGAGATAGGACATGCTGGTTCCTGTGCTGCGGTTGCCCACAGCCCAGCATTTAGCGTGCCAAGCGTTCTGCTAAGTCGCTCGTCTCCCTCTCCCGTGGAGAACGCGAGAGGGAGACGCAGGCTAAATTGGCGGCGTCCAGCCCCGGCCGGGCACGCTGTCCAGCAGCGCCCGCGTGTATTCGTGCGCCGGACGCGCGAACACCTCGTCGGTGCGGCCCTGTTCCACGATCACGCCGCGACGCATGACCGCAACCCGGTCGCAGATTTGTGCCGCCACGCGAAGGTCGTGCGTGATGAACAGCATCGTCAGCCCCAACCGGACCCGCAGATCCTCCAGCAACGCCAGGATCTGCGCCTGCACCGACACGTCCAGGGCTGATACCGGTTCGTCGGCGATCAGCACCTCCGGGTCCATGGCCAAGGCGCGGGCGATGCCGATGCGCTGCCGCTGGCCGCCGCTGAATTCGTGCGGAAAGCGGTCGGCGGCGCCGGGGTCGAGTTGCACCAGCGCCAGCAATTCCGTCGCCCGTGCGCGGGCTTTCGAGCGGGGCACGCCGTGCGTGATCGGGCCCTCCGACAAGATATCGCCGATCCGGCGGCGCGGGTTCAGCGAGGCGTAGGGGTCCTGGAACACCATCTGGATGCGCTTGCGATAGGGCTTCCACTCGGCACGCGAGAGCGGGCGGAGATCGGTGCCGTCCAAGGTGATGGCGCCCTCGTCGGCCACCACCAGGCGCACGACGCAGCGGGCGAGCGTGCTCTTGCCGGAGCCGCTCTCGCCGACCAACCCAAGCGTCTCGCCGCGGCGGATTTGCAGGCTGGCGGCTTGCACGGCGTGGACGGTGCGGCCGGCGCTGAACATGCCGCGGCTGCGATAGGTTTTACCTACGCCCGCCAGCTCCAGCACGGGCTTGCCCTCGAGCGGGATGCGGGCCGCCGCAGCGCGGTGCGGTACGGCGGCGATCAGCGCCTGCGTGTACGGATGCTGCGGGGCGGAGAGCACGGCGGCGGCGAGGCCTTGCTCCACGATTTGGCCGCGCTGCATGACGGCGACGCGGTCGGCGATCTCCGCCACCACGCCGAAATCGTGCGTGATGAACAGCACGCCGGTGCCGCGGCGCTGCTGGATGTCACGGATCAACGCGAGGATCTGCTTCTGCGTCGTGACGTCCAGCGCGGTGGTGGGTTCGTCGGCGATCAGGATGGCGGGTTCGAGCGCCAGTGCCGTCGCGATCATCACCCGTTGCCGCTGCCCGCCGGACAGCGCGTGCGGGTAGGAGCGGGCGATGCGCGCCGGGTCGGGCAGGCCCACGGCTTCCAGCAGTTCGGCGACCCGGCGGCCGACGGGTTGGTTGTGCACCTGCATCACTTCCGCCACCTGGTCGCCCACGCGCATCAGGGGGTTGAGCGCGGTCATCGGTTCCTGGAATACGGTCCCGATCCGAGCCCCGCGCAGGGCGCGCATCCCGGAAGGGGAGACGTGGCGGAGGTCCTTGCCCTCGAACAGGATGCGCCCGCTGGTGATGGCCAGGCCAGGCGGCAACAGCCCGGTGAGGGCGGCGGCCGAGACGGATTTGCCGGAGCCGCTTTCGCCGACGATGCAGAGCACTTCGCCGGGGTCGAGCGTGAAAGACACGCCTTTGACGGCATTCGGCCGGTCGGCGCCTTTCGGCAGGGAGACGGTGAGTCCCTCGATCGACAAAAGGCTCAATGGCGTCGCGCCAAACGCGGGTTCAACGCGTCGCTCAGGCCCTCGCCGACGAGGTTGAGCGCCAGGACGGTGAGGAACAGGGCCAGCCCGGGGAACACGCTCATCCACCAGGCCAGCCGGATCACGCTGCGGCCGGCGCCGATCATGAAGCCCCAGGACATCAGGTTCGGATCGCCGAGGCCCAGGAACGACAGCGCGGATTCGAGCAGGATGGCGCTCGCCACCATCAGGCTGGCCAGCACTATGATCGGGGAGAGGGCGTTCGGTAGGATTTCCCTAAACACGATCGAGAACCGTGAACGGCCGAGTACCTCGGCGGCCTGCACGAATTCACGGGTGCGCAGGGTCATGAACTCGGCGCGCACCACGCGGGTGACGGGTGGCCACGAGACGATGGCGATGGCGACCACGATGGAGGCGACGGAGGGGGTGAAGATCGCCACGAGTACGACGGCGAGGATGAAGGAGGGTACGGTTTGGAAGAACTCGGTGAAGCGCATGATCACGTCGTCGACCCACCCGCCGGCATAGCCCGCGAGTGCGCCGAGCACGACACCGAGCACGAGGGACGCTGCGGTAGAAACGGCCCCCACGAGCAGGGAAACCCAGGCGCCGTACGCGATATCGGCGGCAACGTCGCGGCCGAGGCTGTCCGAGCCGAGCCAGAAACCTTCCTCGCCCGGTGGCGCGAAGGGAGCGCCCTGCATGTCCCACGGGGAGAACGGAAATACGAGAGGCGCGGTAGCCGCCATGATGCCGACGAGCAGCAAGATAACGAGTCCGACCGCCGCGCCGCGGTTGCGGAAGAATGCCCGGAGAAAGGTCACTTCACCCTCTCCAGTCGTGGGAGAGGGCTGGGGGGAGGGGTGGAGCGCCCCCGTATTTGCCGGTGTGTATGGCTACCCCTCACCCCGACCCTCTCCCTCAAGGGGAGAGGGAGAAGTAGGAGTGTCCTCATGCGGCTTGCATCCGGGGGTCGATGGCTAGGTACACCAGGTCGGTGATCAGGTTGAACACCACTACCAGGATCGACGTGGTCAGGAACACGCCCAGCAGCACCTGGTAGTCCCGCGCCAGCAGCGCATCGAAAGCGAGGCGGCCGATGCCGGGCCAGGCGAACACCGTCTCCACCAGCACCGAGCCGCCGATCAGCTGCCCCGCCTGAATGCCGGCCAGCGTCACAACGGGGAGCAGGGCATTGCGCAGGATGTGGCGGCGCAGGATGCGGCCCTCCGGCACGCCCTTGGCGCGGGCGGTCTTGATGAAGTCCTGCCCCGCCACGTCCAGCATCGCGCTGCGGGTGAGCCGCGCATAGACGGCCATGTAGAACAGCCCCAGTGTTAGGCCAGGCAACACCAAATACTGCGCCGTGTCGGCAACGGCCGCGAAGCCGTGCAGGTTGGCGCCCACAGTTTCCATGCCGAAGGAGGGCAGCCAGCCGAGCCAGACGCTGAACACCAGCACCAGCATCAATCCCACCCAGAAGATTGGCGTCGCATAGAAACCCAACGCCACCACCGTGATCAGACTATCCGCCCAGCTGCCCGCCCGGCGGGATGCAGCGGCCCCCAGGGCGATGCCGGTGACCAGGGCGAAGACGAAGGCGACCCCAGTCAGCAACAGTGTCGCCGGCAAGCGTTCGCTGATCAGGCTTAGGACGGTCCTTTGCTGCTGGTGCGAGATGCCAAGGTCGCCGCGTGCCACTGCCGAGATGTAGATCCACAACTGCGTGGTGAGCGGTTTGTCGAGCCCGTATTCGTGGCGAAGCTGCTCCACGAATTGCGGATCGGCGGCGCCGGATTGCCCGGCCATGACGCTCGCCGGGTCACCGGGAGCGGCATGGATGAGAAAGAAATTGACGACGATGATCGCGAACACGATCGCGACCATCTTCACCGACCGCGCCAGCAGGAAGCTGGCGAAGCGTCCAGGTCCCAATGTGTCGGCTCAGGTGATGAACACGTCGTCGAACGGCGCGTGCACGCCGGTGCCGTATAGCAGCAGGTCGTGCACCTTCTTGTCGTGGATGGTCGGGAAGGACATTTCCAGCAGCCAGATCTGCGGGATCTGCTGCACCAGCAGTTCCTGCACGGCGAAGAATGCCTTCTGCCGGTCGGCGGGCAGGGCGGCCGTGCGCGCTTCGGCGAACAGCTTGTCCACCTCGGGGTTCACGTAGCCGCCGGTGTTGGTGAAGACGATCTTCTGGATGTTGGTGGAGACATAGGTGCGCTCGACTCCCAGCGTCGGGTCCCCGTATTGATACAGGTAGTTGATGGTGGTGTCGTAATCCCAGTCGGACACGCGCCGGGCCCAGCCGCCGGTGTCGGTGCTCTCCAGCGTGACCTCGATGCCGACTTGCTTCAGCGAGGCGCGGATGTATTCGGCGAGCCGGGTCCAGACCTCGCCATAGGGCAGGGTGAGGTGGCGGATCTTGAAGCGCACGCCGTCGGGGCCAGGCTTCACGCCGGCTTCGTCCAACAGGGCGTTGGCGGCCTTGACGTCGTGCGGCGCGAGCTTCACGGCCGGGTCGTAGTAGCGGGTGGTGGAGGAAACGGGCGAGGTCGCGACCTTGCCGATGCCGAACCACAGCCGGTTGAGGATGAAATTGCGGTCCAGCGCCATGCTCATCGCCTGTCGGACCCGTACGTCGTCCAGCGGCTTCACCCGGTGGTTGACCTCGAGCCACATCAGCGGCGCGAAATACTCCCAGCCCTTGGTCTCCACCAGCAGGTTGGCCTGCTCGCGGAAGCGCGGAACGTCGAACGGCTCGATGTCACCGGAGGCGGACATCAGCACCTGACCGGTTTGCAGGGCGAGTGCGCGGCTCTGGCTGTCCGGGACGATGCGGTAGATGATCTCGTCAAGATACGGCTGACCCGGCTTCCAGTAGCCGTCGAATTTTTTCAGGCGAACGAAGTTGCCGCGCTGCCACTCGACGAACTGGAATGGCCCGGTGCCGACCGGGGTCTGGTTGGCTGGGTTGTTGCGATAGCTGGTGGCCATCGCGGCTGCGTCGGTGGCGGGCACGTCATAGATGTGCTTTGGCATGATGGCGGTGGCTGTTACGTCGAACATCAGCAGGAACGGCTCGAACGGCGCCTTCATGGTCAGCACGACGGTGTGCGGATCGAGTGCGCTGGCGGTTTCGATGTTGGCGAACACGCCGCGGGCGCGCGGGGCCAGGGTGAAGTGGAACTTCATGATCGAGAAGATTACGTCGTCCGCCGTCATTGGCTGGCCGTCGTGGAACTTCACGTTGTCCTGCAGGTGGAATGTCCACGTCTTCTTGTCGTCCGACAAGTTCCAGCTTTTTGCCAGGAGCGGCTTGGGCTCCAGCGTGGGCGAGAACTCCAGCAGGCTCTGGTACATTTTGGACTGGACCAGCAGCGAGGGCGCCTGGCTGTTGACGCCGGGGATCAGGATGGCGGGTTCCGGGGTCAGCAGGCTGGTGAGAGTGCCGCCGGGCTTGGGCGTGACACCCTGGGCGCGCGCCTGCTCGAGCGTCATCAGCCCCGCCATGCTTGCCGTTGCGAGTAATGTCCGGCGGGTTAGCTGCGTCATCGTCGTGCTCTCTCCTGGTGCGGCGGACGCTAGCGAAACCACTCGTGAGGGACAAGGTTACTGACCCAAACGGTTCGCTAGCCCGCGCGTGCATCGGCGGTTTGCTCTGCAAGCAGCGTGCCGCCCGATGACGACTACGACGATTCGGTGGAACTGCTCCAACCGTGGGCTTCAGCCCGCCACCTTGCTGCGGCTGGTGGGCTGAAGCCCACCCTACATCATACCTGCAGGGATGGAGTTGCTCTTGAAGACGCTCTACTCGCCAGGTGGGTGAGGCGCGGCTGATCAGGCCGTGATGTTCACGCCGCTGGATTCGTCGGCCTGGACCTTGGCATCCGCCTCGGCGGCGGCCTGCTGTTGCGCTTGGACCGCCTGCGCATCGCCTTTGAGGGTTGCCTCCGCGGCTTTGGCCTGTTGATCGGCCGCGAGTTGTGCGGCCGCCTTAGCCGCCGCTGCGTCCGCTGCCTTTTCGGCCGCTTCGTCGGTGGTCAGCGTCGAAGATGCCCCGCTGCTCGCCGACTTTGTCGGGGGCAGTGGCGGGGGTGCGCTGCTCACCGATCCGATGCTGGCCATGGCCCGGGTCCTTTATGCTGCTAGGCGCTGAGGGATGTCGTGCTGCCCTGCGACGAATTTTGTCCGCTTTGGCTTACGTAATTGTTAATTGCGTCCCTGATTCGGGCCAGCAATTGATCCGCCGGCGTAGCGATCGGGGCGTCGGCCGCAGTGGTGTCACTCGTCGCCGATGCTGCCGTGCTGGCGGATGCCGTCGATGAGTCGGACGGGGGCGGGCCGCCCGGTCCCCCTGGGCCATCCGCAGTGCCCAAGTCGCCGCTGGTTTGCGCCGTTAGGCTGGTCAGCAGGCTATTCAGATCGGCCGTGATGTCGTCGGGTGTGATGCTGGACGCGGACGAACTAGCCGTAGCCGTGCTGCCGGTTGTGCTGTCCGTGCTGGCGGCGACAGTGCTGCTGGCGCTGGTCCCCGTTCCGGTGCTGCCGGCCGAAGACGCCGTCGATTGCAGGTTGATCAGGTAGGATGTGAGGTCGTTCACAAGCTTGGTCGCCGCATCATCGGTTGTGGAGTCGGCGCTCTCCGACGACGTGCTGTCATCCGGGGACTGGCTCGCCGAACTGATGGGCGGGGGCGGCGGCGGACCGAAGGGCGGTGGCGTGTCGGACAGTGCTGACGCGGCGCTGCTCTGGCTGGTGTTGCCGGACTGCGACGCCTGCAACTCTTTCAGGCGCTGCCATTGGGACGCGCTGTTGCTGCTGAGTGCGGCAATGGACATGACGGCTCCTCTGACACTGACGTCAGACAGGCAGCAAGCGTTGGGCCAGTCCGTTGCACCAGCATTGACTGGGCTATTTGCGAGTTCGCCGCTCGGTCATTTTTACCGGGCGGCAATCCGTTCCGGGGCGAATGCGGTGCTGCTACGTTCGGCCCTTCGGATCAGAACGTCCGTAAGCCCTGATGTGATCCGCGCTCAGCGTCACCTGGGGGACGTCGTACGCCCGCAGGCCGGCCCAATGCTGCGCCAGATCCGCCCGGAACAGGCCGCGTGTGATCCCGGCCACCAGGCGCGGCACGGCGGTCGTCATCGCATTGATGGATGACCCGGCGGGGCCGAAGCTGACCGTGGTGCCGATGCCGAACAGATGCAGGTCCGCGATCCACGGCGTGCGGCCGGGCATGCGTTCGGTGAAGGCGAAACCGTCGTCCAGATACGGGAAGCCACCAATCCGGTCGTCGCGTTCGGCGTCCGGCGGGTCGTAGCGGTCGGACCAGCGGGCGATGTTGCCGGCGCAGGCGGCAAGCTCGGGACGCCAGGCGAAATCGTGCTTCACGCCCGTGCCGCAAATGGCGAAGTCGGCGGCGAACGGGCCGTGTGGCGTCTCGAGCAGGATGCGGCCGTCCTGCACCGCAGCCCCCGTCCAGGGCCGCCCGGTGTGCATGGTGAAATTGGCGAAGGCGGTGACGCGGGCATAGGTACCGGGCGGGAAGCCCTCGCGCAGCCCGAGGATGTAGCTCATGAACCGCCAGCGCCATTCGTCCGGCATGTCGCCCATGTGCTTCAGGAACCCGGCGAAGGTCAGCCAGCGGTAGGGCTGGATGTTCATCGGCTCGGCCCGGCGGCAGAATAGATGCACTTCCGCGGCCCCAGCCTCCAGCGCTGCTGCCGCGTTGTCGAAGGCGGAGGCACCGGCGCCCAGCACCGCTACGATGCGGCCGCGCAACGCCGCGAAGTCAACCGGGTCGGCGGCGTGGGCGCGGAACGGCTTAGGCAAATCCTCGATGAAGCCGGGCATCCACCATCGCCCGGTGCCGTCCTGCCCCGTCGCCAGCACGATCTTGCGCGCCAGCAGCATTTCGCCGGTGGCGAGCTCGGCGCGCAGGCACGGCTGGCCGCAATCGGTGCGCGCCGGGGTGATGCCGGTGACGGTGGCATCGTTGCGCACCGGCAAGCCGGTGACCCGGCGGAACCACAGCAGGTAGGCCGCCCAGTTCTCCTTAGGGATCAGCGCCATGTCGGCGAAATGCGCGGCCCCCCACTGCGCCTCGTGCCACGCCTGGTAGGTGAGGCTGGGCACGTTGCCGTCCGGGCCGTTCTGGTCCTTGGGGCTGCGCAGGCTCGGCATGCGCGCATAGGTGGACCACGGCCCCTCCGCGCCGTACGCCGCCCCGTCCACCAGCAAGATGTTGCTCACGCGGTCCCGCTGCAGCGCGAACCCAGTGGCCAGGCCGCCTTGCCCGGCACCCACGACCAGCACGTCCAGCACGGGGGCGCCGCCGCTGGTGCGAGGGGTCAGCCAGGCCTGGCGCGGGTGCGCGATCAGCTGCAAGTCCCGCGCGACAGCCTGCTCCAATTGCGCCAGGCTCATACGGCACAACGCGGAGGGTTCGGATGCGACTTCAGGGCAAGCAGGCGATCGTGACGGGCGCCGGGTCGGGCATCGGCCAGGCGGTGGCAGCGCTTTTCCAGCGCGAAGGGGCGGCCGTACTCGGCGTGGACCGCGAGGTGGCCGGCGTACCGGAGGGCTGCGCGCGCCTCGCCGCCGATGTCACCGACGAGGCCGCGGCGGAGGCGGCGGTGGCTGGCCTGCCCGTCGTCGACATCCTGGTGACAGCAGCCGGCATCTCGCTCGGCAAGCCTGCGGCGGAAACGCAGTGGGACGGGTTCCAGAGCGTGATGGCGGTGAATGTCGGCGGCACGTTCCTGTGGATCCGCGCCTGCCTGCGCCCGATGCTGGTGCAACAGCGCGGCAGCATCGTCACAATTGCCAGCCAGCTCGCGCGCGCCGGGGGGAGGAACAATGCCGCCTATGTCGCGTCCAAAGGGGCGGTGACGGCCCTGACCCGCAGCGTCGCGGTGGACTACGCGACCGCCGGGATCCGCTGCAACACGGTGCTGCCGGGGGCCATTCGCACGCCGATGCTGGCGCGCTCGTTCGCCCGCGCGGCTGACCCGGCGGCCACCGAAGCGGCGTCGCTCGCCCGTCATCCGATGGGGCGGTTCGGCCAGGCCGGGGAGGTGGCGAACTCCGTGCTGCACCTGGCGAGCGATGAGAGCAGCTTCGTCACCGGGATCGAGCTGCCGGTCGATGGCGGGTGGCTGGCGGGTTAGGCCCATGCCGGTTCGCGCTCCAGATGCGGGATGACTGCCAGCAATTCCTGCGTGTAGGTCGCTTGCGGGCGATTGAAGATGTCGGCGGACGCGCCTTGCTCCACCACGTGGCCCTCGCGCAACACCACGACCCGGTCGCACATCATCCGCACGACGTTGAGATCGTGGCTGACGAACAGCATCGCCAACCCGCGTTCGCGCCGCAACCGGTCCAGCAGGTTGAGCACGATGGCTTGCACCGACACGTCCAACGCGGCGGTGGGTTCGTCCAGCACCAGCAACGCCGGGTCGGTGGCGAGCGCGCGCGCGATGCCGACCCGGGCTTTCTGGCCGCCGGACATTTGGTGCGGGAAGCGGGGCAGTAACGCCGGGTCGAGGCCGACCTGGTGCGCGAGTTCGATGACGCGGGCGGCGGGGTTGGTGACGCCGAGCAGGCGGCGGAGCGGGTCGGCGATGCTGTCGGCGGCGGTAAAGCGTGGGTTGAGGCTGTCACTCGGGTCCTGGAACACGATTTGCAAGGCGCGCCGGTGCCGGGAGCGGTGGAAGTCGCGTTCGGGGATGGCGCCGATGTCGTCGCCGGCAAGGCTGATGCGGCCCGAGGTTTGGTCCAGCAAGCGGCAGACCAGGCGGGAGATGGTGCTCTTGCCGCTGCCGCTCTCGCCGACGAGGCCGACGCTTTCGCCGACGCCGACGGTGAAGGACACGTCGTCCACGGCCGTGGTGGTGCCAAACCTTTTGGTCAGGTTGGCCACCGTCAGCAGCGGCGGCACTTCCTTGCTCTCTTCTCCCTCTCCCGCGGGCGGGAGAGGGCCGGGGTGAGGGTGCGGAAGCGGCGACACAGACGGCACTGAAGGCAAAGTGGCCCTCACCCCGGCCCTCTCCCGTAAAGGACGGGAGAGGGAGAGCTGCGGGAGAAGCAGGCCTTCTACTGTGGACGTGCGCGTCGGGGAGGCGGCAACCAAGCGTCTCGTGTAGGGGTGCGTCGGATGCTGGAACAATTTCGCCGGCGGGGACGTCTCAACCACGCGACCGGCCTCCATCACCATGACTCGGCCGCAATACTGTGCGGCGAGCCCTAGATCGTGCGTGATCAGCACCAGCGCCATGCCGCGCGCCGCAGTGCGTTCGGCCAGCAGGTCCATAACGGCTTTCTGCGTCGTCACGTCCAGCCCCGTGGTGGGTTCGTCGGCGATCAGCAGCGCCGGGTCGCAGGCGGTCGCGAGGGCGATCATGACGCGCTGGCACATGCCGCCCGAAAGTTCGTGCGGGTAGGAGTGCACCCGGCGGTGCGGGTCGCGGATGCGCACCTCCTCCAGCAACGCCACCGCCCGTTCCGCGGCGCCGCGGTGGGTGACGCTGCCGTGGGCGCGCAGCACGTCGGCGATCTGCCGGCCAACGGTGCGGATCGGGTTCAGTGCGGCGCGGGCGTTCTGGAACACCATCGCCATCGCGGCGCCGCGCAACGGCTCCAGCATCTTGCGGGAGGCACGGGTGATGTCCTTGCCGCGAAACAGAATACGCCCGGCGGTGACGCGGCCGGCGCGGTCCAGCAGGCCCATGGCGGCGAGCGCGGTGACGCTCTTGCCGCTGCCGCTCTCGCCCACGACGCCGAGCGTTTCCCCCGCAGCCACGGCGAGCGAAACGTCGCGCACGGCATCGACCATGCCGCCGCGGGTGCTGAAGCGGACGGAGAGTGCCTCGACGTCGAGGAGGCTCACGTGCGCATCCGCGGGTCCAGGATGTCCCGCAGCCCGTCGCCGAGCAGGTTGAAGCACAGCACCGACAGCATCAGCGCCAGCCCGGGATAGCACACCAACCACCACTTGCCGGTGGTGATGAAGCGGGCGCCCTCGGCGACCATGATGCCCCACTCCGGTGTCGGCGGCTGCACGCCCAAACCGATGAAGCTGAGCCCGGCGGCATTCAGTATGGCCCAGCCTAAGTTGAGTGACACCTGCACCGCCATCGCCGGCATCACGTTGGGCAGCAGGAAGAACGCGACGATGCGGGCATGGCTGTTGCCGCTGGCGCGGGCTGCCTCCACCCAGCCGGCGTCACGGCGCACGTTCACCTCGGCGCGGGCGAAGCGGACGTAGAACGGCAGGTTGATCACGGCGGTGGCGAGCACGATGTTGGCCACGCTGTTGCCGAACGCGGCCACCATCGCCATCGCCAGCACGAATAGCGGGAAGGCCATCAGCACGTCGGTGATGCGCCCGACCCAGCGGTCCACTCGCCCACCGCGATAGCCGCACGCGCCGCCGATCGCGGCCCCGATGACGAAGGAGACGGCAACGGCGGCGCCTGCGATCGCGTAGTCCAGCCGCGCCGCCCACAGAATGCGGGTGCCGATATCGCGGCCGAGTTGGTCGGTGCCGGCCCAATGCGCTGCACTCGGCGCCGCCAGGGCTTGGGCTACGTCGGAAGCGACCGGGTCGTAAGGCGAGAGATACGGCGCGGCCAAGGCGGCCAGCAGCAGCAGGGCGGTGCCCGCGGCGGCCGCGGCGGTGACCGGGTTGCCGCGGAGCACCCAAACGGTGTGGCGGAGGGTGGCGGACATTTATTCCACCGACACGCGCGGGTCGGCCAGGCCGTAGAGCACGTCCACCAGCAGGTTCACGAGTACGAAGATGCCCGCCATCAGCAGCACGAAGCCCTGCACGGGCGCGTAGTCGGAGGCGAGTAGGGCATCCAGCGCATAGGACGCGACCCCGGGCCAGGCGAACACTTTTTCAACCAGCACGTTCGCGCCGAGCATGGTGGAGAACACGATGCCTGCGATGGTCAAGACCGGCAGTAGGGCGTTCCTAAGCGCATACACCACCACGACCCGGCTCCGCGACAGCCCCAAGGCACGGCCGGTGCGGATGAAGTCGCTGCCGAGGACTGCGAGCATGGAAGCGCGGGTCATGCGGGCGAGCGGAGCCAGCACGAACAGCGCCATGGTGGAGGCGGGCAGCGCAAGTTGGGTAGCGGCTGCAAGCCAACTGTCCCAGTCGCCGGCGAGCGCGCAGTCGATCAGCAGGAAGCCCGTGACGGTCGGGGGCGCGGATGCGAACACGTCGATGCGGCCCGTGGGGTCCGGCGCCCAGCCGAGCAGGTAATAGAACACGAAGATCAGCAATAGCCCCGAGACGAAAGTCGGCATGCACACGCCGAGCGTGCAGACGGTGCGGATCGCGTGGTCCACCAGGCTGCCCGGCCGCAACGCCGCGATCACGCCGAGCGGAATGGACAAGCCGAGTGCGATGAACAAGGCGGTGAACGTCAGCTCCAGCGAGGCCGGCAGGCGCGTGGCGAGGTCGGTCGCGACCGGTTGGCCCGTGGTCAGCGAGCGGCCGAGATTGCCCTCCGCCACGTCGCGCAGATAGCGGACGAGCTGCACCGGCATCGGCTGGTCCAACCCCATGCGGTGGCGGATGTCCGCGATCTCGGCCGCGCCGGCATTGGGCCCGGAGGCGAAGAACACCGCCGGGTCACCCGGCAGCACCCGCATCAGGATGAAGGTGAGCACCACCACGCCCAGCAAGGCCGGCAGCGCGGAGGCAAGCCGCCACCCCGTTCGCCGGGCGAAACCGGCCGCCGTCATGAGCGCGCACTTTCGTCTCCCTCTCCCGCGGGCGGGAGAGGGCCGGGGTGAGGGTGCGAGTGCCGCAACACGCACGGCGTTGATACCGAAGCGGCCTTCACCCCGCCTCCCTCTCCCGTGAAGGACGGGAGAGGGAGGCGGCAAGTGCGATCGGTGTCACTTGCGGGACAGATCCCGGAAGTCGACCTGGCGGTGGAACCAATAGGTGTAGCCGTCGATGGACGGCGCCATCACCGCATCCTGGTTGGGCTGCCACAACAGGATCTGTGGGACATCCTCTGCCAGCAGCGAGACCAGGTGCTTGGACTTCGCATCGTATTTCACCGGGTCCTGTTCGAAGCGGGCGGTCTGCGCGGTGTTCACGATGTCCTGGTTGTTCCAGTCGCTATAATTCCAGCGCTGGTCGCCGGTGAAGAAGTTACGGAAGAAGTAGTCGGTGGAGGGCAGCCAGGCGATCGACGTCTCGGTGAAGAACGGCAGCTTCTTGTCCGCCACCATGGTGCTGATCTGCGCATCCGGCATCTTCTGGATGTCGACCTTGATGCCGATCTTGCCGAGCGACTCGCGCACCAGGGCCGAGATCGGCTCGCTGACCGCGGAGGATCCGACGTTGAAGCTGAACGTGGTGCTGAAGCCGTCCGGAAAGCCGGCCTCCGTCAGCAGCTTCTTGGCGGCCGCAAGATCGGTATGCAGCGGCATCGGCTGCGGGAAGCGGCTGGTGGGCGGCGTCTCCGTCCAGTCGGCGCCGAACAGCTTGGCGCCCCGGCCGAAGATCGCGGCCTGGAACATGTCGTCATACGGCAGCGCGGCGGCGACGGCCTGGCGCACCTTCAGGTTGTCGAACGGCTTCATCCGCAGGTTGAAGGTGATGAAGGTGAACGCGTTGAACTGCGGGGTGGAGACGATCTTGACCTTGCCGCGCTGCGCCAAAGCGATCACGTCGCTGGCCTGCAGGTCGATCGACAGGTCGGCGTCGCCGCGCTCCACCAGGTTGGCGCGCGTCGCCGGCTCCGCCACGGTTTGCGAGATGACCCGGCGGAAGAACGGCAACTTGCCACCGGGCCCGTTCTGCCAGTCCTCGTTGCGGCGCAGGATCGCCTGTTCTCCCGGCTTGAAGCTCTCCACCGTGTAGGCGCCGCCGCCCGCCTCGTGCTCGCTCAGCCATTGCTGCGCCCAGGGATCGTCCGGGGTCGCGTGCTGCTTGGCGACCTTGCTGTTGATCATGATGGCGTAGACGGTGCCCAGATTGGGCAGCGCCAGCCGGTCCGGACGGTCCAGCGTCACCTGGATCGTGTGGTCGTCGATGATCTTGAACTGGTCCGCCTTGGTCAGCGAGCCCGTCTGCAATTGCGGCCCGGCCAGCGATTTTGACGTCACTTCGCGGTCCAGCGACCATTTCACGTCCTCCGCCGTCACCGGCGTGCCGTCATGCCATTTGGCGCCGGGCCGCAGCTTGAAGGTGATGGTGAGGCCGTCGGGGCTGATCGTGTAGCTCTCGGCCAACTCGCCGCGCATGTGATCGAAGTCGAAGATGAAGCCGTTGCCCTGCGGCTTGCGGTCCCAGGTCACCAGCCGGTCGTACACGTTCATGCTCAACCCGAACGCCTCGCGCGTGGAGCCGGGCATGGTCGGATCCAACGTGTTGATGGTGTTGCCCGTCACCTGCCGCAGCGTCTCGGCGCGCGTTTGGGCGTGGGCCGCCGGCGACAGGAGGGCGGTAGCGCCGAGTAGGAAGGCGGCAAGGATGGCCGGGCGGTGACGCATCGAGGCTCTCCGGGGTTCGATCCGGATCCATGCAGGTTGCATGCCGGATTCGTCGGCACCGAGCCGAGCGTTGTCGGGGCGAGCGCCTGGCAGTATTGCCGCGACACCGGGGAACAAAACGCCGCCGCAATGGCGTGCTGCGGTGCAAAACTTTGTTGGTGAGGGCGTAAAGGTTCGTTAAACTGCCTCGTAGATACCACGAGTGTATTTTGACGCTAGGGAGTGACGCTCGGTGACTTTTGCTGTCAGCTTCCAGAGCGAGCAGGGCCTTGTGCGCGCCCTTATCCAGTCGCAAGGGTCTAAACTGCCGAAGGAGATGACGCTCGGAGTTCTGCTCGACGGGCGGCATATCGGGGAGGTGACCGGTAAAGCGGCTGGCCGGCGCATCGAGGTCGAGATCGCGTTGCCGCCATACGCGCTGGCCGATCATCTGGACCTGGTGGATTTCGTGTCGGGACAGAGCATCCTGCCCGTGCCCTACGATCTGCGGCCCGTGTTCGGCTTCCGCATGTCCCGGTTCGCATTGAAGGAAGGCCGTCTGGAGGGCCGCTTCGCCGCGAACGGCTTGGGCGAGCGGTTGTGGGTCGAGTGCTCGACGGGCACCCGCAGCGTGGCCCGTGGGTTCGCAGTCCGCTCCGGCGCGTCCGACTACGCGTTTGCTCTGCCGATGCTGACGGCCATTCCAGCCAACGAGCCGGCGAAGGTGTTGCCGTGGATCGCCGGGCGGCCGGTCGCGGGCCACGTTATCCCGGCCACGGCCAACGATGTCGGCATGGCCGGATTCGTGGACGATGTGGCACCGGGCCAGATCTCGGGCTGGGCGGTCAACCTGCGTGCGCCGTCGGTGCGTGTCTCGCTAGACCTGGTGATCGACGGTGTGGTGGTGGATACGGTCGTCGCCGACCAGCCGCGGCCGGACCTGGCCGTGGCTGGCATGGGGGACGGGTTCTCGGCCTTCGTGCTGAACCTGAAGCCGGACAAGGCGTTCCAACAGCCCCGCGAAGTGTCCATCCGGGTGTCGGGCACGCAGATGGAGCTGTGCAACAGCCCCTTCCTGGCCCTTCCGCCGCTGCCGTTCCGTGGCTTCTTCGACCGGCTGCACGGCACCTCCGCGCATGGTTGGATGCTGAACACGTTCGACCCGAAGACGCCGGTGGTGGTCGAGGCAGTGTGCGAAGGCAAGGTCCTCGCCCAAGCATCCGCCAAGCTGTTCCGTGGTGACCTGCTGGATGCCGGGCTGAACGAGGGCTTTTGCGCGTTCAAGATCGAGATCGGCGCGGCCTTGCTCGACCTGCTGGGCAAGGAGGTATCGGTGCGCGTCGCCGGGACCGATCTGGTCCTGCCGGGCTCGCCCAAGATCGCGACGCAGAACGCCAATATGCTGCGCTACCTGCGCCCGCTGCGCGGCATGAACCCGGCGTTGCTGCCGCGGCTGAAGCGCATGATGAACTACCGCGCCGGGCCGAGCGGCGTCTCCATCGTCATGCCGGTCTACAACACGCCGCGGGAATGGCTGATCGAAGCGCTCGAGAGCGTGCGCACGCAGTGGTGCGACCGATGGGAGCTGATCTGCGTCAACGACTGCTCCACCCTGCCGCACGTGGCCCAGGTGCTGCAGGCGTATGCCAAGCACGACCAGCGCATCCGGGTGTTCAACTCGCCGCAGAACCTCGGCATCGCGCGCGCGACCAATCTCGGCCTGCGGGCGGCGCGCGCGGAATACGTGGCCTTCATGGACCATGACGATCTTCTGGAGCCGGACGCGGTCTATCACCTGATGCGGACCGCCAAGTTGTCCGAGGCGGATTTCATCTACTCGGACGAAGCCACGACGGACGAGAAGATCGTCAGCATCGCCGACGTGAAAGCCCGGCCGGCGTTCTCCTACGACTATTACCTGTCGCACCCGTATTTCGTGCACATGCTGTGCGTGCGGCGCGAGATCGCCTACCAGATCGGTGGTTGGGACGAGAGCATGGCCATCTCGGCCGACGTCGACTTCGTGCTCCGCATCCTGGAACACGCCAAGATCGTCGCCCATGCGCCGCGCGTGCTCTATCGCTGGCGCACCCATGGCAGCAGCACGGGCCATTCCAAGAAGGAAACCGTGATGGCCGCGACCCGCGGCGCGCTGCAGCGGCACCTGGACCGCCGCGGCACCGGCGCCACCGTCGAAGACGGGGTGTGGTTCAACCAGTTCCGGGTGAATTGGCCGGCCAGTAGCGGGCGCATCCTGATCGTGATCCCGACGAAGAATAAAGCAGCCTTGGTCCGCACCGCGGTCGAGTCGATCGAGAAGACGGCCGCCGGTGCGGAGTACCGGCTGGTGCTGGTCGATCACGAGTCCGACGAGCCGGAGAGCCAGGCATATTTCGCCGAACTGGCCGAGCGTCACACCGTGATGCCGTATGAGGGACCGTTCAACTACTCCCGTATGAACAACGTGGCCGTGGCCCAGCACGGTGCCGATTGCGAGTTCGTGCTGTTCCTGAACAACGACATCGAGGCGATCACCGATGGCTGGCTCGATCGCATGCGGAGCCTGGCCAACCGCGCGGAGGTCGGCGCCGTGGGCGCGCTACTGCTGTATCCGGACAGGCGCGTGCAGCATGCCGGGGTGATCCTCGGCTTCAACGGCTCGGCGGAGGCGACGTTCAAGTTCGAGTTCGCCTACCTGGACAACAAGGGCACACGCAACCTCGGCTATAATTGCAGCCTGACCTCGGTGCGCGACTATTCGGCCGTGACGGCGGCTTGCTTGATGATGCGCAGATCGGTGTTCGAAGACCTCGGCGGCTTCGACGAGAAGCTGGTGGTCGGTTTCAACGACGTGGATCTGTGCCTGCGCGTCCGGGAGATGGGGCTGAAGGTACTGTACGACGGCGCCACCGTGCTGTTCCACTACGAGAGCGCGACCCGCAGCCAGACCAAGCAGGTCATGCATCCGGAAGATACCGAGCTGATGCTCGAGCGGCACGCGGGCATTCTTCGGGATGGCGATCCGTTCTACAATCCGAATCTGAGCGACGTGACACAGGACCATATCCTGCGCGAGGACGTTGGATGCCGCGCGTTCGCACCGCGGGTCACGATCATGGATGCACCGGTGTTGAGAGCGCATCGGGTCAACGTGCCCGACGCGATCAAGGGCAAGAAGCCTACGCCCGGCGTTGTCACGGAGAGCCAAGGCAAGGCCCGCGCCCGGCGCCGCCCGGCGATGGCGGACGGCGCCGGGTAGCTTAACCCCGCAGCGTAGCGCCGGTCGCTTTGGCCGCCGCCTCGATCACCTTGGTTCCGAGCGCCTCGATCTCGGCGTCGGTCAACGTCGCCGTCTGTGGTTGGATCACGACTTCCACCGCAAGCGACTTCTTGCCGGGCGGAATGTGCTCGCCCTCGTAGACGTCGAACAACGAGACCGCGCTGATCAGGCCGCGCGCGGCCCCCCGCACGGCGCGCAGCAGCGTTTCAGCCGGGGTCGCAGCGTCCACGACGAAGGCGAAGTCCCGCCGGAGTGGTTGAAAGGCGGGCAGGTCGGGCGCTGCCTTGCGCCGGCGCTTGGGCTCGGGCACGGCATCCAGCAGCACTTCGAACGCGATAGCCGGGCCGGGCAGGTCCAGCGCGGCCAGCACGCGCGGATGCAGTTCCCCGAATGTGGCCAGCGCCAGTTTCGGCCCTTGCCGCACCGTGCCCGACCGGCCCGGATGGTAGTGGGCCGGTGCATCCGCCGTGACGCCCAGGCTCTCCACCGGAAGGCCGAGTGCGGCGAGCAGTGCCAGCACATCGGCCTTGGCAGTCAGCGCCGTGATCGGACCGCCCGGCGGCCAGCTGCGTGGGGTCGGGCCGTAGCGCAATCCGGCGGCGACGACCTGTTGCGAGGTCTCGGTGAAGGCTGGTCCTATTTCAAACAATCCGCCGGACGGCTGGCCGCGCGCGCAGTTGCGGGCGGCCGCCGGCACCAGCGTGGCCAAGGGCGTCGGGCGCATCTGGTCCAGATCGGAGGCGATCGGATTGAGCAGCCGCAGCGCCGCCGGCGTATCTCCGAACAGCGCGGCCCGCTCGTGCGCGACGAAGGAGAATGTGACGCATTCCAGCATGCCCCGGCTTGCCAGCATGCGCCGTGCCGTGGCGGCGCGGACCTGGCGCGGCGTGTAGGTGGCAAGTGGCACGGGGGCCATGGCCGGCATCGAGACGGGCGGCACGCTATCCAGCCCGCGCAGCCGCAATACCTCCTCGACCAGGTCGGCTTCCGGTTCTGCGACCGCGCAACCGGCTGCGGCCGCAAGGGCCTGTTCCGGCAGCAGGGCGGGGGCTTGGTCCATCACGGCGATGGCGGCGACGTCGTTGCGCCAGGGCGGAACCGCCACGGTGACGCGCTCGGTGTCGCGCATTTGGACGGTGAAGCCGAGACGTTCCAGCGACTGGACGGCCTCGCCTCCGGGCACAGCCAAGCCACCGAGGCTCGCCAGCCGGGCGAAGCGCAGGCTCGCGGTGCGGTGCCAGTCCGGTTCTTTGCCGGCCTCCACGACCTCGCTCGGCTGGCCGCCGCATAGCTCCATGATCATGGTCGTGGCGGCATCGAGGGCCGCGGGGGGCATCGACGGATCGACGCCACGCTCGAACCGGCTGCGTGCGTCGGAGATGATGTCGTGGCGGCGGCCGGTCAGGGCGACGGCCACCGGGTCGAACAGCGCGCATTCGATGAAGACGTCGGTCGTGGCCTCGGTACAGCCGCTGGTGGCCCCGCCCATCACCCCGGCCAGTGACTGCACACCGGCTGCGTCGGCGATCACGCAATCCTCGGACGTCGGTGCATAGTCCTTGCCGTTCAGCGCGGTGAAGGAATGGCCGGTGCCGCTCCGCATCGTCAGCACGGGGCCGTCGAGCTTGCCCGCGTCGAACACGTGCAACGGGCGGCCGAGGTCGATGGTGAAGAAGTTGGTGATGTCCACCAGGGCGCTGATCGGCCGCAGCCCGATTGACCGCAGCCGCCGCTGCAGCCACTCGGGGCTCGGTCCGTTGCGCACACCGCTGATCGTGCGGCCCAGCACCCACTTGCAGGCGGCGGACTCGATGTCCCACCGGATGCGGGAGGGAAACCGCCCTTTCACCGGCGGCGGGCTCCAGGGCACGAGCGTGCCAACCCGGGCGGCCGCGAGATCGCGAGCCACGCCGCGCACGGCCAGAGCGTCGCCCCGGTTCGGGGTGACGGAAATCTCGATCACCGGGTCGTCCAGCCCGGCGTAGGCAGGATAGGATACGCCTATCGGTGCATCGTCCGGCAGGTCGGCGATGCCGTCATGCTCGTCGCCGAGCCCCATCTCCCGGTACGAGAGCAGCATGCCGGCGGATTGCACCCCGCGGATCTCGCCAACCTTCAGAACAGTGTTCAGGCCGGGGATGTGGCTGCCCGGCGGCGCGAACACCGCCTTCATACCGGCCCGCGCGTTGGGTGCGCCGCAGACCACACTCACGATGCCGT
Source organism: Acetobacteraceae bacterium (assembly GCA_965198895.1). GTDB lineage: Bacteria > Pseudomonadota > Alphaproteobacteria > Acetobacterales > Acetobacteraceae > LMUY01. The sequence continues at coordinate 4,592,847 of OZ240676.1, forward strand.
CCCCGGTATCCACCGTGCAGACACGTAGCCGGTCCGCATTGGGGTGCTGCACCGCCGCCGTCACGTGCGCCACGCGGAACGGCGCCAGGGCCGCGCCGGCGTCCTCCACACCCTCCAGCTCCAGCCCGATCCGGGTGAGCGTGTCGGTGATGGTGGCGAGTGGTGCGTCCGTCTGCAAATGGGTCTTGAGCCACGAGAGCGAGAACTTCATGACGCCACTCCCTCGTGCAGGGCGACGGGGGCGAGCGGGTTGAACCCGTAATGGCGCAGCCAACGCAGGTCGCACTCGTAGAACGGCCGCAGGTCGGCGATGCCGTATTTCAGCATGGCGACACGCTCCACGCCCATGCCGAACGCGAATCCTTGCCACACCCGCGGGTCGATGCCGCAATTGGCCAGCACGCGCGGATGCACCATGCCGCTGCCCAGGATCTCCAGCCAGTCGCCGCCACCACCCAGTTCTCCGGTGCGCCGGTTCCAGCCGATATCGACCTCCATCGAGGGTTCGGTGAACGGGAAATAGGAGGAGCGGAAGCGCACGGGCAGGTTGGCGATGCCGAAGAAGGCGCGCAGGAAATCGATCAGGCAGCCCTTCAGGTGGCCGAGCGTCAGGTTGCGGTCGATCGCGATGCCCTCGCACTGGTGAAACATCGGCGAGTGGGTGGCGTCGTGATCCGCCCGGTAGACCCGGCCCGGCGCGATCACCCGCATCGGCGGTTCGCCGCCCAGCATGGAGATGATCTGAACGTTGGAGGTGTGCGTGCGGAGCACCCGCGGCTGACCGTCATCGGTGCCGGGGACATAGAACGTGTCCATCTCGGTGCGCGCCGGGTGATGGGCCGGGATATTCAGCGCCGCGAAATTGCTCCAGGCGGTCTCGATCTCCGGCCCTTCACCAACGCTGAAGCCCATTGCGCCGAAGATCGCCGCCATCTCCTCCATCGTGCGGCTGATCAAGTGGATCAGGCCGGGTTGTTCAGGCGGCGGGGGCAGGGTGACGTCGATCCGCTCGGCGGCGAGGCGCGCATCGAGGGCGGCAGCATCGAGGTTGGCCCGGCGCGCCTCGATCGACCCGGTGATGCTGTCGCGCAGGCGGTTCAGCGCCGCCCCGCGCTCGCGCCGCTCGTCGGGCGTGGCGCGGCCGAGTTCCTTGAGCATGGCGGTGAGCCGGCCGGATTTGCCGAGTACGCCGACCCGGATCGCATCGAGCGCACCCAGATCGGTCGCGGCGGCGAGGGCAGCCTCGGTCTCGGCTTGGAGGGTGTCGAGGTCGGTCATTCTATGTTTCCGCAACGAACGTTTCTGCTCCCTCTCCCGTGGAAAACGGGAGAGGGAGACCTAATGCGCACTCAAGGCCCCACCCCGAACGCCTTGTAGCTGCCCATCTTGCTGATATAGGCCTTCACCAGATCCTCGGCGATCGGGCCCGCTGTGCCATCCTGCCGGCCGTAGAAGAACGCCTGCATCTTCTCCGGCGCGGAGATGTCGGTCACCAACATCGTCACCCCGTCCTGCCGGCGGAACCAGGCGAGGAACACGGCGCGGCCGTCGATCGTGGGGCCACCCGGGCGGCCCGTCACGTCGAAGCCGTAATGGCCGATGTAGTCGGCAAGGTCGTGCAGGAACCCGGCATCGTCCGCCGGGCCGATCCGCAAGGTCACCACCGCGAGGGGAGGGCCGAGACCGCTCAGCTGCGCCCGGGCCGGGGGCGCCAGCAGCAGCGCCAGCCCGGACAGGAGCGGCATAGCCAAGCCACGCCGAGTCACGGGCCAGCACGCCATAGCCTAGGCCAGCGCGGCCTGAACCTTCTGCACCACGGCGGCGAATGCGGCCGGGTCGTCGAAGGCGAGGGCGGCGAGCACCTTGCGGTCCATCTCGATACCGGCCTTGTTCAAACCGTCGATAAATCGGCTGTAGGTGATCCCGTGCTCGCGCACCGCCGCATTGATGCGCTGGATCCATAGCCCACGGAACTCGCGCTTCTTAACGCGGCGATCGCGATAGGCGTATTGCAGGCTCTTCTCGAGCCGCTCCAGCGCGATGCGGTAGTTGGTCGAGCTGCGGCCGACGAAGCCCTTGCTCTGCTCGAGAACTTTTTTGTGCCGGGCGTGGGTGGTTACACCCCGTTTGACGCGTGCCATTCCGGGTGCTCCTTACGACAGGCCGTAGGGGGCCCACTGCTTGACGGTCAGGCCGTCAGCATGGGTCATCGTCTGGTTGCCGCGCGCGGACCGCTTCATCTTCTGCGTCCGCTTGATCAGGCCGTGGCGCTTGCCGCACGGGCCCGAGATAACCTTGCCGGTCGCGCTGATCTTGAATCGCTTCTTGACCGACGACTTCGTCTTCAACTTGGGCATTTGCATCTCCTTGTTCAGAAACCTGCTAAAAACGCAGGCGTCGCGGCCGGGCATGCCCATCCAGGCCCGGCTCGCAGACGAGGGGCCAGTCTTTAGCCCTGGCTTACCCTGTAATCAAGGGGAGGCTATAAGCCGCCGCATGCGGATCCCCTTCCACAAGATGCATGGCGCCGGCAACGACTTCGTAGTGGTGGACGAGCGCGCCGGATCCGTAGCGCTCAGCCGGTCGCGCATAGCGGCCCTGGCCGACCGCCACACCGGGATCGGCTGCGACCAGTTCATCACCATAGAGCCCGCTCAAGACGCACACGCCCGGCTGCGCTTCTTCAACCCCGACGGCGGGGAGGCTGGCGCCTGCGGCAACGGCACGCGCTGCGCCGCCGACCTGCTGATGCGCGACACCGGCCACTCCGTCCTCAGGCTGCTGACCTTGGGGGGCTTGCTGGAAGCCGTTCGCCTGCCCGACGGCCGGATCCGCGTCGACATGGGCGAGCCCCGGCTCGATTGGCGCGACATCCCGCTCGCCCACCAGGCCGACACGCTGCATCTCGACATGCCGGGTGACCCGGCGGCTGTCTCCATGGGCAACCCGCACGTCACCTTCTTCGACGAGGCGCTGGACCAGGCGCCGGTACGCGGCCCGTCGGTCGAGCGCGACCCGATGTTTCCGCAGGGCGTGAATGCCGGGTTTGCCCAGGTCCTGGACGGCGCCCGGATCCGCCTGCGCGTTTGGGAGCGGGGGGCCGGGTTGACGCTCGCCTGCGGATCGGGCGCCTGCGCCGCGCTGGTCAATGCCAGCCGCCGCGGCCTGACCGGGCGCGCCGCCACCGTGATCGTCGATGGCGGCGCGCTGGACATCACCTGGCGCGAGGACGGCCATGTCGAGATGACCGGGCCGGTCGCCAGCGCGTTCGTGGGGCAGTTCGACCCCGATGCCTTCCCGGCCTGATGCGCCGGCCAAACCAGGGATTTTACGACACTATGGATCTTCGCCGCACCCTCGTCGCCTTGCTGCTGCTCGCCGGGCCTGCCGCTGCCCAGACCCCAGCCGGTTCCGCGCCGACCACACCGGCCTCAACGGCGTCCGCGGCCCCGACGCCTGCGCCGATGCCGGACCCGCTCATGTCGCCCGATCTGCAGTCCAAGACGGCCCACCCTCCCACGCTCGCCGCCCTGGTGCAGCAATCGAGCTGGCAAGACCCGCTGATCGCGGCGGCCCGGGTGCAGTTCAAGCAACTGCCCGATGCCTGCGCAGCGGCCAGCTTCAAGCCGACCGGCCAGCTGACGCTGTTCGCTCCCATCCAGTTCGATCCGCAGGGCACGCTCGTGCAGGGGATCTGGAGCGAGCGCCTGACGGTCACCGGCTGCGGCGCCCCGCGTTCATTGAACGTGCTGACAGTGCTGCAACCGGGCGCCGCGCCCGCACGCATCGCCACCATGCCCGGCACCACGCAGGCCGACCCGGAGACGCAGAAATCGGCGTTGCAGTATGTCCAGGCGGTCGCCGTCCGGGCATCGCCGCCCAATTGCCGGCAGCAGAGCTTCATCAATACGCGGTTCGACGGCTATATCGGCCTGCCCAACCCGCAAATCACCGATGGCCGCGACGGCCGCGCCTGGCACGAGACCTGGGTGCTGTATGCGTGCGGCAGCACGTACGATATCGGGCTGACGTTCACGCCGAACCGCCAGGGCACACAGCTGGCTGCGACCAACCCCATCAAGCGGTCCTGATGGGGCCTGAACTCGTCACCTTCGGCTGCCGCCTGAACATCGTGGAGAGCGAGGCGATCCGCGCCTTGCTCGATCCCGGCGCGAACACGGTCGTGATCAACACCTGCGCCGTGACGTCGGAAGCGGAGCGGCAGGGGCGGCAGGCGGTTCGCCGTGCGGTACGGGATCGGCCAGGCGCCGCTATCGTGGCCACCGGGTGTGCGGTCCAACTCGACCCGGCGCGCTGGATGGCGATGCCGGGCGTGTCCCGGGTGCTGGGCAACGCTGACAAGCTGCACGCGCAATCGTGGCAGGCCGGCGCCCCGAGCCGGGTCAGTCACGCGGATGCGCCGGCATCCGCCCCTGCCATCACCGGGTTCGCCGCCCACACGCGTGGCTTCGTGCAGGTGCAGGCGGGGTGCGACCATCGCTGCACCTTTTGCGCCATCCCGTTCGGCCGCGGCCGCAATCGCAGCGTGAGCGTGGCGGAGGTGGTGGCCCAGGTCGCCGCCCTGGTCGATAGCGGCGTGCAGGAGGCGGTGCTGACCGGCGTCGACATCGCCAGCCACGAGGCTGGGATCGGCCACCTCGCCGCCGCCGTGTTGCGCAGCGTGCCGGGGCTGCGGCGGTTGCGCTTGTCCTCGCTCGACCCGGCGGCGATCGACGCCTCGGTGTGGGACCTGCTGGCCGGCGAGCCGCGCTTCATGCCGCATCTGCATCTGTCGCTGCAGTCGGGGTCGGCCCTGGTGCTGAAACGCATGCGCCGCCGCCACGGCCCCGCCGACGCCCTGGCACTGATCCGCCGCGCCCGGACCCTGCGGCCGGGGATCGGCATCGGCGCTGACCTGATCGCCGGGTTCCCGACCGAAACCGACGCGCTGGCGGCCGAGACGGAGCGGTTCGTGGCCGAGGCGGAGATCCCCTACCTCCACGTCTTCCCCTATAGCGAGCGGCCCGGCACTCCCGCCGCCCGCATGCCGCCCGTGCCAGTGATAGTCCGGCGCGACCGCGCGGCCCGGCTGCGTCAGATGGCCGCGGCCAACGCCGCCGCCTTCCACGCCGCCCAGCTTGGCCGAACCGTGACGGTGCTGGTGGAACGCGGTGGGCGTGGCCATAGCGAGCAGTTCAGCCCTGTCCGGCTGGACGCCCCAGCCGGTGCCCTGGTTCGCGCCCGGGTCACGGCGGTCGATGCCGGCGGGCTGCTGGCGGAGGCGGCCTGATGGCGCTCGGCGGGTTCTTCAACAAGCTCAAGGCCGGCCTCACCCGGTCGACCGAGAAGCTGACCGGGGGCCTCACCGCCGCGTTCGCCAAGCGGACGCTGGACGACGACGCGCTGGCCGAGCTGGAGGAATTGCTGCTGGGCGCCGATCTCGGCCCGGCCGCAGCGACCGACATCGTGGAGGCGTTCCGCAAGAGCAAGTTCGGCCGCAGCGTCACTGATGCGGAGATCAAGGAATCGCTGGCGGAGGAAATCGCGGTGATCCTGGCGCCGGTTGCCAAACCCCTGGTGCTGGACCGGTCCCGCAAGCCGCATGTGATCCTCGTCGTCGGCGTGAACGGCACCGGCAAGACCACCACGATCGGCAAGCTCGCTTTGCAGTACCGCGAGGAGGGACTGCGCCCCATCCTGGTCGCTGGCGACACGTTCCGCGCGGCCGCGGTCGAACAGTTGCAGGTGTGGGGCGACCGCACTGGAGCGCCGGTGATCGCCGGGCCACCCAACGCGGATGCCGCCGGGCTCGCCTTCGACGCGCTCACCAAGGCGCGGGCGGAGGGTGCGGATGTGCTGCTGGTCGACACGGCGGGCCGGCTGCACAACAAAGCCGCGCTGATGGACGAACTGGCCAAGCTCATCCGCGTGCTGCGCAAGCAGGACCCATCGGCGCCGCATTCCGTGCTGCTGGTGCTGGACGCGACCACGGGGCACAACGCGCTGGAACAGGTGCGCGTGTTCAAGGAGATGGTGGACGTGACCGGTTTGATCGTGACCAAGCTCGACGGCAGCGCGCGGGGCGGCATCGTGGTGGCGTTGGCCGAAGACTACGGTCTGCCGGTGCATGCGGTCGGCGTCGGCGAACAGGCCGGCGACCTGCGACCGTTCGAAGCGATGGACTTCGCCCGCGGCCTCGTCGGCGACCCGATACCCCCACGAACCTGACGTCTCGCTCTCCCGCGAGGCGTACCGCTGGCCCGTTGAAAGACGTCTGCCTTGCCAAGTCTCCACCGTCTTGCCAGGGCTTGACCCTGGCATCCACGGCGTCCCGCAGACCCCGGCCCCGCCATGGTGAATGCGGTGGGTCAAACCTCGTCTGACGTCACCAGCCCCACCGCGTGGATACCAAGGTCAAGCCTTGGCATGACGGTGTTGGATTCCAAATGCGAAGCGCCTTAACCGGATAGCAGTGTGCCAGGCGGGTGAGGACCCCTCGTTCGACCGACCGAGCGAATGGGCACCCCCCACCCCGACCCTCTCCCGCAAGGGGAGAGGGAGAAGAACTCTACTGCAGGATGATCGCCACGCGGCGGTTCTGCGGCTCGCGCACGCCGGCGGCGGTGGGCACCAGCGGGCGCGTGTCGCCGAAGGCCTGGATGTCGATCTCGCCGTTCGGCACGCCATCACGCACCAACTCCGCCGCGACGGTCTGTGCGCGACGCAGGGACAGACCCTGGTTGTACTGCGGCGTGCCCGAGCGGTCGGCGTTGCCCTGCACGTGGATGCGGGTCGTCTGCACCCGGGTGCTGTTTTGCGCCGCCTCGGAGATGATCTGGCGCGCCCGGTCGGTCAGGTCTGCGCGATCCCAGTCGAAGAAAACGAGGTAGGTGCGCGACGGCGTAACCACCGGCACGGGGGTGACCGGGGCCGGCGGGGCGGGCGGCGGCGCGCTGTTGAAGGCGTAGCGCACGCCGAGCAGGAAGCTGTGGTTCAGGTCCTCGGTGGTATCGGCGTTGCCGCTCTGGTAGCCGCTCGCCGTGGAGAACCGCTCGGCGGTATATTTCTGGTTCCCGAGGATGCCCAGGAAGCGATACTCCGCCGTGATCGCCAGGCCCGGTACCGCGTTGATCGGGAAGGCCGCGCCGACGATGCCCTGGTAGGCGAAGCCGTTGCTGGTCCCGCCGATGTGGGTGACGGTACCGTTGGTGGTGCCCAGCGACTGGAAGCCGTCGATGTGGGTCCACTGATACCCGGCGCCGACGCCGACATACGGCGTCATGAACGACACGCCGTACGGCCGGAGATCCACGTCGTAGAGCACGTTGCCCATCACGCCGTAATCCTGCTGCGTGCCTTGGCCGTAGCTCGGGTTCGTGGTGCCGCCGCGCTGGCGGATGCCGTTCTGCCGGTAGTCGCCCTCGATCTCGAACCGCAGCCCATTGCCCAGGCCGTAGCCCACCGAGCCGACGCCACCGAACCCGGCCTCGTCGAACTTGAACCGCGAGCTGCCAAGACCTGCGCCCGGCGAGCGCTGGATGTGCTCGTCCTGCTTGTAGTTGTACAACGCGCCGGCGCCGATGTACAAACCATTGATGGGCTGAGCCATCACGGCGCCGGGCAGAATGATGGCGGCGGCACTGGCCGCGAGCATGGTGCGAAGCCGCATGGTGCGAGCCCCCTTCTAAGTTGAGGCGCCCGCCTAGACCTCGCCGCGCCGATGGCAAAGCGACAAATGCTAGATTAGGTTGAAACAGGCCGTTACATCGTTGAAAATGCTCGACAAGCTATAATTTAAAACGTGTTCATGATCTTGTCATCTTGCGGAGGTGACCTGCCAGGGTGAGTTGACTTGCGGCCCTGCCCCGGCGTAACAGCGCGCCGTCGGCTGGCGGCGTAGCTCAGCGGTAGAGCAGGGGAATCATAATCCCTTGGTCGGTGGTTCAAATCCGCCCGCCGCTACCACCTGCCCGATGCGGTTGAGGCGGGGCAGGTGCTTCGATGCACCTGCCCGCTTCACCCCAGTCAATCCTGCTCGAAGCCGTAAACCTCAGGCAGGATGAAGATCGCTGCGAGCAAACCGCACAGCGGGAAGATCGCCACGAACAGCGTGGCACCCGCCTGGCCGATCGCGCCGAACAGCGCTGGGAACAGGAAGATCGCCAGGAACGACGGCAGTTTGACGAACATGTAGGCGAAGCCGCTGGCCGTGCCGCGGTATTGCGGCCGGGCCACCATGGTCGGGATCGTCATGCAGTTGGAGGCGTCCCAGTAATGGCCCCACAGCATTGCTGCCGCTGCGAACGGCAGGATCATCGGGTGACCGGTGTAGATCGCCGCTGCTGCCACAATCAGCGACACCAGTACGATCCCGAACCCGGCGATGCCGATCCCGCGATGACCGATCTTCGGGGTGAGCAGCGGCCCAACCCAGCCAGCCACCGCGGCCAGACAGTAAAGCAACATCGTCACGAGATCGGTGCCGAGGATCGATGAGACACCGACCGATATGAACAGCACCGGCAGATAGAACGCGAAGGTGGAAAACTCGCTGCCCTGGGCGAAGCAGGCAATCCAGCCATAGATCGTCGCGCGCCAGCGGATCGGGTCCTGGCGCAGGTCTGCCAGGAATGCCGTCGGGCTCGGGCGCGGCACTTGGACGTCCTGGTTCGGCAGCATCGGCAGATCGTCGCCATACATCTTCTGCGACACCGCCTTGGCCTCGCGGAACCGGCCGCGACGCACTAGCCACACCGCCGTCTCCGGCAGGTCGTGACGCATCAGCAGGATCACGAGCGCCGGGACTGCCCCCAGGCCCAGCGTGACGCGCCAGATCAGGTGCGGGGGCAGGTTTGCCAAGATGAACACGGCGATAATGGCGAGCGTCGCGACCTCGCCGATGGCGAACATGAACTGCCAGCGGTTGCCCATGACCTCGCGGGCGCCCTTCGGCATCGATTCCATGATGTACGTGTAGCCGTTGGAGATGTCGCTCCCGAGCGGGATGCCCAGGATCAGTCGCACCACCACCAGCCAGAACACGTCGGTCACGAACGCCTGCAGCAGGGCGAAGATGATGAACATGATCATCGTCGACAGGAACATGACCCGGCGGCCGATATGGTCGGACAGCCAGCCGCCGATGAGCGCCCCCACCAGTGCGCCGCCTTGCGTCGCCGCAGCGGCAAGGCCCAGCATGAATGGGTCCGGATTGTATTGTTGGCGGATGAACACCAGCACGAATGCGATGGAGTAAAGGTCCCAAGCCTCCACCAGGATGGAGGACATCATGAGCCAGCCAACCCGGTTGCCCTTCGGGTTGTAGTTGGTGACCAAGTGCCGCACAGCCTGGTCCATGACCGGCTGTTGGGCGAGCGCTGCCGACATCCTCATCCTCCCCGCGATGCCGGCGTGGTCCGGCAATCGTAATGGACCGTAGGTCGTGGCTGCGCGGTTAGGCAATGCGCAGGGGAGCTTGGCCTACGGAATTGCTGCACCGAGTACAATGACCCCGTGGAACTGCTCCGCCCACCGCTGCGGCGGCTGTGGTGGGGTGCCAAAGCGCACCCCACCCTACGACAAGGGTGGGGCGGCAACTGCACCCGGCCAGGCCCGAGCCAAGAGTTTCCGGCGCACGCCGAGGACATCGAGCGCGAAACATGCGGCAGCGTAGCTTGCGATGCCGGCTCCGACCTCGGTTACAAGCGCGTCCGGAACCGCTCGCACTGCCAACGCCATGGCGAGGCAGGCGGCAAGGACGCGAAGGCAGCTTCCAATCGGCAGCGGCACTGTCCAGGTTCGCTGCCCCAGGACGAGCGCCAACACGCAGGAACACACCGCAGCCGCCAGCGACGCGGCAGCCGCGCCGACTGGCCCGAATTGGGGCACCAGCGCCACGGTGAGCAGCACGGCCACCGCGGCAGCTACCGCCGTCACCACCGCCAACTGTCCAGGACGATTGGCGAGCTGGAACGGGTGGTCGAGCCCGTGGGCCCGCAGGCCGGCAAAGAATCCGGCGCCGGCCAGCCAAGGCGTCAGCAGCGCCACCCCCGCCACATAGCGCGGGCCGACCAAGACGGCGGCGATCTGGGGTGCGGTGAGTGCCATGCCAACCGCCATCGGCGCCATGACCACCAGCAGCAACGACCAGTTCGCGGCCACCTGGCGGCGGGATGCGGCCTCGTTCCCGGTTTCGAGCAGGCGGACCGCCACCGAGTACCCCGCCGACGCGATCCCCGCCGCGACGACCGCCAAGGTGTTCTGCACCAACAGGAAGGCGGCCGTGTACAGCCCCAGCGCTTCAGCCGAATCCAACGCCTCGAGCAATCCGCGCACGCCGCTATTGGCGACGCTGGCGAGCGCCATGCTGCAGGCGAGTGGCAGGCCGAACACGGCGATCTGCCGCGCCAGAACGGGGCTGAAGCGCGGCCATCCTAGCCGTTGCCCACCCAGGAGCACGCCGCCGGCCGAGCCCAGGGCCGTCCCGCAGACCGTCCACGCCGGGTCCCGTGTGAACCAGGCTGCACCCGCAGCGCCGGCCAGGCTGAGCACGGCGCGCCCGGCGTTCATCACCAGGTATCGCCCAGGCTGTCCCCGTGCCACCGGCAGGCGGGCGGCGAGCTCGAAGGCGCCATAGCAACACATCAGCAGCAAGCCGGCGGCAACCGCCAACCCGGTGGGGCCGGCGAGCCAGCCTGCGCCCCAGGCGGTCAGTGCCACGCCCGCGGTCAGCGTCACGAGACCGGCGAAGATCGTGACGATGGTGCCGGTGATGGCGTCGTGCGTGCGTTGCGCGATCCGCAGATAGGCAAGGCCCAGCCAGTCGAACACCAGCGTGGATCCGAAGGTCATCACGACCAACGCCACGCCGTACAGGCCGTATGCCGCCGGGTCGAGCAGGCGGGTGAGCAGCCCGGTGGTCACCATGCCGAGCATGCCCGGAATCAGCTTGCCCGCGGTGTAGAGCGCGCTGTGGCGGATCAGCACGCAGCGGGCCGGGCCAGGCTGAGCCTCAAGCGGCGCCGGAAGCCGGGCGGCAGCACCCAGAACGCCAGGAATGGCAGCAGGTGCATCGGCCGCGGAGCGCCGCGGGCGAAGGCGCGGCCGAGCAACACCGGGAGTGCCCGCACGTCGCCCCGCCGCGCTGCCTGCGACCCGAGATAGATCAGGCAGAAGCCGCTATACGCCCGGCGCGTCACCAACTCGCCCATGCCGTCGACCCAGCCCAGCATCTCCCGCCAGTCGAAACGGCCGCCGAGCGACTCCCGCGCTTCCTCCTTGTAGAGCACCACGAGCGCGTCCGGCACCATCACGACGATGGCGCCGGCCTGCTTGGTGACGCGCAGCAGCAGGGTGGTGTCCTCGTTCTGGCGGTCGGTGCTGAACCGGGTGCGGGCGAACAGGGACGTGGGCATCAGGAACGTCGAAGTGCCGACATGCGCGTCGCCGCGGAACGGGGTGCGGCGGTCGAACAGGTACTCGTCCACCGGCAACGGGCTCTCGTACAGGGTGCGCGGCCAAAGCTCCTCGCCGGCGGGTGTCCGCACCAGCGAGCGGCACGTCACCAGCACGTCGCGCCCGGCGGCTGCGGCGAGTTGGCGGGCGATCTTGTCCGGCAGCCACTCGTCGTCGTCGTCGAGGAAGGCGATCCAGCTGCCCTGCGCGGTCGCTGCGGCGAAATTGCGTGCGGCCCCGGCGCCGGACGCCACTTCGGTCTGCATGACGCGCACCCGGTCATCGAGCCAGTGGTCCAGCACGTGCGCCGTTTCCGGATCCGGGCCGTCGATCACCACGACGACGTCGAGCGCCGCATGGGTCTGCGCCAGCACGCTGTTGAGGGCGCGGAGCACCAGTCCCGGGCGGTGCCGGGTTGGAATGACGACTGTAACGAGCGGGGCGGTCATCCGGCGTATCGTGCCTGGGGCGGCGCCGGTTGCCAGTGTTCGAGCGCGGCCACTATGCGCTGGCGCCCGTGCCACACGCCCAGGGCCAGCAGGGCACCCGGCATGAGCATGGTGAAACCGTTGGAATACGGCATCGGCCCCTCGTCGAGGTTGAGGAGGACGTTGATGAGCATGAACAGCAACACCCATCGTACCTCTCGCAGGCTGCCGGATCGTTGTGCGCCGAACGCGCGGGCGGTCACCCGGCCCCACATGAACAGGTAGGCCACGAGGCCAACGATCCCGAGCTCGACCAGCACGTCCAGGTAGCCGTCATGGGAGTCGGGCGCTTCCCAGCCGGCCTGTAGCCAGAGGAATTGCACCTCCTTCGAATCGCCGTTCCAGAATCCGGCATAGCCGTGGCCGAGCAAAGGTCGCTGAGCGATGACGTGCATCACTTCGTGCCACAGCGGCCCGCGCCCGGTGAGCGAGGTGTCGCGGCCTGACAAGGCCATCAACGATTCCGGCGACACGACAGCGAACGTCACCAGTGCCAACACGGTCCAGCCAGTGCCGAAGCAGAGCATCAGCCGCAGCCGCGGCCAGCCGCGCGTGGCCATGAAGCCGGTGACGACCAGCACCACGGCCGCGATGCCGAGCGAGGTCGCCGAACGGGCCAACGCGATGCAGGCCAACAAGACCAGCAGCGCGGCGAAATGCTTGAGGCGGCGGCCCTCGTCCAGTAGCCGGAAGCAGTAGCAGCTGACGCCGAGCAGCATGCATTCGGCCATCGGGTTCTTCTGCGAGAACACGCCGCGCATCGCAGTCTCGTAGCCGGCCGCGGTCTCGCGGCCGATCTTGGGGACCGCCACGAAGACCGCCACCGAGAGCAGGCCGAGAAACACCGAGCATTGCCCGACCATCCGGATCGCGCCGCGCAAGCCGAGCGTCTGGCACAGGTACAGGCCGAACAGCACGCAACTGGCCAGGGATATCGATCGCCGGGCCGTCGGCAACGGATTGTCCGACCAGAGCACCGACACGAAGGAGAGCGCCAGGATGACGAGATACGGCGCCACGTGACGGAATATAGGCATGTAGACACGGCGGCGAACCAACAGGATCACGAGCAGAGTGGCCAGGATCGCGAACTGGACGATCGTGCTCATGATATCGGACGAGCCCGGCTTCAGCGCCTCGGCTCCGCGTGCGGACCGCAGGGCCAGTATGATGCCTTGGTCATAGTACACGATACCGACGACGGCGTAGGCGCGCTCGAGCCGCCCCATCACCTCGCGCCATGGGCGGCGAGGCGCTGGACGGGCCAGGTGTTCGCCAACCAGCCGCGAACCGCCGAGGTGTGCACCTCCGTCAGCTGCGCAAACCCCCAGGCGACGGCGACGCAGAGAGTCAGCCCGCCGCCGAGGGCCAGCCAGGGGACAGCGCCGGTTCCGCTCATCTGCCAGCCGATGCCGTACAACCCGCTCAGCACGGTGATGTAGACCACGAGCACGGGGATGTGCGTGCAGTACAGCGAGAACGAAAATCCGGACAGCGCCCCGTGCAGCCGCGCCCAGGGCGGGGGCGCCAGCGCCGGGCAGCACCGCAATGCCAGCAGCAGGTTACCGAATAGCAGCGCCAGGCCGAAATCCAGTTCGGCCGACATCAGGGGGTGCAACTCGGCGAATGATCGGCGCACGAGCACCCGCGTCGCCACCGACCCGGCGACCAACAGCCCAGCGGCCAGCCATGGGCGCCGGATCACCGGCCGGGGCAGCCGGGCGGCCGCGACGCCCACGACCCAAACCAGCATGTAAGGCCCGATCGGCGACCCGGTGAACTGAACCGAGGTCAATCCCGCCAGCGCCGCAACGGCCAAGCCACCGAGCGCCACCCTTGTGCCCAGCCGCAGCCTGGGCAGCACCGCGAGCGCGAGGGGTGGGAACAGCAGATAATACCAGAACTCGTTGAACAGCGACCACAATGCACCGTTGGCCGCGAATTGCGGGCAGGCGGCGGTCTGCAGGAAGACGGCGTTGCACAGCAGAACCGGCATGGAGAGCGTGTCTGCGGTGTCGGCGGGCAGGATGCCGAGCCGGTTCGCCCCGAATGCCAGCGAGAGGCTGGTGCAAATGGCTGCGAGCGCCAAAGCGGGCCAGAGGACGAGGCAAAGGCGCACGATCCGCCGCCCCAAATAGGCACCGAACGCGATCTGGCCGGTTGCCGAGACCTCCCGCATGACGGATCCGCCGACCAGCAAGCCGCTCAACACGAAGAAAATCATCACCGCTTGGTGGTCGAACCCGGCGAAGAAGGCATACGCCACATGCGGCAGGGACACGGCCGGCATATCCCCGACCGGCACCAGCATGCGCAGCCCCGCATGCGTGATCAGCACGGACGCGGCGGCGAGCCAGCGAAAGGCGTCGACCCATGCGCTGAAGCTGCGTGATCCCACGTCGTTGCGCACTCGCTCGCCTCCACTGGCCTGACTGATGACCAGTGTAGTCGATGCGATAACGGAAAAGAATACTAATGTATGACAAACTGTCCAAAAAGGCCGACCAGCCAGATCAGCACCCGCAGGCTGGCAAACCCGCAGATGGTAACGAGCAGCAGCCCGACCCACGCCTGCCCGCCATCATTTGCCAGCACGTCATCCTCGAACAGCGCGTAACAATCCTCGGCCATGACTGCTCCCCATCTCGCTTGTCTCACCCCGTGAGTTTCGCAGAGACGGGTGGATGGGACGTTAACGACTGGAGCGATTCTTGGGGGGCGGTGTCGGCAGACGGGTCTGCTGCGCGGATAACGGAGCATTCTGTTGCTGCATGAGCGTATCGATGCTCGGGATCGGCCCGACGGGTGCCAACGCCACCCCCGGTGCGGCAGGCCCGGACAGTTGCGGGTCGGGGTCCATCCGCAACGGCACGGGATAGTCGTGCAGCCGCAGCCGCAACAACTCTCCCGCCTGCACGCGCGAGCCGACCAGCACGACGGAGGGCGCATCGCCCCCCAGTCGCAGGATGTAGACGCGGGGCGCGTACGCGATTTGCGCCATGGTGCGGGCGCAGGCGAACACCGAGCCGTCGGCGAATTCCAGGCGGTGCTGCCGGACGCATCCGGTGAAATTACCCGCCAGCGTGGTCGATGCCGCGACCGTGTAGCCGCGTGCGAAGAAGTCATCGAGCGTGGCGGCACCCGCGAGACCAGGCACACCGAAACCGATCACGAGCGTGAATACTGCGAGGCGGACCATGCGCGAAGTATCCCGCGGCACCCCGCCTGCTTGCAACGAGCCTGCTTGCAATGCGCAGGGAGAGGTCGTTAAGGACGGCGGGTTTGTGGTGGAAGGCGCTATCTTGGTCGTTCTTCTGACAGGTGTCGCCGGGTTCGTGGGCTATCACGTCGCAGAACGCCTGGCCGCGTCCGGCGCCGAGGTGATCGGCATCGACAACTTCAACGACTATTACGATGTCGCCCTGAAGGAGGCCCGAATCGCCCGGCTGACCCGGCCCGGTTTCACCCTGCATCGCGCCGACATCGCCGACCGTGCCGCCATGGAGGCCATCGCCCGCGAGTCGCCCGGTATCACCCACGTGGTGCATCTGGCGGCGCAGGCGGGCGTCCGCTACTCGATGGTGAACCCCTTGGCCTACATCCACTCCAACGTCATGGGCCATCTCGTCATGCTCGAGACGGCCCGCTTGCTGCCGGATCTGCAGCATTTCGTCTATGCCAGCTCCTCCTCGGTCTACGGGCTGGCAAAGGAGTTTCCGCTCGAAGAGGATGGCGCCGTCGACGAACCCACATCGCTCTACGCCGCCACCAAGCGCGCCGACGAGCTGATGAGCCACGCCTACACCCATCTGTTCGCGCTGCCACAGACGGGGCTGCGTTTCTTCACCGTCTACGGGCCGTGGGGCCGGCCGGACATGGCGTATTACGGGTTCGCCGAGGCGATCGTCGCCGGCAAGCCGATCACTCTGTATGATGGCGGGCTGCTGAAGCGCGACTTCACCTATATCGACGACATTGTCACGGGGGTGGTCGGCGTGATGGACCGCCCGCCGCCGCCGGGTCCGCCACGCATCCTCAACATCGGCAACAACCGCAGCGAGAAGGTGAGCCATCTCGTGCGCCTGCTGGAGACGGGGCTTGGGCGGCCAGCCATCATCCGCACCCAATCGCGCCCGCTGGCAGACGTGGTCGAGACATGGGCATCGATCGACGCCATCACGGCCCTAACAGGATACGCTCCTGCAACGAGCTTGGAGGCGGGCGTTCCGCGCTTCGTGGCGTGGTTCAAAGCCTATCACGGCGTTTGACGTTCGTTTCACTTGCGCAGCGTGCCACGACATCGTAGCTGAATGCAGCCGTATGTTGGGATGCACTCGCACATGTCTACGACCCGGATGGACGCCGTTGCCTACTATTCCGGTGCAGCGGCCCGCTTCCACGCGAGCTATTCGGCGGACGCAAACCGGCAGGAGCGGCTGCAGGTTTGGCGGCGGTTCATCGACCGCTTCTTGTCCCGGGCGACGTTCGCGTACGATCTCGGCTGTGGCAGTGGCATCCTCGCCTGTGAACTGGCCCGGCGCGGCATCGAGACGGTCGGGGTGGATGGCGCACCTGGTATGCTGGCCATCGCGCGGCGGTCTGCGATGGACGAGGGCCTCGGGCGGGCCCAGTTCGTCGAGGCGACCTTGCCGATCGCATTGCCGGAGCGTTGGAAGACGGCCGATGCGGTCATTTCGTCGAGCGCGCTGGAATACCTGCCCTCGCTACCCGAAGCGCTGCTGTCGATCCGTGGCTTGCTCCGGCCGGGTGGCATGCTGGTGTTTTCCATCTCGAACCGAGACTCGCTTAGCCGGGCAATCGTTCGCCTGGTACACCGCCTCACCGGCTACCCGGTGTATTTCGGCCTGCTCCGCCAGTTCAGCACCCCCGAGCGGCTGAAGGCCGACCTCGATGCCTCGGGCTTCAGCTACCTCGAGCATGCCCACTTCGCCCGGGCGGACCGCATCAACCGGCTGCTGGCATGGCTGCTGCCGGAGCGCCGGGCCAGCAACATGATCATCGTCGCCGCCCGGCGGCGGTAGCCATGCGGCCGCGGGTGCTGCTGGTCGGCCCGATGCCGCCGACCAAGGGCGGCGTGACCACCTTCATGCTCAACCTGATGGTCTCGCCGCTGGCCGCCGAAGTGATGTTCATCCCGTTCACCACCTCGCGTCCGCCCAAGCAGAACGTGACCGACAATTGGGGCTACGGCGCCATGCTCCGCGGCGGACCCAGGCGGATCCTCGCGGGAATGCTGGTCACGGCATGGCACCTGGCGAGCTTTCCGTTCGTGGTGCTGCGCCAACGGGCGGACCTCGTGCAGATCCAGGCCTCCGACTACCAGGTGTTCTGGGAGGCAGGGCTCTACGCCGCCATGGCCCGCCTGCTGCGCCGGCCCGTGCTATTCCGGATCGGCGGCGCATTCGATCTGTTCTGGGGCAATGCCTCGTGGCTGGAGCGTCGGCTGATCTCGGCCGTGCTGCGCCTGCCGGCCTGTGTGATCGCCCAATCCGCGTTTGCACGGGACGTGATCCGCCAGGCCGGCCGGGAAGGGGAGATCGTGCTGCTGCCCAATTGGTCGCACGCGGTCGCCGCGCCCTCGCGGGTGCAGGGCGAAGCGGTTTCCAGTTGCCTGTTCATTGCCGGGTTGGAAGCGAAACGAAAGGGCGTGGAGGAGGTGCTGGCCGCCATTGAAATTCTGCACCGCCGACGTGTTGCGGTGCGCCTGCACATCGTCGCCGCGACCCCGGCGCTCATGCAGCGTGTGAAGGCCATCGGGATCGCCGGGCTGACGGCCGAGGGGCCGGCCAGCCATGACCGTATCCTCATGCTGATGCAGCGCCACGCGATTTTCCTGCTGCCGTCCCACGGCGAGGGC
This sequence comes from Acetobacteraceae bacterium, assembly GCA_965198895.1. Taxonomy (GTDB): domain Bacteria; phylum Pseudomonadota; class Alphaproteobacteria; order Acetobacterales; family Acetobacteraceae; genus LMUY01. The sequence continues at coordinate 4,610,667 of OZ240676.1, forward strand.
TTCCCGAACTCATTGGTGGAAGCAATGGCGGCCGGTATGGCGTGCATCGCCAGTCCAGTCGGCGCGGTTCCCGAAATGGCAGACGGTGGCGGGATCGTGCTCGTCGCCGCCGGTGACGCCTTGGCGCTGGCCGACGCCGTGTCCCGTCTTGCGGAGACGGAGGCGGCACGAGACGAACTCGGCAACCGGGCCCGCCGGACCGTCGCCTTGCGATATACGGCCCGGGCAGCGTTACCCGGGCTCGCCGCATCGTACCGTCGATTTGTCGGCGCGGTCCTAGTTGACGAGCTTACCGGTGATGTCGCCGTTGAAGCCGTTCGGTAGGAAGCCGCCTTTTCCCTGGCCACCGGGCGCCACGATGTTCACGACCTGCGTCGTCGTGGTGCGGTGGAACGCGACGTCGTTGCTGCCGGTGGGTGCGATGTCGAGGAAGCGGCTGTGGGGGTAAGTCACGCTGCGGTCGTCACTTGGCTTTGCCTGAGCGCGAAGGTCGGCTAAGGCTGGAGGGTCGAAGGCGGCCGAGAAGCCCAACTGGCCCAGCACCGTCCGAATCAGCCCGCCGTGATAGGCCTTGACCGCAAGGATCGAGGCCGCGGCCGAAAGGTAAACCTTGTTCTGAAGCAGCGCCGCCGCCCCGGCGTAGGCCGTGACGCCAACGTCCTCGAAGACGAACGCCCCGAGAAAAAAGTTCGTCTCGCTCGCAAACGGGTCGAATGGTGCCGCGGTCGAGGCGATCCCGGCCGCGATGCCCGCCGCCTGGAAGCCGCCTGCCAGGTCGATCAGCGGGCGGGCCACGGCGGCCTGCCCAAGGGCGGATCGCAGGAACCGCACATGCTGCTGCTCGTCCACGGCGATGTGGTGCGCGTAGCGCGCGAATAGAGGCGTCACGAATGGCACCGCGTTGCCGCCAATCACCGCGCCGGCCGTACCCGTGCCGCCGATGTCGCTGGCGCCGAGGCCCTGGCCGGTCGCGGCACGGAGGTAGAACTCCGCCTCGATGTATTCGAGGTTGAGCGCGAAGTTCAGGATGTCGACATCACTGATCACAGCCTGTGCGGCGACGCGGCCGCTGACCAGTGCCGCCCCGATCGGCCCGAGTGCCGCGAGAAATTCAGCCCCGGCAACCCCGGCGCTGAGGCGTCTCGCGAGGCTTGAAGAACGGGCTGGTGGAAGGTCAAGGCAGATGCGCAGATCACCGAGACTCTGTTGGTTCACGGAAATATCCTCCAAGGTCTTCGTGCGAGATGCACCGAGTATCGGCGCCTCGCGTTTTGTCGCGCTTGGATCATTTTTCCGCAGTCTGCGGATATCTCGCTCGGATCGTCGGGTAGAATTTGCCGTCGGTTTTGCTCGGGCCACGTCCTGCTACGCTGAAGAACCAGTCTTCCTATCCGCGCAGCATGGGTCATGAGTCGAATACTCCTCCAGAGTACTTCCAGATGCAAATTTTGCGACTATTCTGAAAAATAGTGTCGCGTGGCTGGAGAAGTGCAGGCCGCTTGTCACCAGGCGGGGCTGGGGTCACCCCAAGGGAAGTAGCTGCGCGGGTCCAGGTTTTCGTAGGGCAGCGCATCCAACCGGATGGTGCCGAGGAAAGGCTCCGCCGGTTCTACGAGCAGGATGGTGCGAGCAAATCCGCTATCGTCGAACCCGCGGCGGAAATGGACGCGTGACTTCAGCGCGATCACGGCGAACTGGGCCAGGTCCAGGCCCAGCACATCGAGCGCGAAAGGCTCCATGATCTGGACGAGGTAAGGGCTGATCACCACCAGGTTGCCGCCGCCAAACCGGACGCAGACCCAGTTGCGGCCGCCTTCGCGCACGATCCGTTCGATCCGCCCGGTGATCCGCACCGGCTCGCCAGCCGACGCAGCGACCCGGCCACCGACGTCCCGGTCGAAAACATGACCCTCCTTGGCGCCCGAAGACAGCACGGCTTGCACGGCGTCATCGTCCATGACCGTGGCGAGCAACACGCGCTCGAGCCGTTGGGCCACGACCTCCTGCAGCAGCCAGGTGGCGGCGCCGGAGCGGTCGCTGTGGTCGGCCAAGACGACGGGGACCTCGCCGCGCGATACGGCTTGCTGCGCGAGGGCGACACCCTCCGCCATGCCGTGGATAGTGGCAGCGGCGAGCAGCGCCTCGCGACGGCGCCACGCGAAGTCGGCCATGTCCTGCGCAACCCCCTTGGCGAGGGCCGGGTCGTCGTTCGTCAGGACCGCGATCGTCATGCCAGCGTCCGGCACGTCGGCCCAGGGGAAGCCGAAGAATACGTTGACGATGGTGCCCGGCGACCGCGCCTCCCAGACCAGGGCCCGCTGGATCAGGTCCATCCAGGGCGACGCACCGGTCCATTGCACGACGGTCGGGGACAGGATCGGCACTCGAATTACGGCGTTGGCCGGCCGGTAGTCGCCGCGCAAGGCCCGCAGCAGGTACCGGGCGGCGCGTTCACCCTGCAGGTGGCTGTCGTAATGCGGGAAATACTTGCCGGTGAACGCCATGTCGGCGTGCTCGAAGAACGCTGCGTCCTCGTTGCCGTGCGGGTCGAAGGTGGCGGCGATCATCGCTTTGGGGCCGACCGCTGCCCGAACCCGGCGGGCCAGTTCCGCCTCCGGCCGGGGCGTGCCGCGGACCGCCATCGCGCCGTGCAGGCACAGGTACACGCCGTCGAACGGAGCCTCGGCGACGATTTGGTCCACCATGCGGGCGGTGAAGGTGTCGAACGCCTCCGCCGTCACCCAGCCCGAGCCGGTGCCGGTCTTGGGAAACAGCGGCGACTCGATCCCCACCAGGGTCACGTCCTGGTGCTCACGGATGAACTGGACGAAGCCGCCCATGTAGTCTCGCGGGTACGCGGCGAGCAGGGTGTCGCCCGCGGCGGGCGAGCCCTCGTAGATGAAGTCCTGCAGTGTCGTGTCGTTGGGCAGCATCGTCACCGTCTCGTGCATGAACAGCACGACGGCGATGCGAAGCGGCGAGGTCACCCGTGCCGCCTCGGTGCGATCAATGCGGCGAGCCCGGCGAGCAGCACGAGGCCGCGCGCCACGGCGAGTTTATCGTCGCCATGGCGTATTTCGCTCAGCATCAGCGACGCCGAGACGCCTGCGACGAGCAGGCCGCCCAGCCGACGGGTGGGCGGGGCGGTCATCATCAACCCGCCGACGGTCTCGGCAGAAGCGACGGCCTGGGCGTCGAAACGTGACCAGCCGAGATGACGAAACATCTGGCTGTAGCGACGGTCGCCCGTGAGTTTGTCGGCTCCGGCGACAGCGATGGCCGCACCGATAGCGGGGAATGCCAAGTTCATGATTGATCCTCCTGTCGGGTGTAACGCGTCGGCGAGCGGGTGGTGTCCCTGATCTTAGGATTTGTGCCGCGGCCCATCCCTCACCCGGGCCCTCTCCCTCAAGGGGAGAGGGAGAAGAAAGTTGTTAGGCTATCACGACGGGGCGCACGTCCTTGATGTCGCGGAAGGTCAGGCCCTCGTTCGCATCAGCGACCCGCTTCAGCGAGAATGTGGAGGAGGCCAGGAATACCGGGTCGCCGTCCACGTCGTCCGCCATCGCGGTGCGCTGGACCTGGCAGAATTTCTCGATGGCGGCCTTGTCGCCGCTGATCCACCTTGCGAGCGAATAGGGCACGGCTTCGAAGCCGATCCCGACGCCGTACTCTCCCTGCAACCGGGCAATCAGCACGTCGAGCTGCAAGGTGCCGACCACGCCCACGATCGGTTGGCTGCCGTCTTGCGGGCGGAACAGCTGCACCACGCCTTCCTCGGCCAATTCCTGCAGCGCCTGGCGGAGCTTCTTGGCCTTCATCGCGTCGTCCAGCCGCACCCGGCGCAGGATCTCGGGGGCGAAATAGGGTACGCCGACGAAGTTGATGTCCTCTTCCTCGCTCAGCGTGTCGCCGATCCGCAGCGTGCCGTGGTTGGGGATGCCCACGACGTCGCCGGCATACGCCTCGTCGGCGATCTGGCGGTCGCGCGCGAAGAAGAATTGCGGCGCATGCAGCGGGATCAGCTTGCCCGTGCGCACCTGGCGTAGCCGCATGCCGCGCTGCAGTTTGCCGGAGCACACCCGGGCGAAGGCGATGCGGTCGCGATGGTTCGGGTCCATGTTGGCCTGGATCTTGAACACCAACGCCGTCAGCTTGTCCTCGCTCGCCTGCACCGTGCGGGTGTCGGCGGGCTGGGCGCGGGGCGGGGGGCCGAACGCGACCAGGCTGTCCAGCAGGTCGGTGACACCGATCTCCTTGATGGCGCTGCCGAAGAACACCGGCGTCAGGTGCCCGGCGTTGAACCCCTCCAGCTCGAATTCCGGGAGGGCGGCGCGGGCAAGGTCGATCTCCTCGGCCATCGCGATCATGCGGTCGTCGGATTGCGAGAGCGGCTCCGCGGTGTGGACCTCGCGGGTGCGCAAATCGTAGGTGCCGGCGAATGTCGACGCGCGGCCGATCGGCCAGGTGACGGGGGCGGTGTCGAGGGCGAGCGTATTGCCCACTTCGTCCAGCAGTTCGAACGGGTCGCGGGCTTCGCGGTCCATCTTGTTGACGAAGGTGAGGATGGGGATGTCCCGCATCCGGCAGATCTCGAACAGTTTCCGCGTCCGAGCCTCGATACCTTTTGCGGCGTCGATCACCATCACCGCGGAATCGACGGCGGTCAGGGTGCGATAGGTGTCTTCGGAGAAATCCTCGTGGCCCGGCGTATCCAGCAGGTTGAACACGCAGCCGCCGTACTCGAACGTCATCACGGAGGTGACGACGGAAATGCCGCGCTCCCGCTCGATACCCATCCAGTCGGACCGGGTCCGGCGGCGCTCGCCTTTGGCGCGCACGTTGCCGGCCAGCTGGATCGCGCCGCCCGCGCGCAGCAGGCGTTCGGTGAGAGTGGTCTTGCCAGCGTCGGGGTGCGAGATGATCGCGAAGGTGCGACGGCGGGCGATTTCTTCGGCTGGGGTCATAACTGCCTTCGTATGCGTCGCGGGACCCTGGGACCTGCCTAAAATGTAGGGTGGGCTTCAGCCCACCACCTTGCTGCGGCTGGTGGACTGAAGCCCACCCTACATCACTGCCTTTGTCTGCGTAGCTCAGCCGCCGTCCAGGTCCCGGGCAACCTCCGGCGCCTTTAGCAGCGCATCCACGTGCATCGCGTATTCGATCGCGATATCGGGCTGAAAGCTGAGTTGGGGAACGATGCGCAACCGCATTCCCTTGGCCAACTCGCCACGCAAATATGGCGCGGCACGCTTCAACGCCGGCAGTAACTCAGCGACGTCCGACCGTCCCAGCCGCGACACGAACGCCGTCGCATTTTTCAGGTCGGGGCTGATCCGAACCTCGGCGACGGTGACATGCTCACCGGACAGGTCCGGGTCACGGAACTCACCACGCGCAAAGATTGCGGAGAGCAGGTGGCGGAGTTCCTCCCCCACCCGCAATTGCCGCTGTGTCGGTGCCTTGGCTGCCGAGTTCTTCGACTTCCGATCAGCCCCCGCGCGCTTACCCTGGGACATACTCGACTTCGAAGCACTCGACCTGGTCGCCCTCGCGCAGGTCGCTATACCCGGCAAAGGACAGGCCACATTCGTAGCCACGGGCCACTTCGCGGACGTCGTCCTTGAAGCGCTTCAGCTGGCTCAGTTCGCCGTTGTGGATCACGACGCCCTCGCGCAGCAGACGCACGCCACAGCCGCGCTTCACCAGGCCTTCGGTCACCATGCAGCCGGCCACCTTGCCGGTCTTGGTGATGTCGAACACCTTGCGGATCTCGGCGTAACCCAGGAATTTTTCCCGAGCTTTTGGTGCCACTTTGCCGCGGACCATCTTCTCGATGTCGTCGGCGACCTCGTAGATGATGGAGTAGTAGCGGATGTCCACGCCCTCGCGCTGCGCCAGGTCCCGCGCCTGGCTGGTCGCGCGCACGTTGAACGCCACCACCATCGCGTTGGACGCTTTGGCGAGCTGGATGTCGCTCTCGGTGATCTGGCCGACCGCGGACAGCAGCACCCGCACGCGTACTTCCTCGTGCGCCAGCTTGAGCACGGTGACGTTGATCGCCTCCGCACTGCCTTGCACGTCCGCCTTGACGACGACCGCGACCTCTTTCTGCTCGCCTGCCTGGATGCGGGCCAGCATCTCGTCCAGCGTGCCGCGGGCGGCCGTCTGCGCGCCGCTCGCCGTCTCCTTCAGCTTGCGCTGACGGAACTCGCTGATCTCGCGGGCGCGGCCCTCGTTCTCCACCACGACGAACGGCTCGCCGGCGCGGGGTACGCTCGACAGGCCCTGGATCTCGACCGGGACGGAGGGCGGGGCGGTCTTGATCGGCTTGCCCTTGTCGTCCGTCATCGCACGGACGCGGCCCCATTCGGCACCGGCTACCACGATGTCGCCCGCGTTCAACGTGCCCTTCTGCACCAGCACCGTCGCCACCGGGCCACGGCCGCGGTCCAACCGGCTCTCGATGACCGAGCCCTCGGCGGTGCGGTCTGGGTTGGCCTTCAGGTCGAGCAGCTCGGCCTGCAGGATGATGGCCTCTTCCAGCTTGTCGAGGCCGGTGCGCTTGGTGGCGCTGACCTCCACGTCCTGCGTGTCGCCGCCCATTTCCTCCACCACGATCTCGTGGCTGAGCAGTTCCTGGCGCACGCGGGCCGGGTTGGCGTCCGGCTTGTCCATCTTGTTGATGGCCACGATGATCGGCGCGCCCGACGCCTTGGCGTGACGGATCGCCTCGATCGTCTGCGGCATCACGCCGTCATCGGCGGCCACCACCAGCACCACGATGTCGGTCACCGATGCACCGCGCGAGCGCATGGCGGTGAATGCCTCGTGGCCCGGCGTGTCGATGAAGGTGATCTTGTTGCCCGACGGCATCTGCACCTGGTAGGCGCCAATGTGCTGGGTGATCCCGCCGGCCTCGCCGCGTACCACATCGGTCGACCGCAGCGCGTCCAGCAGGCTGGTCTTGCCGTGGTCGACGTGGCCCATGACCGTGACCACGGGGGGCCGTGGGACCATGTCGGTGTCGATATCGGTATCGCCCTCGATCCCGATCTCCACGTCGCTTTCACTGACACGGCGGGCACGGTGGCCGAATTCCTGCACGACCAACTCGGCGGTATCGGCGTCGAGTGACTGGGTGATGGTGGCCATCACGCCCATCTTCATCAGCGCCTTGACCACGTCGCCGGCACGCGCGGCCATACGGGCGGCCAGTTCCTGCACGGTGATCGTGTCTGGCAGCACGACGTCGCGCACCACCTTCAGGCCGTCGGAGCGCAGCAGCTCCAACTCCTGCTGGCGGCGCTCGCGGTCACGCTGGCGGCGGACGCTGGCGAGCGAACGCGTCTTCTCGTCCTCGCCCTCGATGGCGGCCTGCACATCGATGCGGCCGTCGCGGCGGCCCATGACGCCCTTCTTGGCGACGGTTGCCGGCACCTTGCGCGCGGGCAACGCCATGCCGGGGCGGCGACGCGGTGCCTCCTCGTCCTCGGGGCGAGTGGGCTTCAGCCGGAGCGTTTCGAGTGGCGTCGCAGGGGCCGCTGCAACCGGAGCCGGCGTGGCCACGACCGGCGGCGGCGGGGCTGCAGCGATCGCGGCAGCTTCGGCCGCAGTCGGCGGTGTCACGGGGGCAGCGGATGCCGCAGCCTTCCGGGCAGCCTCTTCCTCGGCAGCCTGCTTCGCCTGCAGTTCGGCGGCTTCGCGCGCGGCGATCTCGGCCGCCTTGGCAGCCTCATCCTCGCGGCGCCGAGCTTCCTCGGCGGCCGACAGGATGGAAATCTTCTCCTGCTCGCGACGCTCCGTCTCACGCCGTGCGGCGTCGCGCTTCTGCTCCTCCAGCACGCGCTGGCGGGTGGCGAGTTCCCCGGCGGTCAGCGCCCGGCCGGCGCCGACTCCGGGGCGTGACGGTCCAGCCGGCGGACGCGGCGCACCGGGACTGGAAGGCGCCGTGCTGGGCGCGGTCGTCTGGCTCGGGGCAGGAAAGGGCGCACGCTTCTTGCGCACCTCGACCTGAACCTCCTTGGACCGGCCATGGCTGAAGCTCTGCCGCACCGACCCGGCGTCCACCGTCCGGCCTAGTTCCAGACGACCCGCCGGGCGCAGCGAAAGCCGCCCCTTAGCCGCGTCCTGATCGTTATTCTCGCTCATTCACCCGTCCGTTCGATCGCACCGCGACGCCGCTTGGGCATCGGGTTGTTTATTCCCGCAACCGGGGTGGCCATCCCGGCCAGCCGGAAACACTCCGCCATCACGCCATCCGCCAGCCGGCCCGGTGCGATTGCCACATGCACCAGATGGTCACGCCCGAACACTGCTCCTAGAGCCGATGCCGCAAGCGGGCGCACCACAGGCACGTCCTGCGCACCGGACATCAAGCGAAGGCACTCCTCGTCACTCCCGTCCACGGCCTGAACGACGACGCCCACCCGCTTCTGCACGAGTGCTTCACGCGCCTTCGAATACCCGCCCACAGCCTGCCCGGCGCGCCGGGCGAGTCCGAGAAGGTCGGTCACACGCCGGGTCAACCCGGCCCGTATCGCGGTCGCAAGCTCCGGCGGAAGAATGACGGGGCCACGTGCCGCGCGTGCAAAGGCACCTCGGGCTGCTGCGGCTTCTACCACATCGGCCCGCGCGCTCAACCACATTCCCCGGCCGGGCAGCCGTGCAAGAAGATCGGGCACGATCGTACGATCGGGGCCCAGGACGAACCGGATCATGCGATCACGCGGGCCACGTTCGCGAGTGACGATGCAGCGCCGCAACGGGCCGCGTTCGTCGTCCTCGCCATCGTCTCCCTCTCCCGTGGGCGGAAGAGGGCCGGGGTGAGCGGGCGAAGACGGCGGTTCCGCAGACGATTGCTCGTTTAAGAGGTCGCCAGTCAGTGACAAGCGGCCCTCACCCCGGCCCTCTCCCGCAGGCGGGAGAGGGAGTAGAGTCGTGGGAACGGGACTTGGTTCAGGCGTTGTCAGTCTCCTGCGGAGCCGGCTCGTCGCCGTCGAACCAATGGGCGCGGGCGGACATGATGATCGCGTTGGCGGTTTCAGCGTCCATCGCATCCTCGCCGACGATCTCGATCAGTTCGTCGCCGGCCAGGTCGGCGAGGTCGTCCAACGTCTTCACGCCCTTCTCGCCAAGTTGCACCAGCATCGCCGGGGTGAGCGACTCGATTCCGGCGATCTCGTCGGCCACGCCCAAATCGCGGCGCTTCTCGTCCATCTCGATGTTGCGGCGCTGCAGGAACAAATCGGCGCGGCTGATCAGCTCGGAAGCCACGTTCTCGTCGAAGCCCTCGATATCGGCCAGTTCGTCGGCGGGGGTGAAGGCCAGCTCCTCAACGGAGGTGAAACCCTCCGTCACCAGCAGCCCGGCGATCATGTCGTCCACGTCCAACGCTTCGACGAAGATGCCCGTCCGGCGGCGATATTCTTCCTGACGGCGCTCGCTTTCCTCGGCCTCGGTCAGGATGTCGATGTCCCACCGGGTCAGCTGGCTCGCGAGGCGCACGTTCTGGCCGCGGCGGCCGATCGCCAGGCTGAGCTGCTCGTCCGGCACGACCACCTCGACGCGCCCGGCTTCCTCGTCCATCACCACCTTGGTGACTTCGGCGGGTGCCAGGGCGTTCACCACGAAGGTGGGGGCCTGTGGCGACCAGGGGATGATGTCGATCTTCTCGCCCTGCAGTTCCTGCACCACGGCCTGCACGCGGCTGCCGCGCATGCCGACGCAGGCACCGACCGGGTCGATCGAACTGTCGCGGCTGATCACGGCCATCTTGGCGCGGCTGCCGGGGTCACGACTGACGGCCTTGATCTCGATGATGCCGTCGTAGATTTCCGGCACTTCCTGCGCGAACAGCTTGGCCAGGAACGCGGGATGGGTGCGGCTGAGGAAGATTTGCGGCCCGCGCGGCTCCTCGCGGACGTCGTAGATGTAGGCGCGCACCCGATCGCCATTGCGAAAACTCTCGCGCGGGATGAGTTCGTCGCGGCGCAGCAACGCTTCGGCGCGGCCCAACTCGACCATCAGGTTGCCGTATTCGGTGCGCTTCACCAGGCCGTTGATGATCTCGCCGACGCGGTCCTTGAACTCGTCGTACTGCTTCTTGCGCTCGTATTCGCGCACCCGCTGCACGATTACCTGCTTGGCGGTCTGCGCGGCGATGCGGCCGAAATCGATCGGGGGCAGGGGGTCAACCAGATGGCCGCCGATCTCGATGTCTGGCTTGAACTTGCGGGCGATGTGGAACGGGATCTGCGTCTCCTCGTTCTCCACGACCTCCACCGCCTCGGTCCAGCGCGACAGGCGAACGTCGCCGTTCTTGCGGTCGATGGTGGCGCGGATGTCTTTCTCGGAGCCGTATTTCGCGCGGCCGGCCTTCTGGATGGCCTGCTCCATCGCCTCGATCACCTCCTCGCGGTCGATCGACTTCTCACGTGCGACGGCGTCGGCAACCAGGAGCAGTTCGGGGCGGGAGACGGCGGTATCCATGGCTCGTTGCTTCCTTAATTCACGTCGTCAGTTCGCGTCATCTGGGGCGCTGTCCAGCTTGGGCCGGGCGGTCGCGGCGATCAGAGCGTCGGTCAGCACCAGCTTGGCCCGGCGCATGTCGCCTAGCGGTAGCGCCACGTTGGTGCCGTCGTCCAGCCGCATCCGCGCAACGGTCTCGTCGGCTCCCAGAACGATCCCGGTGAACCGCTTGCGGCCGTTGATCGGCATGTTCACCTCGGCCTTGGCTTGATGCCCGGCATAGGTGTTCCAATCCTTCGCCCGGGTCAGCGGCCGGTCGATGCCGGCGCTGCTAATCTCGAGCGTCCAGGCAGACTTGATGATGTCGGCCACGTCCAGCGTCGCGCTAACCAGGTCGTTGATCTTCTCGCAATCCTCGATGGTGATCAGCGAGCCGTCGGCCCGGTCCGCCATGACCTGCACCGTCGGCAACTGCCGCCCGAGCACCTGAACCCGGACGATTTCGTAGCCCATATGCGTCATCGTCAGCTCGATCTCGGCCACGATACGGGCCTCGAGGCTGGCGTGAAGAGCGGAAGTTTCAGCGTTGTCGTTGTCCAAAACACAAAAAGGCGGCCGGTTAGGGCCACCCTCCAAAAGGCGGAGAATGTAGGTGTCGAGAACAAAGTAGCGCCAGCGGCCGCAGCTTTCAAGCCCAGCCGCTGGCGCGATGGCGATTACTGAGGAGTTTTCGCCTGGTCGAGCTGCTGCTGGTTCAGCTTGTCCGTCTCCGAATCGCCCTTGCGGTTGCCGGCATCATTGGCGTGATTGACGTTGCGGTACGGATGACGAGCGTTGGCTGCGAGCGCCATCGAAGGAGCGACGGCGCCTGCCGCGAGTGTCACTGCGAGCGCTGCGGCGAGGGTGGAGAACTTCATGGCGACCTCAAGTGTTACGAACACCATCGTAACGGCTGAGATCGTTGCAGAGTTGCCCCCGCAACGATCTTTGTTTTGCCGCCGGTGTTACTTGGCGCCGACAGCCTTGCCGCTGCCCATCGGGGCACCCTGCGGCGAGATCGGCTGGGCCGGGGCCGGCGTGGCGCCCTGGTTGAGTTGCGCCGCGTTCAGTTGGTCGACCATCGAGTCGCCCGTGTCGTTCCCAGCGTCGTTCTTCTTGTCCACGTTCTGGTAAGGCGCGCCGGCATGGGCCGCGTATGCCGGACGCAGAGCCGCGCCGGACGCCAGGGCCAAAGCAGCAAGAATGATAACGGTCTTCATAAGCGCAACCCCTGTTTGTCAGTGCCGACTAGCAACGTCCTGACGTCAATCGGGTTGCGCGGCCGCCTACACGCTTGGGACCGTGACGCCGATCATGTCGCCTTCGCTCACCAGGCCGGCCAGGCGATCCTCCGCCCAGCCCTCGGTGCCCGCGGGACGCAACGGCAGCACCATCCACCGGTAGTCGGCCGTGCTGTCCACTACCCGGATCGCGGTGCCCGGCGGCAACTCGGTCCGCCACTCGGCGAGCACGCCGACCGGGTCGCGCACGGCGCGGGCCCGGTACCCTGCGGATTTGAACCAGAACGGCGGATAGCCGAGCACTGCCCGCGGGTAGCAACTGCACAGGGTGCAGACGACCAGGTGGTGCAGCCCGGCCTCGTTGGCCAGAACGCCCAGCGGTGGAGCGCCGCGCATTGGAATGCCGAGTTGCTCGGCCGCCTGGGTGCCATCCGCCAGCATGAGCGTGCGATAGGCCGGGTCGGTCCAGGCGCGGGCCACCATCCGGGCGCCCTGGGCGGGGCTCGCCTCGTCGGTGAAGCGGATGCGCTCGGAGATCTCGTCTGCCGAGACGATGCCCTTGGCATCCAAAAGCCCGCGCACGGCGGCCAGTAGCCGGCCACTTTCGGTGCGCAGCAAGGTCAGATCGGCAGCAGCCATGGCTCGAAAACCTCCACCAACAGGTCCGCTTTTGCGCCGCCCGGCCAGATGTCGTCGGGCTTGAACGCCACGTGATACAGAGCGAGGCGCGCGGCCGGCCGGGCAAAGGCCAGGTCCTCCGGGTTCGGGAAATCGCCTAGATGACGCACCACGGTGCCCTCCCGTCCGCGCAGGTAGTGCGGCGTGCGGACATGCACCGGTCCGTGCGTTTCGGGCCAGTCGTCCCGCACCCGCACCAGCGTGCCCGGCTGGAACGCCACGCTCACTCGAGCGCAGCCCGCAACTCGGCGGGGCTTATCACGCCGCGCACCATCAGGTTGTCGGCGATCGAGCGGATCCAGCGCTGGTAGTAGCTGAGTTGGTGATACTCCGCCTCCGGGATCGCCTCGATGCCCCGGCGCAGTTCGTCCACGCCCATCACCCCCTTGGCGCCCAGCAATCCACGGATCGCATCCACCTCCCGGTCGAACTCGGTCAGCGCGTGGGCGCTGGTGTCGATCGGCTCGCAGAGGAATTTTCGTACGCCGCCCATGTCGTGATGGGCGCGGGCGGGCTGTTCGTCGGGTTCTGTCATTGCACGGCCTCCCCGGGGTAGGCGCCCCAGAATGCGTCACGCTTCAGCCACCCACGATAGTCGCCAACCTGCACCTGACACCAGGGTGCATTCGCGTCGCAGGCGCGCAACCGCCCGACCACGCCGGGCTTCAACTCCGCGACCGCGGACGCCGTGTCCGAGCCGCTCGACCGCATCACCCGTTCGGCGCCGATCACCACGAAACTACGCCTGCCGGTCAGGGTCGCCTGGTGTACCCACCCCTTCACGCCGTCGGAGTCGGAGATCAGTCGCCAGACCTCGAACTCCCGCTCGATCTCCACCGGCAGGTCGCGGCGCTTGTACACCCAGTCGATCGGGTAACGCAGGCCGGGACCGGTTCGCAGGTTGACCTCGTCGGTCTTCAGCGATGCGAAGCGGGGCAGCGGCAGCCCGGTGTTGCTCCCCTTCGGCGGCTCGGCCGGTGCCGCCGGCGTGGGTGGGGCTGTCGGCGCCGCTGGTGCTGGCGCCGGCGCGGGCGAAACATGCGGCGCGGCTGGGTGAGCGGGGGCCGCCGGCTTTGCTGCCGCGTGCGCGTGCCTGGGTGCGGCGTGGGTCGGTTTGGTCGCGTGTTTCGCCGGTTGCCCGGTCTCCGTCGCCGCCCCAACCGAAATGGGAGCTAGGACGGAGATGAACGCGAAAGCCAGGGCAGCGGCAAAACGGAGCATGTCCTTCCCTGCCAAGCGGCACGGCGGCGGGTCAAGCCTCAAGGCACCGGTCAGCCCCGGTGCGGCATCTCGATCCGTCAACAGCTGACGATTTGGCCGCCCCGCACCGCCTCGAGAAAGGTCGCAACTCCGGCCACGGTGACGCAAGGGAGGAGGGCCGCCGTTTCGAGCGACTCGGACCGCAAACCGGCCTCGCAGGCGATCAGCCGGATACCGAGTTCGACGGCCGCGTCCCGCAACACGTCGAGCCCGGCCACCCCGCGTGCCGTGATCAGGTCGTCGCGCTCGGACTGCTCGAGCGACCGCCACTCCGCCAGCAGCGCCCGGCAGCCGGCATTGGTGGCGAACAGGGTCACGTCCCGGCCCAGCGCCGCTGCCCCGGTCGCCAGGACGAAGGCGTAATGCGCACGGTCGTGCGTGCCCGAGAGCAGCAAGACGCCGAATGGCTCATTCATGCGCGGACAGGTCGTGGATCGTGGGGTGCTCGCCGCAGGCCGGGCAGGCCGGGTCCTTGGGCAGACGGATCGTCTCGAACCGGGCGCCGAGTGCGTCCCATACCAACAGCCGGCCGGACAGACCTTCGCCGATCCCGAGGATTTCCTTCACGACCTCGGCCGCTTGCAGGCTGCCCATCACGCCGGTTACCGGGCCCATCACGCCGGCCTGCGCGCAGGTTGGGAGAGTGCCCGGCGCCGCCTCGACCGGAAACAGGCAGCGGTAGCACGGGCCGCCGGGCTTGAAGGTGGACAGTTGGCCGTCGAAGCGCAGCACCGCGGCTGATATCAGCGTCTTGCCGGCCAGCACGCAGGCATCGTTCAGCAGGTAGCGGGTGGATGCATTGTCGCTGCCGTCGCATACGAGGTCATACCCGGCAATCAGGTCCGTGACGTTGGCAGCGGTAAGGCGCTTGCCGTGTAGCTCGAGCCTGGTTCCTGGATTCAGAGCGGCGATGCTGGCGGCCAGCGACTGCACCTTTGGCGAGCCGATCCGGTCGGTCGTGTGCGCGATCTGACGTTGGAGGTTGGAGAGGTCGACCGTGTCGTCATCCACCACACCGATCGTGCCGACTCCGGCCGCGGCCAGATACAGCACCAGCGGGCACCCTAGGCCGCCCGCGCCTACCACCAGCACGCGGGCGGCCTTCAGGGCTGCTTGGCCAGTGCCGCCCACTTCGGCCAGGAGGATGTTGCGGGAGTAGCGGGTTATGTCTTCGGGGGTGAAATCGAGCATCAAGCAAGGATGGGGCGCTGCCCCATGCCATGCCAGAGGCCACCTCTTACAAGAGGGGTGTCCCCTGGACCCTGCTAGACCTTCTCGACTTGGCCGTATTCCAGGTCGACCGGGGTCGAGCGGCCGAAGATGGAAACGGACACCTTCACGCGGCCCTTCTCCTCGTCGATCTCCTCGACGGTGCCGTTGAACGAGGTGAACGGGCCGTCAGCCACGCGCACCTGCTCGCCGATCTCGAACAGCACGGCGGGGCGGGGGCGCTCCACCCCTTCGGCGGACTGCTTGATGATCCGGTCCGCCTCGGCCTCGCTGATCGCCTGCGGCTTGGTCTTGCTGCCGAGGAACCCGGTGACCTTCGGCGTGTCCTTGATCAAGTGCCAGGTATCGTCGGTCATCTCCATCTTCACCAGCACGTAGCCGGGGAAGAACTTGCGCTCCGCCTGCACCTTCTGGCCGCGCTTGAGCTCCACCACCTCCTCGGAGGGGACGAGGACGTCATCGACCAAGTCCGCCAATCCTTTACGGGCGGCCTGCTCCTTCACCTGCTCGGCGATTTTCTTCTCGAAGCCGGAATAGACATGCACGACATACCAGCGCTTGGCCACAACCCTGAACCTTCAACCTGAATTAGCCGGACGCACCGAACAATGTCCGCACACCCAGCCCCGCCGCTTGATCGACGACGAAAAAGAATATGGCAGCAGCCGCCGCCATCGCAAAAACGAGCCCGGTGGTGACCAGCGTCTCCTTGCGGGACGGCCACGTCACTTTGCCAACCTCGGCGCGGACTTCGCGCAGGAACTGAGCCGGAGCGATCGCCACGACGTTATCTCCACCAAACACGGCCATTACTACGGGCGGCCCCACTTGCGCTCTCGGCTGGCAGGGGCGGAGGGTCTCGAACTCTCAACCTCCGGTTTTGGAGACCGGCGCTCTAGCCAATTGAGCTACACCCCTGCACGGCCCGAGGGCGCAGGGCCGGTATCAAGAGCGGGCGGGCCGCGATGTCAAGTACAGGATACCGCTCCAGGCGTTAGCAGTGGATTTACCATCCTCGGGTATCGTCGGATCTGCGGATGGGGACGGGATATGAGCGCAGCGACGCGGGTCGAATTCGGACAGGCGGATTTGGACAACGCTTTGGCGGAGATGACGCCGGAGCAGATCGATTCGCTCGCATTCGGCGCCATCCAGCTCAACGCTGCCGGCACCGTGCTGACCTTCAACGCGACCGAGAGCACCCTGACGGGCCGCTCGAAGGAGAGCGTGATCGGGCATAACTTCTTCCGCGAAGTCGCCCCGTGCTGCGACAAGCCCGGCTTCCGCGGCGTGTTTGACGACGGTGTCCGAAACGGCAACCTGAACAGCATCTTCGACTACGTGTTCGATTACCGGATGAGCCCGACCCGGGTGAAAGTCCACATGAAGGCGGCCGTGGCCGACGATAGCTACTGGGTGTTCGTCAAGCGGCTTTGACCCGGTCGAGCCAGGCGTTTGGCTCGGTCACGCCTGGTTGCTTGCAGTCGGACCGCCGGGTCGCTAACTTTCCACCGGCGCGGACGTAGCTCAGTTGGTAGAGCTTCAGATTTCCAATCTGAATGTCGCGAGTTCGAACCTCGTCGTCCGCTCCAATTCGCACGCAGGACATTGACTTCACGCGTGGTCCGCCAGTAACACCCGCTCGCATGCCTGCCACGGAGGGGTGCCGGAGTGGCCGATCGGGGCAGTCTCGAAAACTGTTGTGGGTGCAAGCCTACCGTGGGTTCGAATCCCACCCCCTCCGCCGTGCAATCGTCCGCAAACGCTTTCGGGTCGATAGCGCACAAGCTGCGACGGCTCGGTGCGATCTCAGGATGCCGGTTTCGCCAGCCTGCCGGGATAATCTAGCATGCGAGTTGCGCGCTCTGTTGGGACAAGGCCTAGATGAACGAGGATGCTATCCCGGACGGAGCGGTGATCCTCAACCCCGCCCACTCCTACCGGCGCGCACCCCCGGCGGTGGCGGGATGCTGGTGCGCGGACGCCAATCTGCACGCGTATTTCTACAACAACATAGCCCAGCGCGACGCCCAATGCCCCGCCGAATACATGATTGCGTTTGACTCGGCCCATGTCTTCGGCGGCCAGTTCGTCCTCGGGACCGACGGGGCTTGGCTCGCTCCCTCCATCGTCGACTATCCTCCGGCCGAACCGTTGCGCCCCACGGTCGCACAGCGGATCGCGGAGGGCGACGTGCTGCGCGTCGGCTCATCCGACAGGCCCACCGTCGTGATCGCGAAGGCGGGTGCGAACAACTACGGTCATACTTTGGTCGAGATCTTGCCGCGCATCATGAACCTGGCGCGCTCGCCCCTGCGCGACGTTTCCTTGCTGCTGCCGGACAGCATGGCCGCATTCGAGCCGACGCTGCACAGCCTGCTAGGAATGCTCGGCGTTCGAGCCGAAATCCTGTTCGTCGGCGAGAGACAGATCGCCGCTGTGGACAATCTCGTCTTCATCGGCCCGGTCTCGAAGCACAACATGCGCAAATCCGCGACGTTGTTGGCCTTCCGGGACCTGCTTTGGCGCAGCCTCGGAGTGACGCCAGCGGCGCATCGGCGGTTCTATATCGAGCGCCCGCCGACCGAGAAGCGCTGCTTGAGCAATGCGGGCGAGGTCCGGGCAGTGCTGGAGGCAGCCGGGTACGAGACGGTGCATCCCGCGCGCATGGCATTCAACGACCAGGTGGCCCTATTCAGCCAGGCAAGCCATATCGTGGGGACGCTGGGCGCCGGGCTGAGCAACACTCTGTTTGCGCCGAGTTCTTGTAAGGTGACCATGATAGGCAATGGTCTGGGGGACTATTTCTTTTGGGATCTGGCGGCTCTGGCCGGCCAGCCATTCACCTGGATGTTCAGCGGGCCGCTCTCGTTCTTCTCGCAAGAGCTTGCGAGCGAACCGTATGGTCCGGACCTCGATGGGTTGCGGAGCGTCCTGCGCCAAGTTGGCTGACCTGGCTCAGGGACAGCGATCGCATCGGTCGATTCCGGTGCAGTGGGCGGCGGGCAGTGTCATCGGCCTTCCAGGAAGCGGGCTCGCCACTCCTCGTTCCGGCGGTCGGCTTGGCGCGTAAACCTGACGCGCTCAGGATGAAGGGTGGTCTGCGGGAAGCCGAGATCGCTGGCAACTCTGGCGACGACGTCGTTTGGCCGGGCAGACAGTTCCTCGTAGAGCACGTTTGTCGGCTGGATTCCGTTCATACCGAAGAACACGTCGAAATTACGGTTCAGCTCGGCAAAATAATTGATCGCCTCCTCGATTCGAGACCGGTCGTACACCGGCTCTCGACCCTGAGGATCGATGCCGGAATGCCAGCTTCCCGATTGTAACGCGATCTCCCATGACACGGCTTGGGCAAGCCGATCGGCGCGCTCGATGAAGACATAACGGATGTTATCGCGCCATAAATCGAGCAGCCCGGCCTCACCGAGTATTTCAAGGTGCGGGACGCCCACCTTGATAGCGAGTCGCTCGCCCAATTGCTGGTCCTGCAGCGCAGCCCTCAGGAAACTCGGGAAAGTGCGTTGTCCAGGGTAGTCTGCAGGGTGCTCGGCATTGAAGATCTCGTGGGCTTCGTTCACCGCACCGGTGCTCGCCAACCCGGAAGCAAGATAATTGGACCCGCACCGGTTTGTGAAACAAATCACGATGATCGATTCGTAGCGCGGGACTTCATCTGGCCCAACCCGAAGGCGCCCAAACAGCGCACGCAGAGACTCGAGATGTATATTGCCCCCAAGCCGAGGGAACCAAGCAGGACTCACCATCTAGCCACTATACTGCCTACCCTCACAGCATCAAGTATTCGAAATTCACCGCCGACCATTGAGGGGCAATCATAGGCAGCGTTTGTCGATCCACCACGACAGCGGCGCGTCAGTTTCGTGTTAACCGATCGTTAATCTTTGTTTTAATCAGGACGCGCCCGACCCGGATCAAGTTCGGGTTGCAGCACACTCGGCACGTTATGCCACGCGTCCATGGCTCAGCGAAACATACAGTAGAATGTATACCATTCCCGATGCGAGGCAAGGCGGCCCGGCTATCAGCGAGTTGCCCACCGCAAACCGAGATGCGCCCTTGCCGATGCGCCCGAAGAGCGGCTATGGACCGTTGCTCGTAATCAGCCTTGTCAGTACCGGTCACGGGCACTCGGACGCGCGATTAGGGGATCGATCAGGGGACAAGTGGACGACCTCGATGTAGGTTGTTGACAAGTCAGCTTTTGTGGCGGACCCCCTCCGCCGCGCTTTTCATCAAGATAGGCTGATTTCATTGACGTTCGTTGCGGCCGCTCGGCGTGGTGATCCCGGTAAGGGCCCAGAGTTGGGTGGTTTCAACCGTACGCTAGGGGATCGGTGGAGCACGTTACGGCATGGTCAAACGACGCAAGGATGAAGATCTCGCGGGGATCTTGGAGTTCGACGGGCGTGATGCCGACGATCCCGAGTTCAAATCGTGGCTCGCGGATCATGCTGCCCGGAAGGGCGGCAAGATCCGGGTCGCGAAGGGGGGTAAGGGCGTGCGGGTCGCGTTCACGAGCCAGGCTGACCTGGCAGTGTGGAAGGCACGCGCCGACAAACTCGCCAGCGGCAAGAAGCCGGCAGCACCCTGACCCCGACGGTGCGGCGCCCACTGCGGCGCTGACCTCCCGTGGCGGGAAACAGCGGCTTTGGCTATTTCCGTTGAAGATGGCAGGGAAACTTCAGCGCCGGCTTGCGTTCGATCACGGTCGAATTGCTATTGGTTTAAGAAGGGCCTGTGATCATGACACGGATTTTCTCTCTCGCTGCTGTCTTCGGTGTTGCCTTGGCGCTCCCGGCGTTGGCGCAGAACGGGCCGGTCAGCACGACCGGCCATGTCGCTCGCACCACCGTCCACACGAGCGGGCACGTGGCGAGCACGACGGTCAGAACGGCGGGCCATGTGACCACCGGAGTTGTGGGCACCGCTGGCAGCGTCGCGAACACGACCGTTCGCACGGCTGGTAGCGTGGCAAACGGCGTCACCGGGGCGGTCGCGCACATCATCCCCTAAGGTCGCGTCCGCAAGGTTTTTATCGTAGCGTCGGCTTCGACGAGGGAGCCGACATGTCCAACTGTTTGCTAAGAACCAAGCTGGTGAAGCGCGAATTCTTTTACGCGCCTGGCATACAGGACATGATAACGGCTGTCATTGCCAAGGAACTCGCCTTCGACGTCGTCTACGCGTCCGGCTATTGGCTGACCGCCTCGGCGCTTGGCCTGCCGGACGCCGGGATCGCTTCTTTTACGCAGATGCTGGACCGGGTCGAGACGCTGGCGCGCACGGTGGGCGCTCAGGACGGGGGACCGGCGGTTATCGCCGATGCCGACACCGGATATGGCGGATTGCTCAACGTGCATCACACCGTGCGTGGCTACGAGAAGGTTGGGGCGAGCGCCATCCAGCTCGAGGATCAAGAATTCCCAAAGAAGTGCGGCCATACCCCGTTCAAGCGGATCGTGCCGACGAGCACCATGGTCGCCAAGATCAAGGTCGCGCTGGACGCCCGGCTCGACCCTGAAAACACCCTGATCATCGCCCGCACCGACGCCCGGCAGTCCGAAGGCTTCGACGGGGCCTTGCGGCGTGCCGAGGCCTATGCCGACGCCGGTGCCGACATCGTTTTCGTCGAGGCGCTAACCAGCGAGGACGAAATGCGGCGGGCATGTGCCGCGATCGGTCGCCCGATGATGGCCAACATGGCCGATGGTGGGAAGACGCCGATCCGCTCGGCGGCCGAACTGGAAAGGCTGGGGTATGCCTGCGCGATCTACCCGGCCATGACCGCACTGGCCGCCGCCGCCGCCGTCCGCCATGCCCTTAAGCGCTTGGTCGAGACCGGAACCAGCGTCAACGCCGACGTTCCGCTGCACGACTTCAACGCGTTCTGCAGCCTGATCGGCTTCGAAGACGTTTGGGCATTCGAGCGTCGCTGGGCGGATATCGAGCAGGGCTGACGCCGCCCCTCCCCGCTGGCCAGGGAGGATTGCGCCCGCTTGATGGCTGTTTCGGGTTGTCCAGCCTACGCACTGTCGCCATGCTGGCACGTTGTAGCCAACGGAGCCGGCATGGACCGCCTGAACGACCCACAATCCGCCATCGCCGCGCACGCGGCTGAACTCGAGCCCCATTTGGTCGCGATCCGGCATGACCTGCATGCGCATCCGGAGCTGGCCTTCAATGAGATCCGCACGGCAGGGATCGTCGCCGCGGAACTGGCGCGCCTCGGCATCGCGCACCGGACCGGGGTGGGGGGCACCGGCGTGGTCGGCACGATCGCGGGCGGCCAGCCAGGGCCTGTGCTCGTGATCCGCGCCGACATGGACGCCCTGCCGATCGCCGAACAGACCGGGCTGCCCTACGCCAGCACCGTGCCGGGCCTAATGCATGCGTGCGGGCACGACATCCATACCACCACACTGCTGGGCGTGGCCGAGGTGCTGAACCGCCTCTCGCCGCAGTTGCGCGGGAGCGTCCGCCTTATTTTCCAACCGGCGGAGGAGGTCGCGGGCGGTGCGCTCGCCATGATGGCAGAGGGCGTGCTGGACGGCGTGGATATGGCGCTCGGCTTCCACAACTACCCGGACGTGCCGGTCGGGCAGTTCGGCTACGCCTATGGCGGCTCGCTCGCCAGCGTGGATATTTTCGACATCACGGTGCACGGCAAGTCGGGCCACGCCGCCTATCCCCACAACGTGGTCGACCCGATCGTCGCCGCCGCCTCGCTGGTGACCCAGTTGCAGACCGTGGTGAGCCGCGAAACCCGCCCGACCCGGCCCTGCGTGGTCACCATCGGCGCAATCCAGGGCGGCACGGCACACAACATCGTGCCGGATAGCGTGCTGCTGCGCGGGACCGTCCGCACGCTGCATCCCGAGACGCGGGACGACGCGGAGCAGTCGATCCGCCGGCTGTGCGCCGGGATCGCCGCCGGAATGCGGGTGCGCATCGACGTCGACTACGACCGGAAGTGCCCGCCGCTGGTGAACGACGACGCCCTGCTGGACCGCGGCGTGCAAAGCGTTCGCGACCAGATGGGCGACGTGATCGAACTCGGGGAACCCAGTCTCGGCGGCGAGGATTTTGCCTTCATGATGGAGGCGGTGCCGGGCCTGCACCTGCGCATCGGCTCGGGCGCACCCGGGCGGGAGGACAAGCTGCACAATTCCAACTACCAGCCCGACGATGCCTGCCTGGTCCAGGGCGTCCAGGCTTTGTCCCGCGTCGCCATGGATCTGCTGGGATGAAAATCTGCGTGTTCGGCGCCGGCGCCGTCGGCGGCCATTTCGCAGCGAGGCTTGCCAGGGGTGGTGCCGAGGTCTCCGTCGTCGCCCGTGGCCCGAATCTGGCGGCGATCAAGGCAAACGGCCTCACAATCCAGGCGCCGGACGAAACCTTCCACGCCTCGGTGGCCGCCAGTGACGATCCGGCGAATTTCGGCCCGCAAGACGCGATCATCGTCACGTTGAAAGGCCCGGCGCTGCCCGCTTTGGCCGCCAGCGCCGGCCCACTGCTCGGCCCAAACACGGCGGTGGTGTTCGCGATGAACGGCATCCCGTGGTGGTATTTCTACAAGGAGGGCGGCCCGCATGATGGCCATCAGCTGCCAGGCCTCGATCCCGATGGCGCCGTGTGGCGAAACCTCGGGCCGGAGCGGGCGATCGGTGGCGTCGTGAACTCCGCCTGCACGGTCGTCGAGCCCGGCGTGATCTCGGTCGCCAACAAGGGCAGCCGCCTCACCATCGGTGAGCCCGACGGCACGGTATCGCAACGGGCCCAGGCGATCGCCGCCGCCCTGCGCGCCGGCGGCCTGGGCAGCGAGGCGGTGGGCGACATCCGCGACCACGTGTGGACCAAGTTGATGCTCAACCTCGGCGTCGGCCCGATGGGCGTGCTGACGGAGCTCCCCACCGCCGACTTGTTCGCCGAGGAGGCTTGCTGCGATGCCGTGCGCCGCATCGCCGTCGAGCTCGCGGCCGTGGTCGCCGCGATGGGCTGCAAGGCGAAGATCGATCCGGAGGCGCAGATCACCAGCGGGCGCAAATCGACCCACACGTCGAGCATCGTCCAGGACCTGCAACTCGGCCGGCCGATGGAGGCCGAGGCGCTGTTCGCCGCCCCGCTGGACTTGGCGCGGCTCGCCGGCGTGGCGACCCCTACGATGGACTTGCTGCTCGGCCTCGCGAAGCTGCGGGCGAGGTCGGCGGGGCTGTATCAGTAGCCCAGCGCCGGGTCGGGTGGCGTTGCGGTTGGCGCGGGTCCCAGCGGTTCGGCGGTAACCGGGGCCGGCGACGCGTAGCCGTCCGGCACGTAGGGCGGCGGCAGGTCTGGCGGGAGGGCGTAGACGGGCGGCGGGTTGACGGCGTCACGAAGGTTGGTGCCGGCGTCCTGGATCGCCTGTCCCGTCCGGTCGGTCGCCACGGCGAGCGCGCGCCCGGTGTTGACGCTGGCGTCGTAGAGCGATTGTCCTACACGCTGACCCACTACGTCGGGTGGCGCGCAGCCGGCGAGCGCCAGCATCATGAACACGGTCCAACGCGCCATCGGCACCTCCTAACCAACGTCAGATCCTCCGCCTGAAGGAGGGGGAGGATGGTCATACGATCGGCGGGTATTGCGGCTGATCCGTGGCGCCAGGCGGCATCGCGGTTTGTCCGAGCACCCACCCCTCCCAACGCTGCACCCAGGGATCCGGTGGCGCCGTGTCGGGGCGCCGGCCGTCCAGCACCGCGAGCACACAGAGCAGCCCGAGCAGGCTGTCGAACCGGTCCTCGCCGGCGGCATCCGTCCCGAAGCCGGATCCGATCGCATCGGTCAGGGCAGCCGATGGGGTGGCCCTCGCCTCGTTCAGCCGAGCGTGCAGCGCCTCCGCCAAGCGCGCGCGGTCGGATGGGCGCCGCTTGCTGCCGGCCATCCGCAGACCTTGTTGGCGCATGGCCTCGGCCGGGTACGTCTCGGCAATCGCCACCCTGCCTGGGCGCAGCAAGGACCGGAACGGCCCATCGAACGGCCATAGCGCCGGTGCATGCGGGCCGGCGAGTGCCGGCAGCAGCAGATCCTGCCACGCCGAGATCGCAGCCTTGCCGGACTGGTTGGCCCCAAGCGTCCAGAACAGCGGTGCGCCCGCCGGCCGTTCCGCCGTCGCCCGGTCGCACAGCCGGGACAGGCCCGAGGCATCGCCCAAGCCGAGCGCGCTAGCATGGGATAGCCGTGTCATCCCGGCACTGCCTCGTCTTGGATAGAATGGACGGTCGGGCGTGATCTCGGCCAGTGCGTCGCACACTGTGAAGAAGCCGGGCCGGCTCGCCAGTGCGCGGAGGAAATGGGAGAAGTCGGGCTCGGCCGCATGCTGGGCCGCATAAGCGCGGGGCAGACCGAGCGGGAAGTCCACCCCCAGCGCCACCGCGGCGCCGTCGGCCGTCAAGCGGCCGAGCAGGGTGCCGAGATCGCCGACGGGGCAGGGGGCCGCCACCGACCAGCCCGCTGGAACGCGCCGCGCCAGCGTCATCCAGCGCTTACGGGGATCGACGCTCCAGTCGGCGTGGGCGGCGATCAGGTCTTCTTTTTCAAAGGTTCGTGCGCGCGATCCAGCAGGCGGGACAGCAGGCCCGGCTTGCGCGCTGGCTTGGCGGGCTTCGGCGCGGCTTCCGCAACCTGCTTCTGCTTCTGGTCCAACCACTTGTCGAGCGACATGCCTGCTTTCACGGCGCGCTTGCGCTCATACTCACGCTGGGCGTCGGTCATCTGTCGGGTGGAGCGGGATTCACTGGCCATATCCGGCTTTTGACAAAACAAAGCAGCGGGTTCAAGCGGCAGAGTATGGATCTGCATCTATCTGGTAAACGCGCTCTCATCACCGGTGGCTCCAAGGGCATCGGCCGCGCCGCCGCCTTATCCCTCGCGGAGGCCGGTTGCGACCTGCTGCTCGCCGCGCGCGACCCGGCCGTGCTCGAGGACGCCGCCAGCCTGATCCGCAGCCGCCACCAGATCCGCGTCGAAACGACCGCCGCCGACCTGTCCCAGACCGCCGAGGTAGAGCGCCTTGCCGCCTCGGCGGGCGAGGTGGACATCCTGGTCAACAACGCCGGCGCGATCCCCCCGGGCACCCTGTTGACGGTGGATGACGGGCGGTGGCGAGCGGCTTGGGACCTCAAGGTGTTCGGCTTCATCAGCCTCACCCGCGCGCTCTACCCGGCGTTGAAGGCAAGGGGCGGTGTCGTGGTGAACGTAATCGGCGCCGCGGGCGAGAGCTTCGACGCCAATTACATCGCGGGTAGCACGGGCAATGCGGCGCTGATGGCGTTCACCCGCGCCCTTGGCCGCGCGGCCCCGGCGGACGGCATGCGGGTGGTTGGGATCAACCCGGGCCCGGTCGCCACCGAGCGCATGACGATGTTGCTGCGCGCCCGCGCCGAACGCGACCTGGGGGATCCCGAGCGCTGGGCCGAGTTGACCCGCACAATGCCCTTCGGCCGCGCCGCCACCCCCGAGGAAATCGGTGACGCCGTCGCCTTCCTGTCCAGCCCGCGCTCCGCCTACACGACGGGGACGATCGTCACGATCAACGGCGGCGGCTAGTCGCTAGCCGGCCTTCGCTTCCCGCCGCCGGGCGTGGAGGATAAACTCGGTGTAGCCATTCGGCTGCGTCCGGCCCTTGAACACCAGGTCACAGGCCGCCTGGAACGCCGGGCCGTCGAAACCCGGGGCCATCGGCTTGTACAGCGGGTCGTCGGCGTTCTGCCGGTCCACCACCAGCGCCATGCGGCGGAGCGTCTGCGTGACCTGCTTCTCCGTCACGATGCCGTGGTGCAGCCAGTTCGCGATGTGCTGGCTGCTGATCCGCAGCGTCGCGCGGTCCTCCATCAGCCCGACGTCGTGGATGTCCGGCACCTTGGAACAGCCGACGCCCTGGTCGATCCAGCGGACGACGTAGCCGAGTATGCCCTGCGCGTTGTTGTCCAGCTCCGCCTGCACGTCGTCCGGCGCCCAGTTGGTCTGCGGGGCCAGCGGAATGGTCAGCAGGTCCGACAGCTTGGCAGCCGCGCGCTTGGTCAGCGCCTCCTGCCGCTCGGCGACGTTCACCTGGTGGTAATGCAGCGCATGCAGGGTTGCGGCGGTCGGGGAGGGGACCCAGGCAGTGTTCGCACCCGCCTGGGGGTGGCCGATCTTCTGCACCAGCATGTCCGCCATCTTGTCAGGCGCGGCCCACATGCCCTTGCCGATCTGGGCGCGGCCGCGTAGCCCGGCGGCCAGGCCGATATCGACGTTGCGCGCCTCGTAGGCCGCGATCCATGGCGTGTTCTTGATCTCGTTCTTGCGGATCATCGCGCCCGCTTCCATCGACGTGTGGATCTCGTCGCCGGTCCGGTCCAGGAAGCCGGTGTTGATGAACGCCACCCGGTCGCGCGCGGCCTCGATCGAGGCCGCGAGGTTGGCGCTGGTGCGGCGCTCCTCGTCCATGATGCCCATCTTCAACGTCGCATGCGGCAGGCCCAGCATCTGCTCGACGCGGCCAAAAATTTCGCCGGCGAAGGCGACCTCCTCCGGGCCGTGCATCTTCGGCTTGACGATGTAGACCGAGCCCGCCCGGCTGTTCCGGCGCGCCTTCAGGTCGTGCATCGCAATTGCCGAGGTGACGGCTGCGTCCAGCATGCCCTCGGGGATCTCCTGGCCCTCGGCGTCCAGCACGGCGTCGGTGAACATGTGGTGTCCGACATTGCGGATCAGCATCAGGCTGCGGCCCGGCAAGCTCAGCGTGCCGCCGCCGGGTGCCGTGAAGGTCCGGTCCGCATTGAGCGTGCGTTCCAGGGTCTTGCCGCCCTTTTCGAAGCTGGCGGACAGGCTGCCATCCATTAGCCCAAGCCAGTTGCGGTAGACGGCGACCTTGTCCTCGGCGTCTACGGCGGCGACGCTGTCCTCGCAATCCTGGATCGTGCTGATGGCCGACTCCATCACGACGTCGGCGAGTCCCGAGGGATCGCCCTTGCCGATCGGGTGGCTGCGGTCGATCAGCAGCTCGATGTGCAGGCCGTTATGCTTCAGCAGCACGGCTGTGGGGGCGGCGGGCTCGCCGTTGTAACCCGCGAACTGCGCCGGGTCGGCCAAGCCGGTCTGGCCACCGTTATGGCGCGCGATCAGGGCGCCGTTCTCCACCGCATAGCCCACCACGGGCGCGTGCGACCCGTGCGCCAGCGGCACCGCCTCGTCCAGGAAGGCTTTGGCCCGGGCCACCACCTTGGCGCCGCGAGCCGGGTTGAAGCCCTTGCCGCGGGCGGTGCCATCGGCATCATCGATCGCGTCGGTGCCGTACAGCGCGTCGTACAGGCTGCCCCACCGCGCATTGGCTGCGTTCAGGGCGTAACGCGCGTTGCTGACCGGCACCACCAACTGCGGCCCGGCGATGGAGGCGATTTCGGCGTCCACGTTTGCGGTGGCGACACTGAAGGGCGCCGGCTCCGGCAGGAGATAACCGATGCCGCGCAGGAAGCCCTCATAGGCCGCCTGGTCGTGGGGGGCGCCCTTGTGTTCGTCGTGCCAGGCATCGATCTGCGCCTGCAGCTCGTCCCGCCGGGCCAGCAGGGCTTTGTTGCGGGGCGCGAGATCGTGCAGCAGCGAGGCAAACCCGGACCAGAAGGCGTCGGCGGAGACACCGGTGCCCGGCAACGCCTCGGTCTCGAGGAAGGTGGCGAGCGCCGTAGCGACGTTCAGGCCGTGGATCGTTGTGCGGCTCATGGTTATCCTCCCTGCTAGGGCGCCCGTTCTTCCTGGCTGCGCGGCACTTGTCGAGGGGGCGGCTGGCGGTTTCCCGTCATCCACCCCTGCCGGTCGCCGGGAGGCGTCATGCCCTGCAACGCAAGGCTGCGGGTTTAGGTTGAAGCCCGTGTTCGCGATAGGTGGTGCAACCCGTCATTTGCTCGGCGCGGACACCTTGCGGGCTCAGACTGTCTCACCGGTCTCCTGGCGCTGCTGGCTTGATGCCGCGGCTTCAAGCAGCAACTCGCGAAATTTCAAGATCGAGGCTTCTACGGCCTCTATGAGGAGCCCGGACAGTTTGGGGATCTCAGTGGCGTCAAGCCGGGTAGACCGCTCGAACATCTTCGCCGTTTCAGCAAGCCGAGTGAACCCAAACGTACCCGCAGCACCACCGAGGCTGTGTGCGGCGTCCGCTACGGACGGGAGATCCTCCAGCGTGTCCGGACCTCGTAGCTGAACGAGCAATAGCTCGCTTCGCTTGGTCAGTGCTCTGAGATGTTTCTCGAGTGCTTCCGGGTCGAGGAATGGCACCGTCTCCTCGTAGATCGCTTCATCGATCACTGGCAACGGTGGTGCGATCCGCAACGGTTTGGCGTTGAACGGCTCTGGCGACGAGGGCTCGGCTCGGCCAGTCGTGGCCTCCCCGACGGCTTTGAGAAGGGCTTCATATTGGAAAGGCTTGGCAATATGACCATCCATGCCGGCCTGTCTGCATTGCTCGATTTGGTCCGTGAAGGCCTGTGCCGTCATTGCGACGATCGGCACACGAGCCGCATTTCCGGCGAGCTTGCGTATTCTGCGCGTCGCTTCGAGCCCGTCGATGCCCGGCATGCGCACGTCCATCAGGATGACCCCGAAATCTTCACCCTGAAGTGTCTCGATTGCCGCTTGTCCGCTGTCGACGCAGACGACTTCGTGACCGTCGAGGCGGAGGAATGCGGCTGCCACGTCCCGGTTCATCTCGACGTCGTCCACGACCAGTATGCGCAGGCTTATGCCTGCTGGTCCGCGATCGATTTGTTTCGCCGCTGGTGTGTCGACGTCCGGAAGACCGCTGTTCTCTGGGAACTCCGCCCAAAAGATGCTGCCTCCCTCCGGGTTGTCGTCATAACCCATCTGGCCACCCATCCGTTCGATCAGGCGCGCCGTGATAGCCAGACCAAGGCCGGAGCCTTCTTGCGAGGTGCTGGCCTCGTCTCCGAAACGTTCGAACTCGCGGAAGAGTTTTTCACGGTGCTCGGACGAGATGCCAGGCCCGGTATCTGCTACTTCCACCCGAAGCCCGCTACGCAGAGTTGCTTTGGTCAGCCGGAGTTCAACACTGCCGTGTGCGGTGAACTTGATCGCGTTGCCAAGCAAGTTCACCAGTATCTGGCGCAGGCGAATAGAATCGACCACGATGTGCTCTGGCGCCGAAGCGGCCATCGTCGATGACAGTGCCAAGCTTTTGGTCACGGCCGCCGGAGACACAAGATTGAGACACGCCTGGGCAAGCTGTCGCACGTCTATATCGACGGCGTGCATCTCGATCCGATCCGACTCAATCTGGGAAAGGTCGAGCACGGCATTGATCATACCGAGCAGATGCTTCCCTGCTTCCTCCATGGCTTCGACATTTGCCGCCTGTGTCGGAGCAAGTCCGCCTTGCAAACGCAAAAGCTGGGCGTAGCCGAGTATGCCGTTCAACGGCGTCCGAAGCTCGTGCGTGACACTGGTCAAGAATCTTGATTTCGCCTCGTTCGCCTTCTTCGCCTGGTCGCGGCTCTTGGCCAGGTGTCGTGTGAGCTTCTCCAGTCTTGCATTTGATTCCGCGATTAACTCCCGCTCTCGAGCCTCTCGGGCTGCGAGTTCGGCTGCACGCCGCAAGCGTTCCGTGCTGTCAACCACGGAAGCCACCGTGATGTTGCCATCGAAGGTTTTGACCGGGCGAAGCATCACATCGATTGGCACCAAACTCCCGTCCTTCCGGAGCCCATGAAACTGGCCATCCGCCAATCCATCCGCATAGCTTTCGGCGAAAACGGTGTGTGTGGCAGGCCGCCCGGTCCTGAACTGAGGAGGTACGAGGTATTCCGCAGGGGTCCCGATGAGCGCTCCGTTAGGGTAGCCAAAGATTTGCTCCGCGCGGACGTTGATCATCGTGATATGTCCTCTTTCATCGATGATCAGCATCCCGTTTGGAGCAGCTTCGATCATGATAGCCCGCTGCGCCTCTTCCGCCTGCGTTGCCGTGAGGTCGTGCACGACCTTGGCGTAACTACTGACCTCTCCCGCTTCATCGTAGATCGCGGTCAATGCGATTCGGGCCCAGAACTGGCTTCCGTTTTTCCGAACTCGCCAGCCATGAAGCTCGAACCGCCCCCGCTCTTTTGCCTCTCTGAGAATGCGCGCTGGTTGTCCGCTGGCAAACTCTTCGGCTGTAAAGAAGACTCCGAAGTGAACTCCAACTATCTCGGCCTCGGAATATCCCTTCAATCGTTGTGATACTTTGTTCCAGCTCGCCACATTACCCCATTGGTCGAGATAGTATATGGCGTGATCGGCGACGTTATCGACTAAAGTCCGGATTGTATTATCGTTATTCCGTGCGAAATCTTCTGCACGGCCGCGACGACCGAGTTCGCGCCACAATAGCATGGCCAAGGCCACGCCGATTACGATCAGCGCGCAAAGTACCGAGCAAGATACGATCGTTTTGTGGAGCCAGTCAGCGTAGATCTCGCGGACCGGAACTCCGACCGTTAGTACGAACGGATAGTCCCCGACCTTCTCGAAGTAGTATAAGCGCGTGATGCCGTCGATGCTTGCCACGGCTTCGATAAAGCCGGAGCCGGATACTTTAGCCTGCTGCAACGACACTGTCTTAGACATATCCCGGCCAACGTCTTCGTCACGATAAGGACGCCGAACGACCAGTGGCCCCTCCGTGCTGGTCAGCGTGACGATGGCTTGCGCCCCCATGTCCAGTTTTTCGAACATGTCGCGAAAGAAGCTGAGTGGTATCCGCCGTACGACGGCCCCGCCGAAAGAGCCGTCTTCATTGTCGATGCGACGGGCAAGGGCTATGACCCAGCTTCCATCCACCTGGCTCCGCAATGGCGGGCTGAAGACCAGCCCAATATCCTCGTGCCTCAATGCTTGGAATTGAGGTCGGTTCGCAACACTGTAGTTGCTTGGGAACAGGCTACCGGACTGGTAGACAAGGTGCCCTGTTGCATCGGCCACGAGTGTTTCCAAGCCACCCGCTTCTCCCAGATTTCGGAACAAGAGCGACTGCCGGTCCCGCGCGTCCAATTTGTCAATTCCGGGAAACTTTGTATTCAGGGCAATGGATCGAAGAGACTGATTGGCTGTGCCAATGCTCTGTAATATCTCATCCCTGATCACCAACGCCATATTTCGCTCCTGCTGTTCAGCCCCCAGGAGCGCCGCGTCGTGCGAGTCTTGCACAGCCCAAAACGTTATTGCGATAAGGGCCGCAACGATTGTTACTCCGGGGAGGACAACAAATCGCGTTGAATGAGGTCTGTGGCCTGACTCGCGCAGATTGTATCGGCTGGCCATGAACAGCTCATCACAATAGGATTGTTCTCGTATGTAGATGAGGCAAATTACTCAAATGTTAAACGCATAGCCGCGCTGCTGCTCGACGCGGCAGTCTGTGCTAGACTGCCCGCCGATCGCGGGCCACGAAGCTGAAATGCGCCACACGGTCGGGCTGCGTCGTCACACGGCCGATCGGCCGCAACTCGGCTGCATCGAGCGAGCTGACCTGGCTGGCTCGCAGCAGCGTTGCCAGCACCAGCACCGCCTCCGCCATGGCGAATTGGGCCGCGACGCAGATGCGGGGGCCGGCCCCGAACGGCAGGTAGCTGAAGCGCGCCGGGGCAGGGGCGTCCGGCATGAAGCGGGCAGGGTCGAACGCCGCCGGGTCGCGCCAGAGCGTCGTGTGGCGGTGCAGCACCCAAGGCGCGATCGCAACCGTGGCGCCGCGGGGGATCAAGGTGCCGTTGGCCACGTCGCGCCCGATCGCCGAGCGCGTGACCATGAAGGCGGGCGGATACAGCCGCAACGCCTCGCTCACGACGGCCCGGGTGACGGGCAGGCGGGCCAGCACCTCGGACGCATCGGCGGCGCCGAAGGGGTTGGCGTGGGCCTCCTCGGCCACGCGGCCCTGCCATGATGGCGATTGGGCCAGCAGCGACAGGGACCAGAACAGGGTCAGCGCCGTGGTCTCGTGGCCGGCCAGGATCATGGTCGCCACTTGGTCGCATAACTGCTCGCGGCTGAAACCTTCGCCGGTCTCGGGGTCGCGGGCGGCCACCAGCATGTCGAACAGGTCGCGCGGGCCGTCGGTGGCGGGCAAGCGGGCGCGGGCGTCCACGATGGTCGCGATCAGTGCCGTCCACTCGCGCCGGAAGCGCCGCCGGGCGGCGTCCTGGAACGAGGGGATGCCGGCGGGCAGCAACAGGTCGAGCGGCGAGGGGCGGGCAAGCTGGGTGGCAAAGCGGATCAGCAGCGTGCGCAAAGCCCCGCCATGCGCCCCCATCTCCAGCGAGAACATCGACCGGCCGGCAATCTCCAGCGCGGTGCGTTGCATCTCGGGCAACAGCTCCACATCCGACCGGCCTGCCAGGCGGTCCCGGCAGGCGGCGGCCTCGACAGCCACGTGGCTGGTGAGCACCGGCATGGAACGCGGGGCCAGGATCGGCGCGATCGTGCGCCGCTGGTGACGCCAGGCGGCGCCCTCGCTCAGCAGCAGGCCGTCGCCCAGCAGGGGGGCAAGCAGGCGGCGCGTGATTGCGGGGCGGCGGTAGTTGGCGGCGTTGCGGACGAGCACGTGGCCGATCGCCTCCGGATCGTTCAGCAGCACCTGCATCCGGCCGAGAAAGCTGCCAACCACCACCGGCTGCTCGTAGGCGCGCCGCCCCCACATCTCGAGCGCATTGCCCCGCATGTTCCGCAGCGTGGCGAACGCACCGGGGTTGGTGGACCGGACGGCGTGGATTGGCGGCGCGAGGCGGGGCTCAGCCAGCATCCAAGCCCCTCTGCAGCCGAAGCGCCCCTATCAGGGCTTGGTCGCTCACGGGCTTTTCCAGGCGTGGGCAGCCGCGATACGCCGGGGCCAGGGCGTCCGTCCCGAAACCGGTCGTGAAGATGACGGGCACCCTGCGGGCGGCGAGGGCGTCCGCCACGCGGTAGGAGGGTGTGCCATGCAGGTCGACGTCCAAGATTGCCAGGTCCAGTAGGTTCGCAGCATCCGACGCGAAGGCGAGCGCCTCGTCCTCCCAGCTGAACGGGCCGACCGGCACCGCCCCGGCCGAGCGCAACATCTCCATCGTGTCGGTTGCGATCACGTAGTCATCCTCCACGACCAGCACGCGTGCGCCCTGGACATCGTTCATCCCGGTTGACCGTGCCCAAGGTCGCCGATCGGGATTTCGATCCAGCACGATACCCCGTCTGGACCGAACACCAGCTCGGTCCTGGCGCGCAACGACGCGGTCAACGAGTTCTGTATCAGTTGCCGTCCGAAGCCGTTTCGGGTGCCGGCATCCTCTGGCATGTCCACCCCGCTCTCACGCCAGTCGATCACCAGGTTCTTGCCCCCCTCCTCGTTCGGCGCGTGGTTCCATCGGACCGCCAGCCGTCCTGCCTCCGACTTCAGTGCTCCGTGTTTGACCGCGTTGGTCGCCAGCTCGTGCACGACCAAGGCAATGGATTGGACCTGGTCCAACGACAAGGGCGTTGCCGGCCCTTCGACCGTCAGCCTGCTCTCGTCCGCTGCACCATGCGCCTCGAGCTCGAGGCGAATGACGTGGCCGAGTTCGACGGTTTCGTCCGCCGCATGACTGATCAGTCCCTGGACCCGGCCCAGTGCCGACAGCCGGTCCTTGTAGGCGTCGAGCGAGCCGCCCTTGCCGATGGTTTGCCGGGCGATGGCCTGAACCACGCCCAGCAGGTTGCGGGTGCGGTGTTGCAACTCGGCCACCATCACGCGCAGCCGCCCCTCGGCCCGCGTCAGTCCGGTCACGTCCACGAAGCTCACGGCAGCACCATCGACCCGGCCGCGGGTATTTTGGTACGGCGTGACGCGCATGAGGTAGTGCGCCCCGTCCCGGCTGGTTTCGACCTTGCGCTCGACGAGCGCTGCCCCGGCGATCACCGCTTGGACGTCGGCGGCCAGGTCCTCCAGTTCGATCTGGCTGGTGAGGTCGGAGAGCGGCCGGCCGCGATCGGTGGGCAGGATGTTGAACAACTTGGAGATTTCGGGCGTGTAGCTTCGGATCACCAGCTTCCTGTCCAGGAACACCGTCGCCACGTTGTTGCTGTCGAACAGGTTCTGCAGGTCGGCATTGGCGCGGTCCAGCGCGTCCACCTTGCTGGTCAGCTCGGCATTGACGGTGTGCAGCTCCTCATTGACCGATTGCAGCTCCTCCTTGGACGCTTCCAGCTCCTCGTTGGTGGATTGGAACTCCTCGTTGACGGATTGCAATTCCTCGTTCGACGATTTCAACTCCTCGAGCGCCGTCTCGTATTCCTCGACCAGCGATTGCAGCCGTTCGCGGGTCTCCCGCAGCTCCTCCTCGAGCTGGACGCTGGCGCCCTCGCGTAAGGATTGGACCCGGGCGGAGGCTTCCTCACGGCTGAGCGTCGGCCCCTGATCGGTGAACAGCACGAGATACAAGGGCTCGTCGTAGTCGATGAGCGGCTCCACCGTGATCGTTACGATTTGCACCCGCCCGTCTTCCGTCTCCACGGCGGCCCCGCCGCGGGCGACGGTCCGGTTCGTTTCCACCGCCTCGCGGAACAGGCTGCGCAGATCGAGGCGTAGGCCCTTGCGCGCCATGGTCATCAACTGGCGGTTTGGCAGGCCGGGCGGCGCTTCGAGGAACTTGCCGGTGCGGCTCGAGAAATACACGACGTCGCCGTCGCCGTTCACGACGACATGCGGCGGTGCGAACCGCTCCAGCACCTGGGTATGGACGGACTGGCGCAGCGTCGTGCCACCGGAGAGGCCACGCCGCACCCAGTGGCCGCCACGGGTGGACGGCCGCAGGTCCCGCACGATCATCGGGAGCCGCACCGAAGCGATGACGTCCTCGCGCTTACGGAAGATGCGGTGCCGTTTATCGATCGGCGTGAACAGGTCCTGAAACTGCGAGACGTTTTCGGACGAACCGAGGAACAGGAAGCCACCGTCCCGAAGCGCATAGTGGAAGGTCGGAATGACCTGGCTTTGAATATCAGTGCCGAAGTAGATCAAAAGGTTACGGCACGAGACCAAATCCATGCGGGAGAACGGTGGGTCGCGGATGACGCTGTGCGGCGAGAAGATGCAGAGGTCGCGCGCCTCCTTGGCCAACACGAAGCTGCCGGCGTCGGGAACGAAGAAACGGCGGCGGCGCGGATCGGCCACCGCGTCCAGCAATGCGGCAGGATAGCGCGCGGCCCGGGCGATGGAGAGCGCGTGCTCGTCGATGTCGGTCGCGAATACCTGCACGCGGGGCACGGCGGTCAGCGTGTCCATGTGCTCTCGCAACAAGATGGCGATGGAATACACCTCCTCGCCAGTGGCGCAGCCCGGCACCCAGACGCGGACGGTCTCAGTCGCGCCGCGGCCGTCGAACAGGCGTGGGATCACCATCGTCGCGATGTTGTCGAACGCCTCCGCGTCGCGGAAGAAGCTCGTAACGTTGATCAGCAGGTCGCGGAATAGGGCGCGCGCCTCGGCCGGGTCGCGGCCCAGCAGCGCCACGTAGGCCTCGGGGGTATCGACCTGGGCAACCTGCATGCGCCGCTGCACCCGGCGGAGGAACGTCTTGGTCTTGTAGCCCGAGAAATCATGGCCGACCTGGTTGCGCAGGATGGCGTAGATCTGCATCCGTGCGGCTTCGTACGTCCCGTCTCCCGTGGCTTTGCCGAAGACGGCCAGCGGTCCGCCCGGGGCCGCGAGGCTATTTGCGAACTGGATCAGCCGGGCGCCCATGTCGTCGGCCGGGATGGCGAAGTCGACGTAGCCGGTCGCGATCGCGCTATCCGGCATGCTTGGGTGGCCCGGTCCGTGGCCGTCCTTGACCTGCGCCAGGGTCAGGCCGCCATACTCCTTGATCGCCTTCACCCCGAGCGTGCCATCCCCGTCACCGCCGGACAGCACGATGCCGGCGGCATACTCGCCACAGTCACGGGCCAGGGCGCTGAAGAACACGTCCACCGGTTTGCGAACCCGCTGGCCACCGTCTGGGCGGATGATCTGCAGGTGGCGGTGTTCGATGCTGAGCACCGCGTCCTCGGGCAGCACGTATACGTTGTTGCACTCGACGAGCATGTCGCTGGCGGCGACGTGTACCGGCATCTCGGTCCGCCGGCCGATGATCTCGTGCAGCAGGCTTTCCCGCGCCGGGTTGAGGTGGGTGACGACGACCACGGCAAACCCTGGCTTCTCCGGCACGCCGCCGAAGAAGCCCTCGAGTGCCTCGATCCCTCCAGCGGACGCGCCTACGCCGACGATTACAAACGGGTCGCCGTCTGCCATGGCCTGCTCCTGTCACCAACTTACATGTGGGGCGTTAACGCGCGGCGTCTAACGTTTCCTTTTTCGCTTCGAGAACCAGCCAACGCTCTTCGGCTGCCGCTAGTTGCGTTTGTATGTCGGCAAGCGCCGCAGTTGCCGCGGCGAAGCGGGCCGGGCGGCGACGGTAGAGGTCGGGGTCCGCCAACTCGGTCTGCAGCGCAGCCACTTTGCGCTCGAGCGTGCCGATTTCGGCGGGCAGCGAGTCCAAGGCCAATTTATCCTTGAACGACAGCTTCGCGGGCTTGGCGGAGGATCGGGTGGATTGCAGTCCCTTGGTGCCGCGAACCGGCTCCGCCTCGATCGCCGGGCCGCGCTGGGCGAGCATGTCGCTATACCCGCCGGCGTAGTCCACCCAGCGACCCTCGCCTTCGGACGCCAGCGTGGACGTCACGACGCGGTCCAGGAAGTCACGGTCGTGGCTGACCAGCAGCACGGTGCCGGGGTAGTCCGACAACAGTTCCTGCAACAGATCGAGGGTTTCCAGGTCCAGATCGTTGGTCGGTTCGTCCAGGATCAGCAGGTTGGATGGCCGGGCCAGGGCGCAGGCCAGCAGCAGCCGGCCGCGTTCGCCGCCGGACAGCATGCCGACGGGGGTGCGCGCCTGCTCCGGGCGGAACAGGAAGTCCTTCATGTAGCCGACCACGTGGCGCTTCTGGCCCGCCACCGTCACCTGGTCGCCGTCGCCGCCGGTCAGCGTGTCCTGCAGGGTGCGCGCCGGGTCGAGCGCGGCGCGCTGCTGGTCCAGCGTGACGGGCAGCAGGTTGGTGCCGAGCGTTACGGTGCCGGTGTCGGGCTGGTCCAGCCCGGTCAGCAGGCGGAGCAGGGTGGTCTTGCCGGCGCCGTTCGGCCCGACGATGCCCAGCCGGTCGCCCCGCAGGAGTCGCAGGCTGAGGTCGCCCACGATCGGGCGCTGGCCGTAGCTCTTGCTGATGTGGTCGGCGACCACGACCTGCTTGCCCGATAGCTCGCCCTCCGCCGCCGCCATCTTGAGGCCGGTGCCGGGGCCGCCCATTTCGCGCCGCTTGGTGCGCAGCGCCGCCAGTTCGGCGACCCGGCGCACGTTGCGCTTGCGCCGCGCGGTGACGCCGAAGGTGATCCAGTGCTCCTCGCGCACGATCTGGCGGTTGAGCTTCTGGCGGTCGCGGGCGTCCTGCTCGGCCACTTCCTCGCGCCAGGCCTCGAAATGCTCGAAGCCGCGGTCCATGCGCCTTGTGACCCCGCCCTCCAGCCACACCACCGTCTTGCCGACTGTCTGCAGCATGCGGCGGTCATGGCTGATCAGCACGATGCCGGCACGCGAGGCGGCCAGTTCCTTCTCCAGCCACTCGATGGCGGGCAGGTCCAGGTGGTTGGTGGGCTCATCCAGCAGCAGCAGGTCTGGCTGCGGGGCCAGGGCGCGGGCCAGTGCCGCCCGCCGCGCCTCACCGCCCGACAGGTTCGCCGGGTTCTCGGTGCCCGTCAGGCCGAGGCGGTCGAGCAGCGCCGGGCCGCGATGCTCGTCATCGCCGCTGCCGAGGCCGTCCTGCACGTAGTCGAGCGTGGTGGCGAAACCGGACAGGTCGGGTTCCTGGGGCAAATAGCGGATCGTGGCACCCGGCTGCACGAAGCGCGTGCCGCCGTCGGGCTTCATCAGCCCGGCGGCGATTTTCAGGAACGTGGACTTGCCGGACCCGTTGCGCCCGACCAGGCAGATGCGCTCGCCGGCGCTGACGCCGATGGTCGCGGCGTCCAGCAGGGATTGGGTGCCGAGGGTGGCACTGATGTCTTGGAGTAACAGAAGAGGGGTCGCCATTCCCGGTGTCTGGCCCGGTCGACCCGGCGAAGCAAGCCTTCACGCCAGGGCTTGACCTGGTATCCACGGGGTTGGGCTGGTGACGTCGGACGCTTGCTTGTCCCGGCCGCATGCAACATGGCCGCACCGGTGTCTGCGGGATTCCCTGGATGCCAGGGCCAAGCACTGGCTTGACGATACGTCTAGCGGACGGTGCCGATCGTGGCGCTGGCGGTGTTCGGTGCGCGCGCATTAGGGCCGCCGCCGATCCCTTCGACGCCCGGCGGGAAGCTGTTGACGGGTTCCGGCTCGCTGCTGGCCGCCATCGCAGCCGCGGGGGACTTGCCCGAGATCAGCGGCGGGCCACCGAACTGAACGCCCAGGCCGCACGCCGACAGGGCCAGGCAACTCAACACGATCAACACCACGCGCATGACAGGAACCCCGGCGAGCAAATCGCCTCCCACTTGAACGCGGCGGGTGGGAGGCGGTTCGGGTGGTGCCTTAGGCCATCTGGCTTTCGGCGAACTCGTAGTTGGCGAGCTTGTCCAGCCAGTTGGTGATGTAGTCCGGCCGGCGGTTGCGGAAGTCCAGGTAGTAGCTGTGCTCCCAAACATCGAGGCCGAGCAGCGCCTTGCCCTCGCCGGTGGCGACGGGGTTGGAGCCGTTGGGCGTCTTGGTCACCTTCAGCTTGCCGTCGGTGCCCAGCACCAGCCAGGCCCAGCCGGAGCCGAACTGGCCGATCGCGGCCATCTTGAAGTGCTCCTTGAACTTGTCGACGCCGCCGAGGTCCTCGGTGATCTTTGCCTCGAGCTTGGACGGCATCTTGCCACCCTCGGTCGGGCTCATGTTCTGCCAGAACAGGATGTGATTGAAGTGCTGCCCCGCGTTGTTGAACACCGGGCCGCCGTCCTTGGCGGTCGACTTGACGATCTCCTCGAGCGACTTGCCCTGGAGCGCGGGGTCCTTCTCGACGAAGCCGTTCAGGGCGGTGACGTAGGCCTGATGATGCTTGTCGTGGTGCAGTTCCATCGTCTCCTGGCACATGCCGCGCTCGGCCAGCGCCGAATGCGAATAGGGCAGGGGCGGGAGTTCGAATGCCATGGGTTATCTCCTAGAGAATTCGGTGAGAGGGCGGACCATCCTGCCCGCCCACCCTCCCGTCAAGCGCGCCAGACCCTATGTGCGTTCCATGCCGGACCCCGTTCACGACCTGTCCGCCCCGGGCGCCATCGTCCGCCGGGCCGACCCGGATCGATTCTTGACCGCATTATTCGCCCCGCCAGCCCGGCGCGAGGCGTTGTTCACGCTCTATGCCTTCAACACCGAAACCGCCCGCGCCGTACAGGCCACAAGCGAACCGACAATGGCCCTGATCCGGCTGCAATGGTGGCGTGAGGTGGTGGAGGGCACGCGCAAGGCGCACGAGGTCGCGACGCCGCTATCCGGGCTGTTGGCCTCGGGCACGCTGGACCCGGCAGATCTCCTCTCCGTGTTGGACGCGCGGGAGGTGACTGAGCTGCCGGATGTGCCCTCCTGGCGTGACTGGCTGCTCGCCGGTCCCGGCGCCCTGGCCGTCGCTGCCGGCCACATTTTGGGGGTGCCCGACGCACCCTGGTTGCGGTCGTTGGGGGCCGGGTATGGCGCCGCTGGCGTGTTACGCAACACGGTTGCGTTGGCCCGCGCCGATATGTGCCTGCTGCCGGCCGAGTTGTTGGCTGCCCACGACCTCTCGCCCGAGGCCGTTATCGCCAAACCGGATGCCGCGGCGCTGCAACCCGTCTTCGAGGCTTTGGCACGGGAGGGACGCACCCTGCTCGGCCGCGCTGCGCGGCGCGGTCCCGCTTTGGCCGCGGCCTTGCCCGCCGTGCTCGCCCGCCGCGACCTGCGTCGGCCCGGCGTGGCAGCCCTGCGCGGCTTGGGCGACCGCCTTGCCGTCACGATGTCCGCCGCCCTCGGCCGCGCCTGATTTCTCCTTTGTGAGGTGGCTTATGCCGTCTCCCTCTCTCGTTCTTCACGGGAGACGGCCAGGGCTAAGGGCCGCTTGAGACAGACTACCGTCTGTAGAGCGCCTTCGCATCCTCACGCCAACCCTTTCCCGCCCGCGGAGAGGGAAGGAAGCACAGTCGATCGTCCGCTCGCCAAACACGAACAGCGTTCCCTGCCGCCCGCACACCCCCACTTAAGGTGCTACCGTCAGATGATGTCCGAAGGAATCCAATGCCAATCGCCCTGCTCGTCATCGCGGCGGTGATCGTGTTCATCGCGTTCCGCGCGTTCAGGATGACGTCGGAATGGAACCGCGCCGTGGTGCTGCGGCTGGGGCGGTTCTCCGGGGTGCGGGGCCCGGGGATCTTCTTCGTCATTCCCCTGCTGGACCGGGTCGCCTTCATCGTCGACATGCGGGTGATCACCACCACGATCACCGCCGAGCAGGCGCTGACCCGCGACACGGTGGCCGTCGGCGTGGACGCGATCGTGTTCTGGCAGGTGGCGGACGCCCGCGCCGCCGCGATCAACATCGCCGACTACCGCCAGGCGATCGAGCGTGTGGCGCAGACCAGCCTGCGCGAAATGATCGGGTCCACCGACCTCAGCCGCCTGCTGAGCGACCGCAAATCGGCCGACGAACAGCTTCGCATCACCATCGGCGAGAAGACCGGCACCTGGGGCATCGCCATCCGCTCGGTGGAGATCAAGGACGTGGCCATCCCGTCCGCGCTGCAGGACGCCATGAGCCGCCAAGCCCAGGCGGAACGGGAAAAACAGGCCCGTGTGACGCTGGCCTCGGCCGAGCAGGAGATCGCGCGACAGGTGCTGCTGGCGGCCGAATTGTATGGCCAGAACCCGGTGGCGCTGCAGCTTCGGCAGATGAACTTGCTGTATGAGATGAACAAGGAGCGGGGTACGACGGTGCTGATCCCGACCGAGATGGCCAACGCGCTCGGGGCGACGTTCGGCAAGAAATAGTTGCCGACTATGGCAACTGGAGCGCAACGAGCCTAAGTCCCGCCTCATGCCCTTTCCTCCGGTCCACCCCGTGCTCGACGCAGCACTGGCCGCGCGCGGCTATGACGAACCCACCGCTGTGCAATCCGCCGTGCTCCAGCCCGGCACCGAGGGGCGCGACTTGCTCGTGTCCGCCCGTACCGGGTCGGGCAAGACGGTCGCCTTCGGGCTCGCCGCGGCCGCGACCCTGATGCCGGACGGCGAACTGCCCGCGCCGGGCTTGCCCATCGCGCTGGCCATCGCCCCCACGCGGGAACTGGCGCTGCAGGTGCAGGCGGAACTGGCCTGGCTGTATGCCGGCGCCCGGATCGCCTCATGCGTCGGCGGCATGGACATCCGGCGGGAGGCGCGCGCACTCGCGCAGGGCTGCCACATCGTGGTGGGCACGCCGGGCCGGCTGGGCGACCATCTGCGCCGCGGCAACCTCGATCTGTCGGGTCTGCGGGTCGTGGTGCTGGACGAGGCGGACGAGATGCTCGATCTGGGCTTCACCGACGAGCTGCAGTTCATCCTGGACGCCGCCCCCGCCGAGCGCCGCACGCTGTTGTTCTCCGCCACCATCCCGCATGACATCGTGGCGCTGGCCCGCCGCTATCAGCGCGACGCCCTGCGCATCGACACGGTCGACCGCACCCAGGCCCACAGTGATATCGAGTATCGCGCCATCGCGGTGCCCGGGCACGAGGCCCAGTCCGCCCTGGTGAACATCCTGCGCTGGTACGAAGCGCCGGGCGCGCTGGTGTTCTGCGCCACCCGCGAAGGCACCAAGCGGCTGCACATGGCGCTGGTGGAGCGTGGCTTCGCCGCCGTCATGCTGTCCGGCGAGCTGAGCCAGCACGACCGCACCGCCGCCTTGGACTCGATGCGGGCCGGCCGCGCCCGGGTCGGCGTGTGCACCGACGTGGCCGCCCGAGGGCTCGATCTGCCCGAGTTGGACCTGGTGGTGCATGCCGACCTGCCGACCAACCCCGAGATCCTGCTGCACCGGAGCGGACGCACCGGGCGGGCCGGGCGAAAGGGCGTTTGCGTCTTGATCGTGCCGCAGACCAAGCGCCGCCGGGCCGAGCAGCTGACCAACGCCGCGCGGGTGAGCGTCGCGTGGTCCGGTGCCCCGACCCCGGACGAGATCCGCGCCCGTGACCGCGAGCGCCTGCTGGACGACCCGATGTTTGCCGAACCGAACGACGCCGAACGGACCGAGGCCGAGGCCCTGCTCGCCGGCCACGATCCGGTTGTGGTCGCGTCGGCGTTGCTCCGTCTGTACCAGACCCGCCTGCCACCGCCGGAGTCGGTTTCCGTCGCCCCAGTGCAAGCCGCGCCCGCACCCCGGGCCCCGCACGAGCCGGCGGCACCCGGCGACTTCGTACAATTCCGGGTGGCCGTCGGCCGCCGGGACAAGGCCGATCCGAAATGGCTGGTGCCGTTGATCTGCCGCGCCGGCGGGGTGACCAAGCGCGACATCGGTGCCATCCGCGTGTTCGACACCGACACACGCTTCGAGATCAGCCGCGCCGCCAGCGCCGCCTTCGCGGCCGCCACGGCCGAGATGCCGGCCGGCGAACCGCGGATCACCCCCGCCGGCGACGGCCCCATGCCGGCCCGCGCGCCCTTCCGCCCCCGCCGCGAAGGCGCCGGCCCAAGAATCCGCCGCTCCGCCTAAAACCCGAGCAACAATCCTCCCCCATTTCGAGGGGGACGGAGGGGTCTATGCCACCGGCGTCGAGGGTGGCGAACAGCCCCCCTTGCATTGAAAATGGGTAAGGATCGCCCCTCCAAGGCCACCGCAATAAATGCGTGTTTGCACAGTGACAATCTGCCGCTAGGGTCCGGCCAGACGGCACCTTCGGCATGGCAGCCATGCGGCGAGTGGTCAACGTCCGGGAGATTGAGTGTATGAAGCGGCGTAATTTTCTGACGGCAACGGCAGCAACGGGCGCGATCTTGGCGGCCCCCCGGCTGTCGTTGGCTCAGGATTCCAAAGTGCTGCGCTTCGTTCCGCAGTCCAACCTGCCCAACCTCGACGCCGTCGCCGGCACTCAGTACGTGGTGCGCAACGCAGCT
This sequence comes from Acetobacteraceae bacterium, assembly GCA_965198895.1. Lineage (GTDB taxonomy): Bacteria > Pseudomonadota > Alphaproteobacteria > Acetobacterales > Acetobacteraceae > LMUY01. The sequence goes on from OZ240676.1 coordinate 4,653,778, forward strand.
ATCCTGGTGTTCGACACGCTATTCGGTGTGAATAGCAAGCTCGAGCCGAAGCCGCAGATGGCCGATAGCGGGACGCCGAGCGCGGACGGGCTGACCTGGACGTTCAAGCTACGGTCCGGCCTCACCTTCCACGACGGTGCGAAGGTGCTGCCGAAGGACGTCATCGCCAGCCTGAAACGCTGGATGGCGCGTGATTCCATGGGGCAGATCATCGCAGCCCAGCTCGTGGGAATGGAGGGTCCGGACGACAACACCGTCCTCATTCACATGAACAAGCCGTTCTCCAAGATGCTGTTCGCCCTCGGCAAGGCGAACTCTCCGATGGCATTCATCATGCCGGAGCGCATCGCCAACACCGATCCGTTCAAGATCATCAGCGAGTATGTCGGCTCCGGACCGATGAAGTTCGCGGCCAACGAGTGGGTGCCGGGTAGCCGGGCGGTGTTCACCAAGTTCGAGGGTTACAAGCCACGCGACGAGCCCTCCGACTGGGCCTCGGGTGGCAAGCGGATGTTCTTCGACCGCATCGAATGGGTGATCATCCCCGACCCGGCGACCGCGTCGGGTGCGCTGGCCAATGGCGAAGTGGATTGGTGGGAGAACCCGATTCCCGACCTCGTGCCGCTGCTGAAGCGCTCGTCGTCGCTGAACGTCGACATCGCCGACCCGTTGGGTAACATCGGCGACATGCGGTTCAACCATCTGAACCCGCCGTTCAACGACGTCCGGGCCCGGCGCGCGGTGATGATGGCGCTGAGCCAGGAAGATTTCATGACCGCCGTGGTGGGCGACAACAAGGAATTGTGGAAGGTCTGCGATTCGTATTTCACGCCGGGCACCCCCGCCTACAACACCGTCGGCGGCGAGATCCTGATGGGACCGCGCAAATACGATGCGGCCAAGGCGCTGTTGAAGGAGGCTGGCTATAATGGCGAGAAAATCGCCATGATGGTGCCGACCGATGTCGCTATCACCAAGGCCGAGGGCGACGTGGCCGCAGACTTGCTTGCCCGTATCGGCATGAACGTCGATTACCAATCCTTGGACTGGGGCACCGTCGGGGCCCGCCGCGCCGAGAAAAAACCGGTGGCGCAAGGCGGCTGGAACATCTTCTTCACCTGGCATGCCGGGGCGGACTGCATCAACCCGGCGCCGTATACCGCGCTCCAGGCCAATGGCGACAAGGCCTGGTTCGGCTGGCCGAAATCCGATGCGGTGCAAGCCGGGATCGCCGAGTGGTATGCCGCCGCAGACGAAGCCGCCGAGAAAGTGGCCCTCGAGAAGACCAACAAGGCCGCGTTCGACGACGTCGTGTACGCGCAGACCGGTTTCTTCCTCGGCTACCAGTCTTGGAACAAGAAGCTGTCGGGCGTCGTCAAGGCGCCGTTCCCGGTGTTCTGGGACGTGAAGAAAGCCTGATGCTCGCCTATACGCTCCGCCGGGTTGTTGCGACCATCCCGGTGATGGCCATCGTCGCGCTGTTCGTGTTCAGCTTGCTGTATCTCGCACCCGGCGACCCGGCGGCCATCATCGCCGGCGACCAGGCCAGCCCCGCGGACGTGGAGCGCATCCGCCAGTCGCTCGGGCTGAACCGGCCATTCCTGGTGCGGTTCGGCGAGTGGGTGTGGCACGTGCTGCACGGGGACCTCGGGACCTCGATCTTCACCAACCTGCCGGTTTGGCACATGATCCAGCAGCGTATCGAGCCGACGCTGTCGCTGATGGTGCTGACGCTGATCTTCTCGATCGTGGTCGCCGTGCCCATGGGCGTGGTCGCGGCCTGGAAGCACGGCACGATCATCGACCGCGTGGTGATGCTGCTGGCGGTGTTCGGCTTCTCGGTGCCGGTGTTCGTGGTCGGCTACCTGATGGCCTATATGTTCGCGCTGCAGTTGGAGTGGCTGCCGGTGCAGGGCTACACGCCAATCGCCCAGGGCATCTGGCCGTGGCTGTCCAACCTCATCTTGCCCGTGCTGACCTTAGGCGGCGCCTTCATCGCGCTGATCGCCCGCATCACCCGCGCCACCATGCTCGAGGTGCTGAACCAGGACTACGTCCGCACCGCGCGGGCCAAGGGCGTGGGGCAACGGCCGATCCTGTTCGTCCACGCGCTGAAGAACGCGGCGGTGCCGATCGTGACCGTGATCGGCCTGGGTGTCGCCGGGCTGATCGGCGGCGCCGTGGTGACGGAAAGCGTGTTCGCCATACCCGGCGTCGGCCGGTTGGTGGTGGATGCGATCCTGCGGCGCGACTACCCGATCATCCAGGGCGTCGTGCTGATCTTCTCGTTCGTCTACGTGCTGGTGAACCTGGGCGTGGACCTGCTCTACACCGTGTTCGATCCGAGGATCCGTTATTGAGCATCACCTTTCCAGGCGGCTTGGCCGCCCAGCCCCGCGGCGGCGTGGCGCCCGCACTTCCGGACGTACTGCCGCCGGTCAAGAAGCGAGGCCGGGTGCGGACCTTCATCCGCCGCCAGCCAACGATCTTCATGGGCGGGTTGCTACTCGCGCTGATTATCTTCGTGGCGATCGCCGCTCCGATCCTGGGCACGGTGGACCCGACGGCCCTCGCCCCCGCGCGCCGCTTGCGCCTGCCCTCGGCGATGTATTGGTTCGGCACGGATATGCTGGGCCGCGACGTCTACTCCCGCACTCTGTACGGCGCACGCGTTTCCCTGATCGTCGGCTTCGCGGTGGCCGTGCTGGCCTCGGTGGTCGGCATGCTGATCGGCGTGGTTGCGGGCTACGTGCGCGTGGTCGACTCCCTCATCATGCGAATCATGGACGGGCTGATGTCCATCCCGTCCATCCTGCTCGCGATCGCTCTGATGGCCCTGACCCGGGGCAGCGTGCAGAACGTCGTTATCGCCATCACCGTCGCCGAGATCCCGCGCGTCACCCGCCTCGTACGCGGCGTGGTTCTTAGCCTTCGCGAGCAACCCTATGTAGAGGCCGCCGTCGCCGCGGGGACGCGTACTCCAGGGGTGATCTTCAAGCACATCCTGCCCAACACCTTCGCGCCGCTGATGGTTCAGGCGACGTTCATCTGCGCCTCGGCGATGATCACCGAGGCCATTCTGTCGTTCATCGGCGCCGGCACGCCTCCGATCATTCCCTCGTGGGGCAACATCATGGCCGAGGGGCGCGCGCTCTGGCAGGTGAAGCCATACATCGTGTTCTTCCCCGCCGTGTTCCTGTCGTTGACCGTGCTCGCGGTAAACCTGTTGGGCGACGGCTTGCGTGACGCACTCGACCCGCGCCTGGCGAAGCGCATCTGATGGCCGTTTTTGTCGTCCCAGGGCTCGACCCTGGGATCCACGGGGTAGGGCTGATGATTGACCGGCAAAAACCTGCGTTCGCGTCACGCCGTGGATACCAGGGTCAAGCCCAGGCATGACGGTGCTAGAACATCCGGTGCAGGCCACCGCCGCAAACCGTGCCGCCAACGCGCTGCTCGACGTGCAGAACCTGCAAACCCATTTCGGCACGCCGGATGGCGTGGTGCGTGCGGTCGAAGGGCTGTCCTTCCACATCGACCCGGGTGAGACGGTCGCCATCGTGGGCGAGAGCGGCTGCGGCAAGTCGGTCACGTCGATGTCCATCCTGCGCCTGGTGAACACGCCGCCGGGCAAGATCGCCGGGCAGATCCTGTTCCAGGGCCGCAACCTGCTGAACGTGTCGGATGCCGAGATGCGCAAGCTGCGCGGCAACGACATCAGCATGATCTTCCAGGAGCCGATGACGAGCCTGAACCCCGTGCTCACCGTGGGGCGCCAAATCGGCGAGACGCTGCGGCTGCACCAGGGCATGAACAAGCAGCAGGCGATCCAGCGCTCGATCGAGATGCTGGAATTGGTGGGAATTTCGGCGGCTGGCCGCCGGGTGCACGAATTCCCGCACCAATTATCCGGCGGCATGCGCCAGCGCGTGATGATCGCGATGGCGCTGGCCTGCAACCCCAAGCTGCTGATCGCCGACGAGCCCACCACGGCGCTGGACGTGACGATCCAGGCGCAAATCCTCGACCTGATGCGCGACCTCAAGACCCGGCTGGGGTCGGCGATCATGCTGATCACCCATGATCTGGGCGTGGTGGCTGAGATGGCCCAGCGCGTGGTGGTGATGTACGCCGGCCGCAAGGTGGAAGAAGCCTCGGTGAACGAGATTTTCGCGCGGCCGCTGCACCCCTACACCCGTGGCCTGCTCGGGGCGGTCCCGAAGCTCGGTTCGTCGCTGGAGACGAACACCGGCCGCACCAAGCTCGCTGAAATCCCCGGCCTTGTGCCGAGCCTAAGGCAGCGCATCGTAGGCTGCCCCTTCGCCGGCCGCTGCCCGCTGGTGACGGATTACTGCCGCGAGGTTGCCCCCGCGGTTGACGAGAAAGTCCCCGGCCACTGGGCCGCCTGCCACTACGCCGAAGCCGCATGACGGGCGGCTCGATAATGGACCATGGCCTACCCCTCCCGCCAGCCCCCTCCCTCAAGGGCCGGGAGAGACTCGTTCTTGCGCTCGCCGCCATCACCCTTTCCGCCTGCGGCACCCCGAACGCCTGTCTCGCCAACCGCTACGATGCGTCCTCGCCCAAGGCCCAATGCATCAGCGGCCTGCAACTCCCGTATAATACCCTGAAGGACACCGACCCGATGTCCGGCTCCACAGCCCCGATCGCCGTCGCCCGATAATGGCGCTCCTCGAAGTCAACGCGCTCAAGAAGCATTACCCGATCAAGGGCGGCCTGTTCGGCGGCACCACCGCCACCGTCTATGCGCTGGACGGCGTCTCGTTCACCGTGTCGGCCGGCGAAACCCTCTCCGTCGTCGGCGAGAGCGGCTGTGGCAAGTCCACCGTCGGCCGCACCATCCTGCGCCTCACCGATCCCACTGATGGTGAAGTGTTCCTGGACGGCCAGCGCATCGACCAGCTCTCCCCCGGCAAGATGCGCCACGTGCGCCGCCGGATGCAGGTGGTGTTCCAGGACCCGTTCAGCAGCCTCAACCCGCGCCAGCGCGTGCGCGACGTGCTGGCCGAACCGATGACCAATTTCGGCCTGGCCAGCGGCTCCGAACTGGACGACCGCGTCGCCGCCCTGATGGACAAGGTGCGACTGCCGCGCGACGCCATGCGCCGTTTCCCGCACGAGTTCTCCGGCGGCCAGCGCCAACGCATCGGCATCGCCCGCGCGCTCGCCCCCGGCGCCGACCTGATCATCTGCGACGAGGCGGTCAGCGCGCTGGACGTGTCGGTCAAGGCGCAGATCATCAACCTGCTCAGCGACCTGCAGGACGAATTAGGCCTGGCCTTGCTGTTCATCAGCCACGACCTCGCCATCGTCGAGCACCTGACGCACCGGGTCGCCGTGATGTACCTGGGCAAGATCGTGGAGCTGGCCGACCGCCGCTCGCTGTTCGCCAATCCGCGTCATCCCTATACCCGCGCCCTGCTTTCCGCCGTGCCGGTGCCGGATCCGCTGGCCAAGCGCGACCGGATCATCTTAAAGGGCGACGTTCCGAGCCCGATCAATCCGCCGAAGGGCTGCAAGTTCAACACACGCTGCCCCTACGTGTTCGATCGCTGCCGGGTCGAGGAGCCGCTGCTGGTCGACAAGTCGCCGGGACAGAAAGCAGCTTGCCATCTGGACCAGCTGCCAGAACTGCACCCGCTTCCGTCTTAGCGTCGTGCCAGGGCTTGACCCTGGTATCCACGGGGTGGGGCTGGTGACGTCGACCGTTGACTGGCACAATCGGTTGCTGTCGGCTGAGCCGGTGGAACTGCCGCCACGTGGATACCAGGGTCAAGCCCTGGCATGACGGTGAACCATGCGCAGCATCCTTGACCCCGGCCAGGGCGGAGGTGTTAGGCTCGTTACGCGAGCGTGGTCACTCCCTCAGGAGATCGCCGAGAATGCAATCATCTAACCAGCAGCTCCGTTCATGAGGCGGCGGCATTTCCTCGCGGGCGCAACCGCGGGGCTCGCACTGCCGTCGGTGGTTCGCGCCGCCAGTGCGACCACGCTCAAATTCATCCCGCAGATCGACCTCGCCTTCCTCGATCCGCACTGGACGACGGCGAACGTCACGCGCGGGCACGGCTACATGGTGTTCGACACGCTATACGGGCAGGACGGAACGTTCACCTCGTCGCCGCAGATGCTGCAGGGCCATGTCGTGGACGCCGATGGCAAGCAGTGGTTGCTGACGCTGCGCGACGGGCTGATGTGGCACGATGGCACGCCGGTGCTGGCGCGGGACTGCGTCGCCAGCATCAAGCGCTGGGCGGCGCGCGATGCGTTCGGCGGTGCGTTGATGGCGGCAACCGACGAATTGTCGGCGCCCGATGACAAGACCATCCGGTTCCGGCTGAAGAAGCCGTTTCCGCTGCTTCCGGCCGCGCTGGGCAAGCCGACCACGCCCTCGCCCGTGATGATGCCGGAGCGGCTCGCGAACACCGATCCGTTCAAGCAGATCACTGAAATGGTCGGCAGCGGCCCGTTCCGCTTCGTGGCCAGCGAGCGCGTGCCGGGTGCCCGCAACGTCTACCAGAAGTTCGACAAATACGTGCCGCGGCAGGGTGGCACGCCGAATTGGACGGCCGGACCGAAGATCGTCCATTTCGACCGGGTCGAGTGGACGACCATGCCCGACCCGGCCACCAAGGTCGGCGCCCTGCAGTCGGGCGAGCAGGATTGGTGGGAGAACCCGACCGCCGACCTGTTGCCTCTGCTGGCTCGGACGCGGTCGATCAAGGTGGTCAACACCAACCCCACCGGCAACGTCAACATGATGCGGCCGAACCACCTGCAGCCACCGTTCAATAACCCCAAAGTGCTGCAGGCGCTGCTGTGGGCGGTCGACCAGCCGGCCTGCATGGAGGCGATCGTCGGCTCCGATTCGGCGATGTACTACACCCCGCACGGCGTGTTCTGCCCGAACACGCCGATGGCGAGCAATGTCGGGCTCGAACCGCTGACCGGTCCGCGCAACTACGCCAAGGCCAAGGAGATGATGAAGGCCGCGGGGTATGCCGGCGAGAAGGTGGTGATGCTGGTGGCCACCGACTATCCGCAGTTCAAGGCGATCGGCGACGTGATGGCCGACAGCATGAGCCAGGCCGGCATGACCGTCGATTACATCGCGACCGACTGGGGCACGATGCTGCAACGGCGCAACAACCGCGGCCCGACGGATCAGGGCGGGTGGAGCTGTTTCTCGACGGGGTGGGAGGGTGAGGACCACCTCAATCCGTCCAACCACTACGCGATGCGCGGCAATGGCGACGACGCGGCGGCGTGGCCGGGCTGGTGCGTCAGCCCGAAGCTCGAGGAACTGCGCAACGCCTGGTTCGACGCGCCGGATCTCGCCTCGCAAAAGAAGATCTGCGTGGATCTGCAGCGCCAGGCGATGCTCGACGTGCCGAGTATTCCGCTCGGCCAGTTCCAGTCACCGACTGCCTACAACACCCGCATCACCGGGGTGCTCAACGGCTTCGCCACCTTCTGGAACGTCCGCCCCACCTAGGCGCTGTTGCGCCTTGCGCCGGCGCAGATTGGCCCGCAGTGCTTCGGCTTCCCGTTCGTGCCGCGCGGCCAACTCGGCCCGGGCCCGATCGGTCAGCGCCGGACGCTCGGTCGTCACAGCTCCGGCAGCTCGCGCAGCACGGCGTCCCGCACATCCGGCGGGGCCGCGCCGAGGGCATGGCGGATCGCGCGCATGTGGCGCCTTGCGTCGTACAGCTGGTCCATCAGCGAGAGCACCGTGGGCAACGCGTCCTCATCGAGGCTGAGTTCATCGCGGAGTTCGACGATCAGGCGCACCCGGGCCACGTCGATCTGGCGGAACATCCAGGCGCCGGGTCGGCCGTCCGGGCGCACCCAGGCCAGCTCCACCCACCGCGTGACGTCGGCCAATTGCAGCCCGGGCACCTGACCCGGCAGCATTTCGATCGTGATCATGCCCCCTCCGTCATGCCTTTGCGCGGATCCACCTCGGCCGCCGGCGTCCAGTCGCGTAGGAACGCGGCCAGCGCGTCGTCGGCGTCGGGGACCACGAGTTTCAGCGTCACGAATTGGTCGCCCGCCGCCTTGCTGCCCCGTGCCGGGACGCCGCGGCCGCGCAGGCGCAACACCGTGCCGGTGTCGGAGCGGGGCGGCACGGTCATCGCCACGACGCCGGTGACGGTCGGGATCGTCACCCGGCCGCCGAGCACGGCTTCCTTCAGCGTCACGGGCAGGTCGACGTGGATGTCGTCGCCTTCGCGGCGGAACACCTTGTGGGGAACCACCTGAACCGTGATCAGCGCGTCGCCCGGTGGGCCGCCATTGGCGCCGTCGTGACCCTGGCCGCGCAGGCGCAGCGTCTGCCCGTCCTCCATGCCCGGTGGCACCCGCACGTCCAGCGTCCGGCCGTCCGGCAAAGTCAGGCGTTGTTGCGCCCCGGTGATGGCGTCGACGAAAGCCACGGCAAGGCTGTAGCTGGCATCCCGTCCCCGCATCGGACGGGTGCTCCTTTGATTGGCCTGGGCGAACAGGTCGGCGAAGATGTCGCCCATTTCGGGCTCGCCGCCGCCTCCGCCGTAGCGCGCGCCGCTGTAACCCTGGTCGGCGTAGGAGCGGTAGCTCGGCCGCTCCTGCCGCGGGTCGCCGGCCGCGTCGATCTCGCCGCGGTCGAACCGGGCGCGCTTCTCGGGGTCCGACAGCAGGTCGTTGGCAGCGCCGATGTCCTTGAAGCTGGCCTCGGCCGCCTTGTTCCCGGGGTTGAGGTCCGGATGGTGTTTCTTGGCAAGTTTTCGGTACGCTTTGCGGATGTCGTCCGCCGAAGCGTCCTTCGCCACGCCGAGTGTTTCGTAGGGATCCTTCATAGCCGCATCAGATGGCGAACGTTCGCCGCCGGATCAACCAGTTTGGCACACGGGACACCAATACAGCTTGCGCCCGGCCATCGGTTCTACCCGCACCGGGTTGCCGCAGATGCGGCACGGCTCGCCATTGCGATAGGCGACGTAGCTCCGGGCGTCCTTGCGCATCCGCCGCCCTACGATGGGGGCGCCGGTTGGGCGGTCCTTCGGCCGGGTCGTGATAATGGCGCCGTCCCGCACGCCATCGGCTAGCAGCGCTTTGCTGTCCTTCCACAGCGCGTCCCATTGCGGCTTGGCTAGCTCGCGGCCGGGCTTGTGCGGGTCGATCCTGGCGCGGAACAGCAGCTCGGCGCGGTAGATGTTGCCGATGCCGGCGACCACGTCCTGCTGCATCAGCAACTGGCCGATGGCGGTCTTGGAACCGTGGATCGCCTGCCACGCGCGGCTGGGCCGGGCGCCGGGTCGCAGCGGGTCGGGGCCGAGCTTTTCCGTTGCGGCCACTTTCTCGGTCGGCGAGAGCAGTTCGCAGGCCGTGGGGCCGCTCAAATCGGCGGTGTGGGTGGCTGTGGCCAACCGCAGCCGCACGAGTCCGCGTGGGGCAGGGGGCCCTTCCCCCTCCTCGCCGGCCGACTTGCCACGCCGGCCGATGCCCTCCAGCCCGGGCCCGGCGAACCGCCACATGCCGTACATGCCGAGATGCACCCGCAACCACACCGGCCCGGCGAAGCCGAGGAACATCTGCTTGCCCCACGCCTCCGCCTGCTCCAGCGCCAGCCCGTCGAGCGTGGCGGCGCCGTCGGCGAAGCGGCCTTGCGGGCTGCTGGCATACAGGGTGTGGCCGACGAACTGGGTGGTGAACGCGTTCGCGAGGCGGTGGACGGTGTGACCTTCGGGCGAAGCAGGGCTCCTAGCGTTTGCCGTAGCGGGCGATGAACCAGTCCGCCATGGCCTGGTCCTCCAACGCGTAGGCCGACCGCCCGTTACGCCAGACGATGTTCAATGTGCGAAGCCCCTCCAGAGCGCCTTGCGCCTCGGATGTGGTCACGAGGCGGCCGAGTTCCTCGCCGTAAGCCGACAGTGACGCGGCGGCGAACGGGACGAAGCGGGGGCCGAGCTGGACCAACCGGCCGAGCACGGCCCGCTGCAAGGCGCTGAGGCTCGAGAACTCGCCGTCATATTCTTCCCAGTTCCGCTGCCGCAGCGCGCGAGCGTCGTCGGCCAACTCGGCTGCCAGCCCGGCCTTGCGCAGCGTCTTCACGCCCCAGCCGTCCAGGCTGCGCAGCGTCGTCTTGACGGCGTCGCCGATGAGCAGCGCCGGGTCGCGCTGCTTGTCCTCCCACAGGTCGACATAGGTGGTGAGAACACCCTGGTCCTTCAGGGCAGGTCGCAGATCGTCCCGCATGAACGTGCTCCTTCCGGTGCGCCGGGGCGCGGCCAGGAAGAGCCCGGAGCCGTAGTGGAACGGGCCCCGGCCCATCATGTCGTCGACGAGACGCGTGGCGAGATCAGGCCGGCGGAAGATAAAGCTGGTGTTGGAATCCATTCACCTGGGTCAATTATGAGGAATTATGCTGTCGCCCATAATTTATGGATCTCAGCATAATCAACCATAATCGGCTCACACCACCTTGCGCGCCCGCAAATCCGAGATCTTCGCCGCGTCATACCCCAATTCGCCCAACACCTCGTCAGTATGCTCGCCGAACGCCGGCGTCGCAGTCTCCAGCTTGGCGGGGGTGCGACTGAGCTTGATCGCCTGGCCCACCAGCTCCGTCCGCCCGAGCGTCGGGTGCTCCACGGCCTGCGCCATGCCCAGATGCTTCACCTGGGGGTCGGCGAACACCTCGTTCATGGCGTAGATCGGACCGCACGGCACCTCGGCCGCATTCAGCCGGTCGACCCAGGCGGCGGAACTGTCCGTGCGCGTCACCTCGGCGATGCGTTCGTTCAGGGCGGCGCGGTTGGCGGAGCGGGCCGGGCCGGTCTTGTAGTGTGGGTCGTCGATTAGCTCGGGGAAGCCCATCGCCTTGCAAAGCCGGGCGAACATCACCTCGCCGGCGGCGGCGATGTTGATGTGGCCGTCGGTGGTGGGGAACACGCCGGTCGGAATGCTGGTCGGGTGGTCGTTGCCTGCCTGCTTCGGCACGTCGCCCTCCATCAAATAGCGGGCGGCCTGGAAGTCCATCATCGCGATCATCGAGCCGAGCAGGCTGCTCTGCACCCACTGGCCCTCGCCGGATACTTCGCGCTCCAGCAGCGCCGCCATGATGCCTTGGGCGGCGAACAACCCGGCGCAGAGATCGGCCACCGGGATGCCGGCGCGCACCGGGCCGTGGCCGGGCAGGCCGGTGACGCTCATCAGCCCGCCCATGCCCTGCGCGATCTGGTCGAAGCCGGGGCGCATGCGGTACGGCCCGTCCTCGCCGAAGCCGGAGATGCTGGCGTAGACCAGACGCGGGTTCACCGCGCGCATGTCGGCGTAGGCGATGCCCAGCCGGTCCTTCACGTCGGGGCGGAAATTCTCCACCATCACATCGGACTTGGCTGCCAGCTTGCGCAGGATCTCCTTCCCCTCCGGCGCCTTCAGATCCAGCGTGATGCAGCGCTTGTTGCGGTGCAGGTTCTGGAAATCCGGCCCCAGACGCGCCCCGCCCATGCCGCCATCGCCACCCGGCGACTCGATCTTGATCACCTTCGCCCCGAAATCGGCGAATTGCCGCACGCAGGTGGGGCCCGCACGAACACGGGTGAGGTCGATGACGCTGAAGCGGGACAATGCGCTCATGCAGGTGTTTTCCTGGTTTTATGGTCTCCCGCACCCTAGAAGCGCCGGACCATGACCGACAACATCTACAACACCATTCGTGATCGCGTGCTGACGGCCCTGCAGGCGGCTTATCCCGGGCTCGACCCGGCGTTGCTGGCCCGTGTGGAAGTCACCCCGACGCGCGACCCGGCGCATGGCGACATGGCCACCAACGCCGCAATGATCGCCGCCAAACCCACGCGCCAGCCGCCTGCGGGCATTGCGGCGACGCTGGCAGCGGCACTGGCCGACGCGCCGGAAATCGCCTCGGCCGAGCCCGCCGGTCCGGGGTTCGTCAACATCCGGCTGCGGCCTGCCGCGTTGCTGGCCTGCATCCCCACAATCCTGCAGGCGGGCGAGGCGTATGGCGCCGGCACGGCGGGGCAGGGACGCCGGGTCAACGTGGAGTATGTGTCGGCCAACCCCACCGGGCCGATGCATGTCGGCCATTGCCGGGGGGCCGTGGTGGGCGACGCACTGGCCAACCTGATGGCGAAAGCCGGTTACGCCGTCACCAAGGAATTCTACGTCAACGACGCCGGCAACCAGGTGGCGGCGCTCGCCTGGGCGGTTTACTGGCGCTACCTCCAGGCGCTCGGGACCACGCTCACCGAGGAGGCGTTCTCCGCCGCCGTTCCGGGTGGGCTGCAGTATCGCGGCGACTATTTGGTGCCGATCGGGGCGGCGCTGGCGGCCCAAGGGGACGGCCTGGCCGGGCCGGGAATGACCATCGCGCCGCCGGAGCTTTGGCTGGACACGGTGCGTGCCTTCGCTATCGAGCAGATGCTGGCCGGCATCCGGGAGGACCTCGATGCGCTCGGGATCCACTTCGACCTGTTCAGCTCGGAACTGGCCCTGCTGCGGTCCGGCGCGCCCGACGCCGCGATAGCCCAGCTCCAGGCGGATGGGCTGCTATACCAGGGCACTCTGGAGCCGCCGAAGGGCAAGACGCCGGACGACTGGGAACCGCGCGAGCAGACCCTGTTCCGCTCCACCCAATTCGGCGACGACGTGGACCGGCCGCTGCGCAAATCCGACGGCAGCAACACGTATTTCGCCAACGACATCGCCTATCACGCCGCCAAGGCCGCCCGCTCGGACCTGCTGATCGACGTGCTGGGCGCCGACCACGGTGGCTACGTCTCCCGCATGAAGGCCGCCACCAAGGCGATCACCGGCGGCCGGGTGCCGCTCGAGATCGTGCTGTGCCAGGTCGTCCGCGTGCTGAAGGGCGGTGAACTGGTGAAAATGAGCAAACGCGCCGGCACCTTCATCACCCTGCGGGACCTGCTGGACGAGGTGGGGCGGGACGCCGTGCGCTTCACCATGCTGACCCGCAAATCGGACGCGCAGATGGATTTCGACATCGACGCCGCCGTCGCGCAGACGCGGGAAAACCCGGTGTTCTACGTGCAATACGCCCACGCCCGCTGCCGCTCGGTGCTGCGCGCGGCGGCCGAGATGCCCGGTATGACCGTCGACCCGGCGGCGTCGATCGACAGCCTGCAGGACGATGCCGAATTGGCCGTCTTGCGGCGGATGCAAGCCTGGCCACGCACCGTCGAGGCCGCCGCAGAGGCACGCGAGCCACACCGAATCGCGTTTTTTCTGTATGACTTGGCGAGCGACTTTCATATGCTGTGGAACCGGGGCCGCGACGCCACGACCCTCCGCTTCCTTCAGCCGGACGACCTCGCCGCGACACGGGCGAGGGTGGCGCTGGTGGCTGCGGTGGCGACGGTGATCCGGTCGGGCCTCCAAGTCATGGGGGTGACGCCAGTCGAGGAGATGCGCTGACCATGAGTGAACGCCAAGCTATGCAATCCGAGAGTTGGCGGCCGCAGCGGCGTGAGTCCAGTTTCGACCCGCAGATGACCCGCATGGCAGTGCTGGCCGGTGGCGTGGTGGGTGTGCTGGCGCTCGGTTACGGCGCATACTCACTGATCGGCCATGGTCCGCACGCCATCCCCGTGATCGAGGCGGATAGCCGTCCCGTGCGGGTCAAGCCGGATAATCCTGGCGGCATGCAGGTGGCCGGCGCCGAGGAACAGATCATGGGCGGTGCGGGTTCCGGACAGGCAGACGCGATGGCGCCGTCGCCCGAAGTGCCCGAACCGCAGGTGCTCCAGGCCCAGATCCAGGCGTCGCACCAGCCTGTCCCACCGGCTCCGGCGCTGCCGGTCTCGCTGTCCAACCCGCCGGCGCCACCCCCACCGGTGATCGCCGCCATGCCGGAGCAGAGACCCGCCGTGGCCAAGCCGGCTGTCACCGCGCACGCTCCGGCCACTTCGCCCACTGGGCACACGGCGGTGCAGCTCGCGGCCATGGAGACCGAGGCCGCCGCGGTGGCGGAGTGGCAACGCCTCGCCAAGCGCATGCCGGACCTGATGGCCTCCCACCATCCCGCTGTGGAGAAGGCGGAGCGGGACGGCAAGGCGATCTTCCGCCTGCGCACCAGCGGCTTCACCGACATGGCCGATGCGACGGCGTTCTGCACCCAGGTCCGCTCCAAGGGCGGCGCCTGCACCATCGCGAGCTTCTAGCGGCTAGGCCTGGGCGTGACGCGCATCTTCGTCGACGCCAACGCCCTTCGCTTCGAAGTGGAGGAGGCCGGCGAAGGTGACCACCTCGCTTTGTGCCTGCACGGTTTCCCCGAGCACCTGGTGTCCTGGCGCAACCAGGTTCCGGTCCTCGTTGAGCTCGGCTACCGCGTCTGGGGGGTGAACCAGCGCGGCTACGGGCGCACTTCCCGGCCGGCCGGGATCGAGCCTTACGCGCTGCGCCATCTGCTGGCGGATGTCGCCGCACTGATCGATGCGTCCGGCGCGAAGCAGGTGACGCTCATCGGGCATGATTGGGGGGCGATGGTCGCCTGGTGCTTCGCCGCCGGGCAAATCCGGCCGCTCGCGCGGCTGGTCATCATGAACGTACCCCATCCGCTCTGCTTCCGCGCGGCGCTGAAGCATTGGCGGCAGCGACGTAAGTCCTGGTATATCGGTCTGTTCCAACTCCCCGCTTTGCCGGAGCGGATGCTCTCGGCCCGGGGTGGCGCCGCGGTCCGGCGCATGTTCGTCGGCCTGCCATTCCCGCCGGAGGTGGCCGATATCTACGCCCGGCAGGTCTGCGAGCCGGGCGCCGCCACGGCAATGCTGAACTGGTACCGCGCGATGCGCATGACTGCGGGCGTGCCGCGGCTGGATACGCCGATCACCACGCCGACGCTGGTGATCTGGGGGGAGCAGGACGTGGCACTCGACCTCATCTGCCTGGAGGGCACCGATCGCTACGTGCGTCATCTCCGGATCGAGCGGCTGCCGGGCATATCGCACTGGGTGCAGCAGCACGCACCGGACCGGGTGAATGCCTTGCTGCGCGAGTTTCTCAGCCCAGCCCGGCTTGACCCAAGCTGACGCCTGTGGTGTTCGCGCCGCACAGCACGACCCCGACCCGCTCGTCCGGTGCGGGCTGATACAGGCCGGACAGGAGGGCGGCAAAGGCAGCGGCGCCGCCGGGTTCGCTGACGATCCGGCATTTTTCCCACAGCGCGATCTGTGCCGCCAGGATCGCCTCGTCCGGTACCAGCACGATCTTCTCCACGTGGTCGCGGACCATCGCGAACGGCAACTGACCGACCCGCCGCGGTGCCAGCGAATCCGCCGCGATCCCGCCGGCCTCGGCGTCGACTGGCTCGCCCGCCTCGAGCGCGCGAGCCATGGTGGGCGCCGCTTCCGGCTCCACACCGATCACCCGGATGCGACCCTCGTACCAGGCTGCGATGCCACCGATCAGACCGCCGCCTCCGACGGCGACCAGCACCGTATCGAGCTCTGGCTCCTGCTGCTCCAGCTCCAGTCCGACCGTCCCCTGGCCGAGCAGCGTCTCGGCCGAGTCGTAGGCGTGGATAGGCATGCCGCCCTCGATGCGAATGTGCTCGTCGCTGGCGGCCAGCGCGTCGGCATACAGATCGCCGGTCACCACCAGGTTGGCGCCGAACGACCGGATGCGCGCAAGCTTGATCGGCGACGCGACGACGGGAACGAAGATGGTGGCCGGAATACCGATCGCCTGCGCGGCGTAGGCCACGGCGGCGCCATGATTGCCGCCGGACGCCGCGACCACGCCGGCATCGGGGATCGGGTGGGTCAGCAAGTTGGCAAATGCGCCCCGCGCCTTGAATGACCCGGTGTGCTGCAGATACTCAAGCTTGAAGACGAGGCTGCCGCAGGCCAACTCGAAATCCGCCGGGTCGACGCTGAGTGTCGGGGTGCGACGGATGTGCTGGCGGATCAGCGTCTCGGCCGCGGCGATCCCCGTCCGGTTTGGCACGGCGTTGAACATGGTGCGGCTCCTTCAAGTCGGCGCGCGGCTGGTACGTCAGGATCGGGATGGCGCTGTTGCACCCTGCCATATCCGGCGGGACGGACCAGTATGCGGCAGCTGCCGCCGCTCCTCCGCGATGACTTCGGCCAGGTGGGACATGTCATCGGATGACAGCCCCTGGGTGGCAAGCGGAGCGGCGCGCAGGGACGTCGTATGCACCGGCATAGCCGAGGCGGCAACCGTGGCCAGGTCTGCGGGTGCGGGATCAAGCGGGGCAGTCGGCGGCATGCCAGGTAGCGAGCAGTTCGCGTCCAGCAGGTGTCTTACACCGGTTTCGATCGTGTCCCGGATGTGGGCGCCATGCCCGCGCCCGTGGCGGCCAATCCGCTCCATCACCGGCAGCTTGTCGGGAATCAGCGCCGCCTGCTGCTCGATCGGCGTGCCTGCAAGCTGCGCCGAAATGCCCCAAACGGCTATCAGCAGGTTGCGCAGTTCGTCCAGCGGATCGGGCGCCCCATCGAAACAGAGCGAGGTCATGGGGGACGTCGGGGGCCCCGGTTCCGTCGCGACCAACTGAAGCGGGCCCGGCTGCCCGGTCAGGTCGTTCGCCACCGTCCACAGTTCGTTCACCCCCTGGATCGCACTGGCGACGCGGGTGAGGCTGGCCGGCCCGCCATCGGCCGTCGGGAGCGTGAGCACGAGGCCGTTCGGTTCGCCCTCCGTGACGACCGCTCGATCCTCCAGCAAACCGGCCAGAGCGGGAAATCCGGAGACGACGAATTGCAGGCGTGCGCGCATCTCCAGCAAGTCGGTCGCGACATCGTCCGGCACGCTGGCGCGGGCTGCAGCCGCGACGAGCCTTGCCCACCAGGTCGCATCCACGAGACACGTCAGTCCCAGCGCACCGAGCAAGGCCCGTTCCGGCTCGCCGAACTGAGCATGCCCCGTCGACAACTCGGCGAACGTCTCGAGCAGTGCCCGAACCTCCGGCCGCTCCTCCGTAGCGTACAGGCGCAGGGGGCCCACAACCTCCAACACCCGCGAGCGCGTGACGGAGGCATGCAATCGGCCAAATGCACGAGCAAGCCTGTTAGGCATCATTAAGTCGAATTCCTCGCTCATCTTCAAACCAGCGCCGGCCGGAGCATTATTTTAGGACGATACCACACAATTTAGCCATCGTCTGCCCACCTAACGTAACGAGCTGGCCAGGGTTGCCCCGAACGGCCGCTTGTGCTGGAAGACGCCATGAAACAGCTCGATAGGCATAGCGAGCGCGTGCTCGTGCTCGATTTCGGCAGTCAGGTCACGCAGCTGATTGCGCGCCGCCTCCGCGAGAGCGGGATCTACTGCGAAATTTGGCCGTTCAATGCGGATCCCGGCAAGATCGCGGAGTGGCAACCGCGCGCCTTCATCCTGTCCGGCGGCCCCGCCAGCGTCACCGACCCGGCCAGCCCCCGCGCGCCCGGCATCGTTTGGACGATGGGGGTTCCCGTACTCGGGATCTGTTACGGACAACAGTTGATGTGCCAGGAGTTCGGCGGCACCGTCGAGCCAGGCGGCATCCAGGAGTTCGGGCGGGCCTACGTCGACATCACCCAATCCAGCCGCTTGCTGGATGGCGTCTGGTCGCCGGGCATGCGCGAGCAGGTCTGGATGAGCCATGGCGACCAGGTCACGGCGCTCCCCCCCGGATTCCGCAGCATGGCTTCCAGCGAAGGGGCACCGTTCGCCGTCGTGGCGGACGAGCAACGCGGGTTCTACGGGGTGCAGTTCCATCCCGAAGTGGTGCACACGCCGCACGGCGCCGACCTGCTGCGCAACTTCACCCGCGGCGTCGCGGGCCTGCAGGGCGATTGGACCATGTCCGAGTTCCGGCAGGAGGCGATCGAACGCATCCGCGACCAGGTCGGCAGCGGCCGGGTGATCTGTGGCCTGTCTGGCGGCGTCGATTCGTCGGTCGCGGCTGTGCTGATCCACGAGGCGATCGGCGATCAGCTCACCTGCATCTTCGTCGATCACGGCCTGCTGCGGCGGGGCGAGGCGGAAGAGGTGGACCGCACTTTCCGCGACCGGTTCAACATTCGGCTGGTACACCGGGACGCCTCCGACCTGTTCCTGAATGCACTCGAAGGCGTGAGCGATCCCGAGGTGAAACGCAAGACGATCGGCGGCCTGTTCATCGACGTGTTCGAGGAGGAGGCTGCAAAGATCGGCGGCGCCGACTTTCTGGCCCAGGGCACGCTCTATCCGGACGTGATCGAGAGCGTGAGCGTCACCGGCGGCCCGAGCGTCACGATCAAAAGCCATCACAACGTAGGCGGCCTACCCGCACGGATGCGCATGCAGCTGGTGGAGCCGCTGCGCGAGTTGTTCAAGGACGAGGTCCGCCGGCTCGGGCGGGAGCTGGGCATGCCGGATGCGGTGATCGGCCGCCACCCGTTCCCGGGGCCCGGCCTGGCCATTCGCATTCCCGGCGCCATCACGCGCACCGCGCTCGACACGCTGCGGCACGTGGACGCGATCTTCCTGGAGGAGATCCGCACCGCCGGGCTGTATGACGCGATCTGGCAGGCGTTTGCGGTGCTGCTGCCCGTGCGCACGGTCGGGGTAATGGGCGACAACCGGACATACGACCAAGCCTGCGCGCTGCGTGCGGTGACCAGCACGGACGGGATGACGGCCGAGTTCTACCCGTTCGACATGGGTTTCCTCGGCCGGGTGGCGAGCCGGATCGTTGGGGAGGTGCGCGGCGTCAACCGCGTGACCTACGACATCACCAGCAAGCCACCGGGAACGATCGAGTGGGAATGATCGCGACAACCGGCGCCGGATCGCATCCGTAACCGCAAGACGCCCTCAGATCGGGGCAGTCAGCACCAGGCGCAACCCGGGATTGTTGTCCAGCCGCGTAACCACGCCGCCCATCTGCGCCACCAGCCCCTCGATCATCCGGGTACCGAAGCCGCGGCGGGGCGATGCATTGCCGCTGCCCCGATCCGCCACTTCCAAGGTGAAATTGGCACGCTCCTCGTATAGGCGCACCTCGAGCGGCCCGGCCGCGCCGCCATAAGCGTATTTGTTGATGTTGATGAACAGCTCCGTCAGCACCAGGCCGAGCGTCACCGCCTTGTCGGTCGGGATCAGCACGGGGGCCAGATCCAACGCCAGGTTCGCGGCCCATTCCGCTCCCATGGCGGCGAGCGTATCGGTACAGAGTTCCTCGATGTAGCGGGCGCCGTCGACCGAACGGGTCTCGTTGCCGGAGTATAGGCGTCGATGCACCAGGGCCACAGCGGTGATGCGGCGCCTTGCCTCCTCCAGGGTCGTGCGAACCTCCGGGCTCGCCGCCGCGCGGGTCTGCAGATTGAGGAAACTCGTCACCAGCTGCAGACTGTTCTGCACCCGGTGGTTCACCTCGCCGATCAGATAATCCTTCTGCTCGACCAAAAGGGTCTGTTCCTGCAGCAGGCGGGTCAGCTGACCGTTCAGATCCTTCAATCGGCGGTTCTGCCGCATGGCCAGCAGCGCACCCCGGAGGCGGCGGGCCGACTCGACTTCCGCCGGCGTCCACCGCCGCGAACGCTCTCGGACCGTCTCCTCCCAGGCATCGAACGAGGAACGCGGGCTCAGCGTCTCGCCGGGCCCGACATTGACGGCCTTGTGCGGGTTGCCCGCCCAGTTCACCACCTCGACCTGCTCGGCCCGGAACCAGATCACCAGCCATGGTTGCTCGGCGGAGAGCACGATGGACAGGATCCCGCTACCACTCTCGCGGTAGGCGGTGGCTTCGGGGTGCAGTTCGGACAGGGCGGAGGATGCGAGCACCGCGTCCCCCGGCCGGGCCAGCAACCAGTCCGCCAACTGCCGGATGGCCGCCGGTGGGGGGTGGTTGCCGCTCGTGATCAGTTCCGGCCCACGCAGCACTGCGACGCCGTCCGCCTCCATCATCTTGTGCAATTGCGGCAGGTGGTTGCCCATGGCGTCGTCCAGCGTACCGTCGCGCGAAAGCAGCTGGGCGATCTCGTCCTCGATACTCCGCAAGCGGATGCGCTGCCGGTAGGTGTCGTCGGCATCGCGCGCCTTGATCTGGCGCGACAACACAGCTGCCAACACGCGGCAGGCCGCCCGCACCTCGTACGTGAGCAGCCAGGGCGTCTCGTGATGGCAGGCGATCAGGCCCCACAGCACGCCATCCCGCACGATCGATATCGAGGCGGAGGCCCGCACGCCCATGTTGTGCAGGTATTGCAGGTGGACCGGCGACACGCTGCGAAGGGTGCTGTCGCTCATGTCGAAGGGGGTGGGCCTGGTCCAGGCCGGGCGCAGTGCGGCCGGCTGATAGGTCGCGTCCGGGATCGCACGCACCACGTTGCGCACATACAGCGCCCTCGCCTGTTTCGGGATGTCGCTGGCGGGGAAGTGATGGTTGAGGAACGAGTGGGTGCCGGGCCGGCGCGCCTCGGCCAGCACCCGCCCGGCGTCGTTCTCGCCGAAGCGGTAGATCATCACCCGGTCGAACCCGGTGAGCTCCCGGAACACGATCGCCGCGTGCTCGCACAGGGCCTGCAGCGACGTGCCGCGCTCGAAGGCCCCGAATGCGGTTTCCAGGCGGCCGAGCATGGTCAGTGCCGGCTCGGCCCGAAGCGAGGCGGGCTCGAGCTCGACGCCGACCATGTCGCCGCTAAAGAACACGCTGACGTCGAGGGCCTCGCCGGCGCTGGTCCGGATCTGCTCGACGAAGTTCGGCCGTGCTTCGCCGGCGCTCACGAGGGCGATCACGCGATCGGCGACTGGCGCGCCGATCAAGGCGCCGAGGGTCGTGCCGACCGGTCGTTTCGAGCCCAGCCGGGCTTCGACGTTGCCCGCCACGTGCTTGATCTTGAGCGTTGCGGCGTCTGCCACGAGCAACAGACCGTGCGGTTGAATTGCGCCGGGGAGGTGGATCGGCTCGGCGTCGCACGTCGCAATGGCCTCGGTGAGCGTACTGCTCATCCGGGCACAGGGTTCGTCAGGCAGGCACGGGCCAGGGTGTATGCCTTGCGCGCACCGGCCCCAGCCTGGTCGAGAGCCGCCGCGTTCCCTGCCAAGGCGCCCTCCAGCACACCGAGCAGCTCGCGCCAGATTTCGCCGGTCCGTGCTCCGTAGGGGTTCAGAAAGCCCAGATCGGCCGTATCGACCCCCTCACGCTCCAGTTCCCGCATGATGACCCGGCCGCCCAGCGCAGACCCCATCATGACGTAGTGGAACCCGAGCGCCTCGGCCCGAGTGCTCAACGCGGGTGCCGTCGCCTGATCGGGGCCGAGGCCGCACGGCAAACGGTCATTCAAAGCTGGTCGGGCCACGTGGTCCAGGCCGGGGACCGCGTCCAACCAGGGTGACGTCGCCGTCGCTGCACACCGTTGCATCGCAGCGTATCCGTCGACCAGTGCAGTGCGGTGCTCGCGGCATCTCAGTCGCGCGACAACCTGCAGGTCGCGTTCGAGTTCGTCGTGCAGGGATGCGGTGGCAGAGCGGAGATGACCAAGCGCGTTGTGTGCGTTGTCTGTCATACGTGTTATTTCGTACCCAATCAGCCCGGGCGATCGTTGACCACTCTGCATTGCAATCGTTAGGCGACCAACCATAGCTCGGGTCGTTTGCTGCATCCACCGCCTTCTGCGCCGGCGGAGAAGGCGGTTGACCTCGCGGTCGCTTCGCAGGACGACAGGCGCGGAATAGGGAGAGACGATCATGGGACGCAAGACTGGCCGCCAATTCTTCGCCAACCCGGGGCCGACCAACATCCCCGACTCGATCCTGCGCGCCATGGACCGCCCCACGATCGACTTCATGGACGGCGAGTTTGGCGAAGTTTTCGCCACGGCCGTGACCGGCCTGAAGCGGGTGCTGCGGACCGAGGGGGACGTGTTCCTCTACACCGCCTCCGGCCACGGTTCGTGGGAAGCCACGCTGGTCAACCTGTTCTCGCCCGGCGACACCGTGCTGATCGTCGAGACCGGCTGGTTCAGCGAGGGCTGGGCCGCAATGGCCGTGAAGTTCGGGCTGAAGCCGGTGGTCGTCGCCGCGCCGGACTGGCGGCGGGGCGTGGAATACGCCGCGATCACGGCCGCGCTGAAGGCGACCCCCGAGGCGAAGGGAGTCATGTGCGTCCATAACGAGACGGCCACCGGCATGATGCTCGACCTGGCGTCGGTGCGCGCCGCGATCGACGCGGCCGGGTCGAATGCGTTGCTGCTGGTGGACACGATCTCGTCATTGGGCTCGCTGGAGTTCCGCTTCGCCGACTGGGGGATCGATGCCGCGGTGGGCGGCAGCCAGAAGGGGCTGATGCTGCCGACCGGGTTCTCGTTCACCGCGGTGTCCGACAAGGCCATGGCGGCGCATGCGAATGCCGGGTTGAGCAGGCACTATTTCGACTGGACGGAGATGAAGAAGCGTTCGTTCCGCGCCTTCATGGGCACGATCCCGACGGGGCTGTTCTACGGCCTGGCCGAATCGGTGCGGCTGATCGAGGCGGAGGGGCTGGACAACGTCATCGCCCGGCACCACCGCCTTGCCGAGGGTGTCCGTCGCGCGGTGCGGACCTGGTCGGGCAACGAGGGCGGGCCGGAACTGTTTTGCCTCACCCCCGATCGTCTGTCCGACTCGGTGACGGCGATCCAGTTTCCCAAGGGCTTCAACGCCGATGTCGTCCGCAAGACGGCGCTCGAGCGCTTCAACGTGTCCACCGGCGGCGGATTGGGCAAGTTGGGGGGCCAGGTCATGCGGATCGGCCATCTCGGCGATCTGAACGAGCCGATGGTGCTGGGCACCCTGGGTGCGATCGAAATGAGCCTGAAAATCAACCGCGTGCCGCACGGGCGCGGCGGCGTGGACGCGGCGATGGAGTATCTCGCGGAGGCCGCATGATGCTCCGCGCCGATCAAGTCCTCCGCGGCGCCGTCGAGCGTGGCGACGTCCCGGGGGTCGCCGCCATGGCAACGGATGGCGAGCGGACCCTCTACGAGGGCGCGTTCGGCGTCCGCGAGCTCGGCGGCAGTGCTGCCATGTCGCTGGACAGTATTTGCTGGATCGCGTCGTTGACCAAGGCCGTGACGTCGGTTGCGGCCATGCAGATGGTGGAGCAGGGCCGGCTCGGGTTGGATCAGCCGCTCGGCCCGATCGTGCCGAAGCTGGCCAACTTGCAGGTGCTGGAGGGGTTCGGCACGGACGGCCAGCCCATCCTCCGCCCGGCCCGGCGGGAGGTCACGTTGCACGATCTGCTGACGCACACCTCGGGCTTCGTCTACGAGATGTGGAATGGCTCCTTGGGCCGGTACGTGCAGGTCACCGGCAAACCCGGTGCCGCCAGCGGGCTGAATGTCGGCCTGGAGATGCCGCTGGCCTTCGACCCCGGCGAGCGCTGGGAATACGGCATCGGCGTGGATTGGGCGGGCAAGGTGGTGGAGGCGCTCACTGGCCAGGGACTCGGCGCCTATTTTGCCGAGCACATCACCGGGCCGCTCGGCATGGTGGACACGCAGTTTGGCCGGCCGGATAGCGATCGCGTCGTCACCCTGCACAACCGGCAGCCCGACGGCTCGCTGACGGTGGGCCGGAGCGGGCGGCCGTCCAAGCCCGAGTTGGAAGGCGGCGGTGGCGGGCTGTATTCCACGACGCAGGACTACCTCAAGTTCCTCGCCATGCTGTTGCGGGGCGGCGATGGCGTGTTGCGGCCGGAGACGGTGGCGCAGATGGGGCGCAACCAGATCGGCGGGCTGGATGTCAGCCGGTTGCTGACGGTGATGCCGCAAGCTTCCAACGACGCCGAGTTCTTCCCCGGGATGCGGAAGGGCTGGGGCTACGGTTTCGTCATCAACAGCGAACCGGGCCACGCTGGCCGCGCCGCCAACAGCCTTGCCTGGGCCGGGTTGGCCAATTGCTACTACTGGATCGATCCGGCGAGCCGCGTGGCCGGCGTGCTGATGACCCAGATCCTGCCGTTCGCCGATGCGACCGTGTTGAACCTGTTCGACGCGTTCGAAGCTGCCATCTACAGCGCCTGACGGCTTTCTCCCGCTCTCCTCGAGAGGGCGGGTTTCTTTCGGCATGACAATACACGCGCACGGTGGCGTAAGATGCGCCTTGCGAGCACCTGCGGATTTAACACTTGTTTGCTGCGTGTTCAGAGTCTAAATTTGCTTGTATTACAGTTACGAATGTTCGTTTTTGTATTCGCGCGCGCCTGCTCCGGACCCGCCGAATTTGTCTGGCAGAGCACGTGCTGTCCAAGGGAGTGATGGGCTGTGGCGTTAGCGGACGAAGGTGCCATCCGCGAGACTACCGGAACGGGGGTTCGGCAAGGCCGACGGCTATCGGACAAGGTCCTGGTCGCATTCCACCACGCCTGCGACGTTGGTGACTTCGAGGTTGCTGATGCACTTCTCCGCACCCTTGAGCTTATGCTCACGCGACGGCCCACCCCGGCCGATCTCGGGCGCCGCCGCAGCATGGAAAGCCTGGTCGCCGCCCACGAGCGGCTTTGGAACCTTCGCCATCCACTGACCGACGACTAGCCGGCGGCGCTCGTGGTGCGGTGCCACAGCGCACCCCACCCTACGCATGGCCGGTACTGCTCAGCCGAACTTCAGGGGCGCACCATCCCACAGGATCGCACGGGCCGCCTCGGTGAACCCGTCGCCCTCGTGGAGCACCAGCCCGGGTAGGATGCGGCTCGGCCCACGGGCCCCCTTCATGGCTTGCACCAGCACGAGGCGCGCTTCCTGGCTCGCTCGCGGCCATAGCGGCAGCACTGTCATGCTGCCGCACGCCAGGCCCGCCAGGGCAGCAACGGCCTCTGCAACGGCCGCGGCGGGCAGGATGAAGGTCACGCCGCCGCCGGGTCGCACCAACCGGACCAGGGCGGCCGCCCAATCCCCCAGCAGCTCGGGTGCGGCGCGCTTGGCCGAGTCGCGCCGTTGTATCGGCGATGGCGTGCTGCGGGAGTCGTGCCAGGGCGGGTTGGCCATAGCGTGATCGAACGGGGGCGGCGGTGGCAGAGTGAGCAAATCGGCCGTCTCAACCACGCCGGCCATGGCATTGGCCGCCAGGTTGGCCCGGGCAAGATCGGCCAGGTCCGCATCCTGCTCCACCCCAGTCGCTGCAACCCCCGGCACTCGCGCCAGCAGGCAGAGCAAACCGGCCCCGGCGCCGGTGCCGGCCTCGAGCACCCGCATCCCCGGCTGGGCCGCGACGCTCGCGGCCAGCAGCACCGGCTCGATCCCGGTCCGGTAGCCGGCGCTCGGCTGTCGGTAGATCACCCTCCCGCCCAACAAGGTGCCGTCCGTCAGATCCACGGCGAGTCGCAGTCGGTTAGTCCCATTGCGCCTCGCCGGCTTCCCGCAGGATGCGCAGGGCGGCCGGACCGTCCTCCTCGTGCACCGCAAGCCGGCGGGGGATGGCGCCGATGCTGCCATCCGTGGCACTGGCATAGGCGTCCAACACGACGGCCTCGATTCCCGCGTCCTGCAACAAGGCCACCAGGAAGCTCAGCCGGACCGGATTGTTGGTTTTGACGACGACGTGCATGGATTTCCTGTAAAGGGCGCGCGCCTTGACCGGTTTTCCGGCGGGCCGATATGGTGGGTATAGTCTCCCCCTCCTGACCTCTTCCAACAAGCCGGAGTTTTCCGCATTGGGTGCGTTCGCCAGCCCTCCGCTAACCCAGCTGGCAAGCGGCCCGGCCGTCCTCGCCGGTGGCGATGCCGGCGGTGACGTGCTCAGCCGGATGACCGCCTTGCTCGGCGACGACTTGCAGGCCTGCAACCGCGCCATCGTGGCGCGTATGGACAGCCCGGTCAGCCTGATCCCGCAACTCGCCGCCCACATCGTGTCGGCTGGCGGCAAGCGTTTGCGGCCGGTGCTCACCCTGGCCTGCGCCCGCATGTGCGGCTATGGCGGCGAGCGCCACGTGCAACTCGCCGCATGCGTCGAGTTCATCCACACGGCGACCCTGCTGCACGACGACGTGGTGGACGAGAGCGTGCTGCGCCGCGGCCTGGCCAGTGCGAACGCGATCTTCGGCAACAAGGCGTCGGTCCTGGTGGGCGATTTCCTGTTCGCCCGCGCCTTCCAGCTGATGGTGGAGGATGGGTCGCTCGAGGTGCTGGCCATCTTGTCCCGCGCGGCGGCCACGATCGCGGAGGGTGAGGTGCTGCAATTGAGCACGCAGAATGACCTCTCGACGTCGGAGGAGCAGTATCTGGACGTGATCGGCGGCAAGACCGCGGCCTTGTTCGCGGCCGCGTGCCAGGTCGGCGGCGTGGTCGCCGAGCGCCCGACCGCCGAAGTGGCCGCCCTGGCCGAGTATGGCACCGCGATCGGCATGGCATTCCAGCTGGTCGACGACGCGCTGGACTATGCGGCGGACCAGGTGAAGCTCGGCAAGACGGTCGGCGACGATTTCCGCGAGGGCAAGATCACGCTACCCGTGCTCGCCGCCTTCCACGCCGGGACGCCGGCCGAGCGTGCCTTCTGGTCCCGCACGATCGAGGAATCGGAGCAGACCGATGCCGATTTGGAGGAGGCCTTGGTGCTAATGGAGCGGCGTGGGGCTTTGCAGACGACGTTCGCCCGCGCGCGCCGGTTTGCAGATCTGGCCCAGCGTGCGCTCGAGCCGTTTCCGCCCAGCCCGCTGCGGACCTGTCTCCACGACGTGGCCGATTTCACCGTCAGCCGGGCCGCATAGCGCCAGTCTGCTCCCTCACCCCGGCCCTCTCCCGTGAAGAACGGGAGAGGCAGAAGGAGCCGTCGAACTCTGCATCAGCTCGGTGACGGCCAAAGCCGCAGCCGCTGATGGATTGCCGCCCGGCGGCCGAAGTGTCGCAACCGCGAGCTGGGAGGCCTGGCGTTGTGCCTCGGCCGCGTTCCCGTCCCGGATCAGCCCGAGCACAGTCTTGGCCAGTGTGGCGGGATTGCAATCCTCCTGCAGCAGCTCCGGTACGATCATCCGGCCCGCCAGCAGGTTCACCATCGCGACGTGCGGGACCTTGATCATGCGCCGCGCCATCATCGCGGAGACCGGGTTCACCCGGTAGGTCACGGCCATGGGCACCCCGGCCAGCGCCAATTCCAGCGTGGAGGTGCCGGATTTCGTCAAGGCGGCCGAAGCGGCGGCGTAGGCGTCGTGCTTGTCGTCCCGGTCGGTCACGATCACGGGGCGCACGGGCCAGGTCGCGGTCGCCGCATGCACCAGCTCGGCCACTGCCGGAGAGACCGGAACGACCGGTACGATCCCGGGCAGTTCGGCACGCAGCAACCCTAGCGTCTGGCCGAACACTGGCAGTAACCGCGGCGCCTCGCTCCGGCGGCTACCCGGCATCAGCACCAGGACCGGCGCCTCGGCGCTTAGCCTGTGGCGTTCCCGAAAGCGCGCGGCGTTGCCCGTGTCGGCCCCAGACTGCAGTACCGGGTGCCCCACGAAGCGCGCATGCAGGCCGTGGCTGGCGAAGTAGGCCTCCTCGAACGGCAGCAGGCACAGGAGTTCGTCCCACACTCCGGGAAACCACTTCACCCGGTGTTCGCGCCACGCCCAAACCTGCGGGGCCACATATTGCACCCGCTTGATGCCCGAAGATGCAATCCGACGCAGCACGTGCAGCCCAAAACCCGGCGAGTCGACCGTGATCACCACGTCCGGCTTACGCGCGGTAATGTCGGCCACGACGGAGAGCATACGGCGGCGCAGCGTCCACAGGCGCGGCAGGATCTCGACCAGGCCCATCACGGCCAGGTCGGACATCGGGAACAGGCTCTGCATGCCCTCCGCCAGCATGCTCGGTCCGCCCACGCCGGCGAAGGTCGTGGCGGGATCGATGGCCCTCAACGCAGCCATCAACCGGCTGCCCAGGACGTCGCCGCTGGCCTCGCCGGCGACCAGATAGATCAGCGGCATAGATCGTGGATCGGGCAGGCGGGCGGCGCGGCGGGGTAGTCGCGGTGGTTCCGAACGGCTCCGCGCTGGCGGATTTCAATCAGCGGAGCGGGGTCGAGGTCGACGTAGAGCCAGCCAGCCTCGTCCATCGCGCTGCGGGCGATTACGCCGTCGTCCGGAAAGCCGTCATCGACCGGGCCGAACACGGCAGCGTACCCGCGATTGGTGTCCAGCGACGCCAGCCACGGCGCATCCCCGACCGTGGTGGAAACCGCGACGTAGCACTGGTTGGACAGAGCACAGGCCCGTGCGGCCAGGCGGACGCGGTTGAAGCCCGCCAGCGTGTCGGTGGCCGTCGGAACCAGCACCAGCCAGGCCCCCGCCTCGACCTGGGCGCGGGCGAGCGGCGGATGCTCGACGTCGTAGCAGATGGCGGCGCCCAGGCGGCCCCAGGGCGTGTCGAACACGGCGGGTGGCTCGCCTTCGCACACCTGCCACTGCTCGCGTTCGAACGGCGTGGGGCGATGCTTTTCCTGGAACGCGACCCGGCCATCCGGGGCGATCAGCGGGGCGTGGTTGGTCAACGTGCCATCGGGGCGCCGGCAGGGCAGGGACCCGCCGAGCAGCCACACGTTATGGGTCTGGGCGGCCCGGCGCATTACGGCCAGCACCGCATCATGCTGGGCGCAACCGGCGTCGATTTCCGCGGTCAAATCGGGCAGGGGCGCGGCGATCGCGTCCATGCTGGCATATTCGGGCAACACCAGCAGGTCCACTCCACGGCCGGCGGCTTCGGCGATGCGAGCGTCGAATGCGGCTTCCCACGCCGGTAAGCCGGGATAGCGGCTGACCTTGTATTGCAGCAGGCCTAATCGCACGGCAGGGGCACCCCGTTCAGCGACTTGATCCAGAAGTCCAGCGTGTGCTCGGACGGTGCCGCGTCGCCGCGATCCGTCCACCGCATGGTGCAGGCCACACCCGGCATCGGCACGTAGCCGCGGCGGCGCCAGAACGCGTCGTTGGTATGTGGATCGGCCGGGCGGAGGGGATGATCGGCTGGGCGGCGGACCGAGCAGAAGATCGCGTAATCTGCCGTCGAAACGGCGCGGGCGTGCGATTCTCGCAGTTCGAACAGCCGCACGCCCAGCCCCGTGCCGCGCCATGCCTCGAGCACGATGCCCTCGCCGAAGTAGAAGAAGCGGGCCGGGTCCCAGCCCCGCGCGATGAACGGCGCCTGCACGTTGGCGCTTTCATCCCCCAGCGGCAGACAGGTAGCCGCGGCGACGGGCTTGCCATCGTGCGTCGCCAGGAACAGGGCGGCGCGCGGCAGTTTCACGTAGTCCGCGATGTAGGGCGGGGCCGCCGGGTCGCCCTGATACAGGTAAGGCCAGTCGAAGAATACCTCCACATGCAGCCGCTGGAAGGCTGCATTAGCGCTTGCAATGGCCGCTCCGGTCAGCGTCTGGAAGCGAACGGCGTTGTCAGGGGTCATGGTGGGCTCCATTAGGTGCCGTAGCAGGGGGACGCAACGGATGGTTGAGCTGTGCCACGTGACGACAAGGGCGGTGCTGGATCGGGCAGGGGAGTTGCTGCAAGCCGCGCCCTTCCTGCATTGCTGCACAGAGGCGCAACTCCCCTTCGTGCTGCAGATGCATTTCCCCGGCCAGACCGGGCTGTTGGTACTGCGGTTCGACCCGGCTGATGCGCAGGGCCGGATCGAGTGGGAGCGGAGCGAGCCCGACCAGGACCCGTTTCCGCATTTATACGGGGCGCTACCGCTCGCGAACGTGACGGTGTCGCCGGTGGCTCGCGACGCGGTGGGCTGAAGCCCACCAATCGTCAGAACGGCAGTTTCAGCCCGCCGGGCAGGGCCATGCCGCCGGTTACCTTCTCCATCTCCGCCGCGGTCTCGGCTTCCAGCTTGCGGCGGCCGTCGGCGTGGGCGGCGATCAACAGGTCCTGCAGCATCTCGGCCTCCGCCGGGTCCAGCAGCTTCGGGTCGATCGTCATCCGCTTCAGGTCGCCCTTGCCCGACAGCGTGAGCCGGACCATGCCCGCCCCGGAGGAGCCCTCGATCTCGATCGACTCGAGCTTGGCCTGCATCTCGGCCATCTTCGACTGCATCTGGCTGGCCTGCTTCATCAGCCCGGCGAGATTCTTCATGTGTCATCCTCCATCATGTCTGCCGGCTCGGCATCCGGCGGGGCGAAGCCGGGCATGTCCGGCTCCCCCAGGGAAATAGCGGGGAGCGCCGGCAGCCCATAGGCGTCCAGCGAACTGTCCCGTACGGCAGCGATCTTGGCGCCCGGGAAAGCATCCAGGATGGCGCGCACCAGGGGATGGTCGGCGGCAGCGTGACGCCGCGCGACGTCTGCCGATTGTTCCTGCTCGCCCAAGGTCGGCTCGCCGGCCGCCGTCGACAAGGCGATCGTCCACCGTTTGCCCGTCTCGGCCAGGAGCAAGGCGCCCAGCCGGGAGGCAAGATCGCGAGGCGCCACCGGTTCGGGGCGCAGCTCGATCACACCCGGCGCGAACCGGACCAGGTGCACGGAATGCCGCAGGTGGCTGTGCAGCGTCGGATCCCGGCCGGAGCACAGCGCCACCACATCGCGGAACCCGCCCAAATGAGGCGCGGCGACCGGGAGCGGCACCGGGGCTGCCGCCTGCACGGCAAGCCCCCCGGCGATCGCCCGCATCACTGGTACTGGCGGTGGGCTCGCCTGGGTGGCGGGTTGGCTCGACGGGGCGGCGCCTTGGCCCTCCGCGACCAGCTTGCGGACCAGATCCCCTGGGGGAGGCACGTCCGCGACGTGGCAGATGCGGATCAGCACCATCTCCGCCGCAGCCCGGCGGTCGGGGGCTGCCTCCACTTCCGTCAGGCCCTTCAGCAGCATCTGCCAGAACCGGCTCAACACCGGGATCGACAGTTGGTCCGCCAGGGCCGCCCCTCGCGTGCGCTCCGTTTCCGGCAAGGTATTGCCGGTACGCAGCCCGGGCACCGAGCGGAGCCGGGTCAGCATGTGGACCAGTTCCAGCAGGTCGGTCAGCACCGTGCCAAGATCCGCGCCGAACTCGTGCGCCCGGTCGGTGACGGCCAGGGCCGCGCCCACATCGCCGGCGGCCACTGCCTCCATCAGGTCGAACACCATCTGCCGATCGGCGAGCCCCAGCATGTCGGTGACTTCGGCGCCGGTGACCTCCGCCCCGTCCATCCGGGCGATGGCCTGGTCCAGCAGGCTCAAACCGTCGCGCGCCGAGCCGTCCGCCGCACGGGCGATCAGGTCCATGGCCGCCGGGTCGACGCCTACTAGCTCGGCGGCGGCGACGCGGGTGAACAGCCCTGCCAACTCGGCGGCGGAAATGCGGCGTAGGTCGAAGCGCTGGCAACGGGACAGCACGGTGATCGGCACCTTGCGGATCTCGGTGGTCGCGAAGATGAAGGTGATGTGCGGTGGCGGCTCCTCCAGCGTCTTCAACAAAGCGTTGAAGGCCTGGGTGGTCAGCATGTGCACTTCGTCGAGGATGAACACCTTGGTGCGCGCCTGCAGCGGCTTGTAGCGCACGGCCTCGATGATTTCGCGCGCGTCATCGACCTTGTTGCGGGTCGCGGCGTCCATCTCGATTACGTCCGGATGTCGGTCGGCCAGGATCGCGGTGCAGTTGGCGCAGACGCCGCACGGGGTGGCGGTGGGGCCGCCGGTGCCATCCGGGCCGATGCAGTTCAGCGCCCGGGCGATGATCCGGGCCGTGGTGGTTTTGCCCACCCCGCGCACGCCGGTCAGCATGAAGGCATGCGCGATCCGGTTCAGCGCAAACGCGTTGCGCAGGGTGCGGACCATCACGTCCTGCCCGATCAAATCCTCGAAACGGGTCGGCCGGTATTTCCGGGCCAGCACGCGGTACGGCGTCGCTTTGATGTCGGCGACCGCGGGCGCGTCCCCGAACAGACCGGCCCCGGCTGGGGGCGGGGCTGCCGGCTCATCTCCAAACAGGCCAGACATACTCGGGCCGGGCCTCCTCGCAACAAGGGAACGGGGTGGGGAGCCGAACCACGACCCAGGCGGAACTCACCTCGGCTGCTTCCTTCCGGACCTGACCGGGTCGGCAAGGCGCCCGTCCGCAACCGGCTCCCCGGCAGCGTTCTACCACGAGGCACGGGGGGTCGGGCAAGGCATCCTGTCCGGCGATCACCAGGACCACTTTGCCCGGCGCGGTGCAGCGCGTACTATAATGCTCCAAAGCCAAGGAGCAGGAATGAGCGTACGCCTCCTGGACACGAACCGGAGCGCGATCGGGCTGCTGAAGGTACTCCTTGCCGGGTGTCTGCTGTTGCCTTTGACGCTCTTCGCAATCGCCTCCTGGCTGAACTACCGGTCTGCGTTCGCCGATGCCTATCGAGGGTTGGAGCGCGGCGCCGACGTCGCGCGTGAGCATGCCGCCAAGATCGTCGCCGAGCAGAGCCAGGTGGCGGATAGAACCGCCGACCTGCTGCGCGGTTTGGATGCGGCTGGCGTGCGGCAGTCGGAGAAGTCGCTCCATGACGCCCTCGCCGCCATGGCGATCCGGCTGCCTCTCGTCCAAGGCGTCCTGGTGGTGGGAGCGGACGGACATCCGCTGGTTTCCGCCGGCATCTACCCGGTGCCAGGCACCGTCGACGTCAGCGACCGCGACTACTTCAAAGCGGTCGTCCAGCGGAGCGACCCGCTTTTTCTGTCCATGGCGCAAGTCGGCAGCGTCAACCAGACGGCCTTCATCGGGCTGGCCATGCCCTGGACCGGTCCAGGCGGCAAGATACTCGGCGTGATCGACGTGTCGGTATCGCCCAGCTCGTTCGAGGATTTCTATGCCGCCCTCGCCGGCCAGGGCGAGCGAGACGGCAGTGTCGTGACCTTGGTGCGGGAAGATGGCCTGTTGCTGGTCCGCTATCCGCCGCTACCGGCCGGCATCGTCTACCGGGCGCAGCCGTCAAGCATCTTCATGCGGTCCATCGCTGCCAACCCGGAGACTGGCACCTATATCGGGCCATCCAAAATCGATGACACGCAGAGACTTTTCGCCTACCGCAAGGTCCAGGACCTTCCCCTCTATGTGGTGGCCGGGCGGAACCGTGGCGCCATACTGGCCGGTTGGCTCGAGACCGTGGCCGGCCACCTCATTTTCGGTGTGCCGGCGACTCTGGCCGTGGTGGCCATCTCGTGGACGGCCCTGGTCCGCACCGGACGAGAGGAACGTGCCCTGGCCCAGGCCCGCCACGAGATCGAGCGGCGCGAGCGGGCAGAGGAGGCATTGCTCCGCTCCCAGCGGCTCGAGGCGGTGGGCCAGATGACCGGGGGGGTGGCGCACGATTTCAACAACTTGCTGACCATCATCCTGGGCAGCGCCGAGATGCTGGAGCGCCGCCCGGAGGATGTGGCCAGGGTACGCCGCGTCTCCGGGCAGATCATGCTCGCCGCCAAGCGAGGCGGCGAAATCACCCAGCAACTCCTCGCCTTCTCGCGCCGCCAGTTCGTCAACCCGCAGACGATGAACCTCAACGCCTGCCTGCTGGAGTTCAAGCCGCTGCTGGAGCGTGCGTCGAACGAGTCGATCCGGGTGGAGTACGATCTGCAGCCGGATCTCTACACCGCTCAGCTCGACCCCGGCCATTTCGAGGCGGCCATCCTCAATCTCGTTGGCAACGCGCGCCATGCCATGCCGGCCGGTGGCTGCATCGTCATCTCCACGCGCAATATCATCCTGGGCGAAGATACCGGGCAACCGGACATGGCCCCCGGCCACTATGTTCTGGTCGGCGTGACCGACAATGGGACCGGGATGGATGCAGCGACCGCGGCCAAGGCGTTCGAGCCGTTTTTCACGACGAAAGGCATCGGCGAAGGAACCGGCCTCGGCCTGAGCCAAGTCTACGGCTTTGCCAAGCAGGCCGGCGGCGACGCCCGGATCTCGACTTCGCTCGGCGAAGGTACCACGGTCGAACTGCTGCTTCCCCGCGCGGTGGCCGAGCCCGAGCCGACGCAAAATGATACCCCCTTGGCCAGCCGAGCCAAGGCTGGGGAGGTGGTTCTGGTTGTCGAGGATGAACCCGCCGTGCTGGCGACAACCGTCGAGATCCTGCACGACCTGGGATACGGGACCATCGTTGCGGAGACCGCCCAAGCTGCTCTGGAGCGGCTGCAAGACGCGGGGCGGGTAGATGTGTTGTTTTCGGACATCACCATGCCCGGCGGCATGGACGGCCTGCAGCTTTCGACCGCAGCCCGTCGGCTCTGCCCCGGGCTGCGCGTCCTGCTCACATCGGGTTACGCGCCCGAGCAGTCCAGGCTCTCGGACGTGAAACTCCTGACCAAGCCGTACGACCGGACCCAGTTGGCCAAGGAACTGAGCGCTGTGCTGCACGGGGATGCGAGCCGCGCCAGCGCCGCCGTCCCGACGCCGGTGGGAAAGTGATCGACCGGTTAGCCGACCTCCTCGTACCATGTGCGTCCATCCCGCTCGATCAGGGCGATGGCGGACGTCGGACCCCAACTCCCCGCAGGATACAGCCGCGGCGGCTCACGCGATTCGTCCCAGGCTTCGATGATCGGCTCTACCCAGCTCCACGCCGCCTCGACCTCGTCACGGCGCATGAACAGGGTGGGATTGCCGCGTACGCTGTCCATCAATAGCCGCTCGTAGGCGTCCGGATAGCGGGTGGCGAATGCCTTCTCGAAGCTGATGTCGAGCTTCGTGGGGCTGAGATGCAGGCCGCCGGGTTCGGGGTTCTTCGTCATCAACTCCAGCTTCATGCCTTCTTCAGGCTGCAGGCGGATGATCAGCTTGTTCGGTGAGAGCGACCCGGCGTCGTGCTGATAGACGTTGAACGGGGCGGCGCGGAACTGCACCACGATCTCGCTGACCTTCTGTGGCAGGCGCTTGCCGCTGCGCAGGTAGAAGGGCACGCCGTTCCAGCGCCAGCTCTTGATCTCTGCCTTCAGCGCCACGAACGTCTCGGTGCGGCTCGTGCGGCCCTCGCCGAGATCGGCCAGGTACCCCGGCACCACCTCTCCGTTCACGGCGCCCTGGGAATACTGGCCGCGCACCGTCACCTGGCTGACCTCGTGCGGCGCGATGGGCTTCAGCGACCGGAGCACCTTGAGCTTCTCGTCGCGCACCGCATCCGCCTCGAGGCTGGTCGGCGGCTCCATGGCGAGCAGGCAGAGCAACTGCATCAGGTGGTTCTGCACCATGTCCCGCAATGCGCCGGAGTGGTCGTAGTAGTCGCCACGGCCCTCCACCCCCACGGTCTCCCCGACGGTGATCTGCACGTGATCGATCACGTCGGAGTTCCACAGCCGTTCGAACACCACGTTGGCGAAGCGCAGCGCCAGCAGGTTCTGCACCGTCTCCTTGCCGAGATAGTGGTCGATGCGGAAGGTCTGAGCCTCCGTGAAGACCCGGCCGACGACGTCGTTGATTTCGCGAGCCGATTTCAGGTCGTGGCCGATGGGCTTCTCCAGCACCACCCGGCTCTGGTCCGTGACCAGCCCGGCCGCCTTCAGATTGTCGCAGATCGGCCCATACAGGCCGGGTGAGGTCGCCAGATAGAACACCCGGATGCGGTCGGGCTGCTCGCCCAGCAACGCGGCCAGGTGCTCGAGCCCACCTGGCTTGCCGGCATCGCCCTGGGAGTAATGCACGTGCTCGGTGAACCGCTCGGCGACCGCCTTGTCCATGTCCGGCTTCGCCACGTGGTGTTTCAGCGCCTCCATCGTGCGCTTGCGGAACTCGGCATCGTCCAGCTCGGACCGGGCGGCGCCGATGATGCGGGCCTCCTCCGGGATCTGCCCGTCGCGGTAGCGGTTGTACAGCGCCGGGAGCAGCTTGCGCAGCGTCAAGTCACCGGTGGCGCCAAACACGATGCAGTCGAACGGGTCGACAGGCTTTATTGCCATGGCTGGGCCTTTGGTTTGATGGTGCATTGCAGTGTGGGTTGCCCGGCTGCCCGCGTCCACCCACGGCGGTGGTAGTATACCCCGATTAACCCTATGCTGCAGGTGCGAAAGGTAGGTTCGGGTGATGATCGAAGCGACATTGATTGCGGGCGACGGCATCGGCCCGGAGGTCGTCGACGCCACCACGGCCGTGCTGGATGCACTGGGTTCGCCGTTCGCCTGGGATCGCCAACTCGGCGGCATGGCGGCCGTGGCCGCCGCCGGTGACCCGCTTCCCCCCGCGACGCTCGACAGCATCCGGCGCACCCGGCTCGCCTTGAAGGGTCCGCTGACGACCCCGGTCGGCGGCGGTTTCCGCTCGGTGAACGTGCGGCTGCGGGAGGAATTCCACCTTTACGCCAATGTTCGACCGGCCCGCACACTCGTCCCCGGCGGCCGCTACGACGGCATCGACCTGGTCATCGTGCGCGAGAACCTCGAAGGGTTCTACGTCGCGTTCGAACACTTCATCCCCGTCGGCGACGACAATCATGGGGTGGCCATCTCCTCCGGCATCAACACCCGCGCCGGTTGTCAGCGTATCTTGCGCTATGCCTTCGAATACGCGGTGCGCAACGGCCGCAAGAAGGTCACAGCGGTGCACAAGGCGAATGTGCTCAAGGCGTTGACCGGGTTGTTCCTCGACGAAGCTCGGGCGATGGCCCCTGAATACGCCGGTCGTGTCGAGTTCGACGACCGCATCGTGGACGCGTGCGCGATGCAATTGGTGCTCAATCCGTGGCAGTTCGACGTGATCGTCACGACTAACCTGTTTGGCGACATCCTGTCCGACGAGGCCGCCGGCCTCGTCGGGGGCCTTGGCATGGCACCCGGCGCCAATATCGGCACCTCTGCCGCCATCTTCGAAGCCGTGCACGGCTCGGCGCCCGACATTGCCGGCAAGGGCATCGCCAACCCCACCTCGTTACTACTGGCGGCCGGTTTGATGCTGGAGCATGTGGGTCTGCGCGACCAAAAGCTTCGGCTGGACGCGGCAATCTCGGCGGTGCTGAACGAGGACGCTATCCGCACCGGCGATCTCGGCGGCAAAGCCACCACCAAGGCGTTCACAGACGCAGTGGTAAAGCGTCTGGGCTAAGCTTGCTTCTCCCTCTCCCGTCAAGCACGGGAGAGGGAGAAGGAACCGAAGGCTAGACGTTCGCCAGGAGCGGCTCGACCTCCAAAAACTCGGCCACTGCTACGCCCACTCGGTCCTGCATCGTCTGGCGTGACAATGTGTGATCCATTCCGCGCTCGAAACGCACCGTGGCACCCGGGCGGGCGGCCAGTGTTTCACCCCCCCGCCCGAAACTAGCCTCCAGCGCGGAAATTCCCGGGTCTCCCAGGCCGA
Source organism: Acetobacteraceae bacterium (assembly GCA_965198895.1). Taxonomy (GTDB): domain Bacteria; phylum Pseudomonadota; class Alphaproteobacteria; order Acetobacterales; family Acetobacteraceae; genus LMUY01. The sequence continues at coordinate 4,690,991 of OZ240676.1, forward strand.
GCATGACCAGCAGGTTCGTCCCGCGATCCAGCACGCTCGTAATCGCAGCGGCGGCGCCGTCCCACCGGAATTGCGGCGCCTCGATGCGGGGCAGCCCCAATGCGCGCTGCGGTACTTCCACGATATCGCCGGGTTGCCAGCGGAACGTCACCGGATTGATCAGCGCGAGGTGATCGAATTGCAGTCCATCGAAGGCCGCGTGGAGCAGGTGGTAGGCCCCCGTACAAAGGCCGACCCCGCCCAGTTTCTGGTAGCCCGCTGCCTGCAACGCGCTCATCGCGGCCCGGATGTCGCCGGTTCGCGGTGTTTGATACAGGTGGAAGTCGGCCCCCATCGGGAGCGCGCTGTCGCCGAGCCCGGCGAAGTCGAACCGTAGCGACGCGATGCCCATGCTGGCTAGTTTGTGCGCCAATCGCACGCCGAACCGCGCGATCCCGGCCCGCCCATCTCCGCCCGTGTTGGTGATGAGCACGGCCTGGGACGAGCCAGTCGAATGCTCAGGCTCGCACAGCGTTCCCACCAGGCTGAGACCCGGCCCGAACTGCAAGGCGCGTTCGCACACCCCGACGGCGTGAAGGGTCGTCCGGGTGGGCAGCGGCCGGGAGCATGGCTCGGCCGAAAGCGCCCCGAACCAGTCGGCGACCGCGGCCAGATCGTTGCTGGGAACTTGGTTGGACGTCGCCGCCCGCATCATGGACGGGTAACCGGCAAACGGCTTCAGCGCCACTTTGCCGCCAAGCTCTTCGAATTTGGCGGCGAGCGCGGCCGCCCGGGTGCCGTCATCGAGGATCAGCACGCGAGGCGCCGGCAGTTTGTCGCAGGATTTCAGGTCCAGGGCGGCCAAGGCGGTGAGGGTCTGACTGGGCAGCAGCATCCCATCCACTTCGATCCCGTCCATTGGCCCATCATCGCCCTCGCCACCGAATGCCGCGAGCCTCAGTTCGCGTGCGCAGGTCCGCCCGGACAGGATGGGGCTGAGCAGAGCCAGTGCCGCGATGTCCGTCCGGCTGGCGGCCACATCGGCGGCGAGAAGCCCCCCGAACCGCAACCCGCACAATGCCACCTGCTCAAGGCCGGTTTGCGTGCGTAGCCAATCGACCGCGTCATGGAGGCTCTGGCGCCAGGCGGCGAGCGGTTCTGCGCCATCAAGCCCGTCCGGTGCATTGCCGGTACCAGGGTAGTCGAAGCGCAGGGTGGGCAATCCGGACGCCGCCAGCCGTTCGGCCAAGTGGCGCATCGACCTATACGACCAGCGCCCCTCGCGCCCGAGAGCCGGGCAGAGCACGACACCAGTTGCGCGGGGACGATCCGGGACGTGCAGCCAGCCGATGCAGTGCTGCAGCACCACGGGCTTCATGGTGCCCTCCCGCTCCGACATCACGGCCACAGCATGGCCTTCACCGGGGCCGGCCAGGCGTCAGGCTGCAGACCGTGATGGCGGAACAGCGCCAGGGTCAGCCGGTCCATGCCGAACCCGATGCAGCCGGAATGCGCATCGGACCCGTCCGCCAGCCGCAACTTCCACACTTGGGCGAAATGATCGAGGTGGTAGTTGAAGCTGATGCAGGCGGTGGGACCGGTATCCTGGTTCACCTGGATCAGCAACTCGAACTTCAGTTCCTGTTCGCGCTGGCTACTGGCCAGGACTCGGCCGCCGCGGCCGAAGAACGGGTCGTTCGCGATGTCCACCTCATGCGGCATGCCAAGCTGGTGCACCGCCTCCTGCGCGCGGTCGAGCCAGGTCTGCCGGAACGCGAGCACCTGGTCGGGCCGGCCCAACCGCACGTATTCCTGCATGCGGAACATCTGTTGCCGGGTCGGCTCGATCGATGGTTCGTGGCGGAAGCAGTATCCGCCGACGTCCACCAACGCGCCGTCGTCGCCCAACGGTCCGCGTGCGGCGAGGACGGGGTAGATGGGATAGCAGGCCGCCGGGGTGAGGACGATCTCGGAGGCTTGCTGGCTGCCTGTCCAGTCCTCGCCCGCCTCCACACAGCGCAGGATCTCGCGATGGCCGCGTTCGTCGCCGCAGAAGCAGTGGATGGTGCCGGCCAGATGCGGGAAGCCCTTCAGGTAGCCGCTTCGCTCGAACTCCGTCCGGTTCAGGCCCGGCGGGAAGCGCATCACCTCCGCCCCGTCACTGGCCCCCAACCGCTTTATCAGGCCTTCCAGTCCGCTCACCACCTGCTCGAACGCGCCGGAGCGGCCGTACAGGCCATCGACGCCCGTGCGGATCAGCAGCCCGGCGGCGAAGAGTTGGTTCAGGAACGACGTGTCGGTCTCCATGGGACCCCTTTCAAACGATCCCGAGCCGGGGAGCCTGCGCCATCAGCAGGCGCGCAGTGCTGTCCCGGATACGGTCGTTGTGGATCATCAGCCGGGCGGAATGCAGGTCCCGCAAATGCCGCGAGAGGCTATACGGGCCGTCATTGCTATATCCCGCGAAGCCGCAGACCAGCATCGCATCCTGCACCACGGCGAGGCATGTCTCGGACACGGATGTCTTCAGCATGTTGATCGAGGCCGCTGCGGCAAAGGAGGCATCCTGTCCATCGGTCCAGCCTGCCAGCGCGAGCCGCACTTGTGCCTCTGCACCCTGCAGCTGTTCCACCGCGCGGACCAGGCGCGCGCCATCCGGTGAAGGACCCGCCTTGGCCTTCATCTTGGCCCGCAGGAACAGCCGCGCCCGCATGACGGCGTCGGACGCGATGCCGCACCATAGGCTCGTCCACAGCAGGTGAGAGACCGGCACCATTGTCTCGGCAGAGATTTGCGCGAAGGGCACCGGCATCACCTGCTCGACGCCGCCGGATGCCGTGACGATGAACGCCTCACTGCACGTACCGCGCATGCCCATGGCGTTCCAACCACCGGTCCGCGTCAACGTCCCCTGCGTCGTCGGCACGACCACGAGAACCTGGTCCGCCACGTCCGCTCCAGGGCGGGACCGCGCAGTCACCAGCAGCGCGTCGGCGTAGGCGCCGTACGAGACCGTGCTGGCCTGTTTCATCAAGGTGAACTGCCCCGGATCGGCCGGCTCCACCGCGCACAGGCTGGTCCGCATGCTGCCGCCGACGCCGACCTCCGACGTGACGGATGCAAGCAACAGGCCCTCCCGCCCGACCCGGCCCAGGAAGCGCCGCTGCCAGACATTATCCCCCGGATAGGCGGCGAGGCAGGCGGCCTGGATATGGTGCATCGCCAGGATCATCGCCGAGGATGAGCAGCAGCGGGCCAGTGCATAGCACGTGGCCGCGGCCTGCTGGATGGACTGCCCCAACCCGCCACTCGCCTTCGGTACGAGGGCGCCGAGCAATCCCGCCTGACGCAAGGCGGTGATCGCCTCGATCGGGAAGCGCCCCTCCGCATCGACGGCGACGGCATTGGCCTTCGCAATCGCGAGCACCTCAGCCAACGCGGCATCGTCAGGCTTGGCGGCCGTGTCCAGCTGGCGTGCGACCGCGCCGCCGGCTGCGGTCAAGCGACGGCGACCGAGCACATGGCCCGATCCAGTGCGGCGACACTTGAGAACGTGCGCCGGTTCAACAGTGAATCCGGGATCTCGATCCCGAACCGATCCTCGATCGCCATCATGATGTCGACCACGGCAAGGCTGTCCATCCCGGCCGCAAACAGATCGCCCTCGTCGCCCAACTCCTCGAGCGAGACCGAGAGCTGTCCTTGCTCGGCAATTATGGATCTAAGCTCATTCAGCATGTCACTCTCCTAGGCACGGCGACGATGACCGATAGTTCATAATATAGCGCTAACGGCAGACCCATATGGGTCAAATGTAATGCATTGTCATTGATTGTCGGGATGGCGGCGACTTAAGACCCGTTTGGGTACCGGTTCCACCAGGGCCTAGCCCGCTCCAGTTGTCCCGCCAGCTGCAGCAGTGTCCCGTCCTCGCCCACACGGCCGGCGAGTTGGATCCCGATCGGCAGGCCGGCGCGATTCCAAAACAGCGGCACGGACATCGCAGGCTGCCCGGTCATATTGAACAGCGCCGTGTAAGCGGCCCACGCAAAGGTGTCGCCAGCGATCCGGGCCAGCATCGCCTGCGCCGCCGACCGCACTGGAAACTGGTTCAACCCGGCGACAGCCAACCGCTCGGTGAAGGTCAGGTCGGTTGCCCCGATCGGCAGCGGCGGGGCCGCCAAGGTGGGCGTGAGCACGGCGTCGTAGCCGTTCAGGAATGCCGCCATCCTTGCCGTAACCGCCGTCTGGGTCGCCAGCGCGGCGGCGGCGGCCCCGGGCGGGTGGGTGCTGTCGATCAGGCCCATCGCCCATGTCGACGGTTCGAAGCCGCGGCGTTCGGGCATTTCGCCGGTAATCGCCTCGGCGCTCAGGGTGTAGTGGCGGATCCGGGCGGAGAGCAGCACGAGGAAGGCCCGGATCGCGGCGCGGTGGAAGGCAGCGTCGAACGGCTCGGAATCGGTCACGGTATGACCGAGCGACCGGAGCAAGCTGGCGGCATCGTTGGTCGCGTCGATGCAGTCCGGGTGGATTTCGCGTCCCCACATCGGGCCGGTCAAACGCGCGATCCGCAGCTTCGGCGGGTTGGTCGCGACGGCGGCGGCGAAGGGTTCGCCGGGCGCCGGGTCGGCAATGCGGGGCGGATCGGCCCCCCTCGTCGCGTCCAGCAGGGCGGCGTTGTCCCTTACCGAGCGGGTGATGAACCCCTCGGTGTTCATGTCGCCGGGCAACTCGTGGCGCAGCGGCCCGGCGGGCAGCACACCGCGCGACGGTTTGAAGCCGAACACCCCGCAGCAACTGGCGGGGATCCGCAGCGACCCGCCGATATCGTTGCCATGCGCCGCCGGCACCACCCCGGCCGCCACCGCCGCCGCTGCTCCACCGGACGATCCGCCCGGGGTCAGGCTCTTGTCCCAGGGATTGCGGGCCGCTCCATACAGCCGGCCCTCCGTCACCGGGCGCATGCCGAGTTCGGGCGTGTTGGTCTTGCCGAAGATCGCCAGCCCGGCCGCTTTCAGACGCTTCACGAAGACATCGTCGGCCGGGGACACGTAGTAGTCGTAAAACCGGCTGCCGTGCGTCAGCTTGTGGCCGGCCAGGGCGACGCCGAGATCCTTCAGCAGGAACGGCACGCCGGCGAACGGCCCGTCCGAGCTCGCCGCCGGTGGGTCGAACCGTTGCACGATGGCGTTCAGTGCTGACGCCGAGTCCGCCCGGCTGCGCGCCTCCGCCAGCAAGTCGGCGGCCGTTACCGTGCCATTCCGCACCGCGTCCGCCATGCCGACCGCATCCAACGCGACGTAATCGATCACCGCACGCTCGCGACCCGCAGCGCATTGGTCGTGCCGACCTGGCCGAACGGGATACCAGCGGCGACCACGACCGTGTCGCCGGGTGCGGCAAACCCCTCCGTCCGCGCGATGCGGGAGGCGCGGTTCACCGTCTCGGTCATCGTGTGCGTCTCGGCCGTCACCACCGCGTGCACGCCCCACACCACGGCCATCCGCCGGGCGGTCTGCTGGTCCGTGGTCAGGCCCAGCACCGGGCAGTCGGGCCGGGTGCGCGCCACGCGCAGCGCGGTCGAACCGGACGTGGTGAAGGCGGCGATCGCCCGGGCGCCGATGGTCTGGCTGATCTGGCGCGTGGCGTCGGCGATGGCGTCGGCGATCGTGCTCTCGGGGGTGGGACGGGAGGAGTCGCACAAGCTGCGCCAGTACGGGTCCCGCTCCACGCGGTCGATGATGCGGTCCATCATGTTCACCGCCTCGTAAGGGTACTGTCCCGCGGCAGTCTCGGCCGACAGCATGACCGCGTCGGCACCGTCATATACGGCGGTCGCCACGTCGCTGGCCTCGGCGCGGGTGGGGGCGGGGGCGCTGATCATGCTCTCCAGCATCTGCGTCGCCACCACGACCGGCAGGCCAAGGGCGCGGGCGGCGCGCACGATGCGCTTCTGCGCCATCGGTACTTCCTCCGGCGGCAGCTCCACGCCCAAATCGCCGCGGGCCACCATCACGCAATCGGACAGCGCGAGGATGCCGTCCAGATTGTCCAGCGCCTGGGGCTTTTCCAGCTTGGTCATGATCCAGGCGCGGCCATCGGCGATCGCCTTCGCCTCCGCCACGTCCTCCGGCCGCTGCACGAACGACAGCCCGATATAGTCCACCCCGTGATCGAGGGCGAAGCGCAGGTCCTCGTGATCCTTCTTGGTCAGCGCCGGGATCGGCAGCACCACGTCCGGCACGTTGACCCCCTTGCGATCCGAGAGCGGGCCGCCGGTGACGATCTCGCATTCCAGATGGTCGTCGCGCTTGCGGACAACGCGCAGCCGCAGCTTGCCGTCATCCAGCAGCAGGGTGGTGCCGATGCCGGCGGCAACCATGATCTCCGGATGCGGCAGCTGCACCCGGCGCGTGTCGCCGGGCACGGGCGACAGGTCCAGCCGGAAGCTCTGCCCCGTTTGCAGGCTCACCCGCCCGGCCTGGAACCGGCCCACGCGCAATTTCGGCCCCTGCACGTCCGCCAGGATGCCGATCGGGCGGCCGGTTTCCACCTCCAGGGCGCGGATGGTGGCGATGTTGGTGGCGTGGTCCTCGTGCGAGCCGTGGCTGAAGTTGAGGCGGAACACGTCCACCCCGCCGCGGAACAGCCGGCCCATCATCTCGGGCGCCGAACTGGCCGGGCCGACGGTGGCCACGATCTTGGTGCGCCGGCGGCGGCGCAGCTTGCTTTGGGCGGCCATGAGTGAGCTCCGGGGGGTTTACGCGCGACTCGGACGACGCCGGGTCACGCGATCAGGATGGCGCGGAAGTCGTTGACGTTTGTGAGTGTCGGGCCGGTCCGCAGCAAGTCGCCCGTCGCGTCGAACAGCGTGTAGCTGTCATGCGCGCGTAGACACAAATCAGGATTGATCCCGGCCCGGCGTGCCCGCGCCAGGGTGGTCGGGGTGACGATCGCACCGGCCGCATCCTCGGTGCCGTCGATGCCGTCCGTGTCGCCGGCGACGGCCCAGATCGCCTCCGTGCCCGCCAGCGCCACCGCCAAGCCGAGCAGGAACTCGGTATTGCGACCGCCCCGCCCCGCGGGCCCGGCGCCGATCGTCACCGTGGTCTCGCCGCCGGACAGCAGCACGCACGGGGCCGGCAACGGGTGGCCATGGCCGCGCACGCTGCGGGCGATGCCGGCCAGGACGGTGCCGAGTTCGCGGCTCTCGCCCTCCAGCGCGTCGCCCAGGATCAAGGGAGTGACCCCGGCGCGGGACGCTGCGGCCGAGCCGGCGGCCAGCGCCATGGCAGGGGTCGCGATCATCCGGATGTCGGCGGGGGCGGCGGGGGGCGGCAGGTTTGCGTCGCTGGCCAGCAGGGCCGCCGCTGCGGGGGGCAGATGCACGTCGTAGCGCGCCACCATGTCCCGCACGGCGGCGCGCGAGGGGGTGCCCGGCACGGTCAGGCCGCTCGCGATGATCGCCGGGTCGTCGCCGGGCACGTCGCTGATCACCAGGGTCACGACCTGGGCCGGAAAGGCGGCGGCGGCCAAGCGGCCTCCCTTGATCCCCGACAGGTGCTTGCGGACCGCGTTCATCACCCCGATCGGCGCTCCGGAGGCCAGCAGAGAGCGGTTGACCGCCATCTTGTCGGCCAGTGTCAGCCCGGGACCTGGCAACGCCGCCAGGGCCGACCCACCGCCGGAGATCAGCGCCAGCACCAAATCGTCCGGTCTCAACCCGGTCACCTCTGCCAGCAAGGCCCTGGCACCGGCTTCGCTGTTCGCGTCTGGAACGGGGTGCGAGGCCTCGATCACCCTGATACGCCCGGTCGGCACGGCGTGGCCGTACCGCGTGACGACGGTGCCGCGCATCGGCACGTCCGGCCAGGCTGCCTCGAGCGCCGCCGCCATTGTGGCCGCGGACTTGCCGGCGCCCACCACGACGCAACGGCCCGCAGGCTTCGGCGGCAGATGCACAGCCAGCACCGCCGCCGGGTCGGCGGCACGGATGGCGGCCGTGAAAAGATCATGCAGCAGGTGCCGCGCCGAATTGTCGTCCCATCCCATGCAGGCGAGTATGGCGAAGCCTGGCCCAAGCCGCCATATCAGGGGCCCGGAGGAGGCAGCCATGACCCCGATCGATCCCTCGACCCGCACCGAACTCGAAGCCGCGGCGTTCCGCCGTCTGATGGAGCATCTGCGCGAGCGAACCGACGTGCAGAACATCGACCTGATGAACCTGGCTGGATTCTGCCGCAACTGCCTCAGCCGCTGGTATCGCGAAGCGGCCGAAGCCCGCGACGTGGTGCTGTCCGACCCCGAGGCGCGCGAGATCGTCTACGGGATGCCCTACAAGGAGTGGCAGGCGAAGCACCAGACGGCCGCCTCGCCGGGGCAGCAAGCGGCGTTCCAACAGGGTGCGCCGCATAGCTGAGGCCGGCCGCGGCATAGCTGCCCCCGCAACATACCGGTTCGCGTCGTTGCGATCGGCGGTCTAGCCTTCCTGCCATGGCCGAGGTGGACCGACTGCCGCTACGCACTGTCCTCGCCGCGACGATGGCGGCTTTTGTCGGTATCGGGCTGGCGCGGTTCGCCTATTCTCCCTTGCTACCGGTGTTGATCGCGCGTGGCTGGTTCGCTCCCGGGGACGCGGCCTATCTCGGGGCGGCCAATCTGCTCGGTTATCTGGGCGGGGCCGTAGCGGCGCGCCGTCTGGGGCAGTGGTTCGGCATCCGCAGCGTGCTGCGAGGTGCCATGCTGCTGGCGGCGGTATCCTTGGCCGCGTGCTGCGTGAGGATGCCGTTTGCCTGGTTCTTCGTCTGGCGGCTGCTGTCCGGCATCGTGGGTGGCGCCTTGATGATCCTGGCCCCGTCTAGCGTAATGGCCCAGGTGCCCGCCTCGCGTCGCGGCGTGGCCAGCGGCGTGATCCTGACCGGCGTCGGGCTTGGCATCGCAGCGTCCGGAACGCTCGTGCCAGTTCTCCTGCAATGGGGCTTGACGCAGGCCTGGCTTGGGCTGGCGGCCTTGGCATTGGGGCTGACGTTGGTGGCCTGGCGCGCCTGGCCCGACTTCCCGCCGCCGATCGCGGTGACCGGCACGTCGCCAGCGCGATTCGGTCTGGTTTGCACGGCGTACGGGCTATGCGCCGTCGGCATGGTGCCGCACATGGTGTTCCTGGTGGACTTCGTGGCACGCGGCCTGGGGCGGGGCTTGAACGCGGGATCGCTCATTTGGGTGCTGTTCGGCGCGGGCGCCCTGTGCGGACCGATCGTGTCAGGCCGGCTCGCCGATCGGTTCGGCGCGGCGACGGCGATGCGCGCCGTGATCGCGACCGAAATGCTGTGCCTGCTCCTGCTGCTGGTCTCGAGCAACCCGGTGGCGATCGGCGTTTCGGCCGCGGTTGCCGGATCCATCGTGCCAGGGATCACCGCCGTCATGCTTGGTCGTGTCGGCGCCATGGCGGGCAGCGATGGCGTGGCCCGGCAGCGCGGCTGGACCCTCGCCACCGTCGCATGGGCCATCGGCCAGGCGGCCGGAGCCTACGGCTTGGCCTGGGTCTACGGGCAGACGAACGATTACGAGTTGCTGTTCGCCGCCGCGTTGGCCGCCATGGCCGCGGCAGCGATCCTCGAGACCGCGCTCGTGTTGAACCCCCGGGAGCGGCGAATAGCCTGATGCGACGGGAAGACGCGGCGCACGGCCTGGCCTAAGCTCGCTTGGCCAACGCAGAGGATTGAAGCATGGACGTGCGCGCCGCCGTGGCCTTCGAGGCCGGGCAAAAGCTGAGCATCGAGACAGTGCAGCTGGAGGGCCCGCGGGAAGGCGAGGTCCTGGTCGAGATCAAGGCCACCGGGATCTGCCACACCGACAAATACACGCTGTCCGGCGCGGACCCAGAGGGGCTGTTCCCAGCCATCCTCGGCCACGAGGGCGCTGGGATCGTGGTGGACGTCGGCCCAGGCGTCCGGTCGTTGGTGAAGGGCGATCACGTCATTCCGCTCTACACGCCCGAATGCCGCGAATGCGAATACTGCCTCAGCCGCAAGACCAATCTGTGTCAGAAAATCCGCGTGACCCAGGGGCGCGGCTTGATGCCGGACGGCACCAGCCGGTTCTCGTTCCAGGGCAAGAAGCTGCTGCACTACATGGGCACGTCGACCTTCGCCAACTTCACGGTGTTGCCGGAGATCGCACTGGCCAAGGTTCGGCCAGACGCCCCGTTCGATAAGATCTGCTACATTGGCTGCGGCGTTACGACCGGCATCGGCGCGGTGATCTACACCGCCAAGGTGCAACCCGGCGACAATGTCGTGGTGTTCGGCCTCGGCGGGATCGGCCTGAACGTCGTGCAGGGTGCGCGAATGGCCGGCGCCGACATGATCGTGGGCGTCGACGTGAACCCGGGGCGCAAGGAGTTGGCCGAGAAATTCGGCATGACCCATTTCGTCAATCCGAAGGAGCTGGAGGGTGACGTCGTTGCGCATCTGGTGGAGCTGACGAAGGGCGGGGCGGACCACAGCTTCGAATGCGTCGGCAACACCGATCTGATGCGGCAGGCTTTGGAGTGCGCGCATAAAGGCTGGGGCAAATCCACCATCATCGGCGTCGCCGCGGCCGGTAAGGAGATCAGCACGCGCCCCTTCCAACTGGTGACGGGGCGGGTCTGGCAGGGAAGTGCCTTCGGCGGCGCACGCGGCCGGACGGACGTACCGAAGATCGTCGACTGGTATATGGAGGGGAAGATCAACATCGATGATCTGATCACCCACATCCTGCCGCTCGAGCAGATCAACGATGGCTTCGACCTCATGACTCGTGGTGAGAGCATCCGGAGCGTGGTGGTCTACTGATCGACACATCTTCCCCCCTTCTTCTTGAGGGGGGAGGGGGACCAGGTGCCGCATGGTGGAAGGGGGCTGGCCGAGCGCGGGCGGCGCCCAAGAGCCTCCTCGGTCGGCTTCGCCGCCACATCCCCCAAATAGCGGGGGGAGGTTCAGCCAAATGCGATTGCCCTGCTCCACTTGGGAGGGGCCGTCTGCTCCGCAAAGAACAGGGACGATCGAGACGCGCGTGATCAAAGCGCGTCGCCCGGCAGAGGCGACCCGGCTAGCTCCGCAACACCGTCAAAAGCTTCCTGGCCCTGATGAACTCGTTGGGTTCGGGTGCGGTCCCGCGGTGCTTGCTCGAGTTCACCGCCTGAGGTGCAAGCTTGCTGATCGATATCGCTCGCTCTGCGTCCCGCCGGACGGACGCCAGAAGCCCTGGCCGTAGGGTCAGGTGCCGCGAGAGCATGTCGAGCATTTGGATCGGTTGGAATGGCTTGGTGAGAAAGGCCGTCGCACCGACACGCAGCGCGGCCTTCTGAGCGCCGAGGTCATCGTGACCTGTCAGGACGATCACCGGTGTGTTCTCGTAGCCAGGTAGCTTGCGCAGGCGTTCGCAAGTTTGCAGCCCGTTCAGCACCGGCATGTTGAGATCGAGGATGATCATTGCGGCCTTGGTCAGCTCGGCATAGCGAAGCGCCTCCAGGCCGTTGGAGGCGAGATAGACGTCCTGCTCGAGTTTGACCAAATTCGCGCGAAGGATGTCGCGGATGATCGGGTCGTCGTCGACGACGATAACTCCTTGCGGGTCGCCTCGCACGCTGTGTTCGGTCTGCATGTCTATTCCTCGCGCCAGGCCTCGGATTAGACCCATGGCTCTGATGGATAGTTCGTTGGGTTGACGGCTTCGGCGCCTGCTGTCGCCTAGCCGTCCAACAGCAATGTCGGGTGTGTCCGCGGTAAGATCGCAACGGAAGCGGACGCTTGAGCGGATCGGCGCGACAGTGACGCGCTCTCGGATATGAGCGCCCGGCGCCGTATGATCTGTCGCGCGTTCCACAGGCTATACAGCACTCCGAATGCAAGGATCACCAGGACGAAGTAGATGTTGCTCCGGACCAAGGCCAGGCCGCCCTGGGCAGCACCGAGGGTATCGCCAAGAAGCGTCGACGCCCAACTGCGAAGCTGCTCGGTGGAACTACGACCAGCGTCGCCCGCGACGGTGCTATCCGCCGTAGAGGCCGCACGCTGCTGAACCTCCGCGGCGAGTGATTTCAGTCTCGGTTCGATGACGGCAAGCGGCTCGTCGTTACCACTGAAACCAGGGGAGTTGTCCGCCGACATCGGCGCGCGCGAGGCCAGCAACTGGTCCACACGTTGTGCATCAGCCTCGAACTGCGCGCGATCACTGGCTGATCCGGAAGCAAGATAACTGCGCTGGCTCGTCTCCGCATCCTGCATCGTATCGATCAAGGCGGCAGTATTGGCTGTCAATGCCTCCGCGTTCTGCGTCGCGCCGAGCGCCGTTTGAACGGAGGTGAGGGACGTTGTCGCCAACCCGGCCGCCACCGCGAATGCGGCCGCCATGGCTAGGGCCGGCCCGGCGCAGAGTAGCCCGAGGAGACGGCGGTTACGCAACCGCCGCGGTGTGTGCAAGCTGCTTGCCCGTAGCTGCAGGGTCGCCCTGCGCTCCTCCCGGTGTGACAAGTTCGTCTCGATGACGGTGAGCAGCGCCGGTAGACTGGCACGCTTGGACACGATTGCATCGAAGCACCCCGAGACGCCGAGTTCGTGCTCCGCGTGCAGTTTCTCGGCCGAGGCGGTGATCGCAATCATCTGCGGACGCTCGTCTTGCGTGAGCAGGTCCTGCGTCAACCGTGCGGCGGCGAGTCCGTTGATCTCGGGCATGTTGAAATCGATCAGGGCAAGGTCGAACCGGCCAGTGCGCAGGCGGCGGACTGCCTCGAGACCGTTGATTGCGATTTCGGTGTCGTAACCGCGGCTCTTCAGCGCGCCTTCCAGAAGTGCTCCCTGGAGGTCGTCATCTTCGGCAATCAGAATTCGTAGCGGCATTTGCGGCTCCATCAGTCTGCCTTCAGCAGGCGGTGAGGTTGGCAGCGGATCAAACGGAGGCATTGGTGCGTCGATTTTCGAATGTCTGCGCAGCCTCTCGCTCGGCGCGGATCACGGTCGCGGACTCGCGCAGCGTCGCGATCAGCGTGTCGGCTTGTTCCGTGATATCGGGCGACTTGGTGTTGGCAGCCCGTTCGAACAGTTTTGCGTCGGACGAAAGCCGCTCGAAACCGAACATGCCCGCCGAGCCGGAGACGGTGTGAGCAGCGTCTGCCAGCTCCGCGCTATCCCTTGTCACCGCACCCGGCTGAACGAGCCGGAGGAGTAGCGCGTCGAACCGGTCGGCCAGTGTCGCCGTATGCCGCTGGACGGCGTCGGGAGAAAGCACGGCGGCGGTTTGCTGATACACTTGCTTGTTCAAAATCGGCAACGCCGGAAGGCGGGGCACCTGTGGTGCCGGCGCCGGGGTCGTAGGCGCCACTGTGACCTCGGTTTGCATGAGAGTTTGGGCTCCGCTTTTGGCCGCGGCGGCAACGATGTCGAGTAGGTCCGCAGCGGTGAATGGCTTGGAAAGATGGTTGCCCATCCCGGCCTCTCGACACTCTTCGACTTGATCGGCGTAGGCCTGCGCCGTCAACGCAACGATCGGCACGTGGCCCCGAGGCCCGTTCAGTCTGCGGATGCGCCGTGACGCCTCCAACCCATCGACACCGGGCATCCTGACGTCCATCAGCACCACGTCGAAATCGGTGGCGGCTGCCATGCCGACCGCCTCGAAACCACCCTGCGCAACGATTGCCGTGTGCCCGGCGCTGTGCAGGAACGAGCACGCGATGTCGCGATTGATCTCCACATCGTCGACGACGAGGATCTTGAGCCGCCGGAGCTGGACGGAGTCCAACCCCTGCAGCGATGCCAGCCGGCTAACCGGTGCCGCGCCGGGTTCGCTTTGCGTCTCGGGCGGTTGGTCGAGACCCTTGAGCGGCAGCTCCAGGGCGAACACGCTGCCGCCGTACGTGCCGTCTTCGTAGATGAGCCGGGAGCCGAGTTGGATGGCAAGCCGCGTGGATATTGCGAGCCCAAGGCCCATGCCCTCCTCGTGGGTGGCCGAGGCGGTATCGAGCCGTTCGAATTCGCGGAAAATCCTGGATCGGTGCTCGGGTGGTATGCCGGGGCCAGTATCCGTCACGCTGAACCGCAAGGAGGCACCGCGATTGATGGGGATCACACTCAAGGTGACACGCCCGCTCGGCGTGAACTTCAACGCATTGCCGAGAAGATTCACCAGGATTTGCCGCAGACGCGTGGCATCCGATCTCAGGAACGGCGGAAGGTCGACCGGCGTGTCGCGGATGAGCGCGATGCCCTTGGCCTCTGCCTTCGGCCGCACGAGGTCGAGGCAACTGGTGACGAGATCACCGACGGCGATATCTGCCATGCTCGCTTCGGCGGCGCCCGACTCGATCGCCGAGAGGTTCAGCACGCTGTTTATCATCGCGTGCAGATGTGTCCCGGCGTCCAGCATCGCGTCGATCCAGGCCGATTGGTTCGATGTCAGCGTGCTCTCGCGGCGAAGCATTTGTGCATAGCCCAGGATGCCATGGAGCGGCGTGCGCAATTCGTGGCTTATCGACGCAAGGAAGCGGGATTTCGCTTCACTGGACCGTTCGGCCTGGTCGCGTGCCTTGGTGAGATGCCGGGTCAGCTGCTCCAGGTCGGCATTCACGATACGCAGACGCTCCTCGCTGGCACGCAGCGCTGCGACGACAGCCCGGCGATCGGAGACGTTGCGGCAGACGGAGATATATCCGTCCGGCTCCCCGGTGACCGGGCATGTGACACTTTGCACGAACGCCTCGATCCAGATCGTCTCCCCAGTCGGGTCGATCGCACGAAACATCCTCGTTTCGTTGTCGAATGGGTCGGACAGAAGATGCTTGCGCCATTGCCAAATCCCGGCCTTGTCATCGGGGTGGACGCAGGGCCAGACCTCGGAGGCCGCTATCTCGTTGGGCAACAGACCGAACAGCGTTTCGCTCGCCGGCGAGACGTAGAGCCGCGCGCCGTCGCGGCCAACGTGCGACACCATCGTGTTCGTGTTCTCCGCGAGCATGCGGAAGCGCGTCTCGTTGTCCCTCGCCAGCCGCATCGCCGCGACTTGTTCGGTCACATCCTGGAGCACGCCGACGACAGCGCTGACCTCGTCACCGCTGCCGAAGGTGCATGCCGTTTTATAGTCCAACAACCGGATGGCGCCGTCGGTCCGCTTGAGAGTGAAACGGATCGAGACTTCCTCCCGCGTTTGGATCGCGCGCTCGATGAGGTCTTGGAAGCTCCCGTCCGCGGCCGGCCGATACAGCGATGAGACGGATTGGGTGGTGGGGACGAAGGTCGCCGGGTCCACTCCGTGGATGGCGTAGACCGCCTCCCCCCAGGTCAATTCCCGCGACCGCGCGTCGTAGCGCCAATGGCCGATACCTGCCATCGACTTCGTCAGCTTGAACAGCTGCTCGTGCTCGTCGATGACGCGCGCCTTGTGCGCGTAGTCGATTTCATCGACGACGAAGGATGCGAGGGTCTGCAGAACCGCCAACTCGACCGCGGACAGGGAGTCCCGCGGCTCCGTGTCGAGAATGCACAACGCGCCGAGGTTGTGGCCGGACGGCGTCGTGAGTGATGCACCGGCGTAGAACCGGATGCCGGGCGCGCCTGCAACGAATGGATGGCCGGCAAAGCGAGGATCCAGCGTGGCATCGGGGACGACCATGACCGAATTCCTGCCACCCTCGATCGTGTGGCTACAGAACGACAGTTTGCGTGGTAGCTCTGCGACAGCCAGGCCGTGCGTGGATTTGTGCCATTGGCGATGGCGATCGACCAATGAGACGACCGCCATAGACGTTCCGAACAGGCCGGCCGATAACTGCGTGATCCGGTCGAACCGCGTGTCAGGCGGTGTGTCGAGGATCTCATAGCTCTGTAGCGCACACAGGCGCTCTTCTTCGGCCATCATGGTTCCGCTCACCTTGCCGCCGCAGGATGGGCGATTGGCCTTAACGCAACGTGAAAGTTGACGACTGCGGTGACCTCAAACGACGGCAACCATCGCCGCAGCGCTCCCGTTCGTGTAGTTCAGGGCTGCGGCGCCGCCCCGGTGCCGTGGGCCTGAACCAGACGTGCGAGTGTGTCGAACTCGGCGATGCCAAGGGTTTCGGCCCGCCGGTCGGGTGCGATCCCGGCCTCGGCCAGCAGCGCCTCGCCCCCGAGTGCGCGCAGCGAGCCTCGCAGCATCTTGCGCCTCTGCCCGAAGGCTGCGGCCGTGACCCGCTCCATGGTGGCGAACAGATCGGGCGAGGGCTGTTCGGGGTGGGGACGGAAGCCGATCACGGCAGACACCACTTTCGGCGGCGGCCAGAACGCCGCGGCCGGGATCTGGGTCAGGATCGCGGCGGTCCCGGTCCATTGCGTCAGCACGGCGAGACGGCCGTAGGCGCTGCTGCCGGGTGCGGCACAGATCCGCTCGGCCACCTCGAGCTGGAACATCAGCGTCAGCCGTTCCCAGGCCGCAGCCTGCCGCAGCCATCCGATCAGCAGCGGCGTCGCGATGTTGTAGGGCAGGTTGGCCACGATCACGCGGGGCGCGGGCACCAATGCCGTCAAGTCGAGATCCAGCGCGTCCCCGGCCACCACAAGCAAACGCGGGTCGGATTCCGCCAGTTCCTGCACCGCGGCCACCGCGCGGGGATCGATCTCGATGGCGGCCACATCGGCGGCGGGGCTAGCCAGCAAGGCGCGGGTCAAACCGCCCGGTCCGGGCCCGACCTCCACTACGTGGCGGCCGGACAGATCACCGGCCAGGGTCGCGATCCGGGCCGTCAGATGCAAGTCGAGCAGGAAGTGCTGGCCGAGCGCCCGGCGCGCATCCAACCCGTGCCGGGCGATCACATCGCGTAGAATGCCCTTCGGTGCGCCGGCTGCCGCAGTCAACCCCGCATGTCGATGATCGCCCGGCGCCGTAGGTCGCGGACGAGTTGGCGGGAGACCAGCTCCACCCGTTCATTCAGCAACTGAGCGCCGATTTCATCCTTGTTGCCGCCCTCGGCGACATTCTTCTGGTCTCTCGAACAGATCATCACCAGGCCGATTCCGTCGGTCGAGACCAAGGGGCGGCTGACCTGTTCCGGTTGCAAGCCCGCCAACAGGGCGCGCATCGGGCCGGCGAGCCCCTCCAGCCGCACGTCACCCGGATCGGCCGGGCGTGGGCTGCCGGACGACTTCGCCGCCGCTTCCATGCCGGGGCAATCGTGGACCGTCTTGACGATGGTCTGGGCGGTGGCGAGCTGGTGCTTCGCTTGCTCGCTCGGGTTCGCCGGATCGAGGGGGGTGGTGAACGGCAGGAACACCTGGCGGAGCGACAAGACGGTTGCCATGTCCCGGCCAACCTCGCGTTTGCCGCGCATCGTCACGATCGAGATGCCGCCGGGCACGCGGATGGGATTGCTGATCGCGCCGTCCGGCATCTCCTTCAGTACGGCCACCACCTCTGGGTCGAGCTGGTTGGGATGCACCCAGCCGAGATCACCGCCCTGCAGCGCCGTCTGGCTCTGGCTGAACTGCGCGGCGACGACGGAGAAGGGGGCGCCGGCGCGCAACTGGCCGATCACCGTGTCGGCAAAGCGTTGCGTGTCGGCGGCCTTGGACGGGTCGTTGATGGGAAGGAAGATCTCGCCGACATGGTACTCGGCCTGGCCGGCTTCGGCCTTGAGCACAGCCTGCTGGGCCGCGATGTCGGCGTCCGAGATGTCGGACCGTGGGCCGAGCTCCTCCCGTAAAACCCGCGTCCAGCCCAGCTGCACCCGGGTCTGGTCGTATAGGGTGCGGAGCGCTACGCCCTCGGCGCCGAGCTTGGCGCGCAGCGAGCCCTTTTCCATGCCGTTGCGTTGCTCGATGCCGTTGACGGCGTCGGCGATCTCCTTGTCGCTCACGACGATCTTGCGACGCTGCTCCTCCTGCAAGCGGAGGCGCTCGTCGATCAGTTGCTGGGTCACCTGCGGCCGCAGCCGGGCCAGGACGTCGGGTGACAGGCCCATGCCCGTGGACAGGGCGAATAACCGTCCGCGTGCGTCGACATCGCCCTGGCTGATGACGTCGCCATTGACGACCGCGACGATGTGCTCGCTCTGGCCGGGGCTGGAACTGGCCGGTTGCGCGGCACTCGGCCGTGACGGAATCTGGCCGGCGCCTTGAGCACCGCCCGCCCGCAAAGCGAAGCTGAGACACAACCCGGCCGAAAGCAGGCCGAGGGAGGCGATGTTTCGCATGCGCTGGTATCCCAATCCTAGCCGTGGAAGCCGAACTGCCCGACCGTCTTCAAAGTGATCTGGAACAGGATCGTCGTCCCACCGTTGTCGTTATCAATCGAAGTATAGCGCCTGGAGAAGTTCACGTCGAAGATGAAGCACTCGTCCTCATACGTGCCGTGCACCCCGATCGAGTCGAGCTTGCCGAGTGTGAGGTTCTGCCGGACATAGCCGTTCAGCTTATAGGAGCCGTACTGCGTGGCGGCCCCGAGCGTCACCTCATCGCGCGGTATGAAATAGCTTGCCGGATATCCGGTCGGCGGCACCGACGAGGGGGCCTGATCGTACAGGAAATACGGATTGGTCGACGAGTACAGGTAGCCCGCCGACAACCGCAGGAGCGGCACGCCGGCCGAGGCGACGGCATCGACGAAGCGTATGTCGCCCTGCCGCGGATCGACCCGTGTGCGTCCGGTGAAGTCGAACCAGCTGGCGGGTGTGATCGTCGCCCGAGCCACCACGTCCGAGGCGTGGTGCTCGAGGCCGGACAGCAGTGGGAACTCCTTGTCCACGTGCTCGCGATAGGATTGCCCGATCAGCGTGTCGACATTGGTGCTGCCGATCGTCCAGCTGCTGTGCAGGCCGACGTTGGCGCGCAGCCCGCCCTCGAACCGATCGATGCCCGGGAAGCGATTGATGGCGAATAGGTTGGCGTCGGTGAACTCGAAATCGAGGCTGTCCTCGTTCGGGATATTCCTGTTCAGGAACGACCCGGCGTTCGGCGCCGCGACGAGCTGCACGATGGGCTCAACGATTTGGGTCCCGGTGCTGCCGCCGTCGCGCATGAACGGCCAGCGCATCTCCGTCGCGATGGTCGGTTGGGCGCGTGCCGTCTCGGTGCTGCCCGCATTGCCGTAGGTCGGCTGTTGGTTCAGGCTGGTGGCGGTATAGGCCGCCATGTCGGCGTGTATGGTAACCTTATACTGCTCGCCCAAATCGCCTGTGAACGGCTTCTGGTAGTCCAGGCTGGCGCCAGCCCGCTGGGTGTTGGTGCCCTGCTCGCGAACGACGTTGAAGTCGGTCGTGTCGAAGCGGAACCGGCCGCCCCACTCCGGCTCGCTGAAGAAGCTGTATTCATAGCGCGGCAGCACGTAGGGCAGCTTGCTCTGCGTGATCGTGGTCGCCAGGCCCTGATAGGCGATCGCGTCCAGCTTGGTGTAGGAGCCGACGCCGAAGCCCTCGATGTAAGCCGAACTGGTGAGCACACTGCTGTAGCCGGCGACGTTGAAGTCACGCAGGTAGTCCGTCGAGCTGGCGCGGTTCAGGTTGTAGCCGTAGCGCCAGGTGTCGTCGTAGTTGAACGTGCCCTTGGAGAAGATGTAGCCGCCGGGCTTGCCCTGATCGATCGCGACGGCCCCCTCGGCCGTGAGGTTGCCGTTGTTGAACCGGCGCCGGTACTCGGCCGCGAGCTGTTCGCCCGACCCGGTGGTGATTTCGGGCGACAGGGTCACGTCCTGCTGGTCGTCGATCACCAAGTAGTACGGCACCGTCAGGAACTGGCCGATATGGCTGCTCTGCCCGAAGGACGGCACCAGGAAGCCGCTGGCGCGCCGCACGGACGGGTCCGCGTGGGAGAAATATGGCAGGTACATGACGGGCACGCCGAACATGTCGAGCGTGGCGTCCTCGTACTCGATCCGCTTGTTCTCCAGGTCTTGCCGCGCCGTGTAGGCGCGCAACTGCCACAAGGGGGGCTTGCTCGGGTCCGTCTTACATAGATTGCACGTGGTGTAGACGGCGTGCGTCAACTCGTTGATCTTGCCGTCGGTGCGCCGGGCCCCGTTGGCGGCGAGCTTGCCGTTCTCGGCCAGCAATGTGCGCATGCCCTTCAGCACAGCCTCGCGCATGCCCTGGGTCAGCTCGGCATAGTCGGAGAACAGCACCTGGCCGTCCGGCTCGACGACGACCACGTTGCCGGTGGCGGCGGCGACGTTGGTGTTGCGGTCGAAGGTGACCTTGTCCGCGCGCAGGACGTGGTCGTTCTGCCACGCCTCGACATGGCCGGTCGCGGTGACGATGCCGGTGGCGCGGTCGTATTCGAAGTTGTCGGCGGTGAACGCCACGGGCTGGTTGCGGTCCAGCGGCGTGACGGCCTTGCTCCCCGCCCGCGCGCCGCCGGCAAACTGCGCGTCCGCGTCCAGCGGAGCCGCGATCGCCGCCGCGCCGATGGCAGCCAGCACCAGAACGCGGCGATGGATCCGGTGATCTTGAAGACGAGGCACCAGGCGCCCTCGGCGAAGGGGCATCTGACGCCCTCGGGAATGCGCCATCAGCCGTCTTCTAGATGGAGTAGGAGTGCGACGGCCAACAGCAGGCCGGCGATGGCGGGCGCCCAGGCGGCCAGCATCGCGGGCAGCGCGCCGGAGTCACCGAACTCCTCGGTGACCTTCGAGACCACGAACAGCATGAACCCGGCTGCGACGCCGCTGCCGATCATCTGCGCCACGCCGCCGCGCCGGGTCGGCCGCATGGAGAAGCCGGCGGAGACCAGGGCCATCGTCCCCGCGAGCAGCGGCAGTGCGAGCAGCGTCTGGAAGTGCAACCGGTGGCGGATGGCCGAGAAGCCGGACCGCTCGAGCGTCGCGATGAAGTCGGGCAGCGCCCAAACCGACAGCGTGTCCGGCGACGCGAAGCTTTCCTGCACCCGGCCGACCGTCAGGTTGGTGGGCAGGCGCATGGTCCCGACCTGTTCCGGCATGTGGTCCGGCGTGATCGTGCGGGCGCCGTGCAGCAACCATGCTCCGGGTGTCAGCTCTGCGCTCGTCGCCTCGATCCGCACCAGCAGCCGGTCGTTGGAGCTCAGGCGGAAGATGCTGACGTCCTTGGCCGTCAAAAGGTCATCCTTCAACGACACCGACTGGGCGTCCAGGATGGCGACCCCCTGCGGATCGAACTCCCGATCGGCCTGCCGCAGCCAAAGCTGGCCCCCCGCCAAGGCCAACGGGCCGCCGGAGGTGCGCAGGTAGGTGTTGTCCAGCGTTTCCGCCCGGCCCAGCATCACGGACGAGAGCGGGCTGACCACAGTCGTGCCGAGGGCGCCCAGCAGCAGCGCACAAGCCACCGGTGCCGATAGGAACTGCCAGGCCGACACGCCGGCCGCGCGGGCCACGATCAGCTCCGACGACCGGGTCAGCCGCCAAAATGCGATGATGCCGCCCAGGAGCACGGCGAACGGCATGATCTGCATCGAAATGTAGGGCAACCGGAGTGCTGCGATCTGCAGGACGAGCCCGAAGGTCGCGTCCGGCTTGGTGGCGGAACGGCGCAGCAATTCGATGAAGTCGAACAGCGACACCAGCCCCGACAGGGCTGCCAGCATCGCCAGCACCGCAGTGGTGAATTGGCGAGCCACATAGAGCGACAAGGTAGCGGCGATGATCATGCGTGGTGTGATGCCAGCCGCAGGCCCGCAGGCAAAGCGCGGCGGAGAGGTTTGAACAGCAGGAACGCGCAAACCAGTCCCGGCCCGGCGGCGACCAGCCAGATCAGCGGCATCAAGACCGGTGCCCGTGCTGCCAAGTTCGCCACCCCAAGCTGGATCGCGAGCAGCGCCACGACGCACAGCACGGCCGATAGCGGCCGCAGCACGTTGCCGTGGCGGCGGAACGCCCCCGCCAGCACCGATTGCAGCGCAACCAAGGCGAACGACAGCGCGGTCACCGGCGACGACAGGCGGCGCTGCGCCTCTACGTAGAACTTGCCGGCATCGCGGGCATTCAGCGCGCTCGCCTCCGGATGGTTGAGCTCATCGAGCGACATCTCGTTCACGTCGCGGTAGCGGACGTCGTCGGACTTGCTGGCGGAGGTCAACTCCACCGAGTTCTGCGCGAAGGTTAGCACGTTCAGGCGGCCGGTCTGCTTGTCCATTTCCTCGCGGGAGCCGTTTTCCAGCAGCACCGCCGGGCCGTTCGGGCCTTCGACCAGGTGCCCGCGCTCCGCCAGGATGGTGGCGCGGCTGTTCTTCTGCCGCCCATCCTCCACCAGGATGCCGCGCAGCGTCCCGTCCACGTCGCGCGAGCGGACATAGACGGTGAGGTCGTCCGAGACGGGCGTGAAGACGCCTTCCTGCAGCAGGAAGGCGGCGATCCGGTTGCGGATCTCGAACTGGTATTCGCGAAACGCGGCGTAGCTGCTGGGCACGATCCAGAGGTTCAACACGAAACAGGCCGCCATGGCCACCGACGCCACTGCCAGGCCTGGTCGGGCGATCGCGAATGGGGACATACCCGCCGAGCGCATCACGGTCAGCTCCCGGTCCCCGGACAGGCGGCCATAGACGAACTGGACCACGACGAAGGTGGTGATCGGCAGGATCACGGCGACGAAGTTCGGAATCAGCAGCCCGGTCAGCTGCAGGAAGACCCAGAGCGACAGCCCGCGATTGACCACCAACTCCACGAATCGGAGCGACTGGGTCAGCCAGATCAAAGCCACGAGGGCACTGGTCGCCGCGACGAGGGCAATCAGCAACTGGCGGAAAATATAGCGATCGAGGCGGTTGACGATGGGGCGAGACATGGAGGAGCGGCACCGTCCTGGCTAGGGCGGCGCACCATACCCTCGCCTTCACCCCGGTTCAAAGCGGGACATGCGGCCGGTAACACTCGGATGCACGGCAGCGAAACGGCCGCCCAGCTAGTCGATATGCACGAAGACGCCCGGCGCCGGGGCGCGCCGCGGCAGGAAGAAGGCCAACAGGCACGTCAGCCCCATCAGCCCGGCGTTGCAGGAAAGTGACACCGCCAGCGCCCGGTCGTAATCGACCGGGGCTTGCGAAGACCCGAGGACGGCGAAGAACAGCCCCATGATCACGGCGATGCCGAGGGCGAACGCGACCTGCTGCACCATGGTGAACACGCCCGACGCGGCCCCAGCTTCCTGGGCGGGGATGCGGCTGCTGCCGACCACCGAGGCGACCAGCGTCGGGAGCGCCAAGCCCTGGCCGCAGCCGTACCAGATCAGCACCGGCCACAGCACATACAAGTTGATCGGCGCTCCTCGCGCCCACACCGCAAGGCCCACGATCGCGAGCAATCCCGTGCCCATCAGGGCGGTGCCGACGCTGATCGTCAGCGGTCCGATGCGGCGGGACACGTGCGAGGACTTCAGGGACGCGGCGACGAAACCGATGCCGAACGCCACGAACACCAGCCCGGTCGCCAGTGGCCCGTAGCCGAAGCCCTGCTGCAGGAAGATCGTGATTCCCATGAAGAACGCGGCCAGCCCCGAGAAGAACGTCATCGCCATCACCAGCCCCAGCGAGAAGCCGGGATCGCGGAACAGCCGCATGCTGACCAGCGGGGAGCGTCCGCGCTCCTGTAATTGCCATTCGTAGAGCACGAACAACGCCAAGGCCGGGGCCGAGGCGACCAGCATCACCCACGTCCACCATGGCCACCCCAACCCGGATGCTTCCACGAGCGGGTAGACCAGCAGCGCCAGGGTCAACGTCGCCAGCACGATGCCGCCGATGTCGAGCGTCGGCCTGCCGTGGGCTGTCGATTCGCGTAGGGTGCGGACGGCGAACACCAGCGCCACGGCGCCGACGGGGACGTTGACCAGGAAGATCGGCCGCCAGCCAAGCCCGGCGATATTGGCCTGAATGAGCGCGCCGCCGACCAGCTGCGCGGCGATCGAGGCGAGGCCGAGCGTCGTGCCGAAATAGCCGATGGCGCGGGCGCGTTCGCCTTCCGGGAAGGTGACCCGGATAATCGCGAGCACCTGCGGGTTCATCAGCGCCGCCGTCAGCCCCTGCAGGATGCGCGATGCGATCAGCACCGCCGGGCTGGTCGCCAGCCCGCACAGCGCGGAGGCGATGGTGAAGCCGACCATCCCGATGATGAACAGCTTCTTGCGCCCATACAGGTCGCCGAGCCGCCCCCCCGTGATCAGCAGGACGGCGAAGGCCAGGCCGTAGCCCGCCACCACCAGCTCCAGATCCTGCGGGCGTGCCCCCAGTTCGGTGTGCATGGCCGGCAGGGCGACGTTGACGACGAAGAAATCGAACGCCGGCAGGAACGCACCGGTTAGCAGCACGACCAGCGCCGGCCAGCGGTTCGGGTCCGGCGCCTCCTCGTAGGAGGGCACGGCCACGCCGGAGGACATATCGTTCACGGGAGTATTTTACCTGGATTCATCAGCCCGAGCGGGTCGAGCGCCGCCTTGATCCGCCGCATCGCGTCCAGTTCCGCCCCGCCACGCCAGCCAGGCATCATGTAGGGCTTCAGCTGGCCCACCCCGTGCTCGGCGGAGAACGACCCGTCCAGCTCCTGCACGACCGCGCCGATCGCATCCATGATCTCGTGGTCGCGGGCGAGGAAGGCGGCGCCATCCATGCCGACGGGCTGCTCGAAGTTGAAGTGGATGTTACCGTCGCCGATATGGCCGAACGCAACGCAGCGCACCCCCGGGATCAGCGCCGCCACCGCCGCCTCGCCCCGCCGCAGCAGTTCGGGCACGCGGGAGACGGGGACGGAGACGTCGTTCTTGACGGAGGCGCCTTCGCGCTTTTGAGCCTCGGCGTGTTCTTCGCGCAACTTCCAGATCGCCAGGCGCTGCGCATCGCTGGCGGCGATGGCGGCGTCGGTGACGATCTCGGCCTCCATCGCGGCTTCCAGGACGGCCTCCATCACGGTGCGCAGATCGTCGCCCGCCCGTGCGGTCGCGAGGTCCACGAGCGCATAATGCGGGGCGGGGGCGATCGGCAGCGTGGCGCCGGGGATCAGCCGGATCACCAGCTCCATCCCGGGTCCGCCCATGTACTCGAAGGCTTGCAGCGACGCCGGGTCGTGCCGTTGGAAGCGGGCGAACAGGTCCAGCACCGCGTCCACGGAGGTAAGGGCGCACAACGCCACCTCCCGTTGCCGGGTCTGCGGCGACAGTTTCAGCACGGCGGCGGTGATGAAGCCGAGCGTGCCCTCGGAGCCGACCAGCAACTGGCGCAGGCAATACCCGGTGTTGTCCTTGCGCAGCCGGCGCAGGCCGTTCCAGACCGAACCGTCGGGCAGCACTGCCTCCAGCCCGAGCACCAGGTCGCGCGCGTTGCCGTAGCGGACGGTGTTATTGCCCCCTGCGTTGGTGGCGAGCACGCCGCCGATTTGCGCCGTTCCCTCCGACGAAATCGACAGCGGCAGCAGGCATCCGGCAGCTGCGGCCGCGTCCTGGGCGGCTTTCAGCGTGACGCCGGCCTCGACCGTCATCGTGAGGTCGACCGCGTCGCTGGCCCGCACCCGGTTCATCCTCGACAGGCTGACCACAACCTGGCCCGGCCCGCTCGGCACCCCGCCACCCACCATGCTGGTGTTGCCACCTTGCGGGACCATGGCCACGCCGTGAGCTACGCAGATCTTCACCGCTGCGGCCAACTCGCCGGCCGACGCCGGGCGCAGCAGGGCGGCTGGGGGATGATTGTAGAGCCGCCGCCAATCCTCCCCGGCGGCTGCGAGGTCGGACGCGTCTGTGAGCAGGCCGCGGGGGCCGAGCAAGCTGGCAAGCTCGCTGGTCAGGTCGGCCGGCATGGGCAGGTCAGGCATCGCAGGCTCCTTCGAGCCCGACAGGTGGGACAGATTGGCGCGCTGGACAATGACCCGCCGTGGGAGACTGGCATGCCATAGACGTTTTTCGTTTTTAACGCGCCTGATGCCAAGGCACCGTCATGCTAAGGCGACCGTGGCAACCACGAGGTAGGGCCCATGACGTCAGACGAGTGCGTGGCACCGTCCCGTCCAACACCGGAAGGAAGGTGTCTGCGGAACGCCGTGGATCTCAGGGGTCAACCCTCCGCGGCCATTTCACTTGCCGAGCAAGCGGAACCTTGAGGCTGCTCCGCCCTGGCAAGACGGTTATAGCGCGGCAAAGCTGGGCCCAGGTGAACCGGACAGCAGCGGCTCAAGCCCGGGCAAGACACTCGAGCGACCTTGCCCGCACCATGGCGCCGAACGCGTCGTAGCAGCGCTGCATTGCCTCACGCTTATAAGGATACAGCTCCGGCGGATCCATCGAGTGGATGATCGCCGCCGTGTCTGCCTCGAACACCAGCAGCCGGCCGTCTTTCGTCTCGGCGCAGTCGACCGAGAAATAATCCAGCCCCATGACCTCCGCCAAAGCCGCGAGCGCCGGGCCGTGGCGGCCGGTGAAATCGTCGGTGCCCAGCATGCACGCTGCCTCGGCGGCGCGCTTGGCGGGGCTCTCGTCCATCCCGGCGTTCAGGTAGTGCACCATCCACGCCTCAGACGCGGCCATGTGGCAGATGAAGGGGCGGCCGGCGACGAAGGCGATGCGGTATTTGCAGTACCAGCCATTCGTACCGCGATAGTCGATGAACTGCGTCAGCGTGAACACCTCGCCCTCCGTGTCGGACAGGAAGCGCTGCACGTCCTGCGGCCCCTCGACCCGGACCAGACCGTGCCCGGCATGCGACCCCAGCGGGCGGAGCAAAAAGGGGAAGACCGAGCCCGGCAGCAGCGATGTCGGATAGACCGCGGCGAGGTCCCCCCGGCTCACCATCCGGGCGCGGGCGGTGATCAGGCCGGGCAATCCCTGCAGACGGCCCGGCAGCCAGGTGCGGGACATCGGTGCGATGCGGTCGGGATCGTTCAGGATCGGGCGGGGCCAGAGGCCGAAGATCCGGGCGAACCCGGCCAAGGCTTCCGGCGCGCTCTCGCTGGCCGCGATCATCGCCACCTCGTGCTCCGGCAGGATGGCGGGCAAGGCGCCGCCAGGACCGATGAACGCGAGGTCCAGCCGCAACCCCGCGGGCTCGGTGATGAAATCGAGCGGGGCGTTGACCATGAGGTCGCCAGGGGCGGCCAAGGCCAGCAGCCGCGGCCCGGCGGCCGTGCTCCGCAACCGGAAGACCTGCTGTATGTCCAGCGCCTGCTGCTGGTAGACCCCGGCCTGGTAGGGCGCGAAGTTCAGCGAATACGCCCAGGACCGGTCCATCAGCCAGGCAGCCCGGTCGGGGGCGCTGCTCGGCTCCGGACCGATCAGATCCAGCAGGTCGCCGAAATCGCCGCCAGCATACAGCATCCCCGCCAGCCGGGCGATCCCGTGGATGAGCGGCACGGCCCCTTCCTGCAGCTCGAAACCGAGATGTCCGTCCAGCATTGATGCCGCTCCCGTGCGAGGGCCCATTCTATGACGGACGGCCTTAACAGGGCGTAAAGCACGGCGGGAAGGCAACGACCCCTATGCTAGGTTGCGGCACAGGCCCCCTGGAGGACACGATGAGCGACCGTCCAATCACGCTGTTCCACAGTCCCAATTCCCGGTCCAGCGGCGTGCTGGCGCTGCTGGAGGAGCTGGGCACACCGTACACTCTGACCGTCATGGACCGCAGCAAGGGTGAGAACACCGCCCCGTCCTTTCTGGCGATCAACCCGCTGGGCAAGGTGCCTGCCCTGCAGGATGGGTCGGCGATCGTCACCGAGCAGGTCGCCATCTTCCTGCACCTCGCCGACCTGTTCCCGACCGCCGGCCTCGCTCCCGCCGTGACCGACCAGATGCGCGGGCCATATCTCCGCTGGATGGCGTTCTACGCCGCCGCGTTCGAGCCTGCCGTCGTGGACAAAGCCCGCGGCACCGAGCCAGGAGCCCGCGCGATGAGCCCCTATGGCAGCTACGAGGCGGTGATCGACACGCTGTCCAGCGCTCTGCAGCCCGGGCCGTACTTGTTGGGCAGCACGTTTTCGGCCGCCGATATCCTATGGGGCTCGGCGCTGTCCTGGACGATGCACTTCAAGCTCGTGCCGTCGCGTCCTGAATTCGTCGAGTACGCCGCTCGGATCAGCGCCCGTCCCTCGATGGTTTGGGCTCGCGAGAAGGATCAGGGACTCGCCGCGGCACAGGCCAGCGCTTAGGCGTCTCTCACCCCGACCCTCTCCCGTTAGGCACGGGAGAGGGAGAGGGCGTCAGCTCGATTGCGACGGGCTGAGGCTGCTCGACAGCACCTGCAGCGTCGCCAGGTTGCCCTGCACCGCCGGCAGTTCCGTCTCGACCTGGTTCTTCATTGCGCCGTCCTTGGTCGCAGCCTCCTCCTTCTGCAGGATCGCGACGGCCTGCTTGTGCGCGGCCAACTCGTCCGCAACGAACTGCTTGTCGAAGGCGCTACCCTTGAGGCCACTGAGCGTTTGAACCTCGGCCGTCACCTGGGGCGGCGGGCTTGTGGGCGCCGGCTTCCCCTCGACGCGCAGGGCGCCTTGCAGATTGGGGTACAGCACTTGGGCTTCGGCGCTCATCTGGCCGGCAAGATTGATCACGCGTGGGTCGGCCGCTTTGGTCGCAGCGAGCTTGCCCGCTTGTTCGTCGAGTTGCGCGATCGAGTAAGCGGCCGTGACGAAGTCCGCGTCGGCACTTCCCATCGTGCCGCTGGAACTGATTTGGGATGCGGCCGTCTCGCAACCCGCGAGAGGCACTGCTAGCGCGAGCCATAGCGGTAGATGCTTGACTGATACTTTGATCATTGTCCCTCCGAACTTGCTGTTCGGACGACACTGACTCGATCCCGAATCACCCGCAACCGAAGCGAAATGGTGTCGTCTTCACAATGACGGTACCAACTGCGGCTTAAAGTAGTCACAGAAAGATTACAAATGTTACATGGCAGGCGGTTTCGGTTGCTCCCAACCGTAGCTGCTAAGCCGCCATCCCCGCGCACCAGCCGCTCGACCAGGCCCACTGGAAATTGTAACCGCCGAGCCAGCCGGTCACATCGACGGCTTCGCCCACGACGAACAGACCCGGGACCGCTTTGGCCTCCATCGTCCGCGACGACAGCCCCGCCGTGTCCACGCCGCCGAGGGTGACCTCTGCCTTGATGTAACCCTCGGTGCCTGCCGGCGTGACGGCCCAGCGGCCCAGGCTGGACGCTGCGTCCGCCAGGACCCGGTCGGGCAGGTTGGCGATCTCGCCCGCGGGCCAGCGCGCGGCCAAGGCGTCGGCCAGCCGTTGCGGCAGCAAGCTGGCCAGGATCGTTCGCAGCGAGGCACGGGGTCGCCCTGCCTTCGCAGCGCGCAATGCCGCCAGCGTGTCGGTGCCGGGGAGCAGGTCGAGCATCACCGTCTGACCCTCTCGCCAGGCCGACGAGACCTGTAGGATCGCCGGGCCGGACAGGCCGCGATGGGTGAACAGCATCGCCTCCTGGAACGAGACCCGGCCGCAATGCGCCTCCACCGGCAACGCCACGCCGCTGAGCGGGCGGAACAGGGCGACGTCCGCGTCATTGCCCAGCAGCGGCACCAGCGCCGGGCGGATCTCGGTCAACTGCAGGCCGAAGCGCCGTGCCGCGTCGTAAGCAAAGCCGGTGGCGCCCAGCTTGGGGATCGACAGCCCTCCGGTCGCCAGCACCAGCGACGATGCGGTGAAACACCCTCGATCGGTTTCCACGCTGAACCGGTCGGACCGGCTCAACCCGGTGACCCGGTGTCCCAGGCGCAGATCGACCCCCGCCGCCTCGCACTCGGCCAGCAGCATCGTCACAATCGCCCGCGCCGAGCCGTCGCAGAACAACTGGCCAAGGGTCTTCTCGTGGCTCGCGATGCCGTGGCGGGCGACGAGGGCGCAGAAATCCTCGGCCGAGTACTGCGCCAGGGCCGAGCGGGCGAAATGCGGATTGGCGGAGAAAAAGCGCTCCGGCACCGTGCCGGTGTTGGTGAAATTGCACCGGCCGCCGCCGGAAATCAGGATTTTTCGTCCAGGCTCGTCCGCGTGGTCCAGCAGCAGCACCCGCCGGCCGCGCTGCCCGGCTACGGCGGCGCACATCAGGCCGGCGGCCCCGGCGCCGATCACGACGACGTCGAACTCGCTCACCGTGGCGCGGCGGCGCGCTGTAGCCGGTCGTTGATGGCGGCCCCCAACCCGGCATCCGGCACCGCCATGACGGCAATGCCGCGCAGGCCGAGCCGTGTGCCCTCCCGGTCCAGCCAGCGCAGGCCCTCGAACAGGCGGGATGCCGCTTCCACCGGGTCGGCGGTGCGGCTCAAGTCGAACGTCGCGCCCGCGCCGGGCAAAGGCGGCCCAAAGGCGAGCAGGGCCTCGTCTGCCGCGATGTCGGTCGCGTTCAGCCGGACGGCGAGGGACGGCGCGTAGTGCGAGACGAGCAGGCCGGGCGAGCGGAGACTGCGGGATTGTTCGGCTTCGGCGGGGGTGATCGGCCGGCCGATCGGCCCGATCAGCGCCTCGATCACCTCCGCCGTGAGCCCGCCGGGGCGGAGCAGGAAGGGTTGGGCGCCCGACAGGTCCAGCACGGTGGACTCAACGCCGACCGGGCAGGGGCCACCATCCACCACGGCGGCGATCCGTCCCTCCAGCCCGTCCAGCACGTGGTCCGCGGTGGTGGGCGACACGCTGCCCGACCGGTTCGCCGAGGGCGCCGCGATCGGCCGCCCGACCTCGCGCAACAGCGCCAGCGCGACCGGATGCGCCGGAACCCGGACCGCCAGCGTGTCCAGCCCCGCACCCGCCAGCAACGCGACCGGGCAGGTGACCCGGCGTGGCAGCACCATCGTGAGCGGGCCGGGCCAGAATGCCTCTGCCAGAGTGGTGGCGAGCGCGGTCGCGTCCACGTGGCGGAACGCGGCGGCCACATCCGGATAGTGGCAAATCAGCGGGTTGAAGTGCGGCCGCCCCTTCGCCGCGAAGATCGACGCGACGGCGGTATTGGACGTCGCGTCCGCCCCGAGCCCGTAAACCGTCTCGGTGGGGAAGGCGACCAGGTCACCGGCCAGCAGCAGGGTGGCGGCCTCGGGGTCACCGGGTTGCAGCCGCCGGGTCAACGGCCACAGCAGATGAAGTGCGGGTTCTCCCAACCGGGTTTGCCGTAGCCCAGCGGGTTACCCGCCAGGTCCAGCAAGCGTCCGCCCGCGGCTTCCAGCACGGCCTGCGGCCCGGCGGTGTCCCATTCCATGGTGCGTCCGAACCGGGGGTAGAGGTCGGCGACCCCCTCTGCCACCCGGGCGATCTTCAGGGCCGAGCCGTAGTTGGCGATCGAGGCTACCGGGCGATCGGCCAGGAATGCGTCGAGCCGGGCGTCATTGGCGTGGTGGCGCGACGCGACCACGGTCAAGCCGGCCGCAGGGGGCACGCGGGCGCTGATCGGTTCTTCGCCCGACGCCGTCCGCTTCCACGCGCCGCGGCCGACGATGCCGCCGAACAACTCGCCCAAAGCCGGGACGCCGACGACGCCCAGGGCGGGCGCGCCGTTGCGTACGAGGCCGATGTTGACGGCGAACTCGTCGCGGCCGGCGGCGAATTCGCGGGTGCCGTCCAACGGGTCCACCAGCCAGTAGGCAGCCGCCGGGTCGTGCTCGCGTCCGGCGGCGGACTCCTCCTCGGCGACGACCTGGATGCCGGGGGTCGCTTTGCGCAGGGCCGCCGCGATCAGCTCCTCGGCCAGATGGTCGGCTTCGGTAACGGGGCTCTTGTCGTCCTTGTGCAACGTTTCGAAGCCGCGGGCGCGCACGGCCAGGATGACCGCCCCAGCCTGCAGGGCGAGATCGGCGGCTAGTTCGAGGAGTGCGGTGTCGTCCATCATGCGGCCATGCCCCTATGCTCGTTGGTTGGATCGACACAAGCCGCACGAACGAGGCGGCATAATTGTTTGTGAAATCAATCGGAACGCCCGGCGAGCGTGGCGCTTCAGCGGACGTAGTATGGCAACCCGAGTGCGTCAAATGATTCAAGCCGCGTGCCTGGCAATGCCGCCGCGCACTGCTACAGTCCGTTTCCACGCACTCCCGAGGGTCATTCATGCTGTCCATCGATTTCGCCCGCGACGCCTTGCCCGCATCCGGGGCGCTCGCCCTGCTGGTGGCGGAGGGGGCAGCCCCGTCCGGGCTGTGGGCCGAGCTCGACAGCGCCTGCGAGGGCGCCGTGACCCGTGCCTTTGCCGCCGCAAAGTTCACCGGAAAAAAGGGCAGTTCTTGCTCGGTGCTCGCCCCGGGTGCCGGGCTGTCGCGCGTCTTGGCCGTGGGGCTGGGCAAGGCCGAGGACCTGACCCCGTTCGCCGCCGAGGAAGCCGGCGGCACGATCGCGGCGGCCCTGGGCAACGAGGCGGAGGCGGCGGTGGCCACCGGCAGCATCACCCCAACGCAGGCCGCCGCGGTTGCAATGGGCGCCAGCCTGCGCTCCTACCGGTTCGACCGCTATCGCACCAAGGAGAAGCCGGAGGACAAGCCCAAGCTCACCGGCCTCACCGTGTTATGCGCGGACCCGGCAGCCGCGGCCGAGGCTTGGGCGCCGATGGAGGCTGTGGTGAATGGCGTCACCCTCGCCCGCAACCTGGTGAGCGAGCCGCCGAACGTGCTGTTCCCGGCGGAGATGGCCGATCGCTGCCTGGCGCTCGAGGAACTGGGCGTGAAGGTCGAGGTGTTCGGGCCGAAGGAGATGGACAAGCTCGGTTTCGGCATGCTGATGGGCGTTTCGCTGGGCAGTGCCACCGAGCCGCGCATGGTGGTGATGCGCTGGAACGGCGCGTCGAAGGCAAAGGGTAAGAAGGCTGGGCCTAAGTCCAAACCGCTTGCCTTCATCGGCAAGGGCGTGACCTTCGACACCGGCGGCATCTCCATCAAGGGCGCCGGCGGGATGGAGGACATGAAATGGGACATGGCCGGCGCCGGCGCTGTGATCGGCGCGATGGCGGCCCTGGCCGGGCGCAAGGCGCCGGTCGACGTCGTGGGGTTGGTCGGGCTGGTGGAGAACATGCCCAGCAGCACGGCCCAGCGGCCCGGCGACGTGGTGACCAGCTACTCCGGCCAGACGGTCGAGATCATCAACACCGACGCCGAGGGCCGGCTCGTGCTGGGCGACGTGCTTTGGTACTGCCAGGAGCGGTTCGAGCCGGCGTTCATGGTCGATCTGGCGACGCTGACCGGCGGCATCATCGTGAGCCTCGGGCACGAATACGCCGGGCTGTTCAGCAATAACGACGAGCTCGCGCAGAACCTGCTGGCGACCGGTACTGCCTGGGGTGAGAAGCTGTGGCGCATGCCGCTGGGCGACGCCTACGACAAGATGCTGCGGAGCGAGATCGCCGACATGAAGAACGTCGGGGGCCGGCCCGGTGGTTCGATTTCCGCCGCCTGCTTCATCCAGCGCTTCGTGAATAACGTTCCGTGGGCGCATCTGGACATCGCCGGCACTGCCTGGAGCACGAAGGACGGGCCTACGACCCCGAAGGGCGCCACGGCCTTCGGGGTGCGGCTAATCGACCGTCTTGTGGCCGAGCACTACGAAGGCGTCCAGCCGATCGGATGACGGAGATAGGCTTCTACCACCTGACGCGCACCACGGCGGAGCAGGCGCTGCCCAAGCTGCTCGGCCGCACCCTGTCCACTGGCGAGCGGGCGGCCGTGCTATGCGGCAGCGAAATGCGACTGAAGGCACTGGACGATGCGCTGTGGGCGTCGGCCGACCCGGACTGGCTGCCCCATGGCAGCGCCCGCACCGGCGAGGCGGACCTGCAACCGATCTGGCTGACCCTCGTGCCGGAGGCGCCGAACGGGGCGCGGTTCCTGTTCCGCCTGGACGGGACCGATGCCGACCCGGCCGCCTGGGCCCGTGTGTTCGACCTGTTCGACGGTGGCGACGAGGCGGCGGTGGCCGCGGCACGGCAGCGTTGGGCGACCGCCAAGCAGGCCGGGCACCAGCTGACCTACTGGCAGCAGGGCGAGCGCGGCTGGCAGAAGAAAGCATGATATAGAAGCTTTTCCGTCGTCGCGACGTCGACTACATCCCCTGCATGGGACACGCGCGCACATGCTGAAATACGCTCTGATGGCCGTTGCGGCTGCCACCCTGCTGGCAGTGGTGTTCATCATGCTACCGACCGGCAGCGGACCCCGGCCTGAGCCCCGCCTGCTCGCGAGCGGGGACCCCCAGTCCAGCACCAGCTTCACGATCCATGATGCGGCACCTCCGACGCCGGTCACGCTCAGCCCCGCCACGCCACCTGCGGCCCCCACCACGCCGCCGGCCCCGGGCGACCTGGATGCGTTGATGCAGCGCCTGCGCGCCAGTTCTGCCAACCCCAGTTCTGCCAACCCCCCCACGACGCCACCCGCGCCGGATGCGACTGTCAACGCCACGACGACTGCGCCGGCGGCTCCCGTTGCGCCGGCCCCGGCCCCTACGGACGCGACCGCGGTGCCGCCGCCGAGCCCGCCGCCGCAGCGATGGGCGAGTGTCACGGCCCAGGGCACGCGGTGGCGGCTGGCCCGGTCCAGCAATGGGTATATCGTCTCGATCGATCTCGGTGGCGGCCAGGTGGCGGACGTCCACGTGCTGCAAGCTTTCGCCAACTTGGACCCGGCGGCGGTGAACGTGCGGGTAGACTACCTGCGCGACACCATCCTGCAGAATTTCTCCAACCAATCTGGCTCATACAGCTTCGCCCGGGATGGGTCGGTGTCGATGGAGCGGTAGCCGCTCGGTAATATTCTGAATTAACTATTTAACCTTCTGCCACATGCGGGACACATACATCCTCGTAACCTGCCCTTAGATACAGCGGAGGTGACGATGCAGCAGATCAGCGCGGGCTTCTCGGAGATCCAGCTGGCCGTGATGGCTATGCCGAGGAAATCGGATTTCACGCCGCAAGCGATGGCCCAGTATCTGCGCCGCACCAGCGGTCCCGCCGCGCATTGCTTCGCCCGGGCGATGCACGAGGACTCCGCCTGGGCCAACGAGACCTGGGGCGACTACTGGGCGGACGTGATGCGCCTGGTTTAAGCCGCGAGCACGGGCAGTCTAGTAAGGAAACACCGCCCGAACCTTCCCATGTAGGGTGCAATGCGCTTTGGCATTGCACCACTGCCGGTGCCAACGAGCCCGGATGGTGCGCGGCGAGTGGTCACGATTCCCCGCCGGGGGTTGGTGCAATGCCAAGGCGCATTGCACCCTACACTTGCGTCAATACCGGCTCACAACCACAGGCGCCGGTACTAGAACGCCCGCAGCATCTCTCGCAGGGTGCCGCTGGTGTATTCGGTGCGGGTTAGGCCACGCCGCTGCAGCGCCGGGACCAACTGCTCGGTGATCGAGGCGACGTAGCTGGGCTTCAGTAGACCGGCCACCAGGAAGCCGTCGCCACCGATCTCCGCCATGGCTTCCTCCATCTGCGCCGCAACGGAATCGGCGGTGCCGATCGGGGTGTAGTTGCGGGGGGTGAGCAGGATCTCGCGCAACGTGGCCTCCGGACCGGCGGCCTCGAAGTTGCGCAGCAGGGACTGCAGGCCATTGATCTTCAACTCCGGCACCGGCTGGTCCAGGTCCAGCTTCGAAAAATCGACGTTGGCCATGTAGGAGAACGCGGCGAGCGTGCGCTCCATGCCGTGGGCACGGGCGCGGGCCATGCTGTCCTTCAGGTCCGCCGCTGCCTGGGCGTCCCGCACCACGAATGGATTGAACACAAACATCACCTTGCAGGTGGACGGGTCCCGGCCACAAGCCGCAGCGTGACGCATCACCTCGTCGCGGTAATCCTTCATCGCCGGGTAGTCGGCGGCGTGGCCGGCCAGCACCACCTCGGCATGCTGGCCGCTGAACCGGCGGCCGCGCGGCGAGGCGCCGGGGGCCACGAACACGGGGCGGCCCTGCGGCGATTGCGGGATGTTGAGCGGCCCGCGCGACTTGTAGAACTGCCCCTCGAAATCGATCGTGTGGACCTTCGCCGGGTCGGCGAACACGCCGGTGGCGCGGTCCAGCACCATGGCATCCGGCTCCCACGAGTTCCAAAGCCGGGTCGCGACGTCGATGAACTCGTCCGCCATGTCGTAGCGCAGGTCGTGTTCCGGCTGACCCGGCAGGCCGTAATTCTGCCCGGCGCGATCGTTGGTGGCGGTGACGATGTTCCAGCCGATCCGGCCACCGGTGAAATGGTCCAGCGTGCCCAGCAGCCGGGCCAGCAGGAAGGGCGGGTAGAACGTCGTGGTGAGCGTCGGCGCGATGCCGATGTGCTGGGTGACGGAGGCGAGATAGCCCACCAAGGCCACCGGATCGAACTTCGGCGTCATGACGGCATTGCGCAGGTAGAAGTCGCGGGACGAGCCATAGGCGTCCGGGATCGTAGACGAATCTTCCAGGATCAGCAGGTCGAAGCAGGCCCGCTCCAGCGCGCGGATCGCGTCCTGGAACAAGGCGGGCTTGGTCCAGTCGTACTCCTCCGGGTAGCCCGGTTCGTTCCAGCCCTGGATGGTGACGCCCGAGCCCAGAAACCAGCCGAGGTGGAACTTTGCCATGCTATTCTCCCTGATCAGGTCTCACCGTCATGCCAAGGCTTGACCCACGGCTGTCCGGTTCACGTTACTGCGGCACATAAGTAAGACACCGTCATGCCAGTGCTTGACACTGGCATCCACGGGTTGGGCTGGTGACGTCAAACGGGATTTGACACGACCGCGTGCAACAAGGCGGGGCCGGTGTCTGCGGGACGCCGTGGATACCAGGGTCAAGCCCTGGCATGACGGTGGTTGCCATCAAGCTGGCTTGCCGATGTTCCAGTAAGCGGCCACCGGGCAGTCGAACACGCCGGTCAGCGCGCGGCTGTAGGCGACGTAGGCGTAGGTGGAGCCTAATGGAATGTAGGGCAGGGATTTGAACGCCTCGACCTGGATCGCCGCGGCGAGTTTGGCTTGCTGGTCGGGATCGGCGCTGTCGAACCACTGGTTGCGCAGGTCCTCCAGCACCGGGTCGTCCGGCCAGCCGAACCAGCTTGCAGCACCGGCGCCTCGCAGCATCTGGTTCACCGCGGGATTGAGGATGTCGGTGCCGGACCATGTGGTGATGAAGGCGCTCCAGCCGCCCTTGTCCACCGGGCCGCGATTGGTGCGGCGCTGCGCCATCGTGGTGAAGTCCGTCATCGCCAGTTCGGTGGTCATGCCCATCTTGCGCAGCATGTCGTCGGCCACCTGCGCCATCGCCGACTGCACCGGCGACTCCGAAATCGCGAGCAGCACGACCTTTTCGCCGTTGTAGCTGGTGGCCTTCAGCGCGGCCCGGGCGCGGTCGATGTCGTGCACCTTCAGCACCGCGCCGCCGACATCGGTGCCATAGGGCGTGCCACAGGCGAAGAAGCTGTCGCAGGTGCGGATCATGTCCGGCCGGCTGACCGCGGATTGCAGGAAGGTTTCCTGGTTGACCGCCATCGCGACGGCTTGGCGGATCGCCGGGTCGTTGAATGGCGGCTGCGTGTGGTTGAACTGGAAGATGGCGTAGCTGCCGGTCTTGTTGCGTACGGTGGCGGCCAGTTTCGGCTGGGCCTCGATCACCGGGATCAGGTCGGGCGGTGGCGCGTCCCAGTAATCCTGCTCGCCGTTCTGCAGCGCGGCATAGGCGGTGGCGGAGTCGCCCAGGATCGTCCACTCGATGCGGTCCACGCCCGCCACCCGGCCGCCCGCGATGCCGCTGACAGGTTCGTGGCGCGGCACGTAGCCGTCGAACTTGGCGAATACCACGCGGGCGCCCGGCACCCACTCGTTGCGCACGAAGCGGAACGGGCCGGAGCCGACCGACTCCGTCACCTGCTTCATCGGGTCGGTCAGCGCCATGCGTTCCGGCATGACGAAGCACTGCGACGAGCTGGACTTGCCGATGGCCGAGGCCAGCAGCGGGAAGGGGCGTTTCAGCCGGATGCGGAAGCGGCGGTCGTCGATTACCTCCATCGTGTCGGTGACCCGGCGCAGCGCCTGGCCGAACCCGTCCCGCGCCGACCAGCGCGCGATGGAGGCGATGCAATCGTTGGAGCGGACCGGCTCGCCGTCGTGGAATTTCAGGCCGTCGCGCAGGCCCATGACGACGCTGCGGCCATCATCCTCGACCGACCAGCCTTCCGCCATCTGCGGCCGCGGGACGTAGTTGGCGTCGACCGAGATCAATTGGTCGAATACGAGGAAGGCGTAATCCTTGGTGGGCGTCGCCGTCGTCCAGATCGGATCGAGGCTCTGCAGGTCCGAGGCATGGATCATCCGCAGGACCGACGGGCGCGATTGGGCTCGGACGCTTGCCGCCGCGAGGGATGCGGCCCCGCCCAGAAGTCCACGCCGGGAGATGGTCAAGCTGCATCCTTTCAAGCGAACGGATGAGCGGAAGCAAAGACTGGGCCATCGGCCCCTATCCCGCGTGCGGGAAGGGGCCCTCACCCCGACCCTCTCCCGTGAAGAGCGGGGGAGGGAGAAAAGCGAAGGGTTAGGCGGACTTCGCCATGATCTCGTCGGCGATGTTGCGCGGCACCGGGTCGTAGTGGTGGAACTGCATGGTGAAGGACGCGCGGCCCTTCGTCATGGAGCGTAGGTCGGAGATGTAGCCAAACATCTCCTTCAGCGGCACGCCGGCGCGGACCGTCACCGTCGAACCGGCCGAGTCCTGGTTCTGGATCTGGCCGCGGCGGCGGTTCAAGTCGCCGACCACGTCACCGACGTGATCCTGCGGCGTGGTCACTTCCACGTCCATGATCGGCTCGAGAATGATCGGCTTGGCCTTCTTCATGCCCTCGCGGAAGCAGGCCTTGGCGGCGATTTCGAACGCCAGGGCGCTCGAGTCGACGTCGTGGTACTTGCCGTCCACCAGGGTGTATTTGAAGTCCACGGTCGGGAAGCCCGCCAGCACGCCGGTATCGGCCTGCACGCGGATGCCCTTCTCCACGGCCGGCACGTATTCCTTCGGCACCGAACCGCCGACCGTCTTGTTCTCGAACACCACGCCCGAATTCCGCTCCGTCGGCTCGAACTTGACCTTCACCTCGGCGTACTGGCCGGAACCGCCAGACTGCTTCTTATGGGTGTACGTCTCGGTGTGTTCCGCGCTGATCGTCTCGCGATAGGCCACCTGCGGCGCGCCGATGTTCGCGTCCACGCCGTATTCGCGGCGCAGGCGGTCGATGATGATCTCCAGGTGCAACTCGCCCATCCCGGACAGGATGGTCTGGCCGCTCTCCTGGTCGGTCTTGAGCCGCAGGCTCGGGTCTTCGCCAGCCAGCTTCTGCAGCCCGAGCGTCATCTTCTCGACGCCGTCCTTGGTCTTCGGCTCGACCGAGATGTCGATCACGGGCACCGGGAACGCCATGCGCTCCAGGACCACCGGGTCGTCGGATGAGGCTAGCGTGTCGCCGGTCTGGGTGTCCTTGAGGCCCACGAAGGCGGCGATGTCGCCGGCGTGGACTTCCTTGATCTCGGCGCGCTTGTCCGCATGCATCTGGAACATGCGGCCGATGCGCTCCTTGTTGTCCTTGGTCGTGTTCATCACCGTGTCGCCGCTCTTCAGCGTGCCGGCATAAACGCGCACGAAGGTCAGCGTGCCGTATTTGTCGTTGATGATCTTGAACGCCAGCCCGGCGAACGGAGCATTCGGATCGGCCTTGATACGGCGGCGGTTGCTGTGCTCGCCGTCCTCCTCGCCCTCTTCGGCGGCGACCGAGATGCCGGGCACGTCGACGGGGGAGGGCAGGTAGTCGAGCACGGCGTCCAGCAGCGGCTGCACGCCCTTGTTCTTGAACGCGGTGCCGCACAGCACGGGGCGGAAGGCGCCGGAGATGGTGCCGGTCTTGATGGCGCGCTTCAGCGTAGCAACGTCCACGTCACCCTTCTCGAAATACTCTTCCATACCGGCGTCGTCGACCGACAGCGCCGTGTCGAGCAGGGTCTGGCGGTGTTCCTTCGCCTTCTCCAGCATGTCGGCCGGGATTTCCTCGTCGTGGAACTTGGCGCCCAATTCGCCGCCTTCCCAGACGATGGCCTTCATCTCCACCAGGTCGACCACGCCGACGAACTGGTCCTCGACGCCGATCGGCAGCTGCAGCGGCAGCGCGATGATGTCGAGCTTCTCCTTCAACGTATCGAATGCCCGATAGAAGTCGGCGCCGGTGCGGTCGAGCTTGTTGATGAAGATGATGCGCGGAACGTTGTAGCGGTCGGCAAGGCGCCAGTTGGTCTCGGATTGCGGCTGCACGCCGGCCACGCCCTCGATAATGAACACGGCGCCGTCCAGCACGCGCAGCGAGCGGTTCACTTCGATGTTGAAATCGATGTGGCCGGGCGTGTCGATGATGTTGATGCGGTGGTCTTTCCACTCGCACGTCACCGCGGCGGAGGTGATCGTGATGCCGCGCTCACGCTCCTGCTCCATGTAGTCGGTGGTGGTGTTGCCGTCATGCACCTCGCCGATGCGGTGCGACACGCCCGTGTAGTACAAGATACGCTCGGTCGTCGTGGTCTTGCCCGCGTCGATGTGGGCGGTGATGCCGATATTGCGGATCTTGTCGAGTATGTTCTCAGCCACGGGGATGTCCTCCAAGCGGTGACGGGCGGCCCCGGCCCCTTGCCGATGCTGCCTGACACATCCGGCTAGGGCCGGGTGGTAAATGTTGGCTGCAAATGCGCCAGACGGGGCGATTTTGCAAGCCGGGGGCGTGACTTATACCAGCCACCTGACCGACAGACCCGCGGTAATCGTCGTCATCGCGAGCCAAAGGCGCGGCGATCCAGGACGGCGGGTGCGTTCGTGGCCCTGGATCGCGACGCTGCGCTCGCGATGACCGGTCAATGGTATCAGGCGGCTTGGCCCAGCTTTCCGGCCAGGGCCTGCAAACCAGTGCGGATACTCTCGACCCGGTAGCCGTCCGAGACGCGTGGCGCGCAATAGCCGCTGTGCTCCGGGCTCGGGCCGGAATAGCTGCCCGCGTTGGCAAACATCATGCGGTTGCCTTCGTCCAGGTAGGTCTCGCTCGGCGCACCCTCGGCCAGGATCACATCGTGCCGGGCCAACTCGATATGGACGTAATCCACCTGGGCGGCGCCCCGCTCCTGCGTGATGCTGCTGCCATTGGTCAGCGACCCGGCCTGCACCAGCAGCCCGTCCAGCAGCATGGCGTGGCAGGGCGACACCAGCAGGTCCCGCCGCGGCAGCCCGCCCCCCAGCGACCCGGCGCGAAACCGCACGGGCAGCAAATGCGGCTGCCCAGCCAGGAACCGCCCGGCATAGCTGCGGCGCCCAACCCAAACCACAGGCTCCGATCGGCCGTCCGCGGTGACGACGCGGTCGCCTAGGGCAAGCGCCTCCACCGCAACCTCGCCCGACGGCGTCAGGATAGCGGTGCCGGCGCAATAGCAGGCGACCCCGATATCGATCGTGCCCGCGGTGGTGCCGATGCCGAGCGTGAGCGGGATGCCCGACGCGCCGACGATGTCCATCACATAGCTGGTGCCGCCGGCGGAGACGGTCACCATGTCGCCGGCCACACTCAGCGTCGCGTTCGGGTCGGCGGCCACGCCGGAGAGGAGGATGCGGTCCGTGGCGTTGAAGCCGGAGATCACGCTGCTCAGCGCGTCTTTGCCATCATCCAGGAGCGTGCCGCTGCTGCCGGCGAAAACGATCGGCCCGTTTTCCTGGTCTGTCTGGAAAAAGGAGTAGCCGCGCGTGTCACCCTTCCCGAGTTCGAGTGTCCCACCCGAGATCATCACGCCGATGGCGTTGGCACCCGGGCCGATGTATTCGCGTCCACCCGCGAAAATAACCGTGCCGCTGTCGAAGCCCTCGATGTCCGTCAACACTCCGCCGGACATCACTTGGGTGGCCGCGGCGGTGCCGTGGAAGCCGTCGTAACCGTAAAGGGGCGCCTCTCCGCCCACATAAGCCGATCCGCCGCTGAGGATGATTCCCGAGAGGAAGCCGTCCGACGTCCCGATTTCTCCTCCACTCAAGACCGTCACGCCGACGGCTCCCCCTTCCTGCCCGGTGAGATAGCCCTCGACGTCGATCGCACCGCCGCTGGAGATCGTGCCCCCATCGTCCCCACCCCCTAGGGTGACAAAGCCGCCGGCTACCACCACGGGGGCGCTGATGGTCGCGCCGGCCTCGACCGTCTCCGATCCGCCGGAGATCACGCCGCCCACGGTACTGCCGCCGGCGGAGATCGTAGCGCTACCGCCGCTCAGTATCTGCGTGCCGATGGCAAGACCGCCGGACGCCACGATCTGGCTGGCTACGACGGAGAGTCCCGGGCCGATCAGGTCGCTGATCGACGTGCCGGAGACGATCTCGATCCCGCCGGCTTCAACGAGCACGTTGCTCGATGTGCCGCCGTACTGCACGGTCAGCGTCTCGCCGGAGGAGACCGTGCCACTGCCGATGTCGCCGTCAGCAATACTGGACGTTGTCACAGTTGAATCCGCCTGTTGCCGGGTTTTTGTGTCGGTATGAAAATAGCACCTAAGAAACAACCCCGACAGTTCCGCCAATTTCACATACTCTTGTAGTCTACCATCTGGGGCGGACTATCGCGGCTACTCCACGTGCCAGTCCTCCGCGCGCTGACTGAACGGTTGGCCGGTGCCGCTGGGGCCGTAGCCCTTCAGCCATTTCGGGATGACGCCGGGAATGGCCATCGTGAACAGCGGCAGCGCCGGAAGCTGCTCGGCATAGATGCGCTGCATCGCCGACCACGCGGCATGGCGCGCCGCCGGGTCCAGCGCGGTGTCCGCGATCGCGACCTGTGCGTCGAACGCCGCGTCGCTGAAACCGGTGAAGTTCGAACCGCCCCAATTGTTCGCCTGGGCCGGAATGCTGCCCGTGCCAAGCGTCCGCTGGGGGCTTTCCCCCACCAGGCTGGTCCAGGTGTACATCACGAGCCCAGGGAAGCTGCGGTGCTTCGTCGTGTCGCCAAACAGCGTACGGGAGGGTTCGAAGCGGAGATTGACCTCGACGCAGGCCTGTTTCCACTCGCTTTGGATGACGGCCATCTCCAACTCGTTGATCTTGAATCCCGACGCCGACAGGAACTCGACAGACAGCCGCTTTCCGTCCTTGTCCAGGCAGATCCCGTCTGGACCCGGCGTCCAGCCCGCCTCGGCGATCAGCTTGCGGGCGCCCGGCAGATCGAACGGCACCACCGGGATACTGGGATCGAACTCCGGGTTGTGCGGGCTGACGAAACTGGCGGAAACGCTGGACCGGCCGTCGAACAGGCGCTGGTTGATCGTTCTGCGGTCGATCGCCATCAGGAGCGCCCGGCGGATACGCAAATCACTCAGGATCGGATTGTCGTGCGCGGAGTCGACGTGCAGATAGGTGAGGCTCGGGAAATAAAGGTAGTTGAAGCGGTCCGGATACTGCTTTTGCAGCGAGATTTCCTGGTCCAACGTGATGTTGTTGTCGATGTCGACGTCGCCCGACAGCAGGTTGGCCTGCAGCGCCGCCGTGTCGCCGATGAAGCGGAAGATGATGTGCTTGAAGCCCGGCTTGGTGCCCGCCCAATGCGGGTTCTGCGCCAGCACGATCTGGTTGCCCGATACATAGTCGCTAATCACATAGGGGCCGTCCCACAGGCCCGGCGTGGTCGGCGCGTGGTTGAACACGGTGGTGTTGATGTAGTCGCCCGCCACCTTGCTGCGATCATACACCGGGCCGTCGATGTGCTCGGGGATGATCTGGTCCCACTGGGCGAACGACACCTGCACCTGCGGCAGGTGCAGGATGGCGGTGTGATCGTCCACGACCTCCACCCGGTCGGCCCGGGTCCACGGGTTGGAGTTGCTGAACCCGGCCGCCGGGTCACGGCTGACGCGCCAGGTGAAGGCGAGGTCCTGCGCGGTGACTGGGGCGCCGTCGGCCCATTGCAGGTCGGGCTTCAGCTTGAT
Organism: Acetobacteraceae bacterium; assembly: GCA_965198895.1. Classification (GTDB taxonomy): domain Bacteria; phylum Pseudomonadota; class Alphaproteobacteria; order Acetobacterales; family Acetobacteraceae; genus LMUY01. The sequence goes on from OZ240676.1 coordinate 4,734,833, forward strand.
GGTGACAGCCATGCCCTTCTGGCCGCCATCGCGGTCTTCCAGCCGGGCCAGGCCGTTCTCCAGCGTGGGCACGTCGGTACACAGCAGGCAGACGAGTTTGCCGTCGCCGTCATAGGTGGTGATGGTGCGGATGGTGAAGCCGAGAATGTAGCTCTTGATCAGCAACGGATCGATCGAGGGGTGCAGCGACGAGGGGAACTCGGCGATCCCGATGACCAGGTCGTCCTTGGCGTAGGCCGGCGCCGCGATCAGCAGGGCGGCGAGAGCGAACAACCGGATGGCGGTTGGGAAGCGGTGTAGGATAGGCATGTGTGGCACCTGGTGAATGGCCAGGCGGGGCAGCAATCCCCGTGCCACACCACAAACGTTGCCGTCCGTTACTCTTCCGTCACCTTTGCCGGACTATCAATGCCTCATGGACAACGCAGCCGCCCAAGCCATGATCCGCTTCGGCCTCGGACGCCGGGGCACCGAGCCGCTGCCGGCCGACCCGGCGGCCTGGCTGCGCAACCAGCTTGCCGGCCCCGATCGCGGTCCGCCCGGGCCATCGCTGGCAGACGGCTTCGCCGCCGTGATCCAGGACCGTGACGACAAGGGCACCGGCGCGCCCAAGAAGGTCGGGCCGCTGTTCAAGGGCGAGATAGACGCGCTGGTCGCCAACGCGCTCGCCACCGACACGCCGTTCCGCGAGCGGCTCGTGTGGTTCTGGGCCAACCATTTCACCATCAGCCTACGCGGAGGGCGCACGGCGGCGCTGGGGGGCGATTATATCCGCACCGCCATTCGCCCCAACGTCACCGGCAAATTCGGCGACATGCTGCTGGCCGTCATGCGCCACCCGGCGATGCTCACCTACCTGGACAACGCCGGCTCGTTCGGCCCGAACAGCCCCGCTGGCCTGAAGCGCGAGAAGGGGCTGAACGAGAACCTGGCCCGCGAGAGCCTGGAACTGCACACGCTCAGCCCGGCCTCCGGCTACACCCAGGCCGACGTGACCAGCTACGCCCGCATCCTGACCGGCTGGTCGATCGCCAATGGCGAGAAGGAGCCGGCCGGGTTCCGCTTCCGCCCGCAGATGCACGAGCCTGGCGAGCAAACGGTGATGGGCCGCAGCTTCCCGGCGGGCGAGGAAGGCGGCGTGGCCGCGCTGGCCTTCCTGGCGGACCACCCGGCCACCCACCATCACCTTGCTACCAAGCTGGTGCAGCATTTCGTCGCCGACGACGCGCCGCCGGCCGACGTGCGGCGGATCGAGGCCGTGCTGCGCGACACCGGCGGCCATCTCGGCCAGGCGGCCGCCGCGCTGACGACTTTGGCCAGCGCTTGGCGGCCTCTAGGCAAGCTGCGCAACCCGCAGGACTACGTGCTCGCCGCCCTGCGTGCCGCCGATCTGCCAGCGGATCACCGGCCGGACGGGGCGGGGATCATGCGCGCTCTGGGCCAGCCGCTGTTCGGCGCACAATTTCCGATCGGCTGGCCGGACCGCGCGGCGGACTGGGCTGGGCCGGAGGCGATGATGCGCCGGGTCGACTGGAGCTATGGTTTCAGCGGCCGGGTGGCGGCGCTCGACCCGGCGACGATCGCTGATGCCAGCTTGGGCCCGTTGCTTACGCCCGCGACCTACACCGCGATCAGCCGGGCCGGGTCCCGCCGCGATGGTCTGACCCTGCTGTTCACGTCACCCGAATTCCAGAGGCGCTGATGCACCCCAATTTCATGCGGTCCGGCATGACCCGCCGCTCCGCCCTGCTGGGCCTGGGCGCTGCGTTCAGCCTCGGCCGAGCGTCCATGGCGCTGGCCGCGGCCCCCACCGACTCGCGCTTCGTCGTGATCATCATGCGGGGGGCACTCGATGGCATGGCGGCCGTCGTGCCGTATGGCGACCCGGCGTTGGCCAGCCTGCGCCCGGGCCTGATCCCCGCCGCCGTCGGCACCGACGGCGGCATGGCCGATCTTGGCGGCTTCTTCGGCCTGAACCCCGCCATGCCGCAATCCGCCGCGCTGTACCATGCCGGCGAGTTGCTGCCGGTCCACGCCGTCGCCGGTCATTACCGCAGCCGCAGCCATTTCGAGGCACAGGACTACATGGAGAGCGGCGCCGACCAGCGCATGACCAGCGGCTGGCTCAACCGTGCCGTGCTGGCGATGGCCAAGCCCCCCGGCCCCGAGGCTGCGCTGGCCGTGGGCATGACCACGCCGCTTTTGATGCGCGGGCCGGCGGCTGTTGGCGCCTGGGCACCGCACAATTTCGCCGCGCCAGATCCCGATTTGTACGCCCGGATTGCCGCCCTCAATGCCGGCGACGCGATTACGGGCCCGGCCATTACCGAGGGCCTGCGGGATCGCGGCTACTCCGACGCCACCTTGGCTGGGACGGAGAAGCCGGCCAACGCCTATGCCTTTCCCGCCCTCGCCGCCATGGCCGCACGCTTGCTGGCCGCCCCGACCGGCCCCCGGGTCGCTGCGCTCGAGCTGGGCGGGTGGGACACGCATGCCGACCAGATGCGCCGCCTCGCCGGGCCGCTGGGGCAGTTGGATCAGGGTTTGGCGGCGCTGAAGGCGGGCCTGGGCGACGTGTGGGCGCGCACGGCGGTGCTGGTGATCACCGAGTTCGGCCGCACCGCGCGGATGAACGGCACTGGCGGCACCGACCATGGCACCGGCACCGTCGCCTTCGTGGCCGGCGGGCGAGTGTCCGGCGGCCGGGTGCTGGCCAACTGGCCCGGGCTGGGCAATCTGCTGGAGGGCCGCGACCTGCAGCCCACCGCCGATCTTCGCGGCATCGCCAAGGGCCTGCTGATCGCCCATCTCGGCCTGCCGGCGAGCGCGATGGCTTCCGTCTTCCCGGACAGCGCCGCCGCTACGCCCACGAGTAGCCTGTTGCGAGCGTAACTCTTCTCCCTCTCCCCTTGTGGGAGAGGGTCGGGGTGAGGGGTGGCCACACACAGGATCGCTCGCGTTTGATTGCGCCCAGATCCGAGGATCGTGCCGTTGAAGACCCACTTGCGTTCGCCCTGGTATCGAGGAAAGTGCGCCCAAAACGAGGAATGATGCCCCTGTGAGGAACAGCCTTCGCTTTCTGCTCTGCCTGGCCCTTCTCGCGCCGACGCTCCCCGCCCTCGCCCAACCGGCAGACAATGGCAACCGTCGGGAAAACGCCCCCAACCCGGCCCCGCGCCCCCGCCCGGTGATCCCCGACGCAGTGACCGAGCAAACGCTGGACCTGCCCGGCCGCAAACTCGACCTCACGGCCACCGTCGGCTTCATCCGCCTGCTCGACGACAAGGGCGCGCCCGAGGCCGACATCAACACCACTGCCTACGCGCTGAAGGGGGCCGACCCTGCCACCCGCCCAGTTACGTTCGTGTTGAACGGCGGCCCGGGCATGGCCTCCGCCTGGCTACAGATGGGCGCGGTCGGGCCATGGCGCGTGCCGATGCTGTCCCAGCCCTCGGCCTCGCCAGCGCTGCAGCCCAACGCCGACACCTGGCTGGACTTCACCGACCTCGTCTTCATCGACCCGGTGGGTACCGGCTACAGCCACTTCGTCAACACTGGCGACGACGTCCGCAAGCGCCTGTGGTCGGTCGACGGCGACATCGAGGCGCTGTCCCAGGCGATCCGCCGCTGGCTGGACAAGTCCGGCCGCATCGGCTCCCCCAAATACCTGCTGGGCGAGAGCTACGGCGGCTTCCGCGCTCCACGCCTCGAACAGCGCCTGGCTGCTCAATACGGTGTGGGCCTGCAGGGGCTTGTGATGGTCTCGCCCATTCTCGACTACGGCAATCGCAGCGGCGCGCTTGACCTGCTGGCCCGCGCGGTCGAACTGCCCTCCATGGCCGCCGCGGTGCGGGCAGAGCACGGCCAAGCCGTCACCCGAGCCGATTTGAAGGACGCCGAGGACTACGCCGCCGGGCCGTTCCTGACCGACGTGCTGCACGGCGTCGCCGACCCGACGGCGACGGCCCGCGTGGTGGATAAGGTGAGTGCCCTCACCGGCGTCGACCCGGCGGAGGTTCGCCAGCGCCGCGGCCTGATCGGCAGCTTCGTGTTCATCCACGATCACGACCGCGCCTCCGGACGCACCGACAGCGTCTACGATGCGACGGCGTCAACCCCTGACGCATTTCCAGAATACCCGTACGGCCGGGTGCTCGACCCCATGCTCGACGGCCTGCGTGCACCACTCACGGAAGGCGTGCTGGCGGTGTACGATCGCCTGCACTGGCATCCGGAGGGCGGGATCTACGAGCTCGTCAGCGATGCGGCGGGCCGGCAATGGGATTACGGCAACCGTGAACGTCCGCAATCCTTCGACGCGCTACGGCGGGATCTGGCGCTCGACCCGGGGCTGCACGTGATCATCGCCCACGGTCTGTTCGACTTGGTATGTCCGTATTTCGGCACGCAATTGCTGCTGAACCAGATCCCGCCGGCGTCGGGCGGGGACCGGGTCCGCCTGGTGACCTTCCCGGGCGGCCACATGTTCTACAGCCGCGACGACTCGCGCGCCGGGCTGCGGAGCGAGGCGGCTAAGCTGATGGGGGCGGCGCCGTAGCCCGTATCGCGCTCGGGCGATGCGGGGACCGGCGGTCGGGCCTGTCCCGCATCGCTCAAGGGCGATACGGGCTACGCCATTACCCCGCGGTGACCTCCAGGATCATCCACCCGTTATGCGTCCGGCCATACTCGTCCGTGGCGGCGATCGCGATACGGTGTGCGCCGGGCGGCAGGTCCGGCGGCAGCGTCGCCTGCCAGATGTGCGTCGACGTGTCGGAGTTCACCCAAGGCTTCTTGGTGGCGCGATTGCGCGTGTAGACCTCGTCCACGAACGGGTCTTTCCGCTCCGTTTTCGCCATCGCCATCGGTTGCCCGCCGGGGCCGATCGCCATCGTTACCTTTGACCGCGGGCCGCCGTCATACAGGTTCACCACGACCCGGGTCGACCCGCACGCCGCTTGCGCAATCGGCCCGGTCAGCAGCGCGCCGACCGGGTACTCGTGCAGCACTTCCGGATCCGCGCGGTGCAACTGGCTGTCCAGCACGATGCGCATCGGCGTGTGCGCGGGGTCGCGCGCTGGCACAAGCGTGGTCTGGTAGCGGTTGCCGTCAACGGACAGGATGTGGAAGCCGTTCGGGCTGCCGTCGCTCTCGAGCGCGATCGGAATACCGCGTTCGTCGAACGGCCCACTCCACCAACTGCCGGAGACCGCCGCGAGCACGTGATGGTGGTGGGTGCCACCGGTAAATCCGTCCGCCGCACCGAAATACCAATGCTCGTTGGTGTGGGTGTGGCCGCTGAAACTGACGGCGTTCGGATGGCTGGCGATCGCGTCGAAAAACTCCTTGTTGTCGGTATTGGCGAAGGCCGGCGTCGTCCCCTGCAAGGTGCGCAGCGGGATATGGAACGAATACACCACCAGGCTCTCGGTCGGCACATTGGCGAGCACGTTGCGCACGAAGCTCAGCTGGTCGGGCCCGAACCGGCCCTGGTACTTGCCGAAGCCGTTTGGCTTGGCCGGGTCGGTGCCGAGATACTCGACATTGTCGAGCAGGAAAAACGTCGCCCCGCCGTGCTGGAAGGCGTGATGACGCGCGCCGAACACCCGCTTGAACGTGTCCCGCGAGTGGGCGTTGTCGGGCGCCTCCAGGTTCATGTCGTGGTTGCCGGGGCAGTTGTACCAGGGCAGGCCGATGGTGCCGATGATCTTGTTGAACCGGTCGTAGTAGGACAAGTCGTCGAACATCAGGTCGCCATGGGTGATGCCGAACGAGGCGTCCACCCCCGCGGTCGTGGCCACCACGTCGTCGCGAACATAGCCGAGTTCGGCCAGCGTTTCCGGCTGGGTGTCGGTGAACAGCAGGGCGTCGAACTGGGCCGGCTCGTCCCGGCGCTGCAGGAAGAAGTCGATGCTGTCGGGTAGGGCGCCGGTCGGGCCCAGCCCGGCGAACCGCGGCGCCATGGAACTCGGCGTGCCCTCGGGTGAGTGCACCAGCGCGAACCGCGGCAATTGGGTTACGGGATCGACCGGCGTCATGAACCCGGACGGTTTGACGACGAAGAGCGAGTCGCCGGGCTTCACGGAGAGGCTCCAGCGGCCGTCGGCATCCGTCTTGGTCACGTCGCGCCCGTTCGACACCATAATGCCCGGCAGGCCACGACTGGCTGCAGTCCGGCGGAAGCTGCCGTCGGTATCCTCGATAACGCTGCCCTGGGCGTTGACCGGCGGTTCGCCTGATAGCGGCTGCGCGCGCAGTGCGGGCGCCACCCCCGCAACCGCAACAGCGGCGGTGGCCGTAACGACATCGCGTCGCCGCAGCATCAGCGCCGGGGTTTCGTCCTTGCCCATGCCACCCCCCAAAAGGTTTAGGGGGCGGGGTTTAGCAAACCATCCGCTCGACGGCGTGACAATCCCGTTTCAGGACCCCCGTTCAGGGATCGCCGGCGCCGTCAGGGGGTCGTGGTGATCGACACGCCGCAATTGGTGCGGCCGGATAACAAGCAATCCTCGATCGTCGCCTTATACCGGAGCTGATTCACCAACCCCACGCAGACTACGACCAGGAATAAAGTGAGTGCCAAGGCTGCCAAGCTTGCAGTCTGCCGGTTAGCACCCGCTTGATCGTCTTCGTTGTCGACCCAGCGTTGAACCTGTCGCATCGTTTTTTCCATCGGCGTCGAATCCAGCTGGGGTGGCGCCGACCTCCCTTATGTTTGAAGGACCCCCTACATATCGGCCTGGATTGTTGGGAAGGCAAGGAAGTTCCATTGCAAGACCGTCATCCTTCGATCACGTTTCCTGTCCGGCCAGCGCCGCCAAAGGCCACGCCAGCCGAGGAGTGGCTTGCATGGCGCGCATGAGCAAAGCGCTAAGGCATCTGTCCGCCGCAGATCCCGCCTTGGCGGCCCTGATCGGCCGCGTCGGGCCGTGTCGCATCACGGTCGAACCGAGGGAGCCGTACGAGGCTCTGGTTCGCGCGATCAGCCACCAGCAATTGCATGCCCGCGCGGCCGAAGCGATCCTCGGACGGTTCATCGCCCTCTATCCGGGACCTGGGTTCCCGTCGCCCGAAGCGGTCCTCGGCACGCCGGACACGGCGCTGCGAGCCTGCGGGCTGTCCGGCAGCAAGGGTGCGGCCATCCGAGAAATCGCAGCCAACGCATTGAACGGTACCATCCCGAGCGCTGCCCAGGCCGTCGTGCTCGATGACGAGGCGCTGATCGACCGCCTGGTCCGGATCCGGGGCGTCGGGCGCTGGACCGTCGAGATGCTGCTGATCTTCACCCTTGGCCGGCCCGACGTGCTGCCGGTAGACGATTTCGGGGTTCGCGACGGCTGGCGCCTGATCCAGAATCTCCCGGTCCAGCCCCGCCCCCGTGCCCTTGCCAGCATTGGCCAGGCCTGGGCGCCCTTCCGCTCGACCGCTGCGTGGTACCTCTGGCGGGCCTCGGACGAGGGGAAGGCCATCAAACCGGCCGTGCCACCTGTCGCGGCAGCTAGCTTGCCCGACCGCCCTCAATGAGCGAAGTTGCATCAACAAATCGTCGAATTGGAGCCGCCCTTGCGCCGTCTGGGTCTTGCTTGCCTGCTGGCGACATCGCTTGCCACGCCGGCCCTTGCTGATCCGGCGCTCGTCAGCCTGGGCATCGGCGGAACCGACATCCTCAACCAACAAGCCCGCACGGCCGGAAATTTCCGGCTGGAATACCGGTCCGGCTATTCGTTGCTGCCGTTCTTCGAAAGCTACTTCAAGATCAAGCCGTGGGCGGGCATCGAGACCACCACGCGGCAGTCGATCTGGGGCGGTGGCGGCATCGTGCTGGAAATCCCGCTGGGCCCACATTGGGTGCTGACGCCGAACTTCGGGCCGGGGCTGTATGGGCAGGGCAATGGCAAGAAGCTCGGATCCTACGTCGAATTCCGCTCCACGTTCGAAGGCGGCTACGTGTTCGACGACGGATCGCGCCTGGTCGCCTCGTTCGGTCATACGTCCAATGCCGGCTTGACCAAGAAGAATCCGGGAACCGAGCAGGCGATGATCTCCTACCAGATCCCGCTCTACCGTCTGAATTCGTTCTTCAGCCCGTGATGCAGTCGCCGCCTGCCCAGCCCGGCATGAGGATCGACGAGGTCGACACGCCGGCCTTGCTGATCGACCTGCCGGCGTTCGAGGCCAATCTCGACCGCATGGCGGCAGCCCTCGAGGGCACCGGGGTGCGGCTGCGGGCCCACGCGAAGACCCACAAATCGCCGGTAATCGCCCGCCTGCAGATGGCGCGCGGCGCCGTCGGGCAGTGCGTCCAGAAGGTTGCCGAGGCGGAGATCCTGGCCTGGGGTGGCGTGCCGGACATCATCGTCACCAACCAGGTGGTCGGGCCCACGAAGCTTGCCCGCCTCGCCGCGCTGGCCCGCATCACGCGGATTGCCGTTTGCGCCGACGATGTACGGCAAGTGGACGCGCTCGACGCGGCAGCGGGCGACGCTGGGGTTCGCCTCGGCGTTCTGGTCGAGATCGACGTCGGCATGGGACGGTGTGGCGTCGCAGCGGGTCCAGATGCGGTGGCACTGGCGCAGCGCATCGCCTGGTCGCGCAATCTCGAGTTCCGCGGCTTGCAGGCTTATCACGGCTCGGCGCAGCACATGCGCGGCGCGGGGGAACGCCAGACCGCCGTCAACGAGGCGGCCGACCGCACCCGGCGGACGGTGGAACAGCTGCGCCAGCAGGGGCTCGCCTGTCCCGTGGTGGGCGGGGCAGGCACCGGCACCTTCGCGTTCGAGGTGGCCAGCGGCGTGTATACCGAGGTGCAGTGCGGATCCTACTGCTTCATGGACGCTGACTACTCCCGTAACACCGATGCGCCCGGCTTTATCCAATCCTTGTTCGTGCTGGCCACCGTCATGAGCACCGCCCAACCCGGCATCGCCGTGCTGGATGCTGGCCTAAAGGCGCTGGCCGTCGACAGCGGCATGCCCCTCGTGTGGCAGCGCCCTGGGCTGACCTATGTCGGCGCCTCCGACGAGCACGGCAAACTGGCCTGTGACCCCGGCACGGCTCCGGCTTTGGGAGAAAAGTTGCGGCTGGTGCCGGGCCATTGCGACCCGACGGTGGATCGCTACGACTGGTATGTCGGCGTCCGGGACGGCCGCGTCGAATGCGTTTGGCCGGTGGCCGCCCGGGGTGCGATGGCCTGATTCAGTGCGGCTCCTCGCCAGCGCCGACATAGCAAGGGCCGTCCCGCTCCAGCGTATCGTCCAGCCCGAGCAGGGTCTCGGCAGCCCCCAGATACAGCAGACCGTCGGGGGTCAGACGTCGCCGGATGTGCGCGAGAACCTTCGCCCTGGTGTTCTGATCGAAGTAAAGAAGCACGTTGCGGCAGAACACGACGTCGAACTGGCCGAACGAGGCCGGGTCATCCAGCAGGTTCCATTCCCGGAAGCAGCACATGGCACGGAGGTCGGCATTGACCTGCCACTCCCGGCCGTCGGTCGTGAAGTGGCGTAGCAGGCGCCGAACCGACAGACCGCGCTGCACCTCGTATTGCGAGTAGAGTCCAGCCCGCGCCTGGGTGATCGGTTTACTTGCCAAGTCGGTGCCGAGGATCTCGGCCTGGCTCCGGTCGGCCAGGCCGTATTCCGTCAAGGTGATCGCAAGCGAATACGCCTCCTGCCCAGTGGCCGCCGCCGCCGACCAGAGCCGAAGCTTCGTGCCTGGGGGCCGCCGGCTGGTGAGCAAAGGCAGCCCCGTGGCAAGCAGGTGGCTGAATGGTTTGGCATCGCGAAAGAACAGCGTCTCGTGCGTGGCGACGGCCTCCGTGATGTCCCGCGCCAACGCTTCACACTCCCCTTTTGCAAGGCGCTCTGCCAGTTGGTCCAGATCGGTCATGCGCTCCCGCCGCAGAATCGGCGCCAGCCGCGCCTCCAGCAGGTATTGCTTCCCCGATCCGAGGGCCATGCCGGAGCGGGCTTGGATGAACTCGGCAAGATAGATCAGGCCCCGCAATGGAAGGTCACAGCAGGCCGACTTGCGTGAACTTATCGACGAGGAGCGTCTCGTCGAACGGCTTCATGATGTACTCCTGCGCGCCAGCCTCGATCGCCGCCGTCATGTAGGCGACCTCGTTCTGTGTCGTGCAGAACAAGACTGTCGGCCCGTCCGGCCCGAACTCCGCCCGCAACGCCTTGAGGAAGGCGAGTCCGTTCATCACGGGCATGTTCCAATCCAGCAGCACGCAACGAGGGAGCGCCCGGCGGCAAATCTCGAGCGCATCCTCCCCGTTTTCCGCCTCGGCCACCTTGTAGCCGTGGCCCTCCAGGATGCGGCGGGCGACCTTGCGGACCACCCGGCTGTCGTCGACCACCAGGCAGATCGGCAGCGTTTCACTCATGGCACGTTCACCGTCAGCGCCAGCAAGCGAGGAAGGTCCAGCACGATCATGAGGCGGTTCTCCAACCGGTACAGGCCGGTGCTGTAGCGCGCCCAATTGGCGGGCAGGGTCGGTGGGATCGCCTCGAATTGCTCCGGCGCTGGCGACACCACGTCGGAGATCATGTCGGCGAGGAGGGCGAACATCTCGCCACCATCTTCCGTTATCACGACGTAGCGAGGCTCGCCCGCCGCGGCTTCGGGCAGCTCGAGACGGCGACGCAGGTCGATGGCGGCTACGATATGGCCGCGCAGATTGAGCACGCCGGCAATCTCGGGGGACGAGAGCGCGACGGGTGCGATCACCTGGTGGCGTAGCACGTCGCGCACCGAACGGACAGGAAGCCCGCAGAGTTGGCCGGCCAGGCTCAGGGTCACGTAAACGGCATCCAGGCCGGGGGTAGACGCTTCCAGCTGCCCCCGCATCACGCTGCACGCCGTTCCGGAAGCGCAAGACGGCGCTGGAGTGCGGCGAGCAATGCCGGCCGGTCGAACTTGCCGATGTACTCGTCGAATCCCGCCTCGTTGCCGCGTGCGACGTCAGCCTCGTTGCACCGGGCGCTGAGCGCAATGAGGGGCGTACCACTCCATCGGCCGCCTTCGCGCAGGCGCCGGGCGAATTGCAGCCCGTTGATGCCCGGCATCTCGACATCGGAAATGATCGCATCGAAACAGGTGGCATCGTGCCCGTCGCGAAGCGCCAGTGCCTTCGAGGCGCTATCGACGGCCGTCACGTGGTAGCCGGATGCCGACAGGGCCGGCAGCAGGAGCTGCCGGAAGAAGGCGCTATCCTCTACCACGAGCAAGCGGGTGCCGATTTCGGCTTCGGTGGTGCGGGGCGGGGCGAACCAGTCGTCCCGGCCGCGGGTGAGCCAATGGGCCGTGTCGAGCACGTCGGTGATCTGGCCCAAGATCAAGGCGGTTCCGAGCAGGCCGGGGCGTTGGGACGTGAGTTCGATCTCGAGCTGATCCTCCACGACGTCCACGATCTCCGCCACGATCAGCCCGACCGAGCGGCCCCGCTCGGAAAAAACCAGCACCGGAAGCGGATCACCGTCCGGATAGCGGGAGGCGGGGGCCACCAACGGCATGAGGCAGTCCCGATACTGGGTGACCATCTGGCCTTGCCGGATCTGGATCTTGCCCCGCGCGATGCTCTCGATCCGCGAGACCAGGCCGAGCGGAACGGCAACCAGGTTCTCGGTAGCAGCAAGGCGCACCAACAGCATGGCGGCGCGATCACCCGACCGCTGGGTGGCCGGCGGGGGTGGTTTGGAGATGCGGGATTGGATGACGGCCGAGGGTTGTCCGATGGCACGGGAAAGGCCGCTCGGGTCCAGGATCATGATCACGGAGCCATCGCCGAGAATGGTGTTGCCGCTGAACACCTGGATGTGGCGCAGCAGACGGGAGGCTGGCTTGACGACGATTTCCTCCGTGTCGAAAACCTTGTCGACCAGCAGGCCCGCGACCAGGCCACCGAGTTGCGCCACGACGATAGTCATCGGGCCGCCCTTATGGGAGATCGCCTTCAAGCCGAGCAGCTTCGCCAGCGAGACCAGGGGCAGCAGCTTATCCCGCAGCCGCAGCACCGGAGTATCATCGACATGGTCCACCGCGGGATGAGCTTCATCCTCGTTCGTGCCGGGTTCCACCCGGACCAGTTCCGCGATGCAGGTCTGCGGCAGCGCGAAACGCTGCCCGCCCGCTTCCAGGACCAGCGCCGAGATGATCGCGAGCGTCAGCGGGATGCGGGCGGTGAACGTCACGCCGGAGCCTTGCCGGCTGCTCACCTCCACCGTCCCGCCGAGTTGTTCGATGTTGGTCTGCACCACGTCCATCCCGACCCCTCGCCCTGAGACGGCGGTCACCGAGTCGGCGGTGCTGAGGCCCGGCATGAAGATCAAACGATGCAGCTGCCGCTCGCTCCACGAGGCGACCTCGGATGCGCCGACAAGCTGCTGCGCGATCGCCCGATCCCGGATCTTTTCGGCCGGTAGCCCGGCGCCGTCATCACCGACCTCGATGACGATGGTGCCGCCTTCGTGGAAACTGTTCAGCCGGATCGTGCCATGCGCCGGCTTGCCGGCCCGGATGCGTTCAGCCGGCGTCTCGAGCCCGTGATCGGCGCAGTTGCGGACCATATGGGCCAGGGGGGCACGGATGAGTTCGAGAACGTGGCGATCGAGTTCGGTATCCTCGCCACGCATATCGATGGCGATCTGCTTGCCCAGCTCCGACGCCAGATCCCGCACCATGCGGGGAAAATTGCTCCAGGCATGCCGGATGGGCTGCATGCGCGTTTTCATCACGCCTTCCTGAAGGTCGGACGTGAGGTGCGACAGGCGCTGCAAAGGCGCATTGAACCGGCTGTCGCCATCGCTCCGCGCGATCTGCAGCAACTGGTTGCGGGTCAGCACGAGTTCGCTGACCAGGGTCATGAGATGTTCGAGCGTGGCGATGTTCACCCGGATGCTCTGCGTCGCCCGGTTCGTCGCGGCATCCTCGGCCTGGTTGTGAACAGGGACCCGGTCGTCCACGATCCCGCTCGCCAGCCTGACGTGCGCCGCCTGTAGCATCTCCAGCAGCGGCGCATCATGCCCGGCGGGCTCGGCGTGATGGACCGTGACGGCGGCCACGATCTCCTTGATCCGATCGACCGCTGCGAGAACCAGCGTGATGATGGCCGCCGTCGCCGGCCGCTCCGGCTCGCGCAGCGCGCTCAGCAGATCTTCCGTCACGTGTGCGATCTTCCCGATGCGCGGCACGTTCAGAAAGCCACTCGTCCCCTTGATCGTGTGCACCAGCCGGAACACGACCGCGAGCGTATCGGTGTCCGTGGGCATGCGCTCGAGCTTGAGCAACGCCTCATCCAGGGCCGCGAGGTTCTCCGTCGTCTCGGCAAGGAAATCGGCGAGTAGTTCGTCCATCCACACGCTCCGGATATCGCCGGATCATACGGTGGCAGTTCCGAAGATAAGGTTAACCGGGAGCGAGCAGCAGACGGGGCGCGCTCGTCGGGCCGTGGGTCACGGCCGTCAGGAACGACAGGCGTAGCCCGGCGGCGTGGGCCAACCGCGCGGTCAACGGCATCTGCACCGTACGCGGATCGCTCGCGGGGGACGACGGCGGATCGAGCAGCGCACCTGCGAGCCCAGCATCCCAGCGGACGGAGCGGCCTTCCACCGTCAGGATGATCCCGGACGCGGGCTCGCCCGATAACGCCACGACGCCGCCACTCGGCAACGCCTCCGCTCCCAGCATGAGCAAGTTCAGCAGGATGCGGGCGAACGGTCCGTCGAACGGGCCGGGCGAAAGCTCGTCCAGCTTCGCCTTGACCCGGCCCGGCAGTCCCGCCGCCAAATCGCCCAGTCGCGAGCGGTTCATCGGGCCGCAATCCCCAGCCCAGGCCGCGCGCAGCAACTGCAGCCGGTTGATCATGTACGTGGCCGATTCGCCGGCAAGGGCGAGCGCCTCCTCGGCCTGCTCCGGCTCCTCGTGCGCGAGTTCCAAAGTTCCAGAAAGCGTGCCGAGCGGGCTGCTGATGTCATGGCATAAGCGGGCACATAGCGCCGAGGCAAGCTCTAGACACATACGATCGTGTTGTAATAAGGCGTCCATGGATATCACTACCATGGTCATCGCCCAGGTCCAGGTGCGGGACGCAAATGCAACCGGCCTGTGTCACCGAAGTTGGAGGATCGTGGCGATGTTCAACTCCCATATCGAGCCAGGCCAACTCGTCGTGCACCCTCAGCAGCGGGATTGGGGTGTGGGCCAGGTGCAATCCGCCATCGACGACCGGATCACGGTCAATTTTCCCCATGCGGGGAAGGTCCTGATCAATGCGCGCGTCGTCAGCCTCGAAATCGTCCAGTCGGCACCGCGGGATTGATCGGCCGGCTCTTGAACCCATCGCCCGTCCCGCCGACAGTATGACCATGTTCGAAAACGCTGCTCTCCAACCTTTGGCGCCCTCTCCTTTGGCGCCCCCGCTTCCGGCGCAGAGTGTGATTGACCCATACGGCAGGTCCATCAGCTATCTTCGCGTGTCGGTCACCGATCGCTGCGACCTCCGCTGCGTCTACTGCATGGCGGAGGATATGACCTTCCTGCCTCGTGCCGATGTGCTGACGCTCGAGGAGTTGGACCGTCTCTGCGGTACCTTCGTCCGCCTGGGCGTGCGTAAGTTGCGGATCACCGGCGGCGAGCCGCTGGTCCGGCGGGATGTCATGACGCTTTTCCGTTCACTGGGCGAAAGGCTCGGCCACGGGCTGGACGAGCTGACGCTGACCACGAACGGCACCCAACTCGTGCGGTTTGCCCCCGAATTGTATGCGGCCGGGGTGCGGCGTGTGAATGTCAGCCTGGATACGCTGTCGCCCGAGACCTTCGCCCGGATCACCCGCTGGGGGCGCATCGATAAGACGCTGGCCGGCATCCGCGCCGCCAAGGCCGCCGGGCTGGCGGTGAAGTTGAACGCCGTGGCGCTGAAGGGCGTGAACGAGGACGAACTCGACGACATGGTGGCCTGGTGTGGCCGCGAAGGGCTCGACCTGACGCTGATCGAGACGATGCCGATGGGTGACGTCGCCGACCGGGCGGACCAATACCTGCCGCTGTCGGTGGCGCGGGCCAGGTTGCGGCGGCGCTGGACCCTGACCGAGACTGGCTATCGAACGGGTGGCCCGGCGCGGTATTTCGATGTGGCGGAGACGGGGCGGCGCCTGGGGTTCATCACGCCAATGACCCACAATTTCTGCGAGAGCTGCAATCGCGTGCGTTTGACCTGCACTGGCACGCTGTTCATGTGCCTGGGCCAGGACGATGCCGCCGACTTGCGGGCGGTGCTGCGGAGCGGGGCGACCGAGGCCGAGATGGAGGCTGCGATCCGCGAGGCCATCAGCCGCAAACCGCGTGGGCACGATTTCATCATCGATCGCCGGCAGCCCCGCGCAGCCGTGGGCCGCACCATGAGCCTTACAGGCGGCTGACACGAAAAAGGCCGGCCCTTGCGGACCGGCCTTTCGTCACCGATCTGGCCGAATTAGCTGTGCGGGCGCGCGACGCCGCCATGGATCTGCGCGTAGCGGTAGTCGCCCTGCTGGGCATACCAGCGGTCGACGGACTGCGCCTGCTCATAGGCCTGCGTGCCGTTCTCGAACCCGACCGGCAGCCCGTTGGCAGTTTGAACCGGGCCATTCTGGCCGTTCTCCGGCAGGGTCGGCTCACCGAGCGACTGGAAGGAGAGGGCAGGGTTTGCGGCGGGATATTGCTGGTTGCCGGTCTCTGCGGGTGAGCCGGACGAATTCGCGACCTGCGTTCCGGTGAGGAACTGGTCCGAACGCTGACCCTCGCCGGCAAAGGCCGTCGTCGCGAGGCTAAGCGCCGCAACCGCGGTTACGATCATGATCTTGGTGTTCATTGTCTAAAGTCCTCTGGAGAAGAGGTCCGTCTGTGCATGGCGGGCCGATTGCCGGGGGCGAGAACGTCGCCCTCATCCGACGGCGCTCAACTATTCACTCCAGGCCTAGGCGGAAATGCCGCATCTCACCTATCTTTAATGCAAACGGCGCATAGGTCGGCAGGGAACCATATTGCAGTGCAGCATCCGTGCGGTTGCGGGCGTTCAGCGGCCTCCGTTCAGGGCATCGGCGAGGCTGGTGGTAGCACTGCCGCGGGTAGCCGGCTTGGGTTGGCTGGGCCCTGGCGCCCAACCTGTCATCATCGCCAGGCGCAGCGTTGCGCGGGCGCGGCCGTCGTCGGTCGGCAACCGGGCCAAAGCCGCCGGGAACAGCGCGCGCGGGGGTATTCGGCGGTCCCGCAAGGCGACGGCATTGGTCTCGCCGGCAGCTTGTAGATCCCGCAGCAATTCGAGCGGGTCATTATAGAGCAACGTGATGCTGTCGGTGTCGGCCACCGGCAGCGCGAAGCCGGCCCGTTGCAGCAGCCCGGCACAGTCGGCCAACCCAGCGAACGGGGCGACGCGCGGGCTCGCACCGCTGGTGAGGTCGGCCTCGGCCTCGGCCAGCGCCGTCCGGAGTTCGCCCAATGTGCCGAGGGCCGGTAGACTGGCCAACAGCAGCCCGTCGGGGTGCATCGCGGTGCGCAGCTGGATCAAGGCGCCGGGCAGGTCGTTGCAAAAATGCAGTGAGAGGTTCGCGACCACCAGGTCGAAGCTGGCGGGGGCGAAGGGCAGCCACTCCGGGTCGCCCACCACCGCCCCGTCCAGCCGCGCCATCGCGGGCGAGAGTTCGCAACTGACCGTCTCGATGCCGCGGGCGCGGAGCCGGGGCGCCACCTGGCCGCGGCCGCCCACATCGAGCGCGCGGGTGAAGCGCCGGGTCGTGTCGTCCAGCCGGTCGAGCAGGCGGTCCGCGACCTCGGCCAGGATCGGCCGCACCCGTTCGACGCGCCCGGCCGCGCGGTCGCGATGCAGGCGGACGGCGCGGGAGTCGAAAATGGCATCGGTCATTCCCGGCATGTGCGACGGCAATCCTGCGCTGCCAAGGTCATACATCCACATGGACGAGACATGCCGCCGGCGCGTAGCCTCATGGTATGTCGGGTCTCATTCGAACCGTGGCGATCGGTCGATCCTGGCTGGCGCGTGCCGCCATGCTGGGCCTGGATTTCGCCCTGCCGCCGCGTTGCCTGACCTGCGACGCCGCTGTCGAGGCACCGGGCCGGCTGTGCACGGCCTGTTTCCGTGCGACCGGCTTCGTGACCGAACCATGCTGCGACCGCTGCGGCACGCCGTTCCGGCATGCCGGGCAAGGCGGGCTGACCCGGCAGTGCGTGCAGTGCACCGACGATCCGCCGCCTTGGAGCCGCGGCCGGGCGGCGTTGCGGTATGACGACCAGGCCCGCCGTATCATCCTGCCGTTGAAGCATGCCGACCGGGTGGACGTGGCGCCCGCGCTCGGCCGCCACATGGCCCGTGTGGGTGCGGCGCTGCTGCAATCGGCCGATCTTCTCGTTCCGGTCCCGCTGCATCGGCGACGGCTGCTGGCCCGCCGCTACAACCAATCGGCGCTGTTGGCGCAGGTGATCGGGCGCGTCGCGGGACGGCCCGTGGTGCCGGATGCGCTGCGTCGCGTGCGGCCCACCGCGTCCCTCGGGGAGAAGAGCCGGCGCGAGCGAGCCGAGGCCGTCGAGGGCGCTTTCGCCGTGCGTCCCACCCGCGCGGCGGACATCGCCGGCCGGCGTGTGCTGCTGATCGACGACGTGCTGACCACGGGGGCGACCGCTGGCGCCTGCACCCGCGCCTTGCTGGCCGGGGGGGCGGCGAGGGTGGAACTGCTGGTCGGCGCCCGGGCCACCTTGCCGGATGAAGGGTTGTCTTGACCGCGAAGGATCGCCATTGGTTTGGATAGCGCTTCGAAGGAACACCGAGCCCGTGCCTCGCATCGAGATCTACACTCAGCCGTGGTGCCCGTATTGCTCCCGGGCGGTCAATTTGCTGACGAAGAAGGGCATTGCATTCGAGGAGATCGATGCGCCGCACGGGTCGGCCGAGCGGGCGCAGGCCGTGCAGCGCTCCGGCGGGCGAACATCGGTACCGCAGATCTTTGTCGGCGAGACCCATGTGGGTGGATGCGACGACCTGATGGCGCTGGAGCGGGCGGGCAAGCTGGACGCGCTGCTGGCGGCCTGATGATCCATTACCAGTTGCGGTGCGGCACCGGCCACGCGTTCGATGGCTGGTTCCGCGACAGTTCTGCGTTCGAGCAGCAAACGGCGGCCGGCTACACCACGTGCCCGGTTTGCGGCGTGTCCGATGTGAAGCGTGCGCTGATGGCGCCGGCGCTGGGCAAAAAGGGCCGCAAGCCACCCGCCCAGCTCGAGACCACCGCCATCGCCGCGCCGGAGCCGCCGCCCGGCCCGGTTGCCGGGGGCGAGCTGCCGGACGGGATGCGGGCGATGCTGCAGAAACTGCGGGCCGAGATCGAGAAGAAATGCGACTACGTCGGCAACGAGTTCGCCGCCGAGGCGCGCCGCATTCACTCGGGCGAGAGTGAGAAGCGCGGCATTTATGGCGAGGCCTCACCCGAAGACGCCGAAAGCCTGGCTGATGACGGAATCGACGTGTCGCAGATCCCCTGGGTGCCAAGGGCCGACGGTTAGTAGAACGCCTTCACACAACCAAGGCCGCACGCGACGGTCATGCGGCCTTGACGGTGATGCGTCGTTCGATCCGCATGTGCCGTTCCAGCGCGCGGACGCCCAGGCTCGCCGGGTAGCTGATCAGTAGGTAGATCACGAAGATGAAGCTGTAGATCTGCAAGTATCGGAAGTTCTCGGCAGCGAGTAATTGGCCGCGAAACAGCAACTCGCCGATGGAAATGGTCGAGACCAAGGCAGTGTCCTTGAACAGCGAAATGAAGTAGCCGCCGATAGGGGGGATCACGATGCGCAGCGCCTGCGGCAGGATCACGTGCGGCATATACACCCGGCCCCGCATGCCGAGCGCCCGCGCTGCCTCCCACTGGCCGTGGTCGACGGCCACGATACCGGCGCGGATGACCTCGCTGAGATAGGCGCCGTAATTGATACCCAGCCCCAGGATCCCCGCCGCCAGCGCCGTCAGACGGATGCCGAAGAATGGGAAGACATAGAAAATGTAGAACAGCTGCAGCAGCAGCGGTGAGCCTCGGATGATTTCCACGAACACCGCCGCCGGCATGGATAGCCAGCGGCGGCGGGGATCGAGCCGGGCCAGGGCCAGCGCAAGCCCGATCACCAGGGCCAGCGCCATGCCGGTAAACGTCAGCAGGACGGTAAGCTGCAGCCCGGCCCACAAATCGGGCCACCATTCGGCATACTCGCCGATCAACTCCCGCATCAGCGGGTCACGGCTTCAGGAAGAAATCCGTGGGCGTCAGGCCCCATTTCTCGAACAGCTTGGCGGCGGTGCCATCCGCCTTCATCCCGGCGTAGTCCTTGTTGAAGGCGGCGATGAATTTGGGGCTGCTGCCCTTCAGCACGCCGAACGCGCAGATGGTGTCGGCCTTGTCCTCCGGCACGTAGTCGCCGACCAGTTCGAAGTTCAGCGACTTGTTCTGCTGCAGGGCATAGGCGGACAGGGTGCTATCCACCACGGCCGCGTCGATCCGCCCGGTGGACAGGTCGGCGAAGGCGTTCTGGATGGTGGGATACAAATGTACATCGAGCGGCTTGCCGGCCGGGCAGGCGGCGGCGGCCTTTTTCAGCATGTCGACATAGACGGTGCCCTCGTAGGTGCCGGCCGCGGCGCCGCAGAGGTCGGTGATCTTGTGCAGCTGCTTCGGGTTTCCCTTCGCCACGTCGAGGGATTCCGGGTTGAAGAAGATCCCGTCCGAGAAATCCATGATTTGGGCGCGGGCGGGGCGGACATACATGGCATCGCCCATCAGCTCGATGCGGCCGCTCTGCACGGCGGGGATCAAGCTGGCGAACGGCATCGCGACCACCTCGAGCTTGGCCTCGATGCCCTCCCGCTTGATCATTTCGCGCAGGATATCGGGCAGCACGCCGGCCGCCTCGCTGGTTTTGGAGTCGATATACGACAGCGGCGCGTCATTGGACGTGCCGATGCTGAGCACGTGGCTGCTGCGCACGGTGTCCAGCAGGTCCGCCGCCATGGCCCGGCCATACAGCGCGGGGGCGGCGAGGATTGCGCCACACGCTAGTATCGTTCGCAGTCGTGTCATGCCGGTCTCCGAATCATGTCGATTACCAAATGCTATCGGGCCCGCGGGCAATACGCCATGGCTGATCGACCTGCGTTGTTGCCCTGACAAGCTCAGCGTGTCTGCGTCGGCACGGCGCTGATGCTGTTGTAGGGCGAGCCGTTGATCAGCTTCGTGCTGACCACGGTGTAGACCAGCACCTGCTTCTCCGCATCGACGGCGCGATGGACCTGGAACGTCTTGAAGAACAGCGAGGCGGAGGCGAACGCGATCACCTCCGACTTCGGCAGGCCGGGCGGGATGCTGACGGGCCCCACGGCGCGACAGGCGATCGAGAAGCGGCTCGGATCCTCGGCGAGCCCCAGGCCGCCCTTCACCCCGCCGGTATCGGCGCGCGAGAGATAGCAGGACACGTTGGCGACCTTCGGGTCGTCGTAGCGGTCGACCACCACCTTGTCGTCCGGCCCGAGCCAGCGGAAATTGGTGCTGATGGAGTCGATCCGCGTCTGGGCCGCGGCGGGACCGGCGAGCAGGGCGAGCGCCGCGAGGCAAATGGCACGCATGGTGGTCTCCTTGTCAGGGGCAGCCAGATCCATAGCAGACGATGATCCTGTAGGGTGGGCTCCAATCCCACCTCGCGAGCCGCGCCGCTTGCCGAGATCGGGGCCATCCCACGGAAACGTTACCTCGGTGTCCACGGCCCGAGCGGCAGGTCGCGCATCGGTCGTTGACCTCGCCCAGTGGGGCCATTCGCACGGAACGCTGACATCCCGGGCTACGCGGCCGCCCGTTCGCATCGTGAATGCCGGTCCAGCCGCTTTGACGAAATGCTTGACGAGTCGGGGCGGGCGTATCAACATACATTCGTATTCAAAAAAAGGGATCGCTACGATGCCGCTCACATTTTTGGACAAAGCCACTGTCGGTTCGTATCTGTCGCAGATGTGGAAGAAGGACCTCAATACGGGCGAAGATCCTGCAAACGGCAAGTGGTATGAAAATGGTGCCAACAATGATGGCGCCGGGTTGTATGGTGGTTTGACTGACAACGCTGCGACACAGCTGCAATTCGACGATGCGCAGAAGCAATACATCCCGGAACAGGTGGTTTGTGACACGGCGTCACTGGACAACCGCAACGGGTTGGCGCCGCAGACCACGGTTCAACTCTCGTATAACTATACCAAGTCGTCCTCGACGACACATACCACCAGCGACAGCATCAAGGTCGGCGTCGGTGTCGACATAAAGGCATCGGCGACGATCTTCGGGATCGGCGCCGACGTAACGACAAAATTCAGCTTCGAATACACCCACAGTTGGGGCACCGCCACGACCGAGAGCGAAAGCCAGAGTTTCACGTTCTCGCAAAGCGTTCCGGTCACCGTTCCCCAAGGCAAGGTCTATCAGGTGGTACTGACGGCCATGTCGCAGAAACTGGTGATCCCCTACACCGCGATCGTGCACGTTTCGGGCAAGACTGAAACCTGGTTCGAGGACCGCATCAACGGTCACTACAACTGGGGCATGGACGCGGGCAGCGCACTGCAGAACATTGCGCAGAACGGGTTGGCTGGGACCCAGTCGTCCAGCTTCTCGGCAGCGGGCGTGTCTCAAACGGGCACCGTCACGGCGCAGCAGATGACGCAGTTCACGGCCCAGGTGTTCGATATCACCAGCACGTTCGATGCGTCGACGCCGCAGCAGGGCATCATGCGGCGAGCCGTGGTGCCCTTGCATGGGCAGCCCCTTGCCCCCCTCCAAGGCGTTCTCGTTCATACGATCCCGTTCAGCGGGGTCGGCACTCCGGTTTGAACCTACTGGATGCAGGGGCGTGCTCAACGGCACGCCCCGGACGACCCGCTAGCGTTCGAACGCCGCGATGTAGTTGACGCCGAGGTCCCGGCTCAGCGCCCAACGCTGCCGCAGCGGGTCGAAGCTCATCCCCGCGCTGTCCGTCATGCGCAACCCGGCACCGCGCCCCAGGCGCGCCAGTTCCGCCGGTGTCACGAATCGCCGCCACTCATGCGTGCCGACCGGGAGCAGCCGCATCACGTATTCCGCCCCCCACTTCGCCACGACCAGCGAGCGCGCCGTCCGGTTCAGGGTCGACAGGAACAGCCGCCCGCCCGGCACCAGCAGCGCCGCCAGGTCCCGCATGAAACCGGCCGGATCGGGCACGTGCTCGATCACCTCGAGCGCGGTGACGGCGGCGAAACTCCGACCCTCGGCCACCAGATCACCTGTGGTGGCGACGCGGTACTCGATCGGCAGCGCGCCCGCATGCACCTGGGCGGCGGCGATCGGGGCAGGGGCGGCATCAATGCCGGTGACGGCGTGGCCGGCGCGGGCCAGCGCCTCGGCCGCCAGCCCGGCGCCGCAGCCGACGTCCAACAGCGTGCCGGGACCGGGCAGGCGGGCGGTGATCCAGCCGATGCGGAGCGGGTTCATTGCGTGCAACGGGCGCATCGGGCCTGCCGGGTCCCACCATTGCGCCGCCAGGGCGTCGAACCGCGCCACCTCCGCCGGGGAGGCCGCGCCGCCGCCAGCCCTGCGTTGCACGTCGCCAAGGTTGTCCGAATTGCCCATGACCGGTATGTGATCGCCCTTCAACCGGTTTGGAAGCCCGCGTCTCCTCGGGCCGAGCCTCGTTAGGATTGCAGGGACGGCATGGCGCGCATCGTGATGAAGTTCGGCGGCACCTCGGTGGCCGACCTCGACCGCATCCGCAACGTGGCACGCCGGGTCAAGCGGCAGGTGGACGCGGGACACGAGGTGGCGGTGGTCGTCTCGGCGATGTCTGGCGTCACCAACCAACTGGTCGACTGGTGCAAGACGCTGGCGCCGCTGCACGACGCGCGGGAATACGACGCGGTGGTCGCGACCGGCGAGCAGGTGACCAGCGGGCTGACCGCGATCGCGCTGCAGGAACTCGGGGTGGACGCGCGCTCGTGGGCCGGCTGGCAGATCGCGCTGCGGACCGACGGCGCACACGGCAAGGCACGCATCGAGGCGATCGACGGCACGACGCTGATCCAGCGGATGCAGGCGGGGCAGGTGCCGGTGGTGGCCGGCTTCCAGGGCATCGGGCCGGACAACCGGATCACCACGCTCGGGCGCGGCGGGTCGGACACGTCGGCGGTGGCGTTGGCGGCGGCGTTGAAGGCAGATCGCTGCGACATCTATACGGATGTGGACGGCATCTACACGACCGACCCGCGGATCGTGAAAAAAGCCCGCAAGCTGGACAAGATCGCCTACGAGGAGATGCTGGAACTCGCATCGGTCGGCGCCCGCGTGCTGCAGACGCGCAGCGTGGAACTGGCGATGAAGGAGAATGTCCGCGTCCAGGTGCTATCCTCGTTCAAGGATGCGGCGATCGAGGGCACCGGCGGCTCCCTAGTGGTGGATGAGGACGAAATCGTGGAACAGGAAATCGTGTCCGGCATCGCCTACTCGCGGGACGAGGCCAAGATCACCGTGCGGCGTGTGCCCGACCGGCCCGGCGTCGCCGCGGCGATCTTCGGCCCGCTGACGGACGCCAACGTAAACGTGGACATGATCGTGCAGAACATGTCCGCCGACGGCACGACGGATCTGACGTTCACCGTCGGCCGGGCGGATTTGGCGCTGGCGCAGGCCACCCTCGCCGCGTCGGCACCCGCGATCGGGTATACCGAGGTGCTGACCGATCCGGATGTGGCAAAGATCAGTGTGGTCGGGGTCGGAATGCGCTCGCATGTCGGCGTCGCCAACACTATGTTTAGGACCTTGGCCGAGAAGAGCATCAACATCCAGGTGATATCGACCAGCGAGATCAAGGTCTCGGTGCTGGTCGGCGCGGAATACACCGAGCTGGCGGTGCGCGCGTTGCACACCGCCTACGGTCTCGATGCCGCCTGATATCTCCCCGCCCGACGCGCGGCTGCTGCGCGCCCGGGCGGAGCTCGACCGCCTGTGGGCGCCGGGCACGCGGTTCCTGGGCAGCCGGGTCGCTATCATGGGCGGCGCGATGAGCTGGGTCAGCGAGCGCACCCTGGTGTCGGCCATTTCCAATGCGGGCGGGTTCGGCGTGATTGCCGGCGGCTCCATGGGTCCGGACGCTTTGGCGGCCGAGATCGCGGCGACGCAGGCGCGCACGGATGCGCCGTTCGGCGTGAACCTGATCACCATGCACCCGCAATTGCTGGACCTGATCCGGGTCTGCCTGGAAGCCAAGGTCGGGCATGTGGTCCTGGCCGGCGGCGTGCCGCCGGGCACGGCGGTGCGCGCGGTGAAGGACGGCGGCGCGCGTCTGATCTGCTTCGCCCCCGCGTTCGTGCTGGCCCGGCGGCTGGTGCGCTCCGGCGCGGACGCCCTGGTGATCGAGGGATCGGAAGCAGGCGGCCATATCGGCCCGGTGTCGCTGACCGTGCTCGCGCAGGAGATCCTGCCCCACCTCCGCGATGTGCCGGTGTTCGTGGCTGGCGGACTGGGGCGCGGCGAGGCGATCGTCGGCTACCTGGAAATGGGGGCGGCCGGCGCGCAACTCGGCACGCGGTTCGCGGCGGCGTCGGAGTCGATCGCCCACCCGAAATTCAAGCAGGCTTTCGTGCATGCGCGGGCCCGGGATGCCACGGCCTCGATCCAGTTGGACGACCGCTTCCCCGTCATCCCGGTCCGCGGCCTGGCCAATGACGGAACCCGGCGTTTCCTCCAGCACCAGGCCGAGACGGTGCGCCGGCTTGACACGGGGGAGCTGACGCGGGAGCAGGCGCATCTCGCCATCGAGCATTTCTGGGCCGGGGCGCTGCGGCGCGCCGTGGTGGACGGTGACGTGGAGCACGGCTCGGTCATGATGGGCCAGTCGGTCGGTATGGTGACCGCGGAACAGCCGATCGCCGAGATCATCGAGGAATTGGTCGCCCAGGCGGCCGGAGCCCTGGCCATGCGAGGTCACCCCGCCTTCGACGCGGCGTTCTGACCGTGCACGGCACCCGTCGGTTGCTGACCAGCCTGCGCGACATGATGGCGTCCGGCGCGGCCCCGCTGGCGCAGGTGGTGCGGCTGGTCGCGGCCGAGATGGTGGCCGAAGTCTGCTCGCTCTATGCCCTGCGGACCGGCGATGTGCTCGAGCTGATCGCGACCTTCGGCCTGCGCCCCGATTCGGTCGGGCGCACCCGGCTGCGCATGGGTGAGGGCATCGTGGGTGTCTGCGCCGCCACAGGCACCATCCAGAACCTGCCGGATGCCCAGATGCACCCGAGCTTCGCCTACCGCCCGGAGACGGGGGAGGAACCCTTTGCCTCGATGCTGGCGGTGCCGGTGCGGCGCTCGGGCCACACGATGGGGGTGGTGGTCGTGCAGAACCGCTCGCCCCGCCGCTATCCCGCCGACGAGGTCGATGCGATGGAAACTGTGGCGATGCTGCTGGCCGAAGCCCTGGCCGCTGCGGGCGCTGGGACCGTGTCGGAGGACGCGCTGGGCGCCACGTTGCCGCGGCAGTTCGAGGGCTCGTCGCTGGCGCCCGGGCTGGCGGTCGGCCCGATCGTGACGGCGGGGCTGAACGCCGGGCCGCGGCGCTTCCTGGCGAAGGACCCGGTGGAGGAGCAGGGCCGGTTGGACCGCGCGTTGGTGGCGATGCGGCGCGACCTCGACAACCTGATAGAGCGCGGCGTGCCGGATAGCGACGAATCCCGTGAGGTGCTGGAGGCGACCCGCCTGGTTGCGGCCGATGATGGCTGGGTCAAGCGCGTCGAGGACGCGATCGGCAGCGGGCTGACGGCCGAGGCAGCCGTGGTCCGTGTCGCGAGCGACCTGCGGGACCGGATGCGGCGCATCACCGACCCGTATCTGCGGGAGCGCCTGGCCGATCTGGAGGATCTGGCTTCCCGCCTGCTGCAGGCGTTGGATGGGCGGACGGCGCCGGGGCCGGTGGCATCGGGGTCGATCCTGGTCGTGCGCCGCCTGGGTCCGGCGCAGTTGCTCCAGTGGCATGCCAGCGGCATCGCCGGGGTCGCGATCGAGGAAGGCAGCGCCTCCGGCCACGCCGCGATCCTGGCCCGCGCCCTGGGGCTGCCGACAGTGGGCGCGGTGCGGGGTCTGCTGGACGCCATCGGGCCGGACGACGAGGCGGTTCTGGACGGCGACGAGGGCCAAATCATCCTGCGGCCCGATGTGGAGGTGCGGGACAATTACTGCCGCGCCATCGAGGCCCGCGCCGCCCGTCGCGCCGGGTATGGCCGCTTGCGGCTGGAACGGAGCGTCACAGCGGACGGGACGCCGTTCACGCTGATGCTGAACGTCGGACTGGTGCTGGAACTGGAGCAGCTGGACTCGGTTGGGGCGGCCGGCATCGGCCTGTTCCGCACCGAGATTGCGATGCTGGCCCGCGGCTCCGTCGCCGACACGGCGGACCAGGCGGCCCTCTACAGCCGCGTGCTGGACGCCGCCGGCGATCGCCCGGTGATGTTCCGGACGCTCGACCTCGGCGGCGACAAGCTGCTGCCGGACGCGCCCGCGACCGAGGAGGAGAACCCGGCGATGGGGTGGCGCTCGCTGCGCGTCGGGCTGGACCGGCCGGCGCTGTTGCGTCGGCAGATCCGTGCCCTGCTGCTGGCGGCGGCGGGACGGCCGCTGTCGGTGATGTTCCCGATGGTAGCGACGGTTGCCGAGTTCCGCGCTGCCCGCGGCCTGCTGTTTACCGAGGCCGCCCGGGTCCGGCCAGCGCCCAGTGAATTGCGCATCGGGACCATGCTGGAGATACCCGCGTTGCTCTGGCAGTTGCCGACGCTGCTGAAGGACTGTCACTTTCTCTCGATCGGGTCGAACGACCTCATGCAGTTCCTGTTTGCGGCCGATCGTGGCAGCCCGGCGCTGGCCGGTCGCTACGACCTCCTGTCGCCGCCCGTGCTGGACATTCTGGAGCACGTGCAACGATGTGCGGCGGAGGCGGGCGTGACCGTCTCGGTCTGTGGCGAGTCTGCCTCCCGGCCGCTCGAGGCGCTCACCTTCGTCGCCCTGGGAATAACCTCGCTGTCGATGCCCGCGTCCAGCTTGCTCAGCACCAAGGCGCTGCTGCGGGCGGTTGACCTGGGTGCATTCCGTCCGGTGCTCGCCGGTCTGCGCGCGAACGCGACGGGCGAGGCGAGCCTGCGGGAGCCCATCGCGGCATGGGCGCGCGAACAGGGCCTGGAGATCTAGCCGAATTGGCAAGGAGCGTCAGGAAGGGCTACATCGCGGCCATCCACGGCCATGATGGCCCCACGGAGGCGTGCTTGCTCCTAGCTCCAGGCTTCGTCCTAGACTGCGCCGAGGCGTTGCCATGATGTCCTACGTCGATCCCGAGGGCGTGACGCCTCTTGTCGGCGCGGCACGGGTCGGTGCCGAGTTGCGCACGGCCCGGCAGCGGTTGGGCTGGGCGTTGCCGGACGTGGCGGCCGGGCTGCGAATCCGGCTCAACTATCTCGAGGGGATCGAGGAAGGCCGGCTGTCCGAGTTGCCGGGCTACGCCTACGCCATGGGCTTCGTGCGCACGTATGCGACTTCGCTGGGGCTGGATCCGGACGAGGTGGCCCGCCGCTTTCGGGCAGAGGCGCAGGAGATCAACCGCAAGACCGAGCTGACCTTTCCGGCGCCCGTGCCGCAGCGCGGCGTGCCGGCGGGCGCAGTGGTGCTGCTGGGCATCCTGATCGCCGCCGGTGCCTATATCGGCTGGTATCGCTATACCGGCAGTGACGATGCCCGCGTAACGCAGACGGCCGCGCCGCCGCCCGATCGGCTGGCCGCCCTGGTCCCCGCGCCGCAGGTTCAGTCGCCCCAGGTCGCCTCCATCCTGCCGTCGGCGCCGCTGCCCGTCCAAACCTCGTCCCAGCCTGGGCCACAAATTGCGCCCGCTCCCAACCCGGTGCCGGTGCCGGTTCCCGTAGCGATTGCGCCACCCGCCCCGTTACCTGCGGCGGCTCCGGTCAACACCCGCGTGGTGTTGCACGCCAAGTCCGGCGGCTGGGTGCAGGTGCGGGAGCGCCAGGGGCAGGTGCTGCTGAGCCGAGTGCTACGGGCTGGCGAGAATTGGCCAGTCCCGATGAAGCCGCAACTGCTGCTGACCACCAGCAACGCCGGCGCGATGGAGCTGCTGGTCGACGGCACGCCCGCCCCGCCACTCGGCCCGATGGGTGCGATGCGGCGCGACATCCCGCTCGACCCCGACATACTGAAGGCCGGCAAGACGAACGCGCCCGGTTGACGTAGACTGAAATCGGCGCCGGGGCACTGGTCCGGGCGCATGAGGAACGGAGCACTTCCGAATGAACTATCGCTCGTATCAACAGATTGACCGCCGCAAGTCCCGGCTGATCCATGTCGGCTCGGTGCCGGTGGGGGGCGACTCGCCCGTCACCGTCCAGACGATGACGAACACGCTGACCACGGACGTGGCCGGCACCGTCGCCCAGATCCGCCGCAGCGAGAAGGCAGGCGTGGACATCGTCCGCGTGTCCTGCCCGGACCAGGAGAGCGCGCTCGCGCTGAAGGACATCGTGGCGCAGGTCAACGTTCCGATCGTCGCCGACATCCACTTCCACTACAAACGCGCCATCGAGGCCGCCGAGAGCGGCGCCGCCTGTCTGCGTATCAACCCCGGCAACATCGGCAGCGCCGAGCGTGTGCGCGAGGTGATCAAGGCGGCCAAGGACCACAACTGCTCCATGCGCATCGGCGTGAATGCCGGCAGCCTGGAGCGGCATCTGCTGGAGAAATACGGCGAGCCCAACCCGGACGCCCTGGTAGAAAGCGCTCTGGAACACGCCAAGATCCTGCAGGACAACGATTTCCACGAATTCAAGATCAGCGTGAAGGCGTCCGACGTGTTCCTGGCCGTCGCCGCCTACCAGCAGCTGGCGGAGGTGTGCGACCATCCGCTGCACATCGGCATCACCGAGGCCGGGTCAAAGCGGGCAGGGACCGTCAAGAGCTCGATCGGGCTGGGCTCGTTGCTGTGGGCCGGCATCGGCGACACGCTGCGGGTTTCGCTGTCGGCCGAGCCCGAGGAGGAGGTGTTCGTCGGCTGGGACATCCTGAAGTCGCTCGGCGTGCGGCATCGTGGCGTGAAGATCATCTCGTGCCCGTCCTGCGCGCGCCAGGGGTTCAACGTGATCCAGACAGTGAGCACGCTGGAGGAGCGCCTGGCCCATATCGAGACGCCGATCACGCTCTCGATCATCGGTTGTGTGGTGAATGGCCCGGGCGAGGCGCTGATGACCGATCTCGGCGTGACCGGCGGCGGCGACGGCAAGCACATGGTGTATGCGTCCGGCCGCCAGGACCACCGCATGAACGCCGAGGGCATGGTCGACCACATCGTGGACCTGGTGGAGGCCAAGGTGGCCGCGATCAAGGCCGCAACGCCGCCCCTGGTGAAGGTGGCGGCGGAATGAGCGCAGCCGCCCGACCGGCCCGGATCGACACGTCGCACATCAAGTCGCCGCGCGATCCGATGACGCCGGAGGAGCGGGAGGCAGTGCGGCAGGAGTTGCGGGAGGAGATGGCCTAGATCTCCCGTTATATCGCGGAACGCGGCGATCCTTGGGAGGGATTGCGGCCAGACTGGTCCAAGTTCGACGAGGCCGATCTGGACCACAATGCAGCATGATGTCTTCGCCCATCCAATACGCCGCGTTCGCCAGTTCTACCCGCATGTGGCAATCCTTCAGTCCGACTACGTAGAAGACGAGGAGCGGCTCGTCGCGCCGCCGACCGCGACGATATCGTCCGCGGGCTCGACTGGCTGTTCACCGGCATCTGACAACCCGCTTGCACGCGGCGGCGCGGCGCGCGATGACGAGCGCCCACCGACACCCCACCTACCGGAATGCCATGACCGCCCTGCAGCCGCCTCGCGGCACCCACGACCTGATCGCGGACGACCAGCGCCGCTATACGCGCGTGGTGGACACGGCCCGTATCACCGCCTCGGTCTACGGCTTCGACGAGTGGTCCACGCCGATCTTCGAAGACACGCGCGTGTTCGCCCGTACGCTCGGCGACACGTCCGACGTGGTGACGAAGGAGATGTACACCTTCGACGACCGCGGCGGCGACAGCGTCACCCTGCGGCCCGAGGGCACCGCCGGCATCTGCCGCGCTTTGGTAACCAACGGGCTCACCCAGTCGCTGCCGCAGAAGATCTTCTACGCCGGGCCGATGTTCCGCTACGAGCGCCCGCAGAAAGGCCGCTACCGCCAGTTCCACCAGATCGGCTTGGAACTGATCGGCCCGCCCGAGCCGCTCGCGGATGCCGAGGTGATCGCCTGCGGGTGGGATATCTTGTCGCGGCTCGGCATCGCCCACGACACGGTACTCGAGGTGAACACGCTGGGCGACCGGGCCAGCAGGGATGCCTATCGCGCCGCGCTGGTGGCCTACTTCTCGGACCACAAAGCGGCACTGTCGGCCGAGAGCCAGGATCGGCTGGAGCGCAACCCGATGCGCATCCTGGACAGCAAGGATAAGGGCGACCGCGCCATCGTGGCCGATGCGCCGACGATCGCGCCCCACCTTACGCCCGAAGCGGCTGAGTTCTACGCCGCTTTGCTTGCTCATCTGGCCCGGTTCGGCGTGCCGTTCCGGGAGAACCCGCGTATCGTCCGCGGCCTGGATTACTACAATCACACCGCATTCGAGTTCGTCACCGAGCGGCTGGGCGCCCAAGGCACGGTGATGGCAGGCGGTCGCTACGACGGCCTGGTGGAGCAAATGGGCGGCCCGCCCACCCCCGCCGTCGGCTGGGCGGCCGGCATCGAGCGGCTGTCCATGCTGCTCGCCGAATCTGGCGCGACCCCCTCCGCCATCGCCGTGATCCCGGTGGGCGAGGCCGGGGAAGCCGCCGCGATCGGCGTGCTGCAATCGTTGCGCGCGGCCGGGCTGCGGGCGGAGATGGCGTATCGCGGCAACCTCAAACGCCGCATGGAGCGGGCCAACCGCATCGGCGCCCGCGCCGCCATCATCTTGGGAGAGGACGAGGCGGCGCGCGGTGTCGCCCAGCTGAAGCACCTGGATACCGGCGTGCAGGAGGAGGTGGGGCTGGACCAACTCGCCGCGCGGCTGCTGTGACGAGCCTCGACACCAAGCTCGACCGGGTGGTGGACCGCGCCGACGAACTGCGCTCGCAATTGCAGGCCGGCCTGTCGGGCGATGCCTTCGCCCGCGCCTCCCGCGAATTGTCCGAATTGGAGCCGGTGGTGGCCCGCATCGGCGATCTCCGCCAGGCGCAGCGGTCGGCCAAGGAAGCCGAGGCGATGCTCGGCGATCCGGAGATGAAGGAACTGGCCGAGGCAGAACTCGGGGAATTGCGCGAAAACCTGCCCGCCCTGCAACACGAGATCCGCCTGGCCCTGCTGCCTCGTGACGAGGCCGATGCGCGCAGTGCCATCCTCGAAATCCGCCCCGCAGCGGGTGGTGACGAGGCGGGGCTGTTCGCGGCCGAGTTGTTCGGCATGTACCAGCGCTATGCCGGGGCGCAAGGCTGGCGGTTCGAGATCCTCGACTACGCCGACACGGAACTAGGTGGCCTGAAGGAGGGCATCGCCGAGATCACCGGCCGCAACGTGTTTGCCCGGCTGAAATACGAATCTGGCGTGCATCGGGTGCAACGCGTGCCGGCGACCGAGAGCCAGGGGCGCATCCACACCTCGACCGTCACCGTCGCCGTGCTGCCGGAGGCAGAGGAGGTGGACGTCCAGATCAACGAGTCGGATCTGCGCATCGACACGTATCGCGCGTCTGGCGCGGGTGGCCAGCACATCAACAAGACGGACAGCGCCGTGCGCATCACCCACATGCCCAGCGGGGTGGTGGTCGCCATGCAGGAGGAGCGGTCCCAGCACAAGAACCGCGCCAAGGCGATGAAGCTGCTGCGGGCGAAGCTGTACGAGCAGCAGCGTGCCAGCCTGGCCGCCACCCGTGGCGCGGACCGTAAGGCGCAGGTCGGCACTGGCGACCGCTCCGAGCGCATCCGGACCTACAATTTCCCGCAGGGCCGCGTGTCCGACCACCGCATCAACCTGACGCTGCACAAGATCGACCGTATCATGCTGGGCGAGTTGGATGAGATCGTCGACGCACTCACGGCAGAAGACCAAGCCGCGCGGTTGGCAGCGGATGACTAGGGTTCTCCCTCTCCCCTTGTGGGAGAGGGCCGGGGTGAGGGGTGCCGCGCCCGGGTTCGTTTCAACGTGGCCCTCACCCCGGCCCTCTCCCGTAAAGGACGGGAGAGGGAGAAGGGCGCCCGCTTGACGCTCGCGGACCGCTTAGCCCAAGCCTCGACCCAACTCGCCGCGGCCGGCATCGAAGATCCCCGCCGCGAAGCCCGCCTCCTGCTGTGTCACGCAACGGGGCTGGACGGCGCCGCCCTCCTGCAGCACCTTCCCTCCGACCGCCCCGCATCAGGCTACGACGCCCTCGTAAAGCGCCGGGCTGGCCGCGAACCGTTGGCCCTCATCGTCGGCCACCAGCCGTTCTGGACCTTGGATCTGCTGGTCTCCACCGACACACTGATCCCCCGCGCCGACTCGGAAACCCTGATCGAGGCAGCGCTCGAGTCTTGCGCCGACCACCCGCCGCAGCGCGTGCTCGACCTCGGCACCGGCACCGGGTGTTTGCTGCTCGCCGCCCTGGCCGAGTTCCCGCAAGCCTGGGGCGTCGGCGTCGAGCGGGCCGAACCCGCGGCAAGGCTGGCCCGGCGCAATGCCGAACGGTCGGGGCTGGCGGCGCGCGCCGTAATCGTCTGCGCCGATTGGGCGACCCCGCTGCACGGACGGTTCGACCTCATCCTGTCCAACCCGCCCTACATCGAGACGGCGGCGATCCCGTCGCTGATGCCCGAAGTGGCGCGGCACGAGCCCGGACTCGCCCTGGATGGCGGGCGGGATGGTCTGGCCGCCTATCGTTTGCTGGTCGAAGCGCTGCCGGCCTTGTTGGCCCCGGGTGGCATCGCCATTTTCGAACTCGGTCAGGGACAGGCCCCGGCCGTGTCCGACCTGGCGCGGTCCGCCGGATTGCACCCCGGGCCGCCGCGGCCGGACGTCGCCGGCATCGCGCGGGCGCTCCCGATCCGCAGCCGCCCGTAAAAAATCGTTTGGCGAACCGCCGCGCCCCCGCTAGGGTCCGGCCGGCAACGCGGGTGAGCGGACGGTCCATGCCCCTATGGGGTGGCCGGTGCGTTCGTGGCGCGGGCATTTGGCCCGACCCTCGGTCCCCGTCACGCTGGCCACCAGGCCCGACCGATATCGACACTGGAAGAGCAACAGACCCGAATGAACATGAAACGCATGCGTGGCCGGAATAACCGCGGCGGCAGTGGTGGTGGCGGCGGCGGCGGTCCACCCCGGCACCAGAGCGGCAACGTTCCCCTCAATCGCAACCACGTCTTCGACAGCAACGGCCCCGACCTGCGCATCCGCGGCACGGCGCAGCAGCTGTTCGAGAAGTATCTGCAGCTCGGCCGTGACGCGACCAGCAGCGGCGACCGAGTGATGGCCGAGGGCTATTTCCAGCACGCCGAGCATTATTTCCGCATCATCAACGCAATCAACCAGGCGCAGCAGCTGAACCCGCAGCACAATGGCGCCGCTGCCGCCGCGCAGCCCCAGCACAACCCGCAGATCAACCACAACGGCCCCCGTCGCGAGGAAGCCGAGGAAGAAGGCGACGACCAGCCGGACCTGGAGCGGGAACTGCGCGGCGAACAACCCAGCACGGAAGCGCGGGACATCCCGATCGCAGCCGCTCAGCCGGAGTGACGCCGCCGCCCGCGGCTCGCCTCAGCTAGGGCGAACGCGGGCCCGAGAAGCCGGCCGTGAGGTCGTCGCCGCTCTGCTCCGGCTGACCGCCGAAGTTCCGGTAAGCGGACGGCGCATAGGGTTGTGCAACCGGCGCGTTGACGACGACTGGCAGCCCGAAAAGATGCCCGACGGGACGGTTGGTGCGTGGCCGCAGGGCGGGGACCCGGGGTGGGGCACGGTAGGTCCGGTGCCGGATTTGACCGGACGCCTGACCCGGCGCCGGTGATTGCGCGAGGGCCGGATTGCAGCACGCCAGTGCCGCCAGGACACCCATGGTCCGCAGTGCCGTTGCGAGTGACATCGTTTCACCACCTGAATACCGAGCGGAGCCCACGTGCCCCTCGCTCATAAGGCTGGAACGCCGGCCTACGTTCCCTGAGATCGCCCGCCGCCATCTTGCGCCGTCCGCCAGCGGCGGGTGAGACTAGCAAATGCGAGCCACAGCAATCCCCTACGGCGCCTATTGGAGCACGCCCTTCGCCAAATGGCAGGGGGCGCTGTCGCACCTGCATAGCCTGTTGTTTGCGGCCCACGTGGCGAAGGACGCCCTGGCCCGGCGCAACATCGACCCGGCCATCTTCGACGGCGGCGTGCTGGGCACCACCGTGCCGCAACGGGGCGCCTTCTACGGCCTGCCCTGGCTGATGGGCGAACTGGGCGCTCCTCAGGCGCACGGCCCCACCATCAACCAGGCCTGCGCGACCGGTGTCCGCACCCTGGCCACCGCGGCGGCGGAGATCGGCTCCGGCGCTTGCGACACCATGCTGGTGACCTGCGCAGACCGGGTGTCGAACGGGCCGATGCTGTATTACCCCGACCCGTCCGGCCCGGGAGGCCACGGCGTGCACGAGGACTGGGTGCTCGACAACTTCGCCCGCGATCCCTTCGCCAAGCTCGCGATGGTGGAAACGGCGGAGAACGTCGCCCGCAAATACCAGATCGGCACCGAAGAGCAGAACGAGGTGACCCTGCTGCGCTATGACCAGTACGCCGATGCACTGGCGAACGATCGCGCCTTCCAGCGGCGCTACATGGACCTGCCGTTTGCCGTGCCGGACGCCAAGTTCCGCCGCGTCGCTGCGACCATGGCGGGTGACGAGGGCGTGCACGGAACCAATGCCGAGGGCCTGGCCAAATTGCGCCCGGTGGTCGAGGGCGGATCCGTGACCTACGGCGGGCAAACGCATCCGGCCGATGGCAGCGCCGCGATCGTGGTGACCACACCGGAGCGCGCCCGCGCGCTGCAGCGCGCCCCGATCGCCATCACCGTGCTGGGCTTCGGCGCGGCCCGGGCGGAGAAGGGGTTCATGCCGGAATCACCCATTCCGGCGACGCAGCGTGCCCTGGACGCGGCCGGGCTGCAGATCGGCGACATCGATGCCATCAAGTCGCACAATCCGTTCGTGGTGAACGACATCGCCTTCTGCCGCCATTTCGGCCTGCCGCCGGAGCGGATGAACCACTACGGCTGCTCGCTGGTCTGGGGCCATCCGCAGGGGCCGACGGGGCTGCGCGGAGTGATCGAGCTGATCGAAGAACTGGCCGAACGCGGCGGTGGTCGCGGCCTGTTCCAGGGCTGTGCCGCCGGAGACACCGGCATGGCCGTCGTCGTCGACGTGCGGGACGCCGCGTGATCCTGCCACCCGTCTTTCCGACCGTCGTCCACATGCTGGTCGATGCCGCCGCGCGCAATCCGTCCGGGGAGGCGCTGGTCTGCGGTGACGAGCGGTTGGACTACGCCGGCTACCTCGCCGCGGTCGCCGGGTTGGCAGCGGAACTGGAGGTGTACCGCGGCCAGCGGATCGTGCTGTTGCTGGGCAACTCCATCGACATCGCCGTCGCCACGCTGGCGGTGCAGGCGGCGGGCGCGCAGGTAGTGCCGCTGAACCCGGCCTACACCGCGCACGAGCTGCGGCCGATCCTCGCGGACGCCGACCCGGCCTTGGTGCTGCACGGCGTGGAGGTAGCCGCCACCGTGCTGCCGGTCGCCGGAGAACTGGGCATTGCCAACACCATCGCCGTCGGTCCGGGCGCCCGTCGCCTGCTTGGCGGTCACGGTGCATTGCCAGCCTTGCCGGATCCCGACAGCCTGTCGACGCTGCAATACACCGGCGGCACGACCGGCCGCTCCAAAGGCGTCGAGCTGTCCCACCGCGCGGTGGCGATCAACGTCAGCCAGCGCGAGGCGCTGCTGCCGACCGAGCCCGAGGCGGAGCGCGTGCTCGCCATCACGCCGCTGTTCCACGTCTACGCGACGGCGATGTGTCTCTATTTGGCACTGTATTGCCGAAGCACGTTGGTGATCTTGCCGCGCTACCACCCGAAGCTGGTGCTGGACGCCATCGTGCAGCAGCGCATCACGCTGTTCTCCGGCAGCCCGACCATCTTCAACGGCCTGATGGGCTACGAGGGCTTCGCGCAGACGGATTTTTCCTCGTTGCGGCTGTGCTATTCCGGTGCGTCGGCTCTCCCGCCGGAGATCATGCGGCGGTGGGAGGCGGCGACCGGTGCGACGGTGTGCGAGGGGTTCGGCCAGACCGAGACCGGCCCCGTGCTGGCATTCAATCCGCGCAAGGGTGAGCGCAAGGCCGGGTCGGTCGGTATCGCGGTGCCGGGCACGGAGATCGGCATCGTGGACGTTGCGACCGGGCTCCAGCCGCTCCCCACCGGCGAGCAGGGCGAGGTGAGGGCGCGTGGCCCGGCGTTGATGCGCGGCTACCGCAACCTGCCGGAGCAGACGGCCGAGGCGCTGCGGGATGGCTGGCTGCACACCGGCGACATCGGCTGGATCGACGCGGACGGCTACCTGCACATCTGCGACCGCAAGAAGGACATGGTCGTGGTGTCCGGCTTCAACGTCTACCCGCGCGAGGTCGAGGATGCGCTGCTGATGCATCCGGACGTGGGTGAGGCCGCCGTGTTCGGCGTCCCCGACCCGCACAAGGGGGAGGCTCTGCATGCCGTGGTGGTGCCCCGGGGCACGGCCAAGCCTACGGCCGAAGGGCTGGCGGCGCATCTCGCCGGGCTGCTGGCGCGGTACAAAGTGCCGCAGCATTTCGCGTGGTCGGACATGCTGCCGAAGACGGTGGTCGGCAAGATCGACAAGCAGGCGCTGCGGCGTTCTTCTCCCTCTCCCGCGGGCGGGAGAGGGCCGGGGTGAGGGTGCGACTGCCGCCCCGAAACGGCTGCAGTCGTGTAGCGGCCCTCACCCCGGCCCTCTCCCGTGAAGAACGGGAGAGGGAGAGGAGTTCGATCGAGCGCGCTTTAGTTGCTCTCGTGGCTCGCCGATCCTAAACCATCGCTCCGCCGCACGTCCCAGGAGCCGCCGCCATGGCCGCCTACCAATACGCCTACGTCATGAAGGACCTCACCAAAGCCTATCCGGGTGGTCGCGAGGTGTTCAAGGGCATCACGCTATCCTTTCTGCCCGGGGTGAAGATCGGCGTGCTGGGCGTAAACGGCGCCGGCAAGTCCACGCTGCTGAAGATCATGGCCGGACGGGAACTGGAATACGGCGGCGAGGCATGGGCCGCCGAGGGCGTGCGCGTCGGCTACCTCGAGCAGGAGCCGCAGCTCGACCCGGAGCTGACCGTCGCCGAGAACGTGATGCTCGCCTTCGGCCCGCTGAAAGCCGCCATCGACCGGTTCAACGCGATCAGCGAGGAATTCGGCGAGCCGATGGACGACGACAAGATGAACACCCTGCTCGCCGAACAGGCCGAGCTGCAGGAGAAGATCGACGCCGAAGACGGCTGGGAGCTGGACCGGCGCATCGAGATCGCGCTGGACGCCCTGCGCTGCCCACCGCCGGACAGCCCGGTGACGAAGCTGTCGGGCGGCGAGCGGCGCCGGGTGGCACTTTGCCGGCTGCTGCTGGACAAGCCCGAACTGCTGCTGCTGGACGAGCCGACCAACCATTTGGACGCCGAAAGCGTCGCCTGGCTGGAGAAGACGCTGCGGGAATACGCCGGCACCGTGATGATCGTGACCCACGACCGCTACTTCCTGGACAACGTCACCAACTGGATCCTGGAGATCGAGCGCGGCCGCGGCTATCCGTTCGAGGGCAATTACTCCTCGTGGCTGGAGCAGAAGCGCAAGCGGCTGAAGCAAGAGGAGAAGGAAGAGAGTTCTCGCCAGCGCGCGCTCGCCGCCGAGCAGGAGTGGATCCAGTCCTCGCCGCGGGCACGGCAGACCAAGTCCCGCGCCCGGATCGACAAATACGAGCAGATGCTGGCGAAATCTGCCGAGATGGCCGGCGCCACGGCCGAGATCGTCATCCCGCCGGGCCCGCGCCTGGGCGGCACCGTCATCACCGCCGAGGCCGTGCGCAAGGGCTATGGCAACCACGTCCTCATCGACAATCTGAGCTTCAAGCTGCCGCCCGGTGGCATCGTGGGCGTGATTGGCCCGAACGGTGCCGGCAAGACCACGATGTTCCGCATGATCACCGAGCAGGAGAAGCCCGATGCCGGCGAACTGGTGGTCGGCGAGACCGTGAAGCTCGGCTACGTGGACCAGTCGCGCGATAGCCTGGACGGGACCAAGACCGTCTGGGAGGAGATCAGCGGCGGTACGGATGTGATCTATCTCGGCAAGCGCGCCGTGCAGTCGCGCGCCTATGTCGGCGCCTTCAACTTCAAGGGCAGCGATCAGCAGAAGCGGGTGGGGGTGCTCTCGGGCGGCGAGCGCAACCGGGTGCATCTGGCCAAGATGCTGAAGAGCGAGAGCAACGTCATCCTGCTCGACGAGCCGACCAACGATTTGGACGTCGATACGCTACGGGCGCTGGAGGAGGCGCTAGCCGAGTTCCCTGGCTGCGCCGTGATCATCAGCCACGACCGCTGGTTCCTGGACCGTCTGGCCACGCACATCCTGGCCTTCGAAGGTGATAGCCACGTCGAGTGGTTCGAGGGCAACTTCCAGGCCTATGAGGAAGACAAGCGCCGCCGTCTCGGCGAGCACTCCACCGACCCGCATCGGATCAAGTACCGGCCCCTCGCGCGGTAGGGCCAGAGCCAAGCCGGATCGGCGCGTGCATCCCCTTCGCACGGGGCGGCTTTGGCTCGCCCCGTATAGTGCCGCGGATCTGCCGGACCTGGTGCGGTTCAA
Source organism: Acetobacteraceae bacterium (assembly GCA_965198895.1). GTDB lineage: Bacteria > Pseudomonadota > Alphaproteobacteria > Acetobacterales > Acetobacteraceae > LMUY01. Next base: position 4,773,858 of record OZ240676.1, read on the forward strand.
GGTGGACCCGCTGTGCTGGGCGACGATGCTGGGCGGCGTCCGCACGCCCGAGCAAACGGCGCAGGATCTCGCCGCCGAACTGTCGTTCTGGGGCTCGCACGACGTGGGCATGTGGACCGCGCGGGACGCTGGCGGCCACCTGCTCGGCGTCACCGGGCTGCACGAGCGGCCAGATGCGCGTGGCATTGCCTTGCGCATGGCCTTCCACCCAGCGACTCGCGGTCAGGGGCTGGCGCGCGAGGCGGCGGGTGCGGTGCTGCAGGATGCGCATAACCGGGCCGGGTTGACCCGGGTGGTTGGGATCGCCCGGGACAGTAATCTGGCGTCGCGCACGGTGCTGGGCGCGATCGGCATGCGCGAGGAAGGCACGTTCGAGCAGGGCGGCTATTTGATGCACCTGTTCGCCAGCGAACGCCGCACGCGGTGACCTCTCCCCTCCCATGCGGGGGCCAGGGCCGAGGAGGAGGTGCGCGTTAAGTAGGCTCGCGGTCGGGCGGTAGCGCGAGTTGGTTCGACCACGCTTCGAGCCAGATTGGCAGCGCAGCGGCCGGAAGCGCGCGGGCGATCAGAAATCCCTGCCCATACTCGACATCCATATCGCGCATCCGCACCCACATCGCCTCGTTCTCGATCCCCTCGGCGATGACTTCGAGCGAACGGCTCTTGGCGTTGTTCACTGTTCGCTTGAGATAATTGCGGGCCAGCAAGTCGGTTTGCGACCGCAGAACCACCTGCTTGTCGAGCTTGACCACGTTGAACGGCAAATCGAACAGGTTCAACTGGTTCATCATCTCCGGCCCCATGTCGTCGATGGCGACCCGGTATCCGGCATTTCGCCAACGCTCGAGCGCGTAAGTCAGCCCGGCGAGGTCGCTGACGGGACGACTTTCCGTCAACTCGATCAGGATCCGCTCGACCGGAATTGCGAACTGTTGGCGGTGGCCCTCGATCCGCTGCAACGCCTCGGGGAACAGCAACACATCGAGCGGCAGGTTGATGCTGACGAACAGGTGCCGGTAGTCCAGCAGGGCCGGATCGACGCTCGCCATCGCGGCATAGGCCACGGCATCCGTGAGCCGCAGCGAAAGCCCAGCGCGCTCGATTTGGGGGATGAACTGGTCGGGACCGATCGTCCCATACTCCTGGTGGTTCAGGCGGACGAGCGTCTCCATGCCGACCGGCGCACGATCGGTCAGCCGGACGATCGGTTGGAACCGGCAATCGACATCGCGGGCATCGAAGGTCAACGCGACATCCGATGTCGACATGGAAGGCCGGTTCGCGCTCGGGGGCCGATGTTCCCGCAAGGCCCGGCCCAGATCGCCCGGAGTCCTGGCATTGATGATGCCGCTGCCGCCAGGCAGGCCCGTGACCTCACCCAGGAGGATCAGTTCGACCTGCGAGCCGAACTCTCCGGCGGAGACGCCGACGAGATCGCGCACCATGGTGCCGGCCGCCGCAGGTTCGAGCAGCAAATGCGAGATCCGGTGGGACGGCTCCACGAGGTGATAGAGCGCCTCGGTCGCCGAGCTTGCCCGATCGAGGACGCTGCCCGTCTTTGACACCTCGACTTCGGCGGCGACGACCCAAGCCGGATCATTACATAATAATAGGACCTGGGCGGACTGCGCTGAAATCGTATTCTGCCCCAACAATGAGAGGTCCAATCCAGCCTGCGACGGACACTGTATGTATCGTGCCACTGCCGGGTCGATTAGTCGATAGAAGTACGAACGTGCCCGGGGCGGAAAATCTGACCGCGAGTACGCTTGGCGGCGCCCGCCTTGCTAGCTGACGTTACGAGCGGGCCGGCTGGTCGGTTTGGCCGGGGCGGCATCGCGGCGCAACCTTTTCTCCCCAAGAAACAGGAGGATAGGCGCCGCTATGAAGATCGACGAGGAAGTCCCCACGACGATACCGAACAACATCACGGCGGCGAAGCCGGAGAGCGCCGGCCCACCGAACAGGGCGAGCGGAAGGCTGGCCAGGAACACGGTCATCGAGGTTCCGAGCGTCCGGTTGAGCGTCTCGTTGATCGAAAAGTCTATCAGTTCGCGGAGCGGCATCGATTTATACTTGCGTAGATTTTCACGAACACGGTCGTAAACAACCACTTTGTCGTTCGTGGAGTAGCCGATCACGGTCAGGATCGCCGCGACCATGACCAGGTTGAACTCGATTCGGGTGATGGCCAGAAAGCCGATCACCTTTGTCACGTCGAGCAAAAGAGTGACGACGGCGCCCACGGCGAACTGCCACTCGAAGCGGAACCAGATATAGACCAGGATCATCAGCAGGCTGATGCCCAGGGCCAGCAATCCGTTGCGGAACAATTCGTCCGAGACCGAGGCGCCGACGGCGTCGGTGCGTTGGATCGTGGTACCGGGCTGGGCCTCGGCCAATGCGTCGCGGACGCGGGAGACGACTTGCTCGGTGCCGGCTTCGGTCGGCTGGCGATCGAGCCGGATCAGCACGCCATGCTCGTCGCCGAACCGCTGCAGCCCGTTCGGCGGCACATTGTGCGCGGCCAGAGCAGTGCGGATCTTGCCGAAATCGGCGGCCCCCGGCGTGTGCACCTCCATGACGATGCCGCCCTTGAAGTCGATCCCGAGATTGAGCCCCGGGTAAAAAGCGACCGTCAACGACAGGATCGAGAGCACGGCCGACGTTCCCAGGCCGATGAAGCGGCCGCGCATGAACTTGATACGCGTGTTGTCGGGGGCCAGGCGGAGCAGGGGGCGGAGGAACATGGTGCGTCCTAGTGGTCCGATGCCGACGGGCGCTTCGGCCCGTCGGCTGAATCGGCCCACAAAATTAAACGAGTGCTCTGACACATGCTGAATGCGTCAGTGCACTAGACCGGCAGCAGGGCTGGGCGGCGGGAAGTATACCAGCGCACCATCATCAGCCGGGCCAGCACGGTCGCAGTGAACAGCGTCGTCACGATACCGACCGTAATGGTGACGGCAAAGCCCCGAACCGGGCCAGACCCGAAGACGAACAGCATCACATGGGCGAGGAAAGCGGTGGCATTGCTGTCGATGATGGTGCTGTAGGCGCGGCGGAACCCTGCCTCCAGCGCGGCGACGGGCTTTCGGTCCAGCCGGGTTTCCTCGCGGATGCGCTCGTTGATCAGGATGTTGGCGTCCACCGCCATGCCCAGCGTGAGCAGGATGCCCGCCATGCCCGGCAGCGTGAGCGTGGCTTCCAGCAGCGACAGCACCGCCAGCATCATGACCAGGTTGACCAGCAGTGCCACGTTCGCGAACCAGCCGAACAGCCCGTAGAACGTGCCCATGAAGCCGACCACCAGCAGGAAGCCGACGCCGAGTGCGATGGCGCCCGCCCGGATGCTGTCGGCGCCGAGCTCCGGCCCAACCGTCCGCTCCTCGACCACCGTCAGCGGCGCGGGCAGGGCGCCAGCGCGCAGCAACACGGCGAGGTCGGTGGCCGACTGGGCCGTGAAATTGCCGCTGATCTGGCCGCGGCCCCCCGTGATCGGCTCGCGGATCACCGGGGCGGTCAGCACCTTGTCGTCCAGCACGATCGCGAACGGATGTCCGACATTCGCCGTGGTCACATCCGCAAACCGTCGGGAGCCGAGGCTGTCGAACACGAAATCCACCACCCACTCGCCGGTTTGGGTGTTCCGGGAGGGGCTGGCATCGGTCAGGTTTGCCCCATCCACCTCGACCCGGCGGCGAACGGCGTATTTCTGCGCCGGGTTGTCCTCCGAAGGCAGGATCTCGTCACCCGGCACCGCGGGGCGGCTGGTGTCCGCGCCCTCGTCCAGCAGGTGGAACGTCATCTTGGCCGTGGTGCCGATCAGCTGCTTGATGCGGTTCGGATCGTCGACGCCAGGCAGTTGCACGACGATGCGGCTCTCGCCCTGGCGGGTGATCTGCGGGTCGAGCACGCCGGTCGCGTCGATGCGGCGGCGGACGATCTCGATCGATTGCTGCACCGCGCCGCTCGCCCGGGCGCGCAGCGCGGCCTCGTTGGGGGTGATCGACAGCGTGCCGTCCGGCTGGCTCGCGACGTCGAAATCCTGCGTCCCGTCGGGGTTGGCGGCCAACGGCGTCAGCGTGGCGACCGCGGCCTGGGTCTGCGTCGGGTCACGCAGGGCAACCGCGACGCGGCTTTCCCCCGCTGGCTCGGTCAAGCTGCGATACTTGCCGGCCAGCGCCTGGCGGGTCCGGTCCAGGATGGTGTCCAACCGCTCCTTGCGCACCGCGTCCATGTCGACCTGCAGCAGCAGGTACGAGCCGCCGCGCAAATCGAGGCCGAGATGCACCTGCCGCCACGGAACCCACGATGCGGGCTGCGGCAGGAAGTTGGGTAGGCAGAGCAGGGCGCCAAGGACGCATACGCCGAGGATCAGCGTGGTCTTGGCGCGGCCAAAGTAGAGCATGGTGGCCGGGTCACTCCAATTGGCGGATGTCTATGCCCAGCGGCAGGGGGCGATGCAACCCTGATGGCGGCGTGCTATGCGCCGCTGCATGAGCGAAGCGCGGTTGCGGATGGGTTTGGTGGGCGCCGGGCATTTCGGCCGGTTCCACGCATTGAAGATTGCGGCGGCGCCCCGGGCCGACCTGGTCGGCGTCTACGACGTCGACCCGGCCCGCGCCTCGGCCGTCGGGCGGGAGGCCGGTGGCGCACCCGCAATGGCATTGGCCGCGCTGTTGGAGGCCTGCCAGGCGGTGGTGATCGCCGCCCCGGCGGAGGCGCACCACGATCTGGCGACTCAAGCCTTGGAGGCCGGCTGCCACGTTCTGGTGGAGAAGCCGATCGCCGCGACCCTCGCCCAGGCGGACGCGCTCGCAGCCCTGGCGACGGCGCGGGGCCGGATCCTGCAGGTTGGGCACCTGCTGCGCTTTTCCGCCGAGCACCGCGCGATCAGCCGCCGCATCACCCGGCCGCTCTATATCGAAGCGACGCGGATCGCCCCCTACAAGCCCCGCGGCACCGATGTGTCGGTGATCCTGGACCTGATGATCCACGATCTCGACTTGGTGCTGTCCCTGGTCGACAGCGAGATCACCAGCGTCGACGCCCTGGGGGCCGCCGTATCCTCCACGTCGGAAGACATCGCCAACGCCCGGGTGCGCTTCGCCAATGGCTGCGTCGCGACCATCACTGCGAGCCGGATCTCGATCAAGACCGAGCGGCGGATGCGGCTGTTCTCCCAGGAGGGCTATCTATCGGCCGATTTCGGCGCACGGGAACTGGTGATGATCGGTCGCGAACGGGGCCTGCCGCTTCCCGGGACCGGCGGCTTCCGGCGCGAGGCGATCTCGTGGCGGGACCACGACGCGATGGAGGCCGAACATGCCGGCTTCGTGGCGGCCTGCCTGGACGGCGCCACGGTGCTGGTCGATGCAGCAGCCGGCCGCCGGGCCCTGGCCGCTGCGTTGGCGGTGAGCGAATCCATGGCAGCCTCCTCGGCCCTGGTGCGGGCCAGCGGGCTGATCGTCTGACACCAGCGTGCGCGGGCAGGATATTCGAACTTGCTTTCTTCTCCCTCTCCCGTGAAGGACGGGCGAGGAGAGGGAGAGGTCTTATGAAAGCGCCTCAGCTCGGCTCCGACACCATCGCTGCCTCGCCCGCCGGCATCGGCACCTGGTCCGCGTCCCGTAACACCCGCCAAGCCCCGCCCGCCAAAACCTCGGATGGCCTGAACCGGGCCTTGTACGCCATCTTGGCACTCTCCGGGACCCAGTAGCCCAGATAGACGTAGGGCAGCCCCAACGCCCGCGCCCGCTCGATCAGCCACAGGATCGCATAGTTGCCCAGCGAGCGCCGCTCCAGTTCGGGCGCAAAGAAGCTGTAGACCGCCGACAGCCCGTCACCGAGCCGGTCGGTCAGGCACCCGCCCACCAGGCGGTCGTCGGGGTCGCGGAACTCGATGATGCTGGTTTCGATCGGGGTGTCTTCTACCATCGCGCGATAGTCGTAGAAACTCATCGTGGCCATGTCGCCGTCGCCGTGGCGGGCCATTTGGTAGCGCTGGAACAGCTGGAACTGCTCGGCCGTCGCCCGCGCCGCGACTTCGTAACCCTCCACCCCCGCATTGTACCGAGCGACCCGGCGCAGCGTCCGGTCCGGCTGGAAGGTGGCGACCGGGATACGGATCGGAACGCAGGCGTTGCAGGCCGGGCAAACCGGCGCATAGGCGATGTTATGGCTGCGGCGGAAGCCGGCGCGCGAAAGGCGGTCGTGCAGCCCGTCGCTGTCGGGCCCGGTGATCTCGGTGACCACTTTGCGCTCGGTACGGCCGGCAATGTACGGGCACGGCAGCGGGGCCGTGGTGTAGAAGAATTGCGGCCGGCGCGGGGGCTTGTAGGTCATTGGTACACCATCGTCCACGTCGCGGGCGAATCGGTCAATCGCCAGTTACGGGTGCAGGTCGATCGAGGCATTGCCACCCTCCGCATCCGGACCGATCGTCACGGTCCGGCCGTCACGCCAACGCCGTAGAAGATCATGGAAATGTGGGCTCAGCGGGCTGCCGGACTCGCCCGGTGCGGTGATGAACAAGCTGCGGTCCAGGTCGGCCAGATCGTACACGCCGCGGTAGCCGGGGCCATGGACGGCGTCGAAGCTGCCGGGACGGCTGCCGCCACGGAAGATGGTGGTGTCGTCCCCCGGCTGCGGGATGCGCTGCGACAAGGGTGGGATCACCGGGTCGGCGAAGGTCGCGACATGCACATCGCCCCACTTCCATAGCGCCGGGTCGGGCCCCAGTTTTGCCGCGAGCGGCGGCAGCGCCTGCTGTAGCGCCTGGTCCAGCAACGGACCGCAATCGCCGCCGCACCAACTGGCCCCGGCCGGGCTCAGCAGCCAGGCCGCCATGTCCGCCCAGGGGCGCGAGGCATTGGGCGGAATGTGGTTGTGCTCCAACGCGAGGTGCTCGAAGCCCTGGATCCATGCGTTGAAGATCAGCGGCTGCGGCAGATCCATTCCCATCCGCCCATCCCACCGCACCAGCAGCGCCGCCGCACGGCCTGCCAGGTCATCCCCGCGTGGGCGGGCCAGCAGGGCCGGCAGCACCTGTTGGGCGAAGGTGCTGGTGACGTCCACCTGCATGGTGGCGAAATCCTCGGGCGACAGCTTGCCGATGCCGAGCAGTTGCCGCACCCGGCGCGCCCGCCAGTCGCCGAAGAAGTCGCGGCCCATGAAGACAGGGAAGTCCGGCGGCGCCACCCGCTCGTTGGTGTTGACGATATGTCCGCTGGCCGGGTCGACCACATGCGGCAGGGCGTCGCCGCTGGCCCAGCCGACCCAGTCGTGCGCGCCGTCTGCTCCGGACTCGGGCCAGTCGCCGTCGCCGGCCCGGCGCACCGGGACGCGCCCCGTGGTGAACTGGCCGATCCCGGCATGGTCCGCTACCAGCAGATTCTGCACCGGAGACGTGATCAGGGCCGCCGCCCGCCCGGCATCCGCCACCGACCCGGCGTGGTTCAGCGCCAGCAGGCCGCTGGCCGCGTCATCGCCGGGTGCCAAATTGGCCATCTCCGCGGCGAACACGGTGCCGGCCGGGGCAGGGAAGCGTGCGAGATCGCTGACCACGGGGCCATGCCGGGTCTCGCGCACCGTGATGTCCTCCCCCGGACCGCCGCGGACCGCGATGTGCTCGACGCGCGTCTTGAAGGCGGCTGGGCCGTCGGGCGTGGCGTAGCGCCCGTCGGGCAGCACGGTCTCGGTGAAAACGTCCTGGGTGTCGGCGCCGTTGGTCGTGAAGGTCCAGCCGATGCGGCTATTATGGCCGATCACCAGGAACGGCACGCCGGGCGCGGTCGCGCCAACCAGCGTGCCCGTTGGCGTGTCGATCCGCGCCAGATACCAAATGCCCGGCGTGCTGTAAGCAAGGTGCGGATCGCCCGCTAGCAGCGGCGCCCCCGTCGTGCTGTGCGCCCCATCCACCGCCCATTCGTTGGAGGCCGTGTCCGGCAGGGTGAACGGGTCGGGGAAGTGCGGCACGGCGGCCCTAATCGCGGCTGCCAGGCCGGCGAAGAGCGGCTGGGCTGCGGAGGCACTCGGGCCAGGTGTCGCATCCTGCGGCGGCCACAGCGCATCCACCATCGCCCGCGGCACCGTGGCGGATAGCGACAAACGCTCGAGCTCGTAGTCCCAGTTGCCCGACAGGTACATGCCCATCGTCTTGCCCCACAGCAGGCTATCCACCGGCGTCCAGGGTGCGGGGCGGCCCAGCACAGCGAACTGGAACGCGCTCCAACGGCCGTGCGCAGCCACATAGGCGTTCACGCCGCGCGCATAGGCGTCCAGCATGCTCCGCGTCTCGGCGGGCAGGGTGTCCAACTCCTCCTCCGCCCGCACGCGCAGGCCCAGCACGCGCATCATGCGGTCCAGCGGCAGGGCCCGCGCCCCCGCCAACTCCGACACCTGGCCGGAGGCGGCGCGGCGCATCAGCTCCATCTGAAACAGCCGGTCCCGCGCGTGCACCCACCCGATCGCCGCGGCACCATCCTCGGCGGTGGCGGCCCGGATGTGGGGGATGCCGTTGCCGTCAAACGCCACCGAGACGGGGGCGGACAGGCCGGGGATGGCGGCCGCCTCGTGCGCGGCGGGCATGGACAAGAACAACGCCCCGCCCGCGGCGAACAGGCACAGCAGCACCAAGGCGATGACGAGGCCGCCGAGCCGGTAGAGGATCCTGAGGAGTCGCATGCCCGGAGACATGGTCCGGCGCCGGGCGGAGCGGAAGGGTCGGAGTGGCTTTCGGCGACGGTCGAACATGGCGGCCACCTTGTCGGGCAAACGGCAGCGATGCCATCGTTCGCCAACGCTCCGGAGGCAAGTGCCGTGCGGCAATCCGCGAAGAATTCATCGGTCCCGGCGATCGGCCATAATGGCGGCCCTCCGCTGGATAGCGACGATCCTGCCGGCTGGCGCCTGTGGTGCTGGCGCCGGGCGCGCAAGCGAGCCTGGTCTGCCCCGCGGGAGGTGGCGCTGCGCCGGCTGGAGCGGGCGGAGGCGCTGGGCGTGACCTACCGCGAATACACGCTCGAGATCCTCGAACGGGGACGGTACGGCTGATCCCGCCGCCCCAGCGGCAGGTGAGGGGCCGCGTCGCGCAGGCACGCGGCGTCGCTGCGGAAACCGCGGCCTGCACGGCGCTGGAGGCCGATGGCTGGACCGTCCTCGGCCGTCGGCTCCGCACCCCTGCCGGCGAGATCGACATCGCGGCGGAGCGGGACGGCCTACTGGCGCTGGTGGAGGTCAAGGCGCGCCCTGTCCTGGCCGATGCCGCAGCATCGCTCGGGCTCCGCCAGCGCGCCCGGCTGATGGCGGCGGCCGAGATTCTGCTGGCGGCCCATCCGGAGTGGGGCGCCGCTGGAACCCGGTTCGACGTCATGCTGGTGGACGCACTGGGGCGGGTACGGCGCGTGTCGGACGCCTTTCGGATCGATCAATGAGGGCACCCATGGCGGACACCACACGGCTGTTAGACCTGTTGCGCTGTCCGGGTTGCCGGTCCGCGGGACTATTGGATCACGGCACGCGCCTCGAATGCCGCGGCTGCGGCCGGGTGTTCCACGTGCAGGCCGATATCCCGGTCCTGGTCAGCGATGCCGTGCCGCACCGCGCCCCCCTGCTGGACCCGGCGCTGGTCGCGGCCGTGATGCAGCGACTGGGCATCCCGGTCGACCCGATCACCACCCTTCGCGTCCGTCGCGCATCGGGCGCCCGGGTTCGCCTGCAAGCGGGCGAGGGCGGGATGTTGCCACAGGACGGGGCCGTGCTGGCCGGGCTGTCGCCGGATGCATCGCCGCCGCCGAGGGTCACCGAGGGCGAGCCGCGCAGCGAGTGGCTGGCCGAATACCTGCCGCGGGCGATGCGCCCCGGTGAGGAACTGCTGGCCAACGTGCGGTTCCGCAATACCGGTGCGACCACGATGGGTTGCACCGGAGAGGGCCGGTTCACCATCGGCTGCCGGTGGGACGCTGGCTCCGCCGAGGACGTCCGCACGCCCCTGCCCATCGACGTGGCGCCTGGCCAAGCCCTGACGCTGGCGCTCCGGCTGCGGCCACCCGCGCAGCCCGGCCAGTATTCCCTGTCCATCGCGATGGTGCAGGAGGGCGTGCGTTGGCTGCCGCCGTTCGGCCCGTTCTCGATCAGCGTGCGTGACGACGCCGGCTTGGCCGTGCCGCCGAGCTGGGTCGTCGACGGACCCGGCCCGCACGAGCCCGACGCCGACCGGGCGCGTGGGCTTGCGCTGCTGGCCGATTGGATGACGTGGTACGCTCCCGCCCGGCCTCGCGTGCTGGAATTGGGCGGCGGCGCGACCCCGGCCGCGGCGCAACCCGGCTACGACACGGTGGTCGCCGATACCGACTTGCTGGCGCTGCAGCTCGGATTGCTCGTCCCGCGGCGACCGGGAGTTGCGGTGCAGTCGTTCTGCGCCGATCTCGCCGACCTGCCGCTGAACGAGGCCGCGTTCGATGCCGCGATCTGCTTCGGCTCGCTGCACACCATGCCCGACCCGGCGCTGACGCTGCGCAACCTGCGCTGCCTGCTGCGTCCCGGCGGCTTCATCGGCCTGTTTTGCGAACCAGTCGGGCACATCTGGCCGGGTGCCGCCAGCCAAGCCGCACTGGCCAAGCTGCGCCGCGGCGTGAATGTGCAGGGATTCTCCGTTAACGACTACGATAGTATTATCCGTTGCGCCCACTTGCGTGTAACAGAGCTGGTGGTCGACGGCGCTTCCCTGAAAGCGCGTCTGGAGCCGGAGAGCTAAAAATGCCTGATACGCACGGGATTGGCTCGTTCGTGCCGATCTCGGCTGCCGAGATCACCGACGAGATCTGGACGGAGATTGCGCGCCAGCACGCCGGCGCCGCCCCGATGCGCGCCGCGGCCGAAAAGGCGCGGGCCGCCAGTTCTCCCGTGTCGAAGCCGGCCCCGATCCCCACCGCGCTGCCGTTGCCGGCCTTGCTGGCGCTGTCCGGCCAGGCGTTCATCGATGCCGCCTATGCCACTATCCTCGGCCGCGCGCCGGACGCGACGGGAACCGCCTGTCTCACGGCCGCCCTGGCACGGGGTGTCGGCAAGCTCGAGTTGCTCGGCGAGCTGCACGCCAGCCCGGAGGGCCGGAAATCCGGCCGGGTCATCCAGGGATTGCGCAGCCGTTTACTGACCCGGATCGTGCGACGGATTCCCATCCTGAGCCTTGCGGGCCGACGCGTGACCGCGATGCTGCGGCGGCGGCGTGCATCGGGCGGGCAACTGGATGTGGCGCTGCGGGCGGAGTTGGACTCGCGCCTCGGCATGGTGGAGACGGCCCTGGACACCCGGCGCCGCGCGCTGGAGGAGCGGGTGGCCGAACTGCAGCTCGCCGTCGAACTCGCGACGCGCCGGGTCGCCCTCGTCCAGGCGTCGCACGAGGAACTGCGACACACGGCGCTCACGGCGCTGTCCGGGCAGGGCCGCCGCCTGACCGCGCTGGATGAGCAGGGCGCCAGCTTCACCCGCCAACTCGCGGCCACCGAGGACAGCGTGATCGAGTCCCTGCTCGCGGTTGCGGACGGCGTGAGCAGCCATGGCAGGCGGCTCGCGACGATCGAGGCGGGGGTGGACCTGCCGGCGATCGCCGGCCGCATCGATGATGCCGCCCACGGGCTGCGCGCGGAACTGGACGGGCGGCTGGTCGCGGCGGAGACGCTCGTCACGCGCAACCGGCAGGAGGTGGTGGATCAGCAGCGGCGCATTGGCCTCATGTTGAACGCCTTGCGCGATCGGGTGCCGGAGGCGCTGGATTCGGAGGACGACCACACGCTGGACAGCCTTTATTTGGAGTTCGAGGACCGGTTTCGCGGCACCCGCTCCGACATCAAGCGGCGTCAGGCCGTGTATCTGGCCCGGCTGCGGGATGCCGGCATCGGATCGCCCGAACGCCCCGTGCTGGACATCGGCGCCGGCCGTGGCGAATTCCTGGAGTTGATGCGCGACGAAGGCTTGGTGGCACGTGGCGTCGACCTCAACGTGAGGATGGCCGCCGTGTGCCGCGAGGCCGGGCTGGACTGCACCGAGGCGGATGCCCTCACATTTCTCGCGGCTCAGCCATCGGGCTCGCTGGGCGCCGTCACCGGTTTCCACGTCGTCGAGCATTTGCCGTTCAAGCTGATGGTGCGGATCATGGACGAAGCGCTGCGGGTGCTGATGCCGGGTGGCTTGATCATCTTCGAGACGCCGAACCCGGCCAACATCCTGACCGCCAGCCGCAACTTCTATCTGGACCCGACGCATCGCAATCCATTACCGGGCGAGATGATGGCCATGGTCGCCGAGGCCCGTGGCTTCGCCGATGCCGAGATCGTCGAGCTGCACCCGATGACGGCGCGCTTCCCCGGAACCGACCGAGCGCTGACCGGGGCATTGGACCGCATCTTCCACGGCCCGCAGGACTACGCCCTGATCGCCCGGCGCCGCTGAGTGCGGACGGGTAGAAAACGCCCTCTCCCCTTGTGGGAGAGCGCGCAGCTGCCAAAGGTTCCGCGGGCTCGCTTGGCCCGTGGAATGGCAGCGAAGGGCGGAATGAGGGGTGTCGCCGCACCGACCCTGCCAGAAGCAGCCCTCACCCCGACCCTCTCCCGTGACGCACGGGAGAGGGAGAAGTAGCCGTGCGGGTTGGAATCGCCACCGTCCAAGTCCCGTTCGTCCAAGGCGGCGCCGAGATGCACGCGCAGAGCCTGCTCGCCGCGCTTCGCAGCGCCGGACACCAGGCTGAGATCATCAGCATCCCGTTCAAGTGGTATCCCGCCGCCCGGGTCCCCGAGCACATGCTGGCCGCCCGGCTGATGCAGGTGGACGAGGCGGTCGGCCAGCGCATCGACCGGCTGATCGGCCTAAAGTTTCCCGCGTACCTGATGCCGCATCGCTCCAAGCGGCTCTGGCTGCTGCACCAGCATCGCAGCGCCTACGATCTGTGGGACGCACCGTTCTCCGACCTGCTGCACGCCCCCGACGGGGCTCACGTCCGCAGCGTCATCCGCGCCGCCGACGATGCCGCGTTCGGCGAGTGCGAGGCGATCTACACCAACAGCCGCGTCGTCAGTGGCCGCCTGCGACGCTTCAACGGCGTCGAGTCCGAGCCGCTCCACCATCCCCCGCCGGGTGCCGACCGCCTGCGCCCCGGTCCCTACGGCGACTACATCCTGTTCCCGAGCCGCGTGAACGAGAGCAAGCGGCAACACCTTGCCATCGAGGCGTTGGCCCTGACGTGCGAGCCGGTCCGCCTGTGCTTCATCGGCGCCATCGACGCGCCCGCGTACGGCACCGCCCTGCGCGCCCGCTGCACCGCTTTGGGGTTGGACGAGCGGGTGGAGTGGCGCGGCCGGGTGAACGAGGCCGAGCGGCTGGCGCTGTATGCCGGCTGCCTCGCCGTCATGTTTCCGCCGATGGACGAGGATTACGGCTACGTCACGCTCGAGGCGATGCTCTGTGCCAAGGCGGTGCTGACGGCCGGCGATTCCGGCGGTCCACTGGACTTCGTGGTGGACGGGCATACCGGCCTGGTGTGCCCGCCGCGGCCGGAGGCGCTCGGCGCGGCGCTGGACCGCCTGTGGGCACACCGCAGCCGTGCCGAGGCCTGGGGCCGGGCCGGGCAGCAGCACTACGCCGATCTGGATTTGGGCTGGTCCACCGTCATCGACCGCCTGCTGCACTGATGCGGGTCGCGGTCGCCACGGTGCAGGTCCCGTTCGTGCGGGGCGGGGCGGAGATGCTGGCCGAAAACCTGTGCGCCGCCCTCGAGGACGCCGGGCACGAGGCCGAGATCGTATCCGTTCCGTTCAAATGGTATCCGGCCGCTGCGATCCCGTCGCAGATGCTGGCCTGCCGCCTGCTGGATCTGACCGAGAGCATGGGCACCCGGATCGATCGCCTGATCGGGCTGAAATTCCCGGCCTACCTCATTCCTCACCCGGCGAAGACGCAGTGGATCCTGCACCAGCACCGCGGCGCCTACGATCTGTGGGAGCAGCAATGGGGCGACCTGTACGGTGCGCCCGGCGGTTCGGAGGCGCGGGATACGATCCAGTCCGCCGATACGCGGCTGATTGCCGAGACCGGCCGCGTGTTCGCCATTTCCCGCAACGTCGCCGGCCGTCTGCGCCGCTACAACGGGATCGAGGCGGAACCTTTGTACCACCCCCCGCCGCTCGCCGGCCGTTATCGTAGCTCGCCTCAGGGCGATTATTTGCTGATGCCCAGCCGCGTCAACGGCCCCAAGCGGCAGGCGCTGGTGGTGGAGGCGCTGGCTCGCACGAGCCAAGCCGTGCGCGTGCTGTTCGCCGGCGCCGCGGACGACCCGGCCTGGGCGCAAGGCGTGATGGCTCGGGCGGAGGCGGTGGCGCCCGGCCGCACCATTTGGCTGGGCGAGGTGACGGACGACCATAAAATCGAGCTGCTGGCCGGCGCCTTGGCCGTGCTGGTGCCACCGCTCGACGAGGATTACGGCTACGTGACGCTGGAGGCGATGCTCTCGGCCCGCGCCGTCATCACCTGCACCGATTCCGGCGGCACGCTGGAGTTCGTGGAGCACGGCCGCAACGGCCTGGTTTGCGAACCGAGCCCCGCCGCCCTGGCGGATGCGATGGACGAACTCTGGGCGGACAGGGTCAGCGCCCGCACGCTCGGGGAAGAAGGCTTTGCCGGCTACCACGCGCTTGGGCTGAGCTGGGGGCACGTCGTGGAATGCCTGCTCGCCTGAACCTGTTCTCGCCGCTGCCACCGCTGCGCAGCGATGTCGGCAACCACACGCTGATCGTTGCCCGCGCCCTGCGCAACCTGGCCGACGTGACGCTGTGGACACCGCAGGCGGAGCCACCGGAGTTCGACCTGGACGTGCCGGTGGTCTGTTACGACCCGGCGTCCCTGGACTGGACGCGGCTGAACCGGGCCGATGCCAACATCTACAACATTGGCAACAACGCGACGTATCACCGCGCCATCTTCGACATCGCGCGCCAGGCACCCGGCATCGTGGTGTTGCACGACACTCGGCTGCAGCACTTCTTCGCCCGCTACTCCGAAACAGCGGGTGCTGACCGCGCCTTCTATCTCGACCGCATGCGTCGCAGCCACGGCCCTGCCGGCCTGTCCGATGCCAATGCGTGGCTCGCTGGCGAACGGACCTTGGACACGCTGGTTGACCGCTATCCGATGACCGTAGCCGCTCTGGAACGAGCGCTCGCCGCGATCGTGCACAACGAAAGCGAGCAACAGACGCTGGCGGCCCAGACCAGGACGCCCGTGTTCCACCTGCCGCTCGCCTACCCGGCCGGGCCGCCCCCCGAGCGGGGTGAACCGAATGGCACGCTGCGGCTGGTCGTGTTCGGCTTCTTGGGCACCAACCGCCGGCTCGGCCCGATCCTGGACGTGATCGCCGCCCTGCCTGACCAGGATTTGAGGCTGGATATCTACGGCCTCCTGGACGAACCGGACCCGATCGATCGGCAGATCGCTACGCTGGGCCTAGTGGGACGGGTCTGCCGCCATGGCTACGTCCCCGAAGCGGAACTGCAGGCGGCGCTGCTGCGGGCGGATCTGGCGCTCAATCTGCGCTTCCCGTCGATGGGGGAGGCATCCGGGAGCCAGCTGCGTATCTGGAGCGCCGCGCTGCCGTCGGTCGTCACCCGCACCGGCTGGTATGCCACCCTGCCGGAGGACGCGGTGTTTTTCATCGAGCCGGACCGTGAGGCGGAGATGCTGACTGGCCACCTTGCAGCACTACGCCGCGACCCGGCCCTGTTCCACCAAGTCGGCGGCCGCGGCCGAGCCATCGTGGAGGCGAAGCATGACCCCGCGATGTATGCCCGGGGGTTGCTCGATATCGTGGCCGGCATTGGCAGCTTGCACGCGAGGCGCACCGCCATCGACCTGTCCCACCGCGCCGCCCAATTGCTGTTCGAGGCCGTAGACGTCGGTGGCGTGGCCCTGTGCGCAGAGCAGGTAGCCGATGCCGTCGCAGGTCTCGTTCGCACAAGTCACTTCTAATGTAGGGTGGGCTTCAGCCCACCACCTCGTGGAGGATGGTGGGCTTTAAGCCCACCCTACATCATCGCTCGACGGCTAGGCGGAGACGGGCAAGTGGGCCAGGAGCTTGTCCAACGTGATCGGGTAATCGCGGACCCGTATGCCGCTTGCGTTGTAGATGGCGTTCGCCAACGACGCGCCAGCACCGCAGATGCCGAGTTCGCCGACACCCTTCGACTTCAGCGGATTGGTCTTGTTGTCGACCTCAGCCAGGAAGATCGCATCCACGTTCGGAACGTCGGCGTGGACGGCCACGTGGTATTCGGCCAGGTCGTGGTTCACGAAGCAGCCGAAGCGGTCGTCCATCACCAGATCCTCCTCGAGCGCCGCGCCGACGCCGAAGATCATGCCGCCGACCGCCTGTGACCGCGCCGTCTTCTCGTTCAGGATGCGGCCCGCAGTGAACACGCCCAGCATCCGGCGCAGCCTGGCCTCGCCGGTGTCCATGTTCACGCCAACCTCGGCGAAATGGGCTCCGTAAGCCTGCTGCGAGAACTTCTTGCGCATGTCGCCGGGCTTGATCTCGCCCCTTGCCTCCATCCCGCCAGACCCGACCAGGCTGGCCAACGCCACCGACTTGCCACCCGATTGGATGTTGCCGTCGCTGAAAATCGCCTGCGCCGTATCCATTCCCGCCTTCTGCGCCAACTGCCCGCGCAGGTTCATGCACGCGTCGAACAACGCCGACCCGGCACTATTCGCGCCGAACGATCCGCCGGAGCCGGACGCCGGGGGATAATTCGTGTCCCCCATCTCGACGTGGACGCGATCCATCGGCAGGCCGAGCAGTTCCGCTGCGAGCTGCGTCATGATGGTGTAGGTGCCGGTGCCGATATCCGTCATCGCCATTTGCGCGGTCGCGATGCCGTTCGGGTCCAGCCGGATCGTGGCCTGGGACGGCTGCAGCGGATTCTGCCGGGTTGCCACCGACACGCCCATGCCGACCAGCCAGCGGCCGTCGCGGATCTGCCCGGGCTTGCCGCGCTTGTCCCAGCCGAACCGCTCCGCGCCCGTGCGGAGGCATTCCACCATGTGGCGGCTGGAATACGGCACGTTGTTCGTGGGATCGATCGTGGCGTCGTTGCGAATGCGCAGCTCGATCGGATCGATCCCGACCTGTTCCGCCAACTCATCCATCGCGCACTCCAGCGCCAGCAGGCCCACTGCTTCACCTGGTGCACGCATGGCGGAGGCGACCGGGATGTTCAGCGGGACCAGCCGGTGCCGGGTCTGCCGGTTTGCCCCGGCATACAGGGTGCGGGTTTGGTTGGCCGCACCCTCGTAATCCTGCTCGGTGGGCAAGTTGCACGACATCACGTCGTGGCCAATCGCCTGGATGTGTCCGTCCTTGTCGGCGCCGAGGCGTAGCCGCTGGATGGTCTCGGAGCGATGGGTGGTGACGTGAAAAATCTGCTGCCGGGTCAGCGCTACTTTCACCGGACGGCCGGCCGCCTTGGCGCCGAGGGCCGCCAGGGTGGCGTCCGCGTTCACCCACAGCTTGGAGCCGAACCCGCCGCCGATGTAGCGGCTGACGACGCGAACGTCCTCCGGCTTCATCTGCAGGGTTTTTGCCAGTGATTTCTGCCCCTGGACCAGCATCTGGTTCGACGTGAACACCGTGAGCTTGCCGCCATCCCACGTCGCCACCGTCGCGTGCGGCTCCATCATGGCGTGGCTCTGGTCGGGGGTCGTGTAGGTCACGTCCACCTGGATCGGGGCGGCGGAAAACGCACCGGCGAAGTCGCCCTCGGCGGTGTCAGCCGGGCTTTGGGCCTGCTCCGGCGTCTTTGCGGCGCCCTCGTTACCGGTCATCGAGTAGTGAGCCGGCTCCTCCTGATAGGCGACGTGGACGAGGTACGACGCCGCCCGCGCCTCCTCGAACGACTCCGCAACGACGAGGGCGATCGGCTGGCCGTAATGCTCCACCTCGGCCGACGTGAGCACCGGGCAGGAGTCGCGGTGATTGCCGCTGCCCTGCGGCGGCGACTCGCGCCAGGTCAGCACTTTGAGAACGCCGGGCGAGCGCTCGGCCGCGGCGGTGTCCATCGTGGTGATGCGGCCTTTGCCGATGGTCGACAGCACGGCGTAACCATAAGCCGCCGGGCCTGCGTCGCGGACCTCGTAGGCGTAGCGGGCGGTGCCGGTGACCTTCAGCGGACCGTCCACGCGGTCGAGCGGCTTGCCGACAAGCCCGTTCGGCGTGCTGTCGAGCGCGTTGGGCCCGACAGGGGCATTCATCTCGATCATGATCGGCTCCTCAGGTCCGGGTCGCTTCGGCCAGCACCGCACGCAGGGTGCGACGGGCGAGCGGGACCTTGAAATCGTTGCTGCCATAGCCGCGCGCGCCGGCGAAGGCGATGTCGGCGGCCTGGCTGAACGTGGCGTCGTTGGCGGGCGCACCGGCCAGCGCCTGCTCGGCTTCCACCACTCGCCAGGGCTTGTGCGCCAGCCCGCCAAAGGCGAGCCGGGCAGACCGTATGTGCCCGCCATCCACGTCCACGATGGCGGCGACGGAGACCAGGGCGAAAGCGTAGGACGCACGATCCCGCACCTTGCGGTAGATGTGCACGCCGGGCAGGGGCTTCGGCAGAATAACCGCCGTGATCAACTCCCCAGGCTTGAGATTCGTCTCGACCTGCGGCGTCGTGCCAGGCAGGCGATGGAACTCGGTGATCGGGATGGACCGAGTCGCGCCCTTGCCATCCACGGCCTCCACGGTCGCGCCAAGGGCCAGCATGCCGACCGCCATGTCCGACGGATGGGTGGCGATGCACGAATCGCTGGCGCCAAGAATGGCGTGTATGCGGTTATAGCCGCCAATCGCGGAGCAACCGCTGCCGGGCTCGCGCTTGTTGCACGGCTTTGCGGTGTCATAGAAGTAATAGCAGCGCGTGCGTTGCAGCAGGTTACCACCGGTCGTGGCCTTGTTGCGCAGCTGCCCAGTCGCGCCAGATAACAGCGCGCGGCTCAGGACACCATAATCCGTGCGGACTCGAAGATTGGCGGCAAGGTCGGCATTGGTGACCAGCGCGCCGATGCGCAGGCCGCCATCCCCAGTATCGCTGATTGTTTTCAGGTCCAGCCGGGTCACGTCCACCACGTGCCGCGGCGTCGTGACCTGTAGCTTCATCAGGTCCAGCAGGTTGGTGCCGCCGGCGATGAAGGTGGCATCCGGCGTCGCGAGAACGGCGCTGGCCGCGCTCTGCGGGGTCGTGGCCCGCTCGTAGGTGAAAGCCCTCATGTCACGTTCCCCGCCACGTCCCGGATTGCGGCGACGATGTTCGGATAGGCGGAGCAGCGGCAGATATTACCACTCATCCGCTCGCGGATTTCCTCGTCCGTCAGTTGCGGCGCGGTCGTGAGGTCGGCGGTGACCACGCTCGGAGTGCCCGCCTTGGCCTCCGCCAGCATGCCGGTCGCCGAGCAGATCTGACCCGGCGTGCAATAGCCGCACTGATACCCATCGTGATGGAGGAACGCGGCCTGCAACGGGCTCAGATTGCCAGGCTGCCCGAGCCCCTCGATGGTGGTGATCTCGTCGCCATCATGCATCACGGCCAGAGTCAGGCATGAATTGATGCGATGCCCGTTCAGCAGCACGGTGCAAGCGCCGCACTGGCCGTGGTCGCAGCCCTTTTTGGAGCCGGTCAGATCCAGGTGCTCGCGCAACGTATCGAGCAGCGTCGTACGGGTGTCCAAAGTAAGGCTATGGCTCTGGCCGTTGATCGTCAGCGTGACGGGTAGTCGCTGCACCACATCCGGAGCCGTCTCTGCCGGCTGTGCCAGGGCAGACGCACTGTCTGCGATCGTGGCGAGGGCTGTGACAGCCGCCGCAGTTTCGAGAACGGTGCGGCGATGAACGGGCGGCCCACCCCACTTTGAACTGTCCATGACTGCCTCCAGGCGTGATTCGTCGACGAATGCCGACTAGCATGGTGGGGCCCCGACGCAGCATCACAAGCCCATGCGCGACCGATGGCCGGCTGAGCTTTGTGACAGCCGGGCGGGAGTGTGTCCCGGATTTCGAGACACTCCGACGTTTTGAACACGAGAAAGTTAGCCCCGCGCCGAAACTGAGGCTTTCCTAAGGCGCTTATCGCCGTTAATCAGGCGTCAATCGCGTAGCAGGATCCAGTGATGAGCGTTAACACTAAGCCAGGCGACAAGAACGTGGCCCAATGCCTCTGCCTACTTCGCGAGCGGGCGCAGACCGTCAAGGATGACCTGCAGAGCCTCGTCGCGCTGGTGACCAGCCTGGATTGTACATTCACAGCTAATCACCGCGTCTGAGTGAGTAGGGGCGGCTCGCTGGTGGTCTGCCGGGCGAGAGCGCTAGCGAACAATCGGAGTCTGTGTTTCCGCCGCTGACATCGGCTCGGTCTGCTTCTATATGCTCCCGGTAATGAACGAGACTGACCCGCGGCGTCGCCGTGTTCTGTTCCGCGCCACCCACCGAGGCACCCAGGAAACCGATCGGCTGGTCGGCGGATATGTCGCCCCGCGGTTGCATAGCTTTACCGAAACGGAACTCGACGCCATCGAGGCTATGATGGACTTGCCCGACGTCGATCTCGCCGATTGGTTGATGGGCCGCGTCCCGATTCCGCCAGGCGAACACGCAGCCCTGTTACGGGCGATGTTCCAGGCCATTCACGCGTCCAGTGCGGCATGAGCGCCGTTAACATCTACGGCGCACCGGAGGGCTACGACGCCTTGCTGCTGGCGCGTCGCCGGGCCGAGCACAAGGGTGCCGTGCTCCACGTCAACCGCGACGACACACGAATGGCCCGCCTGGCCGAGGCGCTCGCCTTCTTCGCACCCGAGACCGAAATCCTGCGCTTCCCGGCCTGGGATTGCCTGCCGTACGACCGGGTGTCCCCCAACGCCGCCATCGTGTCGGAGCGAATCGCCTGCCTGGCACGGCTGCTCGAGCCATCGGAGCGGCCGCGCATCGTGCTCACCACCGTGAACGCCCTCGTGCAGCGTGTGCCGCCCCGGGCCGTATTCCGCGGCGCCAGCCTGTCGGTGCGGACCGGCGGCACGATCCAGCCCGAAGACCTCACCACCTTCCTCGAGGCGAATGGCTACGGCCGCGCGGACACGGTGATGGAGCCGGGCGAATACGCCCTGCGCGGCGGCATCGTGGACATCTACCCCGCCGGCGAACTCGACCCGGTGCGGCTCGACCTGTTCGGCGACACGATCGAGAGCATCCGCCACTTCGACGCCACCACCCAGCGCTCCACCGACAAGGTCGACCGGTTGGAACTGCGTCCGGTGTCCGAAGTCTCGCTCGACCCGGCGTCGATCACGCGCTTCCGCGAGGCCTGGCGCGAGTTGTTCGGCTCGAAAGCGGCGCAGGATCCGATCTATGCCAGCATCTCGGATGGGCGCCGTCACCCGGGCATGGAGCATTGGGCGCCGCTGTTCCATGCCGTCATGGAGAACCTGCTCGATTACCTGCCGGACGCTGCCGTCAGCTTCGACACCCTGTCCGACGATGTGCTCGCCGCCCGGTTGGAGATGATCGCCGACCATTTCGAGGCCCGCAAAGCCGTTCCGCGCGATGGCGAAGTGCCGTATCGCGCGTTGCCGCCGAGCCGGCTGTACCTGGATCAGGCCGAGTGGGACGAGATGCTCTCGATGGGCCCGCTGTTCCAGTTCAGCCCCTACAGCAAGGACGACGCCGCGGTTGGCATCGATGCCGGGGGCCGGCCCGGCGCCTTGTTCACCCAGGCCGGCGCCCACGCCAACCCGGAGGTGTTCAAGCAACTCGCCGACCAGTTCACCACGTGGCAGTCGCAACGCCGCCGGACCGTGGTCGCCGCCTGGACCCGCGGATCGCGCGAGCGGTTGGCCAATTTGCTGCGGGAAAACGGGCTGCGCGCCCATGTCGCCGAGACGTGGCAGAAGGTGCGGGTGGCGCCCCGAGACCACATCGTGCTGGTCACGCTGGGGCTCGAGCGCGGCTTCGTGGCCGACGACCTGGGCTTCGTCGGGGAGCAGGACCTGCTGGGCGAGCGCATCAGCCGCCCGCCACGCCGACGTAAACGCGCCGACCAATTCATCGCCGAGGCCACCGAGATCGCCGAGGGGGACCTGGTCGTGCACCAGGACCACGGGATCGCCCGCTACGATGGCCTGGTGACCCTGCAGGTCAGCGGTGCCCGGCACGATTGCCTGCGCCTGCTGTACGACGGCGACGACAAGCTGTTCCTGCCCGTCGAGAACATCGAGATGCTGAGCCGGTTCGGCGCCGAGGGCGGGGGCGCGCTGGACAAACTGGGCGGCGCCTCGTGGCAGAACCGCAAGGCGCGCATGAAGCAGCGCATCCGCGACATGGCGGGCGAACTGATCCGCACCGCCGCAGCCCGCCGCGCGAGTGACGCCACCAGCCTGACTCCGCAGGAAGGCGCCTGGGACGAGTTCTGCGCCCGCTTCCCGTTCGCCGAGACGGAGGACCAGGCGCGCGCCATCGCCGACGTGCTGGAGGACATGGCCGCCGGCCGCCCGATGGACCGGCTGATCTGCGGCGACGTCGGCTTCGGCAAGACCGAGGTGGCCCTGCGCGCCGCCTTCGTGGCTGCCATCAGCGGCGCCCAGGTGGCGGTGGTGGTGCCCACGACTTTGCTGGCTCGCCAGCATTTCCGCACCTTTACCAAGCGCTTCGAGGGCTTGCCGGTGAAAGTGGGGCAGCTCAGCCGCATGGTCACCGCGAAGGACGCCGCCGAGGTCAAGCGCGGGTTGGCGGACGGCTCCGTGAACATCGTCGTCGGGACACATGCGCTGCTGGCGAAGGGGATCGAGTTCACCGACCTCGAATTGCTGATCGTGGACGAGGAGCAGCATTTCGGCGTCTCCCACAAGGAGAAGCTGAAAGCGCTGAAGGCCGACGTGCACGTGCTGACGCTGTCCGCGACGCCGATCCCACGCACGTTGCAGCTGGCGCTGACGGGGGTGCGGGAGATGAGCCTGATCGCCACCCCGCCGGTCGATCGGCTGGCCGTGCGCACCTTCATCATGCCGTTCGACGGCGTGGTGGCGCGCGAGGCGATCCAGCGCGAGCGGTTTCGCGGCGGGCAAGTATTCTGCGTCGTGCCGCGGCTGGAGGACATGGACAAGATGGCGACCCGGCTGCGGGAGATCGTGCCCGAGGCGCGCATCACCCAGGCCCATGGCCGCCTGGCGCCGACCGAGCTCGAGCGGGTGATGACCGAGTTCGGCGACGGCAAGTACGATATTTTGCTGAGCACCAACATCGTCGAGTCCGGGCTGGACATGCCCGCAGTGAACACGCTGATCATCTACCGCGCCGACATGTTCGGGTTGGGCCAGCTGTATCAGCTGCGAGGCCGGGTCGGGCGGGGCAAGCAGCGCGGCTACGCCTATCTTACCTGGCCGCCGCAGCATCGCCTTTCGGCTGCTGCGGAGAAGCGGTTGAACGTTATGCAGACGCTGGACACGCTCGGCGCCGGGTTCACCTTGGCGTCGCACGATTTGGACATTCGTGGGGCCGGCAACCTGCTGGGAGACGAGCAGAGCGGGCACATTCGCGAAGTCGGCATCGAATTGTATCAGCAGATGCTCGAGGACGCCGTTGCGGAAATGCGGGCCGAGCGCGGCCGCCGCAAGTCCGATGATCGGGACTGGACGCCGAACATCTCGCTCGGGCTGCCGGTGCTGATCCCCGAAACCTATGTGCGGGACCTGCCGGTCCGGCTGGGGCTGTACCGCCGCATCGGCAGCCTGGCCTCCGACGGCGAGAGCGAGGCGATGGCGGCCGAACTGGTCGACCGCTTCGGTGTGCTGCCCGAGGAGGTGGACAATCTGCTCCAGGTCGTCGCGCTAAAACGCGCATGCCGCGAGGCCGGGGTCGAGAAGGTGGAGGCGGGGCCCAAGGGCATGGTGCTGCAGTTCCGTGGCAATGCGTTCGGTAATCCTGGCGGCCTGGTCGCTTGGCTCGGCGCGCAGAAAGAGCCGATCCGCCTGCGGCCCGACCATAAGCTGGCGATCTCGCGGGAAATGGCGGTGAGCGACCGGATCAAGACGGCACGGGAGGTGCTCCGCAGCCTGAACCGGATCGCGACCCAGGCGCAGGCGGCCTGAGCGTGCTTGCCTGGTCCGCCGGCCTGATGCTAGCGGCGGCGGCGATGGGGGTTGGGCTACTCGTCATGTCGCAGATCGTTTCGGGCCCCACCCGGCTACGATGGCCCGGCTTGCTGCATGGCGCTTTGGGCATTGCTGCGTTCGCTGCGTTGTTGGCCGGGCTAGGCGGCCCGGCACGTGGCGTGGCGTCGGGCGCTTCGGGCTTCGGCGTCATCGCGGCAATATTCGTGGGCGTAGCGGTGCTGCTGGGCCTGCTTCTGTTCAGCGCCCGAATGCGGCGTCGGCCGCCCTCGATGCTGGTAGTGGGCCTGCATGCCAGCGTGGCGGTCGGCGGACTGGTGATGCTGGCCGCGTACGTCTCGACATAGCGAGTGGTCTATTTCTCCCCCGAGAGCAGGGAGACTGCATATTCTCTCTTCTCCCTCTCCCGCGGGCGGGAGAGGGCCGGGGTGACCAGTGTCCCAGATGACTGTTCAACCGAAGGCAAGCGACGGGAGACGCGCTGGCTCCGGCTCGCGATAGGTTCGGACGGTATTCCGGCCAGCGGCCTTCGCCTGATACAGCGCGCGATCCGCCATGCTGACGAGGGTTAGAAGTTCGATGTCGGGCGGACGAACCGTCGCGACACCGAGGCTGACCGTGACGAAGCCTAGCTCGCTCCCGCTATGCGAGAGCTGCAGGTTGGCCACCCCGGCCCTCACCCGCTCGGCGACGTTCCACGCTCCGACCTCGTCCGTCATGGGTAACAGGATGGCGAACTCCTCGCCGCCGACCCGGGCCGCCATGTCGGCCGGCCGTTGAACCTGCGCCCCCAAGGTGCCGGCCACCGCCCGCAGGCACATGTCACCTGCGGGATGGCCGTAGCGATCGTTGAAGCCCTTGAAGCAGTCGATGTCGATCATCAACAGGGAAATCGGCGTCTGCTCCCGGTTGGCGCGCCGCCACTCCGATGTCAGGGCAAGATCGAAGGCCCGGCGATTGGCCACCCCGGTCAACACGTCGGTGCAGAGCAATTGCTCGAGACGCGTATTCACCTCCGCGACGTGCCCGGCTTCCCGCATGAGCTCGGACAGCAAGGCGAATAGGACACTGATCCCCGTCACCAGGCTGAGCGCGCGTGCCGTATACCAGCCGAACGTGAACCGCCCGCCGCCCAGCAACGTCAGCGACACGTCCAGCGTGGCGGCAAGCGTTGCGACCGCGAGCCAGGTCGCCAGCGTCCCGCGCAAACGAAGCCGGCCCACGACCAGCACAAGCGCCAGCAGCGTGCAACCAAGCACGGCGGGGCCGATCCCAAGCTGGTTCATCCGATCGTACCGGCCGTCATGGATGAGGGTGGGCAGCCAAGGCGGCGCGCTCGCCGCGATGACGCCCAGTGCCGTCCCGATCAGTACGGTTCCGAGAACCATCCGGCGCAGGTCGCCCGGCCGGAGGTCTATTTGTACGCCGAGCACGTAGCGAACGACATAAAGCGCGAAGCCGCCATGCCAGACGCACCAGAGCCATACCGCGGTGTCGGGGCCGCCGATCAATGGCCCTACGGCGAGCACGCCCGGGAAGGCGAGCAGATGTGGGATGGTGACCACCCCGGCAAACAAATAGGCCGCGCCAAGCCGCATCGCCGGGCGGTTCCCGGTGAGACCGGCTTGCACCATCAGCAGAACCGCCGTCAGCCCGTCGGTCAGCAGGTTCACGGCGCCGAAGGCTGGCATGAAGCCGGGTTGCGGAAGCAGCTTGATCTGGCCGAATGGAATCGCGACGACCGCCCACGTTGCGATGACCAGCGCCACGACTGACGCAGCGACCAAGTGACGGCGATGGATGCGGGCAGTCACAGGCGACTGGTCGACCAAGCTGCTCCCCCCTTGCTGATGGGAGCCAGAGTTAGCCTAGCGGGGTTAATGGATGGTTGAGCGATTCCATTTGCGCCCGGCGCGATGCCGTATCCGCGCCGCGGCACCCAGCACCGTGCTCCAGGACGATAGCGCCAACAGACCCACGTTGATTGCGATCGCGATGCCAAAGATCAGCCGCGCCCCGCCGGCGAGCGGCAGCGCCCGCAGCGCCACAGCAAGGGCCGCAACGGTCAGCACGGCGACCGGACCCAGGAAACCCAGCAATCGCCAAGCAACCGCCGGTGGATTGGGGGCGGGGCGGGCGTCGTCCAGGCGATTGTCGGGGAGGGGCATTCACGTCTCGGGTCGAGGGAGCAGGCCGGGAGCGGCGGCAGGCGCATAACCAAGCACGAGATTGTGTCGGGACCGTGCCGACTTTGTGTCCACTTTGCGTGCTTCGGCCGGCCGGGCGCGCCAGACGCTAGACTTCGGACCCCAGACGTCAGAAGACGTCACACCGTCCGGCATCCACCCACGCGACGGCGTAAGGGAGCGTCCAGGGCCAGTGTCCACGTCCGCAAAAGTCTCGCTCCGCATCAAGGGCCGATCATTCGTGGCGCTCGTTCTAATGCCCGAGTCGCCGGTGGAGGACTGGCTGGACTCCCTGTCGGCGCAGATGGCGCGCTCCCCCACCTTTTTCGCCGGCCGCCCGGTGATCGTGGACCTGTCAGCCCTCGTGGGACTGGAGGCGCAGTTCGAGGAGCTGATCGAGACGCTGGAGAACCGTGATATCCGCATCATCGGGGTGGAGGGCGCTGCCCCCGGCTGGACCGACAGCGAGGTCTGGGGCCGTCCCCCGATCGCCACCAACGGCCGCGCCGACCGCTTCATGGAGATCATCGACGAGACGCCGGAACCGCCCGAACCCACCTCCATGGTGGTGCGCGGCCCGATCCGCTCGGGGCAGACGGTGTTTTTCGAGCGCGGCGACGTGACGGTGCTGGGGTCCGTCGCGTCCGGGGCGGAAGTGATCGCCGGCGGGTCCATCCACGTGTATGGCACGCTGCGGGGCCGCGCGATCGCCGGGTTCACGCAGCCCACCTCCGGGGTGTTCTGCCGCAAGATGGAAGCCGAGTTGATCGCCATCGACGGCGTCTACAAAGTAGCGGACGACATGGACCCGGCGCTGCGTGGTAAGGCAATCCACGCGACGCTCGAGGGCGACTCGGTCGTCATGGTCACCATGGCCTGATTGATTTCAAGAGGAGACGGATATGGCGGAGGTGTTGGTCGTAACATCCGGCAAGGGCGGGGTGGGTAAGACGACGTCCACCGCCTCGCTTGGGGTCGCTCTGGCGCAGTCCGGGCAGAAAGTGGTGATCGTCGATTTCGACGTTGGCCTGCGTAACCTGGACCTGATCATGGGCGCGGAACGCCGGGTCGTGTTCGACCTGATCAACGTCGTGCAGGGCGATGCCAAGCTCGCGCAGGCGCTGATCCGCGACAAACGGGTCGAGACGTTGTCGCTGCTGGCGGCGTCGCAGACGCGGGACAAGGACGCGCTGAACGAGGATGGCGTCCAGCGCGTGATCGGCGAGTTGCGCGAGAAATTCGACTGGGTGATCTGCGACAGCCCGGCCGGCATCGAGAAGGGTGCGGCGCTGGCGATGCGCTTCGCCGACCGCGCCGTGGTGGTGACCAACCCCGAAGTCTCGTCGGTGCGCGACTCGGACCGCATCATAGGCCTGTTGGACAGCAAGACGCTCAAGGCGGAGCAGGGCGGCCGGATCGAGAAGCACCTGCTGATCACCCGTTTCGACCCGGTGCGCGCCGAGCGCGGCGACATGCTGAAGGTGGACGATGTGCTGGAGATCCTGTCGATTCCGCTGCTCGGCATCATTCCGGACAGTGAGGAGGTCCTGAAGGCGTCCAATCTCGGCTCGCCGGTGACGCTGAGTGCGCCGCTATCCGCGCCCGCCCGCGCTTATTCGGATGCGGCCAAGCGGCTGCGCGGCGAGACGGTTCCGATGACGATCCACGGGGAAAAGAGCGGCCTGCTCAACCGGCTGTTCGGGAGGCGCGTGGCATGAGCTTCTTCGGCCTGTTCGCCAAGCGGAGCACGGCCCCGGTCGCGCGGGACCGTCTGCAGATCCTGCTGCAGCACGAGCGCGCTTTCGTCGGCGGCAACGATCTGGCGGCCACCCTGCAGGAGGAGATCCTGAAGGTCATCGCCAAACACATCGCCATCGACCGGGACAAGGTGCGGGTCAATCTGGAACGCGGGGATTCGGTTTCCACGCTGGAGATCGACGTCGAGATGCCCGAGGATGTGGAGTTGCCACGCAAGCGCGCGATGTAGCCGCGTCGTGGCAGGGCAGGCCAGCCTAACCTCCCGCTAATCATTACGGTGCATTCTCCGGCGTGCAATCGTGTGAGTTTTGCCATGTGGGCGTGGGTCAACAACCGCAGTGTCGGGGCCAAGCTGGGGGCGAGTGTTGCGCTCACTGTGCTGGCGCTGCTCATGATCGGCGCCGGAACGCTGTTCATGGCGCGGGAGGAGATGCTGGCGGACCGCGCCGACAAGGTGAAGGCCATCGTCGAGATGGTGGCGAAATATGCCGTCCAACTCGAAGCCCGGGTGAATAAAGGCGAATTGTCCCACGACCAGGCCGTCGCCCGGTTCGTCGACGTGGTCAATGCCGAGCGGTTCGACGGCGACAACTACATCATCGTGTACACGGACAAGGGGGTCGTGGTTGCCGCGCCCCACAACGCTGCCATCGTCGGGACCGATCGCAGCGGCAGCACCGACCCATTTGGCGTGAAGATCGTCCAGGTGGGGATCGCCCTCACTCAGCACGACGGGTCGGGCTTCTTCTGGTTTCGCTTCCCCCGCGCGACCGGGTCTGAGCCGTTGCGCAAAATGTCCTTCGCAAAGGGCATTCCGCAATGGGGCATGTTCATGACTGCGGGCATTTACGTCGATGACGTGGACGCGGCGACCGGCCGTTACGCCGGGTACATCGGCGGGATGATCTTGCTCGCGCTACTGTTGATCGGCGGGGTTGGCCTGGTGATCCATCGCTCGATCGGCCAGGGACTTACGCGCCTGTCCGGCAGCATGCGCCGGCTGGCAGATGGCGATTTGTCAGCCGACGTGTACGGCCTATCGCGCGGCGACGAGATTGGGACGATGGCTGCCACCGTTCAGGTGTTCAAGGATGTCGGGCTGGAGAAGAGGCGGCTCGAGGAAGAAGGTGTCGCAGCCCGCACGGTCGCGGACGCCGAGCGTACGGCGACCGAGGCGGACCGGGTCGAGGCGGCCGATCGGCTTCAGGCCGTGGTGGATGGCCTCGCCTCCGGGCTTGCCAGGTTGGCGGATGGGGATCTGACCTGCCATCTGGGCAAGGCGTTCGCACCCGAATACGAGCAACTTCGCAGCGACTTCAATGCGGCCATCGAGCGGCTTTCGGAAGCGGTCGGCCATATCGTGATCAACACGCGCGCCATCGCATCGGGGGCGGACGAGATCAGCAGCGCCTCCGACGACTTATCGCGCCGGACCGAACACCAGGCCGCCAGCCTCGAACAGACGGCGGCGGCGCTCGACGAGATCACGGCCACGGTCAACAAGAAGGCGAAGGGTGCCCAGCACGCGAAGGACGTCGTTGCCGCAGCCCAGCAGGGGGCCCAGCGATCCGGCATCGTCGTCCAGGACACGGTCGCGGCGATGAGTGCGATCGAGCAATCGGCACAGCAGATCAGCCAGATCATCGGTGTGATCGACGAGATCGCGTTCCAAACCAATCTGCTGGCGTTGAACGCCGGGGTGGAGGCGGCCCGGGCGGGCGAGGCTGGCCGGGGCTTTGCCGTCGTCGCGAGCGAGGTGCGCGCCTTGGCGCAGCGCAGTGCGGGGGCTGCGAAGGAGATCAAGGCGTTGATCTCCACATCTACCGAGCAAGTCGGCCGCGGTGTGGAGCTGGTTGGTGCCACTGGGCGGTCCCTCACGGCCATCGTCGGCCAGGTGCAGGAAATCAGCACGGTGGTGATCGAGATCGCTGCCAGTGCCCAGGAACAGGCGGCCGGGCTGGCGCAGGTGAACGTCGCGGTCAACCAGATGGATCAGGTGACGCAGCAAAATGCCGCCATGGTGGAGCAGTCGACGGCGGCGTGCCACAGCCTCTCCAACGAGGCGAAGGATCTGAGCCAGTTGACGGGGCGGTTCAAGGTGGCCCCGGGGGTGCCGCCTGGGCGTGCCCTGGCGGCCTAACCCACTCAAGCGTCGCGCGTCGGAGTTTTGCGCGCTGCTCCGCTCAGACCTCGGCCGCGACCGATGACGCCCTCACCGAACTTCGCCCGCAATGCGTCCACGGCCGCCTGCGCCGCGACCCGCCGGGCGGCATCGGGGTCCGCCAGGTCCCCCCGATCGGCGTCCGCACCCGGCATGAGCGGCGAGGCGCCGATGCCGATCAGGCGAAACGCCGTGCCGTCCGCCTCGCGCACCAACAGGCCTCGTGCCGCCGCGAACAGCAGATCGGGCAGCACCGTCGGCCCCGGCAGTCGGACGGCCCGGGTGCGCAGGGCGAAGCGGGCCGTTTTCAGTTTCAGCACGACGCCGCCGGCCGCGTAGTCGCTTTCCCGCAGGCGGCGGGCCAGCTTCTCCGACAGCCGCCAGAGCGGGCTTTCCAACTCGGCCACGGTGGCGATGTCGCTATCGAAGGTGGTCTCCGCGCTGACCGATTTGGTGTCGCGCTCGGTGGTCACCAGCCGGGCGTCGACCCCGTTGGCGCGTCGCACCAGCGAGGGGCCGTCATCGCCGAGCCGGGCGCGGGCGGTGCGATCGTCGAGCGCCTGCAGGTGGCCGAGATGGGTGATCCCGATCCCGGCGAGCCGCCGCTCCAGCGCCGGGCCGATGCCGGGCAGGGCGCGCACCGGCCATGCCGCCATCAGGCCAGGTGCATCGGCGCCGAGCACGGCGAACCCGCGCGGCTTGTCCCGCCCGGCGGCGAGCTTGGCCAGCAGGCGGTTGGGGGCCAGGCCGATGGAGACGGTCAGCCCCAACTCCGTCTCCACATCGCGGGCGAAGCGCGCCAGCACGGCCGCCGGCGGTGCCGCGTGCAGGGCCTGGGTGCCCGACAGGTCGACCACCGCCTCGTCGATCGAGAGCGGTTGAACCAGGGGGGACAGACGCTGCATCAGCTCGCGGACGGCGCGGGAGGCAGCGGTGTATTTGGCGAAATCCGGCCGGATCACGACGGCATCCGGGCAGGCCTTCAGCGCCTTGAACATCGGCATGGCGGAGCGGCAGCCATACATGCGGGCGACGTAGCAGGCCGCCGTGACCACCCCGCGCGTGCCGCCGCCGACCAGCACGGGGCGCCCGGCCAGCTCCGGCCGGTCCCGCTTCTCGACACTGGCGTAGAAGGCGTCGCAGTCGATATGCGCGATGGCGAGGCTGAACAACTCGGGGTGGCGGACGATGCGTAAGCTGCCGCAGACCGGGCAAGCGGTTGCGTCGGTCGCCTTAAAACAGTCGCGGCAGAGCCCGCTCACGGCGGCGGTGGCCACAACCACGCCGCGCCGCGCACGCCGGAGCTGTCGCCGTGCTTGGCCTTCAGGACGGGGGTGGTCGACACGTCGCTGAACACATGGCGGCCGATCAGCCGGGGCAACTGCGCATAGAGGTGGTCCATGTTGGACAGCCCGCCGCCG
Source organism: Acetobacteraceae bacterium (assembly GCA_965198895.1). Classification (GTDB taxonomy): domain Bacteria; phylum Pseudomonadota; class Alphaproteobacteria; order Acetobacterales; family Acetobacteraceae; genus LMUY01. The sequence continues at coordinate 4,805,567 of OZ240676.1, forward strand.
AGCACCACGACGTCCGGGTCCAACAGGTTCACCACCTGCGCCAGCCCGCGCGCCAACCGGTCCGCATGGCGCTGCAGCGCTGCGATCGGGATCGCCTCCCCGGCTGCGGCGCGGGCGGGCAGGGAGGAGGCGTCGCGCGCACCAGGCCCGTCGGCGTCGCGGGCGAGCGAGGGACCCGCCACCAGCGTCTCCAGGCAGCCGATCTGGCCGCACCAGCAGCTTGGCAGCGGCAGATCGGCCTGCGTCACCCAAGGAAGCGGGTTGTGGCCCCACTCGCCGGCGATCCGGTTACGCCCCGGGACGACCCGACCATCCACCACGATGCCGGCGCCGCACCCCGTGCCGATGATCACGCCGAACACGGTGCGCGCGCCGGCGCCGGCGCCATCGCTCGCTTCAGACAGGGCGAAGCAGTTGGCATCGTTCTCGATCCGAACAGGCTGGCCGAGCGCCTCCGCAAGGTCGCGGTCCAGGGCGTGCCCGTTGAGGCAGATGGAGTTGGCATTCTTCACCAACCCGGTGGCCGGGCTGATCACGCCGGGTATGCCGACGCCGACGGTGACCGGGCCGAGCTTGGTCTCGAGCGCCTGGACGAGGGCGGCCAGCGATCGCACTGCGTCGTCGTAACCCGGCGGCGTCGGGTGCCGGTCGCGCACCAGCACACTGCCGTCCGGCGCCAGCACGGCGTGCTCGATTTTGGTGCCACCGAAATCGATGCCCAGGCGAAGCTTCGGCGCGGCATTTGTGGTCATGGCATGATCCCTATGGGCAGGACCTTACTACAGCCTCGCCAACGTCAGGGGGAGGATGAGCGATGCACTGTCTTGCCCCGCTCGCCCGCGAACCTCAGGATAGCGCATGGCCGCCGAAACCCTGCTGGACGTGAAGGGCATGAACTGCCCACTCCCCGTGCTGCGCGCCAACCGCGCGCTCCGCGGCCTGCAACCAGGCGACAAACTGCGCGTGCTCGCAACCGACCGTGCCTCGGTCGCCGATTTCCGCGCGTTCTGCCGTGAGACCGGGCACACCCTGGTCAGTCTGAGCGAGGAGGCCGGCGTGTTCTCGTTCACCATCCGTCGCCGTCCGGAGGATCCGGCATGAAGCCTGTCGCGCTGTTCACCCATCCGGCCTGCCTGGCCCACGACACCGGCCCGCACCACCCGGAGTGCCCCGACCGGCTGCGTGCCGTGCTGCAGGCGCTAGAGCACCCCGATTTCGTGCCGCTGCTGCGTGAGCACGCGCCGGAAGCGACTCGGGCGCAGCTCTGCCTCGCGCACCCGGAGGCGCATGTCGACCGCATGCTGGGCATGCACCCGGCCGAGGGCGAAGTCATATCGATCGATCCGGACACCATCGTCAGCCCTGGCACCATGCAGGCGGCCCTGCGCGCCGCCGGTGGCGCCGTGGCGGCAGTGGACGCGGTGATGCAGGGCTGGGCCAGTGCCGCGTTCGTCGCCGCCCGTCCGCCGGGCCACCACGCGGAGCAGACCCGCGCGATGGGCTTCTGCTTCTTCAACAACGCCGCGGTCGCCGCGCGCCACGCGCGGGCGCGCTGGGGCCTGGGCCGGGTCGCGGTGGTGGATTTCGACGTCCACCATGGCAACGGTACAGAGGACATCTTTGCCGCCGATTCGGCCGTGTTCTATGGATCGAGTCACCAGCACCCCTGCTATCCTGGAACCGGTTCGCCACGGGATCGTGGGGTTTCTGACAACATTGTGAATGTCCAACTTGCGCCGGGTTCAGGCAGCGATCGTTTCCGGGCCGCCTGGGCGGACCGGATAATACCAGCGCTGGACGCATGGGGGCCGGAGTTACTCGTCATATCTGCCGGGTTCGACGCGCATCGCGCTGATCCGTTGGCGGAATTGCGCGTCGAAACCGAGGATTTCGCTTGGCTGACCGACCAACTCCTGGCCGTTGCCGACGCGCGATGCGGCGGCCGGGTCGTGTCGGTGCTGGAGGGCGGTTACGATCTTCGGGCGCTCGCAGCGTCGTCCGCGGCGCATGTGCGGCGGTTAATGCGGGCGTAACGCCGTCTTAAGTGCAGCCTGGAGGACACACTGTAACCTCGTTGCACAGGCGAGGTGTTGTCCCCCTGAGCCCAAGCGCGTAATCACGGCAGACCAAGGGGAGCGTTCATGTCGCAAGACATCTCCGGCCTGTCGTTCGAGGACGCACTGGCCGAATTGGAGCGTATCGTCAAAGGCCTGGAAGGCGGACAGCAGAAGCTGGAAGACGCCATCACGGCTTACGAGCGAGGTGCTCAGCTCCGTCATCACTGCGAGGCGAAGCTCGCCGAGGCCGAGGCCCGGGTGCAAGCCATCGTGCAGCGGGCCGATGGGACGCTTGCCTTGCGTCCCGTGCCGTAACCGAGAGTGCACCCATGAACGCCCCGATCCTGCCTCCGCGCCCGTCGACCCCGTTGCTGGACCGGGTGGTGATCCCGTCCGACCTGCGCAATTTTTCGGGCGAGCAGCTGCGCCAGGTGGCCGACGAGTTACGCGCGGAGACCATCGACGCCGTCAGCACCACAGGCGGCCATCTCGGCGCCAGCCTGGGCGTAGTCGAACTGACCGTCGCCCTGCACGCCGTGTTCGACACCCCCGACGACCGCGTGATCTGGGACGTCGGGCACCAATGCTACCCGCACAAGATCCTCACCGGCCGGCGCGAGCGCATCCGCACCCTGCGCCAACCCGGCGGCCTGTCCGGCTTCACCCGCCGGTCCGAGAGCGAATACGACCCGTTCGGCGCCGCCCACTCCAGCACGTCGATCTCAGCCGGGCTGGGCATGGCGGTCGCGTCCGAGATGCAGGGCCGCCCGCGCAACGTGGTGGCCGTGATCGGCGACGGCGCGATGAGCGCCGGCATGGCCTACGAGGCAATGAACAACGCCGGCGCCATGCATGCCCGCCTGGTCGTGATCCTGAACGACAACGAGATGAGCATCGCCCCGCCCGTGGGCGCCATGAGCAACTACCTGACCCGGCTGCTCAGCTCCAACAGCTACATGAACCTGCGCGACCTGGCCTCGCGCATGGCCAAGCGCTTCCCCTCGGGCGTGGCGAAAACTGCCAAGCGCGCCGAGGAATATGCCCGCGGCATCCTGACCGGCGGCACGCTGTTCGAGGAGATGGGCTTCTACTATCTGGGCCCGATCGACGGCCACAACCTGGACCATCTGCTGCCGGTGCTGCGCAACGTGCGCGACGCGGAGGAGCGTGGCCCGATCCTGATCCACGCCATCACGCAAAAAGGCCGCGGCTACGCTCCGGCCGAGGCGAGTGCGGACAAGCTGCATGCCGTGACCCGGTTCAACGTGGTGACCGGCGAGCAGGTCAAGCCTCCACCGGGCCCGCCGAGCTACACCCGCGTGTTCGCCGACGCGCTGATCGCCGAGGCGGAGGCCAATCCGAAGGTGGTCGCGATCACCGCGGCGATGCCGTCGGGCACCGGGCTCGACCGGTTCGCCAAGCGCTTCCCCGACCGCTGCTTCGACGTCGGTATCGCCGAGCAGCACGCGGTGACCTTCGCGGCCGGCATGGCGACGGAGGGGATGATCCCGTTCTGCGCCATCTACAGCACGTTCCTGCAACGCGCGTATGACCAGGTGGTGCACGATGTGGCCATCCAAGGCCTGCCGGTGCGCTTCGGTCTGGACCGGGCGGGGCTGGTCGGTGCGGATGGTGCGACGCATGCCGGCAGCTTCGACCTGGCGTTTCTCGGCTGTCTGCCCGGCATGGTGCTGATGGCGCCGTCGGACGAGGTGGAACTGGTGCACATGGTGGCGACGCAGGCCGCCTACGACAAAGGCCCGTCCGCGGTGCGCTACCCGCGCGGCGAGGGCTCCGGCCTGACGCTACCCGCCCGGGGCACACCGCTGCCGATCGGCAAGGGTCGTGTGGTCCGGGAGACCAAGGGTGCAGAAATTGCGATCCTGAGCCTGGGCCCGCGTTTGGCCGACGCGCTGGTGGCGGCGGACGAGTTGGCGGCCCGCGGCATGCCGACGACGGTCGTGGATGCACGGTTTGCCAAGCCGCTGGACACGGCGCTGATCGAGCGTCTGGCGCGGGATCACGCGGTTCTGGTGACGATCGAGGACGGCAGCGTAGGCGGTTTCGGCTCGGCGGTGATGCAGCATTTGGCGTGGGCCGGTTTGCTGGATGGGGGCGTGAAAATCCGCCCGATGGTGCTGCCGGACCGGTTCATCGACCACAACACGCCCGCTAGCCAACTGGCCGAGGCCGGGCTGACGGCAAAAGATATCGTGCGGACGGTGGTGGACGCCTCCGGGCGAGCCTAGGTGTCGACCCCTCCCCGAACGACTCCCTCTCCCCTTGAGGGAGACGGCCGGGGTGAGGGGGGAACACGGACCAAGCAGCGCGCCGACCAACTCCTCGTCGACCGCGGCCTGGTGGAATCGCGAACCCGCGCCCAAGCCCTGATCCTAGCCGGCAAAATCTACACAGGTGATCGCCGGGTCGAGAAAGCCGGCCAACCGTTGCCGGCCAGCGCACCACTCGAGGTCAAAGGCCAGGACCACCCGTGGGTATCGCGCGGCGGCCTGAAACTCGCCCACGCGCTGGCGCATTTCGCGTTGTCGCCGGCGGATCGCGTGTGTTTGGACGTCGGCGCATCCACCGGCGGCTTCACAGATGTGCTGCTCGCCAATGGCGCCACCCGCGTGCATGCCGTCGATGTCGGCCACGGCCAACTCGCCTGGAAGCTGCGCAGCGACCCGCGCGTCGTCGTGCACGAGCGCACCAATGCCCGCCACCTGACCCTGCCCGAGCCCGTCGGAGTGGTGGTTTGCGACGCCAGCTTCATCGGGCTGCGGACGGTGCTGCCGGCCCCACTCGCCTGCTGCCAACCGGGCGCCTGGGCCGTGGCGCTGATCAAGCCGCAATTCGAGGCCGGCCCGGCGCAGGTCGGCAAGAACGGGGTCGTACGTGACCCGGCGGTTCACGATGCCGTCTGCGCCATGATCATGGACTGGTGGGCCGGGTGGCCGGGCTGGACAGTGCTAGGCATCGAAGCCAGCCCGATCACCGGGCCGGAGGGCAACCGGGAGTTCCTGATCGCGGCCAGCCTCGCTGCATGAAGTATCTGCTTTGGCTCACCGCGCTGTTCGTCGCCTGCCTGGCCGCTGCGGTGGTGTGGCGGCCGTTGCCGGTGCAGGAGGCCGAGCACTGGGTGAATTACCGGGTGACCGGCTATCTCCCGCCGCCCATCGTGATTGGCCGCAATGGCCGCCTGTTTCTCGGCAACCATGATGGCAGCCCGCCTAACTCCTTGATCTCGGACGTCTGCGGCGCGGGTGTGGGCCAGCCGGCGATCGACCGGGCGGAAGCGGCGCTGAAACCCGTGCTGGCGGCCGGGCGCGCCACCGGGCTGCCATTCCGCTTTCTGGTCGTGCCTACCGCCCCTCGCATCTACCCGGAGGATGTGCCGGCCAGCATCCCGTGTTCCGACTGGGCCGCGGACCGCCTGGCGCACGGGCTCGACGATCCCGAACTGGTCTACCCCGTCGCCGCAATGCAGGCGATGAAGGCGCAGTTCGACGTGTTGCCCCGCCAGCACTTCCACTGGGCCGGCGAGGGGCCGTTGCGAGTCGCCGAGTTCGTGGCCGACGGCATGGGGCTCCACCGCATCACTACCCTGGCGCTGCGGCCCGACAACCGCAGTTCGGACCTGAATGGCTTTTACGAAGGTGTTGGACTGCACGATCGGATCGGCACCCCCAACCTGCGCGCCGCCGGCGTTTCGCAATGCTGGGGCACGCGCTGCACTCCGGCCATCCCCGAATCCATCGTCGCCTTCACCCGGCCCGGCCCTGGCCGGCTGCTGGTCATCGCCGACAGCTTTGGGGACGAGATCGGCGGCGATTTCACCGAGTATGCCGGGCAGGTCTGGCTGGTGCGGATGAACCTGGCGGTGGAGACGCCCGACGCGGTCGCGAACGCACTGCGGACCTTCCATCCCGACGCGATCGTGGTCGTCTACCATGACGCCGGAGCGCTCGCTTTGGACGTTCCCTCGCAGAACAGCCTTGCGTTGGCTGCGCGCCTACTGGGCGATGTGGGCTTGCCAACGCAGTTAACTGCCCCTTAGGGTCGTCCTGCGATGATGTGCACCCGAGCCCCTCGTGCGATATCCAGCCTGCGTCCAACGGCGCAGTCGCTCCTTATTATCCGACTTCTCCGCCCCTGAGCGTCCCGCCGGGCTGACCAGTGCCGGCATCGCTCAGGGGGACCTGAGATGCCTGTTGCACCGCAAGCCCATCCGGAGCGCCTCCCAATGACCATCGCCCATCCGAGTTTCGGCAATCTGGCCGAGAACCGCGTCATCATATTCGACACCACCCTGCGCGACGGCGAACAATCGCCCGGTTTCTCCATGAACCTTCAGGAGAAACTGCGGATGGCGGAGGCGCTCGCCGATCTGGGTGTCGACGTGATCGAGGCGGGTTTCCCGATCGCGTCTCCCGGCGATTTCGAGAGCGTGAAGCTGATCGCGGACCAGGTGCGCGGTCCGGTGATCGCCGGGCTGGCCCGCACCGGCAAGGCCGATATCCTGCGCGCCGCCGAGGCCGTGAAAGGGGCGGAGCGTCCGCGGATCCACGTGTTCCTCTCCACCAGCCCGCTGCACATGAAGTACAAGCTGCGAATGGAGCCAGAGGCGGTGCTGCAACTCGCCATCGACAGCGTCGAACTGGCCCGCCAGCACACCGACGACGTCGAGTGGTCGGCCGAGGACGGCAGCCGCACCGAGCCCGACTTCCTGTGCCGCTGCGTGGAAGCCGCGATCAAGGCGGGTGCCACCACGATTAACATCCCTGACACCGTTGGCTATGCGTTGCCGGAGGACATCGAACGCATCTTCACCATGCTTCGCGAGCGAGTGCCCGGGGCCAACGAAGTGATCCTGTCCACGCACAACCACAACGACCTGGGGCTTGCCGTCGCCAACACCATTGCCGCCCTGCGCGCCGGGGTGCGCCAGGTGGAGTGCACGATGAACGGCATCGGCGAGCGGGCCGGCAACGCGGCACTGGAGGAGATCGCGATGGCGATCCGCACCCGGCAGAACGCGATTCCTTACACGACCGGGATCGACACGCCGAAGATCCTGCGGGTGTCCAAGATGCTGGCGACGATCACCGGGTTCGACGTGCAGCCCAACAAGGCCATCGTTGGCCGCAACGCCTTCGCGCACGAGAGCGGCATCCACCAGGACGGTGTGCTGAAGAACGCCGCGACATACGAGATCATGACGCCGGAGAGCGTCGGCTGGACGAAGTCGAGCCTGGTGATGGGCAAGCACTCCGGCCGCGCCGCGTTCCGCGACAAGCTGAACACGATGGGCTACGGCGATCTCGGCGAGAACCGGCTGAACGAGGCGTTCCGGCGGTTCAAGGACCTCGCTGACCGCAAGAAGATCGTTTACGACGAGGATCTTGTGGCGCTTGTCGATGACGAGGTGGTGCGGGACCACGCCCGGCTGCGCTTCGTGTCGCTAGCGGTGCAGGCGGGTTCGCACGGGCCGGCCAAGGCCGAGTTGGAGCTCGAGGTGGATGGCGTCGTGAAGTCGGCGAGCGAGTGTGGCCTCGGCCCGGTGGATGCGACGTTCAACGCCCTGCGCACCATCTTTCCGCACGAGGGAACGCTGGTGCTGTATTCGGTGGGTGCGGTGACGGAGGGCTCGGACGCTCAGGCGCGCACCACGGTGCGGCTGGAGGAAGGCGGCAAGATGGTGGACGGGCAGGGGGCGGACACCGACACGATCGTATCGGCGGCCCGGGCGTATGTGCACGCGCTGAACAAGCTGGTGGTCAAGCGGGTGCGCACGGAGCCGGAACAGCTTTCGGCCTGATCACCCAATCCTCCCCTCGGGGGAAGGGCGAGCGCATTTGGCTTCATCTCCCTCTCCCCTTGTGGGAGAGGGTCGGGGTGAGGGGTGCCAGTGCTGCCGAGATCGACCTCAGCGGCAAAGTGGCCCTCACCCCGGCCCTCTCCCGTGAAGGACGGGAGAGGGAGAAGTTTATTGGGTTGCTGCGGCCAGCAGATCGAACGCACGCGCGACTGTTGCAGCGCGGACTGCCGCACGGTCGCCCGGGAACACGACGCGTTCCGTCACCGCCTGTTGGCCGCGGCGCGCGCAACCGAACCACACCGTGCCCACCGGCTTCTCGGCGCTGCCACCACCCGGGCCGGCGACGCCCGTGACCGCGACCGCGACATCAGCCAGCGAACGCGCGACCGCACCCTCCGCCATGGCCGCCGCGACCGGTTGGCTGACGGCGCCGTGGGTTGCGATCAGCGCCGGGTCGACGCCGAGCATCTCCGTTTTTGCATCGTTCGAATACGTCACGAAGCCTCGGTCGACCACGTCGGAGGAACCGGGCACGTGGGTCAGCGCCGCCGCGATCAGGCCGCCGGTGCAGCTTTCCGCCGTGGCAATCCGCCAACCCCGCGCCCGGAACGCGGCGAGCACCTCGGCGGCCTGGGTCAGAATGGCATCGTCCAACATCATGGGCTCCACGGCATCGCCTGTTGCACCAGCCATAGCACGAGTGCCGCGGCCAACCCTGCAGCGACGTCGTCGCTCATCACGCCGACCCGGCCGGGAATCCGGTCCAGCCGGCCAATCGGGCCAGGCTTGGTGATGTCGAACAGGCGAAATAGGGCGAAGGCGGCCAGAACGCCCCAAAGCGACGGCCGCGACAGCGGCAGCATCGTGAGCCACATGCCGGCGACCTCGTCGATCACCACCCAGCCGGGATCGGCATCGCCGCCGGCGCGGGGGATCGCCCACAGCCCGGCCACGATCGCGAGCACCGACGCCGCGGCCAAGGCGCGCTGATCCGCGACCGCGAGAATGCCCGCCCCAGCCAAAGCCGCCGCGGCCGACCCCCACGTCCCGGGGGCCCGTGGCAAAAAGCCGATGCCGCCGACACTGGCCGTCAGCCGCGCCACAGTCATCCCAGCCAGTGCGCGAGCGGGTGCGGCAGGGTCACGCCGGCCAAGGCGCGGTAGACCACCACGTTTTCCACCACACGTTGAACGTAGTTGCGGGTCTCACTGAAAGGGATCAGCTCGATCCAATCCACCATATCCACTCCGCTGGCGGCCGCCGGGCTGCCGTTTGCGGCAACCCAGTCCGCCACCCGGCCCGGCCCGGCGTTATAGCTCGCCACGGCGAACGGCATCGACCCGCCGAACTGGTCCAGTAGCCCGCCTAGATACGCCGTCCCGAGCCGCATGTTGTACGCCGGGTCGGTGGAGAGCGCGGTGACGTTCACGGTCGGATCCCCCAGCCGGTGCGCCACCGCCTGCGCCGTCGCCGGCATCAGCTGCATCAGCCCACGGGCACCGACCGGGCTCATCGCCTCGGTGTTGAAGTTGCTCTCCTGCCGGATCAGACCGAGCGCCAAGGCGGGTTCGACCGGCCCCGCCGGAGGGTCTACGGCGAGCGGCCATCCGGCCTCGGTCAGCATCACGCCGTCCCGGCCGGCCCGGCGCGCGATCGCCACCGCCAGGTCTGGCAGGCCGAAGCCCACCGCCAGACGGGCGGCGAGGGTGCGATCCGTGCCGTCGGACGCCGACTCGTCCAGCCGCAGCACGAAGGCGCGGGCGCGGCGGGCTTCGCCCCAAGCGACCAGCAGGGCGGCGGCGCGGGCGTTCTCGCTGCCGGCGAAATCGAGCGCACGGGTCGGGGTCCAGCCCGGATCGCGCGCAGCGCGGATGCGGGCGGCGAGGGTGGCGTCGTCCTCACCGAGCGCCCGGGCGGCGAGTTGGCCGTAGAACGTCGTGGGCCACGCCGCGGCCTGGGCATAGGCCTCGTGGGCGCCTGCCGGGTCGTGGCGCGCGTCGGCGGTGCGGCCCAGCCAGTAATAGGCGCGGCCCTGGGTGATGGCGGCGTGGCTCAGCGTGGCCAGCGTGCGGAAGTGGCGGGACGCGGCGTCGGTGTCGTTCAACCGCCGCAGCGCGATGAAACCGGCCAGGAACTCGGCATCGATCGCCTGTTCCGGGGCCAGCCCAACGGCGCCGTCGACCAAGCCATAGGCGCCCGCCGAATCGCCGGCGCGCAGACGGCGGCGGGCGAGCAGGTTGCGCTCGTCCCAGAAGGCGGGCCGGTGGTCTGGGGTGGTGGCGCGCTCGGCGTCCGCGCCCATCGCGAGCCACAGCTTCTGCGCGTCGTCGTCCGCGTTGGCGCGGCGCAGCCATTTGGCCAATTCCAGCATCAACGCCGGGTCGACCGTGGCGCCCCCAGGCAGGGCGACGACCAGCGAGCGGGCCGACGGGTCGTCCCGCTTCAGCGCCAGACGGGCTTCGGCGGCGGCGCGCTGGGAGGGGTCGAGCCGGGCGATCTGCCGGAACGCGGTGCCGCCGATGGCGCCGTTATCCGTCCAGGCCAGCCGGTCGAAACGGCGCCACTGGTCGGCCGGCGTCAGCACCTTGCCCCACTGGCGCAGGAAGGCTGCCTCGGTCGGCGCGTCGGTGATGCCGGTCAGCCAGGCCTGCCGGGCGACATCGGCGGCATCCGGCGCGCGGCCGGCATTGGCATCGGCGTTGGCGCAGCGCAGCAGTGAAGGCACTTCGCGCACCGACTGGTGGGCGCAGATGTCCAGCACGGCGTGGTCGTCCGGTTCGGCGGCCATCGCCTCGGCCAGCCTCCTGGAGAGCGCGCCCTGGTTCGGCCAGGTGGGATTATCCGCCATGAACGACGCGATTTCGGCCGGATGGGCGGCGCCCGGTGTCAGCAGGCGGAAATACAGCACCAGCTTGCGGGCGACCGGGTCGGGCGAGGTGGCGGCGAGGGCGTCGGCATCCGCCCAGCGGTTGTCGTGCAGCGCCTGCCCGATCTCGTCGGCGCGTACCGGGATCAGCGGGGTCAGTAGCACGGCCGCCAGCAAGGCGGGGAGGGCGGCTAAGCGCAACATGCCTCCCATAATGGCATAAAGATCGTGATCCTTGCAGCAGGTTCGGCGTGTGCCTAGGTTCGTGGCCCCCAACCCGGATTGCCCGTCATGTTCACCGGCTCGCTCGTCGCCCTCGTCACCCCCATGCGCACCGATGGCAGCATGGACGAATCCGCGCTCTCCAGCTTGGTGGAGTGGCAGGTGTCCCAGGGCACGCAGGGGCTGATCCCGGTCGGCACCACCGGCGAGAGCCCGACCCTGAGCCACGAGGAGCATCGCCGGGCGGTCGAGATCACCATCGAGGTGGCGGCGGGCCGGGTGCCGGTGATCGCGGGCGCCGGCTCCAACAGCACGGCGGAGGCGATCCACCTGGCGCAGCACGCCAAGGATGCCGGCGCGGATGCGGTTTTGGTGGTGACGCCCTACTACAACAAGCCGACGCAGGAGGGGCTGTACCTGCATTTCAGCGCCATCGCCGACTCGGTCGACATTCCGCTTTTCATCTACAACATCCCGCCCCGCTCGGTGGTGGACATGAGCGTGGAGACGATGGCCCGGCTGGCGAAGCATCGGAACATCGTCGGCGTGAAGGACGCGACCGCCAACCTGACCCGGCCGCAGCACACGGCCGCTTCGTGCGGCGACGCGTTCATCCAGCTATCGGGCGAGGACCACACCGCGCTGCCGTTCCTGGCGGCCGGCGGGCAGGGTTGCATCAGCGTGACGGCCAACATCGCCCCCGCCCAGTGTAGCGCCATGCACGCCGCCTGGGCCGAGGGCCGGGTCGCGGAGGCGATGGCGATTCAGCGGCGCTTGCTGCCGGTGCACGATGCGATGTTCGCCGAGTCCAATCCCGGCCCGGTGAAGTATGCGGCCAGCCTGCTGGGCTACGGCACCGGCCATTGCCGCCTGCCGCTGGCCCCGATCGCCGAGGCCACCAAGCAGCGCGTTCGGTCCGCCATGATGGGCGCGGGGCTGCTCAACTAGCATCATGACCGCCGAAAAGAAGAAGGGCAGCCTGATCAGTCACGGGCTGGCGGCACAGAACCGCAAGGCCCGCTACGATTACACCATTAAACAGACGGTCGAGGCCGGCATCGTGCTGAAGGGGCCGGAGGTCAAAAGCTTACGCCACGGCCGGGCCACGATCACCGAAGCCTGGGCCGGCGAGCGGGACGGCGAGATGTGGCTGTTCAACTGCTACATCCCCGAATACCAGGGCGGCGTGCTGTCCAAGTTCGAGCCCCGGGCGCCGCGCAAGCTGCTGGTGAAGAAGAAGCAGCGCGACGGCCTGCTAGGTGCGATCAGCAAGGATGGCTTTTCGATCGTCCCGCTCGACATCCACTTCAACGATCGCGGGCTGGCCAAGGTGCTGCTGGGGCTCGGCCAGGGCAAGGCAAAGGCCGACAAGCGGCAGGCGATCGCTGCGAAGGACTGGGCGCGCGACAAGGCGCGGCTGATGCGCAACCGGGGTTAGCCCGGCGCTTCCGATAAGCGACCGGTTCTAAATCTACAATGCAGGGTGGGCTACTTTAGCCCACCACCCGCGGCAAAGTGGTGGGCTAAAGCAACCCACCCTACGCTCTAAGCGGGCCTACGCGGTGACTAGCCCAGGAAATACGCCAGCAGGATCAGCAGCACGACGATCGCGGCGGCGCCCATGGTGACGAAGCGGGTGAAACTGCCCCAGAACGCCTGCCGGTCGGCGATGAAGGCCTCCGTGATCGCCGGGCCTGGCTCATCGACGGTCGTGGTTCCGGCCGGGGTGGTGGTCGTGACGGTGGTTGCCATGAACGGGGCCCTTGAAGACGCAGCGATGGTCGCTTCTAGGGCGCGGCGTGATGCAGTGGCAAGGGGTTGGCCAGCGATGCACCCGCATCCGGCACCGATGCCACCCCGCCGCGGGCAAAGGCCGCCAGGGCCGCGGGATACAAACGATGCTCCTGCACCAACACACGCTCGGCCAGGCTGTCCGGTGTGTCGCCCGGCAACACCGGGACGGCGGCCTGGGCGAGAATGGGCCCCTCGTCCATCACGGCGGTCACCAGGTGCACCGTGCAGCCATGCAGGCGGCACCCAGCGGCGAGGGCGCGTTCGTGCGTGTGCAGGCCGGGGAAGGCGGGCAGGAGGGAGGGGTGGATGTTCAGCATCCGCCCGGTCCAGCGCTCCACCAGCCACGGGGTGAGCAGCCGCATGTAGCCGGCCAGGCACACGAGATCGATCCGGTGCTCCCGCAAAGCCGCGTCGATGGCGCGCTCATGCTTGTCCCGGTCGGGGCCGAACGGGCGTTGGTCGATCGCCAGCGCCGCGACCCCGGCGGAGCGCGCGCGGTCCAGGGCGGCGGCACCGGGTCGGTTGGACAGAACGAGGGTAATGGCGGCAGGGAAGGTAGTATCGGCGGCAGCGTCGAGCAGGGCCGTCATGTTGCTGCCCCGGCCGCTGGCCAGCACGGCGACGCGGGGGCGGGTCACTCGATCACGACACTCGGCGCGCCGCTCGCCGCCTCGATGCGGCCGATGACGAATACGGTCTCGGCGTGTGCCTCGAGCAGGGCAGTGGCGGCCGTCACGTCCTCGACGACCAGCGCCATGCCGATGCCGCAGTTGAACACGCGGAGCATTTCGTCCGGCGCCACCGACCCGGTGTGGGCCAGCCAGTCCATCACGGCGGGGCGGGGCCATGCGTTGCCTCGGAGCACGGCGGTCGTGCCGTCGGGAAGGGCGCGGGGCAGGTTGCCTGGCAGTCCGCCACCGGTGATGTGAGCGGCGCCGCGAAGCAAGCCGGCCTTGTGCAGCGCCAGGACGGATTTCACGTAGATGCGGGTCGGCTCCATCAGCGCCTCGGCCAGGGTCTGGCCCGTTGCGAAGGGCGCCGGGTCGTTCCAGCCGGCATTGCCGCCACTGACGATGCGACGCACCAGCGAGAAGCCGTTGGAATGCACGCCCGAACTCGCCAGGCCCAGCACCGTCTGCCCGGGCGCCACGCCCGCCGGCAGCAGGGCCGTGCGCTCGGCGGCGCCCACGGCGAAGCCTGCGAGGTCGTAGTCGCCGCCCTGGTACAGGCCCGGCATCTCCGCGGTCTCGCCGCCGACCAGGGCGCAGCCGGCCAGTTCGCAGCCGCGCGCGATGCCGGCGACCACCCGGGCGGCCTGCGTCACGTCGAGCGCGCCGGTGGCGAAGTAGTCCAGGAACAGCAGCGGCTCGGCGCCTTGTACCACCAAGTCGTTCACGCACATGGCGACCAGGTCGATGCCGACGGTGTCGTGCCGCCCGGTATCGATCGCGATCTTGAGCTTGGTGCCGACCCCATCGGTGGTGGAGACCAGCACCGGGTCGGTGAACCCGGCCGCCTTCAGGTCGAACAGGGCGCCGAAGCCACCGAGACCCCCCATTACACCGGGCCGGTTGGTGGCGGCGGCGAGGGGCTTGATCCGATCCACCAGGGCGTCCCCGGCGGCGATGTCCACGCCGGCGTCGCGATAGGTCGTCATGGTCCAAGCCACTTTCGCAATGCAGCCGCCCGAACGGATCGGCTATGATCGGTGCCATGATGGCAGGACGGACTAACCACAGCGGACCCCCGGGTGCAAACAACCCGGACCTCGTCGCGCCGTGAATCAGCCAGTCGTGCGCGTGGCGCCCCGCCTGCCGGACTTGCCGCCGCCGCCGGCCATGCCGCCCGAACCGCGGCATGCCACCAAAGCCCAGCGTGTCGCCCTGCTGGTCGGCCTGGCGGTGGCCGTGCTGGCCGTGCTGCAACTGTTCGCGTCCATCCTCCTGCCCTTTGTGGTGGCGGCGGGCATCGCGTATTTCCTCGACCCACTCGCGAGCAGGCTGCACCGCGCCGGCATGCGGCGCGGGCTGGCCGCCTTGCTGCTGGTGGTCGGCCTGGTTGCCGCCGGGCTGCTGTTCGCGCTGCTGCTATACCCACTGATCCTGGCCCAGATCGGCATCCTGGTGTCCCGCGTGCCGGCCTACGTGGACGATCTGCGGGTCTGGGCAGGGGAGGTGGTCGTCCACCTGCAGGAGCGGCTGGGTGCCGAGTACGTGGACGGCAAACTGCGAGACCTGGTCAGTGGCCAGGCGGGAGCCATGCTGAGCTTCCTGGCCGGGGCGCTCAGCCGCATCGTCGGCGGCGGGTTCGCGCTGTTCAACGTTTTGTCGCTGATGGTGGTCACCCCCGTCGTCGCCTTCTACCTGCTGCGGGACTGGCCCGGCATGGTGCGCCGCGTGAATGGCTGGCTGCCACGGCGCTATGCCGGCGTGCTGCGGGAACAGGCGTTGGAGATGGACCGCATCCTGTCCGCCTGGCTGCGCGGGCAGGCGCTGTGCTGCGTGTTGCTGGCCTTATACTACGCTCTGGCGCTGCAGGGCGTCGGGCTGGACCTCGGCCTCATCGTCGGGCTGACGGCTGGCATGCTGTCGTTCATCCCCTATGTCGGCTCGATCACCGGCGGCGTCACCTCGATCGGGCTCGCCTTGGCGCAGTTCCCGACCTGGACCGGGGTGGCGGAGGTGGTGGGCGTGTTCATCGCCGGGCAGTTGCTGGAGGGCTACGTGATCTATCCCCGCTTTCTGGGGGACCGGGTGGAACTGCACGCCGTCTGGGTAATTTTTGCGTTGTTCGCGGGAGGCGCGGCGTTCGGTTTTCTCGGCGTTCTGCTGGCGGTTCCCGTCGCCGCCGTGATCGGCGTGCTGGCGCGGTTCTGGCTGCGGCGCTACCTCGCCAGCCCGCTGTATTCGGATCCGCCACCCGAACCGCAATGACCGACCAACTGGCGCTGCCGTTCGAGCACAGGCCCAGCTATCACCGCGCCGCCTTCCTGCCCGACGCCAGCAACGAGGAAGCGCTCGCCTGGCTGCAAGCCGACTGGCCGACGGGCCGCCTGGCGCTGTGGGGCGGCCCCGGTTGCGGCAAAACGCATCTGTTGCACTGCTGGGCGGCGGGCTGCGACGGCATGATCCTGCCGGGTTCCGGGCTGAGCGGCCCGCCTCACCTGCCGGACGCTGGCGGCCTGGCCGTGGACGATGCCGACGCAGCCCCGGAGCGCCCGCTGCTGCACCTGCTGAACGCCGCTGCCGAGGCTGGTCGCCCCGTGCTGCTGGCCGCACGGCAGGCGCCGTCCCGTTGGCTGACGCAACTGCCGGACCTGGCCAGCCGGCTGCGCGCCGTGCCCGCGGTGGAGGTCGCAACACCCGGCGACGCCATGCTGCGGAGCCTGTTCGCCCACCTCATCGCCGCCCGCCAACTCAGCGTGCCGGAGCCGTTGCAGCTCTGGCTGCTGCTGCGGCTGCCGCGCGAGCCGGCTGCCCTGCGGGAGGCCGCCAAGCGCTTGGACCACATCGCCCTGGCCGCGGGACGGCGTGTGACGCAGGCGATCGCGGAGCGGGTGGTGGCCGAAATCGCCTGACAACTGTCACATTGCTTCATTCGACACTCACTCGCCCCTCCACTAAGAATTGGCGTCATGAACAAGCTTTCCGCCGCCGAACCGGCTGTCGAACCGTCTCTCTCGGTCGGCGCGGACAGCCCCGACCGGTTCATCAACCGCGAACTGTCGTGGCTGGATTTCAACCATCGCGTGGTGGAGGAGGCGCAGAACCCGCGCCATCCGCTGCTGGAGCGGCTCCGGTTCGTGTCGATCAGCGCGTCCAACCTGGACGAATTCTATTCCGTACGGGTCGCCGGGCTGATCGGGCAGGCCAAGGCCGGGATCGTGTCGCTCTCGGCCGACGGGCGGACGCCGGCGCAACAACTGGGCGAGATCCAGACGCGCGCGGCGGCCCTGATGGCCACCCAGCAGACCGTCTGGATGGAACTGCGCGGCTTGCTGGAGGAGGCGGGTCTCGCCGTCTGCGACCCGGCCAGCTTGCCTGCCGCCGACCGCGACTGGCTCACCGCCTGGTTCATGGACCGCGTGTTCCCGGTGCTGACGCCGCTGGCCATCGACCCGGCGCATCCGTTCCCGTTCATCCCCAACATGGGCCTGGTGATGGTGCTCAAGCTGCACCGCGACGAGGACAACACCGTGATGAGCGGGCTGATCCCGCTGCCGAGCCAGGTGGAGCGCTTCATCCGGCTGCCCGCCGGGGCCGCCGGCGGCCCGATCCGCTTCGTGCTGCTGGACGACCTGGTGGCGCTGAACCTGCACACCCTATTTCCCGGCTTCCGTGTCGTGGGAAGCGGCATGTTCCGTCTGATCCGCGATACCGGCGTCGAGTTCGAGGAGGAAGCGGAGGACCTGGTCCGCTCGTATGAAACCGCGCTCAAGCGCCGCCGCCGGGGCGTGCCGATCCATCTGTCGGTGGACGCCGCGATGCCGGCCGATTTGCGCGCGCTGATCGTCGATGAGTTGAGCGTGAACGAGAACGACATCCCCGGCGACGAGGTGCTGGTGCAGGCCGGCATCCTGGGCCCGGTGGACCTGAAGCAGCTGATCGTGGACGACCGGCCCGACCTGCTGTTCCCCCCTTACACCCCGCGCTTCCCCGAGCGCATCCGCGACTTCGCCGGCGACTGCTTCGCCGCGATCCGCGCCAAGGACATCATCGTCCACCACCCGTTCGAGAGCTTCGACGTCGTGGTGCAGTTCCTCCGCCAGGCCGCCGCCGACCCGAACGTCGTGGCGGTGAAGCAGACGCTGTACCGCACCAGCCGCGACAGCCCGATCGTGAAGGCGCTGATCGAGGCGGCGGAGGCCGGCAAATCCGTCACCGCCCTGATCGAGCTCCGCGCCCGCTTCGACGAGGAGGCCAACATCCGCCTTGCCCGCTCGATGGAAGCGGCCGGCGTGCAGGTGGTGTACGGTTTCGTGGAGCTCAAGACGCACGCCAAGCTCAGCCTGGTGGTGCGGCGCGAGGGTGGCGGCATCCGCTCCTACGCGCATTTCGGCACGGGCAACTACCACCCGATCACGGCGCGCATCTACACCGACCTGTCGTTCTTCACCTGCGACCCGGACCTGACGCGGGATTCGGCCCGGCTGTTCAACTACATCACCGGCTACGCCCGGCCCGAACGCATGGACGCCATCGCGTTCAGCCCGCTGACCACCCGCAAACGCCTGATGGAGTTGATGAACGGCGAGATTGCCAACGCCGTTGCGGGCAAGCCGGCGTCGATCTGGCTCAAGATGAACTCCCTGGTGGACGACACGCTGATCGACAAGCTGTACGAGTGCTCGAACGCCGGCGTGAAGATCATGTGCGTGATCCGCGGCATCTGCTGCCTGCGGCCCGGCGTGCCCGGGCTGAGCGAGAATATCCGCATCAAGTCCGTGGTCGGCCGCTTCCTCGAGCACAGCCGGATATTCTGTTTTGGCAACGGCCACAAACTGCCGTCGCGCCACGCGCTGGTGTTCATCAGCAGCGCCGACTGGATGGCGCGGAACATGGACTGGCGTGTCGAGTCGATGGTGCCCATCGACAATCCCACCGTGCATACCCAGGTGCTCGACCAGATCATGGTGGTGAACCTGAAAGACACGCTGCAGTCGTGGGAGTTGGACAGCACGGGCACCTGGAGGCGGGTGGCGCCGGGCGCCAAGCCGGTGTCGGCGCATGACTACTTCATGACCAACCCCTCGCTGTCAGGCCGCGGCTCGGCGTTGCACGGCCCCAGCGTCGCCGTGGGCGGTCCTGCTCATAGACGGCCGGACCGGGTCACGCAGGACTGATGCCCCAAGCCGAACCGAGATCCGCGGTCGTCGACCTCGGGTCCAACTCGGTGCGCCTGGTTGTTTTCGAAGGCACGTCGCGCAACCCCGTCGCCATCTTCAACGAGCGGGCGGTGCTGCGCCTGGGTCGCGGCCTCGAGACCACGGGCAAGCTGAACGAGGAAGGTGTCACGGCGGCGCTGACCGTCATGCACCGCTACGCCGCCATCGCCCGTGCCATGAACGCCGACCCGATGGAGGTGCTGGCCACCGCCGCGGTGCGCGACGCCAGCAACGGAAAGGCCTTCGTCGAGGGGCTGCGCGAACGCATGCCGGGCGTCCCGATCCGCATCCTGTCCGGCGAGGAGGAGGCCGCTCTCTCCGCCGCCGGCGTGCTGTGCGGCATTCCGCAAGCCAACGGCATCCTGGCCGATATCGGCGGCGGCTCGCTTGAGGTCGTGCGGTTATCCGGCGGGCATGCCGGGCAGGCGCAAACCCTGCCGCTCGGCGTCATCCGCCTGGCGGACCGCGCTACCGGCGACCTGGTGCGGGCCCGGGCACTGGCGGAGGCCGATCTCCGCGGCGTCCCGTGGTTGTCCCAGTATCCCGGCCGCGACCTGTATCTGGTCGGCGGTGCCTGGCGGGCCCTGGCGCGCATCCACATGGCGCAGACCGGCTACCCGCTTGCCATCGTGCACCATTACACCATCGACAAGGACGAGGCGCGGGACCTCACCGGTGTGATCGGTTCCGCCAACCGCCGCATGCTGGAGCGGCTGCCCGGCGCGCCGCGGCGTCGGCTGGACGATCTGCCCTATGCCGCCATCGTGCTGCGCCGCGTGCTGCGGGCGACGGCGGCGCGCCGGGTCGTGTTCAGCGCCAACGGCATCCGTGAAGGCTGGTACATGGGCCGGGTCGCCACCGGCACCGCCGGGCAAGACCCTGTGCTCGCCGCCAGCCGCGAACTCGGCGAGCGCAACGGGCGCGACCCGGGGATGCCTGCGGCCCTCATGGCCTGGACGCAACCGCTGTTCCCGGACGAGACCGCCGACGCCGCCCGCCTGCGCGAAGCCGCCTGCCTGCTGTCGGACGTGGGCAGCCACGAGCACCCGGAGTATCGCGCCGAACAGGCCTGCCTGCGCATCCTGCGACAGCCCGGCGTGGCGTTGGATCATCACGGCCGCGCCTTCCTCGCTTTGGCCGCCGCCATCCGCTACGAGGCCGACCCGGCTGCCGGCTTCCTGGCCACCCCGCGCCAGCTTCTCGACCAGGCGACGGCCGACCGTGCGATGGTGCTGGGCCAGGCGCTGCGGCTCGCCTACGTCCTGTCCGCCGGCACGCCGGCCTTGTTGCAGGAAACGTCGCTGGCGCAGTCGGCTGGTCGCCTGCGCCTCACGGTGGACGAGGGAGGCGCTACCTTCGCCGGCGACGGCGTGACCCGGCGGTTGGACCGGTTGGCGCTGGCAATGGGATTGCAGAGCGACGTCGACGGACCTGCGCTGGCGGGGCTTACGGGCAAGTAGCGAGGCCACTTCGGCCAAGGCCCCGCCCATCGTCGGCAGTAGTTTCGGCCAGCTCCGGCTGCATTGGTACGGTAAAAATAGTGCTGGGGACTGTTGCGCGCGGATAAGTTCACAACTACTGCCGGATTGCGTCAGAAAGTGGCTTCTCTAAGCGTGCGTTCTATGGTGCGTTGGTATTGGGGCGCTTAGTTGGGCCGCCCGAAGGGAACCATAGTGCTCATAGCGGACGAGAAACCAATCACCGTCCAACTCGACGCGGTGCGACTCACTCTGTTTGCGGTTGCATTCGCACTCTTGGCGCTTCTGGTTCCCGTCTTCGTCGCAGATGTCCCGACTCTGGTCGATTATCCCAACCACCTGGCGCGGCTGTGGCTGCTGGGCGGTGGTGCGTCCTCGCCCCCTCTCTCGGCGATGTATCGCGTCAACTGGAATACGTTGACCAATGTCGGCATGGACTATGTCGGCCAGCTTCTCATTCGCCTCCACGTGCCGTTCGAGGCCGCCGGGCGCATCTTGGTCGCCGTTGCCGTGATGGCCGGGCCGGTCGGGGGGGTGTTCGTGTGGCGGGCGATCCACGGGCGCTGGCATTGGTGGTGCCTCGCATTCCCATTGCTGGCCTGGGGCCTGGGCCTATTCTATGGCTTCCTGAACTTCGAAATCGGCATCGGCCTCGCCATCGTCGCGGCCGCGCTCGACCCGGCCCTCGCGCGGCGTGGCTTCGTGCTGCAGACGCTGGTGCGCCTCGTGCTCGCGACCGGGTTGATGCTGGTGCATCTGTTCTCGCTCCCGTTCTACGCCGTCCTGCTCGGCGCGATGGCCATCGGCCCCCGCTTTCGCGATCTACTCGATCCGGCAAGTCTACGCCGGGTGAGCCTGGATCTGCTGGCCATCGCGATCACGGCCGTGCTGCCACTCGGCTTGCTGCTGCTGGCGCCATCCATCCCCGGCGCGCAGACCCACGCCACCGCCGGGTCGGTGATGGCCGACTTCATCACCGGTTTCGCCTACGCCCGCGCCCACTGGCACGAGAAGCTGCTGAACCTCCTCCTCGGCATCCGCTCCTACAGTGGCTGGGTCGACACACTGACCTTTGCGGCCCTCGCTGTCCCGGTTGCGGCCTCGCTATGGACCCGGCGGCTCGTGCTGCATGCCGGGATGGTACTGGCGACGTGCTTGCTCGCCGCGCTGTATCTGGTGGTGCCGTTCAGTCTCGCCGGCACGGCCGTGATCGACGCGCGGTTCGCGTTGATGGCCGCCTTCACGGCGGTGCTTGCCGTGCAGCCCGACTTGCCCGCCCCGCTCGCGCGCGCAGCCGCAAGCGCATTGCTGCTGGTGTCGCTCATCCGGACCGGCGATATCGGCTGGGTGTGGTTCAAGCGGGACGCCGATGTTCAGGCCGTCGCGCGTGCCCTGGAGAGTGTGCCCGCGGGTGCGGCCGTGCTGCCGCTCCAGCACGTCTCGATCGGGCAGGTCGGCGCGCCGCCCGGGCGGTATATCCCCGGTGGTGCCGCGACCTTCGACCACCTGGCGGCACTCGCCGTGCCGTGGCGGCACGCGTTCGTCCCCCTCCTGTTCGCCGCCCGCGGCAAGCAGCCGCTTGAGGTCCTGCCGCCATGGAATCAAATCAGCGAGCCCGATGGCGGGATCCTGGCCAGTGTCCACGTGCTGGATGATCCGGATCTGCTCGCCAGGGCGGTGCCACTGGTGCACTACGTCGCCGCGTGGCGCGAGCGGTTCGATTACGCCCTGGTGCTCAATGCCGACATCCCGGACGATTACGGCGTGTTCACCCCGCCTGCGGGCGTCGAATTGCTGCGGGACGAGGGCTTCGCCCAGCTCTACCGCATCCACCACCAGCAAGTGCCCTAAGCCGTGAACCGACCTCCCGCGATCCCCGCCGTATCCATCGTCGTGCCGTGCTTCAACGAGGCGGACGGGTTGCGCGAGTTCCATCGCCGGGCCGCGGCCGCCGCGATGGATGCGGTGGGCGATTCGTACGAGATCGTACTCGTCGATGACGGATCGGCCGATGGCACCTGGGGCGTGATCGCCACCCTGGCACAGCAGGATGCTTCGGTCGTCGGGATCCGGCTCATGCGCAACCATGGGCACCAGGCGGCGGCCTCCGCCGGGCTGACCTTGGCGCGCGGCCGCCGGGTGCTGCTGATCGACGCGGACCTGCAGGATCCGCCGGAGTTGCTCAGCTCGATGATGGCGGAAATGGATGCGGGGGCCGACGTCGTCTATGGCCAGCGCACCAGCCGCCTGGCCGAGAGCTGGGTCAAGAAATCGACCGCCGCCGCGTTCTACCGCGTGCTCTCCTACCTCACGTCGACGCCGATCCCGCGTGACGTCGGCGATTTCCGCCTGATGACCCGGCAAGTGGTGGATGCACTCGGGGCAATGCCGGAGCGGCAGCGGTTCATTCGCGGCATGGTCAGTTGGATCGGCGGGCGGCAGGTCCCGTTGCTATACGAGCGCCAGGCGCGTTTCGCGGGGTCGACGAAATACCCGCTGCGCAAGATGATCCGCTTCGCACTGGACGCGATCACCTCGTTTTCCACCGTCCCGCTGCGCATCGCGTCCTATCTCGGTTTGATTGCGGCGGGGTTCTCGCTGCTGCTGATGGTCTACACGCTGGTGGGCTGGCTTCGCGGGGACGCGGTCGTCGGCTGGCCCAGCGTCATGACGGCGGTGACGTTGTTCGGTGCCGTGCAACTGCTCGTGCTCGGGGTGATGGGCGAATATATCGGCCGGTTGTTCCAAGAGTCGAAGGCGCGCCCGCTGTTCCTGGTGGAACGCGTCGTGACGAATGGCATGGAGCACACTCTGCCCGCAGAGTTTTCCGCCCTCAGCCCGGAGGCTCGTCGCGAGGTATACGCCTCGCTGCGGGTTTCGCCGGTGGCAGTGCGCGTCTAAACGCGGCGCCGCTACTTCCGCGCCGATACCGAATACTGCGCTCCCACCGGCAGCTTCGTCAGGTGCGGCTCCAGAGAGCGCAATGCCGCCAGCTTGCGTGGGAAAAACAGGTGGTAGCGCACCTCGATGTCGCGCCAGCCGCCGAGCCGGAACCGCTCTGCCAACAGCCTCGCCCGGAGTAGCCGCGCATTCGTGTCGAACGGGCAGGTGTTCACCGCCCGCACGGTCAACGGGTTGAGCGGGTTGTGTTCGAAGACCGACAACATCCCCCCAACCCGCGTGACCCGGCGTAGCTCGCCGAGCCAGTGTACGTGTTCCTCGTGCGGAATATGGTGGAACACGCAGGCGGAGAACGCGACGTCGAACGCGTCGTCCGCGCTCGGGATCGCGTTCGCCTCGATCAGCGCGGTCTGTCCCAGGCCGGGGAAACGCGCATCCCCCACAGCCAAGCTGCGCTGCGAGAGGTCGGCGCAGGTCAGGCGGGAGGCCGGGAAGTAGCGGGCGAAATACGGGATCGAATTGCCGATCCCCGACCCGAAATCGAGCACGCGATCCGGCGCAATCGCGGCACCGGCGGCGAAATCCTTCAACAGCCGGATCTTGTATTCCGCGAAATACTCCGGCGCTTCGCCAGTGATGGCGATGTTGGCACGATGCATCTCCGTGTATTCATCGGCAAACTGATCGAACTCGGCGGCGTCGACCACTAGGCCGGCCCCGCCTCGATCAGCTTGATCTTCTTGCCCGCCACCCCCAGCGCGACCTTCCCGCCCTTCAGCGCCAACGCGTCCTCCCCGAACACACTGCGCCGCCAGCCGGTCAGCGCCGGGATCTCCGGCGAGTCCTCCGTCGATAGCCGGTCGATGTCGTCGGCGGACGCGACCAGCTTGGGGGCCACGTCATGCTGCTCGCATTTCGCCGCCAGCAGTACTTTCAGCAGCGCGACCAAGGCTGGGGAGGGACGGGGGCCCTCCCGCGTGCGGGGGGCGTCGGGCAGGGCGTCCTCCGGCAGGGCGGTGGCGGCGGCGATGGCGGCCAGCAAGCCGGTGCCGCTGCGGCCTTCGGCGAAACCGCGGGTGATGCCGCGGCAGCGGGCCAAGGCCTCGGGGTTGGTCGGGGCGGTGGCGGCGACCTCCAGCAGGCTCTCGTCGCGGAGCAGGCGTTGGCGGGGGATGTTGACGCGCTGCGCCTCCCGCTCGCGCCAGGCGGCGACGGCGCGCAGCACGCCCAGCATGCGGCGGTTGGCGGTGCGCGGGCGCAGGCGTTCCCACATCGTCTCCGGATCCGCGCGATAGGTCTCGGGACGGGCGAGCACCTCCATCTCCTCGAACACCCAGTCGGTGCGGCCCTCGCGCTCCAGCCGCTCGCGCAGGCGCTGGTAGGCGGTGTGCAGGTGGGTAACATCGGCGGCGGCGTAGGTCACCTGCGCCGGGCTGAGCGGGCGGGCGGACCAATCGCTGAAGCGGTGCGCCTTGTCGATCTGGCCGCCGGTGACGGCGGCCACCAGCGCGTCATAACCCACCTGGTCGCCGAACCCGGCCACCATCGCGGCCACCTGGGTGTCGAACACCGGCTTGGGCACGGCACCGAACAGCTCGAGGAAGATCTCGATGTCCTGGCGGGCGGCGTGGAACACCTTCAGCACGACCTCGTCGCGCATCAGGCCGGCGAGCGGCGCCAAATCCAGCCCGTCCGCCATGGCGTCGATCACGGCGTTCTCGTGCTCGCCGCCTAGTTGCACGACGCAGAGTTCGGGGTAGTAGGTGCGTTCCCGCATGAATTCGGTGTCGACGGTGACGAACGGCTCGGTGCGCAGGCGTGTGCACAGGGCGTCGAGCGCTGCGGTGTCGGTCACGAGGGCGGGGGCGGGATACTCGATTCGGCGGGGCATCCGGATATATCGGCGGAGTGCGGGGGCTACGTCAAAGACGGCGCACTATAGCAGGCCGCGGATGCGCAGGATGCCAAGCGTGGCCAGGGTGATCGCGTCCTGCAGGGTGCCGTCGCGGACCATGGCTTCGACGTCCGCGAGGGTGAGCGCGCGGTGGATCATGCCTTGTTCGCTGACCTCACGGGCTGGCGGGCCCTCGCGCAAATCGGTCGCCAAAAAGATGTGGCCAGCCTGGTCGCTGTAGCCGGCGCCTTGAAAGATCGTGCTGACGAAATCGAGCGAGCCGGCCACCAGCCCGGTTTCCTCGCGCAGTTCCGTCGCGGCGGTGACCATGGGGGTGTTGCCGGGTTCGCACGTCCCCATCGGCAGCTCCCACAGGCGGCGGCGGATCGGGTAGCGGTATTGCTCGACCATTGTGATGCGGCCGTCCTGCCAGGGCACGAGCACGACGAACTCCCGCCTTTCGACGACGCCATACAGGCCCTGCGTGCCGTCCGGGCGGCGCACGGTATCCTCGCGGACCCGCAACCACTTGTTCTCGTAGGCAACGCGGGTGGTCAGTTGCGTGATCTCATGTTCGTTCATTGACCCAGCATAGCGGGGCGCGCAGGGCTGCAAACTCGGCGATTAACTCGCAATTCACTGTCATCGAAGCTTCATCGTTCTGTCACAGAAGCGACGCTGGTCGCGCCTAGGTTCCGCGCCATTCGGTCCAGTCGTTTCCCAGACGGACGAAGCATATCCCCAGGAGGATGCATGAAGTTGTCACGCGCGGCCCTAGCGGTCGCATTCGCCGGTTTCTCGCTCGCAGCGAGTGCGCAGCAGATCACCGGTGCCGGTGGGACGTTCCCGGCCCCCGTCTACGCCAAGTGGGGCGAGGCGGCGAAGGCTGCCATCGGCATCGAGCTGAACTACCAGGCAATCGGCTCCGGCGGCGGTCAGAACCAGATCACCAACCGCACGGTCGATTTCGGCGCGTCCGACGCCCCGATGGACCCGGCGAAGCTGACCTCCGCCAACCTGTTGCAGTTTCCGACGGTCATGGGCGCGGTGGTTCCCATCGTGAACATCCCCGACGTGAAGGCCGACGAGCTGAAGCTGACGGGCGAAGTGCTGGCCGACATCTATGCCGGCACGATCACCAAGTGGAACGACCCGAAGCTGGTCGCGCTGAACGCCGGCGTGAAGCTGCCGAACCTGGCGATCGCCCCGGTGTATCGCGCCGAGGCCTCCGGCACATCCTTCGTGTGGACCTCCTACCTCTCCGCGGTCAGCCCGGAGTGGCAGAAGTCGGTTGGTGCCAACACCAGCGTGAAGTGGCCGGCCGGTGCCGGCGCCAAGGGCAATGACGGCGTGGCCGCGACGGTCGGCCACACCCGCGGCGCCATCGGCTATGTCGAGAACGCCTATGCCACGCAGAACCACCTCGT
This sequence comes from Acetobacteraceae bacterium, assembly GCA_965198895.1. Classification (GTDB taxonomy): domain Bacteria; phylum Pseudomonadota; class Alphaproteobacteria; order Acetobacterales; family Acetobacteraceae; genus LMUY01. The sequence goes on from OZ240676.1 coordinate 4,831,908, forward strand.
GACCACGCAGCTGCGCAACAAGGCCGGCAACTTCGTCAAGCCGACCACGGCCTCGTACGCGGCCGCTGCCTCGGCCGCGGATTGGGCGGGTGCGCCGAACTTCGCCGTCAGCCTGATCGACCTTCCCGGTGCGACCGTGTGGCCGATCGTGTCCCCGACCTTCATCCTGCTGCCGAAGGACCCGAAGGACGCGACGCACAGCGCCAACGTGATGAAGTTCTTCGACTGGTGCTACAAGGATGGCGACAAGATCGCCGAGCAGCTCGACTACATCCCGCTGCCCACCGCCGTGGCGAACACCGTGCGTGCGGCTTGGCGCAAGGACATCATGGCCAATGGCCAGCCTGTCTATAAGTAACGCCGCCGGTCTATAAGTAACTTGACCATCTGGGCCGGGTACCGGTGACGGTGCCCGGCCTGCCTCTCGACCGGATCGGGTAGCAATTTGTCAGACGTCCTCGCCGCCACTCCTCAGACGCAGCCACCCTCCGCGCCGGCCCGGCGCCGTGCCATGTCCACCGGATCCATGGGCGACAAGATTTTCGCCTTTTTCGCCTACGCCTCCGGCATCCTGGTGCTGGTGCTGCTCGGCGCCATCATCATCACGCTGCTCGTCGGCGGCATGAAGGCGTTCCGCACCTTCGGCTTCGGCTTCCTGACCGACGCCGACTGGGACCCGGTGCAGGACATCTACGGCGCCGCCGTGCCGATCTACGGCACCGTTGTGACAGCGATCCTGGCGCTGGTGCTGTCCGTTCCGCTGGCGTTCGGCATTGCGTTCTTCCTGACGGAGATGGCGCCGCAATGGATGCGCCGCCCGATCGGCACGGCCATCGAACTGCTGGCCGCCGTGCCCTCCATCATCTTCGGCATGTGGGGCTTCTTCGTCATTGTCCCGTTCATGGCGGAATACATCCAGCCCTGGGCGATCGACACGCTGGGCGACATCCCCGGCATCGGCATCTTGTTCTCCGGCGCGCCATTCGGCACCGGCATCCTGACGGCGGCGCTGATCCTGGCGGTGATGATCATCCCGTTCATTGCTGCCACCATGCGGGACGTGTTCCTCACCGTGCCCGCCATGTTCAAGGAGTCGGCCTACGGGATCGGCTGCACCACGTGGGAGGTGATGCGCTCGATCGTGCTGCCCTACACCCGCACGTCGGTGGTGGGGGGCATCATGCTGGGCCTGGGCCGCGCGCTCGGCGAGACGATGGCGGTCACCTTCGTGATCGGCAACACCAACCGCATCTCGCCGTCGCTGTTCGCGCCGGGCAACACGATCGCCTCGCTGGTGGCGCTGGAGTTCCCGGAATCGCCGGCAGGCAGCCTGAAGCTGTCGTCGCTGCTGGCGCTGGGGTTCATCCTGTTCGTGATCTCCTTCATCGTGCTGGCAATCTCGCGACTGCTGCTGCGCCCGCGGGTCAAAGGCTGATGAGCATTTATTTTCTCCCCCTCCCCTTGAGGGAGGGGGCCGGGGGGAGGGGTGAGCCACACGCCAAGCCTTTGCCGGCTTACCCCTCCCCTAACCCCTCCCTCAAGGGGAGGGGGATGTTCTTCTCACGCCACGCAGTGTCCCGGGCCTCCGCACCATGAGCGCAACAGTCGCCTCCTCCATCCCAGGGCCCGCGCCCAACCATGGCGTGGCCGTGCGCCTGGCCCGGCGCCGCCGCGTGTCGGACAAGGTCGTGGCCGCCTTGTGCATCGCGGCGACCGTGATCGGCCTGTTGCTGCTGGCCTCTATCCTGTGGACGCTGATCTCCCGCGGGATCGCCGGCATCTCGCTGGGCGTGCTGTACAAGAACACGGCACCCGCCGGGTCGAACGGCGGGCTGGCCAACGCGATCGTCGGCACCATCCTGCAAACCGGAATCGGCACCGCCATCGGCACGCCGATCGGGCTGATGGTCGGGACCTATCTGTCCGAGTATTCCGCCGGGTCAGCCCTCGGCAACGCGGTGCGCTTCGTGTCGGACGTGCTGCTGTCTGCGCCATCCATCCTGATCGGCCTGTTCATCTACCTGCTGGTCGTGCTGCCCACCGGCGGCTTCTCGGGCATCGCGGGTTGTATTGCGCTGGCGGTGATCGTGATCCCGATCGTGGTCCGCACCACCGAGGACATGCTGCACCTCATCCCGATCTCGTTGCGGGAAGCGGCGGTCGCCCTCGGTGCGCCGAAATGGAAGGCGATCGTCTTCATCTGCTACCCGGCGGCGGTCGACGGGATCATGACCGGCGTGCTGCTGGCCATCGCCCGCATCGCCGGCGAGACGGCGCCGCTGCTGTTCACCAGCCTGGGCAACCTGAATGCCACGGTCAGCCTCGAGCATCCGGCCACGATCGTCACCGCGTTCGGCGAGGCGATGTCCAGCCTGCCGGTCACCATCTACCAATATGCCGGGTCGGCGTATCAGGACCTGGTGGACCTGTCCTGGGTCGCCGCGCTGCTGATCACGTTCGGCGTGCTGGCCTTGAATATCGTTGCCCGACTTGCCCTCGGACGACGCAAATGAGCGGGCACAACCAATCTCCGGAGCCGAGCATGAGCGAGAACACCACCCTGCCGGCGTCGCACCGCCAGATGGAAGCGCGGTCGGTCGCGGCCCTGGGCGCGCCGCGGCTGTCGATCCGCAATCTCGATTTCTTCTACGGCAACAACAAGGCGCTCAAAAGCATCATGCTCGACCTGCCGGAGAAGCAGGTCACCGGCATGATCGGCCCGTCCGGTTGCGGCAAGTCGACGCTGCTGCGGGTGTTGAACCGGATGTATGATCTGTATCCCGGCCAGCGCGCCGAGGGCGAGGTGATGATGGATGGGACCAACATCCTGGACCCGGCCACCGACCTCAACATGCTGCGCAGCCGCATCGGCATGGTGTTCCAGAAGCCGACGCCGTTCCCGATGTCGATCTACGACAACATCGCGTTCGGCGTGAAGCTGCACGAGCGGCTGAGCAAGGCGGACATGGACGAGCGCGTGGAGTGGTCGCTGACCCGGTCCGCCCTGTGGCCCGAGGTGAAGGACCGGCTGACCACGTCGGCGGCCGGACTGTCGGGCGGCCAGCAGCAGCGCCTCTGCATCGCGCGCACCATCGCGACGCGGCCCGAGGTGATCCTGCTGGACGAACCGACCTCCGCCCTCGACCCGATCAGCACGCTGCGGGTGGAGGAGCTGATCGACGAGCTGAAGCGCGACTTCACCATCGCCATCGTCACCCACAACATGCAGCAGGCCGCTCGCTGCGCCGACCAAGTCGCATTCTTCTATCTGGGCGAGTTGGTCGAAGTGGCTCCCGCGGCGCAGATGTTCACGGCGCCGAAGCAGAAGCGCACCCAAGAGTACATCACCGGTCGGTTCGGCTAAGGAGGCCCTATCCATGAGTGACGCCCAACCAGAGCACATCGTCCGCTCCTACTCGCAGGAAATCGCGACCCTTCGCGACCGCATTACCGAGATGGGCGGCTTGGTGGAGGCGCAGGTCGCCGCCGCCGCCGCCGCCGTGGTGCACCAGGACAGCGCCGCCGCCAGCCAGGCGGTCGAGCAGGACCCGGCGGTGGACGCGCTGGAGCGCGAGGTGGAGCAGCAGGTCATCCGCATGCTCGCCCTACGCCAGCCGATGGCGCAGGATTTGCGGCAGATCGTCGCGGCGCTGAAGATCACCTCGGCGCTGGAGCGGATCGGCGACTACGCGGCCAACGTCGCCAAGCGTTCCATCGTGCTGGCGCAGTACTCGCTGCCGTTCAGCCTGTCCGGCATCGCGCACATGACCCGGCTGGTGCAGGAGAACCTGAAGCTGATCGTCGACGCCGTCGGCGATAACGACGAAACCAAGGCGATGCAGGTCTGGCGGTCCGATCAGGCGGTGGATGACATCTACAACGCGATCTTCCGCGAACTGGTCACCTACATGATGGAAGACCCGCGCAACATCACGCCCTGCACGCATCTGCTGTTCATCGCCAAGAACCTCGAGCGCATCGGCGATCACGCGACCAACATCGCCGAAACGGTGCACTACACCGTAACCGGGGAGCCGCTGCCCGAGAGCCGGCCCAAGGGCGACACGTCCGCCTACGCCGTCATCCGTCCGCGCGACACAGGGGAGTAGCAACATGGCCGAAATCATGCAGGTCGGTGCCAAGCCCCTGGTGCTCGTTGTCGAGGACGAGGCGGCCTTGGCCACGATGCTGCGCTACAACCTGGAGAAGCAGGGCTTCCGCGTGGACGAGGCGGTGGACGGGCAGGAGGCGCTCACCCGCATCGCCGAGGCCCAGCCGGACCTGGTGCTGCTGGACTGGATGCTGCCGGTGATGAGCGGCATCGAGGTCTGCCGCCAGATCCGCCGCCGGCCCAACACGCGCGACCTTCCCGTGATCATGGTGACCGCCCGCACCGAGGACGGAGACGCCGTGCGCGGTCTGAACACGGGGGCCGACGACTACATCACCAAGCCGTTCAATATGGAGGCGCTGCTGGCCCGCATGCGCGCGTTGTTGCGGCGCTCTGGCGGCGTCCCGGCCAAGGGGCGGCTGCAGTTCCACGACATCGCCATGGACCTGTCGGCGCACCGTGTGCAGCGCAATGCGAGGCCGATCCATCTCGGCCCGACCGAGTTCCGCCTGCTGGAGTTCTTCATGCAGCATCCGCGCCGCGTGTTCTCGCGCGAGGAACTGCTGGATGCGGTTTGGGGCCCGGACATCCACGTGGAGCCGCGCACTGTCGACGTCCACATCCGCCGCCTGCGCAAGTCGATCAACGGGAACGGCGAGCTCGACCTGGTCCGCACCGTCCGCGCCGCCGGCTACGCGCTGGACACCGAGAGCATCTAACTTCTCCCTCTCCTTTAAGGGGAGAGGGAGCGCTCCTTTACCAGCCGTTCACCCGCGTCCAGATCGCGATCACCTCGTCCGAACCGTCCACCACGTAGTACCGGTCGTGCGCCGCCGCCGTCATGCAGGCGTGGTTCGGGGCGATGCGTAGCTTTCCCCCGATCGGCAAGGCCGGGAAAGGTAGGGAGGGGTCGCAATCCACGATCCCGTGCTCCTGGTAGGCATGCCGCACCACAGCGCCCCCCAACGTCGGAAAACCCGCCGCGTCCAGCACCAGGCCGAAATGGTAATCGACCGGCGCTGCGGACGTGCTGCGATCCTTCGAAAGTGCGAGCCCACCCGCATCCACCAGCAACCGGCTCTCCCCCGGACGCCGCCCGATCACGCTGGTCAGCACTGTCAGCGCGATGCCATCCAGCCCGTTGCTGCCGATCTGCATCTGGAACAGGTCACCGAACATGTAGACGCCGGCGCGTACCTCCGTCACCCCGTCCAGACGGGTCGCATGCAGGGCTGTGGGCGTGCTCCCCAGCGAGACGATCGGCACGTCGAATCCGGCCTGGCGCAAGTGCGTGGCGGCACCGACGATCCCGGCGCGCTCTGCCTCCGCTACCGCGACGAGTTGCTCGGCACTGCGCGCTGCGTAGCTGTGCCCGGCATGCGTGAGCACGCCGGACATGCTGGCACCCAGCGCCGCCGCGACCTGCGCCAGCCCGGCATGCTCGGGGGCCAATCCGCCGCGGCCCTCGCCGGTATCGACCTCGACCAGGCCGCGCACCCGCACCGGTGACGCCGCGATCGCAGCCGCCATCTCCGCATCGTCCGTGATGACCGCGATGTTGGCGCCGGCGGCGTTCAGCTTGGCCACCTCGGCCAGCTTCTGCGGCGTGATACCGACGGCGTAGATCATGTCGAACAGGCCGTGGCCGACGAAATACTCCGCCTCGGCCAAGGTGGATACGGTGATCCCGCCCGGCTGCCCGGTGACGGCGAGCCGCGCCACGTCGACCGATTTCGCCGTCTTCATGTGGGGACGCAGCGCGACGCCGTGGCGGGCCACCGCATCGGCCATTGTCGTGAGGTTCCGCTGCAGGATGCCGCGATCGAGCACCAGGCAAGGCGTCGGCAAATCGTCCAAACGCATAGGGATGGCGGTCAAAACCTCTCGACCCAGGGGCGCACGGCGATCTCGTCGGTCCAGACCGAGCGCGGCTGGTCCAGCATCGCGGCCATGGTTTGGGCGATGGCGTCCGGGTCCAGGTGGCTGTCGGGTGTGGGCTCGGGCCGCTCGGGGCGATGTGCCGCGCGGATCGCGCCGTCCACCACGATGTGCAGCACGTGGATGCCCTGGGGGTGCAGTTCGCGCGCCATGGATTGCGCCAGGCCGCGCAAGGCGAACTTGCCCATCGCGAACGCGGCCGATTGCGGGTAGCCCTTCACGGAAGCGGAGGCGCCGGTCAACATGATGCAGCCGCTGCCCGCCGCCACCATGCGCTGCGCCGCCTGCTGTGCCACCAGGAAGCCAGCGAATGCGCTGATGTCCAGCGCGCGGTGGACGGCCGCCGGGTCGAGCCCGACGAAGGGCCCGCCGGCGCGCTGGCTGGCGTTGAACAGCACGATGCCTGGCGAGCCGACGGTGTCGAACAGCGCCACGACCTGTGCCGGGTCCACGGCGTCGCAGGTGTGCAGCGAGGCCCCGGTCTCAGTGGCAAGCGCCTGCAGCTTGGCCGTGTTGCGCGCCGCCAGCGCCACCTTGTGGCCGCGGGCAGCGAGCAGCCGGGCGAACGACGCGGACAGCCCCGGACCGGCTCCCACAATAAGCGCGTCAGGAAGGGTGGTCATGGCGTGAATTCCACGATTGCGGAGCCGGCATGGGCGAACTCGACCTGCACCTGCGACGATTCGGCGACGAAGTCCTTGCCGGTCCACGACCCGCAGGTGACATATTGGCCGGCCTTCAATCCGCCGGCCCAATGCGTGCCGGCATCGGCCAGCCACTGGATCAGCCGGATCATGTCGCCCGCCGGGTTTGCGGTGGCGGTCTTGATCTCCTGCCCGTCCACCAGCACGCGCACCGTCTCGCGGGTGAAGTCGATGCCCTGCCAGTCTGCGGCGGGTGCCCCGAACACGAAACCGGCGTGGATCGAGAGATCGGCCATCAGCGCCCATTTATCTTGCGCATCCGGGTCGATGAACCGTGAATCCAACACCTCGATCGCAGGCAGGCAGTAGCGGATCGCGGCGATCACCTCTGCCCGGCCGTACGGCTCCGTGCGGGGCGGCAGGTCGGCGCCGAGACGGAAGGCGATCTCCGCCTCCACGCCCCGCAGGCTGGTGCCCGAGCCGGTGACGCGGCCCGGGCTCGGGTGGATGCCGGCGGCCGGCATGGGGGCGCAGGCAGGCGGGGCCGTGGGGCCGGCCGCGCCCACCTTCCAGCCGCCGATCGGGCCCAGGCCTTCGGCGACCCGGCGCTGCACGTGATAGGCGCCGGCCTCGTCCTTCGGGGCAAGCACCGCGGGCAAGGCGATGATCTTCTGCGTCGGATCCCGCCAGGCGCTCAGCAGCAGGGCAGCAGTGTCGGCGTGTCGATCCATTGGGAGACCTGATGCTTGGTGGGCACAGATTTACGCCCCTGCGCCCCTACTTGCCAACCACGGCCACGGTCGCCGACAAAGCCAGGGCCGGTTGGCGGCAAGTGGGGGGTGCATGCAGCGGCACGAGAACTGGCGGGCATTGCCCGTATCCGTCCGCGGCGCCGCGGTGGCGCTCGGTAACTTTGACGGCGTGCATCGCGGCCACGCCCATGTCCTGGCCAGCACCCACGCTGCCCGGCCCGATGCGCCGCTCGCCGTGCTGACCTTCGAGCCGCATCCCCGGGAAATGTTCCGTCCCGACGATCCGCCGTTCCGCCTGTCGCTGCCTTCCGCTCGCGCCGACCAGCTGGGCGCGCTGGGCGTCCAGCACGTGATCGAGGTGGCGTTCGACCGCGAGTTCAGCCTGCTCTCGGCCGACGAATTCATCACCCAGGTGCTGCACGACGCGGTCGGCGCCGTCCATCTCGCCTGTGGGCCGGATTTCGCCTTCGGCCACCGCCGCGGGGGCGACGTGCCGATGCTGACCACCCGGGCCGAGGCCTACGGCATGGGCCTGACTATCGTGCCGCCGCTGGCCGACGCGCTCGGGCCGATCAGCTCCACCCGGATCCGCCGCGCCTTGCAGGATGGCTATCCCGAACGAGCGACCGACGACCTGGGCCGCCCCTGGAGCATCCGCGGCATCGTGTCCCACGGCGATGCGCGCGGGCGCACGATCGGCTTTCCCACCGCCAACATCGCCTTGGGCCGCCAATTGGAACCGGCGCGCGGCGTCTATGCCGTTACCGCCCTGCTGGATGGGCGCGTGGTGCCCGGAGTCGCCAACATCGGCCGCCGCCCGACCGTGGCGGACGGCACGCTCAGCCGGGTCGAGGCACATTTCTTCGATTTCATGGGCGACCTGTATGGCCAGGAACTGGACGTGTCGCTGCACGCATTCCTACGCTTGGAGCGGAAATTCGCCGGAATCGAGGAGCTGCGGGCCCAAATCGCCTCCGATGCGGCGGAGGCACGCCGCTTGTTGGGGGCGTAGGCAGTTGAAGCCTTGCCGCGGGGGCGCCATCTAGCCGGGAGGCGTATGCCGGCTTAGAGTAACGTCTGAAGAATGCGCGCGGGGCTCTATCTGCCCCGCCTGGAGGGATTCATGGGTGGTTTAAGCATCTGGCACTGGATGATCGTGCTGGTGGTCGTGTTGCTTCTGTTCGGAAGCGGCAAGGTCAGCGGTCTGATGGGCGACTTCGCCAAGGGCATCAAGTCGTTCAAGAAGAACATGGCTGAGGACGATGCCTCGATGGAAGCGTCCGCCGATCGCCCGAGCGGGACCATTGCTGGTCCGGGCACGCCCGCAGCACCGGCCAATGCGGCCGCCCGCGAAGAAGCCATCCACCGCGGTTAAGCAAGCTTTCTCCCTCTCCCCCAAGGGGAGAGGGAGGCGTTCGTCAGCCGCCCTTGGCGTCGCTCGTGAGCGGGAGCGGGACCCAGCGTAGGCCATCGCTGTTCTGCACCAGCATCAACACCGTCTTGCGGCTTAGCTTGCGAGACCGGTCGACCCGGTCCTGCACATCCTGAGGCGTCGCGACCGTTTCCTGCTGAACTTCCACGATGACATCGCCCGCCTTCAACCCGCGGCCAGCGGCGACACCGTTATTGGTGACCTCAGTGACGACAACGCCCTTCTGATCCGCCCCAATCGAATACTTCGTGCGCAGATCATCCGTGATCGGGGCCGTTTTCATCCCGAGGCCGGTAATCGTCACTGCAGTGTTGGCTGGCTTCGGCGCGGCAGGGGCATTGGTCGTGGCGCTTGCCTGCTGCACGTCATCCGGCAGTTCGGCAATGGCGGCCTGCACCGTCACCTCCTTGCCGTCGCGCCACAATACGACCGGGACCTGCTGACCGACCGGCGTCTCGGCAACGACGCGCGGCAGAGCATGCATGTCCTTCACGTCGGCGTTGTTGAATTTGAGAATGACATCGCCGCCGTGGATCTGCGCTTTCGCCGCCGGGCCACCGTCCGTCACGCTGGCGACCATGGCGCCGCGAGCCGGATGCAGGTTCAAGCCGTCAGCGATGTCGGGCGTGACTTGCTGGATCTGCACGCCCAGCCAGCCGCGCTTGGCACGGCCGAAATCGCGCAGCTGCGACACGACCTGCTTCGCCATGTTGGACGGGATCGAGAAGCCGATGCCGATGGAGCCGCCCGATGGCGAGTAGATCGCGGTGTTGATGCCGATCACCTGGCCGTCCATGTTGAACAGCGGTCCGCCGGAGTTGCCGCGGTTGATCGCCGCATCGGTCTGGATGAAGTCGTCATACGGGCCCTGATGAATGTCGCGACCCCGCGCGCTCACGATGCCAGCCGTGACGGAACCGCCGAGCCCGAACGGGTTGCCGATCGCCAGCACCCAGTCGCCAACCCGGGCCGTGTCGCTGTCCGCGAACGGGACCGACGGGAGCGGCTTGTCGCTCTCAACCTTCAATAGTGCCACGTCGGACCGGTCATCGTGGCCGATCAGCTTCGCCTTCATCGACGTGCCGTCATGCAGCGTGACGGTGATCTCGTCGGCGCCTTCGATCACGTGGTTGTTCGTGACGATGTAGCCTGCCGGGTCGATAATGAAGCCGGAACCGAGCGCCGTTCCGCGGCGTGGTGCATCGTCACCCCCGCCACCGCTGCCGCCACCGGGAGCGCCATGGCGTTCCATGAAGTCGTGGAAGAACTGCTCGAACGGCGAGCCCGGCGGGAATTGCGGCTGGTCCTGGTCGGGACGGTCCGCCTTCGCCTGGATCATCTGCTGCGATGAGATGTTGACCACGGCCGGTGCCAGCTGCGCCGCGAGGTCGGCGAAACTGTCCGGCGTGCCGCGGGCCAAGGCCGGGTGGGGCAGGGCGAATGGTACGATCACGGCCGCCGCAGGAAGCAGGACCGGGGTCATGGCGGTTGCCAGCGCCGCAGCGCGCAAAGTGAGCAGGCGCATAGTATTGGATCCTTACTGGATGACCGATGATGCTCACGCGGGCGGCGTGCCGCAACCTCGTAGATGGGATGGGGTCGAGGGTTTCAAACCGTTCTACGGTGTCGAGGCTGCCGGCGGATCTTTCAAAAGCTTGAAGAAATCGTTATCGGTTGAGATAACGAGCCGCGATTGGCCGCCGGCAAATCCATCGCGATAGGCCTGCAGCGTCCGCCAGACCGAGAAGAACTGCGGATCTTTGCCAAACGCAGCGGCGTAGATTGCGATCGCCGCAGCCTCGCCCTGTCCGCGCAGTGTATCCGCCGTGCCCTTCGCGTCCGCCAACAAAACCGTCCGGTCGCGTTCGGCATCGGCGCGGATCTTAGCCGACGCCTCCGCACCCTCGGCGCGAGCCTGGCTGGCGGCCCGCTGCCGCTCCGACTTCATACGCGCCAGGATGGCCTGGGTATTGCCCTCCGGTAGGTCGGCCCGGCGGATGCGAACGTCCTCGATCGAGACGCCGAAGCCGCGCATCTCTGTGTTCACCTGGTCGCGGATCAATCCCATGATGTGATCGCGGTCGGTCGACAGGACGGCGAGCAGGGGTTCGTTACCGAGCACCCGGCGAAGCGCCGATGTCACCACCGAGTCCAGCCGGGCGCGGATCGCGTCCTCCTGGGCGCCGACGGCCTGATAGTATTGCAGCGGGTTGGTGATGTGGAACCGCGTGAAGCTGTCCACGATCAGGCGGCGCTGGTCGCTGAGGATCACCTCCTCACCTGGCGTCGAGTAGTCCAACAGGCGGCGGTCGAACCCGATCACCGTCTGGATGAACGGCACCTTCACGTGCAGCCCGGGGGTAGTCACGACCCGGATCGGCTCGCCGAACTGGGTGATCAGCACCTGCTCGGTCTGTGCCACGGTATACAGAGACGAGAAGGCGGTGATCAGCAGCACCAGAACGACGGCGCCGGCGACGATGGCGGAGTTGCGCAGCATCACGGTGTCGCCTTCGGGGGCTGGGCCACGGCTTGGGGCAAATCCGGCGGAGTGCCGCCCAGATTGAGCAGAGGCAGCGGCTGGCGCACGTCGCTGCCCAGAACCGTGGTCGGCGTCTTGGACACGATCGCCTGCATTGTCTCGATGTACAGGCGCCGCAGGGTCACGTCCTTGGCCAGCAAATAGGCCTGGTACACGCTGTCGAACGCCTGTGCCTGGCCCTTGGCCTGAGCGATGGCGGCCTGGCGCGCGCCTTCAGCGGTGGCCGTAATGGCGGCGGCATCACCGCGGGCGCGCGGCACGATGTCGTTGCGGTAGCTCTCGGCCTGGTTGCGCATGGTCTCGGCGTCGGTGTTGGCGCGCTGCACGTCGCGGAAGCTCTCGATCACGTCGGCGGGCGGATCCACCTTCTGCAACTGCACCTGGGTGATCTCTACGCCGGTTTTGTACTGATCGAGGATCGACTGCATTTCCGTCAGGGTGTCCTGCTCGATCTTGGCACGCGCCTCGGTCAGCGCCGGTTGGATCGCGGTGCGGCCGATCACCTCGCGCATCACGCTCTCCGCCACCTGCTTCACCGTCGCGTCGGGGTGGCGGGTGTTGAACAGGTAGTCGCCGGCATCGCGGATGCGCCAGAACACGGCGAAATCGATGTCGATGATGTTCTCGTCGCCGGTCAGCATCAGGCTCTCGGCCGGGATCGGCTGGGTCGTGCCGGACACCGTGTTGTCGGCAACCAGGCCGCGCGACGTCATCCGCAGCACGGGTGAGTCGCTCGCCGGGGAGAAGCCGACCTCGACCCGGTTGATGCGGGTGACGGACGGGGTCAGAGCCGTCTCGATTGGCCAGGGGATATGGTAGTTCAGCCCGGGCAGCGCGGTGCGGTTGAAGGCGCCGAAGCGCAGCACCACGCCCTGCTCGTCCGGCTGTACGCGGTAGAAGCCGGTGGCGAGCCAGACGGCGGCGACCAGCAGCACCAGCAGGATCAGGCCGCGACCGCCGTTGAAGCCGAACCCGGGCCCGCGCACGGGACGCGGACCGCCTGGCAGGAAGCCGCGGACGCCCGCGTTGATGCGCGCGATCAGTTGGTCGAGGTCGGGCAGTTGGCCACCGGGCCCGCCGCCGCCCCAGGGGCCGCGGTTCGGCGGTGGCTTGCCGTTGCCAGGGCGCCCTCCCGGCGCACCCCAGGGCCCGGGTGTCGGGTCATTGCCGCCAGAATTCCAAGGCATTGGTCGCGGCGCTCCTAGATCGATCGGCCGGACGGCGTTGGCATCGCTGCATCCGTGCGCCATATCCGCGGCGCGCACCCGGCACCCAAACGGGCTGGTTCGTATAATGACGTGGCACAAGGGGTTTGCAAGTTGGCCGACAACAAAGGACAGGCCGTGCCGACCGAGGCTGCCCTGATGGACGCCCTGCGCAGCATCGCCGACCCGGTGTCCGGCCGCGATCTTGTAGCATCCGGGCTGGTCGAGGGGCTGACGGTGCGGGGTGGGATGGTCCACCTGGCGCTGCTCGCCGACCGCAAGACCGCTGGCGCCATGGAGCAGGTGCGTGCCCGTGCCCAAGCCGTGCTGGCCGCGATGCCCGGCGTGCTGAACGTGACCGCCGTGCTGACGGCCCACCGTGCCACCGCGCCCGCGCCTCCGCCCCCAGCGCCGGAGTTGCTGGCCGGCGTGCGCCACATCGTGGCCGTCGCCTCGGGCAAGGGCGGCGTCGGTAAGTCCACCACGGCGGTGAACCTGGCGGTGGCCTTGGCGCGATCCGGCCTGCGGGTGGGGCTGCTGGACGCCGACATCCACGGCCCCAGCCTACCGCAGATGCTGGGCGTGCACCGCAAGCCCGAGGTGCAGGGCGACCGCATGATCCCGCTAGAGACCTGGGGCGTGCGCTGGTTGTCGATCGGCCTGCTGGTCGATCCGGAGACGGCGATGGTGTGGCGCGGCCCGATGGTAATGGGGGCGCTGACCCAATTGCTCGGCCAGGTGGACTGGGGCGAGCTGGACATCATGATCCTGGACATGCCGCCGGGCACCGGGGATGCCCAACTGACGATCGCGCAGAAGCTGAAGCTGGCGGGCGCGCTGATCGTGTCCACCCCGCAGGACGTGGCGCTGGCCGATGCACGCCGCGGCGTGCGGATGTTCGAGAAGACGCAGGTCCCGGTGCTCGGCCTGGTCGAGAACATGAGCTATTATTGTTGCCCGAATTGCGGCCACCGCGCCGAGCTGTTCGGCCATGGCGGCGCGCGGTGGGAGGCGACCCGGCTCGGTGTCGAGTTCCTGGGCGAGATTCCGTTGCTGCTGGACATCCGCGAGAGCGGCGATGCCGGCCGCCCGGTAGCAGCCGCCGCGCCGGACAGTGCGGCCGGTCAGGCCTATGCGACGCTGGCGGCCAGGCTGTGGGAGAAGCTGGCCGCCCCGGTGAGTGCGGGGCCACGCATCGTGATCGTTTAGCTTCTCCCTCTCCCGTGAAGGACGGGAGAGGGAGAAGATGGCTTGTTTGGCAGGAAATCCTTCATCGCGGCGATCTGGGGTCCGAATACTCCGGCCCGGTTCTCCACGGTCAGCGGGTAGCCGTCCGGCCACCACGGGCCGCCGCCCCAGATCGCGGCGCCTTGCCACACGGCGCGGTGCTCCTGCACGAATGCCAGTTGGTTGCGCATCGCGGTGATGCTGGGCGCATCGTTGTTCGCGCCGAACTCGGCCAGGAACAGCCGCCGGTGCGAGGCCTCGGCCCAGGCGGTGACGTCGCGCAGCCGGTCGGCGCCGATTGTGGCGGACACCGGCCCCGGGCTGCGGCCACTTTGGTCGGCGTCGTTGTATTGGTGGATCTCGAACGCCGAGTTATGCGCCGGGTCGGTGATGTGCTCGGCGAAATCGGCGGCATTGCCGCGGCTGACCCACGAGGTACCCTGGGCGTAGTAGGTGCCCGGCACCAGGATCTCCTGCTTGGCCCCCGTCGCGCGGATCGCGTCGATCGCGGCCTGGGCGGAGGGCAGCCAATCCGCCGGGGACTGGTCGTGCGGCTCGTTCATCAGGCCGAACATGACCCACGGCCGATGCGCGTAGTGCAGCGCGATCCGGCGCCACAGATCGGCGAACACGCTGTTGGGCGTGGCGGCGCTGCCGATCAGGGCGCCGTAGCCGTAGCCGAAATTGGCCGGCTCCACGATCACCGCCACGCCCTTGGCGCCGGCTGCCCGGACCACCTCGTCCAAACCGGCGAGGTATTTTTCGTCGAACGGACCGTTGGGCTTGGGTTGCAGCCGCTCCCAGGCGAAGGGCAACCGGACGACGTTGAACCCGGCGGCGGCATAGGCGTCGACCTCGGCCGCCGTTGGGAAGGTGTAGTCGTGGCCGAACGTGCCGGGGTTGTTGGGGCCTGGCTCTGGATGGCTGCCGAACTCCGCGCCCGACAGGTTGACGCCTAGGTAGTCGAGGCGCGCTGTCTCAGCGGCCGGAGCCGCCAATGCAATGCCAGAGAAGATAACGGCAACGAACACGGTTTTCATGGCTTGTCTTGCCAGGGCTTGACCCTGGCATCCACGGGGTTGGGCTCATGACGTCAGATGAGGGTTTGGCATCGTTGCGTGCAACACGGGCTAGGCCGGTGTTTGCGCACGGCCGTGGATACCCGGGTCAACCCGGGCATGACCCGGGTATCTCACGTGGCCTCGACCCCCCTGGCGGCCGGCATTGCCACCGTCGCTTGGGGGTGTTGCGCGGTGACGGTGCGCCACGGGCTGTCCGGCCCCGAGAGCAGCAGGGCGACGCAGCCGGTCCACCCGGTTTGGTGCGCGGCGCCCAGGCCGCGGCCGGTGTCGCCATGGAAGTATTCGTTGAACGGCAGATGGTCGCGGAATTCGGGGTCGGTCTGCGACAGGGTGTCGTCGCCCAGCGCCGGCCGCCGCCCGTCGGCGCCGCGCAGGAACAGCCGGGTCAGCCGTGCCGACAACTCGTCGGCGATCGCGTGCAGGGTCAGGAACTTGCCGGAATTGGTCGGGCACTCGATCAGGAAATCGTCGCCGTAATAGCGCTGGAATTCCCGCAAGCTGTCGACCAGCAGGACGTTGATCGGCATCCAGATCGGTCCGCGCCAGTTGGAGTTACCGCCGAAGGCGTGGCTGACGCCCTCGCCGGGTTCGTAGCCGATGCTGAATTCCGCACCGTCCACCTTCAGCACGTAGGGGTGCGCCTCGTGGTATTTGGACAGCGCGCGGATGCCGTAGGGCGAGAAGAACTCGTCCTCGTCCAGCATGCGGCGCAGCAGCATCTTCATGCGGTGGCCGCGTAGCAGCGATAGCAAGTGCCGCTCGCCGGAGCCGGGTTCGGACCAGTTGGAGATCAAACTGGCCAGGTCCGGCCGGTCGTGCAGGAAGTATTGCAGGCGCTCGGCGAACTCCGGCAGGGCCTTGAAGGCGCGGCTGCCGATGACTTCGACCGCAAACAGCGGGATCAGGCCGACAATGGTGCGGACCCGCAGCGGGATCGTTTCCTGGTCCGGCAGATGCAGCACGTCGTAGAAGAACTGGTCGGTTTCGTCCCACAGGCCGATGCCGCCGGTGGTGGTCATGGCCTCGGCGATGAACAGGAAATGCTCGAAGAACTTGGTCGCCATGTCCTCGTACGCGGCGTCCTCCAGCGCCAGTTCGAGGGCGATGCGCAGCAGGTCGAGGGTGAACATCGCCATCCAGGCGGTGCCGTCCGACTGGTCGATGGTGCCGCCCGTCGGCAGCGGCTTGGACCGGTCGAAGATCGCGATGTTGTCGAGGCCCAGGAAGCCGCCGCCGAAGATGTTGCGGCCGGAGGCGTCCTTGCGGTTCACCCACCAGGTGAAGTTCAGCAGCAGCTTGTGGAAGCATTTCTCCAGGAACTGCCGGTCCGCCACGCCCGTCATCGTGCGGTCCATCTGGAACACGCGCAGCACCGCCCAGCCGTGCACGGGCGGGTTCACGTCACCGAACGCCCACTCGTAGGCTGGGAGCTGGCCGTTCGGGTGCATGTAGCGTTCGCGCATCAGCAGCAGCAGTTGGTTCTTGGCGAACACCGGGTCGATCAGTGCGAAGGTGGTGCAGTGGAACGCCAGGTCCCACGCGGCATACCAGGGGTATTCCCAGGTGTCGGGCATGCTGATGATGTCGGCGTTGTCCAAATGCCGCCACTCGCTGTCCCGCCCGGTCAGGCGTTCGGCGGGCGGGGCGGGCTGGCCCGGGTCACCGTCCAGCCACTTGCGGACGTCGAACATGTAGAACTGCTTGGACCACAGCATGCCGGCGAGCGCCTGGCGCTGCACCAGGCGGGCGTCCGGGTCGGGCATGCCGCGCTGCAGGGCGGCGTAGAACTCGTCGGCCTCGCTGCGGCGCGCCTCCATTACGGTGTCGAACCAGGTAAACGCGTCGTCCGTCGGGTCGCGGCGCAGGCGCAGGCGGACGGTGGCGCTGCCGCCGGCGGGGATGTCGAAGCGCTGGTGGGCGGCGCATTTGGTGCCGCGGGCGAACGGACTGACCGTGTCCATGCGGCCGTTCACGATGCGGTCGTTGATGCCGTCCTTCGCCAGCCCGTCGTGCTGCATGCCGTAGATGCGGCCGAAATTGGTCTCGTTCTCGCAGAACAGCCACTCGGGCGAGCCGTCCACCTCACAGACCCGCGGGTTCTGCAGGCGGGGGTGCCGGCCGGTCACGACGTGCCCGTCCAGCTGCAGCAGCGGCTTGGGCTGGTTGGGTTGCCAGGTCCAGCTGTTGCGCGCCCAGAGTTGTGGCAGGATGTGGAGCGGGGCGGTGTCAGGCCCACGGTTGTGGGCGGTGATCTGCATCAGGATATCGTCGGTGGACGCCTTGGCGTATTCGACCACGACGTCGAAGTACCGGCGCTCGTTGAAGACCCCGGTATCGACCAGCTCGAACTCGCGGTCGTGCGTGCCGCGGGCGGCGTTCTCGCGGATCAGGTGGTCGTAGGGGAACGCAGCCTGCGGATATTTGTACAGCATCCGCATGTACGAGTGCGTCGGGGTGCCATCGAGGAAGTAGTACAGTTCCTTGACGTCTTCGCCGTGATTGCCCTGCTCGTTGGTCAGGCCGAACAGGCGTTCCTTCAGGATCGGGTCCTGCTCGTTCCACAAAGCGAGCGACAGGCACCATAGCAGCTTGTCGTCGGCGAACCCGGCCAATCCGTCCTCGCCCCAGCGATAGGCGCGGCTGCGGGCGTGGTCGTGCGGCAGGTAGTCCCACGCGGTGCCACCGGGGCTGTAATCCTCGCGCACGGTGCCCCATTGGCGTTCGCTCAGGTATGGACCCCAGCGGCGCCAATCCTCGCCCCGGTCGGCGGCGCGGAGGCGGCGGCCCTCGGCGGTGTCGTAGATCGGGTCAGTCGGCATCCGGTGCTCCCAGCATGGCCTCGATGCGGATCAGCTCGCCGAGCGACCAGGCCTGGAACGGGCACCCGCCGGGTCGATGCGGTGCGTCACCGTCGGCGACTTCTGACACGTGCCCGAGCCCGTAGGTATGAAGATGAGTGTACAAAGGTGGCAGGAAGCGCCGGCGTCCCTCGGCGCGAGTTTCATCGGTGTTGCCCCGCGCGGCCAGCCAGGCGGCGACGAACGGCCCGAGCAGCCAGGGCCAAACCGTCCCCTGGTGGTAGGCGCCGTCCCGCGCCGCCAGGCTGCCGGTATAGTGCGGGCAATACGCCGGGTCGTCGGGGGCCAGGGTGCGCAGGCCGAGCGGGGTGAGCAGGGTGCGCTCCACCAGGTCCACGATGCCCACGATCTGGCGCGGCGTGAGCACGGGGATCGGCAGCCCGGCGGCCGCGAACACCTGGTTGGGCCGCACCGAGCCGTCGCGCTTGCCGGGCACGCCATCCGCGTCCAGCACGTCGATCAGGCCGCCGGTGGCCTTGTCCGGGAACAGCGCCACGACGCTGTCGCGGGCGCGCAAGGCGGGGCCGATCCAGCGGTCGCCGCCCGGCCAGCGTCCGGCGATCGCCAGCGCGTTGACCCAGAGCGCCTGCACCTCCACCGGCTTGCCGATGCGCGGGGTGAACACGGTGTCGCCCATCTTGGCGTCCATCCAGGTCAGTTGCACGCCGGGCACGCCCGCCCAGAGCAGGCCATCCGCCGGGTCCGCCTTGATGCCGAAGCGGGTGCCGGCGGTGTAGCCCTCCAGGATCGCCAGGCAGGCGGCTTGCAGCCGGGCCGCGACGTCCGGGGTGGCGCCGCCGGCCTCGATCAGCTCGTGGACGGCGACGACGAACCAAAGCGAGGCATCGACGGCGTTGTATTCCGGCTGCCCGGTGCCGTCGGGGAAGCGGTTCGGCAGCATTCCCTCGCTGACATGGCTGGTCCAGGCCAGCAGGATGTCCGCCGCCTCCTGCAGCCGGCCGCGGGCGATCAGCAGGCCGCGCATGGTGATGAAGGTGTCCCGGCCCCAATCGGTGAACCAGGGATACCCGGCCATGATCGTGAGCCGGCCATCCCGCGTGGCCAGATACGCATCGGCCGCCACGTCGCGCGCCGGCCGAGCCCGCCTTGCAAGCTCTGGTGCCTCGAGCCCGCCGATCGGGGACGTTCTCGGCGCCTCCGACCGCAAGGCCAGCGTGGCCGGCAGATCGAAACTGAAGCTGCCGGGCGAGGCGAGGTCCTCCCCGTCCTCCATGCCGCGCTCGACCTCGACGGCGTAGTGGAAGCGGCGATACCAGACCGGGTCGTCCGCCCAGGTGAACTCACCGCGCGCGGTGACAGCCGGCACGCCGGGGTAGGGGCGCCAGATCAGCGCGTCGCCGTCCCGGTGGGTGGTGAAGTCGAACACCGGGTTTTCGTGATGCAGCGAGTGATAGTCGCGGCCCGACATCAGTAGCCGGACCTGCAGCCTCACGGGCCCGTCGGCGCGCCACCTCACCACCGTCTCGGCGGTGGCGCGGGCAACGAAGATCTCCTGCGTCACCGAGGTGCCGTCGGGCAGCACGAACTGCCAACGGGGCCAGGGCTCGGCGGTGAAGGTGCGCAGGTGGGACCGGCCGTCGGGATACACCGTGTCCGGCAGGTAGGCCTGGCTGCTGAGCGCGAACCGGCCGGCCGGCGTCTCCGCCCATACCTCCATGCCGTTCACCAGCACGAACCGGCCGGCGGGGGAGGCCGTGAGCAGCAGAGCGTGGTAGCGCCGCGTCCGGATCAGGCCGGCAGTGCCGAACGCGAAGCCGCCCAGCCCGTCCGGTTCAAGCCACTCCGCATCTTCGTCCATGTCCGCTCCGTATTGCCGCTGCAGTCTGCCCGTGCCGTGCGCCCGCGACCAGCTTGGCCGCCCGGGGCGCCGCCGGACTCCAGTGTGACGTGCGTCACAGCCCCGGCCCGCACAACCATCCATTCTGGTTTCCGAAGGAAGGGTGCATTCGTGATCCGCTCGCAATCATCGCCGGCCTGGCTTCACCAGAGGTTCATCGCCGCGTCGTCCGGCATGTCCGCCAGCGGGGCGTGGCTGCGCAAGGCGGCAGTATCCAGCACGGTGATGCGGCCTGGTTCCAGCGCGAGAATGCCGGCGGTCTGCCACTCCCGCAGCTTGCGGTTCACCGTCTCCCGCGTGGCACCAACCCGCTCGCCAAGGGCTGCCTGGGTGATGTCGACCCGGCGCCCGGCCCCTTGCTGCGCGAGCGTCAGCAGAATGATCGCGAGCCGCGCGCCCGCATCGTGGAACGACATCGCGGCCAGCATCCAGCTCGTGGCCCGCAGCCGCCCGGTCAGGATGGTCAGGATCGTCAGCGCAAGCTCCGGATTGAGCCGCATGGCCTCGAGGACGTCGCGCCGCTCGACGACGAGCAGGCTGCCGTTGGTCTGCGCTACCGCGTCCGCACTGCGGCCCTGGCCGTCCAGCAGGGATAGCTCGCCCACGACCTCGCCGGGCTGCAGGACCCGCAGCACCTGTTCGCGTCCGGCCGGGCCGGGCACCACGATGCGGATCTGCCCCGTGATGATGAGCACCATGGTCGTGCCCGGGTCACCCCGGCGGAACAGCGTCTCGCCAGCCCGCATGGTGCGGGATGTGCAGCGGCTGATGATGCCGCTCAGCTGGTCGGCCGGGATTCGTTTGAACAGCGGCGTCGCGGCCAGCATCTCGGCCGGGCGCGGGGGAACGCTGCTCTCGGTCATCGCTCTGCACCGGTCATCGCCGCCACTCTGTCATGGGGCAACGCATTGCGCGACTGCGGGGCACGACGGCTCCGCGGCCGCTCCGATCCACCGCTCAACCGTCCTCGAAGGTCAGGCATAGACATGGCGATCATCCTTCCCTTCCCGGTCCGCCCGCAGCCGACGGATCGTTTTTTGCTCAAAGACAAGATCCAACTGTTCCGGTGGGAACTGGCCTCCCAAGGCGTGGCCATCGGGCGGGTGGCGATCCAAGAGGGTCGTGGTGGCGGCCCGGAGCGCGGGGATTACGCCCTGATCTACCAGCCCGGTGCGGTCTGGGCGTCCTGGGGCCTGAACCGCGAAGCGAAGGGCGTCGTGCTGTGGGAATGCGCCTATGGCCGGGACCTGGACGTGTTCCCGACCATGGCGGCAGCGCTCGCGGCATTGGAGCTGTACCTGACCCGGCGTGAGAAGCGCGCCTAACCCCATTGTCTTGCCAGGGCTTGACCCTGGCATCCACGGCGCCCCACGCATGCAGGCACGCGCTGGTATTAAGAGACGTTCTACGCCATCAGCCCAACCCCGTGGGTAACTAGGTCAAGCCTTGGCATGACGATGGCTCGGATAGTCTAACCCCGTAAATCCATCGCTGAACGCAGACCGTCACTGACCATGTTGAAGCATACCGAGGTCGCGAAGATGCATAGCCCCGGCAGGATCGCGGTAACTGGCTGGCTGTAGATCGCCGTGCGGAGCGTGTTCAGCATCAGCCCCCATTCCGGCTCCGGCGGGCGGGTGCCGAGGCCGAGGAACGACAGTCCCGACGCCAGGATCATGGACACGCTGATCAGGCTGGTCGCGTAGACGAAGATCGGACCCAACACGTTGGGCAGCACGTGAACCCGCACGATCAGCAGCGGCCCGGCCCCGCTGGACCGCGCCGCCTCCACGTAGTCGAGCGAGCGTATCGTGGTGGTGACGGTCTCGGCGACGCGGATGATCTGCGGTACGAACACCAGAGTGAGCGACAGGATGGCGTTGCTGATGCCCCCGCCCAGCGCGCCGCTGACGGCGACCGCGAGGAGCACGGAGGGGAAGGCGTAGAACACGTCGGTGGTTCGCATGATCGCCATGTTCACCCAGCCGCCCGCGAAGCCGGCCGTAACCCCCAGCACCCCGCCGATGACGAAGGCCAGCGCGACGGGGGTGATGCCGATCGCCCAGGACAGCCGGCCGCCGTACAGCAGCCGGCTCAGCATGTCGCGGCCGAGCTCGTCGGTGCCGAGGGGATAGCCGGGGAAGCCGGGC
This sequence comes from Acetobacteraceae bacterium, assembly GCA_965198895.1. Lineage (GTDB taxonomy): Bacteria > Pseudomonadota > Alphaproteobacteria > Acetobacterales > Acetobacteraceae > LMUY01. Next base: position 4,853,707 of record OZ240676.1, read on the forward strand.
GGCTTCAGGCGGCGGAGCATGGCGGTCTGGTAGGGGTCGTGCGGCGCGAGCAGGGGGGCGAAGACGATGGCGAGCAGCAGGAGCAGCAGCATTGCCGCGAACGCGACGGTGACGTGGTCACGCGACAACCGGCGGCCGACTCCGGCCCAATACGAGCGGCTGCGCTGGCGTGGGGCGGATCGCTCGAGGTTGGCAGCGGGGGCAGCTACGGCAGGGTTCACTAGTGCGGGCACCCCTCACCCCGACCCTCTCCCGCAAGGGGAGAGGGAGAAATAAGTGCGCGTCTCATGACCGCTTGATCCTTGGGTCGAGCAGCGTTTGCAGTACGTCCACCACCAGGTTCACCGCGACGAAGAACAACGCCAGCACCAGGATCGTGCCCTGCAGCATCGGCAGGTCGCGTTGGAAGATGGCGCTGTTCAGCAGCAGGCCGGTGCCGGGCCAACTGAACACGGTTTCCACCAGGATCGACCCGCCCATCAGGTAGCCGAGCTGCAGCCCCATCACGGCCAGCGCGCCGGGGGCGGCGTTGCGGGCGACGTGGAGGAAGATGCCGCTCCGTAACAGGCCCTTGCCACGGAGCGTGGTCACGAAATCCTGCCCCAACACCTCGCCCACGATGCCGCGCACGGTGCGGGTGATGATGCCCATCGGGATAACGCTCAGGGTGATCGCCGGCAGTAGCAGGTACTTCACGTGGCCCCAGTTCCACACCCAGTCGGCGGTGTTGCCCGGCCCGGCGCCCATCGCGGGCAGCCAGCCCAGCAGGACGCTGAAGATCACCACCAGTACCATGCCCAGCCAGTAATGCGGCACCGACACCCCGGCCACCGCTAGCCCGGTCGCCAGCCGGTCCATCACCGAGCCACGAGCTGCCCCCGCCAGCCCTCCCAGCACCAGCCCGAGCACGAAGCCGATCAAACACGATACCGCGGCCAGCCGCAGCGTGTTCACCAGGGCCAACGACAGATCCGACCAGACGGAGCGCCCCGTCGCCAGCGACCGACCGAGATCGCCCGTCGCAACGTGCTCGAGCCACAGGGCGAACTGCACCGGCAACGGTCGATCCAGGCCGTATTCGTGTCTGATCTGGTCCACCACCTCCTTCGAGGAATCCGGTGGCACGATGGCGTTCACCGGGTCGCCGGGCGCGATGTGCACCAACATGAAGCAGAACAGGCTGACGGCGAGGGCGATGGGGATCGCGTAGGCGACCCGGCGCAGGATGTACAGCAGCATTAGGCGGCCACTGGCAAACGGTCGGGCACCAGAATGCAGCGCGCCGCCCGCCCGGGTTCAGGAGACCGCGGTTCGGGCACCGAAGGCAGGCAAGCGGGTTCGACGTAAGGGCAGCGCGGGGCGAAGGCGCAACCCTGGGGCGGGTGCTCCATGTCCGGCGGCGCGCCCGGGATGGTGGCGAGCCGCGTGCCGCGCACGCCGCCATGCACGGTGGCGCCTAGCAGTCCCTGGGCATACGGATGCAGCGGAGTGCGCATGACCGGCGCGACCGGGCCTTCCTCGATGAAGCGGCCCGCGTACATGACGGCGATGCGGTCGGCCACTTCGCCGGCAACGCCCAAATCGTGGGTGACGAAGATCATGCCCATGCCCAACTCCGCCTGCAACCGGCGCAGCAGTAGAAGAATTTGGATCTGAACCGTGGCGTCCAGCGCGGTCGTGGGCTCATCGGCCAGCAGCACTTGCGGGCGGCAGGACAAGGCGATGGCAATCATCATGCGCTGCCGCAACCCGCCGGACAGCTCGTGCGGGAAGGCGTCGAGCCGCCGCTTGGCCGAGGGCACCTGCACCAGGTCCAGCAACTCCAGCGCCCGGCGGTCCGCCTCGGCGCGGGTGACGGCCTCGTGACGCCGGATGGTTTCGCGGATCTGGTGGCCGATGGTGAACACCGGGTCGAGCGCGGTCATCGGTTCCTGGAAGATCATCGACACGACGCCGCCGCGGATGTCGGCCAACTGGCGCTCGGAGGCGGCCAGGATGTCGTGGCCGCCGACTTGCACCTTGCCCGTCATCACCGTCCGCCGCGGTGGGTTCAGCCGCATCAGCGCCCGCAGCGTGACGGATTTGCCGGAGCCGCTCTCACCCAGGATGCAGAGCGTCTCCCGGGGTGCGACGGTGAAGCTGACGCCTTCGACGGCCCGGACCGTTGCGTCTCGCGACACGAAGCGGACGCGCAAATCCTGCACGCTCACCAATGTCATGCCGCGAGTGCCACCCGGCTGTGGCCGCTGCCGGGTTGCGCGGCCAGGCAAGCTGTTGCGTGTTCGCCGCCTGCCAACGGGGGTACCGTGACGGCGCAGACCGGCTCGGCCAGCGCACAGCGGGTGCGGAAGCGGCAGCCGGAGGGCGGGTCCACCGGGTTGGGCGGATCGCCGGTGAGGGGCGGGACGGTGCGGCGGTTCTCCGGATCCATGGAGGGGCGGCTGTCCAGTAGGGCGACCGTGTAGGGGTGGCGGGCGCTGCTGTAGATCGCGTCCACCGGGCCGATCTCCGCGACCCGGCCGAGATACATCACCAGCACCCGGTCGGCCACGAACTGCACCACGTTGAGGTCGTGGCTGATGAACAAATAGGTCAGCCCGAACTGTGCCTTGAGGTCCAGCAACAGGTTCAGCACCTGCGCCTCGACGGATTTGTCGAGCGCCGAGACCGGTTCGTCCAGGATCAGCAACCGTGGCTGCAAGGCCAGCGCCCGGGCGATGTTCACCCGCTGCCGCTGCCCGCCGGACAGCTCGTGCGGGAAGCGGCGGGCATACTGGCCCGGTTCCAAGCCCACCGCCGCCAACAGCTCCGCCGCCCGTGCCGCGGCCGGGCGCCGGGCCATGCCGTGCACTTGCGGGGCGAAGGCGATGCTCTCGCCGACGGTCAGCCGGGGGTTCAACGAGGCGTAGCTGTCCTGGAACACCATCTGCACCTGGCGGCGATAGTCCCTCAGCGGCAGGCCCCCGGCGGCGGGTGCCACCGGCTGGCCATCGAAGAGCACCGCGCCGGCGGTCGGTTGCAGCAGCGCCATGATCAGCCGGGACGTCGTGGACTTGCCGCAGCCAGACTCACCCACGATGCCGAGCGTCTCGCCGGCTCGCACGCTGAACGAGACGTCATCCACCGCCCGCACCGACCCGGTGCTGCGGCCCAGCAACCCGCCTGCCAGCGGGAAGTGCTTGGTCAGGCCCCGGACGCTGAGGAGGGGCTGCCCGGGCCGTTGGTCGACGCCAGCGATCATACCATCCTACGTGAGGTTCGGCTCGGGCCTGCAAAAGCGGTGCCAGGGGCGGATTGCTTGACGGGGCGAGGCCATCCGGGTCATTTCGTACCCATGCAATTCACCGAGCTGAAGCCGCTGCACTCCTATGCGCGGTTGCCGCCCAACCTGTTCAATTTCCACAGCACCAACACTGCGACGCTGCGCGCATACTATCGCTTGTTCTGCCAGGAGCGGGTGGAGTGCCCGGCCGAAGGCTACACCGTCATCGACCACTGCTACATCTACGACGGCTGCCATGTGATGACGCCGGATCTCGAATGGGTGCCGGATACGGTGGTCGATTACGGGATCGCCGAGAAGATAAAGCCGGTGATCCAGGACGTGATCCGCGGGCGCCATCACCGCGAACTCGATCCGTCACCCTTCAAGACGGTGGTGATCGCCAAAGCGGGGGCGGACAATTACGGCCATGTGCTGACCGACATACTCCCCAAGCTGGTCAACATCGCACGCTCGGGTCTGTCCGCCATCCGCCTGCTGCTGCCGACGGGAATGCGCAACTTCGCCGGTCTCGTGTCGGCCGTCCTGGCGCAGGCCGGGGTGCAGGCGGAGCTGGAGTTCCATGCGCCGGCAACCCTGAAGGAGGCGCGCGAGGTCTACCTGTTCTCCCCGGTGGGGCGGCACAATGCCCGCAAATCCACCACGTTCCTGGAACTCGCCGATCGGCTTGCGTCGCTCTACGACATCCGCCTGGCGCGCAGCCGGCGGATCTACGTCCGGCGCGGGCCGGATGAGAAGCGGGGCTTCCAGCACGCCGCCGACGTGGAAGCGCTGTTCGTCCAGAGTGGCTACGAGAGCGTCTACCCTGCCGAACTGCCGATCGAGGAGCAGATCCGCCTGTTCGCCGCCGCCAGCCATGTGGCCGGAGCGTTGGGAGCCGGAATGGCCAATATCGGCTGGGCGCCACCGGGCTGCGACGTGTTGATGATCGATCCTGGTATCGGCGATCTGTATTTCTGGGATTTCAGCTGCTTGCTGAACCAACGGTTTAGCTGGCTGTTTGCGGCCAAGCTGACAGGGTATACGGCTGAACTTGCACGAAACCATTACGATGTGGACCTGCAACTGCTCGGTTCCACGCTGAGTTCGCTCTACGGATAAGGTCCGGCTCGTAATGGGCCATCGAGGGAGAGGTTGGTCGCAATGCCACAGATCGCGCAAGCGGTGATGCACGCGCTGTACGGAACCGATATCTGGGCCAATTATCAGCGCGGGGACGCGCCGCCTGATCTCCAGGGTTGGGCCGGCAACCATCCTTCCCTCGGGATGTTGGCGAGCCAGCCCGGCGCGAAGATCGTGGTCGATGTCGGAGTGTGGAAGGGCCAGTCGACCATCAACATGGCCGGAGCGATGAAGGCGGCCGGTATCGACGGTTGCATCGTGGCCGTGGATACCTTCCTCGGCTCGCCGGAACACTGGTGGATGGGCGGCGACCTGTTCAACCGAGTCATGGGGCGGCCCGATATCTACGACCGCTTCCTGCGCAACGTGTACGATGCGGGGCTGACCGATTACGTCGTGCCGATGCCGCAGACCTCGGTGACAGCCGCCTACGTGCTGAAGCGGCACAACATCACGCCCGCGGTGGTGCATGTGGACGCCGCGCACGAGTATGCCGACGTTATCCGCGACGTGGAGAATTACTGGGAGATACTGTCGGTCGGCGGCTACATGATCGGCGACGACTACGACCATGTCTGGCCTGGGGTCGTCCGCGCCGCAGGGGAGTTCTCCGCTCGCGTCAATCGGCCGTTGAACATCCAGCCGCCCAAGTGGATCCTGCAGAAGACCGAACCCTGATTTTGGCGCTGGCTGGCGAGCCAATGGCACAAATGATAGAAGCTGGGACTGCTCGGGCAAGCTGACGAGAGGGCATGATGGTCGACCTAGTTGAACCGATCCGTCTGATCATCTGGGATCTCGACGACACCTTCTGGAAAGGCACCCTGACCGAAGGCGGCATCGAGGCGTTCATCCAGGCGAACCACGACCTCGTTCCGGCCCTCGCCCGGCGCGGCATCATGAGTGCAATCTGCTCCAAGAACGACCACGAGCGCGTCCGCGCGATCCTGCAGGAGCAGGGCCTGTGGGATTACTTCATCTTCCCGTCGATCGACTGGTCGCCCAAGGGACCGCGCATCGCAGCCATGGTCGAGGCGATCGGGTTGCGGCCGCCCACGGTCATGTTCATCGACGACAACCCGAACAACCGCGCCGAGGTGGCCGACACCGTCCCGGGTATCGTCACAGCCAGCGAGGACTTCATCCACAGCATCGCCGGCCATGCCATGTTCGCCGGCAAAGATGACAGCGGCATGACGCGGCTTGCCCAGTACAAATTGCTGGAGCGCAAGAAGCAGGACGAGGTTCAGGCCGCCGGCGACAATGTCGGCTTCCTGCGCGGCTGCGACATCCGTGTCACGATCGAGCACGACGTGGAAAAGCATATCGACCGCGTCGTCGAACTGATCAACCGCACCAACCAATTGAACTTCACCAAGCAGCGCCTGCCGGAGGATCTGGCCGGGGCGGGGGCCGAGGCGCTGAAGCAGGTCCGGTATTTCGGCCATCAGGCCGGACTGGTGAAAGTATCCGATCGTTACGGGGAGTACGGTTTCGTCGGCTTCTACCTCAAGACGCTTGATGAGGGGTTGGGGGCGGGGAGCCTGAAGCATTTCTGCTTCTCGTGCCGCACCCTCGGGATGGGGATCGAGCAGTGGGTGTACCAGACGCTTGGCCGCCCCTGGTTGCACCCGGTGGGGGAGGTGTTGTCGGACGTGCACAATGCCAAGCCGGTGGATTGGATCAACCAAGCCGGGGATGGGGCCGGGTCGGGGCGGCGGCTGGGACAGTTCTCCGAGATCCGGCTGCGGGGCGGCTGCGAGATTTCGGCGCTGGCACACTACTTCAAGGTGGCCGGCCCGGTGACCTGTGTGGAGACGAATTTCCCGCGGGACATCTTCGTCATCAAGCTCGACACCGCGGCAAGCCTGATCAATTTGGTACAAGGCGGCCCGGAGCGGCTGGCCCACCTCGAAAGGCTGGACTTCCCGCCCGAGAGCCTGCGCTCGGCGTTCTACGGCTCGGTGTCGGGCGCCACTCTGCTCGTGCTCAATCTATGGGGCGAGCTGCATATCCCGATGTATCGCCACGAGGATAGCGGGTTTTTCGTGCATTTGGTCGTGTCCGACTTCATGGGTTGGGGCAAGACCTATGTCGGCGGTGACGTTGCCGCCTGGACGGACGAGGACCTTGCTGCACAGGCGGATGCGAAGAAGCTGGATCCGTCCGTACGGGAGCGGTTGTTCGCGATCGTGGCCGAGTTGCGACGCAACTACGTGTTCGTAGGCCAAGTGGACGAGGCGCAGGTCAAGGCTAATTTACGCGTGATCGCCGACCACATCCCGGCCGGCGCGACATTGGCTCTGGTGCTGCCGTCCTGCTGGTCGGCTGACGGCTCCGCCAACAAGCGCAACGCCGACCACGCCCGATGGTGCAGTGAGGAGCTTGCTAGCCGGCCCAACGTCGTGCTGATCGACATCGACCAGTGTATCGAGGCGCCGACGGAGCGCTCGGCCGAGATCGGGGACCATTTCGACCGGATCGTATACTACCGGGTCGCCGAGGCGATCATGAGCCGCGTCACTTCGCTGGAACAGGCGGCTTAGGACCAGCCTGTTTAGGCCTTGCCTGCTTAGGTGGGGGCCTTGCTTAGGTGGGGGCCTTGCTTGCGTCAGCCTGGGCCACCCTCTCCGCTCAGCGGAAGGGGGCGGCCTCGCAGGGACTAGCGGAACTGGATCCACTCGGCGAGGCTTGCGTCCCACATGAGAGCGAAGGGTGCCGTCTGGTTGATCGTGCCCGGCGTTCCCAACACAGTCTGCGATGTGTTCGCGTTGATGACGAACGTCGTGATCGTCCCGGTCGACATGAAGTGCACGATGAAGCCGTCCGGAATGGACGACGTGGGGAGCATCGTCAGTGCCATGTTCGCGATCGTCGCTGCGTTCGGGTTGATTTCCACGATCATTTCGTTGATCACGCCCGCCGGCACCGGAAGGAGGATCGACGCCCCGGCCCCGACGTTGAATAGCTTGTAGCGGTTACCGGTCATGGCCGAGACGGCGGATCGTACGAACGACGTCGTCGGCACTGCGGTACTCGCGTCACCGGTGGCCGGCACCACACCGGTCAGTCTGACAAGGCCGGAATTGGCCGCCGCCAGGCCGAGATCCTGGTTGCCAGCCCCATAGGCCTGCAGCGATAGCGGCGCGCCGGCTGTTCCTGCCGCGACGTTGAGGTAGCTGCTCGCGCCCGTGGTAGCGGAGATCTTCATGGCGATCGCACCGTTGCTCTGGAACAGCACGCCCGAGCCGCCCTTGTCGGACATGATCACCGGAATGGCCGCGTCCGCGCCGGTCGGGCCGATGACGATGGCGTTGCCCGATACGGAACCGCCGAACTGCCAGGCATTGACCGCGTTCGCCGGGTTGGCCAGTCGCAGGGTGGTTGCGCCGTTCTGCGCGAACACGATGCCGCTGCCATCGTCGACCATCCAATCGCCACCGAGATTGGCCTTGGACGGATTGCCCTCGCCATCCGTGCCAGCGCTGTTCAGCGTGATCATCTGCCCGGCTTGCATCGCGATCGGCGCCGTGATGTGCGTGTCGATCTCGGCGAAGTCCAGACCGATCCGCCACATCCCGCTGACGACATGCTGCGCGTCGCAGGGAAGCGAACCGGTGACGGGAAACAGGTTGCAGGTAGAGAGCTGGTCGACCCAGCGGTTGTTCAGCCCCGGCGCCGTCGTCGAATTTCGGGTGTAGCCCATCGTGCTGCCGACGACGGCGACATCATTGCCTTGGTCGGCGAAGTGCCATTCCTGCATCTGCATATACTGGTGGGGTAGAGTGGACGAGATGTCGCCGCCTTGGTAGCCGCAGGCTGGAACCGCCAGCCAGTCCGTGTAGGCCAGGCCGCCCGGGCCTTTCACGGTCCCGCCGCAAGAGATCTCCGCCTCGTAGGCCGACATGTCGCCGCCGCCGTTCTGCTGCATGATCACGCGGTTGCCGGCGGCCATGGTACGCCCGTCATTGCCAGTCAGGCTGTTATTCCAGCCGCTGCTGTTGTTGAAGAACAAGATGTGGGGCACGGCGCCGGGCATGTATTCGTAGCCATGCACTGGCTGACCCAAGGTGGTGGCGCCGTTGATGAAGTACTCCTCGGCGCGGAGGGCGTGCGAGTAATCGAACTTGGCCCAACAGCCGAAACTACCGCCGCAGTTATCGGCCGTGCTGGTGGTCTGGTTCCAGGCCTGCTGATTGGGCGGCGCGCTCACGCCGCCGCTGACCGGTCCGCGCAAGTAGCCGGACAAATCCTTGACCTGACCCGGGCCGACAAAATTCCCGAAGGGGGTATATTGCGGGATGCTCGCACCGTTGCATACGAAGCCGCTCGGGATTTCCATCCGCAATCCGGTAGCGCCAGCGGTCCGGATCGCCGCGCTGTCGTCGGTTACGCCGTCACAGACCGCTCCGAAGTCCTGGAGGGAGAGGTGGTCGGACAGCTTTTGTGTGAGCGGCCTGGCCGTCGTACCCGCCTGTGGCTTGACGGCCAGGCCACCAAGCGGCACCGGGCCAAGCTGCGCAAACGCGGGGGATGAGGCTGAGATGAGGAGGAGCAAGGCTCCAAGGCAACGAATGATCACGGTTTGTTCTTCCTAAAGGCCGGCCTTCTACGCAGGGGGTGGTAGCGCGGGCGGCCGGCAAGGCATCTGAAGCGGCTCCGCCGCACTCTATGGCATTTGAGGGGGCCTATCCAATCGCAATGCTATAGCGTAGGTCTAATTTTACGGATCAGGACGTCGGTTCGTCCTATTTTCCTCCAGTTTACCTAGGAACGGAGCGAATTCGTGACTGACGCGTTTCCGAGCTTCCCCTCCTCGCATCCGCCGCCGTTTGCCCAAACCACGGCCGCGGCGACGTCGCGTGAACACGCGCTCATTGCACCGATCAACGCCGCCTTCGAGGATGCGATGGCCATGCGTACTCGGCTCAGGGAGGACGCCTTCCGCGTCGATGGGTTTTCTGGCCGCAAGTTCAGGGCATTCCTGAACGCCCTGGTGCAGGAAGTTCCCGACCCCCGTTACCTCGAAATCGGGCTATTCCATGGAGCCAGCTTCTGCCCGGCGGTGTTCAAGAACAAGGTTACCGCGCTGGGCATCGATAATTGGACCGAGTACGGCGGCGCGCGCAGCATCTTCGATCGCAACCTAGCGGCGCTGAAATCCGAAACCGCCGACGTCACGATCCTTGAGAGCGACTTCCGTAAAGTAGACTACACGGCGCATGGCCGTTTCAACGTGCTTTTCTACGATGGCTCGCATACCGAGCAGGACCAGTATGATGGCGTCGTTTTTACGCAGCCGGCCATGGACGACAAATACATCCTTATCGTCGACGACTGGAATTGGCCGCACGTCCGCTCGAGCACGTATCTTGCCCTGAAGGACACCAAGGTCCGCATCGACTTCCAAATCAAAGTCAAGACGACGTTCAATGGAGAAGAGCTCCCACTCGTCAACGGTCGCAATAGCGAGTGGCACAACGGATGCATCATCGCAGCCGTGTCGAAATACTGAAGCAGCGGCGAGGGCTGGTTCAGAATCGGCTTTTGCGTGTCGGGTCGAAGCCTGGATCGCCATGTGCCGAGAAGATCTTCTCCAGCCGTAGCCGACCGAACGGCACATCGGGGTGGTTGGTGCCGGCGAACCAGTTGTCCGTATAATTGTTGGGCAGGTGGTGTAGCAAGCACGGCGTGGCCGGTACCCCGTCTGCCTTGGTAAAGGGAACCATCAACCGGGTGAAGTGGCCCGGCGGTACGTTCTCCCACGTCAGGCCCATCGCCGCCCGTTCCTTAATATACCAGTGAGACACTTCCTTGCTTCGAAGCCGGTCGAACGAGCGTGTCTGGACGTATTCGGCTGCCAGTTCCTGGTCCAGAACCGTCGACCCACAATACACGCTGTTCAGGACCATGAAGAACACGTCGTCAGCATCGATATGTGGGTATCCGTTGATTTCGGTCTGGTGCGCCTGGTCGCTGGCGAAGAAGCCAAGCTCGCTGTCGTTGCGCTCGTATCGCACGAATGACGGGATCAGGCCGTGCGGACGCAGAATGTCCCGGGCATAGATGAAGTAACAGAGGTTGAGGTAGGTGAACCGGCAATCATCCTCGAGATGCAACGAGTGGGTGAAGTCGCTACCGAGGAAGCGTTCCGGGATCGATGGCTTATCCGCCCATGTCAGGTCGAACGGGTGTTCGAGATCCTGTACACTTACGACCTCGAAATCCTTGCCGGCCAGTCGGACGAAGTGCGTCAATCGTTCGATGTTGATCAGCTGGGCCGGGTCCGACGTGTTCGTGTAGATCAGCACGTGCACCCGCTCGAGCGGCATCTCCGCAAATATCCGCAGCATCTCGAACAGGTATCGCAGCCGGTGCGTCCGGTAGGCGAAAACGATGCAGATCATCAGGCGAGAGTGGCGGGCAACCGGGTCGGCTACCTGCATCACATGGCTCATGGGCGAGACGCTGAATGTCACGGCGATGCTCCTTTCGGCGCCGGGTCAGCCGGCCTGGCGCGGCACGGTCATCGATCGCCCGTCCTCAGCCCAGTCCCGCAGACAACACGTCGGGGGCCTCGCGTTCAAGCCAGTGATACAGACTATTGCCCTCGACCTCGAAAGGGTCGTCGAAATAGGCCATCAGGTCTGCCCGGTTCCGGAAATACGTCCGCGCCGACTTGGGTATGGGTTCGCCGTTGGTGAACCGGCCATAGGACCAGTAGCGGGGCGGAATGCCGTTCACGGCGGTTCGCAGCAGCGTGCGCTTGTACCATTGCCACACCTCGAACACCTCGGTATTGGCGCCGGCATAGCGCTCGGTCATCGTGTCGCCATCGCCGCCGATCTTGGTGAAGTGGTAGAATTTCAGCGGCGAACCGTTCACCAGCAGCTGGCCACCTGCGAAACGCAGCTTGCGGCGGCTGAGATTCCAGCTGGCCACGTTGTAGCCGGGATCACGCTCGATAAAGACATTTTCGAACAGGCCGGGCACCAGGTCGCAATAGCGCTGGTCGGTGAAGATCCCGATTTCCACCGCGTCGTAGCAGGCGCGATACAATTGCTGTGCCCACCAAGTGGCGAATGCGCGTCCCGGCGCATCGTTGCGGACAGCCACGAAGCCCAGATTGAAGATACCGTATTTCAGCGACGTCATTTCGTTGTCGCCGACCTCCATCGGCGTCACGTTCGGCTCGCACTGGTGCGGAGTGAGCACGATGGATGCCGTCTCCAGCCGGTGGATGATGCCGTCGAGCGGATGGAACACGGCGATGTCGGGATCGAGATAGACCACCTTTTCGTATCCGGCGTGCAGTAGTTCCGCCATCATCTGGCCTTTGACGGCGGTGCACGCCTCCACGATATCGTGCTTGAACAGCCACGAGCGGAAACGCGACAACTCCAGCGTTTTGGCTTCCACGACATGGTCGAATTCGGCCAGTGCCGCGTCGCGGTCGAACCCGTCCGGCGCCTCGTCTACGAGCGCTGCGTACAGCACCCAGTCCGGATGCGTACGGCGCAACGACTGCGCCAGGATGCGGGCGCGTGACAGATAACTGTAGGTGAAGCTGGTAAAGCAGCAAATCCGGCCGGCGGTGTCGGGCAAGATCATGCGTCCGCCAGTTGCATCGTCGCCGTCGTACCCTCGCGCACCAGTTGACCGATCGCGACACCCTGCTCGCGGCATAGGCGAACGTATTCGACCGCGCGCAGGCTGGTGAAGAAGTCGAACAGGCTCTCCTCGTCGGCCGCCACGATGCCGCGGCCGCGGCGCAGCACGGTATCCGCCACATTGCCGCTATCCTGCATGCACACGACGTCGGCTCCGCCGGCCATCGCCTCATATGTGACGTAGGAGAACGTCTCCGGCCAGGTGGACAGCACCATCACCAAGTCGATCGCCAGGTCCTTCACCGCATCCGACATCGCATCCGGCTGGCCCGGCGAGGTCGCGACCGTGTAGTGGGCCAGGCCGGCCGAATCCGCCGCCGTCTCGGCGCTGCCGATGTGGACGAACTCGTATAGGCCGAGCCGCTTGCAGCGCGACACCAACTCCATCCACAGCGGCCAACCCTTGTGGGCGCGGGCGTAGCCGATGAAGGCCACGCGGGTCGGACGGTCCGCCCCCCGGTCGGCGGCTGGCTCGTCGGTGTCGATCAGGTCGCAATGCTCATGGGCGACGGCCGACAGATGGGGAAGGTTGGCGTGTTCCAGCCAGATCGCCAGCGCCGCACGGGAAGGGGCGACGACGTGAAACCGCACGGCCTCGAAAAATGCCCGCATGTGGTCCAGATGATCGGGGCGGTGCGCGCCATAAACGCAGATCCGGCAGGCCATGCTGTCGGGCGGCGGCGCGTGGCAGTAGACAACGTCGTTGCGCAGCAACGTGTAGCCGATGCAGATTGACGAGTAGTCGTGGACCCAGAATGCGTTGGCCGTGCTGGCGCTGGCCCGTTGCAGCGTGAGCAGGTCCGGCAGATGATGCCCCAGCAGGCAATGGACCAGGAACAGCCGCCGCTCGTCCGGCCGCCGCTCCATCCGCTTCAGGGCTGCCGTTATGTCGGTGTAGCTGGTGACTCCGACGAAGCGGCCGTCGATCACCAGGTTCACGAGCGTGCCCACGGCTGCCGGGTCGGCCAGGCGAAGCAGGGGTTCGAAGGGCGAAAGGTGTAGGTACACCATTCCCTGCCGGGCATAGCGCGCCTGCTCGTCGGCGATGAACAGCTGGATGCCGCCGGTGACGCGGACGTAGCAATCGTGGCTAATCGAGATCACCAGCCCGCTCGCCGCATCCCAGGCCGCCTTGATCACCCGCTCCACCCGGATGCGGGTCAGCAATCCCGTGGCTGCGGGCCGCTCGTAGCTGCGGGTGCGGGTGTCCGGATCCACGGCCCGCTCGATGATCTCGCGCTGGTAGCCGCCGGGGCGATGCGGCCGGCGCGCTTCCTTGCGTCCCTCCATGATGTAGTGCCAGAACGGATTGACGCCGCTAGCTGCGACGTCGGTGTTGGCGCGCAGGTAGTATTCGGTGTCGAACCAGGCGGCGGGCTTGCGGTTCTCGGCCCATCCTTGCCGGCAGAAATGCTGGACCGGATCGAGGCCGTGCGAGCGGACGTCCGCGTAGGTGGCGAGATAGTAGGCGCGGTCGATATGGTCCGCGACGTCACGTTCTACCGGATCGTCGTATCGCGGGCGACTTGCGTCGTACTGGTCCGCGGCATCCTTCGCCAAGGCTGCCAGCCGGCCGCCGATGCCGAACAGCGCCTCCCGCGGGAACCGGGTCGTGGCGATGCCTGAGTCGTCCGGATCGTCGGGCGGTGGGATCGCCGGCCGCTCGGCAATCTCGGCCACGAGCGGATTGACCCGGCCGGCGCGCAACTCGGGTCGGCCCGCCAGTGCGGCGTGCACGTCGAAGTTTTGGTTCGGTTTGCGCTCGTCCAGCCAGCCACGATAGGCGAAATGCGCCACCAGGTCGAAGCTGCCATCCGGGGGCACGCTCAGTTGGCTGGCATAGAACGCCTCGTCCACCTCTCCGCGCAGCAGCTTGACCCAGTCTCCTGGGTCGTGCCCAAGCACGGCGGCCGCCGCGCGGCGGGGCAGGAAGGCCGGAACGACCGGGCGTTTCTCGGCCCGGCCTGCGAGCACGTAGTGGTAGAACGGATTCCAGCCGATCTGGTCCACGTCCCGGTACGCGTGCAAATACGATACGGTGTCGAACCCAACATGCGGGTTGCGACCCTCTTTCCAGCCTCGCTCACAGAAATGCAGCAGCAATGCCTCGGCGTCGCCCGTCACGTCGCCGTACTGCTCAGCATAAAGTTCCGCGTCGAACGCTGGACGGACCAGTTCTAGCGCGTGTGCCAGGCTCCCATGAACCGGTTCTGTCTGCATTTCCGCTGTCTCGGGGTTTACGGCATCCACCTCATACTCGTTCAGCATATAATAGCGGCCCATTGATCGGGCGAGTTAGCGGTATGCCACGCCCGAAACGTGATGCCAATGCACCAGCCTGGCCTCTGCCAAGGCTTGGGCCGCCCTAGGCTTGAACTCCACCACCCCGGCGCTAGGGTGGCGCCCATCGCGGGAAAGGTGAGCAATGTCGGACAACCAGGATCTGCTCTACACGGTCGAGGACGGGATCGGGCACGTGACGTTCAACCGTCCGCAAGCCCGCAACGCCATGACCTTCGCCATGTATGACCGTCTGGCGACTATCTGCACCGAGGCGGGGCAGGACCCCTCGATGCGCGCCCTGGTGCTGACGGGCGCCGGCGAGAAGGCCTTTGCCTCCGGCACCGACATCTCGCAGTTCCGCGAGTTCAAGACTCCCGAGGATGCGCTTGCCTACGAGGAGCGGATCGACCGCGTGCTGACGGCGTTGGAGACCTGCCCGATCCCCACCATCGCCGCCGTAGCCGGTGCCTGCACCGGTGGCGGGGCGGGGATGGCCGCGTCCTGCGACCTGCGCATCGCCACCAAGGACGCACGCTTCGGCTTCCCCGTCGCGCGGACCTTGGGCAATTGCCTGTCCATTTCCAACTACACCCGCCTCGCCGCCCTGGTCGGCCCCGCGGCGGTGAAGGACATGGTGTTCACCGCCCGCCTGCTCGGCGCGGAGGAGGCCAAGCAGGTCGGTTTCGTCACCGAGATCGTGGAGGACCGGGCGGCGCTCGATGCCCGCGCCGACACGCTGAGCAAGCACATCGCCGGGCTGGCCCCGCTGACCCTGCGCGCGACCAAGGAGGCGCTATACCGCATCCGCGAGCGCAGCCGCCCCGAGCAGGGCCGCGACCTGATCCTGATGTGCTACATGAGCGAAGATTTCCGCGAGGGGCTCGACGCGTTCCTCACCAAGCGGACGCCGCAGTGGAAGGGCAAATGAGCGAAGGCGTCCCCACGCTCGCGAGTGCAGGCGGGGTCGCCACGATCCAGCTCAACCGTCCTTCCGTGCACAACCGGATGGAGCCCGAGGACCTCGTCGAGCTGAATCACCTGATGTCGGCGTGCGAGGCCGACCCGGCGGTCCGCGTGCTGGTGTTGACCGCGACGGGACGCTCGTTCTCCTCCGGCTTCAACATCGGCAAGCTGAACGGCGGCGAGGGCGACGAGGGCGGCGACGGCTCGTTCGAGCGCACCGCCGACCGGCTGGAGCGGTTCGCGCTGCCCACGATCTGTGCCCTGAATGGCGGCGTATACGGCGGGTCGACCGATCTGGCTTTGGCGTGCGACTTCCGCATCGGGGTGGAGGGCATGACGATGTTCATGCCCGCCGCGCGCCTCGGCCTGCACTATTATGCCGGGGGCATGCGCCGTTACGTGGCGCGGCTCGGTCTCGGGCCGGCCAAGCGCCTGTTCCTGACGGCGGCAAAGCTGGACTCGGCCGAGTTGCTGCGGATCGGCTACCTGGACGAGGCGGTGCCAGCCGGCCAATTGATGGCCCGCGTGCTCGATCTGGCGGCGACACTGGCGGCCAACGCGCCGATCGCCGTCCAGGGCATGAAGCGCTGCCTGAACGACATTGCCCGTGGCGAGCCGGACCTGGCTCTGATCGCCGCGAACCAGAAGCGCAGCCGCGAATCTGCCGATCTGGTGGAAGGCCGTGCCGCATGGCTCGAGAAGCGCACGCCACGCTTTACCGGGGCTTAGTGCAGCGGTTCCCAGGGGTGGCTCCACTCTGATGTGTAATTGGATGTAGGGTGGCTGCAGCCAGCAGTCGTAACAAACCAACGGGCGGCAGCAAGACGGTGGGCTGCAGCCCACCCTACGTTCGAAGCAGTTCTACGGACCTGTTGTCATCGCCACAGCCTAAGCCAAAAGGAAACGCCATGATCAAGTTCTACTACAGCCTGGCCCCCAACCCCATGAAGGTGGCGCTATTCTTGGAGGAAGCCGGGCTGGACTACGAAGCCATTCCCGTCGACACCCGCAAGGGCGACCAGCACACCCCCGAGTTCAGCAAGCTCAATCCCAACAACAAGGTGCCGGTGATCGTCGACGGCGACGCCACGGTATTCGATAGCAACGCCATCCTGATGTATCTCGGCCAGAAGACAGGCCAGTTCATGCCCGGCGACAGCCTCAAGGAACAAGGCGAGCTGCTCTCGTGGATGATGTTCGTGGCGTCCGGCGTCGGTCCGTATTCCGGCCAGTCGGTCCACATGCGCCACGCCGCGCCCGAGCCGAAGGACTACGCCGTCAAACGCTATCTGTTCGAGGCGAAGCGTCATTACGGCATCATCGATGCCCGTCTCGGCGAGCGTGAATGGATGCTGGGCGACGAATACACCATCGTCGACATGGCGCTGTGGGGTTGGAGCCGCATGGTGCCTTACGTGATCGGCGCGTCGCCCAAGGACGACTCGGTCTGGGCGCAGTTCCCGAATTTGAAGCGCTTCATGGACGCCGTGAGTGCCCGGCCCGCCGCGGCCCGCGCCGAAGCGATCAAGGAGCGCCATGCGTTCAAGGCCGAGATGGACGATGAAGCCAAGCGTCACATGTTCCGCCATATCGCTGCCTGAAGGAACTTGCTTCGTATCAACATTGTTGCTACATGATGCTGATGAGGAGGAGGTTGTCGTGCAGGTTAGGGTAAAGAAGTGGGGCAATAGCGCCTCCATCCGCATACCCGGCGCATTGATGGCTGCAGCTCATCTGCAGCTCGATCAAGCGGTGGATTTGCGGGAGGAGGACGGCCGGCTGGTCATCGAGCCAATCCGGCCAGCGCCCTATGACTTGGCCGGCCTGCTCGCCGGCGTCACCGACGAGAACCTGCATGACGCGGCCGACATGGGGCCGCCGATCGGTGCCGAGATCTGGTGAGCCGGCCTTACGTTCCCGATGCCGGGGACGTGGTTTGGCTGCAGTTCGATCCCCAAGCTGGCCACGAGCAAGCGGGCCATCGCCCTGCCGTCGTGGTCAGCCCGGCGGCTTATAACGGGCGCACCGGCCTGATGCTGTGCTGCCCGGCCACGACCCGCGTCAAGGGGTACCCGTTCGAGGTCGCCATCGGTGGACAACCGCCCAGTGTCGCCCTGGCCGACCAGGTGAAAAGCTTGGACTGGCGCGCGCGCAACGCCGTCCGCAAAGGCCGCGTCAGCGCCAGTGAACTCGCCGAGCTCCGCGCGAAGTTGACCGCGCTGATCGGATAATGACACTAGAACCGCGGATCGGCGCCAAAAGCCGGCTGCTTGGGAAGGATCCGAGAATGAGCGTGACCGGCAGCGTGGCCTCCGGAAGCCGTACCCGAACGTCTCCGGCGCTGGCGTTCTGGTCCAGTTGGGCCGGGTGGATGCTCGACGGGTTCGACTCTGCCATCTACCAGTTCGTGCTGGTCTCCGCCCTCATCGAGTTGCTGCCGCTCTCGGGGCTCGAGGCGAGCCGGGGCAACGTGGCGTTCTACGGCGGGCTGCTGTTCTCCATCTTCATGCTGGGCTGGGCCGCGTCGATGTTCTGGGGCTGGCTCGCCGACCGGATCGGGCGCGTGAAAGTCATGTGCATGACGATCCTGTTCTACTCGCTGTTCACCGCCCTCTGCGGCTTCAGTTGGGGGCTCGTCAGCTTCGGTATCTTCCGCTTCCTGTCGGGCTTCGGCATTGGCGGCGAGTGGGCGGCCGGCACGCCGCTGCTGCACGAATCGGTGCCGGAAACCATGCGCGTCCGCCTCGCCGGCTGGCTGCACACGGCAACGCCGACCGGCATCATGCTGGCCTCCATCGTGGCCCTGGTGGGGCTGCCGACGCTCGGCTGGCGCGGGATGTTCTTCGTCGGCCTTGGCCCGGCGCTGCTGGCCTTCGTGCTGCGCCGCTATCTGGCCGAGCCCGTGCGCCACGGCACCGAACGCGCCAGCGGATTGTTCGCGCGGGGCCAGGCGCACATCACCTGGGCGGCCGCACTGATGATGTCGTGCGCGATCTTCGGCCTTTGGTCGTCGACGTTCTGGGTGCCCACCGTCGTCATCACCAAGATGACGTCGCAGGGTTCGCCGCTGGCCGCGGCGCAGCACATGGCGGCCTGGAGCGGGGTGCTGGTGAACATCGGCACGCTCGCCGGCTGCCTGAGCATGCCATTCGTGACGGTCTGGATCGGCGGGCGGAAGCGTACCGCGCTGGTGTTCTTCGCCGGTTCGCTGCTGGTGAACCTGGTGGCGTATCTTTGGGTGGTGCCGCGCGCCACCGAGGTCACCGCGTTCTTCGCCGTGCTGCCGCTGCTGGGCTTCTTCACCAACGGCATCTTCTCGCTCTTCACCATCTGGCTGCCGGAGCTGTTCCCGGGCGTGCTGCGCGGCTTCGGCAGCGGCTTCGCCTTCTCGTTCGGGCGGCTGCTGGGGGCGACCGGCCCGACGGTGGTCGGCACGCTGGCCGCCATCCTCGGCAGCTTCCCCTTGGCGATCGCGTGCGTGTCGGTGATCTACCTGCTGGCGCTGCCTTGTGTGGCACTCGCCCCCGAGACGGCGCACCGTCCGCTCCAAGCTTAGCGAATGATCTAAGTATCGAGAAGGTTTTCCCTAAGTGTCTGGTAGCGATACTCCGTCCGGAACCGCCCGCGCCGCTGCAACTCGGGCACCAGGAGGTCCACGATCGCCTCGAGATCGCTCGGCAGCGTCACGATGTGGCCGAACATGAACCCGCCTCGGCTTCCGGTCGCCTCGAACGACTCCTCCAGCAAATCGGCGAGTTGCAGCGGCGTGCCCGCAATCGTGGTGTCGTAGCTCGTGGCTTCGCGCACCCCGTGCTCGAAGAACTCGGCCCGGCTGATCTCCATGTCCGCCCCCAACTTCGACGACAGATGGTGCACGAAACCGACCGGCGAGGCGTTGGCCGCCACGATCTCGGCTTGTAACGCCCCAAGGGTGAAGCGCTCCGGCAGCGTCGAGAAATCGTAGCCCGCGTTATACGACAGATACACGCGACAGCCTCCGCCGGCACCGATGTCAGCAGCAGGTCCTTCTGCGCCTGCGCCTCCTGCTCGGTCTCGCGCACCACGATCGGGGTTTGCCACAGGATGCCGACCGACGCCGGGTCACGGCCGAGTTCGGTCAACGCCCGATCGAGCGCGCGGCGCTGTTTCACCTGGGCGGCGAGCGCCATGTCGGCGCCGAACACATGGTCCGCCACATAGGCCGACGCACGAATCCCACGGGGCGAACCGCCCGCCTGGATCAGCACCGGGCGGCCCTGGGGCGACGGCGGCGTGTTCAGCGGCCCCTCCACGTTGAAGAAGCGGCCATGGTGACTCATAGGGTGCACCTTCGCCGGGTCGCCGACGCGGCCGGTGGCGTGGTCCCACAGCATCGCGTCCGCCTCGGTCGCGTCCCACAGTTTGCGGCACACGTCGACGAACTCTTCCATCCGGTCGTAGCGCGCGCCGTGCTCCATCAATTCGTCGAAGCCGAAATTCGCCGCGTCCGAACGGCGCGTGGACGTGACGAGGTTCATCGCGATGCGGCCCCCGGTCACATGGTCCAGCGAGTTCATCAGCCGGGCGGTGTAGTAGGGATGCATGAAGGTGGAGGAGTAGGTCAGGCCATAGCCGACATGCTTCGTGACCCGGGACATGGCGACCATGATCGGGTTCAAATCCTGCCGCGGCCAGTTGATGCCCCATTCGACGGCGCCATCCCGTGAACCGCGCCAGGTGTCGGGCACGCCGGTGCCGTCGCCGGAGAAGATCATGTCCAGCAGGCCGCGCTCGGCAAGCCGGGCGACGTCCTCGTACATCTCCACGTCGGGGAAGGTTCGGCCGGGCCAGCCACCCGGCAAGCGCCACCGGCCGCCCATGTGGCTGTAGGAGAAATCGAACCCCAGATGCATCTTCGGCTTGGCCATGCCCAGGTGGGAGGCAAAAACGGTGCCATGCTCCGTTGCCCTCGGCCCGGCTCATGGCTAGCGTGCCGGACATGGAACAATCCGCTTTCAATGCAGGTGCCGCTTACATTCGGGGCGAATACGTGCCGATCTCGGAAGCGCGCATCCCCGTGACCGATTGGGGGTTCACCCGGTCGGACGCGGTCTACGACGTGGTGCACGTCTTCGGCGGCGGCTTTTTTCGCCTGCGGGACCACCTCGACCGGTTTGCGCGTTCGATGCAGGCGCGCCGGCTGGACCCGCCGGAAGGGCCGGCGGAGATGGAGGCAGCGCTGCACCGATGCGTCGCGCTGACCGGGCTGGCCGACGCCTACGTCGCGATGGTGGCGCTGCGGGGTCAACCGCGTGTCGCCGGATCCCGCCGCCCGGCCGATTGTGCGAACCATTTCGTGGCCTACGCGCTGCCCTGGATCGATGTGATCCCCAAGGATGTGCAGGAGCGCGGCGCGCATCTGTGGATCGCCAGCGTGCCGCGCGTGCCGGATGCCAGCGTCGACCCGACGGTGAAGAACTACCAGTGGAACGACCTGACGACGGGGCTGATGGAGGCGCATGACAACGGCTTCGACACTACGGTCCTGTGCGACGCCCAAGGCTTCGTGACCGAGGGGCCCGGCTTCAACATCTTCATCGTGCGCGACGGGGCCGTGCTGACGCCGGACCGCGGCAGCCTGCAGGGTATTACCCGCCGCTCGGTACTCGAATTGTGCGAGCAAGCGGGTATCGCCGCCGCCATCGCGCCGATCACCCGGGCGGAACTGGAGGACGCCGACGAGGTATTCGCCGCGACCACGGCCGGCGGGGTGATGCCGGTGTCGCGCGTGGGCGGGCGCATCCTGGGCAACGACCGGCCCGGCCCCGTTTCGTTGCGGCTGAAGCGTGCGTATTGGCAGGCCCACGCAGATGGCTGGCACCGGACGCCGGTGCGCGAGTTCGAAACGCAGGTCTGACTCTTTAAGTATAATCTGTGGAGGTGGAGCCGCTAATGTTGGCCGGCTTGTGGTCGTTGCTTGGCCGCCTGAAGCGCCTGCAAGCGCCTGACATCCATCCGCAAGCCGCGGATGCGGGGTTGTCGAAAACCTTTACATTTCTTCCAACATTCAGACGTATCGATCACGTAACATACTGAATGAATACAGCAATTTTCGTTGGCATTTAATTTGCGTTGTCATGTCGCAGGTGGAACTCCTTCCCAGAGGACAAGGGCCATGGCAAACAGACTAAACGTGCTTGCGGCTTCACTTGGGGTCATTGGTCTCGCCGTCCAGGCGGCTCACGCCGATCCTGTGGTTGTGTCCCGCGACACGACATCCATACTCAACACAGGATCATCGTCGTTCGGTGGGGCCACCGACCAATACGACAATACGATCAACCTGAATACGTCTTCCGGCACTTACAACGCGACTCTCTCGATTGACACGTTGGCGACCGGCATCGCCGTTGCGGGGTTCGGCGGCACGACAGTCACTCCGACCTCGATACCGAGCGGGACGACATCGGCTCCGCTCACCGCCAGCTCACCGGGTGGCGCGGGACAGGGCTTCACGTACGACTATCAAACGACCGCCGGGACGGCGCCGGGAAATGGCCAAAGCCAGTTCTCGACGGGCATTTCCGGAGGCCACTACACGCTCACGTTCGATGATGGCGGAACGGGTTTCGTCGTCAACGGCGACACCTTCACTTCGAGCGTTGAACTCACTGGCAATTGGTCGAGCCCGGCTTCGCATTCGGCAGTCACATATGCCGGCGGGTACACATTGACCCAGGATTTCGTCTACAGCGGCGGCGACACATTCGTGACGGTTCAGACGACAAATTACGACGGCGTTGACCCCAGCATCGACTTCACGCTGATCGGCGCAAGTGTGCCGGTGCCGGAACCCCCCTCCATAGCACTGCTGGGTGTGGGCCTCGCCGGGCTAGGCCTGGGGCTGCGTCGCAATCTGCGGGGCAGTCCTCCTCGTATCCCAGCATTCAACGGTTAGAAGCTATGGCTATAAGCGACTTCTAGCGCCCTGACACAGTAAGGTGGTTTAGCGTGAGTCAGAGTATCAGCGTGATTTGGTGGGCTGATACAGCCGACGGGCCAAGGCGCCTGTCAGCATCCAACCAATAGTAGCAACCGTCAGCTTTTAACCACTAGCCCGGCTCGCCCACACAGGCCGCGCACAAGCCGTCCGCCTCCACCACCGATCGGTGGATCCGGAACCCAGTCGTCGACGCGGCCTGCTGCAGCGAGTGGCCGATCGAGTGGTCATTCAGCTCCGCCACCCGGCCGCAGCCGGTGCAGATCAGGAACTGGGCATTATGCGCTTCGTCGTGCCCGTGTTCGTCCATGCCGTGCACGCAGCCGACGAAGGCGGAAAGGCGCTCCACCTTGTGGATCAATCCCTGGTCCAACAGGAACTCCAACGCGCGGTAGACCGTCGGCGGGGCGGCGCCTTTGTGATCGGGGCGCAACCGCTCGAGCATGTCGTAGGCGCCGGCGGGCCGCTCGCTGTCCAGCACCAGGCCGAGCACGTGGCGGCGGAGTTCGGTCAGGCGAACGCCACGGGCCGTGCAGAGCGCTTCGGCCTGGGACAGCAGGGCCGACGTGCGGCGGGAAAATTGGGCTGGCTTCAAGCGACACTCCGATCAGGGCCGATCCTACAACCATCGCTCCCTCGGTGACAGAATCCGCCGCCCGCACGGGGACGGGGGAGATGGGGTTGCCAGGCGTTTCGTTATAACATAACACGACGGCCGCACTGCGTCGTGGAGAAAATCGTGATCAAGGCTGGACTGATTTTGGCGGCTGTCCTGGCGGTCTGCCGGCCCGCCATCGCGCAGCCGCTTAGCCTCGTCGCCGCCGAAAATTTCTATGGCGACGTAGCGCAGCAGATCGCCGGGCCGGGCTGGACCGTGACCAGCATCCTGAACAACCCGGACGAAGACCCGCACTTGTTCGAGGCCAGTCCGTCGGTCGCCCGGGCGCTGTCCAGTGCCGATATCGTCGTCTCGAACGGCGTCGGCTACGATCCCTGGATGGCCAAGCTGATGGGTGCATCGCCGCGGCCGGCTCGCCAATCGATCGTGGTCGCCGAACTGCTGCACCGCGCACCGGGCAGCAACCCGCATCTCTGGTACGACCCGGCCTGCATGCCCGCCTATGCCCAAGCCCTGACGGACGATTTGAACCGGCGGGACCCGGCGCACAAGGCGGAGTACGACGCCCGGCTCGCCGCGTTCCTCACGAGCTTGCAGCCGTTGCAGGCGAAGATCACGGCGCTGGCCGCAAAGGCCCACGGCGTGCCGGTCACGGCCACGGAGCCGGTGTTCGGTCTCATGGCGCATGCGCTGGGCCTGGCCATGCGCAACGAACGCTTCCAGCTCGCCGTCATGAACGACACCGAACCCTCCGCCTCCGACGTCGCTGCCATGGAGACGGACCTGAAGCAGCACCGGGTGCGCGTGCTGTTCTACAACAGCCAGGCCACCGACAGCGCGGCCAAGCGGCTGCTGCAGATCGCGCAAACCGCCCACATTCCCGTCGTCGGCGTCACCGAGACCGAGCCGGCGGGGCAGAGCTACACCGGCTGGATGATATCGCAGCTTGACGCACTGGAGCACGCCCTCGACACCAGGCTGTGACCGCGCTGCAATTCGACACCGTCCGGCTCCAGCTCGGCGACCGAACCGTCCTGCGCGACGTCAGCTTTGCCATCGAACCGGGAGAGTTCGTGGGGCTGCTCGGCCCGAACGGGGCGGGCAAGACCACGCTGATGCGCGCCGTGCTCGGGCTGGTGCCTCCGGTAGCCGGCCGCATCACCGTGGGTGGGCAGCTAGCCCGGCGGGGCGACCCGGCGATCGGCTACATGCCGCAGATCCGCACCACGCCCACCCAGCGGCTGAGCGGCTTCGACTTCATCGCGTCGGCCTGTGGCGGCGCGCGGTGGGGCGTACCCCGCACCGGCCCAGCCGACCGGGTGGAGATCGCGCGCGTGCTGGCCTTGGTGCAGGCAGACGCGCTGGCAAAGCGCCCGATCGTGGATCTGTCCGGGGGCGAGCGCCAGCGGCTGCTGCTGGCCCAGGCGCTGCTCGGCCGCCCCGCGTTGCTCCTGCTGGACGAGCCGCTGATGAGCCTGGACCCGCGCCACCAGAGCGGCGTCGTCGCCCTGGTCCGCCGCCTGCAGCGCGACCTGGGCGTCACCGTGCTGTTCAGTGCGCACGAGCTGAACCCGCTGCTCGGCGCGATGGACCGGGTGCTGTATCTCGGCAGCGGCCAGGCGGCGCTCGGCACAGTGGCGGAGGTGATCACCGGGCCCGTGCTGACCCGGCTGTATGGCGCGCCGATCGACGTCGTGCACGCCGGCAACCGGGTGTTCGTGACGGCCGCCGATGCTTGAATACGACTTCATGCGCAACGCCTTCGCCGCGGCGACCGTGGTGGCGGTGGTGGCGGGGCTCGCCGGGTCGTTCCTGGTGCTGCGCGGGCAGACCTTCGCCGGCCATGCGCTGTCCCATGTCGGGTTTACCGGGGCGACCGGCGCCATCCTGGTCGGGTTGTCGCCATTCTGGGGCTTGGTGCTGATCACGGTGGCGGGCGGCGTCGGTATGGGCCTGCTGGGCGACCGGCTGGCGCACCGGGACGTGGCGATCGGCGTGGTGCTGGCCGCCTCGCTCGGGCTCGGCCTGCTGTTCCTGCACTTCTTCACCGCGTATGCCAGCCAGGCGACGGCGCTGCTGTTCGGCAACGTGCTGGGCGTGGACGAGGCGACGTTGCAGGCCCTGGTCGGGCTTGCGGCGCTGTGCCTGGCCGCGCTGGCCGTGATCGCTCGCCCCCTGCTGTTCGCCAGCTTACAACCGGAACTGGCCGAGGCGCGCGGGGTGCCGGTGCGGCTGATCTCGGTGGTGTTCCTCGCCATCGTCGGGCTGGCGACGGCGGGATGCACGCAGGTGGTGGGCGTGTTGCTGGTGTTCACGTTGATGGTGGGGCCAGCCGCGGCAGCGCAGCAGGTCACGATGCATTTCGGCCGCTCCGTCGCCGTGGCGGCGGGGCTTGCGGTGGCCGAGACGTGGCTCGGAATCACCCTGGCCTTCTACACCGACTGGCCGTCCAGCTTTTGGATCACCGCCGTCAGCACCGGCGTTTATGCCGCCGCGAGCCTCATTCGGCGGCGCTAGACGGTGTCGCATTGCAACGCCGCGCCACGATGGCTAACCGTTCGCTGGCGGGAGTGACGAGCATGGCGCAGGACGAGTGGGCTGACGAATACCTGGGGCAATCGGCCGCAGCGATGCAAACGCTGGCCTCCGACGCCGGCCTGCGCGCGACCATGATGGCGATGGCCGAGCGGATCACCGCCGCGCTCCGGGCCGGCAACAAGCTGCTGCTCGCCGGCAATGGCGGCAGCGCCGCAGACGCCCAGCACATCGCCGCCGAGTTCACTGGCCGGCTGATGTTCGACCGCCCGCCCTTGGCCGCGATCGCGCTCACCACCGACAGCTCCGCCCTCACCGCCATCGCCAACGACTACGGCTTCAGCAGCGTGTTCGAGCGCCAGGTCCGCGCGCTCGGCCGGCCCGGCGACGTCTTGTTCGCCATCTCCACCTCCGGCCGCTCCCCCAACATCCTGGAAGCCCTCGGTTCGGCCCGCGCCGCCGGGATGGTCACGCTCGGCTTCTGCGGGGCGGACGCGGCCCCGATGGCGGACCACGCGGACCTGGTATTCACCGCGCCGTCGCCGCGGACCGCCATCGTGCAGCAGATCCATATCACGGCGCTCCACCTCATCACCGGCATCGTCGAGCGGGAGCTGTATCCGGAGCTCGCCCCCTGAAGACGACCAACTCCCGGCATGCCTTGTTCCTGGACCGCGACGGCACGATCAACCGCGACCACGGCTATGTCGGCACGCGCGATCGGTGGGAGTGGATGCCAGGCGCGCTCGAGGCGATCCGCATGGCGACCGAGGCAGGGTGGCTGGTGTTCGTGGTGACCAACCAATCCGGCGTCGCCCGCGGCTTCTTCGACGAAGCGGCGGTGGACGCCCTGCATGCCTGGATGGTGGACCAGGTGCGCCTCGCCGGCGGGCAAATCGACGACATCCGGGTCTGCCCGTTTCTCCCGGACGCCGTGGTGGACCGCTATCGCCGGGTCAGCGACTGGCGCAAGCCCGCTCCCGGCATGATCCTGGACCTGATCCGTAGCTGGCGGCTCGACCCGGCGTGCTGCGTGATGGTTGGCGACCAGCCGACCGACCTGGCCGCGGCGGCGGCGTCCGGCATACGGGGCCACTTGGTGGTCGGGGACGACTTGGCGCAGACCGTCGCGCCCTTGCTCGGCCGGGCCATCCCAGCGTGCCAGGATAATTAATTTTTAACCCGCTCGGCTCCGTACGGTGTTGACGTGCGTATCCAAACCGGCAACGCGTTCGTAAATGCATGTCAGTATCAAGGGCGAGGCTGCAAATGCCAAATTTCCGGATCTACCCGCTAGACTCACACCGGTGTATTTTTGGGCCGGCGCTGAGTTTATACGCGGCCAGTGACGAAGATGCTTTGGTGCAAGCCGCCCGCAAATGCGGCTTCGCGTTCGGCGCCGAGGTCTGGCTAGGCGGCCGGCTGGTCGGCATGGTGAGAGGATCGGCCACCGTGGATGCGGTGGCGAACCCTGACGTGAATGCCGATCTCGGCCTCCGCATGGACTGGCTCAGGGTTCTCTCGCCAGACTCGGTGCCGGCCACCACCAATGGTCAGACGGGTGAAAGCCTCGCCTGATGCCTTTTCGTAGGGTGGGGTGCGCTTGGCACCCCACCACCAGCCGCAGGGTGGAGCGGCTCGGTCGAAGTCAGATCACCCGCACTGCAGGTGCCCCCGCCACCATGCGGCCGATCACGGCGGCCGGCTCTGCCGCCGTCGCCATGACCTGCGCTGCAGCCTCCGGTGCCACCGCGATCAGCAGGCCGCCGCTGGTTTGCGGATCGCACAGCATGGCCGCCGCCCACCCTGGCAACTCGGGCGACAGCGCCACGTCGGCACCGTAGCTCGCCCAATTCCGCGCCCCCGCACCCGTCACGACACCGGCGCGCGCCAGCGCCTCCGCCCCCGGCAGCAGCGGAACGTCCTTGAACCGCAGCTCCGCCGTCAGCCCGGCGCCCCGGCCCATCTCCAGCGTGTGCCCCAGTAGGCCGAACCCGGTCACATCGGTGACCGCATGCACGCCCGTGATCCCCGGTAGCGCCTGACCCGGCGTGTTCAGCCGCGTCGTCGAGGCAAGCATGGTGGCGTAGCCCATCGCATCCAGCTCGCCTCGTTTCAGTGCGGCACTGAACAGGCCGACGCCGAGCCCCTTGGTCAGCACCAGCACATCGCCCGCCTGCGCACCGCTGTTCCGCATCACCCGGTCCGGATGCACCAGCCCCAACGCCACCAGCCCGTAGATCGGCTCCGCACTGTCGATGGAATGCCCGCCCGCAACCGGAATGCCCGCCGCCTGGCAGACCGAGACCCCTCCGGCCAAGATCTGCTGGACGTCCTCGATGGAAATCTTGCCCAGCGGCATGCCGACGATGGCCAGCGCCAGGATCGGCGTGCCCCCCATCGCATAGACGTCGGAGAGCGCATTGGCCGCCGCGATCCGGCCGAAATCATAGGGATCGTCCACCACTGGCGTGAAGAAATCGGTGGTCGCCACCAACGCCTGGCTATCGTTCAGGCGGTAGACGGCTGCGTCATCCCCCGTCTCCGTCCCGACCATCAGGTTCGCCCAGCCTGGCAAACCTACGCCTTGTCCTGGCGGCAGGGTGGCCAAGATATCGTGCAGCACCGCCGGGGAGAGCTTGCACCCACACCCCCCGCCATGGGCCAGTGACGTCAGACGGGGTGGGGCATCATTCATGACTGAGTATCCGATGTGCGGACGGGCACGGTGGACCTAACGAACGCCGGGTCGGCCGGAAAGCTGCGCGCCTTGCCGGCCATCGGGCAACTGCTCGAGCTATGGCCAGCCCCCCGGCCCGCTGCGACCGAGGCGCTGCGTCTGGTGCTGGCCCAGGTGCGCGCCGCCTTGCTGGACGGCACGCTGACCGAGGTGCCAGGCACGTCCGAGATCATCCAACGCGCCGCCGCCACCCTGGAGGCGCAGGCCCGGCCCGCATTGCGCCGTGTGATCAACGCGACCGGCATCATCCTGCACACCAACCTCGGCCGCGCTCCCTTGCCGCCCGAGGCGCTGCAGGCAGTGATGCAGGTCGCAGGCGGCTACTCCAACCTCGAGTTGGACCTGGAGTCGGGCACAAGGGGCTCCCGCCTGGCCGGGGTCGAGCCGCTGCTCCGCACCCTGACTGGCGCCGAAGCCGCGTTGGCCGTGAACAACTGCGCCGCGGCTGTGCTGCTGGCACTGGCCGGGCTGGCGGCCGGTGGTGAGGTGATCGTCTCCCGCGGCGAACTGGTGGAGATCGGCGGCGGCTTCCGCATCCCCGACGTGATCGTGCAGGGCGGCGCACGGTTGGTGGAGGTGGGCACCACCAACCGCACCCGCCTCGCCGACTACCGCGCCGCGATCACCCCGGCCACGCGGGTGCTGCTGAAAGTGCACCAATCCAACTATCGCGTGGTGGGCTTCACCGCCGAGGCCTCGCTGGCCGAGTTATCCGGCCTGGCACGGGAGGCGGGTTTGCTGCTGGTGCACGACCTGGGCAGTGGCGCGCTCGGTCCGCTGGGCCCGCTGCACGAACCGACGGCCCGCGACAGCATCGCCGCCGGTTCGGATGTGGTGGCGTTCAGCGGCGACAAACTGGGCGGCGGCCCGCAAGCCGGGCTGCTGGTGGGCCGCCAGGCGCCGATCGAGCAACTGAGACGCCACCCCCTGATGCGCGCCCTGCGTCTCGACAAGATGACGCTCGCAGCGTTGGAGGCGACGCTGCGTCTGCAAGCCGACCCGGCCTCCGCGTCGCACCTGCCGGTCCTGCGGATGCTGCGGCAAACGGTGGGTGAGTTGCACGACCGTGCGGCCCGGCTGTGTGCCTTGCTCGACGGACTGGCGCGGGTAGAGCCGTCCAGCGGGTTCACCGGCGGTGGCACGCTGCCCACCGACACGTTGCCGAGCCGCGCGGTCGTGCTGCGCGTGCCGGATGTGGATACGTTCGCTCGCCGGTTGCGCCTGCATCACCCGGCTGTCGTAGGCCGGATCAACGGCGGTGAGCTTTGGCTGGACGTGCTGGCCGTGGAGGATGCCGATCTGCCTGCCATCTCGGAGGCGGTGAAGGCTACCTCGCCGGACAATTCTCCTTAGACCAGTCCGTGCCGAGTGCGCCCGTTATGCAAGGCCCATAGGGGCCCTTGTATCCGTCATCAGTCGGAGCGCCACGGTACGATCCCCCGCCAGGCCCGGTGTAGAGGCCGCCTCCCTTGCCGGTATAGAGCCCGCCGCCAGGGCCGGCGTACATGCCTCCACCCGGGCCAGTGTAGAGACCGCCGCCCGGACCTTTGTACATGCCGCCGCCCGGACCGGCATACAGGCCACCGCCTTGGCCGTGATAAAGCCCGCCGCCAGGACCGCTGTAACAAGGGCCGCCGGGTCCCGAATAGCCGGTGCATTCTTGTGCGCCGGCGACCGTGGGAACGACCGCGATCAAGCCGGCCAGCACAGACATCACGAACCGCATCGCCGCCCCAGGACAGACTTTGAACGGTCTTTAGCACGGTTCCGGCCACCCGTTAGACGTCGAACTGCTTCACCAAATCCACCGCCCGACGCAGCATCGTCATCGTGGCCTCTGGCGTCATGAACCCGCTATGCGCCGTGAGCGTAACGTTCGTCAGCTTCAGTAACGGATCGCTCGCCAACGGCGGCTCCTGCGTGAACACGTCGATGCCTGCGTGCCGAATGTGCCCCGACTGCAACAGCGCAACCAGCGCCGCACTGTCCACCACGTCCGCCCGGGCCGTGTTCACGAAGATCACGCCCGGCTTCGTGCGCGCCAGTTTCTCCGCATCGACGAACCCACGCGTCGCATCGTTCAGCGCCAGGCACACGCACAGGATGTCGGAATGCCCCAGCACCTCGTCCAGCGACGCGTTCGCGCCGGGCACGGGGGAGCGGTTCCACGCCAGCACCCGCATTCCCAGGCCGCCGGCCATCCGCGCGACCTCGCGCCCGATGCCGCCGAGCCCGATGATGCCAAAGGTTTTGTCGAACAGCTGCACGCCCTCGATCTGCCGCCAGCCGCCGGCGCGCACGTCCCGGTCCATGCGGGCGACGTCCCGGGCGGCCGCCAGGGCGAGAGCGATCGTGTGCTCCGCCACCGTCGTGTCGCCGTAGCCCTTGATGGTGTGCACGCGCACGCCCTGCCGCTCCGCCGCCGCGACGTCGATGAACGAAGACGCGCCGGTGCCGAGAAACACGATGTGGCGCAGATCGGGGCAGCGTGCGAGCAATGCGGCATCGAAATAGCTGTGGTCGTCGATGCACGTCGTGTGGCCGCGTAGCAGGGCAGGGATGTCGAGCGCATCGGGCCCCGCCATGTTGACGTGGATCGCCGGGTCACCCGGCTGCTGCACGCGGTGCCAGAGGCCGATCATGTCATCCGTGCAGTCCAGGAAAATCGCCGCCATGTCAGGTCCACCAAATGTCGCCGCCAATCTCCGCACGGAACGCCGCGTCATACAACACGCGGCACAGCGTTTGCTTTGTTCGCGCTACCAGGCGATCCGCCGGAGTTTGGGGACTTGAGCGCGATGACCACAAATCCACGCCGTACTGTCCGACATATTTTGGCCGCCGCCCTGCTGGCGACGACCGCGCTCGCCGGTGGGGTCCGGGCGGAGACGGTGGGGCCGGTGACCGACGACATCGGGGTCGTCCGCATCGCGAAGGGGCAGCCTATCCAGATCGGGGCGTTGCTCGTGTTGTCGGGGCCGGACCTTTCGCTCGGTGTCGATGCGTCCCGCGGTGCGCAGGTGGCGTTCGACGATCACAAGAACATGCTGCTCGGCCACCCGATCGCCTATGTGCCGGAAGACGGCCAGTGCAGTGTCGAGGGCGGGCAGACCGGTGCGACCCGGCTTGCGGCCAACAAGCAGATCGTGGCGGTGATCGGCACGTCGTGCTCGTCGGAATCCCGTGGCGGCGCGCCGGTGCTGTGGAACGTCGGCATGCCGATGGCGGACCCCAGCGCCACCGCACCGGCCTTGACCGCGCCCGACCGTCCGGCCGGCCTGCAGGGCATCGTGCGCTTCGTATACAATGATCTGAACGCGGCCGCCGCCGCGGTAAAATACGCCAAGAGCATCAATGTGACGCAGGTCGCAACGATGCATGACGGCAGCCTGTATGCACAGGAGCTGGTCGAGGCGTTCGCCAAGCAGTTCAAGGCCGCCGGCGGCACCATCACCGCGGCCGAGGCGATTTCGCCCTCCGATACCGATCTGCGCCCCGTGCTGACCCGCATCGGCACGTCAAAGCCGCAGATGATGTTCGCCCCGATCTTCACCGGCGCTTCGGCCTATCTGGTGCGTCAGATCAAGGAGATCCCGACGATGGCAAAAACGCCGGTGCTGGGCACCGACGCCGTGCTGTCCCCGGCCTTCCTGGAAGCGGCCGGTGATGCGGCGATTGGTTACCGGCTGACCGGGATCAACAACGACCCCAAGCTGATGGGACCGAAATACGCCGACTTCGTCAAAGAGTACAATGCCAAGTTCGGAGAGGACCCGATCGCCGGCTTCCACGCCAACGGCTATGACTGCGCGACCGCAATCATGCTCGCCGTCGAGAAGGTGGCCAAGACCGATGCCGATGGCACTACCTATATCGGCCGTAAGGCCCTGCGCGACGCGCTGATGAAGACGGCCGACCTCAACGGCATGAGCGGCAAGCTGACCTGCGACCAATATGCCGATTGCGGTTCTTCCAACTTCGCAGTGTTCGAATACACGTCGGGCGACCCGTCCACGTTCAAGCCCGGAACCAACCCGAAGAAGATCTATCCGTAACCGATGAAAGAGCAGCTCCAGGACTGGTTGCGGCGCACCACGGCCGTCGACTGGTTCCTGCTGGCGCTGCGCCTGGTGGTCGTGGCGGTGGTCGCTACCGGCTTCATCGCCGGATTGGCGCACCCCCGCTACGGACCGGAGGAGTGGTTCTCGTTCCTCGCGTTCGGCCTGACGATCGGGGCGATCTACGCCTTGATCGCGCTCGGCTACACGATGGTCTACGGCATCCTGCGCATGGTGAACTTCGCCCATGGCGACGTCTTCATGGTCGGCGCCTATGCGAGCTGCTTCACTCTGCTCGCCTGCAACCGCAGCGGCCTGCTCCGCACGCAGCCGGCACTCAGCTACACTCTCGCGGTCCTGGCCTGCATCGTCGTGGGCGCTGCGGTGGCGGTGCTGGCTGAACGCGTTGCCTACCGTCCGTTCCGCCGTGGCCGATCTCTGGCGCCGCTGATCAGCACGCTCGGCCTGTCCTTCGCGCTGGAATACTCCGCCCGCGGGATGTTCGGTGCGCAGAATAAGGCATTTCCTTCGATGCCGCTGATCGATGGGCAGGTGGTGATCGCCGGGTTCTCGCTGCCACGGTCGCAGGTTGTGGTGGTGCTGGCCGCAGTGCTGACCATGATCGCCCTGACCCTGATCGTCATGCGCACCAAGATCGGCACGGCCATGCGCGCGGTGGCGGAGGACAAGGACGCGGCGACGCTGATGGGCATCAACGTCGACCGGGTCATCGTGTTCACCTTCATTCTCGGCGGCGCAATGGCGGGGATCGCCGGGCTGCTGTACGGGCTGGTCTACAAGCAGATCTCGTATTTCATGGGCTTCTTCCTGGGCGTCAAAGGCTTCGGCGCCGCCGTGCTGGGCGGCATCGGCAACATACCCGGCGCCATGCTCGGAGGGTTCGCGCTCGGCCTGGTGGAGAGCCTTGGGCCGGCGCTGTTCCTGGAGGGGCTCGGCGTCGACTCGCCCTATCAACTGCGGGACGCGATCGCCTACACGATGCTGGTGATGGTGCTAATCTTCCGGCCCCGTGGCCTGCTCGGCGAGCGATTGTCGACGGCGCGCGCCTGATGCCGGGCGAGACCGTCGTGGCAACGCGGCCGGTGCGGTTGGCGGTGCCGGTGCGTCCGGTGGTGAACACCGCCCTCGCCACTACCCTCAGTTGCGCCTTCGTGGTGCTGATCGGTCTGTTCGGCCAATTCTCCGATCGTTGGCTCGTCGTCGGCATTCTGGACATTGGCCACGCCTTGCTCCTGTCCATCGCGCTGTGCAGTGGCGCGGCGCTCGCAAGGCGCATCCCCGGCTGGGGCGTAGCCATCGCGGCGATCGTCGAGGGTGCGGTTGCGGGCGGGCTGTTGGCGCTGCTGGTGGATGGTGCCCGGGTGGCCAATTTACGCTGGATGCTGGTTGCACTGACGCCGGTTGCGCTCAACCGGATCGGCTTTCTGTTGCCGGAGCAGCAAGCCTTCTTGCTCCTCGCCGCATCGGGTGCCGCCGCCGCGTTCCTGGGCGCCGCGATCGTCCTGGTACCGCCGGCGGCGCGCCGCATCATGCTAGGCCTGCTCGGCGGCGTCGTGGTGGCAGGGTTGTTGCGGGAATTGCTTCGCAGCCTGCTCTCCGGTTTCGCCGGGGTGGATGACTGGGCATTCAGCTTCCAGGGATTGCTCCCCTTAGGCGCGGCCTGTTCCGCGGTGATCGGCGCCGTCATCGGCTTGCGGCCGGGCGGCCGCCAATACGCGGCACTCCCCGCACGCGTCCGGCTCGGCGTGAAGGTGTTGGTGCTGCTATTCGTATTGGCGTTGCCGGCGCTGACCAACGACTTCGTGGCCCAGGTCATGATGCTGGTCTGCCTCTACACGCTGATGGGGCTAGGGCTGAACATCGAGCTCGGCTTGGCCGGCCTGGTCGATCTCGGCTTCGTCGCCTTCTTCGCGGTCGGCGCCTACACGGTGGCTTTGCTGACGGCGGGCACACCCTCATCGCCGCCCGTGCTGACCTTCTTCGCCGCCCTGCCGTTCTCCATCGCTTTCGCCTCTCTCGCCGGCTTCCTGTTCGGCCTGCCGGTGTTGCGGGTGCGCGGCGATTACCTGGCCATCGCGACGCTCGGCCTGGGCGAGATCATCCGCGTGATGGTGCTATCCGACGCGCTGAAACCGCTGCTGGGCGGTGCGCAAGGCATCGTGAACATTCCCAAGCCGGTGTTCATGGGCATCGAGCTGAGCACGCCGACCCAGTTGTTTTATTTGACCGCCTTTTTCACCGCGATCGCCGGGTATGTGGCGTTCCGGTTGCAGCACTCGGGGCTCGGCCGCCGCTGGCTCGCAGTCCGCGAGGACGAGGACGTGGCGCAGGCGCTTGGAATCAAGCTGGTGGCTGTCAAACTCTCCGCCTATACGATGGGCGCGGCGTTCGCCGGGCTCGCCGGTGGAATTTTCGCGGCCATGGTCGGTTCGGTGTTCCCGCAAAGCTTCCAACTGCTGGTGTCCATCAACGTGCTGGCCATCCTGGTCGTGGGTGGCATCGGCAGCCTGCCCGGCGTCATCATCGGTGCCGCGGCCCTCATAGGCGCACCCGAAGTGCTGCGCGATCTCGGCGAATACCGGTATCTGATCTATGGGCTCGTGATCATCGCCGTCGTCCGATTGAAACCCGACGGGCTCAGCCCCAAAGCCATCCGCCACCGCGAGATCGCATGACGGCGCTGCTCGAGGCTTCCGGCATCAGCAAACGCTTCGGCGGGCTGCTCGCGATCGACAATGTGAGCCTCAATCTGCCCCGCGCCGCGATCCACAGCATCATCGGCCCGAATGGCGCCGGCAAGACGACGCTGTTCAACTGCCTGACGTCCTTCGTCAAACCCACTGCCGGGGAAATCCGCCTGAACGGCGAGCGCATCGACGGCCTGCGCCCCGACCTGGTGGCCGCCCAGGGCATCGCGCGCACGTACCAGAACATCCGCCTGTTCCCCGATCTCACCACGCTCGAGAACATCATGGTCGGGGTGGATGCCAAGCGCCCGGAATCCCTCATCGGCGCGCTGTTTTCCACACCCAAACACCGCGAAACCGTCCGCGCCACGACCGCGCGTGCCAACGAGTTGCTGCAGGCCTTGGGGCTGTCTGGCCGCGGCGATCGTTTGGCCCGGCATCTGCCCTACGGCGACCAAAGGCGGCTCGAGATCGCGCGCGCCATGGCGATCGACCCGGTTCTGCTGCTGCTGGACGAGCCCGCCGCCGGTATGAACCCTGTCGAGAGCCATGCCATGATGGAGCTGATCCGCTCCCTCCGCGACGTGCATGGACTGACGGTGCTGTTGATCGAGCACCAGATGCGGGTCGTGATGGGCATCTCCGAACGCATCACCGTGCTGGACCATGGCGCCTGCATCGCCGAAGGCACCGCCGAGGAAATCCGCAACGACCCGACCGTGATCGCTGCCTATCTCGGCGCCCGTGCCGCCAAGCACGGCATGGACGCGCTGGAGCCGCGCGTTTGACGTCGCTGGTGGTGGACGACCTGCACGTCTCCTACGGTAATATCCGGGCATTGCGCGGGGTGTCGCTGGCGGTGGAGGCCGGCACGATCTGCGCCATGGTCGGCGCGAACGGAGCCGGCAAGACAACGACGCTGAACGCCATTTGTGGTTTGCGCACCCTGACGAGGGGCCGCGTGTCGCTGGATGGCCGCGACGTCACGGGTATCCCCGCACACGACCTGGTGCCGCTCGGCCTGGTGCAGGTGCCGGAGGGCCGGCGGGTGTTCAGCCGCCTGACGGTGCGCGAGAATTTAGGCATGGGCGCCTTCCGCCGCCGCGCCAGCCGGGCCGAGTTGGCGACAGAGTTGGATAAGGTGCTGGACATCTTCCCGCGGCTGAAGGAGCGGATGACCCAGCTTGCCGGCACGCTCTCGGGCGGCGAGCAACAGATGCTCGCGATGGGCCGCGCGCTGATGTCCAAGCCCCGCATGCTGCTGATGGACGAGCCCTCGATGGGCCTGGCGCCCCAATTCGTGGATCAGCTGTTCGACACCATTGTGGCGATCAACCGCCTGGGTGTGACAGTGCTGCTGGTGGAGCAGAACGCCTTCATGGCGCTTGAAATCGCGCAGATGGCGTATGTACTGCAATCCGGCGAGGTCGTGCTGTCCGGCCCGGGACCAGAGCTGATGGACTCAGAAGCAGTGCGCGAAGCCTATCTAGGCTAGATCCTTCTCCTGGAGGGAGAGGGCCGGGGTGAGGGGTGCCTCAAGCAAAAATCGGAAGAGCCTAAGGCGCCAACCCCAGTCCAATCGGCTTGATCAGCCCATCTGGCCTGGGCGTGAACCCCGTGACCTTGCTGCTCAATCCCCAAAACCACGTGAAGTGATACAGTGGCAAGTAAGGCAAATCCGCCATCCAGATGCCGTTGGCGTCGTGGTAGGCGGCTTTGCGAGCAGCATCGTCGGGAGCTGCGGCACCACGATCCAGGGCGGCGTCCATCGCTTTGCTGCACCAACCGGTCCAGTTCAGCGGAGCGCCGCAGCGCGTCCAGGTTCCGATATTGCCGTCCGGATCCGGCCGACCGCTCCAGATCACCAGGTAGGCCTGGTAGTCACCGGCGGTCGCGGCGCTGGTCTGCGCCACGGCCTCACCTTTCTGCAGCGACAGATCGAATCCCGCTTCCGCCACCATCGACTGGATGACCTCACCGACCTGCACGTCCGTCGGTGAATCCGTGGTCAGCAGCGTCAGCTTCGGATGCGGCACGCCCGCTGCGGCCAGCAACGCTTTCGCGCCCGGCAGATCGCGCGGCGGGACTGGATACGCCGGATCGTACCAAGCGTTGCCTGGCGCCTGCATCTGGTTGCTAGGGATGAAGCGGCCATCGAACACCGCCTGGTTGATCCCCTCCCGGTCGATCGCCTTGGCGAAAGCCTGTCGGATGCGGACGTCATGGGCAAACGGCGTATCCGCCTGGGCTCCCCGGCCGAGATTGAACGACAGCATCTCGAATCCGATCGAGGGTGCAGTGGCTACGCGCAGCTTCGGGTTCGCCTGTACCGCGGCCACGTCGGTCGCAGCGAGGCGGTTTGCGATGTCGATGGCGCCGGATTGCAGATTCACCAGCCGAACGTTCGAATCCACCATGATGCGGAACTCGATTCGGTCGAGCGACACAGCACCGGCGTTCCAGTAGCCGGGAAAGCGTTGCAGCGTGATATGGTCCTGCGCGACCCGCTCCACGAAGGCGAACGGGCCGGCGCAGACCGGGTGCGCCGCGATCGCGTCTTTCGGCTGATCGAGGATGCGGGGGGACAGCATCTCCCCCGGCCGGTTCGCCATCAGCGCGAGCAGCGGCGCATACGGGGCGGAGAGACGGATGCGGATGGTCTGCGGATCCAGCACGTCTTCGCCCACTACGGGCTTCAGCTCCGTACGCCGATTGCTGTAGGGCGCGGTGCGGTAGCGTTCGAAATTGGCCCGCACTGCCTCGGCGTCCATCGGCGCGCCGTCCTGAAACTGCACGCCTGGTCGCAGATGCAGGGTGAGCGCCAGGCGGTCGGCCGACCATTCCCAGCCGGTGGCCAACTCCGGCACCAGGGTCAAATTTTTGTCCAGCCCGATCAGCGTGTCGCACATGGAGGTCGCAACGGCACGCTCGATATACGAATTGCTGACAGCGGGATCGAGCGAGTCCGGGTCGAAATCCAGCGCGAAGCGGAGCGTGCCGGCAGCGTGCGCGCCCGTCGTAAGCAGGGCTAGGAGGGCGGCCAGGACAACATGGCGCATATTAGGCGGCTCCTTCGGATACCGTCATGCCAGGCCTTGAGCCTGGTATCCACGGGGTTAGGCTGGTGACGTCAGACCAGCGTTTCATACAGTCGCGTGCTGCGGGTCTCTGCGGAGCGCCGTGGATACCAGGGTCAAGCCTCGGCATGACGGTGAGAAATCAAAAGCCGTACAGTCGCGCGGCGGTATCGTGGAACAGCGCAGCTTGCTCATCCACCGTGTATTCAGCGGCAATCTCGCGGAATCGGTCGCATAACGCGGCATACGTCATCGTGCGGCGCGCGACGGGGTAGTCGCTACCAAACATGCATCGCGCGGGCCCGAACGCCTCGATGCAACTCCCGAGGGTTTCGCGATCACCCGCGAGACTGCGGTCCGGCGAATAAGCGGCGTAGTTCGACAGTTTGATCGCAATGTTGGGTTGCTGGCCCATACTGCGCAGCCCGGCGCGCCACCGGGCCATTCCCTCGGCATCGCGATCGTTGGGGGTGCAGCAATGGTTGACGATGAACTGCTGACCCGGCGTATCCCGCGCCAACGCCGCCACCTCCTCCGCCTGATGCGCATTCATCAATAAGTCCAGCGCCCAGCCATACGGGGCCAATCGCGCCAATCCGGCGCGCCAGGCCGGTTCGTTCACCACGCCCTGCCGCGTCCAGCGCTTCGCCGGGTCGGGATGCCAGCGGATCGTTTCCCGGATCGCAGCGACGCGCGGGAAGGCGGCTTGCGTTTCGAGGATCGCGGGCAAATCGGGTGAGTCGAGGAGAGAGGCGGCGACGTAGCGGGCGGCGATCCCGGGCGGGCGGGGCAGGGTGTCGATCCAGGCCGTTTGCTCGGCCGGGTTGCGCGCTGGGTCCCACAGTGCCTCGATATGCACCGAGGCCACGATCCCTTGGCCCGCGATGTCGGCTGCGTAATCTGCTGGCAGATAGTCGCGGCGAAGGAAGTCGATGTTGCCCAAAGCGCCGATCGACGCCACCGGGTCGGTCAGCCAGGGATAATCGCCCCGGGACAGATCCCACAGGTGATGGTGCGCATCGATGATCGGGCCGCGGTAGAGTTCGCTCATACGCGAATGGTGGCCGAACCGTGGCTGGCGTCAACCGGGCAGCGGCGCACGTTTGGTCAGAAACGAATGGTCGGGGTCGGGGTTCGGCACGGTGGCCAGCAGCGAGCGGGCATAGTCACTGGCCGGGGCGGCAAAGATCGCTTCGGTGTCGCCCTGCTCGACCAGTTTCCCCCGGTGCAGGAAGGCCACCCGGTCGCACATGTAGCGGACCACCCCGAGATCGTGGCTGATGAACACTGTGGTCAGGCCTAATTGCGTCTGCAGGTCCGTGAGCAAGGTCAGCACCTGCGCCTGGACCGAAACGTCGAGTGCCGAAGTGGGTTCGTCCAGCACGAGCAACTCCGGGCCGGGTGCCAAAGCGCGCGCGATGCCGATCCGTTGCCGTTGACCGCCGGAGAACTCGTGTGGAAAGCGATAAAGGTGCTGTGCGCCCAACCCGACCCGCTTGAGCAATTCGACAACACGGTCGGTACGGCCGCGTCCGTTCAGCCGCACGCGTTCTCGATGGATCTCCATCGGTTCGGCGATGATGTCGCGGATGGTCATGCGCGGGTTCAGGGAGGCGTACGGATCCTGGAACACGATCTGGATACGGGCGCGGATAGCCTGCCGGTCCCGGCGCGACAGGTGGGAAAGGTCGATGCCATCGAACAGGATGCGGCCGCTGGTGACTGGTTCGAGCAGCAGGATGCAGCGCGCCAGCGTCGTCTTGCCGGAACCAGACTCGCCCACCAGGCCGAAGCTCTCGCCGCGCGTGACGTGCAGGCTGACGTCGGACAGCGCCGTCACGGTCTTGGAGCCCTTCAGCAACCCCGAACCGCCATAGGTCTTGCCTACGCCTTCGATCTTCAGCATCAAGCGACCCGGCGTTCGGCGGGTCGCACTCGTAGGCACGCGGCTTCGTGCAACTCACCGAGCGACACCATCGGCGGCACACCCTGTGCGCAGTCCGGCCCGGCCAGCGGGCAGCGGGAAGCGAAGCGGCATCCGGGGGGCGGGCTGAGCAGGTTGGGCACGGTTCCCGCCAGCCCCAGCAGGCTGCCGCGGCGGGTTCCCGCCACGGGGACGGAGGCCAGGAGCGCGCGCGTGTACGGGTGGGCAGGCTGCTTGAGCACGGCACGGACCGGGCCGGCTTCCACAATATTGCCGGCATACATCACGGCGACATGACTGCAGAGTTCGGCCACAACGCCGAGATTGTGGGTGATGAAGATCACGCCAAGGTCGCGCTCTTGCACCAAGTCGTAGATCAACTGCAGGATTTGCGCCTGCACCGACACGTCAAGCGCCGTGGTCGGCTCGTCTGCGACCAGCAGGTCGGGGCGGCCGATCACGGCCATGGCGATCAGCACGCGCTGCCGCATGCCGCCGGAGAACTGATGCGGGTAGTCGCGCAGGCGCGCCGCCGCATCGTGGATGCCGACCTTTTCCAGCATCGCGAGCGATTGAGCGCGGGCTGCCTTGCGGTAGTAGCGGCGCGGGGCGCTCGCGTCGAGGCCGATGATCTCGGGTCGGAGCCGAGCGGCGTGGAGCGCCACGTCGACTAATTGCGCCCCGATTGGAAACAGCGGATTGAGGTTGGTGGTCGGGTCCTGGAAGATCATCCCGATGCGACGGCCGCGCAGGCTGCGCATGGCGTCTTCCGGTTTGTGCAGCAGGTCCTCGCCGTCGAACAGGATGCTGCCTTGGTGGTAGCGTGCCGGCGGCGAGGGAACCAGGCGGGAGATCGACAACCCGGTCAGCGACTTGCCGCAGCCGGTTTCGCCCACCACGCCCCAGATCTCGCCCCGCCGAACGGTGAGTTCGATGCCGTTCAGCACGTGCGCCTCGCCGTCGAAGCTTCGCATGCTGAGATGCAGGTTCTGGATGTGCAGCAGCGGTGCCGTCATCGCCGGGCGCGCGGGTCCAGCAGGTCGCGCAGGCCGTCGCCCAGCAGATTGAAAGCGAAGACGGCGACGAAGATCGCCATGCCGGGGAAAATCGCCGTCCACCAATCGTCCGGGATGTTGCCGCGTGCCACCGCCAGCAGGGTGCCCCATTCCGGGGTCGGCGGGCGGACGCCGACACCGATGAAGCCGAGCGAGGCAACGGTCAACACGGCGAACCCGACGTCGAGCGACATTTTGACGATCACGGGGGAGAGGATGTTCGGTAGGATGTGGCGCCATAGCAGCCGACTCACTCCGGCCCCGGCGGCGGTGGAGGCGACGACGAAGGATTCGCCTTTCTTGGCCATCACTTCGCCGCGCACCAGCCGCGCATAGCCGGGCCACCACGAGACCGCGATGGCGGCCACCATGTTGACGATGCCCGGGCCCAAGGCGGCCGCGACAGCCATGGCGAGGATCAGGCTGGGCACGGTCAGGATCAGATCGGTCAGACGCATCAGCACCTCGTCGACCCATCCGCCGAAGAAGCCGGCCAGTGCGCCCACGAACACGCCGGCGGCAGTGCCGATCGCCACGACGGCGAGGCCCGAGAGCAGCGAGATGCGCGTGCCGCCCAATACCAGCGAGAATACGTCCTGGCCTAATTCGTTGGTGCCGAACCAATGCCCGGCGCTCGGAGGTTGGAAACGCGTCGCGGTGTGAACGGCCCCGGCCAGGTCGGCGGGATACGGAACGATGGCTGGGCCGAGCAGTGCGGCGGCGATGAGCAGGACCACAATGGCGAGACCGATCAGCGACAATACGCTTTGCCGGAACCGGTAGAAGCCGCGTTGCAGGCTGCCACGGCGAACCGGAAGGGTGGCGCTCATCGTAGGCGGATACGCGGGTTCAGCAGGGCGTAGATCACGTCGACGATCAGGTTGACGAGAACGAACAGCGTGCCGATGCAGAGCGTGACGCCGATAATCGGCATGAAATCCTGCGTCAGCACCGCACTCGTGGCGTACAGGCCGATGCCGGGCCAGTCGAACACCGTCTCCACCAGTACCGTGCCGCCGAGCAGCCAGCCGAAA
The DNA here is from genome assembly GCA_965198895.1 of Acetobacteraceae bacterium. Classification (GTDB taxonomy): domain Bacteria; phylum Pseudomonadota; class Alphaproteobacteria; order Acetobacterales; family Acetobacteraceae; genus LMUY01. The sequence continues at coordinate 4,895,757 of OZ240676.1, forward strand.
TACAGGCCGATCACGGTCAGGGTGGCGGAGATGGCGTTCTTGAGCACGTACTTGAATAGGATCAGCCGACGGGAGAGGCCCAGCGCCCGCTCGGTCATCACGTAGTCCTGCTGCAGCACCTCGATGGTGGAGGCGCGCATCATCCGGACGATGGTGGCGAGCGGGGATAGGCTCATCGCGATCGCAGGCAGGGCGAGGTATTGCAGCGCGATGCCGAGCGCATGCAGGTCGCCGGCGGCCAGGGCGTCGACGGTGAGGAGGCCGGTCACATGCGGCGGCGGGTCTTCGTCGAGTGGGAAACGTCCGCTGAGCGGCAGCCAGCCGAGCCACATCGCAAAGCCCAGTTGGAACAGCAGCCCGAGGAAGAAACGCGGCATCGAAATAGCGCCAAGCGAGACGACGCTCGTCAGCATGTCCGGCCAGCGATTGCGATTGACCGCGGCCAGCAGGCCGAGCGGGATGCCGAGCACGACGGCAATGGCCATCGCGTATAGTACCAGTTCCAGCGTTGCCGGCAGGTAGTCCTCCAGATCCTGCAGCACGGGCCGACGACTGTAGATGGACATGCCCCAGTTGCCGTGCACGAGGCCGGTGGCGTAGGTCCAGTATTGCGCCGGGAGGGAGCGGTCTAGGCCGAATTCCTGCGTGATCTCCGCGATTTGGGCGGGGGACGCATTGGGCCCAGCCGCCAGCCGAGCCGGGTCACCCGGCAGCAGGCGGGTGATGGCGAACACCAGCATCGTCAGGCCGACCATGACCGGCACCAGCAGCAGGATGCGTCGCACGATGAAGGCGAGCATCCGCCGCGCCGTTAGCCGAGCGAGAGCGGATAGAGGTCGATGATGTTCGAGGCGACGGGGGTGAAGACGTAATTCTGCACGTTGGTGCGCAATGCGAGCTTGCGTAGTTCGAGCACGCCAAAAATGTCCGGCGCATCGGCGACGACCAGTTGTTGGAACTGCTTGTAGAGATCCGCCCGCTTGGCATCGTCGGTCTCGGCGCGCGCCGCGATTAGCACCTTGTCGACCGCCGGGTCGGAGAATGTTGGGTTGGACCAGTTGCCGTTGCGCGACGATTCGAACCCGGCCCAGGCCAGATTGTCCGGGTCCGCATAGTTCGCCGTCTCGTAGATCGGGAAGAAGTCGGGTGTGGTGGCCGGCGTGGCGGTCGAGCCACTGAACTCGGGCCACAGCACCTGCCGCACGTCGAGCTTGATGTTGAGTTGGGCCAGGCTGTCGAGCAGCACGAGGCTCCACCGCCGCTCCTGCTCCAGGCCGGAGACGTAAGTCATCGTTAGGGTGACGCCGCCGTCGGGCGTTTTGGACTTGGCGAGGTATTCCTTCGCCTTTGCGACGTCGGTGCGAGGGACCTCCAGTTTGTCGTCGAAGCCGAACATACCCTCCGGCAACGGGCCGCGCATCAGCACCGCATGGCCGGCGACGTCCAGCATGCCCTGGTAGTTGAACGCGTAGGAGATGGCCTTGCGCAGGTTCACATCGGCGAGCGGACCGTGCTGCGTGTTCATCTTGATCTGGAACGTGCGGTAGTCGGGCTTCATGATGAGGTTCAAGCCGGGCTTGCCCTGCAAGGCGTCCATGTCCTCGCTGGTGAGGTCGAGCGCCATGTGTGCCTCGCCACGCTGCACCATGAGGCGTTGCGTCGCAGTCTCGCGGGTGATCTTCCAGATGGCGCCGCTGAGATTACCGCCGCCCGGGCGCCACGGTTTGGCGACCTTCTCGAACTCGTACAAATTGCCTGTTTCAACCCGCTTCAACCGGAATGCGCCCGATCCGGCGGAGGCATCGCGCAGGTAGGTTTGTGCGTCGTCGGTGCCCTTGTTTGCCTCGACGACTTTCGGATTCACCACCCAAAGCCACGGCAGCACTTCCAGGAACGGCGCGAACGGCGAAACCAGCCGCATGCGCACGGTTTGCGGATCCACGGCCTCGACGCTGGACTTGTCGAGCACGCCGGCAACCATCCAGACATTGCCCTTGTTGAGGCGCAGGATGCGGTCGAACGAATACTTGACCGCATCGGCCGTCACGGGCGAGCCGTCTTCGAATACGGCGCGCGGATCCAGCTTGAAGACGTATTCCTTTCCGTCCGGCGATACCGTCCAGGATGCGGCAAGCTGGGGCACGATCTTGGGCGGATCGCCCTCCGCGGCCACCAACGTATCGTAGATGTTGCGGAACGCGAAGGAAGGCGAGTAGCCGGTCGCAACGTGCGGATCGAAGTTAGGAATGTCCTGTCCACTCGCCACGATCAGCGTGCGCCGGGCCTGAGCCGAGGCGGGCACGCTTGCCGCCAACACCGCAGTCGCGCCACCTGCCAATACGCCACGCCTGGTTACGCCGGCCATTGTCTTGTCCTTGCTTGAAAGCGTCACGCGACCGTTTCCGCCGAGGCCCGCGCCGTTGTTGATTCACGCTGCCCGTAATCCTGGGCGGCGCTCTCTGGCGAGATCAGCCCGAGGCGGAGATCGGTTGCCACCGCCTGGGGCGGACGCTCTGCCGGGTCACCGAACCCGGCGCCACCGGCGATGACCAATTCGACGATCTGATCGGGGTGATCGATCTGCACGAGGCGCCCGGTCCCGACGTCGTCATGGCCGGCGGGCGTGGTGATCCCGCCACTGGCGAGACCGCCGGGCATGCCGCCGAACAAGCCGTCGATGGGGTTGCCGACGCCTTCCGGGTTCACGGACACGAAGGCGTGGGCGCCGTCATCGTACAGCTTGCGCAGGCGGAGGCGCTGCCCCAATCCGCCACGATGCCGGCCGGCGCCACCGGAGTCGGTCACGTAGGTTTTCTCGACGACCAGCACCGGTACGCGCGACTCGAACGTCTCGATGGAGGCGTTGGCGGCCGAGGTCGGATACAGCAGGCCGGACTTACCGTCCGCGTGGCTACTAGCGCCTTGGCCGCCCCCGTTCAGCAGCATGTCGGAAAAGGTGTTGCCACCAGAATCCTGCCCGTAGATATGCGCGGCGGACGGCAACCCGGTGAAGGCCTGCACCTGGTCCGGCGCCGCTTCGGCCATTGCCTGGAAGATGTTGGGCGCCAGATACCAGCCGGTGCGCGTGCGCATGGTCACCGCGGCAGGTTTGCGGGCGTTCAGCACCGAGCCCTCCGGTACCTTCAGCGTGAACGGACGGTAGCAGCCGGCATTGCCGCGCACGTTCGGGGTCAGCATGCACTTCAACGGATAGGTCGCGTGCCCGGCCGTGTAGTTTAGCGTGCAGTTGAACCCGCCTTGGGGCAGTTGCGCGGGCGCACCCTCGAAGTCGAGTTCGATCGTGTCGCCGGCCACCGTCATCTTCAGCGGATAGCGCAGCTTGGTGCCGAGCGGATTGTTCCAGATCTCGGATTTGTACACGCCATCCGGGATCGCGCGGATCGCATCGCGCATTGCCTGTTCGGAGCGGCTTTGTACCACGGCTGCCAGCGCGCGCAGATCGCGCATGCCGTAATCGTGCATCAGCGACAACAACCGCTCGGCCCCGAGCTTGTTAGCGGCCATGAAGGAGTGGATGTCACCGATCACTTGCTCGGACTTGCGCACGTTCTCCGCAATCAGGCGGAACAGCGTCTCGTTCGGCTGCCCGGCATCGAACAGTTTCATCGGAGGGATCTGCAAGCCCTCCTCGTAGATCTCCCGCGCGTGCAGGGAATCCCGCGTGCCGCCGATGTCGGAGACGTGGCCGACAGTACCCAGTAGCCCAACAACGCGGCCCTCGGCGAACACGGGCGTGACGATCGCGATATCGAACAAATGGCCGGCGCACAGCCACGGATCGTTCGTGATCAGCACGTCACCCGGCGCCAGCGTGCTGGCCGGGTAGCGCGCCAGCAGCGCCTTGACCGCGAGCGGCAGCGTCAGGTTGAACACCGGCATGGCGCGGGGGGAGTGGCCGAGCACCTCGCCCTCCGGATCCAGCATGGCGCAGGCGAAATCCTGTGACTCCGAGATGCCGAGCGAGAAGGCAGTCCGGCATACCGTGAGCCACATCTCCTCGACGACGTTGATCAGGCGGCTCCACATGATCTCGAGCCCGATCGGATCGGACTCTATGCGGGCGATCGCGTCCTCCAGCGACATGTCGGCGGTGACGAGATCTTCTGCGGCGGCGGTCGAGGCGATGGTGATCCGAAGGTTGAGGTTGGCGTCCACCAGCACGGTGTCGCCCGGAGGCACGATCGTGGTGGACTCGCGCTCCTCGATGATGGCCGGCCCGGCGATACGATCGCCGTCGCGCAGCACGTAGCGGTCGTAGACGGTGGCCTCGGTCCAGCCGCCCTCGAACCAGGCGCGGCGCATGCCTTTGCGAGCGCTGACAGCCTCGCCACCACCGGTGGCACCGCGGAGGGAGAGGGTGGGGGTTGGCCCCAGGCAGCGGACGCGGAAGCTCACGGCCTCGATCGGGGCATCTGCCGGCTCGGCGGCGTAGCGGGCGACGTAGGCGGAGCCGAAGGCGGCGGTGATGGCTGGTAGGCTGCCGCCGTCGATCGTGCCTTGTGGCAGGTCGACGGGAATGTCGTGCATCTGGCCGGCCAGCCGCATGCCGGCGCTCCGCTCGACGCGCACAGCGTCCGCCGCCACCCCGCTCTCAAGCAAATGGTGGCGTGCCTCGGCCTCCAACTCGTCCAGCACGGCATTGACCGTCGCGGCCTCGAAGCCGGGCTGGAACACGACGGGCAGGGTGCGCACGCTCTCGAACGACAGCGGTGCCACCAAGAAGCCAAGCGCGGAAGCGGCGCCGGAGGCAGGTGGAATTATGACCTCCCTAACGCCCAAGGCCCGAGCGACGGCGGGTGCGTGGGCGGGTCCGGCGCCGCCGAAACCAACCATCGCGAACCTGCGCGGGTCCTTGCCTTTCTCCACCAGATGCACACGCGCTGCCGCGGCCATGCTTTCGGTAACGACCTTGTGGATGCCCCAGGCCGCCTCCTCGACGGATAGGCCGATCTGCCCGGCGACCTTTGCCACCGCGCCCCGCGCTGCCGCCACGTCCAGCTTCATGCGGCCGCCAAGGAAGAAGCCTGGGTCGTAGTAGCCGAGCACCAAATTGGCGTCGGTCACCGTCGCCTCCATACCGCCCGTACCGTAGCAGGCTGGTCCGGGGTCCGAGCCGGCGGAGTGCGGGCCCACCTTCAGCAGCCCCACTTCGTCGATCGACGCGACGGAACCGCCGCCGGCGCCGATCTCGATCATGTCGATCACCGGTGCCTTGATCGGCAGGCCGGAGCCCTTGCTGAACCGGTGTACCCGGGCCGCTTCCAGCATCGGCGCGATTTCCACGCGGCCGTTTTCCACGAAACACGCCTTTGCCGTCGTGCCTCCCATGTCGAAGCTGATCACGTCGGTTTTGCCGGCCAGCTTGCCGAACAATGCCGTGGCCAAGCCACCACCCGCCGGGCCGCTTTCCAACAGGCGGATCGGGAAGGCGCGGGCCGTCTCCGGCGACAGCAGTCCGCCCGCCGAGTGCATCAGGCGCAAGGCACCGGTGAAGGACCGCGCCTGCAATTCGAGCTGCAGGCGCTTGAGGTAACGGTCCATCAGCGGCTGCACATAGGCGTTGGCGCAGGTGGTGACGCTGCGTTGGTACTCCCACATCTCCGCCACCACCTCGGCCGAGAGCGAGACGGCGAATTCGGGGAATTCCTCGCGGATGATGCGACCGACCCGCTGTTCGTGCGCCGGGTTGCGGTAGGCGTTGAGGAAGCAAACCGCCACCGCCTCGACCCCTTCCGCCAGCAGCGCGCGCAGCGACGCGCGGACGGAGGTTTCGTCCAAAGCGACGACGACGTTGCCGTCGCGGTCCATTCGCTCGGGCACTTCCAGGCGGAGGTCGCGCGGGACCAGTGGTTCGGGAAAGCTGAGGAACAAGTCGTAGATGTCGTAGCGCTGCTCCGTGCCCATCTCGATCACGTCGCGGAACCCGGCGGTGGTGAGCAGGCCGAGCTTGGCCCCCTTGCGCTCGATGATCGCGTTGGTGACGAGCGTGGTGCCGTGCACGATTTCGCTTACGTCGGCGAGCGTGATGTTGGCCATTGCGACCAACTCCTGCAGTCCGTCGAGAGCGGCGATAGACGGATCATGCGGGGTGGTTAGCCGCTTATTCAGGCGGACCGAGGCGTCCTGGGCGTCATACAGAACGAAGTCGGTGAAGGTGCCACCGATGTCGAACCCGATCCTGTATCGATCGCCCGTCGCGCCCATCCCACCTGCCTTGCTGCACTGCGACAGGGGTAAAACAATGTCGGAAGGCGGGCTAGTGGAAAGTTTCAGCGGGTGCCGGATCAGGCTGGCAGGGGCAAGCAGGCACACGACCGGCATCAAGTAGCCCGGCCCCAATTACCCCGGCCCCAATTACCCGGGTAGTGCCTGCCGATTGTCGACGACCGGTAACCAGGCCAATATTCAACGCTAGATTGGTTTGGTATAGGCCATCGCCATCTTCCACCCGCTCTCGTCGCGGTAGACCGCATCGGCTTCGATCAGGATGCGATTCGGCCAAACCTGCTCGGCTGCAACGTCGAAGGACGCGTCATGAAGCATATCGAGGACGCAAGCACGGTTTGGCGACCAGAAGTTGGTGGGGTCACCACCGCCAGAAGCCGCCTTCATGTAAAGCGCTAGCGGTCTATCGATACCAAACTCGTGAGTGAGTGTCTCAAGAAACATTTTCCCGCGGCATAACTTTCTGATGACGTAAATAGCTCGCAACATGTCGGGTAGATGGTAGAGCACCCCTAAGAAAAGTATGATATCGAACTGACCCAACTCCTCGACATTGAGGTCATATACATTCATTTGGCGATAGTCGAATGCCTCCCCGGACAACCGCTCCATAATACCGAACCCGCCCGTTTCTTTCGCCCGGTAGTCGACGGATACAACTTCTGCGGCACCGGAGGCTCTCAGCATCTTCGAAAAGAAACCGTCAGAAGCGCCGACATCGAGAACGCGCTTCCCTTTGCAGCGATCAACTAGGTTCAAGTATTCCCACATGAAATGTGGAGCGTAGGTGCCCGGCGTCGTAATCCCGGGTGCGATCTCAAACGTATGATGCCAGTGCGGTAGCGATGCTACGAGTTTCCTGGCCTCGACTTCAGCAAAGACTGACTTCTCTTGCACAGGTGCTAGCTCCATACGCGAATGAGCTGGTTGGCTCACCAACCAGCCTATCTCACGCCGGGTCCAAATGATAGTTGATAGCCCAGTGTTGCCACCGTACGTGGCTGCTACCTGTGTTCAATCGTGGTGGAACGTGCTGAATGCCTCGACCGGTTCGCGCCCGGATAGGAGTGCGTTCGTCGGCTCGCTGGGGTTGGCAACGCCGAGCGCCATGCCGCACACCAACATCTCGGAATCAGGGATGCACAACTCGCGGCGTACCTCGACAGGGTAGCTGGCGATGGCGGCCTGTGGGCAGGTGTCGAGCCCGAAGCCGCGGGCGGCGATCATGACGTTCTGCAGGAACATACCGTAATCCAGCCAGCTGCCTTGTTCCATGTCCTTGTCGATGGTGAACATCAGGGCGGCCGGTGCACCGAAGAAGGTGAAGTTGAGTGCGCGCTGACGCTGCCCGGCTACCTGGTCGCCCCGTGCGACCCCGGCCAATTCATACAAGGCCCAGCCTACGGCCCGCCGACGCTGCAAATAGGGTTCACGCCATTTGCGGGGGTAATACTGGTATTCCCGCACCTCCGGATTGCCGGCGTGGAACGCGGCGATCAGGGCAACGCGCAGGCGGTCCAGCGCCGGGCCGGTCAGCACGTGGACCTTCCAAGGCTGGATGTTGCTGCCACTGGGGGCCCGGCTGGCGATGGCGAGCAGTTCGGCGATCGTTGCCGGGTCGACCGGTGTGGGCAGGAAACCGCGGATGCTACGGCGGCTGGTAATGGCGTAGCGCACGGCACTCCGTAGCGCATCGGGCGGAACGGGCGGCGGGGGACGGTTCATGGCTATGCGGCCTCCAGGCAGGCGAGGAGGGCAGTGCGGATGGCGGGCAGGCTCTTGTAGCTGCTCAAGGCGTCCGGCAGCGCCCGCACGGCCGCGGCGAGGTCGGCGGCGGCCCCTGGCACGGCCAACACGCGCGCCAAGTCGTAGCTGTGGACGTGGATGGCGAACAGCACGCAACCGCTGCGAGGCAGGCGCACCAGGGTCTGCCGCTCCACCCGCAGAAACAGGCTCGCCGGCGCGTTGTCCACCGTGATCTCGGGGTTGTGGCTGGTGCGGTGCCGGCCGCCGGTTTGGAACAGCGCGCCGTCGTCCACGACGCTCCAGTTCATGCGCTCCGCCATCTTCCCGGCCCGGAGTGCCCCCATGAAGCGGTCCACGGCATTGGACAGGCGGTCGGCGTAGAGTGGTACGTTTTCATGCACCATGGCCAGGGGGCGGCCGATTTTTTCCGCCAGGCGCCAGCGGCTGGGTGCGCATAGGATGGCGGCGGCGAGCACCGGCGCGGGACCGTTCACGTCGATGACGCACAAATCCTCCTGAACCAGCCGTCCGGCCAATTCCAATGGATCATGGGGTGGTTCCGCTAGGTTCCAGGTCTCGCCGGTGAGGTGGTTGTGCAAGCGCTCACCGTCCCGGGTGAACCAATCGGGGTAGCGCCTGAGCAGCAGCGACACCAACGTGTCCAACACTTCGGCGCGTGCTTCGGTGCTCCCGGGCTCGGCGGCGAACACGTCGGCGTGCCGGTTGGCCAACAGGTCGTGCCGCTCGTTCAGTTCCGCCTTGTAGTGCTCGTCGATTTCCACGAGTTCGTCCGGCGAGGCGGCCTGCAGGCCCATCGCCATGCGGAACGGCCCCGGGCTGAAGGGTAACAGCAAACGCTCGGGCGGCGGGATCGGGATGTGCATGGTCAGGCGACCCTCGTTCCACCCGGCAACTGAAGCGCATCCATCTGACGGCGGCAAGGCTGCCGTCAGGCCATGTAGCCTCCACCGTTGATCTGCATCACCTCACCGGTCATGAAGGCCGATTTGTCCGACGCCAGGAACACCACGGCGTTAGCGATGTCGGAGGCCAGGCCTAAGCGTCCAAGGGGCAAGGTGGTGGCCAAGGCGGCTAGCCCTTCTTCCGAAAAGCCGCCGCGGGGTTGTGCGGTGTCGACCACGCCAGGTGCGATGGCGTTGACGCGGATGCCGTGCGGAGCCAGTTCCAGCGCCATCGACCGGGTCAGGCCGAGCAGCCCGGCCTTGCTGGCGCTGTAATGCGCGCCGAGCACTGCGCCCCGGATGGACTGCGACGACATGTTGATGATCGCGCCCCCCACGCCACCGGCGATCATCACTTTTGCTGCTGCCTGGCCCACGAACGCGGAGCCCTTCAAGTTCACCCCATGGACGCTGTCCCACAGTGCCTCCGTCAGCTCCAGGAATGGCGCGCGCGGGTAGATTCCGGCATTGTTCACGAGAATGTCCAGCCGGCCGAATTGGGCCGCGACCTGCTCGACCATCTTGGCACCAGCCGCGATGTCGCCCACATCGGCGTGCACCAGCATGGCCAGCCGTCCGGCCTTGTGCACCGCATCGGCCACGTCCTGCGCGGCGGCCTCATCGTCCAGCCAGTTGACCGCCACATCTGCGCCCGCTTCCGCCAAAGCGATTGCGGCGGCGCGGCCGATGCCCTGCTGAGCTCCGGTGACCAGCGCGACGTGGTTCACGAGGCTCATGGCATCTCCGCCAGGCTGCGCATGAACGGCATCGCTTGGCGGATGAAACGGGAGGCATCCATTCGGGAGGTGCGGGTCATTTCGGCCGATCCTTCGATGTCGGTGTTCGCAAGGTAGTCGCACTGGGCGCGTAGGGCACGCCTAAGCTCTTCAAGTCAGGCGGCCATGAAATCGGCACAGCGATGGCCCACCAGCATTGCGGGCGCATTGGTGTTGCCGCTGGTGATCCGAGGGAGGATCGAGGCATCCGCCACGCGCAACCCTTCTACGCCGCGCACCCGCAACTGGGCGTCCACCACGGCGCCCAGATCATGCTCGGTGCCCATTCGGCAGGTGCCGACGGGGTGAAACATCGTGTCGGCGGTGCGCGCGATCCAGGCATCCAGTTCGGCGTCGGTCTGCACGGCTGGGCCGGGTGAGGTTTCCGCGCCGCGCACCGGGTCGAACGCGGTCCGGGAGAAGATGGATCGCAGGAGCCGCGTGCCGGCCCGTAGCGCCGCGCGGTCCCGCGGATCAGATAGATAGTTGGGGCGAATCACGGGGGCGTCCGCCGGGTCGGCGCTGCGCAATGTGATGCGGCCGCGGCTTTCCGGGCGCATCTGCGTGACGTTGGCCATGAAGCCGTGCGCCTCGCCGACCCGCGCCGGGCCTGCGAAGCCCGGTACGCGCAACGTGCCCGTGGTGAGACCGGGTAGGAAGTGGCCCTGTAGATCGGGTTCGTCCAGAGCCGGGTCGGAGCGCAGAAAGAAGCCGGCCGCCAGCGGGAAACTCGCGGCCGGGCCGCTGCGCAAGATCAGGGCCTGCAAGAGCGCCGCTGCGGCGCGGTCCAAACGGGTGAGAGATTGCAGAGTGATGGGGCGGGTGCACGCATGCTCCACCCTCACCAGCAGGTGGTCCTGGAGGTTGGCGCCGACGCCGGGGATGTCCGCGGCCGGAGTGATGCCATGTTGCAGCAATGCATCCGCGTCGCCGATGCCGGAGAGCATGAGTAATTGCGGAGAGTTCACGGTGCCGCCGCACAGCACGATCTCGTCGCCCATCACCGGGCCCTTGTCGGTCTGCACGCCCACGGCCCGGGTCTGCTCGATCAGCACGCGACCGACGTGGACGCCGGTCATGATGCGCAGGTTCGGCCGTCGCCTTGCCGGGCCGAGGAAGGCGCGGGCCGCTGACCAGCGCTGGCCGCCGGCGATGGTGAAATGGTAGCGGCCGACCCCTTCATAGGGCGCCTGGTTGAAGTCGCGGCTTCGCTCGTGCCCGGCCGCCGTCCCCGCCTCGATGAACATATCCAGCAGCGGATGCTCGACGTTGCCGTCCGTGATGGGGAGCGGGCCGTCGCCGCCATGATCGTCGGTTTCACCATCCTGGAAGCGCTCGATCCGCTTGAACGCAGTCAGTGCCTCTGGCCAGGACCAGCCCGGCAGTCCGGCTTGCGCCCAGCTATCGTAGTCCGAGGGGCGGCCGCGCGCCCACACCATGCCGTTGATGGCTGAGGAGCCACCTAAGACTTTCCCCCGCGGCCAGAAGCTGCTGCGCCCGCCTAGGTGGGCCTCCGGCTCGGTGTGGTAGAACCAGTTGGCGAAGCGGCTTCGCAGCAGCACGCCGGTCATCAACGGTACGCGCAGTAAAGGGTTGGTGTCGCGCCCGCCCGCTTCCAGCAGGGTGACACGCCGGCTCGGGTCCTTCGAGAGGCGGGCTGCGAGCACGCAACCGGCCGACCCGGCGCCGACGATCACCACGTCATTCATCGCGGGCATAGGCCCCTTGGCCCGGCATGTCCGCCCAGGCCTGAAAGCGGGGCGAGGGTGTTACCACGCTGTCGCGCATCAGGCCGTGCCAAATGGTGCAAGCGGCGACGAAGCGATTCACGCCGCACGGCCAGATGATCAGTGTCAGCGCTTCGACAAGCTTTTCCTCAGGAATTGCGGCAGCGTACGCGGCCCGCAAATGCGCGGCGACACCCCAGGCATTCCCGAGCGCCGCTTGCACGGCGAGCATAGCAAGCCCGGTGGGGGCGATGGTGCTTCCGGCCAGCGTCGCCACACCGGCGAGGTAGCCAGCGGCCGGATCGATCCCGGGGAACTCCTCCGTCCAGTGTTCGGCTAGGAAGGCGAAGGAGTTTGCGGCGGTCGCGTAGCCGGCGAGTTGGAAGGCGAGACACGCCTGTTCGTCGGTGCCCCCGGCCCTGCGGAATAGCGCTAGGTGATGGGTGCCGACGGCCTCGCGCAGGGCGATCAAGAGGACAAGCCAAGTGAACTCCTTCTCTAACGGCGAAAGATGCCGCTCGGTCAGGGTCAGTGCCGCATACATCGTTCCGTAGGCGTCGTGCAGGTCGGGTGACGCCGCCGCCATGGCGCCGTGATGCGGAAGGAGAAAGCCACGATCGGCCCGGAGTGCTTCAAGCCGCTCCCGGACCTGTTCCGGCGTGGGCAAACCGGCCGCGGTCATGCTGGCGCCGTAAAACCACGCCGCACGGGCATCATGTCTGCCTCGGCAACCGACGGCCGATCATTTGCGTCGAGCGCCGTTTTGCTGTTGGCGTGGGACAGGAAGCATGGCTAAGTTGTGCCATTATGCACACATTTTGGCAATCTCCGGCCGTCTGATCGCGGTATGCCCATGGTCTGTGCAGTGTGCCTATTTCGTCCTCGCCACTTACGGAGGCAGCGTGACTTCTCCTGTTTTGACTCGTCGCATGATGGGATTGTCGGCCGCATCCCTGAGTGCCCTGGCAGTCACGGGGCCGGCGGTGCGCGCGCAAACCAAAGTTAACTTGCGCTACGCCAATGCCGGCAATGCGCAGTCGCTGTCCAATCTGTTCAATGCCAAACTGTTCGAGGACGTCACGAAGAAGTCGGATGGCAGCCTGACCTTCGTCATGTTCGACGGGACGATGGGGGGCGAGCAGAAGCTGCTCGAGTCCATGGCGCTTGGTGGGCTCGACATGTACAACGGCGCGTATACCGGCACGCGTGAGTTCGACATCTTGTATAGCCCGTATTTCTTCAAGGACGGCGCGCAGGCGGGCCGGGTGATGAAGGGGCCGATCGGCGAGAAGGCGTCTGCAGTGCTGGAGAAGCGCTACCACGCCCGTCTGCTCGGGACCGGGCGTCTGGGCACCTACAACCTGATGCTCAAACAACCAATCAAGAGCTTTGCCGATCTCAAGGGCCGCAAAATCCGCACCGCCTCGATCGAGGGCTGCCTCGAGGGCGTGAAATTCTTCGGCGGCATCCCGACACCGATCCCGTTCGACCAGATCTATCTCGCGCTGCAGCAGGGCATCGTGGACGGCGTATTGACGGCACTGAACCCAGGCGTCGCCGGCAAGTTCTATGAAGTCTGCAAATACGTCGTCTCCAATGATTTTGGAATTGCCCTCGACAAGGAGGTCATCTCGCAAGCCGCCTGGAACCGCCTTTCGGCCCCGCAGCGCTCGACGTTGCAGGACGAGTTCAATGCATTGGAAGTGCCCGACTACTACGAGGTCGGCCTAAAGCAAAAAAGCATCGATCTCGGCAGCTGGGCAAAGGCCAACGGGCAGGACAGCGTGATCACGCTCGACGCCGGGTCGCTGTATGGCGAACTCGAGCCGCTGAACGCACGCCTCGCCAACGAGGTATACGGGGCCGGGTCGTGGGACATGATCAAGAATGCCTGAGTCGCTGCCGAAGCGGTTCGCCCGGGCCATGGTCATCGCGCGCAAGGTTGGCTGACGCTGGAGGGGGATCACGCACCCGCCGGGCCAGAAAGCGTGATCGACAAGGCGATCTTCTATCTCGGCGCGTTTGGCATGCTCGGCCTGTTCGGGACAGTGCTGTACACCGTAGGCGCGCGATACTTGTTCAATCGGCCGCCTCTGTGGTCGGTGGACGTGCCGAACTTGATCTTTGTCTGGCTGGTATTTGGCGTGGTGGGGCTGACGACGAAGCTCGGCCCGCAGATCCGCGTCGTGTTTTTCGTGCGCAAGATGCCGCGCGCTGTCGGCCGCATCATCGAGATCGCCGCCCATTGTGCCGTGCTGATGATGCTGGCTGCGTTCATCTTCGAAAGCCAGCCGATCATCGAGCTGTCCTCCGAGGAGGTGATGCTGTCCACGGGATGGTCTGGTGCCGTATTCTTCTACGCTCTGCCGGTCGGGTGCGTGGTGATGGGCTACTACCAAATCCGGGCGTTGCTCCGGATACTGCGCGCCCGATGATCCTGCTGACGCTCGTCGTCCTGCTGATCGTCTTCATCCTGCTGGGGATGGAGATTGCGTGGGCCATCGGGCTGACCGGTTTCATCTGCATCGCGCTGTCGCAATACACCGACAACCCGCAGCCCTTCGTCGTGTTCGCGCACGAGATGACGTCGGGCATCAATTCGTTCACCCTGCTGAGCGTCCCGCTGTTCATTTTCGCCGGCGAGTTGCTGACCCTGAGCGGCGCCACCAAACGGCTGGTGGATTTGGCCGGCGCGGTGGTCGGCCACATGCATGGTGGGCTGGCCAATGTGGCCGTCACCGCCAATTTCGTCGTCTCCGGCATGTCTGGCTCGGCGATGGCCGACGCGGCGGCGACCGGCGTGGTGCTGGTGCCGGAGATGCAGCGGCGCAACTACCCGGTGGCCTATGCCTGCGCCGTCGTCGCCTGTGCCGCGACGGTGGGCCCGCTGGTGCCGCCGTCGCTGCTGTTCATCGTGCTCGGCGCGGCGGTGAACCTGTCGGTCGGCCGCTTGTTCCTGGCCGGCATCGTCCCGGCGTTCGTGCTGTTTCTGGCGATGTACGGCCTCACCTACATGTTGGCGCGCCGCCGCGGTTACCCGCGCGAGCCGAAGGCACCGTGGCGTTCGCGCCTGCGTACGATCCTCGTCGGCCTGCCTCCGCTGGCAGCTCCCGCCTTCGTCGTGGCGAGCATGGTCGGAGGCATCGCCACGCCCACCGAGGCTGCCGCGATCGCAGTGTTCTACACGCTCATCCTGGGGGCCGTCGTGTATCGCACACTGTCGGTCCGCAAAGTCATCGATTGCGCCGGCCGGTCCGCCCTGATCGCGACCGCGGTGATGCTGACGGTGGCGACGTCGCAGATCTTCTCCGCCCTCGTGGTCAACGAGCAATTTGGCGATCTGCTCACGTCCACCATGTTGTCCATCTCGCACAATGCGAACGTGCTGCTGCTGATGGTGAACGTATTGCTGCTGGCGCTCGGCATGTTCATGGAGCCGTTGCCGATCGTGCTGGTGCTGGCACCGCTACTCGTGCCGGTGATGCAACAACAGGGCGTCGACCCGGTGCATTTTGGCGTGGTGATGGTGCTGAACTTGATGGTGGGGCTGATCCACCCCCCGGTTGGCATGAACCTGTTCGTGGTGTCCGCAATCGGCCGGGTGGAGGTGATGGACGTATTCTTCCAGGCCATCCCGTATATGATATCGCTGATCGTCGTGCTGATTGCCGTAACCTACATCCCGCAGGTCAGCCTGTTCCTGCCGAACCTGGTGATGGGGCGGGGTTAGGATGGGCCGAAGCCTCGTCGAACCCACCTTGTCCGGTCAGCCGGGCCCAGCTCTGGTAGCGTTCCGAGGCGGGTAGCACGCCGGCGACGATCAATTCCTGCCAAACGCCGCACGCTCGCACGAAATGCGGCACGCTGCCGGGGAACATCGCCAGGGTCAGCGCCTCGGCGATCTCATCTTCCGGCACGCCGTCCGCATAGGCGCCCTCGAGCTGCCAGCCCAGCAGGCGCCAGCGTGCCCGGCACACCTGCACCGCACATCCAGCCAAGTGGGCCAGCCGCAGTGGCGCCAGTTTTCGTGTGCCGCGCAGATAGGCGGCTTTCGGGTCCCACGGTGCCAATTGCGCCGACCACGACCCGGCAGCGAAGTCGTGCGCCTGCCCACCGAGCGCCCAAGCGCAAGCGGCAAAGGCGGCCTCGGTCGTTTCGTCGGTACCGCCGGCGTTGCGCAGCTTCGCGATGTGATGGGTCGCGAGCGACTCGTCCGTGGCCGCAAGCACGGCGAACCAAACGAACTCCCGGTCGTGATGCGATAGCACACGGTCTGCCAGCGCCATCGCGGTGTAGGCGGCGTCATAGCCGGCCAGCAGGTCGGGGAAGGCCAAGGCCAAAAGGCCGTGATGCGGCAACAGGTAGCCGCGCTTGGCCCGCACCGCACGCAGCCGCTCTTCCAGCGCTGCTCCATTGTCGTCCATTGTCGCCCTCGTGGTTCTTGGGGCCGATAAGTAAGGATACCGAGGAGGTCAGGCTGGCTTGTAGACCTGCGGCATGATCCAGCCATTCGCATACGGGACGAACCCGACCGTGCGCCGATAGACCGAACTCGCCACGCCCTGCAGTAGCGGGATCGTGTAGCCGTTCTCGACCGCCCATTGGTTGAACGCGCGGTACCCAGCGTCGCGCTTCGCCTCGTCCGTCTCGCTGAACAGAGGGTCCAGCCGCTCGGAAATGTCATCGCTATGCCAGGCGGCGAACGGGAATTTAGGGTTGAGCAGATAGCCGGTGTACAGTTCGGGATCGCCGGTCATGTTGCCCCAGCGATAGGTCGTGGCCTCGGACGATTTACCGGCGCGCAGGCGCTCCTGGTACTGCACGAACTCGATCGTTTCCACTTTCGCCCGCAGGCCGATCTTGCCCCACATCTGGGCGATCACCCGGGTCATGTCGAAATCGCCCGGGAACGTGCCGTTGGTGGTCGACAGCGTAATGTCGGCCGGCTTGTCCGTGCTGAACCCGGCCTCCTTCATCAGGGAGGCGGCCATCGCCGGGTCGTAGGCGAAGGTGAAATCAGCCGGGTAGCCGGGGGTACCCCGCGCGGCGGGCACCGAGATAGGAACAGCCTTTCCGCCGAACAGCGCCTTGCTGATCGCTGCCTTGTCGATGGCGTGGTGGGCTGCGAGGCGCACGCGTTTGTCGGTGAACGCGCCGGTGTTGGCGACCTGCAGGATGTAGATGTCGGTGAACGGCTCGATGCTGGACCGCAGCTGCGGATCGGTGCCGAGGCGGGTGGCCTCGCGCACCGGCACTTCCGCCGACAACCCGACCCGGCGGCTCTCGATCGCGGCGGTGCGGCTGGAGACATCGCCCAGGATCTCGAACGTCACCTGCTTGTAGGCCGGCTTCTCACCCCAATAGCCGTCGAACGCCTCCAGCCCGATGCGCGCATTTTGCTCATAGCTGGCCAATTTATATGGGCCGGAGCCGATCGGCTTGGCGATGAAGCCATCATGGCCCACGGACGTCATGTACTTCTTCGGCACGACGAAGCTGGCGAGGAAGGCGAGCCACGGAATGGCCGACGGCATGGGCGAGCTGAAATGCATCACCGCATGAGTCGGCGACACCACCTCAATGTCGGAAACGCGGCGCCAGATCCCGCTGATGTCCAGCTTCTCGGCATGGGGCCGCTCGAAGAAGGTGTAGCGGAAATCCTCCGCCGTCAGCCGGTCGCCGTTGTGGAACGACACGTCGTCGCGGAACTGCAGATCCAGCGTCTTGCCATCCGGCGCGCTCTGCCACTGCGTGACCAAAGCCGGGCTGAGCTTCAGGTCCGGTGTATAGGTGAGGGGCTGGTCGAAAACGGTCTTGAACAGCGAATGGCCGACCACGTGGGTGCGCAAATTCGGATCCCACACGGGCACGTCGCCGGGGTAGGCGATCGAGAGCGCCTCGGTTCCTTGCGCGGAGCCCTGGCGCGGCAACATGGCGGCCAAGCTGCCCCCGGCGAGCAGCTGGGCGGCCATGCGGCGGGTTAGGATCGGGCTCATGCGGGCACTCCAGATGCGAGGGGCAGGGGATCCGGCGGGCAGGCGTCCAGCAGGGTGCGGGTATAGTCCGAGTTGGGGTGGGCAAACAGATCGGTAGCCGCCGCGCTCTCCATAAGGCAGCCGCGGTGCAGCACCAATACGCGATCGCACAGATAGCGCACCACCGACAGATCGTGGCTGATCAGCACGATAGCGATCCCGATCTCGTCGCGCAGCCGCAGCAGCAGGTTCAGCAACTGCGCCTGCACCGACACGTCCAGGCCGGAGACGATTTCGTCGGCCAGCAGGATGCGGGGCGTGATGCATAGCGCCCGCGCGATGTTCACCCGCTGCCGCTGTCCGCCTGAAAGTTGGAACGGGTAGCGGCTGGCCAGTTCCGGCGACAGTCCGGTCGCGCGGAGCAGTTCGGTCGCGCGGGCGTAGCGGCTGGCGGCCGGCGCGTGGGTGACCTCCATGGCCTGGGTCAGCAATTCGCCCACCGTGCGGCGCGGGTTGAGTGCGGATTGCGGGTTCTGGAATACCATCTGCAGCGCGGCCCGGCGGCGTGTGTCGTTGGCAGCGGAGGCGCTGGTGATATCGGCGCCGTCCAGTTCCATACGGCCGGCCGTGGGGCGCTCCAGTCCGACCAGCAACCGGGCCAGCGTGCTCTTTCCGCTGCCGCTCTCCCCGACAATGCCGACGATTTCGCCGGGGGCCACGTCCAGATCGATCGGCTGCAGCGCCACCGTGGCGGCGCGGCCCCAACCACCCGGATAGGTCTTGCCTAACCCGCGGACGCGTAGGATGGGCGTTCGCGGCGGTGGTGGCGCTGGCAGCAGCGCGGCTGTATCCACCTTCGCCCCGGCGGCGCACAGGGGGGAACATGCTACGTCGTGCGCTGGGCCCACCGCGCGCCAGGACGGCATGGTGTTGGCACAGACCGGGTCCGCCACCGGGCAGCGGCTCGCGAAGCGGCAGCCAGGAAAGGTGGCGAAGGTGATGGGGCCCGGCATCGTTTCCGGCAAGGGCCGCAGCGTGGTGCGCGGCCCGGTCAGTTGCGGATTGGCCGACAGCAACGCCCGTGTGTACGGATGCGCCGGTGCGGCGAACAGTGTCGTGGCCGGCCCGCGCTCCACGGGGTCGCCTGCGTACAATACCATGGCGTCGTCGCAGACGGTGCGGGCGAGGCGGAGGTCGTGCGTGATGAACAGCACCGCCGTTCCATGTGCCGCCTGCATCTGGCGCAGCAGGGCGATGATGGTGGCCTGGGTTGTCACGTCGAGCGCCGTGGTCGGCTCGTCGGCGATCAGCAGCGCCGGGCCGGATGCGAAGGCAAGGGCGATGAGCACGCGTTGGCACTCACCACCGGAGAGCTGGTGCGGGTAGCGTTGCAGTACGCCCGCCGGGTCCCGCAGGCCAACTTCGGTGAGGGCGGCGACGCTGCGCTCGCGGTGGGCGGCGCGGGGTACGCCGATGCGGGCGAGGTGCTGACGCCATTGCCAGCCGATGGTGCGCACCGGGTCCAGCGCGGCACCGGGCTCCTGCGGGATGAAGGCGATGCGGCGGCCGAGCAAGCCCTGCATTGCGGCAGGGGATTGGGCCAGCAGGTCGGTGCCCTCGAACCGCATGGTGCCGTTGCTGACGCGGAACCCCTCCGGGAGCAGGCGCGCGATCAGGCGCCCCATCATGCTCTTGCCCGCGCCGGACTCGCCCACCAGCCCCAGCACGCGCCCGGCCGGGAGTTCGAACGACACACGGCGCAGCAGGTCGACATCGGTGGTGCCCAGGCGGGCGGTGACCGTCACGTCGTGCAGCGAGAGAACCGTCACGACCGCCCCAACAGCCGCGGATCGAGCGCGCGGCGCAGGCCGTCGCCCAGCAGATTGAAGCCGATGACGGTGGCGACAATCGCGCCGATCGGGGCCATGATCGCCCACGGTGCCGCCACCATGTCCGACCGGGCGTCCGCGATCATCTGGCCCCAGGCGGGCACGTCCGCCGGGACACTCATGCCGACGAAGGACAGCACGGCCTCGACCCGGACGGCGATCCCCATCTCGAGCGCCACCAGGGTGACGAAGGTGGGGACGATGCCGGGGAAGATTTCGCGCGCCATGATCCGTAGCCGGCCGAACCCGATCAGACGGGCGGCGGACACGTAGTCCTGCCGGCGGATCACCATGACTTCGGCGCGCAGCACGCGGCAGAACCGGGTCCAGTCCACCAGCACGATCGCCAGGATAACGTTGTCCAGCCCGGCGCCGAGTGCCACCACCAGCAGGAGCGACAGCACGACGGGGGGGAACGACATCCACAGATCCACCAGCCGGGAGATCGCCCAATCGACGGCGCCCCCGAGCGCCCCCGCCAGCAAGCCCAGTGCGGTGCCGACCACCGCAGCGCCAACCGCGGCGCCGAAGGCCACGGCGAGTGCCACGCGGGCGCCCCAGATCAGGCGGGAGAGCACGTCGCGACCCAACGAGTCGGTGCCGAACCAGTGCGGTGGGGAGGCGGTTCTGTCCGGCGGCGTGAGGATGGACAGGAGGTCCATGTCGTTGGGCGGCGCGGGTGCGACCCACGGGGCGGCCGCGGCCACCACCACGAGCACCAGGATCAGCGCCGCCCCGAGCCAGAATTGGAGCGGCAGTCGCCCGACCCGGCGGCTGACTCCCTGAACGGCTTTGGTGCTCCCGGTCAACGCGTGCGCAACCGTGGGTTCAGCGCCACCGTCGCGATATCGACCAGAAGGGTGATCAGCAGGACTCCGATGCAGTAGACGAGGGTCGCTGCCTGGATGACCGGAATATCGCCACTGCGGACGGCTGTCACCATCAGATTGCCCAAGCCGGGCCAGCCGAAGATCACCTCGATCAGCAGGGTGCCGCCGAACATGAACCCGGCCTGGACACCCACCAGGCTGAGCGTCGGCAGGGCGGCGTTGCGCAGGGCGTGCCGGGTCAGCACTTGCCATTCGGTCAGGCCGCGCAGGCGGGCGAGATGGATGAAATCCTCCACGATCACGCCCAGCAAGCTCGATCGCAGCACGCGTGCGATCAGCGGCGCCAGGGTGATGCCGAGGGCCAACCCGGGTAGGATGAGGTGGGCCAGCGCGTCCCCGAACGCACCGGGGCGGCCTGCGAGCAGGGTGTCGATCAGCATGAAGCCGGTGCGGGTTGGCACAGTCTCGTCCGGGTCGATCCGGCCGATGAAGGGCAGGGCGCGAAGCCACACGCCGAACAACAGGATGCCTGCGATGGCCCAAACGAATTCGGGAACGGAGACGAGGATGGACGTCAGTACGTCGCCCGCCATTTCCCACCGTGTGCGGCGCACGGCGAACAGTACTAGCCCGGCCAGCAGCCCGATGACGATACCCAGCAGCAGCGCGGTCACGACCAGTTCGACGGTGGCCGGCAGCACGCTTGCCACCAGCGGCCCGACTTGGCGGCGCAGGTTGACGGACTGCCCGAACTCACCGCGGAGGAGACCCTGGACCCAGATCGCGTATTGCTCCGGGATCGGGCGGTCGAGGCCGAATTCATGCGTCAGGGCGAGGCGGTCGGCTTCGGTAGCTCCCGGCGGCAGCGACATGCCGACCGGGTCGATCGGCAGTTCGCGGAGCACGATGAAAACGAGCAGCGAGATCAACACCAGCATGAGGATGCCGGAGGCGAGGCGGAGTGCGACCGTGCGCAGCATCAGCATGCGGCAGGGCTTGTCCGGCTGAGATTGATGCTGCCGATTGCCGGGAACGTGGGTGCATGCATGGGCGCAAGCTAGTTATGCTGCATCGCCACGTAAACGGTCCGTGAGCGCAGTGGCTCATCCGAGCTATTCGGGCCCTAACGAAGCCTGTTGCGTCTAGCTGAGTCCGATCGGCGGCGTGGTCGCCCTCGTTGCATACAGCCGAGGGTGGAGGCTCCGCTCAGTATCCTATCGGCCCCGTGCTCGCCCGCAGGTTTGGGATGGGCGCGAGACTGAAGCCGGGTGGCAACCCCTGTGCCGGCAGGCCTGCTGGCGGCACTGCCTGCACCATCCCCGGCCCGCGGAGCAGATCGCATGCCCAACGCCATCCCGGTGTCCGGCCGCTCAGCACGCCGCCGCCATCGTGCCGGCAAACACAGCCACCCTGGCTGACTTGCCCATCCAAGCCGGCAGAGCACCGCGGCAAGAAGGGCTGCGCGGCAGCGGCTGCCGTCACGAGGCAGAGCGTCGCTGAAAGGGAGATGATGCTGGAGCCCATGGCGGCCATCTTGCGAGCAAAAGATGACCGGACGGTAAATAGGACCTGGTTGGGGGACGTGGATTCGAACCACGATAAGCAGAGTCAGAGTCTGCTGTCCTACCGTTAGACGATCCCCCATCCGGCAGCGGCGGGCTGATACCATCCGTCGCCTGCGGGCGCAATGCATCGCCAATGCCCCACACAGGGCGACATCGTGATCCATCGAGCGACTACGTACGTAAAATGCTTTCTATTCGCCTCTAACGGGATGACACTCGGCGAGATGCAACCGAGCCTCGCATACCCTGATCGGCGCTCCGGCGGCCCCGTGTTCGCGGCGGTCGACCTCGGCACCAACAATTGCCGTCTGTTGGTCGGCGCTCCCACCGCCCACGGCTTCCGGGTGCTTGATAGTTATAGCAAGGTCGTGCGGCTGGGCGAGGGCCTGCAGGAGTCTGGTCAACTGAGCCAGCAGGCAATGGATCGGGCCATCGACGCGTTGCAGGCGTGTGCCGACCGGCTGGCACGACGGTCCACCTACGGGCTGCGGGCCATCGCCACCGAGGCCTGCCGCCGCGCCTCCAACGCCGGGCCGTTCCTCGAGCGGGTCGCCCAGCAGACCGGGCTGCAACTGGACGTGATCTCGACCCGGGAGGAGGCCAAGCTCGCCTTGGAAGGCTGCACCCCGTTGCTGGCGGGGGAGGCGCGGCGGGCGCTGCTGTTCGACATCGGCGGGGGGTCGACCGAGCTCGTATGGGTACGCCTGTCGCCCAGTCAGCGGCCGGAGCTGATCGGCACTTTGTCGATGCCCGTGGGCGTGGTCGGCTTGTCGGAGCGCTATGGCGGGCAGGCCTTCACCAACGATGGCTTCGCGGCCATGGTCGCCGATGTCTCGACCCGGTTGGCCGCATTCGAGAAGGTACATTGCATCAGCGAGGAGATCCGGCGGGGTGCGGTGCAACTGCTGGGCACCAGCGGCACGGTGACGACGCTTGCGGGGGAATTCCTGGCGCTGGATCGCTATCGGCGGTTCGCGGTTGACGGCCAGGTGCTGTCCCTCGCGGCGGCCCAGGGCGCTGTCTCGGCCCTGCGGTCGATGGGGCAGGCGCGGCTAGCGGCGCACCCGTGCGTCGGCGCGGAACGGGCCGACTTTGTGTTGCCGGGCTGCGCCATCTATACCGCGATCCACACAATGTGGCCGGTTCCGCAGGTGACGGTGGCTGATCGTGGATTGCGGGAGGGCATGCTGCTGCGCCTGATCCGCGACGCCCGACGGCGCGCCGGCGATCGGTCGGCGATGGAGCGCTCTTGACGATAAAGAAGGGGCCCGGCGCCCCGCGTGGGCTGGACGTGTCGCTGAAGACGGCCAAGGGACGAACCACTGCCCAGCAGATGTGGCTCCGGCGCCAACTGAACGATCCGTACGTCGCAGCAGCGCGGGCGCAAGGCTGGCGCTCGCGGGCGGCCTTCAAGCTGATCGAACTGGATGACCGCTACGGGCTGATCCAGAAGGGCTCGCGCATCATCGACCTGGGCGCGGCACCCGGCGGATGGAGCCAGGTGGCGGTCAAGCGGGGCGCCGGGCCGATTGTGGGTGTGGACCTGCTGCCCGTCGAACCGGTAGCGGGCGCGCGTTTCCTGCAGGGCGACTTCAACGACTCGGACATGCCGGACCGGCTCCGTGCCGAACTGGGCGGGCCGGCCGACCTCGTCATGTCGGACATGGCGCCCAATACCACCGGGCATACCGCGACCGACCACATCCGCATCATCGCGCTGGCGGAGCTGGCGCTGGACTTCGCCCTGCACGTGTTGGCACCCGGGGGTAGTTTCGTCGCCAAAGTGCTTCAAGGCGGGGCGGAACGGCAGCTTCTGGACCCGATGAAGCTGGCCTTCAGCAGCGTCCGCCACGCCAAGCCACCGGCCAGCCGCAAGGATTCGAGCGAGATGTACGTCGTTGCCAAGGGGTTCCGCTTCTCGGTCGCAACACGCCCGTAACTTGCACCGGCCCCCTGCGCGCCCTATGTCGGATCGCCAAGCGCGGAACCCCCGCTGGAGATCTCGCCATGGCACCCGACACCACCCCGATCGCGTCCGCCTCCATTCGAATGGACGCGGCGATCCAGGAGGCGCTCACCTTCGATGACGTGCTGGTGGTGCCGGCCTTTTCCGATGTGCTGCCCGCTGCGGCCGACACCAGCACCCGATTCACCCGCACGATCCGGCTGAACGTTCCGCTCGTCTCGTCCGCGATGGACACGGTGACGGAAGGGCCGATGGCAATCGCGATGGCCCAGCTCGGCGGCATCGGGGTGATCCACAAGAACCTCGACCCGGCGCAGCAGGCCGCCGCGGTGCGCCAGGTGAAAAAGTTCGAATCGGGCATGGTGGTCAACCCGCTCACCATCAATCCGGACCAGACGCTGGCCGAGGCGCGGGCGTTGATGTCCACCTACCGCATCAGCGGCGTGCCCGTGGTGGAGCGCGAAAGTGGCCGCCTGGTGGGCATCCTGACCAACCGTGACGTGCGGTTCGCGACCGACCCCGGCGTGCGGATTTACGAGCTGATGACGCGGGAGAACCTGATCACGGTGCAATACGGCGTGCCGGCCGAGGAGGCCAAGCGGCTGCTGCACAAGAACCGGCTCGAGAAGCTGCTGGTGGTGGACGATGCGTATCGCTGCGTGGGTTTGATCACCGTCAAGGATATGGAGAAGGCGCAGGCGCATCCCCTGGCCAATAAGGACGAGTTGGGACGGTTGCGGGTCGCCGCCGCGATCGGGGTCGGGGAGGACGGGGCCATTCGGGCCCGCGCGCTGATCGATGCCGAGGTGGACGTGCTGGTGATCGACACGGCGCACGGTCACTCGGCGGGCGTGCTGGCGGCGGTGGGCCGGGTCAAGCAGATGTCGAATGGCGTGCAGGTAGTGGCGGGTAATGTGGCGACGCCGGAGGGTGCACTGGCGCTGATCAATGCCGGTGCGGATGCGGTGAAGATCGGCATCGGTCCGGGCAGCATCTGCACCACCCGCGTGGTCGCGGGCGTTGGCGTGCCGCAATTCACCGCCGTGCTGGAAACCGCCGCCGCCTGCCGGGAGCAGGATACCCCCGCAATCGCCGATGGCGGGGTGCGGACCAGCGGCGACATCGTCAAGGCGATCGGCGCCGGGGCGGACGCGGTGATGGTCGGCAGCCTACTGGCTGGAACCGACGAGGCACCCGGAGAAGTGTTCCTTTATCAAGGTCGTAGCTATAAATCCTATCGCGGCATGGGAAGTATCGGCGCCATGGCGCGCGGGTCGGCCGACCGCTATTTCCAGCAGGAGATCAAGGACACCCTCAAGCTCGTGCCTGAAGGGATTGAGGGCCGGGTCGGCTACAAGGGGCCGGTCTCGGCGGTGGTGCACCAGCTCGTCGGCGGTCTGCGGGCCGGCATGGGCTACACCGGAAGCAGCACGATCAACGAGTTGCAGTCCAAGACGCGGTTCCGCCGCATCACTGGCGCTGGCTTGCGGGAGAGCCACGTGCACGACGTCGCAATCACCCGTGAAGCGCCGAACTATCGTCAGGAAGGCTAGCATGGCGCCTGACCCGCTGACGTGACACCCGCCGCAAGGCTTGCCGGCGCGATCGAGCTGCTGGTGGAAGTCGAGACCTTTCCCCGCCGCCCCGCCGACGCCGTCGCCAACGATTTTTTCCGGGCCAGGCGCTTCATCGGGTCCGGTGACCGCCGCGCCGTGTCGGACCGTGCGTGGACCGTGTTGCGCACCCGCCGGCGGCTGAGTTGGTGGCTGGACCGCGCGGGAACCGCGCCAACCGCCCGCATGCTGGTAGCCGCCTCGCTCCTGCTCGAGGGCTGGACGGTCGCCGGGGTGAAGCAGAGTTACTCCGGCGGCCAATACGGCCCGGCGCCCATGTTGGCCATGGAACTCGCCGCGGCGGAGCAACTGGCCGGCCACACACTCGATCACCCGGATATGCCTCCGGCGGTGCGCCTCGAGTTGCCAGACTGGCTGCTTCCCCATCTGGAGAGCCGGTTCGGCGACAGCCTGGAGCCCGAGATGCAGGCGATGGAGGGGGCGGCGCCGCTCGATCTGCGCGTCAACACCTTGCGCGGCACCCGCGACGAGGCGGCGGCGGCGTTGGCGGAGGAGGGGATCGCGACCGAACCGACGCCGATCTCGCCCTGGGGCTTGCGGATCGCGGGGCGGCGGCTGGTCACGTCGGGCAAGGCGTTCCTGTCGGGCCTGGTGGAAATCCAGGACGAGGGCAGCCAATTGGTCGCCGCCCTGGTCGGCGCCGGGCCGCATATGCGGGTGGCGGATTGGTGCGCCGGAGCAGGGGGCAAGACCTTGGCGTTGGCGATGGCGATGGGCAACCAGGGCCACATCGTCGCCTGCGACGTGCACGACAAGCGGCTGGAGGGCGCCGTCCGCCGCCTGCGCCGGGCCGGGGTGCACAACGTGGAGCGGCACCTGATCGCGGCCGGCGACAAGTGGACCAAGCGCCGCGCCGGCACTTTCGATCGCGTGCTGGTGGACGCGCCCTGCACCGGGACCGGCACCTGGCGTCGTAATCCGGACGCCCGCGGACGGCTTCGCGAGCTCGACCTGCAGGAGTTGCTGCCAAAGCAAGCCGCCATCCTGGACGATGCCTCCCGGCTCGTGCGGGCTGGCGGACGGCTGGTTTTCGCGACATGCTCCCTTCTGCTCGAGGAGAATGAGGCGCAGGTGGACGCATTCCTTTCCCGCCATCCGGACTTCGCGGTGGTGCCGCTGGCGCAGGTCTGGACGGATGGCGAGCCGCCTTGCCGCGGACCGTACCTGTCGCTGACGCCGCGCAGCCACGGCACCGACGGCTTCTTCGGCGCCGTGCTGGAGCGGCGTGCGCCGTGATCGCGGTTCGCCGCGCCCGGCCATCCGACGCGCCATTGATCGGCGCAGTGCACGTGGCGGCCTGGCGAAGCGCCTATCCCGGGATCCTGCCCGAAACGTATCTCGCCGGTCTGTCGGTCACCCGGCAAGCCGCCTATTACGACCGGCAGATCCGGGCTGGCGGCGGGGTATATGTCGCGATCGCCTCGGGCCAGGACGTCCCGAGCGGCGTCGGTCCGCGTTTGGTGGGATACACGACGGTCGGGCTGAACGGCACCACCATGCCCGGGCTCATCCAGGCCGATGGCGAGATTGAAACCCTCTATGTCCTGGACGATTGGCGCGATCGGGGCGTCGGGCGGCGCCTGATCCGAACCGGGGCCGCCCATCTCGCGGCGGCGGGGAGCCGGGCTGCGTTCCTTTGGGTGCTGCGCAGCAACCCGAGCCGTTGGTTCTATCAGCGCCTGGGCGGGCGGCCGGTAGCAGAAGCGGCCACGCGCGTCGCTGGCGTGGCGGTTCCCCAGGTGGCGTATGCGTGGGATCCGATCGAGCTGCTGATCGCGGCCTCACCCGCCGGTTGAATGGGCGGCTGGCCCTAACCGCTTATTCAGTTCTCTTCACGTAACTTGCCCTTGAAGAACTCAGGGTCGGTCCGTTGCTCACCGAAATATCCCATTGGCTGCTCGATCCTTCGGGGCTGACCCCGCACGGCTTCTGTTTGTTGTGGGAGCCAGGATTGATCTGGCTTCACGCGGGGTCGGACCTGGGCATCGGGCTGGCGTATTTTTCCATTCCGGTCGCGCTGATCGTAATCATCCATCGCCGGCCGGACGTGGTGTTCCGGCCCGTGTTCGGCCTGTTCGCTGCCTTCATCCTCCTGTGCGGCGCGGGGCATTTCGTCGACGTGCTGACGCTCTGGGTCCCTGCCTACGGTATTTCGGGCCTCGTCAAGGGGCTGACCGCGATCGTCTCGATCCTGACGGCAGGCATGGTCTGGTGGCTCATGCCCGAGGCCTTGGCGCTGCCCTCGCCCGCCCAGCTTCGCAAGGCCAATTCCGACCTGTACGATGTGCAGCAGGCCAAAATCCGCATGGCCGAGATCGCCAACGATGCGTCGGAGGCCCGGGATGCGCTGGCGCTGGAGTTGTCGCGCCGAATCGCGAGTGAGATCGCCCTCGCTGAGACCAATGTCGGCCTCGACCGCCTGACGCAGCATCTGGCGAGCGCGAGGGACCGGGCGGAGCAGGCGAACCGGGCCAAGTCACGCTTCCTGGCCGCGATGAGCCATGAACTCCGCACGCCGCTGCACGGAATCCTGGGCTACTCGCAACTGCTGCGCAGTGAAGGCGGCCTCAACGCCGTGCAACTCGGCCGGGTCGACGCGATGCTGGAGACAGGCAAGCATCTGCTGGAGATGATCACCTGCGTGCTGGACGTCTCGGAGATCGAGGCCGAGCAGGTCGAATTGCGGCCGATCGAGGTCGATGTATACGCGATCGGAGCGGCCTGCCTCGACTTGGTGCGCCCGATGGCGGACGCGAAACGCCTACGCCTGAGCATCGCCATCCAGCCTGGGCACGCCGGCACCATCCTGGTCGCCGATCCGACCCGGCTGCGTCAGATCCTGCTCAACCTGCTGGGCAACGCCACCAAGTTCACCCAGCAAGGCTCGGTCGAGCTTCGGGTCTCTGCCAACGAGCCGAGTTCGACGATGCTGATCGAGGTCGCGGATACCGGTCCCGGGATCACCGGTGAGCAGCGCTTGTCGCTGTTCCAGGACTACAAGCGGCTCGACACCGATGGCAGCCGCTTGGTGGAGGGCTCCGGGCTCGGCCTTGCGCTCTCGTCACAACTGGCCGGGTTGATGGGAGGGCGGCTGGACTATTCCGACAACCCCGGGGGTGGCAGCATCTTCTGGCTGGAATTGCCGTCGACTTTGGCAACCACGGCGCCCGCACCATCGCGCGCCGATGCCGTTGCGCCGGCCGAAGCCCAGCCCGGCGCCGTCCTGTCGGTGCTGGTGGTCGACGATGTCACCATGAACTGCGACATCGCCGCGTCCTTCTTGCGCTCGGCAGGCTACCTCGTCACCTCGGTCGAGAGTGGCGCCGAAGCGGTGGCGACCGCCGCGAGTGGCACGTTCGATGCCATCTTCATGGATGTGCGGATGCCCGGGATGGATGGTCTGGAGGCGACTCGCCGCATCCGGGCGGCCGAGGCTCCGGGTCAGCACGTGCCGATCATCGCGCTGACGGCGCAGGCTTTCACGGAGCAGGTGGCCGAGTGCCGCGCCGCGGGCATGGATACGCACCTGGCCAAGCCATACACGCCTGACAGTCTGATGGCGGCCTTGCTGAATGCCATCACGGGTTGCAGCGACACCGAGGCGACTATGGCGATGGCGGACCATGCGGAATGACGGACGCGGTTTTAAGCACGGCGTCCAAATTGCGGGCCAGGATCGAGACCACGGCAGCATCATTGGTGACCATTAGGGCAGCCGTTGCCCCGTCGATGAGCAATAATATCTGCCGGGCCAGCACCGCAGGCTCCTCGAACCCGGCTTGTGCGGCGAGGTCTCCCAAGAAAGACAGCACCTTGCCGTGATGGGCTGCCGCGACGTCCCGTAGCCACTGCTCCGATTTATCATGCTCTGCGATCGCGTTCATGAACGCACAGCCATAGAACCGGCCCCCCAGGTACCACTGCTCCATGGCGCTCGCGATGCCACGAAGGCGTGCGGTGGCGTCCGGCCCGGCCATCTCCACGGCGGAGAAGAACCCCGAGCGCCAATCGGCTCCCTCGCGCGCCAGGACCTCGCGCAGCAGGGCATCTTTCGATCCGAAGCGGCCATAGAGCGCCATCTTGGATGCGCCGGCCGCAGCCAGGATGCGATCGATTCCGGTCGCGTGGATGCCGTGGCGGCAGAACAACTCACGGGCCGCCTCGACGATGCGCTCGTGAGCAGGCTGGAGTCGGGACAGGTCGATGGCGGCTTCAGTCACGCCCGTGAAACTCGCAGCCGGGCCGCCATGCTGCAAGTGGCTCCGTTGGCACGGGCTGTGCATCACACGCCACAAGGTTGAGTGAGACAGAACGGTCTGTATGGTCGAAACACCGGGCAGCAGCCCGCGAACCAAGCACAAGGAGTTCCTCCCATGAGCGCCACCGCGACGAAGCTTCCCCCCTCTGGTCCAGGCGCGATGACCGGCTGCCTCGCCCCGATCGACAAGGGCGGCCTGGACGAGTTGATCGCTAAAGGCCGGGCCAATCCACAAGCCATCAAGACCCTGAAGTGCAAGACCATCGCCGAGGGCCGCTTCCGCCACCTGAACATGATCCGCGACCTACCGCCCTACATCGTCGACGAGCCGCCGGCCTTGCTGGGTGACGACACGGCGCCGAACCCGTCCGAGGCCTCCCTTGCGGCGCTGGGCTCCTGCCTCGCCGTGGGCATCCATGCCAACGCGGTCGCCCGCGGCATCACCGTCCGGTCGCTTGAACTGGAACTCGAGGCCGATATCAACATCACCGCCGTGTGGGGCACCGGTGACACCAGCCCGAAACCGGTCGGCTTCGACGCGGTGCGCGTGAAGGTGCACCTGGATGCGGACGCGCCGAAGGAGGATCTGGACGCGCTGGTGGCTCACGCGCGCACCTGGTCGCCGGTGGCGAACACGTTCAGCAAGCCGGTGCCCGTGAACTGCGACCTCGTCTGACCGCGCGTTAGCAGGGGAGCGCCAGGCATGGGCCAATCACTCGCACCCGCCCGAGTTGCCGCACCGGCAGGCCCGGATTGGACCGGGCTGCTGGATGCGGAACTGGCGCCCCTCGTCGACCGCATCGACGAGGGCTTTTACCCGGCTGAAACGATGCGGCGGATCGGCGAGGCGGGCGCATTCCGGCGGCACCTCGCGCTATCCGGCGGGCAGGACCTAGGCGGCGCGATCGCGTCGATGGCTGATGTCGCGGCGCACTGCATGTCCACGGCGTTCTGCACCTGGTGCCAGGATGCGTGCGGCTGGTATCTGGAGAATACCGACAATTCCGGCCTGCGGGCCCGCCTGCAACCCGGAATCGCCGACGGAACGCTGCTAGGCGGCACGGGGCTGTCCAATCCGATCAAGGCGCTCGCCAATATCGAGAGCTTCGCCCTCCGCGCCACTCGCGCCGAGGGCGGCTACGTGGTCACCGGAGTGCTCCCCTGGGTCAGCAATCTCGGTGAGGGGCACTGGTTCGGTACGGTGTTCGTCGATGCGGAGAACCCTGCCCACCGGATGATGGCAATGGTTCAATGCGGTCAGCCCGGGGTCGAAATTCGGCAGAACGTCCATTTCTCCACGCTCGAGGGGACGGGCACCTACTCGGTCCGCTTCCGCCGCGCCTTCATCGCCGATGACATGATGCTGGCCGATCCGCTCGGCGACATGATCGCCCGCATCCGGCCGGGCTTCATCCTACTGCAAACCGGGATGGGCCTGGGCCTCATCCGCGCCAGCATCGATGCCATGATCCAGGCCGACGCCACCCAGGAACCGACAAACCGCTTCCTGCCGCGGCGCCCGCGATATTTCGAGGCGGAACTCGCTGCCCTACGCGCGACCATCATGCGCCTCGCCACGACGCCTAAGGACAGCTCCCGCGATTACGTGCGCGAGGTCCTGAACGCGCGGCTACGCACCGGCGAGCTCACCCTCCAGGCCACGGAAGCGGCGATGCTGCACACCGGCGCCCGCGCGTTCATTGCCGGCGCCCCCGTCCAGCGTCGCCTCCGTGAAGGGTATTTCGTAGCGATGATAACGCCTTCCAGCCGGCACCTCACTCAGGAGCTGAGCCGCCTCGAAGTGAACTAACCCTGTCTCCGTCATACTAACCCTGTCTCCGTCATAAGGAACGCGCGCCATGCCCGACACCGTCCTGATCTCGCCCGCCGAGCTGTCCGCCATGATGGAATCGGGTGGACTCGTTCTGATCGACACGCGATCACCGGACAACTACGCCGCCGGGCACATCGCCGGTGCGGTGAACATGTTCGACATCTTCACCTATCTCGCAATGTCCACCAAGGAGGGTATGGCGGAGCTGAAGACCAAGTTCACCGATGCATTCGGCGCGGCGGGAATCGGGGGTGACGAGACGGTCGTGTTCTACGAAGGCTCGATGAACTCCGGCTTCGGCATGTCCTGTCGCGGCTATTACCTGCTGACCTTCCTCGGCTACTCGAAGGCGCACGTTCTGCACGGCGGCCTTGCGGCGTGGGAGGCGGCAGGGATGCCGTTGACGACAGAAGTTCCCCGTCCCTCGCCCAAGACCTTCCCGGTGTCCAGCGCGGGCGAGCACATGATGCTCGACAAGGATGACATGCTCGCCGCCCTGGCCGATGACGGCATCGTCAAGCTGGACGTGCGCGACGTCGACGAGTGGATCGGCACCTCCTCGTCGCCATACGGGCCGGATTTCGCCCCTCGTAAGGGCCGTATCCCCGGCGCCAAGTGGCTTGAGTGGTATCGCCTCATGAAGCCCACTGCCACCGGCCCGATGTTCAAAGCGCGCGACGAGTTGCTTGCAGAGCTTCACACGGTGGGGGTCACGCCCGAAACCCCGGTTTACCTCTATTGCTTCAAGGGAGCCCGTGCCTCCAACTCCTTGATTGCTTTGCGGGAAGCAGGTGTTCGGGACGTCAGGATGTATTTCGGCTCGTGGAATGAGTGGAGCCGCGACCCGGCGCTGCCGATCGAGTCGGGCCTGCCCTTCGGCTAAAGCGGAGTAGGGCTACGGCTGCGGGTTGCTCCCCGAGCCGCCGGTGCCGGTGCTCGGGGCGGCGCCGGCGCTGAACCGGCCGACATTGCCCAACAGTTGCTGCATGAACGAGGCTTCGCTGCCCGGCGACGGCGTGGCACGGGCGACCACGTCGACAGATTTCGAGTCCTTTTTGCTCATCTGCTTGACCGATGTCAGCACGCCGCTGTCGTTGAAGGTGAGCGCCACGACGTTCTGGCTGTTGACGCCCTGCACGCGGCCGATGCGAGGCTGCGTGACTTCGCTGATATAGATCCAGGTATTGTCGTCGAAGGTCCCCTTGGCAGTGGGGGAGCCAAGTACACTTGTCACGTCGTTGCGGGTCGACGTCCCCGGCACAAGGTCTTTCAACTGATCTTCGGTGACCTTGTTGCCCCGAACCTGCGGTGGAAACTCGACGACGGAACACCCGCTCGTGAGGCTGGCGAGAAGCAGTAGGACAAAGGCGGAGCGTTTCACAGTATCGTCCTAGCCGGGCGGCGGTGTAGTTGACCCGGCAGGCCGCCGCGTAATGCCGAGATGCGAAATGTCGGTCGCTGGGTGGGGCGTGTCACGGCGGGCGCCCCGGTGTCAACGGGTTGTGAATGGGGCGGTGATGGCGTTCTTTGGTTTGCTGGGCCGTGGCCGCTACGAGCGCACCGGCTTCGAATTATACACCGCCTCGGTGACGGCGGCGCGCAACCCTTATTTCTACGCGGAACTCGGGGTGCCCGATACGCTGGACGGCCGGTTCGACCTGGTTGGCCTGCATGCGGCAATGGTGATCCGCCGGCTACGGTCGTTGCCCCCACCCGGGGCCGCCATCGCGCAGGCGGTGTTCGACGCGATGTTCTCCGACATGGACATGAACCTACGCGAGTTGGGCGCCGGCGACGTCACCATCGCCCGCAATGTGCGGGCGATGTGGGAAGCGTTCCACGGCCGCGCGACTGTCTACGAGGCGGCGCTGGAAGCCCCGGACCCGGCAGAGCTCGAGCAGTCACTGGCCCGCAACATTTGGCGCGGCGCCGCGGCCGGGGAGGAACCGGCGACCCTCGCCCGGATCGTTCGCGGTCTCGTCGCGCAGTTGGAAGCGGCCCCGGCCTCCGAGCTGTTCGCCGGCCGCTTCCGGTTCACCGCGCCGGTGACGGCATGACGCCGCTCGAACTGTTCCGTCCGATCCCGGCCGACCGGGTCGGCGAGACGGGACTGATCGTCACGGTCGAGGCGAACGACACGGAACGCGCGGCCATTGCGCGCCGCCTGTTCGTGCCATCGGTGGAAGCCCTGCAATGCCGCTGGTCGTTGCGCGCCGCGCCAGGTGGGGTGGTGGAGGCGGACGGCTCGCTGCGGGCCCGGCTGCACCAGGAATGCGTGGTGTCGCTGGACCCGTTTGCCGTGGAGGTTGTGGAGGAATTCGCGGTCCGCTTCGTCCCCGCTGGCGATGAAAGCGACGATGGGGACGATCCGGACGTGCCGGACGAGCTGGCGATCGAAAACGGCACGCTGGAGTTGGGCGAAGCGACCGTGGAGCAATTGGCGCTGGCGCTCGACCCGTATCCCCGCAAGCCGGGCGCGGTGCTGCCGGAGGATGCTGGGGATGCGCCGGACAACCCCTTCGGGGCACTGGCGAAATTACGCAAAGAGGATTAGTGTCGCGATGCTTGCGGGACCGCGGCGCCTCTGGTAGAGGGCGCGCCCTGAGCTATTGCCAATTTGTGACGTAAGCACGGCGCCAAAAACGGCCGCAGTTCGCGCCACGTAGATACGGAGGGCGCACGCCCATGGCTGTTCCTAAGAAGAAGACGTCGCAATCCCGCATGGGGATGCGCCGCAGCCACCACGCCCTGGTGGCCGAAGCCTTCGCCGAATGCGGCAATTGCGGCGAGCTGAAGCGCCCGCACCACGTGTGTGCCCATTGCGGCCACTAC
Source organism: Acetobacteraceae bacterium (assembly GCA_965198895.1). Lineage (GTDB taxonomy): Bacteria > Pseudomonadota > Alphaproteobacteria > Acetobacterales > Acetobacteraceae > LMUY01. The sequence goes on from OZ240676.1 coordinate 4,929,997, forward strand.
GCCGGGCGCGAAATCGTCGCGGCCGGCAAGGCGCTAAAGGGCGCTGTCCGGGTCTGAGCTGCCGGCACCGCGCCGGGTAGCGAGGAACGAAGTGGCAGTTGGAGTTACCCCCACAGCACCGGGGGTCTATACCCTTGCCGTGGATGCGATGGGCGGTGACCGTGCACCCGGCGTCGTCATAGACGGGCTGGCGATCGCGGCCGAACGGCATCCTGGTGCACGCTTCCTGGTGGTGGGCGACGAAGTCAAGCTTCGGCCGTTGATGACCAACAAGCGCCTGGAGCAGTGCTGCACGATCCGCCATGCCGCGGACGTGATCGGCATGGACATGAAGCCGACTGCCGCTTTGCGTGTGCGGCAGGCCTCCATGCGGATTGCGATCGACGCCGTCGCCTCCGGCGAGGCGGCTGGCGTGATCTCCGCAGGCAATACGGGGGCGTTGATGGCGTTGGCCAAGATCGTCATCAAGACACTGCCGGGCATCGACCGTCCTGCATTGGCTGCGCTGGTGCCCTCCGCCCGTGGTGACGTGATCATGCTCGACCTTGGCGCCAACGTCGGTTGCGACTCTCGCAACTTGGTGGAATTCGCCGTCATGGGTGACGTGTTCGCACGCGCCGTCCTTGGCTTGCCTGCGCCGCGAATCGGGCTGCTGAATATCGGCTCCGAGGAACTCAAGGGCGACGACCGGGTCCGCCAGGCCGCCGAGGTTCTGCGCGCCAGCCATATCGGCCCGCAATTCCACGGCTTCGTCGAGGGCGACGATATCGCTGCCGGCACGACGGACGTGGTGGTCACCGACGGGTTCACCGGCAACGTGGCGCTGAAGATGGGGGAGGGGGCGTTGAAGCTGGTTTTCACCCTGCTCAGGCAGGTGTTCAGCAGCAGCCTTGCCGGCCGGCTGGCCTATGTGCTGGCCCGCCCCGGACTCGAGCGGCTGCGGGAGTGGGTCGACCCGCGCCGCTACAACGGTGCGATCATGCTGGGACTGAACGGCGTCGTGGTGAAGTCGCATGGCGGCACGGATGCGGAGCAGTTCGCCTATGCCACCGACGTCGCCATCGACATGGTGGTGCACCAGTTCAACGAGCACATCCGCGATGGACTGGCCAGCATCGCCGGGTTGGGAGGCGATACCGGCCCCGTCTTGGCGGCGGCGCGCTGATGTTGCGCAGCGTACTGGAGGGCGCCGGGGCTTACCTGCCGGAGCGGATCGTCACCAACGACGAGCTGTCCCGGACTGTCGACACCTCGGATACCTGGATCGTCGAGCGCACCGGCATCCGCCAGCGCCACCTGGCGGCCCCGCACGAGACCGCAGCCTTCATGGGCGCGAGGGCGGCGGCGGCGGCCTTGGACCATGCCGGAGCCACCGCTGCGGACGTGGACGCCATCATCCTGGGTACCAGCACGCCCGATAACGCATTTCCCGCCACGGCGCTCGGCGTGCAGGCAGCCCTGGGCTGCGGCGGCTTCGGCTTCGACGTGTCGGCGGCGTGCAGCGGTTTCGTGTATGGCCTGAGCATCGCCGACAGCATGATCCGCAGCGGGCAGGTCCGGGGCGTGCTGGTGATCGGCACCGAGGTCTACTCCCGTATCCTGGATTGGACCGACCGCGGGACCTGCGTGCTCTTCGGCGATGGGGCAGGCGCAGTGTTCCTGCGTGCCCACGAGGGCAGCGGTGGGCCCGGCGACCAGGGCATCTTGTCCACCCATTTGCATGCCCAGGGTAATCTCGGGCCACTCCTGTACGTGGACGGTGCGGTCGGGCGGCGGGAGATGTCCGGCCATCTGAAGATGAACGGGCGCGAGATCTTCCGCCACGCCGTTGCGAAGCTTTCGGAAGTCGTGGACGAAGCCCTGGCCGCCAACGGAATGGATCATTCCGACATCGATTGGCTGGTGCCGCATCAGGCGAACCGGCGGATCATCGATGCGATGGGACGCAAGCTATCGCTGCCCCCGGAGCGCGTCGTGGTGACGGTGGACCGCCACGCCAACACGTCTGCCGCGTCCATCCCGCTGGCCTTGACGGAGGCGTGGCATGACGGGCGGATGAAGCGCGGCGACGTGATCGTGCTCGAGGCGCTGGGTGGCGGCCTGACCTGGGGGTCGGCTTTGGTGCGGCTCTAGCGCCACAGCGTTCATAGTTTTCTTTATTTCCAGGGCGTTTGCTTGACGGTCGGAACCCCCAACGCATAGCGTGCCCGCCATGCAAACCGTTACCCGCGCCCATTTGGCCGAGCGTATCTACACCCAGGTTGGCCTATCGCGGAACGAGTCTGCTGATCTCCTGGAGACGGTACTAAGTCGCCTGTCTAAGTCGCTGGAGAGTGGCGAGTCGGTCAAGATCAGTGGCTTCGGAACTTTTTCTGTCAGGCAGAAGGGGCGCCGGGTCGGCCGCAACCCCAAGACCGGCGTCGAGGTGCCGATCCTGCCACGCCGCGTGCTCGTCTTCCGCCCGAGCCAGGTGCTGAAGGCCCACGTGAACGGTACCGCCGTGCCCCCTGGTGACGAGTTCGCCGGTGACGACGAATGAGCTTGAGCGCTCCGGCGGATGACCCACCGGACCCGGCCCGAACACGGCCCAAGAAGGCGCCCAACGCCTTTCGCACGATCAGCGAGGTTGCTGACGAACTCCACATCCCGCAGCACGTGCTGCGGTTCTGGGAGACGAAATTCCCGCAGGTGAAGCCGCTGAAGCGCGGTGGCGGGCGGCGTTACTACCGCCCCGACGACATCGCCTTGCTGCGCCGCATTTCCGACCTGCTCTACATCCAGGGCTACACGATCAAGGGCGTGCAGCGTCTCCTGCGGGAGGGTGGTGGCAAGCTGTCGGACGACATCCCGCCCGCCACCGAGGCCGAACGGGCCGCTGCCGCCGCAGAGCGGGCGGGCCAACCCGAGCAGCAATCCTTGCTGCCGATGGACGCGGCCTCCAGTCCGGCTGCTGTGGTGCAAGTGGACGCGGCCCTTCAGGAGGAAAACATGCGGCTGCGCATGCTGCTTCAGCATGCGCTGGAGGAATTGGAACTGATCCGCAGCCTGCTGCCCTAAGCGTTGCGGCGGTTGGGCGCGACTGCTACACCGCGCGGCATCGGAGCGTGGCGCAGCCTGGTAGCGCACCTGTCTGGGGGACAGGGGGTCGTGGGTTCGAATCCCGCCGCTCCGACCAACCCTCCGACGCACGCAAATCGAACCCGGCGTTGCCGTCTCACTAGGACCGAGCCCAACTTTCGGCTACGAGGCGGGGCGCGAACAATGATCCTGCTCGTTTTCGCACCAGCGTGGCTCGGCATGGGAGGCGGCAATCGGCGTTGGGCAAACAGCGGCCTCGGACCCTGAAGAGCGCGGCCTGGCCGTCGCCACTGACCCCGCACCCATCACGGGCAAGGATCGCCGGCCAGGGTCGGCGCCGTCAGGCACGACCGGGTTGGGACGCTTCGTCGTGCTGCTGGCGGGTGCCTACCTGACCGGCGGGGCGGCAGCCCTGGTTTCGACCGCGCTTGGGGATACGGCGGGGCAAACGAGCGAACTGCTACAGGTGCAGGCAGACGAGTTGCCGGGCGCGATCGGCTCCCTTGATCCCGTCGCCGGCCAGCAGGCCGCTGACGACGCCCAGGCCTGCCGTGTCCCGCTGGCCAGCGTCTCGCTTGCGACCACCGGGCCGCCAGGGACCGTCGTGCGGGTCCGGTCCGGTGGCTATGTGTCACCGCCCGTCCGGCTGGGCCGCGTGCCGCAGCGCATCGCGATCCCGTTCCCAGCGCCTTATCCCGCCGGGTCCGGAACGGTGCAGATCGAGGGGGTGGCAACCGACATCGCTGCAGCGCTCCTGCCGCAGTGGAATCTTCCTAACCTCGACCACACTGCGGTCCGCACCGTTTACTGGACGCCAAAGAATGCATGCTGAGGAGCGACTGCGTTGAGGGCACTCGCGACGAGACATCCCCTGCTCGGGTTCCTTGCCATTTCGGTCTGCGCGAGCGTGATCAGCGCCTGGTTGATCAGTCCATCGGCGGGTCCACTCGCCCTGGTCGCCGGCGGCGGGCTTCCGCTGGTGCTAAAGATGGTAGCTTTGCTGCTGGTGCTTGCGGCTGGGGCATCCCTCACGCTGATCGGCATGCGGTTGGCGACCTCGCCCGACGTCCTCAATCTCGTGCCGGCTGGCGGCACCTACTCGCCGGGTCGCCGGCTAACGGTCCAGCCGGGCAAGGTGGTGGGGATCCGGACGGCGGACGACGCCCTGAACGATCTCGACGCCATGATCGGGTTGGCCCCGGTCAAGGAAGAGGTGAACCGGCTACTCGCAAGCCTTGAGATGGAGAAGAAGCGGCGCGAACAGGGCCTCCCGGTCGCCACGACAACGCGCCACATGGTCTTTACCGGGCCACCCGGCGTCGGCAAGACAGTGGTCGCCCGCGCCTTGGGCGAGGTTTACCGCTCGCTCGGCGTCCTGCGGCGTGGCCACCTCATCGAGGCCGACCGGCAATCCCTGGTGGCCGGCTACGTCGGTCAGACCGCGCTCAAGACGGCGGCGATCTGCAAGTCTGCCCTGGATGGCATCCTGTTCATCGATGAGGCCTATGCCCTCACCAAAGGGGCGGGTGTGGTGGATTTCGGTGGTGAGGCGGTCGACACCCTGCTGAAGTTCATGGAGGACAACAGGGACCGGATCGTCGTGATCGTGGCCGGCTATCCTGCCGAGATGCGCCGGTTCATCGAGGCCAATCCGGGGCTGTCCAGCCGGTTCACCAAGTTCATCGGCTTTCCGTCCTATGAACCGGCCGACCTCGCTGCGATCCTCGCCTCCATGGCCGAGACCGCGGGCTATCACCTGCCGGACGGAACCGAGCAGATCATCAGACCTCTCTACGACGATTTCCATCTCAGCCCAGCCTGGGGCAATGCGCGCACGATGCGCACCCTGCTGGAGAAAGCGCGGGAGGCGCATGCCGTCCGCGCCAGCGTCGACCCGACCGGGGACCTGCAGACCATCTCGGCAAGCGATCTCGAGATGGCTGTTCGCGGCGCGAGCGAGGCGATGCGGGGCGCCAGCGCGTGACCGGTTGGCGTGATCTCCACGCGGCGCTTTGGCGTTACGATCGCGGCTATCGGATCGCCTGGTTCGTCGGACCGCTCTCACTCGTGGTGCTGGCCTCGGCCGCCATCGTCTCGTACGCGCCGTCAGCGGCGCCGGGCAGCGCGACGGCTCCGGGGCAATGGGTCAAGGCTGGACCCGCGCCGGTGCAATGGGGCGGGTGCGACGTCGCCGGCCCGCCGGCGGCCGCCATCGACGCGTGCAGCGCCATCGTCGCACGGACAGGGATCGGGTTGCCGGACCTCGCCACCGCGTATTTCCGGCGTGGTCTCGCCCATGGCCGGCTGAACCAGGCGCAGCCTGCCATCGACGACTACAGCCAAGCGCTCCGTCTAGCGCCGCGGATGGCCGCTGCCCTGAACAACCGCGCGCTGCTCTACGGGGCGCAGAAGAACTTTCCAGCGGCAGAGGCGGATCTGTCGGCGTCGATCTCGGATAATCCGCAAGGAGCGCTCGCCTTCGCCAACCGGGCGGATTTGCGGCGGGCCATGGGACGGCTGGACGACGCGCTGGTCGACGCAAATACCGCCGTGCGGCTCGACCCGACGCTGGCGCCAGCCTTTCTGGCGCGTGCGGCAATCGATGAGCAACGCAAATCGTGGGAGCCGGCACTCGCGGATGCCAGCACGGCTATTCAACTGCGCGCGAATAATCCGGCCGCCTATATTGCCCGCGCCGTTGCGAATGTGAATTTGAAGCATCTGGACGCGGCGGCGTCCGACGCCACGCAGGCGATCGACTTGGGATCCAACCTGCCGTTGCCGTTTCTCGTCCGGGGTGACGCGAACCTGCGGCAGCAGAAATACGACCTGGCCATGGCTGACCTGACTCGTTGCTTGGCGATCGATGCGCGGCAGGCGGCCTGTCTGACGCTTCGGGCTCGTACCAAGCTTCTGCAAGGCGACGTCGCCGGTGCGGCGAACGATGCGAACGATGCGCTGGCGATCGACCCGACTATGGTGGACGCCTACCGCATCCGTGGCGACGCGCACATGAAGCAGGACGATGCCGCCGATGCCCTGGCCGATTTCCAGCAGGCTGCGGCACGGGCGCCGCAATCGGCCGGCGTGCTCGCCGACCGCGCCATTGCGTTCTGGCGTTCGCAGCTGGCTGACCAAGCCGCGTGCCGCCGCCGGGGCCGGTCTCCGACGGACTGCAACCTCGGGGCCGGTCTCTCGCGTGCGACGGGGTACTTCGACGAGGTCCTATCGATCGATCCGAACAACGTTCCAGCCCTATACGGTCGTGGCTCCGTGAACCTGGCGGGCGGGCATCGTGACCTTGCCGAGGCGGATTGGCGCAAAGCGCTCGGCATCGCTCCCAGCGATCCTGGCCTACGCACCGCCATGACCCAAGCCGGTATGCGCCTGAACTAGGCGCCGAAAATGCCACCTGGGGCAGCGGCCGCGCTCAGCTCCAGCTGCCGGGAACCCAGATGTAATTCCCGGTCGTTCCAGCCCAGTGACCCCGGGTCCAGAGCGCACCGTGGTCGCCGCGTGGTTCGTAACGGCCGGCCTCGTACCGGTAGGAGCCATCCACATACACCCAGTCGCCGGGATGCCAGATCAGTTGCTCCTCGCTGACCGGAGGCAGCGGGATGGTTTCCGCCGGCAGCGGCGGCGCTACGGGGTAGCTCGGCAGCTGGGAGCCACAGCCGGCGAGCAGCAGGACGGCTGCCAACCCTGGAACGAACATCTTCATGCGGGTGTCTCCTCTCAAGCCGGGAGCAGGATCGTCGCGATCGCCTGGGCCGCGATGCCCTCACCTCGGCCGGTGAAGCCGAGGCGCTCCGTCGTGGTCGCCTTGATCGAGATGCGGCCTTCGTCGACGCCCAGCAACTCGGCGACACGTGCGATCATGGCCGCGGCGTGGGGGGTGATCTTGGGCCGCTCGCAGATCAGCGTCACGTCCGCATTGGCCAGCATGCCGCCACGGGCTGCGATCCGCTCGGCGGCGTGGCGTAGGAAACGGGCGCTGTCCGCGTCCTTCCACTCGGCCTCGCTCGGGGGGAAGTGGCGGCCGATATCGCCCTCCGCCAGCGCGCCGTAGATCGCGTCGCACAGGGCATGGATCCCGACATCGGCGTCCGAGTGGCCGGCCAGGCCCCATTCGTGCGGCACGGTGATGCCGCACAGCACCAGGGCGCGGCCCGGCTCGGCGGCGTGGACGTCGAACCCGCTGCCGGTCCGCGGCAGTAGGCCGGGCGAGAGGGCACGTTCGAGCCGCACGAGGTCCTCCGGATAGGTGAGTTTGATGTTGTCGTCCGAGCCCGGGACGATAGCGACCGAGTGGCCGGCCATTTCCAGCAGCGACGCGTCGTCGGTCGCGCCGCTTCCGCCCGTCGCGTGCAGGGCGCGCAGCAGGTGGTAGCGGAAAGCCTGCGGGGTCTGTGCCCGGAACAGCCCGTCGCGCGCCACGGTCGCGACGATGCGGCCCGACTGCACACGCTTCAGCGTGTCGGCTACGGGTACGGCGGGGATGGCGCCGTCATGCGTGCGCAGGGCGGCGAGCAAAGCGGGGATGGCGTTCGCCGGCAGGAAGGGGCGGGCGGCGTCGTGCACCAGGACGATGTCGGGCGCGGTCGCGGCGAGCGCCTGCAGCCCGGCCGACACGCTGGCCTGGCGGGTGGCGCCGCCGGGCACGGCCGGCAGTACGTCCAAGCCGGCCAAGGCGGCGGCGATCGGTTCGGCGTCGCCCACCGGCTGCAGGGTGGACACATGGGGCAGCAGCGCTTCCGCTGCGTGACGGATGACGGGCTTGCCCGCAACGGTCATAAACTGCTTGGGCGAGGGGCCGCCGAAGCGGCTGCCGGTGCCAGCGGCGACGAGGATGGCGGCAATTCGCATGGCGCGGACCAATGCGCGGGGCGCGGGGCCGCGTCAAGCTGGGGAGGGATTCGCGTCTAGCGTGAAAGTATAGGGCATGCAGAGCGATTGCTATGTGATAGGTCGGCGCGTATTTTGCCCAAATGCTAGGCACTGCCACTTTTGCTCCCATTACGCTCGGGTCCGGTCCCCACGCCGTGACGATCGAGACGCCGGTGGTGCTCGCACCAATGTCCGGCGTGACCGACCTGCCGTTCCGCCGTCTGGCCAAGCGCCTGGGGACGGGCATGGTGGTGTCCGAAATGATCGCGTCTTGGGCGATTGTGCGCGAAAACCAGGCGACCCTACGGATGGCCAGCGTCGACGGCGACGGGCCGAATGCGATCCAGCTTGCCGGGTGCGAGCCGGCGGCGATGGCGGAGGCGGCGCGTATCGCGCACGGCCGCGGCGCTAACCTGATAGACATCAATTTCGGCTGCCCGGTGAAAAAGGTCGCCGTCGGGCAGAGCGCCGGGTCGGCGCTGATGCGCGACGAGGTGGCGGCCGCACGCATCCTGGAGGCGACCGTGCGCGCGGTTCCGGTTCCGGTGACGCTGAAAATGCGCATGGGGTGGGACCACACAACGCTCAACGCACCCCGCCTGGCACGGATTGCCGAGGAGTGCGGCATCACCCTGGTGACGGTGCACGGCCGGACCCGGCAGCAATTCTACACCGGCTCGGCCGATTGGGACTTCATTGCCGGCGTGAAGGCCGCGGTCGGCATCCCCGTGATCGCGAACGGCGACATCACGACGGTGGAGCAGGCGGCCGAGGCGCATACCCGGTCTGGCACCAATGGCGTGATGGTCGGGCGGGGCTGCTATGGCCGGCCGTGGTTCCCGGCGCAGGTGGCGGCGTTTCTGCGGGACGGCACGCGCCTGGCGGATCCGTCGCTGGCCGACCAGAAATCCATCCTGCTCGAGCACTACGACGCGATGCTCGCCCATTTCGGCGTCCATCCGGGGCTTCGGCTGGGGCGCAAGCACGTCGCCTGGTATTCGCGCGGGCTGCACGGCTCGGCGGAGTTCCGGGCGGCAGTGATGCGCTGCGACGACGTGCCGTCTGTGCGGCGGCTGATCGACGGGTTCTACGACCCGCTCATCGAGGCCAGGTGCGACACCCCGGCGATGCTGGCGGCATGACGGGTTTGCCAGGGGCGGCCGTCGCACGCGGGCTGTTGAAGGTGGTCGGCCGCACGCCGGCGGCCAACGATCCGGGCGTGATGCTGGGCGCGCTGCCGGTTCCAGTGCTGCTGCTGGACGCTGCCAACCGGTTCCGCTTCGCCAATCACGCCGCCGAGCAGTTCCTGGGGCTGTCGATGCAGCAGCTCTCGCATATGGCACTGACCGATCTGCTGCCCGCCGACCACCCGCTGTTCGCGCTGATCGAGCAAGTGCGCAACCAGGGCATCACCATCGCCGACCACGACCTGACGCTGGAAAGCCCCCGCCTGCACAAGCAGGACATCACCGTGCAGGCGACCGGGCTGAACGAGGAGCCCGGCGCGGTGCTGCTGTGCCTGCAGGATGCCTCGGCGGCCCGCGCGCTGGACCGTCAGACGGTGTTTCGCTCCGCCGCGCGTTCGGTCAGCGGCATGGCGGCGGTGCTGGCCCACGAGGTGAAGAACCCGCTCTCGGGCATCCGCGGCGCCGCCCAGTTGCTGGAAAGCAGCGTGGCGGAGAGCGACCGCGAATTGGCCGTGCTGATCCGTGACGAGGCTGACCGCATCCGCGCCCTGGTCGACCGCATGGAAATCTTCGACGAGAAGCCGATCGAGCTGCGCGCGGTCAACATCCACCGGGTGCTGGAGCACGTGCGCCGCCTGGCGCAGAGCGGGTTCGGCGCGCATCTGCGGTTCACCGAAGCGTACGATCCCTCGCTGCCCCCGGTGCTCGGCAACCGGGATCAGTTGGTGCAGGTGCTGCTCAACCTGGTGAAGAACGCAGCCGAGGCGGTGACGGTGACCGATATGGACGGTGAAATCACGCTCACCACGGCCTATCGCCACGGGGTGCGGCTGACCGTTCCGGGCTCGACCCACCGGGTGCACCTGCCACTGGTGGTGACGGTGCGGGACAACGGGCCTGGGATCGGCGACGACATCCGGCCGCATCTTTTTAAGCCTTTCGTGACGTCCAAGCCGTCAGGTAGTGGCCTTGGACTGGCGCTGGTGGCCAAGATCGTGGCGGACCATGGCGGCCTGATCGAAGTCGACAGCCGGCCCGGGCGCACCGAATTCGCCCTGCACCTGCCGGTGATGAGCGAAGGCGAAGGGGAAGGGTGATCCGGCCTGGCCGGGCACGGCAGGGGGCACTCGCTCCTTGCGCCCCTAGTGGTCCGATCCTGACGCTCACTATCCGAGCGTCGGGTGAATCGGCCCACCGAATTAGACGCTCGTGGTCAAATCGGAGGACTGTTCCCTCTGGGTTTGACCACTAGCGACAGTGGGGTTCGATGACGATTCCGACGGTTTTGATTGCCGATGACGACCGCTCCATCCGGACGGTTCTGACGCAGGCGCTGGGGCGGTCGGGGTATCAGGTTCGGTCCTGCTCGAATGCCGCCACGCTCTGGCGCTGGGTCGAGGACGGCGAGGGCGACCTCGTGATCACCGACGTGGTGATGCCGGACGAGAACGGGCTGGACCTGATCCCCCGTATCCGCCGGGTGCGTCCGGACCTGCGGGTGGTCGTAATGAGCGCGCAATCCACGCTGATGACGGCGGTGAAGGCGGCCCAGCGCGGGGCGTTCGAATATCTGCCCAAGCCGTTCGATCTCAAGGAGCTTCTGGCCGTCGTGGGGCGCGCGTTGGCCGCCCCGCCACCGCTGTTGCCGGTCGACGACCAGGCCGAGAAGGACGAGAAGCTGCCGCTGATCGGCCGCTCGGTCGCGATGCAGGAGATCTATCGCTCGATCGCCCGTCTCACCACGGCGGATCTGACGGTGATGGTGACCGGCGAGTCGGGCACCGGCAAGGAGTTGGTCGCGCGGGCGCTGCATGATTACGGCCGGCGCCGGGCCGCCCCGTTCGTCGCCATCAACATGGCCGCGATCCCGCGCGAACTGATCGAGAGCGAGCTGTTCGGCCACGAGCGGGGGGCGTTCACCGGGGCGCACAACCGCAACCAGGGCCGGTTCGAGCAGGCGGCTGGCGGCACGTTGTTCCTCGATGAGATCGGCGACATGCCGCATGAGGCGCAGACCCGGCTTTTGCGCGTGTTGCAGGAAGGCGAGTTCACCACCGTCGGCGGCCGGCAGCCGATTAAGGCCAATGTCCGCATCGTCGCCGCCACCCACCGCGACCTGCGCCAGGCGATCCGGGCCGGGCAGTTCCGCGAGGATCTTTTCTATCGGCTCAACGTGGTGCCGATCCGGCTTCCCCCCTTGCGCGAACGGACCGAGGACATCCCGGTGCTCGCCCGGCACTTCCTCGACAAGGCGCGGGAAATGGGGCTGCCCGGCAAGTCGCTCGATACCGGCGCACTCGATCGCCTGCGCGCTTACCGCTGGCCCGGCAACGTGCGCGAGCTCGAGAACCTCATGCGCCGTCTCGCGGCGCTGTATCCGCAGGAGGTGATTGGCGAGGAGGTGATCGCGACCGAGCTCTCCGCCGGCGGGATGGAGATGGAGGCGCCGGTTGCGAATACCGGGTCGGAACCGCTTGCGGCCGCGGTCGAGCGGCATATCAGGCGGTTCTTGGCGGCGGGCGGGGACGGCATGCCGATGCGCGACATCTATGACAAGGTGATCGCCGAGGTGGAGCGGCCGCTGATCCAGATGACGTTGTCGGCCACCCGCGGTAATCAGATCAAGGCGGCGGCCATGCTGGGGCTGAACCGCAACACGCTGCGCAAGAAGATCCGTGACCTCGACATCTCGGTGGTGCGGGGTATCGGCTAGCGCCGGAGGCCTGTGATGGACACCAACATCCTGCTCGAGTCGCTGGAGCCGGTCGCCCCGGCCCGGTCTCGCATGGGCCGCATCATGGACCTCCTGCTCGGCAAGGTGGTCACCTTGGTGTTGGCGGCCGTTGCGCTGGTCCTGGCGATCGGAACGTTCTGGCTGCTGTCGGGGGGCGCGCCGATCACGCTGCGGCCGAACCTGGTGTTCGTGTCCGTGCTGGCCAGCGCCGCTGTGCTGCTGCTGTTGGGCGCGGTGTTGGCCGGGCGGCTGACGCGGGTGTGGGTGGAGCGGCGGCGTGGCTCCGCCGGGTCGCGACTGCACGTGCGCCTGGTGCTGATGTTCGGCGTGGTTGCGGTCACCCCGTCGATCGTGGTGGCGGTGTTCGCGGCGGCGTTCTTCAACCTGGGCATCCAATCCTGGTTCGACGACCGGATCCGCAACGCGCTGGATTCCAGCGTGATCTCGGCACAGTCGTCGCTCGAGGAACATCGCAACAACATCAAGGCGGACGCGCTGAGTGTTGCCATCACGCTGAATCGCGCCGGCGCCTTCCTGGCCAACCGGCCGGAGCTGTTCCAGCAGGTGCTGGACCAGGAGACGACGTTCCACGGCTTGATCCAGGCTGTGATATACGACCCCTACACGCATGAAATCATTGTTTCGTCCGGCGTGCTCAGCGGCAATTTCGTGGAGCTGCCGACCGACGAGGAAATCGCACCGGCCCGGCGTGGCGAGGTTGCGGTGATCGGCGGCGGCACCGACAACCACGTGCGGGCGGTGGTCAAACTGGGGTCCACGCCGGAGCTGATGCTCATGGTCGATCGCCCGGTCGACACGCAGATCATCGCCGCCGTGGAGAACACCGAGCGGCTGGTGGCCGAATACCACCGTCTGGACGACAATCGCACGAAGCTGCAGGTGACGTTCGCGGTGATCTTCGCCCTGGTGGCGCTGCTGGTGCTGTTTGCCGCCGTGTTGACCGGGCTGGTGCTCGCCAACCAAATCGCGCGACCGGTCGGGCGGCTGATCCATGCCGCGGAACGGGTCCGCGCCGGCGACCTGACGGTGCGGGTGCCGGAGGTTCGCAGCGAGGACGAGGTGGCCGGGTTGTCCCGTGCGTTCAACCGTATGACGGGCCAGCTTGCCGCCCAGCGCACTGAACTGATGGACGCGTACGCTCAGATCGACGAGCGCCGCCGGTTCACGGAAAGTGTCCTGGCCGGTGTTTCGGCAGGGGTGATCGGGCTGGACGGGCAAGGCCGGGTGGATCTGCCGAACCGGGCGGCGTCCGAACTGATGGGCAGCGATCTCATGGCCGCAATCGGCCTGCCGCTGCATCACGTGGTCCCCGAATTCGGCGCGCTGCTGGAGGAGGTCCAGGCCACGCCCGAGCGCGCCCGGACGGCGGAGGTGCAGGTCGGCCCGCCCTCCAACCGGCGCACCCTGCTGGTGCGGATCGGGACGGAGATGAAGGGTGCGGGCATCGATGGCTTCGTCGTGACCTTCGACGACATCACCGAACTGCTGTCGGCCCAGCGCAAGGCGGCGTGGTCGGACGTGGCGCGCCGCATCGCCCACGAGATCAAGAACCCGCTCACGCCCATCCAGCTCGCGGCCGAGCGGTTGAAGCGGCGCTTTACCAAGGAGATCAAGTCCGATCCGGACACGTTCGCCCAATGCGCCGACACGATCGTGCGCCATGTCGGCGACATCGGCCGGATGGTCGACGAATTCAGCGCGTTCGCCCGCATGCCGCAGCCGGTGATCAAGCCTGAGGATATCGGCCGCATCGCGCGGGAAGCGTTGGTGCTGCAGCGGCAGGCGCATCCGGAGATCACGTGGGTCACCGACCTGCCGGACCGCGGCCCGATCGCCGCCTGCGACCGCCGCCTGGTGAGCCAGGCCCTGGCCAACCTGTTGATGAACGCCGCCGACGCCGTGACCATGCGGCCTCGCGGCCCGGGCGAGAAAGGCTGCATCACGTTGGCGATCCAGACGTTCGACGACACCATCGCGTTGGCTGTCAGCGATGACGGCATCGGGCTACCGACGGAGGACCGGGACCGGTTGACCGAACCGTATGTTACGCACAAGCCCAAGGGCACCGGTCTTGGGCTCGCCATCGTTAAGAAGATCATGGAAGATCACGGTGGCCGTTTGGCGCTGGAGGATCGGACCGATGGTCCGGGTGCCGTCGCCAGCCTCATTCTCCCGGCGATGGCCAATGCTCCGTGAGTGGTAGCCGCCCTCTCTCCCACTTGGCGACAAAGCTGATAAAGACCCTGCATGGCCCATGAGATCCTGATCGTCGACGACGAACCCGACATCCGGCTACTGATCGACGGAATATTGCGGGACGAAGGCTACGAGACCCGGATGGCAGCGGATTCCGACTCCGCCATCGCCGCTTTCCGCGCGCGGCGACCCTCGATGGTGATTCTGGACGTTTGGCTGCAGAACTCGCGGCTGGACGGGCTGGGTATCCTGCAGGCGCTCCACGTCGAGGAGCCGCAGATCCCCGTGGTGATGATCTCCGGCCACGGCACGATCGAGATGGCGGTCACCGCGATCCAGCATGGTGCGTACGACTTCCTGGAGAAACCGTTCAAGTCGGATCGGCTGCTGCTGCAGGCCAGACGTGCGCTGGAGGCAGCCAAGCTCGCGCGGGAGAATGCCGAGTTGCGGCTGCGCGCCGGTGCCGAAACCGAGCTGACCGGCGAGAGCGGCGCCATCGCCACCCTCCGCGCCGGAGTGGAGCGCGTCGCACCCACCGGGTCGCGCGTGCTCATCCACGGCCCGGCCGGGTCCGGTAAGGAAGTGGCGGCCCGCATGGTGCACGCGCGCTCCCGCCGGTCGGAGGGTCCGTTCGTCGCGCTGAACTGCGCCACGCTGGCGCCGGGCCGCTTCGAGGAGGAGCTGTTCGGCGTCGAGGCCGGGCAGGAGGCACCGGGCTCGCCGCGCCGCGCCGGCGTGCTGGAGCGTGCGCATGGCGGTACGCTGCTGCTGGACGAGGTGTCCGATATGCCGCTGGAGACGCAGGGCAAGATAGTCCGCGCGCTGCAGGACCAGACGTTCGAGCGCCTGGGCGGCAATGCCCGCGTGAAGGTGGACGTGCGCGTGCTGGCAATCACCAACAAGGACCTGCAGGCCGAGATCGCGGCCGGGCGATTTCGCGAGGATCTGTACTACCGCCTCGCCGTGGTGCCGCTGAAGATGCCCAGCCTGAAGGAGCGGCGGGAGGATATTCCCGACCTCGCGCGCCACTTCATCACGCGGTCAGCCGAGAACTCCGGCATGCCACCGCGGGAATTGTCCGCGGACACGTTGGCGGCGCTGCAGACCTACGATTGGCCCGGCAATGTAAGGCAGTTGCGCAACTTGATGGATTGGCTGCTGATCATGGCGCCGGGCGGGGCAGGGGATTCGATCCGCGCAGAGATGCTGCCCCCCGAAATCGGCCAGGGTGCACCGGCTCTGCTGAACTTCGATCCGACCGCCGACATCATGGCCCTGCCGCTGCGCGAGGCGCGGGACTTGTTCGAAACGCAGTATCTCCAAGCGCAATTGGTGCGATTTGGTGGCAATATCAGCCGCACGGCCGGCTTCGTCGGCATGGAGCGGAGCGCTCTGCACCGCAAACTGAAGCAACTGGGGGTCAACTCGGACGACAAGGGGGCGTGATGCCGGACGGCCTGTCCGCGACGCGCTGACGCACTGGACAGAGGAGGCAGCGGTTTTCCTCGACGATGCTGCGCGTGCTTATACCGCCTCCATGCGGCAGCGCATTGATGTCGACGATCTGTACAGGAGTGCGTTGCGCGTCGTCTGAACTTTAAGCGACGACTCCGGTGGTCCCGGCCTTTTGCCGGACGACTGCCCTTTTACACTCGACGACCTTCTCGAGCCGAGATGTGAGATCGCTGCGGAATCGCGAAGTGCCGATCAATCCCTGAGCAACCGCGCCGCCCGCACCGCGAAATACGTCAGCACCCCGGCCGCCCCGGCCCGCTTGAACGCCATGAGGCTCTCCATCATGGCCCGCTCGCCGTCGATCCAGCCGCGTTCGGCCGCACCCGCGATCATCGCGTACTCGCCGGACACCTGGTAGGCGAAGGTCGGCACACCGAACCGGTCGTGCACACGGCGCACGATGTCCAGATACGGCATCCCGGGCTTCACCATCACCATGTCGGCGCCCTCCGCCAGGTCCTGTTCGACCTCGCGCAGGGCCTCGTCGCTGTTGGCCGGATCCATCTGGTAGGTCTTCTTGTCGCCGTTCAGCCGCGCCGACTGCACCGCATCGCGATAGGGGGCATAGAAGGCGCTGGCAAACTTGGCGGCATAGCTCATGATCCGCGTGTCGATCAGGTCCGCCGCGTCCAACGCCGTGCGGATCGCGGCGATGCGACCATCCATCATGTCCGACGGGCCGAGCACGTCGATCCCCGCCTGCGCCTGCACCAAGGCCTGGCGGACCAGCACGGCAATGCTATCGTCGTTATGCACGTAGCCGTCGCGGAGCACCCCGTCGTGGCCGTGGGTGGTATACAGGTCGAGCGCCACATCCCCCATCAGCCCGACATCCGGATATTCGCGCTTCAACAGCCGGGCGGCCTGGCAGATCAGGTTTTCAGGATTACCGGCTTCTGTCCCGTCAGCGTCCTTCAACTCGGATGGCGTCGCGGGGAACAGCGCGACCAGGGGTATGCCCAATTCGGCGGCTGGTGCTACGTGCGCCGCAAGCCGGTCGAGGCTGACCCGCTCGACGCCAGGCATCGAGTCCACCGTCTCCACCCGGTCCCGGCCGGGCAGGATGAAGATCGGCCAGATGAGGTCGTCGACCGAAAGATGGTTCTCGGCGACGAGGCGGCGGGTCCAGCCATCGCGACGGTTGCGGCGCAGGCGGGTGGTGGGATAGGTGCCAATGCTCATGGTACTCACCCATAGACCGGCCCGGCGCGAACGGGTAGAGCGGGCGCTCTCAGATTGTCCGGCAGGTCCATGCGGTTCTTGGTGTTGCTTATGCTACTAGCCACCGGTCTGGCGCATGCCGAGGCCGTTCGTGTGCCTGGTCCAGACGGGATCGTCCTGAACGCAGACCTGTATCCAGCGCAAGGCAAGGTGCATGGCCCGGCGATCGTAGCGTTGCACGGCTGCAGCGGGCCGTTCCCCAGCCGGGACGGGGATTGGGGCCGCCGCCTCTCTGCCCTCGGCCATACCGTGTTGATGCCCGACAGCTTCGGGTCACGCGGGCTCGGATCGCAATGCAGCGCCCGCAACCGGGTTGTAACGGCAGCCGGCGTGAGACGGCAGGATGCGCTGGCCGCGCTGCGGTGGCTGCAGCAGCGGCCCGGCACGCCGCCGGGCGGCATCGTGCTGATGGGCTGGTCCGATGGCGGGACCACCGTGCTCACCACCGGTCGGGCGATGCCGGACCTGCCGGCCGGGCTGATTCGCGGGTTGATCGCGTTCTACCCGGGCTGCCGCGGCGCGTCCGAGACCAAGGCCTGGGAGCCGGCCGCGCCGTTGCTGATCCTGATGGGCGAGGCCGATGATTGGACCCCTGCCGCCCCGTGCCACGCCTTGGCGGATACCCTGGGAGGCAAAATGACGCTCGTAACCTACCCCGGCGCCTACCACGACTTCGATGCCCCGGACACGAAAGTCCGTGCCCGGGCAGGTCTGGCGACGCCGGTGGGCGGCATGGCGCACAGCGGAACGAACCTGGCCGCGCGAGAAGATGCCTTGCGCCGGGTGCCCGCCTTCATCGCCAGCCTGCAACCGATTTCGTAGCCTTCTCCTTCCTTGCTCAGCGGGGGAGAAGTCCATGAAACGCCTGGTGGCGGGGCCAGCAGCCCGCGCTAGCCCGCCCGAACAGACGCCGACCGCCGATTGCTGTATGCGAAGTACACCACCAGCCCCAACACGAACCAAGCCGCCAATCGCACCCACGTCTGCCAGGGCAGCGACACCATCAGCAGCAGGCAACTCGCGATCCCCAATAGCGGCACCACCGGCGAGCCCGGCACCCGGAACGGCCGTTCGCGCTCCGGCTCACGGCGTCGCAGCACCAGCACCCCTCCGCACACGATCGCGAACGCCAGCAGCGTGCCGACCGACACCAGCTTCGCTAGCGATTCGATCGGCACCAGCGCCGCGAGCAGCCCGGTCGCGACCATGAACACCACATTGGCCACCCAAGGCGTCTTCCGCTTCGGGTGCAGTTTGCCCAGGAAGGCCGGCACCATCCCATCCTCCGCCATGGCGAACGCGATCCGGCTCTGCCCCAGCAGCCCGACCAGCAGCACCGAGGTGAACCCCCCGATGATGCCGAGCTTCACCGCCACCTGCAGCCAGCCGAACGGCGTCTTGTCGATGGCCAGCGCGATCGGGGCGGCGTTGCCCTTCATATCCGGGTAGTGGACGATCCCGGTGAGCACCAGCGCGAAACCCACATACAGCACCGTGCAGATGGCGAGCGACCCCAGGATGCCGATCGGCATTGCCCGTTGTGGATTGCGCGCCTCGCCTGCCGTTGTGCTGACCGCGTCGAAGCCGAGATAGGCGAAGAACACGATCCCCGCCCCGCGCAGCACGCCCGAGATGCCGAACGATCCGAACTTGCCAGTGTTGGGCGGCACGAACGGGTGCCAGTTCGCCGGGTTGATGTAGAACGCCCCGATGCCGATCACGGCCAGCACGATCGCGACTTTGACCACGACGATGATGGTGTTCACCCAAGCCGACTCGCCGATGCCGCCGATCAGCACCACCGACAGCGCCACGATGATCCCGGCGGCCGGCAGGTTGACCAGGCCGCCCTCGGCCGGCGAAGCCGCTAGCCAGTGCGGCAGGTCCACGCCCCAGCCATGCAGCAGGGACTGCACGTAGGACGACCAGGACACAGCGACGGCGGCGGCGGCGACCGCATATTCCAGCAGCAGGTCCCAGCCGATGATCCACGCCGCTAGCGAGCCTAGCGCGGCATAGGCATAGCTGTAGGCAGACCCGGCACTCGGGACCATGCCGGCCATCTCGCTGTAACACAGCCCGGCGAACGCGCAGCCCACCGCCGCCAGCACGAACGAGAGCACCACCGCCGGCCCGGCGTTCTCCGCCGCGGCGATGCCCGTCAGCGAGAACAGCCCGGCGCCGATGATCGCCCCGATGCCGAGCGCCACCACGCTGCCCGTGCCCAGCGTCCGCCGCAGACCCTGCTCGGCGTGGGGTTCCTTGCGCGCGCCCAAGCCCCGCAACCACTCCCTCTCAGCCATCGCGGTGCCTCCGTTCCATTCCGGGTCGTCTGCGTGCTACGGAGGCATGTCCAGCCCCGGGTATTGCATCATGAACGAACAGAGCGCTCCCACAAACCCGCAACGCTTCTTCTCCGCCCCGCTGTCCGAGACGGACCCGGCGATCGCGGCCGTGCTGCGAGCCGAGCTGGCGAGACAGCAAGACGGCATCGAGCTGATCGCCAGCGAGAACATCGTCTCGGCGGCGGTGATGGAGGCGCAGGGCTCGGTGCTGACCAACAAATACGCCGAGGGCTATCCCGGCCGGCGCTACTACGGCGGGTGCGCCGAAGTGGACGTGGCCGAGCAGTTGGCGATCGATCGCGCCAAGCAACTGTTCGGCTGCGGGTTCGCCAACGTGCAGCCGCACTCGGGCGCGCAGGCCAACCAGGCGGTGTTCCTGGCGACGCTGAAGGCGGGCGACACCATCCTGGGCATGAGCCTGGCCGCCGGCGGCCACCTGACCCACGGCGCGGCGCCGAACCTGTCCGGCAAGTGGTTCCACGCCGTGCAATACGGCGTTCGTCGCGAGGATGGCCTGCTCGACTACGAGGAGTTGGAGCGGCTGGCTCGCACCGAGAAGCCGCGCATGATCATCGCCGGCGGCTCCGCCTATCCGCGCGCAATCGACTTCGCTCGAATCCGTCGGGTTGCGGACGAGGTGGGGGCGATCTTCCTGGTCGACATGGCGCACTACGCCGGGCTGGTGGCGACCGGGCTGTATCCGTCGCCGTTCCCGCACGCCCAGGTGGTGACCACCACCACGCACAAGACGCTGCGCGGTCCGCGGGGAGGCATGATCCTGACCAAGGACGAGGATCTGGCGAAGAAGATCAACTCCGCCGTCTTCCCCGGCCTGCAGGGCGGCCCGCTGATGCACGTGATCGCCGGCAAGGCGGTGGCCTTCGGCGAGGCGCTGCGCCCGGAGTTCCGCACCTACCAGCGCGCCGTGCTCGACAACGCGCGGGTGCTGGGCGAGACGCTGCGCGAATTGGGCTGCGACATCGTGACCGGCGGCACCGACTGCCACCTGGTGCTGGTCGATCTGCGCCCCAAGAACACGACCGGCAAGGCGGCTGAGGCGAGCCTGGAGAGGGCGCTGATGACGGCCAACAAGAACGCCATCCCGTTCGACCCGGCCAAGCCCGCCGTCACCAGCGGCATCCGCCTCGGCAGCCCGGCGGCCACCACCCGCGGCTTCGGGACCGCGGAGTTCCGCCAGGTCGGCGAGATGATCAACGAGGTGCTGGAAGGCCTGGCCGGCTCCAACGACGGCGGCAACGCGGCGGTGGAACAGGCGGTCGCGTCCCGGGTGCGGGAGCTGTGCGCGCGCTTTCCGATCTACTGATGCCCCCCACCGTCATGCCGGGGCTTGACCCTGGTATCCACGGGGTTGGATCGCCGCCGGCCTCATCCGTGGGCCAACAACGGGTAGAGGTCCGCCCAAGACGGGTTCACGTCGAGGATCAGCCGCACCTTCCACGCACGTGGCCAAGATTTCAGCGCCTTCTCGCGGGCAATTGCGACTCGGATGTCTTCGTGGGGTTCGGCGAACACCAGGCGTTTCAGGTCGTATTGCTTCGTGAAACCATCGATCAGCCCTTCGCGGTGTTCGTAAATCCGGCGCGGCAAGTTGCTGGTGACGCCCGTGTAAAGCACCCCGTTCGCCTTGTTCGTCATGATGTACACCCAACCTGCTCGCATCATGTTCCCCGCGTCGGGGCCGGTGAAACGGCCGGCCCGTGGATACCAGGGTCAAGCCCTGGCATGACGGTACTATAGTATGAGGTGCCCGTTTTGCGGCCATGACGACACGCAGGTGAAGGACAGCCGGCCGACCGAGGATGCAGCGGCGATTCGGCGGCGGCGGTCGTGCATCGGGTGCGGGCAGCGCTTCACCACCATCGAGCGGGTGCAACTGCGCGAACTCACCGTGCTAAAATCCGACGGGCGCCGGGTCGCGTTCGACCGTGACAAGCTATCCCGCTCCGTCCGCATCGCCCTACGCAAGCGGCCGGTGAACGAGGAGCGCATCGAGCGCATCATCAACGGCATCGTCCGCCAGCTCGAAGCGTCCGGCGAGAACGACATCCCGTCCAAACAGGTCGGCGAAATGGTGATGGAGACGCTGAAGGAGGTGGACGCCGTGGCCTACGTCCGCTTCGCCAGCGTCTACCGCAACTTCCGCGAGGCAAAGGATTTCGAGGCCTTCCTCGGATCGCTCGAAGAACCCACATCGGAGGCATGACCGACTCGTCCCACATGCGCGCCGCCCTGGCCTTGGCCCGGCGCGGCCTCGGCACGACGTGGCCCAACCCGTCGGTCGGCTGCGTGATCGTGCGGGACGGGCGCGTGGTCGGGCGTGCCGTCACCGCGCCGGGTGGCCGGCCGCATGCCGAAACGCAGGCGCTGGCCATGGCGGGCGAGGCGGCGCGGGGCGCCGATGTCTACGTGACGCTCGAGCCCTGCAACCACACCGGCCAGACCCCGCCCTGCACCGAGGCATTGATTGCGGCCGGCGTGGCGCGGGTGATCCTGGGCGGCACCGATCCCGACCTCCGTGTGAATGGCAGCGGCATCGTCCAGTTGCGCGCGGCTGGCATCGAGGTCGTCACCGGCGTCTTGGCCGCCGAGGCCGACGAGCTGCAGGCCGGGTTCCTGCACCGGGTGAGGCATAGGCGGCCGCTGGTCACGCTCAAACTCGCCACCACCCTCGACGGCCGGATCGCGACCCGCAGCGGCGAGAGCCAGTGGATCACCGGCCCGGCCGCCCGCGAGGCCGCCCATGCCTTGCGCGGCCAAAGCGACGCGGTGCTGGCCGGCGTGGGCACGGTCGCGGCGGACGACCCGCAACTGACCTGCCGCATCCCTGGGTATCGCACGCGGCCGATCGTCCGCGTCGTGGTGGACAGCCATCTTCGCACCCGGCTGACCGCGCGTTTGGTCGCCACAGCCGGGTCGGTTCCAACGTGGATGATCCATCGCGGCGGTGTACCCCCCGAGCGGCTCGAAGCCTTCACCAGCGCCGGTGTGCGCCTGTTCGGCGTGCCCGGCGGCGAGCGGGGCGTGGACCTGGCGGCGGGCCTGGCCGCGCTGGGCGATGCGGGGCTGACGCGCATCCTGGTGGAGGGCGGCGCGCAGGTCGCGGCCGGGTTGTTGCGCGACGGGCTGGTCGACCGCATCGCCTGGTTCCATGCTCCACGCATCGTCGGCGGCGACGGCTGGCCCGCCGCGCAGGCGTTCGGCGTCACCGATCTGGCGGGCATGCCCCGCTTCGTTCGCACCAGTGCCCGGCCAATAGGGGAAGACATGCTGACCGAATACGTGAAAGCCGCCGCCTGATGTTCACCGGCATCATCACCGCCGTCGGCCGCGTCCGCAGCGTCGACCCGATCGCCGCCGGCCGCGACATGCGCCTGGTGATCGAACAGGCCTGGGCCGAGCCGCCGGCGATCGGCGCCTCCATCGCCTGCTCTGGTTGCTGCCTGACGGCGGTGGAGCTCGGCCCCGACTGGTTCGCGGTGGACGCCTCGGCGGAAACGCTGGCGCACACCGTGCTCGGTACCTGGGAGCCCGGCAGCCGGGTGAACCTGGAACGCTCGCTGCGGGTCGGCGACGAGTTGGGCGGCCATCTGGTTTCAGGCCACGTCGATGGCGTGGGCGAGATCCTTGCCCGCACGCCGGAGAACGGGTCGACCCGCTTCCGCATCCGGGTTCCCGCTTCACTCGCCCGGTTCATTGCGGTCAAAGGCAGCGTGTCGGTGAACGGCATTTCGTTGACGGTCAATGAGGTGGAGGGTGACGTGTTCGGCGTCAACATCATCCCCCACACGCTGGACAACACGGATCTCGGCGGGCACCAGCCCGGCAGCCCTGTCAACATCGAGATCGACACCCTGGCTCGCTACGTGGCGCGCCTAGCCGAGACGGCGTAAGGACGCACCCATGAGCGAGCTTAAGCGGGCCACCCTGCACGACTACATCTCCAGTGCGGCCGACATCATCGAGGAGGCCCGCGCCGGGCGGATGTTCATCCTGGTCGACGACGAGGACCGGGAGAACGAGGGTGACCTCGTCATTCCCGCCCAGTTCGCGACGCCGGATGCGATCAACTTCATGGCCCGCCACGCGCGCGGGCTGATTTGCCTCGCCATGACCCGGCATCGCGTCGAGCAGCTCGGCTTGCCGCTGATGGCGCAGGCCAATGGCACCCGGCACCAGACCGCCTTCACCGTCTCGATCGAGGCGCGGGAAGGGGTCACCACCGGCATCTCCGCGCACGACCGCGCCCACACCATCGCCGTTGCGATCAACCCCGAGATGGGGCGCGACCAGATCACCACGCCGGGTCACGTGTTCCCGCTGATGGCGCGCGAGGGCGGCACCCTGATCCGCGCCGGCCATACCGAGGCCGCCGTCGACATCGCACGGCTGGCTGGGCTCAACCCTGCGGGCGTGATCTGCGAGGTGATGAACGACGACGGGTCGATGGCGCGGCTGCCCGACCTGGTGGCCGTGGCCCAGCACCACAATTTGCGGCTCGGCACCATCGCCGACCTGATAGCGCATCGCCGCCGCACCGAGCGCCTGGTGCGCCGGATCGACGAGGGCGTGCTGCACAATGCCGAGGGTGGCGACTGGCGCATGCTGGTCTACGCCAACACGGTCGAATACGCCGAGCACCTGGTGTTGGTGAAGGGCGACCTGTCCGGCGCCGAGCCGCCGCTAGTCCGGGTGCACGCGGTCGACCTGCTGGGCGACATGCTCGGGGGACCCCACCCCAGCGCGGTGCATGGTGCCATGCGCATGATCGCTGCCGAGGGCCGGGGCGTCGTGGTGTTGATCCGCGAGGCGATCCCGACGTCCTTGTCCGAGCGCGTCCGCCGCATGGCAGGCAGCCCGCGCCCGTTGCAGTCGTTGCGGGATTACGGCGTCGGCGCGCAGATTCTGGTCGATCTCGGCGTGAAGGACATGGTGCTGCTGTCCAACACGCACCGCAGTGTCATCGGGCTCGAGGCGTACGGGCTGAACATCGTCGACCAACGCCCGATCGACGGCATCTGCGAATGAGCACCGCCGACGCTCCGCTGCCGACGGCGCCCTCCGTCATGGGGCCGGCGCCGAACATGCTGGTGATCCGCGCGCCGTATTACCGCGAGGTGATCGACGGCATGACGGAGGCCGCGCTGCGCATCCTGGCTGAAGCGGGGGCGACCCACACGGTGCTCGACGTGGCGGGAGCGTTTGAACTGGCGCAGGCCGTCCGCATCGCCCTGCGTGGCACGCAGAAATTCGACGGCTACATCGCTCTGGGCTGCGTGGTTCGCGGCGAAACCGACCATTACGACTTCATCTGCGCCGCAAGCATGAACGGCTTGATGGATGTGGCGCTGCAGTACGGCATCGCGTTGGGCACCGGCTTGCTGACCGTCGACATGCTATCGCAAGCTGTGGCCCGCTCCGGTCCGGATGGCCACAACAAGGGTGCCGAGGCCGCCGTGGCCGCGCTGCGGCAAGTCGATGCTGCGCGCCGGTTGGGTGCGGCCTGATGAAGCCACCGGCCAAAAGCCGGCCTCGCACGGCCAGCCGGGTTGCCGCCGTGCAGGCGTTGTTTCAATCCGAGCACACCGGGGACACGGTGGAGACGATCGTCGACCAATTCGTCCGTCACCGCCTGGGTGAGCTGCCGGGCACCGGCGGCTTCGAGGAGGGCCGGGTGCCGGACGCCGACGTGAAGCTGTTCAGCCGCATCGTCCGCGCCGCCGTGCTGCAGCAGGATGCGTTGGATCGTCTGGTTGCCGAGTCGCTGCCCCCGGATTGGCCGTTCGCCCGGCTCGACCCGGTGTTGCGCGCCCTGTTGCGTGCCGCCGGCGCGGAATTCGGCATGGCCGATGGCCCGCCCGCCCGGGTCGTGATCAACGAATACCTCGACGTCGCGCACGGGTTCTTCACCGGCGAGGAGCCCCGCATGGCCAACGGCCTGCTCGACCGCATGGCCCGCGCCCTCCGCGCCCGCGACTTCGAAACCACGTGAATTTCCTCCCTCCCCCGTCCTTCACGGGAGAGGGAGAGGAAAGTAAGATGCTCCCTCCCGAATTTTCCCGCATCGCCCGTCACTTCCGGCCGCTCGCGGGGCCGGGCTCCCTAAACCTGACCGACGACGCCGCCGTGTTCGCGCCCCCCGCTGGCCGCGAGTTGGTGATGACCGCCGACGCCATGGTGGAGAGCGTCCACTTCCTCCCGGGCACCGAACCGAGCCTGATTGCCCGCAAGCTGCTCCGGGTCAATCTGTCGGACCTGGCGTCGATGGGGGCAGTGCCCTTCGGCTACCTGATCACCATCTCCGTCCCCCGCACGCTAGGCGAGGACTGGTTCACCGGCTTCGCCGCCGGGCTCGCGCTCGATCAAAAGGCGTTCGACATCAACCTTCTCGGCGGTGACACGACGGAAACACCCGGGCCGCTGACGCTCTCGTTGACCGCGATCGGCCACGTGGCGCCGGGCACCGCCATCCTTCGCTCCGGCGCCCGGCCCGGCGACGATTTGTGGGTGACCGGCACGATCGGCGACGGCGTGCTCGGGCTGCATGCGGCGCGCGGCGAGCTGCCCGACCCCGACGGCTACCTCAAGGGCCGCTACGACCTGCCGACGCCTCGGTTGGGGCTGCCGGTCGGCGGCTGGGCGAGGGCGGCGATGGACGTGTCCGACGGCCTGTTCCAGGATCTCGGCCACATTTGCCGGGCCAGCGGCGTGGGCGCCGTAGTGGATGCGGCCCGGATCCCGCTCTCGCCCCAAGCCATCGCCGCAGGCCCAGAGTGGCGCGAGGAGGCCTGGATCGGCGGCGACGATTACGAACTCCTGATGGCAGCCCCACCAGGTGTGCCGCCGCCGAATGGCGTGGCCGCGACACTCATCGGTCGCTTCCAGGCAGGCGACGAAGTGGTCGTTACGGGCCCAGACGGAGCTGTGCTGCCGCTATCCGAACGCGGCTGGAGCCATTTCGCCTGACAAGCGAATGAGTCCGTGAAGTGTCATAATCCAGCGCTTGTCCCACGTGGGCCGAGGGTGCGGCCAGCGAGACCTTCGTCGACGACGATGGCCGTTTCATCTTCCAGAGTTCGGAAGGCGAGGCCGTCTCCGGGCCGGAGCGGGTGCTCTACTGCGCCCCCCGCGCCGAGCAAGGCTTCGCGCTGGAGACCATCCGCCGCCGGATCGCGGAGCGCGCGAGCCTGATCGCCGCCTAAGCGGCGATCGTTCCCCGCATCATCGGGACGCAGCGTCCACCAACGTGGGCGCTGCGTACGACGCCACCCTGCTTGACGGTTCGCGTCAGCAGCGTGCTCGGCCGGCCCATGTCGCGGCCCTGTTCGATCCGCAGGGCGATGTCACCGTCCGGCCCGGCATCGGCGAGCAGGGCGGCGACGGTAACGGTGGCGCTCCCTGTGGCGGGGTCTTCGGGCATGCCGGGCCATAGCATGCGGGAGTGCAGGTCGAAGCCCGCGCCACCATCGCGCGTGTAGAAATAGATGCTCCGCGTGTCCTGGATCGGCATGTGGTCGGGCCAGGCGGCGTGGTCCAGTTTTGCCCGGCGCAAGCCCTCCCGCGTGGCGATCTCGGCGAGCACGAAGCGCGTGCCGACGCTTGCCACCAGGGGCATGTGGTTGGCGGTGACGATGTCACTCGGCTCGAGCGAGAGGCAGCGTGCCACCGCCTCCGCCGGCATCTCGGCGCCACGGAGCAGGCTTTGTGGCGCCGTCAGCTCTGCGCCGATGACCTGTCCGGCCTCGCGGAGGATTTCGACCGGGACGAGCCCTGCTTCCTCCTCGAACACGACCCGGTCTGCGGTGTTGCCTTCGCTCGCCAGCACGAACGCGGTGCCGACATTGGGGTGCCCGGCAAAGGGCAGTTCGCCCACTGGGGTGAAGATGCGGACATGCGCGGTGTGCGCCGGGTCCTTCGGCGGCAGGACGAAGGTGGTTTCCGAGTAGTTGAACTCGCGCGCGACGGCCTGCATTGCGGCAGTGTCCAGCCCCTCCGCATCGAGCACCACCGCCAGTGGATTGCCGCCGAATGGCTGGTCGGTGAACACGTCGACGGTCACGTAACGGCGCTGCATCATGGCTCCTCCCTCTCCGTCCATCGTCGTGCCAGGACTTGACCCTGGTATCCACGCGGCGGGGCTGGTGGCGTCAGACGATATTTGACAACACCGCATGCAACACGGCGGGGCCGGTGTCTGCGGGACGCCGTGGATACCAGGGTCAAGCCTTGGCATGACGATAAGATATTGACAACGCCGAGTTTTCCACCGGACAGCAGTTTGCCAAGTCGTCGCGAGACCGGAGGGGTTACGCGCATTCGTCCCGCTTCACCGCTTGCCAAGCGGCCTCCATCGCCGCCAACCCCGCCTCGGCCGGGGTCTGGCCGTCGGTTGCAAGCCGAGCCTCCACTCCCTCGAACCGCCGGGTGAACTTCGCATTGGCATCCTGCAGGCAGGTCTCCGGGTTCAGCCCAAGCTTGCGCGCCAGATTGGCTAACACGAACAGCATGTCGCCCACCTCGTCGGCGAGGCGCGCCGGGTCAGCCCCGTCCAGCTCGGCGCGCAGTTCCGCCGTTTCCTCCGCCAACTTGTCCAGCACCGCCGACGAATCCGGCCAGTCGAACCCGACCCGGGCGGCGCGTTGGGCTAGCTTCAGAGCACGGCTCAGCGCGGGTAGCGCCACGGGAACACCGGCCAGCGCCCCGCCAGCGCCGCGTTCCGCCGCCTTGTGCGCCTCCCACGGCACCGCCTCCGACCCGGCGAACACGTTGGGGTGGCGGCGGATCATCTTGTCGGTGATCGCCCGCGCCACGTCGGCGAAGGCGAACCGGCCGGCTTCCTCGGCCATGCGGGCGTGGTAGACGACCTGGAACAGCAGGTCGCCCAACTCGTCCGGCAACGCGTCCCAGTCCCGCCGCGCGATGGCATCCGCGACTTCATAGGCTTCCTCGATCGTGTAGGGCGCGATGCTGTCGAAATCCTGCACCTGGTCCCACGGGCAGCCATCGGGCGCGCGCAGCCGGGCCATCACGTCCAGCAGGCGGCGCAACTCGGCCTCCGCGGGCACGATCGGTTTCGCCATGTCCACCACGCGCAGGTCCGGCCGTTTCGGGTGGGGGCGCCGCCCGGTCTCGCGGTAACCGCGGCGGCCGTAGATGGCGATGTTCTTGGTCATCAGCGCATTGGTGTAGAGCCGCAATTCGGGCACACCCCAGGATTGCGCCAGCCGCTCGGCATGGTCGAGCAACGTGCGGCCGAGCCCTCCGCCCTGCACACCGGGACGCAGCGCCACGCTGTAGATCATCGCGTGGTCGGGGTGGCGCTCGATCACCAGCGTGCCGTCCTGCCCAAGCAGCCAGGCCTGGCCAGCGGCGATGCGCGGCCCCCAGGCTTCATCCATCGGCTGCGGGCGGAAGCCGAACTCCCGCTCGTAGATGGCGTATGCTTCCTGGTTGAGCGCAGTGACCAGCGCCTCGTCGGCTGCCGTGGCTTGCCGAATCACGCGTTGGCGCCGCGGATCGCCTCGCATACGGCGCGCGTTACCTCAGCCGTCGTGGCCTTGCCGCCGAGGTCGGGGGTCAGCAGCCCGGTGGCGCAGACCTGCTCCACCGCCGCCATCAGCCGTGCGCCGGCCGCGGCCTCGCCCAGATGCTCCAGCATCATCGCCGCCGTCCAGAAGCTGGCGACCGGGTTGGCGATGCCCTTGCCGGTGATGTCGAACGCCGACCCATGGATCGGCTCGAACATGGAGGGAAAGCGGCGCTGCGGGTCGACGTTGCCGGTGGGCGCGATGCCCAACGACCCGGCCAGTGCCGCCGCGAGATCGCTCAAGATGTCGGCGTGCAGGTTGGTGGCGACCACAGTGTCGATCGTGCGCGGCTTGTTCACCATGCGCATGGTCATCGCGTCCACCAGTTCCTTGTCCCAGGTCACGTCCGGGAAGTCGGCGGCGACCAGGGCGGCGATCTCGTCCCAGAACACCATACCGTAGCGCTGCGCGTTGGACTTGGTGACCACCGTCAGGTGCTTGCGGGGGCGCGCCTGGGCGGATTGGAAGGCGAACCGCATGATCCGCTCCACGCCAACGCGGGTGAAGATCGCGACCTCGGTGGCGACTTCCTCCGGCAGGCCGCGATGCGCGCGGCCGCCATGGCCGGCATACTCGCCCTCGCTGTTCTCGCGCACGATCAGCCAGTCCAGGTCGCCCGGCCCGACATTGCGCAGCGGCGAGGTGACGCCGGGCAGGATGCGGGTGGGGCGGACGTTGGCGTATTGGTCGAAGCCCTGGCAGATCGGCAGCCGCAGGCCCCACAACGTGACGTGGTCCGGGATGTCCGGCGCACCGACGGCGCCGAAATAGATCGCGTCCGCCGGGCGCAACTGGTCCAGCCCGTCCGCCGGCATCAGCGCACCGGTGCGGCGGTAGCGCTCGCTGCCCCAGTCATAGTGGTCGATCTTCAGCTCGAAGCCGCCGTCACGGCTGGCGAGGGCGTCCAGCGCCTCGAGCCCGGCGGCGATCACCTCGGGGCCGATGCCGTCGGCCGGAATCGCGGCAATCCGGTAGCTGCGCATGGTCAGGGGTCCTTCGCGCTCTTGTGCATTGGGGTAGGGGGTGTTCCGTCTAGCATCCGGCGCGCGGCTTGCAAGGCCGCGGCCCGACCATTGGAATAAGAACCCGCATGATCCGTCCTTTGCTCGCCTGCCTGCTGACCGTGCTGCCGCTCGCGGCCCAGGCCCAAACGCTCCGTATCGCCTTGCGGGAGGACGCCGACGCGCTCGACCCGACGCTGGCGCGCACCTATGTCGGCCGCATCGTGTTCGCCGGGCTGTGCGACAAGCTGTTCGACATCGACGACAAGCTGCAGATCATCCCGCAGCTCGCCACCGGCTACGAATACACCGACCCGAAGACGCTGGTCATCCATTTGCGCCAGGGGGTAAAATTCCAGGACGAGACGCTGATGGACGCGGCGGCGGTGAAATACAGCCTCGACCGCCATCTCACCATGGATGGCAGCGCCCGCAAGAGCGAGATCAACGTCATCGATCATGTGGATGTGGTCGACCCGGCGACCGTGCGCATCGTGCTGAAAACGCCGTCGGCCCCGTTCCTGTCGCAGCTGACCGATCGCGCCGGCATGATCCTGTCGCCCAAGGCGGCCGCGGCGGAGGGCCGCGATTTCGCCCAACACCCGGTGTGCGCCGGGCCGATGAAGTTCGTCGAACGGGTGGCGCAGGACCACGTGACACTGGAGCGCTTCGCCGACTACTGGAACAAGGACGCGATCCACATCGACCGGGTGATCTACCAAGTGATCCCCGACAGCTCGATCCGCCTCGCCAACCTGCAGGCCGGCAGCACCGACCTCGTCGAATACATCGTCCCAACCGACACCGACGCGGTGAAGCGCGATCCGAAGCTGAAGCTCGTGACCTATGACGGGCTCGGCTACCAGGGCATCACCTACAACATAAACAATGGCCCGCAATCCAAGACGCCGTTGGGGCAGAGCGCCCTGGTGCGGCAGGCCTTCGACATGTCGATCGACCGCGATGCACTGATGCAGGTCGTCTACAACGGCATGTATCCGCCCACGGCGCAGGCCGTCCCGCCGGAGAGCCCGTTCTTCGACCCCGCCGTGAAGCCCGTCACCCGCGACATCGACCATGCCAAGGCGCTGCTGAAGCAGGCGGGCGTGACCCCGCCGGTGAGCGTCAACCTGATCGTGCCGAACAATCCGGACCTGCGGCAGATGGGTGAGGTGATCCAGTCGATGACAGCGGAGGCCGGGTTCGACGTGAAGCTGACGGCGATGGAGTTCGCCTCGTCGTTGGACAATGCGGAGAGCGGCGGCTTCCAGGCCTACATGCTTGCCTGGTCCGGCCGGGTCGACCCCGACGGCAACCTGTATTCGTTCCTGCACAGCAACACCGGCACGCAAAACTACGGCAAATACGCCAACCCGGTGATGGACAAGCTGCTGGACGATGGCCGGCTGGAGCAGGACGTGGCGAAGCGCAAGGCGATCTACGGCCAAATCGCCGAGTTGGGTCAGAAGGACCTGCCCATCTCATACATATTCACGACGCGATACTTCAACGGGCTCAGCAACAAGGTCAGCGGGTTCAAGCCGGTCGCTGACGGCATGATCCGCCTCCAGGGCATCACCGTCGCGCCATGAAGGGGTTGCGCGGCCGCTTCCTGCAACTGATCCCCACGCTGGTGCTGGTGAGCATCCTCGTGTTCGGCCTGCAGCAATTGATGCCGGGCGACCCGGCGCTGGTGCTGGCCGGAGAGGAGGGTGCCAATCCCCAGGTGCTCGCCCAGATCCGGGCCGAACTGTGGCTCGACCGCCCATTGCCTGTGCAGTATCTGCATTGGGTCGGTGGCCTGTTGCACGGCAATCTCGGCTATTCGTGGCGCATTCGCCAACCGGTGCTCGACCTGGTGGAGCAGAAACTGCCGGTGACCTTGCAACTGGGCGTGATGGCGTTCGCCTTCGCGCTGCTGATCGGCATCCCCGCCGGCGTGCTGTCTGCCGTGAAGCGCGGCACGTGGTGGGACCACGCGGCGAACCTGATCGGCCTCGGTGGGTTGTCGACGCCGAACTTCTGGCTCGGCATCATGCTGATCCTGTTGGTTTCGGTGCAGCTCGGCTGGCTGCCACCGTCGGGCTACGTGCCGCTGACCGAGGATTTCTGGCAGTCGATCGCCACCACGATCATGCCCGCCTTCGTGCTGGGCAACGCCACCGCCGCCGTGCTGATGCGGCACACTCGCAGCGCCATGCTGACGGCGTTGGACCAGGACTACGTGCGCACGGCGCGGGCCAAGGGCTTGACGGAGGGCAGGGTGGTGATCCGCCACGCGCTGCGCAACGCGCTGGTGCCTGTCGTAACGTTGGGCGCCCTTGAACTGGGCACGCTGTTCTCCGGCGCCGTGCTGACCGAGCAGGTGTTCAGCATCCCGGGCTTCGGCAAGCTTGTGGTGGATGCCGTGTTCAACCGCGACTACCCGGTGGTGCAGGGCGTCGTGATGGTCACGGCCACGTTGTACATCTTGCTCAATCTGTTAGCGGACGTCCTGTACGTGCTGGTCAATCCCAGGCTGAGGGTCGCGTGAGCACCCATCTGGACGACCCGGCCATCGCCGACGTCGAGGCACAAGACAGCGACGGGATCGCTGCGCTGACGACACCCTCCGTCCGGCCACGGGAGCGCTCGCGGCAGGGACGAGGGCCGTTCGCCCTTGCCATGGGCCGCTTTGCGCGTCGTCCGGCGGCCGTGTTCGGCCTGGTTGTCATCGTGCTGTTCATTGGTGCGGCCCTGCTGGCGCCCTGGATCACGCCCTATGACCCGGTGCGCCAATCCTACTCCGTGATCCGCAAGGCGCCGTCCGCCCTGCACTGGTTCGGCACCGACGAGAACGGCCGCGACGTGCTGGCCCGCGTGCTGTTCGGCGCCCGCGCAACGCTGCTGGCCGCGCTGGTTGCGGTGTGCATCGCGTCCGGGGCCGGGGTGCCGCTGGGGCTGCTCGCCGGGTTCGCCGGCGGGTGGGTGGACGCGGTGATCGGCCGCGTGGTGGACGCGATGCTGGCGTGCCCGTTCCTGATCCTGGCCATCGCCCTGGCCGCCTTCCTCGGCCCATCGCTGACCAACGCCATGATCGCCATCGGCGTCACCGCGACGCCCGTCTTCGTCCGCGTCGCCCGCGCCGCCACGATCGACGCCGCCGCCAACGACTATGTCGAGGCCGCCCGCGCGCTCGGCAATCCGCCCTGGCGCGTGGCGGTGCGGCATGTGCTGCCGAACATCGTGCCGCCGATCCTGGTGCAGGCCACATTGACCATCGCCACTGCCATTATCGCGGAGGCCAGCCTGTCATTCCTGGGCCTCGGCCAGCAGCCGCCGGAACCCTCCTGGGGGTCCATGCTGAATTCGGCGCAACGCTTCCTCACCCAGGCGCCTTGGCTCGCGATCTTTCCGGGGGCGGCAATCTTTGTGGTGGTGCTGTCCTTCAACCTCGTGGGCGACGGCTTGCGTGACGCGCTGGACCCCCGGCGCCGGTAGCCATGATCGTCATGCCAGGCCTGAGCCACGCAGAGGAGCCGTAGCCCGAATCAAAGGCGTCGGTCGCCTCCCTGGTGATCGACATGGCCCGGTCGAACAATTGGCAAACGTCGGGAAGAAGTAGAATCAATGTCGTGCCTTACAAGGCAAAAAACCTGCTGGACAGCAGTGGGTTTGAACCTGGCATGACGGTACGGATGACAGAGGTGACACGATGACCGTTTCGTTCCAGGGCCGCCCCGGCGCCTATTCCGACCTCGCCTGCCGCGCCGCATTACCCGGCCGGCCCACCTTGCCCTGCGACACGTTCGAGGGCGCGATCGACGCGGTGAAGAGCGGTGCGGCGGACCTCGCCATGCTGCCGTGCGAGAATAGCCTTGCGGGCCGCGTGCCGGACATTCATTCGCTATTGCCGGGCAGCGGCCTGCACATCGTCGGCGAGCATTTCCAACGCGTGGAACATTGCCTGCTCGGCGTACGGGGTTCCACGATCGCCGACGTGCGCCGGGTCCATTCCCATGCGGTGGCGCTGGGACAGGTGCGGCACATCATCCGCGAACTGGGCGTGTTGCCGGTGATCGAAGCCGACACCGCCGGGTCGGCGCAGATGGTGGCAGCGCACGCAGACAAGGAAGATGCCGCCATCGCTTCCTCGTTGGCAGCTGAGCTGTACGGGCTGGATATCCTACGGTCCAATGTCGAGGATTCGAAGGACAACACGACGCGCTTCTACATCACGTCGAAGTATCCCGCGCCGCGGCCGCCGGACGAAGGCGTGATCGTGACCACGTTCATCTTCCACGTCCGCAATGTGCCGGCGGCGTTGTATAAGGCGCTCGGTGGGTTCGCGACCAACGACGTGAACATGACGAAGCTGGAGAGCTACATGCCGGCCGGCCAGTTCACCGCCACGCAGTTCCTGTGCGACGTGGAAGGCCATCCCGACCACCCCAATGTGGCCCGGGCGTTGGAGGAGCTGAACTTCTTCTGCCGCGAGACGAAGATGCTCGGCGTCTATCCTGGCGCGGCGAGACGGTTGACCGAGAAACTGTGAACGCTCCGCATTGTGCTTCTGTTCCAGGCAACCCCGGCAAGGTTTTGGCGCGCAACTAGGCAGATCCGTGGCGTCGCAGAAGGTTCTGCCTAATTCCCGTACTGCGCTCCTTGACAATTTAGGACTGGCTGCCCTTCAATCGCTTTAATGCGGGATGGCGAGGATGGTTGGCGCCGTCTGCTGCTCGCTTCCGAGGGATGGGACAGCAACGTGTCGATAAGCCGGACAGGCTTGCACAAGGGGTGCCGTTTCCATGTCGTACTCCGGTGCCGGCCATTTCGCATAAGCGACCGCCGGTTGCCGTCGAGCCAATCCGAAGGTCGTTGACCTCTGCCACCATTTCGAAGGAAGCCGAATGTCGCGTGTTACCCGCCTGATCGCCCGATGCTTGCTCGCGGCCGCGCCGGCCATCGCCTGCGTGCCATTCCATCCAGCCGCTGCCGAGGGCGTGCTGACCGTCGCGATGACGGCGGGTGACCTGCCGGTGACCACGGGAAACCCCGACCAGGGTTTCGAGGGCTTCCGCTTCGTCGGCTTCAATCTATACGACGCGCTGATCAACTGGGATTTGTCGAAAAAGGACCAGGCGTCCGATATCAAGCCGGGATTGGCGACCGAATGGCATGTCGACCCGAACAACCACAAACGCTGGATCTTCACGCTGCGCCAGGGGGTGAAGTGGCACGACGGCTGCGACTTCACGGCCGATGACGTGGTTTGGAATTTCGGCCGTATCGCGGATCCGAAGGCGCCGCAGTTTTACACGCAACAATTCGCGCTCGCCCGCGCATACCTGACGAACTACGACAGCATCGAGAAGATCGACGATCACACGGTGGCGATCAACACGAAGTTCGTGGAGTCGCTGTTCCCGTACGACATGTCCTATGTATTGATGGTGAGCCGCTGCCGTGCCGAGGCGTTGCACAACGACTGGAATGCCTACGCCAATCAACCCTCGGGCACCGGGCCGTACAGGTTTGCCGGCGAAACCGCGCACGAGCGGATGGAACTGTTGCCGAACAAGGATTACTGGGACAAGGATCGTGTTCCGAAACAGGATCGGCTGATCCTGCTGCCGATGCCGGAAGCGGCGACCCGCACGGCGGCGTTGCTGTCGGGCCAGGTGAACTTCATCGAGGCTCCCGCGCCGGACGCCATCCCGGTTCTGAAGCGCGCCGGCATGCAGATCATCACCAACACCTATCCGCATAACTGGCCGTACATCCTGAACTTCACCCACGGCCCGTTCATGGACCTGCGGGTACGTCAGGCTGCCAACTACGCCATCAACCGCGACGACGTGGTGGATCTGGTGGGCGGGCTTGCGACGCCGGAATACGCCGAGGTGCCTCCGAGCCTGCCGTATTACGGCCACCCGCAAATCTACAAGTTCGACCCGGCGAAGGCCAAGGCGCTGCTGAAGGAAGCCAATTGCGTGCCGTGCAAGATCACGCTCGCAATCTCCACCTCCGGCTCCGGCCAGATGCAGTCACTGCCGATGAACGAACTGGTGAAACAGCAATTGGAGGATGTCGGCTTCCAGGTGACGCTGGACGTGATGGACTGGAATGCGCTGCTGGACGTCAGTCGGTCCGGTGTTCCGAAATATCCCAACATCGACGGCATGAACGCGTCACGCGGCCTGCTCGACCCGGTGAGCGCCATCATCAAGCCGGTCGCCACCGCCTATTGGTCGCCAGCCGGCAGCAACTGGGGCCATTTCAGCACGCCGGAAGCCGACGATTTGGTGAAGCAGATCTTCGAGGAGTTCGACCCGGCCAAGCGCATGGTGCTGCTGACCAAGCTGCACGAATACGAGTCCGCACAGGCGCTGATGATCTTCGTCGTGCACGACCTGAATCCGCGCGCCTTGTCGCCCAAGGTGCACGGTTTCGTGCAGGCGCAGAACTGGTTCCAGGACCTGACTCCGATCAGCGTCTCGCCATGAGGCTCGGTTCGGGACTCAGAGCCACTGTCGTCGCACTGGCCGCGACGATGGGGCATACGGCCATGGCCGGCGGTGTCGTGACTGTCGCAATGACGGCCGGCGAGGTGCCGATCACCACCGGCACGCCCGACCAGGGTTTTGAGGGCTACCGCTTCGTTGCCCTCAACCTGTACGACGGGCTGGTGAACTGGGATCTGTCCCGGTCCGACAAGGCGTCGGACATCAAGCCCGGGCTCGCAACCGGCTGGCATGTCGATCCCGACAATCACAAGCGCTGGCTGTTCGATCTGCGCGAGGGCGTGAAGTGGCATGATGGCTGCGACTTCATCGCGCAGGACGTGGTGTGGAATTTCGGCCGGCTGATGGACAACAAGGCGCCGCAATTCGACACCTTCCAATTCGCGCTCACCCGCGGCTATCTGACCAGCGTCGCCGGCGTGACGGCAATAGGTGACCACCAGATCGCAGTCGAGACCAAGGCCCCGGATAGCCTGCTTCCATACGAACTTAGCTACGTGCCGATGATCAGCCGCTGCCGGGCCGAGGCGCTGCACGACGATTATACGGCCTATGCCACGCAACCCTCCGGCACCGGGCCATATCGCTTCGACAAGCTGGTGCCGCACGAGCGGCTCGAACTGGTTCCGAACACCGGATACTGGGACAAGGACCGCATTCCGAAGCAGGACCGGCTGGTGCTGCTGCCGATGCCGGAGGCCAATACGCGCGTGGCGGCGCTGCTCTCCGGCCAGGTGAACTTCATGGAGGCGCCACCGCCCGACGCAGTCGCGCGGCTGAAATCGGCCGGCATGCAGATCTTCACCAACATCTATCCGCACGTCTGGGCCTATCAGCTCAACTTCGTCACCTCCCCCTTCAAGGATCTGCGGGTGCGTCGCGCCGCCAACCTCGCGATCAACCGCTCCGACATGAAGGAGCTGCTCGGCGGCCTTATGGAGCCCGCCTATTCCACCATCCCGCCGACCACGCCGTATTACGGCAACCCGGTGAAATACGAGTATGACCCGAAACGCGCGCATGCCTTGCTGCAGGAAGCGGGCTGCCTGCCGTGCGACATCACGTTCGTGATCTCCACGTCCGGCTCGGGCCAGATGCAGCCGCTGCCGATGAACGAGCTGGTCAAGGCGGAGCTGGAGGAAGTCGGCTTCCGCGTGAAGCTGGACGTGATGGATTGGAACGCGCTGGGCCAAGTCGGCCGTGACGGCATCGACAAGAACCCGGGCGATGCCGGGATCAACGCCAGCAAGGCGGTGGGCGACCCGTTCTACGGCCTGATCCGCCACGTCAGCCGTGCGCAGTGGGCCCCGGCCGGCAGTAATTGGGGCCACTACGAAGACGCCCAGACCGAGGATCTGGTCGGCAAGATCAGCGCCGAATTCGACGCCGAGAAGCGCAACGAGCTGCTGATCAAGCTGAACGAGCGCATGAACGATCAGGCCGTGATGATCTGGGTCGCACACGACGTGAACCCGCGCGCGCTATCGCCCAAGCTGCACGGCTTCGTTCAGGCACAAAGCTGGTTTCAGGATCTGACCAAGATCTCCGTCTCCCCTTAGGAGAAAGCTATGCTCGGCTACATCCTACGCCGCATCCTGTTCGCCATCCCGATCGCGCTCGGGGTCAGCATCGTCTGTTTCTCCCTGGTCTATCTGGCGCCGGGTGACCCGCTGCAGACGGTGTTGCCGCCGGACGCCACGGCGGAGACGATCGCCATCGTCAAGCACGCCTATGGCTTCGACCGGCCGATCCCCGTGCAATACGTGATCTGGCTGTGGCACGTGCTGCACGGCGATTTCGGCCGCTCCATCGCCACCCAGCGTCCGGTGACGCTCGAGGTGTTCGGCTCCGTCGCCAACACGGCCATGCTGGCGCTGTTCGCGGTGCCGGTATCGTTCCTCGTGGGCGGCACGATGGGGGTTATCGCCGGCTGCTTCCCGGGCCGTTGGCTCGACCGCGGTGTGACGGGCGCCGCCGTCATCGGTGTCAGTCTGCCGAACTACTGGTTGGGCCTGGTGCTGGTGATCGTTTTCGCGGTCGAGTTCATGGTGCTGCCGGCCAGCGGCATGGGCGAAAACGGCTCGGCGGCGTTCAACCTGTTGCACTGGAGCGATGCGCAGTTCCTGATCCTGCCGGTGATCACGTTGACCATGATCCCGATCGGCATCATCGCCCGCACCACCCGCGCCGCCATCGCCGAAGTGCGCAACCAGGATTTCGTCACCACCTTGCGCGCCATGGGCCTGGGCGAGGCCGCGGTGATCCGCCACGTGATCAAGAACGCATCGCCGCAGGTGCTCGCCGTGATGGGCCTGCAATTCGGCTACCTGATGGGTGGCTCGATTCTCGTGGAGACGGTGTTCACCTGGCCCGGCAGCGGCTTCCTACTGAACAAGGCGATCATCAACCGTGACATCCCCGTGCTGCAGGGCACGATCCTCGCCTTGTCGCTCGTCTTCGTCGCGACCAACTTGGTCGTCGACCTGTTGCAAGCCCTGCTCGACCCGAGGATCCGCCGCGCATGAGCAAGCAAGCTGTCCTCACCAATGTCGCCATGGCACCCGAGGCAGACCTCGATCTGCAGGGCGCGCCCGCAACCAAGGTCCGCGGTTATTGGCGTTCGGTCGTCTACCGGCTGAGTCACGATTGGGTGACGCTGGTCTTCGGCGCCGTGGTGCTGTTCATCATCCTGCTCGCCGTGTTCGCGCCGCTGGTGGCGCCGTTCGACCCCTACCAGCAGAGCATCATCGGCCGGCTGAAACCATTCGGCTGGCGCGGCCACCCCTGGGGCACGGACGAACTCGGCCGCGACATGATGAGCCGGCTGATCTATGGCGGCCGCATCTCGCTGATCATGGGCCTGGTGCCGGTGCTGATCGCGACCGCGATCGGCGGCTCGCTCGGCATCATCGGCGGCTTTGCCGGCAAGGTCACGAACACGGCGATCATGCGCACGATGGATGTGTTCTACGCGTTCCCGTCCATCCTGTTGGCAGTTGCGATCTCGGGCGCGATGGGCGGCGGTGTGGTCAACGGCATCATCTCGCTCAGCCTGGTGTTCATCCCCGCTATGTGCCGCATCGCTGAAACCGCAACGGCGCAGATCAAGAACCTGGACTACATCGAGGCCGCCCGGGCGAGCGGCGCCGGCACGCTCACCATCGTGCGCCACCACGTGCTCGGCAACGTGCTGGGCCCGGTGTTCATCTACGCCTCCAGCTTGGTGAGCGTGAGCATCCTGCTCGCCTCGGGCCTGTCCTTTCTGGGCCTCGGCGTGCAACCGCCCGAGCCGGATTGGGGGCTGATGCTGAGCACGTTGCGCCAGTCGATCTACGTCGATCCGCTGGGATGCGCGATGCCGGGCGTGGCAATCTTCATCACCTCGATCTGCTTCAACCTGGTGAGCGACGGCGTGCGCGCGGCGATGGACGTGCGGATATGAGCGCCGCCGTGCAAACCCAGCCCTATGTCGATTCGCGCGACCGGGGCGGTGCGGCGCAGCCGATGCTGATCGCGCGTGATCTGCGCCGCTGGTTCAAGGTGAAAGGGGCGGCCAAGGGTGCTGTCGTACGCGCGGTGGACGGCGTATCGTTCACCCTCTCCAAGGGCGAGACACTCGGCGTCGTCGGCGAATCCGGCTGCGGAAAATCCACCCTTGCCCGGCTGCTGCTGCACCTGATCGTGCCTGATTCCGGCGAGTTGATTTTCGACGGTGACACGGTCGGTGATACCCGCGGCGTCACGATCGCCGATTTGCGCCGACAGGTGCAGATGGTGTTCCAGGACAGCTACTCCTCGTTGAACCCGCGCATGCCGGTGCAGGACTCGGTGGCGTTCGGCCCCATGGTCAACGGCAAGTCGCGCCCGGACGCGAAGCGGATCGCGCAGGACATCCTGGTGAAGGTCGGGCTTAGGCCGGACCTATTCGGCCCGCGCTATCCGCACGAACTGTCGGGCGGGCAAAAGCAGCGCGTCAACATCGCGCGTGCGCTTGCGGTGGGGCCGCGCATGGTCATCCTCGACGAGGCCGTGTCGGCGCTGGACAAATCGGTCGAGGCGCAGGTGCTCAACCTGTTGCGGCAGCTCAAGCGTACGCTGAACCTCACCTACCTGTTCATCAGCCACGACCTGAACGTGGTGCGTTACATCAGCGACCGCGTGCTGGTGATGTATCTGGGCCAGGTCGTCGAACTGGGCCCGGCCGCCGAGGTGTTCAGCCGGGCGCGCCACCCTTACACGCTGGCCCTGCTCGGATCGCGCCTGTCCATGGACTCGGCCCAGCGGATCGAATCGCCGCCGCTCGTGGGCGATCCGCCCAGCCCGATCAACCCGCCCTCCGGCTGCCGCTTCCGTACCCGCTGCCCCCATGCCGAGCCTGTGTGCGAGGCCAAGATGACCGTGCTCGGCGAATGGGAGGACCGGTCTTCCCACGTGGCCGCTTGCCACATGACCGATCCGACGTCCGGCCATAGCAAGGCGGGAACGCGTTGATGGATGGCATGGTGACGACGGCGCCATTGCTGGAAGTGGCGGACCTCTCCGTCCAGTTCGTCTCGCGCGAAGGTTCGGTGAATGCCGTCAGCGGCGCCACGTTCCGTCTGCACGCCGGGGAGGTGCTCTGCCTACTGGGTGAGTCGGGCTCCGGCAAATCGGTCACGTTGCGTGCGCTGATGCGCCTGCTACCGAAGCGCGCGCGGGTACAGGGACGCGTGGAACTGGGCGGCAAGAACGTGCTGGCGCTGCAGGGGCGGGCGCTGCAAAACTTCCGCGGCGGCGACGTGGCGATGGTGTTCCAGGAACCGATGACCGCGCTCGACCCGGTCTACACCATCGGCCAACACTTGATCGAGATGATCCGCCAGCACAAAGGCGGCACCAAGGCCGAGGCGCGAGCACGGGCGATTGAATTGCTCGACCTGGTGAAGATCCCGTCCGCAGAGCGCCGTGTGGATGCCTACCCCCACGAACTGTCCGGCGGATTGCGGCAGCGCGCCATGATCGCCATCGCGCTTGCCTGCGGGCCGAAGCTGTTGCTGGCGGACGAGCCGACAACGGCGCTCGATGCCACCGTGCAAATCCAGGTATTGATCCTGCTGCGCCGCCTGCAGCAGGAAATGGGCATGGGGACGATTTTCGTCACGCACGATCTCGGCGTCGCGGCGGAAATCGCGGACCGGGTCGCGGTGATGTATGCCGGCCGGGTGATCGAGGAGGGGCCGGTCGCCGACGTGCTGCGCCGGCCTGCCCATCCATATACCGCCGGCCTGCT
Organism: Acetobacteraceae bacterium; assembly: GCA_965198895.1. Lineage (GTDB taxonomy): Bacteria > Pseudomonadota > Alphaproteobacteria > Acetobacterales > Acetobacteraceae > LMUY01. The sequence goes on from OZ240676.1 coordinate 4,971,559, forward strand.
CGCCTCCACCGTGCATGACCAGCCGCCCGAGCAGGACATTGCCGCGATCCCGGGCAGCCCGCCCGATCTGCGCCGTTTGCCGCCGGGCTGCTCGTTCGCGCCGCGGTGTGCCCTGGCGATGCCCGCGTGCCGGCAGGGATTTCCGGATCCGGTCTACCCTGCGCCGAACCGCATGGCGCGCTGCCTGCGGGTCGCGGACATGTTGCAACACCCTGTTGGAGAACACGTATGAACGGCGTCACCCTCCCGCAATCCGTCATCGATCGTGTCGTTGCCAAGCGCGGCACGGATCACCCGTTCGCAGCGCTCGATGGCGCGCGCACGGCGCTGGTCGTGATCGACCTGCAGAATGCCTTTATGGACCCTGCGGTCGGCCACGCCGTGTGCCCGGCGGCGCGTGACATCGTGCCCGCGGTGAACCGGTTGGCGGCGGCCGTGCGGCAGGCGGGCGGTGGCGTGTTCTGGGTCAAGAACACCTACGACGAAAGTTGCGAGCGCGATTGGTCGGTGATGCAGGAGATGGCGACGCCCGAGGGCCGCCGCCGCCGGGCTGCCGCAATGTCCGCCGACACGGTCGGCCATGCGCTGTGGCCGGCATTGAACGTGCAACCCGGCGACGAGACACTACGCAAGAATCGCTACAGCGCATTCCTACCCGGCTCGTCGGATCTCCCGGCACGGCTGCGGGCGCGCGGCTTCGATACGGTGCTGATCACCGGGACCGTGACCAACGTCTGCTGCGAGTCGTCGGCCCGCGATGCGATGATGAGCAATTTCCGCGTGGTGATGGTCAGCGATGCCAACGCCGCCATGACGCCGGAGGAGCACGACGCGTCGCTGGTCGCGCTGTATCTGAGCTTCACCGACTTGATGGATACCGATATGATCGTAGCCCGCCTGGCCCAGCCAGCCGCGCGCGCTGCATAACCGGAGCAACACGATGACGGATCTTCCTGACGACGAGAGTTTGGCCCGGGAGTTCGACATGTTCGCCGCGCGCGCCGGGTTGGTGATCCCGGAGGCTCGTAGGCCGGGGCTACTGGCCGGGTTCAAGGATCTACGCAAGATGGTCGGGCTGCTGCGTCAGCCCCGCACCGCTGCGAACGAGCCGGCCAGCACCTTTTCAATCGACACCGTCACGCGGAGCTTGAACTCGTGAAGCCGCTTTACGAACTCTCCATCGCCGAGGCGGGCCGGGCGCTGCGGGACGGGTCCGTCACGTCCGTTGCTCTCACCGAAGACGCGCTGGGCCGGATCGAGGCGATCGACGGCAAACTGGACAGCTTCATCACCGTCACCGCCGATCGCGCCCATGCCGATGCCGCGGCGGCCGACGCCGACTTCGCGCGCGGCGTGGACAAGGGGCCGATGCAAGGCATCCCCTACGGGCTGAAAGATATTTACAACACGGCCGGCATTTGTACGACATGCCACTCCAAGCTGCGGGTGGACGTGGTGCCGGACGCGGATTCAGTTGTCGCGGCCAAGTTGAAGGCAGCCGGCGGCGTGTTGCTCGGTAAGCTCGCGACGCATGAATTCGCGCTGGGCGGCCCGTCTTTCGACCTGCCGTTCCCACCGGCGCGCAACCCGTGGAACACCGACCACATGCCGGGCGGGTCCTCCTCCGGCTCTGGCGCGGCGGTGGCGGCCGGGTTGGTGCGCATGGCGATGGGCTCGGACACGGGCGGGTCGATCCGGGGCCCGGCGGCGTATTGCGGCACCGTCGGGTTCAAGCCGACCTACGGCCTGGTGTCGCGCCGTGGCGTGTTCCCGCTGTCCACCACGCTCGACCATTGCGGCCCGCTCTCGTGGACGGTCGAGGACTCTGCCATCACGATGGGCATCCTGGCCGGCTACGACAAGCTCGACCCGGCGAGTGCGGACGTACCGAAGCCCGACTTCCTCTCCGGCCTGAACGAGGGCGTGCGGGGGATGCGGTTCGGCATGCCGCGGCACTTCTACGCCGAAGCCGAAGGCGTATCTCCCGAGGTCGTGGCGGCGTTGGACAAGGCGGCGCAAACTCTGACCGACCTGGGCGCCACGGTCGAGGAGATCACGCTGCCGGACTACGATCTGTTCAACGCCTGCGGCCGCGTGATCATGTTCACCGAGGCCTATGCGATCCACGAGGCCGACTACCAGTCCCGCCCGCTGGATTTCGGCCAACTGACGTTCATGCGGATGACGCTGGGCGCCTTCGTCACGGCCGCCGACCTGCAGCAGGCGAGCCGGCTGCGCCGCGAATTGTGCGAGGCGGTTAGCCGGAAGTTGCTCACATACGACGCGCTGATTACGGCGAACGCACTCGGCACGGCGCCAGCATTTGCCGATATCGATCCGAACAACCCGCCCAACTTCCCGATCCAGACGATGGCGTTCAACGTCACCGGCCACCCTGTGCTCGCCATTCCCACGGGGTTCTCCGCGTCCGGCCTACCGCTCTCGATGCAGATCGTCGGCCGCGCCTTCGACGACGCGAAGGTGCTGCGGATAGGCGCCGCTTACGAAGCCGCGACTGGGCTCGCCGCCAGGCGCCCGGCCTGCGCCACCGTCTAATCCCGTCATGCCAGGGCTTGAGCCTGGTATCCACGGGCTGGGCTGGTGACGTCAGGCGAGTGTTTGGCAGTGTCCTATCAACACGGCCGGGCCGGCGTGGGCGGGGCGCCGGGGATACCAGGGTCAAGCCCTGGCATGACTAGCCGCCATCATCTCGCGGGCGCGGGCTAGGTCGGCGGGGGTGTCTACCCCGAACGGGCCGTGCTCCACGCGGGTGCAGGCGATGCGCATCCCGGCCTCCAGCGCGCGCAGTTGCTCGAGGCTCTCGCGTCGCTCGAGCGGGCTCTGCGGCAGGGCCACGAACCGGGCCAGGGCTGGGCGGCGGAACGCGTAGATGCCGATATGGTGCCACAGCGGGCCGTCCCCAGCAGGCACCGGCGCGCGCGAAAAATAGAGGGCTTGCGAGACGGCCCGGCCGTGCTCGAACACGCAGGCGGCCTTGACGAAGGAGGGGTTGGCTGCCTCCTCCGCCGTCTCGATCGGGGCAACCAGGGTGGCGATGTCGATCGCCGGGTCGGATAGCGGGCCCACGACTGCGCGCAACGCCGCCGGGTCAAGCGTGGGGGTGTCGCCCTGGACGTTGACCACCACGTCGTGCCGGGCCTGCGGGTCGATCTCGCCCAGCGCCGCGTGCACCCGGTCGGAGCCGGAGGGCAGGGATGGGTCCGTCATGATCGCAATTCCTCCCGCGGCGCGCACGGCCTCGGCGATCTCGATCTCGGCACAGGCGATGGCCACCGGGCCGATCCCGGCTTCCTGCGCGCGGTGCATGACGTGCACGATCATGGGCAGCCCGGCGATGTCGGCGAGGGGCTTGCCAGGGAGCCGGGTCGACGCCATGCGGGCGGGGATGAGGATGATGGGGTTCAACGGATGGGACTCGGGCCTTGTGACGGGCGGGCGTGTTTGCAAACGGCGCGTGCCAGCTTAGGTATGGCCCCAACGCTGTGCAAATTGCGCGCGACGAACATGGAGTGGCGTTGAATGCGGAGCTTGGTTCTAGCTGTGGTGATTGCGGTCGCACCGATGGCTGCGATGGCGCAATCCTCTGCAACGGCGACGCACAAGACCGCTCCGGTCCGCCGGACGACGGGAGCGCCGCGGGCAGCCGGCGGGGGTCAGACGTCGGGGCAACAGAACAGCAGCCCGTCGGCGAACCAGAACCAGTCGCAGATGCAGACCGACAATTCGCAGCAGCCGCCCCAGGCGCACGTTCTGCCGCCCACGGCCAGCTCGCAGAATCAGCCCAACCCCATGCCCCAGCTCGCGAAATAATCCCGGACGGCGCCATCGCGGCGGCTGAGGCGGCGGCGGACGCAGCGGGGGCTGTGATCCGCCCGTGGTTCCGCGCGGGTGCAAGTGCGGACCTCAAAAGCGACGACAGCCCGGTCACCATCGCCGACCGCGAGGCCGAGGCGGCGATGCGGGCCGTGCTGTCCGACCGCTTCCCGGACCACGCCATATTGGGCGAGGAGGGCGGCGAGGAGCGATCAGGCGCGCGGCATCGCTGGGTGCTGGACCCGATCGACGGCACCCGCGCGTTCATCACCGGGCGGCCCACCTTCGGCACGCTGGTTGCTTTGCTGGACGGGGACGTCCCGGTGCTGGGCTTGATCGACCAGCCGATCACGGGGGAGCGCTGGCTGGGCGTGGCTGACCGGCCGACAGTATTCCGGGGCGGGTTCGGCCAAGCCGGCTGTCGGCCCTGCGCGGGTCTCAGCCAGGCGGAGTTGAGCTGCACCTCCCCCGCGATCTTCCGCGCCGACGAACAGGCACGCTGGGAGAGGTTGGCGCAGAGTGTGCGCCGTGTGTCCTGGGGCGGCGACTGCTATGCCTATGGCTTGTTGGCGTTGGGGCAGATCGACATCGTGGCGGAGGCGACTTTGAAGCTTTGGGACTGGGCCGCCCTGGTGCCGGTGATCACGGGCGCCGGCGGCAGCATCACCGACTGGGCCGGCCAGCCGTTGCACCCTGGCAGCGACGGGACCGTGCTCGCCTTGGGTGACCCGGCCCTGCTGCCAGCCGCCTTGCAAGTCATGGAGACCGCCGCGTGCGCCTGATCGCCCTGCTGAGTGCGCTGCTGCTGGCGGTCCCCGCCGCTGCGGAACCGACCTATGGCCTCGGCCTGCTCGGGCCGCTGCAACTGCCAGCCGACTTCACCCATTTCCCCGATGCGAATCCCGATGCTCCCAAGGGTGGCAGCGTTTCATTGGCGACGGTCGGCAGCTTCGACAGCCTCAACCCGTTCATCGTGCGCGGCTCCCCGGCGATCGGCATCGGACGGATTTGGGAATCGTTGCTGGTGCCCAACCCCGACGAGGCGGTGGCCGAGTACGCGCACCTGGCGCAGAGCGTGGACGTGGCCGCCGACCATCGCTCCGTCACGTTCGTGATCCGTCCGGAGGCGCGGTTCAACGACGGCACGCCAGTGCTGGCGTCCGATGTGGTGTGGTCATTCAACACGCTGCGGGAGAAGGGCCGGCCATTGTATCGCACCTATTGGGGCGACGTCGCGGACGTGCAGGCGACCGACGCGCGCACCGTAGTGTTCCACTTCAAGACGGCGGACAACCACGAGCTGCCGGAGATCCTCGGCGAAGTTCCGATCCTGCCGGAGCATTGGTGGAAGGGCCGCGACTTCACCGCGCCGCTGAACGATCCGCCGGTTGGTAGCGGGCCGTATCAGGTCGATCACGTCGATTTCGGCAACACGATCGTCTACAAGCACGCGCCGAACTGGTGGGCGGCCAATTTGCCGACGGGGCGCGGGCTGAACAATTTCGACACCATCCGCTACGTGTATTTCCGCGATGCGACGGTCGCGTTCGAGGCGTTCAAGGCCGGCCAGGTCGATTTCCGCCAGGAGAACTCGGCGAAGAACTGGGCGACCTCGTACGATTTCCCGGCCATCGACAAAGGCCTGGTGAAAAAGGAAGCGCTGCCGGTGCATCTGCCGACGGGCATGCAGGCGTTCGCCATGAACACCCGCCGCGCCGTGTTCGCCGACCCGCGCACCCGGCAGGCGATGGACGAGGTGTTCGACTTCCAGTGGATGAACAAGAACCTGTTCTACGGGCTCTACACCCGTACCGAGAGTTACTTCAGCAACAGCGAATACGCGTCCTCCGGCGTGCCGCAGGGTGCCGAGCTGGCGTTGCTGGAGCCGTTCAGGGACAAGCTGCCGCCCGAGCTGTTCACCACGCCGTTCGTGTTGCCGGTGACCGATGGTTCCGGCAACAACCGCGAGGGCCTGCGCCGTGCGCTCGACCTGTTGAAGCAGGCGGGTTGGACGGTGAAGGACCGCAAGCTGGTGAACGCGGCCGGGCAGCAGATGAGCTTCGAGATCCTGCTATCCGATGCGGCGTTCGAGCGCATAGGGCTGCCCTATGTTCAGTGGCTGAGCCGCCTCGGCATCGATGCCCACATCCGCACCGTCGACCCGGCGCAGTATCAGAAGCGCATGGACGATCTGGATTTCGACATGGCGGTGGCGCAGGTGCCGGAGAGTGAGTCGCTCGGCAACGAGCAGGTGGATTACTGGACGTGCGGGAGCGCCAACCAGCCCGGCACGGTGAACTATGCCGGCGTTTGCAACCCGGCGGTGGATGCGATGGTCGCCAAGATCGTCGGCGCCAGCAATCACGACGACCTGGTGAACGCGTCGCACGCGCTGGACCGGGTGCTGCTGTGGAACTGGTACATGGTGCCGCAGTGGCATCTCGAGCAGGTCTGGGTCGCCTACTGGAACCGCTTCGGTCACCCGTCGAAGCCGGCGCGCTCCGGGCTCGATTTCGCGGCGTGGTGGGTTGATCCGGCGCTTGCGGCGCAGACGGACGCTGCCCGCAACCACTGATGGGCGCCTATCTCCTGCGTCGGTTGCTGTTGGTCATTCCGACGCTGTTCGGCATCATCACCATCAACTTCGCCGTCGTGCAGTTGGCGCCGGGCGGCCCGGTGGAACAGATGCTCGCCGATCTGCGCGGCCAGACGCAGGCGATCAGCCGGGTGACCGGAGGTGGATCCGACGTGATGCAGCCGTCGGAGGGGGGCGGGTACCGCGGCCGCCGCGGGCTGGACCCGCAGACGGTGGCGCAGATCACCCACATGTTCGGTTTCGACAAGCCGCCGCTGACACGCTACCTCGAGATGATCGGGTCGTATTTGCGGTTCGACTTCGGACGCTCCTTCTTCCGCGACGACACCGTGTTGCACCTGGTGCTGACGCGCATGCCGGTCAGCGTGTCGATCGGGCTGTGGTCGACGTTGCTGATCTACTTGGTGTCGATCCCGCTCGGCATCGCCAAGGCGGTGCGCGACGGTAGCCGGTTCGACGTAGCGAGTTCGGCGGCGGTGCTGGTCGGCTACGCGGTGCCGGGCTTCCTATTTGCCATCCTGCTGATCGTGGTGTTCGCCGGCGGCTCGTTCTTCGACTGGTTCCCGTTGCGCGGCCTGACCAGCGAGGGCAGCGGCACGTGGCCCTGGCCGCAGCGCATCGCTGATTATGCCTGGCACATGGTGCTGCCGACGATCGCCCTCGTAGCCGGCGGGTTCGCCAGCCTGACGATTCTCACCAAGAACTGCTTCCTCGACGAGATCGGCAAGCAATACGTGCTGACCGCGCGGGCGAAGGGGGCAGGGGAGCAGCGCGTGCTGTATGGGCACGTGTTCCGCAACGCGATGCTGCTGATCGTGGCTGGGTTTCCGGCGGCGTTCATCGGGATTTTGTTCTCGTCGGCGTTGCTGGTGGAGATCGTGTTCTCGCTGGACGGGTTGGGTTTGCTCGGGTTCGACAGTGCGATCCGGCGGGATTATCCGGTGATGTTCGGCACGCTGTACATGTTCACGCTGCTCGGGCTGTTGCTGCAGATCGTGGGCGATTTGATGTACACGGTCGTCGACCCCCGCATCGACTTCGAGCGGCGAGGGTGAAGACCTTCACTTCTCCCTCTCCCCTCGAGGGAGAGGGGCGGGGAGAGGGGGGCAACCGGCACACTCCTCGCCATCGGCTACCCCTCCCCCCAGCCCCCTCCCTCAAGGGGAGGGGGAGTAGGCGATGAGTCCGCTTAACCAGCGACGCTTCGCCAACTTCCGGGCGCATCGCCGGGGCTGGTGGTCGCTTTGGGTCTTCCTAACCCTGTTCCTCATCTGCGCAGCGGCCGAGTTCGTCGCCAACGATCGGCCGCTGCTGATCCATTTCGACGGCCACTGGTATTCTCCCGTACTGCAGGACTACAGCGAGGACACGTTTGGCTCCGATTTCCTGCCCACCGATGCTGACTACACCGACCCCGACCTGGCGAAGGCCATCAACGCAAAAGGCTGGATGATCTGGCCGGCGATCCCCTTCGGCAACTCCACCATCGTCAAGAATTTGCCCACCCCCGCGCCCAGCCACCCGACCTGGCGTAACTTACTCGGCACCGACGACCAGTCGCGCGACGTGCTCGCCCGCGTCATCTACGGCTTCCGCATCTCGGTGCTGTTCGGCTTCGTGCTGACCATCTTCTCCTCCATCCTGGGCATCGCGGCCGGGGCGGTGCAGGGCTATTACGGCGGCCTGACCGACCTGCTGTTCCAGCGCTTCATCGAGATCTGGTCCGGCATGCCGCAACTGTTCCTGCTGATCATCCTGGCCGCCATCATCACGCCGGGTTTCTGGGTGCTGCTGGTATTCCTGCTGGCGTTCTCGTGGATGTCGCTGACCGGCGTGGTGCGGGCCGAGTTCCTCCGCGGCCGCAACCTGGATTACGTGCGCGCCGCCCGGGCGCTCGGCGTGCGCGATACCGCGATCATGTGGCGGCACATCCTGCCCAACGCGCTGGTCGCGACGCTGACGTTCCTGCCGTTCACCCTGTCCGGCTCGGTCACGGTGCTGGCCAGCCTGGATTTCCTCGGCTTCGGTCTGCCGCCGGGTTCGCCCTCGCTTGGCGAATTGGTCAACCAGGGCAAGAACAATCTGCAGGCGCCCTGGCTCGGCATCACCGCGTTCGTGGTGCTCGGCGGCATCCTTGTGCTGCTGATCTTCGTCGGCGAGGCCGTCCGCGACGCCTTCGACCCGCGCAAGCTGCCGAAATGAGCCTGCTCTCCGTCGAAAAGCTGACCGTGCAGTTCGGCAGCAAGGCTGTGGTGGACGGCGTGTCCTTCACCGTCGACCGCGGGGAAACGCTGGCGCTGGTGGGGGAGAGCGGGTCGGGCAAGTCGCTCACCGCACTGTCCATCCTGCGCCTGCTGCCGCCGGGTGCCGCCGTGTCGGGGCGGATCCTGCTGGACGGCACCGATGTCGCCACCGCCTCTGCCGAGACCTTGCGCGACATGCGCGGCCGCACCGCCGGCATGGTGTTCCAGGAGCCGATGACCAGCCTGAACCCGCTGCACCGCATCGGCCGCCAGGTGGGCGAGGCGATGGCCCTGCATGGCCGCCGCCCCACCCGCGGCGCGATCGTGGCGCTGCTCGACTCCGTCGGTTTCCCCGGCGCCGCGACCCGGCTGGACGCGCTGCCGCACCAGTTATCCGGAGGGCAGCGGCAGCGCGTGATGATCGCCATCGCGCTCGCCAACGATCCGGCGCTGCTGATCGCCGACGAGCCCACCACCGCACTGGACGTCACGATCCAGGCGCAGATCCTGGACCTGCTGGCGGCGGAGAAGGCCAAGCGCGGCCTCGCTTTGCTGCTGATCAGCCACGATCTCGGTGTCGTGCGCCGTCACGCCGACCGGGTGGCGGTGATGAAGGACGGGCTGGTGGTGGAGCAGGGCGCCGCCGCCTGCGTGTTCGCCAACCCGCAGCATTCCTATACGAAGATGCTGATCGCCTCCGAGCCCGCGGGCCGCCCCGACCCACTGCCCCAAGCCGCGAAGCCGTTGCTGGCGGGCACGGACATTCGCGTGGCGTTCGCGGGCCGCGGCGGCCTGTTACGCCGGGCCGCGGCCACGGTGCTGGCGGTGGACGGCGTCTCGATCGAGATCCGCGAGGGCGAGACCGTGGGCTTGGTGGGGGAGAGCGGGTCCGGCAAGTCCACCATGGGCCTGGCCCTGCTTCGCCTCGTGCCGGCGTCCGGCCGTGTGGTGTTCGCCGGGCAGGATCTGCAGAGCCTGGCCCCCGCCCAGTTGCGGCATAGCCGGGCCGGGATGCAGATCGTGTTCCAGGACCCGTATGGCAGCCTATCGCCCCGCATGACGGTGGGCGACCTGGTGGCCGAGGGCCTGCGCGTGCATGAACGGCTGGCCGCGCCGGTTCGTGCCGCCCGGGTGGCCACCGCCTTGGCGGAGGTCGGGCTGCCGGCGGACTCCATCGGCCGCTATCCGCACGAATTCAGCGGCGGCCAGCGCCAGCGTATCGCCATCGCCCGCGCGCTGGTGCTGCAGCCCCGGCTGCTGATCCTGGACGAACCGACCTCCGCGCTGGACCGCTCGGTGCAGGCGCAGATCGTCGACTTGTTACGGGCACTGCAGCGCAAGCACGGGCTGGCCTATCTGTTCATCAGTCACGACCTGGCCGTGGTGCGCGCCCTGGCGCACCGCATCGTCGTGCTGCGGGACGGCCGCGTGGTGGAGGAGGGCCCTGCCGACAGCCTGTTCGCCGCGCCGGCAGAACCCTACACCCGGGCGCTGATGGCGGCGGCCTTCCCCTCCGGCTGAGCCCCCGCTTGCTGCTTGTTTTCGTGTAGCCTGACGAAGCTGAGGGCCACCACCCCCATCAGCGGGACGATGGCGAGCATCGCGTAAGCCGGCGTCCAGCCAAAATGCACCACGACCACGCCCGCCGCCGCGGCCGATACGGCGGAGGCGAGCGCCTGCACGGTGGACAGCGCCCCCATTGCCGTCTGGGTGCGGCCGCCGCCATAGGTCAGGTTCGCCACGGCCGAAGGGGCCGCGACGCTGATCAGCCCGGCACCCACGCCGTCCAGGACCTCGATCGCCACCAGCGCGTAGGGCGTGTGAGAGATCGCTGCCAGAGCACCGCGGATCGGCAGCACGGAGCATGCCGAAATCAGCAGGATCCGGCTTCCGACCCGGTCGGCGACCCGGCCGGTGGCCCACGATACCGGGATCATCACGGCCTGTGCGACGACCACCAGGATCGCCATCCACTGGGTCGCGTCGTGCAGCTTCTCGGCGGCCAAGCGCTGTCCCAGCAGCGGCAGCACGGCGGCGTTGCCGAAGTTGAACACGGCCACGGTCAGGATAACCATCAGCAGCCGCTTGTTGCGCACCAGCGCCCGGGTGCTGCCGCGTTTCTCACCCTTTTTGCGCCGTTCGCGCCCGGCCATGCGGGTGTGGTCGACGACGTCCCTCGGATAGAACAGCAGTGCCACCAGCATCCCGGCCGCCATGATCCCGAGCACGCCGACGGAGGCCGCCGGGCCCACCGCGAAGGCACCCAGCCAGATCATCGCGGCAGCGACGACGTTGCCCGTGTGGGTCGCCGCCTGGTTGATGCCCTGTTGGCGCGGGAACCCGTCCTTGCCGATCGTCGCCATGGTCAACGCCGTCAAGGCCGGGCCGCCGAGCGCCCCACCCGAGGCGACCACGACCTGGGCGACGAGGATCGGCCACAACCCGTGCAGCAAGAACATGGCGAAGGTGCCGCCCATGATCATCAGGCAGGTGATGCTCAGCATCAGCCGCGGCCGCCCGAGCCGGTCGATCAGCGCGCCGGCCGGGGTCGCCATCAGCATGCCCGCGATCAGGCCCGCCGACAGGACGAAGCCGATCTGGTTCGGTGGCCACTTCTCGGCCTCGGACAACCAGGTGGACAGGAACGGGCCCATCCCGCCGCCCACGTCCGCCATGAAAAAGTTGACGACGGGGAGACCGATGCTCGGCGTCATCATAGTGCTCGGACCTGAAGCAAGCCGGGACCCATCGTTTGTTGCGGGCTTTGTGGCATCTGCGTTGGGGCAGTTTCAAGGCAAGCGATCCTACGGCCGCCAGGGCGCCCGGCAGGCATCAAGGGTTTGTTTACCTCTATCGGGGAAGCTCGCGTCAGCGTGTGTGCCGTCGGTGATCTGCACGCTCGGAGGACAGGCCCTGCCGTACGGACGCTTCTGTCGAAATGCCGCGCGCCGCGCTGCCAGCTTGCCGGCAGGTCTGGCATTGCACGGGCTCAATGCCTCACCCGTAGCGGCACACCTGGCGCGCCGGCATGCCACGGCGGTCTCGCGCTACGCCGGCGCGGGAGACCTTTCCAGCATCGAGGCGGGCGTCGTTGCCGGGCTCGAGCGTGATGGCGTCTTCGTCACGAGCCTTGCCGACCTAGGCCTCTCCTCTGCTCAGTCCGATGTCGACATCATGGCCTGCGGCAACGAGGTGGCCGGGATCCTGGCCAAGCGTGTGGCGGGCATGGGCGATCGCCGGCCGACGATGATCGCGACCGGCCCGGAAGACCTCTTGCGGCATCCCACGATCTATCGCTGGGGGCTCGAGACGACGCTGCTCCGCATCGTGGAAACGTATCTGCGACTGCCGGTCGCGTTCGATGGGCCGTTGGTGTTTCACACGCCCTCCGACGGGCTGGAGGCCGGAACGCGCCGGTGGCACCTCGACCGGGAGGATCGCCGGGTGGTCAAGCTGGCGCTGTATCTGCACGACGTGGACGAGGCGTCGGGGCCGTTCCAGATCCTGCGGCACGAAACCCACAACGATGGCCGCTTCCGCTATCCGGCCCACGATACCGAGTCGCTGGGTCGCCAACTGGGCCGGCCGGTCGGGCCGGACGACCTCACCACCTGCACGGGGCCGGCCGGTACCCTGGTGTTCGCCGACACGGCGCGGTTCTATCATCGTGGCAAGCCCGCGACTGGACGCGCCCGGTCGGCCATCTTCTACGGATACTTTGCCCGGATCCCGCGCCATCCGTTCTTCTGCGAGCGCCCCGGCTTGGCATCGCCGCAGATAAGGCAGCTGGTGGAAGGGCTCGGGCAAGAACAACGCAACAGCGCCCTTTGGCGCCGCGAGCTGCCGTTGCTAGCACGGCTAGTGCCGCCGAGCCCCACGTAGGGCGGGCTTCAGGCCACCGCTTTGCTGCTACTGCTCGCTCCGCCGTGGCGATTGTGGTGAGGTGCCAAAGCGCACCCGACCCTACGGAAATGGTGGCGCGGCGTTGGAGTTGCGCGTTGGCAGCGCCGTAGTTCTCACGACCGGGGGTTTGCGGGCAGCCACACGGTAAAGGTGGCACCCTCGCCCTCGCGGCTCTCGATGGCGAGCTGCCCGCGATGGCGGTTGACGATGTGCTTCACGATCGCGAGCCCCAGCCCGGTGCCGCCGACGGCGCGGGAACGGCCCTTGTCCACCCGGTAAAATCGCTCCGTCAGCCGAGGCAGATGCTCGCGCGAAATGCCTGCCCCGTCATCGGCGACCGAGATCGTCACCCCGGCGCGGGGCGGCCAGCGCCCACCCGGCGGCACGGCGGTGGCCGCGACCCGCACGGTGCCGCCCTCGCGGCCATATTTGATCGCGTTGTCCAGCAGGTTGGTCAGCACCTGGCCCAACTGGTCCTCGTCGCCTTGGATGCCGGGTAGGTTCTCCGGCACCTGCAGGTCCATATGGATGCCCTTGCTGATGACCCGCGGCTCGAACGAGGCGGCGGTGAAGCTAATCAGCTCGTCCAGATCGACATCTTCGGTGGGCACTTGGTGCTCGGTCAGTTCGATCCGCGACAGGCTGAGCAGGTCGTCGATCAGCCGGTTCATCCGCTGCGCCTGCTCGGCCATGATGGCCAGGAAACGAGCTTGCGCCGGCGGGTCGTCCGCAGCCGGGCCGCGCAGCGTGTCGATGAAGCCCATCAGGCTGGCCAGCGGGGTGCGCAGCTCGTGGCTCGCGTTGGCCACGAAATCGGCCCGCATGCGTTCCAGGGCGCGTTCCCGGGTGCGGTCCGACAGCACGGCGGCCACCCGGCCACCCGCCAGGCGGAATACGGTCGCGTTCACCTCACGGGGGACGGGGACGGGCAGCAGCAGGTCCGCGTTTTGCGCCGCGCTGCTGGCCAGCACGCGGTCGATCGTGGTGCGGAGAACGGGGTGGCGCAGCACGGCCGGCAAGTCGGTGCCGTAGGCGGCCTGGGCGGCGGCGTTGGCACGCAGCACGGCACGATCGGCGCCGAGCACGATCAACGGATCGGGGAGGGTCTCGACGATCGCCTCCTCCGTCCGGACCTGGTTGAGCAGCGTGTCCCGGCGCTCGATGAACAACCGCAGGGCCCGGTCGAGGTTTCCGTTCAGCCGGCTGGGGAGGGTCGGCACCCCCTCCGCAGTCCGCCGCACGGCATCGATGACCACGCCCTGCTCGCGCACCCGCAGGCGGGCCAGGTAGAACGCGGCGGCGACGTCGAGCACGCCTGCGGCGAGGGCTGGCCAGGGCGACAGCTGGCCGAGTGCGACCATCCCCAACAGCGTAACCAGCGGAACGGCGGCGATGGCAGCGGTCGTCAGCATCGTCCGGCGCTACCTTGATCCTAGCTCCCCGACTCCAGGCTGGCCGGTACCGGCTGCACGACCCGCGACCCGTCGCGCCCGACGGCGAACACCGCCAAACCGCGCGCCACCTGCCCATTGGGGCGGAGTGCCACCGGGCCGTCCGCGCCCCGGAAGCCGCCGGGCTGGGTCAGTGCTCCAGGGGTCGCGGCGGCGACCCGCGCCAGCTCGGCCGCGTCATAGGCGATGGAGGCGAAGCTCGGCGGCGGGCTGCCGTAGGTCGCGGTGTAGATCTGCTCGAATGCGCCACGGGTCGCCGGGTCGGGCGCTGCATACCACGCGCCCGCGAGTCCGCCGAGATTGGCCGCGTCCCGTGCCCAGGTCCCCGGCCCGACGATCTGCACGGCGGGCGGCGCGATCTGATACTTCGTGATGTCGGCCGCGGCCGTTTGCAGGGCAGCGCCGCTTTCCGCCAGCAGCAGCGCGTCGAACGGCGCCGCACCCAACGGGGCCGGGGTGACGGGCGCTGGCGGGGCGCCGGTCACCGCGTCCGGGGTCGCGTCCACCGGCGGGTTGGCGAGCGCGTTCCGGTTGGTGAAATCCGAGACGTCGCGCAGCGCCGAGTCCAGGGCTGCGGCTCGACCGGTCGGATAGCGCCTGATGGCGGGCGGAGGGTCGCCGACCGACGCGGTTGCATGCGTCAGCCCGTCGGCAAGCGCATTGCCGAATGCGTTGTCCGGCAGCACGGCCGCAATGTTGGCCTTGCCCGCCTGAGAGAGCGCCTGCACGAGCCGCGCAACCTGCTGCTGCGGCGTGATGCCGAGCGCCCAGACGCCGGGCCGGCCCTGGTTTTGGTCGGACGTGAAGGCGAGGATCGGGACCGACCCGGCGACCGCAGCTGCCGCGGCCGTTTCGGGCGCAGTGAGCGGCCCGACGATGACTACATCACCATTGGCCACGGCGGCCTGCGCGGCCGTCGTGGCGCCCGTGGGAGTGCTTGCGGTGTCCTGCACGTCGGGTTGCGGCCCGTCGGAGCCGAGCGCAAGTTGCACGGCCCGCAGCAGGTCGCGGCCCAGGCCGGCATTGGCCCCGGTGAGCGGAAGCAGCACTGCGATTTTGCGCTGCGGAGGGACGGTGCTTGGGAAACCGGCCGCCGACGGGCTCGGCCGGGCTGCGGGGCCCGGCTCCTGGACACATCCTGCCAGTAGGGCGGGTGCCAGCAGGAATGGAATTGCGCGGACCATGGCGAACGACCCTCTGATGACGTCAACTGCACGCGGGGCGGATGCAACCGGAACCGAAACGGGACCAGAGGAGGACCCCGGCCCGGCGCGCGGCAACCTTGTGATGGTTTCCACGCCGATCGGCAACCTCCGGGACATCAGCGCGCGTGCCTTGGAGGCCTTGGGTGGGGCAGACCTGCTCCTGTGCGAGGACACGCGGCATACCGCTCGCCTGCTATCCGCCTATGGGATCGCCGTGGCCACGTCGCCGCTGCACGACCATAACGAGGATGGCCGGATCCCCGCGTTGCTCGATGCGATCCGCCGCGGGCAGCGCCTGGTGCTCGTGTCCGACGCGGGAACCCCCCTGGTCAGCGACCCGGGATACCGGCTGGTGCGCGCGGTGCTGGACGCCGGGCTGCCGGTGGGCGCCGTGCCGGGGCCGAATGCCGCGGTGACGGCGCTGGTGCTGAGCGGGCTGCCACCGCAGCCCTTTCTGTTCCTGGGCTTCCCGCCGCCACGCCAGGCGGGCCGCGCGGCGGCATTCGGTCAGTTGCGGGCGGCCGAGCGCGCCGGGCTCAATGCTACGCTCATTTGGCACGAGGCGCCGCACCGTCTGGCCGAGATGCTGGCCGATCTGCAGGCGGCGTTCGGCGACCGCCCGGCGGCCGTTGCGCGCGAGTTGACCAAGCGGTTCGAAGAGGTGCGGCGGGATGGCCTGGCTGCACTTTCCGCCCACTACGCCGCCGAACCGGCCCGCGGCGAGATCACCGTGCTGGTCGGTCCTGCCCCGGCCGAAGCCACCGATGCGGAGGATTTGGACGGCCAGCTTCGCACGGCGCTGTCGTCGGGCAGTGTGAAGGATGCGGCGGCGTTGGTTGCCGGGTCGACGGGGCTGCCGCGGCGGGTGGTCTATGCGCGGGCGCTCGAGCTCAGCCGGGAATAGCGACTTCTCTCTCTACCCCGGCCCTCTCCCGTGATGAACGGGAGAGGGAGAAGTCGCGCGGGGGAGGATGAAAAACTCCGTTGCTGATGTAAGGTAACCCGCATGAGTGACCTGGCCCACGAAACGCTGGAACGGCACGAACACCTCCAGCACAATCCGGAAGATGGCAACGCGCGGCATGCGGCGCTCGTCATTGGCCTTTTGGCGGCGGTTCTGGCGGTCTGTGAGATGGGCGAACGCAGTTCGCAAAACGCGTATCTGGCCCACCATATCGGTGCCAGCAACGAATACGCGTTCTACCAGGCGCGGCAGACCCGGGCACTGGTGCTGTCGCAATCCGCCGTCATTCTGAGCGCGCTTACCCCGACGCCGGAGACGCAGAAGGCGGCGGCGGATGCGCTGGCCGAGTCCAAACGGCTGACAGAGGATAGCGCACGGGGTAACGGCAGCCAGCAGATCCAGGCCCGCGCGGATGCCGAGGCAAGGGCGCGCGAGGTGTCGCTCCACCGGTATGAGTGGTACGAACTCGTCACCAGCGCGCTGCAGATCGCCATCGTGCTGTCGAGCGTCTCGGTGGTGACCCGCATTGCCCGCCTGACGTGGCTGGGGGCTGGAATCGGGTTGCTGGCAGGAGCGCTCGCCGCGCTGGTGGCAATCGGCGCGGTATGATCAACGCACCACAATACTCGCGACGTCCCGCACACTACGGCCTGCCCGCTTGTCGCCGGGGACCGCGAGCCGAGGCGCGTCGACGGGCTTGCCATCGCGCTCGGTCGCCAGGATGACCTGCTTGTTCTCGAACTCCGGGTCGATTTCGCCCATGCCGACGGTGACGCTATAGCCATCCTGCCCGGTTACGATGACCTGCTGGTTAACGCGCTTGTGGAAATTCGGATCGATCGCGCCGGCCTGCTGCAGCACGGACCAAAGCGTCGGCCCGGCATAGTGCGCCTCCGGCCCGGCATCGGCATTCACCATCGCCGTGGTGGAGGGCAGCGCGCGCAGATCCGGCAGTGAGATGAACGATGGTTGCTCGGTCGGGGTGAGGATGGTGACGCCGCCGGTATTGCTGGACAACACGGGAAGTAGCCCGTGCTGCGCCAGGATCGCCTGGCCGCGCGGGGAGAGCGTGAACAGCGCGAAGCGGGATGCGTCCGGGTTCGGGCTCAGCACGGCCATGCCGTAGACCGGCACCGGCTCCAACGCCGCCGGCAGCGGGACGGAGACCGAATCCGGCACCTCCCGCACCACGTCGGCACCGGCGCTGCAGTAATACAGCAAGATGTCGGCCCGTTTTGCCAGCAGGATGGCCCCGCCCGGAGTATGGCCGTTGGTCGGTACCATGGTGGTCGGCCCGCCATACAGCGCTTGCGCCTTGGCCTGCAGCGTCGCTTGCGCGCCCCGATGCACCGCCTCCGCACGGGTGAACACGGCCAAGGCGTAGTCGCCGCCCGGGTCGGCCCCGGGGGTCGACGTCGCAAGGCGCAGCGACGGGTCGAGCATGCGGTCCAGCACCGTGGACGGGGTCATCCCGAGGGACTTGCCACCGATCGCGCACATCCGGTTGCGCGCGAACGGCACGACGTTGACGGCCGGCCGCTCCGCGGCGATGCGCTGTGGCTGGTGCATGTCGGCGGAGGCGAACACATCCGCGATCTCGCCACCCTCGATGCGCTCGCCCAGCAGACCCGCAGGGCCGAACACCGGAGGGGCGACCGATGCCGCCGGGATGCCAGACGCGGCCACCAACTCCCCGACGACACCGGACAGGCTGCCGGCGGCGAAGATCTTCAGCGGATCCGCTTGGGCTCCGCTCGCCGCAGCCGTCGCTAGCAAAAGGCCTAGGAAGTGGGCTGCGCGCATGCCTTTGTCTCCGCGTGATATCGGGTGGTATATAGCGGCCGATCTTGGCGGTCCAATTGCTGACTAGCGCAGCAGTTCCGGCAGCAGGGCGTCGAGCCGGACCCGGCCCTCGGCCGTTGCGATTAACCGGTCCGGGGTGTGAAGCAGGTAGCCTTCGTCCACCGCCATGCGCAGCACGTCCGGATCCAGGGCGTCGGGTAGGCGCAGGCCGGTGCGGCGAACGAAGCGGGCGGCGTCGACCCCTTCGTGCAGGCGCAGGCCCATCAGCAGCATTTCGCGTCCACGATCCGCCGGGGCGATGAGTTCCTCCGGCGTGCTGCCGTGGCCCGCAGCCTCGACCCGCTCGGCCCAAGGCTCCGGTGCGCGATGCCGGCGTGTCGCAACCAGGCTTGCGCCAAACAGCAGCCGCCCATGCGCGCCGGGCCCGATGCCGGCGTAATCGCCATAGCGCCAATAGGCGAGGTTGTGCCGGCTTTCGGCACCGGGGGCCGCGTAGTTGGACACTTCGTATTGCGCCAGGCCATGCGAGCCCGCCGCTTCCGCCGTCGCCTCATACAGGGCTGCGGCGTCCTCTTCGCCGGGCAAAACGAGTGCGCCGCGGCGGTGCAGTGCCTCGAACGCGGTGCCCGGCTCGATGGTGAGCTGGTACAGCGACAGGTGATCGGCCGCCAGCGCGAGGGCGCGGTCGAGCTCGGCGCGCCATGCGCACAGGGTTTGGCCGGGCCGGGCATAGATCAGGTCAAAAGAGAGGCGTGGGAAAATGCGCCGGGCCAGTTCGAGGGCGGCGATCGCCTCGGACGCGGAGTGTTGGCGGCCCAATTGGCGCAGCGGCTCGTCCTCGAGGCTCTGCACGCCGAGCGAGATCCGGTTTACGCCGGCTGCCCTGAACGCGGCGAGCCGGCCGGCCTCGACGCTGGTAGGATTGGCCTCGAGTGTGATCTCCAGGTCGGGAAGTGGATCGAACAGGGTCGTGGCATCGGCGATCAGGGCGGCGGCGGTCGCCGGGTCCATCAGGCTCGGGGTGCCGCCGCCGAAGAAAATGGAGCCAAGCCGGCGCCGGCCCAACCGGTCCGCTTCCCACGCCAGCTCGGTGCGCAACGCCGCAGCGAAGCGCGCCTGCGGAATGCGATCGCGAACATGGCTGTTGAAGTCGCAATACGGGCATTTGGCGAGGCAGAACGGCCAGTGGATATAGAGGGCAAGGGGCTCGATCACGGTCACGCTGCATATAGGGAGCGCGATCGGGTTTTCTGATCTTCCTCGTTCTTCACGCGGCGATGGCGGCGTAGCCGACGGAGGCGGCGCGGCAGCGGCCGTGCCCAAGAGCTCCCTCCCGCTATGGGAGATGGGAGGAGTTGGCTCGGTGTCAGCCCGGCTCCACCATTCCCAAGGCTCGTGCTTGCGGCGCATTGCGGCTGCGCAGCCAGTTTGCGACGGCGGGGCCGGGCATGGGACGCCCGAGCAGGAAGCCTTGCAGATTGTCGACCCCCATTGCCGTTAGCGTGTCCTGCTGGGCGGCGGTTTCCACCCCTTCCGCGGTCACCTCGAGCGCGAGGGCGTCGGCAATGGAGAGGATCGCCTGGATGATCGCGTAGCCGTCGCGATCCGCGGTGCGCACGAAGTTCTGGTCGATCTTGATCACGTCCAGCGGCAGCTTGCCGAGATAGGCCAGGGACGAGAACCCGGTGCCGAAATCGTCCAGCAGGACACGGATGCCACGGCGGCGCAGATCCTCGAAGATCGGTGCGACGCGCACGTGATCGCTCACGAACATGCTCTCGGTGATTTCGATCTCCAGCCGGGTCGCCGACAGGCCGGTCTGGGCGAGTGCATCCTCCACGTCGTCGAGCAGCATGCCGGACACCGCCTGGGCCACGGACGCGTTGACGGTGACCGACAGCGTCTGGTCGGGCCAGGATGCGGCAGCCTTGCAGGCTTCGATCAGAACCCAGCGTCCGATCGTGGCAATCTGGCCAGTCTGCTCGGCGATCGGGATGAAGGTGGACGGCCCGATCGAGCCCAGTTCCGGATGCTGCCATCGCAGGAGGGCTTCGAAGGCTTTGCAGCCCCCGGTCGCGGTGGAGATGATCGGCTGGTAGGCGAGCGAAAACTCGTTCCTGGCCATTGCCTCGCGCAAAGCCTGTTCCAACCGGTGCCGTTCAGTCACGTTGCGCGCCAGCGCCGGGTCGAACAGCTTGACGCGGCCTTTGCCTTCCTTCTTGGCTTCGTACATCGCCACATCGGCGGCGCGGATCAGCTCGTCCTGCGTGCGCCCGTCTTCCGGGAAGATCGCGATGCCCACCGTGGCATCGATGCGGACGGCGTCGATGCCCGCGTTCAAGGGGCGCATCAGCACGTGGCGGAGCGATGTGGCCATCTGCACGACGGATTGGCTGTCTCGGGTGATGGGAACGGCCATGACGAACTCGTCCCCGCCCCATCGCGCCAACTGCACCGTGTCGTCTGCGGCCTGGCTCAGGAGATGTGCCGAGGTCTGTAGCACCTGGTCACCGGCCGTGTGGCCTCGCACGTCGTTGACCTGCTTGAAATTGTCCAGGTCGAGGAACACCACGGCGAGGCGTGTGCCGCCGGCGTCTGCGTCGGCCAACATGCAGGCGAGCCGCTCGGCGAAGGTCGTGCGGTTCCAAAGGCCGGTGAGTGGATCGGTCGAGGCCAGGCGTGCCAAGGCCTCGGCGTATCTTTGTCGTTCGGCGACCTCATGCTCCAGGTCTGCAGTGCGGAGCTCGATTCGCCTCTCAAGCGTCTGGTTGGCGTCGGCGAGCGCCACCTGTGCCGTCGCGAGCCGCTCGTTCGCCGCCTCCGTCTCCCGCCGCTGCTGCTCCGATTGCCGCACCAGGGCCTGGTTGATGTGGCTGAGCCGCAGTGACTTGATCACCAGGCGGTTTGCCACGCGCGCGTAGGCGGCGGTGGTAACGAGCAAGGCGAGGGTCAACATGCCCAAAAACACGTTCTCCCGGCCCGACAGGGTGAAGAAGACCAAACCAGGGCTGAGCAGCAGGGCAGTGCAATACGTGATCGCCAACGGCAAACTGGGCCCGAGCACGGTCGCGCTGCCGCCGGCCATGGCTGCGAGAACCACCGACGCCGCGGTCCGCCCGCTCTCGTCCATGGTTGGGAAGAAGATCACGGGGAATAGGGCCCACAGCGTGGCCGAGCTCAACATGCCGACGGCGAAACACGCGATCTCGCGCTTGCCATCCAACTCGCCAGTTCGGCGGCGCCGAAGTGGGTGGAGAAATGCGACGTCCAGCGTGCGGCCGGCGAGCACGAAGAACACGGCCGCCAACCAACCGAGCAGGCCGCTTCTATTCGCTGGCGAGACGACCATGATCACCAGGAACACGCTGGAAACCGCGGTGACCATCAACCCGCCTGCATCGTGGGCATACAGCGCGAGAGCCCGGTCGCGGGTTACCCGGCATTCGACAGAGTTCGCGAGCCCCGAGATACCCTCCGCGGCATCGCGATGATGGGCCGGCAGGGCCGGTGCGGGCAGGAAACGGGGCGCTACGAGCGACACGGCCGGCGCCAGCGACGGTCAAGGTGTCCGTGAAGCAAACCCGTCAAGCCGCGATCCTCCCCCCGGGAGTGCCGGGATGGCCGGAGTGTCGTGTAGTTTTGTTAAAGGGACGCTAACGAACCGGGCTGCGGGAGCGCAGGAGGAAGGCACGGCCGTCCCAAAGCTGGAACGGTTCACTCGCCGTAGCCTCCAGATCATAGTCGCTGGCCCAACGACGCATGTCTGCGACGTCCATCGCCGGGTCACGGCCGTAGGACAGGTTCAGGATCGCCAGCGCGCCGCCAGCCCGCAAAGCGGCCACCACGCCGGCCACGATCCCGTCGGCGAGGCCGGCCTGCACGACGTATGGCATGCTGTCCACCAGGAGGACGAGGTCGAACCGGCCCGGCGGGATCGCCCGCCCATCGGTGACCTCGAACCGCAATCCAGGGCGCCCGGCATGCCTCCGGCGGGCCTCCGCCACCATGCCCGCCGACACATCCACACCCAGGACCGAGCGGCAGACCGGGGCCAGCGCGGCCGCGACCCGTCCGATGCCACAACCGAAATCCAACACGTCGCTGTCCGGCCGCAGCAGGTGTTCGGCGCCCAGCCAGGCCGTGATCTCGGCGGTTGCTGCTTGCAGGATCGCCGGGTCGCCGAGGGAATACAGTGCCACTCCGGCCTCCGGCGAGTGGTTCACGGCGCGATCGAAGAAGGCGGCGGTGCCAGCGAGCCCCCCTATCGCAGTATGATCGCTGCCGGTCTGCCGAATTTCGGTCGCGAGCCTGTCCAGGTCCGCCGCCCGGCCATCGAGTAGGGCAGAGAGCGCGCACCATCGCGGTGTCGGCGGCTCCGTCCGGGCGGCGGCGACTGCACCGGCGATCGCCACCGAATCCGCGCCGCCCAGCAGCATCCGCGCCAGCGCGACCTGGGGCGAGATCTTGCCGAGCAGGCAGTCGGTGAGATCCGTCATAGCCGGACCGCCCGCTGTGGCGGTGAGCCGGTGTCGAGCGTTGCGGTGGCCATTGTCATGCTCCGGGGGAAGAACCATGCGGCGTTACATGACGCTTCCAACATTTGAAAGATCAAGGATCGCGAGCGTTTCGCCGTTTTGGGCAAATGAGTTACTCCCAACGGCTGGACCAGCGGGCAGCACGCGGTCGCGACGGAGGGAGTAGAGCGTTGAGCGACGTCATCGTATTGGGTGCGGGAATGGCCGGGGTGGCCGCGGCCCTGCAACTGCAGCTCCGCGGCCGGTCGGTGGTGTTGGTCGATCGCAAGATGCCGGGGCGGGAGACGAGCTACGGCAATGCCGGCATCATCCAGAGCGAAGCCGTCGAGCCGACCGCCATGCCGCGCGATTTTTCGTCCCTGCTGGATATCGCGCTCGGCCGCACCAACGACGTGAGTTACCGGTTGGCATCGCTGCCGGGGCATGTCGGCCCGCTGCTGCGGTATTGGTGGCATTCGGCGCCGGGCCGGCACGAGGCGATCGCCGCGAGCTATGCGACCGCGATCAAGCACGCCACGGCCGAACACTGGCCGCTGATCACGCGGGCCGGCGCCGAGCATCTCGTCCGCAAGGAGGGGTATCGCGACATGCACCGCACGCAGGCCTCGCTGGACCGGACGCTGGCCAAGGCGGAGCGGGTTCGCAAGCTGTACGGCGTGGGGTTCCGCGTGCTGTCGGCGGCGGAGCTGGCCCGGGCGGAGCCCAACCTGACCGAAACCGGCGTAGGCGCGATCCAGTGGACGGACCCGTGGACGGTGCGGAACCCGGGCGGCTTGGTGGCGGCGTATGGCGAGCTGTTTCTTCGGTCCGGCGGCGTGTTCGCGCATGGCGACGCCGACAGCCTGGAGCGCTCGGGTGAGGGGTGGCGGGTGACGACGGGAGAAGGCGCGTTCGAGGCGCCGGACGTGGTGGTGGCCCTCGGGCCCTGGTCGGTGCGCGTTTTGCGCCGGTTCGGCTACCGGTTCCCGATGGTCCGCAAGCGCGGCTACCACCGGCATTTCCGCGGCAGGCCGATCGACCTGCCGCTGCGCGACGCGAAGTTCGGCTACATGATCTGTCCGATGGCGGCCGGGATGCGCATCACCACCGGCGCCGAGCTGAGCGGGGTCGAGGCGGAGCCTACCCCCCTGCAACTCGGCCGCGCGGAGGCCTCGGCTCGCCGCCTGCTCGATCTCGGCGCGCCGGTGGAGAACCAGCCCTGGCTCGGCACCAGGCCGTGCATGCCGGACATGCTGCCCGTGGTCGGGGCGGCAAGGCGCCACAAGGGGATGTGGCTGCATTTCGGTCACGGCCACCAGGGGTTCACGCTGGGGCCGGCGACCGGGCGGTTGCTGGCGGAGATGATGACGGGCGGCGGCACCTATATCGACCCGGTGCCGTTCCGGCCGGAACGCTATCGCGGGGGCCGCTGATCGAGTCGCTGTATGGATTGGCCGTAGATGACAAGCGAACTATTGGCATTCGAAGTAATCGCAACACGCTTCTACGCAGTTCGGCGGAGGTGGATGGGAATCGAACCCACCGTACGCTTTTGGCGCACCACTGGTTTTGAAGACCAGGGAGGCCACCAGACCCCAGTCACCTCCAAACCTCAGTCCACTTGGGCCAGAACCCGGCGGTCGGCAACCCGGCGGGTAAAGCGGACCGCGTCCAAATGCTCCAGCAACGGGACGCTGAATTTGCGGGAGATGCCGAGGGCCTCGCCCGCCTCCTTCACCAGCAGGCCGGGCGCGCCCAGCAAGGGGGCCAGACGGCGGCGGGCGGCGTCTATTGCGTCGGGGTGGAAGACGATGTCGCGTTTCTGCACGCGGTCGGTCGTTCGTATCACGGCGCCCTCGCGCACCAGGCGGTCCAGCAGGCGTTTGGCGCGGGGATCGGGGGCGAGCGTGGCCGGGTCCGGCGGGGTCAGCCCGGCTTTGCGGAGCACGTCGAGCATGATCGTGGCCAGAGCGGTGTCCGAAGCGGCCTGGCTGCGCTCGCGGGCGGCCTGGTAGACGCGGATCAGCCCGCGCTCCTGCCGCAGCACGCCGGAGCGAACGAGCCGGGCGACCGCCTCGTCCAGCACGACTAC
Organism: Acetobacteraceae bacterium; assembly: GCA_965198895.1. GTDB lineage: Bacteria > Pseudomonadota > Alphaproteobacteria > Acetobacterales > Acetobacteraceae > LMUY01. The sequence goes on from OZ240676.1 coordinate 4,996,164, forward strand.
ACCGACACCGGGCAGCAAACGGCCCAATGCCTCGCGGGATAGCCCGTCCGGATGGGGTTGCAGCGTGCCGGGCAGCCGGGCGGCCACGGCGTCCAGGGCGTCGGGCATGACGGCGTGGCCGCGCAGCAGCACGGCCGGGCCGCCGGCAAGCAGCGCCGCCGCCCGCGCCGGCGCGACGCCGGCCATCCGGGCCAGGCGGCCCAGGGTAATCCCGGCCTGGCCGGCGCGCTCCGTCTCGTACCGGACGATGGTGGCGGGCGCGGCGGTGGCGAGCGCACGCAGCCGCCCCAGCACGCCGGGTGCGTGGCGGCGCTGGCGGACCGTCTCCGGATCCAGCACGATACCGCCGGCGACGGTGGCGGCCGGGGAGGGCTGGCGCAGGATGAACGGCTCACGTGCCGGCACACAGACCGGCGTGGCGCAGTGAAGCTGCGCAGGTGCCGTCTCGCCGGGCTGCAATGCGTCGCGGTCGAGCAGGCGCAGACGGGCCTCCACCTCCTCCGTCCCGAACAGGAGCCTCAGCCGGATACCACTTGGCAGAACGCTGGCGGTGGCGACCGATCGAACTTGCACCGAGAGCCATGCGGATGGCTCGAGCAGCCCCGCCAGGCTCAGCGCGGAGCCGCGGGGCACGGACGCCAGCTCCGTCCCGCGCAAGTTCACCGCCACGCGCTGACCCGGCGAGGCCGTCGTGACCGGAGCGCCATGCACCTGCAGCCCGCGCACCCGCACTGTCTCGCCGGAAGGGATCGCCACCAACGCGCTGCCGGCGGCGATGCTGCCGCGGCGCAGCGTGCCGGTGACCACCGTCCCGTGGCCGGCGAGACTGAATGCGCGGTCGATCGGCAGATAGGGGAAGCCCGCCTCCTCCGTGCCCTCGGTGGTGCTCAACGCCGCTCCGATCGCGGCGCGGAGTGCGTCGAGCCCGGTCCCGGTGACAACCGAGGTGAGCACCGGGGCCGCCACTGCCATACCGGCCGCTCTGGCCAGGGCAGCCGCTTCGTTTCCAACGGACTCAGCCTGTGCGGACGAAACCAGGTCCGTCTTGCTGATGGCGATGACAGCCTGCCGCACCCCGAGCAGACCGGCGATGTCCACATGCTCCCGCGTCTGTGGCTTGATGCCCTCGGCGGCGGAAACCACCAGCAGCACGGCATCGATCCCGGTTGCACCCGAGATCATGGTGCGCACGAAGCGCTCGTGCCCGGGCATGTCGATCAAGTCCGCTATCGCCCCGGGCAGGGTCAGATGGGCGAAACCGAGCGCAATGGAGATGCCGCGGCGTTTCTCCTCCGCCAGCCGGTCGGTTTCCATGCCGGTCAGGGCGCGCACCAGGGCCGTCTTGCCGTGATCGACGTGGCCGACCACGCCGAGCAGCAGGCGGGTCTTCACGGTGGTCAGGCGACTTGGCGGGCTTCCTGCCGCCGTTTGGTGAACTGCATGGTGCCGTCATCGAGCTTGCCGAACCGCAGCGCCAGCAGGTCGCGCGCATAGTTCTGATGCAATTTCCACGGCTTGCGGTTGCCCTGCCGGGGCAGGTGGTCCAGCCCGCGCTGCACATAGCCGGAGGTGAAGTCGATCACCGGCTCCTCCGTAACGCCCGGTTCCCGCTTCGGGGTGCACTGCGCATAGCCGTTTCGGTCCATGAAGCGCAGCAGGCGGCAGACATACTCGCTGGTGAGGTCGGCTTTCAGCGTCCACGAGGCGTTGGTGTAGCCGAACGCCGCGGCCAGGTTCGGAACGTCGCTGAACATCATGCCCTTGTAGCTCATGGACTGGGCGAGCGGGGTGGGCACGCCGTCGATGGTGAACTGGATCCCGCCCAACAGGATCAGGCTCAGCCCGGTGGCGGTCACCACGATGTCGGCCGGCAGGTCCGCACCGGATTTCAGCCGCAGGCCGGTTTGGGTGAAGGTTGCTATTTCGTCGGTGACGACCGACGCGGAGCCGTCGCGAAGGGAGCGGAACAGGTCGGCATCCGGCACCAGGCACAGCCGCTGGTCCCACGGGTTGTAGCGCGGCGTGAAATGGGTCGCCACGTCGTAATCCGGCCCGAGTTGGGCGCGCACGCCCTTCAGCACGCCGGCCTTGAACTGGGCGGGTTTCTGGCGGGCCAGGTTGTAGAACAGCATGGTCAGCAGCACGCTGCGCCACCGTGTGATGCCATAGGCGAGCTTGGCCGGCAGCTGCCGCCGCAGCCAATTCGCCACCCGGTCCTCTGCGGGGCGGGAGACGATGTAGGTCGGCGAACGCTGCAGCATCGTCACGTGGGACGCGGTCTTCGCCATGGCCGGCACCAAGGTGACGGCGGTGGCGCCGCTGCCGATGACGACCACGCGTTTGCCGGCATAGTCCAGGTTTGCAGGCCATTGCTGCGGGTGGACGATTTGACCCTGGAATCGTTCGTCGCCGGCGAAATGGGGGGTGTAGCCGCCGGCGGTGTCGTAGTAGCCGCTGCAGGTGAATAGGAAGTTGCAAGTGAGCCGCACCACTTGGTCGCCATGCTCGGCCTCGAGCGTCCATCGAGCGGCCTCGGAGCACCAGGACGCGCGCTTCACCTGGTGGCCGAAGCGGATTTTCTTGTCCACGCCATAGGCGGTGGCGGTGTCGCGGACATACGCCAGGATCGCAGGGCCGTCCGCGATCGCCTTCGCCTGCGTCCAAGGGCGAAACGAGTAGCCCAGCGTGTACATGTCGGAATCGGAGCGAATGCCGGGATAGCGAAACAGGTCCCATGTACCGCCGATCGCGTCGCGTGCCTCGAGCAGCGCGAAGCTCGTGCCGGAGCGCTTCATCACCAGGTGGCACGCGGCGCCGATGCCCGACAAACCGGCGCCGACGATCAGAACGTCGAAATGCTCCACGTGTGTCCTTCCCCGCAGTTACCGCGGTCGCAGATGCATCCAGAACGCACCCGCGTCGGCCATGTTCGGCGTTTGGGTCGCATCCGGCACGCCCTCGGCCGCGACCGCGAACGCGTCGCGCAATTGGGCGGCCACGTCGACCCCGTCGGCGGCCCAGGTGAAACGGCCCGCTTGTCCCTCGACGTCGATCACAGCGGGAACGGCGCGTTTCGGCATGTTGAGCACGAAGCCGTGGCCGCCGGCCGCCAAGCCGCGGCGCATCCGGGCGATGTCGTCCGCCGGCGCGAAACAGTGCTGCAGCACCCAGACCGAGATCGCCGCATCCACGCGCAGGCCCGCCCGGCACAGCGTGTCGAACTGCGCGGGGGTGACGGGGATGAACCGGTCCGAGCCGACGTAATCGACCGCCAGCCGCAGCATGTCGGCGCTGATGTCGAGGCCGATCACGCTGCATCCGGCGGCCTCGATCATCGCCTTGGCGATCCGTCCGACGCCGCAGCCGTAATCGAGCACGACCATGTCCGCCCGCAACCCGACGGCCTGCTCGATCAGGCCGAGGACGTAGGGCGTCTCGAGCGCCCAACGCGCCTCGGTGCCGGCGCCGGGGCCCTCGTCGGTCAGGATGATCTGCTTGGCGCTATCGAGGTCCGGTTTGCTGAAGATCTCGGGGTAGTAGTTTGCGGTCATCGGGTCGCCTGCTGTCGGGTTCGTGTTGTTACTGCGGCCGATGCAAAAACTTGGTGGTGCCAAGGCTGGATTCGAGGTGTTAGCGCACCCGGCAGCAAAGACACCGTCATGTCAGGGCTTGACACTGGCATCCACGGGGTTGGGCTGGTGACGTCGGACGAGTACTTGACACTGCCGCATGCAACAAGGCGGAGCCGGTGTCTGCGGGACGCCGTGGATACCAGGGTCAAGCCCTGGCAAGACGGTAATAGTAAAAGGTTTCTGTGGAACCGAACAGCATTGCATCCGGTCAGCCCTCGTCATCCGTTCTCGTGCCTTGCTCGGGCGCTGCACCGAGCAGCGCCGCGATATCGGCCGGGATCGGCAAGGCGCGCAGCACCTCGCCCGGATCCAGCCGGCCCCAGATGCGGACATGCTCGCCCTCGGCCACGGGCACGCCGTTTTTCTCAAACACGTGCGGCACCCGGAACGAGCGGCCGCCGATCACCGCCGGGCCGATCCGGTGCTCGAGCACATCGCCATACCGGGCCGGGCTGGTGAAGGCGCAGCGCACGCTGACCAACGGGGAGCCGACGAAGGCCGGGTCGGCCGCCTGTAGCGCAGGGAAGTCGATGCCGAGCGAGGCGGCCCAGTCCGAAAAGCCCTCGTCCATCCAGCGGACGAAGTTGGCGTGGAACACGATGCGGGCCGGGTCGCACTCGTTCCAGTGCACGGTGAACAGGCGGGAGTAGCCGGGCAAGGCGGCGTCCTTTCAGGATCAAACTATTTTAGGCTTGAAGCATTTTCGGCCAAGGGTCACGCTGCACCACTCTCCTTCTTTCCGCCGAGGCGTGACAGTGACCGACGACGTGATGGACAGTTTTGCGCGCGACAATCTGCCGCCGCCGGAGCTTTGGCCGGATCTGCTGCTGGGCGGGCCGGATTTTAGCTATCCGGAGCGGATGAACTGCGTCACCGAGCTGCTCGACCGCTGGGTCACGGACGGGCAGGGCGCGCGGCCCTGTCTGCGGCTGGACGATGTGCAATGGAGCTACGCCGACCTGGCCGACCGGGTGAACCGCATCGCGCAGGTGCTGACCGGGCAATTCGGGCTGGTGCCGGGGGGCCGGGTGATGCTGCGGGCGCCGAACACGCCGATGATGGTCGCGACCTACCTGGCCGTGATCAAGGCGGGTGGCATCACCATCGCCACCATGCCGCTGCTGCGCGCCAAGGAGCTGGCCTACATGCTCGGCAAGGCGCGCGTGCAGATCGCCGTCTGCGACCACCGCCTGCTGCCGGACATGGAGCAGGCGAGAGCCCTGCAACCCGGCCTCACCGCGATCATCCCGATGGGCGGCGACGGGCCGGACGATCTGTGCGCCCTGATGCAGGGTGTCAGCGGCCACTTCACCGCCTTCGACAGCCGCGCCGACGATCTGTGCCTGATCGCCTTCACCTCCGGCACGACCGGGGAGCCGAAGGGCACGATGCATTTCCACCGCGACATGCTGGCGATCTGCGACGGCTATGCCAAGAACGTGCTGCGCGCCCGGCCGGACGATCTGTTCATCGGCACCGCCCCGCTCGCGTTCACCTTTGGCCTGGGCGCGGTGGTGCTGTTCCCGCTGCGCATCGGCGCCGCCGCCATCCTGCTGGAACGCGCATCGCCCGAGCACCTGCTGGAAACCATCCGCACGCTACGCCCGACCATCTGCTTCACCGCCCCCACCGCCTACCGCGCCATGCTGGCCCTGCGCCGACCCGGCGATTTCGACAGCCTGCGGATCTGCGTGTCCGCCGGCGAGACGCTGCCCAAGCCCACGTGGCACGCCTGGCACGACGCTACCGGCATCAAGCTGATGGACGGCATCGGCGCCACCGAGATGCTGCACATCTTCATCGCCGCCCCCGTCGAAACCGTCCGGCCCGGCGCCACGGGGCTGCCGGTGCCCGGCTACGAGGCCAAGCTGATCGACGATGACGGTCGCGACCTGCCCCGCGGCTCGGTCGGCCGACTGGCCGTGCGCGGCCCGACGGGTTGCCGATACCTGGCCGACGAGCGGCAGCGCAAATACGTGCTGAATGGCTGGAACGTCACCGGCGACACGTATCGCCAGGACGAGGACGGCTATTTCTGGTTCCAGGCCCGCTCCGACGACATGATCGTGTCCTCCGGCTACAACATCGCCGGGCCGGAAGTGGAGGCGGCGGTGCTGACCCACCCCTCGGTCGCCGAATGCGCCGTGGTCGGCGTGCCGGACGAGGCGCGTGGCGTCGTCGTGAAGGCGTTCGTGGTGCTGCACCCGGCGTGCGATGCCACCCCGGAGGTGGCCCGCGCGATCCAGGACCACGTGAAGGCGGAGATCGCGCCGTTCAAATACCCCCGCCAGATCGAGTTTTGCGCCACCCTGCCCAAGACCGAATCCGGCAAGCTGCAACGCTTCCGCCTACGCTCCGCTTCTCCCTCTCCCGTCCTTCACGGGAGAGGGCCGGGGTGAGGGCCGCTTAGCCGCATAATGTCTTGCAGCGGCAGTCGCACCCTCACCCCGACCCTCTCCCGCCCGCGGGAGAGGGAGAAGGATTGCCATTCTTCGCACCGCACGCCGCCTTGAAACGGCGGCGCGGTGGACCGATGGTCAACTCATGAAGATCGCCATTATCCCGGTCACGCCCTATCAGCAGAACTGCTCCGTCCTCTGGGACGAGGCCACCATGAAGGGCGTCGTGGTCGACCCCGGCGGCGACGTGCCCCGCATCCTGGCCGAACTGCAGCAACTCGGCATCACCGTCGAACGCATCGTGCTCACGCACGGCCATATCGACCATGCCGCGGGCGCGGCCGAGCTGAAGGAGGCGCTGGGCGGCATCCCGGTGGAGGGCCCGGACGAGCGGGACCGCTTCCTGCTGGACGGTTTGGCCGAGCAGGGCCGCGCCATGGGCCTGACCGGCGCCCGCAACGTCACCCCCGACCGCTGGCTGCACGAGGGCGACACGGTGGATCTGGCGGGCGTTCCGTTCGAGGTGCTGCACTGCCCGGGACACACGCCGGGCCACGTCGTGTTCGTCAACAAGGCGGCGAAGTTCGCGCTGGTCGGGGACGTGCTGTTCCGCGGCTCGGTCGGCCGAACCGACTTCCCCTATTGCAGCACCGACGACCTGATGACCGCGATCCACGACAAGTTGCTGCCGCTGGGCGACGATGTGCGCTTCCTATGCGGCCACGGCCCGGCCTCGTCGATCGGCGAGGAGCGCCGGTCCAACCCGTTCCTGCAGTGACTGCGCCTACTCCTTCCCCCAATCTTCACGGGAGAGGGAGTAGGCAGCGTATGCATCGCGCTCCACGAGCTTAAAGATCGCCGCTCCAAGCCTCCGGCAACACGACGTAGCCGTCGCCGGACCGGGCGATCCGCGAGAAGCCTGGGAACGACATGTGCATGCCGGTGACCAGCAGATCCTCGTCGACGGCACGCTCCAGCGCCGCACGCCGGGTGCGGATCGCCTGCGCCGGGTCGGTGTCGAAGCCGGTGCCCACATCCGGCCGGGCCGCCTGCACCACGGGCACGTGGAACACGTCGGCGAAGATCAGCAGGCGCTCGTTGCCGCTCGTGACCATCAACCCGGTGTGGCCGGGCGTATGGCCGGGCATGGCGATCGCCTCCAGCCCCGGCATGATCTCGCCGAACGCGAAGCGGTGCAGCTTGCCGGCATAGGGCGCGACGGCGTCGCGGGCTCCGTCGAACGACCCGCGGCGAGCCTCGGGTGCGGCGGCTTTCTTCGCGTCGTCCTCCCAGAACGCCAACTCGGTTTCGGCGACCCACAGTTCGGCGTTGGGGAACGCTGCGCCACCGGCAGCGTCCCGCAGGCCGCCAAAATGGTCGCCGTGCAGGTGGGTCAGCACGATTGCGTCCACATCGCCGGGCGCCATGCCGGCCGCTTTCATGTTCGCCCCCAGCCTGCCCGCGATCGGCCCCCACGCCGTCCCCGCGCCCGTATCCACCAGCACCGTCCGGTCCGGCCACTGCAGCAGGAACGTGTTGACCGCGCTGTGGAACGGCGGCCTGCGTCCGCCGGCCCGCAGCAGCATCTCGCGGTCCTCGGGCGTGATGCCGATCAATACCTCGGGCGGCAGCACCACCGATCCGTCGTTCAGTGCCGTGACCAGAACCTCGCCGACCCGGCGGTGATAGACCCCTGGAACCTGCTCGTCCGCAATCGTCATGCGCTATGCTCCTCGTTTGCGCCCAGCCGTCCGGCCAGGTCCTGGATGAACTGCCACGCGACCCGGCCCGATCGGCCACCCCGGCCGGCGGACCAGGCGATGGCCTCGGCCCGCAATGCCTCGGCATCGATGCGCAGGCCAAGATCGGCCGCGTACGCCTCGACCATGGCTAGATAGGTGGGCTGGTCGGTGTTGTGAAACCCGATCCACAGCCCGAAGCGGTCGGACAGCGATACCTTCTCCTCAACCGCCTCGCCGGGGTTGATAGCGCTACCCCGCTCGTTCTCGATCATGTCGCGCGGCATCAGATGGCGGCGGTTGGACGTGGCGTAGAACAGCACGTTGGCCGGGCGGCCCTCGATGCCACCGTCCAGCACCGATTTCAGGGCTTTGTAATCGGCGTCTTCGCGCTCGAACGACAGGTCGTCGCAGAAGATGATGCAGCGGCGCGCGCTCGGCCTCAGCAGGTTCAGCAACGCGGGCAGGGTCACGATATCTTCACGCGCGATCTCGATCAGGGCGATGCTGCCGGGGTGCTGGCGCAGTGCCTCGGCATGCGCCGCCTTCACCAGCGAGGACTTACCGGTGCCACGGGCGCCCCACAGCATGGCGTTGTTGGCGGGCAGCCCGGCGGCGAAGCGCAGCGTGTTGGGCAGCAGGCGCTCGCGTTGCGGCTCGATGCCCTGCAACAGGTCCAACCGGACGGCGGCCACGTGCGGCACCGGTTGCAGCCGGCCGCCATCGGGGTGCCAGACGAACGCATCCGCGCTGTCCAGCGTCACGGGGGCGGGCGGGGCGGGCGCTAGCCGCTCCAATGCATCGGCGATGCGGGCGAGCACGGGGAGCAGACTGGTGTCCAAAACGAGCCTCAACTTGACGGGATAGCGCGGCAAACTATGGTCCGCCGCCAATCACCGCAACCCGGATCCGTTCATGTTCATTACCCCTGCCTACGCCCAGGATTTCGGCGGCATGATTACCCAGTATAGCCAGTTCCTGCCGATCGTCCTGATCTTCGGGGTATTCTACTTCCTGCTGATCCGCCCGCAGCAGACCGCGCAGAAGAAGCTCAAGACCCGCCTGGCCGCGCTACGCCGGGGGGACAAGGTCGTCACCGGCGGCGGCCTGGTCGGCGTCGTGCAGCGCGTCAAGGAGGGCAGCAACGAAGTCGAGATCGAGCTCGCTCCCAACGTTCGCGTGACGGCAGTGCGCGAGACGATCAACACCGTGATCGACCCGGTGCCCGCGAACGACGTGAAGAAATAGCCCACTATCGTATGTAAGGTCGGGGCCGCCATGCTATAGCGGCGGCATGGTCCCGGTCCGTGGCGTGTTGGCGTACTCCATGGCGTTGGTGCTGGGGATCGTCTTCGCCGTGTGGCTGGTCTCCTGGCACGACATCGTCCCCGCGGACGTGCTGCACGCGGCCAGCATCGGCGACGAGGCGGTCAACGGGGTCGGGCAGCGCTATTTCCTGGGCGCTCCGTGGCACTGGCCGCTGCTCGTCGTGCCGGCGTTGGCGTGGCCCGGCGGCACCAATGTCGCCTTGACCGACAGCATTCCGCTTGCCTTGCTGCTGCTCAAGCCGGTCCGGGCGTTGCTGGACCCCGGTGCCTCGGCGACCGAGGCTTGGTTCGCGTTGGCCCTTGCGCTGCAGCCGGTCGCGGCGGTGTTCGCACTACGCGCCGCCGGCGAGCACCGGGCGCTGCCAGCGGTCGCGATTGGGGTGCTGGCGGCCACCATGCCCAGCTTGCTAAACCGTTCGGGGCACATGGCGCTATGTAGCCATTTCGCCATCCTGTGCGCGATCGGGCTGTATTTCGTGCTGGTTCCGGGGAGACCAAGAGCTTGGTGGGCCGCCGCCGCCCTGTTGATCGGCAGCTTGCTGATCCACCCATACATTCTGGCCATGGTGGCCACCGTGCTGGCCGCCGTGCCCTTGACGCGGGTGCTGCGGGGAACGTCTAGCTGGTGGCGCGCTGGTCTGTGCTGGACCCTTGCGATGGCCGTTTGCGCCGGTCTGGCGTGGCTGCTCGGCTACGGTGGCAGCCGGCCCGCACCAGGGTTCGGCACTTATGCGATGAACCTGCTTAACCCGGTACTGCCACTGGCGTCCTCCATATTCCCGAGCTCCACCTTCGGAAGCGCGGGAGGCGGCGGTTGGGAGGGCTATCAGTATCTCGGCGCCGGCATTCTGGGCCTCGCCGCATTGAGCCTGATCCAGGTGGCGCGCGGGCGGCTGACCGGCTGGCACCGGCATGGCGGCCTGGTGCTGGTGATGGTGGGTCTGACCGTGTTCGCCTTGTCAAACATCGCCTATGCCGGGCCGCTGCGCCTGTATCATTGGCGCCCGGTTCCGGCCGTGATCGAGCAGTTCCGCTCCACCGGACGGTTCTTCTGGCCGGTCGCCTATGTGATCCTGGTGGCGGGCGTTGCCGGCGCCGCCTCGCTGCCTGCCTGGCCCGCCGCTTTGGTGCTGGTCGCCGCCTTGGGGCTGCAATGGGCCGACACGGCGGGGCTGCGCGCCACGGTCCGCCATCTCGGCGACGAGCGCAGGATCTGGCACATCGATGCCACCGCCCTGCGCCCGATCTTCGCCGCCCACACCGAGCTGACGCTGTGGCCCGTCTTCGGCTGCGGCGCCTCCCCCGACAACGACGCCGACGTGCAGGTGATGCTGCTGGCGTCCGAGACCCTGATGCGGACCAACACGATGAACACCGCCCGCGACTACGCTGAGGCGGCATGCGATCCCGCCCCAACCCTGGCACCCCCGTTGCGCCCAGGCGAGTTGCGCGTCGTTCGAACCCGACGCGATGCCTGGTTCGTGCCCGGCGCCGTCACCGCCTGCCGGGAACTGGACCCATTCATGCTCTGCTCCGCCGATCCGGCCACCCTGGTCGGAACCACCCCCCTGGGGGTGCCGGCGCTGCCGGTAGGACAGACAGTCACCAATCCGTCGCCGGCGTTCCAGGCCGCACTGTCCCCAGGCTGGGCCGTGCCGGAGGGGGCGGGGGTGTGGAGCGAAGGCCGCCTTGCGACCCTGCATTTCCGCCCCGCCGGTCCGGGCGCCACGCTCACTCTGACGATCGAGAGCCTGGCCCCGCAGCCCGGTGGCGTGCAGACGGTGCAGGCCGTGGCGGGCGGGATGGCTCAAGGCGACTGGGTGATCCCAGACCACGCGATCCAGACGCATACGCTGAGCCTGTCCGGCTGCGGCCCGGATGTTTGCGCCGTGCAACTGCGGATCGGTCAACCCGTTCGACCCAAGGATCGAGCGGATCACGGAACGAATGAAGATCCGAGGCCGCTCGGCATTTATTTGCGTTCGCTTCGGCTGGACGCACAATAACCGGGGGAGACAACCATGGCGGACAGTGCGCGCTCGATCAGGACCGAGGTGATGGAGGGAATTGCCCTTCTCACCTTCAACGTGCCGCCCCGCAACGCCGCCTGCGCCACCGATCTGGGCAACATGGCCGATGTGCTGGAGCGCTACGCCCACGATCCCGAGATCCGTGTGGTGGTGCTGACCGGCGCCGGCTACCAGGCCTTCGTGACGGATCCCGAGGACGAGGACATGGGGGACATCGCCGACCACGCTGCCGCCTGCAGCCGCGCGCAGGATGCGCTGGCCGCGTTCCCCAAGCCGGTGATCGCCCGCATCCGGGGGGATTGCATCGGGGCCGGGCTATTGCTTGCCTTGCACGCGGACCTGCTGATCGCTGCCGAGGACAGCGCGTTCGCCTTGCCTGCCGCGCGATGGGGCTCGGCTTACTCGCCGGGCACGGTTGCAGCCCTCGTGGCTTTGGTCGGGCCGCAGCAGGCGAAGCGGCTACTGCTCACCGGCTGGCGGGTCGAGGCGCGCGAGGCGCTGCGGATCGGCCTGGTCACACTGGTCGTGCCGGATAGTGACTTGTCCGACATCGTGGTCGATCTCGCGCGGGAGATCGCCGACAACGCGCCGCTGGCGGTCACGGCGATGAAGCGGATGGTGGCCCTTCCTGACGACCCGGCGTTGGGCTCGCTGGTGGAGGCGTGCCGGGTAAGCCAGGACCACCAGGCGGGCATCGCAGCCCGCAAGCGGGGCAGGCGCCCAGCGTTCCAAGGCCAATAACCCTTCTCCCGCTCCCTTGTGAGCGATTGCATAGGACTTCTCCCTCTCCCGTCCTTCACGGGAGAGGGCCGGGGTGAGGGATACCCACAATCGGCCCCTATGGCGCGCGCACCCCGCCCCTAACCCCTCCCACAAGCGGAGGGGGACTTAGTCGTTAATCGACCCGCAGCCCCGCCTTGACCAGCAACGGCATGACTTCGGTCACGAAATACGGCAACTCGTCCGTGAAATTCACGAACGACAGCGTCGTCCCGGCGAACCCTGCCTCTGCGATCCGGATCAGCTCGTCCGCGATGTGCCGCGGCGTGCCCACCAGCGGATACGTCCCACCCCCTGCCGCAAACCGCTTGCGGTGGCGCTGATAGGCCGACGGATCGTGCGAGTTGGAATTCGCCGACTTGGCCGCCGTGTAGATGTCCAGGCTCGCCTGGTCCGCCATCGTCACCGCGTAATGCTCGTAATACTCCTCCGCCTCCGCCTGACTTGCGCGGCACACCAAATGGCACGTCGCCATCACGCCGACGTCGCGCCCATGCGCCTCGCCGCGGGCCTTCATGTCGGCGATGGTGGGCGGCCCGTCCTCGATCGCGACGAACGTGGTCAGCAGGAAATCGGCGGCCTCCGCGGCGAAGGCACGGCCCGGTGGCGAGAACGCGGCGTTCAACGTCACCGGGCGCGGGCGCTGCACCGGTTGCGGCTTACCCGATACGGCTTTCAGGTCGTAGAACTGGCCGTGGAAATCGAACGGCTCGGCTTCGCTGTAGATCCGCTCGATCACCTGAGCCCATTCGCGGCCCTGGGCGTAGCGATCCTCGATCATCTCCAGGCCGAATAGCGCGAATTCCTCGGGGTTCCAGCCGCAGACGATGTTCAGCCCAGCCCGGCCGCCGCTCGCCTGGTCGACGGTGGCGAGCGCCTTGGCCGCGAACACCGGGTGCACCATCGGCACGTGCACGGTCGAGAACACCGCGATCCGCTGCGTGATCCCCGCCAGCGCCGCGGCGAAGGTCAGCGTCTCGAAGCTCCATTCCCGGCTGTTGAGCTCGCCGCCGAAGCCCTTCCAACGCGCGATCGGCAGGATGAACTCCAGCCCGGCGCGGTCGGCCATCTGCGCCGCGCTGGCGACGCCCGGCCAGGTCGCGGGCCACCGCTCGGGCACCCGGGTGAGGGCGAGACCACCATCGGCGTTCAGCGAAAACAGCCCCAGTTTGAACCGGTTGGGTCCGTACATCGGATGGATCACGTGTTGCCTCCCAGCGGCCACGAAATGGTTTAGGTCTAAACGATTGACGAGGTAAAGACCGCCCGGCAGGATCGGCCGCCTACCAAGGGATACAAGATGAACGGGCGCAGAGCGCTGGTCACGGGAGGCGCCAAGGGCATTGGCCGCGCCGTGGCCGATCGGCTGGCCGCCGAGGGCGCCACAGTCGTCGTGCTCGGCCGCGACGAGGCGGCGCTGGCGGCAACTCCCTATGAACACGCCGTGGCCGACGTGACCGACGCGGCGGCACTGTCGGACGCGATCACGCGGCTTGGGTCGTTCGATATCCTGGTCAACAACGCTGGGGGCGCCGTGTCGGCCCCGTTCGGCCAGCACAGCCAGGCCGATTGGGCGGCCATGCTCGGGCTGAACCTCACCAGTTGCTTCACCGCGATCCAGGCGGTGCTGCCGGGCATGACGCAGCGCAAGTGGGGCCGCGTCGTGTCGATCGCGAGCACGGCCGGGTTGAAAGGCTACGCCTATACCGCGGCCTATTGTGCCGCCAAGCACGGCGTGATCGGGCTGACGCGTGCGCTCGCCGTCGAATTGGCGCGCACCGGTGTCACCGTGAACGCCGTCTGCCCGGGGTTCACCGATACCGACCTGGTGAGCCGCGCGGTGGACACCATCGTCGCCAAAACCGGCAAGACGGCAGGGGATGCCCGCTCCGCGCTGGAGCGCACCAACCCGCAGGGCCGCCTAGTGCAGCCTGCGGAGGTCGCGGGAGCGGTTGCGTATTTGTGTCACGACGATGCCGGGTCGCTGACCGGACAGTCGATCGCAGTGGCTGGTGGAGAGATCATGTGAACCCGCAACATTTTCTGTGGCAGATGGATGGCGGGGTCGCGACGGTCACGCTCAACCGGCCGGAGCGCAAGAACCCGCTGACCTTCGACAGCTATGCCGAGCTGCGGGACACGTTCCGCGCGCTGCAATACGAGAGCGCGGTGAAGGCCGTCGTGATCACCGGTGCCGGCGGCAATTTCTGCTCCGGCGGCGACGTGTTCGAGATCATCGAGCCGCTGACCAAGATGGCGATGCCGGAGCTGCTCGCCTTCACGCGCATGACCGGTGATCTAGTCAAGGCAATGCGCGCCTGCCCGCAGCCGATCGTGGCGGCGGTGGAAGGCGTGTGCGCCGGCGCGGGTGCGATCCTGGCGATGGCAAGCGATCTGCGGTACGCGACCGCCGCCAGCCGCACGGCCTTTTTGTTCACCCGCGTCGGCCTTGCCGGCTGCGACATGGGAGCCTGCGCGATCCTGCCCCGGCTGATCGGCCAGGGGCGCGCCAGCGAGCTGTTGTTCACCGGCCGCGCGATGACGGGCGAGGAGGGGCTCGCCTGGGGATTCTATAACACCCTGCTCGAACCCGGCGCCGTGCTGGGCCATGCGCAGGGTGTCGCCGGCAAACTCGCCTTAGGCCCCACCTTCGCGCACGGCATCACCAAGACCATGCTGCACCGCGAGTGGTCCATGGACATCGACACCGCTATCGAGGCCGAAGCGCAGGCGCAGGCGATCTGCATGGCGACCAAAGATTTCACCCGCGCGTTCGAAGCGTTCGCCAACAAACGGCAGCCGGAGTTCAAGGGTGACTGATCGCTCGTACCTGCAATGGCCGTTCCTGTCGGATGCGCAACGTGCATTGTCCGAGGAGGTAGAGGCTTGGGCCACGCCCGAACTCGCGCACCCGCACGGCAATGATACCGACGTCGACGCGGCGTGCCGTGACCTGGCGCGCCGCATGGGCGCCGCCAATTTGTTCCGCCATGCGGTGCCGGAGGACGGGCATCTCGAAGTCCGCTCGCTGTGCCTGATGCGCGAGACGCTGGCCCGGCACGATGCCCTGGCCGATTTCGTCTACGCGATGCAGGGGCTGGGCACCGGCTCGATCACGCTGTTCGGCACGGCAGAACAGAAGGCGCGGTTCTTGCCTTCGGTGCGCAGTGGTGAGGCCTTGGCGGCGTTTGCCCTGTCCGAGCCGGACGCCGGGTCGGACGTGGCGGCGATGAGCACCACGGCCACGGCAGTTCCCGGCGGCTGGCGGTTGGACGGCGTGAAGACCTGGATCAGCAATGGCGGCATCGCGGCGCATTACGTCGTGTTCGCCCGCACGGATGATGCCCCGGGTACGCGTGGCATTTCCGCCTTCGTGGTGCCGGCCGACACGCCGGGGCTGATCGTGACCGAACGCATCGATGTCATCGCGCCGCACCCGCTCGCGACATTGCTCTTCGACGGCTGCATCGTGGAGTCCGACGCACTGCTGGGCCGGGCCGGGGAAGGCTTCAAGATCGCGATGTCGACGCTCGACGTATTTCGCCCGACCGTCGGCGCAGCGGCCCTCGGCATGGCCCGGCGTGCGATGCATGAAGCCGTGCACCGCGCCCGCACGCGCAAGATGGGTGCGGGAATGCTGGCCGACCTGGCCGTCACGCAATCCACCATCGGCGACATGGCCACCGAGATCGACGCGGCAGCGCTGCTGATCTACCGCGCCGCCTGGACGCGGGACACGACGGGCGTGCGCATCACGCGCGAGGCGGCGATGGCCAAGATGTTCGCCACCGAGGCGGCACAACGCGTGATCGACGCGGCCGTGCAAATCATGGGCGGCCTCGGCGTCAAGCGCGGCTGCATCGTGGAGTCGCTGTATCGCGACGTCCGGGCCTTGCGCATCTACGAGGGAGCAACCGAGGTGCAGAAGATGATCATCGCCCGCCAGGTGTTGGCCGCGTGAGGGTTCTGCAGCCGCCGGGTTGGCCCGCACCGTCCGGCTATGCCAACGGCATCGCGGCGCGCGGCGAGACGGTGTTCGTCGGCGGCCAGATCGGCTGGGACGCGCAGGGCCGCTTCGCCGACGGACTGGTGGCGCAGGTCGGCCAAGCGCTGCAGAACGTGGCCGACGTGCTGGCGGCGGGCGGCGGTATGCCGGCCGATATCGTGCGGCTGACGTGGTACATCTGCGACCTGGACGACTACGCCGCAAACCTACCCGGCATAGGAAAGGCCTATCGCTCCGTTATGGGAAAGCACTTCCCCGCCATGTCGGCGGTGGGCGTGACCAGGCTGGTCGAGAAAATGGCGTTGGTCGAGATCGAGGCGACGGCGGTGTTGAAGGAGTGATCGCAGCGGCCAGACGGCTATGGCGTAGGGTGGGCTTCAGCCCACCGGCCGCGGCAAAGGTGGTGGGCTGAATCCCACCCTACGTTTTGAGCCGTGTCCGAGGCTAACCCAGCGCGCGGACGAACAGGTCCGCCGTGCGCTGGATCGGGTCGTGCATCCAAGCGGCGTGGTCGGGAAGGCCAAGCCCGCGGAGTGACGATACGAACCCGCAAACGAGTTGGCGGAACGCGGCTGGGTCGCTCGGCAAGCGTGCGATCACACTGGCGGAAACGGGGGTCTTGTTGGTCGCACTGACCATCACGTCGTGGTACCTGTCCCGCAATCCCCGCCGGTCTGCCTCGGCCGACGCTGTGATGTGATCCGACAGCAGAGCCAGGCACTCCGGCGTGCAGAGCCGTTCGTGCAAGGCGTAGTTGTTGGTTTGGTAGCGATGCGAGAACCGGTTCGGGAAGCCGATGACGGGGCTGGTGCGCCGCAGTTCACGCACGAAGGTGAACACCGTTGCATCGAGTCGCAGCAGTGGAAACACCGCGACGTCCTCATCGCCGACATCGGCCATACGCGCTGCGGTATCGGGAGCAAACCAATCGTCGTCGTCGAGGAAGAACAGCCGGAACGGGCTCGCCGGCCGACACTCGGCCAGCGCCTCCCGCGGGAGCACGAGCCCGCCCTCGACCGCATCAAGCGTCTTGCGGGCGATCGCCTGCAGTTCGGCCCGGCACGTGAAGAAATCCACCCCGAACGAGGCATTCCAGCCGGCAATGCATGCTTGGATGTGGTCGGGGAAAGCGGGCACGGAGTGTGGCGGCACGTAGCGCGCCGGGTCGATCACGTCCCCATTGCCGTGATCCCGCGCCAGCGTCGACCAGTCGGGCGACTGACGCAGTGCGAGCACGATACCCAGGCGCCACGCTTTCCCCGCCACAGGCTGCACCACGGCACCGCTCTCGATCATCGGTCAGGACCGTAGGCTGCGCCTGACCTCGTCGGCCAGCCCGTGGAGTTGCGGGAACGGTGTCGACGCAATCAGGCTTACGCCCAACCCGTCGGTGGCCCAGGCAAATCCAGGTGCATTTCCCACCGGCTGCATGGGGGCTGTCATGTCCCTCTGGTGCATCGGCCGCATGAACACGCTGATCCAGTTTCCGGCGCCATCCTCGTACATCAGCATCGAGCCGAGCCCCTCGTCCGTCGCCACCACCTGCCGGCCCTTGAGCGTGTAACCCGCAGCCGACAGATCCGGCGGAGTGATTCGCCCCGCCATGCCAGGATCCGCCCACTCCACCGTTCGCACCGCGCCGGGCGTAAGCAGTTGATGGGCCGCCAGCGCCTCCTTCGCGATCGACGCCACGCCGGTCGGCCGGTCGGACCCGCGAGCCAGCCAACCCGTCCCGATACCCAGCACGATCGAGGCGGCGATCGCTGCCCCAACCGCCCGCGTGCTCCAACGCCGGGTCGCGGCACGGGCGGCGGCGAGGCGGCGCACGTCCAGTTGCGGCGGCACCGGCTCGCGCGCCTTGGCATCGAGGGCGGAGCGGAGCGAGGCAGTGACGGTGCTCCAGTCCCGGACACGTGCGGCTTCGGCCGGGTTCTCGTTCAGATACCGTTCCACCTGGGCGCGGCGCTCGGGGGTCAGCCAGCCATCGACGAACGCGTGTAGGTCGTCCTCCTTGATCGGCCTGGTCTCGGACGTCACTTCACTCTCCTGAGCGCCGGGGCCGCTTGATCCAATTCACGGCGTAGACGGTCCCGTGCCCGGCTAAGCCTGGACATGACGGTACCGATCGGCAGCCCGAGCACGCCAGCGGCTTCGGCGTAGTGCAGCCCCTCGACGACGACGAGCAGCAGCACCTGCCGCAGCTCCTCCGGCAGCGTGTCCATCACCTCCGCCACACGCCGCAATTCGGCCCGGTGCGGCTGCTCTGGGCCCACCTGAAACGCCGGGTCCGCGTCATCCACGGCGACGGGCGCGAACCGCCGCAGCCGCCGCCATCGGCTGACGTGCAGGTTGTGCATGATGGTGAAGAGCCACGGCCGCATGTCGGCGCCACCCTGCCAGCCCGACATCCGGTCGAGCGCGCGCACCAGGCTGTCCTGCACCAGGTCGTCGGCCTCCGGGCCGTTGCGCAACAGCGACCAGGCATAGCGCCGCATCGCCGGTATCGCCGCCTCCAGCCGGGAGAATTCGGACATTAGGTGCCGGAGTACCAGTCGTAGCCCTGCTTCTCCCAATAGCCGCCGGGATTGGTGTTGGTGACGGTGATGGCCTGGACGTTCTTCGCGCTCTTGAAGCCGAGCTTGGTCGGGATGCGCAGGCGGAGCGGTGCGCCCCATTCCGGGGCGAGCGGCTTGTCGAGGAAGTCCAGCGCCAGGATCGTCTGCGGATGCAGGGCGCTCGCCATGTCGATGCTGGTGGAATAATCGTCGAAACACGTGAACCCGACATAGCGCGCCCTGAGATCTGCCCCGACGTGCTGGAGGAAATCGCTGAGCTTTACGCCGCTCCATTGGCCGACCTGGCTCCATCCCTCGATGCAGATGTGCCGGGTGATCTGGCCAGCCTGGGACAGGGCGCGAAGCCGGTCGACCGTCCACGGCGTCTTGTCGGTGACCAGCCCGGTCGGCGTGAGCCGCCAATCGTCCGGAACCTCGCGAACCTGGTATTCCTCGTAATACGCATTGAAGCGGAACGGGTTGGTGATGGCGCTCGCCGGGTAGGTATCGGCCAACCGGGTGCGGGAGAACAGGGCCGCCTGCACGCGGTCGTTGAACCGCAGCATCGCCCACAATGCCCCGTCCACGCCGGAGTGGGTGGCCAAGTCGCAACCCGTGAGCAGGCCGAGGCTGCCGAGCGTCAATCCGCGCAGCAGCACGTTGCGCCGCCCGAGCCGGGCCAGCTCGGGGCGGATTTCGTCGGCCGTGACGACCGGTTTCGCACCGTGTGGCGTCATGGCGTGGAGACCTCCGGTTCCGCCGGCACGCCGGACACCATGGACACGATCGTGCGCGGGTACATCAGCGCCAGCGCCACGTGCAGCACCACGAAGGCGGCGATGGCCAGCATCGCGGCCAGGTGGATGCCGCGCGCGACGGGGTAGCCGCCGAATACATCGGTCAGCCAGCCGAACTGGACCGGCTTCCAGATCGAGAGCCCGGTGGCGACGATCAGGCAGAGGGCGAGGATCACGCCGCCATACAGCAGCCGTTGCACCGCGTTGTAATGGCCGATCCGGTGATCCAGCCGGCCGCGCAGTGCGGCGCCGATGTCGCGCGCCACCGCCCCTGGCGCAGGCGGCCGGAAGTCGCGGCGGAAATGTCCGGTGACCAGGCCATACAGGAGGTAGGCGATGCCGTCCACGAACAGCACCCACATGACCGCGATATGCCACGCGATGCCACCGGCCAGCCATCCCCCCAGGGTCAGCCAGCTTGGGAAGCTGAAGGGCAGGCTGGGCGAGGCGTTGTAGATCGCCCACCCGCTCGAGATCATGCACAGGATGGCGATCGCGCCGATCCAATGCATGATCCGGATCGGCAGAGGATGGGCGGGATGACCGCCCGGGCCTGCGTCGTGCATGCTGCTACCCCGAATGGCAGGCCTTCCGCGCCGAAATGCGGAAGGCCTGCGCTGCATCACATCGGCGGATTGACGCCGTCGCTGCCGTAGTTGACGGAGTTGGCGGTCAGCTTGCCGTCATCGTTGCTGGCACCGATGAACACCGTCGAGCCCTTCGTCACGTCGGCCATCGCACCCGGCACGAAGCTCACCACCGGCGCCGTCGGCGGCACCAGGATCGACTGCTCGCCACCCTTGTAGGTGACGGTCAGCTGCTTGGCGCCGCCCTTGGCGTCGGCGGCCGAGACGTTGCCGTTGGTCATGGTGGTGTTAGCCGACCCGGCCGTTGCAGCGGCCGTGCTGACCGTGCCGTTCGTCATCGTGCTGGACGCGCTCGCCCCACCCGACAACGTGGTGTCGGGGATGCGGTCCCAGCCGTAATGGCCCTCACCAGCGCCCTTCATGGCGGGCGGGAACAGCACGACTTCGAGCGCGATCAGCTTGCCGCCGACTTCCTTCGTGGCGGTGCCGATGTAGCTGCCGGGTTCGACGTTGCTGAGGCTGGCGCGCACGACCTTCTGGTAGTGCGTCGTGCTGGTGAGGCCGACCGTCTTATCCGTGCCGTCCGGCGCGTGCACCATCACCGCGTCCGCCGTGATGCCCGTCACGGTTCCGCGAATGCGTTCCGGCGTGGCTGCGAGTGCGGCTGTGGAGAGCGTGGTGGTCGCGACGAGAAACAGGCCGAAAAACCGCGTCATGCTGGATGCCTTCGTTGTGGGGATCAGCCAGTAGACGCGTTTTCAGCCGGTCTATTCCGTCATGGCGCAAATTATTTTCGTGGCGCGTTCGCCTCACCGCCCCCCAGCGTAGGCTGTCGCCCCGCCTTCAGACGCAATCCCATACTTCCTGACACTTCATGGCTTGAGACAATCCAAGCAAAGGGCGCTTGTAACTGGCTGGTAATTCAGGAGGAGGTAATCAAATGAAACGGCTGATCGCGACCAGTTTGGTCCTGAGCACCGACAGGCGTGCGGTGACAGCATTAGAATATACTTTGATTGCCGCCGTGATCGCGACCGTCTTGGTGACTGCCTTCACCGGCCTGGGCACCCACATGCAGACTATGGTGAACACGGCGAACGCTGCCCTGTAGTCGGCAAGCGAGGTCGGAAGCAGGACTGCCGGACACCGTGGCTACCGGGTCGAACTCTGCGTCGTGGCGTTCGATCCCAACGCGGCAGCCTCCCCGTGGTGATGGACGATCACGAACCAGGTGAGGCACAGGACGACGATCAGCGTGATTGCACGGGACATGCCCGCAGCATGCCGCGGCAGTGTGACCCCAGTTTGGCGCGATTCGGGCCGGTTTGCGGCAGGCCTTACAAACGCCCGAGCGCGAAGACGGCCATGGCCGCGATCGTGGCCCACACCATCAGCCCGACCGCCACGCCGAGGATCACCGACATGCGGTCTCCGGCACCCTGATCGGTGCTCCTGACCTTATCGAGATGGGTAGTGGCGTGCGACGGACCTGTGAACGTTGCGCTCATTGTCTCATCCTCCGCGGCCTGTTGATCAGCCGATCGACGAGCTTACGACCTGCCATTCCGTGTTTGCAATCATGCGGCGCAGCATGATCGGCCGACCGGACGGCCGGGCGGTCCCGAGCGGATGCCGTGATGCGGGAAGTCCGGGGCGTTTGATTGAAGGTGCCCAGGGGCGGAGTCGAACCACCGACACTGCGATTTTCAGTCGCATGCTCTACCAGCTGAGCTACCTGGGCAACGCTGGAAGCGGCGCATGTAGCCGAACCTCACACCGCGGGCAAGCCACCGAATCAGCCCTCGCCCGCTTCGTCCTCCTCCGGACGCGCCGGCACGCGGTATTGGCCGGTGAACCAGCGGCCGAGATCGATGTCGGCGCAGCGCGGCGAGCAGAACGGGCGGGTCTTGGGGTCGGGCTTGCGGCCACAGATGGGGCAGGCTTCAGCCACGCGGGCGCTCCTCGATGATGGTGGCGCAGGGGGACAGCGCCGGGTCAGACCGCAGCACAAGGGGTCGGCCGAGCCGGTTGGCAAGGGCCGGCAGCGCCACCGGGTCGGCCTCCAGGGCGGACACCACATCGGGTGCGGCGCGCAACAGCGTGAGCGGTGAACCGGCGGACACGGCGATGGTGCGCAAGGCAGCAAGACCGGCGGCATGCGGGCCAGCCTGCAGTTCGTGCAGCGGGGTGTGGGTGCGGGCGCGCTGGATCTCCGCCAAGCCACTTGCCGTGAAGCCGAGCAGGCGCGGTTTGGCCGGGTCCGGCGCGAGGGCAGCCCGGATCGCATCGGCCAGTGCGGGGCGGCGGCGAAGCGGCAGGCCAGCCAGGTCGATCAGGATCGTGCCAGCTAGACTGCGCAGGCGGATCTGCCGGGCCAAGGCGGGCAGGGCGGCACGGTTGGCGGCCTCCTGCTTCGTGGTCTTGGCCTCGCGTCCGGCGGTTGCGGCGGCCATGTCCATGTCGATGGCGACCAGGGCGGCGGTCGGCTCGATGCTGGCCCGCAGGCCACCCGGCAAGCTCACGATACGGTCCGACAGTGCGGCGATCGCGGTCTGCATCGTCTCATCCCAGGCGGTGCCCAGAACCAGGCGCTCACCGAGGAACGGGCGAAGGGTGGCGAACACGGCCGGGTCGTCCACCACCACGGGCCCGTCATGCAAGGCGGCGAGGCGTAGCACGGGGTTGGGTCCAGGGCGGAGCAGGGCGGGTGGGCCGGATCCAGCGTCCTCGGGCAGGGCGGCCAGTCGGGGGCCTTTGCCGCCCTGGGCAGCCCGCGTGATCTGGACGGCGAGGATGTCGCCGACGCCGCGGGTCGCGGCACCGGCGCTATCGGGCAGGAAGCCATCCGCACCGCCAATCGCCACGAAGGCGCCGGCCATGCCGGGCACCATCGCCGTGACCCGGCCGCGATGCACGTCGCCGACGCCGTCCGGGCGGCCAGGGCGCCAGATGGCGTAATCGGTGAGGTGGCCGTCCTGCATCGCGGCGACCCGGATTTCCCCGGGGCTGCACGCGGCGTGCACGCTCACGGCCGCAGCCAGCCTTGTCCGCGCAACAACTGCGCCGTCTCGAACAAGGGCAGACCCACGACGCCGCTGTAACTACCCGACAGGAAACGGATGAAGGCGGCGGCACGGCCCTGGATGGCGTAGCCGCCCGCTTTGCCCTCGCCTTCGCCACCCGCCGCGTAGTCGCTGATCTGCGCCTCGGTCAGCCGCACGAAGCCGACCACGCTATCGACCACGCGCTCGGTGGCGCGGCCATCTGGGCCGATCAGCACCACGGCGGTGAGAACGTGGTGACGCCGTCCCATCAGCCGCCGTAGGCAGGTTGCGACCTCGGCGGCATCGGCGGCTTTCGGGAGAATGCGCTGACCGAGCGCCACGACGGTGTCGGCCGCGAGGGTGAACCCGCCGGCGCCATGCGCGACCGCCGCCTTCGCGCGGGCCAGGCGAGCGGCATGGATGCGCGGCGCCTCGTCGCGAAGCGGTGTCTCGTCGATGTCGGCGGGGCGGATCTGGTCCGGCGTGATGCCGATCTGCGCCAGCAAGGCCACGCGGCGCGGGCTGGCCGACGCCAAGGTAAGGGGAGGGCGAGCCGAGCTATCTGAAATGGCCAGCTACTTGAATCGGAAGGTTATCCGGCCCTTGGACAGATCGTAGGGCGTCATTTCGACGTTCACCCGGTCGCCAGCCAGCACTCGGATGCGGTTTTTGCGCATCTTGCCCGACGTATGCGCCAGGATGCTATGCTCGTTGTCCAATTTCACTCGAAACATCGCGTTGGGCAGCAGCTCCTGCACGGTGCCGCTGAACTCGATCATATCCTCTTTAGACATGCATGATCCCGATTTGTCCTCGAACCCTGTTGACGAGGCGGAACATGATGTTGCAGCCGCGCCGGGTCAAGCGTGCGGCGGCTGTCCGAGGCGCATGGCAACGCTGCGGGCGTGTGCCTGAAGCCCTTCCGCCTCCGCCAGCGCCACCGCGGCGGGGCCGATCCGGGCCAGCGAGTCGCTGTCGGCTTGCACCCATGTGGTGCGCTTCAGGAAGTCGTAAACCGACAGCCCCGACGCAAACCGAGCGGTACGGCCAGTGGGCAGCACGTGGTTCGGGCCGGCCACGTAGTCGCCCAGCGCCTCCGGGCAGTCCGCACCGAGGAAGGCGGCGCCGGCGTGTCGGATGCGGGCGAACAGGGCGGCCGGGTCGGCCACCATGATCTGCAGGTGCTCGGGCGCCAGCCGGTCGGTGAGGGCAACGCCCTCGTCCCAGTCCCGCACCAGGATGATGCAGCCATGGTCGCGCCACGAGGCAGCGGCCTCGGCCCGGGACAGGGTCTTGAGTTCGGCTGGCACCGCATGGGCCACGGCGTCAGCCAGCGCCGGGTCGTCCGTGATCAGGATCGCCTGGGCGCTCTCGTCGTGCTCGGCCTGGGCTAGCAGGTCGACCGCCACCCGATGCGGGCTGGCGGTGCGGTCGGCCAGCACCACGACCTCCGACGGGCCGGCGATGCCGTCGATGCCGACGCGGCCAAACACCTGCCGCTTGGCCTCCGCGACATAGGCGTTGCCGGGCCCGACGATGCGGTCGACGGGGGCAATGGTAGCGGTGCCATACGCCAAGGCAGCAACCGCCTGGGCGCCGCCGATGCGGTACACCTCGGTCACCCCGGCCCGGCGCGCGGCGGCCAGCACCAGCGGATTCAGCGCCCCGCCGGGGGTCGGCACGCACATAGCCAGCCGTTCGACGCCGGCAACCCGGGCGGGGATCGCGTTCATCAGAACCGACGACGGATAGGCCGCCTTGCCGCCCGGAACATACAGCCCAACGGCGTCCAGGGCGTTCCAACGCATGCCCATGCGGACGCCCTCCGCGTCCGTAGTCTCGATATCCTGCGGTAGCTGCAGGCGGTGGAATGCCTCGATGCGGGTTGCCGCCACGTCCAGCGCGACCGCGAGTTCGTGCGGTATGGCGTTGGCGGCAGCGTCGATTTCGTCCGAGCCGATGCGCAGATCCGCCGGGTCGAGCACATGGCCGTCGAACCGGTGGGTGAACTCGCACAGTGCCTCGTCGCCGCGCGCCCGCACCTCCGCGATGATGGCGGCGACGGGGGCGTCGACGCTCGCGGTGGTGTCGCGAGCCTGTTGCAGCAGCGCGTCGAACGCGGCCGCGAAACCGGGCTCCGTCGTGCTGAGCCGCCTCACGGGCAGAGGGCCGCCCGGAAGCGCTCGATCCAGGCCCCGATCGCCTCGGGCTGGGTCTTCAGCGCCGTGCGGTTCACCACGAGGCGGCTGGACACGTGGGCGATCACCTCGCCCTCCCGCAGGCCGTTGGCGGCGAGGGTGGAGCCGGTCTGCACCAAGTCCACGATCAGCCGGGACAGGCCGAGGCCGGGCGCCAGTTCCATCGCGCCATTCAGGTGCACCACGTCGGCATGGATGCCGCGGGCGGCGAAGTGGCGGCGGGCGATATTGGGGTATTTCGTGGCGATCCGGACCCGCGACCAGCTTTGTGTGTCGGCGGTGTCGATCCAGTCGGCCGGGCCCGCTACGCTAACCCGGCAATGCCCGATGCCCAGGTCGAGCGGGGCATACAACTCCGGATAGTCGAACTCCATCAGCACGTCCGAGCCGCAAATGCCGATCTGGGCGCCGCCGAACGCCACGAAGGTGGCGACATCGAAGGGGCGGACGCGAACGACGTCGAGTGCCGGGTCGTCGGTTGGGAAGCGGAGACGGCGGGAATCTTCGTCCAAGTAATCGGCGGCCGGGACGACACCGGCCCGCGCCAGCAATTCGCCGCACTCAGCCAGAATCCGGCCCTTGGGTAGGGCGAGTACGAGTGGGCTGGTCTGCTCGGGGGCCAGCGTCGCGACCGGGAAGAGAGCGGACATCGGTGCCTTTAGGGCTCAGGGAAACGGGTGCGTGCGAGGCGCGCGCATTAGCACTGTGGCTGGACAGTAGCTAGGCCGCGCAAGCGAGGGCTGCCCCGCGCGGCCGCCGAATCAGCGAACGTTACCGTATGACGGCGCACCCAGACCGGGGCAGGAGCATTGCGCCCCGACCGGCAGGGCCTGGGGCAACGCGCAGGTATAGACACCTGCGTAGCACGTCGAACCGAATGCGACCTGCTGCCCCGCGGGGGGCTGCGCGTAGCCACCTGGGGGACCGTAGCCAGGCGGCGGGTAGCCGGGAGGCGAGTAGCCGGGCGGAGCACCGTTCGGAACATAGCTGACGGGGCCAGGCGCAGGCGCTCCGATGCAACCGGAGAGAGAACAGAGCGCAGCCAACGCTACGGGGATTGCAAGTCGGCGCATGGGCGGTCTCCTTCGATGCGAACATCAAAGCGAAAGCGCCGGGAAAGTTCTCCCCTCCTTAGGCTGACAGCTTTGCCAGGAGCCTTGCGTGGCTGCGTAGGCCCTTGTGGAAGCAACGCCACTCGAACTTCTCGTTGGGGCTGTGCACCTGGTCGTCCGGCAGGCCAAACCCGATCAGCAGCGAATCCACCCCCAGGATACGGCGCATGCTCTCCACGACGGGGATGGACCCGCCGCTGCCCATCAGCACCGCCGGGCGGCCGTATTCGTCGGCCATTGCCTCGCGCGCGGCGGCGACGAACTTGCTGTCCGTCGGGATCTCCACACCGGGCGCGGAGGAGAACTGCGTGATCTCCACCCGGGCATCGGCCGGTGTGCGATCGGCGACGAAGCGCTTGAACGCCTCGAACACGCGGCCAGGGTCCTGGCCCGGCACCAGGCGGAACGACACCTTGGCCGAGGCCTCCGCGGCGATCACTGTCTTGCTGCCAGCCCCGGTATAGCCGCCCCAGATGCCGTTGATGTCGGCCGTCGGACGCGCCCACATCCGCTCCAGGGCCGACCGGCCATGCTCGCCGATCGGCACCGACAGGCCGATACCGCCCAGGAACTTCGCCTCGTCGAAGCCCAGCGACTGCCATTCCGCGAGCTGCGCCGCCGGCGTGTCGGCGATGCCGTCGTAGAACCCCGGCAGTTGGATGCGGCCCTCCGAATCGTGCAGGTCGCCGAGGATACGGGTTAGCGCGTTGATCGGATTGAGCGCGCTGCCGCCATACAGCCCGGAATGCAGGTCGCGCTCCGCCGCGTGCAGGGTCAGCTCCACATACACCATGCCGCGCAGGCGGGTCGTGACGGCCGGGGTGTCGATGTCCCACATGCCGGTGTCGCTGATGATGGCGATGTCGGCGGCGAGTGCGTCCTTGTGCTCGGTCAGGAACGGCTCGAGGTTCACGCTCCCCATCTCCTCCTCGCCCTCGATCAGCACGGTGACGGGGCAGGGCGGGCCGCCCGCCACCTCGTGCCAGCCGCGCAGCGCCTGCAGCCACATCATCACCTGACCCTTGTCGTCCACGGCGCCACGGGCGGAGATCCGGGGACCGTGCGGACCCTCGCTCAGCACCGGGTCGAACGGTGGGGTGGTCCACAGCTCCAACGGGTCGGCCGGCTGCACGTCGTAATGGCCATAGTACAGAAGGCGGGGGCCGCTCCCCGTACCGTTATGATGGGCCAGCACGACGGGATGCCCAGGCGTCGGCATCACCCTGGCCTCGAACCCGATCGCGGCCAGTTCGGCGCGCAGCCACTCCGCCGCCCGGCCGCAATCGGCGGCGTGGGACGGCTGGGCGCTTATGCTCGGAATGCGCAGCAGGTCGAACCAACGGGCACGGCTCGCATCCAGCCCGGCCTCGATTCGGTCGAGCACGGCCGGCAAGGGTGAGGTCATGCCTTAACTCCATAGGTATTGAGGAACATGGTCACCGAGGCATCGACCACCCGGGTGAACAGCTTGTCATCCGGCTCGGTCATCAGGCCCAAGCGGCGCAGCATGCCGATCCGGGTCTGGCACAGGGAGAAGAACTGCTCCGCCGCGAACACCGGGTCGCTGATCTGCAGCTTGCCGCCAGCGGCCTGCCGTTCCAGCCAGGCCGCCATGAAAGCGGTGGCCCGCGATGGCCCGGCGTCGAAGAAGGCGCGGGCCAGTTCGGGAAATTTGGCCGATTCGGACACCGTCAGCCGGTAGATCGTCAGGCCCGTTTCGGACATCATCATCCGCAGCATGCGCAGCCCGATCGCCCGCAGGCCGTCTTCCGGGGCGCCATCCGGATCGGTGGTGTCGAAAACATGCGCGAGCTTGGCCTCGCACTCGCCCCCCACCCAGGCGACGAACAGCCCGGCCTTGCCGTCGAAGTAGTTGTACAGTGTCCCCTTCGACACGCCGGCGCACGCTGCGATGCGCGACATGCTGGCGCCTTCGTAGCCGTCCTGCGAGAAGACGGTCGCGGCACCGCGCAGGATCTGCTGCTGCTTTTCCGGGGAGAGAACATCGATGTCCGACATCAAGCTGGCGCGCGTCTCCCCGTTCTTCGAATTGTGCCCTGACTTGACCTTCGGGCCAAACCGGGGTTGTTGTCAAAACGCTGACCGAACCGATCGGTCATTCGCCGGACGGCCTGTGCCGCCCCGCCGGAGGTGCGACGTTTCGTGAAGCTTCTCCCTATTGCCGTGGCTTCGCTCGTCCTGGGCGGCTGCACACTCGGCCCGAATTTCCAGGAGCCGAGCGTCTGGGCCCCCACCTCCTGGTTCGCCAGCCGGCCCAAGCCACCCGCCCCGACGCCGAGCGAGCCGGTGCCCGAGCCGATCGACGCCGCGTGGTGGCAGTCGTTCAACGACCCGGTCCTGACGAGTTTGGAGGAGCAGGTCGCCCGCTCCAACCTGGACGTGCGCCTCGCGACGGTGCGCCTGCAGGAGAGCCGGCTGCAGCGGGGCGTCACGGCAGCGGACGAGTATCCCAACCTGAACGCCAACGCCTCCTACACCCGCGAGCGGATCTCCCAGCGCGGCGTGATCGGCCTGCTCAGCGGGTCGAGCGCCGGCAGCACGAGTTCCAGCGGCAGCAGCACGCCCGGCACCAGCGCCAACGGGCTGACCGGAACGTCGGGGGGCGTGCCGACATCGACCACGGGCGGTAGCCATCTGCCGGCGTTCAACCTGTTCCAGTCCGGCTTCGACTCGTCGTGGGAGATCGACTTCTGGGGCCGCGTGCGCCGCGAAGTCGAGTCGGCCGACGCCAATATCGACATGTCGGCCGAGGCGCGGCGGTCCGAGCTGGTGACCGTGCTGGCCGAGTTGGCCAACGACTACATGCAGTTGCGCGGCCAGCAGACGCTGTTGCAGATCGCCCGCGACACCCTTGCCAGCGAACAGCAGAGCCTGCGCATTACGCAGGAACGTCAGCGCGGCGGGCTGACGACGGGGCTCGATGTCGCCAACGCCTCGGCCCAGGTCGGCACCACGGGCGCGCAGATCCCGCAGCTCGAGGCGCAGGTCGCGGTCTCCATCAACGCGATCAGCCTATTGCTGGGCGAGACGCCGGGTGCGCTACAAACCCAGCTCGCCGAGGCCAAGCCGGTGCCGCCCGTGCCTCCCGCGGTGCCGGTCGGATTGCCGTCGGAGCTCGCGCGCCGCCGACCGGACATCCGCCGGGCGGAGGCGAACCTGCACGCCGCGACCGCCGATATCGGGCAGGCGGAGGCAGATTTCTTCCCCAAGGTCACGCTGTCCGGCAGCGTCGGCGTGCAGGCGATCCGGTTCAAGGATCTGGGCAACATCAGCCCGTTCGGTGCGCTGCAGTTCTCCGGTGGCCCTTCGCTCAGCATCCCGGTGTTCGAGGGCGGTCGGCTGAAATACACGCTCGACCTGCGCAAGGCCCAGCAGCAGGAGGCGGCGGTGCAGTATCAGCAGACGGTGCTGCAGGCGTTCCACGACGTGGACAATGCGCTGACCAACTACACGGCCGAACAGCAGCGCCGCGAGCAATTGGCCCGTGCGGTGGACCAGGCCCGGATCGCGTTGTCGCTGGCCCGGCAGCAATACGTGCAGGGGCTGTCGACCTTCCTCGACGTGCTGACGGCGCAGCGCACCGAGTTGGACGCCGAGCAGCAATACGCCACCAGCACCGCGAACGTGTCCGGCGATTTGGTGACGTTGTACAAGGCCCTCGGCGGCGGCTGGGAAACAAGCTTCCCGCGCGCCGTGCCGGCCGAGCAAGCGCCGCTCCTGTTCGTGAAGCCCTAACCCGACATCCTCGACCTGAAGCAGGGAGAGGATCCCGGCTTTTCATCGCCGCCGGAAGCTGCCTCACTGCCGCTTTCAACCGGGAGTGAGCGATGACGGATCAAGTGGAGTGGGCGAAGCTGACCGGGCCGGAGATCCGCGCGGTTGCCGCCAACAAGGACGCGCTGGCGGTGCTGCCGATCGGCTCGCTGGAGCAGCACGGCCCGCATTTGCCGGTGATCACCGACACCGCCAGCGCCAGCGCCGCCGCGATCCGGGCGGCCAGGCTGGTGGCCGGCGACATGCCGGTGTTGGTGCTGCCGGGGCTGTGGACGGGCATGAGCGAGCATCACCTGCCGTTCGGCGGCACGATCAGCCTGAACTACACCGAGTTGTCCGGCGTGCTGCGCGGCGTGGTGCGGTCGCTGCGTGCGATTGGCTTCGCCCGGCTGCTCATCGTGAACGGGCACGGCGGCAACGTCGAACCGCTGGCGGTCGCGGCGCGCGAACTGGCGCACGAGTTCGGCCTGCCGGTGGTGGCTTGCACGCCCTGGTACCTGACCCGCGCCGCCGTAGCCGAAATCGCCGAGACCGAGGAAACCCCGGCGCATGCCTGCGAGGGCGAGACCTCGGTCATGATGGCGGTCGCGCCGGAGCTGGTCCGCACGGACAAGTTCGACGAGGCGGTGCGGCAGCGGCCGGAGCCGGTGCCGAAATACGACGGGTTCAGCCGGTTCTGGAGCTTTTCCGAGCGTGCGCCGGTCACCGGGGTGCGCGGCGACCCGCGGCCCGCCACGGCGGACAAGGGCGAGCGGTTCCTGGACGCCCATGCCGAAGCCCTGGCGGAAGCGATGCGTGACAAGGGGCTGTGGCGCCGCCCCGACCCGGTGTGGGCGCCGGGCCGCGGACAGGGGAACACGGCGGGACATGCCGACGACTAGACTGCAGCCGGTGCTAACCCGCTCTCAAAAATAAAGCACCAAGTCCACAAATCGGGATTGCGGTTAACCCTATCGCAATCCCGTCGAGTGATGTTCAGCGGCCACTCGAAAGCCAGCCCATGCGAGCATTCCCGAAGCGCCCTGCCCGAAATCTACCCATGCTACGGCCCGGTTCGTCGATCTGGGTGAGTGGATTGATCGTGGCGTTGGTGCTCGGGTTTTGCGCAGTGGCCGTCGTCATGCTTGCTCAGCTGCGGCGGGATGCAAAGAGCCAGGCCATGACGGCTGCTGGCAATCTGCTGACAGCGGTTTCGCAGGATATCGGCCGGAATATCGATCTCTACGATCTTTCGCTTCAGTCCGTGGTGGACGGGCTGAGACTGCCGGGGCTCAACCAACTCAGTCCCGATATGCAACAAGCGGTGCTGTTCGACCGCTCTGCCACGGCCGAATACCTGGGCGCCATCCTGATCGTGGACGAGCATGGTGAGGTGGTCGAGGAAGCCGGCACGATCCCCGCCCGGCACGACAACATTGGCGACCGCCCCTGGTTCCAGTTGCACCGCTCCCAGCCCGACCTTGGGTTGCACGTCAGCGCCCCGTTTCGCCGCCGCTCGCGCGGAAATGGCGAGTTGGGGATCGCGCTGAGCCGCCGGATCAACCATCCGGATGGGTCGTTCGCCGGTATCGTGGTCGGGACATTGCGGCTGGAGTATTTCCACGACCTCTTCAAGCGTCTGCACCTCGGGCCGATGGATTCGATGAACCTGTTCAACATCGACGGGGTCGTCATCATGCGCTCTCCGTATGACCAGGCGCAGATCGGACGGGACCTTTCCAGCAGCAGCAATGTTCAGCGGTTCAAGCGCATGGGCGCCGGCAGCTTCGTCGGCGACGTGGCATTCGACGGCGTGCGCCGGGTCTACAGCTTCACCCATGTCGGGACACTGCCCCTGATGGTGAGCCTCGGTCTCTCGGCCGTCGACATCTATGCCAGTTGGTGGAGCTGGGCGGCCGTGATCGGCACGGTTCTGCTGGCACTGTGTGCGGCGACCGGCGGCTTGGGCCTCCTGCTCCAGCGTGAGTTGCAGCGCCGAGCCCGCGCCGAGCGGCAGGCGCGGACGAGCGAGGCGCAGTATCGCATGCTCGCGGATCACGCCAACGATGTCATCGTGCGGCTCGCCAACGACATGACACGGCTCTACGTGTCACCGGCCAGCTACTCCGTGTTCGGCTATGTTGCCGAGGAACTCGTCGGCCAGTTGCCGAGCAGCACGATCCATGCCGACGATTGGCAGCACGCGCTTCCCCGCATCAGGAATGCTCAGCGAACCACCGGGCATTGCGAGGTCACTTACCGCTTCCGCCACAAGGACGGGCACTTCATCTGGACCGAGGCCCATTATAACTGCATGCCCGACGATAGTGGCTTCATCGTCGTGCTGCGCGACATCAGCAAGCGCAAGCGGGCAGAGGAACAGCTGGAGGCGGCGAATACCGAACTGTTGCATCTCGCTTCCATGGATGGCTTGACCGGCCTGTTCAACCGGCGCCGGTTCGACGAGGCGATCGGGTCGGAATGGCGCCGGGCCGCGCGGGAGAAGCGGTCGCTGAGCTTGCTGCTGCTGGACGTCGACCGGTTCAAGTCCTTCAACGATCAATACGGCCATCAGGAAGGCGACGCTTGTCTGCGCGCCGTGGCCAAGGCCATCGAGGGCTGCGTCGGCCGGCCGGCGGACCTCGTGGCGCGCTATGGCGGGGAGGAGTTCGTGGTGTTGCTGCCGGGCACGAACGGGTCTGGCGCGGAGAAGCTCGGGGAGCAGATCCGCGCGGCAATCGCCGCACTCGGTCTCGTGCATGAGGGGAACCCGGCGCATGGCGGCGTGGTCACGGCCAGCATCGGCTCCGCGACCTGTGTCCCGACGACGAACCGGGAAGACGCATCGAGCACCCTGACAGATCCAAGTGCGCTGATCGTTGCGGCCGACCAGGCGCTCTACGAGGCCAAGCGCAGCGGGCGCAACCGCTTGGTATCGCACGAGCAGTTTGCGGCGATGCAGGTCTCGGAGGGATCGCCCATTTCCGCCTGACCGAAGGTGTTTGCCGAGCTCCGCCGCGGCAGCGCTACACGGCCCGCCCCGGAACGCGGTGGCGGAATGCGAGGGCCTCCGCCACATCCATCCGCCGCACGGAAGGGGACCGCGCCAGGTCCGCGATCGTGCGGGACACCCGCAACACGCGGGTGAATCCGCGCGCCGACAGCCGCAGCTTCTCCGCCGCCTGCTCGGCCAACGCACGCGCATCGGCGTGCAGCACCATCGTGCCGACATCCGCCTCGGCGTTGATCGCGCCCCGGCTGCGCTGTGCCATCCGCGCGGCCGCGACCCGGGCGGCGACGGCGGCGCTCGGCTCGCCGGCCGGTGCGCGGCTGAGTTCGGTGGCGGCGATCGGTTGCACCTGCACCGTCATGTCGATGCGGTCCAGCAACGGGCCGCTGATCCGGCCCAGGTAGTCCTCGCCGCACCGTGGCGCCTTGCCGCATTCGCGCGCCGGGTCCCCCAGGTGGCCGCAGCGGCAGGGGTTCATCGCGGCGATCAGCTGGAAGCGCGCCGGATACGTGATGTGCGCGGCCGCGCGGGCGACCGTCGTGTGCCCCGTCTCCAGCGGCGTCCGCAGCGCCTCCAGCGCGGCGCGGGGGAACTCGGGCAGCTCGTCCAGGAACAGCACGCCACGATGCGCCAGGCTGACCTCGCCGGGCCGTGCCCGCTGGCCGCCCCCGGTGAGCGCGGCGGGACTGGCCGAATGGTGCGGCTCCCGGTAGGGCGGCCGCTTCACCATCAGCCCCCCGGTCAGCATGCCGGCGACGGAGTGGATGGTGCTCACCTCGAGCGCCTCCGCCGGCGTCAGGTCCGGCAACAAGCCCGGCAGACGGCAGGCCAGCATGGACTTGCCGGCCCCTGGCGGCCCGACGAGAAGCAGGTTGTGCGAGCCGGCCGCGGCGACCTCCACGGCGCGCTTGGCGGCCTCCATGCCTTTCACCTCGGACAGGTCCGGCCCGGCGCGCACCTCGGCAACGCCGGCGGGGGGTGGCGGCGTCATCACCTGGCTGCCGCGGAAATGGTTCACCGCGCAGAGCAAGTCTGGCAGCGCCAGCACCTCCACTTGTCCGGCCCACGCCGCCTCACCCCCCTGTGCCGCCGGGCAGATCAGCCCCAAACCCCGGGCCGAGGCGGCGAGGGCGGCCGGCAGCACACCGGCTACTGGGTTCAGCGTGCCATCCAGCGACAGCTCACCCAGCGCCGCGAACCCGGCCAGGTCCTCGCGCGGCAGCACGTCCATCGCGGCCAGCACGCAGAGTGCGATCGGCAGGTCGAAATGGCTGCCCTCCTTCAGCAGGTCGGCCGGCGCGAGGTTGATCAGCACCCGGCGGGGCGGCAGGGCGAGCCCCATCGCGGTCAAAGCCGCCCGCACCCGCTCGCGGGCCTCGCCCACCGCTTTGTCAGGCAGGCCCACCACCAAGAAGGCGGGCAACCCGCTCGAGACCTGGACCTGCACCTCGACCGGCACCGCGTCGATCCCCGCGAAGGCGAAGGATTGAACGCGGGCGATGCTCATGACGCACGTGTCCGCGAGATACTCATCCCCGGAAGGCGGTGAGGAACGTCTCCAGCAGGGAACCGAGCCGGTCGGTGTTGTAGCCGCCCTCCTGGATGAACACGGCAGGCAGCGCCAGCCGTCCGATGGCGGCGCCGGCCCGTGCGAAACCGTCTTGCGTCACCGAGAGGAAGTTTAGCGGCTCGTCCCGCGATGCATCGAAACCGAGGCTGACCACCAGCGCGTCCGCGCCGAATTTGTCGATGGCACGCAAGGCGGCATCCAGCGCGGCGAGCCAGCCGAGGTCCCCCGTGCCGGCAGCCAGCGGGAAATTGCGGTTGAAGCCCACCCCCGTGCCGCCGCCGAGCTCGTCGGCATGGCCGACATACCAGGGGTAATAGCCCGACGGGTCGCCATGCACCGACGCAAAGAACACGTCGTCCCGTGTCCAGAAAATCCCCTGGGTGCCGTTCCCGTGATGGCTGTCGATGTCCAGAACCGCAACGCGGCGGGCGCCGTGACCGATGAGGCGCTCCACCGCCAGGGCTGCGTTGTTGACGTAACAGTGGCCACCCGCGCGCGCCGGATAGGCGTGGTGGCCGGGCGGCCGGCACAGGGCGTAGCAATCCCGGTTGCGCGCCGTCTCGTCGGCCGCGGCCAGGGCGCAGGCGGCCGCCGCGACGATCGACTCCCAGGTGCCGGCCCCGATCGGGCAGGCGGCGTCGGCGGAAAACCACCCCGCACGGCCGATCACGGAGGCGGGCGGGCGGCCCCCGGTCAGCAGCATCTCCGGCGAGGGATGCATGTTGGCGACCACCTCGGGGCCGGCATCCGCCATCTCGCCCCAATCCGCGACGGCGTTTTGCATCCAGTCCAGGTAGTCGGCGGGATGCACCATCTCCAGCGCTGCACGGTCGGCCGGGGCGGGCGCCGTGATCTCCAGCCCGATCGCCTCGCAGCCGGCGAGGAGCGACTGCGCGCGGGCGGGCGTCTCGAAATTGCTGCGGACCTGCCCGCGCTGCAAGAAGAAGCGCGGCGCATGTGCCAACTGCGCCGGGTCCCAGAATACCTTCAAAACGTGTCGTCCTCCGTGCCTTCCCCACGCTAATGCGTTTCGTCGCCCACGGGAAACCGGCTAGCCTGCTGTTCTATGGGACCGACTCGCCGCGCCCTGCTGGCCGCCCTCGCCGCTGCCTCGAGCACACCCCTCGCCTGGGCTGCCGACGACACAGCGGAGGTCGTCTGCCCTCTCCCGGTCGCGCCGTCCGGGCTAATCCCGGGTGTGTCGAACGGGCAGGGCACCCGGCTCGTCGGTGCCAAGATCTACCGCGGCCTGATGCGCTGGGACGCCGACGGAACGCTGCAGCCGGACTTGGCCCGGACCATCGATCTCTCGGCGGAGGGGCTCACCTACACGGTCCGCCTGCAACCCGGCGTCACCTGGCATGACGGCGGCGGCCTGGGTGCGGGGGACGTCGCATTTTCCATCAACCGTTTCCACCGCGCCTTGCAGCCGCGACTGGGGCTGGACCGGGTCTCGGTAGCGACGCCGGACGATCTCACGGCGGTGTTGACCCTGGACGCACCCGATGACGCGTTCCTGCGCTGCCTCGATGCGCTGACGCTGCCGATCGTGCCGCAGCATGTGCACGATCGGCCGGGGTGGGCACTCGACCCGCGGCAGACGGCGCCGGTCGGAGCCGGGCCGTTCCGGTTCGACGGCTGGCTGCGGCTGGTGCGGTTCGAGTGGTATGCTGGCCCGAAGCCCTCCTTGGGCGCGATCAGCTTCCCCATCATGCCCGACCCGGCGGCGCGACTGGCTCTCGCACTGGCGGACAAGCCGATGCTGTTGGCCGGCGATGCCGTGGAGCTGTCTTCGATCGCCCATCTGCGGTCGGTCCCGGCCCTGGCCGTCGAGAGCGATGCGTCCCCCGCCGCTGCCACTATGGCGGGGCTGTTGCTGAACCCGGCCGCCAACCCGCTCGGCCAGGCAGAGGTGCGGCTGGGTTTGGCCTGTGCCATCGACCGCGACGAGGCGCTGCGGTCCGCCTGGGCCGGTCTGGGCCGCGTGGCCACCGGCCCGGCGGTCGCCAGCAGCCTCAACCGCGACGACGCGGCGACGCTGCCGGATCACAGCCCCCGCGCCGCCGCCGAGCACTTCAACGCCGCCGGGTTGCGGCCCGACGACGACGGTGTCCGGACGCGGCTGCAGTTCCTGTATCCCCCGGGCGTGCCCTGGCAGGTCCTGTTCCTGGTCTTGCGCCAATCGCTGCAACAGGTCGGGATCGAGCTCGACGCCGCCCCTGTCCCGCCTGCCGAGTGGGCCCGCCGGGTCGCCGCCGGTGATTACCAGGTGACCGGGTTCGTCGCCGGCCAAACGGGTGACCCGGCACGCGACCTGCTCCCCTATGCCGCCGGTCTGCCCGAGGTGATCGCCCGGTTGCGCGCCGGGGCGGACGGCGAGCGGGAGGCGCAGGCGCTGCTCGTGGCGCGTATGCCGGTGTTGTGGCTGGTCGAGCCCGCCTTGCCGATCGTGCGGAGCCGCCGTCTGGTTTTGCACGGCAGTGCCCTCGGCGACTTCGACGACGCCCACCTGGTCTGACGCGCGTCGGGGCCCGTGCGGTGGGCTCAGCCCACCGGCCGCAGAAAGGTGATGGCCGAAGCCCACCCGACGATTGAGCAGTTCCACGGAATCGCTGTAGTCGGTCGAACGTTCACATCTCGAAGGGAGCGGGACCATACGTATCGCAATCGGCGGCTTCCTGCATGAGAGCCACTCATTCGCCCCGGTGCCGACGCGTTACGCGGATTTCCTCGCGCCTGCCGGCTATCCCGGGCTGGTCGCAGGGCCGGCGTTGCTGGGCACGATGCGGGGCAGTGCTGCCGCGGCCGCCGGCGCCATCGCCGCGGTCGAGGCTGGCGGTGATACGCCCGTGCCATTGCTGTGGTGCATGGCGATGCCGGCTGGGCCGGTCGAGGCGGAAGCGTTCGAACGCATCGCCGCCCTGCTATGCGCCGAACTGGCGAAGGCCGGGCCGCTCGACGGCGTTTTCCTGGACCTGCACGGCGCGGCCTTGGCGATCGGGGCGCCGGATGCCGAGGGCGAATTGCTGCGCCGGGTACGCGCCATCGTGGGGCGCGTGCCGGTCGCGATCACGCTCGACCCGCACGCCAACATGACGGCGCTGATGGTCGACTGCGCAGACGTGATCGTGCCCTACCGCACCTACCCGCACGTGGACATGAAGGGGATGGGCCGTCGCGCGGTGGACCTGCTGTGCCAGCGG
The DNA here is from genome assembly GCA_965198895.1 of Acetobacteraceae bacterium. GTDB lineage: Bacteria > Pseudomonadota > Alphaproteobacteria > Acetobacterales > Acetobacteraceae > LMUY01. The sequence goes on from OZ240676.1 coordinate 5,033,928, forward strand.
ATCCACCGTGGCACCCCGTTCGCGAAGGCGTTCCGGCAGCTCGACTATTGGATGCCGCTCACCAGCCAGTGCACGCTGGAGGGCCCGATGGTGCCGATCATGGCCCGCCGGGCGGAGTTGGAAGCGGGCTCCGGCGTGGTGGAATTGGCCTGGTGTTTCGGCTTTCCCTACGCCGACTTTGCCGATTGCGGCCCGGCGTTCGCAGCCTTTGCCGAAGACTTGCCGAGCGCCGACCGGGCCGCCGACGCCTTCCTGGCCGAGTTGGCTGCCGCGGAGCCGTCGTTTACCGGCGGCGTGCTCCCGGCCTCCGACGCCGTTGCGGCTGCGTTGGCGGAACCCGCCGGCCCGGTCGTGATTGCCGACACTCAGGACAATCCGGGCGGTGGCGGGCATGGCGACACGACCGGATTGCTGGCCGAATTGATCCGGCAAGGTGCCAGAGGGGCCGTCGTCTGCTCCATCAACGACGCCGCCAGTGCCGCTGCCTGCCATGCGGCCGGGCTAGGCGCCGCGCTGGCCCTGCAGTTGGGTGGGTTCTCGTGGAGTGATCCGTTGCCGGTGACCGCGACCGTGCTTGCGCTGCAGGCTGGCAGCTTCGCATTGACCGGCCCGATGAACGCTGGGAACACCGCCGACCTAGGCCAGTGCGCGTTGGTCGAGGTCGAGGGGGGCGTGCGTGTGATCATCGCCAGCCGCAAGATCCAGGCGCTCGATCAGGCGATTCTGCGTCATCTCGGGCTGGACCCGTCGACTCTGCCGATCATCGCCCTGAAATCCTCGGTGCACTTCCGTGCCGATTTCGGCCCGATCGCCCGACGCATCCTAGTCGCCGAGGCGCCAGGTCCGGTGACGGCCGACCCGTCCAGCTTGCCATTCAAGAATGTCCGGCCGGGAGTCCGCAAGCGCGCCGCCGGGTGACTCTAGCCGCGCGAGGTCAACGACTCAGCGCTGGCGCTCGTGCTGATCGTGCGCATTTTGTCGGACAGGTCGGCCAAGGCCGCGCGCCAGCGCTGCAGCGCATCGCGCTGATCGGCTAGCGCCGTCGAGAGGTTCTGAAGCGACTGGCTCAACCGCTCGGTCGGTGGTTGCGGCGCCGGGTTGGGGACGCGCACCGGAAAAGGAATGATCGTTGCGCTGACTTTATCGTCCATGGGTGGACCTCCGTAGCGATGACCTACCGTGATCTCTGGTCCAAGAAAAGAGAAAAGTTAACAAAAATCACCAGAATGGCCCGAGCCCGACCACGTGGATGTGGAACAGGCGGAGCAGCAGGACCAGCACCAGGATCGTGATGACCGCCGCGGACAGCCCATGCCGCAACGTCATGTAGCCCGACGGCACCAGCCCGGCCTTGGTGGCCCGTGCTTCCACGATCGTCAGCGCCAGGAAGCCGACCACGAGCAGGGCCAGACCGGCCTCCACATCCACTGCGATCACCAGCAGCAGGGCAACCCAGCCAACCAGCGAGGGGAGCACGCCAAGCCCGAGGCGGGCGCGTTCGCCGCGTCCGGACGGTTCCGGCAATGCGAACCCCCAGTGTACGCCGCCGAGGAAGGCCAGGATCACGGCGCCATAAGCGGCCAGGGCCATGGCCGCGGGGTCGCCTTGGTTGGTAACAGCGCCATAGCCGCAGGCGGCAAACGGGATCAGGCCGGCGATGCCAAGCAGCAGGGCCAGGGGTGGAAGCGCGCGTCGCATGATCGCCATAGTGGCCCGAGTTGGGCGCGTGCGATAGAATGATCCATGGAAACTGGCCTGGAAATCGTACTCGCTCTGTTGCTGATCCTGCTCAACGGCGTGTTCTCGCTCAGTGAACTGGCGCTGGTCTCGGTGCGGCGGGCGCGGCTGATGGTGCTGGAGCGCAAGGGCGTGGCCGGCGCCACGGCGGCACTGCGGCTGTCGGAAGATCCGCAGCGGTTCCTCCCCACCGTGCAGGTCGGCATGACGCTGATCGGCATCCTGACGGGAACGATCGGGGGCGCCCGGCTGGCCGCGAGGCTGGAGCCGGTGCTGATGCGCGTTCCCATGCTGGCGCCGGCGGCGGGCGAATTGTCGCTGCTGATCGTGGTGCTCGCGACCACCTACCTGACGTTGGTGCTCGGCGAACTGGTGCCCAAGCAACTGGCCCTGCGCCAGCCCGAGGTGGTGGCCGCGCGCATCGCCCGGCCGCTGCGGATTCTGAGCCAGGTGGTCAGCCCGTTCGTCTGGGTGCTCGGCCTGTCCACCTCGGCGGTGCTGCGCGTGTTCGGCAAGCACCGGCCGAAATCCCACACCGTGACGGAGGAGGAACTGAAGGCGCTGCTGACCGAGGGCGCCCAGGCCGGCGTGCTGGAGATCGGCGAGCGGGAGATGATCGAGCGCTTGCTCCGCCTGGCCGACAAGCCGGTGCGTGCAATCATGACGCCGCGCAACGAGATCGCGTTCATCGACCGGACCGATCCCCGGCGCGACATCGTGCAGTCGCTGAAGGGCGCGCCGCATAGCCGCTTCGTGGTGTGCGAGGGCTCGGTGGACAACGTGGTCGGCGTGATCCAGGCGAAGGACCTGCTGGACCGGCTGCTAGGCGGCGGCGACCTGTCCGTCACGGCGGCGTTGCGGCAGCCGATGGTTGTGCCGGACACGATTTCCGCCCTCGATGCGCTGGAGCGGCTGAAGGCCGACCCGCTCGGCCTGGCGTTGGTCATGGACGAGTATGGCAGCTTCGAAGGCGTGGTGACCGCCGCCGACGTGCTGGAGGCGATTGTGGGCGATGCCAGCGACACCCAGCCGGATACCGCGCCGGACGCCGAGCAGATCCCGGGCAGCCTGGTGGTGGACGGGATGATGCCGGTGGACGAGTTGAAGGATCGCCTGCAACTGCCGGACTTGCCCGCCGAGGGCAGCTATCACACCGCCGCCGGGCTGCTGCTGGCGCTGCTGCGCCGGGTGCCCCGGGTGGGCGACAAGGTGGTGTTCGCCGGCTGGCTATTCGAGGTGCAGGCGGTGGACGGCCGCCGAGTGGAGCGGGTGCGGGCGAGCCGGGAGGTGCTGGCGGAGGGCTAGTGGTCCGATGCCGTGGCAACGCACCACTGTGGGGCTTGTGGTGGGATGCCAAAGCGCATCCCACCCTACGACAATTGTCGGGCGGCATTAGCCCATCACGCCAGGAGGGGTTTTGCCTCCGCTTCGCGCATTTCGTCTGCGGCCACAGCCGCGTAACCTTCACTCGGGTGTGCGGCCTATGACGGAATACAGGCCCTCATAAACGTCCGCATCGATTGAGATTGTGCGCTTCTTCACGTGCACCAACTCCAGTCGGACGCGCCACTAGAAATACGGCTTGGCTGACTGCATTGCTAGTATCTGCGTTTGATCGGAGACACGCGTCCATGGCCTCATCGCTCCCAACTCTCGCCGCCCCCGATGACGATCCCTGGCTCTGGCTGGAGGAGGTGGAGGGCGAACGCGCCACCTCCTGGGCCGACGCGCAGACCGCGGCCACGCTGCAGCGCTTCGGCGGCGCGCAATACGAAGCCGACCGGGACACGCTCCGCACGCTGCTGGACCGGCCCGACAACCTGCCCGTCCCAGCCCGGCGCGGCGGGCTGCTCTATAACATTTGGAAGGATGCCGCCCACCCGCGTGGCCTGTGGCGGCGCACGACGCTCGACTCGTACCGCACCGAGACGCCCGCGTGGGACGTCCTGCTCGACCTCGATGCAGTCGCCGCCGCCGAAAGCGAGGACTGGGTGTGGATGGGGTCCGCCACCCTGCCGCCAAACCACGACCGGGCCATCCTGCGCCTCTCACGCGGCGGCAGCGATGCGGTGGTGCTGCGGGAGTTCGACCTGACCACACGCAGCTTTGTGCCGGACGGGTTCACCCTGCCGGAAGCCAAGGGCGGTGCCGACTGGCTCGATCGGGACACGCTGCTGCTGTCGTCGGCCGGGCAGGGGGCGACGCAGTCGGGTTATGCCACCACCGTCCGGTTATGGCGCCGCGGCGAGGCACCGGGCGAGCCGATCTTCAAGGTGGACCCGGCCAGCATGGGCGCCAGCGGCCACTACGATCGTGCCGCCGACCGGCTGCTGTTCGTCGAGTACATCGACTTCTTCAACACTCACGTCTCCGCCGGCGACCGCGCCGGGCCCAAGCTGCGCTTCGACCTGCCGACCGATGCGGGGTTCCAGGAAGATCGCGGCTGGCTCGCCATCCGGCCGCGCTCCCCCTGGACCGTGGGCGACCGCAGCTTCGCGCCGGACACCGTGGTGGGCATCGGCCTGGACGCCTTCCTGGCCGGTGACCGCGCCTTCACCGTGCTGTTCGAACCGACAGCGCGCCGGGCCCTGCAGGGCTTCTCGTGGGTGGGGGGTAGCCTGCTCGTCAGCGTGCTCGACGAGCTGAAGCCCGTCTTCCTCCTGGTGCAACCCGGCGAGTGGACCGTCCGCACGCTGAACGGGCTGCCACAGACCGGCACCGCCAACGCCTGGTGCTTCGACGTCGAGTCCGAGGAAGCGGACGGCACGCTGTTGGCCCTGGTGCAGGACCCGCTCACCCCGCCGACGCTGCTGATGGTCGCACCCGGGCTCGCCGCGCCCGCTGTGCTGAAGCACACGCCGCCCGCCTTCGACGCCGCCGGGCTGGTGGTGACCCGGCACGAAGCGGTGTCGAGCGATGGCGAGCGCATCCCCTACACTCAGTCCGGCCCACCCGGCGAAACCGGGGACGCCCCCGTCCACATGACGGGCTATGGCGGGTTCCGCGTCTCGTCGCTGCCCAGCTACGCCCTGCGCTCCGGCAAGCTGTGGCTGGAGCGGGGCGGCACGACGGTAATCGCCAACATCCGCGGCGGCGGCGAGTTCGGCACGCGCTGGCACGAAGCCGGGCGGCGCGAGGGCAAGCGGCTCAGCCACGACGATTTCGCCGCCGTCGCCGCCGACCTGGTGCGTCGCGGCGTGACCCGGCCGGGCCGGATCGCGGCGGAGGGTGGCTCCAACGGCGGGCTGCTGATCGCCAACATGCTAACGCGCTTTCCGGAGCGCTTCGGTGCCCTGTTCTGCACCATTCCGCTGATCGACATGCGCCGCTATACGCAGTTGCTCGCCGGTGCCAGCTGGATCGCCGAATACGGTGACCCGGCGAACCCGGACGATTGGGCGTTCCTGGGCCCGATCTCCGCCTACCACGCCGCCGAGCCGGGTCGCCCCTATCCGCCGATCCTGCTCGCCACCGCACGGCGCGACGACCGCGTCCACCCCGGCCACGCGCGCAAGATGGCGGCCAAGCTGCAGGCGATGGGCTACGACGCCCATTTCTATGAGCCCGCGGCGGGGGGCCACGGCTACGGCAAGGACAACGCGGAGGTCGCGGCGTTCTCGGCGCTCGGCATGGCCTTCCTCAGGCAGGCCATCGGCTGGTCCTAGGCATTGCCCATCCTCGCCCTGAAGCAGGGGGAGGATGGGCAGGGCCTGGCCGCTCTGGCACGCTGATTGCTGCACGGAGCAGATCGATTCACGAGGGTACCCACCGGACAATGCCGCAGCAGGCACCAACACGCAGCGACAGGGCTGGCCGAGCAGCGACACAGGCTCTCGTCATCATCGGCGCGGCCGTCGTCTTCGTGCCGTTGGTCCTGACGCTTTACCTGAGCGTGTTCAACGAGACGCTGATCGTGTTCCCGCCTCGCGGCTACACGCTGGCCTGGTATCCCCGCATCCTCCCCGCCTTCGGGGACGCACTGAGCACCAGCCTGCTCACGGCCGTTGCCGCCGTGGTGATCAGCCTGCTCATCGGCGTGCCCGCCGGGATCGGCCTGTCGCGCTACCGCTTCCGGGGCCGCGGTGCCGTAGGCACGCTGCTGCTCGCGCCGCTCACCATACCGGGCGTCGCCATCGGCCTCGGCATTTTCGTGCTGGCGGTGATGATCGAGGAACGCACGGACTGGGCGCTCAGCGGCTCCGTCGGGTTGATGGTCGCCGCCCACGTGCTGATCACCCTGCCTTGGGTGGTTCGGCTCTGCCTGGCCTCGCTTGCCAACCACGACCGCGCGGCGGAGGAAGCAGCGGCCAGCCTCGGCGCCCGGCCGTTGACGGTGATCTGGCGCGTGACCCTGCCGGCGATGCGGGGCGGCATCGTGGCGGGGGCTTTGTTCGCCTTCATCATCTCGTTCGAGAACCTGGAAATGACGCTGTTCCTGACCGCGCCGGGCATGACGACCCTGCCGATCGCCGTGCTGCAATACCTGCAATACCACATCGACCCGCTGGTTGCCGCCGTCGCCGTGGCGCAGGTCGTGCTCGTCGGCGGTGCGTTGCTGCTGCTGAACCGCTACACGCCGATCGCGCGGGTGGTCGCTTGAGCCGGTTGCAGATCGACGGACTAAGCAAGTCCTACGGCGCCACCAACGCGGTGAACAGCGTCACCCTGGACATCGCCGAGGGCGAGATGGTGGTGCTGCTCGGCCCGTCCGGCTGCGGTAAGACCACGATCCTGCGTATGGTGGCCGGCTTCGTGCAGCCCTCGTCGGGTGACATCCGGTTGGACGGGCGCAGTATCGTGGCGCTGCCGCCCTACCAGCGCGACCTGGGGCTGGTGTTTCAGTCCTACGCCCTGTTCCCGCACATGAGCGTCACTCGCAATGTGGCCTTCGGGCTCGAGATGCGCGGCATCAAGGGGGTAGCGTTGGACCGGCGGGTGGCCGAGATGCTCCGCCTGACCCGGCTCGAACCACTGGCCGGCCGCCTGCCGCGGGAGCTCTCGGGCGGGCAGCAGCAACGCGTCGCCCTGGCCCGCGCCCTTGCGATCCACCCCCGCCTGCTGTTGCTGGACGAGCCGCTCTCCAACCTTGACGCGGCGCTGCGGGGCGAGGTGGGGCGCGACATCCGCCTGCTGCAGAAATCGAGCGGGCTGACCACGGTGATGGTCACCCACGACCAGGACGAGGCGATGGCGATGGCCGATCGCCTGGTGGTCATGCGCGAGGGCCGCGTGCAGCAGACCGGCACGCAGGAGGATTTGTACGAGCGCCCGGCCAACCCGTTCGTCGCCAGCTTCATCGGCCGCAGCAACATGCTGGAAGGCACGTTGGGCGACGGTGCGATCCATTTGCCCGGCGCCACCGTCGAACTCGCCGGCCGTTATCCGGGGCAGGGCGCCTGCACCCTGGCGCTGCGGCCCGAGCGGTTGAGCCTAGGCCCGGCGGGTGGCGTCGGCCCGGGCACCATGCCGGCGACCGTGGAACTGGCCAGCTATCTCGGCCCGGTGCGCGAACACCTCGTGCAGATCGGCACCGACCTGCGCGCGATCGTGCGGGACACGACGGCCCGGCCCGGCCCTTTGCTCGCCGCGGGCGAACCCGTCACAGTCCATTGGGATGCGGGGGCGGAGCGCGTGTTCGATCCCGCGGGCGCCCCGCTTGCCTCTGCCTTGTTCGAACCAACCCCAGCGAGGATTTCCGACCATGCCTGATGCCGGACCGTTCCGCCTGCCGCGCCGCGCCCTGCTGGGCGGTGCCGCCGCCCTGCCGTTCATGGGGCGCGCCGCCTTTGCCGACGAGCAGGTGGTGATCTCCACCTGGGGCGGCGACTACGCGCATTTGCTGCACGACAACGTCGACGAGCCGATCCTGAAGCCCGAGGGCATTACGGTCGTGCAGGACATCACCGACGAGGACCCTCGTGTCGCCAAGCTGTACGCCCAGCGCCGGCTGCCCCGCGGCGCCGATGACGTGCTGTGCGTGCAAGCGGTCCGCGGCCACGAAGTGGGCGATGCCGGGCTGGTCGAGACGCTCGACGCGAGCAAGGTTCCCAACCTGGCCCACGTGCTGCCGAACCTGCGGTCGCCCTACTACGCGGCGCATATCTGGAGCCCGCAGGTCATCATCTACAACCCGGACCGGGTGAAGGAGCCACCTAAGACGTTCACCGATTTGCTGGACCCGAAATACAAGGGCCGCGTGGGCGTGGGCGATGGCAACTATTTCTACACGATGATGGCGGCGGCCCTGGCCGCGACCGGCGACTTGAACAAGGTCGATTCCGAAGAAGCCAAGGCGCTCGCGCAGAAGCTGAACGCGAACGGCTTGCGGCTGTATCCCTCCACGGACTCGATCGGCGCCGGCATCAAGTCCGGCGAGATCGACGTCGGCATCATGTGGCTGGCCCGCGTGATCATGTGGCAGAACGCCGGCATCCCGGTGAAGGCGTCGTTCCCGACCGAGGGATCGGTGTTGTATATCTCGGGCATGGTGGTACCCAAGAACGCGTCCAACAAGGTGGGCGCCTACAAGTATCTCAACGCCATGCTCGAACCGTCGGCACAGACCCGCTTCGCCGAGCGCATGGGCTACCTGCCGACGGTCGACAACTGCAAGCTCGTGGGCAAGGTCGGCGAGCAACTCGCTTTCCCCGACCCGGCGCCCAAGCTGTTTCCGCCGAACTACGACATCACGGGCAAGCTGCAGGGCCCGATATCGGAATGGTGGAAAAAGACGATGCAAAGCGCGTGAGGATAGGACGAACCTCATCCGCCCCCTCGCTCAGGGGGGGATGAGTTCGCATGGCTGAGCGCCAGGGCGCCGCGGCGTCTGCCTTCACCGGCCCGGCGCTCACCGTCGTGACGATCATGCTGATCGCACCTCTGCTGCTGGTGCTGCGGTTCAGCCTCAATCGCTACGACGCCACCGAACTCATGATCGAGACGGTCACCCCCGAGAACTACATCCGCTTCATCTCGGACCCGTTCTATGTCGGGGTGATGCGCACGACCCTGTACGTGGCACTGCTCTCCACCGCACTTTGCCTGTTGCTGGGGCTGCCCATCGCCTACCGCCTGGCCCGGATGCAGAGCCGTTGGAAGGCGCTCTGCATGCTTGCGATGATCCTGCCGCTGTTCGTGGGAAGCGTCACCCGCATGGTCGGCTGGATGATCCTGTTCGCCCATGGCGGCATCGTCGATAGCACGCTGCGCTGGATCACCGGGCATGGGCTCGAGCTCATGTACACGCCGTTCGCTGTGATTGCCGGCGTGATCTCGATCAACCTGCCCGTCGTGGTGCTGACCGTGCAGAGCACGATGGAGACGATCGACACTCGGCTGGAGGAAGCGGCGCAGAGCCTGGGCGCCTCGCCGGGCCGCAGCTTCTGGCGGGTGGTCTGGCCGCTGGCGCTGCCAGGCGTCGCGATCGCGGGCATCTTGTGCTTCATCCTGGCGATGAACGCCTATGCGACGCCGTACCTGCTCGGTGGCCCGCGGTTCCAGATGATGGCACCGCTGCTGTATTGGGAATTCACCAACAACAACAACTGGCCCTTCGCGGCGGCCCTGGCGCTGATCCTGATGGCCACCACCCTGGTGCTGACCGCGGGTAGCAACCTGCTGATCCCCCGGCGCTACCGGGGTTAGTTCGCGCTCCACACAATGTCTGTGGGCGGTATGCACGGGCACCATTGGGTAAGACCATATCGATATGCTAATGTTCTCGCCGTCCTTGGCGAGAAAGTGAAGCGCAATGCCCAATTCCGGCGGTTCTTCCCCAGATCAGTTGAAACGTGCGGCGCGGTTCGGCGCCGGCCTGATGTGCGTGACGCTGATCCTGATCGCGATGCTGGCCGGCGGATTGTTCGAAATCAACGGCGGCACGGCCGGGTATCAGCCACCGCTGGCGGTCGCGGTGCTGGCCGGGTTCGTGATGCTGCTGGTGGCACTCGCCGGGCTGGTGCTGATCTTCAATGCGCTCGGCCTCTCCGACAACACTGCCGCCCTTGGCCTGCCTGCCGGTTCTATCCGGGCCTTGCTTGCACTGGGGCTTGTGACTGTCTTCGTGGGTGTCTGCTCGGCGGAGCTGATCGGCTCGAAAACCTGGGACCCCGACACGGCAAAGCAGATGTTGGCCATCACCGCCACGGCGCTGACCACCATCGTCGGCTTCTATTTCGGGAGCAACTCTGCCAACGAGGCGTACAGCGCGGCGAACCAGACGACGAACCAGGATACGCCGCCCACGCCGGCCACGCTCGACGGCCTCACCCACCAGGCCGCGGGCATCAAAGGCATCGTCGACGCGTTGCAGCAAAAGCTGGCCGCGGTGGAAGATCCGGGCCCCGACCGCATCGCCGAGCAGAATCCCGACCCGGCATCGGTCGCGGCACTTAGGGACAGCCTTGCAGCAGTCGTGGCGCAGATCACGGCGGCAGGCGTGGACCGCGATCGCGCGGCGAAGCTGGTAGCCGATGCAACCGCCGATGCCAGCAAACTGGAAGCCTCATCCGTGGCGATGCAACACTATAGCGCCGACGCCACCAAGGCCCAGGACGCGGCCGAAGCAGCACTCGCACTTTATACCAAGGCGCGCGACGCAATGCTCGCCAGCCTGGCGAAGGGTTGACCGCCATGGACCAGGCACGGGTTGCATCCCTTTCCTTGAACCTGCGGTCGAGCCCCGGTGGGGCCGTTCTGGCTGTGCTGCATGAGAACGCGGTGGTCGCCATCACCGGGGCGGCAGACGGCAGTTGGCTGCCGGTTTCCGCCACCCTCGGCAGCAAGACCGTGGTAGGCTTCGCCTCTAGCGCCTACCTAGCGCGCGAGACGCCGGCGCCGGCGCTCACTGTGGCAAGCAGCGCAGTTCCGATCCCCGAAAGCGCAATGCACCCGGTGACAGTCGCGGGAAATATGGCGATCGGTCCAGGACCTGGCGGAAAGCGTTTCGCCTCGGTCTGCCGCTCCGGTTTCTACGCGAGAGGCGAGACGGGGCTCGAGACGTTTATCGCGGCCCGGGGAGCTGCGCCGGCGCAGTCCAATTCCGTGCTGCGGGTGCTGGCGGCAGTGGCGCAGAATGAAGGGCTGCTGGAGTCGGTCAACTCCTACGACGATTGCTTCCTCTCGGTTGGTTTCCAGCAATGGACCCTGGGTCCGGACAACGAGCCCGGCGAGTTGCCAGTGTTACTCGCGCAGCTCGAGGCGGCGGATGCGGCGGCATTTGCCGACTGCTTCGGCCGCTACAAGCTCGGCGCCAAGGTCGCCGGGCGCACTGGTTTCTTCACGTTGGACGGCACGCCGGTGGAGACCGTCCAAGGTAAGGCGCAATTTCGCAGCAAGGAGTGGGCCTACCGTTTCTGGCGCGCCGGCTGGCACCCGGGCCTGCGGGCAGCGCAGTTGAACCTGGCGGCCGAGCGCGTCGGCATTGCCCGCGCGTTGCCCGTGCTGCAGCATCGTGCCTCCGACTGGCTGACGTCGGAGCAGGGCATAGCCTTGCTGCTGGACGAACACGTCAATCGCCCCGGCCACGTGTCGGACACGCTGGAGACGGCGGTCAAAGCAGTGTCCGACGGCAGCCCTGCGGGCTGGGGGAACCAGCAGGAAGCACAGCTGATCCGCGCCTATGTCGATGCCAGGGCAGACACGAACATGACGGACCCGATGGGCCGCGCCAATCGCATCGCCGCCTGGGTGCAAGCGGGCAAGCTTTTGGACGAGCGCGGCTCGTTCGTGCCCTAGGCCGCGGCTACGGGGTCCAGTCCTCGGCGGTGTAGGTCTGGTAGTCTTCCCGCCCATTGGCTTTGTAGCCGTGCAGCCAGGATGGGACGATATCCGGGTCTTCGCGGAAATACAGCGGGAGTTCCGGCAGGGATGTCGCGTAGATGCGTTGCATCGTCAGCCAATCGGCTTTCTGCTTGGCCGGGTCCAGTTCGACGTCGGCGGCGGCGAGGGCCGCATCCATCGCCGGGTCACTGAAGCCGGCCCAGTTCTGTCCGTTCCAGTTGTTCGCCGCGGTCGGGATCGCGGCCGAGCCATAGAATGGCGTCGGCGGCAGGCCGATGCGGGTGCTGTTCGCGTATTCTGCCAGCCCGGTAAACTCCCGCTTGCGCATCAGCTCGCCGAAGAACGAACGGGACGGTTCGTTCTTGATCACGACGTCGACGCACACCGCCTTCCACCAGCTCTGCATGACCTGCTGCGACAATTCGCGCACGCGATTGCCGGATGTGGTGGCGAACTCGAAGCTGAGCCGGTCGCCCGCCGCATTGCGGCAGATGCCGTCCGGCCCTGGCGTGTACCCGGCCTCGTGCAACAGGGTGCGGGCGCGCGCCGGGTCGTACGGATAGGACGGCACATCGGTCGTGAAATTTGGCTCGAGCGCATTGATCCAGGTCTGCGCCACGGAGGCATGGCCGGTGAACAGGCGCGCCACCAGCGTCTTGCGGTCCAACGCCAGCAACAAGGCCTGGCGCACGCGCAGGTCGGCCAGCATAGGATTGTCCTTCTGCCAGTCGATGCGTTCGTAGGACAGGCCTGGCCGATAGAAGAACTGGAACTGCCCCGGATGATCCTTCTCCAGCGAAACCGCCTGGTCCGTCGTCACACCGATCCCCGAGGGCGTCATGTCCACGTCGCCCGAGAGCAGATTTGCTTGCAACGCCGCCGTGTTGTCGACCAGGCGGACCACCACGCGCTTGATCGCCGGCGGCTTGCCGTGCCAGTGCGGGTTGGGCGTGAGCTCGATCAGATTGCCCGACTCGTAATGGCTGATCACATAGGGGCCGTTCCACAGGCCCGGTGTCGTCGGTGCCGAATTGTACAGCGTGTGATTGATGTAGTTCAGCGCATCTCCGCCCTCCGCGAGGCTTTTCTCGAGATGTTCCGGCAGCACGTAGTCCCACATCTGATAGGTCACCAACGTGCGCGGCAGATGCAGGATGGCGGTGTGGTCGTCCACCACCTCCACGCTCTTGGCGCGTGACCAGACGTAGTTGTTGCTGAAGCCGCAGGCCGGGTTGCTCGCGAGCTTCCAGGTGAACGCGATGTCGCCGGCGGTGACGGGCACGCCGTCGCCCCACTCGAGATCGGGGCGCAACCTGATCGTGACCGCCAGACCTTTGCTGCCGTCGGGCTGGTCCTCGATGCGGGCCAGTCCGTTGGCCAGCGTCGGCACTTCGGTGCAGAGCAAACACACCGGTGTGCCTTCGGTGGAGAACGCCGTGATCGGGCGCTGCGCGAACCCGAGCGTGTAGAACTGCACGGTCTGGCTGCTGATGTAGGGATGCAGGCTGGCGGGGAACTGCGCCACGCCGATGACGAGGTTGTCCTTTGCCTGGCCGGCTACCGGGAGGGCGAGCAGAGCCGCGAGCACAGCCGAGGTGATTGATCTACGCATGGGAGCTCCGCAGATTGTGCATGCAGGCTGCCTTGGCGATGGGATCGCCGTCAACGCTCACGCGCAAGAAGACCGTTGATATCCGACGAGAAGAATCATCCCGCCTCGCTCAGCGCCTTTTGGGAGTGGAAGAAATTTCTCGGGTTGGCGTGCGGCGGCGTTCGCCGCCATACTTCCGCAATGGATCACCAACCCCAAGCTCAGGCGGCCGTGCACGGTTGGCTGCGGGCCCGGCAAGGCGAGATGCTCGCCCTGCTGGAGGCCCTCGTGAACAGCGACTCACCGTCGCGCGACCGCACCGCCGTGGATCAGACCGGCACGCTGCTGAAGCAGTTCTTCGAGGCGCACGGCATTCACGTCGAGACCGAGCCGCATCCCGAGTTCGGCGAAGCTATTCACGCCACCCTGCCGGACCCGGCCGGCCGCAACGTCAAGCCGGTCGTGCTGCTCGGCCATCGCGACACCGTCTTCCCGCCCGGCGAGGCCGGCCGCCGCCCATTCCGCATCGAGGGCACGCGCGCCTATGGCCCCGGCGTCGCCGACATGAAGGCCGGGCTGGTGATCAACGCCTTCGTGCTCGCCGGCTTCCAGGCCACCGGCGAGCAGCCCGGGCCGCTCGCCGCGTTGATCACGTCGGACGAGGAAATCGCCTCCCCCTCATCCCGCCCGGTGATCGAGCGCGTCGCGCGCAATGCCCGCGTGGTGCTGAACGGCGAGCCGGGCCGGGCCAGCGGCAACGTGGTGAGCGGGCGCAAGGGCAGCGTGTTCATGCGCTTCACCGTCGCCGGCCGGGCCGCGCATTCCGGCGGCAATTTCGTCGAGGGACGCTCCGCCATCGGCGAGTTGGCGCATAAGGTCATCGCCCTCCACGCACTCACTGACCTGGAGCGCGGCATCACCGTCAACGTCGGCACGGTCAGCGGCGGCCAAGGGGTCAACACGGTCGCACCGCATGCGACGGGCGAGATCGACCTACGCTACGTTCGCGCCGAAGATCGCGCCTGGGCGCTGGAGCAGGTCGCCGCCATCATGGCTGCGAGCACGGTGCCCGATACCACCGCCACATGGGAGATCCTGGGCGAGTTCCTGCCGATGGAAATGTCGCCGGACGCGCAGCGCCTGCTCGATCTGTATGTCGATGTTTCTGCCGGCCAGGGTGTCACCGTCGGTGCCGAATTCACCGGCGGATGTGCGGATAGCGGGTTTGCGGCCGCACAGGGTACGCCGACGCTTTGCGGCCTGGGGGCCGTCGGCGGCAAGGCGCATACGGTGGAGGAATACATGGAGGTGCCGACGCTCCTCGCGCGTGCGGAGGCGTTGGCCGGGCTGATCCTGCGCCTGCCTGAGACCGGCCTCTGATGCCGGACATGCCGATTGCCGTGCTCTGTGACCCGGTGACGCTGGAGATCGTGCGCGGCGCCATCCGGGCCGCTCAGGCTGAGATGGAGGCGTTGCTCGAGCGCACCGCCATCAGTGCGTTCATCCGCGAGAAGAAAGACTTTTATACCGCGCTGTTCGATGCCGCCGGGCAGCTTGCCGTCGGCTCCAACGTGCCGATCTTCGGTGATGTCGCGACGCCGGTGCTGGAGCGGTTTCCGGCCGCTACGATGCAGCCTGGCGATCTGTATTGGTTCAGCGACTGCTACGGCTCGCGCGGCGCCGTGTCCCACAGCAACGACCAGGTGTTCCTGGCGCCGGTGTTCCACGAGGCGGAGTTGTGCGCCTTCGTCATGGGCTGGGCGCATTTCGCCGATATCGGTGGGTTGCGCCCCGGCTCGATCAGCCCCGATACCACCGACATCTTCCAGGAAGGCATCATGATCCCGCCGACCCGGCTGATCGCCGCCGGGGTGGTGAACGACGCGGCCCTGGAAATCTTCCATCGCAACTCCCGCTACCCGGCGCAGAGCCGCGGCGATACCAGCGCACTGATGGCGAGCGTGATGCTGGGCGTGCGCCGGATGGAGGAGATCGTCCTCCGCTTCAGCGCCCCCGTGCTCGCCGACGCACTTAGGCAGCTCCTTGCCCGCACCGAGGCCCTGGTCCGCCGCCGCCTACGAGAAGTGTTCGCGCCGGGCACGCACCACTTCACCGACCGGATCGATTCCGACGGCCACGGCAACGGCCCGTTCCGCATCCGCTTTGCTCTCACCCGCACCCCGGACGACCGGTTCGTGCTCGATGCATCGGCCACCGACGACCAGTCACCGGGGCCGGTCAACTTCCTGATGAACAGCCACGTGCCTGGCACCGCTTTGGGCCTGTTCTTCCTCGGCGGCGACCCGGCGCAGGTCTGCAACGCCGGCGGCCCGAAGGCGCTGGACGAGGTGATCCTGCGAGAGGGCTCGCTGCTGCAACCGCGGTTTCCCGCGCCGCTCGGCATGCGGGGGCTGACGATGATGCGGGTGCTCGCGGCCCTGAACGGGCTGGTGAACGTCGCCGGCGGTGCGGCGCCCGCGGCACACTCGGCCTATGTCATCCTGCTGCTGCGCGGGACTGCGGGGGGCGTGCCGTTCCTGATGTCCGACGGCGTAGGCGTGGGCTACGGCGCGCGCCCGGCGGCGGACGGGATCGACGCCGTGTATTTCGTGGCGCAGGAGAACTACCCGGTCGAGTTCCTCGAGACGGTCTACCCGGTCCGCCTGCTGAGCTACGGCATCCACCGCGACAGCGGCGGCCCCGGCCGGCAGCGTGGCGGCTGCGGGCTGGTGCGCGAGTACGAGGTGATGGCCGAACACGCCATCCTCGCCATGCGGATCGATGGCGTGGCCAACCCACCTTGGGGCGTGGCGGGCGGCATGGGCGGCGGCAGCGGCCGCGCGGTCGTCAACCCGGGCAAGGCGAACGAGCGCGTCTTGGCCCCGCTGTCCGACGGCAATGTGCTGGTGCGCGGCGACATCCTGTTGCTGGAGACGGGCGGTGGCGGCGGTCACGGCCACCCGTTCGACCGGCCGGTCGAGGCTGTCCTGAATGACGTGCTGGACGGCTTCGTCTCCGTCGAGGCCGCCGCCGACCGATACGGCGTGGTCATCTCGGATGGCCGGGCCGACCGCGATGCGACGAACGCGCGCCGGGCGGACCGTCCCGTGTCGGGTGCCTTCCACCGCCGGAGCTATGTCGAACATCTTGACTGACCAGACCCTGATCGTCGCCGTCGACATAGGCGGTACCTTCACCGACGTTACCGTGCAGGACGCCGCCACCGCACGGGTGATGCGTGCGAAAACCCCCTCCACGCCGGGCGACCCGTCGGAGGCGTTCCTGACCGGCGTGCATTTGGCATTGGAGGCCGCGGGCGGCGGGCCAGAGTCGGTGGGCCGCGTATTGCATGGGACCACGGTTGCGACCAACCTGATCCTCGAAGGCAAGGGCGCGACGACGGCCCTCGTCACCACCGCCGGGTTCCGCCACGTGCTCGAGATCGGGCGGCAGGACATTCCGCGCGCATCGAACTTGTACGCCTGGATCAAGCCGGCCCGCCCGGTCCCGCCGCGCCACATCTTCGAGGTGACGGAGCGCATCCTGCCCGGCGGCGACGTGCTGACCGCGCTCGACGAGGCGAGCGTTGCCGCCGCCGCCGCTAGTATCCGGGCGCTCGACGTGACGGCCGTCGCCGTCTGCCTGCTGCACTCCTTCGCCAACCCCGCGCATGAACGCCGTGTGGCCGAACTGTTGCGCGCGGCACTGCCCGGCCTGGCGGTGACGGCGTCGGTCGACGTGCTGCCGGAGATCCGGGAATACGAACGCTCGCTGGCCACTGTGCTGAATGCACGCGTGATGCCAGCGGTGGCGGACTATGTCGGCCGGCTGGAGGCGCGATTGCAGGCGGCCGGGATCACGGCACCGTTGCTGCTGATGCAATCCAACGGCGGCGTTGCCGGCCCGGCGGTGGTGCGGCGCGCGCCCCTGGTCACCGCCCTGTCCGGCCCCGCTGCAGGCGTGGTGGGTGCGCGGGACGTCGGGTTGGCCGCCGGGTTCGGCGACCTGATCACCGTCGATATCGGCGGCACCAGCGCGGATATCTGCCTGCTGAAGGGTGGCGAGATCGCCCTCACCCAGCGCGGCAAGGTCGGTGTGTGGCCGCTGCCGCTGCCGATGGTGGACATGGTGACCATCGGTGCCGGCGGTGGCTCCATCGCCCGGGTTGAGGACGGCGCCCTGCTTGTTGGCCCGCAAAGCGCCGGCAGTCGGCCCGGCCCGGCGTGCTACGGTACGGGCGGCCCCGACGCCACCGTGACGGACGCCCATGTCGTGTTGGGCCATTTGCCCGCGAGCCTGTTGGGCGGGCGCATGACGCTGAACGCAACGCTCGCAGCGGAAGCGGTGGAGCGCATCGCCGGGCCGCTCGGCCTGTCGCTGCATGCGGCGGCGCGCGGCATCCTGGCCATTGCGGACAGCACGATGATCGGCGCCATCCGCGTGGTGTCGGTGGAACGCGGGCATGATCCGCGTCAATTCGCACTCGTGGCGTTTGGCGGCGCCGGACCGCTGCATGGCTGCGCGCTGGCAGACATGTTGGGGACCGGCACCGTGCTGATCCCGCCAGCACCCGGCGTGCTGTGTGCCGACGGGTTGCTGGGCGCCGACCTGAAAGCCGAGTTCGGCCGCACTGTCGCCGGTGCCGAAGTGGACGGCGTGTTTGCCGCACTGGAGGACGAAGCGCAGTCCTGGCTGGCGAGCGAAGGCATCGACGCTGCCGATCGGCGGACGGCCCGCGTGGCGCTGATGTGCTACGAAGGGCAGGGCGGTGAACTGGCCGTTCCCTGGGCCGGCGATGTGCCCGCGACAGAGGCGGCGTTCGCGGTCGCGCACCAATCGCTCTATGGGTTCACCTTAGCCGCAGCGGTGCGGCTGGTGACGGTGCGCGTCGAGGCCCGCGGCGTGCTGCCGCCCCCGGTGCGCCCCATGCTTCCGCCCGGAACGGGGGCGCGTGCATCGGGGCAAACCGTCGTGCACTGGGCGAGCGGTTCGGCCGCGACGGCGCTTTATGCGCGCGACGCACTGGGCGCCGGCGATGTGTTCGACGGCCCGGCGATCGTGACGCAGCTTGATACCACCACGCTGGTGCCGCCGGGTTGGCAGGGGCGGGCGGATGCGAGCGGGGCACTCCTGCTGACAAGAACCTCCCTCTCCCCTTGAGGGAGAGGGCCGGGGTGAGGGGTGTCACGCGCACGCGGTTGGGTGGGACGGGCCTTTTTCAGGCGGTATCAGGATCGGCCGCCGTCCACCGATAGCACCTGGCCAGTGATCCAATTCGCTTGCTCGCTGGCGAAGAACAACACGCCGTTGGCAATATCCTCCGCCTGGCCCAGCCGGCGCGTGTGCAAGCCGTTCACCAGCCGCATCTGCCCGTCGGGGCCATAGCCTTCCCACTGCTTTTGCGTCGTCGGATTGGACAGGATCAGCCCCGGCGCCACCGAGTTCGCGGTGATGCCATATTGCGCCAGCCCGACGGAAAGCTGCTTCGTCAGCCCGATTACGGCGTGCTTGGCGGCGGTGTAGGCGTGCAGCCCGGTCAGGCTCGGCCGCAATCCCGCGCCCGAGGAAACGGTCACGATCCGTCCCCAACCGGCCTGCTGCATAATCGGCGATGCCGCCTGCGACAGCCACAGCACGCCTTTCACGTTGGCCGCAAAGACTTTGTTCCAGCCCTCTTCCTCGATATCGGTCAGTGCCAGATCGGCCTGCCCGCACACCCCACCGGCGGCGAGGGCAAGGATGTCCAGCCGGCCTTCCGCCGCGGCGATATCGGCCACCAACGCCGCGCAGCCGGCCCGTTCCGAAAGGTCCAGCACATGCGCCGTCCCGCCGATTTCGTCGGCGGTGCGAGTCACCTGCGGATCGATGTCGGCCAGGTGAACGCGCGCGCCCGCATCCCGGAAGCCGGCGGCGATGGCGCGCCCGATTCCCTGCGCCGCACCGCTGACCAGCACCACGCGGCCGTCGAACCGGATATCCATTCGGGTTGCTCCTCCACTGTACCCGACGACGCTTCCACGGCCCCCGCAATGCGTCAAACCGAAACTCGCGGTGTTGCGGCAGCACCGGTTTCTTGCGCAGGATCAGCCAGCAGCAAGGGGGACAGGCATGAGCGAGACGCACCATCCGGACGGCGAGCCCTGGCAATGGCCGGAGCCCACTTGGCGGCACATCGTCGGCCGGGCCCGCGCCGGCCGTAGCCTGGCCCCGAATTCCTGGCCCGGCGGCGCGCGGTGCGCCGTCGCCATCTCGTTCGACGCCGACCATGACACCATCCCGCTGCGTGACAGCGACGAGAGCCCGATGCGGATCAGCCAGGGGCAGTACGGCAACCGCCAAGCCGTGCCCCGCATCCGCAAGCTGCTGCAACGCGAGGGGATCCCCGCGAGCTTCTTTTACCCGGCGGTTTCGGCGCTGCTATATCCCGACGAGGTCCGCGCCGTTGCCGGGGATGGGCACGAGATCGGCATTCACTCCTGGATCCACGAGGCCAACACCAAGCTGCCACCCGGCGTCGAACGGGACCTCACGTTTCGCGCCGCGGACGTGCTGGAGCGCCTGGCGGGCAAGCGCCCCGTCGGCATGCGGACGGCGAGCTGGGACTTTTCCGTCGACACGATGGGCATCATCCGTGAGCTCGGCCTGCTGTACGACAGTTCGCTGATGGCCGACGACGATCCGTACGAGCTCGAGGCAGATGGCGAGCCGACCGGCGTGGTGGAACTGCCGCCCGAGTGGATCCGCGACGACGCGGTGTATTACAACTTCGTCCGCTTCAGCGCGCTGCGCCCGTACACGCCGCCAAGCGCGGTGCTGGAGATTTTCAAGGCCGAGTTCGACGGCGCCTGGAACGAGGGTGGCCTGTTCCTGCTGACCATGCACCCGCACGTGTCCGGCCACCGCTCCCGCTTGCCGGTGCTGGAGCGGCTGATCGAGCATGCGAAGGCACGCGGCCAGTGCTGGTTCGCCACCCACGCCGACATCGCCCGGTGGTGCAAGGAACAGGCGGGCATGTAACTTGCTTGCGACGGGCCAACAAGACGTCACACGAGGGGCTACAATGGACGACAAGATGAAGCTGACGCGCCGGGTAACGATGGGACTGGCGGCAGGGGCAGCCCTGGCCGCGAACATTCCGCGGGGGGCGCGGGCGGCACCGGTGCGGGGCGGCCACCTGATTTACGGGCGCTATGCCGACAGCCTGTTCCTGGACGGTGTGCAGACCGAACTGAACGTGGACATCTGGGTGCTGAACAGCATCTACGACACGCTGCTGCTGCCGACCTCGGACGGGAAGGGGTTGAAGCCCGGGCTGGCCACCAAGTGGGAGCTGGGCGATAGCGGCAAGTCGCTGACCGTCACGCTGCGCGACGGCGTAAAGTTCTCCGACGGCACGCCCATGACGGCGAAGGACGTGAAGTGGTCGCTGGACCGCGCGCGCGATCCCAAGGAGGGCGCCTGGAACTCGCTGCTTGGCTCGGTCGCGTCCGTCGACATCACCAACCCGACGACGATCACGCTCACGCTGAAGCATCCGGACCCGACGTTGTTGCCGGTGCTGGCGACGTTCAACACGGCGATCTTCCCATCCGACAAATTCATGGCGGCGGCTGGCGCGACCCTGGACGACAAGGCCAAGTCGTTCGCGGAACACCCGATCGGGACGGGCCCGTTCATGATCACCGATTGGCAGCGCGGCGTGACCATGAAGCTGGCGCGCAACCCGTATCACTGGCGCATGGCGCCCGATGGCAAGCCGTTCCCGTATCTGGACACGCTCGAATTCCAGGTGATCCCGGACGATGCGACCCGGTTGCTGAAGCTCAAGGCGGGGGAGTTGGGCGGCAGCGAGTTCATTCCGTATGCACGCGTGGCCGAGCTGAAGGCAGATCCGAGCCTGGACATGCAGCTGTGGCCGTCCACCAAAATCAACTACTTGACGATGAACGTGCGCCCGAAGCTGAAGGACGGTTCGGACAATCCGCTGAGCAACACCAAGGTCCGTCAGGCATTGAACCTGGCCACCAACAAGAATGCGCTGATCGCGATCACCACGCGCGGCCTCGGCACACCTATGGTGTCGATGATGTCCACCGCGACCCCGCTGGAGGACGGCACGACGGCGCCGTATCCGTACGATCTCGCGAAGGCGAAGCAGTTGCTGACGGAGTCGGGCGTGGCGCCAGGCTTCGAGCTATCCTGCATGACACTGGCCGGCAATGCCGACGAGATCAGCAACATGACGGCGATCCAGCAGATGTGGTCGGCGCTTGGGGTGAAGCTGAAAATCGACCAGGTGGACAACGCGACCCGCAACGCTCGCTATAAATCGGCCGACTTCCAAATGCGCAACGCGCTATGGACGGACGATCTGGCGGACCCGAGCGAGATTGCGTCCTACATCCTGTACTCGCCCACGGTCGACTCGATCCACTCGGGGTGGAAGAGCGACCGGGTGGACCAGTTGTTCGTCTCCAGCCAGGAGGAGATCGACCCGGCCAAGCGCAAGGCGGACTACAAGGAGATGCAGGACATCTACAAGGCGGCGGCGCCGATGATTTTCCTGTATCAGTCGCCCTACCCGGTGGCGTTCAAGAAGAACGTGAAGGGCTTCCTGCAAATTCCCTTAGGAAACAACTACTTCGACGAGGTTTATGTCGAGGCGTAGCGCAGTCTTCCCGAGGCTGTTCTCCCTCTCCCGCGGGCGGGAGAGGGCCGGGGTGAGGGCGCGACAGGTGCCGTCGTGCACCCTTGACCGGTGTTCGGCGCGAGGCTGTTTGGCCTCCGATGATCGAGTTGCAAGCGGCCCTCTTCCGCAAGCGGGAGAGGGAGGCGAATGAGTCGCACCACTTGGTTGGCGGGGCGGTTGCTGCAGATCATCCCGACGCTGCTGCTGATCGGGGTGGCGGCGTTCCTGCTCGCCCGCGCGCTGCCCGGCAACGCCGTGATGGCCATGCTCGGCGACCGCGCGAGTGACGCCACCATCGCGCGGCTGACGCATCAGATGGGCCTGGACCGGTCTCTCGGCGCGCAGCTCTGGTCCTACCTCGTGGCCATCTCGCATGGTGATTTCGGCATATCCACAGCCTTTCAGGTGCCCGTGCTGCGGCTGATCACCGACCGGTTGCCGGTGACCTTGTTGCTCACGGGCATGTCGCTGGTGATCGCAATCGTGCTCGGCTTTCCGCTCGCCTTCGTCGCCGCGGTCAACGCCAATCGCTGGCCGGACATCCTGATCCGCGCCATCTTCCAGGTCGGGCTGTCGTCGCCGATCTTCTACGTGGGCCTGATCCTGCTGACGGTGTTCGCCGGCTGGCTGCGCTGGTTTCCGGTCGGCGGCTACGGCGACGATTGGGGGGAGCGGCTGTATCACCTGTTCCTCCCCGCGCTCGCACTGGCGCTGAGTCTCGCCGCCGTCATCATGCGCAGCCTGCGCGCGGCAATCCTGCAGGTGCTGCGGGCCGAGTTCGTGGACTTTGCCACCGCGAAAGGCCTGTCTTCGCACGTGGTGCTATTCCGCCACGTGCTGCGCAATGCCGTGATCGCCACCGTCACGCTGATCGGACTGAACGTCGGCAGCCTGCTCGGGGGCGCCGTCATCACCGAGAGCGTGTTCGCCGTCCCCGGCGTCGGGCGGCTGATGGTGGACAGCATCTTCGCGCGCGACTACCCGGTGATCCAGGGCCTCACCTTGGTGCTCGCCGTGCTGGTGTCGCTGGCGTTCCTGGTGACCGATATCGTGCAGATGTCGCTCGACCCGAGGATCGGGCGATGAGGCGGGCGCTGGCCTTCGTCGCCGGGCATGTGCCGTTGGTGCTGGGCCTGGTGCTGCTGGGCATCGTCGTGCTGTGCGCGGTGGCACCCGGCTTAGTCGCACCCTACGATCCGCTGAGCTTCGACTACAACGCGCTGCTCGATCCGCCGAGTTGGGCGCATCCGTTCGGCACCGACCAGTTCGGGCGGGACATCCTCTCGCGCACCATCGCCGCCTCGGGGCTGGACCTGCAGATCGCGCTGTGTGCGACCCTCGCGCCGCTGCTGGTCGGCAGCCTGATCGGGCTGTTGGTCGGCTATTTCGGCGGCGTCGCCGACATGGTGTTCGGCCGCCTGGTGGACCTCGTGGTGACGTTTCCGTTCCTGGTGCTGGTGATCGCCATCGTCGCGATCCTTGGGCCCGGCCTGATGAACATGTACATCGCCATCACCTGCGTCGGGTGGGTGTTCTATGCCCGGCTGATGCGCGGCGAAGTGATGGTGCAACGCCGGCACGACTACGTCTCGGCCGCCCACGTGCTCGGGTACGGCACCGGGCGCATCGTGTTCCGCCACGTGCTGCCCAATGCGGCGCGCCCCGTGCTGGTGTATCTCGTGACCGACATGGCGCTGGCCATCCTGCTCGGCTCCAGCCTCGGCTATCTCGGCCTCGGCGCGCAGCCACCCGCCGCCGAATGGGGCGTGCTGATCGCCGAGGGTAAGAACTTCTTCACCCAGGCACCCTGGATCAGCCTGTTCCCCGGCGTCGCCATCGTGCTGTGCGGACTTGGGTTCAGCCTAACCGGCGACGGCCTGGCGGAGCTGATGCGGGTGGAGCGGTGAGCGATCCGATCCTTTCCGTCCGCGGTCTGTGCGCGACGTTCGATACGCCGCGCGGCGCCGTGCGCGCCGTCGACGACCTGTCCCTCGATGTCGCCGCCGGCGAGGTGCTGGGCTTGGTCGGCGAGTCTGGGTCAGGCAAGAGCGTCACCCTGCGCGCCATCGGCCAATTGCTGCACGGCAAGGCCCAGGTGAGCGGGCAGGTGCGATGGAAGGGCGAGGACTTGCTGACAGTACCGCCCGACCGGCTGCGCACCATCCGCGGCGCCGGGATCGGCATGGTGTTCCAGGAACCGATGGCCGCGCTCAACCCGGTGCTGTCGATCGGGCTGCAGATCGAGGAGTCGCTGGCCGCGCACACCCAACTCAGCAAGGCGCAACGCCGGGCGCGCGCGGTCGAACTGCTCGGGCTGGTGGGGATCCCGTCGCCGGCGCAGCGGCTCGGCCAATACACCCACGAATTTTCGGGCGGCATGCGGCAGCGCGCGATGATTGCGATCGCCCTCGCCGCGGCACCGGCCTTGCTGCTGGCGGATGAGCCCACGACGGCGCTGGACGTCACCATCCAGGACCAGGTGCTGAAATTGCTGCTGCGCCTGGTGGACGAGTTGGGCATGGCGTTGGTGCTGGTGACGCACGATCTGGGCGTGGTCGCCGAGACCTGCGACCGCATGGCCGTGATGTATGCCGGCCGCATCTGCGAGGAGGGGCCCGTCGCCGCGGTGTTCCGTCAACCCCGGCATGCCTACACCGATGCGCTGCTGCGTTCGATGCCGGGGGATGGCCCGGCGCGCAGCCACCTGCTCAGCATTCCGGGACAGCCGCCGCGGTTGGATCGCCCGGTGCCGGGTTGCGCCTTCGCTCCCCGCTGCGGCTACACCGAACCGCGTTGCGTCGAGGTCTCGCCCCATCTGACCCGGCAGCCGGAGGGCCAGTTGGCGGCCTGCTATGCCGCCGACCGGCTGCCGGCGCGGGTGGCGGCATGAGCGACCTGCTCACCGTCTCCGGCCTCTCCAAGAGCTTCCCGATCCGCAGCCCGTTGCTCGATCAACTCCGCTTCCGCCCACGCCGCCAACTCCGCGCCGTGGATGACGTGTCACTCAGCGTGGCGCGCGGGGAGACGCTCGGGATCGTGGGCGAGTCCGGCTGCGGCAAGTCCACGTTGGCCCGCTGTCTTGTGCGGCTGTACCAGCCCGAAACCGGGCAGGTGCAGTTTGGCGGAGCGGACGTGCTGCGCCTCGCTGGGGCGGAGCGGCGGGCCTATAACCGTCAGGTCCAGATGGTGTTCCAGGATCCGTTCGGTTCGCTCAACCCGCGCATGACGGTGGGTGATTGCCTGCGCGAGGTGCTGTCGGTGCACGGGGTGGTGCCGAAACCGCGGATCGCGGCGCGGGTCGCGGAGTTGCTTTCGCTGGTGCACCTGCCGGCCGAAGCGGAGTCGCGCCGGCCGCACGAGTTTTCCGGCGGGCAACGCCAGCGCATCGGCATCGCGCGTGCGCTGGCGATGGAGCCGGCCATCATCATCGCCGATGAGCCCGTGTCGGCACTGGACGTGTCGGTGCAGGCGCAGATCGTGAACCTGCTGCTGGAACTGCAGCGCGACCTTGGCCTCACCCTGGTGTTCATCACGCATGATCTGCGATTGGTGCGGCATTTGGCGCACCGGGTCGCGGTGATGTATCTGGGCCGGGTGGTGGAAATCGGGCCGACGGCGGAGCTGTTCGCCAACCCGCGCCACCCCTACACCCGCGCGCTGATCCAGGCGGCACCGCGCCTGGTGCCGGGTCGCCCAGCGCGCGAGGACGCGGTGCGGGGCGAGTTGCCCAGCCCGCTCAATCCGCCGGCCGGTTGCACGTTCCATCCCCGCTGCCGGTTGGCCGAGCCGCGTTGTTCGCGGGAGCGGCCGGCCTTGGAGGATCGCGGCGGCACCTGGCCGGTCGCTTGCCTGCTCGCGGACGCCTGACCGCCGCTCTGGCCGGTCCACCGGCGAGCGCCTATCGTGACGCGGTCAAGCGGGAGATACGACCATGAACATGGCGGGTGTGGCGGCGATCGTAACCGGCGGTGCCTCCGGGTTGGGCGCCGCGACGGCGGAGATGCTGGCGCGCGGCGGCGCGAAGGTGGCGATCTTCGACCGCGACGCGGAGCGGGGCACGGCCAAAGCGGCCGAGATCGGCGGCCGTTTCTTCCCCGTCGACGTGACCGACGGCGAGGCGGTCGGCGCGGCCCTGGCCGAGGCGCAGGCGTCGCACGGTGTCGCCCGGATCCTGGTCAATTGCGCCGGCATCGGCCCGGCGCAGAAGACGGTGGGCCGGGAAGCACGCGGGCACGATCTGGGCCTTTTCCGCAAGGTGATCGAGATCAACCTGATCGGTACCTTCAACGTGCTGTCCCAGTTCGCCGCGCTGCTGTCGACTGCCGAGCCGGCCGGCGAGGAGCGGGGCGTCGTCGTCAACACCGCCTCGGTCGCCGCGTTCGACGGGCAGGTAGGGCAAGCGGCGTATGCGGCTTCGAAGGGTGGCATCGTCGGCATGACGCTCCCGGTCGCGCGGGATCTGGCGCAGCACGGCATCCGGGTCGTGACCATCGCGCCGGGCCTGTTCCTCACCCCGATGCTGGAGGGGTTGCCGCAAGCGGCCCAGGACTCGCTGGGCAAGCAGGTGCCGTTCCCGTCGCGCCTGGGCCGGCCGTTCGAATACGCGCAGATGGTGGAAGCGATCGTCAACAACGCGATGCTGAACGGCGAGACGATCCGCCTGGACGGGGCGATCCGGATGGCGCCCCGCTAAGCGGGCCGTTAGGCCGGGCCTATCGGGCGCGCGTGTAATCCATCGCGCAGTACGCGCCGCCCTGGTGCAGCTCCACCACCGGGTCGTCGGTGACTTTGCCGGCTACCGCGCCGGCAAAGATGTCGGACGTGTCCTGCGGCACCCAACCCAACTCGGCCCGGGCGTCGTCGCGCCACCAAGTCCGGCTGTTGGCCGAATTGCCCCATACGATGCAGCAGCCGGTGCGCTCCGCCTCGACGCAGCGGACCATCAGGCGAAACAGGTCGTCGTACGACAACCAGGTGGACAGCATCCGTTCGTCCACCGGCTCGGGGAAGGAGGAGCCTATGCGCACGGATACGCTCTCCACGCCGTGCTTCTCCCAGTACAGGCCGCCCATCAGCTCGCCATAGGCTTTGGACAGGCCGTAGAAACCGTCGGGACGCAGCGCGCAATCGGCGTCGAGCGGGGTGGCCCGCGGGTGGAAGCCGATCGCGTGGTTGGAGGATGCGAACACCACGCGCGCCTTGGCCAGCCGTGCGGCCTCGTAGATGTTGTGGATGCCGATGATGTTCGGACCCAGCACCGTGTCGAACGGCTTCTCCACCGAAATGCCGCCGAAATGCAGGATCGTGCCGCAGCCCGCGGCCATGGCCGTGATCGCCGGACCGTCCACCAGGTCGGCCTGGGTAAACGCGGCCCCCGGCGGCAACGGGTCCGGGAAGGGGGCGATGTCGGTCAGCCGGAGTGTGTAGCCGGCCTCGGCCAGGCGCTTCGTCGTTTGCCGGCCGAGGGCGCCGGATGCGCCGGTGATCAGGATCGGTGCTGCCATGGTGCGTCTCCCTTTGCGGCGCACCCTTGCTTGGGCTTGTGTGAAGGTCAACGGGCGCGGCAGGCTAGGCGCATGCAAACACAGTCCATGCGAACTCTGGCCCAACTCGCCGACGCCCTGGCCACCGGCCGCACCACCAGCCGCGCCCTGGTGGAACAATGCCTCGACCGCATCGCCGACCCGGCGGGGGAGGGGGCGCGCGTCTTCATCGCCGTCGCTGCCGACGCCGCCCGCGCGCAGGCCGACGCGATGGATGGGCTGCGCAAATACGGCAGGGCGCCCGGGCCGTATGCCGGCATCCCGATCAGCGTGAAGGATCTGTTCGACGTGGCGGGCGAGGTCACCGCCGCCGGGTCGGTGGTGCTGGCGGACGCGCCCCCCGCCCAGGTCCACGCCCCGGTGATCGCCCGCATGCTGGCCGCAGGCTTCGTGCCGATGGGCCGCACCAACATGACGGAGTTCGCGTTTTCCGGCCTCGGCATCAACCCGCATCGCGGCACCCCCGCCAGCCCGTGGGACCGCGCGACCCGGCGCATTCCCGGCGGCAGTTCGTCGGGTGCCGGCGTGTCGGTGGCGGACGGGATGGCGTTTGCGGCGCTCGGGACCGATACCGGTGGCTCGTGCCGCATCCCGGCGGCGCTGTGCGGCGTGGTTGGCTACAAGCCGACAGCCCGCCGGGTGCCGATCACGGGCGTGTTGCCGCTGTCGTTCAGCCTGGATTCGGTGGGCCCACTGGCCAACAGCGTCACGTGCTGCGCCGTCGTGGACGCCGTGCTGGCCGGCGAACCCATCCTGCCGCCCCACCCAAGGCCGCTCGCCGGCGTGCGCCTGGCCCTGCCGGACCGCATCGTGACGGACGGCATGGACGCTCCGACCTCGGCCGCGTTCGACCGTGCGTTGGCCACGCTGTCTGCCGCCGGGGCGATCATCGAGCGCGTGCACTTCGCGGCGCTGGACCGCATCGGTGCCGCGTCCGCCCGCGCCAGCATCGCCGCTTGCGAGGCATTCGCCTGGCACCGTTCGCTGCTGGCACGGGGCGCGGATCGCTATGATCCCAAAGTGCGGTTCCGCATCGAGGGCGGTGCCTCCGCTGCCAATGCCGACTATCTGGACGCAATGGTTCAGCGCCGCGTGATCGGTCTGGACATGGCGGTGGCGACCGCCCCGTACGACGCCTTGATCATGCCGACGGTGCCGACCGTGCCGGCCCCGATCGCCGAGTTGGAGGCCGATGACGCCGCCTATACCCGCACCAACGCGCTGATGCTGCGCAACACGGCGCTGGGCAATTTTCTCGACCGCTGCTCGATCAGCCTACCGTGCCACCGACCCGGCGAGGCACCGGCTGGGTTGATGCTGGTAGGCCCGACCCTGGGCGACGCGGCGCTGTTCGCATTGGCAGCGGGGGTGGAGGCGGCGCTCGTGTCCCCCTCACCTTGACGGCAGGTGGGTTCCTCACCCTCTCCCGTTGAAGGACGGGAGAGGGAGAGATGGTCCTGGGTTAGGGCTCGTTTGCCGGGACGCCGGGCAGGGCGATGCCGGTCAGCGACTGCCAGAACCGGATAACGAAGGCGTCGTCGCGCCCGCCATGCCCGGCGGCCGAGGCGGCCAGGAACAACTGGTGCGCCGCGGACGCCATCGGCAACGGGAAGGTCAGCGCGCGCGCCTGGTCGAGCACGATGCCGAGGTCCTTGACGAAGATGTTCACCGACGACAGCGGCGTGTCGTCCCCGGCCAGCACGTGCGGCATGCGGTTCTGCCACATCCACGAACTGCCCGCCGAGCCGCTGATCACGTCGAACAGCGTCTGTGGGTCGGCGCCGGCGCGAATGCCCAGCGCCATCGCCTCGGCGGCGGCGGCGATGTGCACGCCGGCGAGCAATTGGTTGACCATCTTCACCGTGCTGCCCACGCCGGGCGCATCGCCCAGACGCCAGACCTTGGCGGCGATCGCGCTGAGGATCGGCTCCGCGGCGGCGAACGCCGCGGGGCTGCCGGACGCCATCACCGACATCTTTCCTGCCCGCGCACCGACCGCCCCGCCCGATACCGGGGCGTCCAGATACAGCTGGCCGGACGCCACGACACGCCCGCCCAACAGGCGGGCAGCCTCGGGGGCGACGGTGGTGCAGCAGAGCACGACGGCGCCCGGGGGCAGGGCGGCCATGCAGCCATTGCCGCCGAACAGCACGGCCTCGGCCTGGGCGGCGTTCACGACGAAGACGATGACGGCGTCACACGCGCCAAGCTCGGCGGACGAGGCGACGCAGTGACCGCCTTCGGCCTCGAGCTCCGCCCAGACGGGTTGACGCGGTTCGCAACCGACCACCTGGTGGCCAGCCCGGCACAGGTTCAGCGCGGTCCCCATGCCCATCGATCCCAAGCCGATCACGCCGATCTTCACGTTCGAGTCCCCCGGTATGTCCCGCCAACCTGGCGCGCACCGTCCGGGATGCCAAGCCCGGTGGCGACCGAAGCCGCTGGGTCCGGCGTCAGTTGCCTTGCACGATGAGCCGGTCGCCCTCGAACCGGTAACCCGGCAGGCGAGCCATGAACGATTGGCCGAGCAGGTTGCTGCCGAGTTCGCCGGGCCGGGAGACGACCGCGGGAACGTTGTGGCGCGTGATCCCGGCGATCGTCAGGGTATGGATCATCACCGGCGCGACGGCGGTTTGCCCGTTCGCCGTGGAAACGCGGCCGGAATAGCGCAACGAGTCCACGTCGATGCCGACCTGCCCGGCATCTTCGGCGCGTAGTGCAACGAAGGATGCCCCGGTGTCGAACACCATGGGCAGCGTCTCACCGTTCACTTCCGCCTGCACCGCGTAGACGCCGCGTGCGTCACGGTGGGCAATCTCGTGCGCGCTGGAGCTTTCGGGATAATTCACGCTCGGCAACGGCGCGGGTGCCGGCATGGACTGTGCCCTGGCGGCAGTATCGCCGACGATCAGAGCGGCGCTGACACCAGCAGCCAACCAGAGAAGTTTCATGCGCCTTGTTCCGTTCGCTCGAGACACAGCCAGGCCCGTAACGAAAGCCGTGGTGGCACGTGATCTCAAAACACGGCAAGTCACATTGTAGTCAGATGTTGCCGAGTCGGTACCCGATCATCCGTCAGCGCCGTGCGAACGCAAAACGGGGGGCAGGATCGCTCCTGCCCCCCGCTCAAGCGAGTCTAGGCTGTCGTATTTAGCCGCGCATACCGGACAGGCGGCGGGCCATCGTCAGGTGCTGCTGGATCGTCGGCAGGGTCGCGGAGGCAAACGCCTTCACGTCCGGATCCTGGCCATTGGCGATCTCGTCCTGGAATGCCTTGACGGCCATCTGGTGGCCCATCACCTGGCCGCGCAGGTAGTCGCGGTTGAAAGCCACCGGACGGTCGGCGTTGAGCTTCGCCATCATGTCCGCGTCCATCTGCGGCGGGGTCGCATCGGGCGTGAAGCCCTTGCTCTGCGCGATCGTCATCAGCTGCTGATCGGCCTTGGTGTGGTCGTCGATCATCTTCTGCGCGAACGTCTTCACGGGCTTGCCGCGGGCCTTGGTCAAGGCGAGCTGGGCAGCCTGGATCTCGGCGGCATCGGTCTGGGCGGCGGTGTTGATGAACGCCTGGTCGGCGGCGGCCAGCGGCGGCGGGGCAGGCGGGGCAGCGGTAACCGGCGGGGCAGAGTTGCTTGAACAGGCCGCGACGGGAAGCAGCGCGGCAACGAACAGCCAGCGAGCGGAACGAATCATCAAATAGGGACTCCTAAGGTGGGCGGGATTAAGCCTGCCAAACGCCTTACTAGCCGGATCGTTCACATTCTCAGCCAGACTCATCTTGCATGGCGGAAGCGCTCTACCGCGGCAACCAGCGACCGGCGGATACCCGGTTCGAGCGCGGAATGGCCGGCGTCCGGGATCACGGTGAGCCGCGCCGCGGGCCAGGCCGCGGCAAGTTCGAATGCGGTGCGCGGCGGGCAGACCATGTCGTAGCGGCCCTGCACGATCTCCGCCGGCAGATGCCCGATCAGGTGCATGCGGCCGAGCAGCCCCTCCGGGGGCAGGAACAGGTCGTGGGCGAAATAATGCGCCTCGATACGCGCCAGGCCGAGCGCCGTCCGGTCCTGCGCGAACGAGGCCACCGTGTCCGGGCTGGGCAGCAGCGTGGAGCACGATCCCTCGTAGACCGACCAGGCGCGCGCCGCCGACATGTGGATCGCCGGGTCGGGATGGTTCAGCCGGTTCAGGTAGGAGCCGAGGATGTCGCCACGCTCGTGCTCCGGCAGGTATTGGACGAACTGCGCGTGGGCGTCCGGGAAGATCGCGGCCAGGCCGTGCAGGAACCAGTCGACCTCGACCCGGCGCCCCAGGAACACGCCGCGCAGCACCAGGCCGGAGACGCGGGTCGGATGCGCCTGGGCGTAGGCGAGCGCCAGGGTGGACCCCCACGAGCCGCCGAACAGCAGCCAGCGATCGAGGCCAAGATGGCGGCGCAGTTGCTCGATATCGTCCACCAGGTCGGCCGTGGTGTTCGCCACCAGGCTGCCCAAGGGGCGGGACCGGCCGGCGCCGCGCTGGTCGAAGATCACCACGCGCCAGAAGCCCGGGTCGAAGAAGCGGCGGTGCACGGCTCCCGCGCCGGCCCCCGGACCGCCGTGCAGAAACAGCACGGGCTGGCCACGTGGATGGCCAACTTGCTCCCAATACATGACGTGGCCGCCGGAGACGGGCATGTAGCCGGTCTCGAACGGTCCGATTTCCGGGAAAAGGTCTCCGCCGCGTGGCATCGGCGGCCATGGTATCGCGTGTGGCGGCGCGGCGGAACATGGTTTGAAGAGGTTGTGCAAATGTATCGGCTGTGGATTGGGCTGGGCGGGCTGTTCGGCGCCGGCGCGGTGGGCATGGCGGCCGCGGCAGCCCATGCGCTCGCCGCGCTGTCGCCGACGGCGCTGCGCATCGTCGAGGCCGGAATCCAGATGCAGGGATGGCATGCTCTGGCCTTGCTCGGGTGCGGCCTTTGGGCGCGGCAGCGTGGCGGGTTGGCGCATTGGGCCGGGGCCGCGTTCGCCCTGGGCACGCTGCTGTTCTGTGCGGCCGTCTATTCCGTCGGCCTCGCCGGCGTGTCGTTGAACGCGGTGGCGCCCGCCGGGGGATTGCTGCTGATCGCGGGCTGGTTGCTGCTGGCGGCGTCGGCGCTCCGGCATCCGGCATGATCGCCAGCGCCTACCTGGCTGCCGAGGGGTTCGAGCACACGCTGGCCGAGGAACTGGCCCGGGCCGGAACGACCGTCTCCGGCTGGCACGGGCGGCTCGCGCTGTCGCCGGATCCGCCGCGCGACTCGGCCTGGGCGATGGATGTCTGGACGGCGCCGGTGGAACTGCCTGCGCCTTCGGTCAAGGCGGCGGCGGACGCGCTGCGGGCGATCCAGCGGAATTGGGCCGGCTATGCGGCCGGGCACCATCGCCGCTCTGCCCTGATCGCCGAGCGGCTGCCGCCGGTGCGCGCCCGGCCGCTAAACTTTCCCGAACCGGCGCCGACATCGCACCTCGGTGCATGGACGCTGCTGGACACCGACCGCTTGCTCGCCAGCCCGACCAAGACCAGCCCGTTCCCGAACGGCGAGGTGGCGTTCGTCGAGGACCGCGCCGGGCCGCCCTCCCGCGCCTACCTCAAGCTGTGGGAAGCCTGCACCCGGCTCGGCGCCTGGCCCCTCCCTGGTGAGACCTGCGTGGATCTTGGGGCGTCGCCAGGTGGCTGGACGTGGGCGATCGCGCAGTTGGGTGCCAGCGTGCTGGCGATCGATCGCGCCCTGCTCGACCCGGCGGTGGCGAGCCTGCCCGGCGTGCGCTGGCAGGAGGGCAGCGCCTTCACCGTCGAGCCGTTCGCCGTGGATTGGCTGTTCAGCGACGTGATCGCCTACCCGGCGCCGCTACGGGAGATGGTGGAGCGCTGGATGGGCTACGCCGGGCGGATCGTCTGCACCGTGAAGCTGCAAGGCGAGACCGACCACGACGCCACCGATGCCTTCAAGGCCTTGGGCGGACGGCTGATGCACCTGCACCACAACAAGCACGAACTCACTTTCGTGTGGTCGGCTTCTCCTCCCTCTCCCGTTCTTCACGGGAGAGGGCCGGGGTGACGGCCGCTTGATGACCGAACCAGTTGGGCGGCAGTCGCACCCTCACCCCGGCCCTCTCCCGCCCGCGGGAGAGGGAGAAGACTCTACTTCACCGTGACGAAGCGCAGCGGGAAGGAGTCGTCGGCGAGTTCCACCAAATCGACATTCTTACGGGTCGCCCACACCACGACCTGCTGATGCAGTGGCATGAAAGCGGCGTCGTCATGCAGCATCTTGGAGGCGTCGATGATCTCGGCGTCCCGTTTGGCGTGGTCCGTCTCGACGGCAATTTGGTCGAGCAGCGTGTCGAATTTCGGGTTGGAATACCCGCCATCGTTGAAGATGCCACGCGTCCCGCTGCGGGTGCCGGCCAGATTGTATAGCGAGTTCAGCGCGTCATACGTGTTGGGTGTCCAACCCAGCATGTAGAAGCTGGTTTGGTAGTCGGGATTGCTGATCTCGGCGAAGTATTTCAGCCGGGTCTGGGCGTTCAGCGTCACCTTGATGCCGATCCGGGCCAGCATCGCGGTGACCGCCTGGCAGATCGCCTCGTCGTTGATGTAGCGGTCGTTCGGGCAATCGAGCGTCACCCCGAAGCCGTCCGGATAGCCCGCCGCGGCGAGCAGCTTCTTGGCATCGGCAACATCGAACGGGTAGCGCACGTCCGATTCCTCGGTGTAGCCGTTCACGCCGGGCCCATACAGCAGCCCGGTCGGGTGGGACTGCCCACGCATCACCACGCGCTGGATCGCCTTGATGTCGACGGCCTCGTTGAAGGCCTGGCGCACGCGCTGGTCCTTGAACGGGTTCTTGCCCTTCACGTCGGACTTCAGCAGTTGGTCGCGCGACTGGTCGAAGCCCAGGAAGACGGTGCGCAGTTCCGGCGTCTCGAGCACCTTCAGGTCGGCGCTGTTGGACAGGCGCTGCATGTCCTGCGGTGGGACGGTGTACATCATGTCGATGTCGCCCGAGAGCAGGGCGGCGACGCGGGTGGCGGCGTTGCCGATGACGTTGAATTCAACCTTGTCGAGGTTGCCGGGCATCTTGTCCCACCAGGCCGGGTTCGCGTGCATGGTGGTGCGGCGGTCGGGCTCGCGGTCGTCCAGGATGAACGGGCCGGTGCCGTTCTCGTGCCGGGTCGCGTAGTTCTCGTCAGATTTCGTCAGGTCCATCGCCTGCTCGGCATGGTGTTCCTCGCACCACTTCTTGGACATGATCGACCACGAGGTGATCTCCTCCAGGAAGATCGGGTCGGGTACTTTGGTGATGAAGTCGACGGTGTAGTCGTCGATCTTCTTCACTGCGGTGACGGCCTGCATGTAGCCGTTGAGCTGGCTGCCGGGTGCCACGACGCGATTGTAGCTGAACACCACGTCGTCGGCGTTGAACGGCGTGCCGTCGTGGAATTTCACGTCGTGGCGCAGATGGAAGCGCCACGTCGTGGCATTCGGCTGCTCCCAACTCGAGGCCAGGGAGGGTTCCACCTTCAGCTTCGCATCGCGCCGGACCAGCGGGTCGTAGAAGTTCGCCGTGAACGTCAGCAGGAACGTTTCGCTCCGCGTGTAGGGATCCATGGAGTTCGCATCGCCATCGTTGGCCCAGCGGAACGTTGCCGCCGAGGCATCCACGGCAGACAGCGAAATCGCGGACGCAAGAAGTGTGACCGCGAACCGGGACAGCAGGCGCATCTCGAAAAACTCCATCTATTTGGCGATAGATTCGTAATTAACACGCGAATGATTCTCAGGAAGCAAAATACAGGCGCAACCCGGAGAATAATTTTCAGCGCTTGCGTGTCGTTGGATGTTGCCGGTCTGCAACACCCGGCACCACGGTGGTCTGAGCTTGGGATGGGCGGCACCTCGCCACTGGATCGACGGGACCGCAATGAACATTATGGTTGCTCCCGCCGGGCGGGCGTCGTTCATGACCGCGACGGATACGAAGGAGCGACGCATGGCGGATGAGGCAAAAGGTTGCGTGATCGTGACTGGCGGCAGCCGCGGCATCGGCGCCGCGATCTGCCGCAAGCTCGCCGCCGAGGGCTACCCGGTGGCCCTCAGCTACACCAGCCGGGCGGACCTGGCGCAGGCGATCGTTACCGAGATCACCGCAGCGGGCGGCCGTGCCGTCGCTATCGGCGGGGATGTTGCCGACGAGGCCGACATCATCCGCCTGTTCGCCGAAGCGCAGGCGGCACTCGGCCCCTTGTATGGCCTGGTGAACAACGCCGGCATCGTCGGCGGCAGCAACCGGCTGGCGGATCTGACGGCCGAGGCGCTGCATCGGACCCTGGCCGTGAACGTGGCAGGCACTGTGCTCTGCGCCCGCGAGGCCGTGCGGGTCCTGAGCACCAAGCGCGGCGGCACCGGGGGCGCCATCGTCAACATGGCCTCCGTCGCCAGCCGTCTCGGCGGACCCGGCGAGCTCGTGCACTACGCCACCAGCAAGGGCGCGATCGACACGTTCACCATCGGCCTGGCCCGCGAAGTGGCCGCCGAGGGCATCCGGGTCAACGCGGTCGCCCCCGGGCTGATCGACACCGAGATGAACTCGGCCGAACGCCAGGCCCGCATCGTCGGCGGGATCCCGATGCAACGCGTCGGCACGGCGGCGGAGGTGGCGGAGGCGGTCGCCTGGCTGCTGAATCCAGCCGCCTCCTACGTGACCGGCACCATCGTGACGGTGTCCGGCGGGCGGTAAAGAATCTCCCTCTCCCCTCGAGGCAGGGCACCTGCATATCAAGGGGAGAGGATGGAGACTAAAACAACCCCGCCAGATTGCCCCGGATTCGGTCGAGCACCGGAGCATCCTCCGGCAGTTCGAACCGCTGCCCGGTGATCGTCTCGAACGCCTCGATGTAGACCGCCGATGTGGCCAGGACCAACTCGTCGGGGATCTTCGGGATCGGGTCGTTGTATGGGTCACACCGGGCAACCACCCAGTTGCGCACGAAATCCTTGTCGAAGCTGTCCTGCTTCTCGCCGGCGGCGAAGCGGGCCTCGTAGCTGTCGGCACGCCAGTAACGGCTGCTGTCGGGCGTGTGGATCTCGTCCGCGAGCACGATGCGGCCATTCGCGTCGGTGCCGAATTCGTATTTCGTGTCCACCAGGATCAGCCCACGCTCCGCCGCCATCGCCTGCCCGCGCGCGAACAGCGCCAGCGCGTACTCGCTCAACTGCGCCCATTGCGCAGCGCTCAGCAGACCCTTGCCCACGATATCCTGCGGCGTGAGCGGCGCGTCGTGGGCACCCTCGTACGCCTTGCTCGTCGGCGTCAGGATGGGGGCGGGCAGGCGCTGGTTGGGGCGCAGCCCATCCGGCAGCCGCACGCCATACATGTCGCGTTGGCCGGCATTGTACATCGTCAGTACCGACGTGCCCGTGGTACCGGCGAGGTAACCGCGCACCACCACCTCCACCGGCAGGATATCGAGGCGGCGGCCGATCACCACGTTCGGGTCGGGATACGCCAGCACGTGGTTGGGGCAGATATCCGCCGTGGCCTCGAACCAGTAGCGCGCCGTTTGGGTCAGCACCTGGCCCTTGAGCGGCACGGCGCACAGGATGCGGTCGAACGCACTCAACCGGTCGGTCGCGATGATGACCCGGCGTCCATCCGGCAGGTCGTAATTGTCCCGCACCTTGCCGCGGTAATGGTTCGGCAGTTCGGGAATGGTCGCATCCCGAAGCACGAGGTGGGCGCGGGTGCGGAGCGTTTCGATGTCCATGCCGCCATGTTACGGGAGAAGCCGCCGCCTGTCAGTCTGCCGCTGCCTCTGGCATGCTGCACGCCTTAATCGGACGGAGACCGCGCATGTACCCGACGCCCCGTAGCCACCGTCCGCTCATCATGGGCCGCAACGGCGCCGTCGGTGCCAACCACCCGGCGGCGGCGCAGGCCGGGTTGGACACGTTGCGCGCCGGCGGCAACGCGATCGACGCCGCGGTCGCCATCTCGCTGGCCCTCGGCGTGTGCGAGCCGATGATGTCGGGGCTCGGCGGCGACGGCTTCTATCATGTCTATCGGCCGGGCCAGGCCGCCACCGTGTTCAACGGCACCGGGCCGGCCCCGGCCGCAGCCACGCTCGACCGGTTCGCGGCGGGCATCCCGATCTCGGGCCCGCTGAGCGCGTCGGTGCCGGGCAAGCTGGCGGGGCTGTCGGCGATGCACGCGGCGCACGGGCGCTTGCCCTGGGCCGGGCTCGCCGCGCCCGCCATCGCCCTGGCGCGCGACGGATTCGCCGCGACCCACGGCTACCGGCTGTTCACCGGCGACAGCAGGGCCAAGCTCGCCGTCGACATGCGCAGTGCGGCCGTATTCCTCGGCAAGGCATTGGGCGACCTGGTCGTCCAGCCAGACCTGGCCCGCACCTTGGAGGAGATCGCCGCCGATGGCGCCGAGACCTTCTACCGCGGCCGCCTCGCCGCCCGGCTGGCCCGCGGCTTCGCGGAAACCGGCTGCCTGATCACCGCCGCCGACCTGGCCGCCTGCGTCGCAGAGGTCACGCCGCCGATCGGGGTGACCTATCGCGGATGGGAGATCACGCAGACCCCGCCCAACTCGACCGGATTCACCCTGTTGCAGATGCTGAAGATTGCCGAGCGGTTCAACCTCGCCGCGATGAGCCCCGCCGACCGCGTGCACGTGCTGGTGGAGGCCAAGAAGCTCGCTTTCCGCGACCGTGAGCGCTACGGAACCGACCCGAGCTTCGGCGCCGTCCCGCTGGAGCATCTGCTGTCCGACGCGTATGCCGACGAGCAGGCCGCCCGCATCGACCTGCACCGGTCCGCCGACCTGTCGTTGCACGACATGGCACAGGCGGCCGACACGACATATTTCTGCGTGGTCGACGCGCATGGCAACGCGGTCTCGGCGATCCAAAGCATCAATAGCGCTTACGGCTCGGGCGTGACCGCGGGGGACACCGGCATTCTGATGAACAATCGGATGGCGTACTGGCATTTGGCGCCGGGTCACGCGAACCAGTTGGCTCCGGGCAAGCGGGTGCGCCACACGATGAACGCGCCGATGGTGCTGAAGGACGGCGCGCTATGGGGCGTGCTGGGCACACCCGGCGCCGACAACCAGGTGCAGGTCAACCTGCAGGTGCTGACGGCAATGCTGGATGCCGGCGCCGATCCGCAGACCGCGATCGAGATGCCACGCTGGACCAGCAGCCAACCCGGCCAAGGCGCCAACTGGCCCCACGAGGGCGACGGCACGCTGACGATCGAGACGGATTTCGGCGCGGACACGCTGGTGGAGTTGGAACGTCGCGGCCACCGGCTGACCCGGGTGGGCCACCTGGGCGGCCCGTGCGCGATGCAGGCGATTTGCCTGCTGCCGAACGGGGTCCGCATGGCCGCCTCCGACACGCGGCGGGATGGCTGGGCAGGCGCGTACTGAACACTTCTCCCTCTCCCGTCCTTCTACGGGAGAGGGAGAGGGAGAGGGAGAGGGAGAGGGAGAGGGTTGGTTAGGCTCTCCCTATGCCTTCTTCACGTTCCAGAACAGCGGCGGGCCGTTCAGCACGCCGGTGACATTGGTCTGAAACGCCGTCGAGAAGAAATACTGCCCCACCGGGATATACGGCAGGTCTTCCAGCGCCTGCTTCTGGATGTCCGCCGCCAGCGATTTCTGCGTCGCCAAATCCGGGGCATCGAGCCATTGCTGGCGCATCGCTTCCAATTTGTCGCTCTTGGGCCAGCCGAACGTGCCCGCGTCACCCGTCGCGCGCAGGAAGGCATTGTTGGCGGGCGTCGCCTGGTCCAGCCCGGCCCAGAACGTGCCGAAGATGCTCCAGCCGCCTTGCTCCACCGGGTCCTTCTTGGTGCGCCGCTGCACGACGGTGCCCCAATCCGCCACCTGGTAGTCCACGTTGAAGCCGGCGCGTTGCAGCATGTCGGCCGACACGTCGCCCAGCGCCTTCAGGTTCGGCAGGTCGGAGGCACCCATCAGCACGACCTTCTCACCCTTGTAGCCGGCGGCGGCCAAATCCTTCTTCGCCGCGTCGTAATCGCGCTTGCCGGTGAACACCTCGAGCCCGCCGTCGCTCGCCATCGGCAGGCCGGGACAAAAGAAGCCGGCCGGGGTGTAGCGCAGCTTCGGATCGTCGCCGGCGACAGCCTCCATGTAGTCGGTCTGGTTGATCACCTTCAGCAACACCCGGCGGATCGCTGGGTTATTGAACGGCGGCTGCAACTCGTTCATCCGCAGCGTGCCGATATAGCCGGTAGGGTCGGCGATCATCGTCGTCATGCCCTTGAGCAGCGGCATCGAATCGGCGTTCGCGATCTCCCACCAATCGATCTCCTTGCGCTGCATCGCCGCCGCCGCGGTCGCCTGGTCGGAGATCACGTGCCATTCCACCCGGTCCAAAAACACCTGCTTCGGCCCCGAGGTCCATTGCGGGGTGCCACCCTCGCGCGGCACGTAATCGGCGAACTTCTCGTAGACCACCAGGCTGCCGACGACGCGCTCGCTGGCGACGAAGCGGAACGGTCCGCTGCCCACCATTTCGGTCACCTGGGTAAACGGGTCGGTCTTGGCCAGGCGCTCCGGCATAATGGCGCAGATGCTGCTACCGACCTTGCCCAGCATGTCGGGCAACAGCGCGAACGGCCGCTTCAGCTTGAACAGGATCGTCTTGTCATCGGGGGCCGACAGCTCGTCGGTGTAGGCGATCAGCGTCTGCCCGACGGCATCGCGCTTGGCCCAGCGCTGGATGCTGGCCACGCAATCCCGTGCCAGCACCGGCGTGCCGTCGTGGAATTTCAGCCCCGGCCGCAGCGTCAGCCGCCACTGCTTGCCGTCGTTCTCCACCACGTGGCCCGAGACCATCTGCGGCTGCGGGGCGTAATTCGAGTCGATGCCATACAGCGTGTCGAACACCATCAGCCCGTGGTTGCGGGTGACGTAGGCGGTGGTCCAGATCGGGTCCAGAACCGTCAGGTCCGACTGCGGAATGAACTTCATCACGCTGCTGCCGGCCGCGCGGACGATGGACGGCATTGCCAGGGCGGCGCCCGAGGCGGCAAGCAGGGTCCGGCGTTTCAGCATCTCAGTTCTCCAGCGGTCATCGTTTCGCGGCTAATAGGCAGGACCTTGCTGCGATGCACAAGCCGCCTACCGCAGCTCCTGTTCGGCGAGCCCCGCCAGGTAGCTGGCGCCGAGTGGCAGCAGGTCGTCGTTGAAGTCGTAACCGGGGTTGTGCACGGGCGTGCCGCCTTTGTCCGCGCCGCGCTGGCCGAACAGGAGGTAGGCGCCGGGTGCGCGCTCCAGCATGAAGGCGAAATCTTCCCCGGCCAGCAGGGGGTCGCCCTCGCGGACCACGTTGGCCTCGCCCACGATGGCGGCAGCGGCGGCCACGGCGGCTTCGGTTTCGGCGGGCGTGTTGATGGTGGCCGGGTAGGCGCGGCGGTAGCTGATCTCGGCCGTGCCGCCCTGCGCCGCGGCGGTGTGGGTCACGGCCTGCTGGAACAGCGTCTCCACCCGGTCCCGCACTTCGGGCTTCAGCGTGCGCACCGATCCACGCAACTCCACCGTCTCCGGCAGCACGATGTCGGACGTGCCGCCATGGATCTGGCCGATGCTGATGATGGCGGACTCCAGCGCGTCGACATGGCGGGAGGGCAGGGCGTTCAGCACCGAGACCACCGCGGCGGCGATCGAGACGGTGTCCACGCCCTGATGCGGATGCGCGCCATGCGCCGACCGGCCGCGCAGCACGACGCTGAAATAGTCGATCGCCGCCAGCGCCGTGCCGGTCAGCGCCTTCACCGTGCCGAGCGGCAGGTCGGGGATGTTGTGGATGCCGTAGATGGCGTCGCACGGGAAGCGCTCGAACAACCCGTCATCCAGCATCGCCTTGGCGCCGGCGAGCCCCTCCTCGGCGGGTTGGAAGATGAGGTGCACCGTGCCCGAGAAATTCCCCGTCTCGGCGAGGTATTTCGCCGCGCCCAGCAGCATCGTGGTGTGCCCGTCATGGCCGCAGGCATGCATGCGGTTCGGTGTGCCCGAGCGGTGGGCGAAGTCGTTGGCCTCCTGCATCGGCAGCGCGTCCATGTCCGCCCGCAAGCCGATCGCCCGGTTGCCGCCGGCCGATTTGCGCCCGCGCAGGACGCCCACCACCCCCGTGCCGCCGAAGCCGCGATGCACCTCGATGCCCCATTCCGCGAGCTTGGCGGCGACGATTTCGCTGGTGCGGTGTTCCTCGAAGCCGATCTCGGGATGGGCGTGGAAGTCCTGCCGCCAGGCGGTCATTTCGGCTTGCAACTCGGTCAGCCGGGTCAGCGGGGTCATCGCGCGCAGGCTCCAACATCGATCGGTGGGCGGAATGCTACACCCTTGGGCGTGGCGATCCAGGTCTGCTTGACCTGAGGATGCGCTCAACTACCCTCGACCGCGACAAGGGGTGCGCGACATGGCATTGGCGATGGGTTGGGACGAGTGGGCCGGGCATGACGCGACGGCCTTGGCCGCCCTGGTGCGCAGCGGCCAGGTGACCGCGGCCGAGCTCGCCGCCCAAACCGCCGCCGGCATCGCCAAGACCAACCCGGCCCTCAGCGCCGTGGTCGAGGTGTTCGACGACGTCGTGGCCGATCCGCTGAAGGACGGCATGAACCCCGATGGCGCCTTCGCCGGCGTACCGTATCTGATGAAGGATCTCGGCCCCACGCTGAAGGGCCGGCTGCAGGAGATGGGCTCGCTGCTGATGCGCGGGAACCGGGCCGCGGCGGACAGCTATCTGGCCGGGCGCATCCGCCAGGCCGGGCTGAACATCGTGGGTCGCACGACCACGCCGGAATTCGGCGTGTGCAGCTCGGCCGAGAACCCGGCGGTCTATATCACGCGCAACCCCTGGGACCTGGATTACACCACCTGTGGCTCCTCCGCCGGCACGGGGGCGATGGTCGCGGCCGGGGTGCTGCCGATCTCGCACGCGACCGATGGGGGTGGATCGATCCGCATTCCCGCCGGGGTGAACGGCAATATCGGCCTAAAAGTGTCGCGCGGCGTGTTCTCGATCGCGCCGAACCTGTCGGATCTGTCGGGCCTGGTGTCGATCCAGGGCTGCCACACCCGCACCGTGCGCGACACGGCCGCCTTCGTAGACAATTGCCGCGGCGGCGCGCCCGGCGAGTTCATGCCGTTCTGGACACCGGCTGAACCCTATTGCGACCTCATCCAGCGCGATCCGGGCCGGCTGCGTATCGCTCTGTCCCACGAATGGGGCGACTACCGCGCCACGCCCGCGATCGCCGCGGAACTGCAACGGGTCGGTCGCTTCCTCGAGGGGCTGGGGCACGAGGTGGATTGGGCGCTGCCCGACGTGGATTTCCGCGCCGCCTTCGCCGCCCAGACGACCTGCTATGTCAGCAATTTCGCGCAGACCATCTCCAACCTGATCGCCCCGCTCGGGCTGCAGCGGCCGCCGGAGGACAAGGTCGAACCGATCAACATCAAGATCTGGGAAGCCGGCCTGGCCACGTCCTACAGCGAGCGGGCGCGGATGCAGGCGGTGTTCAACACCACCTCCCGCGCGTTCGGCGGGTTCTTCGAGGATTGGGACATCATCCTGACGCCGATCACCGCGCTGCCCACCCCGCGCATCGGCACGACCGAGTATCTGACGATCAGCGACAATCCGTCCGTGCTGGATTGGTTCGGCAATCTGTGGCGCAACTTCGCCTACACCCCGCTGGCCAATCTGTGCGGCATTCCCGGCATCTCCCTGCCGCTAGCCGCCCACGAGAACGGCCTGCCGCTCGGCATCCAGGCGCAGGCGCGGCAGGCCAACGACGGCTTGCTGCTGCAATTGGCCGCCCAGATCGAACGCGCGATCGACGGCAAGTGGAACGCCGGGCGCCGGCCCGGCGTGCACGTC
Source organism: Acetobacteraceae bacterium (assembly GCA_965198895.1). Lineage (GTDB taxonomy): Bacteria > Pseudomonadota > Alphaproteobacteria > Acetobacterales > Acetobacteraceae > LMUY01. Next base: position 5,077,215 of record OZ240676.1, read on the forward strand.
GCGGTCGGCTGAATTCCTACGACGCGCCGATCGCCTTCAATTCGCCGATGTGGCGGAGCACGATCCGGTAGGTCTCGGCGGCGAACGCCTTCAGCTTCGGGTCGCTGCCCTGCTTGGCCTCCTTCGCGAACGCCGCGCCGTCCTTGGCGTGGACGTCCTCCATGGCACGCAGATAGGCGGCGTCGAACGCCGTGCCCTGCATCGCCTTGATCTTGTCGAGCTGCCCTTGGAACGTGGCGTTCAACGCGTCCGGGAAGGACAGGCCGGCATCGGTCGCGATACCCTTCAGCTTGTCGCCGACCAGTTGGTGGTCATGCGCCTCGGTGGTGCCCTGGTCCTTGAGATCCTGCGTCGAGCCTTGATCCGCGCCGAGTTGGCCGAGCTTGACCTCGAACATGCCGCCCTGGCTCACCATCGCGACGAACGCCTTGTCCTGGGCCGAGGTCGTGTCGGCGGCCTGGGCGTCGGTCAGGCCGGCGACGACCATCGCAGCAGCCAGCGTTCCTGGAAGAAGGTTCATGGTGGGGCCTTGCTCGGTGTGTGCGATGCCAACACAAATGATGCATCGGAGTTGCCGCCCGGCGATCCCGCTCATCAGCACCGCCCGGGGTGCACATTGACCGTCACCGCACCTGCGCGCGATACAGCGGCAATGATCCTGTTGATCGACAATTACGACAGCTTCACGTTCAACCTGTTCCATCTACTGGGCGAGGCGGGGGCACGCTGCGAAGTGCGGCGTAACGATGCGTTGTCCGTTGAACAGGCGATGGGCATGGCGCCGGACGCGATCGTCCTGTCGCCGGGCCCGTGTACGCCCGACGAAGCCGGAATTTGCCTCGATCTGATCACCGCCGCCGCGGGCCACGTGCCGGTGCTGGGCGTATGCCTGGGGCACCAGGCAATTGGCCAGGCGTTCGGCGGCACCGTCCAGCGCGCACCCTTGCCGATGCACGGCAAGGTGGGCCGGGTTGAGCATGCCGGCAGCGATATCTTCGCCGGACTGCCGAGCCCGTTCGACGCCGTGCGCTATCACAGCTTGATCGTGGAACGCGCCACCCTGCCGCCGACCCTGGAGGCGACGGCCTGGACCGAGGACGGCCTGGTCATGGGCCTGCGTCACCGGGCGTTGCCGCTGTTCGGGGTGCAGTTCCATCCGGAGAGCATCGCCTCCGAGCACGGGCATGATATCGTTGCAAATTTCCTCGCCATCGCCCGTGGCGCCAACGCGCCCCGCCGCGCGGCCTGAGGCAGGTGGACAGTAACCTCAAGCCGGTGATCGCCCGGCTGGCCCGCGGCGAGACGCTGTCGGAAGCCGAGGCGGAGGCCGCGTTCAGCATCATCATGTCCGGCGAGGCGACCCCGGCGCAGATCGCGGGCCTGCTCATGATGATGCGGCTGCGCGGCGAGACGGTGGCCGAGTTGGTCGGCGCTGTCCGAGCCATGCGGGCGCGGATGTCGGCGGTCCGGGTTCCCGCGGGCGCGATCGATGTGTGCGGCACCGGTGGGGACGGGGCCGGCACGCTCAACGTGTCCACCGCAGTCACCTTCGTGCTCGCCGGGTTGGGCGTGCCGGTGGCCAAGCACGGCAACCGCGCGCTGTCGTCGCGCACCGGCGGGGCCGACGTGCTGACCGAGTTGGGCGTGAACGTCGACGTGCCGCTCGAGCGGCTGCCCGGCGTCATCGAGCAGGCCGGGTGCGCATTCCTGTTCGCGCCGCGCCACCATGCCGCACTCCGCCACGCCGCCGGGCCACGGGTGGAACTGGGCACCCGCACCATCTTCAATCTGCTGGGGCCGTTGGCCAACCCGGGCCGGGTGACACGCCAACTCACCGGCGTGTTCGACCCGGTGTGGGCGCGCCCCATGGCCGAGACGCTGGCAGAATTGGGCACGACGAACGCGTGGATCGTACACGGCCAGGGCTTGGACGAGTTGACGGTAGCGGGCGCGAGCCATGTCGTCGCCATCGCCGATGGACGGATCACCGAGCAGGTCGTCGTGCCCGAGGACGCCGGTTTGCCGCGGTCGCCGCTCGAGGCGATCAAGGGCGGCGAGGCGCCGGAAAACGCCCGGGCGTTGCTGGCGTTGCTGGAAGGGGCGCCCGGCGCTTACCGCGACACGGTCGTGCTGAACAGCGCGGCGGGGCTCGTGGTAGCCGGACGGGCCAGTAATCTAATGGACGGTGCGGCGCAGGCAGCGGCAGCGATCGGGGAGGGGGCGGCCCTGGCCGCACTTCACCGGCTGCGGCAAGCCACCGCGTAAACGGAGGCGGCGATGGACCAATCGATGCCCGACGTGCTCGCCCGGATCTGCGGCGATACGTTGCATGAAGTGCAGCAACGCCGCCAGGCCATGCCGGTCGAGGCCCTGCGCCGCAAGATCGCGGAGCGGCACGAGAAGCCCCGCGGATTCAGTCAGGCGCTCAAGGACGCGGTGGTGGACGGGCGCTGCGGGCTGATCGCGGAGATCAAGAAGGCATCGCCCTCCGGTGGCCTGATCCGGCCCGACTTCGACCCGGCAGCGATCGCACGCGCCTACGAGCAAGCCGGCGCCACCTGCCTGTCGGTGTTGACCGAGGGGCCGCATTTCCAGGGCGACCCAGCCCATTTGCGAATCGCCCGCGCTGCATCCGCTCTTCCGGTGCTGCGCAAGGACTTCATGATAGACCCTTGGCAAATCTACGAAAGCCGGGCCATGGGCGCCGATTGCGTGCTGCTGATCATGGCGGCGCTGAGCAACGAGATGGCGCTGGAAATGGAGCAGATCGCCCGCCATCTCGACATGGACGTGCTGGCCGAGGTGCACAACCGGGTCGAGCTGGATCGCGCGCTGGGGCTGCAGACGCCGCTGATCGGGGTCAACAACCGCAACCTCAAGACATTGCAAACCGATCTTCAGACCACGATCGACCTTGCGCCCTTCGTTCCGCCCGATCGGCTCGTCATCACCGAAAGCGGCATCCGGAACAGCGACGACGTGCACCGCCTGGGCGAAGCGGGGGCGCAATGCCTGCTCGTCGGCGAGAGCTTGCTGCGGCAGGCGGACGTGGGCGAGGCAATCCACAAGCTGCTCGGCACCTGCGCCAAATGAGCCTGACCCACTTCGACGCAGCCGGACAGGCTGTGATGGTGGATGTGTCCGACAAACCTGCGACTGCCCGGACCGCGACGGCCTGCGCTCGTGTCGTCATGCTTCCGGAGACGCTGGCCGTGGTCGCCTCTGGCACCGCGAAGAAGGGCGACGTGCTGGGCACCGCGCGCCTGGCCGGCATCATGGCGGCCAAGCGCACCGCCGACCTGATCCCGCTCTGCCACCCACTGCCGATCTCTGCCGTGACGCTCGACCTGACGGTCGCCGAGGGGGGCGTCGAGATCTCGGCCACGGTCCGCACGACCGGGCCAACCGGCGTGGAGATGGAAGCCTTGGCGGCCGCCACGATCGCCGCCCTCACGGTCTACGACATGTGCAAGGCGATCGACCGGGGCATGCGGATCGAGGATGTGCGCGTGGTGCACAAGGCCGGCGGCAAGTCCGGCGAGTTCGTCCAGCCATGATCAGTGTCACCGAAGCCCGCGCCCGCATCCTGGAACCGCTCCGCGCCACGCCGGCGGAAAGCGTGGCGCTGGCCACTGCGTGGGGCCGGGTGCTTGCCACCCCGGTCGTCGCCCGGCTGACCCAGCCGCCCGTCGACGTGTCCGCGATGGACGGCTACGCGGTGCGCGCGGCCGATGCCACGCTCGGCGCCAAGCTGCGCGTGGCCGGGGCCGCACCTGCGGGCCACCCGTATCCCGGCACCGTGGAGGCCTGTGAGGCGGTGCGTCTGTTCACTGGCAGCGTGGTGCCGCAGGGTGCAGACGCAATCCTGCTGCAGGAAGACGCGGTCCGGACCGATGATGTGGTCGAGGTGCGGGAAGCATGCACGCCCGCTCGCCACATTCGCCGCGCCGGGCAGGATTTTTCTCAGGGCGACATCCTGCTGCAGCCGGGCCGGCGGCTTGGCGCCCGCGATATCGGGCTGGCTGCGGCGGGCAATCACCCGTGGCTGACCGTGCACCGCCGCCCGCAAATCGCCATCCTGGCCACCGGCGACGAGATCGCCATGCCCGGTGAGCCGATCGTGTCCGGCGGGATCGTCAGCTCCAACTCCCACGCGATCGCCTCGCTGGTGCGGGCCGGCGGCGGTGAACCGGTGCTGCTGCCGGTCGTCCCGGATGATCGGAACGCGATCGCGGCCGTGGTCGATTCGCTGGGCGGCATCGACATGCTGGTCACCACGGGCGGTGCCAGCGTCGGCGAGCACGACCTCGTCCAGGCTGCCTTGGCCGAACGCGGCTTCGAGCTGAATTTCTGGAAGGTCGCAATGCGGCCCGGCAAGCCGCTGATTGCCGGCCGGGTCGCGGGCACGCCGGTGCTGGGGCTGCCGGGTAATCCGGTATCCGCGCTGATCTGTGCCGCCCTGTTCCTGCTGCCGTCGCTAGACGTGCTGGGCGGGCTCACCGCCGCGGCCCCGCGCACTGAACGGGCCGTGCTCGGCGTCGGCGTGCCACAAAACGACGTCCGGGCCGACCATCTGCGGGCAACGCTGACCATTGCTGCCGGCGGGTTGCTCGTGGCCACTCCCTTCTCCCGGCAGGATTCGGGCATGCTGAGCCTATTGGCGCGGGCGGATGCGCTGATCCTGCGCGCGCCGCACGCCCCGGCGCTGGCAGAGGGTGACGAGGTCGAGGTGATCCGTCTGGACACACTCGGGTTGTAGCCATTCTTGACACTCGCGCTTGACGCAAGGCCGGGAACCAACGTAGAACGCGGTTGCTAGTTTGTTCCGCGGGGGTTTCGCGATGTTAACGCGCAAGCAACACGAGTTGCTGATTTTCATCGACCACCATCTCCGGACTACCGGGTTCTCTCCCTCATTCGAGGAGATGAAGGACGCGTTGAGTTTGCGATCGAAGTCGGGGATCCACCGCTTGATCTCGGCGCTCGAGGAACGTGGGTTCCTGCGGCGGCATCATCACCGGGCCCGCGCCCTCGAAGTGGTGAAGTTGCCGGAAAAGGGTGTCGAGCAGGCAGCCCGCGTCGAGTCGCCGGCGTTTGCGCCGAACGTCATCCGTGGCGATTTCGGGGGCCGGCTCGCGGGTGTGCGGGCGGCGTCCGATGCGGCGGCGGTTCAGCTGCCGCTGTATGGCCGCATCGCCGCGGGTCAGCCGATCGAGGCGTTGCGGGATTCGAGCAGCCACATCGAGGTGCCGATGGCGATGCTCGGCAGCGGCGACCATTACGCGTTGGAAGTCTCCGGTGATTCCATGATCGACGCCGGCATCCTGGACACCGACACCGTCATCATACGCAAGGGCGAGACCGCCGAGACCGGCCAGATCATAGTCGCCATGATCGACGACTCGGAAGTGACGCTGAAGCGGCTGCGGCGCCGGGGGAACACGGTGGTGCTCGAGCCCGCAAACCCGAAATACGAGGTCCGCATCCTGCCCGCCGACCGGGTGAAGGTGCAGGGACGGCTGGTCGGGCTACTGCGCCGCTACTAGCGAACCGTCTTGCCAGGGCTTGACCCTGGTATCCACGGCGTCCCGCAGACACCGGCTCCGCCTTGTTGCATGCGGCAGTGTCAGGTAATCGTCCGACGTCACCAGCCCAACCCCGTGGATGCCAGTGTCAAGCACTGGCATGACGGTGTCTTACTTTATGGGCCGCAGTAACGTGAACCGGACAGCCGTGGCTTAAGGCCTGGCATGACTCGCGAGATCCAGCACGACTTTGCCGACGCTGTCCCGTCCGGCCAACGAAGCGAGGGCGGCCGGAGCGTCCGCCAAACCAAACCGGCCGCGGACCACGGGCTTGGCTTTGCCATCGCGATACAGCGTCCACAGGGCGTCGTTGACCCGAGGCCGCAGCGCCGGGTCGGCGGTGATGGCGGCACCCCAGAACACGCCGACCGCCGATGCTTCCTTCAGCAACAACCGGTTAGCGGCCAGGTGGGGGATCGGCCCGGCGGCAAATCCGATCACCAGGTACCGGCCATGCCAGGCAAGGCAGCGCATGCTCTTCTCGCCCACCTCACCGCCGACCGGGTCGAAGACGACGTCCGCGTGCTTGCCCTTGGTGTAGTCGCGCACCGCCTCGACCCAGTCCTCGGTCGTGTAGTCGATGGCGAGTTCGGCGCCGAGCTCACGGGCAAGCGCTACTTTCGCCGGGCCACCCGCCGTCGCCAGAACCCGGCAGCCATGCGCGGCGGCGAGTTGCACGGCGGCCGATCCAACCCCGCCCGCGGCGGCGTGCACCAGGACCGTCTCGCCGGGTCGGAGCGTGGCCCGGTTGTGCAAAGCGTGCCACGCGGTTCCGTAGACGATGCCGAACAGGGAAACCGCTTCGGCTGCCGGAATTTCGTCGGGGATCGGATGGGCCACCTTGGCCTCCACCAGCATCCTTTCGGCGTAGCCGCCCTGACCGCTGACTGCCACCCGAGTGCCGACGGCCAGAGTGCCGCCTTCGCCCGCTTGCAGGATCCGGCCCACCGCCTCGACACCCGGCGTGAATGGAAGCTTCGGCTTGGTCTGGTACTTCCCCTGCAACATCAGCGAATCGAGGAAGTTGAGCCCGGCGGCCTCGACCGCAATGACGTATTGGCCCGGGCCTGCGACTGGCTCGGGAACGTCCGCCAGGCGCATCGAGCCCTCAGGCGTGATCGTCTCGACCAGCCACGCCTTCATCGCGCGTTCATCTGCTTCTTCTGGTCTTCCCAGGCCTGGCGGTACAGACCCAGCGTCAGGAGCAAAACGGCGAGCAGACCCCTCATTGCAGCCCCTGGATTTCCGCGAGTAGGAAATCCCGGAAGACGGCGACGCGCTTGGAGTTCCGCAATTCCTCCGGATAGACGAAGAACACGTCCACCTTCGGCGGCTTGAGGTCCGACAGGATGTTCTTCAACCCCTCCGCCTCCTCGCTCATCCAATTCGGCAGTGCGGCGATGCCCAACCCGGCGCGCACCGCCATCGCCATCGCGTGCAGCGAGTTCACCTCCAGCACCGCCCGGCGCGGCTGCCCGGCGCGGCGTCCGGCATCGGCCAGCCAATTCATGTCGGCAAACGGCGGGCGGTAGTCGCCGAACAGGATGATCGCGTGGTCATCCAGCTCCTCGGGGCGCTGCGGCGTGCCGTGCTCGGCGAGATAACCGGCGGACGCAATGACGTTCCACCGGATCGTCATCAGGTGGCGTTGCACCAGGTCCGGCTGCTTCGGCGTGTGCATGCGGATGGCGACGTCCGCCTCCCGCATCGCCAGGTCGAGGTCCGAGTCGTCGAGCAGTAACGTCATGGTCACTTCGGGGTAGGCGGTCAGGAACCCCTTTACCCGCGACGCCAGCCAGTGCGAGCCGAAGCCGACCGTGGTGGTCACCTTCAGCCGCCCCGTCGGCTTCTCCTTGCTCTCGGTCAGCAGCGCCTCGGTCATCGCGAGCTTGGCAAAGACGTCGCGCACCGTGCGGTTGAGGCTTTCACCCTGTTCCGTCAGGATCAGCCCGCGCGCGTGCCGGTGGAACAGCGATACCTGCAGGTTGTCCTCGAGCGCCGAAATCTGCCGGCTCACGGCGGATTGGCTGAGATTGAGCGTGTCTCCTGCATGGGTGAAGCTGCCTGCCTCCGCCACTGCGTGGAATACCCGCAGCTTGTCCCAGTCCATCGCCGGTCCTCTTCCTCGATTCGCCGCCATATCAGGCAGAGTAACAGTCTCTGCCCGCATGTCTCGCCCGAATCGACGGTTTCCCTAGTCCCACGCGCCAATCATTTGTTCAGTGCGCGCCTCCCGCGCGCGAATCGCGGGCAGGGGGGAGTGTTCGGCGAGGAACTTCTCGGCCTCGAGCGCCGCCATGCAGCCCATTCCCGCCGCGGTGACGGCCTGACGGTAACGCGGGTCCGCAACATCGCCAGCGGCGAAAACGCCGGGGACGTTGGTGGCCGTGGACCACGGCGCGATCTGCACGTAGCCGCTGGCGTCCAGATTGAGCTGACCCCGCACGAGCGCCGTTGCAGGGTCGTGCCCGATCGCCACGAACACGCCCTCGACCGGGATATCGCGCATGCCGTCGGCGCCACGCAGCCGCACGCCCGTCACACCCTTCGGCGACGTGGTACCCAGGATCTCCTCCACGGCGCTGTTCCAGATCACGCGCACCTTGGGGTTGGCGAACAGCCGGTCCTGCAGGATGCGCTCGGCCCGGAAGCTGTCGCGGCGATGGATGACCGTGACGGAGGAGGCGTGGTTGGTGAGGAACAGTGCCTCCTCCACCGCGGTGTTGCCGCCGCCGACCACGGCCACGGCCTTGCCCCGGAAGAAGAAGCCGTCGCAGGTCGCGCAGGCCGAAACCCCGGCGCCACTGAAGGTCTTTTCCGACGGCAGGCCGAGCCAGCGTGCCTGCGCCCCCGTCGCCAGCACCAGCGTGTCGGCGGTGTAGGTGTCGCCGCTGTCGCCCACGGCGCGAAACGGCCGGGCGGACAGGTCGAGCGCGGTGATTACGTCGTCGACCAGGCGGGTGCCGACGTGCTGGGCCTGGGCGGTCATCTGCTCCATCAGCCACGGGCCCTGGATGGCCTCGGCGAAGCCAGGGTAGTTCTCGACCTCGGTCGTGATCGTCAGCTGTCCGCCTGGCTGCATACCCTGCACCAGCAGCGGCGAGAGGCTGGCGCGGGCGGCGTAGATGGCGGCGGTGTAGCCGGCCGGGCCGCCGCCGAGGATCAACAGGCGGCTGTGGATGGTCTGCGGCATTGATGTGCTCCGAACGATGCAACGATATCTGCGCGGGCCAGGTGTTCTACAAGCGGCCCCCTTGCCGGACGCGGGATGTGCAATATTGTTGCGCACAAACGGGCCAGGACGGTAACGGCGAACGCCGTACACTCAACAATGAAACATTTCCCTACCGAAAACCCCGAATTGGACGGTATCGACCGCCGCATCCTCTCGGAATTACAGGAAGACGGTCGTATGACGAACGTCGAGCTCGCGCGCCGGGCCGACATCTCGGCACCGCCTTGTCTGCGGCGACTCCGCCGCCTGGAAGAGGCGGGCGTCATCCGCGGCTACCACGCCGACACCGACCCGGCGAAGCTCGGTTGGTCGATCGAGTTCTTCGCCATCGTCGGCCTGGATAGCCAGAAGGAGACGGTCCTGGCGGCGTTCGAGCAGCAGGTGGCGAAATGGCCCGAGGTTCGTGCCTGCCACATGATCCGCGGCGGCGGCGACTTCCTGCTGCGGCTGGTCGCGCGCGACACGGCGCACGAGAACCTGCTGACCCAGGCGTTGACCGGCGCCGATTCGGTGTTGCGGGTGCAAACCCTGCAGACGATCCGGACGAGCTTGAACTTGGCGGGGGTGCCGATCTAGCACCTTTCAACGCCACCCCTCACCCCGACCCTCTCCCTCAAGGGGAGAGGGAGAAGCCGCGCTGGCTAGTTACGGGTGTAGGGTGCAATCCGCTTGGAGGATTGCACCTCACGCCGCGACGTGCGCCGTGTTTGTTCGATGCAATGCCAAAGCGCATTGCATCCTATAAGAACAGACGAGGCTCAGTGCTTGAGGCTGCTGGCATTAGGCTCTCCCGGCCCTCGCCAGCACCGCTTCCAGCAGTACTTGGCAACCGGCTTCCGCCTGTTCGGGCTCGATGCTTTCGGCCTCGTTGTGGGACAGGCCGTCGCGGCAGGGCGTAAAAATCATCGCAGTCGGCACCAGCGGCGCCACGAAGATCGCGTCGTGACCGGCGCCGGACACGATCTCCCGCGCGGGATAGCCGAGTCGCGCCGCGGCGTCCCGCACCAGGGCCACGCAGGCAGGGTCGAAGGGTTGGGCGGGGATGCGCACCCGTTCGGTCAGCTCGAGCGTCACGTCCGAGTCGCGGGCGATGAAGCCGGCGTCGCGCGGGAACTGGGCGGCGATGCGGGACAACTCGGCCTCGTCCGGATGGCGGAATTCGACCGAGAACCGCACCTCGCCCGGGATCACGTTGCGGCTGTTCGGCACCACGAACAGCTGCCCCACCGTGCCGCGCCCCAACTCGCCGCGCGCACGCATCGTGCGGTCCACCAGGTCGATGATGCGCGCCGCGCCGACCAGCGCGTCCCGCCGGGCGCCGGGCGGGGTGGTGCCGGCGTGGCTGTCCTGGCCGGTGACGACGGCGTCGTACCAGATCTGCGCCTGGCCACCGGTGACGATGCCGATCGTCTTGCCTTCGCGCTCCAGGATCGGGCCCTGCTCGATGTGCAGCTCGAAATAGCTGTCGGCGGGAAAGGGGGCGGCGGGCGTTTCACCGCGCGCGCCGATCGCATCCAGCGCGTCGCCCAGGCGAATGCCGTCGGGGTCGACCAGCGCCTCGGTCTCGGCCTGGGTGAAGGCGCCGGACCAGACGCCGGAGCCCATCATGGCCTTGCCGAAGCGCGCGCCCTCCTCGTCGGTCCAGTTCACCAGCTCGACGGGGGCCTCGGTCTGGATGCCGAGTTCGTTCAGCGTGCGCATCACCTCGAGCCCGGCGATCACCCCCAAGGCGCCGTCGAACTTGCCGCCGGTGGGCTGGCTGTCGAGGTGGCTGCCGAACAGGACGGGGGGGCGCGCCGGGTCACGGCCCTCGCGGCGGGCGAACATGTTGCCCATCGCGTCGGTGCGCACGGCGAGCCCGGCGGCCTCGCACCAGCCGCGGAAAACCGCCCGGCCGGCCCCGTCCACCTCGCTCAGCGCCAGCCGCTTCACGCCGCCCTTGGGGGTCGCGCCGACCTCCGCCATCGCCATCAGGCTGTCCCAGAGCCGGCGGCCGTCGATACGCTGGTTGCTGGCGGGTGCGGGCATGCGGGCTCTCCAAAACGAGGTCGCATCTTGCCCGGGTGCGGGTTTGATGCAACGTGCGGCTATGCTCCGCACCGTTGTCCTCCTGTGTTCCACGCTCCTCGTGGGCTGCACGCTGATCGATCAGCGCACGTTCAACCCGAGGGCGGGTTTCCCGGCGACGGTGCCGACGACGCCGGGTCCGCCGCCGGTCCTGCCGTTCCTAACCATCAATCTGGCGACGGCCCATCCGGACTACGCGACGGCGTTGCACCAGGCGGTGGCGGAGGCGGTGCGCCGCAAACCCGATGTGCAGTTCGACGTGGTGAGCGTCGTTCCCGGCACCGGCACGCCGGCGCAACAGGTGGCAGCGGCGACCGGCATCACCGGCGACGCGCGCGAGATTGCCCGCGCGATCAACGCGGACGGCGTGGATGACGATCGCATCCACCTCTCCGCCCGCGCCGACTCAGGCGTGACGACCCGCCAGGTGCAGATCTTCGTACACTGACGCCGTCTCCCGTGACCGTGGCCGGGGTCAGTGCTGGCGGGGACGGTGGCGAACGACCCGGCGGTGGGACTCCGACACCCGGCGATAGGCCTCGCGCCGCGGCGGGGGCGGATTGCCGATCCTGTCGAACGTGGCATCCAACTCCTGCGCGGCATACGCCTCGGCTTCGCGCGCGCGCGACACGGCCGCACCCATGCCGAAGAACTCGTGCGTCGTGCCGCCATACAGCCGGCGGTCCACCTGCGTGCCTTGCCCCTGCAGCTTGTAGGTCAGGAACGTGCCATCCGATTCCAGCGGGTCGATCTCGGCCGAGATGATCGTGGTCGGCGGCAGGTTGTGCAGGTCGGCCTTGCCGATCAGGTCCAGCCGCGGATCCTGCAGGTCGGCCGGCCCGCGGATCGTGTTCTTCACATACCAAAGCACGTCGTCGCGCCCGAGCGGCACGGCCGCCTGGTCGGCGATGTAGGAGGGGGTGCCCATGTCCGTCCCCGCCACCGGATAGATCAGCAACTCGTGCACCGGCGGCTTGATGTGCGCGTCGCGGGCCGCCATCGAGACATTGATCGCCAGATTGCCGCCAGCCGACTCACCGGCAACGGCGATGCGGCGTGGGTCCGCACCCAGGCTGGCCGCATTGGCCAGCAGCCAGCGATACGAGGCGAAGGCGTCGTCATGGGCGGCGGGGAAGCGGTTTTCCGGCGCCAGCCGATAGGCTACGGACAGCACCATCGCATGCGCCTGGGTCGCCAGCGCGCGGTCGGTCTCGTCGTAGGTACTGAGGTCGCCGGTCACCCAGCCGCCGCCATGGAAATACAGGATGATCGGCTCCCCCGGATGGCCCGGCGTCGCATCGTAAAGCCGCGCCCGTAGCGGTCCGGCGGCCCCGTCCACCTGCAGGTCCCGCTCCTGCGTGAACGCGTCCGCGGTGAACGGGGCGCCGCGCTGGGCGGTGAGCACGGCGCGAACCGCGTCCTGCGGCGTGGGCTGGGTGCGGGCCTGCTGCACCGTCAGCGTATGCACCGGCTTGGCCCCGAGCTTAATGTAGGTCTGGATCACGCCCGCCATGTCCTCGTCGGCGCGGCCGTTGGCGTCGCGGTAGGGCGTGTAGGTCTGGCACCCAGCCAGCAGCGTCAGGGCGAAGGCGGCGCCCAACGGGGCGGCAACGGCGCGGCGGCGGGCGGGAACAAAGGCGGGCATCGGCATCCTCCAACGGGCGCCCGGGCCACGTAGGATCGGGGCAGGGCGCGCATGTCTAGCTTGCTTTGTCCTCCGTGCCATCCTATCCGCGCCGCAACAATCCCGCTTACCCTCGCTTCCTGCAGGAGAGTGCCCTCATGGCCGCTATTGCCGACATCGTCGCCCGCGAAATCCTCGATAGCCGTGGCAATCCTGCCCTGGAAGTGGACGTCGTGCTCGAGAGCGGCGCCATGGGCCGGGTCGCGGTCCCGTCCGGCGCGTCCACCGGGGCGCACGAGGCGGTGGAGCTGCGCGACGGCGACAAGTCCCGCTACGGCGGCAAGGGTGTCCGCAAGGCGGTGGCCAACGTCGAGGGCGAGATCTTCGACATGCTGGGCGGGCTGGACGCGACCGACCAGGTCAAGATCGACGAGATGATGATCGACCTGGACGGCACCGCCAACAAGGGCCGGCTGGGCGCCAACGCGATCCTGGGCGTGTCGTTGGCGGTGGCCAAGGCCTCCGCCGAGGATTACGGCCTGCCGCTGTACCGCTACATCGGCGGCGTGTTCGCCCGCACGCTGCCGGTGCCGATGATGAACATCATCAACGGCGGCCAGCACGCCGACAACCCGATCGACATCCAGGAATTCATGATCCAGCCGGTCTCGGCCCCGACGGTGGCCGAGGGCATCCGGATGGGCTCCGAGATCTTCCACGCCCTGAAGAAGGCGCTGCACGATGCCGGGCACTCGACCAATGTCGGCGACGAAGGCGGTTTCGCCCCCAACCTGAAATCGGCGGACGAGGCGCTCGGCTTCATCAGCAAGGCGTGCGAGGCCGCCGGCTACCGGCCCGGCGAGGATGTGACCTTCGCACTCGACCCGGCCGCGACCGAGTTTTACCGCGCCGGCAAATACGAGATCGAGGGCGAGGGCAAGTCGCTCGATTCCGCCGGCATGGTCGCCTACCTGGCTGACTTGGTTGCGCGTTACCCGATCGCCTCCATCGAGGACGGCATGGCCGAGGACGACTGGGACGGCTGGGCGCACCTGACGTCCGAGCTGGGCAAGACCGTGCAACTTGTGGGCGACGATTTGTTCGTCACCAACCCGGAGCGTCTGCGCCGCGGCATCAAGGCCGGCACCGCCAATGCGATCCTGATCAAGGTCAACCAGATCGGCACGCTCAGCGAGACGATGGACGCGATGGAGATCGCCCACCGGGCCGGCATGACGACGGTGATGAGCCACCGCTCCGGCGAGACGGAGGACACCACGATTGCCGACCTCGCGGTTGCGGCCAATTGCGGCCAGATCAAGACGGGCAGCCTGTCCCGCAGCGACCGGACCGCGAAATACAACCAGCTGATCCGCATCGAGGCCGATCTCGGCCCGGCGGCGCGCTACGCCGGCCGCAGCATCCTGCGGCGGTGACGCAACACCCGGCGGTTGTTTCGCCGCCGGGCCGCCTTTGTTCACTCGCGCGTGACCTCGGTCCTGTATGCTGTGCCGAGTTCGGATGTGAGGCTGCGATGTCGTTTGCGCGCGAGGTCAAGAAACGGGCGAAGGCTGCTGTTCCGCCGGTGTTGCTGTTGGCCGTGGCGGGGTATTTCGGCTGGAGCGCGACGCAGGGCGACCACGGCTTGCAGGCCTATGCGCGCCAGCAAAACCAGCTTCGCCTCGCCCAGGCCGAACTGACCCAGGTCAACGCGGACGTCGACATGTGGGAGCGCCGGGTCGCCGGGCTACGCAACACCCGTCTTGACCCCGACACGCTGGACGAGCGGGCCCGCGCCATGCTGAACCTGGCCGACCCGTCGGACGTCGTCGTGATGTACCCCCAAGGCAAGAAGCTCTTCTAGTAGGAGCCCACCACCTTGGCTAAATCGCGCTTATACCCTCGTCTCAGCTTGTAGGATGCAATGCGCTTTGGCATTGCATCAGGCAAACGCGCCGATCATCGTGACGTGAAGGTGCAATCCTCCAATCGGATTGCACCCTACGCCCTTGGCTAAAGTGCGCTTAGGTCAATTTCGTTAAGCTTTCCCGGTTAATCCTCGCTCCGATCGGGAGTGGTTGGATGACGGGTTGGGTAAACAATCGCAGCGTCGGCGCTAAACTCGCCAGCAACGTGGTGCTGATCGCCGTCGGGCTGGTCCTCGTCGCGGCGGCCGCTCTGATGCTGAGCCAGCGCCAGATGATGGAGGACCGCAAGGCGCAGGTGCGTTCGGTCGTGCAGGTGGTGGCAAGCTTCGCCGGTTCGTTGCAGGCGCAGGTCGAGCAGGGGCAACTCACGCGGGAGCAGGCGATGGCCCGGCTCGTGGCGGAGGTCACGCCGATCCGCTACGGCGAGGATGGCTACATCGCTGCATTCACGTCGGACCGCGGGATCTACGTGCTGCATGGCGCCACGCCGTCGAAGGTTGGCTCGGACGGGATGCAGGTGGTCGATCCGCAAGGCCGGCATTACACCGCGAATGCAGTAGCCTTGGTGCGGCAGCACGGTTCGGGGTTCTACGACCTGGCCTTGCCCAAACCGGGCAGCACGGCGCCGGTGCCGAAATTGAACTATGCGCAGGGGCTGCCGTGGTGGGGCATCATCCTGACCTCTGGCATCTATCTCGACGACGTCGATGCGGCCTTGTGGCGCGAGGCGAACCGTGGCTCGGCATCCTGTCGCTACCCGTGCTGCTGCTATGCGTGGGCTGCAGCCTGATCGTGCGGACGTCGATCGCCGGCGGCTTGACGCGCCTTGCGACGGCGATGACGAGCCTCGCCGGTGGCGAGTTGACAGTCGCGGTACCCGGCGTGGTCCGACGTGACGAAGTGGGCGCCATGGCGCAATCCGTGCAGGTGTTCAAGGAGGGGCTCCAGCGCGAGCGGGTCTTGGAGGCCCGCGCGGTCGAGTCGGCGGAGCAGCAGCGCCAGCACGCCGAGCAACGGGAGCGCGAGCGGGCGGCCCAGGCGGCGGAGCAGGATGGCGTCGTGCGCGGGCTTGCCACCGGCCTTGCCGCCTTGGCAGAGGGCGATCTGACCGCCTCCGTCGACCAGCCGTTCGCACCGCACTACGATCGGCTCCGCACGGACTACAACGCTGCGATCGGCCGGCTCGGCAGCGTGGTCAAGCGGATCGTGGCGAATGCCGCAGGGATTGCGACGGGGACGATGGAGATCACCTCGGCGACGGACGATCTCTCGACCCGCACGGAGCGGCAGGCCGCAACCCTGGAGCAGACCGCCGCCGCGCTGGACGAGATCACCACGACGGTGCGCCGGACCGCCGAGGCGGCAAGGCAGGCCCGCGACCTGGTGGCCGCTGCGCAGTCGGGTGGCGCTCGATCCGGCGAGGTGGTGCGGGATGCGACGGCGGCGATGGACGCGATCAACGCATCCGCCGTGCAGATCGGCCGCATCATCGGCGTCATCGACGAAATCGCGTTCCAGACCAACCTCCTGGCGCTGAACGCCGGTGTCGAGGCGGCGCGTGCGGGCGATGCGGGCCGCGGCTTCGCCGTCGTCGCCAGTGAGGTGCGGGCATTGGCGCAGCGCAGCGCGGGTGCCGCCAAGGAGATCAAGGGACTCATATCGGCCTCCTCCAGCGAGGTAACCCGTGGTGTTTCCCTGGTGGCGGCGGCTGGCCAGGCACTGCAGCAGATCGTGGCGCAAGTCGGCGAGATCAGCGGCGTCGTCGCGACGATCGCCGGCAGTGCGGAGACGCAGGCGACCGGGCTGGCGGAGGTCAATGCGGCGGTCAACCAAATGGATCAGGTGACCCAGCAGAATGCAGCCATGGTCGAGCAGTCGACCGCCGCTTGCCACGGCGTTGCCAATCAGGCGGCGGACTTGATCCAGCTGGTCGGGCATTTCCGCATCGAGGGCGAGCCGGACCCAACGCCCGAAAAGCTGCCCCGGCGGCGCATGGTCGGCGCCTAGCGGCAGGCAATTGCCTGCGCTTACCCCTCCCTCAAGTACAAAGCGATCGCCCCTGACCTCTTCTCCCTCTCCCGTCCTTCACGGGAGAGGGCGGGGTGAGGGCCGCTTTGCTGCTAAAGCCCTGCCCCAAAGCGGGAGAGGATCAGCCCTTATGACCCGCCTGACGCTACCCGCAATTGGTGCGTCCCAGCGCCACGCAATCCTGGTTGGCGATCCAACCCTGGACATACGGGAACAGCCACCAGGCAAGGACGGCGAGCAGGATCATGCCGCAGAGCACCAGGATGGGAAGCAGCTTGGACGGTGGAAGTTGGTCGGACATGCCGGCTGGCTAACACGGCCGCTCCGGAGCAGTCCCCAACGTTTTTAGGCCCCCGCGTGGACGCCGGATCATCCACAGCCGGCACCGATATTCCCCCGTGACCTTGTCGCTTCGGCATACCGGCGCTAGGTGGAGGAGAACACGCCGAGGGAGGTGCCAATGGCCCAAGCAGTCGAGAAAACCAAGCGGGGCAAGCCGGGCGACCTTCCCAATTTCAGCATGGCTCAGCCGGATCTCCTGAAGGCCTACGGCGACATGCTGCTGATCCGCCGCTTCGAGGAGAAGGCCGGCCAGTTGTACGGCATGGGGCTGATCGGCGGCTTCTGCCACCTGTATATCGGCCAGGAAGCCGTGGTCGTCGGCATGCAGGGCGCATTGCACGAGGGTGATGAGGTCATCACCTCCTACCGCGATCACGGCCATATGCTGGCGACCGGCATGGAGCCGCGCGGCGTGATGGCGGAACTGACGGGGCGCTCGGGGGGCTATTCCAAGGGCAAGGGCGGCTCCATGCACATGTTCAGCCGCGAGAAGAACTTCTTCGGCGGCCATGGCATCGTGGGCGCGCAGGTCAGCCTCGGCACCGGGCTCGCCTTCGCGAACTGGTATCGTGAGAACGACAACGTCTCGGTCACCTATTTTGGCGACGGTGCGGCCAACCAGGGCCAGGTATTCGAGAGCTTCAACCTGGCCGCGCTGATGAAGCTGCCGTGCATCTACGTGATCGAAAACAACCAGTACGGCATGGGCACCAGCGTCGAGCGCGCGACCGCCTCGCGGGACCTGTCCAAAAACGGCGCGCCATGGGCCATGGCCAGCGCGGCTGTCGACGGCATGGACGTGACCGCGGTGCGACGTGCGGCGGAGGAGGCGGTGGCGCATTGCCGCGCCGGCAACGGCCCGTTCCTGCTCGAGATGAAGACGTATCGGTACCGCGGCCACTCGATGTCCGACCCGGGCAAATACCGCACCCGTGACGAGATCACGAAGATGCGCGAGGAGCACGACTGCATCGAGCAGGCCCGCCGCCTGCTCGTCGGCATGGGCACGGACGAGACCGCGCTGAAGACGATCGACACCGAGGTCAAGGCACGGGTGAACGAGGCTGCGGACTTCGCGCAAGCCAGCCCCGAGCCCGCCGAAAGTGAATTGTGGACCGACGTGCTGGTGGAGATCTAAGCCCCGTGTCAACCCAAGTGCTGATGCCCGCCCTGTCGCCGACGATGACGGAAGGCAAGCTGGCTCGCTGGCTGAAGAAGGTCGGCGAGGACGTGCGCGCCGGCGACGTGATCGCCGAGATCGAGACGGACAAGGCCACGATGGAGGTGGAGGCGGTCGACGAGGGCACGCTCTCCAAGATCCTGGTCGAGGAAGGCACCGAGGGCGTTCCCGTCAACACGCCGATCGCCGTCCTGGGCGAGGGAGATGCCGAGGGCGCTGCTCCGCCAACAGCGGAAGCGCCGCAAAAGCTGGAGCCGAAGCGCCCCGCCGAGACGGTGTCCGCCACGACCCCTGCCATGGCCGCCGCCGCGCCCGAGAAGGATTGGGGCGCCACCGCGCCGACCACCGTGCGGGAGGCCTTGCGTGACGCGATGGCCATGGAAATGCGCCGGGACGCGTCGGTGTTCCTGCTCGGCGAGGAGGTCGCGCAGTACCAGGGCGCCTACAAGATCAGCCAGGGCCTGCTGGACGAGTTCGGGCCGCGCCGGATCATCGACACGCCGATCACCGAGCACGGCTTCACCGGCATGGCGGTCGGTGCGGGCATGGCCGGACTACGACCGATCGTCGAGTTCATGACGTTCAACTTCGCCATGCAGGCGATCGACCAGATCATCAACTCCGCCGCCAAGACGCTGTATATGTCCGGCGGCCAGATGGGCTGCCCGATCGTGTTCCGCGGCCCGAACGGGGCGGCCAGCCGGGTCGGCGCCCAGCACAGCCAGTGCTACGCCAGCTGGTACGCGCACGTGCCAGGGCTGAAGGTGGTGGCACCCTGGTCCGCCGCCGACGCCAAGGGCCTGCTGCGCACGTCCATCCGGGACCCGAACCCGGTGGTGTTCTTGGAGAACGAGATCCTCTACGGCCAAACGTTCGAATGCCCGACGGATGACGAGTTCACCATCCCCATCGGCCAGGCCAAGATCGAGCGCGTCGGCAAGGACGTCACCATCGTCGCCTTCTCCATCATGGTGGGCGTGGCGCTGAAGGCGGCCGAGGCGCTGGCGGAGCAGGGGATCGACGCGGAGGTGATCAACCTGCGATCGCTGCGTCCGCTGGACACCGCCACCATCATCGAGAGCGTGAAGAAGACCAACCGCGTGGTGAGCGTCGAGGAAGGCTGGGCCTTCGCCGGCATCGGCGCCGAGATCGCCATGCAGGTGACGGAGCATTGCTGGGATTGGCTGGACGCCCCGCCGGTCCGCGTCGCCGGGTTGGACGTGCCGCTGCCGTATGCGGCCAATCTCGAGAAGCTGGCCCTGCCGCAGCCGCAATGGGTCGTCGACGCAGTGAAGAAGATCATCTGATGGCCACCAACATCCTGATGCCGGCGCTGTCCCCCACCATGACGGAGGGCACGCTGGCGCGCTGGCTGAAGAAAGAGGGCGACACCGTCACCGCCGGGGACGTGATTGCCGAGATCGAGACCGACAAGGCCACGATGGAGGTCGAGGCGGTCGACGAGGGCGTATTGGGCAAGATCCTGGTCGCCGACGGCACCGCCGGCGTGCAGGTGAACGCGCCCATCGCCATCCTGGTGGAGGCCGGGGAGGCGGTCCCGAGCGAGGTTCCACCCAAGGGCGCACCCGCCCCCGCGGCGGCCGATACTGCGGACAGTGCGCCGAAGCCGTCTGCGGCCGGGCCATCGATGGCGGCGTCGCAGGTCCCGGGACAGGTCACCAACGGGCACGACAAGGGCGAGCGCGTGTTCGCATCCCCCTTGGCCCGGCGCATGGCCAAGCAGGCCGGCATCGCTCTCGATGGCATTCGCGGCAGCGGGCCGAACGGCCGGATCGTCAAGGCCGATATCGAGGCGGCACAGGCCGGCGGGGGCGCTGCCAAAGCGTCGGCTCCGCAAGCGGCAGCGGCGCCAAGCGCCCCGGCACCCACTCCGGCTCCGGCTCCAACGGCACGTCCTGTGGTCATCGCGGGCAAGCACACGCTGATCCCGAACACCAACATGCGGAAGGTCATCGCGCGCCGGCTCACCGAGGCGAAGCAGACCATCCCGCATTTCTACGTCACCGCCGATATCGAGATCGACGCGCTGATGAAGCTGCGCGCCGACCTCAACGCCAAATCCCCCAAGGAGGGCGCGGCGGCGTTCAAGCTGTCGGTGAACGACCTGGTGATCAAGGCCGCCGCGGCCGCGCTGCGCCGGGTGCCCGCCGCCAACGCCAGTTGGACGGACGAAGGCATCGCCATGTACGACGACGTGGACATCAGCATCGCCGTCGCCACCGAGGGCGGGCTGATCACGCCGATCATCCGCCGCGCCGACCAGAAGGGCGTGGCCACCATCAGCAACGAGATGAAGGACCTCGCCGGACGCGCCCGGGCCGGCAAGCTGAAGCCGGAGGAGTTCCAGGGCGGCGGGTTCTCGATCTCCAACCTTGGCATGTACGGCGTGAAGTCGTTCTCGGCCATCATCAACCCGCCCCAGGGCGGTATCCTGGCCGTCGGCGCCGGCGAGCCCCGCCCGGTGGTCCGGGACGGTGCCATCGTCGCCGCCACGGTGATGACGTGCACGCTCAGCGTGGACCACCGCGTGATCGACGGCGCCATCGCCGCCGAGTGGATGGCGGCTTTCAAAAGCATCGTGCAAGACCCACTTAGCCTGATGCTTTAACCTTCCTCCTCCCTCTCCCCTCGAGGGGAGAGGGCCGGGGT
Source organism: Acetobacteraceae bacterium (assembly GCA_965198895.1). Classification (GTDB taxonomy): domain Bacteria; phylum Pseudomonadota; class Alphaproteobacteria; order Acetobacterales; family Acetobacteraceae; genus LMUY01. Next base: position 5,097,874 of record OZ240676.1, read on the forward strand.
GAGGGGTGTCCACGCACGAACCTAAGACATCGCGCGCGTCGCCTCCTCCCCCAACATTGCGGAGCCCCCCATGCCCGACCAATTCGACCTCATCGTCATCGGCGGCGGACCCGGCGGTTACGTCGCCGCCATCCGTGCCGCCCAACTCGGCATGAAAACCGCCGTGGTCGAGCGCGAGCATCTCGGCGGCATCTGCCTGAACTGGGGCTGCATCCCGACCAAGGCGCTGCTGCGCTCGTCCGAGATCAACCACCTGCTGCATAACCTGCCGGAATTCGGCTTCTCCGCCGACAACATCAAGTTCGACATGCAGGCGATCGTGAAGCGCTCGCGCGGCGTCGCAAAGCAATTGGCGGGCGGCGTCGGCCACCTGCTGAAGAAGAACAAGGTCACCGTGTTCATGGGGGCCGGCAAGCTCGCCGGCAAGAACACCGTGGCCGTAGGCGACAAGACTTTGACCGCCCCGCACATCATCCTCGCCACCGGCGCCCGCGCGCGCCAGCTGCCGGGGTTGGAGTCGGATGGCGACCGGATCTGGTCCTACAAGGAGGCGATGGTCCCGCCGTCGATGCCGAAATCGCTGCTGGTGATCGGGTCCGGCGCCATCGGCATCGAGTTCGCCTCGTTCTACCTGAACATGGGCGCCGAGGTGACGGTGGTGGAGGTGCTGGACCGCGTGCTGCCCGTGGAGGACCAGGAGATCAGTGCCTTCGCGCGCAAGGCGTTCGAGAAGCAGGGCATGAAGATCATCACCGGCGCCAAGGTGACCGCCGCCAAGAAGAACGGCGACAGCATCACAGCCACGATCGACGTCGGCGGCAAGACGCAGGACATCACGGCCGAACGCATCATCTCCGCCGCCGGTATCGTCGGCAACGTGGAGGATTTGGGCCTAGAAGGCACCAAGGTGATGGTGGAGCGCACCCACGTCGTGATCGACGAGTACTGCCGCACCGGCGAGCCCGGCGTGTATGCGATCGGCGACATCGCCGGCGCCCCCTGGCTCGCGCACAAGGCCAGCCACGAGGGCGTGGTGTGCGTCGAAAAGATCGCCGGGCTGAACGACGTGCATCCGATCGACTGGAACAACATCCCGGGCTGCACGTATTGCCGGCCACAAGTCGCCTCCGTCGGGTTGACCGAGGCAAAGGCCAAGGAGCAGGGGCACGAGGTCCGCGTCGGCCGCTTCCCCTTCATCGGCAACGGCAAGGCGATCGCGATGGGCGAGCCGGAGGGCATGGTGAAGGTCGTGTTCGACGCCGGGTCGGGCGAGATGCTGGGCGCGCACATGATCGGCGCCGAGGTGACGGAGATGATCCAGGGCTACGCCATCGCCAAGACGTTGGAGACCACCGAGACCGACCTGATGCACACGGTGTTCCCGCATCCCACCGTTAGCGAAACGATGCACGAGGCGGTGTTGGACGCATACGGGCGGGCGATCCACTTCTAGTATTCGCTCCGCCGTTCATGCCTCGTTAGTCTCACCCGCGTAGACTCACCTGATCTGCCTCTGTTGACAGGAGCGGCTCGGGTGAGACCTCAGGACCTCCCATGCGCCCCCGTCGCGGCTCACCGGCCGTCGCCCTACATGCCGGGGCTGGACATGCTGCGGGGCTGCGCCGCGGTGGCCGTGCTGCTGTTCCACGTCACCGGCCAGGCGTTCCAGAACCAGCTCGGCAGCCGGCCCATCGGCAATGCCTTCGAATTCGGCCATGCCGGGGTGGACCTGTTCTTCGTGCTCAGCGGCTTCATCATCCTCTACAGCCACGCCGACGATTTTGGCCGGCCGGATCGGCTGCTCGCCTACACCTGGAAACGGCTCAGCCGCGTCTATCCGGCCTATTGGGTGATCACCCTCGCCTATGCCGGGCTGGCGCTCGCCGCCCACGCCGCGGTCGCCCCGTACCACCTGGTCCACTCGCTGCTGCTGTTGCCGGATCACCAGCCCGTCATCGCCGTCGCCTGGACGCTGTCGCACGAGCTGCTGTTCTACGGCATCGTCGGCGTTGCGATCGCCTCCCCCGCGATCGGCCTGCCGCTTGGCGTCGTGTGGCTGTGCGGGTCGGTGCTGTTCATCGGCACCACGGACCCGCATCTGAGCTTCCTGTTCTCGCTGCGGCATCTGGATTTTCTCATCGGCGGCGGCGTGGCCTGGGCGCTCCGGCGCGGCGTGACAATTCCCATCAGAACCGCCGGGTTCACTGGGCTGGCGTTGTTCACGGCCACCGCCGCCGGCAACGTCTGGCATCTCCCGCTCCCGGACAGCGCCTTCGACGCGGCGTATGGGGTCGCCAGCGGCCTGGTGGTCTGGAGCGTCGCCGCCGCCAATCTTGCGCACCGGCTACAGCCGCCACGCTTCCTGCGCGGGCTCGGCGCTGCGTCCTACTCCCTCTATCTGACGCATCTGCTCGCCTTCAGCCTGGTGACCCGCACCATCGTGCGGCTTCACTTGCCGGCGGTGCTGCCGCAACTCGTGCTACTCTGCGTCGTCGTGCTGGCCGTGGTGGCAGCCGGATTGGCGTTCCATGTCGCGGTCGAGCGGCCGCTGTTGCGGCTGTGCCGAGGCGTCTCACTCGGGGCGTTGCTGGATCCAATCAAGCGCAGCCTCCCCCGCCGCGTAGCCCGTGCTTAGCGATGCCTGCAGCAGATAGCCGCCCGTGGGGGCCTCCCAGTCCAGCATCTCGCCCGCGACGAAAACACCCTGCGGCAGCGGCGCATCCATCCGTAGCCCGCCCGCCGTCGAGATGGCGCGGTCGAGCCCGGTGGTGGCGGTCAGGCGGACCGGCAGCGCCTTGATCGCCGCGGCGAGGTCGTCGGGCGTGCCGGCGCATTCGCGGATCAGCGCCACCGCGACCGGCGTCAGCCCCACCGACTTGCGCAGGAACGTGGACAGCGACTGCGCCCGCCGCGGCAGCGCCAGCCGCTGCCGCACCGCGTCCGCCGTCAGGTCCGGGCGCAGATCGAGCAACGGAAGTGCCGCCCCCTCCCGCTCGATCGCATCGCGCAGCGGGGCGGACAGGGCGTAGAACGGGCCGCCCTCCAGCCCGGCCGCCGTGAGCGTGGCATCGCCGGGAACCCGCCGGCCGGCGAAGCTGACGGCGATGCGTTTCAACGGCGTGCCGGCGTGGCGCTCCATGTGCGCCGTCCAGGGCGCCACGAACCCGCAATTGGCCGGGCGGAACGGGGCGAGCAACGCCGGGTCGAACGCCGCCGCCCACGCCCCGTCGGAGCCGAGCCGCCCCCACGACGCGCCACCCAGCGCCAGGATCAGCGGTCCAGGCGCCACCGGGGCAGGGGGATCGAACAATGGGCGTCCACCCGCATCCCACCCCAGCCAGCTTTGCCGCAGCCGGAACTGCACCCCGAGCCCGTCCAGCCGCCGCAACCAGGCGCGCAGCAGCGGCGACGCCTTCATGGCGCGCGGAAACACCCGGCCGCTGCTGCCCACGAAAACCGGCTGCCCGAGCCCCTCGCACCAGGCGATCAGCGCCGCGGGCGGGAACGCCGCGATCGCCGGTGCCAGAGCCGCGCGGGCCGGGCCATAGCGCTCCAACAACGCCTCGATCGGCTCGCTATGCGTCAGGTTCAGCCCGCCAACGCCCGCCATCAGCAGCTTGCGGCCCGGCGAAGGCATGCGATCGACCACGGTCACGGCAACGCCCGCCTGCGCCAGCCGTTCGGCTGCCATCAGGCCGGCCGGTCCAGCCCCGACGACGGTGGCGTGGCTGGTCAGGGGAACGGAGGTGTTGGATGGTGCGCGCATGATCGAACGGGTCGAAGCTGTGGTTCTCGGGGCCGGCGTGGTCGGCCTCGCGGTGGCGAGGGCGCTTGCGCTGGCGGGTCGCGACGTCTTGGTGCTGGAGGCGGCGGGTGGCATCGGCACCGTCACCTCCTCGCGCAACAGCGAAGTGGTGCATGCCGGTATCTACTATCCCACCGGCAGCCTCAAGGCCCGCCTGTGCGTCGCCGGGCGGATCGCGCTGTATGGCTACTGCGCCGATCACGGCGTGCCGATCCATAAACTCGGCAAGCTGATCGTCGCCAGCGACCCGGCGGAGTCGGCCCGGCTGGAGAAGATCCAGGCGCAGGCAGCCGCCAACGGCGTGGCGCTCACGCACCTGTCCGGCGACGCGGCCCGCGCGTTGGAGCCCGCCTTGCGCGTCGACTCCGCCCTGCACTCGCCCGAGACCGGGATCATCGACAGCCACGCCCTGATGCTCGCCTACCAGGGTGAGATGGAGTCGGCCGGCGGCGCCATCGCAATCCACGCGCCGGTGCTGGGCGGCGCGGTGGAGGACACCGGCATCCGGCTGGACGTCGGTGGCGAGACGCCGATGCAGCTGGAATGCGGCATCCTCGTCAACGCCGTCGGGCTGCATGCGCCGGACGTGGCCCGCAGCATCGCCGGCATCCCCAGCCAGACCATCCCGCGCGCCTACCTGTGCAAAGGCAGCTATTACGGCCTGCAAGGACGCGCCCCGTTCAGCCGGCTGATCTACCCGGTGCCCGAACCGGGCGGCCTCGGCGTCCACCTGACGCTCGACCTCGGCGGCCAGGCGCGGTTCGGCCCCGACGTGGAGTGGGTGGACTGCGAGGAGTACGACGTCGACCTCGGCCGCGCCGCCGGGTTCTACGCCGCCATCCGCCGCTACTGGCCGGGGCTGCCCGACAGCGCGCTGGTGCCGGGTTACGCCGGGATCCGCCCCAAGATCAGCGGCCCCACCGAACCGGCTGCCGATTTCGCCATCGCCGGCCCGGCGGTGCACGGCGTGCCCGGCCTGGTCAACCTGTTCGGCATCGAGAGCCCGGGGCTGACCGCCTCGCTCGCGATCGGCGACGCGGTGCTGGCCGCCCTGGACGAAACGCTTTGACCGCTACGGCACGGGCGTTGCTGTTGGCGGTGGCGCTCGCCGGGTCGCTGGCGGGCTGCAAGGATCCGAAGAAGGCCGCAGCCCCGGCCGGCCCACCGCTCGACCGCGTGCGTGACGCGGCGCTGCAGGCGATCGCCGCACTGCCGGGCATGCCCAAGACGGTGCAGTTCCGCGGCGTGCAGGCCTACGCGCAGGCGTTGCCGAACCACACCGCGGTGTGCGGCCTGGTCAGCGCCTTCGCCGACGATCCCACGATCTTCGTCGCGTTCGTGACCGTTGCCACCCAGGTGAGCCCGCCGGACGCCACCACGCCGCGGTTCACCTTCGACGCCCATGTCGGCACCACGACGACCGAGGCCGGCCGGGTCTACCTGGCTCTGGTGGCCGATTGCTGGGACCGCGGCGGCCCCGCCTCCGAACGCCCGCTCTCGTTGCCGCCGCTGCCGGACAACATCCCCGACCCGCATCTGCCCCCGGCGCCCGATCCGATCGCCACCGCCCCTGCGCCCAAGCTGCCCGGGGTGGTGCCTGGCCAGGTCGCGGCCGGCGGCACGGTGACGGTGCGGCAGAGCGCCAACGTCCACGCCACCCCGGGCGGCGCGTCGATCCGCACGGTGCAGCAGGGGCAGGTGCTGCACGTGTTCGCCACCTCCACCGGCGGGTGGTACCAGGTGGGCGACACGGCGCCGTTCGGCTGGGTGCACGAGAGCATGTTGAACCACTGAGGCGAAGCGCGCGTAATCAAGCTGTACCGTCATTGCGAGCGCAGCGAAGCCGCAAGCCCTGATCGCAATGACAACCCAAGTTTTTCAGTCTCCTGCTAGGAAGTCGCCATGGCCCAAAACACCATTCTGATCGTCGCCGCCTCCCGCGGCCTGGGCTTGGGGCTGGCCCGAGAATACGTCAGTCGCGGCTGGCGCGTGATCGCCACCGTCCGCGACGCAACCAAGCCCGGCGGCCTGGCCGAGTTGGGCGACGCGGTGCGGATCGAGACGGTGGACATCAACCACACCGGCGAGGTGCTCGCCTTGCGCGACCGCCTGGCCGGCACGGCGCTGGACGTGTTGTTCGTCAACGCCGGCGTGGCCAACGGCGCGGAGGAGATTCTCCCGGACGTCGGCACCGAGGATTTCGTTCGCACCCTGACCACCAACGCGCTGAGCCCGCTGCGCGTGATCGAGGCGCTGGCGGAGCTGGTCACCCCCAAGGGCACCATTGCGGCGATGACGTCCGGGCTGGGCAGTGTGTCGAACAACACGAAGGGCGGCTGGGAGGTGTACCGGGCGAGCAAGGCCGCGCTGAATACGCTGTTGCGCAGCTACGCCGTCCGCAGCGGCGGCGCACGCACGATCGTGGCGATGGCGCCGGGTTGGGTGAAGACGGACATGGGCGGCCCGAACGCGATGCTCGATGTGGAGACGAGCGTGCGCGGGATGGCCGACACGCTCGCGGCCCGCGATGGCACCGGCGGCGTGGCCTACATAAACTACCTAAACGAAGTACTACCCTGGTAGCCGCGTAGGGTGGGCTGCTCGCAGCCCACCTCTTTTGCCACCGACCCAAGTCGCCGCTTCGGTGGGCTGCAAGCAGCCCACCCTACGTCGCTTCGAGCCACTGAGCCCGCTCCGCGTGATCGAGGCCCTGGCGAGCGGGTCCCCCCGCGGCAGTATCGCGACGACGAGGTCCGGCCTCGGGCCGAGCATCTCAAGCTGAGCATCGAGCGTCTGGCTGTAGGTGCTGAGGCGGGCATAGCCGATGCGCCGGTTTCGGGTGTGATTTCGGTCACATCTTTCGGCAAGCTTAACCCATTGATCTACTTAGCTTAAGGGGAATGTCCGGAAGTCTTGCTTTCCGGGAATGGTGAGGTTTGGTGGTTAGCGGACACTCCTGATAGAGTGTCCGGCATTGTCGCCGTGAGCCGTTCTAAGCTGGCCGCTCAACAACATAGAAATTGCCCCACAAATGGTAGATGCCGACATCTGAATAGTGTCCAGTGAACAGGTCAAAGTCATCTGGAGTAGGCGGAGTGCGTGACTTGAATACAAGACTCCTTTGCGTACCCACGAGAAATGCTCCAACGAGCCCCCAGTCGAACACAACCATATCGCTGCTCGAAGCCTGAATGGCTCTCTCGTAGGCGGGCAACATTACGGCCAGATGGACGAAATCCCCACTTCGAAATGTCAGAAATCCCACGGCTGGCCAAATAGCGACTAGCAACACGACGAGCGATGAAGTTCGACGCCAGCAGCGACGCCAGCCAGGTCGGACGGCTCGAAATGTCGACGAAATTGCCCAGATCAGTAGGACCATAAATCCAATGGGTCGCAGAAGCAGGCCAGACATAGGCCAAAATGAAGAAAGGATGCCGACAATTGCCGCCGTCAGCAGTGGAAGCAGGCCGGTGTAGACAGCAAACCGATCTCTATCTTTGTCCTAGCAACACGTTCCCGCCTTTAGCTTGGACGATCCCACAACCACTCTCGATTGCCCATAGGCGCGCGGTCGCCTCCATGATCTACAATCTTTCGTAACGGCGACGGCGAAAGCTGTCAGTGCGGCTACAATGTTCGAAACGGCGTATGACTGCTATGGGGTCGGGAGCAGCCACCAGGCGGAATGGCGAGGTATGGTGGTAAGCTGCCTGTCTGCTTCCAAGCTTGCCACCGCGCCAAAGCCACGGTGGCTCAATGTCATACCAGCCGCCGCAGACGCAGACTCACGGGCGTAGGGTGCAATCCGCTTGGAGGATTGCACCTTCACGTCGCGATGATCGGCGCGTTTGCCTGATGCAATGCCAAAGCGCATTGAATCCTACAAGCTGATACTAGGGTCAGTGCTTGAGGCTGTTGGTATCAGTTGATCCGGCTGTTCATGCAGCCAGAGCTAATGCACTCCCGATATCTGCTTTGGAGAAACTCGGTTCGGTTTGTCGTTGTTTGGGTGGCGCAAGCTAGATTGACATAGAAGCCCGAATCCTCGTGCTTGCTACAGCCTTGGTCGCGTGTTTTCAGCCACGCAAGCTGACTAGTCCGAAGTGCTTCTTTGCCTGCTGCGTCGAGCTTCCCACGCAGACGCGTAAAAACCGAATTTAGGTCGATATCGGCCTGCTGATAGACTTTACTGAGACAGTATAGACCATCGAAGTCGTTACGAGGCTTGTCACAAGCTGAATCCGCGACGGCCTGCGTGGAAATTAGGGAGACCATTGAAATAGCCAGAAGCACTACGTTGCTTCGCCGTATGTACGACATGCTCGTCCCGACGCTGATGATCTCCATCCCGTATCCAATGTGATGCTCCAGGGCAATGTGGTCCGCTATGGCTCGATAGCGGCCACCCGCCGAGCCGAAAATCTTGAATTTCGGTTGTGCAAGCGAAAGCGTTTTTACCCCGGTTCTGCAACCGACATTCTGCTCGGCTTTAGCCAAATTCCCTCGTGCGAGAGATTGGCAATCGTGACCTCTGTTTTTACCGAATTGGCGATGAAACAGGTTTCATGAGCCTCATCGTGCATCAACGCCAATTTCGTCGGATCAGGAGTAGAACCTTTCCATGTGATTTCCGGGTGTAAAACGACCTTCGTCACAGCCTGCTTGCCGGGCGATATGGTTTCGATGACACCCTCTGCACGGTCGCGGTAGGACGCGGCAATAAAGCCAGCCAATCGCGCCACGTGGAGGAATGACAGCATGTGGCAGTTGGATAGAGCTGCGACCAGCATCTCTTCTGGATCAATGGCCGCCTCTACGGCCCACTTGCCGACAACGTGGGGTGATGCCGAAGCAGAAACGCTTACGCCCCCGTCAAAACTGATGGTGTGGCCCCGGCTGTAGCGCCCGGCAAGAAAGTCTTCGCCATCCTTCAAAGACCAGGACACATCGGCAATGTATGTGGCCATTGGCAAGGTTTCCTCCAACTCAAAGCCCGGCTGGCCTTTGTTTTCGCGGATCGCAGTTCGGCAAATAACTGGTTGTATTTGCTTTGTCACCCTTTCCATAATGGGGATAAGCGACATGCCAAATTGCAAAGCCTTTGGTCTTCAAGCCGGATTCGTGACGGCACGCCTGCGTCGGGCATAGGTGAGCTTGTTTCTTGCCCTAAGAAGCTGTTGCCCACGATGTGAACGTTGAAACTGTCCCCTGCCGTGTGGTCCTGTCCCCGCCATGGACGCCACCGCTCCTCCCACCCTCGACGCCACGCTCACCGAACTCGCCTCCCTCGGAATGCGGGCGGTGCGCGCCGTCACGCGCATGCTGGAGATCGAAGTGCAGGCCGCCGAGCTCGTGGCGGGCGCGCTGCCCGAACTCGGCCGCGAGGCAAACTCGCTGGGCGAGGCGGTCGCGGACGGGCAGGGGATCGACGCGGCGAACGCAGCGATGGCGCAGGCCGTGCCGCGCATCGAAATTCTGGCCCTCGCGCACGACCGGCTGACGCGCTCGGTGCGGCGCAGCGTCGCCTTGCTGCGGCGGATCGAGGCCGGGTGGCCACGCGCCGGGTCGGCGCGGGACCGGGCGGACGACCGGACCGCGATGGTGCGGCGGCAAGTAGCGCGCGGCGTGGGCGAGGCGATCCGGCGCCAGGCGGACGGCGAGGCGGCCGAGCGGCTGTTCGACGAACTAACCGAGCGGCTGGACCAACTGGACCAAGACGAGATCGGCACGATTCCGGTGGCGGAAGTGATTGCCAGGATCTGCCGCGAGCTGGGGCTGGTGGTGCAGGCGCTCGAGGCGGAGTGGCCGCCCGGCACCGGCGCGCCGCGACCCGGCATCGACACCGGCTAGCCAACGTGGCTGCGCACACCATCGGCTCACAGGATCGACGCTTGGCTGCACACGCGCTTGGACCGAACGGCCGGGCGTTGGGGCGGCCGGCTGCCCGCCAGCCTGGCCGGGGCGCCGGGTCACCCAGCTGTGATGGCGCGCGGTGGGGTTCGGGCGGGCGTTGCGGGCGGCTGGCTCGTTAGGGCGCGAAGGGCAGGGGGCGACACGGCCTCCCGCCACACGTCTTCGAGGAACCATGCAGTCATGAATTCAACCAACCGCCGCGACGTCCTGGCCGGTTTGACGATGGGCGCGGGGCTGCTCGGTGCCCATGTGGTGCGGGCCGCCGACCTGCAGCCGAGCCGCCAGCCCGGCACCGGCGGCAGCGATCCCGGCCCGCGCAACGCGGCTCGCGAGGCGCAGAACCCCGACATCGTCAATCCGCCCGCGACCGACCACGGCACCCTGCCCAATCTGCGGTTCAGCTTCGCCGACTCCCACATACGCCAGGAGAGCGGCGGCTGGACCCGGCAGGTCACCGAGCGGGAGTTCGGCGTCTCCAAGGACATCGCCGGCGTCGACATGCGGTTGAATGCCGGTGGCATCCGCGAGATGCATTGGCACAAGGAAGCGGAGTGGGCGTACATGCTGTACGGCAATGCCCGCATCACCGCGGTGGACGCGTCGGGCCGCAATTTCGTCGACGACGTGGCCAAGGGGGATCTGTGGTATTTCCCGTCCGGTATCCCGCACTCGATCCAGGGCTTGGGGCCGGATGGCTGCGAGTTTCTGCTGGTGTTCGACAGCGGCAGCTTCAACGAAGACAGCACGTTCCTGCTGAGCGACTGGTTCAAGCACGTCCCGCCCGAAGTGCTGGCGAAGAACTTCGGCGTGGCGGAGGACGCGTTCAAAAACACGCCCGATCCGAGCACGCTCTACATCTTCAAGTCCGACGTGCCGGGTCCGCTCGGGCCGGACAAGCTGAGGGGCGCACCGCCCGTGCCGGACAGTTTCAGCCACCACATGGAGGCGCAGGACCCGCTGCGGACCAAGAGCGGCACCGTGCGGATTACCGATTCCGGCAATTTCCCGGCGTCCAAGACGATCGCCGCCGCCCTGGTCGAATTGCAGCCCGGCGGACTGCGTGAGTTGCACTGGCATCCCAATACGAACGAGTGGCAGTACTACCTCGAGGGCCAGGGACGGATGGGTGTGTTCGGGTCCTCGGGCGATGCACGCACCTTCGACTTCGCGGCCGGCGATGTGGGCTATGTGCCGTTTGCGATGGGGCACTACATCGAGAACACCGGGACGACTCCGTTGCGCTTCCTGGAGATGTTCAAGAGCGACTACTATGCCGATGTCTCGCTGAACCAGTGGCTGGCGCTGACGCCACCCTACCTGGTGGAGGCGCATCTGCATGTGGACCCGACGGTGCTCGCGGCGTTCCACAAGCAGAAATCGCCGGTCGTGCCGGTTTGACCAGGCCAGCGCGAAGGCTAGGCCGAGAGGGCGAGGCCTTCGTCCAGCAGGGCGAGGGCCGCCTCGGCGAACAGCCGCATGTTTGCCTCGCGGTCGGCGCTCCCCGTCTCGAGCGTGCGCACCAGTTCGACCGGGCCGGTGATGGCGAGGCATGTGTGCCCGGCGGCGTCGCCGTAGCGGTTGCCGGTGGGCCCGGCCGCACCGGTTTCCGCAAGGCCCCAGGTGGCGCCCAGCCGCTCTCGCGCCCGCGTTGCGAGCAGCAGCGCGTAGGGCTCGCTGGATGAGCGCAGCCCGGCCATTTCCACCGGCGTTATGCCGAGCAGGGCTTCTCGGGCAGCGGCGGTGTACACCACGGCTCCACCCAGGAAGTAGGCCGATGCCCCGGCCTGCGCGAGCAGGGCTGCGGAGATCAGCCCGGCGGCCGACGATTCGACGACCGCGATGGTTTGGCCCCTGACCCGCAGGATGGTGGCAAGTTGGGCCGCGGTTGGAAGGAGTGTTTGCATCGAGGCTCCACTATTCTCTGCCTCTCCCCGGTGGGAGAGGGCCGGGGTGAGAGGGCGAGCAAATCGATCAGGCAGTCGCCTCCGCCACCAACCCCAATTCCTGTTCCATATCGGCCCGCATCAGATACTTTTGCATCTTGCCCGTGACCGTCATCGGGAAGCCATCCACGAATTTCACGTAGCGCGGCACTTTCTGGTGCGCGATCTTGCCGCGGCAGTAGGCGCGCACGTCCTCGTCGGTCAGGACAGCCCCGTCGCGCAGCCGAACCCAGGCGCACAATTCCTCGCCGAAGCGGGGGTCGGCGACACCGAAGCACTGCACGTCCAGGATCGCCGGGTGGCCATACAGGAATTCCTCGACCTCGCGCGGATACACGTTCTCGCCGCCCCGGATCACCACGTCCTTGAGCCGGCCGACGATGTTGCAGTAGCCCTCGTCGTCGATCACGGCCAGGTCGCCGGTGTGCATCCAGCGGGCGGCGTCGATCACCTGCTCGGTGCGAGGCTTGTCGTCCCAGTAGCCGAGCATCACGCTATAGCCCCGGGTGCACAATTCGCCGGTAACGCCGCGGGGCACGATGCGGCCCTCGGCGTCCACGATCTTCACCTCGAGATGCGGGTGGATGCGGCCGACGGTGCTGACCCGGCGTTCCAGCGGATCGTCCGCCGTGGTCTGGAAGCTGACCGGGCTGGTCTCGGTCATGCCGTAGCAGATGGTGATGTCGGTCAGGTGCATCCGGTCCACCGCCCGCCGCATCACCTCGATCGGGCAGGGCGACCCGGCCATGATGCCGGTGCGCAGGCTCGACAGATCGAACTCGGCGAAACGCGGGTGCTCCATCTCGGCGATGAACATGGTGGGCACGCCGTGCAGCCCGGTGCAGCGCTCCTCGGCCACGGTCTGCAGCGTGGCGAGCGGGTCGAAGCCCTCGCCGGGATACACGATGCAGGTGCCGTGGGTGAGGGCGGCCAGGTTGCCCAGCACCATGCCGAAGCAGTGATACAGCGGCACGGGGATGCACAGCCGGTCGTGCTCGGTCAGCTGCATCGCTTCGCCGATGAAGAAGCCGTTGTTGAGCACGTTATGGTGGGTGAGGCAGGCGCCTTTCGGGCTCCCCGTGGTGCCGGAGGTGAACTGGATATTGATCGGGTCGTCGAACTGCAGCGTGTCCGCCAGGGCCGCGAGCCGGGCGTGCTGTGCGGGACCGCCGCGCGATGCGACCTCGTGGAAGCCCAGCGTGCCGGGCGAGGGGCCGCCAATCTGGATGATCGTGCGCAAGGACGGCACTCGGGCCGCGTGCAGGGCGCCCGGCGCGCTGGTGGCCAGTTCCGGCAGCATTTCGTGCAGCATCGCCATGTAGTCGCTGGTTTTGAATGCGGTGGCGGTGATGAGCGCCGTCACGCCGACCTTGTTGAGCGCGAAGTCCAGTTCGGTCACCCGGTAGGCCGGATTGATATTGACCAGGATGATGCCGGCCTTGGCGGTCGCGATCTGCGTGGTCAGCCACTCGGCATTGTTCAGCGACCAGATGCCGACGCGCTCGCCGGGTTCGATACCCAGCGCCAGCAGCCCGGCGGCCAGTGCATCGGCCCGGGCGCCGAGTTCGGCGTAGCTCCAGCGCACGCCCTGGCTGCGAACGACCAGGCCGGGCCGGTCCCCCCAGCGCGCCACGGTGCGGTCGAAGCTGCGGCCAAGCGTTTCGCCCAGCAGGGGAATGTCAGACGTGCCGTGGACGTAGCTCAGTGTGCTGGTCAACGGCATCTCCCTAACCGCCCGTTTTCGTTGCGCGGATGCTCGCGGGTTGCGAGTGGGGCGTCAACGTTCCTCAAGCTTCGGGATTACCCGCTGAACTTCCCGCTCTTGGGGAAGCCGTTCGGTGGCATCCGTCCAGCCTGGGCGCGTTCGCCGATCCAGTCGCGCAGCGCCGTTTCCGTGCGGGTCTTGTCGCCGAGGCGCCAGGTCAGCCCATCGGCCAGGCGGAACACCTTGGCGTCCTTCAACCCGCCTTCCTTGAATCGCTGCAAGATCACGCCCGAGCCGCGGCCCAGCACCGGCACTTGGTCCAGCGGGAACACCAGCAATTTGCGGTTGTCGCCGACGGTGGCCACGTGATCACCATCGGCGGGCAGGCAGAGCAGGGCCTCCTCGCCGGGCTTGGTGTTCAGCACCTGCTTGCCGCCCTTGCGCTCGGCCAGCAGATCCGCCGCTTCCGCCAGGAAACCACGGCCATTGGCGGAGACGAGCAGATAGCGGATGCCCTCCTGCCAGACGAACAGGGTGGTGACGTCGTCGGCATTGGTCATCTCCGCCAACAGGCGGATGGGCTGGCCGTCGCCGCGGCCACGGGGCAGCTCGCCGGCGCGCAGGGTGTAGGCGCGGCCACTGGTCGCAAACAGGCACAGCCGGTCGGTGGACTGGCACGCCAGCATCAAGCGCAGGCCGTCGCCTTCCTTGAATTTCAGGTCCTTGCCGTCGATGGCGTGGCCCCGCAGGGCGCGGATCCAGCCCTTCTGCGACAGCACCACCGTCAGCGGCTCGCGCTCGATCGCCTGCTCGAACGACACGTCGATCACCGCCGGCGTGCCCGCCAGTTCGGTGCGGCGATCGCCGAGTGGGCCGGAGCCGAACGCCTTGCGCACGGCCGCGATCTCGTCGGCGACGCGCTTCCAGCGCAGGCTCTCGCTGCCGAGCAGGGCGTTGATGCCGCGCTTTTCCTTCTCGAGTGCGGCGTGCTCCCGGCGCAGCTCCATCTCCTCCAGCCGGCGCAGCGAGCGCAGGCGCATGTTCAGGATGGCCTCGGCCTGCACGTCGTTGATGCCGAAGCGGGCGATCAACCCGGCCTTCGCGTCGTCCTCCTCGCGGATGATGCGGATCACCTCGTCGAGGTCCAGGAACACCACCAGGAAGCCGTTCAGCAGCTCCAGCCGGCGCTCCACGGCCCCCAGCCGGTGGCGGGAGCGGCGGATCAGCACCTCGCCGCGATGGTCCAGCCAGCAGCGCAGCACACCGCGCAGGCCCAGCACGACGGGAGTGCGATCGGCGGTCAGCACATTCATGTTCAGCGGGAAGCGGGTTTCCAGCTGGGTGGTGCGGAACAGCGTCTCCATCAGGGCCGCCGGGTCGATGCCGCGAGTTTTGGGCTCCAGCACCAGGCGGACCAACTCGGTGCTCTCGTCGCGGACGTCGCCCAGCAGTGGGAGTTTCTTGGCCTCGAGCAGCTCGGCGATGACCTCGATCAGCTTGCTCTTCTGCACCTGGTAGGGAATTTCGGTGACGACGATCTGCCAGGTGCCGTGCTTCAGCTCCTCCTTCGCCCAGCGAGCGCGCAGGCGGAAACCGCCGCGGCCGGTCTCGTAGGCGATGGCCATGGCCGACGCGTCCTCCACCAGCACGCCGCCGGTGGGGAAGTCGGGGCCGGGCATGTGCAGCAGCAGGTCGGCGGTGGTGGCGGACGGGTCGCGGATGAGCGCCAGGGCCGCGTCGCACACCTCGCCGGCATTGTGCGGCGGGATGGAGGTGGCCATGCCCACGGCGATGCCGGCGGCGCCGTTGGCCAGCAGATTGGGGAAGCCGCCGGGCAGCACGACGGGCTCGTGCTCCTCGCCGTCGTAATTGGGGCGGAAATCGACCGAATCGTCGTCGATGCCGTCCAGCATGGCCCGGGCGACCAGCGTCATGCGCGCCTCGGTGTAGCGCATGGCCGCCGGGTTATCGCCGTCGATGTTGCCGAAATTGCCCTGGCCCTCGACCAGCGGGTAACGGGCGGCGAAATCCTGCGCCAGGCGGACCAGCGCGTCGTAGACCGAGGCCTCGCCGTGCGGGTGATACTTGCCGATCACGTCGCCGATCACGCGGGCGCATTTCTTGAACCCGGACGTCGGGTCCAGCCGCAGCTGGTGCATGGCGTAGACCAGGCGGCGGTGGACGGGTTTCAAGCCGTCGCGCACGTCCGGCAGGGAGCGGGACATGATGGTGGACAGGGCGTAGGCGAGATACCGCTCGCTCAGCGCGTCGGCGAGGGGGGCGTCTTGGATCAGGCCGGCGGAGTCGGACATCGGCAGGCTATACCCCGGCGCGGGGCGACGGTCCAAGCCGGGTGGGGCGGCTCAGCTGTGGACGAACATCTTGACGGCGTCTTGGATCGAGCCGCCGTAGTGGTCGACGAAGTCTCGCAGGGACAGGCGCAGTTTCTGGGAGGAGAAGCCATGCTGCCAAAGGGTCGGATCCTCGACGATCTTCTGCTGCCAGAACAGGAAGGCGTCGTTGAAGCTGGCCTGGCTGTCGAGGGTGGACATGTCGACGACCAGAACGACCGCGTCCTTCACGCCCCGCATGTTGGAGGGCGACCAGCCGATCAGGAACGGTCCGCGGCCGTCGAGATGGTTGGTGCCCGTCGCGGCGTCCGCGATGGCGGACAACCCGGCGTCCAGCTGATAGTTCGCGAGCATGTCGGGGCACGACCCCTGCTCCGCCGCGGCCTCGCCGGCCGGGCGCAACGGCCAGATCGTCAGCATCTGCTCCGAGAGCGGCACGGTGGCCGGCAGGTCGGATTGCGGCGGCAGGTGGGACAGGAATGCGTTGCAGGCGGCCGTCAGCCGGGCGGTGTCGGAAGGTGTGGGAGTGCTCTTGAGGGCAACGACGCCATACGCGCCGACGCCGGCTGGCGGGATGTCGGGCCCGGCCATGAACACACGCGCCGGGTGAAGATGCGGGGCGGACCCGGCCGTCGCTGCCTGCGAAGGCGCGGGCGACGCTTGCAAGACTGCGGTGGGAGGGGGGGCTGCCAGCGCCACCGCGGGAGGCGCGGCTAGCAGTGAGGCTAAGGGCGCGAATGCCGCGGCCGGAGGTGCTGCCAGTGTCACGGGGGCACGCGCCGCCAGCTCCGCTCGGGGGGCCGGTGCTTGGGGCGCTGCAGGGGGTGGGGGTGAAGCGAAACGGAATCCCCTTTGTTCCCGATAGCTGCCGCGCAGGTCTTCGCCGCCTGCGTTGCTCCGACCGGCGCCGGATCCGACAACGGGGGAAGCCTCACGAGAGGCCTGGTGTGCGTGCGCCCTTGGCTCTCGTAACACGAGCGTCTGGTGCGTGCAGAGGTCGACGCCCTGCTCCTCGGTGACCGCGCCGTTGGCGAACACGCCGCTGACGCTCCCGCCACAGCCATGAGACGTATCGGTCGCGAATTGGCGCTGCTGGCCGGAGCCGAGGGCCGAGCCGCCCAGCAGATTGGCTTCGTGTGCGGCGCCCGCTGGTTTCGTGATGAACACCCCGGTCAGCGCCTGCTCGGCCGCGTTTAGGACCGTGACCATGCCCGTCGGGCCAGGCGCAGGCGGGTCGGCAGGACTCTGCGCGCGGGCGGGCCCGTGGAGTGCGGCCACGACGACCAGCCCCGCGGCCAGCAGCTTCGCCGGGGATTGGGGGGGGAGGGTCCCCGTGATGGCGCATCCGAAAGGCCAGCCGCAGCAGCAAGGTGACAAGAGCTCCAATGCCTTCGGACAACAACACTGCAAGGACGATCAGGGTGGTCGAGCCTGCGGCCGTGTCCGGCTGTATCCACCAGTTCGCCATAATGCCCAGCACGAGGCCGGTGCAGATCAGGATGATGTGCTTCGGCATCACGACCTCGCCGTGGAATTTGCGCCCGAGTATCACAATTATTCTGCAAACGAATCAAGTGTGGGCGTTACATGCCTCGGTGACGCCCTGCGCCGAACGGCCACGTCACCACCTCACCCGCGAACAACGCCCACCACACCAGCACTGGCTGCAAGGCCAGCCGCGGTCCGTGGTACCACCAGCCAAGCTGTACCTGGCCCGGCGGCAAACCGTCGATCGCGTGCTTGATGTTGGCTGGAAACACGCACACCGCATACAGCGCCAGCGCAAGTCCTGCCGGGCGCCGAAACGAGCGGGTGAGCAGGCCTACCGACCCGGCCAGCTCGCACACCCCCGTCACCAGGATGACGTCGCGCGGGTACGGCACCCAATCGGGCGTAATCATCAGGAAGGTGCCCGGCGTGCTCAAGTGGAACAGCCCGGCCACGAAATAAATGACCGCCAGCACCCAGCGTGACACCCTGCGCCCGCGTTCCACCCGGAGTTCACCCATGCCGCTCGACCTCCGCCCCAATTGCGAATGCTGCGACCGCGACCTGCCGAACGGCGACCCGGACGCGCGCATCTGCACGTTCGAATGCACCTTCTGCGCGGATTGCGCGACTCAGCGCTTCGGCGGGCGCTGCCCGAACTGCGGCGGAGACCTGGTCTTGCGGCCGACCCGGCCGCCAGCGGCCCTGGTGCGGGTTCCGGCCTCTACGGTGCGGGTGCGCAAGCCGCATCCGCAGTGTGCCGCGTGACCATCGCGGCCACCCGGTCCACCAGTCGGTCGCGGGCGGCGGGAAGGGGGCGGTGCTGCGTTCCAAACGCGTCGCGGGCGAGGAAATGGCCAGTGAGCGCCAACCCCGCCGCCCAGCCGGCCGGATCTGCCTCGCCACCCCGAAGGAAAGCTGGCAGGGGGAGCAGGCGCCCTTTCCACGGCCCCGAGGCTGCTTCGCTCACGGCGCGGCCGGTACGAGGAGACACCCAGGCCAGGTCCTCCGTGCCACCCGTCAGCGCACAAGTCGCGATATCAAGGCCGTAACCTAGCTCGCTCAGCAGCGCCAACTCCCATCGAACAAGGTCGGTCAGGACCACCGGGCCGGACGACAGATGCGTGATCATATGGAGCAGCCCAGTAAATATCAGCGCGTGCGGTTCGCGCTCGATCAGGGCGCCCTCCGCCACCGCGCAGGCGCTGGACAGTACAGCCAGGGCGAGCGCGTCGTCCATGGCCAGCGCGGCGCCGGGATGCACCAGTTCCGCCGTGAACGCGCCGAGTTGGTCGGCCAGGCGGCCCAGCCAGCGGACTTGCAGCAGGTTGCCGGGCTGCCACGTGCCCGCCCGGCTGCGCGACGCACCGCCGCGGGCCAGGCCACGATGGGCCCCGTGCTCGGCGGTCAGGACGGTTGCCAGCGCGTCGCCCTCGCCGTAGGGGCGGGCGGCGAGCACGATGGCGGCGGCTTCCCATTCCATGCAGGTTGGATCCTGGAGACAGGCGCTTGTCCCCTTCTGGCAGGCCGAAGTCTAGGGTACGCTCACCTTTCGAAGGCATGCATTTTGCCGATGTGGGCAAGGCGCCTCCCGTCCAGCTAGAGGTCAGGGAAAGTCGAAACCTGATCGATCCGAGTTGACTACTCGTAATCGTCAACCATACTTGGCCTCCATCAGTTCAGAAGGTGATTATGATAAAGTCGCTAGGTGCTGCACTATTGTGCGTTTTTGTAACTGCTTGTGCTACAACGTCCACTGTCCAAAAGGCAGCGTACGGGCCTGCTCGCGCTGTGTCATTCGCTTGCCCAGTTGAAGGCGTAAGGACCAGCACGAAACCTGATTTCGGCCCGACCATCGATTCGGTCTGGCACGGGGCAGACCCGACGGATCCGGTTCTTTGCGCGGTTGGGAGCACGAAGGCGCTCTACGGCTGGTTCGGCGGGGCAGATACAAATGCTGACGCTCACGCCGCGATCGCAGCCGCATTTGCGGGCGGGACCGATCCTAAGTGCTTTCGCAGATTCACCACGCAGAGTCGGTACAATGGGACTACTTCGATGCACGATTTCTGTATTAGCCAGCTAGGATCTACAACCATCACGTCAAACGGAGTAGAAAAGCCGGTCATTGTATTTTTGGTAAACCAGGAAGGTAAGGCAGGGAATTACTTCGGGGCAGACTTCACTCTCTTCTACGATCCGCAAACTCACTTGTTCTTACAAACGAATGTCTCTATGGAGCGTGGCGATGCTGTTGCTGGATGGAAGCGCAGCATCACCTCCTAACGATACTTCATTTGCGTTCTCAGCAAACGTCCGGCCCCGTCTTTGGCTGGCATGATCGCCGGGAACTAAACGTCGGGCCGGCCGGCGCGTCCCCGCCGGCCGGAGTCCAGGTTAGGGCTTGTAGGTGCCTAGATTGAGATGGCTACGGTAGTCCACCAGGGTCGGCGTGATCTTCGCGCTGGCTAGGAACTGGGCAATCACGCTGAAGCTCGCATCGTCCGCCTTGGTAAAGTCGCGCATCTTGCAGTCCACTTCTTTCAGGAAGCCTAGCGTCTGGGCGGCCGGAATCTTCACCTCCGCCTGGACCGCCGCCGCTGCCTTCTCGGGGTCCGACGTGGTTAGCTCGCAGGCCTCGGCCAGGGAGGCCAGGATCTTCTGCGTGTCATCCGCGTGGGTCGTGAGCCAAGGCTGCATGGCCGTGATCCAGAATGTGTAGGTGTAGCCAACGTCCTGGCTGCGAGCCATGACCTTGCCACCGTTACGCGCCGCCATGCTGGGGAATGGCTCGAACAGCCAGAACGCATCGATGTCGCCCCGGGCGAGCAGAGCGGGCATTTCCGGCACGCCGGCCTTGACGATCTTGGTCGTCGCCGGGTCGAGGCCGAACTTCGCGATCGAGATGCCGGCCAGGTATTCCATGGCGCCGCCGGGCACGGCGCCAAAGGTGCGGATCTGCTTCGGATCGTCGATCCCGCTGCGCACCGCCATCTTCAAGTAGCTGCCGGATTGCTCCACGATTGCGATCGCATGTACGTCGGCGCGCCCCATCCGGATCATCGCGGAGGGTTCGGCCGACGCCGTCATGACAACCTGTCCCGCCACCATCGCGTCCAGCGAGTCACCGCCCTGGGAGAACGATACCAGCTTGATGTCCAGCCCGTGCTTCTGGAAGATGCCGTCGCGCTTGGCCACGAAGAACGGCACGAAGGCCGGGTCGATGCCGACGCCGATCGGGATCGTGTCCGCGGCCGCCGGGCCACCCCGCAGGAGGGCCGCGCCGATCAGCACGGCGGCGGTGAGGCGACTGAAGCGGCGAACGGTCACGGGCATGGGCGTCTCCAATGGGGCGGCTGCCCCGAAGTTGTGCAAGACATATGCCGAGTTGTCGTAAAATACGCCGCGGCGGACTGGCGCGGAGCAGTTGGGAGCATCGGCATTGACCCTTCACACGCCTCCCCCGATGCAGCGAACCCTTCCCCAGATGCTGATCGCGCGCGCCGCAAGGCCGGACGACGGCGCGCTGGTGACCTGCGGCGGGCAAAGCTGGACCGGACGCGATGCACTCGCGCTCGCGGGCGGCCGGGGGGCGAGCCTTCTGGCAGCGGGCATTGCGCGGGGCGACCGGGTCGCGACACTTTGCAGCAACAGCCCGGAGTTGCTGGAGGTTGTGCTGGGGTGCGGCTGGATCGGTGCGGTGCTGGTGCCAATCAACACGGCCGCAATGGAGCCGCAGATCGAGTACTACCTCCGCAACAGCGGCGCCCGGCTGCTGGTGATCGACGCCAACCTGCTGGACCGTCTGGGCACCCTGGCCTTGACGCTACCACTCGATCGCGTCTGGGTGGTTGGGGGCTGGTCGGGACATCCTGACAGGAAGGCCGAGCCTATGCCGGACCGGCTCGAGTGTGTCCCCTGTGCGACCGTGCTGCCGGGCGATCCGTTCGCGATACTCTACACCTCGGGCACCACGGGACCGTCCAAGGGTGTGGTGTCGCCGCATGCGCAGTACTATTGGTGGGGCGCTCTCAGTGCAGGCTTTCTGGAGATCACGCAGGACGACGTGCTGTGCACCACGCTGCCGCTGTTCCATGTCAATGCTCTGAATACGCTGGCCCAGGCGCTGCTGACCGGCGCGCACATGGTATCGCTGGCGCGGTTCTCCGCATCGTCGTTCTGGGACAGCATGGCGGCACAGGGGGCCACCGTGATCTATCTGCTGGGCGCAATGGTCCCGATTCTGCTGTCCCGCGCCCCGACGCCGCAGGAGCGAACGCACCGTATCCGGCGGAGCCTCAGTCCCGGCGTGCCGGCCGACTTGCTGGCGGAGCTCACCGAGCGCACCGGTATCTGCGTGGTGGACGGCTTCGGCTCTACTGAAACCAATTTTGTGATCGGCGAGAAGGCGGGCGACCGAAAGCCCGGCCGCATGGGGCGCATCCAAGATCGCTTCGAGGCGTCGGTCGTGGACGAGCACGACAACCCGCTACCGGCCGGCACGCCGGGCGAATTGGTGGTGCGCTCGCGCGAACCCTTCGCAATGGCATCCGGTTACCATGGCATGCCGGACAAAACGATCGAGGCATGGCGCAACCTGTGGTTCCATACCGGCGACCGCGTGGTGCAGTACGGCGACGGGCAGTTCCGCTTCGTCGACCGGCTGAAGGATTCGATCCGGCGGCGAGGGGAGAACATCTCCTCCTACGAGGTCGAGCAGGTGCTGCTGTCACATCCGGCGATTGCCGCCACCGCCGTTTATCCCGTGCCGTCGGACCTGGCCGAGGACGAGGTCATGGCCGCGATCGTGCTACGCGATGGCATGCCGCTCGATCCGGCAGCCGTGGTGCCGTTTTGCGCCGCGCGGATGCCGCGGTTCGCGATCCCGCGATATATCGAGTTCATGAAAGCGCTCCCGCAGACCGAGAACGGCAAGGTGCAGAAGTTCATATTGCGCGCCCGCGGCGTCGGCGAGGCAACGCATGACCTCGCACCGCAACTCCACGGCGTCAGGCCGTTGCTTCGGCGCTAGGCTATGCGGCGACAGTCGCCCGGAGGAAGCCAGCCTTGGATCATCGCAGCCGGGGTTTGTTCGGGGTACTCGGCCCGCAGCTTCGGACGTGTCCCAGCATCCTTGACCGCCTTGTAGGCGACGGCCCGGGCCAGGCAATCAATCACCTCAGGGGGGTGCGGGCCAGCCTGTCCCACGATTTCAGGCCGCGAGAGGTCAAGCTCTCCATCGTGCCAGAAATAGGTATACTGGCGGTTGGTCGGATCGAACACCACGGACACCGTCGATTTACTGAGGGAGGTGCACCGAAAGTCGCTGATATCTAGAGGGAAGTTGCCCTCGGTCTCCATCACGTCACTCCTGTTGGCGCAAACGTAAGACTAAAAGGCAAGTTGGTGTTGTGAGAAGTTCGTCAATGGACCGAGACCGGAAGGCCTGACCCAGAACTATCAAAAGTTAGGACTATCCAAGAAATAGAACAAGCTGCCAGCGAGTAGCATTGTCACTGGAAGGGTGAATAACCACGCCATCGCGATGCGGATCAGCATTCCCATCTGCACACCCTGGCCGCCCGCGACCATCGTGCCTGCGATGCCCGACGTGATGATGTGCGTGGTGCTGACGGGCAGGCCGGTGAACCCCGCGGTGCCGATCAGGATCGACCCCACCAGCTCCGCACTGGCGCCCTGGCCCGGCGTCATGTGCTGCTTGCCGAGCCGTTCGCCCAGCGTGCGCACCACGCGTTTGTAGCCGACCATCGTCCCGATACCGAGGCAAACAGCGCTCAGGATCCGCACCCAATAGGGTGCGAATTGGACGGGCGGCCCCATGTCCTTGAGAAGCTTGCCAGCGGTTGCCTTATCGTCGGCACTGGCCTCCTTCACCTCGCCGACATGCTTCATCTCGCTCAATACGAAATACACGTCACCGCGCAATTGCGAGCGGGTCGCACGGGCCGCTCCATCGGCCCCGGCCGGCGGCGGCGCGGCGTTGTCCGCAATTCCTGGCCCGGCTTGCTGCAAGGCGGTCGCGGCCTTCAACGCCGGGTCCTTGAGGTCGTCGCCATATTTTTGGATGAGGGGAATGGCCGCCGCCGCGTTCTGGCTCAGCTGCGCCAATTCGTGTGGCGCCTGCGGGTTGAGCGCGTAGGTTGCGGGCATCAAGCCGATGATCGTCAGCATGATCAGCCCGATGCTTTTTTGGCCATCGTTGGTGCCGTGTGAGAAGCTGACCGACGTGCAGGTCAGGATCAGCAGGCCGCGCAGCCACCAGACCGGCGCCTTGCCCTCCTCCGGCGGCTCCAGCAGGTGCCCGTGGCGCACGACCAGGCGCAGGATGAGATACAGGCCACCGGCGCCGATGAAGCCCAGGATCGGCGAGATCGCCAGCGCCTTCAGCACGGTCACGATCTGCTGCCAATCCACCCCCTGGCTCAACCCGCGCGACTGCATCAGGGCGTCCGCCGCGGCAACGCCGATCAGCGCGCCGATGATGCAGTGCGACGAACTGTTGGGAATGCCCAAGGCCCAGGTCAGCACGTTCCACGCCAGGGCGGAGGCGAACAGGGCCACCAGCATCGGCACCGCGGGGGAGCCGTCGGGCGGGGTCAGCACATCGGGCGGCAGGATCTCCACCAGGGCGTACGCCACCGCGATGCCGCCGACCAGGACGCCGACGAAGTTCATGATCCCGGACCAGATCACCGCCGGAACCGGCTGCAACGCGTGGGTGTAGATCACCGTCGCCACGGCGTTGGACGTGTCGTGGAAGCCGTTCGTGGCCTCGAACGCCAGCACGAGGATGAAGCAGCCAATCAGCATCGCGATGACGATGCCGGACGAGGGGGTGAAATGAACGAGCATGTGTTTCTCCGACGGCGCAGTGCGAACGCACGCGGAGTGTTCGGGTATGTTGCAGTTCAAAGACATTTCGCGGGGTTGCGGCGCCGCCGGTCGAGTGACGCGCCTGCGCCGCACGGCTAGACTGGGGCGCTCGAAGGCAGAGTTGGCAGGTTCGCGTATGTCCGTCCATGAGTGAACCGTTCGACCTGCTGGTGATCGGCGGCGGCATCAATGGCGCCGGCATCGCGCGGGACGCCGCCGGGCGGGGCTTGCGCGTGCTTCTGTGCGAGAAGGGCGACCTGGCGGAGGGAACCTCGTCCCGGTCCAGCAAACTGATCCATGGCGGGCTGCGCTACCTGGAATATGGCGAATTCCGCCTGGTGCGCGAAGCCTTGCGCGAGCGTGACGTGCTGCTGCGGATCGCGCCGCACATCGTCTGGCCGATGCGGTTCGTGATCCCTCAGGGAAGCGGCCAGCGACCGGCCTGGATGGTGCGTCTGGGGCTATTCCTGTACGACCATTTGGGCGGTCGCTCGCGGCTCGAAGGCACGCGCCGCCTGGACCTGCGCACCGGGCCGGAGGGCGCTCCGATCCAGCCCCGGTTCCGCCGTGGATTCGAATACTCCGATTGCTGGGTGGACGATGCGCGCCTGGTCGTGCTGAACGCGATGGATGCCGCCCAGCTTGGTGCCACTGTATGTGTCGGCACCGCGGCCGTGCAGGCCAGGCGGGAGGGCGCCCTGTGGCACGTCACACTGCGCGACGATTGCGGCGCTGAGCGGGACGTCGCGGCGCGCATCCTGGTCAACGCCGCCGGGCCGTGGGTGGACCAAGTGATCCGGGGTGTCGCCGGCGGCAATGGACCGGCGCAGCTTCGTCTGGTGAAGGGCAGCCATTTGGTCGTGCGTCGCTTCTACGACGGCGACCATGCCTATTTGCTGCAGAACGACGACAAACGGGTGATCTTCATCATCCCCTACCTCGGCGATCTCTGCCTGATCGGCACCACCGACGTGCCGTTCGACGGGTGCCCCGAGGATGTCGCGCCCGACCCGGCGGAACGCGCCTATCTGCTGCGTGCGGTGAACCGCTATCTGGCGACCGCGCTGTCGGAGGCGGACATCGTCGCCAGCTACGCCGGCATCCGGCCGCTGCACGATTCGGGTGAGGCAGCCAACGCCTCCGCCGTCACGCGCGATTACAGCTTCGACGTGGCGGCACAGGATGGGCAGGCGCCGTTGCTCAGCATTTTCGGTGGCAAGATCACGACGTATCGCAAGCTCGCCGAGCATGCGTTGGAGAAACTGTCGCCGTGGCTGCGGGACGCTGGAGCGGGCTGGACGGGGAATGTGCCGCTCCCGGGCGGCGACATGCCGGGCGGGGATTTCGCCCGGTTCGCAGCCGAGTTCTCCCAACGCCATCCCTGGCTCCCGGCCCCGCTCGCGCGGCACTACGCCCGGCTGTACGGCACCCGCGCCGAGCAGTTGCTCGCCGGAGCCGATGGCGTGGACGGGCTTGGCCAGTGGTTCGGCGGGCTGCTGTATGAGCGCGAGGCGGAGTTTCTACGCCGCACCGAGTGGGCGAACCACCCAGCCGATGTGCTCGAACGGCGAACCAAGCACGGGCTGCATCTGACGGCGGCCGAACGGGCGGAGTTTGCCCGCTGGTGGAGTGAGGCAGCCGGACAGGACAGCGCGAAGGCAGTGGCCGCGAACGGAGCGGGCGTATAGGTGCCTTATCCGATCGTTCACTTCGCCCCGGCTATCGAGGCTTTCGGGTGGACGATCGGCGACGTCACCTACGGCAGCTCGAGATCGGGAAATACTGTTCCATCGCAGACGCAGTTCACGTCCTGCTTGGTGGCAGTCACCGGGTTGGCTTGGTGACAACATACCCGTTCAACGTGTTGCGCGCCGAAGCCGGATATATCCCCGGTCACCCAAGCACGCGTGGCGACGTGTGTATCGAAAGCGACGTTTGGATCGGACGAGGGAGTGTGATCCTCTCGGGGGTAACGATTGCCGAGGGTGCCTGCGTGGCCGCGGAGGCTGTCGTCACGAAGGACGCGCCGCCGTATGCCCTGTCCGTCGGCAATCCAGCCAAGGTTCTGCGGCTGCGCTTCGCGCCAGAGCAGAGAGCTGCGCTCCTTTAAAGACCGGCGGTGGGTAAAAGGCACGGCAAGCGTTCAACCGTGAGCCGCGGCACCTCCTACGCCGCTGGATGACATCAGAACGAGAAGGGGGTTGGAGGAAGGGATCGAGAGAGTGTTTGGTAACCTAGATCCTTGGATGCCCGAGCCTGCGCTTCACAGTCACGCCTGCAATCACCACCGGTTCGTAAGACAGACCCTCGCGTCCGTAGGTCAAAAGCTCCTGAACAGGTATGAGACAGTTCTGTAGATAAACCGACCAAAGCAAGATGGATGATTCGGTATGACCATGGATTCAGGATGCACACGACTTATGCGTGTAATCGGCGATGCAGGCACCCGGGTTACAGACGTTCCATTAGGGGCAATCCTTGCCGCTTGCACTGTGATCGAGGGCCACGAAACGGAACGGCTTGCGACGTTGGGTGTCAAGATCGAAGGGAACAAGGATCTATTGATTATGGCACTCCGCCCAGATCGTCCTTTCGGAACAATTCATATTTCGAACTTTGCGCCGGGAGGAGTGATCATACTTGGCGAGCACAATGTGGCATCAGCCTCCCACCTCGGCCTTAGGCTCATTCAGCCGAATGCTATCGTCGCGTTTCCCGATATGACCACGATGGGCCACGCGTTTATATTGCCGAACGTTCTCTTGAGGTCAGCTGGTCAGATACTGTTCTGGGGAGCGGGATCAAGCGCCGTAATGGCACAAATAGAATTAGAGGGAGACGATCAGTCTGTCATCGTCGGTGATGACGTAATGATCTCCAACGGAGTCTGGCTGCGCAACCACGATATGCACGCAATCTTCGACACGCAAAGTGGTGTGGTCACAAATCTTGCAAGGGGCAGTATCACTATCGAGCAACATGCTTGGCTTGGTCAGGAAGTGCTACTACTTGGACCTCGCAAGGTTGGTTTCGGATCGATTATCGCGGCAAGAGCTACCATCACAACCGATGTTCCGCCCGAGAGCCTCATGGTCGGATCACCGGCACGTCTGCTGAAGTCGGGAGTAAGTTGGTTCCGCGGTACACACGATGTTGAGCCTGCGACCGTGTCACGCCTCGCGCGGCTGAGAGGCCTTTAGTGGTCGATCTTTGACGTAAATGACTGTGGCGACTCTTCGATGATATTGTCGAATCGTCGCCACGATCCGTTAGGTAGATTCCAGCGAGACACTTAGCAAGTCACGTGGTCACGGAAAAACTCTGACCATTCCAGAGTTGCTCTATCAATTCCGAAGTATTCAATCGCGGATGCTCTACCTTGAACGGAAATCGCTTCGCATAGCCCTACGTCCCTTATTAGTTGGCGGAGAATGGCCCGCGCTTCAACGACGTCCTCGACGAGAAAACCATTCTGCCCGTGAGTAATAAGGCGATCGATCTCAAAGACGCCCTTTGCACCGCGCGATGATTGTTGCCGTCCAACGTGAACAACAGGGATACCCGTCATCCAGGCTTCGATGAACCCTAGGGTGTATGGTGCGGGGCTGGTGCCGGTCACGAAGGCTGCACAATGAGAGCGAAGTAAACGCTGTTGTTCAGCGTATGCTGTCACGCCGCGCCATTCAGGGACATCGGCGTTACCGATCCCATAGAGATCGAACGGCAAGCCGTCGACGCACTGTTGGTGAAAGTCGAAACTCAAACCTTCGCCTCGTTGACGGAAATTGTTGTTGAACGTGACAATCCGTCTCGTCTGGCCAGTCCAACCAAACCAGTCTCCTGGATCTTTCGCTGCACGAATGACGGCGTCAGCGCCTATATAGCGATCGATGTCTCGCTCCTCCGGCGACCATCGTACGATCTTCACCCCTCGCGCACGGAACTCGCGCATACTGTCCTCAGCCCAATGGACCTCCTGGCCGATGGTTCGCCACACGACGCAAGATCCGCTCAGGCTATTCCAGTTCGCCCTGATGAAGGCGTGATTGTGATGAACGATGATGACGTCGAACCGCCTGCAGAACTCTCTCGTGACCTGCCATTGAACAGGCGCATCCGTGGTGTGGCACGCAGTCGCAGAAAATGCGGTGACGCAGTCGTCGTGCCACTCGGTTTGTTCAAGCGCCGGCCTGAGATTATTTTCATTGGTCCTATGAAAATAGAATCCGAGGCTGAAAACCCGATGACCGAGCGATTCAAAAAGTCTGATCTCATCGTATTCTAGGACTGGATGCACGGATATGCAGAGAATGTTGAGCCCCATTCCTGCTTTCCCCGAGCGCTCGAAAGCGCTGGCAGCGGCTTCGGCTGAACGTTCGGTTTGCCCGTCTGACAACCGGGCGCCATTGGCCATTTCGGATTGCTGACGCAGCAAATCCATTCGAGTGGCAGCACCGCCGATGGCGTCCGAGATTGCTCCTTCGTCACCGAGAGGCCCGAATGGCATGAACGGGAAGAACCAGAGCGGTATTTCTGGCCGGTTTGGATCGTTGGGTGAATCCAGATAGGAGGGAAAGAGCGTAGAGGATTGTCGCCGTTCGACGAGATCGGTGCGAATGTAGGAAACTTCGATGACGTCGGCCACTGGTACCCCGTCGACGATTACGACTGGGGCGTGGTTGTTCGCGTGGACATTATGCAAGGTGAATTGCTGGCCCAAGTTTGCCAGAGCAGCACTCGCTACGTCGCGCCACGCCGGATCGCTAATAAGCCTGAAATCGTGCAACTCCATGACGATCTGCTCGAAGCGGCCAAGCAGATCAATAGGCATTTTTGCCAGTGCGGCCCATTCCGCACCCTCCACGTCAAGCTTCAGGATCATTCCTTGTTCGCCTGGAGCGAGCCGGGCGACGTGATCCTCCAACCGGTGAAGACGTGCCTCCACGTCGGTGGAGGCGCCGAGTCCCTCTTTGAACCATGTGAAATTGGCGTGCTCGACAGTTAAACCGTCGATGGTATGATCGAACATGAACAAGGTCATGCCACGTTGCGCCAAGTCTAGTTCGTAAGCTATATTCCAACTTAAACCGTAACTGAAGACGATCTGGGATGGACGAAGGCGGTCAAGCATCACGTAGCCGCCATCGTGTGCAGCGCCGACACGAAGCTTTCTGCTGCCAAGGATGTCATAAGGTCTTAGATGCGATAGACAGTCGTAGAGGTGTCGGAAACCCATGACGCTTGCAATCTCCTGGCGAACATGACGTGATTTATAACTAGGCGATTTTGGATCTCAATTGGTTCAGGAATTCGCCATCGGAGAGTTGTTCTGAGTTGCTCTGCAGCAGGGTCAGCATTTCGACTCCGATCTTCGCCGGTGCCAGCATCTCGGCTGCCCGCCTCTGCCCCCGCAGCCCCATCGCCTTTGCCGCATCCGGCTCCTCCTGGATCCAGCGCATGTAGCGGGCCGCCTGCGCGACGTCGGCCTCGGCCCAGCGCTGGCCCTCAACGCCCGGATACTCGCCGGGCATGACCGGCACCAGCGTGTAGCCAACGACACAGGCGCAGCTGCTATCGGTAAAGTCCAACGTGCCGGAATAGCCGGTCACGATCACCGGAATGCCCAGCAGCATTGCCTCCGCCGGGCCGCGGCCAAATCCTTCGGAGCGGTGCAGGGACACGAAGGCGTCGGAGGCGGCGATCAGGCCCGTCAACTCGTCGCGCGATAGCCGGGCATCGCGCAACATCACGCGGGGATCGTCGGTCAGCTGATAGAGCTCGGCCCATAGCTCCGGGCGCAGGCCGGCGTTCTGCGTCTTGATCACCAGGCAGGCGGGTTCGTCGCCGCCGGGGAAGGCCTGGAGGAAAGCGCGGACGACCGCGATCGGGTTCTTGCGCTGCGCGTAGGATGCGAAGTCGAACATGAACAGGAAGACGGTGGTATTTTCCGGCAAATCCAGTTCACGCCGGGTCACCGTTTGGGAGGGGCGGGGCGCGGTGACGGCGTGGTGGATCAGCCGGACCGGGCGGCGATCCTCGGCGTCGAAGATCGACCTTACGAACTCCGACGACGCCCAGATCTCGTCGCAGAACGAGAAAGCGTGGATCCACCGCGCAGGAAGCCGTTCCAGTTCCCATAGCCAGTGCGCCGCCACGCGGTCTGCCTCGATGGGGAGCATCCGGATGGTCCGCCAATCGTCGAGCGCGGTATCGGCGTTGTGGAACACCAGGTTCCACGCGGCGCGCAGCAATGTCCCGGCCGGCAAGACTGCACGATCGGCCGTGATCGCGCAGCGCGAGGGGAGGTCGACGATGACGTAGTCGGAAAAACCGACGGCATCCAGCGCTGCGACGGCGGTCCGCAAATCCTCTCCGATGCCGGAGGACGCCACCCAATCGCCCGTCAGCACGACGAAGCATCGATGCACGCCGGCGGCCAGCTTGGCGGGCGGGGCAATCACCGTCTGCAGACCGACGCTCTCCACCCAAGCCCCGAGCTCGCTGGCAACCCAATTCAGCATTCCGGCGAGGTCGGCGCGCGTGTTGAGGTTGAACGCTGCCTTGAGGTCCGCCCGCTCGTGATAGGCCATTTCCGCCATATGGCTCATCAGTGGATACCGCTCAGAAGGCGACGCGAGGAATGCCGCCAGACCTGGGCAAAGTGCCAGGATGTCGATCTGGTACTCGGCTGCGCCCCTGGTGAGCAGCCAGCATAGGTAGCTCCAGCGATCGTCGTCTTTCTGCAGATCGAAGGATTGCTGGATGTCCGCACGGATCTGGTGCAGCGAGACCGCACCGTTGGACAGCGAATAGCGGCTAACCCGGAGCCCCGAGGGCGCGTCGAAGTAGGACCGCACCGTTGCGGTCATTGCCGCGGGCCAGTGGAAGATCTGGGGAGCGATGAACGCGTACCAAAACGCCTGCTCGAGCCGCGCCCTTGCCTCGAGCGGAAATTTCGACGAGGTCTGCAGGCCCGCCCGCCCATGCTCGCTGCGCCGAGTCAGCGCCATGCCGCGGGTGATCGGGACGTCGGAGTAGAGCTTGGAAATACTCGAGGGTGCTTCCAACCAGGCGATGTAGCTCGGCGTGAACAGATCGGCGTCGATCGAGCCCTCGCGCATGCCGTCGGTCAGGGTCCAGAGGTGGTAACTCTCGTGGCCGGGGCCGTCGCGTAGCGGGAAAAATTGCTGCAGGTCGAGCCGGCGTTCCCAAAGCAGCGCCGCCTGGCGTTGTAGCCACACGGTTTCGCCGTTGATCTCGAAGTGCAGTTCGCCGGTCAGCCACTGCGCGGCCTCGCGGGCTGGCCCGGTCCACGCATCGGTCGCAAGGGCCGGCCAAGGCGGCTGCACCGGTTCGGTGGGCAGGCTGGCGCGGCTGGGCCCATCCCGCAGGAGACGCGCGGCCTGGATCAGGTCGGCGGCGATCCCTTCGCGGTCCGCCGGACCGTCGCAAAACCAGGCCACGTAGCCGTCGAAACCGCTTGGGTCGTTCAGGTTGAACGCGCCCTGCAAGTCGGGGCGGTCGCGCCAGAACTGGTGAGCGAACCGCGTCAACTGCCGGTTTCCGGCGAATGTCACCTCGTCGGCCGCGTCGAAGAACACGGAGCCGAGGCGCAAAGGCTTGTCCTTCGGCAGTCTTCCGTCGTCGATAGCGTCGAGCACCCAGCGGCGCATCGCGTCGAGAATGTTGCGCCCATCGGCGAAATTGCCAAAGCCATACGGGATTTTCTTGTAGGCCAGCCAGCCGTTGGCGAGCACCTTCGCGCGGTACTCGTCGCAGAGCTGGGCGACGGGGCCCAACGTCTCGATCGTGAACCGGTCCTGGTGTTTGGAGAACACCGTCGGATCTTCCGGTTGGACCCCGCTGAAGTGGAAGAAGGCGAGGGGGACGCCGTTCGACCGCCACGTCCCGTCGGCACCTTGCTCGACGGTCCTGTGCACGAGGTTCCAATACGCGACGTTGTATCCCGGATGGCGCAGGATGAAGGGCCGCTCGACGAAGACGGGGGACAGATCCATCCAGCGCTGATCGGTGAAGATGTTGCCCGGCACGTCGACCCGGCAGTGCGCGAATAGCCGGTCGCACCACCAGTCGATCAGGCCACGCCCGTCCGGATCGTTCTTGATCGCGGCGAAACCGAGATTGTACACGCCCGACTTCATGATCGACAGGTCGGACGGGTGCTTGCCGTCCTGCAACGGCTTCATCATGTGCGGCGTGAGAACCAGGCTGTGGTGCTCCAAGCCACGGAACACTTCCTCCAACGGCGAATACAACTGGATGTCGGGATCGAGATAGACGGCCTGTTCGAACCCGCGCTCGTTGAACAGATGGCGAAACGTGAACGGCTTCACGGCCGTGTTGAACTCGATGACGCTGTACCACAGCTTCATATTGCCAATTAGGTCGATGCCGAGATCGTCACAGGCGATAACGTCGGCGGCGACGTCGAGATCGCCGAAACTGTGCAGCACGTCCGAAAGGATGATGAAGCGAGGGACGTCCGGGTGGAAGCGCCGGACGGATTGCATCAACGTCGCTGCGAAGGCGATGTAGTTGGCCGAGACGATCGTAAAGATTGCTGACGGAATGGACATTGCCGGGCTGACTCTATCATCTAACGCGGCGTAACCCGATCGTAGCAGCAACGCCAACGATTAGTCGGCAAATCGCCCTGTGGCAGCCAAGCTTGCCGCTGTTCCGGCCCTGCCTTCGACGAGCCCCGCTGTCATGAAATGGTTATGCAGCGCCTTCGCGTCGTTCGGGGGGATCGCGCTGCTCAAGTCCGGATAGTGGCTCGCATACCAAACGGGGTCGAATGGTGGCTCGGACGGCAGCCGGCCCTCCAAGAAGCCGGAGTTGACGAAATGCTCACGTAGGTCGGAAACGATGCCGGCCAGGCGCGCGGCCTCGATGTCGGGATAGGCGTCGGCATAGAACTCGGGGTCGAACGGTTGTTGCCGGGCGAGTTCGATCAGCAGGTCGCGCAGACCACTCGTTTGGACGGTGACCGTTGGGTGACCGAGGTCGGATGCATCGATCCCAAGCAGCCGTAGCATTCGACCGACAGGCACTACCGGGGCTTTCTGCTGTTGCCGTTGCGACGTGGCGTTGCTGCTATGATCAAGCCGAGTAATGCTCGCCATAAATGCCTCCGAACTGCAGTTTGTCACCGTGAACGCAGCGGTAACACCTCGTGCTGCTTTGCACAATGACTATGGTTACGAGGTTTCGTGTTCGTTTGAGGCGATATTTTGTATGCAAACTGCCTATTGATTGCGGCGGCTACTCGCATCTCGGGCTGTGGTGGCGAGAACGTCGGCGCGCTCGTTCATCACGTCCCCCGCATGTCCACGGACCCATTTCCACTCTATGGAATGGGGCTTGGCGGCTTCCAGCAGGCGCTTCCACAGATCCATGTTCGCCACCGGGTCGCCGGCAGCGTTGCGCCAGTTCTTCCGCACCCAGCCCGTGTGCCAGCGGGTGATGCCATTGCGCACGTATTCGCTGTCGGTGTGCAGCACCACGCGGCAAGGGCGTTTCAGCGTCTCCAACGCGGCGGCAGCGGCGGTCAATTCCATGCGGTTGTTGGTGGTGGCCGGTTCGCCGCCGGTCATCTCCCGTTCCGCGTCGCCGAACCGCAGGATGGCGGCCCAACCGCCCGGGCCGGGGTTGGGCTTGCAGCCTCCATCGGTCCAAATTTCCACCGGACGGCCAGGCTGCTGTTCCGGGTCGGGCCGTAGCTCAGAGCCCATAGGCGCTCCCGTCTGCCGCGCCGAGGTGAAAGCGGAGTTTGGCGAGGTATTCCATCGGGTCCTTGCGGGTCACCAGCGCCCCCGGCGGTGTGTTGACCCAGTCATACAGCCGGGTCAGCAAGAACCGTATCGCCGCACCCTGGCACAGCACGGGCAGGGCCATCCGCTCCGCCGCGGACAGCGCCCGCACGGCGCCGTACGCCCGCAGCATCGCCCGCGCCTTGGTCACGTTGAACGCCAGGTCAGGCTCGAAGCACCAGGCGTTCAGGCATACGGCGAGGTCGTAGGCGAACAGGTCGGTGGCGGCGAAGTAGAAGTCGATCAGGCCCGACAGCTTGCCGTCCAGGAAGAAAACGTTGTCCGGAAACAGGTCGGCGTGGATGTGGCCGCGGGGCAGGGCGGCCGGCCAATCCGCCAAGATGCGGTCGAGCGCCGTCGCCAGTTGCTCGCCCAACCCGGTCTGAACTTCGTCAGCCCGGGGAAGGCAGCGGTCGAGCAGCGGGCGCCAGCCGGCCGGGCCCAGCGCGTTGGGCCGTTCGGCCGCGTAACCGGCGCCGGCGAGGTGCAGCGATGCCAGCGCGTGACCGACGGGGGCACAGTGGGCGGGGCGCACCCGGCGGGGCCAGATTCCAGGCAGGAACGTCGTGATGCACGCGGGGCGGTCGGCCAAGTGGCGTAAAGGGTTACTGTCGCGCGCGCGAACGGGTTGTGGGCAGTTGATGCCGCGGGTGGCCAGGTGTTCCATCAGGCCCAGGAACCAGGGCAGCTCCGCCGGATCCACCCGCTTCTCGTACAGGGTCAGAATGAAGTCGCCGGCCGTGGTCCGAAGCGAGAAGTTGCTGTTCTCCACCCCCTCCGCGATGCCGCGGAACGCGACGATGGTGCCCAGGTCGTAGTCCGCCACAAACGCTGCGAGGGCCTCGTCGGAAACCTCGGTGTAGACCGCCATGCTTCAGGAGCGCCTTACCCAAACGCCCCGATCGGGGATGACACCGCCGTCGAATTGTGCCGCTGCGGCACCTCTCTCAGCCCCTCCGTCGAGGGGCATCAAGCCAAGGGGGCGGGCAGCTTGAAGATCACGTCTTCTTCCGTGACCCGGCGTTCCTCGATCCCCAGCGTGTAGCGCTCGGACAGGTTGGCCAGCATCTCCTGCACCAGCGCCTCCGGGGCGGAGGCACCCGCGGTCAGGCCGAGCGTGTAGACGCCCTCCATGATCGACCAGTCGAGGTCCCGCGCGCGCGGGACCAGCACGGCGCGCTTGGCACCCGCCCGCTCGGCCACTTCGCGCAGGCGCTGCGAATTGGAGGAGTTCGGGCTGCCGATCACGATCACCAGGTCGCAATCCGGCGCCACAGCCTTGACGGCGGCCTGACGGTTGGTGGTGGCGTAGCAGATGTCCTCGCGCTTCGGCCCCTCGATGGCGGGGAAGCGGGTCCGCAGCACTTGCACGATGTCCGCCGTGTCGTCGACCGACAGGGTGGTCTGCGTGATGAAGGCGAGCGGGCCGGGTGCCGGTTGCACCAGGCGGGCCTCGTCCGAGTCTTGCACCAGGGTCACGGCCCCGGGGGGCAGTTGGCCCATCGTGCCGACCACCTCCGGGTGCCCGGCATGGCCGATCATCAGAATGTGGTGCTGGTCGGGGCCACCCTCGGCGAAGTGGCGCTCGGCCTCGCGGTGCACCTTGCTGACCAGCGGGCAGGTCGCGTCGTAGTAGTGCAAATGGCGGCGCTCGGCCTCCAGCGGCACGGATTTCGGCACGCCGTGGGCGGAGAACACGACGTGGGCGTCGGGCGGGACCTCATCCAGTTCCTCGACGAACACGGCCCCTTGGGCCTCCAGCGCCTCCACCACCGTGCGGTTGTGGACTATTTCGTGGCGGACGTAGACCGGGGCGCCGAAGCGGCGGATCGCCTCCTCGACGACTCGGATCGCACGGTCGACGCCCGCGCAGAAGCCTCGTGGGCCCGATAGAAGAACGCGTAGATGTGGGTTTTGGGCCATGTTGTCCGTGGCGGCTGTGGAAGGCAGTATGCCGCCGCGCCCGTTCTGCCACAACCCAGACCGGCCCTCTTCCCTGCTGGCCTCTCCCCGCCACGGGGTTTTACGACCGGAGTTCCCGATGCTGTCGTCCATGCTGTCGCGTGCCTTCCCCTCTCGGACGCCCCCTGGTACGCTGCCAGGTGCGGCCGTTGTCATCATAATGGCAGCCGGCTTGTCCGCCTGCGGGCCCACCCGCCCGCAATTCGCACCGGCCTGCCCGCAAACCGGTATCCTGAGCGACGCGGCCGACATTACGACCTTCCGCGGCACCGGAACCGACCTCACCGATATGGTTCTCGACGGCCGGATCACAGGGCTGTCCGGAAAATGCTCGTCGCCCGACATGGACCATCTGCAGACCCAGATCTCCGTCAATATGGAGCTCGGGCGCGGCCCTGCGATGCAGGGGCGCACCGCGGACGTCACGTATTTCGTGTCCGTTGCGCGCGGGGACACCATCCTCGACAAGCGGGACTACACGCTGCATGTCGCGTTCGACAACACGGGCAGCCGGTTGCGGCTGACCGGCGACCAGATCGACATCGCCCTGCCGATTCCTGGCAAGGTCACGGGGGCGGATTACCGGATCCTGGTCGGCTTTCAGCTGAGCCCATCGGAACTGGCCTTCAACCGGCGCCGCGGGCCGCGCTAGGATGACAATAATCTCACCAAACAAGGGGCTCCTCATGTCCGTCCGCAGCCGCCTCCGATCCCTACTTCCAGCCGGGATTCTCGCCGGCGCTGTTTTGGGATTGGGGCTCGGCACCTCGGCCGAAGCCAAGACGCTGGTGTTCTGCTCGGAGGGATCGCCCGAGAATTTCAGCCCGATGATCAACACCACGGGCACCAGCTTCGCCGCCGCGCGGCCGATCTACAGTCGGCTGGTGAATTTCAAGGAAGGCACCACGGAAACCGAACCGGGCCTGGCACAGAGCTGGGACGTGTCGGCAGACGGCAAGACGTACACCTTCCACCTGCGCCACGGCGTGAAATGGCAGAGCAACGCGACCTTCAAGCCAACGCGGGATTTCAACGCCGACGACGTGCTGTTCAGCTTCGACCGGCAGAAAGACGAGGCGAACCCGTATCACAAGGTGTCCGGCGGGGATTACGAGTACTGGGGGGACATGGGCTTCGACAAGCTCATCACCGGCATCGACAAGGTGGACGACTACACCGTCCGCTTCACCCTGAACGTGCCGCAGGCGCCGTTCATCGCCGACCTTGCGATGGATTTCGCCGCGATCATGTCCGCCGAATACGCCGACCAACTGATGAAGGCCGGCAAGCCCGAACAGCTGGACCAGGTGCCGATCGGAACCGGACCGTTCTCGTTCGTGGCGTATCAGCGCGACGCCACCATCCGCTACCGCCGGTTCGACGATTTCTGGGGGCCGAAGGCGAAGCTGGACGCGCTGGTGTTCTCCATCAACAAGGACCCGGCGGTGCGCCTGGCCAAGCTGCGCGCGAACGAGTGCCAGGTGATGAACTACGCCTCGCCGCAGGACCTGCCGGGCATCAAGATCGACCCGACCTTGACGCTGATGAGCCAGCCGGGGCTGAACATCGGCTACCTGGCATTCAACGCCACCAAGAAGCCGTTCGACGACAAGCGGGTGCGGATCGCGCTGAACATGGCGATCGACAAGAATGCGATCATCCAGGCGGTGTACGGCGGCGCCGGCCAGCCGGCCAAGAACCTGATCCCGCCGATCATGTGGTCGTATAACAACAGCATCAAGGACTACCCGTACGACCCGGCGGCCGCGAAGAAGATGCTCGCCGATGCCGGGCTGGCCGATGGGTTCGACACCGAAGTATGGGCCATGCCGGTGCAGCGCCCGTACAACCCCGATGCGCGCCGGATCGCCGAGCTCATGCAGGCGGACCTGATGAAGGTCGGCGTCCGTGCCAAGATCGTCAGCTACGAGTGGGGCGAGTACCGCAAGCGCGTCGCCGCCGGCGAGGCCCCGATGGCCGAGTATGGTTGGACTGGCGACAATGGCGATCCGGACAATTTCTTCACCCCGCTGGCGAGCTGTGCCGCGGCCCGTCCGGGGGGCGGCAGTGCATCCAAATGGTGCAACCCCGCCTTTGACGCCCTGCTCGCCAAGGCGGTCACCCTGTCCGACCAAGGCGAGCGCGCCAAACTTTACGAGCAGGCGCAGGTCATCATGCACGACGACGCGCCGTTCTTCCTGATCGCCCATTCCGTGACGTTCCAGCCGATGCGCAAGGATGTGACCGGGTTCATCATGAGCCCGATCGGCGCGCAATCCTGGAACACGGTGGACCTGCAATAGCCACGGTCAGACGTAGCGTCGTGCCAGGGCCTGACCCTGGTATCCACGCGGTTGGGCTGGACACGTCACGGGTGTGGACACTCCGTTTGTGCCACGTTGAGGTGGCCGGTCGCCGTGGCTGCCCCGTGGATACCAGGGTCAAGCCCTGGCATGACGATAGGGAGGCTGCGTGCTCCGCCTCCTGATCCGCCGGGTGATCCTGATCATCCCCACGGTGATCGGCGTCTCGCTGCTGGGGTTCCTACTGATCCATGCGGTTCCCGGCGACCCGGTGGAGGTCCGCACCGGCGAGCGCGGCATCTCACCGGAGCGCCTGGCCTATTTCCGCCACGAATTGGGGCTGGACCAGCCGCTGTGGAAGCAGTTCGCCGACTACGAAGCCGGGCTGCTGCACGGCGACATGGGCCGCTCGGTGGTCACCCAGCAGAGCGTGTGGTCGGAGTTCACGACCTTCTTCCCCGCCACGCTCGAACTGAGCGTTTGCGCCATGGCGTTCGCCCTGCTGATCGGGCTGCCGCTGGGCGTGATCGCGGCCACCAAACGCGGCTCGGCGCTGGATTACGGGCTGATCGGCCTGTCCGTCACCGGGGCCTCGATGCCGATCTTCTGGTGGGGACTGATGGCGATCCTGGTGTTCTCCGTCGCCCTCGGCTGGACGCCGGTCTCGGGGCAGATCGACGAGCTGTATTATGTCGAGCCGCACACCGGCTTCATGCTGATCGACAGCCTGTTCTTCAGCGACGACAAAGGCGCCTTCATCTCGGTGCTGCGCCACCTCATCCTACCCACGATCGTGCTGGGCACTATCCCGCTCGCCACGATCGCCCGCATGACCCGCTCGGCCATGCTGGAGGTTTTGAGCGAGGACTACGTCCGCACCGCACGCGCCAAGGGTCTGGCGCCAAGCCGGGTGATCGTGGTGCACGCGCTGCGCAACGCCTTGATCCCAGTCGTGACGGTGCTGGGGTTGCAGGTGGGCTCTCTGCTCGGGGGCGCCATCCTGACGGAGACGGTATTTGCGTGGCCGGGGATCGGCCACTGGCTGGTCGATAGTGTTCAGCGCCGCGATTACACTGTGTTACAAGGCGGAACGTTGCTGATCGCAATCATGGTGATGGCGGTGAATTTGGGAGTTGACGTGTTGTACGGCGTGCTGAACCCGCGTTTGCGCCGTTGACCCGCGACGATTCCTATAACACAAAATTACCGGTCGAATAACGCAACAAGACTCGACCGTCTGACTGCAGGCGGTCGCATTGCAGGGTGATCCATGACCTTCCGCGCAGCCGTCCTCGCCGTCCTACTCGCGACAACAAGCTTGGTCGCCACGACCAGCCTGGCCTATGCCCAAAAAACCCACGACACGCTGACGATCGGCATCGCGCAGTTCCCGTCCTCCCTGCAGCCCGATATCGATCCGGAGGTCGTGCGCAGCTATGTGGTCGGGTTCGTGGTTCGGCCGATCACCGCGTTCGACAAGGACTGGCATAACTCCTGCCTGCTCTGCACCCAGCTGCCGACGCTCGACAACGGCCTGGCGAAGCTCGAGGACAAGCCGGACGGCACAAAGGGCATGGCCGTCACGATCAAGCTGAAGCCGGGCCTGGAATGGGGCGACGGCCAGCCGGTGACCGCGAAGGACATCGCCTTCACCTGGAAACTTGCCACCGACCCGGCCAGCGGCTTTTCCAACAGCAATCCGTGGGGCCGGGCCAAGAGCGTCGACGTGGTGGACGACCAGACCGCCGTGCTGCACCTGGACCGGGTCCGTGCCGACTACAACCAGTGGGACCAGATCCTGCCCGAGCACATCGAGGCCGCGGTCGTCGCCAAGGACAGCACCCCCGGCGCCTACATCAACGGCACCAACTACAACCGGGCGCCGGTCAACCCGGGGTTGTACGACGGCCCCTACATGATCACCGGGTATGACAGCGGCAATCAGATCATCCTCGAGCCGAACCCGCACTGGAACGGCACCAAGCCCGGCTTCAAGCGCATCGTGCTGCGCCACATCGACAACACGGCGGCGCTGCAGGCCAACCTGCTGTCCGGTGACGTGGACATGGTGGCAGGCGAGGGTATCGGGCTCACGATCGATCAGGCGCTTGCCCTGCAGAAGGCGCATCCGACCGAATTCCACTACGAGTTCAAGCCCAGCCTGACTTACGAGCACATCGACCTGAAGAAGGAAAACCCGCTGCTGGCCGACGTGCGCGTGCGCCGGGCGCTGCTGATGGCGATGGACCGGCAGACCATGGTGGACCGGCTGTTCCAAGGCACCCAGCCGGTGGCCGCGACCTGGGTCAACCCGCTCAGCCCCACCTACGACAAGGACGTGCCGGTCGTGAAATTCGACCTGGCCGGTGCGAAGGCGCTGCTGAAGGACGCTGGTTGGACCCCGGGCAGCGACGGCATCTGCCGCAACGCCGCCGGCGACAAGCTGGCGTTCGAACTGGGCACCACCGCCGGCAACCGCCTGCGCGAGCTGCAGGAGCAGGTGTTGCAATCGAACCTGAAGAACGCCTGCGTGCAGATCGACATCAAGAACGAGCCCGCCCGCACCCTGTTCGGGGACACGCTGAAGCACCGCACCTACACCGGCATGGAGATGTATGGCTGGAGCAGCAACGTCACCGAATCGCCGTTCCGAACCCTGGACAGCAGTCAGATCCCTAGCCAGGCCAACAATTTCGGCGGTGCCAACTACCCCGGCTTCAGCGACCCGAAGATGGACGCCGACATCACCGCCGCCGAAGGCGAACTCGACCCGGCGAAGCAGAAGACAATCTGGGCCGACATGCAGCGCATCTACGCCGAGCAGGTGCCGGTGTTGCCGCTATTTTTCCGCGCCGAGCCGCACGTGACCCCCACCTGGCTGCGCGGCTACGAGCCGACCGGCCAGGGCGACATGAGCTGCGAGTGGGCGGAGAACTGGCACCCCGCGTGATCTTGGTATCCCTTCTCCCTCTCCCGTCCTTCGCGGGAGAGGGCCGC
Organism: Acetobacteraceae bacterium; assembly: GCA_965198895.1. Classification (GTDB taxonomy): domain Bacteria; phylum Pseudomonadota; class Alphaproteobacteria; order Acetobacterales; family Acetobacteraceae; genus LMUY01. Next base: position 5,139,071 of record OZ240676.1, read on the forward strand.
TTCTCTGCTGTCAATGGGTCTGTTGCGGCTGTCGCACCCTCACCGCAGCCCTCTCCCGCCCGCGGGAGAGGGAGAAGAAAGCAAGCGTTTCCGGTCGTGCTGCTCTGGCTCGGCTTGCTCTGCGCCCCAGCCATCGCCCAGCCGCACAAGACGCTCACAATCGGCGTCTCGTCCTTCCCGGCGACGCTGCATCCGTCGATCGATCCGGACTCGATCAAGTTCTACATCCTCGGGTTCGCCGATCGTCCGGTCACAGCGTGGGACTCTGACCGCCACCTCATTTGTCTGCTCTGCACTACACTGCCCAGCCTCGCCAATGGCGGCGCGCAGATGGAAGGGGCGGGGATGAAGGTCACCATCCACTTCAAGCCCGGCCTGACCTGGGGCGACGGCGCACCGCTCGGTGCCGCCGATTTGGCGTTCACCGCACGCGTCGGGCGGGACCCGAAAAGCGGCTTCACCAACACCAAGACGTGGGAGCGCGTCACCGCGGTCGACGTGCCGGACCCGCTCACCGCCGTGCTGCATCTGAGCGAGCCGAACTACGAGTTCGACCAGTTGGGCGAACTGCTGCCCGCGCATCTGGAGGAACCGGTTTACGAAGCGGCGCACGAGCCCGGTGCCTACATGCAGCAGAGCCACTACAACCGCGATCCCACCAACCCTGGCCTGTACAACGGCCCTTACCGCATCGCCGCGATCGACACCGGCAGCCAATTGGTGCTGGAGCGGAACACCCACTGGACGGGCGCGCCGGCGTATTTCGACCGCATCGTCATCCGCGCCATCGGCAACACGGCGGCGCTGCAGGCCAACTTGCTATCCGGTGATGTGGACATGGTGCCCGGCGACGGCGTCGGCATGACGTTGGACCAGGTGCTCGCACTGCAGGCGAATTACCCAACCCGGTTCACCTACGCCTACAAGCCGAACCTCTCCTACAGCCATCTGGACCTGCAGCTGGACAATCCGATCCTGGCCGACGTGCGGGTGCGGCGCGCGCTGCTGATGGGGGTCGACCGCCAAGCCATCGTGGACAAGCTGATGGGTGGCCGCGTCCCCGTCGCCAACAGCTTCGTCAACCCACAGGAGCCGCAATACACCGCCGACGTGCCGGTGTACCCGTACGACCCGGCACGTGCCCGGGCGCTGCTGGCCGAGGCCGGATGGACACCGGGCCCGGACGGCATTTGCCGCAATGCCGCCGGCCAGCGCCTCAGCCTGCAGTTCAGCGCGGCAACCGGCGTGCGGGCACGGAGTTGCAACAGCAGGTCATGCAAAGTCAGTGGCGTGCGATCGGAGTGGACACTGTCATCAAGAACGAACCCGCGCGCACTCTGTTCGGCGAGACGCTGAAACACCGCAACTTCACCGGCATGGCATTGTTCGGTTGGAGCAGTTCGGTCGAGAGCTCGCCGCGGCAGACGCTGTCCAGCGGCCAGATCCCGACGGCGGCCAACAACTGGGGCGGCACCAATTACACCGATTTTCGCAACGCCCGGATGGACGCAGACATTGACGCATTGGAGCGGGAGCTGGATTTCGCGAAACGCAAGCCAATCTGGGCCGACATCCAGCGCATCTACGCCGAGGAGCTGCCGGTGCTGCCGTTGAACTTCGGCGCCGACGCGCATGTCTGGCCGCTTTGGCTGCACGGCGTCATGCCGACGGGTCACAACCAGCCGACCAGCCTCGCCGTGGAGGGCTGGACTGCCGATGAGTGACGTCTTGGCCGTCGACGGCCTGACGGTCGGTTTCCCGGTTGCCGGTGGGTTTCGCCAGGTCGTTGCCGGCATCGATTTCAGCGTGCCGGCCGGGCGTACCCTGGGCGTGGTCGGCGAGAGCGGCTGCGGCAAATCCATGACGGCCCTGGCGGTGATGGGCCTGGTGCCGAGCCCGGGCCGGGTCGCCGGGTCGGTGCGGGTCGAGGGCCGCGAGATGCTGGGCCAGCCGCCAAGCGTGTGGCGCGAGCTGCGCGGCGAGCGGATCGCGATGGTGTTCCAGGAGCCGATGACCGCGCTGAACCCGGTGATGACGGTCGGCCGCCAGATCGCCGAGGTGATGGTGCTGCACCAGGGACTGTCCTGGAAGGAGGCCGGTGCGAAAGCCGTGGATGCGTTGCACGCGGTCGGCATCACCTCGCCGAAGGAGCGCGCCGCGGCCTATCCGCACCAGCTTTCCGGCGGGATGCGGCAGCGTGCGATGATCGCAATGGCGCTCGCCTGCCGCCCGGCGCTGCTGATCGCGGACGAGCCCACGACTGCACTGGATGTGACGATCCAGGCGCAGATCATCGATCTGATGCTGCGGCTGCAGGACGAGATCGGCATGGCGATCCAGTTCATCAGCCACAACCTGGCCGTGGTCAGCGAGATCGCGCATGAGATTATCGTGATGTACGCCGGGCGGGTGGTGGAGCGCGCCCCGGCCGACGCGTTGTTTGCGGAGCCGCTGCATCCATACACCGTCGGCTTGATAGCGACCTTGCCCGACCCGGCGCATCGCGCAGCGGAGTTGCCGGTGATTCCGGGAGGGGTGCCGAATCTGGACAGCGCGTTCGCGGGGTGCCGGTTTGTGGATCGGTGCGCGCGGGGGGATGCGAGTTGCAGGCGGGCTGAGCCTCCGTTGGAGGAGTTGGTGCCGGGGCATTTCGTGGCTTGTTTCAAGGCGAGGGTTTGATGCTCAAGCGGCCCTCACCCCGGCCCTCTCCCGCTAGCGGGAGAGGGAGAAGCGAGCAGGTGCGCGTGGAGGGTTTGGAGGACGCCGTCTTGGTTGCTGAGGACGTCGTTGTTCCAGAAGCGCAGGACGCGGTAGCCCATCGCGAGGAGTTTTGCGGTTCTCGCGGCATCGACGCTTTCGTTATGCTGCCCGCCATCGATCTCCACGATCAGCATCGCGTCGACACAGGCGAAGTCGACGATGAAGGGCCCAACCGTAACCTGGCGGCGAAACTTAAACCCGTCCAACCGCCGGTCGCGCACCGCGAACCAGATCGCCCGCTCCGCGTCCGTCATATCCTGCCGAAGCTGTCGCGCATGCCCAACAATTCGCCGCATAGAACCACTTTCCTTCTCCCTCTCCCGTCCTTAACGGGAGAGGGCCGGGGTGAGGGCCGCTTAGCGTGACCAACCTCATCGACCTGCAAGACATCCAAGTTCATTTCACCGTCAACCGCCGCACTCTCCGCGCCGTCGAAAACGTCTCCCTCACCATCGCCGAGGGCGAAACCCTAGCCCTCGTCGGCGAGAGCGGCAGTGGCAAAAGCACGCTCGGCAACGTCGTCGCCGGGCTGCAAACGCCCACCTCCGGCGCCATGACCTTCCGCGGCCAACCGATCGACCGCGCCGTCCGCAAACAAACCCAACGCGCCATCCAGATCGTCTTCCAGGACCCATTCGGCGCGCTCGACCCGCGCATGCCGGTATCTTCCATCATCACCGAACCGCTGCGGATCGGCGGGATCGGCACCAAAGCCCAACGCCAAAGCCGCGCCGCCGAACTGGTGGGGCAGGTGGGCCTGCCGCTCGACGCGCTGAACCGCTACCCGCACGAGTTCTCCGGCGGCCAGCGCCAGCGCATCGCCATCGCCCGCGCGCTCGCCCCCAACCCGACGCTGATCGTGGCCGACGAGCCGCTCTCGGCGCTGGACGTATCGATCCAAAGCCAGATCCTGAACCTGATGCGCGCGCTGCAGCACGAACGCAGCCTGGCGTACCTGTTCATCAGCCACGATCTGGCCGTGGTGAACCATCTCGCCGATCGCGTGGCGGTGCTCTACCTCGGCCGGTTGGTCGAAGTGGCCCCCCGTGCCGACCTGTTCGCAACACCGTCGCACCCCTACACGCAGGCGCTACTGCAAGCCGTGCCCCGCATCGGCCGCCGCCGCAGCCGGGGCGTGGCAATCCGGGGCGAGATGCCAAGCCCGCTCAACCCGCCGCCGGGCTGTGTGTTCCATCCGCGCTGCCCGAAGGTGCAGGAGATCTGCCGGGTCACGCCGCCGCGGCTGGAATCGGCACCAGGGAGGGCAGGGCAGTTGGCCGCGTGCCACTTCAAGGAATGACCCGCTTTATCCTCAGTCGCGTGGGCCAAGCGGCCCTCGTGCTTCTCGTCATGTCGTTCGTCATCTACAGCCTGATCGGGCTGATGCCGGGCGATCCGATCGACGTCATGATCTCCTCCAACCCTGGCGCCACACCCGAGGTGGTAGCGCATCTGCGGGCGATCTACGGCCTCGATCAGCCGATCATGCTGCGCTACTGGCACTGGCTGATCGCGGCGCTGCAGGGCGATTTCGGGTTCTCCCGCACCCACGCCCAACCGGTGCTGCAGGTGCTCGGCCCGGCGCTTTGGGTCACGTGCAAGCTGATGCTGGCGTCGTTCGTGCTGTCGGTGCTGCTGGCCTTTGCGCTGGGGGTCGCAGCGGCGCTCAAGCCCGGCGGGATCGTCGACAGCATCGTCAGCCTGTTCGCCTTCGCGGGCATTTCCGTGCCGGTGTTCTGGCTCGCCCTGGTCATGATCCTGGTGTTCGCCGTGCAACTGCATTGGCTGCCGGCGAGCGGGCTCAGCACCGTCGGGGACGGTAGCTTCACCGACCAGTTCCGACATCTGCTGATGCCTGTGATCACCCTCGCGCTGGCCAACACCGGGCAGTTCACCCGTTTCGTCCGGGCGGCCATGATCGAGACGATGCGCATGGACCATATCCGCACCGCCCGGGCCAAGGGGGCGGCCGAGGGGCGGATCGTGATGGTCCACGCGCTGCGCAACGCCATGATCCCCGTGGTGACCGTGATGGCGCTCAGCTTCGGCAGCCTGTTCAGTGGCGCCCTGATCACCGAGACGATGTTCGCCGCCCCCGGCATGGGCAAGATGATCTACGACGCCATCCTGGGCAACGACTTCAACCTGGCGCTCACCGGGCTGCTGTTTGCGACACTCATCACCCTGCTGAGCAACCTGGCCGCCGACCTCGCCTATGGCTGGCTCGACCCCCGGATCAGCCTATGAGCGCCACCGCCATCAGCACCGAACGCGCCGTTTCCCCCTGGCGACTGCGCTGGCGGCGGTTCCGCAAGCACCGCACCGGCATGGCGAGCCTAGTCATACTTGCGTTGCTGCTGATCTTCGCGCTGTCCGCCTGGCCGTTGGCGCACTGGCTGGGCGTGGACCCGTATGAGACGGATCTGTTCTCGCAGTATGGGCCGCCGTCCATGCAGCACCCGCTCGGCACCGACGAGGCTGGGCGGGACGAGCTGGTGCGGCTGATGCTGGGCGGCCAGATCTCGCTGCTGGTTGGGGTACTGTCGACCGTGTTCGGCAGCATCGTGGGCCTGATGGTGGGCGTAGTGGCCGGCTATATCGGCGGGCGCACCGACTCCGTGCTGATGCGGTTCACCGACGGCATGATCGCACTGCCGCTGCTGCCGCTGCTGATCGTGCTGGGCGCGCTGGACCTGACCAAGCTCGGGTTCTCCGCCGATTTCGCGCACTCCGGTGCCGCCGGGTTCTGGCGCGTCGTGGTGATCATCGCCCTAGTGGACTGGACCGGCATCGCCCGCCTGACCCGCGCCGCCACCCTGGCGCTGCGCGAACGCGACTACGTCCGCTCCGCCAAAGCCAGCGGCGGCGGTGCCACCTACGTCATGACCAGCCACATACTGCCCAACGTCGCCACGCCGCTGATCGTGGCGGTGACGCTGACGGTCGGCCGCGTGATCCTGTTCGAGAGCGTGCTGAGCTTCCTGGGCTTCGGCATCGTCGCCCCCACACCGTCCTGGGGCAACATGCTGAACAACGCGCAGGACCTGGTGACCACCGACCCGGCGATCGCGATTTATCCCGGGATACTGATCTTCATCACGGTGATCGCGGTGAACTTCCTCGGCGACGGCCTGCAACACGCCTTCGACCCGAGAAGCGAGCGGTAGAACCTCTTCTCCCTCTCCCGTCCTTCACGGGAGAGGGCCGGGGTGAGGGCCGCTTACTAGCTGAAACTGTCGTACGGGGCACCAATCGCACCCTCACCCCGGCCCTCTCCCGCCCGCGGGAGAGGGAGAAGGAAGTAGCAAAGCAACAGGCCGATCCCTCCGCCCCATCTTCGTCAAATTCGCCCGGTGCACCGGATGCACCCGCATCGGCTCCTGCGAGGTCTGCGCCAACCCCGTCGCTTCGGCCACCAGCGCCTCGGTTTCGGCGAGCAACGCGTCCTCGTCCTCGGTGGTGCGGACGAACTCGCGGCCGATATCCAGCAACACGGGGATAGCGAGGGGAGACACCCGCGTCAGCCGCACCGTCCGCACCTTGCCCTGCACGCGTGCCAGCATGTCGCTCAGGCGGGCCACGTCGGTCAGCCCGCGCGCCGCGTCGGCTCGGGTGGCGCGCAGCAGGATGTGGTCTGGCTGGTGGCGGCGCAGCACGTCGTAGATCAGGTCGGTGTTCACCGTGACCTGGCGCCGGTTCTTGTCGGCGCCGGGTTGGGAGCGGTCCACCAGCCCGGCAATCACCGCCACGTTGCGGAATGTCCGCCGCAGCAGCGAGCTCTCCGCCATCCACGCCTCGAGGTCGTCGCCCAGCATGTCCTGCTGGAACAGCTCCGCCATGTCGCCGGGCTCGTTGGCGGTCCAGACGGCGATCACGTAGTCGGTTGCCACGAAGCCAAGCGGGCCGTTGCCGGCGCGCTCCATCCGCCGGGTCAGCAGCATGCCCAGCGTCTGGTGCGCGTTGCGGCCTTCGAAGCAGTAGGCGACCGTGTACCAGCGGCCGTTGCGGGGGAATACTTCCACCAGCAGGTCGTCGGGGCCGGGCAGGGTGGAGCGCTCTTGTTGCAGGGCCAGCCAGTCGCGCACCTGCTCGGGGAAGGCGGCCCAACTCGCCGGGTCGTGCAGCATGGCGCGCACGCGGGCGGCGAGGTTGGTGGTCAGCGGGTATTTGCCGCCGGCATAGGCGGGCACCATCGGGTCGCCGCGGCCGCCATCGGCGCACTCGACGGTGGTCTCGCGGATGCGCAGGTAGCGCAGCAGCCGGCCGGCGAACATGAAGGTGTCGCCGGGCACCATCATGTTGACGAAGCTTTCTTCGATCTCGCCCAGGTTGCCGCCGCGCTGCCCGGCGAGGCGGACTTTCAGCAGCGGCATTTCCACGATGGTGCCGATGTTCATACGGGCGAGCCGGGCGATGCGGGCGGAGCGGATTTCCACTCGCCCGTCGGCGTCGCGGAACAATTTTCGATATCGCTCATAGGCTTGCAGCGCGTAGCCGCCATCTTCCACGAAGCGCAGCACGTCCTCGAACGTGTCGCGCGTCAGGTCGGCATAGGGCGCGGCTTGCCTCACCTCCTCGAACAGCTCGTCCGGGAGGAATGGCGCGGCGCAGGCCATCAGCAGAACGTGTTGCGCCAGCACGTCGAGGCCGCCGGGCCGGGGCGGATCGCCATCCAACTCGCGGGCCGCGACGCCTTGCACGGCCGCCTCGCACTCCAGCACCTCGAAGCGGTTGGCCGGCACCAGCACGGCGCGGCTGGCGACGTCCATCCGATGGTTGGAGCGGCCGACGCGTTGCAACAGGCGGGACACGCCCTTGGGGGCACCGACCTGGATGACCTGGTCTACGCCGCCCCAGTCTATGCCGAGATCGAGCGACGAGGTCGCGACCACCGCCCGCAACGCACCCTTCGCCATGGCGGCCTCGACCCGGCGCCGTTGGGCGATATCCAGGCTGCCATGATGCAAGGCGATCGGCAGTGTGTCTTCATTCAGTTTCCATATCGCCTGGAATAGTAGCTCGCCTTGCGCGCGGGTGTTGACGAACACGATCGTCATGCCGGCCGAGCGGATGCGGTCCAGGATCACCGCGGCCGAGGCTAGTCCCATGCGGCCGGACCAGGGCACTCGGTCCTCGCTGAGCCGGATCTCCAGTTCGGGCGGCGCGCCCTCTGGCACCTCGACCAGGCGCACCGGCCCGCCGCAGCCGATATAAGCCTCGATCGCAGTCTTGTACGCGACAGTGGCCGACAGGCCGACCCGGCGTGCCTCCGGTGCCAAATGCTTCAGCCGCGCCAGGCACAACGCCAACTGGTCGCCGCGCTTGGTGCCGGCGAGGGCATGGATCTCGTCCACCACCACGCATTGCAGGCCGCCGAACATCTCGGGCGCCATGGGCTGACTGACGAGCAACGCCAGGCTTTCCGGCGTGGTCAGTAAGATGTTGGGCGGCGTTTCCTTCTGCCGCGCCCGCCTGGTCTGCGGCGTGTCGCCGGACCGGGTTTCGACGGTCACCGGCAGGGCCATTTCAGCGACGGGTTCGAGCAGGTTGCGCGCGACGTCGGTGCCGAGGGCCTTCAGCGGCGAGACATACAGGGTGTGGATGCCCGGCCGGGGGAAGGCCGCGAGGTCCACCAGGGAGGGCAGGAAGCCGGAGAGCGTCTTGCCGCCGCCGGTGGGCGCGATCAGCAGGGCCGTTTCGCCTGCCTCGGCCGCGGCCAGCATGGCAAGCTGGTGCGGCCGAGGCGTCCATCCACGGGCGGCGAACCAGGCGGTGAAGCGTTCTGGTAGTGTTCCAGTCACCGGCCAGATGTAGAGGGCCTAGCGCCGGCGCGCTAGGCCGCTCGTGTCAGACCCAGTGGCCAGGGATGAACACGCCACGCCAATCGTAGTGCGGACGCACCCAGTGCGCGCGCGGATAGGGGGCGTAGACCACGCGCGGCCCCGGTACGTAGACGATGCGCGGCGGCAGCACCGGGCGGGGCGCGACGACCACGACGGCCGGCGGTGCCCACCAGGCCTGTGCGGCTGCCGGGGTGAGGGCGGCAACCGCCACGGCACACGCCAGAGCGGGAACGGCAAGCCGGATGGTGCTTGTGAACAATTGCATGCAAGTCTCTCCTTTGATTGCTGACTCGACGTTACTGGGCTGGGGGGGTGGCGCGACCCGCATGGGCCTGTCGCCACGCCCGGAGTTGGTCGCGGGTGATGACGCCGGCGTGGCTGGTGTCGATCTCGTCGAACCGGCGCCCAGCCATGTCGGCGGCGCGCTGAACGAACTGCTCGCGTGTCATAGCGCCTGGCGGCGCTGGTGCGGTCTGCGCCAAGGCCGCGAGCGGCAGGAGTGCGACAAAGGCCGCGGTGGCAAGGCGAACCATGGCAGTATCCTCGTTCTTCTCTGTGAGGACACTACCGCCAGCCGGTGTATCGAACCGAAACGAAAGGATTCGGAAGGCCGCGCAAGACCGGCGCGAATACGAGGCGCGCTAAAGTCGCATAATTCATATTATGGAAAGAATGAGGCCGGCGAGACTAGCTGGCGAACTCCAGCATCAGCCCGTCGAACGCCGGCTCGATCCCGGCAGGAAGCTTTCGCGCCATCCAATCCCAGTCCAGGTCCGGCCCCATATGCGTGAGGATCGTCCGCCGCGCGCCGACCCGCTCGGACCACGCGATCACCCGATCCACATGCGCGTGTGTGAGGTGTGGGGCCCGCTGGAAGCAACCGACGAGCCACGTGTCGACGCCTTGCAAGGTCTCGAACGCCGCGTCGTCGAGGTTCACGGCGTCCGTCGAATAGCCGAACGGGCCAATTCGCAATCCGGCGGTCTTCATGACGTGGTGGTCCTGCTCAAAGACCTGCATGGCCAACCCGGCGGCCTCGATCCTGTCACCATACTCAATGGTCTGGAACTCCAGGACCGGCCGAAAGAAACCGGGCGGAGTCCAAGGGCGGAACACGTAGTCGAACCGCCGGGCCAAATCCGCAAGCGTCGCCTGCGTGCCGAACGCCGGCAGCGGCTTGCCCACGATGCGGTTAAGGATGCGGACCTCGTCCAGCCCCATGATGTGGTCGGCGTGCGCATGCGTGAACAAAACGGCGTCGATGCGCGGGATGCCGCACGCCAGCAATTGGGTCCGCAGGTCGGGGCCGGTATCCACCAGCAGACGTTCGCCGGTCTCGCTCTCCACCACGATGGACGAGCGGCTGCGGCGGTTACGCGGCTCGGACGAGTTGCAAGCGCCCCAGTCGCCGTGGCCGTCCGCACCCCCCACCTGCGGCACCCCCGCGGAGCCACCGCAGCCCAAAACCGTGACCCGCATCAGGCCGTGCGGCCGAACAGGCGTCGGAAGTTGGTGGTGGTCAGTTCAGCCAGCGCCGCCGGGTCGAGCCCGCGAACCTCCGCCAGCACGGCGGCCGTCTTGGCGACATAGGCAGGTTCGTTGCGCTTGCCGCGGAACGGGACGGGCGCCAGGTAGGGGGAGTCGGTCTCCACCAGCAGCCGGTCTGCTGGAATGTCGCGGGCTATGTCACGGTTTTCCGTGGATTTCGGAAAGGTCAGGATCCCGGAAAAACTGAAATAGCCGCCCATCTGCAACGCCGCCTCCGCGAGGCCGCGACCGGAGGAGAAGCAGTGCAGGAGGAACTCGTAGGGGCCGCCCTCCTCCCGCTCCTCGCGAAGGATTGCCGCAATGTCGTGATCGGCATCGCGGGCATGGATGCAGAGCGGCAGGCCGGCCATCCTGGCGGCCCGGATGTGGGCGCGAAACGAGGCCTGTTGCACGTCTTTCGGGGCGGTATCGTAGAAGTAGTCGAGCCCAGACTCGCCAATCCCCACGACCTTTGGATGGTCGGCAAGGGCTGCGATCGCCTCGGGTGTCGGCACCGGCGCCTTCGCCGCGCTCATCGGATGCACGCCGACCGTGCACCATACGTTCTCGTGCCTCTCCGCGAGGGTACGAATGACGTGGGACTGGTCCATCGTAGTACCGATCGTGACCAGTTCCCCCACGCCGGCATCGGCGGCCCGGGCCAGGACCGCATCCAACTCGTCGGTGAAGTAGTCGAGGTGGCAGTGCGAATCGATCAGCATGCCGGGTTAAGCCGCCTCAACGTAGCGCGGAAAGATACCCTGCGGCGCCGGCAGCGTAATACCGCCGGGGAGCATGTCGCTCAGGGCGGCGAAGCTACGGGCGTCGGCTGGCACCCCGAGTTGGTCGAGCATCGCGGCCATGCTGTCGGGCATGAAGGGCTGCAGCACGGTGGCAACCTCGCGCAGGATGTCGGCCAGCACGCGCAGGACGGCGGCCATCCGGACCGGGTCGGTGCGGCGCAGCGCCCACGGCGCCTGGCGGTCGATGTAGCCGTTGGCGGCGCGGATGACCCGCCACGCTTCGTCCAGTGCCTCGCCATAAGACTGGCGCAGCAACTTGGGCCGCATCGTATCCCGCAGCCCCGCGGCCTGGGCGAGCAATTCGGTGTCGTCCTCGCTCAATGGCCCCCGTTCGGGTAGGATGGAACTGCAGTTCTTGGCGATCAGGGACAGCGAGCGTTGCGCCAGATTACCAAGATCGTTGGCCAACTCGCTGTTCATGCGGGTCACCAAGGCGCGCCGATTGAAATCGCCGTCATTACCGAACGGCATTTCCCGCAGCAGGAAGTAGCGCAGCACATCCAGGCCGAACTCGCTCACCAGGTCGCGCGGGTCCACCACGTTGCCGACCGACTTGCTCATCTTCTCGCCCTCGACCGTCCACCAGCCGTTGGCATAGACGCGCTTGGGCACCGGCAATCCGGCGGCCATCAGCAAGGCGGGCCAGATCACCGCGTGGAACCGGGCGATGTCCTTGCCGACGAAGTGGATGTCGGCCGGCCAGAACTTCCAGCGCTCGGCAGCCGGGTCGGGGTAGCCGAGCGCCGTCATGTAGTTGGCCAACGCGTCCACCCACACATACATCACCTGCTCCGGGTCGCCCGGCACCGGCACGCCCCACGTCAGGCTGGCACGGCTCACCGACAGGTCCGTCATGCCGCCGCGCACGAAGCTGATGACCTCGTTGCGGGTCGAGAGCGGGCCGAGGAAGTCCGGGTTGGCTTCGTAGAACGCCAGCAGCCGGTCGCCCCAGTTGGACATGCGAAACAGGTAGTTGGGCTCCCTCACCCACTCCACCGGCGAGCCAAAGGGCGAGACTTTCGTGCCGTCGGGCCGGGTCACGATCTCGTCCTCGGCGTAGAAAGACTCATCGCGCAGGGCGTACCAGCCCTCGTAGTGGCCAAGGTAGATTTCACCGCGATCGACCAGGACTTTCCATAATGCCGCGCAGCCATCCTTGTGGCGCGGCTCCGTGGTGCGGATGAAATCGTCGTTGGAGATGTTCATCTTCGCCGCCATGTCGGCGAACTCGGCCGCCAGGCCATCGACGAACGCCTGCGGGTCCATCCCCGCCGCGGCCGCCGCCTGGGCGACCTTCTGGCCGTGCTCATCGGTGCCGGTGAGGAAGAACACCTCCCTGCCCTCAAGCCGCATCCAACGCGCCAGCACGTCGGCGGCGATCGAGGTGTAGGCGTGGCCGATATGGGGGGCGCCGTTCACGTAATAGATCGGCGTGGTGATGTAGAAGGTTTCGGTCATGACCCGTTCAGCAGCGCGATAGAGGATAGCAGCGCCTGGCGCCGGTCCAGGTTCAGCCGCTCGGTCTCATCCTGGATATGGGTTAGCGACTGCCACATCTCAGCCCACTCCGCCAGCGGGCGCAATGTTGCCAGCCGTTCGGGTGCGCCACGGGCGGCCCGCCGCACGATATCGGCCAGGGCGTCTCGCAGCAGCGTCATGAACGGGGTGAAGCGGTCCTCGGCCCGACCGCCCAACTGCTCGGCGATGGCGAAGGCACGCAGCTTGGGCAGGCGGGGTACGTTTTCCAGAACTTCGGCTGCAAGAACAGCGAGTTGCAGACCTTTCTCCTCCGCAAGCAACAACGCCCGCCCCGGCGACCCGGCCGCGAGTTCGGCCAAATGGGTGCGCTCGGCCGCCGGCGTGTCGGGGAGGTACTCGGCCAGGGCCGCTTCCATCTCGGCGGCCTCGAGCGGAGCCAGGCCCAGCCGGCGGCAGCGGCTGCGGATCGTGGGCAGCAGCCGGCCAGGCGCGGCGCAGGTCAGCAGCAGCACGGCGCGAGCCGGCGGTTCCTCCAGCATCTTCAGCACAGCGTTGGCGGCGTTGCGGTTCATGTGCTCGGCGCCGTCGATGATCACGACGCGCCAGCCGCCCTCGGCCGGGGTCAGCCGCAGGAAGGCGGACACGGCGCGCACGTCGTCGACGACGATTTCGCCGCGGAGGCGGGACTTCTTGTCGTCCCACTCTCGCTCGATGGTGAGCAGATCGGCATGGCTGCCCACGGCAATCCGGCGGAACACCGGGCTGCTCGGATCGACGGCCAGGGTGTCGCCGAGTTTGGCACCGGCCAGCAAGCGACGGGCGAAGCGGTAGGCGAGCGTCGCCTTGCCGATGCCGGGCGCCCCGGTGAGCAGCCAGGCATGATGCATCCGCCCGCCGAGCATCGCCTCGAGGATCTGCGCCTGGGCCGCGGCGTGGCCGAACAACAGCGGGTTCTCCCGGGGTGAAGGGGTCACGTGCTTCTCCCTCTCCCCTCGAAGGAGAGGGTCGGGGTGAGGGGTGTCGCGCCTTGGACGGTGCCAAAGAGGCCCTCACCCCCTCCCTCTCCCGTGAAGGGCGGGAGAGGGAGGCGTGCGGACACTTCGTCTACGTTATCACTGGCATCGATCAGGCGGCAGCGATCGGGTTCAGCCGCGGCGATGGCACGAAAGCCGGCGGCGACGCGGACGTGAAACCCCGGACCCAGGCGGTCATACCGGTCCGGCGCCAAACCGCGTGCTGCCGTGCGGGCCGTCGCGATATCCTCCGGAACATCCAGCACCAGCGTCAGGTCCGGCACGATCCCCAGCAGCCGGATTTGCGCTGCGATCTGCGCTCGGTCCGCGCCCTGCCCATACCCCTGATACGCCATCGTGGAATCATAGAACCGGTCGCATACCACCGTCATCCCCGCCTGCAACGCCGGACGGATCGTGCGGGCGACGTGTTCGGCGCGGGCGGCGAAGTGCAGCAGCATCTCGGCCTGCGCCGACCAATCGTGCCGGCCCGACAACAACAACCCACGCAGCGTCTCGGCCCCGGGCGCACCGCCGGGTTCGCGGGTGAGCAGCACGGGCATGCCGGACGCGGCCAGCCGAGAGGCAAGGCGCCGGGCCTGGGTGGACTTGCCGGCGCCCTCCCCGCCTTCCAGCGTGATGAACAGAGGCGCTTAGCTTCCGAGCACGTAGTGGCTCAGCACCGACACGGCGCGGCCCGGCAGCCCCTCGCGCGGCACGTCCTCACCGGCGAGCAGCGGCACCTGCATGTCGGGCACGCCGGTGCCGTTCACGACCAGCTTGCCGATGGTGTCGCCCTTGCCGATTGGCGCGGTCAGAGGGGCGCTGTACTGCACCTGGATCTTCGCCGTGTTGCGCCACTGCCGCGGCATGGTGATGGTCAGGTCCCGCCCGCCAACCAGCGATACCGTCGGCCGCGTGCCAAGCCACACCTTCACCGTCTCCACCGTGTCGCCGGCGCTGAACAGGGTCACGTTCTCGAACTCGCGGAAGCTCCATTCGAGCAGCTTCTCGCTCTCTTCGGCCCGCGCGTGCATCGAGGTGAGGCCGTTTACCACGACGATCACGCGGCGCCCGCCCCGGTCCGCGCTGCCCACCAGACCGAACCCGCCGGCGTCGGTGTGGCCGGTCTTCAGCCCGTCGGCGAGGCCCTTCTGAACCAGGGAGTTGCGGTTCTGCTGCTCGATCCCGTTGTACTTGAACGTAGTTTCCTTGTCGTAGTGATAGTATTCGGGGTAGTCCCGGATGATGTGGGCGGCGATCGTGCCGATGTCGCGACAGCTCATGTGCTGCGTCGCGTCGGGCCAGCCGGTGCAGTTGGCGTAGTTGGTGTTGGTCATGCCGAGCTCTTTGGCCTTGGCATTCATCAGGTCGACGAACTGCTCCTCCGACCCGGCGATCGCTTCCGCCAGAACGATGCAGGCGTCGTTGCCCGAGTCGATGATCAGGCCGCGGATCAGGTCCTCCACCTTCACGCTGCCGCCTTGGGGCACGAACATCTTGGAGCCCTGCATCCGCCAGGCCTTGTCGCTGACCGGCAGTTCCTGGTCCAGCTTCAGCCGGCCGATCTTGAGCATGCCGTAGACCAGGTAGGCGGTCATCAGCTTGGTCATCGACGACGGCGGCTGCTGCACGTCGGCGTCCTTGTCCAGCAAGGTCGCACCCGTGTTGAAATCGCCAACAAAGGCATATTTGGCGGCGGTGTCGATCGGGCCGAGCGGCGTGTTGGCCGGGCTGCCGGTGGGCTCCGTGTCGACCGGAGTTTTGCCGCGCGCGGCACGGGCCGGGCGGCGCTGCGCCAAGGCCGGCGTCGCCGCCAGGGCTGCTGTGCTTCCGAGAAGCACGCGTCGGGAGAGTGTTGGGATCATACCGGCCGCTCCTATTCCACCACCAGGTGAGAGTCGATTACCCCCGCGCGCCGAGCCTGGTCCAGCGCCGCGTCAGCCGCCGCCACCGATGCGAACGGGCCGGCGCGGACGCGGTAGCTATCGCTGCGGCCCTGGTGCACTCGTTCCACCGAGGGGCTCAACCCGGTCAACTGGGCCACTTCGCGACGGGCGTAGTCGACTCGGCTGAATTCGTCGGCGCGCAGATAGATGCTGCCGGGTTCGGCGGGGCCTTGCGTCACCTGGTCGGGGAGGCGGTCGGGCACCTTCGCACTCGCCTCGGTCACGGCGGCCGGGGCGGACACTGCGGCCCGGACAGTCCGGCCGCGGTTGGACTGCCCGACCCCGGGCGGCGGCGCCAGTTGCTCGGCAGTGACGGCGGTCAGCGGTGCCGCGGCGACCGATATCTTGGGGCCGCCGCCCACTTGCTCGGTCAGGGCACGGGTGAGGCCGGCATCCAGCTCGACGCGGATCTGCGTGCCATCGGTCGCGCCCAGCAGGTCGGCGGCATGCCGGGTCAGCCCGAGCAGCCTCCCGGGGTTCTCCGGGCCGCGATCGTTCAACCGCACCAGGATCTGCCGCCCGGTTTCAAGATTGGTCACCCGGGCGACGGCGGGCAGTTGCAGCGTGCGGTGGGAGGCGGCCAGGGCGGTCGCGTCGAACCGCTCGCCGTCCGCCGTCAGCCCGGCATGGTCGGGGATGACAGCGGCGAGCCCAGTCGCCTCGTACTCGGTCTGGTCCTTCGGGTAGTACCAGACGCCGCCGAGCTGATACGCCCCTCCCAGGGTATATCTGGCCGGTGCCGGCGGGAGTGGTGGCTTGCGGGCGAACAGGCCGCAGCCCGAGAGCACCAAGGCGGCCGCGAGCGCCGCCGCGGCACGGCGTGTCACGTGACGGTGTCGCCCAGCAGGCTGACAGCCAAGGCATAATAGTCCGATGGATTATACCGGCGGATCGCGTTGAAGTTGCTGTAAACCATGAACGCCGGGCCACCCGTGCCATCGGGCATGACCACGGCGCCGATGGGATCGAGACGGCTGAACGCGGTGCCGTCGTTGCGCCGCACACCCTGCCTCTGCCACTCGCCTAGCGGCCGCTTCACCTCGCGGCCGACCGACGCGGAGTCCATCGTCGCTGGCACAATCACCGGCTGGGCGGACGGCTCGCCGAAGCGCCAGCCGCACTTGGCCAGGTAGTTGGCAATGGAGCCGAGCACGTCGCCGCGGCTGTCCCAGATGTCGCGACGGCCGTTGCCCTCGAAATCCACGGCGTAGCGCAGATACGAATCGGGCATGAATTGCGGCTGGCCCATCGCCCCGGCGTACGAGCCCATCATGCGGCCCGGCATCACGTCGCCATGGTCCAGGATCTTGAGCGCGCTGATCAGTTGGCTGCGGAAGAACGCGGCCCGCCGGCCCTCCCAGGCCAGCGTCGCGAGGGCTTCGATCACGTTGTAGCTGCCGGTGTCGGTGCCGAAATTGCTCTCCAGCCCCCAGATGCCGGCGATCGGCTGCGGATCGACATTGAACTGGCTGGACACGGCGCCGAACAGCGCGCGGTTGGCGGCATAGGCGTCCCGGCCGCGCGCGATCCGCTTGTCGGACATGGTGAACGACCGATAGCGCGCCCAGGTCATGGTGAACTCGGGCTGCTTGCGGTCGGCGTCGATCACCTTCTGGTTCGGGGCGATGCCGGTGAAGGCCGCGTCCAACGTGGCGTCGCGGATGCCGTCGCGCCGCGCCTCGCTGCGCACGCTGTCCAGGAAGCTGCCGAAGCTATCCTGGGCGTGTGCCGCGATTGGCGCGGCGGCCAGCCCGGCGAGCAGGAGGCGGCGACGCATCAGAACCGCACGGACGCTGCGAGGGAGCCGAAGTTGAACAGCCCCGCCTTGGCCGTCCGGAACTCCTGCGTCTGCCAGGTCTGCGAGTAGGTGACGCGGACGCCGTGATAGATCAGCGCGGCCCCCGCCTCGAGCTCGCCCACGTCCCACTTGGGCGCGACGTGGCGGCTGCTTTGGAAGTTGTTGCCGTCCAGCGTCACGTCGGTGCCGACCGCTTGCCCGTCCGCGCCGGCGAAGAAATACCAGACGAAGGGGCGCGTGGGGGTGAAGGCATCGGTGCCGGTCAGCCCCGGCTGGATGCGTGCCACGCCGTAGTCGCTGTCCAGCCCCTGCCCGAAGCGGAAGATTACGCCGGCCTGGACGTAGTTGCGCAGCAGGCCGAACCCAGCGGTGAAGGACGGCAGCGTGTCGAACGAGATCCCCTGGTAGTCTCCGAGCGGAATGCGCCAGGTGCGGTCGGGCGTGATCTCGAAGATCGGCTCGTTCTTCAGGCCGGTGCCCCAGCCCTTGTTGCCGGTGTCGCCGATGATGCTGTGGAAGCCGTTCTGGATCGTCTTGCCGCCGGCGCCGGGCCCCACGATGCCGAGTTCGACGGCGAGCACCGTGCGGGCGTCGCCGGTGTCGTGGATCAGCGACCCGGTCACGCCGAGTACGGCCGCATAGGGCCGGTCATTCAGCGGCGGGTTGGTGGATTGCGTCTGGCGCGGGGTGAAGATGGACTGCGTCAGGTCAAGGCTGACGCGTTGCACGCCGTCGCCCCAAATCTGGTTGGCGGCCGTTTGCAGGAAGGTCGGCACCTCGTCCGTCCCCGACGTCCAGCCGAGTCGCAGGCCGCTGGTGTAGTACTGGTCGGAGGTGCCTTGCAGGGTCGACACGGCGTCGTTCTCCACTTGCACGGTCACGATGTTCGCCGTGTCTTGCTGCGGCGTGGCGGCAAAGGCCTGTGGCGACAAGGCTAGCAGGCTCGTGCTGGCGGCGAGGGCGAGAAGTCTGCGCGACATGGGGACCCGTTTCGAGGTGGCGTCCGGCTTGAATAAAGGGTTGCACGCCGCGGCGAAACCCTTTCAATCGCGAGCCGAGGGACAGGTGGCCGAGCGGTTTAAGGCTCCAGTCTTGAAAACTGGCGAGGTGCAAGCCTCCGTGGGTTCGAATCCCACCCTGTCCGCCATAGATCGTTGTTTTCTTTAGGTTTCTTTCTCTCTCACCAGGATGATCCCACAATCGTCCCCACAAACAAGCCGCGCTGCTGCCTCCTGAGGGTGCACCTGAACGGCCCTTCCCGGTTGGAATGATCGGGGCATTCGGCCGATGTTCAGCTTGCAGATGAGCTTCGGTATGTCGATAGCTCGCTACAGGCTCACGAATTTGCGACGAATTCGTCGATGCCGTGACAAGCTTGGCTAACCCACTGGCTCCGGATCCCGAGCTAGTCGAGACAGCGCTTTTCCCGTCAGGTGTCCGTTTTGCGCCGCATCTCGGCCACTCGGTCATTTGGGCCACGATCCCGAAAGCGGGCATGGCTGAAGCGGAGTAGTAGATCTGGCCTGCGGGCATGATTATAATCTGACCGCTCGATCAGCGCTGGAGGGCTGGCGTGATCGGGTCTAGCTCGGCGCCGTGCCTGATTGCTTGTTCCCGCCGCGCCACCACCGGTCGGGGCCACGCGTCACTTTCCTCAAGCATTCTGGACGAGACGAGGTAACGTCGCCAACCCCGCATTAAAGGTTCGAGGTCAATGCTGCCGGCGGGTGTGGAAATTACGGCCCAGCCCTCGCCGCAGACTTCCTCTCGCCCGTACCAGTCGTGGTGGAGGAGGTTGCCGTCGCGCCAGCGGACGGTCTCAACAGTTCGCACGCCTTCGGCATTCTCCCAGGCGAACAGGCCATCAGCAGACGGTGCCCAGCCGCACCTGAACGCAAGCGCAGGAGAGACCGCTAGGAAGGTGGGCCTTAGCCACCCTCCACCTTCCAAAACCGGAAACGTCGGTACCGTCGCCCCTGGCGGCCACATCAATGGGTACTCGGCACCGTGCGCCCGCAACGGGAAACGGAGGAAGAAGTTGTGGTCAGGCTCCTCCTCGCCGTTCCAGCTGTAGCCGTGTGGCCCAACCTGGCTGGCTCTGGCTTCGGAGGGGCGTCCGCGGTCCATTTTCACCCACTCGGTTCGTTCGGCTAGGACGACTGATCCGTCTGCCAGCCGGAGCGGGACGCCGGAAATGCAGTCCTCCGGGCGGTTAACCCAGTTCTTGTCGGACTAACTGTTCATCTCACTGGCAAGAGGTGGTACGATCCATGCCGGGCGGGCGGATGTGTCCAACGTAGAAACCTTCGGATCGAACGCGAACAGCCACGGGTCAAGCCCCGGCACGGGCCAGGTGATCCGCCCGGCATCCACGAGTTCCTGAACCAGACGTCCGAACGCTAAGTGCGCGACGGCAACGCGAGGCCGACGATAGGCGATCTTCAGCCCGGCGCTTTCGAGGTCGTGTTGGATACGTTTCTCGGCAGCGCGGTCCCAGGCACTCCGGGGCGCCACCTCCAGCATAAGCGCCGCGAGCCGGCTCGTCAGGTTGCGAAGCGGGATCTCGCTGACGTTCGCCAGACTGGCCATGGGCGCCTCCAGCGTTCCGGCGAGTTCGATCGGATCATCCGTGTCGTCGAGCGGTTGACCCCTTCGCGGTCTTCCTGTTGGGCCGATGCCCGGCATGGCCGCCGGTGGGAGGCGGAGCGCGTAGATCGGGGGCAGCAGTTGCTGCGCGCGCGCGGGACTCTCTCTTCCAAGGACGTCGAGTATGCTCCCGGCGTAACCGCTGGCGATGGCTGACTTGGTTGTAGCTGCCAGTTGCACGAGCTCCTCGGCCAAACCTCCGGTCCATCCAGGATCGATGTCCAGTGCGCCGCAAAGAAAGGCCAGCGTGGACTCCAGATCAGCGTCGTCGTCACTGGCAAGCCGGGCGTTGACCCGGTCCGTAATACTTGGGTGGGTCTCCGGTTCGCGGAGCAGGTCTAGCAAAAACCGCCTAGCAGCATCCTCAATCTCCCGCACGGGATGGACGAGGTCACCGAATGCCAAGTCGACCAGCGCTCCCGTGGCATCTTCCGCGACAGCGCGTGGAGCGGGCGGCTCTGGCGCCGCTGGCATCGCGATCTCGACCAACTGTGCCGCGTGTTCGGCCAGTTCCGACCAAATTTCTTCCAGCGGCGGCTCGGCGAACATCAGTTTGACAAGTTGGTCAAGATCTCGAAGCAGACTGCCCGAATGACGGGACTCTCCCAAGTAGTCCGACACGAAAACCTCCAGCACTCGGCGTCGCCCTTGCTCGGAATCGACCAGGATCGTGGCTTCGGCCGCAGTGAGCCGGGAACCGCCGTCGTAGTGGCGATGCCATCCATACGGCTTTGACGCCTTCCAGGCTCGGTCGACGGCGGCCCGGGCGTCTGAGATCCGGCCAACTCCAGCAAGCCGGCGTGCGAACCAAGCGTGGACGTGAAGGGGCGGCTCTAGGTGCGCGATGGCCTTGCAGACGGCGGTGATCGAAGTACCGTCCGCCCCGTCCAGCACGATGCCTAGCAGCGGCTCCCAAGACAGAGCTTGGGCGGATGCGGCCTGGGCTACAAGCGCGCAAAACCGCTCCGGCCGTCGATGCTTCTCCTGCATGATCTCCAACGTCACGAAAGTCCCGTCTGCCATGGCCAGCCCCTCGGACTTCGGCGGTTCCCCGGGCTCCCCTAGTTGATCCTCGGGCGGTTCAGTGTTCCCAGTAGGGGAATCTCCGCCAGCCGCACGAATCCCGAGTGCAAACCCTTCCGACCACGTCGAACGATTTCGCGGGTAAGTCTCTGTCGCGACCGCCCGCAGCAAAGCTTGCGCTTCGTCGATGTGCCTTGCCTCGCCTCCGGCACGATGAGCGGCTGCGCCGAGCGCGATCGCCAAGTCCCTGTCGGCCGTCATCTCGAACGGCACCACCAGGCGGGCGGCGGCCAGTAGCGCGGACCTCATGGTGCGTTCCGAGGCGTTTTCATGGAGGATGCCCTTCAGCAGGCCCGACAGCGCGGCGTGGCGAGACGTCCCGCCATTGGCCAGCAGCCAACAGACCAGGTCACGAGCCCATCCCGGATCCAAGGCCGCAGAAGCCCCAATAAGGGCGGAGGCCGCTGCTTCGGGGTCGTGGCCGCGGCGATCACCATGTATGACGACCATACCACGTAAGAAGGGAAGCAGGGCTTGGTCGGCCCGGTCCCGCGGCCGAGTAGCTGACACCCGCGCCGCCCATCCGCACCAGCGCTCGTATTGGTCATCATCGCGATGATAGATGCCGAAAGAGTTTCTGAGCATGGCCGCGAGTTCGATGTGAGCGTGTTCGCTTTCGTTCAGGTCGAGCCATGCCAACAACTGTCCCGCGTGGTGCGATACCATGTCATGGACACCGGCGCGAACACCGCCGTGGGACAACGCTGCCAAGCCTATGACCGTCCGATCACGGTCAGGATCCAGCGCGTGAGCGGACAGCAGGACTGCTCGCCTCCATTGGACTGGCCAGTAGTGCGCGGGACTGTCGGTCCAGTCATGCATGATTGACCGAAGGACGACGAGCAGCGCCGCTTCACCGTGGGCGTAAGCCGTGCGCAGGATGAGGTCGAAGTAAGGCTCCGCGCGTCCCTGCACCCCATGCCAGTCTGTCCAGTCCCGCGCGTCTTGCCAGGAGCGGTAGTAGAGGCGCAACGCCGGTAGCAACCGTCGGAGGACCTGCTCCGGCTGAAGCCGCGCACCAATGTCAGCCTCGCCGCGGACCGTCCCGATAAGAACCAGCATGCGCTGCAACAGCACAGCACCGTGACGACGCGTCCGAGCATCGTCAGGGACGGCTGTAATGGGATCGAGTGGGCGGCCAAGCGCGCGCAGTACCCTCGCCTGCGCGAACAGCGGCAGGACGTCGCCGAGGGTCTTGCTGCCCATGGTGTTGATGTCCCGCACCAAGATCCCTGAGGGGGAGTTGACGTAGGCTTCCATGCGCTCGCGTGCTCCGCCTAGGCGGAGCAGCATGAGCGCAATCGCGATGGCTTCGTGCGGCTCGGCGACGTCCGGCGGTACGTGTTTGCAGACACGTTCGAGCGCCGCCTGCCCTTCGGCACGCGGTCGCCGCCCCTCTATGGCGAGCTCGGCCCTGAGGCGGTCGACGCGCACGATTGCTGAAGCATTACCGCTTCCCACAAGCGTCGCCTCCAACACGGCCACAACGTCGTCGGCACCGGCGCGGAGCGCCGCGGCTGCAGCGGTGCTGAGTAGGTCCGCCGCGAGACCGTCGCCGAATGCATCAGTCGCGTCCCCGGCGGGATCATCTCCGACCGGCTGCTCCGCCACGTGCAACCTAACCTGACTGACCAGCCGCGAAAGAGTGGCGGCTGGGTGGAAAAGCCAGGCGACCCTGGCCCAAGCCTTGAGCCGTTGCCGGTCACGCGAGCCTTCGACGGGTCTCGATCCATTAAGGAGCGCGATTGGCTCGGCAAGGTCGAAGAGCCGATGCGCGAGGATGGGATCATCGCCCGAGATCTCACCGGCGAAAGCAAGCGCCGTCGCCTTCGGAATGGTAAGCGTGCCACCTTGGATTGCGGCGCCCGCGCGATCGGACGGAGCGGCCATGGCGAGCATAAGCCACGGGAGGTCTACGTCCTCCATCGCTTGTTCGCGTTCCCCGAGCTCCTGCTCGATCAGCAAGGCTCGGATAATTGCGATTCGGTCGTCCTCCGCAATCGCTGCCTTCAGGCAGGCCGCGACGTCTTCGCTGATCTCTGGGAGCGGCCGCAGGGCCATGTATTGCTCTCGGAAGTACGCTTGGGTGAACAGCCGCAGGATCTCCTTCTTCTCTCCTGCCCCTTGCAAGTGATGCATCCGCTCCCACCCGAGCGGCATGCCGGGCTGCGCGCCGCGTGCCTCAGCCAGTCGGCGGTGGAATGAGGCGTGCCGGGCCACATCGGTTCGACCGAAGGCGTCCTGTCCGGTCACCACCAATAAATATTGCCTGAAGCTGTTGTGGAAGAACGTCCACCGATCCGCGGTCTCCTGGTGGAACAGATAGGCGGCATTTGCGATGAACCGGTCCAGCACCGCCACGGAGGTGAGAACAGCAAGGAAGTCGAGGTCTATTGCCCCCCGCAGGCGGCAGAGCAGTCCCAGCAGGTCGCGCACTTCGGCGTCGTTGCGCAAAGTGTTCCAATAAGTGAGATAATCCTGCTCCACCGTGTCGACGAACGGTGCCGCGGCGTCGAGCGCCGAGCGGCGCGCGTCGCCATCGGGAGAAAGCGCCAGACGCTTGAGAAGGTAGGCGAGCGCCAAGGGATGTCCCGCGCTCACGCGCCATAGAGCCTCGAGATCGACATCCGCCAGCGCCTCGCGTGGAAGGCTTGACGTCGCGATCTCGATCACGTCGCGGCGTTCCAGGCGTCGCATGGTCAGCGTCCGCCCGGGCTCCGCCAGCTGGGCCAGGGCACGCGGTGGAAGGCCATGCAGCCCGATGCTTTGTGAACCGAGGACAATGAGAACCCCATCGGGCACCTCAGTCGGGGAAGGCAGCACGTCGACCAGGGAATGCTCCGGCCGCTGCTCGCGGGCTACATGATCGAGGCCATCGACCAGGATCAGCGTCTTCACGCCGTTTTCCCGCCAGTCGTCGTGGAGGGCGGCGAGCTGACCTCCCAGCAGTTCGGCCAACTCAGCCCGGGTCTCCGGCAAGGTGGAGCCCGGCCCCTGGGCGACTACTCCGGATTTTTCGATAGCGCGCGTCACGTCGCTCAGGAAAGCCTCTGCCTCGCCGCGGCCCAGTGCCGTGTCGCCTCGCACGAATGCGTAGTATCGGATCACGCGATGGCCGGGCCGGTAGCGCAGCATCTTCGTCAGCGTGGTGGATTTGCCGGAGCCTGGCGTGCCCACTAGCGCCAGATAGCCGCCGTTGGCGGTCTTCAACGCCGTCTCGATCTCAGCGACCGTGCCGGCGATCGGTTGGTAGGCGCGGTCGTCGACCGGGAACTCATGGCGGAAGCGCAAGTCGAGTCGCCTCGCCCAACCCAACCTTCGGACCAGTTCCGCGCGATCAATCTCCACGGTGCGCCGTTCGTCAGCCACGAGGCGGAATAGAAAAGCGGCGAGGTGATCGAGGTCTGCCTCGCGGCGTTGAGATGCACGATCTCCTGGACGCGGTTCGGTCAGGCGGTGGCCCAGGTGGAGGTGCGCGCACGGCGCAAACGCGGCGAAGACCTCGGCATCGAGGCCCGTCTCATTCCGCAGCACCTCGATCGCGGGCGACCAGTCCGGCATCGTGGCCTTGCCTAATTCGCTTCCCCAAGTCTCCCGTGCCGCCCAGGCGTGCCGAAGGAAGGCTTGGAAGTGCCGGCCGGTGCCAGCGACATCGTCGGCGTCCGAGGCGGACGCACGCATAACCAAATGAACGTGCACGGCACGGTCAGGCCGAGTTTGCACCAGCCTCGTCCGCCCATCGGATAGCTGGGCCAGCAGAGAGGGCTGCAGGGCGTTGGGCGGGCCCTCTCTCGCCAGGAGGGCCCGGAACGTCACGCGACCCTCGTATTCGCCCCACTTGATCTGGTAAGCGTCGACCCGCGTGGTCCGCCCGATCTGGACGTCGTCGACCCGGCCTGCTTCGGGGTCGGCTACTCGAACCCATTCCAAATCACCCTCGATCAGGCCGCCATAGATCATTTCCGCCGCGATGCGGTACTGCGCCGAGTACCCTCTTGCTGCGCTCCGTTCGCCCTCGGCAGGGTGCAGTCGAGCGCTTGTGGCTTTGCGAGTCATCGAATAATTCGATCCTGTCTCAAGACGGAAAAGCACCATTTTGCGGCGGCCATATTTGGCACGAACGTCCGGTTTTCACCGTCGCTCTCTACAATATGTCCCGTCCGCTTGCGTGATGAGTTTTGGGCGTCGCTTGGCGTATGAAAGTCTCCGGGGGGAGAATCCCGCGGGCCGGTGTTCAGTATGGGGACTTAGGCTAGGACGTCGCCGGAGGGGTCGGGCTCAGGGGCGGGATCATGCGCTCAGATCGATCGGGGACGCGAGCCTGGGCATGCCGCTTAGAAGGACAATTTGCAGGTGGATCGTGCCGTGCCGGCCCACGACGGCGTCCTCCCGGCTGATTGCGGCGGTCCACTTCGCGCCCGGGGCCGGGTGAAGCGCATGAAGGTCTCGATGACGATCATGTGGCCGCCGCAGCAGGGACACGGCGGCCGGTGATCGGACAACTCGAGCGCCGTGTTCGGTTCGGCAGGTGGCGGTGGTGCGGCAAGAAGTTCTGGGGGGCTGGCAAGGTTGTCGCGACGGCCGCTCGGAGCAGCAGCTCGTAGACCACGGCCTTGTTCTGGGCGGCGGTGTCGGTGATCTCGGTCGGCAGCGTGAACACGACGTGGAAGTAGCCGACCGGCAGCAGGTCGGCCTCGCGCGCTTCCAGTCATTCGCGTGCAGCAGCTCCCTGGCACTTTGGACAGTGCCGGTTGCGGCAGCTGTTGTACGCGATGCGGCGGTGGCCGCAGTCCTCACAGCCCTCGATGTGGCCGCCGAGGGCGACGGTGCGGCAGGTCTAGATCGCCGACATGACCTTGAGCTGGCCGAGGCTGACGTGCCCGGCATGGGCCGCTCGCCAGGCGGGCCCGTGTCGGCGGAAGATGTCAGCGATCTCGAGCGCAGGGCGCACGGCCGTCAGCCGCCGGGACTGGCTCTCCCCCCAATTGGCATGCCGATCTGTGCGGTGATCTTGTCGAGCGGGCTGGTCACGGTGCGCACGATCTTGGTGGCCACGCGGGTGTAGAGCGCGGTGTTGTCGAGCTTGGCGTGGCCGAGCAGGACTTGGATGACGCGAATGTCTACACCGTCTTCGAGCAGGTGCGTGGCAAAGCTGTGCCGCAGCGTGTGCGGACTGACGCGCTTGGTCAGCCCGGCCGCCTCGGCAGCGCCCTCTACGACGCGGCTGAGCTGGCGGATGGTGATGGGCTTGGCGAGGTCCTGGCCGGGGAACAGCCAGCCAGCGGGCAGCATGACGCCCTCGCGCTTGCCCTGCTGCCACCAGGCCCGGAGCAGCGCCAGCAGGTCGGGCGAGAGCAAGGCGTGACGGCCTCGACCCCCTTTGCCGCGCTCGACCCGGATCAGCATGCGCTCGCTGTCGATATCGCCGACCTTGAGCGAGGCGACCTCGGCCACCCGCAGCCCGGCCCCGTATGCGACGCAGAGCGCAGCTCGGTGCTTGAGGCAGGTCGTGGCAGCAATCAGGCGCGCGGCCTCGTCGGGGCTCAACACGTTCGGCAGTTTGCGAGGATATCGCAACCGGATGAGCTTGCAGGCGAGATCCGGCCGGTAAGCGGTATAGTTGAAGAAGAAGCGTAGGGCGTCCACGGCGCTGTTCACGGCCGGAGCGTTCATGCCGCGTTCGGACTGGTGGAACTGGAAGCGCCGGATGTCCTCGGCCGTGGCGGTGTTGGGTGAGCGCTCGAGGAAGGCAGCGAAGCCTGAAGCGGTGCGGATATAGTCGTGACGCGTCTTGTCGGTAAATCCGCGGACGGTCATGTCCTGGACGAAGCGTTCGCGCAGGGTTCCGGGCGTTGCAGGAGAGAGATGGTCCACGATGAGCTCCTCGGGTTGAAGGAACCCTGATCGTCGAAGCCGGCCGCAGCCCGCTCAATCTCAATCCGCCATCGTCATGAAACACGGAGCGACGTCAAACGCCCGAACGCCCTACTCCCGCAATAGCGGGTTCGTCCTCCAGCCCACGAAACGCAAGTAGCTGACAGTCGGCGAATGCTGCTTCTAGGCTGAGGCCTGCTATGATATGGCATAACCCAGCGGCCAGAGCTGGGAGGGAAGCATGGATCTCGACGCATTCAGGGCACTGGTCGATGACATGCCCATGTCCAACGCCCTCAATATGGCGGACTGGCTGCTCGGATTGACGCAGGAGCAGATTGCAAGCTGGGACGTTGGGCAGCAAAACGCGATCTTCGGCCGTCTTGCCACTATTATCGTCGGGTCTCCGATTGGGGAAGGTATTCTCGCGAACATCAAAGCGAATGGTGATTCGCGCCAATTCGTCGCAAGAAAGCTTGGCATTCAGAAGGATTAGAACACGCTGCTCCAGCGCGCCGACCTCACCAGGTCGGCCGCTAGCTTCGGTGCCGCCGCGTCAACATCTGTCCATGCCTCGCCGATTTTCCGGATGATGTCCGCCGCCTGCTTGTTTGTATCGGCCTTGCCCAGCACCACCCAAAGGACGTGCTGGAACCCGGCATAGCTACTGAACCAGAGTATGATTCGTTCGGCCAGTTCGGGAGAGATCAGGCCGAGTCTGTCGATGTGCTTCTCAAACACGGTGATGTTGTATTTGACCGGTGGATCGCGGAATCGCTTGGCGGCCGTAAAGGGTGCATCTGGTGCTTTGTCCAGTTCGGCCACCATCCCGGTCATCACCTCAACAACTTTGAACTGGTGGACCTCCCTGACCGACGCTTTGATGGCGCCCGCCAGCGCATAGGCGGTCCCGCGCCGGTCACGGCGCCGCTTATACATCTCCAGGAACGTCCCACCAGACATACCGGCTATCGCGCCGACGGCGGCAGCGGCTACGGTGGACCAGTCACCAGGCATCTATGTCTCTTGAACGGGTTACGAGGACTAGATAGCTTCAAACACCCTGATTCGGATAGCTGCTACTATGCTGCTCAAGCGCTGCTACTTCTTGGCACTGATCACGGGTTTCATGCTGGCCCCGCGCACCAAGTCGGCAGCCCTTAGCGGTGGCTGCTGGCGCTGCGGCGGTGAGATCAAAAGCAATTTGTGGGTGAGGTCCTGCACGAACCCGCGCTGTTAGCATCACCTGACCAGCAGCACGTCCGCTTTCTAAACAGGTATGTGCACGGCCAATCGTCCAAGATGCGGCGTAAAGCCGGCGTTAGAGCGGTCGTGCAAACGTGCGAATTTGTAGTTCGAAACAGCTTGCGACGGTCGCGAACGACCCACCTAAGGTTCGATAGCTGCCGGCAGAAAACCGACAGCGAGCCGCTCAATCTCAATCCGTGATCGTCATGAAGTGCCGAGCGACGTCACACCCCCGAACGCGCTACTCCCGCGATAGCGGGTTCGTCCTTCGGCCAATTGAGCCCAAGCGGCAGCTGGACGCCTGTAAGGCGCCAAGCGCCGGCTGTCAGGGAGCTGCCGCGTCAATCCATGAGCGCCGCGTTCACTAGGTCCCTCACCAGGCTGCGATAATGCAGCCTTTGTTTCGGCGACTGCATCATGAATACCACTACCATATCTTTGACCGGATCGGCCCACATGTAAGTTCCGCCGGCGCCGCCCCAATACCAATCGCCGGCACTGCCGGGAAATGGGGCCACACCAGCGGCTTGGCGCACCGCCACGCCCAGGCCGAAGCCGTATCCAGCGCCGGGAAGGTAGTAGGGGCCTGGCTTTACTGAGCCGAGCTGGTCGGACGTCATGTATCGCTCAGTGGCCGGACCGATGATACGCTGGCCGTCTAAACTCCCGCCAGCCAGCATTGCCTGCATGAAACGGGCGTAGTCCCGCGCCGTCGCAACCATGCCGCCACCGCCGGACTGCATGCGCACGGGATGGCGGGGGTCGCTGAAATCCACATCCACGCCGATATTGCGGTCGTCGGCGAATGGCTCGGCGATGCGGTCCTGGCGGGCCGTGTCGGCAACGCCGAAGCCGGTGTCGGTCATGCCGAGCGGGTCGAGCACGTTCGCCTTCTCGTAGTCGTAGAGCGGTTGGCCGGAGACGATCTCGACGATGCGGCCGACCACGTCGATCGCGTAGCTGTAGTCCCAGGTCGTGCCCGGCTGATAGCCGAGCGGCTGCTTGGCCAGCCGATCGACGAAGGTGCCGAGGTCAGGGTCATCGGCTTCCAAATGGGCACGACGATAGGCCTTCTTAACGGGCGTATCACCGAAAAAGCCGTACGTGAGGCCAGAGGAGTGACGCATTAGATCCTGGACCGTGATCGGGCGCTCAGCGGGGATGAGGCGCATGCCATCTGGCGCTGCCGAATCCGGCACGCCGACCTGCATGGTTTTGAACGCGGGTAGGTATTTGGATATGGGGTCGTCCAATTGCAGCTTGCCCGCTTCGACCAGGTTGAGCGCGGCGACGACGGTGATCGGCTTGCTCATGGAGTAGATGCGGAAGATGTCGTCCACTACCATCGGCGCCTTGGCCTGCGGGTCACGGAAGCCGACAGCCTGTTCGTAGGCAACTTTGCCGTGGCGCACGATGACGAGCACAGCGCCGGGGAGGACGTGGTCTGTTACGTCCTTCTTGAGCAGGGCGGTGATGACGTCGAGTTGCTTGGGATCCAGCCCGACACTGGCCGGGTCGGCACGAGGCAGTTCGTTGGCAGCGGCGATGCGGCAAACGCCCAGCATGACACTGGCGAGAAGCAGAAGCCTCATGGCGGTTCTCCCGTTTTTATTGGATCTCCTGGCGCGAAGATCGATTTCCTATGTTGCCGCCGCGTTGACAACTCTGGCAACCCTGGCCAGCCTTCCGCATCGTTTCGCCGGTCGCCACATTCCAAGAAAGTCACGGGCCACCGCGGAGGCTGTCCTCCTGGTCTCTGATCACCCGCCGTCGGCCGTTAGGATGCGCCCGCACGGAGATTGCAGAGCGCCCGATCAGGGCGCATCTAGTCGGAGACTGCCGGTATCGAGCTCAGACCGCGCCAAGAGCCACGGTGAGCCCCGCCTGCCGCGCCGCAATAAGTGGATCGCCGAACATCCCTCGTTGTTCTTTTCAGACGTGTTTCGTTCGGGCGCGCTATAAGATGCTCGTGTTGCGTCATACCCGGCTGTAGCGACCAGCCAAGATGATGGCATCTGACCCAAGTCGGTCATCGGGGATCTCGCCCCGCCGGGTGAGTTGCGCCATCGCGGCGACCGCGGGTGATCGGAAACGCTTCGTCCCGCTCGCTGACGCTCCGCAGTACGTCCGACAGATCTTCGAGGCGGTCGGCGACCACGTGGATCACCTCATCCTCACGTTGAACTCGGTAGTGGCAGGCGATCACCCCCGCGGACAGCACAGGCCGTCGCTGCGCCTCGGACCGGTCCGCCCACAGCAGCAGGTCCGCCACACCGGTTTCATCTTCGATGGTGATGAACATCAAAACCTTGGCCGAGACTAGCTTCTGCCGCACCAGCACGATCCCGGGTATTTTCGGAAGTAACAAAGTTAGGCCGCTCCTAACCTGCGCTTAGCGTGGCTGAACAGGTTTGTCCACGAGTCAGGCCACAACAGACGGCGGCCCTTCGGCGAGTCGCCCCCCTCTTTTATGGGCGGTAGGTATCTCGTGTCAGTTGCGCCGCGATTATGCAATCGTCGATATGATCTTTTCCGCACGAACTTAGATAACGGTCTCGGCGAGCTATCCTATCTTCCATGGTATTGCTCTTAACATTGCGCACGACAGTGGGATAGTTTGTCGCCTGCTGTTCGTAACTTACGGCCGAAATGGGCAAACTCGCTGATCCACTCGTAGCAAACCCAGTATTTTGGGGTTGGGAGTCGGCGTCAACTATTCTCCATCCGCCCGCTTGCATGCAGTCGTCGAAATCCTCATGCGTCCTAATAGCGTCCCCGATTGCGTCTCCGAGGGCATTCACCGCAGCGGCAGTAGCTACGAACCTCGGCGATCCATATGCCGAGAACCCGCCGCCCCCGCCGCCCCGCCGCCCCCATGCCGTGCCATCAAGCGGCAGCCCGCCTCAGCCTGATTGAAATCGGCTACGTTCGTGCCGGCAGGTCCAGAAGCCCAGTTGTGAGCACAGCCACAAAGTGCGAACACCGAGACCGACATCAAAATCATTGCTCGACGATACATGTGGACGACTCCGCACTGAGATCGCACGCACCGGTAAGCGTGACGTCACATGTCAACATGAATAGGTTACAGATGTATTTAGACGAGGGCCGCAATGGCCGCCTCCGATCGCGCACTGGTTGAATGGTGCCGGCATTATGGGCACCGTCGCCGTCGGAATATGCTACGCGGATCAAGCCGGGCACCGAGGCCGCGCTCAAGGACGGCCATCCCCATTTCTTGTTATCGCTCGTTGGATTTCGAGAAGCAGGTCGGCTTCCTTGCTCGTTTCCGCGAGCAGTTCGGCCGCATCGTCGACACGCTGCCGGGCAAGGCGCGGCGGCTGGTCATTTTCATTGACGAGATAGATCGGTGCAGCCCGGAGCGCCTACCCGCTCCGCTAAGGCATTCTAGGAGCCGGTGCGAGCCTCGAAATAGACGTTGAGGCCGTATGGACACGCGACCATGGCGAGGTTGAGTGACCGTCGGAGATCATACAATCTGTGACGCCGAGAGCTGTGCGACTTCATGGGATGCTGCCGCCCCCGGCCTGAAGCGTCAGACGGGGCGGCAGCATCGTCAATTAGGCCTGCATGCTGGGTAGTCGGGCGTGCAGTTATTTGTCAGGCACAATGAGATCGGGTCCTCCGCCTTTGGTCGGATCGAAAGGCTCCAATTCGTCTTTCAGGCCTTTTAGCTTGTCGTCCGCCTTCTGACCTACGACTTTCTTGCCATCCATGATTAGCTCGTCTGAGCCATGGTGCGGGTCAGGCTTGAACGGCACCATGCCGGGCGGAACGTTTCCTTCATTCGGCGGCTTCGACATTTTGATGTCTCCTTACGGTTGGGTTGCTGCACGATTTACTGACTCGGCGGCTTCTTCTTTGGTTTTGCAGCAGCGGGCTTCGCGTCCGGGTCGTGCAGGGAAACCACGTAATGCAGAGGAGGGAGATTGGGATCTCGTGCCGCCTCCACCTCCTGCTCAAGAAGCGTGACCTTCTCTGGGGTCGTCGTCCCCAAAGTGCCTGAGGGGTTACAGGCCGGGGAAACGAACTGGACCGTTATCTGATTCCCACGGTTCGCCGTCTGCGTATCAGTCGCGCCACCCGAAACAGATGCACTTATGTATAGATTGGAAGGCGTCCCCACGGTGCCGTTTGCTGTGTTGGTGTGCGTACCTGCGGCAGCAATGTTGAAGACAGCTGTGGTCGTGCAGACGTTCAGTCCTAACGGGATGTGACCAGGCACGGTTGATCGCAAGTCTTGGGAGACTTTCCTGGCCGAGTAGATAGCTTGAACTGTCGATGCAAGAGCACTGTCCAGCGTTATGTCAGTCGGTTTGTCGACGATTGCGGTAGCGGAGTTGCCGCACCCTGCCAGGGCGAGCCCCGCGCCGACCAAGGTTGCTACTGCTAAGCGCATTGCTGACTCCCACGTCGTAACCAAACCGTAACGTCCGTTTGGGACCAATGGCAAGCCACAATTGAATTCGTGGAGTCGAAACTATAGACGGCACCCGCATGCAGGCGCTGGTCCATAAGGAACACCTACTGTGCGCTATAAGTTCGCTTCGGGATTGCCCGGCGCGCCATGCCAAACCATTTTCCAGCCTGGTACGCGGTTTATCGGCAGTCGCAACGCTGGCTAGCAGAGGGATGCTTCGAAATGCTGGCGCAGGATCTACGAGCGCGACGCACGGCATCGGGTAGTGCGGGAGAGCGGACGGCAGCTATCATCGGCAACGGAAGCCTGCGATCGACTCCGGAAAGCGGCACCCGCGCCGGCTACGACGGAGCCAAGCGCAAGCGGGGCTCGACGGTGCACATGCCCGTCTACACTTTGGTCCATCTGCTCTCCTTTCAGGTCACGCCACCCGACGTTGGCGATCGGGTCGCGCTAAGCGGCTTGCCGTCAATACCCAGGAGGCAACAGGCGACAGCGTCAAGCTCGCATACCTCGACCAGGTTTACGCGGGGGAAGCCAGCGCCGATGCTGCCGCGTCCAAGGGGATCGAACTGCACGTCGTCAAGCTGCCCTAGGCCAAGCGAGGTTCCGTGCTTCTCCCACAACGATGGGTCGTGGAGCGATTCTTCGCATGGGCAACGCGCTGCTGTCGGTTGGTCAAGCACTACGAGCGATACGCCACAAGCCTCGCAGGATTCCATATCATCGCGTTGGTCGGACAAGTGCTCAACAGGCAGCCGACCTCATGCGAAGTGCATAACACCCACTAGAGGTTTTCTACTCGGGCCGGTGATGAAGCGCGACATCGAGGGATTGAACGGACGTCAGAGTTTTGTTTGCCGGAGTGTGTGAACGGCAACGTCGCGAGGCAACGATCTTTTTTCATAACCTGGGATTCCAAGTGTTTGATACAGTATTGTGAATCAGCTTATCGTAGCCGGACAGAAGCTAAATCGAACCAGGCCTGCTTCAGATGCTGAGCGCGCTTCGCGCCTCCGGTTTGGCGTCGAACGCCGCCCAGTCGCCATCGAATACAATGCGACCAGACTCAATGACATAGACGTGGCTGCAGCACGCGCGGGCGAAGTCAATGTTCTGCTCGGCCAACAATAGCGCGAATTGCTCAGACATCTGTGCCGCAGCAATGTCTCTGGCCAGATTCGCGACGATCAGCGGCGCAAGACCCTCGGCTGGTTCGTCCAGAAGCAGCAGTCTCGGCCGGCAAACCAGCCCACGCGCGACGGCGACAATTTGCTGCTGACCGCCGCTGAGCTGGAATCCGTGGCGCTGCAACAAGCCGCCCAGCATGGGAAACCGCGTGACGAGGTCGGTCAATGACAGCATCGCGTGCCCTCCCGGGGCTGCATGGCGCCCGAGTTCGATGTTGCGGGCGACGGTCAGCCCGCCAAAGATGCGCCGTTCCTCGGGCACAAGGCTTATCCCGCGGCGGGCGCGCCGATACATCGGTACGCCCGCCAGATCTTGTCCGTCCAGCAAGATGCGTCCCTGCGTGCGCGTGTCGGCGCCCATGAGGCTCTTCAACAGGGCCGACTTGCCCGCGCCGTTGCGACCCAGAAGAGCGACACCCTGTCCCGACGCGATCGAAAGGTTGATCCCATGCAGAATGTGGCTCTCACCGTAAAAGGCATCTAGGCCCTGAACTTCAAGCAGCATCGGCGTGGTTTCCCAGATAGACCTCCCGCACCAGCGGATCGTTACGGACCGCCTGGGGGTCGCCCGACGCGATGACCTGCCCGTAATGCAGGACAGTCAGCCGTGTTCCCAGGCCGAACACCACGCCCATGTCGTGCTCCGTCAGCACCATGGAGAGCCCTTGTTCCCGCACGAGACCAGCGAGCATCTCGACGGTTGCGGCGCGCTCGGGCGTCGACATGCCTGCGGTAGGCTCGTCCAACAGCAACAGCGTGGGCCGGGCCGCCAGTGCGAGGGCGAGTTCAAGCCGCTTTCGGTCGCCATGCGACAGCTCGGCGGCCCGCCGTTCGGCGAGATGTTCAAGCGCCACGGCTGCCAGCAGGCCCTCGACCCGGCGCTGTACGTCGGAGCTCGGGGTGAGGCCCAACAGAAACGTCCGGACTGTGCCGTGGCGGCAGAGCGCCTCACACGCGACCGTCAGGTTTTCGCGCGTGGTCATGTCGGCGAAGATCCGCGCGACCTGGAAGGTGCGTCCGATGCCTAACCTGACCCGGCGATGATGCGGCAGCCGAGTGACATTGCGGCCGCCGAAATGGATCGTGCCCGTGCGCGGGAAGATCTCACCGCTCAGCACCTTTAACAACGTGCTCTTCCCGGCGCCATTCGGGCCGACCACCACGTGGACCTCTCCCGGCGCCACAGCCAACTCGACTTGCCGGAGAACGGGGATCTTGCCGTAGCCGCGGGTGATCCCCGTCGCAAGCAGCAGCGGCGTCATGTCCGCGATGTCATCAGGCGGCCGGTGTGGGCGACGATCCTGCCGAGGCCGCCGGGGACGCCCAGGATCACAAGCAGCAGCAACGCGCCGGTGATCAGGTCGGACGCGCCATAGACGTTGCGGGTCGCGTATTGCAGCACGGCGAACACCATCGCCCCGATCGCCGGGCCCCAGAACAGGCCGGCGCCGCCCAGCAGAGTGCAGAGCAGCGGCAGCGTGGACTGGCCCCAATAGGCCACGTCCGGTGTGACGATCTGGGTCCAGGGACCGTAAAGCGCGGCCGCAGCCGCCGTGACGGCACCGGAGATGGCGAAGGCGGCCAGGCGATGGCGGTGGACATCGATGCCCAGAAAACCTGCCCGCGCCGGGTCAAGCCGGATGGCACGGAAGCTGCGGCCTAAGCGGCTGTGTTCCACCCACCAGAGCACCGTGCACAGTATGGCGCAGGTGATCAGGATGATGGCGTAGAACGCCCGGTCTGAGCTGGCCGACATCCCGAGGCCGGGCAGAACGACGACCGGGCGCGGGACACTCGTCAGTCCGTCATTGCGGCCAAGCAGGGACATATGCGTGATGACGACATACAGGAGTTGGGAAAAGCCCAGCGTCAGGACGGCGAAGTAAATCCCTTCTGAGCGCCGCAAGGACAGGATGCCGACCACGAGCGCGAGGAGTGTGCCGGACGCCGCACTCGCCAGGATCACGAGCGGGAACGGGAGGCCCGGCATCTGGATGCTGAGTAGCCCACCCAGATAGGCGCCGGTCGCGAAGAACATGGCCTGGCCGAAGCTCATCAGCCCGGCGTAGGAGAAAAGTAAGTTATAGGCGAGCGCGAAGATGATGTTGATGCACGTGAGGCCCGCCAGGAACAGCAGGTTGCCGTTGAGCGTGAACGGCACGGCGGCGGCTACGCAGAGCCCCAAGCCGAGCACCGCAGCGAAGCCACCGAGCCCGGATGAGGCACGCCGGGTCATGCCGTTTCCCGGCGTCCGAGCAGCCCGGCCGGGCGCACAAGCAGACAGACCGCGAGGGCCACGAACGGGAGCGCGCCGGGGTAGTTGGGGATCAGCACATCGCCGAGGGCATTGACCAGCCCAAGCAGCATCGCGGCCAGCAGCGCGCCCGTGACACTGCCCATGCCGCCGACGATGATCACGTTGAAGGCCTGGATAACGAACATGTCACCCAAGCCCGGCGACAAGCTTTGGTTGGCGGCCAACAATCCACCCGCCAGCCCTGCGAGCGCAAAGCCGATCACCATAGTCAGGGTGTAGACACCGTTGACATCGATTCCCAACATGCGCGCCGTCCACGGGTCTGCACCCACGGCCTGCAGCATCTGTCCAAACCTCGTGCCGCGCAGCATCAGCTCCAGGCCGGCATAAACTGTAAGCGCGGCGACGATTGTAAACAGCGTGTAGTTTGGCATGACCACGCCGCCGACGACTGTGGCATCCATCATCTGCGTCGGTGGTTGGACCGTCAGCACATCCACCCCCCAAATCAGCTTCACCGCGCCATTAAGCAGCAGCAGGACGGCGTAGCTTGCGATCAGCACGTAGGCGCGATTGACTGCGTGCATTCGCCGGAACACCGAGAAGTCGATCACCAACCCTAGAACTGCGACCACGGCTGCCGCGGCTAGTGTTGCCACAAGATAGCAGCCGATGGACACGTCGCCGCCCAGCCGGGTGATGACGTCGTAACTGACATAGGCACCGATCATAAACAGCGCGCCGTGGGCGAAGTTCAGCACGTGCAGCACGCCGAATATGACCGTTAGCCCCGCTGCCACCAGGAATGTCGCGGCCGCCCACGACGCGGCGTTGAACAGGATGTCCGCCCAGTCCAGCGCAGGCATCACTCAGAGCGTCTTGTAGACGAGAGGTTTGCCCGGCGTGGGCGGCTCGATGACGTCGGCGCCGGGGATGACGCGCGTTTCCGCAACGCGGTAGCCACGCTCGTTGCTGTCCGAGGTGATGTAGATCAGGTCTACGTTGCAGATGGCTTGATTGTCCTCCCCGCGGATGATGCGCGGACCGGTCGCGGTGTCCCACTGCAAGCCCTTCAGCGCTTGCAGGACGCTCGGTGTGTCCGTGGCGCCGCCGGCCTTGCGGATGGCGGCGGCATAGGCCAGCACGCCGGCATGGTTCTCCCCCACCCAACCCATCGGGATGCCCTCGTGGCTGAGCGGCACGGCGTCCTTGTACAGTCGGACGCTGATCGGGTTGTCCGTGTGTGCGCCCGGATACCACAGGGAGCTCGTCCAGTAGGACGGCACCTGTTTGCGCATGGCCTCGGCGACGAGCAGGTCGCCGGCACTGTCCACGAATAGTTTTGCCTTGGTCAACAGCCCGTAGGGTCGCGCCTGCTGCAGAATGGTGATGAGATCGGAGCCGTAGTTGCAGTTCAGCAGGCCATCGGGGGCCAGCCGCATGGCGGTGTTGATCTGGGTCTTGAAGTCGCCGCCGCCGAACGGCGTCATGACGGGGTCGACGATGTCAGGCTTAGCTCCCGTAGCAGCCGGGTAGAAGGTCAGCATGCCGTCGACGAAGGTCGACCAAACCGTCCGGCCGTATTCGTGATCTGGCACCAGGCCGACCCAGCGGCGTAACGCGGGGTATTTTTCCGCAATGAGCTTGGTCTCTGCGCGAACGAACATGTAAGGCTCGGCGCCGACGCGCACGAAGTTTGGATTGTAGGCGCCGTGGTTGATCTTGTCCGAACCGGCGCCCCCGGCAAGATGGATGGAGCCGAGTTGCTGCATGACCGGCCCAAGCGCCAAGGCTAGTGCGCTGTTCACCGTACCCAGCGTCAGGTTGATCCCTTGCGCTGCCAACTCGCGTGCGGCCGCGATCGCGGTGGGCGCGTCGGCTTTCGCATCCCGCTCCACCAGCTCAAGCATCCGGCCATTAATGCCGCCATCGGCGTTCACATGGGCTACACCGAGTTCAGCACCGACCTTGAGGTGATTGCCGATGTCTTGCTGCGATCCACTGAGCGGGGCGATCAGCCCTATCTTGATGGGTCCGCGGCTCTGCGCTTTGCTCCTCCATACGAACGGCAGCGATGCTGCGACCCCAAGGGCGGTGCGTCGGCTGAAGGTCATGCTTCATTTCCCTTTGTCGTGCGCTTGATCCCGCGGAGCTCGGCGACGATCTGTAGGGCCAATAGCTTGGAATACGTCCGCGCCTGCGGCATCCCGCCGAGCTGGAGCCACAAGCCGCGCTGGCCCGTCGGACGCCAAGCGCGGCGCAGTTCGCCGCCTTCGTCCCAGCCCCATACCTTACCCACGCGTGCTGCGATGTCTTGGCCGAAGTATTCGTGGATATCGGCTTCCTGGTTCAGATAGCCGGTCGCCAGCACGATGATGTCCGCTTCCAACAGCGAACCGTCGCGCAGCCGCGCACCTCGGGCCTCATAACTCGCGAGGTCATCGTTCTGGACGAGCCGGATGCGGCCATCGATCAGATAGGCCGATGCACCGACATCGATGTAGTAGCCACCGCCCCGGTGGAGGTAATTGGCGAAATATCCACCGTTCAGGTACCCAGGGTCTAGTCGAAAGCCGACCTTGCGCAGCCCTTCATGCAGCGTGCTATCCAGCGCCTCGATATGCCGTGCGAAGTCTTGATAGTTGCGGATGGTGGTGCCGAAATCGCTGGCTATCGAGATCACGTCGATCTCGTCGATCGTTCGGCCTTCCTTGTACAGCGCATAGATTGCGTTAGCGGGGTCGATGCTGACGACGTTGGTCGGCCCCCGTTGTATCATGGTGACGTCGCAGCCGCGCTGGTACAATTCGAGCGCCACGTCATGGCCGCTCGTGCTGGTGCCGATCACGATCGCCTTCTTGGAGCGGAACGCCTCGGTTGGCCGCACGTCGGCGGAGTGGGAAACGGTTCCGGCGAAGCTGTCGAGCCCGGGCAGTGCTGGGTAGTTTTGCCGGCCGGAAATGCCGCCGGTCGCCAGGATGATGTGCCGCGGCCGGAGCACCCGTTCGGCACGGTCGGCGGTGGTCAGCCGTGCGGACCAGCGCCCGTCCGCCTCGTCATAGGCCGCACCGCCGAATTGTGTGGAGGTCCAAACCGCGAGTTCCGTCGCGGTGGCGTAGAACTCCATCCAAGCCGCGAACATGTCCTTGGGCAGGTACACCGGCCAATTGCGCGGATAGGTGGTGTAAGGGAAGTCGATCGAGAATACCTCGTTGTGAAGCTGCAATGTATGGTAGCGGTTGCGCCAGATGTCGCCGACGCGGGGCGATTTCTCAACCAGAAGAACGCGGACACCCATCGCTTTCAGCCGCGCGCCAATCATCAGCCCGGCATGGCCGGCGCCGACCACCAACACTTCCGGCTCCTCGCCGTCGAAGCTTCTGGCACGGGCGATCTGGTCCAGCCAGTTTTCGCCAGGATGACGCACGGCAGCCCGCTCCGGCCGGTGTGCGTCGATGGCCTCGGGGAATCCTGTCAGCCGCTGCAATGAGGTCATCAGGCCCCAGGCCAGCACACCGGGCTTCTCTGCGTCCGCCAGCACCAGCCGGACAACACCGTTGCCGGAGCCGATGGTGGTGGAGAAGGTGAAGATTACCTCGATCACGCGCGTCCCGGCCCGCGTTTCCCAATGCGGAGCGGAGTAGCGCTCGTCGAGCGCGATGCTGCGCAGGCCACACGCGGCTGCCTCGGTGGCGAGGTGCCCGGCGATCACCTCCCGCCCTTTCAGTGACCGGTAATCCCACTGGCAAACCAGCAGGTCGCGCCAATACGCGTCTGGCGTGAATAGCGCAGCCAAACCGTCCCGGTCACTGCTGCCAATCAGCCGATCGAAGTTGGCGAGCCAGCTTTCTGCGGCGGCCTGCACGTTGATGGTCGTGTCGATGTCGTCGACTGTATGGGCACTCATCCGGAGATTCCCCCCTGTTTCTTATTGAACCGGCGTCAATGGTAGGTCCGGCCTCCATCGACCGCCAACGTCACCCCTGTGATAAAGGAGGATGAAGTGGAGCTCAGGAACAAGGCTGCCTGCGCCACTTCGCTGTCGCGCCCATAGCGGCGCAACGCATAGCGCTGCAGCACGTCGGGATTGTTGTGGTACGGCAGCCCCGCCGACATGGGCGTATCGATCAGTCCCGGGCAGATCGTGTTCACTCGGATCTTCGGTGCAAGCTCCATGGCCAGCACCTTGCCGAGGGTGATCAGAGCTCCCTTGGACGTCGCGTAGGCGGCGCGGTTGGCATAAGGCGCCAGGCCGACGCCTGACGACAGGTTCACGATTGTTGCCGCCGGGCCCGCTTGCAGAGCCGGCAAGGCAGCGCGGCAGAGTAGGAAGGGCGCATCCAGGTTGATCGCCATCACGGTCCGCCATTGATCGGGTGTCGTCTCGGTGAGCGACCCGGCCGCATGCACACCGGCCCCGTTGACGAGACCGTCCAGGCCACCCACCGCCACAATCGCCTGCTCGACGGCTGGGGCGATCCGAGCTGCGTCCGCGAGATCACAAACTATGGAAACACCGCCGACCTCAGCGGCTACGGCGTCCAGCAAGTCCGCATTGCGATCCAGCAGTGCCAGTTTTGCTCCCTCGGCTGCGAACAGGCGGGCAATCGCGCGCCCGATCCCCTGCGCCGCGCCCGTCACCAGGATTGATCGCCCCTGCAAGCGGCCAGATGGCGCCGGAAACGTGCCTCCCTCCGGGCGCCAGTCGATGGCGTCGCTCATGACCGGACCTGCTGTAATGTCTGCCCTCGCGCCCGAACCGGCACGCGCAGGAGCTGATGTGGGGTGCACATATAAAGGATGTTGAGCTTCGGTCCGCCGAAACAGAGATTGATCACCGGCATCCCGAGACACATCCGGCCGAGCAATCGGCCGTCGCAGGCGAAGCAGCAGACACCATCGCCGACGCCCGCCCAGATGCGGTCCTCGTCATCCACCCGGATGCCGTCGAACACACCGACCGGCGCATCGGCCAGGATGCCGCGGTCGGCGAGGGCACCGCCGGGTCCGATGTCGAAACGGCGAATGTGGGCTGGCAGGTCGGGCCCGCCCGTGCGGCCGGAATCCACGACGAGAAGTCTGGTTTCATCGGCCGAGAAGGCCAAGCCGTTGGGCTGCTCCATCGTGGTGATGACGCGATCGAGCTGGCCGGAGGACGGATCGAGCCGGAAGACATGGGCTCCGTCCTGCTCGCGTGGGGCGCGATGCCCGAAATAGTCGCTGTCGATGCCGTAACTCGGGTCGGAAAACCAGATCGTTCCATCCGACCGCACTACGACGTCGTTGGGACTGTTCAACCGCTTGCCGTCAGCTGACGACGCCAGAACCGAAACTCGGCCGTCGAACTCCGTGCGTGTCACCCGCCGCGAGCCATGCTCACAGGTGATCAGACGGCCCAAGCTATCGACCGTGTTTCCATTGGCATTCTGCGACGGCGTTCGGAAGGTGCAAACATGCCCGGCAATCTCGTCGAACCGCATCAGACGGTCGTTGGGGATATCGGACCAGATAAGCGTACGCGATGCTGGGAAGTAGCAAGGCCCCTCGTTCCAGGCGCCGTCCTCGAACAGCGCCTGGGGGGTTTCATGCGCCAGGAAGAGACGCACCGCCGGGTCGGCATGCTCGTAGAGCGTGCTCATGCCACCCGGACCTCTGCTGCGACTTTGGAAGGAGGGCAGACACGCTCGAGCAGCCGGGAGCGATGGAGAGAGACCGGACCAAGTGCCGTGCCGAGCCGTACTATGCGGCGGACATAGTAGTTGAGGGCATACTCCCAGGTCAGGCCGATGCCGCCGTGGAACTGGACCGCGGCCTCGGCCACGTCGCGCGACGCCCGCGGCACATAGGCCAGCATCGCCAGAATTGCGGTCCCGGCATCCTCAGTTGCCGCGTGAGCCGGCGCTGCTTGCGCGGCGTCCATCGCAGCCGCCGCATACTCCACGCTGACCCGGATGTTCTCGACCGTGACGTAGACGTCGGCAGCAAGGTGTTTCAATGCCTGGTTGGCACCGATCGGCTGGCCGAACTGCGTACGGTCTTTCAGGTACGTGGTAGCCAAGCCGAAACAATGTTCCGCAGCACCCAGCAGCTCGGCGCAGCGAAGCACCGCGAGCTGACTTTCGTAATCGGGTAAATCGAGGATCCAGGCGTCGGTAGCGCCGATGTCGACCGTCGCCGAGAACGCCACCTCGCGGGTGCCGATGGCGGCGCGAGGCGTGCGCTCCCGGAGGTCCGTCATCGCCACGAGCGCAAGCCCGGTGTTGCCGATCGAGGCGGCGACCCGGCGTGTGCGTTCCGGCGCCGCCACTGCCAAGCTGCCCTTCAGGCGGGAGCCAACCCGTGCAAGTGCACTCGGAACGGCGCTCACGACTGGGATGTCGCCCCGCATCATTGCCTCAGCTTGGTCCGGGTACAAGGTGGCAACGCCCCCGGCTACGAGCATTGTCTCGGCGACAGGATCGTGCAGCCCGTTTCGGCCGACCTCCTCGAGCACGATCGCCGCTTCGACCAAGCCCAGCCCGCTGCCGCCGAGCGCTTCGGGCACGAGCAGGCCGAATGCACCGAAGTCGGCCAATCCGCTCACCCCATCGCCGAGGGCAAGCCGCACGCTGTCGCGCAGCAGCCTCTGTTCCTCGGAGTGTTGGAAATTCATTGGGCGCCCCTCCGCTCTGGCCGTGGCAATCCCAGAACACGCTCGGCGATGATGTTGCGTTGAATTTGCGAGCTGCCGGCGTAAACCGTCTCACCACGTGCCGTGAAGTAGATCCGCCGGAACCGTTCGGCGATCGGCGTGATCGCGTCGAACTCCGCGCCGAGCAGATCGAGACCGAATCCTGCGATGCGCTGGTGCAGCTGGCTCCATAAAAGCTTTAGCAGGCTCGCCTCCTCGCCAATCTTTGCGCCCTCGGCGATGCGGCTGACAAAGCGCAAATTATGGTAACGCATGATGGCGAGTTCCGAAGCGATCGCGCCTAGCTCCGACAGCACCATCTCGGACAAGTCCCCATGCTCGCGTGCATGGGCGACGAGCGCACGCAACTCCTCAAGGAAGCGTGCCTGCCGATACAGTCGCGTGGTCGCACGCTCGAAGCCGAGCACCTTTACCGCCGTCGTCCAGCCGTCATCTAACGAACCGATCAGGCTATCTGGTTCAATGGCAACGTCTGTGAAGAACACTTCATTAAAATGCCGATGGCCGTTGAGATGGCGGATCGGGCGGACATCAATTCCTGGCGTGTCCATCCGCACGATGAACAACGACATGCCTTTATACGCTGAGGCCTCCATGTTCGTCCGCGCGAGCAGGATGCAATGCGTCGCGAAATGGGCGTAGCTGGTCCAGATCTTCTGACCGTTCACCACCCATCGCCCGTCCTCGCCACGCACGGCACGCGTCTTGATCGCTGCGAGGTCCGAGCCGGCATTCGGCTCCGAGAAGCCCTGGCACCAGACATCCTCCATGCACAGGATGCGCGGCACGTGGTGGCGCTTCTGTGCCTCGGTACCGGCGCTCAAGAGGATCGGCCCGACCAGCTCGCGTCCGATCGTGTTGATGCTTTCCGGCGCCTCGCTTCGCCCGAGTTCCTCGTTGACGATCAGGTCCGAGATCGCATCCAGCCCTTGGCCGCCATAGTCCGTTGGCCATGCGACGCCAGAATACCCGGCCGCATATAGCCGGCGCTCCCAGTCGATCAGAAAGCCCTGCTCCTGCGCCTCGGACAGCGCTGGCCAGTGGCCGGCCTGCACCCACCCCGCAGGCAAGTTGTCGGCCAGCCAATCGCGAACCTGCGCGCGATAACGGTCCTGGCTGCGATCGAACCGGATATCCACTTGACTTCAGCGCCCGACGAATATAGGCGGGCGCTTTTCGCGGAAGGCGGCCATCGCTTCGCGGGAGTCTTCGGATTTGCCGAGTTGCAACGTCATCTCCTGCTCGTAGCGGTAACCGTCGCGCAGGCTGAGCTGCTCGATCGTGTTGAGAGACTGTTTGGCGAGTTGCGTCGCCACTGGACTATAGCCAGCGACGCGCCTGGCCATCGCCAGCGCTGTGGGCAGGAGGTCGGCCAAGGGCACGCAGTCCTCCACCACGCCGAGCCGGTATAGCTCCCGCCCATCCATCCGGTCGCCCGTCAGCATCATCCGCCGGACCCGCGACCGTCCAAAGAGTTGCATGGCATGGCGGCAGCCGCCCATGAGACCGACCGTCACCTCCGGCAATCCGAGCGAGGCAGTCTCCGCCGCGATCAGGACGTCGCACGAGGCAATAATTGCCAGCCCCGCGCCCAGTGCGGCACCGTTGATCGCACCGATCACCGGCTTGATGCACTCACGGA
Source organism: Acetobacteraceae bacterium (assembly GCA_965198895.1). Taxonomy (GTDB): domain Bacteria; phylum Pseudomonadota; class Alphaproteobacteria; order Acetobacterales; family Acetobacteraceae; genus LMUY01. The sequence goes on from OZ240676.1 coordinate 5,183,315, forward strand.
CCGAATGATAGCTCTCCCGCGCCGATCGCTGATTGCTGCGGCGCAGACCCTCGCCCCAACTCTTGCCGGCGCGCGCCTTGATGTCGACGCCGGCGCAGAACACCTTGCCCTGCCCGGTGAGCACGATGACCCGGACGTCGTCACGATCGGACAGGCAGTCCATGGCGAAGATCAGCTCGTCCTGCGTCTCGTCGGTCTGCGCGTTCACCGGCGGGTTGGCGAACGTCACCGTCGCCACCAATTCGGCGATCTCTACCTTTACGTAGGTCAGTCCAAAGAGCTCCATAATCGATCCTTCTTCTGTCAGGCGACCGGGGCCGCGGCGTTGGAGAAGCGGGTGCGCAGATCAACCTTGCGGATCTTGCCAGCGGCGTTCATGGGCATCTCCTCGATGATCTCCAGCCGCTCGGGGAATTTCTGCCGCGCGATGCCCGCGCGCTGCAGGTGCCCTGTGAGGTCAGCGAATGTGAGCCTGGTGCCGCCCGCCAGCACGCAGACTGCTACGACCAACTCACCGCGCTCCGCGTCGGGCACGCCGATGACGGCGCATTGGCGGATCTGCTCGAGATCAAGGACTAGGTCTTCGATCTCCTTGGCGCTGATATTCTCACCTTTGCGAATAATGATGTCCTTCCGCCGACCGACGACGGTGACGTAGCTCTCGGAATCGAGCTGGCCGAGATCGCCGGTGCGCAACCAACCGTCCGGCGTGAATGCCTTGTCATCGAGCGCGCGATCGACATAGCCGAGGAACACCTCCGGCCCGCGCGACTGGATCTCCCCAACTTTGCCAGGTGGCAGAATGTGGTTCTCGTCGTCGAGATCGACGATGCGGACCAGGTTCTGCGGATGAACACGGCCGTCCGTGGTGGCGGCGCGTGCCGGGTCGTCGTCCACACCGCCGGAGATCGTTGGATGCTCGCTGCAGCCATAGGTCCGCATCGCCCGGATCCCTCGCTCCTGGGCGCGGCGGATCAATTGCGGCGGCACATCGGCCCCGCCGCAGCGGAAGATGCGCAGGCTGCGGATGCGGTCGGCAAGGGCTGGCTCCAGCAGCCCCTGCAGAAAAGGCGTGGCCCCAACGGTCCAGACGCATCCCTCGCGCTCGATCAGCGCAGCAGCCTCCTGCACATCCCAGATGTCCTGTAGGCAGACCTTTGCGCCCAGGAACGGCCCCGCAACTGTTGCGTAGGCGAACCCGGTGATGTGGGTCAGCGGCGATCCCATAAACAACGAGTCGTCCGGGCCTAGGCGCGTGGCAGCGGTAACGGCGGCTGCCTCGCTCATGATGGTCGCGTGCGAGTGACGCACGCCCTTAGGCTGTCCCTCTGTGCCGGAGGTGTACAGGAACAGCATGTCGCTCGCTGGGTTGACCACCGGAAACGTCGGCCGGTCGGGCGCCTGCTGTAACTGCCGCCCGCTCTTCAGCAATGCGTCGAAGGTCAATGCTTCAAAGGTTTGGGCGCCGGCATGCTGCCCGCGGCAAACGACCATCCGGGCACCGACTGCATCGGCCAATGGCGCCGTTGCGTCCGCGTGCCGGTAGCCGCGATACTCTTCAGGAACGAAGACGAATTTCGACCTGGCGTTGCCAAGGATGTAGGCAACTTCACGGCTGCGATAGATCGTGATAATCGGATTGCAGATGGCCCCAATGCGCATTGTCGCCAGCACGATTAGGACGGTCTCCGCCCAGTTGGGCATTTGATAGCTGATCGTATCGCCGGGACGGGCCCCCTGGGATAGGAGGCCGAGGGCGAGCGCCTCGGCATCCCGGCAAAGCTCGCCGTACGTCAGGCGGCCGGCGGCGTGAACCAGCGCGGTGCTGTCGGACCTATCCCGCAGCACCTCCTGAAGTCGATCCCAGAGCGTGATCGAGCTGGTTGGCATCAATTCGTGGCCGCCAAGGCGCAGGCGGTGGCAGAGAGTGGACGCAACGCTTGATCGGCGGCAACCGTGCGAACCACTTTGAAGAAGTCGAAGGGACCCTCGCTCTCCTCCGGCGCCTTCACCTGGAACAGATACATCGGGAACGTGACCCGGCCATCGGCTCGTAGCGTTCCGTCGCCAAACAGGTCGTCATGCACCGGGATCTCCCGCATCTTCTCCAGCACGTCGTGCCCGCCAGCCGATTTTGCGACGGCAAGTGCTTTCAGGTAATGCGTGATCTCCGAATAGACGCCGGCCTGCTGATACGTTGGGGGCACCCCACCGGACAGCATCATGAACCGCTTCGACCAGGCGCGGGTCTTGTCGTTCATCGCCCAGTAGAACGGCATTGGCACATACAAGCCCTGGGTAAGCTTCAGCCCGGACGCCTGGATATCCCCCTGACCCAATACGAAGGCGGCGACCTTGTAACCCGTCGTGTTACTGATCCCGAACTCGTTAAGCTGCTTGATCGAATTCTGCGTATCCGTGCCCCCGTTGGCCAAGCCAATGACATCGGCCTTGGCCGACGCTGCGGTCAGCACGGCCGAGGACTGGTCGGCCGTCCCCAACGGCATCCGGATCGCGCCCAGCACCGTACCACCGTTGCGGCGAACGATTTCGGAACTTGTGGTCTCGAGGTCTTGGCCGAACGTGTAGTCGGCCGTTAGATAAAACCACCGGGCGCCGTGTTCTGCCATCAGCGCGTTCGTCAGCGCCGCCGCCATCGCGTAATTGTCCCAGACCCACTGCACCGAGTGGCCGTTGCACTCCTTGCCGCTCAAATCCGTGGTTCCGGCATTGGAAAACAGGATGCGGTCGCGTTGGTTGACGACGGTGTTCACCGCCAACGTTGCCGAGGAGAGCGGGACATCTACGATCGCATCGACATGCTGTACGTCGATCCATTCCAAGGCGAGCGAGGTGGAGACATCCACCTTGTTGAGCATGTCGGCTGAGATGACCTCGATCGGCAGATTGCGCACCGTGCCGCCGAAATCGCTAATGGCGAGCTTTGCCGCGATGATGGAGCCCGGGCCGACTGCCTGCTTGTAGGCACCGCTCATGTCGGTCAGGACGCCGATCCGAACCGGGTTCGTGCGGTCCTGCGCGCCGGCTGTCACGAGCGGCATGGCGCATGCCAGCACACTGACGGCTAGGCATTTTGCAATAAGCCTCATCGGCTTTCCTCCCCGTAGAAGCGGTCTTTGCCGCAATTGTGCCGTCGCTAGCCCTGTCAGTCGTTAACCATGCGCCCGGTAATCTGGCGCATCGAGGAGTTTCGCATCACCCGCGGCGGATTGAGCATGCCGCCATCAACGGTGAGCACTTGGCCGCTGATGTAGCCAGATAGATCCTGCGTCAGGAACAGCGCCGCCCCGGCGATGTCGGCCATCTCGCCACAGCGCTGCAACGGGGTTGCCGCAGCGATCTCACTCCATTGCGAGTCGTCGAAGCGAGCGATCATGCGGTCCGTCCGCACGTAGCCCGGTGCCACGGCGTTGACGCGGATGCCGAGATGGCCAAGCTCCGATGCTGCGCAGCTGACGAAATGATGCAGGCCGGCCTTCGCCGCACCGTAGATGATCTGGTTCGGCAGACTGGTGAGGCCCGCAGCCGAGCCGATGAACACGAGTGTTCCGCCGCCGGTTTTTGCCATGGCTGCGGCAGCGGCGCGGCTCACATACATGGCTTGGAACAGGTTCAGATCGAAATTGCGCCGGATGAGCGCCTCGTCGATCTCGAGCAGCGCGGCGCCAAACGATGCACCGACGATGTCGATGACGGCGTCCAGCCGGCCATGCCCGGCGACGATGTCTGCGACAACGGCCTCGACGATCTCGGGCTTGGTCGCATCCATCGCGAAAGCACTGCCGCCGACTTCCTCGGCCACGGACAGCGCCGATGCAAGGTCAATGTCTAGACAGACGACGCTCGCCCCGGCGCTGCGCAGCGCGATTGCGCACTCCCGGCCTATGCCCTGACCGGCCCCCACCACGGCACAGATCCGGCTGTCGAGCCGCTGCTTCGCCGAATAGTCACCAGACTTGCCGTCTTGAGACGTCATGGGCGTTTCCGTGTCCCTCAGTTTTCAAGATTGTAGTCCCCCGAACGAACGTTCGGCAAGTGCATCTCACGCGCAATTCTCGTAAGCCGCCTGTGCGGACCGCTGACAGGTTTGTGGCCAGGCTTTCGCTGGTCTCCGTTGTAGGTATCACAATGCTAACGGGTATTTGTGATGCGGCTATGAACACGCTGCACTCGCAACTCGTTCTTCGACGGGTAGGTAAGGTGCCTTGCCGACGCGATTGACAGCGCACCCACGCGTGTCCAGTGTGGTGCACGCTGAACGAGTGTTCGGTGAAGCGCCCTATGACGGAAGACAAGCCTCTGCGCATGGATCGCGTTGCCCGGAAGATCGATCTGGACGACGGATCCCGTACCTCCAAGATCATTCTGGCAGCGGCAACGCTCTTTGCCTCGAAGGGATACGAGGGCACGTCTGTGCGTGACATCGCCCGTGCCGTTGGTGTCACACAGGCGTCGCTCTACCATTTCTTTGCCGACAAGCAGGAAATCCACAGCCTTGTGGTCATGATCTCCGTCGATCGGTTGCACCAACTCGTAAACCAACGGCTGGCAACGTGCTCGACCGCTGCCGAGCGTATTGAGGGTTTTGCTAGGGCGCATGCGCAGTATATTGCGATCAACACTGCGCTCTACATATCCTCCGCGCTCGGCTACCGCGAGCTCACCGACTTGGAGGTCAAAGCCCAAGTACAGCGCAAGCGTGACGCATATGAGGAGCTCCTCCGCGGTATAATTCGTAACGGGATCGACACAGGAGAGTTTCGCGAACTTGATGTCAAACTGGCGGCTCGCGCAATCATCTCCTGCCTTAATTGGATGGCGAGATGGTGGCGGCCTGACGGTCCGGATTCGGCGGAGACGATTGCCTCAAACTATGTCACACTAATTATACGCGGGTTTTTGCCTGGCGTTCCAGCTTAGCAGAAGCTGTTCGGCGAACAGCTCAGGTCAAGCGCCGACGTCACCTCGAGAGCAGAATCAGACGGGGCTGTATCCAAGGCGGGAGACCGCCACACCCTGTTGCTGTCCACCATAAAGGTTGGCCGGAAAGCCTTGCGCCTGCTGCGCCTGACCCAGCCGGTGCTGCTCCTGACTATCACCGCGGACAAATTGGCCGAGTCGTCTTGCACTGGCGTTCGTTCCTGGGGCACAGGTGCCAAACGATCCGGACCCCGCACCGCATGTGTGCTGGACGGTCCCGGATGCGCAGGTCCCGGATGCGCAGGCCGAAACGGTGTTTAGCGCGCCGTTCCTGCCAGAAAATGCCCGTCGTCGGCCTGAGCAAGACATCTCCCGCTCATGCCTCTCAGCCATCGGAACTCTGTTTAACGTCTCCACATTGCGTCCAGTCCTAATCAGAGCGAGTAGGATCTGCTCTCCTGGCTCTCAGGTACCAAGTCCAGACCTTGGATAGACTGATGTAGGAAGGACTCTGCAAATCCCTGAGCGCCTGGATGCGGTTCCGGTCGAAGACGGCTCCAATTACTCCATTACGGCTGATCTGACGAGGTCTACTGTAATCGGCTCAGCGTCTCCCAGCCTTGGAACTTCGCCAGCACCTCGGGCTTGAACGCCAAGCCATGACCGGGGCGCTCGGGGGCGGTGACCCGGCCGCCTCTCACGGGCAGAGCCTCAACCCATAGGTCATCCAGCAAGCCCATGTGCTCGATCCAGCTGGCGTTCGGGATCGAGCAGAGGACGTGGACCGCCAATTCTGGGAACAGATGGGGCGCGATAGTCATGCCCCAGGTGTCGGCCAGCGTGGCCAGTTTGCGCATTTCGGCGAGGCCACCGCGCATCGGGTCGGGCTGCAGGATCGGCACGCCGGGATGCTCCAGGAAGGGGCGCATGTCGTAGCGAGTGAAGTGTGTCTCGCCGCCGACCACGCGAAGGTCGAGCTTGTCGGCAACACGCATGTAGCCGGCGAAATCATCGGCAATGACCGGCTCCTCCAGCCAGTAGATATCGTATTGCTCGAACTTGCGGCCCATCAGAATCGCGGTGTCGGGGGACCAGCCCTGGTTCACGTCGATCATGATCTCGATGCCCGGGCCGACCGCGTCCCGCATGCGGCGGACGTTGTCGAGGTAGGTGGCCAGGTCTTGGACGTGGGCCAATTGCATCTTTATCGCGCTAAGCCCTGTTCGGCATAGTGCCGCGCTTTCTTGATTATTCCTTCGCCGCCGCTGCCACGGAAGCAGCCGCTCCCATAGGTGGAAATCTGGCTGCAGAAATTACCCCAGAGCCGATGCATGGGCAGTCCAGCAACTTTGCCGACGATGTTCCACAGCGCGATATCGATGGCGGAAATGGCCATGGTGGTGATGCCGCCCCAGCCGGAGGTGAGCGTGGCGCGCCACAAATCGCGCCCGATCGCCTCCACAGCGGTGGCGTTCTTGCCGAGGACGCGCGGGGCCATGATCTCCGAGATACAGGTTTGCAGCTTACGCAGCCCCGGCGTCAGCAAGTGTAGATAGCCCATACCAACGCCGCCGCTGGCGGTCTGCACCTCGATAATAAGTAGATTGCGCGTCGGCGACATGGCCTGGCCGTCAAGCAGCCAGCTATCGGGCCAGGGATGTTGGACGGTGGCGACCGGGATTTCGGTATTCGCGGTGTCGATCATGGCTCAGTCCTCCAGCAGTGGACGGCGTAACGACAAAGTCAACAGAACGCTGGCGATCAAGAACGTGCCAAGGCGGCTATGGGGATGCTGAAGCCGCCGGTCGTATCTTCAGCCAGTCCACTGCAAACGAGCCGACGAAGCCTCCGAACGCGCCGACGGAGTTGATCAGGGCCAGGCCACCCCTTGCGGCGGCGCCGGTCAGGAAGCGGGACGGAATGGCGAAGGTGATCGTCCGCGCGGAGGTGATGCCGATCAGAGAGCCGCAAGGAAAGCAGTTCATATTGACCGCCCGGCGGATAAGGGGAGTTCGGACATATCCCGCGCGTTTCTGCTTTACGACAATGACTGACAAATCCTGTCAAATCGCATCGAGCCAGTATTCCCGATCCGCGTCATATCCGATGCGAGAGCGGGATGAAGGAAGAGGTCGGCTGTGAGCAAAACTTTGAAATCGACCGTGGGTGTCGCCACTCTGATTGCATTGAGCGGTTGCGCCACGAACTGGATGGCTCCACCGGGTGTGCCGCCGGACCAATTCGTCTCGATGATGTCTGTATGTCAGCAGCAGGGGTCTGCCGCCGGAGGCGATCTGAGCGTGCCTACGTCGCACGCGCGCAAGGCGAGCACCCGGTTTGCCGAAGACTTAGCGGCAAACGTAGCCGTCAGCATAGGCTCGGCAGTCCAGAGCGCGGCGGCCTACAACAATTGTATGGAGGCCAATGGCGCCCTCGACGCGAGCAAGTTGTCGAAGATGCAGCTTGCAGCGCTCTACTCGAATCCTCAGCCTATTGCTCCGGCGCAGCCGCCGCCACCCGGCCCCGGTTATCTGCCAACCATGTACTCGGTTCCGGACGACAGCGCAGCACGAGCGGAACTCGCGGCGAGCAATTGGATCATCGCGCAGCGAATTCTCAATTCCTCCGACGAGCAGCCTCGCAAGCATGATCTGTTCCTTGTGCTATGCGGGGCTGGGGACGAAACGGCCTGTATTCGCGCTGCTGCACTGGACCGCGATCCTCACCACCTTTGAGCGGCGTTTCGCTCCATTCCGGAACGAATCTGGCGATCTGACCATGCCGCGCTAATTTCTCAAGGCCGGTTAAACCCCGACGGGGAGGCGAGCAGCCCGGAGAGATGAGCGGACCACGGGTAAGGCGGCCTGCGGCAAGCCTCCCAACCAGCGTAAGGGTAAGAGTCGCATTGGACTTACGGGAGGTTGCGGGCCGCCGCCGACCACCGATTCCCAGGGGAAAAGCTCGACGGCGTTGAAGGCCGTCAACGGCGGTTGAGTTGTGGCTCTCCCGCAAACCCCGTCCTGCTCGCCTTGTCACGCCGAATACTGCACCCGCCTGGGGCAACTCAAACCCGGTGAGCCCGTACAAGGTGCGCTTCTACATCTTTAGGCGGCTGATCTGGCCCTCCACGGCGGAACAACGCGCCGAAGCAAGGCGGAGTAGAGTGTCCGGGTTCGTCGCTACCGAAATGCGTGCAGACAGTCGAGATCAGGCTTCCCCGCCGAGGACGAGGCCGAGTTCAAATACAGAACCCCACCATGGACATGCTTCCATGTTTCATGCCCGTACAAGCATCGACTCACCCTTTATTCGGAGCCAACTTTCCTGTATTCGCTACGATAGCGGCATGAAGCCGGTGGAGAGCCCATATGCGTCATTTGGCACTGACCATCGTAACGCTAGTGGCAGTTCCAATAGCGTCGCAGTCCAGAGGCTCATCGGGATCCTCTAGCTCGTCTCATTCCGTATCCGGCTACACGACCAGTCGCGGGACCTACGTGGCGCCGCACCATGCCACTGATCCAAATGCCACACAGCGAGATAACTACTCGGCCAAGGGCAATTTGAACCCCTACACTGGTGCTGTGGGAACAAAGATACCGACGCACTGACATGGCGGTGTCAACAATTCCGAAGCGAAGCTTCGTAGCTTGCCTTAGTCTTCTCCTGTCGATTGCCGTGGTGCCCGCGACTCATGCAGCGGGAAGCGATCCGCCTCCGGGCGAGATGCGCTTTCTGTATCAGTCGAGGCCGGAGACCGGTAGGATAAGCGACGCTTGGCAGAGGGCAGAAACCGCCTTGGCGGCAAGCCGGGGTGACTATACCGGCATGAAGCAGGCCCATTTGTATGTTATCCAGCAGGCTCTTGGTCCCGTTTTGCCGCGCTGTCTAATGCCCAGCTGGCGATCGAGATGCATACCAGCGTCTCGGCTGCGCAATATCTTGCCAACGCAAATGCATTCTTTTCGATTAGCCAGATGGGCCGCTTTGGATACGACAGCGCTGGCAACGTTTGGGGTCAGGCAATAGATGTCGTTGATCCATCCAAGGCGATCAACAAGCCTTTCGTAATCACTGCTGACATGGCCAATCGACCCGGTCGGCGCCAGGTTCTCCGGCCGGACATGGCCACCGAAATAGGCGCCATCGATCTCGGCCACCCGTCCTTCGCCGCCGACCCGCAGCCCCCTCACGCTAGCTGCCATAGCCTCGCGCAGCTTATGCGCCAACACGAACCCGGTCTTGTAATGAACGTCCAGATCACCGGAGAGCGCCAACATGCTCTTGCCCTTCACTTCAATGCAGAACACCGCGACGGCGAGCAGGTAACGCCGCAACCGCAGCTTGTGCCAGGCGAACAGCGTTCCGGACGTGAGCGAAAAGTCGTGGCGGCACGCTTTGCAGCGCCAGCGCGGCTGACCCCCCGTTCGACGACAGGAGTAACAGGTCGGGCAGCCACAGTGCGGACAGACCGGCTTGCCGTCGGTCTTCGGCTAACGCAGCCGAAGGAAGACGTTCTCCACCCCGAGGTCCGACATCCGCATCACCTTGGCGAGGCTGAGCGAACGTGCGGCGGCGGATAGTAGAAAGTGCTGCGCCATGGCCACCTGCGAAAGAAACCGATCCGCGACCTTGCTGCCAGGACCGTCCCCGAAGTACAAGCCAAAATACGTGGTGGCAATTGATACATAAGGCTGCAAGTTCGCGTTGCACGGTCAACCGCGTTTTGCTCGTTGTGGCCGCGATCAGTTCAACGGTCGCCAGCTTGCTACTAAGTTGCCTACTGCGCCACACTGGCTGAGGTGGAAGAAAATGCCATATTCGCTATGTTCACTTCGGGGTCGTCTGCCGGAGTCTGCACTTCGAGCTTACGCAGACGATTAATAGGTCTTTATATACCCGGCGCCAGTGAGTAGACATGAAATCTAACTGATCGTGGAAGCGCATGCGTCCTGAAATCAAGCTTCGCTCTCCCATCTGTCCACCTTACAACATGCAAAGGACTTACTTCTATATTATGAAATCCGCATGAGAATATCTGATTTCTGTCCATATCCAACTGAAGTTCATCTAAATAAATTGCACCTATCAAGACACCAAGTCGACGTTTGTCCAATTTAGTATATCGAGCTCGACTATACAATCGAAGTTCCTCGAGTGGTTCTTTGCTCATTATCTGAAAATCACCTGTTCTATAAGCGAGTACATGGGCTATACTATCCTTTTCGATGTAGACTTCCTCATTCGATGGCCGAGATTTAATGTCGACGATGCCGCGAGGCAAAGGCTCCCCTTCGGCCATGATGGTTAGAGTTACCGGAGGAATGATGCCTGACGAACCTATATCGAGCATGAATGCACAAGCGGCAACGGTCCCTCCGAGCGAAGCAAACGGCTCGTGATGCATATCCGCTCGAGCTTCAGCCACCACGTTCCCGTTCAGAATTGCCTGGACAATAGGTGGTCGGTAGGGATCACCCGAAAATCTGGCCCAGCCATAGATTTCATCATGTGAGACATAGACTATGCCTCCTTTCAAGGCCATTTTCCTCTCCAACTCATCGGACATGTTGTTCAGGGGGCAACTTTTCAAATCTCGGATCGAGCACAAGGACTACCAAGTTATTGTATCGTTATCTGTGGTCAGGATCGAGCCTAGCGGCGTGCATCGACATACCGCCTTGCTAGGATCTACGCCGAAGCCCGGCTATACTGCATAATCGTGAATGAGGAACGCCATGAAACACTGTTGGAGTATGTTAGGTCCGGCTGAGTTAATGCTGTTCAAGCAGGGAATGGAAGCCGCGGCAGACGTGTGTATAGAGTTGCAACATTCTGCAACGACGCGTGAAGCGGAGAGTATGGCAGCAATTGCCGCCGCGAAGATTAGAGGAATCGCAACGACGCTAAATTCAAAGGGTCCATAGTCTCGAGTTGCCGCCACTGGGCGGGTTTGGCCCGCGAAACCGCAGAGCCACCGTTGATGTCGCACCCAATTTACAACAGGGAGTGGTCTACCGCATGGGCCCGACTAAGGGAAGCATCACGAGATCGGACGAACCCACGCAGTCGGCGGCAACGTGGTTGTCGCGTCTTCAGATGCGAGACTGCACCTTGTAGAGCGCATTGGGAAGAACGGCGGCCGATGTCGTGTCCACGTGTGTAACGCGGGTCACTCCTCATCTTGCAGAGCCCCCAACGCTCGTTGCAAGCGTTCATCAATAATAGCTTGCGAGTAAGTCTCGCTCAGATAACGACTTCCTGCGGCAACAGCAGCAGCGTTTGCGCGCTCGTCGTTGTGCAGTTGGCACACCTTGACGGCCAAAGACTCCGCAGTGTCCACCACGAACTCAAACAATTCCAGTGGGAAGTCCATGCCCTCGGCTGCGGTCGGTGTCATCACGCACGGCAAGCCGGCCGCGAAGCTACTCAGCACTTTGCCCTTCAACCCCGCACCAAACCGGAGAGGCGCCACCGTCAGTCTGTATTGCTGTAACGCCTTAGTGATGTCCGGCACCCAGCCCAGCATCTCAACTCTATCCGAGGCCAAATTGCGGTCCTCATCAGAACTGTTGCTGCCGATTACCGAGAGCCGGATTAAGGGGTCTCGACTCCATATCAGCGGCATCACCTTCGTGACGAGCCACTTGACAGCGTCCCGGTTCGGCGGGTGGTCGAAACTGCCCACGAACGCTACGCCCTTTCGCAAATGCAGAGAAGGTGGCGGCGGCTGCAGCTCTACCGTCCACGGGATGACCGTAATCTCTGTACCGGGTAGGGCCGCTTCAATGATCCTTGCCTCAGCGTTAGAATGAACAAGCACATGGTCTGCGGAGCGAATTGCTGCGTACTCTGTTTCGCGCATGTGCTCGGCTGCGACGCGAATTTCCGGCCGGTCAAGCAGCTCTGCTTCCCGCTCCAAGCGTAGGAAATGCAAGTCACAAACGTTGAACAGGATCTTGGCATCAGGGAAGAAACTGCGTATTACTGCGATATATTTGCTTGCATTGCTGGGACGGTAAGTGTAGGCGATGTCGAACTTGCATTCGCTCCGGCGCAAAACTTCCTCGACCGACCAAGAATACGGGGCGTAGTAGCAGCGAATGCCACGGCGCTCGAGCGCTTCGGTGTAGACGGGGATTCGGGCCATGTTGCTCGCGGGGACGAAATGGACCTCGTAGCCGAGACGCTGCAGCGACATCATGTGGTCCAGAGAGGCCACTGACCCGGCGTCTTTGTCTGGCATGGGCGCGCTGTCGTCGATGAACAACGCACGCCTGCGTACGTAGCGGGTATCTTCCAAAATCGGGTTGCTGCCGTTCATACCATGCTCCGCCAGCGTGATCGACCAACGCTTGGCGAATTTTGTCTGATTGAGGCGTTGAAATCGCTTCATGCCAGATCCGGCAACATCGGTCCCAGCAGAGACGCCTTCGTGGTGAACCACCCGGGAATATGGTTGGACCACGACGCGCCGGCCGGCGGCGCGGACCTTGAAGCACAAATCCACATCCTCGTAATACGCCGGCGCGAAATCCGGCGATAGACCACCGACCTCGTCCCATACCAGGCGCGGGATCATCAGCGCGGCGCCAGATACGTAGTCAGTGTCGCGCAGGTAGCAGTACCGCGGATCCTCTGGATTATCGTCACGGCCACGGTTGGCTCCGTCTGCGAAACGCCAGATGATGCCTCCGACTTCTTGTAGCCGACCGCTTGGAAACACTAGCTTAGACCCCACTATGCCAATTCCGGGGTCTCGCTCGAACGTATCGCACAATTCATCTAGCCAGCCAGGCGTGACCTCAGTGTCGTTATTGAGGAGCAACAACCATTTGCCTTTGGCCACTGCAGCCCCGGCGTTGACCGACCCCACGAACCCCAGGTTGACCTCGTTGCGCAACAGCCGCACCCCGCTCAACAGCATGGAGGCAAACAGTGTCTCGTCCTGCGAACGGTCATCAACGATGATGATCTCGAACGACCGATCGGGCCTGTTGGCTACGATCGAGCGCAGGCACTGGTGGGTATACCAGAAACTGCCGTGCACTGGGATGATAACGCTGACGTCGGGCCCGCTGGAGGTGGGCAACGCAAGGATCTCGTCGCCGTAGCGATAACGGGCCATCATCAACAGGCCCTGGGTTGCCTCAGACAGGGTACCTAGTCGTTCGAGACTCTCGGTCCAATGGCGGACCGTTTCGAGCCGGGTTCGAGCGAGAGTTTGATACCGATCGGCGATCCGGTCATACTGCTGCAGCAGGAAGATGGCTAGCTCCTGCGTCTCACCCTCGCTGCCATTCTTCACGAAATCATCAACGACGCGCGCGAAGTCGCCTCTGGCATCCTCGATGCTGGCCACGTCGTTCTTCAATACGATCGGCGAGCCGGAGATTTCCGTGCCGCTTAAGCTTTCTCGCAACTTGAACGTAACCGCCGTCTCGGTGAATACGTTGCCAGGTAGGACGAAACGGAAGCCGTGTGAACCGTCGCCAACGCCCGCTTCTTTAAGGTCAGTCCGCGGCTGATTGGCCGTAACTAAGGCAAGGACGGAGCCGTCATGGACGATTTCCAGCACCACCCGCCGGTCGGGATCCTCCGGGAACCACGCCCAGCCGGTTACGCCGGCCCAGCTGGCTTGCTCCACGTGGCCTTCGTACTCTGGGCGGGTAAGTGCCCGCCGGGGCAAGCTCATGCGCCGCCTACGCGGCGCAAGTCGGGCGCTGTAGCCAGCGGAGTCGTGGTTGTCCATGCACGTGACTTCATGAAGTCGTGTTTCCTTACGCGACATAGGCCATAGCCGCACGGACCGCCTAGCAAATCGGTCAGCTCTGGACAACCGACCAGGCCCGCCGGAGCAAAAACACTGCCGACAGGATCTTCACCGGTTGACCGCAGCACTGTGACCAACACGGAGACTGCAGGCTCAGGCCGTTGAAATTGAACCGCCGTCGCACCCGTTGGCTGTGAAACATGGCGCCGTCGAGGGGTGCAACTAGCTACCAAAGCCGTCTAGGCATCACGTCATAAACGGCCTCGCAATCACCAACAAGCCCCAAGGGGCGCTTCCTTTTACGGGCTCGCTGACGTTAAGGAAGAACCCTACCGAGGCGAGCACATGAAGCCCTCCGACCGTCTTCTATTCATTGACTGCATTGAAAAAGGCCGAAATAGCGACTTAGCTCTCTTCCCGTCCGGAAGTCGCGACGAATATGGCGAGCCTCGCCAACGACTCATCCATTTCGATATTAGACTCGTCCGCACGCGGAGAACGTAGTCAGTAGATGTTCAAAAATAGTGTCAGGTCCTCCGGATTCGAAATCAAAGAGCGAGTGTCTATTACAGGCAAGCTGTCCCATAGTTTCTGAATCGTATAGCTGTCTAAACTAAGCTCTCGCAGTTGATCAATAAGGTCGGAATAAATAGCAGATAACTTCGTCGAATTAGGATTTAAATTGCTGATGGCAATCAAACCAGTTGGAGCGCAATCTAGGTAGAATAACTTTAGATCGGGCCTATGAGCTTGTAGCAATGGAACGACCTTCCAGACGTCGCCAGTCCAGGCATGCTGCCAATCTCCCTCTGCTGGGTCACCCGCAACATGGGTGCGCAACGTCATTCGAGCATTGGCAGGCAGACAGTCATGGAGGAATATAATAGAACGCTCGTGACAGCTACGCTCTGTATTCATGAAATCCCGCAACAGGTACTCACTACGGTGCATACCGTCTAGGAAACAAACATCGGGTCCATTTGGAAATATGTTTCGTAAACTATAGCTGGCGAAAAATTGGTCAGAAGGCATCTGATAAAAATGCGTCTGCCCGCGGGCTGTAATCACATCTTGGTCAAGCATAAAGTTTGGGTCAACGCATACCGCGTCGCACGAAAACTCTTTAACCGACCTGCCCAAGTGTGTGCCAATCTCAAAATAAGCGCGAGGATGAAGTCTGTCGTTGATGAAGCGAAAAAAATCAGTATACACAATACCAGCGGCAACCGGAGAAGTAGAAGGCGGCACGAGATGCTCCCTCTGAACGTGGCGCGTTGCCGGCTCGACGCCACAACCGGCTTCTGCCAAGGCCGCCGCTGTATCCCCATCACTGTTCAAGACGTGCTCCTGCTTCATTGGACTAATATTATTGCCCAGCCTCGCGCCGGACGCGTTGTATTGTAGCGCCATTCAGCGTCGGAATCCAAGTGAGCATCGTGCTCGACGGAGAGTTCACCCAAAGCCAACTTCGTCGCTCCCTCGCCACGCCGTAGCGACTCAGGGTCGTCCAGTGTGGGTTGGAAGCTCTGTAAAGCCCTGGAGGAGACACTATCCCTGTTGCGCCGGCCCTATCCCATCTGAACTGTGCTGAGTGCCTCTCCGAGCAGCGTTGAGGGCGGAGGGCCGTCGGCCTGCGAGAAGGTCGTGAAAACCTGCTGCACCACGCCCCTTGCCAACAAGCGCACAACGCGATTGTACAGCGTCTTGCGTGGTCCATACTGCGCTGGGACGTCGATCCAGCGCCCCCGCTTGCATGGAACGGTTGCTAGACCTCGCATCGCGGCGGCCGCCTAGATCAAGCCGCGCGCCCAGATGTGAGGGCGGTCACAGCTCACGCAGCCGCAGCGGCAGCGCCAGTGGGCCGCGACGATGCCGCTGATATTTGCCGACAAGCGACGCGTACCGCTAACATGCTGGCGAGGCCGTTGGTGCTCGTCGGCGCCCTGCTGCTGCTGACCGGGGCGCAGTAGGCGGGCTCAACCGGTCGTCGCAACACCGGCAAGTAGGAAGTTGCGATGGCAGGGCGGCGGCGTTCGGATCGGGCTTCGCGACGCAAGCTGAGATCTCCTGGTCGGCCGCCAGTGGCGCGGAAAGATCACCGGCGGCGGTTTCGGGCTTTGATCGCCGAAGGTTTGTCGAGCGAGGAGGCTGCGATGGGGGTGGGGATATCAAAGCCGGTCGGCACCCGATGGTTCCGGCAGGCGGGCGGGATGGCGCCGTCGCACCTGGCGCGGACGTCGGTATCGTTGTCCGGGCGCTATCTTGCCTTTGCGGAACGGGAGGAGATCGCGCTTTGGCGGGCGCAAGGGTTGGGCGTACGGGAAGTTGCGCGTCGATTGGGACGGTCGGCGTCGACGGTATCGCGGGAGCTGAGGCGCAACGCGGCAACGCGTAGCGGCAATCTGGATTACCTGGCGAGCACCGCGCAGTGGCACACCGAACGAGCTGCCTGTCGGTCGAAGCAGGCGAAGCTGGCCGTTAACCCGGCGCTTCGCAAACGGTGCCGTTGCTCACATCTGGCATGCAGGACGGTGACCAAGTTGTGGTCTCGACCGAGTCAGGGCTGACCGTCACGACCGTGCAGATCCTGGGCGTGCAAGGGACATCGGTTGGCTCAGCGATGATGCGACCGTTGACGGGCATGCCGCTGCTTTACGAATTGGCGGCGGGTGATTGGGTGCCGCGGCTGATGCCAGCGATGCTGTATGGCGACGCGCAGGCGGTGGCGGCGGCGAAGACGGCCGGGTTTGCGCTTTCGATGAACGGCAGCAGAGCCGATCCCTCGGGCAACGTGGCGCTCGCCCTCACAACCGGGCCAGCAGGGCCTCAGGGTGCTCCTGGAGCTGCTAGCACTGTTCCTGGGCCGGCTGGTGCCGTGGGCAGTCAGCGGCCGGTCGGACTTGCTGGCGCTGGCGGTGCAACCGGTAGTCAAGGCCAGATCGGGCTCACTGGAGCAACCGGCGCCCAAGGCATCCCAGGCACTCCCGCTGTCGCTCCCTGCGCGACCGGCAGCAAGGTCGCTTGCCGCACACGCACTCACCCTGGCTGGCGGCACGTTCACCGGACACTCAAACCAGCCTGCACCGCCGCCCCCGCCATCATCGAAGTGACGGCCAAAGCCGCCGGCACGCTGCTGAGCAACGCGGCCAATGCCTCGTGGACCTCGGCCACCGCGTCGACGGTCTCTGGCATCGTCACCGGCCCGGCCACGCTGACCGTCTTGGGCCTGACCGTGGTTGCCCCACCAACCGGGACGCCTGTCGCCGTGCTGGCAATCTGCCCGTGAAGGATTTCCGCATGCTCCGTCTCACCGTCGCCCTGATGCTGCTCGCGAGCCCGGCGTGGGCGGCGGGGGTGATTGATTCACCCGGTATCCCTTATGGCGGGAATGGAACGTCCCTCACGGTCATCCCCCAGGGCGGCTCGGCCCCGGTGGGGCTGGGGAGTGTGGCGGGGCTGACGGTGGGGGCTGTGCAGCTGGGCGGCGATGTAGGCACGAACACCGTGGTCCCCGCGCGTGGTAGCGGCATACCCCGCTCTTTGTCGGCTCTTACTGGGGAGGTCTGGAGCGCGGTCAGTTTTGGCCTCGTGTGCGACGGCACTGCAGACCAAGTTAAAGTTATCACCACCCTGAACGCAGCGCCGCCGGGGCAGACAATCTATTTTCCGCCAGCGGCACTCCCATGCATGACATCAGTGCCCCTGTCGCCCACTAGCGGTGTCACGGTGAAGGCCGATCCTGGCACGGTTACAATAATGGCGGTTCCCGGCGGTAGCCTGAATGGCCCAGAACTGCTGAGCGTCGTGAATGCAACCGGCGTTCGCGTGTCGGGCCTTATCTTTGACGGGAACCTCGTTAATCAGCCGGGGCAGCTCACGATCTCTGGCTCGCTCGTTTCCAACAAGCCGAACACCCTACAAGTCTATGGCAGCACGGACGTGGTGCTGGATGGTATCCGCGTTCAGAACACACGCGGAATAGGCGTGCTGTTATCCAATTCGAATAATAGCGGCGTTCGGGATACTGTGCTTTCCAACGTTGGTAATTACTCAAATTCGCTCGACATTTCGCAGCTTAGTCAAGGCGTTGCGTTCACGTCAGATGGGTCAATGGAAATGGGTAACTTTGTTGAACGCAATACGTTCAGCCAAGTGGGCCTAGACCCGATCTCTTTTGCCTACCAGAAGGATATTCGGGTGGCCGACAACACGATCGTCGCAACTGCTTTCCAGACACAAACCGCCGTGATCTCCGGGGGCATCTACGGCACCCAAAACATAGCGCCTATCGTCACCGGAAACCGCATCAGCGGCGCGCGAGGCTCAGGCATCGACATCGGCGCGATGAATGGCGCGACTATCAGCCGCAACGTGCTGTGGAACAATGGCGGGTGCGGCATCTTTGTTACGCAAGGCACGATAAATACGCTGGTGTCCGCCAACGTTGCCTACAACAACGGTCAAGCCGGGCTGGCAACCGCTGCGGCCGGGATCATGTTTGGCTCGCCGCCATCCGGCAGTTTTCCGGCCTCTGACCGCAACGACGTCATCGGCAACAAAACCTTTGATACGCAAGCGGTTAAGACGCAACTCTATGGCTTTCAGGTTACCGGCGCTGGCGCTGTGACCAACCTGTGGGTCGATAGCAGCAACAATTTTGACGGCAACGCGCTGGGACGTTTCAGCGGGACCGGCGCTGCGTATTCCACGAACCGCTAACACTACTCCGGAGACATCATATCCGATTGTTTCACGTGCTCCCCGGGCTGCTGGTGGCTTCCCCTGCCGAGATCCAGCCCCGAACGGCGCGTAGGTTCTGAACAGCAGCGCAACGACGGCTGGTGTTGCCCCGGCAGTCGCTCTGATGCACTCTACCGTAAGTCGTTAGCCTGCGTGCTGGTCAACGGCGTGGCAGCGGCGGTCCCATCCATGACGGGCACGCCGACCGCAGCCCTGGTGACGTTGCCGCTCCCGTTGTCGGGGTAACGTTCGGGGCGCACGGTTTTTGCCTGGGCAGAGACGTGCGCCCGACGCTTAAGAACGAACCAGTTTCGCAATCCCGGCCCATAGCGCCATGGACTCAAGTCTGACGACACCCTCGGTTTCGGGTGAGC
Source organism: Acetobacteraceae bacterium (assembly GCA_965198895.1). Taxonomy (GTDB): domain Bacteria; phylum Pseudomonadota; class Alphaproteobacteria; order Acetobacterales; family Acetobacteraceae; genus LMUY01. Next base: position 5,202,143 of record OZ240676.1, read on the forward strand.
CGACATGATCAACCAAGCTTTTGAGGAACCCGACCATTCCTGCGTTATGAGAGTGTAGTTTGTGAGGAAAGCCGCTCTCGCTTTTTCCCTCAAAGTGGGGCGGCTGCGGGGCGGCACCATCCGGCCAAGTCGGCCAGTAGCCAGTTCCCCAATCTTCAATGTAATATCGACCGCCGGGTTTGAGCCACTTGATGGCGACGTCGTAAAGCGACTTCGTGAGCGAACCAATATGGCTGGCATCGTCTATAATGATGTCGAATCCGTCTGGCGTGTGTTTGTGGAATATCTCTTTCAACCCAGCAACATTCCCCTGGTCGCCTTGCAAGAGCGTGACGTTCTTACTCGCAAAGCTCACCCGGCTCACGTTGACTTCAATCCCTATTATCTTGCTGTTGGGGAAATAAGTTCCGAGCGTTTCAAGGAACTGACCCCGAAATACGCCGACCTCAACAATCGTCAGTGGCCTTTCTCGAAGAGCAGATAATTCGTTCTGGTAGAAGTCGAGATAGCCAGTAGACTTAGACAGGCTATCTTCTGCAGATGTCCTGCAGACCCGGCCGGCTTGAGCCCAATGGTCGTGAATGCGATCTGATGCCACGGGTATCACGCCGCCCCTCTTGTAGCTGGATGGACGTGCCGCAGTTCCGCTATCGGGCGTTGTCGCTTAGCGGCAATCGTCGCGCGGGCAACGCCGGCCGAGCCGAACCCATCAATATGCTCAGCCATGGCGTCAATGATTTGCTTGAATATGCGAATTCGATCGGTTAAGCGACAAATATGGTGTGATTCGGCTTCCATTGGGTCCCCTTTTGACGCGCGCTGGTATGCGATCAAGCTTTGCATGCCATGGGCCATTCGGTCCATATGGCCTTAACCCGTCAGCGCCTACCGCGCCACGTCTGCCGATATGTGGGTGACGGCGCCTTCCATGCGCCGGCCTACTGCAACGCCACCGCTTGGGTTTCCCGTGCCCCCAACCGTTGTGGATTTCACGTCGACGACGAGCTTCCTCGCGATGCTGCACGAGACCATGGGCGTGCTGCAGGAGCGCGGGCTGCCGATCGACCTCCCGGCTAGCGCCTGCATCCGGCGGCCATAGTCACCACCACTCCGGAGACCGACGCATGCGCCTTTCTCACCTGCTTGCAGAGCTGCTGGCGGCTGCGCTCTTGGTAAGGTTCGCCGCCCCGGGCCAGCCTGGCGCAAACGCCCAAGGTGCGGATAGCTCGCCCGAAATCCTTTGGTTCACGGGCACATATTCATTCGTGGTGCGGTCAACGCGCAAGGTAAGCATTCGGCGTGGGCCGCAGTGGAGTCAGTCCGGGTCGGTTGCTCGCTTGAGCAGGCTGGGATCTGCCTTGTGGGTCCCGACGATGCCGGTGAGCGTCTCGATGCCGAAGTCGGTGAACCGCATGACGCTGTCGTCGCCTGGACCGTAGATCCAGATAAGGCCGTCCTCCTGGTCCATCTCGGTTGCTACGTCCCGCAGCCATTCCTCATTCTCCGTAAGCATTCGGCGTGGGCCGCAGTGGGCCGCAGTGGGGGTCAGTCCGGGTCGGTTGCTCGCTTGAGCAGGCTGGGATCGGCCTTATGGATCTCGACGATGCCGGTGAGCGTCTCGATGCCGAAGTCGGTGAACCCCATGACGCTGTCGTCGCCTGGACCGTAGATCCAGATAAGGCCGTCCTCCTGGTCCATCTCGGTTGCCACGTCCCACAACCATTCCTCATTCTCCCCCAGCATCTCGGCGACGCGGGCAATGGTGTGGACGTGGTGGACCTTGTTGACCGGAGCCAAGCTCAGGCCGCCACGGCAGCAACCACGGACGCCTTCGTCCAATTCCAGGGAAGAAATTCGTCGAGCCGATGAGCTGGATGCGCGGCGATCCGAGCCAGGACATTGGCCAGCCAAGCCTGAGGATCGATGTCGTTCATCTTGGCTGTGACGATGAGGCTGTACATCGCCGCGGCCCTCTGACCACTTGACCACCGCGGTCGGAGCGTAAGCGGTGCGTCGGCGACATCTGGCGGCTCGTGACCCGAGTATGATCGGGTTTGCGGATGGATGTGATGTCGCCGGACCTGGTCGCGGAAGCTGAGAGCGCTCGTACGAGTGATCACAGGAGCACTCGTAAGGCTCGCGTCGAGGTTCTGACCCGGGCTGAACCGAGGCGGTCGTGGACGGCCGACCAAAAGCGCCAGATCGTCGCCGAAAGCCTGGGGCCGGATTTGACCGCAACCGAGGTCGCCCGCAAATACCGGATCAGCTCCGGCCAGCTTTACACTTGGCGGCAGCAATTGGTGAGCCTGGCGGGCTCCGTGATCACCCGCGCGCCGATGCAGTTTGCTGCGGTTGAACTGGCGACAGCGGCATCGCCGTCGTTGCCGTCCCCGATGTCGCCTGAACCGCCGACCCCGGTTGCTCCTCCGTCGGCGGCGCATGCTGATGGCTTGATCGAGATCGTGCTGCCCTCCGGGGTGTCGTTGCGCGTCGACGCTCATGTCGACGGCCGTGCGCTGCGCCGGGTGCTGGGGGCACTCGAGGGTCGATGATCGCGTTGACGTCCGGGCTTCGGGTCTATTTGGCGTGCGGGATTACCGATATGCGCAAGGGCATGACGGGTTTGGCGATGTTGGTGCAGCAGGGGCTTTCTGCTGATCCTTTTGACGGCGCCGTTTTCGCCTTTCGGGGTCGCCGCGCTGGGCTCATCAAGCTGATCTGGCATGACGGGGTCGGTTTGTGCATGCTGACAAAACGGTTGGAGCAGGGCCAGTTCGTCTGGCCGTCTGCGACGTCGAGCGGTCGGATCGCGCTGTCGGCGCCCCAGTTGGCCGCCCTGCTCGACGGTTGCGAGTGGCGCGCGCCGGTGCCGGTGCGGCGGCCGGAACTGGCGGGCTAAAAAGTCGCCGATCCGCCTGAAATGCTGGCTGAAAATGCTGGCCGCGACGCGGCGGCGTCGGTCATCATCACCGTGTGCAGATCGATCTCTCCGCCCTGCCTGACGACGCCGCCACGCTGCAGCTGATGCTGCGGGCGGTGGTGCTCCAGCAGGGCGAGCTCGCCGCCGAGAACGACAAGCTGCGGCTGCTGATCCAGCGCCTCACCCGCCATCAGTTCGGCCGCCGATCGGAGCAACTGACGCCCGACCAGCTGCAGCTCGCTTTGGAGGAGCTGGAGCAGACCATCGCCGCCAATCAGGCCGGCCAGGACGCCGCAGCCGCTGCTGCAGGCCTGACGCGCAAGCCGCGCACCGAGGCGCCGGCCCGCAACCACGGCGCCCTGCCGGCACATTTGCCGCGCTACGAGGTGGTGATCGACGTCGAGGACCGGGTCTGCCCGTGCTGCGGCCACGCCCTGCACCCCATCGGCGCGCTAACGACCGAGCAACTCGACATGGTGCCGTCCCAACTACGCGTGCGAGTGACCCGGCGGCCGCGCTACGCCTGCCATGGCTGCGAGAGTGCCGTCGTCGTTGCCCCCGCGCCCGACCGGCCCGTTGACGGCGGCATGCCGACAGAGGCGCTGATCGCCCACGTGGTGGTCAGCAAGTTCGCGGACTCACTGCCGCTGTATCGCCAGGTGCAGATGCTGGAACGACAGGGCATCAAGCTGGACCGCTCGACGCTGGCGAACTGGGTCGGACGCGCGTGCTGGTGGCTGACGCCGCTCTATGAGCTGTTGCTCGGCACGGTGCTGGCGGCGCCAAAGGTGTTCGCCGACGACACGACGTTGCCGGTGCTCGACCCCGGTCGGGGGCGGACCAAGACCGGACGGCTGTGGTGCTACGCGGTCGATGACCGGCCTTGGCGCGGTCCCGGCCATCCAATGGCGGCCTACGTCTACTCGGATGACCGCAAGAACGAGCGCCCGGCTGGGCACCTGGCCGGGTTCCGGGGCGTGCTGCAGGTCGATGGCTACAACGGCTTCAAGGCGCTGGCCGACGCGCGCGCCGACGCTTCGGTAACGCTGGCGTTCTGCTGGTCGCACATGCGGCGGTATTTCTACGACGAATATGTCTCCAACAAGTCGCCGCTGGCGGCCGAGGTGCTGGTGCGGGTTCGCACGCTATATGCGATCGAGGCCGAGATCCGCGGCCACCCGGCCGAGCATCGCCGGGCCGTTCGCCAGGAACGAAGCCGTCCGATCGTGGAGGCGCTGCACGGCTGGCTGCACGATCAGGTCAAGCGAGTGCCCGGCCCGTCCGATCTGGCTAAAGCAATGCGCTACGCGATCCGGCACTGGCCGGGGCTGGTGGTGTTCCTTGATGACGGCCGGGTCGAGATGGGTAGAGTCGACGACTGGCGCGGTGGCTGTAGGCCCCGAGGAGTAGCTGTTGTCCGGCGGCTTTCGCCTCGTGCCGGTGCCTTATTTCCGTGGACCATGGCTCCGTTTCCAGTCGCCGCTCGTCAAACCGGACGTGCGGATTACCCGCATCCGGCTTTCTCCCGTCTCATCAAACCTTCGCTCTCGGCAGGTCGGCGCGTCGTCGCGGGACGGCATATAGGCCGAGCGTCTCATAGAGATACTCGTCCCGGATCTGGGCGAATCCGGCGCCCCTCCGTCCCGATCGTCGCAGCAACCAGCGACGGACCCGCCGTTCGGTGTATCTGTAGATGAGGTCGTAAATCCTGACGACCGGACCCTGGTCAAAGTAGCCGCACCAACCGCGTAGCATGCTGCTGAGACGGGCCACTGTGCTTTCGGGTTCATCCGCATACCACTCTCGGGTAGTCCGTGCATGGATACGCCTCAGCAAGCTCTTCACCGACTTCCGCGATGGCCGGGTACCGATATACGGCCGCCCGTCCTTGCCGTGGAAGCGACCGACCGTATACCCGAGAAAGTCGAACGACTCCTCGGGCAGCCGGGCGATCCGGGTCTTCGTGGCGTTCACCTCCAACCCCAGCCGCGTCATCAACCCCGCCATGCGCGTCATCGCCGCCGGCGCGTTACCGGGTCGGCAGCAAATGACGAAGTCATCGGCGTAGTTCACGACATGGGCGTCGAGTTGGTCCTGGTGGCCGTGGCCATGCCACGCCAGCAGGAAGCGTCGGAAGTAGCAGTTGGCCAGCAGGGGCGAGATTACCCCGCCCTGTGGCGTTCCCCGCTTTGTCCTTCGCGCCTCGGTGGTCTGAACCGCACGCCCCTTGACGACCTCCACCACCGGTGCCGTAAGCCAGCCCTTGATGACGTAGAGCACACGCCCGTCGGCGATGCGGCGGCTCAGACTACGCATCAACGGTGCGTGCGGAATCGAGGTGAAGTAGTCGCGTAAATCCGCGTCCACCACCTCCCGCCGCCCGTGCTGCGTCACGTGCCAGTAGACCCGTCGGAGAGCCATCTTGGCATCAAGTCCAGGGCGGAAGCCATACTGCTGGGGCAGTAGGTCCGCCTCGAAGATGGGGCCAATGACCAACATCACCGCCATCTGGACCACACGGTCCCTGATGCACGGGATGCCGAGAGGCCGTTGGCCTCCGTTGCTCTTCGGTATCCACACCCGCAGAAGGGGCCTGGGCACGTAGCAACCCGAGGTCAGCTCCTCCCGCAGCGTTCCCAGCCACCGTTCTTGTCCGAAGGCATCGATCTGCCCGAACGTCACGCCGTCCACCCCCGCCGCTCCCGCATTGGCGCGGCAGCGACGATAGGCTTCGAACAGGACGTCCTTACGGTAGACCTTGTCCCATAGAACATAGAAGCGAAAAGCCGGTTCAGCCTTAGCTTTCGTCTGTAGCGAGGTCTGGAGCGTCTCAACGTTTTCAGACGGCGTTGGTAGACTCATCGTCAATCACCGGGCTGTCAGCCCTTCCCTCACCTGAGACGGGTCAGGGCTCCTTCCCTCGACCGGCGTTACCCGGCGTCATCAGTACTACGAGCCCATCCGCCATCTGGGTCCGCCGGCCCTGGCCCTCACGGGTTCGCCGTTGGCATGGAGTTGCCAATTCCTGCCACGATCCCAGACTTCCCTTGTTGCGCACTGTCCATGTCCCGTGCGTGCTGCCATCACTACCCCGGTGGAATCATCGGCTGCGTGTCTCGCTCGCTTCACCGACGACAGCGGCCTTCCCCGTTATTGTGGCGGGTCGGCTCCCACATTGACTATTTCGAGGCCTGCTTGATGTTCACTCACGTTGCGGCCCGCACGGTCCGCTGACCCCCTACGGGGCCGTTTCTCGAAGTGCTTCAGACCATTCGTCGCCTCCTGATCCGCCCCGAGTGCTTCCGGCTGGAGCGAGAGTTTGCCGGCCCGGATTTCCACCGGGGAGAACAGTGCACCTTGACAAGGCACACACACCAACGTGGTCGAGCGCGCGATCCGTCCGAACACTCTGACAAGAAAAAATGCGCTATTTGCCGGGTCGGATGGCGGGGCGAAGCACTGGGCGCTGGCGATGACGCTGATCCAGACGGCCAAGCTGAACGGTGTCGACCCGCTGGCTTGGCTGACCGACGTGCTCGAGCGGGTCGTCTCCGGCCGGACCAAGGCGCACGAGATGCAAACGCTGCTGCCGTGGACCTGGCAACCGAGCAGGCCAACGCTCGACCTTCATACGGCAGCATTGGCGGCATAACGCGATCGTCCATCTGTCTCAGTCGCGTCCGAAACCTTTTGGCGGCTCAACGGTGTGAAGCTCCTGGAGGTCCAGATCGCAGATCGCCCGCAACGCCTCGGCCGTTGCGGTCTCCTGCAGCGCCTCCGGCAACGCGTCGAGCCAAGCTTGATACTCGGCCTGTAACTGGACCAGCTCATCCACAGTGGCGCACCACCGCTTGGCGCGACCGCGATGGTCCGCGGGGCGCCGGAACCGGATAATCGGCTGACCGCCGGCGCGAGCGGCACGATAGCGGGCCTGGCGCTCGGCGTCGGTCATCGCTCTCTCACCAAGTGGCTTGCGCGACATCCCAAACTCCCAATCGTAACGTCACGAAATTGAGGTCAGGGCATCGAGCACGCCAGGAGGTCAGCTCCGCACCGCTTACGTCGGAGCCGCAGAACATCCACGACTTCCTCCCTAGAGCAATGCCGCGCAGCGCGCTCTCGGCGGCGTTGTTCGACGAACACACACGCCCGTCATCCAGGAACAGTGTAAAAGCAACTCAATGCGTGATGATGTAGTCGATGGCCTTGGCCAAGGAGAACCTGTCAAGCTGAGTTAGCTGCGCCCATTTCCGACTGCCCGGTCGAACCCGTGCGCCTGACCCCTCTGGCACAAACAAGCACCAGCTCTATGACAGATGGGACGTCAATGACTACATAGTTGTCATGGTGTAGGAGTTCAGAGAACTCGGCATAGGCGTTGTTCAAAACTCCTTCCGTGACAGGCCGATCTCGAACCATGTTCGATGGAAGGTAAACTGGCTGGACAGCAACTTCGGATTGCGCAGCTACCCATTCAGCGGGGCCCGCATCCAGCATAGCGCGGTTGCAATGCACCACTCCAGGCGTAGAAGTAAACCAGCCAATCTTGTGCTGTACGGTCCCATGATGACAAAAATAGAGGTCCGCGTGCTGAGCTAGAGCAATGCTGTCCCCAATTGTTAGCCCGACGGCGACGTGTACACGACCAGGAAATTGGAGCTCCAAGGACGACTGCAGGGTACACGCTGCCTGTAGGTCCGCCTCTAGCACTAGTTGGCCTTCGTTACGGTGGTAGGCCGAGTAGGAGTTGAAATCATCCGGTAGTGAGTAACCGTCAATTACTATCAAACCGTCGGAATATGTTTTGAGGAATGAACCACAAATATCGTCTAAAAGCTGCTGTTGGTTGAGTGGAGTCCGATTTCTCGTCCGGACACTAACCCACAGTATAAAGCCTTGTGCGCGCATTAAAGAAGAAGATATCTCCCGGGCGCGTTCTGACATGTGGGTTGACGAATAGTCGAGGATGCGCTGCGCGAGTGCTGCATTAATAAAGCGCCCTCCAACGGGCGAAAATACTTTCCCCGGTCCGTTTTTCAGCGGCAGCTCAGTATCAGGCACGAGTCTGAAATCCCAATCCCGGTACCAAGGAAGAATGTCTTTGATTGGACCTAAGGGTTGCTGAGTAACCACAAAATTAGCGGCAGCTGGAACTGCATCCGATGCAAACTCTTCTAGCGCGGACAGTTGGTTCCAGGTATGATGTGCAAAATTTGTGTCACCGAGAACTAAGGTAAGTGCTTCGGTAGCCAGCGTGGGGAACCAGCCACTGTCCTGAATTGCGGCTGCAGCTAGCGGAACATGTCGTTCGGCGAACCCCCAATCTGTCCGTATTGTGGGTAGTAGTAATGCTAGATCTGTCAGTAGGAGCGCACAAACGGGGTAGCCAAAGCTCATGTCCCCGACGGCCAGCATGAGAGTAGGCTCTTCAGGAAACGAGAATAGAACGCTTTTGTCTGCAAGCACCAAAGAGGAGCCGCTCTGTAGCAACCGACCAGTAACGGGTGAGACAATTGTAAAATAGCCCTTATGCAAGAGGTCGCGCAGATAACCACGCATGCTTCCTCCGGGCTTTGATGCCTGGCATGTTTGAAGACTTTCCCAGAATGGAGTAACGTACGACATCCCCAGAGAGACGGCTGCCGCGGTCTGATCTAGCTGTTGCTGCAGAAAAATGTCGTGCCGCGCGAACGCCGAAGGGAAGTGCATCTCAACATTGTAGAGGAAAAAGGGTCGTGTGTCTTGTCTCGTTCGTGGCTGTTGGAGGACGGGCAGCGGTTGCTGATCAGGCAGACGGCCGGATGAAGCACCAGGGCGGGCGGTGAGCCATAAGGGCGATGTCGCTGATGATCCGCAATCATCGACCCGGGGCGCTACCCGGCTGGCGCAAGCTTTGCAAGCATTCCTGGGTTGACCCTTCCCTTCGGGTGGGCTCTCGAGCTGCGCCCCGAGTCGCCCGTACGCCGGCGTCTGCGCTTCCGTCTTCTATCCCTGACGCGCCCATCGCGGCGCAAACGGGAGCAGGGACGTTGTCCCTTGTATCTCCCGATTGCTTGCAAAGGTGCCGTTCGGCCAGCGTGTTGGCGGATGGGAGTCCGATTGTCCCTGAGGTCTCCAGCCCGAAGAGAAGCTTTGGTTTGTGCGGCGAAGATGGCCTTTTCCGTCATACGCCACCCGGACGGCTTGGTTGCGCTTGTAGAGCATCTTTTTCCCGTCATGCCCAAGCTGATCGGTCTCGAAGCAACTGGCGGCCTCAGAGTCTCGGTTACAACGGTCGTCTTCGGCGTCGCTCTGCCGCTTGCCGTGGTTAGCCCGCGCCAAATACGTGATTTCGCTCGAGCGCGGCCCGCCCGCCCGCCCGCAAAGACGGGTAGCATGGACGCGCGAGTGATCCCGCTTTTCGTAGAGCTTATCCGCTCCGAATTACGATTTGTTCGCGATCAGGTGGCGCGGTTGCTGACCGATCTAGCCGCCCGTCAACGGTAGATGGTGGAAATGATTACGGCAGAAGGAAAGCGTAAACGCAAAGCTCGGCGTCCCGCTGCGACCTGTATCGCGAGTGGGTCGGCCGGCTGAAACCGACGCTGCGGCAGGTGCACCCGGCGGGCGAACGGATGTTCGTGGACTTTGCCAGGCGCACGATGGAGGTGGTGGACGGGGCTGGTGGCGAGGTACGCCGGGCGGAGATCTTCGTCGCGGTGCTGGGAGCGTCGAGCTTCAAGTACGCCCGGGCAACCTGGAGCCAATCCGTCCCCGACTGGATCGGCGCGCACGTGGCTGCCTTTGAGTATTTCGGCGGCGGCGCGCGTCAGGTCGTCAGCGACAATCTCAAAGCCGGCCTCACGCGGGCCTGCTTCCACGATCCGTCGGTGAACCGGACATATGGCGAGATGGCGGCGCACTTTGGCACGGCGATTGTGCCGGCGCGTCCCTATAAACCGCGCGACAAGGCCAAGGTGGAGGTCGGCGTGCAGGTGGTGCAGCGCTGGATCCTGGCGCGGCTTCGACACCGGACGTTCTTCTCCTTGGCCGAACTGAACAGCGCTATCGCAGCATTGGTAGAGCAATTGAACGATCGGCCGATGCGCGGCTGGGGCACGACCCGGCGGGCTCTGTTCGACCAGTTCGACCGGCAGGTGCTGTCGAAGCTGCCAACGGTCGCCTACGAGTATGCGGATTGGCGCCGCCGCCGGGTCGGTCTCGACTACCACGTCGAAGTCGACCGCGGCTTCTACTCCGTGCCGCACCAGCTGCTGCGGCAGGAAGTCGAGGTGCGGCTCACGACTGGCACGGTGGAGGTGTTCCACCGCGGCAAGCGCGTGGCCAGCCACGTCCGCGGTGCCGCGCGGCACCGGCCGAGCACGGTGATCGAGCACATGCCGAGTGCGCATCGGCGTTACCGCGACTGGACGCATGAGCGGATCCGGCACGAGGCGGCGGCGGTCGGTGACGACACCGCGACGCTGGCGGACCTGATCCTGCGCTCACGTCCGCATCCGGAGCAGGGCTTCCGTGCCTGCATCGGCATCCTGAGCCTGGCCAGCCGCTATGGTGCCGAGCGAGTGGACGCCGCCTGCGCGCGGGCGCTGGCGCTCGGCACGCGCTCCTACACCTCGGTCGCGACGATCCTGAAGAACCGCCAAGACCAGGTCACAAAGCCCGCCGATCCGCCGGGCCTACACCACGAGAACATCCGCGGCCCCGGCTATTATCGCTGAGGAGAGCACGATGCTGATCCATCCCACGGCCGAGCGCCTGCGCAGCCTCGGCCTATCTGCCATGGCGGACGCCTTTATCGAGTTGCAGGGCATGGCCGAGGCCGCCGAACTGACCCGGGAGGACTGGCTCGGGCTGCTGGTCGACCGGGAGGTGACCAGCCGAGACAACAAACGGCTGTCCCGGCGATTGCGCGATGCCAAGTTGCGGCAGGCGGCGGTGGTGGAGGACACGGACTTCCGAACACCGCGCGGCTTGGACCGTGCCCTGTTCCTACAGCTGGCCGGCTGCGGCTGGCTCCGCGAGCACAGCCACTTGGTGATCGGCGGTCCGACTGGCGTAGGCAAAAGTTGGCTGGCCTGCGCATTGGTCCATAAGGCCTGCCGGGAGGGCTACTCGGTGCTTTACAAACGGGCGCCCCGGTTGTTTGCCGACTTGGCGACTGCCCGCGGCGAAGGGCGGCTGCCGCGTATGCTGGCCACGTTGGAGCGCACCCGGCTACTGATCATCGACGATTGGGGACCCGAGCCGCTGACGGCCGAGCAGCGCCGTGACCTCCTGGAGATCGTCGACGACCGGTATGACAAAGGCTCACTGCTGATCACCAGCCAAGTTCCTGTCAGCGGCTGGCACGAAGTCATCGGCGACATGACAATCGGCGACGCCATCATCGACCGAGTAGTGCATCGTGCGCACCGCCTCGAACTTAAGGGCGGCAGCCCGGCGCCTTGTGCAATGGCGCTCCGTTCAAGAACTGGGTGCTGCCCGGCGCCCTGGGCCGAGTGCAGAACCGCCTGCATGGGTCGGCCGACGGCGACCGGCAAATGGTGGCCATCCTCAACGCTGTATTGCTGGATGGCTTGCCCGCAGTGGAGGCTGCCTGCGGCGAGGCGTTGTCAGCAGGCCTGTGCAGCAGCGACGTGGTTCTCTACGCCTTGTCGCGACAGCGGCCAAGGCTGACCGCGCCGACCATCACCACACCTGACGCGCTGCGCCTCCGGCATGAGCCGGTGGCCGACTGTGCACGCTACGACACCTTACGGAGCACGAACCATGGAACGTCATGAAGTTATCGACCTTATGCGCGAGCTCAAGCTCGTCGGCATGAAAGCCGCTTACGACAAAGTGCTGAGCAACGCGCTCACTCTCCCCGACATCCGTGCGCAACGAATGTCTAGTTCTGCACAATACGGTGCGGGAGCGGGCATGCCGCTTTCCAACATACCATCACGCTTGGTTGCTTTCGAACCACCCGCTATGGAAGTTGATTGATCCGGCGTTAAGATCTCGGCGTATCATCCGGAGTGCGCACAGGCAGCACCGTTTCTACAACCACCTTCCAGAGGCCCCTCAAGATAGCATTGGGGTCCCATCTTGATTCGAAGTTACTTGCGGGGGTGGCGCTGAGCGCGTATCGTGTGCGTACCCCATATTGCCGGGCTATCGGGGCATATGCGACGAGGTAGTTAGGCATTGATTGTAGCTAGGGGCTTTAGGGTGGTTGTTACTTCCAACTATCGGCCTTAGAGGGCCAAATCATGCCGTGAAGGTATGTTCGTTGAGGGTGCTGCGGTGTTTTCGTGCCGCTGGCTACAGGGTCGGACCTGTAGCCGCCCTGTAGCCGGGCCTGTAGCCAGGGCTAACCTATTGATACTACTTACTTAATTACTATATTGGATACAGGGTATACAGGTAGTAGTAGTAGTGTATAGCAAGGGGATAGGGGGGTAGGGCCTCTATGGACGGCACGCTCACCCCCAATACCCCCGTTATAAGTGTTGCAACTGACCTGTAGCCTGTAGCCCTGTAGCCAGAAGGTAGCCCCAAATGGGGCTTTGAAACCCTCAAATCTGGCTCTAAGTCTCAAACACCTGTAGCCGCTGTAGCCAAAATGGAAGTTACACCCGATCGAGGTTCGATCCGATCCGAAGGTAAGCCCGAACCTTGCCCCAACGACCACAATGGCGAGCGTGTAACGACGGATGCCACGTCTTGCTGAGCTTTCGCATGGCGGGAGCGATGATGCCCTGGGCGGCACGCTGATCGTACTTGTCCTCGTCTCGTCCAAGCGCCATCACCCATATCTCTACTGCGCACGTCATGTCGCGTTGGGCGCTTTCATCAATGGAGGGATCGAACGGGTCGGTTGTTACTTCCACTTCGCCGTCATCGACCCCGCACTTCTCGCGGCCTGGTCGGACCCGTGTCTCCAGCCACACCTCGATCAGCCCGGCGATGTCCCGGCTGCCGTCCTCGACCATGCGCGAGCCCTGGAGACGTAGCGCCTCGGCCACGGCCTCGTCATCTTCCAGGTGTAGCGAGAGGTGAGGCTGGTTGTGCGACCGCTTCTTGATGGCGATGTAGCTCTGCACGGCTTCGCCCCATATCTGGGCGATGTTGTCCGTCACCCATTGGATGTCGATCGGGCCGGGACCGCATGGGATCGGCCATACTCGGCGGTTGCCGGTCTGGTCGCGTAGGTAGGCGTCGTCGTTGGTGGTTCCGGCCATCACCGACTGGCGCGGGTAGACGCCTTCGCGCTTGCCGTAGGCCAGGCGAACCTTGTCGTGTGTGTCGGACATCCGTTTCTTGATGACGTTCAAGTCGCCCTTGCTGAACTGCACTAGCTCGGGCAGTTCGATGATCCACGCGCCTCGTGTCGCCTCTACCCACTTGGCCGTGTTCTCGAACTCGGCCTCGATCGAGGCGGTGTAGCGCCAGCCGCCGATGAGCGCCAGCAGCGTAGACTTGAATAGACCTTGCGGCCCTTCGATGATCGGTGCGTAATCGAACTTGCAGCCGGGCTCCATCACGCGGGCGACCGCAGCCGATAGCCACTTGGTTGCGGTCTCTCGGAAGTAGGGCGTATCTGGAGTGTGGCAAGCCTTGATCCATAAGAGTGACATCCGTTCAACGCCATCCCACGCCAACGACGTGAGGTAGTCGCGGATCGGGTGGACCGGGTTTGCACGGCACGCCTTATCGACAGCCGCCTCCAGGTCGCGGTCAGAGACCTTGAGACCGAAACCCTTTTTGCCTTTTCCTGTCGGGCTTTCGAGTATGATGCGGATGACGTTCATCACCTGAGTATCAACTGGCACGACCGGCTGTCTCTCGGTCGGACCCTCGACATGGACGCGCAACGTCTTGCTGCTGATCGGCTTGAGTAGCACTTGCTCTTGGCTGAAGAGGTTGTAGGCGAGCCTGCCCCTGAACCGCTCTGAGTATGATAGGATCAAAGCGACGTTTGGGAGGGTGGACTTGGTAGCGCCATCTGCCGTCAGGTCCAGCGACTTCTTCCAGTCGAAGGTTTCCTGATCCTCGACATCGTAGTTCTGCACTACATCAAGGCTGATGTCGGCGGATAGGTCCGCCGCAACGGGTTGCGCGAGGGCGTCTGGAGCGGCCGAGAAACTGTCGTCAGCTACGTCTTCGGCGTCTTCGTAGTTCGTCTCGACTACCTCGGCGGTTACTTCCGGGACATTATCCCTGATCCACTGCATCATCTTCTTGTAGCTGGGCAGATCGGTCCCTTTGACCTCGTCCTCGTCCACCTTGGCGTCGAACTCCCCGAACAAATGCTTTCGCAGCATGTCGAAGAGGTTCACGTTTATCAGGCCGCACGGGTCGGTGCCGTGCTGCGAGTAGAGATGCAAGCCGCCGTCGTATACGATCGCACCGCCGAAGCCGCTACCTAGCTTGTAGGTGTATCGGGTTTCGCTGTCGCTGCCCTCGAACGGCTCGTAAAAGTCCGACAGCCACTTCTCGATCGCCTCGGGTATCGTGTAGAGACGGCAGAGCGCACCGATGAGGCCCTTCTTCTCGGTCGGGTTCTGCGCTTTGGCTCCGGCCTCGCGCATGCCCGCCTCGCGCGGGCTCTTGGGGAGCTTGCTGTAGTCCTGCCAGTCGCCAAACTCCGCCAGAGCCACGTCGGGGTCCACCACGACGCCCGTGTTGTTGTGGAAGTTGATCGGCTTCACGTCCCGCATGTGCGCGGGCCAATACATGAACTGCGCGTCTACGAACGACACGCGGTCGATACACTGCAAGCCGGGGTCTATCTTCTCCCCGATGATGCGTGAGAGGGCTTGGAACTTGTCGTTGTGGATCGGCTCGGACAGCAGCACGACGACGCGTATCTTGGGCTGCGCCTTCGTGCTGGAGAACGTCGAGTAGACGAAGTATTCCACGTCGCCTAGCGCGGTTGTTCCACGCCGCAGGTTGCCGATCAGTTCATCCGTGGCCGCGTCGATGTCGTATGACAGGACGTAGCGGTCCTTGATGTTGATCTTCTTGCGTAGCTCGGGGACGAACTGCGCTCCTACGAAGTAACCTCCTTTGGCCTTCTCCCTGGTGCGATCGGTGTCCTTCATGTTGGCGTAGTCGGCGCTGCTGATCTTGCTCTGCCGAGGTGACGATAGCCGCTGAACCAGGTCGGCCCACGTCCAGGTGACGTTCTCTACTCGGCTAGGGTGTCCAGTGGAGTGACTGATCTTCAGGTCTAGGTCTGCAACCGACTTCGTTGTCGGGAAGGGGACTACGTTCACACCAATGCCTCATCTTCTTGTGGGGTATTGCGAATGCCTCGGCAATCCGGGCAGCCTCGACCTGTCCACCGGACAAGGGATTGAAAAGGGCGATATTGAAAGGCACTCGCTTTCCGAGATTGAGAAGTCTAACGTGCTTAGGTTTCGTAATCCTTTACACTTAGGGGGCTCCTAAACTTAGGCTACAACTTCCCATCTCTCCCGCTTTAGAGTCGCTTTTTTCCGTTAGATCATTTCAGCGAGGAAAGATCCGACCCTGGTTACCTGCGATTGCTAACCGACCGGGGAACTGTAATGGCACGCGGTGCTGGGTCAGCCTCCCGCGCGACGGGAAGCGATGCCATGAATTCTCGGACTGACGCGACCTCGACGAGAGTGCGTTTACCAAGCTTGCGGCCCCGAATCTTCCGCTCGGCCAGGAGCATCCAGGCGCGAGATTTGCTGATACCAAAGAGATCCCGCAACCCGGGGGACACGGTCGTATATTCTACAGAGCCAAAGCTCCAGGTTTGAACGCCCACAATCTCGTCCTCATTAGAATTCCATGCTGGACTCTAATGGACGACGGTGGCTACGGTCAAGAACTTGAAAAAAAGTTACTTCTGGCCCGGAAAATACTGCTACGCTATTAGCGTGTCAATGCTTCAGTTTGCCGGCAACAACAGTGACTTAACTGCAGGTCGTCGAAGCGGGGAGTGTGCAGGGCTGTTCAACGCTTTGCCACGCCTCTGAACTTCAGGAGGTTTTGAAGGCCTGAGAGGGCGGCCCGGTATCGATCCTGGTTCATGGTTCCGGAGCGGTTTGCTTTGGTGAGGTTGAACGCGAAGCTTCGCAGTCGGGCGAACACGCCGGGTTTGTTGCGGATACGGGAGCGATCCTCACCCAGGGTCACGTCGCGGGCGTAGTGCGACGTGTTCTCGATGCGCCAGTGCGCCCGGATCGCTTTGGCGGCGCGCTGTGCAGCGACCGGTGCGTTGCAGACGTAGAAAGCTTTCTCTGTCGTCCGTCGCAGCAGTCCCGTTGCGGGATTGCGGATGAACACCTCCCGCTCGACCTGAATGATTGCGGCCACGTAAGGCTGCCACGGTGTCCGGGCGAGGTGGCCGGCTGGGTCGAAGACGCTGACGATGCGGCGCTCGTCGCGGTTGCGGCCTTGGGTTTGGCTGCGGTCCCCGGTGAGCGGCTCGCTGGCGGCGGCGATGTCGTGGCAGTGCTGGAGCAGGGTGCGCTGGTTGTCCTTGACCTGGACGATCAGGGTGACTTTGGCCTCGGCTGCGCAGTCGAATAGTTTTTTTGGCAGTGCAGCGCGTCGAGTGTGACGACGCTTCCTGGAGCCAGGCCGAGATCGGCCAGCAACGCCTGGGCTGCGGGGATTTCGTTGGACTTTTCGGCGATGTCGACATGGGCCAGGACCAGGGCAGTGTCGGTCGCAAAGGCGCTGAGCATCTGAGCCGCGGCCCGGTCGTGGAACGTGTCGAAGCTGCCGCGCAAGGTTTTGCCATCGAGCGCGATGCTGCCCTGGCCGGGCTTGGCGCAGGCTGCTTGGAGTTGGCCGGCATGGCGGCGGAACGCCGCTTCTACCGCAATGGGATCGAGACCTTGAAGGATGTAGCGGATCGCGGTGTGGGCGGGGGCGCGTCGCCATGTCAGCCCGAAGGCTTGGTTCAGCTTGACGCGGTGGACGTGGATGAAGGTGACGACGCCACGGTAGGAGTTCGAGCCGGAAACGATGGCGAGAATGGAGAACAGCAGGACGTGGGGAAGTTTGTAGCGTTTGCCCTCGGCGCGCCGGGGATCGGGAATATCAGCAAGCAACTCCAGCAAAGGCGAGAACGTGACCACGGCAACCTCTGGCTCGGTTGCTTTGCCAGGAGTCAGACATTGGCCGTCTCGGGAATCCCCTCCGGCGCCAACCGATCTGCTTTACGACCCGGCTGTGGCTAATCGGACTCACACCGCTCAAGTCCAGAGCGTTGAACAGCCCTGGGGGAGTGTGTGGGTGCCGCGCTTGGGCAACCACAGAACTCGGCCCAGTCGGTCATCAGTCTCCGCCGCTTCTCAAGCGCATCGCCCCGTCGGTATGCAGCCTCGACCTTGTCGCGCAGAGTGTGAGCAAGTGCCGCTTCGGCAATCTCTCGCGGGTAGGCGGTCATCTCCGCACACCAGTCTCGGAACGTGCTTCGAAAGCCATGTGCTGTGATGTCGTCCTTTCCCATTCTCCTCAACACCGCGCTCAGCGTCATGTCGGACAGGGGGGTACCGGGCCTGGACGGGCTCGGGAAGACCAGCTCGCCGTGGCGTACCTGATCCGGCTTGTTGTCGCGGAGGATGGACGTCGCCGCGTTTGAAAGCGGCACGCGGTGCTCTCGAGCTGCCTTCATGCGCGACTTGGGCACTACCCAAAGTTGCGCTGCCAAATCTATCTCGCCCCAGATCATCCCGCGGACCTCGCCGGAGCGTGCCGCAGTGAGGATCGTAAATTCGAGGGCGCGGGCCGACACACCGGTTCGGGCGCGCAACGCAGTCATAAAGCTCGCCACATCAGCCCACGGCAGAGCGGCGTGATGCCGCACAGGGGCCAGCTTGCTTCGGGAAGGGAGCACGTGAGCAAGGTTGCCCTTCCACAACGCCGGATTCTCGCCATTCCGCCAGCCGAGAACCCTCGCGTAGTCCAGAACGGCTTCTATGCGCCCTCGGACACGGGAGGCGGTCTCAGGCTTTGTGTTCCAGATTATCTGAAGGGCGCCCGTTACATGCTCCCGCCCGATGTCAGCGACTGGCAGGTCACCGAAGCGCGGGTAGACGTATGTGGCGAGTGTGCTTTCCCACTGCGCCCGGTGCTTGGCGTTGCGCCAGGACGCTTCATGGGCAGCGACATACTTCTGCGCGATGTCCCGGAATGTAGTCGACCGCGCGGTCAAGGCCTCAACTACCGCCTTCGCCGCGGCCTGCCTTTCGACGCGCTGCTCGATAGGATCGATGCCGTCCTTGGCCAGCCGCCGGGCGGCAGTTGCTCGGTCTCGAGCCTCAGACAGCGTGATCGCTCCAGGCCCGCTAGCGGAACCGAGGCCCATGTCACGGCGCTTGCCGGCGAGCATGAATCGCAACACCCAGTACGCTTTTCCGCCGGACTTGACATCGAGCAGCAGACCAGCTCCGTCGCCGTGCCGGCCCATCTTGGCATTTCGCACCGCAACGGCGGTCAACTTGCCGGCCATCTATCCTCCTGACTTACTCTGGTCCCCACGATCCTCCCCACAGTCAGGGCTGGATGGCTGTGGACGTTCACGTATTAGGATGGATACAGGATCGAGAGGACGCTAACAATGTCAGTCTCTTAGTATTGAACCCTGGACCCGAGTGGACTATCCTGGACCGGAGTTCGGCGGACACCCTGTCCGCCACCAAGGAGAGCCGGTGTTGACCGAACCGGGCCTGAACGACCCCGCCCTCCGTGACCGTGCCGTGCGCGCCGCGACCGGCGCGGCCCCATTCGACGTGCTGATCACCGGCGGCACCGTGGCCGACATGGCGACGGGGGAGTTGCGGCCCGCCGATATCGGGCTGGTGGGGCCGCTGATCGCCAGCGTTCACCCGCCGGGCAGCAGGAGTGACGCCGGGCAGATCATTGCGGTCGCGGGGATCGTGGCGCCGGGGTTGATCGACACGCATTTGCACATCGAAAGCTCGATGGTCACCCCGCGCCGCTACGCCGAAACGGTGCTGGCGCAGGGCACCACCACGATCTGCTGGGACCCGCACGAACTCGGCAACGTCTTGGGGCTGGAGGGCGTGGAGTGGGCCATCCGCGCGGTGCAGGACCTGCCGCTGCGCGTGCTGGTGTTCGCCCCCTCGTGCGTGCCCTCGGCGCCGGGGCTGGAGCGTGGCGGCGCGGTGTTCGACCCGGCGGAGATGCGCGCGATGCTGGCCATGCCCGGCATCGCCGGGGTGGCCGAGGTGATGGATATGCGCGGCGTGCTGGAGCGCGCGCCGAAAATGCGCGGCATCGTCGACGCCGGGTTGGCGAGCGGCAAGCTGGTTTGCGGCCACGCCCGCGGGCTGCGCGGCCCGGCGTTGCAGGGCTTCGCCGCGGCCGGCCTGCAATCGGACCACGAGGTGAGCGACGGCGACGAGCTACTGGAGAAGCTGCGCGCCGGCTTCACCATCGAGCTCCGGGGTTCGCACGACCAGGTACTGCCCGGCGCGGTGGCGGCCTTGGCCACCCTGCCCTACCTGCCGCCGACGCTGACGATCTGCACCGATGACGTGTTCCCCGATGATTTGGCGGCCAAGGGTGGCGTGATCGACGTCCTGCGCCGCCTCGTGCGCTACGGCATGCCTGCTATGGACGCGTTGCGCTGCGCCACCCTGCACGCGGCGTTGCGCATCGGGCGGCGGGATTTGGGCCTGGTGGCGCCGGGTCGCCGGGCGGACCTGATCGTGCTCTCGGACCTGCAAGCGATGCGGGTGGATCTGGTGTTCGCCTCGGGCCGTGTGGTTTCGCAGGGCGGACAGACCACCGTCGCCCTGCCCGACGCGCCGCCGCCGCCGCGGGGAACGATGCGGGTGCCGCATTTTGCCGCCGCCGATTTCGCCATCGCCGCCCAGGGCTCGACCGCCCGGTTGCGCACGGTGGACCGGCCGCGTTTCACCCGCTGGGGCGAAACGGCGGCTGGCATCACCGATGGCGCCGTCGTGCTGCCGGACGATGCAATCTACATGGCAGTGGTTCACCGTCACGGCCTGGCTCCCGCCATCCCGGTCATGGGCGTGTTGCGGGAATGGGGTCACTGGCGAGGCGCCATTGCGACGACGGTCGCGCACGATAGCCACAACCTCGTGGTCTTCGGCCGCGACGCAGCCGATCTGGCCGCCGCCGCCAATGCCGTCACCGAGGCCGGCGGTGGCATGGCGGTCGCGTCCGGCGGCATCGTGCGCGCGGTGCTGCCGTTACCCATTTGCGGGCTGATCTCCGACGCATCCACCGCCGAAGTCGCAACCCAGCTTGCCATACTGCGGCAAGCCGCCGACGCCGTGGTACCCTGGGACCCGCCGATGCTGACCTTCAAGTCGCTGGTTGGGGCGTCGCTGGCGTGCAACCCCGGGCCGCACGTGACCGACATGGGCATCACCGACGGCTCCACGGGCGAGGTCTACGCGTCGGCGCTGATCGACGGCTGACCAGAATGGCCCGCACCAAGATGCTGATCGATTGCGACCCCGGTCACGACGATGCCATCGCAATTCTTTATGCCGCCAAGCACTGCGACTTGGTGGGCATCAGCACCACCCATGGCAACAGCTCGCTCGACAACGTCACCCGCAACGCGCTCGCTGTGCTGACACTGGCGGGGCTGGATGTGCCTGTGGCGAAAGGCTGCGCCCAGCCGCTCGCCGGATCCCGTAGCTTGCCTAGCGGCACGGGGCTGGAGGGCACCCAATTGCCGGAGCCCGACCGCGCGCCGGTCGCGCAGCACGCCGTGGACTTCCTGATCGACAGTGCCCGCCAGCATCGGGACGAACTGGTGCTGGCCGTGATCGGTCCGGCCACCAACGTCGCCATGGCCATCAAGCGCGAGCCCCGATTTGCCGGCTGGCTGCGGGAGATCACGGTGATGGGCGGCTCGGCCGGGGCGGGCAACATCACGCCGGTGGCCGAATTCAACTGCTGGTGCGACCCGGAGGCTGCCAGCGTGCTGTTCGGATGCGGCGCCCCGATCCGCATGGCCGGCTGCGACGTCACCTCGCGCACCGGCGCCCACGCGGCGGACATTGCCCGGCTGGGTGCGGGCGGCAAGGTCGCCGGGCACGTCGCCGACCTGCTGGGGTTCACCTTGGCCCGGCAACGCCATGTGTTCGGCGCGACGACCGCCGCGATGCACGATGTCTGTGCCGTGGTGCCCTACGTGCAAGGCGACATGCTCACCTACCGCCCCTGCCACGTTCAAGTGGAGCTGAACGGCACGCTCACGCGCGGCATGACCGTCTGCGACCTGCGCGCGTTCACCGCCGAAGGCAAGGCAATGCGTGGCGGCGGTGAGACGAACGTGCAGCTTGCGGTCGACTCCGATGCGGCCCGGCTTGTCAGCCATGTCGTGGATACCCTCCTGACCTACCCGTAAGCTGCGGGTACGTTGCCGGCCGGGGCAGGACCGCCGATCTTTATTGGATGACACTGCTCAAAATCGGCTTGATCCTCTTCGTGGTCTTCTACTTGTTGCCGCTGGCCGCCTCGGCGACGCGCTATTGGATGGACGGCACGGGCGCGGGCTGGCGCACGGCGGACCGTTCCAGCATCGGCGCCCTGCCCCCGCCGTCCGGCCACCCCGGCGCCGTCGTACGGATCTTTGCCGCACAGACAGTGCGGTGGCGCGGTATCTTCGCCGTCCATAGCTGGATCGTGGTGAAGCCGGCCGGTGCGCCGGGCTATACCCGCTACGACTACACCGCCTGGGGCGAGCCGATCCGCATGAACGGGTTCGAACCGGACGGGCGCTGGTTCGGTCACGTGCCAGAAATCGTGTTCGCGGCCGATGGCGCCGCGGCAGAACCGCTGATCCCGCGGATGCAAGCGGCGATCCGGGACTATGCCTGGCGCAAGCAGGGCGATTACCGGGCCTGGCCCGGCCCCAACTCCAACACCTTCGTCGCGGCGGTGATGGACTCCGTGCCCGAAATCCGTACGACGCTGCCACCGACCGCACTCGGCAAGGATTACCCGTATGACGGCCGGTGGTTACGCTGGGCGCCTTCCGGTACTGGGGTCAGGTTCACGGTGGCCGGGTATGCGGGACTGACCGTTGCTTGGGTTGAGGGCTTCGAACTCAACATCCTGGGGACGGTGGCGGGGTTCGACATCAGGCGGCCGGCGCTGAAGCTGCCCGGGTTCGGGCGGGTCGGTATGCGAGGGCCGGATGGCGGGATCTCGAGCGGTAGGGCGCTGCCCTACGACCCGGAAGGGGATAGTCATCCCCTTCACCCCTGACTTACTCGCCCCAACCTCGAACATCGTGACCGCCGAACACCATGCGCCTGATCCCCGGGGCAACCAGAGCGTCGGAGAAACCGGGAGCGGTCGCGCTGGCCCGGTTCAGCCGGGCCATCTGTTCGTCGCTCAGCGTCAGTTCCAGCGCGGCCAGGTTGTCATCGAGCTGGGCCACCTTGCTGGCGCCGATGATGGTCGAGGCAACGCCGGGCCGCGCGAGCGTCCAGGCCAGGGCGATCTGTGCCGGCGGTCGTTCATGTTCGGTGGCGACTGCGCGGAGCACATCCAGGATCGCCCAGTTGCGGTCGGCGAACTTACTCTGGCCAAATGGATTTGCACCGCTTAGGCGGCCAGTGCCGGCAGTGTCGTCGCGCTTGTACTTGCCGGTCAGGAAGCCGCCTGCCAGCGGGCTCCAGGGCACGACCGCCATCCCGGCCTCGCGGGCCACGGGCACATGCTCACGTTCGATGTCGCGCGCGACCAGCGAGTATTCGACTTGCATCGCGATCGGGCCCGGCACGCGCCGCTCGCTGGCGATGGTGGCGGCCTTCATCGCCAGCCAGGCCGGCATGTCCGAGAAGGCGAAGTAGCGGATCTTGCCTGCCCGGACCAGGTCGCCCAGCGTCTGGACGATCTCCTCGACCGGGGTCACGCCGTCCCAGATGTGCATCCAATACAGGTCGATATAGTCGGTGCCGAGCCGTCTCAGCGAGCCTTCCAAAGCACGGTGGATGTTCTTGGCGCCCGCGCCGCCGGCGTTGGGATTGCCCGGCGCTGTTTGGGAGGCGGCCAACGGGCTGGCCGACCCGTTGAAAGCGAATTTGGTCGCCAGCACCATCTGGTCGCGCGTGCCGGTCTCGGCGATGAAGCGGCCGACCATCTCCTCGCTCGTACCGCCCGAATAGATGTCGGCGGTGTCGATGAAGTTGCCGCCCTGAGCACGGTACACGTCGAAGATCGCGCGCGAGACGGCTTCGTCGGCACCCCATCCCGGCGTGCCGAAGGTCATGGTTCCCAAAGCCATCGGGCTGACGACGAGGCCAGACCGGCCCAGGGTCCGGTAATCGGTGAGCGGCATTGCCAAATTCTTTCGTAGTGATCGTTATGCAATCCCCTCGCATCATTGCACGGTGCAGGTCAACAGGTTTACTAGCGATCACTATGGAAATGTCTGAAAACCCCCATCGACGTAGGACAGGCAGGCCGCTGTCGTTCAACCGCGAAGCCGCGCTGGAACAGGCGATGCTGTCATTCTGGCGTCACGGCTACGAGACCACCTCGATTGCAGACCTGACGCACGCTATGGGGATCACAGCACCCAGCCTCTACGCGGCCTTTGGCGACAAGCGGCGGCTGTTCCTCGAAGCGATGCGCCGCTATGCCGGCGACCCGGCCGAGTTCGAGAGCAATCTAGCGGCTGCGCCAACGGCACGCGGGGCGGTGCACGCGTTGCTCGTCGCCGCAGCCACTGCGTTTACGGGTGAGACCACGCCGAGAGGCTGCCTTTTGGCGAGCGCAACGGCGAGTGGTTCGGAGGCTTCGGCAGACGTCATGGCGGCGGTAGCGGAGGTGCGCCGGGGTATTTCGGCTCGCCTTGTCGAGCGCATCGATCGGGACATCGCTGCAAACATCCTCCCCATCGCGACGAATGCCGCTGCTCTGGCCGACCTGGTCGTCGCGGTGGTGCAGGGTATGTCGGTGCTGGCGCGCGATGGCACGCCGCGGGACAGGCTGCTCGCGCTTGCCGATCAGGCCATGCTGGCGTGGCCACCCGCTTGAAGCCACCGCACGGATGTCAGGCCCGCACCACGTTGTAGAACTGCGGAAAGCCCGACCGCACACCCTTCAGCGTCTTGTCGTAGGCTGTCGGCTGGTAGAACACGCCGAGCGGGATATACGGCACGTCCTGCCAGAACTGCAGCTGGATCTGCTCGCAGATCTTCTTCTGCGCGGCGAGGTCCGGTGCCTCGAACCAGGCGCTGCGCAGCGCCTCCAGCTTCGGGGCTTTCGGCCAGCCGAACCAGGCTTGGTCGCCGTTGCCGCGAATGCCGAGCTGGCTCGCCGGATCGAGGTTGTTGGTGCCGTTCAGGTAGGTGAAGAACACGTTCCAGCCGCCCTTGTCCGGCGGCTGCCGGCTGGCCCGGCGTTGCACCACCGTGCCCCAATCCGTGGTCTGCAGATCGACATCGATGCCCACCCGCTTGAACACGTCGGCCGCCACCAGCGCTAAGGCACTGGTCGAGGGATAGTCGGACGGGTTGAGCAACACGACCTTCTCGCCCTTGTAGCCGGCCTTGATCAGCTCGGCTTTTACCCGGTCCAGATCGCGCGGCCCCGACATCACCTCAATGCCCGCTTCGGAGGCCAGTGGCGTACCGGGGCTGAACACGCCCACCCGGTCCTTCCACAGCGAATGGTCGTCGCCGACCGCCGCCTCCATGCAGTCGGACTGGCTGATCGCGCCCAGCAGCGCCTGGCGGATCGCGGGATTGTCGAACGGCGGAAACAGCTCGTTGAAGCGCAGCACGCCGATGCCGCCGGCCGGGTCCTGGATCTCAACCGTCATCCGGCCGGAGCTGCGGATCGGCCCCAGCACGTCGGGCGTGGGCGTCTGCCACCAATCCATTTCGCCCTGGGTCAGCGAGGCGGTGGCCGTCGCCGCGTCCGGGATCACGTGCCACTCGATCCGCTCGAAATGCGGGATCTTCGGCCCGGCGGTGAACGCGGGCACTCCGTCCGCACGCGGCACATAGCCGTCGAAGCGCTGGTAGACGACCAATGAACCCGAAACGTGTTCGCTGGGTATGAACCGGTATGCGCCGCTACCGACCATTTCCGTCACCTGCTTATAGGGATCGGTGGTCGCCAGCCGCTCCGGCATGATGCACGGCATGATCGTGCCGCTCTTGCCGAGTGCGTTCGGCAGCAACGGGAACGGATGCTTCAGGCGGAACTGCACCACCTTGTCCGACACCGCGGTCAACTCGTCGGTGGCGTCCATCAGCGCGCGGCCGAAGGCATCGCGGGCGGCGAAACGCTGGATGCTGGGCACCACGTCGCGAGCGCGCACTGGCGTGTTGTCGTGGAACATCAGCCCGTCCCGCAACGTCAGCCGCCACAGCTTGCCGTCCTGCTCGATCGTGTGGCCGGCGAGCATCTGCGGCTGCATCGCAAACTGGTCGTCCTGGCCGTACAGCGTGTCGAACACCAGGTAGCCGTGGTTGCGGCTGTTGGTTGCCGTGGTCCAGATCGGGTCCAGCACCGCGACGTCGGCTTCCGGGATGAATTTCAGCGTGCTCGTGCCGGCGGCGCGCGTGATCGCCGGGGCAGCCAGCGAGGCCGCGGTCGCAGCCAGGAAATGTCGGCGTTTCATCGGGCTCAACTCCGCTTCACGTTCCAGAATAGCGTGAACGGGGAGTGGATCACCCCGGTCAGTTTATCCGAGTAGGCCGCCGGGCCGTACAGTTGCGCGAGGGGGATGAACGGTAGGCTGACGAACGCCTCCTCCTGCATCTGACGGGCGATCGCCTGCTGGGCCGGCAGGTCCGGGGCGTCGAACCATTTCAGCCGCAGCGCCTCTAGCTTGTCGTCGCTGGGCCAGCCGCTGGTGGCATTCAGGCCGTTGGTGCGCAGCGGATACGAACTGCCGGGAGTGGACGCGGTCAGCCCCGCCCAGGTGATGCAGTACAGGTTCCAGCCGCCCTCCGCGATCGGGTCCTTCTTGGCCATGCGCGAGACCATGGTGCCCCAATCCATCACCTGGAAATCGATGTTGAGGCCCATGCGGGTCAGTTGGTCCTGCATCACCTGGCTCATCGTCATGATCGCCGGCAGGTCCGAAGGCGCCAGCATCACCAGCCGCTCCCCCTTGTAGCCAGCGGCGGCCAGGCGCTTGCGAACCTCGTCGGTGCTACGCGGGCCCGTCAGGACGCCCAGGCCGGCATCGTTGCTCATCGGGCTGTCGGCGGTGAAGAAGCCGACGGGCACCTTGGCAAATTGCGCCTGGTCGCCGACGACGGCGGCCACCACGCTCTGCTGGTCGACGCCCGCCAATAGGGCCCGCCTAATCTCCGGGTTGTTGAACGGCGGGATCAGTTGGTTGAAGCGCAGCATGGCGAGCACGCCGAACGGGTCCACCGCCTCCACCTTGATGCCGGGCGATTTCTGCAGCATCGGCAGCAGGTCGAGCAACGGCGCCTCCACCCAGTCCACCTCGCCACGTTGCAGAGCCGCGGCGGCGGTGGCCGGGTCGGGTTGCGCGATCCATTCCACGCGGTCGAAGTTTACGATTTTGGCACCGGCCCACAGATCGGGCGGCTCGGTGCGGGGCACGTATTTGTCGAATTTTTCGTAGTGGGCGATGGCGCCGGGCTGGAATGCGCTGGCGATGAAACGATAAGGGCCGCTGCCGATCACCTCCTTGAACTGCTGCGTGGCGGGCGTGCTGACGATCCGCTCCGGCATCACGAACACATTGCGGGCGCCGAGCGCGAACAGCATCTGCTTGAACGGCTGCTTCAGCACGATCTGGAACCGCTTGTCGTCCAGCGCGCGGATCTCGTTGGTGATGCCGGCGATGGTCTGGCCGAACGGATCTTTCTGCGACCACCGCTTCACCGATGCGACGGCGTCGCTCGCGCGCACCGGCGTGCCGTCGTGGAATATTTGGCCGTCGCGCAGGGTGACCGTCCAGGTCAGCTCGTCCGCTGAAACCACGGCGCTATCGGCCGCTTGCGGATGCGGCACCAGGTTGTGGTCGATGCCGAACAGTGTGTCCCAGACCATGTAGCCGTGAGTGAAGGAGATCGTGGCCAGGCTCCACAGCGGATCCACGGTGGTGAGCCCGGCCGTTGGCACGAAGCGCAGGACGCGGTTCGTTTGTGCGGACGCCAGCCTGGGCATGGCGGCGAGCAAGGGAAGCCCGAGCACGGTGCGGCGATGCATGGCGAACTCCTGAACGGTTATCCAAACCCGTAGGGTGCGTTGCGCTTTGGCAGCGCACCGCCGTGTCTGCTGTGGTGGGGTGCCAAAGCGCACCCCACCCTACTCAGTCCACATGCGCAATCGCTACTCCGGTGGCAGCGGGCTGCAGGCGGCGGCGGTCGAGCGGGCCAGGAGTATCATCCGCCGGGCTGCGACCCCTGCCCCCGCCATCTCCCCCAGGGCATGGGTCAGCAGCGGGTTGGACAGCAGCGCGTGCGCCGCTGCGTTGATCGCGACCTCCGACCCGGCGACCATGCCCGCCGCCAGCACGCTCCGGCGCAGCAGCCCAAGCGTGCCGAGCAGCCCCGGGCGCATGCCGTGCAGCGCCGCCACCTGCCTCACCAACCGCACGCCGCGCCACGCCACCAGCAGCACGGCCAAGGCAGGAGCCGGGGTGGCGGCGATACCGGCCGCCATTTGCACCGCGGCGGTGCGGCCCAGCGCGTCGGAGCGGGTGCGCAGATCGGCGACCGGCCCGGCCCGCAACAGGGCGATGATGGCGTCCGGGTCGTTGGCGGCGTCGATGGCGGGCCGCAGGATCTCGGCCTCGGGCAGGGTCGCGACCCAGGTTCGGGCGGCGGCGTGGATGCGCTTGGCATCGCCACTGCCGAACGCGCTCCGCAGGCGGTCGACGCGGGCCAGGCCGAACAGCCCGCGCAACTCGCGCGCGATCGAGGCGAACAGCAGGCCGAAGCCGACCACGGCGACGACGAGTGTGATCACGCCGAGCGCGGTGGCGCGGTCGAACTGCTCCGCCACGAAATTGCCGGTTTGCAGCGCGGCCAGCCCGACCGCGAGAACGGCGACGCCGGCCAGTGCGAGCACGGCGCCGCTTGCCTTGGGAGCCGGGTCGGCGAGCGGTTCGACGAAGCTAGGCATCTCCGGCTCGAGCCGGGGGGCGGCGCGGTCCTCGATGATCACGCGCGGGCCGGTGGGTCTCATAGCAAGTCGTCCAGCAGGAAGGTGAGCAGCGCGTCTAGTTCGATCTGCGGCACGCCAGTACGGCCCGCGCCGGGCAGCCGGGTGGGTTCGAGGTCGGGGAGGTCGAAGAACTCGCCGGCCCAGAACGCGTCATCCGGCGGGCCGTCCGGCACCTCGCCGGGATAGGACAGACCGACGCCCTGACCGGCAATGCGCCCGCGGACGGCGGACACGCTGCGGCCGCCCAGCGGCATGGTAGCGTCCTCGGTGCAGCGGATGGAGGCAATCGCGAAATGCCGGCTCACGACGTCGCCTCCACCCGGGGTGAGCGCCGCCATCAGTGCGCGCAAATTGCCCCGCTGCCGGCTGGCGACGTGGTCCGCCTTGGTGGCGGCATAGGCGACCCGGCGGATCACCGGCGGCGGGCGACGCAAGGACAGCAAGGCGGTCAGCGCCTCTGTCCACGAGAAGCGCCAGCGCAGCGCCCCGCTCGCCGCGGCCAGGGCCGCCTGGGCATCGGCGAAACTATCGCGGCCGCCGTGCAAAGCGCTCAGCAGGTCGGCCAGCACAACCATCCGATCGAGATGGCCGAATAGCGGCGACACCAGGTCCTGCCGCACCCGGTCTCGATAGGCGTCGTAACGCTCGGACAGCAGCGCCTGCAGCCCGCCGCGTCCGCGCATCGGGGAAAAGTGCACCCAAGGCGGCTCCGACCCGGGCGCCGGCATCAGGAACCGGCCGGGTTGCAGCAGGGCCAGCCCGTCCTGATCGCGCAGGCGGTGCAGCGCCTCGCGATACAAGCGGTGGCCGGTGGCAGCCAGCGTCTCGTCGGCGGGGGCCGAGGCCGGCAGCCCGGCGGCGAACTGCAGAAACGGTTGTGCGGCTGCTCGCCCGTCCAATCGGTGCAGCGTCGCTTCCGACCACGTGGCGAAATCGGTGGTGAGCAGCGGCAGGTCCAGCAGCCACTCCCCAGGGTAATCCAGCAGTTCGAGCCGAAGCACCCGGGGCGGCAGCGCCGAGGCAAGCCCCGCGCGCGGCACCGTCAGTTCTAGCGCCAGAACGGAAACGGCGCCGGTGCGGGCCGGCCAGGCCGGCGGGTCGGCGGCGAGCGCGCGCAAGTGGGCCGCCTCGTCGAACCGGGGCACCGCACTCGCTCCGGACGATGCGATGCGCACGCCGAGGCGTCGCCCCGCCAACCGTGCAGACAGGGCGGGCAATGTCGGCAGCCCCGCCCCGGCGGCCAGCAGGTTGGCGGCGAGCGAGGTGATGAAAGCGGTCTTGCCGGCCCTGGCCAAGCCGGTGACACCGATACGAACGGTGCCACCAACCAGGTCGGTGAGCGAGGGGATCAGGAATTGCGTTCGATCAGCTCGATCTTGTAGCCGTCCGGGTCCTCGACGAAGGCGATCACGGTGGTGCCATGCTTCACCGGCCCGGCCTCCCGCGTCACCTTGCCGCCGCCCTTGCGCACGTCCTCACACGAAGCTGCCACGTCGGGCACACCGACGGCGAGATGGCCGAAGCCGGTGCCGACTTCGTACGGCTCGTCATGGCCCCAGTTGTAGGTCAGTTCGATCTCCGCCTGCTCCGGATTACCGGCGTAGCCGAGGAAGCAGAGCGTGTACTTGCCGCCCGGGACCTCGCTGCGGCGCAGTTCCTTCATGCCCATCAGCTTGGTGTAGAAATTCACGGAGTCGTCGAGGTTCTTCACGCGAAGCATCGTGTGCAGGTAGCGGCTCATGGTGTCTCTCCGGTTGTTGGGTCCAGGCCGAGCAGGAACAGCCCGGCCGCATCAGCCCGGGCCACGCAAGCGGCCCGGTCGGTAAACAAGGTTCCGCCCGCCTCGAACGCAATGCCACGCAGCCCGGCGGCCGCGGCGGCATCGATCGTGCGGGGGCCGATCGTTGGAAGGTCGGCCCGCCGATCCTGCCCCGGTTTGACCAACTTGACCAGCACACCACCAGGCCCGGGACGGCTGAGCATGGCGGCGCGGGCTAGCATGGCGTCGGTGCCCTCGATGGCTTCCACGGCCAGCACGATGCCCTGTTGCACCACGCAGCCCTGGCCGACATCCACCACGCCCAGCGCCCGCACGACGGCCACGCCGCGCGCGATGTCGGCGGTGGCCTCCGCGTCCGGCATGGCTTGGGTGAGCAATCCCCTGGGGCCGACGGCTTCGGTCAGGATCTCGTGCGCGCCGAGCACGCGGAAGCCCTCTTCGCCCAGCACCCTGACGATGGCGGCGAGGAACCCGTCATCGCCGGCAAATGCGGCGCGGCCAATGCGGGCGAGCAGCTTGGCTCCTTCGGCGTCGGGGCGGAGGTGAAGCAGATGCGGCCGGCGCACCGGGCCGATCAAGACGATGTCGTGGCAGTCATGGGCCCGCAGCAGCCCGAGAATGCGCCCGGCCGCGCCCAGCCGGGCGGGTTCGTGCGGGTGCGCGGCGAAGGTGGCTGGTTCGGCATATCCTTCGAGGGCGACGAGGAAGACGGGGCGGCCCGCCGCTTGGGCAGCGTCGGCCACCCGGCCGGGAAGCGGCCCGCCGCCGGCAATGATGCCGAGGGGGGAGAGGGATGGTGGGGGGCGTTCGATCGCTGCTTGGCTCAAGCGGCCCTCACCCCGGCCCTCTCCCGCTAGCGGGAGAGGGAGAAGAGTCGTCCGTTTCTTCTGGTGTCAGGGAGGTTCGGATCAGGCCGCGCTTGCTAGGGGCTTCGGCGAAGTCCAGCATCTCGGCCACCAGGGGTTCGTCGCCGTATTGCGCGCCCACCGTCTCCAGCCGCTGGGCGAACACCCCCTCGCCTCCGAACAGGGCGCGGAAGGCGGCGCGAATCGTGTGCAGCCTCGCCTTGTCCACACCGCGCCGGCGCAGGCCGATCACGTTCAGCCCGGCAAGCCTGGCGCGGTTGCCGATCACGCTGCCGAAGGGGATCACGTCCGCCTCGACGCCCGAGACCCCGCCCACCATCGCGGCCCGGCCGATGCGCACGAACTGATGCAGCGCCGCCGAGCCACCGATCACGGCGCCGGCGCCGATCTCGACATGGCCGCCCATCACCACGTTGTTGGCGATGATGACGCCGTCGCCCAGCGTGCAGTCGTGCGCCACGTGGACCACCGCCATCAGCAGGCAGTCGGCACCGACCCGGGTGATGCCCGTCCCGGTGATCGTGCCGCGGTGGATCGTGCAGTGCTCGCGGATCTGGGTGCGGGGGCCGATCTCGCAGCGGGTCGGCTCGCCTTTGTATTTCAGGTCCTGCGGCGGCAAACCCACGGTGCAGAAAGGATACAGCGTTGCGCCGTCGCCGATCGTCGTGTGGCCATCGACGACCACGTGGCTGACCAACGTCACACCGGCGCCGATCACGGTGTCGGCGCCCACGGTGCACCACGGGCCGATCATGGCATCGGGCGCAACCTGGGCGCCTTCCGCCACGATTGCGGTCGGGTGGATGGTCAACGCCGGGTCATCCGGCGCGCGATTCGAAACATACGCTCATCCTCTTGGACGCGGCGGACCATGCGACGGCACGGACCGTTCCGCCAACCCACCATTTGTTTCGGCCGGTTACGCTGCCGAGGGGGCCTGACGGTCCATGATCATCGCGCTGAACGTCGCCTCGGCGACCGAGATGCCATCGACGGTGCCGATACCATGGAACTTCCACACATTGCCGCGGCTGCGTTCCTTCACCACCGCCAAGCGGAGTTGGTCGCCCGGCACGACGGGGCGGCGGAACTTCGCGCTTTCGATGGTCATGAAATACACCAGCTTGCCGGCCGCATCCGGGCCGAGCGTCTCGACCACCAGGACGGCGGCAGTCTGCGCCATGCTCTCGATGATCAGCACGCCGGGCATCACGGGATGGGCGGGAAAATGGCCCTGGAAGAAGTGCTCGTTGACCGAGACGTTCTTGATGCCGACTGCCGACTTGTCCAACACCACCTCGGTCATGCGGTCGATCATCAGCATCGGGTAGCGATGCGGGATCGCATGCATGATCTGCGCGATGTCGAGGTCACGGCCCATCGTTTCGTTCCGTGTGATTTCGTCAGGCGTGGCGGTCGTCTGATTCGTATCCACGTTCAACCCTCCCCGCCTCGGCGTGCCGCGAGCTTGCGCAACGTGGCCACCTGGCGGAAGAATTCCCTCACCGCAATCGCCGGCGCGCCCAGCACGTCGGCTCCGGCGGCGACGTCCCGCATCACGCCGGCCTTCGCCCCGATGCGCGCCTTCGCCCCGATCCGGAGATGCCCGACAAGGCCCGCTTGTGCCGCAACCACCACGAAATCCTCAAGAACGGTGGACCCTGAAATCCCCGCCTGCGACACCACGATGCAGCATCGACCGAGGCGCACGTTGTGCCCGATCTGCACCAGGTTGTCGAGGCGCGACCCGGTGCCGATCACGGTATCCTGCGTGGAGCCGCGATCGATGGTGCTGTTCGCGCCCACCTCCACGTCGTCCTCCAGCAGCACGCGGCCGAGCTGCGGCACGGTGACGAACCCCGCCGGCCCGATCGCGAAGCCGAAGCCTTCCTGGCCGATCCGGGCACCGGGATACACGTAGACCCGCGCGCCCAGGACGGCGTGGCTGATGCTTGCATGGGCGCCGAGCCGGCAGTGCGGGCCGATCTGCACCGCCTCCCCGATCACCGCGCCAGGCCCGATCCGGCAGAACGGGCCTATTTCGGCACGGGCGCCGATTACCGCAAACGGCCCGATTTCGGCCGACGCGTCGATCCGGGCAGACGGGTCCACCACGGCCGACGGGTGGATCCCCGGCACCGGCGGCGGCGGCGGGTGGAACAACGCCGCGACCTTTGCCCAGGCAAGATAGGGCTCGGACGTCACGATCGGTGTCGTGTCCTGCGGAACCCGATCCGCCATGGTAGGGTGCACGATCACCGCACCCGCCTTCGTCGTGTCGAGCAGATCGGCGTACTGCCGATTGTCGAGGAAGCTCACCTCCTCCGGCCCGGCCGACTGTAACGGCGCGACCCCATGCAGCAGCGGCCCCGCTCCGCAGGAGTCCAATCCGGCCGCGGCCGCGACCGTTGCGAACGGATGCGGGCCGGTCCGGCGGAAGAACCGCGGGTCGGCGGCCGCTGCCACGACCGCCCTTAGCGCCGCGCGGGCGGCGGTGACGGCGGCGCGGACGCCGGCGTGGCAGGTGTCGCTGCCGGAGCCGCACCAGCAGCCTTAGCCTGAGCCAGCGGCGAGACACCATCCGGCGGCATGTTGATGGTCGGCATCACCTTGTTCATCTGCTGCGTGACCTGGTCGGTGATGTCGAACTCGTTCACGTTCAGAGCCACCTGGGCCCGGTGCAGCACGAGGTTCATGCCACGGCTTTCCGCCACCTGCCGGATGACGCCGATCAGCGTGCGCTCGATCTGGCTGAGCGAGTACTGCGCCGTCTCCTGGATGATGCGGTTGCGGTCGCGGAAGCTGTTCTGGGCTGCGGTGATCCGATCCTGCAGTTCCCGCTCCTTCTGGCGAACCTGGTCGGGGTTCAGCGTCGCACGCTGCGCGCTCAGTTGCTCCTGCAACTCGCGCCAGGCCGCCTGTTCCTTCTGGGCGTCCTGGTTCAGCTTCTCGCGGCGCTCGGCGATCACCTTTTCGACCTGCTGCGCGGCGGTGGCGGCATGCATGATCTCAGGCACGCCGAGCACGCCGATCACGGCTGCCGGCGGGGTGGAGCCCTTGGGCAGCGGCGGCAGGTCGGGCACCGGAATATTCGGCATCTGCGCCTGCGCCGCGGCATCGGTTCCGGCATCGACCGTGTCGCTGCCAGGAACGCCGGCCATGCCCGCTGGGATCTGCACGGGCGGCGGTGGTGGCAGCGCCTGCGGCACGGGGGCCGCCGGGCGGGGAGCCGGACGCGCCACGGGCGCCGGCGCGGCGCGGGGGGCGGCGGCTTGCGGGGGAATAAAATAGCCCTGGGCCGAAGCGGAGGCCGACCAGACAAGCATCGCCGCAGTTGCAAGGATAGCCGCGCGGCTGATGGCCGGGCGGGTGATCATGGATATGCTCAATTCAGAACCTCGTGCCGAAGCCGAACCGGAAGAACTGTGTCTGATCGTATTTCTGTTTCAGCACAGCCTGCGCCAGATCGATGTTGATTAATCCAAAGGGCGTTGCCCAGGATACGCCGACGCCGGAGCCGACGCGCGGGGAAAGATTGTTCTGGCCGGAGATCGCCTGGTTCAGGCCGCCCTGGATCGGAATGCCAAAAGCGTTCTCGGCAAATAGCCCCGAATTCGACTTCCTGACGTCGCTCAGGCCGCCGACGTCGACGAACGCACGGCCCGACAAGCCGAGATCGGACGAAATCGGCAGCGGAAAGCGAAGTTCGGTCGACTGGGTATAGATGAACTTGCCGCCCAAGCTGTCGCTGCCGAACACCACGCCGCCGGCCTGGACCGGGTTGGAGTGCGGCCCGGCGCCGCCCGACTGGAAGCCGCGCAAATTGTCGCCACCCAGGAAGAAGCGGTCGACGATGCTCTCCTGTTCGCCGCCGAAGTTTAGCAAATAGCCGGCCCCGGCCGAGATCGCGATGCCCCAGGCACTATCGCCCGTGTAACGCTCGAGTGGAATGTAGTAGATCCCGTCGACCTTGTTACGGACATAGTGGGCGCTGCCCCCCAGCCCCGCGACGTCCAGGCCGTAGTTTACGACGAAGCCCGAATGCGGCGCCGTCCGGCTGTCGCGGTAGTCCAGGGTGAGCGTCTGCCCGATCTGCGACAAGAACGATCCGCCAGCCTGGTTCTGCACGTAAAGACTGGCCGTATTGCTGACGTCGTACACGTTCCGATCGACCACGGAGTAGCTGAGCGCCTGGCGGAGGTGATCGCTGATCTCGTAGCCGAGGCGCAGCGCACCGCCCGTCCGCCGCTCGTTATAGGCCGCGATCGACTGGTTGTTGTTCTGCACGCGGAACAGGTCGAACCCGGCGACCAGGTTGCGGTCCAGGAAGTACGGGTCGGTGACCGACAGGTCGATCTCCGACCGCTTCTGGGCCAGCACGCCCGAGAGGCTGGCGTCGATGCCGGTTCCCACGAGGTTCTTCTCCCGCAATCCAGCGCTCAGCAGCGCGCCGGCATCGCTCGAGAAGCCGCCACCCAGGCTGAGCTCGCCGGTGGCCTTTTCATCCACCGCCGCGGTGACGACGACTTTGTCGGCATTGCTGCCGGGCGCCGAGGTGATGTTGACCGTGTTGAAGTAGCCGAGATCGGTCAGCCGCGACCGCGACCGGCGGACGGCGGCTGCATCGAACGCGTCGCCCTCGGCCAGTTGCAGCTCGCGGCGGATCACCTTGTCCTTGGTCCGGGTATTACCCACGATGTCGATGCGTTCGACGTAGACGCGGGGACCTTCGGTGATGTCGAACACTAGGTCGACGGTGTGCTTGGTGGTGTCCCGCGCGATCCGGGGACGCACCAGCACGAAATTGTAGCCGCGGGCCTGCGCCGCATCCTGCAACGCGGTCACCGAGCGTTCTACCGCCTCGCCGTCGTAAACCTCGCCCTTCTCCTGCTCGACCTGGGGCAGCAGGTCGGCGCCGTTCAGCCGCGGCAGGCTTGATTGCACCTGGATCGAGTTGACGGTGTACTGCGCGCCCTCGTTGAGCGTGAAGGTCACGAAGAATGACGAACGGTCCGGAGCCAGCTCGGCCGTGGCGTTGCGGACCTCGAAGTCGGCGTAGCCGTTGCGCAGGTAGAAGCGGCGCAGCAGCTCCTTGTCGTACTCGATCCGCGCCGGGTCGTAATTGTCGCTGTTGGACAGGAAGCGGTAGAACGCTTCCTCCCGCGAGCTCACCACTTCGCGCAGCCGGCTCTCGCCGAAGGCATGGTTGCCGACGAAGGCGATGCGGCTGACGAGCGTGGACGACCCGTCGTTGATCTCGAACACGACATCGACGCGGTTCTGGCCCAGTTGAATCACCTTAGGCTCCACCGTGGCGCCGAACCGGCCGCGCTTGGCGTAGGCGTCCAGGATCTTCTGCCGGTCTGACTGGGCGAGTTCGGGCGTAAACACCGCGCGGGGCCGCAGCTCCAGCAGCGGGCGCAGCGTTTCGTCGGTGATCTTGTGGTTACCCTCGAAAGCGATGCGGTTGATGATCGGGTTCTCGACCACCTTGACCACCAGCGCCGTCCCGTCCCGCGTGATCGACACGTCGTGGAACAGTCCGGTCGCATACAGCGTCTTCAGGCTGCGGTCGACGCGGTCCGCATCGTAGCGGTCGCCGGGCTGGATCAGCATGTAGGACTGGATGGTGCCGGTCTCGATCCGCTGGTTCCCGGTCACGCGGATGGCCGACACGGTGTCGCCGAGCCGGGCAGGTGCCGAGGCCCGGGTTGCGGTCGTCGTGGGGCGGCGAGTTTGCGCATCGCTGCTCGGACCGGTGGCGACGGCGGTAATACAGACGGTCGTCAGTAGCAGAACGCGAATGCGGGACAACGGCTTCAACCCCCCCGGGACGGGCGCTTTTAGGCAGGTAATGCCCGGTCCGCCAAGACCGCACATTACCGGCCAGATCGGGGACGCGCCGGAGTGAACGCCATCAACCCGCTTTTCGCAGGTTACCCGATCAACCCGGCCACCCAGCGGAACAGGCCAAAGCTCGTCAGGTCGTTCCACGTCACGAACAGGAAAATGCACGCGATCAACGCCAAACCGGCGCGGAAACCGTAATCCAGCGCGCGCGGCGGCAGGGGCCGGCCCCGGATCGCCTCCAGCGCGTAGAACACGAGGTGGCCGCCATCGAGAATCGGAATTGGGAACAGGTTGATGAGGCCGAGATTGACCGACAGCAGCGCGATGAACGAGACGAGGCTGCCGATGCCGTGCTGAGCCACCTGCCCGGACAGCTGGGCGATCTTGAGAGGACCCCCGAGTCCCGAGGCGCCGCGCTGACCGGAGATGATCTGCCAAACGCCCTCCAGCGTCTGGACCGAGACGTCCCAGGTATGCTGGACACCGTCCACGACCGCCCCGAGCGGGCCGACAGGACGCAACGCACCGGCGATACCGAGCACACCGAGCTTGCCGCCGCCGCCATCGTCTTGCGCCGCCGGGGTCACGTCCAAGGTCTGCAGGCGGCCGTCGCGCAGCACATCCACTCGCAGCGGCTTGCCCGGGCTGACCGATACGACTCGAACGATGTCTTCGAAGTTGTTGATTCTGTGGTTATCGATGTTGGTGATCCGGTCACCCGCGACAAATCCGGCGGCCTCGGCCGCCGAGTGTGGGATGACGGTCTGAACGACCGGGTCGCCCGGCTCGCCCTGAATGGCGAACATGATGCTGAACAAAACGATGGCGAGCACGAAGTTCGCAACCGGACCGGCGGCCACGACGATTGCGCGCGACAGCACCGACTTCTCGTGGAACGTGCGACCGGCGATCCAGGCGTCCCGCACTTCGGGTGAGACGTCCTGCGGTCGCTCCTGCCCGTGCAGCTTCACGTAGCCGCCGAGCGGCAGCCAGCACAGCCGCCACTCGGTGCCGACCTTGTCGGTCCAGCGTGCGATCGGATGCCCGAAACCGATGGAGAACGCCTCCACATGCACGCCGCGCCAGCGCGCCGCAAGGTAATGGCCCATCTCGTGGATGAACACGAGCACACCCAGGACCACGATGAAGGACCCGATCGTGCGTGCGGCTTCAGGCAAGAACATCATCGTCGTTTCCCTTAGGCGGCTGGGCGAGCGCTGTGCCCCGCCACCAGGTCCGCCGCAATCTTGCGGCCCGTCGTGTCAAGCGCCATGACCTCGTCCAGCGACCCGGCGGGCGGCGTTCCCATCCGGTCCAGCACGGCCTCCACGATCCCGGCGATGGCCAGGAAGCCGATCCGGCGGCCCAAAAACGCCTCGACCGCCACTTCGTTGGCCGCGTTCAAAATGGTGGGTGCGCCACCCCCGGCCCGCAAGGCGTCCCGCGCCAGCCGCAGGGCTGGGAAACGGACGGTATCGGGCTCGGCAAAATCCAACCGGGCGACGGCGGCAAGGTCGAGCCGGGGCGAGGCCGTGACCAACCGCTCCGGCCAGGCGAGCGCGTGGGCGATCGGGATACGCATGTCCGGGCTGCCCAGCTGGGCCAGGACGCTGCCGTCGCTGTAGCAGACCATGCCGTGCACCACGGATTGCGGATGGATCAGCACGTCCACCTTACTCTCCGGCAGATCGAACAGGCGCGCGGCCTCGATCAATTCCAGGCCCTTGTTGAACATGGTGGCCGAATCGATGCTGATCTTGCTGCCCATGGACCACACCGGGTGGCGCAGGGCGGCCTCCGGCGTCGCGGCTTGCATCTCGGCCATCGTGGCGGTGCGGAACGGACCACCGGATGCCGTCAGGATGATCTTCTCCACCGCCCGGCCGTTGTTCTCGGCCATCGCCTGGAAGATCGCGTTGTGCTCCGAATCGACCGGCAGCAGCGTCGCCCCGGCGTCACGCACAGCCTGCAGCATCAGCTCGCCGGCACAGACCAGCGCTTCCTTGTTGGCGAAGGCGATTGCGCCGCCGTGGCGGATCGCAGCCAGGGTGGAGGGCAGCCCGGCCGCCCCGGTGATCGCCGCCATGGTCCAATCCACCGGGATCGCCGCGGCTTCGGTCACGGCGTTGGGCCCGCAAGCCGTCCGGATCGCGGGGTGGGCGGACAGTGCCTCCTTCAACGTGGCGAACTGCGCCGGGTCGCTGATGACGGCAAGTTCGGCGCCGAGGGCGATGGCCTGCTGGGCCAGCAACGTGGCGTTGCGCCCGGCGGCGAGGCAGCGCACC
Organism: Acetobacteraceae bacterium; assembly: GCA_965198895.1. Classification (GTDB taxonomy): domain Bacteria; phylum Pseudomonadota; class Alphaproteobacteria; order Acetobacterales; family Acetobacteraceae; genus LMUY01. Next base: position 5,240,996 of record OZ240676.1, read on the forward strand.
TGGTAACGGTCGCGATGGGCGAGCAGCAGGTCGATGGTGCTGCACCCGACACTGCCGGTGCTGCCGAGGATGGTGACGCTTCTCATGGCGCAGCCAGTTTGGCAGTGGTGACCAGCAGGACGAAGCCGGCGACGATCGCAGCCGCCATCAACCCGTCCAAACGGTCGAGCAACCCGCCATGACCCGGCACCAACCGCCCGGAATCCTTAACGTTGTAGGCCCGCTTGAGCGCGCTCTCGCCGAGATCGCCGAGCTGCGATGCAATGCCCAGCACCGCCGCCAACGCCGTCGACTGCAAACTCACCATGCCCGACACGACTGCTCCACCAATGATCGCTGCCACGAGACCCCCCACGGCACCGCTCCAGGTCTTACCCGGCGAGACCCGTGGCGCCAAACGCGGCCCCCCGACCAGGCGGCCGACAACATACGCGCCGATGTCGCTGCACCAAACGATCGCCAGTAGGATGTAGATCGCCCGCGCGCCATCGATGCCACGCCAGAACCACAGCGAACCGAGCGCGACCGCGGCGTAGAGCATGCCCAAAACGAGCGGCACGGGGCGCCAGCGGCACATGGTCCCCCACTCCCACATCACACCGGCGAACCCTGCCAACAGCATGATGGTATAGAGCGAGCTGCCGAACCAGACGCAGAACAGGGCCAAGGGCGCCAGCACCGCCGCCGATATCACCCGCAGCCGCAGATCCGCCCAGCGAGTCGCGCGCTCAGCCAGGGCGAGCCCCGAACCGCCGCTCACGCCGGGCGAACTCAGCCAGCGCCGCGCCGAACTGGGCGGGGCCGAAATCGGGCCATAGCACGTCGGTGAAGACCAGCTCGGCATAGGCGGACTGCCACAGCAGGAAGTTGCTCAGCCGGTGCTCGCCACTGGTACGGATCACCAGGTCGGGGTCGGGCATGCCGGACGTGGCGAGGAAGCTGGCGAACATCGTCTCGTCGATGGCCGCCGGGTCGAGCACACCGGCCAGAACCGCCTCGGCGACCCGCCGCGCGGCGGCAGCGATCTCGGCCCGCGCGCCGTAGGACAGTGCCACGTTCAGGTTGAGCCGGGTGTTGGCCGACGTCTCACGTTCGGCGCGGTCCAGGTCGGCGCAGATGTCGGCGTCGAACCGCGTCCGGTCGCCGATGACGCGCAACCGCACGCCTTGCGCCTTCAACTCTGCGAGTTCCTGCCGGATGTAGTTGCGCAGCAGCCCCGTGAGATCGAGCACCTCGGAGGGGGGCCGGCTCCAGTTTTCGCTGCTGAAGGCGTATAGCGTGAGCCAACTGACCCCGGCCTGTGCCGCGGCCTCGATAGTGCGGCGGACGGCTTGGGCGCCAGCACGGTGCCCGGCAACGCGCGGCAGCCCGCGCGAGGCTGCCCAGCGGCCGTTGCCGTCCATGATGATGGCGACATGGGTGGGCAGCGACGAACCGCCGACATCCGGCACCAGGCGGCTGGGCTGCACGTTCACCCGAGATCCCTTTCCCAGCCGCTAAACCTGTTTGATCTCGCGTTCTTTCTCGACGAGCGACTCGTCGATGCGTTTGATATACGAATCGGTCAGTTTCTGCACTTCGTCGGACCAGGTCTTGGCCTCGTCCTCGCCCACGACGTGCTTCTTCTCGGCGGCCTTGATTTGCTCCATGCCGTCCCGCCGCACGCCGCGCACCGCGACCCGCGCGCCCTCGCCGTAGCGGCCAGCGGCCTTCGCCAACTCGGTCCGGCGTTCGGCGGTCAGCTGCGGGATGGGCACGCGCACCGTCTGCCCGTCGGACGCCGGGTTCAGCCCAAGGCCCGAGTCGCGGATCGCGCGTTCCACAGCCCCCACGAGCGTCTTGTCCCAGACCTGCACCGTCAGCATGCGCGACTCGGGTACGCCGATCGTGCCGACCTGCGTTATCGGCACTTCCGAGCCATAGGCCTCGACCTTAACCGGCTCGAGCAGGCCCGGGCTGGCACGGCCCGTCCGCAGCCCGGCGAAATCGCGGCGCAAGGTTTCCATCGCGCCGTCCATGCGGCGAGTCAGGTCGGTTTTCAAAGACGGGAGATCGGTGGCCACGGAATACCTCGTTGAGCCAGGGCGGCTATCTAGGATTTTTCGATGATAGTGGTGAAGGCGCCCTCGCCACGCATCACCTGTGCGAACGCGCCGGCGGCGTGAATGTTGAAGACCACGATGGGCAGCCCGTTCTCGCGCGCCACGCTGATGGCGGCGGCGTCCATGACGGCCAGGTCGCGGGCCAGCACGTCGTGGTAGGTCAGTTCCTGGTAGCGTTCGGCGTCCGGATGCTTGCGCGGGTCGGCGGCATAGACGCCGTCCACCTGGGTGCCTTTCAGCAGCAGGTCGCAGCCCATCTCCACGGCGCGCAGGGCGGCGGCGGTGTCGGTGGTGAAGAACGGGTTGCCGGTGCCGGCGGCGAAGATCACCACCCTGCCCTTCTCCATGTGGCGCATCGCGCGGCGCCGGATGTATGGTTCGCACACGCTGGCCATGGGGATGGCGGACAGCACGCGGGTCGGCACGCCGATCTTCTCGAGCGCGTTCTGCATGCCGAGCGCGTTCATCACGGTGGCGATCATGCCCATGTAGTCGGCCTGGGCGCGGTCCATGCCGCGCGCGGCGGCCGAGATACCGCGGAAGATGTTGCCGCCGCCGATCACCAGGCACACTTCATGGCCCTGTGCCGTGACCGAACCGACATCCGTTGCGATCTGCAACAAGGTGTCCGCGTCCATCCCGTAGTCGCGCTTACCCATCAGGGCCTCACCCGACACTTTCAGCAGCACCCGCTTATGGGCCGACTCGGCGCTCATTGTGTTCCTTGCGGTGCGGGTTGCGGAGCGGGGCGCACCCTAATGTCACAGAGTGTCTCTCACAAGCTAATCCCGCGCAGCAAGAGGGGGCACCGCGCGGTGCCCCCTCTTGCGTAGTCGGGTGAGCTTCAGCCCACCTACGCCCTTCTCTCAGTGGGCGACGGCGCCCTCCGCACCGATCCCGGTCTGGGCACGGATGTATTGCGCCTCGAACCGATCCTCCTCGATGGTCGCCTGTGCGCTGTGATCCATCACCGACACCACCCAGCAGGCCACGAAGGCGAGCGGCTTCGAGAAGATCGCCGGGGCGTTGTAGGGGAAGATCCCCGCCGGGAACCCCAACCCGTCGTGCCAGATGGACGGGCGCAGCACGGTCAGCACAAAGGCCGTCCGGCATTACGTCTGCGTTTTCGCACCGGCTTTTCAAGCACTTAGCGTGCGGAATAATCCGAACGACGGACTTAGACGTATTTCAGCATCACGAAGCCGAGCACGGCTGCCAAAGCACTCGCCGCCAGCACCAAAGGCAGCCGGCGATCGATGAACACGCGGGCCTGCTCGCCGAAGTATTTCAGCAGCACGGCCCACAGCAGGAAGCGCGCGCCGCGGGTGACGACGCTGGCGACCACGAAGGTCAGGAAAGGGAATTGCGCCGCGCCGGAGGCGATCGTGATGATCTTGTAGGGGATCGGCAACAGGCCCTTGACCAGGATGATATACAGGCCGAACTGGCGAAACCGCTCCTGGAATGCGGCATACGCATCCTCGTAATGGTAGAAGTGCAACAAGGGCTGCGCCACCTGCGTAAACAGCGCGTATCCGATCCAGTAGCCAAGCATCCCGCCCACGACACTGGCGACCGTGCAGATCAGGGCGTATCGCACGGCCCGGTCCGGCCGGGACAACGCCATCGGGATCAGCAGCGCATCGGGCGGCACCGGGAAGAAGCTGCTCTCGGCGAATGCGACCACCGCCAGCCATAGCGGCGCGTACCGGCTGGCCGCCAGCCGCAGGACCCGGTGATACAAACGATGCAACATACAGCATGCCATGCCATGCCCGACCCGCGGGTTCAACGCGCCAGCGACTGGCAGGCCGGTCGACAGCAGCCGCCCGCGCCCGCTATGCAGCGTCCACTCCCGAACCGAGGTTCAGTATGCGCCGCCTTGCTGCCATTTTGCTGTTGTCGGCCTTGTCCGCGGCCGTTGCCGCTCTTACCCCCGTGGCCGCAAACGCCCAGAGCCGGCCGAGGCGGGCCCCCGAGCCGGTGTCCCGGCCCGCCGGCCCGCCCCACGCGTGGCTGTTCGGCACCTGGACAGGCGGGCTGTTTCCCGTGCTGGACGGCATGGTGGAGCAGGACTGCCACACCCAGCCGACGGTCGTGTTCGCGCAGGACGTGGTGGGCCACGCCAGCCTGACCGGAACGGGGTTGACCCGCCGGGTCATCGAAACGGTTCGCACGACCCCGGCCGGCGCAGAATTCCGCTTCGCGCCGGACGCCGAGGACACCGGCGCATTCGGCTGCGAGGACACCAACGAGTTGCATGTCGCGCGGGAAACCAACAACACGATCAACTTCCCGCACTGCGCCGGCTTCCCCTACCCGCTGGAGCGCTGCCCTACGCCGGGCCGATGAAGGCTCGCCACGCCCGCCGCCACCGGTGCGGCGGCTGAGTTGCGGCTTTCCCTGGGATCCGCTATCGCCGCGCCAATGTCACGCTTGGCGCAAACTGCCGAACCGTCTTTGGACCTGAAGGCGAACGTAGAATCCGCCGTCCGGCGCGTCTTCGCCATTCGGGACCTGCAGGAAGGGCTGTCCCAGTGGCGGCTCGGCACGACGCTCGGCTGGCTGGACATAAAGCTGCGCTACCGCGGTTCCGTTATCGGACCATTCTGGCTGACGCTGTCGACCGCCGTGATGGTGATCGCGATGGGCGTGCTGTATGCCGAGCTCTTCCACATGGAATTGCACGACTACATGCCGTTCCTGGCACTTTCACTCGTCCTGTGGAATGCCCTCAGTGCAATGGTCGGCGATGCTTGCGTCTGCTTCACCTCCGCCGAGGGGATGATCCGGGCGGTGCGAATGCCATTCACGATTTACGCCGTTCGTGCGGTGGTGCGGAATGGCTTGGTGCTTGGCCACAACATCGTCGTGATCCTGGGCGTCTTCCTGTTTTTCGATGTCTGGCCCGGTGGCATCGCGGTGCAGAGCTTGCTCGGGATGTGTTTCTGGGTCGTCGACTCGATCGCGATTTGCCTGCTGCTCGGCACCATATGCGCCCGCTTCCGCGACATCGCACCGATCGTCGGCAGCGTCATGCAGATCGCCTTCTTCGTCACCCCGATCATCTGGCGCAAGGACTCGCTGGGGGAAGGCGCCGTCTGGCTGTTCCTCAACCCATTCTATTGCTTGCTGACGGTTGTGCGCGAGCCACTGCTGAACCAGCATCCAGGGATCTACAACTGGATCGCGCTCTGCGTCTGGAGCGCGCTGTTGTGCGTTGGGGCGTGGGTGATGTTTGCACGCACCCGCTCGCGGATTGCCTTTTGGGTCTAGAACTGGCCTGAGGCGGTCCGGGCAGATCGAGAGGCGCACCGCATGGATTTCACCAACGTCGTCGTCCTCTGCATCGGTGACGTCATGCTCGACCGTTTCGTGCATGGCGAGATCGAGCGGATCTCCCCCGAGGCGCCGATCCCCATCATCCGGCTCACCCGGACGGAGGAGATGCTGGGCGGTGCCGGCAACGTCGCGCACAACATCGCAACCCTCGGCGGGCAGGCCTTGCTGCTCGGCCTGGTCGGCGACGACGGCTCGGGCGACACCCTGCAGCGGCTGGGCACCCACATCCCCGGCATCGAGCCGCACTACGTCCGCACCGGGCATCGGCCCACCATCTGCAAGACCCGGTTCATCGCCTCCCGCCAGCAGGTCGTTCGTGCCGACGAGGAGAGCCGCCTCCCCTTGCAGCCGGAGGAGGAGGCCGGCTTGCTCGCGGCCGTCGACGCAGAGATCGGGCGGGCGGCGGCCGTCATCCTGTCCGACTACGGCAAGGGTGTTCTGGCGCCGGCGCTGATCGCCCACGTCATGCGCGCGGCACAGGCGCGCGGGATCGGCGTGTTCGTCGATCCCAAATCTGACGATTTCAGACGCTACCGGGGCGCCACCTGCATCACCCCGAACCTCAAGGAACTGTCGCTCGCCGCCGGGCTGCCGGTCGCCGACGAAGCCGGCGTCGAGTTGGCCGCCCGCAAGGTCATGGCGGACGCGGAGGCGAGCGCCATCCTGGCCACGCGTTCGGAGCGTGGCATGGTGCTGGTGCAGCGCGACGGGCCGTCGCACTCGGTGCCGGCCCTGGCGCGCGAAGTGTTCGACGTCTCCGGCGCAGGCGACACGGTGATCGCGTCGCTGACCCTGGCCTATGCGTCCGGGCTGTCGCTCGAGCAGTCCATGCACATCGCCAATGCCGCGGCCGGCGTGGTGGTCAGCAAGCTTGGCACCGCGACGGCGACGGTCGGCGAGGTGCTGCAGGAACTCGAGAGGCAGGACCACGCATCCGGCCACGAGCTTCCCGGCCTGAACAGCCTGGCTGCAACCAAAGCCCTGGTGGACCGCTGGCGCCGGCAGGGTCTGCGCGTCGGCTTCACCAATGGCTGCTTCGACATCATCCACCCCGGCCACGTCGCCCTGCTGAAGGCGGCCCGGTCCGCCTGCGACCGGCTCGTGATCGCGCTGAATACCGATGCCAGCGTGAGCCGCCTGAAGGGTCCAACCCGCCCGATCAACGACTTGCAGCACCGTGCGCAGGTTATTGCTGCGATCCAGTACGTCGATTGCGTGGTGTCGTTCGACGAACCGACACCGCTCGACTTGATCCAGCAGTTGCAGCCGGACGTGCTGGTCAAGGGGGCAGACTGGCGGCTGGAGGATGTGGTGGGCGCCGATGTGGTGCATGCGGCGGGTGGCCACGTGCTGCTCGCCAAGCTGGTGCCGGGTCAATCCACCACGATGGTGGTGGAGCGCATCCGCGCGGCCGGACAGCAACCACCCGCGTAGGGTGGGCTTCAGCCCACCACCTTGCTCCGGTTCGTGGGCTTAAGCCCGGCTACTCCGCCGTTTACGAGGCGGCCAAGCTCACCACGACCCGGGTGCCCAGGGCCGAGCTGTCGATCGCCACCGTCGCCTTCACGGTGCGGGCCATGGCGTTCACGATCACGGAGCCAAGCCCGCTACCCTTCGGGGCGGCGCCATCCTGGTAGCCGATGCCGTCATCCTCCACTACGAGTTGGACGTGTTCGGCATCCTTGCGGAACCCCACGCGGATCTCTCCGCCCCGATCCGGATAGGCGTATTTCAGCGCGTTGGTGACGAGTTCGTTGACGATCAGGCCGATCGACACGGCCTTGTCCGTCTCCACCCGGATTGGCTCGGCCGAGAGCGTGATGCTCCCCCCGTCCTCCGCGGCCACGGCGCGGCGCAACTCGTCGATCAGGCCCTCCAGATACGTGTCCATCGCGACGAATTCGACGTCATTGCTGGTGTATAGCCGGCGATGCACCAGCGTCACCGCCTCCACCCGCTCGGCGGCCCGGCGCAGGGCCTCCCTGGCATCGGCATCGACCACCTTGCGCGCCTGCAGCTCAATCAGGGAGGAGATCAGTTGCAGGCTGTTGGCGATCCGGTGGTTCACCTCCTGCAACAGCAGGGCCTGCTGGGCCGCAAGCTTCTCCAGCCTGTCCCGGCTCTCCTGCAGTTCCTGCAGCGCCGCCGCCCGCTCCCGGCGCAACCGCCCCTGCACCTGGGATTGCCGGATGGAGGTGGCCAGGAACTCCATGAACGTACCCTGAACATCCTTCACCACGTAGTCGAACGCGCCGTGTTTCAGGGCGGTCACCGCGATGCGCGGCTCCTCGGCGGCGGTGACGAAGATCACCGGGGGCGCGTCCTCAAGCGCCAGGAAGTCCCCCAGCATGTCCAACCCGTCGCGCGTGGGCATGTAGTGATCGAGTGCGACCGCGTCGAACCGCTCCGCCTGGGCGAGCGCCAACCCCGCCGCGCCGTCATGCGCCACGGTCACGGCGAACCCGTCGCGTTCCAGGTGGCGGGTGACCAAACGGCATAGCCCGGGGTCGTCGTCTACATAGAGGACGCGGATTTCGGAGGGAGTGGGCGCGAACATCTCAGTCGGCTTCAGGCACCTGCATCACCGCCAGGAACAAGCCGAGTTGCCGGATTGCGACGGCGAAGCTCTCGTACTCGACGGGCTTGGTGATGTACACGTTGCAGCCCAGGTCATAGCAGCGCTGGATCTCCTGCTTGTCGTCGGTCGTGGTCAGCACGATCACGGGCGCGCGCCGGGTCAGTTCGTCGGCCTTGATCCGCGCCAGGATGTCCGTGCCGCTCATGTCCGGCAGGTTGAGATCCAGCAGCACGAGCACCGGCAACGCAACCTTGCGTCGCCCGGCCCCGTCCAGGCCGAACAGATGCTCGAGCGCCGAGGTGCCGTCGGTGAACGGCACGATGGTGTTGTTGACCCCGGCCCGGCGAACGTTCTTCTCGATCAGCCGGGCGTGACCGGGATCGTCCTCTATAAGAAGGATCGTGACGGGATTCGCGTTCAAATCGTAGCCTCCTGGGTATACGTCGCAACAACGGGCACGCTGATCGTGAAGGTTGTCCCTGTCCCCAACTCCGAAGTGCACTCTATAGTGCCCCCCATGCGTCGCACCAGGGTGCGGACATGCGCCAGCCCGATGCCCTCGCCCGGCACTGATTGGTCGCCGGCGCGGCGGAACAGCTCGAAGACACGCTCGAAGTCCTTTGTGGCAATTCCGCGACCATTATCGGCCACGTCGAACCGTGCCATCGCGCCGTCGACCCGGCCCGTGACGCGGATCAGCCCCGGCCGGTCCGGATGCAGGTATTTCAGCGCGTTCTCCACCACGTTGCCGAACACCTGCTCGATCGCCAACCGGTCTCCCCGTAGCGCGGGCAGCGCGGCGACCTCCACCCTCGCCCCCCGGGCGTCTGCCTGGTGTTGCATCGTCACCTTCAGCCCGGTCAGCAGTGCCGTCATGTCGAGCGGTTCGGCGACGAGCACCCGCCGGCCCTCCCGAGACAGCTTGAGGATGGCGTTGATCAGGCGGTCCATCTTCTGGGTGGACGTCTTGATGAAGCCGAGCGCCTCGGGGATTTCCTCCGTCGCCGCCTCGCGCACCTCGCGCGGCACATCGGACGACTGCATGTGGTTGGACAGCGTGGCGGCGGCCTGTTGCAGTTCGCTGGTGAAGCCCATGATGTTGACCAACGGCGCCCGCAGGTCATGGGACACGATGTAGGCGAAGCGCTGCACCTCTTCGTTGACCGAGGTGAGTTCGGCCGTCCGCAGCCGCACGATCTCGTCCAGCCGGTCGTTGTTGCGCTCGAGCGTCGCATTCGCCTCCGTGGCCTTGGCCTGGGCGTCGCGCAGCGTCGTGAGGTAGTCCCGCAAACCCAGCGCGATGAGGCCGCCCAGCGCCAACACCATAATCAGCCCGGCCGCATCGATCGCGACCAGCAGGCGGCTGCCACGGCTGACGGTGGCGACCTGTTCCACCAGCTTGGCGTCCTGCTCCGCCTCCACCTCCGCGATGATCTTGCGGATCAGCGCCATGTTGAGGCTGCCGGCATTGGTGCGCACGATCGCCATGGCGTCGGCCAGGTCGCCGCGCTGCGCCAGGAGCACGGTCTGCCGCAGTTCGGCGGATTTGGCGGTCAGGACATCGTGCAGCGTCGCCATCCGCGCTTCGCCGGGAGCGCTCGCCTGGAGGCGGGACAAGAACCCGGGGATCATCTCCTCGGCATGTTGCAGGGGTTCGAGATACATCGGGTCCCCGGTCAGCAGGTAGCCGCGCTGGGCGGTTTCGGCGTCTTGCGCGGCCAAAAGCAGATCGGTGGACATGTTGCGGTCCCGGCGTGTGCTCTGCGCCACGCCGAGAGCGGTGGAATTGCTCGCAGCCTGCCACACGGACGCCCCGGCGGTGCAAAGCAACAAGGCGATCGCGGCCACGATGGCAACGGCGCTGCGGCGGTCCAGGGCGCGGCTTGGAGTGCGGGCTGGCGCAGCTATGGTACCCGAAGCGAAGGTGGGATGCAGGCTCTCTAGCATTCTGGCTTATCGCTTGGTTGGCACACCCCGTCAGTCGCAATTGTGGACCGGCCACGGGGAAATGGTCACGAAGTCGTGAACGTATTGCCCCGTCATCACGAAAAAATAGAACAGTAACAAACCGCCATGGCATTCCGGGCTTAACAATCGTCAGTCGGCGCAACACCTCCCGGTCCGGTGGGTCTGAGCGTTGTTGCCGCGCTTGCATGGCGGGACAACGGGGCGTTTGTTACCGGTGCGGACTGTCAACCCTGGGGATACAGAATGGACCAGCAGGTACAAACACCGGCCGTAGCGAATACGCCCGCCGGCGACATCGACCAGGTCGCGATCAACACGATCCGGACGTTGGCGATGGATGCCGTGCAGAAGGCGAATTCCGGCCATCCCGGGACGCCGATGGGGATGGCGCCGGTCGGTTATACACTGTGGCAGCATGCGCTGAACTACGACCCGGCGGACCCGCATTGGCCCAACCGCGACCGCTTCGTGCTGTCGGTCGGACATGCCTCGATGCTGCTGTATTCGCTGCTGCACCTGGCCCAGGTGGCATCGGACGTCGAGCACAAGGACAAGGGTCCGTATGCTGTCACGCTGGATGACATCAAGCAGTTCCGCCAGTTGTCGAGCGTCACGCCGGGTCACCCGGAATATCGTTTGACGTCCGGCGTGGAGACCACCACGGGCCCGCTGGCGCAGGGCGTTTCCAACAGCGTCGGCATGGCGATGGCGCAGCGTTGGCTGGCCAACCGGTATAACAAGCCGGGGTTCGACCTGTTCAACTATCACGTCTACGCCCTGGCCGGGGATGGGTGCATGATGGAGGGCGTCTCCAACGAGGCAGCCTCGATCGCCGGGCATCTGAAGCTCGGCAACCTCACCTGGATCTACGACAGCAATCACATCACGATCGAGGGCGCCACCAGCCTGGCGTTCAGCGACGACGTAGGGGCCCGGCTCGGAGCCATGGGTTGGCACGTGATCCATGTCGCGGACGCGAATGACACCAAGGCGGTGGCAAAGGCGCTGGACGATGCCAAGGCGGTGACCACCGGCCCCACCATTATCGTGGTGCACAGCATCATCGGTTATGGTGCGCCTAAGAAGGCTGGGACCCGCGAAGCCCACGGCGAGCCACTCGGCGTCGAGGAGATCAAGGGCGCCAAACGCAGCTACGGCTGGCCCGAGGACGCACAGTTCCTGGTCCCGGACGGAGTTCATCAGCGGTTCGCCGAGGTCATGGGAGCACGTGGCGCCAAAGCGCGGCGTGACTGGATGGATCTGCTCACCCGCTACCGGGCGCAGTACCCGGAGCTTGCCGGTGAACTAGACCTCATCGACCGCCACGAACTACCGGAAGGTTGGGATAGCGAGATCCCGGTGTTCCCAGCCGATGCGAAAGGCATCGCCTCGCGCGACTCTTCCCAGAAGGTGTTGAACGCGATCGCGAAGCACGTGCCGTGGCTGATTGGCGGTGCGGCAGACCTGTCGCCGTCCACCAAGTCCAATCTCACATTCGACGGTGCAGGCTCGTTCGAGGCGGACAATTACGGCGGCCGCAATTTGCATTTCGGCATTCGCGAGCACGCGATGGGGTCGATCTGCAACGGCATCGGCCTCTCGGGCATGCGCGCCTACGGTAGCGGGTTCCTGATCTTCTCCGACTACATGAAGGCGCCGATCCGGCTCTCGGCGATCATGGAGTTGCCGGTGATCTACATCTTCACCCATGACAGCATTGGCGTCGGCGAAGACGGGCCGACCCACCAGCCGATCGAGCAACTTGCGACGCTGCGGGCGATCCCGGGCATGCTTACCTTCCGCCCCGCCGATGCGAACGAGGTTGCGGAAACGTGGAAGGTGGTCATGAAGCTGACCCACCATCCCGCGGCACTCTGCCTGAGCCGCCAGGCGTTACCGACGATTGACCGGAGCAAGTTCGCGTCGGCCGCCGGCGTCGCCAAGGGGGCCTACGTCGTTGCCGATTGCGAGGGAACACCGTCGGTGATCCTGATGGCGACCGGGTCCGAATTGTCGCTTTGTATGGGGGCCTATGAGACGCTTACGGCCGAAGGTGTAAAAGCGCGTGTGGTGTCCATGCCGTCGTGGGAGTTGTTCGAACACCAGGACCAATCCTACCGCGACGAAGTGTTACCGCCTTCGGTCAAAGGACGACTTGCCGTGGAACAGGCGGCGACACTCGGGTGGGACCGCTATATCGGCATGGGTGGCGGCATGATCGGAATGCGCAGTTTCGGCGCCTCCGCCCCGCTCGCAGCATTGCAGAAGCAGTTCGGTTTCACACCCGAGGCCGTCCTGGAAGAAGCCCGCAAACAAGCCAAGCGCACCTAAGCGGAGATCTGATGATGGATATGCAAGCCGAGACCGCGAACCCACTGAAGTCCCTCGAACAGCTCGGTCAGTCGCCATGGCTGGACTTCATCGAGCGAAAGTTCCTTGCCGAGGGCCAGTTGCAGGAGATGATCGAGCGCGACGGGTTGAAGGGGATGACCTCCAACCCGTCGATCTTCGAGAAGGCGATGGGCCACGGCAGCAATTACGACGCCGGGTTCAAGGAGTTGGCGGCGAAGGGCGACGTGGACGCGCAGTCGATCTACGAGCAACTCGCAATTGCGGACATCCAACACGCGGCTGACCTGCTACGGCCGGTCTACGAAAAGACCAACCGGGTTGACGGCTACGTGTCGCTCGAAGTTTCTCCCTATCTTGCTCTGCGCACGGACGAGACAATCGCCGAGGCGCGCCGCCTGTGGAAGGCCGTCGGGCGCGAGAACTTGATGGTCAAGGTGCCTGGCACGGACCAGGGCACGCCCGCGATCAAGACGCTGATTGGCGACGGCATGAACATCAACGTAACGCTGTTGTTCAGCCAGCAAGCCTACAAGGATGTCGCGGAGGCGTTCATCGCCGGGCTGGAGAATTTCAAATCGGCAGGCGGTGATGTCAGCCGGGTCGCGAGTGTTGCGAGCTTCTTCGTGAGCCGCATCGACACCCAGATCGACAAGCAGATCGACGAGCGTTTGAAGGTCGGCGGCAATGACGTCGCGGACCTGAATCGTCTGCGCGGCAAGGTTGCGATCGCGAACGCCAAGCTTGCCTACCAGCACTATCTCTCGCTGATCGGCAGCGAGCGTTGGAAGACGCTCTCGGCCGCCGGCGCCATGCCGCAGCGGCTGCTGTGGGCCAGCACAGGTGTTAAGGACAAAGCCTATCCCGACACGCTGTATGTCGAAGAACTGATCGGGCGCGATACGGTCAACACGATGCCGCCCGCGACGATGGACGCCTTTCGCGACCACGGTCACGGCAAGGAAGCCCTGACGGTTGGCGTGGACGATGCGAGGGAAATCCTGGGCACTGCCAAGCGTCTCGGGCTGGACCTGGACAAGGTCACCCACGACCTGGTGGAGGACGGCGTCAAGCAGTTCGCCAAAGCGGCGGACGACCTGCTCGGCGCTGTTGCGGCCAAGCGCAACGGCATGCTGGGCGACAAGCTGCTGCAGGTGTCTTCCACCCTGCCAGACGAAATGGGCAAGGCGGTCGAGCACAGCCTCGATGCCTGGCGGGAGGGCGGCAAGCTTCGGCAGCTTTGGGCGCGCGACGCCTCGCTGTGGACCGGCAAGGACGAGGGCAAGTGGCTTGCCTGGTTGGACATCGTGGCCGATCGCACCGCCGATCTGAAGCAGCTGAACGACTTCCAGCAGGACGTGAAGGCTGCCGGGTTCACCGATGTCCTGCTGCTCGGGATGGGCGGATCCAGCCTTGGCCCAGAGGTCCTGGCTGAGACGTTCGGCAAGCGGGGCGGCTTCCCGACGCTGCACGTGCTGGACAGCACGGACCCACAGCAGATCGCCAGCTTCGAGAAGAAAGTGACGCTTGCGACCACGCTGGTGATCGTGTCCAGCAAGTCCGGTGGCACGCTCGAACCGAACATCCTCAAGGCGTATTTCTGGGACGCCATGCAGAAGGCAGTCGGCGAAGGCAAGGCGGGCGAACATTTCGTCGCCGTAACCGACCCCGGTTCGCACATGCAGAAGGTGGCCGAGGGCGACAAATTCCGCCGCATCTTCTACGGCGACCCGGCAATTGGTGGCCGCTATTCGGTATTGTCGAATTTCGGCATGGTCCCCGCTGCGGCGATGGGCTTGGATCTCGAGCAGTTCCTCACCTCTGCCGCGCTGATGGTGCGGGCCTGCGCGGCCGGTACGCCGCCGCTGCAGAACCCCGGCGTACAACTCGGTACCGTGCTCGGCATTGGCGCTACGACCGGCCGCGACAAGGTCACCATCGTCGCTTCGCCCCACATCTACGACGTCGGCGCGTGGCTGGAACAGCTTCTCGCGGAGAGCACCGGCAAGCAGGGCCACGGCATCGTCCCGATCGACAACGAGCCCCTGGCCGATGCGTCGCACTACGGTAACGACCGTGTCTTCGCCTATCTCCGGCTGAAGGACGGTCCCGACCCGGCGCAGGAGAAAGCGATCGAGGCCTTGGCCAAGGCGGGCCAGCCTGTGGTGAAGGTGGAGTTTGCCGACACGCTGCAGCTTGGCCAGGCGTTCTTCCTGTGGGAGTTCGCGACAGCGGTGGCAGGCTCGATCATCGGCATCGATGCGTTCGACCAGCCGGACGTCGAGGCCAGCAAGATCGTCACGAAGAAGCTCACCAGTGCCTACAACGACGCCGGCAAGCTTCCGGACGAGACACCGTTCCTGACCGACGGCGCCATTCAGCTGTTCAGCGACGAGAAAAACGCAGCCGAATTGAGCAAGGCCGGCACCACGCTCGCCGCAGTCATGAAGGCGCATCTGGCGCGTTTGGGCGCCGGGGACTATGCGGCGCTGCTGGCCTATATCGAGCGCACGCCTGCCCATATCGAACTGCTGCAGAAACTCCGCACCCACATCCGGGATGCGAAGAAGGTGGCAACCGTTGCCGAATTTGGGCCGCGGTTCCTCCACTCCACAGGCCAGGCCTATAAGGGTGGACCTAACAGCGGCGTGTTCACGCAAATCACCGCGCAGGATGCGGCTGACCTTTCCGTGCCGGGCGAACGTTACACGTTCAGCGTCGTCAAGGCCGCTCAGGCCCGGGGCGACTTCGACGTCCTAGCCGAGCGGGGCCGCAGGGCATTGCGCGTGCACATTACCGGCAATCTCGAAGCCGGTTTGCAGACCCTCGCCGCTGCTATCAACAGCGCGCTTTGAAACCGAACTAGGAGCAGCAGCATGAAGCTTGGCGTGATCGGCCTCGGCCGCATGGGTGGCAACATTAGCTTGCGGCTGATGAAGCACGGCCACGAATGCGTGGTCTACGACAACAGTGAGAAGGCCGTTGACGGCATCGTGGAGCAAGGGGCCGCCAAGTCCAAGGGTCTGGAGGACATGGTCCACCAACTCCCCTCCCCCCGCATCGTATGGGTCATGCTGCCGTCTGGCCATATCACCGAGGAGACAGTCACCGCGCTCAGCGGGATGATGGAGAAGGGCGACATCATCATCGATGGCGGCAACACGATGTACAAGGATGACATCCGTCGCGCCAAGACGCTGCGCGAGAAGGGCATCATTTATATCGATGTCGGCACGTCGGGTGGCGTCTGGGGGCTGCAGCGCGGCTACTGCATGATGATCGGCGGCGAAGACGCGGCCGTGAAGTATATCGACCCGATCCTGTCCACCCTCGCCCCGGGCGCAGGCACCATCGACAAGACCCCGCATCGCGAAGGCCGCAACCCGACAGCCGAACAGGGCTACCTGCACTGCGGTCCTGCCGGGTCCGGGCACTTCGTCAAGATGGTCCACAACGGCATCGAATACGGGATGATGCAGGCCTACGCCGAAGGCTTCGACGTGCTGAAGAACAAGAATAGCCACGACCTCGCCGAGGACCAGCGCTTCGATCTCAACATGGGCGACATCGCCGAGGTCTGGCGCCGCGGGTCCGTCGTATCGTCCTGGTTGCTCGATCTCACCGCGCAGGCGTTGGCGTCGGACGAGAAGCTGGAGAAGTTCAGCGGCGACGTGTCAGACAGCGGTGAAGGCCGCTGGACGATCGACGCCGCCGTCGAGGAGGCTGTACCGGTACCGGTCCTCGCGGCGTCGCTGTTCGCGCGGTTCCGTTCGCGGCAGGAGCACACCTTCGGCGAGAAGATGCTGTCCGCCATGCGGTTTGGGTTCGGTGGTCACGTCGAGCCGAAGGCATGAGCGGGCTAGGAGATACGGAAGCCCTCGCCAAGACCGCCGCGCCTGCACCCGCCTGCAAGATGGTAATCTTCGGCGCGAATGGCGATCTCACGAAGCGCCTCCTGATGCCGGCGCTATACAATCTGTCCGGCAACAAGCTGCTCGACGACAAATTCGAGATCATCGGCGTTGATCGGGATCAGAGCACGGACGAGGAATTCCAGGGCCGTCAGCAGACGATGATGGAAAGCTTCACACCGGCCGCCGGCGGCGAGTTCGCCGAAAAGAGTCTCAACATGGAGTGGTGGGGCTGGCTGAAGTCGCGGCTGCACTACATGCAGGGCGATTTCACCAAGCTCGAAGTTTTCCAGGCCCTTGTCGACCGGCTGAAGGATGACAATGCCGTTTTCTACCTTGCCGTCGCTGACCGGTTCTTCTCCGGCATCATCGACATGCTCTATCAGGCCAAGCTGACCGAACAGAAAGACGGCACGTTCCGCCGGGTCGTGATCGAGAAGCCGTTTGGCCACGATCTCGCCTCTGCCAAGGAGCTGAACGCGCACATCCTGTCGGAACTCGACGAGAGCCAGATTTACCGGATCGACCATTTCCTCGGCAAGGAAACGGTGCAGAACATTATGTCGCTACGCTTCTCCAACGGGATCTTCGAGCCGTTGTGGAATCGCGATCACATCGACAGCGTGCAGATCACCGCCGCCGAGACGGTCGGAGTCGAGGCGCGCGGCAAGTTCTACGAAATCACCGGCGCGCTGCGGGACATGGTGCCGAATCACATGTTCCAACTGCTCGCGATGACGACGATGGAGCCACCCAACTCGTTCGACGCCGACGCGGTCCGCACCGAAAAAGCCAAGGTGATCGACGCGATCCACCCGATGACGGCGGCGGATGTGGAGAAGAACGTCGTTCGTGGCCAATACACCGCCGGCCACATGCCGAGCGGAGACGTGAGCGGCTATACCTCGGAACCGGACGTGGCCCCAGACTCCACCGTCGAGACATTCGTCGCGATCAAGCTGATGATCGACAACTGGCGCTGGGCCGGCGTGCCGTTCTACCTGCGCACCGGCAAGCACATGTCCGAGCGCACCACCGAGATCGCGGTCACCTTCAAGCAGGCGCCTTACGTTCTGTTCCGCGAGACGGCGGTCAAGGCGCTGACACCGAACACGATGGTTCTGCATCTGCAGCCGCACGAAGGCATCTCCCTGCACTTCAATGCCAAGCAGCCTGGCCAAATCGTGAAGCTCGACCCGGTGCGGATGGATTTCCGGTACGAGGACTTTTTCAAGCTGGAACCCTCCACTGGCTACGAGACGCTGATCTACGACGTGCTGATCGGTGACCCCACGCTGTTCAACCGCGCCGACAATATCGAGGCCGGCTGGAAGGGCGTGCAGCCGATCCTTGACGCCGTGGCGAAGGGCGGTTGCAAAGTGCACACCTACGCCGCCGGGACGGACGGGCCCGCTGCCGCCCAGGCGCTGCTGTCGCTGGAAGGCCGGCACTGGAAGCCGCTGAGTTGATCAAGCTCGTCGTCTCGGACGTTGATGGCACGATGGTGACGGGCGAAAAACTGCTCACCAAGGCGACGATCGAGGCTGCTCACCGTCTACATGAAGCGGGCATCGCACTTGCTCTGGTCAGTAGCCGGCCGCCGCGCGGGATGGCGTTCCTAACGATGGATCTTGGATTGACTGGACCGCTCGGCGGGTTCAATGGCGCAACCATCCTGGCGCCGGATGGTGCCGTTATCGAAGAGTTGCTGGTACCGGAACAGGCGGCGCGGGCCAGCGTCGCGATGTTCGAGCAGCGCGGGATCCACCCCTGGCTGTTCGCCGACAACCAGTGGTTCATCAAAGATCTCGAAGGCGATTACGTGTCCAGGGAGCGCCGCACCGTCCGCTTCGAGCCGACCGTCGTCGACGACTTCGAGCCGTTCGTCGGCCGGTGCGGCAAGGTCGTCGGGGCGTCGAAACACTTTGCGCTGTTGGAAACCTGCGAGACGGAGTTACAGGTCGAACTGGGCCAGTCCGCGAATGCGCACCGGTCGCAACGCTACTACCTGGACGTGACGAATCCGCATGCCGATAAGGGCACCGCAGTGCAGGCGTTCGCAAAATGGTTCGGCGTGGACGTCGCCGACATCTGCGTCCTTGGCGATCAGCATAACGACGTGCCGATGTTCCGCGTTGCCGGGCACAGTATCGCGATGGGCAATGCCCCGCCCGATGTCGCGGCCGAAGCGAAGCTACACACGACCTCCAACGAAGAAGATGGCTGGGCCGCGGCGATCGACCGCTTCGTCCTGCCCCACGCCGCTTAGGAACGCCCTTATGCCCCGCCCTCGCCCGAAGAAGATCTCCCTGTTCCTCGCCGACGTCGACGGAACCCTGGTTACGAAAGACAAGGTACTAACGGACCGTGCCCAGAAAGCCGTGCGCGACCTGGAGGCGAACGGAATTAAGTTCGCCATGACCAGCGGCCGGCCGCCGAAAGGCATGAAGATGCTGTTCGAGCCCTTGAAGATCAGCACCCCGATCGCGGGCTTCAACGGTGGTTTGTTCGTGAAGCCGGACCTCAGCATCATCGAGAGCCGCACGCTCGACCCGGCGGCTGCCAAGAAGACGTTGGACCTGATCGAGAAGCAGGGCCTGGACGTGTGGGTCTACAGCGGCGACGACTGGCTGCTCCGCGATCTCGATGCACCCCACCGGGAACGCGAAGAACACACGGTGCAGTTCCCGCCCAAGGTCGTGAAGGCCTTCACCGACGAGCACCTCAAGACTGCCGTGAAGATCGTCGGTGTCAGCGACGACCTGGATAAGGTCGCGGCGTGCGAGAAGGCCGTGCAGGAGGCGCTCGGCAAAACCGCCTCCGCCGCCCGTTCGCAGCCTTACTATCTGGACGTAACCCATCCGCAAGCCAACAAGGGCGCCGTGGTGGCTTACCTTTCGCGCACGCTGGGGATCGATCCCGGCGAGATCGCGACCATCGGTGACCAGCCGAACGACGTGCTGATGTTCAAGCCGAGTGGCTTCTCGATCGCCATGGGCAACGCCAGCGACGCCGTGCAGGGGGAGGCCGATGCCGTGACCGACAGCTACGATGACGAAGGCTTTGCCAAAGCGGTCGAGAAGTTCTTGCTGTCATGAAGGGTGAAATCGTCGTCCTGAAGGACGCGGCAGCCGTGGCTCACCACGTCGCCGAATTCATGCTGGCACAAGCCCTCGCCAAGCCGGGCGCGTTTGCAATCGGTCTATCCGGCGGTTCCACGCCCAAGACGCTCTACAGCCTGCTCGCATCGGATGCGTTCCGCGACCGGTTTCCTTGGGACCGCACTCACCTGTTCTTCGGAGACGAGCGCTTCGTACCGCACGACCATCCGGACAGCAACTACCGGATGGTGAACGAGGCGATGATCGCCCACGTACCGATCCCTCCAGCGCAGGTTCATCCCTGGCAAACGAACGGCGACCCGGAGCACGCTGCCCTGCACTACGCCGACACATTGAAGCGCTTCTACGGCGCCGATACGCTCGACCCGGCGCGCCCGTTGTTCGATATCCAGTTGCTCGGCCTCGGCGAGGACGGCCACACCGCCTCACTCTTCCCAGGCGTCGATGCCCTCAAGGAGCGCACAGCGTGGACCGCGGCCGTGATCGGCGCGAAGCCTGAGCCACGCCTCACGCTGACATACCCGGTGTTGGACAGCAGCCGGATCGTCGGCTTCCTCGCTGTTGGCGCTGGCAAGCGTGATATTCTCGCCCGTGCCATAGCGGGCGATGAGTCGCTGCCCGCGGTGCACGTCGTTCCGGTTGGCAAGCGCATCCTATTCACCGACGAGGCCGCCGCCGCTCGATGACCGACGATCCGAATGCTGCGCTGAAACGTGAGGCGGCGGAGGCTGCGGCGGCAATGGTGACCGACGGGATGATCGTCGGTCTCGGCACCGGCTCGACGGCTACCTTCGCGATTGCCAAACTGATCGAGCGCGTGCGGACTGGCTTACGGATCACCGCCGTGCCCACCTCCGAGCGGAGTGCCGCGCAGGCGCTGGAGGGCGGGATCGAACTGATCGAACTCGGCGCCGCTACCAGGTTGAACATCACCATCGACGGAGCCGATGCCGTGGCGCGCGGCTCTCTCGACCTGGTGAAAGGCCTTGGCGGCGCCCTACTCCGCGAGAAGATCGTGGCACAGGCGACCGAGAAATTGCTGATCGTCGTCGATGGCAGCAAGGTAGTGGACCGCCTCGGCAGCAACACGCCGGTACCGGTAGAGGTCACACCATTCGCGTGGCTGGCGACGTCCGGTCACTTGGCGTCGCTGGGTGCCCGGCCGGTGCTGCGGGTCGACGGATCGGGTAACCCGTTCCATACCGACGGCGGCAACTTCATCCTGGACTGTCACATGCCGCCGATCGATGACCCCGCAGAACTAGACCGCGCCATGCAGGCGATCGTGGGCGTGATGGAAACGGGATTGTTCATCGCCCGCGCCCATACCGTCTTCGTCGCCGACCCCGCGGGCGTGCGGACGCTCAGCCGATGAGCCGGGTCGCGGTCGTCATGGGCGTGTCCGGTTCGGGCAAGACGACGATCGCCAAGCGTGTTGCCGCGGAGTTAGGCTGGACCTTCCAGGAGGGGGATGTCCTGCACCCTGCGTCCAACGTGGCGAAAATGGCGGCTGGCCATCCCCTCACCGATGAGGACAGGGCGCCGTGGCTCGCCATCATCGCGGCCTGGATCGACGAACGGCTCAAGTCGGGTGAGAACGGGCTGATCACCTGCTCCGCCCTGAAACGAAGCTACCGGGAGCAGATCGGCAATGGCAAACCCGGCGTGCAGATCGTCTACCTGCATGGCGACCGTGCGACCCTGGACGCACATGTCACCGCGCGCCACCACGAGTTCATGCCGGTGTCGTTGCTGGACAGCCAACTAGCCACGCTGGAGGAGCCGGCGCCGGACGAAGACGTAATCGAGGTGGATGTCGGCGGAACGGTGGACCACACCGTGGCCGAAGTCGTCCGGCAGCTCCAAGCCTGAGCTACCGGACGCGTTAGGCTAGTCTTCGGAGTCGTCGCGTTCCGGCTTGGCGACGTGCTCGGATACCATCGCTTCGGTCGTGATCAGCAGCCCGGCGATCGATGCTGCGTTCTGCAACGCAACCCGCACCACCTTGGTCGGATCGACGATGCCGGCGGCGACCATGTCCTTGAACTCGCCACTCTGCGCATCGAAGCCGTAGTTGTAGTCGGAGTTCTCGATGATCTTGCTCGCGATCACAGCACCGTCCTCACCCGCGTTGGCGGCAATCTGACGCAGCGGCGTCTGGACGGCCTTGCGGACGATCTCGATGCCGAACTTCTGCTCGGCATTCAGCGGGTTCAGCTGCGCCAGGATGATGGAGGCACGGGCAAGCGCCACGCCACCGCCGGGCACGATGCCTTCTTGAACGGCCGCGCGCGTGGCGTGCAGCGCGTCATCCACGCGATCCTTGCGCTCCTTCACCTCGACCTCGCTGCTGCCGCCGACGCGGATCACCGCGACGCCACCGGCGAGCTTGGCCAGCCGCTCCTGCAGCTTCTCCCGGTCGTAGTCGGACGTGGTCTCCTCCACCTGGGCACGGATCTGGGCAACGCGGCCCTTGATGTCGTCGGCTGACCCGGCGCCCTCGACAACGGTCGTGGTCTCCTTCTCGATCAGCACGCGCTTGGCGCGGCCCAGCATGTCGAGCGTGACGTTTTCCAGCTTGATGCCGAGATCCTCGGAGATCACCTGGCCACCGGTCAGCACGGCCAGGTCTTCGAGCATCGCCTTGCGACGATCACCGAAGCCCGGCGCCTTGACGGCCGCGACCTTCAATCCGCCGCGCAGCTTGTTCACCACCAGGGTGGCAAGTGCCTCGCCCTCGATATCCTCGGCGATGATCAGCAGCGGCGCACCGGATTGCACGACGCTCTCGAGCAGCGGCAGCAGCGCCTGCAGGCCGGATAGCTTCTTCTCGTGGATGAGAATGTACGGGTCGTGCAGCTCGGCCAGCATCTTCTCGGCGTTGGTAATGAAGTACGGGCTGAGATAGCCGCGGTCGAACTGCATGCCCTCGACCACGTCCAGCTCGGTCTCCATCCCCTTGGCCTCTTCCACGGTGATGACGCCGTCATTGCCGACGCGCTGCATCGCCGAGGCGATCATGCGGCCGATCTCGGACTCGCCGTTGGCGCTGACGGTGCCGACCTGGGCGGTCTCGGCCTCGGTGGTGATGGTCTTGGAGCGGCGTGCCAGCTCCTCCACGAGGGCCGTTACGGCCTTGTCGATGCCGCGCTTCAGCTCCATCGGGGCAAGCCCGGCGGCAACGCCCTTGCCGCCTTCGCGCACGATGGCCTGGGCCAAAACGATCGCCGTCGTGGTGCCGTCACCGGCGAGGTCGTTCGTCTTGGTGGCGACTTCACGGAGCAGCTGGGCGCCCATGTTGTAGCTCTTGTCGGCGAGTTCGATCTCCTTGGCGACGCTGACGCCGTCCTTGGTGATCCGTGGGGCGCCGTAGCTCTTCTCGATGAGCACGTTGCGGCCCTTGGGGCCTAGTGTCACTTTCACTGCATCGGCAAGCATATCCACGCCCTGCAGCATGCGGGCGCGAGCATTCGCGCCGAACCGTACGTCCTTGGCAGCCATGTCTTAGGTCTTTCCTGTCGTCGAGCGCGCCGCCATGGCGGCGACGCGAAAATCTTGGGCGGTTAAGCGGCGGCGTCGATGATGCCCAGCAAGTCGCTCTCTTTCATGATGAGAAGCTCCTCGCCGTCGATCTTCACCTCGGTGCCGGACCACTTGCCGAACAGCACGCGGTCGCCCGCTTTCACCTCGAGGGCAACGATGACCCCCTGTTCGTTGCGCGCACCTGGGCCGGCGGCGACGATCTCGCCTTCCATCGGCTTTTCCTTAACCGTATCCGGGATGATGATCCCGCCACGGGATTTCTCTTCCGCCGTGATACGGCGCAGTACAATGCGGTCGTGGAGTGGGCGAAACTTCATTCGAAATATCCAGAAGGGTGAGTCGTCACTTGCTGCCGCCCTTAGCCGGGGGTGGCCGGGGCGGTGGCGAGAATTGGGATGCGGTGGCGGTGTCGGGCTTTTTCGCGGCCTTGGGCTTCTTGGCTTCCCGGCTGCTCTTCTTCTGACCCTTGGCCATTTCGCGCTCCACCGTCAGCAGTCATCGAAGGGCGCCTGTTTCGCGCCTCTAACAAAAGCTGACTTGGTGTAGTGGAAGGCGGGATACAAGCGAATGTTATCGGATCATCATTCTAAGGATGACCCGGCCTTGTCGCCCCGGCCCTCTCCCGCCCAGGCGGGAGAGGGTTTAGGACGTTTCGACGTTAGACGGCGTGGACCAAGGCTTCGCGATCCCAGAACCGGAGTTTGCCGCAAGTGTGGATGAACGCCTTGGCGTCAGCGGCGGTCTTCAGGGCGACGAACCCGCCGTCCATCTCCGTCAGGCCAGCCTTGTGGAATAACGGCATAGCCTCCTCCGAGTAGGCGATGAACTTGGCATGGGCGTAGGCGTCGTTCACGAAATCCTTCGCCGTCGCCTCCGCCGAAAGCAGCTTCGCGCCAGCCGCCGACAGCAGCACGGCGACGGCGTCGTAAAGCACCGACGGCCCGCCATTCACCTTCTGCTGCGCGGGGATGAGCTCGCCGCTGCTCGTCTTGAAGCCGCCGACTTTGGGGGCGATGAACTCGATCATCGCACCTTCGGCCAGCGCCGCGCTCTGCAGCGCCGCAAGCAGCTTGCCATCGACACCGTCGGACACGAGCACGCCCAGCTTACGGCCCTTGAAGCTCTTGGGGCCGTTCTGGATGATGCTGAGCGCCGGGGAGTTCGGCAGCCCCTGCACGACTGGGCGAGCCGGCTCAGCGGCGACGGGCATCTCCGGCAGTCCGAGCCCGTCGGCGACCTTCTCGGCCAGCCCGGCGTCGATGTTCATCAGGTGGGACACCATGCGCGAGCGGATCGCTGGCGTCTCGACCTTGCTCAGTTCGAACACCAAAGCGTCCTTGATGTGCGTCTGCTCGAACGCCGTTTGGCTGGCGTAGAACTGCTTCGCCTGGCTGTAGTGGTCGGCGAACAACTCTGGCCGCGCCCGCAGCTTCGGCCCGCTGTCAACCACCTCCACACTACGATAGCCGGTGCGCGATTCGCGCGGCCCACCGGCGGCACCCCACGAATTCGGCTCGTAATTAGCCCGCCCGACAGGGTTTCGCATGGCCATGTGGCCGTCCTGCTGGAAGTTCTGCACGGGGATCTTGGGCGCGTTTATCGGGAGGTGGGTGAAGTTGGGTCCACCCAGGCGTTTGGTCTGGGTGTCCAGGTAGGAGAAGTTCCGGCCCTGAAGAAGCGGATCGTTGCTGAAATCGATGCCGGGCACGACGTTCTGGGTGCAGAACGCGACCTGCTCGGTTTCGGCGAAGAAATTGTCGACGACGCGGTCCAGCACCATGCGGCCGACGATGCGGACGGGAATCAACTCCTCGGGTATCAGCTTGGTCGAGTCGAGCACGTCGAACTCGAAGCTTTCGGCGAACGCGTCGTCGAACAGCTGCACGCCCAGTTCCCATTCTGGGAAATCACCGGCTTGGATCGAGGCCCACATGTCGCGGCGGTGAAAGTCCGGATCGGCACCGTTGATCTTGACCGCCTCGTTCCAGACGACGGATTGCAGGCCTTGCTTCGGCTTCCAGTGGAACTTGACGTAGGTGGACTTGCCCTCGGCGGTGACGAACCGGAAGGTGTGGATGCCGAACCCCTCCATGAAGCGCAGCGAGCGCGGCAGGGTGCGGTCGGACATGATCCACATGATCATGTGCATGGCCTCCGGCGACAGCGAGATGAAGTCCCAGAAATTGTCGTGCGCCGTCTGCGCCTGCGGAAAGCCCCGGTCCGGCTCCTGCTTGGCGGCGTGGATCAGGTCGGGGAATTTGATCGCGTCCTGGATGAAGAACACCGGGATGTTGTTGCCGACCAGGTCCCAGTTGCCTTCCTTGGTGTAGAACTTCACCGCGAAGCCACGGACATCGCGCGCCAGGTCCGGCGAGCCCTGGTTGCCGGCCACGGTGGAGAAGCGGGCGAAGAGCGGCACGCGCTCGCCCTTGCGCTGGAAAAGGTCGGCGCGAGTGATGTCGGCCAGGGTGTCGGTGGTCTCGAAATAACCGTGTGCGCCGAAGCCCCGGGCATGCACCACGCGCTCGGGAATACGCTCGTGGTCGAAGTGGAAGATCTTCTCACGCAGGTGGAAGTCTTCGAGCAGCACCGGGCCACGGGGACCGGTCTTCAGCGAGTTCTGGTCGTCCGAAACGGGGATGCCCTGTTGCGTGGTCATCACGGGGACGTCACCGCCGGCCAGTTGGTGGGTTTCGCCGCCTGCGCCGCGCGTGGTGGTCATCATCGCCGGGGGGGCACCCGGCGTCCGGGCGGGGTGAGAAGTCTTGGCAACCATGTTCAGGGCCTCCAGCCGTTTGACAGCCCTTTCGGGTGGGCTGTCCGGCGCTAACGCCCACATTCGCCAAACGTCGCCGCAGCAAAGTGCAAATCGACCGGAAGGATGCAACGCACGCTACAATCCGATAAAGGTGTTCAGGCCGAATGTCTCAGGGCGTTGCCCAGGTCCGGCCGCCGAAGGAGATTTGTCGTGGAAGCCAAGATGCGCCCCAGCACCATCGCCGCCATCTGGGCGGCCGGCGGTATCCTCGCGGTGCTGGCCTATGTCGTGGGGCCGGACCGGTTCGTCAGCGTCGCATGGGACACGCTGATCAACCTGCAAGCCAATCTGGCCGACTTCGTGGCCGGGCTCGCGAATGTCGGGTTCGACCTGCTCCGGGCCATGGCAATCGGCCTGTTCATCGTCTTCGTCGTGCTGTCGGTGATCGCCATCCGTCGTACCCGGCGCGGTTGGACGGGGCTTCTCGTCGTGTCGCTGGTGTTCATGTTCGCTGTCGAGAGTGGCCCTTATGGTCCCACCCGCAGTGGCTGGCTGATGGGATTCCTACTCGCGCTGGCCGGCGCCGTGAGCATGACGGGGCGTTTGCTGCGGGCCGATCCGGGGCGTCGCTAACGCCGCTATTCCACCGTCACCGACTTCGCCAGGTTGCGCGGCTGGTCCACGTCCGTGCCCTTCAGCACCGCAACCCGGTAGGCCAGCATCTGCACCGGGATCGCATACAGGATCGGCGCCACGAACGGGTGCACCGTGGGCAGCACGACCACCGCCGCCGCGATGCCGCGTAGCTTTGCAGCCCCGGCCGCGTCGCTGAACACGATCAACTTGCCACCCCGCGCCGCGGCTTCCTGCAGGTTGGAGGCGGTTTTCTCGAATAGCGGGCCACTGGGGGCAGCCGCCACGACGGGAACGTCACGGTCGATCAGCGCGATCGGGCCGTGCTTCATCTCACCGGCCGCGTAGCCCTCGGCGTGGATGTAGGTGATCTCCTTCAGCTTCAGTGCCCCCTCCATCGCGATCGGGAAGCAGCCGCCGCGGCCCAGGAACAGCACGTCGCGCGCCTCGGCCACCAACTCGGCAACCGAGGACAGGTCGAGCGCAAGGGCATCGGCGGCGCGGCTGGGGAGTTCCAGCAGGGCGTCAACCAACTCCGCCTCCCGAGCTGCCATCATCGTCCCGCGCGCGCGCGCCGTGCCGATGGCGAAACAGGCCAAGGTGGTGAGCTGGGCGGTGAACGCCTTGGTGCTGGCGACGCCAATCTCCTGGCCGGCCAGCGTCTCGAGCACCGCGTCGCTCTCGCGGGCCATCGTGCTCTCGGGCACGTTCAGGATGCTGAGCACGTGCTGCCCGGCGCCCCGCAACGAGCGCAGGGCTGCCAACGTGTCGGCGGTTTCGCCGGACTGGCTGACCAGCACGGCCAAGCCGCCGGGCTGCAGCGGCGGTTCGCGGTAGCGCAGTTCGCTGGCCACGTCGGCGTCGGTCGGCAGGCGTGCCTCGGCCTCCAGCCAGTGCCGGGCCACTAACCCGGCGTAATAG
Source organism: Acetobacteraceae bacterium (assembly GCA_965198895.1). Classification (GTDB taxonomy): domain Bacteria; phylum Pseudomonadota; class Alphaproteobacteria; order Acetobacterales; family Acetobacteraceae; genus LMUY01. The sequence continues at coordinate 5,268,223 of OZ240676.1, forward strand.
GCACTGCCGCAGGCAGTCACCGTGACGCGGGGCAGCGCTGCCAGGTCGAACGGCAGGGCCGGCAGGGCGACGGTGCGGGACGCCGGGTCGATCATGCGCTGCAGCACCTGGCCGATGACGCTCGGGTGCTCGTGCAGCTCCTTCTCCATGTAGTGGCGAAAACCGTCCTTGCCGATCGCTAGCCCGGTGTGGACGGTGCGCCGCACCTCGCGCTGCACGCCGTGACCGGCGCGATCGAAGAACTGGGCACCGCCGCGGGACAGGACCGCCCAATCGCCGTCACGCAGGAACGCGATGCTCTGGGTCAATGGAGCCAGCGCCAGGCTGTCGGAACCGAGGAACATCTCATCCTCGCCATAGCCCACGGCCAGCGGGGCGCCGTGTTGGGCGCCCACCATCAGACCGTGGTGCCCGGCGAACACCACGGCGAGCGCGTAGGCACCCTCCAGCCGAGCGAACGTCGCCTGGGCCGCGTCCACCGGCGCCATGCCGCGGCCGAGATGCAGGTCTAGCATCTGCGCCACCGTCTCGGTGTCGGTCTCGGTCTCGAACACCTGGCCGGCGGCCTCGAGCTCCTCTCGCAGGGCGGCGTGGTTCTCGATGATGCCGTTATGCACCACCGACACGCGCGCGGTTCCGTGCGGGTGGGCGTTGGTCACGGTAGGCGCGCCGTGGGTGGCCCAGCGGGTATGGCCGACGCCGGTTGTGCCCGGCATCGGTGACTGCGCGAGCACGGCGGCGAGGTTGACCAGCTTGCCGGGAGCGCGGCGGCGCTCGATGTGGCCATTGCTGAGCGTGGCGATCCCCGCGCTATCGTAGCCGCGATATTCCAGTCGCTGCAGCGCGTCCAACAGCAGGGGCGCCGCCGGACGGGCGCCGAGCACTCCGACGATGCCGCACATCAGCGCTTCTCCTTCTTGGCCCGGAACGCGGCGGCGGCCCCGGGCTTGGTGGTCTGGCGGGCCCGGCCAAACGCCATGGCCTCGGCCGGCACGTCTTCGGTCACGGTACTGCCGGCCACCACCATAGCCCCATCGCCTACCTGGAGGGGCGCGATCAGCGAGGTGTTGGAGCCGATGAACGCCCGGGCGCCGATCTCGGTCCGGTGCTTGCCGAACCCGTCATAGTTCACGGTGATGGTGCCGGCGCCGATATTGGTACCAGCGCCAACCGTGGCATCCCCTATATAGGAAAGGTGGTTTGCCTTAGCCCCCTCGCCCAGCGAGGCGGCCTTCAATTCCACGAAGTTGCCGACATGGGCGCCAGCGCCGATGTCGGTGCCGGGCCGCAGGCGGGCAAACGGGCCGATGATGGCGCCCTGCCCCACCGTGCAGCCCTCGAGATGGCTGAAGGCGCGGATCCGGGCACCGGCCGCGACCGTCACGCCGGGGCCGAATACCACATTGGGTTCTACCGTCACATCCGGGGCGAGGGCCGTGTCGGCCGAGAGGAACACCGTCTCCGGCGCGGTGAGAGTGGCACCCGCCGCCATCGCCTCCTCGCGCAGGAAGCCCTGCAGCGTCGCTTCGGCGGCCGCCAGGTCGGCGCGGGAGTTCACACCGCGCAACTCCGCCTCGGGCGCTTCCACGGCTGCCACGCGCACGCCCTCGGCGCGGGCGATCGCGACGACGTCGGTCAGGTAGTATTCGGACTTGCTGTTTGCGTTGCCGACCGCACGCAGCCAGCGCTGCAGGTCGTGAGCCGCGGCGCAGATCACGCCGGCATTGCACAAGCCCACCGCGCGCTCGGCCTCGGTCGCGTCGGCCCACTCGACGATCCGCTCCACTGTGTCGCCCTGGGTGATGACGCGGCCATAGCGCCCCGGGTCGGCGGGGCGCATGGCGAGCAACACCAATCCCGCCCCCGCCCTGGCATCGCGCAGGCGGCGCAGCGTGGCAGGGCGGATCAGGGGATTATCGGCATACAGCACGGCCACGTCACCGGTGCCGAACTCTCCCGCCGCCTGCAATGCGGCATGGGCGGTGCCCAACCGTTCGTGCTGCACCACCACGGGGTGCGGGGCCGCCGCCGCGGCGAGCGCCGGCATGTCCGGCCCGGCCACGATCACCGCCCGCTCGAACACTCCGGCGCAGGATGCGAGCAGATGGTGCAGCATCGGCCGCCCGCCCAAGGGGTGGAGCGCCTTGGGGAGGGCGGACCGCATCCGCGTTCCCAGGCCGGCGGCGAGCAGGATGGCGGTGGCTTCCATGCCCACCGGGGTAGCGTTGCCGCCATCCCCGTGTCAAAGCACACGCAAACAACAATGATTACGGACGGTGACAATGCGGTCGCGCATCGGTTACTGAAACACTGTCTTACAACGTCCTCGGCCCGCTCGGTCTTGCCGTAAACCGCAGGCGGGCGCACTTCACCTTCAAAGATCGGCATTGAGAGTATCAAGATGGCAAAGACGAAAACATGCGTGCTTGCGCTCGCGAGCGTTCTGCTGCTCGACGGTTGCGTGCAGCCGCCGCTCGGGCCAACAGTCCAGGTTCTGCCGCAGCAAGGCAAGCCGTTCGGGGCATTCCAGCAGGATCAGGCAGTTTGCACTCAGTATGCCTCGTCGCAGGTGCAGGGCCAGGCGGAGCGGGCGAACGACAGGGCGGTCGGTGGTGCAGTGCTCGGCACGGTACTCGGGGCCGGTCTGGGGGCTGCGATCGGCGGCGGGCGGGGTGCGGCCATCGGGGCCGGCAGCGGCGCGATCGTCGGAACGGGGGTCGGCGCGAACGGCAGCGCTTACGCCCAGGGCGGGATACAGTATCAGTACAACAACGCCTACGTGCAGTGCATGGTGTCCAAGGGCAACGTGCTGCCGCAACCGCGCCCAGTCATCGTCCAGCCCGCCCCGTACTACGTGCAGCCGGCACCCTACGTTGTGCCCGGCCCGGCCCCGTACGGGTACTAAGCCGAAACAGCCGGACAGTTCTCTGTTCGGCGACTAAATCGCTCGGGTCAGCCTTCGACCGCTGACCCGGGCGACGTCACCTGCGGACGCTGCCAGCCATAGTGAGCCAGCCGGCGTCCATCATCATCCATTGGCTCACGGGGAACCGTCCCGTGACGGTAAAGGCTTGCGCCGCCAGGCCGGTGATCGAGCCGTGCAGATCCCGAAGGCCTGGAATGTAGCACTGCATCAGACTGGTCCCCGGGAAGGCCCACACAGGCGGCGATGTAGGGCTACCCGGCTCGGGGAGGTCATAGACCGGATTGCCCTCACCCCGAAGCGCGCCGAGCGGCTCGAGAACGCGAACGCAGAAGATTGTGTCGAATACGCCGTAACGCTCCGATATAGACAGTTTCAGCCGCGCCAGGTGTTGCCTGTCGGTGCCCAGGATGTTGGACGAGACGGCAATGGACTGAAAGGTTTCACTCTCGATCCACCAAGGACTGGAGAGGTTGACCTCGTCCGGAACCGGTCCGCGGCTCGACCGGGAATGGCCGATTTTGAACAGATCCTGCCCTCTGCGGAGTTTGACCTCCTTCGGGTTCCAAATGCCGCCTTCCTGTCGCTTGAGATCCGGGGTCCAGCCGCCAGCCCGACCGATCCAGCGCTTTAAGCGCCGAGGATTGTAGAATTCGGCCTCGTTGAGAACACCCTGCATCGCACCCGCATTCGTTTCGACTGTCGAGTGTGTCTAGCAAGTTGGCGACGGCCTGCAAGGCGGCGGCCACGACAGATCAGGGTCCGGACCGCACTCCCTGTTCGGCCCGGGTCACCAGGACCGTGGCATCGGCTTGCAGCAGGAACCGGGCGTTCACCAGCCGCTCTGCCGCCGCTTGCAACGCGGCGGCATAGACGTCCTTCGACGGGTAACGCTCCTCGATCGACGGGCGGGGATCGCCAACCGCGTCACGCTCGGCCTTGGTCTGCGCGAACGGGATGAACGAACCAGTCAGATTGCACATCCCACCCTCCAGCCGGCCGGCGCGGAACAGGTTCCACCCGGTGTAGGTCCCGATCGGCACTTGTTCGAATACCGAGCGGATGCCCGCCAGGTCGTTTCCATCGGCGTCGACCTGGGGCACCAACACGCCGTAGCTGGCGGTGCCAACATGCGGCGGCTCGATGGTGATCACTCCGCTGGTGTCGGCGGCGCGGTAGTTGGGGCCGAAATCCAGCACATGGAGTGTGTCGTAAATACGCTGCTGTGACATCGCCGGCCGCGGCGTGCCGCCATAATCGTTCGCGGGGATACCCGGCAGCCGCACCTGATCCGCCGCCACGAGGGTGCCGTCGGCAATCCGGGGCACGACGCTGGGCGGCGGCTCCGTTCCGTCACGCACCCAGGCGGACAGCGCGGTCAGCAGCGCGCGCATCGTCCACAGTTGCGGGTTGGGGTTGGGCTGCTGCTGGCAAAGGCCGAATGGCGGCTTGGCCGGCAGCGGCAGCCCGGCCGGGGCATGCTGGGTGCTGGCCATGATGAAGGTTCGCACACCCGCCGGGTCGGACACGTCGCGCATGCCGAGCGGGTCGGTGAAGCCCAGGGACTGCCGGCCCTCCCACATCTCCAGCACGGTGGCGACGTGGAAGATGCGCGGGCAGGTGTTGGTGGCCAGGCAGCGATCCAGCAGCCCCTGGCTGCGCCCGGTGATCGGGTCGTCCTGCTTGCCGTAGGAGAACGGGAAATCGTAGGCCGGATACACATGGTCGGTTTGCTCGCCCCAAGCTCGCACCGGCTGGCCGAACCGCACGTTCAGCGGCATCAGCCCGCCGCCGATATGCGGATAGGCGCCGTCAAACACCTGGTGCCCGTCCTCGCCGCGGTTGAAGCCCAGCATCAGAAAGGTGCGCAGCATACGGCCGCTTTGCGAGGAGCCCTCCAGGATCGCCCGGTTGTCCTGGCGGTACACCGGGTTGGCGACGCCGTCGTCGCCCTTCTGCGCATTGCGGAGGAAAGCACCGAGGTCACGGGTGGCGGCGAAGCCCAACCCGAGTACCGTCGGGTCGCGCGCCTGGTAGATCAGCTCGTAAAGGTGGCCGGGCTCGAAGCCGGACGGCATGCACAGATGCACCGTGTCGGGGGCCGTGGTGCCGTCCGCGCGGCAGGTGCCGAAGCTCCATTGGTCGTTGGGGACAGGCTGGCGGCGATCCTGCTCGTGGGTGCGCACGGTCAGCGTCGCCGTGCGGTTGTCCAGGCTGGCAGCGGGGTAGTTGGTGTAGCTATCGGGCGGGTATTGCTGCACTTGGCCGCTCTGGGCCAGCCCGATGGTGCGGACGGGCACGGGTGTGAGCAGTTCCGAGCGCACGACCCCGGTCACCGGCGACCCGTCGGCATTGTGGGCGACGACGGGCGGCATCACGATGCGGCTCATGCCGGGGCTGGCGTCCATCTCCCAGCCCCACCAGGCAAGGGTATAACCCTGCTGCATCAGCCAGCCGTCGCCCGCCCCGCTCAGCGCATTGCGATCGGGCACCGTGCCGGGCACGCCCTCGTCGAAGGCGTTGACGGCGAGCTTGTTGCCACGATTGTTCACCTCCATCAGCACGATGCGGTTGGCGTGTCTCATGTCGGCTGGCTTCAGCAGTTCGACGGGTGTGGTGTACTCGACGTGGCCGTCACCGTTCCGCGGCGCCAGTGCGAGGTCCTGGATGACGTCGTTCACCGGGTCGCCCGGGTCCAGGTCGCCGTGGGCGATGGCGGTGACACGCTCGTAGGCGCCGGTTGTGCCGAAAACCTGGCCGCCAAAGGCGGGTTCGGTGCGTATGATCTCCAGCCGCGTGATGCGGGCCTGAACGGGGGATGCCAGTGCGACGACGAGACCCAAGCTCAGCCCGTATCGCCACATCGCGTTTTTCCCCCGGTTTTCCTCCACGATGGCCGACGGATCCGCCGGCGGCAAGGGTGCGTCAGTACACCGGTTGCCAGCCGTAGTAGCCGGGTTGACCACCATAATACGCCCGGCCCATGGCATACTGCCCGGGATACGGCAGTCGACCGCGCCAGGCCCAGGCCGGGTAGGCCGGCGCGGCAGCATAGGCCGGTTCCGCCACGTAGGTCCGGACCGGGGCACGGCGCGGCTCGAGGCGAACAGTACGCAGCGGCGGCACCGGTGGCACGGGCAGCGCCTCGGCAAGCCGGGGCTCCGCAAGGTGCGGTTGCGGCCGCGGGCGGATCTCGGGCGGCGGCAGCATCGCGAGCAGCGAGCGGTTCTCGAACGGCAGCGCGGCGGGCCGGGCCACCGGCAGCGTCGCGATCGTCGCCACTGGTGCGGCTACGGCGGCGGCTACGGCGGCGGCGGGCGGCGCTGGGATCGGCGGAACATAGCTGGCCTGCAGCGCCGCGGCAGACACGGCGGCAGCCCCGGCCAGGCCGGTCCAGGCCAAGGCGAGCGTCCGGAACGAGAACAAAGTCATGGCGCCTACTCCCTCGGTTCGTCGGTGCGCACAATAGCGCCACCTTCAGGAGTCGCCATCCACCAAAGCCATGGGCAGCGTCGCCGGGCTGCGGGAGGTCGCGGGCAGCCCGGGAACCCAGGGGCGGTCGCCGCGGTAGGTACGGTCGGACAGGATCGTGGCGGAGCCGTGGCCCAACCAGACCGCATGCGCGCCATCCCGCCATACCGTGAACCGGTCGATCCGGGGCAGCGCCGGGCAGACCGATCGCGCCGGTTCGGCGGACACGACCACGGCCACGTTGGTGCAATCGGCCGGGGCACCGGTGCGGGCCAGCAGCACGGTGGCTCCGCCTTCCTCGATGCGACATGCGGCGGCATTGCACTGCACGGCGCCAGGCGGGCCGTTTTCGGGGAACGGGGCGGACACCGGATGCGCCCAATATTGCTGCCACGAGTCGAGGACGAAGCGGGATGCACCGGGCCGGCTCTGCAGGTAGGCCGGTGCGCGCAAGGCGATCAGGCGCGCGTCGGCATCGACCAGCAGGTCCGCGGGCGGGCTGACCAGCCCCGAGGCCAGCCCGGCCAGGATCACCGGCACCCCGCCCAGCCGCAGCCGCGACCGCCACAACCCGAGCCAGGCCATGCCTAGCGCCGTGACCGCCAATCCCCAGACCGGCATATGCGGCACGCCGAACGTGGCCGCGGGCAGGCTGGCAACGGTGCGGGCGACGAACAGCACCGCGTCCAGCCCCCAACCCATCGGCACCAACGCCACGTGTTCCAGCCCGAGCGGCATCAGCAGCAGAGCCACCAGCCCGGCGGGCATCACCAGCACGGCCGTCAGCGGCACGGCCACCAGGTTGGCCAGGATGAAATACGCCTGCACCCGGCCGAAATGGTAGGCGCCGAACGGGGCGGAGGCGACGCCCGCCAACAGGCTGGTCAGCACCAGCGTGGCGCCGTGGTGCAGCCAGCGGCGGCGCTGGATCCGGGCGAGTGACGGCCGCATCGCCTCATACCCGGCGATCAGCGCCATCACGGCGGCGAAGCTCATCTGGAACGAGACGCCCAACACCTCCTGCGGCGAGACCGTCATCAGCGCCAGGGCGGCGATGGCCAGCCCCCGCATCGACACCGATCGCCGGCCCGCGGCGATGCCGAGCGTCACCAAGGCCGCCATTGCAAACGACCGCAGCACGGGCACGTGCATGCCCGTCAGCAGCACGTAGCCGGCCCCCGCGAACAATGCCGCAAGGGCCGCGATCTGCTTGCACGGCCATCGCAGTGCCGCCCACTCCCACACGGCGAGCCCAAGCCGGGTCGCCCCCATCACCAGGCCCATGATGATGCCGATATGCAGTCCGGCCACCGCCAACAGGTGGGCCAGGCCCGAATCGCGGAAGGCGGCCCGGTCCGCGGCGGGGATGGCGCTGCCGAGCCCGGTGAACAGCGTCGCTGCCACCGTACCCTCCGCACCCGGCAGCCCGGCGCGGTAGCGGGCCGCCACCGCCTCGCGCACCCCCTGCCACCAGCCGGAGGGGGCTGGCGGCGGTGCCTCGGGCAAGCGTTGCACCACGCCGAGGGCCGTGCCGGACCCGCCCAGGCCGGAAAAATACGCATCCCGCTGCAGATCCCAGGCGCCGGGATAGGCGGGTGGCGCCGGGCGGTGAAGCACGGAGCGGACCTGGATGGGGTCGCCGGTCACGAGCACCGTCCCGTCGGTGGCGCGCAGACGCATATGCAGCGTGCGGGGCAAGGCCGGGCCACCATCCAGATGCGCGCCGCCCAGGGTCAGCCGGCGGCCCTCCGGCAGTTGTTCGATCCCCAGGATCGTGGCGCTGACCATCACCGCCTTGCGCGGCAGCGTCAGCACGGGCGCCGCCCGCTCAGCCGCCCATTGCGCGGAGGCGAATCCGGCGCACGCCGCCAACGCCGCCGCCGCCAACGCCCGCCCCGGCTGGCGCGTCCGTAGTAGGGCGACTAGGCCGGCGGCGCCGAGCAGCAGCACTGGCCCGGCATACAGCGGCGGCTCATGGTCCAAGATGAAGTAGCCGAGTACACCCGCCGCCATGAATACGGCGAGCCAGGGCATGAAACGGCCCCGCTCCGCCTCGGCCACGCCCAGCAGCCAGCCCGGGATCGTTGGCAGTCTCACGGCGCGGAGTGCGAATACCATTGCGTTCACAGACTGCACTCTAGGGCCAGCGCTCTCCCCAGGCCACAGGCCAGCGTGCTATGGCGTCACCATGACCGTCCGCACCCGTTTCGCCCCCTCGCCCACCGGCTTGCTGCACATCGGCGGCGCCCGAACGGCCCTGTTCAACTACTTGTTTTCACGGCATCACGGGGGCCAGTTCCTGCTCCGCGTGGAGGACACCGACCGCGCCCGGTCCACGGCGGTGTTCACCCAGGCGATCCTGGACAGCCTCGATTGGTTGGGACTCGAGCGCGACGAACCGGAGGTGTACCAGTCCACCCGCCAGGCCCGGCACGCCGAAGTGGCCCATGCCATGCTGGCGAGCGGCCACGCCTATCGCTGCTGGTCCACCAAGGAGGAGATCGACGCCGCCCGTGACAAGGCGCGCGCCGAGGGGCGCCCGTTGCGCTTCGACAGCCCGTGGCGCGATCGCACCGATATGCGCAACGAGCCGTTCGTGATCCGCCTCCGCGCCCCCCGCGAGGGGGAGACCGTGGTGGAGGACCGCGTGCAAGGCCCTGTGCGTGTGGCCAATTCCGAGCTGGACGACATGATCATCCTGCGCAGCGACGGCTCGCCAACCTACCTGCACGCCGTGGTGGTGGACGACCACGACATGGCCATCACCGACGTGATCCGCGGCGACGACCACATGACCAACACCTTCAGGCAGGTGCAGGTGTATCTCGCCAACGGGTGGGAGGTGCCGAACTTCGCCCACATCCCGCTGATCCACGGTCCGGACGGTGCCAAGCTGTCCAAGCGGCACGGAGCGGCCTCGGTCACCGAGTTTCGCGACGCCGGATATCTGCCGGAGGCGCTGTGCAATTACCTTCTGCGCCTGGGCTGGGCACATGGCGACGCGGAGGTGCTGGACCGGGAAGAGGCGATCCGCCTGTTCGACCTGCCCGGCGTGGGGCGGGCGCCGAGCCGCATGGACTACAAGAAGCTCGATAACCTGAATGGCGTCTGGCTGCGCGGTGCCGACGACGACCGGCTCACGGCCGATGTCGTGGCTCGGCTGAACGCGCGCGGCTTGCCAGCGGATGCGGCGGCGGCCCGCATCCGCTGCCTGATGCCGGGTCTCAAGGAGCGAGCCCGTACCCTGGTGGAACTCGCTGATACCGCAGCTTTCCTGGCCCGGACGCTGCCTCTCGAAATGGATGCGAAGGCTGCCGCGCTGCTGACCGCCGACGCCAAGGCGATGCTGCGCGAGGTTGCCAATGACCTGGGCGACACCGATTTCTCCGGCCCGGCGCTCGATGCCGCCTTGCGTGCCTTTGCCGAGCGCGCCGGCAAGAAGCTCGGCCAGGTGGCGCAACCGCTGCGCGCCGCGCTGACCGGCACCACCACCAGCCCCGGCATCGACGCGACCCTGGCGGCACTCGGGCGGGACGAGTCGCTGGCCCGCTTGCAGGCCGCCGCGGCATGAACCTGCCGAGCCGCCATCTGCTCGCCATCGAGGGCCTGCATCCGCCACAGATCAACCAGTTGCTGGACTTGGCTGAGAGCTACGTGCTGCTCAACCGCTCCGGTCAGACGCAGCGCGACCTGCTCCGTGGCCGCACCCTGATCAACCTGTTCTTCGAGGACAGCACCCGGACCCGCACGTCGTTCGAAATTGCCGGCAAGCGACTTGGGGCGGACGTGATCAACATGTCCGTGTCGTCCTCGTCCGTGAACAAGGGCGAGACCTTGCTCGACACCGCGGGCACGCTGAACGCCATGCAGTGCGACCTTCTGGTGGTGCGGCACGACCAGTCCGGTGCGCCGTCGCTGCTGGCGCAGAAGGTGGATGCCGCGGTGATCAACGCCGGCGACGGCTTGCACGAGCACCCGACGCAGGCGCTGCTGGACGCGCTCACCATCCGCCGCCGCCGCGGCCGGCTGCAGGGGCTTACGGTAGCGATCTGCGGCGACATCCTGCACTCGCGGGTGGCGCGGTCGAACATCCACCTGCTGACCACGATGGGCAGCCAGGTGCGCGTGGTCGGCCCCCCGACGCTGATCCCGGCGGAGGTCGCCCGGCTGGGTGTGAAGGTGTTCCACGACATGGATGCCGGGCTGGAGGGGGCCGACATCGTCATGATGCTACGCCTGCAGAAGGAGCGGATGGCGAGCGGCCCGGTGCCCTCCGCGCGCGAGTACTTCCGTTTCTTCGGCCTTGACGCCGCCCGGTTGTCCAAGGCGGCGCCCGACGCGCTGGTGATGCATCCCGGCCCGATGAACCGCGGCGTGGAAATCGACAGCGCGGTCGCCGACGACCCGGCCCGCTCGCTGATCCGCGAGCAGGTGGAAATGGGAGTGTCGGTGCGCATGGCGGTGCTGGACGTGTTGTCGCGGAAGGCCCGCCGCAATGTTTAGCACCGCCGTCATCCCAGGGCTCGACCCTGGGATCCACGGCGCAGTCGCGTCACCGGCCGTGCGCCATGATGCCCAGCCGGCAGCAACGGCGCCCCGTGGATACCAGGGTCAAGCCCTGGCATGACGGTACTCATCACCAACGTCCGCCTGCTCGACCCCTCCAGCAGCCTCGACGCACCCGGCGCCCTCCTCGTCCAGGACGGTTTGATCGCCGATTTCGGCCCCAACCTCGGCCGCCCGGACGGTGCGGAGACGATCGACGGCAACGGCGCCATCCTCTGCCCTGGCCTGGTCGACATGCGCGCCGCGCTGGGCGAACCCGGCTTCGAATACCGCGAGACCGTCGCCTCCGCCGCCGAGGCCGCCGCAGCTGGGGGCATCACCACCCTCGCCGCGCTGCCCGACAGCCTCCCCGCGATCGACGACCCGGCCCTGGTCCGCCTGCTTCGCAGTCGCGGCGAAGAAACCGGTAGCCTCACCATCCTCCCCTACGGCGCCGTCACCCGCGGTTGCCGGGGCGAGGAACTGGCCGAGATCGGCCTGCTCGGCGAAGCGGGGGCAGTCGCCTTCACAGACGGCCAGCGTGCCATCGGCAACGCCCGCATGATGCGGCTGGCGCTGTCTTACGCCCGCGGATTCGGCTACCGGATCGTGCAGCACCCGGAGGACCCGGTGCTCGCCGCTGGCGGCTCGGCCACCGAGGGCGAACTGGCCACCCGCCTCGGCCTGCCCGGCATCCCCGCCGCGGCCGAGGAGATCCTGGTGGCGCGCGACATCAGCCTGGCCCGGCTCACCGGCGGTGCCGTGCATTTCGCCCACGTGTCGACCGCCCGCGCGCTGGACCTGATCCGCCGGGCCAAGGACGAGGGGCTGAACGTCACCTGCGATACGGCGCCCCCGTATTTCGACCTGAACGAGACCGCGATCGGCGACTTCCGCACCTACGCCAAGCTCTCGCCGCCGTTGCGGCCCGAATCGGACCGGCTGGCCGTGGCCGCCGCGCTGACCGACGGCACGGTGGATGCCATCGCCTCCGACCATCAGCCGCGCGACGCCGACGACAAGCGGTTCCCGTTCGCGCAGGCCTCCGCCGGCGGCGCCGGGCTGGCGACGTTGCTGGGGGTGACGCTGGCGCAGGTGCACAATGCCGGGCTGAAGCTGGCCGACGCGATCGCGTTGCTGACGTCGCGCCCCGCGGAGCTGCTCGGCAGCCCGGCAGGGCGGCTGACGAAAGGCGCCCCGGCCGATCTGTGTCTGTTCGACCTCGAGCGGGCCTGGCGCGTGGAGGCCGGTGCACTACCGGGCAAGGCGCGCAACACGCCGTTCGACGGCCGGGCGCTGGAAGGGCGTGTCATCGGGACTTGGAAGGCTGGCCGGCGGGTGTTCGGGTGAGGACTGCGCTTCTCGCTCTCCCCTTGAGGGAGAAAGCTGGGGTGAGGGGGGGCCGTTCGCTCGGTTCGCGGCATTGACCCCGGCCCTCACCCTCCTCCTCGCCTTCCTCCTAGGCTCGATCCCCTTCGGCCTGCTGCTCACCCGCGGCGCCGGCCTTGGCGACATCCGTGCCATTGGTTCCGGCAGTATCGGCGCCACCAACGTGCTCCGCACCGGGCGCAAGGACCTTGCCGCCGCCACCCTGGTGCTGGACGCGCTAAAAGGCGTCGCCGCCGTCGTGATCGCTCGCCAGTTTGGCGGCCCGGTCGCGCTCGCGGGGTTGGCGGCGGTGCTTGGCCACACCCTCACGCCCTGGCTACGATTCCGCGGCGGTAAGGGTGTGGCAACAGCTTCGGGCGTACTCTACGGCATCGCCTGGCCGCTGGGGGTTGCCGTATCCGTGATTTGGCTCGCCACCGCCGCCGCATCGCGCATCTCGTCGCTGGCCGCCCTGGTGGCCTGCGCGGCCGCCCCGTTCATCGCCCTCGCCTACCATCCCTACCCCTGGCCGGTTCCGCTGATCGCCGTTTGGATCGTGTGGCGCCACCACGCCAACATCGCCCGCCTCCGCGCCGGGACCGAGCCGCGGATCGGGGCCGCGTGACCCCGGCCGAGCGCATCGACCGGATCCGGCTGGCGCGAACCTCGGGCGTCGGCCCCCTGACCTATCGCCGCTTGCTCGGCCGCTTCCCCATCGCCGCCCAAGCGATCGACGCCCTTCCCGGGCTGGCCCAGGCCGGTGGCCGCACCACGCCAGTCAACGTGCCCCGCGCCTCCGACGTCGAACGCGAACTCGGCCGCGTGCACAAGATCGGCGGCCGCATGCTGGTGTTGGGGGAGGCCGACTACCCCGAGATGCTCGCCATGCTGGAGGACGCGCCCCCCGTGATCTCCGTCCTCGGTGACCCGGCGCTGCTCAGCCGTCGCGCGGTGGGCATGGTCGGTGCCCGCAACGCCTCTGCGAATGGCCAGCGCATGGCCGAGGCACTGGCGGCTGAACTCGCCTCCCACACTATACTCGTGGTCTCCGGCCTGGCGCGGGGGATCGACACCGCCGCCCATACCGGTGCCATGCACACCGGGCACACCGCGGCTGCCATCGCCGGTGGGCTGGACATGCCCTACCCGCCGGAGAACGCCCAACTGCAGGCGCGGATCGCCGAGCGCGGCGTGGTGATCGCGGAGGCGCCGCTGGGCACCGCACCGCAAGCCCGGCACTTTCCTCGGCGCAACCGCATCATCGCCGGGCTGGTCATGGGCGTGGTCGTGGTGGAGGCGGCGCGGCACTCCGGCAGCCTGATCACGGCGCAATTGGCGCTGGATGCCAACCGGATGGTGCTGGCCGTTCCAGGCTCGCCGCTCGACCCGCGGTGCAGCGGTTCCAACGACCTGATCCGCAACGGCGCCACACTGGTCGGCCAGGCGTCGGACGTGCTGGAGGCGATCGCCGGGTGGGAAGAACCCGTCGCGGACCCGCTTCCGCTGGGGTTCGCCGAGCAGGCAGCAGCATGGCCCGAACCCGCGGTGATTGACCCGGCGAGGGCTCGTTCCCAGGTGATGGCGCTGCTCGGCCACGACCCGGCCCCGGTTGACGATCTGATAAGGCGCTGCCAGTTGTCCACGTCCACTGTGATGGCCGTGCTGTTGGTTCTGGAACTGGAGGGGGTCGTGGAGACCCTACCGGGCCATCGCGTTGCCCTCCTAGGCTGATTTAAGGATCTCATGACCGACGTCGTCGTCGTCGAATCGCCCGCCAAGGCAAAGACAATCAACAAGTATCTCGGCGGCAACTTCACCGTGCTGGCGAGCTTTGGCCACGTACGTGATCTTCCTCCGAAGGACGGCTCGGTCCGCCCCGACGAGGGATTCGCGATGGACTGGGCCTCCGACGAGCGGGGCAACCGCCAGGTCGCGGCCATCGCCAAGGCGCTGAAGGGCGCCGACCGGCTGTGGCTCGCCACCGACCCGGACCGCGAGGGCGAGGCGATCTCGTGGCACGTGCAGGCCATGCTGGAGGAAAAGAAGGCGCTGAAGGGCGTCGACGTCCAGCGCATCACCTTCAACGAGATCACCAAATCTGCCGTGCAGCACGCCATGGCGAACCCCCGGGCCCTGGACCAGCCGCTGATCGAGGCCTACCTGGCCCGCCGCGCACTGGACTACCTGGTCGGCTTCACGCTCTCCCCCGTGCTGTGGCGCAAGCTGCCCGGCAGCCGCTCCGCCGGGCGGGTGCAATCTGTGGCGCTGCGCCTCGTGTGCGAGCGGGAAGCCGAGATCGAGGCGTTCCGGCCACGCGAATTCTGGACGGTCGAGGCGCATTTCACCACCCCGGCGGGGGCGCCGTTCACCGCCCGGCTGACGCATCTGGACGGCAAGCGGCTCGACCAGTTCGACCTGAACAATGCCGAGAAGGCCGAGGCAGGCAGGGCGGCAGTTGAGGCGGGGCAGTTCTCCGTCGCCTCCGTCGAGCGACGCCGGGTCAAGCGCAACCCGCAGCCGCCGTTCACCACCTCGACGTTCCAGATGGATGCGAGCCGCAAGCTTGGGTTGGGCGCGCAGGCAGCCATGCGGATCGCGCAACAGCTCTACGAAGGTGTGGACATCGGCGGCGAAACCGTTGGTTTGATTTCATACATGCGGACCGACGGCGTCCAGATGGCCAAGGAGGCCGTCGCCGCGATCCGCGACCATGTCGGCCACGCCTATGGCGCGGACTACCTCCCGGGCGCGCCGCGGGAATACACGTCCAAGGCGAAAAACGCCCAGGAAGCCCATGAGGCTATTCGTCCCACGGACGTGGAACGCACGCCGGGCGATGTCGCGAACTACCTGAACGACGAACAGCGCCGGGTCTACGAACTGATCTGGAAGCGCGCTGTCGCCAGCCAGATGCAGTCGGCCGAGTTGGATCAGGTGGCGGTCGACGTCGCCAGCGGCGGGACGAAATTGCGCGCCACCGGGTCGATCGTGGCGTTCGACGGCTTCCTGAAGCTGTATCGCGAAGCCACGGACGACGCACCCGAAGGCGACAGCCGCGACGAGAGCCGCATGCTGCCGCCGATGCACGAGCGCGACCCGCTACGCCGCAACAAGGTGGCAGCCGAGCAGCACTTCACCCAGCCGCCGCCGCGCTTCTCCGAGGCGAGCCTGGTGAAGCGGATGGAGGAACTCGGCATCGGCCGGCCCTCCACTTACGCGTCCATTCTCTCGGTTCTGCGCGACAGAAACTACGTACGGATGGAAAATCGCCGCTTTGTCCCGGAAGACCGCGGGCGACTGGTGACGGCGTTCCTGACCTCGTTCTTCGAGCGCTATGTGGACACCGGGTTCACCGCCGGGCTGGAGGAACAGCTCGACGACGTGTCCGATGGGCGGCGCGACTGGCGCTCGGTGATGGAGCAGTTCTGGCACGACTTCTCCCACGCGATCGAACAGACGCGCGAACTCAAAATCTCGGACGTGATCGACGCACTGGACGGCGATCTGGGGGAGCATTTCTTCCCCGCCCGCGAGGACGGCACCGATCCGCGGATCTGTGGCGTCTGCCACACCGGGCGGCTCGGGTTGAAGCTGGGGCGGCACGGGTCGTTCATCGGCTGCTCCAACTACCCGGCCTGCCAATATACGCGGCGGCTCGCAATCGATGGCGGCGACGAGGGCGACACGCTCAAGGAGGGCATGCGCGAGTTGGGCCACCACCCGGAGACCGGGGAGGACATCACCGTCCGCCGCGGCCCGTATGGCGTGTATGTCCAGCAAGGCGCGCCCGACCCGGCCGACAAAAAATCCAAGCCACGCCGCACCTCGCTGCCCCGCGGCATGGAGGGCGACACGATCACGCTGGACCAGGCGCTCGGCCTGCTGTCGTTGCCGCGGCAGATCGGCGCCCACCCGGTGACGGGCGAGCTGATGGAGGCGGGACTCGGGCGGTTCGGGCCGTATATCAAGATGGGGGCGATCTACGCCTCGCTCGACAAGGACGACGACGTGCTGTCGATCGGGCTAAACCGGGCCGTGGACGCCATCCAAAAGAAGCTGGAGAGCGTGCGCAGCCTGGGCGCGCACCCAAAAACCGCCGAGCCGATGATGATCAAGAAGGGCCGGTTCGGGCCCTATGTGCAGAGCGGCAACGTGGTGGCCAACCTGCCCCGCGGCGTCACCATGGACGAGATGACGGTGGACCAGGCCGTGGCGCTGCTGGCGGAAAAGGGCAAGGCGCTGAAGGCCAAGCCCGGCGCGCGCAAGCCGGTGAAGAAGGCGGCGGCTGCGAAAGCGGCAAAACCTGCAGCAGCCAAGAAGCCAGCGGCACGGAAGACGGCCGCCAAGAAACCGGCCGCCAAGGCCCGCAAGGCGAGCTGAGTTGGCAAGACGGCGCAAGGACGACACCCCGCCCGCCGCCCTCCCCTCCCGCGAAGCGCTGCGTGACTTCATCCGCCGCTCCACCGGCCGCGTCGGCAAGCGGGAGATCGAGCGCGCATTCCGCCTCGGGTCCGAACACCGGGTCGCGTTGCGTGGGCTATTGAAAGACCTTGCCGGCGAGGGAGTGATCGCCCCGGCCGGCCACCGCCGCTTCACCCCGCCGGGCCGGCTGCCGGACGCGACCATCGTGCAGATCACCGGCACCGACCCGGATGGCGACGCGATCGCGCGCCCGGTCGACTGGCAGGGGGACGGCCCGGCGCCGATGGTGTTGATGGCCCCGGAACGCCGCGACGCCCCAGCATTGGCCCCCGGCGAGCGCGTGCTGGCCAAGCTGCGCCCGATCGGCAACGGCAAATATGAAGGCCGCACCCTGAAACGGCTGACCGACACACCGGGCCGGGTGCTGGGCGTGTTCCGAGCGCTGGAGCATGGTGGCCGTATCCAGCCCACCGACCGCCGTCAGAAAGCCGAGTGGATGGTGGGGGCCGGCGACACCGAGGGGGCCGAGGACGGCGAGATCGTGCTTGGCGTGCCCATGCCCAGCCGCACCTACGGCCTGAAATCCGCGCGCGTTACCGAGCGCCTCGGCCGCATGGGGGACGCACGTTCGGTCAGCCTGGTGTGCATCCACACCCACGACATCCCCGACGAGTTCCCCCCGGCCGCGCTGGCCCAGGCGGAGGCGGCCGGGCCGGTGGCGCTGGGCGCGCGGGAGGATCTGCGGGCCATCCCGCTGGTGACGATCGATGGCGAGGATGCGCGCGACTTCGACGACGCCGTGTTCGCCGAGGCCGACGGCGAGGGCCACCGGCTGATCGTCGCCATTGCCGACGTGGCCCACTACGTGCCCTCCGGCTCGCCGCTCGACCGGTCGGGGTGGGAGCGCGGCAACAGCGTGTATTTCCCGGATCGCGTGGTGCCGATGCTGCCGGAGGCGCTGTCCAACGGCTGGTGCAGCCTGCGCCCGGACGAGGACCGCGGCTGCCTGTTCGTCGAGATGCGGGTGGATGCCTCGGGGCGGAAGACGGCGCACCGGTTCGGCCGCGGGCTGATGCGCTCGGTCGCACGGCTGACCTACGAGCAGGTGCAGGACGCGAACGACCAGGGCAACGATCTCGGACTGCCGATCCCGGCGCTGTATGCAGCCTTCCGCGCCCTGCTGGCGGCCCGGCAGGCCAGGGGCACGCTGGACCTCGACCTGCCGGAACGCAAAGTGACGCTGGACGACGACGGCCGCGTGCTCGCCATCATCCCCCGGCCCCGCCTGGACAGCCACCGGCTGATCGAGGAGTTCATGGTGCTGGCCAACGTGGCCGCGGCGGAGATGCTGGAAAAACTGCGGCTTGCGTGCATGTACCGCATCCACGCCCCACCCTCCGACGAGAAGATGGAGTCGCTGCGCAGCTTCCTGCACGGCATGAGCGTCAGCCTGCCGCCGCAGGGCCAGGTGCATCCGCGCGACCTGGATGCGGTGCTGAAACAGGTCGCCGGCACGGAAGCCGCACCCCTGGTGAACGAGGTGGTGCTACGGTCGCAGAGCCAGGCGCAATACTCGCCCGACAACATCGGCCATTTCGGCCTGGCACTGCCGCGCTACGCCCACTTCACCAGCCCGATCCGCCGCTACGCCGACCTCTGCGTGCATCGTGCCCTCATTCGAGGGCTGGGTGCCGGGCCGGACGGGCTGACCGACGCGGAGATGGCACGGTTCGAGGACACGGCCGAACACATCACGGCCACCGAGCGGCGCGCCGCCTTGGCAGAACGGGACGCGATCGATCGCTATTTGGCCGCCTACATGGCAGACAAGACCGGGGCGGAGTTCGCAGCCCGGATCTCGGGGGTGACACGCTTCGGCTTGTTCGTCACTTTATCGGCAACCGGTGCAAGCGGGCTGGTGCCCCTGTCCGCTCTGCCCGACGATTTCTGGATCCATGACGAGGCAACAAAGTCGTTGACCGGCCGGCGCACACGTATGTCATTTCACCTTGCCCAGACGTTGGATGTTCGCCTGGTCGAAGCCAGCCCCATCACGGGCGGGTTGATCTTCGCCGTCGTCGCAACGGAAGGCGCCAACCCGCGGATGTCGAAACAGAAAACATTGTCGACGTGATTCGGGCCGGGCTACTCGCTTTGCTGATCGTCGTGCTGCCCTGCGTGGGGCACGCTGCCGAGGCGTTCAACGAATCCACCGCTAGCGCCGTGTTCGGCGCGGCGTTGGCGTTCATCACGCCCCGGACGCTGGAGCCCGAGTCGATCCCGCAGCTGACCCTGTGGGGGTTGCGCGGGCTGATGGCGCTGGACCCGGACCTCACTGCGGAACTGCACGAGCGGGATTTGGTGTTGCGCCAAGCCGGCAAGGCGA
The DNA here is from genome assembly GCA_965198895.1 of Acetobacteraceae bacterium. Lineage (GTDB taxonomy): Bacteria > Pseudomonadota > Alphaproteobacteria > Acetobacterales > Acetobacteraceae > LMUY01. Next base: position 5,287,338 of record OZ240676.1, read on the forward strand.
TCTTCAACGCCCCGCTGCCCGACGGGGCGAGTGCCGAGGGGTGGGGCGCACTCGCGGCCAGTGTATCGGCGGCGGCGTTCGCAGCCTCCCAGCCGGTGCGCACCGCGGGCACGCAGGGGGTGATCCGCTCCTTCTTCGACGAGTTGTTCAACCACCTCGACCCGTACTCCCGATACGTTCCACCCGGCGCCGCCGATACCGAGCGGGACCGCCGCTCCGGCTCGGCCGGGCTGGGCCTGACCGTGGTCCGTACCCGCGCCGGGATGGTGGTGCAGACCGTGGTGCCTGGCAGCCCGGCCGACGATACCGGCATCCGCCCCGGCGACCGCATCCAGGGCGTCGACGAGCACGCGATCCGTGGCGAGGACGCAGCCACGGTCGATAGCTGGATCCGCGGGCCGGAGGGCAGCACGGTGCACCTGGCCTGGCGCGCCCGTGGCCGGCTGCATACGGAGGATATCGAGCGCGCCCTGGTGCCGCCGCAGACCGTGACCGCCGAACGGCTGGGCGACGTGGTGCTGATCCACATCTCCGGGTTCAGCGTCGACACCGACGACCAGTTTCAGGCGGCGCTGGAGGCCGGGTTCGCCGGGCATCGTGTTCGGGGCATCGTAGTCGACCTGCGCGGCAATCGGGGCGGTTTGCTGCGGCAGGCGGTTTCGGTGGTGAACCAGGTGCTGACCTCCGGCATCGTAGTAACGACCGCGGGGCGCAATCCGCAGAGCAGCCGCGTTTGGCAGGCTGGCACCGTGGATGATGGCAGCAAGGGGCGGCCGATGGTGATCCTGGTGGATGGCCGCACCGCCAGTGCCGCCGAGATCATGGCGGCGGCGCTCGAGGATAACGGCCGCGCCGTGGTGGTTGGCAGTTCCACCCTCGGCAAGGGCCTGGTGCAGACCATTGCCCCCTTGCCGGACGGCGGCGAGTTGTTCGTGACCTGGAGCCGCGTGCTGGCCCCCGGCGGCTGGCCGATCCAGGGGCTGGGCGTGTTGCCGCAAGTGTGCACGAGCCTGGGGGAGGATTCACTTCGATCGGAGTTGTCGGAGTTGGCAGCGGGGCGGCAGAGCTTTGCCGCGGCCCTGGACCGTCACAATTCGGCTCGGGCGCCGCTCCCGGTGGCTGAAGTGGTGGATCTGCGCAATGCGTGCCCGGCCGCCGAGGGGCGTGACGCGGATTTGGACGCGGCGGGGTTCTTGTTGGACCATCCGACGGCGTATCAGACGGCGCTCACACAGCCGAAAGCCCTCCCCCCTTGAGGGAGATGATGGCTGGGTGTCACGCGATGGAGGCCTCGTGTGTTGGCCCCCTCACCCCGGCCCTCTCCCTCAAGGGGAGAGGGAGAAGAGGGTCGCGCTTAGCCGGTCGAATGCGGCGCGATTTGGGGTGCAGATCAGGCCGCCCCTGGTGTCCGTGGCGGCCAGCGGGGAACCGTCGAACTTGGCAGAGAAGCCACCGGCCTCGGCGTGCAGCAGCCAGCCCGGCAGGTGATCCCAGGGCATCAGCCGGTTGAACACCAGGTAGTCGCAATGTCCGGCGGCGAGCATGCGGTATTCGTGAGCGGCGCAGCGGTAGTCGCACACGCCCGCCAAACCGACCATGTTGCGGATGACGGTGCTGCGTAGCGGCTCGGGCATGTAGCGCCACGAAATACAGCCGCTCATCCGCGCCGGGTCGTCCGTCGTGGATACCGACAAGCGGGTTCGGTCGCCGCCTGGGGTCAGCATCCAGGCGCCGCCGCCGCGCAGGGCGATGGCGGTGTCGTCGCAGACCGGGTCGTGAATGGCCGCGGCCACCACCTCGCCGCCCGCGATAGCCGCCGCCATGACACCGAACAGCGGCAGTCCGGCGCAAAAATTGGCGGTGCCGTCGATCGGGTCCACCACGAACGCCAGTTCGGCACCTGCCATCCGGCCGAGCAAGTCCGGGTCGGCGGCGCAGGCCTCCTCGCCGATCACGAGGCAGCCAGGGAACATGCGGTGCAGGCCGTTGGTGATCATGACCTCCGCCGCCTCGTCCGCTTCGGTGACGAAGTCGGTAGGGCCGGATTTGGTCCGGATCATGCCGGGTTGCAGCTTGCGGAAGCGCGGCATCACCTCGGTCCGGGCTGCGGCGCGGAGAAGTTGCACCACCTCGTCGAGGGCCACGGCGTCTATCATCGGTGCTCGAACCGGGCACGGTCGGCGGGCAGCAGGCGGACGCGGAGGTGGATCGCGTCGTCGGCATCGTCGCGTTGCAGGACCTCGCCGTGCTGATATAGCCACGCCAGCCGGGCACCGTCTTCGGGCGGGATGGCATAGTCCAGCTGCTCCATCCCGGCGGCGATGCGTACGTCGACGGCCGCCAGCAGCACCGGGACGCCTTCGCCCGTCACGGCCGAGACCGGGACCGCCGCACCCCGCGGCGGCACGTTGGCGACGCCGCCGAGCAGGTCGGCCTTGTTCAGCACCTCGATGGTGCGGGCGCGCCAATCGCCGTCGATGGTGCCGTCCTTCTCCATGCCCTCGAGCACGGCAATTACGTCGGCACGCTGGGCGGCGCTGTCAGGGTGGGCCACATCGCGGATGTGCAGGATCACGTCGGCCTCGGCGACTTCCTCGAGCGTGGCGCGGAAGGCGGCGACCAGTTCGGTCGGCAGTTCGCTGATGAACCCCACCGTATCCGAAAGGATCGCCCGGCGGCCGGACGGCAGGCGTAGGCCGCGCATCGTCGGGTCCAGCGTCGCGAATAACTGGTCCTGCGCGTGGACCTGCGCGCCCGTGAGTTCGTTGAACAGCGTCGACTTACCGGCGTTGGTGTAGCCGACCAGGGCGATGACGGGGAACGGCACGCGGGTGCGGGCGCTGCGGTGCAGGCCGCGGGTGCGCCGCACCTGCTCCAGCTCGCGCTTCAGGCGGACGATGCGGTCGGTGATCAGGCGGCGGTCGGCCTCGATCTGCGTCTCACCGGGGCCGCCCAGGAAGCCGAAGCCGCCGCGCTGGCGTTCCAAGTGGGTCCAGGACCGCACCAATCGGCTGCGCTGGTAATCCAGATGGGCGAGTTCGACCTGCAGCGAGCCCTCCTTGGTGCGGGCGCGCTCGCCGAAGATGTCCAGGATCAGGCCGGTGCGATCGATGACCTTGCAGCCCCACTCCCGCTCCAGGTTGCGCTGCTGCACCGGCGACAGCGTCGCGTCGACTACGACGACAGCGACCTCCTGCTCGTGCAGGTGCTCGCCTTGCATCGCGATCTGGCCCTCCCCCAGCAGCGTGGAGGAGCGACGGTCGCGCAAAGGCAACACGGCGCTGTGCACCACGACGAGGCCGATCGACGCCGCCAAGCCGACCGCCTCCGCCAACCGCGCTTCGGCCGCGCGGGACGAGTCGCCGCGTTCTGGCCGCTCCCAAGGGAGGATGACGGCCGCCCGTGTCGGGGCGGCCGTTGCGTCAGATGCCTGCGTCGTCAGTCACCAGCTCCCGCGACGACATGGACAACGGCGCGGTCGATTCGGCCTTCGTCGCGTCGAACAATTGGATGGGGGCGCCCGGCATCACGGTACTGATCGCGTGCTTGTAGACCAACTGAGTATGGCCATCGCGCCGCAATAGAACGGAGAAATTGTCGAACCAGGTAATGATGCCCTGCAGCTTCACGCCATTGACCAGGAAAACCGTAACGGGGGCCTTGGTCTTGCGAACGTGGTTCAGGAATACATCCTGCACATTCTGAGTCTTCTCGTTGGCCATGTTGCCAACTCCTTTGGTTTTGTTGATTGAGAGCCAAGCCAGTCGTTTTGACACCAAGACGGGCACCCAGGTCCCGTCCGCGCGACTCAGAATGTAGCGGACGGAAGGGCTGACGCAAGCTTTATGCCGCAGTGCAGCGTAAATCCGTCAGTATCTCGCGTTAATCCCGGCAGCGGCGTGACGCGCGAACAATGCAAATAGCTGGCGTGTGACCGGCCCGACGGTGCCGTCGCCGACAGGGGCGCCGTCCAGTTTCGTCAGAGGCTTCACGAAGGAGGTGGCGCTGGTGATGAAAATTTCCCGCGCTGCCCGCAATTCCGCTTCCGTGACCGGCCGCTCCTCGGCCGACAAGTTCGAGTCGGACATCTGCTGCAGCAGCGAGGCCCGGGTGCAGCCCGGCAAGATTGCGGGGCTGAGATGACGGGTCCGCAGCACGCCTTGCGCATCCACGACCCAGACGGTGGTGGACGATCCCTCGGTCACCGTCCCGTCCCGGCCGATCAGGATCGCCTCGGTCGCCCCGGCCTGCCGGGCGGCCTGCTTGGCGAGCACGTTGGGCAGCAGGCCGGTGGATTTGATGTCGCACCGCTCCCAGCGCTGGTCCGGCGCGGTGATCGCCGATCCGGCCCATTTTTCGACATCGGTCGGATACGGCGGCGTACGGCGGCAGGTCACGACCAGAGCGGGCGGGATCGGCTGCGCCGGAAAAGCGTGGTCGCGCCGGGCCACGCCGCGGGAGACCTGCATGTAGACCAGCCCGTCGCGAAGGCGGTTGCGGCGGGTGACCTCCAGCAGCACCTGCCGCAGGGCTGCGCGCCCCATCGGCGGGGTGATGCTGATCTCGTTCAGCGATCGTTCGAGCCGGGCCATGTGCAGGTCCTCGTCGAGGAAGCGGCCGCCGGACATGTACAGCACTTCGTAGACGCCGTCGGCGAACTGGTAGCCGCGGTCTTCCACATTCACGCTTGCCTCCGATTGCGGCAGATAGCGTCCGTTGACGTAGGCGATGCGGCTCATGCGATACGGGCCTTCATGGCTGTGGGGTGGGCTTCGGCCCACCATGGGTTGGCTCCGTCAAACTACCTCGCCCGCATCCATCGCGTCGAGCAACGCGGCCGCCCGCGCCCGGATCGCGGATACGCGGCCCGGCTCCATGCGTTCGAGGTTGCGTAGCGGCATAGACATGCGCTGGTTGCCGGCGAAACGGTCCTTATGGCGCGCCATGAAGTCCCAGTACAATGCGTTGAATGGACAGCCTTTCTCACTGGTGGCATCCTTCACGTCGTAGTGGCAGGCGCGGCAGTAGTCGCTCATCCGGTTGATGTAGGCGCCCGAGGCGGCATAGGGCTTGGACCCTACCACGCCACCGTCGCCGAACAGGGCCATCCCGCGGGTGTTGGGCATCTCCACCCACTCATAGGCGTCGGCGTAGACGATCAGGTACCATTCATCGACCTCCGCCGGGTCGAGCCCGGCCAGCAGGGCGAAGTTGCCGGTGACCATCAGGCGCTGGATGTGGTGGGCGTAGGCGTGGGCGCGCGTATCGGCGATCGCATGGTGCATGCAGTTCATTCGGGTATTCGCGTCCCAGTAGAACCACGGCAGCTTACGCGTTGCCGCCAAAGCATTCTGCCGGGCGTAGTCCGGCATCTTGAGCCAGTAGATGCCGCGTACGAACTCGCGCCAGCCCAATACCTGCCGGATGAAACCCTCCGCCGCGTTCAGCAGCACCAGCCCCGCCCGGAACGCGCCCTCCGCCGCTGTGACGACCTCGAGCGGTTCGAGCAGCCCGGTGTTGAGCGACGTCGAGATCAACGCGTGGAACAACGTTGGCGCGCCGGCCCGCATCGCGTCCTGCCAGTCGCCGAAGCGGGGCAGCCGGTTCAGCACGAAGTCGCCCAAGGCGGCGCGGGCGTCGGCGGCGGTGACCGGGAGGTCGAACCCCTCGATCATGCCGAAATGCTCGCCGAAACGGTCGCCGACCAGGGCGATGACGTCCTGGGTGATGGCGTCCGGCTCGAACCGCGGTGCCGGTGGCGCTTCGACGCTGGGGGGCAGGCGCTTGCGGTTCTCGGCGTCGAAGTTCCAGCGGCCCTCGACCGGGGAGCCCTCCTCCATCAGCACGGAATAACGGCGGCGCATCTCGCGGTAGAAGAACTCCATCCGCAGCGTGGTCTTACCCCGAGCCCAGGCCCGGAACTCTCGGATGCTACAAAGGAAGCGAGCGTCCGGGCGGATCTCCACCTCGCAGCCGGCCGCCTCGTGCCAGTCCTGCATGTCGCGGTCGAGCCGCCACTCGCCGCATTCGGTGGCGACGATCCGCTCCGGCCGCAGCCGCGCCGCCGCCCGGGCCACTTCGCCGCGCAGCGATTGGGTGTTCGCCGGGTCGTCGAGGGTGACGTAGTCCACGCGCACCCCCCGGGCCCGCAGCGCCTGACAGAAATGCCGCATGGCGGACAGCACCAGCACGATCTTCTTCTGGTGATGGCGGACGTAGGTGCACTCGCTCAGCACCTCGGCCATCAGCACCGTATCCACCGCCGGGTCGAGATCCTGCAACGCCGAGAGTCCGGCACTGCATTGATCCCCCAGAACGATCCGCATGACGCCCAATCGCCGCTTCCCCCAACCCGGTGCCCACGCCAAGTGGCCTCGGCTCCCGTAGCGACAAGGCGGCTGCCCGTGCGATCATGCTCGTGCTAACATGACAGTACCAATGCGCCAGCTCCTCCTCCTCCGGCATGCCAAGTCTTCGTGGGACGAACCCCATCTGTCCGACCATGCCCGGCCGCTGAACATGCGCGGAAACCAGGCTGCGGCCGCAATGGCGCGCGAAATGCGGCGGCTCGGGTTGTTGCCCGACCTGGTGCTGGTGTCCTCGGCACGGCGCACGCTGCAGACGCTGGCGGCGCTAGAGCCCTGGGCCGAGCCGCCACGGATCGAACCGATGGACGCGCTGTATCTCGCGCCGGCGTCCGACCTGCTGGACGCGTTGCGCAACGCGGCCCCGACCGCCCGCTGCGTCTTGCTGGTGGGGCACAATCCCGGCCTGCACGACCTTGCGATGATGCTGGCGGGCGTCCAGCGCGGCTCGACCGACAAGGATATCCAACGGCTAGCCAACGGGTACCCGTCCGGGGCGCTCAGCGAGTTCTCCGTCGACGTGCCGTGGACGATGCTCGGCAAGACCGGCGTCCGGCTGACACGTTTGCTGCTGCCAAGCGATTTGTCGGAGGTCCGCGCTTAGGTATGGCCACGCTAGAGTTCGTCCTGCCGCCGGAGGACCTGCCCCGGCTGTTCGCGCATCCCTCGTTCCGCCGCCGTGGTGGCCGGCCCGCCGCGGTGGAGCTGATCTGGTACGACACGGCCGAGGGTGACCTCACCCGCGATCATTTGAGCCTGTGCGATGCCAAGGGACTCTGGCGGCTCGAGCGGGCCCAGCCCCGGCCCGGCGAGGCATGGCCCCCGGGGACGCCTTCTCCGCTGGTCGCGGAATCGCCGGACCGGACGACGCTGGGCCCCCGGCCCGAGCCCCTGATGCCGGTCGCCGGGTTCCGCGGCCAACGCCGGACGGTGCGCGTGCCGGGCGAACAGGAGGCCACGCTCGTCGTGCTCGAAGGTACCCTGCGCGGCATGGCGCAGGAGAAGCCGTCCTGCCGCATCATGTTGGATGGCCCGGCGCCACGGCTCATCGAGCTGAGCAACCAGTTGACGGCCATCGTCAGGCTCGAGGTGCCACGCTGGTCCCACGCGACCGAAGCCGCCGCTTTCGCCCGCGGCTGGCCGCCGCCGGACCGCAACGCCGGTGCCCCAGAGGTGCCCCCGGGCATGACGGTGGGCGATGCGGTCGCCTTGGTGGTGGGCCATCTGACGGACGTGATCCTCGCTGGCGTGCCCGCTGCCTCGGCCGGGGAGACCCCCGAGCCAGTGCACGCCATGCGCGTCGCCGTGCGGCGGCTGCGATCGGCGCTCTCGGTGTTCCGCAAGGTGACCGACGGCCCGGCGTTCCAGGCGCTGAAGCCGCAACTACACGAACTCGGTGCCGCGCTGGGCCGTGCGCGGGACTGGGACGTGTTCCTGGCCGGCACCGGGCAGGACGTCGCGGCGGCGCTGCCGGAGGACCGGCGCATTGCCGGCATGATCGCCATGGCGGCCAAAAAGCGCGAGGCCGGCTACGCGGCACTGCGGCAAACCTTTGCCTCGCCGATGTTCCGCCAACTGACGGTCGGCCTGGTGCAGTTCGCGGCGCTGCGGCCGTGGCAGATCGAGGCGGACGCGGACCGCGCCGCCGCCCTGGCCGACGATGCCAGCCAGTATGCCTCCAAACTGCTCGCCAAGCGGCACGGCCACATGCTTGAGCCCGGCCCTGATATCAGCGGCCTGCCCGCCCCCGACCTGCACGCGCTGCGCAAGCAGGGCAAGCGGCTGCGCTACACCGCCGAATTCTTCGCGCCCTGCTATGGCCGGCGCAGCACGAAGCGCTTCGTTCGCGGCGTGTCGCGGCTGCAGGAAGCCTTGGGCCATCTGAACGACGGCGCGGCAGCGGCCGAGCTCATGGGGATGCTGCGCGGCGGCCCCGATGCGCATTTCGCCGACGGTGCCGTGCAGGGCTTCGCCGCGGCGCGCAGCACCGACGCGCGGGAGGCGATCGCCAAGAGCTGGGCGAAATTCCGCCGCGCAGAGCCATTCTGGGATTGATCTAGGCTCGACCTCCATTGCGTTACGAGGCAGGACCCGGCAGGCGGGGGTTTGCCAAATCTCGTATGTCCGGGCCCTTGCACGCCGCTGGTCCACCGCGCTAGGCATCGCTGAGCTCGTTTGCGGAGGATTTCCTGTCCATCGACCGACCCCGTCGCATCTTCCGATCCAGTAGCCGGGCGTCTGCCCCGCGTGGTTTGGTGCGGACGGCTGTGGTGGCGCTGGCCGGCGTCGTGGCGGGGGCCGCGCTGGTGATGATCGGCACGTCCGGTCAGTTGTTCGGACAGATGACGGCTGATCCGCGGATCATTTCGGCTGCCCCGGGCGAGGTGGCGGTGGTCGATGGCGACACGCTGCGACTGGATGGCGTGGTGGTGCGGCTGAGCGACGTGCAGGGTCTGCCGCGAGGCCAATCTTGCGCGGCCGGACCCGATTGCGGCAGCCAGGCGACGGCGGTGTTGGCCAGCCTGGTGCGGGACCGCCGGGTCGAATGCCGGGTGAACGGACATGACACGCTTGGACGGCCAGCCGGCCGGTGCGACGCCGGCGGCGAGGATGTGAACGTCGCCTTGGTCGCAACTGGCTGGGCGAGGGCGAGCAGCCCGGTGCTGGATGCCGCTGAAATGGATGCGAAAGCCCACCGGCGAGGCATCTGGCTCAGCAACTAGGCGGCATGCTGCAGGCGCGAAGGTTGCCTTGCAGCCGACTTCGCCGTTAATTGGACATAATCACCGTATGGCCGGTGGGTAGCTAACGACCATCTAGCACAGACCAAGGGCTGCGATCCCCGCCGGCCCGTTTTCGACAGGAACAGAGCATGAGCGGCACCGCCAACGGGTCTCTCACCATGACCCTCGATGGCACGAACCAGTCGCTGACCGTCCCGCTGAAGTCCGGCACCATCGGGCCGCAAGCGGCTGATATCAGCAAGCTCTACGGCAATCTTGGGATATTCACCTACGACATCGGCTACGGCGCAACGGCGGCGTGCGAGAGCAAGATCACCTACATCGACGGCGATGAAGGCGTGTTGCTGCATCGCGGCTACCCGATCGATCAGTTGGCCGAGAAGTCCAACTTCCTTGAGGTCGCCTACCTGCTGTTGAACGGCGAGCTGCCGACGGAGGCCGAGGGGGAAGTTTTCCACCAAGGCGTGATGCGGCACACGATGCTGCACGAGCAGTTGCGAAGCTTTTACAGCGGTTTCCGGCGTGACGCCCATCCAATGGCGGTCATGTGCGGCGTCGTCGGTGCGCTGAGCGCGTTCTATCACGACAGCCTCGACATCACGAACGAAGAACACCGTAGTATCAGTGCGTTCCGTCTGATCGCAAAGCTGCCGACGATCGCGGCCTGGGCCTACAAGTACAATATCGGCCAGCCGTTCGTGTACCCGCGCAACGACCTCGGTTACGCCGAGAACTTCCTGTACATGATGAACGCGGTGCCGGCCGAGGAGTACCACGTGAACCCGGTGCTGGCGAAGGCGATGGACCGGATCTTCATCCTGCACGCCGATCACGAGCAGAATGCCTCCACCTCCACCGTGCGTCTGGCCGGGTCGACCGGCGCCAACCCGTTCGCCTGTATCGCCGCCGGCATTGCCAGCCTATGGGGCCCGGCGCACGGCGGCGCCAACGAGGCGGTGCTGAAGATGCTGTCCGAGATCGGCACCCCGGAGAACATCCCGGCCTTCATCGAGAAGGTGAAGGACAAGAACAGCCACGTCCGGCTGATGGGCTTCGGTCACCGCGTGTACAAGAACTACGATCCGCGCGCCAAGATCATGCAGCAGACTTGCCACGAGGTGCTGAAGGAGCTCGGCATCAAGGGCGACCCGATGCTGGACATGGCGGCGGAGTTGGAGCGGATCGCGCTGCACGACGATTACTTCATCAGCAAGAAGCTGTATCCGAACGTCGATTTCTACTCAGGCATCATCCTGAAGGCGATGGGCATCCCGACCAGCATGTTCACTGTGCTGTTCGCAGTCGCCCGCACCGTCGGCTGGATCAGCCAGTGGAAGGAGATGATCGAGGACCCGACCCAGCGGATCGGGCGCCCCCGTCAGATCTACACCGGGGCGCCGCTGCGCGACTTCGTCCCGATGACGTCTCGGACCTGACGTTTCGCGCCAGAGACAGCGGAGGACGGGGGTCCGGAGCAATCCGGGCCCCTTTTTCGTCGAATCTCGCCGCTCGTTTTTCACTGGCTGATAAACCGAAAAAGATGCTGCAGGTGCAGGGCATTGAGATGCCGGACGAGTTCATCATACCATAGTATGTGCGCTAGAGCGTTGTTTTCGTGAGTTTCCAAATTTCGGGTAATCGCTCCAGCGCTCGGACATCTTGCCGGTCCTGGCCTTGGCCAGTGAAGCCGCCGCCGTCGTTGCGGCCATAAATAAATCGCAAAACCCGTGAGTTACGGGATTCTATCCACAATCCCGATGTCTCCCGGCATGAACAGTTCTAAACAAAGGAGTGCATTCCACCGGGATGTGAATCGCCAGGAGTGAAAACCGTGATCGAGCCCCGTTCGCTGGATGCTACCGTGCGCATACGTCTGAAGCAGTGGCCACACCAACCCCCTGGTTTCGTCGCCGAAGATGGCGCCTGGCTACGCGGACGGCCCGACAGCTTTATCGGGCAATGTTTCCTCAAACTGCCCGGCAGTGATCGGCTTCGCACCTTGCCCGATGGCTTGTGGCTGAACTTCGCGGGCACGCCCGCCGAACCATACGCCGATATCCTCGCCATCGAGGCCTGCTCCTCGCTGGCCAATCTGCTGGACAAGCGCTCGCGGTTTGCACCCTCCACCCACTCGCTGATGGCGGTTTGCCCGCTCCCTTGGCTGCTTGCCCCGGTGACGCCGGACAGCACGTTGCTGCGCTGGCAGGCGACCGGGGTGATCACGAGCACACCGGCTACCCCGCTGATCCTGCCGGTGCGGGACTTGCGGGTGATGTACGGGCTCAATCCGCGCCACTACCAGCGCTTCGTCGACCACCAACTTCCCCACCCGCACGAGTTTTTCGTGCCAATGGACGCGCTGACGGCGAAGAACGGTGATAAGGACCCGGCGATGCAAGCCCTTGTCGCCCGCACCTCCGTCCGCGCTAACTTCTTCGCCCCAATCCTCGCCCCAATTCTCGCTCCACTCCACGATAGCCCGATCTTGGTGGCATGACGCGTATCTACGTCGATGCCGACGCCTGCCCGGTGCGCGAGGAGATCTACCGAGTGGCGGCCCGCACCCACCTTGAGGTGCTGGTCGTCCACAACGGCTCCCGCCCGATCCGGCCGCCGCAGCAGCCCGGCGTGCAGGTCGTGATCGTGCCGGATGGGCCGGACGTCGCCGACGACTGGATCGCCGAGCGGATCACGAGCGGCGACATCTGCGTCACGGCGGACATCCCGCTGGCCAAGCGTTGCCTCGAGAAGGGCGCCCGCGCGCTGGGCCATACCGGCCGGGCCTGGACGGACGACAATATCGGCAGCGCGCTCGCCGGACGAGAGATCGCCCGCTATCTGCGCGAGACGGGAGCCGGCGGTGGGGGCAATGCCGCGATGACGCAGGCCGACAAGTCCCACTTCATCGCGGGTCTGGATGCGGCGGTGGTTCAGGTGCGCCGGGCGGCGCTGGCGGTTGCAACACCACGCGTGCCACCAGCGGATCATCGGTGATGATGCCGTCGACACCCCACCGCGCCAGCCGCGCGATGTCGGACGGGGCGTTTGCGGTCCATGGCACGACCCGCAGCCCCATCGCCCTCGCCCGGTCCAGCAGCCGCGGGGTCAACTCGCTGTGGTGCGGCGACCAGGTGCCACCGCCCTCCGCCGCCACCGTGCCGGGCAGGCCGGCCTGTCCGCCCCGCCAGGCGCGCGTGCTGCGCGCGGTCAGCCAGGCATAGGCAAGGTCGGGGCGCAGGCGCCGCAGGTGGCGGGGGCCGCGCCAGTCGAACGATTGCACGACGAGGCGCTTCGTAGCCCCTGCCCGGTCCGCCACCACCGCCACGGCCTCCGCGATCGCCTCCGGTGCGGCCGTGCGGTTCGGGTGGTTCGGATGCGTCTTGATCTCCAGCGTCCAGCGCGCCCGGCTATGCAGCCGCAGCACCTCCTCCAGGGTTGGGATGCCAGCGCCGTCGACCGGCATTTGGCGCGAGAAGCGGCGCGCTGTCCGCGAACCTGGCCGCAACCGGCCCACGTCGAAGCGTGCCAACTGAGCGTGGTCCATGTCGTGGATCGCCAGGTCCGTCGCCGTGATCCAGCCACCATCCGGCCCGCGGGTCAGGTCCGGTGACAGGCACGGGTCGTGGCTAAGGACCAGCACGCCATCCCGCGTCATGGCGATATCGATCTCGAAATGCAGCACGCCGGCGGCTAGCGCAGCGCGAAAACCGGCAATGGTATTTTCAGGGAACAACGACCGGGCGCCGCGATGCCCGATCAGTTCAGGCGTCACGCAGCAACGCGCTCAGTCGTCCGGGCATTCGCATCCTGGCGTCGGGCCCGTGTCACCGCGAACGATGTGGTGGTCGACCCACTCCGAGACCAGCCGCCGCGCCTCGTTGATCGAGGCTTCGGGATGGTGGATGCGGTAGAGCGTCGTGCAGGCACGGAACGCGTCCATGTCGGCGTTACCGGTGGCGCGCAACTCCCGATAGGCCGTCACCACTGCCCGTTCGCACCGCCGCGCTATCACCGACTGCTCCCGTCCCAACACTTCTCTCCAATTGCGAATCTATCGCAATGTTAGCGATGTTAGACGCGTGTCCGCTCGCCATCAAGGGTTTCAGCCCCGCACGGCCTCGGCGATTGCGCGGCCGACATCCAATGTGCCGGCCTGGCCGCCCATGTCGCGGGTGCGCGGGCCGCCGTCCCGCAGCAGCGCTTCGAAACTGTCGATGATGCATTGGGCGGCCTCTGCCTCGCCCAGATGGTCCAGCATCATCGCGGCCGACCAGATCTGCCCGATCGGGTTGGCGATCCCCTTGCCGGCGATATCGGGGGCGGAGCCGTGCACCGGCTCGAACATCGAGGGATGCAGCTTCTCGGGGTTGAGATTGGCCGAGGGTGCGATGCCGATGCTGCCGGCGACCGCCGGGCCGAGGTCGGAGAGGATATCGCCAAACAGATTGGACCCCACCACCACGTCGAACCAGTCCGGATGCTGGACGAAATGGGCGCACAGGATGTCGATGTGGAACTGGGCGGTCTCGATGTCGGGGTAGTGCTGCTGCATCGCCAGGAAGCGTTCGTCCCAGTACGGCATGCTGATCGTGATGCCGTTGGACTTGGTGGCCGAAGTCAGGTGCTTGCGCGGGCGCTTGCGGGCCATCTCGAAGGCATATTTCATCACCCGGTCGGTACCGCGGCGGCTGAAGATCGCCTGTTGCGCGACGAATTCGTGCTCGGTGCCCGCGTACATTCGGCCACCGACAGCGGAATACTCGCCCTCGGTGTTCTCGCGCACGACGATGAAGTCGATGTCCTTCTCGGTCCGGTTGGCCAGTGGCGTGCGGGCGCCCGGCATCAGCTTGCAGGGGCGCACCGAGGCGTATTGGTCGAAGCCGCGGCGGATCGGGATCAGCAAGCCCCACAACGACACGTGGTCCGGCACGCCGGGCCAGCCGACGGCTCCCAGTAGGATGCTGTCGTGCTCGCGCAACTGATCGAGGCCATCCTCCGGCATCATGGCGCCGGTGCGGGCGTAGGTCTCGCAGGACCAGTCGTAATGGGTCGGCTTCAGGGTGAAACCAAAGCGGGTGGCGGCGGCATCCAGCACCTCGAGGGCGGGCGGGACGACTTCCTTGCCGATGCCGTCGCCCGGGATGACGGCGATCTTGTATGTGCGTTCCATGGTGGCGAACCTCCTGCGAAGGAGCCGCCGGGTCAATCCGCCGCTTGCGGGCCGATCGACATCCGGGCGCGTATTTCGGTGGCGATGCGGCCCGCTTCGTCGAGCGGCGTGCGCGTCCACGGCGACACGGTGGGGCCAAGCGGACGGGCCTGCCCGGCGCGGTACAGCGATTCGTGAAAGCGCCGCAGCACGGGGGTATCCCCGAGGCTCGCGATGAAGACGGGCGCCTCGCCCGCGCAGGCCTCGCTCAGCATCGCGGTCGAACCACCCGTGATCACCACGACATCGGCCAGGGCGATCATCGCGGTGTACGGGTTCTCGCCGGGTTCGCCCCAGCGGTACAGCAGGTGCATGCTGGGGGCCAACCCGGCGGCCAGGGCATCCGTCGCCTCGTTGCCGGTGCTGGGCGTGGTGGTCGCGAGCACCGATCCACCCGCCGTCGCCGCGGCCCGCGCCACTTGCCGCCCCAGCGCATTGGCGGCCGAGGGGCGCAGGCCACCGCCCGACCCGGCGCCGCCCACCAGCACCGTGATCAGCGGCCGCGGCAGATGGGACAACCGCCCAGCCCAGGCGACGCGCGCCTGCGACAGGACCAGTGGTGACAGGCGATGCGGCTGGCCGAGCACGGGCAGCACGTTGGGTAGCTCGGGCGGGCGTAGGTGGCGGGGCACGACCAGCAGGTCGAACAGCTTGGCGTTCCAGCGTGGCAGGCCGCAATGCACGATGCGCGTTCCGAAGCCATTGCGCAGCCACAGCGCCACGGCTTCCGACCGCGGGCTGGCCGACAGCGCCAGGGCCGGGCCACGCGGGGCGGAAAACGGCCAGCCGTGGGACTGCAGCCCACGCAGCGAGCCATGCCGGCCGAACCCGGTCAAGCGGGCTTGCCAGCGCCAGGCCAGCGGCACCCGCAGATGCGGAACGCCGAGCCGCTCCGCGATGCCGATCGCCTGGGACGAACCGTGGTCGTACGGGTCGTCCAGCACCCAGACGGGAGCGATCTCGTCGGTCGACAGGGTCACGGGGCGGCCGAGTGCGGACGGGTCACGCATTGGGGTTCACCCTGGCGCATGGACGTGCGGTGCTGCAACGGCTATCTGGCCCCTTTGTCATGAAGGGGGCCGGGATGCCGCTACAGCACCAGACCGATTGGGATCGCGACGCGGCGCTCACGACGGCGCGTATCCTGCTGGAGATCAAGGCGGTCAATTTTCGTCCTGAAGAACCTTACACGTTTACATCAGGCTGGAAGTCCCCGGTCTATATCGACTGCCGCCGCATCATCTATTTCCCCCGCGCACGCGCGAAGATCTGCGAACTCGGCGTCGACAAGATCGGTCGCCATATCGGCTACGAGACGATCGAAGCGGTCGCGGGCGGCGAGACGGCCGGCATCCCCTTCGCTGCCTGGTTCGCCGATCGCATGCTGGCCCCCATGGCCTACGTGCGCAAGAAGCCGAAGGGGTTCGGCCGCAATGCCCTAATTGAGGGCGACGTGCCGGAAGGCAAGCAAACCTTGCTGGTGGAGGACCTTACCACCGACGGGCGCAGCAAAATTCAATTCGCGCAGTCGTTGCGGGATGCGGGTGCGATCGTGAACCATGCCTTCGTCGTGTTCTTCTACGGCGTGTTCCCGGGCAGCTTCGAGACATTGGCGGAGATGGACATCAGCCTGCACCATCTGTGCACCTGGTGGGACGTGCTGGAAGCGTGCCGGGACCGGCCGTATTTCGCCGAACCCGCGTTGGCCGAAGTGCGCCGCTTCCTGGAGAACCCGGTGGCCTGGTCCGCAGCCCATGGCGGCGTCGCCAGCGCCGAAGAAGCCATCGCCCGCCGCGCCGCTAGCTAGCCTTGACGAAGGGTGGGCTTAAAGGCCCACCCTTCGTTCGAAGAAGTCGTTATCGGATGAAGGCGTCGGTCCAGCCGGTCTCACCGGTCGGCTTGACCTTTACCTCGGTGCGGCCGAGCCCGTGCCGGTCCACGATCTCCACCCCGCGCTGCTGCGCCAGGAGGTGACACCCCTCCAGCGGGTTGCCGGCATCCATCACGCCGTCGGCCCGGCGCTGGCTGACGATCGCGCGGTGCTGCAGGTCCTCCTCGGTCTGGCACACCACGGCACCTGGCTCGAGCCGTGGCCCCGAGATGCCCCGGGTCGGCGGCAGGGTGGAGATCGGCGGCGGCACCGAGGGTGGTAGTTTATCGTCGGAATTGTCGATCCGGCTGCGCGGGGCTTCGCTGCTGCGGCTGTTCTGAGCCATCGCAACATCCGTGGCCGCCAGAGTGCACACCAGTGCCGCGATTGTCACAACCATCCGCCGCATGCCGAAACCCTCCCTTGCGTCGCGCGCCTTCCTAATCCTTTGGGGCGTTCACCGGAAGCCTGCGGTAAGGGGTTCCCCCCGGCCGCGTCGGGGGCGTAATATCCGGCTTTCCGCCCTAGGAGCTTTCATGCCCGTTCGCCCGAACTCCGCCGCCGCGCGTGACATCGCGCACACGTTGCACCCCTACACCGACCTCGTGGCACACGAGGAATCCGGTCCGCTGATCATCAGCCGGGGCAAGGGCATTCGCGTTTGGGACGAGGACGGCAAGGAATATATCGAGAGCGTCGCCGGCCTGTGGTGTGCCTCGCTCGGCTTCGACAACGAGCGCCTGGCCAAGGCCGCCTACGACCAGATGCGCACGTTGCCGTTCTATCACTCGTTCACCGCCAAGTCGCACGGCCCGCTGATCGAGCTGTCAGAGATGCTGACCGCCCGGGCGCCGCTGGAGAATGCGCGGGTGATCTTCAGCAACTCCGGGTCGGAGGCGAACGACACGGCGATCAAGATGGCGTGGTATTACAACAACGCGCTCGGCCGCCCGGCGAAGAAGAAGATCATCGGACGGCTCAAGGGCTATCACGGCATCACCCTGGCCGCCGCGTCGATCACCGGGCTGCCGAACAACCATCGCTCGTTCGACCTGCCGCTGCCGGGCTTCATCCACACGATGACGCCGCATTTCTACCACGGCGGCGTCGAGGGGGAGACCGAGGAGGCGTTCGCCACGCGCTGCGCCGACGAGTTGGAGAAGCTGATCCAGGCCGAGGGCCCGGACACCATCGCGGCCATGTTCGCCGAGCCGGTCATGGGGGCGGGCGGCGTGATCATTCCGCCCGCCACCTACTTCGACAAAATCAGCGCCGTGCTGACCAAGCACGACATCCTGCTAGTCGCCGACGAGGTAATCTGCGGCTTCGGGCGCACCGGCAATTACTGGGGCACCGAGACGTTCGGCATGAAGCCGGACATCGTCACCTGCGCCAAGGCGTTGTCGGCCGCCTACATGCCGATCTCCGCCACCATCGTCAGCGACAAGGTGTTCCGCACCATCGCCGCCGAGAGCCACCGCATCGGCACGTTCGGCCACGGCTACACCTATTCCGGCCACCCGGTCCCGGCGGCGGTCGCGATCGAGGCGCTGAAGATCTATGACGAGATCGACATCGTGGGCCATGTGCGCGAGGTGGGCCCGTTCATGCAGTCCGAGCTTCGTCGCCGGTTCGCCGGGCACGATTTGGTAGGCGAGGTGCGCGGCATCGGCATGATCGCCGCGGTGGAACTGGTGGCCGACAAGGACGCCCGGCAGAACTTCGACCCGGCGTTGAAGATCGCCGGCCGGTTCGCCAAACTCGGCGAGCAGCACGGCGTGATCTGCCGCGGCCTGCCCAACGACTCGATCGCGTTCAGCCCGCCGCTGATCATCACGGAAGCCGAAATCTCCGAGATGCTGGACCGGGTCGAAGCCGCGCTGGACGATCTGACCGTCCAGGTGCGCCGCGAACGGATGGCGGTTGTCGCCTAACTTGCTTCTCCCTCTCCCCTCGTGGGAGAGGGTCGGGGTGAGGGGTGGCCGATGCCACGGTCTATCGCGCGAGCACCACTCGCCACGAGCGCGTTTTGGCTGATCCGGCGGACCTCGCGCTGGTCATCGCCCTCGATGGCTCGGCCAGCGTCGGGTACGACGAGTTCAACATGATTGCCGGCGGCCTCAGCGCCGCATTTCGTGATCCGGAGGTGGTGGCCGGGCTGATCGACGGCGCCCATCACGGTAGCTTCCTAGCGCTGCTGCTTTGGTCGGGCACCGGCGCGCACGAGGTCATGATCGAATGGACCCGCATCGGCTCCGAGGCCGAAGCGGGTGCCTTCGCCGATGCCGTTGGCAACACCCCCCGGGTCGTCCGCGCCGGCGAGACGGCGATCGGTGAGGCGCTGCTCGTCGCGGAGACCATGCTGGCCGCCCTGCCCGCCCCCGCCACTCGCAGGATCATCGATGTCGCGGGCGACGGACGGAGCAATTCGGGTGCGCCGCCCGGCCCGGTGCGAGACCGCCTGGCCGCCGCCGGTGTGACCATCAACGGCCTCTGCGTGCTGCACGAGGAGCCGGACCTCCTGCAAAGCTACACCAACGAGGTGATCGGCGGGCCCGGCGCCTTCGCCCTGGCCTGCGCCGATTACGACGGGTTCGCCGAGGCCATGCGGCGCAAGCTGGTGCAGGAGACCTCGTAGCCTTGCACCATCCGCCGCCGCGCCACATTTTCGGCCGGTGAACTCCCCCGAAATCGACCACCTCATCGGCCTGTTGGCCAAGCTGCCCGGGCTCGGCCCGCGCTCCGCCCGCCGGGCCGCGCTTCGGCTCCTGCAACAGCCGCAAACCCGCATGCTGCCACTGGCTTCGGCGCTGGCGGAAGCGGCGCGGGCGGTGGCGCCCTGCAGCCAGTGCGGCAACCTGGACAGCCGCGATCCCTGTGCCGTCTGCTCCGACCCGGCACGCGACCGCTCGCTGATCTGCGTCGTGGAGGGCGTCGGCGACCTCTGGGCGTTGGAGCGGGCCGCGGTGCATCATGGGCTCTATCACGTACTCGGCGGCACGCTGTCCGCACTCGGCGGCGTCGGCCCGGAGGATTTGAACCTGTCTCCGCTGCTCGCGCGCGTGGCGGAAGGAGGCATCGCCGAGGTGATCCTGGCCCTCGGCGCCACCGTGGAGGGCGCCAGCACCGCGCACTGGCTGGCCGAGCGGTTGCAGCAAACCGGGGTGACGATCACCCGGGTCGGTCATGGCGTGCCGATCGGGGGTGCGTTAGACGTGCTGGACGACGGCACGCTCGGCGCCGCCATCAAGGCAAGGCGGCCTGCCTGAACTGAATGGCTCCCTTAGCAGCACCAAGCTCCATCGAAAGACCCGCACGATGACGGACCGACACGATACGGACGCTGCGCCGGCGATGAGCCACGGCCTGACCCTCGCCATGGCGCTCGCCGCGGGGATCGGCGTGGCCAATCTGTACTACAACCAGCCGATGCTGGGGATCATGGAGCGCGATCTCGGCCATCCCGCGCTGACCGGGCTGATCCCGACGGCGAGCCAGCTTGGCTATGCGGTGGGGCTGTTCCTGCTGGTGCCGCTGGGCGACTTGATGGACCGGCGGCGGCTGATCATCGTCCAATTCGTCCTGCTGGCCGTGTCGCTCGTCGCAGTCGCGGCGGCACCCTCGGCGGCGATCGTCATGGCCGCGTCGCTGGCGATGGGCATCTGTGCAACGGTGGCGCAACAGGTGATCCCGTTCGCCGCCGCCCTCGCCCGCCCGGAAAGCCGCGGCAGGACGCTCGGCACCGTGATGGCCGGCGTGCTCTGCGGCATCCTGCTGAGCCGCACCCTGGCCGGCTTCGTCGCGAGCGCATTCGGCTGGCGGGAGATGTTCTACCTCGCGGCGCCGCTGGCCCTGGTCGCGGCCGGGCTGATGGCGGCCCTGCTGCCGCGCAACCTTCCGCACTCGACGATCGGCTACGGCGCGGCCCTCGCCTCAGTGATCCGGCTGTGGCGCGACGAGCCCACCTTGCGCCGCGCCACCGTGGTGCAGGCTGGGCTGTTCGGATCGTTCACCGCGTTCTGGACCATATTGGCGTTGCACCTGCAGGAGCCCCGCTACCACCTCGGCGCCGACATCGCCGGGTTGTTCGGCGTGGTGGGTGCGGTCGGCGTGCTGGCCGCCCCGATCGCCGGGCGCATCGCCGACCGGCGGGGCCCGGCGCTCGTGATCGGGGCTGGCGCCTTCCTGGCTGCGCTCTCGTGGGGGTTCTCCGGGTTGCCATCGATCGCGGGCCTGATCGTCGGCGTGATCGTGCTGGATTTCGGTGTCCAGAGTTCGCTCGTGTCCAACCAGCACGTGGTGTTCGCCCTGCACCCGGACGCTCGCAGCCGGCTGAACACGGTGTTCATGACGGGCATGTTCATCGGCGGCGCGAGCGGGTCCGCCGGGGCGACCCTCGCGTGGCGAATGGGCGGCTGGCCGGCCGTATCGGCGTTCGGTGCGGCGCTCGCTGTACTCGCGCTGCTGCTGGAGCTCGTCGGCCGCCGCGGCCACGCACCGGCCATTGCATCGCACACGGCCCATTGAAGACCGGCCGGTTGCCCTAGGCGCCGTCAGGTCTAGGATGCTGTCCTATTCGTAGAACTTCCGGGATCATGTCGGTGTCCGACCCAGCGCTGTACTGGCGCCGTAACATGTATGTCTGCCTCGTCGGCTCGTTCACTACCATTGCGGCGATGACGCTGCTGCTGCCGTTCCTGCCGATCTACGTCGAGCATCTCGGCGTGCATGGCCATGCCGCGATCGTCGAGTGGTCGGGCATCGCGTATGGCATCACCTTCCTGGGCGCCGGGCTGTGCGCGCCGCTGTGGGGCCGGGTCGCGGATCTGTATGGACGCAAGCTGATTCTGATGCGGGCCTGCCTCGGCATGGCGATCTGCATGTCGCTGATCGGGCTGGCGCAGAACATCTACCAACTCGTCGGGCTCCGCCTGCTGGCTGGCGTGATGGGCGGCTACTCGTCCGGCGCCGTGGTGTTGGTGGCGACACAGACGCCGAGGGAACGGGCCGGGTGGGCTCTCGGCGTGCTGTCGACCGGATCGCTGGCCGGAACACTGCTCGGGCCGCTGGCAGGCGGCGTGCTGCCGGGGCTGATCGGCGTGCGCAGCACCTTCTTCCTGGCCGGCGGCGTGATCTTCCTCGCCTTCCTGGCCACGTCGTTCCTTATCAAGGAGGACCGGACCGCCTTCGCCAAGGGCACCCGCAAAGTCATCCGCGGCGCCTGGGGCATGGTGCCGGACCGGCGGCCGGTGATCGCGATGCTGGTCACGGCGATGCTGCTGCTGCTCGCGAACATGTCGGTCGAGCCGATCATCACGGTCTATGTCGGGCAGTTCGTGGCCCCGGCGCAGGTGGTGTTCAACGCCGGGCTGGTGATGGCCGCGTCCGCGATCGGCAGCATCATCGCCGCACCGCGATTGGGCCGCCTCGCGGACCGCGTCGGGGCGTGGAACCTGATCATCGTGTGCATGCTGATCTGCGGTGCGCTGCTGATCCCACAGGCGTTCGTGACCAACATCTGGCAGCTGATCGGGCTGCGTTTCCTGATGGGCATGTCGCTCGCCGGGCTGATGCCGTCGATCAACGCCACCATCCGTCATAACGTGCCGCAGACCGTGGCGGGCACCATCCTGGGCTACGGCACCTCGGCGCAGTTCGCCGGGCAGGTGATCGGGCCCTTGGCGGGCGGCTTCATCGGCGGCCACCTCGGGATGCGGGCGGTGTTTCTCGCGACGACGGTGGTCATGCTGGGCGGCGCCGCGCTGAACTGGGTGGTCAGCCGGCGCGCGGTGGCGGGCGAGGCAGTGCCCTAGCTTCTGCCGGTTCGCTTAGGCTGCTCTGTGGCCGCTAACCTCGGAGCCGGCGTCGGCGGACAGGCGGGCAAACGGCGGCAGGCCGGCCAGCATCACCAGCGCCACGATCAGGAAAACGATGTGGAAGTCGGCCAGGGTCGGCCCGCCGCCATGGCGAAGTGCCACGAGGTGCAAGCAGGCGGCGCCGAACGCGACCCCCATGCCGATCGACATCTGCTGCGCCACGCTGGCCAGGCTGGAGGCCGCGCTCATGCGGGGGTGCGGGACGTCGACGAAGGCCAGGGTGTTGAGCACGGTGAACTGCATCGACCGGGTCAGCCCGCCCACGAACAGCACGACCACCAGGAGCGGCACCGGGGTCCAGGGATACAGCACCGCGCACAGCCCCAGGGAAATGCTGGCCAGCACGCCGGTGACCAGGGCGGTCCCTCGAAAACCCCATCGGCGCATCGTGATGGTGGTGAACGGCTTCATGCCGATATTACCCAGGAACGTCGCCAGCACGAGCATGCCCGACTGGAACGCGTTCAATCCGAAGCCGATCTGGAACAACAGCGGCAGCAGGAACGGCACGGTCCCGATGGTGGTGCGGAACACCATCCCGCCCGTCACGGTCGCCAGGAAGGTGGGGATGCGGAGCGCGGACAGTTCCAGCATCGGGGTGGCGGCGCGCAGGCCATGGCGCACCGCCACGACGCCCAGGACCAACCCGGCGATCAGCAGCACCGGCCCGGCCCAATCCGGCCCCGATCCGCTCACCAACTCCATGCCCTCCATCAGCAGGGCCAGCGAGAGGCCGCTGAGCAGGAAGCCGGGTAGATCGAACGGCCGACGCGCTTCCTCGCGCAGATTGGGCATCAGCGCGGCCGATGCGGCGATCGCAGCCAATCCCAGCGGCACGTTCAGGTAGAAGATCCAGCGCCACGAGGCATAGGTGGTCAGCAGCCCCCCGACTGGCGGCCCCAGCACGGGAGCGGCCAATGCAGGCCAGGTGAGCAGCGCGATGGCGCCGACCAGCGCCGTCTTCTCCGTCGTGCGCAGCACGGTCAGGCGCCCGACCGGCACCATCATCGCCCCGCCGAGCCCCTGCAGCACCCGCGCGGCGACGAACGTCCACAGCCCGTCGCACAGGCCGCACAGCATCGAGGCGCCGGTGAACAGCGCGATCGCGGTCAGGAACACGTCGCGGGTGCCGTAGCGATCGGCCACCCAGCCGCTGAGCGGGATGAACACGGCCAGCGTCAGCAGGTAGGCGCTGATGCCGATCGACAGCGTCACCACCGGGCGGCCGAAATCATGCGCCATGGCGGGTAGCGCGGTGGCGATCACGGTGCCGTCCAGGAACTCCATGAAGAAGGTGCCGGCAACGATCAGCGCCACGATCCGGGCGCGACCCGGCGTCACGAAGCGGCCCGGCGCCAGTAACCCAGCGTCACCGGGCCGATCACCGCGCCAGCACCGGCTTTGTACAGGGCCTCCAGATCACGCAGCAGGGCCTGTGACTCGTTCTCCAACCCGAGCAGATGCAGGCTGCGCAGGATGCGGGACAGCCGCTGCATGTTGTGGTTGCCCGGCGTGACCCATTGCGCCTGCCGTGCCTTGCCAGTGGGCAGGCCGTAGAAGGCGCGCATCCGGGCCAGCGAGCTGAGCAGCGCCATGTGCAGGTCGTGATCGTCGTGGAAGACGGCGATATCGTCGTCGGTCAGCAGCGGCGCGTTCGGGTTATAGGCGCTGGCTTCCGGCAGCGGAAACAACCACTGGATGTAGTCGTGCACCGCCTCCAGCCAGACGTCGTCCCACGCCAGGATCTCGGCCAGGCTACGGCCGCGGTCGTCGGTGCCCTTGCCGGTGTAAAAGTCGAGAATGGCGCTCATGGCCGCTCCACTTCTCTCTCTCCCGCTAGCGCGAGAGGGCCGGGGTGAGGGCCGCTTGGACCCTGCACGAGACGATTAACAACCGCATGGTCTTGGACAACCAATCCTCGCACCCTCACCCAGGCCCTCTTCCGCCCGCGGGAGAGGGAGAAGGAGTAAGCCCCAACACCGCTTCGGCCTCGCGAACCACGTCCGCCAGTGCGCCGGGCTCGAACGGCGACACCAGCCCGGCGGACGCTACCAGTTCCCCGAACGGCGCCGATCCGCCCTGGGCGCACAGTTTCACATACGCATCCAGCGCCCCGCCATAGTCGCGGCGGGACCAGACCCAGAACTGCATCGCGCAGCACATCGCCAGCGTGTAGTCGATATAATAGAAGGGCGAGCCGTAGATGTGCCCCTTCGCCTGCCACCGCGCGCCCATCGCCGGGTAGGCCAGGTCGCCGTAATCGGTCCACGGCATGTAACTCTGCTCGAGCCGCTGCCACATCGCGTGCCGCTCGGCCGGGGTTGCGGTGGGGTTGGCGTAGACCTCGTGCTGGAAGTGGTCGACGCACACGCCATACGGCAGGAAGGCCAGCGAGGTAATCAGCTGCATGCGGGTGAACCGCGCCACCTCCGCCTCCCCAACCAGTTTGCCGATGCCGGGCAGGGTCAGGAATTCCAGGCCCATGGAGTTGACCTCGGCCGCCTCCATGGTGGGCCACAGATAATCGATGCCGGGCTGGTCGCGGCTTTCCCAGTTCTGGAAGGCGTGGCCCATCTCGTGGGTGAACACGCCGATGTCGCCATGGGTGCCGTTGAAGTTGGCGAAGATGAACGGCACGCCGACGCTCGGGAACGACGTGCAGAACCCGCCGCCCGCCTTGCCCGGCCGGTTTTTCAGGTCCAGGAAGCCGCCGGTGTTCATCAGCCGGTAGAACGCGCCCAGCCGGCCGTCCATGTCGTCGAACATGGACTGCGCCTGCGCCACCAGGAAGTCGTGGCCACCGGCTGGCTTGGGGTTGCCGGCCGGGTCGATCAACGCCTCATCCCAGTATTGCAGCTTGTCCCAGCCGTGCTCGCGCCGGCGCGCCTCCATCAGGCGGGCGACCAGGGGCACCACGTGGGTCGCCACCTCGTCGCGATACCGCGCCACCTGGTTGGGGCCGTAATCTACCCGGCGCAGGCGGCGATAGCCGAGCGGGGTGTAATCGGCGTAGCCCAGCTTGCGGGCCATGCCGTCGCGCAGCCGGGTCAGGTCGTCGTAGATCGTGTCCAGCTCCTCGGCATGGACGGCGTAGAACCCCCAGCGGGCCTGCTCCGCCCGGTGCCGGGTCGCGCGGTCCGGGTTCTCGACCGAGGGGCCGAGCCCGGCGAGGTTGGTCTCCTTCCCGTCCAAAGTGATCTTGGCGCCGGCGATCAGCGCGGTGTAGCGGGCAGAGAGGCGGCTCTCTTCCTCCAGATCGGCCGAGATCGCCGGGTCGAAGGTGGTGATGTCGGTCTCCCACAGGCGCATCGCGTGCGCGCCGGCCAGGGCTTCCACGCCCGGTAGCGCGAGCAAGCGGCGCTTCATCGCCACCTCGTATTCCGTGATCACGGGGGACAGGGCGTCGGCGTATTCGCGGGCCTGCTGGGCCGCTTCATCGGTGGTGTCCTGGGCGAACTGCAGATGCACCAGCGCGCTCCAGCTATCCACCTCCCGCCGCAAGCCATCCCAAGCGGTGAGAGTCCCGGGCAGGTCGGATCCCAACTGGGTGTTCAACGCGGCATAGGCGGCGGCGAGGCTCTCCCGCGTCGGCTTGGGGGCGGTGATGGAGGCAAAAGTCGGCGTAGCTTGAGTGTCTGGCATGCGCTCATGCCATCCCAGCTTGTCGCACCCTGTCAAGCCGCCGGGCTTGCCTCGCCTCACGCCGAGAACCATGTCACGCTGCAGCGCACAAAGACCGGAGGCTGCTGTGCTGATTTCGCTCCCGATCCTGGCGCTGGCCATCGCGTCTTTCGGCATCGGTACCACCGAGTTCGTGATCATGGGTCTGCTGCCGGATGTCGCCCGCAGCTTCTCGGTCACCGTGCCACAGGCGGGCTACCTGGTGTCCGGCTACGCGATGGGCGTGGTCGTCGGCGCGCCCTTGGTGGCGATGGCCACAGCCCGGCTGCCCCGCAAAACCGCGCTGCTCGGGCTGATGGCGGTGTTCCTGGTGGGTAATCTCGGCTGCGCGTTGGCGCCGAGCTACCTGCTGCTGTTGCTCGCCCGCATCGTGACCGCGTTCGCCCACGGGGCCTTCTTCGGCATCGGCGCCGTGGTTGCGCGCGACCTGGTGCCGCGGGAGCGCCGGGCGCAGGCAGTCGCGCTGATGTTCACCGGCTTGACGCTGGCCAACGTGCTTGGCGTGCCCTTCGGCACCGCCTTGGGCCAAGCCGCCGGTTGGCGCATGGCGTTCTGGGCGGTGGTGGCCATCGGCGTGCTGGCAGGCATCGCGATCCTAGCCTGGGTGCCAGCCGGACTGCCCGGATCGAAGAACGGCCTCGGTTCCGAATTCCGCACCCTGAGCCGTTGGGCGGTGTTGCAGCCGATGCTGATCTCCACCCTCGCCTCGGTCAGCCTGTTCAGCGTGTTCACCTACATCACCCCGTTCCTCGAGACGGTCACCGGGCTGTCGCCGCACGGCGTCACCCTGGCGCTGCTACTGGTTGGCGTCGGGCTGACCGTCGGCAATGTCGTGGGCGGACGGCTGGGCGACCGCAACCTGATGGGCACGGTGGTCGGCTGCTTCGCCGGGCTGATCGCCGTGCTGCTCGTGCTCTCGTTCGTCAGCCATCTCGAGATCGCGACACTGGCCGTGCTCGTCGTCTGGGGAGCACTGGCCTTCGCCCTTGTCTCGCCGCTGCAGATCTGGGTTCTGGAAGCGGCGACCGACGCCCCGAACCTGGCGTCCACGCTGAACCAGGGCGCGTTCAACCTGGGCAACGCCACCGGCGCCTGGCTAGGTGGCGCCGCGCTGACGGCGGGTGTGGACTACGCCCGCCTACCCTGGATCGGGGCCGGCGTGGCCGTCGTGGCGCTCGGCCTGACGCTCAGCGCCATCATTCGCCCCGCGACGGCGACCGCACGCGGATTGCGCGTCTAACCCGGCGCCGGTAACCCAGTGACAAAGCAACGTCCTGGGACCGGTCCGATGAAGCGTATCCTGCTCGCCTGCGCTCTACTTTGTACTAGCCTGCCGGCGTGGGCCCAACTGCCCGACACGATCCGCATCGGCGTGCTGACCGACGAGACCGGGCCGTATGCCGACACCGGCGGCCACGGATCGGTGGTGGCGGCCCGCATGGCGGTGGCCGATTTCGGTCCGCTGGACGGCCACAAGATCGAGATCGTCGATGCCGACACCCAGAACAAGCCGGACGTCGCCTCCACCATCGCCCGGCGCTGGTTCGACACCGACGGGGTAAGCGCCATCGTCGACCTGCCGGTAACCCCGATCGCGCTGGCAGTGCAGCAACTGGCCAAGGATAAGAACCGCACCGTCATGATCACCGCCGCGGCGATCAGCGAGTTCACCAACAAGCTGTGCTCGCCCGTCAGCACCCATTGGGCGGACGACACCCACGCGCTGACCACCGGCACCGCGCGCGCCCTGCTGGAACACGGCGGCAAGAAGTGGTTCTTCATCACCGTCGACATGGCGTTCGGCGCGGCCCTCGAGCGCGATGCCAGCGCCATCGTGACCGCCGGCGGTGGCACCGTGGTTGGCGACGCCAAGCACGCGATCGGCGCCACCGACTACTCCTCGCAATTATTGCAGGCGCAGGCCTCGGGGGCGGACGTGGTGGCGTTCGCCTCGGTCGGCGGCGACCTGGTGAACCTGATCAAGCAGGCGCACGAGTTCGGGGTGGGAGCGGACGGCAAGCAGCGGCTAGGCGGCTTCCTGATCTACATCTCGGACATCAACGCGGTCGGGCTGGCGGCGGCGCAGGGCTTCAACCTCACCGCCGGGTTCTACTGGGACCAGACGCCGGAGTCCCGTGCGTTTGCGAAACGCTTCATGGCGCAGACCGGGATGATGCCCGGCAAGGATCACGCGGCCGTCTACACCGCCGTGCTGCACTACCTGCAGGCCGCCAAGACCGCCGGGACGGTGGATGCGGTGGCAGTCAATCGTGCCATGAGGGCGGCTCCAGTCGACTATTTTGGGCATCAAGCCACAATACGAGCCGATGGTCGGTTAATGGATGAAGTGACGCTATACCGTGTCAAAACTCCGGCAGAAAGCAAATCCCCGTGGGATTACTATGTTCCGATACAAACCATTCCGGCCTCGCAAGCATTCCTACCGCTGAATCCCGATTGCAAGCCATGAAATGGTAGCCAGCCCAGCAGGTTTGCTGCATTCTTGGCCTCAAAGGGGAATTTATCTGCTATGTCCGCCTTCGATAGCATGCACCTAGAGAACCAGCTTTGCTTTGCGCTGTATGCTGCGACCAACGCGATCACGCGGCGCTATCGCGGTGTTCTGGGTGAGCTTGGGCTTACCTATCCCCAATACCTGGTTCTCCTTGCATTACTGGACGTGCCGAGCCGGACGTCGGGCGAGTTGGCCCGGGCCTTGAAGCTGGACGCTGGTACGCTGACGCCGATGCTCAAGCGGCTGGCAGCCGCGGGGTTGATCGAGCGGAACCGCCGGGCCGGCGACGAGCGTGTGATCGACAACAAGTTGACCGAAGCGGGCTACGCGTTGCGCGACGACCTGACGAAGGCCCAACAACAGGTCGTCTGCAGCACGCAACTGGCAGCGGACGAAATGGACGATCTGCGCGAACGCCTGCATCTGCTCGTCGAGAACCTCGGCGCGCTGCGGGAGGAGATCATGGAGCCCGTCTGAATTCTATCCCGTTCGTCACGGGGGAGGATCGATCCGCTGCAGTCCACTATTCCGTTGCGAACGCGCACCGCCGTGTCGCGTTGACGGCACCACAGGTCGTCGATCAGGCGGTAGGGAGCAGGGGTACGATGCGGTTCGCGGCGATTTTGGCATTGCTTTCAGTCGCCGCCGGTCCTGCGTTCGCGGCTCCCCCAGCACCACCTCCCCAGACGGATCTACCCCCGTCCTTGGTGCAAGCACTGGCACGGCCGGACCATGTGGCCGCCTTGCTGCGCGCCGCACACGCCGTCGATCCACCGGGCATGCCCGCCTGCCCCGCCGCGAACTACACCACGACCGGCGAGGTGGGAGTGCTCGATCCCTTGCAGACCGACGGCAAGGGCCAGGTGACCGGCGGCGCCATCAAGGAGAGTATGCGGCAGACCGGTTGCGGCCCAGACCGGCTGTTGAACGCGCTGACCGTCATCCAGCCGGATGGAACGCTGCAAACAAGCGCGCTGCTGCCCGGCAACACCATTACCGACCCGCAGTTGCAGCAGGACAGCGTGCCCTTCGCAGCTGGGGCGCTGGGCCAAATGCCGGCCGGATGTGAGCAGGGCGGCGTGGTGAACACCCGCTTCGTTGGCCTTGATGGCGCTCCGCCGGGCACGCGCCCCCTGCCAGGCGCGCCGCCGCGGCCCTGGACCGAGGTCTGGACGTTGCAGGCCTGCGCCAAGCACGCCGACGTTACGATCCACTTCTCGCCCGACCCAACGGGTACCGAAATTCGCGCGGACCCCGTTGCCCCTTAACAAAGCTGCGTCCGATCATTTCGACGGCAAGCGATTTTTCAATCCAGGCCAGGCCCCTGCCCGTCACCGGCTGATACAGATCCTGAAATGGCGCTTCGGTGGCGAGCGGCGGGCCTGGTCGCCACTGCCGCTTGATCCTGGCCATCCGCCCCCCCCTGCCGGCGTCGCTCCAGGCACCGCGGCGCTCACGTTCATCGGCCACTCCAGCTTCCTGCTGCAACTGCCTGGCATAACCATCCTGACCGACCCGGTGTTCAGCGACCGTTGCTCCCCCGTGTCATGGGCCGGACCGAAGCGCGCCCGGCCGCCCGGCCTGGCAATGGCCAAGCTGCCCCCGATCGACCTCGTGCTCGTGTCGCACAACCATTACGACCACATGGACCTGCCGTCGCTGCGCCACCTGGCGAGCCGCGGCACGCCGGCGGTGATCGGCACGGTCGGCAACGAGCCCATCCTGCGCCGGGCCGGGTTTGGCCGCGTGACGACGCTGGACTGGTGGGAGAGCACCACCACGGGTCCGTTCCGCATCACCGCCACGCCGGCGCGGCATTTCAGCCGCCGCGGACTGCTCGACGGCAATCGCTCGCTGTGGGCCGGTTTCAGCGTGGCGAGCCCGGACGGCCAGGTGCTGTTCGCCGGCGATTCCGGAGCCGGGCCGCATTGGACCGCAATCCGCGAGCGGCTCGGCCCGCCGGACCTGGCGTTGATCCCGATCGGCGCCTACGAGCCGCGCTGGCTGATGGCGCCGGTGCACATGAACCCGGCGGAGGCGATACAGGCGCATCACGACCTGGGCGCGCGCCAATCCATCGGCATGCATTTCGGCACGTTCCAACTCACCGACGAGCCAGTGGACGCCCCGCAACGCGCGCTGGCGGACGCGGGTGTGGCGGCCTTCACCACGCTCGGCTTTGGCGAGACGCGCCTGTTCAGCTTGCGAAGCTGATCCGGCCCTCCAGCGGATACGCCGGGTCGTTGTAGCCCGGCGACGACGGGTGGCCTGCCGCGACCAGTCCGTCCACCAACGCCTCGTCCTCCGCCGTGAAGACGTAGTCGAGCGCGCCCATGTAGTCCGCCCACTGCTCCTCGGTCCGCGGGCCGCCGATGGCGCCGGTGACCAGCGCGTTGTTCAGCACCCAGGCAAAGGCGAACTGACCCGGCGTGATGCCGCGAGCGCGCGCGTGCTCGGCCAGCGTCTGCGCGATATGCAGGCTTTCCGGGCGGAATTCCGTCTCCATGATCCGCTTGTCCTGCCGCCCCGCACGCGAGCCGGGGTCGGGGGCGGCATCTGGTTGGTACTTGCCGGTCAGCACGCCACGAGCCAGGGGGCTGTAGGGGAAGATTCCCAGGCCGAGATGCACGCAGGCCGGGATGTGCTCCACCTCGATCATGCGGTTCAGCGCGTTGTACAGCGGCTGGCTGACCACGGGCCGGTCGATGCCCACCTCGTCGCACAGACGGCAGATCTCGGCCACGCGCCAGGCCCGGTAGTTGGACACGCCGAAATACCGGATGCGCCCGGTGCGCACGAGGTCCGCCATGGCGTTCACCGTCTCGGACAGCGGCGTCTTATGGTCTTCCTTGTGCAGGTACAGGATGTCGATCGTGTCCACGCCCAGCCGCTTCAGGCTCGCATCCGCCGCCGTGAACACGTGCCGGCGCGATGTGCCCGTGGCATTCGGCCCCGTTCCAGTTGGGTTGGCGAGCTTGGTGGCGAGCACCCACCAGTTGCGATGCTCGGCGATCGCACGGCCGACGACGCGTTCGCTCTCGCCGCCATTATAGGCGTCGGCGGTGTCGATGAAGTTGGTGCCGGTGTCCCGTGCGCCGTCGATGATGCGCTTGGAGGTCGCCTCGTCGGTCGCGCCCCCGAACATCATGGCACCGAGGCAAAGCGGCGAGACTTGCAGACCGGAGCGGCCGAGGGAGTGGTATCGCATGGGGATGGCCTCATGGGTTGAAGCGAGCCAGCCATGGCTCGGGCACGTCATCTTCGCCAGATCGCATCGTCCAGGCAAATACTACTGCGGTCATGCCAGGCCTTGGCCTGGTATCCACGGGCTTCCGCGGACACCGGCCCTGCGTGTTGCGCGCGATGGTGCCGAGCCCTCGTCTTACATCACCAGCCAGTTCCGTGGATAAAGGTCAAAGCCTTGGCATGACGGTGATCAGAAAGACGCTGTAAGTGCCTAGGAGCTAGGCTGCACCGTCCGGCAGTTCCGGTAGCGCGACGCCGACGTAGAGGTCGTCGAGCGGCACGCTGATCCCGAGCTCCGGAAATGCCAGCGTGTCCCCGGCGGCGAGTACCTGGCCCGACCAGCCGTCGCTCAGCCTGGCGAATACGGTCGCCGCGACCCGGTCCTGCTCGAGCATTACGTAGCGTTGAACGGAGGGCGTGGCCTGGTATTCGCGCGCCTTGACGATCCGGTCGGTTCCGGCCGTCGACGGGCTCAAAACCTCGAAAACGACGACGGGCGTGCTGGTTCCAAGGTCCCGATTGTCTTGCGGCCCACAAACGACGGTGCCGTCGGGATACCGGACGCTGGTGTCGAGCCGAAGCTGAAAGTCGCTGCCGATGAATAGGCAGGGCGTGCCACGGAGCGCGCCTGGCGCTGTTCCCAGTCCAGGAACTCCGCCATCGTCATCTAACTGCGAAGGGCGCTGCTCATGGGAGGAGTATAGCAGGCTCGCCCCAGTCCGTCAGCGAGATCAGGCGCGCGCCTTGAGGAACCCCACCAGCCGCTCGGCCTCGGCGACGATCGGCTCGGCGATGGCGGCGGCGCGCTCCGCCCCCTGCCCCAGCCGGCGATCGATCGTGCCGGGGTCGGCCAACCACCGCTGCGTCTCGGCGGCGATCGGGGCCAGCTTCTCGACCAGCAGGGCCGCCAGCGCGTCCTTGAACGGGCCGAAATTCTTGCCGCCGAAATCGCGCAGGACGCCGGCATGATCGGTGTCGGTCAGGGCCGCGTAGATGCCGACCAGGTTGCGCGCTTCCGGGCGGTGCTCCAGCAGGCGCGCCTCCTCGGGCAGCGGCTCCGGATCGGTCTTGGCGCGGCGGATCTTGGACGCGATCGTGTCGGCGTCGTCGGTCAGGTTGATGCGGCTCATGTCCGACGCGTCGGACTTGCTCATCTTCTTGGTGCCGTCGCGCAGGCTCATCACGCGGGCCGCCACGCCCAGGATCAGCGGCTCGATCTGCGGGAAATACTCGACGCCGTAATCATGGTTGAACTTTTGCGCGATGTCGTTGGCCAACTCCAGATGCTGGCGCTGGTCGTCGCCGACCGGCACGCGGGTCGCGTGGTAGGCGTGGATGTCCGCTGCCATCAGGTTCGGATACACGTACAACCCGGCGGACACGTTTTCCTGGTTCTTGCCGGCCTTGTCCTTGAACTGCGTCATCCGGTTCAGCCAGCCGAGCCGGGCGACGCAGTTGAAGATCCAGCTCAGCCGCACGTGGGCATACACCGCCGACTGGTGGAACAGGATCGAGCGGTCGTCGATGCCGCAGGCCAGGAAGGTGGCCGCCATCTCACGCGTGGCCTGCGCCAGGGTCGCCGGGTCCTGCCACTGGGTGATGGCGTGCAGATCCACCACGCAATAGATGCACTCGTTGTCGTCCTGCAGCGCCACCCAGTTGCGGAGCGCGCCGAGATAATTGCCGAGGGTCGGAATGCCGGAGGGCTGGATGCCCGAGAAAATGCGTTGCATGCGGCCTGTTCTCCCCGGCCCATTTCCCAAGGTCAAGTGCCCGGCGCCCATTACATTACACCGATCTGAGCGGCCGGATTACAAAGAATACGCCTTCGTATCCGGACAGAACGAACCCCCGTCGTTGCTGTTCTAGGACTGGCTCGCCCGAGCCTAACAGGAGGTTATCATGAATAAGACGATTGCGATGACTGCAGCTGGTCTTTTGTTGTCTTCGGCCGCGGCGATGGCGCAAACGCCGGCCACCCAATCCCAGCAGCCCAGCACGCCACCAGCGATGAATGCCACCCCGCTTCGCCAGGAAATGACCCAGAGCCTGCAGAAATCCGGCTTCACCGATGTGAAGGTCGTGCCCGACTCCTTCTTCGTGCAGGCGAAGGACAAGTCCGGCAATCCCGTGTCGATGCTGATCAGCCCCAACTCCGTGACCGAATTGGTGGATGCGGCCAATCAGGGCAGCGCCAGCGCGCCGGGTAGCCAGGCCGGCACCCCCTTCGTCAGCAATGCCGGCGGCGACATGTTGAGTTCCAAGTTGATCGGGACCGACGTCCACAACGCCACCAATCAGGATATCGGCACGATCAAGGACGTGGCGGTCAAGAGCGGCCGGGTGCAAGCCTATGTGCTGAGCGTGGGCGGTTTCCTCGGCATGGGCGACCACTACGTGGCGGTTTCGCCGCAGGCGCTGACCATCAACTATGACACCAACTCGAAGTCCCCCCACGCCACCATGAACACGACCGAGGCGCAGCTCAGGGCCGCGCCTGCGTTCCAGTATGCCAACGGCTAAGCAGGGGATCGTGCGATGAGGCTTACGTTCAAGGCAAGCCTGGCCGCCCTGCTACTGGCAGGGAGCTTCACCGTGGCGGGCACCGCCTATGCGTTCGAATCCACGCCGATGGAGCGGGCCGAGCTGGATCAGCTCTCGCCGCAGCTCCGGCAGGACGTGGAGGCACGGATGGTCAGCGGCCAATCCGTCCACGGCGTGTTGGACACGATGCTGCTCAACCGGGTTTCGAGCGACTTCGCGACCCGCAGGATCGTGGCCACCGACTTCCAACGCGGTGACGTCGTGGTGGAGGGTACGAACGGCCAGCTGAAGGTCTTCCCGTTCGACACGGCGACCCTCGTCATACGCAAGTAAGGATGGCAGCCCGGCCGCACGATAGCGGCCGGGCTGAGCCTCAGGCGGCCCGGCGGCTCCTGAGCCGTGCCCCGAGCTCGCGGACATCGAATGCTCCCAGCGCCAGCCCGGCGACCCCGTATGCCAGCACCCCGGCGCCGATCAGCCCCGCCAAACCAGCCCAGCGAAACCAGTGCTCCATCGTCGCCGGATTGAGCCCCCGGCTCTGCACCAGCCAAAGCGTGGCGGCCATCGCGAGCGCGGCGGCGCCGATCCGGGGCAGCTTGCGCCGCAACCGGGCGTCCGCGACCAGGAAGCCGCGGCGATGCAACATCACCGCCAACGCGCCCACGTTGAACATCGCCGCCAGGCTGGTGGCGAGCGCGGGCCCGACATGCTGCAGCGGGATGAACAGGGCCAGGTTCAACGCGAAGTTCAGCACCAGCGTGATCATGCCGATGCGGACCGGCGTGGTGGTGTCGCTGCGGGCGAAAAAGGCGGGCGCCAGCACCTTCACCAGCACGAAAAACGGCAGCCCGAGCGCATAGGCAGCCAGCGATTGCGACGCCAGATAGGCCGACTCCAGTGAGAACGCGCCGCGTTGGAACAGCACGGCAAGAATTGGATATCCGGCCACGATCAAGGCGAGCGCCGCCGGCACCGTCAGCACCAGCGCGAACTCCAGCGCCCGGTTCAGCGTCGCGATCGGCGCGTTCGGGTCCGGGCCGCGCACCTGGCGGGACAGCAGCGGCAGCAGCGCCGTGCCCACCGCCGCCCCGATGGTGCCGAGCGGCAATTGGTTCACCCGGTCGGCATAGTACAGCAGCGAGATCGCACCCGGCGGCAGCAAGCTGCTCACGATCACGTCCACGACCTGGTTCAGCTGCATCGCCGACGCGCCGACCAGGCCCGGCCCCATCCGCCGCAGCAGGATCCGCATCGCCGGCGTCAGGCGCGGCCGCGGGATCGCGAGCGGCATCCCAGCCCGCCGTGTTGCCCAGACCAGCAGCGCCAACTGCGCCACCCCAGCCGTCGACACCCCCCAGGCCAGCGCATGGCCGACGGTGGGCACGTAGCGGGTCAGCAGCAGCATCGCCGCGATCGAAGACACGTTGTACAACATCGGCGCCGCCGCGGCGGCGGCGAAATGGTCGAGACCGTTCAGCACGCCGGAGAGCAGGGCCGCCACGCAGATCAGGATCAGATACGGGAAGGTGATCCGCGCCAGGTCCACCGCCAGCTGGAATTTGCCCGGCTCCTCGGTGAAGCCCGGCGCCAGCACATGCATGATGGCGGGCATGAAGATCTCGCCCAGCACGGTCAGTCCCAGCAGCCAGAACGCCAGCACGCTGATCGCTTGCTGGGCGAAGCTCTTGGCCGCCTCGTGTCCCTCGGTCGCCAGCAGCCCGGTGAATTCCGGCACGAAGGCGGCGTTGAACGCGCCCTCGCCGAACAGGCGGCGGAACATGTTGGGCAGCTTGTTCGCCACGAAGAACGCGTCCGCGACGCCGCCGGTCCCAGCGAGGGCGGCGATCAGCATATCGCGCGCGAAGCCGAGCAGGCGGGACCCCATGGTCCAGCCGCCGACAGTGATGATGCCGCGGAGCATGGCGCAGGGCATACCCCGCCGCCCGGAGGCAACACAACAGACGCCAAAGTAAGCTCCTCCCTCTCCCGTGGAGAACGGGATAGGGAGGAGCGGTCAGTCGGCGGCTTCCATCCACCGCCCACCCCGCTCCGCCTGGCCGATGTAGTCGCGGGTCAGCGGGACCGTGGTGAGCTGGCGCGACAGCTGCACCTGGAACACCACCTCGCCCGAGTAGCGGAAGGCCAGTTCACAGCCGGCCAGATAGAACTCGAACATCCGGCAGAACCGCTCGTCGTACAGCGCCTTCACCGCCTCGCGGTTCTGCTCGAACCGGTCCCGCCAGTGCCGCAGGGTGCGCGCGTAGTGCAGCCGCAGCACCTCCACGTCGGTCGCGATCAGCCCCGAGGCCTCGATGCCCGGCATCACCTCGCTGAGCGACGGCGAGTAGCCGCCCGGGAAGATGTATTTGGTGAGCCAAGGGTTGGTGGCGGCCGGCGGGGCGGCGCTGCCGATGAAGTGCATCAAGGCGACTCCGTCATCCGCGAGGCAGCCCTGCAGCGTGTTGAAGAACGTGCGGTAATGCGTCACCCCGACATGCTCGAACATGCCGACGGACACGACCCGGTCGAACTGCTGGCCCACCGCGCGGTAGTCCAGCAGCTCGAATTTCACCCGGTGTGACAGCCCCGCCGCCTCCGCCCGCGCCCGCGCCGCCGCGAGCTGCTCGGTGGACAGAGTGATGCCGGTGACCCGGGCGCCATAATCCCGTGCCAGGGTCAGTGCCATGCCGCCCCAGCCGCAGCCGATGTCCAGCACGGTCAGGTTCGGCCGGTCGAGCAACAGCTTGGCCGCGATGTGGCGTTTCTTCGCCACCTGGGCGGCCTCCAGAGTTTCGTCGCCACGGGGGAAATAGGCGCAGGAGTACTGCCAGTCCTCGTCGAGGAACAGGCTGTAGAGCTCGCTGTTCAAATCATAGTGGTGCGCCACGTTGCGCCGCGACCGGCCGGCCGGGTTGAACTGCGATAGCCGCCGGAACAGCTTGCGTCCCAACTGGGTTACCCGCAGCGCCGGCATGCTGCCGCCCTGCGCGAGGTTCATCACCAGCACCTCGAGCACGTCGTAGATGGTGCAGCCGATCGGCTCGAACCCGCCATCCATATAGGCCTCGCCCACCGCCAAGGCCGGATTGAGCACCAGCCGGCGGATTGCCGCCCCGTCGCGGAGCGCCACCGCGGCCGATGGCTGCGCATCGGTTCCCAACACGCTGCGACTGCCGTCCGGCCACCGCAATTCCAGCCGGCCATGCCGGACCAGTCGCGAGAACGCAGCCTCGAACGCCCGTTTCACCCTATTGCCTCCGCCAAAATGGGGCTGAAACCGAAGCACCAATCGGGCGGGTGATCTACAACAGGTGTTGGTTGCTATTCGTCCGCACCGGGCCGGTCCAGCAGGGCTGCCATCGCGCTCGCGACGTCCGCCTGCCCGGCCAGCACGGCAGCGACGCCGGCGATGATCGGGCACGGCACCCCACCGGCGCGGGCCAGCAAGGCGGGGGCCGCGTCCACTCCCTCGACCGCCGCCCCGATCGCCTGGCGGGCCTCGGCCGGGGCTGTACCCTGCCCGATCGCGTGCCCCAGCCGGGCGTTGCGGCTCGCCGAACCGGCGCAGGTCAGCATCAGGTCGCCCAGGCCGGACAGCCCGCTGACCGTCTCCGCCCGCCCGCCCAGCGCGACGGCCAGCCGCGCGATCTCGGCGATGCCGCGGGTGACCAGGGCGGCGCGCGCGTTCTCCCCCAGCCCCGCCCCGATCGCGATGCCGGCCGCGATCGCGATCACGTTCTTGGCCGCGCCGCCGACCTGCGCGCCGACCGGATCGGCGCTGCCGTACAGCCGGTATTCGCGGCTGCCGAGCAAGGGCAGCAGCACCGCGCGCAACGCCGGGTCGGCGCTCGCCAGGACGGCGGCGGCGGGGAGATGGCGGGCCAATTCGTGCGCGAAATTCGGCCCGGTGAGAATCGCGGCCGGCGCACCGGGCCGGACCGCGGCGACGATCTCCGCCGGGAACAGGGCGGTGCCGGTCTCCAGTCCCTTCATGCAGAGCACGAGCGGTGCGTCCGGCAGTTTGAACGCCAAAGTCGCCCGTAGATGCTGCACCGGGGTGACCAGCAGCACCGCGTCGGCCGTTTCGGGCAGTTCCGCCGTGACCGCGATTCCGGCCGGCAACGTCACTCCCGGTAGCCGGCGGCTTTCTCGCGCCGAAGCGATCGGGCCCGGGTTACGGGCCCACAGCGTCACAGCATGACCGGACCGAGCGCAATGCACCGCCAACGCCGTCCCCCACGCGCCGGCACCGACGACGAGGATGTGCTTCGTCAAGACGGAGTACCGTCGTGCCAGGGCTGGACCCTGGTATCCACGGGGCCGGGCTGATGACGTCGCCCGGACGTTCCGCAGATCGCTTGCCCAACAGGGTCAGCCGGTGGGTGCCGCAAGCGAGTGGAGACCAGGATCAAGCCCTGGCATGACCTACTCATCCGTCACCCTCGCCGCCGACCAACCCTGCCCGGGCTCGCCATCGCCGAGCCGTGCGAGCAGCGCGGACAGAAGCTCCGGCCACTCCTCCTCCCACCGGAATGGCGGGTTGCGGACCAGCAGTCCGTTGCCGTTCAGCCGGGTCGGGTCGGTCGGTTCGCGCAGCCACAATTCGGCCGCCACTACGTCCCGGATGCCGGCCAGCCGCACCGCTTCGTGGAGGGTGCGGACCGGGGCGCGGTGCTTGATCGGATACCACGCGGCCACGATCCCGGCCGGAAAGCGGCGCGCCACGGTGGCCATCGCCTCCGCCACCCGCGTGTGGTCGCCCGGTGCCTCGTAGGGCGGATCGATCAGCACCAGCCCCCGCTTGGCGGTGCCCGGCGGCAACAGCGCGCCGAGCGCGTCCCAGCCGTCGCGCTCGTGCACCGCCACCTGCTTGTCGCGCGCGAACTCCCGGCGCAGCGACGCGCAATCCTCCGGATGCAGCTCACAGCAGATCAGCCGATCATCCGGCCGCAGGAGGGCGCAAATGAGAGCGGGCGAGCCGGGATACAGCCCCTCCGCCTCCACCAACCCGACGTAATCGGCCAGCGGCGGCGGCGGGTCGTGCAGCAGGCGAGCGATGCCGGCCCGCCACTCGCCGGTGCGCTCGGCCGGGCCGGACAGGTCGTAGCGCCCCGCCCCGGCATGCGTGTCCAGCACCGCGAACGGCGCCGGCTTGCGGAGCAGCGCGCGGAGCAGCCAGACGAGCAGCGCGTGCTTGGTGCAATCCGCGAAATTGCCGGCGTGGAAGGCATGGCGGTAGTTCACGCGGCCCCCGTCATCTCGTCGAGCGGCCAACGCGGCCGGGGCGCCGTTCCGAGCGGGTCGGACAGGCCCAGCCGTAACCGCTCGATCCCGGCCCACGCCACCATCACCGCGTTGTCGCCACACAGGCGCAGCGGCGGCGCCACCCAGGGCAGCCCGTGCGCCGCCGCCACTTCGGTCAGCGCCGCCCGCACGGCACCGTTCGCCGCGACTCCGCCTGCCACCACCAGCGCCCTCGCCTCCGGCATGGCGGCGAGGGCATGGGTGGCGCGATCGGCCATGACCTCAGCCACCGCCGCCTGGAAACTGGCCGCGACATCCGCCGCGTCGTGCTCCGACGGATGTTTGGCCACGACTTGCGCCACCGCTGTCTTCAGCCCCGAAAACGAAAAATCGCAGCCGGGCCGCCGCAACAAGGGGCGGGGGAATGGAAAGCGTTTCGGATCGCCGCCGGCCGCCAGGCGCTCGACGTGCGGGCCACCGGGCCAGGGCTGGCCGAGCAGCTTGCCGACCTTGTCGAACGCCTCCCCCACCGCGTCGTCGATCGTGCCACCCAGGCGCCGATACTGGCCGACACCGTGCACCGCAACGCACTGGCAATGGCCGCCACTGACCAGCAGCAGCAGATACGGAAAGGCGAGGCCGTCCGTCAGCCTTGCGGTGAGGGCATGCGCCTCCAGATGGTTCACCGCGACGAACGGCAGCCCGGCTGCCACCGACACGCCCTTGCCGAAGCCACTGCCGACGATCAGCCCGCCGATGAGACCCGGCCCGGTGCTCGCCGCCACGCCGCCCAGGCCGGATACGGTCAAGCCGGCGCGGCTTAGGACGCCGTTCACCAGGCCGGGCAGATGCTGCAGGTGGGCACGGGCCGCGATTTCCGGGACCACGCCACCGAAGCTTGCGTGTTCGGTCTGGCTGAGCACGGCCTCGGCCAGCACCGTGCCGTCCTCGGCGAGCACGGCGGCGGCGGTTTCGTCACACGAGGTCTCGATCCCCAACACGGGATTCATGGCCGGGCTTTCCAATCTTCCGCCGGGGTGTATAGGACGCCGATTATGCCAGACGTGAATTCACCCGCCAGCGTACAAACGCCGCGGGTCCGGCCACACATGCGCGTTCTGCCGCTCCGGGTGGGCACCCGCGGGTCGCCGCTCGCCTTGGTGCAGACCCGATTCTTCCTCCAACGGCTGCAAGGCTTCTGCCCCGTGCTGCGCGGCATGGACGTGTTCCAGGAGCACGTCATACGCACCACGGGCGATGCCGTGCAGGATCGTTCGCTGGCAGAAATCGGCGGCAAGGGATTGTTCTCCAAGGAAATACACGAGGCACTGGCGGACCGCCGGGTCGACTTCGCGGTCCACAGCCTCAAGGACCTGGAAACCGACCTGCCTCCCGGCATCGTGCTTGCCTGCACCCTGCGGCGGGAAGATGCACGCGACGCCATCATCCTCGGCCCGCGTTGCGCGCCCGCCGACCCATCGGACCCGTTCGCCGCCCTGCCTGCCGGTGCCGATATCGGCACCAACTCGGTCCGGCGCCAGGCGCAGTTGCTGCATGCCCGTCCGGACCTGCGGACGGTGCTGATCCGCGGCAACGTGGACACGCGGATCAATAAGATCCTGGCCGGCGATTGCACCGCCTCGTTCCTGGCACTGGCCGGGTTGCGGCGCCTGGGCATCGAGGGCAACGCGCCCCCGGGCCTCACCATCATGCCGATCGACCCGGAGTCGATGGTGCCGTCCGCCGGTCAAGGCATCGTCGGCGTCACCGTTCGCGAGGACGAGACCGAGCTGCTCGAACTGCTCGCCGGCATCGAGGACCCGCAGGCCCGCGCCGTCTCCACCGCCGAGCGCGCCCTGCTGGCGCTGCTGGACGGGTCGTGCCGGACGCCAATCGGCGGCTATGCCCGCTTCCTGCCCGACGGCCAACTGCATTTGACGGGGCTGGTCGCGCGGGCCGACGGCTCGTTCCTGCTGAAGCGCAGCCTGCACGGGCTGCCAGCCGATGCGGCGAGGATGGGGTCCGACCTTGGCCGCAGCCTGCGGGCGGACAGCCCCAGCGACATCTTTGCCTGACCGGAGTGTTCTGGTGACCCGGCCGCAGCCCGGTGCCACGGCCACGGCCAGCCGCCTGGTTGCGGCCGGATGGACGCCCGTGCTGGCGCCCTTCCTGACGGTGCGCCCGGCCCGAGTGGCTCTGCCGGTTGCCACCTCGGTCCAGGCGGTCGTTGCGGCCAGCGGCAATGCCGTTGCCCTGCCCATTGCATACACGAGGCTTCCCCTGCTGGCCGTCGGGAACGCGACCGCGTCCCGCGCGCGCGCCGCCGGATTCACCACCGTGCACAGTGCCGATGGCGATGCCGTGGCGCTGGCCGGCCTCGCCGCCCGCCTGCTCGACCCGGCACGCGGACCCTTGTTGCTGACCACCGGGCGTGGCCAGGGCACGGCATTGGCCCGGGCACTGCGAAAGGGCGGCTTCACCGTGCGGCGGCGCGCGGTCTATGCCAGCGCGCATGTGCGCCGCTTCCCCGAGCCCGCGGCCGACGCCATCACCAGCGGCTTGCACGCAGCCCTGTTCTTCTCCACCGAAACGGCACGCGCCTTTGCCCGGCTCCTGCCTGCCTCGCTGCGCCCCTACCTGGGGCATACCGACGCAGCCGTGATCGCGCCGGGCGCGGCGCAACCTTTGATGCACTTGCCGTGGCGAACGCTCCGTGTCGCACTGCGCCCCACTCAGGACGAGGTTCTGGCTCTCCTATGACCGACGAAACCCCCATCGCGCTCGACGAAACGCACCCCGTTCCACCGGTGGAACCGGTCTCCTCCCCGGCTGCCTCGACGTGGAGCGGTGGCCCCCCCGAGCCCGCGCCGGGCCCCGGCCGGACCCTGCTGGGGGTGATCGTCATCCTGCTGATCGTTGTCGCGGTCGGTGGCATCTTGACCTGGCGCAGGAGTTCGGCCGCAGCCGACCAGGTCGCGCAGTTGCAGAGCCAGATCGACGAGCTGAAGACGCAGACGGCCTCGCTGCAAGCCCGGCCGCTGCCGCCGCCCCCGCCACCGCCGCCAAATCTCGCACCGATCGAGCAGCGGCTGACCGCGCTCGAGAACAAGCCGCCCGCCAAGGCCGAACTGGATGCGGCCGGGCAGCAGCAGATCGCCTCGCTGGCGGGCCGGGTGGACGGCATCACCGCGCGGCAGAACCAGCTCGGCACACAGGAACAGGCCGACATCGACAAGCTGCAGCAGACCGAGCAGGCCGATACCGCGAAGATCAACGACCAACTCGCCAGCCTGGACACACGACTGACCGCGGCCTCCAAGGCGGGCGGCGAGATTTCGCAGATCAACGAGCGCCAGGCCCGCATCGTCCAGCTGCAAGGCGCCGCCGCCGCGTTGGCCGCCGGCCGGCCGCTCGGCACGATCAACGGCGCCCCGCCGGCGCTGGCCCAGTTCGCCACCAAACCGGCGCCCACCGAGGCGTCGCTGCGCCTGTCGTTCGACGCCGCCGCGGCGGACGCGCGCAAGGCCGGCCAGCCGTATACCGAGCAGACGCCGTTCCTGAACCGGATGTGGGATCGCTTGCAGTCGGGCGTCGTGGTGCGCGAAGGCGACCGGGTGATCGTGGGCGATGCCGTCTCTGGGGTGCTGGAGCATGCCAAGCGGCAGCTCGATGCCGGCGACCTGCAGGGTGCGGTCTCGGCGCTGGACGGCCTGGCTGGCCCGGCGGCCGCGGCGATGGCGCCGTGGCG
Source organism: Acetobacteraceae bacterium (assembly GCA_965198895.1). Lineage (GTDB taxonomy): Bacteria > Pseudomonadota > Alphaproteobacteria > Acetobacterales > Acetobacteraceae > LMUY01. Next base: position 5,330,380 of record OZ240676.1, read on the forward strand.
GGCGCAGGCCCAGTCGCTGATCGATGCTCGGGCGGCCCTGATCTCGGCGGCGCATAGCTGATGCGCCGCGTCATCTCTTTCCTCGTCGTCGCGGCCATCCTGGTGGCCTTCGCCTGGTGGATGGCGGAGCTACCGGGTTCGGTGAGCGTGAATGTCGGCACCATCAACATGTCGGCGCCGACCCCGGTCGCGCTGCTGGCGGCACTGGTGCTGTTCCTGGTGGTCTACATCATTGTCCGCCTGCTCGCCCTGGTGTTCCGGCTACCCAGCCGGACCCGGCGGCTGCGGGCCATGCGCAACCGTGACCGGGGCGACACGGCGGTGACGCGTACGCTGCTCGCCTTGGCCGGGGGTGATCCCGACACGGCCCGGCGCGAGGCCCAGCGCAGCCGCGCCTTGCTCGGCGACACGCCGCATACGTTGCTGCTCTCCGCCTACGCCGCCCGGCAAGGCGGCGAAGCGGAGCGTGCCGACGCCGTGTTCACCGAACTCGCCGGCCGTAAGGACGCCGCCTTCCTCGGCCTGCGCGGCCTGTATCAAGGCGCCGTGGCCCGGGGCGATTGGGACGCCGCCAACGCCCTCGCTCGCCAGGCGGCGGACATCAACCCCGACGCACCCTGGCTGCGCATGGAACGCGAACGACTGGCGATCCGCTCCGGTTCGTGGACCGAGGCGCTGCAATTGGCTGGCCGCGGCACGCCTGTCGCTGTGCTCGCAACCGCTGCCGCCGAAGCCGAGCCCGATCCCGCCCAGGCCCGCCGCCTGGCACAGCGCGCCTGGAAGGCCGACCCGGCGTTCACCCCCGCCGCCCTCGCCTATGCCCGCCGCCTCCGCGAAGCCGGGCGGGAGAAGCGGGCGCAGGCGGTGCTGCGGGAGAGCTGGACCAAGAACCCCCACCCGGCGCTGGGCGAGGCGTCCCTGGCCGCGGGCGGCTTCATGTCCCGCGAGTCGCGGGCGGTTTGGCTGACCACCGACCTGCCGGACCATCCGGAGAGCAAGCTGCTGCGCGCCCACGCCGCCCTCGACGCCGGCAACCTGGTGGAAGCACGCCGCTATGCCGAGGCCGCGCGCGATGGCGGCCTGGAGGAGCGCCGGGTGTGGCTGCTGCTGGCCGGCATCGCCACGCGCGAGGACGATGCGGAGGCTGCGTCCAGTGCACTCCGCCGGGCCGCGAATGCCCCGCCGGACGCCCATTGGCGGTGCGAGGCCTGCGGCGAGTCGCACGAAGAATGGCACGCCGTCTGCAGCCACTGCGGCGAGGCCGGCAAGATCACCTGGGGCAGCCAGGTCGGCCGCGGCACGACCACGCTTGCCATCGACTCCGGCTACGCCATCCTGCCATAGCCGAGTGGGCGGTTAAGCGGGCAAGCTCACCGTCGCCCGCAAGCCGCAGCCCGAGCGGTTGGCGAGCACGACGTCGCCGCCATGGGCGCGCAAGATGTTCCGGGCGATCGGCAGCCCCAGCCCGGTGCCGCCGGTCTCGCGATTGCGGCTTGCCTCCAGGCGGTGGAACGGCTCGAACACGCGGTCCAACTCGGCGGAGGGAATGCCAGGGCCATCGTCGTCGATCACCACTGTCAGCGAGCCGTTCTGCGGCCGGGTCAGGGCGATGCGGGCGACGTTGCCGTAATTCAGCGCGTTCTGCACCAGGTTGGACAAGGCCCGCTTCATCGCGACCGGGCGGGCCCGCACCACCTGGTGGTCCGGCCCGTCGTAACAGACCAGGTCGGCGGCGTCCGGGCGGGCGTCGGCAGCCTCCTCGCCGATGGTGCGGAGCAACTCGGCCAGATCCAGTGCCACCAGCGCCTCTGCCGCCGCGTCGTCGCGGCCGAAAGCCAGCGTGGCGGCGACCATGCTCTCGAGTTCGTCGAGATCGGCCAGCATCTTGAGCTGCTGCTCCTCGTCCTCCATCCACTCCGCCCGCAGCTTCAGGCGGGTGATCGGCGTGCGCAGGTCGTGGCCGATGGCGGTGAGCAGGAAAGTGCGGTCACGGACGAAACGGCGGATGCGTTCGGCCATCACGTTGAACGCGCGGGCGGCCTTGATCGCCTCCACGGTGCCGCGCTCGGGCAGCGGTGCCGCATTCACGTCCAGCCCCAGTCGCTCGGCCGCGGCAGCCAGGTCGCGCATCGGCGAGCTGAACTCGCGCACGGCCCAGATCACCAGCAGCCCGGCTGCCACCGTCATCAGCGTGAAGGCGATCAGGAAGTTCTCCGACCAGAACGGCAGGAAGCGCCTCAGCGAGATGTTGACGTTCAGCCACTCGCCCGTCGGCAACCGCATGCTGACCAGCAGCCGCCGCTCGGACGGCAGGCCGCGCACCATCAACTCGTGCCAGCGTTGGCTGGGCGGAATCGGCGCGAACTGCATGCTGAGGCGGAGAAACCGCTGCACCGGCGGCGGCGAGGGCGGCAAATCGCTGGTCGAAGGCCCCGCATCCAACGTGGCGGCTATGCCGGAGTGCGGCTCGAGCTCGTGCAGCAGCGCCTGTCGCTCCTCGGGCGGCGCCAGTACGACCGAACGATACAGGCTGCTGATCCGGAGCCCGATCTCCTGCGCCACGGCCAGCCGCTGCAGGTCGAGCCGGTCGAGCGTGTAGAACACCAACCCGCCCGCCTGCACCATGGCGAGCCCGGCCAGCAGAACGACCGCTGTCCGGTTGGCCAGACTCTGCGGCCAAACACGCGAGAGCCATCTCACGCCCGCTGGACGTCCGCTGCCAGCACGTAGCCGCCGCCCCGCACGGTCTTGATCAACTGCGCCTGGCGGCCGTCATCCTCGAGCTTGCGGCGCAAGCGGCTGATGGCGACGTCGATCGCGCGGTCGAACGGCCCAGCTTGGCGCCCGCGCAGCAGGTCCAGCAGCATGTCGCGCGTCAGCACCCGGTTCGCCCGTTCCACCAGGGCCAGCAGCAGGTCATATTCACCGCCGGTCAGCGGGACTTCCACGCCATCGGGGCTCAGCAGCCGGCGACGGGCTGGTTCCAGCGTCCAGCCCGCGAAACGCAGCGGCGAGGCATCATCGGCGCGGCGGCCGGAGCGATCGGCGGTGCGGCGCAGCACGGCGCGCATGCGGGCCAGCAGTTCGCGGGGGTTGAACGGCTTGGGCACGTAGTCGTCGGCGCCCAGCTCCAGCCCGATGATGCGGTCGGTCTCCTCACCCATGGCCGTGAGCATCACGATCGGCACGTCGCCCTGGCTGCGCATCCAGCGGGCCAGTTCCAGCCCACCCTCGCCGGGCAGCATCAAGTCGAGCACCACCAGTTGGAAGTGCCCGGTCGGCCACGCGCGCCGCGCCTCCCTTGCGTCGCGTACGGCCGTGACCCGGAAGCGGTGTCGCTCCAGGAAGCGGGCAAGCAGGTCGCGTATTTCCCGGTCATCATCGACGACGAGGATGTGCGGCATCGTTTCCATGCAGGGATGTTACTCCGTCACACCGGCTCGCGGGAGCAGGCGTTGCAATTGGTTGCACTTTGCCGCGCCACCGCCATGGGTGCAGCGCCATGTTGATCCCCGGACCATCAACCAGGGACGCTCGACACCCATGAACAAGATCGTTGCTTTGACCCTAGCCGCTGGGATCGCCCTCGGCGGGGGTGCCTTCGTGGCCGGCCCGGCCCAGGCACAAGATGCACCGCACCCGCCACCGCCCGGCATGATGGGCGGCCCGCGAGGCCCCGGTGGCCCCGGTGGCATGATGCGCGAGGGCGGGCCGGGCGGCATGATGCGAGAGCATGGCCCGGGGCGGCCGTGGCGCTTCGGCCGCATGATGCACCGCATGCGGGAGTTCGCGCTGATCTACCCGGCGCCCGACCGCAACCTGTCCGGTCCGGACGTGCAGAAGATCGCCGAGGCGTTCCTGCTGTTCCAAGGCAACCACACCTGGAAGGTCACCGAGGTGAAGGAGGAGCCGAACCGGGTCACCTTCGCGTTGGCGACGCCGGACGGCACGGCCATCGCCCACTTCGCCATGGACCGCCATACCGCGCGGCCCGAACGGCTCGACTGAGTGGCGGGCCTGCGGCAGCTGGGGTAGCGTCGAAACCGTGACCCCGCCTGCCGCATCCCGCATTGGCGTCAGCCGGCTGCTGCTGCTCGATCCCGATTTCGCGCGGATCGAGGCGGCAGCCGGCCCCCTGCCCTGGCGCACCCGTGCCGGTGGTTTCCCCGGTCTGCTCCAGGCCATCGTAGGTCAGCAGATCAGCAACGGCGCCGCAGCCGCGATCTGGCGCCGCTTGGCCGCGATCCCGGGCGCCCTGCAACCAGGCGGGCTCCAGGGCCTGACCGATGACGAGTTGCGCGGCGCCGGCCTATCCCGGCCTAAAGTGCTGCACGCCCGTGCCCTCGCCGCAGCCTTTCTGGACGGGCGGCTGGACGAGGCCGGGCTGGCTGCCATGGCGGACGAAGACGCCATCGCCGCGCTATCGGCCGTTCGCGGCATGGGGCGCTGGACGGCGGAGGTCTATCTGCTGTTCGCGCTCGGTCGGGAAGATGTCTTCCCGTCCGGCGACCTGGCCTTGGCAGCCTCCGTTGCCGATTTGAAGGGCATGCCGGCCCGGCCCAACCCGGCGGCGTTGCGATCACTTGCGGCCGCATGGGCGCCGCACCGTGCGATCGCCGCGCGCCTGCTGTGGCACCACTGGCGGTTCCGTACGGGGCGGCCAACGATGGACGACCCGCCCGCTACCCTATCCTCGTAGGGTGGAGTGCGCTTTGGCACTCCACCACAAGCCGCAGCAATGGTGCGTTGCCAAAGCGCAACGCACCCTACGAGGCCGAACGTACTAGCGATGCAGATCCCACACCGGCGACTCGGCCAGAAATTGGGCCTGGGCGCGAGAAATGCCGATGTCGCTCAGGGCCCGGTCGTCCAGGTTGGCGAGCTGGCGGCGCGTGGCGGCCTGCTTCCAGCTGGTGCGGATCGCGGTCCAGGCGTGGACCAGCCGGTCCTGCCAAAGGGGACGCGCGGGAGAGAAACGAAGCTTGACGACGGTTTGCGACATGATCGCCTCCTGTAATGACGATATGGAACTTGGTCGTCATAGCGGGATAAAGAAAACGAATTGTTATGATGGTCGACATCAGCGATACTGATGCCCATGGATACCGCCCCCGCCATCGACCCGGCCCTGCTCCGCGCCTTCGCCTTCATCGCCGAGGAAGGCAGCTTCACCCGCGCCGCCGAACGGGTCGGCCGGACGCAATCCGCCGTCTCGATGCAGGTGCAGCGGCTGGAGGCGCTGCTCGGCCAGACGCTGCTGCTTCGCGGCAAGGGCGGCGCGGTCCACCTGACCAGCCACGGCCGCTTCCTATTGGAACGTTCGCGGGAGATGCTGGCGGTCAATGACCAGATCTGGAGCGCCTTCCACGCCCCAACGGTGCAGGGCACGGTGCGACTCGGGACGCCGGACGACTACGCGATGCGCTATCTGCCAGGCGTGCTGCGCCGATTCGCGCTGTCCCATCCCGCGGTCGACGTGGACGTGTTGTGCGCCCCTTCGGAAGACGTGGTGCAGCACCTCCGCCACGGCGACCTGGATCTGACGCTGTGTTCGGACGGACACGCGAGTGGCATGGAGGGCGTGAAGTTGTGGGAGGGTCCGCTGCGCTGGGTGACGTCGGCCCGCCACGCGCCGCACCGGATGGATCCGCTGCCCTTGGCCCTGGCGATGGAGACCAACACCTGCACCTGGCGCAACAGCGCGTTGCGCGCTTTGGAGAAGGTGGGGCGGCGCTACCGGGTCGCCTACACCAGTGCGTCGTTGGCGGGAACGCACGCGCCGGTGCTCGCCGGGCTGGCGGTGACCATCTCCAACGTGACCTGGATGCCGGACGGGTTGCGCATTCTGCCGGCCGGCGAACTGCCCGCGCTGCCGAACTCTGCGATCCACCTGCTCAAGAGCCGCAACGCCGTGCAGCCGGTGACCGACGTACTCGCCGACCATATCGCCGCGACGTTCGAGGAGGAGTTGCAGCGCCCCAGCGAGGCGGCGTAACCCCTACACCTCCGAATGACCGCCGCCCCGATCCACCTCGCCGGACACCGGCTGATGCTCGACCCCGCCGGTGCGCTCTGGTGGCCGGAGCGCCGCTTGCTCGCCGTCGCCGACCTGCATCTGGAAAAGGGCTCCGCCTGCGCCGTGCAGGGCCACCTGGTGCCGCCCTGGGACACGCGCGCGACCCTGGACCGGCTGGCGGGCTTGCTGCGGCGCTACCACCCCGTGACCGTCCTGGCGCTGGGCGACAGTTTCCACGACCCGGGTGGCGTCTGCCGGTTGATGGCGGCGGACGCGGTTCGGCTGCATGCGATGGCGTCGGCGCACGGGTTCGTCTGGCTGCTCGGCAACCACGATCCGCTGCCGCCCGAGGGCATGCCCGGCGCCACGGCCGAATGGTGGGAGGCGGACGGGATCGTGTTCCGCCACCAGGCGGGCGGTGGCGCCAACATCGAGATCTGCGGCCATCACCATCCCAAGGCCAGCGTCGCCACCCGTGCCCAGACGATCACGCGTCCGTGCTTCGTAGCCGGGCCGCACCGCCTGATGTTGCCGGCGTTCGGCGCCTTCACGGGGGGCTTGGACATCCGCCACCCGGCAATTGCGGGGCTTTTCCCGCGCGGCGCGCACGCCTTCCTGCTGGGCAAAGAGCGACTGTTTGCCTTCGCGCTCGGCCAAACCGCCGGCTTCTCGCCGATCTGACAACGAGAACATTGCCGCAGTGAGGTCGCCACCTCACATTGTGGCAAATGGAAGGCTCGATCGTCTGGTTCCGACAGGATCTGCGCCTGGCAGACAACGCGTCGCTGCTCGCGGCGTCGTCGGGGCCCATTCTTGCCGTCTATATTCTGGATGACGATGGCCCGTGGCCGATGGGAGGCGCGCATCGGTGGTGGCTGCACGGCAGCTTGCAGTCACTGGCCGCCGGGCTGGAGTCGTGCGGCGCCAAGCTGATCCTGCGCCGGGGCCGGGCGGCAGCGATCCTGGCCGAGCTGGCGAAGTCGGTCGGGGCAATCACCATCCATGCCGGGCAGACCGCCGAGCCCGCTTCCAGGGCGCAGGAGGCGGCCGTGCAAGCTGCCCTGCCCCCGGGCGTCACGTTGCAGTTGCACCGCACGGCGACCCTGTTCGATTTCGGCGCAGTCCGGACCAAGACCGGCGGCGCCTATGGCATATTCACCCCTTTCGCCCGAGCGGCCCGGGCGCTCGCCCCGCCCGCCCCGCCCCGGCCTGCACCCAAGCGCCTGCAAGGTCTCGACGCCGAGTCGGACACCTTGGAGTCCTGGAAGCTGCTTCCGGTGAAGCCCGACTGGGCTGGCGGTTTGCGGGACACCTGGCGGCCCGGGGAGGCGACTGCCCTGGCGCGCGCCAAGCAGTTCATGGCCGAGCGGCTCGACGCCTATCACGAGGGCCGCAACACGCCCGGGGCGGACCTCACCTCCATGCTATCGCCGCATCTGCACTGGGGCGAGTTGTCACCGTCCCAGCTTTGGCACTGGGCGGCGAAGGCCGGGTCTGGCCAGGGGCTGGAGGTCTACCAGTCCGAATTGCTCTGGCACGAATTCTCGGTGAACCTGCTGTGGCGCAACCCGCAGATGCCGGACGTGCCGCAGCGGGTCGACTTCGGCCGCCTACCCTGGCGGACCGACCCGGCCGGCTTGCGGGCGTGGCAGCGCGGGCGCACCGGGGTGCCGATCGTAGACGCCGGCATGCGGCAGCTGTGGCACATCGGCTGGATGCACAACCGGGTGCGGATGATCACCGCGTCCTACCTGGTCAAGCATCTGCTGGTGTCGTGGGTGGAGGGCGAGCGCTGGTTCTGGGACACCCTGGTCGACGGCGACCTGGCGGTGAATGCTCAGTCCTGGCAGTGGGTCGCCGGCTGCGGCACCGACAGCCAGCCGTTCTTCCGTGTGTTCAACCCGGTCACCCAGAGCGAGAAGTTCGACGGAAACGGCGCCTACATCCGCCGCTGGGTGCCCGAACTCGCGGCTCTGCCCGATCGCTGGATCCACGCCCCCTGGACAGCCCCGGCCGCCGTGCTGGCCAAGGCGGCTATCACGATCGGCAAAGACTATCCGCACCCGGTGGTGCCGCTCGAGCAAGGCCGCGACCGTGCCTTGGCCGCCTTCCGAACATTGCGGCAAGCGGCATGATCATCCCGCCCGACACACCCCTGCGCGTGGTGGGAGACGTGCACGGCGATTCCCGCGCGTTCAGCTTCGCCGCAGACACCGACCGCTTCATCGTGCAGCTGGGCGACCTTACCGATAGCGGCCCGGACAGTGCCGGCGCGCTGGGCATGGCGTTGCGCCTGGTGGAGGAGGGCCGCGGCGTGTTCCTGATGGGCAACCACGACCGCAAGCTGGGCCGTGCCCTGAGCGGCCAGCCGGTGCGTATCGACTCTGCCCTGGAGGAAACGCTAGCCCAGCTTCCGGCTTCTCTGCGGGAGCGTGCGCTCGAGGCAATCGCTCGCGCCCCTGCGTGGATCGTGGATGGCGAGCGTGTGTTCGTCCACGGCGGCTTCCACACCGCCATGCTGGACAACGAGCCGCCGCCGGGTTTGGGCCGCGTGGACACCGCCCTCAGCCGCGCCCTGTTTGGCCAGACCACGGGCCGCATGCAAACGGACGGTTATCCGGAGCGCGTGCTGCGCTGGGTGGACCGCATTCCGGAGGGGGTCACGGTGTATTGCGGCCATGACCGCCGCAGCACCGACGGGCGCCCGTATGTGCGCTGGGGTGCCGGAGGCGGCTGCGCGGTGTTCCTCGACACTGGCGCAGGCAAGGGTGGGCATTTGTCGTGGATAGACCTGCCGGCCCGCAAGTCGGCCCAGCCGGTGAAATCCGCGCCGGAGCAGGGCCTACCGCTGTAGCCCGGTGGTTCGGTACAGGGCGGCGAGCAGGATAACCGGATCAGCCGGCCAACTCCCATCCGGCTGACGATCGGACGTGTCAACTCGTTCGTGGCTGCGATCGTAGCATCCGGCCGGACTACCGCGCCAACGATAACAGCCGGTCCACGTCGATGTGCAATTCGACGTGCGCCGCCAGCCGGTCAAGCACATCCTCCACTCCGGCCGCGTGATCGCGAGGCGCCGCCGACCCGCCGAGCCGCTCCAGCCAGGCCGCGCGCTGCTGGTCGTGGTTGAACAGTCCGTGCACGTAGCAGCCGGCAACGCGCCCGTCGGCCGAAACCGCCCCGTCGGTGCGGCCGTCGTCCAGCCGCAGCAGGGGAACGGCCTCGCCGGTGGTTCGGCCGACATGCATCTCGAACCCGGCGAATGCCACGCCGTCCAACTCGCCGCGCAATTCGACGAGGCGCTTGTCCCCGCCGAGCACCGTGTCCACCGGCAACAGGCCCAATCCCGGCACCGAACCCGGTGGACCCTCCACGCCATCCGGGTCGGCCACGCTGCGGCCGAGCATCTGGTAGCCGCCACACAGGCCTAGGACCCGCCCGCCCCGCCGGTGGTGCGCAAGCAGGTCGATGTCCCAGCCTTCGGCCCGCAACGCCGCAAGATCGGCGATCGTCGCCTTCGATCCCGGCAGGATCACCAGGTCGCAGACCGGCAGGGGCGAGCCGCGGAGGACAAGGGCCAGGTCAACACCGGGTTCCGCCGCGAGCGGATCGAGGTCGTCGAAATTGCTGATCCAGGGCAAAGCTGGAACGGCGATCGTCACGTCCGCGCCGGGCCGGCGGGCATAGGCGAGGTCGGCGGCATCCTCGGCCGGCAGGCGGTGCGCGTCCGGGAAGAACGGCACCAAGCCCAGGCCAGCCCAACCGGTATGCGACGTGATCGCCGCCATGCCGGCTGCGAACAGCGTGGGATCGCCGCGCATCCGGTTGACGATGAAGCCGGCGACCATCGCGCGGTCCGCAGGGTCCAGCACCGTGTGGGTGCCGACCAGGCTCGCGATGACGCCGCCGCGGTCGATGTCGCCGATGATCACCACTGGCACGCCAGCCGCGCGGGCGAAGCCCATGTTGGCGATGTCGCCCACGCGCAGGTTGATCTCGGAGGCACTGCCGGCGCCCTCGACCAGTACGATGTCGGCCTCGCTGCGCATGCGTTGGAAGCTGTCGAGCACGTGCGGCATCAAGCCGGGCTTCATCGCCTGGTAGTCGCGGGCCCGCGCATGCCCCACAACCCGGCCTTGCACCACGATTTGGCTGCCGATCTCGCTCTGCGGTTTCAGCAGCACCGGGTTCATGTGCACCGACGGCGCGACCCCGGCGGCGCGGGCTTGCAGGGTTTGGGCGCGTCCTATTTCTCCGCCATCGGAGGTGACGGCGGCATTGTTCGACATGTTCTGTGGCTTGAACGGGCGAACGCTTAGGCCACGCCTATGCAGAGCACGAGCCAGCGCCGCCACCAGCAAGGATTTTCCTACGCTGGACCCGGTGCCCTGGAACATGATCGCCCGCGCCGTCAAATCGTTTCGCGCCTACTACCGTCATGCCAGGGCCTGACCCTGGTATCCATGGCGCGCCGCAAACACCGGCTGCGCCGTGTTACAGGCGACGATGCCAAACACTCCACTGACGTCATAAGCCCGACCCCGTGGATGCCAGGGTCAAGCCCTGGCAAGACGGTGTTTGCCATAGACGTCAAAACTCGATCCCTTCCTGTGCCTTCACGCCAGCCGCGAAATGGTGTTTTACGGCGCCCATCTCCGTCACCAGATCCGCCGCCGCGATTAGCGCCGGTCGCGCGTTGCGGCCCGTCACAACGACATGCAACGACGAAGGGCGTGCGGCCAACGCGGACAGCACGGCGTGCTCGGACAAATAGTCGTAGCGCAACGCGATGTTCAACTCGTCCAGCACGAGCAACCCCAGCCCCGGCCGCCCGATCATCGTCACCGCCTGCTCCCAGGCACGCTCCGCCGCGGCGACGTCGCGGGTGCGGTCCTGGGTTTCCCACGTAAAGCCCTCCCCCATCGTGTGCCACTCGACCCGGTCACCGAAGGCTTCGAAAGCGCTGCGCTCCCCGGTGGTCCACGCGCCCTTGATGAACTGCACCACGCCGACGGAACGGCCCCGCCCGAGCATGCGCAGCGCCAGGCCGAATGCGGCCGTCGTCTTGCCCTTGCCGGGCCCGGTGTGGACGATCAGCAGCCCCTTTTCCGTGACCGTCTTGCTCGCCACTTCGGCGTCCTGCACGGCCTTGCGTTTGACCATCTTCTCGCGATGCCGCTCGTCGTTCATTTCACCACCATCGGAATGCCTGCCGCCATCAACACCACCCGGTCCGCCCGCGCCGCCACGCGTTGGTGCAGCAAGCCCGCGATGTCCCGGAAGCGGCGGGCCAACGCGTTGTCGGGCACGATGCCCAGGCCGACCTCGTTGGACACCAGCACGGTCGGTGCCGCCCGCACATCCAGCGCCGCCAGCAAGCCGGGCCAGTCCGGTTCGCGGTCGGCCAGCAGCAGGTTGCTGACCCACAGCGTCAGGCAGTCCACCAACACCGGCGCATCCACCGCAAGGGCGGCGGCAAGGTCCAGCGGGGCCTCCACCGTCTCCCATCGTGCGTCGCGGCGAGCCCGGTGCGCGGCGATCCGCTCCCGCATCTCGTCGTCGAACGCCTGCCCGGTTGCCACGTAGCGCCAGCGTGGCGGGTGCGCGGCGATCAGCGCCTCGGCATGGCGGCTCTTACCGGATCGGGCGCCGCCCAGAACGAAGGTGATTTGACCTGTCACGCGCCGGGTCATACACGGGGCGGGATGGTGCCTCCAAACGGAGGCTGAAAAGGGAACGCGGTGCAACACCGCGGCTGCCCCCGCAACTGTAAGCGGAGAGCGGCGCCGGCACTTGCCACTGGGGCCCACCCCGGGAAGGCCGCCGTCGCCGCGATCGATCCGTGAGCCAGGAGACCTGCCATCACCGGCCGACGATCGTGCCGGATCTACCATTGCGACGCCGGGCGGGGTGCACCGGGGTTGGCGGGCTGCGCGCGTGCAGCCCGACCGCCGGGTATCCCGGAGGCGATGGGCACCCGTGCGTCGAACGGAGGCTGCCCGCGTGAACCCTGTCCTGCATGTTTGCGTCACCTGCCGCGCCGGCCTGCCGCTGCCAGAGGGCCAGACCGCCCCCGGCCGCTTCGTGCACGCCGCAATCGCCTCCCACGCCGATGCCGATGCGGTCGAGTTGCGCGAAGTGTCGTGTCTGTCGGTGTGCGATAACGGCTGCGCTGCCGCGATCTCGATGCCCGGCAAATGGACCTACCTGCTGGGCCGCCTGACCCCCGACCTGGCCGGCGACCTGCTCGCCTACGCCCGGCTCTATGCCGCCCATCCGACCGGCACCGTGCTACCGTCCAAGCGCGCGCCATCCTTGCAACGCATGATCATGGGGAGGCTCCCGGCTTGAAGATCCCGTGCACCGTCATCACCGGCTTCCTCGGCGCCGGCAAGACCACGCTGGTGCGCCACGTGCTGGCCCATGCCGGCGGGCGACGCATCGCCGTGCTGGTGAACGAGTTCGGCGCGCTCGGCGTCGACGGCGAGGTGCTGCGGTCCTGCGGCATCCCCGGCTGCGAGGATGTGGACATCGTCGAATTGGCCAATGGCTGCCTGTGCTGCACCGTCGCCGACGAGTTCATTCCTGCCATGCAAGCCCTGCTCGACCGCCCCAACCCGCCCGAGCACATCCTGATCGAAACCTCCGGCCTCGCCCTGCCCAAGCCGCTGCTGAAGGCGTTCGGCTGGCCCGACATCCGCGCCCGCGTGACGGTGGACGGCGTGATCACCGTGGTCGATGGCCCGGCCGTCGCCGCCGGCCGCTTTGCCGATGACCCGGCGGCCGTCGCAGCCCAGCGCGAAGCCGACGAGAACCTCGACCACGACAACCCACTGGCCGAGGTCTACGGCGACCAGATCGCCGCCGCCGACCTGGTGATCCTGAACAAGGCCGACCTGCTCGACCCGGCCGCCCTGGCCGAGCTGCGCACCACCATCGCCGCCGCCCTGCCCCGCCCCGCCGCCCTGGTGACGGCGACCGAGGGCCGCGTGGACCTGTCGGTGCTGCTGGGCCTGGACGCAGCCGCCGAGGACGATCTCGCGACGCGCCCCTCCTGCCACGACGCAGTGGACGGCGAGCACGAGCACGACGATTTCGACAGTTTTTCACTGCCCATCCCCGAGACCACCGACCCGGACGCGCTGTTGCGGCGCATGACCGAAGTCGCGGGCGCGCATGACGTGCTGCGCATGAAGGGCTTCGTCGCCGTGTCCGGCCGGCCGATGCGCCTGGCGGTGCAGGGCGTCGGCACGCGCTTCCGCCAGCACTACGACCGCGCCTGGGCACCGGGCGAGGCGCGGGCGGGCCAGATGGTGGTCATCGGCCAGACCGGGCTGGACCGCGCCGCCATCACGGCTGCACTCTCGGCCGCCTGATGCATCTGCTGGTCCGTGAAACCCGTTCGCTGGATGAGGCCGCTCCCGCGGTCGACCTCGCGCACGGGCCGGCGGACCTGGTGGTGCTGTCGTTCTCCGACGCCGATCTAGGCGCGCTCGCCGCCTGCCAGAACGACACGCCGTCGCTGCGATTGGCCCCGCTGGGCAAGCTGCGGCATCCGATGTCGGTGGATCTATACCTGGAGCAAACTGTCGCCCACGCGCGCTGCGTCGTGCTGCGGCTGCTAGGCGGCATGGATTACTGGCGCTACGGCACGGAGGAACTGGCGGCCCTGTGCCGGGAGCGGGCGATCCCCTTGGCGGTGCTCCCGGGTGACGGCCGTGCCGACCCGGCGTTGGCCGCGTTCTCCACGGTTCCGGCCGAGATGCATACCAGGCTGGAGGGCTATTTCCGCCATGGCGGCCTGGCCAACATGCGACGGGCGCTGGGGTTGATGGCGCATTTGGCCGGGCTCGGCGCCGATGATGGACACGCGGCAGAGGCACTGCCCCAGCATGGCGTGCATGCGCTGGACCTGGATGACCGGCCGTTGGCGGCGGTGGTGTTCTACCGGTCGCATTTGTTGTCGGACGATATCGCCCCGATTACGACGCTGGCGGAGGCATTGCGGCCGCGCGGCCTCTCGGTCGGGGTGTTGTACGCAGGCAGCCTCAAAGCGCCCGAAACCGCAGCGTTCGTCGCGCGCACTTTAGCCGCGTGGCGACCCGCGGTGGTCCTGAACGCCACAGGATTTTCGGCCCGAACCAGTCTTTCTCTCCCTCTCCCGTCCGCGGGAGAGGGAGAAGCGTCGCCCTTGGACGCCGCCGATGCTCCCGTCCTTCAGCTTATCCTGGCGGGCACGCACCAGGCCGCATGGAAGGCCTCCACCCGTGGACTTACCCCGGCCGATCTCGCCATGCAGGTGGTTCTGCCGGAACTGGACGGACGGCTGCTCACCACCGCCATCTCGTTCAAGCGCGAGCAAGACGGCCGCACCGTCCACGATCCCGACCCTGACGGCATCGCCCTCGCCGCCGACCGCGCCGCCGGATGGGCAAAACTGCGCCGGACACAAGCAGCCGAGCGCCGGGTCGCGATCGTGCTCAGCGACTACCCAGGCCTGGGTGGCCAGCGAGGACATGCCGTCGGGCTGGACAGCTTTGCCAGCCTCGCGGCGATCACCGTCCTACTGACGGACCAGGGCTACGACACCCGGGCTGCCTCGACTGCCGAGCTGACCACGGCGCTCAGCCACGCCGAACCGACGCCGTTCCTCAGCCTTACCGAGTACGCGCCGCTGTTCGCAACCCTGCCCCAAACCCTGCAGGACGCCGCCACCGCCGCCTGGGGGCAGCCGGACTGCGATCCATCTGTGGTCGACGGCCACTTCACCCTGCGCCACCGCGATCTCGGCGCCGTCTCCGCCTACCTACAGCCGGACCGCGGTGACCGGGGCGACCGTCGCGCCGCCTATCACAGCGCGGACCTGCCGCCGCGCCACGGGTTCATCGCCTTCTACCTGTCACTTCGCACCCGGCACGCGCTGATCCATCTCGGCACCCACGGCTCCCTTGAGTGGCTGCCCGGCAAGGCGGCCGCCCTCTCCGCCACCTGCTGGCCGACAGCGCTCACCCGGGGATTGCCCGTCATCTACCCGTTCATCGTCAACAACCCCGGCGAGGCCGCCGCCGCCAAGCGCCGCTTGGGTGCCGTCACGATCGGACACCTGACCCCGCCGATCCGCCCCGCCGGCCTGCACGGCGACGCAGCCTCGCTCGAACAGATGATCGACGAATACGCCGCGGCCGACGGCATGGACCGCCGCCGCACCGGCTTGCTGCGCCGTGGCATCCTGGAGAGCGCCGCCGCGTCCGGCTTGCTGGACGAAAGTGGCGTGCCGCCGGGCGCACCGGATGACGACGCCCTCGCCCGGCTCGACGCGTATCTGTGCGACGTGAAGGACCTGCAGATCCGCGACGGCCTGCATGTCTACGGCCAGGCTCCGGATGCCGAGCGCCTGGCGATGCTGCCAGCAGGCGCCGACGCGTGTGCCCCCGCCGAACGCGCCGCGCTGCTGGCCGCCCTGGACGGACGCTTCGTCGCCCCTGGCCCCGCCGGTGCGCCGGCGGCTGGCCGGGCGGATGTGCTGCCGACGGGCCGCAACCTCGCCGGGCTGGACCCGCGCATGCTGCCCACCCGCTCCGCCCTGGTCCTGGCCGAGCGCGCCGCCACCGATCTGCTGCGCCGTCACCGCCAGGACCACGGCGACTGGCCGCGCTCGGTGGTGCTGAACGTCTGGGGCACCGCCGCCATGCGCACGGGCGGCGAGGACATCGCCCTGGCCTTGTTGCTGCTGGGCGTCGTGCCGGTGTGGGACGCAGGGTCGGGCCGGGTCAACGGCTTCACGGTGACGCCGATCGCCGAGCTCGACCGGCCGCGCGTGGACGTCACGCTGCGCATCTCCGGCCTGTTTCGCGACGCGTTCGCGGCTCAGGTGACGCTGTTCGACGCCGCCGCCGCCGCCGTGGCCGCGCGGGACGAGGCGGCCGACTGGAACCCGCTGGCCGGCCGCTCCGGCCCGCGGGTGTTCGGCCCGGCGCCGGGTCAGTATGGCGCGGGGAGCGATTGGCTCGCGGCGTCGGCGACTGGATGCGGTGCCAGCGCCGAAGGCACCGCAGACCGGGCCGCGCTGGAGCAGCGGCTGCGCGCGGCCGACGCGTTCCTTCACGTCCAGGACCACACCGGCACCGATGTGCTGGACGGGCCGGAATACGCCGCCCATCTTGGTGGTTTCGCCGCCGCCGCCGCATCGCTCGGCGCCGACCCGGCGCTGTACTACCATGACGGCCAAGCTCGGACGGTAGCCGAGCAGGTCGCTCGCATCGTGCGCGGCCGGGCGGCCAATCCGGTGTGGCTGGCCGGCATGATGCGCCACGGTTACGGCGGCGCCGCCGAGATCGCGCGCGCCGTCGACGCACTGAGCGCTTTTGCAGCGACATTGCCGCAGCGGTTCGATCGTCAGTTCGACCTTCTCCATGCCGCCACCCTCGGAGCACCTGAGATCGACGCGTTCCTCCGGCGCGAGAACCCTGACGCGCGGGCCGCGATCGCAGAACGGTTCGCCCAGGCACGCCGATCCGGCCATTGGCACCCCCGCCGCAACGACCTCGCCGCATGATCCGCGGTTGGTGCCCCACCGTGCATGCCCCGATGGCATCCGGTGACGGACTGCTGGTGCGCGTGAAGCCGTTCGGCGGCCGTATCTCTTCGCCCGCGCTTGGGGCCTTGGCCGATGCTGCAGCGTCCTTCGGCAACGGCGTGATCGAACTGACCCGGCGCGGCAACCTGCAGATCCGCGGCGTGCGTGACCCGGCCGCCTTCGCGCGAGCCATGGTCGCCGCCGGGCTCGCCGACCCCGATCCCGACCGCGAGGCCCGCCGCAACGTCATCGCCGTGCCCCCCTGCGACGACACGCTCGTGGCCGAGGCGGAAGCCATCCTCGCCGACCTGCCCGGGCTATCGCCGAAATTCCACGTCGTCGTGCAAGGCGCGACCCTGTTCCTGCACGGCCGCCCCATCCAACTCACCGACCTTTCTTCTCCCTCTCCCCTTGAGGGTGAGGGTCGGGGTGAGGGGTATCGCCGCTCGGACGTTGCCCGAAGCAGCCCTCACCCCGGCCCTCTCTCGCAAGCGGGAGAGGGAGAAGCGCTTCTCTATCTTCCCTTCGGACAAACCGACGCCAGCACGCTCAGAACACTTGCCGTCCTGGCCCCAGAAATCCGCACCACCCCCTGGCGCGCCTTCCTTTCGCCCGTCTTAGCCCCCGGCTTCCTCGCGCAACCCAGCCCGATCACCGCCTGCCCCGGCGCCCCCGCCTGCAGCAGCGGCGCCGTCCCTGCCCGCTCGGACGCCGCTCGCCTGCAAGCCGCCGGCCTGGCCAACCTCCACGTCTCGGGTTGTACCAAAGGCTGTGCCCACCCGGCCGCCACCACCACCCTCGTGGGGCGGGACGGGCGCTACGACCTGATCCGCCACGGCCGAGCGAGCGACATACCGGACCTGCGCGGCTTGACCCTCACCGAAGCGATCGCCGCCCTATGAGCTACGACTACATCCGCGACGGCGCCGCCATCTACGTGCGCTCCTTCGCCACGATCCGTGCCGAAACCGACCTGACCGGGCTGACCGACGCCGAGGCCCGGGTCGCCGTCCGCGTCGTGCACGCGGCCGGCGACACCGCGATCGCACAGGCTCTGCGTTTCTCGCCCGGGTTCACCGACGCCGCCCGCGCGGCCCTGCGTGCCGGGGCGCCGATCCTGTGCGACGCGAACATGGTCGCCCACGGCATCACCCGCACACGCCTACCCGCCGGCAACGCGGTGATCTGCACCTTGGCCGACCCGGCCACCCCTGCCCTCGCCAAAACCATCGGCAACACCCGCTCCGCCGCTGCGCTCGACCTGTGGGGCGATCAATTGCGCGGCGCCGTAGTGGCAATCGGCAACGCACCTACCGCGCTGTTCCACCTGCTCGAACTGCTCGACGCCGGCGCGCCGCATCCGGCCGCCATCATCGGATTGCCGGTCGGCTTCGTCGGCGCCGCGGAGTCCAAGGAGGCGCTTTGGGCCGATCAGCGCGTGCCCTGCCTGGTGCTGCCGGGCCGGCGCGGCGGCAGCGCGATGGCCGTCGCCGCCCTCAACGCCTTGGCGAGCGACACCGAGTGACGGGCACGCTCTATAGCGTCGGCGTCGGCCCCGGCGACCCGGAGTTGCTGACGCTCAAGGCCGTCCGCGTGCTGGGCACGACGCCTGTTTACGCCTTCTTCGCCAAGCGCGGCCGGCCCAGCCACGCCCGCACCATCGCAGCCGCGCATCTACATCCGGCGGCCGAGGCGATGCGGTTCGACTACCCGTTCACCACCGAAGTGCCGCTGTCCGACCCGCGCTACGCCACCGAAATGACCGCCTTTTACGAAGCCGCCTCTACTACCGTTGCGGCCCGGCTGGACCGGGGCGTGTCGGTGGCGTTGCTGTGCGAGGGTGATCCGTTCTTCTACGGCTCCGCCATGTATCTGTTCGACCGCCTATCGCCCCGCTACGCGCACGAGGTGGTACCCGGCATCACCGGCATGTCCGGCGCCTGGGCGCGGGCGGGCGTGCCGATGACCCATGGCGACGACGTTCTCACCGTATTGCCGGGCACGCTGGACGGCGCCGACCTGGCGTTGCGCCTGCGCGACACCGACGCGGCGGTGATCATGAAGGTAGGCCGCAACCTGCCCAAAATCCGCCGTGCCCTAGCCGAGGCAGGCCGGGCCGCCCATGCGCTGTATGTCGAGCGCGGCACCATGGCAGGTGAGCGTATCGCCCCTCTGGCAGAGATCGAGGATGGCCCGGCGCCGTATTTCTCGCTGGTGCTGGTGCCAGGCCGGCGCGGCGCGCGATGAGCGGCATCACCATCGTGGGGCTGGGCCCGGGCGACGCGGATCTGCTCGCTCCAAGGGCCGCCGCCGCTTTGGCCGGGGCCAGCGATCTCGTCGGCTATGGCCCCTACCTTGATCGCGTACCCGTGCGCGCCGGCCAAACGCGCCACGCGTCGGACAACCGGGTCGAGCTGGACCGCGCCTGCCACGCGCTGACCCTGGCGGCCTCGGGCCACAAGGTTGCCGTGGTGTCCGGCGGCGACCCCGGCGTGTTCGGCATGGCAGCAGCGGTGTTCGAGGCAGTGGACGCACACCCACCCTTCGCCGCGCTCGCGATCGAGGTGGTGCCGGGCATCTCGGCGCTCCTGGCGGCGGCAGCGCGGCTCGGCGCCCCGCTTGGGCACGATTTCTGCGCCATCTCCCTGTCCGACAATCTCAAGCCCTGGCCCGTGGTGCTCGACCGCTTGCGGGCAGCGGCCGGGGCCGGGTTCGTGATGGCGCTATACAACCCGCTCTCCCGAGCGCGGCCCTGGCAACTCGGGGCCGCATTCGATGCGCTGCGCTCGGTGCTGCCGCCGGAAACCCACATCGCCTTCGCCACCGCCATCAGCCGGCCGGATGAGCGCGTGAATATCACCACCCTGGCCAAGGCCGACCCGGCGCGTGCCGACATGCGAACCCTGGTCCTGGTCGGGTCTGCCGCCACCCGCGCCATCGCCCGCTCGGACGGGAGTGCCTGGCTCTACACTCCCAGGAGCGCTGCCTGATGCTCCAGCCAGCGCAGCGCCGAGGCTGCATCCGGCACGGTCGGTCCGTGTGGGGCCGGGGGCCGGTCCACCAGCACGACGGTGATGCCAAGTGCCCGGGCCGCGGCGAGCTTGCCGCCAACGGCGGTGCCGCCCGAGTTCTTGGTCACCAGCAACTCGATCCCATGCGCCAGCATCAACGCCCGGTCATCCTCGGCCGTAAACGGGCCGCGGGCGGTCAATACCATCGCACCGGCGGGGGCATCGGCCGGGGGGTCGACAGTGCGGACGAGGTAGTGGTGCGGCGGACCGAACGGCGCCAACTCGCCCTGCCCCACGGTCAGGAACACGCGGCGCGCCACCGGGCCGAGTGCCGCGGCGGCCTGCGTCATCGTGGCCACGCGCAGCCATCGGTCATCCGGCACCGCCTCCCACGGCGGACGCAGCACCGTGATGCGGGGAATGCTGCCACACGCCTCGGCCGCATGGGCTTTCATTTGGGCGGCGAAGGGATGGGTGGCGTCGATCACCGCGTCCACCGCCTCCTGCCGCAGATAGGCCGCGAGCCCGGCCACCCCGCCGAAGCCACCGGTGCGCCACGGGATCGGCGGCGGCACGGGCGAGCGGGTGCGCCCGGCCAGCGACAGCACCGGGTCGAACCGCGCATCCCCGGCCAAAGCGCGCGCGATCGCCGAAGCCTCCGTCGTTCCGCCCAGGATCAGCACGCGCATGCCGGGGTTGTGGCATGACGGCCCCCTGGCTCGCCATCGTCGGAATTGGCGAGGACGGTCACCTGCCGCCCGCCGCCCATGCCGCCGTGGCCGCGGCGGAGTTGGTGGTGGGCGGCCGGCGGCACCTTGCCCTGGCCGAGGCCGCGATCCGGGGCGATGCGTTGGCGTGGCCCAGCCCGATGGAGGGGGCTTACCCGGCCATTCTCGCCCGCGGCGGACGCCCGGTGGCGGTGCTCGCATCGGGCGATCCGTTCTGCTTCGGTGTCGGCTCGATTTTGGCCACCCTGGTGCCACCGAGCGAGATCGTCTGCCACCCGGCCCCGTCCGCGTTTGCCCTGGCCCGGGCGCGGCTCGGCTGGGCGATGGCCGACGTGGCGGAGCTGTCCGTCTGCGGCCGCCCGATCGCCGCGATCATCCCGCATCTGCAGCCCGGCGCGAGGCTGCTGGTACTGTCCGCCGGGGCCGAGACGCCCGCCGCCCTCGCCGCGCTGCTACGCGACGCCGGGTTGGGCGGCTCCCGCTTGACGGTTCTGGAGGCCATGGGCGGCCCGGCGGAACGCGTGCGCGTGGGGGACGCCGGCGGTTTCGACAGGCCCGATATCCACGCGCTGAACACGGTCGCGATCGAGGTCGTCGGCCCCGTCCGGCAGCACCTCGCGACCGGCTTGCCCGACACGCTGTTCGAGCATGATGGCCAACTGACCCGGCGGGACATCCGCGCCGTCACCCTCTCGAGCCTCGCGCCGCGCCGGGGCGAGTTGCTGTGGGACGTCGGCGGTGGCGCCGGGTCGATCGGTATCGAGTGGATGCTGCGCCACCCCGCCAACCGCGCCATCGCGATCGAGCCCAACGCCGACCGGGTTGCGCGGATCGGCCGCAACGCGACGGCGCTGGGGGTGCCGGGGCTGCGGATCGTTCACGGCACGGCCCCGGAGGCACTCGCCGGGTTGCCGGCGCCCGACGCGGTGTTCCTCGGCGGCGGTGCGCACCAGCCTGGGGTGATCGACGCTGCCTGGGACGCACTGCCGGCAGACGGACGGCTGGTGGCCAATGCCGTCACGACGGAGACGGAGGCCGTGCTGCTGGCCGTGCAAGCCAGATTGGGTGGGACGTTGCTGCGGCTGGCCATTTCGCGGCTGGATGCGGTCGGACCGATGCATGCGTTCCGCCCGGCGATGACGGTGACGCAATGGGTGGCGACGAAGCCATGATCGTGGCGGGGATCGGATGCCGCCGCGGCTGCCCGGCGGCAGATATCGTGGCGCTGGTGCGGGAGGCCGGGCCGGTGGATGCGATCGCGGCGCCGGATTGGAAGCGTGACGAGCCAGGCTTGCTGGAGGCGGCCAGGCTGCTCGGTCTACCGGTTTGCTTCCTGGGCAAGGAGGACTTGGCGGCGGTCCAGGAACTATGCCCGACGCAGTCGACTGCGGTGGCGAGCGCGACTGGATTGGCCTCGGTTGCAGAAGCGGCGGCTTTAGCAGGCGGCGGCGTCCTGCGACGCCCACGTTTCGGCGGCGGATGGGCGACCTGTGCCGTAGCCAGCGATGTGCCTGGTCCTCTCCCCTTGAGTGCAGGGCGATGGCATTTGAGTTCTGCTCCCTCTCCCGCGGGCGGGAGAGGGAGCAGTTGACCGTGCACTTCATTGGCGCTGGGCCGGGTGCGCCCGATCTCATCACCCTGCGGGGCGCGCGTTTGCTTGCCGCCTGCCCGGTGTGTCTCTACGCCGGCTCCATCATTCCGCCCGAGTTGCTGACGCATTGCGGCCCTGGCACGCGGCTGGTGGACACCGCTCCCCTCGACCTGGACGCGATCGAAGCCGAGTTCGCCGCCGCGCACGCCGCCGGGCAGGATGTGGCGCGGCTGCATTCGGGTGATCTTTCACTGTACAGTGCGGTCGCCGAACAGCTTCGCCGGCTGCAGCGCCGCGGCATCCCCTTCACGCTCACGCCGGGCGTGCCGGCCTTCGCCGCCGCCGCCGCCGTGCTCGGGCGGGAGCTGACGGTGCCCGGCCTGGCACAGACGATCGTGCTGACCCGGCTGCCCGGACGAGCCTCCGCCATGCCGCCGCGCGAACAGCTCGCCACCTATGCCGCGACAGGGGCGACGCTCGCGATCCATCTCGGCGCCGCGCTGCTGGACCGGGCGCTTGCCGAGCTCCTTCCGCACTACGGCGCCGACTGCCCTTGCGCGCTGGTCGCACGCGCCACCTGGCCGGACGAGCAGGTGATCACCGCAACCCTCGGCACGCTCGAAGCCCACGGGATCGAGCGCACCGCCATCCTGCTCGTCGGCCCGGCCCTCGCCCCGGACGATTTCGCGGAGAGCTCGCTCTACAGCCCAGAGTACCGCAGGCGCTATCGCCCGTGAGATCCCATCATCTTCCCCTGCCGGTCGAACACCACCACGTCGACGGCCACGGGAGCGTCACCGAGTTCAGCGACGGTGCTCCGCCAGGCGCGTTCCGCCACCGCATCGCCCAGGTCCGGCGCCAGACCGAACGCTTCGGCGACCGTGTTCGCCCGGGCAACAGCGGGAACGCCGGCCAGGGCGGCGAGGTCGGCCATGTCCACCGAACCGCGCTTGCTATGCAGGTCGAGCCGGCCCTGGGCGAGCTTGGTCATCTTCGCCACCCCACCCGCGATCGTCAGCCGCGGGACGGGATGGCGGCGCAAGTAACGCAGCAGGCCGCCGACGAAATCGCCCATCTCGATCAGCGCCATCTCCGGCAGGCCGTACAGGGAAGCGACCGCTGCCTCGCTGGTGCTGCCGGTCGACCCGGCGATGTGGCCGATCCCGGCGGCGCGGGCGACGTCGATGCCGCGGTGGATGGTGTCGATCCACGCCGCGCACGAGAACGGGACCACGATTCCCGTCGTGCCGAGGATCGACAACCCGCCCACGATGCCCAGCCGCGCATTCAGCGTGCGTTCCGCCAGCCGCACGCCGTCCTCCACGCCGATTTCGACCTCCACGGCCGGTGGCGCGATCTCGGCCAGGGCGGCGGCGATCATCTGGCGCGGCACCGGATTGATGGCGGGCTCGCCCGGCGGCAGCGGCAAGCCCGCGCGGGTGACCGTGCCCACCCCGGGCCCAGCCCTGAACAGCACGCCGGGCGGCCCGGGCGAGACGCGAACGCGGATCAGCGCGCCGTGCGTGACGTCCGGATCGTCGCCGGCATCCTTGACGATCGCGGCATAGGCGGCGCCGGGTTCGAGCCTGGTCTCGGCCAGGGTGAACGACGTGCGGCCACCGCGGGGCAGCGGGATGTCGACCGGGTCGGGAAAAGTGCCCGTTCGCAGTGCCGCGAAAGCCGCCTTCGCCGCTGCGGCCGCGCAGGCGCCCGTCGTCCAGCCGCGCCGCAAGTTGGTGCCGTTCTCCACGGACGCAGGTTAGCATGGGCTGGCTGATCGCCGCGCCCCGGTCCGGCGCTGGCAAGACCACGGTCACGCTCGGCATCGTGGCGGCCCTGCGGCGGCGGGGCGTGGTGGTCCGCACCGCCAAGTCCGGCCCGGATTACATCGACCCGGCGTTTCACGCGGCCGCCTCGGGCGCGCCTGGCACCAATCTCGACAGCTGGGCGATGCCGCCGCCGTTGCTGGACGACCTGTTCGCCCGGGCCAGCGAGGGCGCGGATCTGCTCGTGGTGGAGAGCGCCATGGGCCTGTTCGACGGCGTGGCCGGGCCAGCGGGGCGCACTGGCAGTTCGGCCGATCTCGCGGCGCGCTTCGGGCTGCCCGTGCTGCTGGTGCTGGACGTGTCGGGCCAGGCGCAGACCGCTGCGGCCGTGGCGCACGGGCTCGCGACGTTCGACCCGGCGGTGCGCGTTGGCGGCGTCATATTGAACCGGGTGGGCAGCGAGAAACACCGCCGCTCGGTGGCCGCGGCGATGACGCTGCCAGTGCTGGGAGCGATCCCGCGCGACGCCTCGCTAGCGCTGCCCGAACGGCATCTCGGCCTGGTGCAGGCGGGCGAGCACCCGGCGCTCGCGGCGGCGCTGGCGGGGCTGGCGGACATGGCGGAGCGGTACTTGGACCTGGATGCGGTGTTGGCGTTGGGGAAGCAGCAGCCGTCACCCCGGCCCTCTCCCGCAGGCGGGAGAGGGAGCGATGAGCAAGGACCTTCTCTGCTCCCTCTCCCGTTCTTCACGGGAGAGGGCCGGGGTGAGGGCTGCTTACCCATCCCCCCGCCCGGCCAACGGATCGCCCTCGCTACCGATGCCGCGTTCACCTTCACCTACCCCCACCTACTCGCCGCCTGGCGCGAGTCGGGTGCGGAACTCATCCCCTTCTCCCCGCTGGCCGACGAACCGCCAGCCAGCGACGCGGACACCTGCTGGCTGCCCGGCGGCTATCCCGAACTCCACGCACCCACCCTTGCCGCCGCCGACGAATTTCGGGCCGGACTGCGTGAATTTGCCCGCACCCGCCCGGTCCATGGCGAGTGTGGCGGCTATATGGTGCTCGGCGAATCGTTGACCGCCGCCGACGGCACCACCCATGCGATGGCCGGGTTGCTCAGCCACAGCACCAGTTTCGCCCGACGCTCGCTGCATCTCGGCTACCGCCGCGCCTTGCTGCCCGACGGCGCCGTGCGAGGCCACGAATTCCACTACGCCACCGTCACCGAGCCCGGCGCCGACGCGCCCTATGCCCAGGTCGAGGACGCTGCCGGCACATCCCTCGGTGCGGCCGGTGGCCGGCGCGGTCACGTGACCGGGTCGTTCTTTCACGCCATCGCCCGCGAGCAGCCATGACATCAGACGCATTCCGCACTGCCCTCGCCACCCTTCCCCCGGGGGATGAGGATGCCGCTGCCGCCGTCAGGGCGCGGCAGGACACCCTGACCAAGCCGCCCGGCAGCCTCGGCCGATTAGAGGAGATAGCGGCGTGGCTGGCGCGCTGGCAGCGCCGCGCCATGCCTGTGCTGGACGACGTCGAGGTGCTGGTGTTTGCGGGCAATCACGGTGTGGTGGAGCGCGGCGTGTCCCCCTACCCGGCCGCCGTGACGGCGCAGATGGTGGCCAACTTCGCCGTCGGCGGGGCCGCCATCAACCAACTCGCGCGGCAGGCTGGCGCCAAGTTGCGGGTGATTCCGCTGCAACTCGACACCCCGACCGGCGACATAGTGAGCGCCCCCGCGATGACCGCTGCCGAGTTCGCCGGCGCGCTCGACACCGGGTATGCGGCGGTGCGGCCCGGCACCCACCTGCTCTGCCTTGGCGAAATGGGCATCGGCAACACGACGGCGGCGGCGGCCCTCTGCACCGGCCTGTTCGGGGGCGAGGACTGGACCGGGCTCGGGACCGGCATCGACCCGGACGGTCTGCGACGCAAACGCGCCGCTGTTCACGACGCGGCTGCGCTTCATGCCGGAGGGGACGGGCTCGACCTATTGCGCTGCCTGGGCGGACGGGAACTGGCCGCCATCGCCGGTGCGATCGTCGCGGCCCGTCACCTGGGCGTGCCCGTGCTGCTGGACGGCTTCGTCTGCACAGCCGCCGCGGCGCCGTTGGCCGTCCTGCAGCCCGAGGCGCTGAGCCACTGCCTCGCGGCCCATGTCTCCGCCGAGGCAGCCCATCGCCGGCTGCTGCAGCAACTGCGCCTGTCGCCGCTGCTGGATTTCGGTATGCGGCTAGGGGAGGCCTCCGGGGCCGCGCTGGCGATTCCCGTGGTACGGGCAGCATTGGCCTGCCACACCGGGATGGCCACGTTTGCGGAGGCCGCGGTCGCCAACCGGGCATGAAGCGCTGGGCCGAACTGGTGGGCGCGTTCACCCTGCTGACCCGGCTGCCGGTGGCGCGGTTTGCCGCCGTGCATCCTGCGCCGGCAGCCTGCGTCTGGGCCTATCCGGTCGTGGGCGTCGTGGTGGGCGGCTTTGGCGCTGCAATTCTGGCGGGAGGGCTCGCGTTCGGGCTGCCGCAGCCCTTGGCCGCGATTTGGGCTTTGGCGACAACTTGCCTTGTCACCGGAGGGCTACACGAGGACGGACTTGCAGACACGGCCGACGGATTCGGGGGCGGCCGGACCCGCGAGCGTAAGCTGGCCATCATGCGTGACAGCCGAATCGGCAGTTTCGGCGCGCTCGCCTTGGTGTTCAGCCTCGCAATTCGTGGAACGGCGTTATCATTTGCGCCGCATCCTATCTGGGCCGTTATCCTGGCAGCGGTGCTCGGGCGGGGTGTTCTTGGGGTGCCGCTGCTTTGGCTATCATCCGCACGGACCGACGGGCTCGCCGCTTCGGTCGGCACGCGGGCCGCTCCGGCCGGTATCGCCTTGGCCATCGCCGCCGCCGTCGGCCTGCTTGCGCCGCTCGGAGCGGTGGCCGCTCTTGTGGCCGGCGTCGCCGTCAGCGCCGTCGCTAGGTCAAATATCGGTGGTTACACCGGCGACGTTTTAGGCGCCGTCGAGCAAGTTGCAGAGTGTGCAGTCTTGTCGACGGTTTCGTAAGCCGATCGCGTAAAGTTTGAACGTAGGGTGGGCTCATAGCCCACCAGCCGGAACATGTTGGTGGGCTATAAGCCCACCCTACGTTTGCAGCAACGCCTAGCGAATCACGACCGGTCCGATACGAACACCATGGTGCCGGTAGTAGTGATGATAGTACGAGTGACGATAGTACGGATGGTGCAAGTGATGGTAGGGACGGCCGTAATATTGAACCATCGTGACGCCTGGCTGTGCCAGCCCCGACTGTGACCCGGCGATCGCCGTCGGGATTGGCTGGGCGAGGCCGACAGACATATCGCCCGCATTCGTCGCCGCATACGAAGGTGCGGCCACCGCAAAGGCCCCAACGGCAACGATCAACCCAGCTAAGCTTTTCTTCACTCGTCTCTCCATCCTGTTCGAGATGCGCCGTCTAAATTCGACGACGGTATTACAGAAGCAACGACAAACAACGACAATCGTTGCATGAAGAATACGTCATGCAGCATTGTGACACGCCCCGGCGTGTTGCGCTCAGCCTTTCTTGGCAGGCGGCAGGTCCACCTTCAGCGACAGCTCCTTCAGCCGGGCCGCGGGAACCGCTGACGGCGCGCCCATCATCAGGTCCTGCCCCTGCTGGTTCAGCGGGAACAGGATGACCTCGCGGATATTCGGCTCGTCGGCTAACAGCATGACGATGCGATCGATGCCCGGCGCCGATCCGCCATGCGGCGGCGCACCGTAGCGGAACGCGTTCAGCATGCCGCCGAATCGTGCCTCGACCTCGGACTGATCGTAGCCCGCGATTTCGAACGCGCGGATCATGATGTCCGGCCGATGGTTGCGGATGGCGCCCGACGACAGCTCCACGCCGTTGCAAACGATGTCGTATTGGAACGCCTTGATCGTCAGCGGATCCTGCGTGTTCAGCGCCTCGAGCCCGCCTTGCGGCATCGAGAACGGGTTGTGGCTGAAATCGATCAGCCCCGTCTCCTCGACCCGCTCATACATCGGGAAGTCGGTAATCCAGCATAGGCGGAACGCGTTCTTCTCGTACAGATCGAGCTCGGCGCCGATCCGGTTGCGCACGGCGCCGCTAAACTTGGCCGCCTCGTCCTTCGGTCCAGCCGCAAAGAACACGGCATCGCCGGGCTGCAGGTTACAGGCGGCCCGGATGGCTTCTACGCGCGCCGGCTCGAGGTTCTTGGCGATCGGCCCTTTGCCGCCCTCCGCCTCGAACACGATGTAGCCGAGCCCGCCGGCGCCCTGCTCCCGCGCCCATTCGTTCAGCTTGTCGAAGAAGCCCCGCGGCCGCGGCCCGGCACCCGGGGCGGGGATAGCCCGCACCACGCCGCCGCCCGCCGCGATCTTGCTGAACAGCCCGAACCCCGACCCGGCGAAATGCTCCGTGACGTCGGTGATCCGCAGCGGGTTACGCAGATCGGGCTTGTCGGACCCGTACTCCAACAGGGCCGTGTCGTAGGCAATGCGGGGGAACGCCCCTTCCGTCACCGCCTTGCCCTCGCCGAACTCGCGGAACACGCCCGCGATCACCGGCTCCAGCGTCGTGAAGACGTCCTCCTGCGTGACGAAGCTCATCTCGAAGTCGAGCTGGTAGAACTCGCCCGGTGACCGATCCGCGCGCCCCGCCTCGTCCCGGAAGCAGGGGGCGATCTGGAAGTAGCGGTCGAAGCCGGCAACCATCGCCAGCTGCTTGAACTGCTGCGGCGCTTGCGGCAGCGCGTAGAACTGGCCGGGATGCACCCGCGAAGGCACCAGGAAGTCGCGCGCGCCCTCGGGTGAGGACGCCGTCAGGATCGGGGTCTGGAATTCGGTGAACCCGGCTGCGATCATCTGGCGGCGCAGATAGGCGATCACCCCGGCGCGCAGCATCATGTTGCGGTGGATCTTGTCCCGCCGCAGGTCGAGGTAGCGATAGCGCAGCCGCATTTCCTCCGGCGCGGCGGCGTCCCCCGCCACCGGGAACGGCAGCACGGCCGCGGCCGACTGCAATTCGAGCTCGGCCGCCCGCAACTCGATCTCGCCGGTCGGCAGGCGCAGGTTGACGGTGCCGGGTTCGCGCCGGACGACGGTGCCGGTGACGGTGATGACGCTCTCCACCCGCAACGCGTCGGCCGCCTCGAACACGGGCGAGCCGGCCGGGAACACCACCTGGGTCAGCCCATGGTGGTCGCGCAGGTCGATGAACAGCAAGCCGCCATGGTCGCGCTTGCTATGGACCCAGCCCGACAGGCGGGCCTGCGTGCCGTCATCGGTCGCGCGCAACGCGTCGCAAGTGTGGGTGCGGTAGGCGTGCATGGCGCGGATCCGGTATAAACAAGGGTTGACCGGACGGGTGGTGGGCGCGACAGGGATTGAACCTGTGACCCTCGCCATGTCAAGGCGATGCTCTACCGCTGAGCTACGCGCCCCCGCCGGGGGAGGCACGCTACCTAGCCCGCCCCCAAGCCATGTGCAAGCTAGGGGCAGTGCTGGGATGACACTACCTGCAATGGAGGGTTCTATAAGCGTATGGATCTGCCCGAGCCCGCCCCGCCGCCGGGCATCACCCGCGCCTTCGTCATCCTTCGTCCCCCGGTGCAGACGGTGCCCCTGGTCGTCGCCTCCCCGCATTCCGGCCGGACTTATGATGCCGCCTTCGTGCAATCGGCCCGGCTCGGCCCGCTGGACCTGCGCCGCAGCGAAGACAGCTTCGTCGAGGAGCTATTCGCCAGCACGGTCGATCACGGTGCCCCGCTGCTGTATGCGCAGTTCCCCCGGGCGTATTGCGATCCGAACCGGGAGGCCTGGGAGCTCGATCCCGGCATGTTCTCCGATTCGCTGCCCGACTGGGTGAACACGACGAGCCCTCGGGTCGGCGCCGGGCTGGGCACGATCGCCCGGGTGGTGACGTCGGGCGAGGCAATCTATCGCGAAAAACTGCCATTCGCCGAGGCGCAGGCCCGGGTGCGTGATTGCTGGCAGCCCTATCATAATGCCCTGAGCCAGCTGATCGCCGAGACCACCGAGACGTTCGGCGCTTGCCTGCTGCTCGACTGCCATTCGATGCCGGCTGGGGTTGGGCGAACTGGGGGGCCGGATTTCGTCCTGGGCGACGCGCATGGCACCGCCTGCATGGCGGCGGTGACGGCCTTGGTGGAGCGTGTGCTGCAGGGCTTCGGCTACGACGTGCGTCGCAACGACCCCTATGCCGGCGGCTATGTGACCCGGCATTACGGCCGCCCGCGTGAAAACGTCCACGCCCTGCAGATCGAGATAGCCCGGCGCCTCTATATGGATGAGGCCACGTTGCAGAAATCGTCCGGGTTCGAGATGCTGCAAGCCCGCTTGAGTAACCTGCTGGCCGAGATCTCGACACAATCCGGACTGCTGCTCGGGACGCCCAAAAAAGAAGGCGGCACCTTGCGGCACCGCCAAGTTTAGGGAGGAAACGTCCAAGAAGTAGAGAGGCAGAGCCTCGCTACGAGACGAAATCTATGTCAGACCGCGTGCACCTGCAAGGGCTTTTTTGCAGTGCAGCATTTCACACCGGGAAGAGCTTGGGCCCGGGTCTCGAAAGGTCTTGGAAACCATTCGTATTCATCATGCCGCCATGCTCCGACCGTTCCTGATCATGGTTCTGTGCCTGGTTTCGTCATGGGCAGTCGCACGCCCGCTCCCTGCGGCCAGCATTCCGGAGCCGTCGGCACTCTGTCGTGCGGCGATTTTGCAGGCGGAGCGGTCGACCCATGTGCCGGACCGGCTGCTAGACGCGATCGCCATGGTCGAAAGCGGCCGGCGGGACCCGATCAGCGGTGCGGTCTATCCCTGGCCCTGGACGATCAATGCCGAGGGCGTCGGGCATTTCTACCAGAGCAAGGCCGAGGCGGTGGCCGCAGTCGAGGATTTCAGAGCCCACGGCGTTCGGTCCATGGACGTGGGCTGCATGCAGGTGAATCTGCAATACCACCCGGAGGCATTTGCGACACTCGACCAGGCGTTCGACCCGGTGACCAACGCCGCCTATGGCGCCCACTTCCTGCAACAGCTCTACGCGCAGACCAATGCCTGGCCGCTGGCGGTCGCCGCCTACCATTCCTTCACGCCCGACCTCGGCAACGACTACGCACGCAAGGTGCTCGCCGCCTGGGGCGTGCCGCAGCTCCCGGTCGGCAGCCAGATCGTCACCAACGGCACGGGCGCCGCGAACATGGCCATGGCTGCATCCGCCGCCGCGAGCGCTGCGACGGCGAGCGCGTCGACCAGCCCGGCGCCACCGTCCCGCGTCGCCGTACTGCTGCCCAACGGCAACGAGGCCATCCACGTGATGCCGATCCCTGGCCGGCCCAGCATGGTCTCCGCCGGTTCGACGGGGACGGCGCGGGGCCTCGACTCTTACCGCGCGATGCCCGTTACGTTCACGTCACGGCCAGGACGGGCTTTTTAATTACGAAATGGTGGATTTTTTCCAGATCTTGCCCGAGATTGGCTTCAGCCTATTCGAATGGACGATTTTCCATGTTTCAGGTGGTGCCATTCGATCACATCCCTGATACGTGCCTGCAACAGGACTGATTCTGGAGGTTCGATGATCAGACTGGCGACGTGCGGTGCGCTTGCCCTTGCCTTCGTGACATCGTCTCCCGCGTTCGCCCAACCGGCAGCCCCGGGTGTTCCGGTCAGCACCGCTGTCGCCAAGCGCCAGGATGTGCCGATTTTCGTCCGCGGCATCGGGACCGTTCAGCCGTTCCAGTCCGTGCTGATCCGCGCGCGGGTGGACGGAACGCTCGACAAAGTCGCCTTCACCGAGGGCCAGGACGTCAAGCAGGGGGACCTGCTGGCGACGATCGATCCCCGCCCCTACCAGGCCGTGCTGGACCAGGCCGTTGCCAAGAAGGCGGCGGATATTGCCATGCTCTCGAACGCCAAGCGCGACCTCGTCCGCTACTCCGACCTGGCCAAGAGCGAATTCGCCTCGCGGCAGAGCGTCGACACCCAGCAAGCATCGGTCTCCCAGTCAGCGGCCACGGCCCAGGCGGACGACGCCGCGATCGCCGCGGCCAAGCTGAACCTGGATTTCACCCGGATCACCTCACCGATCGATGGACGGGCCGGCCTGCGCCTGGTGGATGCCGGTAACCTCATCCATGCCAACGACGCGAACGGTCTGGTGACCATCAACCAGATCCACCCGATCGCCATCTACTTCACCTTGCCGCAGGACATGTTCCCGACGGTCCAGGACGCGATGCACGCCGCGGGTGCCACGCCGCTCAAGACGACCGCGTTCGGTGGCGACGACAAGCGCCAACTTGCGGACGGCACGCTGCTGACGATGGACAATTCCATCGATACGAGCACCGGCACCATCAAGCTGAAGGCGATGTTCCCGAACTCCGACGATCGTCTTTGGCCGGGCCAGTTCGTGAACGTCCACTTGCAGTTGAGCACGACGAAAAATGCGGTGACCGTGCCGTCACCGGCGGTGCAGCATGGCGTGAACGGCCTCTATGTGTACGCCGTCCAGAACGGCACAGTCGCGAAACTGGTGCCCGTGGAGGTTGGCCAGGACAATGGCACCCTCACCATCGTGACCAAGGGCCTGACGGGCGGGGAGACTGTGGTCACCAGCGGACAGTCCCGCCTGACGGATGGCACGAAGGTTGCTTCCGTGTCCGCAAGTGATACCGGCGCGAGTTCGACGTCACCGGCTAACGTAGGCGGATAGGCCGACCCATGAGCATCTCAACACCGTTCATTCGCCGGCCCGTTGCGACCTCGCTGATCATGGCGGCCGTCCTGCTCGTCGGGATCGCCGCCTACCCGCTGCTCCCGGTGGCGCCTCTTCCGCGCGTCGACTTCCCGACGATCTCGGTCTCCGCAACGCTTCCGGGCGGCAGTCCGGAGACGATGGCCGCAACTGTCGCCCAGCCGCTCGAGCGGCAGTTCTCGCAGATCTCCGGCGTCTCCCAGATGACGTCGGTCAGCGTGCTGGGATCGAGCCAGGTCACGGTGCAGTTCGACCTCGACCGGAATATCGATGCTGCGGCCGGTGACGTTTTGGCCGCGATCAACGCGGCCGGCGGTCAGCTGCCCAAGAACCTCCCGAGCCCGCCGACCTACCGCAAGGTCAATCCGGCCGACAGCCCGATCCTGATCCTCTCGGTGCAGTCCGACACGCTGCCGCTGATCGAGGTGGACGACTACGCCGACAACATCCTCAGCCAGCAGATCTCGCAGATCGCCGGCGTGTCCCAGGTGTCCATCGGTGGCGAGCAGAAGCGCTCGGTCCATGTCCAGGTCGACCCGGCGCGTCTCGCCGCGATGGGCATGACATTGGAGGACGTTCGCAACACCCTCGTCAACGCCACCGTCAA